>NZ_WKLH01000009.1 GCF_010882175.1 Mangrovibacterium lignilyticum | reverse complement strand
TTCCCATTCCGAACAGAGAAGTTAAGCCCGCCAGCGCCGATGGTACTGCATTTATGTGGGAGAGTAGGTCGTCGCCCTCTTTTCAAGCCCGTTGTTCTCCAGAGCAACGGGCTTTTTTTATTGAATCAAACTTTCCACTAGAACTGTTTTTACTATCTTCGATGTCAGGAATGACTAATACCCGATGAAGAAAATCAACAGGAAGCCCCTTTTCTATTACAGTCTACTTTTATTTGCTGCAGCCTTACCGTTTTCCGTTGCACTAATTTCAATTGCAGCGGCGTTGGCTTTAATTTTTGCCTTTGTTAGCAGCGAGCGAAATAGCTGGGGCGATGTGTTTGCCGAACGGAAGTATCTTCTCCTGATTGTTTCGATCTATCTGATCCATGCTTTGGGGATGTTGTTTTGTAAGGATCTGGCTGCCGGCTTTTATGATTTAAATAAAGCATTGCCTTTCCTGTTGGTCCCTCTGGCTTTTTATGTTGCTCCCAAACTGACATTGGTACAGCTTCGAAATGTGATGCAACTATTCTCACTGGCAGTATTTTTTTCGGCATTAATTACCTTTTGCAAGTTCTACTGGGCGAGCGATCAATTGCTGTTAGACGCACAATTCATCGGTTTCATTCACCACATCCGTTTTAGCTTGATGATTGTTTTAGCGCTGTCCATACAGGTTTATTTGCTGGCAACCCGTTGGAAGGTGTTAGGACTGTGGTACATCGCAGCAACGATAGGAACCGGGCTTTTTATGCTGTATTTCTTATTTTGGCAGCAATCCTTAACGGGGATCATGACCTTTTGGGCTGTTCTCCTGCTTGCAATAGTCTTATTCACCCTTCATAAATCAAGCTTAAAACAGCGGCTTGTTTCAGTTTTGCTGTTAGGACTCTTGTTGGTCATGCCGGCTTTTTATTTGTACCGGGTCATCGATGACTTTTATCGTGTAGATTCGGTAGATTCCGCTCAACTACCACAGCAAACAGCATTGGGGAATCCTTACAAACACGATTTGAATAATCCGTTCACCGAAAACGGGCATCATATTGGCCTGTACTTTTGTGAAAGCGAACTTCGGGGAGCATGGAACCGGCGTTCAACAGTTGCATATGACAGCCTGGATGAAAACAAATACCGGATTAGTGATACGTTAATCCGATACCTCACTTCCCGTAATCTGACAAAAGATGATGAAGGCGTTTCCCGACTATCTGACGAAGAGATCCTGTATATTGAATCGGGTGTTAGCAATTATTTGCTGGCTACGCGCCAACTTTCGCTTTACCCGCGTTTGTATGTGAGCGTTTGGGAAATCGATAATTTCATGAAAACAGGCAATTCGAACAACAAGTCTCTGGCGCAACGGATCGAGTATCTGAAAGCGGGAAGTTCAATCTGGAAGGATCACTTTTGGTTTGGGGTAGGAACGGGCAATTGGAAAGCCGCCTATAAACAAGCCTATCACGATATGGGATCTGAGATGGATGAAAGTCAGTATGCCGACGCCCACAACCAGTACTTAGCCTGGTTGGTCCGTTTTGGTTTGATTGGCGCTGCTGCAATCCTGTTTTTACTGGCTTATCCAATGATTCAAAGCGGGCTGTTCAGCAATCCCCTGGTACTAAGCTTTGCACTTATCCTGCTCATTAGCAACCTGGGTGACTCAAACCTGGATACACATGTGGGAGGCTACTTTTTCATTTTCTTCTATTGTCTGTTCTATTCCAATCGGGAACAGTTGAAAATCGAATCGTAAGGGGAACAGTAGATCGCATTCAATACCGGAAATCATGAACGATTGGTCCTGTTATTAGCTGTTTTTTTGTTACTTTGAAGTCGCTGAAAACGGATACAATGATTCAAACAATTACCCTGATTGGTGCCGGCAACCTGGCTACGCAGCTGGGCACGGTACTACAACAAAAAGGCATTCAGATTTTGCAGGTTTACAGCCGTTCAGTTGAGTCGGCCAAAGAACTTGCCACTAAACTTGGCAGTACTTTTACCACCGATCTCGCTAAAATAAGAACGGACGCAGATTTGCTGATTTTTGCCTTGAAGGATGATGTGCTGGAAACAGTTCTCAGTCAACTGGACATCAATGGCAAGTTAATCGTTCACACGGCCGGAAGTTTGCCTATGTCGGTTTTAGCCAATCATTCCAACAAGCACGGGGTTTTTTACCCGCTGCAAACCTTTTCAAAGCAACGCGAGCTTGAGTTTAGCGAAATACCCATTTGTTTGGAAGCTTCAAGTCCGGAGATTCTCGATCGGTTGAAAGAACTTGCTTATTGCTTGTCGAATAAGGTTGAAGAGATAGATTCAGCCCAACGTCAAAGCTTGCACCTGGCAGCTGTTTTCACCTGTAACTTTGTCAACCATTTCTATTATTTAGGGAACCAGATTGTGCAAAATAACGGGATTGACTTTGAACTGTTGAAGCCGCTTATTCAGGAAACAGCAGCAAAAGTAATGGAGATAGATCCTTTTGACGCGCAAACAGGGCCGGCAAAACGATTTGATGAAGCAATCATTAACAAGCACCTGAATTTTTTAGAAGGACAGCCTGAATTGCAGGAAATCTATAGTTTTGTTTCCCGGAGTATTTTCCAGGCACATAAATCCAAATAAACATGACCTTTGTAAAAGACAAACTGAAACAAATAAAAGCCTTGGTGTTTGACATCGACGGTGTTTTGTCGATGGACACTTCTCCCTTGAATGAGGATGGTGATCCGGTTCGGACATCCAATGTGAAAGACGGTTATGCTTTGCGCAATGCCTTAAATATGGGCTACCACATTGCGATTATCACCGGTGGTGCGGTAGAGCGCGTTCGGTTGCGTTACGAAAAACTAGGCGTTCCCCACATTTATATGGGTGTTCGCGATAAAGTGCATCCACTGAATGATTTCATGGAGAAGGTTGGTGTTACCGCCGACGAAGTGCTGTACATGGGAGACGATCTGATCGATTTTCAGATTATGTCCCTGGTTGGATTTCCTTGTGCTCCGAACGATGCGGTGCACGAAATCAAAGAAATTTCTTCGTATATTTCCCATATAAACGGGGGTGAAGGCTGTGTTCGCGATATCATCGAACAAGTGATGCGCGCACAGGGTACCTGGATCAATGAAAAATCATATTACTGGAGGTCGACCTGATGATACTCAAAAATCTTGAAAATTATAAATTGGTTTTAGCTTCGGCATCGCCACGGCGTCAGCAGTTGATGAAAGATCTTGGACTTGAATTTGAAGTGAGGCCAGCTGATGTCGATGAATTTTACCCGGAGAACCTGGGGATGACTGCTATTGCGGAATACCTGGCGCAGTTAAAGGCAGACGCGCTGAACGGTGGAATGCCCGATAATGAATTGATTATTACGGCCGACACCATTGTCTGGAAAGATGATAAAGTATTGGGGAAACCCGCCGATCGGCAGGAAGCTTTTGACATGCTGAAGTCCTTATCCGGCTCGCAACACCAGGTAATTACCGGGATGCATTTGCAAAGTAAAAACAAAAGAGTGTCCTTTCACGCTGTAACCGAGGTCTGGTTTGATGAGATGAACGATGACGAGATTTATTTCTACATCGATAAATACAAACCATACGACAAAGCGGGTGCTTACGGGATCCAGGAATGGATTGGCTTTGTCGGGATCTATAAAATTGAAGGTTCCTTTTACAATGTCATGGGGCTGCCTGTGCACAAACTGTATCAGTACTTAAAGGAGTTTTAATCCGCCCCGGTTATTGACCGAACAAAAGAAGAACAGGCGATTAACTGATGAATGTCAGTTCGTTTTTCTGTTTGTGGCTTTATTTTTGCGTGCTGGCTGGTTAGCCGGCATTTTTTATTTCAGGCAGATCCGAACAGGAAAAATCAATCTAAAACGATAGTTGTTACGATGGTGAAAATTAAACTTTTATTACTGGGACTTTTAGTGCATGTCATGCTCATTGCTTCGGCACACGAAGGCATGTGGCTGCCAACCCTTTTAAAGAAATACAATATTGAAGACATGCAGCAGATGGGGTTTCGCCTCACCGCTGATGATATATACAGCGTTAACCACAACAGTATGAAAGATGCTGTGGTGCTTTTCGGCAAGGGATGTACCGGTGAAATGGTTTCGAATGAAGGACTGTTGTTCACCAACCACCATTGCGGCTACTCACAGATTCAGTCGCACAGTTCTGTTCAGCATGATTACCTGACCGATGGCTTCTGGGCTAAATCGCACGACGAAGAACTGCCGAACCCAGGGTTGACGGTGCGTTTCCTCGATCGTATGGAAGATGTGTCGGCGCAGGTGCTGGAAGGAACTGATTCGTTGCAGGGAGCTGACTTGCAAACGAAGATTCGCCGCAACATCTACGACATAAAGAAAGCGGCCCGGGACAGCAATCGCTACGATGCCGATGTGAAGCCCATCTTTAAAGGCAACCAATATTTTCTGTATGTGTACAAGGTATACCGCGATATCCGTTTAGTTGGCGCTCCGCCCTCTGCCATTGGTAAGTTTGGCGGCGACACTGACAACTGGATGTGGCCCCGTCATACCGGCGACTTTTCCATATTCCGCGTATATGCAGATAAAAACAACGAACCGGCCGACTATTCGCCCGACAATGTCCCTTATCAATCCAAGGCATTCTTCCCCGTTTCGATGAAAGGCATTCAACCTGATGATTTCATCCTGATCTTTGGTTTTCCGGGGAGCACTGATGAGTACCTGCCTTCGTTTGCCGTTGATTTATTGATGCAGCAAAGCGATCCCGACAAGATTAAAATCCGCACAAAGAAGCTCGATATTTTGCGTGCACAGATGAACGCCGATGCCAAAGTTCGTATTCAATATGCATCCAAATACGCGTCAACCAGTAACTCGTGGAAACGCTGGCAAGGAGAGATTCGCGGGCTGAAAGGCATGGGCGCGATGGATATTAAACACCAATTTGAAGCGGAATTTGAGAACTGGTACAGCCAGTCGGATGAATTGAAAGCGAAATATGCCTCGCTGCTGCCGGCTTTCGAACGACTGTATGTGGAGCTGACGCCTTACGACCGGGCCAAGAATTACTACGACGAGATTGTCACCCGCGGCACTGACATATTCAAACTGGCTTATAATATACCGCGCAATAAAGCTGCCTGGCAAAAATTGGATGCCCAAACGCAGCAGAAAATGAAAACTGAGATTCTGAAGCGGGTTGACGCCCATTTTAAAGATTACGACCAGGCAACCGACGAGCAGGTATTCACCGCTTTGCTGCGGATGTACAAAGCAGATCTCGATCCTTCGTTCCTGTCGCAGGAGCTGAAAGACTTGCTGAACAAGTATGATGATGCCAAGCTGCTGAAGAAAGTGTACCGGAGATCAGTGTTGACAGATCGCGCGAAGCTGACGGCGCTGATTCAAAACCTGGATGAAAAGGCCATCGAACGGCTGCAGAAAGATCCGATTGTTGCGTTGTACGATAATTTGCGTGGCTATTACCAGGCAAATGTTGAGCGGCCATACCAGCAAATTAACAACGCGATTGCCGGACTGCAAAAAACATACATGGCCGGGATCATGGCCATGAAAGAAGGAGAGGCCTTGTATCCCGATGCCAACTTAACCCTGCGTGTGGCTTACGGCAAAGTGGAAGGCTACAAACCGCGCGACGGCGTTATTTACAAACACTATACAACCCTCACCGGGATTATGGAGAAAGATAACCCCGACATTTACGATTACAATGTGCCGCAACGCTTACGCGATCTGTATGCCACGAAGGATTTCGGACCGTACCAGGTAAACGGAGAAGTGCCGGTGGCTTTCACGGCCTCTGTTCACACAACAGGCGGGAACTCCGGTAGTCCGGCAATTAATGCCAATGGTGAGCTGGTGGGGATCAACTTCGATCGTTGCTGGGAAGGAACCATGAGCGACATTCTCTTCGATCCGGACCAGAGCCGAAACATCATGGTCGATGTGCGTTACATCCTCTTTATCATCGATAAGTTTGCCGGTGCAGGCTACCTGCTCGATGAAATGGATCTTGTTCCGGCAAAAGCAACTGAAGCCGTTGTGAAAGAATCGCTTTAAAAGCTGGCGATCAGATTCCAGGAAGGATGACATCTTTGAATAAGGGTGTCCTCTTTTTTTTTAGACTTCCCGCTTCAGCAAATACAGCGGGTAAGCAAAATCCAGTTGGGCGTAAATCTCAAAACCGAACCTCTGGTAGAGAGGTAAATTTTCTTTGGTCGATGTTTCCAGGTAGATGGGATAGTTCAGTGCTTCGCCTTTTCGGATGATCTCCTCCAGCATTCGGCTGCCGATACCATGGCCCTGCATTTCGGGAGCAACACCCAGAAACCATAAATACAGAAAAGGCTGTTTGGGATGAAAAGCTTTGATCTTTGACTCGCGGCTCATCACGTCCCTGATGTTGGAGAGTCCCACCGATTTGAATGCCAGTTGCAGGTCGAGCAGCAAGGCTTTGACTGTGGTTTCCTTCCGGTGCGGGTACAACAATAAAGCTGCCGCCTGCTTGTCGTCCGACAGGTGTACTTCGCCCCATTGGTGGCAAACTTCAAACGAATAGTCCATCAGTGTCCGGATGCGGTTCCGGCGGCGGGCATCCTGCTTCACCACCTGCTTCACACTTTTATTGGCTTCGAATGCCGGTGTCAGGATGTTTAAAATAGCTTCTTTGTCAGCGTATCGGGCTTTGATCATGTGTTGTTTGGAGCTTTTCAATGGGTACGGAAATCGGCTTTCCGGCGAAATCAGTATGAATAGGAGACAAGACAATAAGCAACAGCTTCGAAAGTGCGCTTGGCTGTTGCGAAGAACAAAATTCCCCGTAGGTCCGGATTATAAACCAGGACCTACGGGGAATGTCGCTTAATTCAATGCGGGTTTTTCAACAAAAGGCTCAATACCCAGTTCCGGGAAGACTTCGCTGGGGTAGTAGATTGTTCCTCCGCGCGAGACCATCGAAATTGTTTTTATCGCTTTCAGATCTTTGGTCGGATCACCGGGGATTAAAAAGAAATCGGCAAGCATGCCCGGTTCTATCGCGCCGCGATCTTTCTGACCAAGATAGTTCGCCATATCGTAGCTGTCCAATTTAAGAAGTTCGGCAGGCGTGTAGCCTAATTGCTGATAAAGTTCCAGTTCCCGGTGTACATTGAAGCCACCACCTAAATCGGTACCGGGAACAATCAAAATACCGCGGTCTTTCATCATTTTCAGCGTCGCGACAATCTGATCAAACGCCTGGCTGTAGGCCGTATCTTCTTCCGCGGTTGAGATATTGGCCATGGCCTCCTTGTAACTTCGCTGCACATTGGCAGGCATGTGATCAATATAATCGAGCGCACCGGGCCATGTTTCACCGTTACGGGAAAGCAACAGCGCTTCATGAATCGCCAGTGTTGGATCGATGGCTGTTTTGTTCTTCACCATTAAGTTCAGTGTTTCCTGTACTTTGGGGCTGTTTAAATCAAGCTTGGGAAAGCGTTGCATCGCGGTAAGCCGCAACAGGGTTCGCGTGTCTTCTTCCGGTGTGAGTACCCATCCGAGCATCACCTGGTTAATGTGTGTCATTTCATCAAAGCCTGCCCGAAGCATGGCGTTCGCGTTCGAAAAAGCCGGCACATGTCCCATAACCGGCATGCCAAACTCATGTGCTTTTTTCACAATGGCCGGAGCCCAGTCGCCGTTCATGCTGTTGTATAGCTTAATCCCATAGTATCCCTTTTCGTGATAGGTTGTGACTGCCGCCAGCGCTTCTTCTTCGCTTTCAACCAGGATGCCGTTATTGGCACTGTACGGACTTTTCCCTTCAATAAATCCCATCCGTGTAATTCGCGGGCCCGCCAGCACGCCGCCTTCGATATGGTCAATAAGACTGTCCAGCACCGCATTGTCGTTACCCATGTCGCGCACCGAAGTCACCCCGGCAAGGACATTCAGCAGCGATTCATTCACGCCCATATGTGCGTGCATATCATATAAGCCGGCAACGAGCGTTCCTCCGGCACCATCAATCTCCGTTTCATTTTCACCGCTGGCATCAGCTGCATCGATGCTTACAATTTTATCACCGCTGATCAACACCGAAGAGGGGCCGGTAAGCGCCAGGGTGTGGGGATCGAACAGGCGCACATTTTTGACACGGACCTTGCCGGCATAATTGTGCGCATAGTGTTGCTGTAAATGTTCATAGCGTTCAGCCGAATACTTTGCTGCCAACTGGCGCATGGATTTTTCGATGCCTTCGAATCCCGAACGGATCACCGCAAAATGAGGATGGATGAACGCGAAATATTGCCGGTTATCATCCAGGATCAGGTAAGTGGGATTCATGTCTGCTCCCGAAATAGCGTAGGTTGTCAGAGGCAGTTGGGTTGAATCCGGTGACGTAACGGAAAATGTTTCCAGCTGTGTCAGTTTGAGTTTCCCGGCAGGAAGGGCGTTCAGCGTTGAATCCGGTGCATTCAGTAAAGCCCATGTTGAAATGAAAAGCGAATACGGGCTTCCGTTCTGATCGATATAAAGGGTCGGTTCTCCGACGGTGGCCGTGCCGCTACCGGTGACATCGACCCAACTGGCAAGCTTACCTTGCAGCTTAAAGTGCTCGTCTATTTTGTTTCCAAAGGTGGTGCTTCCTTCAATATCCCACTTCACCGGCAAACCATCCGCATTCAGAATGATGGTGTCGGCGATGGTTGGTCCGCGACCGTTATTCTTATAATCATAGTCTGTAATCAGGGTGTCGCCCGACCGGCTAAGCTTTAAATACCCAACGTTCGTTTCTCCGGTAATCACGGTAAATGATTCTTCTGACGGCAAATCAGAGAGGGAAAAGGTCCGTTCTTTCTGCGTCGTACAAGCCTGAAAAAGAACAAATACCAGTAGGCCAACAGCGCCGTAAGGAGACCATCTTTTAAGTTTCGAAGTTTTGTTCGCGAAATGCATCGTTTGGGGTTTTAGGTGAATATTCAAGTGATGTCCAAAAGCATATAACGCATTGCGTTGGCTAACGGTTCGCTTGTTCCCTGTTTACAGGCAGGACAGGACACCGTCGGCAATGTTTTCAATCACATGCTCCGAGTCATTCGGGCGAAAAACAAAGGGGGCGTGTTAGCGGCGATGATTCACGTTTTATCTTTCAGGAGCGTCTCTCCCTTGATGAGCCATGAAATGCCGAACAGTTCAACGGCGACGACTTCCATCCAGAAGGTCAGGTTTCTCGCATCATAAAATTCGGCATCAATCCATCCAAATCCTCTCAGTCCCATAACCAGCACGGCGGCAATCATTCCGATGCCACAAACCCGGTATAAACGGTTGCGCATGATTTTCATGGTCCCCCGCGTCGCTTTTGGTTTATCCGACTTTGTAAACAGAAAGAGTAACATCGTTGCCAGTAGCAAGATGAAGATACCCGCCGAGTAATAATGAACCATTATTCGGGTTGGGTTATCGGACAACACGGTATTAAAAAACGACATGTTGACGTCCGGAATGTGATCGCTTAACGGGCTCGTTGGAAATAGTACGACCAACAAAGCACAGATGCCGGCAACTAACGACAGGTAAAAGTCAACCAGCGCAGGACCTTTGTAGATAATGAGAAAAATCGCCAGCAAGCTAATCGTAATGATAAAGATCGAATCGACCCGGGTGTAGTAATAATGACTGATTGATTCCAGCTCTTCGACCCGATTCGTACTGACCCACAGAAAGAACCACAGGAAAACAGGCAGCATGATGCCCAGAATACCAATTAACCGGCGTAAGGTGATGCCTTTCTGCAACCAAATATTGTCCTCATCCGCGTGATACTCCAGGCCTAAGTTCCGTTTTAACCATTCGTTATTCGGTTCCATGATCTTGGTTTTTAGCTAATAGTGAATGACAACGGGTGGTCTCTGATCTTGTTACGTAAAAAACGGAAAGAATATACAGCCGGGTTAATTTCGCTGCCTGATGACCGACGGCAGACTATGAATGATCGCTATCCTGTTCCGCGGGCGGATCATTTTCTTCGGGTTCAATATGCACATGAACATGGCAACGCAGGATTTCATGTTTGATTTTCGTTTCAATCCGGTCGGCGATCTCGTGCGACTGCAGGATGTTCAGTTCCGGCTTGATATGGATATTCAGTTCGACAAAGAATTCCGCTCCCGCTGCTCTTACTTTCAAATCGTGATAGCGCTCAATTTCAGTCACCCCATCTAAAATCGATTTGATCTTTAAGAAGGTTTCCTCAGGAACCCGGTCTAAAAGGACATTGATGGAGCGTTTGCCCAACTGGTATGAAACGTAAACAACGATTAACGCAACGACAAGCGCTGCAATACTATCAGCAACATAAATTCCGAAACCGGAACAAATCAGGCCTAAGAGAACAACCGAGGAACTCCAGATATCCGTCGCGAAATGCAATGCATCGGCTTCCAGCGCCTGGCTGTTATGTTTCTTCGCAACCCGCATTAACGCACGCGATCGGGTGACATCTATAATAATCGAAGTCAGAACAACAATATAACTCCAAACGGTTACTTCAATATGGGTTTTGCCCGATACTAAACGGCTCACAGCTTCATAAATAATCCAGATACAGGTGATCAGCAACAGTAGGGTCTCGATCAGGGCCGAGAGATTTTCAATCTTACCATGTCCGTAATGGTGATCGCTATCGGCTGGTTTATCCGAAAACCGGACAGCAAACAAGGTTATTGCAGCCGCTACAAAATCCAATGCCGAATGCAGGGCCTCTGAGAGAATCCCCAAACTTCCGGTTAATATCCCTACAATGAATTTGAAACTGGTCAAAAATATTGCAGCAATCACGGATAAAAAGGCCACCTTATTCTTTTCCTTACCTGAATCTTCCATAACTGGTCACTGGTATGCTATAGAGCCTTTAAGCTGTAGTTCCAAAATAGGCATAAAATTTTGTTTTCTCTGCGTTCGAACACGCTGTTTTTCAGGGGTGCTTATTGCCTGAACCGGCGAACGGATTTGCGCTGTAGCGGCGAGTTATTGATCGTTTGTCAGAACGATGTAATCAAAGCCTATAGGGCTTTTGTACAGGCATAAGTTAATTTGTTGCCCGATTCGCGTATTGAACCAATAATGTCGACTGCAAACTAAGCGATGTTCCTCGCCATCAATCGTTATGATCAATGAATTAACTTCAGGGCTTCGCGAACGACTTTCTTGTCTGTACTTATGGATGATGGTGTAGTTATCGCACTTGTCAAGTTGTGAGAGGCTTTGGTTCATGACCGTTCCAACCCATAAAAAAATACCGATGAAGCCGGTTGAAATATAGAAAATCGCCAGGGGATAGTCATTTTTTATCCGGCGATTCACAGCGATGTAGCGTTTCGAACGCTTGGCGGCTAAAATCCCAACAAGCAGTCCGAAACCACCAAAAACAAACCCAAACCAGTAGGGGTGATCATAGTTGGTTATTTTATTGATCCCAATCACCGCCGTGAGAATGCCAATGAACACGGACAGGATCACTAAAAATACAATCCACAGCGGAGGATACTTTACTTTTTGGCGCTTCTTCTTACTCATTTATTGTGTTGTTCATTTATTTTAACCAGCCGGGCGCGCTGTTGTTAAAGCATGCCGCAGCCCGAATTGCTTTCGCGCTTACGGGATTGTCTGTAAAATGTTGATGCCACTTCTTTTCATCAGCTCACTGGCATTAAAATCATTACAGATACCCGGGCACAGCGCATAACTGAAAATCATCGCACCATCTTTAATCTCGCTGTTGAAACTGTAATTGGTAACCAGCCTTTTAGTTTCCGACAGCCGGGCTAGTTCGATATCGTGTGTTGCAATGATTCCCGAGGTATGGAGTTCCCTCAGTTGATTAATCAATGAAAAACCGCCTTTATGCCGGTCTTCCGAGTTTGTTCCTTTAAACATCTCGTCCAGCAGGAAAAAAACGTTTTGACTGTTTGCCATGAGTTGCAGCATCTTTTCAATCCGGTTTAATTCAGCATAAAACGAAGAAACTCCCTGCCTTAAATTATCCTGTGTTCGCATACTTGAATAGAGCTTTAGCTTCGATACCTGTCCCTGTTTGGCACAACAAGGAGCCCCCGCCAGGGCCAGTACCAGGTTCACGCCCACGGTTCTCAGAAAAGTGCTTTTCCCTCCCATATTGGAACCGGTAACCAGAACAATATTACCTTCCCCTTCGGACCGGAACGTATTACAGACCCGTTTATTCGAATTGATTAACGGATGCCCTAACGACTCGAAATAGACCGCGTGCTTTTTTTCGTGCAGCAGAGGATAGCTGTAGTCCGGGTTTGAATAGCTAAAACCGGCAAGGCTATTGATGACTTCAAACTCACTGACAACTTCGGCCCAGGCTTTTAAAAACGCTTTATTTTTCAATTTCCATTTCTCGACGCCAAGAATCAGGTAAATATCAATGAGCAGGAAACTGTTGATGAGCGGGTAAAGATAATTGCCGCCAATGGACATCTTTTTGGTGCCTCTTTGCTGCGAGAATTCCAGTAAACGGCACAGCCGGTTAATTTCATGGAATGCTGAATAGTGGCTTTTGGAGAGTACAGCCTGTAACTGGCTTAGTTTTTTTGACTTGAAATGCTCGCGCTCGATTTTGCGGATAAGTGTGCGGTAACCTCTTAAAGTGTTCAGATTCTTCTGCGAGGTTTGAACGATCTCGTCAGCGGCGGGGTTTACTTTCCGTAAAACCAGGTAATTAATCGCTAAAACAACCAGCAGGGAAACGAAATAGCCTGAAGTCATCTTGCTCATGAAAAGAGATAAGACAAGCAAGGTCACAGCCGAAAGAAGGAGTGCCGTGGCGATGTAGGCTAGCCGGTGTTTGATTAAAACGACCGGTGCTTCGACCCACGCTAACAAGTTGGCATAATCACTTTTTTTATTTTCATAGTGCATACCCGACGCCTGAAATTCCTGCCTCCACGTCAATTTTTCAGCCATTTCCTGTATCGCTTCCTGTCGGTCCTGTATCTCAGCAATGGGAGCCGGTTCCGACAGCCATTCAGCTAACAGGATCATACCCGACTCGGTGGTTGTTCGGTTCAGCAGCTGGAAAATGGAGTGTTGTCCGAAAATATCTAAATCAGCGGTGTACGGGTGATTGTGATTGATGAACCGATCGCCGGTATCGAATTTTTCCAGCTGACAGTCTTCCCGCAGGATTTCCGATTCATTGATCCCTTTCAGGAATGCGGTATGCTTTTTTAAGAAAGCGGTTTGGCTGTAGCGTTTAACGGCAATCGAAAAAGAGATGGTCAGTACTGGTAAAACAAACAGCATGGCCGTAAATAACTTGAGTTTAAACAAGTAGATCAGAATGATACTTGAAAGAACAAAAATAAGTAACCGGAGAACTGAAATACGATTCAACAACCGACTTAACCGAATTAGTTTGGTATCGTACTTTTCTATGTTGTCGCGATAAATTTTCATTGTTTATAAGTGCTTGAGGTGAATAATAGCCCAAAAGTGGTCTTCATCTGTTTTTTTTTGTGGTCTAACGATCGTGCCCGTTGTTCTTAAAGGTGGCACGGATTACAAATCCTCGCCAGCGAGGGGGATTACAAATCCTCGCCAGCGAGGGGGATTACAAATCCTCGCCAGCGAGGGTCTTTTATACATTGCTGGCAACTGTTATTTTATTTTTCATCATTAAGTTTAATCCATTTGAGTCGGGTTTTCGGATATCTATTTGTTGTCGGACTTAAAATTAGGGTGTCCCCGGAGAATAGATAGTTTCGTTTTGCAACTGTACCCAACATATTCTGGTAATTAGCAGATTCGATATGGTGTTCAATAACTTTGAGTGAGTCATTAACTCGGTATTTTCCGAAATAAACAAAATTGTCAGCTAAATGTCTTAAGTCGGCGGTTGTTAGGCTATCGAGTCCGCCACTTCCTTCAAAAACATATTTGTCATAGTTTTCAGTAACGTGATGTACACCCATTCCTCCTTTGCCGTCATAGATGATAAATCCCTTTCGGTTTTTGTAATTGTCTTGTCTCGGCACCCAACCATCAGTTGAATCAACTTGAGTTTCTACACGATCAAGAGTCCATCTTCCCGTAAACTTCGCAAAATCAGATGTTTCATTTTCCTTTTTACAGGAATGAAGTAATGTTATTGTGATTGCGAAGTACAAATATCTCTGAAACATATGTTTTTAATTTTTGCCAACGGTAAATAGTATGAGCAGTAGCGGTTTGCAAGATGCTTGCTCGTCAAGTTACGAAACTTTACAAAAGATATTAATCGGTTAGTATTATTTGTTTCACGAAGGATCTCACCGATGCTTATGCTTTGCACGAATGCACGTGGTTCTTAAAGGTGTCACGGATTAAAAATCTGCGCCGGCGGAGGCACAAATTCAAATTTTATTCGCTCTCCAATTTTCGCTAAGCTAATTATTAAATTCGACGATGCTTTCTTCCACTAATTTTTGAAATTCTTCCGGTTTTTCCCAGAAAACCAAATGCCCGACATCTTTAATTATTTTTGCCTGAAATCCGGGAACATATTTTCTGATTATTTCAATTTCCGTTGGATGTATATCAGAATTTATAGCATGCAGAGAAACCTGTAAATTTTTCAGTGCATTCACACAGTCATTATTCATCCACTTTATATTTTCGTGAAAAGACTCCATCCATCCAATTCTTGACGAACTAGCAGGATAGAGATTCATTACCCGGGCGTAAATTGCTTCCTGATTATTTTTATAGAATCCCATTTTTACCAGTTTTTCATTGGTCATGTCATCCAATAAGTCGAACATGATACTGTCCAAAACCGGAACCATTTGTGGCGGTATTTTCATCTCCGGATTTTGGATATTGTCCACAATAATAACCCCTTTAACTTTATCAGGAATTTGATTTGCAGTTTCTATTGCAACGGCAGCGCCCATGGAAAATCCCACCAAAACAACGTCATTCAGTTTTAATTTATTCACGACTGCTGTTACATCGTTTGAAAAAGCTTGCATGGTCCAAATGGTGCGGTTATTACCCGACTCTCCTGAGCCTGCAAGATCAACTGCCACAGATTGGTATTTTGAAGAGAAATGTTTCATCTGGTCATCCCAAATGGTCCTTGGATTTGTCCAGCCATGAATAAAAACAATGGCAGGATTACCTTTACCCAAACTTTCAAAAGCTATTTGAACACCGTCGGTTGAATACGTAGTATTCGTTGTTTCGTTTTTACAACCTGTAATCATTAAGAATAAGGTTAAAAAGACCGGGAAGAATAATGAGCTGGCTTTCATGATATTAATTCTTGGTGTGAATTAAAGTTATAAACATTTCTCAATACCGGATAACTTTCGGTTATGATATTCATTTTTAACGGACTAGAAAAAAGGGAAATGTTTTTTGAATTGTACTGCCAACGGAAAGTGTATGTTGCGTACCGGTGTATTATATTTCGTTTATAGCATCAATTTTTGCATAACTTTTAATTCGGACATTTGCAGCCATAAAAACAGCTCCTTTCGGCACTGCTCTCTTGCAAACCGGTTTTATGGCTTGTTGCTTAGTTGGTTGCCATCGACATCTATCCGGAACCAGTCGTTACTGGTCATCTTCTGATGCCCGTCTTTATCGGGTTCTCCCGGATCGCAACTGTATGATACCCGGGCTGCTCCCTGTTTAAAAGGTGTTGCGCATTGAAATTGGGGTTTAATGACGATTTCCCCTTTGCGATTCGCATAGCCAATTTTGCCCTGTTGTATGATCCGGAATCTGTTGTTGATAATTCTGTCCGGCCCGTTATCAAACCAATAGACTTCATACAAGAAATTTTCTCTTCTATCGATTGCAATCGCTTTTTCTCCTTTGTGCATGACGATTCCAAAATCAATGATGGTATCAGTTAAGCAATACGCATATTTTCCAATTGGAATAATGGTGTCCCCGTCCTGGTTGGCATAGCCGCAAGGAACCCCCAGTTCGTACAAGCCTTCATTAATCCGGAATAATGTATCGGTTTGATGGGGCAGGGTCGTTCGCCCAACTGCGATCAACATGTTTTTTGGGATGGTAATTCTAAATTTATCATCCAACGATGCACCATTGGTGTAATACCCAAAACATGCACTTCTGACAATGATCCCGCGATTGAAAAGTTGGATTTGATAACAACCATCGCCTTTCATCGCCTGGTTGAAACAGATCGTTCCCCGCACCACCTTATCGGGTGTTACCTCATAAAATATGGTGGGATCCCCATTCGAACTTATTTTGATACTGTCGAATGTTGTACCCGATTCGTTTTGAATGATAACTTT
This sequence comes from Mangrovibacterium lignilyticum, assembly GCF_010882175.1. Taxonomy (GTDB): domain Bacteria; phylum Bacteroidota; class Bacteroidia; order Bacteroidales; family Prolixibacteraceae; genus Mangrovibacterium; species Mangrovibacterium lignilyticum. The sequence continues at coordinate 7,464 of NZ_WKLH01000009.1, read as the reverse complement.
AGGGTGATCCCGAATACATGATACCGATAGCGCAACGAAGAATAAGAGGACTAAGCTTTTCATGACTCGACTGGTTTTTGCGTTTTGCATTGAAGCGTGTGGTTTTGAAAGGTGGCACGGATTACAAATCCGCGCCAGCGGGGGGGAAAACGAGGATACGAAGCTATGCTCACGTACTACGAAAAAGTTACCCCACATCTTAATGAACCGCCGTATACGTGCCTGAGATTTGAATGTCCAGTGGACATTCGGATTGAAAGGGAGGAGCGAAGCTCGCGTACGTACGGTGGTGTGAGAGGCTCTCCCCGTCAGTTCTTACTGGCGGGGCAGTCTACTCGATTATAGCCCGTTTTTTCATTATTTAATTCTCTTTCTAATAATCCAATAATTTCTCAACAAGTGCCATATAAAATCCCAAACTAAAAGTATTGGAAAAGCCAAGAACAACTTATTGTCTGTCAAAAAATAGCCTGTCAAACAACCGATAACGATTAATAATTTTATTACCACTTCATAGGTAGGCGAAACAAAGTCAAGTGTCACACATTTGCGACCATTTTCATCAATTATTTGTCCATTTATTTTTAATACTCTACTTGTCCTTGAGCCAGAACTTAAATTGCCATATTGGATGTACTTAATAAACTTAAATCCTTTTTGATTTACCTCTCCAGAATAGAATGCGTGTCGATTCTCTCTTATTTGTTGGTAAAACTTTCTTTGAAAAAGTGAAAATGGGAAAAAGAAAATACTGTCTGGCGGTTTTAAAATCAATGATTTCAATGACTTTGTTATCTCACTGTTTTCTTTATTCGTTTTTATCGATGATTTAAAAATCTTCATAAATTTTAAGTTGTCAGAATTGCGATTTCAAAATGGGCTATAACGGACAAGTATATGCAAATGTGGGCGATTGCGGGCTTCAAACTTATCAAACCGTGAAAATTTAAAGCGAGCTACAACCCTTGAATTCACTACAATCTCGCCCATTTTGTATATACAGTGTTATGCCCTGGCATTCTTAGTTTAATATACTTTCAATATCCGTTATCATCCTATTGAATTCATCTATATCTATTGGATTTTCATTGCGTTCTGTGCCATTATGCATTTGACCTCCAGAAACACGTCCATGTATTCTCTCTAAAGAATCTACAATTTCAGAACCATTTTTTATATTCTTTAATTCAGCCCATGCAATTCGACTATTCTTATTACTAAATCTTGTTGGTACTTGATGATTGAAAATAACTTCATCTATTGTGCATTCAACAGATAAACGTAAAAGGTTTGCAACTTTCGTATCGTCTTCAAATGGTATTTGGTTAAGCAATCTTTTTGCATCTTTAATATGATTCTTTGCGTAATTTCCTTTGTAATTTCTTAATACCCCTTTCATATGTTTACTTTGAGCTATTACCTCGTAAACCTTTATATGCTTACCTTGATTCTTGTTGCAATCAGTATCTGTTGTTTTACAAATATGATTGTTTTTGGATGTTTCAAAGGAATCAAGAAACAGCCTGTTATGATTAAATATTATAATCTGATTGTCAAGATTCAATAGTCTTTCTGCAAACTTACCTGCAATTTTATGGTCTAAACTATTTACAGGGTCATCAAGGGCAATTGGATTCTTTTGCTTTTGCATCCTTACTTCTGCAATAAATAGTGCTAAAGCTACAGCTTTTTGCTCGCCTTCACTTAATATCGATTTTATTGCATTACTTCTAGTTAAAACCAATTTAGTACTTGAAACTCCTTTTCTTGTTCCAGCATTTTCTATTTTAACATCAAGGTTGGGGTATCCAATGAAAGCTAGTTCTTCATTAAATTTAACTTTCAATGCTTCTGTTAATAAATCATCGTTCGCTGTTTTTGAGAGGGAACTTAATTGCCTTGTGTTTATTTTGTTGGCTTTCTTTTTCAAAATACTTTCTTCGACAGTTAATCCCATCCATTTCTCTATGTTGCCTTTTTGAAGGCTTATTGCTTGATTCTCTTTTAGATTTTTTAGTTTTTGCTCTATCAACCGTATTTTTTCCTTTTTTTCAGAATCTTCTTTGGAATAATTGTCAATTTGAATTTTTAAATCCTCTGAAATAGCATTTAACTCTGTCGTTAAAGGGATTATATCAAGAATAGATACTTTAAAGTTAGAATCTTCTTTATTTATCAATTCAACTAAATTTGCTTTTACATTTTTATAATTGTTGATAGTCAGAACAACTAAATCATATAGCGATTTCTCATTCTTATGTTTTTCTTTTAATATCGAATTAGTATTTTCAATTATTTGATACTCTAATGAAAGTCCCTCAATTTCTTTGAGTTTTGAATGAAGTATTGTTACAGCTTGCTTTAGCTCACGTTCTGAATTGTCTTGCAAAAATGAGCCATAAGCTTGAAGTATCTTGACGGAATTGTCACTTTGAAGTTCTTGCATACAATAAGGACAAACACCTTCATTATTTTCTAAGGTCTTTGAGTACGCTTGCCCTGTAATAATAAATTCTTTCCATTCCTTAGTATTACTTGATGGAATACTATTTAATACATCAAATTGCTCTTTTGCTTGATTGTTTGCAACTTGCTTTTCTTTCTTAACGTCAATTAGTTTCTTCGATTCTGTAATACATTCTGATAATACTCTGTGATTATTTGTCAGCCATTCCTTCAAATTCAAAATACTGCTTCTACTATCAGTTAATATCTTAATCTTATCTTGTATGTTTACTTGTTTTAAAGTTTTTATTTCTTTATTTAAGTCCTCCAGTTTTTTTCCATTTTCATCAGAAAAGTCAAAGAGTTTTATTATTTCTTTTTTTCTTGTTTCAGTCAAGTTATGATTTTGAAATACACTCTGAATTTCCTCCGAAATATTTGTCAAATCTATATTAGGCTTCTGAATTCTTTTTTTATCTGCATTTATACCAAGTTGATTCTTAAACTTATCCAATAAATCAATAAGATATGTAAATATGTTTAGTCCTAAAGGTTGAATTAAAGTAGTGTCATTTTGCCTAGTTTCCAGTAAACCATTCAAATAAGAAGTGTCGAACACTTTACATTTATTTAGTTTTTCTAAAGAGCGTGAATTTCCGACCCAATTTACAGTTGTTTGATTTCGAAATTCCTTATAACTAATCTCAACATCAATCTCAGAAGGATTATCTTTATAAATATTTGGCAATATTTCCTTTATTTGATTACCACCAACAATCTCATTTATAATTTTAAAATATCCACTTTTACCAGCACCATTAAGACCATTAATTATAGTAATATCATCATGAAACTTAATAATTTGGTTTTCAGTTAGAGCATTAACACCTTCCTTATGAACTAACTTTGTCAGTATGATTTCCGCGTCACTATCACTGTCTACTATGTTTGGTATTGTATATTCAATTGCAGTCGAATCTTGTAAACATTTAAAGATTTCTGTTTTCCTATCACTTGAAATTGAACCATTAGTTTCAATCGCAGAGTAAATCAGTGCTTTTAACCAGTCTTCTTGTGAGCTAGCAAATTCAATCAAATATTCTTTAGCATTACTTTTCATAGTCGTAGGTCTCTATTTTGCTTGGGCATAACGTCAGTATATATACTTGTGCATTATATTCCGCTTATATCTTCAATCTTGCAATACCTTTTAATTCAGGTATTTTCAGCCATAGAAGCAGCTCCTTTCGGCACTGCTCTCTTGCAAATCATTTTCCTACGATGCCACATTCAGGAATCGCTTTTATTGATTCGGTATCGTCAGCGCATCAGGTGGATTTCTATTGTTTTTGCAAGCCTTGAAAGTTGTCACAGGCATTACTTGCTATCGTGGTTAACGTCGCTTGGTATGATCTGCTTATGGGCGGACATGGGAGCTAATTAACATTCGTTCGTCAATTTACGAAACTTTATAAAAGATATTAATCTGTTAATATTATTTAGCATCATTCTATATAACGGCCAGGAGCGGGAGGTGCCAACCAGCACCAGGTGATCGGTTGCGACGAATACTTCTGATTATCAGCGGCAAGCTGCAAACCGCGTGGTGTCGGTCATTGAGCGATCTGCTCACTGTCGTTGAGGCTACGATTCGGGCCGGGAAGGAGCGGGGAATTGGCAAACTGGTTGGAATCAAAATTTTGTCAATCAGTTGTTTTTGTTCAGTTCAAATAGCTAAGGCATTGACTTTGAGGTTCAAATTTTAGAAATTGTATGTTGTTCGATTCGATAAACTTATGTTATCAGCTATTTTACAAGCCATTTACACCGAGCTGGAAGAGAACTGCCATTACACCCGGCCTTACGGGGAGCGGCTGATTCCGTTGTTACAACAGCTCGAACGCGAAGCCGGAAGTGAACTGTCGGAGGCCTTGCAATTTCACGATTTCGAGATCGGTCGCTTTTTATTGAAAACGGGCCGGGTGTCGGATCGCATCTGGGTTTTGCTCGATGGCGTGGCCCGGGAATATATGGAAGACGAAAAGAAGTGCTATGTGACCCGTTTGTTCTACCCTGGCGAGTTTGTTGGCAATTACAACAGCTCGTTTAACCGCTGTCGCTCGCAGGTTTCGATTCAGCTGGCGACACCCTCCCGCGTGTTAAGCCTGGAATGGAAGCAGATTCGGTTGCTGGAGCAAAAATACCCCGTGGTAACCATCCTCGAAAAACTGATTTTTTTAGGGGCCACCGAGCAACGCAAACATCATGCTTTTTGTCTGCGGCAACTTTCGGCCAGCGACTTCTACGTGCATTTGCGTGAAACACATCCCGGTCTGGATAAGCAAGTTTCTCTGACCATTATTGCCAACTGCATGGGCATTAAACTTTCGAGCCTCAGCCGCATTCGCTCACAACTCGGTATTTCTGACGCTCAGTTCGGAAAGGCCTAAATTCCGTATTTCTGTGTTTTTCGTTGTAACTAACAATTAATCAGGTTGTTTTGGGCGTTTTTGCTGTTTTTTGCCATTTGTCCTATGCGAAATCAAGCGGTTTATTTCTGTTGTAATTTAGTTTACGGAAAGTTCATTGACACCTATGATCACAAATCCCAGACCATGCTGGCGTGCCGTATTGCAACCTTACAACGGCTTATTGTCATATTACCAAGCTCCATTGTAATATTGCAGAGCTCCATTGTAATATTGCAGAGCGTCATTGTAATATTGCAGAGCGCCATTGTAATATTGCAGAGCCTCATTGTAATATTGCAAAGCGCCATTGTAATATTGCAAAGCGGCGTTGCAATATTGCAAAGCGGCCGGAAATTACTAAAAGGGGTGCGGGAAATCCGGGCCGAAAGGTCGCGCAGGCAGGTTTGGTTTTTTGTGGTTCGTAGGCTTCACGGGGCATTCCGGAATTTTCGGAGTATTCATTTAATTTGATAAAGATGACCACATTTAGGGTTATTACAAGTTATAGCCGGCTGACTGATGCCAAATTAGGGTTTCAGTCGCAGCTGGTTTATGATTCGCTGAATGCGAATCCGGCTTTTGTCTGGGAAGAAGGGGTTATGGCCAATTTCCAGCTTGAGATTACAGCTTATCTTAGCCTACTCGAGACAGTGACCAATGGTAATCCGAACGATGTGCTGAAAAAGAACATCGCGAAGAAGACCCTGGCCAGTGACATGCGTTTGCTCGCCCAGGAGGTGAATATACAGGCAGCAAACGATGTCGTGAAGTTACAGTCGAGTGGTTTTACCCTGGCAAAGAACCCGGTGAAAGTCGGCCCGCTGCCGAAACCAACCAATTTTGAGGTGACAAGCGGACTGAATACGGGTGAACTCTTCTTTACAGTCGATGCAAACACCAAGTGTAAAATGTACCAGTTCTTTTATACCGGCATGCCGGCAACAGGAGACAACGGACAGATGCACCAGGTTTCGGCGACGACTCATCGGAAAAACATCACCGGTTTTACACCTGGCACGCAGTACAAATGCCTCTGTGCTTACCAGGGAAGTGAAGACACGCTGGTGTATAGCGAACCATTCTACATTTATGCCCAGTAGGGATAAAGAAAAGGCTTTCGGAAACGGAGGCTTTTTTTTTGTGGCGGGGTGCGGGTTACTAGTTTCGGGTTGTGAGTTTCGGGTTCCGAGTTTCGCTACTGCGACTACGACTGCGACTGTGACTGACCACTGTGACTGTGACTGCGACTGACCACTGATCACTTCCTCCTGCGTCCTGCTCTCTGCCCGCTGACTTTCCCGCTGACTTTCCCTTTGGCTCGCGGCTCCCGGCCCGCACGAGTAGCACTGGGGGTGTTTTCAATTGTTTTGGATGAATCGGACACCAGTGTTTGAATTACTTTGAGCTCTTTTCTGGTCAGGTGGCGCCACTTTCCAAGCGGAACATCTAAATTGATATTCATGATCCGGTAGCGTTCCAGCTGGCTGACCTTGTTGCCCAGGTATTCACACATCCGCCTGATTTGGCGGTTTAAACCCTGGGTGAGAATAATCCGAAAACGAAACTTATCGATCTGTTCCACAAAACATTTCTTGGTCACGGTTCCCAGGATCGGAACGCCATTTCCCATTTTCTGAATGAACGATTTGGTGATTGGTTGCTCAACGGTCACCAGGTATTCCTTTTCATGATTGTTGCTGGCACGAAGAATCTTGTTGACGATATCGCCATCGTTTGTCAACAGAATTAAGCCCTGGCTATCTTTATCGAGGCGGCCAATCGGGAAAATGCGTTCGCTGTAATTGATAAAGTCAATGATGTTGTTTTTCTCCCTGACGGTGTCGGTGGTACACACAATTCCCCGGGGTTTATTAAAAGCCAGGTAAACCATTTTATTTTCTTTGCCGGCAAGCGGCTTCCCGTCTAAACGAACGTCATCGTTAGCGGATACTTTACTCCCCATCTCGGCAATCGCGCCGTTGATGGTTACCCGCTTTTGCTCAATGAATTTATCGGCTTCCCTGCGCGAGCAGTAGCCAATTTCACTGAAATACTTATTCACCCGAACTGAATTCTCATCTTCCATATCGGGCGGAAAGTTAGTGAATTCGGTTTAATTTCCGGTGGTTTTGCAAGCGGGTTTTAGGAAGCGGAGGGCTGGCAATCGGACTTTTGCGAACAAGGAGCGTGCGGGGAGAGTTGTTTTTTAGCGGAGGCTAAAATCCCCCAATTGTATTGGGGGTGATGCACATTTAATCCCTTCGGGATTTTTTAAGCAAGAGGCTCTGAATCTTTTTTTATCAACTCACCCTGATAACGTCTGCGACATTATCGTCCCTGTCTACCAGTAGAGAGGGGATGAGCCGGGATGCCTGAGAGGCAACTTAAATGAGGCCGGTTGTCGCAGTTGCTGATCGGAACGTGTGCGTTGGCCGTCAAAACGCCCGGGGGAGGGTTCGTTTTGACAAGATTTTGGTATACTTTTCATCGAATGGAAAAGTATAGGCCCGTCCGGCCAGAGGACGATATACTAAAAGAGAGAAGGATT
>NZ_WKLH01000008.1 GCF_010882175.1 Mangrovibacterium lignilyticum | reverse complement strand
ACACCAATTTCCCCCGCTTTTCTGCCGGAGCAATTTCGGCAATGTACATAGGCGAAATACCGGAAGCGATCCCGATCCCCAGTCCTCCGAGTAATCGGAAAAAAATAAATGGAGTTATTTGGTTTACAATACCTGTCCCAAGAGCTGAAGCCGTAAACAAAAATGCTGCTACAATCAGCGGATTCTTACGACCGAAATGATCGGCCAGATACCCTGAAACGGCAGCTCCAAACAAGCAGCCAATTAAAGCACTGCTCATAACCCAGCCCTGCATATTGGGACTATTAGCTATATCGAAGAAACGCTCATAAAAAGGCTTCGCACCACCGATCACCACCCAGTCATAGCCGAACAGCAATCCTCCCATAGCCGAAACCATCGTAATACCCAGAATAAACTGGTTGTTTAGTGTTGATTTTCTCACTGGTTCACTTTTTAAGTTATGGATCAAAAGTAGCTATTGACAACGTGACAACAAATGAACAATCTAATTTTAATATGGACTTTTTAACCCTATCTATTTTATAAACGTCATAATTTCAAGCACCAACAAACACAGTTAAAAATCAAATTATTAGTATATTTACAAACTACTATCCTATTTCTACAAAGCATCCATATTGACAATACATCACCTATCGGAATATGAAAAAGAAAGAAGGTTTCCCCGGACAATTGAGTTATATCATCCCTGATAAAATCCGGGAAATATCAAAACAGAACCCACTAACAGAAGATCTTTACCTAACAGACATTGGATATTATCCTAAAGCAAGTCATCACTTTCGAAACAGGGAAGCAGGAACGCAACAATATATTCTCATTTATAATGTTGACGGATATGGAAAAATTAAGGTAGGATCAATTGAACACACCATTCCGCCGGATCATTACTTCATAATCCAACCCAACCTTCCACATATCTATTATGCAGAAAAAAACACACCGTGGTCAATATACTGGATCCACTTCTCCGGACAAAAAGCAAAGTATCTCGCCAAAGAATTAAATAATCCGATTCCTGTCGAAAGAAGCAAAACTTCAAGGATTAACGATCGACTTTCCCTGTTCAACGAGATTTTTCAAAACCTCGATCGGGGGTACAGCACCGAATCTCTTGAATATGTAAATCTTTGTTTGAACCGCTTGCTGGCAACATTTAGTCACATCAGCCAATTTCGGTTGATCAATGAACAACACTCAAATGACCCAGTGGAGTTATCAATTAACTACATGCTTGAAAATATCGAGCTTCGTCTAAAACTAGTAGAGATCGCAAGCCAGGTCAACCTATCTCCTTCGTATTTTTCAAGACTATTTGTATCCCGAACAGGCTTCGCTCCTATCGAGTATTTTATCCAGCTGAAAATACAACGGTCCTGCCAGCTACTGAACAACCGGGAACTAACGATCCTTGACGTCGCTAAGCAGATTGGTATCGAAGATCAATTTTATTTCTCCCGTCTTTTTAAGAAAGTGATGAATATGCCTCCCCAGGTTTACAGAAATAGCAGGGTTATTCTCGATCGAAATAAGATGTAACTGAAAAATGCGTTGGCTGAAAGAATCAATGATATACTCAAACAGGAATTCTTGTTTTTATTGAGACCTGCAAAAACAATAGAGATTTAGAAATTTTTGTGAACCAATCAATAAAGATCTACAACCACCTAAGACCGCATTTGAGATTGAATATGCAAACACCTAATTTTGTACATGAAAAAACCGCTCAAGAAAACTTGAACGGTTTCACTTAATATCTTAAAAAAATGCCAACCTATTTTAAGACGACTCATATCAATATTTCAACTTTTCACATAAGCTCCAAACCATGCGAAAAATTGTTAGGACTAGCCCTTTTTAAAACCGATAGACAAAAGTTTACCGGTTAACTGCTCTTTATTCCTTATTATGTCATCAATTCGTTGTTTTCCCGTCGATTGTTTTTACAAAACGCATACGTACCACTCCTTCAAAACTATTCCCCTGAATAAAAATTGGCTCTTTCATGTAATTGCCAAGACCTAGTGTCGGGTAGTTCCACTGATTGTTAATCAGCATTTCGATATTATGATTATCATTTTGCGAAGACTGCATGCGAACAGCGTCAGTCATGGGTGAGAAAACCTGCAGTCCACAATTCTTGTTTTCGGCAAATGCAGTAGCTGTGCGAATGTATTCTTTCATGCCCCTGAAATTATTGGTATAGGGTTGTTCACCCGATGCGCGCCCCCCCATGTACGTTCCCTGATCTGATGTAAGCGTACCCCAATCATTTGGATCTGCGGGCATAGTTTTATATGCAGTACCTTTGGGAGCTCCGATATGATTTTCAGGATAAACAGACCACAATGCTTTCCTGTCCCATGAAAGACGATTAATATCGCTAGTTACTAAATATTTCACCCCAATTTCACTGAACCCTCCGTAGTACTGATTATTCCATGGTAAATCATGAAAAGGAAGGGGCTCGATTGTGAAATCAGAAACTGAATAGTTGGTTACTATCATTCCTTCGTTGTCGATTTGCAGGGTAAAAGCAGCTTTACAGCTAGCATAAATACCATCAAGTTTCACCACAGCCAAATTATTATCTATTGTGGCAGAAACCGAATTAGATTTCCATGCAGGAAGTGGTTCCTGAGTACCGCTGATATAAAGTTGCGGACCTCCTGTAATTATTGTTTTGTCATCATAATCTCCTGTAACAATTTGCCCTGTCTTTTTGCTAATTTCAATTTTGAACTTATTTCCGCTGATTATAAACGAACTTCCATTCTCATTCAGGACAGGAGCTTCGCCAGAAAAATCGGGCATTACAAACTGATCGGCGTCAATTGTGAGTGCAAACTCGTCAACCTGGAAGCCATCCTTGCGAACAAAAGCCATTTCCACTACATCCCCGCTTTTTGCCTCTTTTACCGGTAAGGTAATGACGCCATATTCGGACGGAGCAATGGACGGACACATAATCAAACCACTATTACCGCCGGTTTTCCACTGCAATTCAATTTCATTTAGGTCGGTATGGCTGAAACGGTTCTGCACCCTGAACGAAAGTTGACCGTCTTCCTGAAGGTCAAGATACTCATCTTCGATATGAACAGGACTGTATGCCTTACGAGTCAGCCATTCCTCAGGCGCATTGACCCTTGTTCCAAGTCCGGTGAAAACACCAAACTGGTCCCCGCCAAGCGATCCATCGGTATTGTACATGTAATCCCAGAAAAGCTTGATACTTTCACCCCAGAAGTTACGGATATTCGGATCTTTATTCGCCGCACCACCAGTAGGCGTATGGGCAAACTCATCTGCAATAACAGGCATCACTGGTTGTGGAACTCTTTTCTGAACCTGGCTTTCAGAATTAAAAACCGCCGACCCATATTCTGCTAACCGACCCGGTCCTTTCATCATATCAGGATAATGAAAACTATAGATGTCATATGGAAGTTCGGCATCTACCGGTATATCTTGCGCCCAACTGAACATATCAGGTCTTTGAGGATCCTCTGCTTTTATAAAGTTATGAACCTCTAGTGTTGTTGCTCCGGGATTGGATTCGTTACCGTGGCTCCAGATCACAACGCTCGGATGTGAGTAGTCGCGTTCGATCATGTCGGCCATGAGCTCGAGCCATTGCTGGGCTATTTCAGGATCGTCGGCTGTAGTGCCCCGGGTGAATGTTGCCGGAATCTCATCCAGCACATAGACACCAAACATATCGCATGAATCGAGAAAACCCTGAGTTGGCCAGTCCTTACGTATATGGTTGATATTCAAATCGCGCAACTGTTTGGCATCATTTCCTCCCCACATACCGCGAAATTTAACCTCCTGACCATTGATAAAAAGATTGCGGCCACGCAGTTCTACCTCTCTGAAGCCAATTTTACGCGATACTGTTTCAACCTTCTTCCCGTCGCTATAGAGCGACACTTCCATGGTGCAGAGTTCCGGATGCTCAGCATCCCATTTTACAGGATTTTTAACCGTAGGTTCAACGTAGAAATCCCCCATACTTTCCGGTATTGTGAATGTTGATGGAGAAACCTTCATTGTGTTCCCTTCAGGCGACTTAACCTCTACTTTTATCTCATTCACCTCTGCATCAGAGTGTTTGGAAATATTCATATATATTCGCAACCCCGCATTTTTATATTCACTGTCGAAGAAGACATCCTGATTTGCGCGTACGATATAATTCTGCGGCACTGCATAACAACTGACTCCGTATTGAATTCCCGTTATATAGATAGGTTCAAATGCTGCCCCATTGGTATAAGCCGCTAACCCATCACGGCGTTCATCGGTATAGACTCCTACAATAGCTTTACCATCTTCAATGTAGTCGGTTATATCGGCTGTCCATGCCGAGAAAGATCCCCAATGGTCCCGAACAAATTGTCCGTTTACATAAAGTTTGGCTGCATGAGCTACGCCTTCAAAACGTATTACTACACGCTGACCTTTATATGAATCAGGGAAAGTAAAGGAACGCTTAAAAAGTCGTGTCTGGTAAGTTGGTACTCGAACACCTCTGTTGGTTAACTGTTTTGTCATCGGTTCCCAGCCTTCATCAGTTGATAGTAAATCAACAATATTTCCCTGTGGCTCGTTGATCATCATCCAGCCATCGGAGGCATCAAAATATAGATTATCAACACCCTCAACAAATGAAGGAACAGGAATAATTTGTGAACGATTCCAGACCTGATTTTCAGGCATCGGTACAATTTCGGGTTTAAGGCATGAGGTCAACAACGTTAACATCAATACTGTGGCATAGGTTAAAAATTTCATTTTAGTAAAGGTTTGGTTTAAAAATAGCAAGTAAACGATAATCAGAATTTGTTATCGCCATGACTATCTGAGTCTCAAATCATTTACTGCATCAGACTCAGTTTTTCAAATACAAAACGGAACATTTCATCAAATTCACCAGACTCACACATATGGCTGTCAAATGGATAAATCTTGAATTCCTTTTTCGAGTGAATACTATTAAATGCAGAAAAGCCAACATGAGAAGGACAATCATCATCAAACAAAGCTGTCAAAAACAAGGTTTGACATCTTATTTTAGATGCAAGATTCCTCGCATCAACATAATCCTGCACGCGTAAAGCATCTTCATAATTACAATTGTCATACAACTTTACAAAGCTTTGTATTTCTTCCTGCCCGATTTTTCTAATACTAATTAAATCCCGCACATCACAAGGAAAAGGATCAAAAAAGGCACAGACATGAATCTTATCATTACACAAAGCCGCTGTTGCGAGAGCTAATCCTCCACCTTGACTTCCTCCCAGCACACCAATCCGAGTAGTATCAACCTCAGATCTACTTAACAAGAAATCTACAGCCCGGACACAATCAAGATAGGCAGAGCGGTATACATTTTCTTGTAAATTGCAAATCTGGTAGGCCCAAAGTGTCATATCATTCCATGGATTGAACTTGTCTGCACTGATGCCGTGACCTCTAACACAGAGTGCCATTTCAATAACATCTTCCTTTCGATTTTTAAAGCCCTTATGATAAGTAAAACCATTCCCATATCCCGGCAGATGCAATATTGCAGGATATTTCCCTGCGCCTTTGGGCACAAAATAATACGCTCGTATGGAAACATCTTTAACTGAACTCATTTCAGCAATGTATCCATCGCGAAAATCAGAACACAAACTGTCAACCTTTTGAAGCGTAAACTGTGGTTCAATCGAATTCAGCTCGTTCAAAGCCGTTGTCCAGTATTGATCTATATCGGCTGGAGCTTTGCTCCCGCATTCAATTGATTCCGGAGCAATCGTAAACCACGCTACATCTCCGGAGTAACATCCATTACTCAAGATTACAGTAGACTCATAAAATCCTGCAGGTAGGTTATATTGCTCTAATGCAAAGGTTTGTTGTTTTTTCCCTTTATCGACTCTTCGACTTTCAACAACCAAGGTGTCTCCAAAATCGTTGCGGACAACAAGATTCAAAATACCTTCATTCGACGATTCAACATCTGCTGTCAATTTTAATCTGCTTGCGTTCAATGAATAGCAGTGATTGCTTGAATCTAAAGTCAAATTTACTGAATCATTAGGGTGATTATATTTTTCAGCTATTTGACAAAAATTAGAACTCAGTCCACCGGTATAACCGAAATCTGAAACGCGGAACGAAATTCTATTTACCATACCAGACTTTAAGACAGAAGCCGGGATCTTAATCTTGTATTTTTCCCCCCTTGTCCACCCCGAACTATTAGAAGATGAGTCAATGCAGTATCCGTTAATAACAACTGAATCGATTCTGCAAAGCAGCGAAAACGATAATTGATATCCGGAATCTTTCTCATTAACTACAAAGTCGTTCGATATCGTACATTCCCCTGACATCCAAGAGTACCCTTGCCGCTCCCAAGAGAGCATTAAATTCACTTTAGCTTGTTCTCGATTTGCGTCTTTCTCCATTCTCCACAGCGGAGAAAGAAGATTTTGAGCAAAAGCATTATTCAACGTAAAAAGAAAACAAAATATCCCAATTGCTAAAAATGTCTTTGTCATAAACAATTGCCTAACCTCCTTGATCAGAAACAGATTTATTCTTACTTATTACCAATTAAATTAATTGCTTCGGATACTCCTTTTAAGAAGACGTCCGAAGCAACTATTATTAGCTGTATTTAATCAAATAATAATTCGACTTTCTCCACTACAATGCCTTTATTTTTCCTGCTATCGACATCATATAACTCATCTCGAAGAGAAATTTGAACAAGTCTTACTGTACCCCAATCCAATGGTTGTGATTTTGCATGCATTGACGTCGGGTACCAGTAGGAATTTACACCAGGCCAATCCTGGGGCAACATCACTGCTTTTGTAGAGCGGAGTTCGTTAACTGGTATGAGAATTTCTGAAACATTATCGGTTAAGTTGAATTCTGCACCATAACCACGTCCTTCTTTATCTACGATATTTAAGATTGCTTTATCTGTACCATCCAGTCCGAGTGCACGGATTCGAATAAATGTAGGTTGGCTATTGTAAATATCACGTAGGGGTATTTTACTTCCAACAAACTGTGAAAATGTAGCATCACAGGGATACCAAAATTTTTCATTTGCCTGCAAATCCGTTACTGTCATTTGATATGCCTGAAGAGAATTTTCTGTGGCAATTGTTTTAAAATGAACCTCCGGGCTCATGAAAGTACGAGTATACCGAATAAGAGACCAATCGTCTCTTGAGTCTAAAAGAGACAGCGGAGTTTTCTCCTGATTTACAGTCAGTTTATAAGTTTCTTGCTTGTAGTAATCCCACCTGCCCGGGGCACTATTTGTTTTAGCCGGAAACAGTATTGTATCATCTTTTGTGATAACTTCAAAATGATAGTTGTAATAACCTTTCCCTAGTTCGCCTGCTGCTATTTTTGCCCGGTAAGTAAACCCTGCTTCAGCTTCCATATCAACTTCTTTATACCCCCAAGGCTTTAACATCACAAATAGCTTGACCTTTTCAGGCACTTGATCCCCAAAAACTTCACAGTCGAATGTCATTTCTTTTCCGAAGTCAAATTCCGGCAACGTATGATTTACAACTTGCCACTCTCCCATCGGGCTTTGGTAGAATTCACTTTGAGGTAATTCAGCTTTCTGAATCAATTTTCCATCTTTAAAAGTATACCTCCCTGGAGAGACATTCAATTTGGTTGTCAACCCCGGCAGATGTATAGCCATATTTCGTTCTCGGTAAACTGATTTTCTAACTATTTTATATGGACTTACCATTTTGAAAGGGTCATCCAGCTCCATAATATCTGGATAAACTTCGAGTTCCCAAATATCGTCTTCTTGCTTATCTAAGAAATAAACTCCGGTACCGGAATAGATAACAACAGGAGAAGAACCAACCCCTGCAACATGCTTAAGACTATCTAAATTTTGAGGCTTGGAAAACGTTGTGTTGGAGTAGTAAAACTTATCTAAACTATTCAGTTCACTCAAATCTTCATCGTAATTTACCGAAAAGTCGCCAAAAGTATTATTCTCAGGATAGTATCCATATTGCTCACCTCGAGGAATCTGTCTCATCACTTCCGCAGCAATCATACTACTCACTGCCTTAGACGGTGTATAAACCAAATTGATGAAGTGCGATTGCCAACCAAGATTCATAGGAGCAGTTCGTAGCATATCATACGAAAAAAGAGTAGCAAACTGGATACCGCCTCTTCTGTACTCCCGAACCATAGCTGGAAGCATATAGCCTCCGCTCATATCAGAAGAATCAAACTCGTATACTATTTTCGGTTTATTCTCCAGACGTGGATCAAGCATCTCATCATAACGGTCAACCATCAGTAGCCCGTTCCCTTCATAACTCCGGTTCGAGTTTAATGCACAGGGATACCAGGCATATGTAGACCCTTCAATCTTTGATCGAGCAATCGCCGGTGCCATTCCAAAATTCTGACTTACATTGTAAAACGTGGGCTTTTTACATCCGGTACTTTTAATGGCATCGTGCAAGTTGTTAATGTATTTTATCGTTTGATCAATCGCATCTACATTTTGCGTTGGCTCATTAATTAGCTCAACAAAAAGTATTTTGGGCTCGTCTTTAATGCAACGCTCTGTATATGGGTTCCGGTAATTTAATAGTTGCTTCCAATAGTTCTCTTGTACTTGTATTGCCTTTTCATCCTTATAGAGACTGCCTTTAGGATAATATTTTGCAAACCCAGTATTTGTGGTGTCGGACATAGCATCAGGCCATTGAGAATTATAGGTCACAATAGGACTTAAAAGCATATAAATATCTCGCTTAGCTGCTTCTGCTATCAAAAAATTCAAGAGATCTAGATGATCGTTTTCAATCAAATTGCCATCAATATCTGAATTCTGATAGTCCCCCCAAAAGCACAAACGAAGAGCATCCCATCCCATTCTTTTAAAATGATCCAAGTCCTCCTTAATCATCTGCTTACGATCCCCGTTAACATATCCTGCTGCGCGATAGTCACAGGCAGAGGGCAAACAATAGTTTGCACCAAATAATGCAACTTCGCTTTTATCTTTTTCCCACCGAATTACACCAGAATTGTCAATATAAACCAATTCTTTAGCCGTAGAATTGATTCCAAATCCGAGCATGAGCAACAATAACAGTATTCGAACTTTCATAGCTAAACTTCTGATTACAGACTATTTAAGAGTAAAATCAATTTTATATTCCGGAATCAACTTCATACTTCTTACATTACATACCGGACCATTGGAAAAATCAGGGATTTTTTCCTTGTCAAGATCAATCAGAAATGAAGCATCACTCTTCATTGGTTTGAAATAGAAATACATCCCCTTGTCGCTTAAGTCATCAGCGTATGATTTTAATCCAATCTGCCAGTTTTTGCCATAATAGAAATGGTCGTTTATCATTTTTCCATCAATGAAAGCGAAAGCCACGTCACCCGTATAGTCAATATCTAGAATTATATCACTCAGATTTTCCGTGAATTCCTTTTTATTCATCTTGAATGTGTATCGCTGGTCATTCACTTTATTGTAATCACATGGAATATTTACCGAAGGAACCTCAACAGTATAAGTAGTAAACTCTCCCTCTTTTTTACTGGTCACACTATTTTCTGCAAAAACTGGTTTTATTTCTGAAGGTATTGTAACCGAAAATGTGTTAGACCTTGATTGCAACTGAATTTTTTCATTGTAATCCATCAGAACAGCATCAGTGAAGCAGATTGTATTATTGAGCTGATTTAAACCTAAAGCCTGTTGTCTTGTCAAGGTTGTAATTACAATTTCCTTACCATTTGAATCTGTTAGCGAGAACGAACCCGACAATCCTACAGTTGGAGTCACATGGATTTTACCCTGCTTTTCATTTTTCTTTCCAGATATTTTCTTCACTGTTGATTTATCAAAAACATATTCCGGGGTAAAGCCATCTATTGCGAAAAAGAAATAGTGCTTTTTACCGGCAATCTCCTCAATAGCCAATGGTTGGACTGTTGCATAGTTTAATTTGGCAGAGTTGACAGCCATATTAAAAGGAAGAATAACACTTTCATCCTTTTTCAATACAAAGGCAGGAAACTGAATTAATTCATCAGCCAATTGAATAGATAATCCTTGTACGCTCTGGTCCAGACGTTCATCATGATCCTGAAAATTATTCATGAAAACAAATCCCGCATCCCCATTCGATCGCACTGAATACCGCAGTGTTTCTTTATCATCTGGCGTTATTTCACTGTTTGTATCGGGTAAAAACAAACCCATTGGTGCTAATTTATCTCCAAAGTTCTCTGTAAATAAATGAATTAAACGTAGCAGGTAATAGGAATCAAAAGTTTTTCCATACTCTCCAAGTGGTGCCTGGTAGTCGTAAGAAATTTTGGGGATTCCCATGGGTTCGTCACTATAGAAAATTCCATCCTTCGTTTGCGGCGTAAGTCCTCCATGGTACATATAGTAACCAATACCATTTGCACCAGATCCTAAAGTTCTAACCATAAGTGCCTCGGCAGCCTCAGGTAAAACACTTGGACGTCGTTCGTATATAATTTGTGCTCCTACCCCCATTTCTGCGCAATATGCTGGGTATTTCTCTCCATCATAACGAACAGGTCCATAATCCGGGCTTAATTGGACATCTTTAAATAAGAAAAAGTCGGATTTTGATGGATCTGCCCAAAATGGGTACGGATATGCAGCTCCTACCGGAATCGTTTCATTTTCTAAAATTGCAGCCATCCCCCAGCCGGTAACCGTATACAGTGGTGCAATCATACCTTCATCTATAGCCATTTTCTTTAATGTGGCCAGGTGCTCACTCCCCAATTGTGCATAAGCTGTTTTTTTATCCTGAACACTGACACCGATTTTTGTAATATCTGCATCATAGCTGGCTACAGTCATTTCTTTTTCCTGTCCCGGATAGCTAATTGCCCATGGTGCTGCTGAGTGTTGCAGTTCGTTTTCCAATTGAATGCCTATTATTGTGCCTCCATCTTTGTAGTACAATCCTTTTAACTGTTCAGCAATATTGTGATATAAACGTTTTACATAAAAAAGGTATCCTTCATCGTTTGAGCGTACCTCGAATGGTCGACCATAGATCCAGTCTGGTATTCCTCCATTACGTATTTCACCATGACAGAACGGCCCTATTCGAACAAGAACATTCAAATTATGTTTCTTACATAATTCAAGAAAGTGACGTAAATCCCGATCACCTGACCAATCAAAAACACCTTCCTTCTCTTCATGGATACTCCAGAATACGTAGGTAGAAATAACATTAATACCTCCGGATTTCATTTTCAAGATTGCCTCTTCCCAATATTGATGTGGCAATCGGGAAAAGTGTACCTCTCCCATGATTGGAATATAGGGTTTTCCATCAACGGTCATGTAAAAGCTGTTAAAGCCAATGGTTTCACCAGACGGGTTTGATCCTCCCAGATTTAATTGGTCAGCATAGATTTTTTTCTCTTTAGCGGGAACAGTTAGTTTGTACACTTGCTGCGCCATTCCGGCACTAGTAAGTACACAAAGTACTATTAGACAAAAAAGTTTATTCATGGTTCTAAGTTTTATTGTTTCAATTTCTAATGTGTTTTCATGCGTGTCAATATCCTTTCTTTAACACGTTTAGTACCTGCTCAGATATAGTAGTCATTCCCTTTATAGTAGGGTGACCATTAAGCTTCTCAATGTCGTATAGCTCAATATAGTCGACACCATAATGATCACAAATGACTTTTGTAGATTCTGTTATTTCATCAAGCAGTTCTGTATTGATGATGAAATACAGTTTCACATTTGGATATCTCTCCTGTGCCGATTGCAATAGTTTTGCCAAAGCAGGACGATAAGTAAAAAGGTCAGAGCGCTTGAAATCACTGTATAGATACTCTCCGATACGTCCACCAGTCCAACTATCGTTAGTCGCACCGAAAATCAGTATAATGTCGGGATTTCCGAGCCTGGTCACACGCGTTATAAACGATCGATCTGCATAGTCCTCATCATTATATCCATAGTAAGAAATAGTTGCGCCACTATACGAATCATTCACTCCAAGCTTATAGCCGCCATCTTTAATAGTTTTCCACCACCAGGTTTGCTTCACATCTATAACATCAGTCCGATCTAAACTAGAACTGGAATACCATGTGGCATACTCCTCCGGGATATACCCGCGGAAGGTAGAATACGAGTCGCCCAAAATGGAAATAGTTTGTTTGACTTCAAAAGCAGTCTGGGCGCTGGCACCAAGCGACGCCAACACCCCGACTACTATTATTACGAATACCTTTCTCATCGTCAATTATTCATTATCAGTATCCAGAGTTCTGCTTAATCTGACTCTTGCTCTCGTCTATAAATGTCTGAGGAATCCAAAAACGGTTATGACTTTCATCTACTGTAAAGTAGTTCTTACCGGAAGCATTAGCTTCGGCAATGCGTTGATTTGCGTATTCAACGTATTTACCAAAACGAATTAGATCCTGACGGCGAAGTCCTTCGAGCCAGAACTCATGTCCACGCTCAATAAGAAGTGCGTCCATGAAAGCATCCGTTGAAGCTACCTGCTCCGCAGAAAGCTCTGCTAGCCCAGCACGATTGCGCACACGGTTGACAAGCTGGATGGCCTCCGTAGAAACAGCTCCTGTATTACGAACGATACATTCAGCCAATGTTAGAAGTACGTCGCTATAGCGATAAACTACCACATCAATGCCACTATTTGCACCTGTCATTTCAGGATCTTTACCGTACTTCAACGGCAGAGCGCCATAAGACAACTGTGTGCTGTTGGTGCTTGTCATCAACTCACCTTTGTTGTTGGTATAACTAGCCGCAATGAGCGCTCGACGGGCATCGTCTGCCTCAAAGCTATCATAAAAATTCCAGGGCATCACGTATCCGCCCCATCCCTGGCTCTTCTCTGTCCAAGGCATGTCTGAGGGTAGTACCGAGGCGGTAAGGTAATTGGTGGTCCAGTTGGCGCTGCTGTTGCAAGGCACTTGCAGAATAATCTCGTTGTTGCCGATACCCGCTTTAGAAAAAACGTTAGCATAGTCCGGCTGCAAACTATATACACTTCCCTCCATTTCTTGAAGTTCCCGGGCGAGTTCCTCCGCACCGGAGAAGTTGCTGCGAATCAGGTAATACTTCATGAGTATCATCATGGCGGCACCCTGTGTCATGCGTCCGCGGGCGCTTGCCACAACCGGCAGATCAGCAATGGCTGCGCGAAGATCGGTCTCCATCATCAGGTCATATTCCTCGTCAGTAAGGCGGGGTAGATAAACGAATGTTTCCGGGTCATCCAACACCTCATCGCTTGCCACGGGCACTGGCCCAAACATGTCATACAGGTACAATCCTATCCAGCCGCGCAATGCGTGAGCTTCAGCAGCATAGAGCGTCTTTGCCGACTCCGGTGCAATAGACTCCTCGATCCGCCGGATGGTGTTACGAGCCTTAGAAAGGAACTGATAGTGAGCGAATGCATTATAAGCTTGACTTTGCGTAGTGCCGGAAATAGTGGAAAACCACTGCTGGAAATGCAGTTCGTCCCATCCCCACCCCCAGCAGCTCCAGAGACAGTCGGTAGTCATATCACTAACTACCTGATACCCGTTTTGATCAGAACCAAATATAGCTTCGCCATTCCATGTGCCGGTGGTAAACTCGTAGTACAGGGAATTCACGGCCAGTTTCAGATCGTTTTCCGACTGCGGAAAGTTGTCCGGCGAGATCTCGGTGTAGTCCTCACGCTCCAATGTGCATGATGCCATGGCCACTATAGCCAACAGCCCTATTATGATTTTTTTCAATATCTTCATTTTATATCCTCCTTTGTTTTAGAATTTAAAATTCAGTCCGAACGCGATGCTGCTCTGGTTGGGATAAGCACCGATGCCATTGCCGGTCTCCGGATCCATACCGTTGTATGGAGTGAAGACATAAACGTTACGGGCTGCCACGTAAGCTCGGGCCGACTTGACATAACCGCCAAACAACTTGTTTGGGAAGGTATATCCTAGCGAGACATTATCCAGACGCAAGTACCAGGCCTTTTCGTAGAAAAAGTCGCTGCTATTGGGATTGATACCGGAATTGGCTTCCGCCACGCCCGGCAAGGTGCCAGTAGGATTCTCGTAACTCCAACGATTCTTCACGTCACTTAATGCATTAACACCGTATGTCAAGTCCTGCACGCCATAGATGGACTGGTATTGGACATCGTTCAACTTCCATCCTCTAAGAGAACCATAGAGATAGATGTTGGCATCCCAGTTCTTCCAACGGAAGGTATTGTTCACACTAAAGGGTATTGGGGTAGAGTTGTGCAGAAGAACCATATCAACTGCATCGAGTGTACCGTCGGCCCCTTCAACACGAATGTATCGTCCTTCACTGTCACGCATACGTTCACCATTCTCGTCTAGCTTATAGCTATTGAGATCGTCGTAGAGAATAGCTCCTGCCGTGGATGAAGGCAAATGGGTATAGCTCTCTCCATCCTGAACGAGTCCTGATGTGCGATAGCCATAGATATTATTCCAATCTTCCACATAATCCTGATAGGGTTCCGGGATGAAGTCCGGGTCGCGCTTAGTGGTACGGTTGCGATAGTATGATAAGTTAATATCAGTGCTCCACTCAAAGTCTTTACTCAGAATGTTTACGCTGTGAATGCCCAGATCGATACCCTGTGATTGATACTGTGTAGCCGAATTGTAGTCGATGGTATTGATCTCCTGATAAGACATGAGCTGCTTGGAAACAATTACATCCTCGCGGGTGCGTTGATAGATATCGATTGTACCCGAGAGACGGTCGCGCCAGAATCCGAAGTCGAGACCTACATTAATGTCAGTAAGCTTTTCCCACTTCAGATTCGGATTACCGATCTTAGAGAGGCCAATACCGTTAACCAAGCCACCATCCATAGCATAGGTACCACGGCTCACAGCGAAAATAGTGTTAATCCCGGTTAGATTTCCGGCATTACCGGTTTGTCCGTATCCGGCGCGCAGTTTCATATTGCTCAACCAACCAACGTTCTTCAACCAGCTTTCTTCGTTCAGGCGCCACGCCACCGAAGCACCGGGAAAGTAACCCCACTGGTGATTCTGCGAAAAGTTGGAACTCCCGTCGACGCGCAAATTTAGCGTAAGAATGTACCGCTGAAGTAGCGAGTAGTTGATTCGTCCCATGTAGGAGGCCATCTCGTTGCTACCCTTGCTGGATGAGATATCCGGGTTCTCTTGTTCGCTGGTACCGATGTTGTTCATCAATGAGCCGTCGGTAGGAAAGTTAGAAGCCACAATACCCATACCGCTCCAGGAAGTCTTCTTATACTCCCATCCTGACATTACGCTCAAGTCGTGCTTGTCGGCAAATGTTTTCTTGTAGGTAGCAACCACATTGATCAGGTTCATCTGTGCCTTCGAATTCTGTTTCGAAGCCTGTCCATTCATGTTCTTACCTTTTGGAGTGGTCGTCGGGATGTATTGGTCCATTTGTGTATCCTTCATATCCGTGCCACCGGTGGCACGCACTGTCAGATCCTTAATGGGCTTGAATTCCAGGTACCCGCTAAGAAAGAGGTCACGGCTGATAGTTTCGTCGGTGATCTCAAGCAACGACACGGGGTTGGGATAGATGTTCGGACGAATGTAGTTGTCGGAGTAATTGCCATTTTCGTCATACACAGGAACCACAGGGATGAAAGTCATGGCCGAATAAATAAGCGCAGAATTGTCCTGCCGTGAATCGCCCAGCGGCACGTCGTGGTATTTAATCTGTGCGAATGAGGTATTGATACCTGCCTTGATATTGTTTCCGAAATCCTGATCGAGGTTAATACGTCCCGTGATACGGTTCATATCGTTATTTTTGGCGACACCTTTATGGTCGTACAGACCTGTAGAAAAAAGATAGCGGGTCTTTTCGGAGCCACCGTTCACGCTCAGGTTATGCTCATTGACGATACCTGTACGGGTCACTTCTTTCATCCAGTCGGTGCCATTGCCAACGAAACTATCGATTTGTTCTTGAGTAAATTTCTTCTCATTACCTCGCCCCAGTTCGTCGAATACTTTATTTTGCTCTATCATGAAGTCTCTCGCATTCATGAAGTCGGGAACGTCCTTTATATACTGGAAGGCAGTACTGCCCGAATAGCTGATCTCCGGTACAGCGCTTTTGCCCCGTTTAGTGGTGATCAGGATTACACCTCCCGATGCATCGCTACCGTAGATGGAGGCTGCCGAGGCATCCTTCAGGATATTAATAGTTTCGATGTCATCAGGATTGAGGTTCATCAATGCGTTGTCCTTGTCGGCTCCACTGTATGCGGTACCGGAACTCGGAGTCTTTGTTTGAAGTTGAGGTACTCCGTCAATCACGATAAGAGGCTGTTGCCCGGAGAGACCACCACGGATGGCGATATTCAACGAAGCACCAGGAGAGGCACTACTGGCTGTGATATTCATACCCGAAGAACGCCCGCGAAGCATAGTTCCCACAGAAGCAGCCGCTGCTTTTGGGAGTTCATCTGTCTTAACAGTAGATACTGCCCCAGAGATGTTAGTCTTGCTCGTTGTACCATAGCCTACCACCACGACTTCGTCCAGTGATTTGGTGTCTTCGGCCAAAATAAATTCCATTGAAGAACTTGCATTCTTTTCTTGTGTGATGTAACCGATGAAGGATACGCTAATCAGAACGTCCGGTTGAACACTGGGGAGGATAAAGTTTCCGTTGATATCTGTAACTGTACCGTTGGCCGTACCTTTTACTACGACGGTGGCACCGATAATGCCTTCGCCGGATTTGTCTTTCACTACACCTTGCACCTGTATTGATTGCGCCATCATTGAGAAGGATGACACTAACAGGAGGGACAAGAAGAGTCCCACCCGTTTACTTATTCTTTCTATATTTTTCATACTTACTGATTCGTATTATTGTGTAACTTTTTTCATGGTAGCCCATGGATAAGCCGTATCAAACGTGATCTTCACTTTGCCTGCGTACTCGGTATCGAAGGCAACGACACCCCCAGTGGCGGATTCATACCACCAATTACCATCAACATCGGCCCGATAAATATGCACCCAGTCGGGACTGTAGAAGTAGTACTGTACTTTGCCTGAGTAATCAGCTACCAGTTCCATTTCATACTCGTATTGATAGCCATTGCCCACCTTATTCATATTTTCGGCAGGTAAGGCCCAGTCTCCGATTGTAAATCCGGTACCCGATACGCCTAATTCTCCATTGTATGTTCCGGCAGGCACTTCGAGGCTCCAAATACTATAGGTATGTGTATTCAGGTCGATCCAAATACCGTAATAACCTTCCGCCGGCAATAAAACTGGTTCTACATAACCGTTTTTATTCATCAGTTTACTGCTAACATATGGGCTCACTCCAAAGAGGTCGCTATCCATCGTTTTGGCTGGAACAAAATAAACCGGCGTATTTTCTGACGGAGAATAGAAGACACCTTGGTATTGATATTCGCCCTGGCGATCCATGTAGCGGTAGTAGCCGTTCAGGTAGTCGTCTGCATTTTCGTCTGCATTGACCACATACATCTGTGCGTAATCCTGAATGGGGTCCTCTTCTTCTGTTAACATCACCACGACTTCCGTCTGCACCACGGTTTCGTTACCGCTGGCATCATCGATGGTAATCGTTGCCGGGAAGGAACCGGGACTAGTAAACTCAATGGTCTGGTTCAGGCTACCACTACGGCCACTCACAGGATAGGATTCGTCTACGGCAACGTCGGGAATCTGTACACGGGCTTGCTTTAGTTCGCGGTCGTCGCTGAACTTCATGTTCAGAGTCCAAAGACCGCTCTCAACAGAAGTATCGAAATCCACACTGACTTGCGACGGGATGCCCTGAGTCACTACCGGACTTTCTGTATCGGGCAGGAACGACAGCGCTACAACCTTCTGGGTTTCAAGTCCATTTTTGTCACGGACAGTCACCAGCAGTTCCTGATCAAACGTGGCCGTCTGAGGCACAATCATTTGGTAATAGTAGTTGAACACAACTGGTTTATGGGCACTAAGATCATAGATCTTGTTAATTTCCCATTCTTCGCAACTTAATGTTATGCTCGAAAGTCCCACATAGTTGGATACAGTTCCATTGACCAAAACAGTATCCCCAGGGAATGTTTCAATCTCTGTTTCTTCGACATATAACCCGGGGGCGATGTCATCTTTATCGTCCTCACACCCAGTGAAGAAACTTACTATAAGTAGCAACAAATATATGCTGCTAATTAACTTTAGCGATGTTTTAATCATAGTTTTATGTTTAGTTGTTGTATTTAAACGCATCTAATGACACCAATGAATTTCCACCAAAGTCGAAGAGTGTGGTGTTAGCAACTACATTTGGACCTCCAAGCTCCCAGCCAACGCCAGGGACAGCAATGAATACAGGATCCCAGTATAAACAGCCTAATAATTTGCCATTGGCTGCAGACTTCACTCCAGAGAATAATTCCAACAGGAAATCACGTTGGCCTTGAGGTGAGGAAGGATAGATATTCTGATAAGGGCCATTGTCTTTTAGCTGACCGGCATATCCATTGGGAAGTGTAGGATTCCAGTTATAACCTGTTTCCATAATAAGTATTTCCTTGCCATATTTGGAAACCACCTGCTCTGACCATGACCGCACTTCGTCAACAGTCTTTTTGGTCCAAAATGGATAATACGATGCACCAATCACGTCGAAACTTGCACCATAGCGCACCAATTCATCGAAATACCAAAAATATTTATCCAAATTACCCGCATCGTCCAAGTGTATAATAACCTTAGTCGATGGAGAAACTGCCTTCACTGCATCATACCCCTGATTAAACAAATCTGCCAGCTGCATCATGTTATCGCTGCTTCCATCCGGGAACAAGATCCCTCCGCCCGTTTCATTCCCTAGAGACACAAACTCAGGAGTTGTTCCTTGATTCTTCATCCGCAACATAAAATCTGATGTGAAATCGTAAACAGCTTCGCGTAATTCGGAGTAGCCAAGACCAACCCAATCATGAGGTTTATTTCTCAACTCTGCATTTGTCCAATAGTCACTATAATGAAATGTTAGTTGTATTTTCATTCCTGCTTGCTTCGCACGTCTTGCTAGGCTCAAAATATCTTCCGGATTCTGAATTCCTGCAGGAAGTCGATTCGAGGGTACATAACCTGGATTACCTGGGTCATTATACAGTCGTAACCGAACGATATTGAAACCTTTATCTTTCAATATCTCAAAGCAGTCCTTCTCGACTCCATTGTCATAAAACTTCCCTCCCATTTGTTCAATGTAGGAAAGCTGGGAAACATCTCCCCCCTTCAAGAAATCATAATCATCTTCGACCTTCTCTAATGAAAATGCATCTAATTTGCACCAATTTCCAGATTTTGCACTTGCTGAGATTGCAATTTTACAAATGCCTCCTGATACTTCGACTCCCCGAACAACAGATGTTTTCCATTTATGTGATGACACAAAAAGTGATGTCATTTTCGTTGCATCAGGATTGGAACCGGCAGATACATAACAATAATCCTGACCACCGCTATTCTGGAAATAAAACTCCAAATTGTAGATCCCATCCTCCAAGCCTGAAATAACTTGAGATGTTTCAACAATGTAATCGTTACTTGAAGTATACAAGAGTGAATACTTGCCTTCTGTTCCACCAGCTTTAATTTGCACTGCATCAGCATCCCCTTCGATAAACCAGCCTGAAACTGAACCAACAACAATTTTGTCGTTCTCAAAACTGGGATTGTCGATACCATTCTCTATTAATGGGGGATCAATAGGATTATCTCCTTTAGATCCTTTATTGCTACATCCGGAAAGCAAAAAAACTCCGAATAGAAGAGTAAAAAAATAAAAAGATTTGATATTCATAATTAACACATTAGGTTCTGTTAATAGTATTTGGTCTGTATAAATCAACTCTCAACATTATCTCAGATGACCTTAAACCATCTTCAATCAAACTTCAAATCAAAGAATAGCCCCATTATTTAAAGTCGAACTAAGTCGAGTGGTGGTGAATAAATATCACGTCAAAGCCCTTATTCGTAAAGAAAAAACTATACTATTTATCTAAATACAAGAAATATTATCTTCGAAAACTAATTAAACAACTTCACCTAAGTATTTTCTTGCCTCAGATTCTATTCACAAAAATACCTGAGATTACTGTTAAAAAAAATGTAAGAATTCGTCCAATACATGTAAATTATAACTATTTTACAATCCACAAAAATGGATTCAGTAAAGTCAAGAATATGAAACATGCGATACAAGAAGGCTTCAAAGGCGAAAAAGCAATAATTACGCCCTATACTGTAAGAAATTACCAAGCAAAAAACGTGATCACCAAACAACTCCACGTAACCCACATTGGATATTATCCAAATGCAGATTATCATTATCGACAGCGACAAATCGGCGCCAACGAAAACATTCTCATTTATTGTGACAAAGGAAAGGGATGGATAAGCAGCAATGATCAACATTTTGGTATCATGGAAAATCAGCTATTCATTATACCAGCCAACACAAAGCATTCATATGGCGCAGATGAAAAAGATCCATGGAGCATTTATTGGATTCACTTCAAAGGAGAAAACACGCCAATGTTTGAATCAATTTTTGGGAAAGTCATGCGTTTTGAGATTAGCGACAAAAGTCGTCTTGGAGACAGAATACAATTATTTGAGGAAATTTTTCACAATCTTGAGATGGGATACAATCCCGAAAACTTAGAGTATATCACTTTCTGCCTAATGCATTTTCTGGCATCAATCAAATACGTTCCTCAATACCAGGAAGTCAAAAAAATTAGAGAAAACGACTTCATAAAAAAAAGCATACTGTATATGAAAGATAATCTTGAGAATAAGATTTCACTTAAAGAAATAGCTCAATACTTAGGATACTCCCCCTCTCACCTAAATTCACTATTCACAGAAAGAACATCCTTCTCGCCCATTGAATATTACAATCAACTAAAAATACAACGGGCCTGCTCGTATTTGCAATTTTCGGAACTGAAAATCAAGGAGATTGCATTTAGATTAAAATACTACGATCAATTTCATTTTTCAAAAGCCTTTAACAGCGAAATGGGTATATCTCCGAAAGAATACAGAAAGAGGTACAATGACAAATTATAATCAACTTAAGGCTCTAGCACCGTTTGATAGGAAAGCCTTTTGACTCTAGAACATAAAAATATTCCCGGGCAACAAAGCCATCGTCCCGGGAATCGTCTTCATCAAGTGAAGACTCTTTCTAACTAAACCTAACAAAACCACTAATGATCAACTGATAGACAAATCTATTTTTATAATCTTTTTTTGATATGCTTCACTCTGTCTTCAGCAATGCCTCTAACTCATCAAACTTAATTTCTGCTTTTGGATAAAATTCATTACCGCTCATATAATTAAGCAGGCTATGTTTAAGCTGAACTGCTTCTGGCCTGGATTCTAGTCCATTGACCAAATCAGTACCACTTACCAAAATTCTACCGCTACCTACTTTTGCCTCAAAAAGAAGTGCCAAACTTTTATTTGTCACCCAATCGTCTATGATTCGAACTATAGGTTTTATTTCCGAACCAAAAGATTCCAATAGGATAGCATCAGAATGACTCATAGCATCCCACCATTGCCAATTAGAATGATATTCAGTCGGAAAAAGATCCAGTGCGGAATGCTTTGGATCACATAGAATTCCGAGCGTATGAGGCTTTTGTCCTCCAGTCCAGGCAGTGTTCCAAAAAATACTAGAAAATCCAACACCTACTTCGCCGCCCCTACCTGTTGCCACCTTTCCTTTCCCCAAGCTCAGCAAGACTTTACCACCTTCTTCCAGGAATTGAATACTAGAATTATCTAGCTTCTCGACTACCAGCACATCTTTATCTTTGAACTCAGGATAACTGGGATACACCCATAGATCCCATGAATTTTGATAGGCACCAACTGTGACCTCCAAGGTTAACTTTCTCGGCCTTTCTTCTGTCTTTAGCTCATAGACAACCGCCCCCAGCTTAATTCCATTTCCCTGAAGAATGTCTTGTTTCCCCAAATCACCTTGAACTACCATAGTATTGCCTTCATATATTCTCCAGAGAGGGACAACGTCAATCAAGGAAGTTGCTCCGAAATTAGCGATCTCAATGTCGGCAAGCAATGTCTCACCCTCACGAAAAACTCGCTTATCCAATCTGGCCAATGGGACAACTGAGTTACAAAAATGTTTGTATTCCTCGGCTGTAATATATCCTTTCTCATCCCAGAACGCATCAAGCACTCCAACCAAAGCGGTGCCCTGTCCTGGAAAATCATGCAAGTCAAGCAACTGAAATCCACCAAAAGTTGGTGTCCTCAAAGCTGCCTCGATATCTGCTTTGTAACAAAGAGCCTGTAATTTACCAGATGCCAGCAAAAAGCTATCAGCCAATTGCTCCATATTGTGAGCTGCAAGACTCTCTTTAAACAGCTCAAAGTTTTTTGGTTTAAGAACTCCTGTATATTTCTCTATCTCGTTAAAATTTGGATACGCGCACCACTGACCTATCTCATGACTTACCATTGGACTTTTCAGTCCTTGAATTCCTCTCGTCCAATCATAATCCGTCGTTGGTGGCTTGCTGTTTATAATGCTATTCAGACCTTCCCCCCAGCCCTGTATTCGCACACCATTATGTGTTACATGGTAATCATTCTCTTCAATCAATGGCCAACCGGATCCAGAGGTGTACAACCGTCGATCGTCTTTGGCTTTCCAATAAGTCACAAAACCTCTCAAATAATCAACGTGCTTCATTCCTCCAGGCTCATTACCATACGCCATCATTACAAAAGAAGGATGATTTCCATAGGTATCAACAATACGATCACTTTCTTCATATACGTAATCATCAACAGGGAAACCACTTCCGATTTCAGTACTTTGGTTAGCCCATGATGAACATTCTAACTGAAGATAAACTCCCATCTCATCTGCTACAACAAATGCTACTTCCGGAGGACACCATGAATGGAAACGAACATGATTCAATCCAAATTTTTTTACTGTTTTAAACACCTTTTCCCATTCCATTTTACCTGTAGGCGGGTAACCAGTAAGTGGAAAAATCGCACATTCTAATGTTCCCCTCAAAAATACTGGCCTATCATTAATCTTCAGCCCTGCACTATCAGCCGTAAAATCACGAAAGCCAAAATCGACCAACTGTGTATCTACTCCATCCTCACACTTTAAATCCAACTTGATCTGATACACATTGGGATTGAATTCATCCCACAACCTCACATCTACTTCCATCTGCATTGTCATGGATAGCACAGTCTCTCCTTTCGGAACAGAAAAACTAAAATGACTTCGGCCAACGTGAGCTTGCTTTCCTTTCAAATAGGAATTTGCGTCAATTTCTACGTCTGTATCTTCCTGCTTACTATTGACAACAACTGCTTTTATCTGAATTGAATTTGTTTTTCGATCCGGAAAAAGCTTTACATTTTTTAAATAGACTGGAGCAGCATAGCGTAAAGACATATCACCAACAATTCCATTCCAATTAGTCTGTGTATGATCCGAAATACTATGGGAATTTTCACCTACATCAATCTTATCGGTACGATTGTCTATGCATACCGCTATTTCATTTTTTCCTGCCTTGAGAAAAGAACTAATATTGAACTGATGGGGTGTCGCCAAACTATTTTCCATTCCCACTTTTTGTCCATTTATCCAAACTGCAGACTGCCAGTGTGGCCTTTCTAGAAAGAGAAAAACATTCCCACTTTTCCAATTGGAGGGGATCGCAACCGTCTTCCTATACCAAGCTGCACCGGTGTATTTTTTTACCGGCTGCAGCCAAAATGGGAACCGAATATTATCAGGATCATAAAAAGGTGCATAGTTAGGATCTTTATACCAAGCAGTATCCTGAACGCCTCCTGTCCATTTCGTATGAATAGAAATCTCGTTCCCTTTACCATTTTCCGCCATAGATCCCGGCAGAATAACCTGATCTTCAAAATCCTGAGAAAACCACCGTTCCTTTTCTCCTATATCTAGAGAATCGATCCGAAACTGCCATTCTCCACTCAAGTCAATTTTTGTTTCAAACTTATCTGCACAAGAGCAGAGTGCTATCAATATCGTTAAAAAGTAAAGTCTATTCATCAATTCAAGTTTTGTTTCAACTCCATTTTACCATGATTTAGAACAATTAGTTATCTGCCGTCAGGCCTACCACTGAAAGACAAAAAAAAAAAAACAATTCATGTAAATTACGCTGTTTTAATTCCAACACATATTACTTTAAAATAAATCAGTATTCAGATTTCAAAACAACTCAAAAATTAATAATTATTCACGAAATTCTCAATTCAATGAGTGATCATTAATTTATTTCTTGTTTTATATATTCAATGAAAAATGCAACACATCAATACTAACCATAATATGATCCGAATTTCGTGTTTGAAATTGCTCAATTAGCAATGAGTCGATTCGTTTTTCAATGCTTAGAACCCAATATTATAAGACAAATCACAAAACTCGAATGCTAGAAGACAGGCTGTTTGCCAGCGATCCTGGCAAACAACCTGCATCTCCTTATCACACTCTTAAGCTGATTTCATTTTTGATCAATTTGAAAAGAGGTATCAAATTTGACTAATACCCTTCATTTTGTACTAATCCTTCTAAAACAGCGTATTGAGGTAATGGAAAGTATGATGGTCCAGGGTTTTTGCCCGGAATTCCATCCAAAGCTGAAGGCCATTTTTCGTGTCTTCTCAAGTCTGGTAATCTCTGGCCTTCAAAATATAATTCCCATCCTCGTTCACGCAATATTGCATCATTAAATGCTTGTTTTGATCCCGTATCGGAGTCTGTTAAATCTGCTATACCTGCACGTTCTCTTACCATATCAACCAAATCAATTGCTTCCTGGGTTGGTCCATTGTTGTTTTCACTTATAGCTTCTGCCAACAATAACAGCACATCAGCATAACGTGCCACTGGAAAATCATTACCTTGGTAAGCATTAGGACCTTCTGGTGGAAACTTATTGATTACCGCGCCAATCATATTCGTGCGATCGTACACAGTGCCATCTGCAGAAGTATATACACCCATCAATAATTCTCTTCTTTTATCGCTCGGATCAAATGAATCATAAAACTTCCACGAAGCGCCATATATCTGTGCCCAACTTCTACCGTCAGGGTAAACATTCCAACTAAATGAATTAAAATTCCCGTCTGTTCCTCTACCCTGAGATTCTGGATCACAAGAGATTGCAAAGATGGTTTCTGAATTCCGTTCTGTTGCTTCCCTAAACAAACTTGCGTAATCATCAACCAGACTATACCCCATACTTGTTATTTCTCTTCCCACCTCCTCTGCTTTTACAAAATCCTTTTCGTTCATGTAGAGACGCATTAATAACGTTCGAACTAAGCCTTTATTAAATCGACCATAATCAGGGGCTACTTCGGCAATATTTTCAGCAGCATACTCCAAATCAGCAACGATCCAACTAACAAAGTCACTTCGATCCGGGCGTGTCAGATCTCCTTCAGCATCAGGGTTTCCAACTTGTTCAGGATCTACAATTACGGGCACAGGACCGTACAATTGCAAAAGAAATAACATCGTCCAACCACGTGCAACCTTAGCTTCACTTATGAGCTGTTTCCGAAAATCCTCGTCTTGAATTATATCCGTTTTTTCAAGATCTTCAATTGTTTTTGTAATACGTGTAACAAAACGGACCTTTTCAAAGTGCGTAGTACTTACACTTTGGCCAGTGAGAGGAATAAAATTCCCTCTACTTTTCGATTCCCAATAAGTGCCACCGTCACCCCATGCAGTAAATACAGACAATAAGTCCGTCGGAAAATCAAAAAGTGGCACAACGCCTTCCTCCGGACTGAAAAAAGTGTAATACCAATTGCCGTTTTGCTCATATCCCCAACGAAATGTGAAAGGAATGTAAGATTCCAGCATGTATGCTTCAAATTCACTTTCGGTTGAAGGAAAAACAGTTGGATTGAGCGATCCATAGAATGTCGGATCAAGTCCTTTCTCACAGCCGGAAAAAGAAAACAAGAAAACAATCGCTACTATATATTTTATTGTTCGTTTCATTTTGTTCGGTTTTAGAAGTTAATATTCACACCAAGTGAGTATGTCCGAGACATCGGATATGGAGCTGCAGCACCTTTTACAGCAGGCGTCTCAACCTCCGGATCTGCACCTTTATATTTGGTGATAACGAAAGCATTTTGAACGTCAACATATACTCGCGCGTTTTTAAAATACTTTTGAAGAGCTGGAGAGTTAAAATTGTATCCCAGAGTGATGTTTCTGACACGTAAAAAATCAGCTTTAGATATCGTGTTGTCAGATCCCCAACCAACAGTATTCCCGATATTTCCAAGGGTATATTCATTATACGTTGCTCCAGGCAAAGTGCCGTTAGGATTAGCAGTACTCCATGCATCTTTGATCTCTTGAGTCGCATTTTGAGCGCCTCCCGTACTTCCAGCTACAAAATTCCGGGCATTAGCCCAATTCAAACCATAATTTTGTTTGTAGGAGCCCAACTGTCCATAGATATATATAGCCAAATCGAAGTTCTTATATTTAAAAGTGTTATTAAACCCAAAGATCAATTTTGGTGCCTGATCATAAATCCGAACGTCTGCTGAATCCAACTTTGAATCGCCGTTTTTATCTACGAACAAGGGTGATCCAGGAGTCTGAGCTGTAGAAGGTTGCCATGCCGGAACCTCTTGCCCAACTTGAAGTATACCGTTTGTCTCAAATGTATACATTGCGGAAACAGGGTCATCCTCTCTCAAATAATATGTTTTCAATTCTGTTTCAAATCGTTCAACCCACCTGTGTTTATAATGAGATAAGTTTATTGCCATATTCCACAAAAAACCCTTAGAACGAATAACATCACCTTCAATAGCCGCATCAAATCCAGTTCGTCTTGTATGTCCACCATTTACAGGCATCGTAGGCACCATTGATAATTGTTTTGAAGGAACCCAGCGCAGATAATTTGTAACATCATCGCGAAACCATTCCACATTCCCTGACACCCGACTTTTAAATGCTTCAAAATCGAGACCTACGTTTTGCATTATGGTCTTTTGCCAGGTCAAAGATGGAACATCAACAGAAACCAACAAATACGGGATATACATTGTCTGTCCATCATTAAAAGGAATCAAATCTGCTCCACTCGAGAACAGTCCGTAAGCCGCTCCACTTGGCAAGTTTTGACCGGTCGTACCATAACTCGCTCTCAACTTAATCAAGTCGAAAATCGATTGCCCTTGCATGAAAGATTCATTCGTAATTTTCCAGCCAACAGACACACTCGGGAATGCTGCATACTTTTCACCGGGATAGAACTGGTCAACACCATCGTATCGTAACGATCCAGTAACCAAATATTTATCAAACAAATCTACTGTTGCACGACCAAAATAGGATCGTTGTTTGTTTTTATAGCGATTTGAAAATCCATTGGTAGTTGCCCCATCTATTTTATCTGTCCCGAAAAGATCATTGATATCAAAAAACTGGTTGGTAAAGCTGTATCCATCATAGATATACTCGCCAAATCCCGCAAGTAAGTCAAGATTTACGATGTCATTGAAATTATGCTTAAATGTTAGATAAGTTTCAATTGTCTGCGATTGGCGGTTACTTTGTTGAATAGATCCTCTTGAGCGATAATCATCAAACCAGTTAACATCGGAAGGAATGTAGTACTCGCGAAGTGATTCTTCATAATTATTTCCATACAAAACCCTAGCGGTTAAAACTTCGGGAATAATATTGACATCCACCGACGTTTTAACAAACAAAGAACTATTAGACGATCGGTCTTTGATATTCAACAATGCTACAGGGTTCCCAATCACCCCCCACTGCGTATATTGATCATTCTCATCTTTGATGGGCAAATAAGTCGGGTATGCTAAGGCCGCCTGCAGTGCCGTATAGGCATTACCTCCTCCTCCACCGGATTGCCAACCAGCCACTGAATTATCGAAAAATGAACGGTTTCCATTGACACTTGCATTGATTGAAAAATATTTACTTGGTCGAACCGTAATGTCAAATAATCCATTGTACTTCTTCATTTTTGAATTGACAATAGTTCCTACTTGATCAAAGAATCCACCTGAAACATAATAAGATACTTTTTGACTTCCACCACTGATATTCAAATTGTGATTTTGAATTGTTCCAGTCTGAAGAATCTCCCCAACCCAATCTGTATTAATTGCATTGTCAATCTCAGATTGACTGTATTTAGGAACATAATTGGGAGTTGCATCACCAAACGGTTGCATCCCATTCTCCGCTAAATACATATCCTTCTCAAACTGGTTGTAATATTGCATAAACTCTCTACCCTCCAGTGGCTTCAGATAGGGATAATTCTTGAGGTACGATGTATTTCCACTATAATTAATGTTCAAAGTTCCTTCCTTACCTTTTTTGGTCGTAATAAGCATAACACCATTGCCAGCATTCACACCATAAATAGCAGCACTTGCATCCTTCAAAATCTCGATCGATTCAATATCATTGGGATTTAATCCAGCCAAATTACCACGTGCAACTGTATTCGACTCTGAAACAGCTGACCCTGACTCTAAACTATTTGTTGGTACAACAACACCATCGATTACCAAAAGTGGTGCCCCTCTACCCCTAATAGACAAATCTACCTTTCCTCCTGGCTGCGAACTAAATTGCCGAACTTGAACTCCCGCAGCCTTTCCAAACAGTAAATCTCCAACACCTGAAGCTGCAGCTGTCGTCAGCTTTGTTGGGTCGACTTTTGCAATCGATGTTGTAACATTCTTCTTAATCGTTGAACCGTATCCAACAGCGACCACTTCGTCTATCCCAATTGCCTCTTCGGCCATACTCAAATCAATCACGCTCTTACCTGCAACAGGTATTTCCTGGGTCACCATACCGACAAAAGACACAGAAAGAACAGCATCCGAAGGAATATTATCTAAATGATAGTTCCCCTCAGAGTCGGTAATTGTACCTTGAGTTGTTCCCTTAATAACTATCGTTACTCCAGGAAGCGGATTGCCGTCAGCATCAGTGATTTGACCTTTCACACTAGTAGACTGAATAACATTGCTGTAATCAGGACTAAGAGCAATCTGGTTATTGATAATCTTATATTTCACACCTGCGTTTTCAAATACAACATCTAGTATTTGGTCGACACTTGCATTATCCATGTTAACATCAACTCGCCGGTTAACGTCAATCATATCTTTGTTATAGATAAAGACAAAACGACTTTGTTCTTCAATACTAAGAAGGACCTTCTCGACGGCCATATTCTTCACTTCCAGTGACAAAAGGCGGTTTTGAGAGAAAGTGTTATTCGCGAAAACACTTGAAACAACGAACAGAGTTAGAAATAGCGTTAATTTCATAATTCTTAAAATCTTTTGCACACCAACACCGATTGTTGGTGACACAACATTCATTTTTTTCATAAGTTTGTAAAGATTTGTTAGTACGGTTATTAATAAATCCACGGATGCGGGGGTGTTGGTAGCACTCGTCGCATCTTTTTTTTACATCATAAGCATCTGGTTTTTAGTTATTATTTTATTTCCATATTTTAACTTTAGCTTTTGAAAAGCTCCCATCTTCCTGTTTTATTGGTTTTATATATTCATAATGAAATGGTGATGAAAAACTCAAAAGTTCAAGAATTTGTGTAATCGGTTGATTCGTGAAGGTTGCTTCGTATTTATAATTTCCCACTTTAGAATCCATAATTTCAAATTCAACATCATATTTCCGTTCCAATACTTTTACAATATCAGCTAACGGGGTTCCTCTAAACACATACTTGCCTTCCTTCCAACTGGTATAGAGATATACGTCGCCGTTTTTCTTCTCTAATGTTCCATCAACCTTGTCAAAAAAGGCGATCTCCCCCGGAGCCATTACCATCGGATTGATACCCTGTCCCTGACTTTCTTTTTCCAAGGATACTTTTCCTTCGACCAATGCCACACTGATCAATTTCTCATTGGCATAAGCATGAACATTAAATTCTGTTCCATGCACAACAATGCTGGGACCGGGAGTTTTCACAACAAACTGTGTTTTATCTTTTTTCACCTTAAAGTATACCTCTCCAGTGATTTCAACTTCTCTCTTATTGTCACCAAAAATGGCTGGATATGCTATCTTAGAATCTGAATTTAACCATGCTTGTGAGCCATCTGGCAACTCAACCTGTAGTTGACCACCAATCGGTGATTTCAACTTAACCGACTTACTATAAGATAGTTCACTAATTCTATTGTATTCTGATTTAAGATCCAGCTGACTAAAATATAGCCAGGCAGATAAAAGAAGCAGAGGCAACACTAAAACACCGGCTACTCGTTGATAAAAATTCAGATATAATTTTTTTGCTTTTGGAGCAGGTATACTCCTGACATTCATTTTCTTCTTAGCTTCCAGCCAATATTCATTTATCTTTTGGTCTGTAATCTCTTCTGATCTAAACTTTAAGATTTTGGCAGTACGTTTGGCTTCTGCAAATTCGGCTGCAAATTCTGGCTTACTTTTGGTCCAGTTAGCCCAGTATAGATCATCTGACCGATCTAGCCCCTGTGCCCATCTGATGAATCGATCATCCGCGATTAAATCTTCGAATATTTGGGGATTTAGTTGTTTCATCTTCTTCGTTTATATTTAGAAGATGACGTAATCGGATTTTTATACTCACCGATTCTTCGCTTTTTTTCAAAAAAATTTATTTCGGACTAGAATTCATCCTATTTTTAGAAAATAGCACAAACAGGAATACTTCAACATTAGACAACTCGATATCATCCGACGCTATCTCGCTTCTTATCTTCTCCAGTGCTCGAAATAGCAAGTTGCGAACAGATTGAATATTCATGCCCAACATCTCTGATAAATTCGAAAAATCGAGATTTAAATAAAATCGGAGGTAAATTATTTCTCGTTGTCGGCTAGTTAAACTATTTAAACAGGTTACAATTTTTTCGCTTAATGCCTTTGTCTTTTCGGATTCAATCCAGATATCTTCCACCGAAATCTCAAACTGATTATCTACCTCTTCAGCATCGAGAATCACATTATTGTTGTGTCTATACATTTGAAGGAGGTCGTTCTTCAAACTGATAAGCATATAAACCTTGACGTTTTTTACCTGTTTCAGATTCCCTCTTTTTTCCCAAAAACGCACAAACAAGTCCTGAATTAAATCCCTGACCATCGCTTCTTGCGGGACAAGTTTCATTCCATATGAAAATAAATCAGAGAAATATTCACTGAAAAGTGACGCTAGAGCCTCATTATCTCCTTCAAGGAATCTATTCCATAGCGCCTGCTCGTCCCTGACTATATTTTGATGGTGTTTCATTTAAAATATATCAAAACTGGTTTCGCGTATAGAAATATCTAAATGACTGCAACACTTTACCTAAGAAAAAAAGTTTTGCTCTGTTCAAAATGGAAACAGAAGTATTGCGCAAATAATATTAGCCTCAAATATGCAAATAATTAATCAATTCTACTGCTTGCAATCAACCATCTTGCGGATCAAACAGCAACGACAGAACTGTAACCGGCTCGGTACACCCGATTGCCGGGACTACTTCCCGGTGAAGTAAATCAAGTAATTCCGATGTATTTTCAAGTACCATAGTTATCAATCTCTATTTGATGAGATGTTTTAAAGAAGCAACAGGAATCGCTGTTTTTACAACCATTTGTACTGGCTTATCGGGTAAGCCGGTGTGAAACAAGGTCCGTGTAGCCGAGACCGTCCCAATCACATTCCCGATAGAATCTATTATGGCTGCGCCACTCGAGCCGGTTGCGAAATCGGCGGATATGGTCATCACGTCTCGATGAACTGTACTTTTACCATCGAATGCCGGAAATGCCTCGTTCATTTTTCCTGTCACAATCCCCTCAGACAAAGTATAGTACATGCCTTGCGGATGGCTCACGATAAATACATTATCACCAATTTCACGTTCGTCTCCTAAAGCTAGACATGGAAGTTCACCGCTAGGATTATCCAACTTCAAAATCGCTAAATCGTATTCCGGGGAAGCCAGTAAAATTTCCTTAACGGCCATTGTGCGACCATCATGCAAATGCGCCACAAAGGCCTTAGGTGTATAACGGCTATTGCGATTCAGATAAAAGTTTACAACGTGAAAATTCGTCACGCAAATACCGTCTTTCGAAATCAGATAACCAGTGGCCGGGAAAATATGCAGATTATCGCAATTATCGCACAAACAGGCGTCTGTTAGAATCACTGTAGCACTTGAAACTTTTTCATAAAGCTCCGACTTTGTAAGACTCTTTCCCGAAGGTTCTATTAAATTTACGGCAACAGGCCCTGAGTTGCTTTCAACCTGTTTACGAGCTTCCTCCTGACTAATACTGGTTCCGGCCCTTATTATTGAATCAGCATGCTCTGTCAACGGTTTCTCCCAATCATTCCATTGATTTGGATAGGTCTGAGCGCGCACCTCTTCTCCTATAGTAACGAGTCCGCAAAAAAACAGATAAACTGCAAGAAACTTTACCTTTGTTGTTCTTTTCATGGTCATATAATTGATAATCTTTTCCTAAAACTAAACTTAGATCCCCTTTCAAACGAGCACAAAAAAGCCCCAGCCGACAGATCCTAAAATAAAAATGAAGAATACTGTCAGCCGGGTACACACTTTTTATCCAAGAGATCTAGTTCCCGAGTATTTCTTCCAACTTTTTACCCAAGTCCTCGCCCCGAACATTTTCTGCTAGCAAGTGACCTTCGTTGTCAATTAAATAAGTTGTTGGCACTGCTTGTACCTTGTAAAGCGAAGCAACATCCAAATCATTGAAATTGGGCCATTCCAAGCCTTCTTCTGCAACAGCCTTCTTCCAGGCTTCCGCATTTTTGTCAATTGAAATGCTAATCACATCGAATCCTTTAGAAGCAAACTTCTCATAGTTTGCTTTCACATTCGGAAGTTCCTTCCGGCAAGGTACACACCAAGATGCCCAAAAGTCAATCAAAACCACTTTCTTATCCTTGATTAACTCATTCAAGGTGTGTTGCGTCCCATTCTCATCAGCTGTAGTAAAATCAGGAACTCTTTCGCCTGTACGGTTGGCAGGATATAAGTCTTCAGCCACCATTTTACCATAGTAGCTTTCCTTTGCTTCATCTGACATTCCCTCGAATACAGGGCGAGTATCCGGAGTCATATACGCGTACAAATTAAGCATCATCAACGGTCCCCAATAGGTATCCTTATTGGCCTCAAATACTTCATTGTAGCGCTTCTCAACTTCAGTAAAAAATGCTTTTTCAGCATCTACATATTCCGCATAACGAGGAAGAGCCTTAACAGAATCCATCATTGACTGATCTTTTGCTGTGCGAGCCTTAGCATAGAGCACCTGAATATCACCAAAACGCCGATTTTTTTCCTCAAAAAGCTTAGACAATTCATCCTTTACCTTCATTTGCTCATGAAAATAGTCGTTACTGGCTGAACCAATGACACTAACATTATCGAAAGAATAATCTAACCGCTCACCATTCTTTTTTTCATTCAAATTGCCATGGAAACTAATCTTGCTGTTCTCAACCATGATGCGGTAATTGGCTTGATTATTGCCCCACATCAAGTAGTACAATCTTGGCTCTGGTACTTCGCCACTAAAGCTAAATTGTCCGTTCTCTATTGTCGTCTCCTGCTCCGGCTTTGTGTCGTACTTGGCAAAAGGGAGCAAAGCTATTTTCGTACCATCGCTGGCACCTTCAAGCTCTCCTTGAATAACATAACCTTTGCTGCAACTCATCAACGTCAGCAAGAACATACCCAAACAAATCACTGAAAAATTCTTCATCCTTTTAAATATTTATTAGTCTGTTTAAATGCCTACTCTCTTTGAGACGATCTAACCGAATCTCTCGGGAAACAATCTGCTTTAAATATTCAAATTTTGCTCTATAAATGAGGCAGCAGAAATCCAGCGAAACCATTCCTGACTTTCTTCTGACTCGTACGACCAACGCTCAAGAACATTTTGTTCTTGCTCCGGCAATTGACCGACTAATGATTCTGCCATTAGGCTATGATATCAAAATGGTATTTTTCCAGAATCGTATAATCTTTTTACTTCGTAGTTCGCCAATACTATAGCACATAGACAAGAAAACCTGGTACGTCAGAATTCTTTTTTTTTGTATTTTTTGCGAAGTATGCCGACAGATTGCAACAAATACGATGTCCCAGATTTCGATAAAACTGCACTTATGGAACAAAAAAAGTGATCGAACTGCTTCAGTCCGTGGACAGCAATCGTCTCTGAGTTATCGTATAAATTGAAATAATAAGCCAAGTCCGGATCAACAGTCTCGTACCATGAAATGACAAACTTAACTACGCGCGTTTCATTGGCTTTCAGGTCCAATGCCAACGCAACTTTAGCTTGGTTTTGATTAACAGCATTATTACAAACGCCATTCGCAAGGAAACCGGGGTCAGCGGCATTACCGCCGGTAATATTGACTTTCCCTTTTGCTGAAGCAAAAACGGTTCTTGTGCTATTGGTAATTCCCTTACCTGGAACGAATTGAAAAGGCTCGTTTTCCGAATTCCATTGAAGGCCGATTGAGACAGCAACATTTGAGGTTTTTGTATTCGTTAAGGTTACCTCGTAAAAAGCGTACGGCAACGACATGTTATCGTAGTCTTCATTGTCCAATGGAGAAAAACCTGTCATTGCAACATGAACATCATTGATAGTCCCGAAATTTATCCGGTGTAACGGCCAGATAGCGTCGTCATCGGGACGTCCGTCAATAACGACTGTTTTCATTTGATCGACCGTCTCTGTCGCCTGTCCTCTTTTAGCGAAAAACTGGAATGCTGCTCCGTCGACCTCTTTAAAATCGTAAGCGTCAGCCGGCGGCCGGGTCATGATAGCAAAGGTTCCTTCATTACCATTAAATTTCACTCCCCCCGCGCCAAAACCTCCGAGTGGCGTACCGGTTGTTCCATTCACTTTCGTATCGTTTTTGGCACTAACCGTATTTGGAACAGCCAATGCCAATGCCAATGCCAAAACAACTAGAGACAGAATCGTTCTCATGCTTTGTAAATTCATAAATTCGTTGATGTTTTATCGTTAAGCTTTCTGTTTTTTCGTTCATTCCCTCCAGTTTGCATCGCGGGAATAACACATATCTTCCCAAAGATTCATTTTTATTTTGACGAGAACGTGACGCAATCCGCTCTATTTATATCTTTTAGCATTTTGCCCCCAATCATCTGTCAATTTACCCCAATCCCTCTTACCGCGCGAATCGCTAACTTCACCTAATAACCAAAATCGGGAAATTTGGTATAAACCTGTTTTATATTTTTTAGGTAAATCTTTAGCGGTAAACAATGGCTAAAACAGGGATGATGACGATTTCACTACTTTTTGCAGTTCGCATATGGTAAAGCGGAAATGATAGATTTCAACTCAAGCGGTTGATTTATCTTCATCGTTCCCTTTGAATACAGCACTTAAAACGCCTAAAGAAAGAGGCTGTCCAAAAGTAAAATCGGACAGCCTCTTTTTCAATTCCTTCTCCTAAAATCCCCCTCAAACAGGATATTGTTGATTGTTCGGGAAAATCATCAATATATGATTGGCCAACTACCTGTCAACGTTTAGTTCGTTCCCCGAAAGTCGAACCACAG
Organism: Mangrovibacterium lignilyticum; assembly: GCF_010882175.1. Lineage (GTDB taxonomy): Bacteria > Bacteroidota > Bacteroidia > Bacteroidales > Prolixibacteraceae > Mangrovibacterium > Mangrovibacterium lignilyticum. Next base: position 40,021 of record NZ_WKLH01000008.1, on the reverse strand, counting down.
TTTGATTGGGTAGCTGTCGTCTCCCCATCGTTCGAAGTACATTCCTTTCTTAGCAGTCGGTCCCAAATGATCGATCTGGAAGAACTTGGTTCCAATGGCCGGAATCTCGTACAAAAATGAGATATCACCATCGGGAAACGGCGGATAAGTACCACCGGCCACCTGTTGTGGTTTTCCGGGTTTAAACAACTGGAAAAACAGGTTCGGTGTTTCGGAGATAATCGTCACCGGGCTTTCGGTTGTTTCGAGCGTAGCCCAGAATAAATTAGCATGGTAGCCTTTAAACTCGGGATACTCCAGATTGTTGAAGGTTTCGCCGGTAATGGTATTGTTGTAGGCTTTCTCCCAAACACCAATTTCGGCGCCTTTCAGTCGGTTTTTCCAAACCCGGTACGGTCCGGCTCCCATATACTGAACACCGGTACATTTTTCCTCGGGATAATTAAATGAAATCCCCACAAAATCAACATCCGTGATATGATCACGCAGCGGATCGGCTTCCAGCTTCAGCAAACCACTGGACACCAATATCCAGACCATTTTCCGGGGGTAGCCTTTGGTTGTAATCTCAAAGCTGAAGTTGCCATCCGCGTCCTTTTCCCACTTGGTTCCGGTTACTTCGCTCTCAGCACCGGCAACAACCGGTCCGCCGGTAAACGAGATATTCCCTTTACTGTTTTTAACCGATACCAATGTTCCGTTTTCTTTGCTGAACTCGAACTCCATGTCCGAAACAGAGGCTTTAACGACCATATCGCTTTCTGCCACGGAAATCGTTGAGTTTCCTTTGTCCAACTCGGCCAACAGCTCGGCTGCTTTCTCTTTGGGTTGAATAACCGGCCAGCTCCAGGTATACAATTCTTTTCCGTGTGGATCGATCGCTGTAAAGCGGAATAAATCGGCGTTCTGCAATGAACTGCCGTAATCGATTGTCAGCTTCGCGGTTTCTCCGGGCACGGCATCCGGACCGGTAGCCGTACCTGCAGCAAGCTGTTGTTCTTTCAGGGCCCCAAAGCCGGTTTTAACCGCTTCCCACTTAAACGCACACTGATTGAGGTTGGTATACATGTATTTATTGGTCAGGAATAGTCTCCCGTTCCAGCTTTTATTGATCACGACCGGTTCAACCTGTACCGGCGACCAAATTTCTTTGATGGTATAAAAACTCCCCTCCTTCTCGCGGTGTGGCCCCAGGATGCCATCGGGAGCGTGGTTGCCATCGCCATCGTACACCGTTCCCGGCTTGTCGGTGCGTAAAACCGCTTCGTCGACCAAGGCCCAAATGAAACCACCGGCATGCAAGGCTGAAGTTTGGTAGTTTCGCCAATAGTCTTCCAAACCGGCTCCGGCTCCGCCATCGTAGAGAGCGTGCATAAATTCGGTCGGCATAAACGGATCGTTCCCGAAAATATTCCGGCCAATCGCATACTCAAACTCCGGGTAGTGGTGTGTATCCACCCCGTTACGTATCAACCAGGGATAAATAATCGGCCGGTGTTGAATATCGTATATTGGGAAAGTCTTTTCATTCCGGAAATCCCATCCCCCTTCGTTCCCATGATCGAAAATGACAACACTGGGATGATTTTCATCTTTCAGGATGGTCTCCTGAATCAGTTTGGGGCCGACAATGGTGTCGTATCCTTGCTGCCAACCGGTTACTTCGTCCAACACAAAGAGGCCCATCGAATCGCAAAGTGCCAGGAATCGCTGATCGGGAGGATAATGTGAGCTTCGCACCGCATTCATGTTCATCTCCTTCATCAACTCAATGTCGAGGATATGATCTCTGTCGCTGAGTGCGCGGCCGGTTTCGGGCCTGAAGGAGTGGCGGTTAGCTCCTTTAAACACCACCTTTTCGTTGTTGATATAAAAGCCGTCGTGCTTGCGCAGTTCAACAGTCCGAAAGCCGATTCGCTCTGTTACTTCGTGCAAAACGGTATTGCCTTTTTTGAGCGACACCTTCATATCGTAGAGCGTTGGCCATTCGGGATTCCAGGCTTTCACACCGTCGAATTTGCCGGACACCCAAGCCTGCTTTTCCCCTTTTTCAGTGGCAGCATCAACCGGTGAGCCAACCTCGTTTCCGGCCAGGTCGAACAGTTCGACCGATGCCGTGTAATTGGCTTTTGATTCATTCATTTCAATCAACAGCTTGAACGAACCATCCATTTTAGGATCGATTGCTACCCGATTCATATGCACTTCGGGCAAAACCTCTAAAAATACCGGGCGGAAAATGCCACCAAAGATCCAGAAGTCAGCTTGTCGCTCAGCCCGTTGGATCGACTCGTTTTCGGGATGTTTGGCCACATCGACCTCCAGCAGATTCGACTGCCCGTATTTTAATAACTTACTGACAACGTATTTAAAGCGATAAAAACCGCCCTGGTGCATGGCACCGGCTGATTTTCCGTTCACTTTTACTTTCGTATCCGTCATGGAGCCGTCAAAAACAAGTTGGATGGTTTTTCCTTTCCAGCTGGCCGGCACGTCAAACTCGTGCTTATACAGACCATGTTCTTTGCCTAATTTAATTTTGTCGTTTGCCCAGTCGTGGCCGTAATTGTAGGTTCCAAATCCCTGCAATTCCCAATTGGACGGAACGGCGATTTTTGTCCATTCACCACTGTTTCGCCCATCGGTGCAAAAGAAATCCCAGTCGACCGTATGGTCGGCATCTTTACCTGACAGGTACACCAGCTCAGTCGGTTGAGAAAATCCCTCGAAGAATGCACTAATGGAGATTGCAATCAATAAGAGTAGTCTTTTTAGTTTCATTGTTTTACTGCTTCTGATCTAATTATTTCACATTGCTATATAAAGAGAACTTCCCCACAGGCAATCGGATACATGATCCGAGAACTGTGGGGAAGTTGTTTATTTTAGTTTATTAGTAGCCCGGATTTTGAATCAACAAATTGTTTCTGTTCATTTCATCCAGCAAGATAGGCAGGAAGTACGATTTATCCAACCATCCGCGATCCTGCACCTCTATTACCTGGTAGGTTGGTGCATCACCACTGTAAGGATATTCCACCCGAATGCCCTGCACATTCTCGATTACATCGGGAGCAATCATCCAGCGTCTGATGTCGAAATAGCGATTTTGCTCATACGCCAACTCAACTTTCCGCTCGTTGCGGTACCGGGCTTTCAAGGCTTCGCCGGTTTCCGATGCCGGGATATCAGGCATATCAACACGGTTACGAATCATATCCAGGTAGTTTTTAGCTTCGTCTTCATCGCCCAGCTCAATACATGCTTCAGCGTAATTTAACAACACTTCGGCATAACGCATCTGGCGCCATGGTAATTTCTGCTTTTCGAACTGGTGATCGAGCGCCGGATCGATGAATTTACGCAGGTAGTAACCGGTGTAAGTTCCGTTCCAATCGTCAATCCCCTGGCGTGTATCCAATCCGCCCCGGAAAGTACCATCTTCTTTTTCATAGTAACCGGTTTGAAGAATGCCATCCGGATCCGCTCCAAGAATATCGTCAGGGCGCTGTCTCCACTTTGCTCCGTCATACAAAACACTTGCATAGAAGCGAGGATCGCGATTTTCGTACGGTACTGCCTTTTCAACCGGATCATTCCAGTCGAACATTGTACCATCAAGCATTTCGTACGAATCCACCAGCTGCTGTGTTGGTGTATGGTTCCCCCAGTTATGGTAACCACTGGGACCGTAGAACAAACCAGGATTAGGCGACATCCAGTCAGTCCGGTTTACGTTGTCGTAAAAAGTCAACAGAATGTCTTCGTCATTACCGTTGTTCAGGAACAGGTTGATGTAATTATCTCTCGCTTGTTCAGGTGATCCGGGATTGGTTCCGCCGTACAGACTGTAAATGCCCAGGTCTATCACAGCTTTGGCTGCACTTTGAGCAGCTCTCCATCGGGCATCCCTGTCGCCTCCGATATAGCTAACCAACTCAGGTTTTGAATAATCGGAAGCCCATGTGCCACCCGAGTTAAACAAATCACTAGCGGCAAAAAGAAGCACTCTTGATTTTAAAGTCATCGATGCACCTTTCGTCGCACGCGCTTTATCACCTTCCAGCGGCAATAAGCTGGTCGCAGAATCACAATCGGCAACAATGAAATTAACGGTTTCCTCAAAACTGTTCCGCGCAACAGCGAAGTCATCGTCCAACGAGAATGGTTGATCAATCAAAGGAACGCCACCCCAAAAACTCATTAACCAATAATAGAAATAAGCTCTCATGAAATGAACTTCACCAACCATACGATCGATTTCTTCACCTTCCAGCGAAGAGTTCCGGATATTCTCAAAAAACACATTACAAGCACGAATATTCTTGTAAAGTGTGTTCCAGGTAACATTCCGGTAGCTATCCAACCAGTGGTTCGGATCCAGAATGCTCACATAACTATCACTAATCTGGCTATTCAGAATAGCATTCACTTCAGCCCTCTTAGTCATTGAAATATCGCTAAGAGAAGCCAGCATTTCCAACTGGAACCCATATTGCTGCCCCATATAGATATTGTTGACAAATGCCGAGGCTAAGGCTGGATCTGTCCATACGGCAGCATCAGAATAGCGGTCCAGAGGAGCCACCTCCAGAAAATCCTCGTTACAGGATGCCGTAAACAAAACGACTGTGAGTAGGATAAATATTTTTATTTTATTCATGACGTTTCAATTTAAAAAGTAACACTTAAACCAACGTTGATCACCTTATTCAAAGGATAGTTATAACCGGAACCGCTGGTATTCTCCGGATCATAGTCGTCCATATCCGGGCTAATTGTGAACAAGTTGAAGGCACTTACATACATCCGTAGATCGTTAACCAGAAAACGCTGAGTTAAGGACTTAGGTATGGTGTATCCCAATTCAATTGATTTTAAGCGGACGTAATTGGATTTATGTACCCAGTAGGTATTTCGCTGGTTCACCCAATATTCATCAGAACGGTTGTATGTTCTCGGATCTGTTGTGCTTGGGTTTTCTTCTGTCCAGCGACTGTCGTAAAAGCTCTTCAGATAGTTACCAAAATCACCTGATTCGGTTGTTTCGTAAAAGATACCGCCGAATGCCCCCTGGAACAGAAGTGACAAATCGAAATTCTTATATCCCATGTCAACATTCAAACCTCCGGTATATACCGGCGTTCTGCTTTTGTCATAGCGAACACGGTCTTTGGCATCAAGCACCTCGTCGCCATTGTAATCTTCAAAAATAACATCTCCGGGACGAGCACCATTCCAGTGTGGATAGGCATCAATCTCTTCTTGTGTTTGGAAGATACCAATTGCATTATAGTACAGATCAGAATCAATCGGGCGTCCGGTTGATTGTTGGTAATCCGGAGCACCTGCGGTTTCATCCCAGAATAAGATTTTGTTCTTCGAGTAGACTCCATTGATGCCAACACCAAGAGTAAAATCGTTAAATCGCTTGCGGTAGTCGATGCTGAAGTCAACTCCCTGGTTTTTCACTTTACCGATATTCTCACGAGGAAGCGTCAGCCCTGCTGTGTTTGGAATCGAAGCGTTCCGCTGCCATAAAATATCGTCCCGTTTATTGAGGAAATAGTCGGCAGTGATGGCGATGTCACCATTGAGAATATGCAAATCGAAACCAACGTTTTGTTGTGTTGCACTTTCCCAGGTTACACCGTCATTCGGGATAACACCTTCGTATAAAGCCTGACTTTGAGAATTACCTCCATTGGATATAAACATGAGGTTATTGAACCGGTAGGAGGCCAGATATTGATACGGATCAATCAAGTCATTACCTGTTTGCCCCCATGAAGCACGGATTTTTAGGAAATTGATGAAGGGAACGTTTTCCTTAAAGAAGTTTTCTTCAGACATTACATAACCCAGAGAAACTCCCGGAAAAAATCCAAAACGGCTTGATTCTTCAAAGATATACGATCCCTGGTATCTCCATACAAACTCAGCCAGGTACTTGTCTTTAAAGCTGTAGTTTACACGACCAAAGTAGTTTAAGCGGGCTTGTTCATAGCCAGTACCGTCGTTATTAATTTCATCCTGACCACCGGCAAACAATTGATCGATTGCCGAAGAAAGGAAATATCTTCTGAAAGCGGAAAAGGAGTCTCCTTTATTGGTGATTCTTTCAACACCTGCCAACAAATTAACCGTATGTATGTCGTCAAATGTGCGGGTATAGTTTAAGAGGCCACTGACAAGAATGCCCTGGTTGTCTTCCATCGATTCTGATAACCGGGGATCATCGAAGCCTTTCTTACCTTCAACTAGAATCGGTTCACCGTTTTCATCCACCTCTTGATTTGGCCATGAATACAGGTACCATGGCGTACTCCATTGCTTTTGGAAACGGAAGGTTTTATCCAATGAGGCATTCGCTTTGAAAGTCAAGCCTTCAACACCGGGTACTTTCAGGTTCAAACCAAAGTCGGAATTCAAAATATAGCGTTTATCATGGTTGTAGCCGGTAGCATCAGTTACAATAACTACAGGATTGTCACCATATTCGATATCCGGTCCCGGCAACCCATTCGGCCAGTAAGCGGGAGAGTTTGGCTTCGAACGCATCAGCATGCGGAAAATATTTTCGCCGGAACGGGTCGGGAAATTACGATCTTCCATACGGCCGGTTGTATTGATATAAAGATCCAGGTATTTGTTGATTTTCAAATCCAGATTCGATTTCATATCGTACTGGTTATATTTTGTGGCACTGTGGCGGTAAAAACCATCTTGTGATTTTTGAGAAATACTCACAAAATATTTCATATTCTCGGTACCACCGTCAATCGACACGTTTCCGTAATTCTGGTTAGACCAAGGCTTCAGTGTTTCATGAAACCAATCGGTATTCGGATAGCGCCATGGATCAGATCCATCCCGATATTGCTGAATTTGATCATCTGTATAGCGGTTTGGCCGGTTGTCGTACTGGTCAATTTCATTCAGCAATGTCGCGTACTCAGCAGCATTCGCCATTTCCGGCAAAACGGTAGGTTTAGAGAAGCCCTGGTTAAACGATACTTTAACAGTCGGTTTACCAACGGTTCCGCGTTTGGTTGTGATAAGGATCACCCCGTTGGCTGCCTGCGCTCCGTAAATAGCAGCCGAGGCATCTTTCATGACTGACATACTCTCAATGGTACTCGGGTCGATACGATCCAGCGAACGTCCGGGAACACCATCAACAACAATCAGCGGAGCTGAATTACCGAAGGTGTTGACACCACGAATACGCAAGGTAGCACCATCATAACCGGGCTCGCCACCATTGGAGATCGCGACAACCCCAGGCATACGTCCGGCAACACTCTGGCTGACGTTGGTTACCGGAGTTTTGATCAAATCATCTCCTTTTACGTTGGTTATCGAGCCCGAAAGCGTTGCTTTTTTCTGTACACCATAGCCCACAGCGACAACCTCATCCAAACCGATTGATTCTTCAGCCAGGGTCACATCAATCTCTGATTTTCCGTTCAGAGCGATTTCCTGGGTTTTCATACCAACAAACGAGAAAACCAACACGGCATCTGCCGGAACATCAGCCAGGTTATATTTACCATCCATATCCGTCACAACACCATTGCTGGTGCCTTTAACAACCACTGTTACACCGGGAAGTGGTCCACCGGATGTGTCGGTTACAACTCCGGACAACTTCGTGGTCTGTTGCTGATTTTCAACCAATTCAGATTGATCTGGTGTGAGTACAATTTGCCGGTCTTTAACGGTATAAGACACCCCGGTACCTTTAAATATTAGTTCCAAAATATCCTCGATATTTTCACCCTGAACATCAATATTGACCTTTCTGGTGACGTCAATCAAATCGTCGTTGTATAAAAAGAAGAAGTTTGAAGCATCTTCGATATTTCGCAGGGCTTCTTTGACGGACACATTCGTTAAACTGAGATCCAGCTTCGTGCGTTGCGAATACCCTTCAATCGCAAAAGACTGGGCAACAACGAATAAACAGAGAAACAATGTTAGTTTCATAGTGATTAAGAGTTTTTTCAAAAGAGCATAATCTTCCCTCCTTTTGAAAATTTCACAATTTTTTTTCATAAGTTTGAATGCTTTATTTTTAATAAACTTTACAACCGATTTTTTTCGGTTAACAGAGGACAGTTGGGGAACTGTCCTTTTTTTTTACCATCACGCAATCATTTACATAGGCTGACTATTTTTTGAAGTTTTCCATATTTTAATTTTTTGTTTTGAAAATTGGGTTCCATCTCCGATACTTTCCCGGCTTGTTATAGAATAATCAATTGGTGCAGTTAATTTGAGTAGTTCCAGGACCTGGTAAATACTTTCGTCGGTGAAAGTTGCCGTGTAACGGTAATTACTAACTCCAGCCCCTACTAACTCAACATCAACGTTATACGACCGCCCTAAGTTGCTAACTACGCGGGACAATGGAGTTTTATTAAATACTAAACGGCCGTCTCTCCATGCTGTAAAATCATCGACATTGACCGCTAACTTTGTGAAATCTCCATCTGATTTGGAAAACTGGATCTGCTCTCCCGGCAACGCAATAAGCGCTTCTTTGGTGTGATTGTTCTGCACGTTGATTTTTCCTTCTTGCAGGGTCACCAATGAGCTGTTGTCGTCGGCATAACCGCAAAAGTTGAACGCCGTTCCGAGTGCCGTTACCGCTACATTTTCGTTCTTTACTATGAATGGTTTGTTCTTATTTTTATAGACCTTGAAATAACCTTCACCATCCAGCTCAACCAGTCTTGTGTTACCGCGAAAAGCCGATGGAAACTTGATGGTGCTGGAGGCATTCAACCACACTTCACTGCTATCGGGTAAAAAGAAGTGGGTTCTTGTTCCCGGTGGCGAACTAATTTCCTGTACAAGGGGGCCGTTATTAACCCCCTCCTGAAAATTAAAATACTGACGCAACATGAACAGGCTACCAATAAGCAAAGGAATAAACAGGAAGGCCGCAATTCGCTGAAGATGCCCAAACAGTCTTCGTCGTTTATTTACGCGAATAGCACCCTTGACTTGTTGCAGTGCCTTACGTCGGTCGAATGATTTATACAAGGTCAAGTCGGAACTGATCTCATTTACCTGTTTCAGTTGTTCATAGGCTTTTGCATTACCCGGCATTTCCAGCCATTGACTGAGCTGTTTTTTTTCGTCCTCGCTTGCCACTCCGGCAATACTAGACAATATATAAGATGGTATGTTTTCCAAATTCTTCATTAGGTCGCTTTTCACTAATAAAGACGGGCAACATTCACTCCCCCCTAAAAAAAAGTTAAAAAAATTTAACGAAACAGGTAAAACAGCAGTGCAGCCGGTAAGTAATCACTCAATTCAGTTCGTAAAATCAGCAATGCTTTCCCGATACGATATTCGACAGTTTTCACCGAAATCCCCTGTTGTTCTGCTATTTGCGGGTAGGTTAAACCATCAATCCGGCTTAAAATAAAAGTCTCCTTAATTTTGTCGGGTAACGAATCGATTGTTTTATTCAATAATTGCTCTAATTCGAAATCGAGCAAAGGATAATCAACCAGATCTTGGATTGAAGTATGTGTTAACTGGTAGGACTTATACGAATCGCGTGAATCCTGCCGGGCAATATGGTCGAGACAAATGTTATGCACCGAGCGGATGAAATATGACTTCACACTGGATGAAATCATCAGGCTTTCGCGCTTATCCCAGATCTTCACAAAGAACTCCTGGACAACGTCCTCGGCCTTATCGTGTGAATTCAGAATTTTGTAGGCATACACACAGAGCCCCTGATAATATTTATCAAAAAAATAGTCAAACAAGCGATCATTTCCCTTTTGGAAATCTTTCCAACGAGTATTATCGTCTTCATTTACTTGTTTAGTTAAAGGCATTACCGGATGTTTCACTTCGGAGCAATGTTACTTCTTCTTTTTTATTTTTCAAAAAAACTTCCACAGCAAACTGGCTCAAGCAAGCGATCAGTAATCGGTTTTTACGGTGACGAAGCTGAGCAGACGACCCGGTCGATTATATACTTTGATCCATAGCAAATCTAATACATCCGCTGTCCGAACAGTGATCGTGCACAAAACGACTGAATCAACGACAAAAAAATCCCCAAAGTTTCCTTCGGTGACCAATTGAAGTGTTACTATAACACTAATCTATAACAAAGATTACTTCGTATCATTCAGCTTCAAATTCTGTTTCTTCTTTTGTTGCGACAAAAAGCTATAAACGCCCATAAAGCCTCCCATAAAGCCTCCCATAAAGCCACTGATTGCGCCGGTTGTGCCGTGTGCTAAAGCATGGTCGACGACGGTTTTGGGAACAGGAATCATTAAGTAATTCATCAGGAAGCTCATGACAAAGCCCATTACTGCGCCAATAATTCCGGCGATTAGTATCTGTTTCATTGTATTCGTTTTTGTTTGATTAATTGGTTGCAATCCGCAGCGTCTGTCTGCGGGTCAAAAAGTACAAGACCGTTAATGAAGCCAAAGCAATTCCCAACACGTAGAAGCTCGTATTCATACCAACTATTTTCTGAATTGGCTGGATAATCATTGGCGAGAAAAACATGCGTAAAAATGTTGCTGTCGTTAACAGGCCGATGTACTTGCCTCGCACATGAACAGGAACCAGGGAAATGACCCACAGGTTGCCGTTCGGAATCAACAGTCCTACTCCCAGTCCGCAGGCCATCACCCCAACGATAACCTGCCAATAAAGCGCGCTAAAACCGATAATGCAAAAGCCGACTGCCATGGGAATAAAGCCCAACATGTAGATGCTTATGAAATCGAGTTTCATTTTAACTTGCTTATAGAAGAATGAAGCGATTGCTTGCGCAAACGGAAGACTACCAAGTGCCAAACCGACTTTGTTGCCACTCACCCCTTCCAACCGTTGCAGGAAGAAAGGCAGTTGCACGGGAATGACGTAAAAGCTCACCGTTGTGATAAAAGCACTAACGAACGCCAGCCAGACAATTGGCGGCACTGAGTCGGAATCTCCCGGTTGGGATTTGGGTCGCTCCAATACCGATTTGGGCTCATACATCGTCAATGGTACCAAAACAAGTACAACGGCAGAAAATGCGTAAATCAGAAATGCATATCCTACGCATTAAGAATGTCGACAACGTCGTGAACATGTTTTACAGTTTAGACGGCGAAAACTGGACCCAAACCGAGAATTCTCTCGAAGTTTCCGGCTTCCATCATAACGTCCTCGGAGGATTCCTCAGCTTGCGAATCGGGTTGTGCGCCATTGGCGATGGAAAAGTCAAGTTTAAAAACTTTGCTTACATCCCAATCCTCTAAATATCAATCCATTTGGTTCGAATTAGTAAAAAAAAAAGTAACTTATCCTGCTTATCACACCAACTCTTTTGCAAGCTAGTTCCTGCCGGCTATAACTCCGTTCGGCTGCGGTGCAATCCATCCAGCTGGCAGTTCGAATTTATGACATTGATTACAGGAAAAAACCGATTCGCCATGCATGGAGTGGCAGGTATTACACTCCAACTTACCATGACGCGGATCATGCTGATTGTAGGCAAACAAGGAGTTTTCGTGGTCCTTTGTCGCTTCTATAATCTTGGCCTCAATGTGGCAACCTTCCGTCAGACAAAAGCTGCGAGTTCCAAAATTGCGCTTCTCCAACGGATAGGTGTAATTTCCACTAACCCAATGCACGCCTTCCCGAAGCTGTTCGGTCAGCACCGATTCGTGACAATCGAGGCATCTCATGGGCAAGCTGTCGCAGGATGCGTGTTTGGTAATTAATAGAGTGGAATCACCCGGAAAGTAATTGTCGACGTAATTGCCCATGGGCGTGTGGCAGGATGTACAAAAACCCGGCTGCTCGTGCCAAATCACGCCCCCTGTTACCAGCCCGGATAACGAGAGAATCACGCCCAATGGCACGATAACCAACAACCATTTCTTCCGTCTCGTGCTATACTTTTTGTTTTTGAATAAGTCAATTAGTTTCATGATTGTTCCTCCAGTTTTACAATGTTGAATCCGTCTCAAGCATTCAGGCTTGCCACGTGTTTACCCACCAGGTAGCCAAAGGTGTAGCAGCGCCCCAGCGATAAGCCATAAACGATTAGCGGATAATCGACACCACCGTAAAACCCGCCACCAAGATTACCCACGGCATACAAGCCTCTGATCGGATTTCCATCGCCATCCAGACATTGATGATTTTCGTTGACCAGCAAGCCGGAACAAACCGCCGATAATCGCAAGGTGCGATGAATACCATAAAAAGGTGGTTGTTCAATTGGGAAAAGCTGATGTGCCGGCTTTCCAAAATCGCTGTCCATTCCCTGTTTTGCCAACTCGTTGTAGCGTTTTACGGTGGCTACCAGAGTTGCCGGATCGGCTTCCAGCTTCACAGCCAACTCTTCAATGGTGTTAGCTTGATGCGTATTTATAAACGGGGCTGAAACATGGTCGTGCGGCCCTGGTTCCTCGGGCATGTATTCCTTTAACTTGTCGGGAGGGACCAATACTCCGGGCCAGTTCGCAGCCTGTGTCATGTAGTTTGAATCGAAAATCTGCGAATACTGCCCGGCTTTGTCCGAATGCCTCAGGTAGTTATTCAGCAGGGACATTTCCACATTTTCATTCACAAATCGGTTACCGGCGTGGTCAACGGCCAAAAACGGCATATCGCACATCGAAGCCGGGCCGGCATCAAAATCGTGCAGCATTTTCGTATGGCCGATCGGCTCAATAACACCGCCGGCCCAATGGCCCATTTGAAACCCGTCGCCGGTTTTATTCGATTGTTTGCGGCCAAAATTCTTCGCATCCGGAATAAAATAGTCACACATGGCCTTATTATTCTGGTAATCGCCCGTTGCCAAAATCACTCCTTTATTGGCCACAAAACGAATAAATTGGCCTTCGCCATTTTTTCCAATTACGCCAGTCACTTCGCCCGATTCATTTTTCAGCAGCTGAACCGCCGGTGTACTGTAGAAATACTTCACCCCTGCTTTTTCCGAATATTGGGCCAAAGCTTTCATGCCATCTCCATTATTGAAGGGTTTCGGACCGAAATAGGCCGTATTGTAACTCAGCTTATAACCGTTTATGTTGACAATCTTCACCTGTTGTAAATTGCCCTGATCAAAAACACTGGCTCCCGCTTTCTTCGCCCGATCGATCACCCAAGTGACCGCTTCTCCTGAATTGTAGGCCCACTCGCGCAAAAGTGTCGGGCTGCAGCGATGAGCATTTTCCTTCATCAAGGTTGAAACAAGCGCCTCCACTCCTGCCCGGTCACTGTTCTCCAGGTCGATTCCGGCACCGGAATTTCCTTGAGAAATTGCTATATTCTCTTTCTGCAAAACCGCAACCGACGCGCCACTTTCCAGGGCCGACAAGGCTGCCGGCACACCGGACGCACCAGCGCCAACCACGACTACATCAACAGTTACTGTTTTGAAAATTGCCGATTCCAAAATTGGCTCCGGCTTGGTCAGAAAGGACAACATCGCGCTTTCGTCGGCACTGGTCCCGTAAACCAAATTCTCGTCAAAAAGCTTCTGCTGCGGGCTATTCGGCTTACAAGCATTCAGCCCAACAAAGCCCGCAGCCAGTGAGGCCACGGTCGCTCGCGACAAGAAACCACGTCGGGAAATTCCATTCTCAATGGTATGTTTTGTGTATCGATCCATATTTCATAAGTTAATCAGGTTGTTAGTCGTTCTACCTTATGTGGAAGGCAGCGAAGCAATAAGTCAGCTCAGATCGTGTCGTTTAGCTTATTGCTGGTTTTGCGTTAGTTTTTCGATTTACAGGTAATTTTATTATCTCCGGACTGAAGTTTATAAGTTGCACCGTCCCAAATAAACGTTCCGGTTACCCCATCCGGCAAGCTGATTTCCGCTTCCAGCCCTTTGTTTGTTTTGTTGTAGGCTACGGAAATAGCCCCCTGTGGATGTGGCATTTCACCGGCAATTTTTGAAATAGAACCCAAATGAGGCTCAATTTTCACCTTGGCGAAATAAGGAGCAGCGCTTTCAATTCCGAGCACCGTGCGATAAAGCTCAATATTGGGGCTGGATCCCCAGGCATGGCAGTCGGAACGGGTTGTTTCGACCTCCGACGTTTCGCCCCAGGTTGTCAGACCGAGGTCGATATTCTTGTGCCAAATATCCAGCCAATCCAGGTAGTTGTCACCCAAACCAGCTTGTGCCAGGGCCAGGTGGAGATAATACTTAAAGTAGATTGAAGCCTGCGCCAAAGTGGTATCTGCCAGCATCGTTTCAGCGATTGCGTGAGCTCGCTGTCCATCAACTAATCCGGCGAGAATTGCCAGCGAGTTGGCATGTTGCGAGAATAAATCTTTTTGGGGCGTATCGGCAAACATTCCGCGAGATTCGTCCCAGTATTTTTCGGTGATTGTGGTCGCCAGCTTTTCGCTCAGCTTGGCGTACAATTCAGCATAATCCACCGAGCCTTCCGTTTCTTCCAGCGCCTGCCCCGACTGCAGGGCCAAGAGCAATTGTAAATCCAGCAGGGCCGACGTTCCATCTTCCATCATCGGGGCAACACCCATCTCCCACTCGGGCACCCAGTCGGTAAAGTTCCATCCCGGCACATTTTTCAGCGATCCATCGTCCGCAACATGTGTTATGAAATAATTCAAAATTTGCCGGGTTCCGAGCAACTTGCTTTTCACAAACTCGCGATCGTTGCCCATCATCATGTAATCGTACAAAGCGCTGACATGCCACAAGGAGTATGGCGGAATGACCTGCCCCTGCGTATCCGGATAACGACTGAGCGTATAACCGTCCGCCTGGCGCGAATAGTCCCACAGGCTCAGCGCGTATTTTGCCAGGCGATCGTCGCCGCTGTTGTAATACGAAATCATCATCTGGATGCGTGCATCGCCAATGTATTGCAGCCGCTCGTAATAGGGGCAATCCATATAGGTTTCAACCGCGCACAGGCGAGCAGTTCGCCAGCCAATTTCTAAAATTTGGCTCAGCAGCTCATCATCCACCTCCAATTTGGCATTCATTTCAAACGGGTAAGCGGTAAACGTGCCGTAAAAATCATCAATGCTCAACGGTTGATCGTTGGTTGTCACCGCAATTTCAACATAGCGATAGGTCCGCCAGCTCAAGGATGTGAACTCCTGGTTTTCCACACCACTCGAAATTATCGTATCCTGCCGGCCCGAAATACGCTTTCCTTCAATCTCATTCCGGTTATTTTTGGCGCCTTTTTCATCATAGAGCGCTTCAGCATAAGTCAATACGATGGTCGCATTTTTACCGCCACTAAATTGCAAAGTCGGATAGGCATTGGTTAAAAACGATTGGTCCAGCAAGATGTGCGCCGTGCTGTTTGCCGGAACGGTGATCGTCGCTTTTTCCTGTGGAAATGTTGCAGGAACGTCAACACCATCGGCTTTGCAGGTAGTCGTCAAACGCTGCGTAGTCAATTCCATGGCAGGAATCATGGCAGGTGTCAATGTCCAGCCACTTCTGGTATTGAATCCAAAGCCCACAAAGGCGCGATCTACAAATCCTTCGGGCTGCGACCAGCCACTATCGTCAAAATCAGCTTTGTTCCATCCCTGAACTTTGTCATTCATGTCAACCTTATCACCTGCTCCGGCTGCGTAGTATCCGCGTACTTTTTGACTAATCGGAGCATAGCTATGATCTTCAATACATTTCCAGCTCGCGTTGGTATTCACCGCTTTGGTCTCGTCGCTGGTTCCCTGCACCAACAATGCCGTCCGCTTCGAATACTGAAAAACAGGTTTCAGCTCGCCTTCGTTCCAAACCATGGCAGCAAGCAGGTTCTCGCCAGCCTTCAGATAAGGCGCCAAATCCACTGTTGCATAATTCCAGTGTTTGATGTCGCCAATTACCGGCCCGAGCGAAACCAACTGTTCGTTCACAAACAGCTTGTAACGGTTATCGGCCGAAACGCGCACTTCAAATGTTTCGGGCACCACATCCATTGAAAACTGCTTCCGGAATAAATAGAGTCCCGGATCATTTTCACCGGCATCGGCCACATAAATCCAACTGGCATCCCAATTCGGATCCGGCGCGCCAAACTGTGCCGAAACATGGAGAGACAGGAATATCATTAGGAAAGGTATCAGCTTTTTCATCATCTGGAATTTAATTCAACGATCGCTAAAGGTTTATTTCAGCGCTTTTTCATTATAGTTTACCCGCACACCGTATTGGTTGATAAACAAATCGAGGCCGAGCATTGCTCCCGGATTTGTTTCCCCGGCAATGTCGCCCGACAAAGCACCTTTGGCAATTTTTTCCAAATCGTCAACGCGTTGGGGAGTCTCTTCATTCGGACCGAAAAAGTGCCCCGGATAAAGCTTTTCAATTCCCTGGTCAGCCATCAGCTTGCTCGTTTTTTCGCAAGTTGCCAGCAAGGTTGAAAAGTTGGTTGTCAGCAATAAATTACCCGAACCAAAGGAGTCGCCACTGAAACCATAATGTGCCGCCTTATCTACGAAAGTTGTTGAGCCCGGCGTGTGCCCGGGTGTAAACACAACCTCCAACTGACGCCCGCCAAGATCAATGAGCTCGCCATCTTTCAGGTATTTCACGTCGCCCTTGTAGTTGGGCATAAACTGCGGAATTCCTACCGTATCAGCCGGATTGATATACAATTCGGGGAAATAATCGATTGAAGCCCCCGTGTGATCCGGATGCACGTGTGTGGCAACCAACATCACCGGTTTGTCAGTGATTGACGCCACAATTTTGTCCAAATCTTTAATGTTCGTCCCGGCATCAATCAGTACGGCCTTTTCATCTCCTTCAACCAAGTAAAGGCTTTCGTTAAACATGATGTGCCCGGTTCCCACCCAGGTATGTTCATCAATTTGATGAAAAACAACGTCATCGCCTTTATAAACTTCCTCGCCCTGAATATTGAATTGCGGTTGCGCAAGCACGGCCAGCTGAACCGCGATTGTCAGGATAGCTATCAGTGAAATTCTTTTCATTTTGTTTTCAGTTTTTTGAATGAAAATTGATTAAAACATACTTGGTTGACCAACAGAAGCGGCTATTTCCAACAGCTTCTGATCGTGTTTATGAACCAGGCTGGATTGGTTGTCGAACAACATGGTTGCGCCACCATCCGGTGTGAAAGGTTCCCACTCGGGCAGCGCATCAGTATTCGGATTTCCAGTCCACGCAAAGGTCGCCCAGGTTTTGCTCAGCTTGTCGGCCAAAGCGTAAGCTTCAGGCGAACCACTGTTGTATTCTTCGGTGCGCGCAATGTTGTTGAATACGAAAGCAATCTCCATGCAATGGCTCGATTTCAGCATGCCATCCAAATGCGGCGCATTCCATTCAAACACATAGTTGTAAACCGGAGCTCCACCGGGAACGGACGATTTCAGCTTGATGAAATCCAGCAGCATCGGACGGAACATCAAATCCACATCCTTCATGTCCGATGGCATTTTTGTATTCGGATAAGCTTCTTTGTAGGCAGCCACATAAGCCTCGGTTTTGTCGCCATAGCGCTCGTGCAGGAAGTTGACAATGGCTGCTTCGCCGGCGTGCAACAAGTCGGCGCCACCACCAAACGAACCGAATTCAACCTGGTTCGATCCAGCGATTAATGGAATATCTTTGGCCAAATCTTCAGCGCCCGGTGCTCCCGGCTGCAGCGGAATAAATTCACCATCGCAGGATGGCGCCCAGCCTAAGCGACCGAGCCCCTGCCCTGCTTTGGCAAAGGCACGATTACCGGCAGCCAGCAATTCATCGTAAGGCACATCTTTCAACTTGTCCACCTCCGATTTTTTCAGCCCCAGCTCGTCCAGAATAGCCAGGCCAACCCGTTGCGTCGCTTCCTTGCTCGAAAACTTTCCAAGCGCACCACTTTGCATGATGGCTTTGTGAAACAAACCTTGGGCTGAGGGTGTGTACAACATAGTCGCAACTTTGCCGCCACCACCCGACTGACCGAAGATGGTTACATTGCCGGGATCGCCACCAAAATTGGCAATATTGTTGTGAACCCAATCCAAGGCGGCAACCACATCCATCATACCAACGTTGGCCGATTGGGCATACTTTTCATCCACTGCCGAGAGATCCAAAAATCCCAATACATTCAAACGGTGATTGATGGAAACGACCACCACATCACCTGTTCGGCTCAGGTTTTCGCCATCGTAACTGGGCAGCTCACAGGACGAACCAGCCGTGTAGCCGCCACCATGCAGCCAAACCATGACCGGGCGTTTTTTTCCATCATTGATAGCTGGCGACCATACATTCAGATTTTGACAGGCATCTTCTTTCATGTACCAGAAGTTATGCTGCTGGGCGAACTCCATCTCATCAAACAGAATCATTGACTCCACATTGATGGGGCAAACCGGCCCGTACGAGCGGCAGCTCCGTACCCCCTCCCATTTATCGGGTTTCTGTGGAGGCATAAAACGTTCAGCTTTGGCGTAAGGAATCCCCTTGTAATTGAAAACTCCCTCGTGCACATAACCGATCACATCACCGGCCTCGGTGCTTGTTTGGGCGGTCTCCGCATTGGCCACCATCGGGTGCGAACCACGCACTTCAACGGCAGCGGTTGAGTTGGCAGAACCCGATTGGCAGGCATTCAGGCCAAGCAATAAAATCGCCGTTAGGAATAATTGAGTTTGTTTGGTTAGTATCATGGTTTGTATTTTTTGAAATTCAGTTTTAACAGTTTCGTTTTATAAGCGACCAATTGATCGCCACATATCCAATTCAATTTTGAAGCGATCGTTAATCACCTCGCAATTGGTATCAATACGCATGGTTGGTCTGTCCTTCAGGTTGTAAGCCGGCCATTCGGGCACATCTTTGGCGGCGGGTTTGCCGGTTCGCGCAAAAGTAGACCACAACTCGGCCATTTTATGCGAAGCCACATAACGATCCGGCTTATCACCGGCAAAGCTCCAGCGAGGCCCTTCGCCTTCTTTCGGAGGTACTTCGTTATTAAACTTGAAGGTGATGTCCATGGCATGCGGAGTTCCCATTTCGTAATCGGTTCCGGGGATTTTCATGTTGGACTTGTAACCGAAATTGTACAGATAAACCGGCGCTCCATTTTGCTTCGCCTTCTTCTCCGCAATTTCAATAGATCCAAGCCCCATCAGCGTGATCGAGTTCACAGCCACATAAATATCCGGAGCCGAAGCATGGGGTCGCGCGGTGCGGTAGGCTTCGATAATTTTGGGAGTGTCGCTGCCGAACTGGGGTTCCAGTTTTGCCGGCAACTCGTCGAAACCAATTTTAAACGAATCGGCATCGTGCCGTTCCCAGGCGAAAAAGGTGTACTCATCCTCGTTCCAGCCCGTGATCAAGGGTTTGTTTTTCGAAATTTCCGGTGCTGTTGGATCAAAAGGGTGATTGGGTAAAACAACGCCATCCACAACCGGGCCCAGACCTCCGGCAAATGGTTCGGTTATACCGCCTTTTATCCGTTGAAATGGTGGGGTAAACGGAATTTTTGCCTGAACAGCGAGCAAGTCGGCTGCCGGCACATCGAGTATCTTTTTCCAGTTGCGCGGCGAAATATTCAATTCCTTCAGGATCATCTCCGTTGTTTGGGCGGCCATATCGGTGGTCATCATCCGAACACCGGGACCACTTTCAATCGACGCCTTGTTGAAAAACGGTGCCGCCTCGGGCATAGCGTACAAGCACGATGTTTTGGCACCACCACCCGATTCACCAAAGATCATCACATTGTCGGGATCGCCGCCGAACTGCGCAATGTTATCGTTCACCCATTTCAGGCCGGTCGCAATATCTGCAATGCCCATGTTGCCCGATCCGGCGTAGTCCGATCCGGCTAGTTCGTCCAGGTAAAGAAAGCCCAGGAGGCCCAACCGGTGGTTGGTTTCCACCACCACCACATCGAAATTACGCGCCAGGTTAGCGCCATCCTGTCCGCCGGCACCACCAGAGCCGCCCACAAAACCACCACCATGGCTGTAAAACATGACCGGCCGCTTTTTGCCGTCATTCGCAGGCGTCCACACATTCAAAAACAAGCAATCTTCAGCCGGGTCCGGTTCTCCACGTCTTGGGTTCTGAATCGCGGGAGCACCCAATTCGAGCGCATCTCTCACACCTGCCCAGGGCTCAAGCGGAGCAGGACGACGAAAACGCCGATCACCCGAAATACGCCCGCCATAAGGCACGCCTTTGAAAACATTGACACCATCGAAGCGAACACCCTTAATTTTTCCGTAAACGGTTTCCGCTTCCACATAGCTTCCCGATTTTAGCTGCTCTGCGCCAAGCTGGGACATACCGTAGCCTAAGCGAGGCAGAGCAACCGTTGCAACTGCCGACAGGCCCATCCACGATACAAACTTTCTTCTGCTAATATTGCTCATTTTGTTGTGTTTTAAATTGTTTGTTTCTGATCGGTCCCTATAGTTCCGACGCTTTGATCATCCCTACCAAACCATCGATTATGCCGCGCTCCGCATGATTGGGCTGCAATCGCGAACTAAGCACCTGGAAGGTGTAACGCTGAAAGGCATCATCATTGGGGATATAGCCCGAATTGGCTGCCCCGTTGGTAATGGATGAAAATATCGTTCTGGTCAGGGGAGATTCCTCTTTTAAACGCTGAGCGATGATATTGTACACTTCCGCATTTACAGCCGCAATGGCAATATCGCCCAGGCGCAGAAGGCTAAGCTGGATATTGACCGGCTCACCATCTTCGTAAGTGCCGGGAGCACCTTCGCGTCCCGTATTGGTTCGGGTTCGCCCCGGGCAGGTTAAGATTTCTTTGGAACCGGAGATTGCAATCAGCGAATCGGAAGCTTGGGGCAAATGGGTTACCCGCAACACTTCTTCGCCTAAAATCTGGCCCAGCGAGCTAATCATTTGCGACTGGCGCTCCAGCGCTTTCGGCTCCAGCTCCACTTCGGCTCCGCCTCCAAATCCAGCCATCATAATTGCTTCGGCTAAATCTTTTGCTTTGCCACTGGCTAAAAGAGCATCTACTTTTTTGTGGCCAACCTCCACCATCGGCTCCACCGATACCGGATTTTGGTCGCCCGCTGCGCCGCTCGAGAACAAAGCAACCACGCCATCGCCATAATAGTCTTCAATGTATTTTGAAGTTTCACCCGGAAAGTCGGCACTAATGGTTCCGCCCATAAACATCATGTTGGCATGCATGGCGTAGTTGTAATACACCGCAATCGGATCGCCAGCCGTTGAGCGGAAGGTGATCACCGCAACCGTTTTGTCCGATGGGCCGTCGTAGTTTGGTCCCTGCTTCCAAAGCCGCGTTTGTTCGTCAATCACATCGCGATTGATGTTCAGATACGACAAGCCCGTTTTATAGCTGAGTGTCGCATCCTGCAGATTCGCTTTAGCCTCCTTTACCGCGGCCAACACCCCTTTTTCAACGGCAGCCTCCATTCCCCATGGAGCGCTGTGTGTATGCGAGGGCGACACAAAAACATTCGGTGCCGGAATTCCGGTTTCAGCTTCAATTTGTGCTGCGATCTTGGTGTATAAATCGCTGTTCACCATCCCCTGATCAACAGCAATTAAAGCTGCCGACGTGGATTCATTTTGAACAACAACGGCCCGGCAAAACAAATGATCGCGGATACTGTAGTAGCCTTCCGGCAATTCATTTTCGTTTGGCGTAATATCGATTTTTGCGGCTCCCACCTGAAAGGGAGAGGCTTTTTGTGCTTGGGCAAAACCCCATTGAAAAGTACCCAAGCCTATCACGAGTATTAAAATTAAACTTCTCATTTTCATCTGCAGGTTTCCTTTTTTAAGATTGGTTTAGTTGGCTAGGCTAGTTTGCTAAAAATTGAAGCTTGCTATTTTCTCAAGGACAACTCTTCAATTGCTTTAGCCGGTTTCAAAGCGTCGTGTGCTTTGTAAATGGCGCCATCGGCAGAAAACGAGACCTGACTGAACAGATCATCCACAGAAACGCCAAACCCGCCAACATACTGGCCTCCCTCTGTTATCCATGACTGGCTTTTCTCGTCGTATGAGGCTAGATCATAGTTTGTAAATTTCATCGTCACTTTCTGACTTTCTCCTGGCTTCAGCTCTTTTGTTTTTACAAAAGCCTTCAACTCTCGAACAGGTTTCTCCAGTTTTCCTTCAGGAGCTGATACGTAAAGCTGCACCACTTCTTTGCCGGCCACTTTACCTGTATTTTTGACGGCTACCGTGGCAGTGAATCCATTGCTTGTTTTGGAAATCTCAGCATCACTGTATTCAAATGTGGTATAACTCAAGCCATAACCAAAGGGATAGGAAACAGCCTTTTCAGCCGTTGTGAAATAGCGATACCCCACATAAATGCCCTCTTCGTAAACCGTGTAGGCCACATTTTTTTCGGCGGATGAATTGCCAAAAAACAAGTCAACACGCGGAGCCTCATAGTCGTAAGGGAAGTTTTTAGACGAAGGATGATCCATGGTTGCAACCGGGAAGGTCATAGTTAATTTTCCGGATGGATTGGCAGCACCTTTCAACACATCGGCCACAGAATTTCCACCTTCTTGTCCTGGTTGCCAAGACAGTAATATCGCATCAGGCAAATTTTTCCACGAAGCGGTTTCAATCACTCCGCCAATGTTCAAAATCACCACTACTTTTTTGCCTGCTGTGTGGAAGGCATCGCAAACATCATTCAGAAGCGCGCGTTCCTCCACTGTGATGTTAAAATCATTCGGAATTTTGCGGTCACCACCTTCACCGGCATTGCGGCCAATAGTTACCACGGCAATGTCCGAATCTTCGGCGCGCTTACCAATAAACAACTTCGAAACCGGCATCTCAGGCAGCACGGGTTTTCCTTTAAACCAGCTGTGAAATTCGGTTTCGCTATCAATTTTTGCCCGTTGATAGGCTTTGTATTTTTCGTACAAATCTTTCAGATCTTCCTGCACCGTATAACCTACGCTGCTCAATCCCTGCATGAGATCAACCACGTAGGCTTTGTTGACATCGCCCGATCCTGTTCCGCCGGCAATGAAATCGTAAGAGGTAACACCGAACAGCGCAATATTTTTCACGTTTTCAGCCAATGGCAACGCTTCGTTATCGTTTTTCAGCAACACCATTCCTTCAGTTGCCGACTGGCGTGTTACGGCTGCGTGCGCTTTCAGATCCGGTTTATTGGAATAATCATAGCCTTTGAAACGTGGCGTTTTGACCACAAACTCCAGCATACGCTTCACGCAAATATCAACAGCTGCTTCGGCCAGTTCACCGCTTTTCACTTTGGCAATAATGTCTTCTGATTGTTCCGGCATGCCGGGTTCCATCAGGTCGTTACCCGCTTTAATCTGCGCTGTAATGTCGCGAGGACGTGTCCAGTCGGTCATCACAATACCATCAAAACCCCATTCGTCGCGAAGAATCGTCGTCAGCAAATCATAGCTCTGCTGCGTATATTCGCCGTTAATTTTATTGTAGGATGACATCACCGTCCAGGGATTGGATTCCTTGATCGCAATTTCAAATCCTTTCAGGTAAATTTCACGCAGTGCCCGCTGAGAAACCTGCGAGTCATTTTCGGTGCGGTTTGTTTCCTGGTTGTTGGCCGCATAGTGTTTTACCGATGTGCCAACGCCGTTGCTTTGCACGCCATTGACGTAAGCCGCAGCAATTTTACCGGTTAAAACAGGATCCTCCGAGTAATACTCAAAGTTGCGCCCGCAAAGCGGATTGCGGTGAATATTCATTCCCGGTGCGAGCAACACATCGGCCCCATATTCCAACACTTCGTTCCCGATGGCCTCTCCCACTTGCTCCACCAGCTCGGTGTTCCAGCTGGATGCCAAACAGGTACCAACCGGAAAACCGGTGCAATAGTAAGTGGCTTCGTCATTTGCTCGTGTTGGGCTGATGCGCACCCCCGCAGGACCATCGGTGAGCACCGCCTGCGTGACTCCCAAGCGCTCGATGCCCTGCGTTGTGCCGGCTGCACCGGGCACCAAATCCTCGGTATGGCCAACCGTGGCACTTCCGCCACCGAACGCCTGGTTACGGAAACCAACCAACAATTTGGCTTTTTCCTCCAGTGTCATGGTTTTGACAATCTCGTCAATATTCGAATTCGTTAATTGCTGGGCACTCGTCTGTTTTCCGAATACAATGCCAAGAAACAGCAATGCCGTAAGAAGTATATTTTTCATATTGTTTGAATTTGAAGTTTCAATTTAGTTCTATTGGTGTTGAAATGATTTGCGCGTCAGTTTCGACTGATGAGCGACACCGGACCAAGCAGGCCTGATGAGAACAAAGGCGAATCGGCTTTGTAGAATGGGTTCGAGCTCCAGGTAACCGGTTCGGTTACCCCCGGCTGCTGGTCGCCAATCAGGCGGTTTACCCAAAGGTTAGTGACTTTTATTTCGAGTTGATTCTCCCCTTCTTTCAAGGCCTTGCTGAGTTCGAGCCGGAACGGTGTTTTCCACACAATTCCCTGCGATTCGCCATTCACCACAACTTCCGCCAGGTTTTTCACCTGACCCAAATCGATCCAAAGCTGTGCGCCATCGACTAGCCACTCTGCCGGAACCGAAATTGTTTGGTGATAGCTTGCCGTACCCGAGAAATATTTGATGCCCATGTCCACGTTGTCAGTCCAATCGGATAAAGCCTCAAAAGTTACTTCGGAAGGAGCTCCACGATCAGCCTGGAAATTCACCGTCCAGGGGCCTTCAAGCATTGCCAGTTGGTTTTCGGTCACCTCTGGTTTCTTGTATTCTTTCGCCGTTGTAGTCGTGCGGAACACCACAAAATAAGCATCTTCCGGCTCCAGCTTCAACGGAACGGTGGTTGCCTCGCCGGCCATTTGGAACGATACTTTTTCAATTTTACCTGTCTCCGGATGCCAGATTTCAGCTTCTTTGCCAGAAACCCGGAAGGTAGCTTCCAAGTCTTCCGCATGAGAGCTGCGATTATTCACCCAATAAATATCGTTTTCGCCCGCTTTTCGGTGCAGGTAAAACAAATTTGAATCTTCTTCCGGTTTGGTGTAAGCAAAGTCGGGCTGGATATTCTCAGCTGTCATCGTTTCGGCCAAGGCCAATTCAGGATAAACGCGGCCTTTTCCAACAACATTCACTCCACTTTCATTAGCCCATAATTGCGAAGTGATGGCTTCAAACTCGGCAGGGTCGTCCGAAAGGCTTGGTGTCATCATTGGCTTCGGACCGGCAACAACGGCCCCGGCTTCAACCAAGGCTTTTACTTTCCGCAACACGGTCAATGTCATGTACTGGCTGTTCGGATCCAATGCCAATACCCGATAGCTCATTCCGCTTGGCGTAGTCAACAAACCATTTTCAAGCATCAACAAATTCACCAGTGCATCAGCATTGATAAAATCGTAGTTGTAGCCCTCGGGAATGGTAGGCAGATCGCCACCACGCAAGCGGCTAAATAGCGTTGTAATGTTATTGTCCTCGCCATAGTAATAAGCAATGTCGGCAACAAATTCGCCCTGCTGCAACATGAAACAGCTTCGCGACAGATAAGTCGTCCAGGCAATTGCCTGCTCAGCCCAGGTTTCGTTGCGCGTAAACCACTGGCCAAATGGGCCAAGGCTCATTCCCGGCACGCGATCCAACAAAGGCTGATGCACCGATGTGTGAATCACAAAGCGGTTTAAGCCACAGGCCATCAAATGATCGGCAATTGGCTTGAGGCGCTCCGGCGACCAGGCATAGTCCGAGCCCATCGCTGTCAGAGATTCGGCGGCAACAAAATCCTGTCCGTACAAGTGAGCCACCGACGCGGACTCGCGAATATCGGCCTGGTAGAAAGAAGCAACGCCCCCTTCATTTCCACCGAAACCACCAGGTGTCCAGCCGGCGCCCATTGGAACCGTTGCCGAGCGTTTGGCCTCCATGCCGTCGCCAATAAAAGCGCGGCGCGCCTCATGCGACTCGGAATAGCGGCCCATGCCACGTTCGGCCAATAGTTTAGTCAGCTGATCGTAGTGGTTTTCGGTCACCAAATCTGCCAGTGTTTTCCGGAAATCCCATAAAAAGCGATCACTCGCCTCGGCACTTTCCACAATTTGACCAGTAAGAACCGGAAACCAGGGCAACATATCGTAACCTCTGCGCTTCTTAAATTCAGAGATCATATCGTCGGTCCAGTTTTGAGTACCAGCCTCCCAACTGTCGGTTATCACAAATTGAAGTCCGTGCTGCCCCATTAAACCGCCCGTAGCATCTTTGTATTGGTCCAGGTAATTGGTAAAATAAGCGTTAACATGTTTGGCTGAAAGTTTATCCACTTCGAGGCCGGTAGCCTCGGGCGATGCCGGGCCATTTTTGTGGCCGGTTAGCGAGTATCCCAGGCGAACCACCATCCACTTCCCGGCTGGTGGCGTCCAGTTCAGGCTTCCGTCAGCCTCCATTTTATCCGTTAAATCAATTACATCTGTTTTCGGAACTACGGTTGCTGCATCAACAGTAGGCGTGAAAGCCTGGTACAAATCAGTTGCAGCTTCAAAGGCAGCTTTATCCTCAAAACGATGCACCCGCCCCGCCGATGACAAAACAAGCTCGGCTACCTGAGTTCCGGCTGGCCCTTGCGGACCACGATTCATCATGGGTAAACCCGGTATGGCCGGTGGCCCCTGGTTGGGTAATTTTGTCCATGCAAAACGAAAATATTTAGCAGTAGTTGCAGGAAACGAAACGCTTAATTCTTTCAATCCGCTGGCCGGAATGTCCAGCACTTTTTCGAAGGTACGACCACCCATGCTGCTTTCCAGTGCTCGGGTTTCTTCCGGTGGGCCAAACATTCGGTTCATTCCTCCCCCTACGATGGTCAAGGCCTGCATGCTTACCGGCTCGTCAAATTCAAATTGAATCCAGGACGCTTGTCCTTCTTTTCCTGCTGGCAAAAAGCTGGATGTGGCCAAGTCACCATCTGTCAATTCGGCTAATGAAAATTGACCTCCGCTGGAAGTAACCGTTGGACTGAGCTCTGCCATTGCCAAATCGGTTTCCGGCAAACGATACGCAATAACGGCTGCATCGGCATAATAGTCGGGCGATGGTTCTGGCCCGTGACCCATCGGACTGGGTTCCATGCCAATGTTTTGAAACGGGCCGGCAACTGAAGGAGGTTGTGGTAGTTTTCCGTTGAAGGCTTTTCCGCCTTCCAGTCGAACCTGGCTCCACACATATTTTTTCATGGCCTCTTCCGGTTTTACCCAAGGACCGCCACTTTCGCTCCATCCCGGTGAGCCTGCAATCGCCATTTCCAGCCCCAGCGAATCGGCCAGGCTTGTGGTGAATGCAAAGGCATCTTTCCATTCCGGAGTCATATAAATTAGTCGCTGATCAACCACCTGGGGTGAGCTCAGGCCGGCATCGAAATTTTGGAAGCCCCCAATCCCGGCGCGATGCATCCATTCCAGATCGGCACGAATACCTTCCTTGGTAATATTGCCGTTCATCCAGTGCCACCAAACGCGGGGTTTCGCGCTATCCGGTGGTGTTACAAAACCGGATTCAAGTTGCGCACCATCAATTCCGGCCTTTTCAGCCTGTTGGTTACTGCAGGACCAAATTAAACCTGCTGCGACGAGTAAAACGAGGGAATATTTTGATCTAATTTTGGCTGTTTTCAGTTTCATTTCAGAACATATTAAAAGGGTGATTATATCCGAAACTTCCGTGCTGCTATCAATCTTCGCAATATTACATTGTCTTCTCTTTCTGAATGATCTACAGAAGTATTTCGAATTTTTATGTACGTTCTTTCGTTACATCATGATTGCGACAAGAGTCAACTGAAAATCTTCCAGTTGCTTATTGAAAGTTACCAATAGCCAGGAACTGCTCCGGCTGTTTTGGAATAGACTGTTCCTACTGACCTTACTGTGAGGATTTCGGAACAGTCTTTTCATTATTTAGTTAGAATGAGTTTCCAGAAATATTTCTGTCAAATCAGAAATTAGGATTGTACAATGCTTCAGCAGCAGGCAACGGCCAAACCAAGTCGATTGATCCGAAAGCCGCATCTGGAGCATGATATCCCGTTGGGAAATAATAGGCTGTCGGGTCTGCTTTAACGCGTGCGCCATAAGCTGTTATTACCTCAACTGCTTTACCTGTACGAACCAAGTCGAGCCAGCGCTTGCTTTCAAAAGCTAACTCAATACGGCGTTCCTGGGCAATTGCCTCGCGAACCTGATCTTGGGTAGTCGCTGTAATCGGTCCCAAACCTGCCCGTTCGCGAATGCTTACAGGACTATTGCCGACAGCTGTATTAATGTAGGATAACGCTTCACTAACGGGTTTGCCCTGCTCATTAATCGCTTCAGCCAGGAATAACAATACTTCCGCATAACGATAAACCGGCCAGTTGTCATCACTATTGTTAAGCTGTAAGTGCGGATGAAGGAATTTCCTACAGAATGGAAATTCTTCACCATGAGCATCTGTCGTGTAGCCAATGCATGCATCAAAGCGCAAATCGCCTGTCTCGTAAACGGCCATCAAATCCGGTGACGGAGCATTGAAAGCCTCCCCCTGTACCAAGGGCATTGGATCACTTACACCTGTCAACTCAGCGACAGTCTCCTGAGCCATTGGGTACGGGAACATACCATAGCAGAAAGTACTGCTGTAACCATCTGTGCCCTGACGATACTGAATTTCGAAAATTGACTCCGAATTATTTTTATTGGCAGGATCAAAAACGGCGGAGTAATTTGCCATCAATGCGTACTGGCCTGACGATACGATCTCTTTGAGCACAGTTTCAGCTGTTGCATAATTTTTCTGAACCATGTAAACATTGGCCAGAATCGTTTGCGCAGTTCCTTTTGTAACTCTTCCCAAATCGGCCTGGCCACTTTTTACAGGAAGCATTTCAATCGCACTGGTCAAATCCGCGATAATCTGTGCGTACACTTCTTCAACCGTAGATAGTGGAAGTGCTGTACCCTCGAAAGTAGTCACCGGCTCCAGGTGCAAGGGAACAGAACCGAAATACTGTACCAAATCGAAATATGAAAATGCTCTCAAACAAAGTGCCTGTCCTTTGATGTTCGTTCTGGCAGATTCGTCGTCGAACTCAGCACCATCTGCTGTGGCCAATACTTTATTGGCGGCCGAAATTACGCTGTAGTTACGCTGGTATTTAAAGGTAGATACGCTGTTCGATGCCAGGTGAATGAAGTCTGCAACCTGCTCCTGGTTTTCAGTAGCCCGGAACTGAGGGTTAAGAATGTAGCGTGCATTGTCCGAATGCATTTCACCCATAATATAAGCCGCATTGGCGCCGTTGCTCGTTGCTGTACTACCGGAGTATAATTCTCTAAAAGGTGCATATACTGCATTAACGGCTGCCTCCATGTCGGCCTGAGTTTTATAGTAAATGTCATCTGTCAAGGCTGTTTCTGAAGGAATTGTCAGAAAATCGTCAGCACAGGACATCAACAACGCACCAACTATTCCTAATAAAATGATTTTATGTCTCATACAATTGTTTTTTTTTCGGTTTGATAATCATGATTCAATGGATTCTTACAGACCAATATTTATCCCAAAGGATACTGTTCTGGGAACCGGGAAACTTGCGAAATCACTACCAAGTGTAAGAGCACTGGTTGAGTTACCAGAATAGAAAGAGTTACTGGATTCCGGGTTTGCACCTCTGTACTTTGTGAATGTGTACAACTGCTGGATACTCATGAATACCCGCAAGTTACTCAACTTCTTGGTTGGTACCGTATAACCTAGAGTGACATTTTTGATTGTCAGGTAGCTACCATCGCTTACAAAGCGGGAACTTACCCAGTCGCGTTCGTTCGAAGTACCCGATGTTGTTTTACCGTATCTTCCAGCGCCCGGATTGCTTTCGGAACGCCATCTGTCTTTCAAATCTTTATAAACATTGAAGTTACCATCGAGATTCGCTAACGACTGGTCCATCCAGGTAATAATGTCGTTACCATACGAACCGGCCATCACAACTGACAAATCAAAGTTTTTGTATGCAAAAGTGTTCGTAATACCATATGTGAATTGGGGTGTCGGGTCGCCGATAACCGTACGGTCATCATTATCGCCGCCGTGGGTAATTATACCATCCGGACCTCCATCTGCGCCACCACCTACATCTTTGAACTTAATTGTTCCCACTTCCGATGCAACCGCTTTAGGGCTGTTGTCGAATTCTTCCTGGTTGTCATAAACGCCATCCCAGACCATACCGTATAACAAACCGATTTTGTCGCCGACTTTCGTGATGTTCGAATCGAACAAACCACTGTAAATACGGTCAATATCACCTGCAAGAGAAAGAACCTCATTGTCTGTAAAAGAAATGTTGAACGAAGTTTCCCAACTGAATTCACCAACAAGGTTTTTCGTATTCAACATGATCTCATGACCCCAAAATTTCAACTCACCAATGTTTGACATGAATGAGCTAAAACCTGACTCTTGAGCTACGTTGACGCTATATAGCAAGCTGGTCGTCTTTCTGTTGTAATAATCGTAACTCAGGTTGATCCGGTTGTTAAAGAATCCCGCATCAAATCCGAAGTCATACTCCTGTGTTTTTTCCCAGGTTAATTCCGAGTTTGGTAACGAAGTCATTACGCTTCCGCTGTGAACAGAAGATCCGAAAATAGCATTATTCGATGCTGACCCCGTGCTTACTGTCGCGTATTGCGTATAGTTACCAATATTGTTGTTACCAACAACACCAAAGGACGCACGCAATTTCAATAAAGAAAGCTTTTCAAATCCCTTCATAAACTCTTCGTCCGAAGCAATCCAGCCAGCTGATGCTGATGGGAAACTCCCCCAGCGGTTATCTGAGCCAAAACGGGAAGAACCGTCGGCGCGAATCGCAAACGAAAGCAAATAGCGATTTTTGTAGTTATAGTTAATGCGGGCCAGGTAAGACATCATGCTCCACTCCTGGATGTCGTTGTATGTTCCCAACTCTCCGGTTAACCAATAAGGAGAACGGTCAACATTCTGTGCTGCAGCGATTGTTGGAACCCGGTCGTCGGCAAAGCCGTTGTAGCTAATCCTAGTCATATCTTCCCGGTACCTTTGGATCGTTATACCACCTAACAAATCAAAGTTGTGATCGCCAACAGACTTTTTATAGGTGATTGTATTTTCATTCAACCAGGTATTGTATCCTCTGTTCATCAGGCGTCCCGATGCTACTGAAGGTGTTGCAGCACCAACAGTCGAAGGTGTTACATTTTTATATTTACTATTGAAATACTCAAAATTGAAGGTTGTCTTAATAACCAATCCGCTAATTGGTTCGTACTGCGCAAATGCGTTGGTGAGCAGGCGCATGTTTTTGGTTTCATTCGAGATCGCCTGAGCTGACCACAAAACATTTTCGAAACGACTGCCACTTACAGGGTCAAAGAAATTTTGAGCCATTGTGCCGTCTTCATTCATCGGGTCGAAGATCGGCCAGATGGTCAGTGCGTTGTTGATCAAACCGCCACCCCAAAGGATCCCATCGGTATTCGGCGAGTTGGCTATTGAATAAGTAGGCGCAACGCTAAAACCGGTTTTGATTTTTTCAGACACGTTGTAATCCGTGTTGATGCGCATGGAATACCGCTTGTAATCCGAGTTCTCGATTACACCATCTTGTCCTGTGTAACCAATCACTGCAGTTGTTGCAAAGTTGTTATTGCTGCTACTAAAGCTGATACTGTGATCCTGCATTGGGGCAACCTGCAACAGCTCGTCATAAAAATTAGTTCCTGCGCCATATTGCGACGGGTTTTGCCACATCTCGGGAACTGGCAGCCCCAAATCTTCCAGCGATTCTTTTTTGAACTGGGCATATTCAGTCGCATTCATTGCATCAGGACGACCTTTTTGAGGTACTGTTTGCCACCCGTAATTTGAAGCAATTGAAATGGAAGTCTTTCCAATCTTTCCTCGTTTTGTGGTTACCAGGATTACACCGTTTGCAGCCCGGGAACCGTACAATGCAGCAGAAGACGCATCTTTCAATACCGAGATACTTTCAATCTCATTCGGGTTCAACGAGCTTATATCACCGGTAATTGGGAAGCCATCAACAACATATAGCGGATCGTTACCTGCGGTCAACGAAGCCTGACCACGAATACGAATTTTCATGCCTTCTCCGGGCCTACCGGTTGTTTGGTTAATTTGCACACCTGACAACTTTCCCTGGAGTTTTTGGGCTGTTGTTGTCACTGGCATATCTGACAGTTCGTCGGTATCAACAGATTGAATAGAACCGGTTACTGTTCTCTTCGACTGTGTACCGTAACCTACAGCAACAACTTCCTCTAAACCGATCGTTTCATCCTCTAAAGTCACATTTAACAAAGACTGTGTACCTACTGTAATCTCTTGTGACCGCATTCCCACGAAAGAGAATACCAGGATGGCATCTGCCGGAAGATTCGAAATCGTATAGCGACCTTCGTAATCCGTAATTGTTCCGTTAGTTGTTCCTTTCACAACCACCGTAACACCCGGTAATGAGTTACCTGCCGTGTCGGTTATCTCTCCCGATACAGACTTTACTTGCTGTGCATTCGCTCCGGTTGTTGCATTCGATAGAATGATTTGCCGACCGTTGATCTCATATCCAATGCCGGTCTTTTGGAGAATTTCATCCAAAACCATTTGGATGGACAGATCTTTGAAGTCGCCTGAGACTTTTTGATCCACATCTATTTTTGCGCTGTAAAAAAAGCGATACTCGGTTTGATTCTCAATATCCCGCAGAAAATCTTCAATTCGAGTATCTCGGACTTCCATCGTAATCCGGGTTGATTGCGAATAGCTTTGCGAAGCCAGGGAGCTCATAACTGAAATCAGTACAATGAGGAAGGTTAGTTTCATTTTCAGTAAGTTTAGGTAAATAGATGACCTGTGGCCATAAAAACCTCGTTTTATTTCCATAATTTTGCAATGATTGGTTTAGTACTAGTTTTAATAAATCAATTTTCAGAAGAAGCAGGAAGAGTCAGTTCTTGCTTCTTTTTTTGGTTAGCTCTTCATAATGATTAAGTTTTTAATTGGTTTCTTGTTAAGTTTTAAGTTAGATTTATTTGATTTGAATCGTTCGAGTACGACTATTGTAGTTGTATTTTACTGGTGCTGATTTACAAACCATCTCCATCACTTCGGATATTGATTCTCCCTCAACCGTTCCTGAAAACCAAAGCCCGTCGAAATCACTCGCCGAATATTGGATTTGCACATTATACCAGCGTTCCAACTTTTTGATCATCGAAGGGAAAGGTTCCCGTTTGAAAATTAAACGTCCTTGCCTCCAGGAAGTAAATATCTGCGTATCCACGTTCTCCAAGACAATTTTATCTCCTACAATCCTCACCTGCTCACCAGGCTCTAAAATCTTCTTTTCTTCCGTATTACTTGAAAACTCGATTTTTCCGCGTTCCAAAGTAGTAGAAAACTCCTCGTCCGGATAAGCATCCACGTTGAAAGCTGTTCCCAGCACTTTTACATCCCCGTAATCCGTATGAATTTCAAAAGGAACTTTCGACTTAACAACGTCGAAAAAAGCTTCTCCCTCAAGATCAACCTCCCGGCTTCTGGCAAAGTCGTTAGAAAAACTCAAGGTTGAACCTGAGTTTAGCCAAACTTGAGACCCGTCGGGCAGTTGCATTTGGGTTCTGGCTCCCAACGGAATTTCCACTGTCTGCATCAACTCAGCCTGCGTCGACAGCCGAGGATTCTGGAATAGCCAAATAGAAGTGATAATCAGGCCAACGACCAATACGGCAGCGACCCGAATTCCCACGGAGTACATTCTTAGCACCTTGGCTAATTTTTGTCGATCTTCAACCAATATGCGTTGTTTGATTCTTTCAAGAAGTGCCGGATTGCTTTTGTCAGCATCCTGATCATTGTAGAAGTAATTCCATTCCAATTTCATCATTTCCGATAGTGGTTTGGAATTTTTAGTGGACTTCACAAATTCACAGAATCGCTCGAACTCGTCCGGTGATAAAACTGAATTGAAATATTTTTTGAGTATAGTCTTCATGCTGTGTCTTAATTACACTTGTTATACACAGCAAACGGAAGTATCCCTAAACGAAAACTGAAAAAATTACAGAAAAAGGTAAAAATAAAGCAAACTTAGCTCGCCTTCTTTGCCCAAATTCCCTTTTATCAGTTTGATTGACTGGCCAATGTGATATTCAACCGTTTTTACAGAAACTTTTAATTCTTCAGCAATTTCTTTATGCGATAATCCTTCGATACGGCTTTTTCTGAAAATTTCTCTTTGCTTTTCGGGGAGCGCCTCTACCGCCCGGTCAATCCGGGCTTTCAACTCGTTGAACTCATAACTCTCAGACAGGAAGTACTCCTGAGCAATCGAAGCTTTTGCTAAACGGTCCTTCATTTTTTGATTGTTCAGCCGGCTTCGCAGCTCATTCAGCAGCAAATTGTGAGTAATGGTATAAATGTATGCGTTAAAAGTGCTACTATCCTTTATATTCTTTCTGGTTCTCCAGATTTTCAGGAAAACCTCTTGCAGTATATCGTCAACACCATCTTCAAATTTCAAAAAAGCTTTCGAATAGTTAAAAAGGCGGGGATAATAGTAATTGAATAATTCTTCGAGGGCTGCCTGACTATCGCCAGCCAATGCTACAATTATTCTTTCCTGGTTAAACGCTTCCCTCATTTTATTGGTTTGTAATTATACAAACATATAAAAGTGTACAGAACTAAAAAATAGAACTTGTATTTAGTCTACGCTTAATGTTGCTCAACATTTGTTTATTTCAACAAAATAAGCGGAGAAGTGATATGCCTGTAAAACACGGTACCGCTTCCCCACTTTCAACAGTAAATTATAGAATACAACATCAAGCCTGAATCACAATAATTTACAAATCACAACAAACTAATTATTCTCTAGGACATCGTCCATGTCCACATCTAAATCAAAAGTGTTATGAACCTTTTCAGTAGTGATATCTTTGTCAAGTGAGAAGTCTTCCTTCAATTTAATATCTAATGAAGAAGCACCAACCTTAACTTTATAAGCTCCTTTTTCAGCAATCCAAGCACTTTCGTCATCAATGAACGATGCTAAATCTGAAGCATTCAATGTAAACTTCAATGTTTGAGATTGACCAGGATCCAACACTTTAGTTTTTGCAAATGCTTTTAGCTCTTCAGATGGCTTATCGACTATCTTGGCTGGAGCTGAAACGTATAATTGAACCACTTCTTTACCTGCGACTTTACCTGTGTTAGTTACTGTTACTGAAACTTCCAGTTCATCTTTAAAATTGGTTGTACTCAGTTTCAGATCTGAATAGTCGAAGGTAGTATAGGAGCTACCGTATCCAAATTCATATGATGGTTGAACTTTGAAGGTGTTGAAGTAGCGATAACCAATGTAAATTCCTTCTTTATAGAACACTTCTTTGGGATCGTTCGCAGGAACTCCCGGAAAATCGGCTGCAGAAGGAATATTGTTATAGTCTACAGGAAATGTCATTGTTAATTTACCTGAAGGATTCGCTTTACCTGAGAACACATCCGCTACTGAGTTTCCACCTTCCTGCCCCGGTTGCCATGCGACCAGGATCGCATCAACCTTATCTTTCCAGCTTGCAGTTTCGATAACTCCTCCAATATTCAGAATAACGATGACTCTTTTACCGACAGCATGAAAAGCATCCGAAACGGTGTTGATCATTTTCACTTCATCCAGCCCTAAATAGAAATCGTTATTGATTTTTCTATCGTGCTGTTCTCCAGCATTTCGGCCAATAGTAATGATAGCAACATCAGAAGATTCTGCTTTTTTAGCGACTAAATCCTGGCTTAAAGGCATTTCTGGAAGACGTTGAACATCTGACAAAAGGCCACCATGCTCTTTACGACGCTGCATCTCTTTTGCTTCTGCCTCTTTCACAAAAGGCACATACTTACCCTGAAGCTCCTTATCGATCTTGTAGCCGGCGTTTTCCAAGCCTTCAATCAACGAAACAGTATATGCTTCATTTACGTCACCACTGCCTGTTCCTCCGGCAATAAAACTGTATGAAGTACCTCCAAATACAGCAACAGAGCCTGTCTTTGTTTTATAGGGCAAAACTGCAGCATCATTTTTCAACAAGACCATCCCTTCGGTTGCGGCACTTCGGGTGACTTCAGCATGACCTTTTAAATCAGGCTTATTACTGTATTCATATTTTTGAACAGTGGAGGTAGCTGCAATGTATTCAAGGATACGACGAAGACTGCTATTTACAGCTTCCGGATCAATCTTTCCATCAACAATGGCTTGTGTCAGCACTTTTTTTTGCTCTTCGGTTCCCGGCATCATCAGGTCATTCCCCGCTTCAACCTGTGCTATTACATCAGATACGAATTCAGTGTACATCTTCAACTGAATTGGGACAATTTATCTTCGAAATTAATGAGTGCATAATTCATTAACTTTAAAGAAATAAATTGTTATGAGCGATCAAAAAAGGGCTCTATCAGCCGAACAAACAATCAGAGAAATTAAGCGTCGTACCCGGAAACTTTATTCAGCGGAAGAAAAGATCCGTATTGTATTGGAAGGCTTGCGAGGAGAAGACACCATAGCTGAGCTATGCCGACGAGAAGGCATCAACAGCAACCTTTACTATACCTGGAGTAAGGATTTCCTGGAAGCGGGTAAAAAACGCTTATCCGGCGATTTTAAGAGAGAGGCAAATAGTAGTGAAGTTGCGGATCTGCGTCAACAGAACCGGGATTTAAAACAGCTGTTAGCGGAGCAGGCACTCGATCTTTGGATGGCAAAAAAAATCTGACTGGACTAGCGTAAACAAGGCCTATATGAGACGAAGTGCACATGAAAAGAAGACCATCATTGACCTGGTGGAACGTTCCGAAATTGGCGTGAAACGGACTCTGCAGGAACTAGGAATACCGCGCAGTAACTTTTACCGTTGGTATGCTGCCTACAAAGAATACGGCTACGATGGGTTACTCCCGCAAAAGAGTACCAGGAACCAGTACTGGAACAGAATACCGGAAAAAGAAAGACAAGAGATCCTGGAGTATTCCCTGGATTACGAAGATCTTTCACCACGGGAATTAGCCTTCAAGTATACTGATGAAAAGAAACGCTACATCAGTGAAAGCAGCGTTTACAGAATACTTAAAAGCCATGGATTGATTACGAGCCCAGCCTGGATTGTTATGCAGGCTTCGGATGAGTACAAGCATAAAACAAGCCGGCCAAATCAAATGTGGCAAACTGATTTTACGTACCTCAAAGTGCAAGGCTGGGGCTGGTATTATTTGGCAACAATACTGGATGATTACTCCCGGTATGTTGTTCATTGGGAGCTGTGTAAGACGATGCAGAAAGGTGATGTGGAACGAGTCGTTCAGCATGCGCTTCAAAAAGAAGGAATCAGCAAACAGAACGCCCCCAAGTTGCTTTCGGATAATGGTCCTTGCTATATCGCCAATGGGTTGGATGAATACTTATCGAATCTAGGTGTTGACCATATTCGGGGGAAACCATTGCATCCACAAACACAGGGAAAGATCGAACGTTGGCACAGATCTATGAAGAACGTGATTAAGCTGCAACATTACTATTTACCGTCAGCATTGCAGCACGAAATCGACGGTTTTGTAGATTATTACAACAATGACCGGTATCATGAATCATTATCGAATCTAACGCCGGAATCAGTGTATCGCAACTACGGTTCACAGATTTTAAAAGAGCGAAAGCGAATAAAAATTAGTACTCTAAATCACAGAAGACGACTAAACAAAAAAGTCTCTTAAATTCAATTTGGTAATTAAAAAGTACTCATTAAATTGTGATGGAGATATGTCCCGATTGGTTTGACGTTAAACAAGTATCATTTCATATCCTCCCCCAGACTGTTAGCTCATTCAACTGAGAAAGCACATTTTCATTTGAATTACTTATATTATCTACAATAACTGGTTCAAAACCACTATCCCAAAGTTCCACAACTATATTATAACCAATAAATACCAGACCTCCAGCCACAATTACTTTCATAATTAAATTCTTATTTTTTTCGGGTAATAAAGGTTAGTTAGTAAGGGTGAGATGAATTGTTCAAATCCATCTCCCCTTTGTTAAATTGCGTTTTAACTTTTTATAGACCTAAAACATTTCGTTAAACGCATTCAAGTTCTTTTACTAGATCAGATATACCAACATGCATTGAATTAAGCTCCAATATTTCTTTGGCCAATTCTGCCGACACATTGCCGTTACCGAGCCCAACTTCTGCAAGTGCGATCAGGAATTTAGCGTCGACCGTATTTCGCATCTGAATGTTATCCTCGAACACCAGCAACAGCGGCAATGAAGTTGCAAAGTAGTCAATCTGAACTTTCTCCTTCAACTTGGCTTCAGCGAAAGCTTTTATCTTCTGCAGCAAGTCTTCGGCCTCGTTAGCTTTGCCCAGTTCCTTCAACGAAAGTGCCTTATAGTACGAGAGCTCCGAGTAAGCACTAACGGCCATATCAATAAAGTCGCCCTCCTCGTTGGTGCTGGCAATGAAGTGCGTATTGGCTTCGTCTATTTTGCCCAGGGCTTTCAAGGCCATTCCTTTCCAGTAGTTGATATGTGCCACTGCCTGCAATGGATGGTACTTTTCGCCCAGGTTATCCGGTGTATTCATCGACTTCTCGAAATATGCGAAAGCAACCTTAGCATCCCCGGCTTTCAACGCCATCTGGCCCAATTTCAAACATGCATAGGTGTATTGTCGCAAAACCTGCCCTTCGCCACCTTCCCAAGGATGGAAGTTCCGGTTCTCCATCAGGTTCAAGGCTTTTTCATATTCTCCTTCGAAATTGTATAGAGCTGCCAATTCAACAGAAAAGTCATCACGGCTTGTAATCTGATCCAAAATCGGCAGTAAACTTTCCAGTCGATCTTTCGGATCATCGTTCAATTTTTTGCGTAACTGGTCAAATTCGTAACGAACACGCATATCATCCGGAACCAATTCAACAGCTTTTTGGAAAGCCTGTCTGGCTTTGTCTCCATCCTCAAAAGTATTCCAGTAAGCGATACCTAAGTTCCGGTACAATGTTCCATAGCTGCTGTCGGCATTTGCTGCCAATTCCCATACGCGAATGGCATCTTTGTGGCGTTTCAGGTTGAAGTAATAGTTACCCAATCCGAAGGCGGCAACCG
Organism: Mangrovibacterium lignilyticum; assembly: GCF_010882175.1. Taxonomy (GTDB): domain Bacteria; phylum Bacteroidota; class Bacteroidia; order Bacteroidales; family Prolixibacteraceae; genus Mangrovibacterium; species Mangrovibacterium lignilyticum. Next base: position 777 of record NZ_WKLH01000008.1, on the reverse strand, counting down.
TATTTTCATGATCGACCTGCAATGCCCATTCCAACACAAGTTGTTCGTAGATGCGCGATGGGAAAACATAGTCGCAGGAAGCTGTTTTTGTCGATTTCAGCAATTCAGCAGCTTTGGTTTGATCGCCACTCATTTGGTACAACCAAGCCAGGGCAAACTCGGTCATGATTGACGCTGCCATTGGGTTTGGCACCGCACATGCCGGAATTTCATTTTTGTGATGCAATTCGATAACGGCGATCGCTTCATCGTAAAATCCTGTTTCCGCATAGTCAAAAGCAATATCCAGGATTGTCTGGGCATCATTTCGGGATGATTGAATGAAGTCATCGAAATTGCCCGACAAATTGGCCAATTCAAATTTCGCCCATTGATCCAGCGCATCTGTTTTGAAAAGCTCAGTCAACACGTCTTGTGCAGCTTCTTTATTTCCCTGGTGCTTCAGAACAACAGCTTTCAAAATAGACGTCTTATTGTTCTGACGATTGGTATCCAACGAAGCTTCCAAATGCTCTAATGCTGTTTCGTAGTCACCCTTCTGGCAATCCAACGTTGCTAGCTGATAATAGGCAGCTGCACGCCACTCAAAATTCCAGGTTGATTTGTAGAACAAGCCGTAAGCTTCGTCTTTACGTCCTTGCAATGAGCAAGCTAATCCACAGAAATAATGCGCCTCGCCCGATGCCGGGTTGGGATGATAAGTGGTCATGATCTCGATCGCAGCTCTTAAGTTTTGTTCGGCCTCAGCGAACTTGCCGTTCTTCAATTCGACACGCC
>NZ_WKLH01000007.1 GCF_010882175.1 Mangrovibacterium lignilyticum | reverse complement strand
TCGAAAATTTGTTCTCAGCCAAAAAAGAATAATAAAAGAGGAGGATCTACCTAAGAAGTATTCTATTAACTATTTCGGATCCTTGATAAAATGCATCAAACATGTCATGACTGTGGCTGGTTCAGGTGGAAGGGCGAAATTGCATAACAACACAGATTACAAAAATTCTGATTTCAAGGTCCAATCAGAAACTGCAGACACCGTCTACCTTAGCCTTGATGAATTAAAAGCAATCCATGCCTGGCAACCAACAGTCTACAACATCTCTGAAGTTATCAAAACACCGAATGTTGAACTCCGAATGAGAGCAGTCAAAGCGATGACGATCGCTAAAAACAAGTTTTTGATCGGAGCATTCACAGCCCTTCGGGTAAGTGATTTCAACCGGCTCAGTGAAGTAAACACCCGGGAGAAATTCATCCGTATAAAACCCAAAAAGGGAACCAGAAAGAATGAAGATGTCGCCATTCCAATTCACCCGGTAGTCGGCGAAATTCTTAAATCAGGCTTTGAGATTACGACTCCAATAAGCGATCAGAAACTCAATAAACAGATCAAACAAGTCTGCCGATGTATTGGAATCAATGATTTAGTAAGTGTCAGTCGAACGGAAGGCAATGAACTGGTTGAACGCAACCAACAAAAGTGGGAGTTAATCAGCACCCACACTGCTCGTAGATCCGGTGCAACAAACATGTACCTGGCAGGTATACCTTCTATCTCCATCATGAAAATTACTGGCCACAAAACAGAAAAGTCATTTTTGAAATATATCAAGATCAGTCAGGAAGAGAATGCGAGGCTATTGGCTGGACATAAGTTCTTTCAATAAAAAGTCCTTTCTTATTGTATAGATCTAATTTGATAGTGCGACGTACTCATTAAATTGTGATGGAGATATGTCCCGATTGGTCTGACGTTAAACAATCTGCTTGAGTTTGCGATTCTCTTCTTCCGACTCTTTTAAACGTTTGAGTTGTGAAGAATCCATACCTGCATACTTCTTGCGACAGTTGTAAAATGTGGCTTTCGAGAGACCATATTCTCGGCACAGCACTTGGGCATCAATGCCGCTTTCAAATTCCTTTAAGAACTTGGCGATCTGACTTTCTGCAAATCGTACTTTTTTCATCTTCTTTTTCGACTGCTTAAAATTAATAATTTGTCTAATTTTATACTGTCCTATTTTCAGGTAAGGCTACAAGCCAAATTTGTTTAATTTTTAATAGCGTCCCGATTTTAATGGGACACTAGTGGTGACTTATAAATCAAGAACCGAATTACTCAGTAGTATACAACCTAATCGCTGTCGTTCTATAAAAAAGAATATTCAACTTTCAGTGGTGAGTGTTTGCTTTCTCTCACAAAATTGTACTTTCGTATGTAGTCTAATTACCGTTGATGGCCAAACATAAAATAGATATCTCCAGTCCTGATCACATATTGCTCCTTGAGCTCAAGGATGGAAACAGCAAGGCATTTGACGTTATCTTTCGCCGTTACCACGACAATCTTTGTCGCCTTTCCTATTCATTTATTCACGACGCTAATATGTCTCAAAATCTGGTGCAGAATGTATTCATCAAATTGTGGGAACGGCGTTTCATTATCGGGAAGATCGGTAATCTGGGAGGTTATCTGACAGTGATGACCAAAAATCAAATAGCAGATTATGTTTCGGATCATAAAAAGCATCATCTCAACGCTGAATTAAACATTAGTATCGCTGATCATTCAACCGAAAATGAGATTTTGGGGAAGGATTTTGAAGAGAGGTTGGTGGTTGCTTTGGCGAAACTCCCCCCCAGATGTAAACAAGCTTTTGAATTGAGTCGCTTTGAAAATATGAGCAACAAAGAAATTGCCCGGGCGATGAATATTTCCGTAAAAGGAGTAGAAGCTCTTATCGGCAGATCGTTAAAGTTTTTACGAACGGAATTAAGTGAATTTCTGCCATCATCAGAATTTCCAAAACAAAATCCAATACTCTTCTTTTTGCGAATTACTCGGAATTTTTTCTGGCGTCAAAATATCACATAAATCTCTGTCGTGATGATCATTAGTAATACAAAAAGGTCGAACAAACAAAAGAATAAACAACAATTTTCAATTTGTATGTAGGGTTTTAACTCACTTTTAGAGTCAGTAGGGCAAAACACTCAAAAATGCCTACGACATCAGATCATATTTATGAGATTATTGCCCGAAAATTAACGGGAACAATTTCGACCGAGGAGTCTCAGTCTCTGGACAAATGGATTTCGGAAAGCCTTAAAAACCAGATCGAATTCGAGGATATCCAAATCCTCTGGAACAAGACCGGCAAATTTCGAATACCATCCCAATTGGATCAAAATGCAGCCTTAACCCAGATACATCAACGCGCTGATATAAAATCACCTAAAACACTCCGTCTAAATATACTTTATCAGGCTGCTGCCATTTTAGTTTTGGCGGTTATATTGGCGGGCACTTACAATTACTTCTTCTCCACCCCAAAAGCGCCTACTGAATATTACGAAAAAGTGTTTACTGCTGCGGGAACAAGAACACATGTCGATCTGCCCGATGGTTCAAAGGTATATCTCAACTCCGGAAGTTCACTACGTTTTTCTAACCGGTTTACATCGAAAAAGCAACGAAGGATCGAACTAGACGGCGAGGCTTATTTCGATGTTGCCAAAGATCATGAGCACCCTTTCATTGTTCAGGCCGGCCCCATTGAGGTGAAAGCGCTGGGAACTGAATTTAATGTCGATGCTTACAATAAAGATCATTCAATAGACGTGGTTCTATTAGAAGGTAAAGTTGCGATCAGTGATTCCAACAAGGCAACAGAAAAGGCACTAATGACATTAGAGCCCAATGAAAAGGCCCATTTCAATGTAAAGGAAAATAAGATCAGTAAAGAGAAAACCTATGAACTAGAAAAGTATGTAGGCTGGATCGACGGGAAAATGGTGCTTATGGACGATCCCATCCAGGATGTAATGCAAAAACTGGAAAACTGGTACAATGTAGACATCCGTCTGGAAGACCCGCAACTAAGCAAATATCGTTTTACAGGTACTTTTATTAATGAATCGGTCGAAGAGATACTCCACACATTTAGTTTGACGTCTCCTTTAAGCTATGAAATTACACCTGCTCAAAAAGACAGCCAGGGAAGATATACAAAACGAATTATAAAACTTAAAATGAATTGAATGGGAACCTAACTGAAGAAAATGTATAACAAAAAACAGGAAGGTGTACCACCACCCTCCTGTTCGAGAATGTCTGCTACCAACAGACATAAAAATTGAGTTTAAAAAAATTAAACATTTCGAATTTATGAAAAAATCAAACATGAATGGAATACTTCATCGTATTCTTAGAACTAAAGTTCTGTTTATTATGAAACTAACGACTTTCTTTTTCCTTTTATCCACCTTTACACTCCTTGCATCCGGGACTTATTCCCAATCCAAAACATTTACAATTGCAAGGCAGAACACATTAATTAAGGACGTATTAAGCGAGATCGAAGACCAAAGTGGATACTTTTTTATTTACAACAATGAGTTTGTTGATGTTTACCAACGGATTGATATCGACGTAAAAGAACAATCTATCAACAACTTGCTTGACCGAATTTTTGCAGATCAGAATATTCAATACCGAATTGAAAATCGGAAAATTATTTTATCGCCAAGTTCATCACTCAAGCGCCTACAACAAAAACAACAACAGGAATCTGTTAACGGTAAGGTTACCGACTCAAATGGTGCCCCTCTTCCCGGCGTGACTGTGGTGCTCAAAGGAACCGTAACAGGAACGATCACCGACTTCGATGGAAACTTCAGCATAGGATCGGTCCCCGACGATGCGACAATCGTTTTTTCGTTCGTGGGTATGAAATCACAGGAAATAGCGGTTGCAGGGCAATCGCGTATCAATGTCGTTCTCGAAGAGGAGTCAATCGGTTTGGAACAAGTTGTTGTTACAGGTTACCAAACACAGAGAAAAGCAGATTTAACAGGTTCTGTCGGTGTTGTTGATGTGGAAGAGATCAAAGAAATTCCGACAGGAAATGCAGTAAAAGCTTTGCAGGGACGTGTTGCCGGAGTATATATTACAACCGATGGAAATCCAGGTTCATTCGCAACAGTTCGTATTCGTGGTGGTAGTACGCTTAACAACCAGGACAACAATCCGCTTTACGTAATCGACGGTGTACCTACAACCGGAGGTATCGAACAGCTCAACCCGAATGACATTGAAAATATGCAGGTGTTGAAAGATGCCTCTGCTGCCAGTATTTATGGTTCGCGCGCGAACAACGGCGTTATTTTAATTACGACCAAAAAAGGGAAAGAAGGCGTAACAAAAATTGAATTTAGCTCTTACCTGACCGTACAAGAGTATGCCAATAAGATGGATGTGCTTAACACCGAAGAAAGAGCGTTTGTATACTGGCAAGCGGCTGTGAATGACGGTTCAAATCCTAATAAATCGTCTCTATACCAGTATGTTTGGCATACAAATGGAAATGGAACGCCTATCCTTGACAAAACCCTTTATCCTGAATTTATTGATGTAGGATCGGGGCAAACTATGCGCCCAGCAGATACGAACTGGTATGATGAGATTTCTCAACAATCTCTAATTCAATCTTACAACTTCACCTTGTCGAACGGTAGCGATCGCGGCCATTCTTTATTCTCTTTGAATTATTATGACCACGACGGGATCATCAAGGAAACAAATTCAAACAAAATTACCGCTCGAATAAACTCAGACTATAAAGTACTTGGTGGCAAGTTACTAATTGGAGAAAACTTATTGGTTTCAAGAGTTAATAACGTTGAAATCCCTGGAGATGTAATGTATCTGGCGCTGGTGCAACAGCCAATTGTTCCCGTACATTCCATTGATGGAGGCTGGGGTGGCCCTGGTCGCGGAATGACTGACCGCCACAATCCTGTTCGATTAATCGATCAGAACAAACAAAACAATCGGAAGTCAGCACGTATTTTTGGAAATATGTATGCCGATCTTGAGGTTATAAAAGGCTTGAACCTCAGATCAAGTTTCGGTATCGACTATAATGAAAGCTATTTGAGGAAGATGGATTATAGTTATACATCAGGTTTCTTAAATAGTGATATTAACCGGGTAACGACTTCACAATCGCACAATATCTCCTGGACCTGGTCGAACACCTTGAATTATAAATTCAAAAAAGGGAAACACGATTTCGACATGGTGATCGGTACAGAAGCCATCAAATACCAAGATGAATGGTTCTATGCCATCAAACAAGGTTTCGAGTTGGAAGACCCGGATTATATGTTTCTGGATGCGGGTACTGAAGGCGCACAAAACGGCGGTGGTGGTTCCGGAAATTCCTTGTTTTCCTACTTTGGGAAAATCAACTACGTCTATAACAATAAATACCTGGCATCGGTTACCGTACGCCGCGACGGGTCTTCTCGTTTTGGCAAGGAAAATCTTTATGGTACATTTCCTGCATTTTCTGTCGGTTGGAGACTAAGTGAAGAAGGTTTCTTCAAAGAAAGCCTTCCTGCATTTTCAAACCTGAAACTTCGAGCCGGCTGGGGAATTACCGGTAATCAATCTATTGACAACGGAGGTATTTATTCTATTTATCGATCCGACTATGGTATCGATCCAACATGGGCTTTTGATACGGGTACAGCTTATGATATAACAGGAGCAGATACCGGCACTTTACCTGCAGGATTTAGAAAAGTTAGCAACGGAAATCCGTTCCTAAAGTGGGAGGAAGCAAATCAAACCAACTTCGGCCTTGACTTCGGCTTATTCAACCAGGCGTTGTACGGTAATGTTGATTACTTCTTTAAAGAGACCAAGGATATCCTGACAAATCCCCCTTTCTTAGGAGCAAAGGGAGAAGGAGGTGATCAATGGATGAATGGCGCGACCTTGGAGAACACCGGTATTGAACTGGTTCTTGGATACAAAACCAAGCTCACCAAAGATCTGACAATGGATCTGACAGCCAACATTTCATCATATAAACGAAAAGTAACCTACCTGCCTGAAAGTGTGCTAACTGGCTATCCGGGTGATCCGTCAACCGGCAAAAGTGTATTAGGCCACTCTGACCTGATTCATTTCGGATATATTGCCGACGGGCTCTTCCAAAACCAACAAGAAGTTGACAACTATGCTGATCAACCCGGAAAAGGAATAGGCCGTATTCGATACAAAGATATCGGTGGGCTGGATGCCGATGGCAATTTTGTTTATGAGCCAGATGGTATCGTAAATGACTATGACCGAACTTTTATTGGTGATCCAAACCCTGATTTCATCTATGGATTTAATGCCAGGTTTGAGTACAAAGGATTTGATGTGAACATGTTTTTTCAAGGCGTATACGGTGCCGATGTTTACAATGAACACAAACACCTTACCGACTTCACATCAATCTGGTCCGGAACAAATTATGGTGCAAGAACATTGGATGCGTGGACCCCGGAAAACACGGATTCGACTATACCAATGCTGTCATTGACCGATTCTAACAATGAAAACAGAGCCTCATCATATTTCATTGAAAACGGTTCTTATCTCAAAATGAGAAATCTGCAATTAGGTTATAACATTCCTGCCCGGCTAACGCAACAACTTAATTTAAGTTCAGCACGGGTTTATTTACAAGGTCAGAACTTATTCACTTTAAAAGATCGTAAAGGTGCAGACAAATTCACCGGCGTTGATCCCGAATCGCCTGGCTTTGCTTATCCGAATCCAACGAGCTATACAATCGGTATTAATCTAACATTCTAGAAACAAGAACTATGAAAAATATACAGAAATTTATATTTGCAGCACTGCTTATATCTTCAGGATTTCTTTTTTCCTGCAAAGATTCTTTCCTGGACATGGCTCCCAAAAGCATCATAAGCAAGGATCTTTTAAAAACCCCGGATAACGCAGAAGCAATGGTAATTGCCGCTTATGCAGAATTGGGCAACGATCACTATACTGCACCAAACTCTTTGTGGCCCTATGCCGACAATACCAGTGGCGACTCGTACAAAGGTGGTGATGCTACCGGCGATATTGCCGAGTTTAACCAAATGGAGTTATTCTCTATCCTTCAACCCGACAATCCCATGCTTGACCAGAAATGGTACCGTTTATATGTGGGAATCAGTCGGGTAAACGAAGCCTTGGGGATAATCAACGACCTCAGCGAAGATGAGTATCCGCAGAAAGTTGAACGTCAAGCCGAATTGCGTTTCCTGCGAGGACATCATTATTTTATACTAAAGACCATGTTTAAGTTTGTGCCATGGATCGATGAGGAAGTCCTGAAAAATGACAGTTATAATGAAGTTTCCAATCGTGCTTTCACAGATCAGGAGCTATGGGGAAAAATTGCTGATGAATTTAAGTTTGCAGCCAACAACCTGCCCGAAACACAAGCAGACAAAGGACGGCCAAACAAATTTACAGCGATGGCCTACCTCGCAAAAACGAGCTTATACCAATCCTACGAACAGGATGATCAGAACAATGTTACCTCTATCAATTCCTCAAAATTACAGGAAGTAGTCTCATTGGTTGACCAGGTAATTGGATCAGGGCAATATGCTCTATTTGCTGATTTTGGTTATAATTTCCTGTGGGATTATGACGTCTCCAGCACTGAATCTGTATTTGCCATTCAACGCTCAATTGATGACGATACTCCCAAAGGGCGTTTGGACTGGGGAAATATGTTGAATTACCCAATGAATCCGGAATACGGTTGCTGCTGGTTCCATATTCCAAGCCAAAACCTGGTAAATTCGTTCAAAACAGATGCCGATGGCCTTCCTCTGTTCAACACATTTAACAATGCCGACGCGAGTTCTGGTTCTGATTTCTTCGATAATTCATTTGACCCTCGTCTGGACCATACGGTTGCCATTCCCGGGCACCCCTGGAAATATGATCCTCAATTTGTCTATGAAGATTCCTGGACTCGTTCACCACAGATTTATGGTTATTTTTCTTCACTGAAAGAAAACCAGTCCCCCAACTGCCCTTGTTTCCAGAAAGTTCCTCCATTTATGGCCAGCTCCAAAAACACAGACATCATCCGCTACGCCGATGTGCTCTTGTGGAAAGCTGAAGCATTGATAGAGCTGGGACGTCAGGATGAAGCACTGCCGATTATCAACGAAGTTCGTCAACGTGCCATCAACAGTACCGAAATGCTGAAAGATGCCAGTGGGTTCCCTGTTTCAAATTACAATATGGATACTTACAAACCAGGGGATAATTGCACCTGGACACAAGAATTTGCAAGACAAGCATTACGCTGGGAAAGACGCATGGAGTTCGCTATGGAAGGAATTCGATTCTTCGACTTGGTTCGATGGGGTGTTGCTGCTGAATACCTCAACAACTATTTTGCTACTGAAATGACCAAGCGGGAATACCTTAAAGACGGCCATTTTACGAAAAATAAAAATGAATATTTCCCGATTCCACAGCAGCAAATAGATTTCAGTAAAGGCTTGTACGAGCGAAATCCAGGCTGGTAACAGACAGGTTGTATAACTAAAACAGTAAATAAAATGAAAAAACATATAACACAAAGCTTACTCTTCTTCTTCCTGGCAGCAATTCTTGCGACGTCATGCGAAGACGAATACAAGAGCAATATGAATTTTGATTACGATGTAACCATCAAAAGCTTTTCCGTCGAGGGTATAGTAGGAGTTATTGATGAAAAAAATAAAACAGTAACCGTAACTGTTGAATCGAGTGATAATATTGATGTGTCTGATATAAGTCCACAAATTGTAATACCTGAGGGAGCAACAATTACTCCGGAAATTACGTCCAATATGGACTTTACAAGTCCGATAGACTTCACTATTGTGAATGGCAACATCTACACAAAATATACAATCATCGTTTCCGAGAAATTTTATTTTGCGTTCCTCGGCGAACCGTCAAGCGTATCTGCCATGACCATTATGGATGACCAAAAAGCGGCTGAATGGTTCCTTGCAAAATACCCGGATGGCGAATATGTAAGTTTCAGTAAAATTGCTGATGGAAGTGTGGATTTGAGCAAGTATGATGCAGTTTGGTACCATTCTGACCAAGGAACACGTGAGGGCAATGAAACATCACAAGCGTTAACAGGTGTAGCAGACAATCCTGAGATTGTGAGTAAGCTGAAAGAATACTACGACAATGGAGGGAATATCCTACTCACCAGCTATGCCGGATCGTTAGTTGATGAACTTGGAGTCGTTAGTGACGCTATGCATGCACCCAATAACGCCTGGGGAGATACAGAAGCTAACCCTGAATCCGCAAACTGGGGAGACTGGGATTTAAAATGGTACACTGATCCGGATAGCCCGCTGGCATCAGGCTTAAGTTATAAAGATGATGATCCAACGAAGTTCATCATGCTGCCTAACGGTGTGGCCCGTCGGAATCGAACCAATCAGTACAATTTAGCCGATTGGACGATCTACTCTGCTGGAGGTTCAACTATCCCGGAACGAGTCTCGTACTTCGAAACAGTGAACAGCTGCAAAGTTCTGGTGACGAACTGGAATAGTGAAGAAATTAATATGGTTCTGTGGGACAAACACGATGGGAAAGGAACAGTAATTTTTATTGGCTCCGGAACCTATGACTGGTATGCCGAGAACGATGTTGAAAATACGGCTGGAAACCGCGAAAAACTAACATCCAATAGTTTGAATTATTTGTTTTCTCAATCGAAAAATTGAGTATGAAAAGAACGGCAGAAGGCGCCTATGTAGCAGCTCCTTCTGTCTGTTCTCCTTCAAAAAAAGCTATGAAAATTGAAATCTAAGAATATGAAATTTTTATCTACTTCTGCACTTGGACTGTGTTTATTCGGAATGAGTTTCGGAACGAAGGCACAGGATTACAGCGAACAGTATCGTCCGCAGTTTCATTTCTCCCCTGTAACCGGCTGGATCGGCGACCCCGACGGAACGATAAAATTCAACAATTTATATCATCTTTTTTGGTGGGGACACGCTGTATCTGAAGACTTGGTGTACTGGACCGAATATCCATGGCCTATGTTGGGAGGAGATTCAACATTCGACTATTACACGGGTTCTGTAGTTGTAGATACCGCAAATACGGCTGGCTTTGGTTCAATTGATGACACCGTTGCTGTTGCCATTTATACCATGCACAACAAAACAACGAATATTGAAACGCAGGGCATTTCAAGCAGTACAGATTCAAATTTCAAATATTTCGACTATAACAACAATAACCCTGTTATTCCATCCAGTTCAAACGACTTCAGAGACCCTTCCGTATTTTGGGACAGTCAACTCAATCGCTGGGCTATGGTAATTACTCGCCCCGGTGAACATCAAATTGAGATTTATAGTTCACCCGATTTGAAGAGTTGGACCAAACAATCAAGCTTTGGCCCGTTAGGAGCACGTACCGGTGGTTGGGAAGTCCCCGATCTTTTTCAGCTTCCATTAGATGGCGATTCAAATAATAAAAAATGGGTAATGATTTGTGGTATGGGGCCGAACAGAGGGCAATATTGGGTGGGTGACTTCAATGGAACTAATTTTACCCCAGATGCAACATCCTCCGCTTATTTAAAGAATGGTACCGGAATTCCCGGCGAAGTATTTGAAAATTTTGAAAGCACTGGTTACGGCAGCTGGACTGTTGAGGGAACAGCCTTCGGCACAGCCCCGGCTAACGGAGCATTGTCTGGTCAGATGGACGTTTCCGGTTATTTGGGTGACTACTTAGCGAATTCGTTCAATGGCGGAGACGCAACAACCGGGAAACTGAGTTCTCCAAGTTTTACCATAACCCGGAAATTCATCAACTTTCTGATTTCAGGAGGAAACCACTCCGAGCTTACTTGCATCAACCTCGTCATAAACGGAGCAACCGTTAAAACGGTTACGGGCGATAATTCAGAGCAATTGAAATGGTACGGGTGGGATGTCAGCGATCACATCGGAGAAACGGCGACCCTCGAAATCGTTGATAATTTTACCGGAGGATGGGGACACATTAATGTAGATCAAATCCTTTTTTCCGATATTCTGACTGATCAACGATATGAGCACGCCAACTGGATTGATTACGGACCAGATTTCTACGCTGTAAGAACATACCGCAACTACGATGCAAATGACAACCGAACCCTATGGCTTGGCTGGATGAACAACTGGGAATATGCTAATAGCATCCCAACATCATGGGGTGGAAGTACGGGAGAATCGATTCCCCGGGAGATTGAACTAATCAGTACAGATCAGGGCTATAAAATTCGCCAGCACCCCATTCCTGAACTCCAAAAACTCAGACAAAACGAAGTTAACTTCACCAATAAAACGGTAGAGGGTACTGTTGGCCTTAATGAATTCACGCCTCAGAAAAACACATACGAAATTGAGGCAAGCTTTGAGGTAACTCCGGGAACTAGTCAAAAAATTGGCTTCAACCTTTGTACTTACGGAACGCAAAAACTGGTCGTTGGTTTTGATGAAAAAACATCCAACGTATTTGTCGACAGAAGAACTTGCGGCTATGTCAACTTCGATGCTGACTTTCCCAAAATAGTTTCAGCTCCGGTAAAACTGACTTCAAATGAAATCAAATTCCACATTTTCATTGATCAACTTTCTGCAGAGGTGTTTATCAATGACGGTGATGTCGTATTAACTTCTTTGATTTTCCCCAACCCGAATTTTCAAAAAGGAATTGAGGCATTTGCCGAAAACGTCCCGGCGACTTTGAAAAGCTTCTCTGCTTGGGAACTCAAATCGATTTGGGACACAAACCCATCCACCGGAATTTTTGACCGTAAAAGCAATTTGAATAATCAACTGAAGCTTTATCCCAATCCGGCAAAGGATAAAATAACGATTGAGTTGAATTCAGATAAGTATAAAACCTCTACCATCAAAATCATTAACCTACAAGGACAGGAGATCAGAGCTGTAAACGAGAGCATTTCCGGGAATTACCGTTCAATGGATATTCACAATTTAACCCACGGATATTACATAGTACAGGTATCATCCGGTACCGAACAGTTCTGCCAACCTTTTCTAAAAGTAAATTAACAACATGAACAAGATCTTTTTTCACCTGGTAACCATCGCATTATTTGCGATGGCATGTAACCGGTTTGATAAAATAACAACTACCGATATGCGTGAATCATATCGTCCACAGGTTCATTTCTCACCCGACAGCATGTGGATGAATGATCCTAATGGAATGGTTTATTACAATGGCGAATATCATCTATTCTATCAATATTACCCCGACAGCACAATTTGGGGACCGATGCACTGGGGACATGCTATCAGTACTGATTTGGTTCACTGGGAACCAATGCCGATAGCCCTGTACCCGGACTCACTTGGCTGGATTTTTTCGGGCAGTGCCGTTGCCGACGTCAGTAATACCTCCGGTTTGGGGACAGAAGAAGATCCGCCGCTAGTTGCTATTTTCACCTACCATAACCGTCCATTGGAAGACGCAGGGTGTGATACTTTCCAGTACCAAGGACTGGCATACAGCATTGACAAAGGCCGTAGCTGGACAAAGTACGATCATAACCCAGTGCTGCCCAACCCGGGAATACGAGATTTTCGCGACCCGAAAGTTTTTTGGTACTCCGAATCTAACCGCTGGATGATGATCCTGGCTGTTCAGGATCACGTGAGTATCTATTCCTCTCCCAACCTTATTGACTGGACCTTTGAAAGTAATTTTGGGGAAGGCACCGGTTCTCAGGACGGTGTTTGGGAGTGCCCCGACCTGTTTCCCATGCAGACTGGGGATACCACCAAATGGATTATGATGGTCAGCGTCGGATCCGGAGGGCCGAACGGAGGCTCAGCAACTCAGTATTTCGTTGGTGACTTTGACGGGCACACCTTTTCTCGCGAAGGAACCAAGACAAAGTGGGTCGATTACGGCAAAGACAACTACGCCGGGGTAACCTGGTCGAATATTCCGAAAGAAGACGGACGTCGGCTGTTCATCGGCTGGATGAATAACTGGCAATATGCAAATCAAATTCCTACAGGTAAATGGCGCGGAGCAACAACCATTGTCCGTGAGCTGGAAATGGTTGAAGTTTACAACGATTATTTACTTATTTCAAAGCCAGTAGGAGAGCTCAAAACTTTACGTGACAAAGAGGAACAGTTGAAACCTGAACTCATTTCGGGTGAAATGGAAATTAAAAAGACATTTGAGTTTCCGCTCGAAGTCAGCCTGCATTTTAATACAAAAAATTCTTCTGCAATGAATTTCGCAGAACGATTTGGTATTGAATTTTACAACAAAAAAAACGAAAAACTGCTGATTGGTTACGATAATCTGAACAAACTTTTCTTCATCGACCGTACCGGAGCCGGCTGGGAAAGCCCGAATAAGGAATTTGCCGGAATTCATTACGCTCCTTATATCAATAGCGATCCAATTCTGGATATGCACTTGATCATTGACAGGTCTTCGGTGGAGTTGTATGCCAAAGGAGGGTTAGTTGTAATGACCGAACAATTTTTCTCAAGGGAGCCCTTTACCACCATCAGTCTTTTCGCAGAACGTGGAGAAATTGAGTTGGGTGAAGGAAAAATATGGCCGTTAAACAGCATTTGGAATAAAGGCAAGTAGGAAAATCGAAACACAAGAAATAAAACAAAATCAATGAAAAATAAGACTCAAAATACTTCGGGCTACCTCTATTGGATAACCTTTGTAGCTATCAACGGCGGCTTGCTGTTTGGATTGAACATGGCGGGCATTTCCGGTGCTGTAGATATGCTGAAAAGCGAATTCTCGCTGACTGATAGCGGACTCGGCACAGTGGCTGCGCTACTTACCTTCGGCTGTCTAATCGGCGCCCTGTTTACCGGAAACTTTACCAAGAAATATGGACGTAAAAAAGTGATGTTGGCTACAGCCGTTCTATACATCCTCTCGGCCTTGGGCTGCGCCTTTGCCGAATCTTCAGTAGTCCTCATCATTTTCCGTGTTCTCTCAGGACTGGCTGTTGGTGCAACCTCGGTAGTCGGGCCAATGTACATTTCGGAAATATCACCCGCACACAGTCGCGGCCGACTGGTTTCAATGAACCAGTTTGCCATTACTATCGGCATTGTGCTGGCTTATATTTTCGACTACCTGCTTATTGGGCTGGGTGATGATAGTTGGCGGTTCATGCTGGCCGTTCCTGCATTGTTCGGTGCCTTCTATTTGTTCTTCATCCTGGTTTCCTTCCCCGAAAGTCCTCGCTGGCTAATATCAAAAAATCGAAATGTCGAGGCGGGAGCCATCATGCTGAAAGTTGGTGGAGAGGCTTTAATCGAAAGTGAGCTTCCCCAAATGGAAAAGATCATCTCGGAAGAAATGGCGAAAGAAAAATTGAAAATCTCCGAGTTGTTTAAAGGGAAAACTGGAAAAATCGTACTCATCGGAACTCTTATTGCCGCCTTGCAGCAAATTACCGGTATCAATGCAGTAATCATGTTTGCCCCCGAAATTTTCAAAGCAGCCGGCTCTGCCAAAGGCGATTCAATGATGCAGTCCATGATTGTGGGATTGGTGAACTTTTTAATGACCATTGTTGCCCTTTGGTTGGTGGATAAAAAAGGACGTAAAACATTGCTGTTGTGGGGTGCTGTTGGGATGACGGTCTCGCTGGCTTACCTTACCTGGGAATTCACCAAACCTGTACAGTATGGCCCCGGAGTATTGACCGCATTGTTGGTCTACATTTCCTTTTTTGCTGCTTCATTTGCCCCCGTTATGTGGGTAATTATTTCAGAGATCTATCCCACCCGAATTAAAGGATTGGCCATGTCATTTTCAACCGCGGTAAGCTGGTTGTGCACCTTCCTGACGGTTTACTTCGCACCGGTTATTCAGGGCGGATTAGGGTTAAGCTACCTGTTTGGGATTTTCGGAATTTTCAGTGTCATCGCATTCATATTTGTAAAATTCTGGATCCCGGAAACTAAAGGAAAGTCACTGGAACAAATTGAAAAAGAATTGGGACTTATTTAATCAAATTATGGAACAAAAATCATTAGTTATAGGAATAGGAGAATTGTTGTGGGATGTGTTCCCTGATCACAAACAAATGGGTGGGGCTCCTTGCAACTTTGCCTTTCATGTATCCAAACTCGGACTCGACAGTTTAGCTATCAGCTCCATCGGGCATGATGAGTTGGGAGACGAAATCATCAAAAAGCTCGACAACATTGGATTAAGATATGATATTCAAAGACTTGACCATATCACCGGGATTGTACAGGTTACCTTGAGTGGCGATGGCATTCCCCATTATGAAATTTGTCAACCTGTCGCCTGGGACTTTATTGGGATGAAGCCGGAATATGCAGAAATTACAAATCAGACCATTGCTGTTTGTTTTGGTTCATTGGCACAGCGTAGTATAGTTTCCCGGGCAACTATTCGTGCTTTTATCCGACAGGTGCCCGATTCGGCACTAAAGGTATTCGACATTAATCTACGTCAGCGATTTTACTCTGAAGAATTGATTCAAGAGTCGCTGAAACTTTGCAACGTCTTAAAAATAAATGACGAGGAAATAAAAATAGTGGCTGACATGTTTGGACTGGATGGTACTGACAAGGAGAATTGCATGACCATACTTGAACAGTTCAATCTAAAACTTGTCGCACTGACCTGCGGTACTAACGGCAGCTACCTGATCACTTCTGAGGAATCCAGCTTCCTGGAAACTCCAAAAGTTAAAGTTGCCGATACGGTTGGCGCTGGCGATTCATTCACTGCAGCCATCGTTGTCGGCATGCTCAACAGAAAACCGTTAAAGAAAACCCATCAAATGGCCGTGAACCTGTCAGCCTTTGTGTGCAGCCACCATGGCGCTATGCCCGAATATAATGGAAAATTGGTTTTTTAGTTAGATACGGATCTTAGATCCCTTAAAGCAAGAGAGGCTGTCTTTTTATTCCTCCGACAGCCTTCTCTTTTTAGCTTCTCTCGAAAAAAAGAGGCGGCAAACAAGACTTTGCCAGCCAAACTCATTGTCCCTAATTTTTACTTAATCATAAAATCTAAACTATGAAAAGAGAAAGAATCTTTCTGCCTATTGGAATCATTGTTGCAATTTAGGGATGTTCCAAAGAAAAACTATACAACGAAGAAAAACAACCTCAAAATTCAGATCCTCAGCTAAAATCAGCCCTAAACTGCACTCAAAAACCGGAAGAAACCGATTATTCAATTTTCTACATGTGCAGTGACGATTATCGGATCGGCGACGTAATGCCTTTCTATAACCCTGACAATTCTAAATTTTACACGTTCTATTTAAAAGATACTTGGAACGATGGAATCAACGAACGTCATCCTTGGTACGCTGCGAAGACGTCTGACTTTTGCTCTTACAAAGAACTTAAACAAGCTGTACTGACCTGCAGCAATGAAGGTTGCGAGCAGGATTTTGCACTCGGCACTGGATGTATCGTCAACAAGGGAGGCACATATTACGCCTTCTATACCGGACATAATCCCAATTATCCTTCGGAATGTGTTACCAGAAAAGAAGGAATTATGATGGTAGGAACTAAGAGCATCAATCAACCATTTAGCAAGGAAAATTCATTTCCAGCTATTTACCCTCCTACTGGATTAAGTTATGATAAACAAAGCAATTGGAGGGATCCATTCGTCTATCACAATCCTGACGATTCAAAATACTATATGGTCTTGTCTGCCCGTAAAGATGTTAATGGTACCTGGAAAGGTGTCATTCCTTATTTTTCATCATCAGATCTTTTTAACTGGACTTATTAAGGCTTTTTATACGACGGTGATAATTCAAATTTCTTCATGATGGAATGCCCCGAATTATTCAAACAGGGAGACTTTTATTATCTGTTATTCTCTGATTATGATACTAAAAACATTTACTACCGAAAAAGCAACTCTATGTTTGGCCCATGGTCTGAACCTACCGGATATTCTCGGTTCACCGGTAAAGGCACTTACGGAGCCAAAACAGCCGCAGACCCTTTCGACCGCTATTTATTTGGCTGGACCAATGTTAATGACGGTGATACAGACTATGGTTATAAAAAGTGGGGCGGAAATTTAAATGTACACAAACTTGTGCAATTGCCTGATGGCGACCTAAAAATAACGATTCCACATACCGTTGAAAACTATCTTTTTCAGGAAGAACAAGAAATCGTGCAGGACAGCCAGTGGGGTAACGTAAGCCTGATAGACGAAAACAATTCGTACCGCATTGTAAGTCCCGGTGACTGGGATGTATTCAATGCTATTTTTGAGCTAATCTCACAGAAATCGGGAACATTGCTTCCGCCTCCATTTTTGCTGCACTGGATGATTTAGTGCAATCCGGAAGACTGAGAACGAACGATAAGATTTTGCTTTTGGTGCCGGAGAGTGGACGGTTTTCGTATGGAACGGCGCTGCTGCCTGTTGAATCGGGCGACCATCAAAATGGATTGCCAGACAAATGCAGATAGCATTTTCACATCAGCCCTATCTGTTTTTTTTTAGTCGGGAGTTTCGGGGACTCCTCAAAAGACTTTCTCTTCACCCAATGGAAGCTGCACCAAATCATGATCAGATAATACCATTTCAGTTCTGTAACTACATATCCGGAATTAACTTTGGGTATTTGCTAAAACAAATTCCGCATTGGAGGTTTAATACAAATCCCCATCCTGACCATTGAGGTATATTGATTATACTCGAGGAGGCTCTCCCCGGCCCCATTATACCACTGTACAAATAAGTATTGATTTGCTTTTTGATTCACCTTAAAACTAAGCTCTAATTGCAGATTGACACCTTCAAATTTTTTCCTGGGGTTAATAATCGAAGTAAGCCATATACGGTCATTTATACTCCTGTAATTTATTGCAATCATTCCATACCCGCGATAATTTAACAAGTCTGGGTTATCACTGCCAATCCAACCGGCCCAGAACTTCGCGTACAAAGTAAAACAAGGGTTGTAAAAATAGGTACCTGTAAATACAAAGTAATTCCAACTACGAGACTCCAAGCTATCGCCTCTACCGTTAGATTCATGTTCAAACGCCATGATTCCTACCCCTCCAAGTTTATTATTGGATATTATCGGTGTGACCACAGCAAGTCCCGGATTGTAATTATTATCGGCAAAAGGAGAAGACTTTTGATAAATATCCCAGAATGACTTTTGTGTATAGGTAAGCATCAAAATTGAATTCAATGGAAGAACACCTTTGGCCAATTTTTGACGGATGCTAATCTGGAATTTCGCATCGGCGGTATATTGATTTACCTTTTTGTTTGTTGAAATTCCGGAAATAAAATAATTGTCTTTATACAGTCCAAAATTGGGCTGTTCGTCAACTATACCCGGGATTTTATTTTGATCAACGTCAAGGTACATTGATTTTGTAATGTCAACTTTACTTGTATCTAACTGGGTTTCCCATAGTACTTCGACCTCTTTTACTTGTGCCGACACGATATTATGCACAGAAAAACAAAAGACTGCAAGGACCAGCAATTTATAGATTATCTGTATCATTCCACCGGATCTTACATTAAAACAGCATCTACTTGACATACTACTTCAGTTTACTTATTCGAAATTCCCTATGCGACAAACTAAATCTAAAAACGCTCTTCTCTTTATTTAATGACCAGGTTATAAAGGCCTTGCATTCGTGCATCAATATTAGCTATTGCCTCTGCACAGTCTTTTAATTCAGTTGCTATTTCCCCTTCTTTTTCATTACGATATTTATAGAAGAGATGATGTTCCAATGATGCCCAAAAATCCATAGCTATCGTTCGTAATTGAATCTCAACATTCACATATTCTGTTCTAGTCGATAAAAAGACTGGTACCTTCACAATGAGATGATAGCTGCGATAACCATTCGATTTTGGTTCCTTTACATAGTCTGAAATACGCTCAATTTTAATATCAGTATGAGATGCGATAAATTCGGCAACAAGATAGATATCATCGATATAAGAGCATATCACCCTGACACCAGCTATATCTGTCAGATTTTCCCTGGCAGACTGAATATTCACATTATACCCTCTCTTACTCAATTTTTCGATAATACTTGTTGGTGTTTTTACGCGGCTTCTTATCTGCTGAATTGGGTTATACTCTTTATTGTATTTGAAATCTTCATTCAAATTATCCAACAAAGTTGTCACTACCCGCGTTGCTCCCAAGTACAGATTTTCTGTTTTGAGGAATGCGTTGATCGTCTCGACAATATCTTCAGGAACGCTTCTGAGCTTTAGCTCTTCAATTATATAAGAACTTTTCATAATCAGATTTTTTTTTCTTTTTAAGATTCAAATAATTAGAAAAGAGGTCCCCATTCGAAAAGAACACGAACGGGGAAACTCTAACTCAATTACTCCTGTTTTCTGTTTTCATATTGCGGAGCTTTAAGGCGACAAAGTTTATTAGGAGATTTCACGTCCTTCCCTTAATGTTTGTAAGTAAAATCTCCAACTGGACTACAAACACACCACCAAACCCTTTTAAATGAATCAATTACAACCCAACCCCTTTTCTTTTCAAATTCATTTAATTGCAGCGGCCTTTATATCAATTATTTTTCTGGCGTATTTGGTATCCAAACCAAGTCTAATTTTACCAGGCCATTCGAAATCGAAACCCGAATTGTTACCTCCCGGTGACTTGTAAATAGTTCGTTACCGCTACTTTATATTGACTTTTAACTTCAATCAGTTTATCCTCTGTTTCCGCTTTCAACGCTCTTGCTTCCAATAAGTCTGATAATTGGATTAAGCCATTGTTGTAACTATCTTGATTGACTTTCAGGTTTTCGGTGGTTTGTTCCAGAGTTTCTTCAATCAAATGCAATTTGTCGTTAGCTTCCTTCAAATCAGTCCATCCTTTCACCATTTGCACATTCAGCATCCCTTTTTTATCCTCCATTGAGTTTTGCGACATCTCCTCCCTGAATTTCATTTCCCTCAGTTTGTGCTTACCTCCCCACCAATCCGAAATAGGTATAGACACGGAAGCATAAGCCATCCCGTTAAAACTGCCATCGACGTTATCTTCGAACTGGTCTGTATAAACACCCGCCACGCCGACGCCTACAGAGGGCATATAGTCCCCCTTTTTCATCTTAGTTTGCAGTTTCGAAGCTGTTACCGAATTTTCCAAAAGCCGGTACTCAGCCCGATTAGACATAACTTCATCATTGTGTACGAAATATGTTTCCGGAACCGAATAGTCGTCGAGATTGCCTTCCAACACTATTTCAGGACTATATTCTATTCCAATAGTCTGGCACAACTGCATCAGGGCGATTTTCCAGCCATTTTTCAATTGGGTTTTGTTTACCTGTAATTCGCTTTGTTTGATGCTTATTTTCAGAAGGTCATTTTTGATAACAAGACCGTTTTGGTATGCATTATTAACCTGAACATAGAGTGTATCCAGAAACTCAATATAATTATCAAGGGTTTTCTGCTTTTCCTGGATGGTGATCACCTGCCAGAACTCCCTTTCCGTAGTCAGCAAAACTTCGTTCTCCGACAACTTTAATTGGTTTTCCTTTACAGTAATATTCAGTTTACTAAAGTCATTACCAGTCCTGATTTTTCCACCTGCATACAGTGGTTGTTCGATCGTCAGGTTACCAACGGCAATCTGATTTAGCATGCTTATATCTGCACTTGGCATATAGGCAAATTGCGTAGCGCTGCCCAGATTGGCAGGATTCCCGTCGTATACAGGAAGATTTCCGCCATCCACATGCGCCTCCAGAAGAGGGTCAATTGCCTTCATCGCCAAAGCGGAAGCACTCACATTGGGAAAATAGTTGGTTAACGCATTTTTTTTGATTTCGTGGGCTGCCTGCAGATCCAGGTCGCTATTCTTCACATTACTATTATTCTGCAAAGCCAATAGTTTGCTTTTTTCCAATGTAAGGTTCGTTTGGGCATGCCCGTAAAGAGAAATAACCAACATTAACATTACTATGATAATTCTTTGCATTGTCTTTTGAATTTTTAGATTGTCGTTTCTTTGGATTCGTAGCTTTTTTTTGCATCTGCATTTCGATATGCCACCGAATAGAGGAGTGGAAGCATGATTAAAATGAACGCCATGGAAATTAACGTTCCGAAACAGATAACGGTCCCCATCGGTCCCCAAAGCGGGCTTTTGCTGATAATCATTGGGATTACCCCCATCGATGCAGCCAGTGAAGTAAGCAAAATAGGTCGCATTCGCCTTTCTCCGGCTTTTATACAAGCTTCAATTACCGGGATATTGCCGCTATGCCGTAGTTCCTCGATATAATCGTACATGATAATACCGTTCCTTACGATGATACCAATCAAGCTTACCAAACCAAGTACCGATGTCATACTAAACTCCATGTTCATTATCATTAATCCTATAGCCGCTCCAAGGAAACAGAATGTTGTCGATGCGAACACCAATGAAGCCAGGCCAACGCTTTTGAAATGAAAAACCAGAATAAAGAAGATTATTGCCACTGCAATAAGTAACCCACTAATAATCTGCGGTGAAGTATCGTCGTTATTTTCTTTTACCCCCCCATATGTTACTTTTATGTTTTTGCTTTTGAATTCATCTGAAAAGTTGCGAACCAATTTTTCCACTTTTGCCTGCGTCGCTCCAACCCTTTTGCAACGTTTCAAATCCATAAAAATCGATATGGTACGCACACCGTTCCGACGTACTATCTGTCCTTCATGCCAGTTCGTAGTAACGGTAGCAATTTGTCGCAACGGCACGGTAACAGCAGGCGGAATCATGCCGGATACATATTCATCTTCCACTTCACTTGCAACCGGATCTTTTTGTTCCCATTTTGATTTGAGAAACACGGGAACCTGATAATCATTTTCCCAAACAGTTGTAACAGGCAAGCCACCAAAGCGTGCAGCCAATCCAACACCCAACATTCCTTCGGTGATACCCAACCGGTTGGCCTCCACCGGGTCTAAAGTAATCTGTACATCGGGCAATATCTCTTCGTAATTGGTATATATCCGCAATGGCTCATCCAATTCGCGCGCTGCTGCCTGGACTTTAGCCGCTTCTTCTTTCAAATCAGTAATGTTGTCTCCGCTTAACCGAACTTCGATGTCGGCCAGAACGTCGCTACTCTGGTAATCCATTTGACGGAACTTCACATAGGCGCTTGGATAATGGTAGGCGTACTTGGTCGCATATTCGTCCAATACTTCCACCGTAGCTTCGTTCGATACTGTGTTTACAATAAACTGGGCAAAATTAGGACCACCGATCTTGGGTGCATAAGTAGTTTGGAAACGAGGCGAACCGCTCCCCATGAAAATGGTAACAGACTTCACTCGCTCGTCCTTTCTAAGGATGTCACTCAAATCATTCGCAACAGCCGCTGTTTGATCCAATGAAGATCCCTGCGGAAGGGATATTTCTACTGCAAACTGGTTGCGTTCGGCAACTGGCATCAATTTCACCGGAATTTTACTAAATAGCGCAATACCAACTACAACTGAAATAATACCAATAAGAAACGTGATTTTGGAGTATCGAAATGCTTTTCCCAACACTTTATTATAGAAGGATTGTATATAATCCAGTAACGATTTTTTGCGCGGAGCATTTTTATCTTTCCCCGAATGCAACCCTTTTCTGATAAAGAGGTATTGCAGGAAAGGCACAAACATGACCGCTATTGCAAGGGAAATGCCCAATGTGATCAATATGGTCCAGGGGAACGCCTTTAGAAAGTCGAAAAATTGCCCTGTAAATGTGAGCAGAAAAGGGAAAAAGGTTATGCTGATAGCCAAAGTTGCCGAAAGAATCGCTTTAAAATATTCCCCGGCACTTTCGATGGCCGCCTCCCGGCGCGGTATTCCTTCATCCAGTTTTTCGAGGTAACTATCCACAATCACGATGGAATTATCCACGATCATTCCCAATACCACGATCAATGCAGCTAAGGTAACAGTGTTCAATTCTATACCAAAAGCAAACATCAAAGCCAGCGATATAAAAATCGTTATGGGAATTGTGGATGCGGCAACACCCGCAACACGAAGTGGCAATAAAGCCACCACAACCAAAACCACTGCAGCAATAGCGATACCCAGTTCTCTCAAAAAGGAGTTTATCGAGGCGTCCACCACGCGTGGCTGGTCGGCAATACGGAAAACCTTTACATCGTCAGGCAGGGATTTTTCAAAATCCCGCATAATCGCTTCAACATCTTTCCCATATTGCACAATGTTATACCCCTCTCGCATTTCAGTAGAAAGAACTAAACACTTCTTGCCGTTACTCAGGGTATAACTCTTTGGATCCGGATATTCGCGTACCACGCGTGCCACGTCTTTCAGACGGATTTGGTTACCTTGCGGATCTGAATATACAATTAGTTCTTCCAGATCTCTTTCAGAATCAAACGGACGGGTAACGTGGATAGGCACCAACATTTCATCATTGTCGATCTTACCCGATGGCCCGACCATCCCCTTTGCTGACAAAGTTTGGTACAGACTAAACAGGCTAATACCATAACTGGCAACTTTCTCCTTATCAATGTAAACACTCATCTGCTCCGTCTGTAAACCGTAGCGGCGCAAATTGGATACCGATTCCACGGTTCTGAGCTTATCTTCCAACGCTTCCAGATGGTCTTTCAGCTGACGGTATGTTTTCGTATCCGACTCCAATGCAATCAGCAACGCGGAGGTATCACCAAAATCGTCGTTTGCAACCAACTGAACTACGCCCGGAGGAAGTTGCGGTTTAAAGTTGGTCAATCCGTGTTTGATTTTAGACCAAACCTCATCCTTGTTGTTTACATCGTCATTCAGTTTTACATATACGAACACAATGCCATCCCGCGATTGCGAATAGGTAGCTTTTTTCTTTACTTGTTTGTAAGTAAACAGGAAGTTTTCCAATGGTTTTGCTACTTGTTCTTCCACTTCCTCGGAGGTGGCTCCCGGGTACACAGCCACGACCAATCCTTCGCGAATAGTAAATACCGGGAATTCCTGTTTGGGCATTTTGTACAGCGCAAACATTCCACAGATGATCAGTGAACCAACAAGTAAAAGCACAATCTTATTATATTTCATAGCCGTCGCTATGAATCCATTTTTTTCTTTCATTGCAAAAACTTGTTTTATTAATTAACTGACACTGCTGCTCCTGCACTGACATTTTGGTAGCCGGTAACAATCAACTCATCGCCTTCTTTTAGTCCACTTGCGACCTGTACACCGTTTCCGGCAAGATTGCTAAGTGTTACCTCCCTGCAGATTGCCTTATTTTGATTATCCTTTAGCCACACGAACCGTTTGCCCGAGAAGTCTACCTGAACCGATTTTAATGGTATAATGATGCTGCCATTCTGATTCCCGTCGTTGAGAACATAAACGCGACATACCATACCTGGCATAATTTTTCCAGTGGGATTATTGACTTTTACTTTAATGTCATAAGTATGGGAAATCGGGTTGGCAACAACTCCTTTTTCGATTATCACTCCTTCAAAAACTTCATTATTGAGCGCGGAAATTCTTACCTTGGATATGTCTCCTGTACTAATGTCCGAAATTTCACTTTCAGGAATAGCTGTTTTAATTTTCACGCTACTGATGTCCATGACATTGAAAATCGGCATACCGGCCATTACGTTGGCTCCCGTTTCAAGATAGCGTTTGCCTATTACCCCGGATTGCGGTGCGTATATATTGCAATCCTGAAGATTTTTTCTTGCAATAACTTCAGCTGCTTGTGCTTGTTCCAACTTAGTCTTTGCGTCTATGTACTGAATTTCCGGCAAGCTTTTGTTTTTGTACATAGCTGCCATACGCTTGAAAGCATCTTCAGCTTGTCTTAACCTTGCCGATGCCAATTCGTGCGCATTTTCTAATGTCGTAGTATTCAAATTTCCTAACAGTTGTTCTTTATCCACTTTTTCTCCTTCGTTAACACCAAGGTGTTCAACTGTGCCGCTGACAAGAAAACTCACATCGACTGATTTTTCACTTTCTACCGTACCAATATATTCCTGAGAATACCTATTATGATCATAAACAATTTTCTGTACCTTAACAGGAACCACTCTTGCTTCTTTTGGCTCTTGGGAAGATGTGCAGGAGAACACGGTTAAAATGACCGATAATATACTTATTTGCCGCAGCCTTGCTAATGATGACTTTTCCATAACTTATCTCACTTTTAATTTCATGCAGCAAATTTGAAATAAGAAAAGCTTGTGCTTGGACTAAATAAGTCCCCAATGATGTTCAAATAGGCGCTTTTTATATCTTTACATACAAAAAGTGAACAATAAAAGGTGAAAAAAGAGGATCACAGTAAAATCTCAATTGAATATATAATTCAACAAGAACGCGATAATATAATTGCAGAAACGAATGGCTTCATCTCTTCCAAAACAGAGATGAATATTGGGAAACAATTATCCAGTTACAATTTTCCACGTATCGTTGAAGGGATAGCATTTGTATTCTGCACAATGGGCAAAGCAAGAGTTAAGATAAATCTTGGTGAACATGACATGTATGAAAAATCGGTGCTTGTTCTTGTACCCAATAACATTATGCAGGTTCTGGAGCATAGCAACGATTTCAAAGTTAAGTTCCTTTTTTTTACATTCGATTTTTTCTCCAGTATAAGACTAACTACTCAAATAGGACACATAGCACAAGCCGTAGAAGAACATCCATGTCTTTACCCTCATAGTCAAGATTTCGAACGACTCATTACTGTGCAACAACTCATAGCCGATCAATATGGTAACCATATAGCTTACAGGGAAGAAATTGTTCGAAATTTGTTGTATGCTCTGGTATACCAAATTTTGCAGCTATATGTTGTCAGCACCGTCGGAAATACTAAGGGTACCGTTAACAGAAAGCAGGATATTTATATGAAGTTTATGACATTACTGTTTGAGCATTCTAAAATTGAACGCAGCGTTGTGTTTTATGCAGACAAATTGCATCTGACAAGAAAGTATTTTTCAAAGGTGATCTTTGAAATTAGTGGTAAAAATCCTTCAGCCTGGATAGACGAAGCAGTCATAATGACGGCGAAAGCACTTTTAAAGAGCTCTGATCTGACAGCGACCCAAATTGCTTTCGAATTAAATTTTAGTAGCGCCTCCTTTTTTTGTGCTTACTTTAAGAAAAGGGTGAATATGTCACCACTACAATACCGAGAGTTATAGTGTTATTGTTACATTTTAATTAGATAAAGAACTTTTCATGCAGGCAATTACATTTTAGAAAATTTTTATTCAATTTTCGTAAGCCATGATTTTCGTTTTTCTTCAGACACTTGTTTTACCATATTAAAACTCATCCACGTTCTGTTTTTGTAACCTAGTTTCCAAAAAGTGCCTCGCATAATGGCTTTCTGAACCGCGTTTCCAAAAATGATGCGATACAAGAGCTTTGGCGTGTTCATCGTTGTAATTACGGTTACACTTTTAATATTCGTTAGAAGCGGTTTCATTTTTGTGTTACTCCCATTTTCATAATCATAAGCCACTCCTGGGAAAATAACCTTGTCGATAAAGCCTTTCATTAAAGCAGGCATAAGCTCCCACCAAACCGGGAAAATAAAAATAACATGATCCGCCTTTTCAAGTCGCTTCTCATATTCCAAAACCTTGGGATCTACGGGGCGTTTATCCCTAAATGCCTTAAGGTCACGGGAAGTCATTACCGGATTAAATCCATCTTTATCCAGATGGATAAGATCAACGTCATGGTTTGCTTGCTTGAGTCCTAGGGTTACCGAGTTTAAGATTGCATTGCAAAAACTCCCTTCATAAGGATGATTAAAAACGATGATTATTTTCATAAATTCTTCTGTTTACTATTTTCAATACGAAGGTCAGAAACAGCAAACTGGCAGGCGATAACAAAAGTTAATAAATCTATTCTCCTGCTCCTAACTATTGGAGAACTGACGCTATGCAAAGCAAGTTCAAAGCCATTCCGCTAAAAAAACAGCAAACAGGATAACCAACACCCAAAATATCCAACAATATTCCCCAAACTACGATCAATGGATTAGTTGTAAAAATCAGGTTATGCCCAGTCCTAAATAAGCGTTACAGATTATTTAGGACTGGGCAATTCTTACAATTCTACCATAATGAACACCATAGAACAGAACTTTTTGGAAAAACTATTACGGTCATTTCTTAAAAAAATCCTTCGTGCACATCACCGCTTGCCGTGAAAAGCTGCATTCCACAGAAGAAAGCTTTCATTTTGAACATTTCATGCATCAATAAAACATGCGCACAAAGCGAGTCAAATCATTCCCAACCTCAATACGCCTCGCCTAACACGATCCTATCCCCCGAATCATCAACCTTGAAAAGCTTCGGATAGCGAATAAAATGTCCATTTTCATTTCGATGGCTATGCACGCTCATCAACAATTGACCATCAAATGTTCGGAATAACATACCATGCCCGAAGTTGGGCGGTGTAATTGGCTCTTTATCCTGAATCCAGGGACCATCCAGCGTGCCATTCTCGGAGTAAGCTACACCTTGGGTGTATTTATCGTGTACCCAGCTGGTCCACAGCATACCCAATTTACCGGTTTGCGTCTTAAATAACCAGGGACCATCGGTCACTTTACTCGTTCTAAGTTTACCATTCTCGTCATATTCCTGGCTCCATGGCGATGCGCTGGCTCTGAACATCAATTTCCCTTCACCTACAGAACCTGACAAATCCGGTTTAAGCTCGATTTTTTCAACGGTTCCATCCAGGACTCCATCATTATTAATGGCTTGTAACCACTCGTAGCAATACACCATATAAGGCTTTCCATCTTTATCGACCCAAAGAGTACCATCCAGAGTCGGCTTTTCTGCTGGCAGATAGGTGGGATCACTCATCGGTACATAAGGACCTTCTGCTTTATCGCTCACCAATATATGACTTGCTCTACGCGGAATAATACTCCCTTTTACAGTGTCTATTTTAGTCGCCTTATTTGTAAACGTAGCAAAATAATAGTATTTGCCTTTGTACTGATGCAACTCAGCTGCCCAGATCATCGGGTCTTTTCCCATCCACGATTGATAATCGGTCTTTGCGACATTATAAGGACCGGTCCACTTTCTCAAATCTTTACTCTTCCACAAAAGGCCACCGGTTCCGGTTAAATAATAGGTTTCAGTTGCTTTGTCGGCCAAAATACATGGATCGCTTAATTGAATTGAATCCAATGGAATGTCAGTCTTAACCCGGGTTTGACCTTTGGCATACCAATAGTCCTTTAATCGCTGGGCTTCTTGTTTCGTTATTTGGATTACGGCTCCATGCTTTGGCGAGGTAAAGTTGGTTGTTTTCATTATCCCTTCATTGAAATGACCGAGATTTTTAAATGTCTTGAAATCGCTGGTTTCGCAAAATCCAAAGTTGTGTGGTTGAATACTAAAGATATCATACATTAGCACCCATTTCTCTTCACCGATGCGTTTCCAAACATTTGGAGCTTCGCAAGCTCCAGGTTCCTTGTCTATCCATTCGGGAACATATTTGTAGCCTTTGTTTATCTTATCAGAGAAAGCCATTTTTACTCCATTGTGCTCTTTTTCCTGGGCAACATACATCATGCAGTAACGCCCATCCGGGAGCGGCGTAATATCAGCATCCAATACCTGAACTGTAGTGTCCGGATATTCGAACAGCAACTCAGGCTTTGTCGTCAATGTTGTAAAATCATCGTCGGTATATGCATAATACATTTGGGTGCGTTCTTTTTTCATGCGCATGGTAAAATAAAGCAGCATTTTATTTTCCTGCGGATCGTAAATCGTTTCGGGAGCCCACGCACAACCTATTTCCTTATATTCAGGGAATAATTCATCTAAATGAACATTTTTATAGGTCCAGTTTATCAGGTCGTAGGATTTCATCAATACAAACCCCGTATTGTTCCCCCAACCATATATATCACCATCTCTTTCCCAATAAGTATCACGTAAGCCCCATTGTTTGCCAAACACATGGAGGTCGGTCATTGCCATATAAAAAGCTCCGTCCGGTCCCTGGGTAATGTGCGGGTCCCTAATACCTTTCTGTGAAGCCAACGTATCGCCGGCAATTACCGGGTTTCCATCATTAACATCTGTGAAGGTGTTTCCGTCATAGCTTATAGCAAAGTGAATACTGTGTGTGGAGTCTTTAAAGTAAACCAATAGGTAGGCACTCGTCTCTTCAGCCCCTGATTTACTCTGGCATGCTGTAAATATTAAACCAAATAACAAAAGAAAGGTTAAAAGGTAATAGCAACGTTCTTTATTCATATTCTTTATTTTTTTTACACTATCGTTGTCCCAAAACAGACAACCTAGTTTGCAACTAACAAATTCTATTTCGCGGG
Source organism: Mangrovibacterium lignilyticum (assembly GCF_010882175.1). Lineage (GTDB taxonomy): Bacteria > Bacteroidota > Bacteroidia > Bacteroidales > Prolixibacteraceae > Mangrovibacterium > Mangrovibacterium lignilyticum. Next base: position 100,444 of record NZ_WKLH01000007.1, on the reverse strand, counting down.
TTTCAGAATAAAGCTACAGCGATAGGCTTTCTCTTCCAACCGATATTGTTTATGTGTCCAGGTTCCCCAGCTATTGTCACCACCAACACCACACTGCTCCAGGTCGATGTGCAGGAATACATCGTAACGCGGATGCACATATTTAATAGGCAGTCACAACTTGCGCTATCTTCTTAAAGTTGACAATTGCCTGGTCTGTTTTCTCGTTGAACTCGATTGATTTTATTGGGAACAAATCGTCATCGGACCATTTCTCACCTGACTTTCTCCAAAGCATCAGGCTGACGTAGATAATTGAGGCATTCGGGATAAAACTAGCCGAAGAATTGATAACGCAGCTCGTTTCTTTTCCCATCCGCTATTTTTATCTTCCGAATTTGGGTTGACTCATCCCTATTTTTCATCCAGATATTTCAGGTATTCCGACGCTGCAAGTAGGAAAGCCCCAACTCCAAAATCAGCCGTCGAATTTTTATCTATCACTTGCCCCGGTATAGCACGCTCTCCTATGGGTTGTACATACCCCAAAGTACCGTCCTTTTGTAAGGCTTCCGTTGTCAGAAAGTTCCAGCTCTTCTCCACTACCGGCAGATAGGTATCCGAATCAAGCAGACCGTTGTTAATGCCCCATAAAAAGCCGAAGGTGAAGAAGCATGTACCACTGGTTTCCGGTCCAGGAGCGTGCTCCGGATCAAGGATACTGCGGGTCCAATAGCCCCCGGGCTGTTGGCTTTCCTTCAAGGCGGCAGCCAGTTTTTGGTAAGTTTGAATGTATTCTTCTCTATGTGGATCCGACACAGGCAAATCTTCCAGAACACGCGGAAAACCGGCAAAAATCCATCCGTTTCCACGCGCCCAAAAATCTTTTAAACCTGCGTTCGACTGATGTTTTGGATAAATGTACTTTGCATCGCGATAGAAATACCCCGTCTTATTATCATACATTAAATCCCGAGCAAAGGAATAATATCCATATAATTTCTCCAGATACAGCTCATTGCCAGTTATTGCGTAAAGTTTAGTCATCACAGGCATGACCATATATAAACCGTCGACCCACCACCAGTAGTCATTATTATCGGTCGACATTTGGTATTCCATAACCGAGCGAGCTCTCGCTATTTTCTCAGGGGCAGGATCGATGTCATACAATTCTGCATACACTTGAAAACAGATTTGCCAGTCGCCAAAAAGCACATAATCAGGAGTCTCTCCATAGCTATATTTCCAGTTCAGTGTATCGTCAGACTGAGCGCCTTTCCACTGGTTTTGGTTGGCCCACTTTAGCGCATAGTCCAGATACTGTTGGTCTTCAGTTGCTCGGTAAGCCGCCATATTACCAGTTTGGTAGGCCGCTTGATGCCAAAAGGCCCTCTCCGGATCCATATGTTTGGCCTGCCAAGTCTCATTTACCTTAATCAAGCTTTGTCTTACCTGGCCTCTTAATAACTCTCGAGCTGATGGCTGGCATGCACAAGCCACACACACCAACATTATCAGGTTTATGAGATTAGATGTTTTCATGGTCAATAGTTTTGTTTATTACTACATTGTTTCTGTCGGATTAAGGCACCGAAGACAACTGTTTAATTTCTTCAATACTTGGCTTTTGATTATTTTTAAGACATTCCTCGTATCAATTCGCTGGCGGATAACGGCAAGAATTTAAAAGCATAGAGCTTCTAAATCCTACAGTTTTAGACACTAGCCCTCTTCATTTAAGACATAGAAAACTAGCTATCCCCTCAATCTAAGACTCACTTTTATTAAAATTAGCTCTCCTGTTTCGAGACGACTGCGTGTTACCTACTTCGATTAAAGTCTTGCTTTACTTTCAAATATTTGAGAAAAAAGGCTGCCCGAAATCCTTCGAACAGCCTTTCGTTCATCTACGATTCAATAATCATCTGATATAGAGAGCAATTAATTCGCCTCTATCGGGAGATTTTCGCAATTATTAGTTTGCGCTGTTTTCGTCGGCAACTGCATCTTCCCAATTATCCCAAACATCAGCACTTGCATCATAACCGTCATAACCAGGGTTTTGACTTAGGGTGCCATTACGGTTAGCTTCAATTGCCCAGTTCGGAATTGGCCAGTATATATTATTGGCAGCCATCGTATAAGGGCGATTACCGAGTTGCCAAATAAAAGCACCTGTATTGTAGAATCCATTAAGCTTGCTAACACGTTGCCACCAGTAACTGTTTTCGGCCAGGTTATTAGTAGTATAGGTATTGCCCCATTCGTCAGCTTTACCACTTAAAGCGAGACAGTATGAAACGCGACTAAGCTCCGTATGACGCCATTCTTCCAAGTACAATTCACGGGCGCGCTCATCCATAATATCACCTATTGTTACGGTAGAGTACATTTCGTCACATCCGGCACGTTCGCGCACCTCATTCACATCGCTAGCTGCGCCACCAAGATTACCTAGATAGAATTTAGCTTCAGCACGCAGCAAATAAGTTTCCGCCAAACGGTAGCAATACCAGTCACCCGCTCCACCTCTATGGTTCGAATTAGATGCAGTAAGCTCCTCTGGATCCGGCACATAAGTCTTATAGTGAGGCCAATCGAACCAGCAGCGGATTGTATCGGCACACAGCAGATTTCCTCCATCATCATACAAACGAAGATTTTTACCATACCATTCTGTATCACTAGCATCATTGTACTTCAATGAATCCATCCGCATCCAGTTTCCAGATGCACTGCTATGACGCAAATCACCTTCATCTTCAACACCGTTAACACGCCACACATCATGGGTGTAATACCAGGTTGGCCGAATATGCGCAATACCACGGCCATAAGCCGTAACGTAATCCAAATTCGGATTATAGTTACTATTATTTGGAGCGTAATAAAAGATAGCGTTCTTACCTGCCGGGGATTTAACTTCCCACCTATTATCTAACAGGGGCAACCAGTTACGCATCGATCTCATTTTAATTGCAGCATCTGTTTCGGCCTGATTTGGTAATCCCAGGATTGTTTCTGTGTTAGAAGCAATACATTTATTTTCCGGACGGTGCAAATCCCAAACTACATTACGGGTAACTGAATGTGTTGATTCCTTCGGAGAAATAAATGTTCCGAAATTAGATGTCATCAATGAATAACCGGACTGATTGATTAAGATATCAGCCTGATCAATCGCTTTCTGCCATTGTCCTGTCGCCAGGTAACATTTAATCAATAACTGACGACAAGCACCTTTACTAACCATTCCGACATATTCCATTTCCGATTGCTCCGGAACCCATTCCACTGCTTTTTCCATGTCCTGAGTGATCATATCAAGGATAGCCTCGCGCTTTGTACTCTTATAGCTAAATTTTGGATTTTCAAGCACTTTAGATACTAATGGCACATCGTTAAACTGAAAAACCAATGCTAAATAGCGAAATGCCCGATGAAAATATGCACGGCCAAGATACATATTCTTCGTATCCTCAGACAAACCTTCAACACCATCAATAAAACTGATAACCGTATTGGCGTGTCTAATGCCTAAATAATGTTCTCTCCAGAAATAGCCAATGCCGTTATCATCGCCATCACCGATCCCGTTAGTTGGAGTTAATGTATTGGCAATATCTGCAAACGCCCATCCATTATCTGTCATCGCATTGACAGCTTGTTCTGAAAACATGTATTCGGTACTGATGGGAAGACCACGATCCCGGCTAGAGTAATAGGTCCAATAAGTACGAAGGTGACGATCACACATCGCTAAAGTAGATTCCAAACCGGCTTCTGTTGAATATGTTGCAGCAGGTTCAAAGAATGACAGCGGATCTGGTTGTAGAAATTCTTCAGAACAACTTCCCATAGAAAACAAGAGAGAAGATGAAATCAGTACCTTTCTTGAATTGCGATATATTTTTTTGAGTGTATTTTTCATATCAAATAGCTTTATAAAACGACGTTAAATCCAATAGTATAAGTTCTAGGAGCAAGACCTCCTGTTTCCGGATCCCAATAATCCCAGTCTTTTGCCCAAACGGCTACGTTACGAATGTTTCCGTACACCTTCAGTTTCTCCATTCCCAACTTTTGACTAATTCTACTTGGAATATCGTAGCTCAAAGCAATATTTTCCAATCGAATAAAGTTCCGGTTAAACAATCTTCCTGGTTCTGTTAAGCCAGTAGGACCGCTGGCATTCAACCTTCCGTATTTGTTGGTCGCATTATCAACCGTCCAATATTCTCGAACATATGAATTGAAGTTATTGTCAATCTCCGATTTGTTATTCAAACGGTTCAAATAATCTGTAGACAAGCTCTTATGCCCCATGTAAGAATAAATATTGAACGAGAAGTTAAGACTCTTAAAGAAAGTAAAGTCGTTACGAATAGACCAGTGGGTCGGAGGAGCTGTCTGACCTAAGAACTTCTTATCATTATTGTTATAAACAGGTTTGGCTGTGCCATCTCCGTTTACGCCATCGTCAGCAGTATAAACATTTTCAACTTTCGGGTCACCAGGACGTTGTCCATAAACTGCCGCTTCGTCAACTTCGCCTTTTTGCCAAATACCGGTCACATTATAGTTCCAAATTGCACTAATCGGTTTACCGATAAACCATCCGTTCGAAGTATCATCGTCTTCTGTTACACTGATAACATTACCCTCTGCATCTAATTCAGTCGTGTAGGTATAATACAAGTGTTTAATCTCATTCTTATACGTTGAGAATCCGAAAGAAGTATCCCATTTGAAGTTTGGGTTATTGATGTTGTGTGTTGAAATCGTGATTTCAATTCCTCGGTTCTGAACTTCTCCCAGGTTGCTTGTTATTGACGAAAAACCCGTAAAGTCAGGCAAAGCCTGGTTCATAATCATGTCGGTCGTCGACATTTTGTATAGCTCAATTGATCCGGTGAAGCGATTATCCAGGAAGCCCAAATCCAGACCAAGGTTTATAGCCGAAGTTTTCTCCCATTGCAAGTGAGTGTTAGCCAAACGGTCAGCTTTTAACACCTGAAACTGCTCATAAATGCCGTTTGAGTCATAGTATCCTTGTGTACCCAATGCTGAGACAAGGTTTGCCAACGCAACATACGGATCTGATAAAGAACGGTTTCCGTTTTGCCCCCACGAAAATCTCAATTTTCCGGAACTCATTGGCTCCCAATTAAAGAATTTCTCATTAGTAAATGTCCATGCCAGGGCCGTTGAGTAAAAAGTCGCTCTTGGGTTAGAAGTACCGAATGCGGAATAACCATCCCGACGCACCGAGCCTGTAACCATGTAGCGGTCATCATAAGAGTAGAATAGCCGGGCCAGCATACCATCAGCCGTTTCGTGCGAATCGTAGGAATCAAACGAACTTTTGTCTTTATCAGCATTCTCTGTTTCGTGGTACCCCAATGCATCTGTTGGTGTAATATCACGAGCTTCGATTCGGTCCATCCAATATTGTCTTTCCTCGGCTTCCTGAACAAGAGTAACATTAAAATGGTGTTTATCAGCAAAAATTTTATCCCAGTTGATCGTGTTATTTAATGACCAATCAAAACGTTTTGATTGTTCACGATTCACTAATCCATTGGTTCCAGCCCAGTCCGGATGGCTTGCTGATTCCCAATAACGATCGTGGAAAAACTGATAACGAGGAGATACATTAAATGAATAGGTAATATTAAATGGCAAGGTTAGTTTGGCTGTCAAAATAGTATTCAACACTGTAAACCCTTTATCCAAATCTTTATATTGTCGATCGAAATCGTAGTTGTAACCTGTAGCATAACTCCGATCTCCCATCGGGTGAACTTCTAAATCACCGGCTTCGTTGCGATAAGTTGCAAACGGACTATTTTCGATGAACTGTTTTTGCCAGTCAACAGCCAGATCTCCTTCAGTACGTTGCTGGAAGTTTACATTAGCGCCAATTGTGAGACGCTTGTTCACTTTACCTTCGACTTTTAAGTTAGACCGAACTGTAGAGTAATTATTACCTACAGCGAGTCCCTCATTATCGAGATAACCTAACGACATGTAATAATTCATATTGTCGCTGGCACCAGAGATACTAACATTGTAATCTTGGTTTACTCCAGTGCGAAAGGAATGATCGTACCAATCAAAAGTTTTACCACTCAAATAGTTATCAAGCGTATAATCCTTCAAGCCAAGGCGTCTGGCAAATATTTCTTTATCGCTGGATCCATCTCCATTAGTGGTGTAAGTTCTCCACTGCTCAGCCGAAACCCCGTAATTTGAAAGATTATCCACACTTGAATAATAGCCTGGCTTATCTGAAAAGGTAGTCTGGTAAGCTTCGTAGTTACCCGTTTCCGAATTTACACCGTATGTAGGAGCAGTATACCAGTCTTCGTAAAATTGAATGAAGCCATCAGGACCATATACTTCTCGGTTAGCCCCCATGGTTACAATACCGGTAGAGGCTGTAAAATTGATTTTTGGCCTTCCTTTTTTACCTTTTTTAGTGGTAATAATAATTACACCGTTAGCTGATTTAGCACCATAAACAGAAGCCGCTGATGCATCCTTCAAAATATCGATCTGATCAATATCATCCGGATTAATCTCAGATAGTTCGCCATAAAAAATCATTCCGTCCAAAACAATGAGAGGGTCGTTGTGACCTCCATCGGTATAAACAGAACGTTGTCCCCGAATTTGCATTGAACCGCCACCTTTGGCATCCGAAGAAAAGCCAACACTTAAGCCTGGTTTTCCACGTAAGATATCAGCAACGGAATTCGGATTTTCGTTGGCCAATTTATCTGGCTTAACTTGTGAAATCGATCCAGTCAGATCCGATTTTTTCATTGTACCATAACCGATGGCAACTACTTCTTCAATTCCAATAGTACTCTGTTTCAGCACAACGTCAATAACCATCTTGCCGGCAACAGGGACTTCTTTGCTCTCCATACCTACAAAGGAAAACAACAAAATAGCATCACCGGGAACATCTGCCATTCTGTAATTTCCATCAGCATCAGTTATCGTACCTCTCGTGCTTCCCTTTATCACCACGGTAACCCCAGGCATAGGTAATGCATCGCTATCGAGAACCTGACCTGAAACAGATATTGTTTGTTGAGCATCAATTAGACCAGATTCATTACCGGAAAGAATGATCTGACGGTTTACAATTTTATAGGAAATATCAGTACCTGATAACAACTTTTCGAGAACTGCTCCTATCTCCTGATTTGCCACATCGAGACTGATTGTTTGTTCAATATCAATCAATCCTCTATTGTATAAAAAGAAATAGTCTGATTGATCTTCAATTGACTTTAATGCGCTCTCCAACTTAATATTATTCAACTTTAACGAGAGCTTGTTGTTCTGAGAATAAGATTCTGTCGCGAAGATCTGCATCAGTCCCAGAAGGAAAAAGAGCATGGTTAGTCTTAACATTCTGAATAAATTTTTGGGGGCAATACTCATCCTTAAGGAAAGGTTTCCTATTCCCTCACGTTTTTCATTTTTTTTCATAAATTTACGTCTGTAAGAGTGTTTTAATTGGGATTATTTCGCTCTGCAAAATGTCAGGAAAGTGCCGCAAACACTTTCCTGTTTTTGCTTTTGAACTTTCTATTCTATAATCATGCTATTCTAATTTAAGTTGAATGATGACCTTGTTTTTTTGCTTGTGCCCACTTGCATCATATTTCCCCTCAATAATCTCATAATCAATGGGAGTCGAAATTGAAACAAAATTTATTACTTCATCTAATGCTTCTTCTTTAAACGTTGCTTTAAGTCGCAAATTCCGCTCAATCTTCCCGTGTATCTCAATATCTGCATTGTACCAACGACCAATTTTTCTAAAAGCTTCGTCCAACGGTTCATCATCAATTACCAAAAAACCTTGGGTCCACGCTGTATAAATAGTAGGATCAATCCTTCCACTGGCAAGTTTATTGTACCCGTGGTCGAAACTCAAAATCTCTCCCGGTTTTAGGGTATGATTGAACTTGGTCTTAGTCCCAGCCACTTCAACCTTCCCCTCTTCCAGAACCACGACCGTCTTGGCTTCGTTTTCGTAAGCAGAAACATTGAATTTGGTACCCAACACTTTTATATCCATATCGGGTACATGAACTGTAAAGTCCCCCTGCATCAAATGCTTTACACGAAAATAGGCTTCTCCCGTCAACTTCACTTCCCGATTCTTTGAATTCACAGTAGGATACCAAAGTTTGGCACCATTATTCAACCAGCCTGTTGTTCCGTCTGGCAACTGAAACTCTGTCTTAGCACCAGCCGGCGCATTAATCTCAACCCATGACTGAGACCCGGCTGGGTTCAAATCCAAAATAAAATATAACAGACCGGTAAGTACAAGAATAGGAACTAGAATAGCCGCTATCTGGCGGTAATAAAACAACCAACTCTGGGGAGTCGGTGACGTTCGATCCTCCAACAGAATATTGTAATGAATTTTACGAAAAAGTTCTTTGTGCTTATTTTCGTCGGAAGGATTCGAAGTATCCTTCCATTGGTCAAACAAAGCTTCCTCTGCTTGCTGATCTTCCTTTGAATCGGCAAACCAACCTTTCACATTGACATAGTCCCTGTAAGTGTATTTCCCTTCAGAAAACTTAAGTAGTGAATTCCTATAATCTATTTTGCTTTTCATTGAGTCTTCGGTTCGGAACTGTTAATACCTGTGATCCCAACATGACTCAAATCCCTAGGTCGAATTTGAAAAAATTAAAAAAAAATGAAATTCAACTAAACTCCACTATCTCACACACCAGTCTCCCAATTTATTAACTTTGCTGAAAGTACATCATTATCAAAAAATCCAACTATAATGAATACGGAAGAAAAAGATGAAAGAAAATCAATCCTTGAATTTTGAGCTCCTCAAATTGCGATTTTAAGTATTTCATTGCTTCGGTGATGTGGTACTCAACAGCTTTGGTTGTAATTTTCATTTCCTCCGAAATCTCTTTCAACGATTTGCCTTCAATCTTCTTTTTCACAAATGCAGCTTTTCTTTTTTCCGGCATATTGTCTATAAAAAACTTAAGTTTGTCCAGTAGATTTTGGTAGTCGGCAAACTCTTCCACGGTCGTGGCGTTTTCCGACAATTCGACCAATAGTTCGTGCTTACAGTCGTTGGTCTTCGCCTGCTCATTGAAATACTTCCGAATAGCATTTAGGGTAATTTGAAACAGATAGGCTTGCAAAGAACTATGAATCCTCATAATCTCCCGGTTTCGCCACACCTTCATAAACACCTCCTGAACTACATCTTCTGCTATTTCCTTTGATTTTAGATATTTCAGTGAAAACTGATATAATCGATCAGCATATTGGTCAAAAAGCATTTCAAATGCAGTATGATCCCCAAGCTTCAAATTTGAAAGTAGTTTGGATTCGTCTGTTCTCATCGAGGTACTATTCACTCTAAATTTGTAACAAATCTATCAAAATGAAAGCATATTACGCTTCCAATGCTAGAATTAATAAGGTCAGATTCGTGATTTGTTTGTTTAAGACCACGGGTAACCAAATGCTAAATGCAGTGTAACAACTTCATTTGAAAGGATGGTTATATTCTATGCCAAACTTATTGCTCATCCGAATGATTTTCCATTCAATGAGATAATATTAAACTGGGTGTTGATTCAAATGTAACGTCTTCACCGCTATGCCAGTTGAATTACACTCGGAAAACTAAAATCATTCTCACTTACTTGTCGAGAGATTCGTAAAGACGCTCCAATCGCTATGTTCATTTCCTAAACTAATAGCTTTTTCCATTTTTGAAATGATAATAGGTGCATAGTCCAAAGAACAAGACGTTGCATTTGATGCTTTAAGCATAAGCTTAACGTCTTTAAGGCCACCAGAAAGCTCGAAACCGACATTTTCTTGATATTCTTTATCCATAATTTTTTGCGCATAAAACTTCAGGATTGGGTTTGAATAACTGGATTCAAATATTTGCTTGTAAAAAGTTCGACCGATACCGGTTGCATCCCCCATAGCATATAATTGGCCCATCAACTCCATATTAGATACGGCAAAATAATTGACTGATAATTTCGCATAATTCGCCAGCCAGGGTTCATGACCAATTATGAGAGTTGCAGCCGAATAAGCTGAAGAAACTGCTCTGCATTGGTCGATGCATTCTTCATTTCCTGCCATCAAAGTAAGAAGTTCCCCTGATTCTGCTGCATCTGGTCTCCCAACGACTGCACCCATAATAAAATGACTGCCATGCAGACGATGGATTTCGACAAGTTTTTTGGACAATTCCGGCGATATGGTCGTTGCGCAAAGGTGAATTCCTCCTTTAGCTAAGCCTGATAATATACCGTCTTTAGCAGTAACCATATCTAGTACTGAAGCATCGTCCATAAGTGATGTGACTACAATATTTGCTAGACTGGCAGCCTCGGAAGGAGTTTTAGCCAAAATAGCTCCATTGTCAACAAACGGTGTAGTTTTAGCACTTGTGCGGTTGTAAACTACCAATTCAAATCCGGCTGCTTGAATATTACGAGCAATCCCCTTTCCCATTTTACCAAGCCCTATCATAGCTACTTTTCCCGATTTACCTTCCCCTGAATTCTTACCACTGCCCTTTAGAGCCTTAATCAGCAAACTAAACCACTGTGCTACTGACATATCGCCAACCAGACTTACATCTCCATTATCCATCGCCCGAAATAATGCTTGCGGATCGGTACTGGTCATGGTTTTAAAAGCAATGTTGGCATCTTCCCATACCATTTGCACATCTGCATCTCCAGACCTTTCTGCTTTAGTGAATATGTGCCCTTTACTAAATGTAAATAGCCGTCCGACGCTACGATCAGCCGTTCTAATTAATATCGATCCGGTTCTGGTTCTTAATCGCCGACGAAAAAGGTCATTATTCTTATTCGCAAATTTCATTTTTAACGACAAACCCAACAATAATAAAAAAAGTTTCATAACTCTACTGTTTAGAATATTACAGCACAAAAGTCTGAACTTTTATAGGGCTTCACGATAACAATTGTTAATAAGTAACTATCGTCTGTTTCTTATGCGGCTAAGTGATACAGAAGTAATTCCTAAATAAGAAGCAATATAGTGTTGGGGAATCCGCTTGATTATTTCAGGATGGGTTGTAATCAGATCCTCATACCTTTCCACTGGCGAATCTTTTATCCTCGAAAGGAAAAGCTGTCCGTAGTTACTGAAACGCTGAAAAATAAAGTCTTGAAAACTGTCTTTAAAATCAGGGGAAGTAACCAACAGTTGATTAAATTCTTTCCTTTCTATTGTTATAAGGGTAGATGGTTCAATGCTTTCGATCGTAAACAGACTTGGTTTTTGATTAATAAAACTATCAATGGATGCCACGGGTTGCCCTTCAAAAAAGAATTGGAAGGTAATATCTTTTCCATCTTTATTAAACCACTCACGCAAACAACCTTCTTTCACTATATAAATCTCGTTGGAGACATCTCCTTCATGCAGCAAAACAGTCCTCGATGGTATCCTTTTTTCAATAAGAATACCTTGAAACCGTTCATGAATCCGTTGATCTTCTTTTATCGTTTTAAGCAGCTTGACGAACATTATCTGGATTTTTCTTCAATTGTAAAAAATCAAAAATAAAACATATCTAGTTCATTTTTAGATAAAAGCTCAATCAATATCTCCCAAATTACCAGAACGCCCTCAACACAACAAGTGAACTTTTTTCTGGATAACTCAACAGAAATCCTCTCATAATACCCCAAAAGTTAGAGCAAACTGATGACAAATAAAGTCAAATAAATCACGAAACATGTCATTCTATACATTTACTGACATCTATAAATTACTAGAAAGTGGGTACGTTCCTTCTCTCCCAAACGCCTTAGCAAAATTCAATTGCTCTTAATACAAAAGTTCTATTTCTACTTTCGTGTCATTGTCCAATGCAATACTGCAATCTTGAAAATCGGGAGCTGAAAGATGAGGTCTGATGTTGTTTGAAAACCCGTATCCCTCTTTGGGTATTCCCAGGAACGAACGATCCAGATCCTTATTGCTGTTTTTGTCATGGAATATTATCATGGCATATTTCCCTTTAGGGAGGTCATCAATCGTAAACTCGATGCTATCTTTCTCTATTTTAAACCTGTAAATTCGATATTCTTCATGTTCTTTTAAGAATGATTTTTCGCTGTTAAAAACACTAACCTGCAAATCACCTTGTATTGATTCGAAATTGGGAACAACAAGTTTCAGCATGGGCGTTTGAGCATAACTACTTTGAGTTAGTACAACAAAACAAAAAATGAAAAGGTGGAATATTACTTTCATCGAAATAAGTTTATATTGATATTCACATTCGCGTTGTTGAGATACGCAGATAACCCTTTGACTGCAATTCAAATGACAGCCGACCATATAAGATTGAGCTCTGGTGCGACAGGTCTATCCAGAATCACATTCTTAATGATATCTGTTGCAAAAAAGCAGTCCTATACCGTATCTCGCTGCACCTCCCTGAATAAAAACAAGAAGCTGCTGCATCATCAGTGCTAACTAATGACACGTTTTATATAAGCGGAGTAATCTTTAACCAATGGTTTGTATTCCTGGTGGAACAGTTGACTCGAGATAACGAAATCTGCAGTAGATCGATTTGTTGCCGTTACAATATTATACAGAGCACAAATCCGAAGTAGTGCTTTTACATCCACATCATGTGGCTGTGGTTGCATCGGATCCCATAAAAAAATTAAGATGTCTACCTTTTGTTCACAAATTAACGCCCCAAGCTGTTGGTCTCCTCCAAGTGGTCCCGATTTTAACCGAGTGACTTGAGGAGGCACTGTATTGGCAAGCATACAATTCTCCTGCAGTACCTTCTCGACCATCGCTCCGGTAGTACCAGTACAGACAAGGTCATGGAATATCAATTCTTTCCAATTGTAATCGACCCAATCTACCAAATCCGCCTTACGGTTGTCATGTGCAACCAAAGCAATTGTTTTCTTTTTTTTGTTCTTGTTCATATAAATCATTTAGTGCGCGACATCGCAGTCAAGTGCGACGCCCCTCGCAATTATTTAGTAATTAAGATTATTGCAATGAAAGAGGATCATGAAAGCTGAAGAACTGTGGCTTCTTTGATCAAGCGCGAGTAATCAACGCTTACTGAATTCAAACCAATCGAGTTCCATCAATTGAGTATCTGCCCCATAAAACCCTAACCAAATAGCATGTACGCCGCTAGTACCTTTCATTTTTGATGTAATCATTTGCCATTCTCCATCCTTTTCTCCAGGCACTCTAACCATCCCGATGATCGGCCCCCAAGGTTCATCAGCACGGACAATGACTGTTCCCCCATTTTTTAGCGGCTTAACCTTAACTGTTATCTCGTTAGCTCCATCTTGAAAATCAACATATTTGTACGCTACATTGTCAGTGTTGTGTATTTCAGTTAATTTTTCGTTACCCGGCTCAAACAACTGAATGCGTACATTTCCATACAAAAGACAAGCTCTTTCTGAATCAATCTGTTCAAATGCACTAAGAGGAGCCCCTGCTCCCTGCGAAGTCATTTCAACCTCGTTAATACTCCCGTCCGCGTTGAATTCGATGGGCTCAACACAGGCCTTTCTCATCATACGGCTATTGTGGGTAGATCGGTGATAAAAGACATACCATCTCCCTCTAAATTGGACCACAGAACCGTGATTGTTCCATGTTGCCGGGTCGCAATGATCGTTGTCAACTATTACACCACCATATTTAAATGGCCCCATTGGAGAGTTGCTCATCGAATACCCAATGCAGGTTGGACGATTTCCACGGCTCATATCTGCATAAACCATATAATAGATACCATTTCGTTTGAACATGAAACTGCCTTCGTGAAAATGATGTTCCTTTTCGGTCAATACATTCTCAACAATGGTCGAGGTATCGATCTCCATCATATTATCTTTCAGTTTGGCGATTTTGGCCTCAAATTGCCCCCAGATGTAATAGGCTTGTCCATCATCATCAATAAAAACTGCCGGATCAATCTGCTCAATTCCATTCAAATTTATCTTCTTTCCATCCACAAAAGGGCCTGTCGGAGAATCACTCACAGCTACCCCCTCAGCTGCCTTTCTATCGGGTTGGCAATAATAGAGATAGTAAAGTCCGTTTCGGTGGGTACAATCAGGGGCATATAACTCCTTGTCTGAATAAGAAATCTGGTCGTTATCGCCTCGGGAATTAAAAACGTCAGGAGTCAGCTCCCAATTCTTCATATCTGAAGTTGACAACACGTGATACATATAGGAACAATAATATGTTGTACTTTCATCCAAAGAGCCATAGACATACAATTTACCGTCGTTCCAAACCCGAGCAGAGGGATCTGCAATATAAACACCAGGTGGTACAATCGGATTTTGCGCGTTAGCTTCTATTCCTATAAAAAGCAGGAAACAAAGGGAAATAATATATCTCATGTTAGGTTTTATTGCTTATCAATAATCACTTTTATTCCTTTGGGCTTTTTATAGGTAGTTTTCACTTCTCCATTTGCTGTTTTGTGATGTTTGATATACAAATCGCCATATGGAGTCGGAAAGCTTCCTTTTACCCATTGGAGGTCGCCCAAGTGTGGACTAATCCTAATTGTTTTGCAACCTGGTTCTACTACGTTTACTCCGAGTACGTAAGTTGTCAGCCAGGCGGTGGGGCCAGATGCCCATCCGTGGCAGAAGCTGTGACGAAATTGTTTGTAACAATAACCACCGTATGTTTTGTGAACATCTATTTTACCCTCAGGAACAAGTTCGTCTATTCGCGCTGCATTTTTCATCCAATCAATATCAAAATCTTCCCAAAACGTCGTTGCTCCGAGGTCAAGCATCCCTCCCCAATATTCTCTGATATTGTCAATCGCCCCTTGATAATCGCCAGCCATTGCACGAGCGATGAGCATATAGTATCCATAAAAGGTTGACATTTTATGAACGCCATCCTGAGATAAAATCTCTCGATTTGCTTTCGACGGAGATACCAATCCCGAAATAGCCAACAGAGCTGCTGCTTGCTTGGAGTCCGCCATTTCCGGAACATGCTGCTTCAATTTAGCGGCGTATTCCGCGCATAACTTCTCAATTTCAGTATTTCCCAAAGCCTTGCACAGCTGCTGCCCCGCCTTAAAACTCATCAACATAAGAGATTGTAAACCCGCATGAATTGCTTGTTTATTTTCACTGGAAGGCCAATCCAAAAATCGTTCTGCTTCCATCTGTTCAACCCCGTTCTCATCAACGTTATGAGTCAGCTGCTTTAGCAGGCCAACCAAGTAATCTTCCTGTTCTTTTAGGTACTCAAGATTTCCTTGGTAGTAGTACCAATCGCGCTGAATTAATATCCACCACAGAGAATACGAACTAATGTTATTCATCCACTTAGGCAGAGGAGTTCCATTTCGCACAAAGTCCAGGCTTTTAGGGACTACCTCATTATATCCAAAAACTGAATTAATGGTCATCACTTCTGGGTGCATGTCTCCAACCCATACCAAGCGATCGCGTTTGATACCATCCCATAGGTAGTTTTGCATGTTCAGGTGCACCGTGTAGGCACCAGTCATCCATATTTCGTTCAATCTGTCATCACTGCAAGTAAATGAACCTTTATATGGAATATCCCGATAACTCATCACCGCGTTCACTTCTTTGATCTGTATCCTTGTATTTGGATCAACCAAATTAATATGCACAAAGCGGAAGCCTGACTCCCCAACCACCGTCCGACCCAGTCGGGGAATTGTAATAACAAAATCACGAATTGCGTGATCATTCGTCGCCCCATCAACCCCGACTTCGGACATTGTTTCGGAAACAGATTCGCCCAGGCTAATTCGAATTCTCCCAGCAGGACTTGAATTGCTTATCGTCGTCACAATTTCAATTCCACCTTGTATCTCTCTCCCAAAATCGATAATCAATCCCTGTTCTGTTTCTACTCCCCGATTGGCAAGCATTAAAAAGTCTCCTCTGTTCAGATCGGCTTGTCCAACGCCGGGATTGATCAATGAATTAGCGTTCTTAACTTTTCTGCCTGACGGATCTGAAGTCCAAACAATTCTCTTCGGGCTAATGTATAGTTGAGACAATTTTGATTTTCGAATTCTTAATGAGTCCTGTTGGTTAAAAACCGGAGGAATCTGAGCCGTAGCGCTGGTCACACTAAGAATGATTAGGGATATTAACAGGATTAGTTTATTCATATTACTGATTGGTTTTGTTCTTATTGCTCTTTGCAAACTTATTTTATGACTACACGCTCAGGCTACTTTGCCTTAATCCAAGTATTAATTTTAACAGGTCCTAGAATTCCCGCCGGTACTAATTTGGCTTTCTTTTTAATCCCACCATTTCGGATTCCACAGGCCACCCAGGTTTGTCTTTCCTTTTTAGGTAGGCCCGCATCATACGCCAGCCGATTATGCCAAGTATTCGTAACTTCGATTTCTATAATATTTGGACCAGGCTTAGCTGTTGTTGTCATCTCAATGCAATAGGGTGGTTTCCAGATTACCCCCAAGTCTTGACCATTCACTTTCACGCGAGCCAAATTACGAACCTCTCCAAGATCCAGGAAAATGCGTTTATTTTTTCCTAACAATGTTTCATCTAAATCGACCTTTTTATGATAGGTCGCAGTTCCTGAGAAATGTTTAATCTCGTCATCTTCCGAATTTGTCCACGACCCCAAGTTTAGTTCTGTAACACGTTCCTCTCCTGTTAACAGTGGGAACCGAACTTCCCATTCTCCTTCAACAGCAACAGGCGTATCTATCTTATTAACTTTAACTTCATGTTGATTTCCGTTTTTCTTTTCCAAAATCCAGCTTCCACTTTCTTTCGCCCAAACATTGATATTTGAACCTTGAACGTCTATCTGGAGATTAGTTTTAGCTCCTTGATTCGGGCTAATAATATCAACCAATTGATTAGTCTTAGCTGACGAATGCCTAAACATAACAAAAACAGATTCAACCGGTTGAAATATGTGTGAGATAATCGTCCTTCCATTTTCTTCACGCCAAACCGGGACATCTTCTATCTGACCGGAATCCGGATGCCAAAACTCGGGAACTCTCCCCGACTGACGAATGCTGATTTCTGTCGAAATCAACATCTGTTCCTGGTTGGATAGAAAATAGAAGTCCCTCCCTTCATTAATTCTGTGGTTCCACATGAGGCCCCAACCTTTACGATCTTCCCCATATGCAGTTGGATTGTATCCAACCGGTTGATTCGCTGTCGCCCGAAACGGGTTCCCCGACAACGTCTCTGTTTGATTTAGGAATAACACATCGGGAGAAAGGTTCATCCGGTCTAGTACATCTACCATTGGCATTCCCCAGAAGATACGCCCTAAGCCATAGGTTCGTTCCTGACGTAAGACACCGTCCAGATCGCCCCAGACTTCATCTGCAATAGACAGCACCTCTTCGTGTGACTGCACTCCCCCCTCCAGCGTAATGGAACCAGTGGGTTTAGGTCCAACAACTTGTGCACCTTCTGCAATCAAGGCTTTGATTTTTCTCGCCAATTGAGGAGTCAACTTCGTATCAGGATGTAATACCAAAACCCGATAGCGAACTTCGTTGGGTAAAACAATATTATTTTCTTCGACCCTGGCACGCGATAATAACGCATCTTGATTTATCGAGTCATAATCATATCCGTCTGGCAAGGCCGGTTCTGTGACAAAAAAAGATCCGTATTTCGGGGGAATTAATGCTCGGGCTGGTATTTCCTCACCAATAAAGTAAAGTGCATCGCAGGTGGTAACTCCGGATTGAAGCAAAGCTTGTACTCTTCTCATATAGTCGAGCCAGACCTTCCCCGGCTTAATCCATGTTGTATTTTGATTGAAATACAATCCCGTTGCTCCTGTCGCTCCGGGCTTTCGCTCCGGATAAGGTTGCGCTGCCCAAAGGTGAATCATCATTCGGTTAACGCCATCGACATAGTGCATATCGCCCAACGCCTTCAGGTCATAGGGATGCTCTCGCCAATCTCCTCCTCCGGTAAAGGCTTCTGCAATAACGATCTGCTTACCGTAAACACGAGCTCCTGATGCCGCATCCCGGATATCACACGGCTTCCAGCAGTTCCATTTTTCACACCAGAACTCACTGGAAGTTTCATCAACGTTTTTGTATGCCAGGATTCCATCTGATGTCATTGTAGGGTTCGTAACTTCGGTATTCACCAGGGAACCTTTAGCATGTGCCAGATTCCTCATTTCATCGAAAAAATTGTCACTTATTAAATCGGCAATCGTGCGACGAATATCATACAAAAAAGCTTCTGAAACTTCGGCGCTCTCCACCGGGATACCGGTCATCAGCGGTAAGTATTTTGTCACTTTATACCCGCGACGTTTTTCAAATTCTTCTTTAAATACTGGAGACCAGTTCTGTGAACCACACTCCCAACTGTCGATGTTGAGCATTTTAACGACACTATCGGCCATTCGTGGCCCAACATGATCAAGTATTCGTCCATACCACCCTTCGAAGGCAATTCGTGCTCCCTCCCGACTAAATTTATCTGATTCCAGCCCCTGCCCGACACCATGTCCATTGGTTCGTGCCATTGTTGTGTAACCGAAACGCATAATCTTCCACTCACCATCAGGTACCTTCCAATTAAGCGTTCCGTCTTCCTGCATCTCATTTGTCAAATCAATAATCGCATCAAGTGGGATGCAAGCACTAGCAGGCATTTCGGCATTGGCGACGCGTCGACTTTTGCCCCAGGTCATCGCTGCTTTTGCCTCCCAATGATGAACTGTTGCTTGACTCAATAAGCAAACAGAGGCAATACTCAAGTCATCGACCATTTTTGAAAGATCAACAAATCCGGATGGTTCACCATACGGTCTGGCTCCAAAACCACCGGAGGTGAATGATGCGCCGACCATGTGTTCGTCATAATTAATTGGAGGCTTCAGGGTATAAACCAGTCTAAAGAATTTTGCAGTCGACTGAGGAACAACATGAGTTAATTCTGTCAATTGGGTCTGAAAGCCACTCAACATAGCATCCAACTTACCAATTGTTGCAAACGTAACGCCATCGTTACTTTGCTGGATCTCCATCGTGTGAGCTGGCAAGTTATAACTGCCTGATTCAACCTTAATTGCCCTCAAGGTGAAAGGATTTTCAAATTCAAATTGAATGTATCCCTCTTTTTCCGATTTCAGGACGACAGACCGATTGTCTGGCGATCCTAATTTTTCAAAATCAGTTACCGGCAGGTTCGATGTTATTTTCGCATTTTCGGTAAAGCTTGTTTTCGACCAGTCCTGTGGTACCGGAAAAGCCAAAACATGCAAATCCCGGTAGTAATTGTTCCAACTATCTGGTATCTCTGGTTGGGCTATCCCGTGTCCACCAATTGGTTCGCCTCGGGTAGGACGTTCCAGTGATCCTAAATACGTTTGACCTCCCTGAATCAGGGTTTCGCTCCATACAACTTGCTGTTGAGAAAGCTCAGGAGGAATCCAATCACCTCCAGCGGTTGCCCATCCTGCACTAATCTGAATGGCTAATTTTAATCCCAGACGATCCGCTTCATTAACGGCTAAGTCAATCAAATCAAACCATTCAGGAGTTAACGGCTCTGCCGGATTATCGATTACTGTGCCACCACCTGATCCCATTCCGCCAGTAGGAAAGCTAAATAATGTCGCACCAGCAATACCTGCCTCTGCCATTCCTTGCAAGTCGCTTATAACACCTTCTTTGGTCTGATTGGCCGATGTCCAATGCCAAACCACCCAGGGTCCGACTGACCTCTGTGGATTGATAAAACTATTTTCAAGTCCCGCATAGTCACCATCGGTAAGGGCCTTTATTGATTGGGGTGTCAACAGGCAAAAAACAGCACCTGCGCTACCTGTCAACTTTATAAAATCTCTTCTTTTCATCACCTGGTCTATTTTAGGAACAACTTAGTTCCATGTTGCGTCAATCAACTGTCGTTCAAACGAATTAATCAATCACTTAATCTTCAATCTGCCGTAATCATCAGCATCTCCCATTCGAACATCATATGGTCTCAATTCATAGACGATATCATGTGGTGAGGGTTTTAACTGGAATTGGCTCAAAGTAGAAGGACCACAAGCCGCACTTCCCAATCCAAGATGTGCGACATCAATTGTAATTATTGTCTCCGGTCGTTTATGCAATTGATAAGGGTAGTTTGCTTTGTTCAAATCTGTTGCACGATAGTGCAAAGCGCTGAAATTGAAATTAGCACTGTCTGCAACAAGCATTAAACCAACACCATCTCTATTCGTGAATGTCGCCCACCTTACATCTGATCGATTCCCCATCTCTTGAGGACGAGCATAGAATTCTTCCATGTCCGTTACAGATATTTGATAGCGCCCCACAGTCGATCCTTCCATTCTATCGTTATAAGTTTCAAATGGGCCAGCTCCCAAGAAACCAACGCTTTCGAATCCTTTCGGCATTTGCAGGACATGTCCAATTCGCGGTAGTAAATTCAGTTTTCCGCTGTTATCAGGCTCAACGTGCGATTTCACACTAATTGATCCATTGGCCCATACGGTGAAAGTCGTTTTTGTCAGCGCATTATAACCCGCATTTGTCTCATAGTTTACAGTGGCTTGTATTTCTACCTGTTGATCATCCACCTGTGTGTAAGTAAACATTTCAACTTTAGGCTTCAGAGTTTCAAGCTTATTTTTGTTCCAGGAATTCGCTATTCCCCTGCCATTTGACAAATCATTATCGGTCGGAGCTCGATACAAATTTAATTGAGGCCCGGACACAAGTTCATCCGTCGTTGTGTCCGTATAAATTACTTCAGCCTCGGGTTGGACTCCATATATTGCCTCGGCCTTCGTTTCAATCAGATTTGTAGATCCATATCGATATTGTGTGATTGTGCCAACTGTTTTATTGAATGTCACTGAAAACAATTTACCGTTTACAACGACGTCGTCCCCTTTTTCTGCGACATGAATGCTTCCAAACCCCTTCTGGCTAAGCGTTTCCTGACTTGCTTTTTCATAGGGCATCTCCATTTGTTCCCATGCAACAACATGTCCCCTAGAAGCCCAGGATTCATCGGTTTTTAATGCGAAATAGACATTCAGAAAATATTCTACTGCTGGTTTCAAGGCTGGCTTTACAAGTGGAATTGACACATTTGTCTGGTTACCACCCTCCAGATCAATAGTCGGCAAATCCCCACTTTGAATAACGGCTCCATCAGCAGTTAACTCCCAATAGCCCTTAAACTGGTCTAAATTTAAGAACTGGTATTTGTTTGTAATCTCAATCGTGCCTTTTGTCAAGTCGACCGGTTTTATACCAATATATTGATAGCATTTCTTGACATTGTACATTTTAGGTGTCACCTGACGATCCGGAGTGGTCAAACCGTTCATCAAAAAATTCCAGCGAGTCGGACGGTCGCCGTAGTCACCGCCATAGGCAAAATATTCTTCTGACGGATTTCCGGGAACTGGTCTTGCTAATCCTTGATCTACCCAGTCCCAGATACAACCACCGATGAGCCGAGGATATTCTTCAAAAAGCTCTACGTAATCCTTTACCGAACCGGGGCCATTGCCCATGGCGTGCGCATATTCGCAGAGAAAGAACGGTTTGTTAGTCTCCTTATTCCTTGCCTTGCGCTTCAGAGTTCCCAGGGTAAGGTACATTTCCGACTCGATATCTGCATGCTCGTTATCACCTTGATAGTGGACCGGCCGGGATTGATCGATCGCTTTGATTGCTTGATAAGATGCTGCAAAGTTTTGACCATGACCAGCTTCATTACCCATTGACCACATGATAATCGACGGGTGGTTTTTATCGCGTTGAACTGAACGAACATTGCGGTCTACATGAGCCTTTTTCCAGCTGGCCACATCTCCTAGTCGGTCCTCCTCATTACGAGCCATACCGTGAGATTCCACATTCGCTTCAGCGACAACATACATTCCATATTCATCACACAGATTATACCATTCCGGATCATTAGAATAGTGTGAAGTCCGGACTACATTCATATTAAACTGCTTCATGAGCTTAATATCTGTCAACATCAATTCTTTACTCATTGTGCGTCCGCCCCAAGGGTTGGTCTCGACGCGATTGACCCCTTTCAACAGCACACTTTTGCCATTTACAAACAGTTGCTGATCCTTAATTTCAATCTTTCTGAAGCCCAAATTTGTGCGTAGTACTTCTGTTGTATCGCCTTGAGGATTTTTTAGAACAAAGAGTAAGTCATACAGGTTAGGAACTTCAGCAGACCAAAGCTTAAAATCTTTGACTTCTGTTGTCAGTTCAATTGACAGGCCCTTTTTTGACGAAACGTTTTTTACTGGCGTGGAATACAGTTTTTTTACCTTTTCCTTTGGTTGCCCCTTCTCCAGCAGCAACGCATCCAACTGATAATCTCCCTTTCCACCAAAATTGCGAAACTGAAGCTTTGAACTTATTGTTGCTGACGTAAATTCAGGATCAAAATCCGTATTCACGAAAAAGTCCCACAAATGCACTTTAGAAACAGCGTATAAAAACACATCCCGGTATATGCCCGATAAAAGCCAAAAATCCTGACCTTCCAGGTAGCTACCGTCGCTCCATCGATAGACTTTAACTGCCAAGGTATTTTTCCCTGGTTTGAGGTATTTGGTGATATTAAATTCCGCTGGAGTCATACTATCCTCGCTGTAACCAACTTTTTGCCCGTTTACCCAAACGTACATAGCACTTTGCACACCATCAAAATGAATAAAAACTTCCCGTCCTGACCAATTTTCAGGCAATTCAAAATCTCTTCGGTAAGATCCCACTGGATTCGGTAATGCATTCTTGGTAAATTCAGCTGGTAGATCTGCTCCCATCACATACGGAGGATTAACCTTGAAATCATGCGCAAAGGGATAGGTACTATTGGTATAATTTGGAATACCGTAACCTTTTATTTGCCAATTGGAAGGAACGTCAATGTTGTCCCAGAAGCTCACGTTAGTAGAGGGTAAAAAGAAGTCAGAGGGAGCCAACTCCGGACTTTTTACCCAATTGAATTTCCAAGTACCATTTAAATTCAGGTAATATGGAGACGCCTCAGCATACGCACTCACCGCGCCGTCAATATCTGCAAAAGGCACATAAAATGCATGCCCCTCTTCCTTATTAATACCAATAACTTGCTCATTCTCCCAATCATGCTGTTGTGCATGGCCAATAATGCCGATCAACAAATAAACGACAATGAGCCACACACTTTTGCTTGCTATTTTCATAATTTTTCCTCCGCCAACATTTAACTATTCTATTTTTGTTTGTGTACTATTTCTTCAACGTTCTTATTGTAATCTTCCTGTGGTAGCCTGTCGGATAAACCCTGTAAGAATTTAAAATGCCCCGCGCTGTTCCGCCAACACCGGTTGTAGCATAATCTAAATTCACAGTAACTGCTTTATCTTTTTCGAGTTGATAAGTATATACTGCCTTGGTGAGATTCTCGGTTGAATAAATTGAGGTACTAAAGTTGAAATATTGATCCGTTGCAAACATCAACCCGTTTCCTGTTTGGTCCACCATCTTCAGCCAACGGTTATCTGTTCTCAATCCGTTCTCCTGTGGAATTAAGTAAGGTTCGTACATATCCTCGACCGTTGAGCTATAGATACCTACTTTATAGCCACTTTTCCGGTCCGGATAGTTTTCCTGAGGACCGCGGCCATACCATTCCACATGGTTTAATTGATTGTTTAATTGCAATGAAAGTCCTACACGGGGTAAAAACTGAGGCATCGTTCCCTGCGGCAAAAAGGTATGTTCGATATTTATTTCGCCATCACTATTTATTCTGTACTCATAAATATTCTCGAAACCGTTGTATTTTGCCCCCATGATGTATTTATCCAGCTGGGCAAATTCCATTGTTCCTCCGTTTAGAAGGACAAATTCACGTGCATAGACATACACATTTCCATTCGTCTTAGATGCTCTAACTTCCAGTGGATAATGCTTCAGGTTGTGAAGCCCGTTCGAGTAATATTCCGTAGCAATGACATCACCATACTCGCTTTTCCATCCTGAATTTTTAAAAGAAGAGCCATTCCATGAATCCAATTCGTTGGCAATAGGTGCTCGCCATACATTTAATCGAAGAGGGGATTTCAATAGTTCTTCACCATTTACATTCAATGAAACCAGTTCTCCTGATTCCCTATCAAAATTGTACGTAAAGTCCTTACCTCGAACAATAAAACATGTAGAATCTGAAGTCAGTGCAATGTTCTGACCCTCATTTGAAACAACAGTGTTGTTTTGATACCACTCCTTTAATTCAAACTGCTCCCAGGAAATTTCAAAGCCAACAGGCGCCCACAATTCACTCTCTTTTAAACAAGAACTGATATTTAAACGGTATTCCTTCCCGGCTTTAATATCCGGCTTTTTACAGGGAATATTAATATTTCCACGCTCCAATGGCTTTACATCCAAATCCAACTCTCCTGATTGTATTTCTTTCCCGTCTTCGGTGAGTTTCCATGTCGTTCTCCAATGCGAAGCATTCAAGAAATGACTGCGGTTCCACACCTGTACGACGCAGTTTTCTCTATCTATCAGATTAAATGCTAAAGGCTGACAAGTTTTCTTCATCTGCCACATCTCCGGCTGAGGCTTTCTATTGGGCCACATAGCACCATAGGTCCTGGCTCCGATTCCGTAACTATAAAAATTACCTTCACGAGACTCGCTTTCAAAATCCATCCATAAATCAGCATCACTCTTGTCTATCGCAGAAGAAGGATTTATTTCCTTGGTAAAAACACCCACATTATCAATCAACGCATCACAAATGTATTCTGAAGTACCATCGCCGTGTTTTTCTGCATTTCTGCCAATATTTAGCGGAAAAGGTAGATTAACAATAGCACCGGTAACAAGTTTGGAAGCTTTCACCTCACCATCGATATATAGTTTCATTTCGTTGCCGTTATATACCGCTGTTATAGTATGCCAATGATATTCCCAGTCACCTGGCAATGGTGCTGTAACGACTTGCCGTTCACCATTAAATAAGTAAAACTCCAGTTCATTTTTCCCTTTCTGATTAATTCCAAACTGGTTATTTCCTTTGGTAATATAATAGCCGCCTAATCGGGCAAGATTTCTCGGAAAAACATCCAGAGAGAGCGACAATTTCTCGCCTGATATCTCCGTATTTTCGGACTGGTAAACTTCGACCCACTGGTCATGGCCATTTAAATCAATCGCCTTGCCATCCTTTCCATCTACCAATTGGGCATTTCCCATAATGTGTACCGGGGTATCGTATTTCGAAGAGTCAATTAGGCGTCTAATAGGCTCTGTAACTCCGGTACTCACGAAATCCCAAATGGCTCCCCCCATCAGTTTTGGATGGCTATAGATAGTTCTCCAATATTCGTCAAGTCCGCCACCCGCATTACCAGTTACAGCGAGGTATTCGTCCATAAATGAAGGTCTGTTATCCTCCTCATTTAAACCGACGTGCATTTCCAACTCAATTGGGGTTGGATAGCGCGGACCAATAATGTCCTCTGCCGGATGAACTGGCGCATTACCACCATACATCCAATATCTGGTAGGATCAAGCTCTTTGCCGAGTTTAACGACCTCGTTTATATTTTTTCCTTCACCACTTTCATTTCCGGCACTCCAAAATAATACACAAGGGTGATTTCGATCACGAAGAACTAACTTGCGGGTCCTGTCCCTGTACATTTCAACAAAATCACTTTTCCCGGATAAATATGGAGATTGATGAGCTTCATCACTGACTTCGTCAATAATAAAGAGGCCGTACTCATCGGCTAACTCTATGTATTTATTTGTAGGAGGGTAATGTGATGTACGAACTGCATTAAAATTGAATTGCTTTAACTGCTCAAAATCCTTGCGAATTGTCTCTTCATCGACGTAATGCCCCATTTCCGGGTGCTGCATATGCGAGTTGATTGCATTTACTTTCAGTGGGACTCCGTTTAGATAAAATGTATTTCCAACAATTTGGGTTTCTTTGAAGCCAATCTTGGTATCCAACGCATCAGCCAGAGAACCATACTGATCGAACAGTTCAATTGTCAAGTTATACAAATCGGGCGTTTCTGAAGTCCATTTCCGTGGATTGGCAATAAACTCTTTAATCGATACTGTTTGGATACTATCCTTCGAAACTGCAAATACATGACTGGCTGAAGAAAAGATTGTCTGATTGTTTCTTGTTAATGTTGCTTTTATTTCAAATTTCTCATTTGTAGCATCATAACTTTTAACATCGACAGCTAGCAACAAGTCCGCATTTGTAAACGAATCATCCAGGTCGGTAACAACCTGCCAGTCAAAAATCCGCTGCTTTGGAGTTGCAAAAACCGTAACATCGTCAAATATCCCTGCTAGTCTCCAGGCATCAACTCCCTCTAAATAATACGCGTCGGAAAACTTGGTTACAAGAACAGCAACTGTGTTTTTCCCTTTTTGTAGATAAGGGGTAATGTTATACTCAGAGGGCTCATGAGACCCTTCATTATACCCAACTTGTTTCCCGTTAACCCAAACAAATGACGCTGAAGCTATTTTTTCGAAGCGCAAAAATACCTCTTTGCCATCCCAATCGGAGGGCAATTCAAAAGAGGTTCGATAGGCACCTGTTGGATTCCACTCATAGGGAACTTCTCCTGGTTTTACCGGAACATACTTGTCATCTAATGTTGTCGATTTGTAACTATCGGCTGGAGTTCGACGGCCCATTCGTCCCAAGGGAAAACCAGTTCCCACATTTCGAAAAAATTTGTCGCCATACCCTTTCATCTCCCAGTTAGACGGCACTTCGAGAGTATCCCAATTAGCATCGTTAAACGATACTTTGTAGAAATCGTCCGGAATACCAAACGGTGTTTCAAAATAAGCAAACTTCCATTTGCCATTAAGAAGTATATATGAACTGGGGATAGAATAGGCGTGAGCTTTTTCCTGACCTTCCTCTAAAACGTCAATATTCTCAATGTAGCTTGACAAAGTATGCAGATATCCTGTATTCTGACAAAAACCATACAGGCTGGAAATCACACCAATAAGCAAGGGTAAAAATCTTCTCATTTTCAGTCTAAGAATGTTTTCAAAAAGAGTGAAAAGAGATGGGCATATTTCGCTACCCACCTCTTTATTAAACGATATAAAAACCAATGATCAAACTATCTATTCCAAACAAAGGATGCTTTTTGAATCTCTTCTGAGTTTGTTCCAACGTAAACAATGAATTTTCCAGGTTCCCAATCCCATTTAAGTTCGTAGTTGTAAAACTTTAGATCTTCAACCGAGAGTTTAAAATGTACTCTTTGTGACTCTCCTGGTTGTAAAAAAACCTTCCGAAACTTTTTCAATTCCTTTACGGGACGAGCAACTGACGCAACCGGATCATTCAAATACAACTGAACTGTTTCTTCTCCAGCATAATCACCAGTATTTGAAACATCAACACTAACATCTAATTGGATTGTATTCCCCGACATTAACGTATCGCTTAGTGATATGGGGCTATAGCCAAAAGATGTATAGCTCATTCCAAACCCAAAAGGAAAGAGAGGATCATTCTTTTCGTCCAGATAACGAGATTTAAAAGCACTTTTCTCACCTTCTATATAAGGCCTTCCTGTATGTTTATGATTGTAATAAATTGGAATCTGCCCTAATGATCTTGGGAAAGTCATCGTAAGCTTACCAGATGGGTTGTAATCGCCAAATAAAACATCTGCTAAACCCGCTCCTGCCATAGTTCCTGGTCGCCAGGCTTCCAGCACAGCATCCGCATACTGCAGATTATCTTCCAACGTAAGCGGTCGCCCGCTCAAAAGCACCAGGACAACGGGCTTTCCGGTAGCTTTCAATTTTTTCAGCAACTCTACCTGACACCCTGGAAGCGATATATCGGTCATTGATCTAGCCTCACCTGATACAGCGATAGACTCTCCCAATACAGCAACAATCACATCAGATTTTGTTGCAATTTCAACCGCTTCTTTTTCTTTTTTAAACTGTTCTGCCTCGTCAAACCTGCCATCGTTTTTTAAATAATCCGGATCATCGGTAAAAAATGTTCCGTCCGCACAGACTACATTTTCATTTAGTTTCCGGATCCCATCCAATATAGTAATAACGCTCTGTCTATCTCCTGTTTGTGACCACATGCTAAACATTTCAAACTGATCATCTACAGAGGGACCAATTAATGCGATTTTACTATTCTTATTTAACGGCAACGTGTTATTGTCATTTTTAAGTAGGACAATTGACTTACAAACAGCTAGTTTCGCAACTTCCTTATTTTCTTCAGTTAGGATAACTTTTGCCGGTTTTTCGGGATTGTAGTTTTTGTATGGATCCTCAAATAATCCCAGATCATATTTCCCCTCCAAAACCCTCCGACAGGCTTGATCGATTTGTTCAATTTTAATGGCACCTTCGTTCACTAAATTTTTTAGGAACGTAGAGTAACCTTCGCTGGCCATGTCCATATCCAGGCCGGCGTCCATTGCTTTTTTAACCGCCTCCTTATAATCTGCGGCAACGCCATGAGCAATAAGTTCCTGAACACAGTTGTAATCACTAACGACAACCCCATCAAAGCCCCATTCATCACGTAATAAGTCAGTAAGCAGCCATTTATTAGCCGTTGCCGGGACGCCATCAACATCATTAAACGAAGACATTATACTACCTGCCCCGGCATCAATAGCTGCTTTGTATGGTGGCAGGTAATACTGAAACATTGTTAGCCTGCTCATGTCTGTGGTGTTGTAATCTCTTCCGGCTTCTGAAGCACCGTACAAGCCAAAATGTTTCACACAAGCCATCATGGACGTCTCATCATTCAAATCGTCCCCTTGATATCCCTTTACTACAGCCCGTGCTACCACACTTCCCAAATAAGGATCTTCCCCTGCACCTTCCATTACACGCCCCCAACGAGGATCCCTGGTAATATCCACCATGGGAGAATAGGTTTGATTATAGCCCATTGCCGTCCCCTCGATAGCGGCAATTCTAGCAGTTTTCTCAATAAGAACGGTATCCCAGGAGCAAGACAATCCGAGGGGAATCGGGAAGATTGTTTTATAGCCATGAATTATATCAAGAGCCATGAAGAAGGGAATTTTCAATCTAGTACTATCAGCGAGAGATGCTGTTTTATGAATCCTTTCGACGGACCCCATCACTGATAAAATATTTCCAGCAGATCCCTCCTGCAGTTTTTCCACGACTCTTTTGGTCTTAAAAGGGCCAGTTCCAGCAGAAGGTGTCACCAAATTGAGTTGAGCAATTTTTTCTTCAACAAACATATTATTCATCAACTTCGTGATGAACTCATCCTTTTCATTTTGGTGAGTTTTTTCGGTAGTACAAGAAATAAAGCAGAAAAGAGAGAAAACAGCCAATAATATTGTTCTTAAATTTGTCTTCATAGATTGAGGTCTTAATATTTCATTGATACCAGTTTCTGATCTGTTTGCGTTGTTCTACGATACTATTCGTTACTAAAATTAGCTAAATCACGATCTCTATTATTGGCGTTATGATGCGCATTGATACAAGCCTTAATTACCGTATCAATACGCATCTGAATCAGCCTCTCAGGATCAATTTATTTCTCTTGCTGTGCCCATCTTTCTCTTAGGTAGTGGGCGGCCATTTTAGGCTTTCTATCCCGAGTGAACACCCCTTTCATATTATAACCTCCAAATCTTAGCATCCATTGGGGAGTCTTAAAATCAGCCAAGTTCCATACATGCATACCAGTTACAAAATCTTTTGTATCGGCAACATCCAAATAAGCTTTGATAAATTCTTTTTGATATTCTTCCGTGTACATTTCTGAATTAACGGCATGAAATCCCGACATTGCATCTGCGCCAAACTCTGTTAGCATACATGGCTTATTAAATTTGCGATGTAATCGATCCAGTTCATGGCTTAATGTTCTAGCTCCTGTTGCAATATCTCCGCCTGTTGTATACCACCCCCAGTATCTGTTAATTGCGATCACATCAGTTAAATTAAACCAGTTAATAGGCCCCATCATCACCCCAACATACATAACCAACCGAGTACTATCCAATTCTCTAATTTGAGTAAACAGTTCTTCGAATTTCCTATAAATTTTCTCTTTATCCTCCCTTCCCGGAGAGGTTCCTTGCCCGACTGCAGGATTATCATTAGGTTCATTAGCTACACACCACATAATAATTGAAGGATGATTTTTATCCCTCAAGTACATCTCCTCTAAATATCGTTTCATAGCATCTTGTCTCTTTTCAAGAGCTATACTATCTCCCGTAAAATATAACCCTACCCCTGGGGTTTCCCCGATAATTAAGAATCCTTCACGATCCGCCAGATCATAATTTTCTTCGTCATATGGATAGTGTGTAGTTCTAAATGAATTTGCACCAGTCCATTTCATTAACTCAAAATCCTTTATTATTAACGAATTACAACTTGATCGCCCTAATACCGGAAAATCTTCATGTCTTCCAAAGCCTCTTAAAAACACAGGTTTTCCGTTCAATAAAATATGATTCTCATCAACACCCACCGTTCGTATTCCTGTTTTTAAAGAATAAACATCTTTAGTTTCTTCACCATCCAGTAAGCTAACAGTTACCGTATATAAAAACGGATCATCTAAGCTCCATAAACGTACATCAGGAATCAAAACTTTAGCTACTGCTTTATTTTTTGTTAATGAGATGGGGATTTCTATTTTTTTACCGTTACCCGTGACTAAAACTTTCCCGTCCCTTTCTTGTCCTTCTGACTCTATATGAATATCTAATTCTCCAACA
The DNA here is from genome assembly GCF_010882175.1 of Mangrovibacterium lignilyticum. Lineage (GTDB taxonomy): Bacteria > Bacteroidota > Bacteroidia > Bacteroidales > Prolixibacteraceae > Mangrovibacterium > Mangrovibacterium lignilyticum. The sequence continues at coordinate 69,520 of NZ_WKLH01000007.1, read as the reverse complement.
TTTCCTTTGAAACTAGGTTTAATTGTAATATCCTTTGTATGATTTTTAGGAACAGAGTATAGAACAACTGATCGGTTTAATCCCGAATATGGGAAGAAATCATAATTCGTAGCGGGAAAACTTCTAAACGAACCACCTGAAACATTTCCGGTAGGGACACGATCCGGCGAGAGTTGATTTTCAACCTGAATAACAATTCGGTTGGACTCATTCCAGTTTATGAAGGGACTGATATCGAATGCGAAAGGGAGGTGACATCCTTCATGATACCCAACCGGTTTACCATTGATCCAAATCTTTGCGGCATAAGTTGCATCATTTACGCGGATAAATATATTTTGTCCTTTCCAGCTGGAAGGGACGTAAGTTTCAGTTTCATACCACACCCAGTCCATGTAATCACGCATATCTGAGAATTGCTCGTTCCAACTCCCAGGCACTGCGATTGAGCGATAGTCAGATAATCCCTCGAACCAATGTTCTTGCTCTCCGATATTGGCAGAATCTTTTTTAAACTTCCAGACACCTGATAAGTCCAGCAAGTTTCTGAAGCTATTTTGAATTGGTCGAAGAGCAATATCCTTAGGATCTGCAATTTTAAAATCTGAGGCAAACATCTTCATTCCGATTAAAAGAGACAACACTAAAAATGTAGATTTCAAATTCATAGGCATAAGTTTAAGTTAGTTTTAGTAAGGATTTAGTCATATTGACCACGCCTAAATTGGGATTCAGGCTTCTTTGAGAAAGGTGAAAAAATCTGAGCTAAATCATTTGAAAAAATACCACAGCTGTTCCAACTGTGAATAATTAGACTCAGAAGACTTGATTATTTTCTTGGAAAAAAGGGAGGATAGACTACTCTATCCTCCCTGATGATTATAAACTATTCTTTAGCGCGTACACCTGTAGCATCGAACATATCCATCAATGAACCTTCAACGTTATCATCGTCTACTTTTTCCAAAAACAGATAAACATTGTAACCACCTGCAACCCAGTAAGCTGTCAGTTCAGTATCGGAGATTTCAAAGCGGTCAACTGGTTTTAACTCACCACCTTCTTCACTTTGCATTAACACCACCATTTTACCATCTTTTTCTACGACTTGTGCCTTCATCGGAGAATCTCCGTTGGGTGTTCCCATCACCATAATGTCCCATTTGCCAAGGAAGTATTCACCTTCAGCTTGTGCGTTGACAGCAAAGACAGTTAGCATCATAAACGTTCCAGCAAGGATTGAAAAAATCTTATTCATAACTTTAAATTTTTTAATTATTAGAATTATTATTTGTACTTAGAATTTGAAATCGACCTTTAATTCGACCGTTCTTGGACGAATGGCATTCGCAACAATTGGCTTACCGATATAATCTGCATCAGAATTAATCTGAGATCCACCTTGAATTGCTCCTTTAACTCCCGATTGATCAAGGAAGTTGACAACTTGTAATTTGAGCGTTAGTTTTCTGTTCACCATGTAATCTAATCCGCCAAAGTTTTCCCACCAAGGATTCCAAGAGAAAGCATTTGTTTCATTTGAATATTGCTTACCGAAGTAGCGTAAACTAACCCATGCTTTTAATTTACCTTTAGCAAACATGTAACTTGGATCAATTTCCATCAACACTTTAGACAAAGCGGGAATTGTTTTATCACTGTAGGACAATGTTTGCCCGAAACCGTTCACTTCATAGTCTTTGTATTGTGGATTTTGTAAGGTCAGTAAATAGTGGATATTGAAATTTCTAAAAGGTTCTGCTGTAATATCGGTTGACCATCCCATTGTTTCAATATTATAAAACTCTGGTCCAAAATCAGCTCGAAGCCCACTTCCTGATGGATCATCCAATGTAGCGGCTCCCGGAACTTCATTCTTTTTAATTGAAGTTATCATCGAAACTACGCTTAGCTTTTTGCCAATATTCAAATAAACCCCACCGCCCATTTTTGTTACTGCGGTTTCGTAACTTCCCGGCTCGGTTGTTCTCGGGTGTCCACCCTCAGAAGCAGTAAGACCATTTTCGTCAACAGCTTTTCCTTCTGCGTCTCTATAAGTGTAATCCCAGTATGCCTTATTTTCGCTGTTATAACTAATATCTCCAACGAAACCGAATCCATTTGTCAGTTTGTATACAAGTTTGGCATAACCGACTTTGTTGAACTTATTGTTAAAATCTTTTTTAATAAGTTCTTTATCCTCCAACCCTTCATTATTCACATAAGGGTTGTGATAATCGGTATAATTCTGATGTTCGAGTCGTGCCCCCAAACTTAGTCCTAATCTAGATCCTACATTGAAATCATCTGATGCGTACAGAGCGGTTCTACTATATTTGTCATGGCTAATACTCCCCCAGGCTCCACCAAAGACAACGGTATCATCATTGGGAGACATGCTCAATAATACAGGATTTGGTTCTACAGACATTAAATAAGCCCCACCAAAGGTTGTATACTGTCTATTGTTATTCTGGTAGGTTGCGCCAATTCGCACACTGTGATTTTTGATTTTTTTATTCATCTCAAACCTTGTAACGAAGTATTTACAATCCGATTGAGGCATCAACTGGTTATACATCATCTGCACGTGCCGCCCTTCATACACATCAGAACTTCCTGCTTTATAGAAATTCATATAGGAATAGGGAGCCTCTTGCGTGTCCCAAATCATCAAACTTAATGGGAATTCGATGATCAAAGGTGACTTCATGTTTTGATAGAGGGCAGAGTAATCAAGTTTCCATCCATTATCAAATCGATGGTCTCCCATCAAATAAATATTGTGTGATTTAGACTTAGAGAATTTGTCCTTAGTCAAGTTTGCCCACTGAGCATCACCCATAACGTCCCGATAGGGAATCATACCGTTTCTTGGGAAATATGAATCTTTACCTAATCTAAAACCCGGGTATTCTTCAACTTCACCATCTCCTTTGTAGGTAACCGGGAAATATGCCGTAGCTCCGATCTGAGTCTCAACATATTTATAAAGCAATTTTACACTACCTTTTTTGTACCTTTTACTGATAGCAAATTTGGCATTTGACGTCTTGTTATCCCAAGGTGTATACATGAGGTTGGTCCCATAACCTCTGTCGAATGACTGATAGGCACTAGCCATGTAACCCCATCCTTTTTTACCGATAGGTCCGGTAACTGTCATATCAAATCGAGAAGACCCGACACTACTCATAAAAGCGGATGCATACCCTTGAAATTTCCGCCCCGGATCACGATCATAACTTTGAACTGCAAATCCAACCTTACCATATAGCAAGGCACCTTCTTCAAAAGAGAGCAGTCCCATCCGTCCTAAACTGTTGTCAACATTCCAGGCAAACGTCGGCATGGTCGGCCAAAAAGAAAATACAACCGGCACGCCATTTTCAAGAATAACAATATCGCCCCTAAACGGTAAACCAATATTCACCTCTCTAGGTCCTGTCGCCGCATCGGCATTAAGCATTACATTACGATTCTTCTCTTCCTTACGGTGAGCAATTGAGCTCTCCACTACGATAACCGTATCAATCTTCGACTCCTGAGCAAAAGTTTGAAACCCAGAAGTGAGAAATAATGATAAGAAGCATAGATAAAAAAAATTCCTTTTCATTTAATAGTTTTAGGTTTAAACTAAGATCTATCTCGAGCCCAATGTTCCCGATTTGATCCAGTTGGTTGTTCATTTTTGTTCAAACCTATACAATGCTTATTAATCAAACGTCTATTTGTGTCGACCCAAGAATATAGACGTTCACCTAATCCTATTCTCGGCAGTACATATTTATTGGGAAGCTGCAAATCAAATACTTACAACAACAAAAGCTTTGAGAATGATTCAACCAGAAGTATGCTTATCTACCACTAAAAGGCCATTTGCCATCTAGTTTTCTCCTTGAAGCTTACCTTTAATAAAGCGGACACATTCTACTTCGGACAAGGAACTGAGAAATTATTTTAGTTTGTATGGACTTTGGCAGCACGCACTCTCCTACCGACGAGAGGTACCTTACAGTAATTTAAAATCTGAGAACCACATTTCCGCATTAAGCTCTATCTGAAAAAGGAAAAGGTCACAACATCGTCGTTAAAACAAATAGGTTGATATTCCATTCTGCAGATGAATCGGAAATGCTGGTTGATAATCTAACAGAAGTTTTTTTCAGGCATCGAGTATTGATTTCTTATACTCGCTGGGAGTCATTTGAGTATACTTCTTGAAAAAATTATTGAAAGCAGCTTTAGAGTTAAAACCACACTCAAACGAAATCGCGACAATCGACCAATCCTTGTATTTGGGAGCCACGATCATCTTCTTTGCACATTCAATCCTGTATTCATTCACAAAAGTGTAGAAATTCTTTTGAAGATTTTCATTTAGTACCTGACTAATATAGTATTTGGGGACATTAGTTGCTTCTGACAATTTGGCCACAGTCAATTCAGGATCTTTCCACGCCTGACTTTGATTCATATAATTGACCAAGCTAGTTAAATATTCCTCCGCCTTTAACTCTTTCAAACCTGACTTTTTATATCTATGAGATGATGATTCTACAAATTCTGCGTCTATGTTTAAACTCACAGTAGAATCTTCGGCAGAAATCAATTGTTGCTGCTTAAGTCCAAAAAAACTCAGCAAATAAACAAACGCAAGTAGGGCCCCACTCCTAAATAATTCAACATTATTGCTAAGCGAATTTGCTGTATGATAAGCACTAACACCAATAATAAAAGTAAAGACAAGGAAAAAAGCAATAATAACAAACATCAACCAACTCAAATTTATGGTTTGAGAAGCAAAAGAGTACGAATTCCCCATCTGCCTTCTAAATTTTAAGATGTTGTAAAAAGCTCCAATAGTGTAAAAAACCAAACATATGTGGAAGAAAATTCCAATTGTATACTTTAACCCAACTAGACTATTATAGTAGTCACCAAAAGACACGATATCTGTTATATCTGAATCGTAAGCAAATACAACTGCAATAAAAACAATTATTTGGGGCAAGTGATACAGATAGTCTTTTCGCCGAAACAATTTATAGTCGTTAGTTATGTATTTTGAATACATGAAAAGGCTGATCGGAAAACCAATAACCAAAATTAGAGAAACGGGCCACAGGTCTCCATGATATCCAACTTCTTGTTTAACGATGTTCATGACAAAAAGTGCGGCAAGATAAAAGAACCAAGATGCAAGCATTATATCAGCTAGTTTCAATTTCTTACCAAACAGGATAAAGATTGCCGAAAATAATGATTGAGATACCCCCAAATAATAAACCGTGCTTTCCATTTTACAAATCTAAAATATTTTCGTAGCAAAATAATTAAGATCAACAAAATGAACTCAAACTGTAGATTCAAATTGCAAGAATATCCTTCTCCCGATCAATCCACCCAAATCAACAACAATCTTCATTTCACATTGAATAACTCCATACTGTTTGTTCATCTCATCAAATTCAAAACAGTCCGTCCTTTTAGCTTGCCCTGAAGAATTGATTCAATCTTGTGTTGTATTTCTTCAAGTCCAATTTCGCAGCACGTTTCTTCCAATTGCTCTGGTTTCCACTTGTCAGCAAGCTTTTCCCACACTTTAGTCCGGTATTTCATGGGATAGTTTTGTGAATCAATACCGATAAGTGTAACACCTCTCAGAATAAACGGGAAAACGGTTAAATCAAGTTTAGGAGATGCAACATTGCCACAACAAGTCACGACTCCCATCGAACCGGTTGACTTAATAATGTTTTCAAGAATTACTCCTCCCACTGTATCTATTGCACCTGCAAACAACGGTTTCAACAGTGGTTTCTTAACAAAATTTTCGATCTCACTTCGCAATATTATCTCTTTTGCACCTAGGTTAATCAAATAATCCCGTTCAGTTTCCTTGCCCGTTATTGCAGTCACAGAATATCCCAATTTACCTAATATTAATACGCTAAGGGCACCAACTCCTCCTGTAGCTCCGGAAACCACTATTTTTCCATCTTCCGGTTTTATTAATTCAGTTAGTCTCAGTACAGACATTCCCGCGGTTAAGCCAGCTGTCCCGTATATCATTGCTTCTTTCATCGTCAATTTTTCTGGTAACCTCACAGCCCATTCAGATGGAACTTGAATATATTCTGCAAATCCACCGTCAGTATTCATTCCTAAATCATAACTGGTAACAATTACTTTTTCTCCAACTTTCAGTGTTTCACTGTTCGATCTTTCAATTACTCCTACTGCATCAATCCCTGGGGTATGGGGATAGTTTCGGGTTACTCCTTTATTGCCCGAAGCTGATAAAGCATCTTTATAATTTAATGAACTGTAGTGTACTTTAACCAGTATTTCATCCTGCTGTAATGGGCTAAATTGAATTTCTTTGACTGCCCCAATGTAGCTTCCATTTTTTTCTTCAACGCGAAATGCTCTGAAAGTAGAATTGTTCTGTTTCATCTTCTGTCTCCTATTTTTAATTACTTTTGTACAAACATCAGAATAAATTCATTATATATCAACAACTTACAAAATATTACGATACGAACATTTAGTTCCGTTTTTAATATTTACAAGGCTTTAAGGGAAGAAAAAAAATGAAAAAAAGTTATTGCCCGATTGATACATTTATAAATGTCGTCAAAGGAAAACGAAAAGGAACGATCATTTTGCACCTTTATCAAGGAGATAAGAGATATAGTGAGTTAGTTAAATTATTGCCTGACATTAGCGAACGCATGCTGACTAAACAATTGAAAGAATTAGAAACAGACGGAATAATTAATAGAACTGTTTTTCCTGAAGTTCCACCACGAGTTGAATATAGTTTGACAAGACTTGGTCGAGAAATTCATCCCGTCTTAAAGGGAATGTTTAAAGGAGGTATCCTTTTTGAAAAATCGATTGATGGTTTTGAGGAATAAACCCACAATCGCACCTAAACACATCACATTCAATCCGAAATAAAAATCAGCGAAAAGACAACACTGAAAAATTCAAACCGAAATAATAGTCAAATGCAGCCTCATTTTTCAATACTGTTCCCAAATCTCTAAAAGCAACGACATTGTGAATTTCTGATTTAAATGTGTTAACACAACCAAAGGAAGCTCCACAGACCAATATTCTGCCAAGTCTTCTTTCCCAAAGTAATCCTATTCGCAATTCTGTCATATTTAAACGAGCTTGATTTACGGTATACCCCCCCGTAGTTTGATAGAAAAACATCGGCCCTCCCAGTTCATTGACAAACGACAGAGCACTTCTGGCTGTCAATTCTTTCCGCAAACTCAATCGATAGGGAAGATTAGCAGAAAGGTCAAGTCCTAGAGTAGCGAAAGTATGCTCGTAACTCACCAACCCAAATACCGGTATTTTGACGGTTGGACTAGCAATTATCGCTAAACCAACAGATAGACTTGTATAGGCATTGCTCTTGAGGCTTATAAGCCCAACTCCGATAAGAGAGTGTTGTGATTGTGAAAAATCGGAATCAAAAAGACTACTAAAATTTATCCGATAAATTATCCGCTTTTTAAATAGCTTAGATCTCATTGTAAAGCCAGCGACAATCCCTAAACTAGTTTGGCTCACCTTGTGTTCAAAATCAATATTCCCGGGATAGAAACTCTCAACTTCCGTCAAAACTGTTCTTTGATTCAATGCACTTCCGGTTAAATCAATCGATTTGTTATTCCATTTAAACACCGGGAACCTCATTTGAACTGAGTTTCTTAACAGATCAGCATCTCCCGTGAAATAAGGTGATCCATTTAACTTAGAATTGATTCGGTGATGCGGGATGAACTCTGAACTCACCAGGACAGATCGCAAAGACGGGTTTTTCAATGTCATGTTTTCCCAATAAGCTCGTTCCATTGCTTCACGATCATTTTTACTTGGTGAAGTTGATTGTGCGGTCACATCTATATGTAACATTGATAAAACGAACATTGAGCCCCAAAAAAATATATTCAAAAACAGTTTACTCACGAGTATTCGATATTTTATGAAGTGAATAACAGCTATAAATTCTGCGTCCAGAAAGTATAGCTGTGTAAACAAAAGGCCATTTTCAATAATCTAACTTAGATTGTAATCTTCAAATTGAATTTCCTGTTTATCTAAAACTCCCATCTTTAGCTGAAGTCTTTTTACGATATAGAAAACTACAGGAACAATAATCATTGACAGTACCATTGAAACGGTCAGTCCACCAATCAATGTCCAGCCGATGCCGTTTTTCCATTCTGCACCCTCACTCTGAGAAAAAGCCAGTGGAATCAACCCAATAATCATCGAAACGTTGGTCATTAGGATTGGTCTGAACCGTAGCTCCACTGCCTCAGAAATGGCAGAGACCAGTTCCTTCCCCTGACTCATTAGCTCATTAGCAAAGTCGACAATTAGAATCGCATTCTTTGCCACCAGGCCAACGAGCATAACCATCCCCAAAATCGAGAATATGTTTAAGGTCAGGTTTGCCAATGCCAGGGCCCAAATGGCACCGGTAATTGACAATGGAATGGAAAACATGACGACAAATGGATCAGCCCAGCTGTTGTAGAGGACAACCATAATCAGGTATACCGATATAATAGCTGCTAAAAAGGCCAGGCCCAGGTCGGCAAATGATTCAGCCATCAATTTTGTTTGTTTTGATGTCGTCACCTTTGTTGATTCCGGTGCGCGTATCTGGCTTAGTTTATCTGTAAATTCAGACTGAACCGTACCTTGAGATACCCCAAAAATCTGACTGGTTAATTGGACAGACGGAGAACGATTATATCGTTCTAATTTTGAAGGTCCGGTACTTTCTGCAATATCCGCAAACTGAGATAGTTTTATTAATTCTCCCGTGCTCATGGAAACAAAAGCGATGTTTTCCAGATCGCTTTTGTTTCTACGGTCCGCTTCGTTAAGCTGGATGTTAATATCATATTCCTGTTCGCCATCGCGGAATTTGTTGTCGGTATTTCCCGCGAATGATGTTCTCAGAATTCCACCGACAGTTGCCAGGTTCAGACCAAGCTTAGTCATCTTATCGCGGTCTACCACAATGTTATATTCGGGGTTGGCCAAGTCAACACTTAGTTCCGTTTCTACCGTCCCGTTAATGGACTTTAATGTTTTGAGAACATTATGCGAATAGGACATTACACTATCAATATCATGCCCAACGATATAGTATTTTAATGGAACATCTTCGCTCCCCATCAGGTTAACAGCAACAGCTTTTATCTTTGCGCCAATAATCCTTTCTTCCAATTGTGAACGAATTTTTCTGGAAAAAATATTGGTCGAGATATTTCGTTGATCCAAGGGTACCATATTCACACTTATTTCACTGTAATAGGGAGTGGCAGAAGTCGAAATGATTCCTGATTTTTTACCAACCGTCGTATAAACCATATCAACTTCGGGTTGATTCATTAAAAACTCTTCTACTTTTCGTGTGGTACTATTGTTCTCAGCAAGGCTTATATCATGTGGGAACTCAAGTCTCAATATAAATGAGCCCCTGTCGCCGGATGAGGCAAATTCAGCGCCGATATAACCAGCAGGAAACAGCATGAATGACCCGAAAAACAAAATAGTTGAACCAATAATTGTAATCAGTTTGTGTTTCAGAGCCCAAAGCATGGCTCCGTGAATAACAGCATTAAACTTATCTATTCCACGTTCAAAAATTCCCAGTAGCTTCCCCAAAAAGTTTTCTTTTGGAGTCGCTAATTTGGCCCATTTTGAAGTCATCCAAGGAACCAGTGTGAAAGAAACCAGCAAACTCAATAGCATGGATACTACGATTGTAACAGCATATTCACGAAGGATATCTCCAACAATTCCGGTAACAAAGGCGATCGGCAGGAATACGGCAACCAATACCAGCGTAATAGCGGTAACAGTCATGCCGAGTTCTTTGACCGCAAAATAAGAAGCCTGAATCCGGTTTTTCCCCATCTCCATATGTCGGTAGATGTTTTCAATGACAACAATGGCGTCATCAACCAGCGAGCCGACGACAAGTGAGAGTGATGTTAAACTAATTAAGTCGAAGGAGAACCCAAACAAGTACATGGCTGTAAAAGTGGAAACCAAAGAAGTTGGAATGGCGACCAATACAAAGATTGAGTTACGCATGCTATGTAGAAAGACCAGCATGATGAGCGACACCAGGATAATGGCCAGTACCAAGTCGTGCATTACAGCATCTGCTGCAGCAATTGTAAAGCGAGATTGATCGTCGGCTGTTGAAAACTTCAGATTGTCTTTTTGATAGGTCGCTTCAAGCTCTGCAAACTTTGCCCGAACAAGTTTGGCAACTTCAACCGAGTTGGCATCTTTCTGCTTACTGATTTCAATACCGATTGTCTCAGCTCCGTCAATCCGTGTAATTTTCTCGGGATCAGCGATTCCATCGTAGATATCGGCAATGTCTGCTAATTTAACTACAGCTCCATTTTTTGATCCACCGACAATGATGTCTTTTAATTCTTTGATTGTTCTTATTTTCCCGGACAAACGAATTGTCATCTCGTTAGTGTTGGTCTTCAACTTTCCGGTCGGAAGTTCCATGTTAGCATATTCAATCATCATCGAAACCTCAAGCAAATTGAGTTTGTTTGCCTCTAATTTCTTAGGATCTAGCATGATTTTAATTTCCCGTTCCAAACCTCCTGACAGTTCTACCCTAGAAACGCCGGGGATACTGGCTAGTTCTGGTTTTATCCGGTTATCTACGAAATCGAAAAATTCCGTCTCTGAAAGATCCGATTGTACCCCTGCAACAAAGATGGGCAGGGCACTTAAATCAAATTTCTCAATCGATGGTGTCCGAATTTCTTTGGGCAGGTCAGCAACTATACTATTGATTTTTTGTGTTGCTTCCTGAACAGCTACATCTACATTGGCATCCAATGCCAAGGATAGCGTTACGATCGAAAGGTTTTCAATTGAGCTTGATTCAATTTCTTCAATTCCACTCAGTGATGCCACAGCATCTTCTATTGGGATGGTGACTGATTGCTGAACTTCATTTGGCCCTGCACCCGGGTAAACCGTAGAAACAACAACCGTTGCAGTCGTGATTTCAGGCATCAAGGCATATTTTATTTTTGTGGCTGAGAACAAGCCCAAAAGAATCAAAATTGTGAATAACACAATTGGGACTGTGCTTCTTTTTATGGATAAGCTTACGAGTTTCATCTGTTCTTTATTTTGATTTGATCCGAAGTGTATCGGGGATTAGTCCAAAATTTTAACTTTAGCACCGTTAAAAATGCTGTAGTTTCCTTCCGTCACAAGTGTTTCTCCAGGGACCAATCCATCAGTAACTTCCACCAGGTTATCAACTCCACCTCCGATCTTTACGTTCCTGGAAACCGCAACTCCATTTTCGATGATATAAACAGATGCATCTTTTAGTGATCCGTTGATCGCTTTTCTGGGAACATAAATACCCTGGCTGTCATTTTCCAGCGCAATGTTAGCCGTAACAAACATGCCTGCTTTTAGCAGATTCTGCTGGTCGCCAATCACCTTAATGTCAGCGTCAAAAGTATTTCCAAAACCAGCTTTTTTTCCGATATAAGCAATGCTACCGTCGAACTCAGTATCCGAATAAACAGGTGTACTGATTCTAACTTTCTGTCCGATTTTGATATGCTGGTAATCGCGTTCAGCTACCGAAACTTTCAGCTTTAGTTTTTTCGAATCGATAATGTTGCAAACCTTACCGTTCCGTGAAATGTATTGCCCTTCTTCAATGAAGTCATTTTCGATGAATCCGCTTACTGGGGCTTTTATCCGGGTGTCATCAAATTGTCTTTTAGCCGAAATATAGTTGGCTTCTGCAGATTCAAAGTTTAGCTTAACTTCTTCCAGATTCTGACTTGTCACCGCATTCTGCTTATGAAGTTTTGTAAAGCGGTCAACCTCTTTTTTCAACTGCTCATAGGTAGCTTTACTAGCAGACAGCTGTGCTGCCAACAATTCATCGTCAACTTTGGCAATAATGTCTCCTTTTATAACGTAATCGCCCTTTTCTTTATAGACTTCTTTAATTGTTCCCTGTGTTTCAGCGAGAACATCCAGGTCCGTTTCCGACTGTATAAATCCAGTCGTTTCCATGTCGGTTTCTAAAGTTCCTGCCTTAACTATCATTGCTTTTACAGGGTAGAAATTTCCTGTTTGTGTAGCAAACTCGGTTATTTTAGCTGTTTCAGCTTTGTTGGACTGAAGTTGAAAAAATATTAAAACGCATACCAAAACGGTAGCAAGTGTGTAAAGCGTTTTTTTAATTATATTTTTCATTTTATGTTGTTTTAATTCTGATGTAATACTTGATGAATATGGCTCTTATCCCTTGTGTGTTTTTATTCAGGTAATTGATTTAAGCCCGCGAATGATTTTAGAAGTCCTTTTGCTTTGAGAAGATCAATTTCCGCTTTCTTCATGTTCAGGAAGTTTTGTACAAAATTGATTTGAGCATTGCGGTAATCGCTTTCAGAGATCAGGTAGTCTGTAAGTGTTCCTATTCCTTCTTTATACTTTATTTCTTCTTGTTTTTTGACTCTTGCAGAAAGTTCAACGTTATCGCTTTGTATACGGCAGTTCTTCATGCTGGTGCGGTAGGTCATCATGGCATTTTGATACTGAAGGCTCAAGCCTTGTTTGGCTTTAGCAAGCCTATCCAAGGTAATTTCCCGGTCAATTTTAGCATTGCTGATTTTGGCTCGGTTTCCGAGTCCTGCAAAAATCGGGATCGTCGCTTTGACCCCAATCAGATTTACTTTAAACCAGCTTTCATCCGGGTTGAACAAGTTGAACTCGTCTCGCTGAGCTTGGTACATATAGCTGCCATAGAATGCAACAGTCGGTGTTGGTTCTGATTTTGCCAACTTAATTTGCGACTCGTTCAATTCCAGGTTTTTATTCAAGATAGAGACTTCAATCAAATTGTTTATATCCAATGAATCACCGTTGTATTTGTCAATAAACCGCGCGTTGGCGAATTGCTGACTAAAACCAGCTGTATCCACTTCAAGTTTGGTGTCCGGCGCCATGCCGATGACGTATTTTAAGTTATTGGTTTGTATATCAATTCCGGAAAGAACATTTTCCCGGCTGGCCTCAAGATTCGCGTAATTAACGTCGATCTTATCCAAATCAGTTTGTAGAGCCAATCCTCCATCTACAAGTGCGGCAACATTGTCACGGTTTAATTGGAGCGACTCCATATTACTTTCGATAATGTCGAGATTTTTGTAGATGGCAAGCAGGTTATAATATTCCGAATACAGTAGCTGAATTAGCTCTTCTTCAGACTTATCAACTTCCAACTGTCTGATTTCGTTAACTTTCTTGGTGGTTTTTAAAGCGTTGATGTATTTCAGAGAGAAAAGCAATTGTGAATACTGAATGGATGCATCAAGATTGTGTTTTGTTCCAAACTGTGCTTCAATGTCGGGAGCTCCGGCAACACCGGTCAATTCTCCCGGGAGAATCATGGTTGGAAGACTTAAATAGTTTTTGTAATCCATTTCACCATCAATCTTTGGCAGACCGTTTGCTCTGGTCTCTTTGATGGTCAATTCACTCTGGATTTGGTTAAACTTTGCTTCGCGAAGTTCGTAGTTGTTTTCGGTCGCAAATTTTAAGAGTTGGTTGATATTCATTTTATGTTTTTCCTGCGAAAGACTTTGAAAACAAATGAACATCAACAGTGAGATTGTTAGGTTTAATCTTTTAGCCGTCATGCTTAGATATTTTTACAAGCAAACATAGTCTATGAAGGCCGCTATAAAGACTACCTAGAATCCCCAAGTTAGATTGACGTACAGAATTAGCAAAAAAGTGTGTACGCATTATTTAGGACTCAGTGTAACAACGCATTACGAGGATCATTATTAAACTTCTCACTTTTCATCCTGAATATTTCATCAAAGCAAAAATTACACTCGAAGCACCCCAAATAGAGGCTTTCTTTCAACCAGTCCTAGAAATCCTCTATCAAATTAGTAGTAGAATCGAATTGAAATAGCTCTGTATAGCCTATTAAACAATGAATCCGGATTTGAGCTTAATCTAGAACTCAAATTCGGATTCATTAAAAGACGTATCACCCAATTCACTTTGTTTGATATCAACCAAACTAAAGGCCATTAACTTTAATCGTGGATCACTCCTAAGTTCTCATCACCGCTCCACCATCAACACAGATTGTTTGGCCAGTAATCCATTCTGTAAGATCTGAAAGCAGGAAGGATACCATTGACCCCATGTCCTCGGGCTTTCCAACCCTCGGCGCAGGCATCATTTGCAGTACCATTTCAACCAAATGACCTGAGTTTTGAAGTCCAGCCTCTGTCAAAACTAAACCTGGAGAAACAGCGTTGCACCGAATACCTTGTTTTCCATACCTTGCGGCTATATTTCGCGTCAACGCTCCAATTCCGGCTTTCGTAACCGAATAGGTAAGTTTGTCTGGCATTCCGGCATAGACAGCATCGGAAATCGTATTAACAATTGAACCTCCACCAGCTTCCAAAATGTGCGGAATAGCGTATTTGGAAGTAAGCATATAACCAGTAAGATTAATATCGATATTACGCTGCCAAACTGCCAAATCGATGTCGACCGGATTGGTATCCTTAGCAACCTCTTCCGGCTGAATATTGGCAGCCACGTTGAATAAGCCGTTAATCTTACCATATTTATCAATGGCCAAATCAATCAAACTTTTCACTTGATCTGCATTGGAAATATCAAGCACTGCCGCGACGCCATCTCCACCAGCGTCTTTCGCTATCTTTACGCAACGTTCGGCGTTTTCCTTCACAATATCTCCAACAACTATTTTGGCACCTCCAGCTCCTAGAAATTTTGCTGTCCCGTCGGCAATTCCGCCAGCGCCGGCAAATACAATTACTTTGTCTTTAATTCCTTCCATCGTTAATTTGATTTTTAGTTACTGATTTAATTAGCTTTTCAATGAGTTCGGTAAAAAGAATACGATACTGAAAAAATCTCAATCCCATCATCTGACATGTTTCAAATACAGAAAGCACACCAACAACAAATTATTTTTGTTGGCCTAGACTCTTCTTCATCATTTTACCTATAAAATTAGTAGCAATTTTGGGCGATAAACGATAAAGCTTATCTAATACCCATGCATCTTTTCCCACAGTAGCTCTGAATTTATTTTTCTCCATCGCTCTGATTATGAGATCTGCAGCTATCACAGGTGATAAAGCCATTCCATCTTTTGCAGAGCTATCAGCATCGACCTTCGGTCCATCCAAACCAGAGTTTACCGTGATATTAGTTGCTATAGCTCCAGGATGAATGACAGTCACCCTGACTTTTGTATCCTTTAACTCGGCATAAAGCCCTTCTGTCAGAATTTTTACCGCCGCCTTAGAGGCACCATAGATTGTTTGTGTGGGGAAAGACATGAAACCACCCATGCTCGACACGTTGACAATATGGGCTTCAGGCCTGGACAATAGGTGAGGCAATAATGTCTTTGTGAGATAAAGTGTTCCCCAGAAATTGACATTAAAGACACGTTCAATTTTATCGTAGTCGAGCTCATTAACACCGACAAATGCTTGAATAATCCCTGCATTATTGATCAGTCCATCGATTGTTTTAAATTTTGCCACTATGAGTTCAACCGTTTCTACAACCGCAAAATTATTCGTAATGTCAAGTACAAAATAACTCAGGTTTGAACCATTGGGCCCCGCAAGTGAGACCGTTTCCTCCAACGCCTCTTTATTAATGTCGATGGCAGCTACTTTAGCTCCTTTGTTTAGTAATGCCAACACTAGCTGGCGCCCCATTCCGCCTCCACCACCTGTAACAACAATATTCTTATTCTGAACTTTCATAATTCCTAAGTTTAAATTTGCTTTTTATTGGGAATCCCAATTACCTCAACAAATTAGCCAATCAACTTCGAATTAAAGACGTTCTACCTGTCCCCAATCAGATTGACGTACAAATACAATAAAGACACACGTACACATTTCTTAGGAAACTGATTATCTATCCCTTACAACAAACATCCACCAACTAAATCATTTAATCTATCAAACTAATTTTCACCTTTTTATTATTGACTGAGATATAATACTCTCCGGATTCAAGCATACGGTTCCCTAATTCATCGACATAACTTAGATCCCGCATGGGGTCTATTTCAAAACGAAATACGTTTGCTTGTCCCGCTCTAATCATTTGCTTCTCGAAATATCTCAACTCTTTCACCGGTCTGGAAACAGTACTTACAGGATCTGTAACAAACCAATGTACAACTTCCGCCCCATCCCTATCTCCAATATTAGAAACGGAAATGTCAATGACCAACTTCTCCGTTTTCGTAATGGTATCTTTGTCCGCTTTTAATTCTCCATACTTGAATGATGTGTAACTCAAACCATGAGTAAACTCGAAAAGCGGTTCAGTCGTAATATCCTGGTACTTGCCTGACCTTGGACGGCCCTGTTGCCTCATATTATAGTAGATTGGGATTTGTCCGGTTGCAAAAGGAAAGGTCATCGCGAGTTTCCCTGATGGATTAATTCTGCCTGAAATAATACCTGCAACTGGATTACCTCCAACAACTCCAGGCTGCCACATCTCGACAATAGACTGACAATGAGGCTCAATACGACCTAATTCCAGCGGACGCCCATTTGTCAGCAATAATACAATGGGTTTGTTCAATCGGCTAAGTTCCGTAAGTAGATCTTCCTGAATTTCAGGAAGGGAAATGGTTGATCGAGAGGCATTTTCCCCGCTCCATGAATTCTTTTCTCCCAGGCACAACACGACTATTTCTGCTTTTCGGGCAACGTTTAATGCTTCCGAGAAACCTGTTTTATCGATGCCTTCAAAATCACATCCTTTGGCATAAATTATCTTTGAATCCGGGAATTCTTGTTGCATCGCCTCATAGATGCTGATTACATCCTTAGCTTCCCCGTGTGCCGACCAAGAGCCCAAAAGGTTTTCCTGCTCCTTTGCCATTGGACCAATGATCGCCAAAGAAGCTTTCTTACTTATCGGAAGCGTCTTATGTTCATTTTTTAGCAATACGGTGGACTCCTCTGCTAATTTTTCTGCTACCAAAAGATACTCAGGAAGCAAATAGCGTTCCTCCTCCGGCACCTCAAGCACATATGGACGATCAAAAAGAGCCAGTTGAAATTTGAGTCTCAAAACTCGGCTCACGGCATCATCTAATCGGGCTACGGGAAGACTGCCGTCTTTAATTAATTCCGCTACATTCTCAAGGTAAAGCCCGTCGGCCATGTCCATGTCCACACCTGCTGTAATGGCTTTAAGAGTTGCCTCTCTATCTGATCCTGCAACACCTTGAGATCTCAGCTGTTTAACAGAGTTCCAATCGGAAACCACAAAGCCGTTAAATCCCCATTTCTCCTTCAATACCTCTGTCAAAGTGTAATAGTTGGCACTTGCAGGAACACCGCTAATATCATGAAAACCACTCATGATCGTCGCTGCGCCAGCATTTACGCCAGCCTCAAAAGGAGGTAAATAAGTGTCCCAAAGTGTTTGCTTCGAAATTTCAGTGTAAACGTAATCCCTGCCCCCTTCAGAAGCGCCATAACCGACATAGTGCTTTAAACAGGCGGCTATGGTATTTTCATCGCCGAGATCATCTCCCTGGTATCCCTGCACTGAAGCAATCGAAAAAACAGCGTTTGCATAAGGATCTTCTCCATATCCTTCTGCGACTCTTCCCCATCGTGGATCACGGGCAACGTCAACCATGGGTGAGAAAGTCCAGTCAATCCCGGAACTTCTGGATTCCTTGGCCGCTACTGCACATGCCTGCTTTACAATTTCAGGATTCCAGGAACATGCCTGCCCCAGAGAAATCGGGTAGATTGTTTTAAACCCGTGTATAATATCGTTTGCAAAAAGGATTGGAATACCCAAACGAGAATCCTCGATAGCCTTCTTCTGCAGGGCATTTCGAACTGCTGGATCTTGATTCACATAAATTATGGACCCCATCTCTGGTGGAATCTTATCCATCTCTCCACCAATATTATTTATGTTCATATTTTTCCCGAATGCCACTTGCGTTAATTGATAGATCTTTTCCTCAATTGTCATCCTTCCAATCAAATCACGAACCCGACTTTCAATGGGCGCGTTTTTATCTTTGTAAACAGGAGACTCATCATCCCTATTTTCAGAAGAAGTGCAACTAACAACGATCAATAATATGAAAATAACTAGGATCAAAAATCCTTTATAAAAACCAGATCTGTTCAACAATTTACGATTCAACTGCATACTTGTCATTTCTTTCGTGTTATGGCTAAAACTTTGAAATTTTTAGCCAGTCATAAAATCTCTCAATCCATTTATTTACGGGAAGTCCGTGCTGATCCATTCCAAATCCATGTCCTCCTTTAGAGAAAATATGAAGTTCGGCAGATAAGCCCTTTGCTCGCCAGGCGGCATACAAATCTGGACTCCCGGATGCAATCGGATCATCGGCTGCACATAAAATAAAAAGAGGCGGGGCATGATCCGGTACATCTTTTCCTCTAAGCCACCCCCCGTATATCAGAGCAGCAAAGTCCGGCAGACTATCAGAACTAATGTTTAAAATCGTATGCATTGTAACTCCAGCTCCTGCCGAGAATCCGATCATTCCTACTTTATTGGGGCTAATATTGTATTCACTTGCATGCTCCTTTACATACTGAATAGCCCGGATTCCATCATCTCCCCCGAAATAGTGTTGATCTGTTTCGGACTGGTCAACAACTTTCTTATCGGCTTTTTCTTCAGCTTTCCGCATAGCTTTAATTTTTGCCCCAAATCCGTTCCAAAATTCTTTAAACTCCTTTGGATCTTCGGGCGTCTTATTTAGTCGGTATTTAAGGACAAACGCAGTTATTCCTTTTTTTGCGAGCCATCCCGCTACCTCTGTACCTTCGCTCTCGTAAGAAAGCCAGACATTGCCTCCTCCTGGACAAATAATTACAGCTGTTCCTGTTGAAATGGATTTTTCCGGCATAAACACCTCCAAGGTCGGATCAACAACATTGCGCAGCATTTTTGTAGTCGTACCCGGATTTACAAATTCAACTTCGGCATAATCCCAATCCTCAGAGCCGGGTGCCTTTCCTTCATACAAGTGCACAATATCCTGGGAAAAAGCATTTCCGACCAGTAAAGAGATAAGTATGACGATAATAACCGATTTTTTCATTTCTGATTTTTTAGTTTAGTGTTCCAATAAAATATTATCAAGCCGACAAACTATCCTTGAATAATGCATTATAGAAGGGATCCAGATGGCATATTCAGTAGCATTTCCCGTATATCCTTGTCTGGATCAGCTACAACTTCACTCTTATTGATATCAAAAATCATTGTTGCCCTGTCGTTTGTCGCATATGCTGGCCAAGCTAGATTCTTTGTCCCTGGATTGCCATTTCTCGCAAATGCAGCCCAGGCAGCACTCAATTGACGGGAAAGCTGCTCCGACTCAGGATAGAGTGTCAAACGCATTATTAGAGGTAAGTCACTGGTATGAAATGCCCTAAGTCTCCCTTCATCCACTGGCGTATTGTACTGGAAGTAGTACATAAATACATCTGCTTGACCTCGTTCTAGTTGCATTTCAGCCTGCTTTACCGCGTTGTAACGGGCACCGCGATCTGTCGAAATCCTAAAATACAAATCACTTGGACTATCCGAAGGGTGTGCTTTTTGATACAACGCAAGTAGATCATCGACCTTGTCTTCAGGAATTTTTGCCTTCAATAATTCACTGCGCAAACCGGCCCTATCTAGACTGAAAAGAGATTCGTTATTCAAGGCAAAAAGTGTAGCCTCATCTTTATCATTTCCAATCAGTAATGGTATGTTAGCCGATATCTCAGGGGAATCGGGATACCAGGGATCCCCTGGCAACGAATGACCGTCAACGACCGGCCCCTGTCTCATTCCACCCCCCATTGTTGACCGGAATAACTCGTTTGCCGGAACTTTCTGTAAATCATCGACAGTAGTCACACCTAATTTTGACATTAACTCTCTGGCTGAATTTGTAGCGGTGTCGACATCCATGGCCTTTCCAACAAAACTACCGCTTTGAATGGCAGCCTTGTGGAACAAGCCTTTTGCAGCAGGCATGGCTAGCAGGGTAGAAATTTTTGCTCCCCCACCTGACTCACCGAAAATCGTAACGTTTTCCGGATCACCACCAAAGCTTTCAATGTTATCACGAACCCATTCCAGCGCAGCGACTAAGTCCAACTGACCGGGATTCCCAACCTCATATTTTTTATCAATGCCCCCGAAATAAGTATATCCAAAGACATTCAAACGGTGATTGATACCTACCAGGACGACATCTTGTTCCCGTACATGACGGTCTGAAAAAACCGCTAACAACCCACCACCATCCTGAAAGCCCCCTCCATGAATATAAACCATCACCGGACGTTTACCTGTTATCCCAGGGGTCAGGACATTCAGGTTTAAGCAATCTTCGCCACTGGGCTGTTTGGACAGTTCAAACCGATCTGCACGTCCGCCCGAGAAGTAAGGTCCAAGTCGATCGGTTTCAAAAATACTACGGCCCCCTTGAATGCAACGAGGCCCATTGAGTGTACAATCTTTTACACCTGTCCAGCTTTGCGGTTTTCTCGGTGGTAAAAATCTGGCCTCTCCTTCAGTTGTATCTCCATAAGGAATACCTCGAAAGATTTTAACCCCGTTAAAATCATATCCTTTTACTTTGCCATAAATTGTTTCGGTTTCTATCACGGAGGATGTAAAACTCATCAGTCCATTACCGGCCAATACAACTGCTGGAATTGCCGAGAGGGTTGTGACGAGAAAGGATCTTCTGTTTATTGGTTTCATTGTTGATCTTTATGAATTTGAGTTTCTAATATCGTCGGCTAAATTCCTTGCTTCGCGATCGGGATCGTTCCTGACTTCACAGACATCGTTCCAAATCATTACAGCTCCGCGCTCTTGATCATACTTCGGCCAATATGGAATCCCCTCGTGATTAGGATCTCCGGTTCTGGCAAAATTAGCCAGTGCCAGGCTCATTTTCTCAGCTAGTCTACGCGGTCGGTCTCCTCCTCCGGTCATTGTATCCATCACATCAGTTGTGCTGAACCAGAATGGCAAATCGCTATTATGGTAAGCCCTTGGACGTCCGTCATAAAGCGGGGTAGCCCAGTCGAACCAGTAGTTATAGACTGCTCCGCCATTAGCCGTTTGAAGGTCTGCTTGTTTAAGCTGACTATTTCGGCCGCCAAGTAATGACCAAATTGCAACAGGTTTTTTCTCTGGAAATACTTTAGCATAAGCATCAATCACATCTTTAGTCCGATTTCCAAAAGCAAGATTCCCAACAAATAGTCCACGACCTCCCCGACCATTCTGAATCCGATCCACAAGTTCCTCAAAGGTGATATCCTCCAGCGATGGATCGTCACCACTGTGAGATTGTTCGCCGGTACAACTACCAATAATCATAGGAATTCCTGCTGATATTGAGGGCGCTGACGGATCAAAAGGATGCCTGGGAATATGTAGATTATCCAAACAAGGAGCGTAAACCATTGAGCCCAAGGCACGATCTGTTCTGGTGATCCGATACAAATCCTGCCAGGGTATATCCTGAATTTTATCGATGTTTTTGGGACTGATTCCAGCTGCCTTGAGAAAAGCATGGGCTTTTTCTGCCTGGGAATCATACGAAGCTACCTTCAACATTGCACCACTGATGGTCATTGCTTTATGGAACAGCCCTTTAGCTGCAGGCATAGCCATCAAAAGACTTACCTTGGCACCACCACCGGATTGACCGAAGATGGTAACATTACCGGGATCTCCTCCGAAATTGGCAATATTTTCATTTACCCATCTCAAGGACGCAACACAATCCTGCATGCCTGCTGTCGCAGAATCCTTATATTTTTCTCCTCCAATAGCTCCAAGATTTAAAAATCCGAATAGATTTAGACGATGGTTTACGCTAACAACGACCGCGTCGCCAATTCTGCTAAGATTTTCCCCAATGTAAGCTTCTATTTGGATTGACGAACCTCCGGCAAAACCTCCTCCATGAAACCAAACGAGTACGGGTCGCTTCGTATTATTATTAATTTCCGGAGTCCATACATTAACAGACAAGCAATCCTCATCATATCTTTTCTCGGCCCAATCATAAGTAAACCAATCACTAAAATGGCTGAAATCAGGGCGCATCGGGTCGCCCAATCCTCCACCTTGAGGAGCTGCGTTCCCAAAACTTAAAGCATTGCGTACTCCAGTCCATGCTTCAGGTTCCTGCGGTGCCATAAACCTGTTTTTACCCCCAGTTGAAGCACCGTAAGGTATGCCTTTATAGGTATAAATCCCGTTTCGCCGATAGCCCCTTATTTTTCCGAACTTGGTTTCAACAATAGCTCCGTTTTCTGATATCTCCACTACCTGCTCCGGCAGAGATGGCTTTTTATCGGATGGAATGCAGGATGTTATTCCAACGCCACTTAATCCCAGTGTCGCAGATCCAACACCTAAGGTCTTTAAGAAATTTCGTCTGTTGTTTGTCATAGCTTTAGTTTTAGAGGTTATTTATTATTCATCTGGAGATAGCTACTTAAAGCCCATAAACTCGCATGGGTCTATAACGCTGTCGGTAATTCGAATGCAATAAATTGCTCCTTTAAACCATGATATTTTGTTCTGACGAACACCAATCGACGTACTCCCTTCTACGATTGGTGAAAACTCAACAATGCCTTCAAGTTCTTTCTTCCTATTAACAAAAGTAGTCTGCTCACCATCCTTCACCGTAAATGCGATATGATACCACTTATCCAATGGATGCTCCAGTTCCTGATCCATCAAGACAACCCATTTTGTCTTGGATTCAAACATCCCATCCAGATACCATGAATCATCGTCAGACCGCATTTCCATTAATACACGATCTTGCCTAACCGTTCCTGTATGAAAATAGCGTTGCTCTTCAGTGCCACCACGATCAAACCGGATTAGCATTTCTATGGTAAACTCTGAGAGATCTTTCAAAGGCATCTCCTCCAAAAGGAAGCCATCATCCACACCATCAAATTGTACAGCATAGCCATAAGGAGAATCAATTATTTCAGGATTGCCCAAAACGGTGACATCTTCTCGTTCTTTCAGCAAATCAGTGATAATCCATGTCTTCTTTGACATCACCGCTTGAGAGAACACGGAGGAAGAAACAAACAAAAACAAGGAACAGAACAAAAACGGCATAAATCGAGCGGTACTGAGTGCAAAAACATTTCTATTGTTTAAAACATTGAGTTCTTTCATCTATCCTTCTTTTTTAGTTTTCTGCCGGTTGTCTATTATTTGTTCAGAAACCCTTGATTAATCATCCATTCCTCGAAAAGGGTAGGCCATTGATCTGAGGGTTTGTTTTGTTTGACGACTGAAAAACCGTGTCCTCCCGAATAAAAGCAATGCATTTCAACAGATTTTCCCGTATCTCTCCATTGCTCATAGAGACCAGGATTTCCTTTTGCAATCGGATCGTCTGTTGCCCAGGCAAGAAACATCGGAGGAGCATCTTCAGGAACACGATCTCCCAGAATGGCACCGCAATAAGCATACACAGGCACAACAAAATCGGGGCGGGATTCCGGCGTATAAGTCCGTGCAACAGAACCCGTAACAGTCCCTCCAGCCGAATAGCCAACAATTCCTATTTTTGCTGGATCGATCCCGAATTCCGATGCGTGGCTTCTAACGTACTTAATCGCCTCAAGTCCATCTGCCGCTGCAAGACGAACAAATGGGATAAAGATTGAATCTCGTTGTGATTGCTCTGCTCTGTCTAATTCCGGATATGGAAAGGGCATTAATCGATATTTTAAAATAAATGCAGTAATCCCTTTTTCAATACACCATTTAGCCGTCTCGGCACCTTCGTGTTGAAATGCCAGTCCCTGAAAGCCGCCACCGGGGCAAATTATAAGGGCAGTCCCATTCTTTTTATCTTCTTCAGGTCGGACGACTGTTAAAGTGGGCATGGAAACATTCCGTATTGTAATGATATCTCCATTCTCATCACGGCGGGCAGTTTCTCCCCTTGTCAATATTTCAGATCCTGGTGGGATCTCACCATTATAGAGTGGAATAACAGTTTGTGCTTGACAAACCACTGCGATTAGGTTAATGAAGAGCAACGAAAAGATTTGTATTGTTTTGTTCATCAGGGGGTATTTTTTAATGAATTTAATTTTCAACGATGACCTTGATTTCCTCAGGTTTCTCATAAGTTGTCCGGACTGATCCATCAGACTCTTTCTGATGTTCGATGATCAAGATTCCATAGGGTGTGGGAAAAGTACCTTTGACCCACTTTAGATCGCCCAAATGAGGAGCTAGTTTTATTACCTTACAACCAGGCTCAACAACATTGACACCCAGCACATATTGTGTCAACCAAGCAGTAGGCCCGGATGCCCAGCCATGACATAGACTGTGACGATATCCGACATAACAGTAATCGCCATAATTAGCATGCACATCAATTTTCCCTTCTGGGATCAATTCATCAATCCGGGCTGCGTTTGTCATCCAGTCTATGTCAAAATCTTCCCAAAAAGTAGTGGCTCCCAAATCAAGCATAGCTCCCCAGTACTCCCGGATATTGTCAATTGCTCCCTGGTAGTCTCCAGCCATTGCACGAGCAGTGAGCATATAATAACCATAGAAAGTTGACATTTTATGGACCCCATCCAGGCTCAGAGCTTTTTCATTTGCCACTTGAGGGGAAATCAAACCAGATATAGCAAGCAATGCAGCATCTTGCTTGGTGCCTGCCATTTCCGGTACGTATTTCTTCAATTTCTCTATTGATTGCTCACAAAGTGAGACGGTTGCGGTTTCATCCAGAATCTTACACAACTCGGCTCCAGCGCTAAAGGCCATCACCATCATGGCTTGGTAACCAGCATCAGTTGCTTCTTTATTCTCACTAGTAGGCCAGTCCAAAAATCGTTCTCCGTCCAATATTTCCTTCCCGTCTTTATTAATATATTTTGCAAGCTGGTGGAGCAAACCAACCAAGTATTCTTTCTGTTCCTTGAGGTAGCTCAGATCACCTTGGTAATTATACCAATCCCGTTGTATCATTATCCACCACATGGAGTATGAACTTATGCCGTTCATCCAGTTGGGAAGTGGATATTGATCTTTTGCAAAATTCAGCGTTTTGGGCACCACATCATTATATCCAAAAACTGAATTGATGGTCATTACCTCGGGGTGCATATCTCCCACCCACACCAGGCGGTCACGTTTTATTCCGTCCCATAGGTATTCCTGCATATTCAGATGAGTCGTATAAGCGCCAGTAAGCCATATGTTGTTTAACCGCTCGTCATTACTGGTAAATGATCCCAAGTATGGAATATCCCGATACCTGAAAATAGCGCTAATTTCCTTGATCCGTATTTGTGCATCAGCTCCCACCAAATCAATTCTGACAAAGCGAAAACCGGATTCACCGATTTCCAGGCGCCCCATATTCGTCAGGGCAACTTCAAAATCGCGCATCGCATGATCGTTTGTGGCGCCATTTACTCCTACATCGGTCATGGTCTCGCCCACCGACTCTCCCAATCGTATGCGCACTTTAACCGGAGGACCTGGATTTCCACGTGAAGTAACAATTTCAATTCCACCCTGAATTTCTCTTCCAAAATCAAGAACAACTCCATGTTGCATTACTCCGTCATTCTTGATGGTAAATACATCCCCCCTGCTTAAATCCGATTGCCCGGTAGAAGGGCTCAATAGCATTTCGGTGTTTTGTACGAATTTTCCGGTACTATCCGAAGTCCAGACAATTCGTTGTGGAACAATAAAAGCCTGGCTTAAATCCGATGTACGCACTCGTTGAAGATCCTTGTTATCAAAAACCGGTGAAAGTTGAGCCTTTACAACCGATACGCATAAACAAAGGATCGCCAATACGATTATTCGAATGTCTTTTATCTTTAAGTTTTTCATAATTGTAGGTTTTAAATTTTATGGTGCAGGTTTGAGCCCTTCCCATTTTACCACCCACGATCCGTCGTCCGGAAATCCGGGAGCATTCTTATCTGGAGCGCCATCCCAGCCTGCAGTCATCAATGCAACGGCGTACAACAGCCCACCATTACCAGGCAAATACGGACAAGGGCCACCAGTGCACACACCCCGTTCATCATAGTGGTTTTTTGTACCAGCATCTAACAGCAGAGCGTCAACAGCCATTTGGGGTTCGCCAAGGCGTGCAGCAGCCATCGCTGTCCATGGAAAATCCCAGCCCCAGCAACGTTTCCACTGCCAAGTCTCCCAGACTTTTAGGAGGCTGCGATGTGCTGTATCAAAATCCATATCTTTTTGAGGAGGTAACATCCCCCAAACACCAACCGTGTTGGGGTGTTCCCAGTTACGTTCGGTATAGGTATCTTCCCACTCCGGTGAATGCAGATAAAGCCCGTCCTTCACCGGTAGTTCTGCAAGATTTTGTATGACTTCATCCCAATGAGAGTTTCTCTCAGATCCCATACGTTCCCGCCAAAGTTGAGCTTGTTGCAAGCCCCATTTCCAATAGGCCAAATCAAAAATGTCATCTTTTGTTATTCCCTGTTCACTCGGCGGCATAACAGGATCCAAATGATAGGTTCCAGTTTGATCGTCACGTACAGGATAGTCTGCCATGTATTCCGCAGTTCCCTCAATAATCTCAGCCCACTTTTCAAGTGTTTCGCGCGTGGGATGAAGTCGGTATTCTAACTCTGCAAAAAAGATCGGGTGAGGCTGTTTCCAAATTAGAACCTGATTCCCCTCCCACGGAGCTGTTCTTCCTTCCGGACTCGCTGATTTTTGCCACTGCAAACCCTTGTATCCGAGCTGCTGTGCCAGTGCACGTGCCGTAGGGATGAAACGCTTATAGATTGTCAAAGCACTATCGGCCATTTCCCAACGATCCCATAAGGCATAATGCGCCAAATGCCACCAAATCATTTCCATGTGAAATTGTCCCCGCCAAGAATCGATTCCCATCAATCCAACTTCGGCAGGCGGATGACTTCCGGCAGACTGTACCGCCGTCAAATATTGTGAAAGTACAATGCGACGCTCCAATTCCATCCAGCGTTCATCTTTACTTTCGGACAAGTCTATTGCTCCCCCTTTTTTCCAAAAGAGAGGCCAATGTTCTTTATTTGCTTGTTCTGATTCATGAACGTCAGGTAGACTCGATTTCAAGGGATTAGAAGAAAAAGCGCAGGTAAACTGAAATGAGGATATGCCTTTAACCTCCAAACGCCAGGTATTTGGGGCCATTTCCTCAGGTGATTTAAGCATTCCACCGTCACTCCAGTTTAAGGACGTATAATAAACCACATCATCTATCTCCCTAAGGAAATCAGCACGTTGATCATCTACCTGATCATTCATACGAATTGTGGAGTTGCCCTCGGTTCGTTTAAAATTGCCCACCCAAGGTTTATTCCGTTGAATCGCTGGATAAGGAAAATCGATTGCAATACCCAACTCTCCATTTTCGAAAAGTGGTGATTCAATCCGTACTGAAACCATATCCGTAGAGGGATCTACGCACGTTTCTACCTGCACCGGTTTGCCTTCCACCGAAAAAGAAGAAGTTTGAATCCCTGTCCATAAATCCATCGTCCGGGATAAATTCTGAATTTGTTCCGGAGCTACTGATTGGCCACCAGATTTGACCAAACGGATTCGCCCAAGATTAAAGCTATGGGGATTGTCAAACATGTACTGACGAATAGCAGAAGTTCCTTCGGGGAAAATATCAGGTCCCGTATTGCGTCCTTTCTGAAAAGTACCAGTAGCCGGAATCTGATCCTGAGTTACACCTTCCGGAAGAGGAAACGAATGCCAAGCCCAGTGTGCCATAGTATTTCCTCCAAATGTCTGTAACCCGGTTCCGTCAACATTAAAGCAAAACTCACCATTACCAAGTGGAATCTGTCCTTCCATATCATTCCACTCAATATTATGCCTGGTTACCAATGCATGTCGATCAATTGACCTTGCGGGCTTGTCAGCATTACACTGAGTACAAAAAACTGCAACTACGCAGAGAATTACGATCGTTATTATAGAACTATTTTTTCGGTTCATATCATTTTTATTTACTATTCAATTTCAGAATTATTGGCGAATTCAAACCAATCTAATTCAAACAATTCGTTCTTATCACCGGAAAAGGCCAACCAGACAGCATGAACACCCCCAACCTTTTTTATTTTTGAAGTCACTGTGTTCCAATCGCCGGCCTCGTCTCCGCGAATATTCAAGACTCCAACTTCAGCTCCCCAAGGTTGATCAAGTCTCACACTTATCTTTCCCCCATTTTGAAGAGCTTTTACCCGAAACTGAATTTGATCTGCTCCATCTTTAAAGTCAATATACTTGTAGGCCACCTTGTCTCCATTTTGAATGCCTCCGAGTTTTTCGTTCATCGTTTCAAATAATTCAATCCTCGAATTCCCCAAAAGCAAACAGGCGCATTCTGATTCAATTTTCTCCAGCGCATTGAATGGAGGTCCAGCCCCCTGAGAAGTCATCTCCACTTCATTTATGCTACCATCCATATTAAAAGTGATGGGCTCAACACATGCTTTTCGCATCATTCTACTGTTGTGAGTGGATCGATGATAGAAGACATACCATTGACCTTTAAATTTTACGACAGAACCATGGTTATTCCATGTTGACGGATCACAATTGTCATTATCAACTATAACTCCACCATATTTAAAAGGCCCCCAAGGAGAATCACTTGTAGAATAACCAATACAGGTTGGTTGGTTTCCCCGGCTTATATCGGAATAAACAAGATAATAGATTCCGTTTCTTTTAAACATAAAAGCGCCTTCGTGAAAAAAGTGTTCCTTCTCAGTAGCTAATTCGGGAACAATGGATAAGGAATCGATCTCCGTCATATTAGGCTTCAATCTGGCAATTTTCGCATCGAATTGGCCCCAGATATAATAGGCCTGTCCATCATCGTCAATGAACACTGCCGGATCGATCTCTTCTATTCCTCCGAGTGCAATTGATGCCCCTGAGGTAAACGGTCCTATTGGAAATTTACTTGTAGCAACCCCTTCTGCTGCTTTCCGGTCAGGCTGGCAATAGTACAGATAATACATTCCATTCTTAAACTGGCAGTCGGGAGCATAAAGTTCCTTATCTGAATAAGGGACCTTGTCATTATCACCTCTTGATGCAAAAACATTCTCTGTTATATCCCAGTGTACCAAGTCTGAAGTAGAGAGTACATGATATTTATAAGAACAGTAATACTCCGTACTTTCATCCAATGACCCGTAAACGTATAATTTACCATCGTGCCAAACATGAGCTGAAGGATCGGCCAGATATACACCAGCCGGAACAATCGGATTTTGGCAGAATGTTGAATTCGAAATAGTTAAAAAAAGAAGTAGTAATGGATAGTAAGTCATAGCCGAGTGGAACCTGGAATACGCCCCTTCTTTTGCTATTGTACTTCCAGTATCCATAACTACATCTTTTTTCGTGCTTAATCTCATTTGAAATTGACCTTATCTGGGTTTATTATTCTGTCACAACTGAAAATGTCGAAGTGACTATTTAATTGGTTTTATCGTAATTTTTCTCGAATACTCTTGCGGATACACCCGGTATGAATTCAACACCGGCTGGGAGGTATCGCCAACACCGGTAGTTTTATAATCCAAATTAAGCGTGATTCCATCGGCCTTCTCCAGTTGAAATGTATAAAGCGCCTTGGTTATGTTTTCCGTCGTGTACGCATGAGCGTTGAAATTGAAATGCTGGTCCATGGAAAACACAAGGCCTCTACCCTCGCTATTCGTCATTTTCAAATATCGGTTGTCCATTCTCAGACCGTAATCCTGAGGAACTAAATAGGGCTCGTACATTTTATCTACTGTTGAATTATAGATTCCAAGTCTGTAGCCACTTTTGCGATCAGGATAATTTTCCTGAGGTCCCCGGCCATACCATTCGACCTGATCATACTCATTATCAAGCATCAAACTAAGGCCGATTCGAGGTAGCAACTGGGGCATCTGGCCTTGTGGCATCACTCGGTGATTAATTTCGATGAAACCATCTCCATAGACCTTGTATTCATAGATACTTTCAAATCCACCGATTGCACCGGCAGCTCCTCCTTCAATAAGGTAGTCAAGGGATACGGTATTCTGATCTTGCCTAGTAAGAGCAACTTCACGCACATAAATGGACACCATTCCTTCAGCCTCATCCGCTCTGACTTCAAGTGGAATAAAATGAAGTTCATCTACGCCGGTTGAATATAAATCTGTGGCCATGGTTCGTCCATACTCCGGTTTCCAGTTAGGCTGCCTGAAGCTGTATCCAGCCCACCGATCATTCTGATTATTCACTGGAGCACGCCATATGCTGAGTTTGATAGGTGCCTTAATCATTTCATCTCCATCGACCAACATGGATTTAAGTTCGCCAGAATTTTCGTCGAAAGTGTATGAAAATCCTTCTCCTGTAATGATATGATTCCCTTCTTTGGTTGATAATGTTGCCGCCAGATTGGTGGGACCCCTGGGGGGTAAGGGATCGTTCCAGCCAGTTAGCTCAAACTGGTCCCATGAAATTTCATGGCCTTTTTTTGCCCATATTTCATCCTGCTTTAACGAGGAACTGATATTGAGCCGATACTCTTTACCACGAATAATCTCAGGCTTTTTATAGTTGACCATCACTTTAGAACGATTTCCCGGCTCGACATTCAATTCCAAAACACCTTGCTGAAGCACCTTATCATCTTCTGTCAGTGTCCAGGTCGATTCCCAGTGGGAAGCATTTGTAAAATCGCTCCGGTTCCAAACTTCCAGTACACCTTTTTCAGTACTCAATAGCCTAAAAGAGAGTGGCTGTGCTGACTTTTTCATTTGCCATAACTCTGGCTGAGGTTTACGGTCTGGCCAAATACTACCGTAAGTTCTGGCCCCCATTCCATTACTATAAAAAGCACCTCCATTAGTTTCTTTTTCAAAATCCAACCATAAAACGGCATCCGAAGGATTGAGGTTGCTGGAAGGTGATATGGCTTTTGCAAACAACCTGACATTGTCAATCTTCGAATCGCAGACATAGTCTTTCGTATCCTGCGTGTGAATTTCAGCGTTTCGACCAATATTCACAGGAAAGGGCAAATTTTTGATTTTCCCACTCACTTTCGCCGATCCAACTTCAACACCATCGATAAAAAGTTTCATCTGAGCACCATCATAAGTCGCTAAAATGTTATGCCAATGGTTCTCCCACATTTCAGGCAGAGGTACACTTAAAGTTTGTTTTTCCTTGGTGAAAATGTAGAAATCCAGTGAATCTTTCCCGTTTTGTATCAGCCCGAACTGGTTACTTCCTTTGGTCAAAAAGGAGCCAGCGCTACTATTCAGGTAGCGGGGAAATACATCCATCATGATTGACAACTGATCTCCCGATATTTCAAGGTTATTACTTCGATAAACTTCAACCCACTCATCATGTCCGTTGAGATCAAGACACTTTCCGTTAACTCCGTTTACCAATTTTGAATTGCCCATAGCGTAGGTTGGTGTTTCAAAAGGAGATTTATCCGACAAAATACGAACCGAGTCGGTTAAACCGTTGCTCACAAAATCCCATATAGCACCACCCACAATTCTTGGGTGCCTATAAATAACCCGCCAGTACTCATCAAGCGCTCCTCCTCCATTACCGGTCACGGATAGATACTCGTCCATGAACGATGGCCGGCTATCAGTTGTGTCAAGTCCCAGATTAACTTCTTCCTGTAACGGAGACGGATAACGGGGACCGATTATGTCTTCGGCAGGATGAACCATATCATTGCCGCCATACATCCAGTAACGCGTAGGATCGAGCCGCTTACCTTCCTTAACGACCTCTGTGATATTTTCACCCTCACCTGCCTCATTACCAGCGCTCCAAAACAAAATACTTGGATGGTTTCGATCCCGAAGCACTGCCTTCCGAGTCCGGTCTCTATACATTTCGGTGTACTCAGGCATATCCGACACATACTGTGTGGCGTGACACTCATTCCCCACCTCATCAACTATAAACAATCCGTATTCGTCAGCCAATTCCAAATACCTATTAACGGGTGGGTAGTGGGATATACGTACGAGGTTGAAATTGAACTGCTTCAAAAGCTCCATGTCTTTACGGATGGTAGCTTCATCTACAACATGCCCCATTTCCGGATGCTGCATGTGTGTATTCGTACCATTCAGTTTCACCGGTACGCCATTGAGATAAAAAACATTCCCAATGATTTTCGTCTTTTGAAAGCCAATTTTAGTTTGAATTTGGTCGACGACTTTGCCTTCATTATTAAGTAACTCCATCCTCAAACCATAGAGGTTTGGAGTTTCAGAAGTCCATTTTTCAGGTTGTTTGATTATTTCTGAAAGACTTATAGTTTGCTTACCTTTTTTAACACTGAACTTTGAACTTCCAAAGCTGGCAATCTTCCGTCCATTTCTCTCGAGAGTCGCATTCAGTTTATAATCTTTTAGACCCGCTCCGTAGTTCTTGATATCGATATTAAGCGATAGCTTCGAATCAGTATAGCTTTCGTCAAAATCGGTGATTACCTGCCAGTCGAAAAGACGAACTTTGGGTGATGAGTAAACCCATACATCATCAAAAATACCAGCCAAACGCCAATAATCCTGCCCTTCCAAATAGTATCCGTCAGAAAATTTCATTACAAAAACAGCAATGGTATTCTTCCCCGCATGCAAGTAAGGTGTGATATTATATTCCGACGGTTCATGTGCACCTTCATTATACCCAACCTGCTGACCGTTTACCCACACAAAAGATGCCGACGCGATCTTTTCAAAATGCAAAAAGACTTCCTGGCCTTGCCAAGCTGTCGGCAAATCAAATGACTTTCGGTATGCTCCCGTAGGATTGTATTCATCAGGAACCTCCGGGGGAACAACAGCAAACTCGCCGGCTTCTTTTTTTGCTTCTTCCGATTTCGCATATTGGTATCCTAAACTAATATTTCGGAACATTCTATCTCCATACCCCTTCATTTCCCAATTAGAAGGCACCTCAATTAAATCCCATTCAGAATCATCAAAATCCATTTCGAAAAAATCGGAAGGGATGCCTTCAGTTACATCACTATAATAGAACTTCCAGCTACCGTTAAGTAATATGTTTTGTTCCGGTATGTGAAATGCTCTTCCTTCTTCCTGCCCAAGCTCAAATACCTCCGTATTTTCAATATATTTTGACAGGTTATTTAAAAAGCCACCGTCTTGTGTCCACCCACTGTTAAAATAAAACGTGCACGCGATTAGTATAAATAGTTTTCTCATTTTTATTGGTTAGTAGTTTACTTTGCTCGATGTTTCCTTTCACTAAAGATCCTATCTTCTCTGCTTTATCCGTCGAAATTGGCTGAATTACCTGAATATGAAGAGAGATGAATCAGTTCTGTCAAAAACTGACGATTTTGCCCAATTACATACTCTAGACGGTTTAGTGTACATCATCCACTATTCAGAATTGGATTATTATCCGTTTTCAATTGAATAAATTTCAATGATTACGGTTAATTTCGTCGAGATACAGCTTGCTTCTTATTTACTTCTTTTATTAAGGGGCTGGTTGAAGCCCCTCCCACCGAACAACCCACGAACCATCATCCGGGAATCCAGGAGCATTTCTGTTCGGTGCACCATCCCAGCCTGCAGCCATCACTGCTACGGCGTAAAGTAATGCGCCATTGGTAGGCAAATAAGCACCTCCCAATCCCCGGTTGATCCCTGCAACATCGAAAGCTGTCCCCAAACCTCCAAGCAAGGATTCAACAGCGCCTTCGGCATCCCCCATTTTGGCTTGTGCAAGCGCCCCCATGGCAACTCCCCACCCCATACTCCTGCTACCAAATACAGAACCAGTCATTTGATTTGACATTTCTTTCATTTTTGCATAAGTACGAGTGGCTGTTTCGAGTGTGATCGCCTCTGATGGAGGCATTAAACCAAGAATACCAGTAAGACGTAATGGCTGTCCTTGACTATCGACATAAATGCCGTCTTTCATTGGAAACTTCGCAAGGTGTTGCAGTACTTCGTCCCAGTGCGGTTCACGCCCAAGCCCCATGCGTTCACGCCAAGTTTGCCCCTGTTCAATTCCCCAATGCCAAAAGGCGAGCACCTGCGGATTGTCGGTAGACTCTCCCCACTCCCCTGGGCCCATATTTAGCTGAATATGATATATTCCTGTTTCTTCATCAAGTGTTAAAAAGTCTACCATATATTCTACGGTCCCGGATACGACTTCAGCCCACTTATCTAGTGTTTCTTTCTTAGGGTGTATTTTATAATCCAGTTCGGCAAAATGAAGGGGTTGAGGCTGTTTCCACAATAACGACTGATTTCCCTCCCACGGAGCGCTACGTCCAGACGGGCTTCCCGATTTAGGCCATTCTAATCCCTTAAGACCGAATTGTTGTGCCCGTTTGCGTGCTGTCGGTATAAACCTCTGATAGGATTGTACTGCTTCATCAGTTAGCTCCCAACGGCCCCAAAATCCATAATGTGCCTGGTGAAACCATATAATTTCATAGTGAAACTGTCCGCGCCAGGGGTCTATATTCATCAGTCCGCTCTCTGAAGAAGGCCAGCTTCCGGCTGTTTGCACAGCAGTTAACCATTGCGAAAGAACAATACGACGTTCCAGTTCATACCACCTTCGATCGGAGCTTTCTGAAAGATCGATTGCTCCACCGCTCATCCAAAAGTTTTCCCAGTGTGTTGTACTAGCCTGTTTCGTGGCTTCAAAGTCAGGGACTTCATTACCAATGGGAGTTGGAGAATAAGTGGTGCTAAATTCCACAGTAGATAATCCGTTTCCTTCAAGATACCAAACTTTACCACCATCATAAGTTGAAGGAGTTACCTTAGCACCTTCAGTATAGTTCAGCGCTACGTAATACGTAAAATCATCTACCTCTCTTTTAAAGTCAGCTCTGACCTTACTGGTTTGGGCTTGGGTTGTTAAGTTATTTTCAGTTCTTTTGAAATCACCTACCCAATCAGTTTTATTGTTTAATGTTGGATATGGAAAATCCAATGCCACTTTAATCACCCCCCTGGCTATCAGGTCAGACTCAACTTTTACAGATACCTGATCATTATATGGGTGAACATATGTGGTAACCATCACCTGCTGCCCGCTGCCCCCCATCACATCAGGGTTTACCCAGGCACCTTTATTTATCCAATCTCCACTAACTGCAAACCTTGAACTATGGGTTCCCGTCCACAAATCAAGATTTCTACTCCCATTACTAGTAATATCTTCCACAGTTAACTCAGCACCATCATATCTAACGAAACGCAAACGTCCTAAGTTAAAGATATGGGGATTATCGTACATCCAATTTCTGATAGCTTCTTTACCTGACGGAACAGTATCTGCTCCGATATAGCGCTCTCCATTTTTCACATTAATGAAAGATCCAGTTTCTGGAACCTTATCAGGAGTTACACCCTCCGGAAGAGGAAATGAGTGCCAGCCCCAATGCGACATCGTGTTACCACCAAAGGTCTGAAGACCTGTTCCATCCACACCGATGCAAAACTCGCCATTCCCCATAGGAATCTGGCCGCGCTCTTCCCAAGGCCACCTGATGTTATGCCTGGTCACCAATGCATGACGATCTATTGCTTTCGGAGTTGTAGCGTAAGCGCCAACTGATGTATATAGAAATACAAGTAGAAAAAAGGTAAAGATTGATGAATATTTTTCAGGGTGCATCTTGATTAGTATTGCGGGTATTAAAAGAATCAAAAATGATGACTTAGAATGCCATCTCTATACGACTGGACATAAACTAGATATTCCAGCTCAAAAATGAACCAGACGAAATACGATGAAAGATATCTTAGGAAGGTATTTTCTTACGAAAATGCCTTCCTAAGATCAATAGGAACTACTATTTATTAATAACCATCGTTCTGCGGGAATGTACCCATTAATTCGATTTCTGATTGAGGAATAGGGTAATTAACCATGTAAGGCTGCATATCTCTACCTGCTACATTAGTGGAATTTGAACCAACCTTAAAGTGCATAGTCACTCTTTCAGCCAGCAGCCCAAGTCTCTTTAGCACAAACCAACGAGAATGCTCAAAAGCCATCTCACGCGCATGTTCGTCAAGATAAGTGTTTAAAGTTATGGAAGTGTAGTCATGATCATTGTCTCCGAAAGCTCTTCTTCTGACCATATTAATGTATTCCAGAGCTGTGGCGTCTGTGTCACCACCTAGTCGCCAATGTGCTTCTGCACCGAAAAGTAGTGTCTCGGCAAACCGATAATGAATATAGTTTTGATAACTATCAGTAGATGTAGCCGGCTTGTTTTCATCATGAAACTTTTTAAGACTCCAATGGTATCGTCTGTAGTTATCTTCAGTTGAAACGAATGGTTGCCCAAAATTGGCGTGATCAGGATTATTCACAACATATGCACTTTGATCATAGTAATAAGTAACATATCGCTGATCGTTTGTCTGATCATACAAGGACTGCAAATAATCATTAGGAAATGCCCATCCAAAAGCGTTTCCTCCGTATTCAACTGCTTGAACCATTTCGCCACTTCCTGCTTCGTAATAGCGATTGTTGAAAAAGCTTGCGTAAGCAGTTGCGCCACCTCCTGCAGATGCATTTCCACTTGCCAATTCCTGGCTGAATTGATAAGTATATAATGATTCTGCATTATTTCTGTCGCCAGAAAATACCTCATCCAACCCTACTAGATGATATGGTCCATTTTCAACGATAGCATCATACTGATCTGCGGCTTCCTGCCAATCTTCTTGCCACATAGCAGCGTTACCTCTTAGGTGTCTTGCAACACCTTGCCCATAACGTCCTTGTTCGACGACCCAATCAAGTTTTGATATTGCAAAATCAAGGTCACTGTTTACCAAAGCCCAAATGTCGGCAGGTTCTGCCGCCGCATATTCCACGTCCTCATTTGGTTCCGTCTTAAGTACGATGTTGTGATAAATAGTGTATAGTTCCATGTATACTTCGCCACGCATTGCTCTTACCTGCGCTACAAGTACATCTTTTTTAGTTTGGTCCATATCAATATTTGGAGCATTTTCAATGAGAGCATTACACCGTTCAATTATCAAATATAATTGGTCCCACTTTCCTGTTGGTCCGATGGCTGCAGGGTTATATTGATTAGGATCATAAGCCCAACTAGACGCAATTCGCGCAACGCCTAAGTCAGTGGCAATTCTGAAAAACGCACTTGCCTGTATTGGTGCATCTGTTCCAGCAGGGTAATACAACTCTCTCATTAAATTATAAAGTCCAGTTACTCCAGACTCTAAACCTGTCTCAGTGGTGTATAAAAAATTTGCATCAATAACATCAATAGGTGTTTCATCTAATAGATTATCACATGAGGTTATTAACAAGAACGACAATAACAGAATATAGATATTCTTGAATTTATTTAATTTATTAATTAATTTCATCTTTCTTCAATTTTTAAATTCTACTAAAATCCAACTTGAATACCTGCAGTTACTGAAATAGACTCAGGATAGGAATAGGCATTGTTTTCGGGACTAAACGATTGAAAGTCTGTCACCGTTATCAAATTCTGTCCTGTGACGTAAACTCTAAATTTACTCAAGCTCCATTTATCAATAATTTTCTTTGGCAACGTATAACCTAGAGTTACGTTTTGCAGTCTAAAAAACGAAGCGTCCTCCAAACCTGCTGTCACGTTACCCAAATCCATAAATCGTCTACCTCTTGCTTCCAATGGTCTGGGGCGATCACCGGTTGGATTCTCTGGTGTCCAATAATTTACCTTAACTCCCGACAAAATCCCTCTTGGGTTACCACCCGTCTGATAATCGACTAAAAACGGATTAAACTTGGTGACACCTTGAACTGTATATAGACTCATCGAGAAATCAATATTCTTGTATTCCATATTCAACGTAAAAGTACCATACCAATCAGGAGTTTGACTTGTAATTACACGGTCGTCAGCATTTAGGTCACCGTCACTAGGATCTCGGTCCCAAACCTGGATATCCCCCAATTCGGCATTAGGTGTGTTGGAATTATCTATTTGTTCTTGAGAACTAAAAATACCAATCATCTTATAGTCGTAATATGCATCAATTGGCTTCCCAATAAACCAGCGATTGGCAACGTCATCATCTTCTTTTCCATCACCATCTTTATCCTCGCCATATAAGCTGATTATCTTGTTTCGATTGCTATTAATAACAAACCCTGCACTTAACGTAAAATCTTTCTTTTTGATAATATCTGCATTGAATGAGGCTTCAATACCCTGATTTTCGATCTCTCCCACATTGGTTTTGCTTACAGCGTATCCTGTGACGGCTTCAAGTGCACGATCTACAAGCAAGTCCTTGGTTCTTGTATTGTAAAATTCAACGGTTCCATGTAATCTGTTATCAAGAATACCATAATCAAGCGCTAAGTTTAGCGTTGTTGAAGTTTCCCATTTAAGATCAGGATTAGGAAGGCTGGCACCTGGCAAAAGGCCACCTGTTTTAGCGCCATTGATAATGTAATCTCTGGGCACCAAAGTACTTAAGCTTTGATAAGGCTCTATCCCCTCGTTACCGACACTACCATAACTAGCCCTTAATTTTAGGATATCGATACCACTATTAGTCATGAAATCTTCGTGATGAACGTTCCATCCAGCTCCTACGGCAGGGAAATACCCCCATTTGTTATTCGCGCCAAAAACACTGGAGCCATCAGCACGCATTGATGCCGACAAATAGTATTTACCTGCAAAATTATATTGAGCTCGGCCTACAAAAGAAACCAAATTTCTTTCCAAACCTCCTATCGTTGTTTGATTTGTTCCTGCAGCTGATATGGCATAAATTCCTAAATTATCATTGGGAAAATTCTTTGCTTCATTTGTTAAATAGTATGTTTGTGTATTTAACACACTTTGAACAAACGTTAGATTTAAACTGTGATCTTCATTACTAAAATCAAAATCATAATTAAAGATGTTCTCCAACTGCCAAGATTTATTCTCATCATAGGTGATTGAACCCAAACCTTGGCCACCTGCTTGAATACCTAACAATGATTTTGATGAGTTGTAGATGATGCTTTTTCTATTTATAGTAGTTCTACTGGCATTGAACCTGTAATTAAATCCTTTGAACGGCTTCAGATCAAAAAACACATTGATAATATCTCTTTTATCTTCAGTCGTATTGATAATTTCATTTAAATCCAGCAATGGGTTAAAACTATCCTGAACGTCACTTGGATGTATTTTTAAGCTACCATCTTCATTATAAACTTGACCTAAAGGTGAGGTCGTAATAGATCTCAACAACATTGATCCTGCGTCATCTGTATACGCAACACCTGGGTTGTCTTTATTTGAAATCTGGTAAGACGTGTTTATTCCTACTTTTAACCAATCACTAATGGTTTGGTCTAAATTCAAACGAATTTGACCTCGATTATAGTCCGACCCCTTTATGAGCCCCTCTTGTCTAAAGAAATTAAAACTGCTGTAAATCTTAGTTTTTTCTGTACCCGCAGAAACACTAATATCTCCATTCGTAATATTCGCATTACTGTTAATAATCTTATCTTCCCAATTGATATAGTCACGCGAGGCAATAGTCTCCAGTTCTGAAGCAGAAAATACTTGATCATCCGGTAAAAACACTCCCCCATTAGAGGCTCTAAAAGCTTCACGCTTATATTCTATGAATTCATCTCCACTATATGTATCAAAATGTTTTTGAAGAGTCTGCACTCCAGAGTAACCAGAGAAATTAATTTGAATTTTCCCCTCTTTCCCTCTTTGAGTAGTGATCAAAATAACCCCATTTGAAGCACGTGCTCCATAGATTGCCTGTGCTGCTGCATCCTTTAGTACCTCCATGGAAGCGATATCATTGGGATTGACGTCATTTAAACTGGAAACTTGAACACCATCTACAATTACCAAGGGCTCATTACCGCCATTGATGGATCTTTTTCCCCTGATCTGAATAGTAGAAGAGCTACCAGGACTTGCATCGGCAGTAGAAATGAGAACGCCAGCTGCTTTACCCCTTAGCATCTCACCAAGGTCAGAAGACGTGGTTTTCACTAGTTCGTCAGCTTTTACCGAAGTAACGGAACTGATCACATCACTCTTCTTCTGAATACCGTACCCAACAGCAACAACTTCCTCCAATCCAATCGTACTTTGATCCAAAGTTACATTGATTGAATTTAATCCATTTACCTGAACTTCTTTGGATTCCATACCGACGAAAGAAAACACCAAAGTTGCATTGGAAGCCACATTGTTAAGAGTATAATTTCCATCAAAATCCGTAATAACACCTTGGGTTGTCCCTTTTACCAAAACAGTAACTCCGGGTAAAGGAGCTCCCGAAGAATCGGTTACATTTCCCTTGACCGTAACAGTCTGTTGGGAACTTTCCCAAAAATTGTTCTTACTGCCTTCTTCTGATAGAAGAATCTGCCGACCTTTTATCTCATAATGAATTCCATTGCTTTTCAGAATCATATCGAGAACTTCTGTAATATTCTCATTATCGACGTCTACATCAACCTTTCGCTCTACATCTATGACTTCGGAACTATACAGAAAATAGAAATTTGTTTCGTTCTCAATTTTTGACAAAACTTGTTTCAAAGAAGTGCTCTGATAGTTTAGAGTCAACTTTGTTTCTTGGGAGTACGATTCAAGCCCCATAACTTGAATAATCGCAACCAATAAGAAGAAGGCTGTTAGTTTCATTACCAATAAAATTTTTCGCGCATTACACGCATTTCCCACCTCATTGGCGAGATAAATCGTTTTTTTCATACTTTTGTTTAGTTTTTAGTTTGAAATAACTCCTACAGAGAGTTGTTTTTTAAAACTCAGGCAGAGTGATGTGGCGCATTACTCTGCTTTTTAAGTTCAACAGCGATTACGTTCCATGCATTATTTAGTTTATTTCATTACCTCCTTTTTTACGAATTAAAATTTTCTTTTCGGTGAATGTTCCGTCCCGCTTTTTATTTCGGGCAGTTATTGTGTATGTAATTGGAGCGATGCTTTCCATCATTTCTAAAACCTGTTCCAGAGGTTCGTCAACAAAAGTTGCCGTAAAAGTAAGGTACTCTAATCCTGGATCTTCTAATTCTATTTCGACATTATACCATCGAGATAAACGTTCAACCACTTCATTCATTGGATTCTCCCGGAACACTAATTTCCCTTCTTTCCATGAGACATAAGCTGTTAAATCTTCCTGCTTCAGCGTATACTTATTTGTATTCTCATCAAACACAAAACGCTCACCGGGTTTCATTTCACACACCTCTCCGGCATTATCCCTGGGGCCATTCAGAATAATCACTCTCCCCGACTCCAGCGAAGTTTCAAATTTGACGTCTTCACTAAATGACTTCACGTTAAAGGCAGTTCCAACGGCCTTAACCGCTAAATTTCCTGAATAAACGACGAAAGGAATCTCTTTATTTGTCGCAACTTCGAAATAAGCCTCTCCATCTAACTGAACAGATCTCGTACTACCGTAAAAATGATGAGGATAGATCAGTTTACTCCCTTGATTCAGCCAAACCACTGTCCCGTCAGCTAGCTCAAACTGTGTTCTCGAATTTGGAGGAGCTACTACTTCATACTTAGAGGAGTCACTTAAATAATCGAAGCGGTCAGATTGAAAAAATTGTATATAAATGTATAATGTTAAAACCGGGAGCATTAAAACTGCTGCTACTCTTGATAATAATCTTACGATTCGGACTGTCTTACCAGAAAGATTATGCTGTTTTTCTCCAATCCTCTTCGATTGATTTAGATTTATGGTATGATGAACTTTATCCAACCGAGCCTGAGCCAGCTCGCGATCGGGATTCTCTTCAACACCTATTTCATCCCAGTAACTTTGGAACAAATTGATGTCAATTTTCCCGTGTGATATCCCAGCATAGAAGTCATCAACTTCGGCCGCGGTGCATTTATTTGAATGAAATTTATTTAGAAGATATTTTGTCATAGCCATTTATTTCAATAGATCTTAATAAAACTATTAAAATCAGCTGACTAAACAGAAATTTGATTGATATTTTCTGCGGTCAACTAATGGTTAGACGTTCAAAAAATAAAAACCACTATTCTCCCTATGATTTTTTTACAAAAAAAGATCAATAAAAAAGAGCATCGCTAAATATGACTTTCCGAGATGTTCCTTCAAAAATCGATGGGCCTTGACAATATGGTTTTCCACAGTGTTGACTGAGATGTTAAGGGCTTCGGCAATCTCCTTATAAGAGGAATTTTTAAAATGTTTCATTTTAAACACCTCTCTTTGTCTTTTCGGCATTTTCTCAATTAGATTATTCAGCATTTCCTTCATCTCCTCGGTATCTAATTGCTCCACCAGATCAACATCATCTGTCTCTACCTGAACAGACT
Source organism: Mangrovibacterium lignilyticum (assembly GCF_010882175.1). GTDB lineage: Bacteria > Bacteroidota > Bacteroidia > Bacteroidales > Prolixibacteraceae > Mangrovibacterium > Mangrovibacterium lignilyticum. The sequence continues at coordinate 26,832 of NZ_WKLH01000007.1, read as the reverse complement.
TTACATATTCAACGTAACGTGTGTCGTGCACCCTTCTTCTTAGGAAGCTGATTGTTGTATTGTAGCCGATCGTAAATAAATAGGAGTTGAATGCAGAATGCGCTTTTAGCTTCTCTCTGTTTTCCCATACCTTCACAAAAACCTCATGGACAAGATCTTCTGTATCAGTTGTGTTCTTGACAAGAGAAAAAATAAATTTCTGCAACTTGTAATTAAACAATGAATAGATTTCATCAAATGCCTGCATATCTCCGAGGGTAAACCTTTTTACCACAGATTCGTCAATGCCTGTTTTATTATCTTTCATGTTTTAAATACCATAAATGCGACTCACTAGCAATGACTAAAGTACAAAAGAATGTTTGTATACCAAACAATAATCATCATTCAAGACCTCAGTTCTGCACCGATAAGCAAGTCGCCACTAACTCACTCGGTTAACCCGAATGAATTAAGTGGCGACTCATATTCAAAGTAGGCAAACAATGCTACTCCTCGAGCACGATAAGCTGTAATGTATTGGGGTCCAAATCTAAAGGAGTGCTAAGATCTTCACTTCCATCGAGATATTTCTCTTCAACCAATTGAAGATTGCAGTCATCCGGATCTGCATGGTAATTGCTCGTATTTCGGTCGATGCGATAGATCCTAGCTGTTAATTTTTTACCTCTTAATGAATCGGGCAAATTCGCAATATTCAATTCTGCTTTAAATCCTTCCGTCTGTTTACCTTGATAGTTCCAGACCATCACGGATACACCTGAGGAATCAGCAGCTGCAAGCGAATACAGTCCTTTCCCTTCTATAGGCTTAGTGGAGGGCTCCGCCGTTACCCTTGTTTCTTTCATCTTAGAAAGCATCAGCATCATATTGCCATAAGGTGTGAATTTTTCAGTTTGGACAAACGGCAGCCCCAAATCAGTCCTTGTTACCAACTGGTCCTTTCTGCCTTCACTGCGGTGGCGCATTACCCAATTGAAAGGGTATGTATTTTTACTTTCCATATACCAATATAAAATTGATGCCATTCCCGCAGCCTGACGGAGGTGGTCATTTTTCATAGAAGTAAAATCATCAAAAGCTGGCCCCGGGTACATCCCCATTTCCGTAATAAACACGGGAACATCAACTTTCATATTTCTGCTTGCAAGTTCTTGATTCAAGATTACGCGTTGATCCTTTACAAGTGACGGATTGTCTTTAAACAGGATATACGCAGAATCCGGTTTTGTGTAATACCCATGAAAAGATATAAAATCGATCCGCTTATCGGGCGATGAATCTTCAACATAGGCATCCAGGAACGGTTGCAACCATGTAAGCGAAAATTGTGAAATTGCGGGTCCTCCAACCAGCAATGGGCTTTCAGGATTCAAGTCTGCATTAACTTTATTTACGGCCTTATAATAGATTTTATAATACTGGTAATAGTTTTCGGGGGTCACTCCCTCGTTGGCATAATCGGGTTCATTAGTAGCTTCAATATATTTTATCTTAGGGAAGTTCGTTTTTAATTCCTTCAGAATTTGAGCCAGACGTTCAATCTTTTCATCATCACTAACATTCCATCCACGCACGACTCCAAGGTGACTGCAATTGACCATCACGTTATCCGAGATTCTGCAGGCATCTGATAAATAGTCCGACATTTCACTAATATCAACTTTGCCGGTCGCATCATCGAAATATTTGTTCCCAATAAACCAAACACGATAAATTTTTCCATGTAATCCACTTTGATTGTAAAAGTCGACATCTGAGTCCCTCTGCTCCACAAACTCACCGCTACTCTCAAAGTTATTATATCTTTCAGCATGCAAAAACTCGCCTTTGGATATGGCACAATTTACATGCACAATCGCCTTTGTCTCACTGGCTGCAAGCATCGGTTCAATGGGTGCATTTATATCGATTCCCTGCTCTTTCAAATACTGTTTAACATCTTCGGATATAGCAGGCTGTATTTGTTTTCTGTCTTGCTTATTTTGTTGAGCATTTGTACAGTTTGAAAAGGCCAATATGGACAGAAGAAATATAAATATTTTTAGATTTTTCATTTTTCAGATTTATTCAGTTCGTTCTTCATTTCGTTAATTTCAAATTTCGGCAAGAGTGCCTTGCTCACGACCTCAATCAGAATATCATTTTCCAGATTGAATTTTTGTGAAAGTCTTATATCCTCGCATGAAGCAGCGATTTTCACAGTATACTCACCTGCATCTGCTATCCATGCAGACCTCTCAGAATAAAAAGACGCAAGTTCATATCCATCGATTTTGAAGGATATAGTTTGAGATTCGCCAGGTTGTAACAATTTGGTTTTTGTGAAACCTTTTAACTCTTCAGCCGGCTTATCGAGTTTATTTTCGGGGGCACTAATATACAGCTGAACAACCTCTTGACCAGCTACCTTCCCGTTGTTGGTTACTTTAATACTGGCTTCAATTTGATTTTTAAATTTTGGGGAGCTCAGTTTTAAATCGCTGTAGCCAAACTCGGTATAACTTAGGCCATAACCAAAGGGATAAGATGTTTCAACATCAAACGTGTTGTGGTATCGATAGCCGACATAAATACCTTCTTCGTAAACAACGTCTTCAGGCTTATCGGCTGGCGTTCCCGGAAAATTTCTTACTGAAGGAACATCTTCATATTTTACAGGGAATGTAGCGGGAAGTCTTCCCGATGGATTAATTTTTCCACTTAATATATCTGCTACGGCATTTCCTGCTTCCTGTCCGGGTTGCCAGGCTATTAAAATTGCATCCGGCATGTCTTTCCAACTTGCTGTTTCAATCACTCCGCCGACATTCAATACGACGACCACTTTTTTACCTTTTGAGTGGAAAGCTTTTGTTATGGTTTCAATATTACCTATTTCAGTTTCAGTCAGATTAAAATCTCCATCAATATTTCTATCTTCCGTTTCCCCAGAATTACGACGAATGGTTATTATTGCGACGTCTGCGTTATCTGAAACCTCATCTGCAAATTCCGGATTGACAGGCATCTCAGTAGCCCTCTTGATCCTACCTCGTATAGCATCCATCATGTTTTGCTTGGGCGTGTTCTCTTTTATATAGTTGCTATAAACCTGTTTGGACACATCCTCTATAGAATAACCGCTACTTTTCAGGCCATCGATAATATTTACCGTTGGACCTGCACGCATTACAAAACCACTGCCTGAACCTCCGACATTGGTTACATACGATCCGTTTCCAAACAAGGCTATCTTTTGATTCTTATCTTTTAAAGGAAGGGCGTTGACTTCATTTTTTAATAAAACCATTCCATTGGCTCCCGCTTTACGTGCCATTTGAGCATTATTCTCCAGATCAGGTTTATTGGAATATTGGTAATGTTTGAATTTTGGTGATCTCATTGTGTTTTTCAAAATCCATGCGATGTTTTGATCCAACACTTCTTCTTTCAGTTTTCCACTTTTAACTGCTTGAATGATCAACGTATCCTGATATGGTCCAGGCATTATCAGGTTCAAACCGGCCTTCATTTGTACCACAGGATCTTTGCCAGTGTCCCAATCCGACATGATTATTCCCTCATATCCCCAATCGTTTCTAGCAATAGTAGTCAGCAAGTCATAATTTTCTGTTGCTGTTGCTCCGTTTACGGAGTTATAGGAAGCCATCAAAGTCCAGGGATCGGATTCTTTTAGAGCAATCTTGAAGCCTTTCAAGTAAATTTCGCGGAGAGCCCGTTCACTAATTCTGGCATCTACAGCTATCCGGTTAGTTTCCTGATTGTTTGCCACAAAGTGCTTCACCGAAGTCCCAACACCTTGCGATTGGATTCCGTTTACCATAGCTGCTCCCATTTTCCCGGAGAGTAACGGATCTTCAGAATAATACTCAAAATTTCGCCCCCCCAGCGGATTCCGATGGATATTCATACCTGGGGTCAGCAATAAATCAAGTCCGTATTCCAAGACTTCATTCCCCATACATTTTCCTATCTCATAAACAAGATCAACATCCCATGTCGAGGACAGATTAGTAGCGATAGGATAAGCTGTTGTTCGCGATCCAAAACTAGGACCGGCAGGACCATCAACCATTTCAATTGTTGTCACTCCCAGACGGGGAATTTCTAATGTTCTGCCAACTGCCCCCGAAACATATACTTTAGTTTGATCGGCCAAACTTCCGGGTATTGGTTGATTCGGAATCTGAAATCCCATACTATTTTCTTTCTCACCCATTTTTAACCCGGTGCCTACCACGAGCGCTGCTTTCTCCTCGAGCGTCATGGCAGCAATTACTTCCTCAATTGGTGATTTTCCCAACTGAGGAAGATTGGATATAGCTTGTCCGTACACGTTTTCAAACGGTATCAGGTTACCTGAAAGTAGACAAAGAATGACTAATATGAATTTAAATTGTTTCATTTCTGTAGTAAGATTAAACAGCCCACGACAAGCCCTAGGCTGAGGATAATGGAGCAAAATCGATTGGATCTGGGCCGTTGACAAAATTCGTTATTGAATTGTCAAATTTTGACTTTTATAATTCTTAGAACTTAACAGTAATTCTGAATAGAGGTGGCCATTCAACCACCTCTTATTTATCACAATTAATTGTGGCAACGCATGCTGCTTACATCAAAACCATCACGAAGTATTCCTGTAGTGATTCCAGAAGTAGCAGTTATAGCAGCTATTTCTTTTGTCCAAACAAAGCTAAACTCTCCGTTTACTGGGCTTCCTCCTGCATATTCGGTATACGTTGCGTCTAGTAATGAAATAGTACCGGCATCACTTGGACATTCGAGAACTACCGTTGCTCCAATAGGAATTTTAGCACATTCTTCAAGCGATACAGAAAAAATGGTATAGCCACCACTTTCAACTATTGAATATTCAAGATCAGTATTCATATCGATAAAGAATAGTGATGAAATATCAAATCCATCACGAAGAACTCCTGTAGTTATTCCACTTTCTGCCGTAGTCGCAGCAATCCCATTTGTCCAACTAAAACTGAATTTACCATTAACCGGGCTTCCACCAGCATATTCAGCGTATGTGGCATCGAGAAGCGAAATTGTTCCATTGTCACTCGGACATGAAAAATCAAGCGTTGCACCAATCGGTATTTTCTCACATTCTTCAGCGCTAACAGAGAAGATAGTATATCCCCCCCCCTCATTTATAGAATATTCAAGGCTGGTTTTTGAAAACATTGCATACGCTCCGGTAACCTCGAATCCGTCACGAAGGATGCCTGTCGTTATTCCGGATCCTGCTGTAATATTTGCAATTTCCTGCGTCCAAACGAAACTAAATGTTCCATTTACTGGAATTCCTCCTGCAAATTCGGTATAGCTTGCATCAAGGAATGAAATTGATCCTGATTCTCCGCATTCAAAAACTACTGTTGAGCCAATAGGAATTTGGTCACAATCTTCGTCCGGTACACTGAGGATAGTATATCCTCCACCTGTCGTTACGGTATAATTTAGATCAACTGTGGTAATACTCGATGATGGGAAACCTTCCTGGTCAACGTATAAAAATCTCATAACATCATCATTTATTACAATCAGACGACTTGTTCTCACAAGGGTGCTATCATTTTGGATGTAGGAAACATTTAGGGAGTCTCCGCTGTCAACTATTTCATAAGTTAACCAATCTGTGCCTGTCTCATCAACTGTAACACTATATTCGTTATTTGCTGAAACACCAACAGTAAAGCTTCCGGCTGTATACGGAACTGTCGTTTCTGATTTCTCTAATTCAAGGGTAGCCTTAATAATTACTTCATCATCGTCACTACATGATGTGAAAACACAGATTGATGAGAAGATTACTAAAACAGTTAATATTATTTTAAGTTCTTTCATTATATTCATTTTGATTTGTTAAAACTATATATCATAAAAGCATCTTATAATTGTTTAACAACGGTCCTAATCTACCAACCACTATTTTGTATCAGGTTAGGATTAAGAAGGGTCTCTGAATACGGGTAAGGAAAAAGTTCGTCACGTCCCGATTGAAAACCCGATGCTCCCGCAAAAGCTTCCTCAGTAACATCGTAATCGGTTGTTCCCGAAAGATATCCGTAAAAAGTATAAGTAGTTAAACCTCGGGTTGCGAGAGCTGTTGGTGCATCCCCCCAACGAATAAGATCAAGATAGCGTTCTCCTTCAAAGGCTAGTTCCGCTCTTTTTTCATCCTTAACATCCTGAAGATCGAAAGACCCTAAGCCACTAAGGCCGGCACGAACACGAACTTTATTTAATGCTACCAGTCCCTCCGAAACTTTTGTTCCTGATTGTATACATGCCTCGGAATAAAGTAAAAGTACTTCTGCATATCTCATTCCCGGCCAGTTTGTATAGGTATAAGGTAGTCCGGCTTCTCTTGAATCAGGCACCACTTCGTCGGCCCAGGCAAGAACTTTGCTTCTAAAATACCCTTGACAGTTAATCATAGATGCATCCGTTTTCCAAAATTCAGATACTGCCTCTTCTGTATCAGTAGCTAAACCAAGATCTACAAATCGTTGTAGTATATCCTCGTAATCCCAAATGGTTCCATAGTAACGGGGTTTTCCTTTCTCTCCCCGGTCAACCATAAAGTCATAAAAGTCCTTATTCAGATCTGCTCCGCTTACCCCCTGCTCTGTTATACCTCCCGGAACAGTAACATTAGCAGTATTCCAGATAAATCTCATAAACCTGAAGTCTCCTTCATTCATATAGGTGCTTGCGGTTGAATTGTCGTTCACATTCCATTCCCACATATACTCATCACAAAAATCGGCTGGCATGTGATATAGTTCTGTAAAATCATCAATCAGGTCATACTTGCCTGAATTTATCACTTTTTCCAGGCTTGTTATTGCGCTTGCATAATCTCCCCTTAGTAATTGTGCTTTACCAAGAAGGGCATACGCGGAATGCAGGGTGACGCGACCACCAATTTCCTGTTGACCACCTAATCCAGATTTTTCAGGAAGTCTGGCAATTGCCTCTTGCAAGCTTGTCTCTACATAATCCCAAAGTTCTTCTGTGGTTCCGTTTGTTGGTGTTAATTCCTCTGTTGCCAGAACGTGATCTACGAGTGGAGGATTCCCCCATAACCTGATTAGATTTGTATAAGCATAGGCCCTCCAAAAGTATGCTTCGCCAATAATCTGCTCCTTAACTTCTGAATTAGGTTCCAGCTTTTCAATTATCAGATTACAGAGATAATTGATGTTGTAGAAATTCGTGAAATACTGACTCCCTGTGTGATTAGAAGAGGTAACGTTAATATTGGAATAAAGACCCCCTGTTGCTGGTGAATCATCAGACAAAGAGTTTAGTAAGTTCACCCAAAAATATCCTGTTACATTGTACACTTCTGCATAAACATATGCGATAAGAGATTCTGCATCGGCGTCTGTTGCATTTGCATAATAACTGTCTAAGTTGGCGACGCTCCGCTGTTCAATATCTAAAAGATCCTCGTTACACATGGTAAATAAAAACCCTGTAACAAGTAGTGCTATTATTATTTTGAATTTTCTCATTGTAGTAATACCTTAAAATTAGAATGATACATTAACACCAAATAATACTTGTTTCATTGCAGGATAGCGTACCCTGTCAACTCCCATTCCTCCACCTTGAGACATACCGTTCGAACTTCTTGGTTCGTCTCCTTTTGAGAGCCCTGACATAACTTCAGGATCGTTACCTGGGTATTTCGTAAACGTGAAGAAGTTATCCAGTGAGACATAAGCTCTTAATGAAGACATCTTTAGTTTGGAGATCAACTTCCTAGGGAACGTATACCCCAGTTGTATCTGCTTAATTTTAAAATATGATGAATTAAATACAAAATCATTAGATGAGCCGTAATAAAATAAGCTCGTAGTATTGTTCCATAAGCTTGGCGCGGGATGTACTCCGTCAATGTTATCCATCGACCAGTGATCCTCAGTAATAGCGGTTGGTAAATTACCTTTGGGTTGATCCAAACGTGCAATGGCCCAAAACAGTTCTGATCCCTGAACACCAGAACCAAATACTTTCAAATCGAAGTTCTTATAATCAGCTGTTAACGTAACTCCGTATGTATAGTCTGGAATACTAGAACCTACATAATCTTTTCCATCATCAGTTCCAAGTTGCTCGGCTGTTTTATACACGGGCTGACCTGTCAAATAGTCTATATGGTCAATAATGTTTGTTCGGAGGTACCATATCGGATAACCCACCTCAAAGTAGGTCGCCTCAGTGAAGAATCCACCACCTCCAGGATAACGACCTTCTTCATATGGACTTTCCAAAACCTCATTATGAAGTGTGGAAATATTTCCTTGTATTCCATAGCTAAATTGACCAACCCGATCTTTCCATTCGAGTTCAAATTCCAAACCCGAGTTTTTTATTTTACCAAGGTTTACCCACTGGCTTGAAGTTCCCGAAACTGCCGGAGCCGTCATCTCAGTAAGTAAATTAGTCGTTATTTTATTGTAATAATCGAAGGAAAAGGACAAACGATCGCTAAAGAATCGAACATCTGCACCAACGTCATACTGTTCAGACTCTTCCCAAGTTAAATCCTCATTCGGAAGTACATCCGATGGAGCTGATCCGGCAATAAGCCCATTATTGAAATTATAGTAATCACTTGCTAACGTCACATAGGTTGTGTACCTGTAATTACTTAATGAATTAACATTACCGTTTATCCCCCATGAACCGCGAATTTTAAAATATGAAAGTATATCTTGGTTCTTTTCCTGCATAAAACTTTCATTCGACACCACCCAACCGGCAGACACAGAGGGGAAATACCCCCACCGATTAGATTTCGAAAGTCTTGAAGCATCATAAGCATCCGCACGGAAGTTTGCCTGAAGAATATATCGATCGGCATAACTCCATCCAAGTCGCCCGAAATAAGAAATATTGCTGGTCTTATCGGAACTTCCGCCAATAGCATCATTTGCATCTGCAAATGAACTATTTAAGTTATGAAAATTAGGCAAAGCACTAATTAATTCATCCGTACTTGCAGACATGTATTCCATAAGATTCTGAGTATACTGCATACCAGCCATGGCAGTGAATTCGCTATTGCCTCTTGAGAAACTGTAATTCGCAAAATTTTCCCATTGATAATAAGTGGACTGATACATAGCCTCGTTGAGTGCCGGATTTATAAGATATTTGGTTGCACTCCACCAGTAAGGCTCCCTGTATGTTTTTGTATGAGTAGATCCCAATCCATACCCCAACCTTGAAGTAAAAGAGAAATTTTCGAAAGGAGTTAGTTCGGCATAAAGTGTACCGCCTAACGACGAATTACGCCTCAAATTATCGGAATTATGTATCATTCCCAACGGATTCTGTGGTTCTATAATAAACCGGGAAGTACCGTAAAGTTGATTCTGTTCATTCCGAAGAACATTATAACCCGCAGCTTCTGCTTCCAATAAGTTGTAGCCGTTTTCGGTAGGAGCGTCGGCATCATTTTCATAGAATTTGGGGACAGTCGGATCGAAGAAGTAAGCACTTCCGATTACACTATTAACAGAATTATAGGCGTTTTGAGATATGGATGTAGTAGTGCTGTGATCAATGGAATTTGTTGTTCCAACCTTTATCCAATCATTTATTTTGTATGAAGCGTTAATCTGTCCGATGTAACGTTTGTTTACATCTTTATCACCAACGACCATTCCGTCGTTTTTGCTGTATTTAACAGATGCAAAGAACAAACCCTTATCGTTACCTCCTTCAAATCCAATTATATGGCTTTGTGTTTCTCCATTTTCAAAAACTTCTTCCTGCCAATCGGTATTAGCGTTTTGAAAAGCCCCCTGAGAAACACCTGCATCTGACCAAAACTGTTTAAATTCATCCGCATCCATCATGTCAACCTTGTTTGTCATCGATTGAATGCCAAACTGCGTATTGTAAAAAACGCGACTCGTTCCTCGTTTACCCGTTTTAGTTGTTATAAGTACAACTCCGTTACCTGCCTCTGTACCGTATATAGCACCCGAGGCAGCATCTTTTAATATCTCAATAGATCCGATATTCTCAGGATCAAGGAAATCAATATTATCTACTTTTAATCCATCGACAATAAACAAAGGATTCGATAAACCATTACTTGAATATCCCCTGATTCGAAAGCTCGTACTTGATCCGGGCGCTCCACTTAATGCCATAATCTGAACTCCAGCAACTTTACCTTGTATCGCGCGTCCAACATCACCTGTAGAGCGGTTTTCTAATGCTTCGGCTTTTACCGATGCAATAGCTCCGGTAACATTACTTTTCTTTTGTGTACCATATCCAATAGCAACAACTTCATCTAGCTCGTTAATTTCTTCATCTAGAACTATATTTATTTCTGTTCGACCTTCTACCAAAAACAACTGATCATTATACCCGATGAACTTTACCAATAATCGTCCTGCACCTGGAATATTGCTTAAATTAAACTTTCCATTGGCGTCAGAGATTGTCCCTATTGTCGTTCCTTCTAATATAATCGTCGCACCTGGTAGCGGCTCTCCACCAACATCAGTGATCGTTCCTATAACCGAGATATTCTTTGAAAGGTTCTCCTGTTTTGCGCCATCTCCCCTCTTTAAAATCGTAAATATTTTACCATTTACTTTAAAGGTTAAATCATCAGGTAAAATTTCTCTTAGCAGGTCTTCGACAGACTGGTTACTCGCCTTAACAGACACTTTCTTGTTGACATCGATGTCACTGTTGTTATAAAAAAACGCACAACCACTTTGCCTCTCTACTTCCCGAAGTAGATCTTTTATAGATATATTATCATTATCTATTGTTACACTCTTTATTTCCTGTGCCATAACGTTTAAAGAGAGTATGGTACAGATGAATAATAGAAATAAAATCCTCCCCGGTTTCTTAGCCTTAAAAGCCTCGAATGAAACGTTTTTTTTCATAAAGATTAAATTAGGTTTTAGCTTCATAGTTTAAATACTATTAAATTATTCAAATGGAATGGTTAGGTTAATGACTTATAAAGACTGTGCTCATAGGCGTATAATTTGGATTTTTCTACATTTAGATTTTCTATTCTGAATAATAGTAAACAACATTGTCAGAAACCTTGTACTTAAATGGAGTTAGCATGGCAATCTGCTCTAATACTTTATCCAGGCTTTCATTATGTACCATAAATGTTAGGCGGGGACTCGGATCAAATTTGCCTGTTGCTTCGAATTCCACGTTATACCAGTGCTCAAGGTTTATAAGAATATCTTTTAGAGGCAGATTATCAATGAGCAATTGTTTACCAGTCCAGCTGGTATAATTGTCAACAAAAACTTCGTCTAGCTCAACTGATTTATCGACGACTAACCTTTCTCCAGGTACCATTCTGATTGGCTTGGATATACTTTTCCCTGTAATTTCAACCAGTCCACGCTCTAAAACCACCTCAGCATATTCACGCGACGAATAGGATTTCACGTTAAAAATTGTCCCTAACACTCTAATATCAACACGCTCTGAAGCAATCATAAACGCATGATCAGGATCTTTTTTGATATTGAAATATCCTTCACCATCAAGCTGTACGTGTCTATTCTTATCACTAAAATCAGCTGGCACCTCCAAACGACTGGATGCATTCAATATTACTTTTGATCCATCCGGCAACTGAAACTCACCTTTGGAATGAGAAGAGGTTATAAAAACTTGATTGTTTGCTACTGTAGCATATTTAACAGTTAGGAAGTAAGTGGTGACAACCAACAACATGCACGCAGCGGCAATGTTTGAAAACCAAATAAATAAGCGTTTGTTATCTCGATTTTTTTTCTTGTCAATAGTCGCGTTTACCTTTTCCAACTTTTGGCTAAATATCTGATGGTCAAACTCCGGTCTTAAACCTGCCGCATATTTCATCAGAGCTTCATCCTTCTCCTTTCTGTTTTGAGAATTCAAAATCCACTCCTGAAATTCAAGTTGAATCTCCTTTGGGTATTCGTGATCCAGAAACTCATTCACAATATTCTCTATTATTTTCTCTTCTGCCATTTCTGATATATTTTCTTCTTATCCAAATTTCGTAAACCGCCCTAAAATTGATACTAGACAACAAACTTCAATCTTCGGAATCAAACGATTCAGGATATAACTCTACGAATCTCTTCTCGTGCTTGGGCTAAATGATTTTCGACTGTTTTTGTACTTATGTTTAGTTTTTCGGCTATTTCTTTGTGCGATAAACCTTCTTTGCGGCTCATCAAAAACACAATCTTCCTTTTCGGAGGCATTCGGTTAATAGTCAAATCAATTAACATCGACAGATCTTTTGTATGGATCTCCTCTTCAGACTCCGTTCTTAGAACTGCCAAACTTCCTTTACTCTCAATTGCCTTCTTATACCTCCTTTTTATTAAATTATGATCGAATAAGTCAAATACTGAATTCCTAGCCATCTTAAAAACATACTGATTAAATGAATTAACCTTTGATATAATGTCCTTTTTCTCCCACACCTGAAGAAAAACATTATGGGTAATATCCTCAGCTGTTTCTTTGTTCTTCACTAACTTCTCGACAAAAACTTCTACTTTCGGTGCATACATTAAATAAAGCAAGTTGTAGGCCTGTCTATCGCCTTTAGCCAAAGATTCCAGTAGATTACTTTCATTATACATTGTCGACGCTTTTTCTTGTCAATTCATTGAGTTCTATCTCAACAATTCAATTATTTAGACGGCTGAGAAATAAACTTCCCCTACTCCAGTATTAAAAAATTGATAATATTCATGTAGAAGGAGGTTTTATATTCATTTCAAGTCAGGAATAAGTTCGACAAAAATGAACCTGATAAATCTGGAATTTAGATCTATTACCTTTCTAACCAGAAAGACGCAAATCATCTAACATTCATGGGGACTAATTAGATAATCAGCATAGCTTAAACAAACTTCAAAGATCACTCCGATATGAAGTAGAAATCACCAAGTGTCCTTGCCAACGTCCTCTTATTTTCATCGACTGATGTATGACTGTTTTCAAATGGAAAAGTTTCCATCCAATCAACTGAGGAAAACCCACTATCGCGGCTACAAGCGGCATATTTGCGAGTCTTAGAGATGGAGCCATTGTGATCGAGTCTAGCTTTTTGAACGGAAAAAGGCAGACTAAAAACAAGTAAGGTGAAGGCATATTTTGAATGCCTTCACCTTATTCATTGACATTGACCAAACGACTACAACCGAACGATCGCTTAAGAATTTTATAGCCAGTACCCCAAATATGCTTCAGTTTCAAAAAGCCACTCAGCCATTTTGTTATTAGTAGATTGAGGCTACTCACATAAACCAAAATCTACCTCAATTCATCTTAAAGTAAAGCAGCTTACTATGGACTGCGAAGCAAACTATCTTCATTGGTACAGATCGCCTATCGGGCACAATTTAGGACTCTTAGGCAAAGAGAGTCTAATTGAACTTTACCTATTTGCAAGCTTCCTATCTTCCTATTTGATTTTTAATATACTCAGAAACATCTGAATACCCTTTAGAGTCGGCAAAATCCAATGATGATTCTCCGTCAACATCAACCAGACTAAGATCGGCTCCAAAAGCAACAAGTGTTTTCAAAACTTCCAGCTGACCTTCAGCAGCAGCCATCATAGCCGCAGTCCAATTTTGTTCTTTCTCTGTCAGATTGGGTTTTGCTCCGGCATGTAACAAAGCTAAAACGGTATTTACAAAAGGGCCGCTTGAAGCATACATCAACGCTGTTCTTTGAATCTCGTCCGCAAAATTTACGTCTGCTTCCCGATCAATCAACAGTTGCACAATCGCAGTATGTCCATTGTATGCAGCCAGCATTAAAGCTGTTCTTGTATTTTCATCCACTGTATTGGGATCAAACCCATTCTCCAAAGCGTCCTGCACAACTTGAATATTTCCATCAAGTGCAGCTTGAAAGATCTTTGCTTTGTCAAATTGTATGTTTTCTTTCTGCATGGACTCGGACACAACACCAGGCTGCTCCAATTTACTTTTTGACTTTGTATTGCATGACGCGATGATGATAACGACCAAGCATAGCCCAACTATCTTTTTTAACTTGTCCATTACTTTTTACATTTTAATATTTAATAGAAAAAGACAGTGTAAATTTCAGAAATTCAATCTTATCATTCAAGGGAAAATGGGGTCAGGGAACTACCTAAACGATTAGGAATCGTAGGAAGTTCCCTATCGCCCTTAAAACATCGGTATTAATTTGATTTAGGCTTAAATTTTTCAATATTTCGATCAGGAGTTAATGCCTTTGAAACAGTACTGGCAATAAACTCGTTCGACAGTTCAAATGTGGCTTCTTTCTTTATGCGTTTGGACGACGCCCCTATTTTCAATGTGTATGTCCCGGCTTCAGCAACCCAAGAAGATCTATCCTCAGCAAATGAAGCCAAATCTTTTGTGGTGATTTCAAAAGTCAACACTTCTTTTTCACCTGGTAGGAGGAGCTTTGTTTTTCCAAAAGCCACTAACTCTTCCTCCGGCTTATCAATCTTTCCGGAAGGAGCACTGGCGTAAACCTGAACGACTTCCCGACCGGCCATAGCTCCTTTGTTGGTAATTTCAACAGAAGCTGTCAGTTTTCCATCAAACTGATTCGAAACTAGTTTCAGGTTACTGTATTCAAAATCCGTGTAAGACAGACCATAACCAAATTCGTAGGATACAGGTACTCTGAAGGTATTGTAGTAACGGTAACCGACATAAATATCCTCTTGGTACACAACTTCCCATGGAACACGTTTCGAAAACGAGAATCCGGAAAGGTCTGCAGCATCATCTACCTCATCTGATTCAACCGCTACGCCCGGAAAGGTTTTTGCTGTTGGGGCATCATCATATGAAATTGGAAATGAAACGGCCAATTTTCCAGATGGATTTACCTTACCGGATAAAACATCAACAACGGAATTTCCACCCTCCTGACCAGGTTGCCAGGCTAGTAATACCGCATCCGGAATATCTTTCCAACTTGCTGTTTCAATCACACCTCCAATATTCAAAATCACTATGGCCTTTTTACCTTCTGCATGGAAAGCTTTAGAAACTTCCTCAATTAAGTCTTTCTCAATATCCGTCAAATAGAAATCTCCGGGAATGGCTTTCCGATCTCCGCCTTCACCAGAATTTCTTCCAATGGTAATTAAAGCACAATCATTCTCTATTGCCATCTTCCGGGCTAAGGTTTGCGAAACTTTCATCTCGTCAACAGGCAGTTTAGCGCCCAGTATTGAAGTAATCCAGTTGTCAGACTTCTTGGCTTTAGCCCGTTCTTCTTTGATATACTTTTTATAAACGGTCTCCAGTTGAGCATCTGTTTCAAAACCACCATTGTCCAATCCTTCGGTTAACGACACAGTATACGCTTCATTCACGTCACCACTACCCGTTCCTCCGGCTATAAATTCATACGATGTATTTCCAAAGGCCGCAATTTTCTTCACATACATAGCAATTGGCAATGCCTGTGCTTTATTTTCCAGCAGAACCATTCCATCGCTTGCAGCTTGGCGTGTCACTTGTGCATGGGCTTTTAGGTCAGGATTATTGGTCGCCTTAATGCCTTTGTAACCCGGTGTTTTCATCATGATTGTCAGGATTCGCGACAAGTTCCGGTCTAAAACGGCTTCGTCCAACGTACCTTCTTTCACCGAATTGATCAGTTTTTTAATCTGATCTCCGATTCCAGGCATAATCAAATCATTTCCGGCTTTCATTTGAGCCACCACGTCACTTCCGCCACCCCAGTCGGTCATGACGTAGCCTTCAAAGCCCCAATCGTTACGCAAAATCTTTGTTAAAAGATCTTCACACTCTGAGGTATAAACTCCATTTAACATGTTATAGGATGACATCACGGTCCAGGGTTGCGCTTCCTTGACTGCAATTTCAAAACCTTTAAGATAGATTTCCCGCAAGGCTCTTTCACTTACAATCGTATTTACTGACAAACGATTTGTTTCCTGGTTATTAGCTACGAAATGTTTTACTGATGTTCCGACACCGTTTGACTGTATCCCATTGACCATAGCAGCAGCAATTTTCCCTGTCACTAAGGGATCTTCTGAATAGTACTCAAAATTACGTCCACAAAGCGGATCACGTTGAATATTCATGCCTGGAGCAAGCAGCACATCTGAGCCGTATTCCAGCACTTCATTTCCCATTGCTTTTCCGACTTTATAAACCAGGTCGGTATCCCAGCTGGACGCTAATACCGTTGCAATCGGGAAAGCCGTGCAATAATAGGTGTTTGAATCGTTTTCACGTTTAGGCTTAATCCGTAATCCGGCCGGACCATCAGACAAAACCTGTGAAGTAATTCCAAGAGAAGGGAATTCAGCCGTAAAACCAGCTGCACCCGGTAAATAAGTTCTTACATGTTCTACCATTTTATCGTAGTCCGAATCTCCGTATTCTGCTGAAAGAAATCCATACTGCGCGGCTATCGAATCGGGAAGTTTCATATCAAAGCCGGTCCCGATTAATAATTCCGCCTTTTGTTTTAAAGTCATCTTTGATATGATCTTCTCGACTTTTTTATCTTCCTGACCTTGTTTGGTAGTAGAACAAGAAAATAAGCTAAGTACCAACATCAATAAAATTGGTATAGATATATTGTTGCTTAATTGTTTAAATGTTTGTTTCATGCTATGGTTTTCTATTGATTACTTCTTTTTTCATAAAATTGGTAGCTTATGCCGGGGGAAGCTTCACCTTATTACTTCCCACCAGCACAAGTTCAATCACCAATTCTTATGAAAAAAACTATTTGCTTCTTTTTGATTTACTTGCCCTTAACAAAATCGGAGAACAAAATCATTGGTCATTTTATCGTCGATTTCATTAACTCTTATAAATCTTACTTCTCAATTTGAAATTCATTACTTCTGAGTCTTCAAATACTCCTTGTACAATCTCATCATCTCATCTTGAGGAAGTTTCCAGTACTCAACAAGTGGATTCGTTTTAACTTTCTCTTTGTATTCTTCAATAAATTTCTCATTCAATGAATCATTGTCTTCATACTTTACTCTTAACGCTTCCAACTGTTTATAAAGGTCAGCTTGAACGTCGGCGTAAGCCGGATCTCCATAAATGTTTTTCATTTCATTTGGATCTTTTTCCAGATCGTACAGTTCCCATTTATCCAGGTCGTAGTAGAAATGGATCAACTTATATTTAGCGGTGGTGATACCATAGTGACGTCTAACATCGTGCTCTGAGGGATGCTCGTAATAATGATAGTAGTGCGCTGTTCTCCAATCTTCAGGTGTATGACCTTCCAAAATAGGTACAAGACTTGCTCCTTGCATATCTGAAGGCACTGGTGCTCCGGCCAGATCTAAGAACGTTTCCGCAAAATCCAGGTTTGAAACCAAATCTTTATCATCGACAGTTCCTGGCTTAACAACACCATCCCACTTAACTAATAAAGGTGTTCGTAAAGACTCTTTATACATCCATCTTTTATCAAACCAACCATGTTCTCCTAAATAAAATCCCTGATCAGAAGTATAAATTACAATTGTATTTTTATCTAATCCTGACTCTTTTAAATAATCTAACACTTTACCAACTCCTTTATCAACTCCTGCAATACATGCCAAATAGTCTCTCATATATCTTTGATATTTGAATCTGGTTAAATCATCGCCCTGTGGATTATCTTTCTTAAACTCCTCATTAATAGGACCATATACTTCATCCCAAGCAGTTTGTTGCTCTTTGTTAAAACCAGCTTGTGGTTTATCTGTAATTTTACAGTCCTGTTCCATCTTCATGGCGTCTGAGATACTCATGTAATTCATTCCGGCAACTTCTCTGTTTCCAGAATAATCATCAAATAAAGTTGCTGGTTCTGGGATAGTTACATTTTCATACATTCCTAATTCATTAGGCCCTGGTTGCCAAGGACGGTGAGGTGACTTATGCCCCAGAAATAACATAAAAGGTTTGTCATCATTTTTAACCGAATCCATAAAGCTGATCGCTTTATCCGTAATGATTTCTGTTGCATAACCTTCCAGGGTATACTGACCTTTTTTATTAATGAACATAGGATTATAGTAAGAACCTTGTCCCGGAAGTATATCAACATAGTCAAAACCTTTTGTAGGAGTTTGTCCTAAATGTAGTTTACCTAGTACTCCCGTATTATAACCGGCTTGTTGAAGCAATTCCCCAAAAGTTTGCTGATTAAAATCAAATTTAGAACCGAAAGTATTGTCGATAAATCCATTTTTATGGCTGTACTTTCCTGTAAAAATAGCCGCTCTCGATGGGCCACAAATTGAATTGGTTACCAGGCAATGATTAAAACGTACCCCATCGTTGGCAATTCTATCAATGTTTGGTGTCGGTGCAACTTCGGCCAACCGGCCACCGTAGGCACTGATTGCCTGGTAAGCATGGTCATCAGATATTATGAAAAGGATATTAGGCCGTTTTGACGGCTCCTCTGATTTATGTTCGCCCCCTTTACTTTGACAGGAAAACAGTAACAAGAAACTTGATAGTATAGGTATTAACGCAACCCTTGAGATTTTAAATTTCAAATTTTTCATTTTTAACAGATTTAGATTTATAACTTATTGGCAATTACACATATTACTTCAATTAAATACCCATATATGGCACTCATCATTTTTGTCTCGATATTTTTTAAAATTATGTCTGACGGTGAACCTCTAATTCAGGTTATCGATTGAAAGCTTCCGAAACCCATTGTGAGATTTAGAGAAACTCAGATTAATACAGTTAAAAATTGAATTTCAAACTTGCTTCAACTGTAAATGGTCGGATAAAACTACTAACGATATAGTTTCCAACATAGTAAGACTCATCGGTATCTAATTCAGATCCAGAAATTTCGTTTTTAACACCACGTTGGTTAAGCAGGTTAACAACCTTAACATCCAATGCCACATTCTTATTCATTCTGTAGTTTACTCCACCAAATGTTTCCCACCATCCTTTAAAGAACAGTGCGTTTGTAATGCTGGCATATTGTTTACTAAAATATCTGGCACTTGCCCAAACAGTCACCTTATTTTTTGCGAATGTATAACTAGGGTCAATTTCCATTAACACTTTTGAAATTTGCGTTACATTATTTCCACTATAGTCATAATCCTTACCAAATGCAGTAAACTCAAAGTTATCGTAAATAGGGTTTTGGATTGTTAAATTATAGTGCACATTAAATCCTTTAAATGGTTTTGCAATAATATCATTAACCCAGGCACTTGTTTTGATATCATAAAAAACCTTTTGTGATTCAGTTTGATTCCGATCCAATGGATTTGTCAGGTTCAAATTCTTATTGAAGTTATTCTTAACGACACGAGTATATGCTGATACTAAGCTGATTTTTGGATGATTAACAAATACCCCTATTTTAAAGAATGGCGTTTTGACTTTGGTGTCTATTCTTGGTAGTTGTGCAAGCGAAAAATCCTTTAATTGTCCATTTTCTGTATTATACAAAAACTGACCAGTCAAACCGGCATACTTGGTTATGTTGTATGATGCATCAATATTTGCAGTATAATTAAAAAAGTCGTAATCAAAATCCGCAATATCGGCATTGGCTAATGTCCAGTTTAGCCCCCTGTTTGTTGCATGATTTCCATTAATTTTCTGGTACCTCACATTTGCACCGTAACTTACATTCAAATTGGGTGTAACTTTAAAATCATCGATAAAATATAGCGTTGTTTGATGTTCATACCCATCATTATACTCGGCAATAGCATTGTACCCCCAAAATCCGTATTCATCAGATTGCCCGTTGATTAATAACTGGCGAGGTTGAGCTGCAATTTCCTGTGCAAAAAACGACCTGTTAGCCACATATTTATCTCTTTTGTAATAATTACTCATTAATCCAATTCTGGGGGCATGGTTTGTTCCTTGTTTACTTAGCTCAAACCTTCCCTGAAAACTCGTTTGCGGTGTATTATTATCATTTTGTGCCAACACAATCTGATATTTTTCTCCTTCATAAGCAGAACCATCCATGTAAGTTACGGCAGAGGTAGTATTTTTAACTCCTGTATACGCCACAAAAGAAGTGGCAGTCACTGAACGACGATAATTCAACGTATAATCCAATTTCCAATTATTCTTCAAATTAAGGTCTCCAAATACATAGAATGCACTGGATGTATTTTCATCATCATGACTTCCAAAATTTGTAAAATAATACTCACCTGATTTTGCATCTAGCAATCTGATTCTTCCGGTATTCAGAGTATAAGAGTCCCGCCCCATTCTTAAGCCATCAATTTCTTCAACTTCTCCGTTACCTTTAAATCTTGAAACAGCCATTTCAGATAACCAATGGGCCTTTGATCTTTTATACAAGAAACTAATTTTACCTTTGTTGTTATTAAATCTCTTTGTCAATCCCAATCTGTATACCTCCGCTGAATTGCTTGCTTTCGCAAATGCCAATTTTGTCGATCCCGGATCAGTATCAGAAAACACCCCTGCAACAAAAGACCAATTTTTGGCAATCGGAGCCGAAACAGCCAAATCAGTTTGTAACCAACCGAAACTACCACCGGACACAGAACCTCTAATATCTAATTGATCTCCACCGATCCTGGAATCTGCGCTTACAGCATAGCCAAATTGTCCGATTGTCAACGCCCTTTCTGCAATACTAAGTAAACGTACTTTACCATTTCCAACTCCGGACCTCCAACAATATATAGGCATTTCGGGCCAGGTCCATGACACCGGGACCCCGTTTTCGCGTATTGCCATTCCAGTTGCTAAACCTGGTAATCCAATATTAATTTCTCTTGGGCCACTGTTAGAAGCTGCATTCAGCATAACATTTCGACCTTTTTCCTCCTTTTTAGAGTCAGTAGTGGCAATAGAATCTGCTTTCGCTTTTTCAGTATCAGCTTTCTGGGCTGAGACATTAAACACTGAAAACAGACAAAAGCATAATAAAATACTTGTGTAGATTTTTTGTCTTTTCATTTCAATTCAGTTTAAGTTTTAAATCTTGATCTAGCGGTAGAACAAAAGTTCTGATTACAAATCTACACTGCTGACATCCGGGAGACTTTCGAATGCAGGTGGAACACCTTCATTTTTGATCACATAACCTTCAGATTTGTTCATTTTTCTTTAAAATTGTTCTAATTCAACGTTTTGGTTACGTAGACTTAAAATTCGAGTTAAAATCATTTAAATTTGACGAAGCAACAAACCTGACTATGCGGACCTGCAATATCACTAAAATCGTATTGACCTACCTGGCTTTTTTCGTCGTTTCAATATCTTGTACGAACGGCAGTAGTAAACATAAGCTACCTATTAGGAGTGATTTGTTTCAAATATCCAATGAAATCTCAAATCAACAGATCAATTGTATGGCACAGGATGCTAACGGGTATATCTGGCTTGGTACCGACAGGGGATTAAACAGGTATAACAGTTACGAGTATTATCAATACTTCTATAACGAGGGGAACCAACACTCCATATGCAATAACAGCATCCAGAGTCTATTGATCGATCACGAAAACAAGCTTTGGGTTGGGACAAAAGAAGGGATCTGCATTTACGATCGCGAAAAAGAGCAATTCAATAACACAATTATCGATAATAACTTTAAAACGGTATTTCAAATTCTGGAGTCCCCACGGGGAACTGTTTATGCCAACTTAGGAAATGCTATTTACAAATATGACAGTGTTCAAAACACATTTTACCATCTGATTGATTTCGATGAATATTCAACTCAAAACAGGTGTTTTGCGGATGGGTATAATCGAATTTGGCTAGTATCCCGGTTCAACATTAAATGCTACAATGAACCCGAATATAAACTTTTAAAAACATTTAAACCTGAAAAAATTCCCTATTTAATCTACAGCAGTCTTTTAAAGGGCGGCGATCTCTGGACCATGCACGGAACTGGTGGACTAAAACGATTCGATACAAGGTCAATGGAAGAGCTGGCCGTTCCTGAGACAATTTTAAAGCACCCGGTATTGTCCAAAGCCCTTGTGACGGAAGTATTTGAATATTCGGAAACACAACTATTGTTTATCACGCACAAAAATGGTCTGTTTCTTTTCGACAAAGAAAACAACCGAATACTTTTTCAAAATGATTATGAATTCCCGTTTGAGGTACCTGATTGTAACATTACGACTTTATTTTTGGATACAAACGATAACCTGTGGATTGGATCACATGAAAAGGGCCATTATATCATCTATAAATACAAAAACCAGTTTAATTATGACCGGCACTTACAATCCATTGTAAAAGGAAATTCTGTAAAAACATTAGCCCTTGATGGCTCCAAAAGTATTTGGTTTAGCACCTATGGCGATGAGCTGTTCAATTATAATCTAATTACAAAGAAGATAGATTCAAGAGTTGATCTCTCTACATTTTTCAAAGAAGATCCTTTTTTTCAGGATAAGATCAGGGACCTGGTTATCGACAATCAAAACGTATGGATGATAACTCCCGGTAAATTTCTTCATTGCATTAACAGGAATGATCAATTAATTCGAACAAAAACTCACTTTGGAGGAATTACTAAAATGCTTTGCCAATTAACCATCGATGATAGCCATAATGTATGGGTGTGTTCGGAAAGCGAGAGTGTATACATGTTTGAAAATACTTCCGTGGATCTTATTGTGCTCCCGGTTTTTGATCGCAATATCGAAAGTAATAGTTCAATCCTGGCATTAAGCGACGGGACAATTATGGTAGCGGCAACAAACCAGCCGATTAAAATCATCGATCCAAAAAATAATAACAAAATTTACTCACTGGACAATTTGATCGAAACGACAAGATTTGAACCAACAACGCTCTACGAAGATTCCCAGCAAAACATTTGGATCGGCCAAATGAATGGTCCTTTGCTAAAGTATGTACCACGAAGCAACACGATAGAAAAAACACCGATCAGAAATGCCACAAGTATCATTGAGGATGACAAACATGAATTATGGGTAGGAACATCATATGGTCTTAGTCATTACATCCCTGCCACGAACAAACAATTCACTTATTACAGCTACGACGGATTAGGAGGGAACCAGTTCAATATAAAATGCTCGGCCATGCTACCCGATAAATCTTTGATATTTGGGGGGACACATGGCTTTACTATTTTCCAGCCATCTTCTATTTCCATCAACCGAAAGATTTCGCTTCTTATTGAAGATTTAAAAATTAATAACGAATACTATTACAAAACCGCAAGCAACAACAAAGCTTCTAAGTCAATAAGCCTAAAGCATAATGAAAACAATATTAGTATTCACTATACAGCATTGGATATAAGTGAATACTCGAGACTCCGTTTTTACTATAAACTCGAGGGATACAATGCCGACTGGATTGATGCCAAAAATAACCGGGTTGCCCATTTTTCAAACCTAAAGCCAGGAACCTATAACTTTAAATTAAAGATAACCAGTAACGATTATACCTCTTCAGAATCTGAAACTTCTTTACGATTAATCATTTCCAGACCACCATGGTTTAGTATCGGGGCTTTGTTCATTTATGGTTTCATCGTTCTTCTTATAGTTTACTACATCTACAAGCTAAAAGAAAAAAATCGCATTAACAGAACAAACGCACTCATTGCCAAAAAGGAAAAAGAACACGAGGCATTCATTAATCAAATGAATATGAGTTTCTTCTCCAATATTTCGCATGAATTCAGGACACCGTTATCAGTTATAAAAGCGCCGGTAAATCTCTTATCGAAGAGCTCCAGTCTCCGCCCGGAAGAAAAATCCATGGTAGAATTAGTGCAAAGAAGTATTAAGCGGATGCTTCGTCTGGTCAATCAGTTAATGGATTTAAGCAAGCTCGAAGCCGATGCATTGAAATTAAAAGTTACGCGGGCCGACCTAACCTACCAGGTTAAAAATACGCTGGAGATTTTTGAGCTTCCGGCAAAAGAAAAGCAGATTAAGCTGAATTATTCCGGTTTGGAGGAATCCTTTTTCATGTTTATTGATATCGATAAATTAGAAAAGGTTCTTGCCAATCTCTTATCCAACGCACTGAAATTCACCCACGAAAATGGGGAAATTTCCGTCTCCGTGAATATAATTTCCGCGGAGTCTGCAATATCACATTTTCCAAACCTGGATCCCAATTATGAAAACTATTATGCACTGGTTGAGGTCAAAGATACCGGAATTGGAATCCCCGAAGATAAGTTGGAGTCAGTTTTTCAGCGTTATTACCAAATTGACGATCAAAAAAATGCAACGATTAATTGGGGAACAGGCATTGGTTTGTATTTCACCAAACGCCTGCTAAACCTGCACCATGGAGAAATCAAGGCATCTAACAATACAGAGGGAGGAAGTACATTTAGCTTTGTTATTCCCACCGCAAAAAATGCCTACGCAGCCTCGGAGGTAGCAGAAGCAACTGATACACAAAAGGACAATGAAAATGAGAATATAAAAGCAGTCACTACCTTTAATCCTGATAATGAGCAGTTCAGTCAAGACAAAGACACGATCCTCGTCGTTGATGATGACGTTGAGATTGCCTACTTCCTTAAAAACTTACTACGAAGAGATTATAACGTATTCACCAAATATGATGGGGAAAGTGCACTGAAAAACATCGATAAAATTTCACCCAGCTTAATCATCAGCGATGTACTGATGCCGGGTATGACCGGCTACGAGCTTTGCCGGGAAATCAAGGCTAACATCAATTATTGTCATATTCCGGTTATTCTGCTTACCGCGAAAACCTTACTGGAAGAACAAATAGAAGGATTGGAAACCGGGGCCAATGCCTATGTTACCAAACCATTTGAACCGGAATACATCCAGGCGATGGTGAAGTCACAGTTAAAAAACCAAAAGCTGCTTTCTCAAATTTTGACCAGCAGAACAGACACCAACATGGTAGAAGAAAACATACTTTCGCCAAGGGACAAAGCATTTATGAGTCAACTTTATGAGCTACTGGAAAATGAGCTCTCTAACCAGGAAATCAATATCACAGTTATCGCGGAAAAAATGAATATGAGTAGAACGAAGTTCTATCACAAAATGAAAGCGCTAACCGGAGAAAAACCCAACACATTTTTTAATCAATATAAATTAAACCGATCTGCCGAATTATTATTAACCGGAGATTATACAATCTCTGAAATAGCAGATATGATCGGTTTCTCATCTCCAGCCTATTTCGCCACTTGTTTCAAAAAACAATTCGACTGTAAACCGAGCGATTACAAAGGATAAATAATGAAGTAGAATGCAGCTTTTGAAATAAAAAACCGCACAAACTCGCTTATCGACAACCGGTTTTTTAACAAAAGCATGAACGACTTATACATCGGAATATTATTGGAGGGGCGAAATTTAATTGAGTTAGTTAATCATTTCCGCTATTCTACATATTAGCAAAGCAGCCTGCCATGGACGATTACGTCTCACAACAGGCTGATTACCATTTGATCCTTGTCAATTTAGTAAACGACGTAGAATTCCTATTATTACTCCTCTATCAACTTTCAATAAAAAAAGCCCTTTCGGGCTTTTCTATCAGGAAGCTTTTTCCTTTTTGGGTTTTCCTTTTGAGGAGGTTTCTTTAGGAGTATCCGGTTCCTCTTCTCTGGACTGGTAGTAACAGGTGTGGGTCTTACCGTATTTGTCTGGTTGTTGCATCCGGGCAACCTCGAAGGTCACGTAAGTTTCACCTTCGTACTCGTGTGAGCACTTTTCCAACTCCGATTTCTTCACCGAAATTCGTACGATGTCGAAGTTTTCAACTTGAGTTCCTTTACCGATGTAATTTTTCTTAAACGTTTTCATAATGATTGAATTTTAAGTTAAAAAAATGATATGCTGGTATAGCAACCACAAAATGCAATTGCAAGGAGCAACTGGAGTAACGGAGTGCATTGAGAGGGATGAGTATATGCCGGGAAAATCCTTACAATCGTGTAACAGTGCAAATTTTGAGGTTGCACCTTGCGTATGGTTTTTGCGAACGTTCAATCAGCTGAAATCAGAAAAATGCGGTTAAGAATCAACGTTACATCTATCGGCAACGAATCGCTGTCAAATCGCAAGAAGAGAACACGAAATGGTGAATTGCTCCCAGCAAACAGCCACAATAAGGCCACCCCACCCTGAACAGTTCAAGATGAGGACGCCAATAAATATTGCAAAAAAGAAGAGTCTCACTAAAAGGTCAAGAAACTCGAACTTTAATTAATTCCCTAATAAACAACAGACTACCAATGCAAAATACTTGAATACAGCATCTTCAAGTATTAACTTGTAAACATGAAGTTGCTTGTCTTTTGCGTATTAATTTGGGTTTCTTTCATCGAAATTATGACCGCCATGGGAACGCATACCTTTAAAGGCTATTTTATGTATATCTTCAACTGAATTGGGACAATTTATCTAAGAAATTAATGAGTGCTTAATTCATTAACTTTAAAGAAATAAATTGTTATGAGCGATCAAAAAAGGGCTCTATCAGCCGAACAAACAATCAGAGAAATTAAGCGTCGTAGCACAAAAACTACTGTGGGATAGTAGGAACCTCAGCCTCATTCTTTTCTTACAAAAGAGACCTAACATACTCGTCGTAGTTTGCCTTTGCACTCAAGAGAGCATCATTGGGCAAAGATGGATTTGCCAATTCACGGATGAAGATTTCGCCATCTACGTCAGACAGAATAAAAATCTCATTTTCAGAATACGAATCAAAATCACTCATTGTATGC
>NZ_WKLH01000006.1:860-259383 GCF_010882175.1 Mangrovibacterium lignilyticum | reverse complement strand
TTCCCATTCCGAACAGAGAAGTTAAGCCCGCCAGCGCCGATGGTACTGCATTTATGTGGGAGAGTAGGTCGTCGCCCTCTTTTCAAGCCCGTTGTTCTCCAGAGCAACGGGCTTTTTTTATGCTCGAAAAACCGAGGCTTCCATCTAAAACCCCACACCCACAGACACAGGATCACGCCAAAAGCTATCTTCCGGGATCCGGAGGGCTAATTGCCCAAAGGTCGCTCCAAGCTCCCTACTCAACTCAACTCAACTCACAGTCCAGTCGATCTTCGTTCTCTTTTCCATAGCAGTTGCCGGGTTTGTCAAGATACCTTGGAATCAGCAAGGCCATTCGGGAAGGTATCCTTTTCAGCTTTCTCTTTGATTGCCGCTATTTAAACTTTACCCTTTCGTTGTTTGATCTAGGTAACCTAGTCGCTCTGACATTGCTGGTAAAGTCTAAACCTTGGTACCCGGACTAGGTGGTCAAAAACAGGCAGAGCCTTTGTTTTGGGGTGGCTTACCGGCAACCGGTAATTATCGCATGAAAAAATGCATTTAAAGCTTAACTGTACTGTACAGTCAAGTGTTGCACTATTGGGATCGTGTTTCTTTGTGAGAAGTATTTAAACAAGAAATGCCCGAAGGTTAATACCTTCGGGCATTTCTTGCACGTAGTTTAAGAAGTCCGATTTAAAAATTTCAATATTCGAATAGTTGATTTAGCTGCCATCGCCAATAAGAACAACTCTTACGGTTCTGAATATTAATTCGATATCTTTTTTAAATGACCAATTGTCGATATATTCTAAATCAAGTTTCATCCATTGGGTGAATGGAATATTATTTCTTCCTGATACTTGCCATGTACAGGTTAAACCTGGTTTCATACTGAGACGACGAATTTGCCATCTTTCATATTTTTCGACTTCAGAGGGGAGAGGCGGTCGTGGACCAACAACAGACATATCTCCTCGAATAACATTCAGAAATTGAGGAATTTCATCGAGAGATGTTTTTCTTAGAATACGACCAATTCTCGTAACACGAGGATCCGATTTAATCTTAAAGACTGGCCCTTCTTGTTCGTTTTGTCCCGCTAATTGAGCTTTTAACTCTTCCGCGTTTACCACCATTGTCCGAAACTTAAAACAGTAAAAACGTCGTCCATTCAGCCCCGATCGTTCTTGTTTGAAAAAGATTGGCCCTCCATCGTCAATTTTGATTGCTATTGCAATGGCTAATTGGACAGGGAATGTCAATACGATTACGCCTAAGCTAAAGAAAAAGTCAAATATCGACTTAAGTTTCAGTTCCAAGTAGTTATCGGGTGAGTTCTTGTGTGAGATGAAAGGGAGTTGACTTATTTTGGAAAGAACGGGGCGCGAATTTTTTTCTTGCATCGCTGGATCTAACTTAGTTTGGTAGTGAAATCCTACACCAATCTCCGAGCAATCATCTAAAAAGGTCTTAATTTCAGCTTGGTTTATTCCCGAGCGACAGTAAATTACGTCGTCAATAGGATTAGCGTCGATTAGAGGTTTTATATTGGATCGCATTGAGATTATATTATAGTCGACGGCATATTTGTGCTTAATTTCTTCGCAATCGGTCATAATACCCCATATCTGGAAGCCCCAATCTTTCGTATTAATTATTTCCTCAATATTAGGGATACATTCGCTATCTGCAATTATCATTATTTGTTTTGAGTTGAAACCCCGACGACGTAGGTATCTCATTACGAAGAATACAAAATTATTGTAGCCGGTAAGAATAAAGAGGTCAAGTATGCCGAAGTATAAAATTTCGGGAATGCTAAGTACGTCATACCGAAGAATAATATTTATGGCGAATAGAAAGCACACGGCAGTGATTACCGATTTGATATATCCTTTCAGAATTGATCGGGATCCAGCGGTTCTGGCTATTGACCCCATCCCATAGATATCCAGAATGATATACCAAAGTAACGAGATAATTACAATGGCATTTTTTAGCTCTCGAGTTAGACTTAGGTAACCTATTTCATTGCCATCTGTAAAAAGTCCAATTGCAAGAAAACACAATATTGTTAGAATAACTTGTATCGCAATGCTGAGTTTAGCAAGGACAATTTCACGTTCTTTATACATGACTTATAATTTTAAATAAATAGAGTGTAGAATTAGTTTTATAATCGCAATGTATGATGCGAGGAAGAGGTCCTGTTTTATGCACGCATAAATTAACTTTAAACGGAGTTAATAATGCAGTTAATTGAACTCATCCAACAGGCATGCATCTAATTACATAATAGTTATTAAGAAATGACTAAACGATCTTATTTGCTATAAAGTATCGATAAACAATCCAACCGGAAATAAAACCAATGGAATTGGCTATGAGGTCATAGACTGAAAATGAGCGATTGAATGGTAGAATAAACTGTAAAATCTCAATAAGAAGACCGAGTGAAAAGAAGCCTGAAAGAATCAATATTGTATTGATTCTGGTCTTCATTAGTTTAAGTGTCGTGAAGGCTGAAAGAGTTAATACGAAATATAAAGTGAAGTGAACAATTTTATCCAGGTTGGGAATACCTTCTGCTTTGGGTAAATCAGTTGCAGGCATCAGGCACAACACAAAAATTAGAAATGTCCAAAATAAAGTAAATCCTTGTCCTAATCTGTAGTTCCGAATACCCGGGATAAAATTGTTCTCGACCATTTTCTAGAATAAAAAGAATATTATTCCTCTGTGTCTTTCAGGAATTGTTTTATTCGCTGTTCTTCTTTTTTGCTGCAGATCAGCAATGTCCCATTTGATTCAACAACGATGTAATCTTGTAGACCCTGTACCACTACTTGTTTTATTGTACTGGTATGGATAAGATTATTTGAACTTTCATAAAAGCCTGTTTTTGATGCGAATGAAACATTATCATCAGGTAATTTCTCGGCTTTTTCCCAAAGTGCGCTCCAAGTGCCTAAATCGGACCAAGAAAACGTAGCCTGCTGCACATAAAGATTCTCTGCTTTTTCCAGAATGCTGTAATCGATAGAGATATTTTCACATGTTGGAAATGCCGCATTAATAAAATCGGCTTCAGCATCTGTGTAAAGTTTATCAAAGCCACTTTCAAAGATCGCTGCAAGGTCAGGATTGAATTTTTCAAAGGCATCAATGATGGTCGAAACAGACCAGAAGAAAATTCCTGCATTCCAATAATAGCCGCCTTCATCTAAATATTGTTTTGCAGTGTCAAGGTTGGGCTTTTCTTTAAAAGCTTTTACTTTGGCTATTTCTGCGTCTTTATCGGTTGTTTGGATATAACCATAACCGGTCTCCGGTCTTCTGGGGATGATACCTAAAGTTAGTATTGAATCGTTTTCTTCAGTGAAACGAAGTCCGGTTAAAACAGTGTCTTGAAAAATATCTACCTCTTCGATCACGTGATCTGCAGGACTTACTACAATATTAGCTTGAGGATTTAATTTTTTGATTTTGTAAGATGCGTAGGCGATACAGGGAGCCGTATTTCGCATGCACGGTTCAGCTAAAATATTTCCATCCAGTATTTCCGGATATTGCTCTTTCACAATTGAGGTATAATTAGCAGAAGTCACAACCAGAATATTCTCGACCGGGCAAACTGTTTTAAAACGATCTATGGTATGTTGAAATAGTGTACGGCCGGTCCCCAGCATATCTAAAAACTGCTTCGGTTTTTGTGCTGTACTAGCTGGCCAAAATCGACTTCCGATACCGCCGGCCATGACAACTAAATAGTTATTTGTATTCATTTTTTATTTCAATATTAGGATTGATACCATTTGATTATGCGGTCAATGCCCTCTTCTATTTCGATGCCGTGCTTCCAACCTAACCCGTGAAGTTTTGACGGATCAGTAAGCTTTCTCATTGTGCCATCCGGTTTCGACGTGTTGAAATAGAGTTCTCCATCAAAACCGACTTTGCTTTGGATTAACTCTGCCAAATCGCGAATGCTGATTTCCTTTCCTGTACCGATATTGATATGTGTGTTCCGGATTTCTTTTGAATCAGTTGGTGAAACATTACTGAAATCGATATTCTCCATCACGAAAATACAGGCATCAGCCATGTCCTCACTCCAAAGAAATTCCCGCATCGGTTTTCCTGTGCCCCATATCTCAACAGCATATTTCCCATCGCGTGTTTTAATGCCATATTTTTCGAGAATATTTAGGATAGTTTCTTCCGAGGCTTTGTCATCAACTGACTCAACAGGACGTTTTTTCAAATCTTCCCGAATTGCGACCCAGTTTGCTTCAGAAAGACATTTTCCTAAATAGATTTTGCGGAATAGTGCCGGCAATACATGAGATTTCTCTAAATCGAAATTATCATTAGGACCGTATAAGTTCGTTGGCATTACCGAAATAAAATTAGTGCCGTACTGGATATTATAGCTTTCGCACATTTTTATTCCTGTTATTTTGGCAATAGCGTATGGTTCATTGGTATATTCCAGCGGTGAGGTCAATAAACTATCCTCAGGCATTGGCTGAGGAGCTTCTCTTGGATAAATGCATGTACTTCCGAGGAAAAGCAACTTTTTTACTCCGTTTATGTAGGCCTGGTGGATGACATTATTTTGGATCATCAGATTTTCATAGATAAACTGGCCGCGATAAACATTATTAGCCATGATGCCACCTACTTTAGCGGCCGCCAGAAAAACATAGTCCGGTTTTTCCTCAGCAAAAAATCCGGCAACGGCATTTTGGTCTGATAAGTCGAGTTCTCTATGTGTTCGAGTCACAAAATTTGAATACCCTTTTTCCTTCAAACCTTTCAAAATTGCTGAACCGACCAATCCTCGGTGACCTGCAATATATATTTTGCTATCTTTTTCTATCATTGGTTTATTTTGAAATGCAAAGTTAAACGCAGAATTTTAAATGGATGGAAAAAGAATCATATTATTCAAAATAATTCAATGTTTGATAACCACCTTTGTTTAGGTAAGCATCTTTCTGCATTAATTTGACATCCGACTGCATCATATCTGCAACCAGACCTGCTAAATCATATTCTGGTGTCCAGTTCAATTTGGTCATGGCTTTTGTCGGATCACCAATCAATAAGTCAACTTCTGTAGGACGGAAATACATAGGGTCGACATGCACGATGTCACTGGTCTGATCCGTGATCCGTTTTTTCATGGCTTCCAAGTAATCTGCGCCAACCTTTGAGATAAACAAGCTTTCGTCAACGGCAGTTATTGTACCTACTTCGTCGGCTCCTTCGCCAGTAAACGAAATTTCCAAACCAACTTCAGCACAAGCCATTTTTATAAAATCGCGAATGGTAGTTGTGATACCAGTTGCGATAACATAGTCATCCGGCTCATCTTGTTGAAGGATCAAATACATTGCTTTGATGTAGTCTTTGGCGTGTCCCCAGTCTCGTTTGGATGACAAGTTGCCCATAAATACGTTTTCCTGCATGCCCAAAGCAATTCGAGAAATGGCTCGTGTTACTTTTCTTGTAACAAAAGTTTCACCGCGAATTGGGGATTCATGGTTGAAAAGAATCCCATTGCTAGCGTGCATTTTGTAAGCTTCACGGTAATTTACAGTAATCCAATATCCATACAGTTTAGCTACGGCATAAGGTGAACGAGGATAAAACGGAGTGGTTTCTGATTGAGGAACCTGTTGTACCAAACCATACAATTCGGATGTTGAAGCCTGATAAATTCTGGTTTTCAATCCAAGTAAACGAACAGCCTCTAGTATCCTGAGAGTTCCTATTCCATCTGCATTTGCAGTATATTCAGGTGTGTCAAAGCTGACTTTAACATGGCTCATTGCTGCTAGATTATAGATTTCGTCTGGCTTGACTTCCTGTATAATTCGGGTAAGATTCATACTATCAGTTAAATCACCGTAGTGTAAAATTAAATTCCGGTGATCTGTATGTGGGTCTTGGTATAAGTGGTCAATGCGATCCGTATTGAACATCGAAGACCGACGCTTTATACCATGGACAATATAATCCTTTTTTAGTAAGTATTCGGCTAAGTAAGCACCGTCTTGTCCGGTTATTCCAGTAATTAAAGCAACTTTTGACATATTAAATATTTTTACTTGATGGTTATTGGTAAAGGAACTACACTTATTTTTTTTTTCTACGAATGTCCATTATAATGTTCACCCGATTGAGGTGTATGTAACTGTTGAGCATTGATACCATTTCATTATTGTTCCGAATCAAATAGGGCCCAATTCGTTCTGAAGATGAAACTTCATTTGCACTCAAGATTTCGCCCAGGACCAAGCACGAAGATTTTGCTTTTGAGAAATAGTATAAGGTCACATGCAAATCAGTTTGTGTGCAAGCCTCTTCGATGTCGTGATTAATACTTCTAATTAGATCTTTGACCTGACCTAGGATAGAAAAATTACTTGATACTGATCGGATGTCTATCATATTTAGGGAATTAACCATTTCATCTGATTTTTTCCAAAGATCAAAATTTCTAAAGTGCTTGAAATGCATCTGAAAGCCTCTAAGTTGTGGGTGGGTTTATCTATTTCAATTCATTTACCTTCTCTGTCTTCAAATATGTCAATAAAGGATGCATACTAAGAAGGAGAGCAAGGGTAGATGAGATCGTTGCTAATGGCTATCATTGGTCCAGCGACTTCATTGCAGAACTATTTAATCGAATTTGAAATAATACCGGTTTTAGAGTACGGTAGAATTCGGATATTCCCGTTTTGTAGTAAGTTTCCCATTGAAGAAGAAGATCAGTCGATCAAATTCATCTTCAATATGGCACAAGGAAGTTCAATAGTATTTTGCTGAATTCAATTTATTCGAAAGTTGGAATCGACTGTCATAAATTATAAAGAAATAGGTCGTCTTTTGATCGGTACTTTACAATAAAGGCGTTCATGAGAGTAGTTTTCTATTATTTAGGGTGCCCATCCTGATTTCAAACGAGTATCGAGACCGCCGTATTCTAAAGTTGACAAAATCGAAATATTTGCTTATTTATAAATCTAATCGCGTCGAAAATGCAGTGTAGTTGCTATGCGCTGAGCAGTGATTGAACAAGCTTCTTGTGAGTGCTGATTAAGTTCGGTTTGTAAACTTCCACATCTTTTGTCGCGATGTCAGTAAGAATACAATATCCAAGGTTTTTAAATCGCAGAGCGATTCTACTCTTCCCTCTGAATTCGACAATGTCACCTACGACACCTTTCATTGGTCCATTTACAACAATGACTTTACGTCCTTCTTCCAAGTTGTCGTATGTGACATCAATTTGTTGATTGTAGCCGCAAAGGAATACTTGCAAATCATTCAGTTGTTTTTCAGGAATAGATGCTGCTTTTCCCCCAAAAGAGACATATGCGACAGCACCTGGTGTATTCAGAACATTGAAATACTCCCGATTACTTACTTTAACAAAGATGTAGCCTTTCAGTAAAGGTTCTTCGATTGTTTTTATCCGATCACTCCACCGTCTTTTTTCGGTCCTGAGAGGTAAATAACTTTCGATCCCTTTAGACTGAAGGCTAGCATGCACCTTTTTCTCGAATCTGGATTTCGTGTATAAGGCAAACCATTGGTAATTTGAATTAATTAAACTCATAATCGGTCATTTTGAGGATTAATAATTGTATTTGATTGCAGATCGTTCTTTTATTATTTGATGTTTTTACACAGCTTCGCTTCCTGACTCACACTGGTCGCGTTCTTTGAAAATCAAATCTTTCGTAATATTTTGACTTTCTATTTCTGTCTTTTTAGGACAATAGAAGTCTCATTACCAATTTTCGATTTGATATTGCTCTGTTGGTTGCGAATTAGGTTTTAGAAAATAGAAGGGCAATGCCTGTTAAGAATTGCGTGATTTCTATCGAATTGCTTTAATTCAAAATTCCGACTTATTTTGACCGAATTCAAGTAGTGAATACACGCAAAAAAAGACGTCCGTATCTTAAATTACATGCAGTCAATATATTAAGAAAGTGTTTTAAAACATATAGAATAAGTCAATGGGTAATTTCACCCATAGATGAGTGTGAACCTTCTTGGATATTGGAATAGGAGTGGTGGAAACCCGACTTAATTAGGTGATGGTTTCCATTTGTCGTATCAAAAAACTGGCGTTGATAATTCGAGTAATGTCGATTTTTTAGTGTTTAGTCTAAACGTGCGCTGTCGTTGGTTGCGTTCATTTTGTAGTAAAGTGTTGTCCGGTTTGCTGTAAAGGATGTTTTTGGATTTTATTTGCTCGATAATGAAGTATAAATGACCGTGGTTCGTTGATTTGTAATAGCCGCTTTGTTCGTGCTTTTGCTCCTTCTGGTTTCTCAAATGAATTTGGCTCCTTAAGCATCTCTTTTATTCGGACAAAAACAGGTATTCCTCTTTTTATTGTATCTATTGTTTGTGGCAAGTGCAATAGTTCAGTATAGGAAGAGAAGAGGCTTCCATGGGTAAATAAATCTGGATAGAACGAGTAAGGTGGTTTAGACCTAAGAATTGTTCTTCGGAATAGAAATGATCAAATTGGACATTCAAAGCCGTTAGTTCATTTTTTCCAATCAAGACAGGTCGATCCATGATTGTTTTCTAAGTCAATTTTAATGATTTTCAGAACGGAGTATAGGAGTTCTGTCACATATAATTGCGTAGTGGTAACCGGATAGGGGAGTGGGATGGAGAGAAGGCATTAAGAATGCCTCGAAATATGACGGAACCCGTGAAAGACAAGACTCCTTTGTTTTGTTTGAAACTTTTTATGTTGGAATATCTTGTTGCAGGTAATGGTTTTTTTACGGTTCAGCTTATTGCTGGAGCCAACCGAAATGTTGCAGGCGATTGACCAATAGAAGGGTTGTAAAAACGAAACATAAAACGATAATTAATATGTAGCGGAAATCTTTATTCCGAAGTTTCGTATCTGCAAGTTTTGGAAGTCCCAACACGAAAAAACGATTGTCTAGGTAAATCAAGAGTCGATATATGCCGTATCCCAAGGCTGAACCAAAAACAATCCCGGTTAAAATATCGAATGGAAAGTGAACTCCAAGGTATATTCTACTGTAACTGACGAAAGTTGCCCAACAAAATATGAGAATATTGAATCGACGGTTCTTGAAGATGAAAGATGTGTAAGTCGCGACAGCAAACGTATTGGCTGCATGAGCTGAAAAATAACCATATAGACCACCTCGTGAGAGCACATTATGCACAAGGTTCTGCATGCTTGGATCGTGTGATGGTCTGAATCTCTGAACGGAATCTTTGATTAGTCCCGAGAATTGGTCGGCGACTAAAATAGCCAAAGCTAAAAGGATTAAAATCATAATTGATTTCATCCGGTAGCGGCGAATGATATAATATAAC
The DNA here is from genome assembly GCF_010882175.1 of Mangrovibacterium lignilyticum. Taxonomy (GTDB): domain Bacteria; phylum Bacteroidota; class Bacteroidia; order Bacteroidales; family Prolixibacteraceae; genus Mangrovibacterium; species Mangrovibacterium lignilyticum. Next base: position 250,008 of record NZ_WKLH01000006.1, on the reverse strand, counting down.
ATGACCGCGAAGAGCAACATCCAATACTCAGTACGGGTGAACAGAGCCATAACGACATCCCAAAAGGGAGAATGCATTCCGTTTAAATAAAAGAAAATGGATTTATCAATGTCGATTATGTGCTCCATGAAATTATTGCGGTTTATTCAGTATCTTCCAAATAGTATCTTTTAATTGTGTAATCCCGTAACCCGTAACCGACGATATGTATTCGTGGGGAATATCTTGTAGCTCTTTGCTGATTTCACGCTTCAGTTCGTTGTCCAGGAAATCGGATTTGCTGATGACTAAGAATCGTTCTTTATCCAACAATTCAGGGTTGTACTTTTCCAACTCACTCAAAAGAATGAAATAATCCTTCCGGTGATCTTTACTGTCGGCCGGAACCATAAAGAGTAACATGGAATTTCGTTCAATATGTCGGAGGAATCGAAGTCCCAATCCTTTTCCTTCGTGCGCACCTTCAATAATTCCTGGTATGTCAGCCATAACAAACGACTGATTATTACGGTATGCTACGATACCTAAATTTGGAGTAAGCGTTGTAAACGGATAATCGGCAATTTTAGGTTTGGCGGCTGAAACGACCGACAAAAGAGTGGATTTTCCGGCACTTGGAAACCCAACTAACCCAACATCAGCCAGTACTTTCAGTTCAAGTATTTTCCACCCTTCAACACTTTGTTCGCCAGGTTGAGCATAACGAGGTGTCTGGTTTGTAGGTGTTTTGAAATGGTTATTTCCTAAACCTCCACGTCCACCTTTGACCAGGATCTGAGTTTCTCCATCGTGGGTAATTTCAAATAGAAATTCACCCGTTTCGGCGTCTTTAGCAACCGTTCCTAACGGAACGTCGATGACTATATCTTCACCATCGGCACCACTACTGCACTGCTTGCCGCCCGATTCGCCGTGACCGGCAAAAATGTGACGTCTGTATCTTAGGTGAAGCAGGGTCCACATTTGAGCATTGCCCCGGACTATAACATGCCCACCACGGCCACCGTCTCCGCCGTCAGGTCCACCTTTAGGAATGTATTTTTCACGACGAAGGTGTGCAGAACCGGGTCCTCCATTCCCTGAGCGACAAAAAATCTTTACGTAGTCAACAAAATTGTTTTCGGCCATTGTGGTTTAAAAAATTGAATGTATGCAAGATATATAAAAAAAGACGAATGCATGGATTACATCCGTCCCTTGGGCAATACTTTTAAAGGCTATAATGCCTTAATAGCTTCAGATAAACGGGCGGCAATCTCGTCAATAGACCCCATTCCTTTAATTCCGAAGTGTTTATTTTGACCGGCAAAATAGTTTTTCAGTGGCAATGTTTTTTCATTGTAAACATTGATGCGGTTTTCGATAATTGATTCATCTTGGTCATCAGAACGTCCCGACGTTTTTCCGCGGTTTAACAAGCGGGCAATCAATTCTTCTTTTGCAACTTCAAGGCTTAACATCGCTGAAACCGGAGTTCCGTTTGCGTTCAACAGTTGGTCGAGTGCTTCAGCCTGTGCAACTGTACGTGGGAAACCATCGAAGATGAATCCTTTGGCATCCGTGTTTGCTTCCAGTTTGTTCTTAATCATCCCGATTACAACTGAGTCCGGAACTAGTTCGCCATTGTCCATGTAGCGCTTCGCTTCAACTCCAAGTGGTGTTGACGATGCAATTTCGTTACGTAATAAATCTCCGGTTGACAGGTGAACCAACCCGAAGCTTTCGATCAAAAATTCGGCTTGAGTACCTTTGCCTGCTCCCGGTGGGCCGAATAAAACTAAATTCAACATTTTACAATATATTTTAGATGGGATTATTCAACGACTTTGAAAATGTCGATTAGGTTCCGGCCTTTACCGTCGTAATCGAGTCCGTATCCGACAATGAATTCATTCGGAATTTCCAATCCAATGTAATCCAGTTTTACATCTCGTTGCAGCGCATCAGGCTTTAGAAGCAAGGTTGCTACTTGAACTTCTGCTGGATTCTTTGATTGAATTTGGGCAATTACATTCTCAATGGTGATGCCAGTATCGACAATATCTTCGAGTACAATAACTGTACGTCCCGCCAGATCCTCATTTAGCCCAATTAGTTCTTTCACAGTTCCTGTGGTCGAAGTTCCTTGGTAAGATGCTAGTTTTACAAATGAAATTTCAGCGTCGAGCAAAGTAATCCGTTTAAAAATCTCAGCTGCAAACATGAATGATCCATTCAGAATGCAAAGAAACAGCGGGTCCTTTCCCTTCAGGTTCTCATTCATCTCGTCAGCAATTTTTTCAATGACTGAACGGATTTTCTCGTAAGGAATAAATAATTCAAATTCTTTATCGATAATCGTGATTTTTCCCATTACCTTTTTGACTTTAAACTGGATAAATGATGATCAAAGATTGTTTTTAATATCTTTTAATTTCGACTATTTTAGCCTTGATTTTAAAAAGCTGCAAAGTAACGAAAAATAATCGCTCGAATGATCGTCAATAGCTGATTATTTTCACTTTAACTTGAATGAACGGATTAGCGGTCGTAATTTTGCAGCGAGATGAGTGGACAGTTTTAAAGGAAGGATTGAACCTGATGGCGAATAAACTTGTTTCGGAGATGTTTACAGTGATTTTAAAACAGATATAATGGAACCAAAAGTTAGTATTATTATGGGCAGTACTTCTGATTTGGGAGTAATGGAAGCTGCAGCAAAAATTTTAAACGAGTTTGAAATTCCTTTTGAAATTAACGCTTTGTCAGCTCACCGCACTCCAGAAGAAGTTGAAAAGTTTGCTAAAGGAGCTAAAGACCGTGGCATAAAAGTGATTATTGCCGGAGCAGGAATGGCGGCTCACTTACCTGGGGTTATCGCAGCGATGACACCGCTACCCATTATTGGTGTGCCAATTCGGGCCAGCCTAGACGGTATGGATGCTTTGTTGGCAATCGCTCAAATGCCTCCCGGAATACCGGTTGCAACAGTCGCTATTAACGGTGCTCAGAATGCCGGAATTCTGGCTGCTCAGATGATTTCGCTGGGCGATGCAGAAATGGCAGAAAAATTGGTGCAGTTTAAAGAGAACTTGAAAACCAAAATCGTTAAAGCCAATAAAGATCTGGCGGAGATTAAGTTCAAATTCAAAACTAACTAATCGAGTTTCTGTCGAATAAACGTTGTTTCAATGGGTTTACTTGTTGTGAAACATAAATACAATAAACTGGAATAACTTTTTTGTTTAGAATAGATGTTGTAACTTGACATAAGTGCAGGTTTGAGAAGGGTGGACCGAAAGGTTAACCCTTTTTTTTATGTATGGATATCTAAGCAAACAATTAATTTTCTACATTTTCAGTCTTCTGTTCCTGGTGAAGGTGAATGCTCAGGAGGCACCAATGATTCCGGCTTCGCTGCAAGCGTTGGGAGGGAGTGGTGTTAGTTTGGGAGGTGCTGAACCTGTTGTCTTGAACCCTTCTTCGGCCTCATTGTCTGGTTTCACAGGAGGAATAACGTACTCCAATCGATTTCTACTGGAAGATCTCTCGTCCGTTTCTGTTGTTATGGTCATTCCTGTGGCGAAAAGCCGTTTCCTTGCCTCAGTAGGACAGTTCGGGAATGATGCTTTTCGCGAAACTCAATTGGGGATTGGTTTGGCAAAGGCATTCGGAGAGCGTTTTTCAGGAGGAATTCAATTTTACTATTTTAATTTGAAAATGGCCGAGTCGGTGCAAAATCCAGCATTAGTCACTTTCAATATTGGACTGCAATACCGCCATAACAGCTATGGTTTTGGGCTTTCTTTTTTTAATCCGATGGGATTGGAAATGAATTCAACTGATTTTAATCGCGATTACCCTTTGGTTATTCGGTTCGGTGCCCATAAGGTTTTTCAGGAAGATTTTTTGGTGCTGTCCCAACTGTCCTATGATGATGAGCAAAATGTAACAGTGCATTTTGGATTGCAGTATTATGTGCTTCGACAGTTTTGTATTCGGGCTGGTTTTCAAACTAAAAGTCCCGGTTGGTCAATGGGGCTTGGTTACCTGACTAGGAGAATGCAATCCGATATTGCTTTCTCCTATCACGAGTATCTCGGTTTTTCGCCTTCCATCTCACTTTATTTTAAACGCCCATGAAAAAACTGTTTATGCTATTCTTGATTTTACACGGTGCCGTTTTTGTATTAGCACAGCAGGCAAACATGTCTCTACAAGACAAACTTCAAACACTGCTTGAACAGGTTTTTGAAAAGAATGAAAATACGGATGTCGAGCAATTGCTGCAGGATTTAATTGATTTGAATGAGAACCCGATTCATGTGGACAATGCTGTTGTCAACGATTTTTCGTCTTTGTTTATTCTTTCACCGTTACAGGTTGAAGCTCTATTGAATTACCGCGATCAGTATGGACCAATTCTCACAGCCTACGAGCTTGTTGCCATTGACGGGTTTAACGCGAACCTGGCTGAGTTAGCCTCCTATTTTTTAGATTTCGGAGTCGATTTTAGCCCAGTCATTCGCCGGAGAACAAAGCAGGAACTGTTGATGAGGGGAACTCGTTTGGTTGAGCATCAGGCTGGGTTTAAAACGAGAAAGTTTGAAGGTTCACCGAATAAATTGTATTTGCGCTACCGTCTCAATTCAAATCACGTTCAATTAGGCTTTACCGGAGAAAAAGATGCAGGCGAGAGCTTTTTTAGCCGCTCGAATCCCAACGGATTTGATTATAACAGTGGATTTTTGCGCTTTGAATTTGGGCGGAAGCAATCCTCACTCGTTGTTGGTGATTATGTGGTTCAATGGGGGCAAGGGCTCACAATGTGGCAGGGGTTCGAGATGGGGAAGTCGACAGATGTAGACCAAATTTCGAGATTTAACCAGGGAATAAGGCCGTATTCGTCGACAGAGGAAAATAGTTACATGCGAGGTGTTGCCGGTGATTTGCAGTTTGGGAAATTTCATTTTCAGCCTTTGCTTTCGTACAAAAAGTTTGATGCGAATACGGATAGTATTGAGGATCGGAAGGTTTTCACGTCATTTCAAACAAGTGGCCTGCATCGAACCGATTCGGAAATTGAAGATAAAAATTCGGTTTATGCTTTGGTTGGTGGAGCGCATATTACTTACAAGCCGGGACGGTTGGAAATTGGTGTGTCGGGAGTTCATACCAAATATCAATTTCCATTGGAGCGAGCCGATGCCTTGTATAATCAATTCCTGTATGAAGGGAAACAGATTACAAATGTGGGGCTGGATTACCGGTACAGTCTGAATCGGTTGTATCTTTTTGGTGAGATGGCATCTTCATTTAGAGGGGTGGCAGCTTTAAACGGATTCATCTTCCAACCTGTCGGACAGGTTTCCTTTTCTGGTTTGTACCGAAATATAAGCAAAAAGTATAATTCTTCGGCGGCGGCTGCGTTTACCGAAAATAGCCGGGTAAACGACGAGGAGGGTCTGTTTCTGGGGCTGCGGGTTTTGCCTGCTTCCAAATTAAGTTTGAATGCCTATGCGGATTTTTTTCAATACAAATGGATAAAATACACGACAGCTTTTCCGGGAAAAGGGCATGAGTTCATGCTTCGTGCGGACTATACGATCGCCAGGAATTGGCAACTTTACGCGCGTTGCTTCTACGAAAGCAAGCCTTTGAAGGTAAGTTCAGCGGTGGTTCGGTACAACGAACAGCAAATTCGGCGGGGTGTTCGGCTGCAGCTAAGTGGTGATTTAAGTTCGTGTTTTTCGATTCGAACACGGGTTGAACATTCCTACTATGAACATGATCATCACGCTGAAGGATTTATGGTGAGCCAGGATTTGGGTTATCATGGCAAAAATGAGAGGTCAGGATTCTGGTTTCGGGTGGCCTATTTCGACACAGATGACTATGATTCACGTATCTACGCCTACGAGAATGACCTGCTTTTTCAGTTCTCAATACCAGCTTTTTATGGCGAAGGAGTTCGATCTTATGTAAATGGAAAAGTTAAAATTTGTGAAAAAATTGAATGTTGGTTTAAGTGTTCCAGGACCTGGTTTTTGGGTGTAACCTCCCTTGGGAGTGGCGATACAGCGATTGATGGTTCAACCCGGACCGAGGTGAAGCTACAATTAAGGTTTAGGATTTGAATCCCATTTCGTATATTTGCCGCCCTAAATCAACTGAATGAGGGATATGATGTGTTTCGACGATATTCGTCCTTACGAAGATCAAGAAGTTAATCATTACATCAATGTATTATTGAAGGATGATTTGTTCCGTCAGGTATTGTTTTTCATTTTTAATGACGAGCAAAAGGTAAAAGAAGTCAGTGCGATGCTGGCTGGTGTGAATTCAATTAATGAGTTGCAGCTGAAATTTATGTACCCTTTAATTGAGGACTGGATTATCACGCGGACGACCAGCGGTGTGACCTACAGCGGAATTGAAAATCTGGATAAGTCACAGAGTTACCTTTTTATTTCAAACCACCGGGATATAATTCTTGATTCGGCTATTCTAAACTATATTGTTGTGAATGCCGGAATGAATACCACCGAAGTAGCAATTGGCAATAATTTGCTGATTTACGATTGGATCCAACATATCGTGAAGCTGAACCGGGCTTTTGTTGTTAAAAGGAATCTTCCTGTTCGGGAGTTACTGGTAGCATCAAAAACACTTTCGCAATATATTCGGAAAACCATAACCGAAGATAATATGTCGGTATGGATTGCGCAGCGTGAGGGACGTACCAAAGATGGTTGTGATCAAACGCAGCAAGCACTGTTGAAAATGTTAAACCTGAGTAATTCAGGCGATTTTGAAAGTGGTTTCCGGGAGCTGAAAATCGTTCCGTTATCTATTTCATATGAACGTGAACCTTGTGGTATTTCCAAAGTGGAGGAGATTTATAAACGCGAACGCGAAGGCTTTGTTAAAACACAAGCTGACGACCTGAAAAGTATGGCCTTTGGTTTGACCCGTCCGAAAGGAAGAGTCCATTTTGCGTTTGGAAAGCCAATTGATGCACAACTGGATAAAATTGCACAGGCTGAGAATCCGCAGGAAAGTATCCAGCAGTTGGCCGATCATATTGACGCTTGCATCTTCCGGAATTATAAGTTGTGGCCCTATAATTACTTGGCCGCCGATATGTTGTCGGAGGACGGGAAATACGGCAAAGAGATTGATGAATCATGCAAAGCAAAGTTTAATGAGTTGTTGGATGATTTGGTAAAAACCATTGGCGGTGGTGATCCTGAATGCCAGAAAAAATTGTTTATGAAAATGTATGCGAATCCGCTGCTGAATGCAGAGCGGGTGTGCAAATCGAAAATACTTTCTTAAATCAAACCGGAGTGCTACTCCGGTTTTTTTTTGCTCTTATTTTTAGCATAGCCTTTTGGGCTTCCTTCCCAGAGAATTATAAGGTGGATTGACTTCTTCTTTCCCTTGTGTTATTAATTTGAATTCACTTAGGTTGATTTTTGTTTGTTTGTAAATCATGATCTATTTTTAGTGAAACCCCTTGAAGTAGATTCAAATGATTGCCGTTTTCGTCCTTTACCTTGTTGTATTGATGGGTATTGTATTTTACTCATCCAAGCGGTCAAAGACCAATGAAGATTATGTGATTGGCGGTAAGAAAATCTCCGGATTTTCGCTGGCACTTTCCGAGCGGGCAACGGGTGAATCGGCTTGGTTGTTGTTGGGGTTAACGGGGCACGCTTATGCCGAAGGCTGGAGCGCGATGTGGGTAGCTGCCGGTTGTGTGCTGGGTATTTTGTTCTTGTGGTTTTTCATGGCTGCTCCCTTGCAGAAATACGCTTCTCAAACAAAGGCGCTAACTGTTCCCGGTTTGTTTAGTTATCGGTTTCCGGGTAGCGAGAAGAGAACAGGGATGATCAGTTCTGCCATTATCATCTTCTTTTTTATCCTTTACATTGCTGCACAATTTAGTGGAGCCGGAAAAATCTTTCACGACACATTTGGTATTGATCCGTTTTGGGGAATGGTCATCGGCTCGTTGTTGGTAACCATATATACTATGTTGGGCGGTTTTATTACGGTTGTAGCAACAGATGCATTTCAGGCTGTTCTGATGGTCGTTACGTGTGTTGTTTTGCCAATCGTAGCCTTCTTTGTTTTTGCTGAACATCATGTTGATTGGACTGATTCGCTCGCACTACGTGCTGAATCCACCCCTGAGGATTATTCTGCTATAAATTGGTTGTTCATATTGAACGGGTTGAGCTGGGCGTTTGGTTACACGGGGCAGCCTCAGCTGTTGACCCGGATGATGGCCATGCGAAATCAAAAAGACGCCATTCAGGCGCGTTGGTTGGCCGTTGTATGGACGATGTTGGCTTATGGAGGTGCTTTCCTGATTGGTATCATTGGATATCGTTTGGTACAGATGGGGCTGGTGGGAGATGCTGCCGCAGAACTGGCTCAAGATTCAGAGAAGATTTTGCCGGTTATGGTCGTGACGCTCTTAAACCCAATTTTAGCTGGAATTTTGCTTTCCGGTGCAGTGTCCGCCATGATGTCAACGGCATCATCACAGTTGATGGTTGCTTCTTCGGCTATTAGCGAAGACTTGTTTGCGAACCTGAGTTACCGGCAAATGAGTGAAAAACGGATGTTACGGTTGAATAAATGGTTGACGCTTCTTGTTGGGCTGTTCGCCTTTTTGCTGGCGATATCGATGGAAGATACCGTATATGGCTTGGTGTCGTATGCCTGGTCGGGAATTGGAGCTGCCTTCGGTCCGGCTGTTTTGTTGCTTCTATTTTGGAAGCGCTTTTCTCGTTCAGGCGTTTATGGCAGTTTGATTACCGGTACAGTTTCAGCGGTCGTTTGGAAAACCTTTTTTGCTGATCCTACAGGAATATCAGAGCGTTTGGCCAGTTATGTATTGGCCTTTACCGCAGCTTTGGTGTTTTCTATTCTCTTTCCCGAGAAAGAAAGAAAAAGATTGTAATCTGTTCATAGCCTGCATGCTGGTTTTTTTAGGACTTTCGATTGCATTAAGACTGAATGTCCTTGAATGATTTGATGTTTTATGAAATGTATTCGGGGATAAACTGATTTATAATTGAAATGACCAATTGGAATGGTGTTGTTAAACGGGAGGAATTCCGTAAATTTATAGTGATCCGAATTTAAACTCATAAAAACAACCCGAATGAAAGCAATTTATTTTTCGATTGTATTCCTGATTGTCTCAATAAGTACTTTTGCTCAACAGCTAGATCAGGCTCAACAGTCGGATACCGTGATCGTGAAGGAACAGCACCAGGTTGAGGAAAAGCCAAAGTTTGATAAGAGCAAGATTTATTATGGCGGTTACGTCAATTTATCCTTTGGCAGGGTGACCTCGGTAGGAGTCGCTCCGCTTATCGGGTACAAGCTTAGTCCAAAGTTATCGGTTGGAACTCAGTTGTCCTATGAGTATTTTAAGGACAAGCGATATGCATCAGATTACAGTTCGTCCAACTATGGGGTTAGTTTCTTTAGCCGGTACCGAATTTTTAGTTCACTCTATGCTCACGTCGAATATGAGGCGATGAATTACGAACTCTATAATTTGATGGGAGGGAGTAGTCGCGAATGGGTGAATTTTTTGTTTGTCGGTGGAGGATACAGTAAGCCGATTTCTCAAAACGTGTGGTTAAATGCCCAGGTGTTGTTTGATGTTTTGCAAGATAAAGATTCACCATACAACGATTGGGAACCTTTTTATAGCATCGGTTTTGGAGTTGGTTTTTGATATCCTTGTACACACATTTCTTCGTGATATCTATAATTTGGTGTTTCGTTTTTTTTTGACAACTCTCATGTTGTTTTCTGGTTGGGTTTCAATATCATACAAGTATAGTCAAGTAAGGGAGAAGGTCGTTTATTGTCTTTTTAATAGCTATTCCCGGATAATATTATCAAAATAGTGTTGAAATTACCCATAGTTCAACATAGAATACTTCGTGGTCTTTTTTATTTCTTTGTATAAACGAACAACAACTAAAATTTTTAGCTATGGGGAAGTCAGTAGATATTGCCAAAAAAGTTCTGGTTAAAGCCAAGTGGACGAGGTATCACTTTTTGCAAAATAAAACGGCTAATGAGGTTCTTCAGGAAGTGGAAAAGCAGAAAGGTAAAACAAAGCAAAGCATTATAGGGCAGTGCGACAAATATGCGAAAGAGCGATTTGGGAGTAAGATTTATGCTCCTTGGTTGTATGCTTATTCGGCCATTGCTGGTGAGTTTAGAGATGGGTGGATTCCTGATAATTATTTTGGCCGGTATATGGTTCCGATGTTACAGGGTGACTATGGCGATGTGTCTTTTTTAAAACCCCTGACTCGAAATTTATTTCAGTCCAATTTATTTCCTGATATTGGAGCTTATGTGAATGGTATTTGGCTTGATTCGAAACTTGAAGTTATTCCGGAGGCAAAGGTAGCTGAATATCTTTTTCGAAGAAGTGATAAAATCGTATATAAAGCAGACAATGAGCCTTTTCAGGGGTTGGGCGTTTACTTTTTAAAAAAATCAACTTTTGATATGAAAAAGATTAAGGTAGCGGGGAACGGAGTCTTTCAGGAATATATCCAACAACATCCTTTTTTTGAGGAGATTATGCCTGGTTCGGTTGCCACCATACGAATAACGACCGTTATAGATCTGTTTGGTAATGTATCTGTTCGTTCTTCTATTTTGCGTGTGGGGCGGACTGCTGAATCTCATGTCCTTGCAAAAACCGAGATTAGAATCACTTCTGATCTAATATCCGGTGAGTTGAGTCCAGTCGTTTATCTTCCGAACTTTCAGACTACTGATAGGCATCCTGATACGAGTTATATGTTTTCAGGGAAACGACTGCCTTTTTTTGATAAATGTATTGATGCAGTTTGTAGCCTGCATCGTTTATTTCCACAATCACGGTGTATTGGTTGGGACGTAATCGTTGATAAGAATGGCGACGTGAAAATTATGGAATGGAATGGGAAGGGTAATGGCGTCAAGCTAGCTGAAGCTATTCAGGGGCCTTGTTTTGCTAATTTAGACTGGGACAAGCTTCACCTCCGGGAAAAGGAACCAAATCTTTGTTATTGATAGAAGTAATACGGATTTCACTTGAAATATTATTGAAATAAGTTATTTTATTATGCGGTACTAGGTTCGGCTGTTTTTAGAATTCCGAGGAGAGTTTCATTTTTAACATGTGACCTGTTTCTTTTCCCTAAGATTTCAACTTTGCAAATCGGGTTTTCTGGTGCATTGAGTATCGAGGAGTATGAAAATATTCATCATCTGGTTTGTATTGATTTTGATCTTATTCCCAATGTAATGGTCTGATAACAAATATTGGTGAAATTACCCATCATTCAAAATATGTTTATTAATTGGCTTTTCGTTACTTTGTAGAGAGGTTTAAATGAAGAGGGCGTATCGTATAATATGATGTATTTGATTATGGAAAAATCAGTTGAAATTGCAAAAAAACTTGTGTTAAAAGCTAAGTGGAAGAGATATAATATTATTCAAAATGCTGAAGCTAGAAAGACGTTAAAGGAAGTCGAAAAGCATAAAGGTAACTCAAGTGCTGATGTGATAAGAATGTGCGATGAATATGCCCTTGATATATTTGGAAATAAAATGTATGCACCATGGCTTTATGTTTATTCCGTGGTTTCGGGAACGTTTAAAGAGGGGTGGATCCCCGATAATTATTATGGGAGATATATTGTTCCTTCTTGGATGGGAGATTACGGGAATACTTCATTCCTTAAGCCATTTTCAAAGAACATATTGAATTCTAATTTGTTTCCAGATATTGGTTGTTATGTTAATGGGCTTTGGTTGAACGAAAATTTGGAGGTAGTTAAAGAGGGTGTAATTGTGGACTGTCTTTTTAAAAATAGTGAAAAAATAGTCTTTAAGACAGAAAGGAATTCATATCAAGGGAGAGGAGTGCATTTTTTTACTAAGAGAGATTTTGATATGTATGAAATCAAATCATTAGGGAATGGTGTCTTTCAAGAGTACATAGAGCAGAATGAGGTCTTAGCAGAGATAATGCCTGATTCTGTTGCGACAATTCGAATTACTACTCTATTTGAGGAAACTGGCGATATTTCGGTTCGATCATGTTATTTAAGGTTGGGGAGATCATCTCAAACACATATTTTACGAGACACCGAGATCGCAGTTAATGTCGATCGAGGTACTGGGACGTTAAATAGCGATGCCTATCTTTCAGACTATTCACTTGTTAAATATCACCCAGACACATTGGTCACTTTTGCGGATAAAAGGATTCCCTCATTTGAAAAATGTGTTGAAGCAGCTGTCATTTTACATAGAAAGATACCTCAAGTTAGGTATATTGGGTGGGATATGACTGTCGATAGAAATGATAACGTTCGAATAATGGAATGGAATGGTGGACATACTGATATAAAGTTCTCTGAAGCGACAGTTGGGCCCTGTTTTGCTGATTTGGGCTGGGAGCAAATGTGGAGAGGTCAGAAATTAGCTGAAACAGAATTCTGATTTTACGGTATAAAATAATTGACAGCCTGAAAGCTGGTAATGGTTCAAATGTGGCATTGGTTTTGCTTAAATGAAAATAAATCAATTAAATAACCAAATTATGCGATATGCTGTAATAATGCTGCTGGTTTTGATGCTTGGTTTTCAAACTGGCTTTGCTCAAAAATTGACACGTAAAGAGCGCAAAGAACAAAAGGTTGCAGAAGTGAAAGAGTTGATTGATTCCGGAGACTATATCTTTATTGCCCGTTCCGCAAATCCGATGTCCGGGCGTAAAATAGATTTGACTTCAACTTATGAATTGCAATTCAAAGGAGATTCCGTTCATTGCTATTTGCCTTATTTCGGGCGGGCTTATCAAGCTCCTTATGGTGGTGGGGAAGGAGGTATTAAGTTTGATGAAGTAGTCGATGATGTGAAAACGGAGTACAATGACCGCAAACAGTCGTATGATGTTCGATTTGAGGTGAAAACAGAAGTGGACACTTATACCCTGTATTTAAATGTTGGTCTGAGTGGATACGGAAATCTGAATGTTAATTCGAACAACAGGCAAAGTATCAGCTATTATGGAGTTGTTGAGGCTCTACCTAAAAAGAAATAGCCGTTATCTCGTATTTCGGTTGGACCGAGCATGGGGTGCTATCAATATGACTCTTGCTCTTCATGTTGATAAGCAAATGGCCAGGAGTCGTACTTATGTTTAGCCATCCTGGAAGTTTTATTTTCATAATCTATCATTTTGTGGTTTTGTAAGTTTCATTCTTCTAGGCGGTAACATGAGTATAAGTGAAATCCTGCTAAAAGTCATGTGTTTTATGTCTAGTTTAGATTGTTTCTAATAATATTTGGCATTTATTTTGAGTTCTTCAATAGAATGCTTAATACATGTATTATGAAAACCTATGGAGTTTTATTTTTAGTTTTGATGCTTAGTTTGAGTAGTGTTTGTGCTCAGGCTTTTTCGGGAAATGGGAAGAACGGAAAATCAGAAGAAATAAAATCCTTGGTAGAATCCGGTGAGTTATTGTTTACCGCAGAATATGCCTTCAAACGTTCAGGGCAAAAGGTGCCATTGCCGTATGGTTATGATTTGAGAATTGATCATAGTTTTATCGCGAGTTGGTTGCCATCATTAGAACGCTCTTTTGGCGAATCTGTTGAGCGATTTCAGTTTCGGGAATATGCCCGCAGTGCCAATGTGGTGTACGATGAGAGAAACCGTGTTTATCAACTTTCTTTCGATGTTGAGACTGATTCTGATAATTTGCTTGTTCAAATTCGAATTGGCGAAGACGGACGGGCAACTTTGACGATGATCTCGAATAATCGGGAAGCTGTTTCTTATGAAGGTGTGGTGGAAACTAGCCCGGTTCGTAACAGAAGCATTTAGCTAAACCGGTAAAACAACAGAGGCCGTTTCAGGAATATGAAACGGCCTCTGTTAGTAATATAAGCTTCAGTAGCTTAATCTTCAGTAATCTGAACTTCCTTCGATTCTCCAGGAAGGATAAGATTCAAGAGAATTCCAACGACAGCAGCCAACCCGATTCCTGCCAGTGAAAAATTACCCCAAGATATTACGGCACCACCAATACCTACGGTTAATACTACTGATACAATAACCTGGTTGCGTGTTTGGGTCATATCTGTTTTGGAGTCAATCAGCGTTTTGATTCCGACAGAGGCAATCAATCCGAACAGTAAGAGCATAATTCCACCCAAAACTGCTTGAGGGATCGTTTTCAGGATGCCACTGACTTTCCCAATCAGTGAAAAAACGATTGCTGTTATCGCGGAGATACGAAGGATAAATGGATTTGTCACTTTGGTCAGACTGATCGCTCCGGTAACTTCAGAATAAGTTGTGTTGGGAACACCGCCAAAGAATCCGGCTAAACTGGTTGCAACACCATCGCCCAGCAGCGTGCGGTGCAAACCCGGGTTCTCGATGAAGTTCTTTTCAGCAACACCACCAATCGCGTACATATCGCCCACATGCTCAATAATGGGAGCAATAGCCACTGGGATCATATATAAAATGGCTCCCCAACTAAATTGAGGAGTCGTGAAGGCAGGTAATCCAAGCCAGGCAGCTTCTTTTATCGGTGAAAAATCGATTACTCCTAGAAAGAGTCCGGTGATATATCCAACGATGATTCCCACGAAAATCGGAATAAGTTTGATGATTCCTTTGGTGAAAACAACGACAACGATTGCCGTTAATAAACTTACAGAAGCAATGATCCAGTTTGTTTTAGCCATATCGACAGCCGCACTGGCTAACGATAAACCAATTATCATGATTACAGGACCAACTACTGAAGCAGGAAATAGCCGTTCTACAAATGTTAAGCCTCTCAATTTAATTAAGCCGGAAACAACACCGTAGACCAGACCAACTGCAATTATTCCCGAGAATGTGCCGGGAAGTCCGTATAATCTGGTTGATTCGATGATGGGGGCAATGAACGCAAAACTACTGCCCAGGAAAACAGGAACCATTCCTTTGGTAATTAAATGAAATAGAAGAGTGCCAACGCCTGCAGTAAATAAGGCGACTGAAGGATCGATGCCAACTAATAGTGGAACTAAAACGGTAGCACCGAAGGCAACAAATAAAAACTGAACGCCCAAAACCATATTCCTTGGCGTGAATTGATTTTGGCCTTTACTTAATACATTCATAGGGATTAATTTAGGATATGTAAAAACAGGATCTAATATATTTTGGCTTCAATGTCGCGGATGTATAGCTGCAAGTTGGTTTTACCCCTGAATTCATTCTCCGAGATAGTGTATAAAATATCAAAAGGAAGCCCTTGGCTGATCGCATCAAAATGGTTGGCCTGGTTGAAGGCAATGGCAGAAAAAATGGAAGAATTTCCGGTTGGCTCTACCAAGTCTAATTTCAGGTGTTCCTGGTTGCGCCCCACACAGCGGCTGGTTCCATTGTCTAAAACGTTTTCAGTTAAAAACATCGGTGTCATGTTGTGTGGTCCAAAAGGCTCAAACTGCTTTAATATGCGATAGAATTTCGGAGTGATGTCGGACAGTTGAAGTTTGGCATCAGCTTCCAGAATTTCTGTTTTTTGCGACTCTGTGATCGTGTTTTTTACAATTTCCTCAAATCGGCGGGTAAACGCCGGGATATTATCAATTTTCAACGTCAGACCGGCAGCATACATGTGGCCGCCATACGACTCGAGCAAGTCGGAGCATTGACCAATTGCTTCGTATAAATCAAAATCCTTTACAGAGCGAGCTGATCCTGTTGCCAACCCGTTTGATTCGGTCAGGATAATCGTTGGTCTGTAATAGTGCTCCGTTAAACGGGAGGCCACAATTCCGACCACGCCTTTGTGCCAGTCGCGGTTGTACAGTACAGTTGAACAGCGTTCGGAATGTACCGGGTCGTGAGCGATCATGTCCAGTGCTTCCTGGGTGATGTCGCGGTCAAGTGTTTTCCGAATTTCGTTGAACGAGTTAATCTCTTCACCTAAAACAATCGATTCGTCTTCATCAGTCATCACCATCATCTCGACCGATTTTTTACCGTGTTCAATCCGGCCCGAAGCGTTGAGGCGAGGCCCGATTTTAAACACAATATCGCTGATGGTCATTTGGTGGCCGACCAGATTTGAAATCTGAATGATCGTTTTCAGCCCGAGGCTCGGATTGCTGTTCAGTTTTTTCAAGCCGTAGTATGCGAGCACCCGGTTTTCACCGGTTACCGGAACAATGTCGGAGGCGATACTCACAACGACCAGATCAAGCAGGTCGTAGAGTTCAACGACGGGAACATCATTCTTTTGAGTGTACGCCTGGATTAACTTAAATCCAACGCCGCATCCGGATAATTCTTTGTACGGATAGCCGCACCCGGGACGTTTGGGATCAAGAACTGCCACTGCATCCGGAATTTGGTCATCCGGGTTATGGTGGTCACAAATAATGAAATCAATTCCTCTTTCCTTAGCTTGTTTTATCTTTTCAATAGCTTTGATTCCACAGTCCAGTACGATAACCAAGGTGAATTTTTCCTCTGCTGCGAAGTCAATGCTACGAGGTGAAATACCGTATCCTTCTGAATATCGATCAGGAATGTAATAATCTAAGTCTTTGATTCGGTTACGCAGAAACTGGTACATTAAGGCAACCGAGGTTGTGCCGTCAACATCGTAGTCACCGTAAATTAATACTTTTTCCTGATTATCGATCGCTTGCTCCATGCGAGCAACTGCTTTGTCCATGTCCTTCATTAAAAAAGGATCGTGCAGGTCGGATAGTTTAGGACGAAAAAAAGACTTGGCTTCATTGAATGATGTAATCCCCCTTTGCGACAATAGGTTGGCGATAACCATATTGACGTTTAGGGCAGCAGATAAATGCTTGATTACATTTATGTCGCCTTGTTCTTTAACTTTCCAGATTTTATCCATTTGATATTGTCGGTGTTCCCTTGGAGATACTTATAATAAAAGATCAAAGATAAAAAATGAACGCTGATCTGGAAACCTAATTTTAATGTCGGAACAAGCTCGTTTACTGATCATCGGATCAAATTTCGCCTAAATTTCACCCGCTCAAACTATTAGGCCTGAGATAAAATTATTAACATTGAAAAGAAAAATACAAACAGCTGATTTCGTTTGTTTTAGTTTGATACGGACAGGAAGTAGGGTTTTTTTAATTCTTATCTTATCTTTGCACAAATTTTTTAGAAGCAGAATTATAATCGATAATTACCAATGAGTACAGCAGAGCTTAGCGAACAGGAAGTGATCAGGAGAAATTCTTTGGCAAAGTTAAGAGAGTTGGGGATTGAGCCGTATCCGGCAGAAGAGTTTCCGGTAAATGCCAAAACAGCCGTGATAAAGGCTGAATTTGAACCTGAAAAGCAAAACTTCCAGGAAGTGGTTTTGGCCGGTCGAATTATGAGCCGCCGAATTATGGGGAAAGCCTCATTCGCTGAAATACAGGACGATTCTGGTCGCATTCAATTGTATATCAACCGGGATGAAATTTGCGCCGGAGAGGATAAAACCCTGTACAACGACGTTTTTAAGAAGTTGCTCGATATTGGTGACATTATCGGAGTGAAAGGTTTTGCCTTCACAACCCAGGTGGGTGAAAAGTCAGTTCATGTAAAAGAACTGGTTTTGCTGAGTAAATCGTTACGTCCGCTGCCGATTGTAAAGGAAAAAGATGGTAAAGTGTATGACGCGTTCACAGACATGGAGCAACGCTACCGGCAGCGCTATGTTGATTTGGTGGTCAATCCGCAGGTGAAAGATGCGTTTATTAAACGCACCAAGATTGTCAATACCATGCGAGAAATGTTCAACGAACATGGTTACCTGGAGGTTGAAACACCAATCTTGCAATCGATTCCGGGTGGAGCAGCTGCCCGTCCGTTTATCACGCATCACAATTCATTAAATATACCGTTGTACCTGCGTATTGCCAACGAGTTATACCTGAAACGGTTGATTGTTGGTGGCTTCGAAGGTGTTTACGAGTTCGCCAAAGATTTCCGTAACGAGGGAATGGACCGTACACACAATCCGGAGTTCACAGTCATGGAAATTTACGTGGCTTACAAAGACTACAAATGGATGATGAACTTCACCGAGGAAATGGTGGAACGTGTGGCTTTGGCATTGCATGGCAAAACTGAATTGCAGGTTGGCGATAAAATGATCGACTTCAAGCGTCCGTATCCTCGCGTAACCATGTACGAAGCCATTAAAGAACATACCGGTTATGATATTGCCGGTAAATCAGAATCGGAATTACGCGAAATCTGCGATAAACTGGAAATAGAGAACGACCCGACAATGGGTAAAGGAAAATTGATTGATGAAATTTTTGGCGAAAAATGTGAGCATCATTACATTCAGCCGACCTTCATTATCGATTATCCGGTAGAAATGTCACCATTGACAAAAAAACACCGTGAACATCCAGAGCTGACAGAACGTTTCGAATTGATGGTAAATGGAAAAGAGTTGGCCAATGCTTACTCGGAGTTGAACGACCCGATTGATCAGCGCGAACGTTTCGAAGATCAGATGACGCTCTCGGAAAAAGGGGATGATGAAGCGATGTTTATCGATCAGGATTTCCTGAGAGCGTTGGAATACGGTATGCCTCCAACATCAGGTATGGGAATCGGGATCGATCGTTTGACGATGTTCATGACCAACAACCTGTCCATTCAGGATGTGCTTTTCTTTCCACAAATGAAACCGGAGAAGAAAGCAGACGCTGATTCGGACGAGAAATTTGAATCTGCCGGAATTCCGGGTGAATGGATTGAAGTTCTTCGTAAGATGGGTTTCAAAAAAGTTGATGCATTAAAAGAAGTAAAAGCCGGAAAGCTGTTTAACGACCTTTGCGGATACAACAAAAAAAATAAACTGGGATTGCAAAATCCATCAATGGAAGAAGTGACCGGTTGGACCGCTTAAACCATTGACCTTGTTAATATGTTTACTGAACCCAAAATAGCAATAGTCGGGAGCGGTAGCTGGGCAACAGCACTGGCTAAAATACTCCTGAACAATGTTGATCGTATTGGCTGGTATTTCCGTAATCCGGATAGTATTGAGCAGTTCAAACGATTTAAACATAACCCTAGTTACTTGAGGGGTGTTGAATTCGATATCAACCGGATTGATTTCTATAGTGACATCAATGAAACGTTTGAAAAATCTGATGTTTTGGTTTTGGCCATTCCGTCAGCCTTTTTAGACCGTTCCTTGTGCGACATGACTGTTGATATCAGTAACAAGTATATTGTTTCGGCAATTAAAGGTATTATTCCGGAAGAGAACCAAATCGTGGGGCAATACCTGAACCAAAAGTTTAAACTGCCGTTTGAACGAATCGGTGTTATCGCCGGACCTTGTCATGCGGAGGAAGTTGCTTTGGAGCGTCTTTCCTATTTGACCATTGCCTGTCCGGATATTCGGCGGGCCCGCGATTTCGCTTTTAAGTTGGAATGTCCCTACATCCGCTCTCATGTGTCGGATGATATTTTCGGAACGGAATATGCTTCTGTACTGAAAAATGTGATTGCCATTGCCTCGGGAATTGTACATGGCTTACGTTACGGCGATAATTTCCAGGCGGTTTTAATTGCAAACGCCATTCAGGAAATAAAGCGCTTTGTTGACAAAGTTCATCCGATTACCCGCGATATCAAAAGTTCAGCCTATTTAGGCGATTTATTGGTGACTGCGTATTCTCAGTTCTCACGAAATCGCACCTTTGGAACCATGATTGGAAAAGGCTATACCACCCGGACAGCTCAACTGGAAATGCATATGGTTGCCGAGGGGTATTACGCGACAAAATCCATTCATGAAATTAACCTGGAATACAAAGTTAATTTGCCGATTTGCGAGGCTGTTTACAATATTTTGTATGCCGGCGAAAATCCTGCAGCCGAAATGCGTCTGTTAACGGAACGGCTTCGGTAACAGATGAAGCTTATTAAGCAGGGCTGGACTGAAGACTTTTTCGGGACGACTTCGTTTTTTGAGTTTAAACCAGAAATAGATAGATATTCTAGGATAAATGATCTATTGCTTCGAGATTGCCGATGGTATGAGAGGATGCACTTTCGATGTGGATCCGTTTGATCAACCGGGTGTTGATGCTCATAAAAAGAAGATGCTCGCCTTATTGAAAATGCCAGGTTTTGAGGGAGAGACAAAAGCGATTAAAGCACACTTGTAAGGAAATTAGTGATCTAATATAAATGAAGGCTTCATCCCGAAAGGGGTGAAGCCTTACTTATTTTTGTACATTTGGAACGAACTATTTAGAGTCAAACTTCCTTAGAATGAAATCAGACCGGCTGAAAGGATACCTGTTTGCGATCATTGCAACGATCGCATTTTCCAATATATACATCTTCAGTAAAGCAGCGCTGAATGAGGTACACCTCAGTCAGTTCGGTTTATATTGGTTTGCCATGGGGGCTTTTCTCAATATCGTTTGGTTTGTATACCGAAAACATCACCGCTATTTAAGAGCACTGAGTAAACGGCAGAAACGAACGTTAGTAACCCTTGGGATACTCGAAATTCTGACGACAGTTTTCTTTTTCCTGTCCATTCAAATTATTCCCGATCCGGCAGTGACCAGTTTCATGGGAAACCTGTACCCGGTTTTGCTGACCGCGATGGGTATTTTCTTTCTTAAGGAGAGCTTTACAAAGATGGAAGCCTTTGGGGCTTTTTTGGCGTTGGTTGGTGCTTTTGTGGTGAGCTATCAGGGTGGCACCAGCCTTTCTGAACTGTTTATTCCGGGAGCAGGCATTGTACTTTTGAATGCCATTTTTGCGGCTACGGCTTCCCTGGTTGTGAAAATGAATGTCCGCAATATGTCGCCAGAACTGATCAACACCAACCGCTCGGTTTGGCTGTTTTTATTTTCGCTCATCATGTTTTTGTTTTTGGGGCATCCATTCAAAATACCGTCAGGTGCATTGATAAATATTGCCATTGGTGGTGCGCTAGGCCCCTTTGTCGCCGTTTTGTGTATCTATTATTCGTTTCACTACATCGAAGTGTCGAAGTCGTCGATCGTTCAAAGCACCAAAGTTGTTTTCGTGTTAATCGGTAGCCTCATTTATTTTGGAACGTTCCCTTTGTTGCACCAGCTCATTGGCGGACTATTAACGCTGGTTGGCGTTATTCTGATTTCGGCGGCAAAGTTACCTGGTTTTAACCGGACTAAGAGCCGTGTTGAAAAGGCCGGCGGTGAACAACCTTAGGGGTGGATGGTTTATTGGATTGATTGAAAGAAGCAGGAATGAATTATTTAGCACATCTTTATTTATCAGGCGAAGCAGACGAAATTCTGCTGGGTAACTTTATTGGCGATTATGTGAAAGGGCAACAATACCGCCATTTCTCAAATGATGTGCGAAAAGGAATTCTCCTGCATCGTTCCATCGACTCGTTTACCGATACGCACCCGGTTGTGAAAGAGGCCGCCGCCTATTTTCGGCCGGCTTACGGGCGTTATTGCGGGATTGTCACCGATGTGATCTTCGATCATTTTTTGGCCCGGTATTGGCGGCAGTATTCGCCTCATACCTTAAGACAGTTTGCCAAACATGTGCATGCGGTGCTGTTGGCTAATTTCTTTCAACTTCCTGTCCGGGTGCAGGGTTTTTTGCCTTTCCTTATTCAACACAAACGACTCGAATCGTATGCTCGCCTCGACGGCATTCAGCAGTCGCTGCACATCATGGCACGGCGAACCAGTTTGCCCGATCAAACAAGCCAGGCGATGGAAGTACTTGAACGCAATTTTGATGAATTGAGGGAACTCTTCGAACGCTTCTTCGAAGACTTGATCGACCATGTTGAAAGCTCTTCCGGGATTCAAATCGAACGGTTGAAATAGCAGGAACTGCAAGTTGCAGTCCGCAGTGATCACTTGCTGGATACACATCTCTCCCAATTATCATCCAACAATATTTTCTGCTAAAACAGCGCGGTTGAGGCCCTTCTTTTAATCGGACGAATTCGTTTCCGAGAGGCAGATTTCGTGGCTTTCCCGATACAATTGCACCACTGCACGGTATAACTTTCAATGCGAATAAGGCGTTTAAAAATAAGGTCACACTTGTATTCAAAAAACCAAAATGAACGATCATGGCTATTCCTACGTCACGGACGAAACACACAGGTGTTATTCATGTCGACGATGAAAAATGTAATCAGTGCGGGCTTTGTGTTAGCATCTGCAAAGATGGTTCACTGGTGATGAAAGGTGGCCGGGTTACGCTTGGATCCGATCCTGTTTTTGGCTGTTATGGTTGCGGGCATTGTATGGCCATTTGCCCGGAATCGGCGGTTGAAATTGAAGGGCGGGAACTTTCGCTGGATGATCTTTTACCGCTTCCCGATGCCAGCCGGAAAACTTTGTTTGACGACTTGTATCAGTTAATGCTTGGGTGCAGGAGTATTCGTGATTTCAAGAAAAAAGAAATTGAGCCGCATTTGATTGATCAGATTATCGAAGCTGCACTGACAGCTCCGGTAGTCTTACCGCCTTCTGATGTTAAGTTGTTGGTGTTTAAAGGCCGGGCGAAGGTCCGGGAGTTTGCTTTCGACGCGATCGACCAAATGGCGAAATCCAGGTGGTTGATTAAGCCCCCGGGGATCTGGTTGTGGAAAATGGCCGGCAACGAAGCGTATGAGCTGATGAAAGGTTTTGGCTTTCCGTTAATCAATAAACTGGTCTAACGAAAGAAGGGTAATGTAGATTATTTGTTGTACGATACCCCTTTGGCGATGTATTTTTTGTCGTCACCTTATTCCGATCCGATTGATCCGGTGATACCCGCCACCTATGCGATGCTGGCTGCCGAAAGCCTAGGATTGGGAAGCTGTATGATCGGAAGTATACACCCGCTAATTCGTCACGGGGCGAAAAAATTCAAGCAACATTGGGGGATTCCTCAAAAGTCGGTCAACGGGCTGGTAGTGATTTTCGGGTACCCCAAATACCGGTTTCATAAAGCACTGAAACGTTCTTTTGCACAAGTTGTGAGCTATGACAATTAAAATTGGAAAGCTGGCGGCAGCTTTTCAGCGTTCAATATAAAGCGGATTTAAATCCGGCTACATTAGTTCAAGTTCGGGAATCAAATAAATGAAGAAGTCATGGAACCAAAAACAGAACCCGTGTATGATTGTTGTCCACCTTTTGATCCAACTCATTGGGACAACCAAATGCTGGACTGGACGGATAAAAAATTTATCAAGGATCATGTCCGGACGCTCTTTTACAGGCCTTTGAATTTTGGACGAGTCATGCGGAAGCTCGACAAAAAGGTGAAAGATTCGGAAGCTAAAATTCTCGACTGGATGGTTCTGGCTGATCATACTTCGCGATGGAATATGGACCTCTACCTGGCTGTTGATAAAGAAATTCCGGATGCTGAGAATACGAGATTAAGCGGGCATTTTTTCAGTAAAGTGTACGAAGGTCCTTTTAAAGATGCCGGGAAGTGGTGTAACGATTATGAAGAAGTGGTAAAGGAGAAAGGGTTGAAAATTAAGAAATGGTACATGTGGTACACCACCTGCCCAAATTGTGCCAAAAAGTATGGGAAGAATTACGTGGATATTGTTGCGGAGATAGAATAGCGACAGGTGCTTGCAGATAATGAATAAAAGGCGGTCAAAGAGAGGCCTGGTTTTATCCGACACGGCACTCTGGTACCGAGGGAACTCGCTTGAAGGTGGGCTTTGCGAATATATCGTCCGGTCGCGTTTCCTGCTTTTGGCTTAGTCAAAAGTCAATCGTTTGGTATCAGGAAGGGGTGAAGTCTGGTTCCGTTTCAAATGAATGTGCGTGACCTCGGTTGAACAAACCCTTGTTTCGATTGCTTCGTTTATAAAGAGGTAAGACAATTAAAACAAGAATGCTATGAAACAACTATTGAATACCGCTTTGCTCATGCTGCTTGTCGTTGTATGTGTGCTGGCTCAAACGCCGGAGCATTATCCGTCTCCGGTACCCGAACCTGTTGCGCCCTCTTTATTCAATATTATTCTCTATGTGGTTTTGCCGGTCGCACTAGTGGTGTTCCTGGTCTATTACCGCCGCAAAAAAAGGAAAGAGCGAGACTAAGGTCCATTGGTTTGCTGTTTGAGGGCGAGTAGTCGAGGGATCTGGAAGTTCGAAAACCCGGGCTTTCGAATGAGCACTGATTGACACAGTTTAATGAACATTACCGTTCCGAACCGCTTTCGTTCACCTCTGGACTGGAATCTCGGAGTTCTGAGCTGCATTCGTTCATTTCCGAACTGCTCTCGTTCACCTTTTAGCGGCTCTCGTTCAGTTCAAAGCAGAGTCGGTTCACCTTTTTACTGCGTTATTTCACTTCCGAACCGAACGGATTCACCTTGGAACCGCTTTCGTTCACCTTTTAGGTGAATGAAGTCGATTTGGAAGTGGGAGGGGTACTTCGGAAGTACCCTTTCGGATGTTCGAAGTACCCCCGTAGCTTTATGTCGCTCCGGTTTGGAACGAAATCAAAATGAACATGAATATTTTTTTGAAGTTTCGTAACTTAAGAGTTCATCGGAGTCGGTGTTATTAGTTCGTAGTTGTGCACCAATTTAAAAACCAAAGAAATGAGTTCCATGAAGGGATTTACCCGCTTACTGATATTCTCGACTGTTCTTGTCATTATTAGTTCGTGTCTTAATCGACAATTCATTGATGGTAGAGCTGAAATTGGTTCAAGTTTAGACACGACACTCCATGATTCTTCATTCGTTTTTGGACACATATATCACGTTGACTGGTCAGTAAATGAATATTACTTAGAAAATCAGTTTGAAGTATGGGTAGAAAATTCAGATTTAAAAACCACGAACGATACCTCTGGATATTATTCGCTGAAAATGACACCTGGAACCTATACCATAAAATGTCAAAGTACCTACAATGAATGGGAACGGTTAATTGAAGAAGTGAAATCTCTGGAATTATTGAAGAACACGAAAACTGAGATTAATTTTTATATCGGAAATACAGTTGAATAAAAAATTGAGTTATGGTACACAAGCTGTCGATCAGCAACACGTAAAATCAAACTAAATAGGCGAACATGACTAAAAAGCGAATTTTATTTACAGGGGGATCAGGAAAGGCCGGGAAACACGCAATTCACTATCTTCTTGACCAAGGACATAAAGTGATGAATGTAGACCTGGTGCCTTTGGATTACCCGGGGGTGAATAATCTGGTAGCTGATATTACGGATTCCGGACAGGTGTTTAATGCGATGAGTTCGTATGCCGGCTTAGATGAATTGGACGCAGGAAATGGGGTGCAAAAATTTGATGCCGTAGTCCATTTTGCTGCCGTGCCCAGGATCTTAATCATTCCGGATAATGAGACTTTTAGGGTCAATACCATGGGCACTTACAATGTGATTGAAGCAGCTGTTAAACTTGGAATTCGAAAGATTATTATTGCTTCATCAGAAACCACTTATGGTATCTGTTTTTCAGATGGCAAAACCAACCCTAAAGTACTGCCTTTGGAGGAGGATTATGACGTTGACCCCATGGATAGCTACGGATTATCGAAGGTTGTCAATGAGAAAACGGCACGGAGTTTCCAGCGGCGTTCGGGCTTTGATATTTATGCCCTTCGTATCGGGAATGTAATTGAACCTCACGAATACGCTGAGCTGTTTCCGCACTATTTTAAAAATCCGGAAGTGCGCCGCAGGAATGCTTTCTGTTATATCGATGCGCGCGATCTAGGACAGATTGTGGATTTATGTCTGGAAAAAGACGGCCTTGGTTACCAGGTTTTCAATGCCGGAAACGATCACAACGGCGCTGTTATTCCCAGCAAAGAATTGGCTGAAAAGTTCTTTCCCGATGTGCCAATTATTCGGGAATTGGAGGAGCATGAAGCATTATTCTCAAATCGTAAAATTCGGGAAGTTTTGGGATTCAGAGAACAACATAGCTGGCGGAAGTACTTGAAATGGGACTAAAATTGAAAGGTTGTTTTTAGTAGCTCAGTTTCTCCATGCGGCTGGCATCCAAGCGCAGGAAGATAAACAGCAAAATGGTGAACGACCACAGCGACGAACCTCCGTAACTAAAGAAGGGAAGTGGGATACCGATTACCGGTGCCAGTCCAATGGTCATCCCAACGTTGATGGACAGGTGAAAGAACAGGATACAAGCAACACTGTAGCCATACACCCGGCTAAAAACCGATCGTTGTCGTTCGGCTAGGAAAACGAGCCGCAATAAAAGTGCAAGGAACAGCAGGATGATGACTGTTGTTCCGGCAAAACCCCATTCTTCGCCTACGGTACAGAAAATGAAGTCGGTACTTTGCTCCGGCACAAAGTTGAATTTGGTTTGCGTGCCGTTCAGGAATCCTTTTCCCCACATGCCACCCGAACCGATGGCAATTTTCGATTGGTTCACATTATACCCAACTCCCAGCGGATCGGATTTGATACCCAGCAATTCTTCAATACGTGCCCGCTGGTGCGGTTGCATAATGTCGTTGACAACGTAGTCGACGATGAAGGTCATCATAACCAAACTGATGTACACGACAATGACCAACAGCAAATTCTTGAGGCGATGGCGCAACGCATAGATCCCAAAAATTAAACTTGCCAGGAGAGCTGAAAAAAGTACAATTCGGGTGTCGGGAAAGCCCAACTTCAGAAATTTGTTAGTAAGCCAGAAAATGAAGAAAATACTGGCCGAAATCCCCAGTGCTTTGATCGCTTCCATGAATTTTTGATTCATGAAATAATACACCAAAATGGCGGCAGCGGTCATAATGCCAATGGTGACCAAAGGGGCCAGCATGAGTGTTATAATGAACACCATCGCGATTAATAGCCCCATGAACAAGAATACTCCCGACATTCCTTCACGGTAGAGCACAAAGGCGAAAACCGCAAACACCAGTGCAGAGCCGGTGTCGTTCTGAAGGAAAATAAACATGATTGGCGCCAGTATAATTGCTCCGATGACCGCGATGGACTGGAGCTTTTCGATCTTGAAATTGTACGAACTCATGTACTTAGCCAGAGCAAGGGCCGTGGCCAGTTTGCTCACCTCGGCCGGCTGAAAGGCAAAGCTCCCGATTTGGAACCACGATCTGGCTCCTTTTACTTCGGACCCAATAAGCAAGACAGCAGCCAGTAGGACTAAGGTGACAATATAGATGACATAGGCAAAAGAGACGTAGAATTTACTGTCTATCAGGATCAGCGTTCCGGCCAAAACGAAGCCGGCAACTATCCAAATCAGCTGTTTGCCATAGCGTTGGCTCATATCCAGAATGCTGCTGTGTTCTTCGTTGTAAACAGCAGCGTAAATGTTAATCCACCCAATGAATACCAAAAGGACGTAGAAGCCGATAGTCAGCCAATCCAAATTTGCCCATATGTTATTTCTGCTTGCCATTATTTGGGTTGATTGGGGTTTAACAGGTTTGCTTCGATCATTTTTTTCTCCAAGGCTTTTCGGTTTGGAGCAGTGATGGAATCGTTCAAATACATTTCAATCATCAAGCTGGCGATGGGAGCTGCATATCGGGCTCCCCATACACCGTTTTCAACATAGGCGGCGATCGCTATTTGAGGATCATCTTTGGGCGCAAAGGCAATAAACGCGGAGTGGTCGGAGCCATGACTGTTCTGGATGGTTCCGGTTTTTCCGCAGATATCGATTCCTTCGACATGTGCTGTATATCGTGTATTTGTTTGGTCTACCACTTCCTGCATCCCTTCGATTACTTTGGTGAAATGTTCGGGATGTATCATACTTACTTTCTTTTCGAAAGAGAGTTTTCTGGAGCTTTGGTCCGGATCTTCAATGGCTTTCACAATGTGCGGATCGATGTAATAGCCCCGGTTGGCAATTACCGCTGCCATGTTTGCCATTTGCAAAGGGGTTACAATGATTTCCCCCTGCCCGATTGACAAGGAGCGAACCGTGAGTGCATTCCATCTTCTTTTGCCAAAATACCGGTCGTAATAGGATGCTTCAGGAATATTTCCTTTTGACTCCCCGTAAAATTCGGTTCCCAGGGTTTGGCCCAATCCAAAGCTGAGGATATGCTCGCGCCATTTTTTGTAGCCTTCTTCCGAAGTCGGATATTTATTGATGATTGTTTTGAAAGTATTCCAGAAGAACGGGTTGCAGGATTCGCGAATTCCCCCAACCAGCGTAATCGGTGTTTCGTGGTTGTGTGTACAGCGAATAGGTGAAGAGGCCTTTCCGAAGCAGGACACTGCTGTGTTTTCGGTGATCGTTCCTTCCTCCAGAGCAATCAGAGCATTTAATGTTTTAAAGGTTGAACCGGGTGAGTAAGCAGCCGATATGGCCCGGTTGGTCAGTGGCTTTAGGGTGTCGTTAAGCAGAAGCTGGTAATTTTTGCTTCGTTCGCGACCAACCAATAAGTTTGCATTGTAGTCGGGGCCACTGTAAAAACAAAGAATCTCTCCGGTTTTTGGTTCAATGGCGACAACAGCTCCACGCTTGTTCTTCATCAGTAATTCGCAATAGCTCTGTAGTTTGGAGTCAATCGTGGTTGTGAGGTTATTACCCAGCACGGCTGCAGAATCGTTCTTTTCGTCGTTGTAGGTTCCTTTGAGGCGGTTATGAACATCCACTAAAAAGTAGTTAACCCCTTTATGACCACGGAGTTCTTTTTCGTAGGTTCGTTCAATGCCGGTTACGCCAATGTAGTCGCCTTGTGAATAGTAAGAATCTTTGTTGATTTGCGATTGATTGACCTCCCCGACATAGCCCAACATATGCGAGGCAATAGGATGTGCATATTCGCGCAAGGTTCGCGTTTGAACGAAAAAGCCGGGGTACTTGTACAGCTTTTCCTGCAGCATGGCATACATCTCGGTCGACAACTGCTTGACAATAACCGATGGCTTGTAGCGCGAATATTTTTTGGCTTTTTTTAATTCAGCCATTAAATCAGCCTGTTCAATTTTTAAAATTGAACACAACTGGGTCGTATCGAAGGTGGAGACTTCTCGGGGCGTAACCAGTAAATCGTATGCAGCTTTGTTATATACCAATAACTCACCGTTGCGGTCGTAGATTAACCCCCGGGCCGGGTAGTTGATCACCTTGCGGAGGACATTCTTTGTCGCGTATTGTTTGTAAGAGCTGTCTATGACTTGGATCGTAAAGAGCCGAATGATGAATACAATCGCAATGAATACGAAGATGGCGCCCAGAATAAATTTTCGTTTTGCGTATTTGTCCACGGCAGCTAATCTTTTGAGGTCATGTATTGACTAATGATGATCAGTACAATCGTTAGGGCCGAACTGAAGAGTGTGCGCAAAAGCGTGTACAGAAATCCATTGAAGGAAAAGACTTCAATGTAAAACAGGAAGAAATGGTGAGCTAAAACCATAATGGCTGTATAGCGGAAGAACCACGAAAAACCTAACTCCGAAATCCGGGGTGTTTGATTGAGTTCCAATACGTCGCGTGAGGAAATCAAGTTGATTACGTACGGACGGATGAATGCCAGAAATGTCGTGGCCGACGCATGAATGCCAAGTGTGTTGGAGAAAATATCGATGTTTAATCCCAATAAGAACCCGAGAATTAATAACAGGTAATTTGGAATGCTGAAAGGCAGCGTAAGAATAAATAAGATGTACAAATACGGATTGATTAAACCACTAATCTGAATGTGGTTAAGCAGCAGAACCTGAATCAGCACCAGGATTACCCAGGACGTAACATATTTTAATATTCCGCTATTCATATGTATTCAACTTCTGTAAATCGATTAATTCTTCCAGGTGGTTATTCTTGGCAATTTCAACGTAGCTCAAGTTGGCAAAATTTGTGAGCAATTTAACTGATATGTCGAAAAAGTTGCGGCCACTGGCATGATCAAATTCTTCAATTACGCCAATTGGAATGCCTTCAGGAAATACATCCGAGTAACCACTGGTTACAATCGTATCACCAATTTCCATTTTAACATGAAATGGAATCTCATTTAAACGGGCATATTTCGGATCCAAGCCGTTCCAGGCAAGTGTGCCAAAATAATTGGAGTGTTGTATTTTGGCCGAAACCGACCAACGCTTGTTCAGAATAGTTGGTCCGGTGGAATAATGCTTCGATACGCTGGTGACAATCCCAACGACTCCGCCCGGGCCAATAATTCCCATGTCAATTTTTATCCCATCATTGCTGCCTTTATTGATGGTAATATAATTGTACTGTTTGGTGAACGAATTATTGACGACCTTGGCAGGGATGAAATCATACTGACTCAAGGTCGTATCAGCGGTTTCTGCGACAGGTGCAATCGAGTCGTTCGGAAGAAAGGTTTGCTTGTAATGCTCCAATTGTGTGCGAAGGCGCGAGTTCTCTTCTGCCAGTTCTGCATTGGTTTGTTGCAGCGAAAAGAAGCTTGTTATCGCATTAAATTGCTCATAGATAGATGCTGTAAAGCTGTTGCTTGAATTGAAAAATTTAACTCGTTGAAAGTTATTATAATTCACAGTCAGACTAATACTGACTGCTTCGAGCAACAGGAACAACAGAAAGAAATAATTTCGCGCCAGAAAGCGTAACAAACTCCTCATTCACCGGAAAGTTTGCTCTTTCCTGTTCAGGCATTACCGGATCAGGAAAGAGAATTTATCAACGTTTTTAAGTGCAATACCAGTTCCGCGGGCGACCGCACGTAAAGGATCTTCGGCAACGTGGAAGGGAATATTAATTTTTTCAGACAAGCGTTTGTCCAGTCCACGAAGCAAAGCGCCACCGCCGGCCAGATAAATACCTTTGGTTACGATGTCGGAATATAATTCAGGAGGCGTCAACTCCAGGGCACTCAAAATCGCTGTTTCAATTTTTGAGATTGATTTTTCGAGACAATGAGAAATTTCCTGGTAAGATACCGGCACCTCAATTGGCAAAGCCGTCATTTGGTTTGGCCCCTGAACAATGTAATCATTTGGGGGAGTTTCAAGCTGTGACAAGGCAGAACCAACATTGATTTTGATATCTTCAGCCGTACGTTCACCAACTTTGATGTTGTGCTGGTGGCGCATGTACTCCATAATGTCGGCTGTTAAGTCATCACCGGCAATACGGATCGATTTGTTGGTTACAATACCTCCCAGAGAGATTACCGCAATTTCCGTTGTACCACCACCGATATCAACAATCATATTTCCTTCGGGAGCTTCCACATCTAGACCAATACCGATTGCTGCCGCCATTGGCTCGTAGATCATGTAAACTTCGCGACCACCGGCATGTTCCGAAGAGTCACGAACCGCACGGATTTCCACCTCGGTAGATCCTGAGGGGATACACACGACCATTTTCAATGATGGTGTGAACAGGCGCGATTTGGGGTTGATCATTTTAATCATTCCCCGAATCATTTGCTCGGCAGCGTTAAAGTCTGCAATCACACCATCCCTTAGCGGGCGAATTGTTTTTAGGTTGGGCGGTGTTCGTCCTTCCATTTGACGGGCTTTTTCACCAATGGCGAAAAGCTTTTCCGTTTTCATGTCGATGGTAACGACTGATGGTTCGTCTAAAACAATTTTGTCGTTTTGTATGATGATGGTATTGGCTGTTCCCAAGTCAATCGCAATCTCTTGGGTTAAGAAAGAAAACAATCCCATGTTTTTAGTCTCCTAATGTCAACGGTTTATGAACCGGCTGATTTTAAAATTAATGTTTAAAGTGACGGCGTCCGGTAAACAGCATGGCGATACCAAACTCATCGCAAGCCTCAATCACTTCCTCGTCGCGAATACTGCCACCGGGTTCAACGACAAATTTTACCCCAAATTCATTGGCCGCTTCAATGCTGTCGCGGAATGGGAAAAATGCATCTGATATTAGGACGGATTCTTCAATTTTAACTCCTTTTTTCGTGTTGAAACGAGGAATCGTCAGTTGGCGAAGGCTATCAAGTCGGTTGGGTTGTCCCATTCCTGCGCCTGTCAGCCAGAAGGAACCGTCGCTGTTTTCATTAACCAAGGCTATCGCATTACTCTTTAAGTGCTTGCAAGCTGTAATACCAAACTTGGCCAAATTCATTTTATTGTTGTCGAATTGAATTTTTGTAACATTTTTGAAGTCGGTGTCCATGCCTTCATCTTCGTCCTGAACCAGCATCCCTCCGCTGATTGAGCGGTAGAGTTTTTCACCGGTTTTTTCTGCTTTGATTGGCGTAACCAACAAACGCAGGTTTTTCTTTTTCCCGAAAACTTCGAGTGCTTCCGGAGTGAAAGCCGGGGCAATGATGATTTCAACGAATTTCTTACCAAACCATTGTGCGACTTCTGCAGTCACTGTTTCGGTAAAGCAAATGATTGAACCGAATGCGCTGATTGGGTCACCTTCCCATGCCAGATCCAGTGATTTCAAAATGTTGTCGGTAACAGCCAGCCCACAAGGGTTAAGGTGCTTGATAACAGAAACGGCTACTTTATTTTCGATATGACTAACGGCGTGGTAAGCATCCGAAGCTGATTTCCAGGCTGCGTCAGCGTCCAGCAGGTTGTTGTACGACAATTCTTTGCCCTGCAGAACTTCCGCGTTCGCTAAAGTTACTTTTGAGTCTGCATTGTCGAACTTGTAGAACGTTGCCGATTGGTCCGGGTTTTCGCCGTAACGCAATACTTTGCCGTCGTTCAGGCTAACCCGGTTGGTATCGGTGATGCCGTTGTTGAAATAATTGAAAATGGCTGAGTCGTAGTGTGACGAAGTTGCAAATGCTTTGCGGGCAAATGCTTTTCGGTCTTCCAGGGTGCTTTCGCCATTTTGCGCATTCAGTAATTCAATGAATTCTTCGTACTGATCGCGTGATGAAACGATGATAACATCGTTGAAGTTTTTGGCTGTTCCACGAATCAGAGCAATACCGCCAATATCTATTTTTTCTATAATATCTTCTTCAGAAGCACCTGATGCAACTGTTTCTTCAAAAGGATAAAGGTCTACAATAACCAGATCAATCTCAGGTATCTCATATTGTGCAATCTGTTCCTGGTCGCCGCTGTTGTCACGACGGTTCAGGATTCCGCCAAATACTTTCGGGTGAAGGGTCTTCACACGGCCTCCCAGAATTGAGGGATAACCTGTCAGGTCTTCAACTGCGGTAACAGGCACATTTAAACTTTCGATAAATGATTGTGTACCTCCGGTTGAGTAAAGTTGTACACCGAGTTCATCTAATTTTTTTACAATGACATCGAGTCTATCCTTATGATAAACGGAAATCAGGGCTGATTTTATCTTTTTTAAATCCTTCATTTACAGTTTGTTAAAAATGCGATGCAAAGATAGTAATTTCAAATAATTAAATGGAGATAATCTTTGTGGAAAACAAAAATTTTGCGTTGAAAATAGGAAGAATTTTTCGGTCTGGAAAGCTGAAAAGTCGATCAGATTAAAAATAAATGAAATAGAAACACGAAGGAGCAGCAAGGAGTTTTTGAATTCTTTTAACTTTACAAAAAATCCAAGCTGATGATCCTTTTACGACTTATCATCGAAAGTTTTTCGCTCTCAATAAACGCGTTGCGTGGTAATAAGCTGCGGACAATCTTGTCGCTATTGGGGATAACCATCGGTATTTTTGCTATTATCTCGGTTTTTACGGTTATTGATTCGTTGGAAAAATACATGCGTGAAAGTTTGAATTCGCTTGGATCGAACATGGTTTATGTACAGAAATGGCCATGGACGCCACCCGAAGGTGAAACCGAATATCCGTGGTGGAAATATCTGAATCGTCCAATCCCCAAGGAAGAAGATGCTGATGAAATTTTGAGACGTTCCTCATCCACCGAACTCGCTACTTTTTTTGTTGTTTTTAATACGACTATTCAATTTGGAAGTTCATCGGCAGAAAATGCTGAAATTATGGCCAGTACCTACGATTTGGTTAATCTGTGGAATCTGGATATCAATGGGGGGCGCTATTTTACGCAGTCGGAAATGGATAGCGGGGCTCCCATGGCAGTTATCGGAGCAGAGCTGGCCGATAAGTTGTTTGAAGGCGTTGACCCGGTTGGGAAGTCAATAAAAGTGAAGGGGCGTCGGGTTTTAATTGTTGGGACCTATGCCCGAAAGGGGACAGACATGTTTGGAACGAGTATGGACAAACGACTCCATGTCTCAACAAACCTGGCTTCATCGATGGTTGATTTCAGGAATCGGGAGATGGGACAGACGATCAATGTGAAAGCCAAAGATGATGTCGACAATGATTTGTTTGTTTCAGAGTTGGAAGGGATTCTGAGAAGCTTGCACCAATTGCGCCCGATGGAGGAGAGTGATTTTGCCATTAACGAGGTGAGTGTTATTTCCACTCGTTTTGACGCTTTTTTTCTTGTATTCAATATTGCCGGGACGGTGATCGGCGGGTTTAGTATTCTGGTGGGTGGATTCGGGATTGCGAACATCATGTTTGTGTCGGTAAAAGAACGAACGCGAATTATCGGTATCCAAAAATCGCTTGGTGCTAAACGGTATTTTATCCTTCTTCAGTTTATTTTCGAAGCTGTTATCTTATCGCTAATCGGCGGATTGATTGGTTTAGTTTTGGTTTTTGTCGGCTCTGAGCTGGTTAGTTCGGTGTCGGAAATGCACTTGGTGTTAAGTTTGAAAAATATTGGAATGGGACTGCTTGTGTCCGGTTTTATCGGGTTGATTGCCGGTTACGTCCCGGCCTGGATCGCTTCCCGTCTTGATCCTGTTGTTGCCATTAATGCCGGATAAGACTGTTGGATTTCTTTTTCCCGCCACGCAACCGAATTGCTATTTGCTCATCTTTCTGGAAACGTAACCGATGAAACCACTATTTTGTAGTTATACCTTGCTGGTAGGCTTGCTCTTTTTTGCTTGTGCAGGTCCTGAACGGGATGAACTATCAGAAGACAATAATTTCTATGGACAATGGACTTGGGTACAAACCGATGGCGGTATAGCGAACAATATTCATGAAACGGCAGAAAGCTCCGGAAGGATAATCGTTCTTTTGCTGAATCGCGATGGATTTTATGCTATTTCTGAAAACGGAACGCAGCTGTCTGTTGGAACTTTTCAGATATCCAGTGAGAACTCAATTTACTCCGGCGAGTTGGAGAATTACCTTCAATTATCGCCTGCGTTTGCTTTGCAAGCCGTTGTGCTGGAGGGGATTATTCATCCCGGCGAGAATGGAATGCTGAGCATTGCCGATAATAATTACGACGGCGTTGGCAGCCTTTTTAAGCGCTATTATTCCGAGAACTAATTTCTAATGATTTGGTAATCTATGACCCGGATTAACCTCTCAGTTGGGCCCGGTTGATCAGACTTTTCCCAAGTGTATGAGGGCGTCGCCCTGGTATACGATCGGGGCGTGATTAAGGCCGATGATGTATCCGCTTTCTGGTATTTTGACAGCCCTTTCGAATTCGCCGTAAGGGTCAGATATACTTCCAATGATATCTCCTTTTTCCACTTTGGCGCCATCTTTCACCTGAAAGCGGAACATTCCTCCATGGCGAGCTCTGATCCATGTTGATTCTCGAATAAATATTGGATCAATCTTAGGCATCTCGGCGATTTCCTCGCTGTAGTCGCGCATGCCCAAATGATCCATCAATCGCAAAACACCATTTACTCCCCGTTGGGTAATGCGGTTGTGGATGTCTAATGATTTGCCTCCTTCAAACAACAGAATTTTTTTGCCTAGTTTGGTCGCGGCTTGACGAAAAGATTTTTCCCGATCTGGAGCCAGAACAATGAAACGTGGTTTGAAAATGTTTGCCAGTTCGAACAGTTCCGGATGTTCCTTGCTAATCCGAATTTGTGAGCTGTTGAAGCGATTCGTTCCTCCGGTATGAAAATCGACAATATAATCTGCTGCCGGTAAAATATTATTCATCAGGTTCCAAGCAAACAGACTGGCCATTGATCCATTTTGGGTTCCGGGGAACATGCGGTTCAAATCCTTACCGTCGGGAAACTCCCGGGTTTGATTCAGAAATCCGAAGACATTGAGCGCGGGGATGCAAATGATGGTACCGCTGGTTGGTTTATTGTATTTTTTCGAAATGAGTTCGCGAATGATTTCAACCCCGTTAATTTCGTTACCATGTATTCCCCCCAGCAAAAGTAGCACCGGGCCGGGCTCTTTACCTCGTTGAACAATCACAGGCACTTCTATTTTATTGTGCGTGTGTAGGCGGGCCGTTTCCAGGTTGATGATTGTTTTTCGACCAGTTGGAATTGTTTTCCCCAGAAGTTGAAGAGGTTGATTTTTCATATCGCTAGACGTTTCGCTCGACGTACCGAATAATGCTGTTGGCAATATCTTTGCCGGTTGCGGCTTCAATTCCTTCCAATCCGGGAGATGAATTTACTTCCAGAATCAGCGGACCTTGTTTCGATTGTAGCATGTCAACTCCGGCAATACCGAGTCCCAAAACCCGGGCTGCTTTCAACGCTGCATTTTCCTCATCTTCACTGAGCTCGATGATCTCTGCAGTTCCTCCGCGGTGGAGATTTGAGCGGAATTCGCCTTTCTTAGCCTGACGTTTCATGGCCCCTACAACAACACCATCAACAACAAAGGCGCGGATATCTGCTCCTTGGGCTTCTGAAATGAATTCCTGTACAATTACGCGGGCTTTTAGTCCGTTGAAAGCTTCAATAACTGATTCGGCTGCATTGTCATTTTCAGCCAAAACAACTCCCAGTCCTTGCGTTCCTTCCAATAATTTAATGACAAGCGGTGCTCCGCCAACGCTTTTTACGATATCGCTAACATTGCGCGAATAGTTGGTGAAAACTGTTTTGGGTAAGCCCAGACCAGCCCGGCTCAGGATTTGTAAGCTGCGCAGTTTGTCGCGGGAACGAACCAGTGCTTGTGATTCGATGGCTGTAAAAACTTTCATCATTTCGAATTGGCGAACAACCGCTGTTCCGAAGAAAGTAACCGATGCTCCAATTCGTGGAATCACGGCATCAACATCTGTAATCATATGACCTTTGTAGATAATACCTGGTTTCTTTTTCTCGATTACCAGGTCACATTTTGAGTGATCAACAACAATCACTTCATGGCCTTTCTTTTCTCCTGCTTCAACAAGTCTTTTTGTTGAATAGAGATTGTGATCCCGTGATAAAATAACAATCTTCACTTTGTCTGAATATTAAGTCCTTTTGTTTTTAATTGAAAACTATTGCATGCTTTTCTGCAAAGCGACAAGCCATATTTTGTTTTTGGCAGAGAGCTTTGTTTTGGAGCTATCGACAACAAAACGTTTTGACAGGAATTTGCGGCCCAGTAAAACCGGGAATTTCATGTTGCCTCGTTCCGTTAATGTCAGTTCAATCGGGTAGAGTTGATCAAATAGAAAGATTTGAGTCTCA
This sequence comes from Mangrovibacterium lignilyticum, assembly GCF_010882175.1. GTDB lineage: Bacteria > Bacteroidota > Bacteroidia > Bacteroidales > Prolixibacteraceae > Mangrovibacterium > Mangrovibacterium lignilyticum. Next base: position 212,506 of record NZ_WKLH01000006.1, on the reverse strand, counting down.
ATGCTGTACCGTTCTTCCAGAATGCCGTTTGAACTGCGAACTCTTTTTATGGAAAAGCGGTCAAAGATAAATTCTTTGTTGTGATATTGATCATGATCGGGATCTAAAAAGTAACAATGCAGTTTTTTTTCACCTTCTACTTCAATTAGCTCAATGTCGTGGCAATGAAAACTTGATGTGAATGCGCCTGTATCTATCTTAACTTCAATGTCTTCAAGTTTTAATTCGGGGAAGCCGGCCAAGTCGTTTCGGCCGATGAGAATTTTTTTCTTCATGCCAAAAAGTTGAAAAAGAAGTGGGCGACACCCATGTAAAGTAACAGGCCGAGCACATCATTCATCGTTGTGATAAACGGTCCGGTGGCTACTGCCGGGTCGACTTTGAAACGATGGAGGATAAGAGGAATCAGTGTGCCAAACAGCGAGGCGAACACAATTACAATAAAGAGGGTGCAGCTGACAGTGAGCGTCAGTTTATAATCGTCGCTGAATAAATAATTGTAACAAAAAATGAGTACAGCGAAAAACAAACCGGTAACCAGACCGACTCCAAGTTCCTTGAATAGTTTTTTTCCTAGCGTGTCGAATTTGCGACTTCCGGCAGCCAGTGTTTGTACAACAATTGACGAGGACTGTACTCCGACATTACCAGCAGTCGCGGCAATCAGAGGGATGAAAAATGCCATGGCCGGAATATGGTTGAGGGTGTCCTGATGTGAGCTTAAAACCTGGGCGCCGGTGAGTCCTCCAACGGTACCGATCAGCAGCCAGGGAATACGCACGCGGGTAAGTCGCCAAACGTTGTCGCCCGATTCTACATCTCCGGTAATACCCGATACCATCTGGTAATCTTTCCCGGCTTCCTCGCGAATAACATCCACGACATCGTCAATTGTAATACGCCCTTTCAAGCGCCCGATTTGATCGACAACAGGAAGTGCAACCAAGTCATATCTTTCCATAATCTGGGCAACTTCTTCCTGCATAGTATCGGTTTTTACCGATTGGATGTCCACGTCAATTAAATCTTTGACTTTGCTGGTTGTTGATTTGCGGATTAATTTAGAAAGGGAAAGTACTCCCTTTAATATGTTATCATCGTCGACAACGTAGACGTAATAGATTTCATCTATTTCTTCCGATTGTGCTGAAATTTCCTTGAGGCAGGTTTGAACGGTCCAGTTTTCATTGACTGCAATCAATTCTTTTGCCATCAAACCACCGGCGGTGTCTTCGTCGTATTCCAACAGGTCGGCAATGTCACCGGCTTGTTCTTTGTCTTCAATTTGAGAAAGAACAGCTTCAACAACTTCTTCCTCCAGTTCTCCCATGATGTCAGCAGCGTCGTCAGAGTCCATGTGCTCTACGAACTGGTGGGCGATTACTTCGGGCGGTAAGACGCGCAAAAACCGGCGACGGACATTCTCCGGAATTTCAAGTAACACATCCGAAGCCATTTCTCCTTCCAATTGCAGGTATAGAAATTTTGCTTCATCCATGTTCAGCTTGTCCATGATCTCCGCAATGTCTGTTGGGTGAAGACCATCCAGTAACTTTAAAACCTCAGCCGACTCTTCAGCTTCAATAAGGTCCTGAAGTTTGAGGATAAATTCCATGTTCAATTCTTCGTTCATGGCAAAGAAATTTATGATTGACTTTCAATCAGTCGGGTTAAATTTTCAAATTCTGTTACACTCAATTGTTCTGGTCTCAGGTTGAAAATTTCATTGGTTTTAATCGTGTCGTCAGTTATCATCTGTTTCAACGAGTTGCGCATGGTTTTTCGTCTTTGGTTGAAAGCTGTTTTCACGACAGTGAAAAATAATTTCTCGTTGCAATCGAGTTTTTCGCGCTCGTTTCGTGTTAACCGAATTACGGCAGATTTGACTTTCGGTGGAGGACTAAACACCTGCTCGTGAACAGTGAAAAGATATTCAATATCGTAAAAAGCCTGGAGGAAAACACTCAGAATTCCGTAAGTTTTGGAGCCAGGGCCTGTTGCCAAACGTTCCGCAACCTCTTTTTGAATCATGCCAACGACCTCCGGAATTTGATTTTTGTAATCCAGAACCTTGAAAAAAATCTGCGATGAGATGTTGTATGGAAAGTTCCCGATGACAGCAAACTTGTCGGTGAAATAGTCTTCAAGCTTCATTTTCAGAAAATCCTTCGAAATAATACGATCCTCCAACTGCGGGAAGTGCTTTTTTAAGTAATCAACTGACTCGTGATCGATTTCAACCACGGTCGTTTTATAGTTTTCTTTTGACAATAAATATTGAGTCAGCACGCCCATTCCAGGGCCAATTTCCAAGACATCAGGAATTTGCTCATTTTGCAGACTGTCAACAATTTTTCGGGCTATATTTTGATCCTTTAAAAAGTGTTGACCCAGGTTTTTCTTGGCCCTAACAGTTGTCATAATTGTGTGTGTTCTGATTTCAGGTTTGCTGAATATGTTATTAAAAAGAATGCGGTTTAAAACAAATATTTATTTTTGTCAGCGATTTGGGCTTTTGGATAAGGCGTGCAAATTTAAAAAAGTACTTTATAAAATGCGTGAAAGTGTTGCTAAACCTTCTTAAAAATAGCGCATTTTCAGAAATAAACAAGTTCATTTTGAAACATAAGTTATTGAAGTTCCTTAAAGTCCTGGCCTTTTTTATTTTGGGCGTGGTTATTTTTTGGTTAGTCTACAAAGATCAGGATCTTGAACGGATTGAGTCCATCCTGAAAAACGATGTGAATTATTTATGGGTGTGGCTTTCCTTATTTTTAGGATTGCTCAGCCATATTAGTCGTACTATGCGGTGGGTGATTATGATTGAACCGTTGGGACGGCGACCCCGTGTTTTGAATACTTTTCTGGCTGTCATGGTTGGTTACCTGATGAATTTAGTGATTCCGAGAATGGGAGAGATCTCGCGGTGCGGAGTTTTGTCGCGATATGAAAAAATTTCGTTTACAAAGCTTGTCGGTACCGTTGTTACCGAGCGTATTATTGATGTGATTATGATGCTCTTGTTAACTTTGATTGTTATTGGTACCCAGTTCGGAAAGATCCTTGAGTTTTTAGATAATAATCCCGTGGTGAAGAATAAACTGGAGAATATCACATTTTCGCCGGCAGTCATCATCAGTCTGATCGCAGTGGTGGGAGCGTTTTATTATTTTAGGCGGAAAATCAAGCATTCAGCCTTGTTCCATAAAATCCAGGTCACACTGCAAAAGTTCGGCGAAGGTTTGCGAACGATTAAGAATATGAAGCATAAGTGGGCTTTTATTTTTCATACGGTCTTTATTTGGCTGATGTACTATTTAATGCTTTATGTGGTTTTCTTCTCATTTGAATTTACCGCGCATTTATCAGCTATTGCCGCACTAACTACGTTTGTATTGGGTAGTTTCGGTATGGTTGCGCCTGTTCAGGGTGGAATTGGGGCCTGGCACTTTATGGTCATTCAGGCATTGATTGTATATGGAATCAGTAAAGCTGATGCTGTTGTCTTTGCATTCCTTGCTCACTCATCGATGACGGCCATGATGATTCTGGTGGGATTAATTTCGTTGCTGATTCTTCCGTTTATTAACCGTCGGAATACAGAAAGTTCGTAGCTTTACGACCAATCAGCATCCCAAAATTTGAATACTGAATTATTCATAGCACGACGTTTATTTTCATCGAAAGATTCCGAACAGCACTTGTCTCGGCGGATTGTCCGTTTGGCTGTTGCTGGTATCAGTTTGGGCTTGGTGGTTATGATTCTGGCAGTAGCCATCGTTACGGGCTTTCAGCGCGAAGTAGAAAGCAAAGTGAATGGTTTTGCGGCTCATTTGCAGATTGTCAACTACGATAGCAATCAGAGTTATCAAACGATCCCAATCGAAAAAGATCAACCCTTTCTTCAAGATCTCAAAACGATGAGCGGTGTGGCTCATGTTCAGCAATTCGCGACTAAACCCGGGATCATCAAAGCCGGAGACGAGATACAAGGCGTTATTTTGAAGGGAGTGAGTACCGATTTCGATTGGAGTTTCTTCGAAAAAAGTAAAGTCGAAGGTGAGGTGATTTCGTTGGACTCTGCACGTTCCGATCAGGTTTGGATTTCGAAACAGATTTCGGATTTACTGAAACTGAAACTTGGAGACAAGTTCAGGATGTATTTTTTAAATGAAGCTGAAAGAGTTCCGCGCATTCGACAGTTTACCGTTGGTGGTATCTTTAAGTCGGGGCTGGAAGAGTTCGATCGCATGTTCGTGTTGGTCGACTTGCGTCATGTTCAGAGTCTGAATAATTGGACCGAGGACCAGGTTAGCGGTTACGAGGTTTTTGTGGACAATCTGGACGAGGTAGAGGATATTGGGAGTGAGGTGAGAACCTTGGTTTTGGAGAGTCTGGATGTTGATGCACCGATGTTGCGTGTCGTTAATGTAAAAGAGAAGTATCCCTATATTTTTGATTGGCTGAACCTGCTTGATATGAACGTCTGGATCATTCTGCTTTTGATGGTTGTGGTGGCCGGGTTTAACATGATATCCGGTTTGTTGGTCATCATTTTAGAGCGCACCCGCATGATCGGTATCTTGAAGTCGATGGGAGCTGCCAATGTCAATATTCGCAAAATATTCCTTTATTTATCTGCTTTTTTGGTTGGAAAAGGGTTGCTGTGGGGGAATTTAATTGGGGTTGTTGTTTGCCTGTTGCAGTACTATTTTAAGATTATTCACCTTGATCCGGCATCCTATTACGTCGACACGGTGCCAATAAATTTGTTGGCAACGCATTTGTTGTTGCTCAATCTTGGGGCGCTGCTGGTCACCTTGTTGATGTTGCTCGGTCCATCGTACCTTGTTGGTCGAATTTCACCCGAAAAAACAATCCGCTTCGACTAACGCCGACGTTTGTCCTGCAGTTGTTTCTCAATTCAAATTCAGGGAAAAGTTATTTTTTTATTTTCCTTTTAGGTTTCCGTTGATCCCGCGGTGGTCGTTCTGCTGTCCTTTTTCAATTATTGCTTATATTTAACCAATGCATGATTTCAGTCCTGAATATATTGCCGGCTTGCTGCGTTCCGGGTTACCTGGGAGAAAATCACATTTGAAAATGATTCCTCCGGGACGAAGGCTCTTTGTTAGCGATTTGGATGAAAACCAAATCCGCTATAGTAGCGTTTTGCTCTTACTTTTCCCGCACGAAGGCAAGTTGCACACTTGTTTGACCAAAAGAGCTACTGCCATGAAAAATCACCCCGGGCAAATTAGTCTGCCGGGAGGAAAGATTGAAGAAGGCGAAAAGCCTGAGGTTACAGCATTGCGCGAGGCTCAGGAAGAAGTTGGAATAAACCCGTCAAGCGTTTTGTTGTTGGGGCGGCTGTCTGAGTTGTACGTTCAGGTTAGCCAGTTTAAGATCTTTCCTTATGTCGCATGGACTGACAAGAAGCCGGATTTTGTTCTTAATGTAGCGGAGGCTGAAAAGCTAATTTTGTTCCCAATACAGGATTTTCTGGAAGGGCAGAAGCTAAAATATTGCCCTGTTCAAACGACTTCCGGGCTGTTGCAGGTTCCTTGTTTTCATTTTGCTGACGAAATTATTTGGGGAGCAACTGCCATGATCCTTTCCGAATTTATAGACCTGCTCACTCAGGCTAAACATCAGTTTACGATGTCTCAATAAGATTGACGTAGTGGTGATAGGTACTCAAAACCCGGTTCACATAATTGAACGGCTCGTCTCCTCTGCAATACCCCCATTTCACAACCGGGTCTTTATAATATTTTGAGGCTGATTTATTCAGCAGGAAGTAGTCAACGTTGTTCGCCCATACAATCGGAATTTTATGGTATTTGGCCGCTAGTCGTTGAGCATCTTTTACGTGTCCCAAGCCGACATTGTATGCCGCTAACACAAACTTGATTCTTTCCGCGGAGTCCGGAATTTCTTTCTTGAAATTGTCGTCCAACCATTTCAGCAATTTTACGCCGACTTCAATATTCATGGCCGGTTCTTCGTAGTCATTAATCCGAAAAAGATCCGCTGATTCGGGCATCACCTGCATTAATCCGTAAGCTCCTGCCCAGGATGTGGCTGTAGGGTCAAACTTCGATTCCTGGTAAATAACCGCAGCTGTTAAACGCCAATCGATGCCAACCTGGTTACTTTTTTGTTTAATCAACTCATCAAAGGGCGATATTTTCCCTCCACTGATCGAATGGTAGTCATCGAGTACGGACGGGTTGGAACGACTTGATTCGAAGTATTTTTGGTAGAGGATGGCAAATTCTTTGGTCTTTTTGAAATTGCGAATCCAATTGTTGAGGTAACTTAGCCATTCCGGGCTGTTTCGTCGTACTGCCCATGCAATGTTTTGCGGGAAACTAATCGGAGTTTTAATATCCAGATTGGGGAAGTAAGTTTGATTTACCCGCGCGACATTTTCATCGCAAACAGTGTATTCGATCTCACCTTTAGATACCATCGCAACCAATTGTTCGACGCCAAAGATGGTGTCCTGTACAATGTTGATTTCGGCTCCAATTTCATCTGAAAGATTCATTAAACGACGGTAGTAAGAGGTGTTTTTTTGAACATGAATAGTCTTTCCGGCCAGGTTCAACTGATTCCGGATGAGCGAATCTTCAATCGCTTGTGAACGCATTGATCTCCAGTTTTCAGGAAGTCGCTGTACCAAAACCTGACGGGTTTCTTCGAGTGGAATTGTGAAGTCGATGACTTTGTTGCGTGATTTGGTGACAGTCAGGTTTTTGGCAACCAGATCGAAACGTTTTTTTTGCAGCCCGTCAAAAGTTTCATCAAGATTGTTGCTAACCGAAATTTCAAGTTTCAACCCCATGTCCTTGGCCAGGTGTTGCAAGAGTTCATATTTGAACCCCATTGGCCTGCCGCGATAGATGAAGTAATTAGTTGAGTTGTAATCGACAACAGCTTTTAGTCTGCCGGATTTCATGATTCGACTCAGCTCGGTATTGGCGGGTTGTTTATCACCGACCGGCTTTTTTGGGGCTTGATTGCCACACGATAACAAAACCGTCAAAAGGAACGGGAAAAGCACATAAGGGGTGAATGTTTTTCTCTTCATACCAACGTTTTAGGTTTGTCTAATCATAAAATGACCAGGCAATGCCTAAGCGAAACGTCCTTCTGTAAAATGGATAATCTGGAGCAGCCCAATAGTTTCCATCCAACATTCCGGTTGCCGCATTTAATAATTGAAAGAACGCCCTGGTCCGTTTCAATTTTAAATTAGCATGCAGGTCTACTATTGGAAAGTTACCAATTTTTTGTTGATTTTGCCAATAGTATCTTCCGGTTGCCGGATCAAAAGCATCCGCATAATAGGCTGTCGTATATCTCACATCAAATCCCAAGTCGGTGTGAAGGACTTTGGAGACTAGTAGTTTGAAGTTCACACTTAGGTATCCGGTCAAATCAGGCAGGTGCAGGTATTGCTCCTGATTTGCTGTTTGCCACAAAGCCTGCGCACGGATTAACCAGTGCTCCGACTCGAAATCTTTATTCAGGTAAGCAGAAAGAACCAGCATCTCGCTGCCTCCTTGTTGTGGCAAGGCTTCCTGATTGTTGAAAATATAGTTTCCGATCAAGGCGTAATTAAAGCCCAGTGTCAATTTGTATCTCTCCGAAGTTATGCGCGATTTAATAATCATCTCGTTGATGTTGTCAAATCGGTTTGTCCAGTTGTAATGGTTTGAATAATAATTTTGTTGGAAATAATCGGGAACAATGGTGTTCAGTTCTCCTGAAACATATAAGCTCGTCGTGTCTTTTCCGATGCGAAGTGGTTTATAGATGAAGGCATTTAATTCGGTTTGGCCAGAGCGATAGCCGATTGTGTAAAACTTTCCTTGAATATTCCATCGCCAAAATTTACCTTCATCCCTGGAAATAGCCCCTCCGACAAAGGTGTTGTTTAGTTTGTCTTTGACCAGGTACGTACTGTCCATATCCATCATTTTGGTCGTGATCAGATCGTTCCCGATGAAAACGCGTTTGCTGAATGTGTATTTCCGGTTTGGCGATTCATAAAACTTTAACTGAAAGGTATTGGTCAGCCGGTTGTAAAAAACCGTATCGTTGGTTGCAGACGAATCTCTGAAAGCTGGGTAGTAATCTAAATTAGGCGATGTATCTACGAAAATCCGACGGTTGGATGAGTATTCAAATTCATGTATAAAGCCGGTAATTGGTCTAAATACGTCATTAATATTTCCAAGCGAGTCTTCTTGCTCTTCGTATTTTCCCAGCCGATATTCATTAATCAGCGAAATCGTATTGTTTCGTATTTCAGAGTTGGCCGTCGTTAAATTTACCAGGAAGGTCTCAGTTTCTTTATAGTCGTTCAGGTTTTGTCCGGATTGCAATCCTCCGTTTTCTTCGCTTTTTAACCGGTTGAAGATAATTGCACCGTGCGAGTTGAATTTGTCCGACTTATAAGTTGTAGCCATGCCAATATCGTGCACCTTGTTCTCTTGCATTTGATAGTGCCCAGTCGATTTGTCCTGATCGTAAAAAAGCTGAAAGTTAAACTTAGGAGTGGCATTTTGGCTGTGAAAAACATTAAACCGGGTTTCGTTTCTGGTATTTCGGTTCTCACTTTGGGTATAATCCAACAGTGTATAAGGAGTTGTTGTGTTCATGAATTTTATATCGCCGGCAAACTTTACATAGGGTTCGTACGAGCGGTAAAAGTAAAAATCCGATTTGTAGCTTCTGTTGAAGAAATCGCCGGAAAGATAAGCTCCTCCCATGTTGCCGGTAAATATGGGACGTAAGTCTCTTTTTAGAACCGGATTGTAAACATGGTAGAAGTCTAATGCGGTATCCAGTTTTGCTGGTTCATAATTGGCTCCATAGTTGGCAACTTTCCAGACCGAGATGATTGAAGGGACCTTTTTGGTCTCCTCTTGGTCATGATCGTGCTCGTCACCTTCCTGGTCATCACCTTCTTCGCTATCGAAATTGCGGGTCGAATAGTTTCCTCCTGTTCCGAATGTTTCTACACCCTGCTGCGCCCTAAGTTGGTGGGCGGCAACGACCAACAGCAGAAATAAGAGTATCTGTTTTCCATTCATAACCGGGCAAAGATAATTAAAACTGTCAGTCGCACTGTCTTTTAAACTTTAAAAAAACTTATATATGCTATGTCTGAGATCATTCTGTTTTCGTAGTCATATCTGGGCATCCGCTCGTTTGTCTCACCTTGTTTGTATGTCTTTGTTTTATAGTTAAAAAGGGAATTCGTCTTGGTTTCTGGGGTTAAGTTTTGGGGTTGGTACTCATATTTGAACCTTTGCGTGGTTCTATTAGCAGTTGTTATTTCCGAAAAGGTGTCTTCTGTCTTTCATTTTTCACACTCATTGTAAGGATTCTGCTTTTTATAAAAATTGAGTTGTCATTTGTTGACTTGTTCTCGGGTTGTTGTCAGTTTCGTAGTATTCTTGTCGCATGGAACCTTGGATTCGGAATGTTTTTTTTATTAAATAAATCGTTCAGGCAAAAATGAAGAATCATGAAGTTTAAAGAAAGCATGTGGCACCGTCTGAATCAGAACGAATGCTGTCAAAGGGAGAAGCCAACAATCGGGAGCGCACTGGTGAATTGTTTTGGAGTGAATGACCAAATCATTAACAAACAGTCGCGATAATCGTACAACTAATAAGATTGCCACATCAGTTTATGTGGCGCTGTTCTCAACTGGAATTCCGGTTTTAAGTTCAGCAAGTCACCCCGGGAGTACGTTTTTAAACCAAAAAATAAAAGCCATGAAAACAAATGTATTGTTGTTGGATACACTGAGGAATATGGAAAATCTGATTTATTCTGCTTTTTCAATTAGTGGCCAGCAAAATAGAAAGCTAAGGATTGTTTACATCGAAGATTTTAATTGGGTTACCGGTGCGAACTATTTGGGAGTTACCCCGCCTAATTTGGGAACAGGTATGCAGTATGCTGAAACTCAAATTAAGGCAGATTACGAACGGGCCGAAAAAGAAATTAAACGGATCACCTCTCAATATTTACTGCACAATCCCCGGAACATTCCTTTCGAATATGAAGTTCGCGAGTACAATCGGCTGGAGTATGTTGATGAACTTATCGAACAGGAAAAAGATGTTGTCTTGATGATGAGTAATTACAGCAGTATTTCCGAAAGCCCGGGTGGAATCATCAATTACCCCAATATATTGGACAAGGTAGCTTGCCCTGTTTTAGTGATTCCTGATGACCGGCAGTATTTGAGATTTAATAAAGTGCTTTATGCAACGGCGATGCATAGCGAAGATCTTGATGCGATTAAAAGCATGGTCGAATTGCTTGCCTGCGGTTCGCGTTTAGATCTGCACGTTTTTCATCACTGTAATAATGTCGATTTCGATCATCGACTGAAGTGGGTTGGTTTCCAAACATTGGTGAAAAATTCGCTTCCGGAATACACTCCTGAGTTTTATTTGTCAAAAGGGAAAGATGTTGAGGAGTCCATTGAGGCTTATGTGAAAATGGAAAATCCTGACGTGATTGTTGCCTTGAAAGAACGGAAAGGATTTTTCGAAGATATTTTCTCCAGTTCGCACACCCATGAATTAATCAGACATTTTAATAAGCCAGTCTTGGTTTATCACGAAGACAATTTGAAATAGAAAATAAGTTAGAACGGAATACGCGTCGTAATAATGGCTTGCCTATCCGACTAGTTGCATGACTCCTGAACTGCTGAACCCGAAAGTATTCTAGCACCGGAAAATCATGGAGGGAGAGATTTTTAGGATTTTGAGCTGCTGTTGTCGCAAATGATCATGGTGTTGGATGAGGCGAACGAAATCGAGAATTTTTTAACAGTTGCTCTCGTCAATAAGTTGGTTGAATCGATCGAATAAAATAATTGGATGTTTACGGCTAAGTCAACGAATTAGTAATTAGCGGGCTCAGTTGGTCAGGGCAAATGGTTTCGTGCTATTGCCCTTCTTTTATGGGGAATTTTTCAACTGTTTGGCATTAGTTATTGACATATTCTTTCAAATTTTGCGCACTTTTGTTTTCTTTATATTTGTGATAAAATTCTGTTGAAATTATGACTCCAAACTACGACGAAGGATCCATTAGAACGCTAGACTGGCAAGAGCATATTCGCAAACGCCCCGGTATGTACATTGGGAAGTTGGGGGATGGAACTGCCAGTGATGACGGTATTTATGTGTTGCTGAAAGAGGTTCTCGATAACTCTATCGATGAGTTTATGATGGGCTTCGGGAAGAAAATCGAAGTAAAGGTGTCTAATGAAATCGTTAGCGTGCGCGACTTCGGACGTGGTATTCCGCTCGGTAAATTGAAAGACGTGGCTTCGAAAATGAATACCGGGGCTAAATACGATTCAGAGGTCTTCAAAAAATCGGTTGGGTTGAACGGGGTTGGTATTAAAGCGGTGAATGCGCTTTCTACCACTTTCAACATTAAAGCTTTTCGCGAGGGGCAGGTCAAAGAAATTATTTTCTCTCAAGGTCATGTTGTCGACGAAAAAGACGTTACAACAAGCGAGCTTCCAAACGGGACAGAGGTCAGTTTTGTGCCCGATGTGGATATTTTCCGCAATTATCGTTTCCGGGCCGATTACGTGGAGAACATGATGAAAAACTATTCTTTCCTGAATGCCGGTTTAACCATTTACTGTAATGGCGACCGTTATCAGAGTAAGAATGGCTTGAAAGACCTACTGGAGGAAAACCTGGATGCAGAACCGTTGTATCCGGTGATTCACCTCAAAGGGGAGGACATTGAACTTGCACTGACGCACGGCAACCAATATGGCGAAGACTATTATTCGTTTGTCAACGGTCAGCATACAACCCAGGGAGGAACACACCTGGTCGCTTTCCGCGAGGCAATTGTGAAAACAATCCGTGACTTTTATAAAAAAGATTTTGATCCCTCAGATATTCGTGCTTCTATCATTGCGGCTATCAGTATAAAGGTTGAAGAACCTGTATTCGAATCGCAAACAAAAACGAAACTAGGATCGCGCGACATTGGTCCTGACGGACCGTCCGTTCGGAATCATGTCGTCAATTTTGTACAGAAAGAGCTGGATAACTACCTGCATAAAAATGCTGATGTCGCCGAAGTTTTGCTGCGCCGAATTCAGGAGTCAGAGAGAGAGCGCAAAGCTATTTCGGGCATTAAAAAATTAGCGAAGCAACGGGCCAAAAAGGTTAGCTTGCACAATCGCAAATTGCGCGACTGCCGGGTACATTTCAACTCGAACAAAGAAAATAAAGCTGAGTCCAGCATTTTTATTACTGAGGGGGACTCGGCCAGCGGTTCAATCACGAAATCACGCGATGTTAATACGCAGGCTGTTTTTAGTTTGAAAGGAAAGCCACTGAATACCTATGGCTTAACCAAGAAGGTTGTTTACGAAAACGAAGAGTTTAATTTGCTGCAGGCTGCGCTGAATATTGAAGAGAGCCTGGATGACCTGCGTTACAACAAGGTGATTATCGCTACCGATGCTGATGTGGATGGTATGCACATTCGCTTGTTGCTGATCACATTCTTTTTGCAGTTCTTCCCCGAAGTGGTTAAAAAAGGACATTTATATATTTTGCAAACCCCCTTATTCCGGGTGCGCAATAAGAAAAAGACTTTTTATTGTTACAACGATGAGGAACGTTTGTCGGCTATTGCTGAATGTGGAAAAGCAGCCGAAATAACCCGATTCAAAGGGTTGGGTGAAATCTCCCCTGATGAATTTAAAAATTTCATTGGCCCCGATATTCGTCTGGAACCTGTGCTGATGAAGAAACATGAATCGGTAGCACAAATGCTTGAGTTTTATATGGGAAAAAATACGCCCGACCGGCAGGAGTTCATTATTGAAAACCTGTATGTTGAAAAGGATGAAGTTTAATAGCAACGTTTAAATGTAATTTAAGGTGAGCGAAGAGGATATCAAAACAGATCAGTCAGGTTCGGAAATGGAAGATAATATCACGTATCTGCCGGGAATGTATAAGAACTGGTTTCTCGATTATGCGTCCTATGTGATTCTTGAAAGAGCCGTTCCTTACGTCAATGATGGTCTAAAGCCCGTTCAACGACGTATCCTTCATGCAATGAAGGAAATGGACGACGGACGGTACAACAAGGTGGCCAATATAATCGGGCAAACCATGCAGTATCACCCGCACGGTGATGCTTCAATCGGTGATGCCTTGGTTCAGCTGGGCCAAAAAGATTTATTGATTGACGCACAGGGAAACTGGGGGAATATTTTAACCGGTGACGGATCAGCTGCACCACGTTATATTGAAGCCCGGCTATCGAAATTTGCCCTCGATGTTGTATTCAATCCAAAGACTACGCAATGGAAATTGTCTTACGATGGTCGCAACAAAGAACCCGTAACCTTGCCCGTGAAATTTCCGTTGCTATTAGCGCAGGGTGTAGAGGGGATTGCCGTAGGACTTGCATCCAAGATTCTTCCTCATAACTTTCTTGAGTTAATTGACGCTTCGATCGCACACCTGCAAAACGAGGAGTTTGAGTTGTATCCCGATTTCCCAACAGGAGGTTCGGTTGACGTTTCAAAATACAACGATGGGTTGCGTGGTGGAGCTGTTAAGGTTCGGGCTAAAATTGAAAAACAGGATAACAAAACGCTGGTCATTACGGAACTTCCGTTCGGACGGACAACAAGTTCGTTGATTGAGTCTATCATTAAAGCGAACGAGAAGAGTAAGATTAAGATCAAGCATATCGACGACAATACGTCGGATAAGGTTGAGATTTTGGTCCACCTGGCGCCAGGCGTTTCTTCAGATAAGACCATTGATGCGCTTTATGCGTTTACCGATTGTGAAGTTTCTATTTCGCCAAACTCCTGTATCATTGAAAATGATAAACCAGTGTTTTTAGGCGTGACTGATATTCTTATTCGGAATACCAATCAAACGGTTGCGATGCTAAAATTGGAACTCGAAATCAGGAAAAGCGAGCTCCAGAATGCCCTTCATTTTGCTTCGCTGGAAAAAATCTTTATTGAAGAACGGATTTACAAGGATAAAGAGTTTGAGCAGTCGGAGAATATGGATGAGGCAATAGCCCATATCGATAAACGCTTGGGACCTTGGAAGCCCAAGCTCATCAGGGAAGTTACCCGTGAAGATATTCTGAAGTTGATGGAGATTCGCATGGCTCGGATTCTGAAGTTCAATTCCGACAAAGCGAACGATCATATTCAGTCGATTGAGGATGAAATTAAGGAGATTGATCACAACATCAAAAATATCATACCTTTCAGCATTGACTATTACGAGCGCATAAAAGCCAAGTATGGTAAGGGAAAGGAAAGGAAAACCGAATTACGGAATTTTGAAAATATCGTAGCGACCAAGGTGGTTGTTGCCAACGAAAAATTATACTTCGACAGCGAAGAAGGTTTTATCGGGACCAGTCTTCGAAAAGCGGAATATGTTTGTGATTGCTCGGACATTGACGACGTCATTGTTTTCCGAAAAGACGGAACCTATTTCATAACGAAGGTTTCTGACAAAGCTTTCATTGGGAAGAATATCCAGCATTTGGCCGTTTTCAAGAAAAACGATAAACGCACGATATACAATGTTGTTTACCGAGACGGGAAGCAAGGTCATTTTTATATGAAACGTTTTGCTGTAACCGGGGTGACACGGGATAAAGAATATGATGTGACGAGAGGAACTGCCGGTTCCCGGATTTGGTATTTTAGTGCAAACCCGAATGGAGAGGCAGAAGTGCTGAAAGTTACGTTGAAACCGAAAGCTCGATTGAAGCGCCTGATGTTTGAAGTTGATATGGGAGAACTGGCAATCAAAGGCCGCGGCGCTATGGGGAATATTTTATCGAAGTATGAACTGCATAAAATTGTCCTGAAAGAAAAGGGTGTTTCCACGCTCGGTGGTCGTAAAATTTGGTTCGATTCAGATGTATTGCGATTGAATTCAGACGGTCGCGGGAAGTTTTTGGGTGAATTCCAGGGGGACGACGAGATTCTGGTTTTGTATAAAAACGGTGATTATCAACTTTACAATTTCGATCTGAGTAATCACTTCGATCAGGATATACTAGCCATTGAAAAATTTGACCATGAAAAAGTATTATCGGTTGTTTATTACGATGCAGAGCAAGAATTCTACTATGTGAAGCGGTTTCAGGTTGACGATGTGCAAGGAAAGCGGCTCAGCTTTATCGGAGACCATCCCGGAAATAAACTAATCAGTATCACCTGGGTGCATTATCCAAGATTAGAGATTACCTTTGGCGGGAAGAATGCTCAGCGTGAAAACGAGATTATTGAAGTTTCCGAGTTTATTGGCGTTAAATCGTACAAAGCACGAGGCAAACGGTTAACCAATTACGAGATCGATAATATTGCAGAGATCGAGCCGGTTGTGAAAGATGAAGATATACACGAGCAGCCGGTGGAAGAGACCGAGGAGGTTGATACGGAAGATGTTCCTTTTGAAATCAATCGAAAAAAGAAGGATGACGAAGAAGAAGATGATGATAAGAACCAAATGTCGCTGTTCTAAATGAGAATCTATTTAATCGGCTATATGGCCTGTGGCAAAACTACTTTGGGAAAAGAGTTAGCTCATAAATTGGACCTGTCTTTTCTGGATTTAGATAAATATCTGGAAAAAAAGTATTTCAAAACAATTCCTCAGATTTTTGAAGAGGAAGGTGAATCGGGTTTCAGGCTCAAAGAACAGGCCTGTTTGCAGGAGGTTTCTGAATTTGAAGATGTTGTGATTGCGACCGGTGGTGGAGCTCCTTGTTTTTTTGATAATGTACAGGTAATGAATCGGACAGGGGTTTGCATCTTCCTGGATGTTGAGGCTGATGAGCTGGCTGAACGCTTGCGGCATTCCAAAAGCGAGCGTCCTTTAGTTAAAGGTAAAAGTCCTGAAGAGTTGGTCGGATTTATTGAAGGCATGTTAGAGAAAAGGCGGCCTTATTATGAACAGGCAGAATATACGCTAACAGGCGGAAATATCACAGTCTCAGAAATTTTATCGAGAATTGAGTTGGAGCATGAGTAAATTGGAAGTATGCGCTTTAGCGTCGGGAAGCAATGGTAACTGTTATTACATCGGGAACGAGAGTGAAGCGTTGTTGGTTGATGTAGGACTAAGCGCCCGTCAACTCCAGTTGCGTTTGCAGTCCATGGGGATTGAAGAGCAAAAAATAAAGGCACTTCTGGTTACTCACGAACATTGCGATCACGCCCGTGGAGCCCGCGTTTTAAGTAAACGACTTCAAGTTCCGGTTTACATAACGAAAAAAACTTTTCTTGCTTTGAGCAAGGCAAATCGACCGGACAACGTTGTTTGGTTTGAGCCAAATCAGTCATTTCAATTGGGGGAGTTCGATGTTCATCCTTTTTCAAAACAACATGATGCAGCCGATGCATGTTCGTTTAGGGTTAGTTATGGCGACAAGCATGTTGGAGTGATGACGGATATTGGAGAAGTATGCGAACACGTAAAATCTCACTTTTCGGAGTGTCATGCCGTATTTTTAGAAAGCAATTATGATGATGATATGTTGATGAACGGCCCTTATCCCTTTTATTTGAAACAAAGGGTTTCGTCGTCAATTGGGCACTTGTCCAATACCCAGGCCTTTAGTCTGGCGAGTGAATTTGCCGGAGAAAATCTCGGTACAATCTTTTTGAGCCACATATCCGGCGAAAATAATAAGCCCGAGATCGCAGAGGCTGTCTTTCATCCCCTTCGCGACCGTTTTCGGGTTGAACTTACCTCCCGCAGTAAGTCAACCGATATCTTTCGACTTTGATCTCGTCTAGGTAGCACCGAATATAGTTATGTTGGATTTCATGCTGGCGTGAGGAATCATTCTGAGACATGATATTTTTTGTCATTGTGCACACTTTTATTTGAATGGGCTGATTTTGTGGCTGTTTTAGTTGGTCTATGTCCCGGGTTTTAGCTATTTTAGATAAGAGGACGATCTTTCCAATCCATTTAAAGAAATGTTATCATGTTTAAGTTGTTTTCCCGAATCTTCGGAGCTGACTCAAGAAAACATAAGGACGTGAATTCGACAGATGCGATGGCTGCATTAAAAAACAGTTTACTGGAGAATTCATTGGTCGGAATGTATATCATTCAGAATGATAGTTTCAAGTATGTAAATCCCCGTTTTTGCGAAATTTTTGGCTACAGCTATAATGAAATAGTTGAAGGAATGGGACCCGGAGACATGGTTTTTGAAGAGGACAGGGCGCTGGTGAGGCAGAATGTTAAAAAGAGAATCAATGGCGATACGGACTCATTAGAGTATGAATTTAGAGGGGTGAAGAAAGACGGAAGCATCATTCATGTTCGGGTATTGGGAAGTTTAACCAAATACAGGAACAAACCCGCTATTTCCGGCACGCTGATCGATATTACACATCATTTTAGATTGCAGGAGGAGCTGCGAGCCAGTGAGGAGCGGCTTCGGGTGGCTTTAGAGACAACTCAAACCGGCATTTGGGACTGGGATGTCGTAAATGATGTTTGGTTCGCAACGCCTATTTTTTTTACGATGCTTGGGTATGAGCCGGGAAATGGCAATCTGGATCGGTCGGTTTGGCTTAATCGGATTCACCCGGAAGATCGCTTGGTTTTCCTGAAGCAGATTGACCGGATACTTACCGGGAAGTGCGGTGAATATGCATACGATGCCCGCATGTTACATGCTGATGGTAGCTATCGTTGGCATCAGGTAATCGGTTCAGCAGTTCGGTCGGGCAAGAATGGTACAGTAAAGCGGATGGTCGGTATACGCCGTGATATAACAGCTGCAAAACAGGCTGAAGAAAATATTAGAAAACAAGAAGGGCGTTTGCGTGCTTTGATTGATGCGATTCCTGATTTGGTTTGGCTGAAGGATGCACAAGGGGTATTTTTGCAGTGCAATGACCGACTGGCAGAGCTCCTTGGTGTCGATAAGCGTCAAATCATAGGAAAGACGGATTACGATTTTTTCTCGAAGGGTTTAGCCGATCATTTCAATCTTAAGGATCAAGCCGCGATGAAGAAGAATGATCCCTATGTTTATGAAGAGGAAGTCGTATTTGCCGATGGACATCGCGAAATGTTGGAAACGATAAAAACACCAATCTATGAATATGATGGTGACTTGATTGGTATTTTGGGTATCGGGCGTAACATTAGCCAGCGGAAGGAGTTAGAGGTATCGTTGCGTAAAAGCGAAGAGAAGTACCGTTACATTTTTGAAAAGGCCCCGGTTGGTATTTTTAAGATCGCACTTACTGGCGAGTTTCAAATTTTCAATAAAACATTGCTTGATCAGTTCGAATGTCAGACCGATGACGAATTCGTACGGTATTATAAAAATGTGGCTGATTTTTGGCTGGAAGGTAGTGACCGTGAAAATTTTCTCCGTCTGTTAAAGGATAAAGGGCAGGTAATGGCCTATGAGTTTGAGGCCAGATTAATTTCCGGTAAGATCAAATGGTTTTCAATCTACGTGCAGTTAGATGAAAGGGATTCCACTTATGAAGGCTTTTGTGTGGATATCAGTCAATCGAAGCAGAACCAGGCAGAACTTATAGCGGCCAAAGAAAAAGCTGAGGAGAGTGAACGACTAAAGTCTGCTTTTTTGATGAATATGTCGCATGAGGTACGTACCCCAATGAATAGTATTCTTGGCTTCCTGGAAATGTTCGAGGATGAGGAATTTGACGGTGCGAAGGATAAACGTTTTTTTGAAGTTGTGAACCTGAGTGCACGGAGGTTGATGGATACGATTACCAATATTTTGGAGATTTCTAAAATTGAAGCAGGGGAGAACAGGCTGATAATACGGAGTGTTTGTTTGGAAGATGAATTCCGTTTTTTATTCGATTTTTTTGAGTCGCAAGCAGAAGCGAAAGGTCTAAAATTAACATGTGATATTCCGGACGAAGACGCGGAGACCTGGATCGAAACAGATCAATATAAATTGGAAACGATCCTGATGAACCTGTTGAAAAATGCCGTGAAATTTACAGCGGAAGGGACGATCGAGTTCGGTTATACTATTGACGAAGATTCGCTTTGTTGTTTCGTGAAAGATAGTGGCTGCGGTATTTATCCGGAAAAAATGAATGCTATTTTTGATCGCTTTGTGCAGGCCGATATGAATCTAACCCGAAGAAAGGAAGGATCTGGCCTGGGTTTGTCTATTTCTAAGGCTTATGCGATGGCGTTGGACGGAGAAATTGACGTTGAGTCGGTGATTGGTCGGGGGAGCCGTTTTGAATTCAGGATGACGATATAAAATAAAAAAAACCCGAAGTATTTCGGGTTTTAAACAAAGAGTGAAAAATATCTTAAATTGAAGAGCGGACCCGAGGTCTCTGCTCAATCTCGAAATTAATCTACTTTTGTTACGTTCGTTGCAACCGGACCTTTTTTACCTTGTCCAATTTCGAATTCTACGGTCTCATCAGGTTCAAGACCAGCAAAGGCATTTACTAAACCAGAGCGGTGTACAAAGATGTCTTTGTTGTCCTCGGTCAGGATAAATCCAAAACCTTTGGTAGCGTCATACCATTTTACAGTACCTTTCATGTCCAAACTGAATTAATAGTTTGATCTGAAATTGTTGTCTCTACGACCGCCGCCGCCGCCGTAACCACCGCCACGGTTTTCACCGCCGCCGTAACCACCGCCACGACTGTTTCCGCCACGGAAACCACCGCCGCCGCCGCCTGGTCTGCGATTGTCACGAGGTTCTCTCTTTTTTTCGATAGATTCGTTAACAACCATTGTTCTTCCTTCGACTTCAGCTCCGTTTAATTCTTCGATAGCTTTTTTTGCTTCATCAGCATCAGCCATTTCAACGAACCCAAAACCTTTACTTTTACCGGTAAATTTGTCTGAAATTAATTTTACAGAACTTAACTCACCATACTCCTCAAAAATTTCTCTGAGGTCGTCCTCAGTGATCGTGTAATTGAGGTTTCCTACAAAAATGTTCATAATCAATAAAAAATAAATAGTGTAAGTGACAAATGTAGACTTATTTTGCTTTTAAAAAAATTAATGACTAAAAATAAATCATTTATTTATCCTTTTATGCCAAAAGCTTAATTATCGGTTCGTTTATGATCTAAAATTGTCAGAAGTACAAGAGGTTACAAGATCACGTAGATTGTATTGAGAAGCCATTACTTCGCCATATGCACCGGCCGAATGGATCGCTAACAGATCTCCTCTTTTCGCTTCCGAAAGCCATAAATTTGTAGCGAAAACATCCGTGCTTTCACAAATCGGCCCGACAATGTCATAGGCATGCTCTTCCTGTTTTGATGTGAGGTTGCTGATCGCGTGGTAAGCCTGGTAGAGCATCGGACGAATTAATTCAGTCATTCCCGCGTCTGTAATCAGGAAGTTTTTGCTTTGCCCTTCTTTTAGATATAAAACCCGGGTGATGAGGTGACCACATTGGGCGACTACTGATCGTCCCAGTTCAACATGAAGTTCTTGTCCCTGTTTTAGTTTTAGGTGCTTGTGAAAGGCGGCAAAGTACGCTTCAAAATCTGCGAAGGTGTTAGTTTCTGGATTTTGGTAATCAATACCTAATCCACCACCCATGTTAATGTGTTCCAATTTTAGCCCTTGCTCTTCAAACCAATCTGAAAACGCGTTCACTTTTAAACTGAGTTCCTTGAAGACTTCGATGTCGGTTATTTGTGAGCCGATATGGAAGTGGATTCCCGTTAGTTGAATGTTTTTCAGGCTTTTCAGGAGCGCGGCCAGTTTTGTTAGATCCTGATGATTGAAGCCAAATTTATTTTCAGTCAAGCCGGTGGTGATAAACTTATGAGTCTTCGGATCAACATTGGGGTTGATCCGAATCGCAACGGGCGCCGTTTTGTTCAGCTTTCCGGCAAGTTCATCGATGACCTGTAATTCGGGAAGAGATTCACAGTTGAAGCTGAAAATTCCGGCTTCCAGCGCGGTGATAATCTCTTTGTCTGTTTTGCCAACGCCGGCAAAGGCGATTTTCGAGGGCTGAACACCCATTTGAATTGCCTTGCTTATTTCGTTGCCACTAACACAATCAGCTCCAAAACCGGCGTCAAACAAACAGGTAAGAATCTCCTTATTTGCATTAGCCTTAATGGCATAGTGCACATGGAATCCGTAAGTGTTTGCCGCTTTTATTTTCGAGATGGTTTTCCTGAGAATATCCATGTCGTAAAAATAAAAGGGTGTTTCCCTGTTTTGGAACTGACTGATCAGTGTTTCTTTAATCATCTTGGTTATGAAAGCAAATGATCGCTTAATGCCTGAAGTGTTGCTTGTTTGTCTTTGGTTGCAACCAGTACCGAAATATTGTGACGGCTACCACCGTACGAAATCATTCGTATCGGAATACCCTCCAATGCTGAGAATACCTTGGCCGCAAATCCGTGTTCATCAGCAATTAAATCACCGACAATACAGATAATGCTTTGTTTTTCGTCTACTTCAACTTCACCATATTCTTTCAACTCACGAACAATGTCGTTGAGTTTGGTGGTATTGTCGATCGTAATTGAAACAGCGACCTCCGATGTCGTAATCATGTCGATTGGCGTTTTGAAAAACTCAAATATTTCAAATAAGTTCTTCATAAAACCATAAGCCATCAGCATTCGGTAAGATCTCACTTTTATAGCAGTAATACCATCTTTGGCGGCAACTGCTTTGATTCCGACACCGCTTGAGTCGTGTGTGATCAGCGTTCCCCCATCTGATGGATTCATCGTATTCTTTAAGCGAACAGGAATGTTATGGAGTTTGGCAGGCAGGACAGTTTGCGGGTGAAGAATTTTTGCCCCGAAATAAGCCAGCTCAGCCGCTTCGTTGAACGACAGTTGCTCAATTTTGCGGGTGTTTTGTACAAACCGAGGGTCATTGTTATGGAACCCGTCAATGTCAGTCCAAATCTGAACTTCTTCCGAATCAATGGCCGCGCCAATCAATGATGCGGTATAGTCTGAACCTCCACGCTGCAGGTTGTCAATTTCACCATCGATATTTCGACAAATGAAACCTTGGGTGATATAGTAATCAGCGTCTCCCGCTGTTTGTAAATTTTTTTGAATTAAGGGTTTAATCTCGCTCATGTCGGCCGCTTTGTCGGCATCAATCCGCATAAACTCAAGAGCCGGCAAAAGTTTGGTATTGTACCCGTTTTCTTTCATCAGTTGGGTGAACAAAGCGGTTGAAATTAGTTCGCCCTGAGCCAAAATCGTTCTTTCTCCAACTTCATTGAATTCTCCCGAAGTGAAAGATTTAATCGTGTTGAATGCGCTTTTGACAGCCTTGTTACCTTCTTTCTTGTGTACCGGTGACTTCAGCAGTTCTTTGACAACGGCTTCGTAGTTTCGTTCCAGTGCAGCAATCTGTGTGAAAGCAGCATCTTTATTTTTTTTATTCAGGTAGTCAGCAATTTCAACCAGTGTATTGGTTGTTCCAGACATGGCGGATAATACAACAAGCTTTTTTTCTCCATCGGTAATCAAATTCATTACTGCGTTCATATTTTCAACGCTTCCAACCGAGGTGCCACCAAATTTTAATACTTTCATGTGTGAATATTTTGTTTTTATGCCCGGTAAATAGTCCTGAAGATACTTTTAAGCACAAAATAGTGTTCGCATTTCAAGGCTATTTTGTCGTGTAATTTAGTTTGTTAAGTTGCTCTATAACGATGGGCAAAGATGCGGATTTTATTCTGATTTGTAAAGAATTTCGCATTTACATGTATAAATATTCACGTAAAATGAATGAATATTTAAGAGTAGCCTTGCAACTTTCGTTATTGAGCAGAATTAGATGCTGTTTTTCGTTGGGAAGTTGGAAAGGTTGCAAAAAAAGTGTGTTTCGTTCGCCTGTTGTATAAAATATTGATGAAGCCGCAAAATATTCGTTATTTGTGTTTGTCATTAAAGGTGGACGTCCAGTCTCCGATCCGGAGATTTATGTGCAGTTAGGGGTGGTTGCACGGATGTCCACCTCTTTTTGCTAAAAACTTCCGAAAATGCTGTGTTTTTCCGAGTTGAAATAGATTGTTGAATAAATATTGAAATTTTCGCGATTGGTGAATAATTTTCGTTCAATGTATAAGACAGGTTCACCTTTTTTTAGTTTGAGCAATTTGCGAATTTTCTCATCGGCTTTCATGGCCTTTAGTTTCTGCTGGCCTCCTTTTACTTCAATTTGGTACTGTGTTCTCAGTATTTCGAAAAGTGATTTGTTCTCGAACGTTCGGCTCGTAAAGCGCGGTAGGTTGATATTTGGAATATGGTTGATGTCGTAAAAGACAGGTTGACCGTTTACAATCCGTAGTCGCTCCATATAAATACAGCCAAAATCGCGCTCAACTTCAGTAATGTCAAAATGGAAGGGATCCGGCCAGGAAGTAATTTGTGGTTTTTGCAGAATCTGAGTTTGTAGAAAATCCTTGCCAATTGCAGATGATGTTCCTGAAATGGAGAGAATGCCAATATCCTGTGGTGGTTTCCTGACAATACTGCCTTTTCCTTGCTTTTTTAAAATAAATCCATCCTGCACGAGGGCTTCCAGAGCATGGCGGACTGTCGGGCGGGTCATGTTGTGAACGGCACACAATTCATTCTCCGAAGGAAGTAGACTTCCCTCCTCGTAAACACCCGAAAGGATGTGTTTGCGTAGTGACTCGTATAGCTTTTTGTATTGTGGTAGTTTGTTCTCCGTCATTCTGTTGTCTTTACAACTAAGTCTTCGACTCAGCATATTTCAGTAATCGTATTCAAATTTAAATGGATGATTGGCGCCTGAAATAGTGATACTTCGTGTCAATGTCAGACCAAAATTAAGAAAAAATATTAAATTTCAATTTCAAACTTGTATATACAAGTTAAAAAATATAAGTTTACAACCGTAATTCGTTTCTTAGCTTGTTTATTAGGTGTTTGAGATGATTTATTGTTTAAAATAGATGATCTGTTGTCATTACAAGTTGATGAATATTCAGGTTGATCAGGTGGCGGATTAAAACTTAAACTAATTAAAAGAAATAAGATACTGCTATGGCAATTCCAGTTATTCTGCCCAGGCAAGGGCAATCTGTTGAGACTTGTATTATTGGAGAATGGTACAAGCAAGTTGGCGACCCGGTAAAAACGGGTGATGTCCTTTTCTCCTACGAAACCGATAAAGCATCATTTGAGGAAGAAGCAAAGGAAGATGGCGAGTTGCTCGCTATCTTCTTCGAAGCTGGAGATGAAGTTCCTGTTTTGACCAATGTTGCCGTATTGGGAGCAAAAGGAGAGAGTGTAGATGAGTTCCGTCCGGGAGGAGAAACGGCTGCAGAGGAGCAAGCTCCGGAAGTTGTAGTGCAAGAAAGTCTCGTTGCGGAAAAAGAGGAAGTTGTCTTGGTTGAAAAGCCCGAAGGAAAAATCAGGATTTCACCACGCGCCAAAGCAATGGCCGAAAAAATGGGCGTTGTGTTCGAGCAAATTCAGGGTAGTGGTCCGCATGGGCGTATTATTGCTCAGGATGTTGAGGCTGCCGCTCAGGCATTGCCAAAATTGACGCCATTGGCTCAGGAAAAAGCAAAAGCGGAAAATCTGGCTCCTGTCAAAGAAGCAACGGGCTTAGGAGGTCGTGCAACTGCTGCCGATCTGATCAATTATAATCCTGTTTATGGCGATGATTTCGAAGTGAAGAAATTGCCAAATATACGCAAGTTGATTGCCAAGGCAATGCATCAGTCGTTGCAGAATTCGGCTCAGTTAACTCACCACATGAGTGCTGATGCCCGTAAGGTTATGGCATTGCGCAAAAGCTTCAAAAAGAAATTGGAATCGGGTGAAGTTTCACAAAATATCACCATTAATGACTTGGTGTGTTTCGCAGTAATTAAAGCGCTGAAAAAATTCCCGCAAGTCAACACGCACTTTATTGGCGACAGCATGCGCTGGTTTAAAAAGGTTCATTTGGGATTGGCCGTTGACACAGAGCGAGGCTTAATGGTTCCGGCCGTTAAAAATGCCGATGATCTTTCTATTGAAGGACTTTCGTCGCAGCTTTCTTCGGTTGCCGGTGCAGCTCGCAAGGGCAATGTTGATCCGGAGTTGTTGAAACCAGAAGCAGCCAGTTTCACTGTTTCGAACCTGGGTAATTATGGCGTCGAGATGTTTACGCCGGTTATCAACTTACCACAAACCGCCATTTTAGGCGTATGTACCATTGTTCCCCGTCCGAAAGATTTGGGTGACGGTGTTTACGGCTTTGTGCCGATGATGGGCTTGTCGCTCACCTACGATCACCAGGCACTTGATGGTGGCGAAGCAACGCTCTTCCTGAAAGAAGTTAAAGAACAAATTGAAAACCTGTCGATATAGTGAAGAAGACATTAGAGACGCAAATTTTAGACTGAATTACCCTAAAGTATGGCGGAAAGTCTGAAATCTAATGTCTAACATCTAAACATCTAAAGAAAATGAGTAACAAATTCGATATAGCAATTATGGGGGGTGGCCCCGCTGGCTATGTTGCGGCCGAACGTGCCGGAGCAAAAGGGCTGAGCGTGGTCATTTTTGACAAAAGAGCATTGGGTGGAGTGTGCCTGAATGAAGGGTGCATTCCAACCAAGACGCTCCTGAACTCAGCCAAAGTGCTCGAAAGTGCACACGAGGCATCGAAGTACGGAATTGAAGTCACTGGTGTAGGCTTCGATTTTGCAAAGATCATGTCGCGCAAAGACAAGGTGGTGCGCAAGCTGGTGTCGGGTGTGGGTGCCAAAATGAAACATGCCAAAGCTGAGGTTGTGATGGCGGAAGCTGTGATTAAAGAAAAGCGGGGCGATGTGATTACAGTCACGGCCGACGGTAAAGATTTTGACGTTACCCGCCTGTTGGTTTGTACGGGATCGGAAGCTGCCGTGCCGCCAATCCCGGGCTTGGATAAAGATCAGATTGTAACCAACCGCGAAATTCTTCAACTCAAAGAATTACCCAAAAGCCTGGTGATTATTGGTGGCGGTGTCATTGGCACTGAATTCGCCGATTTTTACAATGCCATGGGAGTTCAGGTGACGGTGATTGAGATGTTGCCGGAGATTCTGACTGGCGTTGATGAAGAAATTGCGGCCTTTGTCCGCAAGGAATTCACGAAACGCGGAATTGAATATCACCTGAATGCCAAAGTAACTGAGCTGAAAGGCAAGGAAGTCATCTTTGAGAAGGATGGTAAAGTGCAGTCGGTAACCGGCGAGCAGGTCTTGCTGTCTGTTGGTCGTCGTCCGAATGTGCAGGGAATTGGCCTCGAAAACATTGGCGTTGAGTTTTCTCCGCGCGGGGTAAAAATAGACCAGTACTGCCGGACTAACATTCCGAATGTTTACGCAGCGGGCGATATTACCGGTTTTTCCCTGTTGGCTCACACGGCCAGTCGGGAAGGAGAGGTTGCCATTAACCATATTTTGGGACGCAAGGATGTGATGCGCTACAATGCCATTCCCGGCGTCGTGTACACTCACCCTGAGATTGCAGGTGTTGGCTTGACCGAGTCGGCAGCCAAAGCAAAAGGAATTGACGTTGAAACCCGCAAATTACCGATGGCCTATGCCGGTCGTTTCATTGCAGAAAACGAAGGCAAAGACGGTTTCTGTAAAGTAATTGTCGGCAAAAAATACAAAGAGATTCTGGGAGTTCACATGGTGGGCGGTGCTTGCTCCGAAATGATTTGGGGCGCTTGTGCACTCGTCGAAGCGCAGCTTCGGGTGCAGGATGTTGAAGAAATCGTCTTCCCGCACCCAACCGTCAGTGAAATCATAAAAGAAACGATCTTTCAATTTTAAATAGTTTCAAGTTTAATGTTTCGATTTTAAAGTTATGGCGACGATCGAACGATTCGAGGATATTAAAGCATGGCAGCTCGCGCGCCAATTGTGTCAGCGAATTCATACTTACGCAACACAAGCTAACTTTTCATCAGATTATCGATTGGTTAGTCAGATTAAAGCCTCTTCCGGTTCAGTTATGGACAACATTGCAGAAGGCTTTGAGAGGGAGGGGAATCGTGAGTTTATCCAATTCTTGTCCATTTCGAAGGGATCTTCCGTAGAGGTCAAATCGCAACTTTATCGGGCATTAGACAGCAATTATATTAATCAATCTGAGTTTGATGAGGCTTATCAGGAAGCAGAGGAAATCAGCAAAATGATTTCAGGACTTATGAGCTATCTGAGCACATCTGAAATTAAAGGCCGAAAATTTCGCAAGTGATGAAACTCAAAACTCAAAACTCGTAACTTAAAAACTAATAAGATATGCCTAAAGTACAATTTATTGATCCGCAAAATGTCAGGAAAGCCGGTGAAGTGACTTTCAAACCGATTCCTGTGAATCAATACAACAAAACAGTTGAAGAAGAAAAAGCTAATTTTTCAAAAGATGATTTCCTGCGCATTTATCACGATATGGTGGTGATTCGCGAGTTCGAAACCATGTTGAATGAGATTAAAATCAAAAGCGAATACAACGGAATTGCCTACAACCATCCGGGACCGGCTCACTTGTCGATCGGGCAGGAAGCTGCTGCGGTTGGTATGGCTTACACGCTCGATGCCGATGATTTCATCTTCGGTTCGCACCGTTCACACGGTGAGATTCTGGCCAAAGGTTTGTCGGCCATTCATAAACTGAGCGACGAACAACTGACGAAGGTGATGGAAAATCACTTCGACGGAAAAACCTTCGCGCCGGTAAAAGCTAATTTTAAAGGTACGGTGAAAGAGTTGGCCATTCGCTTCCTGATTTATGGAACACTGGCAGAGATTTTTGCCCGCGAAACCGGTTTCAACCGGGGTTTGGGCGGATCGATGCACGCCTTCTTCACCCCCTTCGGCGTATATCCGAACAATGCCATTGTTGGCGGATCGGGCGATATTGCCGTGGGTGCCGCGCTTTTCAAAAAAGTAAACCGCAAGGCCGGTATCGTGGTTGCCAATATTGGCGATGCATCGATGGCCTGTGGTCCTGTTTGGGAAGGCTTGACCTTCGCCACCATGGATCAGTTTAACGAGTTGTGGGAAGGTGATATGAAAGGTGGCCTGCCACTGATCATCAATATCATGAACAACCAATATGGTATGGGCGGACAAACCTGTGGAGAAACTGCCGGTTACAGTGTCGCAGCTCGTATTGGTGCCGGTTTGAATGCCGATCAGTTGCACGCCGAACGTGTTGACGGTTACAACCCGCTGGCCGTGATTGATGCATACAAACGCAAACGCAAAATTCTGGAAGAGAAACGCGGCCCGGTTCTGCTGGATGTGTTGACCTACCGTTTCAGCGGACACTCACCATCGGATGCATCGTCGTATCGTTCGAAGGAAGAAGTGGAAGCCTGGCAGGCAGCCGATTCAATTATTTGGTTTGGCAGCGAGCTGGTGAAAGCCGGTGTTGCAACCGACGCCGAGTTGGATGGCATGCGCGCAGCAACCACCGATTTAATTACCTGGGGCGTGAAGCTGGCGATCGATAAAGAAGTTTCGCCGCTCATGGATATGGAGAAATACCCGGAACTAATTGGTGAAATGATGTTCTCGGAGAAGTCGGTTGATGCGATGGAAGACCGTCCGGTTGAGGTGAATCACCCCATGGAAGAAAACCCACGGGTAAAACAACTGAAAACAAAAGAGCGCTTTGCGTTCGATAAGGCTGGCAAGCCCTTCTCGAAAATTAAACAATACGGTCTGCGCGACGGCTTGTTCGAAGCCATTGTTGACCGATTCTATAAAGATCCGACCTTGGTTGCTTACGGTGAAGAAAACCGCGACTGGGGTGGTGCCTTTGCGGTGTACCGCGGCCTCACTGAGGCTTTGCCTTATCACCGCTTGTTCAACTCGCCCATTGCCGAAGCATCAATTATTGGAACAGCCATCGGTTATGCCATGTGCGGTGGACGCGTGATTCCCGAAATCATGTATTGCGACTTCCTGGGGCGTGCCGGCGACGAGGTGTTCAACCAAATGCCGAAGTGGCAGGCCATGAGCGGTAATGTAATCAAAATGCCCGTTGTAGTTCGGGTGTCGGTTGGTTCGAAATACGGTGCACAGCACTCGCAGGACTGGACCGCTTTACCGGCGCACATTCCGGGCTTGAAGGTTGTTTTCCCGGTTACGCCGTACGATGCCAAAGGATTAATGAATACGGCATTGCAGGGAACCGACCCGGTTATCTTCTTCGAAAGTCAGCGGATTTACGATATTGGTGAGCAATTCCACGAAGGTGGCGTGCCCGAAGGGTACTACGAAATTCCATTTGGCGAGCCCGATGTGAAACGTCAGGGATCGGATGTAACCATCCTGACCATTGGTGCAACGCTGTATCGTGCGCTGGAAGCAGCCGATATTCTGCAGGAAAAATATGGCCTAAGTGCCGAGGTGATTGACGCCCGTACGCTGGTGCCATTTAATTACGAGCCGGTTATTGAGTCGATTAAAAAGACCGGCCGCATCGTGATCTCCGGCGACGCTTCGGCCCGCGGATCGTTCATGCGCGAGTTGGCTTCAAACATTACCGAACTGGCATTCGACGAGCTGGATGCACCGCCGGTAGTGGTGGGCTCACGGAACTGGATTACGCCGGCTTACGAATTGGAAGACTCGTTCTTCCCGCAAGCCAGCTGGTTGATCGATGCCATTCACGAAAAAATTGTGCCGTTAAAAGGGCACGTTGTGAAGAGTAACTATACCGAGCCGGAACAAATTAGACGGAATAAATTAGGCGTTTAATAATTGATGATAGATTTTTTCCCAAGAGGCTGTTCGTTCATTCGGACAGCCTTTTTTTATTTAGCAAGGGATTGTTTTTTAGTAGTAATAGATTTTCGTCGTACAGCACCTCTCTCTAGTTATCTGCCAGCTCGTCACCTATTTTGTAGGGGAGAATATACTCTTCAAAGTCTTTTTCGCTAATCAATTCTTTCTATGGAGAGTCACTTAAGGCCTGTTGGGCTAATTTCTTGTTCTTGCTGAAGAAGGAAGGATCAAGGTAAGTTGAGTCTTCTAGTTGTTGAAAGCGAAATGGAATGATCTTCATGGCGGAGTAAAGCGAATCTGCTTGTCGCAAAAGCTCGGAAGAGACAGTTTTTCCATCTTGGGACCTAAGATTATTGAGTCTTTGAGAAAGCAGCAAAACGGAATCGGGTGGCGCAAAGGTTATTGTTTTTCGGGAAGCGGTTAGGTTTAATGCTGTTGCTGTACCTGGATTCGTTTGCATGCATCCACAGAGTAAGCTTAGTGTGGCTATCATAAACAGCATACATACCGAAAACTGCCGATAATATCGTTGATTTTGGTTTAGCATGTTATTGAGTAGTAAGTAGTCCTTGTTTACAAAGCAAACATAATGCATTTGCGTTGAATAGGCATTGTGTTGTTAAATATATTGTTTTTAATATTTGTTTTTTGTAAAACAAGAAATGGCGATAATCTCCGTTTCTGCAGGAACGGAGCCTTATCATTTCGTGTATGAGTGAGCTAAATATGTTCTTAAGGTGTTGCCATGCGGGTATTAACTTGCATTAGGCAAGTCGTAAGGATTTGTAATCCTTACGTATTAAACTACCGGAAACCGGGATGCCGGAAGACCAATTCCACCAGGGAAAAGCCAACATCGTCCGGAGAATTGGGCAAAAGTAAAGGCGGCCAACCTTCCGTCGGTCAGTTAGTCGCTGAGATTTCAGCCGAAAAGACAGCCGCAGTCAAAGCAGGAACTCAACATCCGGCAAGCGGTTCTGTTGTTTTCGGTTACAGCACTTCTTACCTGGCGGGATCTCCGGCAGTCTTTCCGGTCTGTTGCTTTTTCCTCCGGCGATTCTGCTTATTCGTTTCCGGGTCATGACTCCAACTCACCAGCTATTGATTTTTTGTCCCCGGGTCATGACTCCAGCTCTCCAACTATTGATTTTTTGCATGAGAGTCATGACTCCTGTTCTTCAACTATTGATTTTTTGTTCGGGAGTCATGACTCCTACTCTTCAACTACTGATTTTTATCACCGGAGTCATGACTCTTGTTCTTCGGGTCATGACTCTTGTTCTTCGGGTCATGACTCCAGACTTCGGATCGTTGCTTTTTCGGGAAAGAGTCAGGACGCTTTGCCTGCAAGAGCCTGGCCGGACGTCCGGGAGCTGCTTCACAAAGCCAGGATAGCGCAACGGCAATCCCCAGCAGTCAATCTCCCGGTTAAAAATGCCAGTCAATGGGCTGTTTGTCCTGTTTCTTTTTGTTTTACAATGCTTTAGCTTTGTGGGAAGGTATTGTCAACCTCAATTTAAAGTCTATCCTTGCCCGTCAGGATTTGGAATCCTGACGTATTAAATGAGGCTGTCCCAAAAGTAGATTCCAGGTTTTGTCAACTTGCAAATTGTTAGTCAACTTTCGATTTACCCCTCCAAACCTCTCCGGCAGATGCCGGATGGCTTAAGTCCCCTTCAGGGGATTTAGGGGTTAGGAACTTGGGCTAGGCTTACAATTTGATAGTACCGAAAAAACTTACTGAACTTTTTGGACAGCCAGCCGCCTTCACGTTGGCTCAATATGATGGCCGTAGAAGCTGCCTTGGTGCCTGTTCCGGGCGCTAATTGGCAGGGGCGTGTTCGGGCTGGTCTGCCGGCAGCGTAGCTTGTAGTTGTGCTTGCGTTGCGACTGGCTCGTCGCCAAACGAAATCGCATCCAACCGGTGCATGAGCGAATCTTTAAGAATGGTGTAGTCAGGCATCAGTGCCTCTTTAACCGGTTCAACAGGCGGTGCTTTCACCTGCAGCGGGTCCATGGCCGAGCCATTCCGGAACACGCGGAAATCGAGGTGCGGCCCTGTCGCCAGTCCTGTTTTGCCAACATAGCCAATTACTTGTCCCTGGCGAACGCGAACACCGGGAGCCATTCCTTTGGCAAAATTATGCAGGTGCATGTAGCAGGTTGTATAAACCGAGTTGTGCTTAACGTAGATGAAGTTTCCGCCACCGCGGGCTTGATAACCTTTGCGTGTAACCACGCCATCGCCGATACTCATAACCGGGGTGCCGGTTGGTGCGGCATAGTCAATCCCCAGGTGAGGGCGACGAATCTTCAGTACCGGATGCAGTCTGGCTCTTGAAAAGTGGGAGCTGATTCGCGAAAACTGCAGCGGCGCTTTCAGGAATGCTTTCTTCAGGCTGTTTCCCTTGTCGTCGTAGTAGCTCAGGGTGCTGTCCTGTTCAAACTGAAACGCGTAAAAATCCTCGTTCATGTGTTGAAACTGGCAGGCATAAATCGCGCTGATGCCGACCGATACGCTGTCGACATAGTTTTCCTCATAAATCACCCGAAACTTATCGCCTTTTTGAATGCCGAAGAAGTCGATGGTCCAGGCATAAATCTCCGACAACTCAATGGCCAAAACCGGATTCAGGTCGTTGCCAATCATCGTATTCCACAGCGACGAGCTAATAACGCCCGATGCGGTTTTTATTTCCTTTGTAATGGGTTTTTCGCCTTTGTAAATGGCGAGGCTGTCGTTTAGCTGGTAAACCACATATTCAATCGGGTCGATTTCGTAGATAAAATATTGAGCGGTCCGGTTGCTGTCGGGCGTACAAAAGAAATAGCAGTTGTTGCCTTGTTTCAGTTTCCGAACATCGAAAATAGGTTTCGATTTGCGGGCAATTTCGTCGATTGTTTGGTACGAAATATTTTGAGCGATCAGGATGTCGGATAAATTTTGATTCCGTTTGATGACCCCCGGTTCAATGTAAAAAGAATCGACAGGAAGTCCAAACTTCAACACCGGTTCCGGGATAATCACGGGTGCTACGACCACTGCAGGCTCGGGCTCTCGTTGTTCTTTCTGAATGAAAATCCAGCTTACTAACACGATTCCAACAACAATAAAAATTCCTTCCGCCCAATACTTCTTCATGCTAAATTTTAATGTTTTCGAACCCTTTGCCATAAACCCCCATCACACTGCCCATGGAGATAAAAGCATCCGGGTCAATTTCTTTTAATTTTCTGAAAACCATGCTTGCTTCGCGCTTGCGAACAACAGTCATGACAATTTTAACGTTTTCTTTGGTGTACCAACCCGTCCCGTCCATGATGGTGACGCCTCGACCGGCGTATAGGTTGATGTGATCCGCAACTTCATTAAATTTCTTCGAAAATATAAAAATTTGAGCAGA
Organism: Mangrovibacterium lignilyticum; assembly: GCF_010882175.1. Classification (GTDB taxonomy): domain Bacteria; phylum Bacteroidota; class Bacteroidia; order Bacteroidales; family Prolixibacteraceae; genus Mangrovibacterium; species Mangrovibacterium lignilyticum. The sequence continues at coordinate 179,216 of NZ_WKLH01000006.1, read as the reverse complement.
AGCATTGGCTCCATTCAAAAAAGCATCGATTGAATACGAAAGGACCCACATGGTAACATAGCCGTAAACCAGTTTGGCCGGCGAGTGAAACACAAAATAGCTGGAGGCAATAATGATCACATCGCAGTACATGATAACCCGCCCGGGGCTGACATTCCGGTATTTGTTGATAATCATGGCGATGATGTCGGTGCCGCCGGTACTGCCGCCACGGGTGAAAACCAGCCCAATGCCAAAGCCTCCCATCATGGCGCCGAGTACTGCCGACAGGAACGTGTCGTTGATGAGTGGTTCTTTAAGCATCCCGGGAGTGATCCAGAACAGGGTGGTGGCCACCAACATACTCCAGATTGTTTTGATACCGAAACTGGCTCCCAGAATTTTAATGGCTGCCAGGATGAGAAATATATTGATGATGAAATAGGAAATGGCAATCGGGAATTTTGTGCTGTAGAAAATTACCGCTGACAGACCACTAATTCCACCACCTGTGATTTCCGCAGGAATCAAAAATAAAGTCCAGCTTAAAACATAAAGGGTCATCCCCATTGTAATAATCAGGTAGTCGCTTAGCAGGTGTTTTAATTTGAATTTGCGTTCCTCAGTCATTTCCTAAAATTTATCAAGTTGTGATTGCTTTTTCAGCATATTTTAAATTGGCTGCAAATGAAGAATATTCATTCTGAATAAATCCTGTTAAAAGTCATCTGTCGAAGGAATTACAAAAAGTTTAACGGAAGGCGTAATGGCTTGTTTATCACCTGTTGTCTCGTAATCTCAGTCGCCTTAAGCCTGTTTGCACATCGGTCAGCAGGCTTATGTCGCTTCCCAATCAGAACACTGTTGACCGCTTTGCCGTTATATAGGCAAGTGCTGTGTCATTACGTAAACTGAACCAATGAAAATATTGCTGACCGGAGTCACCGGATATATCGGGAAACGTTTATTGCCTGTTTTGGTCGATCAGGGGCACCAGATCGTGTGTTCGGTGAGGGATGAGCGACGCTTTAGCCCGGCGAATTCAATCCGGGATAAGATCGAAATTATTGAAAATGATTTTACCCGATCTGAAACCTTAGGCAATATCCCGGAAGACATCGAGTTTGCTTACTATTTAATTCATTCGATGTCGGGTGCGACCGATTTTGATGCGCTGGAAAAGCTGTCGGCTGTTAATTTCCGCGATGCTCTCGCCGGAACACAGGTCAGGCAGGTGATCTACCTGAGCGGCATTGTTAACTCTGAAACCTTGTCGAAGCATTTGCAGTCGCGAAAAACGGTAGAAGATGAATTGAAAAAAGGGACGTACGCGTTGACAACACTGCGGGCAGGAATTATTATTGGATCGGGAAGTGCCTCCTTCGAGATTATTCGGGACCTGGTAGAAAAGCTCCCGGTGATGATCGCTCCAAGGTGGCTGAATACGAGGTGCCAGCCCATTGCGATTCGCGATGTCATTAAGATCCTAACCTTGACGTTAAACAATGAAGCGACTTTTCATCGCAGTTTCGATATTGCCGGGAAGGAAATTCTGACTTATAAAGAAATGTTGCTGGAGTTTGCCAAAGTTCGGGGCCTTAAACGTTATGTCGGAACGGTTCCGGTTATGACGCCGCAGTTTTCGTCCTACTGGCTGTATTTTGTCACGTCTACCTCCTATAAGCTGGCCACCGCTTTAGTCGACAGCATGAAGGTTGAGGTTGTTGCCCGCGATCAGGAGCTTGTCGATCTTTTGGGCATCGAGCCGCTATCGTACGAAGAAGCGATTGTGAAGGCTTTCAAAAAGATTGAACAGAATGAAATTGTCTCAAGCTGGAAAGATTCAACAATTAGCGGACGCCTGAATTATCAGATCTCAGATTTTATCAATGTGCCAACGTTTGGATGTTTCCGCGATATTCGGCGAAGACGGATCGCGGATTTGCCGGCTTGCATCGAGCGAATCTGGCGCATTGGAGGCGACAATGGTTGGTATTTCGGAGATTGGCTCTGGCGGATCCGGGGCTTTATGGATGAACTGACCTGGGGCGTTGGCTTGCGGCGTGGACGAACAAGTGTCGATCGAATTCAGGCGGGCGACACCCTTGATTTTTGGCGGGTGCTGTATGCGAATAAAGCCGAGGGACGATTACTGCTGTTTGCTGAGATGAAGATACCCGGCGAGGCTTGGCTGGAGTTCCGGGTTGACGGTAATGAGTTGGTGCAAACGGCGACTTTTCGGCCCAGGGGGGTCGGTGGACGTTTATACTGGGCAATGGTGTATCCCTTTCATGGTTATATTTTCAGCGGCTTGCTCAGGAAACTGACGGAATGAAAAAGATCCGCACCAACGACGGTACGGATCTCCTCAATATTATATCTGAATGGTATTATAATACCACGTTAATGATCTTCTTCGGTACGATGATGACTTTCTTCGGTGTTTTGCCGTCGAGCCATTTTTGTGCCAGCTCATGAGCCAGAACTGATTGCTCAATTTCATCTTTGGGGGCATCCATTGGCATAGCCAGTTTGAAACGCACTTTACCATTAAACGAAACCGGATATTCGAACGAGTCTTCAACCAACAGGCTGGTGTCGGCTACCGGCCAGCTTGCATAGGCCAGGGTGTCGGTATTACCATACAGCTGCCAAAGTTCTTCAGCCAGGTGAGGTGCATATGGCGCTAGTATCTTTGCAAAGATTTCGGCTGTTGCTTTGGTTACCTTTCCTTTTTTCATAGCCAGGTTATTGAAAACCATCAAGGCTGAAATACCTGTGTTGAATTTCAGGTTTTCAATATCGTCGCCAACTTTAATAATGGTCTGTTGCAGCAGCTTGAGTACTTCTTTGTCTTCTTCGCCTTCAACAATGTTATCGAGGTTTCCGAAGAAACGGCAGGCGCGCCCCAAAAATCCGGACACTCCTTTGACTCCGTTTTCCGCCCACGGCTTGGTGTCGTCCAGTGGTCCCATAAACATTTCGTACAGACGAAGTGAATCGGCACCGTACTTTTCCACAACATCGTCGGGGTTGATCACGTTTTTCAGCGACTTCGACATTTTGGCTACAATCTGACGCACTTCCTCACCGGTTTGGGTGTGGAAATATTTACCGTCTTTTTCTTCGACTAAATCCGATGCGACTTTAGCACCTGATTGAGCTTCGTAGGCAAAAGCCAGGATCATTCCCTGGTTGAACAGCTTTTGAAAGGGCTCCTCGGTTGAAACGATACCCAGGTCAAACAGGACCTTGTGCCAAAAGCGGGAGTACAACAAGTGGAGTACAGCATGTTCAGCACCACCAATATATAAATCGACCGGCATCCAGTAGTTTTCTACTTTAGGATCGAAGATTTGCTCGTCGTTTTTGGGGTCGATGTAGCGCAGGTAATACCAGCACGATCCGGCCCATTGTGGCATGGTGTTGGTTTCGCGGCGGCCTTTGCGTCCGTTTTTGTCAACAACGGTTAGCCAGTCGCCGGCATTTGCCAGTGGTGATTCGCCTCCTTCGCCCGGTTCAAATTTTTCCAGATCCGGCAAGCTTACAGGCAGCTCATCTTCCACGACGGTTACTTCACCATCTTCCCAGTGGATAACAGGGAAAGGTTCGCCCCAGTAACGCTGGCGGCTGAAAAGCCAGTCGCGCAGTTTGAAGTTAATGGTCGATGTTCCAATTCCTTTCGCTTCTAACCAGTCGATGACTTTTGAAATTCCTTCTTTTTTGTTGAGGCCGTTGATGTCGATTCCGGTTTCACTGCTTGACGAATTGATGTAAGCACCATCTTCGGTCCAGCATGCTTTGCCTGCTAAAACAAGTTCCCGGGTTTCTTCGTCGGCATCTTTCGGGTCAAGAATGCAGTTGACAGGAATTTCGAATTTGACAGCAAATTCGAAGTCGCGGGTGTCGTGTGCCGGTACAGCCATGATCGCTCCGGTTCCATAACCCATCAATACATAATCGGCCACCCAAACCGGAATTTGTTTGCCGTTGATTGGGTTAATCGCATGGCGACCGGTAAATACACCGGTTTTTTCTTTATTTAATTCGGTACGATCCAGATCAGACTTCAGCGAAGCGGCCTGAATGTACTTTTCAACTTTTTCTTTGTTGTCGGCAGTGACAATCTCACTCATCATGGGGTGCTCAGGCGAGATGACCATGTAGGTAGCACCGAAAAGAGTATCCGGGCGGGTGGTGTACACTCGCAGATTTTCGGTTAAACCTTCCAGTTTGAAATCAACTTCAGCACCGGTTGATTTGCCAATCCAGTTTTTCTGCATGTCTTTTACGCCTTCCGGCCAATCCAGATTATCCAGTCCTTCCAGTAATCGTTGGGCATAATGAGGGATGCGCAGCAGCCATTGTTTCAGGTTTTTGCGTTTCACCTGATGCCCGCATTTTTCGTGCGAGCCGTCCGTCAGAACTTCCTCATTGGCACAAACTGTTTTACAGCTGGCACACCACCAAACTTGTGCATTGTCGTAGTAAGCCAGGCGTTTTTTGCTGATGTATTCTTTTATCGCTGCGTCGCCTTCAGCTTTTACATCCTCAGGAATCGGCAACTCGCTAATCGGACGACCTTTGCCTTGCTCTGCATCAAACCAAGTGTTGTAAAGTTTGGTGAAAATCCACTGAGTCCACTTGAAATATTTGGGGTCGGTTGTGTTGATCTCACGATCCCAGTCGTAACTCAATCCCAGTGTTTTGATCTGGCGACGGAAGTTGTCACAGTTTTTCTGAGTCGTAACGGCAGGGTGTGTTCCGGTTTGAATGGCATATTGTTCGGCTGGCAAGCCAAAAGCATCCCATCCCATTGGATGAAGTACGTTAAACCCTTTCATTCGTTTGTAACGACTGATGATATCGGTTGCAGTATATCCTTCAGGATGTCCCACATGCAGTCCTGCTCCTGACGGATAAGGGAACATGTCGAGGATGTAATATTTCGGTTTCGAAAAATCGTTTTCGGTTTTGAAGGTTTTGTGTTCCTCCCAGTAAGCTTGCCATTTGGGCTCAATTTCCCAGAATTTGTATTCCATGATAATGGTTGATTTTAAGCATTCTAAGGTCGCTGACCTGTTGTTGTTTATTTCAGTGGATTTCTTGCAGTTTATCTCTGTTCGACATTCTGAACGGGAAATAATTTCTACTCAAAAACTGAGGCGCAAAGATAGGAAAATCTGCTTAGAGTTCACGGTGTTAACTCTGACTAAAATTGGAAGTGTTTTGAGCTTTTTGTAATTTAAGGTTTGTATTGAGAATTTTCACAAGAAAGATAAAACGCAAGTTTACTGTAGTCTGAACAATAACATTCTAAATGTTCCACGCAGATGCAGAAATATTAATTTATTGGAAATAATTTGAATTTGCCTGTTCGTTTTTGAGTGTTTATTTTTTTGAGTCTTTTATTTTTAGGTTTTAAAATCAATGGATTACATAAAATAAAATTGTTATAGGTATGAGTTTAAAGAAACAAATGTTAAAATCGAAGCCGGTTTGTAAAGTTACCTTCCGTGTTTCAAAAGAGATGGCAGCCGGTGCAGATGCCGTTACAATTGTTGGAGATTTTAATAACTGGGACCTGATCGGCACACCCATGAAAAAATTGAAAACAGGAGAATTTACTTGTGTTTTGGAATTAGAATCCGGTAAAGCGTATGAATTCCGCTATTTGGTTGGCGGTGGAATTTGGTATAACGAGCCTGAGGCAGACGGATATGCTGCCAACAGTTTTGGAAGCGAGAATAGCGTGTTAAGCGTATAAGATAAACAGAGACAGAACTTATTGCAGGTTGTTGATTTCTTCTTGAAATCGACAACCTGTTTTTTTAGTTGGGATGCGTTTGTCCTTTGGTTGACTTGGTGTGTTTTTATTTTTGAATAGCGCTAAAAGCTAAACTTTGTGTTTATCTTTGGGATAGTAGGTCTTAATTGACTGAAATTAACTGCTTAAAAATTCAAGCATGGCCAATCCCCAATCAGTGCTTCTCAATAAGAATTTGCAGCTTGTTTTTGGAGTCACCTTAGTTGCTGTGATGGGAGTAGCCAGTATAACGCCTGCTTTTCCCGAGGTAATAAGGTACTTTCAGATCACTGCGCGACAGGTTGGCTGGTTGATTGTTGCGTTTACATTGCCCGGAATATTCTTGACTCCGCTAGCGGGAATCTTAGCTGATCGGCTTGGGCGAAAGGTGATTCTTATTCCATCCTTGGTTCTGTTTGGTGTGGCAGGTTTTGCCTGTTTTTTTGTTCGCGATTTTCAATGGCTTTTGCTTATGCGCTTAATACAGGGAATTGGAGCCAGTTCGTTGGGAAGTATTAACGTAACATTAATCGGTGATTTGTTTACCGGAGATGATCGTGTTGCAGCAATGGGCTATAATGCGAGTGTTTTAAGTATTGGTACGGCCTCGTATCCAGCATTGGGTGGTTTGTTGACGACCCTTGGCTGGCAATATGTTTTTGTGCTTCCCATTGTGGCAGTTCCGCTGGCAATAATTGTATTGTTGAATCTTCAGAATCCGGAGCCAGCCAATAAGCCGATTTTGAGTACTTATTTTTCGAATGTGTGGCACACGATTAACCGAAAGATTGTTTGGGGGCTGTTCGGTGCTAATATTTTGTTGTTCGTGATTTTGTACGGCGCGTACCTGACTTATTTCCCCTTGTTGTTAGGTACAAGAATGCATGCTGAATCTGTGGTAATTGGAGGAACGATGTCGCTCATGTCGGCGATTACTGCTTTAACTTCTTTTCAAATGGCCCGCGTTAATAAATTGCTGAGCGCCAAAAGTCAATTACTATTGGCAACTCTTCTTTACATGGGGGCGATGGTTTTGCTCAGTAAAGCCTTCCACTGGCAGGGGATTATCGTCGGAATTGCGATTTTTGGTTTGGGGCACGGTATTCTCATTCCGGCCTTGCAGAATATGTTGGTAGGATTGGCGTCTATTAGGGAAAGAGCAGCTTTTATGTCGCTAAATTCAATGGTTCTTCGTATTGGTCAGACTTTAGGGCCGTTATTGATTGGAATTTTCTACCAGTTTGGAGGGATCACTCTTGCTTTTACAGGAGGGGCTTTGTTTGCCTTGCTGATGTTTTTTCTAATCCTGTTTTTAGTTCATCCGCGGTCAGCCTGAGTGTTTGTTTTGCGGAATAGCTGAAGTCAGTTAACAGCCACAGTTTGTGAGTTCCCGGCTTTGAGCAAGTGTTCCTTGTGTTTCGTAGCCATCGCGTTTCCACCAGTCCAGACCTCCGATCAATTCTTTGACCCTAAACCCCAGTCTTGAAAGCTGAAATGCCGCCTTGGTTGATGCATTGCATCCAATTCCGTCGCAATAGGTAATGTATAATTTTGACCGATCGAGATTTTCAGTGCTTTGGTTATTGATTTCGCGGTGTGGCAGGTTCGTCGATCCGGGAATATGTTCTTTCTCCCAGGCTGAGACTGCCCTGGCGTCAATAACAACAATGTCATTGGTGCTTTTTAGGGCTTCTGCCAAGTCCCAGCTATCAGTTTCGTATTGTAATTTTTGCTTATAAAACGCAACTTGGGCTTCCATAAAATCTGTTTTTCATTTAAAACAGGATGGAAGCAGGAATGTTTATTGGGTTTCTTATTCCACGAGTTTGAAGATCCGGCTGCGACGCCCTTTGTGGTAGTTGATAAATACCAATGAAATGCAGGAGATAATAATAATGAAAGCGCCAAGCGTTTCGGTACTGCTAAATTCTTCGTGAAAAATATAATAGCCGGCCAGCAGGTTAAGGACAGGAACCATGGACTGAAAAAGGGAGCCTGTGGCCACATTCACATAGCGGTAGCCTTCTGTCATAAATAATTGGCCTATAGTTGCGACGAATGCCAATATGATCAAAATGGTTAAATCGAACGAGTTGCCTTGCCCTTGTGTTAAGCCCGAGGGAATTAGAAACAGCCAAAAACCGATGATGCTTTGGGCGAAGAAAATAGCGTAGGAATTATCGCTGTTGTGTAGTTTTTTGACATAGACAACGGCCAATGCAGTGGTGATTGATGCGCTAATAGCGATGATTTCATTCCACCCAAAACTGATGGCAGACCCGTTTACGTGTCCTGTTGAAAGTAGTACCAGGCCTCCTATAGAGCAGATGATCGGGATAAACTTTATTCCTTCAACTTTTTCTTTCAGCATGACCATGGAAAGCAAGGTGGCAAAAACCGGGTATGAATAAACATAGGCTGATCCTTTTCCGATCCCAAGCCTTACGATCGACAGGTAAAATAAGTAAACAGCGATGCCACCAATCAGGCCTCGGAGAAACAGGTTTTTTCGGTCGCGAAATTTTAGCGGAATAAGTTTGAACATGGCTAAAATACCAATGATGGCCAAGCCAATCGTAAAACGAACAAAGCTGGATTGGTAAGGGGGCACATGCGGAATCATGCGAACCAGAATGGCCATTAAGGCAAACATAAAAACAGACGAAAGTGAGAAAACGATGCCTTTGATGTTGGGAGACATGGCTGGACTTTTTGAATGATACAAAAAGAAAAAAAGTGAGAGCTTAAAAAAGCCGGTTGTTACCGGCTTTTGAATTATTCTTCGATGATAATGATTTTTTCAATTACATCGCCGGGTCGGATCGCATCGATTACCTCAAGGCCTTCGTAGACCTTGCCAAAGCAGGTATGTTTACGATCGAGATGCGCTGTATTTTGGCGACTGTGGCAAATAAAGAATTGTGAGCCACCAGTGTTTCTTCCGGCGTGAGCCATTGATAAAACGCCACGGTCATGGTATTGGTTTTCACCGCTTAGTTCGCACTTAATCGTATATCCCGGGCCACCGGCACCAGTTCCGTCCGGACATCCTCCCTGGATTACAAAGTTCGGGATTACGCGGTGAAAAGTTAAACCATCGTAGAATCCGTCTTTCGAAAGTTTGACAAAGTTCTCAACTGTTCCCGGAGCATCTTCTTCATAGAAGTTAACCTTCATAACTCCCTTGACAGTATGGATTTCTGCTTTTTTCATTCTTCTTATTGATTAAAATTCAGCCTCAAAAATACAAATAATCCCGATGACGTGCTATTGTTATAGGTTTAGTTCGTTCTTTTTATATACTTGTAGCAAGCTGGTTGAGAATATCATGGCTGCTGCCAGGTAAAAAGTCAGGTATAAAAGGGTATTGTCTATTAGGCTTGCCGTGCTTTTTATTTCGCCGGCAAGTATGATGATTGTGTAGGCAATGCCGTTGTTTAGGATGTGCAAAAGAATGCATAAAGCCAGTGAGCGAGTTTGCCAGTATATAAAACCAATGAAAAGGCTAAGTGCAAATGCGATAACCGCCTGCAGAAGTGAAACGTGAAATAGCGCAAAAATCAAGGACCCAAGTAAGATGCTGACAACTGGTTTGTAGTTTTTTAAAAGGCCTCTCAGTATTACGCCTCTGAAAATTGTTTCATTCATGATTGGCGAAAGAATGACAATGAAAAGGAGCGAACCAAACTTTTGGTTGGTCAGATTCGCAAAATGTAATTGCAATATGCTGGTAGCAGGCACGAATTGCTCCAGCGGCTCCATAAGGAATATTAAAGCGATGGCTCCCAGTATCGCAAACAGCCAGTGTGACCTGAAATTTACATTTAGTTCTTTTTTGAGGCTGAATGAGTCTGTTTTTCGAATCTTTCTGAAGGCGTAGAAAATGATCAATAGTTGTGCGGTAATTTTGGAGCCGTAAAAATAAAATGAATCAAACCTTGACAGAATACCTGCGTTGTTCGTGATATATCGGAATATGACATAGGGCAGAAGGATGATTGCCATCACTAATATCAATTGCAAGAACAACGCAATTGACTGGAGTAAATTAGGGTAATGACGTTGCATTTCTTTTAACAGAGATTTAGCTGATTGTTCGTTCCAAATTTAGTTAAATAAAGCGATCTCACAGGATAGCCGATCAAGGTTTTTGATGAATGAATGTTTTGCGAGGTTGAATTGCTGTTTTACTCCCATAAGCGAATATTTTTGATAGATATTAAGTTTAGTCCGTGCTTTACTTACGATTCAGTTATTCTGAGCTGTGTTTTGTGATAAAATGACGAGGTTTGTTTGTTAAGTATTTGATATTCAAATTTATGTGCTAAAAAACACCTTCTTTGATAAGAAATAATTCCCGAACTTCATAGTAAACTAAATTAGCGCTGCTATGAAAAACCCAATTGAAAATTTCATTCAAGATTTTATGGCTTACGTTCGAGCGAGTGATCCACACCAGCTTGAATTTCATCAGGCAGTTCATGAGGTTATCGAATCTTTGGCTCCTTATCTGCTGGATCATCCGAAATACATGAAAATGAAAATTCTGGAGCGCCTGGTTGAACCCGAGCGTGTTGTTCATTTTCGGGTTCCGTGGCTCGATGACCGCGGGAATATTCAAGTAAACAGGGGTTTTCGGGTTGAGATGAATTCGGCTATTGGCCCTTATAAAGGAGGATTGCGGTTTCACCCGACGGTAACACTCAGTATTATGAAGTTTTTGGCTTTTGAGCAGGTTTTCAAGAATAGCCTTACCAGTTTGCCAATGGGCGGCGGCAAAGGCGGTTCCGACTTCGACCCGAAGAATAAGTCGGACATGGAAGTGATGCGTTTCTGTCAAAGTTTTATGACAGAGCTTTTCAGGCATATCGGGCCCAATACAGATGTGCCGGCGGGTGATATTGGAGTTGGAGGAAGAGAGATCGGTTTCTTATTTGGCCAATATAAGCGGGTTCGGAATGAATTTACCGGTGTTTTGACCGGCAAGGGGATTGAGTGGGGAGGTAGCCTGATTCGGCCGGAGGCAACTGGTTATGGAACCGTTTATTTCGCCAAGGAGATGATGAACACCAAGGGTGAAAGCCTGGAGGGAAAAGTTGTCTGTATTTCCGGTTCGGGAAATGTAGCGCAATTCGCCGCGCAAAAAGTGCTGGAGTTGGGCGGTAAAGTCGTGACAATGTCTGACTCAGGCGGATTTATTCACGATCCGGATGGAATTGATCCGGAGAAATTGGCGTACATCTTCCAATTGAAGAACGAGCAACGCGGCAGAATTAAATCGTATGCGGATAAATACGGATGCCCGTTTTATGCGGGACAAAGACCATGGCGTATTGCTTGCGACGTGGCTTTGCCATGCGCGACAGAAAATGAAATTCACGAAGATGATGCAGCGATGCTTTTGAAAAATGGGTGCCAGGTGGTTGCTGAAGGTGCGAATATGCCTTGCACGCCCGAGGCAGTTCATCTTTTTTTGAAGGCTAGAATTTTGTATGCCCCGGGAAAAGCGGCAAATGCCGGTGGGGTTGCTGTTTCCGGACTTGAAATGGCTCAAAACAGCATGCGTTTAAACTGGACGCGCGAAGAGGTCGACGACCGCTTGCACACAATCATGAGAACAATACATGCAATGTGTTTAAAACATGGACAAAAAAGAGACGGCTGGATAAACTATGTCGATGGGGCGAATATAGGCGGCTTTGTAAAAGTCGCTCAAGCAATGATTGCCCAAGGGGTTGTTTAATTGGGGAAACAGAAGACCGGCTTTCTAAGTCGGTTTTTTTGTTGCTATTAAACATCGTAGTTTTCCTGAAACTTGTTTGAAAATCAGTTTTTCGTTTCGTTTTCATCCTTTCCTTTGTTACTTTAATTTTTCAATCATTTTGAATCAATCTCAATTGTGATGGGAACGGATATGAATGAATTTATGCAAGCCCTTCGGGCGAAAACACCCGGTGAAACAGAGTTTCATCAGGCAGTACAGGAAGTGGTAGAAACTATTTGGGACGTGTACCAGAAAAATCCCAGATATCAACAAGCAAAAATACTGGAACGCATGGTAGAGCCTGAGCGTGTCATTATGTTTCGGGTGCCGTGGGTCGATGATAAAGGTGAAGTTCAAATAAATCGGGGATACCGTATTGAGTTTAATTCGGCTTTAGGGCCATACAAAGGCGGTTTGCGTTTTCACCCGACTGTGACTCTTTCAATCTTGAAGTTCTTAGGTTTTGAACAAACCTTTAAGAATAGTTTGACCACTTTGCCGATGGGAGGTGGAAAAGGAGGTTCGGATTTCAGTCCAAAAGGAAAGTCCGATAATGAGATCATGCGTTTTTGTCAAAGTTTTATGACTGAGTTGCAGCGACATATTGGACCGGATACGGATGTTCCTGCCGGTGATATTGGTGTTGGCGGGCGCGAAATCGGTTACCTTTTTGGGCAATATAAAAGAATCAGAAACGAGTTCACAGGCGTTTTGACAGGTAAAGGTCTCGCTTGGGGCGGAAGTTTGATTCGTCCGGAGGCGACAGGGTTTGGTGCTGTTTATTTCGTGCATCACATGCTCGATTACCTGGGGAAAGAAATCGCGGGACAAACGTTTGCTGTTTCGGGTTTCGGCAATGTTGCCTGGGGAGCGATTTCAAAAATAACCGAGTTGGGAGGAAAAGTGGTGACCATCTCCGGTCCGGACGGATATATTTACGATCCTGAAGGAATCAGTGGCGAAAAAATTGATTATATGCTCGAATTAAGGGATACGAATAACGATATTGTCGAGCCTTATGCTGCCGAGTTTGGTGCACAGTTTTTTGCCGGGCGCAAACCATGGGAGCAAAAAGTAGACATCGCAATTCCGTGTGCAACCCAGAACGAAGTGGCCTTGGAGGATGCCAAAATGCTGGTGGCTAACGGTTGTTTCCTTTTAGCAGAAGCATCCAATATGGGTTGCACTGCTGAAGCAGTTGATTACCTGGCAGCACACATTAATTATGCTCCGGGTAAAGCGGTGAATGCCGGTGGAGTTGCAGTTTCGGGTCTTGAGATGACACAAAACAGCCAGCGTTTGAACTGGACGCGTGAAGAAGTGGATGCCCGTCTGCACATTATAATGCGCGAAATTCATGAGACGTGTGTGAAATACGGGAGAAATGGCGACCGGATCAATTACGTTAAAGGTGCTAATGTTGGTGGTTTCGTGAAAGTTGCTGATGCAATGTTAGCGCAAGGTGTGGTTTAATTTTTCTGTTACAAAATATTTGAAGACCGACTTGAAAGTTTAATGCTTTTTAGTCGGTTTTTTATGAATTAGTAATAAGATAATATTCGATACACATTGGGTTCCGTTTTTCCTTTTTTCTTTGTATTAAATTATTCTTTTAAATGCTAATCGATACACATTCGCACATTTATACGGAAGATTTTTCAGATGATATTGCTGAAGTCATTCAACGTGCCTACGAGAATGAAGTCCGAAAGATCGTACTTCCAAATATAGACAGCTCAACGGTTAAGAAGGTTTTAGACCTTACCGCGCAGTACCCGCAAATTTGCTACCCGCTGATGGGGCTTCATCCCACTTCCGTTAATGAAGACTACGAAGAAGAGCTTCAGTTGGTCGAGTTCTGGCTGCAGAAAAGTAAGTTTTATGGTATTGGCGAAATCGGTATCGATTTATATTGGGATAAGACATTTGTGAAAGAACAGACCGATGCGTTTAGGCGGCAAATACGAATGGCGAAGAAGTATGACTTGCCTATTGTAATTCATTTTCGGGAATCTTTCGATGAAGTGATGACTGTTTTGCGGGAAGAGCATGAACCAGGCCTGCAGGGAGTCTTTCATAGTTTTTCGGGCTCTTTGGAGCAAGCGCAACAGGTCATTGATCTGGGGTTTAAATTAGGTGTGAATGGCGTTGTAACGTTTAAAAATAGCGGAATGGATAAAGTTATTGAAAAGGTTGACCCTTCTCATATAATTTTAGAAACAGATGCCCCATATTTGACTCCTGTTCCTTTTCGGGGAAAACGTAATGAAAGTTCCTACTTGATTTATGTTGCCCGGAAGGTTGCTGAGTTACACCACATCAGCGTTCACGACCTGGCCAAACAATCAACCCAAAACGCAGAAAGTCTGTTTCGAATTTGAAAATTATACTTGATGCTCATTAGCCCTATGAACAAGCAAGTACCTTCGATCTTAATTATTTATACCGGTGGGACTATTGGTATGGTACAAAAAGAAGGAGGTGCTTTAAACCCTGTGAAGTTTGATCAAATTCTGGATGAAGTTCCGGAATTGAACCGCTTGGGATATCATTTGGAATCGCTTACATTTAATCCGCCGATCGACTCCTCTGATATGACACCTAAAAAGTGGACCAAGCTGGCAAAAATCATTCATGCGAATTACAGTCGTTTTGATGGATTTGTTGTTTTGCATGGAACTGATACCATGGCTTATACCGCATCAGCCTTGAGCTATATGCTCGAAAACCTGGATAAACCTGTTGTTTTAACCGGATCACAGTTGCCGATTGGTATTTTGAGAACCGATGGTAAAGAAAACCTGATTACTTCAATCGAAATTGCTGCTGCCAAGCAAAACGGAATGCCCGTTGTACCGGAAGTGAGTATTTATTTCGATTTTAAATTGATGCGTGGCAACCGGACCAAGAAACGCCATGCCGATCACTTCAGCGCATTTAATTCAACAAATTATCCGTTGTTGGCTAAAGCTGGTGTTGATATCAAGTATTTTTACGAGAATATTTTCTACTCCGGAAAAAAAGGAATTTTAAATGTAAATTCCGCATTTGATGAAAATGTGGTGGTTTTAAAAATTTTTCCTGGAATTAGTAAAGCTGTTTTTGAGAGCGTCATCAATATACCCGGCCTACGGGGAATTGTATTGGAAGCTTATGGAGCAGGCAATGTCCCAACTGCACCTTGGTTCACTAGGTTGATCAAGAAGGCAGCTCGTTTGCGAATCCTTATTGTCACTGTAACACAGTGTGAAGGGGGGGCTGTCAAGATGGGACATTATCAAACGAGTAAAGAACTTCTGAATTCAGGAGTTATCAGCGGAAAAGATATGACTACAGAAGCCGCCGTGACCAAATTAATGTTTTTGCTTGGACAGGGTTTAAGCGAGGATGATATAAAGCTTTATATGAATAAAAGCATGAGCGGTGAAATAAGTGAGTAGTTATTTTTTTTTCCCGATTTTTTTGTAATTTGCAGCCCGAATTTACAGGAGCCGGATCTTGGAGAGGTGCAGGAGTGGCTGAACTGGCACGCCTGGAAAGCGTGTGTACCTCAAAAGGGTACCGAGGGTTCGAATCCCTCTCTCTCCGCCGTTTTGTTCTTTGTAAAATAGCTTGAAAGATTTTAGAAATGTTTTGGAAAGGGTGGGGAGTTCTCCAATTCTGACAGAATATCAATCAAATAGTATAAAATAAAAATTAAGGAGATTTACTAATTAAAATTGAAACCAATGATGAAAAAACTATTTGCGTTTATAGCAGTATTTGGGATGCTTTATATTGGAGCGTCGAACAATGCCGTAGCTCAGGATCAAACCGAAGCTGACTCGACTGAAGTTGCAGCTGCACAGGAAACTGCACCGGCAGTTAATACAGCTGATGCTGAAGAAGAGGCTGCTGCAGCTGCTGAAGAAGGTCAAACTTTACACAGCCAGTTGAAACAAAAGTTTATCGAAGGGGGTGCCGGATTCATGGCATTCGTATTAATCTGTTTGATTTTGGGTCTTGCAATGGCGTTGGAAAGAGTTATTTACTTGAACCTTGCAACAAGTAATAACAAGAAACTTTTATTGAAAGTTGAAGATGCATTGGCTACAGGTGGTATTGAAGCAGCAAAAGAAGTTTGCCGCAATACTCGTGGACCGGTTGCAGGTATTTTCTACCAAGGTTTGGACCGTTCGGGAGAAGGTATTGATGTAGTTGAAAAAACTGTCGTTGCTTACGGTGGTGTACAAGCAGGTTTGCTTGAAAAAGGTTTAAGCTGGTTAGCACTGTTTATCGCTTTGGCTCCTATGTTAGGTTTCATGGGTACAGTAATCGGTATGATCGACGCTTTCGACGCGATTGAAGTAGCTGGTGACATTAGCCCTGCGTTGGTTGCTGGTGGTATTAAAGTGGCATTGATTACAACAGTATCTGGTCTTGTTGTTGCGATGATTCTGCAGATCTTCTATAACTATTGTCTTGCAAAAATCGATTCAATCATTAATAGTATGGAAGATGCTTCTATCTCTTTGATTGATATCTTGGTAAAACACAACCTTAAAAAATAATCGAAACTATGAAGTCTGAAAAAGTATTAAGCATTTTATTGTGGGTACTT
This sequence comes from Mangrovibacterium lignilyticum, assembly GCF_010882175.1. GTDB lineage: Bacteria > Bacteroidota > Bacteroidia > Bacteroidales > Prolixibacteraceae > Mangrovibacterium > Mangrovibacterium lignilyticum. The sequence goes on along the minus strand of NZ_WKLH01000006.1, from coordinate 163,067 downwards.
TTGGCAGTTTCAGCTATTTTGGTTGTGTCTTTGATGATGAATCTTAGCGACGATAAAGCTGACTCTACCATGGGTGCATGGATTAACACAAATTTGACATGGTCTTATTTGTTGCTCGGAGCTGGTACTATCGTTGCAGTTGTATTTGCATTAATTCATACATTTACTGATAAAGCTGCTGCTAAAAAGGGTTTAGTCGCCTTAGTATTTGCAGGCGTTGTGCTTGGCTTGGCTTATGTCATTGCCTCTGGTTCAATCCCTGAATTTTATGGCGTTGATAAATACGTAGCTGATGGTAGCTTAACAACAACCATTTCGAAATGGATTGGTACTACCTTGTATGCAACCTACATTCTGTTGTTCCTGGCAATTGTTGCAATTGCCGTTTCAGCAGTATCTCGTATTTTTAAATAATTTATCGTGGATTTTAACTCAGGAAAAGTTTAATTATGGCAAGAAAAGTTCCCGAAATACCAGCATCATCTTTGGCGGATATCGCCTTCATGTTGCTCATCTTTTTCCTGGTAACGACCACGATGGATGTTGACAGCGGTTTGGAACGCAGACTTCCTCCAATGCCACCAGAAGATCAAATCGACGATGATACACCTCCGATTAAGGAACGTAACGTATTTGTTGTTTTGGTTAACGCACAAGACCAGTTATTGGTTGAAGGTGACTGGACGGATGTCAAAGATCTTCGTGATAAAGCCAAGGAATTTATGGCTAACCCGAATAATTCTGAGAATTTGCCTGAAAAGACAATGAAACAAGTGCCTTATTTCGGTGAAGTTGGAATTACTAAAGGTGTTATATCACTTAGAAATGACGTAGGTACCTCTTATGGAACCTATATCGCTGTACAAAACGAGTTGGTTGCTGCCATCAATGAATTGAGAGAAGAAACTGCAAATCAAAAATTCGGTAAGAGTTTTGATAGACTCGAGAGTGATCAACAAGACGCGATCAAAGAAATTTATCCGTCTAAGATCTCTGAAGCTGAACCTAAAAAAGTGGGAGGACGATAGAAATGTCAAAGTTTAGAAAAAACGATTCTAATGAATTACCTCCAATTTCAACGGCTTCATTGCCTGATATTGTATTCATGTTGCTGTTCTTCTTCATGGTTAGTACAACTATGAGGGAGGTAACTCTGATGGTTCAGGTTCATATTCCTGAAGCAACAGAACTCTCTAAATTGGAAAAGAAATCATTGGTAAGCTATATTTACGTGGGAACACCTATAAAGCAATACCAAGGAATATTCGGATCTGAACCTCGTATTCAGCTTAACGATCAATTCGCTCAAGCGTCTGATATAATTGATTATATCACTGCAGAGCGCGAAGCGCGTGATGAAGCAGAGGTCCCTATGATGATTACATCTCTGAAAGTAGACGAGTTTACAAAAATGGGTATCGTTACTGATATCAAACAAGAGTTGCGTAGAGCTTCGGCTTTGCACATCAATTACTCGTCTCGTAAGAGCTCAGCTGTAGAGTAGTCTGAAATAATATATTTTGAGAGGGAAACTAGTTTTAGTTTCCCTTTTTTATTTTTAATCTGAATGAATATGGCAAGTCTTATTTTTGATCAAACTCCCTATTTCACCGTTAGAGAAGGTTTAGAGCGTAAAATTATTCACACTAAAAATCTGATGACCGTACTGATTGACTTTACGGATGGTCCCTGGGAAGAACCAGAGCCACCGCATAGTCACCCGCACGAACAGACCTCTTATATTGCAGCGGGTGAAGTCTTGTTTTTTTGTGAAGATGAAGAGCCTGTAAAACTAAAAGCCGGTGATATGTTCGGTGTTCCTTCAGGGAAGAAGCACACCATTCAGTTGTTGACTCCGACAGCGCGGTTGGTCGATAGTTTCAACCCAATTCGCGAAGATTTTCTGAAATAGCAACGCGTGGCAGGGGACGTAGGCGGAACGACTCATTGAAGAGATACGCGGCTTTAAAAAAGAACAACGGGAGGATATTAAAAAACGCTCCCTACCTTTTACTAAAAAGGTAGGGAGCGTTTTGCTAAAAGGTCGTGACCTTTTCGGTCGGAGAACCCGACCTTTCTCTTGCGGTGACTTATTGATCGCTTTCCGAGTCCTTGCAGTATGTCAATTGGGATATACGAAAAGGGCTTTAACCCGGAAGTTAAAGCCCTTTTATGTCTTATTGTTACCAAGGTTTCAATCCTGGTTGGCAGACCATTATTTGGTCTCCTTTAAGTCTATTTTGATCTGCAATTCGTCTAATTGTGCATCAGCAATTGGCGAGGGAGCATCGTTCATTACGTCTCTTCCGGAATTGTTCTTCGGGAAAGCAATGGTGTCGCGAATACTGTCTAATCCTGCGAATAAGGAGACCAAACGATCGAAGCCGAATGCGATACCGGCATGCGGTGGTGCTCCGTATTTAAAGGCGCTCATTAGGAAGCCGAATTGCGCTTCGGCTGATTCTTTCGTGAAGCCCAGCAAATCGAACATTTTAGATTGAAGTTCGGAGTTAAAAATACGAACAGACCCTCCACCAATTTCGACACCGTTAATGACCAGGTCGTACGCATTGGCGCGTACTTTGCCCGGATCGGTTTCTAACAAGGGGATATCTTCCGGTTTTGGAGCTGTAAATGGGTGGTGCATCGCGTAATAGCGTTGGCTTTCCTCATCCCATTCCAACAATGGAAAATCGACTACCCACAACGGTTTAAAGGTGTCTTTGTCACGCAATCCTAACTGGTTAGCCATTTCCAAACGTAATTCGCCCAGTGCTTTTAAGGTTTTTTCCTGGTCGCCTGAGAGAACCAAAATCAAGTCGCCCGCTTCGGCTCCACAGGTGTCAACCCACTTTTGCAGGTCTTCTTCACCGTAGAATTTATCGACAGATGACTTGAGGCTGCCATCAGTATTGTATTTCAGGTACACCATGCCTTTGGCACCAATTTGCGGGCGTTTCACCCAATTGGTCAAGGCGTCCAGTTGTTTGCGGGTATATTCGCTACATCCTTTGGCACAAATTGCACCAACAAATTCAGCTTCGTCAAAAACTTTAAAGTCTTTTCCTTTTACATCCTCACTGATGTCATTAATTAGCATCTCGAAACGAATGTCCGGTTTGTCTGATCCGTATTTTGCCATCGCTTCAGCATAAGGCATCCGAACGAAATCGTCAACATCAATATTTTTTGTGTTTTTGAAGAGATGCTTCGTCATGCCTTCAAACAAGTTCAATACATCTTCTTGCTCCACAAACGACATTTCGCAGTCGATTTGGGTGAATTCAGGTTGACGATCGGCCCGTAAATCTTCATCGCGGAAACATTTTACAATTTGGTAATAGCGGTCGAAACCGGCTACCATCAGCAATTGTTTGAAGATTTGTGGTGATTGCGGAAGGGCATAAAACTCGCCTGGGTTCATGCGGGATGGAACCACAAAGTCGCGGGCACCTTCCGGAGTCGACTTCATTAAAACAGGTGTTTCTGTTTCAATAAATTCGCGGTCATTCAGGAATGAACGAATTTCATGAGCCATTTTCGACCGCAAAATGAGGTTTTCGCGAACCGGGTTCCGTCGCAAATCCAGGTAACGGTATTTCATCCGAATATCATCTCCACCGTCACTTTCATCTTCAATCGTGAAAGGAGGTACGGCGGACGTGCTCAATATGGTTAGTTTGCTTACTTCAATTTCAATGTCCCCGGTTGGGATGTTTTTATTTTTGCTGCTTCGTTCGAGGACGGTACCAACAACCTGAATGACAAATTCACGACCCAGTTTTTTGACATTTTCTTTCAACTCGTTAGACGAATTTTCATTGAAAACCAACTGAGTGATGCCAAAACGGTCGCGTAAGTCCACAAAGGTCATTCCGCCTAATTCACGTTTTCGCTGCACCCAGCCAGCCAGAGTAGTCTCTTTTCCCTGGTGTTCCAGTCGAAGTTCACCACAGGTGTGCGTTCTGTACATATTGCTTGATTCTTTTTTGTTTGCCTGCAAAAATAAGCAGATTTTAGCAATTAAATTGGTAGGTTTGTCATTAATATTGAATTGATTTGACGCATGCAGCCCTTTGATGATGTCTATTTTATGAAACGTGCGTTTCAGGAAGCACAACAAGCTTATGAGAAAGGTGAAGTTCCGGTAGGAGCCGTTGTTGTTGCCAATAACCGGATCATTGCCCGGGCGCACAATCTTACTGAAACGTTGACCGATGTTACTGCTCACGCCGAGATGCAGGCTGTTACCGCAGCTGCCAACTTATTGGGTGGGAAATACCTGAACGAATGTACTTTGTATGTGACACTGGAACCATGTGTAATGTGTGCCGGAGCTTTAGGCTGGGCGCAATTAGGCAAGTTGGTTTATGGTGCAACTGACGATAAAAGGGGCTTTTCAAAATTTGCACCGAAAGGTCTTCACCCGAAAACGGAAGTTGTTTCGGGAGTGATGGGCGACGATTGTGCTGATCTGATGACCGCATTTTTTAAGGAAAAAAGGTAAATCACCGAAGTCTCTACACATCAACTATTTTATTAATTCGAGTTGCCAGCAAGTTGATTTTCCCGGATTTAAGAATGTAAACGTTTTCATGGGATTGAAAAGTTGATTAGTTTTGCGAGAGACTATCAAATATCGACTTTAATAAATTATGAAACGAAATTATTACTTGCTTATAGCCACAGTCGTATTTTCACTTTCGGCATGTATAAATGTTAAGAAAAACAGTGCCGGATGGACTTTGGCTAAAATTCCAACACTGAGTGACGTTGGACATACGAATCTGCCCGAGGAGATCGCAGCGGTTGACGCGCCATTTGAAACAGTGCAGTTTATAAAGCCCGTATTTCAGCAAGATACCATCCGGGTGGAACTTTCGTTGGAAAAGGTCAATTCAACTATCATTAATAAGGCAATTGCTGATTTGTCTTCGAACGGGGGAGGGGTGGTCGAAATCCCTACCGGTGAGTGGCTGACCGGACGCGTTGAGCTCAAATCGAACGTTAATCTTCATATTCCGGAAGGAAGTATCCTGCGATTTAGTGGCTTGGTGAAGGATTTTCAACCCGCAGTTTTTACCCGCATCGAAGGAGTGGATGTGATGTCACTTGGCGCTTGTATTTATGCCAACCATCAGGATAATATTGCAGTGACCGGTCGTGGAAAATTAATAGGTCCGACTGGTGGAGATATTCGCGATCGAATTGATCGTTCCGGGGTAATCGAAAATGTAATTGAAGCAAGTACCCCAATCGGGGAACGCATGTTCGATGGAAATCAGGAATCAGGAACGATTTTTCCACCCATGTTTATTTCACCCATTAATTGTACCAATGTATATATTGAAGGTGTCTCCCTGGAGAATACAGCTTTCTGGAATGTCGTCCCAATTTATTGCGATCATGTAATTATCCGCGGGATCAATGTGAATTCAGTTGGAGTACCGAGGGGCGACGGCATCGACATTGAATCGAGTCGAAATGTACTGATAGAATACGTTACATTGAGTTGTGGTGACGATTGTTTCACGATGAAAGCCGGGCGAGGTTATGACGGTTTGCGCGTGAATAAACCAACGGAGAACGTCGTGGTGCGTTATTGTCTGGCGAAGGAAGGACATGGAGGCATTACCGTTGGAAGTGAAACTGCCGGGGTAATCAGAAACCTGTATATTCACGATTGTGTTTTTGATGATACGGAAGTGGGAATTCGTTTTAAAACGCGCAGACCCCGTGGTGGCGGGGGTGAAAACCTGATCTACGAGCGTATTCGGATGAATTTAAGAGCAACCGCGTTTAAGTGGGACATGCTTGGCGACTCCTTGTATGTTGGAGCGTTGGCCGAAAGATTACCAGCAAGAGATGTGAACGAGTTGACGCCCAAATATAAGAACATTCAAGCGAAAGATATTTTAATTGAAAATTGTACTCACCTTGTAAAGGTTTTCGGAATTCCGGAATCTCCGCTTGAGGACTTGAACATAGAAAATGTCGTGGCTAATTGCAGCAATTTTTTTTATGCCTGTGATTTGCAGGGAGGAACATTTAAGAATATGCGATTAAATTCGAATGACAGTATTCTTGAATTTGTAGATGCCGGAAATCTCCGTTTCGAGAATATTGATTTCAATACGCCTGCAAGAAAAATAGACTTGAAGATTGAGGGACGACAAAGTGATCAGATTCAGTTTTCGAACTGTTCACATATCGAAGATCAGACGTGGTTCCGTTAATTAAAATTCATAGCGACGTGATTTTGCACATAAAAAGGCGGATGACTTTCAAGCTGAAAGTCATCCGCTTTTTTTATAATATGTTGTCGATTAAATCTAGCCTTCTGAAACATCAAAACCAACCAATTTTAAATCTTCGTAATAGGCCGGATATGATTTGGTAACAACCATTGGGTCGTCAATTTCAACTTTTCCAAAGAAAGCCGCTGGAGCAAAAGCCAGTGCCATGCGATGATCGTGATAGGTTGAAATGAATGGAACGTCTTGCTTATTGAATGGGAACGTTCCGTCCCAAGCCAATTCACCATGCTGTGGCTCTTCCAGCTGAGCGCCAAATTTAGAGAGCTCATTTTGCAGGGCTGCAATACGGTTGGTTTCCTTAATTTTCAAGGTTTCCAGGCCTGTAAAGTGGAAAGGAACTTTTTTCATCACACACAGAACCGCCATCGTTTGTGCAATATCCGGGTTTTCGAGGAAATCCAGGTTCAACTTTTTTGGCTGAATATTGGCTGTTTTACGAATGGTAATGCCATCGGCGGTGGCTTCACTTTCAACTCCAAAAGGTTTAAACCATGGAGCAATAGCGCAATCTCCCTGCAAGCTCATCAGGTGCAGGTTGGGCAATTTTACTTCACCTTCATCGGCTAAGGCTAAAATCTCGTACCAGTACGATGCGCCCGACCAGTCACCTTCGCAGGTAAATTCAATAGGTTTATATTGTTGCTGTGCGATGCGGATCTCGTTGCCTTTGAAATGAGCTGTAACCCCGAATTGTTTCATCAGGTTCAGGGTCATTTCAATGTATGAGCGAGAAGTTATTTTGTTTTTCAACCGGATGGTTAAGCCATCTTCCAGCGTCGGAGCAATCATTAACAAAGCAGAAATATATTGACTGCTGATACTGCCATCGAGCTCCAAAACCTTGCCTTTCAGATGTGAACCAAAAATGCGCAGGGGCGGGTAGCCTTCGTTTTCAACGTATTCAATTTTGGCGCCCAATTCGTTCAACGCGTCCACTAGCACTTTGATCGGACGTTGTTTCATCCGGTCAGAACCGGTGATGATCCACTCCCCAACAATCTGAGAAAGAAAGGCAGTCAGGAAACGCATCGCTGTACCGGCGTGGCCGATATCGAACAAGTTGGTGTTCGATTCCATCACCTTCTTCATCACCTTGGTATCGTCACTATCCGACAGGTTTTTAATCTCGTATGGACTGTAACTCAGTGAGTGGATAATTAATGCCCGGTTGGCAATACTTTTTGAGGCCGGCAAATTAATCGTGCCGTAAACCTTTTTATCTGATTTGGAAACTTGAAATTTCATAATTAGTCAAAGTCAAAAATTGCTATACACTCAATTGTCGGTAGTAATCCAGCGCTTCAAAGATCAGTTCTTTTGAGCAGTCCTGGTTGATTTCAACCTGTCCGATTTTCGAAATCAGGGTGAAATTAATACGGGTACCTTCGTTCTTTTTATCGTGCGTCATTAATTCGTACAGTGCTCCGTAATCGGATGGTGTGATGTCGAATTTGCCATATTTGTTTAATAGCCATGCCGAAACAGATTGAAGTAATTCCGCATTGAATCCACATTTTTTTGCCGACAGAAACAGCTCGGCAATCATCCCGTAGACAACGGCAAAACCGTGCAGAATAGGTTTGCCTTCGTGCAGGGCGTAACTTTCAAAAGCATGGCCAACGGTGTGTCCGAAATTCAATGCTTTGCGGATATTTTTTTCGGTCAGGTCATTCTCAACATGCCACTCTTTCACAGCAACCGAATGAGCAATTATTTCCTGTAACGATTCGTAATCAATATGATTCAGATCGTATACCATTAATTCGGCCCAATGCTCCGGACTTTTTATCAGCCCGTGTTTCAGCATTTCAGCATAACCAGAAAGGAAGTTTTCGTAATCGATGGTTTTCAGAAAATTGGTGTTGATGATTACCGCGTCCGGTTCGTTGAAGACGCCGATTTCATTCTTTAAACCATTAAAATTGATTCCGGTTTTCCCTCCCAGCGATGCATCAACCTGGGCGAGCAAAGTGGTTGGGATATTCACGAAAGCCATTCCCCTTTTAAAGGTTGAAGCCGCGAATCCACCCAAATCGGTCAGCATACCACCACCAATATTGATGAGTAGCGATTTGCGGTCGGCACCGAATTTTGATAAAACCTCCCAAACCTGTTCAACAGACCGGATTGATTTGTGAGTTTCGCCACCCTTGATTTTGATGGTTCTAATCTGGAATTTGTCGATTAAAGATTGAATTAACGGCAAACACAACTTTGCCGGTGTTTCCTCCGTTAGTAAGAATACTTTCCCGCTTGCGAAACTGCTGATGATATTTTCCAGTTCCGTTTCAATCTGTTGGGAAAAGATGATATTCGAATGTATATTTGATGCAGTCATCACCTGTTTTTTTGGTGCTCGCAAAGTTAAAAAAAAATGAGAGCCCTGAGAATTTTAAACTCACAAGGGGTAATTATTTACAATTCAGTAGTAAAATGGAAATTTCAAACAAAAAGAGAACGACAACGATTAAGCGGACTTTTAATTTTAGTATGGTTATTTTGTTGCTGATTACACTATTTTTTGTTTGGAAAGAAAACAATACCGGCGCGTTGATTAGTGGAGCTGTGCTTATTTTGGGTATTATCGGAGTTCAGTTTGTCAATATCAATTACATTTATTACAGTTCCGATGGCGCTAAGATTCTCATTCGTTATTATCCGGTGATCGCTTTTTTCGGGAAAGAATACAGCTCGATTGAGTTCGATAAAAGCCTGCTGTATTTTGCCAAAGTAAAACGGATGATGGCTTTTTCGGACTTGTATGTGGCCATAAAAACAAGCAAAGGGATTGCTGAATATCCGGAAGTAAGCTTGGTGGGCTTGACCAAAGAAGAAATCTCGCTCATTGAACATGATTTGAATTCCCTGATGAAAAAAGACTGAGACTTGCGTATTCAGCCGGAAAGGTTTAAATTGAAATAAACCTTTTTCGATGGCCCGTATAGAACAACTACCCTATCACATTGCACTTTCATTGATTCCCGGAATTGGCTGTATCAATGCCAAAAGTTTGATTGCTTATATGGGCAGTGTCGAGGCTGTTTTCGAAGCCAAAGAAAGTCATTTCCGAAAAGTGCCGGGGATCGGACCAGTTTTAGCCCGGAGTATTGTGGAGAACCGCGATCTGGAACGCGGAAAACAAGAGCTTCCCTTTTTGACCAAACACAAAATTCAAACTTATTTTTATTTGGACGATGATTACCCGACAAGGTTGAAGAGCTGTGTCGACGCACCTTTGGTTTTATTTTCAATGGGAAATATTAATTGGAATGCCGAAAAGCTGGTTGCGATTGTTGGAACGCGCAACGCAACGGATTACGGTAAGAAGGTCTGTGATGAGTTAATCAGTGAAATGGCCACACGGAATAGCTATACGGTTGTCAGCGGCTTGGCTTACGGGATTGATTCGGCCGCGCATAAAGCGTGTTTGCAGCATGGCGTGTCAACCTGGGGCGTCCTGGCTCATGGTCTGGATCGGATTTATCCGTCCCTTCACCGTTCGCTGGCAGAGAGAATGTTGGTATCCGGCGGGGTGATTACAGATTTTATTAGTGAAAGCTCGATTGAACGACAAAATTTTTTACGACGGAACCGAATAATCGCCGGACTGACTGATGCAACCATCGTGGTTGAATCTGCTGAGAAGGGCGGGGCACTGGTGACCGCCGATATCGCAGGTTCGTACAATCGTGATGTATTTGCTGTTCCGGGGCGAAATTCGGATATTTATTCGAAGGGGTGCAACACGCTTATCAAACAAAATAAGGCCTGCCTGATTCAAAATCTCGACGATCTGGAATATTTTATGGGGTGGCAAAATCAAGCAAAATCATCGCAGAAAATCCAAAAACAATTATTTGTAAGTCTCTCAGGCGAAGAGCAAAAAGTGATGGATGCCCTCTCTGAAAGCCCGGTTTACATCGATCAATTGTGCCAGGAACTGCACATGCCCATGGGTAAAGTATCTGCTTTACTTCTGGGACTGGAGTTTAACGGTCTGGTGGCCAGCTTACCCGGGAAGATGTATCGATTGAATTAACAGGTAGTTTCGGATGTCGTTTTTTGCGTATATCTTTGCGGCATGGCAACTTTCGAAGAATTAAAGATCAATAAATCAATTTTAAAGGCCCTGGAAGAGATTGGTTTTGAAAAACCAACTCCGATTCAGGAGCAGGCAATCCCAATCATTCGGTCAGGTTTGGATGTGTTGGGTATCGCACAAACCGGTACCGGGAAAACGGCAGCTTATTTGCTTCCGATTTTTGCAAAGCTTGTAAAGGCTGAAGGCGAAGATCCTCGGGTGCTGATTCTGGTGCCTACCCGTGAACTATCCATTCAGGTGGGCGAAGATATTGAAGAGCTGACAACCTATAGCAACATCCGGCATGCTGCGGTATATGGTGGAATAGGCTGGACTAAACACGCCGACATGATAAAACCGGGCATAGACATTTTAGTTGCCACTCCCGGACGTTTGTGGGATTTGTATAAGGCCGGTGCTGTTTCGCTTAAGAAATTGAAAACGTTGGTGATTGACGAAGCTGACCGAATGCTGGATATGGGATTTATGCCTCAGATTCGTCAATTATTGGAAATTATCCCGGTTAAACGACAGAACCTGCTTTTTTCTGCTACTTTCAATGAGAGCGTGGAAGAAATGAGTCATGAGTTTCTCGATTTTCCGGAACGTATTGAGATAGCACCATCAGCAACACCAGCACAATTAGTCCAACAGTGTTATTATAAAGTACCGAATTTTAAAACGAAGCTGAATCTCCTTCAATATTTACTACTCGATGAAGAGACCTTTAGCCGGGTAATCATTTTTGTTCGGACGAAGGAGAATGCGGAAAGTGTCTACAAAATTATAAAGCGTAAAGCAGAAGGCCAAAAGCGGATTCTGCATTCCAATAAAGGACAGAATACCCGGATCAATGCCATCAATGCTTTTAAGGACGGTGATATCCGGATTTTGATTTCAACAGATGTTTCGGCTCGCGGTTTGGATGTCAGCATGATCTCTCATGTGATCAATTTTGATTTGCCACAGCGCTACGAGGACTATGTGCATCGTATTGGACGAACTGCTCGGGCTAATAATATTGGTGAAGCCATTACGTTGGTCAACCCAGCAGAGGAATATCATCTGCGTAAGATTGAAAAAGTTATTCGGATGGAAATTCCGATGAAGGAAATTCCAGCAGAGGTTGAGATTCCACCAACACCGAAACCGGAGAATCAGGAGCAGTTGCGTGAAATTGACCGCCAGAAGAAGTTAGAAGATCCAACTTTCCAGGGAGCCTTTCATGAGAAAAAACGTCGTCCGGGAGAAAGTAGGAATAAGCCAACGAATGCTCCGAAGCATTTGTCTAAAACGAAGAAATTCAGAAAAGGCAGAGGAAGCCGATAACCGGTTTTGGCTATTTGATGGGTAGGATAAAGTAAAAAAGACAACCTTCGTCGGGAATCGCATCGCTAAAAACGCCAACTTCGCCACCAAGCTTTTCGACAATGCGATTCACAATGGATAAGCCCAAGCCTGTTCCCTGAATTTTGCTGGCTTCGAGCCGGGTGAATTCTGTAAACAATTTTTTCTGATCGGTTTTGGACAGCCCGTTGCCATTGTCTTTGATCCAAAACTTGATTTTGCCCTCGCTGTAGTACTGTTCAACGCCTAGTTTGATAACCGGCGGGGCTCCACCATATTTAATCGCGTTGCTGATAAAATTCACCCAAATCTCTTCGGCCCAGGAGGGAATGGCCTGAATAACCGGCCATCTGTCGGGTTTGATAATGCTCGTGTTACTTGACTGTATCAGATCCGAAAGTCTTTTCAATGACTCATCAATTACCAGGCGCATGTCAACAGGTTCCTTTTGAATATCCTGCTGACGGATGGTTGACATTGTTAGCAACTCCTCCATAATGTAAAGCGTTTTGCTGGCCGAAGTGTGGATAACGTCGTTGAATGTTTTCACCGAGTCGTAGGACTGTTCATTCATTTCCTGATCAATCAACTCTGAAAGAGAAATCACCGCGCCAATGGAATTTTTTAGGTCGTGAGCAACAGTATGGGCGAAATTGTCCAGATCTTCAATCAGTTTTTCATTCTCCGAGATTTCAACCTTAAGTTTGGAATTAGTCGCCAAAATGGTTGCTTCATGGTTCTTTAGGGTTGTAATATCCCGCAAAATAATCAGTTGTCCACTGAGTAGATTGTACTTGTCGTAGAGTAATGTGGCGCGCAAATCCAGGATTTTTTTCTCGGCACTACGCTTCGTTGTGACTTCAATGTGTGATATCTCTTTGTTCAATGCTATTTGCTCGATTAAATCTTCCCGCTCGGGCAAAACTTCCGAAATATGTCTCCCAACCACCTGGTCCCTCGGTTGCTGGATTAGCGTAAGTAAGGAGGAGTTTATGTCGGCAACACGGCTGTTAACGTCTAAAAGCAGAAAGCCATCATCCATGACATCAATTAATTTTTGCCTGGCAAACGGAACCAGATCAATCGATCCAAAGCGGATGTTGATATAAGCCAGGATTGTTCCTGTGGCGAAAAAGGAGCTTGGTGTCCAGTCGAATCCGGGAATGGGGTTTAGTTTGAAAACATACATGACGTTACCAAAAACAGGGATTAAACACGCTATAATCATTAACCAAATTGAACCGTGTATTTGGTTGGAATATCGCCTGATCAGTTTCAAAATGTTTAAGATACCCAATGCCAAAAAGGAGTAGATGAACAGGAAAATAAGCCAGAATACTGGTCCGTAGCGATAAATTGTGGTGTGGTTCTTCCAATCGATGCTGGCAGAACGCCAATGCAGATGATGGGAGTCATTTGTGAAAACAATCCCGATAAAGACTAGTGCGACAATAATTAGCGGCAGCCAAAATCTAGAAGTCGCTTTTTTCTGCCGGGATGCGAAATTGATGGAGAACAGGTAAAACCACACAGGGATGGACGCAATTCCAACGTACGAAAACTTAGACCAAAATAGTCTGGTTGAAAGGTCGTTCGCTGAATATTCAAGAAAATAGAAAATGGTCCAGACGGCAGTGGACAACTGCAGTAGCGATAAATAGACGATACCTGGCGATTCCCTGAATTTAAAAATATAAAGGCTAATTAATATTCCCGCAATTCCGGAGAAAGCTAAAAAGAAACTAAGGCCACTGAACAAATAATTTCCAACTTCAAAATACATGAAAGGATTCTTTTAAAAGCCCGTAAATGTATCAAGAAGCCATTAGATGTTCAAGCAGTATTTTTATCCCGATAGTAATTAATACAAGACCGCCAATAATTTCAGCATATTTCGAAACACGGGGACCAGTCTTCTTTCCAATTAATATTCCGAGCATCGAAGCGGTAAAGGTGACACTGCCAATAATGATGACTGCAGGTGTAATTCGGTCCATAATCAATGCCATACTGAACCCAACAGCCATCGCGTCAATACTGGTGGCAAAGGCAAGGACCACCGCGACTTTGAAGATCATCGGATCCAGAATCTTTTTCTCTTGCTTTTCTTTCAGATTTTCCAAAATCATTTTGGTTCCGATCAGCGACAGCATTCCAAATGCAATCCAATGATCAATCGGCTCAATCCATTGTTTGATGCTATTTTCAATCAACCAACCTAAAACCGGCATCATCGCTTGAAAAAGGGCTAACAAGAAAGCCAGTTTGGCGGCTTCGAAAAAACGAATTTTAGGAAGACTTAGACCACTGGTGACAGATACGGCAAACGAATCAACCGATAATCCCATGGCCAGTATAATGATGGTTGTGTAATACATTCAGCAGCGATTTGAGCGGCAAAATTATAAAAAAATGGCCAAACAGTTTTTCTGTTCGGCCAAATGGGAAGGTATTTGTATCGCTTATAAATTAGCGATCAGTTCAATTATTGTTTGCTCATCAGCAAACAGAGGATCTTACTTTTTATTCGTGATGAAGCTAATCAGTTTTTTACCGATATCTTCATTTTTCATGATTCCTGTAAATTGATCGGCACCGGGGCCAAAAGCAAATACAGGTACCATCACTCCTGTGTGATGTCCGTAAATAAACGAGCCTTGTACCATGCCGGTTTTCATATTGCCACCGGTAAGAGCCATTCCTCCGGTCTCGTGGTCAGCTGTAATCACAATCAAAGTTTCGCCGTCCTTAGCTGCAAATTCAAGGGCTTTACCAATTGCCTGGTCAAAATCCAACATTTCTTCCACCACATAATTGGTGTTGTTTTGGTGTCCACCCCAGTCAATTTGCGATCCTTCAATCATGATAAAGTAGCCTTTCTTATTTTGCTGTAGGATATTCAATGCTGTTTCTGTTGAACGAACGAGCATGTTGTTGCGTTCCGATGCGACCGGATTATGCTCCTCTGCAGTTAATCCGACCAGTTTGCCCGATTTCACTTTTTCAATTTCCTTCATGTCCTGTAAAACAACATAACCCTTCATTTTTAAATCAGCAGTCAGGTCGCGGCCGTCTTTACGCTCGGTGAAATGTTTGTATCCGCCACCGATAAACACATCGATGTCGGTATTCAGAAAGTCGCCGGCAATTTCTTCGTACATGTTGCGCGAAGGTTGATGAGCAATAAAAGAAGCCGGAGTAGCATGTGTGATGGCAGAAGTAGAGATCAGCCCTGTAGCGAGTCCTTTTTCTTCGGCTATTTCCAGCATTGTTGAGTGCGCAACAGTATCTGTATCCACGCCGATTGCTCCATTGTAGGTGCGATAACCGCTTGACAACGCTGTTCCACCGGCTGCCGAATCCGTGATGTAGTTGTTAGCCGATTGTGTTCTTGAGAAGCCAACATGTTTGAAATTGTTCAGAAACAGGTTGCCATGGTTGGCCGTAAGTCCGGCATAAAATTGAGCTGTTCCCATGCCATCACCAATCATGAAAATGATGTTTTTAGGTCGCTTGCTCTTCGGTGCATCAACATAGTTCTTTACCGGATAGCTGATATTTCCGTGGTAGATTTTTAAGGAATCTTCCTTCGTAACTGTTTTGTAGTTTTCCTGTGCAAATAAACTTCCGGTAAAGGCGAGAGCGATTACCAGTGTTAATAGTCTTTTCATTATTAATTGTTTTATGTGGCGATAAAAGTATATTGTATAATTAGTAAACTAATGAAGTAAAAATTACAAAAGTGTGAATTTTTGATCAGGCCGATTCAGACCGATCCCACTGTTCTCGATCAAAGTTGTCAGCTAAGGCATAGCGTATTTGTTTATCGCCGAAGACGGGCTGAATAATTCCCAATACAATAAAATCGGATAGAATTTTTTCTGCTTGGATATACGTGATTCGTGCTTTTCGGGAAAAAGCTGAATGACTGATGCTTTCATTTTGAGAAAGGTAGTCGAGCAGGAATTTTTCATCGTCCGAATAATTAATGAGGATCCCTTTGTGCCTTTTTTGTTTTTTCCATACTTCGATCATGATTTTATTGGCGAGTTTATTTTCATCGTCAAGTCGGTAATAGGCCCACCATTTGTCATGTTCATCCTGGGCGAAGTGTGGTTTATCAGGGCTTCTTTCGACAATAATCTCGAGAACTACTTTTTTGTTGACAATATGTTGTTTGGTACTGAAGTTTATTTCCGGTTTGCTGAAGATCTTGGCGGCCGACTCAATCATGTAATACTCTTCGTCTGAACGAACGCCGGCAATATTCCCATTATCCTTAACGCCAATCAACAGCCTGCCGCCATCGGTATTGGCGAAGGCTACCAGCGAACGGGCGATTTTCCTCGAATCGCTGATGCAATATTTGAAGTCCTGGTGCTGGTGTTCCCCTTCCAGGATCATTTTCATCAATTCTGTACTCACAACTAGTCCTGTTTCTGAAATTCGCTTGTTTCATTTAAACTTCGATCCCAAACATCACCCGAACTAAATAGCCCAGACCAAATGAGATTAATCCCACCACTGTACTTAAAACAACCATCTCCGTAAATCGTTTGCGGAAAGGTTGGTCGTTTGCCACCGAAATGTAATAACTATAAAAGAAAACAACCAATATTGAATCGAAAACAGCTACTCCCAACGCTGTAAAGGGAGAAACAAAAATGAGGTAAGGCGCCACAAGGAATACGACCGCTACGAGGTATGCTATTCCCGTGAAAAATGCCGATTTCATTGCTCCATCGTTGTTCCCCTCCGATTTGTTGGATAAATATTCGGAGGATGACATGGAGAGGGCACCGGCAATTCCGGCAATGATTCCAGCTAATGCGACCAGTTTTGTATTTTGAAGGGCAAAGGTCAAACCGGCAAGCGTTCCCAGTATTTCAACCAAAGCGTCGTTTAATCCCAGAACAATGGATCCGATGTACTCCAGCTTTTCTTCGTGAATCATCGCGATTAGCCGGTCTTCGTGCTCATTCTCTTCTTTTCCAATTTGAATCGCTTCCGGAATTTCTTTTCCAATTTCGTGATAATTGATCTGCGCCCGTTCTTCCGACTTTTCGAGCAATTTAATGCCGAAAGTAAGACCGAAAATCTGTGCTATCCAATAGAATTTCTTGATTTCCCATTTGCTGGGAGTGACCTCACGATCGGTATATTTTTTCCAAATATTGTAATGACGCAATTCGTCTTCGGCAATTTGCTCAAGAACTTGAGCATTTTTTTTGTCCTTGATTCTTTTTGCCAGACGTTTATAAATATGGTGTTCGGTAATTTCGGTGCGTTGTGCAACAATGAGTTGCTTGCGGGTTTCGGGTGATAATGGTTTGCGTTCCATGGGGTTTTATTTTAGCCACTCGTATAGTTGGTAGTGTTCGGCGCTCATCCCTGATTTTTCGTAAACCAGATGGGCTGTGTCATTTGTTTTTTCGGCATACAAGCGAATTCCTTTGAGGTTTTCGTCAGTCATTACCAGTTCCTGAATATGTTGGTACATGTTTGAATAAATTCCCAATTTCCGAAATTCGGGCAATACGTAAACCGATTGAATCCAAAGAACAGTCCCGTTTCTCCAGTCGCTCCACTCAAAAGTTGTGAGCAGCGAGGCAACAACATGCCCTTCAATTTCAGTGATGTAATAGTTTCCTTTGGACGGATCGGCAAAAACAGCTTCGACACCGCTGCTTACTGTTTCCTTGTTAAGTTTTAAATTTTCTGTTTCGAGTGCCATGGCCAGTTGAAATTCTGTAATCACAGATGCATCTTCCGGTTGAGCTTTTCTGATGTCCATTCTTGCGTTTTTAGTTTGAAGATTCGGAAAGTAAAGGTAGTTTTATTGCTTTTAATCCGATTCTATTCTGTTATGAAAATTGTTGTCGCGTCTAAAAATCCGGTTAAAGTTAACGCAGTGTTGAATTCCTTTTTAGCTTGTTTCGATTCTGAGTTGGAGGTTGTTCCGGTTTCTGTTTCTTCTGGAGTATCCGATCAGCCTATGACTGAAGATGAAACCTTGCAGGGAGCGATAAACCGAGCACAGCACGCAAGACAATTGGTCCCGGGAGCGAGCTTTTATGCCGGTATTGAAGGTGGCGTTTCTTTGCACAACGATCGCTTGTTCGCTTTTGCATGGATCGTAATCGCAAATGACGATTTTGAGTCTCACGCCCGTACCGCTACATTCGAGCTGCCTCCGTCAATTCGGGAATTGATTGTACAAGGAATGGAACTGGGCGATGCCGACGATCTTGTTTTCAAGAAACAAAACTCCAAACAGCAAAACGGAGCAGTTGGGCTTTTAACACAAGATCGTTTAACCAGGGAGTCGCTCTACCAACAAGCTGCACTGTTGGCTTTGATCCCTTTTTTAAATCGGGAATTGTACATTGAAGCTGCAAAGGAAGCTTAACGAATTTAGCGTGATAAATTCATTTTTTTCAACACGTGCTGTAAACTGATTTTGTCTTCCGAAAGCATGATGATCTGAATTTTCTTTTCATCGAGGCGGATTTTGGCTTTCGATCCGATTTCGCCGGTAACAAGTTTCGATACTTCCTGCTTTTTAAGTAAATCAACTACGCGGGGAGCAACATTGCCTTCATCCAGGCAATAAGGATTACTAATAAAACGCGTAACAACCCCATCGGTTAATAAAAAGTACGGACTGCGTCCAAAACGAATGTCCATGCTCGCTGTAAGTTTTTTATCGGTTGCACTAATTGCTATCATTGTCGTTGTTTTTAAGAGTTTGTATTAATTCCCGCCTTTTCGTTTAAGGCTTCCCAATATTCTACTGCCCGGCGAGTATGAGGAATAACAATCGTACCGCCAACAAGGTTTGCAATAGAAAATACTTCAAAAATTTCCTCGTTCGTAATTCCTAATTCGTGACATTTTTCAAGGTGATATTTGATG
This sequence comes from Mangrovibacterium lignilyticum, assembly GCF_010882175.1. Classification (GTDB taxonomy): domain Bacteria; phylum Bacteroidota; class Bacteroidia; order Bacteroidales; family Prolixibacteraceae; genus Mangrovibacterium; species Mangrovibacterium lignilyticum. The sequence goes on along the minus strand of NZ_WKLH01000006.1, from coordinate 144,407 downwards.
CAGTCGTCGCAACGTAAAACCATCGAAGAAACCAGCCCCAGCATTTCTTTGGTTTGTTGCGATAGGGCTCCTTTCTGGTAAGCCAGTGTGTCGACACTGTAAATCCTCTTCATGACTTTGTTGCCTGAGCCGAGAATTTTATCGTTCATTTTTTCACGATATTCTTTAAAATCATTGATCAAGTCGCTCATAGTGTCTAATAAAATGAAGTTTACTTGTTAAAATGAGATGCCTGTTTGATTGTTTAAGACAACTAAACCCAAAGGCTGTAAAATGCAAATATGGCTAAAGAATTTCAGTCGGATGATCCGATTTGACGAGTAATTGAAGAAATTGAGATAAAATTATCTTTAAGATTATCTCAATGAGCTGTAACATTTATCGTTCTTGGCCGGAATATTGCTGTTGTCTTATTTCAGATCAAAATAGTTTGGCTTTGAAAGATGAAAATAATTGTGAATTTTTCGTCTTTCATAGGCATTAAAAAACAATCAATTCTTGTATTAAATCAATTCGCATTATATTTGCACCTTTAAAAGTCGACTCTATGAAGTTACCTATTGTTGGGATCATCTTTTTCTTAATTCAGTTGAGCGTTAACGCTCAGGAGACTCCCTACAAACCTGCCAAAACTTCAACTGAAAAATCCCTATTGAAAGAGCTTGATATTCAGCAGGATTCACGAATTGATACGCTGTTGAATAATCATATTGAAATGAATAAAAGGAAAGAAGGAACCGATGGTTTCCGGTTGGAGATTTTTTTCAGTTCGGGGGTACGCGCCCGTCAGGAAGCAATGAAGGTCCGAACCGAATTTCTTCGGATTTATCCCGATCTACCTGCCTATATGACCTTTCAAAGCCCCAACTTTAAAATCCGTGTTGGCGACTGCCGGACTAAAAGCCAGGCTTTGAGAATGAAAGAGAGAATTAAAAAGAATTATCCGAATGCGTTTATTGTGCCGGATTTGATTCAGTTTCCAAAATTATACACTGCAGATTCAAACAAGTAATGAGTGAATTGATTAAACACGAATGTGGTATTGCCCTGATCCGGTTGAGGAAGCCGTTAAGCTATTATCAGGAGAAGTACGGAACTTGGCAATATGGCTTGAACAAGCTTTATTTATTGATGGAAAAACAACACAACCGCGGACAGGATGGAGCCGGAGTGGTTAGTGTTAAATTGAACTTGAACCCGGGACAGGAATATATACACCGCTATCGTTCTATTGAGCAGAATCCAATTCAGGATGTGTTCGCCAAAGTTGGTAAGTCTGTTAAAAAAGCGATGAAGTCGGGAAAGAATATTACCGACCTGGATTGGGTATATAACCATTTACCTTATGCCGGTGAGCTTTATTTAGGACACCTTCGCTACGGTACGTTCGGAAATAACAGTATTGATTTTGTGCATCCGGTGATGCGTCAGAATAACTGGAAGTCGCGTACACTTGTATTGGCCGGAAACTTTAATCTAACCAATACTGATGAGCTTTTCCAACGATTGATTGAATTGGGACAGCATCCCAAAAATTATACGGATACGGTTACGGCTCTTGAAAAAGTTGGACACTTCCTGGATGAAGAAAACCAGTTCCGTTTCCGTCAATATAAAAATGAAGGATTCTCAAATCGTGAAATTTCTCCGTTGATTGAGAAGACACTGGACGTGCAGAGCGTCTTGGAGAATGCAAGCAAGGATTGGGATGGTGGTTACGCAATGGCCGGTTTGATTGGTCATGGTGATGCCTTCGTTGCCCGCGACCCTTGGGGTATTCGTCCTGCTCATTACTATATTGATGATGAGATTGTCGTAGTTGCATCGGAGCGGCCTGTTATTCAGACGGTAATGAACGTGAAGGATAGCGACGTTCACCAAGTGAAGCCGGGTGAAGCGCTGATTATTAAGAAAGATGGCAGTGTTTCGTCTCAGATTGTTCGCGTTCCACATAAGCGGAAAAGCTGTTCATTTGAACGAATCTATTTCTCTCGTGGTAGCGATAAAGACATTTACCAGGAGCGGAAGGCTTTGGGGCAGTTGTTGGCACCACGTATTTTGAAAGACATTGATTTTGATATTAAGAATACCGTTTTTTCGTACATTCCGAATACCTCAGAAACCGCATTTTATGGGATGATGGTTGGGATTCGCGAGCATTTGATGGTTTGGAAAAAAGAACAAATTAGGGCTAAAAACGGGAATATTTCGGAAGAAGATTTAGAGAATATTATTTCGCTGGAACCTCGCGTTGAGAAGATTGCCATTAAGGATGCCAAGTTGCGTACCTTTATCGCAGACGATGCCAGTCGCGATGACCTGGTCGCTCACGTGTATGATGTTACTTATGGTGTTGTTAGGGAAAAAACCGACACTTTGGTGATTATTGATGACTCGATTGTGCGGGGAACAACACTGAAGAAAAGTATCCTGAAGATTTTGGATCGCTTGAATCCGAAGAAAATTATTGTTGTTTCTTCTGCTCCGCAAATTCGTTATCCGGACTGCTATGGAATTGATATGGCTGTGTTGAGCAAATTTATTGCTTTCAATGCAGTGATTGAGTTGTTGAAGGATCACGACAACGAGGCATTGATTGACGAAGTATATAATAAGTGTAAGGCTCAGCAAAATCTTCCGAAAGAGGAGATTGTGAATTACGTGAAAGATATTTACCGTCAGTTCACTCCTGATCAGATTTCAGCGAAAATCGCTCAGCTGTTGAAGCCAGAAGACTGTAAAGCAGAGGTGGACATCGTTTACCAAAGCGTTGAGAACTTGCACAAAGCTTGTCCGAACGATACGGGTGATTGGTATTTTACAGGTGATTATCCTACTCCGGGTGGAAATAAAGTTGTCAATACTTCCTTTATTAATTTTGTAGAGGGAAATGATGGAAGAGCATATTAATTGATCGTCCACAATATAGAAACAAAAAAGCAGGCTTTCAGCCTGCTTTTTTTATGTCTTGTTTGAATTGGAGTTACTTGATTTCAGGGAAACTGTCGCCTTTGTCTTTGATGTAAGTTTCGATGTGGCGATCGCGTTTTGCGTCGTAAATATCTTTGATAGTTACGATAATTCCGGTTTCTTCCACGTCTCCAAAGTGGTCATTCAGAATCGTTCCGAACGTTTTCATGGAGGGGCTCAAATTCATGTAGGCGTTGATCAGCGGAGGAATGTTTTCTCCCAGTTCGCGAACTTTTTGAGTCAGAATCCGGTAATCCTCGTTGTAAGAACCTCCGTTGAAGATTTGGTTCATTTCGTCCTTGTTCATATCGACTTCCATCGGTTTTTTCGGATAAACTAATTTATCGGCATCGTGGAAATATTTGTCGAAGAAATAGAGGATTAGGTTGCGGGCAGCAATGTTGAAATGCGTATACATCGTTACTTTGCCGAAAAAATATTTCATTTCGGGGTGGTCAACAATCAGAGCGCCCAGTCCATCCCATAGGTTGTCCAGCGCAAACAAAGCCTTAGCTCCGGCTTTACTGGATTGATATGCCGGCTGAACAAAGGAGCGTCCCAGTTCAAGTGTATGCGGCATGTACTCCTTCATGAACTTTTCAGAAAAATGGAATAAACGGGCAGTGGCTAATTTAACCTCTCCGTTTTCATCCAATGGTAGTCCGTCGCATAAGATATAGCGGTAACCGCCAAGTATTTCCTGTGCATCAGGATCCCAAACAATAAGCTGTTTATATGGATCCTTTTGTGTATCGTATTGGTCAATGTCAAGGTCTTTTCCGGTTCCGCCTCCGGCCTCCCTGAAAGTCATCTCGCGTAATCGCCCAATTTCATGCATAAGATTTGGGGAGTCGTGGTAGGTCACCACGTAGATCTCATTGGCACCTTTATTGGTTTTACGTAATAGCTTTTCAGGCGTTAATTCCGCCAGAATCGCGTTTTTCGCGACCGGTGCAGCAATATCCTTCATACTTCGTCTGCTAAATTTTAATGAGTTACAAAGCTAAAAAAAATTATTGAGAATTGGTTTTGGTGCTCTCGCAATTTAAGGCTCGTTCGAAAAGGGTAATGCATATAAAATGCTTCGAACTTCATCGGCCCATTCCTTCTGAGTTTTACTGTTATCGAAAGTTGTATAGGGGATTGGTTTCCCAAAGGTTAGGCAGAATTCACGGCCTTTGTGGCGAAATGTTTCATCCGAAAGGTAGAACATTTCCAAATTCCATTTTATCCCCAATGCTTTTCTGATATTCGAAAAATTATAGAAGAATTTTGAGTTCTGCCCGCTAATATGAACAGGGATAACATCACGTTTATGTTCGATAGATTTTTGAACAAAATGCTTTTTCCAGTCGGTATCGATAATTTTGCCATCAATTTTTCGGCTGGCTAATCCTGCCGGGAAAATTAAAATTTGATTGTCAGACTTGTAGGTTTCCTCTATTGTTTTGGCTGCTTGGCGACTGTGTCCACCGTGTTTGTTTATCGGGACGAAAATGTTTGACAAGGGGGTTATTTTCATTAAAACATCGTTGACGAGGAAACGCAGCTCTCCGGATTTTTTAAATACGTTGCTGATTAACAACAAGGCATCGAAGCCGCCCAGGGGGTGGTTCGCGACAAAGATATATCGCCCTTCGGATGGAACATTGTCCAATCCGATGACTTTTTCGCGAACATTGAAATGTTCAACCGTTCGCTGTGCAAATTCGGCCCCTTGCAGATGACCGTAGTTGGTAATGATTTCGTTGCACTCGTCAATATGGCCTATTTTGTTGATATAGTTGTAAACAAATCCAGGTAAAAGGCGCGCCAGTTTTGGGTTTTTCTCCTTAAAAAGGGCTCTGACGTTGATTGGCTTCAGTTTATTTTCTGGTTGTTCTGACATAGTAAAGCGTATTTAAATCGAAAATAGGAAAATATTTCTGAAGAGTTTATTGGCTACAGGAAACTTGGTCGAAGAAAAGGGGCTAAAAATGAGTTATAAACAGGTGTTGGTAATTTCCAGGGTGTTGTAAGTTGTTGTATTATAGTCTCCATGAGTGGTTTTTCAACATTTTACTTGCCTTTATTAACATTGAATCAACAGAAGTGTTGTATCTTGAAGGTGGAAAAAAGTGACTGAAAGTGACTGAAAGTGGATTTTTGGCTTAGAATTTACTAATTTTACGATTGGAAAATAGGCATTTAGCATATGAACTTCTCAGCAGAAAAAAACGCAACATTTGATGAAAAAGGAAGAGTTGTTCTGCCAGCCGATTACAAAAATGAAATGGGCGGCAGGATTCCCGGTGGCCATATGGCTATCGAACTGGATCCGTATGAGAAGTGTTTGAATGTCTATCCGATGGAAGCCTGGGAGAAACACCTCGCGGAGCTGACCGGAAAACTGAATCGCAATAACAGGGAGCAAAGTCGGCTTCTGGACGCGATTTACCGGAGATTTAAGGTGATACAGGTTCCTGATAGTTGCCGGATGAATTTCCCAAATAATTTTTTGGAAAGAGTGCACATCCAAAAGGATGTAGTCTTCGTGGGTCAGGGTGAGCGGATTCGCCTTTGGGATGCGAAGGAATACGAAGCATATATTGGAACGGATGAAGACTATGCCGAATTGTTTAGTAAACACTTTGGTAATGTGGAGGAATAGAGCGTGGAACAAGTTTATCACATACCGGTTCTGTTGAATGAGAGTATCAATGGACTGAATATTCAAAAGGATGGTGACTATGTCGATGTCACCTTTGGTGGGGGTGGTCACTCCCGCGAGATTCTCAAAAATCTGAACAAGGGGCGTTTATTTGGTTTCGACCAGGACGAGGATGCAGCCGCTAACGCGTTGGATGATGAACGTTTTATTTTCATCCGACACAATTTCAAATACATTCGAAATTTTTTACGCTTCAGCGAAGTCGAGCAGGTCGATGGCATTCTGGCCGATCTCGGAGTTTCTTCTCACGATTTCGATGTCGCGGAGCGTGGGTTCTCGTTTCGTTTTTCGGGTGATTTGGATATGCGGATGAATCGCAATTCGTCGTTAACAGCAGCCGATATCGTGAATACCTATGAAGAGGATCGTCTGTTTCATGTTTTTAAGGATTACGGTGAGGTTGATAACGCCCGTCGCCTGGTGCGTCAAATAATTGCGGCTCGTCAGGCTAAGCCGATTAAGACGATCGATCAGTTTAAAGAGATTGTTGCTCCGTGTGTTCCGAAACGGATCGAAGCAAAATATTTGGCCAAGGTCTTTCAGGCATTACGCATTGAGACAAATGGCGAGCTGGATGTTTTGAGAGAGTTTTTGGAGCAGAGTATGGAATTGTTGAAGCCAGGTGGTCGTCTGGTTGTCATTACTTATCATTCATTGGAAGACCGTTTGGTAAAGAATTTTATCAAAAGTGGAAACTTTGAGGGGAAGCAGGAAAAAGATTTTTACGGGAATGTTTCGTCCAGCCTGCAGGCGGTGAATCGAAAAGTGATTGTGCCGGATGAGGAAGAGATTGAACGGAATCCCAGAGCAAGAAGTGCAAAATTGAGAATTGCAGAAAAATTATGAGCGAAGAAAAAAGCCCACAAGAAAAAGGCAAAAACAAACGTCCGATCCTGAAATCATTTTTAGGAGGCAGTGTTCTGGCCAGCGAAAAAGCGCTGAGTCAGATTCCGTTTGTTCTGTTTGTGGTCTTTCTGTTTATTCTGATTATTGCCAATCGCTATTGGTCAGAAAAGACGCTGACGAAAATGGAAGCTGTTCAGGATTCGATCAAAGAATTGCGGGCTTCATCAATCACATTTGAAACCGAACTGATGCGAATGAACAGACCATCGGAGATAGCCAACAAGGTATATGATAGTGGTTTGGATTTGGTTGAGCCGAAAGAGCCTGCCCGAAAATTGAAAGTAAAGAAACTTGAAAAATAAATAGCCGGTTGTGTGCTTGGCGGAAGCTGGTAGCACAAACGGACAGGAAGTAATTCGGAGAGTTTAATGGAGATCAGGAAATACATAACGCTACGCTTTGGGATCATCTACTTTTTGGCCATGGCGCTCACCGCGGCAATTGTGGTGAAGCTGTTTATGATTCAAAATGTGGATACAGAAAGGTGGGAGCAGATTGCCAAAAATCTGAAAACAAATACTTCTGAAATTCAGGCAAAGCGTGGAAATGTATGTGCCGATGACGGCAGTATTTTGGCTACTTCAATTCCATATTATGAATTGCGATTCGACTGCAAAGCTCCGCGTGTCGTTCGCGAATTTGATGAAAAGAATGACGCCTTTTCGCTCGAAGTGGCCAAGTTTTTTGGGATCTCCAAAAGTCAGTTTCAGCAAAGGCTGAAAAGAGCATACAGGCAAGGTAGTCGCTGGTTTCAAATTTTCCCGGAGAAAGTCAACTATAATCAACTTCAGCAATTCAAACGGCTGGAAATGTTAAAGCGCTCTAATTTTGGAAGCGGCTTGATTGTCGTTGGTGAAAGCGAACGAATCATGCCTCATGGAGATATGGCGAGCCGCACGATCGGTACCTTAAATAAAGGAGCGTTCGGTGGTATTCACGGAAACGTTGGGTATAGTGGTATTGAAGGGTTGATGGAAAGCTACCTGGCGGGAGTCAATGGGCTGGCCATTAAGCGAAACTACTCCGGTCATTGGGTTGATATCCCAATTACCAATCCGGAGGAAGGGAAAGATGTTGTGACAACTATCAACGTGAATTTGCAGGATTTCACTCAAAATGCGTTAATGCGGCAGATGTTGAAGTCGCAAGCAGAGTGGGGGACTGCTGTAGTCATGGAAGTTGCCACCGGTGATGTTAAGGCTATTGCAAACCTGGGGCGCCGGAAGGATGGTACCTATAGCGAAACTTATAATTATGCATTAGGTCACGCGGGGTGCAGTGAGCCTGGTTCTACTTTCAAGCTGGTTTCGTTGATGGTGGCTATGGAAGATGGTTATGTCGATACGACTGATGTCTTTGATACGGGGATTGGACGCTGGGATTATAAAGGACAGACGATTTACGACAGTGATTATGGTCGTGGCGGACATGGAGCGATTAATATGAAAGAGATTTTTGAGTTGTCTTCGAATGTTGGAGTTGCTAAAATTATCACAAAATATTACGAAGGGAAAGAACGCGATTTTATCGATCGGGTATACAACTTCGGATTAAATAAGCCATTGGGTTTAGGTTTTGCCGGAGAAGGCGTACCGTACATTAAATACCCGAGCGATAATGTTTGGTGGGGGCCTTCGTTGGCTTGGATTTCGTACGGCTATGAAATTAAATTAACTCCGCTTCAAACATTAACTTTCTACAACGCTATAGCGAATAACGGTCGTATGGTGAAGCCCCGCTTTGTTAAGGAGGTTCGGGAGAATGGGCTTTTGGTGCGCCAATTCGATACCGAAGTGCTGAATCCTTTAATCTGTTCGAAATCGACATTGGAGAAAGCGAAGTCTATGTTGGAAGGTGTGTGCACCGAAGGAACAGGCCGTTCTCTGAATAACGACTATTTCCCGATTGCCGGAAAAACAGGTACCGCACAGGTGGCCAACGATAATAAAGGGTACACCCAGGGAGGTAAAAAATATCAGGCTTCATTTGCCGGCTATTTTCCCGCTGACGATCCCAAATATTCGATCATTGTTGCCGTTGTGGGGCCTAAAGGATTGTATTATGGCGGTTCGGTTGCCGGCCCGGTTTTTAAAGAAGTCGTTTCAAAAGTATATGCTTCTTTTTTGGATCCGCGCGAAAAAAAGGAGGATCAGTCAGATGAACCGCATATAGCAAAGGACATTCAGCTCGTTGATAACGGATTTAGAGACGATGTGATCGAGACTACTTCTGAGCTAAATCTTGGTGTTGACGAAAAACAGTTGAACGGTGATTTGGTCAATCTTGCGATGCATGACCAGAGTGCTGAGGTAAAAGGGAGCGATTTGCAGGATGGAATTATCCCCAACGTTTTGGGAATGGCCGGAAGCGATGCTTTGTATTTGCTCGAGCGATCGGGTTTGAAAGTTAAAATGAACGGTCTTGGTAAAGTGAGTAAACAATCGATCAAGGCTGGAAATAAGATAAAAAAAGGTCAAACCATTTATTTGACATTAAGTTAAGATGAAAACATTAGAATATATATTGAGTGGAATTGAGCATGAACTGGTTGCCGGTAGTCTTTCGACTCCGGTGAACCAGATTCAGTTTGATTCGAGGAAAGTGAAAGCAGGTGATGTTTTTGTTGCAACAACCGGAACACATGTTGACGGGCACGATTTCATCGCGAAAGCTATTGAGAGTGGAGCAACCGTTGTCATTGCAGAGCGTGCAGATATTGAAGTCGGAGAGGCTTGCTTGGTGACGCTTCCCAATACTGCTGCTGCGTTGGGAGTGTTGGCTGCTAATTTTTATGGAAACCCTTCGCAAAACCTGAAAGTGGTTGGGGTAACCGGAACGAACGGAAAAACAACAATCGCTTCGTTATTGTATAAGTTGTTCATCAAATTGGGCTATAAAGCAGGCTTGATTTCTACGATAAAGTATTACGTCGGTGAAGAAGAATTTCCAGCTACGCACACCACGCCTGATGCCTTGCAAATTCAATCGCTGATGGCGAAGATGGTTGAGGCGGGTTGTGAGTATTGTTTTATGGAAGTGAGTTCTCATGCCATTGATCAGGATCGGATTGCCGGAATCAAGTTTCAGGGAGGAATTTTTACCAACTTGACACATGACCACCTGGATTACCACAAAACATTCCCGGAATACTTGAAAGCGAAGAAGAAGTTTTTCGATAATCTGCCGGCTGAGGCTTTCGCACTAACCAATGCAGACGAGAAGAATGGCCGGGTGATGCTCCAGAATACAAAGGCAGTTCAGAAAGCTTACGGCTTGAAGGGTTTGGCCGATTTTAAATGTAAAGTACTGGAGAAACATTTGGATGGCATGTTGCTAGCCATCGATGGTCGCGAAGTATGGACCCATTTTTCAGGCATCTTCAATGCATATAATCTGATGGCTGTTTATGCTTCGGCCATTCTTTTGGGGGAGGATGTTGAAGATGTTTTGCCACTGATCAGTGAGCTTCTCCCTGTTGCCGGACGCTTCGAGATTTTACGCTCGGCGGATGGTAAATATGCAATCGTCGATTATGCGCATACGCCCGACGCTTTAAAGAATGTATTGAATGGAATCAGCGAAATCCGCACCGGTAACGAACAAGTGATTACGGTTGTGGGTGCCGGAGGCGATCGGGATAAAACCAAGCGTCCGATAATGGCGAAAGAAGCGACATTGCAAAGTGATAAAGTAATTCTAACATCAGATAATCCCAGGACAGAAGTGCCGGAACAGATTATTGCCGACATGGAAGCAGGGGTGGAACCGCACGTGCGCCGCAAGGTGTTGTCAATTGTGAATCGTAAAGAGGCTATCCGCACCGCATGTATGCTGGCCGAGCCAGGCGATATTATTTTGGTCGCTGGCAAGGGACATGAAGACTACCAGGAAATCAATGGGGTGAAATACCATTTCGATGATAAGGAAGTAATTGCGGAGATTTTTAATCAGTAGGGACGAGTAACGAAAGAGCAAATAAAGAAAAATACAGGCTATGTTTAGTTTATTATATGAATGGTTAAAAGGATTTGATATACCGGGGCTCGGGATGTTTCAATACATTTCATTCCGGTCGTCAGCGGCCATCATTACTTCATTGTTTATCACGATGGGTTTTGGTAAAAAACTCATTCGCATGCTTCAAAAGAAACAAATCGGCGAAGAAATTCGTGATTTAGGACTTGAAGGACAATTGCAGAAAAAAGGTACTCCAACCATGGGGGGGATTATTATTTTAACCTCTATTGTGATTCCGACGCTGTTGTTCGCTAAGTTGAATAATATTTATATCGTTTTGATGCTGGTGACCACCGTTTGGTTGGGCCTTATTGGCTTTATCGATGACTATATCAAAGTCTTTTTGAAAGACAAAGAAGGTTTGGCTGGTAAGTTTAAAATTCTGGGACAAGTTAGTTTAGGGATTATTGTGGCTTTAACCTTATATCTGTCGCCTGATGTGGTGGTTCGCGAGAAAGTAAAAAATGCGAAAGGCGATTTTGTGAAAGAAATTGTAGTTGAGAACACGACCGGACAACAATCAGTTCACTTTGTTACGAAGGATGTGAAGTCAACCAAAACAACACTCCCATTTCTGAAAAATCATGAGTTCGATTATAAATGGATTGTCAATTTTATCGGCGAAAAATCGGAGTGGATCCGATGGTTTGTCTATGCTTTTGCAATTATCCTGATTATTACTGCGGTTTCGAATGCGGCTAACCTTACTGATGGAATTGATGGTCTGGCAACAGGAACGTCGGCAATCAGCGGGGTAACGCTGGGTATCTTGGCCTATGTAAGCGGTAACATCATTTATGCCGATTATCTCAACATCATGTACATTCCTCACATTGGTGAATTGACTGTATTTATTGCAGCTTTTATTGGTGCGACAGTCGGTTTCTTGTGGTGGAATTCCTACCCCGCCCAGGTATTTATGGGCGATACAGGAAGTTTGGCTCTTGGCGGAATTTTGGCTGTTTTTGCGATTATCATCCGCAAGGAAATTCTGATTCCGCTTTTGTGCGGCATCTTCCTGCTTGAGAACCTATCGGTGATTATCCAGGTGAGCTACTTTAAATATACCAAAAAGAAATATGGTGAAGGGCAACGTGTCTTTTTGATGAGCCCCATTCACCATCACTTTCAAAAGAAAGGCATTCCGGAAGCTAAGATTGTTACCCGCTTCTGGATTGTGGGAATTGTATTGGCTGTTTTCACGATTGCAACCTTGAAAATGCGCTAATGTATGAAAGGCAGAATTGTCATACTGGGTGCAGGTGAAAGTGGAGTTGGATCGGCTATTCTGGCAAAGAAACAAGGCTTTGATGTTCTGGTGTCTGACGCGGGAACAATCAAGCAAAAATATAAGGACGTTCTTTCAAATTATGCGATTCCTTTTGAAGAAGGGAAACATTCAGAAGACGAAATCCTGAAGGCTAACGAAGTGGTTAAAAGTCCGGGAATACCGGATAAAACTCCTTTGGTGAAAAAGCTGCACGAGCTTGGAATTCCTGTTATTGCCGAAATTGAATTTGCCGGTCGCTATTGCAAGGCAAAAACGATTTGTATTACCGGGAGTAACGGGAAAACAACGACCACGATGCTCACCTACCACCTGCTGCAAAGTGCAGGATTGAACGTGGGACTGGCTGGCAACGTTGGTCAAAGTTTTGCCTGGCAGGTAGCCGAAAAGGATTACGACTATTACGTAATCGAGTTGAGTAGTTTCCAGTTGGATGGGATGTATGAGTTTAAAGCTGATGTTGCGGTTTTGCTGAACATCACTCCTGATCATCTGGATCGCTACGAGTACAACTTTCAGAATTATGTGGACTCAAAATTCCGCATCATTCAAAACCAGACCGAGGCGGACTATTTCATTTACTGGTCCGAAGATCCGGTCATTCAGGAAGAATTGAAGAAAAGGAACATTCCGGCAACCTGTTTGCCTTTCGGTTTAGCCGAAGTGCCAGAGCAAGGCGCCGGAGTCAACGATAATGAGCTAACGATAAATTGGAATAAAAACACATTCAGTATGTCCATATTTGATATTGCATTGCAGGGAAAACACAACACCTATAATTCCATGGCAGCAGGGCTGGCAGGTTCGGTGTTGAACATTAGAAATGAGAAAATCAGAGAGAGTTTGTCTGATTTTAGAGGGGTTGAGCACCGATTGGAGCGTTTCCTAAAAGTACACGGCATTGAGTTTATCAACGACTCGAAAGCGACCAATGTGAATTCAAGCTGGTACGCTTTGGAGAGCATCAACAGACCAGTTGTCTGGATTGTAGGTGGAGTTGACAAGGGAAATAATTACAAAGAACTGGAGTCGTTGGTTCGCGAAAAAGTGAAGGCAATTGTTTGCCTGGGAACAGACAACAAAAAAATCGTTGACTTTTTTAGTGGGATTGTTCCGGATATCGTTGAAACGAACAATATCAAGGATGCTGTTCGGGCTTCCTATTATTTGGCTAAAGACGGCGAAGTGGTCTTACTTTCACCTGCTTGTGCCAGTTTCGATTTATTTGAAAGCTACGAAGATCGCGGTCGGCAGTTTAAAATGGCGGTTCGCGAATTGTAATTCCCTGTTTTGTGTTTTTTTGTAGAATAACTGAAGTCAGAAAGAAATTTGTAGAGAATGAAATTGACGCTTGGAAATATTATTAAAGGAGACCGGATACTTTGGGTAGTCCTGTTTTTCCTGTCGCTGGCTTCAATACTGATTGTGTACAGTGCCACCGGACGTTTGGCCTATCGCGAAGCGGGAGGTTTTACGGCTCATTACCTCATTCGGCACACCATTTTTATTACGGCGGGATTCTTTATTATGGCCTTTTTGGTCAATGTAGTCCCGGTGAAATTTTATTCCCTGATTGCTCCGACAGCACTGATATTTACGATTGGCTTATTAATATTGGCGCTCATTCAATATAAACTGACGGGGAAAGCCACCCCGCGTTCGCTCGATTTGAAATTTATCAGCTTCCAGCCTGCAGAGCTCGCCAAATTGTCCTTAGTGATGTTTGGTGCTAAAATGCTGGCCAGTAGGCAAAAATCAGAAAAAGAATTGAGAACGGCCTTTTTCTGGGTGTTGGGTGCCAGTGTCATTGTCTGCGGCATTATTTCGATCGGTAATATTTCGACAGCTGCCGTTATTTTCATGGGAATGATGGGCTTGATGTTCGTCGGTCGTATTCCTTTTAAATTTATGGGCCTGACTGCATTGGCAGGCATCCTAATGGCGCTGATGATGTATTTTATGGCTCCGTATATGCCACACTCTTTTGGTCGTTTACAAACCTTTAAGCAACGGATTGATGATCACCTGTTTGGTGATGAAGATGCTGAAGAAGGAACCACGCAGGCCGATTTTGCCAAGTTGGCCATTTTTGAAGGTGGGATGATTGGAAAGGGCCCTGGCGGTAGCGATGTGAGTAACTATATGGAGGCAGGCTACAACGACTTTATTTACGCCATTTTTGTTGAAGAATACGGAATTGTAGGAGGTATTGCAATTGTATTATTGTATCTCATTTTCCTGTTTCGGGGCGTGGCAATTGTGAGGGCAAGTTCCCGGACATTCCCCGCGTTTCTGGCGACAGGCATTGTACTGATATATACCATTCAGGCTTTTGTGAATATGTCGGTGTCAACCGGAATTGTTCCGGTAACCGGCCAACCGCTCCCCTGGATTAGTATGGGGGGAACATCGATGATCTTCACGGCGGCGGGTTTTGGGCTGATTCTTTCGGTGAGTTACTTAAATAAGAAAAACAGCAAAGCCGAGCAAGCCGAACAGCCGGTGGTTGTAACCGTTCCGGATGAAGATCAGGAACTGAAATAGAACAAAAAGAATTGTAAAAAATAGAAACTGGTAAACCATGAAACTAAAAGTAGTCATAAGCGGAGGAGGAACAGGAGGGCATATTTTCCCGGCCTTATCCATTGCCAATGAGCTAAAACAAACGGTTCCTGATGTGGAAATTCTGTTTGTTGGTGCGCTCGGCAAAATGGAGATGGAACGTGTTCCGGCTGCAGGTTACCCGATTGTTGGTTTACCGGTCATGGGCTTGCCACGAAAAGCATCGCTGCGGCTATTTAAGTTTTTGTGGATGCTTTTTAAAAGCATGCAAAAAGCCCGTAAGGTGATTAAAGACTTTCAGCCTGATGTGGCTATTGGTGTTGGTGGTTTTGCCAGCGGTCCGGTATTGAAGGCTGCAGTTCGGGCTGGTGTTCCGGCAATTTTGCAGGAGCAGAATTCATATGCCGGCGTAACCAATAAACTGCTGTCGGCAAAGGTTCGCAAAATTTGTGTGGCCTATCCGAATATGGAGCGCTACTTCCCGGCAGAAAAGTTAGTGGTGACCGGTAATCCGGTCCGCCAGAATTTGTTACAGCCGGTTGATCGCTCGAAAGCTTTGCAAGCGTACAATTTGAGCGGCGACAAGCCAATTGTATTCGTTGTTGGCGGAAGTTTGGGAGCCCGAAGCCTGAATGAAAGTGTCATGGCAAACCTCGATTACATTGCAAAAAGCGATGTTCAGGTCGTGTGGCAAACCGGTAAAATTTATTACCGCGAAATGTTGGAGCGCTTGAACGGCAAACAACCGGCAAACTTGCAGGCTTTGGAGTTTTTAACCGATATGGATTTAGCTTACAAAGCTGCTGATTTAGTGATTTCAAGAGCGGGAGCCGGCACAATTTCAGAGCTCTGTTTGCTTGGGAAGCCCTCGGTATTGATGCCTTCGCCTAATGTTGCTGAAGACCATCAAACTAAAAATGCGATGGCTTTGGTTGAGCAAAACGCAGCTGTGTTGGTTAAAGATGCCGATGGCCCG
The DNA here is from genome assembly GCF_010882175.1 of Mangrovibacterium lignilyticum. GTDB lineage: Bacteria > Bacteroidota > Bacteroidia > Bacteroidales > Prolixibacteraceae > Mangrovibacterium > Mangrovibacterium lignilyticum. Next base: position 128,978 of record NZ_WKLH01000006.1, on the reverse strand, counting down.
GAAAGGCTTTTCAAAGAAGCTTTCCAATTGGTCAGCGACAAAGATAAGCTGGCAAGCCTGGCAAAGAACAGTAAGAAACTGGCTAAGCCAAATGCGACGGCCGAAATTGTACAGGTCATTTTAAATGAAGTAAAGAAATAATGAGAGGCTTGAACGACATAACGCAAGTTTATTTCCTGGGAATCGGAGGGATTGGGATGAGCGCACTGGCACGCTGGTTTAAGCACGCTGGTTTTGCTGTCTCCGGATACGACCGAACAGAGACCGATCTGACCAAAGAACTGGTGGCAGAAGGTATTGCTGTACATTATACTGATGAACCGGGAATGGTTGCAACAAGCTTAGATAAAAATACATGTTTGGTGGTGCTGACGCCTGCCGTACCTGCCGACTTAGCTGAACGTATTTTTCTGGAGCAAAACGGGTTCACGATCAAAAAACGTTCTTATGTATTGGGGATGATCTGTGATGAAGGCCGAACTTGCGCCGTTGCCGGTACACATGGCAAAACAACCGTGTCGACGATGACTGCCCACATCCTGAAAAGTTCGCGTTTGGATTGCAGCGCTTTTCTGGGAGGCATTTCAAAGAATTATCAAACGAACTTACTGTTGTCGGCTGACAGCAATTGGATGGTGGCCGAAGCGGATGAATTTGATCGCTCGTTCCTCCAACTTCACCCTGATTATGCCGCGATAACCTCCATGGATGCCGATCACCTGGATATCTATGGAGATCATGCAGCCATCGTAACTTCTTTCCGCGAGTTTGTAGGGCAGGTAAAAGCGGGCGGAGCTGTTGTTGTAAAGAAAGGGCTGGCGATCCGTCAGGAACAGAATCAGGCCATTTCGCATTTTAGTTATTCGTTGAATGAACAGGCTGATTTTTGCGCACTCAATATTCAGTTGAAAGACGAGGCCTATCATTTTGACCTCAGACATCCGAACGGACTGATTGAGGATATGCAGTTGAATTATCCGGGTTTGCTGAATGTTGAGAATGTGATAGCGGCATCGGCATTGGCCTTGTTGTCCGGTGTTTCAGAAGAAGAAGTGAAAGCTGCAGTAGCGACTTATCAAGGTGTGAAACGCCGTTTTGATATCCGTTTCCGCAGTAACGAATATATTTTGATTGATGATTACGCACATCATCCCGCAGAATTAAAAGCAACGATTAGCTCCGTAAAGGCGATGTTTGCGGGGCGCCGGGTGACCGGAATCTTCCAGCCGCATCTGTTTAGTCGGACCAAGGATTTTGCGACTGAGTTTGCGCAGGAGCTAAGTCAGCTGGACGAATTGTTTCTGCTGGATATTTATCCGGCTCGTGAGCTGCCAATTCCGGGAGTGGATTCGAAGCTGGTATTCGATCAGGTGCAGTTGAAGAATAAACAGCTGGTCGCAAAGGCAGACTTATTGACCAGAACTGACGAGCTAAAACCGGGCGTTATCCTGATGATGGGAGCCGGTGATATTGATTTGTTAGTTGAGCGAGTTTCAACCTTTTTAAAACAAAAGGCAAATGGTTAAAGGACTTCTAAAAATAGCGGGAATCGTGCTGGCGGGAATCGTTGTGATTTTCACCCTGGCTTTTTCGTCGGGTAGCTTATCGAAGGTGAAATGCGATGAGCTAACTGTTGTCATTCCCGATGATTCGCCTCGATTTATTGATGAAGCAGAAGTGACACGTTTGGTGAAAAAGGCCGATCCGAAATTGTTTGAAAAGAAACTTGATGCGATTAATGCCAATTCGCTGGAATTGAAACTTGGGAAAACACCGGCAATCAAAAAGGTGGAGGTTTATCGCCACATTTCGGGTGACAGGATGGATTTTAAAGGCCACCTGATCGTGGAAGTGTTTCAGCGTGAACCCCTGTTGCGGGTGTTAAGTGGCAACGAGGATTACTATATGGATGAGGCAGGCGTTCGGATCCCTGCCAATCCTGCATTTACCGCTCATGTGATGTTGATAAGCGGAAAAGCGGAAGAAAAATTCGTGCGTGAGCAATTAATTCCGCTAGTAACATATATTGAAAGTGATAATTTTTGGAATGCGCAAATTAAACAGATTGAGGTGAATTCATCGGGCGAACTGGTTATGGTTCCGTTGGTGGGTGAACAGTTGATCGAGTTTGGAGAGCCTGTCAGTTATCGGGAGAAATTCCGGAATTTGAGAGCATTGTACGAGCAGGCATTCAATGAGTTTGGATGGGATAAATACAAGAGAATTAGTTTGAAATATAAAGATCAGGTGGTTTGCACGCGAAGGTAAACAGCCCGGATTGATTTTGTTTGAATTCGAGAAAAAGGAAGAAGACTAAATATAAAGCTTATGGCCAAGAGCAAAAAAATAGTAGCAGCAGTCGATGTCGGCACAACAAAAATTGTTGTAGTTGCCGGAGAGTTGAATGCTGAAGGCAAGGTTGAAATTCTGGGAATTGGAACCTCATCCTCTGCCGGTGTTAGACGTGGTGTGGTTTTGAACATTGAGGAAGTTTCGCGGGCGATTGATGTCGCGCTTCGGCAAGCAGAAGAGCACATTGGCACCGAGATCGAAGATGTTTATGTGAATATCGTTGGGCAGCAATTGAAGACTTTCACCTTGAAAGCTGAAAAGTACATCGACAAAGATCAGTTGGTGTCGGAGGCTGATGTTCAATTTCTGATTGAGAAAGTGAAGAAGGCCGAACTGCCTGCCGGCTACAAAATTTACCATGCCGAACCACAACTTTATCAGGTTGATCAGGAAGGAGAATGTTCGGATCCTGTCGGTATGAAAGCTGAACACCTGGAGGTCGAGTTTAAACTGTTGGTCGCTCCCGAATCCTATGAGGAAAATCTGAGACTGGGGCTCGAGCAAACAGGCATTAAGGTGAAACGGGCGATCATTGATCCGCTGGCTTCTTCCGAAATCATCTTAACGGAGGAAGAAAAAGAAACCGGAGTTATTTTGTTGGATATCGGCGGAGGCACCACGAAATTGGCCATTTTTCATGAAGGTGTGTTGCGCTATTCTTCTTTAATTCCTTTTGGCGGAAATGTGCTGACTCACGATATCAAAGAAGGTTGCTCGATCATTCTTCGTCAGGCAGAATCTCTGAAAACACAGTTCGGACAAGCTATGGGGAACTTCGCACCCGAAGATAAAGTGGTGACGATCCCCTCGCCATCCGGTTGGGAGCCGAAAGAAATCAGTTTCCGAAACCTGGCATATATTATTCAGGCCCGTTTGGAAGAGATTATTGAAAGCATCAACTTCCACATTGAGAAATCGGGATTTGGCGATCGTATTGGCGCCGGAATTGTGTTGACTGGCGGAACGGCATTGCTGCCGAATCTGAATCAGCTGCTGAAATATCAAACAGGGATGGATGTCCGAATCGGGATTCCACGCATAAAAACTGAAAAGCCATGGAAAGGCTTGGAAGATCCCCGTTTTGCAACGGTTTTAGGCTTGCTGCAAATTGGTCTGAAAGAAGAGTTTGGCGACACTAAAAAGGACACGGCAAAGAAGAAAGTGTCGAAACCGAAGTCAAATTCCTTTGGATTCCTGAAAACGATGAAAGAAGGAGTTGCCCGCCAAATGGATATGTTTTTCAATGACGAGCAAGGAATTGAAATGAAATAAGAAACGAAAAGTCTGCCGGTGAAAGGCAGATCGCTACTATAATTTAAGGTATTAAGTTCATATCGAATGAATAGATTTTTAAACGGTTCGTGTTTGTAATTTAACTTCTAAAAAAATCCTCGCTTATGATTGAGGACCTAATTGATTTTGGTTTAAAAAAGGCGCAGTCGTCGATCATCAAGGTGCTTGGTGCCGGTGGTGCCGGCTGCAATGCCGTCAATCACATGTTTACAGAAGGTATTCATGGGGTTGATTTTGTCATTTGTAATACCGATGCACAAGCCATGATTCACAGTCCGGTTCCCGTGAAAATTCAGTTGGGCGTTACCCTGACTGAAGGACGTGGCGCCGGAAACCAACCGGATCATGGGCGTCAGGCTGCCATTGAAAACCTGGATGATATCCGCAATGTACTCGACGGGAATACAAAGATGCTCTTTATAACCGCTGGCATGGGTGGTGGAACCGGTACCGGGGCTGCTCCTGTTATTGCTTCGCTGGCTCGTGAACTCGGAATCCTGACCATCGCTGTGGTCACCGTTCCTTCTCCGTCAGAAGGGAAACGGCGGTTCGAGCAGGCAAAGGAAGGCGTTGAGCAGATGAAGCAATATGTGGATAGCATGTTGGTGATCAGCAATGACAAACTACACCGGATCTATGGTGATCTTCCGGCTTCCAAAGCGTTTAAGAAAGCGGACGATGTGATTACGGCGGCCGTAAAAGGGGTGGCCGAAATCATTACTGTTCACGGTCAGATCAACATCGACTTTGCCGATGTGCATACGGTTATGGCCAATAGTGAGGTGTTCATTATGGGAACCGGCTATGCAGAAGGGGAAGGCCGTGCCATGAAAGCCGTGCTGGAAGCTCTTGAGTCTCCTTTGTTAGACAGCAATGATATCAGCGGAACGAAGGACATTCTGCTCAATATTATTTCCGGCGACGAAGAAATTACAATGGGGGAGATTGGCGATATCATCGAATTCCTTCAGGAGAAAGCCGGTCAGGATGCCAATATTATTTGGGGGAACGGAAAGGACAGCAAATTGGGATCGCGGGTAAGCGTAACCATTGCCGCAACCCGTTTCGATAGAAATCCCAGTGAGTTGTTACAGGAAGAACTGCCGATCGAGAAACTACAGCTTGATACCGAAGACATACTGGATATTAATCTGGAAGAAGAAACCTACGAAGGGACCGTTTTTGAAATGCGGGAAGAGCGACGACCTCAGGCCCACCGAAATTCACCAAAAAGGGCCGGAACAACTAACCGGAAGAAAAATTCAACCGGGGAACTGGTAAAAGAGAAAGCGGAGGCAAATACGGATAACTGGTTTATGCGACAGTTCAACCGCTTATTTGATGATCAGGATGAATCAATGACAGAAAACAATTAAGAAAAGCACAGGTTATGGCAAACGATATAATGAATTTCGATTTGGAAAAATCTTCCGGCACAATTATCAAGGTGATTGGTGTTGGAGGTGGCGGTGGCAACGCGGTCAATCACATGTATGAGCAGGGAATTAAGGATGTGGGCTTCATGGTGTGTAACACCGATGCGCAGGCCTTGCAGAACAGTCCGATTCCGTTAAAGGTGCAGCTGGGTGCTTCGTTAACCGAAGGACGCGGCGCCGGCAACAAACCGGACATTGGCCGCGAAGCAGCGATTGAAAACATTAGCGATGTGAAGCAGGCAATTGAGCACGATACCAAAATGGTTTTCATTACTGCCGGAATGGGTGGCGGAACCGGTACTGGTGCTGCCCCGGTGATTGCCGAAGCTTGTCGCGAATTAAATATACTGACCGTTGGAATTGTAACGATTCCTTTCCGGAACGAAGGGCGCCGGCGGATTAAGCAGGCGATCGACGGAATCAGCGAGATGCAAACGCATGTCGATTCCTTATTGGTGATCAACAATGAACGGATTCGCGAAATGTATGGCGATTTCCGGATTTCGGAAGCTTTTGCCAAAGCCGACAATGTGTTGGCAACAGCGGCGAAAGGGATTGCTGAGATTATTACCGTTCCCGGTTATATCAACGTCGATTTTGCCGATGTGGAAACCGTGATGCGTAAAAGCGGCGTTTCGCTGATGGGATCGGCCAAATCGTCCGGCGAAGGCCGTGCGTTGAAAGCCGTGGAAGAAGCACTCAATTCACCCTTGTTGAATAATAACGACATTCGCGGGGCACAAAATATTTTGCTGAATATTACTTCGGGAAATGAAGAAGTAACCATGGACGAGATCGGACAGATTACTGATTATATTCAGGCGAAAGCCGGGCACGAAGCCGACCTGATCTGGGGGAATGGCCTGGACGAAGAATTGAATGATGAAATTTCGGTGACTGTTATCGCAACCGGTTTCAGCATGAGTAGCATTCCGGAAATGATGGCCGCTCAGAAGGTTGAAAAGACCTATCATTCGTTGGGCGACGATTCCGCCTCGCAATTTTCGAATATTCCCCGACCATCGCAATCGTTTAAAGCGAAGGCGGCCGAAGAAAAAAAATCAACCAACCAGGGAATGATTGAGTTCGAGATCGATCATCCGAAATCCGATGAGTTTGATGCCTTATACGGCCCACCTTCAATTGACATGGACGACGATTACTCGGTGAAAATCGACTTCTCAAGTTCCGACGATGATTTTGTGGACAAACTGGAAAACATCCCGGCTTACCGGAGAAAGAACATGAGCATTGATACCAACCGGGCAAAGTTTGAAAATAAGATGTCGCGTTTTTCGCTGGACGCGGATGAGGATAACAAAACCTTCTTACGCGATAATAATTCGTTTTTGCACGACAATGTGGATTAGGCATGAGTAGCGAGTCATGAGTTGTGAGTCGCGAACGCTTAACCCGAAACCCGAAAGAAAATTTGGATTGTGAGCAATTTTTCGAAAACTTTGAAGGACGAATTTAAAAGACTAAAAAATGAGTTTATTTGATCAAATAAATGCTGACCTGACTACCGCGATGAAAGCGCGTGAAAAAGAAAAAACCGCTGCGCTCCGGAACATTAAAAAATTCCTGATCGAAGCGAAAACAGCTTCTGCCGCTCACGATTTGGATGATACCGAGGTAATCAAAATCATTCAGAAACTGGCCAAGCAGGGAACCGATTCGGCGAACCTGTATAAAGAACAGGGCCGCGAGGATTTGGCTTCGGAAGAATTGGTGCAGGTAGCTGTGTTCGAAGATTACCTGCCTAAGAAATTGACCGATGAAGAACTGACGGCGGCCGTGCAGGCGATTATCGAATCAACCGGCGCTTCTTCCATGAAAGAAATGGGAAAAGTAATGGGCATTGCTTCGAAACAACTGGCTGGTAAAGCCGACGGAAAAGATGTTGCCGATAAAGTAAAAGCGTTGCTGGCGTAATTGCGCTGCAATAAGATATTTGTGTATGAGGGTTTCACTTGAAGTGAAGCCCTCAATTATTTTGTGCTCATCTTTCTCCGCGCCCGAAACTCCGAAGGAGTTAGGTGTTCATCACCGCCGGTGAAACCGGTGGGTTACGAGAAGTCGGTATTTTAGGAACTCCAGCGGAGTTTAATTTCGTTTTCTTCAACCCGCTTCGGGGTTGAGCGAAGGATTTGACTTCGCTAAAACCCCCAATTCAATTGGGTGTGATGCTAATTCTATCCTCCGGGATTACTCGTCTTTATCAAGTCATTCAAAGCTCCATTTGCCCTTTATGCTTCGCTAGCCACTGGTCGAACGACTGCAGTTCCGGGTTCATGGCTTTGGAGTTTTTGACGCTTCTCACACCACAAAAATCCTCCTGGAAGTCGTGTTTAAACTGAAACATATTGCCCAGGTCTTCAGCGCCGGGGAAGCCCAGCCCGCGATAAACACCAAAGGGGACGGCATTGTAGGCCACCTCTGTGTTGAACGCTTTTGAGAAGGATGCGGCCATTTCTTGTCCGGTGAGGTGCTCGCCCGAGATGCCGACTGTTTTGCCTTGATAGCTGTCGGGATCTTTGAAGATGGCGAAGGCACATTTCCCAATGTCTTCGGCTGCAATACCGGGCAGTTTTTTATCGCCCATGGGAATATTAAGTGCCAGTTTGCCGTTGGCGTCTTTTTGCGGTCCCATACCGAAATAGATGAAATTGTCCCAGTAGAACGAGGCCAGCAGCAGCGTGTAAGGCACCCCGCTGTTCACAAAATAAGCATCGGCTTCGCCTTTGCCGTCGAAGTGCGGCACCTTGTATTTCTCCATCAGCGTTGGCATCCGGTCGTCATCCAGGGGAACCCACTTTCGGGTATCTTCCAGGGTCGACCAGATCACGTGTTTGGCCCCAACCTCGGCGGCTGCTTCGGCCATGTTTTTGGCGTTCTGCATTTCTGTTTCCGGCGAAAAGTGTTCCCAGAAAAAGGTCACGCAAAAAATCCCGTACGAGCCCTCAAAGGCTTTAACCAAGCTGTCTTTGTTTGCCACATCGGCTACAACGACATTCGCGCCTAGCTCAGCGAGCGCTTTGGCTTTTTCAGAACCGGCGTTTCGCGTGACCGCCCGTACTGAAAATTCGCCAGTCGGATCATTCAGAATCGCCCTTACCAAGCCACCGCCCTGGGCTCCTGTTGCCCCAACAACGGTGATTACTTTCTGATTACTCATAGTTTTATTTTTTAGGTTAAACGAATACAAACGAGGCGTCATGACATCGGTAAAAGACTCCGGTGTCTCTTATAACGAATGCGGTGCATTATGGGTCCGGTTCGTAGTATGTTTTGTGGCAGCTTGAGCGATCGCTAGCATCGTCGTTCATCTTTTGCGCGATGACGATGTTCAGCGATTGGGAGAGGGAGTCTTTTTGGGTGAAGCGGTTTTTAACCGCTTATTAATCGGCGGATAAAATCCGCCGCACCCGAATAACCTACCGCGCAATTAGTCCGGCGGTAACCCGGTTTGCCTGAACTCCGGAGGAGTTCAACCCGCTTCGGGGTGGGTATAGGGTCTGGTTTCGCCAAAACCCCCAATCCAATTGGGGGTGGTGCAAGTCTCCTCCCTTCGGGAGTCGTGTACTTTACCGCTTCCCACAAAAAAAGTCCCGCCGCGTGGCGAGACTTTCAGTAATCTTCAGTTCCGAAAATAAGTTAATTCAACGGTATTTCTTCGGTAGTCTGGCTTTTGCTGTTGCGGGCATTGGCGTTGGCTTCGGCAATGTATTCATTCAGTTCGGTAGCCACGGCTTGCACGCCGGCAGCTTCCATCATCGACAGGCTGTCCATCACACTGTTCATAAGGTTCAGTGCGGCTTCCAGTTGTTTAAGGGCTTCCGCATCGGTCACTGTGGTGTCGGTACTGCGGTTGGCGGCCCGTTGTTGTTGCGCGGCTACAAAAGCTTGGTTATCGCGGTCCAGCTCGTCGAGCCACTCGGTGGCATTCACTGTCGCCAAATGCGCCGGGCCGTCGCCGGCTTTCAGCTCCGTCAGCAAGCTCTCGATTGCCTGTGTTTCTTCGCCGTCCGGAAAATAATAAAGCGTCGTGTCATTTTTTTCGAACAGGGGCCAAAGGGCTTCACAGGCGGCCCGGTAGTCGGCATTTTCGCGGCGCAGGCCGGCCGAAACATGGTTGCGCAACGACACATAACTGTTGTCGCGGCTGGTATCGGCCGAACGCACCATTGCGGTTGAATTTTGTTTGGTCGAGCTGCCAATGGCTTGAACTGCCACGGCCTGGGCCACATCGATTTTTGCCAGCAGCGAAATCACAATCGGATCAGTCGGAAATGCCGTGGACAGCAGGTTACGCACTTTGCGTGCCAAGGCCGACAGGTTCATAAGCGAATAAAGAGAATAGATAATTTTTAAAAGCATAATAGTCAGATTTAAAAGTTATTGGAGTTGGAAATTTTTCATTCAAGTTACGGCAGTTTGGGTTATTGAATAAAATTATAGCTTATGTTTTTGGGCATGTTTCATGCTGTTAATCAGAGGTGAATGTGGAAAGGATTGATTTTGGCTAATGTTGATGGCCGGTGAACAGCCAGTGGTTTTCCGCGCCGTTGGACATAAAAACGGCGAGCTACCCTGGGCTTCCGTAGCCCCGGAAACGAAAATTGATGGCTGCATTCGACTTCCGCGGCTTTGGAAATGAAAAACGGACGCAGGGTCGGGCTTCCGCACCGGCGGAAGTGAACCCTGACAGCTGGATTGCGCTTCCGCAGTTTCGGAAGGCAAAATTGATGGCTGAAATGGACTTCCGCAGCCTTGGAAATGAAAATTGACGGTAGAATTGTGCTTCCGCATGCTTGGAACTGAAAATTGAAGGCAGGATTTGCCTTCCGCACGGTTGGAGGCGAAAATTGAGTGTCGGTTTTGCCCTCCAATTTAGAATGACGCTAAATAGTTTTTAATTGATAATATTGATTATGAAAAGATGTAATTTGGACTGATGAATGGGATGGGGTGTTGGGATATGTGAAATAACAACACTTAGGGAATAAAACGCCAGACATTGAACCACTCGTTTTGAAACGATGGGAGGAGGAGTTCCCCTTTGGTTTGGTTTGTAATCCGGACCACGTGTGATTAATTGTGAAGCTGTCCAAAAGCGCGCCAGTCGTGGGGCGGCAATTGTTAAAGAGTAGAAAGCAAGTGTAAGCAGTAGACATGAAAAAAATAATATTGTTGATTGTATTGGTTGTTGTCGCGATTTTAGCTGAGGCACAACAAAAAGACAAGAAGTTCCAGCGAAGTGATATTGAAGTTGGCTTTGGAGTGACTTTTGGCGCAGATAATTATCGCTATGATAACGGGGGAATGGGGCCCCAAATAAAATTGGAGTATCGTTATAATTTCAAATCAATTCCTATTGATGCCGGATTTCAGATCGCCCGGTCTGTATTGATTATTAGCGATGATCTTGATGACAACAATAAAGTGGACACAGATTTTATTGTTGTAAACTATCGTTTTTATAAGAAGCAGAACATTGGTCTCTACACAGGAGTTGGAGGAGGCTTGGTTAATTCTGATTATATGGGAGCTGCGATGAGAGTTGGAGCAAAGTTGTTTAATCATATTAATCTGTGTCTTGAGTATAAATTTATAAACGAAGAAGACTCGCATGCATCAGTAAATTTGGGTTTTTTCTTTTAATAAGGAGTAATAACCCTCGCTCGGCATGATTTTTAATCCTGACGTATTCAGCCTTTCCTTTTCAATCACCCGACTTTCGCCCTTAGCAGATAATCTGTAAATTTGGCTTTTCGAAAACCCGACGGCTGCGTGAATTGGCGCGCCGGAATAAACAATACGAACTCATGAATGTAAAAGAATCACCATTCACCAGATATGAAGACAACGCTAACGTGTGGTTGTCTCAAAAGAGTGCTCAAACAATTCGGTTGACCGATTACGGCGTAACGCCCACGGTGCTGGCCTCTGAAGCCGAGGTGGGGCAGGCCATGTTAAATGAGCTTTACAGCACCGCAGCAGCGAAAGACGGCGATATCAATATTGCCCTTTTGGGTGGCCGTGGTGCTCAGCAGTTACACCGTTTGCTCGGCGAATTAGCCAAAACAAACGAACAAGATGAACTGCTTGCCCGCCTGAATGTGTTTACACAGGATGCCCTGGCTCCGATGGCCATGGCCAACGGGTTTAGTTTTGTGCGGGATTTTGAGCGTATTTTGGGTGATGCTTTTTTCAAAAAGATCAAAAGCTTTACGCCCATGCGAACGGATACGCAGGATTTAGAGTCGGCCTTGATCGGCTACCTGACGAAACTGGAAGAACTGGGCGGCTTGGATATCTTCTTTATTGGTCATGGGCCGGAAGAAAACGCGGCATCACACCTGGCCTACATTAAGCCGTTTTCGGGGGCACAGTATCACCATGTGGCCGGCATCATCCCCATTTCGAGTAGTATTTTGGAGCACCACATCAGCAAGTTTAAAGCGGGCGGTAGCGCCGTGAGTGAAGCGGATGAACAAGAATGTCGCTCGGCTGAATACATTCTCACGTTAGGGCCGGCTGCGATATTACAGGCTAAAAAGATCGTTCAGTCGGTGGTGGATGCCGATTCGGCTCCGGCTAAAGTGCAAACCTATGCCAGGGTGCTGAACACGACGTTAAGTTCAGATACCGATGAAGCCATGCAGCAGTTAAATGCCAACCCCGGTTTATGGATCAGGCTGCACCCCAACACCAAATCGTTTGTGTTGCCGAATTTGGGATTGTAGGAATCAACATCCTGCGTTTGTCAGGGAATAAAATAGCAAAAGAGCTTCCGGTTGGGGAGCTCTTTCTTTTTTCGATATAAAACAAATTGTTTTAATTGGTTACCGTGGAGCGCTTAGTTCCCTTCCTTGATTAATTTTAAAAGAGCAGATGAAGGAATGGTCGCTTTCAATATCATTTGCGTTTTTGTCTCATCATCTGAGTGTTGTAACGTCTTGGTATAAGAGACGGTTCCAATCACGTTCCCGTATTGGTCAATGATAGCTGCACCGCTGGAACCGGCAGCAAAATCGGCCGAAATAGCCATCACGTTGCGGTACCGCTGCGCATTGATTTCACTGAATTTATCGGAGACCATACCCGACGAAAAGGCATAGAAATATCCTTTCGGATGACTGACGATATACACCGGGTCGCCGATTTCCGCATCTTTGGTTGCAACTGGCAATGCAGGAAGCTCGACTCCTGTCGGGTCGATTTTCAAAATGGCCAGGTCGTTGGATTTATCGGCCAATAACACTTCTTGTACCGGAAAAATTGTTCCGTCCTTGAGCATGACCACTAATGCATCTCTCGATGTTGTGTTTTTCTTTGTAACGTAACCATTGGCCACGTGATAGTTGGTCACGATGATTCCCTTCGAGTCGATGATATAACCGGAAGCCGGGTAAGTGTGTATCCGCTTGCACAGATTACCTCGTTCGTTCAGTTCGCCACATCTGCCTGCCGAAGAAACAATCACAGTGGATTCCGATATCCGGTCATAAATTTGCCCCGGGCTCAATTTCTTCTTTTTCATTGCTTGCAGCTTGGCGGGCACCGGCCCATAACCTTTGTCTTTAAAGTTAACATCCATCGAATCAGCGGAGATCGCATCGCCGGAATCGATCAGTTTGGCAGACTTGGCCGCCAATTTCGATTTATATTGAATGATGTTATTCTTAAACTGCTGGCCCTGTGATGTAGCAGCAACGAAAATGAACAGAATTATAAAAATTGGATTCAAAAAATATCTCATGGTAATGCGCAATGATTTATCGATTAATGATCGTTGAATTATCTTTCAAGTTTACCTGCGCAATTTACATTTTCTGTACAAAGCTTTAACTGACAAATAATAGCTTTGAAATGATAAAGATTTGGCTGTCTCTTACCAACATGTTAAAACAAATTGCCCGGGTGACTTCGAAGTCACCCGGGCAACGAATATTTTCGCTTAGTCCGGTCTATTTGAACTGTTCCTGCAAGTTGGTCAGCACCGCCTCGTCGGCTTTAAAGATGGTACCGTGTCGGGTTCCTTCGGGGAAGCTGATAGAGTCGTTGATGACTTCCCAGTTCTCCAGGTCGGTCGAGCGAATCGCTCCCATGTGGTGACGGGTGTATTCGTCGTAATACAGCACCCAGGCGCCGTCAACATTCTCCACGGTTGGTCCTTCTACCCAGTCGGGCGAAATGGGTTCCGATGCCAGCTTATAGCCGCCGTACAGGGAGTTGCTCTTTGCTATGCGGATGTGTTTCTTCGGCGGGTAGCGGGTTTCGTCCTTCAGAAACATCAGGTATTCGCCGTTAATCTTTTTAATCACCGCGTCAATCACACAAAAGTCTTCGTCGTACAACAGTTTTGTCGGGCTATAAGTCACAAAATCCTTGGTGGTGGTATAATACATGCGGTGATTGTATTTACCGTCGCCCTGGCCCATTCCGGCTTCGAAACGGTCGGGAATGGTTGTTGCCCAGTAAATCATGTACTGTGCGCTGTCGGCATCGTAAATCAACTCGGGCGCCCAGCAGTTCAGCGCTGTTGGTTCGTCGGCCATCACCGGCACAAAATCCTGCTTCGACCAACGAATTAAATCGTCCGATGAAGCGTAGCCAATTCCGCGGTCGTTCCAGCTGACGGTCCACACCATGTGGAATTTGCCGTCAGGACCCTGAATAACGCAAGGATCGCGCATCAGTTTATCGTCGGCCACCATGGGTGTCAGGATGGACGAGTCGTTTTTTAACGCATCGAAATGATAACCGTCGTAACTGTAAGCCAGATGGAGGCCGTCCTGTCCGTTGTCCTTGAAATAGGAGAACAGGTAAACCTGCTTTGCTTGTTTGGTACAAGCCGGAAATAAAGAAGTAGCGAGTAATAAAAGGAAGAGTAGTTTTCTCATTTTTGCATGTTTTTCCCAAAAATAAGAAAAAAAGTCAACTGTACTTTTCAGAAATCCGTTTTGGACCGAAAAACAAAAGAGCAGGCTTTCGGGCCTGCTCTTTCAATATTTTGGAAGCGGTTCTACTAATAGAATTTCGCTCTTCTGTCTTCAATTTCGGCAGCTTTACGATGTGCTTCGTAAGCCTGGTAGTTAGCACGGTAAGCCAGTGCTTGTTCCAAACGCGCTTTTTCAGCTTCAACGTTCGTATTATTCAGTTCGTTAATACCAACTACTTTGGTGATGTAAACACCTCTGTTGCCTTTAATCGGCGCTGACAGCTGATCTTTTTCCATGCTTACAACTGTTCCGACAACGGCAGGTTCAACACCAATGACAGGTACTGAATACAGGTCGAAGTGGATATTGTTGGCCGCCTGAACGTCAACACCAAGTTTCGATGCAACAGCATCAATATCACCGGCAGCAGCTGCTTCTTTCATTTTAGCAACCAAAGCTTCACCTTTTTTCTCTTTCAAAACGGCTAGTTTGATCATTGGCTGAACTTCGTTGAATGCGGTGTAACCTTCGTCCTGGATGCCGGCCAGTTTCGCAATGACAAAGTTGTCGGCGAATTCGAAGATGGTAGAACCTTCGTTGTTTACCAGGATGTCGTTTACATCAGCCTGGTAAGCGGCGCGGATCATTGAACGCGATTGGTCCAGGCCAACGATTTGACGATCGTTTTCACCGATGCGGGCAACACGTTTGTTTAAACCTTCTTTGGTGATTTCTTCATCAAAAGCGGCACCTGTTGTATTTTCGCTGGCAAATTTGCTGGCTTGTGCATAAACCGTTTGGAATGTTTTTGTGCTTGGCTCAATATTGCGGACCAACTCGGCTAAACGGACTTGTTTAACTTCTTTCCCTTTGTGGGTTGGTTGAATCAGGTGAACACCAAACTGGCTTGTTGCTACGTAAAGCTTGTTCACGTCACCGTTGAAAGCGGCTTCTTCGAAAGGCTTAACCATTTGGTTTCTTTTAAACCAACCTAAGTCACCACCTTTAGCGGCAGAACCCGGATCTTCTGAATACTGACCGGCTAAAGTCGCAAAACTTGCACCTTTTTCGATCAGGTTTTTCAAGCTGTCAGCCAATGCCAAAGCACCGTCGTAGCTTCCAACTGTTTCGGGCTTAATCAGGATATGACGAGCTTCAACTGAATCCGGAAGATCTTTGATATCATCTATTTTTACCAGTTTGTAAGCATTGTTTTCTTTGATTGGTCCGAAAACATCACCTACTTTTCCGCTGAATGCGAATTCAGCCAAATTCTCCGGTAAATTGTCTTTTTTCTCATAAACGTTCTGGAAACGAACATCAGAGTTTACGTTTACATATTGCTGGTTGTCCTGAATGCCTGCAAACTCGTCTTTTGCGTCTTCAATCCATTTCAGGGTGTTCGCGTCATCTTCTTCGGTCGCTGTTACCTGGAAGATCAGGTATTCAATCGAGCGAGAAGCGTCTTGTTTGTAATTTTCTTTGTGCTCGTTGTAATAAGCCTGCATGTCTTTTTCATTGACTGAAACAGCGCTGTCAGAAATTGATTCGTAAGGCAGGCTAACGAATTCAATATTGACATTCTTGTTTTTCTCGATCAAGCTGGCGTTCGCTTCAGAAGTAGTTGTATACAAGCCTTTGCTTATAAGGTTGTTGTATTTTGTTTGAATACGCTCTTGTTTGATTTGGTTTTCGATATATAACCAATAAGCTTTTTGTTGCGCTGTCGCAGTACCTGAATTGATTGCTCTCAGGAACTGAAGAACAGCAGCACGTTCAACTTGTCCGGTGTTCGGGTTGGTAAACAATTGTTGGATAACCGGGTGGATATTTGATCCCTGAACCATATCGAACAATTCATCACCTGTAACGGCCAAGCCTAAGTCCTCATAAACATTACCCATAACAGCCTGGCGGACATATTCCTGCCATACTTGCTCACGGATTTGAGTCCAGGCATTGTCATTTATTTGAGTTTGACCGCTATTCATTTTGTAAATCTCGGCTGTTTCTTCCACTCTCTTTTGGAAATCAGGATATTGAACGGATTCCCCGTTTATTTCTGCAATTTTAAGTTGATTAGGTCTTAATAATGAGTTGCTTGCGTTCAGAATGTCTCCCAGGATGAAGGCCACTAGGGCAAGACCGATAATGATCGCTACTAAGACACCTGCACGGTTTCGAATTCTCTGTAAGGTAGCCATTTACTTATGATTATAATTTGATTTGTTTACTTAATTTTTTCGCGGTACGAAGATAATAATTTTACCTTTTAAACCGTATGAATCGATTTTTATTTTAGCTGTTGTCTAATATGTGCAGTTTTACCAGTTCGATGCGGGTGTGGCTGGCTTTTAGTACTTTAAACTGAAAGTTGTCAATGGTAATTACGGTATTTATCTTGGGTATATTCTCGTGGTAAAAAAGGATAAATCCGGCCAGTGTTTCGAAGTTCTCTTCAACAGGGAAACTCAGGTTGTATTTTTCGTTCAGGTAATCCAGCTCTATGCGGGCTGAAAGGATGTACTCGTTATCGCTGATTTTCCGGTCGACAAAGTCGATGGTGTCGTGTTCATCTTCGATTTCGCCAAAAATTTCTTCCAATATATCTTCGATCGTTACCATGCCTGAAGTACCTCCAAACTCGTCAACAACAATCGCGATGCTTCGGTGCTGTTGGATAAATTTGCTAAGTAGTTTGCTTGCCGGCATTGTTTCCGGTACGATCAGTACTTTTCTCAGATTCTGACGAATGGATTCCGGGCTGGTGAATATAACGGAATGGTGAATGTACCCGATAATGTTGTCGATATTTTCCTTGAAAAACAGAATTCGGGAGTAGCCGGTATCAATGAACCGTTGTCTGAGCTGGTCCATTTGCGAGTCAATTTCCAACGCCTCAATTTCTGTTCGCGGAACCATGATTTCCCGAAGTTTCACTTTTGAAAAATCAAGCGCGTTTCGGAAAAGCTTGATTTCATTATCTAAAGAATGGCGGGGTAAATTGGTTTGTAAATCCTGTTCATTTACAAAATGGTCTAAGTCGATCCGGCTAAAAACGATTTTTTCTTCCTCTTTGTCGATTGCCGCTCTGAAAATCCCGTTTAAAAGGAATTTCGAAATGGACATGGTGATGCGGGTAAGCGGATAAAACAGGTAATAAAAGATGATAAGAGGTACTGCAAATACGCGTAGGAACACATTCGGGTTAATCCGAAATAAGGTCTTTGGCAGGAATTCGGCAGTCACTAAAATAATCAGGGTTGACGAAACGGTTTGCAGGAACAGGATGGCGCCGTCGGAAGACATATACCGGTTGAAGAATGGTTCCAGCAGGCTTGCAAAAGCCACCCCGTAAACGACCAATGCAATATTATTGCCGACCAGCATGGTGGCAATGTATTGCCCCGGGTTTCGGGTGAAAATCGTTAAAATTTTCGAGTTGATTGACTCCTGTTTTTTGTCGAGTTCCAGGCGCAATTTATTGGCCGAGACAAACGCGATTTCCATCCCGGAAAAAAACGCGGAGAAAATAATTGTGATAAGAATGGTTATAATCAGGATTTCCATATGCTATTCTGCGACGTCAAGGTACAAACTTCCGGTGGGTTTTTTAATTTCCCAGTTCATTAAATCCTGATCTGACTCGAAGCCGATTCCATTTATGATTTGATCTTTGCGAATAATCTTGACAAATTGGTCGGAATAGATTTTACCTTTCTTTTCTTCCCAGATTAGTTCTTCGGTTTTTAAAGAGTCTCCTTCTTCGTTAACGGCTACAACATTATTCTTGGCGAGCCATTTTTCGTCTTTGTCCAGGTAGCGTGCATAGTTGGCCGTTATTCTGGAAACGATGCGCATTTGTCCGTCAAATTTTTCAATCTCAACACCATCCGGAAACTCAATGAATGGGTCTTTTTCCTGATCGTAACGAATCATTTTCGGAGCGATCAGTTTAAAGCGGACGATTGCTGAATCGGAGTAAAGCATTTCAAAGGTATCCGCTTCCATGCCGGGGAGTTTATCTGCTGCCGAAAACTCCTTAATTTTTTCAATCTTATTGACACATGAAAAGAAAAGCACTGCAATTCCCGTAAAGAGAATTGCAATGCTTAGCTGTTTTATCTTCAGTTTATTGAACTGTCTATTTTGCACGAATTGTTGTCGTTTCATTAATCCAACCACCTAGTTTGAAGCTTTGTCCGTCTTGAAGACCTTCGAAGAATAAAGATTCTTTGTTCGGGAAATAAACACGGTATGTAGCGATCTGTTCGTTTGCTTTTGCAGTAACATCCGGATCAACGCGTTTCGCTTTTTGGTAATAGTCAACTGCTAACCAGTAAACCGCTGTGTGATCAAAATCGGTGTCTCCGTATGATCTAGCTCCTTGTGCATAAATGTCACCTAACAGGAGCAATGTTTTTCCGGACGTTGGGTCATTATCCAACGATTTGCGGGCGTAGTCGCGGGCTTTGGCATAATTATGTTCCTTCGCATAGGTAAAGTATGCCAGCTCGTAATAATATTTACCCAGTAATTCTTTATCTGTTTCAGCTGAGATCGCATTTTGGTAGTACTCTTTTGCACGGTCAAATTCATCTCTTTTCACAAACAAACGAGCCATGTTGAATGCTGCCTCTGCAGACGGATCCATATCGTAAAGCTTTTCAGATGCTCTGGCAAATAATTCACTTTCGGTACAATCCTGGCGGTTCAGTGCACGAAGCATTTTTTTCAATGCATCAACATCTGCAGCGATTTCGTCGAAATTTGGCTCGTAATAGGCAATCAACGCTTCACAGTCTGCAGCACCTGATGTTTGGAACGCTTTATCAATTTCGTTTTTAGAAATCTGAGCTCTTTCGTCGTTTGGATCGGCAGCTAACTGAGCATCGGTGATTTTAGTCAACTCAGCATAGTTTCTCATTACATCTTCTTTTGTCAATTCACCCAACAAGAACAAACTTTTTGTTACCTGCATGTCAATTACCATTACAGCCGCTTCACTTTCGTCGCCTTGAAGATCAATTGATTTTTCAAGTTTTTCGTAAGCTGTTTTCAACGCAACTTTGCGATCAGCTTCAGAGATGTCGGGGTTAGCCAGTTTGTATTTGATGAAATCTGTAGCTTCACGACCCAATACAAAACCTTCGTTTCCGAAGTATTTAATACGACGCTCATAGATAGATACCAGAGTGTCGACATAAGCTGATTTTTCTTCTGCAGAAGTTCCACTTTCGATTTTATCCAGGTACATGTTGATACCGTGGAGGTAAATATTCATCGATGATTTTGGATATTTCTTGTAGATCTTTCTCCAGTGAGGCATTGCTGATTTGTAATCTTTCTGCTTGTAGAATTGATCATACAAGGTAAATTGGCTCATGAATTCAGTATCCCCGGCTTTTACCAATTCCTGACTGGTTCTGGTATCAACGCCTACTTCTGCGCCTTCACTGCCACCGCCTTGTCCCGGAATTTCAGAACCGTCGAAGCTGAAGTCGATTACGTCTCCTTCGTTACCGGTAAGATCCAGTTTTTTTGCGTCGTCGATGAACGTGAACTTCAGGTATTTACATTTTGCAGGGTCGATCGTGATTTTGTACTTACCGTCAAAGCTGGTCATAAACGTTTCGTTGCTTTTGTGTGCTTCAACAGTGATGCCGGCTGCTGGTTTTCCTTCGCGGTAAACAGTTCCGGTAATTTCCTTCTGCGCAAACGCTGAAACGCTAAGTACGACAGCCAAAATAAATGTTAGTACTTTGGTTTTAATTAGTAACGATTTCATTTTTTGAGAATATTTTAGATTACACTTTTTAATTTTTCAAAATTCGCGGGCTACAGACCCAGCGACAACAGAGGGTCAAATATAAGTTTATTTTGCTATTCTTCGCAGACCAATTTTTAGGATTGGTGTGAAAAGTTACTAAATATGAGGTCGGTCGGAAATTCACCACGTATTTCCTTGATTCATGGATTGAATTTTCAAAAGCCATGCCAAAAAGTGTTTTTTACAACTTTTAAATGCTAAATGCAACTGATTTTGATCTTCGTATTGAGCTCATTGTTATGTTGTTTTCTTCGTGTTTTTTCAACACAATGGCTGTGATTTGGACGGTTTATTGCTTTTTATAAGCTGTGAATGTTCGTTTTGGGAATTTGTGCAATTATAGTAGGAAAAAATTTATTTATGAGTAATCTATCTTTCCGTTATCGATATTGTGCCTCCTGTTTTCAGAACGGTTATTGATAGGGTATTTTGTGTCTCATATTCCGCAATTGGGCGTCTTATGTTAGGCTGATAGATCTGGGTTTTTGTGTTAAGAAATTGTCATTTTTTTTGAAGGTGCAGATGCAGGGAGAAGAAGTTCTGGGACAAATGAATGCTCAGTTGAATGAGCTAATGGTGTCTTCTTTTTTCAGCCGGCATTGAAGAGCAGTATCTCCAACAGTCCTTTTAGTGTGAGGTCGTCAATAAGTTGAACTGGGGCTTGTAGGTGTTGCGCAATAAATTGGCAGTGGCCACCTGTAAGTACCGTTGTCAGTTCAGTGTATTTTTCTTTATACTCCTTGATGTAGGATTCGATTTCGAAAATTACGCCTTTCTGAACACCCGCTCTTATCGCGGAGATTGTATCAACACCCAAGCCTACAAATTCCGATTTGAGATCAACAAGCGGTAATTGACCGGTAAAATGATTTAATGCCCGAAAACGGGTTTCAATTCCCGGAGATATATTTCCGCCCATAAATTCGTTGGAAGCGCTTACGAAATCAATGGTGATCGCAGTCCCGGCGTCGATCACCAGCAAGGGAGTTCCCGGGAATGAGATGCTTGCTCCAACGGCAGCGGCTAAACGATCCAAGCCCAGAGTTTGCGGTGTTTTGTATCGGTTGACAATTGGCGTTGGCGTCTGGTGAGTTAATTCGATAAAATAGTCCGTGTGCTCGGCCAGCGTGTCACGGCATTCCTTCGGGAATTCGCGGACCGACGATAAAATTGCTTGGTCAATTCCTTCATGACTTGCAATGATTTGTCCGAGAAGGTGCAGGTCGAATGTCTTGGCTGTATCTTGAACGATCAGATTTCGTTTGTCAAAAATCGCCCATTTACATCGGGTGTTTCCTATGTCGATAACCAGGTTCATGCTTCAATGCGTTGACTGATATCCAATGCCTGCACAGAATGGGTAAGTGCCCCGATTGAAATGAAGTCAACCCCTGTCTCGGCTACTCCGCGAATTCGCTCAATGGTCATATTCCCGGATGCTTCAACTTTCGCTTTTCCGTCAATCAGCTCAACCGCTTGGCGCATGGTTTCGTTATCCATATTGTCGAGCATAATAATATCAGCACCGGCATCGAGCGCTTCCTGAACCTGTTTCAAGTCGGTTGTTTCAACCTCAATTTTAATGGTTGAAGCAACCTTGGCGCGGATTTGCTGAACCGCAGGAGTTATTCCCCCGGCAATGTCGATGTGATTGTCTTTGATCATCACCATGTCGTATAAGCCAACCCGGTGGTTGGATGATCCACCTGTTTTGACGGCATACTTGTCCAGTAGTCGGAATCCCGGAAGTGTTTTTCGGGTGTCGAGAATTTCAGTTTTGAAATCTTTTACTGCATTGGCATAGATGCCCGACATGCTGGCAATTCCGGACAGCCGTTGCACAAAGTTCAACGCGGTTCGTTCTCCGGTTAGCAAAGCGCGGTAGCTGGCTTCGAAACGAACAATCAAATCTCCTTTCTTTACACGGGTGCCATCACTGGCTAAAACGTCCCATTTTAATGACGGATCAAGTTTTCGGAAGGTCATTTCTGCAATTTCCAGCCCGGCAACAATTCCATCGGCTTTAGCCGTCCAATAGGCAATTCTTTTTATTTCAGCCGGAATAAGGTTGTCGGTTGTCAGGTCGCCGGTGGACACATCTTCTTTCAATGCCAGGTCGACCAAATGTTCTGCGATTTCCAATTCTTGTTGATTCATCATTTTTTAATGGGAATATATTCGGTTTTGGATTCTTTTTGAAAAACAATGTGTACTCTGAAATCCGGATTTTCCTGATTGAATTCTTCCCGGATGTGGCCGCCTCTGCTTTCTTTGCGAAGCAAGGCTGATTTTGTGATTAATTCACAGATCTCAACAATTTGACGGGCTTTCAGAATGTTGTAGTCACGTTCGCAGGATGCAATTTTTAATCTGATTTCCTCAAAACGAGTCAGTGCTTTGTCCAGATCGTATTGATTCCGAACAATGCCTACATTTTCGGACATCAAATCGGCCACCTCATTTTTAATTTGCAGGTAGAAATCTTCGAATTCAGCCTTATTAGTGTAAACATCCAGTGTCGGAATTTCAAGGTTCGATTTCGAGAGCATGGCGGCTTGTTCGCTGGCCCTTTTCCCGAAAACCAAGCACTCCAAAAGTGAGTTGCTGGCCAGCCGGTTTGCTCCCATGACCCCGGTTGATGCGACTTCACCGCAAGCAAAAAGACCTTTGATGTTGGTTTCTCCGTTGAGTCCGGTTTTAATGCCACCAACCATGTAGTGTGCAGCAGGAGCAATGGGTAACATGTCAGTAGCCATATCGTAACCAAAGCTTTGCAATTTACTGGATATGTTTGAAAAGCGTTTGTGAATTTTGTCCGGATCCAGGTGTGCCAGCGATAAGAAAACATTCGGGCTTTTATCCTTTTTCATTTGCTGATAAATAGAAAAAGCCACAACATCCCGCGGTGCAAGTTCGGCCAGCGGATGAATGTCTTTCATAAAGCGTTCGCCATTTTTATTTAAAAGCCAGGCTCCTTCACCCCGAACAGCCTCACTAATCAAAAAGGCATCTTGGTTTTCAATACAAAGTGCTGACGGGTGAAACTGAATGAATTCCATGTCTTCAACTTTTGCACCGGCATCGAATGCCAATGATATTCCGTCGCCGGTAGCTGTATGTGGATTGGTTGTTCGACTGAAAATTCGGGAGAGCCCACCGGTTGCCAATATGCACGACGGAGCTTCAAAAATCAGGTTTTGTCCGCTAACAAAGTCGATTGCCTGAACACCGAGACAAACCTCATTCACGACGATCAGCTGCGTGACTGCTGTGTATTCGAATGTTTGAATGGATTTTTGTTCCTTAACTTTTTCCAGCATGAAACAGGTCAGTTCTTTTCCTGTTGCATCTCCACCGGCATGCAGGATCCGTCGTTTGTTGTGACCGCCTTCCAGCCCAAGAACCAGTTCTCCGTCTTTTTTATCAAACTGCATACCCATGTCAATCATCTCGAGTATGCGCTCTTTCCCTTCCCGGACCAGAATGTCAACGGCATCGCGTTCACAGAGTCCCCGACCTGCAACCAAGGTGTCATGTGCATGTAATTCCGGTGTGTCATCTTCTGAAACCGCTCCGGCGATTCCGCCCTGAGCATAATAGGAATTGCTGGTGTCTAATTGCGATTTGGTGATCAGCGCCACTGATCCTTTTTTTGAGGCGTGATAAGCTGCTGTTAAGCCGGCTAGTCCGCTTCCTACGACAATAATGTCAAATGATTTTTTTTGCATGAAAACGCTATGCCTTCAATTTAGATTCAAAAAGCAAAGTTAAAAAATACATTCATTTAGAAACTGATTTATCAGCGCTTGTCATGGAATTTGACTGGTATTGGGCGTTTCGTACTTGTTTTTTCGTCAAAATAGAGGCTGAAAATGTTTTTATTATGCATCACCTGTAATTAAATAGTGCGGATAAAGACTTTTGAATTTGAGGCAATCGGATGGTCAGAGATTTCAAATTATCGCTATTTTGCATGAAAAAGCAAAAATTAATTCGAATGAATTAAACTTCTGTGTCTGTATGACATCTAAGTCTGTGTCCGAACTAATTATGACTATGAAAAAAATCGAAAAATGAGTTGGAGAAAAATTACCTTCATTGTTGCTGCTTTGATTATCCTCCTAGGCGGCTCTGCAGCCCTTTCCCGTGTCTTTATTAATATGAAACCTGATCCGCCGCGGCGGCCCGGAGATGGTGCCAAACGATTTGTCAAAGCTGAAGCTGTCGCCTACACCGATATTGTATCTCCTTTGAGGAGAGAAGGACGGGTTGTTGCCAGCCACGATGTTTTGTTGGTTGCTGAAGCTGCCGGTAAAATTGAGATGGGGGAGGTTCCGATTAAAAAAGGGCGATCGTTTAAGAAAGGGCAGCTGCTGGCTACCATTTATAAGGATGAAGCAGAACTGGCGTTGAAGGCTCGTAAAAGCAATTTTTTGAACCTGATATCTAATATCCTTCCGGATTTGAAGATTGATTACCCGGATGAATTCCAAACCTATTATGACTACTTCAATAAAATAAAGTTTGATCAACCGCTGCCAGTGATGCCTGCACCCAAAAGTGAAAAACTGAGGGTGTTTTTGGCTAGTCGCACCTTTATTAGTGAGTATTTTGGATTGCTACAGGACGAGAAGAACCTGGCACGGAGATCTCTTATTGCTCCTTTCGATGGTACATTTTCGCAGGTGAATTACGAAGTTGGTGCCTATGTGAATGCCGGAAGTCAGATTGCCCGGATGATTGGTACTGAGGTGTTGGACATTGAAGTGCCTGTTGAGAATCACAACAGTAAATGGATTAAAATCGGTGATAAGGTGAAGGTGCTTTCCCGAAACAATGGTGACACGTTGGATGGACGTGTTGTCAGGAAGGCTGATTTTGTTGATGCGGCAACCCAGTCGCGAAGTATTTTTGTACGTGTGCAACAATTTCATGATGATGATTTGTTGGCAGGAGAGTATAAAGTTGTCGAGTTTCCCGGACAGAGGATTGCTCGTGCAATGGAGATTCCTCGCAGCGCTGTTTTTAATTCCAACGTTGTCTTTACCGTTGTCGATGGCGAACTGAAAAAGGACGAAATCAATATTTTGAAGGTCAATGAAACGAGTTTGATCTTTAATGGACTTCCGGAAGGAAAGATGGTTGTTACAGAACCTCTGATTAATGTGAAAGAAAATTTACCGGTTGAAATTCTAGCTGGTGCCAATAGTCAAAAAGCTGGTAAATAAGAATAGCATGAGAAAAATTGTTGAAATTTTTGTTCGCTTTCCGTTTTATGCCAACCTCATTGTCGTGTTTTTAGTCGTCGTTGGAGGTATTAGTTTGGCTACGATGAAGTTGTCGTTCTTTCCTGAACGTCCCTCTAAAAATATTTATGTCCGTGTTTCTTACCCCGGTGCTTCACCCGTAGAAATGGAGGAAGGTGTAACCAGCCGGATCGAAGAGGCAGTGCGTGGTATTCCCGGTATTTATGAAATTACCTCCACGAGTGCAGAAAACTCAGCCAGTGTGCAGATTGAAATTACAGGCGATATTAATATTGACGAAACACTGATTGAGGTGAAAAATGCAGTCGACGGAATTTCGTCTTTTCCGACGGCGGCAGAGCGGCCAATCGTTTACAAGCAGCGAACAACATCTCCGGCCGCACGGCTAATCGTTACCGGTGAAGTCGATTTGCTGACTTTAAAAGACTATGCCCAGCAAATTGAAGAAGATTTTTTATCATCAGGTTACATCAGCCAGGTTTCGCTGTCCGGTTATCCCGATCTGGAAATTTCAGTTGAAGCCCATGAAGAGACTCTGTTGCGGTACGGAATTACCTTTAGTCAGTTGCAAAATGCAATAAGCCAAAATAACAAAGACGTTTCCGGTGGTCAGTTGCGCTCACAAAATGAAGAACTATTGATTCGTTTGCGTTCGCGAAGTGCCGATCCGAATAAAATAGGTGACATCATTTTGAAGGCAAATACCGACGGGAGTGTTATTCGGATTCGTGATGTGGCCGCGGTGAAAATGAAGTTTTCTGATCTTTCTCCGAATAAGTCGTTGGAACAAGGAAACCCGGTCATTAGTATTTCGGTATCGAAATTGATTTCCGAAGACCTGGGGGATATTGATGAATACATTCAGAACTACGTTAAAACATTTAACGAAAAGACCAAAGGCGTTGAATTAATCACGACCCGATCATTTATTGATTTGCTGAAAAGTCGTCTGGATTTGTTGCTGTTCAATGGCGGACAAGGACTTTTTCTGGTCATCGTCTTTTTGGCGCTGATGCTTAGTTTCAGGCTTTCTTTTTGGGTTGCCTGGGGAATACCTTCTTCCTTTTTGGCGATGTTTATTGTCGCGAATCTGGCAGGGATTACCATTAATATGATTTCCCTCTTCGGGATGATTTTGGTGATTGGTATTTTGGTGGACGATGGAATTGTCATCGGGGAGAACATCTTTCAACATTTTGAACGGGGCAAAAGTCCGATTCAAGCTGCGGTTGACGGAACGGTCGAAGTGGTCCCGGCTGTAATTACATCGGTTTTGACAACTGTTGTTGCGTTTTCGCCCTTGTTTTTTATTTCCGGAAATATGGAAATGATGTTTGAAATGGCTTTCATTGTCTGTGTTAGTTTGCTCTTTTCGCTGTTCGAGAGCTTTTTCGTTTTACCTGCTCACATCGGTAATGTACATGTGTTAAATCCAGCTAAGTTGAACAGGCAGCCTAAAGGCCTAAAAAAATACACGGAGCGTTTCTTTAGTTGGTTACGCGATTATGCTTACGACCGGGTTTTAAAATTAGTCATTGAGTGGCGATATATTGTCATTTTTATTCCGGTTGCCATGCTGGTCATCACTTTCGGAATGTTGGGAGGTCAGATCATCAAAACCACTTTCTTCCCGCGCATGGAGTTTGACTCCTTCAATGTTAATATTGCGTTTGTTCCCGGCTCGGGTGAAACGCAGACGATGGCTTACCTGCAGCGTTTTGAAGATGCTGTTTGGCAAGTGAATGATGACCTGAAAAAAGATTATAACGATTCGCTAGATATTATAGAATATTGTACCGTTAATCTCGGTTCTGCTTTCGATCGCTCTGAGAGTGGCACACATACAGGGAACGTTTTCGTTTCGCCAAGGAATTCGGAAGAAACAGGTATTAGTTCGTACGAAATTATCAACCGTGTGCGCGAGAAAATCGGACCGGTCCCGGAGGCTGTGAAATATTCGATTGGTGCACGAAGCCGATTTGGTGATCCGGTGTCTATCGGATTGCAATCGCGGCATCCGGAAGAGTTGGAGTTAGCGCAGGCTTTTTTAATTGATCGTTTGCAGAAAATGCCGCAATTGAAAGATGTGGTAAATACCAACGCACTCGGGAAACAGGAAATTCGACTGAAATTGAAACCGAAAGCGTACATGCTGGGTTTCAACGAAGGCACTGTGTCGGAGCAGGTTCGTCAAGGTTTTTATGGCGGGCAGGCGCAACGATTGCAGGTAGGACGAGACGAACTGCGGGTTTGGGTGCGTTACCCGGCTGAGGATCGGGAGCGAATTGGGCAGTTGGAAAATATGAAACTAAAATCAAGTGCCGGTGAATTTCCTTTAATTGAGCTGGTTGATTATGAGATGAAACGTGGACCGGTAAACATTCAACGGTTTAATGGCCGGCGCGAAATTCGGGTGAATGCCGATTTGCTGGATCCGGATGCCTCGGTGACTGAGATTTTAGAGCAAGTGAAACGAGAGATTATTCCGGACCTGAATCTCACTTATCCCGGGATTCATGTGGAATATCAAGGGCAGCAGCGGGAAAGTCAACGGAATATGAACGATATTATGGTGTTGTTCCCAATGGCATTTTTGGCCATCATTTTTATTCTCATGATTAATTTCCGTTCATTCGAACAGCCCCTGATCATTTTGGTTATGATACCGATATCGATTCTTGGAGCAGTCTGGGGACACGGAATTCACGGGAAACCAGTTTCCATTTTAAGTTTGTGGGGGATTGTCGCTCTTTCCGGAGTTGTGATCAACGACTCGGTGGTGATGCTTTCCAAGTTCAACTCGTTAATTGAAGAAGGGTTTAAAGTGAAAGAAGCGATACTGGAAGCGGGTAAATCGCGTTTGCGTCCCATTATACTGACCACTTTAACAACTTCGGCTGGCTTGTTCCCGCTGGTGCTTGAAAGGAGTTTTCAGGCTCAATTTCTAATTCCGATGGCTATTTCACTGGTTTATGGTGTTTTCTTCGGGACCATTTTTATTCTTTTGTTTTTCCCCGCGTTGGTGATTGTACTGAATGATGTTCGGCGCATAGTCAGAAAGCTTTATCACGGAAGGGAGTTTTCGCGCGAAGAAGTTGAAATTGCTTATTTAAACAGCTTGCGTCGTAACGAAGGAAAAACTCCGGCAGAAATCAAGGCAATGCAAAAATCAAGAAACGATCAACTATGAAATATTACGCTATAATCTTTTTTGTTCTGCTTGCGGTTGCATCTAACGCGCAGGGTCAGCTAAGCCTGTCGGATGCGATTCGCATTTCACTTGAAAATAATTATGATTTGGAAATTCAGCGAAATGATGAATTGATTGCTAAGGTGCAAAATACCTGGGGGGCTGCCGGGCGCTATCCTTACATTGATTTGTCGGCGGAAGCGCGCACGAATTATAACATTAATGAAAACGATAATTTCCTGCAAAATCAATATGTAGGCTCAGCAACACTTGGGTGGACTTTATTTGATGGGTTTTCGGTGAAATTGAATAAACAGCGGCTTAACGAGCTGGAAACTTTATCGGGACAAAACACCGGGTTGATGGTGGAAAGCACGATTCAGTCAGTCATCCTGGCCTATTATTCCGTCCTGCTTCAAAAAGAAAAACTGGATGTTTACGAAGAAGTCATGCAGTTGTCCGAAGATTTATATAATAAGTCGGCTTTTCAAAAGGAAATAGGTTCGGCGGTAACTTACGATGTTCTTCAGGCTCAGAATGCTTATCTCGAGGATAAATCGTCTTACTTGCTGCAACAGGTCAGTTATAAAAGTTCCTTACGCGATTTGCAGTTTCTTATGGCAACTGATTCGTTGGTTGATTATGAATTGACGGATGATTTTGAGGCGATTCCAATTGAATACCAGTTGGATGAATTGGAGGAAGCGATGTTGGCCAATAACAAAAGTTTGAAGAACCAGTATATTAACCAGAATTTATTGAAGAATGCAGTTTCCTCGGCGAAAAGTGATTTCTATCCAAGGTTGAGTTTTGCCGGTGGGGCAACAGCTTCGCGTACCGGAGTTGATTACGAAACGCAAGGTGTGAACTGGAGCAATATGAATAATTTCTATGGTAACTTTACGCTTAGCTTTAATTTATTTGGTGGTGGTGCCAAAAAGCGTGCAAAGCAGATTGCCGAAATAGAACAGCAGTCCGGTGATGTGAGCTTGGTGCAAATGAAACATGAACTGAATAACCAACTGAATAATGTCTACGAATTTTACGAGGTTCGGAAAGAGTTGCTGGATGTCGCGCGGGAAAATATGGAAACTGCGAAGCTGAATTTACAGATTAGTCGGGAAAAATATGAAAGTGGAAGTATCAATTCCTTCAACTTTCGCGATGTGCAAAATCTTTATCTGAATGTTGCGTTAGGTGAGCTGGAAGCCATTTATCAGTTCGTCGATATCCATACGAATCTGTTGCGCCTCACAGGAGGTATCATTCAACAATATAGCGAATAGTATTTACAAGGAAGAAATCCGTTCCCAAACAGCACGGTTAACCGGAATGCCGTGCTTCAGGTTTTTTTCTCTGATTTCTTTTCTGTTCTGACCGGGGTAGCGAACTGGTTTGTTGGCCGACAGAGATTCTGTTGATTGATAGTCCTGAATAATTTCTTCGATGGTCGATTCGATCGCCGGGAAATTGGCTAACTTTTGCAGGTCAATACAAATAAAAGCTTGTGAAACTCCGTATTCCTCTTGTCCGTTTGCTGTGATCTTGTGTGTGGCAAGACCACCGGAAAGAATACTTGCCAGGATGTCAAGCAACAACGAAAGGGCCGATCCTTTCCAAAATCCGATCGGCAGGGCACGTCCTCCCTCCAAGATATCGTTGGGGCTTTTTGTTAGTTCACCACTAGCGGAATAGCCTCCGGGCTGGGGTAATTCGCCACCAAAATTGCTGACTTCCTTGAGTTTGCCGAACGAGTATTGCGAAAGGGCCATGTCCAATAAAATTGCATCCTGTCGAAATGGAACTGCAAAAACGATTGGGTTGTTGCCCAGTTTGCTTTGGGCAGACCCCCATGGTGGTAAGTTGGCGATGGTGTTCGTCCAGCCGATAAACGCAAATCCTTTTTCGGCACATTGAAGGCCATACGTTCCACCGCGCATCCAATGGTTGGTGTTGGCAAGACTTACCAAACCCATCCCAGATTTTCGGGCCAGTTCCATACTTCGAGCTGCTGCATGCAGCGCATTAAGAGGTCCGGGGCCGAGATTCCCGTCCCACTGCTCTATATTTCCAAAGGAATGAATGAGACTTGGTTTCTCCTGTGGTTTGACATAGCCTTTACGGATATGTCTCACAAAACGGGAAAACCGGTTGACACCATGAGAGTAGATTCCTTCCAGACTATTTTTCGTGAATATTTCAGCGCACTTAAGCGCTACATCCGGTTCTACCTTTTCACGAACCAAAACATCAAAGAATGTTTGCTGCATCTCGGCAGCCTGAATATAAATGGCTGATGTTGTCATTTTGATTAGTCTAAGGCAAAGTTTACCGCGGCTTTGGCGTGGATTTCTGTTGTGTTGAAAACCGGTATCGAAACATCTTCGGGTTTAATCAATAACGGAATTTCAGTGCATCCCAATACGATTCCTTGAGCCCCTTGTGAAACAAGTTGATCGATTATGGCAAGAAACCGTTTTTTACTATCCGGCAAAAACTGATTTTTCAATAGCTCTTCGCTAATACATTGGTGGATGAAAGCACGATCGTCGGCGTCGGGAGTCAGCGTTTCAATACCGGACTCAGCAAGTTTATTCTGATAGAAGTCTAACTCCATTGTATATTTAGTTCCCAATAGTCCGACCTTGTTCAGGTCAGCTTTTTTTATCTCAGATGCGGTGGCCTCGCCGATGTGAACCAACGGAATTTTTAAAGCTTGCTGCACATCTTCTGCAAAACGATGCAGTGTGTTGGCACAGAGTAAAATGCCGTCAACCTCTGCAGCTTGCAGTTTTAAAGCAATATGCTTCATTGTTGCCATTATGGAGAACGTATCATTCCGCTGATACATTTTTTCGATATCGGCATAGTTCACCGAGTAGATGATCAATTGGGCTGCATTTAAACCACCAAGTCTCTCGTTCGTAAATTCATTGATTAACCGGTAATATTCAATTGTTGAAACCCATCCGGTTCCTCCGATAAGCCCTAGTGTTCTCATGTTTATGGTATGTTTAGCTTGAATAACTCAGTGTTGTGTAACCGTAAAGTTTATTTAAAGTAAATTAGAAAAAACCTTTCTGGCTTGCAACAGGTTGGGCTAAATTAGCTCTTTTTGAAGGATAGATTTAAAGGAAAGGTTACTTAAAAAAAAACGCGAGCGGTTGAAATTGATTGGGAGATTGCGATTAAAAAGCAAATTAGATTTATTAAATTCGGATGTTATTTGAAATCAACTAAAATCTAAAATTTAAAATATGAACTCCAGTAAAGCAAAGCGAATTGGAATTTTAACAGCAGGAGGTGATTGTCCGGGCTTGAATGCTGCCATACGCGGAGTCGGAAAGACAGCCATTGTTGAATATGGCATGGAAGTGATTGGTTTCACATCTGGTTATTCCGGATTAATTGAAAAAGAATTTGTCGAATTAAAAGAAAATAATTTGTCGGGTATTTTAACCGTTGGAGGGACCATTCTTGGTACGTCGCGTGTTAAACCGTTCAAAGGAGTTAAAGATGGTGATAATGAAAAACCCGAATTAATTAAGCAAAATTACCATGAACTAGGATTGGATGCACTTGTTTGTATCGGTGGCAATGGAACTATGAAAACCGCCAACCGGTTGGCTGAAGAGGGTTTGAATGTTATCGGCATCCCCAAAACAATTGATAATGATGTTTGGGGAACGGATGTTACTTTTGGATTCGACTCAGCGTTGAATATTGCAACAGAAGCGATTGACCGTTTGCATACAACCGCGAACTCCCACCAGCGGGTTATGATTATAGAGGTGATGGGGCATCATGCCGGATGGATCGCTCTTTATGCCGGTATGGCAGGTGGTGGTGATATTATTTTATTGCCGGAGTTGGAGTATAACATTCGTTCTGTCTGCAAAAAAATTGAAGAACGCTACGAAAGTAAAAAGGCCTATTCAATCGTCGTGGTCGCAGAAGGGATTGCCCATCCAAAGGAAACGTCGGCAGCGAGCCATTTAGCTGAGGCGATACAAACCTACACCGGAATAGAAACCCGTGAAACAGTTTTGGGTTATATTCAGCGTGGAGGAAGTCCAACACCGATGGACCGGATTCTGGCAACACGTTACGGAGCGTATGCTGCTGAATGTATTGCAAAAGGTGATTTCGGAACGATGGTAGCTGTTCGAAATAACGAGTTGACAACTGTTCCGTTAGTTGAAATCAGCGATAAATTGCGATTGGTTGATCAAAATCATACATTGATTCAAAAAGCGCGTAAAATGGGCGTTTCATTTGGCGATGAATACTTGTAACTATAATTATTCAAAAATGAAGAACCTCGCTTTTGGCGGGGTTTTTTTATTTTGAAAAAATTATTTTGAGTGCGATAAATAGCAGTAATACGCCAAAAGCTTTTCTCAAGATTTTATCGGGAATGTGCGCCGCCCATATGGATCCCAAATAAGCACCAACCAAAAAGGTAACCGAAAGGATGAGGGCGTAGCGCCAGTTGACGTTGCCATTTTTCCAGTATGTCCAGGTGGCTAAAAAAGTTACCGGCGGAAGCATAAAAGCCAGGGTTGTTCCTTGGGCGGTGTGTTGGCTCAACCCGAATAGGAAGATCAAGGCCGGGATAACAACGATTCCTCCTCCGACGCCAAGCGTTCCGCCAAGTAAGCCGGCTGCCAGGCCAACCATAATCAGCAGAAGTATTTGAATGATGGTCATGAGAGTCGTTTTTGGAATACTTTACTTTCGCTCAATTGGTGCATTGAATCGAAACCCGATCCCATGCAGGTTGATGATTTTAATGTTTTCATCACTACCAAGATATTTACGGAGTCGCGAAATAAATACATCCAGACTTCGTCCAAGGTAATAATCATCAGATCCCCAGACGTTTTTTAGAATGTCTGAGCGACTGAGTACGGTGTTTGGATTTTCGCAAAAATAGCGCAGTAATTCTGCTTCTTTGTAGGTCAGTGTTCTCTTTTCCTCTCCCTTTTGGAGCGTGAGATTATCGAAAAAGAAATCAAAATGGCCAACACGACAAATCGTCAATTCTTCGTTTTCCTCACCTGCCGGGATGCTTCTTTTCAGAAAAACTTTAATCCGCATCAACAATTCTTCCATGCTAAACGGCTTGGTGATGTAATCATCGCCACCAATTGAGAATCCGTTGATTTTATCTTCATTGAGTGCTTTTGCAGTCAAAAATAAGATGGGGATAATTTCGTTGTTTTCTCTGATTTTTTTTGCCAGCGAAAAGCCGTCTAGTTTCGGCATCATGACATCCAACAGACACAAGTCGAATTCTTCGTCGTTGAATTTCTTTAAAGCGGTTTCTCCATCCTCAGCAGCAGTAACTGTGTATCCGGCTTCTTCCAGGTTATCACGAATGATGAAGTTTAACGTTTTGTCGTCTTCTGCCAGCAGAATTTTTTTTCCTGTGAAATTCATATTACTTAGGAATGATTATCGTAAAAATAGTACCTTTTGGTGAATTATCCTGCACATCAATTTTCCAATGATGGAATTCAACCATTTTTCTCACATAGTCCAGCCCCAAACCAAAACCTTTAACATCGTGAATGTCGCCGGTTGGAATTCTGAAAAAACGCCCAAATATTTTTTTTCGGTACTCTTTTGGAATTCCGATGCCGTTATCGGCAAATTTTAAATAGGTCGTATGTTTTTCCTTGGTCAAGCTAACCATGATATTGGGAGTGTCCTGGCAATATTTAACAGCATTGTCGAGGATGTTGAAAACGATATTTGAGAAATGAAGTGGGTCGGCTTTGATCAGGATATCATTCTGCAGTTGTTTAAAATGAATGAAATCAGTGTCACCCTCCTGGCTTCCCTTAAACTCCCGAATTGTCTTCTCTATGAATTCATTCAACCAAATTTCCTGTTTGTCTAGTTGGATAATATCTTTTTCGACACTGGCCATTTGCAATACCTTTTCAACCTGTAAGGTTAAACGATCAGTTTGCTCACCAACAATACGGGCATAATCTGTCAGCCGCTTGGGATGATTAATAATTTTGGGGTCTTCCAGAACTCGCGCTGATAGTCGAATCGCAGCGATGGGGGTCTTGAATTCATGGGTGAGGTTGTTGATGAAATTCTTTTGAATCTCACTTAATTGCCGCTGTCGGAAAATAATATAAAGCGTATATCCAAAAAATAAAATCACGATGATCAGAAAGCCGTTAACCATGTACCAGGCTTGAACATGACTGCTATAATACTGGCTCCGGTTTGGGAAATAAACACCGAAATAATAAGTGTACTTATCGCAGGTTGGAAGTGCCGGCCTTGATATCTTAGCTGGTTTCAAGGCATAGTGGTTCTCAAAAATTTCTTCATCAGTAAGCGCCAGCGGGTCCGGGTCGGTAGGGATGTACGGACTTCGAACGATACTGTCTTTATCTGCTGAATAAGAAATTCCATACATCATCTGATTGGTTTCACAATCGTATATGGCATATTCAAAATCAAGATCAATGTTTAGTCGTTTAAATTCAACAAGTAACAGATGTTCCAGTAAGGTTGGATTGATAACGTCATTGACATTGACAACATAATAGTTGTTGGAAATTTGATCGACTGAATTATAGGGGTCGTAATTACTATGATAGCCCTGGGTCTTTGTCGCGTAATCAACCAGACTTTGGGCGACATTTTTTAGTGCTTGTGTGGTCGATTCATGGAATTTACGTTCGTTCATGTCAACCGTATTTTTCAGGAAAAAGAACTGAATAATTAGAATTCCCAAGACCGAAAAAGTGGCTAGAATAACGATGACACGAATAGTATTTCTTCCCATAAACGCCTAATAATTAACCTTTGAACATGCGAAGCTAGATTAATTTTCAATAGTAAATAACGTTGTTAACATTTCATTAACAAATGTTTGGCGCAATTAACAGCATTTGCTATTGAGCTTTCTTAGCTTTGTAATAGAAGTTACTGGTTTTACGCAAGAAAGAAAGTTATACCAAACTATATTTACGAAAAACATGCCTATGAAAGCGAGATTCTTACTTCTGGTTATTACCCTTTCTGTATTGGTAGGGGAATTAAGAGCTCAATCTTCCCAAGCCAAAATTGTATTTGAAACAACTGAGCACGATTTTGGTAGTTTCAAAGAAGCAGCAGGTCCGCAAGCTTATAATTTTGCATTTCAGAATAGTGGTGCTACACCGTTAATTTTGAATAATGTACAGGCTTCGTGCGGTTGTACGACTCCTGAGTGGACCAAAAAACCAATTGCTCCGGGAGAAAAAGGGTTTATTAAAGTGAGTTACAATCCGGCAAATCGCCCGGGAGCTTTTAATAAATCGATCACTGTTACCAGTAATGGTGAAACACCCAGAACAATCTTAAGGATTAAAGGGACAGTCGAGCAACGTGAAAAAACAATTGCAGAACTTTATCCGCGTGAGATTGGGCCGGTAAGAGCAAAATCGAACCACATTGCTTTTGTGAAAATTAAGGAGAATGAAGTGGCTACCGACAGTCTTGAAATCGTTAATGACTCGGACAGTCCGGTGAGTTTAGATTTTAAAACACCTCCTGAAAATTTAACGGTAAAAGTTGTTCCTGCTACTTTGCAACCAAAGGAAAAAGGGAGTGTTATTGTTACTTACGATGCTTCCAAAGTCAACACGTATGGTTTTGTGATGCACCGAATTTATTTGAATGTGGACGGGAAAGCGGATTATCGCAACTCAATTGGTGTCTCGGCAACAATTGAAGAAGATTTTTCAGCTTTAACTCCTGAAGAACTGGCGACTGCTCCGGTAGCTACATTCAATGACGAAACACACGATTTTGGTGATATTAAAGAAGGTGATAAAGTGGAATGTGTTTTCAACCTTAAAAATACAGGCACACGCGATTTGATTATTCGCAATGTGAAAACTTCTTGTGGTTGTACTGCTGTAACGCCTGAGAAAAAAATAATCGGGGCTGATGAGTCTGTACCATTGAAGGTGGTTTTCAATTCAAAAGGAAAGCGTGGTCGTCAGAATAAAGCGATTACGGTAATTACAAATGATCCTAAGAATCCGACAACAATTTTGCGCATTTCAACCAATGTACAAACAGCCGGATAACTGAAATATTTGAGCAATTGCTGAGCCGCTTCTAATTAAGGAGCGGCTTGTTTTTTTTATCGTTCCCGAAGTTTTAACTTCGTAAAAATTTTAGAATGATGGCAGATAAAGAGCACCAACATATAGAGAATGATGAAGCCTATAAAGGGTTGAATGTGAATCGTGGCATTGAACAACCTGAAATTTTCGATGAAAATTCGATTCAACGTTTTCTGAAAAATAAGAAAAAACACAAACTGACAGTTGATGATTATGTGAATGGGATACGCGAAGGGAACAGAACCATTTTAAGTAAGGCTGTTACACTTGTCGAAAGTTCTAAAGTTGAACATCAGCAAATTGCGCAGCAGATTATCATGAAGTGTTTGTCTTACAGCGGGAAATCGATTCGGATTGGGATTACCGGAGTTCCGGGGGTTGGGAAAAGTACCTTCATCGAATCAACCGGTAAGTATATTACTTCATTGGGACACAAGTTGGCGGTACTGGCGATTGATCCCAGTAGCGAGCGTTCCAAAGGAAGTATTTTGGGCGATAAAACCCGGATGGAGGAATTGTCCGTTGATCCGAATGCTTATATCCGTCCTTCGCCCTCTGCTGGCTCGTTGGGAGGTGTTGCCCGCAAAACCCGCGAAACAATTATCCTTTGTGAAGCTGCTGGGTTCGATGTTATTTTTATTGAAACCGTGGGGGTGGGACAGAGTGAAACGGTTGTCCATTCTATGGTCGATTTTTTCCTTTTGTTAATGCTTTCGGGAGCTGGTGACGAGTTGCAGGGAATCAAGCGCGGAATCATGGAGATGGCCGATGCGATTACAATTAATAAAGCCGATGGCGATAACGTTGATCGGGCTAATATGGCTCGTGTTCAGTATATGAATGCCTTACATCTTTTTCCCCCAACCGACTCCGGGTGGAAACCTAAAGTATTAACTTGCTCGGCTTACAAAAAGATTGGTATCGATCAGATTTGGCAAACAATCAATGATTATCTTAGCCATGTGAACCAAACTGGTTTTTTCCAGTTTAAACGAAACGAACAAGCCAAATTTTGGATGTATGAAACTATCAATGATCAATTAAAATCAAATTTCTACCAGAATCAGAAAATTAAAGAGCTGCTGGGCACGTTTGAAGGGAAAGTACTGGGTGAAGAGTTAAGTTCATTTGTGGCAGCAAAAGATTTATTAGATACATATTATCAATCTCAAAAAGTATAAGAATGAAAAAATTATTTCCAATCGTCCTGATTTTTATGGTGCTGGCGGCCTGTCAGAGTAATTCGACCAAATACACGGTAAGTGGAAACATTGCCGGACTGGATTCGGGAGAAGTATACTTGGTGAAAGCGCAGGCTGGACAGCCTATTGTGCTTGACACTGCAAAAATTGTGGATGGTTCTTTTAGTTTTGAAGGAACAGCAGTACTTCCGGAATTGAGCTACTTGCGAATCAATCAGCGTGATTATTTCGCACAGTTTTTTCTGGAAAATGCCAAAATTAATGTTGTAAGTTATATCGATAGTTTGCGTGCAACCAAAGTTACCGGTTCGCCAACAACTGATATTTTTAACACCTATGTTGATGAGGTGACCAAACTGAATAAAGATATTCGTGATAACCAATCAAAATATTCCCAAGCTGCGGCTACCGGCAACCAGGAAGAAATGGACAAAATTAAAATCGATATCGAAGCGGCTTCTGATAATATGGAAGTATATGCTAAGAATTTTGTTCGCGAACATAGCAATTCTGTTGTTGGACCTTTCATCGCCCTTTCACAATTGGGCGGTCGTTTGGAGTACGAAGATCTTAAAAGTCTTGTTGATGGTTTCGCACCGGAGTTGGCTGCTTCAGAATATGTGGTGCAGTTGAATAAGATGCTGGAAACACAGTCGAAAACAGCTATCGGCGTTGAGGCTCCGGATTTTACAATGAATGATCCTGAAGGAAATCCGTTTACGCTGTCTTCTCTCCGCGGAAAATACGTATTGGTCGATTTTTGGGCTTCATGGTGTGGCCCTTGTCGTGGTGAAAACCCGAATGTTGTTGCCGCATATAATAAGTATAAAGAAAAAGGTTTCGATATTTTAGGTGTTTCATTGGATCGTGAAAAAGAAGCTTGGTTAAAAGCGATTGACGATGATCATTTAAACTGGCACCAGGTGTCAGACCTGAAATACTGGCAAAATGCCGTTGCCCGTTTGTATGGGGTGAATTCTATTCCACATTCGATATTATTGGATCCTGACGGTAAAATTATTGCTAAAAACCTCAGAGGTGAAGCATTGGATGAAAAGTTAGGAGAACTTTTAAATTAAAATATTAGCCGGTTTAAAAGCCGGCTTTTTTTTGAAATAAAACATCGAATCGACTCGATTCAAATTATTCTTTCGAGAACGATTTTTGCAAAACTTTTTATGACTTTAGATGTTTTCATTACAGTTAAAAAATAACGAAACAACTATTATGAGCTACGATGTATTAGTTATAGGGAGTGGTCCTGGCGGATATGTTGCCGCAATACGGGCGTCCCAGCTAGGTTTTAAAGTTGCCGTGGTCGAAAAAGAAAACCTCGGAGGAATCTGTTTAAACTGGGGATGTATCCCAACAAAATCATTGTTAAAAAGTGCTCAGGCTTATGAGTACGCTATTCATGCTGCCGATTATGGCGTATCTATTTCAGGTGACGTAAAACCTGACTTTGCTGCTATGGTAAAACGTAGTCGCGGAGTGGCCGAAGGCATGAGTAAGGGAATTCAGTTCCTGTTTAAAAAGAACAAAATTGATGTTATCAACGGCTTTGGTAAACTGGCCGGAAAAGGTTCGGTTGAAGTAACCGACGCCGACGGAAAGAAAACGACCGTTTCAGCAAAACATATTATTTTGGCTACCGGCGCGCGTTCGAAAGAATTGCCCAACTTGCCACAAGACGGGAAGAAAATTATTGGATACCGCCAGGCAATGACCCTGCCAAAACAGCCTAAATCAATGGTTGTTGTTGGGTCAGGAGCGATTGGTAGCGAGTTTGCTTATTTCTACCAGTCAATTGGTACTGAAGTGACTTTGGTAGAGTTTTTGCCCAATGTGGTTCCAAATGAAGACGAAGAAGTTTCAAAAACACTGGAGCGTTCATTTAAGAAATCGAAAATGAAGGTGATGGTTGATTCTTCAGTTGAATCGGTTGATACTAATGGTGACCTTTGCAAGGTAAAAGTTAAAACCAAAAAAGGTGTTGAAGAATTGGAAGCTGAGATTGTTTTATCAGCTGTTGGCGTAGCTACGAATATCGAAGGCATTGGTTTGGAAGAACTCGGTGTTAAAACAGATAAAGGAAAAATTATTGTTGATGATTATTACCGGACCAATGTTGAAGGTGTTTATGCAATCGGTGACATTGTACACGGGCCAGCTTTAGCTCACGTTGCGTCTGCAGAAGGAATCACTTGTGTTGAGAAGATTGCCGGGCAAAATCCACATCCCGTTGATTATGGTAACATCCCTGGATGTACTTACACATTGCCTGAAGTTTCGTCTGTTGGTATGACCGAGAAAAAGGCCAAAGAAGCCGGTTATGATGTGAAAGTGGGTAAATTCCCATTTTCTGCCAGCGGTAAAGCAAGTGCTGCCGGTCAAAAAGATGGTTTCGTAAAATTGATTTTCGATGCGAAATACGGCGAACTGTTAGGCGCTCACATGATTGGTGGAAACGTAACTGAAATGATTGCAGAGTTGGTTGTTGCAAAGCGTCTGGAAATTACCGGACACGAATTGATCAAGTCAATTCACCCGCACCCGACTATGAGCGAGGCCATCATGGAAGCGGCAGCTGCTGCTTACGATGAGGTGATCCACTTGTAAGAATATTGTTTAAGCGATAAATTCAAGCCCGGCTGCAAAGTCGGGCTTTTTTGGGTCGCATGTAAATTATAGAATAAATGACTTCATTGTTTGAATATTCTCAAGGAGCTGATCTGCAACATATTTGTTTTGATCATTAGTAAAAAATGATACTTTTGCCGCCCTTACTAACAATATTTTTATGAAAAGAGTTAATTTACTATGTCTCATCTTTTTGCTCACTTTTGGGTCGGCTTTTGCCGGTGGCATTTTAACGAATGCCAATCAAAGTGCGCAGTATATCCGGATGTTGTCCCGGAATGCATCTACCCAGATTGATGGGGTTTATTTTAATCCAGCGGGTTTAACCAGTATGGAGAATGGGTTTCATTTCGCTTTGAATAATCAAAGCCTGTTTCAAACCCGGACCATTGAAAACAGTTTTCCTTTGCTGAACCAATCAAGCTTCGAGGGTGGCTTGACGATTCCCGTTTTTCCTTCTGGTTTTGCTGTTTACAAGAAGGATAAATTGGCGTTGTCTTTTGGGTTCGGAATTAATTCAGGAGGTGGATCAGCCGAATATAAAACCGGCTTGCCCTCATTCGAAGTCCCCATTGCTCAGATTCCTGCTTTGGTGACAGCCATGGGAGTTCCAACCTCAAGTTATTCAGCCGACCTGTATTTCAAGGGACGCTCGGTCTTTTTGGGATTTCAGTTCAACGCGACTTATGAGTTAAGCGACATCATTTCTGTTGCTGGTGGTTTGCGTTACATTAGTGCGGTCAATACCTATGATGGCCACATCACAAATGTCATGATCAATCCGCAGCACCCGTTGGTGAACCCCAGCGGCGGTTTTATGTTGGCAAGCGATTTTTTTACAGCAGTTGGGCAACCAGCCTATGCTGCTGCTACTTCAGATCAAGAAGTTGATGTAAAACAAAAGGGCAAAGGGATTACTCCTATTTTAGGTTTGGATCTTCATCCTTCTGAAGGCCTAAACATTGGTATTCGGTACGAGTTCCGAACCAAATTGGAGATGACCAACGAAACAGAAGTCGATGGTACCGGCATGTTTCCCCACGGTGAAAAATTCCGTAATGACATTCCCGCAATTTTGGGTGCAGGTGTGGATTATCAATTATTCGATAACTTGAAAGTGTCAGCTTCCTATTCAAACTACTTTGACAAAGATGCAAACTGGGATGGAAAAGAAGAAAGTGTTGATAATAACCTGTATGAATTGGCTTTAGGGATGGAATTCCAAATTTCAGATTTCACAACCATTAGTGCCGGATATATGCATACAAAAACAGGTGTGGGGCGTGGTTTTCAATCCGATATTAATTATAGTTTGGATGCTAATTCGGTTGGTTTTGGAGCAATGTTCAAAGTGAATGAAAAATTCGATCTGGATTTGGGTATGCTCTACACAGCTTACCAAGGTGCCTATAAAGAAATTGAATACGAGAATATTGGCACTTTTAAGGAAACTTACGATAAAGTGAATCTTGCTTTTACAATAGGAGTGACTTACCATTTGTTTAAGTAGCAGAACCGAATGAATATAGCGTATAAAAAAACAGCCCTAATCGGGCTGTTTTTTTTGAGGAAAATGGAATCATTTTTGTCATTCGACGCAACCCGAGTGAGCTATTATGCATCTACTGGACGGTATAATGAATTGTAACCGGAATATTTAGGCAGAATTGTTTAATTTAAGAAGGTATCTAAAGAATCGGATTTGAACGACCTGGCTTTATTGATAAAGGATTGTGCTGCAGGCAAAGCAAGTGCGCAAGCACACTTGTATGGACTTTTTGCGCCCAAAATGTTCGGCGTGTGCCTGCGCTATTCCAAAGATCAGACAGAGGCGGAAGACAATCTGCAGGAAGGGTTCATAAAGGTTTTTCAGAAGATTGACACCTTTAAACATCAGGGGTCTTTCGAGGGATGGGTTCGGAGGATTATGGTGAATGTCTCATTGGAGAAATTCAGAAAGCAGCACCACATGTATCCGGTTGATGATATTGAGAAGTATGACAGTGCGGAAGAAGAGGAAATAACAGAGAGTGAATGGTCGACCAACGACTTGATGAAGCTCATTCAGGAGTTGCCGCCACGTTATCGTATGGTTTTTAACTTATATGTTTTTGAGTCGATGAACCACAAGGAAATTGCAAAAGACCTGAATATTTCCGAAGGAACTTCAAAATCAAATCTGGCTCGTGCCCGGTTGATTCTGAAAAATCGAATTAAGAGTGAGTTGTTTGATGTAGAAAATTACACGGCATGATAAAGGAAGATAAGCAAATAGATGAGTTGTTTCGCTCAAACCTTGAGGGTTTTGAATTAAAACCCCCTGCTTATGTTTGGGACGGAATCGTCGAAAAGCAAGCCGCAGCCAAGCGCAAAAAAAGAGTGCTTTGGATCAGGTTCACCGCTGTAGCGGCGTCGCTTTTATTGGCCTTTCTATTAGGACGGGAATTGCAGAATAATAATTCTTCCTTAAAGGTAAACACGACCATCGCAAAGCAAAAGGAAATTCCCCAAAACGGCAATCCGGAGAGCTCTCCGGAGAAAACGCTCGCAACTGAAGTGAATGAACAAATAAAACCCATCGTTGACAAGGATAAACAAGTGGTTGAATCAGCAACTAAGACAATTGAACCCTTAGTGTCGGGGGCGAATACAACCGAAGTCTCAACCCTCAATAATGTGATGGCTTTATCTGAGTCTAAGCTTTTAGTCGATATGACTTCACCCGGCTTGTCAGATGACTATTCACTGTTGGAGAACCACCGTGCTCAACTTGCTGTGAATGGCCCGGGCTCGGGGCGTTTAGACAATATGAAAAGCAATGTTTTAAGTGAACTTGATCGTCTGATCATTGAGCAGAACCAGTCGGCTTTGCTTGATAAAGAAAACAAATCATCGGAATTAGACTGGAGTATTGGT
Organism: Mangrovibacterium lignilyticum; assembly: GCF_010882175.1. Classification (GTDB taxonomy): domain Bacteria; phylum Bacteroidota; class Bacteroidia; order Bacteroidales; family Prolixibacteraceae; genus Mangrovibacterium; species Mangrovibacterium lignilyticum. The sequence continues at coordinate 85,760 of NZ_WKLH01000006.1, read as the reverse complement.
GCAATGGTGAGTCCTGTTTTGGCTGTAAATTCCAGTAGCCATAGCGATCAGTATGCGCAAAACATGAATGCTTCGAGTAATGACCGGAATGTGAATTTAGGCGGTGGGTTGACAGTCGCGGTTAAGACTCAGAGGAAATGGAGTTTCCAGTCGGGGATTAATTACAGCCGGGTGGAACAAGGCTCGACTAACAACTTGACCAGTAACAGCAGGGAAGTAGCCTTTTCCTTTGGGGATGCAAGTAACGATGCCGGCCCGCGTTATTTCACTACGGCAACAACTGACGGGGAAGCGGTTGTCGTAAAGTCGCCAGCCGGAAAAATTGTTTTAGATGCCTTGCCGGATAACGCTCTGGTTGCAGGTAATGTTGAAAATACCCTGGCTTCTGCAACTCCGGAAGTTTTGATGACGACGTCCGATTTTGATCAGGTCTTTGATTATATTGAAGTTCCTTTTTTTGTTCGCTATCAGTTAGTCGACCGTAAGTTTGGTGTGCAACTGATGGCTGGCGTTAATACCGGCTTTCTGGTTGGCAACTCGGCTTATATGACCAGTGGAGATTCCCGTTCCAGAGTCGGCAAAACGTCCGACATGAATTCACTTTCTCTTTCATCCAGTTTTGGTGTTGGAATGGGCTATCAACTTACGCCTAATTTACAATTGCGATTTGAGCCACAAATGCGATATTACCTGGAATCGCTTAGCGGTAACTCTGAAGTGAGCTATAAACCACACGCATTCGGATTTTATACCGGAATTAGTTATTCGTTTTAAAGATTCCGAACGTATTGGAGCTGTTTTTGGAAAGTTGATTGCGATCGACTTCCGGTTAATCAAACCATGCGAACTGAAACAAAAAAAGGTGCTTGCCGTCGCAAACACCCTGTTTTCTTTTCTCTGTAAACTGATAGCTATTTTCAGGACTAACCGGCCGCGACAGCTTCGGAAACAACCCCGAGCTGCAGGCCTTTAATATTATCGTCGAATGCTGATAGCGCGGCTTTTGAGCCTTCGCCCATCGCAATTACAATTTGCTTGTACGGTACTTCCGAAACATCGCCTGCAGCATAAATGCCGGCTTGTTTGGTGCGACAATGTGCATCGATGATGATTTCGCCAGCCCGGTTGCGGTCAACCACATTGGCAAAAACATCGCTGTTGGCCGTCAAGCCAATCTGAACAAATACACCGTCCAGCTGCAACTGCTCCTCTTCGCCATTTGCGCGGTGTTTAAAAGTCAATGCTGTAACTTTTGCGCCATCGCCAACCACTTCTAATGTTTGGGCATTGGTAATCACTGTCACATTCGGCAGCGTAGCCAGTTTGTCTTGCAATACTTTATCTCCTTTCAGCGTATCCAGAAATTCCAAAACAGTAACTTCCGATGCGATTGATGAAAGGTCAATGGCAGCTTCTAGCCCGGAGTTTCCTCCGCCAACAACTGCAACTTTTTTCCCTTTGTAGAAAGGTCCGTCGCAGTGAGTACAGAAAGCCACTCCGGAACCAATATACTGGCTCTCTCCAGGCACATTCAATTTGCGCCAGGCGGCACCTGTCGCAATAATCAACGCCGGAGCAATAAGGGTTTCTCCCAATGACGTTTTCACGGTTTTCAATCCGTCAATCACTTCAACTTCGGTCACGCGGCGGTTTTCCAACACATCAATTTCGTAGTCGCTGATGTGTTGTTTCAGGTTGGCCGATAATTGAGAGCCGGTGGTTTGCGATACCGAGATCATGTTTTCAATACCTTGCGTTTCGGTAACCTGCCCTCCGATTTTTTCAGCAACAATCGCTACCGAAAAACCTTTGCGGGCTGAGTAAATTGCTGCCGACACTCCGGCGGGGCCTCCACCGGCAACAATTACATCGTATGTTTTTGCCGGGCCGGCTTCTACCTCGTAGTTAGACCCGGATAGTACTTCAATTTTTTCAACGAGCTCGCCCATTGTAGAGCGTCCAACGTGCAACGATTTGCCATTGGCGTAAACGGTAGGGACAGCTTGGATATTCAGCTTATCAACCTCATCCTGGTTGATTCCCCCGTCAATAATCTCGTGTTGAATATTCGGGTTGAAGATTGAAATGATATTCAAGGCCTGAACAACATCCGGGCAGTTGGTACAGGTGAGCGAAATATAGCTCTTCAGCTGAACCGGATTTTTTAACGCTTTGATGCGTTTGGTCATGGCCTCGTCGGGTAGGTTTTTACCAATTCCATCCAAATTTAAAACGGCCAGTAAGAGAGTCGTGAATTCGTGCCCGTTGGGGATTGCCCGAAAAACAAAGGCACTTTCTTCGCCATTTTTAAAGATTGAAAAGGCCAGTCCTTCGCCTGCTGTTTGCTGAACAGCTATTTTGTCGGAGCACGAAGCAACATCTTCGAGTAAGCTCAACAGGTCTGCTCTGTTTGCGTGGGCATCGGCAACAGTAACCTGAAATGTATAATTGTTTTTCAGACCGGCAAATACTCCTTTTACCTGATCTTTTAATGCTTGATTTAACATGGCTTTTTGATTAAAAAAACAGGGAGAATCAATTGCTAATTCTCCCTGTAGGTATTGAATTTCTTAACAATTAGATTTTTCCAACCAAGTCGATGCTGGGTTGCAATGTCGCAGCGCCTTCTTTCCATTTGGCAGGGCAAACTTCAGCTGGGTTAGCAGCTACAAATTGAAGTGCTTTCAAACGACGAAGCAATTCTTCGGCGTTACGACCAACGTTTCCGGCTACCACTTCGTAGGCTACGATTTCGCCGGCAGGGTTTACGATGAAAGTTCCGCGTTCAGCCAAACCTACTTCTTCGATCATTACATCAAAACCTCTTGACAAGACACCTGTCGGGTCAGCCAACATCGGGTATTTAATTTTTTTAATGGTATCTGAAGTATCGTGCCATGCTTTGTGAACGAAATGAGTGTCGGTAGAAACAGAGAAGATTTCGCAATCTACAGCTTTGAATTCGTTGTATACGTTAGCCAGGTCTTCCAACTCAGTCGGACATACGAACGTGAAGTCGGCAGGGTAGAAGAAGAATACGGACCAACGGCCTACAACATCTTCTTTCGATACTTCCTGAAATCCGTTATTTACAAAAGCTTGAGCCTTAAAATCTACTATTTGTTTTCCAATTTGTGACATGATATAAAAATTTTAGTTGTTTGTTACTTTGTTTCGTCTGCAAACATAGTGAGCTTGGAAATACCTGTCAAACAGATAATTTCTATGTCGAATAGATCAGATTTATAATTTCAGTTAATCAGTAAGATAGCGGCGATGAGCCTTTGGGGTGATGTGACCTGAATGTTAACTGCGGCCGTAAATAGAGTAGCGGAGCTGAGTTTTTGTCCCGAGGTGGAACTCTGACGGCATTTCGTTTGTGAAAACAGAGGGTGGAAGTAAGCCATACATAAAAACAATTTCATTCTCTGCTGTACAGCATGTCTTGAATTGAAACTGTGGGATGATATTTGCTTTCGTTTAAGCGAAAACAGAAACAATTAAACACTGCCAAGTCTCAATGCCATGAAGACAAACCAGGGTTAAAACCTCGTTTCGAGGACTTGACAGTCCTTTTTCCCATTCCCTAATAAAAATGCCGGCTTTCTCGAAAGTCGGTTTTTTTTTGCGCAAGGCCAATCACTGAACAATATCTTTTTTAACTCGTTGAAAAGCGCCGTAACTTTAATACACAAGTTTAATTTTTCAAAAATATGGTAGCTATGAAAGTTGAAAATCCAGTGGTATGGTTCGAGATTTATGTCGATGACTTGCAGCGGGCCAAAGTATTTTACGAGACCGTGTTCCATACCGAATTGACAGAACTGGTTAACCCGGCTGATGATTCGGCGATAAAGATGCTTTCTTTTCCGGGTAACATGGAAACAAAAGGACGGGCTTCGGGGGCCCTGGTGAAAATGGAGGGTGTTCAAGCCGGACGAAACAGCACCATCGTTTATTTTTCCAGTCACGATTGTCGGGTCGAGGAAGATCGCGTTGCCGGGGCAGGAGGCAAGGTTGTTCGCTCGAAAATATCGATTGGCGAGTATGGCTTCATCAGCCTGGTTGCAGATACCGAAGGCAATATGATCGGCATTCACTCGATGGATTAGGCCTTTGCCGGCAGGGATGAGAACAAAGGGATTTGATTGGTTTATTGTCCGACAGCCGTGGGGCAAGGTAAAAATGGACAAGCCGTATTCTGAGGCGGAGCAATGATAAATTGCACCGTTTTGTAATTTACCGATTGGCTTCCAGGTGATCCACGACAGCGGCACCAACGCAGTCGCCCCACACGTTAATGACTGTTCGGAAGCGGTCGAGCAGCCAGTCGATAGACAATAGCAACCCAAGCCCTTCTACGGGCAAGTCAACTGCTTTCAGCACAATCAGCATGGTAACCAGTCCGGCTTCGGGAATGCCGGCAGCACCAATGGCCGATAGCGTCGCCGTTAAGAAGATGATAATCTGCATGACCGGTTCCAGTTGAATGCCGTAAACCTGTGCAATAAAAATCGCAGCTACTGCTTGGTACAAGGCTGTTCCATCCATATTGACGGTGGCTCCCAGCGGAAGCACAAAGCTGGCTGTTTTCTTCGAAATTTTATTTTCCTTCACGACTCCTTCCAGGGTCAACGGTAGGGTGGCTGTGCTCGAGGCTGTGGAAAAAGCATTCAACAACGTTGTTCCTAATCCTTTCACATAGGTGTGAAGATGCTGTTTCCCAATTACTTTTAATATTACCGGTAGAATAATCATGCCGTGAATTGATAAGCCGACTATAACCACCAGTGTGAATTTGCCCAGCGAAATTAACTCGGGAATGAATAAGGAAAATCCTCCGGCTTCCCCTATTCTTGCGGTAATGAGACCGAATATCCCGACAGGGGAAACGATCATAATCCAATAGACCAGCTTCATGACCGCATCATTCAGAATGGAAAAAAAACGGATAGCGTTTGCTGCTTTATCGCCTAATGACGAGAGTGCTGCTCCCAGCAACAAGGAGAAGAAAATCAAGGGCAAGATGTCCATGTGCAACATCGCAATAAAGATGTTGGACGGGACCATGCCCTGCTTGCCGGTTTCCTTGTTGCCGGCTAACAGCTCATAAATGGTATTGCCGAACGTGGCGCGTTCTTTTCCTTGTAAATGTTCGCTGACTCCAAAATTCACAGCTACTCCTCTCCCTGACAGTTCTACTTTCGGTTCCCGGGAGGTCAGCTCGCCGTTTAACCGCACAAAGGGTAAGCGGGTACCATCTTCGGCTCGGATATACACCTTTTCAGCATCTTCAATACCCTCCCACACTTTCACCGTCAGAGAAGAATCGGTTTGCGATTCAATCATGCCCATGATCTGTTGGTCAGTCAAGATCACGACATATTTATCGGAATAATTGCTTTTATTCCAACCCGCTTCATGCAGGGAAACGGTCCGGTTCTGTTCTCCTCTGAGGGTGTAGACATAATCCGGATGGTCCTCACCATGCTGAATGCCGACTCCCGGTTTTAGCAAATTCACCGCGATAATGCCAATCAATGCGGCCACAAAGGTTGTGACCAGGTAGTAAATCACTGTTTTGCCGCCAATGGATCCGAGGTCTTTCAAATGTCCCATTTGGGTAATTCCCACAATCAACGACAACATGACCAAGGGGATGACCAGCATGATTAAGGAATTTAAGAAAACATCGCCGATGATTTTCAGTTTGACGGCAAACTCGGGGAGCCATCCGCCCAGCATTGTACCCAATATAATGCCGATAATGATGCCCCACAAAATTTTCGATTGGCTGTTTTGCAGGTCGTTATTTCGTGTTTTCGGTTCCTTATTTTCGGCTCGCGTACTCATGCTGTCGATTTTTTCTCGCATGGGAGATGTCATAAAGGAATACGCTACAGCTGACGGATTGGTTGGGGAGTAAGCTTCGTCAGTCTATTGGAATTCACCTTTTTGTCCTGGCATCAAGCATAATGAATTGGAACATTTACTAAGAATATTAGACACCGATGAAGTCAAGGGGCAAGCTATCGAACGAAGAAATGGAGCTGCTGAAACGTTGCCTCATCTGGTTTAACAAAAAGAATAGGATCCCCGGACTCGGTCTATTATCCTAATCATCCTTTATGCCAAACACATCAGCCAGTATTTGTCGGGCTTGCTCAGGACTGGAATCTTGATCGATCAACCTTTTTATTTCGTCAATTGAAGCTTGGGGAACATCTTTCCCGTGTGATAGATCATAATTTCTGGCTTCTGCATACTGTCTTTTTGCTTTTTCAAATTGACCGAGACAAAAGTAGGCATGGGCAATGTTGTATCTGGCATATAAAGTTGTTGAGTCCATCTCAATAGATTTTTCGTCGCATTGGATTGCTTTTTCATAATCGCCTTTCAAATAATAGATCCATCCTAGATTGCCGACTGAAAGGCTATTGTCGGGGTCAATTTGGATGGCTTTTTCGGAAGTGCTTATAGCCAGATCGTGTTTCCCCATTTTGAGGTATGATCTTCCCAGGCAGTAATAGGATTCCACGTCTACCTGGTTAATCTGGATGGCTTTTTCCAGGTTGGCTATAGCTTCCTCGTACCGTTGTAGATCGTACAATGCATGTCCCAAATGTTTATATCCCTTAGGAGATGAGGAGTCAATTTGAATTAAACGTTCAAAAGTAGCAGCAGCTTCTTCATAGTTTTTCGCTATAGCGTAAGCAAAGCCCAAATTTTCCAGGTTATCCGGTTTGTTCTGATTAAGAATTGCATTCTTCTTTAATAGCTCAATTGATTGGTCAATTTGATTCGTTTTTAAGTACGCAATTCCCAGCATCAATAGCTCCCAGTATTCAATTTCTTTATTGACGAGGGGAATAGCTTCCCGTGCTATTTTTTCATCGATAGCCTCCATGAATGTTACAAGTTTTTCGAATTCTAACCGCTCATAGTAATATTTTTCCAATAGATAGATGCATATACGATATTGTTGGATGACTTCAGCTAAAAGAGGAATGTATTTTGTTTGTGGATCGTTGATCGTCTCGAAACTGTATCGGCTAAGGAAATTTTCTAATGTCTTCTCTGGTGATTCTTCTTCAACCTCATGCGTATACAAACGGTATATTAAGCCTTCTAAAGTCAGGTAGTTGTCGAGATTCAACAGTTTATCTTTAGCTGTTGTGTATACCGGTTTCTTCCATTTGTTTGTTTCGAGGATTTGGATTAAAATTTGGTCGCCTACAAGTAAGTATTGGCCCATATAGGTTGGTTTCAAGGTCCATTTGATTACACCCTTGATGTTCATCGGGTCTTCGGAAACAGGGATCTTATATTCGCGGGTCCTCCATGTTAGGGGGAGCATGTTGTCGATCTCTTCATCTTTTAAATTCGGTAGAATTGGACTTTCGGCGAATTGATTTTTAGTTTTTAATAGCTTAATATACCATGGGAAGTTCAAAAAGTCTTTTTGTATTGCGGTGATGTCCGGCCGGTAGGCCTCAGCAATTTGAAGATACCATATAAAGAGGGCAAGGTCGTCAGTAATTAGTAGGGCATTTTTATCGCATGAAGCCATTACGTTTTTGGTGGCCTCCAAAATGGCGGGGTAAAAGGCACAAGCCGCCCGGCCTTGCTCAAATGCCCAGCGCACCGAATCTGTTTCGCCCCGGCAGGCATAGGCAAGAGCCATGGTTACCCATTCGCTGGCTAATGATGTGTAAGGATCTACCGATTCGGCTTTATATTCCGGACAAATTTCTATAACCTTTTTAAATTGAGCGGTTGATTTTTCAATTGCCCCGCAATTTATTTCATAGGCCCTTTCAAAGGGCGGTTGTTGTTTGACATAAGCAAGGCCAAGGAGATAGTGAGCATCTACATTTTCCGGATCTGCTTTTACAGCTTCGTTTAAGTAAAGGATAGCATCGGAATACAATTCGCTTTCAAGAGCATCTTGGCCTTTTTTTAGCAGTGTTTCAAACGAGCTTTGTATTTTTGAGTCGGATGGATTTTTTTCTCCGTTTTTTTGAATGATAAAATAGCCATTGGGTGTTTCTATTGAACCGCTGTGCTGGCCAACCGGAAGATTTGCAGCAATGCTTGTTAGTTCAGGCATTAATTCGTTCGGATCAACGTAGCCTAAATCGCCACCGTTTTCTGTTGCAGGGCCGATGGATTCCTCCCGCGCTAAAACGGCAAATTCCTCGCCTTTTTCGAGCTTTTGGAGTAGTTTGTCAGCGTCCTGTTTTGTTTTAACCACAATAACACTAAGCTGCAGATCTTTGCTTTTATTTTCCGAGGTGGAAACCCGTCCTCTTTCCCGATCAAACCGGATTGTCCACTTTAACTTTTCCAATACTTCATGAATACTGTTGTAAAAAGTGCCGTATTCTTGCAGACTGATAGATTTCTCCTTCAAGGTAAACTCCCACTCTGCGGAAACGATGTTTTCAGCTTGTTTGAATTTTTTGGAGAAAGAGATAAATGGTGTGTTTATGGAGTCATTCCTGGGTAGAATACCAGGTTTAAATTCAGGATCAGGACCGCGATAAATTTCAATGCATGTTACTTTATGAGTCACCGGGAAGAGCAAATCATATTTGCGTTTTTCAGGCGATGCTAAATCTTTCAGGTTAAGAACTGAAAATGTGGCAGGCGTCATAGCACTGTTTTCATACAAATAGGACTGTACGTTGGTTTCTTCTTTTTTAGTGGATTTGAAATTCAGGTAAAAGCCCAAGGGGATGTTTGGATCGTTGGGGTTCGTGTAGCCAAAAGTGTCAGGTTTTTGCTCCGGGTTAAAGTAGGTGACTATTTTTGCAATTAAATCTTCTCTTTGTTTGTCTGAAAGTGGCTTGAAAAATGATTTATAGATCTCACTGTAAGCATCTTGCATCATGATAATTAAGGTTAATTGAGCTGTGTCGTTTGAAAACTGATGGCTTATTGCGATTTTGGCCAAGTTGTCCTCTGGTCTTTGTTTCGGTGTTTTTACGAATTTACCGCCCTGTCCATCAACGACGAAAGCCCATTTATCAGTGTCTTGAAAAAATAGCTTTGGGAATGGTGTAACATTGGATGTCGGATCCAGCCAGAACGACTTGTCTTCACGAGGGATAAAAACGATCACGTGGCTGAATTGACTCGGCGAAGGATTCTGCATATCAATGTCTCTGACTGGATTGATCAGTGCGGGAAATGATCGAATACCGATGGCGCTCAACATGGAGATGAGGAGTGTCGCCTTATCTTTACAATCACCGTATTGGTTCCGTAGTGTTCGATTGGCATACTGTGGAAAATAACCACCACGACCGAAATCGACTTCAACGTAATCAATTTCTAATTGGACATATTGGTACAGTTTCGCGATTTTCTCGTCGTCGTCAATGGCATTTCTAGTTAACGTGTCAGCCAGTGTTTGTATTTCTGTTGTAAGGTCAGTTTGAGGGAAAATATTCATGCTTGCCCACTGGTCTATTTCACTCCAATCGCTGACTGATGTCAAATAGATGGATGGTAATACATCTAAAATCGGAGGCATAAATTCTTCAATCGGGATGGCCGGAAGATTTCTTGATTCCCAGCTATAAACTTTATGGCCGGCAATTTTGACGATTTTGGGCTTCAGTTTAATATGATGCAAGTTGTGTGTGAAATTTGATTTCCGAGGCAATTGTAGTTGAATCCGGGAAAGGTAGACTGGGTCTATCCTTATTGTTTTTAATGATGAGAGAGGGGTGCTAAGTATATGATTAAAACAGAATTGCCCATACCATTTGCTTGGTATTCTCGGGGATTTTTGGTTATAGGTGACTTGATATTCAAATACATCTCCCGTTTTTAATGAAGAGAATATAAAGGAGAGAATGCGTTGGTCGGTACTTTCTTTCCCGCTACCTGTTAGCTGTCCTGTTTTTACTTGAATTGCTTCTTTCGAAACTTCAACAATAGTTCCGTCTCCTTTTATCGTTCGTGCAAAGTCGAGTGAAAGATTTTCGAAGTGAGAATTATACGATAACGTGATGTGACTATAATCGGTTCTTGCCTTTTCACTCAAAATTTTGCCACATACATGTGTTGAATGTTGGTAAAAATCATTGTCATCCACAGATATACATACTTCATTTAATAGAATGATCGCACCTGCTTTGATGTATTCATCGTTTGCAGGAACTTCTGCAATTAACTCTAGGATCTTTGGATCAACTTCGGTTCCGGTTGTTTGGGCAGTTAAGGAGGAAATTTGAAGGGTAAGCAGTAACAGAATAATGATCCCCCAAATAGTTGATTTCAGGTTTTTCATTTTCGGGACTCGGGTAAAAAAATAATTCTCAATTCAGCAAAAGGCGCAAAAATAGTAGCTCAACAATGAGCTATTATTCAGAGAGAACTTCTCATTTACATTGGTCAATGGTAACAGCCTAATAAAATTACCACATTTTAGTCGAAATACCTCTAAAAATGATCATATGTTTGGCTGGTCATTTGTTTGAAGAGTGGCGTTTCTTAGTTGGCAGTTTTCAAATCTGACAAATTTTCAAAGCGTAAAATACAGAGCAGAGCGTGCTCGTCATAAGAAACTAAATTTGAAGACAATAAATTGATCTTTCTCAATTCTTTACCCGTTTGAAATTTCGATTATGATTGATAACTTTAAGCATGAATCTAATAATTGAAAGAGTACATGCCGCCGATGCTCAGTTACTGACTGAGCTCACGTTCCGGTCGAAAGCTTACTGGAAGTACAGCCCCGAACAAATGGAGGCGTGGCGCGAAGAGCTAAAAATTACTTCTGATTACCTGGAATACAGCTCCGCTTATAAACTGCTGGTCGACGATCAGCTGGTCGGTTACTACACTTACCGCCCAATTGATGCGGCTACTGCCAAGCTCGACAATCTGTTTATCGAACCTGAGTTTATTGGTCGCGGCTATGGCAACTACCTACTCAGCGATTTTATGATGCAGGTGCAGGAAGCCGGTTTCGAACGGGTCGTTCTGGATGCCGATCCAAACTCAGAAGCCTTTTATCTGAGTTATGGTTTTCGCACTGTTGGCCATTTGAAAACCGATATTGAAGGACGATTTATGCCGGTCATGGAGCGTTTGGTTCAGGAAGAATCGGAAAGCTGACGTGGGGCGGTAAACGTGAATTGATGCAACAAAATGCGATTGGGCTGGATTTTTTTTTCGTTGTGCCTGGCCTTGGTTTATTTGTTAATATTGGCATTTGTCTGTCCTTCCACAATCCGGTCAATCGCGCCAAATCCGGTCGGCAGATGCTTCCCGTTTTTCAGCTCTCATGAACTTCTGCTCCCTTTGCTTGTCTTAAAAATTAAAAGTTCAACTTCGTTGATAGCCACCCTAAAAACCATTATTTTTGCCATTTAAAATTGCTTGTTGGGATATGAAGAAGATTATAGGACGTTCGATTGTTAGCTTGGGTTTGATTGTTGTTTTATTGGCCGGATATCATCTGTTGGAATCGTCGGCTTTGCCCGAACAGGAAGGGAAAGCAGAGCCTTCGGGACGCGTGATGTATCATGCGGTTGAGTTGCCGTCGAAGCTGAAGTTTATGGATGAAGAGGTTCCCCTGGAGTACAACGATGTGCGCGAAAGTCTCGATCGGGAATTGCTGGTGAATAGTTATTTTCACTCGCAAACACTGCGTTTCTTGAAATTGGCGCCTCGTTTCATGTCCATCATTGTTCCGATTCTGGAGGCCGACACCGTTCCGACCGACTTTGCTTACCTAGCGCTGGCCGAAAGTGGTTTCGATCAACGCGCCCTTTCTCCTGCGGGGGCGGTCGGGTTTTGGCAGTTTATGAAAGGCACCGCGGGTGACTACGGGCTGGAAGTCAATGGTGAAGTTGATGAACGCTATCACCTTGAAAAAGCAACGCAGGCTGCCTGTGACTACCTGAAAGAATCCTATCGGAAATTCGGCAGCTGGACCTTGGTGGCGGCTTCGTACAACGCCGGCCGCTCATTCATCGACCGGCAGCTCGAACGCCAAAAAGTAAGCAGCTATTACGACTTGCTGGTTGGCGAAGAAACATCGCGCTATGTTTTCCGCATCCTCGCGTTGAAACTGATTATGGAGAATCCGAAGCAGTATGGTTTCGATATTAAAAAAGACGAAATATATCCGATGTGGGATGTGAAGAATATCACCATTAACGGACCGGTGAAAGATTTTGCAGACTTTGCTGCTGAACATGGCACCAATTATAAAATATTGAAGACGTTGAATCCCTGGTTGCGTGAAACTTTTCTGACGAACTCGCGAGGAAAAACATATGTGATCAAAGTTCCCGGCAAAAACTTCCGGACCAATACAAATGACTAAGATGGTGGAGAATGATAATCTGCAGCTGGACGAAGAGTTGCTTGATCAGGATGAAAAGATTATTGTACACGGTGCCCGTGTGCATAACCTTCAAAATATAAATGTTGAAATTCCGCGCAATAAGCTCACGGTCATTACCGGCTTAAGCGGCAGCGGAAAGTCATCTTTGGCCTTCGATACCATTTATGCCGAAGGCCAGCGGCGTTACATCGAAACGTTTTCGGCTTATGCCCGCTCGTTTCTGGGCAATATGGAACGCCCCGATGTGGATAAGATTACGGGGCTGAGTCCGGTGATTTCCATCGAGCAGAAGACAACCAACAAAAACCCTCGCTCATCAGTCGGGACGGTAACCGAAATCTACGACTTCCTGCGTTTGCTCTATGCCCGCGCCGGGGAGGCTTTCTCGTACGAGACCGGTGAGCGAATGGTGAAATATACCGATGAACAAATTCTGACCTTGATTCATGAGCAATTTGCCGGTAAGCGAATCCTGATTATGGCTCCGCTGGTGCGTGGTCGGAAGGGACACTACCGCGAGTTGTTCGAGTCGACCCGCAAAAAGGGCTTTTTGTACGCCCGGGTAGACGGCGAAGTGGTTGAAATGCAACCCAACATGCGAGTCGACCGCTATAAAAATCACTTTATCGAGGTGGTGATCGATCGCCTGAATGTAGACGAAAGCAGCAACAAGCGGTTGAAACAATCGGTACAAACGGCTATGAAGCACGGTCATGGTGTTAGCCTGATCATGGACAATGATTCGGATGATCTGAAATTTTACAGCCGCCAGTTGATGTGTCCAACAACGGGCATTTCGTATAATGAGCCTGCTCCGCATAACTTTTCGTTTAATTCGCCGCAGGGTGCTTGTCCCAAATGTAACGGATTGGGGCGCATCGCTGAGATCGATCAGGAAAAGATTATTCCTAATCCGGAACTGAGCATTGCTAAGGGAGGAATTGCACCGCTGGGGGCGAAGAAAAATACATTGATTTTTTGGCAGATTGAAGCCTTAGGCGAAAAGTACGGCTTTACACTGCAAACACCGGTGAAGGATATTTCGGAAGAGGCGATGAATACCATCCTTTACGGAACCAATGAACGGATTCAGTTGAAAAATTCACCCTTGGGTACATCAGTCAACTACATGATGACCTACGAGGGAATTGTAAAATATATCGACAGCCAGCGGGACGATAATCCGTCGAAGACGGCACAGAAGTGGGCAAACCAGTTTGTGCGGGAAAAAGCCTGTCCCGAATGCGATGGTCTTCGTTTGAAAAAGGAATCTCTGTATTTCAAAATTGATAACAAGAATATCTCGGAACTGGCCAGAATGGATATTGCCGAGCTCAGCACCTGGTTTCTGGGTTTGGAAGATCGCATTACGAGTCGTCAGCAAAAGATTGGAACGGAGGTAATCAAAGAGATTCGTACCCGCCTGAGCTTCCTGCTCGATGTTGGCTTGGAGTACCTGTCGCTCGATCGTTCTTCGGGAACTTTGTCGGGCGGCGAATCGCAGCGGATTCGGCTGGCAACGCAAATCGGCTCTCAGCTGGTTAACGTCCTTTACATTTTGGATGAGCCGAGTATCGGATTGCACCAACGTGACAACCTGCGATTGATCAATTCGCTCGAAAAACTGCGCGATACCGGAAACTCGGTGATTGTTGTGGAGCACGATAAAGACATGATGCTGTCGGCTGATTACCTGGTCGACATGGGCCCGTTTGCCGGGCGTCACGGAGGCGAAGTGGTGGCTGCCGGAACTCCGCAGGAAGTGATTGATGCAGATACGCTGACGTCAAAATACCTGAAAGGGGAGCACCGGATTGTTGTTCCTGAAAAGCGCCGGAAAGGAAATGGCAAAAGCCTGAAATTGCTCGGCTGCCGCGGCAATAACCTGAAAAATGTCGATGCAGAATTTCCTCTGGGAAAAATGATCTGTGTGACTGGTGTGTCGGGTAGTGGAAAATCGAGTTTGATCAACGGTACGTTGCAACCTGTTTTAAGTCAGCATTTTTTCAACTCGCTGAAAGATCCGCTTCCTTACGATAAAATTGAAGGACTGAAAAACATCGATAAAGTGGTGCAGGTTGACCAGTCGCCATTGGGACGGACACCACGTTCCAATCCGGTTACCTACACCGGTGTATTCTCCGATATCCGGGCTTTGTTTGCGCAGCTGCCCGAGGCTAAAATTCGCGGGTACAAGCCCGGGCGTTTCTCGTTCAATGTAAAAGGTGGCCGTTGCGAAGAATGTCAGGGGGGTGGTTTGAAGTTGATTGAAATGAACTTCCTGCCCGATGTGTATGTGCATTGCGATGCCTGTAATGGCAAGCGCTACAACCGCGAAACGCTGGAAGTTCGTTACAAAGGCAAATCAATTAGCGATGTGTTGAATATGACGATGAACCAGGGTGTTGAGTTTTTCGAAAGCTTGCCGTCTATCGCTCATAAACTAAAAACTTTGCAGGAAGTCGGATTGGGGTACATCACGCTTGGACAGTCGTCGACAACCTTGTCGGGTGGCGAATCGCAACGAGTGAAACTGGCCACCGAACTGGCTAAAAAAGATACCGGACAAACCATGTATATCCTGGATGAACCGACTACCGGCTTGCACTTTGAGGATATCCGTGTCCTGTTGGGTGTGCTTTATAAATTGGTGGAACGTGGGAATACGGTCATCGTTATTGAGCACAATCTCGATGTGATTAAAGTGGCTGATCATATCATCGATTTGGGACCTGAAGGTGGTCGCGGTGGTGGCTTGATTTTGGGAACCGGAACACCGGAAGAAATTGTTGCAAACCATTCGTCATACACTGCTGAGTTTCTGAAAAAAGAGTTAGATTTATAGTAATCTAACAGCCTTGGACCGGGAAAAATATAACGATTAACCGGATCGCAAGGAATGAATTCAGAAACATGAGCGCGAGAACAATCGATATTTACTGTGAGAATACAAATACAGTAAAAGCTTATCCGCTGGGAATAACCCTCGAAGAAATTAGCGACGATCTTGGCATCAAATTGGACAATCCTATTTGCGGAGCTTTGGTGAATAATAAAGTCAAAGAGCTGTCATTTTCAGTTGTCAAGTCGAAGAAGGTTGAATTTATCGATTACACGCATATTGACGGACGCCGGTTGTACGTTCATTCCCTTGTTTTTCTACTCTATGTTGCCGTTCGGGAAGCTTTTCCGCAAGTGAAATTGAGAGTTTTGAATGGGATCAGCCAGGGATATTATTGCGAATTAGTTGGTCTGGAACGTGCCGTTACTGATTCGGATATCTGGGAATTGAAAAATGAAATGGAGTCTTGGGTGAAAAAGGATCTGCCGTTTGAAAAGAAAGGCCTTTTGACACCTGATGCGGTTGATGAATTGGTTCGGCAAGGCCTGGAAGAGAAGGCTAAACTTTTCGGTCAGCAGGGCATGATGTTTTCTTTTCTCTATTTTCTGAATGGCTATTGTAATTATTTCTACGGGCATCATGTGCCATCCACCGGCTACCTGACGTCTTTCGATTTGGTGCCTTATTTTGACGGGATCCTACTGCAGGTTCCCAAACCCGATAATTTTCGGGAGTTAAACGAGGTGGAGCATCAGGAGAAATTGTTTGACATTTTCAAGGAGCATAAAAAGCGGGCTGAGTTGATGAATGTTCCTAATTTGGGAATGTTGAATGAGTACATTGAATGGGGCCGGGGAGGCGATATCATCAAGGTCTCGGAAGCATTGCACGAGAAAAAGGTTGCTGAAATCGCGAATATGATTGATGAGCGTAAAGACCACGTTAAAGTGGTACTGGTTGCCGGTCCGTCGGCTTCCGGTAAAACAACCTTCAGTAAACGTTTGGCCGTGCAGATGGCTGTAAATGGTATTACGCCGCATTTAATTTCACTCGACGATTATTTTGTTGACCGGGAGAAAACACCGCTGGATATTCATGGAAACTATGATTTTGAAGCGCTGGAAGCGATTGATGTTGAGTTTTTCAACCAGCAGTTGCTACAGTTGTTCAATGGAGAGGAAGTCGAGTTGCCTGGTTTTAACTTTGTATTGGGACGACGCGAACCATCGGGTGAGAAGTTACAGTTGGGCGAGGGGCATATTCTCATTGTTGAGGGAATCCATGGCATGAATCCGGGGCTGCTGCCACACGTGCAGAATGGACGGAGTTTCAGAATTTTTCTTTCTGCTTTAACTCAAATTTCGCTGGACGACCACAACCATATTTCAACAACCGACAACCGGCTAATCCGGAGAATGATTCGCGACAGCAAATATCGCGGTTACTCGGCAGTTGACACGATCAAACGTTGGCCGAGTGTTCGAACCGGAGAGGAAAAGAATATTTTTCCCTACCAGGAGAACGCGGATGTCATGTTTAATTCGGCATTGATATACGAACTGGCAGTTCTCAAAAAATATGTTGAGCCACTGTTGAAAGCCGTGCCGGAGGTTTGTGACGAGCATTGTGAAGCCAACCGGTTGCTGAAGTTCTTCAGTTACTTTCATCACATCGACGACCTGGAGATTCCACCAACATCCGTAATCCGGGAGTTTTTGGGAGGCAGCAGTTTCAAGTATTAGCAGGGTTTTGATCCGTATTTTATTTCCCGATTTCAGCGAAAACTCCTTGCCAATACCTTTGGGAAAAGGATGGTTTGAAATACGCCTCGTGCCAGCATAAAAAGCATCATGGCTAACCAAAGTGCGTGGTTCCCCAGAATATTTTGCAGGAAAAAGAAGCTGGGTGCAAAGACCAGCAAGGTCGCAGCAAGCATGCTGTTGCGCATTTCTTTGGAGGCTGTGACGCCAATGTAGATGCCATCCCAAACAAACGAGCTGAATGTAACCAGTGGCGTCAAAATCACCCAAAACATGAATTGGCTGGCTGTTTCGTACAGACTTTCCTGGTTCGTCAGGAGTCCAATGATGAATTTGTTCCCTACCAGAAAAAGGAAACTGAAAATCAGTGCCAGGCCAACTCCCCAAATAAAAAGCCGTCGGGTCAGTTTATTAAATAAATCTCTGTTTTGTTCTCCCTTGTATTTTCCGGCCAAAGCTTCGCCGGCAAAGGCAAAACCATCAATAAAGAAGGAAAAAAGGAGTAAAAATTGAATCAATATCGAGTTAACAGCCAGAATGTGGTCATTCATGCTGGCCGATTTTGAAGTGAAAAAGGTAAATACAAAAATCACACAAAAGGTGCGGACGAAAATATCGGAATTTACACGGAAGAAATTCTTCATCGCCGGAATATCAAAAATTGCTTTTTTATCGCGAAATTGAAGCAGGTATTTGTATTTCTTCCAAAGTAGGAACAAGCCTGTGAAAATACCCATGTACTGTGCAATTACGGTCCCCAATGCGACTCCGGCTGAATTCATGTGCAGGACGTAGACAAAAAAGAAGCTGAACAAGAGGTTGAAAACATTGGCAAGGATAGACGTAATCATCACGTAGCGGGCGTTCTGCATACCCAAAAACCAGCCGTTTAGTGCATATAGACCAAGTGTTGCCGGTGCCGCCCAGATTCTGATGCGGAAATATTCGCGCGCTAGACTTTCAACTTCAGCACTGCCGTTGATCGCCTTAAAACTGATCGACTCGATGGGGACCTGAAAAAGTACAATTAGCGCGCTAATCAATGTTGAGATCATCAGTGAACGAGCCAAAAAATTAAATGTATCTTGCTGATTGCCCTCACCATAGCTTTGAGCCGTAAAGCCACTGGTACTCATGCGCAAAAAGCTGAATCCCCAATAGATAAAATTGAAGATCACTGTACCCAATGAAACAGCGCCAATATAGACCTCAGAGTCCAGATGTCCCATTAGGGCCATATCAACTAAGCCGAGCAGAGGAATTGTAACATTACTGATGATATTGGGAATAGCGAGATGGAGAATTTTCCTGTTCACGAAATTTTTGGGCAAAGTAAGTAAAAAATTAGCGCCGCCTAAAACGCTGGATACAAAGATTAAATTGGGATATACAATTGGAGATAGATTTTATCAATAGAAAAAGGTGGGTTTTTATTTGGAATGAGTCTAGATAGTTTATAGATTTGCATAAAAGGATTTAAATATCCGGTATTTGAAAAGCCAAAGATCAGATTAACTCATTTAAAGGAATAAATATATGTCATTCGAATTACCTAGATTAGGATACGATTACGATTCTCTGGAGCCTTACATTGATGCTCGTACAATGGAGATTCATTATACTAAGCACCACGGTGCTTACACAGCAAACCTGAATGCAGCTGTTCAGGGAACAGAAATGGAAGGCAAATCAATCGAAGAATTGATGCCCGGAATTTCGAAACTTCCTGTTGCCGTTCGTAACAACGGAGGTGGATTTTACAACCACTGCCTTTTTTGGAGTGTGATGGGTTCATGTACTGCTGAAGGCCCGGAAGGTAAGTTATTAGACGCAATTAACGATTCATTTGGATCATACGATAATTTTAAAGAAGCTTTTACCAAAGCTGCCGCTACCCGTTTCGGTTCGGGTTGGGCTTGGCTGGTAAAACAGGGTGATAGTTTGGTGGTTTCATCTACACCGAATCAGGACAATCCTTTAATGGATGTAGCAGATGTTCAGGGGACTCCAATCCTTGGCATCGATGTCTGGGAACATGCATACTATTTGAATTATCAGAACAGACGTCCTGACTACATTGCATCATTTTTCAAAGTGATCAATTGGGATGAAGTCGCTAAACGATTTAAAGGTTAGTTGATTTTTGGTTTTTTTCCCCGAAGCAGTGGCTTCGGGGTTTTTCTTACACTAATCTGAAATATTATGTAAGATGGAAGGGTTCCGGTTTAAATTGTTGACATTATTTACCAATCGTTTGGATGAGCAAAAGCGATTTTATACCGGTTTGCTTCTATTACCTTTAATCGATGAGCAGTCAGATTCGTTCACATGTGCTATTGGACAATCGCTTATCACTTTTAAAGTGCGTGAAGAGCGCACTATTTGCCATTTCGCCATTAATATTCCCTCCAACCTAATCATGGAAGCCAGGCAGTGGCTAAATCCCGCAATAGCAGTTTTGAAAGACGGAGATTCAGATATCGTTCGTTTTGAAGGATGGAATGCCAATGCACTTTATTTTTATGATGCCGACGGGAATATTGTTGAATTTATAGCTCGCCAAAATCTGAATATTTTATCAGATAGTCCCTTCTCAGCATATTCGTTGCTCGAAATTAGTGAGATCGGAGTTCCAACAAAAAACATCAGGGGATTTTTTGAAGGCCTGAATTCCGGCTTTCGGGTTCCCGTGTACTCTGGTGGTTTTGAGTATTTTTGTGCAGCTGGTTCAGAACATGCTTTGTTTATTTTGGTTGATCAAACGCAAAAGAAGTGGTTTCCAACTCTGCATCCGGCACTGCCTTGCGATTTCCAGTTAATTATTGAACAATTGGGGAATGAAATTTTTCTTTCCTATAGGAATGGTCAGCTAAGCTTTGGGGCATAAAACAATCAGATGATTCACCGGTACGGGTAAGTTGACAAAATCAAGATTCAGGGGATTCTTCAGACTCGATCAATTCTTCAAATATATTTCCTCCTTTTATCATCTGTTTTAAGATCGGACGAATGGTTCTGCCAAGTTCGGTCAGAGAATATTCTACTTTTGGAGATACTTCCGGAAAAACAGTCTTGCAGATCAGCTTGTCTTCCTCTAACTCCCGAAGTTGCTTGCTTAACATGCGCTCGCTGATGTCAGGAAGGAGCCTGACCAATTCGCTGTACCTTTTCTTACCTTGGTAGAGGTGTAAGATAGTGGTCGCTTTTCGCTTTCCTTTGACGACATTAATAAATGTATCGATCGGGCAGTAACTTTTTTTCATAAACACGTAATTCTTAAGTACTGGTAATGAGCAATTCTGAACAAATTGTTCGTGCTTGAACAAAATGTACGTTCTTTTGCATGTGATTTATTCTCAATAAGTTTGTCTCAAATTTAGTAATAATAGCTATGAGTACTCATTTTAAATACAAAGCATTTCTTGTTCGGGAAGTGGATGGTTCGTTTGTTGGAAACGTGGAAGAAGTAGAGTTCGCCGAATTAAAGGATGAAGACGTTTTAGTAAAAGTAGAATACAGTTCGCTAAATTATAAAGATGCCTTGTCGGCCATCGGTAACAAGGGGGTGACTCGAAACTACCCCCATGTGCCTGGGATTGATGCGACTGGTGTTGTGGCTAAAAGTAAGAGCAGCTTGTTTCATGTTGGCGACCCTGTTATTGTTACCAGTTATCAGTTGGGAATGAATCATCCGGGAGGCTTTGCCGAATACATTCAAGTTCCGGGGGCGTGGGTTGTTCCTTTGCCGGGTGGTTTAACGGCGATAGAAGCGATGATTCACGGAACAGCCGGGTTTACTGCTGCTTTGTCGGTTTACCGGTTATTAAAAAACGGTCAGACGCCGGAAATGGGGCCGGTCGTTGTTACCGGTGCATTAGGCGGAGTGGGGAGTATTGCTTGCCGGATTCTGAAAAAATTGAATTTCGAAGTAATTGCAGCCAGTTCGGAGGGAATGACCGAAGACGAAATGAATAGCCTTGGAGCCTCATCGCAAGTGAATAAGGAAACAACGGACGACCAATCGGGACGACCGATGTTAAAGACATTGTGGGGGGGCGCTATTGATGTCGTTGGCGGCAATACACTGACGACGCTGCTTAAAGGCTGTAGCCCGATGGGGAATGTTGCGAGCTGCGGTAATATTGGTTCGGGAGATTTGAGCATGACAGTGTATCCCTTCATATTGAAAGGTGTTAGCCTGTTGGGGGTCGATTCACAAAATTGTCCGATGCCGTTGCGTCAGGAAATCTGGAATCTGTTGGCCTGTGAGTGGAAGATTGATTTTAGCGAGCAATTAATTCACGAAACCGATCTTGAAGGTTTGGACGGTTATATACAACTCATGTTAACTAAAAAAAGTCGGGGACGGGTGGTGGTGAAACTCTGTTAGTAGGTATTTGATTTTTTATTCGGTTAATTACGGAATTGATCTTATGATAGTTGCCTCCCAGTAATTGTTTCCTTTTATTTGGAATCACTTTAAATTGCTTTAATCGAGCATAATTTCTCAAACATTTAAACGAACTTCATGTTTAACGATTCAAAAAACAAGAGAATCGTTTAACTTTTAAATGTTGAATTATGTCATTTGAATTACCGGCGTTACCCTACGCCAAAAACGCATTGGAGCCATACATTAGTGAAAAAACATTGGATTTTCATTATGGCAAACACCACCAGGCTTATGTGAATAACCTGAATGGACTTGTTCCCGGAACTGAGTTTGAAAACGCAGATCTGGAAACGATTGTTAAAAAATCGGCGGGTGGAATTTTCAATAATGGTGCTCAGGTTTGGAACCACACCTTCTATTTCTTCCAGTTTTCAGCTACTCCTGCAACAGAACCAAGCGGCGACTTAAAGGCAGCTGTCGAGGCTTCTTTTGGATCATTTGATGCTTTTAAAGAAGCTTTTAGCAAGGCTGCAGCTACTTTGTTCGGATCAGGTTGGGCATGGTTAGTGAAAGATGCTGAAGGGAAACTAAGCATTGTACAAACCGGAAATGCAGCGAACCCAATGACCGACGGTTTGACTCCGCTGATGACCTGCGATGTTTGGGAGCACGCTTATTACCTGGACAAGCAAAATGCCCGCCCAAAATATATTGAAGACTTCTTCAAGGTTTTGGACTGGAAAGTTGTTGAGAGCCGTTTCTAATTTTCAATGGGCTGAAATGAGTGCAGAAAAGGTTTTGGCAGCCATGGTTGCTGCCGGAAAACCGGTTAAAGCCGGTGAAATTGTAACTGCAACCGGTTTAGACCGGAAAGAAGTTGATAAAGCAATGAATCAACTCAAGAAAGAAGGAAAGATTGTTTCTCCGGTGCGATGCGCCTGGGAACCTGCCAAATAATAAAAGAGGGGCTTTAAAGCCCCTCTTTTATTATTCATCCGACTGGCGGATCGTTATTGTTAGTTGATTATATCGACTAACTTCAGTTGTTACTCAATGATTATTTTTTTTCCCAAAGGTGTTGCATTTCTTCCAGTGTTTTACCTTTTGTCTCAGGAACGAATTTCCACATGAACAGGGCAGCCAGAATTCCCATGATGCCATAAATCCAATAAGCAAATCCGTTGTGGAAGTTATTTACCAGGAAACTGCTTTTGTTCATCATTGGGAAAGTCCATGAAACCAGGTAATTTGAAATCCATTGAGCCGCCACCGCCACCGCCATGGCACGTCCGCGAATGCGATTCGGGAAGATTTCAGCCAACAGAACCCAAACTACGGGGCCCCAACTTACGGCAAAACAAGCGACATAACCCAACATGAAGATTAAAGCACCAATTCCGATTTGTTGGAAGAAGAAGGAGAAGCCGAGTGCAAACATGAAGAAGGCCATTCCGACAGCACCAATAATCATCAAAGGCTTTCTTCCGAATTTATCGACAGTCATTATCGCCACTACCGTAAACGACAGGTTGATGATTCCTACGATGATTGTCTGCAACAGGGCCGTATCGGTACCCGAACCCATGTTCTTGAAGATTTCTGGAGCATAATACAGCACCACATTGATTCCAACAAATTGTTGGAAAGCTGAAAGTAGGATGCCAATGACGACAATTAAAAAGCCAAAGGAGAACAGTTTTCCCGACGTTGTTGTCAATGTAAGTTTGATTTCCTCCAAAACTTTAGACCCTAGCTCCGGACCATTTATTTTTTGCAAAACACGTAGCGCTTTCTCATCATTGCCTTTTAAGGCCATGTAGCGAGGTGTTTCCGGAACGAACAACAGCAAGAACAGGAACAAGCCTGCCGGGATCATTTCCGATGCAAACATGTATCGCCAGCCGATATTGTTCAACCAGCTATCGTCACCTTGACTGGCAATAGCATAATTTACAAAATACACGACCAACATACCGAAAATGATGGCAAACTGGTTGAATGAGACAAGCTTACCGCGGGTGTTGGCCGGAGAAATTTCGGCAATATACATGGGAGAGAGCATTGATGCCAGTCCCACACCGATTCCGCCGATAATTCGGTAGATGATGAAATGCCAGTAAAAAGTGTAATCGCCTTCGCCGAATGGGCGGAAGAACAATTCGGGATAGGAAGATCCAAGGGCAGATATGAAGAATAAAATAGCCGCTAAGATCAACCCGTTTTTACGGCCCAATTTTAAACTGATTAATCCGCCGGAGATACCGCCAATAATGCAGCCGATCAGGGCGCTTGATACGATAAAACCGAGTTGCGAGTTAGCTGCTGTTTCGCTGAGTCCCAGCGGCTGAATAAAAAACGCGTCGAGCGAACCAACTGTACCTGAAATTACCGCTGTATCGTATCCAAATAGCAAACCTCCAAGAGTAGCTACAATGGTTATAGCGATGATAAAGAATTTATTTTGTTTCATTGTTGATTGGTTTGTTTTGACATTGCATGTTGTGTGGGCAAAATGCAACGTCCATCTTTATTATGGTTTGTGTGGCAATGAAAAACAGATAAACCCGATTCGTTTCAAAAGTCACGAACCGGGTTATTCTGAGTATTTTATTTCAGAAATGAAATCATTTCATTTATTTGATTTTTAACTTGACTAAGTGCAGTCTTCGTATTCGACTCACTTTTCCAAATTAGAATATCAACGGATGAAACTCGCCAAATTATTCATGGTCTAATAATAGATGTATGACGTTTATGGCTCGTTTCATGAGATTAAAACTCGCAAAAATTCTGAATGCAATTTCAACATGCTTTAGATATACATGTTTACAATTGCTTCATACAATTCTTGCTTGCCGCTAATTTGTTTTGGCTCGCCATTCGCTTTAGCGTAATCATAAACATCTTCGAATGAAAGCTTTCCGTCTTCAAACTCTTTACCTTTTCCGGCATCGTATGAAGCATAGCGATCGGCAATCATTTTTTCATATGGCGAATCTTCCAAAATTGCAGCTGCAGTTTCCAAAGCACGCGCCATTACGTCCATTGCACCAATGTGAGCGATGAACAAATCGTCTAAGTCGGTTGAGTTACGGCGGATTTTAGCATCAAAGTTGGTACCACCACCTTGCATACCACCACCTTTAAGCACGACCATCATGGCTTGAGTCATTTCGAATAAATCAACAGGGAACTGGTCAGTATCCCAGCCATTTTGAACATCACCGCGGTTGGCGTCGATAGCTCCAAGCATACCGGCATCAACGGCACATTGCAATTCGTGTTCGAATGTGTGACCTGCTAACGTCGCGTGGTTTACTTCGATATTAATTTTAAAATCGTTCTCTAAACCGAATTCTTTTAAGAAACCAATTACTGTTTCAGTATCTACATCGTACTGGTGTTTCATCGGTTCCATTGGTTTTGGTTCAATCAGGAATGTTCCTGTAAAACCTTTCGAACGACCATAGTCACGAGCCATTTTTAACATGGTTCCCATGTGTTGTTTTTCACGTTTCATATTGGTGTTTAACAACGACATGTAACCTTCGCGTCCTCCCCAGAAAACGTAGGCTTTACCACCTAAGGCAATTGTTGCATCAATCGAGTTTTTAATCTGAAGTATGGCACGTGCAGCAGTATCAAAATTAGGATTTGTACTGGCACCATTCATGTAACGAGCTGCTGAAAATACGTTAGCAGTTCCCCACATTAATTTAATACCTGTTTCAGCTTGCTTTTCTTTTGCATATTCAACAATTGCTTTCAGATTAGCCTCGTATTCTTCAATACTGTTGCCTTCGTTAACTAGATCAATATCGTGGAAGCAATAGTATTCGATTCCCATTTTTTGCATAAACTCGAACCCGGCATCCATTTTGTTTTTGGCTGCTTCTACGGCATCTGCGGCACCAACCCATGGGTGGTCTTGCGTTTTACCGCCAAATGGATCTCCACCATCGGCACATAAGGTATGCCACCAGGCCATTGAGAATTTAAACCACTCAGCCATTGTTTTTCCATAAACTACTTTCTCTGGATTGTAGTAGCGGAATGCCAATGGATTTCTACTGTCTTTACCTTCAAATTTGATTTTTTCCACGGATGGGAAATAAACTTTTGTGCTCATGTTTATCTTGATATTAAATTGTTTATTTTGAAACGGATCACGATGTTGCTGTACTTTTTAAATGAATTTTTCCAGCATACTTTTCCAGTTGCCGTAAGCTTCTTCGTATTCCGCTTTTTTGTTTAAGTTGGGTTCAATCGTTTCCAGTTTGGTTAAGTTTGAAAAGGCTTCGGCAGGTGATTTATAATATCCCGAACCGATTCCGGCACCGCGGGCAGCACCTACCGATCCGTCGGTGTTGTAAAGCTCAATGGTTGCTCCGGATATACCAGCCAATGTTTCACGGAAAATAGGGCTTAAGAACATGTTTGCTTTACCGGCCCGAATGACTTTAGCATCAATACCGATGGTTTTCATGATATCCATTCCGTATTTGAACGAGAAGACAATTCCTTCCTGTGCAGCGCGGAAAAGATGCGCATTAGTGTGAATATTGAAGCTGATACCTGACATGATTGAGCCCAGGTTTTTGTTTTCCAGCACACGTTCGGCTCCGTTTCCGAATGGCAGAATGCTAATTCCGTCTGAGCCAATAGCTACTTTCGACGCAGCCTCGTTCATGCCTTCGTAAGAAATTGCTCCGCCACCAACTTGCTTGTTTAGCCACGAGTTCAGGATTCCTGTTCCGTTAATACATAGCAGCACTCCCAAGCGGTTAGCTTCGGCAGTATGGTTGACGTGAGCGAAGGTGTTGACCCGTGATTTCGGATCGTATTTTACTTCGTCGCTTACCCCGTAAACCACACCCGATGTTCCGGCAGTGGTGGCAATTTCGCCCGGGTTCAGCACGTTTAATGATAAAGCGTTATTGGGTTGGTCGCCGGCGCGATAGCTGATTTTAATGCCCGGAGCCAGTCCCATTTCTTTAGCTGCTGCTTCACTCACGACGCTTTGAAGCGAGAAGGTCGGTACTATTTCCGGAATGAAACTTTCTTCGAACCCGTAATAGTCAATCAACATTTTGGCAACAGTATTTTCCTTGAAGTTCCAAAGAATACCTTCGGAAAGGTTACCGGCTGTTGTCTTAATTTCGCCACTAAGTTTCATGGCAATATAGTCACCCGGTAGCATGATTTTATCAATCTTTGCGTATAATTCGGGTTCATTGTCTTTTACCCATTTCAGTTTCGAAGCGGTGAAGTTTCCCGGTGAGTTCAATAAGTTTTCCAGACATTTTTCTTCGCCGATTTCTTTTAATGCTTTTTCGCCAATACCGGTAGCGCGGCTATCGCACCAAATGATGGAAGGACGTAAAACATTTTGGTTTTTATCGACCACAACCAAGCCGTGCATTTGGTAAGAAATTCCGATTGAATCAATGTCAGAAGGATTGACCTCAGATTGTTGCATCACTTCGGCAACAGCCATTTTTAGGTTTGCCCACCATTGTTCGGGTTCTTGCTCTGCCCAGCCTGACTGGACAGCCGTAATTTTCATTTCCTGTTTCGGGTAGAAAGCAGACGCCAGGCATTCGCCCGAGTCGCCGTTTATGATGGAAGCTTTTACAGAAGAGCTGCCGATATCAAATCCAAGTAGGTACATTTTTTAGCGTGATTTATTGGTTATGTGTTCTTGTCCGTTCTGTTCTGATGTGTTCTGCAAATTTAGATGGTTGTCAATTATTTCAAAACGAATTTTGTGTGTTGTAGAGCAGATTTTCCTACATCGATGCCCGTACTTTTAATACGGTCGGAATCATTAAATGAATTGGTGTTCCCGTAGTTACAAATTCGGCCGCTTTTTTTCCCATTAGTTCAAAGTCGGTTGAAATCACGCTAATGCCGTCTTTCACATATTTCTTCATTGGTGTTTCGTTGTAGGAGATGACCCCCACATCCTGTCCGATGACAAGGTTGCGTTCTGCACTTTGATCGAGGAAGCGTGAAAGTGTTCGGTCGCTCACCAACAGGTAGAGGTCGCCGGTTTGTACGTCGAGTTTTTTCGAGTTTTTCAGGACTTGGTAGTTGATGCCATTTTCCTCGCAAAACTTCTCGAAATAAGTAACAGACTCAACAGGGTGGTAGGTAAATTCAGGATACAGGTAAGTGAAACGCTGGTATTTTTTGATGACCGGCAACTGGGCTTTCAAAGAATCGTAAAGGCCTTGTCCAAAATCCTGGTAAATTGAAGAGGCTTCAGAAATGGTATGCACTTGCCAGTCGATTACCAATAATTTGCTTGGCGGAATTTGTTTAATAATCTCAGGAATCCGTTCATGATCGAAATTCATGACAACATACTTCGTGTATTTGCCAACGCTTTCGGTGATGATTTTCTCAAAGATGTCGATGTTATAATGGTGAAAGTGCAAATCGACGGAAAAATTCTCAGGGAGGTTATCCAAAAATGAGCCGTACAGTACTTCTTTGTAAGCTTTAAACGTATCGAGGAACAAAAACACTTTAGTCGTCGCTTTGGCAACAAAGTAGCCTTTGTTGGGCACTGACTCAACAATCCCCCGGTTCTTCAACTCTGCGTAGGCCTTAAAAACCGTGTCGCGCGACAAGGAACTTTCTTTGACCAGTTGGTTAACCGATGGCAAAACGTCACCCACCTGAAGGAGATTTTGACTAATGGCATCAATAACAGCATCGACTAGTTGCTGAAATTTGAGTTGGTTTGAAAGCGGATCGATCTGGAAGTTAAATTTGCTCATGCGATAAAGTGTTCTGTTCTGTTATGCAAACATACAAAAGTTCATGGAATTCGCTTATTTCAAACAAATGCTTTTTGTAAATTTGAAAGAAAAAACATGTCGATCAAAGATTTAATCAAACGAAACCGCAGCTATCGTCGCTTCAATGAGCAAGAGCGGATCACCGAAAAACAGTTGACCGAATGGATTGAGCTGGCCCGGTTTTCAGCGAGTGGTCGCAATGAACAACCGCTGAAGTACATTTTTGTAACGGATAAGGACGGCTGCTCCAAACTATTTTCGCACTTGGGCTGGGCCGGTTATCTGAAGGACTGGAAAGGCCCTGAGCCTGGCGAACGTCCTTCTGCTTATATTATCATGGTAAACGATATGGACATTGCGTCCAACTACTTTTGTGACGACGGTATCGCAGCACAAAGTATTTTGTTGGGAGCCGTTGAGGCTGGTTATGGCGGTTGTATGATTGCTTCAGTCAATAAGAAAGCTGTGGCTGACTGCTTCGCAATTTCGGAACGGTATCAAATTTTGATGGTGCTGGCTTTGGGAAAGCCGGTTGAAAAAGTTGTGTTGGAGGAAATGCAAGAGGGCGATTTCAAATATTGGCGCGACGAGGAAGGAATTCATCATGTACCGAAGCGACCGCTGTCGGAGTTAATTCTGAGACGATAAAAAAGGAAGGAGAGAAACCAATTCCTCTCCATATCCCCTTTTCTAAATTAACCCCTAAAAAACAATGCTTTTATAATATGACTGGCAATTTTCGGATTTTCTTTCAACCGGCGGGTTGAATATCCGAACCATTCTTTTCCAAAAGGAACATAAACACGCATTCGGTGGCCCTGATCGACAATCATTTTCCGCAAGTCAGGCGTAACACCGAATAGCATCTGAAATTCGTACATGTTGTGAGGAACCTGGTATTTTACAATCAGTTCAATCGCGCGGTCAACCAGAAATTTGTCGTGTGTGGCAATTCCCACAAACATTTTATTTTTAAACATGTATTCCAGGTCTTCCAGGTAATGATCGCGAACCGACTGGTATTCTTTGTAAGCAATCTCTGCCGGTTCAATATAGATGCCTTTACACAGCCGGAAGTTGAGCGGATGACCATTCGATGGCAGGTTGGCCAAATGAGTCAGGTCGTTCAGTGTGCGGCGTAGGTAAGCTTGAACAACTAGTCCGACATAGCCCGAAAATTCAGCTTTCAGTTTGTAAAAGATGTCTATTTCAATATCAACGCATTGAGAGTCTTCCATGTCGACCCGCACAAAACTGTTACAATCTTTCGCTTTTTGAACGATTTCGCGAATGTGTTGGTAGCAGACTTCTTTGTCAAGCAACAAGCCAAACATCGAAGGTTTCAGCGAGAAATTTCCTTTAATGTCTTCCGACGTAAATCGTTCGATAATTTGCAGGTATTGGTTTTTGTTGTCTTCGGCTTGTTGCAGATTGGTGATAAACTCACCCAGCAAATCCATGGTTACTTGTACTCCTTCATCATTCAATTGGCGGGCAACTGCAATACCATCCTCCATTGTTTCGCCGGCAATATACCTCTTCGAAAATTGCCAGATTAACTTTTCCGGCATATAAGGAAGTACTTGAGCAATGACTTTGTTGATCATCTTCTTTGTTTGTCTATTAGTTGTTAAAGCGTTATTCTACCACGATAAAAGTAGTATGCGGAGGCACCAATTGTCAATGACCTTTATCAGCCAAATCGTATGACTTTTTGCAGGTTTCAAACTTGAAGATGTTATTTAACGTCTTCAGGAAAAATATTCAACTAATGGACGAATTCCTAATTTTAAATTTTTATTTTTGGCTCCGATTAATTGAATAATAAAAAAAGAGGGAAAATTGTGGGAGGAAGAAGTACAAACAACTACTTGCCTGATTTCCTGTGAAAAACAAACAAATACACATGAAAAATTCTTCATTGATCTTAAACCTCGTTTTGGTGGTTGCAGTTATTGTTATCTACGTGTTGCATTTTACATCGGGCAAAAGTTCGACACCTGGAGATGTTTTGGTTAAAGGTTCTGCTCAATTAACTGACCTGAAAATCGCATATGTGAAAGTTGATTCGCTGATCGTAAACTATGATTTGGCTCAGCAGCTACACGACGAGTTTACCAAAAACCAGGAAGCTTATACGAAAGAGTATGCAGCCCGCCGTTCAAAATTTGAAGAACAAGCTGCCGCTTTTCAGGAGAAAATACAACGTGGTGGATTTTTAACTGAAGAACGTGCTGTGCAGGAACGCGATCGTTTGGTGAACGAAGAACAGGAAATTTTGAAACTGGATCAGGAATTATCAACGAAGCTGGCTGAAATGCAAAATACCAACAACCAACAACTGGTTGACAGCTTGATGGCCTATTTGAAAAGTTACAACGTTGACCGGAAATACGCTTACATTTTCAATTCAAGCGGTATTTTAATTGGCGACGAAGCGCACAATATTACTAAAGAGGTGTTGACTGCGATGAATGCTCAATATGCGAAAGAAAGCAAATAAGAAGCACACAACTGATAAATGAGAATCCGGGTTTTGCCCGGATTTTTTTTATCCTTATTTTTCCGATATGAGCTTTGCCAATCGCTATATCGACCGAAATATTACCTGTGAGCCTTTCATTGAACGTCCACCGCATCCTGATTTGGAGATGATCGTAGTCATTCCGGTATGTGACGAAGCGGAACTGATTAATACTATCGATAGTTTAGCGGCTTGTAAACCACCTAAAGGCTCGGTTGAAGTGCTGCTGGTGGTGAATGAAAGTGAAACTGCAAGCACCGAAATTCATGCTCAGAATGAGTTAACAGTAAAGGAACTTGAACAGTGGAGAACAGATCATCCAGACTGTCTGTTTGATTTGCATGTGCTGCGTCCGGAGCCTTTCCCCCGCAAACATGCCGGGGCCGGGATAGCCCGAAAAACCGGGATGGATGAAGCGATCCGCCGCTTTGCAACCTGCGATAAAGCCGACGGAATTGTCGTATCGCTGGATGCTGATACCTTGGTAAACAAAAATTACTTCCTTGAAATTCAACAAGCTTTCCAAGCCTCAGACAAAACCGTGGGCGCCACGATTCGTTTTCAACACCGGCTTGATGAACTGACAAACGAACGGCATCGCCAAGGGATGCAACTTTACGAAACTTACCTGCATTATTACAAGCAGGCGTTGGCGTTTACCGGTTATCCAAATGCGATTTATACTATTGGTTCGGCCTTTGCTGTTCGTGCCGATGCCTATGTGAAGCAGGGCGGAATGAGCAAACGCAAGGCAGGTGAAGATTTCTATTTTCTGCACAAGCTTACAGCAATGGGGCCCATTGCCGAAATTAATTCAACCTGTGTGTATCCTTCAGCACGGCTGTCGAACAGGGTGCCTTTTGGTACCGGGCCGAGTTTGCAAAAATGGGTTGATGGCGATGAAAGCCTCAGCGAAACTTATGCTTTCATGGCTTTTGTCGATTTAATGCAGTTTTTCAAGCTGGTTCCGGACTTGTTCCAGTCCGGGTGGGAAGGGGTGCAAGTCCCGGCAGCGGTTCAATCGTTTTTGCAGGACGATCGTTTTTCGGAAGCCTTGGCCGATATTCAGCGGAACAGCGCCTCTTTACCAGCCTTCAAAAAGCGCTTCTTTCAATATTTCAATGCCTTTAAAATTTTGAAATTTCTGAATTTCTCGCATCCGCGCTTTTATGCCTTTCAGGACCTGAATGAGGCTTATTCTGAATTGAAGGGTTAAAGAGGGGATCCGACCTTTTCAAAAAATGGCTCGTTAATGTCTCCTGATTTTGGCTATTTTTCAAGGAATGTAGTAAATTACCTCTCAACATACTTTTAATCGCTTTGGCGAATTTTACGAACGCGATAACTTAAATCTGAACGGATGGAAAACAAAGCAGCCTTGAAAGATTTAATGCAGATACCGGGTGTTGGGAAATCCCTGGCTACTGATCTGGTCAATATTGGAATAAACTCGGTAAACGATCTAATCGGTAAAGATCCTGAAGTTCTTTATGCCCTTTCAAATACGTTTGCCGGGACTGTTCAGGACCGGTGTGTTTTATACGTTTTCAGATGTGCGGTGTATTTTGCGAATACTGATTCGGAGAAACGGGATCCTGACTTGTTAAAATGGTGGAATTGGAAAGATGTAAAACTGCGTGGTTAAGCAAATGAAAGAGAACCTGGCGAAAAGGAAAAAGTAAGCCGGACATCCCTGCTCGGTGTGAATTTGTAATCTTTTAGCTTGCATGATCGTAAACGTAACACGGTGTTTTTATTGTAGTGTGTCGGGGCTAAAAGATTGGTAATGATATTTAATTAAAATTATTAACTAAAAGACGCAACCCTCACCGGATTCATTCATCATACTGTTACTAGAATCTCTAACTGTATATTTATGAAAACGATAAGCTTGCTGTTATGTATGCTATTCTTGGTCGGAATTTCTTCGGCACAGAAAATCAGGAAACAAACGGT
Organism: Mangrovibacterium lignilyticum; assembly: GCF_010882175.1. Lineage (GTDB taxonomy): Bacteria > Bacteroidota > Bacteroidia > Bacteroidales > Prolixibacteraceae > Mangrovibacterium > Mangrovibacterium lignilyticum. Next base: position 53,112 of record NZ_WKLH01000006.1, on the reverse strand, counting down.
GTATCTCAAAAACGGCTCTGTTGTCAAAGGGCGGGTGATTGAGTACGACGATCAAAACATGGCCATTCAGTCGGCCCGAAACACCTGGGTGTTTAAGCGCTCGGAGATCGATAGTATTGCCACAACGCTTCCGGCGTATGGCACGGAAGATACCGAGCAGAGCTGGTTTGCCCGGGCTTCATTTGGGGTGCTGGTCGGTAGTGCCAACAACCAGAAGAATACACCCTTCTCCTTCGATTTTTCAGCCAACTTCAAATTAATAGACGGACTGTATGTTGGTCCGGGCGTGGGTGTCGACTTCCTCGAAGAGTCGTATTTGCCTGCCTTTGTCAACCTGGAATATCATCTTCGGAAATCGGAGTTCACCCCCTTTGTGAGTATGAAAGCCGGTTACCTGGTTCCTTTGGAGCGGCATGTGAAGATTGAGCGCCTGATGGACGATGTGTACCTGCCTTATTACAATTATTATCCCTACTACAACCAGGAGCTGGATGCCAAAGGTGGACTGATGCTGAATCCCTCGGTGGGTTTCATCAGCTACCTGAGCCCACATTTCGGTTTGTCATTATCGGTGGGCTACCGCTACAGCCAGACGAATTACGATGGCGATAATCATTACAAGCTGGAAGCCAATTACAATCGCCTCAGCTTTCACCTGGGCCTATTATTCAACTAAAACCTTAAAAACATGAAAACACCTATTCGATATATTTTCTTTTTGTTCGCCCTGGTCAGTCTGATGGGCTGCGAGGATAAGGTTTACGAAACTTATATGGCAAATGCACCGGTGTATATGACTTACGACGAGTTGCGCACGGCCATAGGCACCGAGGACAGTCATCCGTTGGTGAAGCCCGGAAAGATTTACTTCAAGGACAATTACATCTTCATTAACGAACAGCTGGGAGGGGTGCATGTGTATAATGTTGCCAATCCGGCTGATCCGGTTGAGGTGACCTTTATTACCATTCCGGGGAATGTGGATATTGCCATTAAGGAGAATGTACTTTATGCTGACAGTTATGTCGACTTGGTGGCGATTGATGTGTCGGACTTGAGCAATATTCAGGAAGTGGGGCGGATTGAGGATATCTTCCCCTACACCATTCCAGAGTATGACACGGACTACCGTGTTGGGGAAGTTGACCAGGAGAAAGGTGTGGTGGTTGGCTGGCAGGTGAAAGAAGTGCGCGAACGGATTGAACAGCGCGACTACCCGATTTATTATTACGACAGTTATGCTGAAATGGCGACCGATGCGGGAAGTATTAGTGGCGGAGTAGGCGGCGATGGTTCGGCGTTTGGAGTCGGTGGCTCCATGGCCCGCTTTGGCTTGTACGACGATTATCTGTATACGGTGAACGACTATACCTTGTACACGTTTAAAATTGACGATCTGGAACATCCAGTGAAGATGAGCGAGCAAAGTGCCGGATGGGGAGTGGAAACCATGTTTATATACGATGCCCATCTTTTCCTGGGAACGATGAGTGGGATGGCGATCTTCAGCCTGGAGGTGCCGGCTAATCCGTCGTACCTGACCCAATATACCCACATTACCAGTTGCGACCCCGTGGTGGTACAAAACGACCTGGCCTACGTAACGCTGCACGATGGAGGCTGGTGTGGCCGCTCGGTCAACCGGCTCGATGTGGTGCGCATGAGCAACAACTACAGCAGCCTGCAGCAGATTGCCAGCTACCCGATGTACAGCCCTCGGGGCCTCGGGATCGATGATGAGCTGTTATTTATTTGCGATGGTGAGGACGGGCTGAAGGTTTACAATGCAGCCGACCCCTTAACAATTAGCAGTCATATGCTGGCTCATTTTAACGATATTCAGATGCTGGATGTGATCCCCATGGGCAACTACCTGTTTGCGATTGGCGATCAGGGATTCCGCCTGTATGATTACAGCGATATTCAAAATATTCAGCTGCTTTCGGAGATTTATGTGACTGGCCAGCTGTAATCGCCAGCCACGAATCGAAGTGTCGCCCTGCTGGTCCGGTTGTTAAGAACACCGAATCGGCAGGGCGATTTTTAGTCGTGCCGGTAAGTCCTCTGTTTGGCATGTTTGAATGCTGTGGGGGACAGTTTCCTGTATCAACGAACCCGGCTCAGTGTTTCTTATCCCTCTTTCAGACATAGCAAGTGCCGGGAATTTGGACTGACGTCTGCCGTTTTCCACGTCAATAGCGATCGATATGTGGTAATAAGCTCCAAATAACGGCTTCTTTTAGACTTGTAAATCGGGTGTTCGGGTTCCTTCGTTAAGCCAACAAGGGGGGTAACCCATTCAAAACAGCTCGTTCGTGAAATTATGCTTACTATTTGCTGCTGTTTTAATTAATGCGTCGTAATTTGTATATCATAATTAAGGTTGATTCTTAGTTGCTGAAAACAAGAAAGATTGACAGGACGAATAAATGGTAGTAGACATGGGGAGCCCCGCTTTTTCCCGCTATGTTCGGGATTCGAAAGCAATGATAACGCAGGACGCACTTACCAGAATGATAAAATCAGCAGACTATTTTCGAAACGATTGCTAAAAGCCCGCATGGGCCAGTTTTTAATAGTTAATTCTGAATTGTTATGGCAAATTTAAATGAAAAAGAGAAACGCGATTTTATTATTCATGTGAAAAAGACAATCGAGGATGAGTCAGCGGCCCTTATCGCTGCCGGTTTTGACCCTGTTGATCGAATTAGCCAACTCGGTACTGAGTCGGATACATCGGTTGATGCAGAAGTTGCTCAGCAAAAAGCGCAAGCTGCAGCATTGAAAGCGACAAAAGTCTCTAACGAAGCTTTGAAGGTAGCCTACGACGATGCTTCGTCGTTGGTAAACCTGGTTGAAGGTTTACTGGGAAAGGACAACGAGTTGGTGCACAAGTTGCGCCAGTTCCGGAATAACTAGGACCCCTGATGAAAATAGAAGGCTTCGCCATAAAGGCGGGCCTTTTTTGCTGCTACAGACCGGGTAGTGCCTCAAAAACCAGGTTAGAGACGCTATTCCCCGGGTTAGAACGATAAAAAAGAGGGTTAGAGCCTCCGTACCCCGGGTTGGCGGGTCAAAAAAGCAGGTTGGCGCCTTAAAAAAGTGGGGGAGAGACATCATCCCCAAGGTTTGAATGATAAAAAAGAGGGTTAGAGCCTCCGTACCCCGGGTTGGCGGGTTAAAAAAGCAGGTTGGTGGGTTTAAAAAGTGAGGGAGAGACATCATCCCCAAGGTTCGAACGATAAAAAACAGGGTTAGAGCCCCTGTACCTAAAGTTGGCAAACAAAAGCAGGGAGAGTGTTCAGAAAAGTGTGCATTATTCGTTATTAATTTAACAGAATTGCTGATGCGGGTATTATGAAAAGTTATTATCTTGAGTAATCGTTTCGATCAACTGAATTCGCCCGGGCGTCGCGAAGGCAAAATTCAGCCGGAAAAACTGGCAGAGCTACTAAACTACAAACTCAACCAAACGATGAAACAGTTACTGTTTACCTTTTTACTTCTTATTACCGTTCAGGCGGTACAATCGCAAGACACCATCGTGTCGTATTTCGACCGGCATTGGAAAGAAACAGACCAGGCAAATGCCGTTTACTTTCGCAAAGCGGCGCAAGGAGAACATCGAAACTGGACAGTCAAAGATTACTACAGGAACGGAACCCTTCAGATGTCGGGTTCCTACAAAACAAAGAAGTTAAAAAAGAAGCACGGCTACTTTCAATATTTTTATGAAAATGGCCGTGTTTATTACGAAGGCCGGTATGAGACGGATGAGTTCGATGGCGAATGGAAGTGGTACCGTGAAGATGGAAGTTTAAGTTCGCAGGAATGGTATAAGGAAGGCGTTGCGGTTGAATTTACATTCTGGAATGCCGACGGCAGCAAAGTTGAAGAAGAACGGCAGATAATGGAAATGGCCGAGTTCAAAGGCGGTGAGCTGGGACTACGACGCTACATCGCGCAAAATGTACGTTACCCAAAACAGGCTCAGTATGCAGGTATGGAGGGCAAAGTGTACGTGAAATTCTTTATTGATACCGACGGATTTGTTGAGCGTGCACGGATTGAAAAGTCCGTCGATTCCGATTTAGACAAGGAAGCTCTTCGGGTGGTGGTCGCTATGCCGCAATGGATTCCGGGAACAAGACATAACCTGCCGGCCCGGATCTCTTATACGGTGCCCATTAATTTTGTCCTTAAGTAAGTTACAGGAGTATTCATTCTAAAGCAACAAAATATGTCACAAGAGAATAGTATGATTATCGTGTTCACAGGAGGTGAATTGATCGCAGCCTTATTGAAAGCGGAGTTGGATAAACAAGGTATTTCGTCGTTAATCCAGAATGATTTCAACTCGGGAATCATGGCCGGCTTTTCCGGAGGAGTTCCATCGGCAGCCGACCTCTATATTCAAAAAAAAGACCTTGAAAAAGCAAAGCCCATAATTCGGGATTTGGTTCAGGAACTGGATTCGTTGTAATCGGGGTAACTTTTTAGTTGTTGAGCGGGCAAAAATTGAAAAGTCTGTCGACTTCGATTTAGACAAGAACGGTCTTCTGATGGTTGTCGATCTGCCGCAGTGGTGTCCCGGCAAAAGACATAAGCTGCCGGCCGGGATCTCCTATACGGTGCCCGTTAATTTTGTGCTACAGTGAGCATTTTGCCTGCTGGCAAAGCCTGCGAACCTCCTAACGACAGTTCGTTAGTCCATCCTGGTTGACAAGGAGCTAATCCGGCTTTTGGGGTTTCTTTGTAGAGAATGTCGTAAATTACTATCTGTTGTTGTCAACAAAAATTGATTCACCCTTGAAAATGGTCAGAATGGAAACGATCTCAACCAAAATGCTTTTCCCGTTCATTTTACTGTTTCTTGTTTCGATTGCCGTATCAGCCGAGGAAAAGGACGATATAACGGCTAAAGAAAAGAACCTTTCGATAATTCCGCTTCCGGCCATTGCTTACAACCCGACCAACGGATGGTTGTTTGGTGTAGCACCGGGCGCCACTTGGTTTATGGGGAACAGGGAGAATACCAGTATTTCGTCGGGCTTAGGCACATTGATCTACACAACTAAAAAGCAATTCCTTTTTACAGCCAAAACAAATGTATTTTTAGCCGGCGACAGTTGGAACCTGATGGGCGACTGGCGGTATTTTATTTCGTCGGCGCCAACCTATGGCCTGGGAACGGGACCTCAGTCGGGGAAACCGGTCGGACTGGGGATTGAATACCAGGACGGCTTGTTCAGCTCCCCTATACCCGATGCCCAATTGATGGATTTCAATTACCTCCGAATTCATGAAACGGTTTTGAAACGCATTGAGGATAGCCGCTATTTTCTGGGGCTGGGCTACCATCTCGACATTCATTCAAAAATAGAAGACAACCTGCTTGATTTGGAAGCGGATGAGCCAGTGATTACCAGCCATTATGCCTATCAAACAAAAAATGGGTTTTCACCTGAAAAGTACGTGCTTTCCGGCATTTCGCTGAACGCGTTATATGATAGTCGGGACAATGCGGTAAATCCTTACAGCGGACGATACGTTTTTGCCAATCTCCGGGTGAATCCGAAATTTTTGGGCAGCGACAAGAGCTCGTCGCTTTTATGGTTGGAATACCGCGATTATCTGCATCTTGATCCGGATCGACCGCGACATCTGATCGGATTTTGGACTTACGGTTGGTTTGTTAGCTCCGGAGAGGTGCCGTATATGGACTTGCCGGCTGTCGGATGGGACCAGTTTGGCCGTTCAGGGCGAGCCTACACGCAAGGGCGGTTTCGCGGAGAGGATCTTGTTTATGGCGAACTTGAATACCGCTTTCCCCTTCAGAAACAGCAGGAGACTTTTGGAGGGGTACTCTTTGTGAACACCATCAGCGCAAACAACCGAATGGCCGATATCAATTTGTTCAAATACCTCGATTATGCATACGGCGTTGGGTTGCGTGTGATGATTAATAAGAAGTCGCGAGCCAATCTGAATTTGGATTATGCCCTTGGTCGGTATGGGGCCGGAGGCTTCTACTTTGGCATCAACGAAGTCTTCTAGTTTTGTTGTTTCAGCAGAAGTGGCTAACTTATTTTGAAGTTTTTTTCAGGGATGACCTAATAAACCTTAAGAAGGACATATGAAAAAATTACTTGTTTTTATTCTTGTATCAATTTCCGCAATCAGTGTATTTGGCCAGTATTCGCAGTTGCAGCCCGGCGACACCATAAAAGCCGGGTATCCTTATCGGTTTCCGTTGCTGGGAGCAAAAGCGTATGAGAAAGGCTTTGATATTCCCTATCCATGGGGAGGAATGCTGAACTTTTTTGCGGCGAAGCAAGATATTGAAATCACCGAAATTGGGGTAGGGTTGACTGATGGCGTACTGCCGGACATCCCCTTGACGGATCTTGGCGATCTTATCGAGTTTGGTGAGTTGAATGCCCGGGTAACTTCACTTAATATTCGACCCGATTTATGGGTATTGCCCTTCCTTGATGTGTATGGAATCTTTGGGAAAACCTGGGCCGAAACAACGGTTGAATTAACTTACCCGGTGACGATGAAAACAGTAGCCGAACTTAGCGGAACAAGCTATGGATTTGGCCTAACGGGAGCCGGCGGTCTCGGGAAATTCTTCTTCGTGCTGGACGGTAACTGGGTTTGGACCAATATGTCGAACTTTAAAGATCCGGTGAAGACGAAGAATTTTTCGTTTCGAATAGGAAAGGCATTTAAACTAGCCAAAGCTCCCGAATCGAACATCGCATTGTGGGCCGGAGCAATGCGCATAAAAATGGGAGGGGTAACTGAAGGCAGCATCGGCTTGTACGATCTGTTGCCCTCGGAAACCTGGGACCGAAGAGATGAAATTGTTGAGCAGTATTGGACTTGGTATGACAACGAAGCAAGCCTTCCTCAAAAGGTTTTGGCCGATAAGATATTGACGCCTATCATGAACAAACTTGGTGAAGCTGACGGTTCCGGAATGATCAACTACCGGATTCGGAAACAGCCGAAGCAGGAATGGAATATGTTGATCGGGGGGCAATACCAATTTGACAAACATCATCAATTTCGCGTTGAAGCTGGTGTTTTCGGGAACCGAAAATCATTGTTGCTTTCGTACAATTACCGCTTTGGTTTTAAGATGAAGGGAGGGGAATAAACTTGGGTTTATTGACTGGTCATTTAATAGCCGTGAAATTTTCCGGGCTGTAAAACAGGATGACTTCACGGCTGTTATAGTAGGTAGGTCAAAACAACTCAGCCAGGTGTAGCCCTGAAATTTGTTAAACTAAAATTTTAGACGATGAGAAAATTTTCAATAATTCTTCTATTTATGGGACTTGTAGGAACTGTAGGAGCACAATCGCTTCAACCTGTACAATACGCCGACGGTGAGCAGGAATTAAACGGACTGGTTACTTCTAATGCCGGCGACGATCTTCCGGGAGTATTGATTCTCCCGGCGTGGAAGGGAATTGACGACGAGGCGCGGACAGCAGCGCTTAATTTGGAGCAAGAAGGCTACATTGCTTTTGTTGCCGATATTTATGGAAAAGGTAATATCCCTTCTGACAATGGTGAAGCTGCGAAAATTGCCACCCACTACAAAACAGATTATGAGGCATACCAAAAGCGAATCGGACTTGCGTTGGAACAGCTCATCAAAGCGGGAGCCGATCCGGCTAAGATCGCTGTTATTGGCTACTGTTTTGGCGGAACCGGCGCTTTGGAGACGGCTCGCGGTGGATTTGATGTAAAAGGCGTTGTTTCGATCCACGGTGGATTGCGCAAAGCTTCGGATCGGGAAAATGGGCCGATCAAAACCAAAGTTCTGGTCGAGAACCCGGCCGAAGATCGCTCGGTGACTCGTGAGGATTACGATAATCTTGTGAAGGAAATGAACGAAGGCGGGGCCGATTGGCAAATTATTACCTACGCCAACTGCGGACACACCTTTACCAATCCCGCATCCGGGGAATACAATGAGTTGATGGCGACACGCGCGTGGAACCACACGCTTTTGTTTTTGGGAGAGCTGCTGAAGTAGAAGCCCGTATAACGAGCCTTTTATTTGTCCGGATGTTTGGACCTGGCGCCAGGAAAACGAAGCTGTTTTTGTAGTTCAGCTTAAGAAGCAAATAACTTCCGCGATTCTTTGATGCCTCCCATGTTTTCCGCAGCCCAACTTACCAGGCTGTGGAGGTGAGGTAGCAGGCTTTTTCCACGCTCGGTTAATTTGTATTCAACCTTTGGCGGGATTTGTGGATAAACCTCCCGGTTAATCAGTCCGTCGGCTTCGAGGGCTTTCAGGGTAACAGTCAACATTTTTTGCGAAATCGTTTCTATGGTTTTATGAATCTCTGAAAAACGCATGACATCACCTTCTTCCAATACCAGTAAAACCAACATCGACCACTTGTCTCCAATCCGGTCGATAACATTTCGAACCGGGCAACTTTCAACGTTACTATATTTTTTCATTTTTATTTCCGTCATAAATCGCTGTAAATAAACATTTCTAACTTCCAGGTAACCGGGTGACTTTTTAGTTCGTTCTTGTTTGGTAGTAACTAACTAAATATCTTTGACTATCCAAAAGTAACTAAAGAACTAATAGGAAGCAAATAGAGTTTGGTAATTAACACTTATAAAAGAATTAGACATGAAAATCGGAATTACAGGAGCAACGGGTCAGCTAGGTCAGTTAGTTGTTGAGAAGTTAAAAACGAAAGTAGCCGTTGAAGACATTATTGCATTGGTGCGCACACCCGAGAAAGCAGCAAGTTTGGGTGTTGACGCCCGTACATTCGATTACTCGAAACCGGAAGCATTGCCAGAATCACTGGCGGGAATCGACAAACTGTTGTTGATATCAAGCAATGAAATTGGAAAGCGAGCTGAGCAGCATGCCAACGTGATTGAAGCGGCAAAAGCAGCGGGCGTGAAATGGATTGTATATACCAGTTTACTGCACGCCGATACATCTTCGTTGAATTTGGCAGGCGAACATGTAGCAACTGAAGAAGCATTGAAATCTTCAGGAATTGCTTATACTATTTTGCGTAATGGTTGGTATACTGAGAACTATACGGGTTCTGTTGCCGGTGCTTTGGCAGGTGGAGCCTTTGCGGGCAGTGCGGGGGATGGCAAGATCTCGTCGGCAGTTCGTGCTGATTTTGCAGAAGCTGCTGCAGTTGTTTTAGCTGGTGAGGGACACGAAGGAAAAGTGTATGAATTGTCAGGAGACGAAGCTTATACTTTGGCTGATTTGGCTGCTGAGATTTCCCGTCAAACAGGGAAAGATATTCCTTATATGAATTTACCGGAAGCTGATTATGCTGAGGCTTTGAAAGGTTTTGGGTTGCCTGAATTTTTTGCAGGAGCAATTGCCAGTTGGGATACCGGTGCATCAAAAGGTGATTTGTATGACGAAGGCAATCAACTTTCTATATTGATCGGCCGACCAACAACCTCATTAGCCGATGCTGTAGCTCAAGCATTATGAAACTAGCAAAGTCATGAAAACAATGGAGGCCCCTCGTTCAAATCGAGGGGCTTGTTTTTTTAGTAAATAACCAGTTGCTGTGTCCTATTCTGCAGCTCCTGTACGCAGACGAATGGCATAAAGACCGGTGCTTGCTGTAATAAAAAGCGTGTGTTTGTCTTTCCCCCCGATGCAAACATTTGCAGTCCAGGCTTCGGGAACCGGTATCGTGTCAATTTGCATTCCTTCTTTGTTGAAAACGGTAACTCCGTTTCCTGTGAGATAGACATTCCCTTCATTGTCGATGGTCATTCCGTCGGATCCCATGGTGCAAAAAAGGCGCTTGTCTGTTAGCGATCCGTCGGGTTGAATGTTGAATGCAAAGGTTTGGCCGGAGCCAATATCAGCAACATACAAGGTTTTTCCGTCAGGTGTTCCAACTATTCCATTGGGCTGTTTAAGGTCGGTAAACACCGGTTTCAGATTTTTCCGGTTGGAAGAAAGCAAATACACGTGTTGGCCATCCTGTTCCATCGGTCCTCGGTTCCAATAATCCCGTTCATAAAGCGGATCGGTAAAGTAGGTGGAGCTGTCGAGTGGGTTCACCCAAAGATCGTTTGGGCCATTAAGTAGTTTATTGGCATAGTTGTCAACGAGTACTGTTTTTATGCCTGTGGGGTCGATAGACCAAAGTTCGTTTTTTTCGTCAGCACAGGCCAAAAGGTTTCCTTGTTTGTCGAAATAGAGACCATTTGCGCGACCGCAAGGTTGCATGAAGGTACTCAGTTGATCTTTGGTACTCCATTTCATGATCCGATCGTTGGGCTGGTCGGTGAAATAGATGTTACCAGCTTTGTCAACCGCCGGGCCTTCAGTGAATTTGAAATTACCAGCCAGTTTGACCAGTTTCGCTTGGGCTGCAACAACTCTTGTTTGCGCCTGGATAGAGACGGTGGCAAACAGCCCCAAAATGAAGGAGGCAATTAGGACAGCTGTTTTTCGTTTATTGGTTTGGCAGAGATTGATGGTCATGGTTTGACGATTTTAAAGACCAGGTTTATAATTTTACCGGTGAACATTAATTGCTTGCCGGGATTACTTCAGTTCTTCCGCTTTTTCGTTGAGTAGGCGCCATGCTTCCAGTACATGACTCCCTTCGGTTTGGGTTTGCCCAATGCTCATCCGCAGCCAGAATGTTTCGTTCAATACGGTGTGCGTCAGGTAAATTTTACCGTCTTTGTTGAGGCTGTCCATCAGCTGTTTGTTAAACTCATTCCCCTTATTGTGGCGAAAAAGAACTAGGTTGAAAGGTGGTTCATTCAATAATTCAAACTGATCTGATTCCTTAACCCATTTTGTAAATTGTTGAGCCAGTTCGATGTGCTGGTTAATGTGGTAGCGCAATCCCTCCGCTCCATAGTGGCGCAGGACAAACCAAAGCTTCAGCGAGCGAAAGCGGCGTCCTAGTTGCACATGCCAGTCGCGGTAATCAATGACGGCTCCTTTTTCTGTGGCTTCATTTTTTAAATATTCCGGTAGGATGCTGAGCGTTTTAATCAGCACGGTCTTATCGGCCACCCAAAAACAATCACAATCAAAATTGGTGAACATCCACTTGTGAGGGTTGAAGGCATAACTGTCGGCCAGCTCCAAACCTTCGAAATATTGTCGGTAGTCGGGGAGTAAGGCGGCTGTTCCCGACATAGCCGCGTCAACATGCAGCCAAATGTTGTATTTGCGGCATATTTTGCCAATGGCTTCGGTCGGGTCAACAGCATTGGATGAGGTCGTTCCGATTGTTGCGCATACAAAAAATGGTTTCAATCCAGCTGCCAAATCGTCCATAATTTGGTGCTCCAACAGATCGGGGCGCAGAGCAAATTTTTCGTCCACATCGATGCGGCGTAATCGGTCGGTACCCAATCCCATCACTTTCACTCCCTTCTCAACCGACGAGTGCGTTTGGGTTGAAATGTAAGCAACCAGGCCAGAGTTATCGCCGGTTTTGTTGCAGTCGAAATCCATTTTACGTTCGCGGGCAGCCAGCAAAGCAGCTAACACCGCACTTGAAGCTGTATCCTGGATGACCCCGCCACCACTTTCCGTGCTTTTAAAGTGTTTGGGCAGTCCCATCAAATCCACCAGCCAGTCCATCACCTTGGTTTCCAGTTCGGTGCAGGCCGGACTGGTTGCCCACAGCATGCCCTGTACACCGAGCCCCGAAGAAAGCAGATCCCCCAAGATTGACGGGAACGAATTATTCGACTGAAAATAAGCAAAGAAGTTGGGTGATTGCCAATGGGTGATACCAGGCATGATAATCTGCTCCACGTCTTTCATCACCGTTGAGAATTCTTCTCCTTTTTCCGGCGCTTGATCCGGAAGCTGTTTACTAATTTCGCCTGGCTCAACTTGCGACAAAACAGGATATTTTTCAACTTGTTCGTAGTAATCTGCAATCCAATCGATCAGTTTTTTTCCTTCTTCCCGAAATTGTCCGGGGCTCATGTGGTAGTTCATAGGGATACTGTTGGAGTTGTTATTTGGTACGTTTAGTAAACCTTTAACGCTGATTTAGTGCCAATGTTGTTTTGGGTGGGTTGGATCTAAAATTTGAACGTTTGTTGATAAAGGAGGCATCCATCTCTTAAAATCAGAAATTATCTGCGAAATACTGAAATTTGGGCACCGTGCTCTATGCCAGTAGCTCACAGCTTTTTAGTATTTCACGAAAAACGATTGGTATTCCTGCAGTTTAGGTAATTCGGATCGAAAAATACGGTCAACCCGGCTGTATCCATTGCCGATTTTTAACAAATCGACGAAAATTCCAACGGTATCGTCGTGTCCTTCAACTTCCAGTTCAACGCTTCCGTCCATTTTATTTCTAACCCAACCACCCAAATTGAGCTCATTGGCTTTTAGCCGCACAAAGTATCGAAATCCGACGCCTTGAACGCGGCCAACAATAACCATATGGTGCAATTTACGAGCACTCACGGTTGATTGGTTTCGGCAGATTCAATTTGATCCTTATTGAACAATGGCAATGTTTCCCGGTGAACAAGAGCCCAGATCGAGTAAATCCCTAAAGCTGTTCCTAAGGGAAAATTCAGCAGGTTGATGATTGAAATAATAATAATCAGGATGCGGCCCCATTCTTTAAATCTTAATAAAGCCAAACCTCCGATAATTCCAGGAATAGCAGAGGCCACCAAAATTACTGTTAAAACCTGAGTAACGATAGACAGAACCATTCCGGCTTGAGGATCGTCAGTAATATGGCCAACCAGATTAAGAACGTAATAAAGAAAAAAGGCGAGGATAAGTCCCAGAAAACTCAGGACTAAATAAAGAATCGCAATAATTTTAACATGTTTTTCCATACACTTTTTTTCAATGGGGTGTTGATCGTGTAACTAAGCGCTACAACCTTAAAAATACTAAGAATGTTCCGAAATATAGTTGGGCTTTGCGCCTTCTTTTGGGGGAAAGTGAAACAAGTCGTTCTTTTCTTTGTTTTTATACGAAACAGACTGCCACAAAAATGATCGTTTTTGATTAAGTTTGTGGCCACAAAAAAGGTAAAAAGATGAATTTCTTAATCGTATTTTTAGTTGCTATTGTTTTAGTTGCTATTGCTTTTGCTGGCTTAGCGATTAAAATCCTGACAGAGAAAAAGGGAGAATTCCCAAACCTGCATATTGGGGCAAATCCACACATGAAAGAACGTGGGGTTACCTGTGCTCAAACTTTCGATAAAATGGAACAGGCTAAAGCCCGCAAGGAACTTAGCTTTAAGCAACTTTCATTGATCAATGATGAGCCGGGAAGCTGTTAGTCAGCTTTTTTATTCTTTTTGATCGGAATTGAATTCTTCCTGTAGTAATGATTTGAAGCCTTCGGAGAAATAGGATTTATAATCGCCGTTTTCGTCAGCATATATAAAATAGACTTCTATTTCAGGAACTGCGTTGGCTATTTCAATCGATTTTTCCAATCCCAAAACCATAAAAGCGGTTGCATAAGCATCGGCGGTCATGCAGCTGTCGGCCAGTACTGTTGTGCTTAGCAGACTGTGCTGTACCGGGTAGCCGGTATGCGGATTAATCGTGTGGGCAAATTTTTGGCCACCTTCAACATAAAAATTCCGGTAGTTTCCGGATGTTGCCAGTGCTTTGTCTTTTAAATTCACAATAGCCTGTAATTGTTGTTCTTTGAAGAAACTGTCTTCATCGGGCTTACTGATTCCAATGCTCCATGCTTTTCCTTTGGGATTCAGCCCGAACGCATCAACTTCGCCTCCAATTTCAACCATGTAGTTTTTACAACCGTTGTCGCGTATGTATGCGGCTACCACATCAACGCCATAGCCTTTGGCAATAGCGCTGCAATCGAGCATGGTATTTGGGTGTTCTTTTACAATTTTACCGTCCTCTCGTTTGACCTTGGTATAACCCACCAATTGTTTGAGTGAGTCGATTAATTCGGTCGTTACATTTTCTTTGTTTTTGAATCCAAAGCCCCATACGTTTACCATTGGTGCAACCGTAATGTCGAATGCTCCCCCGGTAATTTTTGAAACTTCTTCAGCCTTTTTGAAAACAGTGAGAAAGTAGTTATCCAGTTCAGTTGGTTGATTTGTATTTACTTTGGAGATGACCGAAGTCGGATCGTATGTTGATAACGACTTGTTCAGTTCGTCCATCACACTTTTAATGCCCTCATGCAGGTCTTCGCCTTCCGGACTCTCGTAGGTAATATGATAAGTTGTTCCGAAAATTTGACCTTCATTTTGGATGTAAGCTTGTTTGGGACTGCACGAATTGAAAACAAACGCCACAAAAACTATAAGAAATGTAATTTGAGATTTCATATCCTTCAACGTTTAAAGCGACAAAGATAGAGCAAAATTGGAAGGACGAATGGAAACAGGCTGGAAAATAAGTTTTATTGTCAAATACTATTTGCAGTTATGGTAATTTAACTAATTTCATCCCCTTCTAAATGGGTTTTATTAAGAACCTTTTTGCTTGTGTGCATATGAGTAACAATTTTCTACGGTTTCGCGACTTAGCCGGGAAGGTTGTATTGGGAAAATATAAGGAAGGAACATTTGAACAGCGCCTGACAATAGTCGGTTGTTTGACAGTGGTTTTCGTGTCAGTTATTGCAACGGTATCGAATTTTGTATTAGGTCTTTATAATATTGGACTTATTACATTGGCGTTGCTTATTGTTTCAACTTTTTGTTTCTCGACAGCCCGGTTTGGAATTTTCCCCAAGTGGTTAATTCATGTCATCTTTTTAATTGCAATCATCTTTTACAACCTATCCTGGTTGTTCAATTTTGGTTCTCAAGGACCTACATTGAACCTGATTATAGGTATCTATGTGTTTTTCATCCTTATTTGGAAGCGAAAAAATTATTTTGTTCTGGTTTCTTTGTGTCTCGTCAATGTTTGTGTCTTGTTTCTGATTGAATATAATTTCCCCGGAATTGTAGGTAATTACTCTGACGAAAAAACCCGGATTTTAGATGTTTACTCAGGTGTTTGTTTTGCCATAATCTTGACTTTTTTCATGGCTGTGTCTGTAAAACGAAATTATATTGTTCAGTATGAGCGGGCCAAAAAATCAGATCAACTCAAAACCTCTTTTTTGGCCAATCTATCTCATGAAGTCCGCACTCCGCTTAATGTAATTGCAGGTTTTACTTCGATGATTCCGGAAATGAATTACAGCGATGAGGACCTCAAGAAAATTCACAAAGTGATCGACTTAAACGGGAAGCAGTTGCTGTTTTTAATTGAAGATATCATCGACTTATCAAAATTGGAGGTTAATCAGTTGGAATTGCATGCTACATTTTTCGACTTAAAGTCAGTTTTCAGTGATTTTAAGTCGGGTTTTGAGGCTTATTCATCGGTGGACCGTGAGCACAAAGTTAAGCTCGATTATAAGATTGATTTAGAAAACTCACAAATTTACGCTGACGAGCTTAGAGTCTCTCAGGTTTTGCGCTGTTTGATAACTAATTCTTACCGGTTCTCAGATCATGGAGTGATTTTATTCGGTTGTTATCAGGAGGGATCTGAATTAATATTTTATGTAAAGGACACCGGGAGGGGAATCAAGCCCGAATTTGAAGAGCAGATTTTTGATCTGTTTGTAAAGTTTCAGAATAGAGATCATACGATTGAAAGCGGCGTTGGGATTGGTTTGCACTTGTCTAAAAAACTGGTGGAATTGATGGGAGGCACTATTTGGTATAAAACCAAGTACCTCGAAGGATCGGAATTTTACTTTTCTATTCCTTATAAAAGGGGATAGCAACGTGATTTTCACTAAAAAATGGGGATGTCAAGGAAGTATTTTTTATTTTTGTGCCGTTAAAATAAAGTCATTCATTAAAATAAAATCATACCGTGGGAAGAGCATTTGAATATCGCCGGGCAGCCAAAGAAAAGCGTTGGGGCCACATGTCTCGGATTTTTCCGAAATTATCCAGAGCCATTACAATGGCAGCAAAAGAAGGCGGACAAGATCCGGATATGAATGCTAAGTTGCGCACAGCAATTCAAAATGCGAAGGCGCAAAACATGCCAAAGGATAATATTGATTCAGCTATTAAACGGGCTGCCGGAAAAGATGCCTCCGATTTTACAGAGGTTAACTACGAAGGTAAAGGTCCGCATGGTGTATTGGTATTTGTCGAATGTGCAACCGACAATACGACCCGTACTGTAGCCAATGTGAAATCATATTTCAATAAGTCTGGTGGTGGTTTGGTGCCTACCGGGTCGTTGGAGTTTATGTTTTCGAGGAAAGCAGTGTTTGAGTTTGAAGCAAAAGAAGGAGTCGATATCGAAGAGCTTGAATTTGAGTTGATTGATGCGGGTCTTGAAGAGATTGAAGTTGAAGGGGATATTGTTTATGCTACCGGAGACTACACCAGTTTTGGAACGCTATCGAAGGCGCTCGAAGATAAGGGAATTGAAGCGACAAAATCTATTTTGAAGCGGATTCCAACAACTGCTGTTGAGTTTACCGACGAGCAGTTGGAAGATATTGAAAAACTATTAGATAAGATTGAAGAGGATGACGACGTTCAACATGTTTTCACGAACATCGCCTAGGCCTTGCAAAAGATCGTATGAAGCCACTTTCCGTTGGGAGGTGGCTTTTTTGTAAAACTAGTAAAAAGAGCTTGTAATGTTTGAGAATATTAGCCATCTAACAGATAACGATAAACGAAGAGAACGCTCCTTTAAGTTTTGGGATTTGAAGCATAAAAACCTGAAAGTTTATTACTATTGCAAGGTTTTCTTCAGATTTTTGACTCCGCGTTTTATTTTGCAAATCTTGCTGCCTTTTAAGTTGAAGCAAATCAAAAAGTTCAGTTCTGATTATATCATTTCCCGGGTGGATTATTGCAATAAACTGGTAAAGAAGTCTGTCAAGGAAGAACTAGAGCCGTTGAAAAACCTAAAGCTCCCGGATAGACAGAGAGTGTACTTTTTTGATAGTTACCAGTATCTTCGATACTTTAGTTTTGCAAAAAATGTCAACTGTTTGTTTGGCGATATCACGCACGTTCCTGAGCTGCCGAGTTTTACAAAAAGCCGTCCTATTGAAGGAGATAACAGTAACTCGGTACTTTTAAATTTAGATAAAGCGAGGCATTTTTTATTCATTAATGATCCGGTGCCTTTCGCTTCAAAAAGAAATTATTTGGTTGGTCGGTCGAATGCGCATCAAGAACATCGGCGAAAGTTTCTGGAGATGTATTTTGACCATCCACTTTGTAATATTGGGCAAATTAATAGCGATAAGAACAGTCATAAGTGGCAGGTGAAAAAAATGAGCCTACGCGAGCATTTGGATTATAAATTTATATTGTGTCTTGAAGGGTACGATGTAGCGACAAATTTAAAATGGGTTATGTCGTCTAATTCGTTGGCAGTTATGCCGAAACCTTTGTTCGAGACATGGTTCATGGAAGGAACTTTGATTCCCAATTATCACTACGTTGAGATTAAGCCCGACTTCAGTGACTTGGAGGATCGGCTAAGATATTATATCGAGCATACTGACGAGGCATTACAGATTGTTCAAAATGCGAACAACTACGTAAAGCAATTTCAAAATAGACAACAGGAGAACCTGATCTCCCTAATGGTTGTTCAGAAATATTTTGAAAAAACAGGTCAGGCAGCTGGCTAGAAGGTTCCTGCAGAATACAGGCTAGCTTGCTTTTTTGTTTTCCCTTGCAGTCATAAAACGACTTTGCTCTTTACTCGGCATCGATCTGAAAACCCAGTCCCACAGAGGTGACGAAACGCCATATGCTTTCGTGTCATCTTTAAAATGATGGATAGAATGATGAATCCAGAGATAGCGCATGACCGGGTTTACCGGGCCTAGAATGTGAATGAGATAGTGCGTCAACAGGTACCCTGCATACCCCAACATAAATCCCGCAAAGAATAATAACCCTTTGATTCCCATGGTAAGCCCAAAAAGCGCTGCCAAAACCACAGCGATTACCACCGCAACCGGTATTGGCATGGCAAGACGCTTCTTGTCTTTCGGGTGATGATGATGGAAATCATGCAAGTCATATGCCAGGTTTCTGAACGGACCTATTTTCGGAAAGTGGTAAACATAGCGATGCACAAGGTATTCGGTTAACGAGAAAATGAAAAGCCCGAAAAAAAGTAATCCAAATTTTGTGGACAGTGGAATGTCAAGATGCTTATACCCGAAGTAAAATGCTAATGTCGCAGCAAGGATATAGATGCTTATAGCAATATAAGTGTTTGTTTTAGATAGGTTTTCGAGGATTTTATTCTGCGAGAATTTTGCCTCAAATTTACTTTCTTCCATATCTTTTGTCTTAGTAGTTCGAGGAAATATGACTCCAGTGACTGGTTGCTATTTCAAAAATTACAATATTTTGAAGGGAATAGTTACATGTAGAGCTCGAAAATTTTACGATTCAGTGGTCTAAAAGCTTCGAATTAGCCTGTTCAAAACAGTTTATCCCCGCGATTGATACAGCGAACAGGAATCGGATTGTTAACAATAAGTTATGCTACTTTCATTGTATTTGAATGGTGGATTCCATATTTTTAGTAGCGTGAAGATTCGAGATATCTAGTTTAAATTATTCATGGTCATCCGATGTCTATGTTATACCGTTATTTTCTGATCATTATTCTTTCTGCCTTGGCGAGTGAATTCTCTATGGCTCAGGCTGAAGTTGACGAAAATCGGAAGGCTCACAAAAAGATCTATTCCAGTCAGGACAAGATCGCCTTCCATATTCAAGGCGCGATAAAAAAAATGGAGGATGGGCAGATTTTGGAAATCGAGGGGGAATATATATTCTCGGCTAACGTACTACCGGAGTTTTACAAAAACAGAGACTACAAGCCGGCCTGGGACAATTATACTGTATTGTTAGATGCACTTAACGCCTTGCATCAGTCTTGGCAAGACGGTCTAATTCCCAATGACTACCATGCTGACAGACTCCGAAATATCATTGGCTTGATTGGTGGAAAACTTTCGGAGGGAGAAATTGATTATGATTGGGTTGGCGAATTCGATATTTTAGTGACTGACGTGATTCTTCTGTATGCTTATCATTTACTGAAAGGGAAGGTCGATCCTGAATCGTTGGATCCGAATTGGAACTATAGTTTTCGGGAAATAATGGAAGACGCTCCCTACAAATTGGAGCAAGCGATTGCACGGGGCGAGATATCTAACGCCTTGCATGAGCTGAGACCGGATATGATCCTTTACAGGGATTATATGACCTTGTTGGTTGACTATCGGCAGATAGCAGATGCCGGCGGCTGGGGAGTAATACCAAGGGGAAAAGTGGTCAGTCCGGGAGACAAGGATGATCGTGTCCCCATGATTCGCGAACGTTTGTTGAAAACCGGAGAGCTTCGTAGCGATACGAATCTGTTAAGCCCGCTTTATGATGAATATTTAGTAAGCGATGTAAAGCAGTTTCAACATAAAAATGCTTTGACACCGGACGGAATTATTGGCAAAGGTACATTTGAAGCCCTGAACGAAACGGTGCAGGAGCGGATCGCCAAACTACGGGTCAACATGGAGCGCTTGCGTTGGGTGGTGTCTGACAAAAGCAACCGTTTTATTCTAGTAAATATCCCGGCATTTAAGGCTTATTACATCGAAGATAATATTACCCGGTTTGTTGCCAATGTGCAAGTTGGGAGGACCTATACCAAGACGCCTGTTTTTAAATCTAGGCTTCATTACATTGAATTTAATCCGACATGGACTGTGCCCTATTCAATCGTTAAAAATAGTATTATTCCGCACATCAAGTCAGACTCATTGTATCTCGATCGAAACAATTTTGAGCTAATCGATCGTTCCGGTAACATCGTTGCCAATTCATCCTTGAATAGGGCGGAGATCAGCCCTTCTAATTTTCCTTTCATGGTTCGGCAAAAACCTGGCGCGGGAAATTCATTAGGTGTTGTCAAGTTCATTTTCCCGAACAAGTATTCGGTTTTTTTACACGACACTCCTTCAAAGAGTTTATTTGACAGGCAGGAACGGGCGTTTAGTCATGGTTGCATTCGAACACAAAATCCATTGGATTTAGCAGTCGTTTTACTGGAAGGGACGGAGTGGACAAGGGAGAAAATTGACTCGACCGTTAAAAGTCATAAAACAATACGGGTATTTCCGGAGAAAGACATTGACGTTCTACTGCTTTATCTCACGGCTGGTTACTACGAAGGCAATGGAATCGGGTTTTTCAGGGATATTTATAGTCGTGATGCGAAAGTATTGGAGGAACTGAATACAACAGAACCAACAAGTTTGAAAGCCGAAAATACATCAACAAATTAAATTGGGGATTGTGCCAGGTATGATTGGTTATTCGTGTGAATGTACAGGCAGGTTCCGTTTTTGATGTAGTCGATGATTTCCTTGTTCAAGTTTGAAGGCAGAGCCGGACATCCCCAACTTCTTCCCAAACGGCCAATTTTTCGAATGAACTTTTCACTCACATAATCAGCGCCATGAATCACGATGGCTCGCGTTCGGGCGTGATCGTTAATTCCTTTTTCCAATCCGTCCAATCGCAACGAATAGCCGTGTTTTCCCAAATAGGTCTCTGCAGTTGAGTAGAATCCAGGACTGCTCATTAGTGAGTGTTCTTTGTTTGAAAAAGTTTGAGCATAATCCACACCTGAGTTTTTACCGTGAGCAACCAAGCTTTCGAAGAGTAGTTTGTTGGCTTTTAAATCAATCACATAACATCGTCTTTCTGTGGATACCTTGGTAAAGTCAATGATTGTTAGAATCTGGTTGTTTTTGAAATGAAAAGCATGAAATCCGCCCATCGCTCTGGCAAAGATTGGGTAGGGTAGTTTTCCGCTCAGGTTTAAGCTGTTGTAACGGGTATAGAGTGTGTCAACGGAGTTGGTAGGCATAGCGCTATCATTCGAGCCATTATTCTCAGGGCTCAAAATAAAAGGACTTATAAAAACTAATAGGGCTAATGCGAAAAAAATCGATACTCTTGTCATACTATTTCAACTGCAACAAACTTAATAAATCATTTCTAATTCGCTTAAGTTTAGCTTATTAATATTTCTTAATATCGCAAAAATCAGGAGTTTTATTGCAGGTCTGTTAGGAAAACAGGTTGATTGTGAAGCTAAAGATCAAGATAATTAGGATGGTGGTCAGGACTAGGATTGATGTGAGTCGCTTTCCGATGAACCGTGATAACATAATAATGGAACTTGCGCAGACGGCTGTTGAACTGAGTGAAAAAGCGATTGCTCCGCCAGCTCCCAAATCGGTGTATTGAAGCAATGGGGCCAAAAACAGAATATCAGCACCGTTGCATAAATAGATAGCAGTACCGATGGCGGTGATAACGATGAGGCTAAGAAAATTATTGTGTAATGATAAATTGTCAATCAGTTTTAGTGGTTCGAGTAGTTCAAAGGTCAATCCCAGTATGCCGGCAATTAAAATGAAGGGTGCTATTTTGCCCACTAATTGCCAGGTTTTTTGATAAACATCTTTCCCCGCAGTGACCGAGCACGTTGATGGCTTGCAGCTTTTATAAATGCCAATTTCCGGCTTTCTCATTTTATGGTATGCAATTTCAACGGCCCATCCGGTAATTATCGCGATGAGGAAAGAACCAGCAATTCTAAGGGCGGTATACCAAACACCCAATATCGACCAGGAGAGAAACAGAATGTAGGGGTTTAGCAATGGCGCAGCCATTACAAAAGTTATGATGGTACGCAATGGAAGACGCGATTTCATCGTTTCGATCAGGGGGATGGCACTGCATGAGCAAACCGGAATGACAGAGGCGTACAGGAATGCAGAAAGCTGATTTTGTGGTAGAAATCTCCTGTATTTTGAAAAATACTTTTCTACAATTGTTCCAGCGAAGCTCCCTGCTACCACAATCAAAAACAATTCTACCAGATATTCATTGATCATGAACAGCCAGGACGGAAGAAAGCGATATATGATACATTTTTCGCGGGTATGGTAATGAATCCCGTACCAGCTCGAATAGACGGTGTCTGTCAGAAGAAGGAGTAGAACCAACCAAACTGTTACTTTGTAGAAGTTGATTTTTCCCGGCTTTTGAACCGTCAATCCATTTGTATTTAAAAAGCTCATTTTGAATCGGTATTTAGTGTGAATGTTTCTGCTATCGTCCCTGAATCTGTTTGTCTGAAAGCAGTTATGCAGGCCTTCTTATTTTCGGCACCTGTGACGATGAGTTGTACTATTTTTGTCCAAACACCACAGTTGTTGTCTGCCCAGCTCTGTTGATGGACCAATTTGAAACCTTTATAGAAAAGGCGGGTTTTTTCAACTCCGTCCAGGCAGCTGTTTCCTTTCTGTTTTGCGGTAACAGCGATAAGCAGACTATCACCGTTCGTATAACAAGCTTTTCCACCTTTTATGATTTGAAACTTGTAGACGATAGGGTTGGCGGTCAATGAGCCTCCTAAAACAGCTCCGGCCATAAATATTAGCAGCGCCAGCACGGTGGCAATATGTTTGCTTTTTGTCGGCATTTATTCGGGTATATAAACGATGGCATCATATGTACAGGTAGTGATACATTTTTCGCAGAGCATACAGTTCTCCTGATCAATGCTGGCGGGCGAGCCATCAACAATAATTGCATTTGCAGAGCTGCACGCCGTTATACAGTCACCGCAACTGGTGCACAACTCCTCGTCGATTGTTGGTTCGCTGACATCGCTTGAACTAACGATAATGGCATCTTCCTGGCAAACAGCGTAACAATCTCCACACTGGGTGCAATGCGTTTGGTCGATTGTTGTAATCCGGCTTGTACTGCCAGTGGTACTTTTATTTACAGCGTTGTGGGTACAAGCCGAATAACAGCTGCCACAGTTTGTACAAGTCGATGAGTTAATTGTGACGTAAGCTTTGGAAATAGCATTGTGGGGGCAGGCAGAAAGACACTTTCCACATTTGGTACACTTGGATGTGTTGATTGAGGATTTTCCGTTGACTTTAGAAATTGCTCCGTAGCTGCATGCGGAGGAACAGCGCTGGACGCAACCGTGGCAGTTATTCCCTACTGAATAAACAGATCGAACATAGCTGATGGCATTACCTTCATTGATACAGGCCGTAACGCAATCGCCGCAACCGACACATCCGCTGCTGGAAATTGAATAGCTGCTTTCAGACGTTGAAACATCGATCGTGATGGCATTTTCGGGGCAGGCATCTTCACATTTCTCGCAGGCTGTGCAATTGCCGGAGCTGATCGAGTATGTAACTCCGGGAATGCTGATCGCCTCGACTGAGCAGACGGGAACACAGGCTTTACATTCGGTGCAAAGGAACGTATCGATAGAGTAGGAAGCCTCTTCCAGGCTGATGGCATTGTACGCACATACATCCAGACAGTCTCCGCAGGATGTGCAATCAGAAGTTACAACACGCAGGCCTTTGTAGAAACTTCCATCGCACGAACTTAGAAATCGGGCCCCTAAAGCAGCTGTTCCAACGAGCAGCAGGGATTGCTGGATAAATTTTCTTCTTGTATTTGTTTTCATGGGTAGTGGTTTAAAAGAAAATACGCATTTCGAGTCGGCCTAATGTCGCTTGCTCTGTTAGCTCATCGGAGTTCATAATGCCGCTCAGTGCAGTTAGTCGAAGATGTTTTTTTAGGAAAAACTTGCCGATGGAAAAATCGAGCTCTCGCATGTTCGAGCCTTTCATTTGCCGGGTATATTGTAATTTCAGGCTAAGTTGACTTGCTGAAAATTGATGTTTTAGTGAAGCGTTAAATAGCGGTAGATCCACCAAATCCATTCTGAATACTTCGCCTAAAAATAGGTTTGAAAAGCGAGGTAGAACTTGAGCGTTCTCATCAATTTCGAACTGGCCGAGATATAGCAACTGGATCGTTGAACTTTGATTGATTGACCATGCTAGGTCTTTCTCAAGTTGCAAATACAGTAATAGCGATTGGTTATCAGTAACGCCTTGGTAAGCGGATTCTGCTCTCAAGTTGGCGATATGTCCGAGGTTTATGGTTGTGTGTATCGCGGCATACCAACTCTGGTGGTCGTAATAACTTCCAAATTCCGAATACAAAGTAACCCCGTAGGACTCCACTCCGAAGGAGGTATTTGTGGAATTTTCCTCAATTGGGCTAAACTCCTGAAATTCGTCGAATGCCGGGTCAGCTGTCGATTGCTTTTTATGGTTGATCGTTCTAAGAAAGGAGAAGCTTGCAAAGTTGGTGTCACCCCAGCTATTTCCGGCGGGCATAGTTCTAACTGGTATCAGATCGTAAATGTATGCTGTGGTGCAAAAGATTCCGTTTCTCGAAAAGTCTTTTGTTACCGTTCCAGCTGCCAGTTGAACATTGCTGTTATTTTGGTTGTATTGGAGGGTCAGCCCTGTCCCGCGCTCGTTCACCAGGAAAAAGTCGTCGGTTTTTATTTGTTGTAAACCCAAGTGGATGGAAAAATTATTGCTAAAATAATTTGCTGACAGATCGCGCAATCCGAATCTGTTCGAGCTAAACGTGTTCCCAAGTTCCCTGTCATTTTTGTACCAATACTTTATACCGCCTTCAGCGTAGAATTGAAAATGATTAGATGAAAGTTCAAGCCCCAGAAAACCCATGCTATTGGCGATGTAGCTGTCGGTAAGGTAACCGCCACTGCCCGCCACTTCGGCTCCCCAGCATAGTGCTGATCCTTCGTAAAGCGGCTTGATGTTGGCTGAAAGATGGCTGCAACACTCCCACTGGGCATTTGCCTCTTTGTTGCCAATGCATAGCAGCGTTAGCCCTGCGATGGTCAATCTTTTCAGATATTTTGTTTTTACCGTTCTCATTGTTTAATTGGTTTGTTTGTGGGTAAACCCGATGGATTGGAAGCGACACTCGTCCATACATTCGCCGCAGAGAATACAGCTCTCTTGTTGAATAGAAAAACCATTTGCCGATTGATTAATGGCTTGAGAGTCGCATTGCTTCTCACATTTTGCACAGCTTTTACAACTTGAGCTAATTTGAAGTTTTGATGCTCCGGGGATCCTTGTCACCCAGCCCAGAATTAATCCGATCGGACAGAATCCCCTGCAAAACGGACGATAGGAGAGTAGAGAGCTGATCAGTAGTATTGCCAGTAGCACATAGCCGGTTGTATTTACAGAAAGCAGGTTAAACGCTACTTTAAACGGATCAATTTTTATAAAAAGGTTTGTCTTGGTGACGAGAAGTTGTATTATTAAGATACAAAGACAGACGTACTGGAGTATTCGTAGAAATTTTTGGCTTTTGGACGATTTTAAGAACGTAAGTTTAGTCGGTTTGTACAGAAATTCCTGAAATGCGCCCAGGTGGCAGACCCAGCCACACCAAACTTTTCCGAAGAAATAAGTCAGCACAATCAGCCCCAGAATCCAAATAGTTGTCGTCCATACGATCGGTACTCCAAGCAGTAATAAAATCAGGTTCTGAAAGCTTGAAATCATACAGGGACACCCTGAGCTGTAGAACCCCAGATATACGAGTGAACCAAGTAAAATAAACCATCGATATTTTAGACCTTGTTGAAAGCGGACTGCAATGCCAGAGATTATTGTAAGCAGCAGGGCTATTGCCACACGAATCAAAGCTTTTGTATCCGCTGTTGAATTCAGTTGCTGTTGATTCGATTCAAATTCCTCAATTGATCCAAATTCCGAATTGTCGACGCTCACAAATTCGTCGAATTCATTTACTGCGGCAAACTCGTCATCAGTAAAATCACCATTTTCAACTTCAGTTATTGATTCGGTTTCTGCTAAAGCTTCATTGTTTTGGGCGGCCAATGCTAACACAGGAAAGGGCTCCTGTGCGGTTTGCTGATTATTGGTTAAACAGATTGACAGACCGATAAAGATTGTTACGCCCATAGCCCATAAAAATCGCGCAAGGATTTTTTTCTTGAAAAGAAGTAGGGAAGCGGTAGCGACGACTATTAAGAAGAAGGGGAATTCAGCAAAAGGCAAAAATGGTTCTGTATTGCCGGTTGGAGCGCATTCGCTACAAGCACCACAGAGCGATGATCCTGAATTTAGAAATTCATTGGTTAGTGATCCGATGAGAACAACCGGAATATGGCATAGTTGGTAGAAGGAAGCCATAATCAGGATTTTTTTGCTAAGATTAACTTGCCGAAGCCGCCGTCTTTATCGCAGCTCCTTTTGCAAACTAACTGTAGCTGGGTACCACCATCAGCAGATATCTGTATTTTCAATTTTCGGACATAGGTGCAGGCTTTTATTTCTTTCCATGGGGTGGCAGCAGTTACTTTACATCCTTCGGTTAGTATTTTAGTATGGTCGATGGGTTCACTGCAATCGCGATGTGTATTGACGATTGTTACTTCTACAATAATAATTTCACCAGGCTTGTATAATTCGACCTGTTGCTCTCCGAGTATTTTGATCTCCACCTCACAAGCCTTTGATTGTTGAACCAACATCAAAAGGAAGAGCAGCATGAGGGATTTAAGAATCGACTTTTTGATCATCTTGCGGTATTTCGTTTACCTATATATCCTGCAAGAAAGTGATCAACCCTACTAAAAGGATTTTATTGTTATTTAATCTAAATTAGTAGACGAGAGTAGACAAAAAAAGAGCTGCTCCAATGGAACAGCTCTTCATATATATCGGATAAGGGATTAGCTTCCGAAGTCGTCGAACAGAACGTTTTCGTCAGGAACGCCCAGGTCGTAAAGCATTTTTTGTACTGCTGCGTTCATCATCGGAGGACCACACATGTAGAAGTCGATTTCTTCCGGCTCTTCATGTTGTCTCAGGTAGTTGTCGTAAATGACGTTGTGTACAAAGCCTGTTTTGTATTTAATGTCCAATTTATCAGCTTCCGGGTCTTGACGGTCAAGAGCCAGGTAGAATTTGAAATTAGGGAATTTTTCCTCAATCTCTTTGAACTGTTCGTAGTAGAATACTTCTCTCCATGAACGTGCTCCATACCAGAAAGTCACGTTTTTCTTGGTTTCTTTCACGGTGTGAAATAAATGGAACAAGTGAGAGCGCATAGGCGCCATACCGGCTCCACCACCAATAAACATCATTTCGCTGTCGTTATCTTTCAGGAAGAATTCACCGAAAGGACCTGAGATGGTTACTTTATCACCTGGTTTGCGAGAGAAAATAAATGAAGAACAAACTCCTGGATTTACTTTCGTGAAACCACCGTTAACACGGTCGAAAGGAGGAGTTGCAATACGAATGTTCAGCATCACGATGTTTCCTTCAGCAGGGTGGTTGGCCATTGAATAAGCACGGAATGTTGGCTCCGGGTTTTTCATTTTCAGGTCAAACAAACCATATTGTTCCCACTCAGGGCGAAATTCGTCATCGACCTCCATGTCTTTGAAGTCAACATCGATTTTAGGAACATCAATCTGAATGTAACCACCCGATTTGAAGTCCAGTGTTTCGCCTTCCGGCAATTTCACCACGAACTCTTTAATATAGGTAGCCACGTTGCTGTTTGAAACCACTTCGCATTCCCATTTTTTCACTCCAAGAACTTCCTGGTGAATGTGAACGTCCATGTTTTCTTTCACCTTTACCTGGCAGCCCAAGCGCCAATTGTCGGCTTGTTCTTTTCTGGTAAAGAATCCGGTTTCAGTAGGCAGAATAGATCCACCTCCTCCAGTAACCTGGCAACGGCACATCCCACAAGTACCACCACCACCACAAGCCGATGGCAGGATTACTTTATTGTTGCTAAGCGTTGACAGCAATGTGCTGCCCGGCTCAGTCTCCATTTCCATGTAACCGTCGTTGATATTAATCTTAACGGATCCGGATGGGGTTAATTTCTTTTTAACAAACAACAGGATTCCAACTAACAGAATAATCACCAACAAGAAGATGATTACGCTGGTCAGGACAACTGTTGATTGAGATGCTAACAATATCATAGTACTCAATTTTAGTCGTTTATAGTTTAATTCCCATGAATCCCATGAACGCCAACCCCATCAATCCGGTCACGATAAACGTGATACCTAATCCACGCAGGGGTGCAGGAACCTGAGAATATTTAATTTTTTCGCGGATTGCAGCAATACCTACGATCGCTAAGAACCAACCAATACCGGATCCTAACCCGTATGTTGTTGCTTCGGCGATGTTGTTAAAGGCTTTTTGCTGCATAAAGAGTGATCCCCCGAGGATGGCGCAGTTGACGGCAATCAACGGGAGGAAGATACCTAACTGAGTGTATAGAACCGGCGCAAATTTCTCAACAATCATCTCAACCAACTGTACCATTGACGCGATAACAGCGATGAACATGATAAAAGATAAAAAGCTTAGGTCAACATCAGCAAATTGAGGTCCTAACCAAGCCATGGCGCCTTCTTTCAGGATGTAGTTTTCAAGCAAGTAGTTAACCGGAAGTGTGATTGCTAACACGAAGATTACGGCAGCACCCAAACCGGTAGCGGTCTTCACTGATTTTGAAACAGCCAAGTAAGAACACATACCCAGGAAGTATGCGAATACCATGTTTTCAATGAAGATCGATTTGACAAATAAATTAATCAGATTTTCCATATCGTAATGAATGTTTGATTTCCAGATTAGTCTTCAATTAATTTCCGGTTTTTGCTGCGCTGTACCCAGATGATTACACCTACGGTAATCAGGGCCATTGGAGGCAAAATCATCATCCCATTGTTAGAGTAGAAACCACCATTGGCGATGTACCAGCTTTCAGGAATTAATTTGTATCCAAACAAACTTCCTGACCCTAGTAATTCGCGGAAGAAACCAATAATAACAAGGATTGCTCCATATCCGGCACCGTTACCAATACCATCGAGTAGAGAAGGCCATGGCTTGTTACCCAAAGCGAAAGCCTCCAAACGTCCCATTAGGATACAGTTGGTAATAATCAAACCCACAAATACTGATAATTGCTTGCTCACGTCGTACACAAAGGCTTTCAGTACCTGGTCTACCAGGATTACCAAAGCTGCAATGACAACCAGCTGAACGATGATCCGAATCCGGTTAGGGATGGTGTTGCGCAAAAGTGAAATAATCACGTTGGCAAAAGCGACTACTGCAGTTACAGCTATCGCCATAACAATCGCCGGTTTTAACTGGGCAGTTACCGCCAAGGCCGAACAAATACCCAAAACCTGAACGGTAATCGGGTTGTCGCTGTTTAGCGGGTTACTTAAAAGTCCCAGGTTTTTCTTTGAAAATAATGCTTCTTTCTCGCTCATCTTCTTCTATTTTTTCTGGTTGAAAAATGCTTTGTACGCGTTCAGATCTTCTTCAACCATCGACTGCAAACCTTTAGAGGTAATTGTACCACCCGAAATAGCATCTACTTTGTGTTCTGCAGGAGCTGTTTCGTTTGATTTCGCAACAATGATTGAGTATAATTTACCGTCGTTATCAAAGATCGTTTTGCCTTTGAATTGCTCTTGAAAAGCTTTCGTTGCAATTTCAGCACCTAATCCGGGAGTTTCCCCCTGGTGGTCGAAAGTTGCACCGTAAATGGTATTCATGTCGCTATCCAATGAAATATATCCCCAAATTGGCCCCCACAGTCCGGCACCGTACAGTGGTAAAATATATTTAATGTTTCCGTCGATTTCGCATTCGAAAACCGGTAAAGCACGATCTTCAACTTTCTTGGCACGTTCTTTTTTCATATCAACAGTAAAGGCGTTTCCATCAACTTGTTCGCCTTTCGCGTTGACAACATAAGAGTTTACAATTTTCTCGTTGTAGATCTGTTCTGCATTTGTGGCATTTGCCGCAATGTTAACAGAAGCGAGAATGTTTTGCTTTTTCTCAATTTCAATATTCTTAGCTTGAAATGGTTTTAGGTTGAAAGCAGCAATTGAAAGAACTGCAGCTACCAAAATAACCATTGCTGAGGCATATATAAATGTATAAACATTACTATTCCTGTCCATTTGTCGTAGTCTTTGTAGGTTAAATAGTTGCTTTTGCCCGTTTCAACCGCCGTTTGATGTTGCTTTCCACAACATAGTGGTCAATCAGAGGTGCAAAGGTGTTCATCAATAGAATGGCTAACATCACGCCTTCCGGGTAAGCCGGGTTTACGACACGAATCAGGATAGCGAGCACACCAATCAGGAATCCGTAAATCCATTTTCCTTTTACAGTTTGTGAACCCGATACAGGATCGGTAGCCATAAATACAGCACCAAATGCAAAACCACCAATGATCAGGTGATCGTAGAAAGGCAGCGCCATGTATGTATTGTCACCAGCGAAGATATTCAAAAGGATACCCATGAATAACCCACCTAAGACAGTCGATAGCATAATTCTCCAGCTTCCGATTCCAGTTACAATCAGTACCAAAGCACCAATCAGAATGGCAATTGTTGAGGTCTCACCGATTGATCCGGGAATTAAACCAACAAATGCATGCCAGGTGTTAAGTGCATCGGTATGGCCGGCTGCAGCCAATGCCATTGGTGTAGCACCGGTAAACCCGTCAACCATTTTGTCGACTCCTGATGCTGAGATCCAAACTGAATCACCGGACATTTGTCCCGGATATGCAAAGAACAGGAACGCACGTGCTATAAGTGCCGGATTCCAGATGTTCATTCCGGTACCACCGAAGACCTCTTTACCAAAGATTACTGCAAAGGCAACCGCAATTGCAATCATCCATAAAGGCGTATTTACGGGCATTACCATCGGGATCAACAGACCCGATACCAGGAATCCTTCATTCACCTCGTGGCCGCGGAATTGGGCGAAAATAAATTCGATACCCAAACCAACACCATAAGAAACAATGATGATCGGTAATACTTTTAGCAGACCAAAAAGGAACATGTCCATAAGGCCAGCTGTTCCCAACTCACCAAGGGCACCAAAATGTTGGTAACCTACATTGTACATGCCGAAAAGCAGTGCAGGAACCAACGCGAGAACAACAATTCCCATGGTTCTTTTCAGATCGATAAAATCGTGAATATGAGTTCCCGATTTAGACGTATTCTTCTGTACGAAAAATAGCGTGAAAACCGCATCATGTGTCGAATGCAGCCAATGATATTTGGCGCCTTTCTGAACATGAGGCTTCGTTTTTTCGAAAAAATTTCTTATCGCTTTCATTGAATTTCTTTTTTAAAGCAATCGTTTATCCCACTTCTTTAACCATGGTATCCAGACCTTCGCGTAAAATTTCCTGAACTTTGATTTTCGAAGTACAGGCATATTCACACAGCGCTAGATCTTCTTCTACCACTTCATAAATACCAAGTTGTTCCATCTTGTCGATGTCGTTTGCCATGATTGCTTTAATCAGATATACAGGCAAAATGTCCATCGGCAGGAATTTCTCGTATTGTCCGGACAATACAAAGGCGCGTTCGCCACCGTTCATATTGGCATCCAGCACATATTCTTTTTTCGGGAATAAACTGGAGAAGAATGCTTTTGATGCAGAGTATTTCCCAAAACCGGGTTCGGCCCATCCCATAAATTCGTAATGGTCACCTTCAGGAATAACAGTGATTTGCTGTGCAAAATAGCCCAGGTAATCATCTGCTTCGACTTTACGTCCGGTTAATACATTACCGCTGATGATGCGTTCTGTACCTTCCTGTTTGGTTTTACCCTTTACCAATGAACCGATTTCGGCACCATGGATAGTTTTGAGATATTTTGGCGCTTTAACCTCAGAACCGGCTAAAGCAATTGTTTTGCTTAAATCGAGTTTTCCGGTTTCAAATAAACGGCCGATGTATGCAACCGCCTGAATGGAGATCGTCCAAACAAGTTCGCCTTTATTGATCGGACCTACTTTGTGGATTTGAATACCAACGTTGCCAGCCGGGTGAGGCCCGCTGAAGGTATTTACTTCCACATTTTTCAAACCACTGAAAATGCTATTGGCAGTTTTGTCTGACAAACCCAGATAAACTTTGCCGTCAGTTAATTTGCTCAATGCATTGATCCCGGTTTGAATGGCAGCAATGTCGTTTTTAAAAATAAATTCAAAATCAGGAGCCAAAGGACTTGAGTCGAACCCCGAAATGAAGATATTTTTTGGTTGATCACTTGGTTTAGCTAACGTTCCGTAAGGACGTTGTTTGAAGAATGGCCAAAGGCCACTGGTTAGCAGTTGCCCGGTAATTTGGTCCCGATTAAGTTTCAGGGGGTCAGCTTTGGTAAATGAAGCGAATTCATTTTTACCGTCTGCTTCAACAACAACCTCCAGAATTTTACGACGCTCCCCGCGGTTAACAGCTTTTACTGTTCCACTAACAGGGGAAGTGAAGAAAATTTCAGGATTGTATTTGTCGAAAAACAGGGCATCACCAGCTTTTACCTGGGCCTCAGCCTTCACACTTAATTTTGGAGTTAAGCCTGGAAAATCGATTGGCTTAAGGGCCACGGTCGTCGGAGCAGGAGCGTTCTCGAGAACGGCCTCGGCAGCACCTTTCAACCGGATATCCAATCCGCGTTTTAGTTTAAAATGCTTTGACATTGTAATCCCTTGTTGTTTTAGATTTTTAAGGGTAGCAAAAGTAATTATTATTAAAAACTTTTCACAATCTTTGTTTATAAACTTCAAATGGATCAATCAATTGATTAACACGATATACAATCTTGCTGAACTGTTTTTTACTTCAGTAGGTTAAACTCATCAAAAAGACTTCGAATATGGCTGGTTTTAGATCGATAAAGCAACTTTTTCGCGCTTTGACACTTCTTTTTGGAAGCATTATTTTATCATTAAATTCTTGGGCACAATCGGGGCAAGAGCCCACTTTTGAGGATGCTGTTTTTAATTCCGAAATTAAGTCAGTTCAATTGTTCCAGAAAGGAGATCAGCTTTCGATGCCGATTTTGAAGCTGGGAAACGATGACCAGCTACTGTTGAAATTTGATGATCTATCGGGTGACACGAAAAGCTATAGCTACACTATTTTGCAATGTGATGCCGACTGGCACGAATCGTTCCTTATTCAGAGTGAATATTTGGGCGGGTTTTTTGAAAATCCACTTGAAGATTATGCGCTGAGCTTCAATACAACCATGAAGTACACCAATTACCAGTTGCTGATTCCGAATGATCGGGTGGAACTCAGGTATTCGGGTAATTATGTTTTGATTGTGTATGAAGGAAACGATCGCGACAAAGTTATTTTAACACGTCGGTTCTACGTTTTGGAAACTAAAGTAGAAGTTTCGGGAACGGTAAAGCGGGCGACTTTTGATCCCTATAAGGGGGATAATCAGGAAGTTGATTTCAGCATATTTCCCGGGCAACTTAAACTGGACGATCCTTTTCAGGAAGTTAAAATTGTTGTGATGAAAAACCGCCGGTCGGACAATGCAATTCGGGGCTTAAAACCACTGTTTGTACGGAAGAACGAATTGGTCTATGATTATGACAAGGAAAATGTGTTCGCCGGTGGAAATGAGTATCGCTATTTCGACATTCGTTCGTGGGAGTACAATGGCGAAAACGTTGCGGCTGTCGAGCAGTACCAGCCATACTACCACGTGACTCTGCTGACAGATCAAATTCGGTCGAACAAAAAGTATTTCTTTTACCGTGAAATGAATGGCAATTATACGGTTGAAAGTCAGGATCGCATTCAGGATCCGGATACGGAGTGCGATTATGGCTTCGTCCATTTTACGCTGGCGGTTCCTGTGCCATTGGTTGGCGGCTCAGTACATGTTTTTGGCGCACTGACTGACAGGGCGACCAATGCGAGTAATGAAATGACCTGGAATGCAGAAACAAAGGAATATGAACTGGCGCTTTTGCTGAAGCAAGGATATTACAATTATCAATATGTTTATGTTCCTGAAGGTGAGCGGAAAGCCGAAGAATCTGTTTTAGAAGGAAGCTTTTATGAAACGGAAAATGATTACCAGATTTTTGTCTATTACAAAAGGCAATCCGGTCGATATGATCAGTTGGTTGGTTTTCAGGAATTAACGAGCTTGAACTAGCGGACGACTTTCAACATCCCATCGCCGTTTTCAAACGGGATGCTGAATGCAAAGGTTGAACCTTTGTCGACTTCCGACTGCACTTCAATTTTTCCACCCAAAACAATGGCATAATGTTGGGCAATGGCAAGTCCTAATCCGGTACCCTCGTACTTTCTCGATTTTGTATTGTCAATTTGATGGAAGCGGTCGAAGATTCGTTCCAGGTTTTGTTTGTCAATTCCAATGCCGGTATCGCGAATAAAAAATTTCAGACGTTCTTTCCCAAGCATTTGATAGCCAAATTCAATCTCACCTTCGTGGGTGAATTTAATAGCATTGTCAATCAGTTTTTTCAGAATCTCTCCCAGCAAGTAGCGGTCAGTCGAAACACCAAATTTGGGATTGGCATTTTCATTGCTCAATTTCAGCCGAACAGGTTTGTTGCTGACTTCAATGCTGTATTCCCGGTAAAGGTCGACCAACAGATCGTTTATTTTGCAAAAACCTTTGTGAACAACCACCTGCTTGCTTTCAATTTTGGAAATGCTGATCATATCGTTAATCATTTCCATAAGCAGGCGACCATTGCTAATGATGATGTCAATAAACCGGTTCTTTTCCTCCAAGTCAAAATCCGGCGAACCAATCATTCGCGAAAAGCCAATAATCGCATTCATTGGCGTTCGTATTTCGTGCGAGATATTGGCCAGGAAGGCTGATTTTAGTTGGTCGGCTTCTTCC
The DNA here is from genome assembly GCF_010882175.1 of Mangrovibacterium lignilyticum. Taxonomy (GTDB): domain Bacteria; phylum Bacteroidota; class Bacteroidia; order Bacteroidales; family Prolixibacteraceae; genus Mangrovibacterium; species Mangrovibacterium lignilyticum. Next base: position 18,299 of record NZ_WKLH01000006.1, on the reverse strand, counting down.
GCTTTTTGCTTGGCTTCTTCCAGCCTGATTTCAGCCATTTTCCGTTTTGTGATATCCCGGGCGATCGAAATAACCGAATTGTCATCCAATTTGGCAATCCGCATTTCAAACATGGCTGTTCCTTTCTCAACCTCGAGGGCGTATTCAATTGTTTCAATCGAGTCAAATCGAATAGCATCCTGAATATATTGGAAAATCTTGCGGGACATTTTTTCTGAAAAGCCAACCTCGAAAATCGAGTTGCCGATAATGTCATCAGCATTAATTTGAATGAGCTCAGAGTCTTTGATCACAAAATCAACATAAATACCGTCCTTATCGATAATGAAAAAAAGATCGGGTATCGCTTCGAGTAGTACCTTGTATCTTTTCCTGCTCTCTTTTAAGCTGACAATTGTATTTTGCTTGGCGCTGATGTCGTGAAATAAACAGGCGATATAGTCTTTCTGTGGCGACAGAGTTGTTAATTCCACCCATTTATTTAAGTGCTCAATGAAGAACTCCGTTTTATTTTTTTTCGAGAATAAAAAGAAGTTATTCCAGTCGAAAGAGTTTCTGAAAATCTTGGGAAAGATGACATCTGCATCGACATTTCGAACCTCCCGCGAGTTGATCTTAAAAAGGTTTTCGAAAGCCAGGTTTACTCTTTTTACTTCCAGATTAACTGCAGATCCTCGCTCGTCCCGGTTGATTTTTAAAAGTAAAAAACCTTGTTGCAACTTTCTGAGTGTTTGTTCTATGCGATTTTCTGTTTTGTCCGTTTTCTCCCTAAGTTCCCTCATGTTTAATTCGAAGCTCCATGCAGTGATGAAACAAATAAAATAAGCGATTGCGAGAACAATTAGAGGGTTAAGGACGAATTCGTTTGAATTCCAGTAGAATGATAAGATTTGGTCGAACCGATTTGCTTCAAGCACGTGTAACGAAAGAGCAATAACACTTAAGAGAAAGAAAATCGAGATCTTTATTCGGTTATTGCTGAAAAACAACAAAACCAGTAAGCTTAATATGGTTGACCATAGTGTAAACTGAATGGTCAGGTGAATGGGCATGATCGCGTAGACGGCCGAAATGAAATAAAAATAGATCGGAAAAATTACCAGGAAAATACTGTTGATTGCAGCGTTAATCCGGCTTCCGCGAAGGCAATAAACACCGATGATAGCCATAGCAATTAGCGAGACATCTCCAGGAATGCAAGAGTAATTAAGGTTTCCTAAAAGCCCCGTAATTAAACTGTACAGACCGAAAAAGAATCCCGAAACATAAACCAGGTATAAGCCGATTATTCTTCGTTTTTCTTCGCTCGAATTAAAAGAAATTAGCTTTGAGATTAAGTGAATTTTCGGTTTCAGCATGAATACTCTTAAAAGATGCGCCTAAATATAATAATTTTTAATTCCTAATAATTTTCAGTAGCAGATAATCCATAGATTTTTTGAAAGCTGATTTTTATTATGGATTAGGTTTTACTGAATGTTTAGTTTTGTGATTCAAAGCTTAACAACTTAAAAATACAATAATAATTATAATAAAAAAAAGCTATGCCAAAAGGAATCTTTAATGTGCCGGTAGCGAAAAACGAGCCGGTAAGGAGTTATGCTCCGGGATCACCCGAAAGAAAAAGTTTACAGGCTAAATTAGCCGAATTGAGGTCAGAGGAGATGGAGCTTCCGATGATTATCGGAGGAAGAGAAGTGACAACAGATCGTCGCAAGCGGATTGCGCCACCGCACGATCATAAACATACCTTAGGGTATTATTATGAAGGTGATGCGTCGCACGTGCAGATGGCTATTGATGCTGCATTGGAAGCAAAAAAAGAATGGGCGAACATGGCTTGGCAGCATCGTGCTGCAATTTTCCTGAAAGCCGCTGATTTGCTTGTTGGACCATATCGCGACAAAATGAATGCTGCGACAATGCTCGGGCAGTCGAAAAATGCTTTCCAGGCAGAGATCGATGCGGCTTGTGAAATGGCTGACTTTTTCCGCTTCGGTGTAAAATGTATGATTGATATTTATGAAATGCAACCGGAATCAGCTGCCGGAATTTGGAATTACAATGAATATCGTCCATTGGAAGGTTTTGTTTTTGCCCTGACTCCTTTCAACTTTACGTCGATTGCCGGAAACTTACCGAGTGCTCCAGCAATGATGGGGAACGTAGCTGTTTGGAAGCCTTCAAACACCGCAATCTATTCTGCTGCAGTAATTATGGAGATTTTACAGGAAGCCGGTTTGCCCGCTGGCGTCATTAACCTGGTTTACGTTTCAGGTCCGGTTGCCGGAGACATTATTTTCAGTCATCCTGAATTTGCAGGAATTCACTTCACCGGATCAACAGCTGTCTTCCAAAGTATTTGGAAAACAATAGGTGAAAATATTTATAAGTATAAATCATATCCGCGTATCGTTGGTGAAACCGGAGGTAAGGATTTCATTTTTGCCGATCCAACGGCAGATCCACAGGCTCTTGCTGTGGGGATGTTGCGTGGTGCATTTGAATACCAGGGCCAAAAATGTTCTGCCGCATCGCGTGTATATGTTCCTGAAAGTATTTGGGAAGATGTTCGCGAACGTTTTGGTAAAATGTTGGCTACCGTTAAAATGGGGCCGGTTGAAGATTTTACCAACTTTATGAATGCTGTTATCGATGAAAAATCATTCGATAAATTGGCTTCTTTTATTGACGGTGCGAGGAAGAGCGCTGACGCAGAAGTTATTTTTGGTGGTAACTGCGATAAATCGGTCGGTTATTATGTCGAGCCAACTGTAATTTTGGCTAAAAAGCCGGATTATGAAACCATGGTTGAAGAATTATTCGGGCCTGTTTTGACTGTCTATGTTTACGAAGACGAGAAGATGGATGAAACATTGAAGGTATTGGATCAAACTTCAATTTACGCACTGACCGGTGCTGTATTTTCTCAGGATCGTTACAATATTGAAAAGATTACCAAGTTCCTTGAAAACTCATCGGGTAACTTCTATATTAACGATAAACCAACCGGTGCAGTCGTTGGACAACAGCCTTTTGGCGGTTCGCGCGGATCAGGTACAAACGATAAAGCAGGTTCAGTATTCAACATGATTCGTTGGACCTCTATTCGTACGGTTAAGGAAACTTTTGTTTCTCCAAAAGATTATATGTATCCGAGCTTTTTGGCGGAAAAAGAATAAGACCCAAAATTTATTACAATATGAAGGAGATGATTTTATGCATCTCCTTTTTTTTTGTTCTCAGACTCACTATTTTTGCGAGATAACAATTGTGCTGCTATGATTAAGATGCCAAAATGGGTTCGGGGAAAATTATTGACAAAGTGGGGGATTACTTCCGTGCTTTTTTTTATTTATATTCTCCTCATTAACGAGCATAATTTGGTGCAGCATTTTCAGAATAAAGCCAAACTGCAACAACTAATTAAGCAGAAGGAGTTCCTCGAAGAGAAGATTGAAGCCGACCAAACGAAGATTCAGGAACTACAGACCAACCAAAAGAATTTAGAGAAATTTGCACGCGAACAATTTTTGATGCGCAAAGAAAATGAAGATGTTTTTGTAGTGGTTGAGTAACTTTCAAGCTTTCCCGCCTGTATTAATATGTGGATTTTGTAACCAAACGGTTATAAAATTGTAAATCTTAAACGGTTTATGTCGAAACTAGCTTTTTAATTTTTGATATATCAAAGTTTTTTCTTTAAATTGATTCAAATTATGAAGCTGAATATCAACATATTTAAAATTGAAACCAATCATGTCGAACCAAAGAAGGGGCGGATTTTGGTTGCGGAACCATTTTTGCCGGGAAGCTACTTCAACCGTTCGGTCATATTGTTGGTAGCTCACAGCGAAAAAGGAGCCGTGGGATTCATTTTAAATAAAAAGGTTGATTATCCGATCAATGAGATCATTCCAGATTTTCCTGATTTCGACGCTGAGATCTATATTGGCGGCCCGGTTAGTACCGATTCAATCTACTTTATCCACTCTTTAGGAGATGAAATCTCAGGAAGTATTCATATCAAGGATAATTTATATTGGGGTGGTGACTTTGAAGAGTTGAAAAACAAAATCAGGCTGGGGATGGTGAAACCCGGTGATGTTCGCTTTTTTATGGGCTATTCAGGGTGGGATAGCGGCCAGTTAGAAGAAGAGTTGGAGGAAAACAGCTGGTTGGTTTCCGAAATTGAAGAGCAAAAAGTGATGGATATTGAGCGGAAAAAGAAAATGTGGTTAGAAATTGTCCGTAATATCGGAGGGAAATACCTGATGTGGGAACACTTCCCGGAAAATCCGTCAATGAATTAGTAGTCGGTTGAATTCTTCAGAAATAGCCATCGACTGTTTTTTGTAATAACGCGTCATTCCAAAAGCTCTCACAAATTGCACTCCCCGAATATCGTCCGCCAGAAAAACTTCCGATGCATTGATTAAATCTTCTTCGTAAATCGATTCCACTTCCTTGAAGTTCAGGCGGATTTTTCCAGCTATTTGTTGAATAATGCGTTTTGCCGGATTGATGTAAGCACCGGTTGTTGGATGTGGTGTTATTATCGTTTGTCCATTCAGGATGAAGAGATTCGCTCCGGGAGTTTCAAGCAAACAATGTTCATTATTTAGGATCACGGGGATGATTTTTTCATCTTCTTGCAGAGCAAAAGCTATTTCCCATAAGTTTTGTGAGCCAATGACAAGTGATGAAAGTGGAGAGTCAGATTTCGTGATTTGTTTGAACAAGCAAATTTCAAATCCCTCAGGATGTAAAACATAGTCTGTTTCAGGCGATGCCGAGAGTTGAATTAAATAGCTAACAGAGTCCTGTTGTTTGAAAAAGGAGATTCGGATTTTTGCACTTCTGTAATATTTGTTCTTCACCAAACTCCGTTCAATCTGGCGCTTTAATTCCTTTCCATTATTGGCTAGCAGCGTTGGCTTGTCGATTTTAAAAAGCTGAAAACAAAGGCTCAGTAATTTCAGATGATCTTCCCAAAATAGGATGTTGCTTTTGATCACTTTCAGCTCATCCCGAAACAACAAGTTGTCAAGTTGTGTCGGGGAGAAAATGTGTTCTTCCGGTGAATAAAAATTTCCATCGTAAAGGATGTAGGCCATGCTAATATACTGCGTTGCTCCGGTCGTTAAATAACCCGAAATAGTTTATCGAGAAATATCTGAAAGTAATTGTAGTTTATAAGAATAGGAAAAATAAATCCGAAAAGGGCACCCAGAAAGTGAGCGTCGTGGGCGATGTTGTCTTTTTGTTTTCTGCTCATATAGTAGGAGTAGATGAGGTAGAGCAACGCGAAAGCAATTCCTGGAATTGGTATGATCCCGAAAAAGTAAATTGAATCCCAGGGATCGAAAAAGATGGCCGCAAACAAAATAGCAGAAACCGCTCCGGAAGCTCCGACAGCATTGTAGTAGAAGTTGTTGCGATGTTTAATCAATGCATACAAGTTGGACGCTAGCATGCCGCCAAAATAGAGCATAAGAAAATAAGCATTGGCCATTCTTCCGAAGACTGAAAAATACATTTCAATAGCCTGTCCAAACGAATACAGAACGATCATGTTGACCAACAGATGCTCCCAGTTTGCATGTACAAAGCCATGCGAAATAAGTCGGAAATATTCCCGCTGGTGCACTATTTTGCTGGCATTGAACTGAAGTTTTTCCACCAGCTCAGGTCTGCTGAATGCCATGATAGACACCAAGCAGGTTATTGCGATTATAATTATTGTCATATAGATTCTAATGTAAGATTTTGTAAATCATCTCTTTTTGCAGATCGCCAGTGCTTGATGAAACATTTCCAAGCCCTTTGGATTTCATATCGAACTCGCGTAGAGTTGATATGATTTCAACGACCTTTTTGATCGGAAATTGTTTCGCTGCTGCAATATACGATTTCACAAAGAACGGATGTACCCCGAGACTTGCAGCTGCGGCATTTTGCGATTTGTCATCAAGAAAATGATACGTCAGAATTTTCATATAAAACTGATACAAGCTTGAAATTGTTCTTGGGAACGGGTTTGCGTTTTGATTCGAAGCAAAGTAGTTAATAATTTGATTGCTCTTTAAAACATTGCGTTCCCCCAGTGCATTCTGTAGTTCGAAAATGTTGTAGTCTTTGCTGATCCCGATATTCTTTTCAATATGATCCGGTGTGATTTTCGTATTTTCCGGAAGGCTGATGATCAGTTTGTCCAGTTCGTTCGACACCTTGCTGAGGTTGGTTCCAAGGTACTCAGCCAATAACATTGAAGCCTGTGGCACGATTGTGTAGTTTCTTCTGGCGAGGTAGCCCTTGATCCAATCGGGTAACTGGTTGTCGTAGATCTTCTTGGATTCGAATAAAACACCATTTTTAGCAATCAGCTTGCTGAAGGTTTTCCGCTTGTCTATGGTTTTGTACTTGTAGTTTAAAACCAGGATAGTCGAATTTAAAGGATGTTTGGCATAGGCTTCCAAATCCTCAATCTTTTTGATATTCTGTGCTTCACGAACAATAATTACCTGGTGATTAGCCATCATTGGGAAACGGCGGGCATGAGTAATGATCGTGTCAATATCTGTGTCTTTTCCATATAAAACATGCTGATTGAATCCCTTTTCGGCCTCTGTCAAAACATGCCGGGTGATGTAGTCCGAAATTTGATCAATAAAATAACTTTCTTCCCCCATCAGAAAATAAATGGGGTGATAAATCTTTTTCTTCAGATTATCCAGAATATCGTCAAAGGTCATAGTCTGTTTTTGGAGGATTTAAAATTTCAGGTGTTTTACTGAACGGCCATTGGTTTTTATTTCGATTAGCGCCTCAATGCCTATTTTAATGTGTTTTTCCACAAAATTGGTTGTCACCCGTTGATCACTTACGTCCGTTTTTATTCCGGTTGAGATCATGGGTTGGTCGGAAACCAATAAAAGGGCTCCGGTTGGGATTTTGTTTGCAAAGCCAACTGTGAAAATAGTCGCCGTTTCCATATCAATGGCCATGGCCCTGGTTTTTTTTAGGTATTTTTTGAAACGTTCATCAAATTCCCAAACCCGGCGGTTAGTCGTAAAGACAACCCCCGTCCAGTAATCCATTTGGTTTTCACGAACCGCGGTGGAAACTGCTCGCTGGAGGTTAAAGGCCGGAAGAGCAGGAACCTCGGCGGGTAAATAGTCGTTCGATGTTCCTTCGCTGCGAATGGCTGCGATGGGAAGAATCATATCGCCCAATTTATTTTTCTTTTTCAGCCCGCCGCATTTCCCCAAAAAAAGGACTGCTTGCGGCATAATGGCGCTCAACAGGTCCATGACCGTTGCTGCATTCGGACTACCCATCCCAAAATTGATGATGGTCATATCTTGAGCAGTTGCGCTGGGCATATTTTTTTCTTCTCCAAAAACCGGAACGTCGAATTGCTCAGCAAACATCTCAACATACAGCTGAAAGTTTGTCAGTAGGATGTATTTACCAAAATCTTCGAGTTTTCTGCCAGTATATCGGGGGAGCCAATTGTCTACAATCTCTTTCTTTGTCTTCATGCGCAATCAATATATTTTTGCATTTTTGGATAAGATCTGAATGTATCCGTTTTCGGTTCAGATTCACAAAAGTACAACTTTGCATAGTTTAAAATGTCGATACAGCTAAATTTACCAACATATTCATTCCGCACCAAGCAAGTTGATGCGAAAACTCAAATCTTTGATGAAATTCGGAAAAAGTATTTGGTATTGACGCCCGAGGAGTGGGTGCGCCAAAATTTTATTCGATATTTAGTAGAAGAAAAGAAGTTTCCGGCTTCGCTGATGGCTATTGAAACCGGACTGAAACTCAATCAAAATCAATTCAGGGCCGATTTGTTGGTTTTCGGCAAGTTAGGGAAACCCCTGCTGATTGTGGAGTTTAAAGCGCCTGAGGTAAAAATTACGCAAAAAACGTTTGACCAGATTGCGCGTTATAACCTCACTTTCGAAGTACCTTTTTTAATTGTTTCGAATGGCATGACCCACTATTGCTGTCAGGTCGATTTTGACGCCAAAAACTACCGCTTTTTTCAGGAAGTACCATCATTTAGTGACCTTTGTTCCGGGGGAAATTTATAAAATTCGTTGGAAGAAATATTCATCAATCCACCCGTCGGGTAATTTTAGCCAGTCTTTTTTTGTGCCTGAAAGTTGAAACCCACACTTTTCGAACAAGCCAACGCTTGTTGGATTATTGGCTCCGATATTGGCATAAAGCTGATGGATGCCCAGAATTTCTTTGGCATAACAGCACATTAGCTGCAGTGCATCGGAGGCATAGCCTTTTTGGCGATCTTCGGTGGCGTAAATTAAAATTCCGATTCCGGCTCGTTGGTGGTAGGGTTCAAAGTCGAACAAATCGATTGCTCCAACGGGCTCTCGCTCTTTGTTTTGAATGATGAGGCGGAGCTGTTTTGCCTCGTAAATATCGCGATGAGATTCTTCGATGTATTGTCTCAGGATGAACCGCGAGAAAGGAGTCAGCGTGTTGCTAACTTGCCAAACGGACGAATCGTTCTCCCATTGGTAAAGCAATTCCAAGTCTTCCGTTTCCAGTGGGCGAAGGCTTATTTTTCCGTATTCGAGGGTAGATTGAGTCATTGTCCCAGGTTTTTCCAGTTTCGAAATATAAATTCCAGATCAGTCAAAAGTCGGTAATTTTTGGCATACAGCCGATCTTTCTCCAGTTTTTTTGCCGCACTCAAGCTTTTCTCCTGCGGGCTGGAAGGCGTTAAAATGCCCGGTTTTATTTTGGGTAAATGAAAGTCGCTTTCGGGGGGATTGGCAAATCCAATCCATGTTTTTTGTCCGGAAAGAACTGCCCGACAATTATCTCGCAGTCCCTTTGGGTTTGTGAATGTCCAGAACAAAACCGGATATAAAAGCAATAATAGAATAGCCACTTTCAGATCGAGCCACCGTTTTAGCAATTGATTGAATTTCCCGGAAAGTGGATTGGCTTCAATTTGAAGTAGTTCGCCTGAGAACTTTGGCGAATGGCTGCCAATGATTGCCAGACTTTCAGGCGGAGCAATTTTAAAGTGTACGGCTTCTTTGTTCAGGTCGAGCATGTAGTCGATAATCTCACCGGACGAAACATCTTTCCCGCTGAAAATAAGTTCATCGGGTTTGTGAACTTGAACGATTTCCCGGATTTGGGAATATTTTCCCAGGTATTCTGATCCCGGTAATTCCTCATTCGGCGAAATGAAGCCTGTTAATTCAAATCGGGTGTTGCTGCCTTGAAGCAGCGTTTCAATTCGTGTTGCTTCATCGGGAGTTGCCATCAATAAAATCTTTTTAGGCTTATAGCCTTTCAGCTTGAACGCCGGATTCGCGGATTTATTTAGCAGAAAACGTACCAATGGTAGACTTATGAAAGCCCACGTTGACCCCAACAAAATAAGGGCGCGTGAAAAACGCCAACTTTCATCCAGAAATGAATAAGTCAGCATGATTCCTAAGCTACCGGCAAGAATCCCCTGTACCAATTTTTTCAGGGATATTGGTTTTGAATAGGCTCCCAGCAGGGTGTTACATATCAGCCAGATTGCTGCGTAAATTGGAACCATTAGCTGTAGAAATTCAGGTGGAAAATGACCGGCTTCAAACTGAAATGTTTCCCAAAGCGGGATCAATATGTAAAATCCCAGAAATATAAATAATGCGTCTAATAGTGGGAGAAAAACGGCTGTGAAAACACGGTTGGTGGCTGATAGTAGCGCCCGAATGTAGATTGCCAGATTGATTGTAAAATTAAATAGCCCTGTTTGCCGGTTTGAAAAATGTTTTTTCGAGAAAATGAGCATGGCTTTGTAGAACATTTTTACATAGTTCAAGCTGCCTTTTTTTGTGCTTTCTCCTTTGTAATGAACAATGGTTGTTTTCGGGAAATAGTAGTTTTTAAATCCTTGGAGCGTAATTCGATAGGAAAGATCAATGTCTTCACCATACATGAAAAAAGTCTCGTCCAGGAGTCCCGTTTTTTCAAGTGTTGACTGGCGAAGAAACATGAATGCACCGGCTAAAATTTCAACTTCATTTACGGACTCTTCAGGTAGATGGCCCAAGTAATAACGTGCAAATTTTTTGGAGTGGGGAAAGATTTTGGTTAGTCCGAAAATTTTACAGAAGGCCACCCATGGAGTTGGAAGTCCGCGTTTCGATTCGGGGAGAAAATCGCCTTTGCCATCTATCATTTTTACCCCAAGAGCACCGGCTTTCGGATTTTTATCCATAAAGGCCAGACACTTGGTGAAGCAATCTTGTTCGACCAGGGTATCCGGGTTCAGGAGTAAAATATATTCACCCTTGGCCTGCTGAATGCCTTGGTTGTTTGCCTTTGAGAATCCGGTGTTGGTGTCATTTTTAATTAGTTTGACTGCCGGAAACTTTTCAAGAATCATCCGGCAAGAACCATCTACCGAGTTGTTGTCGACTACAATAATTTCACCATCGATTCCCTTCAACGCTTTATCGACTGAAATTAGACATTGCTCCAGGAAATGTTTGACATTAAAGTTGACGATGATGACAGATAGTTTCATACTCCGCTTTTATTGAGACAAGGAACTTTCGAAATCCATCCTGTTTTTAATAGAGCGGCCGAGTGTGAGTTCATCGGCATATTCAAGCTCATCGCCAATGGAGACCCCGCGTGCGAGGGTTGAAATTTTGACTTTGAAGTCCTTCAGCTTTTTATAAATGTAAAAGTTGGTTGTATCACCCTCCATCGTAGTACTGAGGGCCAGGATTATTTCACTGACATTGCCGTCGCGAACTCGTTCAATCAATGAATTGATTTCCAAATCAGCCGGCCCAACTCCGTCCATGGGAGAAATAATTCCTCCTAAAACGTGGTACAATCCAATGAACTGACGGGTATTCTCAATCGCCATAACATCGCGAATAGTTTCAACGACGCAGATAATTTCCCCGGTCCGGTCAGGCTGGCTGCAGATGTTGCACACCTCGTGATCCGAAATATTGTGGCAAATTTTGCAATGCTTAATTTCGGTTCGCGCCTGAATAATGCTATTTCCAAAGATTTCGACATCCGTCGTTTCTTGTTTCAGTAAATGTAAGACAAGGCGCAAAGCGGTTTTTCGTCCGATTCCCGGTAATTTGGAAAATTCGTTCACCGCGTTTTCCAATAATCGAGAAGGAAACTTTTCTGTCATCATACCCTTTTGCAATTTTAATTGTGCCCAAATTTAATAAGTGAAATTCATTTCAACCTATAAAGCGCAGATTTTATATTCCAGGCAGATTAACTATATCCGGAATTTTCCGTATATTAAGTTTGTGAAAAAGAGGATCGTAATTGTAGGTGATTACCACATATTGCGAAGGGGCTTAGAAATGTTGTTTAAAGAAGACAAGCGGTTTGAGGTGGTTGGCGAAGCATCGAATTCTGGTGAACTATACTCGGTATTGAAGGAAGAAATTCCTAATATCGTGTTGCTGGATTTGATGCTGCCGCAGGATGATGTCGTATCAATACTCAAAAATCTTAGAGATAAATTTCCGGGTGTGTTGGTGGTTGCTCTGGCTGTGGGATCAAGTGAGGGAGCCGTATTGGATGCTGTTATGCTAGGGGTTAGGGGGATAATCTGGAAAGAAAGTTCCTGGGACGATTTGATAACAGCAATTAATTGCGTCGTTGGTGGTGAAACTTATTTTGAGATGCCCACCACCCGAATGGTTAGCAAAGTTTTTGAACATTTACACAAAGTAAATATTCAAAAAACTGAGTTACTGGGACTCAGCCCCCGAGAAAAGCAAGTGTTAAAGTTAATCGCCGAAGGAAACTCTTACAAACAAATCGCGAATATCTTATCCATTAGTCCCCGAACCGTTGAATCGCACAAAAATAATATGCTTGACAAATTGAACCTGACTACCCAGGTCGACCTTGTAAAATATGCTATGCGCGCCAGACTGGTTGAATAGCGACTTTCCGTTTAATTATTTTCCAATAATTTCTGGTTTCAAATAATCCGTGATTTCACGGATACGGATGCGGAATTTTACGGATTGAAATTGGGGGTGCGATTGTTGTAACTTGCAGTCCCATTCAATCATGAAGTGAAAACTGGCACTTCAAATAGAAAACACATCAACAACCTTGGTGTGGGTACAGTGTACTAAACAAACAAGTAAATATTACTGAGACTTACTAACTAGAGGAGGGTGTATTTTATGAGAAGGCCTGTAAGACTTGCAATTTATGAAAGTTACAGTTTGTTTAGTTCTGGATTAATATCCGTGTTGTCGGAAAAAGATCAGTTTGAAATCACAGCCATTTCGAATGCCTTAAAGGAGCTATTGCCGGAGTTAAAAACCGGTTCGCCTGATGTCCTATTAGTGGATATTCTACATTGTGATAACGGTGGTATTCAATTGCTTCGCAAGATTATGCGGGCTGTTCCCGATTTGCCGGTCATTTTGCTAACCAGTATGCAATATTCTGATTGTTTTACTGATCATGTGAAGTTAGGGGTTAAGGGTTTCGTTTTTGAAAATGAAACACCAGAGGACTTAAAGGAAGCAATCCGGAAAGTATTGGCAGGTTCTAACTATCTTCCAAAGGAGATGCAAAAATGGTTGAAAGAAATTTCCCCATCCGGCAAACAAAACTCCAATGTATTACGGAAGAAAAACACGCTAACAGATCGGGAGATCTCGATTTTGAAACTGTTTTGTCAAGGGCTCACTTATAAGGAAATCGGTGAAAGATTGTTTATCAGCCCGAGAACAGTAGAAACGCATAAGAAGAATATTTTGACCAAGTTAAGGTTGAAGTCCACCGCAGAAATGGTAAAATACGCCTTCCACAACCGACTTATTATTTAAGTCCTTCTACAACGCTGAATCAGATGCGGATGGACGATTTGAATATCCGGAATTTTACTGATTGAATAAACTGAATTTATCATCTACCTTTTTTCTTGGTTTAAGCTTTAAGTGATTAAGCTTCATGAGATAACGAATTGTCAATCCTGTAGTGGTAATTTTTCAAATGTAAAAATTCAGGGAATCGCTTTTAGCTTATTTCAAGCAGTAAAATACACTCGTTGTTAATGCCTTTTTGAGATCGAATATGGAAAAGAGTAATGTCGAGATAAAATTGGATGAATTGATTATGGTTGAAAAACCATACAATATTTTACAGAACTTGGAATTAATGGAGTATGGTGGAATAAAGGCCAAAGTTTACAATGAGTATTTAGATCCCGATGAAGGAGGCCCGATGGGGGGAGCGGAGTGTGGCAGACATTTGGCAATTTTGGGATCTATTGCACTGGCATATGGTTTTCACCACAAAAGAAGGCATTATTACCTGGCTGTTCACGCTGTTTTGGAACGAAAAACCTCACACATATCCGAGTCGAATCATTTTATAGCCTATGCTATTCCGGTTCTGGCTGAAAAAAGAAAGGGTAAAATTTACGGTGAAATTTTGGATGAGCACAATGCGGTGTTGTTTACTGCAGAAGTTGAGTACATGATTATGAGCCCGGCGGTTTTTACAAAGTTTTATGAAAACTTCAAACTAGATGAAGAAATCCCGGCTGTTGAAAGTCCGTACCGGAATCGGAGGCGCCTGACCAACCTGGTGTTTAAAGGAGACCGGATCAGTGCAGATTACGGCACAATTGTTGGCTCGGAATGTGAAGGGCATTTTAAAAATTATCCGGCTTTGCCCGTTGCTGTAATCGGTGATTTATTTCGGGAACTAGGATTTGCCCTGTATAAAAAATTTTTCCCAGGCTACGATAAGATGATCAGTCCCCGAACTTCAATTCGAGCTTATCGATTGGCGTTTCACGGAGAATCGGTGGCCTTTGTGGGGCGCATTAGCAAACGGATTTCTCGTGGTGTTATTTTGGTGACAGCCGAAGCTAAAGTCGGTGACGAAATTATCTCCAGTGTCGAATTTGAAGTAAAGGGTGTTAAATCAGAAAATCATTCTTAATTGCGTTGTCAATTTCCATGTTTGTACAAACATCTTCTTCCTTTCCTGAATAGAATATATTTTTTATCCTGAAAAGCTGATTCCCAGCTTGTTCCCTATTTGTTGTTGTTGTTCTTGTTATTGTGAAAAGTTTACCGATGTGTTTTCAATGTGCAGTAGATTAGCTTGTTGTGTCGTTTTGTCTTGTTTTGTTATGTATTGTAGTTGTCCGTTGTCATGTTAAAATATACGGAATATTCCGGATTGAATTCAGTTTGGTTTTCATCTACCTTTTTTTTCGATTTTCCCAGGCTCGAAAGCCTGCTACTCTCTACCGAAGTTCCAAATTTTAGTGGAAATTATTTTAAAAGCAACTTCCTTTTCTCAACGAAAAGGATATGGGTTTTTCCCATTAGAATCAGTATGGTTAATCAATACCATAAAACTCTTCAAACCTAAAGTCTTAGTATGATGAAAATCTACTTTTTTACGAAAACAAGGCGTTACTACCGATGTTGGCGTTATGGCATTCTTATGCCTTTAATAATGTTAGCAGCGATGGTAATACCGAAAACGTCGATCGCACAAACAACGGGAAATATACAGGGTATAGCACCTGTAATGGCTCCGACGAATGGTACGGCGATTGATGGTAATGCGTACGCGAATCACGTATTCGGTGAAACTGATAACACCTCCGGCTTTCCGCAAAATTACGGGACGGCTGGAGATATCTTCTACTGGGATCTAGTGTACCCAGGCGAGGGTGGCGGTGTATTTGATATTTTGCAGATCGCGGCTCCTCCCTATTTTGATGTATCGGAAAACAGTTATCCCGGTGTGAATGATTACACGGTTGTTCGGTACATTGATGATATTACGAATAAGGATCCGACGATTTTTATTGGTTCGAATAAGATCGACGATAATCCTAATACTTATGAATGGGGTGTTGGGTCGAATCCGAACAAAAATGAGATCCAAAATGCAGGTGTAATATTTACTCGGGGTAATCCTGGTATACAGGGAATTAACGGCGAATGGGGTAATCCCGACGACCTATGGGTTTCCTGGGCTGCCGACCGGCAAGTAACCAATGGTAGTAGCTATATCGACTTTGAGTTCCTGCAAATGCCATTTTATATGGATACTGTCGGGCAGGATAATGGTGGCTATTATTATGGAAAATTTGTTTCCGATGCTGACCCGGCAACTGGTGGTCGTACACCAGGCGATATTTTGGTTACCGTTGAATTCACAAACGGTGGACCGGTAGCCAATGTTATTGTTCTGATCTGGGAGAACGTGGGCGGAACCTATCAGTATGTTATAAATAACGATTTTGTACATGGGGATATTTTAGCCACAGTAAATACGGAGAAAACCTACGTGCATTTTCCAGCATTTGGAAACGCCGAGTATGTTGAGCTTCCCGGAAGCAACGGTGGAATAGGGTATTCCGGAGTTCTTCCCTATTACGATGTTAATCAGTGGTGTGAGGGCGCTATAAATTTAAGTGCCTTCTTCGATGAGGTTATCAACCCTTGTTTTGGTATTGCGACAGTTTTTACCCGCACCAGAACATCCGGTGAATCCGGAACTGCAGAGTTGAAAGACTTTCCGGGACCACCTGCCCAAGTTAATGTGTTGAGTAATCCTCCGGTTGTTCAATGTCCGGGCGATGAAGAATACGACTCCTGTGGTGACACTGATCTGGAGGCCATGTGGGATGCCTGGAGAGTTCAGTTTGCCTATGAAGAAGGAACAGGGAACGACTATGAGCCCGTTACTGTAACAAGCGGTGATACTGATTTGCCGGAAGATCTTCCCGAAGGTGCTTCCTGCGGATTCACAGTAACGCATTGGATTAAAGCAGTAGATTATTGTGGGAAGATGGACTCTTGCGGAGCAACATTTACTATCTTGGCGGATTTGGTTGCACCTGAATTGACAGTTCCAGAAGATGTAACCGTAGAATGTGATGCAATACCTGAAGTAGGCAATGCAAGTGCAACCGATAATTGTGATGCAGAGGTTGATATTGCATACGATGGAGAAGAGATCATTGGAACGGATTGTGCCAGCGTATACACTATCGTTCGTACTTGGACTGCTACTGATGCATGTGGTAACAGTGTTAGTGCATCTCAAACAATTAGTGTTGTAGATACTACAGCACCGGTAATCAGCTGTCCAGCCGATATGATCGTAGACTGTGAGTTCGACGGCGAATCCGGCATGGCAACAGCAACAGACAACTGTACCGCCGAAGGCGACATCGTGATTGGTTATGTAGATTCATCCGATTTGGATGACTGCGGACTGGGCATGATTACCCGTACGTGGACCGCTACCGACTGTGCCGGCAATTCATCCAGCTGCGAGCAGATGATCACAGTAAAAGATGACGAAGCACCTGTTATCAGCTGTCCTGCCGATATGATCGTTGATTGTGAGTTCGACGGTGAATCAGGCATGGCTACAGCCACCGATAACTGTACTGCAGAAGGCGACATCGTGATTGGTTATGTAGATTCATCCGACCTGGATGACTGCGGACTGGGCATGATTACCCGTACGTGGACCGCTACCGACTGTGCCGGCAATTCATCCAGCTGCGAGCAGATGATCACAGTAAAAGATGACGAAGCACCGGTAATAAGCTGTCCTGCCGATATGATCGTTGATTGTGAGTTCGACGGTGAATCAGGCATGGCAACAGCCACCGATAACTGTACCGCAGAAGGCGACATCGTGATTGGTTATGTCGATTCACCTGCATTGGATGACTGCGGCCTGGGCATGATCACCCGCACATGGACCGCTACCGACTGTGCCGGCAATTCATCCAGCTGCGAGCAGATGATCACAGTAAAAGATGACGAAGCACCGGTAATAAGCTGTCCTGCCGATATGATCGTAGACTGTGAGTTCGACGGCGAATCCGGTATGGCAACAGCAACAGATAACTGTACCGCCGAAGGCGACATCGTGATCGGTTATGTCGATTCACCTGCATTGGATGACTGTGGCCTGGGTATGATCACCCGCACATGGACCGCAACCGACTGCGCCGGTAATTCATCCAGCTGCGAGCAGATGATTACAGTTAAAGATGACGAAGCACCAGTAATCAGCTGTCCAGAGGATATGATCGTAGACTGTGAGTTCGACGGCGAATCCGGTATGGCAACAGCAACAGACAACTGTACAGCCGAAGGCGACATCGTGATTGGTTATGTAGATTCATCCGATTTGGATGACTGCGGACTGGGCATGATTACCCGTACGTGGACCGCTACCGACTGTGCCGGCAACTCATCCAGCTGTGAGCAGATGATTACAGTTAAAGATGACGAAGCACCAGTAATCAGCTGTCCAGAGGATATGATCGTAGACTGTGAGTTCGACGGCGAATCCGGTATGGCAACAGCAACAGACAACTGTACAGCC
>NZ_WKLH01000006.1:0-763 GCF_010882175.1 Mangrovibacterium lignilyticum | reverse complement strand
GCCGAAGGCGACATCGTGATTGGTTATGTAGATTCATCCGATTTGGATGACTGCGGACTGGGCATGATTACCCGTACGTGGACCGCAACCGACTGTGCCGGCAACTCATCCAGCTGTGAGCAGATGATCACAGTTAAAGATGACGAAGCACCAGTAATCAGCTGTCCAGCCGATCTGATCGTAGACTGTGAGTTCGACGGCGAATCCGGTATGGCAACAGCAACAGACAACTGTACCGCCGAAGGCGACATCGTGATCGGTTATGTCGATTCACCTGCATTGGATGACTGCGGCCTGGGTATGATTACCCGCACATGGACCGCAACCGACTGTGCCGGTAACTCATCCAGCTGTGAGCAGATGATCACAGTTAAAGATGACGAAGCACCGGTAATAAGCTGTCCAGAGGATATGATCGTGGACTGTGAGTTCGACGGCGAATCAGGTATGGCAACAGCCACCGATAACTGTACAGCCGAAGGCGACATCGTGATTGGTTATGTCGATTCACCTGCATTGGATGACTGCGGACTGGGCATGATCACCCGCACATGGACCGCAACCGACTGCGCCGGTAATTCATCCAGCTGTGAGCAGATGATCACAGTTAAAGATGACGAAGCACCGGTTATCAGCTGTCCAGAGGATATGATCGTAGACTGTGAGTTCGACGGCGAATCCGGTATGGCAACAGCAACAGACAACTGTACAGCCGAAGGCGACATCGTGATCGGTTATGTCGATTCACCTGCATTGGATGACT
>NZ_WKLH01000005.1 GCF_010882175.1 Mangrovibacterium lignilyticum | reverse complement strand
GTTTGATGCCCCCTCCTGCAAGACGACACCGGAGGTTCATCCGGTTACTACCGGACTCCTCCATCTTATTTACAGCATGCAGAACGATGAATTAGCCGATGTTCTGCTTCTCGGCACACCATGTTGTCGGGGCGGATTTCGGAGAGCGTTCCTGTCCGAAGGACACGGAACTGCGAAACGAGAATCCGCAGTTGGCGTACCACCAAACCCCGCCCTGCAATATGTACTGTGTTAACGGTTGTTATTTCAATAACTCATCTATCTTATCGTAAAATTCGTTGTCCTCTCCGCTACTTTTTAATACGATTTTCCCCTCTCTATCAATTATGAATTTTGTAGGATAATTGGTAATGCCGTAATTGTCAGTGATTTCTTTATCCGCAGCAAAGAGGTTTGTCCAGTTCAGTTCATATTTTATAACTGCATTTTTCCAAGGCTTTTCGTGATCCTGACAATCTATTCCGATGAATTCAACTCGATCTTTATATTTAGAATAATACTCTTTTAATTTTGGAAATCCTCCCACACAAGAGCCACACCATGTACCCCAGAAATCCAGAACTACATATTTCCCTTTGTAATCAGATAGCGAATGAATTTTACCAGTTGTATCAGGAAGGGAAAACGATGGGGCAGGCAAATCTTTTTTTGACGCAGTCAGTGCATTTGAAACATGAGCACCGAAAATTGAGTTTTTTACTGTTGGCGTGAATCTATTATAATATTTCACAATCGTATCATTAGGAAATTTAGCGAGTAAATCTGCAGAGTATTCCCAATCCGAATGTTTGGCAATTGTTTGCAAATCAATGCTGTCTAATTGATCGTTAACGGATTGTAGTTCTTTATCTAACTCCGCAATTTTATTGCTTCCTTCAGGTTCCTTTTCCTTTTGGATCGTTAATTGGTTAAATCTTTCGGAATACGGAAATTTTGCTTCTTTTACTTGATTCATTTGCCGACCAATGTCGTTTCCTGTGATGCTACATTTGATTCCATAATCGGCAAATGATGCGGAAACCACTATGTCCTCAACGGGTTTTATAAAGAATCGGATGTCCCTGTTTTGAAGTTGTTGTTTACTACTTTTTTCTGAACCGAAAACAGCATTAAACGAATCGCTACTAATTATAACCAAGTGCCACATGTTAACACCATAATTCAGTGTATAGTTAAATTTCCCATCCGTGCACGAGGTAGTGTCAAAAATTGGTTTTGCCCCTTCTTTTAATGGTAAAACAAGGACATGTATTGTTGCATTGTCAATTCCATCAATTGTTCCTTCAATATGTGACTCTTGAGCAAATGCAATAAGTGATAAAGAAATTAGAAATAAACTAATAGTTAGTTTCATTGTAGTAGTATTTTTTAATAACCGTTAACTTAGTTATCTGTCCACCAAAGTTATCTTATATAATGTTATTTCATGTTTTATGTGTAGTTTTTTCTATCTTATAAATCAAGATCATCAAACGGATTTTTAATATTTTGAAGACTTTGGTTGCTGACATGGGTGTAGATCTCGGTTGTAGTCGACGATTTATGTCCCAACAACTCCTGGATAATCCGTAAATCAGTGCCATTTTCCAGCAGGTGTGTAGCAATGCTGTGCCTCAGGCAATGCACGGTGTAAGGCTTGTTAATCCGGGCTTTCTGCAGCGCTTTTTCGAAAACTTTTTGTAAACTCGATGCCGTTATGGGCTTCCCCGGATATTGCCCTTCAATGAGGTATATTTTGGGGAAATGTTCGCGGTAATAGCTTTTAATTTTTTGCAATGTTCGTTCACTTAATGGAATCACGCGGTCTTTTCGACCTTTCGAGTTTATAACAGAAAGTGTCTTTCTTTTCGAATCCAGATGTTCCAGTTTTAAGTTGATTAGCTCGCTCCGGCGTAACCCACACGAATAAATAATTTCCATCGCCATTTTGTGTTTGGGATTGGTGATACAACGAAAAAACTTTTCCAAATCCGATTTGCTAAATACTTTGGGTAAGGGCTTGGCTTTTAACGGACGCTCAATCTCACCGATGTTCAACTGGCGGCTAAGGTTCTTTTCGTAGAATAATTTTAACGCGCTCACCGTTTGGTTCTGAAATGTAGCACTAAGGCCATATTTTAGAATAAATTCGGTATTAAACCGGGTAATATCGTCATTGATCAGGCTTGCCGGATCTTTATCGGAATAATATCCAAAGAAAATTTCCAACTGATGGATGTAGGTATTGATGGTGTTTGGTGCATAACGCTTTTGTTCCATCCATGCTTTAAAAGATTGAATCTGGCTTTTTACCTCAGCCGATAATTTTGATTTGAATGTTTTTGGATTATAGTGTGCTTTACTGGCAACCGGTGTCGTGATGGGCTGCCCCTTATTTGCGTTTTTTAATTCTCTGTAGTCGACCCAGGCCTTTCCCCGAAAAGCCTCAAAAAACAAGCGCAAATCAAACTGTTCTTTCGGAATGTACCAGGCTCCCAATGCCTGGCTCCAGCGGGCATGCTCAATTTGCTTTACGATTTCGATTAGTTCTGCATCGTAAGCAAAATCAAGCCGCACAACAGCTTGTTGCCGGTGGGTAGTATAACTTAGTTTGATGGCTTGCTGGTCGGGCATCGGGCTTAACTGGGTTCAACCTTCAATTTACAAAACTTTACAAAATAGTTATATCCGAAAATGTAATTTAGCTTTGTTCTAAACAACCAGCTGCAACTGACCGGGTGACTTTCGAGTCACCCCGTTCAGTATCTTTCCCCCAGCCTCTGATTCTTTCGCTTCTGCTTCTGATTTATTCCAAAGAAATCATGATTCATTCCAGAGAAATCATGATTGGTTCCAGGGAAACAGTTTAATGAACATTACCACTTCGATTTTCCCATATCATGTAAATTTTAAAACCTATCCTTTTGTTTACATGACACAGTTATTTGAACACTCTCGAACACTCTCTTGGTTAATGTACACTACTGCGATGTGGCTACACATTCATGCCGCGTGGCTGCACATTACTGCGGCGTGGCTACACATTCATGCCGCGTGGCTGCACATTCATGCCGCGTGGCTGCACATTACTGCCGCGTGGCTGCAAATTACTGCCGCGTGGCTGCACATTTATGCGACGTGGCTACACATTTACGCGACGTGGCTGCACATTTATGCGACGTGGCTACACATTTATGCGACGTGGCTACACATTTATGCGACGTGGCTATGAAAGCCGGGGTAGTGTCTAGAAAACTGTGTAAGTGATAAATTATTAAAAATGAATAACTTTATTACACACAGGATTATGAATAAAAAAGCATTGAATAACGATCATGAAAGTCTTCTGGGAAGTTTACCTGAAGATTTTTTCACCCGTTTTAAAAGCATGGAAGAGCTCAATGATTTTATGAGCAGCCTGTTTAAACGAGGTGTAGATGTTTTATTTTCTCATCTACTGGTTTACAAAACCAGGAAGATTTTCATTGCTGATCTTGTTGACCATTGTTTTTCTTTCTCCAGCTTTTTTTCATGTTACTGTCCGATCTACTGGTTTTAGGGAGAACGACTCTCTTAAAACCTGTTTTCTCAATTCATTTTTAGTTTAATTAGCTGGATAATGCGACCGTTTACGTTAATCTCCTGATTTTAGCATACGCCTTAGAACTGCGCTTTTTCCACATTCAAATAGACAATTATGAATCTATACGGACATAATACAGATTTTCTATTCGGTTTAATTCACCTGTAGATCATTTAGTCTATAATTTCACCAAACTTACTTCGGTCAAACTCGAGTACTTCCATGTCTTTAATTTGGTCTTTATCGATAACAAAACGCGTAGCAGTGCAAATGGTATGAAATCCCTTGTACCCGGAAGCACCGGGGTTTATATGGAGACAGTTGATTTTATCATCAAAAACGACCTTTAGAATGTGTGAGTGTCCACAAATAAATAGTTTTGGAGGGTTAGCATATAATTCCTTCCGAATACGGGAGTCGTACCTCCCGGGATATCCGCCAATGTGAGTCATTAGCACTTCAACTTCTTCACAATAAAAGCGCAAAGTTTCGGGATACATTCTCCGTAAAATGTGATTGTCGATATTGCCGTAGACTGCTTTTACCGGTTTAAACTGTTCCAACTGATCGGCCAACTCAACAGTCCCAATATCACCGGCATGCCAGATCTCATCTACGTTTTCAAAGAATTTTAAAGTTCTTGAACTAATTGCGCCGTGTGTGTCCGACAGTAACCCGATTCGCTTCATTTTTATAAATTCGTTGTTTCTATCGCGTAAAAATAGCTTATTTTAGCTCAAAATTTGGAACAATGAAACGTGTAGTAATCGTCAGACATGCTAAAGCAACTCCTTATGGTTACGAAGATGATTTTAACCGAAAACTTCGAACTAGCGGGCGCGAGGATGCAGAAACTGTTAGTCAAAAACTAAAAGCTTTGGGATTTTCGCCTGATCTTTTCATTTCGAGCCCGGCGAAACGAGCATATAGCACCGCAAAAATTTATGCCCGGACTTTTGAATATGAAAAGGATAACATTCAAAAGGAAGAGGAGTTATATGATGGATTGACCACCCAGGATTTTATCGACATGCTTCAACTGTTGCCTGACAAGATTGAAACAGTTTTTGTTTTTGGCCACAATCCGACCATCCATTATTTAATCAACAACCTGGTTCGTTCGTTCAACAGTGATACGCCAACCTGTTCCACTGCTGTCATCGAATTTAAGGTTGATACGTGGAAAAATATCGCTTCCAGAGAGGGTGATTTAGCTTTCCATTTAAAACCCAAAGCTTATCGTTAATCAACAACCGAAACAAACAATGCAACTTTTTTATACCCCCGATATTAAGGGCAACAGCTACACCCTGATTGAAACAGAATCGAAACATGCCATTCGCGTTCTCAGATTGAACGAAGGCGATATCATTCAACTAATCGATGGGCTGGGAACGTTCTACACCGCTAAAATTACCGAAGCAAACCCCAAGAGGTGCCAAATCGAGGTTTTGACGAAAGAAGAAGAATACGGGAAAAGAAAATCGTATGTGCACGTTGCGGTTGCTCCAACAAAAAATATCGACAGGCTCGAATGGTTTCTGGAAAAAGCCACAGAAATAGGAATTGACGAGATTACACCGGTTTTGTGCGATCATTCAGAACGAAAAGTGATCAAAGACGATCGACTGGAAAAGGTAATCATTTCAGCGATGAAGCAATCGTTAAAAGCCTACATGCCAAAACTCAACCCGCTGACTCCGTTAAAAGAACTGTTGGATATTGAATTTCAAGGAAAAAAATTTATTGCCCACTGCCACGAACTCGATAAACGACTATTAAAAACGGAAATCGCAACGAGTAATTCCAATCTGATTTTAATTGGCCCTGAAGGCGATTTCTCAGAAACAGAAATTGAACAGGCACTGAAAAACGAATTTATTCCGGTTAGTTTAGGCAACAGCCGTTTGCGAACTGAAACAGCTGCATTGGTTGCCTGCCATACCTGCAACCTGATTTTGGAAGATTAAACTCGCTTATATTTTTGTCAAGGCTTGCTCAATATCTGCCATTAAATCCTGTGCCGATTCAATGCCAACCGACAAGCGCATCATCGTGTCGTTGATTCCCATTTCTATTCTCTCCGATTCCGGAAATTCGACGTAAATTGTAGAATAAGGATGAATGATAAGCGACTTATTATCGTTCAGGTTTGTCGCTCTCCGAATGATCTGCAATTCGTTCATAAAGGTAAAACAAGCAGCCTCCGATTCCAGATCGAAAGTCATGACTGTTCCGGGCTTTCCGTTAAACTGCTTTATGGCCAATTGATAATCAGTTGATGTTTTCAAACCGGGATAAGTCACTTTTTTTACCTTCGGGTGTGCTAACAGAAAATCGCCCAAGGCCATACAATTCTGATAACTCCGTTCCAAACGCAGCTCCAAAATATCCAAACCAAGAATCTGATAATGGGCCGTATGGGCAGTCATCGCCCCGCCTGTATTTCGGTAGTAATTTTTTCGTAGTCGGGCAATAAAAGCGTCTTTTCCGAACTTTTCGTGAAAGTCTCTCAAATTCGGATTCTTTGACCAATCGTATAATCCATTATCAAGAATCACCCCTCCAAATGAAGTTGCTCCTCCTGAAATAAATTTTGTTGTCGACATCACTTCAACATGAACTCCCAAAGCCTTCGAATTAAAAACGACCGGCGGTGTAACCGTGCTATCAGCAACTAAAATTAAATTGTACCGGTCAGCCAACTTCGCAATTGCCTCAATATCCGCAATTTCCAACTGGGGATTTGTTACGGTTTCAAAATAAATCAGCCGGGTATTTTCATCAATTTGAGATTCAATTTCCTCGATATTCGATGTATCGACAAACCTCGTTTCCAACCCGTAATTCGCTAAACTTTGATCGAATAATGCAAAGCTGTGACCGAATAAATGGCTGCTCGAAATAATGTTGTCGCCAGCTTTACAAAGCGCCAAAATTGTATTTGAAATTGCGGCCATTCCGGAAGCTAATGCCAATGCCTGATGCGCACCAGTCAACGTTTTCATTTTCCGCTCAAAATACTCCACCGTCGGATTGCTTGTACGGGAATATACATGTGCCGGCAATTCACCTCTAAAGTTCGCTGCAATATCTTCCGACGATGCAAAATCAAAAGCAATGGATTCATATACCGGCATGTCCAATGCACGGTGCGGATCATCTTTAGGGAAAGGAATATTTAGCGAGCGGGTGGTGAAACTTTTTTCCATCAGTTTTAAAATTTATTATCAATCGTCTATCAAAATGTCGTTGTTGCCTCAAGCAATCGTCCGCAAAAATAACAGCTTTCGAACGAATTGGTTTTTTCAGAATTGATATTCCTCCGAAAAACTTAATTTTCTTCAAAACTACTCGTTTCTTACTATCTTTGAAATTCAGCAGTAATCTATGAAACGATTGTTTTTATTTTTCAGCTTAATTCTTCTCGTTAATACGATTTGGGCGCAGAATTCAAATTTGAAAATTGGCCTTCTCAAATACAATGGCGGTGGAGATTGGTATGCCGATCCCACAGCTTTACCCAATTTAATGCGGTTTTGCAACCGCGAACTAAATACCAACTTTGCAGCGAGCAACGGTACTGTAGAACCCGGTAGTATCGAGGTTTTCAAGTACCCGATTCTGCATTTAACAGGCCATGGCAATGTTATTTTCTCTCCCGCTGAATGTAAAAACCTAAAGTTGTATTTCGAAGCCGGAGGTTTTCTTCACATCGATGACAACTACGGTTTGGATCCGTATATCCGCAGAGAAATGAAGAAAATATTTCCTGATCAGGAATTTGTAGAACTACCGGCAAGTCATCCTATTTTTCATCAAAAATTTGACTTTCCGAATGGCCTGCCCAAAATACACGAACACAACAATAAAAGACCACAGGCATTCGGCTTGTTCATTTATGATCGCTTGGTATGTCTGTACACTTACGAATCAGATATCAGCGATGGATGGGAAGATCCGGCCGTGCATGGAGACAGTCCGGATATCAGGCAAAAAGCGTTGGAAATGGGCGCAAATATTGTATCATTCGTTTTTAGCAACTAAGATAAACAGCATACCAAATGAAAGTACTGGGAATTAATGGCAGTCCTCGAAAAAACGGCAATACCCGAATTTTAATTGAAACTGCATTTGAACCACTCGAAAAAGCCGGTTTTCAAACGGAGATTTTTCAATTGGGAGGAAAACAGGTTCACGGTTGTACTGCTTGCGGAAAATGCCGTGAAATTCAGAATAAGAAATGTCATATCAAGAATGATGCGATTAACACGTGCATCGAAAAAATGCTCGAAGCAGATGCTATCATTCTGGGCTCACCGGTGTATTTTGCCGATGTAACTACCGAAATGAAGGCACTAATCGATGTGGCTGGATATGTTACCCGCGGAAACGGTCACTTACTCAAACGAAAGGTCGGAGCAGCAGTTATTTCGGTGCGACGAGGGGGACAACTGCACACGTTTGAAACCATCAACAATTTCTTCCTGATCAACCAGATGATCATACCGGGTTCGTCGTATTGGAATTTTGCCTATGGTAAAGCTGAAGGCGACGTAGTCAACGATGAAGAAGGCATGCAAACAATTCAAACACTGGGTGAAAATATGGCTTGGTTGTTGCAGCAAATAAACTCCTAAAAAGGAAACCGATGTTATAGCTTCTGTTAAGACAAAAAACCTTGAGCTCTAATGCCGAAAACACAAATTCAAAAGAGACAGACATTCATCAGTGTCAGCAGCAATAAACATCAACCAAAAGCGACAATTAAAATTTGATCTTCCAAAACCATGACAAACCAAAGCAAGATCAGTTTTTTACTAAAAAATATAGGCCGTGCATTAATTTATGCCATTACAATTGCAATAGCCTACTACTTTTTCAAAGAATATATCATTACTGAGAGTCAGGAAGTATGGCTTCAGAAATTTTACAGTAGGCCAACGCTTATCTATTTAATTTATATTGGATCAGAGCTGTTTTTCGGTCTTTTCCCGCCCGAATTTTTTATGCTGTGGGCCTACCATAAAGGCGATATTTACCACTATGCCCTGAATCTGGCGTTCTTCGCCGGCGTTTCATACGGTGCTGGTTATCTCTCATTTTTAATTGGTCGTTACCTGAAAAGAGTTCTTTTCTTCAGATATATGAGTCGAAAATTATTCCTGAAGTACTGGCCTCTTTTCAGAAAGTTCGGGTCTGTATTAATTGTTGCGGCAGCGCTCACCCCCATCCCTTGGTCATTAATCAGCATGTTGGTCGGAACCACAGCGTATCCGATAAAACGCTACACCTATTTTGCGCTTTTCCGCATTTTACGCTTTCTCGTCTATGGTTATATCATTTTCCAAACCCACCAGTTTTAAAACCATATCGGATGATCTTTGTTATCTCAAAAAGCAGCCTTAAAAAAGGAATGCCGTTCCGATAGGGAGCTGAAACAAATAAATTAACTAACGATCAAGGTCTGTGACCTTTAATTATTTTCCCGATGTTGCGTAAATTGAAAGAACGGTGGCAGGTCGACTCGAACCTCCAGCTTTTCACTATCTTTTTCGTGTTTTCAGTAAGCGGTAGCTCAACACTTTTTGTCCGTAAGTTTGTTTTTCATCTCATCCATTTCGACCCCAAATGGCCATTCATTTTCAAAGTGCTGGTATACCTTGTTACCATTGTTCCAATTTATCAACTCAGCTTGCTGATAATCGGAACAATTCTGGGCCAGTTCTATTTTTTTTGGCGATTTGAAAAGAAAATGTTGAGACGGTTCGGAATAAAGTTGAAATAAAACCAATCCTGCCTGAAACAGATTCTATGATTCATCTTGATAACTCTCTTATTCGCTCTAAATATGATTGACGCAAAAACAATAAATAAAGAAATCGCAACCTTAGGTGGTGGATGCTTCTGGTGCACAGAGGCCTTTTATAAAGAACTGCGGGGCGTACTATCGGTTACTTCCGGCTATTCAGGTGGTGAAATCGTAAATCCAGCGTACCGTGAGGTTTGTTCCGGCAGAACCGGGCACGCGGAAGTTGTGGAAATTGAATTCGACCCTGAAATAGTCAATTTCTCAGAAATTTTGGAAGTATTTTTCGCCACCCACGATCCGACAACCTTAAACCAACAAGGAGGCGATGTGGGAACTCAATACCGGTCGGCTATTTTTTATCACAATGAACAACAAAAGGAAATTGCCCAGGCAATTATTAAGCAACTGAATGCTGACAATATTTTTGGAAAAAAAGTCGTCACCGAGCTTACCGAATGGACGAATTTCTTTCCTGCGGAAGGCTACCACCAGAATTACCTGGAAAATAATCCGGGTCAGGGATACTGCCAATTTGTTATTATTCCCAAACTCGCAAAATTTCGAAAGCTATTCAATGACCGGCTAAAAAGAACGGTCAAGTAAATCGATCGATCCAACGAACTGGTTCTGAAAAAGTACCTTCATCTACTGTTCTTTTAAAAACTGAACGACAGAATCAACACTTCCATCATTTTCTGTCGGCTCAACACCCAATATTTTCGAAAACAACGAATACAGGTGAATATTCTGAATACTCCCCGATTTAAAATTGCTTTTAAATGCCGGTCCGCTTCCGTAGAATATCGCATGCATATCCGTATTCGAAGGATTATACCCATGTGTACCACCGTCTGTAAAATTGGTATTCTTCCAATAAATTGCCCAGCCACTGTCGGCCACGCATACATAATCGAGAATGCGTTTGCTTAAGTTATAATGAAATTCGGTCGGCATATTGTTTTTCGAATACACCTTCAGATGCGGAATACTCGATAAAGTATGCCACACCGTATCAACATAGTCATCAAATGGCTTCAACATGATAACCGGATTGCCTCCACGAATACGCTGCACCCAATCTTCGTTCAAATAATTCGCCAGAACAATACTTTTTTTTGCAGTAATTTGCCCCATCCCGTGATCACTGGTGATTACCAGATTGATTGAATCGGCAATAGGCAAACTGTTCAATTTTGAGCAGAAAACACCAACCAGACTATCCAGGCTTTCAACAACCTGCTTTGTTTCGTCAGCAAAAGGCCCGTATTGATGTCCGGTGTGATCAGGCTCATCAAAATACCCCATGATTAAGTGCGGACGCGATGCTACCGGCTTGCTAAGCCAACTTACAATCGAATCGATCCGGGCTCCAAATTGCACAGTGTCATCATATTTTTTCCAGATGCCGGGATAAATTCCCTGAATGGGTGCTTCCGATCCCGGCCAGTAAAAGCATGCTGTTCGCAGCTGCTGTTTCTCAGCAGTTACCCAAATCGGTTCACCCAAATAAAACTCCGGATTTTGAACCGCGTTCCGATCGCTTAATTTGTAATCGCCCACTTCCGGATCAGTAAAGGTATTCAAGACAATACCATGATTTTGTGGATACAAACCGGTTGCAATTGTAAAATGATTCGGGAATGTCTTGCTTGGGAAACTTGGGATTAAAGATCCGGCCTTAACTCCAGTCACTGCCAGAGAATCTAAATTGGGTGTGTGATACATCTCGGGATAATCCCAACGAAAGCCGTCCAGCGACAGAACCACCAGGTATGGCGCGTCATTTTTATAGAGCAGTTTTCCATTATCAGCCAGATTGGCCTGGCGTGTTGAACATGATGACACGACAAGCATCGTCAGCAAAAAGAAGGTAATGTTACAGTACTTCACAAAAGGCTAATTTTAATTGATACCCGAATGGAATATTCCATCAAAGTTAGAACTTGTGAAACTACTGAAACATGCGAAAAGTTAGTATAAACAAAGGTTAAATTGATGTTAAACCCGCGGGATGGAGGCTATTTTTAAAAGCTCTTCACGAAAGACGTCGGCGTTGTTTATAAAACTGACATTTGACGGTAATTGGGGCTCGTGCAATCGAATTTGCAAACCGCTTACGAAAATCGGTTGCGACTTAAACAATGCACTCAAATCTTTCAGGTACTTTTCAAGTTGCTCTCTTTTCATCGCGTTTACAAAAACGGTTACAACTAGCTCGATCAACTTTTGGTCGGCCAAGCCCGTCAAATCAGAAAAAGGAACATTCTGCCCCAGGTAAATTGCCCTGTAGTTATATTTCAATACCAAATACTGGCTAAACAAAAGGCTTAATTCGTGCATTTCATTCTCCGGAAGAAAGAGCAATACTGTTTTGGCATTCATAGCTGGCTTAAACCGCGTGGTTTCAAGTATTATTCGTTGACGGACTAAATTCGAAACCATGTGTTCCTGCGCCGGAAACAAACTGCCAATTTGCCAATATATTCCAACTTTACTAAACAGGGGAAAAATCAACTCTGTAACCATTTTTTCAAAACCTAAACGCTCCTGCAAACGGTCTAACAAAGCTTCAAACTTCTCAGTGTCGAAATTAATAATGTGTATGATCAATTGGTCTATAAAATCATCCAACGAACTTGTTTGCTGATTGAGTTTGAGCACCTCCTCCTGAATTCGTTGTTGACTGTATAATGCAACTTTCGAAATTTTATGACCGCGTTTCACTAAAGCAGCAACATTTAATAAATGCTTCAATTCCTCGTCAGTATAAAATCGGATATTCGTATCGGTACGTTCCGGTACCAACAATCCATAGCGTTTCTCCCATATTCTGATTGTGTGAGCTTTAATTCCCGAAAGAGCCTCCAAATCTTTAATGGTATAATAATTCATGAACATCCCTCCTGTTTATACTGATTATTAACGTATTGTATAAATTAAACAAATCGCGTAGACTGTTTAGTCAATTAAACTAAAACATTAAACACCACTAGTCAGCATTTTGTTTTACTTTTCAAATTCAATAATAAACAAAATAAATTGACCGACATGCACTAAATAAGTTTTGCTGTTTCGTTCGACAATGCACGCTTTTATTTTGCTTAACCTACTTTTATCTTATTTTTGGATATAATTCTACTTTCAAAATTGAAAAACCAGTTCAAATCCCGTTACGATAAGGGCTTGCTAATCATTCAATTTCTGAAAGTCGTTTAAAGAACCTGTCATTCACGATTAGAATTTCAATACTAAACAAATGAGATTTGCCGACCCTAATTTTTTATTTGCCTTGGTTTTGGTACTCATCCCAATTTTAATTCATTGGCTACAGTTCAAACGCTACAAAACGATTTATTTCAGTCAGGTAGGCTTTCTGAAAACCTTATTGAATGAATCAAAAAAGAAGAATAATATAAAGCAGTTAGTCATCCTGTTATGCCGAATCGGCCTCGTAACATTTGTTGTACTCGCATTTGCCCGCCCGTACATTCCTCTAAACCCATCGGCAGTATTAACAACACAGAACATTACCGGAATATATCTCGACAATTCATTCTCGATGAATGGCTTGTCTGACAAAGGAACACTTTTGGATAAAGCGAAATTGAAAGCGATTGACCTGGCTAATTCGTTTGCGCCGGGAACAAAATACTACTTACTGACCAATGATGCGAATGCGAACCATCGCCTGAGTCTGAACAAAGAGCAACTAGTCAACGAAATAAGTCAAATCAACAGTTCGGCTGCCAACATGAAGCTAAGCCAAGCTGTCGCCATTTTGACAAAACAAGTAGAAAGCGATAACCACAAATCGGCTCATAACATCTACCTGCTATCCGATTTCCAAAAACAGTTCTCTGATTTCGATGCAATAAAAACCGACAGCACAACCCAAATTCACCTGCTCCCTTTCGAACAACAAACGACCAATAATTTACTCATTGATTCATGCTGGCAGGAATCACCCGGACGTTTGCAAGGGCAAAATGAAACCTTAAAAATCAGGATCACAAACCAATCGAGTGAAGCGTATAACAACATCCCCTTGCGGTTTTACCTGAATGATTCGCTAAAAGCTCTGCAGAGAATCAGCTTAAAAGCCCGGGAAACAGTTGAGACGGAACTTAATTACAAGAATCTTAAGGAAGGAATCCATTACTGTCAATTGGTGCTCGACGACTACCCCATCACTTACGATAATGCATGCTATTTTAGTTATAAAGTTGAAAATGCCATTCAGACCCTCGCTATTTCAGAAGAAGGTTCAGAGGCCGTTCATTGGCTCGAAAAGCTATTTCACGGCGATGATCAAGTGAAATTTCAGACCATGTCTGCCAATCGCCTTCAGCTCAGTGCCCTTTCCAAATACCAATGTATTTTTCTGCTCAACCTAAATTCAATATCCGAAGGATTGCAAGCGGCTTTAGTCAAATTTGTTAAAGCCGGAGGAAGCCTGGTCGTGTTCCCCGGAGAATCAGCCGATCAGTTCAACTACAACCAGTTCTTCAGCCATTTAAATAGCAGTACTTTAAAAGATATTGATGACACCAAACTAAAAATCGACAAACTCAATCTTGACCACCACCTTTTCAAAGATGTTTTTACGAGAGATTACGATCGCGTCAATCTTCCGTCAATTTACCAATCATACCGGTTGAAGCTTCCCCTGCAAAGCATGGGAACAACGATCATGACCAACAACGATGGCAGTGTTTCCTTGGCGGAATTTCCTTCCGGAAAAGGCAGATTGTACCAATTTTCGTTTCCGCTTGAAACCGAAACAACCGATTTTTTCAGACATGCACTGTTTGTTCCGGTTTTGTATAATATGGCTCTTCACAGTTATTTCCCACAAACTATTCAATACGAAGTTCAACCCAACGAAATCATTAATCTTAAACTGGATGGTTCGTTTCCGGCAGCAGAGCATATCAGTTTGAAAAAGCACGATGGTGATCAGCAAATGCAACTCCCCAAACTATCGGGATCAGCTGATAATATGCGATTTTCAACAGCCAATTTCGTTCAGGAAGCCGGTTTCTACGATTTGATGGCAAACAACAAAATTTATCATGCGTTGGCTTTCAACTACAACCGGGCAGAATCTGACATGAACTTTTATTCGGCGGAAGAACTTTCATCAATCGCAGCAAATCCAAATCTTAATTGTCAGGTTTATCAAAGTAGCTCGGAAAATTTCTTCGGTCCAGGCAATTCAGCTTTAAACCTGATTGAGCTGTGGAAGTACTTCATTTTGATGGCCATTGCCTGTGCAATTTCAGAATTACTGGTTATCCGTTTTTGGAAATAAGTGCTCCATCAACACTTACTATAGTATAACAATTTTACGTACCTGAACAATAACATTATTCAGCATCTAAATATACTCTGGAACAGTTCCTTCTATTTTGAAGAGTTGCAGATATTCACTAAATCTGTACTGGAAATCATTTAAAATATTTTTATGGACACAAAGAGTGCAAAATATTATATGGACCGCGAGGACCAGTTTGGTGCGCACAATTACCATCCGCTTCCCGTTGTTCTGGAGCGTGGTGAAGGTGTTTACGTCTGGGATGTGGAAGGAAATAAATACTTCGACTTTCTGGCAGCATATTCCGCCGTTAATCAGGGGCATTGTCACCCTAAAATTGTTGAAGCTCTGGTTCAGCAATCGCAAAAGCTCGCATTGACTTCGCGCGCCTATTATAACAATGTTTTAGGTGAATGGGAAGAATACGCAACCAAACTGTTTGGATACGACAAAATGCTCCCGATGAACTCAGGCGCCGAAGCTGACGAAACAGCCTTGAAGCTTACACGAAAATGGGCTTACAAAGTAAAAGGAATTGCGAAGAACAAAGCCAAGATTGTGGTTTGCAACGGGAACTTCCACGGGCGCACAATCACCATCGTTTCCATGTCGTCCGACCCGGATGCTTACAGCGATTATGGCCCGTTTACACCCGGGTTCATCAATATACCCTATAACGACATTGAAGCGCTCGAAACGGCGCTAAAAGAGCCGGATGTAGCCGGATTTCTGGTTGAGCCAATCCAGGCCGAAGCCGGGGTTTACCTGCCGGAAGATGGTTACCTGAAAAAAGCAGCCGATCTGTGCAAAAAACACAACGTGCTATTTATCGCCGACGAAGTGCAAACCGGGCTTGGACGCACCGGTAAAATGCTCGCCTGTGATCATGAAAATGTGCGACCTGACATTTTAGTTCTGGGGAAAGCCCTTTCGGGCGGAATGTACCCGGTATCCTGCGTGCTGGCTGATGATGAGATCATGCTAACCATCAAGCCCGGCGAACACGGCTCCACTTTTGGCGGCAACCCCATAGCAGCTAAAGTCGCCGTTACTGCGCTGGAAGTACTGCAAGAAGAAAAACTAGCTGAAAACGCCACTGTCATGGGCGAGCTGTTCCGCTCCGAAATGAAAGCCGTAAAATCTGATTTCATAGCGCTTGTGAGAGGAAAAGGCTTGCTAAACGCCATTGTCATTAAACCAACAAACGGCAAAACAGCCTGGGACGTTTGTTTAGCAATGAAAGCAAACGGAATTTTAGCGAAACCCACACACGAACATATCATTCGATTTACACCTCCTTTGACAATAAACGAAGCACAAATGCGGGAAGCAATCGATCGAATTAAGAAAACATTCGCGGAGTTGTAAAGCCCGCTAAATACGGAAGAAAACGAAGGGGAAAATGCTTGAAGCACTTTCCCCTTCGTTTGTTATCTATTTGTTTTCGCTAATCTGGTAAAGCGATTTTCCGGTTGTACCTTTCAGTCGAATGGTGTAGTCCGGCTCATACTTCAAAATAAATAGTCCCTGGTTCATATAACCTCCACTTCGGTTCACTTTCTCAAAATAGAACTCACCTTGAGTTAAATTCACATGATGGTAAGGCAGGCATCCAACAAAATCCTTTCCGTAGTTGAATAACGCGGACATAAAATAATAAGCGATGTCGTAACCCTGGAAGCTAAACTGACTCGGTTCGTCAGCGAAATTCCGTCTGAATTTCCGGATAAACTCATTGACAACCGGCGATTTGTAATCCACATAGTAGGGACTCAACACATTCATTTTAACATGATGGAAATATTCTGTTTGAATACTCTTGTAGCGCTGGAAGTTAGACGAGCCGATCAATGTGATCGGGTAATTTTCAGCTGCGGCATTCAGATTGGTTATCGCCACGCTGACCTGAGCTTCCGTTTCAGAAGGAATAATAACCACATTCTCCTGGTCTTCAGTCAAAATTCTGGACAAGCCCAAGGCTCCCTCCCGTTGTAAGTTATAATCATGAAAAAGCACCCGCTGACCTTCATTGCGATAGGGTGACAAGAAGAATTTTTCCCGGGTTAAATCGACCAACTTCGCCTCGGGCAGGTTTTGGTAATTCCCCGTCGACAACACCACCAGATTTTTGTCAAAGTACTCATCCGCGATATAATCAGCGGTCTTTTGAATCAAGTATTCTTTCGTTGGATTTATCTTGAAATAATAAGGATTCGTTTGCTCCAAATTACCTGATGAGGAGAGCGGCGAAATCATTGGAATGCCTTTCATTTTAGCATAATCCGCAACAGGGCCTTGTAATTCGGGGAACACCGGCCCAATAATCAAATCGACACTTGCAAATGCTGCACTGTAGAGAACAGACTGTACTTTTGCGGCACTTTGATCGGTGTCGAACACATGCAACTTAATATTCATTCCCGATTTCTTCAAACTATCGACAGCCAGCAAAACGCCTTCGTAAAACTGTAAAAAGCTTTCCGATCTCGGATAAACAATGCGATCAGGGCGTACCGTAAATGAATCGGCCATCAATACAAGTTCCGACTCATAATCGGGACTGTCCGGATCCGGCAAAACCTTCACCCGATTAATGGTATCGTTTGCCGGAAGATACAAAGGCAACAGCAGCGCCACATTGTATTGCTCGAAACGAGCGGCCGGGTTCGGCTGACAAACAGCCGGCATATCCTCGGAACTAAACTCAAGCGAGTAACGGTATTTCTCCTCGTCTACGTTGTCGTCATACACATCCTGACTTGGACTTTCCGGAGTACTCACAACAAATTGCTTTTCCGCTTTAGGTATCAGGATTGTTTCGCCTTCGACCAACCCACGAAATTCCAAAACCGGATTTACTTGCTTCAGTTCAGCGATACTTACGTTAAACTGTCGGGCAATTCCGTAGACGGTTTCACCGTGTTGAACCGTGTGTTTATCGAAAGCACTGTCATTCTTCGGTACAACCTGAAATTCAGGAACACTTTTATATGGAATCCGAATTCTCAGTCCTGATTTCAAACCTTCCTTTAAAACCGGATTATAGGCTTCCAGCTCATTTCTCGACGTGTGATATTTGCGCTCTAAGCTCCAAAAGGTCTCGCCGCTTTCCACTAAATGCACAAAAAACGAATCCGGACTTACGCCCTGACTGAGATCGGCGGGTTGCTGCGTTCCTGCTTCTGCTGATGCATGCGAAGCGGGTATTTTCAGTTCCATGCCGACGCCCAACCCACGCCCGGCATCCGGATTAAGGCGCAATACATCAGCTATGGGCACCTGGTATTTTCGGGAAATGCCGTACAAGGTTTCACCCGGCTGAACCGTATGCGTGATTGTTGTTACAACAACTTTTTCTTCTTTTTGGGGAGCGGCCTGCTCTGCCTGTTTTTTAATCCGGACTAAATCATTTTTATCCGGAATACGAAGTTTGTCACCTTTCTGAATGCCACGTTCAGCCTCCGGATTGTATTTTAGAATGTCTTCGACTGTCACACCAAATCGCTTGGCAATATAATGCAGCGTATTTCCCCGTTTTACTTTGTAAGTATAAAAGGAAGGAAGTTCTTCCTGAACCTGTGCTTTTGGGTTGGACGGAATTTGCAATTGCTGACCTGTTCGCAAGCCAGCTTTCAGCGACGGATTTGCCGCAATTAAATCCTCCTGACTAAGGTTGAAAGCTCTGCTGATCGAGAAAATAGTTTCGCCCTGGTTTACCGTATAGCTTACGTAATGGTCGTTGGCGGGCAAAGGTTGTGCAACCACAATACGGCATGTCAGCAACAAAGCCAGCACAAATACGGGATATTTCATTCTGTAATGTTTCAAATTCGTGTTCTCCTGTGTGAACGTCGAATCCGGTGATCATTCCGGATTTGAGTTATAAGGGTGTTAAATTAAAATTTAATAACTAAAACCACCAAAATAGTTCATGAACTGAGATCGCTCCCAGGCATCAATTCTGTGAGTTTTCAGGCAAAGTTTGCCTTTAAATTCATCAATCGTTTGATACCCTTTCGCGTCCATCCACCGGGCAATTTCAGTGTTGAACTTTTCAATGATCTCCGGTCCTTCCAAATAGATGGCCGATGCAATCTGAACGGCATTTGCTCCGGCCAACAGAAATTTAATAGCCGTTTCCGCATCCATAATGCCGCTGGTTCCGGCCAGCGGACAAGCGGCTTTCGAGCTCAAAATACCGGTCCACCGCAGCGGTAACTGGTATTCGAAACCGTTACTTAAAACGTCTGCGTTGATCACCTCTTCCAGATTAATATCAATATCGGGCGTATAAAACCGATTGAATAAGGTGATACCGGCAATTCCGGTTTGCGACAGTTCGCTCACCACTTTGGCCAGGTTTGAAAAGTAATGGCTGATTTTAACCGATACCGGAATACGAACCACCTCCAATACTTTTTTAACGGTATCGAAATAAAACTGCTCGTTAACCGCATGGCTCCGGCTTTCGTTTGAAGGGATGATAAACAAATTGAGTTCCAAAGCGTCTGCCCCGGCCTCTTCAATTTTACGGGCGAACTGGGTCCACTCGCTCGAACTGGTGCAACTGATGCTGGCCACAACCGGAATATCAACCGCTCGTTTGGCATCGGCAACCAACTGGATGTAACGGCCCAGGCTTTCATCCTTGATGACATAGTCGAAATAATCGAGGTATTCCGGATCAGGAGCCAACTCTCTCCGGGCCCCCAATTCGGCTTCAAACTGCAAATGAATTTCTTCTTCGAACAGCGATTTTAACACCACAGCACCGGCACCGGCGCGGGATATTTTCTCAATTTGATCAATCTTGGCAGTTAAACTGCTACTCCCCGCAATGATGGGGCTTTTTAAATCCAAGCCGAAAAACCGGGTTGATAAGTTCGCCATAAGATTCTTATTTGTTGTTTTAATCAGTTTTCAATTTGAATACAAACCCACAGAACAAATTTCCTGCCGCAGGTTATTTTCCTTGCAAATAATTGTGCATTCCCGCTGCGGCACGACGTCCGTCGCCCATGGCCAGAATTACTGTAGCACCACCGCGAACAATGTCGCCACCGGCAAACAGTTCGGGCATGGAGCTTTGCATGCTTTCCGCGTCAACCTCGATGGTTCCCCAGCGACTCACCTTTAACTCGGGCAATTCGGAAGGCACCAGGGGATTCGGCGACACGCCAATAGCGACAATCACCACATCAACCGGGATTTCGTATTCGGAGCCTTCAATAACCACCGGCCGACGACGGCCCGAGGCATCGGGTGCTCCGAGCTCCATGCGTTGAAGCGTCATGCTCTTCACCCGGCCTTTATCATCGGCATCATAAGCAATTGGGTTGGCCAGGTTGATGAACTCGATCCCTTCTTCCTCCGCGTGGTGAACTTCCTCCACACGGGCAGGCATCTCTTCGCGCGACCGACGGTAAACAATCATCGCCCGCTCGGCGCCCAACCGTTTGGCCGTTCGCACCGAGTCCATGGCCGTGTTGCCACCACCAATAACGGCTACATTCTTTCCTCTCAGCACAGGCGTATCGAAACGATCGTCCGACGCGTTCATCAGGTTCACCCGGGTGAGGTATTCGTTGGACGACAGGATGCCATTGTAGTTCTCGCCCGGAATATTCATAAACCGGGGCAAACCGGCACCACTGGCCACAAAGAAAGCCTGGTAACCTTCGTCCTTCAAATCGTCGAACGAGGCGGTGCGGCCAACAATGAAGTTGCGCTCGAAACGCACACCCATTTGTTCGAGGTTCTGTAATTCCACATCGACCACTTTGTTGGGCAGGCGGAATTCGGGGATACCATATTTCAATACGCCGCCAATTTCGTGCAGCGCCTCGAACACGGTTACCTCGTAGCCCAGCTTGAT
Organism: Mangrovibacterium lignilyticum; assembly: GCF_010882175.1. GTDB lineage: Bacteria > Bacteroidota > Bacteroidia > Bacteroidales > Prolixibacteraceae > Mangrovibacterium > Mangrovibacterium lignilyticum. The sequence goes on along the minus strand of NZ_WKLH01000005.1, from coordinate 278,021 downwards.
CATATCGCCGGCAAAAGACAGCGATGCCGGCCCTGAGCCGATGGCAGCCACTTTAATGCCGTTTTTCGGCGCGACCTCCGGAACGGCTATTTGTCCGCTTTCGCGCTCATAATCGGCCGCAAAGCGTTCGAGGTAGCCGATCGCAACCGGATCCTTCTTCAACTTCAGGGTGTAGAAACAATTGGCCTCGCACTGTTTTTCCTGCGGACAAACACGCCCGCAAACAGCTGGCAGCGCCGAGGTTTCCTTCAGGGTTTTGGCAGCATCGGCAAACTCGCCCCGCTCAATATTTTTAATAAACTTCGGAATATTAATACTTACCGGACAGCCTTCGATACAAGTCGGATTGACACAATCCATGCACCGTTGCGACTCGCGAACGGCACTTTTCGCATCCAGCCCCAGGTTCACTTCCTTGTTTTGGAAACAAACCCGTTTCATGGCCTTCATCTCAGGCATCTTTACCCGTTCGATCAGACCACGATCTTTATTTTTGATTTTACCACGCAGCTCGACCCGCCACGCTTGCTCACGTTCTTGTTTCAGGTATTCCTGCATGATTAAACGGTTACAGTTTGCATAAAACGTTCAAAAGCTTCTTTTTCCTCGGCTTTGTATCCACCCAGGCGAAGCATCAACTCATCGAAATCAATTTTGGAGGCATCAAATTCAGGCCCGTCCACGCAGGTAAACATGGTTTGCCCGCCAACGCTTACCCGGCAAGCACCGCACATACCGGTTCCGTCGACCATGATGGCGTTTAAGCTGGCTTGTGTCGGGATACCGTATTTCAGCGTTAACAACGAGGTGAATTTCATCATGATTGCCGGCCCGATAGCCACACACTCATCCACCTTTTCACGTTTAATGATTTCTTCAGCCCCGGCGGTCACCAGCCCTTTTCGTCCGTGCGATCCGTCATCGGTCATCACAATCACTTCGTCGGACCATTTGCGAATTTCATCTTCCAAAATAATGAGGTCTTTACTACGGGCAGCCAGGATCGTGATTACGCGGTTACCGGCTTTCTTGAAACCTTCGACAATGGGCAGCAAGGGAGCGACACCAACCCCGCCTCCGCAGGCCAAAACAGTACCAACTTTGTGAATGTGGGTTGCTTTCCCGAGCGGTCCGACCAAATCAAGGATCTGGTCGCCGGCTTTCATTTCGCAAAGGCGCTTCGAAGTCACACCAACTTTTTGTGCAACCAAGGTAATAGTTCCCGCTTTTTCGTCGGCTGCAGCAATGGTTAAAGGAATGCGTTCGCCTTTCTCGTCGATACGCAGTATGATAAAATGACCAGGTTTGCGGGAACGGGCAATTCGCGGTGCATGTACCACCAATTGGACTACGTTTTCCGAAAACGATTCAACTTTAATAATTTGGTTCATTCAATAATGTCTGTTAGCGATCTTTGTTTGAGCTGCAAAAATAACATAGTACCGCCAAGAAACCTTATCAAAAAACTATTTTTCAGCAGAATTTAAAATTGAACGGGAGAACCAGTGCAGCTCTCCGGTTCGGAAACCTCCACCCAAGGAACTCCAATGCGGTTCTCCCATCCGGAGACCTTCACCCAAGGAGGTCCGGTGCACTTCTCCCATCCGGAGACCTTCACCCATAGAACTCCGGTGCACTCCTCCCGTTCGGAGACCTTCAACCAAGGAGGTCCGATGCACTCCTCCCGACCGGGGACCTTCAACCATAGAACTCCGGTGCACTCCTCCCGACCGGAGACCTTCACCCAAGGAACTCCGGTGCACTCCTCCCGTTCGGAGACCTTCAACCAAGGAAGTCCGGTGCACTCCTCCCATCCGGAGACCTTCACCCAAGGAACTCCGGTGCACTCCTCCCATCCGGAGACCTTCAACCAAGGAAGTCCGGTGCACTCCTCCCATCCGGAGACCTTCAACCAAGGAAGTCCGGTGCACTCCTCCCATCCGGAGACCTTCACCCCGGCGAGGCGAACCACGAACGACGCTTTCGGCGGGGTGAAGCCCGGGATGCCTGCTGCAGCCGATTATCTGAATTTATCCTTAATTCTCCCGATCAACAGCACCATCGCCCCCGTTTTGCTTATATTTGAAGTTTTGTTCGCCGGAAACACGATCCGGCGAGGGCAAAAATAGTTTGATTGAGTTTTAACATTTGTGCAGCTATGTCTCAGGAATTGATCATCGGGTTAACCGAACATCGTACGTTTGGCCATCTGTTTCAGGCTTTTTTAATCGAGAAGCGGGTTTCCTTCTACACCATCGTCAAGTTGGTGAAGCAACGGGACATTGCCAGCCTGCAACTGAATGAAGAACAGGCGCAACTGGTGAAGCTGGTGGAGCAATACAGCGATGAAAAGCTGGTTCAGAAGTTTTCGAAGCAAAAAGAATCGGGCAAGTTTTTCAATCAGATGGACCCCGACCTCTTTGAAAACCACATCAGCCCATACATCGACAAGCACCTGGCCCGGATCATCCCGATACTGATGCGCGGCAACACCCGCCTGTTCTACAAGCAGGCCAAATATTCCAATTTGTATGATGAAGATTGGATTGAGGTTCCCCGGGTTTATACGGCATGTTGTTTTTGTTTTGACCGAACGCCTGAAGGTACCCGCTACCGGCTCGAGATTTCGCACCAAGAGCAAGTGCTGAGCCTGCTTCACAAGCAGGTTATGGTTGTCGCGAACGAACCGGGAGCATTTCTTCACCAGGGACGCTTGTACGTTTTCGAGAAACTAAGTGCCAAAAAGGTACTCCCCTTTGTCGAGAAAGAGTCAATTTTTATTCCGTCGCAGGTGGAAGAAAAATACTACAAAAGCTTTGTTTTAAATGCGCTGAAGGAGTTTCCGGTTAAAGCCAGTGGTTTTACCATCAGCGAGGGAGAGTCGAGCAAAAAGGTGTTGCTGTCGCTCGAGCCCAATTTGCGCATGGAAGCGGTTTTGCTCACCAGCTTTCAATATGGCGAAAGCGAATATTTGCCCAACAGCAGACAGGAAGTGCTGGTCGACTTCACGATTAAAAACAACCAATACCATTTTCAGAAAATCAGGCGTAACCGCGATTGGGAGCAATCGAAACTGCAGTTCCTGAAACAGTTGAACCTACAGGAAGAAAACGGCGGCTTTTATCCCAAGGGAATGGAGTTGCTTAGCGATAAGGACCGGCTGTACGAAATGATTAACTGGCTAAACCGCCATAAGCAAAAGCTGGAAGAAGCCGGCTTTGCATTCTCGCAAAACCGCCTGGACAAGGTTTACTCGACCGACACACAGAATCTGGAAATCCAAATCAAAGAGGGTGAAGACTGGTTCGATATTTATGGCAACGTGCAGTTCGGCGAATTTCAGATACCTTTCATTAAGCTGAAACGGCATATTTTAAGTGGCATCCGCGAGTTCGAACTGCCCAACGGCGAAGTGGCTATTCTCCCCAAAGAATGGTTCACCGAGTACGGCGACATCATTCCCTTTGCCAAGGCCGACGGGCACAACATGCGCCTGAAGAAGTACCACTACCTGCTGATTCAGCAAAAGCTGAAAGGCATCGACAAGAGCTTTTTTAACCGGTTGCAGGAGATTGGAGCCAAGGCCGACCGACAAATTGTGGTCCCCGTCAACTTACAGGCAAAGCTCCGCTCCTACCAGCACGAGGGCTTTTCGTGGATGTTCAATTTGTACGAAAACCAGTTTGGCGGCTGCCTGGCCGACGATATGGGACTGGGGAAAACCTTGCAGACCCTCACCCTGCTGCTGAAACTAAAGCGCCTGAAGAGCACGATGAGCATTCCGGACTTTGACAGCCCAAAAGGGCAAGGCAACTTGTTTGAAACAACGAAGACTGAAAATAATCCGGTCGACGAAAAAGCGGAGCCGCAACAGACGGCCAGCCTCATTGTGATGCCCACTTCGCTGCTGCACAACTGGGACGCCGAGATCCGGAAGTTCACGCCGTCGCTGAAGGTGTACAAACACTTTGGACTGTCGCGTAAAAAGAAGGGGAACTTTAAAAGTTTAGCCAATTACTACGATATTATTCTGACCAGTTACGGTACCGTCCGGAATGATTTTGACCTGCTGAAGGATATTGAATTCTTCTACGTTATATTGGATGAAAGCCAGTACATCAAGAATCCCGGGTCGAAAACCTACCAGACAATTACGCAGCTCAAAGCCAAAAACCGGCTGGTGTTGACTGGTACGCCCATTGAAAATTCGCTGTCGGACTTATGGGCACAGATCAACTTTGTCAATAAAGGACTGCTGGGCAACCTGGCTTACTTTAAGCGGGAATTTATTACGCCGATTGAAAAGAAAAACGACCCGGATCAACAGCAAAAGCTGCAGACCCTGATTCGTCCGTTTGTACTTCGGCGAACCAAAGAGCAAGTTGCGAGCGACCTGCCACCGGTCACCGAGCAAATTCGCTATTGCGGCATGGCCCGCGATCAGAAACGCATTTACGAGGAGGAGAAATCGGCCATTCGGAACAGCATCCTCGAAAACATTGAGAAGGAAGGCGTCGAGAAATCAGCCTTTGTTGTTCTGCAGGGACTGACGAAATTGCGGCAACTGGCGAACCACCCGTCGATGCTGCATGGCACCGATGAAAGCGAATCCGGCAAGTTCGAAGAGATTATGCAGACCCTTGAAAGCCTGATTGCTGAAAAGCACAAAGTCTTGATCTTTTCGTCCTTTGTGAAACACCTGGAGCTGGTGAGAGAGCAACTGGAAGAACGGAAATGGAAATATTCCCTGTTGACCGGGCAAACATCGAACCGCGAAGAAGTGATCAAGAGCTTCCAAAACGATGAGGAGAACCGGGTGTTCCTCATTTCGCTGAAAGCGGGCGGCGTTGGGCTCAACCTCACTTCGGCCGACTATGTGTTCATCATCGACCCGTGGTGGAATCCGGCTGCCGAGATGCAGGCCATCGCCCGGGCACACCGTATCGGCCAAAACAAAAAAGTGATGGTCTACCGGTTCATCACCGAAGGCAGCATCGAGGAGAAAATCGTTCAACTGCAGGACCGCAAATCATCGTTGGCCGACAAATTCATCAACTCCAACAATCCGTTTAAGAAGATCAGTAAAGACGAAATCCTGAATCTTTTCAGCTAGTTCAGACCAGCGCATTTCGTTTTAACAAACGGCTGACTGTAACATTTCCGGCCATTCGCTTACTTATAGTCCGGATTGTCATGTGCGTGCCTGTCAAATCTCATTGAATGCGAATGCCAACACGCTAATTTTGTGCGCCCAATCAAAAGGAATTAGAAACAACAAAATAGTCGAAAGTAATTGATCATGAAAAGAGTTTACCTCATATTAGGTGCATTCCTCTTTACGCTAACGCTGTTTGCTCAAAAGCAAATGAGCCTGGAGGATGCTGTTTTAGGCCGGTACTCCTATTTGTACCCGCGTCAACTTCACCAGCTGCAATGGCTCGGCGACGACAAACTGGTTTATCTGGAAAATGACACCATCTGGGAAACCGACGTAAAAAGCGCCGGCAAACAAATGCTGATCAGCGGCTCCGCTTTAAAGCAATCGGCCGCAAAAAGCCAGCTTGAGTTTACCCGAATTCCCGGCTTCACAACCAGCAATGCCAACGAATTAATTTTCAATGCCAACAATACGATTTCGGTGTTCAATTTGAAGAATAAGCAATTTGAATACACGCTTACTGTTCCGGAAGAAGGTGAAGTTCCGGATTTCTGTGCAGCAGGCCGGTCGGTAGCCTATGTCAAAGGCCAAAACCTGTTTATCGTGAAAGACGGCAAAGAAACCCGGGTGACCAACGAAACCAACGAAGGTGTTGTCTGCGGCCGCTACGTTCACCGTCGTGAGTTTGGCATCGAGAAAGGAACCTTTTGGTCTCCCTCGGGCAAATACCTGGCCTTTTACCGCAAGGATGAAAGCATGGTGAAAGATTATCCGTTGGTTGATTTCATGGCCCGGCAAGCGGAAGAAACACCTGTCAGATACCCCATGGCCGGCATGACCAGTCACCAGGTAACGCTGGGGGTTTACAATGTTGAAACAGGAAAAACAACCTACCTGAAATCTGCAGGTCCGGACGATCATTATCTGACCAACATCAGCTGGGGACCGAACGAAGAGTTCATCTACATGGCCGAACTGAACCGGGCACAAAATCACATGCAGCTTAATCAATATCGCGTGGCCGATGGTGAAAAAGTGAAAACAATCCTGGAAGAAAGCCGCTCAACCTATGTGGAGCCGCAACACCCGATTCAGTTTTCAAAAACCAATCCGAATGAGTTCTATTACTGGACACGAAACGATGGTTGGTTCCACCTGTATGTATACAATACCGACGGTGAGTTGATCAAACAACTGACTAAAGGAAATTGGGAAGTCACTGAATTTTACGGTACCGATTCCAAAGAGAACTATGCTTACATTCAGGCGACAAAAGAAAGTCCCATTGACCGTCACATTTACCGCGTGAACATCAAGAGTGGCGCGATCCAAAAGCTGGATAATAATGCCGGTACGCATAAAGCCGACTTCTCGCCATCATTCGCCCATTTTACCGATAAATGGTCGGCCAATAAAAATCCCGGCCAGACTGACCTAATCGCCACCAGCGGCAAAGTTGTCCGAAACATCTCAAAAGCTGAAGATACCCTAAAAGATTACCAACTGGGCGAAAACAAAATCATTACGCTAAAGGCCGCTGATGACTCTACCGACCTGTACGCCCGCATGATTTTACCAACCAATTTCAACCCGAATAAGCAATACCCGGCTATCGTTTATGTCTATGGTGGTCCTCATGCACAGCTGGTCAACAACACCTGGCACAACGATGCCAACTGGTGGTTCTATTATATGGCTTCTCAGGGGTATATCATGTTCACCGTCGACAATCGCGGCTCGGCCAATCGAGGCCAGGCGTTCGAGGAGGTTGTCCATCGGCAGCTGGGTGTTGAAGAAACCAAAGACCAAATGAAGGGAATTGACTACCTGAAGAGTCTTCCTTATGTCGATCAGAATCGAATTGGCGTTCATGGCTGGAGTTTTGGTGGTTTCATGACGCTGAACCTGATGTTGCGGCAACCTGAAACCTTCAAAGTCGGTGTGGCCGGCGGACCAGTAGTCGACTGGAGCATGTACGAAGTGATGTATGGTGAACGCTACATGGATACACCCGAGGAAAACCCAGACGGCTACAAGGAATCCAATATGCTGAATCATGCCGGCAACTTACAGGGGAAACTCTTGATGATTCACGGCGCTCAGGACGAAACAGTCGTTATGCAACACAGCATGAAGTTTCTGCGCGAATGTATTGAGCAAAATAAACAAGTTGACTTTTTTGCATACCCAACTCACGAACACAACGTTCGCGGCAAAGACCGGTTACACTTAATGCAGAAGATCAGTCAATATTATTTCGATTATTTGAAGGAGGATCCATCCGGACAAAATATTAGTCAGGCACATTAGCATGCCTTTAACACGCAAAAAAAATCTACCATTCACCTGAGATTTCGGGTAATGGTAGATTTTTTTTTGCGCAGTTGACTGGTCCCGTGCCAAAATCGAAACTCAACCGACTACTCCAAGGTCAACCGTTACTTAAATTGAAGCGGTTCCGGCTTCCGGGGTTGAAAACTATAAAACCGGCTTCCGCTCAATTCCCGTAAGCTGAATCCGAAAGCACTTGCATCAGCCGGATGTCCCGGATAAAATGCCAATCGCAACTGAATGGTTCTGAAAATGAGGTTTTCATTCCGTATTCTAACCCCTCCTCCGATTCCGGCATAATAATCCTGCGTGAAAATAACCTTCTTGGACGATCCGATAATCCCCAGATCAGCGAACCCGAAAAAGGCGAAGTTAAAATTCAGGAGACTTTTCCGAAGAAAAACAACCGTCTCAGAGCTGAGCACCAAGCGTTGCGTTCCTTGCGGAATATCGGTGTAGAAGCCGCGAATTCCATATCGATTCTTCAGCAGCAAGCTTTCCTGTTCAAAGCGTTTGAAACCGTACAAATACTTCAATTTTAAAAACTGCCTTCCACTTTTCACCCCTAATCTGAATTGACGGCTAATGTATTCCCAATTCAACTCAACCAAGCCCTGCTCCATCCTTCGGGCGTTGAAAAAACTCCCGATTCCAGCCGACAAAAACATATATGACGGCTTATAGTTGATCAGGTTTCCGGATGAAAAATAGAGATGAGAATACCACCGATCATCACTTTCGTTATCGTCAAAACCAATCACCCACTCATGCAGAAATCCTTTCGGAATATCTTCAGTAATTCCATAGCCTAAAATGTGGTGATCTCGAATATAGTAGCGTCTGGACAAGCTTAAGCTTGCCATGTACATATTAGAGTGCGAAAACAACTGTTTATTATCTTCGCCCGGGGGTGGTCGATCATAAAAATACAAGTTCCGGTATCTCCCCGACACCACAAATTGTAAATTATTTCGCTCCGTATTATCACCGATCTGAAAGGAATATCCAGTCCAAAGGTCAAACGACCGATAATTTAAAGAGGTATCTATTGGAAGTGTTTCATTTTCGTAAAACCGATCACTTCTAAAAAGGCGGTAGAAATCTAACCCACCACCCCATTTCGTGCTCGTTCTTAAAAATTGTTTTTCCGACTCGAACACAATACCCTCACGCCTGTAAGTATTGGCATACCCCAAAGCGACATTCACAAATTGCCCGTTAATATTATTGATCGAGTAAAACCCTTCAAATCCAACATAAGGCTTCTCATCTACATTCGACACTACCGCAGCCGATATTTGGTGTCCCGCCCCCCAAACATTCTGGTTATACAGCTCCAACGTCCCCGCATCAATGGAACTAAAACGAGCGCGGACTCCAAAGGCAAACACATCCTTGGTAACAACAGTCAGGTCCACATACGTGCTGTCCATCTCATTCACTTGCGCTATTATTCTAACATCCTTAATAAACGGCAACAAACGAATAATCCGCTCGTTTTCAAGTAAGCGTTCAGGATCAAGTTCATCGCCCACGTGAAATAGGATATTCTTTTGAATAATTCGATCATTGGTTCGCGTATGAACTTTATTGGCAAATTTTTCAATTCCAACATCAGTTACTTTCGATGTATCCTGAAATGTCGGCCCGAAAATATCCAACTGCTTAAAGGTTATTGTTGCGATTCGTTTTCCCTGAAGTGCATTCAACTTCTCATATTGATTAAAAAGCTCTTTCGAATCGTTCTTTTCGCTGACAAGACGTTCATAAACAAACCGAGTAAATCCGTTTTGCTTAATTTCATCTGAGACACTATCCGGCAAAACCTCCGTCTGCTGATTCGCATCGCCAACAGAATCGACCTGAAAATCAACAGCAAAACCATTAACTACTAACGAAAAGAAAGCAATGGTTAATATTTGAGAGGTTATATTCATTTCCCTAATCCTAATAGCTAAAAATAAAAAGCCCTTCTTAATTATTATAATTTATGATCTGAAATAATAATCAAAGTATGTAAAATTCATACACAGACTGACATATTTTGATAATAAAATTGATTCGCATTATTATAACTTTGCACTCCATGCAACGAATTAAGAAACTATATCACGACAATATATACGGTATAATCGGCACCCTGGCCTTTCATGTCTTACTATTTGTAGCGATCCTACTGGCAAATGTGAAGATTGAAGGCGAAGTCAAAGAGGAAGAAATTATCATTGATTTCAGCTCGATTGAAGAATTACCGGAAATTGAAAAGGTTGAAAAACCCATGCAGGAAGATGAAAACACCCCATCTGCCAGTTTGGATAATCCTTCAGCGTCGATGAGTAACCGTGCGGTTAACGACGCTGCTCAGAAAGATCCGTTTTTTGATGAAGACTACCAACGCGAGATTGCCGAAGCACAAAAATTAGTTACTAACGTCAATAAACAATTATCCAAAGAAATTCCGGAAATGAAGAAGTTTGAAATGCCGGAACAAACCACAGAAGGCATGGATCCTGAAAAAATTTCCAATACAGTCTATTCCGGCGAGAGTAACATTCATTACAACCTGGAGAATCGTTATCACGTTCGCTTGCCAATCCCGGTCTACCTGGCAAAAGGAGGTGGCAAAATTACAGTTGACATTTGGGTATCACCTTCCGGTAAAGTCATTAAAGCGCAGCTCCAACCTCATGCGCAAATATCGGATCCCATGCTACCTGAGTATGCACTTCAAGCAGCACTGCGCACCGTGTTTGATGCAAAAGCAGATTCCCCCTCGCCTCAAAAAGGAACAATCTCGTACACATTTGTGGCACAATAAGCCCCTTATTGTAGAAAAAACACTGTTTTAACATCAATTAACAAATTTTCAAACTAATTTGCTGTTTTTGAGCATATCTTTGTGATACGTTTTTTTTCATAAGTTTAGGTTTAGTTAGGTTAGTTAGTTTAGTGAGAAAAGGTAGGCCAGAGGGTCTACCTTTTATTTTTTACCCCTCGGATCCATTCTCCCTCATTTCAATCCGAACTCAGATTAGCTCCAATTATTTAATTGAACTTCTTCAATCTTGATCTATTCATCCATCGCGCTCAGAGCACAAGTCAAACATTAACAAAATTTAAATGGGTTAAACTAAACGAATAAACCTTATAGCTATCAATAGTTTAACCGGATTCAATTTGTTAACGGATTCTAAATAAATTAATCCTCCTCTTAAAAAAATTGATTATATCTTCTTGTTTTTTAAACATTTTATAGACATATTTATCCTGGTATTTCAAAAGAATTTTGAACGCTCGTTTTCCTCTACGCTATTAGTTGAAACAGGTACATGATTTTTTTATTTCAGAAAGAGAGAATGATATGGTAAACTATACGAATGAAGAACTCCTGCACGGGATTCTTAGAAATGATAATCTGGTCCTCCAGTATATTTATAAAAATTTCTTTTATAAAATTAATTTCTTCATCAAGAAGAATAGTGGGGACGATGATGATTCGAACGATATCTTTCAGGAGGCGATCATTATTATTTACCGCAAACTAAAAGCAAATGATTTGGTTTTAGACTGCTCATTTGAAACTTACCTCTATTCTGTTTGTCGTTTTCTTTGGCTGAAACAACTGGAAAAACGCAAAACTGAACGCGAAAAAATTCAGGACAATCATGATTTCAACACTGAAATCTACGATAATGCGTTTGAGACTACTGCTGAGATGAATGAGAAATACCGCCTTTATCAAAAGCACTTTAAAAATTTAGGAACCGACTGCCAACGAGTTTTGCAGATGTTTTTTGATAAAGTTCCGTTAAAGCAAATCGCTAAAGTCATGGGGTTTCAGAGCGAGAAATATGCCAAGAAGCGAAAATACAAATGCAAAGAGTACTTGGTTAAAAGTATCAAACAAGATATTGAATATAAGAAGATTTTGGAAAACAACCTGTAGTATTCAATATCTGCTATTCCGAACTTGACACACTAATTCTTGCGGAGTCAATCTTATATCTGAAATATTGGTAACGGATCAATTTATGCCTTGCTTCTCTTGGTATGCTTTTTTCTGCGCCTAAACTGATCGACCAAAATCCCAATTATAATCAAAAGCACTATTCCGATAAAATACAAATCCTTTCCTGCATATAGTGGAGAAGTATTTCCAACAGCGACATACGCGAGCCAAAAATGAGGATGAGCTTTTAACGGATCCGCGTTTTCGATGTGCGCAAGTTTAGCAAGTCGCAATGCGTCAGCTTTATTTTTCCCACTGGAAAGGAAGCGGTAAAAATCGCGCATGATATTAGCCCCCGACTCGTCTTCAACTTCCCAAAGCGTCATTATTATAGAAGGACATCCGGCATATAAAAATCCTCGTGCCAAACTCATCACTCCTTCCCCTTTTTGCATCTTTCCGCTTCCGGTATTACAAGCGCTCAAAACTGCCATACGAGCGTTCAACTGCATATTGTATATCTCGCTGGTATTTAGCCAGCCATCATCAGTTCCATCACTCAAAGGCTTTGCAAACGCCAATTTTGAATACATTGGCAAGGTATCATTCATTATCGTGTGCATGGCCAGGTGGAGTACATCATAATCTTTTGCCAACGCTTTGAAGCGACTTTCCTGAGCCAAGGAATCCTTAAAGATATCACCAGCCATAAACTGGTTAATATACTCCACTTCTTTGTCTACAGCTTGTAGAGGCAGCAGTCCTGCCCTGAATTCAGCTACTTCGTTATAATCACGGTCGTCATTATCATAGCTCGGAGCAAAAGCCAACAATCTTTTATCCGCCTTTTTCTCTTTCTCAAAATAGTCAAAGAGCAAGGTGGTTGAATAGGTGTAACTAATCGAGTGTTTCCGAATCAGGTAGGGTAAATTTCTAAAATTCATCGCCGCAGTATCCGGCATTTCATACAATAAGGCATCAAAGGGAATATAAGCAAGTTTATCATCCGGTATCACCACCAAATTCTTCCCCTCCAGGTCCTGCTCCATTTTACCAAATAAATCATCATACAATTGATAGGACGACAACACGTAATTCTGATAGTCTGTCTTATCCGTGTATTGATAGTCGGAGCTCGTTAAAAATTGATAGACATCTTCGATTCTTTTCGTGAATGTAGTATCTATTGAAATCTTCGAAAAACTGAATTGATCGTTAGTGATCACAAACCGGAATAAATTCCCGGAATATTTGTGTCCATCAGGTTCATCAATTAAATATTCAACAATCGCATCACGATTCCGGATTCGCTCCCGAATCTGATCCAAACTAACAACTTCATCAGCATATTTAAAGGAATAGTACTTGGGGAAAGAGTCTTCAAGCAATTGAACCAATTGTGTATATTTTTCTGTATAATTAAAAATCTTACTATTATATAAGGCAACCTTTACAGAGTCCGGCTCTTCCTGTTGACTCTCTTCGTACAACATTTGCTTATAATTAGAGATATTAATTTTCAACACATCTTCTTTGTTCTGCAAACTATCAGGAATGCCACCAAACTGTTTTGCCCGGGAATCTTTAACCGCAGCCAGGAAACTGGCAGATTTGCTTTTCTCTGTTAATTCAAAGCCCTTACTCACATACTGGTCTTCATTTGTTTGATTATATAGTTTGTAGCAAAGGTTGACTGCTTCGACAAAAGTTGATTGCTGATTTTCGGAAAGGAAAAGACGGCTATCTTCCGACACAAAACCAGTGCGAATTTGATGAACTAATTCAATCGCCATTTGGATGGCTTCCAAACCAGATTTATAATAAGCAATCGCCTCTGGCTTTTTATTTATGTTGAGTTTTAAATCCCCAATTGCAGAGAAGCATAGCGATTTCTTTTTCAGAATCTCCAGTAATTGCAGTTCCGAAACTGCTTCTTCAATTCCGGGATTTGTATTTGGATCCGTATTATTAAAAGTACTTGTTGCTGCAATTATAGCTTTCTGATAATAATTCAGCGCCTTCATCAAGTCCTCTTGCTTCTTCATATTAAAGTCTGACAGATAGCTTGCTTCAGAAAATCGCAAAGAATAATAATCAGCATAATTGATCATGACCGATGCATACTGAGTACTTCGTTGAGAAAAGTATTTCGAAATAATCTCTTCTGAGATGTCATTATAATGAGGTATTTCCTCATAACTTTTAGTAGATAGTAATAATTTAACGTAATCATTGTATTCTAACCCTAAATCGTAGCTACTAACTCCAACTGTTTTTTTCAAAATACTAAAAGTCTCCTGATAATATTGCTTTGCCAATTTATCATCTGCAAGCTCTACATAAATTCGAGCTAACAAACCTGTGTAATACGATTTTATATCTGCTTGGACGGTATTGATATTTTCATTACAAACACGGATGGCCTCTGAATACCTTTTTAATAAGTATAAAGCTTCTGCAATGTTATATTGAGTAGTTGTGATCGCATCTTTATAATTTTGCCAGTCTTCATTGAAAACTCTTAACGCACTTTGTTGATATTCATAATTCTTTAAGTAGTCCCCCTTTAATTTATAGATAGTCCCCAGGTTTACATATACAAAACCTAATCTAGGATAACCGACTGAGTACTCACCAATGTATAATCGCTCAGCCTGTAAATAATTATCTATCGCCCCTTCATAATTCCCTAAATTTTTATTCTGAATTCCTATATTAATTAAAGTACCCGCCAATCGGTGCGAATAACGACCAAATTGCTTTTCTCTTATTGTCTTTAATCTGTAAAAGTAATTTCTGGCTAGCTCAAAATCACCAAGGCGCGCCGCATTGATCCCCTTCTTATTATACTGGATTGCTTTGATACTATCAGGTATACCATCTAATGATTTTAGATCTTGTGAGCTAGATTGAAATGAAAAAATGAAAAAATGAAAAAAAAATACCATCTTCAAGTATCTGTATATATTGCACTTACATGTTAGTCGAATTATTTTATTCATTTTTCTCTCTTTTGCTGGGGTTACCTTTTTCCTTATTCTCGGATAAACCATCGAACAAGGATAATTAAGGATTTCTAAGTAGTAACCATTAAAATTTAAAAGTAATGAAAACTTTATTTGCTAACAACGAAAAAAACATTTTTGATTCATTCGAAGTATTAACTAAAGAAGAATTAAACTCAGTAAAAGGTGGAATAAGTAGAGACTTGGATCTTTACGTTGAAGACCTTGACTAGTAAAAAACCGCTATTATCGTAGGCTAAAGTTCGAAAAGAACATTCACTAAAAATCTGTCAGACAATCAATTATTCTAAAAGCAAAGCAATTGATTATTTCAGCTAAGTGAAAAAAAAATTCTTCAGATAACAACAGCCTAAACTTATTACGATAATTTTATCACTGTCTCACATCTCTTAAGATTTACTGAATTTTGCTGGAATTTATTGTCAAAATTTATTCGACATTTGAATCATAATTATTCATACTGATAGTTTGACAAAGCAATAATTAATTCCACGAATCTATTTAAGATTGTTCTTTGTGTGCTTAAAAAAGAAAAATTAAAGAAAGATGATACGCAAATCAAATATAACCGAATACATTGACAAGTACCTTAGCCAGGAGTTGACCGGCGACGAGTTAAGGGAATTCAATGCTGAAATGGCGATCAACCCAGAGGTTGAAGAAGAACTGGAACTTCACCAGGCAATAGAAGCAGCCATTCAGGAAACAGACATAACTGAATTACGAAGCAACTTGCAAGCCATTATGGATCAAGAGTCTGAAGAAGAATTCGACGAATTGATAGTTGCTGAAAGTGAAAGTTACAGTTTCGAGTTATCAGAAGATTTGTCGTCTTTCAAAGAATTCAAGTCACCGGTCAATATCAACGATATTATCAACTTTGGTCAGAGCTTACCCAAATTACATCTGGCACAGCATAAAATCGCTGAAAAAGAAAACATTCATCAGTTTTACAAAGAACAACTTGAAGAAAGCAATTCCACTGACGAAGAATTTGAACTTACTCCTTTCGATGAAGCTATCTTTGCTGAAGTACAAGTAGCAATGGCAGAGAAAGATGTGGCTGATTTGCGAGCTAATCTGCAACAAATCGCAACTAATTTACCAGCACACGAGTTCAGTTCAGACAAAATTGACCAGTACATTAATCAAGAATTAGATGCTGACTTATTGAAAGATTTCGAAAATGAACTAGCTGTCAATGAAGGTTTAATGCACGACATTGGATTATACCGCGAAGTTGATCAGGCCATTGGAGAAACTGACATTATGGATCTACGAGCTAACCTGGCTTCTATCCAACAGACCGAAGCGTCCACATCACGAAAAGTTGAGGAAATTGATCAGTTCCTGAACATGGAGCTTTCTGAAGACGAATTGGCCTCATTCGAGTCAGAACTTTCAAACAATCCGGATTTAGTTGCAGAACTTGAACTCTTTAAGGAGATTGATTCTGCCCTGGAAGAAAAAGATGTGATGGGTCTGCGAGACAAACTTGACCGAATCAGCAAAGATATCATCAAGGAAAAACGCAAAGAAAGATCTTTCATCGCACGAATCCCGAATTCACGGATTGCTGTTGCAACGATTGCTGCCTCACTGATACTGTTGATAAGTATTACAAGTCTTTTGAGCAGGCATCAAGTAGCTAATGAACGAGAACTTTATAGTGAATTCTTCAGGCCTTACGAAGCAACAGGTATCTTCCGGTCGAATAACAGTAATCTGGATAGCAAAATAAGTATTGCACTACACAAGTATAACGAAGCAAATTACGCTGAAGCGGTACAACTATTCAATGAAGTATTGCAGTCAGATTCAAGCAACCCGGTTGGTAATTTCTACCAAGGTATGTCTTACCAGGGACTAGGCGAATTCAACCAAGCAATATCATCTTATAATGAAGTAATTAAAGCAAAGAATAACCTCTTCATGGAACAAGCTGAATGGTACACCGCCTTATGCTACCTTCAGAATGATAACAGAAGAAAAGCATTTAAACAACTACAAAGGATTGCTGAAAACAATGGTTACTACAGTGAAAAAGCATCAGCAGTACTTCGCAAAATAACAGATATAGAATAAAAGAAATTTCAAGATACATTAGCAAATAAAGATTTAAGCGTTAATACTGACAAATCCTTAGTTCCTTAGTTCAAATTATCCAACGTTAGTTACGCAAAAAATCACCCGGTATTCAAAATTAGATTCCTAATTATCCGTTCTGTTCAAACAAAATAATTTCGAATACCCTTCCTTTTGCAAATAAAAGTTTTCAAAATAATGGCTATAAGCAAGCTCGGTTTCCGGGCTTGCTTTGTTTATGACATTCCGAAACCGAAACGAACGAATCCCATAATCGACCAGGTAGTATAGCAGGATACATCAACGGAACATCAGCTGCTTACAAACGAATCTGGGGAATTGGTTCTCTCTGCTCTTTGGCCATAAATAATATACAGATGCTTAACTGAAATCAATCGCTTTAAGAAGATTGAGTACACCATCTAAAACCAGGCAACCAATAAGTCTGCTATCACAATCCAACGACAGAAAATTCGACGAAACTGATCATCCTTAAGCTGATATCTGACAATGAAAAAGCCGCTCAGGCATTCCTGAACGGCTTCATTTAATATGATTCAATGTTGTCCTCCTGCTTTGGGGACAACTCAATAAAGCAATCCTAATTTTTCTTTGAACCGCGATACAATTCGTATTTCCTGAAACTGCAAGACAAAGAACCATTATACAATGGAATCTTTTTAGCTGGCTTCAATCCCAAGGATTTTAAACATTCGTTTGTCGATATAATCCAGGCAATAGAATTTTGAAAACCATGTTTCAATTTCTCACCGATCATATTGTACAAAGCTTCATCACCGGATTGGAGCCTTTCCCCATAGGGAGGATTAAAGATCAGAAAATCAGAATCTGCCTTTTTATCCAAGGCTTTAAAGTCGATAACCTTAAGACTAATAATATCATCGACATCTGCCTTCTCTGCATGCTTGGCTGCAACATCTACATTTCGCCGGTCAATATCAGATCCGTAAATTTTGAAGTCGACTTCCTTATGGTCTTTCAAGTCCGTAACTTGTTCATATAGCTTTGTCGAAAAATTCTTCCAATGTTGAAATGAATAAGCTCGTCCGACTTCTCCGGGAAGGATATTTTTAGCCAACATAGCAGCTTCAATCACAATTGTACCGGAACCACACATCGGATCGGTCAGGGACTCAGAGCCATCCCAACCGGCCAATTTTAGCATTCCTGCAGCCAGCACTTCACTGATTGGTGCTTCATGACGGCCGGTTCGGTAGCCACGCTTGTGAAGTGATTCACCACTGCTGTCCAACGAAATCGTACAGGCATTATTCGCAATATGCAAATTCACGACAACCTGTGGATTACGGGTGTCAACTGATGGGCGATTTTGTCCCGCCTTGCGAAAACGATCAACAATCGCATCCTTCAATTTCAATGATGCAAACATCGAATTCTGAAACAGATCGCTAAAAACAACGCTTTGAACCGCAAAGGTTTTATCGGAATCAAAATACTCTTCCCATTTAATTTTCAGGGCCTGGTGATACAAATCGTCAACCTTCAATATTTTAAAGTCGCGAATATTCACCAACACCTTCAATGCTGTTCGCAACGAATAATTAGCCCGGTAAATCATTCCCAGATCTCCGGTAAAATAAACAGCCCGGCGAGCGGGCTGAACATCATCTGCCTGCAGGTTGAACAACTCTTGAGCCAATACTTCTTCAAGCCCAGCGTAAGTTGTAGCAACCAACTGATAAGTTTCAATCATTATTTTGTTATAAGTTATATTCCCGCACCGTCTCTAAATGATGATTCGCGAGCTTTAAATTGAAGAACTTTTGAATTTGGTGCGACATTATTGGTTACCCAAACGTTACCACCAATCACCGAATCGCGCCCAATGCGAATACGTCCGAGGATGGTTGCCTGGGCATAAATAATCACATTATCTTCCACTATTGGATGACGCGGCACGCCTTTAATCGGATTGCCATGTTCGTCTAACGGGAAGCTCTTGGCCCCGAGCGTTACCCCTTGATAAAGCTTAACATTTTTACCAATAATACAAGTCGAACCAATTACAACCCCCGTTCCATGGTCAATCGTAAACGATTCACCAATTTCGGCTTTGGGGTGAATGTCAATACCTGTTTCAGAATGCGCCATCTCAGCTATGATCCGCGGAATGAGCGGAACACCCAGTTGCATCAGCCGGTGTGCAATCCGGTAGTTCGAA
The DNA here is from genome assembly GCF_010882175.1 of Mangrovibacterium lignilyticum. Classification (GTDB taxonomy): domain Bacteria; phylum Bacteroidota; class Bacteroidia; order Bacteroidales; family Prolixibacteraceae; genus Mangrovibacterium; species Mangrovibacterium lignilyticum. The sequence continues at coordinate 259,269 of NZ_WKLH01000005.1, read as the reverse complement.
ATAGCCCGAACAGCCGGATAACAATAAATAACCTCACCGCGGCTTTTTGCTGCCGGGTCACCTACAAATGCGGCTTCAACGTCGGTTACTAAAATGCGACGAATTTCAGGTAAAAAGGCGATAAAATCAGCCGCCAAACTACGGGCATGATGTTCCTGTTCTTTAAAATCTACCTTTTCGCGATTCTCGCATTCGAAGCACAAACCAGCCATAATTTGCTCGCATAACAAGGTGAAAAGTTCGTCCAGATACACGCCCATATAGTGACGCACAGTATTGGGTCGAAGACTTGTATTTCCGAAGAATCCGGGGAACAGAATTTCCCGAACCATGTTGACGATGTTTCCCAGCTTCTCTGAAGATGGAACCGGTTCTCCCAAACGATGTTCGCGGCAAACTGAGTTGTATGAATTAGCGTCGGCCAACAACTCCACTGTTTGGTTTATTTTAGCTAAAATAGAATTATCAGATTGCATTTGTTTCGTCGTTAAATAAGGTTGTACTTAAATATCTTTCTCCTGTGTCGCAAATAATAACAACCAGATGCTTATCCCGGTTTTCCTCTCGCTTAGCTATTTGAAGCGCAGCGTACACATTTGCTCCTGAAGATATTCCACATAACACACCTTCCTGCTTTGCCAGTTGGCGTGCCGTCTCAAAAGCGACCTGGTCTTCGACCGGAAAGACTTCATCATATGATTGTGTGTTAAGCACTCCTGGAATAAATCCGGGGCCAATTCCCTGTATCTTATGAGGTCCCGGTGGATTGCCGGAAAGAATTGCTGAAAAAGCCGGTTCCACAACGATCGTGTAAACCGATGGCTTCAATTCTTTCAAAGCTTCAGACACACCTGTAATTGTACCACCTGTTCCGGCTCCGGCCACAAACAAATCAACTTTTCCGTCTGTATCATTCCAAATTTCCTGAGCCGTTGTTCTGCGGTGCATTTCAACATTAGCCGGATTTTCAAACTGCATAGGGATAAACGAATTCTCGTTCTCAGCTGCCAGCTCATTTGCTTTGCCTATAGCCTCCTTCATGCCGCCTTTTGCGGTTGTCAAAACAAGCTCGGCTCCATATGCATTCAACAACATCCGTCTTTCAACTGATACGCTTTCAGGCATTACAATTTTAAGCTTATAACCCCGAACAGCACAGACCACCGCCAACCCAATTCCGGTATTTCCACTTGTCGGCTCAATGATTACCGTATCCTGATTAATCAACTTTTGCTCTTCGGCGGCAGTGATCATCGCAATCGAAAGGCGATCCTTAACCGATCCTCCTGGATTTTGTGATTCCAACTTGAGATACACGTGAGCACAACAACCTTCTGCCATCTTGTTCAATTTGACCAATGGTGTATTCCCAATAAGCTGTAATACGTCAGATGCAATTTTCATAATAATAAAATTGAAATGATTTTAGATTCAATTGTCCGGAGTTTAGCTGAACTAAAAAACTCCGGCACTCCTAACAAAAGTCATCTTTTTCCCCTTGATAAGCAAATATTCGATCGTGCAAAAAGCTAAAAACGGAAGTTATTTATCGCATCAATCGCATTTTTTAAGCGATCATCACCCTCACCTCCTATTTCGAGAAAAGACAGATTTCGCTTTTGAAATTCCTGTTTATAAATGTCGTAAAGCTTACTGCGCACTTCTCCCCCGTTTTCTCGAAGCGGATCCGGTTCCCAGGGAATATCGGGTTTACACAACAAATACAAATTGACGGGATGGTCCGTAATAGCGGGTTCGAGCCATAGCGGTTGTCGCTTATACACCCAGTCGAACCAAACCTTTGTGACAATCAGCCAGGTATCAAAAAACTGGTATTCGGCCTTATCAGCCATTGCTTCATCGTATTGGGCCAGTTGCCCCCGTGTAATAGCTTCGACATCTTCATAACCGTATTCACCGGTTTTTCCGGACAGGTAATTTCGCGCGAATTCCGGGAAATCTCTTCCTCCAAAATGATTCGCCAACTGTTTGGAAAGTGTGCTTTTGGCGGTAGACTCCGGCCCTGTTAGAACGATTAGTTTTTTCATCGGTGCTATTTGATCGATTGAATTTGCAGGACCTTCAATTCATTTCGCCATTTCATGTAGCCGACAAGCGCCATGGCTGTATAAACTAAAAATAAAACAACCGTTGGCCATAATCCCTTTATAGCATACAATGCCGCTGAGAAAAAGTCTACAAAAATCCAAATCAACCAATGTTCCAGGTATTTTCGGGCAAGCATCCAGGTAGCGACCAAGCTTAAGGAGGTTGTTAAAGCGTCGCCCACCGGAACCGGTGAATCAGTATAATTTTTGAGTACAAACTCGATCAACATGAAAAATACAACGCTGGCAAAAATCAGCCAAAGCCATATTTTTCGAGGAGTTGAGCTTACGTGTAATTGCGAATCGCTGGCTGCATTCCCTTTCAACCAAAAATACCAGCCATACAAACTAACCAGCACATAATAAACCTGCAAGGCCATATCGGCATAAAACTTGGCAACAAAAAACACATAGACATACAAAGCCGATGCGAGTAATCCCACCGGCCATGTATAAATGTTTTGTTTGATCGAAAGAAAGATATAAATAAGACCTAAAACGGTCCCGGAAACTTCAACCCAATTGGCAATCAGCCAACTTAAAATAGAATCAATCATCGTTTAATTATCTGCCAGAATATCGTCGTATTTAGAAGCATCTTCCAAAACTTCTATTGCTTTTTTTATGATGTCCTCGTCCTTGTTAATCACCTGAAAATAATAATTGGTGCCATAAATATCGCGTGCAATCATAGCTTTTCCAAGTCGTTTAATGAGCGGGCGGGCAAAAGCGATACTCTCTTCATCACCGTCAATTTTTTCCTTGGTTGCCTCAGCAATTACTTGTTCAACAAACTCATCGTTAATTGCGAAATCCTTGCTATAAGCCGAAAACTCAGGATAGTTTTTCTTAATCTCTTCCCGATTGCCATCCAAATAAGTCAGTATGGATGAATTCAGGATATTCCGTCGAACCAATTGGTTATAGAACGAAAAGTTGGAGGTCGTGTCCAAAGGAACGAAGATATCGGGCATGATACCACCGCCGGCATACACTGTTCGTTTGTTGTTGATGGTTGAAAAAACCTGGCTTTTGTCGAAGTGAATACTGTCTTTCGAAAACAGTTCTCCGCTCTCGAAGCGATTCAAATAGTCTTGACGGTATGCAGTCACACCTTCGTCGTATGGTTTTTGAATACACCGGCCGCTGGGCGTATAATAATGGGCCGTGGTTAAGCGAACAACCGATCCATCGGTTAAGGGGAAAGGTTGTTGCACCAGCCCTTTTCCGAACGAGCGACGGCCAATGACCAACCCGCGATCCCAATCCTGAATGGCTCCTGTTACAATTTCGCTGGCCGAAGCAGATCCTTCATCAATCAGGACCACCAAACGGCCTTTTTCGAAATCACCAACGCTGGTCGATTTGTATTCTTTGCGCCGGTCGTGCGTTCCTTCAGTGTATACGATTAACTCGTCCGATTCCAAAAACTGGTCGGCCAGCCGAATGGCTTCTTTCAGGTAGCCACCACCGTTACCGCGCAAGTCGAGCACCAGGTTTTGGAGCTTATTCGATTCTTTTAATTCAGCAAAAGCTTTATCAAACTCGTCGCCGGTTGTCGCTGCAAAACGGTTTATTTTGATGTACCCGGTATTGTCGTTCAACATATATGAAGCATCTAAACTATACAGCGGAATTTTATCGCGAACAATGGTAAAATCCAACAGCTCGGGTCCACGGTTACGCTGAATCTGCAACTTAACTTTGGTACCTTTGTCGCCTCGCAGCATGTCCATCACATCGCTGTTTTGTAGTCCGATTCCGCCAATCGGTTTACCGTCAACAAACAGGATCCGGTCGCCGGGCATGAGACCAACTTTCTCCGACGGCCCGCCGGGAATGGTCGTGACCACCATGAGCGTATCGCGCAAAATATTGAATGAAATACCGATGCCTTCAAAACTTCCGACAAGTGGTTCATTCATCTTTTCAACTTCTTCTTTTGAAATGTATACTGAATGCGGATCCAGCTTCGACAGGATATCCACAATGGCTTCTTCGGTCAGTTTATCAACATTTGTTGAGTCGACATAGTAACTATCGACCAATCGAAGCAACCGCCCGAATTTGATCATATTCGACTGCACATCCTGCGATTGCACTGTTGGGCCGCCCCACAAAATAAGTGCTGCAAACAGCGTGCTTACAATAAATTTAATTCTCCAACTCCTATTCATTTTCATTTCCTCCCAAGAAAATCGGGGCCCCCATAGCCCTATAAATTAATGAAACCATTTTAGTGCTTCCAAAGCGCACTGGAAATGGGTAAACGCTCATTTCCGCATTGAAAGCTAAAGATAGAACAATATCCTTTCTACTCAAAACAACTCAAACCTAAGAAAAGTTAAATGCTCCATGATTTCGGTTTGAATGCATTCAAAGAATGCCGGGATAATTGGGGGAGGCGGATTCCAATTTGCTGTGTTTCGATCCTAAATCTAAGGATCCTATCTTCTGGAAAAAATCAGTTTAAAAAAATCTCCAACTGGTCGAAATCGATTTGGATCTGACCTTTGATCAGGCCATTGGTATCTTTGAGTTTGCTGCCATCGGTTTTGCCTAGGAATTTTAGCGGAACTGCCGGACTCCGTGTTCGGCTTTATTGGTTCAATACACTGGCAAACGAAATTGTTCTCAAGCAAACAAAAAAAGGGAACCAACACGGCTCCCTTTTTGAAATATCTGTTATTCGAGAATTATTCCCATTCGATGGTGGCTGGCGGTTTCGAGCTGATATCGTAAACCACGCGGTTAATACCACGCACTTTGTTGATGATATCGTTGGACACCTTCGCCAGAAACTCGTAAGGTAAGTGCACCCAGTCGGCAGTCATCCCATCGGTAGACATAACTGCACGCAGCGCAACCACGTTTTCGTAAGTCCGCTCATCGCCCATGACACCAACCGACTGTACCGGCAACAACATCACACCGGCTTGCCATACATCGTTGTACAGGCCACTTGTTTTCAATCCGTTGATGAAGATATAATCGGCTTCCTGCAAAATGCGCACCTTCTCCGGAGTCACATCGCTAAGGATACGGATGCCCAATCCCGGTCCCGGGAATGGATGACGGCCCAGCAATTCATCGTTAATTCCTAAGGCTTTTCCTACGCGGCGAACTTCGTCTTTAAACAGCAAGTTCAGCGGTTCAACCACTTTCAGTTTCATTTTCTCGGGCAAACCGCCCACATTGTGGTGCGATTTAATGGTTGCCGATGGTCCGTTTACCGAAACAGATTCAATCACATCGGGATAAATTGTTCCCTGTGCCAACCATTTTACATTTTGCAATTTGTGTGCTTCAACGTCGAACACTTCAATAAAGTCGCGACCAATCACTTTGCGTTTTTGCTCCGGATCAGTAATTCCGGCCAGGTCGTCCCAGAATTTTTGTTTGGCATCAACGCCAATGACATTTAAGCCCATGTGCTTGTACGAATCCAAAACAGCTTCGAATTCATTCTTACGCAACAGCCCATTATCAACAAAAATACAGGTTAGGTTTGCGCCGATTGCTTTGTGCAGCAACACACCGGCAACAGTCGAATCGACACCACCCGAAAGACCTAAAACAACTTTATCGTTGCCTAATTTTTCTTTCAACTGGGCAACCGTTGTTTCGATAAACGAATCCGGTGTCCAGTCTTGCTCGCAACCACAAATATCAACGGCAAAGTTTTTCAGCAACTGCGTTCCTTCGGTTGTGTGGTAAACTTCGGGGTGAAACTGAATCGCGTAAGTCGATTCCCCGTCAATTTTATAAGCGGCGTTTTTCACATCGCCTGTCGATGCGATAATTTTATAGCTTTCAGGAAGGCGCTCAATGGTATCGCCATGAGACATCCAAACCTGGGTATTTAAAGTCAAGTGTTTGAATAATTCATTTTCCTGATCAATGTATCCCAAATTGGCACGACCGTATTCCCGCGAGTTTGAAGGAAGCACTTCGCCTCCGAAATAATGAGCCAGGTACTGTGCACCATAGCAAACACCCAACAACGGCAGTTTTCCCTTAATGGCCGACAAGTCCGGTTTTGGCGCGTTTTCGTCGCGAACGGAAAACGGGCTACCACTTAAAATAACACCTTTTACCGTTTCATCGATCTCGGGGTAATGGTTGTAAGGATGAATTTCACAATAGATATTCAGCTCGCGCACACGTCTACCGATCAATTGCGTGTACTGGGAACCAAAGTCAAGAATAAGAATTTTCTCTTGCATGAATCTGATTTTTATTGAAAGCGCAAAGATAGAAAAATCCGCTAAATCAGACCGGTGATTTAGTAAATTGGCAGAATGGAAATTAACAAACAAAAAATGAATAGCCGAATCCACCTAAAAACAAAAGAGATTGCCCCAACAGACAATCTCTTTGATTAATTATTTGAATACGTTCTTACAAATCCAACTCAGCCATGATGGCGTCGATCTTATCTTCAGCAGCTTTTTCAACCGCGTCATATTCCGCGCGGGAACTTAACTTGGCAGCTACTTCAAAATAGAATTTAATTTTTGGTTCTGTACCTGAAGGACGAACCGAAATCTTCGTTCCATCTTCGGTGAAGAACTGCAATACATTGGCTGTAATTTTCTGATCGATTTTCTTCACATCGCCTGTCAAAACATTCTTTTCTGACAGGTCGGCATAATCTTTCACAATTTTCAACTTGCTTCCACCCAATTCTTTTGGAGGGTTCGCGCGAAAGTTCACCATCATTTGCTTAATCTCGTCAGCGCCTGTTTTACCGGGACGGACGATGTATTTCATTTTTTCTTTCGAATAACCGTATTCCAGGTAAAGATCCTGAATCAGCTCGTACAAGGATTTTCCCTGGTCTTTTGCCCAGGCCGCAATCTCTCCCATCAAGGCACAAGATGAAACGGCATCTTTGTCGCGAACGAAATCGGCTGGCATAAAACCAAAGCTTTCTTCTCCACCACCGATGTATTTCTTTTGACCTTCGAGGTCGCGAATAATTTCGGCGATATATTTAAATCCGGTGAAAACATCGAAATATTCAATTCCGTTAACCCGGGCGATATCTGCTATTTTCTCAGTTGAAACGATTGTCTTTACAATGAACTCATTCCCTTTGAGCGCATTGCTTTCTTTCATTTTGGTAATGATATAGTAAATGAACAGCAACGCAGTTTGGTTACCGTTAATAATGACGAACTCGCCTTTGTCGTTCTTAACAGCCACTCCAAGTCGGTCGGCATCCGGATCTGAAGCCAAAACCACATCGGCGTCAATTTCCGCCCCTTTCTTCATGGCCATTTCCATTGCCGCAGTTTCCTCCGGATTAGGTGAAACCACTGTTGGGAAATCGCCGCTAACCACATCCTGTTCCGGTACGTTGATGATATTTTCGAATCCGAATGCTCTTAATGCAGCCGGTATTAATTTCACCCCTGTTCCGTGGATCGGTGTATAAACAATTTTCAGGTCTTTGTGCTTAGCAACAATTTCCGGAGCGATTGAAACAGTTTTAACTTTCGCCAGGAATTTGTTGTCCATCTCCTCACCCAAAATTTCAATCAAAGCTTCATTTTTATCAAACTGAATGTCTTCAGCTTTTACCTTCTGAACTTCGGTGATGATGTTTTTATCGTGTGGTCCAACAATCTGAGAACCATCTGTCCAGTATGCTTTGTAACCGTTATATTCTTTCGGGTTATGCGAAGCCGTCAGGATAATACCGCTTTGACAACCCAGCTCGCGAATAGCGTATGAAAGCTCAGGTGTAGGACGCAAATCTTCGAACAGGTACACTTTAATACCATTGGCTGAAAAGATATCGGCACTTTTCTCCGCAAACAAACGACTGTTGTTGCGACAATCGTAACCAATAGCCACTTTAATTTCCTTTCCTGCAAATTCTTTTTTCAGGTAGTTGCTCAAGCCCTGAGTGGCTGCCCCAACGGTGTAAATATTCATTCTGTTACAACCTGCGCCCATAATACCGCGCAAACCACCTGTACCAAATTCCAGGTCTCTGTAAAATGAATCGATCAGTTCTGTTTTATCATCCTGATCCATCATGCGTTGAACATCCTTTCTTGTATCAGCATCATAAACATCACTCAACCAGGTCTGAGCTTTACTGATAACCATTTCTAAAACATCGCTGTTAGCTGCCATACGTTATATTATTTGATTATTGATAGTTTTTATACGTGAAAGAGATTCGTTGTCAAAACACGCTCCCTTCTGTCTAATTTATTAAGCTTTAAGTTTACTGATACACAGTTTCAGACTGTCGCGCCAATAAGGGATTTTGACACCAAAATTACGCTTAATCTTCGATTTATTCAGAACACTGTAGGCCGGTCTTTTGGCCGGTGTAGGATACTCTTCAGTGGTAATCGGGTGCACATTGCATTCGATATTGCAGATTTCGTGAATTGCCTTCGCAAAGTCGTACCAGCTGCAAACACCTTCATTCGAGTAATGATAAATTCCTGCTTTCCAAGCCGAAGGATTAGCTTTGGTTTTGGCAATAATGGTCAAAATAGCATCAGCCAGATCGGCTGCATAAGTTGGCGTTCCAACCTGGTCGGCAACAACTTTCAATTCATCCCGCTCCTCACCTAATTTAATCATGGTTTTCAGGAAGTTCTTCCCGTAGGTTGAATACAACCAAGAAGTGCGGATAATCAGCGCTGACGAATCTTCTTTCACCAACGCAATTTCCCCATTCAATTTCGTTTTGCCGTAAACCGAATCCGGATCAACCAGGTCGGTTTCAACATAAGGCAAACAGGACAGCCCATCGAAAACATAGTCGGTTGAAACATGAATAACCCGACAACCCAGAGATTTTGAGATTTTCCCAAGAAATGCCGGCACCTTGGTATTAATTAAAGTAGCCAACTCGCCGTCCGTTTCAGCCACATCGACTGCCGTATAAGCAGCACAATTAATTATAAAGGATGGTTTTTCCTTTTCGCAATACAATTTAACAGCATTAAAATCTGTCAAATCAAGTTCATTTACATCAGTAAATAAAAACTCCAAACCGGAAAACTCGGATGCTCTGGATTGAATTTCTGATCCTAACTGTCCATTTGCTCCGGTAACTAATACTTTCATGTACGAATTTTTAATAGAATGAATGGGATTATCGTTCGTCCCCGAGTTCAAAAATATGGCTTAAATAAAATCAATCAATAAAATCCGGAAAAAACATGTGCTTTTTTAACAATGAACTATAAATTGACTTTCGCGCCACCTGATTTGAATCATTAGTTAAAAATAGCTTAATGAATGTTTTCAATCCAAACTTACAACAAATAATTCTCCGGCAACTTAAAAAACGGTTTGAAATCCATCCTTGATAAATTTTCCAAAACATGGGCCCAGCAGGCTTTTCAGATGATCAGGATCATACGATCTCTCAATAAATTCGCTTCAAACTAAAACATTCTGCGACAATTGCGTAAAATGCCTTAAAAAAGCCCCCAAAATCTTTGTAATCAGACAGAATAATTCTACTTTTGCGGCGCATTAGAAAAAATATAATGTCTAACTTATTAATTAATTAGAATTTTAAAGATGGTAGAAAACACAGAGAACCTTGAGCCCAAGGAAGAACTTGCTCCGGTAGCCGAAGTTGCTACAGCTACAGCAAGCACTGACGACTTTGACTGGGATGCCCTGGAATCGGAAGATACAGGTTTTGCCGGTAAGCGTCAAAACGATTTAGAAAAATTTTATGACAGCACACTGAACACTGTTCAGGAAAAAGAAGTGTTGGAAGGAACTGTAATCTCGATGAACAAACGCGAAGTTGTTGTTGACATCGGTTACAAATCAGACGGTATCGTTTCTTTGAACGAATTCCGTTACAACCCGGACCTTAAAGTAGGTGATTCAGTAGAAGTTTATATTGAAAGCCTGGAAGACAAAAAAGGTCAAATGATTTTGTCGCACAAAAAAGCCCGTGCAATGCGTTCTTGGGATCGTGTTAATGCAGCTTTGGATAACGATGAAATTATCAAAGGTTATATCAAATGCCGCACTAAAGGTGGTATGATTGTAGATGTATTCGGTATTGAAGCATTCTTACCTGGTTCTCAAATCGACGTAAAACCAATTCGCGACTACGATATTTACGTTGGAAAAACGATGGAATTCAAAGTGGTTAAAATCAACCAGGAATTCCGTAACGTAGTTGTATCTCATAAAGCACTGATCGAAGCAGAACTTGAACAACAGAAAAAAGAGATTATCTCTAAACTGGAAAAAGGTCAAGTACTGGAAGGTACAGTTAAAAATATCACTTCTTACGGTGTGTTCATCGACTTGGGTGGCGTTGACGGCTTGATCCACATTACTGACTTAAGCTGGGGACGTATTTCTCATCCGAATGAGATCGTTGAATTGGATCAAAAACTGAACGTTGTTATCCTTGACTTTGATGATGACAAAAAACGTATCGCTCTTGGTCTGAAACAATTGACTCCTCACCCATGGGACAACCTGGATGCTGAACTGAAAGTTGGTGACAGCGTGAAAGGTAAAGTAGTTGTTATGGCTGACTACGGTGCATTTGTTGAAATCGCTCCTGGCGTAGAAGGTTTGATCCACGTTTCAGAAATGAGCTGGTCACAACACTTACGTTCAGCTCAGGACTTCTTGAAAGTAGGCGACGAAATCGAAGCTCAAATCCTGACTTTGGACCGCGAAGAACGCAAAATGTCTCTTGGTATCAAGCAACTGCGTCAAGACCCATGGCAAGATATCGACACTCGTTTCGGTGTTGGTTCAAAACATGCTGCAACAGTTCGCAACTTCACTAACTTCGGTGTATTTGTTGAAATCGAAGAAGGTGTTGACGGTTTGATCCACATTTCAGACTTGAGCTGGACTAAGAAAATTAAACACCCATCAGAATTCACATCAATCGGTGCTGAAATCGAAGTGGTTGTATTGGATATCGACAAAGAAAACCGTCGTTTAAGCTTAGGCCACAAACAACTGGAAGAAAATCCATGGGATGTATTCGAAACAATCTTCTCTGTTGATTCAATCCACGAAGGTACTTTAGTTGAATTATTCGACAAAGGTGCTACTGTCGCTCTTCCTTACGGTGTTGAAGGATTCGCAACTCCTCGTCACTTAGTAAAAGAAGACGGTTCACAAGCTGCCTTGGACGAAAAATTAGACTTCAAAGTAATTGAGTTCTCTAAATCTGCAAAACGCATCATTCTTTCTCACTCTCGTGTATTCGAAGATGAGAAAAGATCTGAAGTAACTGCAGAGAAAAAAGCTCAGGCTAAGCAAACTAAAAAAGCAGTGAAAACTGTAAAAGATAACCTGGAGAAAACAACTTTAGGTGACATTAGTGAATTGGCTGCTTTGAAATCTCAGATGGAAGCTGAAGAAAACAAAGAAAAGTAGGAATTACTGACTATTTGTTCAACAGAATTTCGTAATTTTCCATCCATGGAATTTCAAGTAACAAAAAAGGCAGACCATTCAGTTATTAAAGTACTGAGTTCGAAACTGGATACGAATAATGCACCTGATCTGAAATCAGAACTGGTTGTATTAGGTAACGAAAATGTGAAAAACATCATTTTAGATGTTAGTGAGTGTCAATACATCGATTCGTCGGGTTTAAGCTCCATTTTAGTTGCCAATCGTTTATGTGAAGATGCTATTGGAACTTTTATCCTGTGTGGTTTACAGCCCGATGTGGAACATCTAATCCGACTGTCCATGCTTCATACGGTCTTACTGATTACCAAATCAGTAGACGAAGCGGAAGCGTTGCTGGTCAAAAAAGGAGAGTTATAATTTCCTTTGAGGATGCAGATGCCATTTCAATTAACAATTCTGGGAAGTAGTTCAGCAATGCCTACTTCTGAAAGATACCCAACCGCTCAAGTGCTCAATGTACTTGGGCGGTTTTTTTTGATCGATTGCGGCGAAGGTACCCAACACCAGCTGCGCAAAAACAAGATCAACTACAGCAAAATCAATCACATCTTTATTTCGCACCTTCACGGCGATCATTTCTTTGGGCTGATTGGATTGATTTCGACGCTCGTTTTACAGGGCCGAAAAACGGAATTGCATATTTTTGCCCATTCCGAACTGCAACGATACACCAAGTTTCAGCTGGAATTTCTGGAAATGAACGATCCGGGCTTTCCGATCATTTTTCATCCCCTGAACTTTAAAAAGCCCCAGGTTATTCTCGAAGACAAAAAACTGCGGGTTACATCCTTTCCGTTAAAACACCGGATTTCTTGCTGTGGCTTCCGTTTCGACGAACAGCCGCGGGAAGACAACATCATTAAAGAGCAGATCAAAGCGTACAACATCCCGCTTCGGGAAATCAAATCCATTAAAGCCGGTGGTGATTTCACAACGGAATATGGGAAAACTATTTCACATGCCGAATTGGTGATTCCCGCGCCAGCTCCCCGCTCCTACGCGTTTTGTTCAGACACGGCCTACAACGAAGCCATGATTCCGACAATTGCCGGGGTTGATTTGCTCTACCACGAAGCGACATTTGCCGAAGAAGATGCCAAGCTCGCAAAAGACACCAATCACTCAACAGGCATTCAGGCTGCTCGTATCGCCAAGGCGGCGAATGCTAAAAAACTACTGATCGGACACTTTTCGGCACGCTACAAAAACTCGACGATCATTTTGGAACAAGCACAAACCGTTTTCCCCGAAACACAAGCTGCAGAAGACAGCTCAACGTACGAAATTCAGTAATTGGCAATCCGGAATGTTGAAAAGTCATAATTTGACGTCCTCAATTTGTCTACTTTTATGACCTTCCAACGAAAACCGTTGACCACTAAGTCAAACCTCGTCAATACAAACAACTAAATAATTCGATTTATGAGACAATCACTGGCATTTATTGTCGCACTGATGCTTTCGCTCAATTTGTCGGCCCAAAACAAAGATGCCGCGAAAATTGAGACTTACCCGCATGGCAAGGGTTTCTATTACGAAACCATCCTGAAAGATATTAGTCATGTAAAAGATTCAATCGAAGCCGAGCCGGCTGCGACACGTTTAACCATGGATCAGTCGGGTTACGACCTTCCGAACAACGTGAGCTTATACGAGCGGCAATGGGCTAACCCGGTGATCTCGCAGGGAAATACCGGAACCTGCTGGGACTACTCAACCTTGTCGTTTTACGAGTCTGAAATTTTCAGAACAACCGGTAAGAAAGTGAAACTTTCGGAAATGTATGTGGCCTATCATGAATACCTGGCCAAAGCGCAGCGTTTTATTGAACAGCGCGGCAACTCCCTGTTCGACGAAGGTTCGGAAGGAAATGCGGTTGCACGCATTGCCCTGGCTTACGGACTGATGCCTGAAAGTGAATACACCGGCCTGATAAACGGGCACAAATACCACGATCACAGCAAAATGATGGAAGAAATGTCGGGCTACCTGAATGCCTTGAAAACATCGAACGGCTGGAACGAAAAAGCCGCACTGGAAACCATTGCTTCGATTATGAACCACTATATGGGGGTTCCGCCGACCAGTTTCAAGGTTGATGGCAAGGCATACACGCCCATGACTTACATGACCGACTACCTGAAACTGGATCCGAACGATTTTGTTGAAATCCTTTCGTACAAACAAAAGCCTTACTGGCAGCAGGTCGAATACACTGTTCCGGACAACTGGTGGCACAATGCCGATTATTACAACGTTCCGTTGGACGTTTATATGGCTATTGTGAAAAAAGCCATCCGCGAAGGCTATACCATGAGTATTGGCGGCGATGTTTCGGAAGCCGGATTCTTACGCGATACCCAATGTGCTATGATTCCTGATTTCGACATTCCTTCAGCATACATTAATGAAGATGCCCGTGCTTTCCGTTTCGACAACGAAACCACAACCGACGATCACGGAATGCATTTGGTTGGCTTCGTCGAGAATTACAACAAGGACGGCAAAGACTGGTACCTGATTAAGGACTCGAGTTCGGGCTCGCGCAATAACGCCCCCAATGCGCCGGAGTTTGGTTACTATTTCTTTAGCCAGGACTATATGAAACTAAAAATGATGGGCTTCACCATTCATAAAGATGCGGTGAAAGACATTCTGAAGAAATTCAACTAGGCTGATAAAGCCTTCGACACCTTCATCCCGACCATTGTTTCGGCATCTTCCTCCACGTGAGTCAAGATCCGTGGCGATGTTCGGGATGACTTGTTTTTGCCCCCCCGGAGATCCGGATCAGCCGGGAACGGAAATCCCCAGCCCGGCTACATCGCCGGCTTAGCCCTGCAGATCGAAGGACGATCCGTGGACATCGAAGGATCGTCCGGGCTCTTCGAAGAATCACCCCGGCTCTTCGAAGGATCCCCCGACCACTTCGACAGTTTACCCGGGCAAATCGAAGGACTATCCGGAGACATCGACGGTTTACCCGAGGACATCGAAGGATTACCCCGGCACTTCGACGGGCCATCGGGGTACATCGAAGGATTACCCCGGTACATCGACGGCTTATCCCCGGTGTTCGCAAAACCGCTTCAACCCGAATCACACGGGCTTCTACTCGCCGAAAAACTCTTTGTTGAAATTAACCAGGTAAAGTTCTTTCACCGGACGGGTAAATGCGGTGTACAACCAACGCAAAAACTCCTTGTTCAGCATGTCTTCAACCAGGTAGCCCTGATCGATAAAAACGGCATCCCACTGGCCACCCTGCGCTTTATGACAGGTTACGGCATACGCGAATTTCACCTGCAGGGCGTTAAAGTGCGGATTCGCTTTAATCTTCTCCCACCTTTTTTTCTTACTGCGAATATCCGTGTAATCTTCGGCAACCGCATGAAACAGTTTCTGATTATCTTCCGAACCAAAACTGGCCGTTTCAATGGCTAAGGTATCCAGAAAGATTTTGCAATCGATCTCCAAATCGTCGTAGTCGATAAAATTCAAACTAACATCAGCGAACCGGTATCCATACAGTTCTTCATACCCCCGGATTGCCATCACTTCCACAATATCACCATTGGCGATGAAATCCAGCCGTTCATCATCCGACAACCAGAAATAGTTATTCTTGACAACCATCAGTAAATCGCCAACCGTAATTTCAGTTTCCTTGTATAATATCGAAGACCGAATGCCCTGGTTAAATTTATTGGCGCGTTTATTCGATCGCGTAATCACCATGGTTTGCTGTTCTCCGTAACGATCGTAACACTCCGATATTTTCTCGATCAAATCGCCGCCTCCAATCCGGTGCACATCACCAAACCCGTCCAGTTCGATCGGGAAATAGTCCTGGAAATAATCGTCTTCCGCAATCAACTCACGCAAAGCCGTCGCATTGTAGAGAATACCTGAGTTCATTTCCTGGCGGACAACATCTCTCAGCTCCACTTCTTCTACATCGACGCCATACATTTGCAGTTCCGAAGCATCCAATGCCGGACTGATTTCCATCCCTACTGGTGGAAGCTGAGCGGTATCGCCAACGAGCATGAGCTTGCAATTGTGCCCCGAATAAACAAACTCGTACAAATCGTCGAGCAAGCGTCCGGTTCCGAAAACCGAGCCATCCAGCGAGCTATTCGAGATCATAGAGGCCTCGTCGACCAGGAAAAAACAGTTTTTTAACAAATTCTTATCAAGCGCAAAACTACCCATTCCATCCGACGATGACTTTTGCCTGTAAATTCGTTTATGGATCGTATAGGCGCTTTTGCCGGTATAGGTTGAAAGGACTTTCGCTGCCCGACCGGTCGGAGCCAGTAAAACCGTCGGTATTTTATAGGCGTCCAATGTTTTGACTAACGCACTGACCATACTTGTTTTACCGGTTCCGGCATAGCCCTTTAACAGAAATATTAATTCATGCGATTCAGTCGTCATAAAATCGGCTAACTTCTCAGCCAGGTATTTTTGTCCTTCTGTTGGTTCAAAGCCCAAATTCCGGACTAATTGATTCTCTATGTGTTTTTTTAACATCACGGCTAAATTAAAAGTAATGGTCGGATTGTAATTTAATTTTTTTTATAAATTTGCATGCAAACAAAAACTAATCTTAAATACTCAAAGATGAAGACAGCAATTCAGATTGTACTTATAGCTATAGCCATCCTTCTTGGTTACTTGATTTACAACAGCGTTCAAAGACCAATCGATTTTGAGCAAGCAAAAAAAGAGAGATATGACAAGGTTGTTGAGCGTTTAAAAGAAATCCGGAAAGCTGAGTTGGCATACAAAGATGTTAACGGTCAATTCACCGGTAGCTGGGATACACTGATTAATTTTGTGAAAACAGGAGAGCTTCCTTTAGTTCGGAAAATTGGTATGCTTACTGATAGTATGATCGAAGCTGGATGGACTGAAGAAACGGCCATCAAAAAAGGAAAAATTATTCGTGATACAGTTCGTATTAGTGTTATCGACACCTTGTTTGGCGCTGATTACGATGCAGAACAATTAAAATATGTTCCTGTTCCCGACACCGTTGCTCAATTCTTTTTAGGTGCAACAATCCTGACAACAGGATCTGGTATCCGCGTCCCGCTTTTCGAAGCAAAAGTTCACAACAACACTGTATTGAGAAAACTTGATCGTCAATTGGTTATCAACCTGAACGATAAGGCTCGTACAAACGATAAATATCCCGGATTGAAAGTTGGTTCATTAACTGAAGCTAACAACAACGCGGGTAACTGGGAATAATCATGCACTATGCAAAGAATATCGCTGGTTGACGAAACTTTCGATTTTAATTTTACCCTAGAATATAAGCTATCCATCCAGCTCAGTCTGGATGGATTTTCTTTTTCAATACTCGACACCATTCAGAACAAGGTGATCTACCTTTATCATCAGGAACTGTTTGAAGCCGAACCCGAGTTTCTGTTGAAGCGAATAAAAGCGATTTACGAAGAATCGGATTTGCTGCAACTACCGTTCAAGAAGACCCGCATCATTATTGTTGCCCCGAACCGTACAACATTGGTTCCCGATGAAATTTACCAGGCTGAGGACTGTGTCACCTATCACCAGGTTGCCTTCCAAGCGCTGGAGAAACGCCAAATAAAAAGCTCATACATTCCTTCAGCCAAATATTGGTCGGTATATGAAATTCCACAGGTAATCTCTAATTTCCTGGAGGAAAAGCATCCGGGAGCAGAATTCATAAATGACCTGAATCTGTCATTTCCCGAGCATTTAGACGCGAAAAAAGTTTTAAAGATTACCGTATTTAAGAAACACCTGGTGCTAATCGGTTTTGATGAAATGGGACTAAACTTCCATAACAGTTTCTTTTACGATGGTGAAAACGACATGCTTTTCTATATCCTGGGAAGTGTCAAAAATATGGCTTCGGAACCAGATTTGATTTTATTGGACGGCATGGTCAATAAACATGCGACCATCTATCACCGGCTGCGGCAATATTTCGCACAGGTTGAGATCCTTTCAAATCCGAAGAAAATACACTACAGCTACCTGTTCGACAAGCTACCCGATGCCCGTTTTGTAAACCTTTTTAATAGTTTTGAATGAGAATAGTTGGTGGAGAACACAGAGGAAGGTTATTTAACCCCGGAAAAAGTTTCAAGGCCCGTCCCACGACCGATATGGCTAAAGAGAGCTTGTTTAATATCCTTCTAAATCAAATTGACTTTGAAGCGATAAAAGTGCTCGACTTATTCTCGGGAACAGGAAGTATCTCGTTCGAATTTGCTTCGCGCGGCTGTCCTGATATTACCTCGATTGAATTAAACTTTCAACATCATCGGTTCATCACTGAGGTTATTCAAAAACTGGGCGTAACAAGTATCAAAGCAGTTAAAGCCAATGCTTTTCAATACTGCAGCAAAACAGATCAGAGTTTCGACTTAATTTTTGCTGATCCGCCCTACGACCACAAACAATTTGCCGAAGTTCCTGATTTGGTTCTTTCGGGAGATTTACTGAAACCCGATGGATTGTTCATTCTCGAACACCCCAAAAATCACAATTTTTCCTCTCGTCCCGAGTTTGTAGAAGTTCGAAACTACGGCAGCGTCCATTTTTCGTTCTTCAGAAAATAGTTCCGGCCATCGTTTTCTGCAATTCAGAACAGGATAAACGACATGTCCGGAACAAGAAAATCGTGGGTAGTCACCCCGTTTTCTGAATTTTAGCCTAATTTTAGAAATTAACTTTTGGAACCGAAACCAAATTAACAGCACTATTATGCGACGATTTATTTTCCTTTTCATGCTTCTGCTGATCATCAGTATTTCCACAGCACAAACGGTTTATCAACCAACTTCTCAAAATCTGGAAAACCGCGAGTGGTTTCAGGACGCCAAGTTTGGACTGTTTATTCACTGGGGCGTTTATTCCGTTATGGCGGGTGGCGGAGATTATGGCGTCGCCGAATGGATCATGAATCAAAAGCAAATTCCCATTAACCACTACGAAAGACTTGCCAGCTTTTTTAATCCTGTTGAATTTGATCCAGCCGAATGGGTTTTGATGGCTAAAAAGGCAGGCATCAAGTATATCACAATCACAAGCAAACATCACGATGGCTTTGCCATGTTCGACTCTAAAATCAGCGATTATGATATTGTGGAGCGTTCACCCTATGGAAAAGATATTCTGAAAATGCTGAAGGATGAATGTGACAAACAGGGAATAAAACTATTCTTCTACTATTCGCAGCTTGACTGGCACCACCCCGATTATTACCCCCGAGGTAATACCGGTAAGGGATTCACCGGCCGACCGGAAAGTGGCGAATGGAACAAATACATCGATTACATGAATGCCCAGCTAACTGAGTTGCTGACGAATTACGGAGAAGTTGGCGGTATCTGGTTTGACGGTATGTGGGACAAAAAAAATGCTGACTGGCGCTTAGACGAGACCTACTCGCTAATTCATAAACTTCAGCCCGGTGCGATGATTGGGAGCAACCACCACATGTCTCCCATACCCGGTGAGGATTTTCAAATGTTTGAACGCGATTTGCCCGGTGAGAACACCATGGGATTCAACCAAACCGGAACAATATCGGAACTTCCAATTGAGATGTGTGAGACGATGAATGGAAGCTGGGGATTTAATTTGAAAGACCAGAATTACAAATCGTCCAAACAACTCATTCAAACCATGATCAAAGCATCAGGCTACGGGGCAAACTTTTTGCTCAACACGGGACCAATGCCAAATGGAAAAATTCAACCCGAAAACATCGACACATTGATGGTTATGGGAAAGTGGCTCGACAAATATGGAGAGACAATTTACGGAACGCGGAAAGGGCCTATAAAACCAACCAACTGGGGAGCGACAACTCGAAAAGGGAACACCATCTACCTTCATGTGCTGAATTTGGATGAAGAAAATTTGTTGATTCCAAATCTTGATACCAAAATAAAATCTGTCGTTTTTTTCGACGACAATTCCAAGGTAAAATTTGAAACGACTGAATTTGGCACCTTGCTCAAGGTTCCATTTACTAAGCGCCAAAAGATCGATACGATTTTGGAAATAACAATCTAGCCAATTTGCGCAAAGAAATACTTACCAGTGGCTGCCTAAACGGTAGCCACTTTTTTTTATCTTTATAAAAAGTAGCTGTCAACTTTATCCGGAAAACTGAACCCGGATGAAGCAAGTTACAAAAATTCAAAATCAATAATCATGTCAGAATTTATTCGCTGGGGAGTGCTAAGTACGGCCAAGATTGGCGTCCAAAAAGTAATTCCCGCCATGCAAAAAAGTCAATTTGGGAAGGTAACTGCCATTTGTTCCCGCAATGCTGATCAGGCCCGAACTATTGCGAACCAATTGGGAATTGAAAAGGCCTATGCCACTTACGACGAACTGTTGGCCGATCCGGAAATTGATGCCATCTATAATCCGCTCCCAAACCACATGCATGTCGAATGGACGTTGAAAGCGCTGCAAGCGGGTAAACATGTTCTGTGCGAAAAACCAATCGGACTTGATGAAGCTGAAGCAAAAAAACTGACAGACAAAGCAGCCAGCTTCCCGAAGCTGAAAGTTATGGAAGCGTTCATGTATCGCTTTCACCCGCAGTGGAAAAAAACCGCAGAACTGATTTCGACAGGAGCAATCGGCAAAGTTAAAACCATGCAAGCTTTCTTCTCCTATTACAACGTCGATCCCGGGAATATTCGCAACAAACCGGAAGTTGGCGGCGGTGCTTTAATGGATATTGGCTGTTATTGTATTTCATTCCCTCGCTTTATTTTTGCCGAAGAACCTCACACTGTGATCGGAATGATGGACAAAGACCCCCAAATGGGAACCGACCGAATGAGCTCCGGAATATTACTATTTCCGGAGGGAAAGACAGCCACTTTTACCTGTTCAACTCAACTGACTTCTTTTCAAAGGGTACACATTTTGGGCGATGAAGGACAGATCGTAGTTGAAATTCCGGTCAATGCACCACCAACAGAGCAAAGCAAAATAACCCTGATCACCAAATCAAAAACTGAAGACATTCTCTTTGACGCCGTTGATCAATACACACTGCAAGCCGACGCTTTTGCCAGTGCTATCTTGACGAATAAAGATGTTCCCACTCCCCTTTCCGACGCCATTAAAAACATGGCAGTGATTGACGCAATCCGAAAAAGTACGGACGAACAATGCTGGATTAAACTGGGGTAAATATTAAGGTAAATAGTCAAAGAATCATCTATTCATTTGAATTATAAACTTTTGACCATATTAAAAATTGCACTGCATTTCTCTTCATCCTTTCATCTTTGGACAAGTAGCGAAAAAATAAACTGTGTTCAAGAAGATAAAGGTGAAAAAAATCATCTTTTTTTTAATATATTAATGCCTTCGGAAGCAACCTTTAACGCCCGATTTTGTTTAGAAGGGTGATTTCGATCACCACAATTAATAGATTTTAAAACCATTCATATGTTTGATCTTGATTTAATCAAAAAAACCTACGGGAACTTTGGCCCCCGTATAGAAATGGCCAGAGAAGTATTGAAAAAGCCGCTCACTTTAGCCGAGAAAATTTTGTATGCTCACCTATATGAGCCGGAAAAAGTAGAAAACTTCAAACGCGGTGCTGACTATGTGGACTTTGCACCAGACCGCGTTGCCATGCAGGACGCAACAGCACAAATGGCTTTGTTACAATTCATGAACGCAGGAAAAGCTCAAACCGCAGTTCCGTCTACTGTTCATTGTGACCACTTGATTCAAGCCAGCGTTGGCGGAAGAACGGACTTGAAATTTGCATTGGAGAACAACAAAGAAGTCTTCGACTTTTTGGAATCTGTATCAAATAAATATGGAATTGGTTTTTGGAAACCAGGTGCCGGGATCATCCACCAGGTGGTTCTTGAAAATTATGCGTTCCCCGGAGGAATGATGATTGGTACTGACTCGCACACGGTGAATGCCGGTGGATTGGGGATGATTGCCATTGGTGTTGGTGGTGCCGACGCTGTTGATGTGATGGCCGGGATGGCTTGGGAATTGAAATTCCCAAAACTGATCGGAGTTAAACTGACCGGAAAACTCAGCGGTTGGACTTCAGCGAAAGATATTATATTAAAAGTAGCCGGCCTCCTTACCGTAAAAGGTGGAACCGGATGTATTGTTGAATATTTCGGCGAAGGTGCCATATCATTATCAGCAACTGGTAAAGGTACCATTTGTAATATGGGTGCTGAAATTGGCGCTACAACTTCAACTTTCGGTTACGACGAATCAATGGAGCGCTACTTACGTGCTACTGAACGTGGTGATGTTGCTGATTTGGCAAACGGAATCAAAGAACACTTAACTGCAGATGCGGAAGTTTATGCTTCTCCTGAGAAATATTTCGATCAATTAATTGAAATCAATCTGGATGAGTTGGAACCACACCTAAATGGACCATTCACCCCCGACCGCGCTACCCCTATTTCTAAAATGGCTGAAGAAGCCAAAGCAAACGGTTGGCCAACAAAAATTGAGGTTGGCTTGATTGGTTCATGTACCAACTCTTCGTACGAAGATATTTCACGCGCTGCCTCACTGGCACAACAAGCTGTAGATAAAAGCCTAAAAACAAAATCAAAATTCACCATCACTCCTGGATCAGAACAAGTTCGTTACACGATCGAACGCGATGGATTCATTTCAATTTTTGACAAAATTGGAGCGAGTGTATTTGCCAATGCTTGCGGACCTTGTATTGGTCAATGGAACCGTGATGGAGCAGACAAAGGTGAAAAAAATACGATCGTCCACTCCTTCAACCGGAACTTTTCAAAACGTGCCGATGGTAACCCAAACACCTACGCGTTTGTTGGATCACCTGAGTTGGTTACTGCGCTGGCAATTGCCGGCGATTTGACTTTCAATCCACTGACGGACACATTGAAAAATGAAAACGGCGAGCAAGTGAAATTAGCTCCACCTACCGGAGAGGAATTACCTGCCAACGGTTTTGCCGTTGAAGATGCCGGATATCAAGCTCCTGCAGCTGATGGTTCATCGGTTACAATTGCTGTTGCCGACGACTCAAAACGTTTGCAGTTGCTATATGCATTCCCAGCATGGGATCGTAAAAACATTACCGGAGCAAAACTATTGATCAAGGCTGAAGGTAAATGTACAACCGACCATATTTCAATGGCCGGACCGTGGCTGCGTTTCCGTGGTCACCTCGACAATATTTCCAATAACATGTTAATTGGTGCAGTCAATGCCTTTGGAGGCGCTACCAACAAGGTGAAAAATCAACTGAGCGGAGAATTCGACGAAGTACCAAAAGTTGCGCGGGCATATAAAGCTGCCGGAGTTCCTGCGGTCGTTGTTGGTGACCACAACTATGGAGAGGGATCATCCCGTGAGCACGCTGCCATGGAACCACGCCACTTAGGCGTAAGAGCGGTAATCGTAAAATCGTTCGCCCGTATTCACGAAACCAACCTGAAAAAACAAGGAATGTTGGCATTGACTTTTGCCAATGAAGCAGACTATGATACGATTCAGGAAGATGACGTGTTCAATTTCGTTGATCTGATTGATTTTGCACCTGGCAAACCGTTGACGATTGAAATCGTTCATGGCGATGGTTCAAAAGACAGCATCATCGTGAATCACACTTACAATGCTCAACAAATTGAGTGGTTCAAAGCCGGATCTGCTTTAAACCTTATTGCTCAAGAAAATAAAACCAATTAACTAACGAATAAACGCACCCGAAAAATGAACAAAATTAAAGTTACCAATCCAGTTGTTGAACTGGACGGAGATGAAATGACCCGGGTTATTTGGTCATTCATTAAAGAAAAACTGATCTTCCCTTATCTTGATATTGACATTAAATATTATGATTTAGGGATGGAAAAACGCGATGAAACTGACGATCAGATAACTGTCGACGCGGCCAATGCCATCAAAAAATATGGTGTTGGTGTAAAATGCGCAACAATTACACCTGACGAAGCTCGCGTTGACGAATTTGGATTGAAAAAAATGTGGAAATCGCCAAACGGTACGATTCGTAATATTCTGGATGGTACTGTTTTTCGCGAACCCATCATTATAAGTAATATACCAAGGCTGGTTCCCGGATGGAAAAAACCGATCTGTATCGGTCGTCATGCTTTTGGGGACCAATACCGTGCAACCGATTTTACAACAAAAGGAAAAGGTAAACTGACTATCACCTTTACACCGGAAGATGGTAGCGAAGCTCAATCATTTGATGTCTATGATTTTGAAGGTGACGGTGTAGCCATGGCCATGTACAACACCGACAAATCAATTAAAGGGTTTGCCCGGGCATGTATGAACCAAGCCCTCGACAAAGGGTGGCCGCTTTACATGTCAACAAAGAACACTATCCTGAAAAAATATGATGGCCGCTTTAAAGACTTATTTCAGGAAGTCTTCGATGCAGAATTCAAAGAGAAATTTAAAGCTGCCGGAATCACTTACGAACACCGTTTGATTGATGATATGGTAGCTGCTGCCATGAAATGGGAAGGTGGATTCGTTTGGGCATGTAAAAACTATGATGGCGACGTTCAATCTGATACAGTCGCTCAGGGTTTCGGATCATTGGGGTTGATGACTTCAACATTGATAACACCAGACGGAAAAACGATGGAAGCTGAAGCCGCTCACGGAACGGTTACCCGTCACTACCGCCAGCATCAGCAGGGAAATCCAACTTCGACAAACCCCATTGCTTCTATTTTTGCATGGACCAGAGGTTTAGCTTTCCGTGGAAAATTAGACAACAACGAGGAGCTGATCAAATTTGCAAAAACACTTGAACAAGTTTGTATCGAAACCGTTGAAAGTGGCAAAATGACCAAAGATTTAGCGCTGATCATTCATGAAAAAGATCTCAAAACAGAGCATTATCTGACTACTGAGGATTTCCTGGGCGCTATTGATATGAATTTACAATCCAAACTCTCGGCTAATTAATATGGAAGGAATTATTACCCGATTGAACGGAAAGCTCATTGTACCTGATTGTCCGATTATCCCTTTTATTGAGGGCGATGGCATTGGAAAAGATATCAGTGTACCTTGTCAAAAGGTAATTGATGCTGCCGTTGAAAAAGCGTACGGTGGTAAACGAAAGATAATCTGGAAAGAAGTCTTAGCCGGTAAAAAAGCGTTTGAACAAACCGGATCTTATTTACCCGATGAGTCCATGGAGGCCTTCAAGAAATACCTGGTAGGTATTAAAGGACCATTGGAAACGCCGGTTGGTGGTGGTATTCGGTCACTAAACGTAGCCTTGCGGCAAACACTTGACTTGTATGTTTGCCTGCGACCTGTACGTTGGTTTAAAGGGGTTCCATCCCCTATCCGCTACCCTTCGATGGTGGATATGCATATCTTCCGCGAAAATACGGAAGATATTTACGCCGGAATTGAATTCATGGCAGGAGAAGAAAAAACAAATAAATTTCTGGCTTTCCTGCAAAATGAAATGGGTATTAAAACCCAAATCCGCTTTCCGGAAAGCTCTTCATTCGGTGTAAAGCCGGTCTCCAAAGATGGTTCTGAACGTTTAATTCGTGCAGCTATTGAATATGCCATCGAACGGAAGCTTCCCTCTGTAACCTTGGTTCATAAAGGAAACATTATGAAGTTCACAGAAGGGGCTTTTAAAAATTACGGATACGATTTAGCAGAAAATGAATTTGCCGACCAGGTATTTACCTGGCGACAATATCAACAAATAGAGAAGGAAAAAGGACAGCTTGACGCTAAAAAAGCATTGGAACAGGCTCAGAATGCCGGAAAGGTGATTGTGAAAGATGTGATTACCGATGCCTTTTTACAGGAAAGTCTGCTGCATCCTTTTGATCATTCAGTGATTGCAACACTGAATTTGAACGGGGATTATGTTTCAGATCAACTAGCAGCCATGGTTGGCGGAATCGGCATTTCGCCGGGAGCCAACATCAACTACAATAGTGGTTTTGCCATCTTCGAAGCAACGCATGGAACGGCTCCCAATATTGCGGGAAGCGGAAAAGCAAATCCAAGCTCATTGATTCTTTCCGGCGTAATGATGCTGGAATACCTGGGCTGGGATGAAGCCGCCGAACATGTATTTGATGCCATGGAGCACGCCTTTGCCAAACGTCGTGTCACTTCAGACCTGCACGCGATGATGGAAGGTGCGACGCTACTTTCAACAACAGAGTTTAGCGAAGAAGTTATCCGAAACATACATTAAAAAACTATCTAATCAATTAAATTAATTAAGTTATGGAATACATCAAGAATAGGTTTTACGAAAAATCCAGCAAATGCATAACAGAATACCAAAAGCTTAAGAAAGAACATGGCGACAAAGTATTGGCAAATGTCACCGTTGGTCAGGTTTTAACCGGCATGAAAGGTATTCCTGCTTTAGTAACTGATACTTCGAAATTAGATGCCAACGAAGGTATTCGTTTCCGTGGGTTTTCCCTGCCAGAACTGCGGAAGAAGTTACCTCGTTTAAGTCCGGAAGGTGAACCACTCCCAGAGGGGCTTTTCTACCTGATGCTTCTAGGAGAGATACCTGAAGACGAAGATGTTGTCAATATCTCGAAAGACTGGGCTACACGTTCGCACGTTCCTCAGCATGTTTTCGACGTCATTGATGCATTTCCGAAAAACGCGCGGCCGATGACCTTGTTCAGCTCAGCTATTATTGCAATGGCAACTGAGTCGGTTTTTCAAAAAGCCTATCGCTCAGGTATTCACAAGAAATACTATTGGGATTTCATGTATGATGATGTTATGAACCTGATAGCCCGGTTACCGCGCATTGCAGCTTATATATATCGCAAAACCTATTTCAAGGATAAACATATTGATCCGGACCCGAGATTAGACTGGGCTGGCAACCTCGCTCATATGATGGGGCACGATACAGAGGAAGTTAAACGCTTGATGCGCCTCTATATGGTGATTCATGCTGATCATGAAGGAGGAAACGTATCTGCTCACACAACACATCTTGTGGGATCAGCATTAAGCAACCCTTACTACGCATTGGGAGCTGGTATGTTAGGTCTGGCTGGTCCATTACATGGTTACGCCAATCAAGATGTTAT
The DNA here is from genome assembly GCF_010882175.1 of Mangrovibacterium lignilyticum. Lineage (GTDB taxonomy): Bacteria > Bacteroidota > Bacteroidia > Bacteroidales > Prolixibacteraceae > Mangrovibacterium > Mangrovibacterium lignilyticum. The sequence continues at coordinate 232,562 of NZ_WKLH01000005.1, read as the reverse complement.
CAACTGGATCTTTGAGATGATTGAAGAACTAGATACTGACGAACCGACGAAAGAACAATTGGAAGCATATGTGCAAAGAACCCTTCAGTCCGGCCGGGTTGTTCCTGGCTACGGTCATGCTGTGCTTCGGGTTACCGACCCTCGCTTTACGGCGCAGAAGGAATTTGCTGACAAATACATTAAAGATGACAAATTGATCAATCTGGTCAATAACCTTTATGAAGTTGTTCCTCCAATTTTAGGATCAGTCGGTAAAATCAGTAATCCATGGCCGAATGTGGATGCCTATTCCGGCGCATTACTTTACCACTATGGTATTAAGGAATATTCTTTCTATACGGTATTGTTCGGAGTTTCGAGAGCGATGGGTGTATTGGCCTCTTTGATTATGGATCGTTTATACGGCCTGCCGATCGAAAGACCTTCCTCCTACCCGTTAGAATGGTTTAAAGAACAGGCAGAAAAAGCTTAACAAGCAAATTTTTTAAATCTCATATCAAGGTCAACTATTCTGATAGTTGGCCTTTTTTCGTTACTGTTTGTTTTTTTCAAAAAAAAGTCAGCAATAAAACATGTTAATAAAGTGATTTCAAAGAAGGGAAAAAAGCAATTAATCATCTAATAATAAGACAATACGAAGGTTATCAACATTTGTTAAATTTTGTTGTGAATAACGTGTTCGTTTTTATCTATGGGAAAACAACATCTTTTTCTGAAAGCTCTACGTAAAAGAACGCATCAGGTAAGCGATAAAAGGCCGCTTTGACAGATGAGGATGCGGGAAAAGCTTTTAGTTAAGCCGGAACCAAATTAATCAAGTCATTGAACTTGCCGTCTGAAAGAGCCGAAGTTTAATTAAAACCGAAGAAATTCGGGAAGTAATTAATCGGAACTATGATCGCACAGCGTTCAATTAAGTTTTGACCAAAATCGGGGATTTCAGGGAAGCTAAGCTTCCGTTGAAGTTTGCAGAAGAAAGAGATTTCGTAGACTGCCACTGAGAAATGCATGGTATCGTAAGACACCACACTCAATTAGCTGTGAGGACTTCGTTTGGGAAGGCACTGAAAAGTAGCCGAACAAACATCCGGACGATTTTACGGTAACAGGTAAAATAAGATGGACAAGGGCAAAAGAGCAAAAACTCCGGTTTAGCTTGATGCCAGCCGTAATAACAGTAGCCTGGCGCGGAAGCAGCTCTTAGCTGCGGATGTGAATGGGAGCTATTCGTAAAGAGTAACTCCCATTTTGTTTTTATGCCTGTTGGTTTTTCTCAATCACACTTATACCCTCGATCCTTTTGGGCACATACACTCAAGTTTTGACTTAATAAATTTTGAGCTTCTGCATTTTCGACTTCTTTAATACCGATCAAGGCATCCAATTTCGTTGGATCGAAGCCAACGAACCGTTCATCACCTACTATCATCAGAGGACGTTTAATCAAAATCGGATTAGCTAACAACGCTTCTAAAGCACTTTCCTTATTGAAACTCTCAGGGTCCAACTCGCCTGATGCCACTGCTGGTGCATTTTGATTAAACCAATCTTTAATCTCTAAGAGTCCGAAAAAAGACAACAATTCCGTCTCAGTCCATGGATGGTGAAGCAAGTTTATCGCCTCGACTTCATGACCTGCTAATGTCAAAATCTTCTTTTGCTTGGTGTTATTAATACATCCTGTTTTCTCAAAAAACATAATCTTTGCCATATAATTTCATTTTTATTGGTGTAAACAAAAGCCCATCCACAATTCGCTTACAACTAATTATCAGCAACATAAAAAACAGCATTACCATAAACCCTACATTTTTGTAGGAAGCTATGACTCAACTAGCCGTTCACCCGATAGTCCTCAACCAGCAATCAAATAAAAAGGGCAAAATGAATGAAAGAGTCTTCTCTTCGGAAACAATATTGAGATTTTTCATTTTTTCCTAAATCCGACAAGCCAATATTCGCACAAAATCACCGTGAGAAGCACGCTATTGTGGTACATTTTTGTAAAATACAAATCTTTGCAGCCTACAAAAATGTAGGACGTATTTTCAGCCTATCGTCTAAATAACTATATTTCAGCCGACTATTTTTTTTGGCATCATTTTTATAAACTGACCACACCATGACACGACCGTTTAATGTTACCGGATCGCTCGAAATCCACAAAGGAGACGAGTGTTTTGTGGATACTAGAAGGATCGCATTATTAAAGCTTGTAAAAGAAAAAGGATCGATTAACTCTGCATCAAAAGAACTGAAAATGTCGTACCAGCAAGCCTGGCATTACATTAAGTCAATGAATGAACTTTCGCCGCTACCGGTCATTGTCAAACAACGAGGCGGACCAAATGGCGGTGGTACAGTTGTCACCCGATACGGAGAACGAATTATCCGCGAGTTTGATGCTTTAGTTGAAAAACACAATGCCTTTAAGGAAACCATTGACGATTCCTTGTGGCTTTGCAAGTTTTAGTGGAGTCAACAAAGAATTTACTGTTGGCTTTTTATTTTAAAACCGTTATTCAAATAGATGAACAATGACTGGACAAAACTTAAATCAAAGCTCAAACGAGTTTTCCAACTTGATCAATTGGAGCCAAGCTGCTATGACGATAGTAGCAAAGCTGATTTTTATTTGTCCATCGTTATTCATCTGAAATTATATCGAAAAAACAAACAAAAAGAAATTCACCATGAAAAGATCAGTAAAAAGTTTTGTTGGATATGGTTTGTTGCTGCTGTCATTAATCACCCCGACAGTAGTCAAATCGCAACAAGAAAAAGGTAAAACATTTACATTTACCGAGTTTCAAAAAGAAAAGGCATTCACCCCAATCGTCGCTGTTGAAAGTTGGCTTACCTATACGATGGATGCTGGAAACGATGATGCAAAATACACCAACCGTGGGAGTGCTTCCTTCCGCAGGTTACGCTTTGGCGCCAAAGGATCGCCCTACAGCTGGTTAAGCTATGAAATTGAATTCAACCTGGATCGCCTTGGGGAAGATCCCTACTCTGCGATTAAAGGCTCGTACAATGGGTTGGATATTTGGAAAGCCTTTATCACAGCCAAATTATCAAAAGACGATTTATTACACTTGCATGCGGGTTACTATTGGGCAGCCATCTCGCTCGACTACATGGCAAGTCCCTGGTCAGTATCCTCATTTGACAAAACCCGCTCCGATTGGTTTCTGCGAAATTTCATGACTGGCAAAGGGAACGGCATTGAAACAGGTATCGGACTAGGAGGTCTGAAGAACTTCGATGGTTTTGGAATTAACTATCAGGTTGGAGCCTTTTCTCCTTCAGCTTTTCACGGAAGCGAATATGCCAACCCGCTATTCACAGGCCGCGTGATGTTCACCGTTGGTGATCCCGAGCAAAAGAAATATAAAGTGAGACATTCCGGTAATCACTGGAATGCCCGCAATGGTGTTACGATCGGCTTGGGTGGGGCAACAATCGGAAAAGTTGACAATGGAAACGGCACTGCCTTCGACAAATCAAACGCCTATGGAGCGGACATTTCAGCAACCAAAGGAGGTTTTAAAATAGAGGGAGAGTATTACAAAATGAAACGCGAAGCAACCGGTCTGGCCGACTATGACGGAACCGAATGGTTTGTACGCTGCGGCTACAACATTCCGGTAAGAGGTACATTCGTTGAGCCAACCGTCACCTACGACAACTACGAAGGAGAAGGAGAATCTACACTTTTTAAACACATTGGTGATGACAAAACCTTCGATATTGGTGTAAACTGGTACCTCAACAAAGACAAGCTAAAGCTATCTTTACACTATGTGAACCAAGGTGGATCACTTTCGGAAAATATAGGTGACTTCGTAGGAATGGCCTTACAAGTTCGTCTGTAATCGAGTTTAATTGAATTTTCAAAAAACAAAATAGTATGAATATGAGAAATAAACATTTCAACCGAATAACCACATACTGCCTCATTCTTACCATTGCCGCAATGACGGCGTGTACCGGAGGAAAGGAAAAAACCGATTCAACCGACAAAGCTGAAATCACCGTGTTTGCAGCGGCCAGCCTGACCAATGTTTTGAGCGAGCTCATCGACTCGTTCGAAGTAGCCGGCAACGTCAAAGTGATCACAAACATGGCTTCCAGCGGAACCTTAGCCAGACAAATCGAGCAAGGTGGAACGCCGGACGTCTACATTTCGGCCAGTAAAAAGTGGGCCAACTATGTTGACAGTTTGGGCTTTGTGCTTCATCCCTTCAAAAACGAGATTGCCCTCAACGACCTGGTTCTTGTTGCTCCAAAGGAAAGTGAACAGGCGACTCTGGAAATTGACAGCACGCTCGACTTAATCCCCTTGTTAAAAGGCGATCGCCTGTCAATCGGCGACCCGGCACATGTACCTGCCGGGAAATACGCCAAACAGTCGCTCGAATATTTTGGATGGTACAGTAAACTAAGCGATTTCTATTTGCCAGCCAAGGACGTTCGTACAGCCTTAATGGTTGTTGAACTGGGTGAAGCGCCACTTGGCATTGTTTACCGAACGGACGCTGAAGAATCCAGCAAAGTAAAAATCGTTGGTACCTTCCCGCCTCAGTCGCACAAACCGATTGTTTATGTCTCGTGCCTGCTGAAAGAGAACGATGCTTCCAGGTCATTCTTCGAATATATAAAATCGGAAGCCAGCGCTCCAATTTGGAAGAAATACGGATTCAATCAATAGGATTTTTTTCTTTTCCATAACAGGGTTTTACATGTTTTAAACGTAAGATTAGTATAACCCGAATGAAAGTTTGGCTTAATACTAATTTTACGTTTTCTATTTTTGGCGCTTATTCAGACAAAAGCACCTGATAAATCTTATCTTGACAAAAAAACAACAACCTAATGACGAGTTTATTTCAATTTACCGGTTCCGAATTGGAAGCCATCAAACTATCGGTTGGTGTTGCCATTTACTCCTCACTTATTTCATTGCCCATCGCCTTGTTGTTGGGCTATTGGCTGGCCCGAAAGCAATTTCCGGGAAAAGCGATCATTGAGAGTCTCATCCATTTGCCCTTGGTGATGCCGCCGGTAACCACCGGTTATATCCTACTGTTGGTCCTGGGAACCCGCGGTTTTATTGGGCAGTGGCTATATTCGACATTTGGCATCAAACTGGCATTTACCTTTGAGGCGGCTATTATCGCCTCGGTTGTTGTTTCGTTTCCACTGATTGTTCGCTCCATCCGAACAGCCATCGAAATGGTTGATCCGGGTTTGGAAGATGCTTCCCGCATTCTGGGTGTTGGCCGGCTGAAAACCTTCTTTCAAATTACCGTGCCACTGGCTGCGCCGGGAATCATTTCGGGGACCATTTTGGCTTTTGCCCGTTCTTTAGGCGAATTTGGTGCGACCATCACCTTTGCAGGAAACATTGCCGGCGAAACCCAAACGTTGCCTCTGGCTGTTTTCGCTTACATGCAGGTTCCGGGGCGTGAAATCGAGACCCTCCGGCTGGTGGTTATTTCAGTGCTGATTTCGTTTGTTGCTATGGCCCTCTCCGAATTATACATCCGCAAAATGAAACGTTCATGATCCAGGTAGATATCAAACTAAAGCGAGATAATTTTGATGTGATCGTCAATGAGACGTTTGGCATGGGGATCACTGGTATATTTGGTCCCAGCGGATCAGGTAAAACGTCCCTGATGAATGCCATCTGTGGTTTAGCAAGGCCCGAAAAAGGATCCATTAATCTCAATGGGAAAAAGGTTTTCAGCACCGATGAAAAGATCAATACGCCCGTTGAAAAAAGACGAATTGGCTACGTTTTTCAGGAAGGACGTCTTTTCCCCCATTTGACCGTTGAAAAAAACTTGCGTTATGGCATGAAATCAGGTGATCAGGATGGCTTCTTCAACAAGATTGTTTCCTTGCTAAACCTCGGACACCTGCTGAAAAGTAAACCCACCAAAATATCGGGCGGCGAACGGCAACGCACGGCTTTGGGTAGAGCACTCCTCTCCTCGCCCCAGTTGCTGCTACTCGATGAACCGTTTTCTGCCCTGGATGCCAATCTGCGACAACAAATTTTGCCTTTCCTGTTGAAAATCCATCAGACGATCAACATCCCGATTTTGGTGGTCAGTCACGATATTACCGACCTGCTGAAATTAACAAACCGCATTTGTCTCATGCAACAAGGGCGTGTTGTCGGCCACGACGATTACCACGAGTTATTGAAGAAACCCGAGCTTCAGCATTGTTTCAGTAACCACAGCCTGATCAATGCCATTACGATGAAGGTGAGCCGGGTGGACCTGGAAAGCGGTATCACGCAGCTCAGTTACGGCGAAAGTCACAACTGGATTAAAGTAGTGGTGGAGAAAAGCCGTCTGAACTACCAAAAAGACGATAATATCAAGATCTTTATTCCCAGCGACGATATTGCACTTTCGGCACATCGCCTGCCCAATGTTACCATCCAGAACCAACTCGACGGCGTGATTCGTGACATTATCGAACGGGAAAATGTCCGAATTTGTATTGTTGATGTCGGGTTTCCTCTCCTGGTCGAAATCACAGCCGAGTCGCTCAAACGGATGGACATTGAAGTCGGGTTTCCTGTTTGGTGCCTGTTTAAGTCGGTTGCTATTGACGTGGCCGGGTAGAAAAGTTTGCAGTGTTCAGTAAGCTACAGGCTATATCCGATTAATATATACCTGAAAGTCCGAAAGTCAGAGAATCTTTTTTCAAAAATCAATCGTTAACTGGACCGGTCCTTTTTCCTCATGCGGAAAGTTAGATAAGGTAAGTCCCAGCAAGCGAATTCCTTTAACAAATGGAGCTTCATTCATCAACAGTTCTTCTCCCACTTCGTGAATGCTTTCGCGGGTTCGGTAAAGATCGAAGCGCGTACGGCTTCGGGTGATCTGCTCAAAGTCGGCAAATTTTATTTTCAGGGTCAACGTGCGCCCAAAGGTTTGCGAGCGTTGCAGGCGACGCCAGACTTCTTCTTCAACCCGTAACAACTGCGCCTTCAAATCATCAGGCTCGGTATAATCGGTCGAGAAGGTATTCTCGGCTCCCAGCGATTTCCTCTCGCGTGAAGGAACAACCGGCCGATCGTCAATCCCCCGAACAATATTGTAATAGTAAGCACCCGACTTCCCAAACTGCCGGATCAAATCGGCTTGCTCCAGCTTTTTCAGATCGGCCCCGGTATAAATGCCCTGTTTGTTCAGTTTCTCGGCCGTCACCCGCCCAATGCCAAAGAACTTCTTCACCTCCAATTGTTCCAGAAATGCATCCGCCTTATCGGGTGTAATCACAAAAATGCCATCCGGTTTGTTGACATCCGAAGCGACCTTCGCCAAAAACTTACAATACGACACGCCGGCCGATGCCGTCAAGTGCGTGACCTCCTTAATCCGCTGCCTGATTTCCTGTGCAATCAAGGTAGCCGATGGTTTCCCCTTTTTAGCGTGTGTCACATCCAGGAAAGCTTCATCCAGCGAAAGGGGTTCCACCAAATCGGTATACTCAAAAAAGATCTCCCGGATCTGCTGACTAACTGCCTTATATTTTTCGAAACCTGGCTTCACAAATATCAGGCTCGGACACTTTCGCCGGGCCAATGCCGACGACATGGCCGAACGAACGCCGTATTTGCGGGCTTCGTAACTGGCTGCAGCAATGACACCCCGCTCACGTTCCCCTCCTACCACAACGGGCTTTCCCCTTAAGGCAGGATTGTCGCGCTGCTCCACCGATGCAAAAAAGGCATCCATGTCGATATGAATAATTTTGCGTTGCTCTTGCTGCATGCCGTAAAATTAGCATTTCGGAACAAATTGCCGGCGGTAACAGGCGAAATCGTTTTAGTTACTGACCGGGTGACAAAGAGTCACCCGGTCAGTAACTAAAAATAGGGACATCGACTAAAAGTCAACCATTATTGCCCGACTAACGTAAACGTACTCGTGTCATTTCACTTTTATGTTCTCTGTTTAGCTTAATTTGAATCACCCCAAATTACACGCAGACCAAAAATCAGTCATGGGCACCAGGCTTTTCATCCTACTCCTTTTTTTGGCTGTCCCGTTCCATGTGACCGGTCAAACAACGGCACCGGAGTATCCAAACAAAAATTTCACATCAAAAAACAAATGAAAACCGAGAAATTATCGTCCGGAAACGCACAGTCCGATGAGCTTTCTGTCAGCTTATTGCAGTACCCGATCCAAACCCGAAGATTCCATCCTTGATGTACCCTGACTTCTGCCATTTTCAAACCATTTACAGCGATTTTCCGGTTCATAACACGACGCTTCGATCGTTTAAGCCGCAAATACAATAATTAGTGTGACAGATACAATCGTGATTAGCGCGATAACGATTAACAGTGCGGGGATAATCATCGTGAATTTCATTTTCACAACCGTTATTGAAGCAATAATGATTCATATTTTCAGTATCACGATTGATAATTTGATCATCATTATTGCTATTTTCATTTTCACGATTGATAGTGTGGAAATCACGATTAATAAATTCTTTTTCATGATTAATAAATTCATTTTCATGGTTGATAAAGTCGTCTTCACGATGGATAAAATCATTTTCACGATCGTGAAAAGGGGTATATTGTTCAATACAGCCCCTTTTTTGGCTGTTTTCGGGTCGAAAAAAGCCTGACAACTGTTGCGGTGGCTGTTTCAATAACATCTTTATCCCGTTGATAAACGACAATTGAAATGAGCAAAAAATATAAGTTTCACAACCCGGAGGATAGCGAAGAACGCAAAAAGGCCGTCACCCTTTCGGATAACGGCCCTTGCCAAATAAATACATTCAATCGCGTCCAAATCAGTGCGTATACTCCGCCTGATTCAGAAAATCGTAGCTCATACGGACACTTTCCATCGGATCGTAATGGTAACGCTCCACCTCAACAATGTAGTTTTTCATGCCCGCTTGCCGGCTTGCCTCAAACAGCGGTTTGAAATCCATTGTTGCGTCCTTGCCTCCCAGTTCCGTTTCATCCTTCACATGGTAAAGTTCAAAACGGCCCGGATACTGCTTGAAATAATCGAGCGCTTCTTTTCCGCCTTCTTTAATCCAATACAAATCCAACTCGAACATCACTTTGTCGGGATCGGTATGTTGCAGCAGGTAGTCGTAGAAAAGTTGTCCGTCCAATTTTGTCTCGAACTCGTGTGCATGGTTGTGGTAACCAAACTGAATTCCGGCGGCATTGCACTTCTCGCCAATGGCGTTATAATAGTCGCAATAACGTTGAAGGGTTTCCAAACTGCGATAAGCTTCATCGCCCATCGATGGTTTCACAATCCACTCGGCGCCGGCCGCTTTGTGCGCAGCAATACACTGATCCCACCAATTCATGGCCGAATCCCACTCTCCTTCCTTGGGTAAATTTATACCGGCGTGAGAACCTTTCATGGTCATCCCGTTCTTTTCGAGAAGCGCCTTAAATTCGGTTGGCTCCATGCCGTAAAATTGACCATCGTTGTACCCGGCAGCCTCAACAAAGGAGTAGCCAATCTGTCCCAACTGCTCAATGGTTCCGGGAACATCGTCCTTCAAAGCATCACGCACCGACCAAAGCTGGATACCGATTTGCTTCTTTTCAACCTCTTGCTGACCCGAAGCAAATCCGGCAGCCAATGTCAGTAACAACACAAAACTGAGTTTCCGGCTCATAGTTCACGAATTCTAATGTTTCTAAACCAGGCATCGTCACCGTGATCCTGCAAACCGATGTAACCTTCTTCGGCTGTATTAATGAAGTCGGGCCAATCGGCAAACTTACTGTCGGCACACATGGCCTTCCAGTCGTCTGTCCACAAATGGTACTCAACCACATTCTCACCGTTTTGGTTATGAATGACAGTTCCTTTGTAAACCGTGATCAGCACTTTATTCCATTCTCCGGCAGGATTGGCATTTTGTGGCACTGCCGGAATCAGATCGTACAACGATCCGGCCTTGCGGTTCCCATCTTTACCCAATTTCGCATCGGGATGACGGTCGTTATCCAGTACCTGCATTTCAGGCGACGATTCGTAAATCGGTGCTCCGGGTACGCTGTCGTTACCACATTTTTCCTGCGCCAGGTAGAAGATACCACTGTTTCCGCCTTCCGAAATCTTCCATTCGAGCGATAATTCGAAGTTCCGGTATTTCTTCATCGTGATGATATCGCCACCATTATTGGCACCAGCTTCACCGCGACCCGATCCTTGAATGTGGATCGTACCGTCATCAACCATCCAGGCACCGGGAACGGCATCTTTACAATAGCCACGCCACTGGTCCATGCTTTGGCCATCGAACAACAACACCCAACCGTCTGCCTTTTCTTTGCTGGTTAATTGGTTGGGCCCAACCTTCTCCGTACAGGAAGAGATTAAAATTACAAGTGCTGAAAATGCAGCTAAACGAGTTATTTGTTTCATAATTTATAACGATTTAAAGTTTTTAAATTGAAGGCATATCGGGTAATGACCACGGTGCACGATAAGTATGTTTGATCAGCTCGGCAGCAAAAGCTTTGGCCGAAACCGGGTCAGTCCATGTTTTATCAAAAGTCGGGTGACCATCATGTATTTTGAATCCGTCTCTGACGACAGTTTGAATCGTCTCGTTGTCCTTCAGGTTGGTGAATTCCATTTTCTCACCATTCCACTCCAGCGGCTTGTTCAATGCTTGCAGGCGAACAGCCAGCACACCCATTACAACCATTTCGTTGAACGGACCTGCTTCACTAAAATCGGAAGCTGTTGGTGTGCGGTTTTCCGGGCTTTCCTTGCAGGCACGTACCCAATCCATTTCGTGGCTGGTCTTAACTCTTCGACGGAATTCGGGGGCTTTCGGCTTTCTCCCTGACAGCAACCAGGGATCTTTTCCGTAACATCCGCAAATCAGTTTATCTTTCGTACCGTGGAAGATCACACCACCACCTGAATCATTCATATCGCGTCCGGCAGGCCATCCCTCCGGCAACATTGGCTTGATCCCACCATCGTACCAATGCACGTCAACCTCCGGTAGTTTAATTTTCATGTTCTTTGAGGCTGAACGTTCTGGGAAAGTCAATTTCACCGATTGCGCCACGGGAGCACAATCATTCAGCAATAAAGTAGAGTTACCCTGGGCAATAGTTGGATAACCCAGTTCCAGGCCTACAAATACCGGGTGTAAAATATGGCAGGCCATATCGCCCAACGCACCGGTACCATAATCCCACCAGCCACGCCAGTTCCACGGATGATAGATTTCGTTGTACGGGCGCATCTTTGCTGGTCCGACAAATAAGTCCCAGTCCAGTGTTTCCGGCACCTGTTGGCCGTTTTCAGGTGTATTTAAACCTTGAGGCCAGATCGGACGATCGGTAAAAGCTTCAACTTTGGTTACCTCGCCAATTTCACCATTGGCAATCCATTCGGTTGAAAGGTTTACTCCATCACCCGACGCCCCCTGGTTTCCCATTGATGTAGCCACGTTGTATTTCGCAGCCAGTTTGGTCAACAGTCGTGATTCGTAAACCGTGTGAGTCAGCGGTTTTTGCAGGTAAACATGTTTGCCCATGGCTATGGCATGAGAAGCCGTAATGGCGTGGGTATGGTCGGCCGTTGCAATAACAACGCCGTCGATGGAATTACCCAGTTTATCGTACATTTCACGCCAGTCTTTAAACTTCTCGGCTTTCGGGAAATGGTCGAAGCAACCTTTCGCGTATTTCCAATCCACATCACACAAACCAATGATATTTTCCGACTTCATATTTTTCAGGTTGGCGAAGCCCATACCGCCGACACCCACACCGACAATATTCAACTTATCACTGGGAGCTTTATGTCCTAACCCGGCAATAACATGACTGGGTAAAATGGTAATCCCTGCCGCGGCAGCAGCAGTTCGTCCTAAAAATTGTCTTCGGCTAAAGCCGGTTGACTTTTTGTTTTCACTCATGGATTAATTTGTTTTAATTGGTTAATAATGAAATGACACAGCTATTTTTTAGGTTTCATAAAAGCTTATTAAACGATTTTCTCACTTTCCGCATCCCAAAATACCTTCCGGTTTTCGCGCAAAGCGATTGTCGCCATGTGAGCGGTAATGGCTTCCTCGAAAGCCTGATCGATATTACAGCTTGGCTGTTCTCCGCTGCGAATGCAGTTCAACCATTCCCGGATATGCAAATGAGTTGTATCAACCCGCTTACCCTGTACATAGGTGTACAGCAGGCCACGACTGGCAAAATACTGCTCGGTGGCAGACGTCACTGCATCGACATTCGACTTTCCCGGGATGTAAGTAATCATTGGCTTGTCGGACGACATAACACCCGCCTGCAATTGATCTTTGTACCGCGTTGATCGATTATCCGGGGTCACTGTCAGCGTATTTTCCATTTCCATGCTGGCATCGTGTCCCATGATCACTTTACCGCGGAAACGCTCACTGGCCAGCGAGGCACTGTATAGGAAAGTCAGATCACGGTCGGGATACTCCATCACCGCCTGAAACACGTCGGGCACTTCACGGCCGTCCTTGTAAAAATACACGCCGCCTGATGCAACCGTAGAATGTGGAATTCCCAAATGCAGAACCTGGTTGAGCGCATCATATTCATGCGTCAGCAAATCACCGGACAAGCCGGTTCCGTAATCCCACCAACACCGCCAGCGAAAAAAACGCTCCAAACTGAAAGGGTGCGGATTCGTTGGTTCTACAAACTGGCTCCAGTCGATCGTTTCCGGACTCCCGTTCGGGTGAATATCATACACCCAGGCTCCATTGGGATCGTTCCGATTGGTACATACCTCAATCAGGCTAATCTTTCCCAAAATATCTTTATCGATGATTTCTTTTGCTTTGTTGTAGCTTGCCGTTTGTCGTCCCTGATGTCCCAGCTGCATCACAATGCCGCTTTCTTTCACTGCCTTGCGAACGTCAAACACTTCCTCTACGGTTCGTGTCAAGCCTTTTTCAACATACACATGTTTTCCGGCTTTCGCTGCGTCAACCACCATTCTCGCATGCCAATGATCGGGAGTCGCAATAATAACGGCATCCACATCGTCTGCATTGATTAAATCGGTATAACGCCGGTAACGTTTCGCCGTTTGATTCATTGGTCCATCAACTCCCGAACGATTACTATTGGAGGCTGCTTTCAAGGCATTTTCAGCATGCACATCAAACAAATCACAGACAGCTGTAATGACAATATTCAAATCTTCCTGTTCCTGGTAATCACCGTAACGCCGGTCATTGACATTTCGCTGTGCTCCGCGCTTCCAATCATCAACCAATTCAGGCCGGGAAAATCCGGCAGCACGCATGAGCTGCTCACCACGAATACCGTAGCCGATAATTCCAATTCGAAGTGTTTTGCCATCTGATTTGGATGGAACTGCAATTGGATGTTCATCGAAATTCAAGCCCAACTCGCTGGCTATTGAGTTTTGCCGCAAGCGGTCAGCATTCCACTCGCGGAACATGCCGTAACCAAAAGCTCCAATAACAGGTAGGGTGGCAAAGCCTTTTAGCAAGTCCCTTCTTGAAAAAGCCTGTTTTTTATTCTTTTTATCTTCCATTTCTCCGGTTAATTTTTGAAGCGGTTAAACAATAGTCGATCCAGTCCGATTCGGTCTCCCGTTGGATAAACCAGCAAAATGAGTAATAAGAAAACGAAAATCAGATTCTTATTCACCCACATCGCACTTTCGCCCGAAGGCAACATGTAAGATGTGTTTATAAGAGCCGGATGAGATAGAAAATACAGGAAGATTAATACAATTCCGGATACTGTCGCCATCCGGGTAAATAAGCCCAGAATCAAGCCAAGCCCTATCGCGATTAATCCGTAAATATTTAAAAAGTTAACAACAGAAAGACTGGTTGGATTAGCTGCAAAGGAGTGAAAAAAAGGAGCGAGCCATCCCTGCGAATCATTTAAAAAGGCGAAGGCCGACCAGGATGGATTTATCCATTTAATCATTCCTTCGTAAAGGCAGTACCAGCCAATCAAAACACGTGAACTGACTAAAATAACCAGTTGCGCTTTCGAATAGCTAATTTCTGATTTCATTGGTTTGGTTTATAGTAAATATTGATTCAGGTCTAATGTATCTAATACCAGAAAGTCAGCTGTTTTACTCATGCCGTTTTCCAAAAGTTGAAAGCTTGCATTTGTTTCTTCACCATCTGATCTCTCTGCATATACAATGATTCAACGGGGCTTATAATTAAGAATTCTATTTTTCTCAACTATCGCGTAGCGGGCAGTGTTGACTTCTTTAAAATTAAGTCTGTAAGTTAGTGAATCGAATCCTCAAAAGAAATATGTTACATATAATACCAATCGAGCTTACATTCCTGTCAAAAATCAAAACACTTTTTCAAGTTATTCGCTAAATTAGCCTATTGCGTCGAAACACATTGAAAAACCTAAACGATCTTAAACCAACTAAACGAACAACTTATGACACATCATTTTACTAATCGATTGGTCAACCTCCTACTCCTCGTTATTAGCTCTTCAACTTTAAATTTTATGCTTAACTCTTGTGAAAACAAAAAGGAAGTCCACATCGGGCAGTTTAATTTCCAGTCTGACATTGGTTTTCCAAAGTTGGAAGGCAGCGCTTCATTCGATTCAATTTCGGGCGAATATCATTTGGCTGGCGCTGGTGAAAACATTTGGTTTGACAAAGATGAATTTCAATTTATATCACAAAAAATCACCGGTGATTTCATACTTACCGCTCGTATCAAATTTATTGGTGAAGGAGAAAATGAACATCGCAAAATAGGAATCATGGTTCGGGAAGAGTTGTTCGGTGGGGCGGCTCATGTGAGTGCAGTGGTTCATGGCGACGGGCTGGCGGCCCTGCAATTCAGGCCTCATACAAACAGCAATACAGAGGAAGTCCGTTCTGAGCTTTCGGCTCCAAACATTATCCGACTGGAACGACAGGGTCAGAAGTTTACTTTTTCGATGGCAGTTGAAGGTGAAGCCATGCAATCGATCGGGTTGGATGAATCAGATCTGAGCCAGGAATTGTACCTGGGCCTTTTTGTTTGTTCGCACGATAAGGGAGTGTTGGAAGAAGCCGTTTTCGACAATGTCCGCCTGAGCATTCCTGCACCCAACGATTTTGTACCTTACAAAGACTACATCGGCAGCCACATTGAGATCCTTGATCTGGAAAGTGGTAAACGAAATATTATTTTCAGTTCCCCAAAATCGCTGCAGGCACCCAATTGGTCTCCCGATGGCCAATTGCTTTACTACAACTGCGAAGGAAAAATCTATGCGCTGAACCTGGCAGATTATTCTTCCAAAGAAATTGATACCGGTTTGGCACAAAACAATAATAACGACCACGTTTTATCCTTCGATGGGCAACTGTTAGGCATAAGCGATCATACGGAAGATCCCAATGACGCTTCTTTAATTTACACACTCCCGGCAGCGGGCGGAACACCGGAACGCCTCACCAATGAAGGCCCCTCCTATCTGCATGGTTTTTCACCCGACAAGCAATTTGCTGTTTTCACCGGAGGACGGAACAATGCGGCCCAGTTAGATTTATACAAAATCGAGCTTCAAACAAAAGAAGAAATTCAACTGACAGACACTCCAGGATTAGATGACGGATCAGAATATTCTGCAGACGGGCAATTCATTTATTTCTGTTCCACACGAACTGGTACCATGCAGGTTTACCGAATGAACGCGGACGGAAGCGAACAAACCCAATTAACATTTGATGAATTCAACGATTGGTTTCCGCACGTTTCACCCGATGGAAGCCAATTGGTTTTCATTTCATATCCACAGGAGATCGCAGCCGATGACCACCCCTTTTACAAACGGGTAGCTATTCGCACCATGCCGGCTAAAGGTGGAACACCAACGGTTATTGCTTATCTGTACGGCGGACAAGGCAGCATGAATGTTTTCAACTGGTCACCTGATGGCAAAAAGATTGCCTTTGTCAGCAACACAGTCATCGAGTAAACCGGCATTAACACCATGTTTGTTTAATTTGCATTAACTTGCAAAGCCGAGAAGAATCAGAAAGCTGAAATTTAGCCCCATTCTGCATATTTGGGATAAATTTGCAGCCAACAAACCTGGCAATTCTGGCTCTCGTCCGAATGCTGATATTTGATTTTATTGCTTATGCCCCTGAAACTAAAACGTCATCTTGATCAAGTTTACATTTTCAAATATGTATTCAAGTGGTTTTTGTTGACCCTTCCTGTTGCTGCCATATCCGGTAGTTTAGTCGCTATTTTTCTCTATTTGCTCGATCTGGCGACCAAAACCCGCTGGGAATACGGGTGGTTGCTCTATTTATTACCAGTAGCAGGTGTGGCAATTGTGGCCTTATACCGGTTTCGGGGAAAAAACGCGGAGGCGGGAAACAACCTGGTGATGGATGAAATCCATAAACCTGGTGGGGGTATTCCTGCGCGCATGGCTCCGTTCGTTCTCATCACAACCGTAGTAACGCACTTGTTTGGCGGTTCGGCCGGACGAGAAGGTACAGCGGTGCAAATTGGTGGTAGCATGGCTGCCTTCGTGGGCAAGTTTTTAAAGCTGAAGCACGATGATTTACGCATTCTGCTAATTTCCGGTGTTGCAGCAGGTTTCGGTGCGGTTTTCGGAACGCCAATTGCCGGAGCTATTTTTGCGTTGGAAGTATTGGCATTCGGCAAAATCAAATATGACGCTTTATTCCCGGCGCTGTCTGCTTCGTTGATGGCAGATATCGTTTGCTCATCCTATGGAATTAAACACACTCATTACCACGTCGATTTTCATGACCATGTGCAATCGACTTTCTCTTTCATGCATTTCGATCTGAAGTTGATCTTTTTTGTGATTATTGCCGCTGTTTTCTTTGGTCTGGCTGGAAACGCCTTCTCCTTTCTGACACACGAAATTAAAGAGCTCTCACATAAATACATCAAGCACAAGTTGATGATTCCCGTGATTGGTGGGATCATCGTGATTGCCATGACCTTCATGCTTGGCACCCGCGATTATTTGGGTATTGGTGTTACCACTGCCGATGGTACCGGAGTAAGTTTGGTAAATGCGTTTAAAACTGATGGCGCTGACCTGATGAGCTGGTTCTGGAAACTTGTTTTTACGGCTGTTACACTTGGAACCGGCTTCAAAGGAGGTGAGGTAACTCCCCTGTTTTTTATCGGGGCAACCCTGGGAAACACTGTTGCCACACTAACTGGCAACCCGGTTGATTTATTTGCAGCACTTGGCTTTATTGCCGTATTTGCAGGAGCCACCAACACCCCGATGGCTTGTACCTTAATGGGCGTTGAACTTTTTGGTGGTGAACACGTGCTTTACTATGCCATCGCCTGTTTTATCGCCTACTATTTCAGTGGTAATTCAGGTATTTACTCATCTCAACGTCTGGGGGTTTCGAAGGGGGAATTTGATTATCAAACCGAAACAAATCAGACCCTCAAGCAAATTTGGGAAACCAAAAAGAAAAAAGGTAAAAAACACTGACATGATAGTCACTATTAGACAGGAGACAGAAGCGGATTATTCAGCTGTTTTCAAATTGACTGAAGAAGCTTTCCGGACACTGGAAATTAGCGACCACCAGGAACAGTTTCTGGTTGAACGCTTGCGAACATCTAACTCTTTTATCCCGGAACTCTCGATGGTTGCCTGCACATCCGATGGCAAAATTGTGGGCCATATTTTACTGACGAAAATCAAAATTAAAGGAGAAGGTCAATCACACGAATCATTAGTGCTGGCCCCCATTTCTGTTTTACCTGAATTTCAGAACCAGGGAATTGGTAGCAAGCTAATCGAAGCGGCACATAAAAAAGCAAAAGAAATGGGATTTGGATCTGTCGTTCTGGTTGGTCACGAAAATTATTACCCACGCTTTGGTTACGAGTTATGCAGCAAATACGAAATCAACATGCCCATTGAAGCACCGGAAATCAATTGCATGGTGAAGGAGCTACTTCCCGGAGCATTGCGGGGCGTTAGCGGAACCGTTGTTTTTGATCCGGCATTTGGCGCATAAAAAAAATCAGGACCTTGTTTCCAAAATCCTGATTTCAAAATTGTCTTTCGTATTACTCGTCTAAAATACTGTCCACCCAATCTTCAGGTATTTCACTTACTGCCTGGGTGAGCTCGTCGCCCCAAAGCTTGGAGATGTAGTGTAAATCTCCTTCCTGAAAACGCTTCACTTTAATTTTTTCGCTATCCTTTTCGTAAATCATCACATCAATCGGATAACCAACATCATTGGCTGAAACGCGGGTTGAGTCGAAGGACAGGAAACCTGTTTTCAAAGCAAACCGAATGCTGGAATCAGGAGTCAACGTTCGACGTAAAATTGGTGTTCCGTAACCGGAATTGCCAATGATACAGAAAGGAGTTCCCTCTCCGACTTCAATCCAGTTCCCTTGCGGATACAACATGTACAACTTATGCTCCTTGTCCCCTACCAATTTACCCCCTACAATGGTATTGATATTAAAATCAAGACCTCCTTCAGCCAAGCTGCGTTTGTCTTCATTGGCTACGCGCTTGATCTGGTCTCCCAAGGCATTGACTACCTCATAAAGCTTTTCGAAACTATCCAATTTATCGTTTAATATTTCCGAGAAATACGTGAGGGTTTTATCACGCACGGAACGTAATCCTGAGGTCATCAAAAAAACATGCTGATCTCCTTTTTCGTAAATCGTGTATTTACGGGCCGTAGTCGTTTCGTGTCCTGAAGTGATCCGGGTATCACTTAGTGCTACCAACCCGGCCTTCAATTTAATACCTATACAGTAAGTCATAGAGGCTTGCTATTTTTTATTTCAACTTAATTTCAATTCAAATTCCCGGAAAACTTCTTTCTTATTGAAGGTTATAGCCCAAAGGCACATCCGATGTTACACAATTATAGCTAAAATGATTTTGTACTTTGTTGTCCTTGAAAGATATTTTTTCAGTTGCTGGAAAAATTAACCTTTAAGAGCTACACCATCAAATAGAAAACGCCTCTCCATTCACCGTGGCGGAATAGTGATTTCATCTGCAAAGTCTCTACAAGATAAAGCTTGTACAATTGAGAAATTAGCACATTGGCTGACGTCTCCTTCTCATCATCTTCAATTTTAATCTCCCCGAAAATTCAATGCGACGGTTAGAATTCCTATTTTTGCTTGGTTCCCCGAAAAACTTATACCATGCTACTATCCGTTTCTCTGTCTTTTATTGTTGCTTTTGTGTTAACGCTTATAACTATTCCTCCGATAATAAAAGTATCGAAGGAAAAGAATCTGTTTGACGAGCCGAATCATCGGAAGCTCAATAAAATTGTCATTCCGAACTTAGGAGGAGTCGCCATATTTATTGGTGCAACGTTGAGTAGTATCCTGTTTTTTCCCATAGCTATTCCACACAATATTCAATATCTTTTTGCCGGCATGGTTTTAATGCTTTTTGTGGGGTTGAAAGATGACATTATAGGCAGTTCTCCCAGGAACAAGTTATTCATGCAAATTTTAGCAGCAGTCGTTTTGGTTTCGTTGGGTAGCTTACATATCGACAACCTTTCTAATTTATTTTTCATAACTCATATACCAATTTGGATTAGTATTCCAATCAGCCTGTTTTTCTACTTGTTTATCATCAATGCGATGAATCTGGTTGATGGAATAGACGGACTTGCAGCCGGAATATCGATACTTTTTTTAGTGATCACCGGTTTGTGGTTTTACGCTATTGGGAATAATGCCTATGCGATCATATGCGCCGCTTTTACCGGAAGTTTATTCGGCTTTCTCCGATATAATTTATTCAGCAAAAAGAATAAGATTTTCATGGGCGATACCGGTTCACTTATTATTGGAATACTCATTGCCAGTCTGAGTATCATCTTTCTGAATCCAAGCAAAGTCACCAACGAATATCCCGATTTAAAACCCATCCCATCACTGTTATTAGCCCTGCTGGTTATCCCGACGGCAGATACGATCCGGGTTTTTTACATGCGCATCAAAGCCGGGAAGTCGCCTTTCAGCCCTGATATGAATCACATTCACCATGTGCTGATCAAATCCGGCTTAAGCCATCGGTTGTCAAGTCTTTTATTGGTAAGCTGGAGTTTAACGATGTTTGCATTGTCGCTTTTTCTGCAACAGTTAGTTCCGCAAACAATTGTCTTCATCCTCATCTTAGTTCTTACCTGGTCAATGGTCAATGTTATCTACCAACGCAATAACCGGATGAGCAAGATGCGGCGTATGCGTTTGATCGTCATCCAGAACAGGCGTAAAAGCAAATACAACAACCGTTAGAAGCACAATAACCAGCTCAATCCCAATTCTTCGTCATAAAATTTGATCAAAAAGTAGGGTATTCTAAAAGTTTAATGGATTTGTAACAAAACACAAACCCGTTTAAACAGCATACCATGATGGACGATATAATTGAAACGCTTTTGCAGTCGGATGAATTACTGGATATTAATACAATCTCCGGAAACATTCTGCCAGGCCCTGAAGAAACATTCAGCCTGATTGATCAGAAACCCTACCTGGGGCTCTTACTTTTCTTTGGACTAAACTTCATCGTAACAGGCGTAATCATGGGTTATTTCTACTACCGAAAGACTCACCGCCGCGACTATTTATTCACCTTTCTAATGGTTAGTTCAACAATCTTTCTGATGGTCTATCTGCTCGAAAGTGTAAAAATAAAAGTCGGTTTTGCCCTAGGACTTTTTGCCATATTCGGAATTTTACGGTATCGAACAGATTCTCTTCCTGTTCGGGAAATGACCTACCTTTTTGTTATTATTGGCATTTCTGTTATCAACGCGCTTAGTAACGGAACAAACAGTACAGCCGAACTACTAATTACCAATGCGATTTTCGTCATTCTGACCTGGTTGATGGAAACCAAGCATTTACTGAAACACACCTCTAGTAAAGCGATCATATACGAGCGTTTAGACCTGTTAAAACCCAACATGCACCAAGCTTTACTGTACGATTTGCGTGACAGGACCGGTTTAAACGTTACTCGTTTTGAGATTGGACAGATTGACTTTAAAAAGAAAATCGCCTACATCAAAGTATTTTATCCGGGTAATGGAGACATCAATACTGCCGACAATATGAAAATGAATCAATTTCCAATGTAATATCTAACTCAGTTTTTAAAATGAGAAAAATACAAACTGTTACAATTCTGCTGTTCTTCCTTTTACCAACAGCTGTTAAAGTCCATGCGCAGACTAAAGATTTCGGAGCCTGGTTCGGGTTTGAACTGGAAAAAGAGCTTAAGGACTGGGCCTTTTCTCTCGCGGAAGAAGTCCGTTCGGTAAACAACCTGAACGATTTGCATGGTCTGTACACCACACTAGGTGTTGACTATAAGCTTTCAAAAAGATTTAAAATCGGAACGAGTTACCAGTTTATCTATTTCAATGATACTGAATACGACGACTTTCAACCACGACATCGTTTGAACCTGTTTGCAACCGGCAATGTAAAATGGAATCATTTCAAGTTTAGCTTACGGGAACGGCTGCAGACAACCTTCAAAGATGAGAGTGAACGGGATTATAAAATGAACCCGAAAATAAGGTGGCGTAGTCGTTTCGAACTGGAATATAACATTCCCAAGTCGAAATTCACTCCGGCTTTCTCGGTTGAAACATACTACCAGTTGAATAATCCGGACGGTAATAAGTTCGATCAAATTCGATACAAGTTATCCGGGAGTTACAAACTCAACAAACGTAATGAGCTATCACTTTACGGGCAGCTCTACCACGAGATTAATGTGAAGAATCCGGTAGACCTCTCGGTTGTTGGCGTGGAATATAAATTCAAGTTAAAAGACAAGAAAAACAAAGAATAAAACTTAAACCATATCGCATGAAAACACATAAACTCATTCTGTTAACAGGCATTCTACTCAGTATACTGGTGGTTGTCTCGTGTAAAAAATATAGCGGAGATGATGAAACAGACGACGATGATGATGAAGTCACGATTGTCGATGCTGAAACCGGCAATGCTGAGGATCATGAAGACGCCTCGGACTATACCTGGGAAGGCGACACCGTTACTGCTATTATTCTGAACGAGACATCGATAACCGTTAGTGGCGAAGGCGCGACAGTAAGCGGAACGACCGCAACAATTTCGGCATCAGGAGTCTATTTAGTTTCAGGAACGCTAAACAATGGGAAAATAATCGTTGATACGGAAGATGAAGAAACAGTCAAACTGGTTTTGAACGGCGTCGGCATCACCTGTTCAAACAGCGCGCCGATATTTGTTAAAAGTGCCGAAAAAGCTGTGGTTATCCTACCAGATGGAACAACGAACTATTTAACCGACGGAACAAGTTACAGTTATTCCAGCACGGACGAAGACGAGCCCAATGCAACACTTTTCAGTAAAAGTGATCTATCAATTTCAGGTAATGGTTCGTTGGTTATCGACGCCAATTACAACGATGGGATTACCAGTAAAGACGGGCTGATTATTGCCAGTGGAAACATTCAAATTAATTCAGTCGACGACGGGATTCGTGGAAAAGATTACCTGATCATCGAAAGCGGAACAATCAATGTAACATCCGGTGGCGATGGCTTCAAATCCGATAACGATGAAGATGACGCCAAAGGCTATATTTCCATTGAGACCGGAACAATTACCATCACCTCCGGTAACGATGCCATGCAGGCCACAACTGATCTGTTAATTGCAGACGGAACATTCAACTTAAAATCAGGTGGTGGAAGCAGCAGTTCAGTGGGTAGTTCTGAATCGGCAAAAGGCTTGAAATCGGATTTGAATATCATTATTGAAACCGGAGATTTCACCATCAATTCGGCTGACGACGCGATCCATTCAGGCTCGCTAATCACAATCAACAGTGGGACATTTAATCTTGCTTCCGGTGACGATGCTATTCACTCCGACAACTCGGTTACCATCAACGGTGGAGACATCACCATCACCAAGTCGTACGAAGGGATTGAAGGCCCTTATATTACACTAAACGCCGGCAATATATACGTCACTTCTTCGGATGACGGGCTCAATGCCTCCAAAGGAAACGGTGGTGAATCAAACGATGGTAGCCTGCTTGAAATCAATGGCGCCTATCTTGTTGTAAAATCACAAGGAGACGGACTGGACAGTAATGGAAGCATCGATATCACTGATGGAACCGTTTTGGTAACCGGACCTTCATCTTCGGTTGAAGTAGGTTTGGATTATAACGGATCATGTACCATTTCCGGTGGCTTGGTTTTAATTTCCGGACCAAATTCGAACATGACACAAGCTGCATTGAGCTCATCAGACCAGAACTCTGTGTTAGTGCGGTTCAGCTCGTCAAAATCATCGTCCACACTTTTCAATGTACAGGATGCAAGTGGCAACAGCCTGGTTACCTACCAGCCATCGAATAGTTACACGTCTATCCTTTTCTCTTCTTCTGAATTAAAACAAGGATCAACTTACTACGTGTACACTGGAGGAAGCTATTCCGGAGGAACAGAAACAGACGGTTTATATACCGGAGGAACTTACACGGGAGGAACTCAATTTAGCAGTTTTACTGTTTCAAGTGCAGTAACAACGACGGGCTCTAGCAGCGGATCATCAGGTCCCGGAGGCCGGTAAAAGCGAGCGTGCACTGAGGGCAACAGCAACTGTTGCCCTCTTTTTTCCAAAAATTCGTCTTTCTCGTTTAGGGTAACTTGTCTAAAAAAGGGATAATTAATAAAAACAAATATGGAAAGACATTTACAATTTCATTACTAAAGCTGAAGTGAAAACACTTCAGGAGCAAAAACTATGAAGCAAAGCAAAATTCTTTCTCTAAATTTCAGTTATATTTGACAGCAAACATGCAAAGCACATCAAATTGACTCAGGAAGAATTCACAAAGCTTTTCGATCTCTATTTTGCCGATGTACGCAAATACATCTTCTACCGTTCGGGCGATGAAGATATCGCAACGGATATTGCACAAGATGCTTTTATGCGAATTTGGGAAAAACAAATGACTATCGACGGCAAGACGGCTAAAAGCCTGCTGATAAAAATCGCCCGTGATTTGTACATCAACCGGTATCACAAGGAGAAGAAAGCTTTCAACTTTTTTGAAAGCTATCAAATTAATGAAGAAGGATTGACACCGGAAGATCAGTTGAATTTTGATGACTTGAAAATGGCTTACGAAAAAGCACTGAAAACCATGCCGGAAAAACAACGGGAAGTTTTCCTGATGAGTCGGATCGATGAACTGAAATACAAAGAAATTGCCGATCAGCTGGGGTTGAGCGTTAAAGCCATTGAGAAAAGAATGAGTCTGGCGCTCGACCATCTAAAAACGCATCTAAAAGACAAAGTGACACACATCGTACTTTGGTTTTCCAAACTGTTTTTTTGCATGATAATAACTCGAAAAAGTGAACTCAGATAACAACCATAAGCAACGGCAGATAGTCGACAAACACAGCAAAGCGTTTTTGTCGGGAGGTACTTTTCGCTGGAAAAGGAACCAGGAAGAAATTAAAATTGACTTGCTGAGCAAAATAGCTGAGCGTCGCATCGTCAGGACACTACCGTTAAAACGTCTAATGGCTGTGGCTGCCGCAATTATCGTTGCTGTTGGTATCACCTCATTTATGCGCTTCTATTCAACAACCATTACGGTACCGGCAGGCCTCCATCAAACCGCCATGCTTCCCGATGGTTCAACTGTTGAGTTGAATGCAGAATCAAGTTTGACTTATTATCCGTTCTGGTGGCCAATTGAACGAAAAATTACGTTTACAGGTGAAGGATTTTTCCAGGTTGAAAAAGGAAAGACGTTTCAAGTTGCATCATCCCACGGAACAACCCAGGTTTTAGGAACCAGCTTCAATATTTTTAGCCGCGACGACATTTACCGGGTTACTTGCGTAACCGGAAAAGTCAAGGTAGCCAATTCCTCTAAGGATCATGTTATTTTGCTGCCGGGTAACCAGGCCGAGATACTCGCCAACAACGAAATAAGAGTCAGTACATTGACAAATGTGAATACTGAAATCTCGTGGAAAAACAACTTATTCCTATTCACTGCAACTCCGCTTCGCCGGGTTTTTAATGAAATTGAACGCCAATATGCGGTAATCATTGAAATGGATGTCACAAGTGGTGATTTATACACCGGCAACTTCAACCGGTCATCAAAAATTGAAGACGTACTCGAT
Organism: Mangrovibacterium lignilyticum; assembly: GCF_010882175.1. Lineage (GTDB taxonomy): Bacteria > Bacteroidota > Bacteroidia > Bacteroidales > Prolixibacteraceae > Mangrovibacterium > Mangrovibacterium lignilyticum. The sequence goes on along the minus strand of NZ_WKLH01000005.1, from coordinate 207,267 downwards.
TTAATTTGTCCTGCAGCAAGTTTAAAATTCGAGAAAAAATCAACCAATGTTTATCTTATCAGGAAAGCGTCGGAATGATCAGGAAAGCAATTTGGTTCATACTCTTCATGCAAGCGTACCTTGTTTACGGACAGGAAAACGCTTCCATCAAAATTGATGTCCAGGATAAGGCGCTTAACAGTGTTTTGCATCAGTTACGCGACCAGTATGGCTTTCAACTTTCATACACGGAAAATGAACTGGCGAGATACAAGATCACGATTTCAAAAACATTCAGTTCACGGGAAGAAGCCCTACAATATATTCTAAAGGGTTTGCCTTTTAAGCTGAAACAAGCAGGGCAGGTCTTCATTATCATTCCGTTAAAAACAGAAAACAATTCAACGCCCAATCAAGTACACATTTCCGGTCAGATTGTTGAAAGTGGAACATGGGAGCCGCTCTCCTACTCCAATATCATTATTAATAAAAAACAACTGGTCGCCGATGTTACCGGTTCTTTTAATTTTATAGCTTCGACTGACAGCACGTTTCATGTGCAAATCTCGCATTTAGGTTATTACATTTACGACACTGTTTTGTATGCAGGCATCAATCAAAAATTTCTGCTGAAACCTTCTGTTTTGCCGCTCCCCGAAGTTCGTGTTCAAAACCGGCTGATTGACAAATCGACTTTGATTGGCGAGTATGCCGGCAACATGAAAATTAACCACAACATTGCCCGTTTTTTGCCGGGACAGGGCGATAATTCGATCTTTAATTTGCTGCGGTTGATGCCCGGCATTCAAGCTTCGAACGAGCAAACAGCCGACCTCCAGATCTCGGGCAGCCCCGAAGGACAAAGCCTGATTACCTTCGATGGTTTTACCTTGTTTGGCTTGAAGAATTACAACAATAACATCAGCATCGTCAATCCATTTTTAGTGAAGAATATTGAAATTTATCAGGGTGGATTCCAAGCGCAATATGGGAACCGGGTTGGTGGATTGGTACAAATAACCGGAAAAAACGGCAACTTGCAGAAACCGACTTTCAGCTTCAACCTGAATGCTACCACATTGAACGGCATGGCTGAAATTCCGCTTTTTAAGAAATCGTCGTTCATTCTGGCTTATCGCCAAACGTATTACAACCTTTACAACTCGGACAACTTCAACATTTATGCGCCAACGCGGCCCAGACCGGAAAACGAACCCGATAACAAGAATTTTAAAACCGGGGAGAACGGGATCAATGTTTACCCGGACAATTACCGTTATCGCGATTTAAACGCCAAATACACGTTGAACCTGGATAACAACGCCCAGCTTTTCCTGAGCTTTTACCTCGGAGGCGATAAATATAAACTGACAACCAGTAAAAACCTGAGTACTTCATCTCCGGATAGCGGTTCAAATGCGGACAATCCATTTCAGGTCGATTTATCGGATCGGGAGGAAAATTCGCAAAGCGGTTTTTCGGCCTTTTACAGCAAAAACTGGAGTAAGGCTATCAATTCGCAATTCACTTTTTCTAATTCCGACTATTCGCGGGAAGCCTTTCAACAAATACAAAGCAAGCCCGGCGATTCCATTAGTGTTGATACGCAGGATGAGGTGGAATTCTCAAACTCGGCAGCTGAGTACAGTTTACGAAATGAAAACCGCTGGACACAACAAAACGGAAAAGAACTCAATTTTGGAGTCGGCTTATATGCTAACCGGGCCAGTCTTGTCAACATTAATAACTATGGCGACACGCTGACGTTCAACGCCGAGCAACGCTTCCGGAATAATCACTTTTTTGCTTTTGTGCAGGAATACCTGCCAATCGGCAAAAAGCTGACACTGAAAGCGGGCCTTCGATTTAACCTGGCAAACAGCGGGAAGAAATTGGTTAGTGAACCTCGTTTTAGTCTGCAATACAAGCTTAGTGAGAGTTTAAAACTGAATGCTGCTTTTGGTCGTTACCATCAGTTTATGTACAAAATGGCGCATGTCGACCGAGATAACAATTACACCTACTTTTGGGTAACCGGAGACAACTCGACGCCTGTACTGAATGCCACGCATTATTTTTTAGGCCTGAACTATTACAAAAACACATTCACGTTCAATATTGAAAGCTATTTCAAAAAAACAAACAACCTCACGCGCCAAATTTTCGATGCCAGTCAGAACGCTACGAATGGGGCAAATTCATTCTATTCGACTTACTCAGGGGAAGCCAAAGCTTATGGATTAAATACCTATATCCGCAAAGATTTTGGCAACCAAGCCATCTGGATGAGCTATAACTGGAGCAAAGCTTTGGAGCGACTTGCTGCAGCCGGCGATCAGCTTCCCGGCTATAAACCGGCAATGCACGATCAGCGTCATGAATTTAAAGTGGCGACTTTGCTAAATTACCGGAGGTTTTATTTTTCGGCTGACTACGTTTATGGTTCCGGGTTAGAGCTTATGCGTCAAGCTTTTCCCAGCGGGAGCAACAAAGTCGACTATCAGCGGGTTGATGTTGCCTTGACCTATAAATTGAATTGGGCCAAAACCAAGAGTGAATTGGGAGTATCCGTTTTAAATGTTTTCGATCGTGAAAATCTCTCTTACAATCATCTAAAAAGCATCAACTTATCACCCGAATTCAACTCGGTGAAGTTTTACACGAATGCTGTTCCCTTCACCCCAACCGTATTTTTGAAAATCGTTTTCTAAAAAAATGCAGACCTGTAAGCCGGGTTCTGTGTCTCAGCCGAAACTGAGCCTCTATCATTTATCTGCCCGCAACATTGCTGTTACGATCTAGCAACCTACCCCTCACGACTCCCAAAACAAGTTTGAGACTGCCCCGAAGGACAGAACAGGGCGGGCAACCCTGCCGGTAAAAATACCAACCGTGATATATTTGGTCTTGCAACCCATGTCGCGTACGGCTTTCGAAGTCGCCTCCGAAACCGGTGAGCTCTTACCTCGCCTTTTCACCCTTACCCCGATACAAGATCGGGGCGGTTATTTTCTGTTACACTAGAACGAGCTTTCGCCCGCCTTCCCGTTAGGAAGCATGGCGCCCTGCGTTGCCCGGACTTTCCTCTCCTTCAACCGAAGCTGAATTAGCGATAGAGCGGTCTGCGGCGCAAAGATAGCAAATTTGGAGCATGCACTGATATTAAAAGGAGTTGGTGTTTTTTGCGATTGCAGATTTCGAAAAACGGTTACATCAACGATACAACAAAAAGGAAGTTCCATGTTGAAAAAGAATCGAATTAAAAGCAAATAAAGGATTCCCAAAAACCAAAAAGAGTCATTCCCTCATGGAAATGACTCTTTTCTATATTGTATCAAATTCTACTTTAACCATTTATCGAGCCAATTTTTAAAGACTCGCTGCCAAACAATACCGTTTTGAGCGGAAGAAACCCAATGACTTTCTTCCGGAAAAACCAAAAATTCAGCCGGAATTCCACGCATGATTGCCGCATTATAAGCACCCATTCCCTGGGTATAAGGAATACGGAAATCCTTTTCACCGGTAATGACCAAAATCGGAGTATTCCATTTCTCAACAAACAAGTGCGGTGAAAAACTGTACGAACGTTGTGCCACAGCATTCGATTTATCCCAATAAGGGCCACCGATATCCCAATTTTCGAACCACATTTCCTCTGTAGTAACATACATCTGTTCGAAGTTGAAGATCCCGCAGTGCGAAATAAAGGCTTTGAAGCGTTTACTCTCATTATGACCGGCCAGGTAGTTCACGGAAAAGCCGCCATAACTGGCTCCAACTGCACCCAATCGATCCGCATCAACATACGGTTCTTTAGCTACATCATCAATCGCAGCCAAGTAATCCTGAATGTTCAAGCCACCGTAGTCTTTACTGATTTGTTCAAGCCATTCCATTCCGAACCCGGGCAGACCGCGACGGTTGGGAGCAACGATAATATAATCATTGGCTGCCATCATTTGGAAGTTCCAACGATACGACCAAAACTGGCTCACGGTACCTTGCGGACCTCCCTGGCAATACAAAATAGCCGGGTATTTTTTGTTTGGATCGAAGTGTGGCGGATAAATTACCCAAACCAACATATCCTTATTGTCGACTGTTTTTACCCAACGACTTTCAACCTTACCCATTTCCAACTGGTCCATCAACCCTTTATTGATTGCAGTCAGTGGTTCATCTTTTCCGGATGCCATGTCCACTAAATACAACTCGGCAGGCTGCGACATCGAAACTTTTGAGGCTAACAATTTGCCGTTAGCTGTTTCCTCGACAGTCTGATAATTGTGAACACCTTCGGTCAAACGCTGCATTTTGCCATCAGCCAGGCTCAACCGATAAATCTCGTCAGTTGCATGAATATCACTAATAAAGAAAATGGCCTGTCCGTCGCGGCTCCAACTTAAATGGGTTGCATTTTGTTCCCAGTTGGCCGAGTAATTTTTCTCTTCACCGGTTTCCATATTCATCACAAACAAGCGCGTTTGATCCGACTCGTAACCATCACGCTCCATACTTGTCCAAGCCAAATGTTTGCCATCGGGCGAGAAAGTCGGGTTTTTATCGTAGCCTTTGTGAGCCTCTGTTAAATTACGGGTTTTGCCGGTTTCCAGGTTATAGGTATACAAATCGGTATTTGTACTTTCGGAATAGGCTTTCCCTTTTAGCTTTTTACTTGAATAAACCACCGTTTGACAATCCGGACTCCAAGCCACCTGCTCAATACCGTCGAACGGACGATCAGGCGCATCAAATTTTTCACCTTCCAGAACATCTTTTCCTTCTTTAACACGTTCACGGCCCAACTCAGCAATAAAAATATGATTGTAGGTGTAATCGTGCCACTTGTCCCAATGGCGATACATTAAATCGTTTTCCAGCCTGGCATTTGCTTTGTCCATATCCGGAAACAAATCGTGAATATCATCATCCAACTTGATCTGCTTAACGTAGGCGATCATTTTTGAATTGGGTGAATATTTAAAACTATTGATACCACCTTCAATGTCTGTGATCTGTTCCGGATTGGATCCGTCAGGATTCATTTCCCAAAGCTGAGCGCTGCCTGAAGCGGAGGAAATGTAGCCAATCTTTTCTCCATCGGGACGCCACATGGGTTCCGACTCATTGGAGGCCGTATTCGTAAGTTGCACAACTTCACCGCCATCAGCAGGCACTGAATATAATTCACGGTAGCCTTTATTTTCCTCAATATTAAAATATGTTACAGCAAACAAGGCTGTTTTTCCGTCGGGCGATAGCGAGGAACTCCCTACCCGTCCAAACGACCAAAGAACTTCCGGGGTCATCACATCTGAACTCAACTTCGGTGTTTCCGGAACGAAAGTTTTGCTAATATCATTCATTGATTTGGGGTTAGCACAGGCACTCAGGATTAATGCTGTGACAATTAAAACATAAATACTTCTCATAATCAGTCATAAAGTTTTCAGGACGCGTAAAATACATTTTTCAATAGATATAAAAAAGAGCATATCATCTTGTTCTCAAAATTCATTGATTTTCATCACTTTTATCACAAAAGAGAACATTTTTTCACTCCAGTATCTTGTAGAAACTTAATAACCGTCCCATACTTTATCTTATTCGGAATCCTTTCTTCTCGCAAAAATTAGCCCCGCCTTCAATTGAAAGCGGGGCTGAGCTCACATATCATGTTTAAAATATTCCCCCATCAATAACTATAAACACTTTTGTATGCAAACTAAATATCATTACCATCGCAACTTACCTGTCCATTTAGCAGGTCAAACCAGAGACAATTTCAAAGGCACATCAGGCCTCAATTGTCTCTAAATCTCTGGTAAGATTCAAACATCAATAAAAGGTTGCGTCAAACCAAGATAGAATCGACACATATTTAAAAATCTATCTATTTACATTTATTAGCTAATTTTAGACTTGTTTATTCCTGCAATCAATTATATTTGTATTTAAGAGCTTAATTAACAAGAAACAATAGCTATGAAACAATTTTTAATACTATTCACTTTGGCTTTCACCACACTTATAAGCTGTGCTGGCGAAAACAAAGCGCAAAGTGCGGATAAAAACAACAAAGACAATGCCGAAAAAGTCGTTAGTTTAATTAATAAAGAACAATTCCTGAAAGAGGTCTGGAATTACGAGCAGTCCCCAAACGAATGGAAATTCCTGGGGAAAAAGCCAGTGATCATTGATTTTTACGCAGATTGGTGTGGCCCCTGCAAGATCGCCGGACCAATACTTGAAGATGTGGCTAAAGAATACGATGGCAAATTGATTGTCTATAAAATTGACACGCAGCACGAACGGGAATTAGCTGGTGTTTTTGGAATAACAAGCATTCCGGCTTTCCTATATATTCCTGTTGAAGGAAAACCCATGATGACAGCCGGAATTGGTCGCTCGAAAGATCAGACAAGACAAATGTTTGTTGACAACATCGAATCACATTTATTGAAGAACAAACAATAACAATCAATATCGTTTCAATTCATTCATAAAAAAAGGACAGTTTGCGACTGTCCTTTTTTGTGATATATCGGATCGAATCCGGAGTTATTTAAAGTAAGGATTGAAAAAACGGGAACAATTGCTCTGCCATTTGTTGTTGATCATCTTTATCCGGATGGCCGGTACAGCCATGGCCTACGATATCGTGAAATTCATAGATTTGAATTGGTTTTTGAGGATTTTTTGAATTGAAATGATCCTGAATTTCCTGCAGGCACTTCATTAATAATTCATTCTTAGCCTCTTCAAAAACCGGACTGCTCAACAAAACAAGCTGTGCATTTGGATAGTGACCGTACAAGGTGTTTACAAAATTGATGTACGTCGTTATGAACTTTTCCTCCGAAAAAGGCTGACGCTCATGTTCTTCATCACCTTCTGAGAAATCATTTGTCGCCAGGCAAATACTAACAATGTCAGGCGTAAACCGGTTGAAATCCCACTGCTTCGTTGAATCAGTATTCAAATATCGATTTTCATAAACAGCCGGCATCGATGGTTCTTCCATATTCCAGGTCCGGTACATGCCAATTCCGGAAACAGAACTAAGCATAAACCGGGCTTCCAACGCCCGTGCAATCCTCGGTCCGTATGCGAGATAAGCGTTGTGCTGATCGTACCACTCTCCCTCGCCGCATGGAACTTCCTCCAGATCGACGCCCATCCCGCAAGTAATGGAATTCCCGATGAATTCAATTTTCAACTCCGGTTCCTGAGGCAAGTCTCTCAAGCCAAAAACTTTTGTCCCGGCAAACAAAATGTCACCAATAGCTGCCTCGGTGGCTTTATAAACAGTGATAACATGACTGCCTCCTTTTTCCGTGATGGGAACTGACAGCCAACTTAAAGAATCACCTTCAACCTTGAAACGACCTTGATAGTCTCCGTCAACTTCAAAAACAACAAAGTTGTGAGCAGATCCGTTTGGCCCGTTTTTCAGGCCGACGTAACAGCTATCGCCGTCAATAGCGAAGGAAACCGACGACGCTGCTCCGATTAAAATGCCTTCACCTTCAGTCGTAAAATCAACTCGCCCGGCATAACGAAATGCCGGATTGTCTGAATTTTTAATTGAAAGAATTTTCGGGTTACAAGAAAGACAAAGCAGGAAAATACCCGCCAAAAGATAAATTGTTGGTGTTTTCATATTGGGTTTATTTTTGAATCCATCAAAATTAAAAAGAAAACCGTTGGCTTCGACGATATTCAAAACATATCATTTCCAAGCTGAACCATCTTCAAGCAATAAACGGTCGACTTCGATCTGTTTTTAGCTAACTTCGATAAAAGATGAATTTTCTTTAGTCGAAGATGACGCAACTTCGATCGTAGATGTAGCTAGTACGATCGTAGAAATGGGTATATTATTCAACAGAAGGCCATTTTTGACTGATTTCGTCGTTTTGTCGCCTGATCAAGCTCGTTTCTTTAGGGGTGAAGAACAATCATGTGTTCCTTTTCTGGAATTTGGCTTCAGTTTAGAGCAAAAAAAAAGAGCAGATCTCTATCTACCCTTTTCAAACCTAACTAAACCAATAAAACTAATCAAACCTAAACTTATGAAATAAAATCTACTACAAAGTTAATGTCATATCAACACATATGCGTTAACTGAAGATTAAAGAAACATTAAGGAAAAGTGATCGCAACCAAAAAAAGCCCCCAACTGGCTGAAAGCTGGGGGCTCGAGGATTCTTAAAATGTAAAAGATGCTATTTGATATTAAAATATCCTTGTTCTAAATTATAACCATCGACAGATAATTCCCAGTTCGAAGATTCGGCTTGCGGACAATCGATGATAATTGTTTTTTCGGATCCGGGAACAACAGAAACATAGTTATCGTCGGCGAAAACCGGCAATACTCGTTCCTTTGTTTTCGCGTCAACAATCGCCAAGTGGTTAAAGAATGCAACCGGAGCTCCTTCCGGATTTTTAAGCACAACTTTCACTTTGTGGTCGCCTGCTTTTGTTGCCACGACCTTCAATTGCGAAGCAGCGAGCTCTTGTAATCCACTGTATTTTCCTTCGGCATTCGGATACCAGTAGAAGTTATCGGAGATCAGCTTCTGATTGTGATCCAACAATTGCAATTGCAGGAAGACACCGTCTTTCTCCACACCTGCTTTTTTCAATGCTGAGTCAACCGACATGATCTTCTTCACAGATGTCGGACCGCTATATACAAATACCTGTGTAATCGGATATTCTTTGCCGGCCATATCGTAAGCTTTGATCACCAACATCAGGTCGTTCACCTGACCGAAACTGTTATTCACCACAGTCACCATCTTATCCACCGGATTACACATGGCATGAATCGGCTGGCTACCAACACGTGTTCCAAACAAACAGGCATTCGGATCGAGGTAATAATCGTACATTTGTCCGCGTAAGGCCGTCCATGGGTTCTGAGTCTTCCAGATAATTGTTCCGGTGTACCAGTCCCACATGTGCGAGCTAAAACCTTCCATCAATGCCCGATACTGGTTGTAGTTGACCAATTGCGCTGTTTTCGCAAATTGCTCCATATTCTCAGCACCACCATATGGTTCCATCGAGTTTCCATAACCAATGTATTTGTGGTAAGTCCAAACGTCATCTGTCACAGCCTCGCTGTTGGCTTTTTCAACCGGGACAACCTGGTTTTCTTTAGGCAGGAAACGTTTCAATGAAGTTGCATCGCCAACGCCAACCGAACCCACCTCGGAGTTAAACGGCCAGGTGCGATGTTGCCAAAAGATAGAATCCGGTTGAATGCCGTAAGGACCGTCACCATTGCCGCCAATGAAATTATACGACATGCTGTCTGAGTTTGAATACTCGATAAACCAGCGTGTACCATCCAGTTCATCCAGCGAATCTTTCAGGGCTGCTAAAATATCCTGCGGCGGAGCAATTTCGTTTCCACCACACCAGATGGCCAGCGAAGGATTGTTACGAATCATTTTCACCACATCGGCAGCTGATTCGACAAACAGGTTATGATCGTCCGGGTATTTGCGACGAGTCCATTGGTCTTCTTTTTTCATCGGATCAACCCAACGTCCGTTACAGTCGCCCGACATCCAGAAATCCTGGATAACCAGCATACCGTATTTGTTACAAGCATCGTAAAACTCGGGACGCTCAGGAAGTGCTCCTCCCCAAATACGAATCAGGTTCAGGTTCATATCGCGGTGGTAACGAATCTCTGCATCGTAACGTTCAGGGGTAAAACGCAACATCGCATCCGAGATAATCCAGTTTCCACCTTTAATAAATATCTTTTGTCCGTTCACCGAAATCTGCATACTGCGGGTATGATCGTTCCACCTATGCTGAATTTCGCGGATACCAACTTCAATTTCTTCTTCATCCGACAGTTGCCCGTCCAGGTAAACCTTCATGCTCATGGTGTACAGGTTGTGCTCACCATAACCGTTTGGCCACCACAATCTAGGATTGCTAACTTCAATGTTTGGCAACTGAATTTCACTGGTTGAATTAGCAGCTAGCGAAACTTCCTTTTCAACTTTTTGTCCGGCAATTTCAACCACAACCTTACCGGTTACGGCCAATGAAGATGCATTCACCAACTCAGTTGATGTTTCAATGTTCGCCGGAGCCTGCGTTGCTCCCGGTGTACGAACACCCGGTACACGCGTAATAACATGCGGATTTTGCAGGTTAACGGCTTTGGTTGTTTCTACGGTTACTTTGTCCCAAATACCAGTGTTGCGGTCCCGAATAGGTTGAATCCAGTCCCAACCCGCTACATATTGCAGCGAAACACTTTTAGCAATTGTACCGTCACCACCTTGACCGCCGTTGGGATTACCAACCGGATCGACCGGGTAAACGATCACCGCTAAACGGTTATTACCGTCGGCTGCCAGTAGTTTGGTTACGTTATAAGTTTGACGCAGGTACATGCCGTAGTGGCGTTCGGCATTTACTTTTTTACCGTTTAAATAGATATCGCAACTGTAGTTTACACCGCGGAAGTGCAACCACACCTGTTCGCCTTTTTGCGCTTTTTGCTGAAAATCGTTCGCAAACCAATATGTGTAATGGTCGCGTCCGGTTTCGTAAATATCTTTGATCTCATTGTTGTTCATGCCATAAAACGGATCGGGAACTTCGCCCCACTCCAGCATGTTGGTTAACACGGTTCCGGGAACAATAGCCGGTTTCCATTTTTTCAGGTTGAAGCCGGAAACAGAAATTTGCTCACCCGAGGCTTTCACTTTGGCAATCGATGCACTCTTCCAGTTCTTATTCAACTCCACTACCGTTGCCGACACCTTCGGCGGTATTACGATTACAGCCAGCAGACAAAGTATACCGGCTAATTTTAGGGTAAAACGATTCATTTTTTATCCTTTCTTTTACAGTCAATTATCATTCTCGAACTATATCGCTCTCAGTAATTCTGGTCGCTCGTGGTATAGTTTTACAATCAGTTCGCCGAACAGCGTATTCGCCCAGGCAAACCAACTGCGGGTAAAGTTTGTGGCATCGTCCATGTGGAAGGTTTCGTGCATGAAACCAGTTCCCGCATGAGTAGCCACCAAGGTTTTCAAACATTGTTTAATTTCTTCTTCATCGGTCGAAGTCATTGCCCGCATCACAATACTCATTGGCCAGATCATTTCAGAACCTACGTGTGGGCCGCCAATTCCTTCGCCGGCTTTTCCTTTGAAATACCAAGGGTTGGCATCGCTCAATACCAGTTTACGGGTATTTTGATAGAGCGAATCATCAATACTTAAAGCGCCCAGGTACGGCAACGCCAGCAAACTTGGGATATTGGCGTCGTCCATAAACAATTGGTTTCCGAAACCATCGACTTCAAAAGCCAATACTTTTCCAAAATCGGTGCGCTCGGCCACCGCATATTTTTGAATTGCTGCGTTTACTTCAGCAGCCAAAGTCTCCGCTTCTTTTGCCAACGACTCATCGTTGTAGACTTCGCGGGCAATCTCGGCCATGTGTCCTAAAATTGTTACCGCAAAGAAGTTTGACGGTATCAAAAACGGCAACACGGTCGCATCATCAGAAGGACGGAATGAAGATACGATCAAGCCCACAGGCTTAACCGGATTCCCATAACCGCCGCAACACAATGAATCAGTTGGTTTAGGTGTATTTCTGGTGAAATAATAGTCTCCTTTGTCTGCTTTGCGCTGTTGCTTTTTGAAAGTCTCCAAAACAGACCGGAAAACCTTGTGCCAATCTTCAGTGAAGCAGCTGGTGTTTCCGGAAGTCTTCCAGTAATGATACAATAAGCGAACAGGGTAACACAGCGAGTCAATTTCCCATTTGCGTTCGTGCAGCTCCGGTTTCATTTCCGTATTGTCTGTCTCCCATTCACTGCCTGTCGCTCCCTTATTGAACGCATTGGCATAAGGATCGATCAGGATACATTCCGCCTGACGGCTCAATACGCCCCGAAACAACAGGTCCAGTTGATTGTCGTCTTTAACCAACGGTAAATAAGGCCAAACCTGTGCGGTCGAATCACGCAGCCACATGGCATGAATATCCCCTGTAATGACGAAAGTATCCGGTTTGCCGTCTACCATTTCAAAATCAACGGTGGTATCCAGCGTATTCGGAAAACAGTTTTCAAACATCCAGCCCAATTCAGGATTGGAAATGTGTTTTTGGACTTCAGCGATCGTTTTTTCAACAGCTTTGCTGGTGAAATGACGTTTCCCAACAGGCGGACGATTGCTAACAAAAGTTGCCTTTGAAGCAGCTGTTGCATTCCAAACTGAGCCGGTCAACACTCCGGCTAACGCCAACGAATTATATTTCAGAAAATCTCTTCTTTCCATATTCTTCAGATTCTATTCGTTCAATTCTATTATTGGTTTTCTTTGATTTCAATTTAAAAATCACAGGGGAAATAAATCCCCTGTGATTACCCATTCTCACTGATCTAACCCAAACAAAAATATGTAGAACGGATTGTAAAACATGCTCAGTCAAACCCATAAAGACAGCATGCTTATGGTTGGCAGCAGGAGTCAACGCCAGCCATCGTCATGGCCGGAATTACTTTTAAAAGCTGCTCACCAATTCCGATTTTATAACCGGAGGAGAACAAAAATACATGGCCGCCGGCGTCAGTTAAAATTACCAGCGGCAACTTACCTTTTACATCATCTCCAAAATTTTCCATCAATGCCTTCAGAACCTGGTTGTCCTGATCGAATCCACTGATGTAATTCTTCGGCAGGTGATAGCTGTTCAACACTGCTCCCAACTGCGGACGATCTTCGGCTGCAATAAACACGAACTCGCCTGTCCAGGCATTGAAGTGTTCGAGATAATCGCCCAAATCGTTCAAAATATGTTTTGATGTTTCTTTGTTAGGATCAAGTAGGGCCAACACCATATTCTTGCCGTAAGCTACTTGATCCAATGAAACAACCATCTTATCGTCTGATTTTAAAATATTCAATTGGCTGAAATCCAGTTTCGCGATTGCTTTAGGAGCATCGATGGACTGGCGCAAGGTCACCGTTAACTTCTTGGTTTTTCCCGGTTCAATGGTGAAGAAGTCGCAGGTGTTCAGCACCGAACCATCTTCCAAACGGTTACCGGTTACCAGGTAGTAGTCTCCGGCCTCCAAATCAAGTTCTCCAAATTCAGAAACCTTCTTGGAGAACGGATATTGAAGGGTGTGATAATTGCCATCAATCAATTTGCCAATTGTAAAATGTATCATGTACTGCGGCTCAATCGGATTGTCGCCGTTTGCCAGAACCAGTTTCCCTGTTTCCGGCACCGCAGGCATATTGTCAGATAACTCAGCACGGATCCACTCCCCGTCGTTCCAGAACTCCGGCATTTCAGTTGCCGGGTTAAGACGGGCAGGAATTCCTAATGCCCGACAGGTAGCAACAAAGAAGAAATCGAGGGATCCTGCATCCGAAACACGCAGCTTGTAAACCGATGTAGGGCTTAATTCAGTGCGCGAGTGCATGTTTGCCATGTCGTCAACTATAATATTTTGCTTGATCCACTCGGTCAACTGCTGCGGATCTTTTACAAATTCATCTTTTTTTGCAGCGAAAGTTTCCTGCAGTGATTTGCGCCAGTTACGCAACATCTCGTTCATGACACGCGGAGCCAACACATAGTCTACAAAAATCTCTTCCGGCAATTTCGTGTTGTGAATTGTATTCTGTAAGTGCGCGCTCAAGATTGCTGCTTTTGTATCGCTGAAATCTTTATCAGAAATACCTTTCAACAAATCGAGTACATGCTCGTCCTTGGCATTCCCGCGCAAATAAGCTTCAATTTCCGACCAGTTTCCGTAGCTCAAATGAATGGCGTTTACAACCGGTTCTTCTTCCAAGCCCAGTTCTTTTGCCAACGCTTTGCTCCTGTCGGCTGTTTTAAATGTTTCGGTATAGCAAGAACGAATCGAATCTTCCAACGCCAGCCGTTTTTCATTCACACTCTTCTCTGTGGTTGACAACTGAGTTGTGTCTGTCACAACATGCGGCGGAACAAAGTCGAAATCGAAATGCTGTCCACTCATATCCTTGTCAGCCAAAACCAAGTTCACTGTATCGACTTGTGAAATGGATACCCGTTTGAAATCGAACTTTTTCCCTTGGCTGGCCCAAACAATAATGTCGCCCAAGCCCATGGAAAGTGAGGTCTCCCCTTCGCTGTTTGTGTACTGTGTCGCAATTGGGAAGTACTCGGCGTAATTATACAGTTGATATTCAACCTTCGTATTTACAGCCGGTGTACCGTCAGCATTTTTCACATCAACATACAAGCGTTTAACTCTCGCGTAATTAGCAGTCACATCCAATTCCGTGAAACGTTCTTCCTTATTGATGACATCTTCAGGACCGAAATATTTACCGTAAGCTCGTGTGTGCATCAAAATAGCTCGTGTTGAAGGTTCGGTAAACCAGCCCATATTCAGGCGGGCATCCGGCTCACAAGCACCCAGGTATTTCCAAACACCATCAACCCAAACTTCTACCCAGGCGTGGTTATCGTCTGAGTGTGCCCAGCGCGGAGTGTAAACCTGACGGGCAGGAATACCGGCAGCACGCAAAGCTGAAACAGTAAAGGTTGACATCTCGCCACACCGCCCGAAAGCTTTGCGGATCGTGCTCAGCGGTGCACTTGTTCGAATATCAGTTCCACGGTAAACCACTTTTTCATGGCACCAGTGGTTGATTTCCAAGGCTGCTTCTTCCATTTTCATTCCCTGTACACGCGCTTTAATCTCGTCGTACATCACAATGCGGAATGAATCGAGGTTCTCGTTATTGATCCGAACCGGAAGTACAAAGTGCAGGAATAAATCTTCAGGGACCGATTTTCCCCAAGTCATGTCTTCGCGGGTTTGCAAACTCTTGCGCACGTTTGCCAGAAAGAAATCAGCTGGTAAATCGCCCAGATCACTCAAGGGCATATAAGCGTACAAATACTCCATCGCCTGACGTTCGTCGTCCGTCAACGGCTGATCGAAAATATCCCACACGTGGATGTTACTGTTGGCAGTCAGTTTTTTCTGAACATCCAACATGTGATTAATATCTTTTAATTGCTCCGGGTTGCTGATCAATTGATCCTTGTAGCTACAAGAAATACTAATCAGAACAAAAAGAGCTAATATGATCGAGTTTCTAATATTCATTTTTTGGTTCGATTAATGTTTTACGAGTTCTTCAGATAATTTACTCATTTCACCATCGCCTTGTTTAACTTCGAGGTCGAGCGAGTATCCACCACCGCCGTCGAAATACCCAACATAAATTGGGTAATATCCTTTCTTCAAAGCGATTTGACCGTATTTGATTGTTGGCCCGTGGTAACCGTCGTGATCAACGATCAAACTATCGGCCAGGAAAAGCTGGCTTCCGTCGTCAGATGTTAACGCAAATGTATAAACGGTCGTTTGAGGTGCGTAAAAATATCCGGACAGAGACAGGGCGAAGAGTCCTTCACGCGCTTCTTGCGGGAATTCAATTTGACTTAAGACACCTGTACTTTCAGGGTTCAAATCGTTCATCTGTCCTACCCGGCTAATCGATTTTTCGTAATATGCATAGTTCAAACCCGGCTCCAGTTTCGTCGTGTCAACGTCGAACGCGTTGATCGGGTCTGCTTTTTCGAACAAAGCTGTTTTTACGGGTCCATGGCGACCATCTTTCATGAAAATGGCAGCTTTCAATGTTGTTGTTGAAGAAACGCTGAGAGGCTCGGTGTAAACCGGAGATGCTGTAGTTGGCTCACTGCCGTCAAGCGTATAATGCATCGTTGCGAACGACCAAAGATTGGTTAGATCAACTTTGGCCGAATCCATGAAAATCATTTTACTGAAAATTCCCTGGGGAGTCGGGATATGGAAATTGTATCCGGTAACAGTCAACCAGCTGAGGAACGGTTCCAAACGACTGATAAAATCAGCTTCGTTGCGCGATTCCTTTGGCGACCACAATACTTCGCTCAGCGCTGTCATACGAGGCAATGCGCGGTACTCCGCTATCTCTCCGGTTGGCATCCATTCCGACCACATATTTCCTTGTGCACCCAACACATACTTACCTTCTTCGGCAGTTAACTCGGATGGAATAGGCTCGTAGTTGTATACTTTACTCAGGGTGATCAGGCCGTTAAATGCTAATGGCTCTAAATCTTTATCGGGGTTTTGGTAATAATCGAAGTAGCAATAATCAACCGGAGTCATAATCACATCGTGTCCCATTTGGGCTGATTTGATTCCACCCGACTCACCACGCCACGACATCACCGTCGCATTTTCGGCCAGCCCACCTTCCAATATCTCATCCCAGCCAATCATCGCCCGGCCTTTCGAAACCAGGAAATCATCCATTTGCTGAATAAAATAACTTTGCAGCCCGTGCTCATCCTTTAAATCTTTTTCTTTAATGCGTTTCTGACACAGCGGGCACTTCTCCCACTCTGCTTTCCATGCTTCGTCGCCACCAATGTGAATGTACTTCGATGGAAACAAGTCTATCACTTCGGTGAGCACATTTTTATAAAATTCGATCACAGAATCTTTACCGCCACAAACGATGCTAATCTCAGCTTTTCCGCCCGAAGCAACAACGATATTCGCATCCCGGCACGAAAGTTCCGGGTAAGCTGTAATTGCAGCAGCGGAGTGACCGGGAATATCAAGTTCAGGGATGATCGTAATTCCCCGTTCTTCCGCATAGGCCACAACATCTTTGATTTGTTTCTGTGTATAGAAACCGCCATAGGTGGCTTTCTCATTCTTTATCGGCGGACGTTCGTTCCAGGGTTTATCTTCCTGGTCAACGCGCCACGCTCCCACTGCTGTTAAGTTGGGGTATTTCTTGATCTCAATCCGCCATCCCTGGTCGTCCGTTAAATGCCAGTGGAACGTATTCATTTTGTGCATGGCTATCAGGTCGATATACTTTTTCACAAAATCGACACCGAAAAAGTGACGGCTCACATCCAAATGCATGCCCCGGTAGGCAAATCGTGGATAGTCGGAGATTGACAGCTGAGGAATTTCTAATCCCCCAGCTGTTTCTTTGCCTTGTTGTAATATCTGAAGTAAACTCTGTATGCCATGAATCACTCCGTTTTTCGTTTTCCCGCTCAAGCGAATCTGATCACCGATTTCCAGCTTGTAAGCTTCATCCTGTTCAATCGAATTATCGAGGTTAAGCACAACGACCACACCTGATTCCTGTTCTTTCAGGAAATCAGCTTGAGGCAAAATCTGCATCTGCTGTTTCAAATAATCAACCGAAAAAGCTAAATCAGCGTCAGTACCTGACACCTGAACACCCTTATTAATCAGCAGACTTTTGCTACTTTCAGTCAGGGAGACCGGCTTGGGAATTATTTTCACTTCCGGTTGCTTGGTTGCCGATGGCTGACAAGCAGCCAAAGACAATAGCGCAAACAGAAGAAAGACGGAGTGTATCTTCATTATTGAGGTTTTCTGAAAATTGAATAATTGTTTTCTGGTTGTCTACGGCTTATTTCAGGAATGATTCTTCATCATCGAACGGATAGCGCACGAACGCTTCGATCGCCTCATATTCGGTCAATCCCAATTGGTCGTAAATTTCAGCTGTTGTCCGGTTACGTTCTTCAGCACGTTGCCAGAATTCGCGTTTGTCTTCACCCGGGAAAACAGGTTCGTCTTTCTGAGACTGGTGTTTGAAGATCGCTTTTCGTTTGCGGCCCAACTCATCGGGGCTAATCGGAACAGCCATTTCAATATCTTCAACATCCCATTCTTGCCAAGCGCCACGGTACAACCACATGTAACAATCATCCAGCCACTTGTCGCCTTCTGCACGCATTTGACGAATAGCCTGGAAGATAATCTGCAAACAAACTTCGTGTGTTCCGTGTGGGTCCTGCAGGTCGCCCGCTGCAAAAATCTGATGCGGCTGAATCTTGCGTAACAGATCGATCACGATTTTCAAATCAGCGTCTGATGCAGGGCTTTTCTCCACCTGTCCGGTTTCATAGAATGGCAAATTCAGGAAGTGAACATTCTCTTCTTTCACACCACTGTAACGACATCCGGCAGCTGCTTCTCCAACACGAATCAACCCTTTTACTGCTTTGACATAAGGTAAGTCTACCTGACCAGCTTTTTTAGTTTCCAGGAATTCTCTTAAATCAGCGTTCGCTTTGACCAACTCCGGGCAGTCCAGATTTTGATTTTTAATCAAATCAACCACAAACTGCGAGTAACGGAGTGCATCATCGTCAAACACGGCAATATTTCCTGATGTTTGGTAAGCAACATGAACATCGTGTCCCTGATCAGCCAGACGAATCAGAGTTCCGCCCATCGAAATCACATCATCATCCGGGTGCGGACTAAAAACAATAGAACGCTTAATTGCCGGTTCCGGACGTTCCGGACGATTTTTATCAGCAGAACCTGGTTTACCTCCCGGCCAACCGGTAATAGTATCGCGCAGTTGACTAAAGATTTTAATATTTAAATCGTAAGCGCCTCCGTATTCAACCAACAGATCGCGTAACCCCTGACTCTTATAGTCACTATCTGTCAATTTCAAAATTGGTTTGTCTAATTTTTGGCTCAACCAAACAACGGCTCTTTTTACCATTCGTGGAGTCCAGTCAACGACACCAACCAACCAAGGCGCTCTTGAACGTGTGAAATCAGTTGTCGCTGCATCATCTAAATAAACGGTTACATCGTTGTGCAATTGTAAAAACGAAGCAGGTACATCCGGCGTTACCGGTCCTTCAATCATTCGCTTCAAAATCGGAGATTTTGATTTCCCCCAACCGGCTAAAATAATTTTACGAGCCTTCAGAATAGTACCAACACCCATTGTAATCGCACGGTGTGGAACTGATTTTTCATCACCAAAATCTTTAATGGCATCCGTAATTGTAATGGAATCCAACTTCACCAATCGGGTTGTTGAATTCACCGTTGATCCGGGCTCGTTAAATCCGATATGACCTGAACGACCAATGCCCAATACCTGAATATCAATTCCGCCCACTTCTTCAATTTTGGCTTCGTACGAAGCACAGAAAGAAGAAACATCCTCTATTTTCAGCGCCCCATCCGGGATATGTACATTCTCCGGTAATATATCAATGTGGTTAAACAAATGTTTGTGCATGAAATAAACGTAGCTCTGCTCGCTTTCCGGAGTCATCGGGAAATATTCGTCCAAGTTGAATGTAACAACATTCTTAAAACTTAAACCTTCTTCCTTGTGCATACGAACAAGCTCCTGGTAAATCTTGATCGGGGATGAACCTGTTGCCAATCCCAATACAGCCATTTTCCCTTCAGCTTGTTTTTGTTTAATTATTCCGGCAATAATTCCGGCCATAATTTTTGCGCCAACCAATTGATTATCCAGAATGTTAATCGGAAACTTCTCAACTGATTTCTCAATGTAACTTAGGCTGTTATTCATATCTATTATTGTTTTGGTCCCTTGATCAAGGGAGTAATTATTATTTAGATTCCATCAAAACTACGGTATTTTTTCTTCAAAATATCCAATATTTGAAAATATTGTGTCCGCACACACAAAATTTAACACAGAAATAGTGTCCGCACACAATCAAATTAACTCAACCATAACTGCAATGGTATTTTAGATACACCTGGATTAATTAATTCTTCTTTTGGACACCATTCCATTATACTATTACGGAGAACTAAATAAAATCCCCTATCGCAAAACAAAAAATCTCAGTCTAAGCTCCTAAAACCGGAGCACGCTGTTACTACGATTACAAAATCAGCGTATATATCTATTAATACCTTAGCTAATCCACGCAAATACCAGACCTGGCCGTGCAATCAAAACTCTCCTCCAGTTACCTGAACAGCAAAAGCACTTCGCCCCACAAACAAAAACAAGCAAGAAACTCACGTAAACCAATCATAAAACACGTGCAACCACCCAATTATCATTTATAAGCACAAAAACAGACTTGAAGTCGCATAATCACTTACATCAAAGGATATCTAAAAAAAAGACAGCATACATTAGGCGTGATTCAACCTGAAAGTTAACGCAAACATTTTTTCTTAACACAAAAACAAACAAAGCCATAACCACTATACTACAAGTACTTATAAAACTAAAATAAAACAAATCCTGAAATTTATTAATATTGATTCTAAAATAAAGTTCGAATATGTGTGCGCAAACACTATATTTGTAAAAGATGTTTAAGTGATAACATTTCAGAGGGTTCCAAAATTCGAGTATTAAAAAACATTTTATACCATGCATAAGATTCTTACCACTTTTCTGATTCTCATTAGTACAATTACTGTGACAATTGCGCAGGAACAAGGTATCCATCCGCAATCACACGAATATGATTGGCCAACTGATGCCAAAGTTTTGAAGAAACTGGATCAATGGCAGGATCTGAAATTCGGAATGATTATTCATTGGGGACTTTATGCTGTTCCCGGAATCATCGAATCGTGGGAGCTTTGCTCGGAGGATTGGATTAACCGCCCCGACAGCATGACTTACAACGAATTCAAACAGTGGTACTGGGGACTAAAAGACGAGTTCAATCCGGTTAACTTCAATCCGGAACAATGGGCGCAAGCAGCCGACGATGCCGGCATGAAATACCTGGTATTCACCACGAAGCACCACGACGGCTTCAACATGTTCGACACACAACAAACAGACTATAAAATCACAAACGGCCCCTTTGCCAGTAATCCGAAAGCAAATGTTACGAAATATATTTTCGACGCTTTCCGCAACAAAGGATTCTGGATCGGTGCTTATTATTCAAAGCCCGACTGGCACAACCAGGATTTCTGGTGGGACAAATATGCCACTCCAAACCGAAACGTCAACTACGACATTCGCAAATTTCCCGAACGTTGGGATCAATACAAAAGCTTCACCTATAACCAAATCAGTGAGCTGATGAACGACTATGGCAAAGTTGACATTTTGTGGCTTGATGGTGGCTGGGTTCGTCCGCGCGAAACGGTAAATGAAGAAGTATTGTCGTGGGGGGCACCAATCCCGGATTGGGATCAACAAATTGATATGCCTAAGATCGCAACCATGGCTCGCGAAGCACAACCCGGCTTGCTGATTGTTGACCGTACTGTTCACGGTCCTTATGAGAACTATCAAACACCAGAACGTGCCATTCCCGAAAAGCAACTTCCCTACCCTTGGGAAAGCTGTATCACACTCGGAAACAACTGGGGCTATGTTCCAAACGAGCACTACAAAACTCCGGCAACCGTAGTGCACGATTTAGCGGAGATTGTTGCCAAAGGCGGCGCCCTGCTTCTTGGTGTTGGGCCAAAACCTGACGGAACTCTCGATCCGGAAGCCGTTAAGCTGATGGAAGAAATTGGTAGCTGGATGGATGCCAACGGACAGGCAATCTATAATACCCGTATCACGCCGGTTTACGAGGATGGCAGCGTGTATTTCACCGCAAGCAAGGACGCTAAAACAACTTACGCCATTGCCTGTATCGACGAAAAATCGGAAGTACCTGCAACAGTGAAGTGGAAAGGTAACATCCCGGCTAAAGGAAGTAAAATGACTTTGCTTTCGGCTAACAAACAAGTAAAATGGAAAATCGTGAATGATGAAGTAGTTATCAGCATTCCGAAATCATTCCGTTCTGCCCATCAAAATTACCCGGCCTTGAGTTTTGAATTCACAACAGGCAATTAAAACAAAAACAGAGAACCATGAAAAAAATAATTCGATATAGCTTCAGCATTTTACTTGTAGCACTGGCAATCAGCTCGTGCCAAACAAAAGTTCCTGCTCCGGCAGCCATTGGACCGGTCCCGGATGCTCGCCAAATGGCCTGGCACGAAATGGAAATGAATGCGTTCATCCATTTCACCATCAACACCTATACCGATAAAGAATGGGGCTTCGGAGACGAATCGCCCGCTCTTTTCAATCCGACAAACTTTGACGCGGAGCAATGGGTTTCGGTGTTGAAAGATGCTGGTTTCAAAGGCGTGATTCTAACTTGCAAACACCACGATGGCTTCTGCCTGTGGCCAAGTGAATATACTGATCACGACATTGCTGAAAGCCCGTTCGAGGACGGCAAAGGCGACATCGTAAAAGCAGTATCGGACGCCTGTCACAAATTCGGATTGAAATTCGGTGTTTACATGTCTCCCTGGGACAGAAACCGTGCTGACTATGGTGAGGCGTCTTATGTGGAATACTACCGCAACCAACTGAAGGAATTATTCAACAACTACGGACCTGTATTCGAAATGTGGTTCGACGGTGCTAATGGTGGTGACGGATACTACGGCGGTGCAAACGAAATGCGCAAAATTGAACGCCAAACTTATTACGACTGGCCAACGACTTTGAAAATGGTACACGAAATTCAGCCTGAAGTTTTATTCTTCAGCGACGGTGGTCCTGATTTGCGATGGGTAGGAAACGAGCAAGGCCACGTAAATGCAACCAACTGGAATACGATCACAACTGATACCTTATATGCCGGAAAATCTGGCATTGAAGATTTGTTGGGAACAGGTTCTATCGACGGTAAAGAATGGTGCCCCGCTGAAGTAAACACTTCGATTCGCCCCGGATGGTTCTACCACCAATCGGAAGACGATAAAGTAAAATCGCCGGAAGTTCTGTTCAAATTATACATGGAATCTGTTGGACGCGG
Source organism: Mangrovibacterium lignilyticum (assembly GCF_010882175.1). Taxonomy (GTDB): domain Bacteria; phylum Bacteroidota; class Bacteroidia; order Bacteroidales; family Prolixibacteraceae; genus Mangrovibacterium; species Mangrovibacterium lignilyticum. Next base: position 184,569 of record NZ_WKLH01000005.1, on the reverse strand, counting down.
ATCAACCATGTTGCTTAATATCCCTCCGGATCGCAGAGGTTTGTTCCACGAAAATGATGTTGCATCATTGCAAGGCTTCCATAAGCTCATCGAAGAGCGATTTGGTAACGATTTGGCAAAAGGTGCCAGTGCAACAGCATCAGAAACTCGTGGAGACGCAGCAGAATATGCAGCAGCCAACCTGGTTGATGGTAATAAAAACACCTATTGGGCGACCAATGATGCAACAACAGCTGCCAGCCTTGAAATCGACCTGGGCGATGCCAAAGAAATTCATTTTGTGCAATTGGAAGAATACATTCAATTGGGCCAACGGGTGAAAACCTTCAAAGTTGAAGCCTTTGAAAACGGCCAGTGGAAAGAGATCGCTAATGGAACAACAATCGGGTACAGACGCATTCTGCAAGTTGATCCGATCACAACTTCAAAAGTCAAGATCACGATCGAAGACAGCAAAGCTTGTCCGGTAGTTTCAACCGTAAGCCTTTTTTAAGTTGACGGATTGACCAATGATTTAAAACGCCAAGATGAGACAACAACTATTTTCACTGATAATTTTTCTCACAAGCATGCTGCCTTTGGGCGGCATTGCTCAGTCCAAAGGGTTCTCCATCTCTGATGGCGAATTCCGTCAGGATGACAAAGTGATCCAGATTCACTCTGGAGAAATGCACTACACGCGCATTCCGAAGGAATACTGGCGCCATCGGTTCCAAATGATGAAAGCGATGGGCTTGAACACTGTGGCAACTTGTGTTTTTTGGAACTACCACGAAACAGCTCCCGGTGTTTGGGATTTTAAAACCGGTAACAAAGATTTAGCAGAATACATTAAAACTGCCGGCGAAGAAGGTATGTACGTCATTCTTCGCCCCGGCCCCTACGTTTGCGCCGAGTGGGAATTTGGCGGCTATCCGTGGTGGTTGCAAAATAATCCGGAACTGGAAATTCGCACCAATAATGAGGCGTTTTTGGATTCTTGCCAGAACTACCTGCAACATCTCCATGCCGAGATTGATGGCCTGTTTGCCAGTCAAGGCGGCCCGATTATCATGACTCAGGTTGAAAACGAGTTTGGCTCTTATGTTTCTCAAAGAACGGATATAAAGCCAGAAGACCACCATGCTTACAGAAATGCAATTTACGGTATGCTGAAAGAAATCGGTTTTCAGGAGCCGTTCTTCACCTCCGACGGCACATGGTTGTTTGATGGTGGTGCCATCGATGGCGTTTTGCCTACTGCCAATGGCGAAGGCAATGTGAACAACCTGAAAAAGGCAGTCGATCAATACCACAATAACCAGGGGCCATATATGGTTGCCGAGTTCTACCCCGGTTGGTTAGACCATTGGGCTGAACCTTTTGTGACCATCGGGGCTGAGGACATTGCCAAGCAAACAAAAACCTATCTCGACAACGGGGTGAGCTTTAACTTTTATATGGTTCACGGCGGTACCAACTTCGGATTTACCTCGGGTGCCAACTACAACGAAGAACACGACATTCAACCTGATATTACCAGCTACGACTACGACGCACCAATCTCTGAAGCAGGTTGGGCAACGCCAAAATACATGGCCATTCGCGAAGTAATGCAGGAACACGCAACAACAAAACTTCCGGAAATCCCCAAACAGATCCCGGTCATCGCTTATCCCGCGCAAGACATCACAGCCAAAATGGACGTATTAAGCTGGTTGAAAAAACAAAAACCGGTAGTCGCTGACGAACCACAAACGTTCGAGCAAATTGGTCAGGGATCCGGTTATATGCTTTATCGCAAACGCTTCACACAACCTGTTTCGGGCAACTTAAAGATTGAAGGCCTGCGCGACTATGCCGTTGTTTACGTCAATGGCAAAAAAATCGGCGAACTGAACCGGGTTTTCAACACCTACGAATTACCGGTTACCATTCCGTTTAACGGGATGCTGGAAATTCTGGTCGAAAACATGGGACGAATCAATTATGGCGCCGAAATCGTTCACAATAAAAAAGGCATCATCTCCCCCGTTCTGCTGAACGACTTTGAGATTACCGGTGGCTGGGAAATGTACCGGATGCCAATGGATCAAAGTCCGGAAGTGAAAGCCGGCTCCGTGAAAGATGGTCGTCCGGTGATTTACGAAGCAACATTCAAACTCAATAAAACAGCCGATACATTCCTCGACATGAGTAAATGGGGCAAAGGGATCGTATTTGTAAACGGACACAACATCGGCCGCTACTGGAAAGTTGGCCCACAGCAAACCTTGTATGTTCCCGGCTGCTGGCTGAAAAAAGGGGAGAATAAAATTGTGCTGTTCGAACAGTTGAATGAAAAAGCACTAACGGAAATCACGTTTACCGATCAACCTGTTTTGGAGACTTTGGAGCAGGACTAAAAAAAGAACAAGATGAATAAGATTCTTTCATATACTACAATAATAACTCTGGCGTTTTGGGCAAACACTTGTTTGGCCCAATCGCCCTGGAGTGAATTCGGGCATTTATTTTTGCCGGTCGAAAACTACGTTGCGTACCAGCTTGACGATTCAATTCAGATTGATGGCGTACCCAACGAGGCATCGTGGGCCAAGGCCGAATGGTCGGATGATTTTGTAGACATTGAAGGAAACCGCAAACCCAAGCCACTTTACCGAACAAGACTAAAAATGCTGTGGGATGAGCAAAACCTTTACATTCTGGCCGAGATGGAAGAACCTGATATTTGGGCTTATTACCAACAACGAGACCTGGTTGTTTTCCACGAAAACGATTTCGAACTGTTCGTCGATCCCGATGGCGATGGGCTGAACTATTTCGAGTACGAGGTCAACGCACAAAACACCCTCTTCGATCTGTTTTTACCAAAATCATACCGTTCAAGCGGAAAAGCACTGATTAGCTACAATTCATTGGATTTCGAAAGTGCTGTTTCTATCGACGGAAGCTTGAATGAACCAACCGACACTGACAACAAATGGACTGTTGAGCTAAAAATCCCCTTTGCCGATCTCAGCATGTGGGGCGATGCTTTTCCACCGAAAAACGGCGAACAATGGCGCATCAACTTTTCGCGGGTGAATTGGCAAACTGAAGCCAAGGACGGTCAATACACGAAAAAAATTAACCCGGCTACCGGCAAATCCTTCCCCGAATACAACTGGGTATGGAGTGCACCGGGTATCATTAGCATGCATGCTCCCGAACGTTACGGGCTGCTTCAGTTCTCGACCAATAAAGTAGGCGAAAGACCGGTTGCTTTCAGTGCCCCTGCCGATCAACAATTACGCGATTGCTGCTGGCTGGTTTTCTACAAACAACAAGCCTATCAATCTCAACATAAAAAATACGCCCAAACCCTTGACGAACTGGGAATCCCAGATTCACTTGTTCGCAACGGTCAAACATTTAAGCTCAAATTGTCGGCTACACCATACCAATTTACCATATTGGTAACAGCGCCCGACGGACAAGCTTATGCGGTTAATAATGACGGATACATTCATGCCATTCAAAAATAAAGACGTATGAACAAAAGAGATTTTTTAAAAACAAGTTTATTGGCCGGAGCCGGACTCGTAGCAGCTACGAGTTGTACCACAGCATCCAATGATCAGAAAAACACCAAATCGGGATACAAACACTGGGTTTGGGAAAATCCCAATGTCAAAGACGATGAAAAGTCTCTTCAGGAAAAATACGAAAAATATTATGCAGCAGGCATTCGGGGCATGTTCTTCGAAAACGACAGCGAAAAGCACTTTCGTATTGCCAAGAAAGCCGGGCTGGAAACACACCGCTGGATGTGGACGATGAACCGTGGCGAAAAAAAATTGCGCGAAAATCATCCCGATTGGTTTGCCGTGAGTCGCAGCGGGCAGTCATGTGCTACGAATCCGCCTTATGTCGATTATTATCGCTGGCTGTGTCCCTCGAAACCGGAGACACAAAATTACCTGAGAGAACGGGTGACTGAAATTCTGGATAAAGATTACGTCGACGGGATCCACCTGGACTATGTTCGTTATTGCGACGTGATTTTGCCACTGGATTTGTGGAAAAACTACAACATTGTTCAGCAACAGGAATTACCGGAATACGACTTCTGCTACTGCGAAACCTGTCGTCATAATTTTCAGGCCGAGCATGGGATTGACCCACTGGAATTGCAATATCCGGACGCAAGCCTTTCGTGGAGAAACTACCGTTACGATCGGATCACTAACGTGGTAAACCAACTGGCAGAAATTGCACATCAGCACAACAAAAAGATTACAGCAGCGGTATTCCCTACCCCGGAAGTCGCTCGCCGCAATGTGCGTCAGGACTGGACAAACTGGAACCTCGACGGCGTTTGCCCGATGATTTATCACGGCTTTTACCAGGAACAAGTGAGCTGGATTGGTGATGCCGTTAAAGAAGGCGTTCATTTCCTTTGCGATCGTTTCCCCATCTATTCAGGCCTGTTTTTACCTAACTTCAAAGATATGGCAGAGCTGGAGTCCGGAATCGACTATGCGCTCAATAATGGTGCCGGTGGTGTCTCGCTATTCGGCGATGTCACCGACGAGGTATTGGCCGTTGTTAAGAAATTTTGATTCGATATTAAACTGAAACACAAGATATATCCTATGCATAACTCATTTAAAAATTTGATTTTGGCGGCCTGTTCGATTGCTGTTTTCGCATCATGCGGCACCAAAACACCGGGTAGCTCGGAACAAGAGCAAGTCTCGCTGACAAAATATGTCGATCCTTATATTGGTACAGGCTTTCACGGTCATGTATTTCTTGGAGCAAACGTACCGTTTGGGGCTGTCCAATTGGGACCGGCTAATATTACACAAGGTTGGGACTGGTGTTCCGGCTATCATTACTCCGATTCAACCTTGATTGGTTTTTCGCACACCCACCTGAGTGGTACCGGGATTGGCGATTTGGGAGATATCGTGTTTATGCCGGTAACGGGTGAATACAAGATCGCACTTGGATCGCCCGAAAAACCGGAAGATGGCTACCTGGCCAAGTACAAACATGCTGACGAAACGGTTAAACCCGGTTACTATGCCGTCAATATCGACCGTTACAAGGTGAAAGCTGAGTTGACCGCTACCGAGCGTGTCGGCTACCATCGCTATTCTTTTCAACCAAACGCTGACGCGCATGTGCTGATCAACCTGGAACGCGGTATTGGCTGGGATAAACCGGTTGAAGGCCACCTGGAACAAGTGAATGACAGTGTTCTGATTGGCTATCGTATGTCGGAAGGATGGGCTAAAGATCAACGCATTTATTTTGCGGCCGTATTCTCCCAACCATTAAAAGGCCTGACCTTTTACAGCGACAATCAGGAAGTCATAAAAAATACAACTGAAAAGCTGAACGCTGATTTGGATTTCGGTTCATTGGCTGACGGACAAATCCTGGCTAAAGTGGCTATTTCGCCGGTAAGCACCGATAACGCCATTGAAAACCTGCAAGCGGAAGCGCCGGAATGGAACTTCGACGAGGCCGTTAAAACAGCAGATGCAAAGTGGAATGCAGAGCTGGCTAAAGTGAATGCCAAATCAAGCACCCCTGACGTGCTGACCAAGTTCTACACCGCGCTCTATCACACCATGATTGCCCCATCGGTTTTTCAGGATGTGAACGGCGATTACCGCGGTGCTGACGGTAAAACATACAACGACAAAAGCTTTACAAACTATACCACCTTCTCGCTGTGGGATACTTACCGGGCCAACCACCCGCTGTCGACAATCATCCACCCCGATCGGGTGAATGACTTTGTGAACACCATGTTGCACATTTACGAACAGCAAGGCGAACTGCCTGTCTGGCATCTGGTTGGAAACGAAACCTATTGTATGGTTGGTTATCCTGCCATTCCGGTCGTTGTAGACGCATACCTGAAAGGCTTCAATGGTTTTGATGCCGATAAAGCTTACGAAGCTGTAAAAGGAACGGCAATGGGCGATGGCCGCGGCCTCGACCTGTTGAAGAAATACGGCTATATGCCGGCCAACAGCGATGTTGAAACAGTAGCCAAAGGCTTGGAATACGCCATCGCCGACGGAAGCATTGCGCTTATGTCTGAAAAAATGGGGATGAGCGACGATGCGGAGTATTTCAAAAGTCGCGGTGAAAACTACAAAAACTATTACGATCCTTCAGTTGGTCACATGCGCGGTCGTGTATCGGATACCGAATGGCGGACTCCTTTCGACCCGTTTCGTGCGACACACCGTGCCGACGACTTCTGTGAAGGAAACTCCTGGCAATATACCTGGTTAGCTCCGCAAGATGTTCCCGGCCTGGTTGAAACAATGGGTGGCAAAGACAAGTTCCTGGCGAAACTGGATGAGTTCTTCGTTGCCGAAGGTGATATGGGAGACCATGCCTCGAACGACATTACCGGACTGATTGGTCAGTATGCACACGGCAACGAGCCCAGCCACCACATTGCTTACCTCTACGCCCTGGAAGGTCAACCCGATAAAACAGCCAAACTGGTTCGTAAAATCATGTCTGAATTTTACACCACCAAACCCGATGGCTTAATCGGAAATGAAGATGTTGGTCAAATGTCGGCCTGGTACGTATTGTCAGCCATGGGCTTCTACCAGGTAAACCCTGCCGGTGGTCAGTTTGTGTTTGGCAGCCCCGATTTGGATGAAGCTGTCATCAACCTTCCCGAAGGAAAAACCTTCACCATTAAAGCGCTTAACAACAGCCCTGAAAATATATACATCAAATCGAAAACCTTAAACGGCGAACCTTACACCAAAGCATTCATCGACTATCAGGATATTATGGCCGGAGGAGAATTGGTACTTGAAATGGGATCTGCCAACTAAAAAAAGCATTACAGACTAAAAAAATTAACGCATGTCGACGGAAAAAATAGTAGGAATTGATATCGGAGGAACTAAAATCAGCATTGGGATTTTAGTTGACGGGAAGATTGAGCAATTCGTCAAACTGGACACGCCTGCCGAAGGAACGCAGGAAGAAGTGATGGAGCAAATTGTCAAGGGGATTGAAACACTCCCCGGACATCAGGAAGCGGTAGGAATAGGCATTGGAGCACCCGGACTAATCGATGAAAAAGAAGGCGTTATTTTTTCGGTGACCAACATTCCTTCGTGGAAAGAAGTACACCTGAAAAGCTACCTGGAAAAACACTTCAAAAAGCCGGTATACATTACCAACGATGCCAATTGCTTTGCCATCGGTGTGAAAATGTACGGTGAAGGGAAACCTTACAGCAATGTCGTTTGCCTGGCCCTGGGAACCGGTGTTGGTGCCGGAATTATTATCGACGGGTACCTGTACTCGGGCGAAGTAGCCGGAGCCGGTGAAGTAGGCGGACTCCCCTATCGCGACGCCGACTTTGAAACATACTGCAGCGGTAAATTCTTCAAAATGTTGAACAATACCGATGGTGTAGCAACCTACGAGAAAGCCAAACAAAATGATCCGGAAGCCTTGAAACTGTTTGCCGAACTAGGTGGACATATCGGCAACCTGATCAAGACCAGCATCTTCATGCTGGCACCGCAAGCCGTGATCATTGGTGGTTCTGTCAGCAACTCCTACGAGTTTTGGCAAGACGCCATGTGGGAATCAGTGAAAACATTCCCGTATAAGAAAGTGACCGAACATTTCGTCGTTTTAAAAACCGAACTGGACGACATTGCTGTCGTTGGGGCTGCCGCCCTCTTTAAAAACCGGTTCGAAAAAGATCAGCTCGCCAAACGGGTGACTGTACTCTAATAGTAAAGGCAATAACCTAAGCCATTTATTCCGAAAATGTGATTCGCCGGACTTGTTCCGGCATCACATTTTTACGGGATGATTTCAAGATTCATTTTAAATTCATCTGTAAACATGAGAACAATTCTCCGAATATTTCTTTTCGTCACGGGACTCAGTCTCTTTGCCGGCCAGCTAATGGCGCAAAACGAGAACTTCCGCGACACAAAGCTGGGAGTCGATGAGCGTGTAGCGGCTTTGCTAAAGCAATTGACCCTGGAAGAAAAAATTGAGCTGTTAGGTTTCGACAACCAAGGAGTGGAACGCCTGGGTGTACACCGCTACAACTGGTGGAATGAAGCCCTGCATGGTGTTGCCCGTGCCGGCGAAGCTACTGTGTTTCCGCAGGCGATTGCCATGGCTGCCACCTTCGACGATCAGTTAATCAACCAGGTTGCTGATGCCATTTCAACCGAAGCACGTGCCAAATACAACCTGGCTGTTGCCCGTGGCAACCGCGAACAGTATATGGGATTGACCTTTTGGTCGCCCAATGTCAACATCTTCCGCGATCCTCGCTGGGGACGCGGACAGGAAACCTATGGCGAAGATCCGTACCTGACCTCGCGCATGGGTGTCGCTTTCATCAAAGGTATTCAGGGCGACGATCCCAACTACCTGAAAGCATCGGCCTGTGCCAAACACTTTGCTGCCCACAGCGGTCCCGAGTACAACCGGCACACCTTCAATGCTGTGGTGGATGAAAAAGACTTACACGAAACTTACCTTGTGGCCTTCAAAGCCATGGTCGACGCCGGTGTAGAATCAGTGATGTGTGGCTACAACCGCCTGAATGGTGAACCGGCCTGTTTGAGTCCGTACCTGCTCCAGAAAACACTGAAAGATGAGTGGGGCTTTAAGGGACACGTCGTGACCGACTGCTGGGCACTCGAAGATATCTGGCTGCGCCACAAAGTACGCCCAAATTCGGTTGTCGTGACTGCCGAAGCAATCAAAGAAGGCATTAACCTTGATTGCTCCAACATGCTTCAGGATGATGCCATGAAGGCCATCGAGCAAGGACTAATTACCGAAGCCGACGTTGACAAAGCGCTGGCGCCAAACCTGAAAACACAATTTAAACTGGGTTTCTACGATCCGCAGGAGGATAGCCCTTTCTATAATTTGGGTGCTGCCGAAGTACACTCAACCGGACATGTAGCGCTTTCGCGCGAAGCAGCCGAAGAGAGCATGGTCTTAATCAAGAACGACAATAACCTGCTTCCACTTCACATTGAAGACTATAAGAGCATATTGGTAACTGGTGCAAACTCCGGAAGTCTGGATGCTTTGCTGGCCAACTACCACGGAATATCGTCCGAGCTGGTCACCTTTGCCGAAGGGATCTCTAAAGCTGCCGGTCCTGCCGTAGCTGTTCAGTATGACTTGGGCTGTAACGATACCGACACGGTTCACTTCGGAGGAGTTTGGGCCTCGGGCATGAGCGATGTAACGATTGTTGTCATCGGCCTAACACCGGTTCGCGAAGGTGAAGAAGGCGACGCCTTTTTAGCCGAACACGGCGGCGATAAAAAAGACCTGAACATTCCTCCAGCACACATCGCTTTTCTGAAAAAGCTGCGTGCTTCTCACGACCGCCCAATCATTACGGTGGTTACCGGCGGCAGCGCGGTCGACCTATCGGAAATTCAAGCCAACTCTGATGCGGTGATCTTCTCCTGGTATCCGGGCGAACAAGGCGGAAACGCGTTGGCCGATATCGTCTTTGGGCAGGTAGCTCCTTCAGGTCGCTTGCCAATTACTTTCTACAAATCGTTCGACCAGCTGCCCGACTACGAAAGCTACGACATGCAGGGACGCACTTACCGTTATTTCGACGGCGAAGTACAGTACCCTTTTGCTTACGGCTTAAGTTACGTAACCTTCGACTATACCTGGAAACAAGCGCCGGCTAAAAAGTATAAGACAGGCGATAAAATCAGCCTTTCGGTTACCGTGAAAAATACCGGCGAGATGGATGCCAAAGAGGTTGTTCCGGTATTTATCAGCTACCCCTCTGCGGACCGCATGCCGGTGAAAGAACTGAAACAATTCACCAAAAAGGAAATTACCGCCGGTGGCGAGCAAACCATCAGTTTCGAGATTCCGGTGTGGGATTTGGCCAAATGGGATGAAAGCTGTGGCGACTGGAAAGTCTTCCCCGGCGACTATGAAGTAATGGTTGGTGGCGATGCAAAGACGGCTAAACTGAGCGCTAAATTTCAAATCAAATAAGCTTTTAGTTTACATACTATACATTTCTTTTTATACATACTTATTAGCCAGTTCGATCTTTTATCGGGCTGGCTTTTTTTATCGGAGCTGTTGAAGGTTGTCAGCATCACAGGCGCGCAAAATCAGCCTTACCTATTGACATATAGTAGCTTAAGCGCTTCAAAAACCATCACACATGACTCGTGCACGCACGCAAAAGCGTCAAATTGCACCTTTCTTTTGGATGAAAGCGTGACAGTTTCAGCATATTGCGTCATTCTTTACGTTGAAACCATGACGGCTTCAGCATGCTACGTTGTTCTTTACGCTGAAATCATTACGGTTTCAGTCTAAAGCGTTATGCTTTACGCTGAAGCCACGACGATTTCAGTATGTTGCGTTACGCTTTACGCTGAAGCCATGACGATTTCAGTCTAAATCGTCATGCATTTGAACGCGCGAACGACGCATTCTGACCAGAGGCAGGTGGACTGTTTAACGATAAAGCAGAAACGGACAGCAGTATCCGGGGAACAGTGTAAGTGAGTTCTTTTGTACGCTTCAAGTGCAGTCCCGCCAATTGTATTCGGAATGCCACGGCATACAACCATGTCTATTGCCCCGTAATTGTCCGGAACGTCAGATTAATCCGCGGTGTATGAATAGTCTTGGTGGGAGGTAAACGGTGTAGCCAGTAGGTTTGAGTTTCGTCTTTCATCACCAGCAGGCTGCCGTGCTCCAAAAGTAGCGAGCGGGTTTCTTTGCTTTGTTTGTGCTTAAACGAAAACCTGCGCTCGGCTCCCAAGGTGAAAGACGCAATGGCTCCGTTGGGCTTCAGGTCTTTTTCGCCGTCGCTGTGCCAGGCCATCCCCTCGCTCCCGTCATGATATAAATTCAGCAAGCAAGAGTTGTAGCTCTCCCCGCTTTGCTGCTCGCAAAGCTGCTTTAAAGCCAGCAGATCATCGGTCCATGGCAACGCAAACTTATTGGTGTTGGAGTAGGTGTAGCGAAACGGCTTATCGCCATACCAGGCGACTTTCCGTTTGGTGATGATCTTCTTGCCGAATAAGATTGCCTCATCATTTTTCCAGTCAATGGTTTGTAGCAAGCGTTCGTAAAAGCCGTTAGCATCGGCCGGCGAAAGGACACAACCGTAATATTCCACCGTCCCATCGAAGGGCAGCAGGTTTTCGGACCGGGATGCAGCTGTTCTGAAAAGATTCATGTATTCACTTTCTTTCCTCCCCTAAACAGCCATTCGAACCAAAGGTTGACTGATTTGCCGGCCGCGGGTTTATTGGCACCGAATGGCAGGGACAGGCATAAATACAAAGCGGGAGCATCAGTTGGGCCTGCGAATGAACACAGAAGACTGCTGCCCTATTTCCAAAACGGGTGAAAATGATGCACCGGCCCGTGTCCTTTCCCAATCTCGTATGCCGCCCCTTCAACAATGGCCTTGTTGATGTATTCTTTGGCTGCCCGGACAGCATCATTCAACTCCAGTCCTCTCGCCAAAAAGGATGCGACTGCCGACGAAAAAGTGCAACCCGTTCCGTGGGTGTTCTTCGTGTTCACGCGTTTCGACTTCAGTTCCAACATTTCATCGGTTTCAACATTGTAAAAGATGTCCGTCAGCTCATCTTCCGTTAAATGACCGGCTTTCAACAAGACAGAAACTTTGCCGCCGCAAGTCAGGCTTTTTATCACCTTTCTCAGATCGGCCTGGTAAGCGATTTTCTGCCCCGACAAGATCTCCGCTTCGGGAATATTGGGCGTGATGACGCGTGCCAGGGGTATCAATTCATTTTGAAGGGTGGATATCGCCTCTTTCTGAAGCAAAGGATCACCCGAGGTTGCGACCATAACGGGGTCAAGAACAATATTTCGGATCTGGTAAGGCAACAGGGTTTCCCTAATGCCACGAATCAGTTCCGAAGAGTGTAACATCCCTATTTTAATGGCATCGGCGCCAATATCGTCCAATACCGATTTGATTTGCCCTTTAACAAAGTCAACCGGAATGGGATGAACACCAAAGACGCCGACTGTATTTTCATCGACCACTGCAGTAATGGCTGTTGTGCCAAAACAACCGCAAGCCGACATGGTTTTTAAATCGGCCTGAATACCGGCTCCACCACTTGGATCGCTTCCGGCAATACTTAAAACACGTTTATAATGCATGTCATTCGGATTTAGAGTTGGGGCATAGAGCATCGCGGAAAATAATCAGACCGGCCACTGCTCCTGTTCGTAAGCGCTTTGCCAAAACATCCATTCCATTTTAAAGGACAGTTTGAACGCCCGGGTCATCCTGTTTCGATGCTCCGGTGTACATTTTTCAGCATACTGATCGCAAATAAACAGGGCTTTTGCGACAGCTTTGGCAAACTCATCGCCACCATAGGTATCAATCCACGATTGGTAAGGGTTCTCCTCTTTCGTTTGATTGGCCAGGATATAGTCGCCAACCTCCTTGTACACCCAGAAGCAGGGTAAAACAGAAGCCAGTGCTTCTTCAACAGAGGCACAAGCCAATTGCCGAAACATATGCCCGGTGTAAAGCGTGCAGGTCGGCGAAGGTTCTGCTTTTGCCTTGGAGTCTTTCAGGTAAAACTGATGCAATGCTTGCTCTACCGCAACCGTGTCAGCTGAGAAATGAAGGAAAGCTTCCCGCCATTCCTTTCGTTCCAAACGGCCTGCGATGGCAGCCAGTATTTTCCCGTATTCAGCCAGGTAAAAAGCATCTTGCTGCAAATAGAACAGAAACTTCTCCTTTGGCAGGTTCCCGTTCGTGAGTTCCTGCAAAAAGGGTAAGGTCAAAATTTCGCCATAAACGGACGCACAGTCCGCCCAAGCCTGATCACTCCACTTCATCCTCTATATTTTTTTAATCGTTTGTTTTAACACTTCTGCTGCTTTCATTGGGTTCTCTGCCATTGAGATCGCTGAAACAACCGCAATTCCATTGGCCCCGTGTGCAATAATTTGAGCTGCATTCTCCTGCTTAATTCCGCCAATGGCAACAGTCGGGTGTTTCGACAATGCACAGGCGGCTTTTAAGCCCTCCAGACCAAAAGGCTGAAAGGTATCTGTTTTGGTTGCTGTTGCAAATACCGGCGAAATACCGATGTAATCCACGTCCAGTGCATTGGCCTCTCTCGCCTGTTCCATGGTTTCCACCGAAAGACCGAGAATCTTGTCCTTGCCGAGAATCGACCGGGCTACCTGCCAGGGCAAGTCGCTCTGCCCGACATGTAAACCATCAGCATCAATGGCCAGGGCAATATCCAGTCGATCATTTATAATCAGGGGAATATTTAAGGGTGCCAACAAGCTTTTCAATCGAATACCGAGTTCGTAGAATTCGCGGGAGTCACAATCCTTTTCGCGCAACTGAACCATGGTAACGCCACCTTTCACCGCTTCATCAACAATAAACTCCAACGGGCGACCTAGAGACAAGCTTCGGTCGGTTACCAGGTACAGGCTTAAATCGAATGTTTTCATGATTTGAACGTCTGTTTGATGTCGGCTTCAGAAAGCGTGTACAGCTGGTCCAGGAAATTCAACTGCAAGGTTCCCGGTCCGGTCGATTTTGCCGTAGCCAGTTCACCGGCAATTCCCATCACCGCCATGGCATGGCTTGCTGCCTGAATAGCGTTTGCATTAATCGCGGCAAATGCCCCAAGAACAGCGGTCGCTGTGCATCCCATTCCGGTTACCCGGGCCATCATGGTTGAACCATTTAAGGTTGAAAGCACCAGCTCGCCATCGGTAATAAAATCTTCGGGACCACTGATGACAACCACCGCGCCTGTTTCGGTAGCCAGCCGTTTTGCTGCTTCCACAGCCGAATTGCTCGACGCAGAGCTGTCAACTCCCTTGGTAACCACATTCTCTTTGGCCAAAGCCATAATCTCAGAAGCATTTCCACGAATAACGGTCGGCTTACACTGTTCCAGAATCTGTGCAGCAACTTCGTTTCGATAGGGAGTTGCTCCAACACCAACCGGATCGAAAATAACCGGGATGCCTTTCTTTGTAGCTGCTTTTCCGGCTTTAATCATCCCGTCAACCCACTGCGAATTAAGGGTTCCCATATTAATCACTAAGGCTGAAGCGATGTTCACCATATCCTCAACTTCCTCAACAGCATGCGCCATAACCGGCGATGCACCAATGGCCAGCAAAGCATTGGCGGTGTTGTTCATGACCACAAAATTGGTGATATTTTGTACTAAGGGCGACTTTTCACGAACAGCTGTCAGGTCGGCACAAATAGACTCTACAGAAATCATCATTTCAAATTTTATTATTTTGATTCGTTTGAAAGGATCATCTGCGGACGGCCATCAAAAAAGCCATCTCACAGGAAGTGAAACGGCTTGTATATCATGCTAAAATGATTAATCATACAACCCTCGTTTCCCTACGCTGTAATGATACATTTCAGGTTTGAAGGGTATAATCTCAGTCCGCCATCTGCGGACACCCCCAACGAGATGCAACAAAGTTAACGATAATTCCAAACGGTCAAAATTAGCGCTCAATATCTTTTGCTCAATGAAACATCTCCCGACAAAGAAGCTAAGCGACAAAAGGGACACGTAATTACCGATCCATTAGGGCACGATGACTTTTTTATCCAACAAATCCTTCACGATGATGTGTGAAAAACGAATGGTCTCTTCTTCCATGTCTTTCAAATTCACCGTTTTTGTTTGTCCCGACCATAGCAACTCTTCCGTCTTTACGTCATAAAATTTACAATCAACAAAATAAGTTACATCATCAACGTAGTATCCCGACCGATAAATAGAACCGAAAGAATAAGCATAATAATCGTAGAATGAACCTCCGGAATAGGGTGTCCCGTAATAAGAAGTCCCTCCCCAATGAAAGTCCTTGCTTTCTTCATATCGTTGTTGAACATCCTTTTGTAAAAGTGTAATTATCAGGATGCCATCAAACTTATTATCCGTAATTTTTTGTTCCACTTTACTTTTCAGTTTTGCCTTGGCTTCATCATCTATCTCAACATCACCTAATTTCCCGGCCATCGGAAAGATATCGTAAGTCGCTTTCGCAGTTATTTTCTTTTCTTTAAAAGCATCCTTCATCGAATTTTCCATCAGATAGCGGTTCGAACTGCTCGGAAAAAGAGTCACGACTGCGATGTTGTTGAATTTCTTCGCTTGATTGTCTACATGTTTCCATGAATCAGTCAACTTCGTTGATGAACCACATCCTGCAATGACTATCACACAGGATAAAAAAAGACCTTTCATTAATTTTTTCATGTTATCAGTAAAATAGTTGTTGTTCTCGTTGCATGCAAAACGAATGACACTGGATGAAGATAAATCAGCCATCACATCGACCGACTAATCTTTGATTGCCCGATAGAAAAGATTGAAACTTCGAGCGTTCACCAATCGCTTACCATCCTGCCTGTTCCTTTGTGATCATTATAATCTTTTCTATTTATAAGGTTCAAAAATTAAATCATCATTTCAAAGTCAAATCATATTTAAAATCTAATTTCATACAGCCGGCGAAATCGTTTTGGCAACCGGTCAGCATTCGTGTATTGTTTCACCATCCCAATCCTCTTCTGTCTAAGCGTATCATTTTCTCATTTTGAGTTCATGATCCATTAGACTGGCACCTCTGGTTAGCTAGCCAAACGAAGAACAGAATGTTTAAAGAAAAAGCGGCAAATGCTATTTGAAGCATAAAACAAGAACAATAAAATATAACTAATATTAGAAATATTTTGTAAATTACTACATCGTAATACACTCTAAATCTGTCACTCCAAAACAGTCAAACTAAAACAAGATCTGACTGAATTAGCTCTCGATAGCATTTTTCGAACTTTTGTGTACTATCTAAATTTAATCTAAAAAAAGGGAACACATGAAAATTAAAATTCTTTTAAGTCTTATGAGCGTACTGGTGCTCGGTGCATGTACATCAACTATGAAACACACGTGGAAAAGAGCAGATTACAATGGTAAAAGCTTTAATAGCATCCTGGTAATTGCCATTACGAAGAATTTGGAAGCGCGTACAACTTTTGAAAACACGATTGTTGAAGAACTCAAGAAACAAGGGATCAACGCATCAAACAGTCTCGATGTTTTCCCTCCTATCCTCAATGTCGCTGATTTGAGTGAAGAAGAAATCGCATCGAAGATTATGGAAGGAAATTATGACGCGGTTATCGCCTCTTCTTTAATCAAAGAGGATAGCCGTGATGTGAAGGAAGTTGCCACAGGTGCGTATTACGGACCTGGAATGTACGGCTACGGGGGTTACCGCGGCTATATCAGGTACGGGTATGGCTTTGCCTACACACCGGAGTACTACAGGCAGGAAAAATCGTATATTCTGGAAACAAGGCTCTTTGATGTTGAAGGCGCGAACCCGCAAGATGCCATCGTCTGGACCGGACAGTCTTCGCTGATTGACCCGTCATCTTATTATTCAGGAGCAAAAGAATATGCCAGGAAACTCGTAAAAACATTAGTCGACGATAACGTAATCCAATAATGTCGTTCATTGCAGGCACAGGCGTGCTTTCAAAGGACGAACCATAATGATAAAAGAGCAAATTGAACGAAACTCCAATTTGCTCTTTTATTATTAAGCTAAGAAAAAAGCCTTTAGCTCTCCTCCTTCTCTTTGTAGGAACCAATCGGGATGTTGATCTTCAGAAAAAGGGAACTATTTGTTGTCCCCGATATGTTTTTGTACACATCCGTAAACCCCTGGTAATATTTAAGCCCGACTGTAAATCCCTCACCGTTCATGAGTTTGTAACCGAAGCCACCTACCACACCAGCATCCAGCGTTCTTAGGATATCTTTATTATTATCCCGGATCCGAATATTCTTGCCTTCGATATCCGAGTCAAACTGAATGTATGCATCATACATCAGTGCAAATTGCGGACCTAACTCCAAATAAAAATGGTTCTTGAAATGGTACTTTGCCAGCACCGGAAGCTGAAAGGCTTTAATGACTTGCTTGTAATCTCCCTTCTCAACGTTGATTGTCGCGCCTAATGAATTCAGATCATTTTCAGTTAAATTATCCGAACCGAAATTTGATTTAACCAACATTCCGGTATATAAATTCCACTGGTTTTTAATTCGAATATCGAAGTAATATCCCAAATTATAAGCAACCATACTACTGGAGGTTTCCATTCCCGAAATTTGCGAAAAATTGATGCCACCTTCCAAACCAAATTCCAGACCGTCAGAATTCAACTTATCACCGAACAACATGGAAATAAGTATCTGAGAGTGTGAAGTAAAAGTGACCAAGAATAAGGTCAACCCGACGATAATTTTTTTCATCAAACAGTCGAAATTAAGTGAATAGTCAGCATGACGTTGTTTTCAGACATAGCGCCTTGATAGATGTATTTTCGCACCTATCGTCGGACACCTGTTCGTTGCGGAACTTTTGCTCTTCCTCGGTTTCCTGCAGGAGCAGCTCTGCTATTTTGGAAATTCCGGGTATTCGTATTCCCCCGGCTTCTGTTTTGAAATTGACTGTTCATGTAGTTCCCTTGAGCTGGTCGCTGGGCTGGTCGTGTTGGGCGCTGAACCGCTTTATTATCTGGCCTTTGTACCGACTGAGTCGGACGCTTTATGGATTGAGTTGGACGCTGGTTTAAATTCGTTGGACGCGTTTGGCTGACAGGCCGTTTGTTTTTCTGTTCCCAATTTCCTTTGTTGTCGCGCTGAAAAACATTCCCGCTGCGATCGGTATAAACGTTGTTGGGCCTGGTTGAAGGCCGAATTCGTGAGTTGTTAACCGGACGGGTATTATTCCGGGTATGTGTGACTCCCGTTCTCCTGTTTCGATAGATATTATTCGACTGGTGGCGTCCGTGGTAGTAACCGGAGGCATAACCCCGGTTATAACCATGATGGTAGCCATGGTAATAACCATGACGGTAACCATAGCGATAACCTGAAGGCCCCCAAAAACTAGGATGATAGCCAATCGACAACCACCCAAAACTAATTCCTACGGAAAATCCCCAGCCCGTATACGGGTTGTAATGAACACCAAAACCATAGGTTACCGGCCGCGGATAATAATAGCTTCCGTACCAGGGACGATAGTAAAAACCCGTTCCATAAACAACGACACCTCCATAAACATACGAATTGTAATAGCCGGGTGTGTAACCAACATACACCACATCAGGCGTAGAGTCATAAATATAAACATACTTCACATTGTACACCGGAGAGCTCGGTGGTATCTGATCAACTTCCTCGGGCCTCGAATCCGCGACTTTCCAAGTCCCCTTAGGACTGGAAGCTTCAAACCAAACCCCCTCATCAACACAATAGTAGGTGTCTTCCAATTTGAGAACCGTACTTTCGGTGTTGACGGCACTCGACAATGCAGTACCCTCTATTTTTTCAAATTTGGGTTCTCCATCGTATGTAACTTCAACGGTGGCCGTTTTCCGGTCAACGGTCGCCGTTTGCGGAATATATTGTTCGAACATCGCATCTGTTGCTTCCGGAGTTCCCGGAACACTTACCCGAACCGATGCAATACCGGTTGTATCTGCTGGTATTTGAGCAAATTCTTCCGGTAGATTTTCCGGTTCTACAAAATTCCAATCACCGTCCTTCAACGTTTTGGAACTGTACCAACGTCCGTTCAACAACAAAAAATGCTCCTGCGAATTAATGTCCATAAGGATATCACTTTCGCTGTTTTTGACATACAACAGTGAAGTTTCCTTAATCGGCTCGTACTCCGAGTCACCGCTAGTCACGACCAGTTCTGACGGTTCGGAAACACTAATAATTTTGGGGATTGCTCCACCGTCCTCTGCAACATCTTCCGGTTTCTCCTCATCAACCTTTCCTTTTGACAGCTCAATAACTTCGTTCGGAACCGATTTGGTTTCTGTCCAGTCTTCGGTAATTAATTTCTGCGATGTATACCAATATTCACCTCCCTTCAGGAAATACTTGTTGCCGGTTTTAACAATAAAAAAGGGCGTATTAACAACATATTCCATTTTTGAGTTTTCAACCTTTTTCAAAATTGGCTCTCCGTCGATACTGACCAAAACGGTTGGTTCGCGCCGAAAATAGATTGTTGGCGACTGATTATTTAGCTGATCACTCAATTCATTATTCGCTGCAACCGTCTCAACACTGGCCAAAACCTGATCGATCGATATTTCCATATTCGCAGACTCCAGATTTTCGATAATAATCTCTTTTAATGCCTGGAGTTTAGCCTCGTCTTCAACATCAGGAAATTTGACAATCGGGATTTCCATCTTCTCCATCACTGCCAACCTGGTTTCCATGTCGGTAGATAAAAACACCTTGAACCATAAAGCGCCGAAGATGAGTTCATCGTTTTTGTCTTTTACAGACAGTGCCATCCGACCTTCAAGAATATTGTCGTTTAACGTTTCCAGCTGGGGTTGGTAAAGCGTAATCAAATACTTTTGCTCTTTGATCTCTCGCGGCCAATGAACTTGTTTGTCAATACTCTCTCCATACAAAAACGAACAGAGAACCATAAATAACGCCCATATTGAATATTTCATAACCGATGAATTTTAAGGAAAAAACGCACTAAAATGTACTGAATTGTCAACGCCACCCCTCAACGAAATCGATAAGAATGGTTGGTTTATAAGTTCGTCTGCTTATTTAGGAAAAAGAAAAACAACGCCGGCTCGAACACCAAAATCGGCTTTACCTCCATCGGGAGCTGCCAGGTTTAAGCGTGGTCCAAACAGAAACTGTGTTTTTTGCTTCCCCAAACTGGTTACGGCTGTCAATATCGGATTTAGCCAAACGGTAGTGGTATTTCCTTTCCAGTTTTGAGTAACCTCGAAATTAGCGCCAATCCCGGCCCCTGATTTCCAGTTGTAGGTAAAAAAGGGCTGAAAAAACATGGAACTCAGATCACTGCGGTCCTTGTCACCGGCAATGCTCCAAACCTGATTGACCAATGCTCCAAATGTCATTCCATTTGCCTGGTACAAGGCAACAGCAGTCGGCCCGATACCGAGTTTTTTTGCTGTCAGGTAATCATTGGTTCCCGTTGGCACCAAAAGCACAGGTCCCACCCCCCACGTTAAACCATTTTTGGCTTCAGCAGGACTAAAAAAAGCACTCACAACGGCATCGCCCAATCCAGATTCATGCTTTCCGCTTCCGGTGACATTATACTGGGAAATAACAGGCTGAACCCACCTCACAATGAGATTTATATCTTCGGTTAGAGAGAGTGGCACGACCGGTTGAATGTTAAGCGTGTTACGCGAACCACCATTGGCACCGATTCCCAAATCAGTGTTATTCTGAAGCGGCACACTTATTAAACTAGCTATCGGATTCGATAACTTTTTAGCTAATTCGGCGGCATCAGACTGATTTGTTTCCTGAGCCAAAAGCAAGTGACTACATCCTAAGCCACCAATTAAGAGCATAATAAAAACAGTTCTCTTCATAACATATTTTTTAAATTCAGAGTTGTGTGCAATATTTAGAAATATCCCCCGCACGTTATCCCATTCTCATGTATTCAAACTAATCTGCATAAATCTTTCCCCAGTCTTTTTCCATATCGACAATCAACCAGTTGTATTGGGCTGCATCATCCAACCCTTTATTTAAGCCGCCAATTGACGACTCGCGATCATAGGCAAATTCCCGAACCGAATCGGTATGATGCACAAACATCCCAAAACGAGGACCATCTCCGGTACATGTCCATTGCAACATGGCATAGTCTCCATCGGAGTTCCCAGCTGCAAATACCGGTCGTTTCCCGATGTATTGATGGATACCAACCGGTTTCCCTTCCTTATCATCAATGAAACTGAGTTCCGGGAGTTTGATCAGTACCGGTTTTCCATCAATCACTTCGTATTTTACCTTACCGGAGCTTCCGACTACCTGATCCGAAGGAATTCCGTAGGTTTCCTCAGCCCAGGCACGTATAAAGTCAATTCCACCACCTGATACGATAAAGGTTTTGTATTGATTACTTCTTAAATAATTAAGTAATTCAATCATCGGCAGAAAGACCATGTCTTTGTAAAGCTTGCCTGTTTGAGGATGTTTGGCTGTACTAATCCAGCCCTTTACAAGGGCAGAAAACTCGTCAGTGGTCATCCCGGCATGAGTAGCCATTACAATTTCGACAATTGCATGCTCGCCACCAGTCAGCGCTGTTGATAAATCCCCGGCCAATATTGCTTTAAAGGGCTGTTCAGTTTGCCATTCCGGATGTTCCGGAGCCATTTTCTTAATCTGATCAATCGCAAACGCAAATTGAAAGTAAAGCGGCTGCTCGCTCCATAAAGTACCATCGTTATCAAAAACGGCAATTCGATCGGTAACCGGGATAAAGTCCGGACTTGTTTCCGTGGTTGTCTTCGTGACAAAATCGACAATTGCCTGCTTGACATCGCCCTGGTTCCACGAAGGGAGTGGATCAAGATTCGTTAAGGCATCGCCATTATTTTTCTTATCCCCCTGACTACAGGCCGATAAAATAAGAACACCGATCACGGTGCACAGAATTCGTAAAGATTTTAGTTGTTTCACCTTTCTCGCTTTAGGGTTATTCGACATTATCAACTTAGAATCGCTCCCGCCCATCCTCAGAAAACAAAAGAATCGGAGGCTTTGTATATGCTCTCTTTTTTGTTGAACGTAAGCAACCCTATCAAATTACAACATATTCTGAAAATATTATGTCTAAAAATGAACAAATTTAAAGGACGCCGGAGAAACAAGAATTCTGATTCAACAAACAATGAAAACAACCATCAGTTACCCCCGGGAAAATCCCAACAGCTGATACGGCACATAAAACGAAACCCAATATTTCTGTTTCTTATCATCAACGACAAGACGCTTATCGACTGAAAACCATTCGCCTGAGCATTTAGAGAAAGAATATTGATTTTAATATAATCCCAACACAGCAAAAAAATAGCTTTATATTGATCCTGGTTATGCGGTCGATTCTTAAAAATGTCTTATATTTTGTTTCCAAAAACCAAGGCAATCCCATTAACACACTATTTTTCACAAACCAATAAATACCAGTCAATTAAGCAAAATTTAAAATTGACCTAATTGCACTTGATAAAATTAAACCCATGTCAAATTCGGAAATTGAAAAAAAAGCAATTACGAAATTCCTGATTCACCTCCATCCAGTGAACGTAAATGCTCAAGCTATCAAATACACACGAACGTTCGGTCTTGGAGGTATCGCAGCCTTACTGTTTGTGATCCTTTTTCTAACAGGAATTCTTTTACGTTTCGCTTATGTACCCTCCGAAATCGGAGCTTACGCTTCCATCACTTATTTACAACAAGAAGTACTCTTTGGCCAACTCCTCCGCAATACACACTTTTGGAGTGGCATGTTGCTGGTGATTGTGTCTTTCCTCCACCTCATTCGCGTAATCTATAGTCAATCTATTTACTACGAACGACGCAAAAACTGGCTATACGGACTACTACTGATGTTTTTGGTCATTTTGTCGAACTTTACCGGGTACCTGCTTCCGTGGGACCAACTCGCCTACTGGGCGGTTACCATCATGACAAATATGATGAGCTACGTTCCTCTGATCGGAGAAAAACTAGCAACAATCGTCAGAGGCGGTGCTGAATTAAACGAAGGAACATTACTCCGCTTTTACAATTTACATACAGGACTGTTGCCGCTCATCATGGTGTTCGTCATGAGTATCCACGTCTGGTTGGTTCGGAAATCAAAAGGTGTTACCGTTGCCGATTCATCAAAAAAAGAAATGGTACCAACAAATCCGCAGTTAGTGTACAAAGAAATCGTGGTGGCTCTTGCATTGATTTTGCTTTTAACCTTCTTCTCCATTTTTGTAGATGCGCCATTGCAAAGCCAGGCGAACCCGTTGGTTAGTCCAAATCCCAGTAAATCACCCTGGTATTTTATGGGATTCCAGGAACTGCTGCTTCACCTCCACCCCATTTTCAGCATTTTCATTGTTCCGCTTTTAGTGACAGCCTTTCTCATTTATATTCCCTATATGAAAGATGTTCATGTGAATGTGGGTGTTTGGTTTCATTCTGAAAATGGTAAGAAAATCACCATCTGGTCAGTCGTTTATGCCGCAGTTTTTACGTTTTTGCTGATTGTTGCTTCCGAATACCTGCTTAAGTTTCAACTTTGGATGCCCGATCTTTCCTTACTGATCACGACCGGGTTATTGCCACTGGTGCTTTACCTGGTTCCCTCGGCGCTCTTTCTTTACGTGATGAAACAAAAGTTAAACGCTGACAAAACAGAATTGATAATGAGTATTGTAACCATTCTATTAACCGGTTACATCGTGATGACAGTGGTCGGAAGTTTAATGCGGGGCCAAAACATGAACCTGTTTGCTTAACACACCGAATATGAACTTAATAAAAAAGATAACACGACGCAGTTTCATAAAAAGAAGCATTCTGACGATTCTTTCACTGGAGTTAGTTTATGTTTTTTTCAATTTATTAAAGAAAAGCAATGACCGGCTAAAACCGGATAATTTATTTGAAGCCGGCAAATTAGACCTGTTCGAGAAAAACAGGGTCTACCCTTTTAGCTCCAGGAGGTTTTATCTATCACGGCTTGAGGACGGTGGATTTTTGGCTATTTCAACCAAGTGCACCCATTTAGGTTGCACGGTACAGTTCAGCAATAACGAAGGGAAATTCAAA
Source organism: Mangrovibacterium lignilyticum (assembly GCF_010882175.1). Taxonomy (GTDB): domain Bacteria; phylum Bacteroidota; class Bacteroidia; order Bacteroidales; family Prolixibacteraceae; genus Mangrovibacterium; species Mangrovibacterium lignilyticum. Next base: position 160,777 of record NZ_WKLH01000005.1, on the reverse strand, counting down.
TGTCCGTGCCATGCTTCAGCTTTTAATAAATACGGAGAAGTGCTGGCTGCTCCTGCAACCCGGGCACTCGATATTTATCCGATTACCATTCAAAATGATACGATTTTGGTGGACACCGAAAAGCCGGTCAAACGAACGAAATATGAAAGTTCACAAATAACTTATGCCTAGATGATTAATACCCGAAGATACAATCGCATAATAGCAGTACTGTCTGGTGCACTATTATTATTTTTTCCCATATACCTGCTGATTAAGACCTATGTTGTTCCGGTGCAACCGGAGGTCAACCAAGCCCCGCAGTTTGTCGGGCGCGAAACCTGCGTTGAATGTCACTTGCAAGAGTACAACGATTGGTTGGGATCGCATCACGACCGGGCGATGGATCCGGCCAATGATTCAACAGTGCTGGGAGACTTCAATAATGTTACTATCCAAGGCAATGGCATGACACACCGGGCTTTCAAAAAAGACGGCAAGTTTATGATTCATACCGACGGTGCTGATGGCACCATGCAGGATTTTGAAATTAAATATGTCTTTGGATTTACGCCGCTGCAGCAATATTTAGTTGAGTTTGATGGCGGTCGACTTCAAACCTTGCCTTTAACCTGGAACTCGGTCGACAGCGTTTGGTATCACATGGTTGATTCGATTTATAAAGATCAGCCAATCGATCACAACAATTGGCTACACTGGACTAACCAGGCACAAAACTGGAACAGCATGTGTGCCGATTGCCATTCCACCAATTTGCAAAAAAACTACGATGTTGCCACAGACACCTATCATACCACCTGGTCGGAAATTGATGTCAGTTGTGAGGCTTGCCACGGACCGGCATCCAACCACTTAAAATGGGCCGCTCTTCCTGAATATGCCCGCGATGGTTATGAGAACACCGGGTTACCCGTGAAAACAAGCGGAATTAACAATGAGCAGTATGTCGATAATTGTGCACGCTGCCACTCACGTCGCAGTGCTCTTGGCGATCTGGATTATTCGAGCATGAACATCTACGATCATATGATCCCGAGCCTGCCTGATGTTCCCACCTGGCATATCGATGGTCAAATACTGGAGGAGGACTACGTTTATGCATCCTTCACACAAAGCAAAATGTACTCGAAAAAGCGTGAGGTAAAATGTAATGACTGCCACAACGTCCACAGCGGGAAACTGCTGTTCGGTACCGATTACAACAAACTGTGCTTACAATGTCATGTTGGCGAGATATACGATAGTCCGAAACATCATTTTCACAAGGAAGCCGGGATGGCCGGAGAAGCAGTCATTTCTCAAGTTGGTATAAAGTACGAAGTTGGCTCCGGAACTTTGTGCATCAATTGCCACATGCACGGGCAATATTACATGGGCGTTGATTATCGGCGCGATCATAGTTTCCGAATTCCCCGCCCTGATTTATCGATTAAGTATGGCGTGCCGAATGCCTGTAACCAGTGCCATGCCAACAAAAGCAACGAGTGGTCCGAAAGCTATATTAATCAGTGCTATGGTAAAAGCCGGGCTTTCCAGTTTTCAGAAGCATTTGATGATGCCAGAAACGGGAAACCCGAAGCTTCAACGGAGTTGATGAGCATGATTGATGATGAACTGTATACCCGGAATATTCGCAGTTTGTCAATCCAATACCTGGGAGCTTATTTCCAGGATTCTCTGAAAACAGAAGTCGAAGACTACTTAGGGAACCTGTATCCCGATATTCGCTTAGCTTCTCTGAGAGCCATTCAGCTTACGGATCAAAAAGAGCTGGATCTGATCTACCCGATGCTGTATGATGATACCAAAGCAATTCGGACCGAAGCGGCCAACACCCTGCTTAGTGCCGGAGTTGAGATTCCCTCGAAACATCAAAAAGCATACGATAAAGCGATTTCAGAGTACAAACAAACGCTTTTGTACAATGCTGATTTTCCAACAGGGAAATATAGTTTAGGCAATTATTATTACTATACAAATGATCTGGCCAAGGCCGAACAATTTTACAGAAAGGCACTTGAACAAGATCAAGAACTGCATTTTATCAACCTGAACCTGGCATTTGTTTACAGTAAACTTGGGAAAAACGAATTATCGGAATCCACGTTCCGCGAGTATTTCAAATACAACGATTCTGATGCCGCAGCCCTATATTCATTTGGATTGTTACTCTCCGAGATGAAAAAGTACGATGAATCCTTACAATACCTGTTGAAATCCTACAAGCTCTCGCCCAACCGTCCTCGAGTAGCGCATAACATCGCGATGATGTACGATTTCATGGGTAACAAAACTGAAGCGGAAAAATATTTAACGAAAGAGATTGATTTGGTCAATAATTACAATAGCTCCAGCGAATTATTACGCTTCTATTTAAGCAACCGAATGGTGATGAAAGCACGTAATCTAGCTCAGCAAATGAAGAAAGACTATCCTGATGTGGCAGAACTGGATCAGGTTTTGGAGTCGTTGAATTAAAGTTGAAACACAACAAATAAGCTCCAGACAACCAAGAGCTGTCTGGAGCTTATTTCCTCTAATCGTTATAATTTCGAGCTGAACTGATAATTACCTGAACCAACTTCGAGCACAACGCGCCCTTCTTCAGCTTTCACAATTGTAATCGAAGAAGATTCATCAATTGCGTTATCACCTTCTTTTAAATCTTTCAACAAACCAGCAGGCACATAAACCAGAGCCGTTGTGTTTGCCGGAACAGAAATGGTCCACTCAAATTTCTTTTTCTTTTTAGTCCAGCTGCTCTTGATGGCACCGTAGGGCGATTCATAAGACGCATTGACGAAATCAAGTCCGTCAATCATTTCCGGCTTCATGATAATTTGCTTGAACCCAACCTGGTCGTCACTCGATTTGATACCGGCCAGATCTTCATAAAACCAAATCAACAAATCGCCCAGCATCATCACATGATTGTACGAATTCATTTTGGGAGCCGCTGTGTTGCCGTTCCAAAGCTCCCAAATCGTTGTTGCACCATTTTCAACCATGTAACCCCAGCTTGGGTAGGTGGTGTTGGTCGCCAGTTTCCATGCCAAATCGGCATGCCCGTTTTGAGTCAGCGTACGCATGATCCACTGCGTACCAATTACCCCGGTACTCAAATGCCCATTATTGGTGACTTCGATCGTATTTACAATCGTCCGAATCAGTTCTTCTTTCTTATTTTCAGGAACCAGTCCCATGGCCACAGCCAATATATTTTCCGTTAGTTTATTTTCGCCATAGCCTTCCAATTCAGGTTTGTAGAAAGTTTTCTGAAAAGCTTCTTCGACTATTCCGGCCTGTTGCTTGTATTCCGGAATATCTTGCTCCTGCCCACTCAGTTCCGCAAACTGCTGCATTAATTCCAAATAGTGATAATAGTAGGCCGTCGAAATCAACGCACTTGGATATTTGCGGTCGGCACTCTTACCTCGCCCTTCTTCGATTGTTGCAGGTGGTTCGCACCAGTCGCCATAGCTGTCTTTGGTCATGACGCCATCTTTCAGGTAGCGATCTTCCATGTAGCTCAGCCACTTTTTCATTGCCGCATAATGCTTGATAATCGGTTCCGTATCGCCGGTGTGCCGGTACAACATATCAGCAACCATCAGGAACGTTCCGCACCAGCTCATGTTGTCGCTATAGTAACGCCAATAAGCCGGAGCCACATCGCTGATGGTTCCATCAGGCTTTTGCGAGTATGCAATATCGTCGAGCCATTTTCGGTACAAAGCCGCGTTGCCAAAAACGAAGTTCTCGCCATAACAACCAACCGTTCGGTCTCCCAACCAGGGTTGACGCTCGTTCCGCTGCGGACAGTCGACCGGCATTCCTTTATAATTGCTCAGAATGCCCCAATAAGCGTTTTTATAAATTTGGTTGATCAGTGAATTCGAGCTTGTAAAAGTTCCATGAACAGCCATCTCATCCGAAACCACTTTGCCCACAAAATCATCGACTGTAGGTTTGCCCGGCCATCCGGTAATCTCAACATACCGGAAACCGTAATAAACAAATCGTGGCTCCCATGTTTCGATTCCTTTGCCCTTCAAAATATATTTGGCCTGGGCCTGGGCATCGCGCAAGTTTGTAGTGAATAGTTCTCCATCGTCATGCAGAATTTCACCAAAACGCATAGTAATGGTATCACCTTCGCTTCCGTTTGCTTTCAGTTGAAGCCATCCGGCGATATTCTGCCCCAAATCCAAAATGTATTTACCGGGACTTTGCTCGCGAATGGCAACCGGCCTAATTTCGTTCAATACTTTCATGTTGGGGTTCAGTTGAGCCTCGTATTTGGCGTCGGGGTGCTCAACGTATTCCGGTTCCAACCAATTGCTGTCGTCGAAACCAACTTTATTCCAACCCGGCATTTCCTTGCGGGCATCGTATTCTTCGCCATCATATTCGTTGTTCGAGCGGATTGGCCCGTCGGCAGTTCCCTTCCAACTATTGTCTGAGCGGATATATTCTGTACTTCCATCCGTGTATTTCACAACAAGTTGAAAAAGTAGTTTGGGAAAGCCAAAATTCTTGATTTTGTAGCCTTTGTAGTGTTGACGCATGGTGTAATAGCGGCCGTTTCCAACAACCACTCCGATGGCATTTTGGCCGCTTTTCAACTCATCGGTCAAGTCGTAAATGTTGTATTTGATATTTTGATCGTAGTCTGTTGGTGAAGGAGCTAAAACCGACTCACCGACCTTTTCTCCGTTCAAGCTTAGCTCGTAAAGCCCCAACCCAATGATGTAGGCTTTCGCTTCCTGAATCTCCTTTTTCAACTTAAATTCCTTGCGGAAATAGCGGGCCGAAAGCCGCGCATGAAAGGAATCGTCATCCCAGGGAAATGCCCGATCGAATCCGATCCAGCGAGCACGCCAATCTTTGAAATAAAGTAAGCCCATGCTCCATTTTGCAGGCTCACTCCAGTCGCTTTCTCCTTTGTTGGTCCAAACTTTTACTTTCCAAAAACAATTGTCGTCACTTTTCAACCTTTTCCCGTTGTAGGAAACCAGCTGCGAGTGATTGCTTTCAATTTTACCTGAATTCCAGAGATCAGCCGAATCTTCAGTCAATTTATTGGGTGAAGAAGCAACCAGCACCTGATATTCAGTTTGCTGTACATTGCGCTGATCACTTTCAATCTTCCAACCCAATCGAGGTTGAAGTGTTTCAATGCCCAACGGGTTATTGAGCAGCTCACAGGTTAACCCGCCAAGCTGAACCTGAGCGGAGGCAACGAAAGATGAAAATATAATTAAGAGAGATAGGAATGTTCTTTGATAGTTCATGGCTAAAACCGTTAGATTTCTGCTTTCGAAATTATTCAATTAATTGCTGGGGACCAAAAGCAGAAAGGAATTAAGTTATTATAAAAAAGTCGGATAACTCTTCCTACCTGAAAAGATATCCGACTTTTATTTTGCTGAATGTGTTTTTAAAATTTGACCAAAATTTTTAATATATTTCCGGGAGCTTCAGACCAATCTTTCATTGCCTGCGGTGCTTCTTCCGGACACACGGTTCGCGAAATCAATACATTTTCGTCCAGATCACTCTGTTTCAAATATTTCATCACGGCCTCAAAATCGGTTGGATTGGCATTGCGGGAACCCATGATTTCCATTTCCTTTTGCACCCAAAGTTTAGTTGGGAAGGATACTTCATTTCCGGCATAACCGATACATACAACCCGTCCCGCAAATGCAACCTCTTCAATCGCCGACTTATAGGTTATGGGATTTCCGGCAGCCTCGATAACCACTGTTGGGCCATCTCCATTCGTAATTTTTTCCAATTCCTCATGTAAGTTCTGATCTTTCGAATTGATGGTATATTCAGCACCAAGTTTTTTTGCAATCGCCAGTTTCGAATCATCAATATCAACTGCGATGACGGTCGCACCACGTAGTTTTGCACGAACAATCGCGCCGCTGCCAATCATGCCACAGCCAAAAACCATTACCGTGTCCAGGTCGGTCACCTTACCATTATCAATCGCGTGGAAACCAACGGTCATCGGTTCAACCAAAGCCAATTGGACATCCGATAAAGCTTCATCTTTCAAAACTTTTTGCCAGGGAACAGCAATGTATTCAGCCATAGCCCCATCGCGCTGTACACCCAACGTTTGATTGTAACGACAGGCGTTGAAGCGCTTCTGTTTACAAGAAGTACACTGCCCGCAATTGGTATAAGGAACGACAGTCACCGGCTGACCAACGGTAAACGAACCGGGAACCTGATCGCCAATTTCTTCAATTACAGCCGAAATCTCGTGCCCGGGAATGCGCGGATACTGAACCAAGGGGTTCTTTCCCAAATAAGTGCTTAGGTCGGAGCCGCAAAAGCCCACATATTTTAATTTCAGCAGGATGTCGCTGGCTCCCATTTGAGGCATGTCGCGCTCAACCACTTGCATCTCTCCTGCTTTTAGTATTTCTATTGCTTTCATTTTAAATTGAGTATTAGAGTTGATAAGCCTTTTCGGCATTTTTATACAATATCATATCCTGTTCTTCTGCGCTAAATTGAGCCAGGTTCTTTTTCACCAAGTTCAACCAATTGGCATATTCAGTTGCTACCAGACACACCGGCCAATCGGAGCCATAGAGCAGACGTTTTGGTCCAAAGGCTTCCAAAACAACGTCGAAGTAGGGTCTCAGCTGTTCTTCAGTCCAGCTTTTAAAATCGGCCTCGGTTACCATTCCGCTTATTTTGCAGCTGACATTTTCACGTTTTGCCAGTTCCCGGATATTTTTCGCCCAAGGCTCAAACGCATTGACTTTAATTCGTGGTTTAGCAATGTGGTCCAGCACGAATTGCTGATCGGGATGTTGATCAACAAAGCGAATGGTATTCGGCAACTGGTGCTCGAAAATCAGGATATCATAGACCAATCCGTAGTTTTTGAGCAGCGTGATTCCCCTGTTGAATTCCTTTCCCAGAATAAACTCCGGATCAGGCTCTCCCTGTACCACATGGCGAACCGCTTTCAACCATTGATTGGAGCTGTACTTCGTTAGCAATTCATCAATATTTTCAGCAGCCAACGGCAACCAGCCAACGATTCCTTTCATAAAATCATTTTCAGCAGCCAGCTTCAGCAGCCAGTCGGTTTCTTCCAAACATTGACGCGCCTGAACCGTCACAACTCCGGTCACATTGGTATCCTTCAGTGTTGTTTTTAAATCTTCGGGGAGAAAACTGCGGCGAATTGTCGCCATCTCGTCGTCAATCCAATCGAATTCAACCGGATTATAGTCCCAATAATGATGATGCGTATCTATGATCATAACCAACGATTTACAAATAAGGATAGCTAGTCTCAATGATTCCCTGCTTTTTCAGTTCTGCCCAAAAAGCAGCAGGAAACTCCATATCGAGAAGTGCTCTGTTATGCGCCATGCGCTTCGGTTTACTCGGGTTGAGCGCAACCGATATAATTTGCGGCGCCGACAAAGCAAATTTCAAACAGGCATCGCCGGGGGCTACTTCAAATTTGTCGCAAACGGCAAAGAACTTCTCCCGCCATTTAAACAGGTGCATGTCATTCGGATTTTCCCGATTCACGATGCGGTAATCAAAATACTCGCCTCCGGTTAAAAAACCAGCATTAAAAACGGCTGAATTGATCACGCCAACGCCATCTTTTCCAAGTTTTTCCAGGAAGTCCAGAATTGCTTTCGGATGGTGATAAATGGTAAATTTATTGGCAAACATCACCCAATCAAACTTCACCTGTTCATATAATTCTTTGATGACCAGCCAGTCTTTGGAGCCAATGCCAACGGCTTGAACTTCACCTTTCTCTTTGAGTCCGAATAGGGCTTTGTAGGCACCAATAATATCCTCCAGCCGCTTTTGCCGGTCTGTAGCATCTGCCGCTGCAGCCAAATATTCATCGGGGTCGTGCACCGAAACAACTTGGGGCTTGTAAACGCCTCCCAGCAATTCACATCCCTGCTGCCAGCACTCCAATATGCCGTCGTAACTGATTCGCTGAACAGCGTCGTATTCCAGGTTAGCCCATGCTCCCGGTTCGAAAGTTGGCTCTTCGGTTTCAAGCGGCACCCGGTACCATCCCAGCTTATTGCTGATTGTGATTTCTCGTGGCAATATGCCCAACTCAAGCAACCCTTTGCCGATTACTTCCAAAGCCAGGCCGGCTCCGTATTTCCCGGCACTGTCAATCATCACCGTTCCATCCGAAACCTTAAACCATTCTTTCATCAACGAGAGTTTCTCGTCCCAGCTCAATTCCCGGTACAGATTTCCCAAAAAACTGGTACCGTAAATAATCGGCGGACAAACAATCTCAGTTAATCCCAATGCTTTTGCTTTCATCTCGAATTTCCTTTTGCTGACCTTCTTCTGCTTTGTATTCTTCCTGTTGGTCCAATTCATAGATCCGTTCCATCAACTGCCATTTCTCATCAGCAGTTGCCGATTCTGAAGTCACCTGAAAACGGGAAACAAAAGCCTCCCATTCTGCTTGCCGGGGCTTAGCAGCCAATTCAACCATCGCTTTATCGTGGTCGAAACCGGGGACTGTGTCCATGATCATAAACAGCCGGTTTTCATGCAGATAGATTTCCATATCGAGAATGCCAACCTCTTTCATTCCCTGACCAATCTCCGGCCAGGTATTTCCTTTGGCATGAACCTCCTTGTATGCTTCAATCAATTGTGGATCGTTTTCAAGCAAAAGCGTTTTACAGTAGCGTTTAAATTTCATCAGATTCTTTCTTCTTTCTACAAATTTGGCTGAAATCCATTCGTTTAGCAAACAACGCAACCTACCCAACTTTATGCAAAGCTTTCCGCAAAGCTTTGCGGAACTGAAAAAATGTTCTATAACAGAAGTTGCGTTGTCAGTTACAGAAGCAACAACAGAGAAAAAGCTATTTTTGTAAAACAAGACAAGAGCAATGAGTAAAAGACATGTTTCACTGAAAGACCTGGCGAAGGAATTGAATGTTTCCATTTCAACTGTTTCCAGAGCGCTGAAAGACCATCCCGACATTAGCGAGGAAGTTCGGCAAAAGGTGAAACATTTAGCCTCAGAGCGCAACTACAGCCCCAATCCGCTAGCGATGGGATTGCTGAAACAAGCAACCCGAATGATCGGAATTATCGTCCCGGATTTGGTTACCCATTTCTATTCGTCTATTATTTCCGGTATTGAGAGCGTGGCCAAAGAGCATGGTTATTTTGTGGTCATTAGCAGTTCAAACGAGAGCTATATTAAGGAAAAGGAGTCGATCGAAAACCTGCTAAAATCCCGAGTTGAAGGATTGATCATTTGCATGAGTCAGGAAACAACAGACACATCGCACTTTGAGAAGCTCATTCAGGCAGATATTCCGGTGGTCATGTTCGACCGTGTTTGCCTGACTGATAAAATACCGGCGGTTATAGCTGACAGCAACGACGCATCGCAAAAGATCGTGCGACACTTTCATGATCAGGGTTACAACAGAATTGCTTATGTATCGGGGCCTGAGCATTTAAACATTTCGAAGGAACGCATGAGTGGTTATTTAGCCGGATTAAACGATTGTCGGATGACCGTTGATCCGGACTTAATTGAGCAATGTGACTTATCCTTCGAATCGGCACAGCTCGCTATGAAAAGGCTGCTGAAGCTCCCCAATCCTCCGGATGCTGTTTTTGGCATCAACGACACTGTTGCTTTTGGTCTGATGAAAGCGATAAAAGAAGCAGGCTTGCAGATTCCTGAAGACATCGGCGTTGTTGGGTTCACCGACGAATTTCATTCAACGGTTGTTGATCCGCCGCTGACATCGGTCACTCACCCTACTTATGAGATGGGGCGCAAAACGGCCGAGCTGTTCTTCAAAAGATTAAAATCAGAAATTACTTCAGAAACATTGGTACTCCAAACAAAGCTGGTGGAGCGGGAATCTTCCGCCAAGTCGCGCTAAAATCCACACCAGGGTCTTCCTTTCAAAAAACGTTTTTGATGAAACGGTGCGTTACTCCCCTTTATCTTGGCTGATTTGCCTGATTCTTTCCTCCAGGTTTTTAATCGCCGTCAGCACCGTAGCCATTTCAGATTGTGCCTCCGGGAATTCGCGGCTGGTGTAAGCATAAAAGCGCCAGATTTCCATTACATCGCTGGCCTCAACCGTGTAGGGTTCATAACCCGGATTGAGTGACTTCAATAAAATTGTACCGTCTGCATTCACGGTCACCAGTTTAAACACAAAATCCTGCTGTCCTCTCAGAATAACAATACAAGGTGTATCAGCTTTCAGATTGGTCCAGTCGGCGACATACTGTGCAATAATGTCGCTGCCCTCCGGAACAGGAAGCATTGAGTCGCCAACCGACGGAAAGATCCGGAATGTTCCCTGGGCAGGTAAGTTGGGAATCGAATACTTAGGCAGAGCCGCAATGAATTCAGGGTCGTTATAACCCGCCATATAGCCGGCTTTTGCCTTCACCGGCACATACTCCACATTTTCATTGTTCGACTGGTCCACCGAAATAGCCAACACCCGAAGATTCCCCCCCCGGATGTACACATCATTCCCGGCTTCCAGCTCCCGTATCTTCAACTCACCCAATTTAGACAAATCAACTTTCAGTAAGGTGTCGATACTTATTTTAAAGAAGTCCGAAAAGTTCAGGTAGTCTTCCGGTTGCGGCGACTTGGTATTACCGGCCTCAATGGCAGCCAGTTTAGCCCGGGTTAATCCCAACGTTGAAGCAAGCGCTTCCTGGCTCATTTTCTTCCGTTCCCGAAGAAATTTAATGTTCGCGGCGAAAAAAATCTTTTGCGTTTTAGTATTCACTTGTTATATTTAGAAACAATCAATTGTTATTATTCGTAACAAAATTAAGAATCTTTTTGAATTATGAAAGAGTTGGCCGGGAAAAAAGATATCATTAAGCAACTGAGGGAGAAGATACTTTCGATGGAAGGATTCAGTGCCGGTGCGAATAGCCGTCAGCTTGAATTTGGGCTGGGGCCGATGAATGCGGCATTTCCCGGAGGCACTTTTCCTGTTGGAGCAACACACGAGTTTGTTAGCCCCACCGAAGCCAGTGCCGCTGCTGCCAACGGCTTTCTTTCGGGCCTGATAAGTGCCCTCATGAAAAAGGGAGGAATCTGTCTGTGGGTTAGTGTCGGACGCAAACTGTTCCCTCCTGCTCTTAAGTTCTTTGGCATTGAACCGCACCGGGTAATTTTTATTGACGTTAAATGGCGAAAAGATGCCCTTTGGGTGATGGAACAAGCATTGAAATGCGACGCATTGGTGGCTGTTGTGGGAGAAGTGCGCGAAGTCAGTTTTGCTGAATCCCGCCGCCTGCAACTGGCCGTGGAAAGCAGCCGGGTAACCGGTTTTTTGCACCGCCAACAGCCACGCTCCGAAAACACATTGGCCTGCGTGTCACGATGGAAGATCAGGCCTTTGTCAAGCCGGTCAAGCGATGGACTTCCCGGCGTCGGATTTCCGCGTGTGGAAGTAGAACTGGCAAAGATTCGCAACGGTCGCCCGGGTATCTGGCAGTTCGAGTGGCGAAATGAAAGCTTCCGCCCTGTGCCTGCTCAAAGACCGGCAGCCTTGGCTCCCCAAACAACAAGAAAAGAACAAAATTATGCCTAAGCGCTATTTATATATCTGGTTTCGCTACCTGTCAACCGACCGGCTGACTAAAATCAATGCGGATCTTCAAGGCCAGCCATTCTTATTGTATGCCCCCGAACGCGGGCGAATGGTTGTTCGTGCTGCCAGCCGGACATTGGAAAAAGAAGGCATTGCACCAGGCATGGTAGTGGCTGACGTGCGTGCCATACTCCCGTCGGTGGAAGTGTTCCAGGCCGAGCCTGAAGCCGAAGAAAAGCTGTTGCATGATTTGGCCGAATGGTGTTTCCGCTACAGCCCGACCGTTGCTATCGACCCGCCCGACGGACTAATGCTCGACATATCCGGCTGCCCGCATTTGTGGGGCGGCGAACAGCCCTATCTTCAATCCATAACCAACCGTTTGAATAAAGGAGGCTATACAATCCGCGCTGCTATTGCCGACACTATTGGCGCAGCCCGGGCAATGGCCCGCTATGGAAACCGCGCCATCATCGCCCCCGGCAAACAAGACGAGGCACTGCTTTCGCTCCCTCCTGTTGCTCTGCGACTGGATGCACCAAGCTTGCAACGACTCGACAAACTCGGCTTCCGACAAATCGGACAGCTCAGCTCTATCCCACGCACCAACCTGCGTCGTCGCTTTGGCGATGCTTTACTTTTCCGGCTGGGACAAGCATTGGGAACCGAGCGCGAGCTTCTGAAACCAATTCAGGCGACACCGGTTTACCTGGAACGACTGCCCTGCATGGAGCCCATCAGAACAGCAAAGGGGATTGAAATTGCACTGGAACGCCTGTTGGAAATGCTGTGTGAACGTTTTTTCAGGGAAGGGAAAGGCATGCGAACAGGCATCTTCAAAGGTTATCGCCTTGACGGGGAAACTGTCCAGATCAGCATTGGCACCAACCGGGCATCGCGCAATGCAGCGCATCTTTTCAAACTCTTCGAACTGAAGATCCCCGAACTGGAACCGGCACTTGGCATTGAGCTGTTTACGTTGGAAGCCACGCTGGTCGAGGAAGTCAGCGAAACGCAGGAAGCTTTATGGAGTATTGGCAGCAACAACCAAACAGTCATTGCCGAATTGCTCGATAATATTGCCGGCAAAGTGGGTGCGCGGTCCATTCACCGCTACCTGCCACAAGAACATCACTGGCCCGAACGTTCAACCAAGGAGACCAATTCACTTGAAGAGCAACCGGAAACCGAATGGCACACCGACCGGCCACGACCGCTTCATTTGTTACCCAGGCCCGAGGCCATTCAGGTCATGGTTCCCCTCCCCGACTATCCGCCGCTCAACTTTCGCTATCAAGGTGAAATCATTCGCATTGCCCGCGCCGATGGCCCCGAACGCATTGAACAGGAATGGTGGCTTCAGAACGGGCCGCCCAGAGACTATTACCAGGTTGAAGACGAAGACGGAGCACGCTACTGGATTTTTCGCCTTGGCCTGTATGGCAACGGAAAACCGCAATGGTTTTTGCATGGGTTCTTTGTATGAAGAAGAAATGAGTCGTGGGCTATAAGTAGCGAGACTGAAAACCGAAACTTGAAACTGAGAACTGTAAACTGCTATGAATTATACCGAATTACAAGTGACCTCCAATTTTAGCTTTCTCCGCGGGGGCTCTCATCCGGAGGAGATTATTGCACAAGCAGCAAAATTGGAACACCAAACCATTGCCATCACCGACCGCAACACACTGGCCGGTATTGTCCGCGCTCATGCAGCAACACGGGAGAATCAGATCCGTCTCATTCCCGCTTGTCGTCTCGATCTGTTGGATGGCCCAAGCTTGCTGGCTTATCCAACCAACCAATCAGCCTATGCCAATTTATCAGCCTTGCTTACCGAAGGGAATCTTCGGGCCGAAAAAGGATCCTGTCACCTGTATCGCGCCGATGTGTACAAGTATGCAACCGGGATGAAATTTATTGTGGTGCCACCAGCATCGCTGAATACCGATTTCGACTTTCCACCTGAATTTATCAGCGCCTTGGAAGCATACAAAGATGCACTGGGCGGCAACTTATATTTGGCAGCAAGCTTTTCGTACCAGGCCGATGACCATAAAAAACTATTTCGCCTGTCTCAACTGGAGTTGCAACTGGGAATTCCGATGGTGGCAACCAACGATGTCCACTATCATGCACCGGAACGCCGGGAGTTACAGGATGTGCTGACCTGTATTCGCGAGAAATGCAACATCCACAATGCCGGCTTCAAACTACACCAAAATGCCGAGCGATACCTGAAAACGACCTCCGAGATCCAGCGTTTGTTTCGGCAATACCCCGAAGCCATTCACCGGACACAGGAAATTGCAGCAGCCTGCCGCTTTTCACTCGATGAATTGAAATATCGCTACCCCGAAGAGATTACCAGCGAAGGACGCACGCCCATGGAAGAGTTGATTTACCTTACCTGGAAGGGTGCTCATGAGCGTTTCGGGGAAGCTATTCCCGAGAAAATAAAAGCCACAATTGATATGGAATTGGAGTTTATCGGGCGAAAAAACTATGCCTCCTATTTCCTGACCGTGCACGACTATGTGCGCGAAGCCCGATCGCGGGGAATCCTTTGCCAGGGACGCGGATCAGCAGCCAACTCGGTTATTTGCTATTGTCTGGGTGTTACAGCTGTCAATCCCTCAAAATTCAAATTGCTGTTTGCCCGCTTCATGAGCGACGAACGCAATGAGCCACCCGATATTGATGTGGATTTTGAACATGAACGCCGCGAGGAAATCATGCAATACATTTACGAAAAGTACGGACGAGACCGGGCCGGCATTGTTGCCACCGTCACACAAGTACACTGGAAAGGAGCTGTGCGCGATGTCGGAAAAGCGATGGGCCTGTCCACTGATACCATCAATGTGCTTTCGAAATCGGCCTACGAGTTCACCGAGGACTGGTTTGAAGGCAATGCTCCTGCAACAGCCAGTTTCAACGCACAGGATCCTCACCTGCGCAAAGTGTTGGAACTAACCGGGCAGTATATTGGTTTTCCCCGACAACTGGGGCAACACACCGGAGGATTCGTCATTACACGCGGCAAGCTGCACGAGCTGTGCCCGATTCTTAATGCCCGCATGGATAATCGCACCAACATTGAGTGGAACAAAGACGACATTGAAGCCCTCGGTTTTATGAAGGTTGACGTGCTGGCGCTAGGGATGCTGACCTGCATTCGCAAAGCTTTCGACCTGGCCAAAGAACATTATAATTTGAATCTCACCCTGGCTAACATTCCGCAGGACGACCCGAAAGTTTACGAAATGATCAGTCATGCCGACACCGTTGGAGTGTTCCAGATTGAAAGCCGGGCACAGATGTCGATGCTTCCGCGACTAAAGCCCGAAACCTTCTACGACCTGGTGATTGAAGTGGCTATTGTACGTCCCGGCCCCATTCAGGGCGATATGGTACATCCGTATTTAAAGCGACGGAATGGTGAAGAGCCCGTTGAGTTTCCGTCGAAGGAACTGGAAGAGATTTTGGGCCGAACGCTGGGGGTTCCCTTATTCCAGGAACAGGCCATGGAAATTGCTATTGTTGCCGCCGGATTCACGCCTGCCGAAGCTGATGGTCTGCGCCGGGCAATGGCCACCTTTAAGGCAAAAGGCAAAATCAGCTGGTATCGGGAAAAGTTGATCGGAGGCATGATCAAAAAAGGCTATACACTCGATTTTGCCAACCGGGTGTTTAAGCAAATTGAAGGTTTCGGAAGTTATGGTTTCCCCGAAAGCCACGCCGCCAGTTTTGCACTGCTGGTGTACATTTCATCGTGGATTAAATGTTATTACCCCGACATCTTCGCGGCAGCGCTGCTCAACAGCCAGCCCATGGGTTTTTACCAGCCAGCGCAGATTGTCATCGATGCCCGTCGCCATGGCGTGCAGGTGCGACCGGTCGACATCAACTTTTCGGAATGGGACAATACGCTGGAAGAAAAGGACGGCAACTTCTGTGCTGTTCGTTTGGGATTCCGCCAGGTGAAAGGCCTTCGGCAAGACGACATGCAAACACTGCTTTCCGGCCGGCTGGTATTTTATGCCAATGTGAATGAACTGCTCGATGCCGGCGTTTCACCCGCTGCACTCGAACGATTGGCCGATGCCGATGCTTTCCGCTCCATTGGTCTCGACCGCCGCCGAGCCTTATGGGAAGTGTCGGCCCTGCACGATCATCCCACAGGTATGTTCACCGGAACACCTTCAGCGAGTGCCTCCGAAGGAACAACCGAACTCCCTCTGATGACCGACGGCGAGCATGTGATTCAGGATTACGCCAGCACAGCGCTGTCGCTCAAAGCCCACCCGGTCAGCTTTCTTCGTCAACAGCTAAACGAGCTGCGGGTTATTCCAACTTCAGCATTAAGCCAACACAAAAACGGCCAGTTCGTGAAAGTGTGTGGCTTGATCACCGTTCGGCAGCGACCGGGAACAGCCAAAGGGGTGCTGTTTATCACCATCGAAGATGAAACCGGTTTTGCCAACCTTGTGGTTTGGGCCAATACTTTTGAAACGTACCGCAAAGTCATCCTGCAGTCGCACCTGTTGATGGTCGAAGGGAAATTGCAGATTGAAGGCGAAGTCATTCACGTGGTGGTCAACGCCTGCTTCAACCTCAACGAACTGATGAACCTGGAAACCGAAGAACGAAACCTGGGCTCCATGAGCAAACCAACCAATGCTGCCAATAAGAAGGAGGAAGCGGCCTCTCCAAACAAAAAGCCCCGGAATGTAAAAGCAGTGCAGGGTGAACTCTTCCGCTCCCGTGATTTTAAATAGCTCATATCCGGACTGAAATAGTTGATGCCCGTTTCTAAAATGGTTGTCCGGAAGCGATTTTCACGTTGCAGGCAATTCGGCCAATTACAGCATCGTATCTTAACCTGACATCCACTTTTTCTTGCATATTCACCAAAATGATGCTTCCCAATAAATACGCATTCTGCCGGGCCTCCCGCTCCCTTCGTGTTGTCATATTCATAGCCAGTAAAAAAGATGACAACCGATTCATCAATAAATTTTGGCTAATACATTTCAATAGCTAAATTTGGGCTGCATGACACGAATCAATAACCAGCTACTATCCCTATTACTAAGTGGTGATGAAGAATCCTTCAAAGCAGTGTACAATCATTTTTATTCGCGTCTATCCTTCTTCGTTTCACAATATGTTGTTCACCCCGATATTACAGAAAATATTATCCAGGATACTTTCCTTACACTTTGGCTGAAAAGATCGTCATTAAAGGCCGACACGAATCTAAACGCCTACGTCTTTACAGTAGCTAAAAATAATTGTTTGAAGAGACTGAGAGATCAAAAATACCGAAACAAAATTATGAGCAGTCAGGTAAGTGAGGCTGAGATCGAACTCAATACAAATGCGCTGTTCAAACTGGATACCAACATACTAGCTTTCGAAGAAATTAACGCTATTGTAAAGACGACTCTTGAATCGTTACCCCCCACATGTAAGCTTGTGTTTGAGATGAGCCGCTTTCAAATGCTGAGAAATCAAGAAATTGCCGATACACTCGGGACGTCTGTAAAAACGGTCGAAGGACACATCACCAAAGCAATTAAAGTTCTGAAAAACAACCTCAAAGATTATCTCCCTTTACTCTCCGCGATCATTTAACAGCGCCCTCGAAAAAAAAAAATCAAAAAAAATCACATTTCAAGCAAGGGGTAATCCATTCTCGTGGATTAAATAGATAGAGAACAAAATTTATCTATGACACCTGACCAACAAATAATAGACCTGATTTCAGGAAATTTAAACGCTAAGCAAAAAGACGAGATTTTGAAAGTGATTAGTCAAGATCCGGCTTTGCAAGAGGAATACGAGAAAATTAAAAACGCGTGGGCTCTAAGTTCAAGTCCAACTTTTACAGATATCAAAAAAAGAGATGAAAGTTTCCAAAAATTAGTAGCAATCATTCATAAAAGGAAACGGATTAAGCTAATTCAAACATTAAAATACGCTGCCATTCTTATTCTTTTCTTCGCGTTAGGCTACGTTGCCAGTCAACAACTTGAATCCCTTATGCTGACTGAAAGCTACAAAACCAATGAGCTGACAGAGATTTATGTTCCCAAAGGCGAGCAAGCAGAAATCACCTTAGCCGACAACACTAAAGTGATTCTGAACTCCGATACCAAACTTACATTTCCGGTGAAATTCAACAAAAAGCAACGCTTCGTTTCCATCTCCGGAGAAGCTTATTTTGATGTCTCAAAATCAAAAATTCCGTTTATTGTTAATTCTTCATATGGAAACATCCGGGTACTGGGAACCTCTTTCAACATTAGAGCCTACGGTGACATGGAGTACCAAACAACATTGGTTGAGGGAAAAGTAATTTTTACCAACAAAGCATTGGAAACCATATTAAAGCCGGGCGAACAGTTGACTGTAACAACTAAAAATCAAGCGAATGTCAAAAAAGTAAATACAACGGCAGCGTCCTCCTGGACTTTGGGAGTAATATCGTTTGAAAATGAACCGCTTATGGATGTTGTGAAAAAATTGGAACGCCATTTCAACATTACAATCTCACTCGATAAAACACTGGCACCAATACGTTTTACCGGTAAAGTTGTCGATGAATCGATTGATGAGGTCATGCTTCTGATTGATAAAACAAAACCGATAAAATACACTTATGATAAAAACAAGAAAAATCTAACGATTATGAATCATACCTGATTTTTGAATGTAAGAAAAGGCAGGATGGTCGAGATCCTGCCTTTTTGGAAATAACTTGATTAAACCAAATTATTAACATCTAAACGTAAAATTATGAAAAAAAAACGATGTTATGGGGATGTTATGCCCATAATTTCCCAAATCCTGCGACGAATGAAACTAACAATTGCATTACTACTGTTTTTAGTTTTTAGCAGTCTGGCTTCGGACCTCTATTCACAAGGTACCTACAGTTTAGAAAGTAAAAATGAAAAAATCGTCAATGTACTTCAAAAGATTGAGGAACAGTCTAAATACCGTTTCTTCTACAACGAGGAAATCGATTTAGGGACCAACGTTTCAATAGACGTTAAAGACGCGTCAATCCAAGAGATTCTGAATAATCTCTTTAAAGACTCACGCATCAATTACGAGATTGTTGGAAGACAGATAATTCTGACTGGTCAGGAAAATGTCGCCAATTCTCAGCAGAGTACGGACATCACCGGAATTGTGAGGGATAAAACAGGACTCCCCATCCCCGGTGCTACCGTTGTATTGAAAGGATCCACGTCGGGAACCATAACCGACATGGACGGTAAATATACACTGCCGGGTATACCCTCCGACGGAACATTGGTGTTCTCATTTGTGGGAATGCGACTTCAGGAAGTGCCGATTCAGGGTCGATCAAAAATCGATGTTACGCTCGAAGAAGAAACAATCGGGCTGGAAGAAGTCGTTGCAATTGGTTACGGAACAATGAAGAAAAGAGATGTCACCGGATCAGTTGCGTCTGTTACGGGTGAACAACTTGCAGCTGTTCCTGTTCCGAATGCCGCTCAGGCATTAAAAGGTAAACTTGCCGGGGTTAATGTTGTGGCACAGGATGGACGTCCCGGTGCTGATATCTCAATTCGTGTACGTGGAGGCGGATCTATCTCACAAAGCAATGAGCCTTTATTTATTGTTGACGGATTCCCGGTAAGTACGATAAGCGACATTCCAGGTAACCAGATTGAAAGTATTGATGTTTTAAAAGATGCTTCGTCAACTGCCATTTATGGAGCACGCGGAGCAAATGGCGTTATCATCGTAACGACTAAAAGTGGCAAAGCTGGTAAACTTACAGTTACCTACGACGGCTACGTGAAATTTAACAGACCGACGAAGTACTTTCCAACAATGAGTGCGCACGATTATATCGGATACAACTGGGGCTATGCCGCAGCTATCAGCGACAACTACGCTGATGCCTGGGAAATGCTTTGGGCAATTGGACGCTACGAAGACACCTATGGAAATGCACAGGGAATTGATGCCTACAATAATGTTGGTGCTACAAATTACTCGAAAGAAGTGTACGGAAATTCATTCTCTCACAGCCATAATTTCAATATTTCCAGCGGTACTGATAAAACCAAATACATCTTTTCGGTCAACCACGTTGATGAAGACGGGATGAAAATTAATTCATCATACAAAAGAAGTAATGTATCATTCAAGCTAGACCAGAAACTGGGTGATAAGCTAAAATTCAACTTTGATTCCCGCTTTACACAAATCGAAGAAATTGGAGATGAAAGTACTTCTACAAGTGGTGGATCTCTGTTAACAACGGCATATTGGTTCCGTCCAATCGCTACTGAAGACGTGCTCGGAGAACTGGATGAATCAATAAATTCTCAAATTGGATTTTACACGGATATTCTTCAGGATGTATATAACCCGGTTTCCCGAATTAATGACTATTCTGATTTTAGCAGAAATCGCTCTTTGCGGGCGAATGGCTCTTTGAGTTGGGAAATAATAGATGGTCTGACTGCCAAAACAGAGCTCGGCTTAAGTACTAATTGGGGGCGAAATAAAGTGTGGTCCGGTGCTATTTACAACGACTATTTTGATACCGCAGGAAATAAAACGTTTGGCGGGAATGCAAAAATCAGAGCGACTGAAGGTTGGAATTACCGTTGGGTAAATACCTTAAACTACGATGTTCAGGGGCTTGGCGAAAATCAAAGTTTAAATATTCTCGCGGGAATGGAAGTAGCAGACTCGGGATCTGAGTATACTGAAGTTTGGGGGAATTACTACCCGGCTTCTTTTGATTCGGAACGTGCTTTTGCAATGATGGATCAGTACCTGACCGGCACAAGTACGATTAATGGAGGGTTGAGCTCAAACACAGGTACACCCAATCGTTTACAATCTTATTTCGGTCGTGCCAATTATTCCTTAATGGATAAATATCTATTGACAGCAACATTCCGTGCTGACGGATCTTCAAGATTTGCTCCAACTAACCGTTGGGGATATTTCCCGGCAGCCGCATTAGCATGGCGCATGTCTGAGGAATCTTTCATTAAAGACTTAGGCTGGTTTGACAACTTAAAATTACGTCTTTCCTATGGTAGCGTAGGTAATGATGGCATTAGCGCCAATTTATGGAAGATGAGCTGGGCATCAGATGGCTTGACCCGTTATTCAATAAACGAACAACAAATAGTCGCCTATTCCCCGGCTTCGTCAACCATTGCCAATCCTGATTTGAAATGGGAAACCACTATTACCCGCAACCTTGGAATTGATTTTGCATTCTTTGATAGTCGTTTGTATGGTACGCTCGATTTATATAAAAATACGACAGAAGATTTATTGATGCTTACTTCTGTTTCTGCGATCAGCGGATTCTCTTATACCTACGATAATATTGGAGCCACCAGCAACAAAGGAATCGAATTGTCACTGGGTGGTGATATCGTTCGCTCCAATGATTTCAATTTAAGAGCTAGTGTAAACATCAATATCAACAGAGGAAATGTAGATAAACTGGCCGAAGGGGTTAACGGACTATATAACTCAGAGTGGGGAGGAACAGCCTATGTCGAGCCTGTTTCCGGCGATTACATTCTGCAGGAAGGAAAGCCTGTCGGCCAGGTTCGTGGATTCCAATACGATGGATGGTACACTGTTGATGATTTTAACTATGAAGCTGGACAGTATGTATTAAAAGAAGGAATTCCTGATATCGCTTCCGGAATCTTAGGACCTGTTTATGGAACAACTGACAACAAACCGGGTGATCAAACAGCCTACCCTGGTGTACTCAAATTGAAAGATATTGCCGGTGCAGATGGCAGTGGCACGGATGGTGTCGTTGACGAAAATGATATCGGCATCATTGGAGATATGACCCCCAAACATACTGGTGGATTGAACATCAGTGGTAACTTTAAGAACTTTGATTTTAGCTTAGATTTTAACTGGAGCTATGGCAACCAGATTTACAATGCCAACTACCTCTATGGATTTACCGGGAATAAAGAAATCGGTATGTATAGAAACCGATTAGACTACCTTTCAACAGCATATAAAATTTACGACGTTCAGGATGGTCAGCTAACCTTTGTGACTGATCCTGCTGAATTAAAGGCGCTGAATGCCAATGCAACGGCTTTTCTTCCTTACAATGAAAACACTGTTGTTTCGACACTCGGAATTGAAGATGGCTCATTCCTGAGACTCAATACGGTTACGTTGGGATACACACTACCCAAAAATCTGTTAGATAAAGTTGGTGTTAACAAACTTCGTGTCTATGGCTCGATTTATAATGTGTTCCTGCTCACAAATTATGAAGGAGCTGATCCTGAAGTGAATGTAGATGATGAACGCGCCGTTTATCCAACAATTGGACTTGACTACGGCGCCTATCCTCGTGCACGTTCATTTACTCTCGGTGTAAATATTGAGTTTTAATCATTAATCAATCATTCAATATGAAAAATACAATATATATAATCTGCGGCCTGTTACTTTTAGTGGCCACAGCATGTGAAAAAGATTTTCTGGATGTAAAATCCCCATCGAGTGTCGATGAAGACTTTGTTTTCTCCTCCTCTGATGAAGCATTTAAAGTATTAGGAGGGTGTTATGACATTTGGCACCATGCAGATCATTTTATGTTTTATGATGTACAAATTGTAGGCTCTGATGCTGAGTGCCATCCTGAAACCTACTCCGCTCAACAGAGACACGTTCCGGAAGGATTGTATGCTGAAGAATTACCGATTAACTATAAGAGGTCAGTTGCTGCGTGGGCCGATTTTTATACCATAATCAACCGCACCAATATTATGATGAAAGCCATCAGCGGGAAAGACGATTACCTGGCTGCAGTAGAAGCCGGCACTCCCAACGACTGGACTCAACTTTACGGAGAGGCTGCTGCTTTTCGCGCAAATATGTATCTCTACTTAACGCGCTATTTTGGCGATGTTCCTTACTTTGATGTTCCTGTTTACAATACCTCTCAAACAGATTCAGCAGGTTTGGTATCTCGTGATATCATTTATGACAAGGAAATAGCTCATCTTAAAATGGTTGAACCATTAATGTACCGGATTGGTGAGAGTGGCATTAATGCCGAGCGTTTCTCTCGCACTTTTGTACAGGCTCTTATTGGTAAAATTGCTCTTTGGGCCGGTGGATGGAGCTTGCGTCGCACCGACTTTGACTATGCTCCGGTTGCGTTAGAACAAAAAGGTTCTGAGAAGTGGAATGCAATTTATGCTCGACGCACAGACTATAAAGACTACTATCAGATTGCGAAAGAATATCTTGAAAAATGTATCAATAATTCAGGTTCTGCATACCTCATCACTTCTGATCCTCGTGGAGATGGATTTAATAACCCATTCCAATATCATTTTCAAAACTTGCTGGATTTAAAAGTTAGTCCGGAGTCGATTTATGAGATGGGAGCAACCAGAGCTGTCGATAATTCTGAATTCCCTTATGCCTTTGGTCGTCCTTCTGGGGGCGGAGGTTCAAATGCATTTCCGTGTAAATCCTATGGTCAAAGCAGAATGCATGCATCTTTCTACTATGGTGACTATAGCCCAAAAGACTTACGCCGCGATGTAACCGTTGGGGTCACTGCGAACTCGGGTAGTTGCTCAGAGTGGATGATCGATTTTACGCCTGGTAACAGACAAAAAGGTGGTCTGTGTAATAACAAGACAGACGAAAGTCGCATGAGTGATCCCTATACCATAAAGCAACGTAGCTCTGGTGTAAACTGGGTACAGATGCGTCTTGCCCAAGTCGTTTTGATGTTAGCTGAAACCTACGTTGAACTGGGAGAAGAAGCCAAGGCTAAAACTGAATTGACGAAAATCAGAAGTCGCGCATTCTCCTCTGAAGACCAAACAGAGATGGTGACTAACTATATCAACTCCCTGTCCGGAGATGATTTAAAGAATGCGATTGTTGAAGAGCATAAATTAGAATTAGCTGGTGAAGGACACCACCGATTTGAGATGATTCGTTCAGGCTTGATGCCTGAAAAAATCAAACGATTGAAAGATAACCAGAAAGCGATGGTTGAAGGCCTGAAAAACCAAGGCTTCTACACTTTCGCAAACGGAAATACGATTTCAAATTACATCTGGGTTAAAACGGTCAATACAGCAGATTACGGCATGAGCAAAATGTTAACAACAGAATGTGAAGTTGACGAAAATGACCCAACATATCCAATTAAACATCCGGGATGGCGTGGCAACTGTGACCTTTGGGGATCTTACGGATTCTTTAATGATGAAGGCGATCGAAATTTAGCCATTAAAGGTTTGTTCCGCTATATCGATCCTGACGGATCTGAAGCTGTTACCCTGGAGGCTGATGGCTATGTTAAAACAGACTGGGGATCGACTATTGTTGTAAATGAAGCGCAATATACAACGGATGTCTTCAAAGGGTATACCGACGAATATTATGAAGCGGGGGTTCCTCCCCGGTACTTATACCCACTGTCTTCCGAGACCATCTCTAAATCCAATGGACTTATTACCAACGGATACGGATTTGCTCAAGAATAACTAACTATAAAATCCGCCATTTAGCGTGGCGGATTTTATCTTCTTGTTCTGGTGCCCGATTGGGTGCCAAATAGGATCGGTACATCCTGTATTCACTGTCATCAAGATAACAACCGGTATCAATCTTGTTAAACCAATGAGTATTCGAAGCAACATCTATTTTCTCTTCTTCCTTGCTGTTTTCGCAAGCAAGTCAATTTCGGCCCAGCCAACAGATAAAATGGCTATTTGCATTAACACACGGGTCGAAATACCATCATGGGCAATCGCAGAGCGGGAACTATTCGCCTTGTACGACAGTGCAGCCCAAATATTTGCCGATCGGTATTTGGCAGATAACGGCTACTTCAAAGTTGTAGAACGCTGGGGAGGAAATGACGGCCCCGATGATGTGATGGAAAACTTTGCACAATGGCCCCTTTATTACGCTTTAGGTGGATCGGAAACAGTGCTCCGTTTATATGAAAAGGCTTGGGAGGGACACATTCAGCAATACACCAATGCCAAAGTGCCCACTGTTGAAATGGCTAAAGATGGCATGTTCCACAAAGAATTTATAACATCTTTTGATTGGGAACACAATGGTGAAGGCCTGTCGGCCTTTAATTTCTACGGACTTGCGAATCCCTGTGATTCAATTTACCGGGAACGCATGATTCGTTTTGCCGGATTCTACATGAATGAAGATCCGGAAGCGCCCAATTATGATCCTGAACACAAAATTATCAGAAGCTTACACAACGGAAGCCTCGGGCCAAAGCTCACCGAAGCAACCGAAACGGACTGGGGAGGAGAACCCGTAGAAGGCCATCCAGAACGTTTGTCCCGCTATCGCGACGCAGGGAACATCAGAGGCGATCATCCGTTGAACCTGCTATCGACAACGCTTGCAACAAATGCTTACCTGCTAACCGGCAACGATAAATACAAAAAATGGATTCTTGAATATGTCGGAGCCTGGCACGACCGAATCATGCGTAACGGAGGGAATATACCCAGCAACATTGGTCTGGACGGAAGTATTGGTGGCGAATGGGACGGACTTTGGTACGGCGGAACATTTGGGTGGAACTTCTCGCCCGGGAGCAGCCTTCGCAACTATTCGTTCAGAGGTCCGCACGTAGCCATGGGAAATGCGCTACTGTTAACGGGAGACCGTGAGTTCATCACACCCTTAGCGGCTCAGATGAAAAATCTGTTCCGTGTAAAAAAGGTGAAAGACTCAACAATCTTACTTCCAAACAAATTCGGACCAAATGGTTGGTACGGCTATATCCCGAACAAACACCGGGAGCTTTTGCTCGACATCTGCTTATGGAGTATGGATTCAGCCAATCTGAGCTTTATTCCAAACGACCCCTGGTTAGAATTTCTCACCAATCGGAATCCGGAATATCCGGAGCAGATACTCGCTACTGAGATGCAATCTCTCAACGATAAAATTCAAGGTATCCTTACTGAAAACAATTCAGCATCATTACGACAGTCAGATGACCCGCAAAAGTTAAATCCGTTGAAAACAGGAAACTTAATCCGCTTAACCACGGGAGGGAATGATCCCGGGATTATTGGCAACACCCTGCACTGCCAGGTTAGATACTTCGACCCGGAAAACAAAAGAGCAGGGTTACCCGACGGCATCGCAACCCTGGTCGAAAAAGTACTGCCTGACGGCATACAACTCACGCTAATAAACACGAGCCCCTCCTGCGAGCGCACAGTAATTCTGCAAGCAGGAGCTTACGGAGAACATCAGTTTACCGGAATTCAATACAACGACGAATACCTCGAATTAAACCAAAAACAACTAACAATCCATATTGCCAAACATTCGGGAAGCCAGATCAAACTGAAAATGAAACGCTATGTAAACCCACCAAGTCTCGACCAGCCTTGGGCAATTTCCCTGAAGAGTAATATGCTGTAAACCGAATCCAACAAAACAACAAACAAATCAAATCGACTTATGCAAAACAAATACAACATACCACTATCACTCATACTTATTTGCACCCTGATTTCGTGTGCAAATAAACAACCGTCTTCCAAAGGTGAGCAAGCAAAGTGGTCAGTACAAATGGCCAACTCAATCATGCATACGAGTAACACCTTGCTATACTTCGAAAAAATTAATAACCCTGCAAGAGAATACAGAATCGGTGATTGGGATTACGATGTGGGCTATATGGGATCCGCCATTGCCCGTTTAGAAGACATTGATCCCAAATACTCCAAATACCTCAAGGACTATATCAATTATTTCATCCTTGATGACGGTACCGTAAAGGATTATCATCTGGAGGAATATAACATCGACCGGGTTAATCCGGCCAAAAACCTGTTCAGCCTATACCGAAAAACCGGAGACGAGAAATACAAAATTGCCATTGAGCAATTCGTCGATCAGATGCGCACTCACCCCAAAACCACTGATGGCGGTTACTGGCATAAAAACATTTACCCACACCAAATGTGGCTCGACGGCATTTACATGGCCTCCCCTTTTCTGGCACAATATGCCAAAGAATTTGACCACCCGGAATGGTTTGATGTTGTAACACACCAAATCCTGTTGGTTTACGATAAAACCTACGATCCCAAAACCGGTCTTTTGTTTCATGCACAGGACGAAAGCAAGCAGCAGAAATGGGCCGATCCGGAGACGGGAAGATCATCCTATTTCTGGGGACGGGCAATTGGCTGGTATTTAATGGCCATTGTTGATGTTTTGGATTACTTGCCACAAGACAATCCTCAACGTAATCGGATCATCGAGATCTTCCAGCAAACAGTTGATGCGGTATTAAAAGTCCGCGACTCAAAATCGGGCGTTTGGTATCAAATTTTAAATCTGTCTGACCGAGAAGGAAACTATCTGGAAGGTTCGTGCTCGGCCATGTTTACCTATGCCATCGCCAAGGGGGCCAAAAAAGGATATCTCGCACCAAGTTACCTGAAAGTTGCCAATGATTGTTTCGACAGTGTTTTAAAAACATTTATCACAGAAGATGAACATGGATACCTGAAGATGCAAAATATCTGCGGCGGTGCCGGCCTTGGCGGAACCCCTTATCGGGACGGAAGTTTCGAATACTACGTCAGTGAGGCTATTGTCGTTAACGACTGCAAAGGCGTAGCTCCTTTTATTGATGCAGCAGTTGAATTGGATCGGTAGTGACTAATTAAAATACGCGAACTATGGATCCAATCATTATAATTTTAATCGGCACTTTTGTTGTACTGTTCTGCATCATCGTGCTCAAGCTGCACGCCGTAATATCCCTACTCCTTGCTGCGTTGGTAACGGGCTTGCTAACCTCGCCGGAAATGATCTACAACTATGCAACTCATTGTGGCAGCTCTCCTGACGAAGCGCATAATTTATCAACCCTGTTGATTGGCAAACGTCTAGCCACTGCATTTGGCAACACATCCGCTAAAATCGGAATACTAATTGCTTTGGCATCAATTCTGGGAACAGCACTGATGCGCAGCGGAGGCGCTGAACGCATTGTAAGAGCTATTTTAGGTTTGTTTGGCAAAAAGAATTCTGCTCTCGCATTACTCAGCGGAAGCTTCACCCTGGCAATACCTGTATTTTTCGACACGGTCTTTTACCTCATGATCCCGATTGTCAAATCCATGAGTATCCGCGATCCGAAAAAGTTCAGTCTCTACCTGATGATGGTAATGGCCGGAGGAGTAATGGCTCATTCACTCATTCCGCCAACACCCGGCCCGTTGTTCGTCGCTGAAGAAATGGGAATCGATTTGGGCACCATGATTATCGGCGGACTGGCAGTCGGTTCAATCACCTCACTGACTGGTTTCCTTTTCGCGAAATGGGCGAATAAACGCTGGGACCTCCCCATGCGCGACACTCCAGACATCAGCCTGGATGATTTAAAACAATTTTCATCGAAAGAAAATAAGGATCTGCCCGCGCTGTGGATATCAGTGATGCCTGTCGTTCTGCCAATTCTGCTGATCACCGGCAATACGATCAGCCAGATGCTTTCCGCCGGAAAAGCAGGGCTGCTAAGTCCCACACAACAGTGGTTCGTCAAATTCTTTGCAACTGTCGGTGATGCCAACATTGCCTTGACAATTGCCACTGGCTTTGCTATTTACTTACTGTGGGCAAGATTGAAAGAGCTGACAAAATTCAAGCAATTCATTTATGAATCCCTGACCAGTGCCGGTGTGATCATCCTGATTACAGCCGCCGGTGGAGCTTTTGGTCAAATGTTGCAACAAACAGGGATTGGTATCCGCATCGAAAGTATGGCTGCAAATTACCAATTGGCTTTGCTGCCAATGGCATTCATTATTACAGCTTTGGTCCGGTCGGCTCAAGGTTCTGCAACAGTTGCCATGGTTACAGCCATTGGCGTTATGAGTGGAATCGGAAATAGTGCGGGGCTGCAATTCCACCCGGTATATTTGGCTTTGGCCATTGGCTGCGGCTCCAAGATTTTTGCATGGATGAATGACAGCGCCTTTTGGATTATCCTCCGAATGAGCGGTATGAATGAGAAGGAAACGATACAGCATTTTTCGCTACTTTTAACAGTAATGGCCTTCGCCGGCCTTGCCGCAATTATGGTTTTGTCGAAAGTTTTACCATTAGTCTAATAATATATGAGTGAAAAACCGATCATTATAAAAACAGCGGAAATCGACAATGTTGGTGTCGTCGCGAACATGAAAGGATTGCCCTCGGGAACGATCCTTGATGACGGCACAAGGCTGACTCAAAATGTCCCGATTGGGCACAAAGTCGCGCTGACTATAATCCCGAAAGGAGCAGCAATTGTCCGCTACGGCCAAATAATTGGCTTCGCTGCCGAAACGATTCCACAGGGTGGTTGGGTACAGGAACGTTTGGTTTTATTGCCTACACCTCCGGCTTTAAACTCAATCCCGCTGAATTCAGCTCCGGAAGAGCAAACAGAGTCGCTGGAAGGATACACCTTCGAAGGTTATCGCAATGCGGACGGGAGTGTGGGTACTAAAAATATTTTGGGAATCACAACCAGCGTGCAATGTGTCGCCGGATTGACGGACTACGTTTCCAAGCGAATCCGGCAGGAACTGCTTCCCAAATATCCGAACGTTGATGATGTCGTCCCTCTTAATCATTCGTACGGATGTGGCGTCGCAATAAACGCACCGGCAGCGATTGTTCCAATCCGCACGATTAAGAACATGGCTACCAACCCAAATTTAGGAGGCGAAGTCTTCGTCATCGGGCTGGGTTGCGAAAAACTGCTTCCCGAAAGGTTACTGCCTGCGGAGAGCGAATCTGAGGACAAGCTGCCTGCCATTTTGCTGATGCAGGACGAACGGTTTCAGGGGTTTAATGAAATGGCTGAAGGCGTCATGCAGTTGGCTGAGCGGTACCTCCAAAAGCTAAACAGGCGCAAGCGCGAAACCTGCCCGGCATCCGATTTGATTGTGGGTATGCAGTGCGGAGGAAGCGATGCTTTCTCTGGTATTACTTCGAACCCGGTAGCCGGCTTTGCAGCCGATCTGATCGTCCGCGCCGGAGGAAGCGTCATGTTCTCCGAAGTCACAGAAGTTCGCGATGCAATCCACTTATTGGTTCCCCGGGCAGTAAGTGAAGACGTTGGACGGGCATTGTTGCGCGAAATGAAATGGTACGATGACTACCTTCAAAAAGGAGAAGCCGACCGCAGTGCCAACCCCTCTCCCGGAAATAAAACAGGTGGTTTGAGCAACGTGGTGGAAAAAGCATTGGGGTCAATTGCCAAATCAGGGTCCAGCCCTATTGTTGATGTGCTTTCTCCCGGTGAAAAGATCCGAAAAAAAGGCTTGACGTTCGCAGCAACTCCTGCCAGTGATT
This sequence comes from Mangrovibacterium lignilyticum, assembly GCF_010882175.1. Classification (GTDB taxonomy): domain Bacteria; phylum Bacteroidota; class Bacteroidia; order Bacteroidales; family Prolixibacteraceae; genus Mangrovibacterium; species Mangrovibacterium lignilyticum. The sequence goes on along the minus strand of NZ_WKLH01000005.1, from coordinate 130,700 downwards.
TTGTCTGCGGAACACTTCAACTTGCTTCCGGAATGAACATGCACGTCTTTATGACCGGCCGCGGAACTCCTTATGGCCTGCAAATGGTTCCGGTCATTAAAGTCGGTTCGAATTCCAAGTTGAGCAATCGTTGGTTCGACCTGATTGATTTGGATGCCGGAAAAGTAGCCTTAGGCGAAAAAACAATCGAAGAGATGGGTTGGGAACTATTCCAACTGATCCTGGATGTCGCCAGCGGCCGAAAACAGGTAGCCTGCGATAAGCTGGGACTTCATAACGACCTTGTACTATTCAACCCCGGACCAGTAACCTAAAAACCAAATCATATGCTGTCTTTAAACGATATTAAGGGAGTTATTCCCCCAATCATTACTCCGGTCGACGAACAGGAGAATGTGAATACTGATGCCCTAAAGCGGGTAATCGACTATGTAATCAATGGTGGCGTACATGGCATTTTTGCCTTGGGTAGCAATGGCGAGTTTTACGCACTCGATCATCACAATCAGAAAGTTGCGCTCGAAACAACTGTTGCTCATGTTAATGGACGGATACCGGTTTATGCCGGTGCGAGCGCTATTACCACCAAAGAATGTGTTTCGATGGCTCAGATGGCTGAAAGCATTGGCGCCGATGCGTTAACGGTCCTTACACCCATGTTTATCACGCCGTCAGAAAGTGAGCTTTACGAACACTTTAAAACGATTGCCGCAGCAACAAAGCTGCCGGTCTTGCTTTACAACAACCCGGGAAAGACCACAAACAATATTTCAGTTTCACTACTGAAAAAGCTGGCGGAAATCGACAACATCGTCGGTATCAAAAATACCAGTCTGGACTTTTCGCAGACCATTCAGTATCTGGATGTCACCCGGAACAACGAATCGTTCAAGGTGCTGGCCGGAACCGATTTTTACATCTACGGCACCTTAACTTATGGCGGTGTGGGCTGCGTTGCCGGAACAGCCAATGTTGCTCCTGCCCTTGTTGTTGACATCTATGAAAAATTCATAGCTGGTGATCACCCGGGCGCACTGGAAGCGCAATACAAATTGATGCCGCTTCGAAGCGCCTACAATTACGGAAGCTTCCCGGTCGTCATGAAAGACTGCCTGAACCTGATGGGGCTTGATGTTGGGCACCCGGTGAAACCAATCGATCACTGCACGGCAGAGCGAATGGAAGCACTGAAAGTTGTTTTAAAGGATCTTCAATTGCTAAACGAATGAATTCATTAAGAGACAAAGCCCGATCAATAATCGACGAAGCGATCAAAGCTGTTCTTCCGGAAGAGGCGGTAAAGAAAGCGCTTTCCGGCATGCAGTTGCCTGATGGCGTCGTACTTGTTGCCATTGGCAAAGCAGCCTGGAATATGGCTTCTGCTGCGCACGAGATTCTGGGTGAGCACATCCGGGAGGGCATTGTTTTGACAAAGTATCAGCATTCCAAAGGAGAACTTAAAGGATTGAAAATCCGGGAAGCCGGTCATCCCCTGCCCGATCAAAACTCGGTGACAGGAACAGCCGAAATTCTGGAGATGGTCAATAAACTTACAACGCAGGATGAGTTGCTGTTTTTGGTTTCCGGCGGCGGATCAGCTCTGTTCGAAAAACCACTGGAAGGCGTTTCAATCGATGAAATCATTTCCGCGACAAACCAGCTCCTGGCTAAAGGAGCTGATATTGTTGAAATGAATACTGTTCGGAAACATTTGTCGGCGGTTAAAGGCGGGCGGTTTGCGGCTCACTGCAATGGAGCCAAAATTCACACGGTCGTCCTGTCCGACATCATTGGCGATCCGTTGGATGCCATTGCCAGTGGACCGGCATATCCGGATATGTCAACGTCCGACGATGCTTTGCAGATTGTTTCAAAATACAATCTCAATCTGAGCAAAGACTGTCTGAAGGCGATTCGGCTGGAAACACCCAAGTCTATTGAAAACTGCGAGACAATTGTTACCGGCAGTGTTACGGAGTTGTGCAAAGCGGCAGCCCAAATTGCGCGGCAAAACGGCTTTCAGGCTCATATCCTTTCCACCTTTATCCAAAGTGAAGCGAAAGAAGTTGGCTACACCCTGGCTGCAATTGCCCGGGAAATTGCTTCCGGTAAAAACGCTTTTTCTTTCCGGAAGCCCTGTGCCATTATTCTGGGAGGAGAAACGCTGGTACAACTCAAAGGAAACGGGAAGGGAGGACGTAACCAGGAGCTCGCGTTGGCTGCAGCCACCGGAATTGAAAACCTGGAGAACGTGGTCATCTTCTCTGTCGGCTCAGACGGTACAGACGGACCTACAGAAGCCGCCGGAGGAATGGTAGACGGCCAATCGATCCGGCGAATGAATTCAGCCCGAATTGACCCGCTGGAAAAACTAAACAGGAACGATTCGTTCCATGCACTGGAGGCCAGCGGAGATCTGATCATTACCGGTCCAACAGGCACGAATGTCAATGACCTGATGATGATTTTATGCGAATAACAAACCGCTTAAACGTATTTAGAACGAACCATTTAATCTAATTAAAATATCAACGTATGAAAATAGGATTTATCGGACTTGGAATTATGGGTAAACCCATGTCGAAAAACTTGATTAAAGCCGGACACGAACTGGTCGTACTGGACATTAACAAAGGCGCTGTTGATGAACTGGTCTCCCTTGGTGCTGAATCTGTCACAAGCGCTTCGGAACTGGCCTCGAAAGTGAAAGTCATCATCACCATGCTGCCCAATTCGCCCCAGGTAAAAGAAGTTGTGCTGGGAAAAGGCGGCGTCATTGAAGGAGTGTCAACCGGGTCGGTTCTGATCGACATGAGCTCGATCGCTCCCCTTGCCAGTCGTGAAATCGCCGCTGAATTGGCAACAAAGGGAGTCGAAATGCTGGATGCTCCGGTCAGCGGTGGCGAACCAAAAGCGATCGAGGGAACAATTGCGGTGATGGTCGGCGGTAAAACGGAAGTGTTCGACGCCAATTACGACGTGATGATGGCCATGGCCGGCTCTGTTGTTCATGTTGGAGAAATTGGAGCCGGAAACATCGCCAAACTCTGTAACCAGGTTGTTGTCGCCCTGAACATTGCTGCTGTTTCCGAAGCGTTGGTGTTGGCGCAAAAAGCAGGCGTTAGTCCCGACCGCGTTTACCAGGCCATCAGAGGCGGACTTGCCGGAAGCACGGTGATGGATGCCAAAGCACCTATGATGATGGACCGGAATTATGCTCCCGGATTCAGAATCGACCTGCACATCAAAGACCTCAATAATGTGTTGGAAACTTCTCGCGGAGTTGGTGTCCCTCTTCCCTTAGCGGCACAGGTCATGGAAATCATGCAGGCCATCAAACAAGACGGCTGCGGAGTGGAAGACCACTCCAGTATCGTCAAGTTTTATGAAAAAATGGCAAACATTCAATTGAGCCGATAACGCCTTAGCCCTATGATACGATAGAAACAAAAAAGGTCCGGATGGGCCTTTTTTCATTTCCCTTAACTTCCCTTGGAACTAGCTTTCCTGGTCGTAATAGATTTTATAATATTTCCGCCCTTGCTCGTCAACCCCTTGTTCGATCAACTGCCGGTTAGCGTGCACATAAATGTGAAAGTTCTTATCCAGCTTAATAACACTTCTGAAAACACGGGATTGTTTCTTCACAGCTGATTCCGAAATGTTAAACCGATCGGGAATATCCAGTGCCTGGTCGCGTTGATATTGATCTTTAAACCGGTTAAAGCTGTCAATCACTTCCGGTTGGTTGATTACCTGGCGGGCAAAATCCGTGATCTCAAACTTATCCTGCTTCTTAAAGAAATCGACCGACTTATTCAGGTAATCAACCTGGTCGGCTTTCGAAACCTCAAACTGCTGCGGAAGCTCGTTGACGATAAAGTTTTTGCAAAGGGTTAGTAAATTCTGGGTTTGGTGATATTCGTCTTTTCGCGGACGAAGATGCAGGAAATCATCCACCCAATATTGGGCTTCCGAACCACGACTAACCGAATCGACCACGGCAACCACATAGCCCTGATCCTTTTCGGTGTTGAAAATCAGGCAACCTTTATCGAGTTTATTGATGTTGACTCCCCGCTGGCTTTTCAGCTCAAAACCATCGTTGGCTTGCTGTACTTTCAGGAAAGTTTCTTTGTTTTCCGACTTAAACAGCCCGACAGCATCGCAGTTCGTGCCCTCAACAATACAGTCTTTAAAATACACGGTATAAAACTCGCCTCCTTTAATCTTCGGGTGGGTACTTTGCTCATACAAGTGTTTCGCCAGGTTTACCGATTGCTCATACAGCACTTTCGGATCGTCGAATATTTTGCTCGCATAAACATAGCCTTCGTTTAAATCCAGGTTAGTCTCATGGTCGAAGTTGAAGTACTCATTCGACCGAAAAGATACCATAAAGTAATGGCCGAGTAATTCCTTGAGTTCATCGGTAACTAATAAGCCGGAAGATGCCAGCTGAATGCCTTCGTCGTTGGTTCGATTACCTACCCGATGCAAAACCAATGTCTGTAGTGTCGTATTATTAAAGTCAATCATAAGAAGCAAAGTTTAAAAACGATCATCATTGCCAATGACCGACCTGAAAATTAGCGAAATAATTCGTTAAACGGTGTCCGGCCAAATATTGGGCAATTCGCCACTAAATCCCATTTCCGGAATAGTATCGATCAGCCTCATTTCTTCTGCTGTCAGTTCGAAATCGAATAAGTCGAGATTACCTGTAATTCGTTCATTGGTAGTCGACTTTGGAATGGCTACAACATCGTGTTGAATGATCCAGCGAAGACTAACCTGAGCAACTGATTTCTGATGAAGTCGGGCAATTTGCTTCAATAGCTCGTTCCCAAAAACTTTCCCTCGTGCTAAAGGCGACCAGGCCTCAACAACAATGTTTTGTTTTTGACAATATTCGACCAACTCCGGCTGCCAATAGCCCGGATGAAATTCGATTTGATTCACTGCCGGAGTAAGCTTTGCGGTCTCAGACAACACTTCCAAATGTTCCTGCCAAAAATTGCTTACCCCAATCGACTTGATCTTTCCTTCGGCCTGCAGCTCCTCCATTGCCCGCCAGGTGTCGGCATTGGTTTGTTGCCAATTATCGTAGTTCTTAGCATTTGCCGGCCAGTGAATCAAATACAAATCAACGTAGTCCAAACCGAGCTTATCTAACGACAGGGCCAATTCCTTTTTTGCGGATTCATATCCTAAACTCTCACGCCACAATTTAGTCGTTACAAAAATATCACTTCGGTCAATTCCGCTGGCTTTAATTCCTTTTCCAACAGCTTCTTCATTTTTATAAAATGCTGCCGTATCAATCAAGCGATAACCGCTTGTGATGGCGTAACGAACCGCATCAATTCCCTCTTGTTCGGTTGACTCATAAGTTCCAAAACCAATCGTTGGAATCTCATTGCCATCATTTAAAATTAGTTTTGCCATTTGTTTGTTTTCTGGTTCATACTAAAAACTAAATTATTTCAAGGCCGAAGGCACTGTTGCCCGTTCTCCGATGATGATATCTCCGATTTCCACATTTTCTGCATCGACGACGGTCATGCCGTTCTTTGCCGATTGAACTTCGATATCGTGAAGGTGGATGTTGCGTACTTTCTTTTCCGGGTATCCTTGTATCACAATGGCCGTTTTCGTTGCTTTCCGGCATTTGATATTGGAATACCAGATATCCAAAATTTCTGAAGGATATCCGCTTCCTTCGCCCAAAAAGTTAGCCGTAATATAAAGGCAATCTTCAACCTCATCCATATCCAGGTTCCGGACATAAACGTTATTTATAAATCCCCCCCGATCGGCATTGGTTTTAAAATAAATCCCCCGTTTTAAATATCCACCTGTTTGACAACTGTCAATATATATGTTCCGTATCCCTGCCGACATTTCACTACCCACCACAACACCATGCAACCCCTTAAAGCTACAATTGCGGATGACAATATTCTCGCTGGGCGTGGCATTGTTTTTCCGGCCTTCATGATCCCTGCCCGCTTTAATGGCAATATTGTCATCGCCGTTATCGAAAGTGATATTTTCGATTAAAACATCTTTGGCATATTCCGGGTCAATGCCGTCATTATTATGGTTCAATGATTTATAGTTCACCCCCCTGATGGTGATACTTTGCGATTTTAAGAGGTGCAGACACCAAAACGGCGAATCTTCGATGCGGATATTCTCGACCAGGATGTTCTTGCAATTGAAAAACTGGATTAAATGGGGCCGAAGGTAATGTCCTTCTCCGAATTTCCGGTCTGCGATCGGAACACCTTGATGATTCATATCCCGGCTCAACATCTTGTCGCCGTCTTCCTTTTCTTTATAGCTGTCCCACAGTCGGCCACCTTCGCCATCGATCGTTCCTTTGCCTGTGATCGCTATGTCGTGGCAATCGTGGGCATAAATAAGCGGACTGTAATTGTAAAGCATTGTGCCTTCCCAGCTTGTCAGAACCAGGGGCAGGTAATCTTTCGGCTTATCACTGAAACGAATTGTTGCCCCTTCGTTGATCTCCAGCCTGACGTTGCTCACAAAGTGAATTGGCCCATTGAGTTTATAGGTGCCTTTCGGAACAATGATCATACCGCCGTTATTTTTTTTGCACAGCGCCATAGCCTCGTCAAAAGCAGGCTTACAATTCGCAGTAGAATCGCCTGTCGCCCCCAGACTAGCGATATTTATTTCGAAAGAGGGTATTTGGGGTAATTGTATGCGTGTTACGATTTCATCTACTTCGTCTGTTGGGAAACTGTTGTCCTGAGCTACGATGCTTAGGTTTACAAACAGGATCAAAAAAAGAAAGAGTAGTTTTTTCATCCGGGGTAGTTTGTTTGGTTTGTTAACTGGGTTCCTTGTTGTCAAATAATATATGGTATAAATCTTTTTGTTTGTCTCATGTAAGCAATGTATTTCTCTCCAAAATACGCCATACATTCCTTCTCTTCGAAAACAGCTGTCAAATAAAGACAGCCAGAGGAAAGGATGGCAATTAGTAATAATCCGAATGTGATATCCTTAAAGAGAATTCCCCAAGTCAAAAAAAGCAAAGAGGAATAAATCGGATGCCTGATGTATTTGTAAATTCCTTTGTCTATTAATTGCGTTGTTTGTTCTATTTCATAAAGGCTTGGTTCGTTTCTGTCCTTTTGGGGCTTTCCTCTTTTTACTAAAAGAATCAGACCATGAACAACCAAATATCCTGATATTATCAGAAGAATCCATGAAATTATTTGATTAAATGAAAAAGGATTGACAAACCAATTTTCAGAATTGACAGCAAAAAGCCAAGCGATGCATTCCCAACTTAGGAATCGATAAAAGCCATGACTTCTAATTTTTAATATTGTTCGCCATGAAACAGCTATTAACAGCATGCTTACTATTGCGAATATGAGTATCCTGACCATGTATCAATTATTACGAACAAGGGACAATACATAATTTCCATAACTGTAAACCGGATGAGAAGTCGTTGGTTGAGCGGCACTTCCCTGTCAAACCGGAATAACGTTTGAGTGGGCGACAATGCCTGAATTTACGACTTCCCCCGCGATGCCCATCTGGTGTGTTCTGTGTAATTAATCTTGACAACTCTAATTTCCTATTCCATTAATTGGTGTCAATATTTTAATGTTTTCTTTAATCGTTTTGGCTAAACACAGCATCAACCATGTTCTAATTAAATCATTCTGACTCAACCTACTGTTGACTTGAAAAGATTTGAGCGTGTTATTCATGTCTACGAACTCTTTTTCGAGATATTCTTGTATCTCAGCATTAAACAGGCCACATCCTTCAAATTCTTTGCCCTCAACCGCTTTTAGCTGTCCGATCCCTTGTAATAATAAATCAAGGTTGTTCGGAAATGCGTAATGACAAATATCCATCCGGCTTGCCTGGTATTCAATATCTTTAAATTCGCCACCATGCAGTAATTTCTCGTACGAGGTCCAATCCCAAGTCAATCTGGCAAGCAATAACTTAACTAAGTGCACTTTATCGGGACTCTTATTACCCAGCCATTTTCGAATCAGTTGTCCAAGTTCTTTGTCATATTTATCCGGGGCCTCACTTTCACGATCTTCATTTAACCATTCTTTCAAGGCCCAAATGTATTGTTGTCCGATCAGGCTTTTCCCTGTGGTGTCTGTATTGATAACATGTTCTCCATGCTGGATATGATTTACGCCGATTTTTGTCGGATCCACATTCGGATGAAGCTCAGTTATCGAATCCTTTATCTTTTTTAAGTGCTGTTTATATTTGAAATGGCAGACTTCAAATCTGGTGATGAGTTCGCGGATTCGTTTTACGCTCTCAGGCAATTCTCCAAGTCTTTTCTCCAAATCATTTATTTTGATGATTTCTGAATCCGGAGTGGAAATCTCAATATTTGACCAACTATTCATAATCATAAATTTCCAAAACAATTATCACAATACGGTCCTTTTATATGCCTGTACAACGTTGCCCCGGGGCACCAAGGTTGGAAAACCACCTTATCCCCAGCTCATCAGACAGCGAGCTGTCCGAACCGTTCCAGGCTGAGCCTTAGTGATTACTGCGCATCATGCGCTTTTCTTTATTTCGGACATAGATCAATTTATGCCTGCCTTTGGGATTTTCCCGTTGCTCGATGTCAAATTTCCCGGTTGAACTAATCAATGGCGTTAACTTTTGAAAACCATAATTCCGGGGATCAAAGTTAGGTCGCTTCTTTTGCAACAAGCTACCAACATCTCCCAAAAAAGCCCAGCCCTCATCGTCCGACAGGTCATTAATTGTATCGGCAATTAGTTTGATCTCTTTTCCCGCTATTTTCTCGAACGATTCTTTTTCTATTCCTTTTTCTTCCGATTCTTTCTCCTTCGATTTTGTTTTAAGAATCTCAATGTATATGAATTTGTCACAAGCGACGATAAAAGGGTTCGGCGTCTTCTTTTCTCCAATACCGATGACCTGCATGCCTGCCTCTCGTAAGCGGGTTGCTAATTTGGTGAAATCACTATCACTCGATACGATACAGAACCCATTGACTCTTTCTGCATATAAGATATCCATGGCATCAATAATCATAGCAGAATCTGTTGCATTTTTCCCTGTCGTATAGCTATACTGTTGGATCGGGGTAATCGCATGCTCCAGAAGTACGTTCTTCCATTTTGAAAGACTGGGGTTCGTCCAATCTCCATAGATTCGTTTAATGGTTGGATTACCATATTTGGCAATTTCTTCCATCATCTCTTTTACAAATGCAGACGGTATATTATCCCCATCAATTAGTACGGCTAAATTTACATTCATCGTTTTTTCGTGTTAATCCGGTTCTTCGTTGTCCGCATTCTTGTGATGCGACACACCTTAAATTTACAAAATTCCCAGATGCCGCACGAATGTATCGCGTGGCGTGACTCAATTAATTTCAAACCATACGAAGCGATGCGCGCTTTAGCGAATCCTGCTTTGTATCTTCCTTTTTTGTGAAGTCCTGTTAGGAATAAACGGCTATTTAATAAGCCTACCGCCCGATTTCCGTAAAATAATAACGACCCAAATCCCGATAAGGTGTCGTAATGAATCGGACGACTTCACTGTTTATCAGCTCCGGTTGTTCTGCAGGTACCATATGCGAAGCTCTTGGAACAACAAAAAGTTGGGCATGCGGCAGACTGTTAAATAATGCCAGCGTATGCTCAAGCTTTATCAAATCGTGATCGCCTGAAACCACTAAAACAGGGACTTGTATTTCATGAAGCTGTTCTTTTGTGAAATTGGGATATTTCTCCATGAGATCATTTAATTTCTTCTTTATGTCCGGCGAAATCACCTTATATGCTGCCCTGTATTTTAACATCATCGGACTGACTTTTTCATATAAAGGGTCATGGGGATCCATCTGAACACTATCCGATGCTGCAGAGAAATCTTCCCAGCTATAATTGGCCCCAATTGTTATTAGTTTGGTCACTTTTTCAGGATGGGCATAAGCCAATTCCAAACCAATGTTACCGCCATCGCTCCAGCCAAGAATAGCAACACGTTCAAGCTTTAACTGATCAATGAGTTCATTCATGTCTGACCCCATCAGCGCATAGCTTATTTCATCTTCAGAGTCAGAAGATTTTCCCTGTGCCCTGCTGTCAACCGCAATGACTTTAAAGTGTTTTGACAATTCGGGTATTTGCTTTTCAAAGACAACAATAGACCCGCCATTGCCGTGCAAAAGCAATAAAGGCTCACCTTCACCATAAATTTCACAGTATATTTTGATGCCATTGACATCAACATATTGACCGGCCTTCTCATTTGAACCGTACGCAATCTTTTCGTTCATCGAATTAGTACATGAGCCTGCAATAACTAGTACCAGGAGCATAAGGATAGCTTTCATGATTTTTAGGTTTGGTTATTTCTATACTAAAATTAAGGAATAATCACATCAAGGTCAATCCTTAGATACGAAGGGCTAAAGCAGTATTTGGATGACAGGAAGGCCAGTGTGCGCACCGTGGTTAGTTTGCGATCCCGCTGCCGCGCTTTTGCAAAGCGTGCCGCAACATGCCTGTTGAAAATCGGCATCTCCAACTCAATTGTTTGTACCAAGCAGAGTACAGATTACAAACTCCACGCTCGCAGTGTGGACTGTCGGATAATTCGTACCTTTGAATTTTGCAAATAGAAAAGAAGGCCAACATGAATATCCGAAATACATCACTTGACGAGTTTTACCGCGAAGCTGCTGCCTTTACCGGCCGCGACATCCAGGAGTTGTTGCCCCCGGGAATCAACAAGGAAGTTGGTCATTTCAATGTATTCGATGTGGCCGAAACCATCCGTTCAGTGAAACGGAACGCGGTGATGCCCTATAGTCGCCGTTCGTATTACAAAATCAGTTTGATCCGTGGCCGAAACAGGGCTGAGTATGCCGACAAGGTGATCCAGGTTGAAAAGAATGCCCTGCTGTTTGGTACGCCCAAAGTGCCTTACCACTGGATTCCGCAGGATGAAAACCAGGCGGGTACGTTTTGCGTGTTTACCGATGCCTTCCTGGTGAAGAACAAAAGCGGGGTATTGATCGATGAGCTGCCTATTTTTAAGTTGGGCGGTTACCCCGTGTTTGAGTTGAGCAATGAAGATGCCGAAGAGATTGCACTGGTTTTCCGGAAAATGAAAAAGGAAATCGCCTCCGATTATGAATTCAAGTACGATTTGTTGCGCAACTATGTGCTTGAACTCATACATTACGGACAAAAAATGCAACCAGCCACTACGCTGCACACCAGCCAAAATGCTTCGCAACGCATTGTCGCGCTGTTTGTGGAGTTGCTCGAGCGACAGTTTCCCATCGAGTCGGGCTCGCAACGACTGGGACTGCGTACGGCCAAGGATTACGCCGAGCGCCTGTCTATTCATGTCAACCACCTCAATAAGGTGCTAAAAGAAAGCACGGGGAAAACAACCACCGATATTATTGGCAGCCGTATTGCCCAGGAAGCCAAAATCCTGTTAAAGCAAACCGATTGGAACATCACCGAGATTGCCTATTCGCTGGGATTCGAAGAAGTGGCACATTTCTCCAATTTCTTTAAACGACAAACTTCCGTCACCCCGCTTGCCTTTCGCGTTTAAAGTCATATTGTTTGAATTTCGCAAGGAATGGATTGTTGCTTGCAAAATTCAATCCGTCTCTTTGCCGAACTTTGTCTTATTGAAAACAAACAACCGATGACCGAAGCATCATCGAATGGAAACACATTAAAAACAATAAAACAATGACAGAGACAAAAACAAAAATTGCCCTGGTGACCGGAGGAAGTCGCGGTCTGGGGCGCAACATGGCCATCAACCTGGCTAAAAAGGGAATCGATGTGGTAATTACCTACAACAGCAACAGCGCAAAAGCCGACGAGGTGGTCGCTGAAATTCGGGAGATGGGACGACAAGCCGCAGCCTACCAATTGGATACCTCGAAGATTAGCGACTTTGGTACTTTCTACGAACAACTGGCGGCTTATTTACAAGAGACCTATGGGACCGCCAATTTCGATTTTCTAATCAACAATGCCGGAACGGCGCTCTATGCTCCTTTTGCCGAAACAACAGAGGAGCAGTTCGATGCGGCGATTAATATTCACCTGAAGGGCGTATTCTTCTTCACACAGAAAGCACTGCCTTATCTGAACGACGGCGGGCGCATCATAAACATTTCTTCGGGGCTGGCGCGCTTTTCGTTTCCCGGCTCATCGGCCTATGCCAGCATGAAGGGTGCTATTGAGGTATTAACCCGTTATCTGGCCAAAGAACTAGGATCGCGTGGCATTGCAGCAAATATTGTGGCACCCGGCGCCATTGAAACCGACTTTGGCGGCGGGCATGTGCGCGACAACAAGGAGGTGAATGACCATGTAGCGAGCGTAACAGCCCTGGGAAGGGTGGGCTTGCCAACCGATATTGGCGGCGTGGTGGCTTTCCTGTGCTCGGAAGAAGCCAGCTGGATCAACGGCCAGCGTATTGAAGTGTCGGGTGGCATGATGCTCTAGTCCTGGTACCTGCAATTTTTTTGATGGACGAACTGACCGGGTGACTTTGAGTCACCCGGTCAGTTCGATGTCGTTGCGACTTCCTGAAAAGGAATCTGGACGTCCCCTCTCTGGCAATGACCGATTGGACTTCCGATACTATTGTTATCTTTCCCCGATGGGAAAATAAAGGACGTATCAGCCAGCCATCTCACTGGCTTGCTTGCTTGTCCCAAACCTGGCCCCTACTACCACCCGTTTCCAACGAGTAGTTTATTTAGGCGTTTCAAAAGGCTTTGCTTGTATCGTTAAAAACGAAGAATACTTGCGCTGGGGACCCGTCAAAATATAAGAAAAACAAAAGCCGGTTTTTTCATACAGGAGCGGGTGGAAGCGACTCGTCTTTTAGTTATCTTTAGAATACTCTGACACTCGGGGAATTTCAAACCCCGCTCAAACCTAAAGCCCGGGAATGTTGGGAGCATCTATGAAACATTATTTAATAATTTTGTGCCTCTGGATATCCGTTGCTTCCGGGCAAACCACGCATGGTAAATATGCCGTAGATTCCATATCCTTCCAGGATAATCGCGACGCTGGAAATATTGTAGCGCATGTCTTGACATTTAAATATGATATCGTTGATCTTTCACTCTCCTCCAACGATTCAGTTTTACTTATTCAGGAATACAAACTGAATAAAAAGAAAACAGGTCCCGCATTCGGAATGGTCGGATACGCACATGCCCTGAATTTATACTCATTGGATCACTATTGGACTAAGCCCGAACTTGGAAATGCAACGGAAGGCTGGTCTTATCAGCTTATCGGCGGAAAGATCTTTAATAATAATCCATTCGGGAAATACACAAAACTCGATACCAAATCCGGAAAAGCATTAAATAAATTAAATTATTCGTTGCTATACTTTGACGATTCAACGGCTGTATTTATTGGACGAAAACTCGGATTACAGGGACTTCCAATGGATATTTATTCAGCAATCGATATATCAAATGACAGTATTCTGTGGTCACAGCAATTTGATAATAAGCGCTTCCTCCAGACAACTCCATTGCAAATTGATTCCGGAAGGCTATTTTGTGACGTTAACCTATACTTTCAAAATCTGCATTCAGGCGAAAGCTGGACTCATGATCTCGAATCAATCTATCGATTCCCCGTAAGTAATTCGGCACAAACTTTTTTTAATTCTATATCATTTCTAACCATGGTTGTTGATGACCGAATTACTTTTCTATGGCAAATACGATCAGAACCGTTAATTGATAACGATTTAATTTATATCGCTTCCAGGAATAAATTGGAGTGTTTATCGAATAAAGGTATTGTAAACTGGCAGCTAGAACTACCACCGGACTCCGTTAGTTCTTCTCAATTATATAATTGGGCCGATTATCTCACATTACTAAACACTGGATCTGCTTTATATGGGTGGGATATCGTTCCCTTTGGCTATCCGTTCATTTCGAAATACAATAAAACCACTCGTTCCCGTGAATTTCATTATGTATTTGAGAAAGACTCAACTGAATATGTGCGCGATGCCCTGATAAATGACTCAACCTTATATTTAATTTATAGCAACACTGTATACGCATTTAATATGGGTACCAACGATATTCAGAAGTACCCCTTACCTAAAGGTAGCTACAAGTGCACCGGATTTTTAACCGACGATCGCTATATTTTATCTGATAGCTCAAGCTATTATCCTTTTATTTCAAGTGACTCTACATTATTCCTAACGCTGAGCAACGATTCTATTTGTAAACTAAATCTACTTAGCAATGAGTACCGATTCTTTTCCGATCAACAAGTAAATGCCAAGGTTGGAGAGTACAAGAACTTTATTGTATTGGAAAACGAATTGAGACCAATAATTATCGATTCAAACGGGAATGAAATTTCTCAGTTAAACGGGCTAAAAAATGTATTGATTGATAACAACATCATTGTATCCAGCAACGAAAACAATTTATATCTAATTAACCTGGATCAATTAACTGTGCCCTAAAAGAGGGTTGGGACTATTTCCTTGTATCACTGTGTAACTGAGCAACTCAAACCAATCCAATTAGGTCGCAACCTGCTGGTTTCTATTGCAAAGCCCATCAAATTAGCAGTCATTAATTGTGCCCGAAACTTTAGTTTCAGATGGTGGAATGAATGCCTCAAACGTTGCGAATGTATTTGGAATCCAATTTACTCCATACGCTCGTATTAAGACAAAATACAACGATTGAATCAACTCTCGTTTGCAGAAGACCAATCTAAGGGAAGCAGAAGCTTCCTCCCGGAATTCAAAGGTGTGAGCAGCGTTTACTATTTTTTTAGCCATGTTATTTATATCCTGTTAAGGCTTTGTTTATAAGGTAAATTCCAATGTCCTGTCGAATATCATTTCTGTTTTCTGAGATACTCCAAAAAACTATTAAAAAGTGGAAAGTAAAACCCTTTAATGTAAGCTAGGTCACCGCTCGGAATTCTATTTTCAAAAATGATTTCTCCTCTCAATGGATCATAAACTGACAATCCAGTAACCCAGACATAATGTGCGTCTCTATAAAGAGATCTTTTTTCCAATATAACAAAGGGTTTGTAAAGTTTGGCAGCCCTGTTTAGCTTCAATTTATCGGGCATTTGAAATCTCAAATCCAACGTATCTCCTAATTCCAACATTTTTTCTTCCAGCTGGTGATAAGTCATTACTTCTTCAAAGTAATTCAGGTTTTTACCCATCTCGGCATAATATTCATCGTTGGGAACGACTAATAACGATTTTAAAATAGTTGCATCTACCGAGATATCAGTTATCACTGTCACTCTTCCATAGAGCGAAGAACCAAAATAACCTGTTTTTGGATCTAACGTTTGGGGCTTTGATCTTATCAATAGACCACAGGAACCCAATAATAACGCTACGGATACGATATACATGTATTTTTTCATGAAGGCTCGAGTTACTGTTGCTTTCTTAAATAATCTAATAAACTATTGTATAACGGGAAATAGCTGTTTATTGGAGTTGGGGTTGATGGATCAAAAGGGCCCTCTCTCATTTCATTTTCAAAAATTACCTGCTCGTTAAGTGGGTCATACAAGCGAAAACCATTTCTTGAATTTAATCCAAATCCCGAGCCTACATGTTCCAATACAACAAAAGGTCTGAATAGGATAGCCGCCTGGTGTAGTCCTGTTCTGTTTCGGATCGATTTGATTTCATCAGCCAAACCCGCCTGAATAATGGCATCTTCAAATTGCTCAAAAGTCATTAGGTCATGGAAAAAATCTAAGTTCTTTGCAATTTCAAGATGCGATTCATTTGGAACTATCAGTAAATGCCTGATTGAATCGGCATGAACATCCAGATCAGTAATGACTGTTACCCGTTTTTTGTGATCATTAAAAACATTGGTATTAAAATAATTGGTTTTGGGATTCAAATTAGCACTGTATTGTGTCGCACACGAATTGAAAAGTAAAACGATTACCCCCAACAATAATTTTTTTCTCATACCTGTTCTGTTTAACGTCAAACCAATCGGGACACCTGTCCATCATTTAGACCCGGAGCTATAAACTTCTTTTGCCAAATTTATAAGCCAGGCCGAGTTGAATATCGATAGCATTGGCTTTGCCACTACCCCCTTCTTTATATTCCTGTTTCGATGAAAGGTACCCGGAACTGAAAGATCCAACCCACCGCTTCGACATATCATAGACCAAAGCCCCGGTAATATTAACAGCAAATCCACCACCGGTATAAATTTCCTCGTTGTCGGCGTACAGGCTTGCACTGGCAAAACCGATGGCAGGTGAAAAGTCAAAACGAAACTTTTCCGATAACGGCAGCGATAAAACCGGCCCGGCAGTAAAAGCATCTAAATTCCAGTACATATCTGCCTGATCATCGTCAACAGTTGCATATTGGTCAGCACGCATTGACAAACTGACACCTATTTGTTCCGTAATCCGATAACCCAGGATCGTTTTACTGCTAAATCCCGTCCGTTCCATACCTTTATAGTTGGCGAATGGAACATCGAATGCCAATTCATCCCTTGCAAACGATAATCCCGCACTAAACCCCATGTATACTTTATGTTCAAATTTGTGCCGGGCAACAATTTCTTCTTGTAAAAAGGAATAGTTCTGCAAGGGACTGCGGTATTTCTCCAGATTTTCAAAACTTCTGTTTAGCGGAAAACGATCTTTTATCGAACCTGCCACAATGCCAACAGCTCCCCCAAACACGGCAAATCCCAATCCCAAAGAAGCAGATATCGCACCCGTAAGAAGCCCGGCATCTCCGGCCAAAGCCAAACCCG
Source organism: Mangrovibacterium lignilyticum (assembly GCF_010882175.1). Taxonomy (GTDB): domain Bacteria; phylum Bacteroidota; class Bacteroidia; order Bacteroidales; family Prolixibacteraceae; genus Mangrovibacterium; species Mangrovibacterium lignilyticum. The sequence goes on along the minus strand of NZ_WKLH01000005.1, from coordinate 113,809 downwards.
TCACAACTCCGGTTCCGCCACCAATAACCGAACCAACAGCTGCTCCCCTGATGATACTTTTATCACGGCGCACCTTCAGCAAATCGATTTTACTAAAACGATATTCTCTCAGATCCGGATTCAATAGCGACCCGGCCACAAATAGTGACGAATCTCCGACTTCATAAAGGACACCTGTTACAATTTGGGAGCTATCATTCAGTTTAATCCAGGTCTTATATACTTTCGCCTTCCGATTCGCCTTTTCCTGTGCACGCACCCCATAGCCACAACAAACAAACAATCCAATTAGCATAAATATCTTCATACAATTCAATTTACCGGTATATTATTTTGAACCTATTCCAATGTTTATTAAGAATCATTCTTTCTAATAAGTTATGCATTATTCCTGATATTATACGCAAGCATGTTTCGTTTATTGAATCCGCAGAAAGGTGAAGGACTTCTGGGCTAATATCATGTACAAAGGAGATTCTAATTGGAAGTCGGAAAATGAGATCCCGGTGCAATCAAAAGCTATTTTCGAATTACCCGGATCAGGACAAAAAAGGAACCAGTGGATGAATCGTTGATCAGGGCATTAACGGACTTCAGCTCGCGAACGCTCCGCTCGTCTGCCGCAAGCTGATGGATTCCGACAGCCTGTCCCTGCACTGCCAGTAGTGCGCTTGGGGGAAGTCCCCACGCCTTTGCTTGTATCGTTACAACCGATGAACCACTTCGCCCTCGTTTCCGTTTCACTCAAACGAGGGAAAGATGGGGCTATTGATATCCAGTAAATATTGTGCTAACTTGAACAAACTTTGTTTACTGATAACCAAAGGAAGCACACACACAAAAAGGAAGCACCGGGACAGCTTGAGAGTCCTATAAAAGTAATGGATATAAACACAGAACCTATGAACCTAACAATTTTCAAAATACTGGATGGAATGCGCGGTAAAATCCAGCATCAAACATCCGATATGGCCCGATCTAAAGCCTTGCTGGATTTAGTATTGACAGAGGCACAAACAATAGAGGACAGATGCACAATACTGGGCGAGGAACCCGCGGGGCAAAAGGGAGTGCTGCAAGAATACATCGAATTAGCAGAAATTCACCAAACCTTAGCAGCTGTGGTTCACCTGCTGGATGGTTTCATACCCGTTGGAAACTGGAATTTTTCGTTGCCGGTATCTGTTACCGAAGAAGGAGGCGCATCAAATTATGCAGTGCTCAAGGAAAAACTAATGGAAATTGTTTGCTGTGAGAATGCCTGTTGATTAACTTCTACGGCAATCCAACAACCACAGCTTGAACTGAAGCTGTCGAATCGTAATAAAACGGCATAGTGTCTCCGCATGCACTCATTCGAGGGGTAGACCCGAAAGAAAATCAAGCTTATCCCCAAAAACATCCGTGCGAATCTTCATCCACAACTTTTAAAAACTCTTCAATTGTTTGTACTTCCGCCGCAGGCTGGTAGCTATGCCATTTCAAATCAGCCCGCAACCAATAGATCTTCCAGCACTGCCGGGCTTTCACCCAAGCAGCTTTAGCAATCTTGCTTTCAATCGTCACACCAGGCTTTTGCCAGTGCGGGCGCTCTTCAAACAGAATGATGCTCTGATCTTCAATCTTGTAATTCAAATCAATCTGATCCCGTAGATGCTCCGGTGGCCTGCGTTTAGCTAAAAAGTTCTCTAATGCAAGGATCGTATTGGCTGTTTTTACAATATCTAAAGCCATGTCTAATGAATGGTTAATCCACACAAAGTTACAATTTCCCCCCTTTGCCGCAATACAATAATATCGCCTGGTGGTTCCGGAGTCGCCTAAACCGAAGTTCGCTTAATCTTAATCCGTTAACTTACAACTAGCAATAGCTTATCAATTCGCCCTAAGGCGCATAGTGGCTAAACTGCTCACCGAGTATCTTCAATTGTTCTTTCGTGAGGTTATGGTCGAAGCCGACACAGTATCCTTCGGCATCCAGGTATACGTCCAGGTAGTTCGTCTGGATTTCATAATTGGCATCGTTGGGATGGTAAGTCAGCAGGCCCATAATAAAGAAAGAGGCCAGTTCTGTTCCCCTGCTATTTTCATCCAACAGAAAATTTTTTGATTCGATATCGCCGGGAAGCTCACGCACATGACTATAATATGCATAGATGAGATCTTTTTCGCCACTGGCATAAAAGATCACTTCTACCGGCACTCCCAGTCTGGCCTCGACCGTATACTCGTCTTGCCCAACCAGACCATTCCGCATGGCCTTATTGGCCAACCGCGTGGTAGTGGCACACGACATCAAACAAAGCGACAAAACAAGTAGCCACGAACAAGGTTTCACAGCTTGTTGATTTTAGGTTTTCTTACGGCCTTTTCTACGAAAAAAGAAATGGAAATGTTGGCCGGTTGGAATGAACTGTATGCGTTGTTAGCCTTCGTTTCCGCCGGTGCTCAGACGAGGTTCTGCAGCGTTAAAGCGTACCACCGAGCCAACCACCATATCGTGAATGGCTTTACCTTTTTTATTATACATGACCGTGAGTAGTGAAACCCAGCCCATGGCAACTTTTACCACGTAGCGGAGCAGTGCCAGCGGGAACAGCATATTGCGCTGCTGGTTGTTTTGCCGTTTCACCCGGATTCCGAACAGCAGGTGCCCGATGGTTCCACCGGCCAGGCTGGTCATCAACGGATCGTACAGAAACAGTGCGACAAAGGCAATCCCCCGCACATAACCGGGTGTGTTGTCGAAACTTTCGAGCAGGTAGGTGGCTGCCACAATCAGAATAACGATGACAATACTATCGCTCACGACAGCTTTTACGCGCAGCGACACACCGGGATAGTTGTTCTCTTCCATGCTTTTGGTTTTACTTTATTCAGTTATAGCTCATACGTCCACGTCGTCTCTGCCAACGCCCGGGCAAGGAGCAACCGGAGTGATCTCAAACGCTCCTACCCCTCGTCTCCACTTGCGTTCAGACGAGGGGTAGCAAGGCTGATGGCATTTAATCAATCGTAACCAGGTTATTTCGTATTGGCTCCTGGTATTTCGTTTTAATAATCACGGTCGATGCCATAAAATCATGTACCGCTCTTTTTCGCTTATTGGTTAACAGAACAATCAATTCGCCATAAACCCAGATGTTGCTCGACCAGGTATAAACCGAAAACAGGATTGGAGACAGACCTGCCAGGTATTGGGTCTTTTGAACCCAGCTCAGCGAGTCGTAATAGCCTGCGTCGCCTATGCCGATTGACCTCAAAGTGACATAAATGCTAAAGAGCGTGATTAGCGATAACACAAGATGCCTGAGGATCGCATGTTTCCAATTAACATCTTCGCCACTGGTTGTGACGATCTTAATGCCGGCGATTAGTTTGCCGGGCGTAGCTCCATACCGCTGAACCAGGTAAATGTTGTACCATAAGCCAAATAGAAAGCTTGGAATAACGGTATAGCTGTAATTATGGAGTCCTAAACTATTTACATAAACGATTATCCCCGTAAATGGGAGGATAAGCAGAAAATCCAGGAGCAGTGCTCCTAACCGTCTCCAGAATCCGGCATAAAGTGAATCCGAGATTCCTTCAATCTCTAAAGGGGTTTTAATCATTTTAGGGGTTTTAGTATCTGTATAATGGGTAATTTGGTTGTCGTTAAGGTGTATGGTTAAAAACATTTAGGCAATTAGGTCTTGTCTCTGCTGGTGCTTAGAGGATGGATAGATGGAATAAAATCAACCCTCTTTTTTGCTCGTAAGAATAACGATTAGCTGTCTGACAAAAGTTATTACGATTAATACTGCCCATCCGAAAGTTGAAAACGTGCCAATAATAGTCAGATAGGTAAAAAACGAACCTAAAGAACTATCACCAACTTCTCCGGGGTGGAAAGTCTCCACGAATGGTGCCGAGGCAATTACGACGGTAATCGGTAAAATAAGGATAGCGCTAATAATAACCGTCATACCGTTAAGTGTGGATTTACTATTTTTCCTTATAAAGTAGAGCAACAAGCCAATTATGGCCAAACTGAACGCGATGAAAAAAATAATATCTGAAGACAAAAGTTCATGGTCAAAATCTTTGAATCTGGCCCCTAAGTCTGTGTCAACAAGAGCATATTTTGTAACTATCGCGACCAGAGTAAGGATACTCGCGATTACGAAATAGATCGACTTACTAACTGCTATTTTCATTTCCTTTTTGGTATTCTATGTTTGTTTAAAAACAAACAGGATCTCATTGTTTAGTTTTCCTCCTGCCAACCAGGATGCGGTTTAGGCGACGCCTTTGTTTGTTCCAAGCTAGCACAGATTGCAAATCTGCGCTAGCAGGAGTAATCCTTACCTCTGCTACAGGCTGATAAGTCCACTTCAATTCTATCGAATTGCACACCGATTGCAAATCGGCACGAGCGAGGTTTTTAACACCACGCGAAAGGATTCGCGCGGTAGCGAGGTCTATTCGTAAATACTTTTTATTCTAAATACTTCGCCACAACCTTGTTTATTTTCCCGTTAAAAGTAAATGGAGCGCTGTCAAAATAGGCATCAGAAACCGGCGATCCTAAGTCCTGGCCGATATCAAAGCCATCGTTATAGGAAATAGTTGATGCAATGGAACGAGGTACTTTTCCTTTTGCTACCTCTTTCCCATTTACTTTTATGGTGATATTCAAAGCTGAGGCCGGCCCGTTTTCCAGCTCCGACAAAAGTTGAATATTTACTTTACCCTCAGGAAGTTTTTCACTGGCAACAATCCTGGTGCGATCCATCAGAAAAAAACAATATTCATAGTTCAGATATCCATCTTTTATAAAAAAGCTTACTCCGCCTGGATAACCACCCACAGCACACAATACCCCATTCGCGTTTTTGGGAACCGTAACATCAAAATCCATTTGGTTTGATGTGCTTCCAAATCGAGGCGAAGCAGCTTCGGGAATTCGTTTTATTGGCCCGGCGAAGTTCCATTCTGTCATTGGGCTCGCCGGAGCATCTTCTGGGTGCAAGGCTGCTGTTGACCAAAAAGTCCCGCCGATAGGCAATACATTGTTTCTGGCCGCCTCCACCAGGAAGGTACTCTTCATCTCGTCAAGTTTATCCGGGTTACTTTTTGCCAGGTCATTGGCTTGCGACCAGTCTTCTTCTAAATTGTACAATTCCCAGGGTTCTTTCATTGGATCCCACTTATCGAAGTCTGGAAGACCTTGTACCCACGGAGTTCGAACTCCAAACGCACAGGCAAACCAACCATCTTTATAGATCCCCCGACTTGTGTGGATTTCAAAATACTGGGCTCCCTTTCTACCTTCAGCAGTTGGGTCGTCAAATGTATATTTCATACTGGTCCCGTCAAGTTCCATTTGTTCTGCCCCATTTACAACTCTCGGAGGGGTGATATTGAGTATATCATATATTGTCGGAACAATATCATTGACATGGTGAAACTGAGACCGTGGTACGTTATCATGTTTAATTACCTTAGGCCATCTAACCGCCATTGGTTGACGGGTACCACCGAAGTAAGCTGCTACAAGCTTGGTTCCTTTGTAAGGAGAACTACCTCCCCATGCCCATCCTGCATGCATCATATTTTCCACTTTACTCCCTCCCAATTCATCCAAACCACCAATCTTATTGAGTGCTTCAATTTGCTGTTTTGTAGTTGTTTTTACACCATTTTGTGCCAGCAACTCTGCAAGGGTACCTTGTTGCCCTTCCGACGAGGCGCCATTGTCTCCCCATATATAGAAAACCAATGTATTGTCCTCATAGCCTAAATTGTCAAGTTCATCAATTACTTTACCTACTTGTGCATCCACATGCTCTGCATATCCTGCATACACTTCCATCAAACGCAGCTGGAATGCTCTTTCATCTTCAGGAATGTCATCCCAGGCTTGCATTGTCGACGCACGTGGAGTTAGTTTTGCGTTTTCAGGTATCCATCCCAGTTTTTTTGCCTTTTCATACACACGCTTTCTGTACTCATCCCAGCCATCATCAAATTTTCCTTTGTACTTATCAGCCCATTCTTTTGTTACGTGGTGTGGGCCGTGTACCGCACCACTCGACCAGTACATTAAAAAAGGCTTGTCGGGCTCTATTGCTTTGTGTTGACGCATCCAGTTGATAGCCTGGTCTGCCAAATCTTCACTCAGGTGATAGCCTTTTTTGTGAAAGTGTTCCTCGGGAACCAATGTTGTGTTCTCAAATAAGGTAGGTTCGTATTGCGAGGCATCGCCAGCCATGAAACCGTAGAAATATTCGAAGCCATAACCCGTAGGCCAGTGGTTGAAGGGACCGGCAGCACTTGACTCTTCAGGTGCAGTGTTGTGCCACTTCCCAAAAGCGGAGGTGGAATAGCCATAATTTTTTAGTACTTCTGCAACGGTTGCAGCACTTCTGGGAATCACTCCGGTATAACCATCCCAGTCGTTTGCGTATTCCGGAATCTGACCATTTCCTACTTTGTGGTGATTTCTCCCGGTTAGTAACGAAGCCCGGGTAGGCGAACACATAGCTGTAGAGTGAAATCGGTTGTAGGAAATTCCTTCTTCAGCAATCTTGCTTAAAGTAGGCGTGTTAAATTCGCCACCATAAGTACCGGCTTGTCCGGGACCTACATCGTCGATCAATATGATGACAATGTTGGGAGCGTCCTCGGGGAGGTGATTAACCGTTTGTCTTTTTTGGTGAGTTGACTCGGATAACGTTATTCCGGCCTTTGAAGCTGAAGGCGTTGGTGGAAATGGTAATATTTCCTGCCCATACGTTTTATTGGCAAAAGCAAGGGATATAACTACTACCAGAATAAAATAAGGAAGGTTCTTGGTTTTCATATCGTATGGTTTAAAAGACTAATTTCTATGTAAAATAGTGATTTTCCGGCACTTTATAATCATACAATACATGTTATGTGCATATTTCCCCAAGCTGGCGCGGATTTGCAATCCGTGCCATTGCCAAAGGCAATACTATTTAATAATACTATCCATTAGCTCTTTGTCGGTTATTAGTCCTATTAAAATCACAGTAAATTGCACTTTCCTGGTCTGTTTGACCAGAGCACAGATTACAAATCCGCGCTAGCGGTGTTTCATTCTAATCAATTGTCCGCTTTCATTTTTTAGTTTTATTGTGTCCTTTTCAATTGATAGAATTGTATGTTTGAAAGTCATCCCATTTGTGGTAACTATTAATTCTTGCTTATTATCACTAATTAAAAAAGTACCATTCATTTGACTTATAATTGAGTCTTGACCAGAAATCATTACCAATTTGTAAGTTCCATCTTTATTAAAGTCAACTTTATCTTTAATGTCTAAACCTGTATTGTCAATAATGTCTAAGGTTGTCCATGTGCCGTAAATATCTAACTGTTTAGTACGATTACAACTTATTAATATTGAAACAATAAAAACTATTTGAATTAAGGTTTTCATGATAATTAAAACATTTTTTCTTGTTTAGTTCTCACTGATTATAATTTGAATCCGAGGTTATTTTTAATCACTTTTTATTTGTAGTCATTTTAATTTGATTTAATAAATCTGCATTATCTTTTTCTAATGCTTCTATTTTATCATGCAGAATCCGATTGTCATCCATTAGATTATTATTTGAAATTCCTTGGTACATATTCCATGTCAATGATAATAGAGCAATTACCACAGCAATCCACTTTGCATAGTCAAATCTCGGTTTTAAAGATTTTTTGTAATCAAACCAATTTTTATAATCATTTGCAATCGTTAATCCTAAAGAAGATAACTTAACTGCATGGTCAGTGTGTTTTTCAAAAGGGGAAGACTTAAGAATTAAATATCGAATCTTTTGAAAATTATTATCATCCCAATCAAGTCCATTCATGAAGCTAAAATCCTTAAACATCAAATAAGGCTTATCACTTTTCTTAAGTTCCTGGATGGCAATATTTATTAATTCATCATTTGTCATTTTGATATATAAATTGCTCGTATTCAGTTTTTTTATAATAGTGCTAACGTCTGTCTATATGTACTGGTACATATATCCCCCTATTCTATTTTTAGTTTTCCGTTGCAAATTAATCCGGAACCAACTTCAAAACAGAATTTCCCAAGGTATGAAATACCGACCAACAAATAATTCATTTTGTAAGTCAGAATGAATCTAAAATACTGTTTAGTATCGATTCGATAGTTATCGATTTCTAAAATTATGCTCCAAAACATTAAATTAAGTACGCAACTGTACAGATGCGATTTGACTTTCGTACTTAACCGCTGTAATTTTATTTACGAATTGCACAGGACTTTGATTACCAATTTATTTCTACTCGTGAAAAACCAATCGACTGAACATACTAATACCTATTATGCCCGCAACGGAGCGAAACAAACCGGTTGCGCCGCTTGCCAAACAAAGGATGCCACCGGTCCATTCGACACCACTATCCAACCGGTTAATTACACCTTACGCCCAATGAAACGCACAACGGAACTGTACAGTTATGTCACGCAACTGTACAGTTCCGTTCCACAACAAAACAGATGCGTCATGCAAATGCACAGTTCCGTCACGCATCTGTACAAATGTGTGACATTGTTAACGCGTTCCGTCATGCAACTGGACTGTTTTGTGCCATTGCAAGCTTGTTCCGTGACGCATCTGTACTGTTTCATGACGTTGCAAGCTTGTTCCGTGACGCATCTGAACTGTTTCGTGACGTTGCAAGCTTGTTCCGTGACGCATCTGTACTGTTGCAACATGCCTAAAACAAGCAAAATAAACCCTATCGCGCTATATAACAATACTTTACACCAAATAATGAACTGCTTCGGCAAGCAACGGGCTTACCAATTGGCTGCCAAATTGGCAGTGTGCCTTGGGCTGCTTCAAAACGATGCTTATGCTTGCTTCGGCTTAGTTCCGTCAGTACAAAATTTGATAACACAAAAAAGGGGAATATGCTTTCCGGCTATCGCTATCGTCCGGATCAGCACCAACGATACAGAGCATCGCTGGCCCCTGCATTTATGAGTCCCCCAAGCTGGCGCGGATTTGCAATCCGTGCCAGTGCCAAAGGCAATACTATTTAATAATACTATCCATTAACTCTTTGTCGGTTATTAGCCATATTAAAATCACAGTAAATTGCACTTTCCAGGTCTGTTTGACCAGAGCACGGATTACAAATCCGCGCTAGCGGTGAGGGTTCGTTTTGACAAGATTTTTGGATACTTTTCATTGATTGGAAAAGTATCGGCCCGTCCGGCCTAAGGACAAAAAAGAAAATTGGTTCTACAAAACGACACCGAGATGCGGCGCATGCCAGCCAACCACACCAAACAACATGACCGGTGCGCCTGGAACAAGCCGTGCCTGTAACCCCCGGGTTGAAACCCGGGGCTACCAGGATTCCACCCCGGCGGGGTGGCCCGAGCGATGCGAACAGCAATACAAAAGCTGCAGATCGGAGTATCATCCGGCTTGAGGAGATGGCTTCGTCGGACCTCCACGCCAGGACGATACTGCGAGAATAAGAAAAGGAGAATAAGCTTTGCGGCTGTGCTGCAAAGCTTATTCTCCTTTTTTAACGTGAAAAACCGTCGTGGCTAGCCCGATTGTTCGGGCGAAGCAACCTCCGGCTCTATGCGGCGCATGCCGGCTCATGATTTCAACGACACAATCAGCCGACCTTGTAGCAGTGGCTATTCAACCCCCAGCAACACAGAGGATGCTTTAATAACGGCCGAAACTTCTTGTCCGACTGCCAATCCCAACCTGTCGGCCGATGATTTGGTTATAACAGCAGTTATTTCGCTACCACCTCCCAGGTCAAGCACCACTTTCGTATTGACAACACCATCGGTAATGGAGCTTATTTTTCCGGGCAGCACATTCCGTGCACTAACCTGAAGGTTCCCCACTCCGATCATGACATTCGACGCTTTTACAAAGGCAAAAACCTCGCCATCCCGTTCAAGTCCCAAGCTCTCAACCGCGCTATTGGTGACTACTGCAGCCATAAAGGTTCCGTTATCCAGTTCAATGTCAACTTCCGAGTTTACCATGCCTTCGGTAATGGCAGCAATAACACCGACAAACTGGTTTTGTGTACTTAATTTCATATTCTTTCTTTTAATTCGAGTGATTACCGTCCTTAATAATACGTCATCTCGCTCAATTCTTTACAATGTAATTTATATTTATAGAACAGGCTATAAAATAAGTTACCAACAGTAATAACTTAATAATTAGGATCAATGGGGATTAACGGTGCTTGATTGACACACGGAATTTAATGACTGCCAAATAGCTGTCTAACCATAGTTTTCACAGGTTAAACAGAGCAGACAATCAAAACCTGATCGGTATAATCTCAGTCATCCAACTGTCCGAATGACTTATTGCTGGATCTCAAAAACGTAACGGGTATTGGGATATTCTTTGGCCAGTTCTTTTTTGGTGAACCGTTCGATGTCTTTCAGTTGTTTCTGCAAGTCGTCGGTTGGTTTACCTCCGAAGCGACTGATATTCAAAATAAACTTGAAGTTCAGATTTTTATGATTTTGAACATTATTCAGGGTATCGAAAATAAGTCGTTGGACATCGTATACCAAACGGGGCTCATTCATATTACCAACAAAAAATACGATGCTTTTACCACCTTCTATTTGTTCGTCGGTTTCCATGGCATTTGCCGAGCTCTCTTCAAAATCAGGAGCAACATGTTTCAGGAAGATATTCTCTTCCATATTGCTGTATTGCAAGCGCCCTTTTTTAATCAGGCTTTGCTCTTCGATCGGCTGAAAATAAACCATCCCTTTCTCCAAACCCACATGATAAGCTTTGTACAACCAGTAGGTCAGTTTTTGATCTTTGACCATTGTAGCTGCCAAATCAGTCATGACAAAAGCATACGCTTCCGGATACTCCGCCAAAGTAGAAAGCACAAATTCATTGGAAAATTCCGCCATTTTTAATTCCACCAATGGCTTGTCGCTGAAAAAAAGAAACATGCTGTTTCGGTGTTCCAATACGGTGGATTCTTTTTGAGTCTGCAGGTGATTGACTTTCCGAATCAGTTGTTTTAATTCCAGGGCTGCTTTTAAGTAGTTCATTGCGATCGATCTTTGGCACGAAATTATTTAAAATTGACTTTTAGCGGTTCAATTTTAATCCCGGAAGACAAAATGAAAACCATGTTTTAACGTTGTACTATTTAGAAAAGCAAATGAGGACAACAATGCCGAGAGATAAACAGACAGAAAACTTACCGATTTTCAAGAAAGCTGAAGAGATTTATGAGTTGGTTTCCAAGATCGTAGATCTGATTCCGGAGGACAATAAAGAACTGCAGACCGTCAAAAAGGAAATTCTGAACGACGCGCTCCTGTTGATGGTGAAGGTTGCAGGAGCCGAAGCCGGAGAATTGTATGATATTAAAATGGAGGCGGCAACGATTATCCGCAAAGCCGCGCACAACCTTATTATTCAATATCACGCACTGGAGATGTTTGGCTTTGAAGAAGTGGAGTATTACAAGATCGTTCGCGATTTGGTTGAAGAATACCGCCTTCTTTTTATTGATTGGGTGAACTCGTTCGACAAGCAAAATTATGTGATCGACCGGTGGGGACTGTTTAATCCTCCCGGTGTAGGACCTTTTGATTTTGACCCGGATGATGACATCCCGTTTAACCCGGATGATTTCAATTTTGACGACTAAAAAAAGCTGATCGGAAAGTGCAATGAGTTTTACAGAAAAGTAAAACCGGATGTTGGTCAAAATCGATTTACCCCACCAAGCCTCTCCGGCAGCTGCCGGGAGGCTTTAGTCCCCTTTAGGGGATTTAGGGGTCAAAGGTTGGGAATCACGAACTGCATGTGCTAACCAACCTCTATTTTCAGAAAAGAAACTAGTTCATTTCCAGCTCGAGCACGCCAACGGGTTGCGGCGGCATAGCGACAGTTGTTTCGGCTTGCCCCTGAGCTACTTTTTGAAAGTATAAATTCAACTTATTCTGACTTTTCAATAACTCCGAGTCGTAAGAAGGTTCCCAGCGATCGACCGGGTAAGGACTAACAATTTGTGAGGTCCATTTCAACTCGTCGGCTAAGGCAGAGGTTGCCAACACAATGTTGTTGTCTTCTTCTTCATCGCGGTAAATCAACACCAGTTGCTGTTCTTCTCCCACTTTCAGTATCATCAGCTGCGGACGGCTGATTGGGATACTGCGGGAACCAACTCCACCCAGGTCAAAGTCGAGTGTGCGGCTGGTTGCTGCCGATGTTTGCCATTGCCCGTCCCGCCGGTAAATAATCTGAAACTGGGTGCATTGATCGCCTTTTCCCTTAAAATAAGTCGCAATGAAGGGGTTGCCTTCCTGATCGGTTGTCATCGACGTTTGGTTAATCAGGTTGCTCCCCTGCGGAATCGCCTGAACAACTTCGGCTGTCGATTCGGTAATTGGAATCAGGTACTTTTCGCCGGTTGATTTTTCCCAGCTTTTACCGCCGTCTTTCGAACACGCGTAAGACATATCGTGATTCGACCTGACATCAGGTGTTTCGCGCCAAACCCACGACACGTGAATCGTTCCTGCCCGGTCAACAAACAACTGCCAATACGCATTGCGTTGTCCTTCACCATCGATTAAACTGGTTTGCAAACGCGACCAGCTTTGTGTACCTAAGTCGTAACGATTCAGCACCAGGTTGCCATTGCCTGAACCACCATCGCGGTAAGCAAATAACAAGCCGCCATCGGCCATGGCATAAAACTCGGGGTAAGAAACAACCGTTTCATTTTCACCGGTCATTGGCATCATCTCGCCCAGCTCCAGGCCTTCGGGCTCCAGGCTCCGGCAATAGTGTAAGGGATTGTTATGGTGGTCCCAGCTTAAATGCAGGTATCCGTTGCCATCAACCATCAAACTAATGACATTGTGGGCATCGCGAATATTCCCGGTGTATGGTGTTTGGGAGATCTCCCATTTTTCGGATCCGTGTTTGCGACGGGCCAACACAACATGTGCCGTACTGTCGTAATAAGCCACAAATTGGTAATTGGCCGAAGAGACAACGGAGTTTTTGCGAAAGATCGTTGCATTAACACTGTTTTCAGCCCAGCCTTCACCAATGGTGACCAGCCTGGGGTTGAATACTACGTTTTCTTTTGCTGTGCGATGGCAGGATGTGAACATCAGCATCGCCAATACGATAACAAGACTTAGCTTAAATTTCATTGCGCCTATTTTTAAAACAAGAAACCGGTAATAGACTGTAAGAATATTACCGGTTTCGAAAATATCAATTATTTCACTGGTTTCAGAATGAAGCTGTACGAATACGCTTTTTCTTCGAGTCGGTATTGTTTGTGTGTCCAGGCTCCCCAACTGTCGTCTCCCCCAACGCCACATTGTTCCAAATCGATGTGCAGATAGACATCCGAACGCGGATGAACGTCAGCGGCATGTCGTTGCTTCTTGGTCAGCCCTGCATCAAAGTCGGCCGATTCAAAATGAAGGGCACTTCCGCTCAACGCTTGCAGGCCTTCAACCTTTAAACCGGTTCCTTCAGCATTGGTCAGACTCATCCAACGGATGTCGGTTTTGTAACCATTCTCCTGCGGACGAATGTACGGATAGTACTGGTCGGCCACATCGCTGTTGTAAATTCCCAGGAATGCACCTGAATTCCGGTCGTTGTAGTTTTCCCATGGCCCACGGCCGTAATAGCTAAACTGGTCGTAATCGCCCGACAAGCGGACAACCATTCCGAAGCGCGGCATATCGGGCAAATCATCCGATCCGGCCTTGTAGCTCACATCAACCTGTAAACTTCCGTCGCCATTCATGGTGTAAACCAACTGGTATTCCGAGTCGATGTCTTTCAGCAACAAATCAGCCGTTACAACAACAGTGTTTCCGGTTTCTTTAAACTGAATGTTTTTCAATGTCCGGTTAACTCCTGCGGTACGGTAAACATTGGTCCGCGATGGCATACCGTTCCCGAAATCATTGTCGGTTGGTGCACGCCAGAAGTCCGGCGTCAGTTCCGAACCGATCAACCATTTGCCGTCAGCAACCAATCGTCCCAACAAACCGGAACGTTTGCTGATGGCTGCCTGAACACCATTGGCTTCAATGGTAATTTGACGATCATCTTCTTTCACCGTCGGTTTTGAGCTTGATGCTACCGGAGCAACAAAATAATCATTGCTGTCGAACGCGATTTCATTGCCCGCCACTTCATGACCGGCAGGAACCAGGTTCGCTGCTTCTTTGGTATAAGCGCGAACATTCACGATATATTCAACCCCTTTTTCAGCGGTCAGCTCAGGCAATTCAATTTTCACCTGTTGCGTTTCACCAGGCTTGGCATTGCTGCTGAATGTTCCTTCAGCGGCTTTCTCACCGTTTTTTAGCAACACCCATTTAAAGTCGAATTGATCGAGGCTGATGAAAGAATATTCGTTGTAAACAGCCAGCTCTCCTTTGGAAAGATCGGCAGCGCTAACATGAATGCTTTGATATTGGTGTTTCACTTCCATTAAACCCGGGTGTGCTGTCCGATCAGGATTCACGAGTCCGTTGAGACAGAAGTTCTCATCGTTTGTGTATTTGTAACCACCAATATCGCCACCGTAGGCCCAAAAGTCAAGTCCCGATGAATTGGTAGCCGATAAGCCCTGATCAACCCAGTCCCAGATAAAGCCACCTTGCATGTGTGGTGTCGAGCGGATCAGATCCCAGTATTCTTTAAAGTTACCGTTACTGTTCCCCATGGCATGCGAGTATTCACACATGATAAACGGACGGCCGGGATTTTCTTTGGCAGCATATTCGTGCATGCTTTGCATGCGGGGATACATCGGGCAAACCACATCGGTGTTTTCGTTTTGTCCGGCTTGTTCAAACTGAACCAGGCGGGTATTGTCGCGCTCCTTGATCCATTTGTAAGCATCGTGAAAAACAGGACCGTTTCCACACTCATTCCCCAAACTCCACAAAATAACTGAAGGATGGTTTTTATCGCGTTCCACCAACCGATGAATACGGTCCATATGTGCGGCATGCCACGCAGGCAAATAGGCCGGATGTTTCGATTTGTCGAACCAACCTTGCCACTCTGCTCCCATCGCGTGGGTTTCAATATTGGCTTCATCAACCAGGTACAAACCGTATTGATCGCAAAGTGCAATCCACATCGGGCTGTGCGGATAGTGTGACGTGCGAACCGCATTGACGTTGTGCGCCTTCATCACTTCAATATCTTTCAGCATGGTCGCTTTATCGACATAATGACCTGTTTTCTCATTGTGTTCGTGCAGGTTGACCCCTTTCACCAACACTGCTTTTCCGTTCACCAAAAGCTGGCTGTTTTTCAATTCAACGGTACGGAAACCGATTTTTTGCGACGTCGATTCGATCAGGTTGCCATCAGCATCGTAAAGTGAAAGCAGCAGTTGGTAAAGGTTAGGCGTTTCGGCGCTCCATTGTTTGGCTTTTTTCACATATGTTGAAGCCGAAACCGTTGTTGTTGCTTCGGCACCGGCTTTCCAACTCTTTTTGGTTTTATAAACCGGCTTGCCTTCCGCATCCAGAATTTGCACGTGCAAAGAACCGGAAGCAGCTTCAGCTTTGTAATTCTTCACGGTCAAATCCAACGAGAAAGTGCCGTTTTTGTAAGCTTTATCCAGCCCGGCTTTTGCAAAGAAGTCGTCAACACGAACCTGATCGGTACTGGTCAGGTAAACATCGCGGTCGATACCGGAAAGACGCCAGAAATCCTGATCTTCCAAATACGAACCATCGCTCCAGCGGTACACTTCAACCGCCAAATCGTTGCTTCCTTTTTGCACATAGTCAGTAATGTCGAACTCAACCGGGCTTTTGGTTACCTGGCTGTAGCCCACTTTTTCACCATTCACCCAAACATACATGGCCGATGTTCCGGCATCGAAATGCAACACAACACGCCGGCCATCCCAGCTTGACGGAAGATCAAACGCGCGTTTATAAGAACCGACCGGATTGTGTTTGTGATCGATAAAAGGTGGATTCTTCGGAAACGGATAGGCAACATTGGTGTAGATCGGAGTTCCGTATCCTTTGAGTTCCCAGTTCGATGGAACGTCAATGTTGTCCCAGGCACTCACATCGTAGTTTTCCTTGTAGAAATCAACGGGACGCTCATCGGGGGTATACACCCAATTGAATTTCCAGGTACCGTTCAAATCCAGCACATAAGCCGATTGACTCTTGTCGTTTTTCAGAGCCGAGGCTTCATCCGCATAGGGAATGAAGTAGGCTCTCGGAGCTTCTTTGTTAATCCCGAAAACGGCCGGGTTCTCCCAGTCGTTGGTTGTTTGCGCACGCAAGTTCGCCGCAAACAGAACTAAAAAAAGATAGACTAAACTTTTCTTCATCGTTTTCTAAATCCTGTTAATTTGTTGTTCACTAATTGTTTTATTCTGTTTCCAGCAATTTTTTCATGCGCGTCAGCGCTTCCACATAGTAATAGTCGGCATAGCTTAGCGGTACATCAACCTCCGTACCGTTTGGCATGTGGCCCACACTGTGCTTGAGAATGAAGTTGCCGTTCTCACCCAAGCCCGCCCGATAAGCCGGCGAACTCAAACTACGCAATTGCGTTTCGGCAACGGCTAAGTATTCCTTCGATTTCTCCGCAGGCACATAACCGCTCAACTCAATCAGTGCCGAGCAAATCAATGCCCCCGCTGATGCGTCACGCTTGGCATTTGGAATATTCGGTGCGTCGAAGTCCCAGTATGGAATTTTGTCTTCCGGCAGGTTGGGATGATTGATGATGAAACCGGCGATACCTTCGGCTTGTTCCAGGTAAGCTTTGTTACCGGTTGCGCGGTACATCATGGTGTAACCATACAAGGCCCAGCCCTGACCACGCGCCCAGGCTGAATCGTCGGAATACCCCTGAGCGGTATTTTTCTTCTCTACCTGACCGGTTATCGTATCATACGAAATGACATGATAGCTGCTGAAATCGTCACGGAAATGATTCTTCATCGTTGTGTTGGCATGACTTTCGGCAATATGGCTGTACACCGTATCATCGAAGGCTTTGGATGACCATTCAAGCATTTCCAGGTTCATCATGTTGTCGATGATCACCGGGTATTGCCACTGTGCACTCCATGAGGCATAATCCCATGAACGAATGCAACCAATCGTTGGGTTGAAGCGGGTGATCAACGAGTTGGAAGCGGTATGAATGACTTCTTTATAGGCAGAATCACCGGTTAACCGATAGGCATTTCCAAAGCTGCAAAAGATCATGAAACCAACATCGTGGTTATCGGTGGTGTATTGCTGATCTTCCACGCGCAAGGTGTAATTGATCGCCCAATCTTTCAGGGAATCGGTTGGCGTATTTTCATACAGATACCAAAGTACGCCGGGAAAGAAACCACTCACCCACCAGGAGGAACCACAGGTAACCAGCTTACCTTCTTTATCAATTGTTTGGGGAAGCCTGTCGGGTTGATCTTTCAAAGACGCAGCCATCAACAAGCTTTGTTGGGTCGCAAAATCGAGCGACTCGTTGATAACCTGCCCAAGGGGCTTTTCTTTTTTCTCAGGTGCTGTGCAGCCAAAAACGATGGCTAGCACCAACAAAAAGGGGATAATTTGTTTATGCATGATTTAATTTTAGTTGTACTATCTGTTCGTTTAATATTGACCTTACTCTCCGGCCAACAGGCTGATTTCTGTATAATTCAATGGACGGTTGTAGATTTTGCAAAGCGTCATCTCCCGGGCCAAAGCGCCCAGTTCAAATTCGGGCGATTTGAAGTCCTTCAAAGACACCACCTGGTCGACAAGACCGTTCACGTAAGTGGTTAACTCGCCGTTGTGATATACAACCGTCAATAGCACCGAAGTATATTTCACGGGAGCATACCAGGCACCATTGGTCGAACGCGGTTCTTCTTGCCAACGATCGGAATTGCCAAGCACATTGTTGCTTTTGTAGGTCTGGTCACCCAACTGAATGTATGGTTTCAGGGTTTCAGCATCGACACCATAGGTCAGATTAGCCAATGAGAGCAACACACCACCGGAAGCCACCGTATCCAATTCCAAATCCAAAAAGATGGAAAACTCATTGGGTTCGGGCAGGTAAAATCGCCTGTTCTTGATTCCCTTTACCGGGTTGGCTTCTTCATGAGTTAATCCCGCGTCCAGATCGGCAACTTCACGTTTCAACTTATAATCGGTGTAGATTGCCGTACTGAATCCCATTGGGCGTTCTTTGCTTACAATCCAGTCGTAGTAGTTGCCATACATCCAGGTCAGCTTTAACGGCGATTTTTTCCGGTTAGGGACAATATACGGGCGCACATTATTCAGTTCCGAATCTTTTGTCAGCGTATCCGTGCGACTAAGTTCTCCCTGTTCATCCATCGTATATTTGACAAGCTCGTAAACCGTGCCATATTTCCCGGAAACCGGAACCGAACAATAAACTTCGTTGGTATTTTGATCGTCGACAGCCATTCCGGCACTGTAACATTTCTCGATATCGGCTGACTGGTGGAAATGCCCTCCTGCATTGGTCAGAAAGGTCTTTTGCCACCCGGAACCGGTCCAACGGGCGTAATAGTAATCGTGCGAGCTCTTATCCTCGTTGATGCGCACCATAGCAATGACCGGCTTTTCATTGCGATCGATAGCCACCTGCCACAGCCAGTCACGCAACCCGGTATCATCAACCACAGCGTTCGCATGATGCTGTTTATATTCCTGCGTAGCCGCAACATGATGCAGCTCCTCTCCGACCTTCGAGATTACTTCGCCTGTTACATCTTTCAACTCCATCGAATGAATATCAATGTAATTCAAATATAAATAATTGGGCATGGTCGGATCGGGATGGCCGGTTGTATAAGCCATGTAAATTTTGTCCTTGCCATTGCTGGCATATTTGGCGTAAGGCCTTGATGCAGTCGATTGCACAATTTGGTTGGGTCCCCATACCATTTCAACTTTCCCTTCTTCGTCAGGTAACGACAGTTTGGCGATCGTCGGATGCCAGCTGATTCCCCGCCAGCACAAATAGAAATGGTCGGGATCGTCCGACAAAATAAAAGGGGAAGGATAGGTTGTATTCCGTTGCGTCGGTATTTTGAACTCCGGCCCCAAATCTTTGATGTCTCCGGGCTTTTCCGAAACCCGGTAATAAAAACACGGCTCATCCGTGTGTCGCGAATACAAAATCATGACCCGTTCATCGGGCAGAACCAGGAAGGTGGGATTGTCATGATCATCGGGCTGAAACCAGGACCGGACCATAACCTCCTGTGTTTCCCCTGTTTTAAAATCATATTGGCTGGCCTTTATATTTCCATGAGTGTCGATGTAGCCAATGTACGTTTTGTTGATTGTTCCTTTCCTGTTTTCGTAGTGAATCGCCCGGGGATCGGCAAACCAGCACCAGGCACCTTCTTTGGCAAGCTCGTAACGCGCTGTCAGTTGACTCTCGTCCTTATCTTTGGTTCCGGTACAACTTATTAAGCCCAAAATACAGACGAACAAGCCCAAAATGTTTTTAGTCATTTTCATGATTAATTATTTATAAGAATAGACAAAGCCATTGGGTCCACAATTATACTGGCCATTTGATTAGTTTGAGTTTATTAAAACCGTTTACTTAATGACGTGTAAAAGGTTGTTTTCCCCCAAAAGCAAACCATATTTTCAGAAAATGGCTTAAAAAGAAATGGGAGAATGGCCAATGCGGTCTTCTCCCATTCTTTTAAAAGCGATCTAAATTGTCCTATAATTCCGGATCATATGTATCAATTGTTACGTCATATAAACTAAACTCCGCCATGTTGAAATAATTCCTGCTTCCGTAGGTTTGAACCACATTGTATCGGAAATGCGTAAATGTGTGATCCATGCGGAAAATTTGTGATGTATAATCAGCGTAACCAGCAGATGGCAATCCGGCACTAATTGTTTGAACGGTTTCCCAGGTTTCGCCATCATTGCTAACCTGAACTTCAACAATCTCAGCCCCAACCTGTGACCAGGCGCGGTTCACAAAGTAAAACTGAAAATCATCGATCGGCTCATTCAAATCAATCTGAATATACTGAGGCATCGGAATCTGGGGAGAGCTCCAACGCGTATGGAAGAAGCTGTAAATATCGCCATCAAGCAAGTTGGCAATCGGTCCTTCAGAAGGTTCCTGGTTGTTTGTGCTAAGCTGATCGGCCGTTAAAGCAATCTTAGTCGTTGTAATGGTTTCGGTTGCCGGAGCAATACCAGACTTCGCTTTGATTGTTGTGGCTGCACTTGCTTCATTATTGCGGTTAAACGTCTGGAAAGTAAATTCATACTCACCGAATTTGGCACGTGTTTCATCAATCAACAACGAGTCTTCGTAAACCGAAGCGACTTTATAAACTTCCGTTTCCGCCAGGTAATCGTAATAATTGATTTTTAAAAGGTAGTAATTGGAATCGACCGGTACCTCCCAATGCAATACAATCTGGCCTGGTAACGAATCAGCCGTAATTGATTCAACCGGCGAGGGCGTTCCGGCAGTCATGCCGGAATCCTCGATCACTTCAAAGTTTTCGTCGCAACTTACAGCGGCAATTGTTACTATTGCCACGGCTGCATATATCAATAAACGTTTCATAAATTCAATTTTTAAGTTTACCAATTACCATCCTGTATTTTGAGTCAGGTTCGGATTTTTACGTATCTCGCTGTCCGGGATTGGGAAGAAATACATTTTATCATTCCATGATCTCGGCATCTCCACACGTGTGTAACTATAAGAATCATCACCGGTTTTCTCGATTTTCATGCTGGTGATGCTGCTAAATTTCGATCCTTCTTTCCATCGTCTGACATCCCAGAAACGGTGTCCTTCAAAGGCCAATTCCACCATCCGCTCGTTTTCGTATTTCGCAGCAAAATCCGTGTTGCTCAATCCTGTTGCCAGGGCCGGCATGCCTACGCCGGAACGTTGACGGATGACATTCACAGCTTCTGTTGCTGACATCGGGAAGTCGGCGCTTGTCGCATCGGCAGACCCCAGGTAGTTGAACACTGCTTCCGCATAGTTCAGGTAAAATTCACCCAAGCGATAGGTAATCCATGAGTGCCGTTTGGTGTTTGAAACGTTCGGACGTAAATCCACTGAAGAATCCATGTATTTTTTCAGATAGTAACCGGTTTGTGTTGCTCCTGAAAGCGGTGCACCATTCAGTCCACCAACGAAAGTTTGCAATTCATTCGTGTTGTATCCGGGCCATCCCAAGTCGCCGTTTCTGGCAATTGTCATCTCGAAACGCGGATCACGACCTTCATACGGATTAGCTGGATCATAACCGCTGCCGGTTTCGTTCCATGCCAAACCGGTTGCTTTCATTTCGTAAGCATCTACCAAGTTCTGAGTTGGACAGTTTCCTGAATTTCCACCTTCAACCCCAACCGGGAAGTTATTCGATTCCAAATAGTTCAAGTCACCTACCCGACGAACAAAAATCATTTCAGAAGCATAATAGTTCTCTGTTCCCCATAGATCGGTATACGCACCTAAGCTAATACCATATTCTGCACAGGAATCAAGCACTGCCTTGTTTGCCAAAGCTGCTTCTTTCCACAATTCACTGCTATTTGCGGTATTAAATAACGGACTCGCCTGGTACAGCAAAGTGCGGGCTTTCAATGCCAATACCGCTGCGCGATTAGCACGTCCTGTTTCGGTATAAGCTAAATCATCATAGGAAGGAGGCAAACTATTTACGATATCATCACATTCTGACACAATGAAATCAAACACTTCGTCAGCAGATGTTCTTGAGATCGTATTCGCTTCTTCTTCAGTTAATACATCGGTAGTAAACGGAACATCACCATATTGACGAACCAGGTTGAAATAGAAGTAAGCTCTTAAAAAGCGTACTTCATCCTGGTAGCGGCTAAAGCGCTCCATTTGTTCATTGTAATCTTTGTTGTATTTAAAGTCAACAAATGTTTGTCCCTGGGATGCTTCCAGGAAAAAGTTAGCAGCACGAATGCCGGCATACATACTTGACCAAAGATCCGATTTTGGATTACTGGCACTCCACGCTCCATTATAAAAGTCGTGGATACTTGACGAGGTCCACACATAATCAGCTTCATCAGTTGCCGAGGCCAACATGGCACCACCAAAATTTCCGAAATCGTAGTCCAAATAACTGTAAACATTGGTTACAAAGTTCCTTGTCCGATCAAAGCTCGAAAATACCTGCTCCTGATTGTAGCTAACAAATTCATTGTAATTCATGTCATCCTTACAAGCGGAAACCGCTAAAAGAAGAAATGAGCCTATTATTATATTCTTTATTTTCATGATTCTGTAGAAGTTAAATTTAAGAATTCATCAAAATCCAAATGCAAAACCAACATTCAGTGAGCGGGTCATTGGATATGCCACGCCGATTGATTCAGGATCGGATATATCGATATTGTCGAAGCTTAGCAAGTCAACACCTCTAACATACACTTTACCGGATTTCATTTTGATTTTCGAAAGGAAATTAACCGGCAGTTTGTAGTACACTTCGCAGTTGCGAAGCTTCAGGTATGACGCATCAGCCAACCACACTGAACTTGTTTTCGTGTTATTCGCGTTACTTTCAGTTGTCAGGCGCGGGAATCTTGAAAATGGTGTTTCCTGAGTCCAACGATTGTCGTAGTAGTATTCTGAAATGTTCGTGTTATTAATCAGTGGACGATAAATACTTTGCGTATTCAAGATAGCCGTATAGTTGCTTGCTCCCTGGAACAAAGCGCTTACGCCAAATCCCTTCCACTCCAATCCAAGGTTGAATGAGTAGTAAATTTCAGGAACAACATTGTTGTAGCCTAAGGCAATCTCATCGTACTCATTAATAATACCATCACCGTTTTGATCTTTATACTTGATATCGCCGGGTTGTACTTCGCTAAACTGTTGTGCCGGACTGTTGGCAATATCAGCTTCATCGATAAAGAAACCTAAAGCCTGGTATCCGAAAATTTGACTAACAGACTGTCCGGTGCGACGAAGATAGTCGTAAGCACGTGGCTCTTCCAGCATCTCTTCGATTTCATTTTTCGACAGGGTGAATTTACCTCCCAGAGAAATGGCTAAATCACCAATTTGTTTGTTGTAGTCCAAACCGGTTTCAAGCCCCCAGCTATTTACAATTCCGCCGTTCGCATAGGGTGAAGACGCTCCAAGAACTGCTGAGTTAGCACCTCCGGCTGACACCCAAATGTCTTTACGTTTTTCGTAATAAGTATCAACAGTGACATTCAATCCTTTAAACATCGAAGCATCAACACCGAAGTTATATTTGAATGCCTTTTCGTTAGTCGAGTTCATGCTGGCCAACTGACCTTCCATGGTTCCGCCGTACCAATCGTAGTTACCACCTAAATAGTAACCACCGCCGTCGCTAAAACTTTGTTCCCAATAGTCTTCGGCCGGAATATTATCGGAGTTGATAATACCAAATGAAGCACGGAGTTTTAAGAAATCAATGAAATTTGCAGAAGACATGAAATCTTCTTTCGACATAACCCATGCGGCTGATACCGTTGGAGAATAGTTCCATTTTTGGCCCGGAGCGAGTTTGTTCGATCCGCTGGCAACGAGTGTTAAATCAGCAATGTATTTGCTGTTGTACACATAGTGCGCATATGCAGCCACGTTTTGGCGGTAGTAGGTATTATTCTGATTGTTCAGTACATGATTTTCGTACGAGTAGATCAACGAAGTAAGCAGTTTGCTCTTTTCAAATGATGTCTCGTAATCAACACTTCCAATGAAATTCATGTGACGATCCTGCCAATCCAGCTTGTCACCATAACCCAGCTCACTGTCAGCACCGGCGCTGTAGCGGCTAATCTCCGCAGGCTCGCCATTCTCCCATGATGTAACAACATCACTGGCATAAGCATAGTCGCGATTGTGTCCTTCCCAGTAAGCAGCAATGTTATCGTAGCCCAAACGCAATGAAGCACTCAATCCTTCAGTAATAACATCCAGTTTTTGACTCAGTTTAAAGTCGGCATATAACGAACGGGTATGACCGGTTGAGTAACCTCTGGCCTGCGTTAAAGCAACAGGGTTCATATTCGCGCCCCAGGTTTCATTTCCACCCCAGATACCATCGCTGGTTTTGATTGGAAAGGCAGCTGAAGGAACGGTATATAATTTCCCCATCAAGCTATCGGACGAAAGGCCTGGTCTGGAAAACTCATTCAAAACGCCCATCAGGTTAATTTCCGCGGTTGTTGTTGAAGTCACATCAATATCCAGGTTTGTCCGGATATTGGCTTTTGAATATTTTTCCTGTGTTGAATAGCCTTCATTCATCTCCGAATTCCGAATGAATCCTTGATTGCCCTGCAGGTTAAACATGGTAAAGTAGCGCATTTTCTCACCACCACCACGGAAATTGACGTTGTAGATATTGGAAGAACCGTGATCGCGGAAAACTTCGTCAACCCAATCAACATTCGGATATAAATACGGATAATCACCGCTTTCAAATCCGTTTAGGTCATCCTGCGAATAACGGGTATCCTGACCATCGTTTGTCAACGCTTCATTGATCGCTTTCGCATAGGTAAAACCATCAACAAACTTAGGCTTGCGCGTTTGCCAGTTGATCGCGTGATCGTAACTTACATTGATTTCACTGGTTTTGTATTTCCCACGCTTGGTCGTAACCGAAAGAATTCCGTTAATCCCTTTATAACCGTACAAAGCAACTGCAGCGGCATCACGAAGAACAGACACTGAAGCAACTTCTTCGGGAACGATATACCTGATATCCCGTTCGATACCGTCAACCAAAACCAGGATACTATTACTACTTGTTGTTTGCAATCCGCGAATATACATTGTTGCAGCAGCGTCCCAAACGGCACCACTGTTTTGCAATGCGGTCAAGCCCAGAACGTTTCCAAACAACGAATTAGCCGTGCTAAAAGAAGATCGTTTGTTGACATCTTCAGACGATGTGTAGGAAATTGCACCGGTTGATTCGGATAATGGTTGATCGAAACCAAAACCCATATCACGTCTTTGAGAAGCGAAATCCATCAAAACAGTCACAGCTTCTTCCGATGAATCCAACTGAATTGTTTTCACTCCATCATCCACTGTTTCAATTTTCAGGGAATTTTCAACAGAAGTAAAAATTTGAAATGTTCCATCCGTATCGGTGTAAGCTTTCAGTTCCGGATGATCAACAACGGATACCAAAGCTCCGGAAACAGGTTCTCCTTTGTGGTTGATAACCGTTCCCTTTATCTCTTTGTTTTGAGACCAGCCACTTATGCAGAATAGCATAAACAGGGCCAAAACTGATATTTTATGTATGATATGCATAGTAATCTTTTTAAATGTTGTTAGCCTGTTACCATCCAGGATTTTGAGTTAATCCATATCCTTTGTTTACCTCAACCGGAGGAAAAGCTGACAGATACCATTTCGAATCAAAACTTGTCCACCAGGTCCTGGAGGCATTTGTCAGGTTGAAGATTTCGTAGGTAAATTCAGTTGGGCGGTCACCTCTTGTTGATGGATCCTGATCTGACCATGAACCTTCAACGCCGTCAGCACGGTAAATCCGTAAGCCATGAAGTTGTTTGTGGAAAAGATCAGCTCTTTTATTCCGAATCAAGTCGAAAAAGCGAACATCTTCCATTCCGAGTTCACAAGCACGTTCTCTCAGGATCTCTTCCATCAGCACGTCTTCATCCAACATGTTTTTATCCGGATTACTTTCAACCAATCCTGCTAAACCAACGCGAGCGCGAACCGCATCAACCTGAGCAATCGCATCGGTCATGCGTCCTGTTTTCATTAACGCTTCAGCATAAATCAGGTAAATCTCCGAAATACGCAGGTAAGGCCACAAGGTCGGCTGGTTAAGGTTTGCTGACCGATCGAGGATATATTTGTAAATTCCGTATCCTGTAGCAAACTGCCCTGATTCCAGTGCCGGGTTTTGTTGTGCTTCACGTCCGCCAACCCAAAGTTCGGCTTGACGTCCCTGGTAACTGGCATTATTCACCAAAACAGTTTCGTATAAACGAGGGTCACGATCGCTAAACATCTTGCTCACATCATCCGGATCATTCCAATCAAAGGGAGTACCATCGGCCATCGGGAACATTTCAACATATTCCTGAGTCGGTGTGAAAGCACCATTTGCAACTGACTGCGGGAAATAGTAGTCCCATTGTCCGTTGTAACTATAGGTGTAACGAACACGTGTCGAGATCAGCAGTTCTGTGTTACTACCACCACTACCCCGCGTAAAGTATGCTTTTCGGAAAGCATCGCGATAGTCGCTAACAGTTGTTCCGCTGGCCTGAACCAAACCATAAACACCATTTGAATTCAAGGCAGTGAAAAAGTCCTCACATGCTTTTAGGCATTCGTCCCAAAGCTCCGACTTGTAGCCACCGTACCAAACCTGAAGGTTTGTTACCGCTTCCTGAGGGCTGGAAGTACTGTATGGTTCACTGTCGTTAAACAGTGGGCTGGCTGCAAACAATAAGATTTTACATTTCAAACCCATGGCTGCCGCTTTTGTAAAACGTCCATCCCAGTTTGAGATATCAGCTGCACTGAGTGACCATGGTAAAGCAGCAGAAGCTTCATCCAGCAGGCCAGTCATAAATTTTACGGTAGCATCGACGGTTCCGCGTTCAGTGTAATACGCATCAGCGTCGTTACTCACTTCAAATGCATGATCAACAATTGGCACACCACCAAAGTGACGGAAAAGGTCGAAATAACGCGAAGCGATAATGACTTTTGCCTCAGCTTTCAAACGTTCCTTTTCGCTGTCATCCATATCCGGAACACGATCTACGTTTTCAACAAAAATCCATGCCTGGCGAACCGCTTCCCAAACTTCTTCTTTGGTATAGTTAAATTTGGTCGCGTCTGATGATTCCTCCGTCCCCGCGCTGTAACTACCTGAATAGTAAGAACGGTTAACACCATCCCAGCTCAAGTGGCTGTGCCAGGTGTCTGAAAGTGTTTCGAATACCCCCATGTTCATGCGGTTATCGATACTGTTCCAATAAACAGGAAGTCCGTAGTACAGCTTGCTGTAATTGTTCCATAAAAAGCGGCGGGCATAGTCAGCATTGTTGAAAATGGTATCCTGCGTTACATCTACGCCCGGCTGTTTTTCCAGAAAGTTGTCGCCAACGGCAATATCATCCACACAAGAAGTCCAAACGGCACCTCCTATTAGCAGTGATAAGATATATATTTTTAAATTTTTCATAATTAATCGATTCTTTGAATTAGATTAAAATCCCACCTTCAGTCCTAAGTTAAATACTCTGGTGAGTGGATACTGAGGACGAGAACTGGTTCTTGATTCAGGATCACCATATTTAAAGCCCGTAAACGTCAACAGGTTATATCCGCTTAAATAGACGCGACAATTTTCAACTCCAATGCTGCTGAACACAGGGAATTTCAAGTTGTAACCAACTTCGACATTCTTTAAACGCAAATAGCTGGCGTCGGCTAAGAACAAGTCAGAGGATTTATAATTGTTGGTTTTGTGAGCTAATGTTGCCCGTGGCAATGATGCAGAAGCAGCCGTTTCCGGGGTCCATCTGTCTTCGAACTGATAGAGCAACAAGCTATTGGTGTTTGTTTCTCCCATCGGTACACGGAAAGTTTCATCCAACAAGCGTGAAGTGTTCCAGGCACCGGTCCATTGCATACTAAAATCAAGATTTTTCCACGAGAAGCCCATGTTCGCACCGACAACATATTCAGGCGTGTCTGTAAAACCTAATTTCGTAATGTCGTCGTTGTCGATAACTCCGTCGTTATTCAAATCGACATAAACGACATCACCAGGCTCTAAGCCACCGGCATGTTCTGCAATATCCTGACCATACTGTGCATAGTATCTGTCGTTAGCTGTCTCGTCGTAAAAACCCCAAAAGTTATTGATGATTCTGGAACCAATCGGACGACCGGTTTCCCACATATAAGCCTCGTTTGGAGCAACCTCTCCTTTTTCGATAATCTTGTTGCGGGCAAAAGAGAAGTTTCCTTTCACCCAGTAACGAAACTGATCGTTCAATTTCTCGTTCCACTCAACGGTGAATTCATAACCATGGTTATCAACAACCCCTAAGTTAATGACGGGCAATGTTGCCCCTACAATAGCCGGAATAGTTTCCGATTGAACCAAAATGTCTTCACGATGCTCCTTGAAAACATCAACCGACACTTTGAAACGCTCTTTCAGGAAAGCAAAATCAGCACCGTAGTTTTGCTTATAGGCTTTTTCCCAGGTTACATCGGGGTTTGATTTTGCCGCTTCGTAAGCTCCGGCCTGATTTGATCCGACATTGGTACCGAAGTTATAACCGGAACCACCCAATACATAGGAGTCTGGCAAATATAAGAAACGGGAACTGCCGTATTTGTCATTACCGACAACTCCATAAGAAGCTCTCAATTTCATGTAATTAACCACATTCTTCACGCTTTCCATGAACGGCTCTTCTGAAACAATCCATCCTAAAGATCCTGCAGGAAAGAAACCATATCTTTTCCCGGGAGCAAAGTTTTCAGAACCGTTGTAACCAACGTTAAACTCGGCCATGTAACGTGTTTTGTAGTCATAAGTAACACGTCCAACCATTCCAACATAACCTGAAGGGATATCGGAATATGCTGATGGGTAATAAGTTTTTGACTGTGTATAAAGTGCTAAACCACCAATAGTATGATCGCCAAATTCGCGGCTGTAGTTAAAGCTTGCTTCAGCGTACCAGTTACGACCTTTACCATAACTTTCACCGTATCCAAGCTGGGCGTCATCACCACTTTTTTGATATTCGATGGCACCAGAGCTGGTTGCGATAGGTGTGTAATAAGGTAAAGTCGAACTTCTTGTTTTTGTATGACTATAGCTACTATTGTATGAACCTTTGACTTTGAATGACAATCCTTTGGTTACAAAATCAAGTTTTTGATTCAAAATCAGGTCAAGATTCAACACGTTGGTTGACCGGGAGTTGAAACCTTTTCCGTAATAAGGGTAAAGTCCGTCGTATCCGGGATCCGGGATGTAATCAGGGTTTGTTACAACACGTTTTCCATCAATAATACCGGCTCCACCGAATGGAGTAGCCCAGTATAACTGGCGAAACAACTGGTTTTGATCTTCATTTGAGATCGGTGTATTCTTAGCCTCGATACGGCCACCAAGATTTACCGAGAGTAAGGTTGATTTAGAGATATCAAAATCAAGATTCGAACGGTAGTTGTAACGATTATAGTTAAAGTTGAAATCGTAACCGGTATCGAAAGTTTTAAAAAGTCCTTCCTGCGTATAAGCGCCCAAAGAAACAAAATACCTGATTTTCTCAACACCTCCGGAGATGTTCACGTTGTGCTGCGTTTGCATAGCACCGTTTTTCAACAGGTAGTCCATCCAATCCATATCCGGATATAAAATCGGATCTGAATGTGTACGGAAAGCTTCTACGACATCGGGCTGGAATTTATAACTTGATGGGTCAACACCATCATTAGCCTGAGCTTCATTATAATAAGTTGCATATTGGTAGCTGTCGGCGAACTCTAACAGTTTCGTCGGCACCTGTACACCAAAAGAAGTTGAGAACGAAATTTTGGCTTGACCTTCTTTACCACGTTTGGTTGTAATCAAAATTACACCGTTCGCACCACGAACCCCAAAAACCGCAGTAGCAGAAGCATCTTTCAATACCGTGATACTTTCAATTTCGTTAGGGTCAATTTGTGTGAAGTCACGTTCAACACCATCAACCTGAATCAACGGAGCTGAATTGTTCAGTGTCGCAATACCACGGATAAACAAGTCGGCGGCATCTGCTCCCGGCTCACCGGAATACTGAACGGATGACAAACCGGTAACGGCTCCCGATAAGGCATTCGAGATAGATCCTGTCGGAGTCTTCAACAATTCGTCGCCACCAATGGATGAAATAGCTCCGGTTACGGTTACTTTTTTCTGTGCCCCATAGGCAACAGCAACAACCTCACCCAAACCAATTGATGATTCTTCAAGAACCACATTAATCACTGTCTGGCCGCTAATCGAAACTTCTTTCGTTCCTAATCCGACAAACGAAAACACCAATGTTTCCGCATCTTCCGGAACAGCAATGGTGTAATTTCCGTCGATATCGGTCACTGTTCCCATATTGGCTCCTTTAACCACGATTGTTGCTCCGGGAATTCCCATATCCGTTTGATCGGTTACCTTTCCTTTTACAACTTTTTTCTGCTGGGTTAGCGCTGATTCAGCATTTAGTGGCTGAGCCACGACTTGACTATTGGGAGAATCACCTATCGCCCAGGATGTTACCAGATTACTCATGACCAATAGGCAAAGTAAAGTCATGCGTAATAAGGACTTTGCAAAGCTTTCCGACGGAAAGCATTTCCTTGTGCATCTTTCTTTCATAAATTAGAAAAGTTTACTTGAGAGTTTACAATATTCACAGATTAAGGCCTGTAAGTAAACCACTTACGATTTCTGTTATTTAAGCTTGTTTTTGACAACTTGATACACCCGGGCATAATCGATTTCAAATGTGATGGGAAACTCGGGGTCATCCGGTATTCCGCCATTTGAACCAATCGCCAGGTTTAAGAGGAGATAAAACTTTTGCGAACCAACGAATGGGTTTCGTTCATCGGCATTTCGTGTTTTACTGAGGTCTACTTCGTTTAATAGATCGCCATCAAGGTAAAGGCGTATATAGTTATTATCCCACATCATTGACCAGGTATGAAATTTACTGGCCCAATCGGGATCTTTAGAGGTAAAATCTGTATACAATTTTTTTGTACTGTCCCAGGCTGCTTTATATTTCTGTGCTGTTCCCCAGGCTACATTTGCTAATAGGTGTGGTTCATCGTTCATTCGATAAAACTCCATCATATCAATCTCTCCATTATCCGGCCAGGATCCGTCGGTTCCTAACAACCAAATGGCTGGCCAGGCCCCTTTCGTAACATCAATGCGTGCCCGAACCTCATAGTAACCACCGGCAGGCCACTCCTGCAGCCCTCGTGTGATTAAACAAGATGATGTGTAAGCAGCCGATTCCCGGATATTCCGCCAGTCAGAGCTAACCGGACTGTAATTGGGGTTGTCAACCGTTTCGCGCTTTCCCTCAATAACCAAGACTCCATTTTTACAGATGGCATTTTGAGATTGGTACCACTGTAATTCCTGGTTGCGAACAAACCCGTATTCATAATTCCAATTGGCAGGGTCAGGTGCACCGTCCTTATTAAACTCATCACTCCAAACCAACACCATACCATCTTTCATGGCAGAATCTGTTTGGTCAGCTTTAATGCGAACAGGCTCCTCAACCGGATTGGCAGATGACGGATTCATATTAAACAAGAAAACTAAAATGAATACCGGTAAGCATACATTTACCGGGAAAGGCATTTTCGGGCAACGAAATCGATGAATGACTTTTTTCATACTACAGATGGTTTGGATAAGCAATTGAGCCGTTTCTTTTTATTTGAAAGGCACCATACAAATGTGACGGACTTAAGCCGGACGGACTTGAACAAATTCGAGCTAAACTGTTAAAAAATCAAAAGCAGTAGTACGGATTCGATATTTAGTAGTACAAAATCGATATCTAAAGATTGGCGTCGAAAAAGGAAGCCATTGAGATTCGCCACACATCATTGCAAATCAGTTAAATAAAACACCTCTAAGGTTAAAAAACTGTAAAATACAATACCTGGGCCACTAGAGGATGCATATAGAATTTCAGAAAGGATTTGTTACTTTGAAATCAGATTAGATAATCTATCCATGAAAATGTTTTAACAATGCGCCTTAAATACCTGTCTATAATTCTACTGTCCATACTCCCCTTTCTGTCACATGCACAAAATGAAATTCATTTTTCGCACCTGGGAATGGAGGAAGGTTTTACCAACAGTAAAGCGAACACAATTATACAAGACATAAAAGGCTTTATTTGGGTCGGAACGTGGAATGGGCTGAATCGGTACGATGGATACAACTGTAGTACTTTTCAACCGAATTTTCACGACTCCACCTCTATCTCTAACCGGGAGATTGTTGAGTTGATGGAAGATTCAAAAGGAAACATTTGGATTGGTACATCAAACGGTTTGAATTGTCTGAATCCGGAAACAGGACAATTGAAAAGTTATCCCTTTAAAAACCGGATTCTATCACTTTTTGAGGATCCTGACAATACGATTTGGATTGGAACGTGGAATGGGGGGCTATTCAACTTAAACCCCACGACCTGTGAAACAACACACTACCTGGCAAGCGACATCGTTAGCGATGTACATGTCGATTCACGAAACATTTTGTGGGCGGCTACTTACTACGGTCTAATGAAGTTCAACCGTGAAAATGGGACTTTCTTCCGCTATTTACCTGAATCAGAACCGAATTCGCTTAGTAATTCCACCATCACACAAATCACAGAGTCTTCTTCCGGGCAACTTTGGGTAGGCACCTGGGGTGGCGGGCTGAACAAGTTAGATGTTTCTGATGATGGGCAGAACCTGCATTTTACCCGTTACCAGTCACGGGCAGGAGAAGGTAGTATTGATGCCAATGTCATTTCAAAACTTTATTACGATCAGTTTAACAACCTATGGATTGGCACGTGGAACGATGGATTACGCTTATTGAAAGCTGACCAACAAAACATAGCTCCCAAACAGGCTCATTTCATTAAATACATGGAAGAGCCGGACAACCCGGCCAGTTTATCGGGAAATGGTGTTTCATCCATCTTTGTAGACCGAAGTGGAATTCTCTGGGTGGGAGCTGCATCCATCGACCGAACGCCGATTGTCGAAAGTGGGATTAGCCGTTACTCGCTTCCGAAAGATCAAGATGATCCGTCAAAGAAATTATATATCAAAACGTTTGCCGAATTCGGCAACCAACTATGGATTGGCGCCAACAACAAGCTTTTTCAGTATGAATTGGCGAAGGGGAAGTATGTTCTCCGGAAACAATACGGTCGCCCGGAATATAAAATGGGGGAAACTGTTTATTCGTCCAATTCCATTCTTGACTTGGCCGCTGACTCTACCGGTTTGTGGGTAGGGACAGAAGATGCCGGTCTGCTTCACTATAGTTACACCGCTGACTATCTGCTTAATCAAAATAAAAAGCTGATTTTCAACCAACAGACAACACCCTCCATTCCCGGCAACAAAGTGAGCAGCATAACAATTTCGGACAAATATCCGGGAGTCGTCTGGGTGGGAACACTGCAAAATGGTTTTGCCAAACTATTTCAAAATGCGGATGGAAGCTATGGTACGGATAGCTACAATTCAGGGAACTCTGCAGAATACAGTACCGACAACAATGTTCGTACGATTTTCGAAGACCATGCGGGCAAAGTTTGGATTGGAACACAACACGGCCTCAACTGTTTTGACCCGAAAACCAGTTTGTTCGAACACTATTTTTATTCGTCTTCAAACCCCAATTCCATTAACGACAATGTAATTAATACCATCAGTCAGGACAGCTTTGGCAATCTATGGGTGGGAACCAATTCCGGACTCAACAAAAAGGTATCGATTACAACCGAGAACGGACAACAAGCGACCGTATTTAAAGGGTATCCGGATGTTAACTATTTAAGTAATGAGATTGTTACAAACCTGCTCGAGGACGAATCCGGCCATCTATGGGTTCGGTTATACCGCGGGTTTGTAAAATTCAATATTGAAAACGATAGTATTGCCGGAGAGTATTTCACAAAAGACTACGAAAACATTCGTTTTGAGCGAAACACCGCCTTGGAATTCAACGATGGTCAATTTATCCTTGGCGACCAAACCGGATTCCTGACCTTCTATCCGGACAGCATGTTTAAAAAGTCTGTAGCCCCTCAAGTGGTGATTACCGACTTTCAGATCTTCAACGAAAGTATCGGCAATAGCCCCGATGTCCTGGCAAAGAATAACCTGACAAAAACTGTCCCCTTTTCCGATCAACTGAACTTATCTTACAAAGACAAAATGATAACCTTTGTCTTTTCGGCGATGGATTATAAAAACCCGAACAAGAATGCCTATTTCTATAAACTGGAAGGCTTTGATAACCAGTGGAACAATATCGGCGCACACAATTCGGCAACCTATACAAACATTCCTCACGGGAGCTACACCTTCAAGGTTAAAGCCCGAAATAGCGACGGTTTTTGGAGCGAAAAGGATGCACAACTCCAAATAGCCATTTCTCCGCCATGGTGGGAAACCATTTGGGCATACATTTTCTATGGACTCTTCGTTGCCGGCTTACTTTATTTCTTCAACAAGTTCTCTTTGATAAAGGCACAGGAAAAAGGTAAACTCAAATTTGAGAAAATGAAAACGGAAGAGATGATGCGCCTAAACGAACTGAAGTCATTTTTCTTCACCGACATTACTCATGAGCTAAAAACTCCGTTAACCCTCATATTAGGACCCGCCAGGGAATTATCATCGGACAAACATTTGAGCGCTTATGCCGCCAAACAAGCTGAATTAATAGAGAACAGCGCAAACAAGTTACTTCGACTGGTTAATCAACTGATGGAATTCCGGAAAATTGAAAAAGGCGTTTTGGATGAGCTTTTTGCGCAGCGCTGCAATATCAGCCAAATGTTGCAGGACACCTATCGTTTCTTTATCCCCATGTCCGAATCGCGGAAAATCGACTTCACCATTCAGCTCGATAAAGAAGCAATTATTGCTTATGTCGATCCCGACAAACTGGAAAAGGTCATTTTCAATCTCATTTCGAATGCCTTTAAATACAGCCGCGACAACAGTTTCATTGCGGTAAAGGCAAGATTGGAGAACGACGATTCCGGTAAATCGGTCATTATTGAAGTCGAAGACAGCGGAATTGGCATTGCTGATGAACACCGGGAAAAAATCTTCGAGCGCTTCTACCAAGTCAATCAGATTCGAACGCAGAGCACCGGCGGGATTGGCCTGTTTATGGCAAAAGCATTGGTTGAGCAACATGGAGGTACCATTTCTGTTGAAAGTGAAATGGGCAAAGGCAGTTGCTTTAGAATTTCGATCCCGGTGAACCCGAAGCTTGTTAAAAATCACCTGGAGATTTCACAGCCAGCAGACGCAGAAAGCCGGGTTAACGAATCAACCTCTGCAGACATCCCAACGCCGGACACCGCAACTGTTGCTGCGAATAGCAAGAAGCCTGTCATCCTGATTGTGGAGGACGATGGTGATCTCAATGATTTCCTGGTCTCGGGCCTCGACTCCGAATTTCGTGTCATACGTGCATTCAATGGAAAAGAAGCTTTAGAGCTGGCGAAAAAGGAAATACCTGATTTGATTCTGACAGATATTATGATGCCGGAAATGGATGGATTTGAATTCTGCCGCATTACCAGAAAAGACATTACAATTTCACACATTCCCGTTGTTTTCCTGACGGCAAAAACCATGCAGGAGGATGAAATAAAAGGACTGAAACTGGGTGCTGTCGATTACATCTACAAACCCTTCAACTTAGTATCGTTAAAACTGAAAATTCAGAACATACTGGCAACACAAAAGCAAATACAGGACCGTATTCGGACAGAGCATATCCTTCAACCCGAAACAATTGAGTTATCCTCGCTGGATGAGATTTTCCTGAAGAATGCGGTGGAATCGGTGCAAAACAACCTGGATAACCCTAATTTCGACGTCGAAGCATTCAGCAACGAACTCAAAATAAGCCCGAACCAGGTTTACCGGAAAATAAAAGCACTGACCGGCCAAACGGCGAAGGAATTCATTCGCAATCAGCGACTTAGAATAGCGGCCGATATGCTGGTACAACGCAAGCGATCTATTTCGGAAGTTATTTACATGGTAGGCTTTACCAGTCCTTCCTATTTTACCCGGTGCTTTAAAGAATTCTACGGTTGTACTCCCAAAGAATATATTGACAAAAACTCCGACGCGGATTAACATTTCGACACCAAAGTCAGCATCCCATAAATAAAAAGAAGTTTTTCCGGTCCGGAGAAGCTTTTTTTGTTTAACAATCGAATTTGTGCAAGCAAGTTTCAAATTTCTGCAAGACCAGGTTCCGCATTTGACGCTATGTTTGTCCTCATACAACAGGAAGAAGCAGATCGACAGAAAGGAAATCGTATGAAGCAAGACTCTTCCTTAAGTCAACCATAAAAAGCAAAAAAGATGAAGGTAAAACCGACAATAGCGTCAAAAACGTTCCCGGTACTGCTGGCCCTATTGGCCATCGTTGCCCTGATTAGTTGCAGCCCAAAAGAACAGGTTGCGAAATATAATCACAGTTTTAAACCCGGCGAGATTTGGGTTGACACAGACAGCGTCCATATCAACGCACATGGCGGAGGTATTTTATATTACAACAACACCTATTACTGGTTTGGCGAGTTTAAAACGGCCGGAAAAGGAGGCAATTCAGCCCAGGTCGGAGTGAGCTGTTATTCGTCGACCGATCTTTATAACTGGAAAAATGAAGGCATTGCCCTCCCGGTTTCAAATGAGGCAGGTTCCGACATTGAAAAAGGTGCCGTGATCGAACGTCCCAAAGTGATTTACAATGAAATGACAGGCAAATTTGTGATGTGGTTCCACCTGGAATTAAAAGGTCAGGGTTACGGTGCTGCCAGAACAGCTCTGGCCGTGAGCGATAAAGCAACCGGACCCTATACATTCGTCAAATCACTGCGTCCGAATGCGCAGGAATGGCCGGTAGATTATTCGGAAGAACTGAAAACAAAGGAGTATGACCCGGAATTGAAATGGTGGACTCCCGATTGGTACAAAGCGATCGATGAAGGCATGTTTTTGCAACGGGAATTTGAAGGTGGCCAAATGGCACGCGATATGCAGCTTTTTGTCGACGATGATGGCAAAGCATATCACATTCATGCTTCGGAAGATAACCTGACTCTGCACATCTCGGAGTTAACGGACGATTACCAGGATTTCACGGGGAAATATATTCGCATTTTTCCGGCCGGACACAACGAGGCTCCTGCCCTTTTCAAGAAGGACGGCACCTATTACCTGATGGCTTCCGGATGTACCGGTTGGGATCCGAATGCAGCCCGCCTGTTCGAAGCCAAATCAATTTGGGGACCTTGGGAGTCGATGGGCAATCCGTGTGTTGGCGAGGATGCTGACTTGACTTTCCATTCGCAAAGCACCTATATTTTACCTGTTCAGGGTAAAGAAGACGCTTTCATTTACATGGGTGACCGCTGGACACCGAAGAATCCGATTGACGGCCGTTACATTTGGCTCCCTATTCAGTTTGTAGCTGGAAAACCAACGATCAAATGGGCCGAAGACTGGGACCTGTCCGTCTTCGACAATTAAAGACTGAAAGTTTTAGTTAGATTTTTACATACATTGATGGAGAGCTCTCACATTCGCAAGAATTTGGGAGCTTCTTTTTTGACACCATTTGGTAAGCATTACCATTGGACACGCTCAAAAGCTTCAAATTGCCCCCTTCTTTTGACTGAAAGCGTGACGGGTTCAGTCAATTGCGTCATTCTTTGCGTTGAAACCAGGACGGTTTCAGCATGTTGCGTTGTTCTTTACGCTGAAAGGATGACGGTTTCAGCATGCAGCGTTGTTCTTTGCGCTGAAAGCATGACGGGTTCTGTCTAAAGCGTCGTGCTTTTGAACGCGGGAACGACGCATTCTGACCAGAAACAGGCGGAATCATGTCTATTTTTGTAGTTCAATCGACTTATTATACCCCTAACAAAACAGAAAGGCTGCCCGAATTTCTTCGAACAGCCTTTCATTTCAATGAATAAAATCGATAGTTGATCTGCAATTCCATTAATCCTTGTGAATAGAAAGAGAGCGGATCAATCTAATTTCGTTGTCTTTTACCAACCTGTATTTTGTTCCAGTTCTACATCCAGGTTCGCATCAATGGTTGATTGTGGAATTGGAAATAAGCTCCATCCACCTGGTACTGCACTGGTACCTTGGAAATAGGAACTTTCGGAACCTGCATAATACGAGTATTTTGAGATACGCTCAATGGCTACATTGTCACCCATCCTTAACAAGGTACACCATCTCCGTTCTTCGGAAAATAATTCGCGTGTACGCTCATCCAGAATAAAATCGATTGAAATATCAGCTGATGTCGCCATATACGTACATTGTGCACGAGCTCTTAACACATTGATGTCGGCTGCAGCCAGGTCACTACTTCCTTTTCTAAAATAGGCTTCAGCCCGCAACAAATAAGTTTCTGCCAAACGGCAAGCATATTCGTCGCGATACATGTTGGAGCGGTTACCTCCATCTGACAGGTCTTCGTAACCCCAATCGTCAACGGGTGCTAACTTAGTCCAGATTGGATATAAGCGTTCCAGGGTTGTCTGATCCAACATATCCAAGCTGACGGTATCTCCATAATAAGACGACGTCGGATCCATACACATGAATTCACGTCTAATATTTGTGCCGGAGTTCCGGATGTCTTCTGCAAAATCACCCTGCCAAACATCATTCACAACATATTCTGTCGGTCTGATACTGGATACACCGCGACCACCAACATAAGCGTCGATCAACGACAACCATGGACTGGCATTTTGTTCCTTATGGTCAGCGTCCCAAAAAGCATTCCGCAATACCGGTGAAAATTCACGAGGATAGGCCAGATAATTGTTTCCGCCATAGGCTAAATAAACATCGTAGTCATTCTCAAGGGTCCAAAGCGCTTCGGTATTTCCTTCTTCATAGTCCAAATTACCACGTTGGAAAAGATCAAAAAACACATCACCATCTTCGTAATAAGCTTCAACGCCATTCATCGCAGCTCCTCCGTTAGGATTTGATCTCGATCCGAAACGACTGGTCATTAAACTATGCAAATTAATCGCTTCGCTGGCATAGTAAATTGATGAATCAAGATAGGCCGTATTATCATCCAATTCGTTGGCCAATCCAAGATAGGCTTCCGACAGATAGTGACATGTTGCACCTTTAGCTACACGCCCTGCTTCACTTGGATAATCAGGCATGCCATCTAAAGCTGCCAGCAGATCGTTAATTGCAAAATGATATGTTTCCTCGCGTGAGGAACGAACAAAGTCATATTTGGGTGTTGTGTAAAACTCATCAACAAGAGGAACTCCTCCGTACAACTCGGCCAATGTCATATATGCAAAACCCCGGAAAAACTTAGATTGGGCAATAACATAGTTGTAGTCATCCAGATTATCCCATGTAAAATTACTCGACTCAGCTCCTTCAAGTGTTTGATTGGCATAACTTACAAGCTGGTAGAAAGCATTCCAGACATCTCTTACCGATCCGTACTCAGAACTCCATGAACTAAAATTTGAGTAACCGTTTCCACTACATCTCCAGTATGGAGTATCCAGCAAGTCTGTTCCCTGCCCTTTCATGAAGTAATTATTTTGAAACCAATACCGAATGTGTACATACATATTGGTGACACTTGCATCTACTTGTGATGCTGTATTATAAGAGTTTTCGGTCGTATAAAAGGTTTCTGGCTCTTCAGTTAAGAAGTCCTCATCGTTACATGCATTAATAAAGAGCAACAATAAAAGCCCTAAACTAAGCTGGAAAAATATCTTTGTTTTCATTATGATCTTCTTTTAATTAAAACGTTAAACTTAATCCGAAAGAATAGGTAGATGACAACGGATAACCATAGGAATATCCACTTCCTAAAGTCTGTCCTGTTTCAGGATCTCCGCCTTCCCATCCAGTGATTGTGAATAAATTTGTTGCTGAAGCGTAAACTCTGAAATTGCTTAAGTTTAATGCCTTCACCCACAACTGATCAAACGTATAAGACAGACTCACGTTCTGTAAGCGAACAAACCCGCGCGATTGCAATGGATTGTAGCGTCCGTCAGTATAACCAATGCGAGGATATTTATCGCTCTTATTTTCCGCAGTCCACCAGCCATGATTAAAGTTATTATCGAATACCACATCACTTGCAGTCCGGTAAGCATAGATATTTGATGACTGATAGTATCCGTTTCCTCCAAACACACCTGATAACAATGCATAAAGCTCGAAGCCTTTGTATCTGACAGTATTGGCAAACGACATTCTGAAATTATCTTTATTATACCCCAGAATGACACGGTCGTTGGCATCAATTCCGTCGCCTTCTCTATCGTAAAATTTCACATCGCCGGGAACAGCTCCCGTAATATTCATGTATTCTGCATCATCTTCCTGAACAATGCCAATTGGTTTGTAACCATAAATTGCGCCAAGTGATTCTCCTAAGAACAGGCTATTTGAAATATCGTCATTCCCGTCTCCGTATAACTCTTTTAGTTTATTTCGATTCAAATAGTACGTTAACGAAGAAGTCCATTCGATCTTGGAATTTTTCACATTTGTAGTCGTCAACGTTGCTTCAAGCCCCCAGTTATTTACCTGTCCTAAGGTTGCATCAATTGAGGTAATACCATTTCCCATTACCGGGATATTCCGTTCAAAAATTTGATTGGTCGTTTGGGAAACATAGAAATCGGTATTCAAGCTGATCTTATTTTTAAACATCGTTAGCTCGAAACCAGTATTAATAGCTGAAGTTTTCTCCCAACCTAAATCAGTATTTCCAAGTGCAGCAATACGCTGTCCCCATGATACCTCTGAGGTGTTTCCGAAAGGATAGCTATACCCACCTGCTTGTCCCAAAGTCAATGTTGAAAGTGTTTGATAAGGACTTAACGACTGATTACCATTCTGTCCCCATGAAAGTTTTAGCTTTAAGTAATCAACTTTATCCACATCTTCCATAAACCCTTCATTGGTAACTGTCCATCCCAGTCCTAACGAATAGAAGGTCCCCCATTTCGAATTTTCACCGAAAACAGAAGATCCGTCCCTTCTTACAGAAGTCGTTAAGTGATATTTGTCGGCGTAGTTATAATTGATACGGGCCAAATAGCCAATATTCGTTTTCAGGGTATTATTGAATGAGTTAATCGTTTGTGTTTTCGCGTAAGTCAGACCGTTGTACCCTAATTCGGTATTACCTAAATCGGAGAAATCAGAGCCGTCTACGCGTTTATATTTATAATCATACGAGTCGCGTGTATATACGCCTGTGAAATTAATGTAGTGTTTTCCAAAGGCTTGCTTATAATTAATGATGTTATCCCATACCCAACCGACACTTTTTGTTCGGGCACTATAACCGTTTGCACTGGTTAAAAAGTTAGATAAGCTAGATGCCGAATACCGATCATCTGAGGTACCTTCCAAAACGTAGTATCCTTCATGCGTAAAATAATCGCGTTCTACATTTTTAAGGGTATAAGAATAATTCATTCTGTAGCTCAACCCTTTTATCCATGGAATATCAACCAACATATGCCCGTCTAAAACGGTCGTATAATACATATCATTGTCGTCGATCATATTACTTTCCACAGACCACAAAGGATTCGTCCGGTAGATTCCTTCAGTAGCGGGGAATTTCTCTAACAATCCGTTTTCTTCGTCCCGGTAAGCACGTCCATATGGGGTCAGTCTGATCGACTGATAAATATTGTAATTTGTTGGTCCTGAATAATCGTTAACGCTGAAATTAATATTACCGCCCACTTCCAGCCAATCTGTGATATTGGTGTTTAACCTGGAAGTTAACGCGATGCGAGAATAGTCGTCGCCAATAAGAACACCCTCTGTATTATTGTACGACGCAGCCATATAATAATTAGACTTCTCATTAGCTCCGGATACTGAAAGAGCATAATTTTGTGTTACGCCGGTACGTGAAACGTAGTCTTGCCAATCAATTGTTTTACCCTGAGCATAATTCTCGGCTTCAAACTGAGACATCCAGCTAGTAGGATCAGCATCTTCATCTAATCCCTGCAACAGGTTAACTTTACGAACCCAATTTTCCGGGCTTAAAACATCGGCTTTATTAATTACCTGAGAAATACCAACTGAACTATTAAAGTTAATAACCGGCTTTCCCTTTTTCCCTGATTTGGTAGTTATAACAACCACTCCATTAGCTGCCCGTGAACCATAAGCCGCCACTGAGGTCGCATCCTTTAACACTGTAATATCTTCAATTGTTGACGGGTCAATATCTCTCATATCTCCCATGAAAATAACGCCATCCAACACGATTAAAGGAGACGTAGCACTCGAATTAATCGACTTTTGTCCCCTTACCAGAATGGAAGGTGATTGTCCTGCCCCTTGCTGCTGTGAAACTGTCATACCAGGCACTACAGCTCTCAACGCATCTGATACATCGGTACGTGGGGTTAATGCTAAAGGAGAATTTTCCATATCGACTCTGGAAACAGATCCGGTAAAATCTTTTCTGGAAGTTGTACCATAACCGATTACAACAACCTCGTCAACGCCTACCGTTTCTTCCTCTAAGACAATGGCAAATGTGGACTGAGTTCCAACCGGTATCTCCTGAGAAACCATACCGATGAAACTGAACACCAAAACATCAGAAGAACTGACATCTTTCAAACTGAAATTACCATCAAAATCAGTGATCGTTCCAATGTTTGTCCCTTTAATAACAATGGTAACACCCGGTAGCGGTTCGCCGGTTGCCGAAACGACCGTCCCTGTAACATTGCTTGCTTGCCTCATTACTTTTGGACTATCCTGAGTCACCAACATAATATGTCGATCAATGACTTTGTAAGTCACGTTAGTTCCTTCAAAAATGTTCATTAGTACTTCGTCAAGGCTTTCTCCTTGAACGTCCAGACTCACATGTCGCTCAACGTCAACCTGTTTGTTGTCGTACATAAATGAGTAATTAGATTGATTCTCAATCTCGTTCAAAACATCTTTGATTTGACGATTCTGAATTTTCAGATTCAATTTTGAGTTTTGAGCAAAACTCCCTCCAAACACGGACAGTGTTGTGAGCAAAGTTAAAAGTACTGTAAGCTTCATAGATAAAAGCATTTTTCTTGTACACAGATTACTCCGGCACGAATTCAATCGTTTTTTTTTCATAGTTTTACAAGATCAGTTATGAATCGGAATTACATTCATATTTAGCGGTATGCGAGATAATTCAGATTCGATTTAACAATTGATGATATGCAGGAAAGGTGGCCGCCTTTCCTGTTTTATTTTAAGACTCTTCTTTCGAATTTATAAATACATGTTCTCCTTCAATTTTATACTGAATGGGCGTAATCACCGAAATTAAGTCCAACACTTCGTGTAAACTTTCAGTTTTTACTTTAAAAGTATAGTGATGATTTTGATACAGAGCCTGCTGTAAGTGAATTGTAACTCCATACCAACTTTCCAGGTAATCAACGACATCACCAAATGGCATATCATTGAAATTCAAAACGCCGTTGGTCCATGAAATCGAGGCCAAAGGATTCTGTATCCTCTTTACTTGAAAGGCATGATCCTTAAAAAGTAATTTCTCCCCGGGCGCTAAATATGTTAGCGATTTATTTTCGGACGTAAGGACTTGTACTTTTCCTTCAACTAACACAACCTCCGAACTTGCATCTGAACGGCCCTCTTTCACATTGAAATGAGTTCCGAATACTTTCACATTGATATCCTTCGCATGTACAACAAAAGGGGAAGTTTTACTTTTCGTAACTTCAAAATAACATTCTCCCGATATAAATACATCTCTATTCTGAGTATTGAAGTCAGACGCATATTTTAATTCCGAGCCGGAATTAAGCCAAACCTTTGTTCCATCAGGCAAAACAGCATGAGTACGTTGTCCTGGTTCTGTCATGACGGTAGAATAAGCCATTTGATTCACAGATGAGGAAACACTGCTTGTCGTGAAATACCATTTGCCGCTAAAAAAAGCGAATACAATAGCGGCTGCAACTGCCACATATTTCAAAATATGAAGTGATATTTTTTTCGG
Source organism: Mangrovibacterium lignilyticum (assembly GCF_010882175.1). Classification (GTDB taxonomy): domain Bacteria; phylum Bacteroidota; class Bacteroidia; order Bacteroidales; family Prolixibacteraceae; genus Mangrovibacterium; species Mangrovibacterium lignilyticum. Next base: position 69,766 of record NZ_WKLH01000005.1, on the reverse strand, counting down.
ACTTTCTTTTTGTGATTCGGGTTGAATGCGTGTCATCAACTCCCCCCATAGTTTATCATTGTCGGGTTGGTAAAACTCCCGAGTTTGTTGTGAAATGAGTCGGGTGTCGATAATCTCCTTCAATAGCTGGATATTATCTGAAGACTCATTTAACCATGCTTTAATGGTGGCTTCGCTGTCTTTATCCGACTTATCATTCAGATAAGCTCCGATCGCATCCCATGGTGTTTGAGTTTCTTTCATAATCGTTCTGTTGCTGATATGACGTCGTTGAAGAAAAATTCCCTCAATCTATTTCGAAAAAAATGTGAAATTATTTTCCGGATCAGTTAAAAGACTGTAATCCAGAGCATGAAAATATGCTTATAGTGTGGCTGTAATTGGGTACGCAGTTTTCGGAGAGCAATTCCGACATGATTTTCAACTGTTTTAGGACTTAATCCCAGTTGTTGGGCGATCTCTTTGTGGGAAAGATTTTCCTCCCATGCCATTTGATAAATTTTGCGACTCTGCTCGGGCAACGCTGCGACAGCCTCTTCAATAATTTGCCGAAGCTCTTTGTTTTCAAGGAATACTTGAGAGTCGGAATCTGCTAAAGCTGCTTGATCTTCAATTTCCAAACTGGTAAAAATGTGCTGTTTCGTTCGACGAAAAATACTGATTGCGCGATTCTTGGCTGCAGTAAATAAATAAGCCTTTACACTTGAACGGATTTCGATCTGTCCTCTTTTCTCCCAAAGAACAGTGAATATTTCAAGAGCTACTTCTTCGGCAAAAGCTCTATTTCGCAAGTAAATAAGCAAGAAATTACAAAGATCCGGGAAATAGGTATCGAATAAATACCGATAGGCTTTTAAGTCACCATTCGCTATTTTACCAAGAATCTCCTGGTCGTTTTGATATATCGATTTTACGCTCAAGATTCGAAATCTCTATTTTATTTAGTGATAAACCTAACAAATCCACTCTCTGATACCCCCGCAAACTTAATGCATTTTCCCCAAACGAATAAAGCCTTTCAAGAAGATATCCGTCAACAATGATTATCAAACTACAAATCAAACAGATAGAGTAAAGTACTAAATATTAGTTTTCCACAGAAGATCAAAAACTGTTGCTGATTCACTATTTTTGGAACCACAACCGGGAAAAGAAATGCAACAATGAGATACAAAAAGTTAAAGTTGAAGAAGATCGAAGAAATTGCCAATAGCATTTCTCACGGGTTTGGCGTTGCCCTTGCAATTGTCGGAGTGGTGTTGCTGAATGTTTTTGGAGCGATTTATGGAAATATCTGGCACATCATTAGTTTCTCTGTTTTTGGTGTCAGTATGATCCTGCTTTATCTTGCATCGACGCTTTACCACGGGGTGAAAAAACCCCGGCTGAAAGAAAAACTGAATAAATTCGACCACTCAGCAATTTATATTCTAATTGCCGGTTCGTATACTCCAATCACCTTAACATCCTTACGTGGTTGGGTAGGCTGGACACTTTTCGGACTGATTTGGTCGCTCGCTATCGCCGGAATCGTATTTAAAATGTGGTTTTACAAACCTCGCTGGAGAAATATCTCAACACTCTTGTATATTATTATGGGCTGGCTGGTCGTTGTTGCTGCGGCTCCCATGATTCACAGTGTACCTAAAACCTCGCTCTGGTTTTTACTGGCTGGAGGTTTAAGTTATACGACCGGCGCCATTTTTTACCTGTTCCCGAAAGTGCCATTCTTCCACTTGGTCTTTCACTTTTTCATTCTCGGAGGCTCCGTATGTCATTTCTTCGCCTTTCTTTACCTCCTCCCCATTTAAAAAAAGGTTCTTCTCAAACAAAAAGCTTCACCAGTTTGTCCTATGAATAAGCGCGACGAGACAGTCGCTCTTTTCCTGTCCGTAGCTTTTAGTCTATCAGCCTGCGCACACGAACAAATATAAAAAAGACAATATGGAATACAATCAGTTAAATGATTTTGAACGCTATGTAATTCAAAGTAAAGGCACAGAAAGACCTTTTACCGGCAAATATTACAACTTTCACGAAGATGGAACCTACACATGTAAACAATGTGATGCTCCACTTTATAAATCAAACGACAAGTTTGATTCCGGCTGCGGTTGGCCAAGCTTTGACGACGAAATTCCAGGAGCCGTAAAAAAGACTGTTGATGCTGATGGCCGGAGAACAGAAATTACCTGTGCCAATTGCGGCGGCCATTTAGGACATGTTTTTTATGGTGAACGATTGACGGAAAAAAACACCCGCCATTGTGTGAATTCGGTTTCGCTGAACTTTGAACCCAAAAAGGAGAAATAAAAGAAAACACTGCTACATCTCACAAACGATCCAAAAACAAAGCATCCATTCAAAATTGGGTGCTTTGGTTTTGGATTGCAATTCTTTCTTCAATCTAACCACTCCGTTAAATTTAGTCATTTTCAGTTCTAAACACTATTTTTTGAACTTTAGTTCTTTATATTTGCATCATAAATACTGAACTTTAGTTCTAAATAAACACGAATTGACATGAAAATAGCAATCCCGACAAGAGAGAACCAAGTAGACAATCATTTTGGCCACTGTGAGTATTTTACCATTTACGAGTTGAGTGAAAAGAATGAAATTGTTGCTACCAGCAAGCTCACCACTTCGAAAGAATGTGGTTGCAAATCGAATTTAGCAGAAGAATTAGCGACGCACAACGTAAACGTCATGCTGGCTTCTGGCATTGGCGAAGGTGCCATCCGCAAGCTTAAGTTTCAAAATATTGAAGTAATCGCAGGATTTAAATGCTCTGTTGAAGAGGCATTGGACAAATACATCCGCAAAGACTATTTATCCAACTTCACGATTTGTACAGAGCATGACGAGTGCTCTCATTAGTTATATACCGAACAATCTACATGAGCGCCGACGAGTTGATAAACCTCATCATAACCGTTGGCGTTCATTAGCTCAGCTCGCATTTTTGATGCTCCCGGAAAACCACTGGTGTATATCTTATAGAAACGCTTCAGGATATTGAAATTCCTTTTTCCGCTCCAATTCCGTTCGAACAAACGGGTATGGAGAATTAACTGTTGCAACTTCTCTTCTTTTGAATACGCTCGTTCTTCCGGGTTGAAAAACCAAGGATTGTGGAAGATCCCACGCCCAATCATTACCCCATCCAAACCATATTCTTTGGTGTAGTCACAAGCTTGCTGGTACGATAAAACATCTCCATTACCCAAGAAAGGAATCTCCGGAGCTAATTCATCGCGCAAACGGGCACCTTTGGCAATTTCATTCCAATCGGCCAAACCATCTGATTGTTGTTTTTGAATACGACCATGCAAAGTGATTGCCGCCGGTTTTGTCTCGAGTACTTGCGAAATCCAACGGTCAGTATCGTGTTGTCTGATCCCTGTCCGGGTTTTAACAGATACGGGCAAATGGGTCGCTTCTTTTGTGGCTAAGATGATTTCCTGGGCTAAGGTAGGCTGATCAATCAATGCACTGCAAGATCCTTGTTTCACGACATTTTTTACCGGACACCCCATATTAAGGTCTATACCGTCGAAATCATATTCTTCGGTAATTTCGCAGGCAACCTTATGAAAGACTTCCGGCTTATTACCCCAAATCTGTGCAACCAGTTTAATTCCTTTTTCAGCCAATATTTTACGTTCCGACTCACTTACTATTAGCCGTTCCGACACGCGCTCCTTCCCCACCGGGTGATTCATGCCGTCAACAGCAGTAAACTCAGTAAAGAGAATATGCAGGCATTGCGGATCTGAAATCCTGGCAACCAATTCACGAAAGGAAGTGTCTGTTACATCTTCCATTGGGGCAAGCGCCAAAATGGGCTTTTTTATGTCGTTCCAAAAACTACTCATAGCGTAAATCAAACTGTTCAATCTTCTGGGCTAATCCTTTACGGAATGCTTTTCGGTTGCCAAACTTACGCTGAAATGCTTGAACATACAAATCACGTTCTTCGGCTGGCGCGTGCATAGCTGTTTTACATTCATCACTACAGCACCCCTCATACTGCGCCGCACATTCAGGGCACTGGATAAATAGAATGTGGCATAAATTATTTGTACAGTTGGTATGGGTATCACATTTTCGCCCACATTGGTGACAATGCGCAATAACCTCTCCGGAAATTGATTCACCAAGGCGATCATCAAAAACAAAGTTCTTTCCTACAAATTTCGACTTTAAGTTTAGCCTCTTAATTTGCTGTGCGTATTCAATAATACCACCGTGCAATTGGTTCACATCCTGAAAACCGTGGTGCTTTAGATAAGCGCTGGCTTTTTCGCAACGGACACCACCGGTACAGTAAAGTAATATTTTGCGTTCCTTCTCTTCTTTAAGCTGGTCAACAACCATATCAATTTCTTCGCGAAAAGTATCCGCTTCCGGGCAAATGGCCCCTTCAAAATGCCCAATCTCACTTTCGTAATGGTTGCGCATGTCGACTACCAAAATCTCCGGATTGCCGATTTGCTCGTGAAATTCGGTGGCCGACAAATGACGACCAACATTGGTCACATCGAATGCCTGATCGTCCAAGCCATCAGCTACAATCTTCGGCCGTACTTTAATCGTTAGTTTATAAAATGATTTGCCATTGTCTTCAACAGCATATTTGATTGGCATTTCCTGTAACTCGGGGCGATTGTTCATACACTGAAGAAAGTTTCCCAAATGTTGAGAAGGAACACTCATTTGTGCATTAATCCCTTCTCGGGCAACATAAATCCGACCGAAGCAATTCGATTGAAACCATTCCTGATACAGTTCATCCCGAAAACTTTGAGGATCATCAATTCGGACATAACGATAAAAAGAAATTGTTGTCCGCTCAAATGTCTCCTCGTGCAACCGTTTGATTAACTCTTCTTTATTGTACTTATTATACAATTGCATAATTCCTCTTTTTGATGGCAAAGATAATTTTTTCAGTTTAAAGAATATAAGATCATTATATCTGCTCTTGATAAAATTTAACAAATACCATCATTTTTCGCGTTCCCATGTGTCAATTCAACATAAAACAGTCAATAATAGAGTCAAATCAATCATATATTCTACAACATGTTTCTCATTTGTAACATTTGAATCCCAATGTTTTACAAAGCGAAAAATAGCTAACCATTACCACTTATTAAGAAATTTTAAGGATTTTTTAACGCAACTCAGAAAATGTTGCTATATTAGCAAGGCATTTGAGAAATCAATGGCTTATGAATAAATCATTTATCTGATACCTTTTCTCTTTAAACCAATATCTATTTTCTGATCTAACTAAACTAAATTATGGACAACGGGTTATCATGACGATGGTAACCCGCCTTTTTTTTTATCCCCTCAAGATTCCAGTTTAAGCAATAATTTTCGAAGACGGTAAGCAAATAAAGAAGCTGCCGCAGCCAATCCGAATAAAAAGCCGATCCACACTCCTATAGATCCGAATCCAAATTGAAAAGCACATAAATAGCTTATGGGCAGACCGATAACGGAATACGACAAAAATGCTAAGAACATGGGCATTTTAACATCTGACAATCCCCGAAGAACGGATAACAAGGCAACCTGAATACCATCGAAAATTTGGAAAAGAGCAGCGATTATCAGCAAATTCGCAGCAACTTCAATTACTGCCTTATCCTCAGTAAACATCCATGGAAGTTCGCTTCTGAATAAAATAAACAGTATGCCCATTGTCGACATGAACAGCACAATGAGGTGTAATGCGGCTGATATTAACCGGCGAATTAATTTAAAATTATTAACACCAAATTCGTGACTAACATGGATGGTTGTTGAAGCCCCCACCCCTAAACTTATCATGTACGTGAAGGATGCCATGCCAATGGCAACCTGGTGAGCAGCTAACTGTTCTTTCCCAATCCATCCCATCATTACGGCCCCAACACTAAAGGTTAGCACCTCAACAACGATTTGCGTTCCAATTGGAAATCCAATATTCAAGAGCTCCCGTAACTTTGCTACTTCAACTTTCGCTTGACGGGCAATCCTCGAAATCCTTCGAAATGAAGGATGATGCCACATAAAAGCAAAAATCATAAATGGCATCATCAAACGTGCAATAAAGGTTGCAATGCCAGCCCCCAATAGCCCCAATTCGGGGAATCCGAATTTACCAAAAATCAGGAAGTAGTTCAACACGACATTTACCAGGTTGGTGCTTAAAGTAATCACCATAGCGACTTTTGTATTGCCCATCCCTTCCAAAAACTGTTTGCACGAGTAAAATATAAGAAGCGGAAAAATAGAAGCGACCAAAACAAGGAAATATGGAAAAGCCATATCTGCCACCTCTTGGGGTTGTCCCATTCGGCCCAGCAAAAAAGCTACGCCAACCATAATCATAAGCAAAATAACAGCTGTGATGGCATGAAGAATCAAACCGTTTTTCAAATAGCTGGCTACCTGCGATTCATCTTTCTTGTTGAAAAAACGACCTACCATTGGTGTGACCCCCATCGCCATTCCCATCCCCATCAACATACCAAGTATAAATATACTGTTGGAAAAAGACGCTGCTGCAAGCTCCGTAGTACCGGAATGCCCAACCATCATATTATCGACTAGCGAAACAGTTACCTGACCTACCTGAGACAGAATAACAGGAATCGCAAGTGTTAGATTCTTCCTGTAAATCGGGAAGTATGCTTTTAAATTCACTGAGATATTTTTTCAGAAATTAAGACAATCAGAATGTTTCAATGCACTCATGGCAATGAATTTGGTGCAAAAGTAAACTAGTTGAAGTTCTTATAAAGCAAACCAGTAAGTAAATTTCAACATAAAGACATTTTGCGAATCGGCTCCAAAAATATCGCTAAATACGTTGCCAAGCGAGGGATCATAACCGCGTTGATAATCAGAGATGGTATTATTCCAAACGAAGTAAAAAGTTGAACCTGCACGGAATTCCCAGCGGGCCACTAAATTGGAATTAAACTCTTTGAAGGTAAAATCGGGATTGTACATCCGGTACGAGCCATTATTTTCCTCTGTGAAAGTATAAATATCATCATCTAAACTGCCGGCCAAATTGATATATCGTTCATTCAAATCACGGCTACTTCCAATATTAACCCGCCGAAAATCTTTATACTTCCCAATCGATGCATAGGGAGATGCATAATATTGCAACGAAAATTCCGGAGTAATAAAATACTCAAGCCTCAAAGTCGATTCCAGCGTTTTCTGATCAACTTGACCAACAATATACCCAGGATTACCATCCGGCAATTTAACTCTTCCTGCATATTGATGATAGTCGGTGTTGGTTTGATAAACGGTCTTCGATGACAAACTCAAGTTTTCACCCAAACGCCACAAAAGGTAGAAGGTATTTATATTTCGTAATGAAATTTTATCGTCGCCCCAAATAAACCTGGTACCGCCAGCAGCAAATAAATCCTTCGATGGATTCGATTGAATAAAAATCTCACTGTCCCAAGTTGGCTCTTTATATAGTATTGGTCCACCACGTAACTCTCGGGTATCGAAAATATCGTAGTCACGTTCCAAATTTAGATGAATGCTCCACAAATTTTTAAAGCGCATGTAGGCGTGCGAGCCAATTTCCTGCTTCGTCTGCTCTCCTCCGTAACTCCAGTTCGCACTTTGCGTCAACCGAAGCCAATAGTTCCTCATGATTCCTTTGGGTTTATTAACCAGGTAACGCAGTTCAACTGATTCTTCCAGATAATCGGCCTGGTACATGTAGCCAATATCATTGAGATCGATCCCCGGTGAACGCCAGCTAAAAGAACCAATTGCCCGAAATTTACCACTGCGCTTTCCGCCTCTCACTTCACCCCCATGTCCCGAAAGCTGCTTCCGCGTATCATCATATTCCAGGTGATCTGCATCGGGCCGCTGATAATAATGCTGCGAAGACTGCTGCAAATCACTGATCGCTTCTTCAGAACCTTTCACCTGGCTAAAAAAGCTTTTCATATCTATAAAATACTTCCGCTTCCTCCAGTTGTGCACAAAATCAAGTCCTCCGGTTAGCGATGAATTCGGCAAGAATGACAATAAACTATCGTTGATGTTGCGATTAACGGAGGTAATCATTCCACCCAAAACCGTGTTCCCGTCATTAAAATCCTGCTTTATCCGGCCAACGGTGTAATTTGTCAGCGGCTCCACTGCATAATCAGTAACGCTATCAGTATTATATACCGAGGCGGTTTCTTTGCCTGTCAAACTATGCAGAAAACCGACTGACAAGCCATCTTTGCTTTTACCGGTAAGCTTAATCGCACTCAATATCGAGGTATTGTCCGGAATCGATAAGGTTTCGCCGTCAACCACACTTGGCTCCAAACTGGGCGCATGTCCGATCCGACGGGAGTAAAACAGAAGATCGCGACCCGATGAATAATTCAGAACATTGTTCCCTTCTAAAAAGAATGGTCTTTTTTCATCGTAAAAAACTTCATAGGTATTCAGTGATAAAATTGAGGGGTCTGCTTCCACCTGTCCGAAGTCCGGGTTAATCGTAAAATCCATGGTAAAGTCAGAAGACAAACCAATTTTACCATCCAAACCAGCCCCAAACTTCCATTTTTCCTTTAAATCTGTATTTGGCGAATACTTGACATTGCCATAAGGCAGCAACTCAATTTTTCGCTTCTGCCCGATATTTTTGACCCCATTAAGTTCACCAAACAAATATACCGTGGCCGGAGCATCAACCGGGATCAGTTTCCAATGAATCTCTTCCCCCGAACGATCGATGTATCGCCAAATATGCATCCCCCAAGTCTGCTCATCAGATTTCGCAAAGCGAAGTTGGCTAAACGGGATCCGTATTTCTGCCGTCCACAAACTATCTTGTATGTTTGTTTTGGCATCCCAAATAGCATCCCAATTATAATCGGCCTCTTGAGCACCTAAGTGCATCAGATCTATTTTCTGTCCTGCAGCAGTCACATCAAATTCAAAGGCAGTTCGGTTATCTGCGTAAGTATCCAACGCAATTCCAATCATGTCTCCGCTATATTCGTCTCGTCTGCTTAAAATAGATCGGATTCCCTTCGAATCATTGTCAAAACACCTGATGCCGACATACAAATTGTCCTCATCGTAGCACAAAGCTACTTCTGTTTTTTGTGAAGGTTGTTTAGCTTGTAAGGGTTGTTGCTGAACAAAACTGTCATCCCAGCGAGCAACTGACCAACATAATTCGTCTAAGTCACCGTCAATCTTAATCCGATCATCAATTTTGAAGGTCGAATAGGTTTTTTTCTCACTAGCGTAGCGATTAACCAAGGAATCAGTTGACAACTTATACGTTATCTGATCCTGGCTAAAACAATTGGTAAAAGTTAGGAAAAAAGCAACAGTGCTTACCAAACAACCACGCACAAACATAATTTTAGTTTAGAATATTCACAAATATAAATAATTTAACAAATGCATCAACTATTCGATAAAATAATTTACACTCAGATAGTTGATAAATCGAATTAACCGGAATAAACTTTTTTAAACAAACATGGTTTAATGTTGTACAATTTAAATAGCTTTATTATTTTTTAATATCTAGATATTTATAGTATTAAAACCAAGTTATGGGAAAAATCAACAAAATCCTGGTGGCTAACCGGGGTGAAATAGCAGTCAGAATCATGCGCACCTGCCGTGAGATGGATATTGCTACTGTAGCTGTTTTTTCTGATGCCGACCGTACTTCGATGCATGTGCGCTATGCAGACGAAGCCTATTACATCGGACCAGCTCCATCAAAAGAAAGTTACCTAAGAGCCGATAAAATTATCGAGGTAGCGTTGAAGTCAAAAGCCGATGCCATTCATCCTGGTTACGGCTTTTTATCTGAAAATTCGGAATTTGCCCGATTATGCTCTGAAAACAACATTATTTTCATTGGTCCCTCTCCTGAGGTAATTATCAAAATGGGGGATAAAATTCAGGCTCGTAAGGCCATGATTGCAGCGAGCGTTCCGGTCGTTCCGGGAACAACTGAAGCAATTTCATCGGAAGACGAAGCATTGAAAACCATCGGAAAAATCGGGTTACCGGTTATGATCAAAGCATCCGCCGGTGGTGGTGGTAAAGGGATGCGCCTAGTTAAAGAAGAAAGTGAAATTCTTTCCTCTGTGCAAGCTGCTCGTTCTGAAGCATTAGCTGCTTTTGGAGACGATGCCGTTTACATTGAAAAGTATGTGAGTTCGCCCCACCACATCGAATTCCAGGTATTGGGTGATGAACACGGAAACGTTATTCATTTATTTGAGCGCGAGTGTTCCATTCAACGCCGCCACCAAAAAATGGTTGAAGAAACTCCTTCCCCATTGATGACTCCGGAATTGCGAGAGAAAATGGGAAGGGATGCTGTAAACGCAGCAAAAGCAGTTAATTATATGGGCGCCGGTACTATTGAGTTCTTGGTTGATAACAACCTGAACTACTATTTTCTGGAGATGAACACCCGTCTTCAGGTAGAACATCCGATTACAGAACGTGTTACCGGAGTAGACCTTGTAAAGCAACAAATCTTTGTTGCAGAAGGACGGGAACTGCTGTTAAAACAGGACGATCTCCGTCAGAAAGGACATGCTATTGAGTGCCGGATTTATGCCGAAGATTCTGATAACAACTTCATGCCGAGTGCCGGACGTATCCACAACATTACAGAACCACTAGGGCTTGGCGTTCGTACCGACGGTTATGTTTACGAAGGGTATGAAATCCCAATCCACTACGACCCTATGATTTCCAAGTTAATTATTTGGGCAAACAACCGGGAAGAGGCCATACAGCGTATGCGGCGTGCTTTGTACGAATACAAAATTACCGGTGTAAAAACATCGATCAAGTTTTTGGAGCGTATTATGGATTCCGAAGATTTTAGGAACGGAGATTACGATACCAACTACATTGAAAAAAACAGAGAAAAGTTGTTGGATAGCGGCGCTTGTGATATCGTGTCGCAAGACATGGTAATCATTGCAACCTACATTGATTACATCAACCGCTTAAACAAAGTCATCCCAACTAAACAGTTGAATCCGGTTGAAAACCGTTGGAAAAAATACAGCTATCAAAAGAATTTCGACAGACTTTAAAAAGACCTATTATGCCAATTGATGTAAAATTAGATGATCGTATTGCGAAAGTCAAAGTACTGAACCAAAACGAAAATCTACTTGAAATTATGGTAGACGATCGAGTCTACCTGGTTGATTTGATGCACAATGATGAAGGGACTTTTTCTATTTTGGAAAACAACCGCTCCCACAACATTACCCTCGTGCCGTCGACCAAAAAGAAGGCCTACACAGCCTATACGCTTTACGACACATTCGACCTCGAAGTAATTGATGCTGAAGCCCGTTACATTCGCAACCGCGGTGATGGTGTAATGGTCCAAAGTGAAAAGAAAATTACAGCTCCTATGCCCGGAAAGATCGTGAAGGTTCTGGTTGAAGCCGGACAGGAAGTTGCCAAAGGACAAACTGCAGTCATTATTTCTGCCATGAAAATGGAAAGTGAATACAAAGCTGCTTTGGACGGGGTCGTAAAAAAAGTGAACGTAAAAGCCGGAGACACCGTCGATTCAAACCAAGTGCTCATTGAAATTGATTAAAGGCACAATCATTTTTCGATAAACACATCTTCCGAGGCACGGAAGAGCAACAAACATTACATGAATAGTTTCTGTAACAAATTAAAAGAACTATGGACTTAAAAGCAAAATTTGATTTTTTTGAAACAATAAATAAACAAGCGGAAATTGGCGGAGGCCAGGAACGTATTGACAAACAACATGCCGGCGGTAAAAAGACGGCCCGTGAACGAATCCTGGAATTGCTTGACCCGGGAACATTCAACGAAATTGACAAACTGGTCACTCACCGCGCGACCGATTTTGGGATGGACAAATCCAAGATTCCGGGCGATGGTGTCGTAACTGGCTATGGCAAAATTAACGGTCGTCTGGTTTATGTTTTCGCTCAGGATTTCACGGTTTTTGGCGGAAGTATGAGCCGAACCAATGCCGATAAAATTGTAAAAATTCAGGAATTGGCTGTAAAAATGGGTAAACCGCTGATCGGATTGAACGACTCAGGTGGCGCCCGTATCCAGGAAGGTGTTCAATCGTTGGCTGGTTATGCCGATATTTTTTACAACAATGTACTTTCGAGTGGGGTCATTCCTCAAATCAGTGTTGTTTTGGGACCCTGCGCCGGTGGTGCCGTATACTCACCTGCGTTGACTGACTTTATTTTCATGGTCAATGAAACCAGCCACATGTTCGTTACCGGACCGGAAGTCATTAAAACAGTAACTCACGAAGACGTGAGTAAGGAAGAACTCGGAGGAGCGGTTACGCACACCAGCAAAAGTGGGGTTGCTCACTTTAACGGAGAAAACGAAGAGCAAACCCTAATGATGGTTCGCGAACTAATGAGCTTTCTTCCGTTGAACAACATGGAGGAACCGGAAGAAATTCCGTGTACCGACCCGATCGATCGCGAAGAAGAAGAACTGAATACAATTGTTCCGGTCGATCCGAACAGACCGTACGACATGAAAGACATCGTTTATAAGATCGTAGATGATGAACATTTCCTGGAGGTTCAACCACATTACGCGACAAACATCATTATTGGATTTGCCCGTTTTGGTGGACGTTCGGTAGGTATCGTCGCCAATCAGCCAGCCAGCCTTGCCGGAGTACTCGATATTAACTCATCGGCAAAAGCAGCGCGTTTTGTTCGCTTCTGCGATGCCTTCAATATTCCTATTGTCACCTTAGTTGATGTTCCAGGATTCTTACCTGGCACAACACAGGAATTCGGTGGAATCATCAAGCATGGTGCCAAGTTACTTTATGCTTTTGCTGAAGCAACAGTACCAAAAATCACTTTGATCACGCGCAAAGCTTATGGTGGTGCTTACGATGTGATGTCTAGCAAGCACATTGGGGCCGATGTAAATTATGCTTATCCAACCGCCGAGATTGCGGTAATGGGGCCGGAAGGAGCCATTAATATCCTGAGAAGAGATATCAAATCGGCTGAAGAAAAAACAAAAGCTGTTGAAGAATATCGAGACGCTTTTGCCAACCCATACCGAGCTGCTTCTTTAGGTTATATCGACGAGATTATCTACCCGAAAGATACCCGGAAGAAAATTATCAGTGCACTGGATATGACGCACAACAAACGGAAGTCGAACCTTCCCCGAAAACACGGAAACATTCCTTTATAAATATCCAAAAGCCTCTTCATCGCAAGAGGCTTTTTTTATTTCCTGCCGAAGCTTCCTGTTAAGCATTTTTAAGGCTTCTGTTAAGGTCACTTGCTTACAATTTATTATTTTCGGCATCGCAATTAAAATAACCTGATTCTACAATCACCAATTAAAAGTGTAATGAAAATAAAACATCTGAAGTTGACCGCAAAGACCGTCAAATCATTTTTGCCTGCCGTTTTAATTTTATTCAGTTTTTATTCCTGTAAAAAAAAGTCTCACGATCCGCGAATTGTACTGGACCATACCTATAAAAAAGAGATCATCGCCGGCCGTGAAGCTATGAGAGTATACCTGGTTGGAAACACCTCCGGAGTATCTGTTTCTGTTTCCATTGGCGGGAAAACAGTTTGGTCTGAAGGGCTTGGCTATGCGAATGTGGAATTGAAGTCGCCTGCACGTCCTGAAACCAAATACCGAATTGGTAGAAGCTCTCAAATGTTTGCAGCCATGCTGATTGCCAAACTACAGGAAGAAGGAAAACTAAATGTTAACGATTCGTTTCGTAAGTACATTCCCGACTATCCTGAAAAACAGTTTGATTTCAACATCTATAATCTGGGCACACACTCAGCCGGATTCCCTGAAAACAATGAGAACGTTGTTTTGAATAAAGGAAATTTGAAAAGCTTGAAAGAGTATATCAAAGCATCGGAAAATGACACACTGGTCTATCCGCCAAATGCCTATTTCGCCGTAAATGACTATGGCCCATGTTTGCTCGGTATTTTAGCTGAAACGATCGAAAAAACAAGTTATTCCAAACTTGTTAAAGAGATGCTGCTTGACTCGCTTGGGATGGACGAAACAATCCTGGACAACCCATCATACATAACTTTGAATCGAGCGACTCCATACGATCGCAACTTTGTTGCACAGCTCGTCAATGCCCCCGCAATTGATTCCCGATTCATTGCACCGGCCTATGGCTATTTGTCGACGGCCGATGACCTGAACAAATTGGGCCAAATCATCCTCAAAAAGGAATTCTTTTCAGAAGAAAGTTACAAACTGTTCTTCACTCGAAATAAGTTGGACAATGGCTTTGAATCAAACTTTGGATTTGGTTGGAATATCTACACCGACAATCAAGGCCGAAAGGTGTATATCCAACAAGGCAATACAATTGGCGGAAGTTCATTCCTTGCCATCTTCCCTGATCAAAAACTGGTGATCAGTTTATGTGCCAATATGCAGGATAATTCAGAAAGCTTACCTTCCGGTAAAATTGCACAAATCTTCCTTGACAAGATAGATCCGGTTAAGGAACAAGAGCCAATGAAGGAAAAAGACAAAGCTTCAGAATAGTCAACTGAGAAATTCTATCATTAACGATAAAAAAGGAAACCGGTTCACAGCCGGTTTTTTTGTGCACAAAAAAGGAGGCATCCAAATCGGTGCCTCCTTTGAAAATATTGTCGAAACCGGATTACCAGGCAAATAATGGCAAACCTTTCATCATTTCGTTTACACGCTTGCGAACTGAAGCAATAACTTCTTCGCTGTCCGGATTAGACAATACCTCGTCGATCAATTCAACGATAACAGGCATCGCGTCTTCTTTCAAACCACGGGTTGTAACCGCAGGCGTTCCAACGCGCAGACCTGATGTTGTAAAAGGTGAACGGCTATCGAAAGGAACCATATTCTTGTTGATGGTGATATCTGCCAAAACCAAGGTGTTTTCAGCTTTCTTACCAGTCAATTCGGGGAATTTGGTACGCAGGTCAATCAACATACTGTGATTGTCTGTTCCGCCTGAAATAACTTTATAACCTTTATCGATGAAAGCCTGAGCCATCACCGCAGCATTCTTTTGCACCTGCGCCTGATACACTTTGTATGAAGGATCTAAGGCTTCACCAAAAGCAATCGCTTTCGATGCAATTACGTGCTCCAGTGGTCCGCCTTGTTGTCCGGGGAAAACAGCGAAATCCAATACAGCCGACATCATTTTAGTTTCACCTTTTGGTGTTTTGAAACCAAATGGATTGACAAAATCTTTGCCCAACAGGATGATACCACCACGAGGTCCACGCAATGTTTTATGAGTTGTTGAAGTAACAACGTGAGCATGTTTAACCGGGTTTTCCAGCAAACCGGCCGCAATTAGTCCGGCAGGATGCGCCATATCAACCATAAGCATAGCTCCAACTGAATCAGCGATTTTACGCATACGGGCATAATCCCATTCACGAGAATAAGCAGAAGCTCCACCAATAATCAGTTTTGGCTGGTGTTCTTTGGCCAGAGCTTCCATTTCGTCATAATCAACCATTCCGGTATCTTCTTTCACATGATACGCGATTGGTGAATACAATATACCTGAAGAGTTCACCGGAGAACCGTGAGACAAGTGACCACCATGAGCCAAATCAAGTCCTAGGAATTTATCACCGGGTTTTAAAATTACGCTAAGCACAGCAGCATTGGCCTGAGCCCCCGAGTGTGGTTGAACGTTGGCATATTCTGCACCGAAAAGTTCTTTGATACGGTCGATGGCCAATTGCTCAGTCATATCCACAATTTGACAACCGCCATAATAGCGCTTGCCCGGATAGCCTTCAGCATATTTATTAGTCATAACAGAACCCATTGCCTCCATAACCTGCTCGCTAACAAAGTTTTCAGAAGCAATTAGTTCGATTCCGCTTAGCTGACGCTCGCGTTCTTTTTCAATAATGTCAAATACTAATTGATCTCTTTTCATTTGGTATATGTTCAAATTTTGAATATTCTGAATGTTCACAATCCGCCGCAACGGATAACGTCTTTAAAACGAGTGACGTTTAAGCCGCAAAGGTAAACTTTTTTAGCAGTAGCTGAAAAGAATAGAAATCAACAATCATCAAAATTTATAAACCTTCTCGATTCCTTTACACTGAATTTTCTAACCGATATGCTGGCCAAACTTTTTCCGGTATTGTAAGGGCGAAAGTCCGGTGACTCGTTTAAATTGACGGTTGAAGTACGAAATGCTGTTGAAGCCGCTTTCCACTGCAATATTCCCAAAACTGTGATGGCTTCCTGCAATTTGCTTCCCGGCATATTCTACACGCATTTCATTCAGAAACACCGAATAGGACTTTCCTGTACGCTGTTTGAAATAGCGACAAAACGCATTAGGCGTCATACTGGCAATCGACGAAATCTGGTCAAGGCTAATGTCCGATTTAAAGTTTGTGGAAAGGAAATTGAAAATCACATTGATGCGTTCATTATCGGCTTCCTTCGACGGAGTGATGTACCGCACCGAGGACAAAGTCTTCGTATTTTCCGATTTGGCAAAAATATTCAGGATACTCATCAGGTTCTGAAAACGCTGAAATCCATCCTGTTCCCGACTCGCTTCAATCAACTTTGCAATCTGCTCCCGATCGTCACCAAAAACTTTTACACCCATCGAGGCTTGCTCAAGCAGTCGCTTTATGTGTGCCATTTCAGGAATTTCGAAGAACTGCGAACCAAAAGTTTCATCTTTAAAAAATAAGGAGATGCTGAAAACGTCCAGGTCAAGATCACCCTGATAATAGACACCATCACATTTTGAAACATGCGGTACGTTCTTTCCAATCAGATATACATCGCCCGGCACAAAACGCTCCACATGATTTCCGATAAAACTGGTTCCTTCCCCTTTTATTATAAAGGTAATTTGGTGCTCCGGATGATAATGAATCGTATCGTAAAAATGAGGTCCGTCGTCTAATTGGACGCGAAAAGAGTTTCCCCCTGTCTTTGGTATAACAAACCGTACTGCCTTCATCCGATAATTTCCTTTTTTATAAAACAAAAATAGAGAACACCTCTTTAAAATCATTCTAACATTGATCAATATTACCCTATTTTCTATTAATAAAACTAAACATTGATAAAATAGTTCAAAATATGGCTAAAATAGGCAAAACCAGAGACGTATTTGTCCGATATCTTTGTCGTAGAATAATTTTTAAAACGTAATACAATATGAAACCAACATGGACAGGTGTTTACCCAGCGGTAACAACAAAATTTAAAGAAAACGGAGAACTGGATGTTCCAGGATTCATTAAAAATATTGAATTTCAAATTGAATCCGGAGTATCCGGAATTATCATCGGCGGTTCGTTAGGCGAATCGAGCACCTTAAGTGCCGAAGAAAAATTGCAACTGGTTGAAGCCCTCCAACCTTATCGCGAAAAAGTACCGGTAATTATGAATATTGCCGAGTCGAGCACGGTGCGTGCCATTGAGGCGGCCAAAGCTGCAGAAGCAAATGGTGCAGACGGTCTGATGCTTTTACCACCGCTGTTATACAAAGCCGATGCTGACGAAACAGTTGAATACTTTAAAGCTGTGGCTGCTGCAACCTCATTGCCAATTTTGCTTTACAACAACCCGGTTGATTACAAAATTGAAATCACCATCCCGATGTTTGAAAAATTGGTTGATGTAAAAAACATCGAAGCAGTAAAAGAATCGACTCGCGATTTGACAAACATCACTCGCATGCGCAATGCATTTGCAGACCGCTTCAAAATCCTAGGTGGTGTTGATACGCTTAGTCTTGAGCCTCTTTTACTTGGCGCTGATGGTTTGGTTGCCGGGTTGGTTTGTGCCTTCCCTAAAGAAACTGTTATTATGTACCAATTGGCAAAAGCCGGCAAAATTGATGAAGCTGTAAAACTTTATCGTTGGTTCATGCCTTTATTGGAAATGGACATCCACCCCAAATTGGTTCAGTACATCAAACTGTGCGAAGTATATACCGGAATCGGAACAGAATATGTTCGTGCGCCAAGAAAAATTCTTTCTGGCGACGAACGCGCAAAAGCGATTAGCACAATTGAATCAGCACTGAGCACCCGTCCTGTTTTTTAAGCATTTAAAAAATTAAGAGACTTATGTCAGACATGAAAACAAGAGTCAATCAAGCGATGGAAAGTGCCTTGTCAGCTTTCGCCACTTATAAAAAAGTGTCGGGAAAAGAACGGGCCGCTTTCCTTCGTTTGATCGGCGAAGAAATTAAAAACTTAGGTGATGAGCTAGTTCAAACAGTTGTTGCCGAAAGTAATTTGCCTGAAGGCCGCATCCTTGGTGAGCGTGGCCGAACAATCGATCAGTTAAACAAATTTGCCGATTTGGTAGAAGAAGGCTCCTGGTTGGAAGCAACAATTGATGTGGGCGCCCCGAGCCGTCAACCGCTTCCCAAACCCGACCTTCGCCGCTTAATGGTACCCATCGGACCGGTAGTTGTTTTTGGTGCCGGTAATTTCCCGTTGGCCTTTTCTGTAGCCGGAGGAGACACGGCCTCAGCTTTGGCTGGCGGGAACCCAGTGGTTGTCAAAGGTCACCCCGCTCACCCTAAAACCGGAGAACTAGTCGGTAAAGCCATTGAAAAAGCAGTAAAAGCATCTTCTTTGCCCGAAGGTACTTTCAGCTTCATTCAGGATTCTGGATACGAATCCGGTCAGTTGTTAGTTCAACATCCGGTTACCAAAGCAGTCGGATTCACCGGTTCGTATGGTGGTGGAATGGCCTTGGTTAAATTGGCTTCGGAACGTGAAGAACCGATTCCTGTGTTTGCCGAAATGGGGAGCATCAACCCGGTCGTCATTTTAAAGGAAGCGCTTGCAACAGAATATGCATCCATTGCAGCCAAGTTAGTCGCTTCTGTAAACATGGGAGCAGGTCAGTTCTGCACTAACCCGGGATTGGTGATTACCACAAAAACAGCAGGTTTTGAATCTTTTGTCGAGGAACTGGCAAAACAGGTAAAAGCTACTGCTGGATCGAAAATGTTCAGCGAAAGTGTTTTGCGCAACTACAAATTGAACTCGGAGAAAATGTTTGCCCATTCCGAAGTTATCCTGGTAGCGCAAGGAGAAGAAGCCGCGGATTCCGGCCAGGTATCACCTGCAATTGCAACTGTATCGGCCAGCGATTTTATTCAAAAGCCAACACTGCACGAAGAGGTTTTCGGTCCATTCAGTTTGCTGGTTGTTTGCGACAGCGAAGAACAGGTTTTGGAAGTCGTAAAAAGCCTGAAAGGACAATTAACAGCCACCATTCACGGGTTGGAAAGCGAACTGCCAGAACAACAGGAATTGGTTGATAACCTGATCGAAAAATGTGGCCGTTTATTATTGAACGGCGTTCCGACCGGCGTTGAAGTTTGCGCTGCCATGCAACACGGAGGTCCCTTCCCTGCTGCCAGCGACTCTCGTTTTACATCGGTTGGCGTATCAGCCATCAAACGTTTTGTTCGTCCGGTTAGCTATCAGGATTTTCCGGAGGTAATGCTTCCGGCAGAGCTGCAAAACAGTAACCCATTGAATATTTGGCGTACGGTTGATAACCAATGGACAAAGGATTCAATCTAAAGAATTAGAACAGGATTTGCCCGAAAAACAGTTTTTACCGCTTTCGGAAATCGAGCATGACACAATAATAACTTTTTCACTTTAAAAAGGTCATTCTATGGCACGGAGATCATTTTTTTGTATTGACGGACACACCTGCGGAAATCCGGTGCGTGTTGTCGCCGGGGGAATCCCCAAACTGAAAGGCAAAAGCATTTTCGAAAAACGTGAACACTTTTTAGCCGAATTCGACTGGATTCGCACCGGTCTGATGTTCGAGCCGCGCGGACACGAACAGATGTCGGGTAGTTTTATTTTTCCGCCCGAAAATCCGCAAAACGACGCTGGAATCCTGTTTATCGAAACCAGTGGCTGTTTGCCCATGTGTGGACACGGTACTATTGGGACAGTGACGATTGCAATTGAAGAAGGTCTGATCATTCCGGAAACACCGGGAATCATCCGCCTGGAAACACCGGCAGGATTGGTGATTGCACATTACAAACAGAATGAGCGGGGCAAAGTAACCTCTGTAAAGATCATCAATGTTCCGTCATTCCTGTATAAAAAAGGGTTGACCGTTGAGAGTCCACACCTCGGAGAATTAACCGTCGATGTTGCCTACGGCGGAAACTTTTACGCGATTGTGGATGAGCAAAAAAACTTCTCGGGAATGCATCATTTCACGGCTGACGAACTGGTTTCTTACAGCGGTGAAATCCGGAAGCGATTGAATGAAAAGTATGAATTCATCCATCCTCAAAATGAAAAAATTTGCGGATTAAGCCATGTCCTGTGGACCGGAAATACCATGACCGAAGAAGCCGATGCCCGAAACGCTGTTTTTTATGGCGAAAAAGCGATTGACCGCTGCCCTTGCGGAACAGGAACGTCGGCCCGAATGGCGCAGTGGTTTTCCTTGGGTAAATTGGAAGTTGGCTCAAGCTTCCTGCACGAAAGTGTGATCGGCAGCCAGTTTATTGGTACAGTCGAAGAAAAGCTAAAGATCGGCGATTTCGATGCGATTATTCCAGGTATCGAAGGCTGGGCCAAAGTTACCGGCTACAACCACATTATTATTGACGATGAAGACGATCCGTATGCCCACGGATTTCGTGTGGTCGGAAAACTTTAACAGCCATGAAAAAGAAAGTAACCATCATCGGAGCAGGCACAATCGGATTGCATTGTGCCTGGTTTCTACTTCAAAAAGGGTATGAAGTAGAAGTTATTGAAGCGCAGGCTGAAAATGATGAAAGTGGCTGTTCGTATGGAAACTGTGGTTTTATTGTTCCCAGTCATTTTATTCCGCTGGCATCGCCCGAGATGCTGAAGTCAGGGATGAAGATGCTGTTTGACCGTAAAAGTCCGGTTTATTTGCCTCTAGGTAAAAACATCAAACAAATTCCCTGGTTTCTAAAATTCATGGCTTCAGCCAACAAAACACAAGTTGGCAAAGTCATCCCTACGCTCTACCAGTTAAACGATGAAAGCCGGAAGCTTTACGAAATGCTCAGCAAAGAATCGGACAATCAAACAGAATATGAGCACAAAGGTTTGCTGATGGCCTCAACCACTGCCGAAGGCTTCCACGAAGAGGCGGAAATTGCGAAAATCGCCAATTCACTAGGCATTGCCACTCAAAAGCTGGATCAGCTGGGATTGAAAGAACTGGAGCCTGACGTAAACTTTAGTTTAAAAGGAGCCATTCTTTACAAAAGCGACGGTCATATTAATCCAACATCGCATCTGCGCTGGCTAAAAGAACAGCTCAAAAACAAAGGAGTTGACTTTCATTACAACTCCCCGGTTGTAAAAATAATGCTGTTGAAAGGAAAAGTGCAGGAGGTAATTACACAAAAAGGAAGACACAAAGCCGACGAATTTGTGTTGGCAGCAGGAGCTTATTCCTGCCAAATTGCAGCCAAAGCGGGTATCTCGCTTCCTGTTATTTCAGGCAAAGGGTACAGCATTGATTTTGCCAAATCGGAACTGCAGCTGAAAACACCGATAATTCTAACCGAAGCAAAAGTGGCTTTGACGCCACTCCAAAACAATATTCGACTGGGAAGTGGCATGGAGTTTAACGGTGCCGTCGGTGAAGTGCGCCTAAACCGTGTTCAGGCAATACTTGATCGCACCCATCAGGCTATTCCTTCATTTAAAAAGCAAACCGCTTCTGAATTAAAGATTTGGGAAGGCTTAAGGCCTGTCACTCCTGATGGCGTCCCATTCATCGGCCGCACCAAACAAGCAACTAATTTACTGGTAGCAGCCGGCCATGCAATGATGGGAGCCAGTTTAGGACCGATTACCGGTAAGATTATCAGTGAACTGGCGGCTAACGAAGAAACAGGTTACGATCTGAATATTCTTCACCCAAATCGCTTTTAAAATGAAAATCAAGTCGAAAAAAATTTTATAAAACACGTATTTACGGCATTTTTCAAATAATCTTTTATAAAAAATCCACGTACACAAAGTTATCCTCTCTACATATTTAGCCTTCACATTCCATATGGTTGAATAGAATTTAGCGATGTGTACGACATCTTTTTTTAACTGAAAATTTGAAAAACATGCCAATAAAAAAACTAAAAGAATTCTTGGACCGGAATAAAATTGAATACATCACGATCAGACATTCACTGGCATACAACGCACAACGAATAGCTGCGACAACTCATATTCCGGGCAAAGAGATTGCAAAAACAGTTATTGTAAAAGTTAACGGTCAAATGGCCATGGCTGTACTACCGGCATCTTACATGATTAACTTACGCTTGCTCCGCGAAACGACTGGAGCAAGGAACGTTGGTTTAGCAAGCGAAATGGAATTTAAAAATCGCTTCCCCGATTGTGAATTAGGCGCAATGCCTCCTTTCGGAAATCTGTATGACATGGAAGTTTATGTAGCCGAAAGTCTGACCGAAGATGAAGAAATTTGCTTCAATGCGGGCACACATGTGGAGCTGATCCGCATGGCTTATGCTGATTTTGAACGACTGGTTGAACCTGTTGTTCTTAGATTTTCAAAAGCTTTATCAGCCTAACTATTGGTGTAAATAATTAAGGGTAACAATTCTTCTTCAGGAAACCTCCAAGCTTCATTTGGAGGTTTCTTTTTTTTATATGACTTTAGCAAGAAACAAAACTGAATACCGAATGAATACCCAAAAACGCCCTTTGCTTTTAAGTTCCGCATTAACATTAAGTACCATCGGTAGCAGTATTGCAACAATCTCGTATTTGGGTACTTTCATTTTTTACAAGCAGGCCCTTCCCTACATCGAAAAATTCACCAACACCCTGACTCCGGAACTGATTAGCCGATTTTACATTCTGGCTTTAGCTGTCATCTGCTTGGTATCACTTCTGGGAGTCGTGAAAATGTGGAAAAGCCAAAAAGCAGGTTTCTTTATCTATTTGATCGCTCAATTGTGCTTATTTGCCTTACCTCTCCTTTACATTGGCTCGCACGCATTTTCGAGTACCAATGCGATTTTCACCTTGTTGTTTGTCACGATTTACGGTGTTTTCTACAAATCCTTCCGGCAGTAATGCATCGGTATCTCAAATGAAGAAATACAGCCGAAAAATCATTATCTTCCTTCGGTTGTCAGGTACTTTGTCTACTCCAACAAAATGAAATCCTCTTCCTGTTAAGCCGACTTGCTTAATCGTGCGACAAGGTTCGGACGAAATTCCGGTAGTTCGAGAACACTTTTGCCCGGGAAATGAAGCCCAAATATTTGCCATCATCCAAAACAGCCAGGTTGAAGCGCCCACTACTTTCAAACTTTCCGGCAACCTTCAACATGGTATCGCGCGGTGAGATATAATGTTCGGGCATGTACATCAAGTCCTTCACATAAACCTGATCATACAAGTCGTGATTAAAAATGAGTTCGCGAATATCATCCATCTTTATCATTCCCTTCATCATACCAGCCTCGTCAACAACCGGAAAAAGATTCCGTTTCGACTTCGCAATTACTTTGGTTAAATCGCCCAAAGTTGCATCAGGTGACACAACCGCAAAATCAGTTTCAATCAACTCTTTCACCGCCATAAAGTGCAGCACTGCCTTATCCTTATGGTGCGTAACCAACTCTCCTTTGCGTGCCAATGCTTTGGTATAAATTGAATAGGGTTCAAACGCCATAATTGTGACGTAAGATGCTATTGCCGCTATAATTAACGGAAAGAACAGCTGATAACCGCCGGTAATTTCTGCCGTGAGGAAAATCCCCAGCAAAGGCGCATGCATCACACCGGCCATCATCGCCCCCATTCCCGCCAAGGCAAAATTATCGATCGGCAAATTCAACCCAAGAATTAAATTGAAAAAGCTGGCGACAAAATAGCCGCCTATCGCACCAACAAAAAGGGTTGGTGCAAATATACCACCAACACCACCACCTGCAGTAGTGGCAGTCATGGCTATTACTTTGACGAAAACCAATAACAACAGGAAAATCACGATAAACCATTGCGAATCTTTCAAATTGAAAAACAATGAATTATCCAGCAAATCGGGTCCTAAACCATTAAATATCTTATCAATGCTATGATATCCTTCCCCCCATAACGGTGGAAAAAGGAAGATACACAATCCAAGAATTGAACCTCCAACCAAGATCTTGTAAAGCGGTTTCTTCAATAGCTTGAAACGCCGCTCCAAATACATGGTCATACGGGTAAAATATAGGGAGATAAATCCCGAGAATACACCCAGAATGAGGTAAAAAGGCACATTCGTTGCGTCGAACGAATTGACCAGTTCAAACTTGAAAAGCACCTCATCACCCATGAAGTAGTAGGCCAGCACTGCTGCCGAGATCCCGGAAATCAACAATGGAATCAGGGATGCCATGGTCAAATCGAGCATCAATACTTCGAGGGTAAACACAATACCAGCCAAAGGCGCTTTGAAAATCCCGGCGATTGCTCCGGTAGCACCACAACCAAGCATAAGCATGGTTTGCGCATGGCTAAGGTTTAAAAGACGCGCCAAATTCGAACCAATTGCCGAACCGGTTAAAACAACAGGGGCCTCTGCTCCGACAGATCCACCAAAACCAATGGTAAATGTACTGGTAATCATACTCGAAAAAGTATGATGCCCCTTCAATTTTCCTTTATTTAAACTGATGGCACCCAATACTTTCGACACACCGTGCCCCAAATCATCTTTAATCAGTAATTTGACAATCAACACCGTGATGGCGATACCAATCAACGGAAACGCTAAGAACAAGTAACTTTCGTCCGAGCTTCTTAAATTACCAACGAGGGTTTCGCCCAACAGGTGAATCAGATTTTTCAACAATAAAGCTGCCGTCCCACACACAACTCCAATCAACAAACTTAACCAGTAAACTTTTTTCGAATCGGCCATTCGGTTAAACATGGTCAATAATTTTGTCTTCAGTTCCATCATATTTACAAAAGCTTATTCATACGAAAAGTGACTCATTTTTTTTCGGTAAGAAGAGAATACCTTCGCACGGGAAATAAACCCGATATACTTCCCTTCATCTATAACTGCAATATTATATCGTCCTGTGGCTTCAAATTTTTCAACAACCTGTTCCATCACATCTTTTGTCGAAATAAAATCCTCGGGCAAATACATGAGATCACCAACTTTGACCGAGTCGTACAGTTCTTGTCTAAAAATCAAATGTCGAATGTCATCCATTTTGACCATACCTTTGAGATAACCTTCATCGTCGATCACCGGAAAGAGATTTCGGTGTGCGGTGGAAATTGCCTCCGTTAAGTCGCGGAGAGTGGCATCGGGGTGCAAAGTAACAAAATCCGTTTCAACTAATTTCTTGACTTCCATCATCTGCAACACATTCTTGTCCTTATCATGGGTCATCAGCTCTCGTCGTTGCGCCAATTGTGAGTGGTAAACTGACTTTGGTGCAAAAGTCTTAACCGTTATAAATGAAAAAGTTGCCGTGATCATCAACGGAACAAACAAGAGATATCCACCGGATATATCAGCAATAAGGAAGATACCTGTAAGCGGAGCGTGCAACACCCCGGCAATGAGTCCTGCCATACCAATCAGTGCGAAATTGTTCTTGTCAATTTGCTGGGTCCCAAAGCGATCAACAATGACAGCGAACACCGCTCCAACGTTAACTCCGGTAAAAAGAGTGGGTGCAAAAATTCCGCCAACACCTCCGCTGCCCAGAGCCAGAGACGTCGCCACAACTTTCAGTAAACTAATTGATAACAGCAATACAACCATCAAAAAATAGTGATCTTTCAGGTAGAAGAATATCGAGTTATTGTACAGATAACTATAATCACCAGCCAGGCATGCATTGATCGCCAGATAGCCTTCTCCATATAGTGAAGGGAACAAAAAGATCAGTAAACCAAGCAGTAATCCACCGTACAAGAGACGTGTCCAAATACCGGGAATTCGTTCAAAACGATTTGTTATAAAAATGTTAATCTTTGTGAAATAAGCTGAAACCAATCCGGTGAGAATCCCCAGTGCAATGTAGTAAGGCAAGTCTTTGACCACAAAGGTGCTTTTCACGGCAAAGGGATACAGAACATCATGACCCATAAAAAAGTAAGAAGTCATTACCGCGGCCGACGATGAGAGCAATAAGGGTACCAGCGAGAAAGTCGTCAGGTCGATCATGATCACCTCAACAGCAAATACAATGGCAGCAATTGGCGCCTTGAAAATAGCAGCCATAGCAGCTGCCGACGAACAGGCCAGCATCAAAATTGTGGTTCGGTAATCGAGATGAAACAAGCGGGAAAGCACCGAACTGTAGGCCGCTCCCGAGACCACCGTTGGTCCCTCCAACCCGACCGATCCGCCAAAACCAACGGTCAATGCACTGGTCACCATCGAGCTGTAAAGATTGTGTTTGCTCAATTCTCCTTTTCGCTGCGAAATACTGTGCAGCACATTCGGTATTCCCGGACGAACCGGTTTTCGAACAATGAACCGGACAATCAGCACGGTCAACAATATCCCGACAATCGGCAGAATGAAATAAATGGAGTTGGCTTCGTTTTTCTGAGTGATGAGGCTGACGAAGTCCTGCAACTTCCAGACGAAGTTCTTCAGCAAGGTGGCCAAAATGCCTACAATTATACCAATGACGACACTCAACAGAACAATAAATTTGCGTTCACTTAAGTGTCGAAGCCTCCAACGGTGGAAACGTGCTGCATAAGAGAGCTTGCCTGGCATCTTTTCTAAATTTAACCAATCGGAAAAGATGATAAGTTAAGAATCTATTTCTTCTTTTTAAAGATATCTTTGATCGATTCCCAAACTTTTTTCTTACCCGTTTTCTCTTTTTCCTGCTTTTCCTCGTCCTTCCTGTCCCGATCTTTCTTCTTAAAAATATTACCGATTACATCGCCGATCGACTCAGGCGCTAGCTCCTCTACGTAAGGCGGTACCGATAATTTAGCCAATAACTTAGGCGAAGGTTGACGGAACGATGCATATTGAAGTCGTTTGTAGCGATTGTCGGAGTATAACTTGCTGTAGAACTTTCCAACAATCGGCAGAGCCATATAAGCCCCTTGTCCGTAGGTTCCTGTCCGGAAATGAATAGCAGGATCGTCAGCACCAACCCAACAACCTGTGACCAGTTGTGGGTTCATCCCCATAAACCAGCCGTCAGCATGATCTTGTGTCGTTCCGGTTTTGCCGGCAAAATCACCATTTACATGATAAACGGACCGAATACCAACACCAGTTCCTGCGGAAATCACAGATTCCATCATGCGAACAACCATCCGGCAATTCTCAGGACCCAGATCTGTTTTGATCGGGGTTGGTTTTTCAAACTTAGTCAGCACATTGCCTTGTGGATCTTCAATTGAAACCAGGTAATGAGGCTCAATGTACACGCCATCGTTCAGGATTGCCGCATAAGCAGCAACCATTTCTTTCAAACTAATCGAAGCGACTCCGAGAGCCAGCGAAGGGAACTCCGGCAACTTAGCTTTAACGCCCAGTTCGCGGGCCGTTTCAATCACTTCATCAATACCGGTTTCCATCAGCACCTCAACAGCTACCGTATTGATAGATTTAGCCAACGCTCCCTGCATGGAATAATAACCTTCGTAATCCGGATGTGAGTTCTGCGGCGACCAATCCTGGTAGTCGTGGTAAACCTTCCTTTCGTTCGAGAAGTAGTCGTCGGGCTCCAGACCGTTTTCCAGTGCTGCCAGGTAAACAAAGGGTTTGAAAGTTGATCCCACCTGCCGGCTTGAGTTAACATGATCGTATTTAAAATAGCGGAAATCAATTCCACCAACCCAGGCCTTTACTTCACCGGTTGAAGGTTCAACTCCCAGAAAACCTGCATTTAATAAACGCAGGCAATGTTTTAGCGAATCCAGTGGGGTTGTCACAACCTGTTTATCACCGCCCCAGTCGAACAGAACCATCTCTCGTTTCTTATTGAAAGCGGCTTTAATTTCCTCGTCCGATTTGCCTGCAGCGTTCATTTTCCGGTAGCGATCCGACTGTTTCATGGCCCGCTCCAAAATTGCCGTTTTTTTAGACCATGGCGACGAACCTTTCCAGTGGTTGTTGAATACGTTTTGCAGGTTCTTCATGTATTCTTTCACCGACTGCTCAGCAAAATACTGATAGTCGAAATTGACCGTTGTCTTTACTTTCAGACCATCGGTATATAAGTTGTACGGATCTCCATTCGCCTTTTTATTATCCTTACACCATTCCACCAATTCGGGTTTCAGCATTTCAAGGAAGTACGGCGCCGGCCCTTCGTTATACGAAATACGTTTGTAGTGAATGACCAAAGGCTTTTGCTGAAATACATCCCCTTGTTTCTCTGTCAGGAACTCGTTTCTCACCATCTGTGCGATCACCACATTACGGCGTTCTTTCGATCGCTCCGGGTGCAAACGCGGATTATAATAATTGTTCGCCTTCAGCATCCCCACCAAAACGGCAGCTTCATCAACGGTCAGGCTTTTGGGGTTTTTGTTGAAAAAGCGTTCAGCAGCCACTTCTATCCCATATATATTTTCACCAAAAGGAACCGTATTCAAGTAAAGTGTCAGAATCTCTTCTTTGGTATAAATACGCTCCAACCGATAGGCGATAATCGACTCGCGCAGTTTATTAACCGGCATTGAAAAAACGCCCATATCGTTACGAGGAAACAAGTTCTTGGCAATTTGCTGGCTTAGCGTACTTCCCCCACCCGCATTTCTGTTTTGCAGCAGAATTGATTTGACAAAAACACGCATCAAAGCAACCTCATCCACGCCGCGATGCTCGTAAAAGCGTGAATCTTCGGTTGCCACCAAAGCGTGAATCACATTGGGCGAAATCTCATCATAGCTCACATTACTGCGATTTTCGACATAGTAACGCCCCAGTAACCGACCGTCCTCAGAGAATACTTCAGAAGCCTGTGGATTTTTAATGTCGTGCAACTGCGATGTACTTGGAACATAACCCAGAAATCCCAAATAAACGAGGGTGAAGAACAAGGCAAAAAGTACGATTCCAATACCGGCAACTTTGAGCATAAACAGCATGAAACGTTTGCCCGATGAAGAGCTTTTTCGGGATTTTTTCCTTCGCCCGGTACTGGCTTTTTTGCGAGATTTTGCTTTTGGTGTCGTTTTTCGAGTTGTTTTCTTCGGAGGCATATGAGTATTTTTCCCTTTTTCTGTTTATTAACAACGCTTTTCGTCGTTTCTTACAGTCATTACTTAGTCTGCATTCTTATCAGACCAAAACTATATAAATAAGCTCAAACGACTTCACTATTTTTTGATGATGTAAAAAACTTTTCAAAAATATAATTGTACTTATTGACACAGAGTAAACTCAAAAGCAATGAAAATATGTATCACGGGAGCTTCCGGATTTATTGGTCAATCATTGATTCAATCGTTTAAAGAAAAAGGCTACGAATGTGTCTACGTTAAACGCAAGTTGCTTTACGAAGCCGACAACGAACTGACCGAAATATTAAGTGGAAGCGATGCGGTAATTAACCTGGCAGGCGCTCCAATTATGCAACGATGGACCGAGGCCAATAAGAAAACCATCTACAGTAGCCGGGTCGACACAACCGCTAACCTGACTGAAGCGATTCGAAAAATAGCAACTGACAAACGTCCCAAAATATTTATCTCGGCATCCGCTGTTGGCATCTACCGGGCTGGAGATACACACGATGAAACCAGTACACGCGTCGATCCTGGTTTTGTGGGGCAAGTGGTCACCGATTGGGAAAAAGCATCGAAAGAGCTTCCGAAATCTGTTCGGCGTGTCATTTTTCGGATCGGTGTTGTTTTGGGCAAAGATTCGCAAACGATGAAGAAACTGCTTCCCCTTTTTCGTTTGGGATTGGGCGGTAAAATAGGTTCCGGCAAACAGGCTTTCTCCTTCATTCATATTCACGACCTTGTTGCTGCTTTTAACGAAGCACTTTCAAACTCCAAATTTGAGGGAACTTACAACCTGGTCGCCCCCGATCTGATTAGCTATGCCGACTTTACCCGCGCTTTATCCAAAAGCTTAAAACGACCAGCATTTTTTCCTGTTCCGGCTTTTGCAATCCGGCTTATTTTCGGCAAAACTTCTGAATTGATTTTGGAAGGACCAACCGTAATCCCCAAAAGATTACAGGAAGAAAATTTCAAATATCGCTACCCAACCCTATTAGCGGCAATGGAGGAAATCGCTAAAAACTAAAAAAGCCCTGAAAAACAGAGCTCTTGAAACTATCCAGATGTAAATCAATTTAAAAATCCAATTTCCCCTGCGGATCGTTTGGCTGTGTGAGTTGATACTCTTCAATGATCTGATCAATCGTCATCAAACATTTTCCACAACTTGTTCCGGCACGGGTGGCATATTGAATATCGGAGGCATCCAATGCACCTTTTTTTAACTCATTGATGATTTCCTGCTCCGAAACCATATTACAAATACAAACCAAACGGTTACTCATGCTCAAATCTACTTTTTCTGTTACTTTCTAAAGCCACCCCAATTGAAGGCTATTTTTCAGTCAGTCTGTTTTCAATATGCAGGCGAATTTTCCGGTAAGCATCAATAACGCGATCTCCTTTGGTCATCGAATCATAAATCTTTTTAATCAATTGCCGGTCGGTCACCCAAACGAAACTGGCTTTAAAATTTAGATCATAAACCATAGACATGAGGAAAAGTTTAAAATCAGCCAAAGATTGGAGGTCCTTTTTCAATACCGGCTTTTCCGCTAACAAGCTCTTCAACACAGCTTCGCTTGCAGCAGGCAATTTCGGAAGGTTATAGCTGATATTTGGCAACGTGAATGTTCCATCGCGTTTCAACAAGGAAACAGCCAGCTCCCAGTTATCCATTTTATCGGCATCGCGCAAGATTTGAGCAAATTGCGAGACCCGCTTGTCTTTAGACGAAAAGTTGAATTTGTTATGTCCGCCAATCACCTCAACCACCAGCTTTTGAGATTCTTCATCCATGTTGATGAAAAATTGCTGTTCCGAAATCATCTGAACACTTAAAAGAGCGTGATCTTCAGACTTGGAATCGTCAAAGTGCTGATATTTTTCAAATTGAATAAACCGGCCAACATCGTGGAATAGTCCAATTAGTTCAATCAAATCCTGATCGGCTGCATCCATTTCCAGCGCTTCGGCCAAATGCAAACAAATGGCAGCCACCCTTACAGAATGATCTTTTTTCATCTGTAAGTTCTCAGCAACAGCAAAGTCGGATGCTTTAATGAACTTTTTAGCTATCTCTCCGAAGTACTTCTTCCCCTCTTCAATTGTATGTTGATCCATATATAGTTTTCGCAATAAGTGCCAAAAGTAGCTTATTTCCTTCATTTGAACCGGAAAGCAGGCGTCAATTTATCAACAACCACTTGCTTATATCCCCCGAACTTAAGTTTTTAAAATTTTATGCCGGGGAAAAGAATGTTTTACTATTTTTGCATCGCTTTTGGTCCCATAGTTCAATGGATAGAATACAAGATTCCGGTTCTTGCGATCTGAGTTCGAGTCTCGGTGGGATCACTAAAAGTCGCTATTTTAGCGACTTTTGTTATTTATGGGAAACGAATTAGGGAACACAGTTCTATAATTTTGCTTCTAACTTTTACTACTTTGTTTCCATTTACCCCCGCCGACCGGGAACACCCAATATGTACCTTGTCGGAATTCCGCCAAGCTCTACCAAGAAAACCACTGGATATACAACACATGGCATGGCGCGGTTTCTGGAAATGACCTATGTGAAATCGAACTGGAATAACTGAATCAAATACGATTGGGCATTTTGTACCTTTTTCTTGATCTGTGATAACCGAATGCTTTCGAATACAAGGTAAAACGACATCAGTGAACTAACACTTTCCAACCTAACCGTGCTATTTCTTCATGGATCTGTCCAACGTTCTATTTTGCCTGTGTCTGTATATATATAATTCTCAATTACTATTGAAAGATCGTTTACAATCTTCGGGTGGAAATAAAAAAGAATAAATTAATCACTTGGCTTAAAAAAAGTAGTTGATATGTCACTATTTCCTCTTAACTCGCCCAGCTTCAATATAATTTCAGCACCCAACAAGTTCATATACTCTTTGATTCTCAGTGACAGCGCCACAAAAGCAAGTTTATTTCTCATCAATCCCAACTCGCCATATTAAATAGATGCTTCTATATTTTCTTTTGCAAACTCAATCGTATCCACGATGATCTTCTCCACGGCCATCAAGTTTTTCTGCTAATTGGAGTGATCCCAAAATCCACTTACTACATCAATAAGATTCAAAACAGAATGTTCCCGGTTTAGAGTTTCTCCAATCAATGAATTGTATTGCGAGGAAACTCCGCCTATTGAAACATTAGCTTCCCAAAAAATTCCGGCAAATGAAAGTCAGGCTCTGCCTTTTGCACCGGGTTCCAGGTGAGGTAATGCGGGTTTGATGTATCATCGGCAATCTTATAGAAGTTGGCATTCCAGACAACACCGCTTCGAGGCTGCTCTAATTCGGCATAACGCGCGATTAAATCCAGCGGCAAACGGTATTCGAGCGTCCATTGAACCGGTTCTGTCATTTCCTCTTCAATGCACTTGGGAAGAGAATGCGCGATTTCCAACTTTGTCAAGTGTTCGACGTCGACAACGGTAAAATCTTTGCGCGGAACCACGTTGTAAAACATAAGCGGAGTCCCACCACAATTAATTTCCAGGTTGAAATAGCGTTCCGGAGCCGTCAGATTTGGAGCGAAAAAGAACTCTACGCAGGAATCAGTCCAAACTGTGCCGTTGAGCTCGGTTGTCCTGCACTTCACAAACTGATCATCCACCTTGAAGATCACATACAAACTCGTTGAGTCGTACAACAGTTTTGCCTCCACTGTTGGCCTAAACTTGAGGATATCACCCATATGATAATTGAGCGACAGGCTTTCAGTTTGTTGCCAAACATCTTTATTCCAATCACCATCAACCGTTAGCGGGCTGTGTATTTTTTTGACATTGTATTCCATATCTCGGTCTTAAATGGTCGAACAACTTTCCTTAACGATCGCATTCATCGCATCCATCTGCGCTTCAATACTCTGTAACAAATGGTATTGCGCTCGAGTCCGCACCAGGTTATGATCCTCGTATGTCACTTTATAATAGTTGTCGCCGTCAATGTAATCCATTAAAAACCGCAACACCTGCTCGTAGGTAATAAACTTTGCAGAAAACGCCAGGTACCGTTTTTCAGACTCCGTTAGAAAAGCCTTTGCCTCCGACACGTAACCTTTGGTAAAGCCCTCAAAAATTTGCATGTCCATGCTAACTTTCGACAAGTCGGGATCATCTTCCAGCCCCGTATTGGTGTATGAGCGGATAGCATCGCCAAAATCATTCAACACCGTGCTCGACAAAACCGTGTCCAGATCGATGACGCAAAGCACATCGCCTTTTTGATCGAAAAGAATGTTGTTAATCTTCGTGTCGTTGTGCGTCACCCTAGTCGGAATTTCTCCCGACTCGACGAGCTTCCAGAAACCCATCATCTCGCCTCTCCGGCTTTCAATCCAATCAATTTCTGCCGAAAGCTCTTTTTTACGTCCAACCGGATCT
This sequence comes from Mangrovibacterium lignilyticum, assembly GCF_010882175.1. Lineage (GTDB taxonomy): Bacteria > Bacteroidota > Bacteroidia > Bacteroidales > Prolixibacteraceae > Mangrovibacterium > Mangrovibacterium lignilyticum. The sequence continues at coordinate 35,965 of NZ_WKLH01000005.1, read as the reverse complement.
TTCCGAACAACCTCATCCCACTGTTGAAAACGGTAGCGAATGTTGTGGAAGCCCGGCAGAATATCCGTCAGTTCCCCTTCCATATCCGAAAGCATGCGCTGAAACTTACCAATCCCTTTTCCTCCGGCGTAAGCCGCTTCGGGCGTATCAGCACTTTCGTAGGTTTGTGTGTCTGCAATAAACAGGTACAAGGTCCAGAAATTTCCTTGTTCGTCTTTGTAAAAGGGTACCCCCGATTTCGATTCGATGACCGTCATCGCTTCCCGCTCCGGATCGCCACCGGCCTGCTCTACTTTAGATTTGATGTGAGCCGTCACCCTTTTGATGTTGCTCATCATGCCGGGAATGTCTTTAAAAATATTCGTATTCTTATTTTGAAGGATGTAGTTAGGATTGCTACTTCCCTTGGTCTCTACGAAATAGGTTTGATTAATCAAACCATCTCCAAATTGTTCGATCTTATTGACTTCACCGGTAATCTTAAAATTTGCTATAATCTCCCCCAACGTAACTTCATCTTTTGACATAGTTGTATCTCAATTTCGTAAATATAGTGTTTGCTCTGAATACCGTAAAAAACATGTAGAGATCCGAAAGGTTTCACCTTGTAGAAATCCGCACACGCTGCAAAAGGCTTCTCATTTCAAAGCAAGCCTTTTAATAAAGTGTCGCAACTATTCTTCCCACGGAACCAAAGGCGAGCGGTAAAAGTTAACTCCCTGCGCTTCGAATCGCTTACCAAACTTACTCAATCGAACCTTGTATTCGTCCCAATTGCGGTCTTCGTTTTTGGTCCAGCCAATTTCGGCATATCCAGGGAGTCGAGGGAAAACCATGTATTCCAGTTCATTCAGATTGGTAATTGTTTCGCTCCACAGCGGGGCTTCAACACCCAATACTTGTTCTTTTGTAAGTTTCGCCACAACCGTGTCGGGCTGCCAATCATAGGCATGATCCACTTCAATGGTTCCAGCCCATTTCAGCCCCAGTACGGTTGTTGTGTCGTATTTCATATCCATGTAAGCCCGACTTGCCGGCGACACCAACACTTTTGCGCCTTTTTCCAATCCCAGTGAAGTGTTCTCAGCATCAGCCCAAAACTGAACTGCAGCACCTTTAACCATATCCGCATTGGCAATTTCGTCCCAACCAATAATTTGCTTTCCGTATTTTTGTACAATACCTTGAACCCGATTCACAAAATACACGTAGTCATCGTGCTTCGTTGCATGCGACTCATCGCCACCAAGGTGAAAGTAAGGGCCAGGCGAAAGAGCAGACACCTCGCGAACCACATCGTCGATGAACTTGTAAGTAACTTCTTTATGCGCATCGAACGTGCTGAAACCGACATCAATCCCGGTATAGAGATCTCTGGCCTTTCCATCCGCATTCAACTCCGCATATGAAGCCAACGCTGCATTGGTATGCCCGGGCATATCCACCTCCGGGACAATGGTGATAAAGTGTTCCGCTGCATAAGCCACAATATCTTTATATTGTTCCTGCGTATAAAAACCGCCTTTGCCTCCACCTACTTCGGTACTACCACCTACTTCGATCAGCTTTGGCCACGATTTGATTTCTATTCTCCAGCCCTGATCATCAGTCAAGTGCATGTGGAGCGTATTCATTTTGTATTCTGCCAGAAAATCGATAAACCGCTTAACATCTTTAACAGAGAAGAAATGACGAGCCACATCAAGCATCACGCCACGGTAACTGTACACCGGGGCATCGCTGACTGCACCGGTTGGAACAATTAACTTTTCTCCGGGAGTAATCGTTGCAGGCAGGGTTTGCAGCAAGGTTTGAATTCCGTAAAAACAACCCGCTTCATCACCTCCCTCAATCGAAATTAATTTTTCACCGATCGAGAGCTTGTAGCCTTCAGCCGGGATTTTATCGTCAGCAGTCAGCGAAAGATAGATCCCCTTTGCAGGTGCATCAGAAACTGTTTCGACTGCTACAGAAGAACCGGTTAAATGACCAATTGCATCAGCAAGGAACTTTGCAGAATTCACCAGGTGATCTGCTCCCTCATGAACGAAAACGGTCGATGAACTATTTATATCAAACGCGCGACCAGTTGCCGTAACACTAACGGGTTTCGGAATAAAAGCTGTTTTGGCAAGGTCGGTCTGGACTTTTTCAGTACAGGCTCCAAACATTAATAAAAATACTCCCAGGAGCATAAACTGTGATCTCAATCTCATATAAAAAAATTTAATAAATGTATTTTGCCAGCAATCTATAATTACATCCTAAAGTTTAAAATCTTTTGCAGTACAAAAAAAAAACAGAACGCCTCAGAAATATGTTCCGATTAACAAGGCTTCCCTTGGCTACTCCGAGAAGCGATAAATAACTGATAATTTGAGTATCGCAGGCGCTGTAGTTTTTTGAGTACGAAAAGCGTTTAAAATAGATCAAACATTGGAAAATTCAAAATCTGAATGTGGAATTCGAATCACATGTTAATTGAGAGTTGAGAGCCCCACTAAAACAAGACATGAGAAAGATTTACAGATTAGCCTTGCGTCAACAAATGACTGCAGCGTTGTTACCATTTCCCATTTGCGCCCCTACATCCATTTGACTCGAAGCGATCTTTACATTAATGGTGATTAACTGACAGCTGGCGGTCGAATAGAGTTCGACAAAGCCGATTTCTTCGTCTGTGAAAATCCGTTGATTGTTAACAGGATGAGAAGCATCCACGAAAATGATATTTTTGTCATTTTTTCTAATTATGAACTAATAATTTTCAAACAGTCTCTATTTCGCAGGAGCAAGAACCTGCATCAGTGCCGGACAAGCACTCGCGTCATAAACTTCAATTGCCCCTGTTGGACACGGATTGCCGAAATCCTTAAAAGTGAGATTTCGCGCCTTATCACGATTCTGCCAGCCGTGGTTGATGTTCTTTCGCATCCAATCCAAATATTGCGGCTGATCGCAATCAATCAGTTCGGAGATGTACTGCGCAAAAATTGCCGCATACACACCTTGCTCGATCCCGTTTTCGAAAGGCAGAAAACCGTGCTCATCGCACATTTCGTTTTTCACATAGTCGGCAGCTAGTTTTGCATTATCCAAGAAGGAACTTTCTCCGCTGATTTTATACAGAATAACTCCCGACCCGATAGAAGTTGCCTGGTTGTACAAATGCATTTTCCAGTGTGGCTCGCCGTCGCCATGCTTCGAATCAGCCACAGCCCCGTTCGATTTATTGAGCAAATTTTCATTCGCCCAAGTGTAAATCTCTTTCGCCTTGTCCAGGTAATCTTCCTTCTGCGTGATCTGGTACAAAAGCCCCGCTGCAATTACCGTGGGATAATTAATACAAGACATCTTGCCTTTCCACTCATCCCGTTTCCAGCCCCATCGCATTCCGCCTTGCTCTTTGTCATACGATCCACGCTCATCAACGCCCTCTGAACCGTACCAAACCCGGTCGAAACCGGATACCGCGAGTTCCAGATAATGCTCATCTCCAGTTATAACATGCGCCCGGCATAGCGAAATAATCCACCACATAATGTCGTCGTATATAAACCATTCCGTTGTATTGTTCCAGTTAAAGTTATCGTACTGCCCACAAGCTCCCTGGTAAATTTCCTGCATCAACTTTGAATAGTGGGGATCTTTTGTACGCTTATAGGCATTCATAATCATATCCCAATAAATCGCCTGGGTCCAAATGGCAGCACGACCTGGTCTGTCCGACAGGGCGTTGTAAACTCTAGTGTCTTTGTTGTAAAATACCTGATTGAAAGCATCCAGTGCAGCTGTTGCGTTCCGGGATGTGACCCCCTTTACCTTTTTCCTGCTGTCTTTGCTTCCCGCATATACCGGACTTAATGAAACACAGAAGATCAGCAATACAAACATGTACTTCATGAATTCAAATTATAAATACTATTTAAAGCAACTGTCCTAAAACTACTCTGAAACAGGATACCGAAACAAATAACTACCTGATCCCAATTGAATTTGTAGCTGATCATTTTGCGGCTCAATCCTGGTTCGAAACTTGTCGTCCACCGGCTTCGAGTTTACAAGCAACTGCTCTGATTTGGCGTCAGGCAGAACGACGGTTGCTGTTGTGTTAGCGGGAATTGAAACAGCGTAAACCAGATCCTGACCTTCGATTCTCCATGCTGATTTGATTTTACCATACATCGAATCATATTCGGCCGAAGCTTTTGTCAACTCCCCTCCCACATGCGGGCTAAAAATAATATGCTTGTAGCCGGGATTTTGCGGGTCGACATTGATACCCGCCACATAGCTGTAAAGCCACTCGCCAATGGCTCCGTAGGCATAATGGTTAAAGCTGTTCATCCCAACATCCTGAAAAGTTCCGTCAGTCTTTTGACCGTCCCAACGTTCCCAGATAGTGGTCGCCCCCTGCGTAACCGGGTACAACCACGACGGGTATTCTTTTCGGTTCAGCAACATAAAAGCCAGATCGGGATACCCATTATCCGACAACGATTTGCAAAGCAGTGGTGTACCTACGAAACCGGTTGTCAGGTGCCCAAAATTCTTGATATCCTGCGCCAAATAAGCGGCCGCTTTCGGAATTAATTCATCTGGTAAAAGATCGAAGGACAGCGCCAAAGAATAAGCGGTCTGAGTATGCGAAACCAAACGTCCGTGCGGAGTCACGTATTCCTGTACAAAAGCTGATTTTATATCATCTGACAGTTTTTGATATTTTGCAGCATCTTCATCCTTTCCAAGAATTCGTGCTGCCTTTGCCAACATTCCCGACGAATAAGAATAGTAAGCTGTCGCAATAAGGTCTTTCTCTGTAGTGGCTCCGGGGTAGTCTGAATTTGTTGTGGCGAAAGCCAGCCAATCGCCAAAATGCCAGCTCTCTGTCCACAAATTATCGCCACCAGCCATCTTGTGCATATAATCAACCCAAGCCTTCATGCTCGCGTACTGTCTTTTCAGAATTCGCTTGTCGCCGTAAACCAAATACATGTTCCAGGGAATCACGGTTGACACATCCGCCCAAGCAGTTGAGCCTCCCTCCCCGTTCAAAACATCCGGAATCACATGCGGAACCGCTCCAGTAGGAAGCTGATCAGCTGCAACATCGCCCAACCATTTCGTGAAGAAAGAGGCCACATTGTAGTTAAAGGCAGCGGTCATACTAAAAACCTGCGCATCGCCGGTCCAGCCCAATCGCTCATCACGCTGCGGGCAATCGGTCGGCACATCCAGAAAATTACCTTTTTGCCCCCATTGAATGTTGTGCTGCAATTGGTCAATCAGCGGGTTGGAGCAACTAAATGAACCGCTTGATTTCATGTCTGAATGAATGACTTTGCCGGTTATCATGCTCAATTCAGGCTCTTTCTTGTAACCAATCAGCTGCACGTAACGAAAACCGTGAAAGGTAAAATGCGGCTCAAAGCTTTCCTCCCCTTCACCTTTCAAAATAAATTTATCCGTGGCTTTCGCTGCCCTTAGGTTTTCAGTGTAAAAGTTACCGTCCTTGTCCAACACTTCGGCAAATTTCAAGGTAATCGTATCGCCTTTCGCACCTTCTGCTTTCAATTGCACCCAGCCGACCAGATTCTGTCCCATATCAAAAACAAGCTCTCCTTTTGGAGTCGTAATCAGCTTTTGAGGAGTTATTTCGTCGCAAACCGTCACCGGCTCACCTTGCGGTGCTATTAAAGTTTCCTTGGTGTGTTCCAATACCGCTGCTTGTTTCCATTTTGTATCGTCATATTCGGAACTTGCCCAACCAGACATTTCCAAACCTGCATCATAAATTTCGCCGTTATAGATATCCGATAAAACGATCGGACCTGTAGCCACTTTCCAGCTATCATCCGATTTTACGATCTCACTCGTCCCATCAGTGTATTCAATACGCAGTTCGCACAAAAGGCCAAGCTGATCGCCAAAATAGTTATTCCCTTTCCAGGCAATGTTGCCCCGGTACCATCCGTCTCCCAAAATCGCCCCTATTGCATTCTGCACTTGAAGCAAGTCGGTTACATCATAGGTCTGATATTGCAGCCGTTTGTTATAACTGGTCCATCCGGGAGTGAAAAGATCGGCGCTCACTTTTTGCCCGTTCAGATATAGTTCGTATAAGCCTAATGCGGTAACATATACTCGTGCCGATTTGACCTTTTTCGCTGCCGCAAATTCCTTGCGCAGATATGGACTTGGCCTTTCGACAGCATCCCCTTTATCCTTCGCATCCGTAATCCAGGACGCCATCCACTCTGCGGGAGATAACAACCCCATCTCCCAGAAAGCCGCATTACTCCACGAGCTTGCTTTTCCTTTTTGGTCCCAGACCCGAACCTGCCAGTAAATGCGCTGGGTCGATTTTAATTCAGGTCCTTCATAAACAAGGTTGACCGATTGATCGGAATTAACTTTTCCCGAGGTCCATAGCAGACTGCCTTTCGCACTGCCGTCGGTTACCCGAATCTCATAAGCTGTTTGCATCACATCTGTATCGTCTGACTGGAGTTGCCAGCTCAAGCGCGGTTTCTGAACATCGAGGCCAATTGGGGTGTTGTGGTATTCACAAACCAGGCCCGAAACTTCTGTTTTTGCCATTGCTGGTATGGCGAATCCGGCAAGCAGGAGGACGAGGAGGTATTGCATCGTCCAAAGTTTGGTAATTTTCATTTGGCTGTATTTGATTTTGTTTTTGAATGTATGAAGGCAGTTGTTCTCAGCTAAAAAACTGCATGTACTTCACCTTTCACATCCGGCGAGATACATGCAGCAACAGAGGTTTTAAAGCACGTTTCAGTGCGATACTCTATTTTTTTCAATATTATTCTCCAAGTGTAAGACTCTTAATTAAATCAACTTCCTCTTGTTTGTATGTCGTACCGTCCGGGTGGAAAATTTCATGAAACCAAAGTGGTGGTTCTGATCCATCCGGAATTGGCTCATCCCAAGCATATTTAGTGTTGGACTTCCCAGCTACCAATCCCCAGTTAATGGCGCCAATATGCTCTTTCTTCAGAATAGGCATAATGTTGGTGAATAAGCTGTTGTTGCGGCGAGCCATGTACTCGGTACACACCAGCGGACGACCGTATAACTTCAACGTATCGATTGCTGCCTTGTGTTTTTCCGGCTCTTCGTAGTTGTGATATGTTATGATGTCAGAATTCTCCACCTGGAATTTATTCAAATCAGACAAAGAGAGATTCCAAACGCCAGCAGACAAGGGTTGAGACGGACGCACTTCCCATCCCCATTCGAACACTTTTTTCAACAACGGCATTGAACGGTTTCCATAGTGCGAGTTGCCCGGCTCGTTGTACAAATCCCAAAGCGCGATACGTTTGTCGTCTTTGAAGGTAGTCAGGATATCCTTCACATAAACTTCCAACTCGTCTACCAAAGTAGAATCTTCGTAAAGCAAATCGCCCGGATCACGAACCCAGCCGGAGTTGTGCACGCCTGGCTTAGGATCGGGTTGTTTGCCGGCGTGGTAAGTTGCATTCCAGCAATCGTCGAAAAACACAAAAATGGTTTTGACACCATGACTATCAGCAATATCCATATATTTATTCATCCGCCCTTTGAAGCCATCCTTGTCAACCTCCCAGGCAACGTGATGGAGGTAAACACGCATGCAGTTCATACCAATGTTCTCAGCCCAGCCTAACTCGCGATTGATCGTCGCAGTGTCAAAAGTTTCAGCTTGCCAAGTTTCCAACTGGTTAATGGCGGTACTGGGATTGAAGTTAGAACCGCGAAGCCAGCCATTTTCATCTTGCCAGGCTTGAGCCTGTTCTTTGGTCCAGATTTTTGTCACTGGTTCCGCTTCCTCCTGTGTCTTCTTTGGTGAATTTTGGCAAGCCGTAAAAGCCATCATTAGTACGACTATACCTAGGTAGATTTTTTTATTCATGTTGTTCATGTGCATTAGGTAAATATTTTGTTACACTCAAATTTTAAAATATTAGAGGGCTCCAACTATATGGTTTTCCAGGTTCGTCTGTTGCCATCGATTCCTGAATTAGGGAACCGCTTTTCGATCTATAATTTAGCTGAAAGTTGATCCCCATATTCTTGCCAGTCGTGAATTCAGAGTGAAATACACTCAAGGGGATTGCCAATTCCAGGAAATAGCTGCTGCCGGATTGAGCCACTTTATAATCAACACCAGAAACACTCTCGATCGACTTCCATTCGCCGAACGATCCTTCCTCGATCGAAATAGCTCCGTCAGTCGGGCAATGTATCGCAAAAATTCCCTGGTGAGGCTTTTCATAGCCCTTCCGTTCGGTATCAATATGGAGAACAATCTCATTTGTACCCGATGAAGCAAAGTCGGCTTCTTCAATCCGACCCGCCAAATACAGGTTCGTTTGATCCTTACTTAATGTAGCGTACATTCGGGAAACACCTTTATGCCCCTCAAAGTACGGCCATTCGCCATACCAACAAGCATCATCCAACTGACCGTCCACTGTTGCCGTTCCCTGCTGAATTGTATACTCAGGAATGACATGCCCTTTGATCATCCAAACCTGAACAGAATTGGTAGACCAGGCATCGGTAGACGTTATGGCGACCGGCGTATTACTGTCGATTACCGCAAGCGAATTCCACAGTCCTCTCCGGGTAATGAGAACATCGAATGGGATGGTTCTGTTGCCAAAGAGCAAACCGCTCTCATCTCCTATTTCCACCGCCATTGAAGACAAATCCCATTGATTGCTCCGGTTTTGTGTGGTTTGATAGGAAAGCAACACTTCTCCCGTTTCCAGGCGAGCCAAATATGGAGCGCCAGCATAGATGTGATCAGAAAGACGATCGCTCAACGGGTGATACGATCTGCGCGAATCATCAGCAGAAATGAATCCATCACTCCAATTGTTCGCCACCTTCTCCCTATAAATCGCAGGCTTGAATTCGCCAACTTTATTGTCTTCGACTGCAATCAGTATTTCACTTTTATCTTCTAAAAGAAGAGGCACAGGCATTCCGTCACGTCGTCCTTGCCGAAATCCGACCACAACAGGTTCTGCAGTCCAACTGTCACCGTTATCGAGTGATCGAAACATTGAAATATTTTGCTCCGAGCTGCTGGTAAAAACACCTTCGTTTGCAAAGAATAGCTGGACTTCGCCACTCGGCAGCTGCACGAACGAAGGTTCCCAACATCCATCTTCAAAAATCGACTGTGCCTGGTAAATCTCTTGTTCCTCAGTCCAAGTTTCACCGCCATCCGGACTTTTGCGTACTTTGATTCCAAATTTCCGGTCATCCGAATACGGTTGTCGCGGACGCGGATTACAAGCGACCAACAACGAATGATCGCTCAACTCAATCAGATCGGGCACGGCCATGGCAATGTTATTTTCGTTAGCAAACACAGTCTGGCGCTGGCCCCAACTGGCTCCTTTGTCGTCGCTGATGACCAGCTCGATATTACCAAACGATGTTTCGTATACACAGGCCAAGCGACCGTCGTGTAATTCTCTCATCCTCGCGTATCCGTAATAACCGGGTGATTGATCGCTGGCCGGTGCAATTTTCACCCTCGAACTGTAATCCCAGGCAATTCGGATACCATCGATATTTTCTTGGAAGGCTGGTTCCGATTTTGGCACAGAATCATCACCGCCACCGGACGAACAAGAGGACGACAGGCTGACAAAGCAGCCGAGCAGCACCGTCAACAATCTCGTTTTATGTTTTTTATATCCTGTTTGAATCATTTAATTGTCAATTGCATTAATCCTCTTCTTCTATTCCGAAATGCTCGACCAACTTGTCATACTCAGTCCTCGAGATCGTAATCATACAACCGTGACGCACTTTCTCCGGCAAACTGTACTTATCCCAATCGCTGTAGAACGTGTAGCCAGAAGCCTGGAACCACGGGCCGTTCATATTGTCAGCAATAGAAAGCCCGTAGGAAACTCCCGGGTACTGCTCGTAGTACATGTACCAAATCTTTCCGTCGGGAGATGGTATGAGCATGGGAGCTTCGCGAAAATTCGGACTGATCGAAGGTCCCGGTTCGGAATACGGTCCGAGCAAGGAAGGCGCTTTCGCAATGCGGATGGTCTTCCCGGTCGTCCAGTAAAGCGTCGGGTAAGTTTCATCTTTCAGAATTGCATAGTAGCTCTCCCCTATCTTGCGGATAAAGACATCAATCGTTCCCATGTCCCAATCGAATAAACGGGTTGGGTGGTCGGAAAATGTTTTCAAATCCTTGGACAGAACATACAAGGTACGTTGGCTGGCCCAATACGTCTCGCCTCCTTCTTTATGCGGCGTGTGCCAGGTGAGCACGTATTGTTTTGAGTCTTCGTCGAAATAAAGCTTGGGGGCCCCAATTCGCTGCAGTGCATACGAATAGTCAGGAGTACTCCTCAAATCCGGGGTAAACGTGTTGTACAGTTCCCAACTGATCAGATCATCGGAAACCCAGATGTTGATATCCGGTGAAGCGTCGCTTCTGTTACCAACAATATAATATCTTCCATCGTGGCCTTTGCAAATATCCGGGTGCCCTTTGTAGTCCTCAAACACCCGCTTCATGTTGTTGAGTGCGTGCCAGTGCAAACCATCCAGACTTACCGTGTAATACAACCGCCCGTAGTCTTCATGGATCATGTGTGCAAAAAGGTAGGCCTGGTTCACTGCCTCCTCCGGATTATCCACTTGTCCCGGCGGATCGGGTTGCTGTGCCCGCACCCTGGAATAAGCAAACAGCAGTAAAGCTGCGTAAAGGAATATTTTGATTTTATTAGATTTCATTGGTGTTGGTTTGTTAGTTTATGCGGAAAGTTTAGTCTTCCAAGACTGGATCAATCCTCGGAGCAACGATTTCCAGAATATCCGGACCGCCATTCGGATTGGTCACAAAACGACATTGGTTGATGTGTACCAAACGGGGTTGTACGCTGGTCTTGCTATAATGGGAATGGTACACCACATTCAGGTTTCCTTCCAAATCGGTGAAAAAGGCACAATGCCCGGTTCCTACAATATCACTATCTGATGCAACAATCGGATTTCCCTCATATTTCGTCCACGGTCCGGTTGGCGAAGGTGCCGTTGCGTAGCCAATACCGTAGTCGGGGCTGGCAAAATGGTTAGCCGAATAAACAAGGTAGTAAAGTCCGTTGTGTTTCAGGATATATGGACCTTCCGTTACTTTAGCAACCGGCTCTTTCTGACTGTTTTCCCAAGGCTGACTAACACCAAAACATTCCTGAATTGTATTTTCCTTGATCGACAAATAGTCGTCATTCATTTCGCACATCCAGATCACATTACCATTAGTAAAGGCAACGTAGTAAAGGTATTTACGACCATCGTCGTCGACGAACAAATGAGTATCGATAGCTTTCGTTGCAAGCAGCGGTGTTTTGTTTTCCTGAACAAACGGCCCTAGCGGACTGTCGCTAACAGCAACTGCAATGTGTTCCTGCACCGAGAAAAACATGTAAAAACGGTTATCTAATTCATAAATTTCAGGTGCCCAAAAGCCATAGTTACCCCAAACGTCGTCGCGGTAAAGTGCATAACCATATCGTTCTCCGGCTGGTCCACTCCAATGTTTCAAATCAGTAGATTGGAAAACTTGAATTCCGATTTCAGCATTCGATGTTCCATACATGTAAAAGGTTCCGTCATGCTCCAGAATGAAAGGATCACCAAAGGTCACGGGATTCGGCTTGTCATCGACAATTGCTCCATCGTCCGAAGACTTGCTGCAGGCGAAAATCGAAAGAAACAGGGCTATCTGAAGAAATAGATGCATGGGTCTATGGGTTATAAGATTTGTCATTTTACAGTAATACCATTTAACCGACAAAAACACACACTCATTTGAGCAGAAATCGACTGCTTTTGTCTTGATTTTAGTTTTAAAGGCTGTACTGCAGCCTCAATGTATTCCAGATCAACTCAATGGTCATCCCAGGAATTCATCGCATATGTACAGCACAGCCTTTGATATAGAAATAACAACTAGTACATCGGATTTTGATCCAGGTTCGGGTTGTTATCCACTTCAGACTGAGGAATAGGCAATCTACTTGATTTACCAACAACAAAATTGCTGAAGTCAGGGTCGCGTCCAATCAATTCGTTCAATCCTTGGGGTGTTTCCCAGAGGTTCCAACGCTTCAGGTCAGCCCAGCGAACGCCTTCCAAACAAAGTTCCAGCGAACGCTCCATTTGCAGACGTTTCAGGAACGCGTCTTTCGATGTAACAGTTGAAGCGTACAACGTACTGTTCTCCAATTTTGGCAGGTTGACACGCTCTCTCACGCGATCGACACATTCAACAGCGAATGCCGGAGGAGTACCGCTGGCAAGTTCGGTCAAACATTCAGCATAAAGTAACAGCACATCGGCATAACGAATCACGCGGAAGTTGATCGGCGAATAGTAGTCCTCGTGGTCTCGATAATAGTCGCCCTGGTATTTGCGGAAGAAGCAATCGGTTCCCCAACCGGCTTGCCAGTCGCGTCCGTAGATTTTTTCATCCGAGTAGTCTGTTTGAATTTCAGGATAGAAAAGACTTGCTCTCAATCGCGGATCGATTTCGCCATCGACAGTAGCTTCTTTTTTATACTCGTCAACAAGCCATCTGCGAGGTTGACCATCGCACCAGCCGATACCGCGCGGAGCGAAAAACTGTGCCCGGTTCGATCCCACATTCTGATTTGGTTCATCACCATCACCAGAAGGATTCACATCTGAAAACTGAATTTCGAAAACCGATTCTACATTATTCTCGGTGGTATGCTTAAAATTGTCCTTGTAATTTGGCACCAAATCATAGTAACCGGCACCAGCTCCTTCAACCAACCACGAAAGCGCATCTTTAGCCGCCTGCCACTCGTGCAGTTGCATATGTACTTTTCCCAATAATGCCAAGGCAGCTCCTTTGGTCGGACGTCCAAAGTTGTTCGAATCCCATTGGTCAGGCAGAGAAGCGACGGCATCTTGCAAGTCAAGTTTAATTTGCGCAAATACCTCTGCTTCGGTTTTTTGTTCAGGTGTGTCATCCGGGTTTGAAGCATTCAGTACCAGCGGCACATTATCGAACATCAACGCCAGATTATAATAGTAAAACGCGCGCAGAAATTTTGCCTGTGCCAAAATTCGATCCTTATCCGTTTGATTGTCGAACTCAATTTCCGGAACAAAATCCAATACCTGGTTACAACGGAAAATAGCTTTGTAGTGATCGCGCCACATCCAGGCATTACCTTCCCAAAAATTATAATTGAAATAAATAAATCGAGTCCATTCTTTCAACTCGTTCCAGGGACTTTGGCTGTAGCCTTCGTCAGAGGTCAGATCGTAGCGGAAATAAATCCAGCGCGTCCAGCTTCCGGGCTTGTAGAACATGGTGTAAACAGCATCCAGGCCGAGCTGCGCATCATCAGGTGATTTCCAAAAGGTATCGGTTGTTGGAAAGTTTGGGTTCGGAATATCGATTAGATCCTCGTTACAGGAGGCCAGTGAGAGTATCACCGCCAATAAACTATATATTAATATCTTTTTCATAATGATCCGGGTTTAGAATTGAAATGAAAGTGAGAATACAACAGACTTTGGTGACGGATAGGCTGCATCGTCCTGTCCTTTAACCCAAATATCCGGTGATTTAAACTCGGGATCGAGTCCACTGTAGTTCGTAAATGTAACCAGGTTTTGTCCCGTTACAGAGACACGCAGGTTATCGAAAACTTGTTTCAACTTCGGAATATCAAACGTGTATCCTAAAGTCATCTGTCTGATTTTAAAGTAAGAACCTTTCTCAATCCAGCGATCCTGATCGCCGCGGGCATTGCGGTTATCGGCGTAAATTACACGCGGGTTGCTCGTGTTCGGATTTTCGGCTGTCCACCCTCTGTAACCAGACAAGTGGTTGGTGTTATCTGAGAATCCGCCCATCCAGCTGGCAGCTCCGTTGAACACGTCTTGTCCGAAAGAACCAAATCCGGCAAAGCTGAAATCGAAATTTTTGTAAGACACTTGTCCGTTCAGGCCAATTTCGAATTTAGGCCATGGATTACCTGTGATCGTGCGGTCTTCATTATTAATTTGGCCGTCGTCGTTCACATCCACATAGCGAATATCGCCAGGCTTTGCATTGGGCTGAATAACTGTTCCGGCAGAATTGGTGTGTGCCAACACTTCTTCCTGACTTTGGAAAAGTCCGTCTGTTTTAATCGTGTAAAACATAGCCAGCGGCTCACCGATCTCTGTTTTTGTAATCCAGGTGTATTGTTCAACTTTACCGTATCCGAATTCCAGCACTTCGTTTCTCAAGCGGGTAAATGTACCGCCAATCGAATACGACACATCACCTTTTTTATCTCTCCATTGTCCTGTTAACTCGATACCTTTATTACGAAGACTGGCTGCATTTACTGGCGGATTTCCACCGTCGTTACCGGTCGTCATCAAAATCTGCATGGGTGTTAACACATCCTTCGTTGTCGAAACAAAGTATTCAGCGCTGAATTGCAGTTTGTTGTCGAGCACTGCGATGTCAAGACCAAAGTTCTCCTGTGTCTGTTCTTCCCATTTCAAGTCGCGGTTCACCAGTTTTATTTGGGTCATCCCCGGATTTAAATGCTGGTCTTGCCCAAATACGGCGATCGGGAACGAATTCATAACAGCAACATAGTCCCAGTTACCAATATTGACGTTACCTAATGTACCGTGGCTGTAGCGCAACTTTAAATCATTGATCCATGAAACATTAAAGAAGTTCTCTTTACTAATTCTCCAACCAGCTGAGACTGAAGGGAAGAATCCCCACTTATTTCCCGGAGCAAATTTTGAGGAACCGTCCTCGCGAAAAGTTGCGCTCAGCAAATACTTTTCATCGAAAGTATAATTCAAACGCCCAAAATAAGAGATCAAGGAAGACTCTCCGATATTTCCCCAGGCATTCGGGTCGGTTGTTCCGGCGTCAATCACATCGAAATAGTGATCGCCCACCTGCACCAGGTTTTTCTTTTGAGCGCCTATCATTTCGTAGTAGGTATTTTGATAGGAATTACCGACCACGGTGTTGATATCATGTTTGCCAAACTGTTTTTGGTAGGTCAGCGTATTTTCAATCAACTTATTCTCGTACTTGGCCTTATTCTCATAACGCGTTGATGGCTCGTAAGGTTGGTTCAGCGTAAAGTTACCGACCTTGCGCAACCACTTGTGATTGTCGCGACTCGTTTCGTAGCCCAAATTCACTTTGTACTGCAAGCCGTCAATAATGTCCAGCGTTGCATAAAGATTGCCTCGCAAGCGCAGGTTTTCATCGCTGTTGTACATCAAATCTTCCGTAGCAATTGGGTTCGAGCCGAAGGTTCTTGCCGTTGCTTCATCACCATATCCGTAACCACCGGGGTTATTTTCGTTGTAAATCGGGATAATCGGCAACATCCGCAACACATCGATATGCTTGGAGAAGACGGAGTTCTGATTTTCAACAAAGGTGTTGCTCACCGCCAGGTTTTCTCCGATCGTGAAAATACCTTTCTTGCCTTCCGTGTTTACGCGGAAGCTGTATCGCTCCATTGATGTTCCGTAAACCGTACCGGGGTTGTCGTAATAGTTGGTCGAAACCAGGTACTTGCCATCTTTGCTACCGCCCGAGAACGACAGGTTGTGATCCTGAACAATTGCAGTTTGAAATACCGCGTCGTTCCAGTCGGTATTGCCATCCATCCAGTTCGGAACAGCATGCACATCAGGAACACCATCAGCAATTGCTGTTTCGTAGGCTTGTGTTGTAATGTCGATCCATTCATCCCGGCCCATTAAATCCATCATCGGCAAATTGTCGATACTGATTTTGCCGGTGTAGTTTACCTTCATCTCACCTGCCGAACCTTTTTTAGTCTCGATAATAATCACACCGTTCGCTGCACGCGAACCGTAGATTGCAGCAGCAGAAGCATCTTTCAGTACTTGAATAGACTCAATATCGTTGACGTTGAAGTCGCGGTTACCTGAAGTTGGTAAACCGTCGATAATGTAAAGTGGATTGTTGTTCGTGAAGTTACCTAAACCGCGAATTTCCACCGTTGGTTCACTTCCGACGCCACCACTTGAACGAATATTTACACCGGCAACCAAACCTTGAATTGCATCACCGACGTTTAAGGCTGTTACGTTTTTAAAATCGTCCGCTTTTACAACTGATACCGCACCTGTCAGGTCTGCCTTTTTCACTGTTCCATAACCAATGGCAACAACTTCTTCCAGCCCAATAGCACTTTCCTTCATAACAATATTAAATACGGTTTCGGAACCGACAAGTACTTCCTGCGACTCCATGCCGACGAATGAAAAAACCAACGTCGTTTCGGGACTAACACCACCAAGTGTAAAATTTCCATCGGCATCAGTAATCGTTCCTCTGGTTGTTCCTTTTACGGCAATAGTCACCCCCGTGATCGGATCCCCTTCAGAATTTTTAACCGATCCCTTCACATCCTTATTCGCCTGAATTTCATAAACATCTTTGGGAGACAAAACGATTTTCCGATCAACAACCTGGTAATCGACATTCGTATCATCAAATATATGATTAAGAATCGTTTGAATATCCTGATCTTTCGCACTGATACTGACCTTCCGATCAACATCTATCAGTTTTTCATTAAAAAGGAAGTAGAAATCTGTTTGATTTTCAATCTCATCGAGAACGCGCAGCAACTCGGTATGGTTTAGTTCAAGTGAGAGCTTTGTTCTTTGTGAGTAAGAGTCGACTGCCAGGAGCTGCCCTATACTCAGAAATAGGATAAACAAAAAGACCTTCATAATCTTGAAGCATTTTTTTAGGGCATAGCCTTCCCATGCCCGGGATTCTGACTTTTTTTTCATAAATTTAGACCGTTAAATTATTAACTACAGTGATATTTAACACGTTTAAACAGGTGTGCGGTGGAGCGCCCGCCTGTTTTTTTCTGTTAAGGGCTTTTGCAATTTTTATGCATATTGCTAGTTGTTATTTTTAGTTATTATTACTCGTTTTCGGCTAAAACTTCCGTCTGTTTTTGGGTGCCTGTCTACTATCCGGTAATTAATAGGTGAGGTTAACTTAAGCAATCGTAAAACCTCTTCCAACGAATCATTTTCAAACACGCCCCGGAATACATATGCTTCCAAACCTTGATCAGCGACCTGAACATCAACATTATACCATCTTGATATACGACGGGCAAGCTCGCTCATTGAGTCGTTCCGAAACACGAGCTTACCATCTTTCCATGCCGTGTACTTCCAGGTTTCAACTTTTGACTGTTCAACCCCGCGATTGGAGCACACAAGTCTTTGCCCAGGAATGATATCTATCGACTTGTTTGAATGGGATGGCGTAAACAAAACTTTTCCCTCCTCCAAAACCAGCTCAGTTACCTTGTCCTCAGGATAAGCAGATAAGGAGAATTTTGTCCCGACTACTTTAACCTCATTGTCGTTGGCGGATATGGTAAATGGATGGTTTTTGTCCTTCGCTACATCAAAATAGGCTTCACCGGAAAGAACAACATTGCGATTGTTTGAAAACGATGGGGAGTAGCTCAAACTTGACATAGAGTTTAATGTACCACAAGTACCATCAGGAAGTTGAAAGGTGATTCGCGCTCCCTTTGGTGCAACAATTTCGACCAATGCATCCCCGTCAATATGACTCCCGGAATTGAACCACTGGTAAACAGCAAGCAACAAAACCGGGATGAACAGGACAGCAGCGACTTTGGAAATGACCTGATAAAACAGATGAACCTTTTTTGCGTTTTCCGCTGATTGGTTTATATTGATGCGATGATGAATCTCGGATAAAACATTACTCAAGTCTTCTATTTCCTCTTCTGAGTTTTCAAAATGATCATGAATATCATTACTTAAAAGATGACCAGCTTCCTGATCAAGGTGATCTGCTAACCTCCTCGACAACCGTAGTTCTTCTTTCAGTGCAATTCTACCGGTTTGGTATTTCTGTAATAATCTTTTTAAATCGTCATCCATATAATCCTGTGTTTTTAGGATATTCTTGTTCTCCCATTCTATATGTTATATCCGTGAGGTAGAAAAATCTCATGGGTCAAATTGAAAAAAAATAAAAAAGAAAACCAAAAAGCTCATTATCAACAAAAAGAGCTATTTTTTTTATAGGAATAAGGCCAAAAATAAAAGAAGGACCAAATCTTCTTTTTTAAGCACCTCACGAATGATCTTCAACGATTCCGAAATTTGATTGTCGACTGCACCAGCCGTGATTTCCAATTCGGCCGCTATTTCTTTCGAAGATTTACCTTCTTTTCTGCTTTTTTGGAAGATCAGCTTTTTGCGCTCCGGAAATCCGTCGACGATTTCATCTACCCTTTTCAAAAGAGAAGCATAATCGATTGAATCCACCGTCTTGTTCGATTCAAAATCTTCACCGCTGAGCTGATTGAGGTAATTTAGAGTGATTGCGCGTTTATTGAAGTATTTTCGGATCTGGTTCAAGGCAATTGTGAAGAGGTAAGATTTGAACGACAGGTCTGTTTTCAAAGCTTTCCGATTTTCCCATATTTTCACAAAAACCACCTGTACCAATTCTTCCGACTCGCTTTCTGATCTCAGGTATTTCAATGCAAACGAATATAATTTGGGCCCATAAATCTTAAAAAGGGTATCAAAAGCAATTGCATCGCCCCTCTTCAGTCGATCGATTAGTCGGTTTTCGTTTAGATTCGTCTGCATAATTTTCGGTCTGGAACCAAATCAGCGCTAATTTAAAGAAATAATGAGAAGAACAATTTTACTTAAATTATCAGAAGCGTAATTAAGTGCCACTTCCGAACTCGGAAATGGCACTGGATATGCAACAAAAAATTGTGCAGCTAGAGAGTCATGCCGCAATCCTAAGATTTAGCGTTGACTTCTAAAAGTGATCGTCCTGTAACAGTACCAAGAGCTCCCCTTTCGAATAGAATCTCCATAAATTGTTCTGGTTGGCAAACACTAAAGCAGCCTGCGATGGACTATAAAATCTCACAACAGGCTGTTTACCATTTGTTCCAATACAAAAATAGAATAAAAATATCTAAAATAGGAAAAGGGCTTTTCGGGCCTATCTGTCAGGAAGCTTTCTCTTTTTAGGAGTTCTTCGTTTTCGAAGTCTTCTGAGGGACTTCTGCTGCCTCCTCTTCTCTGGACTGGTAATAACAGGTGTGGGTCTTCCCGTATTTGTCGGGTTGTTGCATACGAGCCACTTCAAAAGTGACGTAAGTTTCGCCTTCGTACTCGTGGGAGCACTTGTCCAGTTCCGATTTCTTTACCGAGATCCTCACGATGTCGAAGTTTTCAACTTGAGTTCCTTTACCGATGTAATTTTTCTTGAACGTTTTCATAATGATTGAATTTGAAGTTAAAAAAATGATAGGCTGGTACAGCACCCGCAAAATGCAATTGCAAGGAGCAACTGGAATAACGCAGAGTTCCAATTTGTTGGAATGAGTATATGCCGGGAAAATCCTTTCAATCGCCAGGCAGTGCAAATTTTGAGGATGCACCTTGCGTATGATTTTTGCGAACGGTCAATCAGCTGAGAACAGGAAAAAATTCAGGAAAGAACCAGTTCCAAACAAGACTCAATAAGACTTCACGTAATCATAAATGCTCACACGAGAGAGGCGGATTCTACGGTGCCGGCAACCAATACAAAGCAGCCCCCACCCTGAACATGCCAGGATGAGGGCTGCAGAACAATTCTCCCCAAAAAGGGAAGCTGAGCAGAAGACGAAAGGGCCTCATAGTTAACCTTAATTATATATATTAATACACAGATATCCAACACAAATACATTACACAAAACCCCAATAAACAGTAACTTACATATATGAAATTACTTGTCTTTTGCAGATTAATGTGGGTCTCTTTTATCGAGATTATGACCGCCATGGGAACCCATACCTTTAAAGGCTATTTTATAGCAATCGGCTTGTGTATCTGGTATTTTTGGTGGGTAATTGGCCCGGACAAGGGAGATCCACGAATCAGACGCTAAAATCACCTGAACCAGCCACATCTTAAAAATCCTCATTACTCACAATAACTGTCAGGTAACTGAAGCCACCCGGCTCGAATGACGCGGATTCCATTTTAATCAGTTCACCATCAACATAAATCCTTGCTGTTACCGTTAAGGGCGCCAGGCTTTCTGCATCATCCCGCAGTTCTGCGGTTCCGTTTAGGGTAACTGCTGACACTTTATCAATGGTTTTCAACTGATACTGCCCGGAGTTTATAACGTCATCTGTCACTGTTAACCAGCTTGCAAATTCTTCCGGCCGGGTATTCTCATCCCAGTTATGCCCCGAAAGGGAGACATTGTTACTGCTGGAAACAAGCTGGAAGCCCATCGTCCAGGAATAGGATGCATAATTCTCAGAGAAGGCGAGCTCAACTTGAACAATGCCCTCTTTACCATTCGTTTCTGTTTCTTCTTTTGAACATCCGCCTAAAAGAAGAAGTACAAAACTGACAATCAAAATGTCGTTGAAATACTGTTTTTTCATCGCTTAAAATGTTAATTGATTTCGAAAATTCGATTCTTTAATCGCGCCTGCACGATCAGATCCCGGAGTAATTCCAGCAAATCCGATTTAGGCAGGGCTTCCAGCGTCACCAAATCATTGGTCAGGTCAGTCGTGAATAAGGTCACGTTCATCACACCCAAAAGGCGCATGGCAAAACTTCTTCGAATCCGGCATTCAAGAATATTGAATTTTAAGTAGACTCGGAAACTGCAGACACAGTATACCTGAACATAGATGAAATAAAAACCATTCTGCGATTAATGATTATTTCTCATCGCAATCTGCTCAACAAAGAAACTATTGGACGAATAATTACGGAAATTAACGCGATCCCCTTTTTACGAGAAGACTATTTTGTCCTGATCGACATTCGAAAGGCAATAATTGAACTGGATTCTGATGAAATCGCAGATCTGAGCAATTTTGTTTACGATCAATTGGACCACAGACTACAGAAATTCGCAATCCTTTCACCGAATGCACATTTAAGCAAAACCGTTCAATTTGTTCGAAATTACAAACACTCCTCCAAATACCAGGTTTTCACTACGCTTGAACCGTTGCTAAACTGGCTAAAGGTACCCCAATCACGAAAATACCAGATTCAAATCAAGTTGGACTATTTTAACCAATCTTCTTAAAAAGGGGAAAGGCTACACAGGTTAATAGATGATATTTAACCTACCGCCCAATCAATTGCAGTTTCAGGTACCTACATCCTAATTGATTAGAATATGTATTAGACAACTGATTGTTTCGTTTAATTATCAATTAAATAGTAGCTATTTTAGATATCCGCATCTTATTATAAACAATAAAATAATTGCATTAATACACGTTGCCAACCCGTTTTTTATATAGATTTGTCTCCAATTGGTGGATTTCTTCCTCTACAGGAGAAACCTTAATATGGGAATCCGGTGCTTCAATTATTGAAAATTCCGGAGCTGTGCCCGCAGCTGTAAGTCCAAAAACAGTTTTCGAGAACACTTTTGCCACTGTCCGACAATAAAGGATGGGAAGGCCTCGAAAAACGGACGAGCCAGAAGACCTGCCAAGTAGTATTACAATGCTTTCGGGAATAAAAGCAAATGGCACCCATTCGTTGGATTTCATTTTGTTTCGTTGTATATAGCCATGCAGGATCGCAGGCGCTTTATCCGGTTTCCCCAAGCATTGCTTTTGATGAGTTTCTCAAATTTAAATCGATCAAAAAATGCAAAAGCAAGCGGTTATTATCCTCGGACACGGTAGTAAATCAACTCAGGCAGTTGAAGATTTCAATTACATTGTAGCCTTGTTGAAAGAAAAAATGGATGGGCAAAACGTTTTTGGTGCTCATATGGAGCTGGCTGCTCCATCATTGGAAGAAGTTGTTGCAGAAATCGCTCAATCCGATGTCAACCGGGTCGTTGTTATCCCCTACTTCCTCTTAAACGGGAATCACATTAAAGAAGATATTCCTGAAATTCTGACGCAGCTGAAAGTAAAATACCCACAACTGGATTTTCACTTTGGCAAGCCCATTGGCCGTGAGCCGCTGATGGCTGAAATCATGTACCGAAAAGTGCAGGAGATTGCCTGATGAGTAAGAAAAAACAGGCCTATCTAGGGCTCGGTCTTTTATTGCCGGGAGTGGCCAACAGCATGCATATTGCTGAAGGCTTTCTTCCTGCTTCGTGGTGCATTGCCTGGTGGGCCGTTTACCTGGCGGTTCTCATCGCCGGCTTTTCCAGGCTCAAGCAAACCATTAGCGAATACCCCAACGCCAAGTTGCTTTTTGCAGCAATAGCTGCCTATGTTTTTATTTTGAGCTCGCTGAAGTTGCCATCGGTCGCCGGAAGCAGTTCACATTTAACCGGTATTGCGCTGGGTGCCCTGCTATTTGGAGCGTCAAGCATGTCGGTCGTTGCCTTAATCGTGTTGCTGTTTCAAGCCCTGCTTCTCGCTCATGGCGGATTGACTACGCTTGGAGCAAATGGTTTCTCAATGGCCGTTTGTGGCGCTTTTTCGGCGGTGTGGGCTTTCCGTTTTCTGAAAGTTATAAAAGCTCCGCAATGGCTTGCTGTTGGTGGGGCCTCATTCGTATCAAACCTGGTTATTTACAGCTGCACGTCGGCCCAACTGGCGGTCGCATTTGCTGAATCAACGGCAGCATTTAGTAGCAACCTGATCAAGTTTCTATCCATTTTTGCCGTAACCCAATTACCGTTAGCTGTTATTGAAGCCGTTTTTACGGTACTGGCCTTTCAGTACATACAACGAACAAATAAAGCAGAAATTCAAGAACTCAATCCGAATCTTTATGAGACGAAAAACAGTCATATACCTGCTTAGCGGTTGTCTGCTGGTTATGCTAATCCAATTTTTAGCAACTGATCTGTTCCCCAATTTCGCGGGAACCGACGATCGTTCTGTTGAACTGATTCAGCAAATAGCCCCCCAGTATCAGCCATGGGCGAAGCACTTAATTGAGTTTAAACAACCATGGGCTGAGCCTGTATTGTTTGCTCTTCAGGCTATAATCGGACTCAGTGTTGTTGCTTATTTCGTTTGGAAGCAAAGCAAAAAGAAAGCTTAATGTGGATTACAGAAATCTATAAACACAATCATCGCTTGCAGCAGCTGTCGCCTGCCGTCCGGGCTCTTTATTGGGCTCCGGCAATGGTTTTGGCCTTGGTATCCAGCTCTGTCTATTTCAATTGGGCAATGTTTGCGTTAGTCAATATCTGTCTGTTAGAGATTAGTCGTGTCGGTATGTCAAACTTAACTCGCCTGTACCGGATTCCTGTCGCATTCATCCTAATTGGATGTTTCGTGATTGTACTGGAAATTCCTGCTCAGAAAGCGTTCATCACTATCGCGCAATTGCCAATTGGCCTTTCAACGGACGGATTACAACTGGCAAGCTTGCTACTCAGTCGAAGTTTAGCCCTCATCAGTATTCTATATTTCATTTTACTGACGAACACGATTTCAGAAATAGCAGAACTGATGAGAAAGTGCCGGATTCCGGCTTTGTTCATCGATTTATTCGTGATCACATTCAAG
This sequence comes from Mangrovibacterium lignilyticum, assembly GCF_010882175.1. Lineage (GTDB taxonomy): Bacteria > Bacteroidota > Bacteroidia > Bacteroidales > Prolixibacteraceae > Mangrovibacterium > Mangrovibacterium lignilyticum. The sequence continues at coordinate 12,326 of NZ_WKLH01000005.1, read as the reverse complement.
TTTATAGAAAACCTTCGCCATACGAGTTTCGAGATGTATCGGGCTCAAAAATGCCGTTTGGGCTATTCCGGAAATGGGAAACGGATTCCGCTTTTTGCTGGCTTAATGGCTGCTGTATTTCATCAGTCGATGCAGAACGCCAAACTGCTTGAAACGGCTATGCAAGCACGTTGTGCCGGAGAAAATTATTGCTTTCTGCAAAATGAAAGACAGTTTGTTCCGTCACAGTTGATAATACCGGCAAGCTTTGTTTCTGCTGCAACCTTGCTCCTTCTTATTTGCTGCAATTATGGCTGGTAATCTAATTGAATTAAAAGCAGTAAGCTATCGCTATCCGACAGGAAAGCAAGCGTTAACCGAAGTTGACCTGGCGCTTCCCGAGGGTAGAAAAATTGCGTTGATGGGTGCCAATGGCGCAGGAAAATCAACGCTTCTGCTTTTGTTGAATGGAATTTACAAACCCACGAATGGTGAACTCCACTATCGGGGAAAACAATACCGATACAACCGGAAAGCTTTGCAGGAGTTGCGGCAAAACGTGGGCATTGTATTTCAGGAAAGCGATAACCAGTTGGTGGCTCCATCGGTTTACGAGGAAGTCGCCTTTGGGCTCAGCAATTTGCATACAGATAAAAAGTGGATTCGTGAGCAGGTTGAAAATTACCTGGATTACTTCGATTTGCAGGAGCTGAAGCATCATTCGCCACATCAACTGAGCTCAGGACAAAAGAAACGGATTTGCCTGGCCTCGATCTTATCCATGGAGCCGGAGCTGATTGTTTGCGATGAACCGGCCTCGAACCTCGATCCGCAAAATGCCCGCTTGACTTTTGAGCTGTTGGAAGCCCAAAACAAAAATGGTAAAACACTGCTCATTTCAACCCATGATGTGAATCAGGCATACGCCTGGGCCGATCTGGTTGTTCTACTCAAAGAAGGTCGGGTACTCGACATGGGCTCGCCCAAACAGGTGTTCGGCAATGCCGAAGCGCTGGCCGAAGCAGGTTTGGAACAGCCATTACTGGTTAAGCTGGCCCGAATGTACCAACCTGCATTGGCAGCAGATGAGCTTCCCGGAAACGAAACAGAATTAGTAAACAGACTAACAAAAAAATTATGCACGGATTTATAGTAGCTGGCACAAACAGTGGATGCGGAAAGACAACAGTCACCATTGGACTGATGGCTTTACTGCAATCGAAAGGAATGCAAGTTGCGCCATTTAAAACCGGTCCCGACTATATCGATCCGGCCTTTCACCGACGCGTAACCGGAGTGCCATCGTACAACCTCGATAGCTTTTTATTGAATGACCAAAGCCTGCAGCACCTTTTTCAAAAACACTCGGCCGATAGCGACATTGCTGTGGTTGAAGGTGTCATGGGCATGTACGATGGGTTGGGAAAAGAGGGTTCAGGTTCGACCTGGGAAATGGCGCAAAAGCTGAATTTGCCGGTTGTGCTTGTTGTCAATTGCAAAGGGCTTTACCAGTCAGTCATCGCCATTATCAAAGGATTTGCCGAGCTTAAAAATCCGTCGAACGTACGCGGGGTGATTTTGAATCACGTGTCCTCCGAAATGCAATTTGAATTCCTTCAAACATTGATTGAAGAGGAAACCGGCCTAACCTGCATTGGCTACCTGCCAACCCGTAAGGAAATTGGACTCAAAAGCCGCCACCTGGGATTGATCCAGGCTGATGAGGTAGACACGCTTCCGGATAAAATCGAGCTTCTCCGGCAAACGCTGGAAGAAACCATCGATATTCAGGCGCTGTTAAAAGCGACTGAAATTGAGCAACCTTCACTTGCTCCAATTGAACTTCCGGATCTTGATTTGTCTGATCTGCACATCGGAGTGGCCAGGGACAAAGCCTTCAGTTTTTATTACCAGGACAACCTGGAATTACTGGAAAAACTGGGAGCCACGCTGCATTATTTCAGCCCGCTAAATGATCCCTGTTTGCCCGCCGCCTGTAATTGTTTATACCTGGGCGGTGGCTATCCGGAAGTATTCACGACAGAATTGCAGCAGAACAAAGTGCTGATGCAGGAGATCAAGCAAAAAATAGATTCGGGCATGCCGGTTTATGCAGAGTGCGGCGGACTAATGTACTTGACCGACAGCATTATTTCACTGGAAAATGAGGAGACGCCCATGTGTGGTGTTTTCAATGTTTCGGTGCAAATGACCACCCGGTTGCAACGATTTGGCTATGCGCAAATCAACTACGCCGACACCATAACCCCCTGCCATGAGTTTCACCGATCGCAACTTGTACAAAAAGAATCCCCAAAGAACTACATGGAAACATACCATATACGGAAACCAAAGCGATCGAACGAATGGGAATGTGGCCTGCAACGCGAAAATTGCCTGGCGGCCTATGCCCACGTGCACTTTTACTCCAATTTCGAATTTCTAAACGCCATTTGTACGCTATGGAAAAAAGCAACTACGTCAATTTAAACCCCATGGGAATTGAAAGCGACAGCATGGAAATTATTTCGCGCGAGCTTTCGCACCTCCATATCCCGGAGCAGTACGCTTCCATTGTGAAGCGGGTCATTCACACCACGGCCGATTTTGAATACGCGCACCTGTTCGAAGCCCATCCTGATGCGGTCGAACTGGCAAAAAACGCCTTGCAGCAATCGTGTCGCATTTATGCTGACACCAGCATGATTGTGGCCGGAGTGAGCAAACCTTCTTTGCGAAAGCTGGGCTGCGAACTGCACTGTTTTGTGCACGACGAGGGGGTTGTTGCAGAAGCCAAAGCCCGGGGAATTACCCGCTCTATTTGTGGAATTAACAAGGCGGCACAGGACGAACGCTTTCGCATTTTTGTGATCGGCAATGCACCAACAGCGCTTGTTCGTTTGTGCGAGTTGTATGCTGAAGGGCTCATCGAACCCGACCTCGTGATTGGTGTTCCGGTGGGCTTTGTTGGCGCAGCCGAATCGAAGCAAATGTTGAAGGAATCAGGACTTCCCTACCTCTTGATTCGTGGCCGGAAAGGCGGCAGTACCGTGGGGATAGCCATGTTGAATGCCCTCTTGTACGAACTGACTAAACGAAATTAGCGAAAGCCGGAGATGCCAGAACAACGAACACTGCGAAACGGATTAACCACGGGAACTTGCGCGGCGGCGGTAGCAAAAGCTGCTGCCTGGATGCTGGTGCATCAGCAAAGCCTGCACGAAGTTGGGGTGAAATTGCCCAACGAGGACGAAGTTTGGCTCGAAATCGAGAAAGCTTCGTTTTCGCCCGGACAAGGATTCGCGACGACAATTAAAGATGCCGGAGATGATCCGGACATTACCCATGGTGCGGAGATCGTGGCGCGGATTTGGTCGGGCACTCACCAAGGCGTTAAAATTATCGGAGGAAACGGAGTCGGTCGGGTAACCAAACCGGGACTGGCCATTGCTCCCGGCGAAGCAGCCATCAACCCCGTGCCCTTAAAAATGATCCGAGAGTCGGTGGCCGATGTGCTGCCTCCCAACCTGGCAGTTACCGTAGAAATCAGCATTCCAAAAGGGGAAGAACTGGCCCGGAAAACCTTCAACCCAAGTTTTGGAATTGTTGGTGGGTTATCGGTTTTGGGCACAACGGGTATTGTCCGGCCCATGTCCGAAGAGGCTTTGAAAGACTCGCTGGTTCTGAAGCTGGATCAACTGAAAGCATTGGGCTGGAACAAGGCTATTTTCAGTCCGGGAAATTACAGCACCGCCTTTTCGAGTGCGAATCTGCCGGTAAATGAAGCACAGGTTGTGGTTACCAGCAATTACATCGGTTTTATGCTCGAACAGGCCGTTGCCCGTGATTTTAAGCAGCTGGTATTGATAGGCCACCTTGGCAAATTGGTGAAGATAGCTGGCGGTATTTTCCAGACGCACAGCAAGGTAGCCGACGCCCGTAATGAGATCCTGGCAGCGCACTATTTTCGGTTCAGCCAAAGTCCCGAAGCCTTTTCAAAGATTATGCAAGCCAACACCACCGAGGAGGCGCTCGATTTTATCGATGATCCGGAATTTTGGACCGTATTTTCGGAACGAATCAAAGCCCGGACGGAGCAACGTGTATTCGGCGAGCTGGCGGTCGAAGTCATTTTGCTATCGCAAAAGCAAGGCCTGTTGGGCTGTACGCAAAAAGCAATGAAAAAATTAAAACAGTGGAAAAATGAGTAACATGAAGGAACTTTGCATTTGCGGAATTGGCCCGGGGCATCCTGATTACATTCTCCGAGCTGTTCACCTGGAAGTGAAAGCAGCAGATCTGCTTGTTGGGGCACGCCGCCAACTGGAAACCTTTCGAAGTTATGCCAAAGCCGAGTTGCTGTTCACGGGAAAACTGGAGCAGCTCAAACAGGATTTGGCTCATCGCCAGGAAGAAAAAATCGTTGTGCTGGTTTCAGGTGACACTGGTTTCCACTCGCTCCGTCGGTTTTTGCAGCAAGCAATCACCAACCGGACTATTCGCTGCATCCCCGGCATCAGTTCCTTTCAATATTTATATGCCAAGCTTGGCTTGGGCTACGAGAATGCCTTTAAAGCATCCCTGCACGGCACAACAACGCAATTCCTGAGCAAGCTAACCGAATACGAATCGGTATTCCTGCTAACCGATCGTCAGAATAACTGGAAAACAATTGCCGGAATACTGGTCGACAGTGGTCACAGCCAGGCAACGATGCACATTGGCAACCGCCTCTCCTATCCCAACGAGCAAATTATAACGGCAACGGCAGAGCAAGTGCTCCAACAAGATTTCTCTTTCTCGCTGTGTGCCGTCATTATTGAAGGAGTAACAAATACAAAACCGATCCAACACCCATGAAAGATTCTGCATTCATACGGAGCTCCGTGCCCATGACCAAGGAAGAAGTGAGGACACTAGTTTTAAGCAAACTGGAGCTGCAGCCCAATGATCGCTTGATGGATGTTGGTGCCGGCACCGGTTCTGTTTCCATTGAAGCGGCGCTCCGACTAAGCGAAGGGCAAGTAATTGCTTTGGAACGAAAGTCCGAAGCGGTTGAGCTGATCAAACTGAATGCCGAGAAACACGGTGTTTCCAATCTCGAAATAATTGAATCTGAAGCTCCACTTGGCATGGAAAAGCTGGAAACCATCAACAAATATTTTATTGGTGGCAGCGGTGGCCAGGTGGAACAGATTCTCGATTTAATCGATACAAATGCTCCGGCAAACAGCGTCGTCGTTTTAACAGCAATTGTGATCGACACCATGCTGCGGGCGTATACCTATTTCAAAAGCAAAGGATGGTCCTTTGAGCTGAGCCAGGTTGCCATTAGCAAAGTCGATACGCAATCGGCCGTAGCGATGTTGAAAGCTCAAAATCCGATCTTCCTGTTTGCAGCGACAAAATCAAAATCAAAATGAATACAACCAACGGAACTCTTTACGGAATTGGCTTGGGGCCGGGCGATCCGGATTTGTTGACCCTGAAAGCAGTGAAAGTATTGCAGAATGCCGACCTGATTTGTGTGCCCAATTCGAAAGGCCAGTCCAGTACAGCGCTGGAAATCGTCAGGCCACACCTGTCGACCAAAGCCAGCACCGTGGCCATGGGCTTTTCCATGTCTCCGGATCTGGAAACACGCCGGGTAGCGCGCCGCGAAAATGCGGAGCTCATCCAGGGGCACCTGCGCAAAGGGCAAAATGTGGCTTTTCTCACGCTGGGCGACCCCATGCTTTACAGTACCTACAGCTACATTCTGGATTATTTACCCCACGAGTTTCGGGTGGAAACTGTGCCGGGCATCTACTCCTTTTCAGCCATCAGCAGTTTGCTTTCGCAGCCACTGGTGAAGGGCGAAGATAAATTAGCCGTGATTTGCTCTTTTGATGAGGCTGCTAAAACAATCATGCAGACGGCAGAAGCGGTGGTTTGCATGAAAGTTTCAGCCTATCACCAGGAGCTTTTCAACTACTTGTCCGAGCAAACCGACTACCAATTTACGCTGATGACCGATGCCGGGAAACCCAGTCAGAAATGCTACACCGACATCTCGATACTACAGGAGAAGGTCCCCTATTTTTCAACGGCCATTCTACTTAAAAACGCAAACGAAAAACAATGTCAGAAGTAATTTTTATAGGTGCAGGGCCGGGCGATCCGGAACTCATCACCATTAAAGGACAAAAAGCAGTGCGCCATGCCGATGTGATTATATACGCCGGCTCGCTGGTACCCGAAGCTGTAATTAAAGATCGTAGAGCCGATGCCAAAGTGTACAACAGCGCCACGATGGACCTGAAAAGCATCATCGATACCATGCGAGAAGCCACTGAAAAAGGCCAAACGGTTGCCCGGGTCCATACCGGCGATCCATCGATCTACGGAAGTATTCGCGAGCAAATTGAAGAACTCGACAAGCTGGGCATTCCGCATCGGGTAATTCCCGGCGTTAGCTCGTTTGTGGCTTCGGCTGCTGCCCTGCAACGCGAATTTACGGTTCCCGGCATTTCGCAAACCGTTATTTGCACCCGCATGGAAGGTCGCACGCCGGTGCCCGATCTCGAGAAAATCGAGTTACTGGCCAGCCATCGTGCTTCGATGTCGATTTTTCTGTCGGTCGGCATGATTTCGAAATTGGTGGAAAAACTAACCAAGCACTATCCACTACATACGCCTGTGGCAGTCATTCAGCGTGCCAGTTGGCCCGACCAGAAGATTGTAAAAGGGATGCTGGCCGATATTGCACAAAAGGTAAAGGACGAAAACATCACCAAAACGGCTATGATTTTGGTGGGCGATTTCCTGGGCGATGAGTTTGAGAACTCACTACTCTATGCCTCGCATTTCACGCACGAGTACCGCAAAGGGAATAACGAACATCCTTCGAATTAAAGTTCGGCTATGAAGCAGTCTGTCGCCATCATCTCCATCAGTTTACAGGGCAATCAACTGGCTCGGGAAATCAAACAGCATTTTCCGGAAGCCGATTGCTTTACCCTGGCCAAATGGAAAGCCGAGGGGTTTCGTCCGATTGAAGGAAAGCTTAGCCAGTTATGCCAACAACTGTTTCTGAACTACGACAGCCTGATCTTCATTATGGCTGCCGGAATTGTGGTGCGCAGCATTGCACCCTGGATTCAGGACAAGACGAGCGATCCGGCGGTGGTTGTGCTCGACGATGCCGGCAAACACGCCATTAGCCTGCTAAGCGGGCACCTGGGTGGAGCAAATGCATTAACCAACCGACTCGCCAACTTAATTGGAGCCAATCCGGTAATCACCACCGCTTCGGATGTCAACCAATTGCCATCGGTAGATTTGTTGGCGCAACAGGGCGGGCTGGTCATTTCTTCCATGGAAGATGCCAAAGTGGTGACCGCTTCCCTGGTGAACCGCCAAGCGGTTGAGCTTTGCGATCCGGACAACTGGCTGGGAGCAGTCGAACTTCCGAAAATTTCGGACAAGCCAGCAGCACGGATTATCGTCTCCAACCGAACGACTGTTCCGGCTGATTTACCCGCAGTTCAACTCATTCCCCGAAACATCTATTTGGGCATTGGCTGCAAAAAGGACAGCTCGCCCGAGGAGCTTTGGGCTTTCATAGAACAACAATTGGAGCAGTTGCAACTGGACAAACGCAGTGTTGCTGCTGTTTGCTCCATCGGCCTGAAAAGTTCGGAACCGGCTATTCTGGAAGCGGCTATGAAACTGAACTGCGACACAAAATTTTACGAGGCCCAGGTGCTGCAAACAGTCGAGCATTTGTTTGAAGGCTCCGACTTTGTCAAAAAGATTACCGGCGTTCGGTCGGTTAGCAGCCCGACCGCCTACCTGGCTGGCGGAAAAGAAGGAAGCTTTCTGCTTCAAAAAGCCCGGCAAACAGGAATGACATTATCTGTATTTGAAACAAAACAACACCAATGCAAGGAAAAATAATACTAGTGGGCACCGGCCCCGGCGATAAGGACTACATTTGTCCGCGAGCCCTGCAGGCGCTTGAACAGAGCGACATTATTGCAGGCTATAAAACGTACATCGAGTTGACTAAAACGCTTTTTCCCGAGAAACAATTTGCTTCGTCGGGCATGAAAAAAGAGGTGGATCGGTGCGTAGAAGTGCTGGAACTGTCCGAAGCCGGAAATGTGGTGAGCCTGATCAGCAGTGGCGACGCCGGGATTTACGGAATGGCCGGAATTATGCTCGAGATTGTCGCCGAACGCCAATCCGAAGTACCGGTCGACATCATTCCGGGGATCAGTGCAGCTACCTCAGCAGCATCCCTGCTCGGAGCACCGCTGATGAACGATTTTGTCACTCTCAGCCTAAGTGACCTGCTAACGCCCTGGGAACTGATCATGAAGCGAATCCGGGCGGCAGGAGAAGGCGACTTTGCCGTTGCCCTGTACAACCCGCGCAGCAAAACCCGTATTAAACAGCTGGATACAGCCGTTGACATTTTGCTGCAATACCAGAAGCCGGAAACACCGGTGGGAATCGTAAAACAAGCCATGCGCGAAGGCCAACAGGTGGTTCTGACCACATTGGGCAAACTCAAAAATGCCGATGTGGACATGCTGACCACCGTAATTATCGGGAACTCACAAACGCAGGTCATCAACGGAAAAATGGTGACCATTCGGGGATATCGCTTATGATTTGGATTATCGGAGGAACAAGCGATGCCAACAAGCTTGCAGAACAGTTTCGGCGCGAGGGCCATCGGGTGCTGATTAGTACCACCACAGCCTACGGCTCGCAATTGGCGCCGCTGCAAAATTGTGAGGTCATTGAACAACAGCTGAGCGAAAGCGACATGGAGCAACTACTGACCGACAAAGTCATTTCGGTGGTCGTTGATGCCAGTCACCCTTTTGCTGAACTTGTTTCAGTCCAGGCCATGGCGGTTTGTGCGCGTTTGAAACGCCCTTACCTGCGTTTTGAACGGGGACAAGTTCAAATACCCGGCGCCCGTTATTATCCCGATTACGACCAGCTGATTGAAGCGCTAAAGCAAACCAGCGGCAACATTCTGCTCACCATTGGGTCCAAGAATGTGCATCGCTTTTGCCCGGATCTACGCGAGCGAATCATTGCCCGAGTATTGGCCGTAAGCAAAAGTCTAGACGAGTGCCAAGCTGCCGGACTACTGGCTCACCAGCTCATTGCCATGAAAGGGCGCATGCGCCTGGAAACCAACCGGGCCTTGATGGAAGAATACGAAATTACCCAGCTGGTAAGCAAAGAATCGGGCGAAGCCGGCGGGCTGCTCGAGAAATGCCAGGCAGCACAGGAATTGGGCATCGCGGTACACATTGTATCTCGTCCCCGACTCCATTACCCGCTTGTTTTTTCTGATCCGGAGGCGCTTGTACAACAACTGAATGAAACAATGAAAGCATTACGAACATGATAAACGGACACGGTAACAACCTACAAGGAATACAACACTTGCTGAAAGCTGATTTCAGCACCAATGTGTTCGATAATCCGCAAACCGACGGCTTGCTGGACTATCTGCAAACGCAGCTACCGGCCATTCGCAATTACCCGGATCCCGAGTGCCGGCTCTTGCGCGAGAAACTGGCAGCCACATTCAATATAAGCCCGGAACATGTGCTGGTTACCAACGGCTCAACGGAGGCCTTTTACCTGCTGGCCCATTCCTTTCAGCAGCAATGCTCGGCTATTCGCACACCGGCTTTTGCCGAATACGAAGATGCCTGCACGCTCTACCAACATCAATTGGTATTTGTGGACGAGCTGAATGCACTCAACAGCAACACACTGGCAGATCTGGTGTGGATAGGCAACCCGAATAATCCCGATGGTCGTTATCGCAGTCCGCAAGAGTTGATTGCTTTCCTGGAACAAAACCCCCAACGCTTGCTGGTGGTTGACGAGGCTTACATCGACCTTTATGAGGGTGCCAAAAGTGTGGCTCCCTTGGTTAGTCGGTATCCCAACCTCGTGGTGATTAAATCCTTCACCAAGCTGTTTGCCATTCCCGGCATCCGAATTGGTTACCTGCTGGCGCATCCTTCTATTATTCAACGGCTTCAGGCCTGTCACATGCCTTGGGCAGTGAATGCCCTGGCCATAGAAGCAGGTGAGTATATTCTGGATTTGCCCGAAAAGCCAACCGCTGCACTTCGCCAGCGCTTAAACGAGTCCAAACGCCTGCAAGCGGAGCTGGCGCAGGTTCCCGGATTAAGGGTATTCCCCTCGCTCACCAATTATTTTCTGTGCGAATTGCAGCAGGCAACGGCAGCCGAGTTGAAAACAGAGTTGCTGGAAAAGCACGGCTTCCTGATCCGCGATGCCTCAAATTTCCGCGGACTCGGGCCCGGCCATTTCCGGATTGCTGCCCAAAACGAAACTATAAACAACGAATTTATCCCTGCCCTCAAAGCGGGCATTAATGTCCTACAACCATGTCTTTCTTACCCATCTCATTAAACCTGGCCGGTAAACAAATTGGCCTGATTGGCGGTGGCCAGGTAGCTGCTCAAAAATTGAAAAGCCTGGTGCGCTACAGTTCTAACATTCGCGTGATAGCTCCTGAAATAGCTGCTGAAATTGAATCAAACCCGACTGTTCAGTGCCTGCACGAAGCCTATCAGCCCCAACACATCGAAGGCTTATTCCTGGTATTTGCCTGCACCGATTCGCCCGAAATAAATGCCCAGATTCAGGCTGATTGCGAATCGCGTGGTATCTTGTGTAACCGTACCGATGATGCGGCGGTGTCCGACTTTCATTCGTCAGCTTTAGTTGAAACCGACGACTTTGTAGTAGCCCTGAATTCGAAACGCAAGGAGGTGAAGAAAACGGTGCTGATGGCGCAGGAAATCGAACATTTTGTGCGCGAGCGCGAGCAACTGCTGCAACTGAAAGAACAGTTGACAGGTAAAGTCTTCCTGGTTGGCTTTGGCCCCGGAAACCCGAACCTGCTGAGCCGCCGCGGCGAGCAATTGCTGTTTCAGGCCGACATTATTTTTTACGACGACCTGCTCGATCACGAATTCCTAGCACGCTATCGGGGCGAAAAACATTACGTAGGCAAGCGTCGTGGCAACCACAGCAAAGAACAGGACGAAATTAACGAGCTGATTTACCAGGCGGCTCAAAGCGGGCAACAGGTGGTACGCCTCAAAGGTGGCGACCCGCTTATTTTTGGGCGAGGCAGCGAAGAGCGTTTCTACCTGGAAGAGCGAGGTGTTGCGGTGGAGTTTGTACCTGGCATCAGTTCGGCCATTGCGGCTGCGTCACTAGGCGATATACCGCTCACCCATCGCGGCATTGCCTCGTCGGTAAGCTTTGGAACGGCGCACGGTAAAAACAGCTACGAAATACCCAATTCCGACACGGCCGTTTACTACATGGGCGCATCGCACATGCACGAAATTGCCACCAACTTCCTGAAGCAAGGCTACCCTGACGATTATCCGGTTGGACTGGTGTACAAAGCCAGCTTTCATGACCAGCAGGTAACCCGCACCACCATTGGGCAACTTAGCCGCAGAGAGATCGCACCCAAAAGCCCGGTTATCGGTATCTTCGGGAATACGGTTAACTACCGGAAGATTTTAAACTCAAAAATTGAGCAAGTTAGACAATCTAAGATTGATTAGTTTATTCAAATTATTAAACAAAAAAAATTGCTCACCTTCATCCTTTACGAAAAATATATCCACTAGTATGAATGATGAATTGGTCAACAACGATAAAACCAAAAGAAATTTTAGCCAATTCTTAGAGATTAGATCTATTACACTCTCCATAGTTTGCCTTAGCACTCGACAGAGTATCATTGGGTAAAGACAGATCTGTTAATTCGCGAAAAAAGATTTCACTATCTGCTCCGGATAGAGTAAAAGACTCATTTTCAAAATATAAATCAAAATAAGTTATTGTGGCTATATTGTGAATAAGTCCTTAAGAGTCGCAGCCAGATTCTTACATATTTTACATATTAGATCTAATAAACTCTTAATACTTTTCTTTCGCACACAAGAGAGCATCATTGGGCAAAGATGGATTTGCCAATTCACGGATGAAGATTTCGCCATCTACGTCAGACAGAATAAAAATCTCATTTTCAGAATACGAATCAAAATCACTCATTGTATGCTACAATTTTAAAAACTCCTATTCGGGGTACGATTAAAAACAAAAAAACGACTGCATTCACCTGAATTCCAATCGCTTAATCATATTTATTATGACACAGTACCCCGGACTGGGGTTTTATTTTACAATACAAATGTTCTTTTTATCCTGTATAACAACCGATTAATATGCCTTTTCAGATTTCTTCATCATAAATTAATTACTTAAACAGTCAA
>NZ_WKLH01000004.1:11424-320977 GCF_010882175.1 Mangrovibacterium lignilyticum | reverse complement strand
AACTCTTCGTTGTAAATAAAATTGTTAATCTTGTCTAGCTCTTGTAGATAAAACTCTTTGTTGATAGCGTATCTTCCTTATCTTTCTACCTTTTCAATCTTGTCAATGAACTTGTTGTTCTATTTTTTTACCCTTCCCGTTTTTACCGTCCGAAGCTTTAATACTTAAAACTCTTCCGGCTTTTCCTTTCCAGGTAAAGAACGTTTGTTTTGTTGCCCTCAAACCCTCCAGGTCTCCCTTTCTTGTCTGCGGGGCGGCAAAGTTAATCAGCTTTTTTCATTCTCCAAACTTTCGAAGAAGTTTTTTAACTTTTTATTTACTCTGCCCGTTCGCGTCAGGACACTTAAACTACTACGGGGTTTGACGCCCTTTTGGTTTCAGTTATTCCTTCAATCTTTCAGTGAACGTAGTTGTTTTTGCGCTTGCAAAGCAAGAGGCTTTTTTCCGATCTACCAAATCATTTCTGACTTTTATTTTCAATCGTTTTTTCCTTCAAAATCCTTGCTGAACGCTGCTTTCAGTTCACCCGGCCTATCCCGTGTTTCTCTCAAAGCGGGTGCAAATATAGACACTCTTTTCTGCTTTCCAACACATGGAGCAATCTTTTTCATACCCAAATCCGCACCTCCGCACTCTTGACTTTGGAAACCAACTCGTTATGCCCAAAATATTTTTTAACCCACCGACCCAGGCAAATCCACCAGCCATACCCGGGACCGGTCTGAGACCCAAAATCACCTCCAGGTGATGTTCAATACGCAATGGGGGATTTGTCATTTGGAAACATGGATTCGAGTACAATCAGATCAAAAATCCGCTTCAGAAACCAAACCGGCATCGAACTTTGTCTGGATATTAGCCCGATTAGATGAGTGTACATCATATTACATCTCAAAAGGCCTAGTTATACTATAGGTGCAAATACATCCGGCAAAATCGCCAAGACCTCCACAAAGACCACTGTTTTGCCCCTTATACTGATTTATCTACTTCCAATAACAATTTGTCTCCTGATTGGAGAGATCGAAAAGAATTACTGAATCAAACCTTATTTGCAAACTATGAACGACACTAACAATAGATGCATTCTTTCACTTGCATTATTATTACTGTCCCCCGGTAAACGCTCGGAAGACAACCCGGAATCGGAAGATCCGGTTGAAGAGGATGAATATGTAGATATTGAAAAGCTTTGCCCGCCCATAATCTGCCGACAATTATACCAAGTATTGCCAGCTAGACTAACCGATCATCCTGGAACCTGCCTAATGTCCACACCCCATCGGTACAAAAATGCCACAACTACTATTCGTACTGACGGTTCTGCAAGCGGAGTCGTCTCCGGAAGTTGGACTTATGATACCACAACACAAACGTTAAGAGTCGGAAATATTAAATTCAACGTTGAACGCAGATGCAATTTGCCCCCCCCGAATTCTACAATCGTTTTCTCAGGTCTACTTTGACCAGCGCTCCTGTTTTGGGGAAGAAAATAAAATCGCCGTTTTCATTTTTCAATAAAACATACCGAAAGACAGCAATTGAACTGCTGCCTTTTTTGCGCTTTATAACTTCGGTAAATAGCAAATACAGTTTCTGATCCGATTAAGAATAGCGAAAACATCAACTCAATATCACTCAATTTCAAAACTTTAGTCCAAATGAAATGCTTTTGAAATAATAAAAACAAAGAAAACACGTTACCTTATTTAATTAAAATAGCTAATTTGCGCAAGCAATTTTTCAGAGCAAAAGGGATGAAGCTCAAATAACAAATCACACAAATTGAATAACAAAAAATGAAACACAGATTTACAAAGACTATTACAACCCTTTTAATCACAGCCCTTCCGTTTATCACCTTTGCTCAGGGTCGATCAGTTGAAGCTGCTTATGACACCTTAACCGTTGAAGGCCAATTCGATTATCTTTTTAGCAAGTCGAATCGATTTGAAGAATACAAGGTGATGCGTATGACCAGCTATGAGGCGCTTAAGCAAAATGCACTGGATAGCATGAAAGTTTATACCGACCAGGTAGCCAAACACCAACAGGAAATCGATAACCTCAACAATAAAATTGCAGAACAAAATACAGAGATTCAAAACTTGACTGCCGAACTGGAAGACACTAAAATGATACAGGACAGCATGAGTTTTCTGGGAGCTTACATTTCAAAAGAAGCTTACAATAGCGTGATGTGGGGATTGGTAATTTGCTTACTAGCACTATCAGGTATCCTGTTCTCGCTATTCAGAAGAGGTCACTCGGTTGTAAAAGGAACAAAAAAACGCTTGGATGAAGTTCAGGAAGAACTGGAAAATCATCGCAAGAACTCCTTGGTACGCGAACAGAAACTGGCACGCGAGCTAATGGATGTAAAGTTGAAAAACAAATCGAGCAGATAGTTTAATACAAAACTCATCAATATAAAATGAAACAGGCTTCCCGATTGAGAAGCCTGTTTTTTTATGCTTACAGTTTTGCAACTTATTCCATTTCGTATTTGTAAGTACCCAAGTCACTTAAATCTGAAGTGCGGATAAACTCTGAGTGTGCTCTTACCTGAGCTTTCGCCAGACGTAAGAAGTTTTTTGCTGATTTCAGGAAAATCGCATCCCTATTACTATCAAGCAGCAGTAAGTAGCTCATAATAATGTAGCCGGCCATCTCCACCAATCGGCGGGCATGGAAGTCGACAAATTCATTATCATCAACTGCGACAACCTTATTTACCGCGTGCTCATACTCATCGGTTAAGATAATTAATTGACGACGCGAGTGCTCCAGTTCCGGAGAAAGCTTCTCTGCTTCGTACACCCGAATCTGATCCAAATATGCGCCGGTTGTAACCCCCCGAATAGCAGCCACGACCTGCAACTGGGTTGTTCCTTCATAGATTGAAGTGATTCGTGCATCCCGGTAAATTCGTTCAACCGGATAATCTTTCATAAAACCGGAACCACCGTGAATCTGCACGGCATCGTAAGCCAATTGATTACAGAATTCAGAGGAAATACCTTTACCCAGCGGCGTGAAAAAATCGGCTAGCTTTTGGTACTTCTTCATTTCGTCACGCTCTTCTTTCTCCAACTTGCGTTCTTCCGAAATATGCATGTAAGTTTTGTACATATCTACAAAACGAGCTGTCTCATACAATAAGGTCCGTGAGGCATCCAGTTTTGCTTTCATGGTTGCCAGCATCTCGTAAACGGCAGGGAAGCGCATAATCGCTTTTCCAAACTGCATGCGCTCTTTGGCATAAGCCAGTGCTTCGCGGTACGCCGCTTCCGACACACCTACCGACTGCGCAGCAATTCCTAAACGAGCACCATTCATTAATGCCATCACATATTTAATCAAGCCCATTTTACGCGAGCCAACCAATTCTGCCGGAGCATCTTTGAAAACCAGCTCACAGGTTGGAGAACCGATAATCCCCATTTTGTGCTCAATGCGCCGGACGGTTACACCGCCATCATTCTTATCGTAGATAAACATGGACAGTCCGCGACCATCTTTTGTTCCCGGTTCAGAGCGTGCCAATACCAACGAAATGTGTCCGTCGCCGTTGGTGATGAACCGCTTTACACCGTTCAAAATCCACTTACCCGATTTCTCGTCAAAAGTGGCTTTCAACTGAACGGCTTGCAAATCGGAACCAGCATCAGGTTCAGTCAAGTCCATTGCCATGGTATCTCCCTGGCAAACACGGGTCAGGTATTTCTCCTTTTGTTCCGGTGAAGCATATTCATTGATCGTTTCTGCACAATCCTGCAAGCCCCATATATTTACAAAACCTGCATCGGCGCGCGACACAATATCGGCAGCCATAATATAAGGTACAATCGGGAAGTTCAGCCCACCGTATTGGCGAGGTAACGACATCCCCATTAAACCTGCTTTGTTCAATGCTTCAATATTTTCGGAAGTACCACGAGCATAAACCACATGGCTATCAACCACCTGTGGACCTTCAGCATCGATCGACTCTGCATTTGGAGCAATAATATCACCACAAATTTCGCCAACCACTTCCAATACTTTGTCGAAATTGTCCATGGCATCTTCATGATCCATTGGCGCAAAATCGAATTTTCCTTTTTCGGTGAAATTCCTTTCCTTCAAACGGACAATCTTTTCCATTAAAGGATGATTTAATTGGAATCTCAGTTCATTATTATCGGTATAAAAATTAGCCATTACAATAAGTTTTGAGGTTGATTACTTGGTGTTCGTCTTGTAATACTTGATCATTTTCGGGATCACTTCCGCTACATCGCCTGTTATGACATAGTCGGCAACGGCATTAATCGGAGCTTCCGGATCAGTATTAATGGCGATAATCTGCGCCGATTCTTCCATTCCGGCACGGTGTTGAATTTGCCCTGAAATTCCACACGCGATATAGAGCTTCGGACGAACTGTAACCCCGGTTTGTCCGATTTGGCGTTCATGATCGACATAACCTGCATCAACAGCAGCGCGCGATGCACCAACTTCGCCTCCTAAAACTTCGGCTAAATCGTAAAGCAAATGGAAGTTTTCTTTCGATCCCATTCCGTAACCACCGGCAACTACGATCGGTGCTGCTTTCATATTCACCTTGCTTTTCTCCATGTGGCGCTCAATAATTTCCACTGCAAAATCTGCTTCTGTGACATATTTCGCAACATCGAGTTTGACTACCTTACCTTTATACTTTGGATCAAAAATTTCTTTTTTCATCACCCCTTCGCGAACGGTTGCCATTTGCGGGCGACAATCGGGGTTGATAATGGTCGCAATAATATTACCACCAAATGCAGGACGAATCTGGTAAAGCAGATCCTCGTAAACTTTCCCCTGCTTTTTATCTTCATGGTTCCCAATCACCAAGCTTGTGCAATCGGCTGTTAAACCACTGTGCAAAGCCGAAGAAACGCGGGGACCTAAATCACGACCGACAGAAGAAGCTCCCATCAGAGCAATCTGCGGTTTTTGTTCGGTAAAAAGTTTGACAATAATGGCAGTGTGCGGTAAAGTTGTGTAAGGTGCCAATCGCGCATCGTCGGCCACATAAACCGTATCCACGCCGTATGGGAAAATCTGATTTTCAATTCCATCCAGCTCGTGACCGATGGCCAAAGCTTCTAATTTACAGCCTAACTCATTGGCCAGACTACGTCCCTTGGTCATCAATTCCTGGCTTACTTCTGCCACATGACCGTCTTCAATTTCGCAATAAACGACTATGTTGTTCATGATTTTTCTCCTTCTTGATTAACCAATAGTATGATTTTCAATCAACTCGCGCATCAGATCATCAATTTCATTATCCAATGCCGAAATTACCTTTGCATCCTTGGCCTGTAACACCACATTCTCCACTGTTTTTACTTTCGTAGGAGAACCGCTCAGCCCCAGTTCTGCATGATCAACTTCAATGTCGCCCACACTCCACTCCGAAATATTCAGATAAGGACGGTCGTTATAAAGATGTAAATAGTCTTCGTTTGAATTTTGAAGTTCAGTGACTGTTTTCGCGTGCTTATACTTCATAATCAATTTCGCATTACGAGCACGACAGTCCGGAGCCGAACTATTAACGGTCATCACCATAGGGATTGGACAGCTTACCTGTTCTACTCCCCTTTCGAGCCTCCGTTTCAGAAAAACTTTACCATTCTCTATTTTCTGAACTTCTTCCACATAAGTTACCTGCGGAATACCAAGTTTTTCGGCCACCTGTGGTCCGACCTGTGCCGTATCACCGTCAATCGCCTGACGACCGGCAATAATGATGTCGAAGTCCTTCACCTTTTTCAATGCTTGAGAAATAGCGTAAGAAGTCGCCAGCGTATCGGAGCCGGCAAAGGCACGGTCTGTTAAGAGAATTCCGTCATCGGCTCCCCGAAACATTCCTTCACGAATGATTTCAGCAGCACGCCCCGGCCCCATTGTTAATATGGTCACCGTTGTTCCGGGAAAGTTTTCTTTGATGCGCAGAGCTTGTTCGAGGGCGTTTAAGTCCTCGGGGTTAAAAATCGCCGGCAAGGCAGCCCTGTTAATGGTTCCATCAGCCTTCATGGCGTCTTTGCCAACATTCCGGGTATCCGGAACCTGCTTGGCAAGAACAATCACTTTATAAGCTTTCATTTGTTTTTAAGTTTATCAGTTTATTGTGTTCAAATCCCGGATCAACTACACATATCGGGCAGACTTAGACCGGGATCTTATTGGTTTTAGGTGCAAGGCTAGCAAATATAGCCAAAGAGCTCAAAGTTTTCAAGGATTTGCAACCAAGAGCCCCAACAGGCAGGAGATGCACTGTCATATTTTTGTTAAAATCGTTTTTAACTTGCACTGAAAACGATCAAAACAAACTCAATTACAATAATTTAATACATCCTACATTCCTTTTCCTAAAAAGAATCTAAACTGTGATGCTTCCTGCTATTTAAAATCATTTTAAGCAAATAGCCAAAATCACGCAACAAAAACCAAGCTTTGTTCTCTACAATTTATCATATCTATACGCAACATAACGATCAGATAAAAAAACTTAAAATTATGGCACATTTATAAGCTTGCTTTGTTAATTTTGAAACCGAAGTATCGAACGTTAGTAATTTGTGAAGTCAAACCAAACAACCAACAAACTTATAAGGCAACTCAGGCAAAGCGACATCGTTGCTTTTAATGACTTGTTTGATCAATATAGTTCCAGACTTTATCACTTTGCTTTTGGTTATCTAAAATCAAAAGAAGATACCGAAGAACTTGTACAGGACGTGTTTACCAAAATATGGGAAACACGGAGCCGGTTAAAAGAAGAACACCAATTTCAATCCTACCTTTTCACCATTGCATTCAACCAGATCAAGAAACACTTCCGCTCGAAAAAGATCGTCGAAAAATACCTGCAGCACGAAAGCAGGGATTTAGCGGATAAACTTCTGTTAGAACCAAATGATACCTACTGGGAGCTTACAGAAACTGTCGATCGCCTGGTGGAACGAATGCCCGACAAACGCCGTGAGGTATTTGTGAAAAGTCGGATTGAAGGGAAAAATGCCCTGGAAATCGCTGATGAAATGCAAATCAGCAAAAAAACAGCCGAAAATCATCTACATGCTGCTCTAAAATTCCTGAAAGAAGAACTCTCCCGGGAAAATCTGATCGGCTTGCTTTTTTTCTATATTCACTTTTTTTGAAAAAACTTCAGATTTAGATTAGGTGTAAATGCTCACTAGCGGATACTACAGTTTGTAAACACCTGAACTAAATTTATGGAACAAAAAGATCTAGAAAGGATTGACGCTTATTATAAAGGCAATTCTTCGGAAGATGAAAAATTCGTTAGCGACCGATATTCTGACAATTCGGCTGAAGAGTCCTTGAAGGAACTATCGAAAAAGCATTGGGATCAGGCATCATCGCAAAAGGTTGATCTCCGCCACATTCTCCATAAAATTCATCGAGGCATTCAAAAACCGGATCAAAAATCCACCGATTATAAAAAACTAATCCTTCATTGGTATTCTCGGGTTGCGGCTTTTTTACTACTACCTGCTCTAATTTCCGGCCTCTATTTCGGCATTAACTATTATCAAGTTCAGCATTCCGTTTCTGAAATTCACGCTCCAAAGGGATCGAGGGTGCAATTTACTTTGCCGGATGGGTCGACCGGCTATCTGAATGGCGGCTCTACTTTAACTTATTACACAAATTTTAATAAGAATCGGCAACTGGAGCTCAATGGCGAAGCCTACTTTGAAGTCGAGAAAGATCGGCTCCATCCTTTTGTTGTGCAAACTCACATGGCCAATGTCCGGGTGCTGGGAACAAAATTCGACGTACGTGCTTACACCGAGGACGATGAGTTACTCACCACTTTGGTTGAAGGCAGCGTAAAGGTCTTCAACAAATCCACCAACGAGACAAGCCTTTTGGAACCCGGACAACAAAATCGGATTGACACGCAAGATGGTCGCATGTCAAATAGCCCGGTTAACACCAAATTTTACACATCGTGGAAAGAAGAAACCTTGCAGTTTGACAACACACCTTTTAACGATGTATTGAAACAAATGGAGCGTTGGTACGGAGTGGACTTTATCATTGAGAAGGACATGAAAGATACTCAAAACTACACGATGACCATAAAAACAGAGAGCTTACGGGAAATGCTTCAGCTAATGGCCTTAACAACCGCCTTTAAATACAACATAAATGGTAATCAAGTAATTATTAAATCACTAAACGAATAAAGTATGGCATAAAAAACAGGAGGAAAGTGTTGACGCACCTTCCTCCGAAATTTCAAACCTCTGAAGGTTTAAAAGTTAAAACAATAGCAAAACAAACTTATGAAAAAAAAGACATTTTGTGACAACAGCAGGTTGTTATATTATCTGCTGCGATTAAATCGTATTATGAAACTAACAACATTACTACTACTCATCTCGTTTATGGCTGTTCAGGCGGAGGGTTTCTCCCAGGCAACAAGTCTGAACATCAACATGGCCAACACAACCATTAAAGATGTGCTTCGGGAAATTGAAGATCAGACCGAATATTTCTTCATGTATAACGATAGTAAAGTTGATGTTCAACGCAAGGTTAACATCAATTTGGAGAATAAATCGGTGGAAGAAGTTCTAAACACCCTTTTCGAAGGCACGAGCACGGATTATGTCATTAAAAACCGACAAATCGTTCTTTACCCCGAGAACCAAGACGCGAAAGAAACCCCTAAACCGATGAAAACGACACAGGGAATAAAAAGCGTGACTGGTAGAGTTATCGATACCGAAGGCCTGCCTTTACCAGGTGTTACTGTGGTGGTAAAAGGAACAACGAACGGTACAATCACCGATCCAAACGGAAATTACAGTTTGAATGACTTGCCCGCAAATGCGACGCTTATTTTTTCGTTTTTAGGTATGAAAATGCAGGAAGTCCCTGTTAGCAAAGGAACAATCAATCTTACCATGCAGGAAGAATCAATCGGTTTGGAAGAAGTTGTTGCCATTGGTTACGGTACCGTTCGCAAAAAAGATTTGACAGGATCAGTTGCTTCCGTTCAGGGCGAAACCCTGAGTAAAATTCCGGTTAGCAATACGGCTGAAGCATTGAGCGGTCGTTTGGCCGGTGTTCAGATCACAACTGCTGACGGATCTCCTGATGCTGAAATCATCGTTCGCGTTCGTGGTGGAGGGTCAATCACCGGTGATAATTCACCCCTTTATATCGTGGACGGCTTCCCCGTTTCAAGCATCAACGATATCGCCCCAACCGACATTGAGTCAATTAACGTGTTGAAAGACGCTTCATCAACCGCAATTTACGGTTCGCAAGGTGCAAACGGTGTAATCATTATTACAACGAAAAGCGCCAAAGGTGGAAAAACACAAGTGAGCTATAACGGATACCTTCAAACGAAGTCGCTAAAAAACCGCCTTGATGTACTTGATCCCTATGAGTATGTCATGATGAATTATGAATTAGCGGCGATAAACGGAGAAGATGGTATCAACGGTTTTGAAAAACGCTTTGGTGTTTATGAAGACCTCGACCTTTATAAATATCAAAAAGGAACTGACTGGCAAGATGACATGTTTGGTGCTGATGTACTTTCGCAACAACATAACATTTCGATCCAGGGAGGAAATGAAAAGACAAAATATTCGTTGAGTTCCACCTACACCAAAAACGGAGGTTTGATGGAAAACAACGACTACACCCGTTACAATGTCAACTTCAAATTAAACCACCAATTGTGGGACAACCTAAGACTCGACATTAATGCCCGTGTTGCTGACACAGAGGTAAACGGGTCGGGTACTTCAGGTGGCACCTATAAAGTTCGTACGTCGGATGCCATAACCAAAGGCCCTGTAAACGGGTTGCAGGATCAAATCGTTATTGACCCGGGTACGCTTCCCGACGATGAATACGAAGAATGGGTCAGAAGTAATCTGACACTCTCGGAACAAGCAGCTCAATACTGGAAAAGAAAAGATCAGAAAAGTTTTGCATTCACCGGAGCTATTACCTGGGATATCATAAAAGGGTTGGCTTACCGGCTGGAAGGTGGCTATACATATCGTTTTGATGACAACCAAAGCTATTGGGGGAAATACACCAGCAATGCATCTTACGCCGGAGGCGAGCCATTAGTTGACTTAGTACAACAAAGCAGCACGCAAGTAAGAGAGGCACAGACTTTAACCTACAATTTTGAATCGGGGAACCATCGGTTTGATGCGATGATTGGCCAGGAAATAAATTCATCGCAATCAAAATCAACCGACATTTACGCGACCAATTTCAGCGATGATTTATCGCCGGATAAAATCTTTGCCAATTTAGGGCTTACCGGAGGTGTTCCATCTATTTCAAGTGCCTATTCCGACGAATATAACAAAGCTTCATTCTTTGGCCGTATCAATTACGTCTTCGACGATAAATACTACGTGACCGGTACTTTTCGTGCAGATGGATCCACCAAATTTGCTGAAGGAAACCGTTGGGGCTATTTCCCCGCAGGTGCTGTTGCCTGGCGTATTAACAAGGAACCATTCATGGCTAGCGCTGAAAGTTGGGTTTCAAACTTGAAACTGAGAGTCAGTTATGGTCAAGCCGGTAATGATAAAATCGGATCAACCAAATATAAACTCAGCTACGCTATCGATGACCGCAAAGCTTATGGTATCGGTGATCAAATGGCGGGATATTACAGACCGACAAACAGTGAATTACCGAATCCAAATCTGAAATGGGAAACGACCATTACCCGAAATATCGGTTTAGACTTTGGCTTTTTTCACGAGCGCATTTCCGGCTCATTCGAAGCTTATAAAAACTCGGCTGATGACCTGTTGATTAAAAGAAATATTGTTGCCCCAGGTTACGACAGTACATTCGAGAATATCGGTTCTACGTCAACTAAGGGGATTGAATTGACGATGAACGGCTATATTATTGAAAAAAGAAAATTTACCTTATCGGCCAACTTTAACTTTGGTTTCTACAAATCCAATGTTGACCGACTGGCACCTGGACTC
Source organism: Mangrovibacterium lignilyticum (assembly GCF_010882175.1). Classification (GTDB taxonomy): domain Bacteria; phylum Bacteroidota; class Bacteroidia; order Bacteroidales; family Prolixibacteraceae; genus Mangrovibacterium; species Mangrovibacterium lignilyticum. The sequence goes on along the minus strand of NZ_WKLH01000004.1, from coordinate 309,926 downwards.
ACCGAACAAAGCTACGCTTCAGGATGGGCCGGTACTGATAACAAAGGTTACTATGACTACAAAATCAGGGTTGGAGAACCGGTCGGTCTGATTTACGGCTGGGTCACCGACGGGTACTATACAACCGATGATTTCAGTTCATACGATCCTACAAGTGAAGAATACATTTTGAAAGATGGTGTTCAATCAATTGGTATGCTCGGTGGCCGGATTGGTGTTCGTCCCGGTACAATCAAATTGAAAGATCTTGATAATTCAGGATTCGTTGATGACAACGACAGAACAGTTATTGGAAATGCCACTCCTGATTTTTATGGCGGTTTCGGAGTCAATTCAACCTTCCAGGGCTTCGACCTTTCTTTGTTATTTAACTTTGTCTACGGCAATGACATTTATAATGCCAATAAAATTGCCTCTACTCAGCAATATCGGACGAGTTATCCAAACATGTTGAACATAATGGATGCTGACAACCGTTATACTTACTTAAACAGAGAAACCGGAGAAATCATTACTGATTTGGAAACGCTGCAAGCGATGAACGAAGGAGCAAATGCGAAAGCATTGTGGTCACCGTTCTCATTCGGAAATGCAGTTGCAGTACCACACTCCTGGGCCATTGAAGACGGATCGTTCTTACGGTTGCAAAACGTTACTTTAGGCTACACACTTCCGGCCCAATTAACTCGCCAGGTAAAAATTCAAAGGCTGAGACTTTACACGACAGTTAACAATGTATGGACTTGGACAAATTATACCGGTTATGACCCGGAAGTTAGTTCACCTGTGCGAAATAGCTCTACATCCGGTTTAACTCCCGGAGTTGATTATTCTTCGTATCCCAAAAGCTTATCATGGACATTTGGTGTAAACGTAACTTTCTAAGCTAACTTTTGAAATCTAAAAGAATACAAAAATGAATACAAAATTCCTTGCAATATTTGGATTTATATTAATCACATTTACAGCCTGTAAAGATTATCTGGAGGTAGATTCACCATCTACATTTAGCTCAGATTATATCTTTTCCAATACGGCCGATGCAAAGAAAGCCATACTAGGAGTTTATTCCTTATTTGGTGAAGACCCATATACCTCACGTATGTCATGCGTATGGATGCAAAATACCGATGTTGAAGCAATTCAACCAAGCGCCAATCCTGATGGTTCCCGTCGCGATATCTGGTCATTAGAAGGAAAAAACCTGTCCGGTTTTAGCGACATCTACAAAGCCTGGCAAAACAACTATTTGGCTATTGACCGCGCCAATCAATGTATTGAAGGCATTAAAGCCAGTGATAAAGCCGATGATCCGGATATGCAAATGATCCTTGGTGAAGCTTACTGCTTAAAGGCGTATCGCTATTTCCTACTTTGTAATTTCTGGGGCGATGTTCCCTATTTTGATGACGCAGCAAAGGCCGGCATGCAGCTAGACATCCCCAGAACAGACAAAAACTACATCTACACTGCTTGTATCCAAGACTTGGTGAACGCAGAAGAAGGAATGTACTTCGCGGATGAATATGCGGATGGAATTGAACGAATGAACCGTGAATTTGCACTTGGAATGATTGCCCGCTTATCCTTGTTTCGTGCAGGTTATGGTATGAATGCTGATGGAACAATGAAAAGGGCCGATGATTATTTAAATGTAGCAACTGACGATTCACTGGCTGTCACTTATACCTATTCAGGAACAGAAAAAACAGCCCGAACGTCAAATGATTACTACCAACTGGCAAAAGACTATTGTGAGAAACTCATCAGTTTAAGCGACCGGGAATTAAACTCCGACTTCGCAGAAATTTTCTACAACGAGTGCGTTTACAATAAACCACTTAATGACGATGTACTTTACGAAGTAGCATTCCTAGCTCAGTATGGTGGTGACGTTGGCTGGTGTGTGGGATCTACTGTTCAAAGCAGTTCCAAAGGAGCCTCAACCATCCAGGTCAACTTAACACCAACCTATTATTTCTCGTTTGATGACGACGATACCCGTCGTGATGCAACTTTCTCGCGCACTTACTACAAAAACGACAATGACAAATATTACGTCGAAGGCACAACTGGACTAGCATGTGCAAAATGGAATCGCTTGTGGTTAACATCTGATCCGGGGGCAGGCTCATCGAAAGGAACCGGGATCAATTGGCCGTTGATGCGTTATTCCGACATTCTATTGATGTTGGCGGAAGCTGAAAATGAATTAAATGGCCCGACAAGTATTGCCAAAGATGCGCTGAAACGTGTTCGCCAAAGAGCTTTCTCAGCAGAGGCGCAATCTGAAAAGGTTGATCAGTATGTTTCGAATCTGGGTTCAAAAGAAGATTTCTTCAACGCCGTTGTCGACGAACGCGCATGGGAATTTGGTGGCGAGTGCTTGCGCAAATTCGACCTGGTGCGCTGGAATAATTATGGTACGAAAATCATCGAAACGAAAGAGACACTTGACAACATGGGGAAAGCAGCGTTCGACCTGGAGCTTGAAAACCCCGATGTTGCTCAATATGCCGATTACGCCAACTATCTCTACTACCGGAAAGAAAATGGTGAAATTTCGTTTATGAATGTCAAATATCGTCCCGCCGAAGTTCCTGAGACAATTGTTGATGTCGAAGATCTGGCACAAGAAGGGAACGAAAATGCCTATGCTCGTGCAAACTGGTCGCGTAACCTCTATAGCTACCAGGATGATGAGGTTACAGGCGAACGCACCTACGATTCAGCAGACTATACCATCCGTTGCTGGAGGGGATATACCGACCCAACCGGACAATCAGCTGTCCCATATGTGTTGCCTATCTCTACAACCACAATCGGAAGCAGTGATTACCTGACCAATGATGGGTACCTGTTGAATTAATAAACGCTGTATGATTATGGCTCAAAAATAATTTGTAAAAAATCTTCTTATGAAACAGATAAAAAACAAGATAAGTTGGTTATCATTGGCAGCCTTAGTCTTTACACTCATTTTCAATGGCTGTAAAGAAGATGATGACCTGGGAATGGCCGACCGCTTATTCCGACCGGTAATAAGTGAAACAAGTTATGGTGGAACGTGGATCAGACTGGTATGGGACAAATATGCCAGTGCAGATTCGTATCAACTGCAACTATCAACCGATACCTTCAAAACGATAACAACTGAAATCGAAACAGATACAATATTTTATCGATTCGATGATCTGGACTATGACACAAACTATTTCATTCGAATAAAATCGATCGGCGAAAGTCTGGAATCGAATTATTTTGAGAATGAGGTTATTCGAACTTCCGACTACCCAACAAAACTGGAGAATATCAGTTCGGTAACGGACACTGAAGTTAAAGTAACCTGGACGGATGTTACCTATGATAGCCTTTTGGTCACTCGAGGAGATACCGTTGATATTTCGTATACGATTACTGACGCCGAGAATAATGCAAAAGCAGCTGTCATCGGGGACTTAACTCCTGAAACATCATACTTTGTGAGAGCTTACCTCGATGGCGAATACCAGGGAAAGAAAAGCTTCGAGACTTCTGCACTTCAAATATTCGAAGGTGATGTTGTCGACCTGCGCACCTATACACCGGAAGAAAGTTACGAACTACTGAGTCAAACCTTCTTTGACGACTTAGCCACGAACTACCCGAACGGCGTAACTGTCGTACTCAAAGGCGGAACGACTTATGAACTTGCTGGACCGATATTGAAATCAGGGTTCAATTTAGTAGCCGGTCTTTCTGTTAGAGGTAAAGCAATACTGGAAGTAACCGGGAACTTCGATCTCGACGCGACTGCAAATATTAACAAAATCTATATGGAGGGAATTGCCTTTACAGACCATCCAGACCATCCAAGAACGGATAGCAATTACGGATCAACCTATGTGTTCAATATTTCACAGTCAGGGGCAGCCATCGATTCAATTGTTTTCGAAGACTGCGATATTCGATACAAACGAGGTATGATGCGGATTAAAACAGCAGCAACGGTAAATAATATCTCGGTGAATAATTGCTTTATCGATTCAATTGCCGGGTATGGAGTAATTAATCTGGACAACGGAGAAGTAGTCACCAAGTCAATATCATTTACCAATTCGACTATTGGGCATACCGAACTATTCTTACGATCTGATAAAATGGCGGCTGACCTGGAAAAACTGGTTATCTCAAACGTGACGACTTATCATACGCCGAAAGACTATTTCTTCAGAATGGGTAATATCAACGATGTGAATATCACAAACTGTCTGTTTGGAGCTGTTTGGAAAGAAACAGGTGCTGAAGGCTTACGTGCCGGAACTGTAACGAATTCTAAAATTCAGGACAACTACAAGACAAGTGATTGTTATTGGATTGCGGTTGTTGATGCTGAAGGAAAACCGACCGGAGAATATAAAAACCCAATTGAAGCTGATGATTTGGGGGCAGATAGTTATGCGATATTTGCCGATCCTGACAATCTTGACTTTACCGTCACTGAATCCAAGCTCGTTGGAAAAGCCGGAGATCCACGCTGGTGGTAATCCTAAGGTGAATTTTCTGAACTCCCTTTCATAAATTTCACAACAAACTAAGTTTAAACGAATAACCTGAAGTCTCCACAGAACGCAGAAAGTGCGGGACTTCAGGTTTATTTCTTTTCAAACCTAAAGCGAAAACCAATAACCGAATTGAATGATTAAACCTCTACTTTTCAAATCCGGGGCTTGTGAATAAAAGTCGAGCTCCGTTCGATCCAGTCAGTCTGCTATTCTTCAAATCTACACTTATGAAATTATTCCGCTTATTTACCGTATTCATCCTTTGCCTCGGTTGTCTCGCCGTTCAAGGACAGAGCACATCAATTACGCCCGACATTGTTGTCGCGCTCGATGGCAGCGGTGACTTTTCAAAAATTCAGGATGCAATCGATGCCGTTCCTTCCAACAATTCACGAGCAACGATCATCTACCTCAAAAGAGGACTTTACAACACCGAAAAACTACTTATCCCTTCCGATAAAAAAAACATATCGTTGATTGGCGAAAGTCGCGACGAAACAATCATTAGCTATCATATCTACGACTGTACATCGGGGAAGTGTCCAACCGATGACGCAGCGCTTTGGACGGGAGAAAACATTCGTACGTCCGCAACGCTAACCATACAGGGCTCCGGATTCAGAGCCGAAAACCTGACAATCCAAAATACGGCAGGCCCGGTAGGACAGGCTTTGGCAATTACCGTGCAGGCCGATAGAACTGTTTTTGTAAACTGTAACCTGTTGGGTTACCAGGACACCATTTACCTGTGGTCGGCCGGCAAACGGAGCTATTTCAAAAACTGTCTCGTATTGGGGCGCACCGACTATATTTACGGTTCCGGAATTGGGTTCTTCGATTCCTGTGAAATACGAAGTTATGGCGGTGGCTGGATCACTGCCCCCGCAACACCTCAAACCCAAGCATATGGTTTTGTCTTCTACAACTGCAATCTCACTTATGCGCTGAACAGCCCTCGCTCCGGCGATGATGGCGCGACTGTTCGCTTCGGACGTCCCTGGCACGAATACCCGAAAGTGGCATGGCTCTACTGCAATATGACTGAAATGATTAACCCTGCGGGCTGGGGTGATACATGGAATATGGACTACGCGGCAACCAGCAAGTTACTGCATCTTTACGAATATCAAAATACCGGCGCAGGATCGGACATGAGTAACAGGGCTGATTGGGCCGGTTTGCGAAGTCTGACAAGTTCGGAAGCTGAAAACTATACCGCTAAAGTTGTCTTGGCCGGATCGGACAATTGGGATCCGAGTGCCGAAGCCTCTTTGGTTCCAAGTTACGAATGGATTGGTACGGGCCCTGACCTGACTTGGATGACAGGAACAAACTGGGATCCGCAAGCCGTTCCGCAGTCCGGAGAATCAGCCACTGTTAGCGGGAAAGACACACTGGAAGCGAATGGCGGCAGTTTTCTGGCAGACCTGAATCTGAATGATTCTACTAAATTAATTGTCAGTTCGAACAGCACCGTAAACTATTTAGCTGTAAATGGAGGTGAAATACAGTGCGCCACCGTTGCAAGTCTGTCTGGCAAAATTGCTTCGAAAGACAGTTTGGTTTTTGATATCAGTGGAACACTCACTCTTAATGCACAACTTACCGGAGTGCATAAACTCGTGAAAAAAGGAACCGGCAGACTAATTCTAAATGCCGATAATTCCGGGTTTAGCGGAGCAATTATAGTCGAATCCGGTCAATTGGAAGGTGCTGTTGCAAGCTCGCTGGGAAAAGGAAACCTAACAATGTTAAATGGAGCAGAAGTAATTGTTTCCAACGACAATGCATTTCAACCAACATCAAAACTCTCGGTCGAAACCGGTGCACAATTGCAGCTCAACGCCAATGTTACCACGAGCGAGTTTTACCTCAACGAGCTAATTCAGTCAGTGGGGGTATACTCGGCTTCAACCACCCCTGATTTGATTACCGGAACAGGACAGGTTATTGTTGGCCGCCCCGAGGTTTTCACGTTTATTGGTGGTGAAAACGGAAACTGGGACAATCCAGCCCATTTTATTCCGGCTTTATTGCCCGAAGCAGGTGAAACGGTCAACTGCAGCATGGAGATGGAAACAACATCTACCGAGTTTACAGCTAATGTTGATGTGAAAAGCCCAGGCAACATTCGACTTCGGGGGACCCACTCGGCTACCGGAACAATCACCATGGAAGACGGAACATTCTTTAATTACAACACTGGTGGAACCGGCATGACATTGAATGCACCAATCGAGGTTGCCGGTGATATAACCATGATAATGGAAAGTGACAATACCGCAGGAAGTACCATGTCTTTTGGCGGACCAATTTCGGGAACCGGAAATATTGTCGTACAAAACAATGGAAAAGGAACGGTGAACACAGGAACTGTTGCATTAAACGGCGACAATAGCGGCTTTACCGGAGTTTGGGACCTTACTGTCGCCAGTTCAAAATACCCGACCGATGACTACATTTCAGTTATTGAAGGAACCGTTGCAAATGCTTTTGGCTCCGGTACGATAAAAGCGGCTCTAAATAATAAAGTGATTTTTAGCCATGCGCAGGCCGCTGGAAATAAACTAACGATGGAGCTTTCGGATAATGCGAAAGCCGTTTTGAACGAAAACGTGACGCTTGAGGTGTTGACGATCAACGGCACAACCTATGCCGATGGGGTATATTCCTCATCCACTCATCCCGACTATTTTGAAGGCACAGGAAACTTCCTTGTTGGTGATGTTAGCGTAGAAGGACCAACAGAGCTTCCGGCTTTTCCCGGTGCCGAAGGTCACGGGAAATACACGACCGGAGGACGTGGTGGAAAGGTATATTATGTCACCACACTGGAGGACAACTCGCTTCCCGGATCACTGCGTTATGCAGTTAATCAATCCGGTCCGCGCTTCATCCTGTTCAACGTTTCCGGAACGATTCAACTCAAATCTGACTTAAAAATTGAAAATCCCAATATTACGATTGCAGGCCAGACTGCTCCCGGCGACGGCATTTGTTTGCGTGACTATTCGGTTTCAGTCAATGCTGATAATGTTATCATCCGGTACTTGCGATTCAGAATGGGTGATGAAGCAGCTCATGAGGGGGATGCCATTGGTGGTCGTTACCACAAGAACATTATTGTCGACCATTGCTCCATGAGCTGGTCAACCGACGAAACTGTTTCATTCTACGTCAATGAAAACTTTAGCCTGCAGTGGTGTATTATTTCGGAGAGCCTTCGAAATTCCGTTCACGACAAAGGCGCTCATGGTTACGGTGGAATCTGGGGAGGTAAAAATGCTTCTTTCCACCACAATTTATTGGCTCACCACGATAGCCGGAACCCGCGATTAGGAGAATCCGCTGGCGATGATTTTGCCCTCACCGATCTGGTTGACCTGAGAAACAACGTCATTTATAACTGGGGAGGCAACAGCTGCTATGGCGGCGAAGCAATGAATGTAAACATCGTAAATTGCTATTATAAACCGGGACCGGTAACGTCGAAAACAACCCGGATTATCTCCATTGACAAAAACAAAGTAGAAGGTACCGCAGTATACGACATATGGGGTAAATTTTACATCAACGGCAATTATGTGTACGGATCAACTGCAGCAACCGAAGACAACTGGACTTATGGCGTCTACAACCAGTTCCACAGTTCATACGGAACGGTGAGCGACGAAGATAAAGCTGCTATGCGGATAGACACGCCGCACGATCCGGGTGAAGTAACGACTCATACCGCTGAAAAAGCCTACAAACTGGTGTTGGATTATGCCGGAGCAAGTTTAGTTCGCGATGCAGTTGACGACCGAATTGTTTACGACACCCGGAATGGAGTTGCGACCTATACCGATGGTGGTAATGGCAGCACCAATGGTATTATCGACACGCAATCGGCAGTTGGCGGATGGCCTGTGCTGAATGCCACTGCTGCTCCAACCGATACCGATGGCGACGGAATGCCTGATGTTTGGGAAGAAGCCAATGGTTTGGATAAAGACAGTCCGAACGACGCACAACTCACAACCGTTGATGGTAGATACCCAAATATTGAAGTTTACATCAACAGCCTGGTCAGTAGCATTACGGACAACCAAAACGAAACGATTGTCACGTCTGTCACTCCATTGTTGACAACAGCTAAAGAAGAATTAATTGCTTATTTTAATAGTGGAAATAAAACCTTAACGCTAAAACATACCGACACCATTCAAGCGGTTTTTCTGTATAACCTTCAGGGACAACTGTTACTTCAGGATACCGGAAATACAAATAATTTACAAGTGCAACTTGGTCAATATCAGACCGGATTGTATATTGTGAAAGTTGGTTTTACAAATGGAGGATATGCCAGTACAAAGGTGGTAATCCCCTAAATGAACTAGAAAATGAATAAACGAATCAAATGGCTCAGAATAGGCCTGCTTTTACTGTGCTTTTCAACCTTGTGTATTAGTTTGAAAGCTCAATCGAATACGCCGGCTTTCCCGGGAGCTGAAGGCTATGGTAAATACACCACCGGCGGTCGTGGCGGCACGGTATACTATGTAACGACACTTGAGGATAACACATCGCCGGGTTCACTTCGCTACGCGGTGAATCAAAGCGGAACCCGCACCATTGTTTTCGCCGTCTCGGGGAACATCAAACTTAAATCACGGCTCGAGATCAAATACGACAACATTACCATTGCTGGCCAAACCGCTCCCGGAGATGGGATCTGTATCCAGGACAATAGTGTTTTTGTCGGGGCCAGCAATGTCATTATTCGCTACATGCATTTTCGTTTAGGTGATGAAACACAAACCGAAGATGATGCCATTTGGGGACGCCGCGAGTCAAACATCATTATCGACCACTGCTCCATGAGTTGGAGTACCGACGAATGTGCTTCATTCTACGACAACAGTGACTTCACTCTACAATGGTGCCTTCTATCCGAAAGTCTTCGCATATCAGTTCACGAAAAAGGAACTCATGGTTACGGCGGAATTTGGGGCGGGAAAAAGGCTTCGTTTCACCACAACCTGTTGGCCCACCACGACAGTCGGAATCCGCGATTTTGCGGAAGTCGCTACTCCAATTTACCAGACGAGGAAATTGTTGATCACCGAAACAATGTGCTGTTTAACTGGGGCGGTAACAATGCCTACGCTGCAGAAGGCGGTCGTTACAACCTCATCAATAACTACCACAAAGCCGGGCCGGCCAGCTCTAATAAGTCACGAATTATTCAACCTTATGCAGATAATGGCGGCAACTCGCAACCTGCCGGAACTTATGGTCGGTTTTATGTGTCCGGAAATGTTCTTGTCGCCAGTAGTTCCACGACCGCAGATAACTGGGAAGGCGTGCAAATGCATTCAAGCTCGTTTGCATCGTATGCCCCCGGAGTTACATTAGATGATTTAAAACTGAGTTCGCCGGTTACCGAGCCCGAAATAACAACGCATACAGCAGAGGATGCCTACACCCAGGTTCTCAAATACGTTGGAGCAAGCCTCAAGCGTGATGCCGTAGATACACGAATTATTTCTGAGGTTACTTCAGGGCAACCAACTTACTTGGATGGTGGAAATGGAAGTACCAACGGATTAATCGACACCCAGGAAACCGTCGGTGGCTGGCCCGATTTACAAGCCACCACCGCGCCAACTGACACGGACCAGGATGGAATACCGGATGAATGGGAATCCAGCAATGGCCTCAATTCCAACTACTCGTCGGATGGAGCACTTTATACGCTCAATGATTCGTACACCAACCTCGAAGTTTATTTAAACAGCTTGGTGAGTAGTATTACTGAGAATCAAAATTCGAACGGAATAACGACCGCCGTTTCTGATGTATTTAAGCAACAGGACAATCTAATCATCTACCTAAATTCCAAAACCAACCAACTATGCGTAGAATCTCGCCAGAACTTGAAATTAATTGAGATTTTAAACATCAAGGGGCAACTTATTTGGAGTACACATGTCGACGAAAAATCGGCACAAATTCAGCTTCCTGTAAATACGCCAGGGATTTATTTGGTCAGGATAAAACTGGCAAACAACCGGATTGAATGTCGGAAACTCATTGTTCCTACCCGCTAGCGAACAAATCTAAATAACAAGTGCTCGAAAAGTAGCCGCATTTACCCGAGGCAATCAATTAAAACAATGCCCTTCATACTAATTCGTGAAGGGCATTGTTTATTTCCGGATTAAAGGACATGCTATAAAAGATATCGCTTAAAAGTATTAATTACTTTTATTAACTTTGGGAGATCATTAATAACTAAATCATGAGAAAACAGACCTATTCACTTTTGTTTGCATTATTGCTCATAAGCATGGGCTCCTTCGCGCAAACAACAATTAGCCTTCAAACCGACCAGGCAAAAACAACAATCAGTAAAGAAATCTACGGACACTTTGCAGAACACCTCGGACGCTGTATTTACGGTGGTATTTTCGTTGGTGAAGATTCGGATATTTCGAACATTCAGGGATATCGTGAAGATGTAATGGGTGCGTTGAAAGACATGCATATTCCGTTACTTAGATGGCCGGGAGGATGTTTCGCTGATACCTACCACTGGAAAGACGGCATTGGCCCGCGCCAAAATCGCCCTTCAATCGTCAATGTAAACTGGGGTGGAGTAACGGAAGATAATAGCTTTGGAACACATGAGTTCCTCAATTTTTGTGAATTGATTGGTGCTGAGCCATACGTAAACATAAATGTTGGTTCTGGTACTGTACAGGAAGCCTCAGAATGGGTTGAATATGTGACCTCTTCGAATGTGAGCCCAATGACAGACCTCCGTAAAAAGAACGGTCGCGAAAAGCCCTGGGATGTCAAATTCTGGGGAATCGGCAACGAAAACTGGGGATGCGGTGGCAACATGACTCCTGAGTATTACGCAGATCTTTACAACCGCTTTGCGACGTACTGCCACGGCGATTTGTATCGCATAGCCGGAGGTCCGAACGTTGCTGATTACAACTGGATGGAGGTATTAATGCAAAAAACGACCCGCCACCGTCATTTAGTACAGGGAGTTTCGTTGCACTATTACACCTTCACAACCGCTTGGGAAGATAAAGGGTCGGCAACTGACTTCGACGAGAAAGGTTGGTTCTCAGTTTTGAACAAAACGTTGAGAATGGATGAGCTGATTACTAAGCATTCTGCCATCATGGACAAATACGATCCGGAGAAAAAGATTGGATTGATCGTTGACGAGTGGGGTGATTGGTTTAACGTGGAAGAAGGTACAAACCCCGGTTTTCTTTACCAACAAAATACCCTGCGCGACGCCTTGGTTGCCGGTATCAACCTGAATATTTTCAATAACCATTCCGATCGGGTAAAAATGGCAAACATTGCTCAAATGGTCAATGTGTTGCAATCGGTTATTCTTACAAAAGATGATCAAATGGTACTCACTCCTACCTATTTTGTATTTAAAATGTATGCCGTTCACCAGGATGCTAAATTAATTCCTCTGAATCTGAACACTGAAGATTATGAATTGGACGGTAAAAAAATACCGGCCGTGAGCGCCTCTGCTTCTGAAAAGGACGGCGTCGTTTCCGTAACGCTCTGTAACCTAAATCCAAACAAATCCGAAACCGTTGACTTCGACATTTCAGGAATGGATTTTAATACTTCAAGCGGAGAAATTATTACTGCCGAAAATATGAATGATTACAACGATTTTGACACAAAGGAAAAAGTGACACTGAAATCATTTGAAGTGAACAAACCTAAAAAGGGAAAACTTTCAATTGAACTTCCGGCCAAATCAGTTGTGTTGGTTCAATTACAATAAGAAATTCATCCGTTTCACGAAGGGTATTCGCTACGAATACCCTTTTTTAATGCAAAAAATTCTAAAAAAATATTCTTTAACATCCGATTCCATGGTGTAAAAAATAGCATTTTGACATATGTTTGTTAAGTAAATGTTACGGTAGGTTAATTTAAAGTTATACGCCATGAGAAATGCTAATTTAAAAGGAAAATCAGTTGGTTTTAAAATCAACTTGGAAGAGTTCCGCAAACTATATCGTTCCGTACATCAACTAGCTGCTATGAAAGTACGGACGGACAAAGAAAATGAACTGTTTTATGCAGGGTTAAAAAGAAGTACAGAACTGCTTCATTACATTCACCCATACAAAGATCAACACATTGATGAAATGTTAAACTTCTCCTTCCGGTATTACATGACCAAAAAAGAGGAAGCATTGGATGGAAACGAGCAATCACAAAAGATTGTCAACGAACTGAAGCCTCTCTACCAAAAAGAATTGATGTCACTTATTCATTTAAACTAGTAAAATTTTTGAGGATTTATTTTCAACTAAAAAATCCCTGCCTGATATAAAAACCGAGCAGGGATTTTTCATTATTAGATAAATGATCAAACTTTCTTTTAGTTATTTCGCCTTCTTGTATAGGCCCGTAAATATTGTCGGGTCTGGGTTAAAGCTCCACAACGGGCCAGAGGTTTGCATCCCAAGTGATTTCGCGAATCAATAATTTGGGATGTCCGCCATCTTTGGCATCATAGCCATGAAACACCAGGTAATCTTTTCCATCGAAACTAACCACGCCATTGTGTCCTACGCCGTGCCAGTTTTCATCACCTTGCAATACGATACTTCCACCTCCCTGTGCCATATTTTCACCGTCCTTATCAACAAACTTTCCAGTCAATGATTTTGAGCGACCGACGATCATCTTGTATGAACTTTTCACCCCTCTACAGCAAAAATCAATTGAAGCAAAGAAATAGTAGTAGTCGCCTTTTTGAAATACAAAAGGTGCCTCAATTGCGTTTACGCCAGCATCGGCCGCGTTTTCATCAACTGATGAAGTATTAGTTTCGTCTGAACTTTTCGCCCGTGATGCGACTGTCGGAATCGCATTTGCATCTTCATCCACGGACAACAAATCATGCTTCATTTTAACACGTTTCAGACCATCCCAAAAGGAACCGAAAAACAAATAGGGTGTTCCATCTCTGTCTACAACCAGGTTCGGATCAATGGCATTCCATTCAGTTTGTCCCGGAAAGGACTGGATGACTTTACCATGATCGACCCACTTAAACCCGGGGTCATCCGGGTCCAGTGTTTTATTTGTGGCGACACCGATACAGGACGTATTTTTACCAAAAGCTGAGACCGAATAATACAAATAGTACTGGCCATTATGGTACGAAATATCGGGGGCCCAAATATGACCTTTAAAGCCGGGAACAGCATCGATAGCCCACTGGGGACCTGACTCAAAAACCGGCTTCTCCTTTGTCCAGTTAATCATATCGGCTGAAGACAAAACATCAATTCCCAAGCCGGTTGCAAACAAATAATAAGTCGAATTCTCCCGAATCATTACCGGGTCGTGTACAATAGTGGATTGTGCACTAAGTGATTTTGCACTAAGCAAAGCAACAAACACCGCTATCCATGCAATATTTGAAACCTTTAATAATTTCATATCTTACAAATTTTCTGTTCTTGACTAATTTGTTTTCTTCCCCCAAATAGAAACTCCGGAAGAATTTAGACCTGAAAAAACGATAGTCGGTACTCTGGGGGATTCTTCCCAATCGAGCTCCCGTTCTACACATAATTTCTGGTTCCCAATTGTCAGAACCTTACTGGCTGCATCAAACGACCAAGTTCCCGTAATCGCTCCAGTCGCCTTATAATTTGCAGACAAGGTTAATATAACTGACTTTTGTTGTGTTTGAAATTCATAGTTAAGCGTAATATGCTCCCAGCTTCCGATAAGTTCATCTTCACTAATTTCGATATCCGGCACAACCGCATACCTTTCCGGCATAACTACCGGCCAACCGTCTTCAGTCCAACGAATTTTCCGAACATGCCCCATCATAATGGCATTGCTATATTCATTGCCATTTGTGTTTGCGGGTAAACGTCCTTGCGATGAATAGTACCAGTCACCTGTTTCTTCATTCTGGAAAATACAGCAGTGCGAAATCCCGACCCAACCGGAATGGTTGTTAAATGCATAGGGATGAGTAAGGATTGGATAAACCTCTCCTCCGTTCGTAATATTCGCTCCACTATATGTGTAATAAGGCCCCGTAATGTTCGTGGCTCGGCATACTCTTGTGTTGTATGCAACAGAAAGTTCATCGTATGCTAAAAACAGATAATAGTATCCCGTCTCTTCATTATAAATGATCTCTGGTCCTTCGGAAGCTTGCCATCTCGAACCGCTCGTCCTGGTATAAATATGCGTTCCCCAGGTTGTTTCGTCATTGATATCAAATTCATTTAAAGGCAAGCCTGTTGCAGGATCCAACTGAAGCGCTGCAATACCACTGTGCCATGAACCGTAAATGAGCCAGTGCTCCCCCTCGGGTGTAACAATAAATGACGGGTCAATTGCATTGTACTTAAAGTAGCCACTCCAATCGCCGGTGGACGATCGATCCCAGTTTGTTCCGCGGTCGGAGACAGAGCAAATTACCATCCCTTTATCTTCCCAGCTATTCAACAACGGACTGGAAGTCTCCATCATTCCGATAAATGCTTTTTCGGTCCAGGTGTTATCAAAATTCGCAGCGGTGTTTGGTAAACCATTGCCAATGTAATTGTCCACAACAATGCTGTAATACATTCGGTATTTGTCGCCGACTTTCCGAACGACCGGGGCCCAGTGCCCAAAAACAGGGTCATTGATTGGACTTAAACCGACACGTGCCCGCATATTATTGAGTGTGTCTTTAACCCAGGCGGGTGTTTCGGACATAGCCGCGCCCTCGAAATTCCAGTTTACAAGATCTTCCGACTTTCGGTACAGAAAGTGACCATGACCTTCATGCGCATTACCGTACGAAGCATCGGTTCCGTACATGTAATAATATTTACCATCGAAAACGACACTGGGATCATGTACATTCGCCAAATTCCAACTACTCCTGTTGGCCCATGAAGCGATGGCAGAATAATCATCGGCATATGTCGGACCTTGATAATCAGCCAGCAAATCTTCCTCTTCTTCAATATCCGGAAGTTCCGGAGTCAGATTATCTTCTCCACATGAATAAGCCACCAATAGATATGCGAAAAAAGCCAATAATAATTTTATTCTCATTTTATATTCATTTTTTTGCTCGATAAAAACTGCCACTCAACCTAACAGGTGGAATTCACGCATAGAAAGACAGTTGCCCAAGCCCCATTTTCCAGTAGTAATTCTTAAGGAGCGCAAAAGGTTAATTAGTCCTTTTACGCTCCCTAAGTATTTGATATTATTATTCGGTAGTGCCAGAAACTTCTTCTTCTGAAGATGCTGAAAGCTCCCATCCGGGGTTTTGCCCCAAATTAGGTGCACGTTTTACTTCATCATCCGGCAGTGGGAATAAATAGTTTTTCGGACTTGTAAATGAACGCGTTGGATGTGCGTCGGCTGGTCCGTATTCGTAAGAAGGACTACTTGGATTGGTTACCGTTACGCCGTACAAATTGTAATACTGCTGATACATTGGCTTCCCTGTCTCCGAAGACACGCTCTGTCCTTCAAAAATCTTCCAGCGGCGTTCATCAAAGAATCTATGATCTTCGAAGCATAATTCGATCCTACGTTCATTGCGAATCCGCTCACGAAATTCTTCTTTCGACATCCCTGAATAGTCCGGCATCCCCACACGCTCTCTAAGTTCATTGATGTATGTGTATGCAGCACTTGGACCTTCAGCTTCGTTAACCGCTTCTGCTGCATTCAACAAGATTTCACCGTAGCGAAAAATTGGCCAGGCATGAATAGGTGTCGTCGGGTTCTTAAACGAAATATTGTTCAGGAATTTCTTCGTGTAGTATCCGGTCAATGTACCACCGTGAAGCTCTTGGTAATCGACTCCGTCCGGTGTAGAAACATCGACAGCACGATACTCTTCCTGTTCTTTATCTCCCCACATAGAACCGTGGTGAAGAATTGTTTGCTCTAGACGAGGGTCTCGGTTAGCATATGGATTCTGATCGTCATAGGTCGGATCCTCATCAATTGGCAATCCATTCTTCGTTTCGTAGCAATCAACCAAGTTTTGAGTTGGATTAGTACGGCCAACAGAGTTTAGTGACCCACTAAAGCCACAAGGTGCTAAGAAGACTTCAATTGCATTTGTTGTCCAAGTAGAGCGAGAAAGAATAAATTCATCATTCAGCGTCGGAGTTGTAACAAAGCATTCGTAATAATCGTTATCCGGGTTGCCTGTATTATACAGTTTATAAGGATTACTTTGTTTATTATTCGCCGTAATAAAATCCTTGGCTGCCTGAGCAGCTTCAGTCCAATAAGTTGAATTATTAGAAGGATTATTCAGCGGTGACGCCCGATAAAGTAGCGCTCGCGATTTTAAAGCATAAGCAGCGGCACCATTCATCCGGCCCCAATTTTGAGTCTCGTCTTCGTAACGAAAAGGCAATTCATCTTTCACTAAATCACACTGATCCGCGATCCATTTTAATGCATCGGCAGCATCAGTACGCTCCATATTCATCGCCCCTGGATTACTCAAATCGAATACAATAGGAGTTCCTTCCTCATCTTCGCCGATAATTGGCGCAGCTCCAAACCAGCGAACGAGTTCGAAATGAAAGATAGCACGTAATAACTTGGCTTCCGCCATATTACGGTCATATAAGTGGTTATCATCACCACTTTTCTCCACGTTACCAATTACAGATTCATTCGCATTTTTAAGAAATTGATTGGCCTTTCTGATTGCACTCAAATTATCGGACCAAAATCCAAGAAGAGGATGGTTTGTTGCATCATAACTGTCAGTCAGTACACCGTGATAATAATGCACATTCCAGTAAGAAATCGCATTGTCGGTCATACAATCGCGAGAGGCCCCCAAAAACTGTCCGTTGGTATAGCCACTGAACCCATCGGGTAGGTTCGTATAAATATTAGCCAGGAAGCCACGCGTATTTTCTTCATTAGAGAATACCTGATCTTCAGCTAACGAAATATCATATTCCTTATCAAGATAAGTGCTACACGCGGACAAACCGACGGCAAATAACGCACTTGCAATATATAATGTTAACTTATTCATTTTAATCTAGTTTTTCAAATTAGAAACCAATTTTTACACCCATTGAGAAAGTACGCGTCTTAGGATACCACCACACATAACTCATCGGTTTTTCAGGATCGACACCATCAGGCAGATTACTGAATGTGTGCAAATTATACCCGCTGAAGTAAATTCGACATTGCGTCATATTTACCTTGGCGATTAACTCTTTTGGCAACGAATAACCAATCTCTACATTGCGGAGAGATAAGAAGTCACCGCTTTTCACCCAAACGTCGTTTTGGTATGTACCAGATCCCCTGTCGCTGTCAATAACATCGAAACCGCCATAAGTAGGTCTTGGATAAAGTGCATTGATATTACGTGGATCGCTAGGATCATCATTATAATAACCCCAGGCTTTAGTAACCTCGTGCGTTCCCATGTTACTCCATCCCGAATAACTGATAGAAGGAGATAAGAATACTGAACGGTTTAAATAAGCAGTCATTATAACACGGGCATCAAAACCCTTCCATTCAAATCCAATATTTACAGTTGGTACCAATTCAGGAATCATAGTATAAGAATCTGGCGTCATATCATTAGAGTCGATTTTACGGTCTCCGTCTAAATCTTTAAAAACGGCAGTACCTAAAGCCTGACCTGTACCCGATGCAGTATGGTATGGATATTTGTCCGGGTTGTCGATCGCATCCTGATAACTGCTTGCAATTTTGTCAGGATCGCTCGCCCACTGCTCAAACTTATATACATTCCATCCACCTACCGTATTGTTAAAAGACTGTTCATACAGAGCGGCAACTGAGGTGTTATCATAGATTCTCTTTCCTGTTTTCCGTTGCCATTCAACGTTGGGTTCCAACTCGTCCATCTCAGTTATTTTGTTGGTGTTCCAGGTTAACTGACCTTGTATATAGTATTTGAAATCGCCAATATGATTCTGGTGTCCAAGTGATAATTCGAAACCTCTGCTTTCTACCTTACCGTAGGAATCATCAGGTGCTGAAACACCCAATAGCGTAGGAACAGTAGAACGTTCAACCAAGATATTGGAACGCCATTCCTTGAAAACATCGACAGCACCGAATAATTTCTTGTGGAAGAAATCGAAATCCAATCCAAGGTTCGCCATGTCTGAAATTTCCCATTTGCTGTTGTAGTTTCCTGCCGCACTTTCATATACGCCGGAAATGTATGACTGAGAAGTACCAAATGAATAACCTGTCCCTGAAGCATAGGTCCCTTGGTAAGGATATCTACCGGCTCCGGTTGTCGATTGCCCGGCACGACCATAGGATGCTCTCAGCTTTAACAAATTGATGTTTTTGTTGTCCATCCAGGATTCCTCTGATAAAACCCAACCGACAGAACCACCGGGGAACAAACCAAAACGCTCACCATCAGCAAAGTTGTCACATCCCATATACGACACATTACCTGATAAAATATATCGGCTGTCGTATACGTAAGTCGCTTGACCGTTGTAGGATAAGAATCGATTAGATGATTCGGAACCATGGGAAACGTTCTTGTATGTACGAATAAAAGCCTGCGCATTCACAGCATGTTTACCAAACCTATTATCGTAACTCAAGCCGGTCCTGAAATTGATGTTATAATAGTAGTCGCGCGGTGAAGTTGATGGATTCGACAATGCCGAATAAGTTGAGAAACGAGTGTAGGTAAACTCCGAAACATCTGTCACATCCGAGTTCGTATAATCGTAGTTATAAGAGTTTACATTATTCGTTTGTTGGGTCATGAAAGTCTCGTAGGCATCAAAACTCACAATTGCGTTTGCTTTCAATCCTTTCACGAGTTCATCCAGATTACCGGTTAAATTAACAGTACTGTATAAGTTACGACGACGGTTCTTGTTTATTCCGGAAGATGCCAGCAAACGCCCTGCGTTAGCTGCAGTACTTGATGCGTATATTGATCCATCCGGATTATATACAGGTTCCATCGGGTTGGCTTCAACTGCCCCAAAAGTTACGATGCTAAAGACCCCTGTAAGAGGCTGCGAGATATTGTCGATACGCCCGCCCAGATCCAAAGATACGTTCAGATATTTGTTGACATCAATGTCGATATTTGACCTAAGATTATAACGATTCAGTTTATGTTGAGTGCTAAACCCATCGTTATATTCTGTCCATTTATCATTCCACATACCCGATTGGAATAAATGCGATAAAGAAACATAATAACGGGCAGTTTTATTTCCACCGCTAACCGATACATTGGTTTTGGTCGTCGGTGCAGTTTCGCGGTATAGTTCTTCATACCAGTTGGTATTGAAATATTTGTACTGATCGATTCCTGTTAACTTTTCACCATTACTTACACGACGATACATATCAATCTGGTCGGCATTGTACAATGGATCTTTTCCATCCAGATATCTTACCTGATTCCGGGTCAAAGCCATATTATAAGAATTCTGCGTCTCCATCTTCCCTGTTAGTGTTTGCACACCAACTTCCTGATTGATGGTTATTCTTGTACGTCCGGCTTCACCGCGCTTTGTTGTTACCAGAATCGCGCCGTTAGCCCCGCGCATACCATAAATAGCGGTAGATGCAGCATCCTTCAGAATTGTAATTTTCTCGATTGGATATGCATCCAAGAACGACAAGTCACGCTCAACATCGTCTACGATAACCAAGGGAGACCGGGCACTGCTATTCATCGTTCTTAATCCACGAATATAGATCGCTGTTTCCGACCAACCAGGCTCACTTGCCCATTCGTAAGTCTCGACGCCATTAACCGTTGATGTGAAAGCATTTTGTAAAACAGTAATTGGAAACCGTTCCAGCTCTTCACCAGTCACCGACGAAGTAGCTTCAGTAACAAATTTCTTTTGCTTGCGGCCAAAGGCTACCGGGGTTGTGTGTGTGTATTCATCCAAATCCGGCTCCATTATAATTTCGAAACTACCACCGAAATCAGCAGTTTCAACTGCGTTTTTATAGCCAATTAGCGAGAATATAATTTCTTCGCCGTCCTTTACTCTTGTCAAACTAAAATTTCCGTCGCTATCTGATAACGAAATGCGGCTTGATTCAGCAACATTAACGATTACACCGGAAACTGGATTTCCCTGGGGATCGACGATTCGCCCGGTCAAGACTTTTTCCTGTTGCGCAAAACCTGAGATCGCAGTCAGGAAAAATATGCTCATCAGCAATAGCTTTAAAGCCCCTGCCAAATTGTTACTTATATCTTTTATTATATTATGCATAGTATTAGTCAATTAAAGGATTACCACCCTGGATTGTTGTCAATATCGGTTTTCCAAACTTCCGCCTCAGGAATTGGATAGAGGTACATTTTATCTTCGAATACTCGACTTTGCGCTACTTTTCGCGAGATCGTACCCTCTGAGGCAACATCAATACCATATATATCGCGTGAAAGTGCTTTCGTAGCGACATTCCAACGTCGAACATCCCAGAACCGATGCTCTTCGAATGCCAGTTCGACAGTTCTCTCCTTACGAATGAAATTTCTCATAGCAGCTTTAGAGGAAGTCAAATCAGAGCGATCTTCCAGATTACCGGTAATGCCTGCCCGATGACGAATCAGATCCAAAGCATCATATACCTCAGAAGAAGGTCCATTCACTTCATTGATTGCTTCAGCATAATTCAATAAGATTTCTGCGTAACGAATGATAATCCAATTGCGGTAGCTGGAACCAGTGTGTACTGCACTCAATATGTTTTCAGGAATATACTTACGCGTATAGTAACCAGTCGGAGTTGCATTGGCATTACCTATCGGGTTATCGCGCTGCCCTTTAATAACATTTATTGTTCCATTACCCCAGCTTATACCATGATGTAAAACGGTAGCTGCCAAACGCGGATCACGGTTGGTCCATTGAGTTGCGTCGGTATATCCACTGGATGCATTAATCGCAGGGGTTGTTGCTCCGGAATAAACCGGTGCTCCTGTTTCATCATAAGATGCGAAAGGGGAAGAACCATCTGCCATATCGTACATGTCAACCAGGTTTTGTGAAGGACACAAACCTCCATTGCCACCTTCTCCCACGGGAGTATCATTCTCGATAGCGCTCCATCCAATTGTTACATCATTACGGAAAAAGATAACTTCGTTGTTTCCTCCTTCGTAGGGAGTTCTCAAGATTGCATTTGTATAGGCAGTTTTTCCGTCAGTTCCAGTGAATAATCCATAGTTAGCGCCGTAGTCATCCATGAAACTTTTTGAGGCATATGCTGCTTCGGCCCAGGTAATGCCCGATTCACCGCTGAACCGGTCACTGGCCATAAACAGCATGATCCGGGAATATAAGGCCCGTGCCATTGGCATACTGATCCGGCCGGCATTGGCTGCTTTCACACCGTCGTCATACGACATCAAACCAGATTCACATTCTTGTAATTCAGGCAAAATGAAGTCTACCACGTATTCCTTAATTGTAGGACGTGTTGTGTAGTTGCTCAGTAAGTCGCCATTCGGGTCAAGCACATTAGTTACGATTGGAATGGGGCCGTAACGTAAAAACATTTCCCAATAGAAGTAGGCACGCAAAAAACGAGCTTCCGACTTATAGTTTAATTTATCTATTTCATATTTATCATCACTTAAATCAGACGCTTGAGGAACACTGTCGATACGTGTTAAAATCATATTGCACTTACGAATACCGCGATAATAATGCTCCCATGTTGCTGTCAATTCAGCTGAGCCTCCGGTTCCGTAGTAATTCCCGATGTTCAAGGTTGTCCGAACGCCTGCGTTTGAAAAACTGGTCTCGGCTAAATCCGTAGCAGCATCCAACCAAGAACGATTAATTCGTTCCGCACCATGACGTAAAAAATTATAGGTGTCAAAATGGAACTGTTTTGTCGTTTCCCAGTCACCAAAAACTTGTTCTTCGGTTAACTCGTTACTTGGTTGCTTATCCAGGAAACCCCCAAACATGTCTTCGCAGGAGGTCAATGTAACGGCTGAGATCCCTACGATTATATATATTAAAATCTTATTCATGACTTGCTAGAATTTTAGATTAACTCCACAATTAATTGTTTTCATAATAGGATAGCGGTTAGACCCGTTACTTTCAGGATCAGAAATACCGTCCAAATGATCCCAGGTAATGAGATTATTTGCATTTACATACAAACGACAGTCACTCATCCCTACCGACTTAATCCATCTATCAGGCAGCGTATAACTTACCTCGATATTCTTCAATCGCACAAAGGCTCCATTTTGCAGGAAATAAGAGTTTAACTGCTGATTATGATCTCCGTTACTATCATAGTGTAAGAGTGGATATTTGGCGTTGGCCAGGTTGTAGGCCTCTGTTTGGGAAGGATCCCAACGATCCAGATGATGTTCTTTCACCTTACCTCCATCAACAAATCCATACATCGCTTCAGCGTCATAGTAACGACTCACATGATCAACCCCCTGGAACATAACATTGAATCCCCAACCTTTGTAATTACAGCCCAATGAAAGTGAATAAGTGTTTTCCGGAACTGTACTAAATCCAATGACTGTTTCATCTCGTCCATCGATAAATCCATCTTCATTCATATCACGATACTTCAAGTCACCTACCTGAACATCGCCATAAGTCGAAACCGGAAGATCAGGATTTGCTAAATCTTCTGAAGTAATAAATCCATCACATAGTAAGCCGAAGTATTGATCAATTGGATGCCCCTCTCTTTTTCTGTAATCCGTTTTTAAGTCAGGCTCGTCCATATCCTTAATCTCATTCTTCGCATGAGCATAAGTTAAACCTACTGTGTAATTAAAATTATCACCAATTTGATTTGTATGCTTCAGCTCAATTTCATAACCGTTATTCTTGGTTTTACCAAGATTACCAGCAGCCATGGTTACCCCCACCCACTCCGGACGAGTAAGAAACTGGGTTAGGATATTGTTTCGTTCTTCGCTAAAGACGTCGACATTACCATAAAGTAACCCGTCCCATAAACCAAACTCAACACCCAAATTATATTTATTGGCACGTTCCCAGGTTACACCATAGTTCGGGTATTGCCCTTCATAAATACCAGTATATCCGGTTGATCCGAAGTAATAATCATTACCAATTTGCGACCATTTCTGTTCATACAAAAAGCGCTGCTTCACTCCATTTACCAAATAAATATCGTTACCAACCTGTCCGTAGGATGCACGTATTTTAAGGTTATTTAGCCAATCCTCTGTTGAACTCATAAACTCTTCATTACTGATTCTCCAACCAACGGAAAAAGATGGGAAAAATCCGAAACGATTGCCTTTCATGAAGTTCTCAGAACCGTTATAACCGGCATTGACTTCAACTAAGTAGCGATCATCATAACCGTAGGTAACACGTCCAACTAGCCCTTGGTAACGTTGTGCTAATTCTGCCTGATAATGATAGTCGTTCTGGTTGTACAACATCATGGCAGTTACATCGTGCTTACCAAATTTCCGGGCGTAGTTCAGTTGATATTCAAAATAAAGCTTCCAGGTTGTGGTCTGGTTATTTCCTGCATAAGCTAATTCGGTATCACTATTGAATTGATTGTACGCATCAATGGATTCGTAATTCGTTCTGTCATTCAGTTCATATGTCGCAAAGTCTGCTGTAAATTTTCGATTATAATATCCGTCATAGTCGAAAGACATCATTGCCTTGGCTTTTAATCCTTCGGTAAGCCAATCCATTTTATAATCCAAAATGAAATTGGTTTCACTAATGGTGTTGGTAGCTTTATAGAAACCTGCTTTACCCAATCGTGCTGCTATATTATTTTGGTATTGTGAACTACCACCATATAATGTTCTTTCTGTATCACCATCAGGGATGGTATAACTTACAGGGAAAAGCCATCCGGGTGTGTGATTCAACTCGTAGAACACTTCACTGTAAGTCGAACTTTCACTGGTATTCGGTCCGTTCCGTTCTTCGAAACGTGTTCCAAAATTGATGGACGCTGTAAGATTTTCGGTCAGCAAGAAATCAAGATTGGCACGAAAAGCATACCTGCGGAAACTGGTATTTGATTTATTTCCGAATTTATCCAAGCTTAAATCTTTATATAATCCTTGTTGATCGTAAAACTCACCGGAAGTGAAGTAGCGCATTCTTTTTGTTCCGCCCTGAACATTTACATTGTATCTCTGAGCGGGTGCTGAAGAACGTAAAATAGTATCATACCAATCAACATTCGGATAAAGCGTTGCATCCACCCCACTTAATTCTCCTGCAGATGATCTCCGATACATCTCCATATCAGAAGCTGAAAACTGAGATGGTAAATTATCGTTAGCCAAAGCTTCCTCTAATAAAACAACAGATTGATATGAGTTCAGGTAAGTATTCTCACGAGTAGGACTTTGTGATTGCCAGTTCGCGGTTAAACTAACCACTGGTTTTTGATCGCGACCCCGTTTAGTCGTAACCAGGATAACACCGTTCGCGCCTCGCACACCATACACAGCAGTTGCTGATGCATCTTTCAATACAGATATCGCCTGTATATCATCAGGTGCTATTTGTGAAAACGAACGTTCTACTCCGTCTACCAAAACAAGCGGCTGTCCATCTCCGGCGAAAGTTGCACGTCCCCTGATATAAATTTGAGCATCGTCGGCACCTGGCGCTCCTGATGTTTGTGATGTTACTACACCTGGAATTTTACCCGAGATAGCCTGAGTAATGTTGGCAGCGGGGGAGTTCAAGATCTCGTCGGAAGACAGTTGAGAAATTGCCCCAACGATACTCTCCTTCTTTTGCGCTCCATATCCAACAATGACCACCTCTTCCAATTCCTTGTCGTCCTTGCTCAAAACAACATTGATAAATGTCTGACCACTATAAGGAATTTCCTGCATTTTAAACCCGATAAAGCTGATTTGGATTACTGCATCAGTGCTACTAAGCGTAAGATTGAATTCTCCGTTAAAATCAGTAATTGTACCGTTAGTAGTACCTTGCTCAACAACTGTGGCACCAATAATTGTTTCTCCGGTAGCTTCTTTGACAATACCACTTACTTTTACCGACTGGGCAAAGAGATTTTGCCCGGTCAGTAAGAACATCAGTATTATCATCATACCTGTCAATCGAAAGTATGGTGTTATATAAGTTCTCATTTTTTTCATATTTGATTATCTTGACTTAAGATTATTTTTTGGTTGCGTTATACAAGGCTACCGCTTGTTCTTCCGTTAACGGACTTGCACATAGGTAAATGTCATCAACCAGAGCAGGAGCCGCTTTCCACCATGATTCATATCCCAAATAGAAATTATCAGATGAAGTGAACATATTTACGACATTACTAAAGTCTGTTATGTCACCTGCATAGGCAGCATTGTTTTCGAGGTCAAATTTTAATTCACCATTGTAATAAACCTCAAATCCACTATTTGTAATATTAATAGTTACTAAAGTCCATTCTCCAACAGGCAGCGCATTATCTGCGTTATTGTTTTGACAATCAAAATATCCACCGGTACCATTATAACCTAAATAACCAATGGCATTGAACCAGAATTTACTAGTGCCGTCATTCAATACAAATATCTGATCCCACCAATTTAATGCAGGAGGATTAAGCCACATACTCACACTTACACCCTCTTCTGGTGTTTGACCTTTCAAAGGATTGTCGAATCGGGTATATGCCCATCCGTTCGCATGTCCAGCCCAGCCTTCCTGTTGATGCCAAACTGTTCCTCGAACAGCATCGTCCTCGAAATCAGATGGTGTAGCCTGCGTTTCGCTTATAATTAGCTCTCCGTCTTGACTACTATTCAACGCGTTAACAAATGAATTATCAAGAGGATAATAACCAAACAGTTCTGGTAAATACGATGGATTTGTAACTACACCTCCATTTGACTTTTGTGTGTCTGCATATAAGTTTTTAATCTCATCTTCTGTAAGCGGTCTTGTCATTAGGAAAATGTCGTCAACCAAAGCCGGTGCAGCTTTCCACCATGACTCATATCCTAAATAGAAATTATCAGATGTTGTTAACAGATCAACAATCACACTGTAGTCGGTTATTGTTCCTGCAAATTGTCCATTATTTTCGTTATCGAATTTGAGTTCGCCATTATAATATACCTCGAAACCACTCGATGTTACATTGATGGTAACAAAAGTCCACGCACCAACTTCCAATGCATTTTCATCTGTATTTTGGTTACAATCGAACCAAACATCCCCACCATCATGAAAGCCCATATAACCGATCGCGTTGAACCAAAATTTTGCTGTGCCGTTGTTCAGTACAAATATTTGATCCCACCAGTTTAATCCCGGAGGATTGATCCACATGCTCACACTTACTCCATCTTCAGTTGTTTGCCCTTTAACAGGATTGTCAAATCGAGTATAAGCCCAGCCATTAGCATTACCAGCCCAGCCTTCTTGTTGATGCCAAACAGTTCCACGATCAGCATCCACTTCAAAATCTGAAGGAGTGGCCTGTGTTTCACTCGTAATTAATTCGCCACTCTGCCCGTCGTTTAAACTGTTAACAAAGCTATTGTCAAGCATGTAATAACCAACAGTTCCTCGTGGAGGGAATTGATAAGGTTCTCCAACATTTGATACTTCCGGAACTGCAATCTGACTCGCAGTGATGATATTGCGATATACCGATACATCATCCACCCACGTTGTCAGTGGTTGCACTGTAGATCCATATCCCAGGTATAAATAAGAATAGGCAGAAAATGCCTGTACAACCTGAGTGAAGTCAAAATCTGTAATGGTTTCTTCCAATTTTATTTCTCCATCGACATAAATTGAATAGCCTTCGTTTTTGACGATTACAGCGAGGTAATGCCATTCATCAGGAGTGAGCAGATCGGTTGCTCCGTCCGCCGGGTTATTCACGTCGTAAGAACCAGCAGCACTGGAATAACTCATCCAGCCGTTTGGTGCAAAAAAGAAATTAGCTGTATTGTCTTCATTTGCGAAGGAAAAAATAGCACCACTGAGGTTATCTGCGGATGTTTTAACCCACATTGTCAGTGATACACCGGTCTGCAAACTCGCATCTTTTAGCGGGTTATCTAATTGAATATACCCTCCGGAGAGTTGAGCTACTTTTCCTTTAAAGTCGTCTCGTATAATCGTTGGGTCCTGACCACCTTCATATGAGCCAAGAATAGCATCTTCCGAAAATCCGGAGTTAAACTCATATTCCCCCTTTAATACCAACTTGGGA
The DNA here is from genome assembly GCF_010882175.1 of Mangrovibacterium lignilyticum. Lineage (GTDB taxonomy): Bacteria > Bacteroidota > Bacteroidia > Bacteroidales > Prolixibacteraceae > Mangrovibacterium > Mangrovibacterium lignilyticum. The sequence goes on along the minus strand of NZ_WKLH01000004.1, from coordinate 282,075 downwards.
TAAACCTGATTCCCGGCTTCCGGATCCATTTCGCCCCAGTCCTGGCACGACCATAAACCAACGAAACCAAGAATGATTAACACCATTATTGATCTGTTCTTTTTATTCATAAATTTAGATTTTGGATTAGTTATAATTTCTATAGGATTGTCTAAGATTATTTTCGCTACCGTTAAACGAGCGTATCCTTTTGTTAAAAAGACATTGTTTATCCCTGTCCAATAAACTTGGACATGCGCACATCATCATCAGCTTTGAGATTGGTTCTCCTCCTGAACATTTTAACAACCTGAGGCAAAACAAAACCAGAAACAGGTTGAAACAATGGCGCTGTAAAACGGCCATTAACAGGAAGAAGGAGTTCTCCTGCCTGGTAATTATTTTTAATGCGGAATTTTTGTGCGACAAGCAGATTTGCCCGTAGCCTGTAAAATGAACCTGCGAAAGAAAAAAGCAGGTGTAAAAAGACAGCTTGCATTTTCTCCATAAGTATTTGGTTTATTAGTTCTCAATTAAGTCGATCATAAAAGTACAATCGACTTAAAAGCGTCAGGAGGACTATTGCGGAAACAAAGTGGACAAAACAGGAATTCATTTAATCCACCTGTCCACCCTACCAATAAACTGATATATATGAACCAATTACAACTTAGAGGAAAATTCTGTCGGACTCATACCATAGAACTTTCGGAATATGCGGCTAAAGTATTTTGGATCGTTGAAACCAACCTGGAAAGCGATATCTGATATCGGTAATTTGCTTTCCCGTATCAATTCTACCGCTTTCTTCAACTTAAACGAATTAATGAAATCAGTAATATTAAGATCGGTAATCGCCCTTATTTTTTTATACAGAAGACTGCGACTCACAAACATTTCGGAGGCAAACTGACTAGCGGAGAATTCCGGATTTTGATAAAACTTCTCGAGAATCGCATACGCTTTGGTCAGAAATTCTTCGTCAACAGGATTATTAGTCATCTCTTCGAGCGGACTATCCTGAGGACTACTGAACATTTTCTTCAATCTCCGACGTCCGTCTATCAAATTTTGCATGCGGGCTTGGAGCACTTGCAAATTGAATGGCTTTGGGATATAGTCATCAGCCCCGGTCTCCAATCCCTCAATCCAATTTTCAATCATATTTTGGGCAGTCAATAAAATAACCGGGATATGACTGGTTTGGATATCTTTTTTCAGGCGACTACACAATTCTATCCCATCCATAAGAGGCATCATCACATCGCTAATAATCAGTTCGGGCGAATATTTTTTAGCCAGCGCCAGACCTTCTTTACCGTTTTCAGCACCAATTAACCGGTAATCAGCACGCAAGGTTTGCATCAAAAAGCTTCTCAAATCAAAATTATCTTCAACAATCAGCACCAAGGGTTTCGACTTTGGCTGTTCATCGTGAACGCTCTCCGATTCCTCTGGTTCTTCTTCCTGTGTCATATTTTCAAGCAACACATCGACGCGTCCTTGTAAGTTAACCTCTACCGGAACCGTACTTTGGTCCAGCTCTTTTTCTTCAAAACAATCGACGGTATATGGCAAATAAACAATGAAACGACTCCCCTGCCCCTTGCGACTAACAACATCTATTTTCCCATGCAGCGCTTTAACTAGCTCGAACGTGAGTGCCAACCCAATTCCGGAACTCTTCAAACTTGTATTCTTTTCAGGGCTTACCTGATAAAAACGCTCAAAAATAAATGGCATGTGTTCCTCTTCAATACCAATCCCGTTATCAATTACCTCAATACAAACATGTGGTACATCAAAATCAGTCGAGCCCGGTTTCTGAACAAACCGAACGATCATGCTGATTTTACCATTTTCGGAAGTGTATTTGAAGGCATTCGAAAGCAAATTGTAAAAAATATTCTCCAGTTTTTCTGCATCAAACCAAGTATCCTCATCCCTTTCGTTCATTTGAAACTGGTAATCGATATGTTGATGCTGCGCCAAGTCAACGAAGGACTCATAAATCTGATATAAGAATACTTTTAAATCTCCCTTACTGACATGCAGATTCATTTTCCCGGTTTCGAGCCGACGGAAATAAATCAACTGATTGATTAAATGTAAGAGTCGCTGGGCGTTTCTATTGACAATTTTCAGGGTGTTGATGGCATTTTTATCATCCTTCAGTTTTCTCATCAACTGCTCAATCGGGTCAATAATTAATGTGAGCGGAGTCCTGAATTCATGGGAAATATTGGTAAAAAAACGCAGGCGAAGCTGATTGACCAGGTTCACTTTCTCATTCAGTTCGATCAGCTCGTCACGCTGTTGCCCGATTTTCTCATTCTGCAACTCAAGTTCAACCTTTTGTCCTTCAATGAGCTTCTGCCTTTCCTCCAATTGCTGATTGGTTCGTTGTACCCGAATGGCCTGTAGTTCCAGCTTTTCATTTTGTAGCTCAATCTGCACGGTACGTTCTTTGACCTGTTCCTCCAACTTCCTTTTTTGCTCCTGTAAAAAACGGGTTCGATAACGGATATACGTCATGACAACTAGGATGATAAACAGCAATATTAAAAAACGAAACCATGCTGTTTCGTAGAAGGGAGGATGAACAATTATCTTCAATTCAGCCGTTTCATCCGAACAAACTCCATCACTATTCGAAGCACGAACTTTAAAAACGTAGCTTCCCCCAGAAAGATTGGTATAGTTGGCGAATCTTCTGGAAGCGGGAACTTCAACCCAATCCTGATCGACGCCTTCCATCTTGTATTTATATTTCACCTTTTCAGGAAGAAAATAGTCCAACGCCGAAAACTCAATCGAAATAACAGCATCCTTGTAGGAAAGCTCCAATTCCTTCGTTTGCGATATTGATTTGGTTAAAACGACACTGGAATGGTATTTTTGACCGATATGGACAGGTTCATTAAAAATTGAAAATGAAGTAAATACCGGCTTTGAGATGGCCTGATACATTTCTATTGAAGCGGCTTTAAAATAATTCAACCCTGCAATTCCACCGAAATAGAGATTTCCGTCATCATCGGAACAGGAAGCCCCCCAGTAAAACTGATCGCTTAGCAAACCATCTTTGACGAAGAAATTCTGAAATTTTTTATCCGACGGAGTAAATTTAGATAACCCTTTATCCGTACTGATCCAGATGTTACCTGATAAATCTTCTTCCAACGCATAGGTCACATTATTACATAAACCATCTTCTTCGTTAAAGTTTTTAAACTGAACCTTCCCGCTTTCATCTTCTGAGAACGAACAAACTCCATGTCCGTATGTACCAATCCAAATGGTTCCGTCTTTGGCTTCCATTAAAGAAATAATATAATTTCCGGCAACAGTGGAATCATCGTTCGGATCATTCACATAAACACGGTACGAAATATCGTCAACCTGATCGAAATCATTCAAATACTTGCTATCCAACTCAAACAAACCTTTTCTTGTACCAATCCACAAGCGTTCTTTCGAATCCAACAACAGACATCCTACCTCAAAAGGCTCCACCCGATCAACCTTTGAATCCACATGCCGGAAGTTACCACTGCTTGGTGTAAATAACTCAAGTCCTCCTTCTGTTCCCAACAATAACACATCTTTATTTAGTTCAGTAACTGATGAAATAAAGTTTGAAGACAAGCTAGCAACATCAGACAAAACGGGTTCGACCGTTTTACTATCGTAAGATTCCAATCGTTTCAAGCCGGCTCCCCAGGTTCCTAACCAAAGACTTCCATCACTCCCCCTGTAGATTGATGTCACAAAGTTATCCCCTACTGAAGTCGTAGTTCCGGGATCGAGATTTATTCGCTCAACCCGTTTTCCATTACCAGTCACTTTATTCAAACCTCCTCCGGCAGTTCCAACCCAAAGCACATTACCTTCTTTCAAAATAGAATTAACGGTATTCTGACTCAAACTGTTGGCATTAGCCGGATCATGGACAAAAGAATAAAATGGTTTCTGATGACTGTTGTAATGATTCACCCCTCCTTTATCTGTTCCAATCCAAACATTCCCCTTGTCATCTGCCAGCAAACTATTGACAAATGGATTATTTAGTTGCTCATTAGCAAGATTGCCAGTTGAAAGATGCGTGAACGAATTAGAAGAAGGGAGATAAAAATTCAGACCGCTATAGGTTCCAACTATAATCATGTGACCTGCATCCTCTGCAATTGAGTTAATTGCCAGGTGGTTCAAACTATTCGGATTGTCGGGGTTGTGATAATATTCGTAAACCTGCCCCGAAGCTTCGTTATGCTGAAAAAGTCCGTAGTTTGTTCCGATCCAAATATTTTTCTGCGAATCAACACAAATGCAATTCGAATTGAGGATCCGAACAGCCTGCTGCAAATTGCTATAAGCAGTCAAAACAGTTTCGGTTTCAATATCGATAACACCCAATCCGGTATCTGTCCCAACAAACAAAGTGTCGCCTTCAAATAACAAACAATTTATATTCCGACCGGGAAGCAATTCATCGTCAATCTTACGAACCGAACTATCTCCGGAAAAGTTAATGACCCAAATGCCATTATTTTCAGTAGCTACCCACAAACGCTGACTATCATCAAATTTCAAATCATTGATGGTAAAAGATGAAAAGATTTGATCCAGGTTTTTAGGAATAAAAAACCGATTTTCATTAAAAATATAATGGCTTAGTCCTTTTCTAGTTCCCACCCATATATTCCCGTCCCGATCTTCACAAAGGGTATAAATAAAATTACTCGGCAAGCCCGATGGATCTGATTCGCTGCGAAAAGTGGTAAATGAGTATCCATCGAATTTTGACAATCCATTCCATGTTCCAAACCACATAAATCCCCGCTGATCTTTCAAGATACAATCAACCGTATTTTGTGACAGTCCTTCGTTCGTTGTATAATACTGAAATTTTAAATGTTCAACATTCAATTGAACCGGTAAAGACCAGACCGAAAATGAAATACATATCAGGAGAAGTGAAAAATATAGTTTTAAGCGCTTGAACATAGTCCGGTTATTTGTATTGCAGCTAACCTACTATTTGTGAATATGTTTGAAGCAATAAGAAAATTTTCCTATAACGCTTTCAATACTAAAAACTTTAGAACAGTCAGGTTAAATACGCCTGTCGAAAATACGAAAATTTGAAATAGCTCAAAATTAATCTGCTCAGCAAATGTTACTCAAACGAATTAATAGTAAAAACGAACTGGACCTGGCCAGGGAATTCTTGATTTGCAGAGACGAAATGGAAACAATCAAACGACATTATGCTTATTGAAGTGGCAGAAACCGGATCATAGAATAAAATAGAACCAAGACTATAACGCAGAAATAAGCCGACGACAGACTACTTTTTGTCTTTTTTATGTGCTATCCTATTGTCAAACAGCCATTTTTTCGAAACTGAGTTTCACGAATTCAGGTACAAACTAATAAAACCAAATAAGAAAGGAGTTTAATATGTCAGACAGTGTTTACAAAGTAATAGAACTTATCGGATCCAGTAGTGAGTCTTGGGAAAAAGCTGCTGAAAATGCCATTTTAAAAGCATCTGAATCTCTTCGCGATTTACGTATCGCAGAAGTTTCAGCGATGGACATTCACCTGAAAGACGGGACACTGGAATATCGAACCAAACTTAAAGTCTCTTTCAAGTTTGAAGGACATCATTAAGCATTTGGAATGCCTTTTTTACATGCTATCAGAGAAAGTGAAAAAGGCATTTCTTAATTATAAACAGAAAATGGAAACAAGACATATCGCATGTCCTAAATCATAACAGAACAGATCGTAGTTCATTGCTGTCAGATTCGATTAAGGGCATGGATACCAAAATGCAATAGTCATGGAAAAATTAATCGAAAAAGTACATCAACGAATCGAAAATCTTGAAAAAGAACTTAATCAAATGTATTCGGACCACCCGAATGCGGTAATTGGTGAAATTACATTTAAAAATCTGTTGGGTGGCATGAGGGGCATGAAAAGCCTTATCTGCAACACGTCATTTGTTGATCCTTATAAAGGGCTTTTCATCAGTGGATACGAAATTCCGGAATTTGAAGACAAAACCCCGGAAGAAATCTTTTTTCTGCTGGTAACCGGCTCTTTCCCGAATGCGGAAGAACTAGAGGAACTTAATGTGGAACTCGCTAAAAGAAGCCAAGTTCCCGCGTACATTTGGAAAGCACTAAAATCACTTCCCAAAAATATCCACCCGATGACTATGTTCAGTTTGGGAATTTTGGCGATGGAGGGAGAATCGATCTTTAAGCATAAGTATGAGTCAGGCCTTTCGAAAGAAGACTACTGGAAATATACCCTTGAAGATTCGTTAAACCTAATTGCGAAACTACCTGCGCTGGCAGCCGGAATTTACCGGATCCTGTTTATGAATGGTGAAATTATTGATACCGAGCAAGAGCTTAGCCTGGCCGACAATTTAACTTACCGACTCGGATTTAACAGGCATAGTCCTTCATTTGCCGAACTAATCAGGCTTTATCTGGTTTTGCACTGCGATCATGAGGGTGGAAATGTCAGCGCTTTCACCTCCAGAGTTGTCAACTCAGCTCTATCGAACATCTATTACGCCACCTCTGCAGGACTAGATGGGCTGGCCGGCCCACTGCATGGATTAGCGAACCAGGAATGTTTACATTTTATCACCAGTATTCATGATGAGCTAGGTAACCGGCCATCGCTTGAAGACGTTCAGAAGTTTGTTACAAGAACCTTAGACGAAGGGAAAGTGATTCCGGGATACGGACATGCCGTATTACGGGTAACCGACCCTCGATTCACGTCGTTTATGAAATTCGGTGACAAACACTGCAGCGAATCGCCCTACTTGCAAACCGTAAAAAAACTGTTTGAGGTAGTTCCAAAAATCCTTTCTACTTACAAAGAAGGAAAAATTTCGAACCCATGGCCCAATGTTGATGCAATCTCAGGCTCGTTGTTATACCACTATGGCATGACGCACTATGAATTTTACACCGTCATGTTTGGCATTTCAAGGACACTGGGTTTCTGCGCACAGAATACGATTGCACGCGGAATGCACCAACCAATTATCCGGCCAAAGAGTGTTACCAACGCTTGGTTAAAAGCTTATTTCGAATCGCAAACAGTGGCTGGTTAACCAAAATAAAAAAGCCGTTGCTTATGAGCAACGGCTTTCAATATTGTAAGATCTAAAAATCAGGCTTCAGCTGTGGGACCTCCAAATGTCATTGGTGGCATCATTGGATTGTGCCCTCCTGGAACATTAATTGGTCCATTCATTTTTTCAAACTTCTTCACATTGTCTTCCAAAGCCAATAATAAGCGTTTGGCATGTTCCGGAGTTAGAATGATTCTCGACTTGACGTTTGCCTTCGGTATTCCGGGCATGATACGTACAAAATCAAGCACAAATTCTGAAGTTGAATGGGTTATAATTGCCAGGTTCGAGTAAACGCCCTGAGCAACCTCTTCACTCAATTCAATATTCAACTGATTTTTGTTGTTTTGATCATCCATATTAGTCTTCACGATTTGCGTGTTCTGCTTCTTTAATATCTACCATGCGGTCGTATTCTTCGCGTGAACCTACAACCAGGTTTTTGTATTCTTTCAGACCGGTACCGGCAGGAATTAAGTGACCACAGATCACATTTTCCTTCAGACCGTCCAAATAGTCAACTTTACCCTGGATGGCAGCCTCGTTCAATACTTTTGTGGTTTCCTGGAATGATGCCGCAGACAACCAACTTCTTGTTTGCAGGGCAGCACGTGTGATACCTTGCAGAATTTGGCTTGAAGTTGCAGGAATCGCATCACGAGATTCGATCATCTTCTTATCGCGACGACGCAATGATGAATTTTCATCTCGCAGACGACGAGCTGTGATAATCATACCTGCTTTCAATTCAGAATCTCCCGGCTCAAGAACTACTCTCTTATTGTAAATCCAGTCGTTCTCGTGTAGGAATTCATTCTTGTCAACAATTTGTTTTTCCAGGAAACGAGTATCACCCGGATCTACGATCTCAACTTTACGCATCATCTGGCGAATAATCACCTCGAAGTGCTTATCGTTGATTTTCACACCCTGCATACGGTATACATCCTGAACTTCATTCAAAATATACTCCTGCACAGCAGTAGGTCCTTTGATACCCAAGATATCAGATGGTGTAATCGCACCGTCTGACAACGATGTACCTGCTTTAATATAATCGTTTTCCTGTACCAGGATCTGCTTAGACAGCGGTACAAGATATTTCTTCACTTCACCACCTTTAGAGGTAACGATGATTTCGCGGTTACCACGTTTGATTTTACCCAATGAAATTTCACCGTCGATTTCCGATACAACCGCCGGATTTGACGGGTTACGGGCCTCGAACAATTCAGTAACACGGGGAAGACCACCGGTGATATCACCTGCCTTACCGGATGCACGTGGGATTTTAACCAATACCTTTCCGGCTTTTACCAGCTCACCTTCGTCAACGGAGATGTGACCACCTACCGGTAAGTTGTATGAACGGATAACTTCACCTTTATCATCTAAAATACGCAAAGACGGGTTCTTGGTCTTATCACGAGTTTCGATAACAACTTTCTCTTTGAATCCGGTTTGTTCATCAGACTCTTCGCGGAAGGTAATACCTTCAATCAAGTTATCGAATGATATCTTACCGTTGTATTCAGAAATAATTACACCGTTATAAGGGTCCCATTCACAAATCTTCTGACCTTTGGTTACTTCTGCACCATTTTCAATGTACAATTTAGAACCGTAAGGGATAGTATGATTTGATAAGGAAATCCGAGTGTTTTTATCGATGATCCGCAATTCTGCCAATCGACCAACAACCATGTAAACTTTTTTACCTGATTCATCGAAAGTATCGACAGTACGTAATTCTTCAATCTCGGCAATACCATCGTAACGCGACTCAACCATTGATTGAGAAGAGATGTTACCGGCGATACCCCCAACGTGGAAGGTACGAAGCGTCAACTGTGTACCAGGTTCACCAATCGACTGCGCTGCAATAACCCCTACTGATTCACCGCGACGCGATAAGTTTGCAGTGGCCAGGTTGCGTCCGTAACATTTGCTACAAACACCAACTTTTGCTTCACATGTCAATACCGAACGGATCTCCACACTTTCAATCGGCGAATCGTCGATCTTGTTAGCGATTCCTTCAGTGATCAAATCGCCAGTGCGAACAATCAAGTCACCTGTTAACGGATGGAAAATATCGTGAACAGAGGTACGACCAATAACACGTTCAAAAAGAGAAGAAACAACTTCTTCGTTATTTTTGACAGCAGTCGCAACCAAACCGCGCAATGTTCCGCAGTCTTCGTCCTGAATAATTACATCTTGTGCAACATCAACCAAACGACGAGTTAAGTATCCCGCATCCGCAGTTTTCAATGCAGTATCCGCCAAACCTTTACGAGCACCGTGAGTAGAGATAAAATACTCCAAAACCGATAGCCCCTCTTTAAAGTTTGCCAAAATCGGGTTCTCAATAATCTGAGCTCCTGTAGAACCAGACTTTTGAGGTTTGGCCATCAATCCCCTCATACCACACAACTGACGAATCTGTTCTTTCGAACCACGGGCTCCTGAGTCAAGCATCATATAAACAGAGTTGAATCCTTGTCTGTCTGTACTCAGCGTCTTCATTACCGCATTTGTCAGTTTCGCATTGGCATGCGTCCAAATATCGATGACCTGGTTGTAACGTTCGTTGTTGGTAATGAAACCCATATTATAGTTATTCATTACTTCTTCAACTTCGGTATAACCATTTTCAACAATGGTAATTTTATCTTCAGGAATGACAACATCACTCAGGTTGAACGATAGTCCACCATGGTATGCTGCTTTATAACCTAACTCCTTGATATCATCCAGGAAGCGAACAGTCGTTGCATTCCCTGTTTTCTTGAAGATATCGTGGATAATATTACGCAATGACTTTTTAGTCAATAATTCGTTAATGTAACCGGCTTTTCGAGGTACTACCTGGTTGAAAAGAACACGACCTACAGTCGTTTCAATAATGTGTTTGAAGTATTCGCCATTGTCGTCAACGTCTTCGACCTTAACTTTAATGATCGAGTGTTTTTCTAATCTCCGTTCATTATATGCAATAATTACTTCTTCAGCAGAATAGAAAGTCATTCCTTCACCACGAGCACCTTCACGATGTTTGGTCATGTAGTACAGTCCCAAAACCATATCCTGAGATGGTACGGTAATAGGAGCACCGTTAGCAGGGTTCAATAAGTTTTGTGAAGCAAGCATCAACAACTGAGCTTCCAAAACCGCTGCGTTACCCAGTGGCACGTGTACCGCCATTTGGTCACCATCGAAGTCGGCGTTAAAACCGGTACATACCAATGGGTGCAAACGAATCGCTTTACCTTCAATCAATACGGGTTGGAAAGCCTGGATCGACAAACGGTGAAGAGTCGGTGCCCGGTTCAACATAACCGGGTGTCCTTTCAGCACGTTTTCCAAAATATCCCATACGACAGGATCTTTGCGATCTACAATTTTCTTCGCCGATTTTACAGTTTTTACAATACCACGTTCAATCAGTTTACGAATGATAAATGGTTTGAATAACTCTGCTGCCATATCTTTCGGAAGACCACACTCATGAAGACTCAAGGTTGGTCCAACGACGATTACAGAACGAGCAGAATAGTCAACACGTTTACCCAGCAAGTTTTGACGGAAACGACCTTGCTTACCTTTCAAACTGTCAGACAGTGATTTTAAGGCACGGTTATTTTCAGTCTTAACTGCATTCGATTTTCGTGAGTTATCGAATAATGAATCAACAGCTTCCTGTAACATACGTTTTTCGTTACGTAAGATTACTTCAGGTGCTTTGATTTCAATCAATCTTTTCAAACGGTTGTTACGGATAATCACACGACGATACAGGTCATTTAAATCTGAAGTAGCGAAACGACCACCATCCAATGGAACCAACGGACGAAGGTCTGGTGGAATTACCGGAACAACTTTTACAATCATCCATTCAGGACGGTTGATATTTTTGCTGGCACGGAAAGCTTCAACAACCTGCAAACGTTTCAATGCTTCGTTTTTACGTTGCTGAGAAGTCTCAGTGCTGGCACGGTGACGTAAGTCATATGACAGTTCATCAAGCTCGGTGCGCTCCAGCAATTGATACAATGCTTCGGCACCCATCTTAGCGATGAACTTATTTGGATCATCATCATCCAGATATTGGTTTTCTTTCGGAAGTGTATCCAAAATATCCAGGTATTCTTCCTCTGTCAGGAAATCAAGATTTTTGATTCCGTCCTGAGCTTTAACACCAGCCTGAATAACAACATAACGTTCGTAATAAATAATGGTATCCAATTTCTTGGTTGGTAAGCCAAGAAGGTATCCAATTTTGTTAGGAAGCGATTTGAAGTACCAGATGTGAGCAACCGGAACAACCAATGAAATGTGTCCCATGCGTTCACGACGAACTTTCTTTTCGGTTACTTCAACACCACAACGGTCACAAACAATTCCTTTGTAACGGATACGCTTGTATTTTCCACAATGGCATTCGTAGTCTTTAACAGGCCCGAAAATACGTTCACAGAACAAGCCGTCACGCTCGGGCTTATAAGTTCTGTAGTTGATAGTTTCAGGCTTTAAAACTTCACCGTGAGAACGCTCTAAAACTTCTTCCGGGGAAGCAAGACTAATTGCTATCTTGGAAAAACTGCTTTTTACTTTATTATCTTTTCTGAAAGCCATATATCGATGTCTTTATTATCAAATTAATTAAGCGGAATGCAAAAGCATTCCCTTTTCATCAATCCAGATTAACACTCAAACCTAAACCACGTAATTCGTGTAGCAATACGTTGAGTGATTCCGGAATTCCGGCTTGTGGCATTGGCTCACCTTTTACAATCGCTTCGTAAGCTTTTGCACGGCCCAGCACATCATCAGATTTCACCGTCAGGATTTCTTGCAGGATGTGAGACGCACCGAATGCTTCGAGTGCCCAAACCTCCATCTCTCCAAAACGCTGACCACCAAACTGAGCTTTACCACCCAATGGCTGTTGTGTAATCAATGAGTATGGTCCAATAGAACGGGCATGCATTTTGTCTTCAACCATGTGACCCAATTTCAGCATATAAATAATACCGACTGTGGCTGGCTGGTCGAAACGCTCTCCTGTTTCACCATCGTGCAAATATGTTTTACCGAAGGCTGGTACACCCGCCTTGTCAGTATACGAAGTAACTTCTTCGAGACTGGCACCATCGAAAATCGGAGTTGCAAATTTCAACCCTAACTCTTTTCCGGCCCAACCCAATACCGTTTCGTAAATCTGTCCAAGGTTCATCCTTGATGGTACCCCCAATGGGTTCAATACGATATCTACCGGTGTTCCGTCTTCAAGGAAAGGCATATCTTCATCGCGTACAATACGAGAAACAATCCCTTTGTTACCGTGTCGACCTGCCATTTTATCACCGATTTGCAGTTTCCGTTTTTTAGCAATATAGACTTTAGCCAATTGGATAATACCTGCTGGTAATTCATCACCGATTGTCACGTTGTAGCGTTTACGACGAGCAACTGCTTCATGTTCCTTGTATTTCTGGATATAATTTACGACCAAAGCATAGATCATATCATTTTTATCCTTATCTGTTGTCCATTTTGCCGGATTAACAGTCAAGAAATCAATCTCCTGCAATTGTTTCAGCGTAAATTTGACGCCTTTGGCAATTAACTCACCACCATAGTAATCTCTTACGCTTTGGCTTGTTTTTCCGTTTACCAGGTTGAAAAGCTTATCTTCTAAGCGAGCACGCAAAGCACTCACCTGACGATCCAGTTCTTCATCAATCTGATCGAGCAACGGTTTTGTTGCCATTTTGCCCTTCTTGTCTTTTACAACACGAGAGAACAATTTTTTCTCGATAACAACACCGTTCAATGATGGAGAAGCTTTCAATGAAGCATCTTTCACATCACCGGCTTTATCACCGAAGATCGCACGTAACAGCTTTTCTTCAGGTGAAGGATCTGATTCTCCTTTTGGTGTAATTTTACCGATCAAAATATCACCCGGCTTAACAACTGCTCCGATACGGATCAGTCCGTTTTCGTCCAGGTTACGAGTAGCTTCTTCACTAACGTTTGGAATATCTGAAGTGAATTCTTCAACTCCACGTTTCGTGTCACGTACTTCCAGTGAATATTCGTCAACGTGAATTGATGTAAATACATCTTCACGAACGATACGCTCTGAAATTACAATCGCATCCTCATAGTTATATCCCTGCCAAGGCATGAATGCCACACGCAGGTTACGTCCCAATGCCAGTTCACCTCCCTCAGTTGCATAACCTTCAGTCATAATTTGACCGTTAGTTACTCGTTGACCTTTAACTACGATTGGTTTCAGGTCAAGAACCGAACCTTGGTTGGTTTTTTGGTATTTTGAAATTTTATAGCTTTTCAATTCTGTATCGAAGCTAACATACTTCTCATCATCGGTCATATCGTAACGTACGATGATTTCGTTAGCATCAACATATTCAATAACGCCTTCGCCTTCGGCTGCAACCATAACGCGAGAGTCTCTCGCTGCACTTGATTCCAAACCAGTACCTACAATTGGTGCTTCAGGGCGAAGCAGAGGAACTGCCTGGCGCATCATGTTCGATCCCATCAAGGCACGGTTAGCATCATCGTGCTCCAGGAAGGTAATCAACGAAGCAGCAACAGAAGCAATCTGGTTAGGACCTACGTCCATCAATTGCACCTCTTCTTGTTCAACTACCGGGTAGTCACCTTCCAAACGTGATTTAACACGATTGTTTACAAAGTTTCCATCATCGTCGATCGGCGCATTCGCCTGTGCAATTACTTTTCCTTCTTCTTCTTCGGCAGTCAAGTAAACAACGCCATCTTTAGACAGGTCAACCTTTCCATTTTCAACTTTACGATAAGGAGTTGAAATGAATCCAAGGTCGGTTACCTTGGCAAACACACACAAAGAAGAGATCAAACCAATGTTTGGACCTTCAGGTGTTTCAATCGGACATAGACGTCCGTAGTGAGTATAGTGAACGTCACGAACCTCGAAACCTGCACGCTCACGTGACAAACCACCAGGTCCTAAGGCAGACATACGGCGTTTGTGAGTCATCTCAGCCAATGGGTTTGTTTGGTCCATGAACTGCGACAGTGCGTTGGTACCGAAGAATGAGTTAATAACAGACGACAGTGTTTTTGAATTGATCAGATCAATTGGCGTAAACACCTCGTTGTCACGAACGTTCATCCGTTCACGAATAGTACGCGCCATACGGGCTAAACCAACACCAAATTGGTTATACATTTGTTCGCCAACAGTACGTACGCGACGGTTGCTCAAGTGGTCGATGTCATCAACATCAGTTTTGGCATTAACCAACTTGATCAAATATTTAATGATTTCAATAATATCTTCTTTCGTCAGTACCTGAGTATCCATGTCGATATTCAGACCTAACTTTTTGTTGATACGGTAACGTCCTACTTCACCAAGATCATAACGTTTCTCTGAGAAGAATAATTTGTCGATTACGTCGCGTGCAGTCGCTTCATCAGGCGGTTCTGCATTACGTAACTGACGATAGATGTGCAATACTGCTTCTTTTTCCGAGTTACACGGGTCTTTTTGAAGCGTATTGTATATAATGGCGAAATCCTGGAGATTATCTTCTTTGTGCAACAAAATTGTCTTTGCACCCGAATCTAAAATCTCCTCAATATGTTCTTTTTCAAGAATAGTCTCACGGTCGATCAAAACTTCGTTCCGTTCAATAGATACAACCTCACCTGTATCTTCATCTACGAAGTCTTCAACCCAAGTCTTCAAGACACGAGCAGCCAATTTACGGCCAACTACTTTGCCTAAACCTGTTTTGGATACTTTGACCTCATCAGCAAGACCAAAGATTTCCAGAATATCTTTATCGCTTTCGTAACCAATAGCCCGTAACAGAGTTGTTACAGGTAATTTCTTTTTACGGTCAATGTAAGCAAACATGACACTGTTGATATCTGTAGCGAACTCAATCCATGATCCTTTGAAAGGAATGATACGGGCTGAATACAGTTTTGTGCCGTTTGCATGAACACTTTGACCGAAGAAAACCCCAGGAGAACGGTGTAATTGGGAAACTACAACACGTTCAGCGCCGTTGATGACAAATGTTCCTTTGTCTGTCATGTAGGGCACTGTTCCCAGATATACGTCCTGAACAACTGTATCAAAATCTTCATGTTCAGGATCGGTACAATACAGTTTTAGTTTTGCCTTCACCGGGACACTGAAAGTCAATCCCCTTTCGATACATTCGTCGATGGAATAACGAGGTGGATCAACTTGATAATCGATAAATTCTAAAACGAAATTATTACGTGTATCTGTGATCGGGAAGTTTTCTTCGAATACTTTGTATAAACCTTCACTTTTTCGGTTTTCAGGCATTGTTGCCATTTGAAAAAATTCCTTGAAAGCTTTGATCTGTACCTCGAGGAAATCAGGATAATCGAATACTGTTTTTGTAGAAGAGAAACTAATCCTCTGGTTTTCAATGTTTAATGACATGTATCAACTAAATTAAGTGAACTTAAAATCTTAATATGCAAAAAGGCTTAGAATCCCACATACGTGGGACTCTAAACCATCCAGACCTTCAATATAGGTCCTAAGTCTCTTATTTAAGTTCAACTTCAGCTCCAGCTTCTGTCAACTGAGTTTTCAAAGCTTCCGCTTCGTCTTTTGAAACTTTTTCTTTGATCGCTTTTGGTGCGCCATCAACTACTTCTTTAGCTTCTTTAAGACCAAGACCTGTCAATTCTTTAACTAACTTCACAACTGCCAATTTTGAACTACCAGCTGCTTTCAAGATAACATCAAATTCAGTTTGCTCTGCAGCAGCGGCTTCTTCGCCACCAGCAGCAGGACCAGCAGCTACAGCTACAGCAGCAGCAGCAGGTTCAATACCATATTCTGATTTTAAAATGTCAGCTAATTCATTAACTTCTTTTACAGTCAAGTTCACTAACTCTTCTGCAAGCACTTTTAAATCTGCCATTTTTCTTTAAATTTTTATGCGATAAAATGTAACTAAAATTATTCTTTTTCTGAAAGTGTCTGAAGGATACCGTGGATTTTGTTTCCGCTTGATTGTAATTGACCCAATACAGTTTTGATTGGGGATTGTAACAATCCAACGATTTCTCCAAGTAATTCGTCCTTAGACTTGAGTGAAGTCAATACTTCTAATTGGTCTGCGCCCAGGTAAACTGATTCTTCAACATAAGCGGCCTTCAATACAGGCTTTTTCTTTGTTTTGCTGAAGGCTTTAATCAGTTTCGCTGGCTCATTACCAACTTCACAAAACATGACTGAAGTATTTCCTTTAAGTACGTCATAAAGTTCCTCGGCATTCTTTTCAGAATTTTCGAGTGCTTTACGCAGGAGTGTATTCTTAACAACAACCAATTTGATTTGTTTGCTGTAACACTGACGTCGTAAACTGCTTGTATCTTCTGCATTCAAATCGGCAACGTCGGCCAGGTAAAAGTGGCTGTAAGAATTGATTTCCTGCGTCAGATTATCAATGATCTCTAATTTCTCTGATCTTTTCATTTCAACAATTCTTTACTAGTCAACTGACTTTGGTTCAACTTGAATTCCAGGACTCATCGTACTTGAAATGTAAATGCTTTTCACATAAGTACCTTTTGCAGCAGTTGGTTTCAATTTGTTTATAGTGTTCATAAATTCACGGGCATTTTCTTCGATTTTTTGAGGATCAAAAGAAACTTTACCGATTGAGGTATGCACGATACCAAATTTATCAACCTTAAAATCAATTTTACCTTGCTTCACTTCTTTGATAGCTTTACCAACTTCCATAGTCACGGTTCCGCTTTTTGGATTTGGCATCAAGCCTCTCGGACCAAGAACACGTCCCAGCGGGCCAATTTTACCCATCACAGGTGGTTGTGTAATCACAACATCGAAATCAGTCCAACCATCTTTGATTTTGGCGATCATATCGTCCAAACCAACATAGTCTGCACCAGCTTCTTTCGCTTCGGCTTCTTTGTCCGGAGTTACTAAAGCCAATACGCGAACTTCTTTCCCTGTTCCGTGGGGTAAAGAAACAACGCCTCTAACCATCTGATTTGCTTTTCTCGGGTCTACTCCCAGACGAACATCGATATCAACAGAAGCGTCAAATTTCGAGAAGGTAATTTCCTTCACTAATTCAGCAGCTTCTGCTAAAGTATATGCTTTGCCTTGTTCGAGTTTCTCCTGAGCAAGCTTCATATTTTTTGTAATTCTGCCCATCTTAAAAAATTTAATTAGTTATTAGCTGGGAATTGACCTTCGACAGTAATACCCATACTTCTGGCAGTACCAGCAACCATTTTCATAGCTGATTCAATTGTAAAACAATTTAAATCGGCCATTTTAGTTTCTGCAATTTGTTTTACCTGATCCCAGCTTACTTTAGCCACTTTCTTAGCGTGTGGTTCGGCTGAGCCAGATTTCAATTTTGCAGCATCTAATAATTGAATGGCTACTGGGGGTTGTTTAATTACAAAATCAAACGATTTGTCTGCATAAACAGTGATAATAACCGGGAGTACTTTACCAGCTAACTCCTGAGTACGGCCGTTAAACTGCTTGCAGAACTGCATGATGTTAACCCCTTTGCTACCCAATGCTGGTCCAACTGGTGGTGAAGGATTAGCTGCACCACCCTTAATTTGTAATTTGATTAATCCAGCAACTTCTTTAGCCATAATAATTAATAATAAAATTTACTACTCCTTTTCAACTTGCATAAAGCTAAGTTCCAAAGGTGTTTTTCGTCCAAAAATTTTGACCATCACTTTCAACTTTTTCTTCTCCTCGTTGATCTCCTCAATGATTCCATTGAATCCGTTAAAAGGACCGTCAGTAACTTTCACAGTTTCGCCAACAACATACGGTATATTTACCTCTGCATCAGCTTCTGCCATTTGGTCAACACGTCCTAAAATACGATTCACCTCAGACAGTCGCATGGGAACGGGCTCTCCCCCTTTGGTGTCACCTAAGAAACCGATCACGTTGGTAATACTTTTCAACATGTGTGGAATCTCACCTACCAGGGCAGCTTCAATCAAAATGTAACCTGGAAAGAAATTTCGCTCTTTGCTAATTTTTTTCCCATTACGAATTTGATAAACCTTTTCCGTTGGAATAAGGACCTGCGAAATATACTCTTGAAGTCCAGCATTTGCAATTTCGCTTTCGATATACTCTTTCACCTTCTTTTCTTTACCTCCGACGGCTCTAAGAACATACCATTTTTTTACGTGTTCGCTCATTCCGAATCTCCAATCGTATTAATAAAATAAACTGTACACTAAGTTCATAATGTTCTCAAAAGAGATGTCCATTACGAAAACAACAAGTGCTATGATAAAGGAAGCAACCATTACAATAAATGCACTATTTTGCAACTCTTTCCAAGTAGGCCAACTAACTTTATGAACCAGCTCGTTGTATGCCTCTTCGAAATATAGTTTAAGTTTCATTCTAACTTTCTTTATTAGTTGTGTGGATGAGTAAGAGTCGAACTTACCTTATAAACTATCTAACACTCCCGCGAGTTTCATCCGAAAAGAGTCCCGAGTCCAAAGACTCGGGACTTCTTCAAATTTATCTTATCGAAAGATTATTGTAAAATTTCAGTTACCTGACCTGCACCTACTGTACGTCCACCTTCGCGGATAGCGAAACGCAAACCAGTATTCAATGCTACAGGGTAAATCAATTCAACGTTGATTGTAACGTTATCACCAGGCATAACCATTTCGCGACCTTCTTCCAAAGTGATCTCGCCAGTTACGTCCAATGTACGCACGTAGAATTGAGGACGGTATTTATTGTGGAATGGAGTGTGACGTCCACCTTCTTCTTTTTTCAATACGTAAACCTCAGCTTTGAATTTAGTATGAGGAGTAATTGAACCTGGTTTCGCCAAGATCATACCACGTTTGATTTCTTTTTTGTCAACACCACGCAACAACAAACCTACGTTGTCACCAGCTTGTCCATCATCCAAAATCTTACGGAACATCTCAACACCAGTACAAACAGTCTTACGACCTTCAGCACCCAAACCGATCAACTGAAGTTCATCACCAGTATGAACGAGACCAGTTTCGATACGACCTGTAGCAACAGTACCACGACCTGTGATCGAGAATACGTCTTCAACTGGCATCAAGAATGGTTTGTCGATATCACGTGGAGGAAGTGGAATCCAGTTATCACAAGCATCCATCAATTCCATTACTTTTTCTTCCCATTCTGGCTCACCGTTCAATGCACCAAGTGCTGAACCTTGAATAACAGGAGTGTTATCACCGTCGAAATCGTAGAAGTCTAACAATTCACGAACTTCCATTTCAACCAATTCCAACAACTCTTCGTCTTCAACCATGTCAACTTTGTTCATGAAAACGACCAAACGAGGTACGTTTACCTGACGAGCCAACAGGATGTGCTCACGAGTTTGAGGCATAGGACCATCAGTAGCAGCAACTACGATAATCGCACCGTCCATCTGAGCAGCACCAGTTACCATGTTCTTAACGTAGTCGGCGTGACCCGGACAGTCTACGTGAGCATAGTGACGTGTTGCAGTTTGATATTCAACGTGAGCGGTGTTAATAGTGATACCACGCTCTTTTTCTTCAGGAGCACTGTCAATCGAAGCGAAAGACTTTACTTCAGAAAGACCTTTTTTTGCTAAAACTGTAGTGATAGCAGCTGTAAGGGTAGTTTTACCGTGGTCAACGTGGCCAATGGTACCAATGTTAACATGGTCCTTATCCCTATTAAAATGTTCTTTAGCCATAACAAATAAGAATTTTAATTTTTATTTTAATTTCAATCTGAGCCGAGGATGAGAATTGAACTCACGACCTCATCCTTACCAAGGATGCGCTCTACCCCTGAGCTACCCCGGCAACACAGTTCTTTTAATATTGAGCGGGAGACGGGATTCAAACCCGCGACCCTTAGCTTGGAAGGCTAATGCTCTATCAGCTGAGCTACTCCCGCATCATCCAACAAAATCAATCAAACACAAAAATTCAAACATCTACGTTTAGAGTTTGCGATTTGCATTTTTGAAATTTCGTTGTGGTGGGGAGAGCAGGATTCGAACCTACGAAGACGAAAGTCAGCGGAGTTACAGTCCGCCCCAGTTGGCCACTTTGGTATCTCCCCAACGATAATATTTTCAAAATCTTAAAGAACTAAAGCCCTGAGACTCAAAACTTATGAGCCGAATCACAGATTCGAACTGTGGACCCCGAGATTACAAATCACGTGCTCTGGCCAACTGAGCTAATTCGGCGTAACATTTGCTTAACCTTCTCGCTTAATTTTCATCCTAAATAAGCCATATAACCTATTTCTGAGTGATCATTTATCCTCCAATCGGAGTACTTCGAAAAGGGTTTGCAAATGTATAAATATTTTTAATTAACACACAAAATCTGGTGTTATTTTTAAAATTATTTTTCTTTGAGTTTTTCCTTGAATTTAGTCAGCTGTTTTTTCAAGGCATCGTTAGATAAATCAATAGCTTCTTCAAACGAATCTCCTTGCTTTTTAGCAAACAAATAACCAGCGGCAGGAATGGAAATCTTAATCTCAGCAACCTTATTATTAGCGATCTCAGGCTTCTCTACTTTCAATATTATTTCAGCAGAAATAATACCGTCAAAAAATGTATCCAGCTTGGAAGTTTTTTTAACCGCAAAATCAACTAATTTTTGATCCGGTGTAAAATGAACGGCATTCACATTGATATTCATAAATTATCCTCCTCTGTTAATTTAAGCTCTGGGGTGAGCTTGTTTGTAAATACTTTGTAGTTTTTCCGTTGTCGTGTGCGTATAAACTTGCGTTGCCGCCAGGTTGCTATGCCCCAGCAATTCTTTAACTGCGTTTAAATCCGCACCACGATTCAACAAATGAGTTGCATACGAGTGTCTTAAGACGTGTGGACTTTTCTTTTCAAGCGGTGTTACTAATGCTAAATGATTGTGAACAACCCGGTAAACCAATTTATGATATACCGGCTTCCCTTTGGCAGTAATAAAAAAGCTTGCAAAATCGATTGAATACTCAGCCTCTCTCATCATCAGATATTCGCCTATCAGGTTGTTTATACTTCGCGGATAAGGAACAATTCGTTCTTTATTGTTTTTACCTAAAACGCGAATCAAAGTTTCGCTTTGATAGATATCTGAATCTTTCAAATTCACCAACTCCGAAAGTCTCATCCCGGTGCCATAAAAAAGACTCACAATAAGTTTATCCCGAACGCCTTCAAAATCGTTTCTGAAATACCCGTTATCAAGCAAGCGATGCATACTATTCTCATCGACAAAATAAGGTAGCTTCTTAGGCATCTTGGGTGAGATTACCGAGTTCATCGGAGAAATCTCAATCAACTCTTGCCTCAGCAAGTACTTATAAAACGATTTCAACGAAGTGATCTTTCTGTTCACGGTTTTAGGAGTCATTCCTTTATCCATCAACTCAACAATCCATAGTCGGACCATCTTACTATCTACTTCTAAAACGTTAAAATCCCCGACCGTTTTGAATAAAAACTCTTCAAACTGATCGAGGTCTTTCTTATAAGCAACAACTGTGTGATTCGAACATCTTTTTTCGAATCTCAAATACTTCAGAAAAGATTCCTGATGGGACATAAAATCTAAATTTCAGCAACCAGGAACCAAGCTTATATCTTAGTCGTCCTGACGTTGCATGTTCTCAATATAGATCGCTTTTTTAACCTCAGCTCTTCTTGTCACCGAAGGTTTAGTAAAAGCTTGTCTTTCACGTAACTCTTTGATTACGCCAGTTTTTTCAAACTTTCTTTTGAATCTTTTCAGGGCTCTTTCGATATTTTCGCCTTCTTTAACAGGAATAACGATCATATTTATAAATTTAATTTGTTTATTTTTTCGAGCCGCAAATTTAGAAATTCTTAGATACTTATCAAACTTATCTTGAAAAAATTAAAAATAAAAAGCTTAATGATACTGGATTCGCAATGAAAGACCTGCCAACTTATTTCGTAAAACCTCCAAGACTACATCGTTTGTAGTCCTTCTCCAACCCTTTATACTTAAAATCTCTCCTTGAAAGGCAGCCGGATTTCTTTCGCCTTTCCTGGCTCAAATGATTAATTTTATTCATGCATCTTCACTTTAGGTAGAATACAAGTTTTTGAAATTGCTCGATTCCAATAATCGAATCCGTTACGAGAATGTTGTTGTTGCTAATATAACCGTTTTTACTTCGGAAATCAACAATTCGTTGCGCATCTTTGAAATTAATATACGGATGAGCGGCCAATTCTTTCGCTGTCATGAAGTTCAAATCAAGCTTTCGAATGCCGGCAGTATCAACTTTCAACTTGGTCTTGTTTTCCTGAACCACTTCCGGCTTGAGCCCATAAACTTCAAACAACTGATCAACGGACACATAGCCACCGATCAAATTGCGATAACTCACAATTCGTTTTGAAAGAACCGGACCAATCCCCCTTAGCTGCTCTAATTCCTCAACAGTAGCATTGTTCAACTCGATAACAAACTTATTTATGGTTGGTTCCTTCTTAATCTCGGTTGTCCGAGCTGAAGTTTTATCGCTCTTAAAAGAGCTTCCAATTCCCATTTTTAGGGGTGCAGTATTCCTGCTCCTTTGCTCAAGAACTTCTATTTCGATATAAGCTTCAACGCGGTTGAAAATAGAATCATTCATGCCGTAAATCCGACGTAGATCTTTGCGGCTCCTGAACTTGCCTCCTGCATTTCGATAGCTCAGAATATTCCGTTTCACATAGCCGGGCAAGTCAAGCCGCGCCAAACCAACTGAATCTATCCGATTAGGATCGAATGTAAATAAACGAAGCTGATTAGCTTCCTTTTCTTTCTCCAACTCTTCCACTTGCCTTAACAAGTCATTAAAAGCTTTCACATCAGCTGGAGTCGGTTCTTCAAAATAAAAAAAGACCTTATTAACAACGAGCAGTAAGAGGATCAGGACAATCAAAACGATTAGTCCAATTCGCTCACCCCTGGTAAAGGAAAAGTACTCCTGTATGATTTGTCGCAGTTTCATGGGATCGATGGTTCCCACTCAAATTACGTAAAATTCGGGACTTTACAAAAACACGAAACAAGCGTGCGTTCAAATCTGCTCATCAACAAGCAACTGTTAATGAGTAATCACCGAAAAACAGACTAAGTTAAATATTCAACAACCCAATACCCTTCAGAAAGACAATGGCTATGGCTATCGGAGCCACAATGCGAACCAGAAACATGAAAACAGAAAGGAGCATTTCAGAAATACTTCCACCATTTTCAATTTCAGCACGAACCTTTTTACGTCCAAATTTCCACCCAATAAACAGGGAGATAAACAGACCGCCCAATGGCAGAAGCAAGTTCGCTGAAATCCAATCCAAACAATCGAAGAAGTTCAACCCAAAGAATGTATACTGGTCGAAAATGCCCATAGAAAGGGAACAAATAACACCAAGCAGTGCGATAATTGTCGTTGCAAAAACGGTTGCCACCTTCCGCTTCAACTTAAGTTCTTCGTGAAAATAAGCGACAACAACCTCCAAGATTGAGATGGAAGACGTTAGTGCTGCAACTGTTAACAACAAGAAAAACAGAATAGAGAAAATATAACCACCCGGCATTTGCTGAAACACATTGGGTAGCGTAATAAACACCAACCCGGGACCGCTGCTTGCTTCGATACCAAACGCAAATACGGCGGGGAATATAGCCACACCCGCTAAAATCGCGATAAGCGTATCGGCTACAGTCACATTAATTGCGGTATTTATCAGGTTATTCTTTTTATCAATATAAGATCCATAAGTAATTAATGTCCCCATCCCCAAGCTCAACGAGAAGAAAGCATGCCCCAAAGCGCTCAAGATACCCTCACCACTTAATTTTGAAAAATCAGGATGAAACAAAAACCGCAAGCCTTCGCCAGCGCCTGGCAATGTTACCGCTCGAATATCAAGTACGACAATAATCACAACCAACAGTGGCATCATGATTTTCACATTCTTCTCAATCCCGTCTTTAATCCCGAGCATTACGATCAAGCCGGTAAGGAACATGAAGAACAACTGATACAGAACCGGTCGGTAAGGCGCTGCGATAAATTCGCCAAACATGTTGCTCAACTGTTCCGGGGTCTGCGATTTAAAGCCGTTTAGCACCGAAACAACAACATACTCGACACTCCAACCGGCAACCACTCCGTAAAACGCCAAAATCATAAATGCGGCGCCTACGCCAAGCATTCCGACTAATTTCCAGGGCGAATTGGGAGCCAATTTTTTAAACGAACCAAAGGCATTGCGTCGCGCTTTCCGGCCAATTAACAATTCGGAAAGCATCACCGGCAAACCTATTGCCGCAATGAACCCCAAATACACAAAGAGAAACGCTGCTCCACCGTAAACTCCGGTGATGTAAGGAAACTTCCAAATATTTCCCAGCCCTACAGCCGAACCGGCCGCAGCCGCAATAACACCAAATTTACTGGAAAACTCTGCTCTCCCACCTTTTCGCTTCTCTGTCATTCTTCAGGATTTTAATTTGAAATTTCTTTCGGTTATTTTGTTGCAATTTGTCGCTAAAAGTGCAAAATTATTCACTTTGAACAAAAAAATAAAAAAAGCTCCCCGAACCTCGGAGAGCTTTAATAAATATTTTATACCGGATAATTAGTTACGACCGATACAGTTCAAATCTTCGAATGCAACTTTCAATCGCTCGATTGTTGCTTCTTCACCTTTACGAATCCATACGCGTGGATCATAGTACTTTTTGTTTGGCTTATCATCGCCACCTGGGTTACCGATTTGACCTTGCAGGTAATCGTGGTTCGCAGCTTCGTAAGCACGCACACCATCCCAGTATGACCATTGAGTATCCGTATCAATGTTCATTTTGATAACACCGTAAGTAATTGCTTCGCGGATCTCTTCACGAGTTGAACCTGAACCACCGTGGAATACAAAGTTCACCGGTTTTTCATCTGTCAAACCAAATTTCTTAACGATATACTTCTGTGAAGCATCCAGAATTTTCGGAGTCAACTTAACGTTACCTGGCTTATAAACACCATGCACGTTACCAAACGAAGCAGCAATCGTGAAGTTCGGGCTGATTTTCAGCAATTCTTCGTAGGCAAAAGATACTTCTTCTGGCTGCGTGTACAACAAGGCATTGTCAACCTCAGTGTTGTCCACACCATCTTCTTCTCCACCGGTAACACCCAATTCAATCTCAAGTGTCATTTCGATTTTGCTCATACGCTCAAGATATGTTTTACAGATCTCGATATTTTCTGCCAATGGCTCTTCTGACAAGTCAATCATGTGAGAGGAGAACAATGGTTTTCCGGTTTCTGCATAGAATTTTTCTCCCGCATCCAGCAGACCGTCAATCCAAGGTAATAATTTTTTTGCAGCATGGTCGGTGTGCAAAACAACACGGACGCCATACAATTCAGCAACTTCATGAATGTATTTAGCTCCGGCGATAGCACCGGCGATTTGAGCACCTTGCCCGTCAAGTTTTAAACCTTTACCGGCATAAAACTGTGCACCTCCGTTTGAAAATTGAATCATCACCGGAGAGTCAACAACTTTAGCAGCTTCCAATATAGCGTTCACAGAACTTGAGCTTACAACGTTTACAGCTGGCATTGCAAACTGACCTTCTTTAGCCAATTTGAAAAGTAACTGTAAATCAGAGCCGGTCACAACTCCAGGCTTAATGTGATCAGAAATTTTTCCCATTGTTAAAATGAATTTTAATAAACAACTAAACCCAAAACTACGAAGTTACAGAAATGTTCACTAAAATGTGTTAAGCTTAGTTTAAAATCAAAAAGCTCCACTGGTTTTTACCCCCTCAAATGCTTAAATATTTACTAAACTTGTTGCGGTTTTGAAAAAACAGAGAGACAACGCTCAATTGGAGTTGAAGAATTGTTTCTTTCGAAACCGGAAAAACCAAAGAAAAAAGTAATTTTTATCAACTAATTTATCATCAAAATGGCAGTAAGTTACAAAGACTTAGGGCTCGTTAACACGAAAGAACTGTTCAAAAAAGCGGTTGACGGCGGTTATGCAATTCCTGCATACAATTTCAATAACCTGGAACAACTTCAGGCAATCATTCAAGCTTGTGTAGACACAAAATCTCCTGTAATCCTTCAGGTTTCTTCCGGCGCACGTAAATATGCCAACGCTACTTTGTTGCGTAACATGGCTCGTGGTGCTGTTGAGTATGCCGAAGAATTGGGTTGCAAAATCCCGGTTGTACTTCACTTAGACCACGGTGATACATTCGAATTGTGTAAAGACTGTATCGACAATGGTTTCTCTTCAGTTATGATCGACGGTTCACACCATTCATACGAAGAAAACATCGCGTTGACTAAAAAAGTAGTTGAATACGCTCACGCTCACGGTGTAACAGTTGAAGGTGAATTAGGTGTATTGGCCGGTGTTGAAGACGACGTAGTTGCTGAACACTCAACTTATACAAAACCTGAAGAAGTAGAAGATTTCGTAAAACGTACTGGTGTTGACTCACTGGCTATTTCTATCGGTACTTCTCACGGTGCTCACAAATTTACTCCTGCTCAGTGTACTAAAAACGCTGACGGCGTATTGGTTCCACCACCATTGAAATTCGAAATCCTGGAAGAAATTGAAAAACGCATTCCTGGTTTCCCAATCGTATTGCACGGTGCGTCTTCTGTTCCATTGAAATATGTTGACGAAATCAACGCTAACGGTGGTACATTGGCTGCTGCAGTTGGTATCCCTGAAGAGCAATTGCGTAAAGCTGCGAAATCAGCTGTTTGTAAAATCAACATCGACTCTGATGGTCGTTTGGCCATGACTGCTGCTGTTCGCAAAGTGTTCATCGAAAAACCAGGTGAATTCGACCCTCGTAAATTCCTCGGACCTGCTCGCGACGAATTGAAAAAATTGTACATGCACAAAAACATGGAAGTTTTGGGTTCTGCACAACAAGCGTAAACAAACACGCACTATATTTTCAAAGAGGATGGCCAATTGGTCATCCTTTTTTTGTGCCGAATCCCGGCTGTTTTGTTTCAATCGCCGTAACTTTACACAAAAACAAACATGCACACAATTATCCACGACATTCGCGCCGAGTTACAACAGCTGGCTGACCCGGCAACCGCCGAAAGCAGTCAACGTTTTTTCAAAGAGCCCATCAAACTTTACGGTCTAAAAGCTGCCTCGATTCGTACGCTCAGCAAAACGAGCTATAAAGCAATCAAAGGTCTTCCGAAATCGGAAATATTTGGCTTGTGTGACCAGCTTTGGCAATCGGGCTACCACGAAGAAGCGATCATTGCCTGCCTCTGGGCTTACGAGCTACGCAAGAGTTACACCATTGCCGATTTTGCGGTGTTTGAAAAGTGGATCAAAAACGATGTCAGTAATTGGGCCCAATGCGACACACTCTGCAATCACCCGGTTGGCGATCTGGTGATGCTTTATCCGCAGTTAGTTTCAAACTTGAAAGCCTTCACCCAATCCGAAAACCGCTGGGTGAAGCGAGCAGCAGCGGTCAGCCTGATTATTCCGGCCCGCCGCGGTAAATTTCTTTCCGACATCTTCGAAATTGCCGACCTGCTGCTAACCGACAGCGATGATCTGGTACAAAAAGGTTACGGCTGGATGCTGAAAGTGGCCGCCGACGCGCACCAACAGGAAGTTTTCAATTATGTAATCAGCAAAAAGGCCATCATGCCGCGAACGGCTTTGCGCTATGCCATTGAGAAAATGCCCAAAGAGCTGAAAGCACAAGCCATGGCCACGCGTTAAACACAAAAAAAGCCTCCCGCGGGGAACGGGAGGCCGGGAGATTAGTATCCTTCCCAGCGTAAGCATCAGGATTCCTCCGACGCCATCTCATTTTGTTGGTTCTTACCGGAACGGGCTTGAACTATTTTTTCGTAATATTTAATCTTCTCATTCAGTTCCAAGGTAAAAGGGGTCACTTCGGCTGCGGCAATATCGAGTACCAAAGAAGCATTGATGCGTTCAATAATCTGCTCAACGATCGGATCAATCAATACCCGCACGTTACGCATATCGCCGCTTCCACGTTCCGAATATTCGGCATTGCGGTCGTTCATTAGCTGCACGAATGCCTCGTTTTGCTTCCCCAGCTCTTCAACCCAAGGTCCAACGCCGACACTCATTAAATAACCCGCATTTACCACTCTTTGCATATCTGAAACCAGGTTACTAAGAGCTGCGCTTTCCGAATTGTAGGTCATTTTTCGCACATTGCCATACAGAACGATCAGTCGCATTAAAGCACGGGCACTTTCCCGCTCAACCTCAAAGGGGCTCGACAAGGTGGCATCGACCCGACCACGAATGGCCGACCAGGTTTGATCGCGTAAACAATCGATTTCCGAAAGCGACTTCGACTTAAGACTACCCAATTCTGTTTTCATACAGGCATCTTCTTTTGCCAAGGCAGTTTGAAAGTCGGGATAAAGGTTATTGATTCCTAACATTTCGACATTGTACTTCACAAAAAGGGCATCGAGGTCGGTCATAAATTGAAAATGCTCATTATTTTGAAGACGGCTCAAACTAATCGATTCGATTTTAGGCATGGGGCTAATGATTTATTGATTGAAACTTTTGTGCAAATTATCCCCTTCTGAAATAAAAGTCAATACTTTAAAATATGTTTATAATCATTAAACAAAAACGTCTGTCTTTTAAAAATTTAATTATATTATAATAGCTACACAAAAAAGATATTCAAGCAAATACACCGTACAAATCAAGCAAAAACAACGACAACATCAATTCCTCAACCCAGAACGAGACGCCCCGTTTCGATAATTACTGAAGTGCCACTTGCTTGCGTCGGCAAGCTTTTGCAAGCCTGCAAACTGTTGCCGACACCCTACGACAAGCTTTTGCATGCCCGCAAACTGTTGCCGACACCGTGGGGAAGCTCTTGCAGCAGTACAAAAACCTGCCGACGCAACGCAACAAGCTTTTGCAGGTCGACAATACCGTCCCCGGGGAGGCTGCGGTTCGCGTTGTTGAAGTGTACTCGTGCTATTCCCCCGCGGATATTCAGAACATAACCAATACACAAACAATTTTAAAAAAAGCACCTGGATTTAAGCGATCTAAATTATGATACCTAACCGAATGAATTATTCTGATAAGTTTCGTAATTTAGGGGGATCGAAAGGACTGCCAATAAATCGTTACCGCAGAAACAAACCGACTAAACTTTAAATAACCTGATATGACACCCGAAAAGAAAAAAAGAATTAGCCAAATCGTCGGCACAGCCGTTGCCGTAATCGTTATGGTGGTTTTACAGCAAACTGTATTTAAAGCGCCTGGTTTTGACAAAGTGCTGATGCAGACCGCGCAGGAAATGAATAAAAACTGCCCGTT
Source organism: Mangrovibacterium lignilyticum (assembly GCF_010882175.1). Classification (GTDB taxonomy): domain Bacteria; phylum Bacteroidota; class Bacteroidia; order Bacteroidales; family Prolixibacteraceae; genus Mangrovibacterium; species Mangrovibacterium lignilyticum. The sequence continues at coordinate 252,405 of NZ_WKLH01000004.1, read as the reverse complement.
TATGGTCGACGCCGAAACCCGTCTCGACAATGCAGTGGCCGCTCCCGGCAAGAGACTCGAATACAACTACACGCTGATTAACACCGATAAAGATTCGATTGATATTGAATCGTTCACCGATTACTTACAACCCATTTTGGTGAACAACGTGAAAACCCATCCCGACATGGCGTCCTTCCGCGACAACCACATCATTATGGATTATAACTACAAAGACCGGAACGGCATTTTCATCACCAAGATTTCGATCACGCCCGAACTCTACCAGGAATAATCGTTTCGAAAACAGTTCAACATAACAAACCCCGAAAACATGAAAACACTTTATTTATTCTTCGCCTGCTTTGTCATCTCAATGGCTGCACACTGCCAGGAAGCCAACGTTGATTCGTGCAACTGTGATCAAATAAACTGGAAGGGCAAAGACGGTCGTTCTGCTTATTTAGGCAGCGAGCCCTTCACCGGAAAATGCTACAGCTTCTTCGAAAATGGAACAGTTCGGGAAGAACGCAGCTACCTGAATGCCCAACTGGAAGGCGAATCGAAAAGCTTTTATCCGAACGGTAAGTTAAAAGAACTAACCACTTACACTGTCAATCTCAAAAACGGCGACTACTTTTCATACGACGAAAAAGGCCAACTTATCAGAAGAACAACATATCTGAACGGACAAAAACAAACTGAGATCGAAGTCGCCCCCGTCGAATTAAACCAAGCAAAATAACCGACAACGATAATAACAATCATCCCATAGCACTACAAAAATGAACCAAGCACAATCATTCAACCTCAGCTCAAGCCTCTTCAGTAATTACGCTGCATTATTTGTCAAGCTCGTCTTACTCCTTGTTATTGCTTACCTGGCGGTCATGCTTTTCAACCTGATTCGCGATAAGTTTATCAGCCCGGCAACAGAACCAAAAAAAGAGGAGATCACAGGTCTCTTCACCATCCTGCACAAGTTGTTTACAATTGGTGGCTGGGGTTTTATTATCGGCAACGTGCTCCACACAATTCTGGGTGCAATCACCCATTCTGCCATGCACAACCGGCCTCAACTGACTGCCGGAAATTGGGACTACCTTTTATTTGGTGTCATCTTAATTTTTGTCGGAAAGGGGTTGAACGCCGGCTTACAACAATTAAAAAAAGCATAAAACATGGAATTTGTATCTCTCGCCGCTTCACATTGGATCTTACTGAATCTGGCCCTATTGGCTGCCGCCGTTTTGGGCATCATTTACCTGATTCGAAAACATTTTAAGTATCAGAAAGAACAAAACGACTTGTTGCGTGAAATTATTAAAAAGATGGAACCGTAAATCCACGATATCAAACCCACAAATTCAGCCATTAACACCAAGTAAATAACAAACTAAATATTCAAAACATGATGTCTTTCTTTCCGCTTGTTGCTTTTCTGTTCCCCGTATTATACCTACTAATCGTCGCGGGCATCCTTTACCTGATTAACACCTGGGTGAACCGCTCGGTCGACGTACGCAAAGAACAAAACGAATTGCTGCGCGAGCTTATTCGAAAAGTGGATAAGCCATAGCCAGCCGTATGTATCGGTCGTCAAAATGAAAAGCGCCAAGCTTCAATTCGCATAAACTAAAATCCCGGTTATTCAGTCGTTACAAGCTGTTCGTCCGGGATTTTTCGTTGAAGTCTGATTCTTTCCCCACCGATTTACGCAAGTCATTCTCTTTTCCGATACGGAAACTTCGACTTAAAAACGAATGCTCACGATCCCCCGCCTAGGTTGACTAATTAATGAAAGAAGATGGTCACTTTTAATCCCGTTTCCCGTAGAAAAAGCCAGAGTACATCGCACCAAAGTCGTATTCCTCCGACTGTCATGAAAAAAACCAAAATCCTGGTCATCCTTATGACCACACTACTCCCCTTGCTGCTAGCTGCTCAGAAAAACCAGAGCGAGCTCCCCGAACGAAAAGGCTCAGTAATGTCGGCCAATGTTTTTATCACAATTCCACAAAGCGAATTAAAGAATGAACTCACCCACGACGGATTCTTAGGTGTAAATATCGACTACCGGATGCATCCACTCCGCCGGGCACCGTACTGGTCGCTTGGACCTCAATTTGAATACACCGCCTCGGGCAGCGAAGAAAACGAATACGATGGTGAAACCACAAGTTTGTGGTCGGGCTATTTCACCTTCAACTTACTAAACCATTTTGAACCGAATCGGGACATGAATTTCAAGCCGTTTGCCGAAGCCGGGATCGGATTGGCATTTAGCCACGACCGGTCGGAAATTCGAGATCCCGAAAACCGGTTCGAATTCCGCGGGCCAAATTTCTCCGCCGGATTAGGAGTCACCTTTGTCAACGCCATAGCGCTGCAAGTGCGGTACAATTACCTACCCAACATGCACTTGCTCCTTCCATCCAACAATGCAGACTACGAGTTAACGACCGCCACATTCCAAACGTTTAGCATCACATTGGGGATCACAATTCATTCGACAGAAGATGCTGACTCGTCCGAGTTTTTTGAATCGCTTTCCAATATCTGGTAATAAATTTGGCTTTTAAGTCCTACAAATTTTCGTGCTGAAAACAATACTTGCTGCCTGCTTTGGCTTTCCGTTTGCACCGGCTACCGCTGGCCGTTATGCCCTGGCACTGTCCGCCTGAGGTTTCGCCTTTGGCTTTCTCAACCATTTTCGGTCTTGCCTGTGTACCGTCAAAATCCCATCGGGACGCCGTAACATTCGACTCTAATTGATTCTCCAATTGATCATCCATCGCCTCAAAAAAATCAATACCGGTTACCCGTTCCACTTCATCGACATCCACTACATATTCATTCAACTCATGATCGATCTTTGCGTTCGGCATCACAAAAGCAATCATCATTCCTTGGTTCGGCGCATAAATAACCTTGTAGTAAAAATTAGGAACGGTTACCTTGTCCAGACCAATATGACGGTTAGTACCTTTTAAAACAGGGCCCGTAATCACATATAGCCGATCGTATTCAACAGCCCATTCCCGAACCAAGCTCTCCAACTTCTTCCATCCTCCGCGGTTAAACTCCGGGAGCTGAGGCGACATATTTGATAGGTAAAAACTCTCCGACATGGCCGTGGCATTTAGCGTCATTGAACCAGCCGGACAAAGATGTCCGCGATCGTAACCTGAGCCGGCGTAGTCTGCAAGTTGTGCCGAGACTGTTGACACTTTCGGATCCGGACGAAAATTATCTGACCGTTTGATGTTTCCGGCAACAAACTTCGGGGTCAATTCATAGTAAACCCACTCGGCCTGTTCGTTTGCTTCACTATAGGAAAGCGTGATATAAGTGTGTTCAACAAGCTCTCCATGGGAAGAAGGCAAATACTTCTGCCCAAACAGAATAGCAGCCCAACACAATAAAACAGCGGTCAACAGTAGTCTTTTCATGCTTTTAGAATCGTTCGAATAGCGCCAAAACTACATCTTAAAACGAATCCGAATCAGCTAGCCTCAACAAATTAATTAACAAAACCCGGTCGATAAAAAACATGACAACCAGGAACAATAAATTTTATACCTGAAAAAATGAACCTCCCCGATTTCGCGTGTACTGAATCTTAAAACACACGCATGTTATTTAGTCGTAAGAAATATATTCAGCTGGTTTTCATCCTGCTTTTATTAATTTTAGGCTTTGCATTGATGAGCGGCCCCGCCAAACATCCGGCCAATGAGTTTGATCCGGCAATTTTCAGCTTTCGCCGAATCACCTTGGCTCCGATGATTATTTTGATTGGCTACGCAGCAATAATTTATGTAATAATGAGGAAACCGAAAGCTTCATGTTCGGAAGAAAAATAACAACATACAGCGACGAAGAACTGATGCAATTCATAGCATCCGGCGACCAGCAGGCTTTCACCGAGCTGTACCGGCGCTATCAGCAACGGCTGTACTATTATTTCTTTCGCATGCTGGGTAATTCCGATGAGCTGGCCAACGATTTCCTGCAAGAGGTTTTTCTGAAAGTTATTGAGAAACCGGAACGTTTCAACCCGGATTATTCGTTTAAAACCTGGATTTTTTCGGTGGCCCACAACCTGTGCAAAAACGAATACCGGCGACGGGAAGTTCGGAACGGCAAACCGCTCACCGAACACGAACTGCCTCCGGTTCTGCCTGAATCCATTAGCCAGGAGGAATTGCTAAGCCGCATGTTTGCCAGCCTCGACGAACTGAGCAACGAACACCGTTCGGTCTTCCTGATGCATTACAGGGAAGGCTTTCCGGTAAAAGATATTGCAGCAATACTCGACATTGCGCCGGGCACCGTTAAATCGCGCTTGTTCAACACCCGCAAGTTTTTAGCGGATAAGTTTCAGTATTTAAAAGACGAAATTGAATTTTAAAGGACGATCAACAATGAAAACAAAATCGATTAAAGAGCTGATTCAACAGGATTACGTGGGGGTAGCCAATCCGGCAACCGAAGCTCGTTTGCAACAAGCTTTCATGGCACGTTCGGCAGCTTACCATGTTCGTCAGAATTCATTTTCAGATTTCTTCGGCTGGATTTTCAGTACCCGCCAACTGGCAACCAAATTAGCTTTTGCCAGTATTTTACTGGCATTCCTCGCGATCCGCCCCAATTTCAATTTCAGCCCACAACTCCCGGTTACGGCCGATAGCACCCGGGTCGATCAATCGCGGGTTCTCGACTCCGCTCTACTCATCCTCCCCGGCGATACCACCGGCGAACAAAAGTTTTAACTGGGAGCAAAAAGCACAGGATTATCGGTGGGGCAAAATAGCCCACTACTTCTTAGCAAATAATATTGAAGGTCGATCGGGTGTATTCACCATCCAGTTCGAGAAATCGTGGATATAGTTCCAAAACGCTTCAATAACCGGCTCGGGAACATTTTCCAGTTTTCCCAACACTTTGGCATAGCTTTGCAACCAAATCATTCGGGCCTCGGCATTGATACGGAACGGTAAATGGCGCGATGCCAATTGCGGTGAACCACGGCGCTGATTGAAGTAATCAGGTCCACCGAGACGCTGGATAAAAAAGTCGGCCGAGCGTTGCTTGGCGCCTTCCAATCCTTTTTCATCATCCGGAAATAAATGTTTGATTTTACTGGCGGCCAGCAGATCGTAATGATCACTCACCATTTGGCGAATTCCTTCTTCGCCTAAAATCGTATACAGCTCGTTGTCGGGCTGGTATTTATTGAGCCTCAATCCAAAAGGCATCGGTGTTATCTTAAAGTCCATCTCTGTAAGGCTTGGTTTTTTCTGAATTTTACCTCTATAACCCTTATGTGGTCTTGAAAGTTCAAGACCAGGGCCAGCTTTGGGAAGAAAAAACAAACTATTCATCGAAGGAAAATACCGCCAAATAGTGCTCAAAATTAGCTATCATCCGATCTGCTGTTTCCGAATCGTAGCGAACGGCGAGTTGAAACAATTCCCGATAGAGATAGAGTTTTGAGTTTCGTTCTTCAGCAATAGCCGACTGTTGATTTTGATCGAACTGACTGAAATAACCGATCCATTGCTCCAACTGGCGAGCTTGCTCCTTCAGCCGTTTCATACCTGCCTCCTGTTGTCCAATCTCAAAATACTGCGCATTAGCCAGGCACGACCAATAGTCGACCGGCCACAGCCGGAAGGGCAAAATAGCCTCCCCCTTTTTGATTACTTCGAATGCCTTGGTCGAATCCCCTTCAGTAATCAACGCATCTGCCAAACGATAAAACGCAGCCCGAATATTCATCACGGCAAACATTCGCCGGTGGTGCCAGTCAAAATAGACCGACTCATCCATGAGGTTTTCCCAATTGCACCGGTTCATCAGCTTGTCGTACAATACCGCCGTGTCAATACGGCCCATGTCTGTATCCGATTCGGATGACTTTTCGATAGCAACCAGTTTGTACACCATCCCATCGAACCGCAAATTATTCGCCAGACCAAAATCCTGCGGGTCGGCCCACGAGGTAAAATAAACCGGCCGCTCGCCCGCATTCGACGCGATGATATCCCAAAACGCCAGCTCATTTCGCTGCATATACTTTTTGTTTAGGTTGACGGACAAACTATCTGTACCAACCGGAATCCTGATTTTCGTCAATGGAACATAATCGATACGCTCACCGCTTTGCAGCTCCACTTTGGTTTGAGAGGAGTCATTGGCCACAAAATCGAGCACCTTCGCCATTGCTTGCTCGGTCTGAATACGCGAAATAACCGGCACATAATCGACTTTGCCTGTTTCATATTTCGCAAGCGGGACAGCAAGATGAAGCCCCTCGTTCGTGTATACCTTCCGGTTTATTTGCCGCAAGTACCAGCCGGCATTCAAATAGGGCATCACCACAACCCGCACATCCCGCCGAATTCCTTCAACCTCCTGGCAATACCACAACGGGTACGTGTCATTGTCGGCGTGGGTAAACAAAATGGCATTGGGCTCGCAACTTCCCAAGTAATTGCGGGCTAAATCGCGCCCGGTATAGCGCCCCGACCGGTCGTGATCCTCGTAGTTTTGAGCCAGCAAAATCCCCGGTCCGGCAGCCAACAGAAAAGCTCCGCCAATGCCCGTTGCCAACCTGTTTTTCAGCCGTTGCTGTAAAAATACGAGCGTTGCCAAAGCGCCAACACCAACCCAAAGGGCAAACACATAAAAGGACCCCACATACACATAATCGCGTTCGCGGGGCGTTTGCGGAACTTCATTCAGATAAACCACAAGCCCGACACTCATAATTGCAAACAGCAGCGCAAGTGCGCCAAATGTTTTCAGGTCCTTCTTGTAGTGAAAAAAGAGTCCAATCAAGCCCAAAATGAGCGGTAAAAAGAAATAGTGATTTCGCCCCTTGTTATTTTCTCGCTCGTCGGGCAAATTGTGCTGCGGTCCCAAGCGAGCTTCGTCAATGAACGGAATGCCCGATTCCCAGTTGCCATGCGCCGGCCCGCCCAGCCCCTGAACATCATCCTGCTTGCCCGCAAAATTCCACATAAAGTAGCGCCAATACATCTGCACAAACTGGTATCGAAGGAAAAATTGCAGACTCTCGCCGAAAGTCGGGATGGTTGTTTCTTCCTGCTGCCCCTGTGAATTCCGATAGTTTACCGTCCTTCCCTTCAAATCAACCCAGGCGGCATAAGCTTTCTGATGATTCCCGTCCTTGCTGTGCATCCGTGGGAAAAAGCCAATGGTTTCCGATTCATATTCGACTTCCGGATTCAGTTTCACCGGCACATAGTGGTCCCCCTCGGCAACATAGCTGATTCGATCGTGGTAGGATCTCGCAACGGAACCAAAATTTTCGCCATATAAGATTGGTCGTGTGCCATAGTTCTCCCGTTTCAGGTAGTTAATCAACTCGAAAGTCGTTTCGGGGTTCCCCTGGTCGACCGGAGGGTTAGCCGATGACCGGATAAAAACCGCCAGGTAAGAGGTGTATCCCAAAGTCAGAAACAGGCCACACAAAACAACCAGATTCAACAGTTTTTTGTCGCGGCGGTGCGTAAAAAGCAGCGCTGAAGTAAAAGCAGCGATTAACAAAACCAGGTAAATATAAAAACCGGAGTTGAACGGCAGGTGAAGCGAGTTGACACCAAACAACTCCAAAGGACCAGCCAGCGAAAATACGCCCGGAATATAAACCGAAGTGATGAAAAAGATCAGCCCCATCGATCCACACACGACAAGCATGATTCCTTTCCAGGAGAATTGATACGTCCGAAAATAGACGACCAGTGCAATCGAAGGGATCACCAACAAATTGAGCAAATGCACACCGATGGACAAACCGGTTAAAAAGAAGATCAGTAACATCCAACGGTTCGCCCCCGGCTCGCCAGCCTCTTCGTCCCAACGGGTGGCTGCCCACAATGCCAAAGCCATAAACAACGACGACATAGCGTACACTTCAGCTTCGACAGCCGAAAACCAAAACGAATCGGTAAAAGCAAAGCTCAGCGCTCCGATGCCCGAAGCTAACCAAACCAACCAGGGTTTGTCTGTCGCCAGTTTACGCATTAGCCACACCGACGTCCAAAACAGCAACATGGCCGTTCCGGCGCTTGACAATGCCGAAACCAGGTTGACCATGACCGCCTGCCGTTCGGGCACACCAAAGCTCAAAAGCGAAAAGACCCTTCCGATCAGCATGAAAAGCGGTGCACCCGGGGCATGCGAAATCTCCAACTTCGTAGCCGAAACCATAAACTCACCACAGTCCCACAAACTCATGGTCGGCTCCAGGGTTAACACGTAAACGATTAGGGCCAGGGCGAAAATCAGCCAGCCCCACAGAAGATTCTTTTTGCTGAATGTCATGACTTGGAAAATTTGTTTTCAAGTGATACACCCGAAATCCGAGAGGTTCATTGTCGAAAAGTGAAGAAAACCGAGAACACGGTAGGAAAATCAACATCACTTAGCCCAGCATCTACCAAAATCGCCACTGTAAAAAGATTCGATAACAGACCAAATCATCCGGAATAGTCCAAACATTTTTTCTTACTTTTGTGAACACAAAAAAGTACCGGAAAACAAATTTATGTTTGAAAAGCTTATCTTGCTCGAAGGGGTTGATCCTCTTGAATTTTATGGTGTAAACAATGCCAAGATTGACCTCATCAAAGCATTCTTCCCCAAACTAAAAATTATTAGCCGCGGAAACCAGCTGATTGTCCATGGCGACAAAAAGGAAAGTGCATCCTTTGAGCAAAAGTTGCAACTCCTGCTCGACCACTATCATCAATTCAATATTTTACCGGAAGACACTATTCGCCAGATCTTAAACAATGATCTGACGGCATTGGAGTCGCTGAATGTTGCTCCGGGCGATGTGTTGCTCCACGGAAACAGTGGGAAACCCATTCGGGCGAAGACCCCCAACCAACGGATTTTGGTCGATGAGAGCCGCAAGGCCGATTTGATTTTCGCGATTGGCCCGGCCGGAACAGGAAAAACTTACACGGCGATTGCATTGGCTGTTCGCGCTTTGAAAAACCGTGAAATACGGCGCATCATTCTCAGCCGCCCAGCAGTTGAAGCCGGTGAGCGATTGGGCTTCCTTCCCGGTGACTTAAAAGAAAAAATTGACCCATATTTGCAGCCGTTGTACGATGCATTGCAGGATATGATTCCCGCCAAAAAGCTGGAAGAATTTATAAAAGACGGCATCATTCAGATTGCACCCCTGGCTTTCATGCGGGGACGAACACTGAGCGACGCCTTTGTTATTTTGGATGAAGCGCAAAACACCACCCTCAACCAATTAAAGATGTTTTTAACCCGAATGGGGATGAATGCCAAGTTCATTATCACCGGCGACGAAACCCAGATTGATTTGCCTTCAGTCAGCCAGTCAGGACTGCTGCAGGCGAAGAAAATTCTGCGAAACATTGAGGGTATTTCCTTTGTTCAATTCAACACAAATGACATCGTCCGTCACCGCTTGGTTCGTGACATTGTTGATGCCTACGACAAGGACTACCACTTGCAGATGGCCAAAAGAGAAGAACGAAAATCACAAAATAAATTAGAAGAAAATGACTAAAGCATTGACCAGAACGGATTTTAATTTTCCGAAACAAAAAAGTGTTTACCACGGTAAAGTACGCGATGTGTACAACATCGATGACGAATACCTGGTAATGGTTGTCAGCGACCGTATTTCAGCATTCGACGTTATCCTGCCCGAAGGAATTCCTTACAAAGGACAGGTGTTGAACCAAATTGCCGCTAAATTTTTGGACGCGACTTCAGACATTGTTCCCAACTGGAAAATTGCAACTCCCGATCCCAATGTAACGGTAGGCCATGCCTGCGAACCTTTCAAAGTTGAGATGGTGATTCGCGGCTACCTGACCGGCCATGCATGGCGCGAATACAAAAGCGGCAAACGCAGCCTTTGCGGCATTCCACTTCCTGAAGGAATGATTGAAAACCAAAAGTTCGCTGAGCCGATCCTGACTCCGACAACCAAAGAGGACGAAGGTCACGACGAAGATATCTCGCGCGAGGCAATTATCAGCACCGGTTTGGTCAGTAAAGAAGATTACGAAATGCTGGAAGACTACACCCGGAAGTTATTCGAACGCGGAACACAAATGGCAGCTGAGAAAGGATTGATTCTGGTAGATACCAAATACGAATTTGGTAAAAAAGATGGAAAAATCTACCTGATTGATGAGATCAACACGCCCGACTCATCTCGTTATTTCTATGCCGAAGGCTACGAACAACGTTTGGCAAAAGGAGAACAACAAAAGCAATTATCGAAGGAATTCGTTCGCCAATGGTTAATCGAAAACGGCTTCCAGGGAAAAGAAGGACAAACGATCCCAAACATGGACGAAGCGTTTGTAACATCGGTAACCGACCGCTACATTGAGCTGTTTGAAAACATTACCGGTGACGAATTTGTGAAATCGGATATCGAGCAAATTCAGTCCCGGATTGAGACGAACGTGAGCAAATTTCTGGAAACAATTTAAGCTGCGTCGTCAGTACCTCATTGACAAAAAATTAACTTCCGGCAATTAACAGCCGGAAGTTAATAACTCCCCCGATAATTAAACAATATGCAACAGCATTCTTGCGAATAATTTCTATATTGCTTTCACAAATCCATTCCAATCGAAATGAAAGCGTGGTTTCTTCTATTTTTGGTTGCATTTAACTTCCTAACTATTAATCTGAAAGCTCAGGAGGGATCAGATTCATCGACACTGGTAGCTGTTAGCCAACAGTGCCCCGATTTTTCATTCATTGACGAAAACGGAGCAACCCATCAACTTCAGGATTTAAGGGGAAAAGTCGTCCTTGTTAATTTTTTCGCTACTTGGTGCGGCCCCTGTATGCAAGAATTACCACATGTTCAAAAAGAAATTTTCGATAAATATAGCAACAACCCCAATTTCGTTCTATTGACTATTGGCCGTGAACATAGCCAACAGGAAATGAAAGCATTCAAAGACAAAAAAGCATTCAATTTCAACATCATAGCAGACCCCAAACGAGAAATTTATTCTAAATTTGCCACCCAATTTATTCCACGCAATTTTTTAATTGATGCAAATGGAGAAATAATTTACAGTTCGATTGGCTTCGATGAGAATGAATTTGCTAAATTGAAAGAAACAATAGAAGATCAATTAAATTGAGATAATGGCCCGAAGCTTAAAAACATTTTTACTTTTCATTGCTGTGAGTCTGTTTTGGACTCCGCTGCTTTTTGCTGCCAATGAAAACGGGCTTGAAAATATCCGCGAAAAAATCAATGCGTTGAATGAGCTTGCCGGCATGGAAGCTGATAATGAAAATTTCATGACCAGCATGCAACTGAGCCAAACTGCATTGGATCTGTCCCAAAAATATGGTCTTCTGGGCGAAGCAGCTTTGGCAAACGAAAATCTCGCCAAAAATTACTTTGGCTTCGACAACAAACCAAAAGCAATTGAATGTTACGAGGAAGCCATACGCCTGAATGAAAAACTGGGTGACAAAGAAAATTCACTTCGTCTGCATAAAAAGGTATCCGACATTTTAATGCAATCAGGAAATTTCCAAAGGTCTTTAGCCCACCTGCAAGACTACCAAAATCTAAAGGACAGCCTGACTACTGCCAGCCAGAAAACCCAAATCGCCGGCTTAAAAAACCAATTTGAAGAAGAAATTTCGAACACTGAGAACAGGTTGATCGCTGTTCAGCAAGAAAAGCAAAAAGCCAATGACATTTTTCTGATCACAGCTATCGGACTTTTGGTGCTTGTCGCCATTGCCCTGATTATTGCAGTGCAAAAACATTTGCAGGTAAAACGATATTTCCTGCGCTTGAACGAGCAAAAAGATCGCATGTTCTCATTGATCAGTCATGGCCTTCGCGGCCCCATTGGAAGCGTGAAAGGCATTTTCGATTTGATTGTGGAACAAGACATGGATGATCCGAAAGAGCTGAAAAGTATCTTAAATGAATCGAGAGAGGTCGTAGACAGCTCATTCAACCTGCTTGAAAACCTGTTGAACTGGTCGAAAAGCCAAACCGGCAACCTGTCTGTCAATCCACAAAAAATAAGCATCGGTAGTTTAGTCAAAGAAAACCTGATGCTATTCACTAGCTCGATCAAGCACAAAAACTTCACGATTGAAAACCATGTCGATGATAATCATTACGCTTATGCCGATATGGAAATGATCAACATCGTAATTCGAAATATTATTTCAAACTCCGTAAAATTCACTCGCACTTCCGGAAAAATATCACTCTACTCGCAAGTTGCAAAGGATCGGCTATTGTTGACTGTTGCTGATACGGGAGTTGGCATGTCTCGGGATATGATTGACGAAATCATGGAAGATGATCCGATCGCCATTGGATACAACGAAGCCAATTACGAAAAAGATCGCGGAATAGGACTGAAGATTTGTAAAGACTTTCTGCAGAAAAATAAAGGGAAACTTGGCATTGAAAGTTCACCAAACCAAGGCAGCCGATTCTTTATTTACCTTCCCCTTAGCGCTTAATCAGTTACAATAGCGGCCGGAATATAAAACTGGAATTCAGAGCCTTGATTTTCCACCGACTCGACCCAGATTTCGCCCCCCAATAAGTTGACAATATTCTTGGATATTGCCAGTCCCAAACCGGTTCCGCCAAAATGTTTCGACAAATGATTACCCGCTTGCATAAAACGCTCAAAAATACTTTTGAGATCCTCTTTTGAGATGCCAATACCTGTATCGATAATCTTAAAATAGAGGCGACCGTCCTTCAGTTCGACCTCCACCCGAACAGAACCGGTAGTCGTAAACTTAATGGCATTACCGATCAAATTGTATAAAACCTGTTTCAACCTGAATTCATCTGAATTACACACGAAAGTTTCCGAAACCCTGTTCTGCATTTCAATGGTGATATCCTTATTCGGATCCTTCTCAATAACTCCCTCAAAATGTCGGTATAAATCGTCCAGCAATTCATTCAAATTAAACTCAGCCTGATTTATTGCGATTTGCCCCGACTCAATTTTAGCAATATCAATGATATCATTAATCAAAGTCATAAGCATCTCGCCATTTTGGAGAATTAAGCGCACAAAATCCTTCCGAACCTCCGGAGCAATCTCTTCATCGTTCAATAACTCAGAGAACCCAAGTATAGCATTCATCGGTGTTCGAATCTCATGTGACATATTGGCCAAAAAGGCTGTTTTCAGCCGATCCGATTCTTGCGCCCGATATTGTTCTTCCACCAATTGTTCATGAACCCGGGCACGCTCCTTTATCATTTCGTTTGCCACCTTCCCCATATTTCGAAATTCCCGAAAATGAATCTTGTCCAAATTAATTCGTTGGTATCGCCCTTTTCCTACCCGGAAAAACCGCGTAAAATGATAAAAATCTGCCTGAAAGTTTTTCTTAAAACGGTACAGTAAATACAGTTCAAGCACCACTGCAATAGCAAGAATCAACAAAATTTGGATGATATTCCAAAGAAGCCCCTTCTTCAACTCGGCATTCTGATTTTGAATTTCAGACTCAATATCTTCAACATAGAAGCCGGCTCCAATAATCCAACCGCAAGGTTTAAAAAAACTGGCATACGAAATCTTTTCCGAATTCTCCTCTTCACCTATTTTATTCCACTTATAACTAAAATATCCACCTTCAGCACTACTTGTTGCCGCTTCTACTTGCTCTTTGAATACTTGTTGCCGATGTGTATCGGTCCCATCATTAAAATTGAAATCCCCCTTGTAAACTTCTCCATCCAACACAACAGGATGACCATCTAGTTCATTCATAAAAACATAACCACCAAGGCGAAAACGTTCGGAACTGATTTTTCGGGCAATCTCCAACTTAAAATCACCATAATAATCATCTAAATAGCACTTTGATCCCAAGTACCAATTATAATGCGGCAACTTCTTTACAAAACAAACCTTTGCTGTCAACTCATCATGCTCTCCAAATGAGCCAAGTTTATAATTTAGAAAACCTTCTCCCTTTTCATGAATAAGTTCAATCTCGGATTGAACAACCAAATTACCATGGCGATCTTCCATATCCAACAGATCCTTTCCGCTAAACTCAGGATTCCCTTGATAATAGATACCTCTTCCATCTAAATGATTAATGAAAACATGTGAGTATGGAGAGAAACTTCTCAATGAAGAAACAGCTGTAATAATCAGTTTTTGTAATTCCCCCTCCGCCATCGAATTATGATAATTCGAATAAAGGACCTCTGCAACTTGACTGGCTTTAATGACGCTTTCTTTCAACTCATCAGCTATTCGGTTGTCAAATTCCTTTTTCTGGTTAGCAATATATTCAACCTCTATAGCCACCAAATCCTTGATAAACTGCTTGTGTTTTTCAATAACATCCTCCCGCATTTGTTTACTCGTCCTTTGGTAGAAAACAAATTGCTGGATTGTAAATGTAAAGCCTACACCCACTGTTATCAAAACCGTTGAGAGAATGACAATCTTCCTAATGTACTCAGGTATTCGTGGTGCAACTATATTCTTTCCCATTAATCTTTAAGGTTTGAATAGTTAATCTGAAATCCGACCCTAAATTATCTAAATAATGAAATAATGTCAGTGTTTCTTCAAAATAGTTACAAAATACCGATGGAAGTGTCCAATTTGAAAATACACCTTAATATTTGCACTTAAAGAGCTGAAGACGAGCGACCATCGTTATTTTCCGCTGTTAAAACATGTTAAACATTTTGAACAAAATAAAAAGACAAAAACACTGGCACTCTTTATGCGTTAAATTTACACGCAATTCAAACGATTTTATATGGTGAATAAAAAATACTGAATGCTATGAAGAATGTTAAAAATTTAGGTTTAACGCTGATTATCGCTTTTGGAAGTGCATTTGTGACCCTGTGGGCTTACACCCAATTTTTTGAAGAACCGCAGGTTGTTCGGGTTGAAGAAAAACAAGCTATGCAATATGCAAATTTGCCTTCAGCCCCGCAAGGTGAAGCTCCGGACTTAACTTACGCTGCAGAAAATTCGGTTCATGCAGTCGTTCACGTCAAAGTTACTTCGAAAGAGGATGTCACAACCTACAGTAATCCATTCTACGATTGGTTTTACGGTGATCGTTATCAAAGACAACAGCCCCGCGTTAGAGAAGGCTCCGGCTCTGGTGTAATCATTTCATCGGATGGCTACATTGTTACAAACAACCATGTCATCGACCAGGCAGATGACATAAAAGTTGTATTAAACGACAAGCGAGAATTTGAAGCCAAGCTGGTTGGACGAGATGAAACGACCGACATCGCACTTCTAAAAATCGAAGCAGAACAATTGACTGCATTGAAATTTGGCAACTCGGATGCCTTAAAACTTGGAGAGTGGGTTTTGGCGGTTGGCAACCCCTTCAACCTCACATCGACTGTTACGGCAGGGATCGTCAGTGCAAAGGGGCGAAATATCGGGATCAACCGTGCAGATATGAGTATCGAATCTTTTATTCAAACCGATGCAGCCGTTAATCCCGGAAATAGTGGAGGAGCGTTGGTCAATATGAATTCAGAATTAGTTGGAATTAACACAGCAATTGCATCGCAAACGGGATCATACTCCGGTTATTCCTTTGCTATTCCTTCAGCAATAGTCCAAAAAGTAATTGGCGATTTAAAACAATACGGACAGGTACAAAGAGCACTTTTAGGGGTCGGAATCTCCGATATCAATGCGAGTGTCGCTGAAAAATTTGATTTGGCTAAAATTGAAGGCGTTTTTGTAGGAAGTGTAAGTCCGGGTGGTGCCGCCGAAGAAGCCGGAATCAAAGAAAATGACGTGATTCTATCAGTTGATGGCGTTTCAGTCAATTCTGTCGCACAATTACAGGAACAAGTCGGCAAACACAGGCCTGGCGACAGCGTAAAAGTTTTGATAAAAAGAGATAATAAATCGAAACCCTACACCGTTACCCTCCGTAACATGCACGGAGATACGGAAATTCTTACCGCTGACGTTAATGAATTTCTTGGAGCCAAATTTGACAATGTTACAGAAAACGAGAAGTACAAACTGCGCATAAACCAAGGAATAAAAATTACAGAATTAAGTCGAGGTAAATTAAAGGATGCCGGTCTGAGAGAAGGATTCATCATTACCCATGTGAACAAGCAAGAGGTGAGCGGGGTTAATGATATGCGAGCGATTGTAAAAAGGGCTAAAGGAGGCATTTTTATTGAAGGTGTATACCCGAACGGAGAACGGGCATATTTTGTCTTTTCAACAGAAGAATAGATAGATATCGGTATATTAACATTTCAATACTGTTTACCCTAAGTTGCTTTTTAATTTGAATAATTGACTTACAAAGTCTATATTTGCACGATTTTTTTTAAAGGGTATGAGACAATTAAAGATTACAAAATCTATTACCAACCGTGAGAGCGCGTCTTTGGACAAGTATTTGCAAGAGATTGGCAAAGAAGAACTTATCACTGTTGAAGAGGAAGTTGAATTAGCACAACGCATTAAAAAAGGCGACCAAGCTGCTTTGGAAAAGCTGACCCGTGCTAACTTACGTTTCGTTGTTTCTGTAGCAAAACAGTACCAGAACCAAGGGTTGAGTCTTCCTGACTTAATCAATGAAGGAAACCTGGGACTTATAAAGGCTGCTGAGAAGTTTGATGAAACGCGTGGGTTCAAGTTTATTTCCTACGCAGTATGGTGGATTCGCCAGTCAATTCTTCAGGCTTTGGCCGAGCAATCTCGTATTGTTCGTTTACCGCTAAACCAAGTCGGTTCGTTGAATAAAATCAACAAAGCGTATTCAAAGTTCGAACAAGAGAACGAGCGAAAGCCGTCTCCGGAAGAATTAGCGGAAACCTTGGAGTTGCCTGCTGAAAAGGTTGCTGACACCTTACGGGTATCGGGACGCCATATTTCAGTTGATGCTCCTTTTGTGGAAGGTGAAGACAACAGCCTCCTCGACGTCCTTGTCAACAACGATTCCCCCAATGCCGACCGTGCATTGATCATGGAATCACTTGCAAGAGAAATTGAACGCGCCCTTGCAACCCTTACGGAACGAGAAAGTGACATCATTAGGATGTTCTTTGGAATTGGTTGCCAGGAGATGACCCTGGAAGAAATTGGAGAACGATTCGGCTTAACCCGCGAAAGGGTACGCCAAATTAAAGAAAAAGCCATCCGCAGATTGCGGCATACATCCAGAAGTAAATTGCTAAAATCATATCTTGGATAGTAAAGAAAAAACTTTTTAACCGCCTTTTACGGCGGTTTTTTTTGCTCAAAACTTCGCATTCGACAAAACTAAATCGGTACCTTCAGAACTAAATCAGATCAACCACCCGAAAGTAAATTGCAAGGTTGTACCGGGATCAAGAATCCCTCCAGGACAGAAATATCACAGGAGCTTTAAAGAAAATACCGGCAAAGCTATTTGCTACTTCATAACCTACTAGACTTATTTTCAACTTGGACTTGTTATTGACAACAAAACGTTGACTATATTCTCAAAGTAATGCATCAAACAAAATTGTCACGAATTTGGAAGCGGAAAACAGTTTATGCAGAAAGGAGTCGCATAAGAATTGATGCTAAAAAAGATATCGTATTGGCCAATATCAAAACTCTAATCGATATACATCTAAACTAGAATACTGAGAAGCTTTCCCCAACTGCAACAACGAACTTAAACTCAGAATTAAGTTGAGGTTATTGCTGAATTAATTTTCAGCGCTCAACATCCTATTCAGTCACAAGTTACTTTCAATTTGGTATATTTAGAAACATTCTAAAATAAACAAGAGGTGCTTCCTCGTCAAAACCTGGTGTTATGAGAAAAATTTTGCTGCTATTCATTCTTGTTTTTTGCTACTCCGTTTCGCACGCACAGAAACTAAAAGGAGAACCAGAGAATGAAGGAAATCTGTACAGTAACGTTGTGGACACATTGGTTTCCTTTGTTATTGGGCAAGATGGCAACAATGCCATTGTCGTCTCAGCAGATCAATTTATCCTTCGACGGATTCCGGATTCTTTCTCAGGCATCGAAATATCAAAAACATCGAAATACAAGGTGCAAAAGAAGTTTGATCAATTTGTTTGGATTAGAATTAACAAATTTGTTCTGGATATGGACCGGTTATTTGTATTTGCAAAGATCAAGGAACAAAAGGATGATTTGCTGCAAAACTGGAAATACGAACCGTCAAACTGTAAGTTAACTTACCGTTGCGACCAAAAACAAGGAACATACGAACTAATCGACTTTCAGGCAGTAAAATCTCAACAAGAATAAAATCTCCGGAACTATTCTTGAATGGCTAAATCTGAGCAACAACAACCAAGGGCAAAAGGTCTTCCCCAAATGGCTTTCTATCGAATCCGCTGTAAAAAATAAGCTTAGAGAAGCCAGCCAACAGCAACAACTTCTCCAGTTCATTCTTTTGAACAGGAATCAACTTAGCCGAATTCTCCAAAACAACATTCTCCTGCTTGACTTCCAATCGCGTAATAAAGTCAATTTTAGGTTGATTTGGATCCGGCAGCCTATAATTCCGTTCGAAACGCACAAAATCATTCTCGATTAAAGGCAGACTAGTGATCTGTTTACTAAGAATGTGTTGATAATTCAAGATTTGAAACAAAAGCTTCCCATTGGGTTTCAGCAACTGAGAACACTGCTGAAAAAAATTACGGATCTGGGTTACCGACTCCAAATGAACGAGCGTGTTGCCAAAACAGATAAGCGCATCAAAGTAGTGATTCGGAAAATGGGAAGTAATGGTCATCATATCCATCGTCTTGAACGATAGATCAACAGAGCCATTTTCAGCCACTGCTCTTTTGATCATATCTTCATTCAGGTCAATACCGATTCCCAGCCCTCCAAGTTGGCACAAAGCACCAGCCACCTGCCCGGTTGAACAACCGATGTCCATAAAAGTGAATTCCTCCAACGAGCTAAATTCTGATTGAATAAATCTGATCTGCTGATTGTTTAACGGGAAAATATGCTCGTAATAGCTTGCAATAGAACTATAAAATGCTTCCTGCCCCATTAGTTTTCGTCCTCCACTCTATTAAAACAGCCCAACAAACAGAAAGTTTTGCCCCTTGAGATCCCCCAAAAGCTATCCACGGACCTCATTCAATAAGCCTTCACAAGCGTCTTCCAGGATATCCAGTACCAATTCAAAACCATCGGCTCCTCCGTAATAAGGATCTGGTACGGAATAATGTCCACCATGGCTACAAAAATCGGTCATTTTAAAAATCTTGCCCATATCTTCAATCGACGAAGACAGGTCCTGTAAATCATTTACATTATCGTCATCCATCCCAATAATATAATCGAACTGATCAAAATCAACAGAAGGATCAAATTTTCGCGCAATCGAAGTCAAACGATACCCCCGTCGAATCGCATGGCTCTGCATACGCTGATCCGCGGTTTCACCTTCATGGTAAGCCGCGGTTCCAGCTGAATCACATTCAATCATATCAGTAAGCCCGGCTTTTTTTACCAGACCATTAAAGACCGCCTCTGCACTCGGTGACCGACAAATGTTACCAAGACAGACAAATAATACTCTTTTCTTCATAATGTAAACAATTCAAATTCATGGTCAATCTGATTTAAGATCAACATAAGTTCCACTCCGCATCGCAGAGACCCACCAAACAAAATTAGTGCTTTCCTTATTCCTTGAAACAGAACAACAAAAACTTAACCCAACATTAACTTTCAGCACTTTATTTTGAATTTCACTTAAATTTAGAGAGATTTGGTCACTTTATTTTGATATATGAAAGACTTTACCGAAGGGAGTGAGGCGCGTCTAATTCTGCAATTTTCTATTCCGCTTGTACTTGGAAATATCTTCCAAAATTTATACAACATTGTGGACAGTGTTATTGTCGGCAATTTTTTAGGAAAAGAAGCTTTGGGAGCCGTTGGAGCATCCTTCCCTATCATCTTCACATTAATATCAATGGTGATTGGCATCGGGTCTGGTGCATCTACTGTCATATCGCAATACTTCGGAGCCAAGCAACTGGACCAGGTACGCCGAACAATCGATACAATTTTCATTTTCTTCCTCTTCTCTTCAATACTCGTCACATCAATCGGAATAGTCTTCAGTCGATCGATTTTCGTTTTACTTCAGCTGCCTGAAGAAATGCTTCCGGAGGCCATCACGTACCTGAATATTTACCTTTCGGGAATGTTCTTTTTCTTTGGATTTGCTGGAATTAGCTCAATTCTAAGGGGAATGGGTGACGCCAAAACGCCCCTTCGTTTCATGATCTTATCCACAGTCAACAACATTGTTTTCGACCTGCTTTTCGTTGTCGTATTCAAGTGGGGAATTGAGGGTGTTGCGCTGGCAACTGTTGTTTCTCAAGCATTGGCTTTTTTCTCAGCAACCTGGTATTTAAACAAGAAACACCCCATCATTAATCTATCATTTCGCAAATACTTTTTTGACAAATCGATTTTCAAGAGTTGTGTTAGAATCGGGTTGCCAACCGGGTTTCAACAATCGTTTATCGCTTTTGGTATGATGGCAATTATGGGTATTGTAAATACCTTCGGAACCAATGCAGTTGCGGCATACACCGCTGCGATGCGGGTCGACTCCTTTGCAAAAATGCCTGCACTGACCTTCAGTTCAGCTTTATCGTCATTTGTGGGACAAAACCTGGGAGCTTTTCAGGAAAAAAGAGCACGTCGCGGACTAAAAATGACCATCGTCTTTTCGTTAACCTATTCGGTCATCATATCGTTAATCATTATCGTTTTCGGAAAATACATTATTCGAATATTTACTCCTGACGAGGCTGTTATCTCCATTGGTCAGGATTACCTGGTTATTGTCTCATCTTTCTACCTGCTTTTATCTGTCATGTTCGCTTTCACTGGTTTTTTGAGAGGTGCCGGAGCAACATTAATTCCCATGCTGACCACCCTCACCTCTTTATATCTGGTCAGAATTCCCTTGGCCTATTGGCTATCCGACTTGATTGGAGTAAACGGGATTTGGTGGGCCGAACCGGCGGCCTGGCTCATTGGAATGATCATCTTAATCGTCTATTATTTCACAGGTAGGTGGAAAGGAAAGGTCGTGATAAAAGACTCATCGAACACCAGATAAGGGCTACATCGAGTTCAATTCAATACTTTTTCGCTTGAATTCGCTTCAAAAGTTAACTTACTTCTTTAGATTGATTTCAAATTAACACAACGCATAATTAATTTCAGTCCCTTGATATCAGACAGTTAGACTCCGTCTTTTTTTAACTATCTGATTTACTTCTGCCTAAAAACATTAAATCACAGGAATCCTGCCACCCGATTATTGCTAAATTCATAGGTGTATTTCGCTAAAACAAACATCTAACCGCAACCATGTTGCATAAAAACAAAACCTTATGAATGCTATTTTCTGGCTTGTACCACTCTGTTCTATAGTGGCCCTGATTTTCGCATGGTTCTTTTTTAAGTCCATGATGAAAAATTCGGAAGGTACACCCCGAATGATTGAAATTGCACAGTACGTGCGCGAAGGGGCCATGGCCTACCTTTACCGCCAATACAAAGTTGTTGGCATCGTCTTCGTTATTTTATTACTTATTTTATTGCTGCTCGCATACCTGGGTGTACAAAACCCATTTGTTCCGGTGGCTTTCCTTACCGGAGGTTTCTTTTCCGGTCTTTGCGGATTCCTGGGAATGAAAACAGCCACATACGCGTCTGCACGGACTGCGCATGGAGCTTCAAAATCCTTGAACCAAGGGTTGAAAGTTGCCTTTCGGAGTGGAGCTGTTATGGGATTGGTTGTCGTTGGCTTTGGCCTCTTAGATATCGCAGCCTGGTACCTATTCCTGAATAAAGTGATCTTCACGCCGGAACATATGGCCAACGGTCTCCATCTGATCGGACTAAAATTGGTTCATGCCGGAACCACTGACCATCAAAAATTAATTGAGATCACCACAACCATGTTAACCTTCGGAATGGGTGCTTCAACCCAAGCACTATTTGCCCGTGTCGGTGGTGGAATTTACACCAAAGCTGCCGACGTTGGTGCAGACCTTGTTGGTAAAGTTGAAGCCGGAATTCCGGAAGACGACCCTCGCAACCCGGCTACAATTGCCGATAACGTGGGTGACAATGTTGGTGATGTTGCCGGTATGGGTGCCGACTTGTACGAATCGTACTGCGGATCGATTTTGGCAACCGCTGCCCTGGGCGCTGCACTACCTGCCCTTTCGCTCCAAAAATCCGGTATGGAAACCGAGATGGCGGTTATTGCGCCAATGATCGTTGCTGCCGTAGGAATCATCTTTTCCATTCTCGGTATCTTCATGGTTCGCACCAAGGAATCTGCCACTCAGAAAAACCTGCTGAACGCTTTGTTGCTCGGTACCGGTGGATCTTCTGTCATGATATTACTAGCCATGCTTGGGATGGCCTACATGGGTTGGATTACTTACGGTGTATTCGGATCAGTAGTGATCGGACTGGCTGCCGGTGTTATTATTGGTCAGGCGACTGAATATTTCACGTCCGATGAATACGGTCCAACCAAGGGGATCGCCAAACAAGCTCTGCAGGGTCCTGCCACAACGATTATCGACGGTATTGCTGTTGGTATGTATTCGACCTGGATTCCCGTCATAACAATTGTACTTGGCATTATCGGTTCATTTTGGTCTGCAGGTGGTGCTACCGACTTTGCCATGGGCGTATATGGTATTGGTTTCGCCGCAGTAGGGATGCTGTCAACCTTAGGAATTACATTGGCAACAGATGCTTTTGGCCCTATTGCCGACAACGCCGGTGGTAATGCAGAAATGGCTGAATTACCCAAAGAAGTTCGTGAACGTACAGACGCACTTGACATGCTGGGAAATACAACCGCCGCCACCGGAAAAGGATTTGCGATCGGTTCAGCAGCGTTGACTGCCATGGCGCTGATTTCGGCTTATATGGAAGAAATTCGACTGTGGTTTGGAAAAATAGCCGGTCCGGATGGATTTGTCACCAAAGGCGACTATATCTTCTACACTTCGGTAAAACCAGCCATCGAAGAAGGAATGAAAACAGTTCAAATTTCTGCAGCTTCTGTCAAGGACTTCTCGGCTGCTTACGATATCACACTCTTCAACCCGCTGTTTTTGGGTGGACTTTTTATTGGATCCATGATGGCTTTTGTTTTCTGCGCGATGACCATGAAAGCAGTTGGTCGTGCTGCAGGAGCGATGGTTGAAGAAGTTCGTCGTCAGTTCCGCGAAATTGCCGGAATTATGGAAGGTAAAGCCACTCCGGAATATGCCAAGTGTGTTGAAATTTCAACTAAAGGCGCTCAACGCGAGATGTTGCTGCCATCACTCATCGCGATTATCGTTCCGGTTGCCGTTGGCGCTATAATGGGCGTTGCAGGTGTCGTTGGTCTGCTCGCCGGTGGTCTGACATCCGGATTTACATTGGCCGTTATGTTGAATAATTCCGGTGGTGCCTGGGACAACGCGAAGAAATTTGTTGAAAAAGGAAACTACGGTGGAAAAGGTAGTGAGACCCACAAAGCAAGTGTGGTTGGCGACACCGTTGGCGACCCTTTTAAAGATACCTCCGGTCCTTCTCTGAATATCCTCATCAAATTGATGACGATGGTTTCAGTTGTAATGGCTGGTTTGACTGTAACACTGTCTCTAATGTAAACAACCCGAATACTTGGATTTTGAGAACCTGCAGGCCTGGCTTGCAGGTTTTTTTCTATTCTCCCCAAATATTAACCGGCCTGAAACTTTAATTTCAGCTAAATTCTTGCTATTTTAATAAGCGATTAGAAATCGTTTTGCTACAATCAGTTATTTGTTTTTAAACCATGAACAAAAGATTGATTAAGACAGTTTAACTAGCAGACAACAATCCAAAAAAAATCAATATTATGGCAGACTTATCCACCAGCTACATGGGTTTAAAATTAAAGAACCCAATTATCTTAGGCGCCAGCAATTTGGTTACAAAGCCTGAATCAATAGAACAAATTGAAGAAGCAGGAATCGGCGCAATCGTTTATAAATCGCTATTCGAAGAACAAATTCAATTGGAATCCATCCAATTGGATGAAGACTTACATGAATACGAAGAGCGAAATGCCGAAATGACCAAGCTCTTTCCTGATATGGAGCATGCCGGTCCAAAAGAACATTTATTGAATGTCAAGACTCTTAAGAAAAAAGTCAACGTTCCTGTCATTGCCAGTCTGAATGCCATTTACGAGACAACTTGGGTTGACTACGCCAAGGAATTGGAACAAACCGGAGTTGATGCACTTGAAATTAACTTATACGCTGTTCCCGGTTATTTCGAAATTGAGGGTGAAAAGCTGGAAGAAAAGCAAATTCAAGTTGTGAAAAGCGTGAAGAAAGCCGTTAAAATTCCGGTGAGTGTGAAACTGAGCCCATTTTACTCCAACACCCTGAATTTTATAAAAAAACTAGATGAAGCAGGTGCTGACGGATACATTTTATTCAACCGTTTCTTCCAACCGGAAATTGATATTGATACCGAAAAATTTTACTACCCCTGGGATTTGACACACGAGCGCGACCATCAATTGGCATTGCGTTATGCCGGCCTGTTACATGGAAACATTGATGCCAGCATTTGTGCCAGCCGCGGTATTTCCAACTCTGCCGATGTCATCAAAATGTTACTTGCCGGTGCCGATGTTGTTCAAATGGTTTCAGCTTTCTACAGAAACCAACCTTCTTATGCAGCCACTTTAATCACAGAACTAAATGAATGGATGGACAACAAAGGCTATAAAAAGATTAGTGATTTCCGAGGCAAACTATCTCGCAAAAATCTGAAAGATCCGTTTACTTATCAACGTGCACAGTATGTTGACATCCTGATGAAATCGGAAGAAATTTTCAAGACACATCCAATGGTTTAAAATCGACTTAATTCATCATACGAAGCTCCTGAATCAGGAGCTTTTTTTTGCCATGAACCAAATAAAATGAATTGTTTGCCCACTGATACCGGCCAAATCATTTTTTTACGACAGCTGAAAAATCAGGAAATATATTTCTAAACCGTTGTGGTAATTCATCTATAAAACAAACCTTCTCTCCGGTAAACGGATGGACAAAACTCAACGACCAGGCATGTAAGTACAATCCCTGACCGTTTAAAATTAAGCCTTCTGTTCCGTATGTTTTATCACCCAATATTGGATTACCATTTGCAGACAAGTGAATTCTCAACTGGTGCCTTCTTCCGGTTTGCGGTTTTAGCTCGAGCAGATTCAATTGTCCGAATTTCGGAGACGGCACCGAATCGATTAAACGATAATGCGATCGTGCTTCCTTGCCCTCAATGTCCGAGGTAATCTCTCCCCTCTCCTTCATTTCACCAATTGTAACAGCATAATAAGTTTTCTCAATTACTTTGTCAGCGAATAGCTGATTCAATGCCTGAATACTACTGCTCGCTTTTCCAACCAACAGAACGCCGGTAGTACCATAATCCAGCCGATGAACCGGCTTCGGGATCGTCGCATCGAGAAGTTTACTCGGTCTTAAATTTTGGGGCAGGGCATTAGCAATTGTTTTAAACCGATTGCCGCTGACCAAAATACCCGCCGGTTTATGAATGACAGCTAAGTATTCATCTTCGAACAAAACATCAAGCGGTAAAATGAGTTTCTTTTGGGAAAGGATCTCTTTCGAAATAGCCAAACAAATGGTTTCACCGCCCCTGATAAATGTTGCTGTTGAAGCCAGCTCACCATTCACCGTCACAAACTCTTTCTTGATGGCCTTTTTCAAGGCAGACTTTGTTGATGCAAGGGTGAAAATACCGACGCCATATTCCTGAAGGCGAATAGGAGAACTCAGCTGCGGGACACTATGGGTTTCTTGAGGAATGATGCTATTTCCCTTTTTTTGAATATTCGTGATTGAAATCTTTACTCTACAATTGAGACGCGGACTTTTTTATTCTTCAATTTACTGTTATCAACCAATTGAAGCAATTGTTTCACTTTTACTGAATGAACCGCTGCAAACGCACAGTCCTGTTTCAGCTCTATCATACCTAACTGATCCTTTCCCAATTTTCCTTGCTTGAAAAATAATCCTGCCAGGTCACCTTTTGAAATTTTATCTTTTCGGCCACCGGAGATAAACAAGGTCGTCCAGATTGACGCTTCAGGAACTGGAGCAGTCTTGAGCTCTTCAACTTCCACCTCACTAATGAAATCGGGTAACTGATCCTCTTCCCATTGTAAAATATAAGCTGTACCATCGCTGAACATACGAGCCGTACGCCCGTTCCGGTGCGTAAATTCATGGCTTCGTCCGGGAAGTTGGTAATGAATGATAAACCGAATTTCAGGAATATCAATCCCTCGTGCTGCCAGGTCTGTCGCTAACAACAATTGATGCGTCCCATTGCGGAATTTGATCAACGCTCTTTCCCGGTCAATCTGTTCCATGCCCCCATGAAAACAACCATGTGTAATTCCTTTTTCTGCCAGGAAGTTGCTAACCCGCTCAATACTCTCTTTGTAATTGCAGAAAATAATGCCGGGCTCGTTCCCGATGTGACACAGCGCCTCAACCAAGGTTTGCAACTTATCTTTCAATGGTGAGATGATTGTTTTGATCGTCAGTTGAGACTCGCCTTCTTCCAGGAAGTCCAGCACAGCCGGTTTTTTCAGTCCCACAAAAGTCGGAACAGACGCATGCATGGTGGCTGAAGTCAACACCTTCTTTTTCAAATTCGGAAGGAAGGTGATTATTTCGCTCATTTCAAGCTCGAAACCAACCTCCAGTGATTTGTCAAACTCGTCGAGTACAAGTGTCTGCACATGGTCTGTTACAAAAGTTTCGCGACGTAAATGATCGGCAATACGACCAGGTGTTCCAATCAGTATTGCCGGTGTCGTTTTCAGGTTCAGCTTATCTTTCGAGAATGACTGCCCCCCATAAACCGCGTTGGTTTTAAAGCCAGCGCCCATTTCTCGAGTAACCTGTTCGATTTGGATGGCCAGCTCCCTTGTCGGAACGATCACCATCGCCTGCACTTCTGCACACTCGCGATCCAACCCGGCAACCAGCGGTAGCATAAACGCCAGTGTTTTACCCGATCCTGTTGGTGAAAGCAAAACGACCTCTGCGTTGGAATGAATGGCCAACTGAGCTTCCTCCTGCATCGGATTCAGCTGTGCAATATTCAGTTTGGCCAGTATATTTTTCTGATTTTTAATTGACTTCGACATGGCGCAAAGATAAGGGAATTTGTTTCTGCCCGATAAAGGCTAAATTTGCAGACTCAGAAAATAAGTTCCATGGCCGAAAAGAAAAAGATTCATCCAACCATAAAATCGAAATTGCACCCACGTAATAAAAACAGGGAGCGCTACAATTTTGGGCAACTCATTGCAGTTTGTCCGGAACTGAAGTCGTTCGTGAAATTGAATCCCTATGGTGATGAATCGATTGATTTTGGGAATCCCAAAGCTGTTAAAATTCTCAACAAAGCGATTCTGTCGGCGAATTATAGCTTAAATTACTGGGACATTCCCGATAATTATTTGTGCCCGCCGATTCCGGGACGAGCCGATTACATTCATCATGCAGCTGATTTACTGGCCAACTCACACGGTGGGCAATTACCGACAGGATCAGCAATCAACTGCCTGGATATTGGCGTCGGGGCCAACTGCATTTATCCGATTATTGGAACGATGGAATATGGTTGGTCTTTTGTGGGTGCTGACATTGATCCCATCGCGATTGAATCGGCGAACAAAATTGTCAATCAAAATTCCATTTTATCGGGAAAGATCAAACTTCGCCAACAAAACAAGGCAACGAATATCTTTGAGGGCATCATTGAAGCCAACGAGAAATTTGACCTGACCATCTGCAACCCGCCCTTTCATGCTTCAGCTGCTGAAGCGCAAGCCGGAACCCAGCGTAAAAACAGAAACCTGAAGCAAAAGGCAGCCATGAAACCAAGCCTCAACTTTGGTGGTCAAAGCAACGAACTTTGGTGCGACGGTGGTGAAGAAATGTTCCTGCAACGCATGATTCACCAAAGTAAACAATTTGAAAAGTCCTGCCTGTGGTTCACCAGTTTGGTATCAAAAAGCGAACGTCTGCCGCGAATCTACCAAACCTTAAAACAGGTCGAAGCAATAGACATAAAAACGATCAACATGGGACAGGGAAATAAAATCAGTCGCATAGTGGCCTGGACTTTTCTTTCGAAAAAAGAGCAACAGACGTGGGTAAAAGGTTGGAAGTAACCTGTACGAAATCAATCAACCTCCATGTAAAGGCAGCGAAAGCATTAGCATTTACCTCGTGCACATGGGCTATTGGTAATTAAAAAACCGAAGAAGGCTCCAATCAGCAAACTATAGGCATTCTCACCAAATGTTAGTTTTTCAATATCTCCTGTTATAAGCGAAAAAACCAAACTCAACACAGCACCAGCAACCATGTACAATATCGTTTTCTTGCCATGTTGTGTCCAAATATTTCGTTGAAACCAATTGCCCTGAGGCTTAAGTTCTAATTTCTTAAATTCCATCTCATTTATTTTAAACATGTAAATATATACATATTTAATTCATCGATCATCATTGAACCATTTTTCGGTCAATAAATTTTCTGAATGACAATTCG
Organism: Mangrovibacterium lignilyticum; assembly: GCF_010882175.1. GTDB lineage: Bacteria > Bacteroidota > Bacteroidia > Bacteroidales > Prolixibacteraceae > Mangrovibacterium > Mangrovibacterium lignilyticum. The sequence goes on along the minus strand of NZ_WKLH01000004.1, from coordinate 223,666 downwards.
GGTTCCATTAAAAGTAAGCTCGTCTCCTACCCTTTTTTGCATCAAAGCCTGACCGATAGGCGATACCATTGACAAACAAAAGTAGGGAGTACCGTCCAACTCAATTTTACCTAAAGCCACCGAGAAGAAATAGTTCCCTTGGTTACAACAAACCAAGCTTCCAAATTCAGCCTGTGTATATTCTTTGTTCGGATTGATTTGCAGCAGATCATTTTTCATGCTTTGCGCCTTTGCCAGTTGAGCCTGCAGTTTATCCATTTCCTGTTGAATCATCTCGCGCCCGGTTTCGTACTTATCGCCGGCGCTGCTTTTGGTATCATTGTCGCGCGATTCTTTAGCCGATTGAATGGATTTATCGGCTGCGACAATGCGTTCATCCAATAGCTGATTCAGTTTGTGCAGGAGCTGTTCTTTTATCGTTTGGTCTTTCATAAAAAAATGGTCATCATTCGTTCCACAGAGGCAAAATAACTTTAAATTCTGAATTTCTGTTTTTCAACTCAGATAAACTCCAGAAAGACTTTTTTGAAAAAGCGTTCTTCCAGAATCTTTACAATTCGTTTCACAACAAACTTGCGGATTTGTACTTCGAACGGTTGTTCGGGGTCCTGGTGCGCCCGATTAATACGGGTACCCAATAGAATGTGGATGATATCGTGGTCCAGTAGCAGTTTGACGACTTCTTCCGGTGGCGAATTCTCCAGCCTCGTATCGCTCGTGTAATTTTCCAACATCTCTTCTACCCGCCCCATGGTTAAAATGCCTTCAGTAACCATTTCAAAACCTTCCATCTCCGCAGCGGGAGGAATATCGTCTCCTTCATAGTGGTGTTTGATCGTTACATCCAGTTTCAGTTCACGTGCAATAATTTCACCTGTTGTTCCACCGCAAATAATCTTTTTGCCGGGAAAGCTCGTCACCCGATCGACAAAGTCCATATCCTTTATTTTATAAAACGGTGGTCCTGTTATCAGCATAAACTCGCGAGGTCTCCTAAAATTGACCACACCACAACTGGCATCGTCTTTCATCCGGAAACCATCATTCATCGCTGTTTGGTTCATGATCTTACGTGCCAGTCGAGTAGCTGTCATTTCCGATTCACGATCCAACTGATTTTCAATAAATTCGGAAAGCAACTGCCTGCCCCAGCCCATGCGAAAACGTTTTCCACCGAGCCCACTCTGCGTGACACCATCGCTGGTAAAAACAATCCGATCACCTTTGATCGGCTTAAATTCCCGAATTCGAAGAATCTTCCCGATGTTCTCTTCTCCACGGATCGGAATTTCCAATTCACGCGGAACAAACGGCTTTCCATGTCGAAAGATCAGACTGGGCGGATTATCGTAATTAATGATTCTCACCAACTCATCGTTGTCAATTTCAATAATGGTAAAGGTGGCATAGCTTTCTTTACTTTCGCTGTGCTGCGGCAAAACACGCATGAAAATATCGGCAGCAATTTCAGGTTTAGTATGAAACGAGGTGTAATTCATCGCCATGGAAGCCGTAAGCGTTGCCATGACGTTGGCACGAATACCATGTCCCAAACCATCGGATAGAATCAGAATGTAACGGCCCTCACCACTAATCCGTCGCGAGTGGAAAACATCGCCGCAGACGACCTCTCCGTGAGCCATCTTCTGCTGAAAATCAACATCAACGTGTAATTCACTCATGATGGCTCATCCTCCCCATATTTGTACGACTCGATAATTGAATGCAGAAGCTCTTCCATGACCGAAGCATTTTCACCCAGCAGAAAAGCGATTTTCTGCACCGTTTCCATATTCTGTTTGTTCACGCGCTGTGCGCGGCTGATAATTTCTTCACGAACCAAAGCCGGCGCCGACATATCGCGAATAAGAGCGCCTACCACCCGATTTTTATAAATGGAGATAACCGACACATGCAGCAACTTATTCTGGTAACGCAGATCCCGCTCAACCATATTTTCACCCGAACTCATCAAAGTGGCAAACATGCGATAAAGGACATCGGGAACCAGTTCTTTCAAATCAGCTCCGGAGAGCCCGGGGACGGTTTCAGCCAATTCCTCAACATCACCACCGATTAATTTGGCAAAACCCGGATTCGAATCGATTACCCGCATGTCACTGCCAACAATCACAATTCCTGCCCGAATTTTGTGCAACATGGCCGATGCCATTACCGTGGCTTCCTGTGCTTCTTCCATCTGTCGTTCCGCCTTTTTCTGTTCACTCAAATCAATCATAGAGCAAACAATCCCGATCACCTCATTCTTCGAATCATGCAACAAAGACTTTTGGAAAGCATATTCGCAGGACACCCCGCTTCCGGTCCTGATCCGGGCTTCGTAGTTTTGCGTTCCCTCATCTGCCAACAAATCCTGATCAAACCGATCGAACTGCCCCGCTTGATCTTCCTCTAAAAAGTCCATCACTTTTTTTCCTCTCAATTCCATATTCCCGCAATTCAGCAAACAACAAAATGCTTTGTTGCCCATCAGAATTGTGCCGCCTTCACTTTTCAAATAAACCGGCATAGGTAAAGCATCGATTAAGTGTTGCGAAAAGCCTTGAGAATCGGGGACGTCGGGAAGAAAAGAATTTTCATCGTAGATCATGAGCTTCGGTTTAAATTCAGTCGTTGATTTTTCTTTCAAAAAGTACAAAAAATACAGCAGAATTCAGATCAACTTTTCAGCTATAAAACCGAAATGGACGGTGGGAGCCCTATTTTCATTTCCACCACGAAAAAGCTTTCAAACGAGACAATCGATTGCAGAAAATCAAAAATACAACCAGGTGCTTAATATTCAGGCTGACTAACTCCGAACATCAATCTAACTTCCACGAATTCGGGAGAATGCAGTACTTTATAATGAATCTAAATTTAGCTGATAAAACTCACATTGTGACTGAAATAATCGTTCATTTTAGCCTTTTGAACCATATTTGTAAACAAATCCTGAATGAATGAAGATCTCTAAAATCTGCGAATTACTAGCTGCAAAGGTGATTTGCGGAGAAACGCAGAACAATGTTCAAATCGAAAAAGGCTACAGCTCTGACTTAATGAGTGATGTTCTGACACTCGACACAGACAACCTGCTGTTAATTACAGGCATGTGCAACCTGCAAACTATTCGCACAGCCGAAATGGCAGATATCCGGTTTATCGTTTTTGTCCGCAACAAAAAGTTGACCGACGAAATGCTGGAGTTGGCCAAGGAACACGGTATTTGCATCATGGAATCGCCTTTTACCATGTTCAAAGCAAGTGGAATATTATTTAAAGAGGGACTAAAACCGGTATACTAAATATGGAACTTGACTTTTCAATTGAGGGAGGAGATTTTACCCAGGCCGGACAAGCGTCGAGCCGGGTAAAGAAGGTGTTGAAGCAATTGGGAGTTGATGCAAAGTGTATCAAAAGTATTGTTATTGCCCTGTACGAAGCCGAAGTGAACGTTGTGGCACATGCCTACAAGGGACAAATTCACATTCAGATTGACAAAGACAAAATCCAAACGCTGATTACTGATGAAGGTCCGGGTATTCCGGATATTGCGATGGCCATGACAGAAGGGTTTTCCACGGCCAGCAAAAAGGTTCGCGAAATGGGTTTTGGAGCCGGAATGGGACTTCCCAACATCAAAAAAAATACTGACGAATTAAAAATTGATTCGGTCGTTGGGCAGAGTACAACTGTAAGCATGGTAAATTATTTTTAAGATGAGTACAACCACACCAACATATCACGCCCTCAAGGTTGATGCGCAAAAGTGTATCGGTTGTACACATTGCATGACCTCTTGCCCTACCGAAGCAATTCGGATTCGTAATGGGTTGGCTGTTATTGAGCAAAAAAGATGCGTCGATTGTGGACGCTGTATGCGCGAATGTCCGGCAAAAGCAATTTATGCCGAGCAGGATGACTTGGATAAAATCAAATCATTCAAATACCGGGTCGTGCTTTTTCCGTCGGTGATGATCGGGCAGTTTCCTGAAAAATATACGGAAGACCAGATTTATGCAGCATTGTTGAAAATTGGCTTCACACATGTTTACGAGGTAGAGCAACCTATCGGCTTTCTGAAGGATTCTATTCGCGAATATTGCCGAAAAGACAAAACATACAAACCACATATTTCGACCTTCTGCCCATCGGTGGTCCGACTCATCCAGATTCGCTATCCTTCGCTGGTTGACAATGTGATTCCACGAAAATCGCCCCAGGATTTGGGAGCCTGTTTTGCGTTGGAACAGATGAAAAAGTTAGGAGCCAAACGCGAAGAAATCGGATTGTTTTATGTGACCCCGTGTATTGCGAAAATGAGCTCTGTAAAAAGCCCGGCCGATGGTGAAGAATCCATCGTTGATGGCATCATTAATATGAACGAGCTATACAACCGGGTACGAAAAAATATAAGCACAGCCGAAGTACCCGATACAAGCGACCAACGGGAAAACCTCACACGCGATGGTATTCTGTGGAGTCTCACCCGTGGTGAAGCGAAACACTTTGGCGAACGTAGCATGGCCATTGACGGTATCCACAATGTGATCAAATTTCTGGAGCGTCTCGAAAATGAAGAAGTTCCGGATCTTGACTTTCTGGAGCTAAGAGCATGCGACCAAAGTTGTGCTGGTGGCAACCTGCTTTCGGGCAACCGTTTCCTGACTGCCGAACGATTGGAACACCGTGCAAAACGTTACAAATCGTCGCTAAAGTTCAAAGATCATCCCATCCAGGAGATGGCACCCGTGCTGAAAAGCAAGCTCATATCTGAACCACTGAAGGCGAACCCCGCTTTCATTTTAGATGAAAACCGTGAAAAAGCATTGGAGAAAATGAGCAAAATGCAACGAATTATCTGTTTCCTGCCGGGAATAGATTGTGGTGCATGCGGAGCGCCAAACTGCCAAGCCCTGGCTGAAGATATGGCTTGCCAACAGGCGAAAATGTCCGACTGCGTATTCCTGCAACAAACATGGCAGGAAGAAAATAAAATATCAACCTCCAAGGCCCTGAATAATATGGAGAAAAAATGGGGCAAAGACAGATTTAAAGCTGATTGTAACAAAAGAGGAAGACGAAATGAAGGTTTCTGAAATAATTGACCAACTAGGATTGAAAGTAATCGCCGGCGAGAAAGGTCTCGACCGCGAAATAAGCGGAGCATATGTCTCCGACCTGTTAAGCGATGTAATGGGAAACGCCCGTGAAGGACAAATCTGGATCACCCTGCAAGTACACCAAAATGTAATGGCCATTGCCTCCCTGAAAGATTTGGCGGCAGTTATACTGGTGAAAGATCTGGAAGCCAACGCCAATACGATCCAACACAGTAATGAGGAACAAATCCCCATTCTGTCAAGCTCTCTCTCAACATTTGATATTGCCGGTAAATTGCACGCTTTATTAGCTGACAAATGATGCGGCGGTTCAGAGCCGACCTGCATCTGCACACGGTACTTTCGCCCTGTGCCGATCTGGCTATGAGCCCTGATGAGATTATTACCGTTGCGCAACAAAAACAACTGGATATTATTGCCATAACCGACCACAACAGCACCAAACAGTGCCGGGTGGTGCGTGAAATGGCAGCCGATTCGGGAATTGTGGTTATCAATGGATGTGAGGTAAACAGCCTCGAGGAGGTTCACTCCCTTTGTTTGTTTGAAGACGACCATAGCATGAATGAGTTTCAGGCATTCATTGAACACTACTTACCGCAAATCCCGAATAAACCCAATTATTTTGGCTACCAGGTTGTGGTAGACAGAGACAACCAAATTGTTGAAGAAATGCCCTGGTATCTGGGAAACGGCTTACAAGTTGAGTTGGAAACCATTGCTGATTTCATACACCAATTGAATGGTCTATTCATTCCGGCACACATCGACCGGCCGATGAACAGCCTCTTCAGCCAACTGGGTTTTCTCCCCCACGAACTGAAGATCGATGCCATGCAAATCAGTAAGCGTGCTCAGGAAAGCCAGATTCGCAAACTATTTGACATACACCCCGACATTACATTAATTAAGGCATCCGACGCCCACTATCCGGAAGATATTGGCACTGCATGCACCATCTTCGAACTGGCAAAACCTTCGTTCGAGGAAATACGATGGGCCCTGAATCAGAAAAAAGGGCGATCTGTAAAAATTGAAGAATGACTGAACTATCATTACATATACTTGACATCGCTCAAAACTCGATCCGGGCTAAATCCAGCCTGGTTGAAATCTACATTCGGGAAAACCCTGAGAAAGATTGTTACAAACTGAAAATTAAAGACAACGGTATCGGGATGGATGAAGAAACCCTAAACAAAGTCACCGATCCTTTTTTTACCTCCCGCAGCACCCGTAAAGTTGGCCTGGGTATTCCGATGCTGAAACAAAATACAGAGCAATGCGGCGGCTCCTTTCTAATTGAATCAACTCCCGGAGGTGGAACAACATTGGTCGCCACATTTGGTTACCGGCACATCGATCGACCCATTCTGGGCGATATAGCCGGGACAATGCTCATTTTACTGGCTAACGAAAATGACACCGACATCCTGTATCGCCATCAAACGCTACAGGGCGAATTCAATTTCGACTCCCGCGAAATCAAAAATATTTTGGGTGGAGTCCCCTTAGTAACGAAAGAAATCAGACAATTCTTAAAAAGCATGATTCTGGAGAATCTGGAGCAAATACAAATAAGCGAATAATGACATTTGACCTGTTACCTGAATGAAAGAAAGACGAAATTAATAAACCTAAAAAATCATACTCATAAACCTAAAATCAATATGACAAAAATCAAATCACTGGCTGACCTGCGTAAATTGAAAGACGAGGTTCAGTCGAAAATTCAGCTAAGGGAGAAGGGAGATCATCCCGAAAATCTGGTTCACATAAAAGTTTCCATGGCCACCTGTGGCATTGCGTCAGGCGCAAAAGAAACCATGAACTATCTGGTTGAAGAGTTAGACCACCAAGGTATTGATGCTGTCGTCACTCAAACCGGCTGCATGGGCTATTGCTATGCAGAGCCGACTATTGAAGTTCTAATTCCCGGGAAAGAATCGGTTGTCTATGGATTCGTAGACAAGGTTAAAGCACAGGAAATTATTGAAAAGCACATCAAACTAAACGAACTGGTTGACGGAATAATACCGGCCAATTACAAAACGCTCGAAGACTAACAAACCGAAAAAACATGGCAGAATTTAATACGCATATTTTGGTCTGCGGAGGAACGGGCTGTAAAGCCAGCCAAGCCGACCTGCTGAAAACAAATTTAACGAAACGCATTATCGACCATGGCCTGCACGAACAGGTGCAAGTGCTCCAAACCGGCTGTTTTGGTTTTTGCGAAAAAGGGCCGATCGTCAAAATTCAACCCGACAATACATTTTATGTATCGGTAGAACCGGAAGACGCCAATGAAATTGTAGACGAACATATTCTGAAAGGGCGAAAAGTTGAACGCCTGCTCTATAAAGATCCAAAAACGGAGGAGAAAGTTGGCGATAGCAAACACATGGACTTCTACAAAAAACAAGTCCGTATTGCATTGCGAAACTGCGGTTTCATCAATCCCGAAAATATTGAAGAATACATTGGGAACGATGGCTACGCAGCGCTTGGAAAATGCCTCGAAAGCTACAGCCCCAAAGAAGTCATTGATCTCATCAAAAAATCCGGACTGCGTGGACGTGGTGGCGGTGGATTCCCAACAGGGCTGAAATGGGAAATTACGCACAACGTTGCGGGCGATGAAAAATTTGTGGTTTGTAATGCCGATGAAGGAGACCCCGGAGCATTCATGGACCGTTCCATCTTAGAAGGCGATCCGCACTCGGTCATTGAAGCGATGGCAATTTGCGGGTACTGCATTGGAGCATCAAAAGGCTTGGTGTACATTCGGGCCGAATACCCATTGGCCATTCAACGTTTAAAAATAGCGTTGGAACAAGCCAAAGAATATGGCTTACTGGGGCCGGAAATTCTGGGCTCCGCCTTCAACTTTGAAATTGAAATTCGTTATGGTGCCGGCGCATTCGTCTGTGGTGAAGAAACAGCCCTGATTCACTCGATGGAAGGTAAACGCGGCGAACCGACTTTCAAACCGCCATTCCCTTCAGAATCGGGTTATATGGGCAAACCAACCAACGTGAATAATGTGGAAACTTTTGCCAACATTCCTCCGATCATCAATAAAGGGGCTGATTGGTTTGCAAGCATCGGAACCGAAAAATCAAAAGGAACCAAAGTTTTCGCTTTAGCCGGTAAAATAAACAATGTGGGCTTGATTGAAGTGCCTATGGGAATTACCCTGCGCGAAGTGATTTACGACATTGGTGGTGGTATCAAAGACGGCAAAGAATTCAAAGCTGTGCAAACAGGAGGCCCATCCGGCGGCTGCCTCACGATAGATTTTCTGGATACACCAATCGACTACGACAACCTGATTGCTGCCGGCTCAATGATGGGTTCCGGAGGTATGATTGTGATGGACGAAGACGACTGCATGGTGTCCATCGCCAAATTCTACCTCGAATTTACGCTGGATGAATCGTGCGGAAAATGTACGCCTTGCCGAATCGGCAATAAGCGTTTGCACGAAATACTGGTAAAAATAACCGAAGGGAAAGGCACCAGCGAGGACATCGACAAGCTGCGCATGTTGAGCCATGTGATCAAAGACACAAGCTTATGCGGTTTAGGCCAAACCTCTCCCAACCCAATCTTGTCGACTCTGGATAACTTCCTGCACGAATATGAAGCACATGTCGAACATCAATCTTGTCCGGCTGGCCAGTGTAAAGCTTTAATGCAATATGTCATTGAAGACGAAAAATGTACCGGCTGTACACTGTGCTTCCGCAATTGCCCGGTTGGTGCAATCTCGGGCGAAAAACGCAGCCCGCATTACATCGACCAAAAGCTTTGTATTAAGTGCGGCGTGTGTTTCGAGAAATGTAAGTTTGACGCGATTAAAATTGCTTAAGGTAGAGGATTAAACATGAAAAAAATCAAATTAAATATCGACAATAAAACGCTCGAAGTTCCTAAGGGGACGACGATCCTGGATGCAGCATCTGTGGTTGGAATCGACATCCCAACATTGTGCCACATGAAGCTGCACGACATGAATATTGAAAACAAACCGGGCGGTTGCCGGGTATGTGTGGTCGAAGTAAAAGGCCGACGCAACCTGGCTCCTGCATGTTGCACCGAAGTGGCTGAAGGCATGGAAATCAGCACCCACTCGATGCGGGCCGTAAATGCCCGCCGGACCGTGCTGGAACTGATTCTGTCTGACCACCCTTCTGATTGTCTGGTCTGTGCCAAATCGGGAAAGTGTGACTTGCAGGAGATGGCTCAAAACATGGGAATCCGCGAAATTCACTACCAGGGAGCACAGTCTCATTATCGGGAGGACACCTCTCCGGCCATAATTCGCGAACTCGACAAATGCATCTTATGTCGCCGTTGCGAAACCATGTGTAACAAAGTGCAGTCGGTTGGTGTGCTTTCAACCATCAACCGGGGTTTCGAAGCTGTTGTTTCACCGGCTTTCGAAATGAATCTCGACCATTCAGTGTGTACCTACTGCGGCCAGTGCGTGGCTGTTTGTCCAACCGGAGCGTTAACCGAGGTTGACGAAACAGGCGCTGTTATCCGCGCACTTTCCGATCCGTCAAAAACAGTCATTGTGCAAACCGCTCCGGCCGTTCGTGCCGCTTTAGGCGAAGAGTTTGAGATGGAAGCTGGAACACTGGTGACAGGGAAGATGGTTTCAGCCCTTCGTCGTTTAGGCTTCGACTATGTTTTTGATACCGACTTTGCAGCCGACCTCACCATCATGGAGGAAGGTACCGAATTGCTGAACAGACTGGGCAAATACCTTGGAGGCGATAAAAATGTGAAGATGCCGATCTTGACTTCCTGCTGTCCTGCGTGGGTAAAATTCTTTGAACATCAGTTCCCCGAATTAAAAGATATCCCATCGACAGCCCGTTCGCCGCAGCAAATGTTTGGTGCTATTGCCAAGACCTATTTTGCCGATAAAATAGAAGTAAAACGGGAAAACCTGGTGGTGGTTTCCATCATGCCTTGTGTGGCAAAGAAATACGAAAGCAGCCGCGATGAATTTGCCGTAAATGGTAATCCGGATGTGGATTATGCTTTGACTACCCGCGAACTGGCTTCGCTGATCAACATTTCAAATATCGATTTCAAATCGTTGCCTGAAGAAGATTTCGATCAACCGTTAGGTGAATCAACAGGAGCAGCGGTGATTTTCGGAACAACAGGTGGTGTAATCGAAGCGGCTGTCCGAACGGCCTACGAAATCCAAACCGGGAAATCACTCCCCCGCCTCGATTTTGAAGAATTACGTGGCATGGAAGGGCTTCGTAAAGCAACCATCGATTTTGACGGAACACCGATCAATATCGGAATCGCCCATGGGTTGGGAAATGCCCGCCAATTGCTGGAACAAATCAAAGCCGGGGAAAGCGAATTCCACGCCATCGAAATCATGTCGTGCCCGGGAGGATGCATTGGCGGTGGCGGTCAGCCCTATCATCATGGAGATGTTGAAATTCTGAAAAAACGGCAAAAGGCGATCTACTCAGAAGATAAAAACAAAACCTTGCGCAAGTCGCACGAAAATCCGCATATCCAGAAGCTTTACGAAGAATTCCTGGGTGCACCTATGAGTGAGAAAGCACACCATTTGTTGCACACAAAGTATTTCGACCGTAGCTAAGGCTAGACCTTGGAAACTATAGATATTAGACTTTAGACAAAAAAAGACAACATCATGACCAAAATAAAACTAGCAGATAAAGCGGTTGAGCTGATTAAAGGAATCTGTGCTCAATTTAATAACCAGGAATCAGAGCTGATCAATGTGCTGCATCAGGTTCAACACAAATTAGGCTACCTACCTGCGGAAGTGCAGGAAGTTATTGCCAAGGAACTGAATATGTCGGTTGCCAAAGTTTATGGGGTAGTTACTTTCTATTCATTCTTCACCATGCTACCACAAGGGCAGCATCCCATTTCAATTTGTATGGGAACAGCTTGTTATGTGCGGGGTGCCGAGAAAGTTTTGCACGAATTCAAACGCCAGTTAGGAATTGAAGTTGGCCAAACATCGGTTGACGGGAGGTTCTCACTGAGTTGCCTGCGTTGCGTTGGTGCCTGCGGATTAGCGCCGGTCGTATTGGTTGGCGAAAAAGTCTACGGACGGGTTTCGCCGCAGCAAGTGGCTAAAATTATTGCCGAATACCAGGAAGCTTGCGTAAATCCACAAACGGCTTAAGCGAAAATAGCATTTCGCGGGACGGGGAAGCCATTCCTGACGGCTGGTTTTCATTTCGCGGCGCGCGGAAATGAAAATCAGCCATCCATTTGGTCTTCGCGGCGCGCGGAAATGAAAACCGATCGTCAACTTTCATTTTTCGCCTGCGGGAAGAACAATCCAACAATTCATTTTGGCTTCGCCGTGCGCGGAAATGAAAACCAGCCGTCCATTTGGGCTTCGCGGCTCGCGGAAATGAAAACCGATCGTCAACTTTCATTTTCCCGCCCCGCGAAGACATTCCTGACTGTCAACTTTGACGTCGCGGCATGGGGAAATGAAAATCTGTTTGCAACTTCGCCTTCCCAACGAGCGGAAATACGAAAAAAAAGACCATCCCCTGAGGAACGGCCCTTTTTAACCCTAAAATTATATTTACCTATTTCTTCAGCATGATGTTGAGTACCATCTTATCGACCTCGCTCATGCCTTCAGAACCAATATCACTCAAATTGTTGATGGTTTTATCCACATCTTCATCGGCAATTCCTTCGAGCGAACTAATCACTTTATTATCCATAGCCATCATGGCCGAAAACATGGCCGATGAAACCGAACTCGAGACCTTCAATGCACAACTTGGTTTGGCTCCATCGCACAACATTCCGGCAATGTTACCAATCATGTTTTTCACCGAATAAGCTACCTGATCGCGATTACCACCCATCAGGTGAGTGATTCCGCACGCCGCACCAATACCCGCAACCGTTACGCCACAAAGTGCCGACAAACGCCCCAAACGTCGTTTAATGTAGATTACCATCAGGTGGCTCAATACCAAAGCGCGGACTAAATCATCTTCCGGCTTTTCCATCTCTTCAGCAAAAACAACCACCGGCAAAGTACAGGTAATTCCCTGGTTTCCGCTGCCTGAGTTACTCATCACAGGAATCATCGCGCCAGCCATCCGCACATCGCAAGCCGAAGCGGTTACCGCAACCAGCCGGTTATAAATACTATTGCCCATGACATGTTTGAATGAATCGCTTTCGATAACCCGCGCCACCGAGTGGCCAAAAGAACCTTTCTTCGATTCCTCTGCTGCCAGTTTGTTCAACCGGGCCGCTTCGAGCATAAAGTGGATTTCCTCCACGGACGTTTCCATGGCGAAATCATAAATCGTATTGAAATCCAATTCGATATCATTGGACTCGAGCTGCTTAAACGTTCCGTTGGTAAATTCGTCGTGAATAACTTCGCCGTTCGATTCCACATAAACGATGTTGTTGTGGCTTCCGCAAATAATGGCTTTCGACTCCCCTTTCTCTCCATAACAACGGGCTTCGATGTACAATTTATCAGGGGCATCTTCCTTTAGCTCGACAGAAGTACGTTTTTCATCGACGATTATTTTGGCCTCTTCCAAAGCCTCGGGATTCATATCTTTCAAGACTTCCAACCCGTACGCTGATTTACCAATAACCATTCCCAACGCAATTGCGATAGGCAAACCAATCATTCCGGTTCCCGGAATACCGACACCCAATGAATTTTTCAGGATATTGCGGCTAAGAAACAATTCCGAACGGACAGCTTTCTCACCCAAAACTTCTTTTGCTTTAGCAACAGTCAGGGCAACAGCAACCGGTTCGGTACAACCAATAGCCGGAACGACTTCACGCTTGATCAAACACAATATTGCATCAATCTCTTCTCTCTTCATGTCAGGAATTTTCTTAAATAATGATTCAACAGTGGCATAAGTCGCCAAAATGCCGAATCGTTACACCGCTTTGGCATTTATTTTACGAATTCTCAAAAGTAGAAGAGTTTCTCGTCCTAATTGATGATTTTTGACAGCTTCAATTTTTCGCAGGAATGACTGTCAGAGAGGGCATTGTTTCATCCTAATTCCTCTTGCAGTAAATCGCGAATTTCCAGAAAATTGTGTTCCATGAGGAGCATATTATCGATGAAGAAGTTGTAAATGTCGGGCCACTGGTTTTCACGGTGAATATCGAAACCATCATCCATCACAAAAATTCGACAAACCTCCGCGCCGCTTTCACGGGTGTAGCAAAGTTCCCATTCCATGCCATTTTCGAAGCCATCTTCCAAAATCGACTTATACTTTTCAAGCAACTCAAAAATTTGCAGGCGACGGTCCTCTGTCTTGGCATTCACCTCAATCATCACCCAAGCTTCAAACCGATCGATATCGAACTTCAGATCTAACCCGCCGATTTTAGTGTCGTACAGGATCCACTTCTTTTTGCGGTGTAGCAGTTCAGGAACAATTTCGCAGCGCTTGCCAAAAGTGGTCCAAAATTTTTTCCGTAGTTGCTTGGCTTCTTCTCGTGTATACATGCTTTTATATTGGTCTGCAAAAGTAGTCAAGTCGTTCGAAGAATAAAAATGCAAACGATCTCTTGCAACAACAGCCAAAATGCTGAACAAATGACCGCTAATTTTGTCTATGCTGTTAAATCAACTGATCAAAAATTCATGGGTAAGCAGCTTCTGGCCATTCTTATTATTTCATCAATCGCATGGCATATTCTTGCGGAAGCTGCTGTTTACCTGTCTTTCAAAATCAATCAGGATTACATTGAAAAGTATTTGTGTGTGAACCGGGATAATCCGGAGTCAGCGTGTCATGGCTGCTGTCAGCTGAAAAAAGAATTGCAGGAGCAGCACGAAACGAAATCAGAAATGCCGGACAATCAAGTCAAAAAGATTGAAATTCAATACTTCCCAATTTCATCTAAAGACATCAGTCTTTTACCTCTTCACGTTGAAAAGCAAAAATCACAACGCAACGTTGTCCTTCATCCCTTTGGAGGAAACGAGATTTTTCACCCACCTAAAAAGCATCTGCTTTCATTCGTTTTAAGTTGAAAAAAGGGAAATTCCTTCCCACATCATTAACTAAAGAAACACCAAATAAACATGAAGCATATGCCTTTTCAGCGGAAAGGGCTGAAATATGTGCTGTTCCTATGTGTGCTGTTGCTGCTTAGCAGTCAGTCAGTATGGGCGCAGTCCGTAACTTTCCGCCTAATTAATCCCGAAAACGGGGAACTAATCAGACAGGCCAACTTTCAATATGGAAAACAAGCCGGCAACTCCGGTGACAACGGAATAATCCAGCTGGAACAGGATCAATCCAGCTCCTTATTTATCAGTCATCTTCAATTTGGCAAGCAAGAGTTTTCGCCAAAAGAAGTTGCATTGGCGGCTCAAACCGGTGAGCTGAAAATTAATCCTCAATCTCACCTGCTGCAACCGGTCGTCTATTTCCAGATACACCCGACAGCAGGCGAAAAAGAAAGTATGAATTTCCAGTCGGCAGAAATGTTGGAGCACGATGCCGGGAATCTACTCGATCGGTTTATGGCCATTTCAAGCATCCGAAAAAGTGGCAGCTACGGTTTCGATCCGGTCATCCGGGGCTTTAAATACGACCAGGTAAACCTGGTGATCGACGGCGTCCAGGGTGCCACAGCCGGATGTCCCAACCGAATGGATCCCTCATCGAGCCAGGTTCCGATGAACATGATTAACCAGGTTGAAATAGTCAAAGGCCCCTACAGTCTTCGTTACGGGAATGCTTTTGGCGGAACGGTGAATTTTAAAAGTGCCGGCCTTGATTTCTCAGAAGCAGGAAAGCTCGGCGGTCGCCTAAGCAGCAGTTACGAAACCAACGGTAATATTTCGAGAACCGAAGGGCTCGCCAATTACACGAATCGCTTTTCTGACTTGAAATTATTTGGAGCCTATGCTACAGGCGATGACTATAAAGACGGGGATGGCATGACTGTTCCGGCCAGTTTCAATCGCCGTAACCTGGGAGGAAAATTGGGAATCAAGCTCACCGACTCACAAGAATTGAGTGCAATGCTTGCCAACAACTACGCCGAAAACGTTGACTTTCCCACCCTCCCTATGGATTTGCGGAAAGATGATACCTGGTTATTTAATCTCGGACATGCCGCACATTTTAGCAAGAGCAACCTCACAAATTGGGAAACAAGCCTGTACGCAACCAAGGTGAATCATACCATGGATAATTACGACAAGCTGATAAATCCAAGAATGGTGGATGCGATCACATTTGCTAAAACACAAAATTTCGGCGGGCGAACAGAAATGCACTTCGACTTTGAAAAATCTTACCTGTTTGCGGGTACCGACATGCGTGTTGAAAAGGCCGAAGGAGAACGTCAGCGAACCATGCTGATGGGGCCCATGGCCGGAATGACCGTGTATGACAATGTATGGCAGGATGCTCAAATTCGGAAGAATGGTGTTTTTGCTGAATATCATTTACCGGGCGAAAGCTATCAGCTGGTATTTTCGGGCCGACTAGAGCTAAATCATGCAGAGACTCAAAATCCGGATGCTGCCTTTTCCGACCTTTACGAAGGTGACTTGACATCAGATTTGGTTAATCCGGCTTTTAGTTTGGGGGGAACGAAGATATTGACGAATCGGTTTTCAGCCGGGCTTTGGTTGGGACTGACACAACGCAGTCCGGGGCTGGCCGAACGCTACATCAACTATTTCCCAATCGGTCTTGATCCGTACGAACTGGTTGGAAACCCGAATCTGAAAGCTGAAACAAACAAGCAAATCGACCTCGTTTTGTCGTGGAAGTCGAAACAGACAAACATCAACCTGAATGCTTTTTCAGCTTTTATCGGCAATTACATTTCATCTGAAATCAGGGATGATTTAATTCCAAGGATGACAAGTGCTCCCGGCGTTCGGCAATACATCAATATTGACCAGGCATTACACGCTGGTTTTGAATTGAGTTGGAAACAGCAATATGGAGAACATTTGTACCAGATTGCTGAGTTGGCCTACACTTATGGCAAAAATAAAGACAGTGGTGAAGCCTTGCCGGAAATTCCACCTATGGAATTTCGCTACCGAATAGTAGGTTCTTTTATTCGGCAAAAGTTACAGGCAGAAATCAGCTTCAGGCATTCATTTAAGCAAGATAGAATAGCAACCAGCTATGGTGAAAATGAAACGCCCGCTTTCAATGTTGTCGACCTAAAGGCCAATTACCTGATTACATCGGCTATTAGCGTAAATACCGGGGTCAACAATTTGCTGGATGAAGCTTACTACGAGCACCTGAGCCGGAATATGACCGGTTCCAGCCGTCCATTGTATTCACCGGGAAGAAGCTTCTATTTCAGCTTGGTGTTTAATTTCCTGTAAGCTGAAAAGATAAAAGAACTGACTTCGGGTGAAACCCTCCATGCAAAAAAAGCCGCTCTCCTTTCGGAAAGCGGCTTTCATATATCTGGAGTACTCAGAATTACTTCTTGTATACTTTTTTGTATCCGTAGATAGCTGAAGCACCCAATTGTTCTTCGATACGAAGTAATTGGTTGTATTTAGCCATACGGTCTGAACGGCTCAATGAACCTGTTTTGATTTGACCTGAGTTAGTTGCTACGGCGATGTCAGCGATAGTTGAATCTTCAGTTTCACCTGAACGGTGAGAAGTTACTGAAGTATAACCAGCACGGTGAGCCATTTCAATAGCATCCAATGTTTCAGTCAATGTACCAATTTGGTTTACTTTGATCAGGATTGAGTTAGCAGCACCCAATTCGATACCTTTTTGCAGGTACTCAACGTTAGTTACGAACAAGTCGTCACCAACCAATTGGCATTTGTCGCCCAACTGAGCGTTCAATGCTACCCAGCCATCCCAGTCGCCTTCGTCCATTCCGTCTTCGATTGAATCGATTGGGAATTTCTCAACCAATTCGGCCAAGAAAGCAGCTTGTTCAACTGAATTACGTTTTGCGCCATCAGCACCTTCAAATTTGCTATAGTCATAGATACCATCGCTGAAGAATTCTGAAGCAGCACAGTCTAAAGCGATAGAAACATCACCGCCATCTTCTTTACGACCTGGTTTATAACCGGCGTTTTTGATTGCTTCGATGATTGAATTCAATGCGTCTTCGGTACCATCCAATGCAGGAGCGAAACCACCTTCGTCACCTACAGCAGTACTTAAACCGCGTTTTGACAATACTTTTTTCAAGCTATGGAAAACCTCAGCACCCATACGCAGACCTTCGCGGAATGATGGAGCACCGATTGGGCGAATCATAAATTCCTGGAAAGCGATAGGAGCATCAGAGTGAGAACCACCATTGATGATGTTCATCATTGGAACAGGCAATGTTTTTGCGTTTGTTCCACCGATGTAACGATATAAAGGTTGACCGAATGCAGCAGCAGCAGCTTTAGCAACAGCTAAAGAAACACCCAACATGGCATTGGCACCCAATTTAGATTTAGTTTTAGTTCCATCCAGAGCCAGCAATTTGGCATCTAAAGCAACTTGGTCAGAGGCATCCAAACCAATGATTTCTTTCGCGATCACTGTGTTGACGTTTTCAACAGCTTTCAAAACACCTTTACCCAGGTAACGGCCTTTATCGCCATCACGCAATTCCAGTGCTTCGTTTTCACCTGTTGATGCACCTGATGGTACAGCTGCTAAACCTACAGCACCACATTCCAGTGTGATTTCAACTTCTACAGTTGGATTTCCGCGAGAATCGAGGATTTCTCTACCAACAACGTTACTAATTAACATGATTTATGGTTTTGAATTAAACTTAATATATAACCTTACAAGACTGTTTTAAGTCAGCTTTTTTAAAAGCCGCAACAAATATAATAAATCCGCTACACTTTCCCTGTCTTGGCTCCGAAGGAATAACTTAAATTTAACCCGAATTAATGAACCTGTTCATCCTTTAAAAATTAGCAAACTGGTTGTATTTCTTGCCGCGTTTATATT
Organism: Mangrovibacterium lignilyticum; assembly: GCF_010882175.1. Classification (GTDB taxonomy): domain Bacteria; phylum Bacteroidota; class Bacteroidia; order Bacteroidales; family Prolixibacteraceae; genus Mangrovibacterium; species Mangrovibacterium lignilyticum. The sequence continues at coordinate 205,521 of NZ_WKLH01000004.1, read as the reverse complement.
CCAAGACCTCAACATCTTGAACAATCACCAAAGCACCTTTTTCCGAAACATCAATCAGCTTTTTCACGACGTTTTTGAAGGACTCGATTTTGGATCTTTCATCGACAATTTCAATTGTTACAGGAACCTGATTTGTTGTAAATACCATTTTAACACTGTGGATAGAATGACTCGCACCAAAAGATAATACCCCACGAAAAACGGTCGCACCTCCTAAGCCAAAATCTCTGGCTTCGCGAACAATTTCTTCGTATAAAGGGGTCTTTCCGACCATATCTGAAGCCGAAACATAAATCTTTAATAAACTTGTAATGCCTTTCATAACTTCATATTTTAAAATTGATACTTTAGTCTCTCTTAAATTACTACTTCTTTTCAGGTCGTTTTGTTTAAATTTTTTATTAAAAAACCTTAATAGAAGTAACTATTTTACAGACCGTTAAGACAAAAGCCTTGCAACATTCAATCTTATGTGCTTTTCAAGAAGTTATCATGTTGAACATGTGTAAGATATTCGGCATGACGGGAACGCGAAAACTATCTAACCAGCTTATCGTTATAATCAAAATAACAAACAAACTGTTGCATGGAAACCACCAACACAGAGTCACCGGAATATTCACTGAATCAAGTGCTTGCTTTTGCAGGCCCCAGTTTGGAGGAACAAAAAGAACTCATTCAGTTGCTGGTCGACTCCGCCGGCCTCAACGTCGCTGCCTTCAGAAACGAGATTACTCTGCAAAACCGGGCAAATGCTTGCGAATTAGCTCATAAAATGCTGACGCTCTTCAAACAACTGCAAGCAACTAAAATAACCCCATCGCTGGAGCAACTGGAACAAGTAGGGAACGAACTTCTCCCGGACGAACAATTTTTTGCGATTGCCAAAACAGTTCTAATTCAGATTGAGCTTGTATTAAATGACATCAAATTGCGTCACTTTTAATCAAGCCCAACAACCACTCAGTTCAAACGATGATTTTCCTTTTCCGGTAATTCAATCTGATATTGTTTCAATTTATTATATAATGTTTTTCGATCGATCTGAAGTAAACGAGCTGCTTTACTTTTATTGTAATCGGCTGTCTCTAATGCTTTTTGTATCAATTGTATTTCATTGCCTTCATTAAACAGCGTCAATTTATCTTCTTTCGGCTCGGGTTGATAGAGTGCATCCGGAATTTCCTGGAGCGAGATCTCCTGTCCCGGCACCAACAAAACGGCACGCTTAATTACATTTTTCATTTCCCGAAGGTTGCCCGGCCAGGCATAGTTTTCAAAAGCTGATTGTACTTCCAGCGCAAAACCGGCAACATCGCGCGATAAATATTCGTTTGCCTGGTGCAGAAAAAATTGCGCGAACTCCATCACATCATTCTTCCGTTCGTGGAGCGATGGGACATCAATTTGAAACTCATTCAACCGATGATACAAATCTTCCCGGAAACGTCCATCGGCCTGAGCTGATTTCAGGTTTTCGTTGGTTGCGGCAATAATTCGAATATCAACCGAGATTTCTTTGCTGCTACCGACCGGTTTCACCTTTCGCTCCTGCAAAACCCGCAACAATTGGATTTGTGTACTGTAGGACAGATTCCCAACTTCATCCAGAAAAATTGTTCCGCCATTGGCAGCTTCAAAATAACCCGTTTTGTCGTTGGCCGCTCCGGTAAAAGATCCTTTGACATGACCAAAAAATTCGCTGGCAACAAGTTCTTTCGGAATGGCGCCGCAATCGACCGCTACAAAAGGCTGATGGACTCGTTTACTTTTCTGATGGATAGACCGGGCAACATATTCTTTTCCGGTTCCGCTTTCACCCAAAATTAAAACCGACATCGGCGTTGGCGCAACCAATTCAATATGTTTGGCCAACCGTTTCGAAGGGTTGCTCTTTCCTTCGAAAAACTCAGCGGTGGGAGCTTTCCTATTCGGTTCGGCCTTCGTCTCTCCTTTTGGCATTTGCGACAGCGCCTCGCGAATCATATTCAATAACTCCTGGGGCTGAAAAGGCTTGGGAATATAATTGAAAGCACCCTGCTTGATCGACTGAATCGCCGTGGTAATATCGGCATACCCCGTCATCATAATGACTTTCGTCTTCATCGACTCCTTTCGGATCAGTCGGATAATGTCCATTCCGCTAAAATCAGGCATCCGAAGATCAGTGAGCACCAAGTCGTAAATATTCTGGCGAATGTGCTTCTGAACTTCGTTGGGGGAGTGCAGAATTTTTACGTTAAAATGGTTTCGGGTCAGGTAATTCTTCAACATCTGCCCGAAGGCTAAATCATCATCAACAATCAAAATTTTATTCATACATTTTTCAATTAAGAAAATTTCTCGGCTCTCGTTTTATTGGCTTTAGCATCAATCCCGTGCGACAAACAATACAAACGCACAGAACCTCTGCAGGCTAAATAGCGCTGGCAGAGGTTGTCCTGTTTGCTGAAAACTCATGCTCTGAAAGCAAACAAATTGCTTGTTTCCCTTGTGAGTTTCATGCGTGGCGAATCATTACTCGGCTGTTGGTGCTTCAACTTTTGTCAACTCTCCTGCTGCTGTATAAAATAGATCATATTTCATTTCACCGCTGCTAACGCTAACTTTAAATGATCCGTCGCTTCCTTTGAAAGCTTTGTCGAGTGTGTAACCCGAATAATCAGCCGACAACGCTGTGCTTACTGCCTCAGGCAAAGCACTGGTTTCAATCTCTTCGAAACTGACTTCCTGAGCCATGATCTCCATGTTTGTATTTGCTTTTGCAAGTGGACTTGCCCCAACAAATTGAGGAACCATTAAACCAATTGTTACCGCTGCTACTGAAAATAATACTGTCTTCTTCATGACTATTAATTTTAAATGTTTAAAAATTGTTTGTTTATCGTTCGCTGGTAGTCTTCTATTGGAAAAGTATGCCAAAACCAAAGAACCAACTCCCGGCACAACACTAAACACTTAAAAACAGCAACTTAAAAACAACCACAACTATTTGGCACGGGTACTTTGAATTCTCAAAATGATGTGGACTCTACATTATTGATGTAGATATTCTCTACAAAATCATCGAACACCACGAATTCTCACCCACAGAAATGGAGTAGGTTTCAGTCATTCCATTATTTTTGACCAACAGAAACAAGGAAAACTATGAAACATTACCTCCGAATTACACTGCTTTTTGTGCTCTTTTGTTTGACTTTAACAGTTGTTGAAGCTCAGGAAAAAGAAGGGATACAACATATTTACAACGATTGGAGCCGGCAGGAAATTCTGGAAAATGCATCGGTTGGTTTTTACGCGGTTGATGCCAAAACCGGCGAATTACTGGCGGCCTCAACGCCCCAGCAAAGTCTGGTTCCGGCATCTATTTTGAAACTACTCACCACCAGTACGGGACTTGAGTTGCTGGGCACCGATTATCGTTTTGAAACTAAACTTGCCTATAACGGCGTTCTGAAAAACGATACCCTTTTCGGCGATATCATTCTTATAGCCGGCGGCGATCCGGCACTTGGTTCGAAGTACTTCAAAGATTATCAACCGTACCAAAACTTCGTCGGGAAGTGGGCTGAGGCAATCAAAAAGCAACATATCAAACACATTACAGGGAACCTGATTATCGACACATCGGTATACGACGACCAAAGCATTCCTGCCACCTGGATTTGGGAAGATATGGGAAACTATTACGGAGCCGGAGTCTTTGCCCTGAGCGCGTATGACAACTTGTACGAGCTGCATCTTTCTTCGCCGACGGCTCCCGAAAAACCAACCCAATTGCTTTACACCTTACCGGTTCTGCCGGATGTTGAGTTCGACAACCGGGTGCTTTCATCGAGCGAAAACAGCGATAAAGCCTTCGTATTTGGTAGCCCGCTGGATCACAAAAGAATCATTCGCGGAACCATCCCCAAAGACCGAACTGACTTTGTTGTGAAAGCTTCAATTCCCAATCCCCCTTATTTAGTGGGAACACAGTTGGAGCAGGAACTCGGCTTACTAAATATTGAACTGTCGGGCACCATCCAGTGTGGGGGCGGTGATAAAACGGAAGACATGACAACCATATCGGTGATCAAATCACCGACACTGGCCGAAATCATCAGCGTAACCAACCACGAAAGTGTCAACCTGTTTGCCGAGCACATTCTGAAGCAAATCGCTTACGAAACAACCGGCCTGGGAACGACCGAAGCTGGTATCGAGCTGGTTCTGGAATTTTGGGAACAGCAGGGCATGGACATCAAACCCTTGTTTATGGAAGACGGGAGCGGCCTGTCGCGTTTCAATGCCATTACGCCCAAACAAATGGTCTTCGTTTTAAACTACATGAAAAACAAAAGCTCTAACAGCGACGCTTTTTTCGACAGCCTGCCAGTCGTCCCCAATGGGACCTTGTGGTATTTCAATCACTCCTATTTTCCGAAAAAGGCCTTGCGTGCCAAAAGCGGAAGCATGACCCGTGTCCGGTCTTTTGCGGGCGAACTGAAAACACAAAGCAAGCGGGATGTTTTGTTTGCCATTCTTTTAAATAACTTCTCGTGCAGCCAAAGCCAGGCAATAAAAACGATTGAGAAATTGCTTGTGAAAATTGAGAATCAATAGACCAGGTACAAACATGGTAATTCCAGAAAGGGTGAAGTGCGCTTTCAGTTTAAACGGTCATAAGGCAAGGTTAGCAAGCCGTTCTTGTCCTCGGGGGCGATCAAATACCAGCGTCTTGTTCTGGTGTCATGTTTCATGATGAAATACAGGCCGCTTTTGGTGCATATTTTAAAGTAATTAGCCACCGATTCCTTCCCCCCTACATCCATCTGATACCATCGATCCGTAATCTTGATTATAACGAAACGTAACTTATTCCAAAAAAACTCCACAGGATATTCTCCCGTCTGATTGCCGGAATGACTTTCAACTTTTATCGGAATTTGGTACATCGCGTTTAGTTTTCAGTTCCAGTTCTGTTTCACCTGTTAAACATTCAATTTCAAATAGAAAGTATCCATTGAATACGGTGGCTAATTCATACCCATATTGCTCGTTTACGTATTTCATTGCCCGCAAGATTCATCTTGCCCCGGATGAAAATAGATCGTAACTTTAACAGATGAAAGCATGGATTATTGACAAAATCTGCGATTTAAACCATGAAAACCAGCCACTAAAGCAGGTTGAACTTCCGAAACCGATTCCGGCAAAAGGAGACCTGTTGGTTCGGATCAGCACCTGCGGTATTTGCCATACCGAAATTGACGAGATTGAAGGACGAACACCTCCGCCCAATTTCCCGGTTGTTCCGGGGCACCAGGTGGTGGGGATTGTGGAAGAAAGCAACGAGACTGAAGGCAGGATTAAGATCGGCGACCGGGTCGGTGTGGCATGGATCTACTCTGCGTGCGGACATTGCGAATACTGCCGAAGCGGAGCCGAAAATCTCTGTGCCGCTTTCAAAGCCACCGGCCGCGACGTCGATGGTGGCTATGCCGAATACATGGTTGTTCCCGAACGCTTCGCCTACCCCATTCCGGACATCTTTACCGATGCGGAGGCTGCTCCTCTGCTTTGTGCCGGCGCTATTGGCTACCGCTCGGTGGCCCTGACCCGGATGGCCCGGGGTAAACGAATTGGATTGACTGGTTTTGGAGCATCAGCTCACCTGGTGTTGAAAATGCTTCTTTATCAATACCCGGACGCTGAAGTCTGTGTTTTTGCCCGCAGCGAAAAAGAACAGGAATTTGCCCGGCAACTGGCTGCCGTTTGGGCAGGTAACACCACCGACACTCCGCCCGAATTACTCGACTGCATTATTGACACCACCCCGGTGTGGAAACCGGTGATTCATGCGCTGGAATGTTTAAAGCCGGGAGGACGACTGGTGATTAATGCCATTCGCAAAGAAAGTATCGACCAGGAATATTTGCTGCAGCTGGATTACCCGAAGCATTTGTGGCTGGAAAAAGAAATTAAAAGCGTGGCCAATGTCACCAGTACCGATGTGCGGGAATTTATTCGGATGGCGGCAGAGATGCCGTTTAAACCGGAAGTGGAAACCTATGCTTTTGATCGGGCGAATGAAGCCATCCTGGAAATTAAGCAGCGAAAAATACGGGGCGCAAAAGTTCTGGTAATCCGGAACTAAAGTTACATCACCTTGAATGGTTCGCAGTTATTCCCTGAAAAATTCCCGGTAGCATTTCAGAATTCCTTTTTGAGGCTCCAACTTTCGAACCGGCGACAAGCCAATTTGCTGCCGCAAGCGATTTAAATCGGCCAGCCCGGGCTCTTCGTTTCCGTCCAGCTTCAACATGAAAACGGTTTTCAGCGTCGATCCCCGATAGCGAACAACATGCGGCCCCGTGCGCGCCGGATGCAAATGAATGTAACGATCCGAATCCCCTCCTTCGCGAATAATCCAAACGGAACCATCAGAAAGTAAAAGATCGCGGTATCCACGCGGCGTTTTCACCCAGACCTGAAAAGCAGACGCTTCAAACGTGTTCCCTTTCCGCAGCAAAGCCTCAAGCTCCCGGCAGATCTCTGTGATCGTTAAATTCCCGGTATATACATCGACATAGTTATTGCAAACCGGCAACAATTGCTCGTCCACCAGCTCGGCCGACACATTTTTCAGGACCGACAACAAGTAAGCCCGATGATGCTTAAAGGCATTGAACCGAAAAGGCTTGGGAACTTCTGAATTCATATCGCTGCGATGTTGTTCGTGTCAGCGCACCATTGCTCCGCAAAAAGCTTCTTTCAAGGTGCGGTTTTCAATTTCCAGCTCAAAGATCCGGGCTTTCAGCTTTTCAATTTCATCCTTGACCTCAGTTCCGCCGGATGTTTTACATTCAGGTTCGGGGTAAGGCAGCGCTTGCGCCAACTCGCGGAAAAAATTATACTGAAACAAGTCCGACAATTCAGCCAGACGTTGCACTTGCATGGTGGACCGATCGAAAAGAGTTCGGGCGGCAGAATAACTTAAACCAAGGGGTTTGGCCAAATCGCGGGTCGTCATCCGACGCTTTTCAGCCTCGCGCTTGACCATTTGAATAACCGGTAGATGTTCCATTGTAGTTCGTTAATTGATGAATACTTAAAGATGCAATAAGCTACATGGTTTTCAACTAAAAACCAATAATAAACATCTAAATATTAGCCAATAACAACTACTAATTGCTAAGCAATTTCTAAATATAAACAAAAAACGCCTACTTTCTGACAAACAATAACTACTAAACTGACAACAATAGCTATTTCAGCACCCTAAATAACTACTTATTAGCATGCAAGATTCACTTACAACAAAACAATGACTACTTTTTGACAAGCAATGACTACTTATTCGCTAACAACAAGTAAATACCAAACAAAAATGACTAATTACTCGTCATCAATAACGAATAATTAGTCATTTCAATAATATCACTTGTGGTATCGAGCGTCTTAGTTTCCGCGAATGAGGTTACCCAATGCAAAACGTCCGCTTCCGAACACGAGGATTGTTGCGAACAGCAACAGGTACAACAAAGCCATTTCCTGCTTACCAAATCCTTGTCCGGCATGGATCATAAAAGCAGCGACAAGCATGGTAATAATAATCGGGATTGTTGCCAAGCGGGTCATAATTCCCAAAATGACCAGGACCGAACAGAAGAATTCGGCAAAAACAACCAGTATAAATGAAGGCAATTGCCCGATTCCGAAGGGATCGGCAAAGGCAGTGTCGCCCGATATTAATTTCAAGAGCTTCGGAATTCCGTGCGTTAACAGAAACGCGCCCGAACCAACCCGCAACAGCAGCAGCCACAAATTCTCAACAAACTCATTTGATCGTGAGCCCAGCATTCTTTTTCCCATAATTGTCTATCTATTTAAAATTACAAAGCTCGAAATTAAAAATCGATGCTTTAAAAGCAAGCAAGTTTTATCAACTAAAAATTAATTCTTTCTTGATCGCCGCTTTCCATTTTATCAAAAAGTATCGAAATCAGCTCGTTTCCGAAATTAATCAAACTGTCATCTGGAATTCTGTTTTAATAACAAATTCACAGATTGAGAATTATGATACCTCCAAAAAACAGAAATTCGTTCCCTCTTTAATTACTAATCCGAAGTACAGGACCCGTTTTCGAATCTATTTCACATTGGAAACAGACCATTTACTTACAATTTAATTTTGCATTTCAGAATTAATTCATACTTTTGCTTCAATATAAAAATAAAAGATGAAAATCTCGGCTATCATATCTAACGTTGTTGTCCTTCTAGTAGTGGTCATTTCGCAAGCGAAGTGAGGATGATGCACGTAGGTATATCTGGTAGCCATTCTCACTCAAAAGGGAATGGCTTTTTTCATTTTATAAAACGCATATGAAACATTACTCGACATATCATTTGGCAGTCCGCCTCGTCATTCTTAGAAGACTTTGAGAAAGGCTAAAGATTGTTGAGTCAAAATATGAATAAGCCTTTCTCTTAAACGAGAAGGGCTTTTTTTTAGGAAACAAACATAAGCACGAAGAGATGCAGAACAAGTTAAGATCAGCTACAACCACCCAAGGAAAAAGGATGGCCGGAGCACGCAGTTTATGGCGGGCCAACGGGATGAAAGAAGAGCAATTTGGGAAACCGATGATTGCTATCGTTAATTCGTTTACGCAATTTGTACCCGGGCACGTCCACCTGCACCACATCGGACAATACATTAAAGAAGAAATTGAGAAGCAAGGTTGCTTTGCTGCAGAGTTTAACACCATTGCTGTTGACGACGGAATCGCCATGGGGCATGATGGAATGCTTTATTCCCTGCCATCGCGCGATGTCATTGCCGACAGTGTTGAATATATGTGCAATGCGCATAAAGTAGATGCCATGGTTTGCATCTCGAACTGCGATAAAATTACGCCGGGCATGCTAATGGCTGCCATGCGGTTGAATATTCCCGTGATTTTTGTCTCGGGAGGCCCGATGGAAGCCGGCGTTGTTGACGGTAAAAAATACGACCTGGTTGACGCCATGGTTTTGGGTGCCGATCCCAATGTGGATGAAGCTCACTTAGCACGCGTTGAACGCGATGCCTGCCCGACCTGCGGTAGCTGTTCGGGTATGTTTACAGCCAACTCAATGAACTGTTTGGCTGAAGCTTTAGGTGTTGCCCTGCCGGGTAACGGAACCATTCTGGCAACCCATGCCAACCGGAAACGTTTGTTTGAAACAGCTGCGGAGCAAATCGTAAAAATCACTTACGATTATTACCAAAACGGAAACGAAAAGGTACTGCCCCGAAATATTGCAACAAAAGCTGCATTCGAAAACGCCATGAAATTAGATATTGCGATGGGCGGATCAACCAATACAGTACTTCACATTCTGGCTATAGCCCACGAAGCCGGAGTTGATTTTACCATGAAGCATATCAACGAATTATCGCGGGTAACACCGAACCTTTGTAAGGTAGCTCCTAACGGACACTACCACATTCAGGACGTCAACCGTGCCGGTGGAATCCTCGGAATTCTCGCCGAATTGAGTCGCGGCGGCCATTTGGATACGTCTGTTTCACGTGCCGATGGTTTGACATTGGCCGAAGCAATTGCCAAATACGACATCATGGGCGACACCGCAAAAGAAGAAGATACGCAACGCTATAAATCTGCTCCCGGAGGGTTCCGCAACCTGGTACTGGGATCGCAGGAAAACTATTACGAAGAATTTGATAAAGACCGTGCAAACGGCTGTATCCGCGACCTTGAACATGCTTACAGCAAAGATGGTGGAATTGCTATTTTGTATGGAAACATTGCCGAAGACGGCTGTATTGTAAAAACGGCCGGTGTTGATCCTTCTGTTTACCGGTTTAAAGGAACAGCGCGTGTTTTCGAATCGCAGGACGATGCCGTCAACGGTATTTTGGGCGATGCTGTTCAGGCCGGCGATGTGGTCATTATCCGTTACGAAGGACCAAAAGGCGGACCGGGAATGCAGGAAATGTTGTACCCGACTTCGTACCTGAAGTCGATGCAACTGGACAAAAAATGCGCCCTGCTGACCGACGGACGTTTCTCCGGCGGTACATCCGGTTTATCAATCGGTCATGCTTCACCCGAAGCAGCAGCCGGTGGAGCCATTGCCCTGATTCAGGATGGTGACCCGATTGAAATTGACATTCCTGCACGGAAAATAAATGTCCTGATCAGCCAGGAAGAACTGGATCAAAGAAGAAAAGAAGAAGAGGCGAAAGGGAAAGACGCGTTCAAACCCGTTAATCGTCAACGAAATATAAGCAAAGCACTGAAAGCCTATGCCAGCCTTGTTTCATCGGCCGACAAAGGTGCAGTTCGCTTAATAGATTAGTAACCAACAAAACACGTATTTATAATGGCAACAAAACGAGTTACAGGTTCACAAGCTGTTATTCTTTCTCTGTTAGAGGAAGGAGTTGATACCATCTTTGGGTATCCGGGCGGAGCAATCATGCCGATTTATGATGCCCTTTATGATTTTGATAAGCAAATCACCCACATATTAACGCGCCACGAACAAGGTGCCGTGCATGCCGCGGAAGGTTATGCTAAAGTCACCGGTAAAGCCGGGGTCTGTTTCGCAACCTCAGGGCCAGGTGCTACAAACCTGATTACCGGAATTGCCGATGCTCAAATCGACTCTATTCCGTTGGTTTGCATTACCGGGCAGGTAGCATCGCCTCTGCTGGGTACCGATGCCTTTCAGGAATCGGATGTGGTAGGTATTTCGATGCCGGTAACCAAATGGAACTACCAGGTTACGAATATTGAAGAAATTCCAGAGGCAATTGCCAAGGCTTTCTACATTGCACAATCCGGCCGTCCGGGACCAGTATTGCTGGACATCGCTAAAGATGCTCAAGTTCAGGAACTGGATTTTGAATATAAAAAATGCACCAAAATCCGCTCCTACATTTCGGAGCATCCGGTTGATCCATTCAAAGTCAAGGAAGCAGCAGATTTGATTAATGAAGCGAAAAAACCCTTACTGCTGTTTGGACAAGGGGTTATTATTGCCAATGCTGAAGATGAACTGAAAACGTTCATTGAAAAAACCGGCATTCCGGCAGCATGGACTTTGCTGGGTCTTTCGGCATTACCATCAGATCACCCACTAAACGTGGGCATGCTGGGAATGCACGGAAACTATGGTCCAAACATCAAGACCAACGAAGCTGACCTGATCATTGCCGTTGGTATGCGTTTTGACGACCGGGTGACCGGAAAAGTAAGCGCGTATGCGACCAACGCAAAAATCATCCACTTGGAGGTTGATCCTGCAGAGATCAATAAAATTGTAAAAGTCGATGTTGGCGTATTGGGCAGTGCCAAAAAATCGTTGCCAATGCTCACATTGAATGTGAAAGAAAATAAACACGAAGCCTGGCTTCAGGAATTCCGCGATTGCGACAAAATTGAACAGGAAAAAGTCATTCAAAAAGACACTTTCCCGACAAAAGAAGGCTTAACCATGGGTGAAGCTGTTCGCATGGTTTCGGAAAAAGTGAATAACAACGCGGTATTGGTAACCGATGTTGGCCAACAACAAATGATTGCTTCCCGCTACTTCAAGTTTACCCAGTCGAAAAGTAATGTGACTTCCGGCGGATTGGGAACCATGGGATACGGCATTCCTGCAGCCATGGGTGCACAGTTGGGTGCAAAAGACCGCACTGTTTGTTGCTTCGTAGGCGATGGTGGTTTTCAAATGACCTTACAGGAACTGGGCACCATTGTACAAAACAAACTTCCGGTGAAAATTATTCTGCTGAATAATAACTTCCTGGGAATGGTCCGTCAATGGCAGCAATTGTTCTTCGACAGACGTTATTCCTTCACCGAATTGCAGAACCCGGATTTCATCATGATCACAAACGGATTCGGCATGCCGGCACACAAAGTAAGCAAGCGCGAAGATCTGGAAGCAGGTGTTCAAAAAATGATGGAGCACGATGGCCCTTACCTGCTTGAAGTTGTTTGCGAGAAAGAAGACAATGTATTCCCAATGGTACCGGCAGGAGCCTCGGTTTCTGACATTATTCTTGAAGCTTAATTTTTAACGATTATCACTATGAAACAAGAATTTATCATCACCGTTTATTCGGAAAACCATATTGGTCTCTTAAACAGAATCACCATCAACTTCACACGTCGTAAAATCAACATTGAAAGTTTGACTGTTTCAGCCTCGGCAATTCAAGGAATTTCAAAGTTCACGATCGTGGTTAACGAAACTGAAGACCGGGTGAAGAAAGTCGTTTCCCAGTTGGAGAAAGTGGTTGACGTTTTAAAAGCCTTCTACCACACCAACGAAGAAATGGTGTACCAGGAGCTGGCGCTTTACAAAGTTCAAACCGAATCGCTGTACGAAAGCGATCAAATTGAACAGCTGGTTCGCAAATCAGGTGCCCGCATTTTGGAAATTACCCGCGAATTTACCGTCATTGAAAAAACCGGACACAAAACAGAAACTCAAAAAATGTTTGACGATCTGTCGCAGTTCGGCGTCTTGCAATTTATTCGCTCCGGCCGCATCGCCATTACCCGCGACCCAATCGAGCGACTGTCCGAGTTCCTGAAGGAACGCGACGCACTACTGGAATCTATGGATTAAGCCAAATAGCATTGATCGGATGACCTCGAGTCATCCGATCGATTTGCATGACTCCCCGCATGAATTCGATCAACGAACATTTACCGGTATACAGCCTCGACAACTTCAGCTCGAACGAGCGAAAAAGCCAGCAGTTCCAGGTTGAAGTGTTTGATGCCAAGCGGCACTTCAGCGTAAGATACCCGCACCGGCACGACTTCTTCGAGGTCCTTTACCTGCTGAAAGGCTCCGGCTTTCATGTCATCGATGGAAACCGTTACGAAATTAAGCCACCTTGTGTGTTTTTCATGTCGCCGGGGCAAGCCCACAAAATCGAATTTTCGCACGACATTGAGGGCTACATCTTCATTTTCACGGCCGACTTCTACCTGGCCAATCGCAGCAACCAAAACAGCCTGATTGAATTTCCCTTCTTTTATAATCTGAAGCAGGACAACCCACCTCTTTTACTCGAGCAACAAAGCGATATCAGTTTTTTGGAAGGTCTTTTCAAAAGAAGTATTGGTGAATTGGAATCGAATGAAACAAACCGGCTCGACATGCTCCGATCACTTCTCGATTTAATTTTAACAACCTGCAGCAGCCGCTACCGGACATCGGAAAATATGAGCGGTAAAGGCAAAGGACACATTCTGGTGAAAAAGTTCTATCACCTGGTCGAAGAAAACAACCATAAAAATCTTTCGCTGAAAGAATACGCTGCCTTGCTGGCTGTCACACCCAACCACCTCACTCAAACGGTTAAAATACTGACCGGCAAAACCTCAAGCCAAATTATCAAAGCCAAACAAATTCTGGAGATCAAACGGCTATTGGTACATACCAATTTGAGTGTCGCCGAAATTGCGCACCAGCTTCACTTCGAGGACCAATCTTATTTCACCAAATTCTTTAAACGCGAAAGCGGATTTTCGCCCCTCCAGTACCGGAATGGTGCAGCATCCCGATAAAAAATTACCATTCTAACCAAAAGTCTCTTAAATCGTAAACAACTGAAATTTAATCAGGACGAATCAAACGAAACAAATACTTTTTCACCAATCCATGAAAATTACCAAAAATACACGCTTTTTTACTCGGCTTTCTTCCGAGAATTCTTTTGCTTTGTATTGGTAAATTTCAAAAGGAGAAATTCACCCGATCAAACGGGTTCAAATTTGAATTACAGACTTAAAACAAATATTTAAATACTCAAAAAATGGCAAATTATTTCAACACACTCCCATTGCGTTTACAATTGGAACAATTGGGAACCTGCGAATTCATGGATAAATCTGAATTTGCTGATGGTGTTAAAAAACTGGAAGGTAAAAAAATTGTCATCGTAGGTTGCGGTGCTCAAGGTTTAAACCAAGGATTGAACATGCGCGACAGCGGATTGGATATCTCTTACACATTGCGTGAAGCCGCCATTAAAGAAAAACGTCAATCGTTTCTAAACGCTTCTGAAAACGGATTCAAAGTAGGTACTTACGAAGAAATGATCCCTACTGCTGACCTGGTAATCAACCTGACTCCGGATAAACAACACACTGCCGTAATTAGCGCTGTGATGCCATTGATGAAAAAAGGTGCTGCGTTGTCTTACTCTCACGGGTTCAACATCGTTGAAGAAGGCATGCAAATCCGTAAAGACCTCACAGTTGTGATGGTTGCTCCAAAATCTCCGGGTTCTGAAGTACGCGAAGAATACAAACGTGGATTCGGTGTTCCTACGCTGATCGCTGTTCACCCTGAAAATGACCCGAACGGTGATGGTTTGGAAATCGCTAAAGCGTATTGTGTTGGTACTGGTGGCGACCGCGCCGGCGTGTTGCGTTCATCTTTTGTAGCTGAAGTAAAATCAGACTTAATGGGTGAGCAAACTATCCTGTGTGGTTTGTTGCAAACAGGTTCAATCTTGTCTTTCGACAAAATGATTGAAAAAGGTATCGAGCCCGGATATGCTTCTAAACTGATCCAATACGGATGGGAAGTAATCACCGAAGCGTTGAAACATGGTGGTATCACCAATATGATGGATCGCTTATCGAACCCTGCAAAAATTAAAGCTTTCGAATTGTCTGAAGAATTGAAACGCATCATGCGTCCCTTGTTCCAAAAACACATGGATGACATCATGAGCGGTGAGTTCTCTAGCACCATGATGGCTGACTGGGCAAACGACGATAAAAACCTGTTGACCTGGCGTGCTGCTACCGGCGAAACTGCTTTCGAAAAAACACCTGCAGGTGATGTTGAAATTAGCGAACAAGAGTTCTTCGACAATGGTGTATTGATGGTTGCTTTCGTAAAATCAGGTGTTGAATTAGCTTTCGAAACAATGACTGAAGCTGGTATCAAAGAAGAATCAGCTTACTATGAGTCTCTGCACGAAACTCCGCTGATCGCGAATACAATTGCCCGCAAAAAACTGTTCGAAATGAACCGTGTAATTTCTGATACTGCCGAGTACGGTTGCTACCTGTTCGACCACGCATGTAAGCCATTGCTGACTGATTTCATGAAGACCATCGAAACTGATGTGATTGGCGAAACTTATGGCGAAGGTTCTGACAACGGCGTTGACAACAAACAACTGATCGCGGTAAACGAAATCATCCGTTTCCACCCGGTTGAATTGATTGGCTACGAATTGCGCGAATCAATGACTGCGATGAAGAAAATTGTCTAAGCAATTTTAAGATATTCTGCAAAGCCTGCCCAACCTTGTGTTTGGCAGGCTTTTTCTATTTTAGATGGAAGTTATCCTTTGAATTCCCTATTTTTGCTATAGTATCAGAACAATTTAACCCCAGCCTATGATCAACTGGTTCCTATCCCTCACCCCCATCATGCAAGCCTTGATGGCGACACTTTTCACCTGGTTTATAACCGCTTTGGGTGCCGCGCTTGTTTTTTTCTTTAAAGAAATCAACCGAAAAGTATTGGACGGTATGCTAGGTTTTGCTGCCGGCGTGATGATTGCCGCCAGTTTCTGGTCACTATTGAGTCCTGCCATTGAAATGACAGAGAATACCGGCGGCATTGCGTGGATTCCTGCCGTTATTGGATTTTTGGGCGGAGGACTTTTTCTTTACCTCACTGACCAGTTTCTACCTCACCTCCACTTAGGATTTCCAACTGAAGAAGCCGAAGGGGTTTCTACTTCCTGGAGACGAAGTGTCTTGCTGGTTCTTGCTATTACACTGCATAACATTCCCGAAGGATTAGCTGTTGGAGTCGCCTTTGGAGCAATCGCAGCCGATTTACCTTCAGCATCTACTGCCGGAGCGATCGCACTGGCAATTGGTATTGGGATACAAAATTTTCCGGAAGGTGCAGCCGTTTCCGTTCCCTTACGCCGAGAAGGTTTCAGTCGCCGAAAAGCATTTATGTACGGACAAGCTTCGGGTATTGTTGAACCTATTGCCGGAGTTATTGGAGCTGGCGCAGTCATTATCATGCAACCAATCCTGCCGTATGCATTGTCGTTTGCTGCCGGTGCCATGATTTATGTCGTTGTCGAGGAACTAATTCCGGAGTCCCAATTGGAAAAAAACACAGATATCGCTACGATCGGGACCATGTTGGGCTTTGCAGTCATGATGATGCTGGATGTAGCACTTGGCTAAACTGACTTTCCAATTCCTGCATTAACAACATATTGTCATTCTACGTAAAAAGGATTAACATTAAATAATCCTTTAAAATAGACGCATTATGAATCATTTAATTGTTGGAACATGGAAACTCAAATCCTTTGAGATCCATCTAAAAAACGGGGAAATCAGCTATCCATTTGGCGAGGATGCGACTGGATTAGTAGTTTATGCAGATACGGGATATTTCTCCGTTCAATATATGCCAAAAGAACAAGGATCAGGTGACCTGAGGGGCATCTCCTACTTCGGCAAATTTGAATACAACCGCGAAAAAGATTATATCATTCATCATGTTGAAGGCTCATTGTTCCCAAACAATGAAGGACTCGACAAATTACGCTATGCCCAGGTCCGTGGCAAAAAACTAACATTGACCTGTCCGCCGGTATGCTGGGACGATGGAAGTGCCACATCGGTAACCATCGAATTCGAGAAGCAGGAAGAAATCCCAAGGTTGAGCGTTACCCAAACCCTGCCAAGTCATTCGTATTAAAAGCAAAATGGCAATAGCATCATAAGCAGGATGAGCGATACCGCTCATCCTGCTTTTGCATCAATCTGCCGAGAAACAAAAAAATAATACTTGAACTCAACTGAATCTCTTTTCCAGCAACTTAATCAAACAAAATTAACGGATTGACAGAATTTCCTTCCATTTCATATTACAAAGGATACTTTTGTCTGAAATATACGATCCCATGTCAAGCAATTCGTCCTTTATTTGACAAACAACCAAGCGCCTAAATTATTGTCCAATAAGCAATTTGAATCTTTTCCTTAAAGATCGTAAAATAAAAAGGGCAAAAATTTTCAGTTTAAAATATATTTGTGATATTTGCAGGAAATCTACACAAAAGATGACAAAAATTAGCACCATTTCTATTCTCGGTATTCTACTCGGTATTCTACTCTGGATGCGCGATTGAGAATGGTATGGATGTAATTTAAATATAAAAGATAACATAGAGCCATTCTCAGCAGAGAGTGGCTTTTTTGATGTGTATAAGAAAGTAACAGTATATAAAAACAAATCATTTCATCATGAGCGACAGATTGTACATTTTTGACACCACTTTACGAGACGGAGAACAAGTTCCGGGGTGTCAGTTAAACACAGTTGAGAAGATTGAAGTGGCCAAAGCATTGGAGGAATTAGGCGTAGACGTGATTGAAGCCGGATTCCCGATTTCCAGCCCTGGTGATTTCAAATCAGTAGTCGAAATTTCAAAAGCGGTTACCTGGCCAACTATTTGTGCCCTAACCCGTGCGGTAGAAAAAGACATTGATGTTGCAGCTGAAGCCCTCAAATACGCCAAGAAAGGTCGTATTCACACTGGTATTGGAACATCGTTTTACCACATTCACCACAAACTCAACTCGAATCCTGATGAAATCCTTGAGCGTGCAGTTCGTGCAGTTAAATACGCTAAAAAATACGTTGAAGATGTCGAGTTCTATGCTGAAGATGCCGGTCGTACAGACAATGAATACCTAGCCCGTGTAGTTGAAGCAGTCATCAAAGCCGGAGCAACAGTTGTGAATATTCCTGATACAACGGGCTATACAATGCCTTACGAGTTTGGGGAGAAAATTAAATACCTGATTGATAATGTTCGCGGGGTTGAAAATGCAATCATTTCGACACACTGCCACAACGACTTGGGTATGGCGACTGCAAACACCATTTCAGGTATTATCAACGGAGCCCGTCAGGCCGAAGTAACCATCAACGGTATTGGCGAACGTGCCGGCAACACTTCTCTGGAAGAAGTCGTAATGACATTGAAGAGCCGTTATAAAGTGTTGGGAATTGACACCAACATCAATACGAAAAATATTTACAAAACCAGCCGTATGGTTTCAAACCTAATGAACATGCCGGTACAGCCAAACAAAGCAATTGTTGGCCGTAACGCCTTTGCTCACTCATCGGGTATCCATCAGGATGGCGTGTTGAAAAACCGCGAGAACTACGAGATTATTGATCCGACTGAAGTAGGAATCAACGAATCGTCAATCGTATTGACTGCCCGTAGTGGACGTGCTGCATTGAAGCACCGTTTGGAAATATTGGGCTACGAACTGACTAAAGAACAATTGGAAGATGTATATACGAAGTTCCTGGACTTGGCCGACAAGAAAAAAGACATTCGCGATGACGATGTTGCCATGTTGGTTGACGATGCCGAGAAAAAAGAACGCCGCATTAAACTGGACTTCCTGCAAGTTGTAACCGGAAAAACATTGCAGCCAATGGCTTCGGTTCGCTTGGATATCGCCGGCGAGAAATTCGACGCAACAGCTTCGGGCAACGGACCGGTTGATGCCGCAATTCGGGCGGTGAAACAAATTGTGAAGCGCCAGGTAATTCTCGAAGAATTCCTGATTCAGGCAATCACAAGAGGAAGCGACGATGTTGGTAAAGTTCACATGGAGCTTGAATATGACAACGTAAAATATTACGGTTTTGGTGTCAATACCGATATTATTACCGCTTCTGTCGAAGCTTTCCTGGATGCCATCAACAAAATGAAGGTTTAATCAACCTTGGTTTATTTATAGTTAGAATAACGTCAAATAAAAACTTAATACTCTCAAATGTCGGATTTAAAAATCCGGTCAGGAAGAAAAAATAATTTTATGGAAGCTAAAACATTATTTGATAAGATTTGGGACGCACACGTAGTGAAACAAGTCGAAGGAGGTCCCAATGTATTGTATATCGATCGTCACTTTATTCATGAAGTAACGAGCCCTGTAGCCTTTTTGGGATTAAAAACCCGCGGACTGAAAGTTTTCCGTCCGGATCAAACAACTGCAACACCCGACCACAACGTTCCAACCATCGATCAGAACCTGAGCATCAAAGATGAGTTGTCACGCAACCAGGTTGAGATGTTGAAGAAAAACTGCGAAGAAAGTGGAATCACCCACTACGGTTTAGGAAGCGATGGCCATGGTGTGGTTCACATCATCGGACCTGAAATGGGATTGACTCAACCGGGGATGACTATTGTTTGTGGTGACAGCCACACATCTACACACGGTGCTTTCGGCGCTATCGCTTTCGGTATCGGAACAAGCGAGGTTGAAATGGTATTGGCCAGCCAATGTATTATGCAGCCAAAACCAAAGAAAATGCGCATCACAGTAAACGGTACGTTAGGAAAAGGCGTAACCGCAAAAGATATCGCCCTTTACATTATCTCTCAAATCACAACCAGTGGTGGTACAGGTCACTTTATCGAATATGCAGGCCCTGCAATCACTAGTCTGAGCATGGAAGGCCGTATGACATTGTGTAACCTGAGTATTGAAAGTGGAGCCCGTGGTGGTATGATCGCTCCGGACGAAACAACAATCAACTATGTAAAAGGCCGCAAATTTGCTCCTCAAGGCGAAGCTTGGGACAAAGCAGTCGCATACTGGGAAACATTGATATCTGATGAAGGTGCTCAATTCGACACTGAATATACCTTTGATGCTGCTGACATTGAACCAATGATCACCTATGGAACAAACCCTGGAATGGGATTGGGTGTAAGCCAAACAATTCCGACAGGAAGCGATATGGAAGGAACAGATAAAGCAACCTTCCTGAAATCGTTGAAATACATGGATTTCAACCCTGGCGATGCCATGAAGGGTAAGAAAGTGGACTTTGTGTTCCTTGGAAGTTGTACCAACGGCCGTATTGAAGATTTCCGCGCTTTTGCTGATTTTGTCAAAGGAAAACAAAAAGCGGAAGATATTACAGTTTGGTTGGTTCCGGGCTCAAAAGCTGTTGAATCACAAATCATCGCTGAAGGATTGGATAAAATCTTCGAAGCAGCCGGAATGGCTTTACGTCAACCAGGATGTTCAGCTTGTTTGGCCATGAATGATGACAAAATTCCGGAAGGTAAATACGCTGTATCAACGTCGAACCGTAACTTCGAAGGCCGTCAGGGACCTGGAGCCCGCACACTGCTGGCTAGCCCGCTGACAGCTGCCGCAGCTGCAGTAACAGGAGTAATTGCTGACCCTCGCGATTTTTTATAGGTCTTTAGAATTTGAAGAAAACAGCTTTCTAATTCTAATCATCTGATAGTCTAACATTCAAAAATAAAAATATGGCTTACGATAAATTTTCAAAAATAGTATCTCCGGCTGTACCACTGCCGATTGAAAATGTGGATACTGACCAGATTATTCCGGCTCGCTTCCTGAAAGCAGTTGAACGCAAAGGGTTCGGTGACAATTTGTTCCGCGACTGGCGTTACGACAAGAGCAATCAGCCAATCGCCGACTTTCCGTTGAACGATGGTAAGTACACCGGTAAAATCCTGGTTGGTGCAAAAAACTTTGGTAGCGGATCAAGCCGCGAACACGCGGCTTGGGCCATCTACGATTATGGATTCCGCGTTGTTGTTTCCAGCTTTTTCGCTGATATTTTTAAAGGAAATGCTATTAACAACGGATTGCTTCCGGTTGTTGTCAGTCCGGCATTCCTTGAGAAGATCTTTGCTGCAATTGAAGCAGATCCAACGGCTGAATTCGAAGTCGACCTGCCAAGCCAGTCGTTCACAATCAAAGCGACAGGCGAGTCAGAAGAATTCGACATCAACCCATACAAAAAACACTGCCTGCAAAACGGGCTTGACGATATCGACTATCTCGTCAGTTTAAAAGATGAGATCGCAGCATTTGAAAAATAATGCCGCAAAAGCAGAGATTCGTCCGAAAAGATTGCGACGATCTCTGCTTTTCTTTTCCTGATTAGCCGTAGGCACGCTAATCGGAATTATACGTTAATTGAAGGCTTAAAGGAAAAAATAAAACACATGACGGTAAAATCAGTCGCAGTAGCGGAGCGTCAACTTCAGATCATGGACACCACATTGCGCGATGGTGAACAGACTTCGGGAGTATCATTTACGGATACAGAGAAGCTCAGCGTAGCTAAGGTGCTGCTGGAAGATGTGAAAGTTGACCGGATTGAAATTGCCTCAGCAAGAGTTTCTGAAGGCGAATTTGCAGCTGCCCGGCGCATCATGGAATGGGCAGCAGAAAAAGGCCACCTCAGCCAGGTCGAAATCCTGGGTTTTGTAGATGGCAAAACCTCTTTGGACTGGATCAACCGAGCCGGAGGAAAAGTACTCAACCTGTTGTGTAAGGGGTCTCTTAACCATGTAACACATCAATTACGCAAAACTCCGGAAGAGCATATTGCTGATATCCGAAGAACAATTGATTACGCAAAGGAATTGGGAATTGCAGTGAATGTTTACCTGGAAGACTGGTCGAACGGAATGCGCAACTCCAAGGACTATGTACACTTCATGATTTCGCACTTGAAAGAAATGGACATCAACCGGATTATGCTTCCCGATACCCTGGGAATTTTGAACCCGGATGAAACCTTTGCTTTCTGTAAGGAAATGATTGATACTTACCCTGGTGTTCAATTCGATTTTCATGCTCACAACGATTATGATCTGGCCATCGCCAACGTTTTCAACGCACTGAAAGCAGGTATCGACTGTGTGCACACAACCGTAAATGGGTTGGGTGAACGGGCCGGCAACGCGCCACTTTCGAGTGTGATTGCAACTGTGAAAGATCACATGGGCATTAAAACAAAAGTAAACGAAAGCAAGCTCAACCGAATCTCAAAAGTTGTTGAAAGCTTCTCAGGCATTCGTATCCCAACCAATAAACCACTAATTGGTGAATTCGTTTTCACACAATGCAGCGGTGTGCACGCTGATGGCGACAACAAACACAAACTGTATTTTAACGACCTGCTTCCGGAACGATTCGGACGAATTCGCAGCTACGCGCTCGGAAAGACATCAGGAAAAGCCAATATCAAAGCGAACCTCGAAGATTTGGGGATTCAACTAACTCCTGATGCCCTAAAGATGGTAACCGATCGCATTATTGAGCTGGCCGATCACAAGGAAACAGTAACTGCAGAGGATCTTCCCTACATCGTTGCCGATGTGTTGCAGGAAAGCGTTGAACAACGTATTTTCATCAACAACTATGCGCTAACACACGCTATGGGCTTGCGCCCGCATGCAACTGTAAGCATCAGCATTAATGGAAAATCATACGAAGCATCCTCTTCAGGCGACGGTTTATACGACGCTTTTGTGAAAGCGATCATCAGCATTTACAAAAAACTCAAGAAACCTTTTCCAACACTGCTGGACTATTCCGTAACGATCCCTCCAGGCGGTCATACCGACGCCTTGGTTGAAACAGTTATCATTTGGGAACTGGACCGGGAATTCAAAACACGGGGATTGGCACCGGATCAAACCGCAGCCGCCATAAAAGCTACACTCCGAATGCTCAATCTGGTGGAGCACACCATGACCGAAAAAAGTTGATTAAGTAGATAATATATTTGAAACGAAGATAAAGATGAAGTTAAAATTAGCTGTTCTCCCCGGAGACGGAATCGGTCCTGAGATTGTTGATCAGGCCATGAAATCAGTGAAAGCAATCGCTGAAAAATTCAACCACGAACTGGAGTACGAATTTGCACTAACCGGTGCTACCGCCATCGATCAGGTTGGCGAACCTTACCCCGACACAACACACGAAATTTGTATGAAAGCTGATGCCGTGTTGTTCGGTGCTATCGGCGACCCAAAATTCGACAACAATCCAAAGGCGACCGTTCGTCCGGAGCAGGGATTGCTATTGATGCGCAAGAAGCTGGGGCTGTATGCTAACATTCGCCCTGTTGAAACTTTCGAATCGTTGTTGCACAAATCACCACTTCGCCGCGAGCTGGTTGAAGGTGCCGATTTTGTTGCCATTCGTGAATTAACCGGAGGTATCTATTTCGGTGAAAAAGGCCGGAAAGACGGTGGAGACACAGCCTTCGATACTTGTACTTATACACGAGTTGAAGTAGAACGCATTCTGAAACTGGCTTACGAATTTGCCATGAAACGCCGTAAAAAATTGACGGTAGTCGACAAAGCCAACGTATTGGAAAGCTCTCGCCTGTGGCGTGAAGTGGCACAGGAAATGGCACCAAGCTATCCGGAAGTAACGACCGAGTATATGTTTGTTGACAATGCTGCCATGCAAATCATTCAGTGGCCAAAAAACTTCGATGTTATGGTGACTGAAAACATGTTTGGTGATATTCTAACTGACGAAGCGAGTGTAATCACCGGCTCAATGGGCTTGCTGCCTTCTGCATCTATCGGTATTCACACTTCGGTGTTCGAACCAATTCATGGTTCATACCCACAGGCTGCCGGTAAAAATATTGCCAACCCAATTGCAACTATTTTATCAGCTGCCATGCTATTCGAATATGCTTTCGACCTGATGGAAGAAGGCAAACTTATTCGCGATGCTGTAGCCGCTTCAATGGCTGAAGGCGTAGCAACTGTCGATATCGCCGACGGTAAATCGTACAGCACCTCTGAAGTAGGTGACTGGATTGCCGAATGGATTGCTAAGAATTAATTCTTACTCCAGTCATATGATGAAAGGCTTTCCGACAGGAAGGCCTTTTTTTGTGTTTCAAATCGTATGTGGAACAGCGAAAACTTGAAGCATTTTTGCGGCTACTCAATCCTTCAATGGTAGAATTTTCAGTTTCATTTCAGGGCATTACAAAAGATGCAAAAAGAAAACTGAAGTTTTGTACCACTACCAAAGTCTCCATTTTTGAGCATAAAAAAAGCAGGGATAAACCCTGCTTCTTGTCTTAGTATACTAACGTATTTGAATCTTTGCTTTTATCGGGCAACTTTCACATTTACGGCCACCATTCCTTTGGGACCTCTTTCCATTTCATATAACACCGCATTACCTTCTTTAATTGGCTCCATCAAGTTGTTCACATGCACAAACAAACTTTCGCGGGTAACTCCATCTCGAATAAATCCAAATCCTTTACCGTCGTTGAAAAAAGTAACAGTACCTTTTCGGATTGGATCTTCTTTTAAATTAGGGTCGTCTTTGGGTACCCCAATGACAATATCTTCAACATTGATTACCGTTTTCTTATCCGGATCCGGAGGCGTATCTGAAAGCATGCCGTTTTCATCCACGTAGGCAATCATATCGTCCAGGCTACTTGGCTTGTCATTATCCTTACGCGCCAGACGTTTAGCTTCTTTTTCTTTTCTCTTTTTCTCTTTTTTGTTTCGGAGTTCTTTTTTTTGAAATGATTCTTGTGATCTACCCATATATAATTTATCGTTTTTGGCGGGCTTGGCCTGTTTTGAAGGAAGTAAGGAACTTGGTCCAATGTTTCAGGCCGGAGGCTTACGAACATCAAATGGTCTTAATCATTTGCCGTAAAACAAAACCCGGAGTTAATAATCAAAAATAACGATTCAAAAAAGAGCCAAACTACACCAATAAATTAAAGCTATCAGTACGGGTGAAAACCCATTTTCAAATCTGAAAGCACAAAGATACTGAAATATTTTCACAATTAGCCTTTTAAGTCCGAATGACAGCTAAGTTCGCCGAATTCAGGCAAAGAATGACGCAACCATAACATTGACACCTGGACTACTGAAAAACTCCTCTTTCGTAAAAATTCAATAACATGTTAGCGTAATGAACGTCCAAACCAAAGGAGAAAGACGATCGAATCAGTGTGTCTTTTTTTGGTCCGAACAGCAGATCATCAGTTCAATTCCTTATTTTTAAACGCGAAATTAAAAACCATGAAATCTCCAGCCAAAACAAATGCCTCCCGCCTACTAGACAAACAGAAAATAAGCTACGAGTTGATCGCCTACGAATTTGACGAGTCAGATTTGAGTGCCACAACGCTTGCTTCCAAAATGGGACAAAACATAAGACAGATCTTTAAAACCCTGGTGTTAAGGGGAACAAACACGGGAATCTTTGTTTGCGTGATTCCAGGTGACGAAGAAGTAGATCTTAAGAAAGCAGCAAAAGTGTCGGACAACAAAAAAGTCGAAATGGTGCCCATGAAAGAACTGCTTCCACTAACTGGCTACATCAGGGGTGGCTGCTCCCCTATTGGTATGAAAAAGGAGTACCCCGTTTTCATCCACAATTCCTGTTTGCAATTCGAATCCATCTACATCAGTGCCGGGAAAAGGGGGACACAACTCAAATTACCGCCAAAGGACTTAATCCGAATCAGCAAAGCAACTGTTACGCAATTAGCGACTGGACCAACTGATTAAGCTAAAAACAACTAGCGCCCCCATACTCCCAATCAAGAAAATCGATCGGCTATTTATATTTTTGTTTAATCTTCTTGTTTATTTCTTAAACATTTTTTTGTTTGTTTACGTTTATATACCCAAACACTAAACACAAATAAGATGGAAACAATAAAACTTAAAAAATCAAGATTGAATTTTTTCGCCACGCTCGCGATTGCTATTTTAGTAAGCTTTGTTGCTGTTAGCTGTAGCGATGACAACGACATGACAGAATTAAACACTGAACCCGGTGATATCGTTTCGGTGCTCGATCAAATCACTTCTAATCCTGACGACTTTCCGACTGACGAAACGAAGAGTGCAAGCCTCAAAGCCAAGAAGCCAAAATTTAAACATCTTCGTCAAGCTCTGGTAAAGGCAGGTCTGGTGAGCACCGTAGCCTCAAACGAGTTAACCGTTTTTGCTCCAACCGACGAAGCGTTTGAAACCTTGTTCGACAACCTGGGAATTGGAGGTATCGACGATCTGACAGCGGAACAATTGACTCCAATCCTACTGTATCACGTTGTTGGAGGAACGGTCATGTCATCCGATCTGTCGTCTGGTTATACTGAGACTGTAAATGGTTCTGCTGTGAAAGTCGATCTCTCAAGCGGAGTGTTGATTAATGATGCAAATGTGATTATCGCCGACTTGAAGGCAGCGAATGGAATCATTCACATTATTGACGCCGTGCTGTTGCCTCCGAGCATGAATATTGTTGAGACTGCAATGAGCTACGATCCGGAGTTCACGATACTCGTCCAAGCAGTCGTTAAAGCTGGACTGCAAGAAACTCTTGAAACCGGCGGCCCTTTCACCATTTTCGCTCCCACCAATGATGCCTTTGGCGACTTGCTAACTGAATTGGGTTACGCAAGCCTTGATGAAATTCCTATGGAAACATTAGTGGCTGTTCTGAAATATCATGTAGTATCGGGTCGTGTTTACAGTAGCGACTTAGTAAGTGGTCCGGTTAACACTCTAAACGGAACATTCAATATTGACACGTCAACGCTGAAAATTACCGATGCTAACTCAAGAGAATCTGGGTTAATCCCAAGCTTACTGGATGTTCAGGCAACAAACGGCGTGATCCATGTAATCGATAAAGTTTTACTACCTTAAGATAAATACGCCAAAACATCTGACAAATCGAGAAAGAGTTCTTCATTGAAGAGCTCTTTTTTAATGCTTGGCATGTAGCCTGGCCGAACTTAAATGGCAAAGTATTTGTTAGGGAATCGTTAAATCGGGTCATTACTCTTTTTTGCTAATGTGCTTCCCCGTATTTTGCATGTAAATATCTAAAAAATGTCTGATCAACACAGGTCTTTATTAACTGAGGTCAGACTTCATCAATTTCGATTTCTATGTCACCAGTGAAATTTATTACAGAGCCTTTTGATAGGTTCTTCAAACAGGAAAGTTCTTCCAGTATTTTATTACTTGGAGTTACATTGATAACATTGATCGGGGTCAATGTTGGCTTTTATGATCTCTATTATAACTTATTGCACCAAAAACTGACCTTCGGGATTGGAAATTTCACCTTATCCAAATCCTTAATCCTTTGGATCAACGATGGGTTAATGGCCATTTTCTTTTTTGTTATTGGTCTCGAGATTAAACGAGAAGTATTGGTCGGTGAATTATCGTCTGTCCGGAAAGCCAGCCTACCGGTATTTGCAGCATTCGGAGGAATGTTACTTCCCGTAGCAATTTTCCTACTTCTAAATAAAACACCCGAAACGCACCAGGGCTGGGCTATTCCCATGGCAACCGACATTGCCTTTACTTTAGGTATCCTGAAGTTGTTGGGTAAGCGTGTCCCCTATGCTTTGAAGATCTTTCTGACAGCATTCGCAATCGTCGACGACTTGGGAGCAATACTCGTTATTGCTGTTTTCTACAGTTCATCGATCGAAATCGCACTTATTATGAGTGCGCTTGGCTTGTTCGCAGTCATGCTGGTTTTAACCTACCTGGGACTTTTTAACAAATATCTGTATTTCGTCCTGAGTATCATTATCTGGATCTTATTCCTAAAGTCCGGAATCCATGCGACACTAGCCGGAGTCTTGGTTGCCTTTGCCATTCCAATCCGCAAAAACATTAAAGTCGTTCATTTCCAAGAACAGATGCAGGAAACGGTCAATGAATTCAAGAGTCTCACCGGGAAACTTCGCCCCAAGTACATCTTAACGCATGAACAGATGGGAGCAGTTAACCAGATGGACGAACTAACCGATCGGATTCAATCGCCGCTGCAGCACCTGGAAAATAAGCTACACGGCTGGGTAGCATTTGTTATTATGCCGATTTTTGCCTTTGCCAATGCCGGGGTAAAAATCGACTCATCAAGTTTTGCCAACCTTGATCTCTCGCTCATCATCGCAGCCAGCCTTATTCTCGGGAATGTGATTGGAATTAGTCTATTTTCATTCCTGGCAATTAAACTAAAGATGGCAAACCTGCCGGACAATACCAGTTTTAAACAGATAGCCATTACCGGCCTATTAGGAGGCGTTGGATTCACCATGTCTCTATTTATTACCAACCTGGCATTTGACAATCAAGCTTTCATTGATGCCTCAAAAATTGGAATTTTACTGGGATCACTCATCTCTGGAATCGGAGGATACCTCTTGTTGAAGACAACCTTAAAATAAGCAGAAAGCCGCAATTAGCGGCTTTTATTTTTTTACAGGAAATATTTCGAGGACAAAAGTCAAATATCAAACTAAAGAAAAAAGACACCGACTCCAACTACCGTTATAAAAGCGCCCAACATTTCTTTAATATTCACCTTCTCCTTAAAGATGAGTATCGCCGGAGGGATGATCAACACCGGAACAATCGCCATAATTGTCGCTGCAATGCCCGCTTTCGTATGTTGAATACTCAATAATGAAAAAGACACACCGAGGAAAGGTCCAAAAACCGATCCTAAAGTAATCCGTTTCATCGCCGATTTGTCCTTCACAGCAACCCAAATCCGACCATACCGTTTCATAAACAGCACCATCAAGCCAAATCCAACAATACCTGTCAATACGCGAATTTGAGAGGCCGCGAATGCGTCATAATCCCCCATTCCTTTTTTACTCAACACCAATCCGGTAGCTTGCCCTAAAGCACCACCAAGAGCTAACAGCACGCCCCAAACAGGATAAGCAGAAGTCAATCGTTTCCGTATTTTTTCTTCGCCGCTGATGGCCCGATTATCGCGCTTCAGAATCACCATACTAATTCCGGCAAGGGTAACGATCATGCCAACCCAATTCATGGGTGACAAAACCTCATCCAAAACAAAATAGGAAATAAAAGCAGTGAAAGGTGGAGTCATCGCCATGATAAGCATTGAAACCCGGGCACCAATAACAACAAAAGCCTGAAACAAAAGCAGATCTCCAATAACAAAGCCAATCAAGCCAGAAAGTGCCAACCACAACCAACGTTCTGTCCCGGCATCAAAGGGAAACCACATGCCCCGGCTTATCTGGGTATAGACAGCATAAATACCAAACGCGATAACCAAACGAATCAGGTTTACCGATAGTGAACCAACTTTTTTCCCGGCTGACTCAAAAGCCATACTAGTCACCGTCCAGAAAACAGCAGTTAGCAAAGCGGCAATTTCTCCAAAATAATTCATGAAAACTGGGAGATGAGATTATTAATAATTCTTTTCTAGAAGAACCAAAAGTAACAAGTTTTAGTTGACAAACATGACCGCCTAAAAACAGCATCAAAATAAAATTCAAAGACTCCCTCTTATTCAATGTGTCCACTTTACATGAAAATCAATTTTAAGTTATAATTGAGATGATGAGTCACTAACCCGTTGAATTATTTCTATTTTTAGCCTCATACCGAAACCAAGCTACTTACTGAATGCAAATGACCTGTAAAAAGTTAAGCTTAGCAACAATTACAGGCAAAAAGCAAGTGGAGCAGTCAAATCAGCTTTGTTGATTTTTTAACCTATACCATTTTTAACCATGAGATTTGAAAAATTAGTACTTGCCAGTATGGCACTGGTATTTCTATGCATTAACTGCAAATCCCCTCAACCACAAGCATCTCCACAGCGAGCTGAAAAGACAGCCTTTCAAACCAGCACATACTGGATGCCCGAGATTGATGTTCGTTCCGACATTGCCATCATCTATGGAGCGAATGATCATGCCGACATGAGCTTTTCCGAACGCCTGAACTCATGGCGGGAACACGACTACACGACACAATTCATGACCGGCATGGCCTGGGGTGACTATTTCGATTTTTACAGCGGGAAATGGGATGGCACCGATCATCAGGACATTGCCCAGTTGGAACAAGACGGCACGCGAATTATGCACGGAGAAGGCAGCCCGTATGTTGTGCCTGATTCAACTTTTATTAACTACATGAAAACGGCCATTGTAAAGAAAGTTATCGACGCCGGCATTAACACGATCTATCTTGAAGAACCTGAGTTCTGGGCACGAGCTGGCTACAGCGATCATTTCAAAAAAGCCTGGCAGAGGTACTATGGGTTCCCTTGGAAAGCTCAGGATGAGTCTGTTGAGAACACATACTTATCCAATAAGCTCAAATACCAGATGTTTTACAAAGCCATTGAAGAGGTTTCAGAATATGCCAAAAGCTATGGAAAAAGTAAAGGAATGGACATCAAAGTGTTTATTCCGACCCATTCACTTATCAACTACTCGTCATGGGAAATAGTGAGCCCGGAAGCCAGTTTGGCATCGTTGCCGGGAATTGATGGTTACATTGCCCAGGTTTGGACGGGAACGTCGAGAACACCCAATTATTTCAACGGGAAAAAAGCGGAACGCGTCTTTGAAAACGCCTTTATGGAATACGGGTGCATGGTATCGATGACTGCCCCTACAAACCGTAAAGTATTCTTACTAACCGACCCAATTGAAGATGGAGTTCGTGATTGGGCCGACTACAAAAAAAATTACGAAGCAACTTTTACGGCCAAAATACTCTACCCAACAGTTAATAACTATGAAGTGATGCCTTGGCCGGAACGCATTTATACGCGCCCATACAAATTAACCACCAGCGACTCCGCAGTACTAATTCCACGCTTCTATTCAACCCAAATGCAGGTGATGGTTAACACTCTAAACCAAATGCCTCTGTCGGAAAATAAAGTTGACGGTTCACAGGGAATAGGAGTCTTAATGTCGAACTCATTGATGTTTCAACGGTTCCCGGTTCATGCCGGCTATGAAGACCCACTTTTTTCTAACTTCTTCGGACAAGTATTCCCGTTGTTAAAACGTGGCGTTCCCGTTCAAATCGTTCACATGGAGAATCTCATTTATCCGGAAAGTTTGAAAGACATCAAAGTTTTGGTGCTGAGCTACTCCAATATGAAACCGATGGAAGCCAAAAGTCATGCACTCTTGGCTGAATGGGTGAAAAATGGAGGAACGCTAGTTTATTGCAGTAAAGACGAAGATCCGTACCAGTCGGTCATGGAATGGTGGAATACCGGAGCGAATCACTACAGCAAACCTGCAGAACATTTATTCAGCCTATTGCAGATCGATCCAACGAATTCGTCTTCTGATTTTGCAGTAGGGTCGGGTCATGTTTATATTCTCAAAAACGACCCGAAAGATTTTGTGCTAAATGAAAACGGCGATAAAAATTACCTCCAGGTAATTGCCCATGCCTTCACCGAAGCAAGCAACGAACAACTCAAATTTAAAAACCATTTCTACTTGCAACGTGGCCCGTACGATATTGTATCGGTGATGGAAGAAAGCGTTAGCAACACAAGTTTTGTAATTCAAGGTCCTGTTATCGACTTATTCGATCCGAAACTTCCAGTTCTTTCATCCAAGGAGGTTAAACCCGGAACACAGGCCTTATTATTCAATCTAAACCGGGTTGCTGACAAAAAGAAACCGGCAGTACTGGCAACAGCTGCTCGAATCTATGACGAAGAATCCGGAAGCGACTATTTGAGCTTTTCTGCCAAAAGTCCATTAAACACGACAAACAGCATGCAAATTATTTTGCCGGCCCAACCGGAACAAGTAAAACTTACCGGCGCCGATGGGACGGACATCAGCCAAACGGATTCATCTTGGGATGAGACAAGTAAAACGTACTTCCTTTCATTTGAAAATAATCCAAATGGTGTAAAAGCCCAATTGACGTGGTAGAAAGTCTCAATCAATTGTCAGGATTTGCGAACTGCCTTAAAAATGAATGTAATTGCTAAAAAAACGCACTTTATAATTATCTTTACCGCATACTCTGGAATTAGAATAAAACAACGATATTGTCAGCGATGGCAATGCAGAAGCAGTGAAATCAACTTCTTTTGTTACTCATGATTAAAAAGACCGCCGCACCAGCGGTCTTTTTTTGTCCCCTCCCATATTTTTAATCGTTTAATAATCATTCTGCAAAAACGGGCTTATAAGTTTAAGATCTTAAACAGAGCATCATGCCTTTCTCCTCTAAAAAGGTTTGTAAACCGGCGAGACTGATCAGGGTATTGAATTACAAATTGATTCAATCATCCAACCCGCATCAAGCAGCACTGTCGTTGACTATCGGGTTCTATTTGGGGATTTTCCCGATTTTCGGGTTCACAACAGTTCTTTGTCTGTTAGCCGGGTATATTTTCCGCTTAAATCAACCAATAACTCTACTTGTAAACATCCTGATTGCTCCCTTACAACTACTATTGGCTTTCCCCTTTTTTGTTGGTGGAAATTTTCTTTTCAGTGAGCTATCGAGCATACAACTCACCATGAACTTTGATGAACTGCTTCAGTTTCTAAAGACCGATTGCATGGGCTATCTCATCCAATACGGGATTCGAAGTATGAGTAATTGGTCTGTTTCCGGCTTATTGACGGGAGTACCTTTCTATAAGCTCATTTTATTTCTTACTCGCAGATTTTCCGGACGAAAAAAAACCAGCATCTTTCGACACTGGTTTCACACTCATTTTTGGCAAAATGATTGACTGACTAGCAGTCATTGTATTGTTTTGGGTTTTGTTTCAATTCTTACTTTTTAGAATCATGCTCGTGCACGCCAAGTACTGAGCGACCTGACGGGTCAGCATTGTTTTGGAATGAAGCATCCCAAGCCAAAGCTTCAGCAGTACTACAAGCAATCGACGGTACCGAAGGTACACATGCAGCTGCCTGATCTGAAGGGAAATGCTCTGCAAAAATTGAGCGATACAAATATTCTTCTTTTGAGCGCGGTGTGTTTACCGGGAAACGGAAATGAGCATTATTCATCATATCGTCCGAAACATTGTCGATTGCGATTTGCTTCAGGGTATCAATCCATCCGTAACCTACGCCATCAGAGAATTGTTCTTTTTGACGCCATGCAACGCTTTCTGGCAACATATCTTCGAATGCTTTACGCACGATGTGTTTTTCAATTTTACCGTTTCCGGCCATCTTATCAACCGGATTCAATCGCATGGCTACATCCATAAATTCTTTGTCGAGGAAAGGCACACGTCCTTCAACTCCCCAGGCAGCCAACGATTTATTGGCACGCAAGCAATCGTACAAGTTCAACTTGCTAATTTTTCGCAATGTCTCTTTGTGGAACTCCTCAGCATTTGGAGCCTTGTGGAAATACAAATAACCACCGAAAATTTCATCAGCACCTTCACCTGTCAGTACCATCTTAATCCCCATTGATTTAATAACCCGGGAAAGCAGGTACATCGGCGTTGCCGCCCGAATAGTCGTTACATCGTATGTTTCAATGTGATAAATTACATCACGAATAGCATCCAACCCCTCTTGGATTGTATAGTGAATTTCGTGGTGAATAGTACCAATAAAATCAGCTACTTTACGAGCAGCAGCCAAGTCAGGGCTACCGTCGAGACCAATTACAAAAGAGTGTAATTGTGGCCACCAGGCTTCTTTAGTACCTTCTGATTCAACGCGTGTTCCTGAGAATTTTTTAGCTAAAGCTGAAGTAATAGAAGAATCCAACCCACCAGACAGCAACACGCCGTAAGGAACATCAGACATTAGCTGACGTTGAACGGCAGCTTCCATTGCATCGTGCAGTTCGTCTATACTGGTCGTGTTGTTCTTCACATTTTCGAAATCCATCCAATCACGATTCCACCAGCGTTTTACTTCACCATCTGAACTTAATAAATAGTGTGCAGGAGGGAATTCCTCAATCTTTGTACAATATCCTTCCAAAGCCTTCAGCTCAGAAGCAACGTAAAACTGCCCTTTTGCATCCCATCCCATATATAACGGAATGATACCGATATGGTCGCGACCAACCAGGTAAAGGTCTTTTTCAACATCGTACAAAACGAAACCGAAAATACCATTCAGGTCATCCAGAAAGTCAACTCCTTTTTCCTGATAAAGGGCCAGAATTACTTCGCAGTCGGAACCAGTTTGGTATTCGTATTTATCTTTGGTTTTTTCTCTGATTTCACGGTGATTATAGATTTCACCATTAACTCCGAGAATTAACTTTTTATCTTTACTGTATAAAGGCTGACCACCAGATTCGGGGTCAACAATTGACAAACGTTCATGAGCAATAATTGCTTTGTCTCCGCAATATATTCCTGACCAATCCGGTCCACGGTGTCTTAATCTTTTTGATTGTTGTAAAACTTGAGATCTCAGCTCCTGAGCATCAGTTTTTAAGTCGAATACTCCTACAATTCCACACATAATGCCAAAAATTTATTGTGTTATAAAGTCTTTCAAATTTGAACCGACAAAAATAATCGATTTGTCTTACAAACAAAACATACGCTGACATTTTTCCACCGATGCAAATTCATTTCAAACAAATATTCGAAAACACAGATGTTTACATTTCAAAATGAAATAAGAATTATTCAAAACACCCCCTTTATGTCAGTAGTCAGTTCGAAAATTGATCTTTTTTTTTCTTACTCCCCCACACTCCAGTGGGGTATACGCGCAAAATATATCTTTTTCACAGGATCAGCATACAAAGTTCATTTAAAAGTTTTAAACGCAAAAAAAAAGCAGTTTAAAATTAAACTGCTTTAAAATATCTCGCATTATCATTCTTACACGTTAAATCGGAAATGCATAATATCGCCATCCTGAACGACATACTCTTTTCCTTCGACAGCCATTTTACCTGCTTCTTTACAAGCTTGCTCCGACCCCAGAGTCACAAAATCATGGTACTTAATCACTTCAGCACGAATAAAACCTTTTTCAAAATCAGAGTGAATTACTCCGGCAGCCTGCGGCGCTTTGAATCCACGATGATAAGTCCAGGCACGAACTTCTTTGACTCCTGCAGTAAAGTAGGTTTCCAATTGCAACAATTTGTAAGCTGTTTTAATCAGTTTGTTTACACCTGACTCTGTTAAGCCCAAATCTTCTAGGAACATTTGTCTTTCGTCGTAGCTTTCCAACTCAGCAATATCTGCTTCGGTTGCTGCTGCGATAACAAGCAATTCGGCATTTTCATCTTTGACAGCTTCTTTGACAGCATCAACATAGGCATTTCCATCAATAACCGAAGCCTCGTCAACATTGCAAACATACAGAATGGGCTTATTCGTTAGCAATTGCAGGTCTTTAGCCAATTTCACATCCAAATCGTCAATTTCAACGGTACGAGCCGATTTCCCTTGCACTAACGCATCCCGGTATGTATACAGAATATTAACCATGCGCTTAGCCTCCCGGTCATTTCCTGTTTTTGCCTGCTTCTCCACTTTTTGCAAACGGGCTTCAACTGTTTCCAGATCTTTCAATTGTAACTCAATATCAATGGTTTCTTTGTCACGAACCGGATCAATGGTCAAATCGACATGGGAGATATTGTCATTATCGAAGCAGCGCAACACATGGATAATCGCATCAGTCTCGCGGATATTTCCAAGGAACTTATTTCCTAAACCTTCACCTTTACTCGCACCACGCACCAATCCGGCAATATCGACGATCTCAACAGTTGTTGGAACAATCCGTTCGGGCTTTACAAATTCAGATAATTTAGTCAGTCGTTCATCCGGAACGGTAATTACTCCCACATTTGGTTCGATTGTGCAAAAGGGAAAGTTTGCAGACTGCGCTTTGGCGTTCGACAAACAATTAAACAAAGTTGACTTCCCGACGTTTGGAAGCCCTACAATACCACACTTTAATGCCATTCTATTAAGTTCTAAAAATTGCGCTGCAAAGTTAAACCTTTTTCCCTATTTTTGACTATAGCATGGTATCGGACGAAAGCATATTACAATGTTTGCATGAATTAAGCATTCCCTTGTCGCGTTCCTATCTGTTATTATATGTTATTCAGCCGCTCTACTATTGAACTTTTATTACTATATTCAGTATTCGAATAAAGCTAAACTAAACTCCCATGATTTTAAAATCTGTCTCTATTGACTGCGTTATTTTCGGATTCGACGGCAATTCACTGAAAGTTTTACTTTCAAAGCAAAATCCGGAAGCTGTGCTAAAACAGCTGAGCGAGCAAGAAGACTTCAACGACATAAAAGAACTCTACGACGATCACCCTTCCTTTGTTGATCCAAAAGTTTGGAACGTTTTTGGCGCTCACATTCCTGCTGACAAAGATTTGGATGAGTTTGCCCGCGATTTGCTTTACATGGCAACAGGCATGAATGATGTTTTCCTCAAACAGTTTCATTGTTTTGGCAACGTAGACCGCGTACCAAACAATCGGGTTCTGACAATTGGGTACTATGCCCTGATTAATCCTTCTCATTATATTATCCGGAAATCGATCGAACTGAACGACCTGAAGTGGTTCAACCTGAACAGCCTGCCTAAATTATCATTCGATCATGGACAAATAATAAAAAAAGCGCTGGAACATTTGCGCCACGAAGTGCGCTACCAACCGATCGGTTTTCACTTGCTCCCTGATAAATTTACGTTGACCGAATTTCAAACCCTTTACGAAGTCATTCTGGATAAGAAAATGGACACCCGTAATTTCCGGAAGAAAATAGCAAAGATGGAATTACTGATTGATTCGAACCAAAAGCAACAGAATGTTTCACACCGGGCGGCAAAGCTCTATCAATTTGACGAGCATATCTACCATCGGCTAAAAGAAGAAGGGTTAAAATTCAGGATTGAATAAAAATTTACTTTTATTCCTCGCTAAGAAAATATTCTTTTAAACTTTGCCGTATAAATACGGTCTTAGCAAATAATCCCTCGCGACGGTACATGATCGATGAGAAGCAACTGATAGGCGAATTAAAAAACGAAGCTACCAAACAAACGGCTTTTCGTTCAATGGTCGGTCTTTATAAAGAGCGTCTGTATTGGCACGTCCGAAAAATTGTATTGGATCACGAGGATACCGACGACATATTGCAAAATACCTTTATCAAGGTTTGGCGTAACATTGATTCTTTCAGGGCCGAATCGGGGCTTTACACCTGGCTGTATCGTATTGCGACCAACGAATCATTAACATTCCTAAATCAGAAAAAGAAAAAAACGTTCGGAGGAACCGATGAGGAGCTGAATGATTACCTGGTGGAAAACCTACAAGCCGATCTGTATTTCAATGGCGATGAAGTGCAACTAAAATTGCAGGAAGCGATTGCCCGTTTACCGGAGAAACAGCGACTGGTTTTCAATATGCGTTATTACGATGATATAAAATACCAGGACATGGAGAAAATTCTTGAGACATCAGAAGGTGCGTTAAAAGCATCTTATCATCATGCAGTAAAGAAAATCAGCGACTTCCTGAAAAATCAGGGATAGAATTTTAATCCACTTTTTAAACTTTTTGTCAAAATCCGAGTCAATAAGAACAGATGAAAAACATGAACGACATATTCAATCCAGAAAAGGAGGGTTCTAAAAACTCCCCGTTTGACGTTCCGAAAGGTTACTTCGAAACTTTCGAAGACCGACTGGAAGCTCAAATAACGGCCATGGAAGAAAAACCAAGCCGAAGCAGAACGATTATCCGGATTTTAAAACCGGTAGTTGGGCTGGCTGCGAGTTTCCTGTTGATTATGCTTTTAGTGAAGTATCCTTTAAATAAAATTACACCTTCCTTAACATCCTTGGATGATAGCAGCTTTGTTGAAGATTCAGACTATTGGAAGGAGATCATTCTCAGCAACTCCATCTTTATCGATGACAGAGCATTGCTACAGGTGATGAATAACAACGAAACAACCTCACCCGGCGAATCAGACGAGATAATTGCGACAGTATCATCCGAATTAAATGACTATGAAGTTTTTGCAGAACTATATAATTAGACCAAAAATGAAAAAATTATTTGTCTTCATACTATTAACTGTTTTTTCACTGGGAAGCTTTGCTCAACCGCAAAAAGACAAACAAAAAGATTGGGAGCAATATAAAGCCAAACGGGTTTCGTTCATGACGGAAAAGATGCAACTCACCCCGGACGAAGCTCAAAAATTTTGGCCGCTTTATAATGAATTTGATAAAGCCAGATGGGACTGTCATGAGAGACGCAGAGATTTGGAACGGGAGGTCAAAGACAAATATGATTCAATCTCTGATGCCGACTTCAAAAAGATGAACCAAGAAATTGTGAATCTTTACTTAAAAGAAGCCCAATTGGTGAAAACCTATAATGATCAGTTCCTGAAAGTTCTGCCAGTAAAGAAGGTGATTTTGGTTGGCCCAACAGAAAACGAATTCCGCTTTAAGATGATCCGGGAATTCCGACAGAAAGAACGAGATGACGACAATAAATAAATAAATAAATAATGACAAAGGCCGGAAATTCCGGCCTTTGTCATTATTGTAAAATATCTATCGATCTCAAATTACTCAGCAAGAAGCCTCACCAACTCTTCAGGACTCACCAAATTCTGGTCACCTGTTTTCATGTTTTTCAGGTTGACTTTTCCCTGATTCATTTCATCTTCACCCACCATGACTACCCAGGCGATATTTTTGCGATCAGCCCAGGTCATTTGCTTTTTCATTTTGGCTGCTTCGGGAAAAATTTCAGCATTGACGCCAGCTTCACGTAACCGGCGAAGAATTGGCAAACAGAAAGCTTCTTCTTTTTCACCAAAATTGACAAACAACAACTTTGTCGATGCCACTGCTTCCTCGGGGAACAACTCCAATTGAGTCATCACATCGTATATCCGATCGGCCCCAAATGAAACACCAACGCCCGACACACCCGGCATTCCGAATATCCCGGTCAGGTCGTCGTAACGGCCACCACCGCAAATGCTGCCGATCTGCACATCTTTGGCTTTTACTTCAAAAATAGCTCCTGTGTAATAGTTCAACCCGCGGGCAAGCGTCAAATCCAACTCGACCTCGGTATTCAATTCAACAGAGCTGATATAATTGAAAAACGTCCGAACCTCTTCAATTCCCTTTTTACCTAGTTCTGTTGCACCAATCACTTGTTCGATGCTGTCGAGTTTTTCATCGGTAGTACCACTCAACTTCAGAATCGGTTGCAATTTATCTACAGCATCCTGCGATACGCCTTTCTCCAGCAGTTCTTCGTTCACTTTCTCCAGACCAATTTTATCCAGCTTATCTATTGCCACGGTAATATCAACAATACGGTCAGCCTCTCCAATCGCTTCAGCAATACCGGCTAAAATTTTACGGTTGTTTATTTTCACCACGGTGTTCACCCGAAGATGCGTAAACACATCGCTGATAATTTGCACCAATTCAAATTCATTCAACAGTGAATCGCTTCCGACAATATCAACATCGCACTGGTAAAATTCGCGATAACGCCCTTTCTGCGGACGGTCGGCACGCCAAACCGGCTGAATTTGGTATCGTTTAAATGGGAATGAAATATCGTTTCGATACTGCACAACAAAACGGGCAAAGGGCACAGTCAGGTCGTAGCGCAAACCTTTCTCCGAAATTTGATTAGTCAGCTTGATGCTATTCCGATCAGCGAGGTCAGCATCATTTGCTTTGGCTGCAAAATCACCTGAGTTCAAAATTTTAAACAGCAACTTATCACCTTCTTCGCCATACTTTCCCATTAAGGTTGACAAATTCTCCATTGCCGGGGTTTCAATCGGCTGAAAACCGTACAACTGGAAAACGGCTTTAACCGTATCGAAAATATAATTCCGGCGAGCCATTTCTACCGGTGAAAAATCTCTTGTTCCTTTTGGAATCGAAGGTTTCTGTGCCATTTTATCTTTTATAGTTTATGTGCCGTATCGGCGAACTTTAACAATCGTTCTCGTTGTGAGGCTGCAAAAATAAACAAAAATGACTGGTCTTCAAGAGCTGCCGCTACAGAAAGACCAGTCAATTGCTATTCTGATTCTATTTGATAACGCTTATTTAAGGAACCGGTAGGTGATCGGATACCGATAAAACTCGCCTTGCCCGGCTTTTATGGCTCCAATTAGGGTAAATACCAGCGCAAATAAACCGACAAGAGCCAATAGTAAAAACCCCACGAGCAGGATTACCAGAATTCCGGAGACGATCAATGCCAATGTCATGGTAATTTGAAAATTCAAGGACTCTTTGCCCTGGTCCTCCACAAAATCATATTCGCCACGCTTGACACTATATACAATGATTGGCCCGATAATATTTCCAAACGGAATAATAGCTCCGGCCAAAGCCGATAAATGGCACAACATCCCCCAGGTGCGTTCATCAGGATTATCAATAATTCGTTCCATAAAATCTATTTTTCAGGGTTTAAAATACTTACGAAATAATCGCTACCGATAAATATAGTAAAATGCGACCGAAACGATTAAGCCAGAAACGACGAGTAGCAGAAATCCATAGAGCAATGGCTTTCTCGACGGTTGACTGATCAATCCCAAGGCATAAATCATTTTCATGATGTTGTTGCCGTTTGTCGCATTAATGACCGCCAAAGCAATCATCATCGCCACCAAACCGGAATTTTGCTGCAACAGGTATATCAGGAATGGATCAACATCGAATACACCGATGACAAAAGCCAGTCCGACGACCCCGCTATCGCCATATTGATTCATCACAAACTGGGTGATCAACCCGAAGCCGACAAACAAAATACCGAAGATGGTTGCCGTTTTCAATTCCAGCGGATTTCTGGAGATGCTCTCACGCACTCCTTTTTTATTCACGACACCTTTGCCCGACTGCCTCAGGACAACACGGGATAAACCGAATGCCACGAGAAACTGCAACAAAAATGGCCAAATCAACAGCCGACCTATCGATGCGTTAAAGACAAAAGCCAACACCAATACCCGCAAATACATCATTCCGTTTGCCAACAAAATTGCAGAAACTGATGCCAGGCCGCTTTTCTCGGCCTTTTCGCGACGTGCTAAAATGATGGTCGTGGCGGTGCTGCTGTATATTCCGCCCAACACGCCGGTCAGCAGGATGCCGGAATCCGGAAAAATAAATTTCTTAATTAAGTAACTGATATACGACACGCCCGACACAACCACAATGGCCAGCCAAATCTGGTACGGCGAAACAGGAATAAAATCGGCAATATAGCCGGTAGGCAACAAGGGAAGGATAATTCCGGCAAAAGCAATGAACTTGGCCAAGGTGATGAATTCTTCGCGCGAAGCTTTTTGCGAAATCGTCCGAAAGGTGCTTTTCATTTCTGTCAAAATCAAGATGGCCACAACAAACGACAGCACCAGCCAAACCGGTTGTGTGAAAACCATAATCGATAAGCAGTAAGTGAGCAGCGCCAACACAGACGATGTCAACCCGAAATCCTTTTGCCGCTTAATTTTCTGAAAATACTGAATCCCAATGAGCAATCCGACGACGGCGAAACCGATCAAAAAAGGAACCTTATTTTCCTGATCGAACAAATATAAAACGTAGCCCAATAGTCCGATGAAGGTAAACGTGCGATCGGTACCAAATAGCTCACTATCATCCTGATCCAGGTGATGGCGCCGCTGCCCCATCCCAATCAGCAGCGAAAACACCAACACCAAAATGAAGTTGATGATTTCGGACGGTAAGTATTTCTCGAGATCCATGGATCAGGTTTTTGAATAAAGATATCACTTCACCTATACGAAAACAATTAACAGAAGGATTTTTGGAGGAGTATAATTCAAGGTCAGGACTTATCTCGCGCGGCTGCGACGACAAACCTGGCGCCCGGTTTAATCATATCGTGACCAAAATGGCACATTCTTTTCACAGCGAATTAAGCTTAAAGACATGTTGCCCTTGTAGCTTTGCCGGCAAATCAGAACACCGTGACAGAAACATTCACCCCAACCGACGCGGAATTGCTTTCGCAGCTAAAGAACGGCGATGCCCAGGCACTCACGCTGTTGTTTCAACGTTACTACCAGCCGCTGTGCCGCTTTGTTTTCGTTTTTATTCCCGAAAACGAAGTGGCCGAAGAACTATCGGCCAATGTGTTTATCAAGCTTTGGGAAAACCGCAACAAGATTACGATCTACTACACCCTGCGCGCCTATTTGTTCCAATCGGCCAAAAACCAAACCTTCTCTTATTTGCGCAAAAGAAAAATCGACCAGCAATCCTGGGCCGACGAATTTGAGCCTGCCCAGGAAAAAGGGCACTGCCCCGAAGCACTCTTCATTGCCAACGAACTGAACGACGAATTTGCTGCCGTGTTCTCCCGCCTGCCTCAACGAGCACAACTGGCCTTCAAGCTTCACCGTTTCGACGGTCTGAAATACAAGGAGATTGCCAACGTCATGGAAATCTCTGTCGCTGCCGTTGAAAAGAATATTACCACTGCGCTAAAAATTCTTCACAGGGAACTGATTGAAGAAAAAATATCCCTCTAGCGCTTTTTACCGAACTGTAACCTACACTTAATCGCTCTTTATTCGGGTAAAATCAATTATTGGCGTCTCAACGGGTAAATGACAGAAATGCCCAAAAGAGATAAAATAAAGATGATTTTGCGCCAGCTGAACGGAGAAAGCTCACCAGCCGAGCGCGATAAATTCAGCAACTGGTTGATGGAAAACCCTGAAAACCTGGATCAGTATATTGAATTAAAAGAGATCTGGAACCAAGACTACACACGCTCCTTACCATTCGACGAAAACAAAGCCTTGAAACGCATACAGGCAGCTGCGAAAAAGAAGAAAAGACGCATCCCCCTGCCAAAAACAGTTTTAAGAATTGCCGCTATACTGGCCATTATTCTGGTTTCGGGTGCCTACCTTGTTTATCAACAAAACATTCAGCCGGCGCCCGTGTCCAACCCGCAAATCGCCACATTGACCAAAACGTCCGGGCCGGGCGAGCAAATGCGGGTCACACTTCCCGATGGATCGGTCATTTGGCTGAATGGTGAAAGCACGGTCAGTTATCCGGAAAAGTTTCTACCTGGTTGTCGGGAGGTGACGCTTACCGGCGAAGCCTTTTTTGAAGTAACTAAAAATCCGGCCCAACCATTTGTTGTTCAAACAGGGAAAGTCAGCACAACGGTGCTAGG
Organism: Mangrovibacterium lignilyticum; assembly: GCF_010882175.1. Lineage (GTDB taxonomy): Bacteria > Bacteroidota > Bacteroidia > Bacteroidales > Prolixibacteraceae > Mangrovibacterium > Mangrovibacterium lignilyticum. Next base: position 162,548 of record NZ_WKLH01000004.1, on the reverse strand, counting down.
CACCTCCTTCAACATCAAAGCGTTTACCAAAAACGAAGCGACTGTAACGGTTGCCACCGGAAAAGTCAGGGTTGCACACACCAGCGATAATAGCCAAACAGACGAACTCTATTTGCTGCCCAACGAGCAGGCTGTGTGGAGTGCCTACCAAAATGGCTTACAAAAAAACACTGTTGACTCACGAGACTATTATGCCTGGAAAAACGGAACCATTTGCTTTAACAACGAAACGCTTCCCGAGGCCATGCAAATGCTCGAACGCTGGTATAACGTCACCATCAAGCTAAAGGCGGCCAATGCTGAAAATCGACGATACATCAATGGTAATTACAAGGACAAGAAACTCTACAATATACTCGACGGCTTGTGTTACATCTACAACCTGGAGTATGAATACCTCAACGACAGTACGATTTTGATTAAAGAAAAAATTATCTGCGAACAACACAAAAAGCTAAGTGAATGAGAAAAGACTAAAAGAATGAAATAGCTCAATGTCAAAGCCTGAAGCAGCGACCAACTCATAACAGGCAAAATTAAAAAGCCCGCAGCAGCGACCAAACTTTTGCGGGCAAAACAAAAAATTGTTTTAAACAAACTTGTACAAAATTATGAAAATTAACTTACGAAAAAAACTCATGTTTGCTTCCAAACAGATGTTTTACATCTTTCTGTTGCAGCTAGTCACGCTGCAGCTGGTCAGTGCCAACGCAATTAAAAGCCAAAGCATTGAACAAGTCAAAATTTCTGTTGGCCTGGAACTGGCCAGTCTGAATGAAATTTTCTCTGAAATCGAAGAAAAGACGAACTTCGTCTTCATCTACGATGCCGAAATTCTTGCGACCGATGCCAAATGCTCTTTGTCTTTTGACGACCAACCGGTTTTTGAAATCCTTGGGCAGGTTGCAAACACCTACAGCCTCAACTTTCGCCAAATAAACAATACGATCTACGTGAAAGAAGCGCAGGTTCCGGAAAGCACCGCCGTTTCGGAAACGGCACAGCAAACAACTCCGGTTTCGGGAAAGGTAACTGATACGGATGGTAATCCGTTGCCCGGTGTTTCTGTCATCGTGAAAGGAACAACCACGGGTGCAGTAACAGACATTTCAGGAAACTATGAGTTTGACCTGCCGGCAAATGCAACAACACTGACTTTCTCGTTTATCGGGATGGACAGCCAGAAAGTGGTAATCAACGGCCAGTCAACCATCAATGTTGTGATGACAGAAGAGACCACTCAGCTCAACGAAATTGTGGCGATTGGTTATAACACCATGCAGAAAAAAGACCTGACGGGCGCTGTGTCTGTTGTTGAAGTCGACGAGATTTCGAATACACCGGTAGCCGGGGTTGACCAAATGATTCAGGGGCATATGGCCGGGGTTAATGTTGTTGCCGACAATAATCCCGGTGGTGGTGTCGCCGTTCGGGTACGGGGCTTCAGCACAATCCGTAACAACGATCCGCTGTACATTGTCGACGGTATTCCGGTTGAATCGGGAATCAACCTGGTCAACCCAAGCGATATTGAATCGCTGCAAATTCTGAAGGATGCTTCTTCTGCCTCTATCTATGGTTCTCGTGCTGCCAACGGGGTTGTGATTATTACCACGAAAAAAGGGAAAAAAGGAGAATCAAAGATCACTTTCGATGCTTATGCCGGTGTTCAAAGTGCAACCAAATTATTGAAACCGCTGAATGCCCAGCAGTATGGCGATCTATTGTGGCAGGCTCACTTCAACGATGGCAAAACACCATCAAACGATGTTTACGGAACCGGCTCAACTGCTGTAATTCCAGATTTTCTTGATGAAGCTCAGCGGGTACCAACGGATGATGTTAACTGGATTGATGCGATCACCCAAAATGCCTTGGTACATTCGTACAACCTGGGAATTTCGAAGGGAAGCGAAAATTCAAGACATTCTTTCTCTCTCGGTTATTTCGACCAGGATGGTATTGTAAAATATACCGGATTCAAGAGGGTTTCGGCACGGTTTAACTCGGACTACCGCTTCTTCGACCGCCTGACGATCGGCGAAAACTTCTCACTTTCTCATTCGTGGTCAACTCAAGCAGGAGTCAACAGCGCTTTGGGTAGCGTCGTTTTATCTGCGTATCAATTTCCATCCATCGCCCCAATTAAGGACCTGGACGGAAACTATGCAGGTGCTTTCCTGAATGATACCGGAAACCCGCTGGCATCGTTGTATTACAGCCGAGATGATAAACGCAAGCGATTAAAGCTTTTTGGAAATGCATACGCCGAACTTGATATCGTTAAAGGCTTGAAAGTAAAAACGAATTTCGGAATCGACTATAATGACTACTACCTGCGGAACTACAACCCGGCTTATATCGAAACCGGCGCTTTGAGTCCAAATTCAACAAGTACACTGACTACAACAAACAGCAAGAAGTTTACCTGGGTTTGGACCAACACGGCTAGCTATGCGCAGGATTTTGATGAACACCATATTTCTGCCTTTGCCGGAATGGAAGCCATTGAAACCAACTACGAGGCTTTCTCTGCCTATCGTGAAGGGTTTGCTTACGACGATGATAACTTTCGCTATCTGGATGCCGGAGATTCCGGAACCATGGAAAACTCAGGATCAGGTTCAAAATCATCACTGGCTTCTTATTTTGCCAAGGTAGACTATACATATGACGATCGTTACCTCTTTAATTTTACGTTCCGCCGCGATGGCTCCTCAAAACTTGGAAATAACAAATGGGGAAACTTCCCTGCCTTGTCTTTAGGATGGCGTCTTAGTGAAGAAGAATTCTTTAACAGTGATCTGATCAGCAATTTCAAATTGCGCTTCGGATGGGGACAAAACGGGAACCAGGATGTTCCGGAATATGCGACAATTGAAAGTTACGCTTCCAACTCATACAATTCCAACTATGCAATTGATGGTTCTCAAGGGTCTGTTTACACCGGTTACACCCAAACACGTAACGGAAATTATGATCTGAAATGGGAAACAACCACACAAACAAACATAGGTCTTGATTTTGGCATCCTCGACAATCAGTTCAACATAACAGCTGATTACTTCATCAAAAAAACCGAGGACATGTTGATCGAGCGCACCTTCCCTTTAATTATCGGCGGTACAAACCAGACTGTCTGGGACAATGTTGGCAGCATGAAGAACAAAGGTTTTGAGTTGGTCATTGACTATCACAGTAAGCAGAAAGGTGATTTTTCGTGGAATGCTAACCTAAACCTGTCGCATGTAACAAATAAGTTAACCTCATTACCTGAAGATGTAAGCTACATCACGTTGCCAAGCTCAACATTGCACAGTATCAATTTCGACCAGGAAGTTGCCCGTTCTGTAGTCGGAGAGCCAATCGCCTCTTTCTATGTATATGAATGTCTGGGCATTTTCCAAAACCAGGACGAAATTGACGCCCACGGAGTTCAACCTGACGCACAACCAGGTGACCTGAAATTCAAAGATGTTTCGGGCGACGGAGAACTGGATGGTGAAGACCGTACATTCGTCGGAAACCCTCATCCCGATTTAACCTTTGGCTTAAACCTGGGATTCAATTATAAAAACTTCGATCTCCAGGCTTTCTTTAATGCCAGTATTGGGAATGATATTTATGACCTGACCCGTTACAAAGGTGATTTCTTCAATCAATCGGCTTACAATAAATTTGAGAGTACAACCAATGCCTGGAGCGAAGACAACACCGATACGTCAATTCCTCGTTTATCGTTGGACGACCCGAACAACAACGTTCGCCCATCTTCATACTTTGTTTCCGATGGTTCTTACTTGCGGATGAAAAACCTGACGTTGGGATACAACTTCACCAAATTAGCACAGAAAATAAACGGCGAAAAACTGCGAATTTACATCCAGGCTCAAAACCTGTTTACCATTACCGGCTACGACGGAATGGATCCGGAAGTTGGCCTGCAAAGCTATAGCTCCAGTACCCGGAATTTAGATATTGGTGTTGACCGCGGACTTTACCCAACTGCACGGACATTTATGGTCGGCGTTAATTTTGGCTTTTAATCAAAAGAACACATAAAGTAAAAGAAATGAAAAATCTAATATATCTATTCACAATATTACTCTTCGCGACAAGCTGTTCCTCAAGCTTCCTTGAAGAATCACCTGTCGGTGAATTAACCGAGGAGCAGGTAACCACTGCCGAAAATATCGAGAGCATTGCCATCTCGGCTTATTCTGTGTTGAACGGCCAGTTCGACGGCGCTTCAAATGCGTATAACTCTCCGGATTCGAACTGGAGTTTCGGCGACGTTGTTTCAGACGATGCTTACAAAGGTGGTGGCGGTACCGGTGACCAAAACCAGATCCACTTGATGGAAATTTTTGCTCATGATGCCACGATTACAGATGTTGGCCGAAAATGGTCGTGTTTGTACGAAGGGATCCGACGGGCTAATTTAGCCATTCGCCTGTTAGAAAAATCAGAAGATTTTGATTCAGCGCTAAAAGCACAACGCATTGGCGAAATGAAGTTTTTACGCGGACACTACCATTTCGAGGCCAAGAAAATTTATAATAATATCTGTTGGATTGACGAAACCGTTGAAAGCACAGAAGATTACTATTCAATTTCAAATACCGACTTAACCAGCGCAGAGCAGTGGGCAAAAATTGAGGCCGATTTCACTGATGCTTTTAATGCATTGCCATCATCCCAGGATGAAGTTGGGCGCCCCACTAAGATGGCAGCAAAAGCATACTTGACCAAATGCTATATTTTCGAAAGCAAATGGACTGCAGCAGCCGATGCTGCTCAGGAAGTTATTGAATCGACTCAATATAGTCTGGAACCTAACTTCAGAGATGTATTTCTTCCCGAAAACGACAATGGTCCTGAAATTGTATTTTCTGTACAACACTCGATCAACGATGGTACCACAAGCGACTACAGTGGAAGTATCAGCGACCGCTTAATGTCTCCCGGAGGAAGCTTTTACGCGAACTACGGATTCCTGCGTCCATCTCAAAACCTGGTTAATGCTTATCGCACAACTGCTGATGGATTGCCAACCTTTGACAATGTTGAGCTGGCTGATGGCGACAATTTAGACCCTCGTGTCGACCACACATTGGCACGACCAGGAATTCCATATCTCGATTTAGGAGTTTATGACTGGACTCCTCGTGAAGCGACAGTTTATGGCCCGTACAGCCCTAAAAAGAGAATGGTATCGGCAAATTCAGCCTATTACACATCTTCGTGGCCATATGTAAATGCATTGAACTATTACATCATCCGTTATGCTGATGTTTTACTTTGGAAAGCGGAAGCCGAAATCGAACTGGACAACCTGGATGAAGGAATGATTTACATTAATATGGTTCGCGAGCGCGCAAAAGACAGTGAGTATGTTCAGAATATTGACGGTACCGGCGATGCTGCGAACTACTTCATTGATACATACGATTCGTTTGCTGATCAGGATGAAGCACTGGCTGCATTGAGAATGGAACGTCGGTTGGAATTTGCCCAGGAAGGACACCGCTTTTTCGATCTGGTTCGCTGGGGAATTGCGGCTGATGTCATGAATGCTTATTTCTCAAGCGAAAGACTTATTCGTTCACACTTAACAAACGCCTCTTTTGTTGCGGGGAAAAACGAATACCAGCCTATTCCACAAACTCAAATTGATTTGTGTACAGGCGATATGCAGCAAAATCCAAACTACTAACAACTTTCAAGGTCCGGATTAATTCCGGACCTTTCTTCTCTCAATAGTCCCGTGTGACAAGCAAATAAAGTTATCCGGATCTTGTTTCGCTTCGAAAGCGAATCCGGATTGTTTGTAGCGGCAATCAAATTGTTGCGCGCTACTTCATAAAAACCGTTCAATCAACTCGAACCCCACACTTTACTTATAAATCCATTGAAAAATGAAAAGAAAACTCACCCTTCTATTTTTACTGGTTGCCGGAATAGTTTTTTTTCAGCCCTGCCAAAAGGTGTCGGCCCGGCAAGTTTTAAAATCCATGGAAATCGCTGGCAAAAGACAAATTCTGTCAGAAAAAATATTTCCGTTTTTACAAATGGCATTGGAGACACCCGAACTAAAAAACTGGATGGAGCAAAACGAAGCGTTGAAAGAATTGCTCCTGGCGAAAAAACAAGAGATCAAGGACAGCGTTGCCTTGAATGGAAGAATGGAACCTAAACCCAACGAATTTATTGTGGCTCCATTCAAAATAAACGAACAAGAGTTGGCGACAGCGAATGCAGAACTCGCCTCGCTATCGGAACTCGATTTCATGCCTGAAATCCTGAAAAAAATGCGTGCTGAAAAATACTTTGCAATCGACAGCACCATAAGTGACCGGCAGCTCATCGTTGAAACATTCAAACGGGAAATCGCCGGCGTCAATCAGCTGATCAACACCTACGCGCTGGCCGAAAAAACCCGTTATTCCTTTATAGACTCGGTTAGCTATGAAGTTAGCAGCGATTATTACCGGAAAGTCATTCATATAACAGCTTTGAATCAGGCCGACGAACTGGATACCCTGAACGTGTTTTACCAGCCTTCTCTTTCGTTCGCTTTGTGGTTGCTCGAAATCAACAAGCGGGATGAAGCTGCCCGGTTTGAGCCCATGGAATACGGCGAAAACGCGAAAGCTGTCGCTCAAATCAAAGCAACAAACTGGGATGAATATCCTTATTCAGTCATTCTTGTTCCCGGACACGGCCCCGAAGAAGAAGGAGTGGATCTAAGCCCACTGGGGATGATGCGCTGCAAACTGGCTGCTGATCGCTATTTCAAAGGATTGGCCCCATTAATTATTCTGTCCGGCGGATATGTTCACCCGTTTCAAACCCCCTTTTGCGAAGCTACAGAAATGAAAAAGGTACTGATGTACCGCTACAAAATTCCGGAGTCAGCATTGATCATTGAACCTCATGCGCGACACACCACAACAAACTTCAGGAATGCCGCCCGTTTGATTGAAAAGTACGGGATTCCGATGACTAAAAAAGCGCTTTGTACGACAACAGTCGATCAGAGTTTTTACATTACCCACGAGTATTTTCAGAAACGCTGTGCCGAGGAACTGGGTTACATGCCCTACATCTCCAAAGACCGGCTGAGTAGGAATGATGTTGAGTTTGTACCAACAAGAGAATCGCTTTTTATCGACAACAAAGATCCGCTGGATCCATAAAAAACCCATCAACTCTTAACAGAGAAACCAAAAGCCACATTGGATTTTATTGAAATATGAAAAAATGCCCAATGATTGTGCGAACATCAATTCGGTTAATTGTATTAGATCTATAAGAACCATCCTTTGTCCATGATAGACAAAGGATGATTCTTTTTCAGATTATGCACTAAATGTTTAACTCAGCCCCAAATGGCTGACAGAAAAAATAAAGCCATGTTCAAGTTTTTTTCTAGATTCAGGGAAGGTAAAATACTCTATCTGATCCTTTCCGTAAGTCTTTCAACTTCGTGCGAGCAAAATAGTTCTGGTCAATCGAAGGCCGCGTCTTTAACCGACCACGTCAATGTATTCCTTGGAACTTCGGGCGACCATGGGCAGATGTCGCCTTCCGCCTCGTACCCGTTTAGCATGCTCAGTATTGGGCCAATTACCACGCCGCACACGCATACCGGCTACGAGTACTATGCGAAAAAATACGAGGGATTTGTGCACACGCACCTCGAAGGGGTTGGATGTACCGGTGCCGGAGGTAATATTCTGATCAAGCCAATTTTAAATGACGACGGGAATACTTCACTAATCCGTAAGAACCAGCAGGCCACTCCCGGTTATTATGCCGTGGATTTTGAAAACGGGATTCAGGCTGAAATGACCGTTGCACACAATTACGGCCAACATCACTATCATTTTCCCGAATCTAAAAATGGCCTGTTTGTCGACCTTTCGTTTACACAGCCCCGCCGTTTTGTAGCCGAGGAACACCAGCTTACAAAAGACGCCATCAGCGGATGGATCGACACACAAACAACGTGCAGTGCCGGCGTTTATCGGATCTATTATTATCTGCAGATTCCCGGATCTGCAGGTATAGATTCAATTTCGGAACACCAATTCCGGGTAAAAGGCAACGGCACAGAGGAGCTGGATGCACGTATCGGTTTTTCATCAGTTAGCTGCGAATATGCACAAGCCCAAATCACCGACGCTGATTTCAATAAAGTTAGAACTGACGCAAACGAGCAATGGGAAAAGCTGCTATCCCATGTTCAGGTGGAAGGCGAGAAAGACCGGGTTGATTTGTTTTACTCACTCTTATACCGCGGCTTGCAGGCCCCCTACCGGGTGTCGGAAGACGACGGCGTTTACCGTGCGATTAATGGCAGCATTCAGCAAAGCCCAACGCCTATTTACAACGGCTGGGCCATTTGGGACAACTACCGCGAACAGCTCCCCATGCTGTCACTACTTTATCCCGACCAGTTTGACGACATTGCCAAGTCGATCGCCAACTTGTACCCTTATGGCAAAAAGAACTGGGCAACCATGCATGAGCCCTCTCCCACGGTTCGTACCGAGCACGCCATGGTTGTTCTGCTCGATGCCTGGAATAAGGGATATGATGTGCCCTTCAATGAAATTAAAAATCAGTTGATCGCAGAAGCTGAAACCCTGGATTATGGATCCCCCGACAAAGCGTTGGAGTCGTCCTACGACTGCTGGGCTTTATCCGCGATTCTGAAAGTTACCGGCGACACAGTTTTAAGCCAGAAATACCGGGACAAAGCACTCGACTACAAAAGATACTGGCAAAAAGACTTTTCCGACCTGAGCAAAGATGATGTAGACCGGATGCAGGCTCGCGGCCTTTACCAGGGAACTATTTGGCAATACAGGTGGTTTGTGCCTTTCGACCTGGCCGGGCTAAAAGAACTGGCCGGAGGTGAAATTGAATTTATCAGCCAACTCGACCGCTTCTTCGATAAGAACAATTACAACCACGCCAACCAGCCCGACTTGCAGGTTCCGGGCATGTACAATGCGACGAAAGAACCCTGGAAATCGCAGAAACTGTTCCGCGAACTGCTACTCGACACTGTTGTACAATGCTACTTCAATGACAACAGCAAAGGCATCAATCCCTACATCGGGCGAATTTATAAAAATAAACCACGGGCATACTTGCGAACAATGGACGACGATGCCGGCACCATGTCATCCTGGTTTGTGATGCGTAGCATGGGATTGTCGCCAGCAAACATCGGCGACCCGATCTACTATTTGACCGCACCTATCTTCAAAACGATCAATATTGATTTCGGCAATGGCAAGCGTTTCACCATCGAAGTGAAAAATTACGAGAAAGACAATTGCTACATTCAAAAAGCCAGCCTGAACGGAAAGCCGCTCATGCGCAACTGGCTGACACAGGCAGAACTATCAGTAGGAGGCAAGTTAGTTATTGAAACCGGACCTAACCCGAATAAAACATGGGGCGTAGAGCACCAATGGATAAGCCACATCCCACGCTAATTCGGTTAACTTCTGCCTACCGTTTAACCCCGCGTATTTGGGAGATCAGGTCGACATTCTGCCCGTGACTCGCGCTATACGACATCACCAAGGTTCCTTTTAGGCCATCCGTCGCTTCGATTGCAAAAACGATCGCATCGTCCTGGGGATCCGTCATACCATCAAATCGGTAGAAACTGACAATTTCGAGATCAACCGGCAGGTATTCCTTTTTCGAGATACTAGCGATAATCTTCGTGTCGCCTGCTGTAAAATCCTCTTTATACCCGGCTTTAGTCAGCGCATTTATCGCTTGAGAAAGGGTATCAAAATCAGTGTTGTCCATATCAATTCAATTTAATCGTTTTAGAAACTCCCAACATTATTAATTCGGGTATACGGAAATAATTGAACAGAGGATTTCGTCCGGCTTCTGCAGAGGCCGGACGGAGCAGCCACGCGATTGAAGAAGCGCCATGCCTCTTCAGCAAGCTGATTTTATGCTCCCGGCAAGTTCACCTCCAATGAAAGCGAGCTATTATAGCTTTCCCAAAGCGTATCGTCTATTTTGGTATGAACGGTAACAAACAGCAGAACCAAGCCGGCTTTTTTAGGACTAAACGTAAAAACCCCGTCAGCATTGGCATTAAGGGTACTCTCCCGGGTATTTTCAACATCATAAAGGTCTCCAATCCGGTGTTTGTCGTAATGTTCGTTGTCGTACACCACAACCACGCGGGCATTGGCGACAGGCTTTCCATCCTGATAAACCCGAAACGAGCTTTCATCCTTCACCTGAATGGCGTTGGGTGACGATAAGGGAATGATTTCAATTCCTTTTTCCATCAACTGTGGTTTATAGTCGGGCTGTCCCTTAGCCAGGTAAGTATCGGCGCTGCTGTAATACTGAAGCGAAGTTGCCCTCCCCTGGTGTTTCTGCATGTCATCAGAAAAATAAAGCTTGCCGTCAGGCGTTTCCAGTGCTTTGTACTTGGGCCCTTTTCTTACTCCGGCATTAATTCGATAGGTTCCATCGCCAGCCAGCCTTGGTTCCAGGTAATTGGCAACACGGGTTTTTGCTGTTGGCTGCAGGATGGTTTGCCCGCCTCCCGGTTCAATCATCGAGAAACAGGGAGAATCCATGGCAAAGTCGGCCTGAAACGGAAATTCGGTGAACGACGATTCAATCTGTAAACGATTGTGGAGGACAATAAACTGATTGGGCTTTAAAAACGGGACATGGGCATTCACCTGAACCCCAACGAAAAGAAAAAGAGACAAGAAAGCAATTGTTAAACGTTTCATGTAAATTTTGTTTAATGATAAGGATGTGGTTCATCCAACTGTTTTAGCAAATGATAACCTGCGGGGGATCGAAAAGAATCGTTACAGAAGTAATTGATCTTTCGCTTTTCTCCCGAAAGCTACGATATCTTGTATTCGGCAGGTCTTCTGACTTGCTCCGGTTTTATCGCCTTCCCGTTCGGTTACAAAAGAACAGTGGCAGTAGTGATAAAACTGATGATGGAACTTACAGCTACGGGGATAGTTCCTGATTTTCACAGGATTCCTTTTTAATCAATAAGAACCGAATACAAAGGCGAAAATAACAACAGCGCAGGAATACCTGTTGTCTGAACCCGCTTTTTTTTAGGAATAAATTTCCGCAGTAACCGGAACTGCTTGTTTTTAGGTGATTAACAATTGACCTGTTGCAGGAAAACTGATTTTCAAGGAAGCCTCGTTCCGCTGCCGAAGTTCGTCCGGCATCCGGGTTCGTTTCCATGGGCGCGCAAGTCCGGCCCGCTGCCCTACAGGTCGGGACAACACCGGTATGTTCTCAGGCGAAGCAGGCCGGTAAATCGTCTCCGGCCTATTTTGCAAAGTCACATTGCCCCTTGCACATCGTTCGACTGCCCCGACTGGTTTTGTGGCTTTCGGAACTGCTCAAAGTGCTGCTCAAATTCTTTCTGAATCTTTTCAAACTCTTTGGGGTCACCAAAAAAGTCGAACTTAAAATCCGGAACCGAATCGCTGCGTATTTGGATGGAATCGCTCTGGAAAAACTGGCCAAAATGCTGCATCATCTGTTGGTGTAGTTCTTCCAGATCGGGAAATGAGTTCTGAAACCCAGGCATCGCCTTCGTACTGTCGTCGTACTGCTGATCGAACTGTTTGAAAAATTCCTTTGCCGAACCGGGAAAAGGATCACCGAAAAAACTGTCCGAGTCGTCACCGAACGAACCCTTAAACATTTCCTCCATCTGTTTTTGCAGTTGCTCCAGATCTGCCTGATTCATGGTTGAATCAGACGACCAGCTCTTCACGTAGGTCGAATCGAACCGAATCAGGTTCCCGCTCTCGTCGTACTCGCGGGTTACCTTCGACTGCTCATCGGGTTGTGTTGTCTTTTTTTCAGTTTGCGCTTGCACCATCAGACCGGCAAGCAGCAGGATCAAAAGAGAAACTGACTTTTTCATGGTAGCACGTTTTTGCAATGATTCAACTCTGCTTTTCTAAAACACCTTCAAATTTAAGTGATCGAATTGCAAAATTTTGTCAAAAATATTAAACAAACTATTAAGCCAACGGCTGACGACCTTCTCCACGAACCAGTTTGACCTTGCTGCCGGACAACAGCCTCCCCCAACGAATCGGTTTGATCCTGCTGTCGGGCTGACAGCCTTCTCCACGAACCGGTTTGACCTTGCTGCCGGGCAACAGCCTTCTCCACGAACCGGTTTGACCCTGCTGCCGGACAACAGCCTCCCCCAACGAATCGGTTTGATCCTGCTGCCGGGCGACAGCCTTCACCACGAACCGGTTTGATCCTGCCGCCGGGCAACAGAGCAAAAAAGAATGGCCACCTTTTCGGGCAGCCATTCAACTGTTTTATTCAACTAATTTCTTGTATTTTATCCTGTGTGGACCTTCATCGCCCAAACGTTTCTTCTTATTCTCTTCGTACTCCGAGTAACTTCCCTCGAAATAATAAACGCTTGAATCGCCTTCGAAGGCCAGAATGTGTGTCGCAATACGGTCGAGAAACCAGCGGTCGTGGGAAATAACCACAGCACAGCCGGCAAAAGCTTCCAAACCTTCCTCGAGTGCACGCAACGTATTCACGTCGATATCGTTGGTCGGCTCATCGAGCAGCAATACGTTCCCTTCTTCTTTCAGCGCCATAGCCAGGTGCAGGCGGTTACGCTCACCACCCGACAGGATGCCACACTTTTTCTCCTGATCCGATCCGGTAAAGTTGAAGCGCGACACGTAAGCCCGTGCATTCACCTGGCGTCCGCCCATTGCGATCAGGTCGTTACCACCCGAGATCACCTCAAAAACGGATTTATTGGGATCGATACCAGCATGCGATTGATCGACATAAGCGAATTTCACCGTTTCGCCAACATCGAAAGTTCCCTTGTCAGCCTGCAGCTGTTTCATGATCAATTTGAAAAGGGTGGTCTTACCGGCACCGTTCGGCCCGATAATCCCCACAATACCGTTGGGCGGCAGCACGAAATCCAGGTTTTCAAACAAAATCCGGTCGCCAAACGCCTTGGTTACGCCATGAGCTTCGATGACATGCTGTCCCAGACGAGGACCGTTAGGAATGTAAATCTCCAACTTGTCTTCTTTCTGTTTCACATCTTCGTTCATCAACTGATCGTAGGCATTCAAACGCGCCTTCGCTTTGGCGTGCCGCGCTTTAGGAGCCATTTTAATCCATTCCAGCTCGCGTTCCAGCGTCTTGCGACGTTTCGATTGCTGCTTTTCCTCTAAAGCCAGGCGCTTTGATTTTTGCTCCAGCCACGACGAATAGTTTCCTTTCCACGGAATTCCTTCTCCGCGATCCAGTTCAAGGATCCAGCCGGCAACATTATCGAGGAAGTAACGGTCGTGGGTGATACAAATAACGGTTCCTTTATATTGTTGCAAGTGAAGCTCCAACCATTGCACCGACTCGGCATCCAGGTGGTTGGTTGGCTCATCGAGCAACAACACATCCGGCGCTTTCAACAACAAGCGGCACAAAGCCACGCGACGTTGCTCTCCGCCGGAAAGCTCCTTCACCAACTGATCGCCCGGAGGACAACGCAGTGCATCCATGGCCCGCTCCAGTTTCGAATCGAGGTTCCAGGCATCGTAGTGGTCAATTTTTTCCTGCAACTGCGCCTGCTCATTAATCAGAGCATCCATTTTGTCGGGATCTTCCAACACATCGGGATCGCCAAATTTCAGGTTGACTTCTTCGTAAGCCTTCAGCACATCAACAATCTCCTGAACACCTTCCTCAACAATTTCCTTTACTGTTTTGGTCGGATCCAAATGAGGTTCCTGCTCCAGGTATCCGACAGAATAGCCCGGTGAAAAAACAACTTCGCCCTGGTATGATTTTTCCAATCCGGCAATGATCTTCAACAAGGTTGATTTACCGGAGCCGTTCAACCCGATGATGCCAATTTTCGCACCCAGAAAAAAGGACAGTGAGATGTCTTTGATGACTTGTTTCTGCGGAGGGTAAGTTTTACTTACCTTATACATGGAAAAAATGATTTTTTTATCGTCACTCATATTTTATATATATTATTTTCTTCATACAAACACGACATTCAAACTATCTAAACAGAACTATCGGTTAGCAAAAATAACTTATTTTTCTTCTGATTATTCCTATTTTTAAAAAGGTAAATTCTAAAAACAGGAGCGCTTTGAAAATTCTAGTAGTGGATGACAATCCAATTAATCAGAAGTTTGTCCAGCTGTCGCTTCGCAGTGCGCATGTGATCGACACGGCCAATGATGGAGAAGAAGCAGTAATGAAAGCCGAGTTTAATAACTACGACTTAATCATTATGGATTTGTGGATGCCAATCATGGACGGTGCCGAAGCGACGCTACGCATCAGACAGCTCGATCGCCTGCAAGCCCGGCAAACTCCAATTATGGTTTTTACAACCAGTAATATGGAGAATGATCGTAACCGATGCCTGGAATACGGGGCTAACGATTACCTCGTAAAGCCGGTGCGAGCTGCAACGCTGTTGGAAAAGGTCTCTTTGTACTCGCGCTTCAATGATCCGGGATACTATCCCGCTTAAAGTTCAAAGCCCTGTTCTTTCAGATACTTCAGCAACTTAGCCGAGAAATGTAAGTTATCAGCCTTTTTGTATCGGATATCAGTAAACACCTGCGCCAGATTTTCCTTCTTATTTTCAGCAACAAACTGAGCGGAACTCTCCAACGCTTCTTTCTCACTAAAAATTTCATTAATCCGATCATCCGTATTTGCAGTGTACTTCTCGTCGTGAATGATCGCATCCAACGGAAGCCTGTCTGTCAACGGTGGGTTTTGATCCGGATAACCGACCGTAATGGCTGTAACCGGAATTACACCTTTGGGCAGTTCCAAAGCCTGACTGATTTCGGGCGCATTATACAAAGCAGTTCCCAGGTAGCAAATCCCCAAACCTTCCGATTCAGCCGCCAAACAAATATTTTGTGCAAATAAGGAAGCATCCGTCAGAGCATTCAAAATCCACAAGAAGTTATCGTAACCGGCTTCAGCATTCCGGAGTTCACACCACCGGTTAAAACGATTCAGGTCGGCACAGATCGTTAGCAAAACAGGTGCCTCTTTCACCATTGGTTGGTTGAAATGAAATGGCGCTAATGCTGCTTTTCGTTCCTGGTCGCGACTAACAACAACACTGTACAATTGCATATTGCCGGTGGTTGAAGCCCGGGTGCCGGCTTCCAGAATTTTGCGTAAAAGATCGTTGGGTATGGGAGTTGGTTTATACTTGCGTATAGAGCGGTGCTCAAAGATTGTTTTCATCATGTAATATTTTTAGCTCCCAAAGTTAAGCGCTTGTCTGAAAACTGAAAACAAAAACAGCAACCGGCATAAAAAACAAAAGGGAGGCTGTGGCACCTCCCTTTCTTTCTCTCTTAGCATTCCTAGCGCTTGATAATTCTCTGCGTACTAACTATTACGTCATCGTCTAACATGAGGGTAATAAAATATATTCCATTGCGCAAGTCTGAAGTTGATACCATGTTTGTTGGATTGGTGATTTCTTTCACCCGCTGACCAACAACATTGGTAATAAAAAGCCGGTTGATTTGCTCATAATTGCTAATGTAGAGCACATCGCTAAATGGGTTTGGATAAACAACAAACTGGTCCGCATTGGCCAACTCATCTTCAATACCCAAAGCGTAATCGCTTCCGGTTGTGAATGTCCATTCATTCTCAGTCGAAATTCCGGCAAATGGATTCCCGCTCACATCCTGAATGGCACCGCTGTCAACCAGCACATAATAATCTGAACTAGTTGCCAAGCCACCGCCTAAAGCTGCGGCATCGTAAACAATATTCACTTCATTATTATTAAACATATCAGATGTAAGAGGAATTGTCAACGTAGGAGATGTATCCCCTACTTTGTAGATATAAGCGTTTCCACCAGCTGAAGATAATTCAACTGCTTCGTTAAAAGTCATCACTAAATTAGGGTGGTTGTCTGCAATCGTTTCTTCATCGGGAGACAACAATAAAACTTCCGGAGCTACTTGCTCACTTACAATCGTAAAGTTCCAGTTGAAAACCTTTAAGATACCTGCAAACGATTCGGGAGTAGCCGATGTGTTTTGAACAAAGTCAGGATAGACAATAATGTAATATTCTTTTCCTTCTTCTGTCAAGCCGGTTAAGTTCACCGAAACAGTACTTCCTGAAATAGAAACTTTGGTGTCTCCGGCGTCGAATGAGGCAATCGTTGTGTTTGCGCCATCTGCTTCATGCAGTTCCAAAATACCTGTTCCAGCTTGAACATCCTGGTTAAACTCCATTTGGTAAACCTGATCCAACGGCACGTCCACCGAGTTATCGACAGGAGTCAGGCTAACCAACAACAACTCTTGGTTCGACTCAGTCTCAAACTGCCAGTCGTCTGAAGAGATCGCTGCCGAAGGTTCTCCCACAGAAGACTCAAAGGTACCGGCATCAACCGACACTTTATATGTTGTAGATTCATTCAGATCGTCAATGTCAATATAGACCTTGTTTCCAATCATCGAAAAGTACATGGCGTCGGCAACCACATCCAATGTTTGGACCAGCGTTCCATCAGCCAGGTAAATATTTACAGTACCGGCACTGCTCAAAACCACAGGCAGGTCAAATTCAATCATCAAATCGGGTGTTACAGAAATGTTGGCCCCTGTTGGGCTATAACTAATTACATCCGGAATCTGATCTTCTTCCACGGTAAAATACCAGTCATCCTCTTCATCAACCCCTGCAAAGCCATTACCTGACAAATCTGTTATGGCTCCCGGTTCAACAATCACATAGTAATCTTCACCGACCTCTAAGCCAGCTACGTCTGTCAGAATGATAATCGAATCATCCGACGGATCTGTCGCGAGGGTACTGGCATCGATGGTCTTGACCAAAATACCATTCCATGTGTAAACCAGAATCTCACCGGCTCCAGCCATAACTGGTTCGGTAAAATCAAGTTTCAAATAATCGTCGTTCAGAATAGTTTCGCCCGCGCCTACATAGTATCCATCTTCCCACGGTCCGGCATCTGCATCTGCATCCAGCATTGGCGCTGATGTATCTGCTGTGATGTAATTATTCTGATCGTAAATATCAGTGGTTCCATTGTTATCACCCAAGGGTTGCTGGTTTGCAACGCCATACTGCATCTTGTCATCCAAAATAATTAAATTGTATTCGGTATCACTTTCCAGCGGTGTATCAGGAGTAATGGAAATTACAGTTGAAGATGACGACCAGCTATCGACAGTAGCTGTATAAGTTATATCGCTTCCATCAACCACCTTGACCAAACTAAAACAGTTTTGAAGATAGTCTTCGTAGTCTGCATCGATAGCAATGTTATTAAACTGAGCATCTGATACAAATGTATACAACGGTCCATTAAACGTTATTTGGAATGCTTGATCGGCTGGAACTAAAGTTGGTGTTGCTGCGTCGCCGTTATCCGGCTGGAAAGTAACATCGTCGGCAGCAGTCTGAAATTGGAAATTATAAACATCTGTTCCAGTTGAATTACTCAACGCAACCCCATTAGAATTAAGCACGCCCGGATCAATTTGAGAAGTCCCGGCAAGAGAACTATCGTCGATATTGACAACAGCATCCTGGGCTTCAACTGTATATGCCCAAATCGCAAGCACAAGAACAAAAATGGTCTTATGAATATACCAGGTAGAGTTTCTCTTCATAATATTCAATTTAATATTACTCCGGAAAAGGTGAAAAATTAAATAGGTTTATAAAATCTCAGCTCCAACTTGCTTAGGTTGAAAGCTACGCACTATAGTCAAACTCATACAAACCTAAAACATTTCTGTTCAACAAACAATAGTTTTCAACTAATTTTTGATGACATTTTTTATAAATTCACCTCCTGTAACCCTTACGAATAAAGGCGTTTCATCTAAATTTCAAATTATTTATATATAATTTTCATTATGTAATAACAAATAGAGACATGGGATCAACAAAGTCAAATCAGGATAAAAATTTACGTGAAGGGTAGCAATAAACTTTACTATTTGGTAGTTTAATTTTATGACAACTTGTGGCCCAATGATAAAACAAACATAATCATTGGAAATGCAAGGCCTCGCAAAACAAAATAACTCATAACACATTAATTATCTGAGACATTATGCAATCAGAAAGAACAACAAATCGACATATCATCAAACAAACAATCACAAAAAAAGAGGCTAAAGCGTTCTTGTTTCTATTTCTAATTTCAATTCTATACTCCGGATGTAAAACTTGCGAATGTCCAGCCTATTCTTCAACCTCAAAAACACAACAGCAGAAGATTTTCATTGGAAAAGAACGCTTCGGAAACCACGAATCGAAACATAATTATATCCATTTAACATACCTAAAAAGCGGTGATCAAATACACCATTTCAGCTATCAAAACAGACCTTTCACCTATTCATTTGCAATCTTTTGTTTAAAAAACTAAACTAAACAGGATTAAATATCGTGCTAAACGCGCAAAATTCGGGCTCTTCGCAGCAAGAAACGATCTCATCCGAGACTCTGAACCCACATCTTTGACTCCAAAACTATTTAGAAAATTTCTGAATTGGTTCTGTTGTCTTCCTAAAACAACACCACACGTAACCATAAAGCGCTTCTTCGGGTATATAACACCGTATTAAGGAAACAGGCCCCTTGTTCCATCACCAAAAACAGACGCAATATCACCTCTTATATTATTAATATATAGTCCTGCAATAGAGAAACAGGCAAAAAACAGCTACTTCATTAAACATTAGACAATTAACCAAAGTACAAAAATAACTGTCCACACCAACATTAACTAAATTTTAAACTGAGCCTTAAAAAGGGCAAAAGGAAATTAAAAAACTTGACCATGTTGAATTTAGTTCGTTATTTTGTGTGGCTTTTAAAAAATGAGCTAATAAATCAAAGAATAATCTTTCATTAATTATTAAACTTTCAACTATGTCAAAAATTAAAATCGGCATTAACGGATTCGGTCGTATCGGTCGTTTTGTTTTCCGTCAAGCTGTCGCAAAAGGTACTATCCAAGTAGTTGCTATCAACGACTTGATCGATGTTGAATACATGGCTTACATGTTAAAATACGATTCTACTCACGGTATTTTCCAAGGTACTGTTGAAGTAAAAGATGGTAAACTTGTTGTAAACGGTGACGAAATCCGCGTTACTGCTGAAAGAAACCCTGCTGACATTAACTGGGGTGCTGTTGGTGCTGACTACGTTGTTGAATCAACTGGTTTGTTCCTGGAAAAAGGAAAAGCTCAAGGTCACATCGACGCTGGTGCTAAAAAAGTGATCATGTCTGCTCCTTCTAAAGACGATACTCCTATGTTCGTTATGGGTGTTAACCACACTGCTTACTCTAACGACATGAACTTTGTATCAAACGCTTCTTGTACTACAAACTGCTTGGCTCCTATCGCTAAAGTATTGAATGATAACTTCGGTATCGTTGAAGGTTTGATGACTACTGTTCACGCAACTACTGCAACACAAAAAACTGTTGACGGTCCTTCTATGAAAGACTGGAGAGGTGGTCGTGGAGCTGGTCAAAACATCATCCCTTCTTCAACTGGTGCTGCTAAAGCTGTAGGTAAAGTAATTCCTGAGCTGAACGGTAAATTAACTGGTATGGCTTTCCGTGTTCCTACTCCCGACGTTTCTGTAGTTGACTTGACTGCTCGTTTGGAAAAAGGTGCTTCTTACGCTGAAATTTGCGCTGCAATGAAAGCTGCTTCTGAAGGTCCTTTGAAAGGTATCTTGGGTTATACTGAAGATCAAGTTGTTTCTAACGACTTCGTTGGTGACACTCGTACTTCTATCTTCGACGCTGGTGCTGGTATCTCATTGTCTCCAAACTTCGTAAAAGTTGTTTCTTGGTATGACAACGAAATGGGTTACTCTGCAAAAGTTTGCGAATTGATCCAATACATGGATTCAGTAAAATAATTCTGAAACCAGATATAATATTAAAGGGCATCCAATCGGGTGCCCTTTCTTTTTTATAAAAACATCAATCAACTCTCGTATTTATATTGAAAAACAAAATAACCCAACAATGGAAATATCCCCCGCCAGATATTTCCGCGCACAAAGAAGCTCGACATTTTGACTCAAAAACCAAAGGGAAAACCCGAAACAGGTAAGACTAAAATAGTGCACTGCCGAAGCAACCGCAGCAAACCACTCCTTTATTCATAACGCAAACTCTCTATAGGATCGAGACGAGAAGCCTTTTGAGCCGGATAATAGCCGGAAACAATGCCTACACCGAAACAAATCAACACGCCACTGAAGATCCAAAACCAAGGCACAATAAAATTACTTCCGATAAAAACAGACACAATATTACCGGTTAATATCCCTAAGACAATCCCTAAAGCGCCACCAATTTGGCCAATCACCACGGCTTCGATCAGAAATTGCTGACGAATTAATCGGGCGTTGGCGCCAATCGCTTTGCGTACTCCAATCTCTCTGGTACGTTCTGTAACCGAGACCAGCATGATATTCATTAAACCGATGGCAGCGCCTAACAAGGTAATAAAGCCAATAACTGTAGCAACCATTGTAATTTTGCCAATATTATCGAGTAGCATTTGTACCAGATTATCACTTTTATCGATATTGAAATCAGATTCATCCTGCGGATTTAAGCCCCGGATAATCCGAAACAAACCCTCACTTTCACCAATCGCTGCTTCGAGCAGCCTCGGATCGTCGCATTTCACCTGAACGTTAAAATTCATTTGAGGGCGCGAAAAATACGAACGAACATTGGAGTAAGGCAACAAACACATCTCATCTCCCCCACCGCCAAAACCACCGCCTTTTGCTGCCAATGTACCAACCACCAGATAACGTCCGCCACCCACACGAATCTCTTTGCCAACCGGATCTTCATTCTTATCAAATAACCGCCTGACCAAACCATCGCCAATAAGAGCAACGTTTAACCCGGCATCTAAATCCTGCTTCGATATATTCCGCCCTTTTTCAAGTTCAAACCCTGACGTATAGATATAATTTTCATCAACGCCAGTTACCGAAACATTCGGATTCGATTTCTTATTACCGAATTTTACTGTTGCCGTTCCACTACCTCTAACCGAAATTGACGTTAAAGCAGGAAAATCGAAACGTTCCTTAAATTCTCTCGCCTGGTAATAGTTAATATAGCTGTAATTTTTAGTCCGGATTCGATTATTCCCTACCTGAATCCGCATCCCCCTCGAAGTAATGGTAAAAGTATTCGCTCCCATAAACGTGAATTCTTTCGTTATAGAACCTTTAATAGAGTCGATCGCTGTTAAAATGCCAACCAAGGCCGTAATTCCAACAGCAATGATTAGCACTGTAAGAATCGTCCGCAGCAAGTTTGCCCGAATCGAATGAAGTGCTATTCGAAGGTTTTCGTAGAAGAGTGTACTAAATCGCATAAACTGTCGAGCTAAAGTTAAATACGTTCAAAACAAATACGTAATAGCCAAAACGAACACTTGCGAAAGTAATTACAAAATTGGGAAATAGCCACTAGAATACAGTTTAAAATGCAATGAACAACGGTCATTCTGTCAGGTAAAATTGGAGTCCGCCGGAAGTATATGATAACGAAAATCAGCTATTCAACGCAATTTGTTGATAAAAAACAAACACATAACAAACGCATTACCAAACTGTTAAACCTACAATAATCCGAGTTAATATTTTTTAACATTTATTACCTAACCTTTTTAAAACCATCAGCGTTAAACTCAGCTGTGTGCAAAAATGAAAGATAAACTGACAAGAAACTTTCAAATTACAATTAAAACAAATGGTCTACCAGTTCAAAATTACAACCACTGAAATACCAGATTATATACTTATCGTCGAGCTCGACGGCAAGCACACATTTGCTGATCTTCATATTTGCATTCAGCAAGCATGTGGATTCAATCCCGATCAATTAGCATCTTTTTTTATTGCGGGAACCAAATGCGGAAGGCAAATAGAAATAACTCAACTTGATTTGGGGTTTGATGGAATAAATCAATTCATCATGAAACGAACTCCACTTCAAGCGCTATTGAATCACGAAAATCAGAAAATGCTTTATGTTTTCGATTTTTTCATGGACAGATTATTTTTTATTGAATTAACGCTAATTTTTATGGGAAAAAGTCTATCAGAACCTTCCGTTACCTTCAAAAAGGGTAACGCTCCTTCTCAATTGTTAGAAGAGGAAGAACTCTTGACGCAGGAGTCAGAAGTAAAAAACCAGGAAGAATGTCTGGATTATGGTGATCTGGATGATTATACCGAAATTTTTGGTGAAATGGAGGATCTCACAGGAGGGCTTTAGCCCTCCTTTTTTTCATAAAAAGCTCTACCTTTGCGCTCCAAGAAAAATTAAATGAGCAAGACAGTAATTGTTGTATTGGGGCCAACAGGTATCGGCAAAAGCGATTTATCCATTCAAATTGCACAACACTTCAACACCGAAATTATCTCTGCCGATTCCCGGCAAATCTACAAAGAGCTGTCCATCGGAACTGCTGTTCCTCCCTCCGAAGATCTAAATAAGGTAACACACCACCTCATTCACCATCACTCGATACAGGATTATTACAGCGCTGCCCTGTTCGAAAAAGAAGCACTCGCAATAATTGAGGATCGTTTCAATTCAAAGGACACTCTAGTCGTGACCGGAGGATCCATGTTATACATTGATACCCTTTGCAATGGCATTGACGACATCCCGGATACAGATCCCCAAGTTCGCACACAACTGGTTCAGGAATTTAAAGAAAAAGGACTGGAACACATGCGTTTGCAATTGAAACAACTCGACCCGGCATACTACGATAAAGTTGATCTGAAAAATCCCAAACGAATTTTACATGCCCTCGAAATCTGCCTGACAAGCGGAAGAGCCTATTCTTCGATGCGTACGGAGCAGAAAAAAGAGCGCCCGTTTCGAATTATAAAAATAGGCCTGACTCGTGATCGTGAAGAACTTTACGATCGGATCAACCTGCGGGTAGACAAAATGATGGAAATGGGGCTTGAAGAAGAAGCTCGAAGCGTATTCGAATTTCATCATTTAAACTCGTTAAACACAGTTGGGTATAAAGAATTATTCGCCTTTTTTGAAGGAGAAATTGATCGGGATAAAGCCATAGAATTGATCAAACGGAATTCACGCCGCTATGCCAAAAAGCAATTAAGCTGGTTCCGCCGCGATTCTGAAATTAACTGGTTCAATCCAGAACAAGCTGAAGCAATCATTCGTTTCATTGAAGAACAAAATTGCAGGGATGACCAACAAACCAATTAAGCATTTCAATATTCGTGTTTACGGACTTTTGTTGAACGATAACAACGAAGTCCTTGTCACTGACGAATTTCAGCTGGACACCTCCATGACCAAATTTCCGGGAGGTGGATTGGATTTTGGCGAAGGAACAATTGATTGTTTGCGTCGGGAAATGCGTGAGGAGTGCCAACAGGAAATCGTCGATATTGAGCATTTTTACACCACCGAATTTTTCCAACAAGCGTTGTACTTCGATGATCACCAACTCATCAGCATCTATTACCTTGCAAAGCTACAAGAACCGGTCAATTTCAAAATCAGCAACAAGGCATTCGATTTTGAACCCGGACAGAATGGAAATCAATCATTCAGGTGGCTGTCAATTGAAAAATTAAATCCCGAGGAATTTACTTTCCCAATTGATAAACATGTTGCAAATTTACTCCGAGAAAGATTTCAACAATGACTGTATCAAAAACCATTAAAATTATCGGGCCGGCATATCCGTATCGGGGAGGTTTGGCAAGTTACAACGAACGCCTGGCAAAGGAGTTTCTGACTCAGGGGCATCAGGTGTCCATAGAAACCTTCACCCTGCAATACCCCAATTTGCTATTTCCGGGCAAAACGCAATATGTCGATGGTCCGGAACCGGATCACCTTTCGATTCAGCGAACCGTCAACTCAATCAACCCTGTTAACTGGCTTAGCGTCGGAAAGCGTATCAAAAAAGAGAAACCGGACATTTTAATGATCCGCTACTGGTTGCCTTTTATGGCACCGGCATTAGGGAGTATTTGCCGCTTGGTTCGATCAAATAAGCACACCAAGGTCATCTGCCTGGCCGACAATATCATTCCCCACGAAAAACGCCCCGGCGACCAACTCCTGACCAATTATTTCATGAATAGCATTGATGGAATGGTTGCCATGTCTCAGTCTGTTTTAGACGATATTGACCAGTTCCACGACGGATTGCCACGTGCCTTGTGTTCTCACCCTTTGTACGACAACTACGGTCCAAAAACTGATATTTTGGAAGCTAAAAGCCTACTCGGACTCGATCGAGACACAAATTATCTTTTATTCTTCGGATTTATTCGGGAATACAAAGGACTTGATCTGCTGTTGAAAGCCTTTGCCGACAAGCGGCTAAAAAATTACCCGGTAAAATTGATCGTAGCCGGCGAGTTTTACACCAAACCGGAACCATACCTCGAACTGATCAAAAAGCTACAGCTGACAGATCGCGTTATTCTTCGGACAGAGTTCATCGCTGAAAAACATGTCACCCGCTACTTTGGAGCATGCGATATTGTTGTTCAACCATACAAAAGCGCCACCCAAAGTGGTGTTACCCAAATTGGCTACCATTTTGAGAAACCGATGCTGGTAACAAATGTAGGAGGCCTTGCTGAGATTATCCCCCATAATGTGATTGGCTATGTTACCGAACCCAATGAACTGGAAATTGCCGATGCCCTGGTTGACTTTTATGCAAATAACCGAAAATCGACATTCGAAGTAAACATTAAAGAAGAAAAGAAGAAGTTCTCATGGGAAAATATGGTCAAAGCATTTATGCAGGTCGCCGAAAACATTCCGACAAAAGCCTGAGCATTTATTTCGAGTAATTAATTATCGCTTTCGTTTTTGAACAAATACAGCTGGGTAAAACGTTTATTCATATTAAAGATTGGTGAATTTTCATAAAGTACCTTAAGCATTTAAAACCTCCATGTAGGTTAAAAATATATATTTACCCATTACAATAAATTTTCCGGAGCAATTTTATGGAGGAAGGGATTAGCAAATTACAGACAAAAGCAGACCAGCGACTCATCGCCGATTACTACGACGACTTGTATCGTTCGTTTGATCAGCGTATTTCAGAAGAAGGGAGAGAACGCATTCGAAAGGCTTTTGAATTTGCCAACAATGCCCACGCCGGAGTTAAGCGCAAGTCCGGAGAACCTTATATCATCCACCCGATTGCCGTTGCCAACATCGTTTCCAGCGAAATAGGCCTTGGTGTAACTTCGATCATCGCAGCTATTTTACACGATGTTGTTGAAGACACCGACTACACGCTCACAGACATGGAAAATCTGTTTGGTGCCAAAGTAGCCCGTATTGTGGATGGCTTAACCAAACTTTCCGATGAGTTTACCGCTCAGCACGACTCGAAACAAGCCACGAACTTCCGCAAAATGTTAATGACACTATCGGACGATGTTCGTGTAATTTTGATCAAGCTTGCCGACCGCCTGCATAACATGCGAACGTTGGAAAGCATGGCTCCGCACAAACAACTGAAAATAGCTGCTGAAACGCTCTATATTTTTGCACCTCTGGCTCACCGTCTTGGATTGTATGCGATAAAAACCGAGCTCGAAGACTTAAGCTTGAAGTACAAGCAACCCGAAACCTACAACTTAATTAAGTTTAGGCTCCACAGCCAAAAAGAAAGACGGGACTACCTGGTTAATCAATTCATCAAACCGATAAAGGAAGAGCTGAGCAGCGAAGGGATTCAGTTCAACATCTCTGGCCGGTTGAAATCAATTTATTCCATTTGGAATAAAATGCAGACCAAGGGAGTCTCCTTCGATGAAATTTACGACTTGCTGGCGATTCGGATTGTATTCACCCCGAAGGAAAATGTTTCCGAAAAAAGACAGTCATTCGACATTCTCTCATTAATAACAGACATTTACAAGCCTAAACCGGATCGAATTCGGGACTGGATAACCATTCCAAAAGCAAACGGTTACGAAGCACTGCATGTTACTGTTATGGGGCCTGCCGGGAAATGGGTTGAAGTGCAAATTCGCACGGAAAGAATGGATGCAATTGCAGAACGCGGATTTGCAGCTCATTACAAATATAAAGGAGAACTATCGCCTGAAACCGAATTAGACCGTTGGCTCGAGAAAATCAGGGAGTTGCTTCAAAATCCAGAGTCCGATGCGCTGGAATTTCTCGACGAGTTTAAGATGAATCTCTACTCATCAGAGATCGTTATTTTCACGCCAAAAGGGAAAATGGTCAACCTGCCGAAAGGTGCTACCGTTATCGATTTTGCATACGAAATTCACACCGACCTGGGAAACCACTGTATCGGGGCGAAAATTAATCACAAGTTAGTGCCGGTGAGCCACGTCATTGAAAGCGGCGATCAAATCGAGATATTAACGTCCAAGTCTCAAAAGCCCGATATCGAGTGGCTGAAGTTCATTACAACAGCGAAGGCCAAATCGAAAGTCAAACAAGCTTTTAAAACCAATAAAAAACATCACTTTGAGCAAGGCCGGGACTTGATCGAGGAAAAGCTGAAAGAATTTAACATCAAGCCAACTTCAGATACCCTGAAAAAATTAACGGCCTACTATAATCTTTCCAACAAAGATCAATTGTACGCACAGGTTGGCATGGGCTTTATCGATATTGAAGACATTGCAAATATCCTGAAGACCAGACGTCAAAATAAACTTGCCCGATACTGGAACTTATCGTTCGGTAAAAAGAACGCAGATGACGAATTGGATTTGGAACTTCCGGATAAGAAAATAGATAAGAAGACGACCTTTATTTTGAAAGAAAACCCGGAAGAGACCAACTACTCGTTGGCTAAATGTTGTCAGCCCATTCCCGGAGACAATGTTCTGGGCTATCTTACCTCTAATAACCATGTTGTTATACACAAACGAAATTGTCCGGCTGCGAACAAATTAATGTCGCAGCAAGGAGACCGCATCATCACCGCCGAATGGACCAAGTTCAAGAAACGTTCTTACCTTACCCGCCTAAAATTAAACGGGTTCGACCGGGTCGGTATCGTCAGTGAGATCACCAATATCATTTCCAAACTTAACAACATCAACATGCGAACAGTTATGTTCGACACCCATGATGGAATCTTCGAAGGTGAGCTCTTTTTATATATCCATAACGTCGACGACTTAAACAATCTCATCGCTCGATTAATGAAAATCAAGGGAGTAGACAACATTGAACGAATGGAAAAAATCGAGGATTAATTTTTATTTAGTCTAAACTATTTTAAAAAAATTCCTATTTTTGGGCTTTATTTTTAATTAGTTTTAATATGAATAGTCCGAGGACCAGAGAGACTGTAAAGAACATGTTCACCGAATATCTAGAGAAAAACGGACACCGGAAAACTCCCGAACGTTTCGCCATTCTCGAAGAAATCTACTCGCGTGAAGGACATTTCGACATTGAATCACTGTACATTTCAATGAAAAACAAAAATTACAGGGTCAGCCGGGCTACACTTTACAATACAATCGATTTGTTATTGGAATGCAAATTGGTTGTCAAGCACCAATTTGGAAAAAACATCGCGCAATTCGAGAAAGCATTTGCAACACTTCAACACGATCATATCATCGATACAAGCAACGGGAAAGTACAAGAATTCTATGATCCACGCATTCGCGAGATCATTGAAGAAGCCTGTTTAAAACACAATTTCAAGCTATCTCATCACACCTTGTATATTTACGGTGAGCAAATAATTAAACGCACGGAATAAACTCATTATAAATTAGATCCTCTATCATATAATAGGGGATTTTTTATGCCTGATGCCAAAATAATTTGTACTTTTAGCTGCCAAATATTAATCACGCTGGCACCGTGGAAATTAGCTGTTAAGTTCGTTGGCTATCTTCCGCGGTTTAATATGTCTGGGAATTTGTAAAACTCTAATAATGAAAGTAGATGTCATTTTAGGTCTCCAATGGGGAGACGAAGGAAAGGGAAAAATCGTTGATGTCCTAACACCAAAATACGACGCGATTTCTCGCTTTCAGGGAGGTCCAAACGCTGGTCACACATTGGAAATTAATGACCTTAAACACGTCCTTCATTCAATTCCATCCGGAATTTTCCATGAAAATAAAGCCAACATCATCGGCAACGGTGTTGTTCTGGATCCAATTGTATTTAAAAAAGAGATTGACGGTATCCTGAAACTGGGAATCGACTTGCACAAAAATCTTTACATCTCGAAAAAAGCTCACCTTATTTTACCAACTCACAAGTTGCTTGATGCTGCTTCTGAAGCGGCTAAAGGAGACACAAAAATCGGTTCTACCTTGAAAGGTATCGGGCCGACTTACAAAGATAAAATTGGAAGAGATGGCTTGCGCGTAGGTGATTTGGTTGAAAATTTTGAAGAAAAATATAACAGCCGTGTTGCTGCTCACAAAGAATTACTGGAAAAATTCTTCCAGTTCGACTACAAGGATCTGTTAGCCGAATGGGAAAAAGAATGGATGGAAAGCATCGAAATTCTTAAATCGTTCACCTTGGTCGACAGTGAGCACATGATCAACGATTTGATTACCGACAATAAGTCCATTTTGGCTGAAGGTGCACAGGGAACATTACTCGATGTTGACTTTGGCTCCTATCCTTTCGTAACATCTTCCAACACCATTTGCGCCGGTGCATGTACCGGGTTAGGTATTGCTCCGCAAAAAATAGGTGAGGTTTACGGAATTTTCAAAGCCTATTGTACCCGCGTTGGAATGGGTCCATTCCCTACTGAACTGTTTTGCGAAACAGGTCAAAAACTTCGCGATGCGGGAAATGAATACGGATCAACAACCGGTCGTCCCAGAAGATGTGGATGGTTAGACCTGGTTGCTTTGAAATATTCAAATATGATTAACGGGGTGACTGAACTCTTCATGATGAAAGCTGATGTTTTGGATGACTTTGATACAATTAAAATTTGTACCGGCTATGAAGTCAATGGTGAAGTGACTGATAAGTTTCCATTCGAACTGAATGAAAATGTGAAACCTGTTTATGTAGAACTACAGGGATGGAAAACAGACCTGACCAAGCTGACGCATGAAAATGAATTTCCGGAAGAATTTAACAACTATATCAACTTCATTGAAGAAGAAACCGGATTACCAATCACGATCGCTTCGGTTGGCCCTAACCGTGCTCAAACGATTATGCTGGAAAAAGAATAATTGTATTTTTTACGATAAAAGACAAAAGAGCCCGTTTGGGCTCTTTTTTTTGTTACAAATTTCTTGAAAAAGTTTGCCTCAGATAGCGATTTGATTACCTTTAAACACGCTGTTCGAGAAAATATTGACTTCTTATCTACGATAAAGAACCTAAGTGCGCTATGTGTAAGTTCTTGTATTTCGTACAAATCTGACTTTTGTTTAGTTGTTCTGATGTTATTTTACAGATTAACAAAGCAAAGCTTCCATGCTCTTGTTTTTAGTCGGCAAAATGACCGGGATAATCACTTTTAACCAGGTAATTGTTAAAACTCTGATATAATGAACTTCGTTCGCCCCACATTATTACTGGACAAGGAAATTTGCTTACGGAACATTTCCATGATGGCAGAAAAAGCCAAAGCAAAAGGCCTGGTTTTTCGTCCACATTTTAAAACACATCAATCTGCGATTATCGGAAACTGGTTTCGTGACTTTGGAGTCACTGCCATTACGGTATCTTCAGTCCGAATGGCTCAATACTTCGCCAAACACGGATGGAACGATATTACAATCGCATTCCCGGTTAATATTCTTGAAATAGAAGAAATTAATGCTTTAGCCAAGGATGTCAACTTAAACCTGCTGATTGAGAACCTGGAATCAGTGGAGGTACTTGCCACCCAGATCAAACAAAAAGTGGGGATTTTCATTGAAATAGACACGGGTCACAACAGGACCGGCATTGCCTCGAACAAATACCTTGGTATCAATGCCATGCTCGATGTAATTAAAAGCACAAAGAAGTTCTCGTTTATCGGATTTCTATCTCACACCGGCCATACCTATCTTGCACAAAGCAGACATGATATATACAACCGCCACTTTGACGCTGTGCTAAAAATGAAAGCACTGAAGAACCACTACAAGAAAGAATTTCCCGATTTGATTTTATCCTTAGGCGACACGCCTTCAGCATGTCTTTGCGAAAATTTTGACGGAATTGACGAAATCAGACCAGGAAACTTCATATTCTTCGACCTGATGCAATATAAGCTCGGCTCGTGCGATTTTGAAGATATCGCGCTTCGTTTAATATGCCCGGTAATTGGCAAACACGGCAGTCGCAGCGAAGTCATCGTTTACGGAGGAGCAGCACACATCTCCAAAGACTCAATCATCAATATCGACGGGAAACGTTTATACGGACAGATCGTTGTAAATAGAAACGGAGAAAAGATCTTACTGGACGAAAGAAATTACCTCTATAAATTGAGCCAGGAACACGGTGTCATTCGAACAACGATCCAAGCCTTTAACAACTTCAAGGTCGGAGATTTAATTGAAATCATCCCGGCACACAGTTGTTTAACCGCAAACCTAATGGGCAGTTACATGACAACCGAGGGGGAATATATTCCCATGATGGGTTGCGACCAATCGAGCTATTCCGGCAATGATTCAGCTTCAAGCAATCTGTTAACAGCTTCAAGATAAAAACTAAGCGGATAAAGTTTTTCATCATACCAGAGGGAGGCAAAGTAAAGCCCAATAGGCGATGCTTTGTACCCCTTTAACCCGGTTATAGAAAGCCACTGCAAGCCTCGTTTACAGGGTGCTTGATACAATGCGCTGTCCGACAAGGCCGAAATGGAGAGTGCTGTCTCTTCAATGCTGCCTGCAACTTCGAAGTCTCCTCCCCAACTTCCATCCGGATTCTGTACTTGCCCTAAAAAATGCTGTGCTTTCGGGATCAAAATGGTCAATTTATGAGTTACCGGGTCCGGAATCAATCCAAGCTGAAGGGTGTCCTGAAGATAGCTGGTAACCCGGGCTGTTCCGTAAACCGGATTGGCATGATTCGCTGTATGCTGATTACCGAACCACAGCGGCAACCAACTGCCATTACGCTGCTGATGCTTTTCCAGATATTGAACTGCTCTTAAAACCATCTTTTCAACCTTCTGCCTGTCCGACGGTGTAAAAACATCCGAACAACGATTTAAGGCAGCTGATAATGCCAACACGCAATGACCGGTTAAGTCACAACTGCTTTGATCAAAGGGCAATTTTCCCCAGCCACGCGAAAAAGTCGGGAACCCACCATCCGAGTTCTGCAATTCCCTCAACCAAAGGCAAGCTGTCGAAACTGCGGCCAAAACTCCCGGTTCGTCACTAAGCTTCAATAAAGCCAAAATCACGCCCGGTGTATCATCACCATCCGGCACCGAGCCGGGAAAATGAGTCCATCCCCATCCTCCGGGTTTGCTCCCGTTAAACGGATGCACCTGCTTATTCTGACAATCCAGCAGATGTGTAACCAGTTTTTGCTTTTGGCCGGCTCCCAGTGTGAAATCTGCCTTTCGATAGAGTGCCTTTACCGACAAGCTTGTCACCCAGGTTGACAAATCGACATCAATTGGCCAACTGCCATCCAACCGCTGTGTTTGCTTCAAAAACCTGATTCCATTTTTAACCACCTCATGCTCTTTGTACCCTGCTTCAACCAAGCTTAAGGAAACAAATGCAGTCAGCGGGATTGCTTCCAAAAAGCCACCACTCGCCGGCATCATAGCAGTCAGTCTTTTGAGCGCCGGAGAAATCGAAAAATGACGTACGGAGCGCCAAAACCAATGCTGTTTTTTCTTCTTATAAACAACAATTCCTACTGCGACCAAAGCCGGAATCGCATAACTGACAACACTCAATTTCAGGAAGCGATAAAACTTTCGGGGTAAAAGGGCCAGCTCATAAGGCAATTGTGGCACAAACTGAAAAGCAGTCGGCCCGGGAACACCACACAAGCCACAGAGCGTTAAAATAGGAACAGAAAAAGTGTAGTCGTTCTGATAATGGTTTAAAATGAACTGAGACACATCTTCTGAATTGACATCAATACCCAATCCAGCCAGCCAACTACCGATTTTTTGTTGAAGCGCTTTTGTCGCCCGATCCTTTCCGGCATACAAATTCGTAGCGGCATAAACCAACAGGCTTGTGCTCACATTTCCCGGACTATCGGGCGTATCTCCGAAACTACCATCGGCATTCACATTCGCTTGCAGCCATTTTAAACCCGACTGAATTTGAGAAGCATGCTCCCGGGGATCATAAAAATGAAGGGCTGCAATTGCAACCGCCACAGCCAAAGCACTCGACGACAATTCTCCCGTCCAAAATCCACCCGGATTCATTTCATCCAAAAGCATTTTGGTGAGTTGTGTCGATTTATCGTTCAGTTCTCCCTGGTTCATGGTTCATTTTTTTAGCTGATCACCCGTTGTTCTGGCTAAAAAAGAGCCGAGACTTCCTAACGCAAGCAATCCGTAAAAGGTGTACTCCAGGTCGCATTCCGGATCACCGTCGCCCGCCAGAAATGCACCATCGCGATAATTTTGCTGAATGAAGCTTAAACAGTCCGGGGCAATTTCTCTCAAATCAGTTTGCGCTTTTTCCAACGCAAACAAAGCCACTCCGGTTGATAACAGGTCCGGCTCCTCCATTGGAGCAAAGGCCACAAAAGCTTTTTCCGGCCGGAAATATTGTACTAAGTTTTTCTGCAACGATGCCGTCCTCATTTTCAGGCTTGATCTCGCGACCAACAAAGCAGCAACCATACTGCAAGGAACTTGTTGAGGCAAGCGGTAAAAAGTGAGCATTATCCTCCCGAAAACTCGTACCCACCTTTTTTGCCCGTAAGCAGTATCAACCAGTAGCAAAGCCAAAAACAGCTGATAGCTGAAGTTCACCGGGAAATCCCGAAGCAACAACTTCTTCGTCAAATTCAGAGGAGACATTCGCTGTTGGATAAGCGATTGTTGCAGAAACAGCAGCGAGAAGCGGTGAATACCATTGCCTTGTTCCTCGTCCTTCAAGCTTTTAATCCAGCTTTCCAGCCTTGTTATTTCCGGCTTTAAATCCAATGCCTCAGCCATCCAGCTTCCAAACACGGAATAGTACAAATCGGGAGCTCCTCCGCGGTCGGTAAAACCACCGGACTGATGTTGTGAATTGATAACAAATTGTCGGATTTCCGTTTGTTGCTCATCTCCCAACAAACGCAGACCAAGCTTTATTTTGGCGATAAATTGGCGGTATAAAACCTGATGAGTTACCATGTTCGGACCGATATTTAGAATATTTTACCCAACACCCCATAAAGGCTGAGTCTGAGTTTCAGGTT
This sequence comes from Mangrovibacterium lignilyticum, assembly GCF_010882175.1. GTDB lineage: Bacteria > Bacteroidota > Bacteroidia > Bacteroidales > Prolixibacteraceae > Mangrovibacterium > Mangrovibacterium lignilyticum. The sequence continues at coordinate 128,986 of NZ_WKLH01000004.1, read as the reverse complement.
TTGAAGTTTGTCGAGTTCGCGGAAACACTTGTCAACGTATAACTTTTGAAAGGCATCAGCATGTAAATCAACTTGCTCTTTCCGAATGATGGCACAAAGCTGCGAAAAATTATCGGGCCCGACGGAATCAATCATGTCAGATCCGCCGTTTTCACGAAGCCTCTCCTTCAACAAAGCCAATAGAAACGGAAAATGATGCGCATGCTCCTGTACCTGTTCGGAATGAAATTCATTCAGATCATCGCGAATCTGGTAGGCAATGCCAAACCAGTCTGCAAATTGAGCTAAAACCGCTAAATCACACTGCGGTGCTCCTCCCTGGATGGCACCCAACAAAAGAGCGACCTTCACCGCCTCGCCGGTTTTCTGCGTAAAAATGTGCAGCACTTCATCAACCGAAAAGCGAAACAGATCCTTATTCATCGCCAGATCATCCCCTTGCCCGCGCGACAAATTCAGATGCGACTCCGCAACAACCTTCAACGATTCCGCAATCAAAACCGGTTCAACTTTCAGGGCAGCCAACAATTGGTATCCTTTCCCAATGAGAAAGTCTCCCACATTAATGGCAACCGGGATTCCATTGGTCCGATGCAGGGTTTCCTGTTCATACCGATAGTCGTCATCATCTTCAATATCATCATGAATCAGCGATGCCTTGTGAAAACATTCAATTATAATCGCCATCAGCTGCTGCACTTCCTCATTGGGCTGATCGGTATACGAACGATAAGCCAAGACAGTCAATAACGGTCGTATGCGTTGCCCGCCTATTTCAAGCATTCTCACCGCCAGATGTTCCGTCTCATCCTTCCCTTTAAAATAGTTCTTTAGGGTGGAAGTGGTAAAATAATCCTCAACGTGATCTTTCAACAAAGAAACGGACAAAGGCTCTTTATCCGGATGGGGCCGATACTGGTGCATCTCTTCGAACAACCAGCCATAATCGACATTTGTATTTTCACATCCGTCATATAAAAGCGGCAAACCCATCACCGGAACAGCAGCTCGCGAAACAGGACCAAACGAACGCTGCAGCACCGGCATACAACTGACCCCGATAACCGCATCAATCGCTCCTTCTTCCACCAGTCCGACTGCCACTGTTGTTCCTTCGGCGACCAAAGTTGTATATCCCAACGCTTCGGCTTTGCTTAAGACGGAGTCAATCTGGCAACCTTTACAACCGGCACAAATCAATCCCAGTGAATCCATTTCGCCCTGACAGGACTGGGTGTTTTTTAAACATTGAGGCAGCAATAAAAGCCGCCGGTCAAAAGGTGTCGCGGCAATCACATCGCGCCACAAGGCATTGCCACACAAAACGATCGTAAAATCGAGGTATTCCCGATCAACATTCTGTTTCTCCAGCAACTCTTCGGCCAGAGTCTCCAGCTGTTCAAAGCCCATTGGAGGCTGCAACTGCCGTTCAGTAACCTCAGCATTAGCCGCATGACGAAGCAGGTTGCGTAACTTCACATCCTTTGGAACTTTCAATAATCGTTGCGACTTGATCATAAATCTTTATCCGTAAGCGCCCAGTCCGAAGAAGGCGCGGTTTTTTGCAAAACGGTATAACTTGTTTTTCTCCGGAATCACCTTTCCTGATCCGTGGCTGCAAACCCGGGACATTGCCCGTAATCTTTCGGCCTCGTTATCTCTTCCCGAGCTGTCCGCCGCGTTGTACTTCTCAACAAAATCGGCCAGCCATTGGGGATCTTCCATCACAATGCAACCCGATGTTTTCTTTGGCAATTCCACTTTTAAGTCTCGCAGAAACGCCGAATCCCGGTAGATATCGACCAACGCTTTATCGTCAACATGATCGGCTGCGAACTGAATAACCGGGCAAGGCTCAATATTTCCTGAAGCGTTAATGTGATGACTTAATCCGGACGCTGCCGGGCAAAGCCCATTCCCGTCACCATCCCAATACGCGTCAATAATCATCAGTTTATATTTCGTACGCGCCTCCACCATGTGTTGCCGCAATTGGTCAATTTCATCTTTGTCCAGACAAAGCTCCACAGTGGCATTTTCGCCAACAGGACGGTAAATGTAGTACCACAAATACAACACTCCTTGATCGATCAATGACTGGATGAAGCGCTCAGACAAAGCCATTTCGAGATTCGACTTACAAACGCTGATGGCAACACCCGTTATCAGCCCTGCCTGCGTGGCGTTTTCGATGGCTTGCTGCGTGCGTTGAAAAACATTCGACGCACCACGGCGGATATCGGCCACGTCTTCATCGCCTTCAAAACTGATCAGCGGATTAACATTCCCACACACCCGAAGCTTTTCAGCGATCTCTTCCGTCAGTAGCGTTCCGTTTGTAAACAACTGAAAATAACAATCGGAATGTTTCTGAAAAACGGCAAATAAGGGCTTATAAAGTAAGGGCTCTCCACCCAAAATCCCAAAGAAATAGGATCCCTGTGCTTTGGTTTCGGTAATAATCCGGTCGAGCTGTTCGGGCGACATGCGGCTATTCTTCTTTTTACCCATCACCCAACACCCCTGGCAATTGAGGTTACAATCGTCGGTAACCGATATAAAATGAAAGGCCGGGAAAAACTCCCCCTTTTTTAGCCGTCGCTGAAACCGGGCAAAGCCTATTGCTCCTTTAATGCCCATATTATACACAAATTTGCGCAGGCATCGGCGATCGGTTTTAAAGAGCAATTGGTTCAACATCGTTTATTCTTTCTTTTTATTAACGTTCTTCAATTCCTCCAGTGCTTTGCGCCGTTCGTCTTCGGCCAATTGCACCACTCCCTCACGGAAGATTGATAGTCGTGATTTGTTTCGTTCATTCAGCAGGACAAACAAACTGCCTTGCTTCCCGTGATTTTGTTGGGCTTTTTCCACCGGCTCGGCACCGGAAAGCACACTATTCTCCCCCAAGCGGGGAAAAATAATCGCTTGTGTCGGGCAAGTTCGCCCGCAAGCCGGACAATTATTTTTACAGTTCAACGGATTCGTAACTTCCAGCTTCTTACGCTCAAATTTGTAAACGCCGAACAAACAAAAACGGGCACATTGCCCGCATGAAGTACAGCGCGACTCATCGATGACCGGATACCAGGCAGGAACATCCAACCCGGTTTTTTCGATCCGGTAATTGGCCGCTCCGGCTTCAAACCCATAATCCGATTGCAATGTGCTGACAACTTCGTCATTATCGAACGCACGGAAATTTACAACAGTCACATTTTCGAGTGTGGCCCCGCCTTGTCGCAGCATGTTTTTCACAGCGCGCGGATAGCAGGCAACGATGACTTTTTGAGTGTAACCGGCAGTAATATCCAAAAGACTTTGAGGAGAATGAACCGAAAAAGCGCACAGGTCGCTTAACTCCATGACATCTGCATCCAGCTTTTTTAGCCGGTTGGACAAATCATCAGCACGGGCGTCAGCAATAACTTTAGCACCGCAGCGACAAAAAAGGATGCAGTTTGTCTGTTTCATCAGGCAGTTTATAAATCGAATACTAAATAAACTAAATTCTGCCGGATTGGGAAATGTTCGGAAAACATATCCCCGGTCCATTAACAAGTATTTAGAAATGGCGCTAATCTCCCCTTCCGGGACCTTCCCCGGAAAGCAAAATTCGCCGCTACCGGTCAATCATATACCAACGCAGGACTAATCACAACAGACAAAAGCATTCAATATCGGATGTTAAAACCGCCAAACTAAGGGACTCACAAGTAGTTCACTAAGTTATCATCTTATGTATATTTAATTTAAATAGGCCACAATTGATTAATATCTCAAAGAAATATTATAATAAATTCGAAATTCTGCTTAATTTAATCAGGCTTGTACAGAAAGAATAAAGCTTGTTTGAACTAACCTGTAAATCCCACTACTGCAATGAAAAAAATCCTGTATTCATTAGCTGGTCTTTGTTTGCTCTTTATGCAAATTGAAGCCAAGGCTGACGGTGACCAGAAAATTAAGTTCGGGAAAATCAGCATGGAAGAAATGACTTCCACTGTTTGTCCGATTGATTCAAACGCCTATGCTTACTACATCTTCAACAAAGGCCAAACCGATTTTCGATATGCCGAGTCAACAATCCGGTCGGACGATGTTTCTTCAAGCCAAAAAGGATTTCAGCTTTTCTTCAATCGTCATTTCCGCATTAAAATCCTCCGGAAGGAAGGTTTTGACTATGGCGATTTCAGTATCCCGCTGTACGTTGACGGTGGCGACAAAGAAAAACTCATCGGATTCAAGGCATATACCTACACCCTTGAAAACGGGAAAATTGAAAAAACAAAACTCGACAATAAAGACGCTGACATTGAAGAGACAAGCGAGCACGTCAACACGCTCAAATTCGCCATGCCCAATTTAAAGGAAGGCTGTATTATTGAAGTCGAGTATGAAATTGTTTCCGATTTTCTGTTCAACCTGCAGGAGTGGTATTTTCAAAAATCGATCCCGGTCATGCATAGCGAATACCTGGTTGACATCCCTGAATATTTCAACTATAACCAATCGCAGAAGGGTTATTTCCCAATCAATACAGAGACCGATCGCCGGCAAAACAAATTCACCATCACCTATATTCAAAAAGATGAAGGCATGCTGGATGGATACAAGTACACCAAGGACTATGATTTCACGGAATACCGCTACAATTATTCAGCCGATGAAATTCCGGCGTTCCCGAATGAAAAATTCCTGCATACCGCTGAGAACTACCTGACCAAGGTCGAATTTGAACTGGCCTACACCAAGTTTCCGAATTCACCCATGCATTCGTACACCACCACCTGGGAAAACATTGACGAGAAACTTAATGAGAGCTATAATTTCGGTCGGGAACTCAACAAAACAAATCATTTAAGCGATGCTGTTGCGCAACTGAAAAGCACAGGCACAACCGATGTCAGCCTGATGGGCGATGCCCTCCGCTACATGCAACTAAATATGAACTGGAACGGGTCGAGAGGCTACTACACCAGTTCATCGGTGCCAAAGGCGTTTAAAGACGGTGAAGGGAATGTTGCCGATATTAATCTCAACCTCGTTATCCTGTTGCGCGAATTAGGATTCAATGCCTACCCGCTAATTTTAAGCACCCAAGATCATGGCGTAATTCTATTGGGACGACCATCATTGACCCGTTTCAATTACGTCATTGCTTATGTCCAGGTGGATGATCATTATTTCTTACTGGATGCAACTGATCCCAATTCGTTCATCAACCTGATTCCGGTGAGATGTTTGAATGACCAGGGACGCATCATCGGAAATACGCCGGAAAAATGGATTAACCTGCACAGTTTTCAGCCTTATGCTTCGAAATCGTATGCAGTCATGCAGGTGGACAGCAGCCTGAATGTTCGCGGAAAAATCAAAAAGAGACTGGCAGGCTATGCCGCTTATTCCTTTAAAACCGATGCACGAAAAGCCAACAGTCTGGACGAATTCATCGAAACGATGGAAGACAAAGAATCGAAACATACAATATCCGACATGGAAGTTCCTCCCATCGATTCGATGGGAATGAACGTACAATACAGCTACAGCCTGGAGGCGAACGATTTGGTGATGGATGCCGGGGAGCTGATTTATTTCAATACCGGCATTGACCCGTTTTTTGATGAAAACCCGTTCAAGTTGGATGAACGCGGGTTCCCGGTTGAATTTGATTACCCCATCAGCCTGCAACAATCATTCTCCATCACACTTCCACCAAACCTGGAGATATCGGAGCTGCCGCAAACAACGACCTTTCAGTTGCCCAATTCCGGTGGAACATTTACCTATCAATGTAAATCGATGGCAGGCATATTGCTGATCAATTCGGCGATTTCTATTCGCAAAGACATATTCCTGCCGACAGAATACCAGGAACTGAAACAATTCATTCAAGCCATCATTGAAAAACAAAATGAGATGGTGGTTTTGAAGTCCATTTAGCATTTTTTTTCCCAAGTATTGCCGGGCTGGTTCGTTTTCATGATCCGGCCCGGCATCATAAACCTTTCCGATGAGACACTGCAACATACTCCTGCTAATCCTGCTTTGTGGCTTTCAACTTTCCGCACAGGAATCCTACACCGCGGACCAGATCCCCGACTCGTTAAAAGAAAACGCATGGGCCGTTATCCGCAGCTCGCAAACGGAATACACGCGTACATCGCTGAATAAATACAGCATGGATGTTCACAAAATCATCACGATTTTAAACCCCAAAGGCGAGCGCTACTCAAGTATTGCTGTATACTATGACGATGATTCGGAAATAACATCGCTGAAAGGCTCCCTCTACGATGCCAACGGCGATGAGATCAATACCATTCGCAAGAATGATTTTTCGGACGAAGCGACCAACAACAGTTTCACCTTGCTCAGCGATAACCGGGTAAAATACTATGAGCCTTCGGTCAGCAAATATCCCTACACGATTGCGTATAGCTACCGTGTCGAATATAAAAGTATCATCAGCTTTACAAACTGGATTCCCTGCGAGAGTTTTCATGTCGCTGTCGAATCGGCACGCTTAACGGTTCGCTCACCCGATGAATTTGAAATCCGTCACAAAAGCCGGAACTACGCCTTCGATTTTGAAGAAGACGCGTCCGATGGACAAACAACGCTCAGCTGGTCGGCCAGCAACCTGAAAGCATCCAAATACGACTACGGACGCCCGGGATACCTCGATATTTTCCCGGTTGTTGAAGTGATGCCAACGCAATTTTCCTACGATGGGTTCGATGGCGACTTCTCCAGCTGGAAATCGTACGGGCAATGGGTTTACCAGCTGCTTGCCGGTCGCGATGAGCTGTCGGAACAAACGATTGCCGAAATTGAACAGCTAACGGCAACGGCAAAAACCGAAAAGGAGAAAGTCAAATTGCTATATCGCTACCTGCAACAAAAAACCCGCTACGTCAACATCAGTTTCGGCATTGGTGGTTTTCGCCCCATGTTTGCCAAAGATGTGGATGAAAAAGGATACGGCGACTGCAAAGCACTAAGCAACTACATGCGCAGCTTGTTGAAACAGGCGGGAATCCGTTCGTACTATGCCGAAATCGGTCACGGGCTTGATCAAAAGATTCAGTTCCCTGATTTTCCGTCAGCAACGCAAACCAACCATGTTATTTTGTGCGTACCAACCGAACAGGACACAACCTGGCTCGAATGCACCAGTCAGCATATTCCGTTTGGCTACATCGGAGCCGAAAACTCCGACCGCTACGCCTTGCTCATTACGGAGGATGGCGGCCGTTTAGCGAAAACTCCGGTGTACGATGCGGAGAACAACCTGCGGCAAAGTGCCATTGAGCTGTTGCTTGATGAAAGCGGAACAGCCCGGATTAAAGTGAACGCTGATTTCAAAAATGCCCAGTTTGAAAATATCTTTGGCTTAATTCACCGCTCGAAAGACGACCAAAAGAAAGCCTTGCTCCGCGGACTCGATGCTCACGGGCTGGAATTAGCTGATTATGTGTTCACAGACCTGTCTGACTCGCTGGCGGAAGTTCGGGTTGATTTGAGTGGTAAGCTGGTTGGCATTACAGCCAAAGCGGGCAGCCGCCTGTTGGTCAAACCAAACTTCCTGTTTTCAAATGAATTCCCGGAGAAGATCAGTCTCAAACGAACAAGCGCTGTGTACGAACCAGTTGGTTATGAATACAACGACTCGCTGGTTTTTCAAATTCCGGATGCTTATGCCATTGAATTTGTCCCCAAGGAAACAGGCCTTAAAACCGACTATGGAAGCTGCCAATACAATTACCGGCAGGAAGACGGGAAAGTGATCATTCAGCGTAATGTCCGAATCAACAAAGGAAATTACCCACCGGAGAAATTTACCATGGTCAATCTTTTTCTGGCGTTCTGCGAAAAAATGGACAACACCCAATTTATACTGAAAAAGCTGTAAATCCACCTGCCATTAACAATCCATTTAACACTTTTTCATCTTTTATTTCCCGAAAATCTTTAAATTGTCAATGACCTAATGCCTTAAAACAATTGAACGATGGAAGAATTTCATTTGAATATCCTCAACATCTCTGCTGTCTTGTTGTCGGCCTACCTTGGCGGACTGTTAATCCGGAAAATCGGTTATCCGGCTATTTTGGGTGAACTGCTGATTGGAATTCTGCTGGGACCAAGCTTGCTGGGAGTACTCGAATACACCGAATCGATCAAAGTATTGGCCGAAATCGGAATCATTTTATTAATGGTTTACATCGGGATGGAAATTGACTTCCACGACCTGAAGAAAGCTTCGTGGCCCGGACTGCTGGCTGCTTTCGGAGGGTTCTTCGTCCCTTTTGCGCTGGGGTATTTCGCCATTGTTTGGTACGGCGGCACACCGATGTCGGGTTTGTTTGTAGCCATTGCCATTGGGGTGACTTCCCTGGCCACCAAAAGCCGCATCCTGATCGACCTGAAACTACTGAACACCCGAATTGCCTATGTGCTGATGGCAGGTGCCCTCATCTCGGACACGCTGGCGCTGGTTATCTTTTCAGGCATTACCAATTTTGCCGAATCAAGTGGTTTCAACCTGACTGAACTACTCTTTATCGGCGGTAAAATAATCGTGTTCTTCGGCCTGACCATTTCAATCGGGGTATTCGTTTTGCCACGCCTGGGAAAATACATTTCCCGCTCGGGCCTCAAAAACAGTACCGCCTATTTCACCCTCATTTTAATCGTTGCTTTTGGTTATTGCGAGCTGGCCGAACTCGCTGGTATGCACAGTATCCTCGGAGCCTTTATGGCCGGGTTGTTTCTAAAGGCAAACCTGTTCCCCAAAAACATATCCAAAGAACTGAACAAGGCTTTTTACGATGTGTCCATCGGTTTCATGGCGCCAATCTTCTTTGTGTCGGCCGGATTCTTTGTCGACATCAATGTCTTTAAAACCGACCTGGCCCTGTTAATCCTGATTACCCTGTTGGCTGTTGTCGGCAAAATCGTAGGAACCGCCCTCTTCTACCTACCCTCGCGAAATGGATGGCGCGAAGGGCTCACCATTGGAACAGGGATGAACGGTCGCGGCGCAGTGGAGATTATCATTGCCGAAATTGGCCTGCAAATGGGCATTATCGACAATACCATCTTTTCGATCCTGGTATTCATGGCCATCTTCACGACACTGACAGTTCCGGTGTTGCTAAACTGGACCTCGAACTGGCTGCGTCGGCGGGGAGAGCTGGTCTATATGGACAAACGCAAGGGAACATTGATCCTGGGGGTGAACCCTTTGAGCTTACTGATGGCGCAACGCCTCGCGAAAAAACAGCCGGTAACATTAATCGACAACAACCGCGAAATGGTAAACCGTGCCCAACAAATGGGACTGGACTGTATTTACGGGAACGCCCTCAACGAAGACAACTTTGCTGATGCTTCGCCCGAAAACCTCCAGAAATTCATTGGTTTAACCACCAATAGCCAGGTGAATTTACTGGCTGCACAGCTGGCCCGCGAATCTTTTTTGATTCCGGAGATCTATGTTGCCGTTTCGGGCCGGGAATCGGATGTTAGCGCCGGACTACTGGAAAAATACAACGCGGCACCATTGTTCTCCGCTCCGGTTGAGTTGAGCAAATGGTTCCACGCCATAGCCAATAAGCGGGTAACCGAAAAAACTGAACCGGTAACCGAAAACCAGCGTTACGACGAATGGCTGAAAAGCCGTTCCTTCAACTTCGAACAAACACTACCGGTTTTAATTGAAAATGAAGCAGGTGAAGTGCGGCTTTTGCAAGCCAACGAAAACCTGGTTACGGGGGAAAAGATTCTTGTTTTGGAGAAAAACTAAACGCCTCCGTGCGAAAGCCGGAAAACAGGAATTGCCCGCGTCGTTCAGACGAAAAGGAACAACGACGCAACAAGCTGTCCCCTGCCGGTATCGGACGGTTGAACCCAATTCAGGCTGACCTTCAGCACCAGACCGTTCAACACCACCGGCTTCCTCCCTTCGAACCGGCAACGAAAACAAATTGCATGGCCCGATTGTCTGAGCTTTATACCGTTTCGTAACTGCACAAACCCGGAAATGATGAGCAACATCGACGATAAATGGAACAATGGCGACCCTTACGACTATTTCATGGGCCGATGGAGTACATTAATGGCACCCAAATTCGTGAGCTGGCTCAATGCCCCTGCCAACAGCAGCTGGATTGACATTGGCTGTGGAACAGGTGCCTTGAGTCAAGCGATTGAGCAACATGGCACCCCTCAACGCATCGCCGGTGTCGACCCATCGGCCAGTTTTATTGCGCAAGTCAGCAAACGACTGGCCACCGGGGCCGAATTCCGGCTTGGCACGGCCGATCATTTGCCCTTCGGGAACGAAAGCTTCGAAATAGCCGTCTCCGGACTGGCTTTAAATTTCTTTCCGAATTTGGATCAGGCACTGGCGGAAATAAAACGGGTGCTAAAACCGCATGGACTTGTCGGCGCCTACGTGTGGGACTATGCAGGACGCATGGATTTCTTACGGTATTTCTGGGATGCGGCTTTCGAGGTCGATCCCACTTCCGAAAAACTTGACGAGGGCATCCGATTCCCCCTTTGTCATTCGGTCCGGCTAACGGAAGCGTTTCAACAAGCCGGATTGGTCGAAATTGAATCAACCGTTTTAGACATTGACACGGTTTTCACCGATTTTGACGATTACTGGAATCCGTTTCTCGGAGGACAGGGACCTGCTCCCGGTTACTTATCGTCTTTAAGCCCGGAATTACAGGCAAAGCTAAAAAATACCCTCAGCGAAAAATTGCCCACCCAGGCCGATGGCTCGATTAAACTGTTGGGCAGAGCACTCGCCATTAAAGGAAAGTGCCGCTAAACGCCTGTTGCCGCCCGCTTACAGTGAAAACAGCTCACCGGAATTGTCGCTGATCGAAGCCTTGGCTGAAACGTCGAACGGAAAACCGGCGAAAAAACAGCCCAATGCCCCTGCCCCGTGTCGTCATTCACCCAATTTGGCCGAAACCACCAAAATAAACTGCCCATCCATAAACCTACTGACCGCAAATGGGTTTATATTGCTTTAAAAAGTGGAATCAACTCGCAAAATGATGATGGGACAAACACAAAGCCAGACCAACGGAAATCAATCGCTCTTTCTTCAAACACATTCAGTCGCCATCCGTCTTTGGCATTGGCTGACTTTTCTGGTGATAAGCTTTATCGTACTCACTGTTTTGCTGGCGTCAACGCTGTTTAGTCCCAGGCAAAATATTCCCGAGGTACAAAATAAGCTGGCCGGCAAGGGAATCGTTATCGACAACAACCAGGCATTCTCCGTTACCCATATCTTCGACGATAAATTGTGGGATCTCCATAAATTGCTGGGCTATGGCCTCTCGTTCCTGTTGCTTGCCCGTATTGGTATTGAACTGACACAACCAACCGATGAGAAACTGAAATCGAAACTCAAGAATGCGCTTAACTTGTCCAAACAAAATGGCTGGAACAAGAAAGAAGCAAAGCACTATTTGATTGTCAAATTCAGCTACACGCTTTTTTACCTGCTTATCCTGTATATGGTTCTCAGTGGTCTTTCACTGGCTTTTGGTCGCGACCTGGGCCTCTCGCGCGATACCAACCATTTAATCAAAGAGATTCATGGTTTTGGCCAATACCTCATTTATGCGTTTATCTTTTTTCACTTGAGCGGCGTTATTCTAGCCGATATCGGAAAATCCCGGGGTATTGTTTCGGGTATGATCAATGGTGGAAAATAAGGCACACCAAACCCTTCGCCTAAATGTTTCGCCCGGTTGCCATCAACCCGTGATTTGAAATCTGCTGCCCGAAAGAGTGACCGCCCGGGAAGACTGTGCCCGGAAACGGAAGGGGCTTGGGCCGAAAGTCCATTGAGTTTTGTCGGTACAATTAGCTTGCAAGGCCGGCCCGGGTTCCTGACACCTGAATCCCCTTAAAGACGACTGAAGCCTCACCGTTCCGGGAGGTTTACCGAATGGAAGCTAAAACAAGTTAACGCGACTGAATCGGGCGGTAACGATGCGCTCCGACTAATGGCCGGAAACCCGGTCTCAACACCTGCCTACAAGCAAAAATGAAACTAATTTAAATAAGCAACCCCCTAGTTACAAGCACCCACAAACCTGCTGTTCAGCACATTTGTGCATTTTATTGTTTCATTGTTTGCAATTCTTATGCTTAACAGTCATAACTTGCTGTTCCGTAGACATAAAGTCTGCCGACCCGTTCAACAAAGGAACAAATAAAAAGCTGCAGCGCATTTTGCGGTGCCTGGCAGCATCGATTTTTAAAAAGGATTGCCTCTGTGCAGCCTGACAGGACAAAGAGTAAAGCGGTTACTACAAGTGGATCATTCTAAAAGCGATTAAAGTTGTTTTCGACAGAAAATAAACAACTAAAACCTTTAACCATCACCCATGGTCTGTTTAAATCTTTTAGAACGATCGCCAATCGATCAACCAACACAAGTGCCATTTTGGGCCATTTCGCCCCAAAACAGCCCAAAAAGGGGCTGTATTGAACAATATCCACTAAAATACAACCATATAAATGGCATATACAACCATATAAATGAATTATACGACCATATAAACGGCATATACAACCATATAAATGACATATACAACCATATAAACGGCATATACAACCATATAAATGAATTATACGACCATATAAACGGCATATACAACCATATAAATGACATATACAACCATATAAACGGCATATACAACCATATAAATGAATTATATGACCATATAAACGACATATACAACCATATAAATGACATATACAACCATATAAACGGCATATACAACCGTATCTGCAAAATTGTTAACTGTATCCGCTTAAAATATGGTTGTATATGGGCTCGTATACATTGTACAGGCTGCCCGATTAACTGTCTCCGCCGACTATCTGGTTGTATCTGCGCCTTCAGGCCTCGTATTCCAGGGCCACACCAGCATCAACTGTTCGCGTTACACCGAAAAACCCGTAAAAACAAGTCAACAAGCACCTCTACGAACCAACTCCGTCGGTTTCAGCAAGGGAGCTGCCGGACTGTGTTCTCCCAAACCGGGCAATTCGGTCATTTCACTGAAATTGTTGTTTCAAATCCCGATAAATTAAAAACCAAAAAAATGAGTCATTATGAATAAAGTTTTAACCAGTTTCTCACCCAATCGATTAACCGATTCTGAATTGATTGTACTAAGCGGCGGGGCTTGCAGTCAAATGAATGGCAACCCGCACTTCCCTACTCCTTCGCCGGAGCTGATTACCGTACAAACTGCTACGGATGAATTCCTGACTTCTGATGAAAAATCGAAAACTGGTTCACACCAGGATGTGGCGATTAAAAATCAGAAAAGGAAGAATTTGGAGAAACTGCTTCATGCCCTGGCTGTCTATGTGAACCTGACAGCCGATGGCGACGAAGCGATCTTGTTAAGCAGTGGTTTCGAATTGGCTAAAAAAGCCGAAGCGGTTGGACCACTCGACGCACCTGAAGGCCTGCAGGTAAAAGCGGGTAACGCAAGAGGTTCGCTCAGCGTGAGTTGCAAACGGGTAGCCGGAGCCGGCAGTTATGGTTTCGAATACCGCCAGTTGCAAACTGAATCAGATAATGGTTGGATCCGTGTTGATTCGACCAAGCACAATATACTCGTTACCGGCTTAGTAAGCGGAGGCCAATATGCTTTCCGTGTGATGGCGGTAGGGAGTAATCCGCAACGTAATTGGAGTAACGAGGTAAGCAGCTTCGTACTTTAACCGATCCAACACATTAAGTAAGGGAGAACAAACAACAGTAAATCGGTTTTGCGGTTTCAACCAACAAAACCAATCAAGAAAAGGGAGGCGCAAGCTTCCCTTTTTTTGTTGTTGTTAACGAAACTATTTGGAATGGGAATAAATTGAATTTTGCTTATGCTAAGTTTCGGGAAGGTTTTGTACTTTGGGTAGCTTAACACAGCTAACCGCTAATAGTGGAATATATGTACCAGTACATATACACAGACGTTATAGCACATTTAAAGACAACGATAAATATTACATGACTGAAATAAAATATTAAAATATGGATATAATACTAAAAGCTGGGGGTTTACCTCTCATGCTATTAACTCTTCAATTCTGTTATAAGTTCTTTATTGACAAAGAGGCTACGACATATGATTTTGTCATATCAATTTTGGAATTACCATTGAGTATAATGTTCCTAAGTTTGTCTTTTTTTGCAGCACTTGTAATAACAAATATTAGTCAGGCAGATTTAGGTTTCAAATGGTTTCTAGGGACATTGATAGCTTCAATTTTTAGCGTATTTTTCTGGAAACGCTCGGTAGTTTACTACGAACGAGAAAAACTTAAACCTGCTTTTTGGTTGGGAATACTTAACCTAGCAATAGCTGCCCCTTTATTTGTCTATTCTATAATAACCCTTACAAATTAAACTATGGATAATTTAAAAATTGAATATATAGCAATCGTATTGGGTTTATTAGGTATTCTTGGTGCGGCACTGGCAATAGCATTAAATATTGTTAGAAAAAAATCGAATAAAAGTTCAATGGAACGTTATGACGAGAATTCTAAAATGATTGAATTAGATTATTTTAGAAAAAACTTGGAACGCCAGCAGTATGAACTTGCAATGAAAATGGAAGAAACAGAAAGGAGATGGAAAGATTTAAATCATTTAATCATTTCTTCCCAAGACAAAATAAATTACGACCTAAATAAATCAGAAAAAGTTTATTATAATGAGTTTCTACGTAATTCTAAGGTCAATGAAAGAAATTCAAAAATTGACAATTCTTTAGTGTTTGTTCTAACACCATTTAATGAACGATTCAATAACACGTATAGAGCTATTTCAAGCGTATGTAATAGATTTGGACTTAGATGTTTGCGTGGAGACGAAAAATTTGTAGATGGAGATATCTTTCCTGAAATTTTAAAACATATTGTAAGTGCAAAGATTATTATAGCAAATATCACAGGAAGAAATCCAAATGTTTTCTATGAATTAGGTATTGCGCATGCTTTAAACAAACCAACAATAATAATATCGGAGAATTTGAATGATGCGACTTTTGATATAAAATCGAAAAATATATTACTATTCAAACATGAAGATGAATTAATAGAGAAACTAGAAGACACAATAGTAAAACTGTCTCTTGATAAACTATAAAAACGTGCTATAATCGAGTAGACTGCCCCGCCAGTAAGAACTGGCGGGGAGAGCCTCTCACACTCCCGATAGCTATCGGGATACGTACGCGAGCTACGTTCCTCCTTTTCAATTCAATTGTCCCCCCGGGCATTTAAATTCCAGGTACATGTACAGTGGTTCGTTAAAGTATAGCGCATAGTTGTTAAGGGGACGCTCACTTTTGCCTGAAAGTTCAACCTGGCGTTGCAGCTTTTCATAAACTTGCTTAAATTCAGAGAGTGAAAAACAAGCTTGCTCAATTAAGGTGGTGCTTTTTTTTCATCATCAACAGATTTGAAGTCAACACACTAAAGGTACCGGAACCTGAGCACTTTAGCTACCTTTAGGTTTCGTTCAATAATTTGTAAATTGCATTGCTGGTGCAGTGGTGTTCGTTGTACACAAGTTGAAAAACTAAATAAACATAATGACATGAATAAAATAGAAGTTGTATTTTTTATATTATTCTTTTCAATTTTCGTTATCCCTTTCACCGCTAGTAGTCAAAAACTTGAGTTAGAACATGAACTTTTGTTTGAGATGACAGCTTTGTTAGATGAACCGATAGAAATTGGTGATTCTCCAATGGGGAAGCGTACTATTTATCCTGTATCTGGAGGAACCTTCAACGGACCAGAAATAAAAGGTAAAGTGTTGCCAAACGGTGGAGATTGGGTAATAATGATTGATTCTTTAACAGAAAAATTAGATGTTAGAGCAGTTTTAGAAACCAATGAAGGTGAAAAAATATATACTCATTACGGTGGGTTTATTCATTGGAATACTGATGGAAGTTATTATTTCAGAACTAATCCAGTATTTGAAACTTCTTCGAAAAAGTATGGTTGGTTGAATTATACAATTGCCGTTGGAGTAGGTGAATTAATTGAAGGTGGTGTAAGGTATAAAGTTTATAAAATAAAATAAACCCGTGTACAGCATGCGGTCATAAGTAATGCGGGGCGATGTGATAGATTCAACATGAGTACATTAAATGAAAATAGCAACGGTTTGATAAGTAAGTGCTTCGAAACCCGCTCTAATCAGACCGCCATTCGTTATGCACAATTGTGATCGTATGCGAGCTTGAACATGGAATATTCAGGAGCTATAATTTGTTTCACGCTATAAACTGTCCGCAAAGTGCAATACCTAAAAACAAGCGTTATAGAGCAAAGAAAAGTCTGATTTGATTTATTATCAATCATTTGAAATTAACTTTTACTTTCTATTTCTTTTTATTATAACTTACGCTTAATCTATTTTTAAATAGAACGCCATGACAAAATCACTCAGATCCATGTCTAGTTGGTTACAACAATGGTGGGTATGGTTCGCAGCAATTTTCATACTCACATTTATATCGTTCTGGCCCAGTTTCTTTTCAGCAATTGTCAATATCGAGACGCACATTATTATTCATGGAATTAGTGCAATTTCCTGGATGTTATTGGCAGTGGTTCAAGCATGGTTGATTAAAAACAGATGGCGCAAACACCATCGTACTTTAGGTTATGCATCGCTTGTGCTTGCGGTTATATTGGTACTAAGCGGGCTTCGAGTACTCCAAACCATGCTGCTTAAAGATAATAGTGTGGATGGAAGCAATCCTTTGCTCGCTATTAAGTTTTTATATGCTGATATTACTGCTCTATTTTTATTTTGCACTTTCCTTTGGTTGGCGATTAAAGCTGCACGACAAGGTGATTTTTCGCTTCATATGCGATTGATGGCCTGTACTGCAATTATTCCCCTGGAAGCTGCATTGGAAAGGACATATATTTATGGGACTCCCAGCCTTGTCCCAAATTTCAATGTCGCTTTTTACACATCAGTTATTACGCTTATCGTGCTTATGGCCACATTGGTTGTCATAGAGCGATGGCGCAAAAGGTCTCGCTGGCCCTATGCAGCTTTGTTGGTTTATTACGTATCAATGTTACTAACTGTAGATATAATTGTACAAACGGAATGGTTTAATTCTTTTGCAATTTTTTATGCAAATCTATAACCTGGGAAAATATCAATTAAGCACTAGTGATATTATTGGACTGGAAACCATTTTAAATTCCTTCAATTAAGTAACCCAAATACGATTGGGAAGCTATAACAAATATATTGACGACTATTATATCGGATTTGTCGAATATGTAAAAAGTCGATAAAAACTGTGCACACACACAAGTTATAAATTCCATGCGAGTGAAGTGCTAATCATTGGCGGTTTAGCTTTTAGCAAACATTGGGATGATTTTAAAGGTAGTAGCTTTGAAATCCCGCACAGTATTTATACCAACCGTTAGCGGTAATTTAATTACAGGTATAGTTGATAGTTATAATTTATAAGATAACAGTTATGAAACGAAGGAACTTTATCAAAACCAGCACTTTATCTGCATTTGCAATTAGTGCCTATGGTTTTATACATTTTGATGGGGAACAATATATTGGTGATTGTGAAACAACAAGCGATATTTTAGGTCCCTATTATCGTCCGAATAGTCCAGTCCGAAGTAATTTAAGAATTACAGGAGATACCCATGAACTGGTCGAGTTAAGTGGCTATATTAGGCATAATGATTGTCTTACGCCATATAAGAATGCTAAAGTAGAATTATGGCATTGCGACCGTAATGGGATTTATGACAATCAATCTCCGGAATTCCGTTACCGAGGCACTGTTTTTACGGATGAAAAAGGCTTTTATTCTTTTCAAACAGTGTTTCCTGTAGCCTATGCAGGCGAAGGATTTATTCGTCCAGCCCATTTTCACATGATGATTACAGCTGAAAGCTATCAACCCCTGATAACTCAATTATATTTCAAAGGGGACAAGCATATTGATGACGATCTTTATGCGTCATCTCCAAATGCCAAAAAAAGGATCTTAGAAGTTAAAAAAATGAGCACCGGCACGACAAAAGTAGAATACAGTGTAGGAATGTCTGAAGTGCTGAATTTGGAAGTTGCAAGTATTGATAAGCTGCTTGGTAAATACACTCAAGTTAATGACAAAGAAAAAGTAATAGAACTATTTAAATTTCAAAATAGGCTTTGGATGAAGAACGAAGCATTTGGTAACAAATTCGAGTATATAGGAAATAATATATTTGAAGAAGCAAATAATCCGGACGGTATGTATTGGAGGCTTGAATTTAAAATATTAGCAACTGGAACTATCAACTTTACCGAAAGTTATATTGACACAGATTTGTCGGATAAAGTTTTTACTTACATAAAGGATAAATAAAACAAAATGAAAAGCTTCCAAAAATCAAAATAAATACTTGACCTACCGAATACCCTATGACGAAAAAGATATGCAAGCTGCCAGAGAGGCAATGAGTTGTTATAAATCTCAATTTACGACGGCAGAACAAGAAGAAGTTTTTTCATCAATCGTTCAACCGAAAAGAACGATATATTTCCGACCTTTCTTCGGCTCCAATAAGGTTGAAAGCGATGTCTTCAAATAGAATAGCCGGATAATGGAGATGTAAGCGCCTTTGTTCGTTTCATTTCTCTTGTAATTTAACAGGAAATTGCCAGAGATTCTATTCAAGAGAACGTTTATCTAATCTCCTATAAGGTCAAGCTATATCCGAATCCGAACGCGCCTGAATTGAAAGAAATCAGCTTTAAGGTTAAGATGGCCAGGGAAAATGAATGTGATAAGATTGACGAAATCATAAGTCATGCTGATTCATTAAATAAACAAATTCCCGCTAATAAATTGTAAATTGCTTGTAGGGGCGATGCGGGGTGCGCAATGCGGGGGGGAGATTAATCGAAACAAACCTGGCTTATGAAAACGCATAAGATTTACCTGACTTCTATTTTATTCATCGTCGTTATTGTTTTTCTTTCGTGCGTTGACGACAATAAGGTGCCACTAGAACAAAAACTACAAACCGCACTGGATAAGGGCATCAATAAATACCATGTTGAAGGTGCTTCTGCAGCAATAATTTTTCCGGATGGAAAAAAATGGATCGGAACAAGTGGGATCTCACACGATCGCATTAAAATGAAACCGGATATGGTTTTTGCGATTGGGAGTATCACAAAAAATGTTGTTGCCGCACTTACCCTAAAACTTGCTGAGGAAGGCAAACTTTCCCTCAATGACCCTTTATCTAAATGGCTACCTGAATATCAACATGTAAATAGTGCCATTACGATCCGGCAACTCTTAAATCATACCAGTGGGGTCTATATGTTCTGGAGCAATCAGAAAATATGGGATGATCTGAAAAAAGAAAGAGATAAAATATTTACTCCCGAAGAAGTGTTAAGCTATATCAGGGAACCCTATTTTGAACCGGGAGAAGGGTATCGTTATTCCAACACGAACTATTTGCTAATGGCGATGATCATTGAAAAAGCGACCGGTTCCAGTCTTTCGGCTGAATTTAAGGACCGTTTCTGGAAACCATTGCAGATTGAAAATGCCTATCTCTCAATCGAAGAGAAAATACCCGACAATCAAGCACATGTGTATGGCGATAATTTCAACAATGATGGTTCGTATCAAGATGTAACATTCCTTCCGCGAGCATCACATGAAAGTATAACTCATGGTTCCGGCGGTATTTTTATAACTGCCGGGGATTTGGCTTTTTGGTGCCATTCCCTTTTTGAAGGGCATATCTTAAATCAACAGTCCATGGATGAAATGTTGCAATTTGTAAGTTCCGGGCTAAACACGAATATGAATGATTATGGATTAGGCGTGGAATTATTTAAAAGAAAGTATTCAAATGGGAAAAAGTCATACGGACATAGCGGCGCGAATATTGGAACTTCGGCCACGATGGTTTATCTGCCGAAGCAACATTTGACTCTTGTCGTCATGATAAACAGCATGAATCATCCCTGTACCCAATATATCCTAAAAAGCTTGACAAATATCTCACTGAAGGAATTGAATGCCTATGCGATCATTCCACTATTTCCTTATGGATTTGTAATAAGTGTCGCCGCAGCTTTTTGGATCGTATTTATCATCGTTCGCATATGGCGAAAAAGAAAAATTCATGTTCCCTAAAGAATTTATCCTTCTCCCCTTCCTGCTAGCAAAGCAGCGACGAAAGCATTTGTTCGATGGTCGTTTGTAACGACAATTAAAACGGAATGTTAGGACACCCCCAAGGCCAGTCCTGTAGGGACGGCATCTTTGTAGAAAAGGACAGAGAGAAAACAAGAGCTCCGTAGGAGCGAAACTAAAAGTGGCTGCATTGCCTGTTTTGATTTGAACGGGAATTTTTTCTAACAAAGAACCAATTCCCCCGGCTACCGCGCGAATCCCTCACTGCTGCAAGCAAACTTTCATATGCTGTTTATTTTGCCACACGATGCAACCGTTCGGCAACAAAGAAAATCAGTTCGAATGGCAATAAGTTGAATTTTGCTTATGCTAAACTCAGAAAGGTTTCGTAATTTGAGGATACGAAAGTAAACCGATTGAAAGACTTGAATTTATGCGATAACAAAAGCGACATCTAAAACATGAAAATAGCCTCATATCAGGTAGCTTTCTCTGATAACGAACAGCATTGACAACAATAAAAAAATACAAATCATGAAAAAACGAATACTCTTGTACGCCTTACTGCTAACGCTGCTTAGCTGCAATTCGACACCGGACAACCCAGCCGATACAATTTATCTTGGCGGAAATATTATTACCATGAAAGGCGATTCGGCACAGTATGCTGAAGCAATTGCGGTTAAAGATGGAAAAATACTTTTTGTCGGTTCGGAGGCAGAAGCTAAAAAATATCGAGGCGATTCTACCATAATAAATAATCTTGAAGGCAAAACGATGTTACCTGGCTTTATCGATCCTCATAGCCACTTTATTAATGCAACACAATTGGTGAATTGGGTAAATGTTTCACCAAGACCAGTTGGTCAGGTAAATAGCGTTGAAGAACTAAAAAATACGATTGCTGAGTTTATTAAAAACAAACCGCTAAAAGAAAACGAATGGCTGGTTGGGTACGGCTATGATCAAACCATGTTTGAAGATCGGGAAGCAACATGTTACGATTTGGATGAAGTTGTGCCCGATAACCCGCTCTTGATTATTCATGTTTCATCTCATGGAGCCTTGTTGAACTCAAAAGCACTTGAAATTTCAAATATTACCGCTGAAACAAAAGATCCGGCTGGGGGCGTAATTTCCAGGATGCCCAATTCAAAGAAACCTTCGGGTTTATTGATGGAAAATGCCTTCCTCCCGGTTCACCAAAATATGCCCAAACCAACGATCGACGACCTCTTAAAGTCCTTTGATAAAGCACAGGAAGAGTATACGAAATGGGGCTATACTACGGCTCAGGAAGGAGCAAGCTCCTTTGATGATCTGCAACTATTGAAAAAAGCCAGTGACGACGATTTATTGGTCATCGATATTATTTCCTATCCTTTATTTATTGATATGGATAAAATTATAGGCAAAGAAAATTTTGGGCAATATAAGAAGCACTTAAAGGTCGGTGGAATCAAGGTGTTGCTGGATGGTTCTCCCCAAGGCGGAACAGCCATGCAGGACTATTTAACTCCCGGGCCGAATGGAGAAGCCCATTGGCAGGGGGTATCTTTTGTTCCTAAAGATGTATTCTTTAAAGTCATGCAAACTTGTTATGACAACAACCTGCAATTAAATGTCCATACGAACGGAAGCGGAGCAATACAAGAAATGATCGACGGCATGGATGAAATTAATTACGACAAATCGAAAGACTTACGGTGGTGCTCCGTCCATTGTCAGTTCGTTACCAATGAGCAATTAGATAAAATCGCAGAGTTAGGAATGGTCCCTTCATTTTTTACCAACCATGCTTTCTATTGGGGCGACGTTCACATTAAAAATTTTGGATTTGAGGTCGCCAATAAACTATCTCCAATAGAATCGGCTTACAAAAAAGGACTACGTCCAACCAATCATACCGACTATTCTGTAACTCCTTTAGATCCGTTTATGACCATCTGGACGGCAGTTAAAAGAGAAACCAGAAGTGGTCAGATTATTGGTCCGGAAGAACGAGCCACGATATATCAGGCCTTACAAATGCTGACCTCCAATGTTGCCTATCAATATCATGAAGAAGATACCAAAGGCACGCTGGAAGTGGGAAAACTTGCTGACCTGGTTATTTTAGATAAAAATCCACTTGATATAGATGAATCAACGATCGACGATATAAAAAACACCAAAGTTGTTGAAACGATAAAAGAAGGAATGACAGTTTACGAGAATTAACCGCTGCCAACATTTTACATCAGTAATGGCAATGAAAGTACTCGACTTCCCATATACGCCTCGTCTCCGCTTCGGTGACGAGGCGTTTGTTCTATGGTCGTTTGTAACGACAGTCTCCGGGGCATTCATAAAACAGTCAACAAAAACACCCTCGTTTGTAAACAGGCGAACAGAAGGAGACCGACTAAACGCAGCAGCCAGTTAAAACTCAAATAAAAACCTATCATTAAACCACTTACTACGCCTAATGCATTTTATTCAACCAGCGAAGGGTATCATATCTCCACCTATATTACCCAATACTCCACCTGTTTTATAAATTTGTCAGCGATATTTGCGTTGGAGCTGTGCAGGTATTGTTTGCACTACTGGCAAGGATAAGCAATCATTGCCGGTGGTGGCTTTTTTTTAAGAAGTCATCCGCAACGTCAAGCAAAAGAGCAACAACTCTCAAACCTGTCATTAACTAATCACGTCTAAAACAACCAATGAAACCTCAAAAGCTAAGCGTTCTTGAAAAGATCGGATACGGATCGGGAGATGCCGCCGTAAACGTCGTTATTTCCTCGATGTTCCTGATCATCACTTATTTTTACACCGATATTTTTGGCATCAAACCAACCGATGTTGCTTTAATGTTTGGACTGGTTCGGTTGATCGATGCCGTAAGTGACCCGTTAATGGGAATCATCACGGATAAATATAAATCAGCAAAATGGGGTCGTTTCAGACCTTACTTCCTTTACCTGTCCGTCCCTTTTGGGATCTCAGTCTTCCTAACCTTCACAACTCCTGACTTTGATTATGCAGGCAAACTGATCTGGGCCTATTCCACCTACATCTTGGTGACACTGATGTTTACATCCGTTACGATCCCCTATATCTCGTTAATCGGGGTATTAACGAACGACCCGCAGGAACGACTGGAGGCCAGTGGCTATCGCTTGTTTTTTGCGAAGGTAGCAGCCTTTGGAGTCTCCATCCTGGTGCCAATCATGGCGAAAGCCTTTGGTGCCGGAAACCTGGCCCACGGATACCAGTTGGCCATGGGTGTTATGGCCTTGATCGGAACATTGCTGTTCCTGTTCTGCTTCGTGACAACAAAAGAACGCGTGGAGCATATCGTCGAAAAAACACCCTATCTGCAACAATTGAAATACCTGGTTAAAAACGGACAGTGGATGCTGTTGGTTGGTTCTTGTTTATCGGGAACAACAGGCTATGTTATTCGTGCGTCGGTGGCCATTTACTACGCCAAGTATTACCTGGGCGGCGACGAGATTGTACAGTCAACCTTTATGGGTACCGGCGTAGCGGCAGCAATATTAGCCATGCCGCTTTCAACCTTAATCACCAAACACTTTTGCAAGGTGAAACTCTTCTGGATATCGCAATTTGGAGTCGGCATATTTAGTGCGTTGATGTTTTTCCTGGTAAACCCACAACCCGATAGTATGATGATGGCCTATATTCTTTATTTTACGTTGTCATTGGTGGTTGATGTTCATGCTCCGGTATTCTGGACAGCCATTGCCGAAGCGGTTGACTACGGACAAGCAGAAACAGGCGTTCGTGTTTCAGGATTGGCCTTCGGTGGGATTTCCTTTGCACAGAAAGCCGGAATGGGTATTGCCGGTGGTGTCGTTGGTTTATTGCTTAGCGCATTCAACTACGCTGCACCAACCGAAGCGGTTCCACTCCCTGTTCAAACAGATACAGCTCTTTTGGGCATTGCGCTCATGCTAACGCTCATACCAGCCGTCTTCCATGTCATCAACGGTCTATTGATTATGCGATACAAAATTACCGATGAATACTACGAAACTGTTATAAAAGCGCAAATACACATCTAATGAATACAACACCAACAAATGCACCGCTGGTCGAGCAACGCGCCGATCCATTCGTTTACAAACATACCGATGGTTACTATTATTTCACGGGTTCGGTTCCGACCTACGATTGCATCGAGCTTCGACGTTCGAAAACGCTGACCGGACTGAAGGATGCTGAAACATTCAATGTTTGGTACAAACACGAATCGGGGCCAATGAGCCGGCATATCTGGGCACCCGAGATTCATTACCTCGATGGGAAATGGTATGTTTATTTTGCGGCCAGTGAAGAAGAGGATATTTGGAAACTGCGTCCCTACGTGTTGGAATGTTCCGGTCAGGATCCATTAAAAGACGACTGGATTGAACTGGGACAGATGCAGGCAGCCGATGGCGATGAAAAAACATTCATCGACTTCTCGCTGGATGCCACCATCTTTGAAAATAAAGGAAAACGCTATTACTGCTGGGCTGAAAAAACCGGTGGACAATTTGCTGCATCGAATCTGTATTTGGCTGAAATGGAATCGCCCATTAAACTGAAAACGGTGCAGTTTATGCTGACAACACCCGACTACGACTGGGAACGCATTGGTTTCTGGGTGAACGAAGGACCGGCAGTGATCAAAAATAAGGGGAAAATATATATCACATTCTCAGCAAGTGCTACCGGTGCCTGCTATTGTATGGGAATGATGGAGGCCGATGAAGATGCAGATTTGCTGGATCGGAACTCCTGGAAAAAATCGAGATACCCGGTATTGAAAACCGACTACGAAAAAGGCATCTACGGACCGGGACACAACTGCTTTACAGTAGCCGAGGATGATGTCAAACCGCTGTGTGTTTATCATGCCCGCGATTACGAGAATGCGGTTGGCGATCCGACTGTTGTTCCGAAGAGCGACACCCGACCATTGGACGAAATCATTAAGGATCCGTTATACGATCCAAATAGACATGCCAGAGTGATGGAAGTAAACTTTGATGCTGACGGAAAACCTGTATTTGAATTTTAATCTCCATTGAAAGTTTCCTTACAGCATCAACAAACAAAAAGATCCGGTCCTGCAAAAGATCGGATCTTTTTGTGTTTCTGTAAGCGTTCTTGAAACGTTGCTTTACTTCCGTTTTTTACATCCACACTGTTCAATGTTTCGCCGCCAGCGCCAATCTGCGCACTTGACTTTGTCTGGCTTATTTAAAAGACACCTGCATCTTTTAAATTTCCTTTACTTTTAGTTAAAGTGTAGCACCGACACACATCACCGAATCATTTCCTTCGTATTTTTGCATGCAAGAAACAGACTAATCAGACCGGGACAAGTGAAGTTGATATTGCAATTAAGTGAACATTAGAATGAAGAAAAGTCTGTTAACTCTATCGTTTGGGACCTTTGGGCTTGGTATAGCCGAGTTTGTGATGATGGGAATTCTCCCCAATGTTGCCCGCGATTTTAATATTAGTATTCCACAAGCCGGACATTTAATTTCGGCTTATGCCCTGGGCGTATGTGTTGGCGCACCGCTAACCGTACTTGTTGCCCGAACCCTTCCACTGAAAAAAATCTTGTTGGTCCTGGTGGCGGTTTATGCCCTGGGAAACCTCTTCACCGGCTTTACTCCCAGCTACTGGACGATTCTGTTTATGCGTTTTGTATCGGGATTGCCCCACGGCGCCTTCTTTGGTGTTGGTTCAATCGTTGCTGAGAAACTGGCCGATAAAGGGAAAAGTGCACGTGCCGTTGCCCTGATGGTAGCCGGGATGACAGTTGCCAACCTGGCAGGTGTGCCATTGGGAACTTTCCTGAGTAACCTGTTTTCGTGGCGCATCATCTTTATTGCCAACGGTGTCTGGGGACTCCTTAACCTACTGGCGATCATCCGCTGGTTGCCTGACCTGGAGCCCATGCCCAATACCGGGTTAAAAGGACAATTTGCCTTCCTGAAAAATCTTTCACCCTGGCTGTTAATTGGCTCAACGGCCCTCGCAAACGGTGGCATATTTTGCATGTACAGCTACGTTACCCCGCTGATGACCGATATGGCAGGCTTCAGTGCTGCCGACATGAGCTGGATTATGATTCTTTGCGGACTCGCCATGGTCATTGGCAACATCATCGGCGGAAGGCTTTCTGATAAATTCCCGATGCACAATGTGCTGAGCAGTATTCATGCTGTAGCAGGACTCTCATTGATCGCCATTTTCTTTTTCTCGACCTCTCCCTTGCTGGTTCTCCCGATGCTGATAATTTGCTCGGCATCGCTCTTTGCAATCTCGTCGCCGACGCAACTATTGCTGTTACGCAATTCACGCGGGGGAGAAATGATGGGAGCTGCTTTTGTGCAAGTTGCCTTTAACATGGGAAATGCCATTGGCGCGTGGAATGGAGGACTGGCTATCGCGGCTAACAAAGGAGTCAACTATACCGCCATTATTGGTGCCGGTTATTTAATCGCTGCTTGTTCGCTGGTGTTGTTTTACCGCCATTGGCAACAAAGTAACCTTATTCCAAATACCATCGGCAATCGTTGATCCGAAGTTCTCTTGCCGGAATACTTTCCTCCTTGAAAACGCTCCTTCCCGATAGTTAACTGCTTTTATTAAGAACGAAGGCAGATTGGCTTCCCGGTGGAATATCTTTTGCAAAGTTTTGTAAATTGAAAACCGAAAGTGAGTCCAACAACCGGGATTTACACTCCTGTTTCAACTGAAAGACTCATTACTGAACCCTTTAAGACGAAAGATTAAGCATGAAAAACATCGAAGTTTGCACAGTGGAAGAATGTAATTCATTGGGAAAAAAAGTCTTGACGATTGACGGACAGGAAATATTACTCATCCATTCAGATGGTGAATATTTTGCGGTAGACAATATCTGTCCCCATGCACGCACCCGCTTAATCAGCGGCAGAGTTGAAGAAGGAACATTAACCTGCTCAAATCACGGCGCTTGTTTCGATTTAAAAACAGGAGAAATACGCGTCGACAAAATCGATGAGGATTTACTGGAACAAATTGATGTTGATAATTTACCCTTTGGTCCTCTTAAAACATATCCGCTTCAAATCACGAACGGCATGATTGTGATCACAGTTTAGCTGAGCAAACCGCAAAGCATATAACAGAATATCAGCAACCGTTGTAATTGTACAAGGCTGCAAAAATAACCGGCAAGACAGAAGCTGCAAAATTCGGGTAGGCTGTGGCGATCTTAATCAATTAGCGTAACTTGTAATATCGAGTAACACCAAAAAGGAAACCAAAACAAATTACCATGTTAAAACTTCCACTGATTACGATTTTAGCAGCGTTATTTTTTATAACTTCTTGCCAAACAAAAAAAGTTGAAGAAGCCCCGATGGCAAAAAAAATCCCACATGAGTTAACTGTCCACGGCCACACCCGCGTTGACAACTACTACTGGCTAAATCAGCGGGAAGACAGTGCTGTATTAGACTATCTGAATGCAGAAAACGCCTACACCGAAAAGGTGATGGCACATACCGCGGCCCTTCAGGAAAAACTGTACGAAGAAATAAAAGACCGAATCAAACAAGATGATGAATCAGTCCCCTTTCTCTCCAATGGTTATTATTATTATACACGCACGGTTCCCGAAACAGAATATCACTTGCTCTGCCGCAAAAAAGGCTCGACCGAGAGTGACGAAGAGATCCTGCTGGATGTCAACCAACTGGCGAAAGGTCATCCGTTCTATGCTATTGGCGGAAGTTCGGTGAGCACCAACAACCAGATTCTGGCGTACGGAGCCGACACGGTCAGCCGACGCAATTATACCGTCTATTTCAAGAACCTGGAAACCGGCGAACTGTTGGCTGATGAAATTCCGATGACAACCGGCCATGTAGTATGGGCAAACGATAACAAAACCGTTTTCTATACCCTGCGCGACGAGGAAACCCTGCGCAGCATCAAAATTATGAAACACGTGCTGGGAACACCTATCGAAGATGACCAGGAAGTGTTTTACGAAGATGACGAAACCTTTGGGGTCGGTATCTTCAAAACCAAGGGCTACGATTACCTGATGATTGTTTCGTTCAGCACATTGACAACCGAATACCAGTTTTTGGATGCCAATAAGCCGGAGGGCAATTTTACAGTTTTACAGCCCCGTACCCGAGGACTGGAATACAGTGCGAATTACTACAATGGCTACTTTTACATTCGCACCAACCTCGATGCACAAAACTTCCGACTGATGAAAACACCGGTCCAAAAGCCTGGCAAAGACAACTGGATTGAAGTGATTCCGGAACGGGAAGATGTTTTTATTGAAGGATTCGACCTGTTTAAAAACTACATGGTGGTTCAGGAACGCAAGGAAGGGCTAAGCTTACTGCGTGTAATGCCTTGGAAAGGTGATGAACATTACATTTCATTTGATGAAGAAGTCTACTCGGCGTGGATTAGTACCAACAAGGAGTATGATACCAATATGCTGCGTTTTGGCTATTCATCATTGACAACTCCCTCCTCAGTTTTCGATTACAATATGGACAGCCGGGAAAAGAAACTGATGAAGCGACAACCGGTGATCGGTGATTTTGACCCGGCGAACTACGAAGCCAAACGTGAATATGCCATAGCCGACGACGGCACCAAAATACCCATGAGCATTGTTTACCACAAAGGGCTAAAAAAAGATGGCAACAATCCGGCTATGATATACGGCTACGGATCGTACGGCAATACGATTGATCCAACTTTCAGCTCAAGCCGCTTGAGTCTGCTCGATCGGGGATTTGTTTACGCCATTGCTCACATTCGTGGTGGACAAATTAACGGCCGTAAGTGGTACGACAATGGCAAGTTGCTGAAAAAGAGAAACACCTTCACCGACTTTATAGCCTGCTCCGAACACCTGATTGACAGCAAATACACCAATAGCGATAAATTGTTCGCCAAAGGTGGTAGCGCCGGTGGTTTGCTGATGGGTGCAGTGGTCAATATGCGTCCCGACTTGTACAAAGGGATAATCGCTGCAGTACCTTTTGTTGACGTGGTCACCACCATGCTTGATGAATCTATTCCGCTAACCACCGGAGAATTTGATGAATGGGGTAATCCGAAGGAAAAAGAATACTACGACTATATTCTTTCTTATTCGCCCTACGATCAGGTGGAAGCTAAAGACTACCCGGCCATGCTGGTTACAACCGGCTTGCACGATTCGCAAGTGCAATATTGGGAACCGACCAAATGGGTGGCCAAGCTGCGAGATCTGAAAACGGACGACAATCCGCTGCTCCTTAAAATCAACATGGATTACGGTCATGGTGGCGCATCCGGACGTTTTGAATGGATTCGGGAATTGGCTTTGGAAGATGCTTTCATTTTCGACCAGCTGGGTATTGAAGGATGAAATCACTTAATGGAATCATCAGGTCTGTGAAAAACAAAACAGGTTGCAATTGCTGAAACGTCCTTAAACCAGTAATTCTCCTAGCCTGATAACATCGGCTATAAAACAGGTAAAATGGGCCCGGTTTAATACAAGTCGGTTGTTGAGGAATCACTGCGACACCTCAAGCCTCTCTAGTTCCGGTACTATTAAATCGTAAATTCAAGAAATACAAAAGGCAGCCTTTTGAGTCCCCCAACTCATCTGGCTGCCTTTTAACTTTTGCCCCTTCTTCTACGTAACTTATTCTTCGGTCTTTTCTTCTTTTTTCAAGCTCTTTTGCATTGGGTTCGGGCGCGAACGGTTCCATCCACTGGATTTGTACAACTCGAACCTTGTTGGCTGAACCCTTGGAGGCCAGTAATTATTATTCATATCGACATCCGCCGTTTCCTGGTATGGATCGAGAATTACCTGCGAAACTTCTTTCTCAAATTCAAATACCTTCGACACTTGCTCATTGTCCAGTCTCCAGATTTCTGCCGGAATGCGAACGTCCTCTGAAGTGCCATCAGTGAATTCAAACTTGAGAAGCAAAGGCATCACTAACCCGCCAATATTTTTGAAGTCGAGCTGGTAGTAGTTGTGTCCATTGTTGAGGTATGCCAACTCCGCTTCAGAATATCCTTTCAATCCTTTTTCATAATCTTTCATATCGTCCTCGGTAACCAGATATTGATCGTAGCTATTGTAGAAGTCACGAGTCAATGTATCCAATTCAACCATTGTATTGGTACGGTTCTTTTCGTTCCGAATCGTTGTCATCGAACGTCTTTGGTCAGCGTCACGCTCCTTCTGCAAGGGTTTTTCAACTTCGGGATTCGTTGTATTTGCCTGATACCAGGTCACTTTGTCCAATGAAATATCAACATTGTCGGTGGTATAAAACCAGCCTCTCCAAAACCAATCCAAATCAACAGCTGAAGCATCTTCCATGGTGCGGAAAAAATCTTCCGGCGACGGATGCTTGAATTTCCAACGATTCGCATATTCTTTAAACGCGTAATCAAAAAGCTCGCGTCCCATGATTGTTTCGCGCAGGATGTTCAAGGCAACGGTTGGTTTGTGATAAGCATTGCTGCCGAAATTCCAGATCGACTCAGAGTTGGTCATGATGGGCGATAAGAATTTCTTATCCATTTTCATGTAGTCAACAATCGTGTAGGGCTCCCCACCACGACGGTTGGTTGGAAAATCAACGTCCCATTCCTTTTCGGTCAGGTATTCCAGAAACGAGTTTAGTCCCTCATCCATCCAGGTCCACTGACGCTCATCGGAATTAATAATCATCGGGAAGAAATTATGGCCAACCTCATGCACAATCACACCGATCATTCCGGCTTTTGTGCTTTCGCTGTAGGTACCATCTTTTTCAGGACGACCACCGTTGAAACAAATCATCGGGTACTCCATGCCAATATCTTTGGTATGCACCGAAATCGCTACCGGATATGGATAATCGAAGGTATGTTTTGAATAAGTCCGAAGCGTATGGGCCACCACTTTAGTCGAATACTGTCCCCAAAGCGGATTACCTTCTTTGGGATAATACGACATAGCCATAACGGTACGATCGCCGAATTTTACTCCAATCGCATCCCAGATAAACTTACGGGAACTCACAAAAGCAAAGTCGCGTACATTTTCAGCTTTAAATACCCAGGTCTTCGTTTTCGAAGAACGACCGGCAGTTGCTTTTTCAGCCTCTTCCTGCGTAACGATCAGAACCGGTTGGTCAGCATTCTCAGCCTTTTTAAGGCGATTCATTTGTTCGCTTGTCAATACGGTCGATTTATTTTGAAGAACTCCGGTAGAACCAACGATATGATCAGCAGGAGCAGTTATGCTTACTTCAAAATCGCCAAATGGAAGCGTAAATTCACCACGTCCCAAAAACTGCTTGTTTTGCCATCCTTCAACTTCATTGTAAACAGCCATGCGTGGATAAAACTGAGCAATGGTATAGATGTAGTTGCTGTCATTTTTTAAATACTCGTAGCCTGAACGCCCGCCATCTTTCTCGCGGTCATTCACATTGTACCACCATTTTACCGAAAAACTCACTTCACTTCCGGGTTTCAGCTGCGCTGGCAAATCAATGCGCATCATCGTTTTATTGATCACATACGACAGCTCATTGCCTTTGGCATCTGTCACCGCTTCAATTTTAAAACCCCCTTCAAAATCACTTCCTGTGATCTTTTTCAACTGGTATAATCCAGTGCGGTTATCCAATTTCGAGGTTGCCACCAAAGGAGTATCAGAATCTTTGGCCCGCATGTTTTGATCCAGCTGCAACCACAGGTAGTTCAAAGCATCCGGAGACTGGTTGTGATACGTAATGGTTTCGGAACCATGAATTTGTTGTTTCTCGTCATCCAGGGCCAGCTTAATCTTATAATCTGCCTTTTGTTGCCAATACTCATGTCCCGGGGCGCCGGAGGCCGTGCGGTAAACATTGGGCGTTGCAAACTCTTGTTTCAACTGACGAAACTTGTTGTGATTTGTATTTTCCTGCGCCATTCCACTGACAACAATCATCAGCAGGAAAACAAAAACGGACATTTTTCTCATTGGGATTAATTTTAACAAGCAATTTGTATTATCTACAAGGTCATAATTACAGTTAGATGACATTTTTTCTTGAAAAAAGTTTACAACGCGATATATTCATGTTGAAGGATTATTGTCAGGGCGATGCCGGCAGCAGCCCCCGATATGAATATCTTCCATCGAAGATGTTCCATCGAAAACAAAAGCGTTGATAAAGCAAACACCATGAAATAGACCAGCAGGATAAGCAGTTGTCCGAATTCGAGTCCTAAATTGAAAGCCAGCAACGGACCAACAATTGACACCTCAGTTCCTAACAATTCTTTCAGATAATTGGAAAAACCCAGGCCATGAATTAATCCAAAAAACAGGACGACGATGTAAATCAAGTAGCGTTGCCGGTCACTTGGCTGACGTAAATTGGAAAGCGCTGTTATGAGAATGGTGACTGGAATTAAGAACTCAATCAAACCGGGTGAAATCAGGACGTAATTCAGTGTTGACAGGGCCAGGGTCACCGAATGGCCAATTGTGAATGCAGTGATTAAAATCAATAATCTTTTCACTTCGCCAAATTGATAACCGGCACACAGGGCCAATACAAAAACAATATGATCGTATCCGTTCAGGTTGATGATGTGCTCAAAACCTAACTTCAAATAAAGCTGAAACGTACTCATGGAAAGTTAAATTGTTTGATTCTAATCGCGAATTTCTATCTTCGCAATCGATGCATTTGTATCGAATATCCGAATTTATTACACAAATTACCCGAATGAAGCGCTTTTTTATTCTCATTTTGTCAGTTTTACTGATCGCTGCATTACCGCAAAAAGCTAAAGCTCATCCTTTTCACGTGAGCATGTGCGAGGTGAAATACAATGCCGATGAACAGCGTCTCGAAATTGCGCTGAAAATTTTCATTGACGACTTGAATATGGCATTGAGCAAGAGCGGAATTGAAGATCAACATTTTGGAGAAGCCGATGAAAAGGAAGATGCAGACCTCATCTTAAAAACCTACCTGCAAAAAGTTTTATTGCTAACAATAAACAGCGAGGAGAAAGAACTGAATTACCTGGGCAAGGATTTTGACGGTTCCTCACTTTGGGCCTACATTGAAGTTGATAATGTCGCATCAATTCAAACTTTTGAAGCCACTAATACCCTTTTCTTCGAACTATATAAAGACCAGCAAAACATCATTCAGCTCACCTACCAGGATAAAACGCGCAGCTTGCTGTTACATCGCGGGAACACGAGCGACAAATTGGAATACTAGCATATTGGCACAAAAAAACCACCGACATTGCTGCCGATGGTTGACTTATTTTGTACGAATCGATTCTTATTTCAAGAATGAGCAAGCTTTCTCGATGGCTGCTTCCAAACCGGCAACATCTTTGCCGCCTGCAGTCGCATAGAATGGCTGTCCGCCACCGCCACCTTTCATTTCCTTGGCTGCCTCGCGAATAATTTTGCCGGCATGTAAGCCTTTATCAGCAACAATATTGTCTGCAATCATTACGGTAAGCAACGGTTTGCCTTCTATTTCGGCTCCAACAACCAGGAACAAGTTCTCAACCTCTCCTTTTAATTGGAAAGCCAGATCCTTAACCAGGGCTGCATTATCGAGTTCAACCTTATCGGCAATGATATTTACACCATGCTCCATCAGCACCTTACTCTTCAGGTTCGACTTCACAATTTTCAAGCCTTCGCGCTGGAAAATTTCGATTTGTTTCGACAGCTCGTTATTTTGCTGAATCAATCCCGAAACACTTCCCAAGACATCACTCGAGCCTTTAATCGCTTCTTTAATTTGCTGGAGCAGTCCAAGCTGATCATTGATATATTTCTCGGCGCGAGCAGCGGTAATTGCTTCGATCCGACGAATACCGGCAGCCACAGCGCTTTCTGATACAATTTTCAACATCCCGATTTGACCGGTAGCTTCCACGTGTGTTCCTCCACAAAGTTCAACCGAATCGCCAAACTTTATCACGCGCACCTGGTCGCCATATTTTTCACCAAAAAGCATCATTGCTCCCATCCCTTTTGCCTCGTCAATAGGAACCGATCTTTTTTCGGTTAGAGTTGCATTTTGCCGAATCTTTTCATTCACCAACAATTCGACCTTAGCCAATTCTTCATCGCTAACTTTTTGGAAGTGCGAGAAGTCAAAGCGCAGATGATCAGCATTCACCAACGAACCCTTTTGTTCAACATGCGTTCCCAACACTTCGCGCAAAGCTGCATGTAACAAGTGCGTGGCTGTGTGGTTATTCGCAATCTGCTGACGTCGACCGACATTTACGACGGCTTTAAAAGCTCGTTCCGGATCTTCAGGCAGCTTTTCAACCAGGTGAACAATCAGGTTATTTTCTTTCTGTGTATCGAAAACCGCGGTTTTCAAACCTTTGGCTTCAATGTACCCCTGGTCGCCAACCTGACCACCTGACTCGCCGTAAAATGGTGTTTGGTCGAATACCAGCTGATAATATGCTTTTTTCTTTTGTGTCACTTTTCGGTAACGAGCAATATGAACTCCCGCTTCCAGCTTGTCGTAGCCCAAAAATTCGGTCGACTCAATCCTCATCAACTCAACCCAGTCATCAGTTTCCTGCTGGGCTGCACTTCGCGAACGGTTTTTCTGTGCGTCCATTTCATCGTTAAAACCGGCTCCGTCAACAGTCATGTTGTTCTCACGAGCAATCAGTTCAGTCAAATCAAGTGGAAAGCCAAACGTATCGTATAAGGAAAATGCATCTTTCCCTTCAATAACCGTTTTGTTCTCTGCTTTTGCCTTTTCAATAATATCATCGAGCAATTTAATACCTGTTGAAAGTGTACGCAAAAAGCTCTCTTCTTCTTCTTTGATCACCTTTTCGATCAACACCTGCTGTGCTTTCAATTCAGGAAAAGCGTCGCCCATGTTTTCTTTCAACTGATCAACAAGCTTGTAAATGAATGCCTCGCGGAAGTTCAGGAAAGTATAACCATAACGCACGGCACGACGCAAAATACGACGGATCACATAGCCTGCTTTGTTGTTTGATGGTAACTGACCATCGGCAATAGCGAAAGAAATCGCACGCAAATGGTCGGCAATTACGCGCATGGCGATATTCGATTTATCGTTTTCGCCATATTTGATGCCACACAAAGTCGAAATTTCTCCAATGATGGTTTGGAAAACGTCAGTATCGTAATTCGACTTTTTACCTTGAAGCACCATACACAAACGTTCGAATCCCATTCCGGTATCCACATGTTTGGCAGGCAACTCTTCCAGCCGACCATCAGCTTTCCGATTAAACTGGATGAATACTAGGTTCCAGATTTCAATCACCAAGGGGTGATCTTTATTCACCAATTCGGCGCCTGAGATTTTGGCTCGCTCGTCATCATCACGCAAGTCTACGTGGATTTCGGAACAAGGACCACAGGGACCGGATTCTCCCATTTCCCAGAAATTATCCTTTTTATTACCATGCAGAACGCGTTCTGCCGGCAGGTGTTTCAGCCATAAATTTTTGGCTTCTTCATCCAGTTCAAGTTTATCATCTTCACTTCCTTCAAAAACGGTGGCATACATCCGATCTGCTGCTATACCCATTTTATCGTGTAAAAATTCCCACGCCCAGTCGATCGCATCGGTCTTAAAATAGTCGCCAAACGACCAGTTTCCCAACATCTCGAACATGGTATGGTGGTAGGTGTCGTGTCCAACCTCTTCCAGGTCGTTGTGCTTACCACTGACACGCAAACACTTTTGCGTATCGGCAACACGGACCGATTTGGCAGGCTGGTTCCCCAGGAAAATATCTTTAAACTGGTTCATACCCGCATTGGTAAACATCAACGTCGGGTCATCTTTTACCACCATCGGGGCAGAATCAACGATTGTATGCTGCTTTGAAATAAAAAAATCCAGAAAGGCCTTCCGAATCGCTTTGGAATTCATATCCATCGTTTCTGATAAGTTATAATATTTGTTAAAAAGCTTTAATTGCAATCCTATCAAACTGCTTTCCAACCGAAAAAACGTATTTTTGCGCCTGTCAAACCAGCTCGACCAAAAGTCTTGCAAAGTTAGATTATTTACTTAAATTTGTTACACTTGTAAAAAAGAAATTGGTTTTTCTATGGTAAAAGCAAAGTATAAATTCAACCCCGAAACGTTGAGTTATGTGAAGGTTGAACACAACTTTAAAGCTAAACTATCTCGCCTGCTTATTCTTTTTTCTGTCAGCTTGATGATGGGAATCATCATGTTGGTGGTTTTTCTTCAATTCTACGAAACTCCGAAAACGAGATCTTTAGAGCGGGAAAATAAACGCTTGGCCACCCAATACGAACTGATGTTCAAAAACTTGCAGGACGTTGAGAAAGTTCTTGGCGATCTTCAGGAGAGAGATGACAATCTGTACCGCGTGATTTTTGAAGCCGATCCGATTCCGAACTCTGTTCGTAAAGCCGGGTTTGGTGGTATTAATAAATACGCCCAACTGGAAACCCTGGACAACTCCAAGTTGGTTATCAAGACAGCTCGTAAACTGGATATTATTTCCAAACAAGCATACGTACAATCCAAATCGTACGACGAGTTAGTGACACTGGCGATGGACAAAGAAAAAATGCTCGCCAGCATTCCGGCAATTATGCCCATTTCCAATAAAGATCTGAAGCGGACAGCTTCGGGATGGGGATTCCGTATTGACCCGATTTATAAGATTCGTCGGTTCCACCACGGGATGGATTTCAGTGCACCGATTGGTACTGAAGTTTATTCGACAGGAGACGGGGTTGTGAAAGAAGTTAAAACTTCGCGTAGTGGATTTGGACGCTGGATTGTTGTTGATCATGGCTTTGGATACCAAACTTTATATGGTCACCTGAATGAATTCAATGTGAAAGTTGGACAAAAAGTAAAACGCGGAAGTATTATTGGGTTCGTTGGCAATGCCGGTAAATCAACAGGTCCTCACCTTCACTACGAGGTTCATAAAAACGACAAGGCTGTCAATCCGCAATTCTATTATTTCAAAGATTTGACACCGGAAGAGTACGACCGAATGATCGCTCTTTCAACCAATGCCGGACAATCGTACGATTAATCTTCGGATCAGTGCCTTACAAAAAGCCTCAAATAGAAAAAATTTACTATTCCATCAGCGAAGTGGCTGACATGTTTCATGTAAATACGTCGCACATCCGCTATTGGGAAAAGGAATTTGATGTCCTTAAACCACATAAAAACAAAAAGGGCAACAGGCTGTTTACCAAAGATGATATTGAGCAATTAAAGCTCATCTACCACTTGGTAAAAGAAAAAGGCATGACCCTGAAAGGCGCCAAGCAGAAGCTGAAAGACAACAAAGAAGAAACCGTTGACAATCATGAAATGATTGACCGGCTGCAGTCGATCCGCCAAATGCTCATTGATATTAAAAACGAGCTCGACGAGCAATAGACTGCCGGCTTTTCCTGAGATTACCATGCGGGAATCTGTTGATTGCCGACAACATACCAGAAGAAATTTGAACCATGCGAATAAGCGAAATCACCCAACATATTGAATCGATTGCTCCGTTAGCATACCAGGAGAGTTATGACAATGCGGGTTTGCTGGTTGGCAGCCCCTCCGATGATGTTTCGAATGCATTGATTTGCCTCGATGTTACAGAAGCAGTTATTGACGAGGCTATCACCGAAGGTTTTCAACTCATCATTGCCCATCACCCGCTTATTTTCAGCGGCA
This sequence comes from Mangrovibacterium lignilyticum, assembly GCF_010882175.1. GTDB lineage: Bacteria > Bacteroidota > Bacteroidia > Bacteroidales > Prolixibacteraceae > Mangrovibacterium > Mangrovibacterium lignilyticum. Next base: position 90,912 of record NZ_WKLH01000004.1, on the reverse strand, counting down.
TCAAAAAACTAAACGGGAAAAATGAAGTTGAGCGTTGTTTGCTGAAAGCGATCAAAAACGATATTGCCATTTATGCGGCACACACCAACCTCGACAGTGTACACGGTGGCGTTAACAGCAAAATATGCGAAAAGATCGGTTTGACGAATTGTCAGATTCTGGCTCCCGCGAAAAACCAGCTCAAGAAACTTGTCACCTTCATTCCAACAGAGCAAGCTCAATCGGTTCAGCAAGCTGTTTTTGAAGCAGGCGCCGGGCATATTGGAAACTATGATTCCTGCGGTTTCAGCCTAAACGGCGAGGGTAGTTTTCGCGGTAATGAAAATACAAATCCCTTTGTAGGTGAAAAAGGAGAGCTCCATACTGAAAAAGAAGTCCGGTTTGAAACCATTTTTCCGGCGAACAAACAAAGAAATGTGATTTCAGCACTGCTATCAGCCCATCCATACGAGGAAGTTGCCTACGATATTTTTTCACTCGACAATCAATTTGAAACGGTTGGTGCCGGAATGGTTGGTGAATTGCCGCAAGCTATGGACGAAGTTGGATTTCTGCAAATGGTGAAGAAACAGTTCGGCTGCGGAGTCATTCGCCACAGTCCGCTTTTCGGAAAAAACATCCAAAAAGTGGCGGTTTGTGGTGGTTCCGGAAGTTTCCTTATTCGTCAGGCAATCAATTCGGGAGCCGACATTTTCATTACCGGCGATTTAAAATATCATCAATTTTTCGAGGCTGAAGGGAAAATCATTTTAGCCGATATTGGTCACTTTGAGAGTGAACAATACACTAAAGAAGTTTTTTATGAATTACTTACGAAAAAATTCCCTAAATTTGCCATCCGTTTGTCGGGTATCAATACGAACCCGATTAACTACTTGATTTAAAAAGAACAAAACAGCATTCAAAATATGAATACACAGTATCGCGAAGAAGACAAAACCGTGCCAATTAGTGAGAAACTGAAAGCACTTTTCGAATTACAAACCGTTGCGTCAGACATTGACAAAATCAAGATCCTGCGTGGCGAGCTTCCTTTGGAGGTTCAAGACCTTGAAGATGACATCACTGGTTTGAAAACACGTATCAGTAATTTCGAAGACGATGTAAGAAACCTGGAAACTTCTATTCAGAACCGGAAAGCTGCTATCAAAGAATCTGAAGCGCTGATTACAAAATACACTGAACAGCAAAACAATGTTCGCAATAACCGCGAGTACGATTCATTGAACAAAGAAATTGAATTCCAAAAATTGGAAATCGAACTTTCTGAAAAACGCATCCGCGAATTCACAACAGAAATGAATTCAAAGAAAGAAACGATTGACAGTTCAAAAGTTCAGCTTTCTGACCGCGAAGAAGATTTAGATCGTAAAAAGAAGGAATTGGACGAAATTACCGCTGAAACAAAAATTGAAGAAGAAAAGCTGAAAGGTAAAGGCGAAAAGATTGAAAACATGATCGAGACGCGCTTACTGACTGCCTTCAAACGTATCCGCAAAAACGCACGCAATGGCTTGGCTGTTGTAACTGTGCAGCGTGATGCCTGTGGTGGTTGCTTCAATAAAATTCCGCCACAACGTCAAATGGACATTGCCAACCGCAAAAAAATTATTGTATGCGAATACTGTGGTCGCATCCTGGTTGACAAGGACATTCTGAATCCTGACGCTGTCATTGAGGATTAAGCTTAAATCAAGAATGATTATATAAAAAGTCCATCAGGCAAATGCCTGATGGACTTTTATTTTGCATCAACTTTTAACTTGTCTTGCTAATAACTTTGGGGCTCTTTACTTTCTTCCTTTTCATTCCACACAGCATTTCTCAAGCTTGATTTATCCTGAACTGCCCGGTCATACCATTCCTGCGTATAGCCAGCTGTTTGCCCTGAACCTCTTTCATCATTCATATAGCCATCAATATATTTCATGACCAAAAATTGTCCAAGTTCCCGCCACTCCTTCACCACCTCATTTGCATTGCCAGAGCAATAGTTATTCAGGGCCAAAATAGCGTCGGCTGGTTTTGTAGCATAAATTTTCAATGCAGCTTGTTCAACCGAATCCTGTCGCGCAAGCGCCTGTGTTTCCAATTGTTTTTGAACCGGAAGTACATCCTGAATCATATAACTGTATTTCAAATTGATGTAATTTGAAACAAAATTAAAGGCCCACCAGGCCGATTCCCAGGAAAATTTTCCCTGATCACCTTTTGCATAAGCTTCCGGGATCTCCTGAATAGCCGGGTAGAAGGGCGTATAACAATTGGTAAAAGTATCGTCGGGGGAGTACCACATCACTCCACCAATTGCATCAGGCAACCAGGCGCGGCTTTGACTGATGAACGAAAACGCCGTGTTTACATTCGAAATCGGACGCTCCCAGGCACAATCCTCACCATCCACCTTAAAAGTCAGCGGGCGATCGCGATTTGGCGTTCCGTAGGGACCTGCCTCCAACCCTTTGGTCATGTCCCAGCGTGTTCCTTCGTAATGATCGCGAACCAAAGCCATCAACTCAGCCACCCCAATTTTGTAATCAGGCTGAATGAATAAAGGATAAGGTTTTGCACCTTTCACGCCCCGGTGATAGTCGGGTGAGAAATTTTGTGACGGTGCAGCCCTGCGAAAAATACTCCAAACGCGGGATTCACAATACCGCAAACTCGCCGGAGTTGCGGGGCAATACACCTCGTTAAAACGAAAAGGTTCACCCGAATTCGGATCGTAGTAACCTCGTTCAATGGCCAACGAAACCACATTCTCAGAATACAGGCAATTCTCCGGATCATCCAGTGGAAATTCACCAATCCGAGAATGATTTGCATGAGCGGAAATCATGCCGTCAGGAACTTTCCGTGCGACCCAAACTGCTCCTTTTTGATCCGCTCCCGCACCGATCATTTCAAGAATCCAGGCTTCGTTCTTATCTGCAATTGAGAAAGATTCCCCTTCGCTGCCATAGCCGTACTCTTCAACCAACGAAGTCATCACCTCAATCGCCTCGCGAGCTGAAGCTGAGCGATCAAGTGCCAGTTCCATCAGATGCCAGTATTTTAAAAAGACATCGTGATTCCACAACTCTTCCCGGCCTGTAAATGTCGTTTCACCAATGGCGACTTGCTTCTCATTCATTTGGAAACCAATTCGGCCATAGGTATGTGCAATTTGCTTCACTTGTCCGTTTCCAACTTTCAGCCACTCTCCTTTTTCATGATCAGCTGCGGGATATTTTTGCAACTGCTGAATCCATTCGCCATCATTCAAATACACAATCATCGCCGATCCGTCTTTAGATGCACCGGGGCTCACCAAAATATTGGTACAAGCCCATGCAGAGGACTGGCCGGCAGTGAAAAATACCAGTGCTGCTAATAAAGATTTAAACATTGTTTTTCGTTTTCTATGTTCTTAATAATGTCAGGCCACAAGATACTAATATTCCAATATTCTCAACAAAAACGGTTGCTACAGCTCCCTCCCGCTACTTCGTTCTTCGCTTTAAGCGAAGAGAAATCAGCGGTTAACCATAATCCGAAATTCTATTTATTTGGGTCGGGAATCGAACTTCCAAATTACTAATTCTCGTTTGCGATTTTGCCCAATCGACATCCACATAACCCTTAACGAACTATTCACCAGCACCTTAATTGACAAATATCATTCTTTCATCGAGCATTTCTCCAAAATTAATTCCTAGCTTTAAATACCTCCTTCGTTTGATCGGCAGTCTTTTTGTAAAACCATTCTCTTCGTTTGTAGGAGAATTGACACTGCCCCAATCATTCCTTTGAAACAAACACACACCCACTAGTGGACTTGCCCGAATGGCGGGCTTGCAATTGAATACGATTCCCCGCAAAGGGAATCATGCCTAAACGCTGAAACGAAAGGAATGGAAAAATCAGATTCATCGGAATTAAAGAAGATTAATAACGAAATCGAACTCTTGAAGAAACGACTGGATCGAATTGAATCATCAGTAAAGACCATGTCGGCGACGAAAGCTGCGATTCAACCGGAAAGGCATTCAGCAGACAACGAAAGTATCGATATCGGCATTTCACTTGAGAATGAAAAATCTGTTGAGTTCAGAGTTGGTGAATACGGGATGGCTTGGTTAGGCAATATTGTTTTGCTTTTTGGAATAGCTTTTCTTGTCCAATACCTTACAAATCCACTTTTGTCTGCTCTTGTCGGATTTGTTGCTGTTGCTGCAATATATTCCGCTGCTCACTTCAGCCAAGCATCTTTTAGCTACCTCTCGAAACTCTTCACCGTTAACGGACACCTTTTACTGTTCTATGTAACACTTAGGCTCCATTTTTTTGAAACCGATCCGTTAATCGCAAGCAAAACTACGGGCCTTGCTCTGTTAATAGTAGTTTCCGGGATCTTGTTCTATTTGGCCTATAGACGTCAATCTGCGACACTGACATTCCTGTCCTTAATCATGCTCCTGATTACTGGGCTCATCGGCAATTCATTACCAGTCACAGCTGTCATTACACTATTCGTATCGATACTGGCCATCGTGGTATACGCCCGGTACGGATGGCTCAAACTCGCTTTTGCTTTTGTGTTACTTGTGTACCTCTTTCATTCCAATTGGCTGCTCAACAACCCGATCATGGGTAATCAGTTGACTTTGCCCGAATCACCCGGATTGAAATACCTGGCCTTCCTGCTCACTGCCATTATCTTTTCCTTGATTGCCATCCTTCCACAAAAAGAAAAAATATCAGATGAATTTCTAATTTCAGCGATAATCTGGAACGGCATTGGTTTCTCAATCGTACTGCTATTTTCAACCCTACTATACTACAAGGATTCGTATGTCCTTCTTTTTCTTTCAATCTCTGCAGTCTGCCTGTTTTATTCCATTCTGCTACAGTCAAAATCGGCGGTAAAAATAATTCCGGCCATGTACGCTCTCTATAGTTTTCTGGCGATGAGCGTGGCGTTTTATGGTATCTTTCTATTGCCCAAAGCCTACACCTTGCTTGCACTGCAAAGTATGCTGGTTGTTTCTATGGCACTTTGGTTTCGTTCTCGCTTTATTGTTGTGATGAATACGATCCTGTTTTTGGTACTGCTGGTTTTGTATTTAAGTGATGAAGCCAATTATTCCGGCACCAATTTTTCGTTCATGGTCGTTGCCTTTGTGACAGCACGGGTCATCAACTGGAAAAAAGAACGCTTAAACCTGAAAACCGAATTAATCCGAAATGTCTACCTGCTCGCTGGTTTTATGATGACCCTGGTCGCATTCTATCATGCGTTTCCCGAGTCCCTGATTACCGCATCGTGGATACTGGCAGCGATCCTGTTTTTTGTAACAAGCCTGGTATTGAAGAATGTCAAATATCGATGGCTGGCCATTGCATCAATGGTCGCCTCTGCGATTAAGCTCATTTTTTCCGACATGGCCAATATTGACATCGGCTACCGGGTTCTCTTATTCCTTGTTTTTGCCATCATCTCAATAACAGCCTCCATTCTTTACACCAAATTTTACAAGCAGAAAAAAGAATAGCAACAAATAAGTCTGACCAAATTATGACTAAAAAAACGAACATACCAACAAACCGGAAACTTCACAGTCCAGATAAAGCCGAAGGATTCCAGGTCCAGCGAAGTTTCCCCCAATTAGTTCTATTGCTCCTCTGCGCGACACTTATATTTTCGTGCCACCGTAAAGAGTCGGCTTACAACAAAAATGTTCTTCCGAATCAAGCGATAAAAGACACCTTAAAGTCGACTGAATATGCTGTTGAAGCGCCGCCGTTAACAGAAGGCATCTTTCCTTGTTCGGATTGTCACAGCGAACTGGAGCCCAATCCGGAACGCCGGACTCTGGACTGGCATGAGGAGATTACCGGCATTTTTGATCATGACAGTGAAAATCGCTGGTGTTTAGATTGTCACGACCTCGAAAACAGAGATTCGCTGCGACTGGCAAGTGGAAAGCTTTTGAATTTCAAAGAATCGTACAAACTCTGCGGACAATGCCACGGGGAAAAACTCAGGGACTGGAAAGTCGGGGTTCACGGCAAAAGAACCGGCGAATGGAATGGGGAAAAAGAGTACCTGCTTTGCGTTCACTGCCATAATCCGCATGCACCGAAGTTTGAGAGTTTAACACCAGAGCCTCCTCCCGTCCGTCAGGAGGATATCCAATAATTATTTTGATAACTGAAAAATTCATCCGAATGAAAGCAAATAAATCAAGAAGGTCATTTCTCAAAAATATATCATTTGCAACTGCCTCCGCATTAGCGCTGTCTTCCTGCGAATTAAAATCATTGGACAAATTCTTTCAGAAAAATTTCAGAACACTCTCAAAGAAGGAGATCGACCAAATGATAAAAGAACTGGAGGAAGATTACCAAACCAAATACGGGAAAGAATTTCATGTGTCTGCCAAACCTGCGACTGATCAAACACTGTTCGGTTATGCATTGGATATCTCCAGGTGTATCGGTTGCCGACGTTGCGTCTACGCCTGTGTCGAAGAAAATAACCAGTCGCGTGACCCGCAAATTCACTGGATACAGGTTTTGCAGATGGAAAAAGAAAAAGGTGTTGACTTTGCTCATTCCGATGTGCACTACAATCCGGAGAAAGTACCGGAAGAAGGGCATTTCTACCTGCCTGTACAATGCCAGCAATGCAGAAATCCGCAATGTACAACCGTGTGCCCGGTAAAGGCTACCTGGCAGGAGCCGGATGGCATCGTGGTGGTCGATTACAACTGGTGTATTGGTTGCCGCTACTGCATGGCAGCTTGCCCATACGGAGCGCGGCATTTCAACTGGGCTGAACCCAATGTCCCGGCTGACAAGATAAATACAGAGACTCACTACCTGGGCAACCGTCCGCGACTCAAGGGTGTTGTTGAAAAATGCACGTTCTGCATTCAGCGGGTAAGAGAAGGACGCTATCCGGCTTGCGTCGAAGTTTGCCCTGTTGGAGCACGCAAATTTGGCAACCTACTCGACCCGGAAAGTGAGATCAGGTATATTCTGGAGAACAAGCGGGTGTTGGTATTGAAACAGGAACTGAACACCCAGCCAAAGTTCTACTATTTCTTTGGTGTGTAACAAAGGTTAACCAAACAACAAATCGAACTTTTAATAGCAGAGATATGAATTTCATCCATTTTATTCGAGGTAGTTTGAAAATAATTTTCCAAGGTAGTAAAATGTACTATGCCTGGTTGCTCTTTCTTTTTCTGATGATTCTTTGGGGTGCGCTGGGATACGGAAACCAACTCGCTGAAGGACTTGTAAAAACACATATGCGCGATTCTGTGTCGTGGGCTTTCTACATCGGCAATTTCACCTTCTTAGTAGGGATTGCTGCGGCAGCGGTTATGTTGGTTATTCCCGCCTACATCTACAATTGGAAACCGATTAAAGAAATTGTGATCTTCGGGGAACTGCTGGCCGTCTGTGCTGTCATCATGTCCATTGCATTTATTATTGTCGATATCGGTAATCCGCAACGGTTCTGGCATATGCTCCCCGGCCTGGGAACGATGAACTTCCCTTCCTCCATGCTATCGTGGGACTTTTTTGTGCTGTTGACTTACTTGATCATCAATTTTGCTGTCGTGTCGCATTTGCTATACAGTATTTTCTACGGTAAAGAATACAACAAAAAAGCGGTGCTCGTTTTGGTTTTCATCAGCATCCCCATGGCTGTTGCCATACATACAGTTACCGCTTTTCTTTACAATGCTATTCCGGCCAGACCATTCTGGAACAGCGCATTGTTGGCTCCCCGTTTTCTGGCTTCGGCCTTCTGCTCCGGACCTGCCATCCTACTCATTCTGTTTCAACTGCTACGAAAATTCACACACTTCGAAATCAAAGACGAAGCCATTTGGACAATTGCAGAACTGATGGTTTACGCCATGTTTATCTACCTGTTTTTTACCGTTGCCGAACTATTCAAAGAGTTCTATTCGGGCACAGAACATATTTTGTATTGGAAATATTTACTCTTTGGAATTGGCGACAACAAAGAATTGGTCCCCTACAGCTGGTCTTCTATCATCATGGGGTGCATCGCTTTTCTGCTGTTCTTAGTACCGCGAACGCGGAAGAATTTTGTCACACTCAACATTGGGGCTGTTTTAATTTATGCCAGTGTTTATGTTGAAAAGGGAATCGCCCTTATTATTCCCGGCTTTACCCCCGACACACTGGGACAAATTTATGTCTACACGCCTTCGATGACCGAAATCCGCACTGCCGCAATGATCTTTTCACTAGGGTTTTTACTCTTTACTTTTCTCGTTAAAATTGCCATCGCCATCATTTTTGAAGACTACAGCGTAAAGTCTATCGAAAAAAAATTAACCATGTCTGAACAACGAAATTGACTTATTAAAAATCTTTTATCGCCCCGAATTGCCCCGAAGGATATTTACATTCTATTGAGTACCTATCCTTTTAAATTTACCCTGGAAACATCACCAATCAAGTATTCTTGAGTAAATAGACGAAACATCCACCAATTTACACCCCTGCATTTAAAATCGGGTGGAGTAACTTGCGCTGAAAATAATCATCCATAAATTTTTAAATTATGCCATCACCAATAGCAGAGTGTCTGTATTGTCAGAACAACGATACTTTACACAGTTTAATGATTAAAATCTGCGATCTGGAAGTCTCTCAACTTTTTTTATTTAAAGAACAATCGTACCACGGAAGATGCAATGTGGTTTATAAGGATCATGGAGTTGAATTCCATGAATTGAGCGACGAACAACGCGATGCCTTTATGCGCGATGTTGCCAAAGTAGGAAAAGCAATTGCTACAGCTTTCAATCCAACTAAGATTAATTACGGAGCCTATGCCGATACCTTATCGCATTTGCACATGCACATCGTTCCAAAATACAAGGATGCGTATGGTTTCGGAGGTGTTTTCGAGATGAATCCTCAAAAAACAAGCTTGTCAGACGCAGAGTATATTGCGGTAATCGATAAGATTAAAGCAGCATTGTAACCCAGCGTTAATTTTGGATTTAAAAGATTGTATAAAGGCCAACTGTTCAAGTCGGCCTTTTTTTTTTTTTCAGGAACGAATCCTTCTCAATTAAGTTCTTTTAGCTTGTAACTACCAGCTTCCGCCAGCTCCGCCCCCGCCAAAGCCGCCGCCGCCAAAGCCACCAAAACCGCCACCTCCACTAAAACCGCCGCTTCCGCTAAAACCGCCGCTTCCGCTTGAGAAGTTTCCATACGATCCGCGATGACTCCCTGATCCCATCATTCCGCCCAGTAACAGCCAGAAAGGTAAATTACTACCACCGGTATAATAAGATCGGCGACTGCGAAAGATTCCGATCACAATAATGATAATAAAGAGCAAAAAGCCGATTCCAACGCCACCAGCCGGAGCTCCACTTACTTTCTCGTGATATTGATCTGCAGTGTATTCCTTCGAGGCTAAAGCCATAATAACTTGTGTTCCGGCGACCAAACCGCCATAGATATCATTCTGCTTAAAACGCGGAATCATCTCATTGTCCACAATATCGCGATTGGCAACAGCATCCGGAATAATTCCTTCCAGGCCATATCCGGTAGCCACGAAAACCTGGCCTCTGGAGTCTGCTGTTTTTGGCTTAAACAATACAACAACACCGTTGTCCTTATCTCCTTGGCCAACGCCCCACTTCTCACCCAATTGGAATGCATAATCTGAAGCATCATAACCATTCAATGTTGGTACGGTTACAATCACAATTTGTGTTGAAGTTCGCCGGGCAAAGTTTTCAAGTTCACCTTCCAACTGGTTCACTTCGCGCGAGCTCAGAACATTTGCAAAGTCATTGACCAGCCGATCCGTTTTATCGGGAATATCCTGTGCGAAAGTTGAAAAACCAACTAGTAAGGCTACTAAAAAGAGAATTCTTTTCTTCATCATGTTTATTTTTTTCCGAACGATATTTCATCCGAAAGTTCGTTCACATCGTCACTTTGATACGGGAAATGTTTTTTCAACTGCTCACCGGCCATAATTATTCCTTCCGAAAGGCCATCGGCAAAACGCCCTTCCTTGAACAGGAAAAGCATGTGCTCTTTAATATTTTCCCAAAAATCATCAGCAACTTTTGCATTAATTCCGGCATCACCTAAAATGGCAAACTTGCGGTCGCTAACTGCCAGATAAAACAGGACACCATTCCGAGCGGCTGTTTTGTGCATTTTCAGTTGGCCGAACCAATAGGCGGCACAATCCAGCGCTTCGCCTTTACAACGTCCTTCCACATGCACCCGGATTTCGCCCGAAGTGTCCAATTCTGCTGCCTTTATGGCATCAGTTATATGCTTCTTCTCTTCTGCTGTAAAAAAATCTGCTATTGACATTTTTTTTGTTTTAGTCGAAGTTTACAACCGGTGCTTTATCAGCACCTTGCTCTGCTGCGAAATAAGCTTTCTTTTCAAATCCGAACATATTGGCATAAATATTCTTCGGGAAAGAACGAATATAGGTGTTGAAACTTTGAGCCGACTCGTTAAATTTACGCCGTTCAACAGCAATTCTATTTTCAGTTCCCTCCAATTGGGCCTGCAAATCCAGGAAGTTTTGATTTGCCTTTAAATCAGGATAACGCTCAACAACAACCATCAATTTACTCAATGCCGAACTTAGGCCAGCCTGAGCATTTTGAAATTGCTCCAAATTTTGTGGCGTTAAATTGTCAGCATTTAAGTTTACTGAAGTCGCTTTCGAACGGGCCTCAATTACTCCCTGCAACGTTTCCTGCTCGTGCGAAGCGTAGCCTTTCACTGTATTTACCAGATTGGGGATCAAATCAGCACGACGTTGATAAACGTTTTCAACTTGTGCCCAACTTGAGTTCACTCCTTCATCCATCCGAACCATGTTGTTGTAGGTTCCCTTAAATGACGAATAAATAACTATAATAACAACCGCTACAACAGCTAGAATTATCCAAGATTTCTTCATTATAAATTAAATTTTAATCGTTGACTTTATTTTAGAAACATAAATATTGCGAAAAAGCTCGGTTGAAATTCCACTTTTTCGGGGAATACTCCGATTTTGCCGTTGTATAGTATTTATCAAAAGGCGGACCAAAAAGAAAAACCTGACAAAACGGGATAGATTTTGAACGGATTACGGAGAATCAGCCAGAATTTCCTGATTTGATTTTAGAAAGCAAGGGAGGAAAGAAGAAAAAACGAAATAACCGTTAAATGGTATCGCTGTATTGCTTGAGTGTAAATGTGAAAGTACTGCCTTTCCCCTTTTTCGATTCGACTTTAATCACTCCTCCATTCGCTTCAACGAACTCCTTACATAGCAAAAGTCCTAAGCCGGAACCGGTTTCGTGATTGGTTCCATAGGTTGTAATATGAGCTGTAGAGTCAAACAACTTTGGAAGATCGGATTGCGAAATGCCAATGCCCGAATCCTTCACGGAAATCGCCAGAAAATCGCCTTCCAATTTGGCGAGCACCTGAACTAATCCACCAGACTCTGTAAACTTAATCGCATTCGAGATCAAATTCCGAAGAATCAGGTTAACCATATTGTGATCCGCATAGGCTACCAGATCACCCTCAAATTCTGTCACCACTCTAATTTTTTTACTTTCAGAGGCGCGAAAATTGAGTTGAATATTATTCTTCACCAAGGTCGGTATATCCAATTTTTCGGGCTTATAGTTAATCGTGTCTTTCTGGCTTTTTGCCCACGAAAGCAAATTATCTAACAAGAAATAGGTGCTTTCTGCTTCATCGCGAAGCTCATTGATGATTTGTCGGCGAAGCTCCTCGGTAAACATTTCGGGGAAATCAGCCAATTGCCCAATCACATCTTTAAATGCACCAATCGGATTTCGAAGATCGTGCCCAATGATCGACATGAATTTATCCTTGGTTTCATTGACTTTTAAAAGCTCCTTATGTTGAAGTCCAATCTTGCGGTTCTTTTCAGTCAATAAATCATTCGCCTTTTTCCGCGACTTAATGTAGCTCAGCATGACCAGAAAAACCACAAACAGGGACGCAATTCCTAACGACAAAATAAGCGTGTTCGACGTTTGCTTTTTAATCTTCAGGTCTTTGATCTGATTATCCTTTTGAAGCAGCTCAATTTCACTCTGCTTTTGGGTCATTTCCATCTCAGCCTTAGCCTGAGTAAAGGCACTCGTTCTTTCCTGACTGTATAAAGTATCTGTAATTACGGTGTATTGCTTCAGATTTTCATAAGCCTCCTTGCTCTTCCCTTTTCGGTCAAGAATTTGCGACTTGATCAAATACGCCTGCTGCTCCAAATCGATAATCCCGCAGGTTTTCGCAATATCCAGACACACGTTTATCTGCCTCAGTGCCTGATCCAGATAATTCAAGTTGTAGCTAATCTGGGCTAAGAATAAATTGGCAGTTGCAATCCCCTCTTGCATTTTAACCTCTTCAAAGATCGAAAGTGCTAACCCGATATAATGATCTGAATTCCGGAATTCTTTCTTTTTCAAATATACCTCTGCCAAACCAATCCATCCGTAGGCTTTATAGTAATCGCCCATATCAATGCTATCTGCAATGTGAATTACTTCATTATAATAAGGGATCGCTTTGTCAAAAAGGCCTTTGTCTTTATATATTTCGCCGATATTGTTCAGAACAGCCGATTGCCCAACAAAGTCATTTAAGCGTTTGTCGACTTCCAGCGTCTTCTCATAATACTCCAATGCCTTATCGTAATCCTTCCAATAGTGATAATTAACAGCAACATTGTTTAATATCCGCGCCTGTATTTTTTCATCGTTGTGTTGCTCGTAATAACTTAATGATTTGAGTAAATACCTCAGTCCGTTGACCCGATCTCCTCTCGTTGTCAATATTGATCCAATATTCAGCTCAATTGTAGCAACCCGATCATCCAGCCCCAACTCTTGAGCTTTTTTCAACGAGCTAAAAAACAAATCGAATGATTCGGAGTAGTGTCCCAGATTCATATGGTAGGCAGCCAGCGAATTCATGGCCATGACAACGGATTCTTCATCCTCTAACTCTTTTGCTAAAGCCAGTGCCTTTTCGCTGAAAGCTTTACCTTCTTCAAAGTTCCCGGTAAAAATATGACCAGCTCCAATTCGCAGATAGCAAGCACACTCCTGCTCCCTGTTATGATGCTCCAATGCAATTGGCAGAGCTAATTTCCCGTAATAAATAGTCTTGGATGGATCAACGAATGAATATTCCTTAGAAAGCTCCAGATACAAATCAGCCAGCTCCTCTCCCTTAACCTGAGGTAACAAAGCTGAAAGACTATCAATCTTCGCCGTTTGTGAATAACTTATAAGCGCACTTAAGCTAAAAACGACAAGGCAAATGAATTTATAAAGCGTTCTCTTCAAGCAAATCCGTTTTTTCGTGAGATTAAAAATAGACTTATTTCCCTGTTTTTCAAATATGACTTAAGAAAACATGAGATGATAGGGACGAGAAATATCATTTTTTAGTTCCTCAACGCCAAAACTCCTGCTTTTTCGCAAAAATTCACGGCCTTCAAAGAATACAACAATGGTTGGAACTGTAAAAATACGAAACTGCCCTGCAATATCAGGGTGCTTATCCAATGAAATATAGACTAAGTTTAATTGTTTAAAGTTAGCCTCAACCATTTCTGCAACTCTGGGCTTCAAGACTTTGCAAACCTGACAATCATTGGTCGAGAAGTAAGCGATAACAGCGGGCCTTTGTTGCACGAAGTATGAAAACTGGAGGCTTGTCCCGTTAAATTCAGTCATCAGTATTGACCTATGCTTAACAATACTAAGGTGCAGGCAATCTCCGATTCGATTCCGACCTTATCTAACCGCTCCTTAAATTTTTGATTCTCTGTTCCCGGGTTAAATATCACCCGACGAGGTTTCAGCCGTTCAATATAATCCATATATCCATCCTGATTTTGGGGACCGACATACAAAGTCACGGTATCAATGTCACTAAATTCTTTGGCTTCAGTTTCAAACGTAACATCTTCAACTTTTCCGATACGAGGCGCTAAAGCAACAACCTCGTGATTATGTTGTCGCAAGGCCTTTATCGCCTTATAGGAATAGCGTTCCGGTTTTTCGCTGGCTCCAATCACCAATGTTTTCTTCATCTGTTATGTCTTTTGAATCAATACGACTGCATAGGCTGAAATCCCTTCTTGTCGGCCTTCAAACCCTAATTTCTCAGTGGTTGTGGCTTTTACTGAAACGGCGTCAGCTTCAATATCGAGCACTTCTGCCATCTTATCCTCCATAGCTGGAATAAAATCTTTTAACTTCGGTTTTTGAGCAGCAATGGTCGCATCAATATTACCGATTTCATAGCCTTTTTCGGCTATCAGTTCTTTACATCTCCGAAGTAAAATCTTACTGTCTACATTTTTAAAATCCGACGAAGTATCCGGAAAATGATACCCGATGTCACGCAATTTTGCAGCTCCCAACATCGCATCGCATATGGCATGAATCAACACATCACCATCAGAATGTGCAACCGTTCCCTTGGTATGCGGAACAAGGATGCCGCCAATCCACAGACTTTCACCTTCTGCCAGACTATGTACGTCATAGCCGAGCCCTACTCTTATTATCATCTTCTTTTGCCGCTTAATTGATCGAAATCGAATGCCAGAGAGAAACGCAAGGTATTCTCCAATGGATGATTCCGCTGTGTTGGAAATAAATATGAGAAGTCTAATGTAAACACATTCAATTTAAAGCCTGCACCGGCAGTCAGATACTTGCGGTTACCTTTGTTTTCATTTTCATGAAAATATCCCGCACGTAGTGCAAATTGGTTTTGGTACCAATATTCAACACCTAAAGATACCGTGATCTCTTGCATTTCTTCCTTGAATCCGCCCGGAGCATCCGAAAAAGAGCTAAAGATACCTCCAATCACAGATTTATCCTGGCTAAAACCGCCACCAACAATTACGCCATTATCATCGGTAATAGACTGGGCATTTGGAGTTGGAACCAACAACTTGTTGAGGTCTACTGCAAAGTTCAATGAATTATATTGATCCAGTTCCATTTCGTAAGCAACCCCTAACCGCAAGTTGGTAGGAATAAAATCCTTCGTTTCCCCGTCGGTATAAGAGATTTTGCTACCAATATTTGAAATGTTAACACCCGCAGAGAAAACTGAATTTTGACGATTATGGCGCATCTCGTTGCGATAATAAAATGCAATATCGGCAGCGAATGAATTTCCGGCATGAGACTCAACTCCTCCAACAGGCATTCCACCGGTCAGGTCGGAACGAATATACCGCAGTGCAACTGATCCCGAAAACTTCTCTGATAACATTCTGGTATAGCCCATATCAAAAGCAAACTCGTTCGGATTTTGCTGTCCTTGTAGTTCCCCGTATTCGTTGCGAAAAGTAATCCCACCCAATGAGAAATACCGTAGAGAAGCACTCACAACCTGCTGGTCATCAATGCGCTTAAAAGCAGACAAATAAGCAAGATTAATATCGTCGACCAGGTTTCTTAACCAGGGAGAATATGACAAGGCTACTCCCAAATCTGTTTCGATAAATGCATATTTCGCGGGGTTCCAGTGCTGCGAATTCATATCGGGTGAAGTTGCAACACCTGCATCCCCCATTGCACCGGCCCGGGAGTCGGGAGCAATTGTTAAAAACGGAACAGCTGTCGAAACCACATTCGACCCTGATGTAGAACTTTGAGCGAAAGACCTGCCGGTACCTAACAAAAGGGCCACCACAAGTATCGTCAACACCAATTGACCTCTCATTTTTTTCATTTTATAGATTGTGCTGCAAAGATATATTTTTGAATTAAATCGGACTTTTAACTTATGAAACGAAATTTGTCCCTAAAAAGTATAATCTCAACGCTTATCTTCTCAAAATAATCAAGACTCCAGATTTACTGGAAGAAGTGCCATCTGAACCGGTCATAACAACCCTGTAATAACACGAACCACTTCGAACAAGTACCTGTCTGTCTGAAAGCTGCCACAAGACCGGCTCGGTTTCTGTTCCCTCCGAAATTAACTTCTCTTTCAGAATATCTATGATACTTCCTCGCGAATCAAAAAATTCGATTTGGGCATCGAAAACTTCTCCCGGTCGGTTGTGAATAATTTTAAACCGGGTGTATTCCGACATTGGATTGGGATAACAAATGACATCGTCAATCTGTAAATCCTCACTAACAACAAAATGAACCGTTACTTCAGTTGAGTTATTCATCACATCCCAAACTTTTATAGTCAGGGTATGCTCTCCAACTGTTAATCCACTCATCGGATAAACCAGTGTTCCCGAAGTGTAACTATCCAGATCGGCCAGGTAATAGTCATTCAAAACAATCACATTGGAATAATCACCATCCAGCACTGCTGTTATATCGTGCCCAATGCCCGTCCCTAAAGTATTAATGCCGCTTTCATCGGTCAAGTTCAGGTATAAGAGTGAATTTATACCAACCTGATCGCCGGATTGAAAAGTTGGATTATTTAAATAAAGTTCCATCTTCGGGCCCTCCATATCGGAGACTTCGTTCCCCGAATTGCCCCCGATGATAAACTCAGAGTTCGCCCCATGCGCATCAATACTATCGTTGCTGGCATAATATAGAATCTTCCCTGTTCCAACGGCGTAGGAAATATCCTTTGGAACAATGAATGTAAACTCAAACTGACCATTTTTCACAGAGGAAACACCGCTGTAAATCCTGTTGTTTCGAACATTATATTCGAAAGGTGTTTGCCCTGCATTCCCCAATGTTTCGGCAGTCATTTCCTTGTCATAGACGACCGGAACCAGCTCACCGTTAAAATCGCTCATAAGAATTCCGTCTCCATCAACCACCTCACCGGTAACCACTACTTTCGACAGCGCACCAATCGGCTCAATCAGCATCGCAGGATCAACACCATTGATTGTCCGCGTAACAACATTGTATTTTGGTATTGCCAACCGAAGTGCCGGATCTCCCAAAAACATGAAATTTCGTTTGTTTATCCCAGTCGACACAGCATTCTTGGTCTGTTTCATCACATCTCCCATCCGCAAGTAATTACCATCTGCATCGCGTTTAAAAAGCTGATTATAGAACTCGCTGTTTAATACAAAATTCGGGTTCGAATACACGACTCGGGTCGTGCTAAAGAGCGCTACGCCACCACCGTTGGGATTAAAAAGAATGTGCTCCCCTCCCGACTGCTCCTCCCCATCGAATCGGCTAAACTCGCAGGTTGCGGTCACAAAAACCGGTAGTTTATTGTAGTTGGTCCACTCGTCAATATCCTGAACTCCGAGCACTTTCTCAGCAGCCAAAGCCGTTTCGTTGGCATGTCCGGTATAATTCAGCACCAATACGCCATCTTTCACCCTGCTGTTAATTGCCGTCGTAACTTCCGGATATTGATCTCCTGCCGGTGTTGATTGCTCGGTAAAGGCATCAAAATAAATTTTACTCGTTGCCACAGCCTGCATATCAGTATTGACAATCGTCGCTAAACGATCTGCTTGCGAAACATGCGCATTCGAATCCTCATCATCAGCAATAAAACAAATAACATTTCGCCATTCACCCAAGGCAGCAGAACTAACGTAGTTTTTTATCTTATTGATAACAACCTGCGCCTCCTCTTCTGTTTTTGCGGGAATTCGTCCAACGCCCAAATCAATTAATCCGTTGTACTCCCCTTCCTCCGGATCAAGCAAAACAAAAAAATCGTCCGAAACGAATGAGGCTGTCGGCAATAACGAATTCTCTGATTGATAGGTGGGAATAAAATTCAACCCCTCACCCAATATATTTTTATTATCATATGAGCCATCACCTAAAAACAACACATATTTCAATCGCCCTGATTCATCAGTTGATTTATTGTAGCAGAAGCGCAAGAAATTGCGGATCCCTGCAACATCTGGCATTCCCGATGAAAATTCATTGTAAATCTGTTCCGGTTCAACAATCGCGATTTGCATCTGATCTTTTTCAAAGTGAAAAGATGCCAGTTCTTCAGCGCTGCTCAAAAAATCAGGATGACTAATAATAATCATATCCGGAATATCCATTTGATGCAGATTTTGAGTTGAGATATCTTCAACCTTTTCGGCTTCAGGAATCGTTCCATTGGGATAAAAAGCAACAAACTCCCTCAAATAGTCTGTTATTAAGGTGAATTGTGTCAAAGCCGTCTGGTTCGTGTATGACACCGTTTTGGGACTCAAATAGTCAGTCACATCCCAGATTTGCAAATTATCACTTGCATTACTCAAATTGAAGCGACTTACTTTTCCAACACCAACACTTTGCGGTACCCTGAAATTTAGCACCGAGCCATCCATCTCCAGGTATCTGTATGCATTGAGTTCAATATAATCCAACCAACCAACAGCCGAACTATTCGATGCCCCATAGTCAAATCCCAAAACACTCGAAACGTCCGGATTGGACACTAAGGTTCGAACCTGTCCAACATTAGCATATTGTCCGATCGGATCGCTGGTATCAACAGCAACCATCCCCACAGAGGCTCGTAATGCGCCATTGTAATAAACAGAAAAAGACGAACTCTGAGAAGACCGACCTGCGGTTTCAGTATATATATTGAATGGCTCACTGGTCACGGGATTATTCACGGTAAAGCTGTATTGCCGTGATTGCCCGTTTTGAAATCGGTCTCCAAACCACCGTCGCCCGGATTGTATCAAGTTCTCCTGATCAACTTCATAAAGCTGATAATCCAAAAAGGTCGTCACATTATCTGTATAACTGGAAGTTTCTTCCGGCAGTTCCGGCACTTCCATTGGTGTTCCCTGATCGGACAAGTAAAAATAGGTGACATCCGAATAATCATTTCCAATGTGTTTGAACGCATCAACCGATTTGTAATACGTCCATTCAACAGTTCCTGACGAATAGAAAAACAGACAATCTGCATTGCTGGCATCTTTACCGTACCACACCGGATTTTGTTGCAGGTCGTCTATCGTGGGATCACTATTCAACTTTGAAAGCATGTAACCACCGTTCCCGTATAAACAAACAGAAGCCGGTTCATTAAATCCCCAGCTTCGCAGCGTATTGAAACTGATTTTATAAATTCCCCGCTTTTCAGCTTTAACTTTCACCCATTTTCCACTTGCCAATACTGACGAGGAAACCCAATCCGCGATACCATTTCTAGTTTGGACTGCTGCAGAAAAGCGCTCTGGAGTCGTTTGATCTGCAAGCGATAATCCTGTCATTGCCCGATCTTGAGGCAAACTGCCAAAAAGAGGACAGATTCCTAAAAGATTTATGCACAGAAGCAATAATATTATCGGAAGGAGCGTTTTTCTCATGCGGCAATTTAACAATTCCTGACTAATAACGAGTTTGTGCTGTGTTTATTTCAGGAAAGCTAAAATCTTCGTATGCCTTAATCTTTTTACGACAAAAGACAGCAAGCATACAATAAGAATAAGCATTGCAGCGTTAGATCAAAGTTCTAAAAGCTGTTCAATTCAACTTGAACTATTTAATTATATTTGTCGAGAATAAACCAAACTGAAAATTCAGAAAGATGAAATTTAAGGCCATATTATTCGTGGGTTTGACCGTGCTCTTCGCCAGTTGTAGTCTGTTTAAGAAAGATGGAGGTGGATTTAGCAATAAAAATTCTTCAAACACAACTGGCTGGGAATATAATAACCCTGAAAACGGAGGTTTTCAAAACGATGCAGATTATGCACAATTTGCCGGGCCTGGATTAAAATTCATTCAAGGCGGTACTTTCACGATGGGACGTGTAGAGCAAGATGTTATGTACGATTGGAACAACATACCCCGCCGTGTAACTGTTGCTTCTTTTTATATGGATGAGACTGAAGTTGCAAACGTTGATTACCGGGAATATCTATTCTGGATCCAACGAGTTTACCCGGAAAGTCGCGAAAGATATTTGCAGGCACTGCCTGACACGCTGGTTTGGCGTGAAGAGTTGGCCTACAACGAACCCTACCTTGATAACTACTTGCGTCACCCGGCATATAGTAAGTATCCGGTAGTTGGTGTAAACTGGGAACAAGCTACTGCTTATTGCAAATGGCGTACCGATCGTGTAAACGAACAACTATTGATTAATCGCGGTGTTTTAGCGCACGATGCCACCCAAGGCGGTCAAAATGTATTTACAACAGAAACTTATCTCGCAGGAATGTACGAAGGTACTCAAGGCGAGAAACCAATTGAAGATGCCAGTGGAAACGCTCGTAAAATACGTTGGGAAGATGGTATTTTACTTCCCGACTATCGCCTTCCAACGGAGGCTGAGTGGGAATACGCTGCTTACGGCTTAATCGGTAATACAGATGGTGAATTGTTGACAGAACGCAAACTATATCCTTGGAACGGAAGCTATTTACGCGACGATAGCCGCAGAGAACGTGGACAAATGAATGCCAACTTCGTTCGTGGACGTGGTGATATGATGGGTATGGCGGGTGCGTTAAATGATAATGCAGATATTACAGCTCCCGTAAATTCATATAATCCAAACGACTTTGGTTTGTATTGTATGGCGGGTAACGTTAACGAGTGGGTCGCCGATGTTTACCGTCCTCTTTCTCAGGAAGAAGTAAACGAGTTCCAACCATTCCGCGGAACTGTTTACACCAAATATCGTCAGGATGAAAGCGGAAACCTAATGCGTGATGAGTTTGGTGAATTGTTGGTTGATACAGTCGCTGACTTCCGCAATTTCCAGGATGGAGATTATCAATCTCAAATTATTGAAGGCCAAGACTGGAATATGGAAAAAGACAACCTGAATACTGAAAACATGTATGTCCAGTCAGACGGTACTGACGGAGGATTCACATCTTTAATAACCGACAAGATACGTGTTTACAAAGGTGGTTCATGGAAAGATCGCCCTTATTGGATGGTCCCGGGAACACGTCGTTACAAAGATCAAACAGAATCGACAAACGACCTTGGATTCCGCTGTGCGATGACCCGTGTCGGAAGCCCGCAAGGATTTTAATTCGAAACAAATTGATATAACAGATAAAAACCTCATTTTTGCAATGAGGTTTTATTTTTTTTATACCCCTATGAATACATCAGAACTCTACGAACTTTTCAAAAAATATCCAACAATTTCAACAGACAGTCGCCATATTCTGGAGAACAGTATATTTTTCGCGTTAAAAGGTCATAATTTTGACGGGAATCAATTTGCAGCTGAATCTCTTCAAAAAGGTGCTGAATATGCCGTAGTCGATAATCCGAAGTACGCCAATGATCCCAAAATAATATTGGTTGACGATGTCTTATCTACCTTGCAGGATTTAGCGAATCTACACAGGAGGACGCTAAAATTACCGGTGCTGGCAATTACCGGCACAAATGGTAAGACGACCAGCAAAGAACTGATTGCAACAGTTCTGAAGAATCGATTCAGCGTCACTTTCACCCAAGGGAATTTAAACAACCACATTGGAGTGCCGCTAACCTTGCTCCGAATGACCGAAGAAACCCAGATCGCTGTTATTGAAATGGGAGCCAATCATCCGGGCGAAATTGCTGAACTCTGTAAAATCGCAGAACCAAATTTCGGACTGGTGACAAATATGGGTAAAGCTCACCTCGAAGGTTTTGGATCGTTTGAAGGAGTGATCAAAACAAAGTCGGAGATGTACGATTTCCTAAGGTCAAACAACGGGAAATGCTTCATTAACGCTGATAACGAGTTACTACTTAAACAAGCTGAAGGACTGGAACACTTGAGTTACGGAACAAGCGACAAAGCACAATTAAAAGGCGAATCCGAGGGATCCTCTTATTTTCTGACAGCCAAGATTCTGTTTCCGAAAGGCTGGCTTTACTTTCGTTCCAAATTAGTCGGCTCCTACAATTTTGAAAACATCATGGCCGCTGCGCGTGTGGGTTTGTATTTCGACATTGATCCCCTACTCATTCAAAAGTCGGTTGAGAAATACGTTCCTACCAACAACCGTTCACAATTCATTCAGCATGGTGCCACCCGCATCATATTGGATGCCTATAATGCCAACCCGACAAGCATGTTGGCAGCGTTGGAAAATTTCAAAAAAATCAATCACTCCTCTAAAACTGTGATTTTGGGCGACATGCTCGAATTGGGCGAATATGCAAAGGAAGAACATCAGAAAATTGCTGACTTCTTAACCGAACAGGATTTTGACGACATCTACCTGGTGGGACCCAGTTTTTGCCAGGTTGAAACCGCTACAAAAGCAAAGAAGTTCGAATCAATCGAACTTCTCGCAAAATACCTATTTCAACAAAAACAAATGAAAAGTAACTTGATCCTGATTAAAGGGTCCCGAGGTATTCACCTCGAAAAGATTTTGGATCATCTTTAATACAGAGACCAATACTCACTAAATTAAATTTCTTATAAAACCGGCTTTTCAACCTTCAGAACTTCCGAAATAGCTTGTTCAAAAGTTGTTTTAGGAAGTGCCCCCTGGGCCATCTGTGGTTGTCCGTCAACCGGAACAAACAGTAACGATGGGATACTTTGAACACCAAACATTCCGGCTAATTCCTGTTGATCTTCGGTATCAACTTTGTAAATATGTAGGTTGTCACCATATTCTTTCTGTAACTCGTCCAAAATAGGAGCAACCATTTTACATGGTCCACACCAGTCGGCGTAAAAATCAATCAAACAAGGTTTATCACCTTCGTATTTCCATTCTTTATTGAGTTCAAAATTGAAGACTTTCTCTTTAAATGTTTCTTTGGTCAAATGTTCTAACATAGCTCATACTTTAAATGAATACAAATATATACTTTTTTAGATATCTAAATATCAATTGTCATGCCATTAAATTTAAAACTTTATTTCCAGTTCATACTAGGGAAATAATTGTAATTTTGTCACGGTTTTAAACAAAATGACATATTAATCCTTTATGATCGTTTAAAACAGCTAGTTGTTGATTCATGAGAGAGCATTTAAAACACCCTGTATTTACTGTTATTTCAGAAGAAGCTGACCAGTTAGGACAAGCTTGTTTTGTAATCGGTGGTTTTGTCAGAGATCTAATTCTCAAACGAAATTCCAAAGACATTGACGTTGTAACCCTGGGAAGCGGGATTGAATTAGCCAAACGTGTTGCTAAACGTTTGGGGCCCAAAACACCAGTGAGCGTATTCAAAAATTTCGGAACGGCTATGATAAAAAGTGCCGATTGGGAAGTTGAATTTGTGGGAGCCCGAAAGGAATCATACAACCGGGATTCAAGAAAACCAATTGTTGAAGACGGCACCCTGGAAGATGATCAACAACGTAGAGATTTCACAATAAATGCACTGGCCATTTGTCTGAACAAGGACAATTTTGGAAACCTGATTGATCCATTCGACGGCATAGGGGATCTGAAAAAGAAAATCATCCGTACTCCTCTTGAGCCGGGCATCACATTCTCTGATGATCCGCTGCGAATGATGCGGGCGATTCGATTTGCAACCCAGCTAAATTTCAGAATTGAAGATGAAACACTTCAGGCTATTTCTGATTTTAAAGAACGGATCGAAATCATCTCCAAGGAAAGAATCATCGAAGAACTCAATAAGATTATTCTTTCGGACAAGCCATCAATCGGGTTTAAACTGCTTGATAAAACGGGCCTGCTCCCCTTGATCTTTCCTGAGCTCCATAAGATGAAGGGAATTGATCAACGAAACGGAATAGCACACAAAGATAATTTCTACCATACACTGGAAGTACTGGATCGCATTGTGCCCAACACCAACAATCTGTGGTTACGCTGGTCGGCTTTGCTGCACGACATTGCCAAACCAAGAACGAAACGATTCGTTCCCGGAATTGGATGGACTTTCCATGCCCACAATCACATTGGAGAGAAAATGATTCCCGGCTTATTTCGGCGGATGAAACTGCCCATGAATGAAAAGATGAAATACATTCAGAAAATGGTTTCATTGCACATGCGCCCGATTGTATTGTCGGAAGAAGAAGTATCTGACTCTGCTGTTCGACGATTACTTTTTGAAGCCGGCGATGATATCGATGATCTCATGACTCTTTGCGAAGCCGATATTACCTCGAAAAATACGGAGAAAGTAAAAAGGTACATGAAAAACTTTCAACTGGTTCGCGAGAAACTGAAAGACCTGGAAGAACGGGATCACGTTCGCAATTTCCAGCCCCCTGTCTCGGGCGAGGAAATCATGGAAACCTTTGCACTGCAACCATGTCGGGAAGTCGGTGTAATCAAAAATGCCATCAAAGAAGCTATTCTGGAGGGAGAAATACACAACAATCACGATGAGGCGTTTGCGTTCATGTTAAAGATCGCTTCCGAAATGGGATTAACTCCTGTTCAGTCTTAATTTATTGTGTGAATTCGCAACACCACCGGAAGATGGTCGGAAAAGCCACCGGTATACCGGTAGCCGCGATAGGTGCGAAACAAACGTTTTCCACCCCAGCGCGAATCTTCCTCGAATAAAAAGGGGAATTCAACAATGTGTGTGTCAGCCGGAGTACAACTCAATTTTTCCCCGGAAAGCAGAAAATCAGAAACTATGATCTGGTCAAAAATCTGCCAACTTTGCTGATGCTTTAATGTTCCCTTTGGCTTCCATTGTGCAGAAAGATTGACCAGCTCACCTTCTTGCTCGGGGTGATCCGTGACAACAGCGTTCAGTCCATTTTTTAAACTGGCATTATCCGGCTGATCATTAAAATCCCCCAGAATGATAATCTTAGCCTTGGGTTCCTTTCTATAAATAGACTCGACCACGTTTCTCAATTGTGTTGCAGCCAACAACCGGTCGGATTCTGTTTCAGCTTGACCCCGATAACGCGATGGCCAATGATTCACCAAAACATGCAACGTATCGTTGGCCGTGCCAAAGGAGCTTTCAAGTATTTCACGGGAGCTCAAAGTATCTCCGCCGCCATCAATCAACGGATGATATTTGTACCGAAGTGGCACCAGTTTATCAGCACGGTACAACATTGCAACATCAATTCCGCGCTTATCGGGTGAATTTTTATGGACAATCCGATAATTGAACCGCCCAAGTGGAGTTTGGCTAAGTAAACGTTCCAATACGTGCCGATTCTCAACCTCACACAAACCAATTATAACCGGAGGTTCAAAACCATTAGCCGCCATTACTACCTTCGAAATTTGGTTCAGCTTTACTTTCAGCCGATAATTATTCCAGTTCCGCATTCCTCCCGGACAAAATTCATCGTCTTCGGTCACAGGATCATTTTCCGCGTCGAAAAGATTTTCAACATTATAAAACATAACGGAAATGGAACGATCCGGAGGAGAATTCTGGGCAACGCAATTCCTACCGAAAAAACCCGCTATAATAAGAATGAAAATACTAGTTTGAACTTTCTTCCACTCTTTCGTAAGCACCAAGATCGGGAGCCGCATCCAAGGTTCTGTTTTGATTGAGAATGTCATGAGGAAAGAGTCGACCGATTTCAGAAAGACCAGCGTCTTTAGCATCGCTAAGGGTATCGAGTTCAAAATTCATTTTAACATACGGATCTTTGAACCTGGGCAGCGCATTCTTTAGAACATCACTGTAATAAGTGGGATTTTCGACACTAAATGTATCGGCCAGTTGCAGCAAGCAATGATCAAAGTGATAATTGAATTCCAGTTCTCCTAAACTTGCGAGTTCTAATTCATTTCCGGTGATAATATTTCCGGCAACAATACTATTGGCAAAGTAAGCTTTCGTTAGATCGCCGGAAAAAGTCACATTACTGCCGTTCGCCTGTTCCACGACGACATGATCAGAAATCATCAATGAAGAAGTTGTGCGGGTGCGCGTGGAATAGCCCCCCCAGTAATTCGCAATCGTTGTATGGTAAAATTCGTACTCGCCTCCAATCAATAATGCAGCAGCATAAAAGCCACAATTGTAAATCACAGAATTATAAGCTGTAATTTTCGATTTGAGAGCAAAAATACCGGCGTAAGCATGGTTGTATATTTTTGTATTTTGAATGCTCACAGAAGCAGATCCATCATTTTCAATATTCCCGACTTGAAGGCCAATGTTGGCATTCTTAATTTCAGCGTAACTCAACACATTGTCATGACTACCGGAATACAGCAAAATGCCGTTCCATTGATCCGGTACATCCTTGTAGACATCTTCCAACCGATCAGCTTGGAAAACAACCGGCTTTTCGAGCGTACCGTTCACCAGGAGCTTACCTTTCACATATAAACCCGTCCCCTGATGAAAATAGACACGAGCACCAGGATCGACGGTCAAAGTGGCTTCTTCCTCAACACTGATATTCTCATATACGACGTAAGGCTTTTCACCCGTCCAGGTTGTGGATTGCAAAATCGGATCTTTTACAAGTTCAATATCTTGCCCCCAGGCTACCAGGTTAACGTGCTGCAAATTCGTATTGGTAATAAATTCGATTGAATCTTTAACGATTATTGGCTGATCATCTCCCATCGGATCGATTGTAACCTCAACAAACACATAAATGCTGTCTTTGGGCGGAAGTTCCACATCAAACAATTCGTCCGATGAAATGCCATTGATGTTCAACCGAAATTTTGAATCGCCGTTCCCGTGTAAACGAATGCTCGAAATTAATATGGCCTGATCATAGGGATTGTAAATCTTGAGATGCTGTGTAGTAGATCCGACAGTGGTAAAAATAGTATCAAACATAACTGTGTCGACTGAAAAAATCAACTTTGCATCGGTTGCAGACAGGTACTTTTCATCTTCGCAGGAAACCAGGTAACCCAACGAAAAGATAACAAGGCATATGTAGGCGATTTTTCTCAAACAACTCTTTTAGGTTTAACGAGATTTTCCCTGTCGGTAGTATGCTAAAGTACAAAATGATTTTCACATTTTTTAACAGTTTTGTTTAATCCAAAGAATTCCGTAATCAATTTACCTTTAATTTAATATCAGCAGTCGATACAAAGAAAGACCTCGACGTTAATCGACAACATCAGAGTACAGCAAATATTTTTTCCGCATGCTCTTGTATGAGTCCAGCTCCCCTTCCCATGAGGCTTCAATTTCGGGCCAATCGGCACCGGAACGAATCATTTTTAACAGTTCATCGGTTCCAGCCAGCAAGTTGAACCACTTAGCAGAACTCAGAAAATCGGCTTCATTATTGAATTGATGGTAATACCTCAAAAAATATTCAAGACTAAACCGATGAGATAAACTTGCATCCCGTAAGTCCACACCATAGCAGATCTTCCCTTCCTGTTTGGGATTCTTGGCCATGCCCGCAATACTCTCCGGAGTAAACTGAAATTCTCCCATTTTCGGATCCGGATAACCGATGACCTGAAAAGGAAAGTAAGTACCACGCCCGATACTCATGTTTGTTGCCTCGAAAAAGCAAAGTGACGGATACAACCGAATAGATAGATCGTTGGGCAAATTCGGGGACGGTTTTATGGGCAAAGAATAGGCTGCTTGATGGGTATAATTTTGAACCGGGATAACCGTCAAACGACAGGCAACACTATTTTCCAACCATCCTTCGCCATTGATCATGCGTGCCAGTTCTCCCAAAGTACAACCATGAACGACAGGAATCGGATGCATGCCCACAAATGATTTAAACTCAGGCTTCAATATTGGTCCGGCAACATAATCACCATTGGGATTGGGCCGATCCAGAACTAACAAAGACAAATCTTCTTCGGCGCAGGCTTCCATCACATAATTCAATGTGCTGAGATATGTATAGAACCGAACACCAACATCCTGAATATCGAACACCAACACATCCAAACCAGCCAATTGCGCTAATGTCGGCTTTCTATTTTTGCCGTAAAGAGAGATGACCGGCAAGCCCGTTTTCTCATCCTTCTGATCACCAACTTCTTCTCCAGCATCAGCATCGCCTCGAAAACCATGTTCCGGGCAAAATATCGATTGAACAGCCACCCCATTATCAAGTAAAAAATCGAGCAAATGCTGATCGCCAACTTGCGAACTTTGATTCACAACAAGGCCAACTTTTTTCCCTTCTAACAAGCCCAAATATTCACTGGGCTGGTCAGCTCCACATAAGATCGCTTGAGCATCAACCGTGCACGAGGCCGCAAAAAATAAAAGACTTAATAATAGCAACTTCATATCAATTCGTTTGTTTTCTACGAATGTAATAATTCGTGTATAAAAGCTTCGGATTTTCCCCATTCAATTATTCTTTATTAAATTTGACAGTGAAAACAGAGAACTATGAAATACCTTAGCAGAGCACTAGTTGTAGTAGTGATTTTTTGCCTTTCAACCTCATATTCCACCGCACAAACAAAGCCCAAATTTCTCGACCATTTGCATGACGCTTGGGTCGACAGTTTGATTGATCACATGAGTCTGGATGAAAAAATCGGGCAGTTGTTTATTGTTCAGGCATACAGCACGGAAGGGAAAACAGCTGATGCGGTTTTAGCTGATATTCGAAATCACCAGGTTGGTGGTATAATTTTTATGCAAGGAACAGCACCTCGGCAGGTTGAATTGACGAATCAATTTCAGGAAGCAAGCAAAATCCCATTACTAATCGCGATTGATGGCGAATGGGGGCCGGCATTCCGGCTAAAAGACACACCACGCTATCCCGTTCAAATGGCATTGGGAGCTATCCAGGAAGATAGCCTGATTTACCAAATGGGGCGTGAGATTGGAACACAATTCAGAAGAATGGGTGTCCACATCAATTTTGCGCCGGTCAGCGATGTCAACAATAACCCCAACAACCCTGTGATCAACTACCGAAGCTTTGGCGAAAACCCGGAAAACGTAGCAAAAAAAGCGTGGCTATACGCCAAAGGAATGCAAGATGTCGGACTACTCGCGGTAGCCAAACATTTTCCGGGACATGGCGACACCAACGTTGACTCACATATCGGCCTTCCGGTTATTAAGCATGATAAATCACGCTTAGATCAAGTCGAAATGTATCCATTCAAGGAACTTATTCAGGAAGGTATTGGCGGAGTTATGACAGCCCACATTCAAGTTCCGGCATTGGAGCCAGACCCGAAACTTCCGGCCTCACTATCGCCTGCCATTATTCAAAAAAAACTGATCAACGAATTTGGATTTGGGGGAATCGTATTCACCGATGCCATGAACATGCAGGGAGTTACTAAACTGCACAGCCCCGGAGAAGCCGCTGTTTTAGCGTTGAAAGCAGGGAATGACATGCTGGAAATTGTTCCCGACCTGAGCGAGGCAATTTTAGAGGTTACCAAAGCTGTTCGTAAAAATCAGATCAGCGAAAAAGCGATTGATCTGCATTGCCGGAAAATATTAGCCCTAAAAAAATGGATGGAGCTGGACAGTCTAAAAACAGTTGATCCTGTTAATATTCAGGAAGACCTGAACAAACCAGGCTACGAATTAACCCGTCGGTTGCTGCACGAACAATCCATGACCGTGTTGATAAACCGGGATAACATGATGCCACTTCAAAAACTTGACACACTGCAAGTAGCCGTCGTTTCATTTGGAAAGACATCAACAACCGCTTTTCAAAAAATGGCAGCCCGATACATGACAGTGGATTTATTCAACCTTCGCAAGGAAGCCTCTGCTGACGAGATTAATCAACTAATCAATCAGCTAAAACCTTACAACCTCGTTATATGCGGTATTCACAATCTCAATTTATCACCGATAAAGAATTACGGCACAACAACCGGGATGAGTGAACTCATTCAAAAACTGAAGGATAAAAAACTTATACTTTCTGTTTTTGGGAACCCATATGCTTTGGATAAGATCAAAAACATCGAAACAGCAGACGGACTATTGTTGAGCTACCAGGAAAACAGCATCACCGAAGAGCTGTCAGCCCAAGCCATTTTCGGATCGATTAAAGCAAACGGAAAGCTTCCGGTAAATGTTAATGCTTATTTTCGGCTAAACGATGGCCTTAATTTAAAAAAGATAGACCGACTGAAATATACCATTCCCGAGGAAGTGAAGATATCGTCAACTTACCTGGAACATCGAATTGATAGTGTTGTCATGCTGGGCATCGAACGGCAAGCCTACCCTGGGTGCCAGGTACTTATTGCAGTCGATGGTAAAGTTATTTTGAATAAAGCCTATGGATATCATACCTATGATGATCAAGAACCGGTTCTTGAAAGTGATGTGTACGATATTGCCTCAATAACCAAAATTACAGGCCCGACCCCAGCCCTGATAAAACTTTACGACGAAAAAAAATTTAAGCTCGATATGCCATTTTCATTTTATTGGCCTCCTTTCAGAGGAACAGATAAAGAGAAAATGACTTCGAGGCAGATTCTGTCTCACCAAGCGCGTTTAAAACCATGGATTCCCTTTTGGCAAAACGAACTGAAAAATAACGGCAACCTGAGATCGGCTGTTTTTCGCGAAACACCTGATAACGATTTCAATATTCGTGTCAGTTCTCATCTGTACATGGACCATCACAACATCAACCGGATGTACAATGAAATAAAGGATTCTCCGCTATTATCCCGATCTAAATACACTTACTCAGATCTCGGATTTTTGATATTCCCTAAAATTATTCAGGAATTGGCAAATCAGGATTATGAAAGCTATTTAGCACAAAACTTTTACCTTCCATTGGGCGCTTCAAATATTACTTACAATGCATATAAGCATTTCCCACAAAAACGGATCGTCCCAACGGAACAGGATGATTCCTTCCGTCACGAACTGCTTCAGGGATACGTTCACGATGAAGGGGCCAGCATGCTTGGCGGAGTGTCCGGCAACGCCGGTATTTTCAGCAATGCAAACGACTTAGCAAAACTAATGGAAATGTATCTGCAGTTTGGTCATTATGGCGGGATTAGATACCTGGACTCAACTAGTATCGCGGAATTTACTAGAGTACAATATCCGAAAAATGACAACCGCCGCGGATTGGGATTTGACAAGCCCTACATCGACAATTACAAAAATACCCTGGAGAATGCATTCCCTGCGGTGGACGCCAGCCCTGAGAGCTTTGGGCATACCGGTTTTACCGGGACTTTTGTATGGATGGACCCTAAATACAACATCCTTTTCATCTTTCTTTCCAACAGGGTTTATCCAACCCGCAATAATAACAAACTCAGCCGCCTGAACATTCGTCCCGCCATGCACCAAGTCGTTTACGACGCCCTGTTCCGAGGAATTTGAGATTATTAAAAATTGTTAAAATGTTTTTTAACATCTCGATCTTTTTCAAGTAGTTATATTCTCCCAACCTCCCATTAGATGGGTATTTCGAAAGGCAAAAAAGGTTACACTTGTCTTTACTTTTCCAAAATCCATGTTCTCCTCCTGACTCAGACTTCTGCCTTATTACATTATTAAATTATTAATTCTAACTTTAGGGTAGTTAACATGGATTTTTAAACCACATAAAATTTTACCGCCATGGAGAGAAAAATCACCTTCAACGAGCTTCGTAAAATCAAAGACAGTTTACCTGAGGGTACAATTCACCAGTTAGCCAATGAGTTTAACCTGGAAGTTGAAACCGTCAGGAATTATTTTGGAGGGGCTAATTATGATCGGGGAAGATCAGTTGGAATTCACGTCGAACCAGGGCCCAATGGAGGAATCGTTTTATTAGACGACACACAGATATTAGAGCGAGCAGAACAACTTCTCACTAATGTACATTAATTCGAAATTTCAATTTTTTTAGTTTTTGTTCGGGGACCATTAGTAATGCTGATGGTCCTCTTTATTTTTGGGAACTGCGTAAAAATAAAACGGCTGCAACCCGGTTTTAAAACCCTGTTGCAGCCGCTGACTTTATGTTTTGTTTAATTTGGTCTTAACGTTGCCTTCTACGGCTATTATTACCCGAGCCGGAAAAATCTCTTTTCTTTCCTCTTGGGCTTTGGAAACCACCTGCTGGAGCATTACCGCTAACTTTATCAACTTTCAAAGTATGTCCGTCCATTGACGCATTACTCATGGCATTGATCAAATCAGACTCGTAACGACTGTCAATTTCGAAGAATGAAAATTTACGCTGAATATCGATTTTGCCGATTTCAATATTTTTCTTTTTCAGGTTTTCGTTGATCACACCTAATAAGCGTGAAGCATTGAGGTTTTGCTTTTTACCGGCATTGATGAACAAACGAGAGAAGTTCACACGATCTCCGCCACGTCCACCTCTTTCTCCTCTTTCACCGCGATCACGTCCACGAGACTCTCTCTCGTGTACATTCAAATCCGGAGCATTCTTGTAATATTCCAAGAAACGATTAAACTCAACAGAAACGAAGCGTTTCAATATTTCGTCGCTATTTAAGCCTTCGAACTTCTCTTTAATGGCGTCCAAATAAGGATCGATACGCTTGTTATCAACCTCGGTCTGAACAACTTTATCAACTAAATGCATCAGCTGAACTTCACAAATCTCTTCACCTCCCGGTACCATTTTCCGATCGAATTTTTTATTCGATACTTTTTCAATCTGGCGCATTTTACCGGTTTCACGCATGTGCAGAATAGAAACCGAAATACCTTTTTTACCGGCACGTCCGGTACGACCACTACGGTGAATATATACTTCCGGATCGTCCGGTAAGCTGTAGTTAATTACATGAGTCAATTCAGTCACATCTAATCCACGGGCTGCCACGTCAGTTGCTACCAACATTTGCAGGTTTTTGCTCCGGAAACGCCCCATTACCTGGTCGCGTTGTGCCTGCGACAGATCACCATGCAATGCATCGGCGTTGTAGCCGTCCTCCATTAACCGCTCAGCTACTTCACGCGTTTCCATCCGTGTACGGCAGAAAACAATGGCATAACAGTTCGGGTAATTATCGGCAATCCGCTTCAAAGTAGCGTATTTATCGCGGGCCTGCACCACATAATAATGGTGCTGCACGTTGTCTGATCCTTGGTTACGGCGGCCAACAGAAAGCTCTTCGGGGTTATTCAGATACTTTTTCGACATGTTCGTAATTTCGGCCGGCATGGTTGCAGAAAAGAGCAGAGTCTGCTTAATGGCAGGTGTATTTGCCAAAATTGCGTCCATCTCTTCTTTGAAACCCATCGTCAACATCTCGTCAGCCTCATCAAGCACCAACCAGCGAATCTCGCTCACGTTTAACACATTGCGACGGATCAGGTCGTGTACACGTCCCGGTGTTCCAACCACAATTTGTCCACCACTTCTCAGTTCGCGGATTTGCTTACCGATATCGGCACCACCATAAACAGCAATATTTTTAAAACCTCTCAGGTTTTTCGAGAAAGCTTCTAAATCGCGAGTAATCTGCAAACACAATTCACGGGTTGGACACAACACCAAAGCCTGAACAGCTTTACTGTTTAAGTCAACATTATGCAACAAAGGTAGTCCAAAAGCTGCAGTCTTACCTGTTCCTGTTTGAGCTAAAGCTATCAGGTCGTTGTCGTTGTCTAAGAGGTGAGGGATCGTTTTTTCCTGGATAGGAGTCGGTTGTTCAAAGCCCATTTCTGAAATGGCGCTCAGTAATTCGGGTTTTAAACCCGTTTGTTCAAATGTCATCATCGTATATTTAAGTTGAAGAGCTAACCGCCCTTCCGGTCCAAATAGCACTGATGACAAAAAACTTACTTTGCAAAATATCCCCTTGCCATCGATGCAGAAAATTGAGCCGCAAAGGTAATCTAATTTTCTTACAAACCTAAGATGACTGAATTAAGGCCCTCGTTCCGCTCTGAAACAGAATAGTATTAACGTTTATTTTAGATATGCTCGTTCAACAATGAGATTCATTGCCGTTTGAAGTTTCATCGGTAGTCAAAACTTATTCTTCCATTTCCTTCAAAATGTTCTCTACTTCGCTTTGTGTTTTGTGTAATTTCTCTTTGCAAAATTTGATGAGGACCGATACACGTTTTACTTTATCTGAAAGCTCATCAACATCCAATTCTTCATTCTCAATTTTCTCGAGAATCTCATCAATTTCCTCAACGGCTTCTTTGTAGCTTACTTTTTTGGGTGCCATGCTATGATTTTTTTATGATTTTGCTTGTTACTTTACCATCAGACAGTCTGGTTTGCAGTTCGTCTCCTTCCTGCAAATCAGCAACCGACTTTATGATTTTGCCATTTTTGTAGACCAGGCTGTAGCCTCTTCTTAATACACGAACCGGATCGACCAACCTGTTTTTAACATCAAAAGCTTCCAGTCTATTTTGTTGCAGCCGAAAGCCGTCCGTCATTCTTATTTTCAGCACATGCCGACTTTCATTCAGCTTGGTCTCTCCTGCACGCATCATTCGCTGCGTAAAATAAGTGATATTCCCGGTTTTATTTTGTAGTTCATGCATCTGATCTTTCAATAAACTTCGTCCCGAGACCGACAACTCCTGCGAATAGTTGCGAATTCGGTCTTTATGCTTTCTCAAATATTGCGGAATACTGTTTTTCAGTTGCAGGCTGTTTATATTGAATCGGTGTTCTTCTTCCGTAACCAGCTGTTTGACTCCCTGCTTCAATTGCTGAACGACTTGTTCCAGGTACGATTTTTCTTCCTGCAAATGCACCTGTACCAAGTCAACAAAGCGAGTTTCAAGATCCAACAAAAGTTGTTCGAAATTCTCAGCTCCATTAATCAGAAATTCGGCAACAGCTGTTGGAGTCTTCATTTTGGTATGCGCTACCAAATCGATCACCGTCTCGTCCTTATCATGACCAATACCCGTAATCACCGGAATGGGGAACTGAGCAACATGATAGGCCAACTCATAATGATCGAAACTAGCCAGATCGAGTTGCGCACCTCCTCCCCGAATAATGGCAACTACGTCGAAAAAATCTTCATACTGATAAACCTGCTCCAACGCGTTTATAACTGAATCGGCGGTTTCATTTCCCTGCATAACAGCCGGAAACAATTTCGTATAAAAACGGATATTACGCTCGTTGTTCTCCAATTGGTTCATAAAATCCTGCAAGCCCGCTGCTGTTGGCGACGAAATAATCGCTATACGCTGCGGCACAAATGGCAACTCCAGTTCGCGATTCATGTCGAACACACCATCTTCCTGCAATTGCAGAATTATCTCCCGTCTCTTTCGAGCCATGTCCCCCATGGTATAACTGGGATCAATATCGCGGATGTTCAAGCTCATGCCATACACCGGGTGAAACTCGACTTTGGCACTAACCAAAATTTTAATTCCCTGGGTGAACGCCTGACCGGTGGTTGTTTCAAAATAAGGTTTCAACATGCGAAAACTGTACGACCAAATTGTTGCCCGTGCACGCGCTAACACCTCCTTGCCTGACGGATCCATGTCAACCAGCTCGAGGTAACAATGCCCGGTCCTGTTGACCGTTATTTCACTGATTTCGGCCTTCACCCAAACCAATGTTGCGAATGCATCATCCAGTGTGCCTTTAATTTGTTGGTTCAATTCCAACAAAGAAAGTTGTATCTTACTCATAAACAGAATTGCCTTTTTATTTTTCAAATTGACAGGCTCGAATTAACGATCAACCTTCACCAATTTCAAGGTTGTTTGCGCTGATCCCGAACGAATACGCGCCAAGTACAAACCCCGCGGTAAGTTAGCCAAATTCGACAGGAATAGCTGCTTGGCTGCGGCAATTTTTTCCTTGTAAACGACCATCCCATTCAGGTTGACAACGCTAATCTCAACCCATTCAGACTGAATGTCTCCAAACTTATACAAATACAAATCCTGGTAAAAAGGATTTGGATAAGCCTTCCAATCGAGCTCTGATTCGGACAAAATTGATTTCAGGTACTGATCTGCCAATTCGAAGTCGGGAATGCCATAGCCTAACAATGAGTCCGGGTTTGCATATTGACTTGAGCTTCGCTCAATCGCCTGCTTGATTTGTACTGCACCAGCATCCGGATTGGACTGCCACAAACAAGCAGCCATTCCGCATAAAACCGGAGAAGAAAAAGAGGTACCACTGGAAAAACCGACGGTACCGCCAGACGTAATCAACGCTGTGCCCCAGCCCATCGCCGCGACATTTGGTTTCACTTTACCATCGGCGGAAGGCCCCAACGAACTGAATGGTGCCCAAATGCCCTCTTTATTTACCGCACCTACTCCCACAACCAAATCACCATCGGAAGGAGCGATGAGGTAGCGCCACGGATCGTTCGCTTCGTTACCCGCACTGGCAAAAACTAACATGCCTTTTTGAACAGCCATCTCTGCAGCCAGCGTTATCCGGGTACTTGCACCATCCATATCGGCATAGCTGTGATTCATTGCAGGATCATCAAACTCGTAATATCCCAAAGAAGAATTGATCAGGTCGACACCAAGCGAGTCGGCATACTCGGCAGCAGCAATCCAATTGTCTTCTTCTATCAAAA
Organism: Mangrovibacterium lignilyticum; assembly: GCF_010882175.1. Classification (GTDB taxonomy): domain Bacteria; phylum Bacteroidota; class Bacteroidia; order Bacteroidales; family Prolixibacteraceae; genus Mangrovibacterium; species Mangrovibacterium lignilyticum. The sequence goes on along the minus strand of NZ_WKLH01000004.1, from coordinate 54,467 downwards.
ACTCAGAAGACGAATCTTCGGTTCGAAATAAGTAGTAGGAAGCATCGGGAGCCGTACCAATTAATTGCTCCGGCAAATAAGCGCCCATCGTCGATAAAACACTTAAACCATGCGTATGCTCAGCAAAAACATCATTGACGGGAGATACAAAATCACGGGTGCCCAATAAGCGACCGTCAGTCAACAATTGTGCAAACGCGTCAAATTCATCGACCTTATAAAAACCGGCATCAAACACGGCAATTTGCAGTCCGCTCCCGGTATAATTTTGATTGTGTAAATATTGCCCGTTTAACTGGCTAACCTGATCGACCGAAGCGGCATAAAACGCTGTGTCTATCTGGCTATAAAATTGCTCATCAGCCCATTTTTGTCTCATGCCTTTCGCTAAAACAGCCGGCTTGGTTAGTTGCACTTCAGTAACAAAGCCTAATCCTTCGATCTGTCCCGCTACGTCCGAAGCAGCCAGAATAGTGCAACCATTCAGCCATTTGGATTGCTGAATTATCTGGCTCTCAAATGTTCTGATGCTGTCGATATAAACTTGCGAAACCGGAAGATCAGACTGATCAATTGAGATTCCCTGTTTTTCGCGCCGGTTAATAGCTCGGGCCGACAGGAACTCTCCGGGCCGATCAATGGAATAATTTGTGCCTGATTTATCGTTAAAAGCTACCCAATAATAATTTTGACTGCTTTGTGCCCACGATAATGTTGAACTAAAGCAAATACAAACCAAAATCAATATGTTTGGAGTCGAACGCATAAAATTTAGTGTATCCCTTCTTTCATCATGTACTCAACCGGATCGCTCATAAATTGCTCCGGATCCACGATTTTATTGCGATTATCATCCAGTTTTTGATACCGAATTTGCTCAATGCTATCCTGCACCTCAGGGTTCACAACAACTCCCTTGTCGTAGATCAACGAATAGCTGTATTTCCCTGTTTCATCAAAATACTTCCATTCATTCTGTCGAACACCTTTTAGGTAAAAAGCATCGGTTTCCATTTCCCCATTCGAAAAGAAAATCTGGCAAAAACCGTCTCGCTTATCGGCCTTCATTTGGCATTCGAAATACAATTCTCCCGATTTATAATATGCTCTGTAAACTCCTTCTTCCAATCCATCAACATAGGTCGTTTCAACAAAAAGCTCACCCGTTGGATAATAAGTTTTGGCGGTACCATTCTTTTTGCCGTTGGCCTGATTTTCTTCCGAAACCTTCCGTCCTTTTTCAAAGTATTCCCAATGACCAGCCTTTTCTTGTCCCACATAAAATCCTTCGGCCACCTTATTCCCGTAGTCGTCAAATAGCGTAACAGAAGCTGTGTCTGAATTCTCCGGATAGTTAATCAGTGCCTTCACGACCCCATTTTGATGGTAGCGTTTCCACTCCCCAACGGGATAGTCATCTTCAAAATCGCCACTGTACATCAGTTTCCCGTTACTTTGTTTCTTCTCCCAATGCCCTTGCTTCAGTCCTGCAGCATCCATCTGGTTCAAAGCATCCTGGGCCACCACCGACCCAACACAAATTAAAACGAGTAAAATTGACGTTATTACTGCTTTCATTCTCATCCGATTTTATTTTTATTAAACTCTTTCAAAAGCCTTCCACCACCAAAACTAATGAAAAAAGCGGAGTCTGAAACAGACGCCGCTTTAGGTCGTATTTTGATATCTACAGCTTATTCAATCAATGCTTTCAGTAGCTGGCGAACCGAATTAACCGATTCAACTTTATATGAAGCAGCAGTATTTTTTAAACCAACCTTCACGGTAATCGCAGACTCCGGCAATTCGCGGAACATGTATTCATCCGTCCAATCGTCACCCAGAGCCAAAATACAATCCACTTGTTTATTAGCCAGAAAGCGCATAGCCGCCACACCTTTATTGATACCTCCGGCTTTCACCTCGATAACTTTGTTACCTTCCATGATTTCGAGGTTATGATTAGAAATCATATTATGCAATTCATCTTTCAACTCATTGCCGCGCATCTCTCCTTGCTCCGGTTCTGCTTTCCGAAAATGCCAAACGAGCGAGTAATTTTTCTCCTCAATAAAAGTTCCCGGCGTCCGGTCGACATAGGACTCGAGCAACGGGCGAATTAACGGTTTCCAACTGCTACTCAGGTTTTCGATCATTTCCCACTGTTCTCCAATGCGCCGCAACCACACTCCGTGCTCTGTTATCAGGTTTACTTTGTGATCTCCCAGCCAACGTTCCAGAGTTTCGCGATCACGTCCACTAATGATGGTAACCATGTTGTCCGGATCACTTTCCAGTGCCGTTAAAATATCATGCAACTCCTGATCTGGTTTGGCTGCCTGCGGATCGTTTTTAAAACCAACCAAAGTTCCGTCATAATCCAGAAAAATAGCTCGTTTCTTGGCTGTCCGAATGTGGGTAACCAACTCTTTCCGAATATTGGCAGTAATCTTTTTGGCCAAAAAGTTTTGCTGCAGAGTCTGTACTTTCTTCATTGAATCGACAAATTCGGATGCCCATTTAAAGACATCGTACCGACTGATTCGTTGTTGAAGCACCGCCATGCGCTCTCGCTGTTCTTCCAGCGGCATCGTCAGAGCCTGATAAATAGCTTCAGCAATTTCAGGTTCGTTATTTGGGTTGATAATAATAGCTTCGCCCAACTCTTTCGCTACGCCGGCCATTTCACTAATCACCATGACTCCGGTTTGATTCACCCGGGACGCAATGTATTCTTTTGCTACCAGGTTCATCCCGTCACGGACTGGTGTTACCAAGGCAACATCAGAGGAACTATACAATTCAATTAAATTTTCGAATGGCAATGCCCGGTAAAAATACCAGATTGGAGTATAATTAATTCCGCCAAAACGCCCGTTGATCCGACCGACCAACTCATCAATTTCACTCTTCAAAAGCTTGTATTGTTCCACTTCGGCACGCGAAGGTACCACCAGCATGATTAAGGTAACGCGGTTGCGAAACTCCGGATAATGCTCCAGAAAATATTCAAAGGCCCGTATCCGGTTTGGAATCCCCTTTGTATAGTCTAATCGGTCGATGGAAAGAATCAATTTCCGATCGGGCGCCATCAGAAAATACTTCTCTAGCTCTTTGTGCAGATCTGATTTCTCAGGTAAGGATTTCCGGAAGACCAAATCGGCATTCGACCTGAATTTCTCGTAGTCAATCCCCATCGGGAATGCATCTCCCAAAATTATCCGGTCTTCCATGTGAATTTGATTGAAAGAAACTTCATAACCGAGCAGGCGACGAACGGAACTGAAAAAATGTCGTTCGTAATCGTAGGTATGAAATCCAATTACATCGGCTCCCAACATGCCTGAAATAAGCTCTTTCCGCCAAGGTAATATTCGGAATACCTCGAATGAAGGGAAAGGAATATGCAGAAAAAAACCGATCGTAACATCCGGCAGCTTTTCGCGAATCATTTGCGGAACAAGCAGCAGCTGGTAATCATGCACCCAAATAGTGTCACCTTCTTCGGCAACCGCCACAACTTTGTCGGCAAAACGCTGGTTAACCTTTTTATAAGCCTCCCAGTAGTCAACATTGTATTCTATGTATTGTGCGAAATAGTGAAATAATGGCCATATGACATTATTACTGAAACCTTCATAGTAGAGATTAATCTCTTCGCTCGACAAATGAACGGCTTTACAGTTTTCATCAACTAATTTTTCATCAATTCCGTTTAATTGTTCTTGGGTTAAATCCTCTGAAGGAATACCTGACCAACCAATCCATTGGCCTCCAAAATCTTTGTAAATAGAGCGCATACCGGTAGCCAGGCCACCAACGCTGGGAGTAAAGGTAAATTCGTCTTTTACTTGGTTAATACTTAAAGGTAATCGATTTGAAACGATATGAATCTTGTTCATAGTCTGTATTTTATTTTAATCTTAAATCATTTGTTTCTAAAACCACGTTCAGTAGTATCAACATATTCGCCTGCAAAATGTTGGATAGCTTATGTGGCATTTCCGGTATATCACCTCATACAGGTGCTTCGGAACAGAATGCCTAAGTTTGAGAATTAGGATGAAGAGCTAAAAGTAAGGCTCATCAATAAACAGACATTCTGATTAAGAGCTACGAATATAGTCATTTTTCCTTAGTTAACAAAATATTTAACAGTATAGAATCTTTGACTAGCCTTATAATATTTACATATGGAGAACTTAGATTACGGAATAGTTGGCAATTGCAGGAGTGCCGCTTTAATTTCAAAAACAGGATCTGTTGAATGGCTCTGTTTGCCCCAATTCAACTCCTCATCGGTTTTTGCATCGATTTTGGATAAGCAAAAGGGAGGTATCTTTTCTGTCACCCCAAAATACCTTGAAAACACGACACAACACTATGTCGAACGAACCAACATTCTGGTAACCAGATTTCATTGTTTGGATGGCGTTTTTGAAATTCATGATTTCATGCCTCGGTACCGAATCGATAATAATGATGCTTACTATACTCCACCCGATTTGGTCCGCTACATCAAACATATCGTGGGCGATCCGGAAATTGTATTTCATTATCAGCCGCAACTCGAATATGGTATCCACGAAACTAAAAATGAGATTGAGCAGGATTACATCAAATCATCCACAACCAAAGGTCCTTACGATTCGCTTTATTTCTATTCCAGCATCGATTTAACTGTTTTCGACGGGTCAAAAACAGCAAAACTGACCAAGGATGAATTCTGCCTGATCAGCTACAACCAAAAATTACTGCATCAAAATGTCAGACGATCAAAACTAAAACTGGAGCGAACAAAGGTGTATTGGCTGAATTGGTCTGAAAGAACAACTTTTTTCAAGGTTTTCCAGGAAGAGATTATCCGCAGTGCACTCACCCTTAAGATGTTGAGCTTCGACAAAAGTGGTGCTATTTTAGCTGCCTTAACAACTTCGTTACCAGAGACTATTGGGGAGGAACGCAACTGGGATTACCGCTTCTGCTGGATTCGCGACGCATCAATGGTCGTGAAAATCATGACCTCGCTAGGCCACTTCAAAATGGCACGCCACTACCTGAACTTCATCATCGACATTTTGCCCGAAAAAGATGAAAAAATGCAAATCATGTATGGCATTCGCGGTGAGAAGAAATTAACAGAACAAACACTCGGGCATCTTTCCGGCTATGAAAATTCGTACCCGGTTCGGGTTGGGAACGCCGCCTACAAACAAAAACAAAACGATATTTACGGCATTTTACTCGATGTAATTTATCAGCATTTCGAGTTATACACCAATAGCCTGGAACATAGCGAGGAACTTTGGACGATTGTCCGAAACATCATCAAAGTTGTCAAAGACAATTGGCAAAAACCGGATCGCGGTATCTGGGAAATCAGAAGTGAAAATAAACATTTTACCTTCAGCAAGGTGCTTTGCTGGACTGCCGTTGACCGGGCAGTCAAAATTGCGGCACTACTCAAACGCGAACGATATATTGACAAATGGACTATCCTCCGCGACAGGATATCGGCAGACATCCATAAAAATGCCTGGTCCGAAAAGAAAAATGCATTCGCTCAGGCCTATGGCTCCGAAGATCTGGATGCATCGGTATTACTCATGGAAACCTATGGTTTTATTTCAGCCACCGATCAGCGCTATGTTGATACGGTTTTCGCGATACAAAAAGACCTGGAATATAACGGGTTGATGTTCCGCTATCGGAATAAAGATGATTTCGGAACGCCAAGATCAGCCTTCACCATTTGTTCATTTTGGCTGATCAACGCCCTCTATAAAATTGGCCGAAAGAAAGAAGCTATCCAGAAGTATAAAAAACTGTTGACTTATTCCAATCACCTGGGACTGTTTAGCGAAGATTTGGATTTTGAAACAAAAAGAATGCTTGGGAACTTTCCGCAAGCCTATTCTCATCTGGCTTTAATCGAAACGGCTATCACAATTTCGAACAGCGAAATAACCGACGAAGAAGAAATCATGGATTACATTCATTGAGCAAACGCTGTATTTTCATATACAAAAAAGGGATCTGCTAAGATCCCTTTTTTGTATTCTCTTGTATGTATTATTAAGCCAGGAATGTACGCAACATCCACACTCTTTTCTCGGTATTGCTGATCAAACCGCTAAACAACGCATTGGTTCCTTCATCAGCTCTGTCAGCAGCATCAGCCTGAATTTTATTCATCTGCTCCAGAAGAAGCTCCGATTGAGCGATCACATACTTGACAGCTGTTATACCATCAGTTACATTTCTAATTTCATCCAAACTGGCATTCGCCAAATAATCAGAGAAAGCGTGCAACGGCTGACCTCCAACCATTAGTATCCGTTCTGCCACCTCATCAATTACTTCTGCTGTCTCGGTATAATATTCTTCGAACTTAGCGTGAAGGACAAAGAACATATTTCCTTTTACATTCCAATGAAATGCACGCAGGTTTTGATAGTGAATTTGCAAGTCTGCCACAAATTGATTTAACTCATTGACCAATAAAACATCTACTGTGTTGTTTTTTACTTCTGTTTTCATAGTTACTATCTTTTAATTATTTATCTGTCTTTATTTTTTTGTTACTACAAATATACCATAAGCAATATTTACTATTTTTATGCACCTATTAATTAAATTTATAGTATATGAATTTCAACCAATTAAGGTATTTCATTGAATTAGTTCGTCACAAAAGCTTTACTGAGTCTGCCAAAGTATTGGATATTACCCAGCCGGCGTTGAGCCTTCAAATTCAGAAATTGGAAGAAGAATACGACTTCACACTAATCGATCGAACCAAGAAACCATTGTCCCTGACAGAAGAAGGAGAAATATTCTACGAGAAAGCGCTGCAAATTGTACAGTTGGTTGACGATTTAGATCAACTAAGTCTGGACATGGAAAATAAAGTAGAAGGAACGCTCCGAGTTGGAATCATCCCAACGCTATCTCCTTATCTAGCACCGCTATTTATCGACAGGCTGAAGGAAAAATACCCGGGCTTGAAAATCAATATTGTAGAACTAAAGACAGAAGATATTATGTCTCAACTAACACACAATGAGATCGATTTAGGTATTATTTCAACTCCGGTAAAAGCTAAAAATATCGGTTTTATTCCCTTGTTCTACGAACGTTTTTATCTGTATATATCCGAAAAGCATCCTTTATACGTGGCAGATGAGATTGATCTGAAAGACTTGAATATGGACGAACTGTGGTACTTACACGAAGGGAATTGCTTTCAAAATCAAGTAAATTCAGTTTGTCAAATGAGTAATCAGGACAAAGATGAACTCCCGTTCAACTACATGTCAAATTCTATCGAATCGTTGAAACGGATTGTAGAAAACCAGGGAGGGCTGACATTTATACCGGAATTGGCAACAAGTAATATCCCCGCTGAATATGAAAGCATGATCAAAGACATCGCGTCACCAATTCCTACAAGGGAAATCAGCGCTGCTTACCTGAAAACAACCGGGCTGAAAAAAACAGCCCAGGTTTTTCTGGACGTGATGAGTGATAACATTCCCGCAAGGATGAAGGAAAAGCCAGCACATCTTCCACTGGATACAAAAATTAGACTATAAAAAAAGCCCTGACAGCGAAACTGTCAGGGCTCCAATATAATCGCGTGGTTTTTTATTTTACTTCTTCAAAGTCCACATCGGTTACTTCACCGTCCTGCGACGATTTAGCACCAGCATCAGGTCCAGGTTGGGCACCGCCGTCTGGTCCGGGCTGTCCGTTTGGTTGACCTTGAGCATTGTACATATCTTGCGAAGCAGCCTGAAACACTTGGTTCAGCTCAGCAGTTGCAGCATCAATAGCATCAACATCCTGATTTTTATGTGCTTCTTTCAGCTTATTCAATGCAGCCTCGATAGGCGCTTTTTTATCTGCTGGAAGTTTATCTCCGAACTCAGTCATTTGTTTTTCAGTTTGGAAAATCAAACTGTCAGCCTGGTTCAGTTTATCAACTTTTTCGCGGGCAGCTTTATCAGCGTCAGCATTTGCTGCTGCTTCTTCACGCATCCGTTTGATTTCGTCATCGCTCAAACCAGATGAAGCTTCGATACGGATTGATTGTGATTTACCGGTGGCTTTGTCTTTCGCACTTACATGCAAAATACCGTTGGCATCAATATCGAAAGTAACTTCTACCTGAGGCACTCCACGACGTGCTGGTGGAATTCCGTCCAGGTGGAAACGTCCGATTGTTTTGTTACCGTTTGCCATTGGGCGTTCACCCTGCAACACGTGAATCTCAACTGAAGGTTGGTTATCGGCAGCAGTTGTAAATGTTTCCGACTTTTTAGTTGGAATAGTGGTGTTGGCTTCAATCAATTTTGTCATTACACCACCCATGGTTTCAATACCCAATGAAAGCGGAGTAACATCCAACAACAATACATCCTTTACTTCACCGGTTAACACACCACCTTGGATTGCAGCACCTACAGCAACAACCTCATCCGGGTTTACACCTTTTGAAGGAGCTTTACCGAAGAACTGTTGTACTTTTTCCTGAATAGCAGGAATACGGGTTGAACCACCAACCAAAATTACTTCGTCAATGTCTGCTGAAGTCATGCCGGCATTTTGCAATGCTTTGCGACAAGGCTCAATCGTTGCATTGATCAGCGAGTCAGCCAATTGCTCGAATTTGGCACGGCTTAATGTTTTCACCAAGTGTTTTGGGATACCATTTACCGGCATAATATACGGCAAGTTGATCTCAGTTGATGTAGAACTTGACAATTCGATTTTTGCTTTTTCTGCAGCTTCTTTTAAACGTTGCAAAGCCATTGGATCTTTACGCAAGTCAATGCCTTCTTCGTTTTGGAATTCCTGAGCCAACCAGTCAATAACTACCTGGTCAAAGTCATCACCACCAAGGTGCGTATCACCATCGGTTGATTTTACTTCGAATACGCCATCACCCAACTCCAAAACAGAGATATCGAAAGTACCACCACCCAAGTCGAATACGGCAACTTTCATATCCCGATGCATTTTGTCCAAACCGTAGGCCAATGATGCAGCAGTAGGCTCGTTAATAATCCGACGAACTGTCAGACCGGCAATTTCACCGGCTTCTTTGGTTGCCTGGCGTTGCGCGTCGTTAAAGTATGCAGGAACTGTAATAACAGCTTCAGTAACTTCTTGTCCCAAGTAATCTTCAGCAGTTTTCTTCATTTTTTGAAGAATCATTGCAGAAATCTCTTGTGGTGAATATTTGCGATCGTCGATTTGTACACGAGGTGTATTGTTGTCACCTTTTACAACAGTATAAGGTACACGGCCAACTTCTTTACTTACATTTGAAAAACCTTCACCCATAAAACGTTTGATCGAAGAGATCGTTTTTTGCGGGTTGGTAATAGCCTGACGTTTGGCAGGATCTCCAATCTTCCGTTCTCCATTTTCAATAAAAGCAACAATTGACGGAGTGGTTCTTTTCCCTTCGCTGTTAGGAATTACAACAGGCTCGTTACCTTCCATTACGGCAACACATGAGTTTGTTGTTCCTAAGTCGATTCCAATAATTTTTCCCATCTTATCTATAGTTTTTAATTTATTAGCAATTTGAATTAATTGAACACGCTCAGTTTTATTCAAACCTTATGCCAAGGAAAAAACAGTCGTCTGAAGTGAAAAATTGACACAATACGGCGTCTCCTGAAATTCATGCTGACAGGATTGGTGACAAAACGACATAAAATCGGGCTGTAATTTTATCGTTCAGGGAATTCCGCCGGATTCGATAAAAGTTACTTACTTTGCAATCTGAAATAAAGTTTTAAAAGATGTCAGTACATAAAGAAGTTAAGCGGGTAACCACTCACGTTTTGTCAGCAATGAAACTGAGAGGTGAAAAAATTTCCATGTTAACAAGCTACGATTACAGTATGGCTAAACTGGTTGATCAGGCCGGTTGCGATGTCATTTTGGTAGGCGACTCTGCCTCAAATGTGATGGCCGGAAATGAAACAACCCTTCCGATGACACTGGACAACATGATTTATCACGGAGCCTCAGTGCGTAAAGCTGTCAACCGTGCATTAGTTGTTGTCGACCTTCCTTTTGGAACATACCAGGGTAATAGTAAAGAAGCTTTGCACTCTGCCATTCGCATTATGAAAGAAACAGCCGCTGATGCGGTGAAACTGGAAGGTGGAAAAGAAATTATCGAGTCTGTCGATCGGATTCTGACTGCCGGTATTCCTGTCATGGGACACTTAGGATTGATGCCACAATCAATTAATCGTTACGGAACTTATTCGGTTCGCGCCAAAGAAGAAGAAGAAGCGAATAAACTGATTGAAGATGCCCGGTTACTGGAAGAAGCAGGTTGCTTTTCAGTCGTTTTGGAAAAAATCCCGGCCTCATTAGGAAAAAAGGTTGCTGAAATGCTCCATATCCCGGTTATCGGTATCGGAGCCGGTAATGGCGTTGACGGGCAAGTTTTGGTCATTCACGACATGTTGGGTATCACACAGGAGTTTTCTCCGCGTTTCCTTCGTCGCTACCTCAACCTGGCCGACGAAATCAAAGGTGCAGTGGCACATTACGTATCGGATGTCAAATCGAAAGATTTCCCGAACGATCTCGAACAATATTAATCAGTTACCAGTTGCGAGTTTAAAGTTTTGAGTTGACCAGCTTTGAACTTCAAACTTTAAACTTAAAACCTCTTGTTAAAATGCAAGTTATATACGAAGATAATCACCTGATTGCTGTCAACAAGGCTTGCGGCGAAATCGTACAAGGTGACAAAACCGGTGATGAGACTTTAATTGACCAGGTTAAAGCTTACATCAAAGAGAAATACAATAAACCCGGCGATGTCTATTTGGGATCTCCCCATCGGCTGGACCGGCCAACCAGTGGAATTGTTCTTTTTGCCAGGACCAGTAAAGCCCTGACTCGTTTAAACGAAATGTTTCAGGACAAAGAAGCGATCAAAAAAACCTATTGGGCCGTTGTTGCCGAATTGCCGGAAGAAGAGGAAGCAACACTGGAACATTACCTGTGGAAGGACGAAACCAAGAATAAAAGTTTTGCTTCAAAGAAACAGAAAAAAGGCTCGAAGCTTTGTAGCTTAAGCTATGTGCACAAAGCCACATTGAATCGCTACCATTTGCTGGTTGTTGATTTGCAGACAGGCCGTCACCATCAGATCAGGGCTCAGCTGCATGCCATTGGGTGTCACATCAAAGGAGATTTAAAGTACGGATCGGATCGCAGTAACACCAATGGTGGTATTCACCTGCACGCCCGGAAACTAGAGTTTATTCATCCGATAAAAAAGGTACCAATTAAAATTGTTGCCCGTCCACCCAAAGGCGATGCCATTTGGGATGAATTGATTCTGATCAAAGATTTAAAAGAATAAATCGCTATAAAAAAGCTCCGCCAAACCTGACGGAGCTTTTTATTTGCTTCAAACATATCGACGAAGGTGCTTATTCAACACTATTCAACGCATCGCCGTTAAAGCTGAGAGGCAACAAACTCTCGATACTATTCAGTATTTCTATTTTATTTCGACTGTCAAGAATCACCCGGATGGACTTCTTAAAACGGTGCTGGCTTTCCAATAACGCCTGACGGCAGATCCCACAAGGACTTAAACGCAATGCTTGTTGCCCTGACTGATCAATCGCGCTCACAGCAATCGCGGTCACAGCTGATTCGGGGTAGTTGGAATTGGCCCAAAACAAGGCCGACCGTTCGGCACAAACGCCCACCGGTGTTGCGGCGTTTTCCTGGTTACTGCCGGTAACCACCTTCCCGTCTTCTAATAGCAGTGCCGCCCCAACCTTGAACATCGAGTAGGGTGCATAAGCGGTTTCCGCAATCCGTCTGGCTGCTAAAACTAATTCACGATCGGTTGTTATTAACTCTTCCAAATTTTTACATTCGGTTACCAATATTTTGATTTCTTTTGTTCGCATATTCTGGAAGCCTTTTTTTCAAAAATACATCTTTTAAATTGTATTTGTGCACGAACGGGACGGGCTGGCATTTATTATAAGTTGAAAACAAGAACTATGATCAGGAAAATTGGTTTACTTATTTCCCTATGCGCTCTTGCGTTAGTAAGTTTTTCCCAGCGTGTGCTGACCAGGGAGGAATACATTCAAAAATACCGGACTCTCGCCGTACACGAAATGCAACGCTGCGGCATCCCGGCAAGCATTAAATTAGCACAAGCCTGCCTCGAATCGGGCAACGGGAACAGCGAACTGAGCCAAAAATCAAATAACCACTTCGGGATAAAATGTAAAAGTAACTGGACAGGAAAGCGCGTTTTTCACGATGATGACATGCGTAATGAGTGTTTCCGCCATTACAACTCGGTGGAAGAGTCATTTATCGACCACAGTAATTTTCTGATTGCAAACCCCCGTTACAGTGGGCTCTTTCAACTGGAAATTACCGACTACAAAGGCTGGGCACGCGGGTTAAAAAAAGCGGGCTATGCCACTGCTCCGCACTACGCCGAATCGTTGATCAAAATCATTGAAGACTACAAATTGTATGTTTACGACCATGTTGTCGACGGGCAGCAAATTGACATGATTTCAACAGACAGCAGTCCCAAACAGCCAGCAAAAAATCTGATCAATCCTTATCAAACCCGCAAAGTTGTATTCCGCAACGGCTTAAAATCAATTGTGGTCAAATCGGGCGATACTCCTCAGAGTATTGTTAACGAATTTGATATGAAAATGTGGGAATTGTATAAATACAATGACCTGCCGGAGGAGCACCGCATCAAAGTGAACGAAATCCTCTACATCGTTCCCAAAAGAAACAAAGCACTAAGAAGTTTCAAAACACATGTCTTCCAATCGGACGATACGATGCACTACCTGTCGCAACGGTATGGCATTCGCCTTAAAAAACTGTATCGGTTAAACCGGATGAGATATGGTGAACGGCCGGTTGCCGGAACCGTCATTTATCTCAGAGACAAAAAACCCAGATAGCGAGTAAATCGACCTTAAGCATAACTTTAAGAATTGAAAAAGCTGACATCCTTTGTGGACTGTCAGCTTTTTTTGTTCCGCTATTTCGATAAATTCTTATTGCACTTTAAATTGACCGGGATCCTGAACGCCACGAAGAAAATCGGCTGTTGCCATCCGCTTTTTACCCGACAGTTGCAAATCCGAAATCGCAAGCCAGCCATCCGAAGCCGCAATTTTGAGATACGTTTTACCATCGGTCTCCAGTGTTCCCGGTGCGGCTCCATTCAAGGGTTCTATTTCAGCCTTAAAGATTTTCAATCCCAACGCCTTCCCTTTCCCGTCGATCAGTTCGGTCCAGGCTGCCGGATACGGAGACAATCCCCGAATCTGGTTCCGAACTGCAACAGCCGGTTTTGTCCAGTCAATTTTACAATCGTCTTTAAATATTTTCGGAGCCGGCTTCAAAGTTTCAGCTCCCATGTCATCCTGCTCAATTGCCTGAAAGTTTCCGGCGGCTAAAGCGTCAACCGTTTTAACAACAAGCGTGGCGCCAATTTCCATCAGCCGGTCATGAATGTCACCCACATTATCGTCGTCGCCAATGGTAATTTTCTCGCGAAAAAGAATGGCTCCGGTATCAATTTCGTGCGAAAGCAGGAAAGTTGTGACACCTGTTTCTTTGTCGCCGTTCATCACCGCCCAGTTCAAGGGGGCAGCTCCGCGATACTGCGGCAACAACGATCCGTGTAGGTTGAAGGTGCCCAAACGAGGCATGCGCCAAACCACTTCGGGCAACATTCGGAAGGCAACAATCACCTGCAAATCGGCTTTCAACGCTTCCAATTCGCTGATAAATTCCGGATTTTTCAACTTTTCGGGTTGCATCACATGAAGCCCTTGCTCAACGGCATATTGTTTCACTGCCGATTGTTGCAACTGGCGCCCCCGGCCAGCGGGTTTATCGGGTGCGGTAATGACACCTGCAATCGTATAACCGCCATCAACCAATGCTTTCAAACTGGCCACGGCAAAATCGGGCGTTCCCATAAATACAATCCGTAAATCTTTTCCGGTCATAACGTCTGTTGAATAATTTTGGTGCAAAGATAGTACAAACATCGGGGATAGCGGCAAACCCCCGAGGGAGAACAACAATCCTCCCGGGGAGAATGCCTGGTCCATTGGGGACGGTGATTATCCCCTTGGGGAAATAGTCGGGTACATCGGGGAAAATGAAAAGTACATGGGGGAAAGCCACAATCCCCTTGGGGAACAAGCCGCGTACATGGGGGAAATAGGCTATCCCCAAAGGGATCGTCTTAAGTACATTGGGGAAATTGATTATCCCCCGCGGGATTGGCTTAAGTACATCGGGGAAATTGACTATCCCCGGCGGGCGATTGGCTGGTAGCCGTGTATTGGAGGCTTCGGCCCCGCGCCATCACAAAAAATTCCGGTTCAGGTAATTCTGGAACTTCTCCTTGTATTGCTCGCTAACCGGAATATAGGTTTTTCCAAACACGATCCGGCTGCGCTCAATCACTTCAATTTTATCGAGGTTGACGATAAACGAACGGTGTACCCGCATAAAATTACCGGCCGGCAACTTTTCTTCGATTGCCTTGACCGAACTGATTGAAAGAACCGGCTTTTCTTCGTGAAGCAGGTAAACTTTCACATAGTCCTTCATTCCCTCGATGTATAAAATGTCGTTGAAGTTAATCCGGCGAATTTTATACTCCGATTTCAGGAAAAGGAACTGGTTATTGGCTTCCATCGTGGTGGCAGCACCCTGCTCCAAATCGAGCTGTTTTTTTGCTTTGTTAACGGCCGTTAGGAATTCCTGGTAGCTGTATGGTTTCAACAAATAGTCGATTGCATTCAGCTTAAAGCCTTCCAAGGCGTACTTCTCGTAGGCTGTGGTGAAAATTAGTTTAGCCTTTGTCTCCTGAACCCGGGCAAATTCAATTCCGGTTAAATCAGGCATCTGAATATCGAGAATAATCAAATCGACCTCATTCTCCGACAAAAATTCCATGGCATCCAGCGGATTGTCAAACGAACCTGCCAGTTCAAGGAAAGGTGTTTTCTCCACGTAGCCGGATAAAAGGGTTAGAGCCAGCGGCTCATCGTCGATCGCTATTGTGCGGATTTTCATAGTCAGCCTTTTTAAATCTCAATTTCCAGTTTCACTTTAAAGGTATCATTGGTCCGACTAATCCGCAGATCATGCTTATCGGGATACAGCAGGGTCAGTCGTTTCTTCACGTTCTCCAGACCGATTCCGGAATGCTTTGATTCTCCTTCACCTCCGCTTTTACCAAGACTATTTTGAGTCTCAAACCGGAGCACATTGTCATCAATAGTCATATTGATATGAATGAACGAATGCTCCCGGTAACTAACCCCGTGCTTAAACGCATTTTCAATAAACGCGACAAACAGCAAAGGGGGAATGCTGATATCGGGAACTTGCTCGGGCATGTTCACAACAAGGTCAACCTTATTGCTAACACGCAATTTCATCAGGTCGATATAATTGTTCATGAAGTTGATTTCCTCAATCAACTTTGAATTCCCGTTGTCCGAATCATACAGCAAATAGCGCATTAACTTCGACAATCTCAGGACAGCAGCCTGTGCCTCCTCGGTGTCAATTTCGATGAGTGAATAAATATTATTCAGTGTATTGAAGAAGAAATGCGGGCTAACCTGGCTTTTCAGGAAGGCCAACTCGGAGTTCAGTTTTTCCTTCTCCAGTTCTTTTCGCTTTTGCTCATTCTTCGACAATTGCTGTATGACACCTAATCCTAATGAAAAACCGGTTATCAAAGCGGCAGTTGAGAAATAATTGTAAATCTTAAACTGCTCGATTGGCGGGCGGGACTCACCTTTCTCCTGATTCAGCTCAGCCATCAATCTGGCCATTTTTGCTTCGTGCTCCGGCTCATGAAAAATAAATTCATTCACATAATGCATCAGGAAATACAACCCAACTACGACAATAGCAGCTAATAGGAAATAGGCGATTTTCTTATCTTCTATGAAATATTTCGGCACCAGCCACAGGTAGTTCAAATAGAAAATCGTACCGTACACTGCCGCATTGAAATAAAACTGGTGCAGGAAATGACTTCCCTGACTTCCACCGTAAGTTGTTATCAAATAACGGGGAATGAACAGGATAATGCACCAGCCCAAGGCATGGAGCAAAATAGTCAGACGATTATTGGAGTGTAAAGTAAATTGCATCAAGAATGATTCATTTTAACCAAAGATAATTATTTGCTCGAAAAAGGAAGGAGATGTTGCGATCTCCCCTGAATAGAAGTTCCACTTCGCTTCCCGTGAAATTAAGCTGTAACATATTCGACGGTCTTCTTTGTTCTTAACCGGGAGATCTTGCTTTTCACAAAGGTGGTCCGCAAAATGAAGCCGACTACCAAAATAGCCAGGTAAGGAGCCCAACTTCCGTGCTCTAATAAAACAACGTGCAACACTGCCAGAAAACCGGCGAGGTACGCCATCCGGTGCAGTTTCTTCCATTTTTTTCGGAGGTATCTCATGGATTTGCGGTTTGAGGTGATGGCCAAAACCAGCATAACAAGCGTTGCAAGCAATCCCAACACAAATCCAAATTCCTTAAACGTCTCCACCCAGCTTTTATCGATGCAAAAAAACAGGAAATGCAGCGCGGCATAAACAAATGCTGTTATTCCCATCGTTTGTCTCACATATAAGCGGGATTTGATACCGGTGAGAATAGCAATCGGACTTAAGCTAAGAATAGCGACTAACCAGCGAATTGCCCATTCGCCGGTTTCCTTCACTGCCATATGAGCTCCTGAGATTATACGTGGAGCGTCACCCGGATTCCTGCCTGGAACAGTTAATGAATCCATCGATATCCAGGAGTCCGCCGATGAAGAAAAATCCAGGTTAATCATCGCGAGGATGCCGGTCAGCGGTAAAAACCCAATGATAACGACAAGCATCCAATTCCAATTACTTTTGATCCAATTCATAGTTCTAATCCTTTGATTAATTATTCATAACGAAGTGCATCAATTGGGTTTAAAGCTGCCGCTTTGCGAGCCGGATACCAGCCAAAGAACACACCAATCAGCGAACAAACCGCAAAAGCATAAATCACCGACATCGGCATAATAACGGTTGGCCAGTTCATAAAAGCAGAAACACCGGCTGAGGCACCAAGACCAAGTAAAATACCAATAATACCGCCACTGACGCTCAACAAAATGGACTCGATCAGAAACTGAGTCATAATGTCATTACCGCGTCCACCGACCGAAAGGCGTAAGCCGATTTCACGGGTTCGCTCGGTTACCGACACATACATGATATTCATGATACCAATACCACCAACCAAGAGTGAAATTCCGGCAATAGCACCGAGCAAGCCGGTCATCACGTCACTGATTGACGAAAATGTTTGCACCATTTCAGCCTGTGAACGAACATTAAAATCATCTGCATCAGCAGCCTTTATTTTGTGTGTTCTGCGCAACGTTTCAGAGAGCTGCTCAATTGCCTCATCGTTTTGGCCCTCGGAAGCTGCCGAAGCGAAAATATTCTGAATGTAAGTAATCGCCAGCATCCTCTTTTGAACAGTGGTGTATGGCGCCATGATCAAATCATCCTGATCCTGTCCCATGCCATTTTCTCCTTTTTCAGACAGAATGCCGATAATTTTGAATGGAATCGTTCCAATACGGACCGACTGTCCAATCGGATTTTCACCATCCGGGAAAAGGTTCTCAACAATTGTCTGACCAACCAAACAGACTTTGGCATACGTCTGTACTTCGCGATCCGAAAAGTTTCGGCCCGTTTCAACTTCATATTTCCGAATTCCCAGGTACTCATCATTGACTCCGTAAACTGTAGTTGGCCAGTTGTTGTTGCCAACTACCGCCTGTCCGGACGAGCTCACTACGGGAGATACCGCAGAAATAGCCGGGCAGCTTTGACGAATAGCTTCAACATCATCCAGTTTTAGGGTCTGCATTTCACTGGCGCTCATCCGAACACCTCCGCGTTGATCCGTTCCCGGCATCACAAAAATCATGTTGGTTCCCATCGACGACATTTCATCCTGGATGCTTTTCTTCGATCCCTGTCCAATGGCCAGCATGGCAATAACCGAAGCCACACCAATAATGATTCCCAACATGGTCAGGAAAGCCCGAAACTTGTTTCGTCTGATGGCGTTAACCGCTATTTTTATTGAGTTTGTGTAATTCATGTTTTTTCACGTTTAAATGACGTCCTGATCGACTGGTAGATCGGCCAGCATTTGTTTGGCATTAAACCGGTCTTTAACCCATTCTTCTTTCACAATGCGACCGTCTTTAAAAACCACATTGCGTTTCATAAAGCGGGCGATATCGCTCTCATGTGTCACGAAAATGATGGTTTTCCCCTGATCATTCAGTTCCTGAAGCAAGGTCATAATTTCGTATGAGGTGCGGGTATCGAGGTTACCGGTTGCTTCATCGGCTAAAATCACGCGGGGATCATTAACCAGTGAGCGCGCAATGGCTACCCGTTGTTGCTGCCCACCCGACATTTGATTGGGCATGTGATGCATCCGATCTGCAAGGCCCACGGCTTCCAACGCTTCCAGCGCCCGTTCGCGACGTTCTTTCGCACGAATGCGGGTGTTGTAATACAAAGGCAGCTCGACATTTTCCAGGGCGGTCGTACGCGGAAGCAGGTTGTAAGACTGGAAAACAAACCCCAACTTATTGTTCCGCAATCCGGCCAGCTCGTTCTTGTTAAGTCCTCCCATGCTTACCCCATCTAGGGAGTAAGTGCCGGAAGTCGGCTTATCCAAACATCCCAGAATATTCAGCATGGTCGATTTTCCGGAACCACTGGTTCCCATAATGGCAACGAACTCTCCTTCTTCAATTTCCAGGTTGATTCCTTTCAGTGCATGCACTGTAATATCACCCACATGGAAGTCTTTCTTCAATTCCTGAACTTGTATAATCTTTTTGCTCATAACGCTTATTTTTTATTGCCTCCCGGAGGCGTTGGCATAAATGGACTTCTTGCCGCTTCGTCGGCCTGTGCCACTTCGCCGTTTTGTGAAGTCATAGAGACGATCAACTCGGTTCCCTCTTTCGGACCGGAAATCAGCTCGTAATTAATCTCATCGGTTTCTCCGACTGACACTTTTTCCTGATAAATCTTATTAGCCGCTTTCACCCAAACGGTATTTCCTTCTTGCTCATCACCCGGGTTCGGCATCTGAACCTGAACGTCTGGATGGGCTTCCT
Organism: Mangrovibacterium lignilyticum; assembly: GCF_010882175.1. GTDB lineage: Bacteria > Bacteroidota > Bacteroidia > Bacteroidales > Prolixibacteraceae > Mangrovibacterium > Mangrovibacterium lignilyticum. Next base: position 35,176 of record NZ_WKLH01000004.1, on the reverse strand, counting down.
GGTATTGCATCAATAGTTGGGGATCGGGATGAAATTCAACAGCCAAATTCGGAATCACAGCAATGTCTTTTTTCTCGGTCACATAAAACTCAGCATTGGCGGTCATCCCCGGCATCAAGATCTTTTCAGGGTTCGGAGCATCAATCACAACGGTGTAGGTCACGACCGACTCGTCTCCCGTTGGGTTTAGGTGAATGTCCTTCACTGAACCCTGAAATATGCGGTCCGGGAAAGCATCAACTGTAAATTCAACCCGTTGGTGTAATTTCACCTGACCGATATCTGCTTCATCCACATCTGCCTCAATCTCCATCTGAGTCAAGTCGTTGGCAATGGTAAACAAGGTCGGAGTTGAATAACTGGCAGCAACAGTTTCACCTTCTTCCACATCGCGTTCCAGCACAATTCCATCAATCGGTGAATAAATGTAAGCATAACCCAAATTCGTTTTATTGGTATTGTACTGTGCTTCGGCCGACTTAAGTGACGCTTTGGCTGATTGGTAATTGTAAACCACTTCATCGAAATCCGACTGAGCAATCAGTTTCTTTTCGATCAATCGCTTATAGCGTTCGTAATTAGCCTCCTGGTACTCGAATTCGGCTTTGGCTTTATTCAGCGACGCTTCACTCGATTGTAAAGTCGATGTCAAAGACTGGGTATCCAGCACTGCAAGCAGCTGCCCCTTTTTAACGTCCGAGTTGTAATCGACGTAAATCTTGTTTATTCGTCCGGAAACCTGCGTACCAACCTCAACGGTTACAGTTGCTTCAATTGTTCCGGTAGCAGTCACCACATTGCTAATCGTTGCACGCCCGACTTTTTCGGTTTTCACAGCGATCGTCTGCGCATTGCCGCCAAACATTTTGAAGGCGAATGAACCACCGGCAATAATGGCTGCCCCAATAATCGTGTATATCAATTTTTTATTCATGGCTGAGATTTTAATTTGTCAAATGAATGGGTAATCCTTTATAGAAATCAAGTATTTTACTACTAAAAACCAGGTTATATTTTGCTTGTGTAAAGTCACTTTCTGAAGTGATCATGGTGGTTTTCACGGTCAAAAAGTCAACTGAATTCACCAACCCTTCGGTGTATTTTTCCGAAGCTACGTCATACGATTCAGTTGCTGATTCATATTGCTCCATGCTGGCTTCGTACTGCGTTTGCGCGGTCATCACATCCAAACAAGCTTGTTCAACATTTTTGCGCAATTCGTTTTTGGTATTCATTTGATCAACCTCAGCCTCCGTGGTCGCAATCTTCGCTTTCTTCACACTGATCGTCCCTTGTTTATTCTGAAAAATCGGAATAGACAAACTCAATCCAACGGTTGGTGTAAACTGATTTTTCAACTGTTCGCTATAATCAAACCCGGTAATATTATCCGACCAACCGGTTGACAAACCTGAGTTTAGCGACAAGCTGGGCATCAACGATGCTTTGGCAATCTGTTCATTCAATTTCACACTCTCCAATTCTGTTTCTACCTGCTTAATCTGAGGTCTTATTCCAAGCGATTGCGCGTAAACATCAGCAGCGTTGGGAATCTCTTGGTTGGCCAGCAGAACCGTCAAATCCGGTGACTCAACACTGAAGTCTGTTGTAACCGGTAGTTCCATCAGCTGCATCAAATCCAACTTGGCAATCGACAGCGTGCTTTGCGCATTGGCTGCTGTCAGGCGTTCGGTCGATAACTCGGATTTAATTTGCAGGTAATCTGATTTAGAAATTACCCCAACATTCATTCGCTCTTCAGCCAGATTCAATTCCTCCTGGGTAGCGGCGATTTGTTCCAACGAATTATTCAATGTCTCCTGCGCATATAAAACCTGCAGGTATGCATTCAGAATATTCAATTCCAACGACTCCTTTACGGCTTCGGAATAGTACTGACTGCTTTGTAAATCGAGTTTTGACTGCTCAACCTGGTTCTTCAATTTGAACCCGTTAAACAAGGTCATACTTGCATTGACTGAAAAGTTTGTGGTATTTGAACGGCTTCTGTCGCCGAAGTTATCCGATTCGGTATAAACCTCTTTACTCCAACTGTAATTGGTACTTGCAGACCCGCTGAATGAGGGTAGCTGGTTCGCTTTGCTTTGTTCCACATCAAGCTCGCTATCCCGATTCGACAACTGCGCCTTCACCACATCAACATTTTTGCTGATCGCGTAGTCAATGCAGTCGTCCAGTGACCATGTCTGCGTTTGGGCTTGTACCCCAACAAGGGAACCGATCCACAGGATACTCACTATTACTAATTTTTTTCGATTCATTTTTCTGTACATTGATGATTTGACTCCAAATGTACCGGGAGTGCTGCGCTATTAAAAAAGCAATCGAAGTTTGGGCGGATTTCACCGACGTTTGGGTCGATTTTAAGAAATCCAATTGGACTGATTTTGACAAATAACCTGTAGAAGTCCGTTTGAATGAGTCGAATCAGGGCAAATTTTCGACACTTCGAGAGTTGAGATTAGAGCGAAAAACCGTCCGTATTTAAATCAAAAATTCAATCTTTGTAATTCAACAAATACAAAACCGGGTTTAACCCGAAAACGATGCACACCATCTATTTTAAAAGATCAGGAAATGGGAACGACCTCTTGGTTGACAGCCATCGCGTGAGGGATTTAAATAGCTATTCTCCTTCGATGGACGAGTTGCATACAACGACTTTCTACGAGCTGTTCTTTTTCAACCAGGTTGAAGGAACACTGATCGTCGAGGGGGAAAAACTACCACTAAAAGGTCCCACAGCTGTACTTTTTCCGCCGTTAACAGCGCGGCAGTGGGATATTCAATTTGATGATGAATCGTATCTGGTGTTTTTTGAAGGCGAGTTCATGGAATCTTTTTTAAAGGACTCCGCATTTTTACACCGACTTCATTTTTTCAGCTGTAGTTTAAGGGTACCCGTTTTACCATTAAGCGAAAATCAAAAACAGGCAATTAGTCCATTGATCTTGGCTTTGAGAAGCGAATTGGAGCAACACCGCCCCGACAACCTATACTTGTTGCAGTCGTACCTTTACCAACTACTACTGCACTTCAACCGGTTTTATACCGGTTACCACGAGCTGGATCCGAATTTGAATAGAAATTCGGAGATCATTCAATTCAGAACGCTATTAAAACAACACATACACAATACTCAAACAGTACAGGCATATGCCGAGATGATGGGAATGCCCCGCAATAAAATGAATGAGCTTTGCGTGAAGGTTTTTGCCAAACAAGCCCACTTACTTATTCGCGACGAACTGCTGCAAGCCTGCAAAACCGATTTGCTAAGTAGCCCGATGACGGTTGCTGAGATTAGCTATAAGTACAATTTTTCAGCTCCGTCCAACTTCACACGCTTTTTTAAAACCCACACCGGGTTCACGCCCGCAACTTACCGCGCTCAATTCGGCGATTGATAATCATCCGTGCAAATTGATAAGACGAAAACAAATCTCCGAAACTAACTTTGCATTGAAAATCTAAATTTTAAATTTATGCCAAAGTTAGTTGTTGTAACCCATCCTAACCTGAACCAATCACTAGTCAACCGTTTATGGATTGAAGAATTAGCAAATCTGGGCGAGGTCGTTAAAGTTCATTCGCTGTACGAAAAGTACCCCGATTTGAAATTCGACATTCAAGCTGAGCAAGAACTTTTGTCGCAATACGACGAGATCATTTTTCAATTCCCGATTCACTGGTTCAACGTTCCTTATGCCCTCAAAAAATACATTGATGAGGTTTTGGCTTACGGTTGGGCTTTTGGCCCGGGCGGAGAAAACATGAAAGGTAAGAAAATCCGTTTAGCGGCTTCTACCGGTGGCGACAAAGCAGCTTATGAAGGTGGCGTATCGTTAGATGATTTGTTAAAACCAATGACGATTAGTTTCAAGTTTTGCGGTTGCGAAGTGTTGCCAACACACCGTATTTACGGTGCCAGCCACGGATTGGAAGAAGAAGCTGTAAAAGCCAACGCCAAAGAATACAGTAGCGCCATTTTAGCTTAAGTCCATAGCAAACACACTTATATTTAATATCAATCCCTTTTGCCATCTCGCAAGAGGGATTTTTTTAAGAACACCAGTGCTCCCATAACTCAGAATCAATTTCGATGAAATTACCTTTCGGGGAAGCTTAATAAAAACCAAATTCCGCAGTCCTCTCCACTTTTCTATTCAAGCTCGGTCATCGCTTTCCAGTACTCAGCACATTTTTCTCTTTCGGCTTCTTTCAGCACTGCAAATCCCAACTCAATAGCCCGGTAAAAATCACTGCAGGCCTCCTCTGCCCTACCCGTTTCGTACAAAGCCAGCCCTCGCAGAAACCAGGCATTTTTATTAACCGAATCAAGTTTCAGGGCCGCTGTGCAATCAACAATCACACCATCCATATCGGAGGGAAAGCGCGTTCCGGCACGATTAACCAGCACTCGAGCATCGGGTTCCCGTTTCGTTAAATAAAAATCAAAGTCGGCTTTGGCGTCAGCAGACCTCCCCAAGGCCATATACATCCGACCACGGTTTAGGCGTAATTCCGGATTACCCGTGTTCTCAATTTCGGCACTTAATGATTTCAGCCGCTCCTGAAAATCCGGCTTCACCCAAAACCCCATGGTCATTTTAAGGCGACCTCCGCAGTTGTCATCAATCAGATCAAAAGCGAGATAGTCATCTGTTCGGTAAATCTTATAAGTCCCTGGTTGAGGACAGGTTGCTCCTTCCTGATCACGAAAGGAAATGGTATCATTCGACAGCTCATAACTTGAAACAACATCAACAAACTGGTCATTGCCAAAATCCACTTCAACCTCGTTATCCGCTGTAAAATGAAGGCGAACCGGGCCATCGTGCCCCATCCGAAGCCAAGTACCTGAAATGGTCGAAGTGCTGAACTGCGCAAAGGTTGAATTGGCGGTCAATATGAGCGAGACCATCAAAACGATGGTTGAAATAGACTTTTTCATGTGGTTAGTTTTGGTTTTCATTGCATTTATACTTCGCTCCATCACCAAAAGTTATTTGTTTTTTCAGCTCAAAAAACAAATTCACCGCAACACCGGTCAGGCTCCAAAAAGCGACATCAATTCCGTCGGCTCTTCTATCAGTTGGCGGGCACCTGAACTAATCAAATCTTCCCGGTCGCGAAAGCCCCAGGTCACTCCAACAGCATACATCCCGGCATTATTCGCCGTAATCATATCCGTATCGCTGTCGCCTACATACAGACATTCTTCCGGTTTCAGATCCATTACCGCAGCTAATTCCAAAGCGACTGTCGGATTGGGTTTCTTCAGTTCTTCTGTCGTCATGCCCTTCACCGCCTGAAAGCTGAAGGGCAATTTCTCGGCAACCAAACCTTTCGTCAACTCGTCGGCTTTATTGGAAAACACAGCCATCGGGATATTCTGTCCGACCATCCAATCCAGCAAACCTGCGATGCCGGAATAAGGTGCAGTCTTATCTTTATAATTTTCACGATAAACGGTCATCATCTCCCCAAAACATTGGCCAATCATTTCCTCCGATCGTTCCTTCTCCGGAATTGCCCGCTGCATTAATGAGCGAAGTCCGGATCCGACAAAAGATCGGATTGCCTGCTTATCGTGGAGCGGATAAGCTTGTTTTTTCATCACCGCATTCACCGCATCCGTTAAATCGTCCAGGGTGTCCAGTAAAGTACCGTCTAAATCGAAAATTACGCCTTTATATACCATTTCTAATTGTCTTTGTTGTTTCGGAATGCACTCGTTTCAAACAAAAATAAACAATTCCTTTTTTACCGCATCCTGTACTTTCGATGTCCGAATCACCTACAAATCGGTAGGAAACGATGGTCAAAATTAGCCTATTATTAAGATTTAAATATTGTGGAACCCTACAATCTCTCTTATCATTTGACTCACAACAAGATCGTTTTTTATTTAGAATTAGCATCAACTAATTATTCTTGCGAAAACCTTAAATTTAGAGTTCCAATAAAATCAAAAAAAAATGTCAAAACAACTCAAAGAGGACGCTTTGCTATATCATTCGCAAGGCAGACCTGGAAAGATTGAAGTCGTTCCGACTAAACCTTACAGTACCCAAAAAGACCTTTCTTTAGCATATAGCCCTGGCGTGGCGGTTCCATGCCTCGAAATCGAAAAAAATCCGGAAGATGCCTACAACTACACTGCCAAAGGCAACTTAGTTGGTGTTATCTCCAACGGAACTGCGGTTCTTGGCCTTGGAAACATTGGTGCCTTAGCCGGAAAACCGGTTATGGAGGGAAAAGGTCTTCTGTTTAAAACCTTTGCCGACATCGACGTATTCGATATCGAACTGGATACCATGGACATTGAGAAGTTCATTCAAACGGTAAAGATTATCGCTCCGACCTTCGGGGGAATTAACCTGGAAGACATTAAAGCACCGGAGTGTTTCGAGATTGAGGAGCGCCTGAAAGCCGAATTGGATATTCCGGTGATGCATGATGACCAGCACGGAACAGCGATCATCTCTTCTGCAGCATTTTTGAATGCTCTGGAAGTTGCAGGAAAGAAAATTGAAGAAGTTAAAGTTGTGGTGAATGGTGCCGGAGCATCGGCAATGGCTTGCTCGAAGTTATATTTCTCGCTTGGGGTGAAACGCGAGAACCTGGTCATGTGCGATTCGAAAGGTGTCATCCATCGTTCGCGGACCGACCTGAACCACATGAAAACCGAATTTGCGACCAGTCGTGACGTACATACGCTCGAAGATGCGCTGAAAGGCGCTGATATGTTCCTCGGTTTGTCGGTCGCCGATATCTTAACTGAAGATATGATTCGCACGATGAATGACACCCCCATCGTTTTCGCACTGGCTAATCCCAATCCGGAAATTGCCTACGAAAAAGCAATCGCTGCCCGTCCCGACATTATTTTCGGTACCGGACGAAGTGACCATCCCAACCAAGTGAACAACGTACTGGGATTCCCTTATATTTTCCGCGGTGCATTGGACGTTCGTGCCAAAGCCATTAACGAGGAAATGAAGATAGCTGCCGTGAGAGCACTTGCCTCTTTGGCCAAGGAGCCAGTTCCTGAAATTGTTTCAACAGCATACAACCAAAATACAATCAGCTTTGGACGTGATTACCTGATTCCAAAGCCACTTGATCCCCGACTGATTTCAACGATTTCAACCGCTGTGGCCAAGGCCGCAATTGAGTCAGGTGTTGCCCGAAAAACAAAAGTTGACTGGGATGCATACAGTGACGAACTGGATCGCCGCCTGGGACATGACAACTCACTCATCCGCACCATCCGCGATCGGATAAAAAATTCAGGAAAGCGCATTGTGCTGGCTGAAGGCAGCCGTTTAAATGTGTTGCAGGCAGCGCAAGCCATGATTCAGGAAGGTATTTGTATTCCGATACTGTTGGGTAACCGCAGTAGAATTCTTCAGCTGGCCAAGGAAAACAAATTGGATATTGACGGTGCAACCATTCTTGAGTTTTACGGACAAGAAGGAGCTGCTCAACGCGAATCTTACGCACAGGCCTTATTCGAAAAGCGCAAACGCAAAGGAGTTACCTTACAGGAAGCCAACCGGATGATGTATGCCAATGAATATTTCGGAATCATGATGGTTGAAATGGGCGATGCCGATGCCTTTGTGTCAGGTTATGCCACCAAATATTCAGATACCGTCCGCCCGATCAAACAAATTATTGGCACCAACAACCCGGGCAAACACATCGCGGGAATGTACATGGTGATGGCCAAACGCGGCCCGATTTTCCTTGCCGACACCACCATTATCAATTCGAACCCTGATGCCGAAGCCTTGAAAGCAATCACCTTACTGGTTAACCGAACTGTAAGCCGCTTTAACATTGAACCAGTAATCGCCCTGCTTTCGCACTCGAACTTCGGATCAGTTGAACAAGGTGATCCTGCCACCCCGCGGAAAGCCGTTGAATTGTTGCATGAGGAAAACCCTGACATCATCGTTGATGGCGAGATTCAAGCCAACTTCGCCCTGAACAAGAAACTGCGGATGGAGAAATTCCCTTTTGCCAAATGGGGTGATAAAAGTGTGAATACCTTGATTTTCCCAAGCCACGAAACAGCCAACATCACTCATAAGTTGCTGCACGAGCTTTCGGGTTACGAGATCATTGGCCCGATCCTACTGGGAATTGATAAACCGGTACACGTTTTACCGATGGAAAGTACCGTTCGTGAGATTGTGAACATGGCAACAATTGCCGCTCTGGATGCAATTTTCACCAACGAATCGGACAAGAACAAAATGAACGACTAACGTACGTCTAAAACGGCAAACAGCTTAAAAAAGCCTGAATATGTTATCACATGTTCAGGCTTTTTCTATTTCCGAAAGTCCGACAGTGCACATCACTCACACACGCTCTATTTTTTTGAAGCTACAAAACACAAAATTCTGAATAGTTTCGGAGGGAGTTTTATGATCCACTTTAATGCATTTTACTTTCTCAAAAAAGTGCTGTAATCTCTCGGTCATCGAATTTTCGGAATACTGCCGAATTTCAATGCCGCTACACTTTTGGGGACCTTGTTCTGAAAAAGTCCCGATTATCAGAACTCCCACCGGGTTGATACTCTTCTGAGCTGTTTCCAGGTAATTTGAAATCTCTTTCTCATCGGTCAAAAAATGAAATGCTGCCCGGTCGTGCCAAAAGTCATACTTTTCAGATGGGCTAAAGTTGGCAGCGTCAGCTACAAGCCATTTTACCAAACCAGCCCTTTCTCCCAGACGAATTTTCGCCCGTTCGATGGCCGATTCAGAAATATCCAGAACGGTAATATCGCTGTAGCCTTCATCTAGTAAGTAATCCACAAAAAGACTGTCGCCACCTCCAATATCAATTATTTTGGCGGAGTATGGCACCTTAAACTGGTGAACAAAGTTGAGTGAAGTTTCCGGATTAGGCTGAAACCAACTCACTTCGTGAAGATCTTTTGTTTGATAGATATTATCCCAATGCTTTTTACGATCGAAGTTTCCCATCAGCAGCTGTTTCTTTTCATTTACGCGTCACGAAACTACTATTTTGAATTGATCTTGAATAGCTCTCAAAACCACATTCTCATTCAATTGAGTTATATCAACTTTAGCAAAATGTATACTCTCTGAGCGGACAAGCACATTCCCACCAATCACAATCCGCTGTTTTTCAACATCTTTATTAAAAACGGCTGAAATTGATGTAACAAAGTCGACAAAATAAAGTCTTTCCAAATAATACCGTTTCACTGACCAAAGAACAACAACCTGAGATGAAACAGTTAATCCAGTGTGTCACATTCTTATTCCTGCTCTTCGGATATTTCCTTTCTCCGGGACAGGAACAAGCAATTGCTAAAAAAAGTTATCAAACTGCATCGACCGATTCTCCCCCGAGAATTGATGCCCTCTTAAATGATTCGTGCTGGAACCAGGTGGAATGGGGTGGTGATTTCATTCAAAGTCAGCCTTACGAAAATAAACCACCCTCGCAGCAAACAGCTTTCAAAATACTTTACGACGACAACAATTTGTATGTGTTTATTCGAGCCTACGATACCGAGCCCGACAAAATTAGCCGCCGCATTTCCCGCCGCGATAACTTTGACGGCGACATGGTTGAAATTAATATTGACAGCTATTACGATCAGCAAACCGCTTTTTCATTTACGGCCATGGCCTCGGGCGCTAAAGGTGAGGAAGCCGTTACCAAGGATGGCAACAACTGGGACTCAAGTTGGAATCCGGTCTGGTACCTGAAGACCTCGATCGATGATGAGGGCTGGTGTGCCGAAATGCGCATTCCTTTCAGCCAGTTACGCTTCGGAACAAAAGACGTTCACGTTTGGGGAATCCAGGTGATGCGCCACATTTTTAGGCTTGAAGAACGCTCAACCTGGCAGATGATTCCTAAAGGGTCGCCGGGTATGGTACACTTGTTTGGCGAGCTGCATGGTATTAAAGGCATCAAACCGAAGAGGCAAATTGAGTTGCTGCCATACACGCTGGCTAAAATTGAACGTTTTCAAAAAGATGAAGACGACCCATTCCTCGACGGTAAAAAAAGCAGTTTCACAGCCGGTCTCGACGGCAAAGCGGCCATCACCAACGACCTCACGCTCGATTTTACCATTAACCCGGACTTTGGACAGGTCGAAGCCGACCCTTCCGAAGTAAACCTGTCGGCATTTGAATCGTATTTTTCGGAACGGCGGCCATTTTTTGTGGAGGGTAAAAACATCTACCAGTTTCAGCCATCAAACACCATTGTTATTCATAATATGGGCGCTGACAATCTCTTTTATTCGAGAAGAATCGGGCGATTTCCTCATTACTCCCCTGATTTGAATGATAACGAGTATGCCGATCTGCCCGAAGCCACAACGATATTGGGCGCCATGAAACTGTCGGGAAAAACGAAAAACGGACTTTCAATTGGCATCCTGGAAAGTCTGACAGCCAACGAAAAAGCGACAATTGATTACAACGGAGCGAGAAGAAAAGAATCGGTTGAGCCACTGACGAACTATTTTGTTGGCCGGGTACAACAGGATTTTAAGAAAGGAGAAACCACTCTCGGCGGCATTGTTACAGCCGTGAACCGCGACATCGATAACCCCACGATGGATTTTCTGCCAACCGCTGCCTACACCGGCGGACTTGATTTCAGCCACAGCTGGAACGAACGGACCTGGTATGTGAAAGGAAACGTTGAATTCAGTCATGTGAAAGGAGATGAGGAAGCCATGCTGGAACTTCAGCAATCTTCGGCCCGTTACTACCAACGCCCTGATGCCGACTATGTGTCGGTCGACTCAACCCGAACATCACTTTCCGGCTACGGAGGCACAGTTCGATTCGGGCGGACGAGCAAAAAGCGCATTCAGTTCGAAACCAGCTTCACGGTTCGTTCGCCGGGACTCGAGTTCAACGATATTGGCTACATGCGCTATTCCGATATCATTCACCACGGCTCTTGGGTGGCTTACTACCTGCGCGAACCTTTCGCCATCTTCCGCGATTTCTACCTAAACACTAATTATTGGATGTATTGGAACTTTTCGGGGAAACGATTAGCGACCTTCGCCAACACAAACTTCAATACCCAGTTCAAAAATAAATGGCGCCTGAATGGAAATTTCACTTGGGTTAGCGAGAATATTTCGACTAGCTTGTTGCGGGGAGGACCATCATTTACCGTGCCCGGCTCCAGCGAAATGAACCTGAATATATCAACCGACCATTCGAAAAAACTGGCTTTTTACCTGGGCTCCTACCTCGGATTAGGTGATGTAAATAGCTACCGCTACCGGGAATACTGGGCGGGAATTGAAGCTCGACCAACCAATGCTCTTTCTGTTTCGTTTGAACCAAGCTATGGAATCGGGAACAACAAAATGCAGTATGTGGAAACTACCGACATGAATGACGATCCGCGTTACCTGTTTGCCACGCTCGACCAGAAAACGGCCATTTTCACCTTCCGGCTAAACTACACGTTCAGTCCGGAACTATCGCTCGAATACTATGGACAACCGTTTATATCAGCCGGGAAATACAGTGAATACAAGCGAACGACCAATACTAACGCCGATCGTTTTGCCGACCGATACCGAATTTATCAGTCGGAGAAAATTAGTTATAATGCGGAGGAAAACAGTTATGCCTTTGATGAAAACGGTGACGGATCAAGTGATTACACAGTCGATAATCCCGACTTTAATTTCCGACAGTTCCGATCCAATTTTGTGGTGCGTTGGGAATATAAACCCGGATCGACACTTTTTCTGGTTTGGTCGCAGGGCCGAACCGGATCCGTTTCGGATGGTTCGTTCGATTACGGGCGCGATATGCGCGAGCTCTTCCAAATTGAACCACACAATGTGTTTCTGGTAAAATTTTCGTATTGGTTTTCGTTGTAATTACGGCCTCCGATTTAAAAAATTAAACCCCAATCATCAAACACCCAATTTAGCCGTTATCGATGGCCCAATCCAGGGAGCTTTCCACAAAAAATATCGTTCAAACTACCAGCCCAGGAAAACCATTCCGGCTCCGCTGATCAAAATGACAACACCAGCCAGCAAATGCACATAACGTTCCTGCTTCTTAAAATTGATGCGTGACACCCCCTTATGTCCCAGGAAAACAATGGTCATCATGGTCGTAATTGTTGCAACGGCAAACAACGATGAGATCAACGCCATCCCTCCCGCACTATGCGAGTACGCCGGAAAGATGAGTAAGGGAATCAGCACTTCGCAAGGACCAAATACAAAAATCAGGAAAATAATCCATGGAGTAATATTCACTTTCTCCGCATCTTCCTCATTGGTTGGCAAATGATGATTCTCGCGGACGTTCTTTGGCATCAGGAAAGCCGGTAAATGCGCGTGGTGCGAACTGGTCATGTACTTATAAATACCGAAAAACGTATAGGCCAGACCAAAAGCAAAAAGCAGCCAGCCTACGAGTTCGCCTCGAAAAGTCTCAATACCTTCCAGTTTGCTGAGGCTGCTGCCGAGTGCAATACCGATCATCCCGATGAGTACCGAACTTCCCACATGCCCGATACCCGAAACAAAGGTAATCCGCATGGTTTTTGCCGTCGACCAATTCCGCGCTTTGCTAATGACAATAAATGGCAGGTAGTGGTCGGGGCCCAACAAGGTATGGATAAAGCCCAGCGACAACGCTGATATCGCCAATAAATACAATTCGTTCATCTTATAATTTATTAATCAGCGAAGCCTGACAAGCAGCTCCAAAACCGTTATTAATATTGACAACACTCACACCGCTGGCACAGCTATTCAGCATCGCCAGCAAAGCCGAAAGTCCCTCGAAATTGGCTCCATATCCGACACTGGTGGGCACACCAATTACAGGCTTATCAACCAGGCCACCAACCACACTGGTCAAAGCGCCTTCCATCCCCGCAACCACGATAATCACCCGTGCATTGCGGATTAGTTCGAGCTTATTAAACAGGCGATGAATGCCTGCCACACCCACATCGTAAACCGACTCGACTTTGTTGCCCAAAAAGCGGGCAGTTTCAACGGCTTCTTCAGCCACCGGCATATCAGAGGTTCCGGCAGCTACCACAGCAATATAACCGTTGCTGTTTTCCCGGTCGCTGTGCCGATACACAATGGTCTTCGCCAGTTCGTTGTAGGTCGCTCCCGGAATTACTTGTTTTACCGCCTCAAACATATCGGGAGTGGCACGGGTAGCCAGTACATCAATGCCCTTTTGGTGCATGCGTTCGGCGATTTGTGCCACCTGCTCAGCCGTCTTCCCCGATGCGTAAATTACTTCGGGTAAACCGGTGCGTTGCTCCCGATCCGTATCGATGGTGGCAAATCCCATCTCTTCAATTCCGTGCTTGGGCAAATGCTCCAACGCTTCGGTCAAGGTAATTTCACCGTCCTTATAACGTTCTAAAATTTCTCTCGGGCTCATCCTTCCAACTGATTAATGACCATTCTCTCTACTTCGCGCATGGTCATCCCGTTTTCGCGGGCCAAACGCTTACAATCATCGGTTTCCGGTTTCGACTTCAACAATCTTCCCTGGTAATAACTTTGCTTCACACGAACCGTCCCTAAACTGATTTCCACTTCAATCTCCTTGCGGAACAACATGTGCTTTTTCACACGACTCTCGCGAATACCCAACGAAGTACTGTGCATAAAAATGATGGTTTTCATGGCTTCTACCAATCCAGGCTGACATAGCACCGACAGTGTCACCGCCGGCCGCGATTTTTTCATGATAACCGGTGTCAGCCAGGCATCGCTAGCTCCTGCCTCAAACAGCTCGTTTAAAATAAAGTCATAATGCTCGGGGTTCATATCATCAATATTGCTTTCGAGCATAACGGCTTCAACGGTTTCCACATCCGTTGGCGCTGCCTGATCTTCCAGCAAATATACCCGAAGTACGTTGGCCACTTCAGCATCGCGATTCCCGATACCGTATGCGGTCTTTACGATCGGCAATTCAAGCTGGCTTGAAAACTCATCAACCATGGCAGCCAAAATAGCCGCACCAGTCGGTGTAGTCGCTTCGTGGTTGACCAACCCGGTTTTTACCGGCAGCCCTTCAACAATTAAGGCTGTGGCCGGAGCCGGAACAGGCATTATGCCATGAGCACATTTTACGGTTCCTCCGCCCAACTGGATCGGTGAAGCCATCACTTTGTCAACCTTTAGGTAGTCGAAACAAATGGCCGCACCAACAATATCGGCAATGGAGTCCAAGGCTCCCACTTCATGAAAATGGACTTTCTGAATATCGATATTATGCACCTTGGCTTCTGCTTCTGCAATCAGCCGAAAGATTTTAAGCGAATTGGATTTCACGGTACCCGACAGCGTACTGCCATTCACAATTTCTTCGACATGTCGCAAATGGCGGTGCTTTTCGTTATCCGGATTTTCGACGATTACATCCGCTTTTGTTCCGGTAATTCCACGACGCTGATCTTGTTTGATTTCAAGATGAAAACCTTCAATATTCAATTTCGCTAATTCTTGTTTCAAATATTCGGCATCCACGCCCAAATCAACGAGAGCGCCGAGGTTCATGTCGCCGCTGATGCCGGCAAAACAATCGTAGTATAATATTTTCATTATTTCGTTTCTGTTTGATTTATGCCCTTGATAACCCGGTTTAGCTTTCCGGACACCAAGCCTTCCCGATCGATCTTTACATCCTGAAAACCGAGGTTTTTGATTTGGCTCACCACTTGATTTTCCATGGCAAACAAACGCTCTATTTCTGTTTGTTGTACTTCAACCTGACCGTAAGAACCGTAATGGCGTACCCGAACATCGACAAAGCCCAACTCGTTTAGAAAATTCTCCGCTGCTTCCACCTGCTGCAATTTTTCACGGGTGATATGATGATTATAAGGAATCCGGGAACTCAGACACGGGCTTGCCGGTTTATCCCAGTTTGGCAAATCGAAACTACGGGCAATATCGCGAATCTCTTCTTTGGTTAACTGACATTGGGCCATTGGGGCCAAAACCTTGTACTGAGCAGCTGCCTGCAAGCCCGGGCGATAATCGCCCAAATCATCATGATTGGTTCCGCTTAACACATCAAAATCGGGATACTTTTCCTTGATCTGCTGCAGATAGTGAAACAAGTGTTCTTTGCAGAAATAGCACCTGTTCTCCGGATTTTGGTTGTAACGTTCGTCAACCAGCTCTTCGGTCTTAATCACTTCCAGTTTGATGTCGAAATCACGGCAGAAGTTCTGGGCTAACTCGAAATCCTTCGCTTTTAAACTCTCCGAATTCGAAATCACCCCAATAGCATTGTCCTTTCCCTGAAACTTACGAGCCAGAAAAAGCACCAGGGTTGAGTCGATTCCTCCGGAAAAAGCAACGATTGAGCCTTTTCGGTCTTTAAACCATTCTTCGAGCTGGTCGAGTTTATTTTGATTTTGCATGTCACTCATCATTCTTTCATTTAAAATCGTAACACCTTTCTTCGAGCGGGTGTTACCGTTAAAACAAGTTTACGCATTATTCCGCAATAAAAACAAAACAATACTTTCTATATAAGGGAGAAAAGCGAAAAATGTTTGCGCGAGACTTCAATAGAATTCGTCGCACTTTGTATTTAGATGCGCTGGTCTTTGGGGCGGGCAATAAAAAAGGCCATCCATTCGGACAGCCTTTGCTTGGTATTAATATTTTTTAGCCACATCGGGCCTTAATTTTCGATTTCCTTTTTGAGCCTTCGGATCATACGGACAATGCATACATCCATTTGAGCAGCAATAGCCCCGTTTCACCAAATAACTTTCTGTCATGACCCGGTAACCTTCTTTGCTCAGATAAAAATCAACTCCTTCAACAAAATCGTCATATCCATCGCTGAACATGTGATCAAACATTCCCATCGCAATTAATCGTATTTGAATTTTTGAAGGAAGTGGCCCATGCGATCACGCTTGGTTTTCAGGTAACGTTGGTTGAACTCGTTCGGTGCAACTTCCAACGGAACGATTTCAGTTACTTCCAATCCGTAACCTTCAATACCAACGCGTTTCACCGGATTGTTGGTCATCAGTCTCATTTTTTTCACACCCAGACTACACAGGATTTGTGCTCCAACACCATAGTCACGTTCATCAGCCTGAAATCCCAGGTGAATATTCGCTTCGATGGTATCCATACCTTCATCCTGCAGTTTATAGGCTGCAATCTTGTTCATCAGGCCTATTCCGCGTCCTTCCTGCATCATATATACAACAACACCTTTACCAGCCTTTTCAATCAGGTCCATTGATTTGTGCAGTTGGTCGCCACACTCACAACGCATTGATCCAAAAATATCGCCGGTCATACAAGATGAGTGCATCCGAACCAGTATTTCTTCATTTTCGTCCCAAGTTCCTTTGATCAACGCAACATGCTCTGCACCGTTTGATTTTTGACGGAATGGAATAATATTGAAATCGCCATATCGTGTCGGCATCGGAACTTCCTCGCCACGATCGATTAGGCTTTCCTTGTCAAGCAGATAGGCAATCAAATCCTTGATTGACACAATTTTCAGGTCGAAACGGCCAGCTACTTCCATCAACTGAGGAAGACGAGCCATTGTCCCATCCTCATTCATGATTTCGATTAAGACACCAGCTGGTTGCAATCCGGCCAAACGTGCCAAATCAACTGCTGCTTCGGTATGACCTGCACGGCGCAAAACACCGCGATCTTTAGCTTTCAGCGGGAAAATGTGCCCCGGACGTCCCAATTCTTCAGGCTTTGTTTCTGAGTTGACCAAAGCGCGAATCGTCTGCGATCGGTCACTTGCTGAAATCCCTGTTGTACAGCCATAGCCGATTAAATCAACAGAAACAGTAAATGGTGTTTCGTGCGAGGAAGTGTTTTTCCCCACCATCAAATCCAGTTCCAGTTCTTCACAACGACTTTCAGTCAACGGAACGCAAATCAGTCCGCGACCATGAGTGGCCATAAAATTCACCTTTTCGGGAGTCATTAATTCTGCGGCGGCAATAAAGTCACCTTCATTTTCGCGATCTTCATCGTCGACAACGATCACCAAGTCACCATTTTTAATGGCGGCAATCGCTTCTGGTATCGTATTTAATTTGAACTCGGTCATTATAATTCGTTGGTTTTCAAAATGCCGCTGCAAAACTAAGGAAAATTATCGATTTACAAATGACTTTCGCCCTGTTAAGCTCGCTGTGCCTTCTCCCAAGTTACTGACTGGCGACCACTAACGAAGCGAAAAAGCCCTTTCACTGCGGCATAATTGATGGCAGTAAAATAGTACGGAATATAAAACAACTTGTTGCCTGAGCTGACGCCCTCACGCATAAAACCCACAAACGCAAACAAATACCAGATCGTTTGTATTGCTATTATCGAGATGTAAATTAATTCTAAAGAATTGTTGCCTGTGCCGAAAGCAAGATAAATATTACAGAAGAAAGTAATCACCAGCGCCCAGGGAGCGAGCGTCCACCGAAGAATTTTGTGTGAAAAATATTGGAAACTCAACCAGCCCATCCGAAACGGGTTAAGCAAAACAGGCAATTGAACCATCGCCTGTAAGCCTCCTGCAGCAATACGGCTTTTACGTTTCAACTCTTCCTTCACATTCATCGATCCATCTTCCCAAGCCACCGCCTCCGGTTCGTAAACCAGCTGATACCCCTCAGCTGCCAGTTGCATCGAAATTTGAAAGTCGTCCAACAAACAGTCATCGGCTAAAGGGCGGAACAGCTTACGCCGAATGGCAAAAAGCTCACCTGCAGCACCAACAACGGAACTCAGGTCAGATTCCAGTTGCTTAACGAGCGATTCCAGGTTCCAGTACAAGTTTTCACCAGCCGCAGCCATATTCGTTTCATCACCTTTCAACACCCGCTTTTCGCCGGCCACACAGCCCACCTTTTGATGCTGAAAATGACGAACCATTTTTAATATCGAGTCAGGTGATAACAAGGTATTGCTATCCGTAAAAACAACAATAGGAGAATCGACAAACTGCATCCCGCGATTCATCGCATGAACCTTCCCGCGTCTTTCCGGTAAATGTTCAACTTTAATTTGTGAATATTTTCGAAGCAATTCGGGCGTTCCATCAGTAGAACCATCTGTAATCCACAAAAATTTCAGATTTTCTTTCGGGTATTTAAGTTGAAAGGAGTTTTCAACTTTAGCCGCAACCGAATCGGCCTCGTTATAAGCGGTAACAAACAAGCAAACCTCTGGATATTCTTCCTGTTCCGGAGCATTTGTCCGTTTAAAAAATAGTCGTTTGAGATGAACAAGAATTGCTAATAGAAACGCATAACCGGCAAAAGTATAGCCGACAACCAGCACTGCTATCCAAAACAGCCACTCAATCATCTAGTTGTTTCTTGTAAAAGTCAATGAGGGACGAAACGATCGCGAGGTTATCAAATTTTTCACGAATAAATTGAACGGCATTCTTACACAGTTTTTTGTAAAGCTCTTTATTTTCGATCAGCTCGCTTACTGCATCAAGAAATTCATGCGGTTCATTGGCAATGAGAATGTGTTCGTGATCATTCGCGGCAATCCCTTCAACCCCAATTTTAGTCGACACAATTGCTTTCCCTAAGGCGAGTCCCTCTACAATTTTGATTCGCATACCTGATCCGGAACGCAGCGGAACCATCATGACGGCTTTTGAATTCATAAATTGGTAGGCATCTTCTATCTCTCCAAGGAAAACCACATTGGCCATTTTCAATTTCGTTTCGAGCCAGTGTGGCGCATTTCTCCCGGCAACGTAGAATTTGAGTTCCGGATACTTGCGGTAGATCAGCGGCCAGCATTCATTCAAAAACCACAATAAACCTTCCTGGTTTGGCCCCCACTCCAATGAACCAATATGGAAGAGCGAAGGAAATTCAAGGTCCTTTGCAGTCGGAACCAGCGATGATAAGTCAATCCCGGTTTGGGAAGTGATTCGTGGTTTTATATTCCCCAGCTTATCCAGAAATTCGCCATCGCGCTCGGTAATGGAAACCAAAACATCATATTCGTTCAGGTAACTCATCCCAAACTTTTTTATCCGACGGGTCAACATGGCCAGATAGAGTCTCCGGAATCCGACCGACAATTTGCGGGACCGATCCCAAATTTCGTGCTCAATATTATGAGCTCGATATGCCACTAAAGCCTTGCTGTGCTTGCGGATTAATGGAATGTAAGGACACAAATAAAGCCCTTCCAGCTGGATCACATCAAATTCCTGTTCCTGCAACAACCGAATTAAAGCCAGGCTATAATCTTCGCTGATAAAACGGGCTGCAATGTAGGGTAAATCGGAAAACAGCAAATTATTCACAGCACCCGTAAATGTTATTTTTGCCGGTACATCAACCAGTTTAAAATCGATCTGAGCGGCCAAATGTTCCGGAATTTCTTCTAACAAAGTATAATGCTTCGCCGTATTCATCGCCAAAATGGTCACCTGGTTACCCAAAAGAAAGAAACCTTTGGATAATGTGAGGGTCGCAATAGCACCACCATCGGTTGGCGGCCACGGATTTTTATTGGTTAGCTGCAGAATTCGCATGTTCTGAATTTTCAGGTTGATTCTTTTTTCTCAGAATAAAATTTATGAATTTCTTTAATTTATATTGATAGGTTTCAACATTCATCAAGCCCGAATCGGTAGCGGCCTTGTATGTGAGAAAAAATCCTAACGGAAAGAAAATTATTGAAGCCAGCCACATTCCTTCAGTCATTGTCCAAACATCCTCCCGAGCTGCTTTTTCGCCTGAAATCGAGACCATATAATACAGAATAAACATGAATATTGATACCACAGTTGGCATCCCCAACCCTCCTTTTCGGATGATCGCGCCAAGCGGCGCACCAATAAAAAAGAAGATGAGGCAAGCGACCGACCAGGTAAACTTCCGATGTTTCTCCATCGTGTATTTATTCAGGTTCTTTTTGATATTATAGAGTTCGAAAATATTCTGATCAATGGTTTGTTTATTCATTCGGGCTTGGTTCACAGCCGTCGAGTACAACTCATCTCGCTGCATCGGATCAAGATTCGACACCAACGAATCGTAATTCAATTCACGATCAACTACGATCGGGGTATAACTACGAAGTGAATCTTCGACATTTGAGAGGTCGACAACCGATTTGTTCAACTTTTGATTGTAGCGCATATTAATCGCAAAGCGCCTCACCCGATAATTATAATCTTTATACAGGGAATCCTCGACATGTTCCAGCTGATTTAAAGTCAACATGCGATACATATTCCGGAGATTGTCCTCGTCGGTTCGTTTGAAATCGAATCCGCGCAAAGGAACTGTCACAACTTGTTTCTGGAAATGCGTTCGTCGAAAGGTGTATCGCTTCGTTCGCTTGTTCTGCGTAGGATCTTCATCTTTCGCATTTTCGCCGGCGAACAGCGTCATAATCATGAACTTCTTATCTTCCGAAATTTTCATAAATCCTGAATCGGCTACAGTCACCGAGGTATTTCCATGATTGTCTCTGTGGTCGTAAATCAGAATCTTATAAAGCATGTTGGTCTTTTTGCTTTTCCGGTCGACTTTGATACTATAACCATCGATGTCATTCGTGAATATTCCTTCTGTAATAACCATCTCCGGCTTTTGTTTCTTAATGCTGGACATTAAAGCGCCAAACTTCAGGTTGGTTTGTGGAAGAATATTATTGGAAAAGTAAAAAGCAAAAAGCGATAAGCCAATAGCAACAAAAACCAAGGGTTTCATGATTCGGAATAGCGATATGCCGGAAGCTTTCATGGCAACCAGCTCATAGTTTTCGCCCAGACTACCAAAAGTCATGATTGAAGCCAGAAGCGTTGCCAAAGGGAAAGCCATTGGGATCAAGCCCATTGATGCATAAAGCAATAGTTCTGCAACAATGCCCCATTCCAATCCCTTCCCGACCATATCATCAATGTATTTCCATAAAAACTGCATCAGCAGGATGAAAACACAGATAAAAAATGTCATAAAGAAAGGGCCCAGAAAGCTCTTTAGCACATATTGGTGTAATCGTTTCATTTTATTCCTTTGGGAAACGATACAAAACTAAGCTATTTTGGAGAAATTTAAAGTTAAATTGAGATTAACAACCAAGCACCCGTCTCAAATCTGTTATCTGGCTATTCCAGAGCTCTGTCGTTTCTTCTTCTTCACCTGGATCGGCAAAGTCTGTTATCAATAGCGTAACATCGCCTGTCAACTCATCTTTGGCAATCAAAAACTCGAAGTAAGTATCATCATCGTCATCATCCTCCCATTTGAACCGCACCAAACGACTGTCCTTACTCTGAATCATTTCAGCCACTTGTTCTGAACCATCCCAAATAAATATGTATCGCTTTCCTTTCACGTTTACATCATCGGCAAACCACTCAGTCAAGCCGGAAGCCGTACTCAGCCGATTATACAAAACACTGGGAGAACATTTTATTGGGAACTCTAATTGAATTTTCGATTTCGCGGTCATGGTTGTAATCTTTATCGCAATATAGGTATTATCGGCTAATTAACCAATGGCCCTAAAATTGTGAAAATATTTTCTAAAAAAATTCTTGCAAATGCTAAAAATTAAATGCTATATTTGCACCGCAATTTTGGATAACGGGTCAACAAATAGGGCCATTTATCGAGAGTTCTAAACAAAAAATGGCGAGGTAGCTCAGCTGGTTAGAGCGCATGATTCATAATCATGAGGTCGGCGGATCATGCCCGCCTCTCGCTACAGAAAATAAAAAGGGAATAGATGAAAATCTGTTCCCTTTTTTTTTATCAACCTCACCCCATAAATTTTAGTTTGTGCTAAAAAAACAGGGAGCCGAATACATCCAGCTCCCCGTCTTCACAATCTATAGTCGAACTCAAAGAAGCCGGGCACTCTTGCCCGGCCTCCCATTGTGATTCCAGAAATACTACTCTCTACCTCGTATTAAAGTAGTCTCGTATCAAAAATGGCTTTCCTTTATTTATTTGGTCTGTCATTTTTGTTGCTGATAGATCAACTCTCCGTTCAGAACGGTGTCTCCCAGAATAAATCGATAGATATAAGTTCCTGAGACAAGTCCTTCCGGATTGTACGTCGTTTTAACATATTCACCTTCTGTTACCAGTTGTTTCAGTACGGTAGCTACTTTCTGTCCAAACATATTGAACAGTTCGATGGTAGCCTTTCCATCCTGGTTAGCTGTAAACTCAAAGGTTAACTCATGAGAGAACGGATTCGGATAAGCCGTAATCGTTGTTGCAGATTTCATACTCAACGTAGTCAAAGTCTGAGTTGATTCAAACGTTGAAGCAACTTGTGGCAAACTACAATTACCTGGCAACGGCGTATCATCTGAACAACCTGGTACTGCATCGATCATACCGGTACTACCAACCTCGTAGGTATTATTAACGTAAGTTTTAAACCAATATGAACTAATCGGAGCAGGTTTTGTATAGGTCGCTCCAATAATTGACTTCGTATCGTATTTCACACCGAGAACATAAACTGTTCCCGTATTCGCACCGCTTACCTTCATATGAGCGACACTATTGTCAATGCCATCCACCGAAACTTCGACGGTATTCAGTTTGTCACAATTTTCATCAAACAGTTTGATATCCAACTGAGCAACACTAAACAACTTACTCAACTTGCCATCATTTCCCTGCTCAACTCTTATTGTAAAGGAACTTGATGGAGCTTCAACATAAGTGTAATAGAAGAATACCCCCGGTACTGCATTACCTACAGAACCACCACCTTTGTTACTTGGCGTGTAACAAATATTATACAATTGGGTAGCCGATTCCGTCCGGTAGTGACAACAAGTGGTCTGTGTCGGGAAAATGTGGTCACACGGCACTGAGTACAACATAAATGTACAAGTTGCACTATTTCCACAGTCATCGGTAGCAGTCAGTGTTACGGTAACCGGTGAATCATCTGCCTCAACAGGCTCATTCAGCGTCTTACCATCCGAACGACTGGCAGTAACTAATACATCGTTGTCACATGCATCACCTGCTGTTGGCAAGGTAATTCCGGGTGATTCGCCACATTCAAGTGTTTTGTCTCCAGGACATGTGATTGATGGCGGTGTTGTATCAACAACGTCGATCGTTTTGCTGCAACTGCTTGAATTACCTACACAGTCGGTGGCTGTCCACGTACGGGTCACACTGTATTCCTGCGGACATGCTCCTGGTGTGGTTACATCTTCATACGTAATCGTTGGAGAGTCATCACAGGCATCAACTACCGTTGCATCACCAAAGACGGGTGTATTCGGACACTCAACCGGTGTAACAACTGTTGGACAGGTAATCACTGGTGCAGTAGTATCAACAACATCGATCGTTTTGCTGCAACTGCTTGAATTACCTACACAGTCGGTGGCTGTCCACGTACGGGTCACACTGTATTCCTGCGGACATGCTCCTGGTGTGGTTACATCTTCATACGTAATCGTCGGAGAGTCATCACAGGCATCAACTGCCGTTGCATCTCCAAAGACTGGTGTATTCGGACACTCAACCGGTGATACAACTGTCGGACAGGTAATCACTGGTGCAGTAGTATCAACAACGTCGATAGTTTTGCTGCAACTGCTTGAATTGCCTACACAATCGGTGGCTGTCCACGTACGGGTCACACTGTATTCCTGCGGACATGCTCCTG
>NZ_WKLH01000004.1:0-11325 GCF_010882175.1 Mangrovibacterium lignilyticum | reverse complement strand
GCCGTTGCATCGCCAAAGACTGGTGTATTCGGACACTCAACCGGTGATACAACTGCTGGACAAGTAATCACTGGTGCAGTAGTATCAACAACGTCGATAGTTTTGCTGCAACTGCTTGAATTACCTACACAGTCGGTGGCTGTCCACGTACGGGTCACACTGTATTCCTGCGGACATGCTCCTGGTGTGGTAACATCTTCATACGTAATCGTCGGAGAGTCATCACAGGCATCAACTGCCGTTGCATCGCCAAAGACTGGTGTATTCGGACACTCAACCGGTGATACAACTGTCGGACAGGTAATCACTGGTGCAGTAGTATCAACAACGTCGATCGTTTTGCTGCAACTGCTTGAATTACCTACACAGTCGGTGGCTGTCCATGTACGGGTCACACTGTATTCCTGCGGACATGCTCCTGGTGTGGTAATATCTTCATACGTAATCGTCGGAGAGTCATCACAGGCATCAACTGCCGTTGCATCTCCAAAGACTGGTGTATTCGGACACTCAACCGGTGATACAACTGTTGGACAAGTAATCACTGGTGCAGTAGTATCAACAACGTCGATCGTTTTGCTGCAACTGCTTGAATTGCCTACACAGTCGGTGGCTGTCCATGTACGGGTTACACTGTATTCCTGCGGACATGTTCCTGGTGTGGTTACATCTTCATACGTAATCGTCGGAGAGTCATCACAGGCATCAACTGCCGTTGCATCACCAAAGACTGGTGTATTCGGACACTCAACCGGTGATACAACTGTTGGACAAGTAATCACTGGTGCTGTGGTATCAACAACATCGATCGTTTTGCTGCAACTGCTTGAATTACCTACACAGTCGGTGGCTGTCCACGTACGGGTCACACTGTATTCCTGCGGACATGTTCCCGGTGTGGTTACATCTTCATACGTAATCGTTGGAGAGTCATCACAGGCATCAACTGCTGTTGCATCTCCAAAGACGGGTGTATTCGGACACTCAACCGGTGAAACAACTGTTGGACATGTAATCACTGGTGCAGTAGTATCAACAACATCGATCGTTTTGCTGCAACTGCTCGAATTGCCTACACAGTCGGTGGCTGTCCATGTACGGGTTACACTGTATTCCTGCGGACATGTTCCCGGTGTGGTTACATCTTCATACGTAATCGTCGGAGAGTCATCACAGGCATCAACTGCCGTTGCATCGCCAAAGACGGGTGTATTCGGACACTCAACCGGTGAAACAACTGTCGGACAGGTAATCACTGGTGCAGTAGTATCAACAACGTCGATCGTTTTGCTGCACGAAGCACTGTTACCACAGGCATCGGTAGCTGTCCAGGTGCGGGTCACACTGTATTCCTGTGGACACGATCCCGGCGTGGTTACATCTGCAAATGTGACGGTCGGGGCGCTATCGCAGTCATCCGTGGCCGTTGCATCGCCAAAGACCGGTGTATTTGGACACTCGATCGGTGATACTACCGTTGGACAACTAAGTACTGGCGGTGTCACATCCGCATTTACCGTAAAGGTTGCACCGCAGGAATCCATCCGGTCACAATAGTCTACTGCTTTAATCCAGTAAGTTTTTGTAAACCCACAATAGAAATCAGCGGGTAAATCATCAGGAAGCACGTCTCCGCCCGTGGTTACTGTAACAGGTGCGGTTTGATTACCCGTTCCTGCAACATACTCAAACTGAGCTTTCCAGGCATCCCATAATGCTTCTGTGGCATCACAAGAAGTATAAGTTGCATCTCCCGGGCAATTCACCTTCGGTGGATTTGAAACAATATTTACCTGGGCAGGTTCTCCGGGCAAGTCTTTCAACTCTGCAGTTGAAGATTCACCGGAAGTTCTTGTACGGGTAAATACAGTACTGATACCCCGACAAGGATTCGGGTCCAGGTCAAATATCGCACTCAAATTAATGGCGCCCTCGCACCATTGGTTAATATCATAATAGTAAAGTGGCCCGGTAAAATCAGTTCCTCCGTTAGATGCGGTGATATTGGCAACTTCGAGCTGGTCAAAAGCAGGGAAATGGACATAGGTCTTTTCGGTATTCACTGTAGCCAAAATGGAACCGTAGGGATAACCGTCGCCGGCACCGGGAGATGACTCCTCAGAGACCATTTCATACATAAATGTACCATCTAATTGCTGTTTCCAAACAAGAACGATCACATTGGCAACAGGTCCACCATTGACAAATTCAACCGTTACCAAAACATCACCCTCGGTACGACCACTATCAACTCCCATACTTTCAAAGTGACCGTAGTCGTAACCCGATTTTTGCCCATCAGTAATCATATATAAGGGCTCCTGTAGGAATTCAAAATCGATATAACTACTCCCGGAAGTTACTTCACGGTCGCAAGCCCAAGCCACCCAGATATCATCCGGATCACCAGGTTCACCATTAACACCAATCAAATTAGGGTCGCCCCGGGTAAAAATAACCCCGCAGTTTTGAATTTCATTTTTCGGTGGATTAGATCCGTGCCCCCAAGTCATTGTATTCGGATCATGGTTGATTTTAGTCGAACTGGTAAAGATCGTCGGGTCCTTATTCGTAATATCGTCGAAATAGCGAACTACTGTATAATCATCAACAGCATAAGGGGCTTCTACTGCTGCTGTATCGCCTACAATATTGAATACACCGCCCCCCGGGCCGGGATAAACATTATCCCAATAAAAAATATCACCGGAAGTTCCAAAGTTATGCCAGACGGTGTCGTTTGCTCCGTATCCGGTAGGAATATAAGGCTCAGTGCCATCATAAACGTAGACATCCAGAGAGTCGCCAAACACATGGTTGGCATAAGCATTACCATCAATGGCCGTTCCGTTTGTCGGAGCTTGTACCGGGGCTATCCCCAGTATATTACCGGTAACACTTTGGGCCGTTAACGTCAGGGGTGCTAAAAGAAATGCCAGCATCACAGAAACAATCGTTATTCCGCAATACCAACATCGATAATCTCTTTTTTTAGAGGGAGAGAGGTAAAGGTTCTCCATAATTCAATGAATTTAGGGTTTGAATTGTTTTTGCATTGCCCGACTAGCTTGGTTTAGTTATTGTCCGATTTTCGATCGCGTGCAAAAACGGGTTATATACATACACATAAATTCCCTTAATCACAGGGAATCGCAACAGAGAGTTCCAGACGAATAAGTCTGCTTAAATTGGAAAAAAAGATAGTCGAAAATGGTACGGACTTCAATCGGGAATATTACGGATATTTCATCTCCAAAATCGCATAACATACTGTTTTACATACTTTAACGCGCAATAAAATACAAGTTTGTCTGATTTATTTAGGAGACAATTGAAGAGCAAAAAAAAAGCGACACAGTTATTTGAACATGACCACCTTAAGCGTCACAGGGGTACTTCGGAAGTACCCCTCCCCCCCTCCGGGTCGACTCGCTGACCATCGAAACCAACCAATTTCGGTAAGACGGAAACCGAAGTTCCCGCCTGTGCGACTTCTTCGACCAAGGCAACGACTCCAATCGCCGAACCGGGAACCCGTGTTTCAAAATCGACGGGACGGCTTATGAATCTTGAAACTTCGCTTCCTAAAATTGCAACCTGACTCCAGGATTGTGGAAGTGCATTATCGGGAGATGCGACTCCAGTTCCCCGTTCGGCAACAGCAGTTCTTCTTTTTTGAGCTGCTATTCCGATTTGAGCAAATCGCTTCGGGACTATTGCAACTACAGTCTCCGGAGAGTTACAAAAAGGCGCCCGAATGATCTTCATTTTAAACCGGGAACCAGCGGGAGACATAAAAAAACGGAGACTGTTTCCAGCCTCCGTTCAGGTGTCGTATGCAAATTTTATTATTCGCCTGAGCCGGAAACACTCCGGTTACCATTGGCGGAAAAACGCTGTTTCAGCTCTTCGTAAATCGGTTTCGAACCGGGAATACTCATTTTCGCAGCCTGCTTCACCGAATTATAATAACTCAGCGCAGCTACATAACTTTCCGATCCGGCCTGCATGGTCGTATCCGCCAAGTCGTTGGCTAATTGCTGCACCGGCATGAGTATCGAATTTAACTTCTCCCAGCTAGCCATATCATCCGAAAAACCAGTAAGACTGACATAGGGTGGCATAAACTGGGAATTGGTTTAGCTAAACTCCAAAGTCTTGAGCACGAAGGGCGAAGTGCCATCACTAACTTTCGGAATCGTCTTTCGCTCTTCTGCATTCAACGCAATCAGGTAAGGTTTCAACACGGTTGCTGCATTAATAATGTGTTGCAAAGCTTCCGCCGCAACTTCGTCAGGAATCTTGAAATCAATTTTATTATCCATAAAATCATCGTTTTGGGTGATTAGTAAAAAGGTTATCAACAACAAGTTACGACCCAATGATCGAAATAACAGCATCTATTAAGAAGAGTTTCACGAACGAGTGGTTCTTGATGCTCTACCCCCCTGATTGGCTTCACGAATGAACTTTTCGACTGATAGTCAATCCGCAAGGAATCAATTGAAAAAGCAAAAAAGGGAATCGATAAAACCCGATTCCCTTTTGAATTCACTTGATGAATAAACTCAAGGAAGCCGGACAGTGTGCCCGACTTCCCATCGTGATTCCTGAAATACTACTCTCTACCTTACTTAAGCAGTTATTCGAAGAAACGAAACCACATTATTCGCAATCATTTTCATCCAAATCTATTCGTCAAAAATAATCTGTCCGTTAATGACTGTATCGCCCAGCATAAACCGGTAGATGTATGCACCTGAAACGACGCCATCCGGTATATATTGAGTTTTCACGTATTGACCTTCAGTTACCTGCTGTTTCAGAACGACAGCCACTTTCTGACCGAACATATTGAACAGTTCAAGTCGTGCTAATCCATCCTGGTCTGCCGTAAACTCGAAAGTAATTTGGTCTGAGAACGGGTTCGGATACGCCGTTACAACCGTAGCTGACTTCAGGCTTAAAGTTGAACCTGACTCCGCACTGAATACTTCAACCGGACTTGCACAAACGATCGATTCGCTATATGCGCCGTTGTCTGATAATGCGACAGGTGTATAGCCTTCAATTTTACAGCTAACTGCGTGTACAATTACCCAAACCGGACCGGAGACATCGGTAAACTGAACGGTGTACATGGTTGCCATGTCCAGGTTTCCGTCGCCGAAGTTGTATTGTCCCGGAGAAACAGTGTAACTACCATTTTTCATCGGGAACATATCACAGCCGACATCGACATGAACTTGCTCCAGGTAATACGGAGCGTCGAGCATATAAACAACGGTTACAGTACTACCGGAATAAGTCACATGAGCGGAGCCGATCGGATCGGTAATTGGTGCGCAATCCGGGTTACCGGCATAAATTGGCCAGTATTCGTCGTCGCCTTCAGCCAGGCTGTTGCTCCAACCCCAGTTACTGAATCCATAGTCATAGAAACATGCATTGTCATCGCTGCGAGCATAGGCAGTATTACAAGTTGGGTGACAAGTGTATGAGATGATTTGTTCACAACTTGCAGAATTACCTGCACAATCGGTGGCTGTCCATGTTCTTGTAGTCGTCCATCCGTACATATCGGTAACTGTTACATCGGTGTAACCGATATCCGGATTCGGATCACAATTGTCGGTTGCTGTAGCTTCGCCGGTATCGACAATATCCTCGCAAACGGCGTAAACATCAGCCGGACAAGTAATGACAGGTGGTGTTGTGTCGTAAACGGTAACCAATTTTGAACAAGTACTGCTGTTGCCTGCACAGTCGGTTGCTGTCCAGGTATAGGTCAGTGTACCTAATCCGCAGTCATCCAAACTTCCTGTTACAACAGGACCTGTAACCATCGGATCGTCATCGCAATTATCGGTAACAGACGAAGGACCATTAACGGTTCCGACTTCACACTCGAAGCTCTGATCGCCACTACAAACAATTACAGGTGGTGTAGTGTCGTAAACGCTTACTGATTTTGAACATGTACTGCTGTTGCCTGCACAGTCGGTTGCTGTCCAGGTGTAAGTCAGTGTTCCTAATCCGCAGTCATTCAGACTTCCTGTTACAACAGGACCTGTAACCATCGGATCGTCGTCGCAATTATCGGTAACAGACGAAGGACCATTTACGGTTCCTACTTCACACTCGAAGCTCTGATCGCCACTACAAACAATTACAGGCGGTGTAGTGTCGTAAACGCTTACCGATTTTGAACATGTACTGCTGTTGCCTGCACAGTCGGTAGCTGTCCAGGTGTAAGTCAGTGTTCCCAATCCGCAGTCATCCAAACTACCTGTTACAACAGGACCTGTAACCATCGGATCATCATCGCAATTATCGGTAACAGACGACGGACCATCAACGGTTCCGACTTCACACTCGAAGCTCTGATCGCCACTACAAACAATTACAGGTGGTGTAGTGTCGTAAACGCTGACTGATTTTGAACAAGTACTGCTGTTGCCTGCACAGTCGGTTGCTGTCCAGGTGTAAGTCAGTGTTCCTAATCCGCAGTCATCCAAGCTACCTGTTACAACAGGACCTGTAACCATCGGATCGTCATCGCAATTATCGGTAACAGACGAAGGACCATCAACGGTTCCGACTTCACACTCGAAGCGCTGATCGCCACTGCAAACAATTACAGGTGGTGTAGTGTCGTAAACGCTTACTGATTTTGAACAAGTACTGCTGTTGCCTGCACAGTCGGTAGCTGTCCAGGTGTAAGTCAGCGTTCCCAATCCGCAGTCATCCAGACTACCTGTTACAACAGGACCTGTAACCATCGGATCGTCATCGCAATTATCGGTAACAGACGAAGGACCATCAACGGTTCCTACTTCACACTCGAAGCTCTGATCGCCACTGCAAACAATTACAGGTGGTGTAGTGTCGTAAACGCTTACTGATTTTGAACAAGTACTGCTGTTGCCTGCGCAGTCGGTAGCTGTCCAGGTGTAAGTCAGTGTTCCTAATCCGCAGTCATCCAAGCTACCTGTTACAACAGGACCTGTAACCATCGGATCGTCATCGCAATTATCGGTAACAGACGAAGGACCATCAACGGTTCCGACTTCACACTCGAAGCTCTGATCGCCACTACAAACAATTACAGGTGGTGTAGTGTCGTAAACGCTTACTGATTTTGAACAAGTACTGCTGTTGCCTGCACAGTCGGTAGCTGTCCAGGTGTAAGTCAGTGTTCCCAATCCGCAGTCATCCAAGCTACCTGTTACAACAGGACCTGTAACTTCCGGATCGTCATCGCAATTATCACTAACAGACGAAGGACCATTTACGGTTCCGACTTCACACTCGAAGCTCTGATCACCACTACAAACAATTACTGGTGGTGTGGTGTCGTAAACAGTAACCAATTTTGAACAAGTACTGCTGTTGCCTGCACAGTCGGTTGCTGTCCAGGTGTAAGTCAGTGTTCCTAATCCGCAGTCATCCAAACTACCTGTTACAACAGGACCTGTAACCATCGGATCTTCATCACAATTATCAGTCACTGACAATGGACCATTTACGGTTCCGACTTCACACTCGAAGCGCTGATCGTCGCTGCAAGTGATAACCGGTGGTGTTGTGTCAACTACTGTAACTAACTTAGAACAAGTGCTGCTATTACCGCAGTCATCGGTAGCAGTCCAGGTATAGGTCAGCGTTCCTAATCCACAGTCATCCAGACTGCCGGTAACAACAGGCCCTGTGACTATTGGACTCGCATCACAATTATCAGTCACTGATGACGGTCCATTAACTGTTCCTACTTCACATTCGAAGGTCTGATCGTCGCTGCAAGTGATAACCGGATCGGTTGTGTCTCCGGTTACCTCAAATGTACAGGTAACAGTATCGGTGTGCAGACAGCGATCCTGGTAAACAAATTGATAAGAGGTACTGAATCCGCAATGCGGATTTGCAGGCAGTTCGTCGAAAGTGCCATTCGGAACAAAGCCCGAAGCGCCGCCTTCTTTTCCCGGATCGATAATATCGATGTAGTCGCCATTTTTCCAGGCTTCGTATGCTATTGCAATGTCTTCATCTGAAGTACATTCTTCTAACAATACATCTCCACAGGCAATCTCAGGAGGATCTGCCGTAATATTTAATTGAATCGGTGGTCCGGGAAGGTCTTTCAATTGAGACTGACCACTGGACCCGGAAGTACGGGTCCTGATAAATACGGTGCTAACAGTCAAACAGTCATCACCTGACAGTCCGAATAAAGCACTCACGTTTACAGCACCCTCACACCATTGATTGACATCATAATAAGGCAATGTCATTATCTCGCCACCAATATTGAAGTCCATCGTTTGTCCAAATGCCAGGTAATGTACCGGAGTTATCTCGGTATTAACCGTAGCTAATATGCTACCATACGGATAACCATCACCTGCACCCATAGCAGTTTCCGGTCCGATCATATGGTATTCATACTCGACAGGATCAGATCCTTCAATCGGTTCCCAGCGTTGCACAATTACATTGGCTACCGGTCCACCGTTGGTATACTCTACGGTAAGCAGTATGTCATTCGGAGTCCGTCCTCCCGTTTCTGCGGGAGCGTAGCTTGTAAAGTGTCCGGTTTCATCCATCACTAATGCAGCCTGTAGAAACTCAAAGTCGATATAGCTACTACCGTTGGTTTCCTTCCGGTCGGCAGCAAAAGCACACCACAGATCGTCGGGATTTCCGTTCTCGCCATCAATACCTACAAGGTTTTCATCGCCCCAGGTAAATATGGCACCGGCATTCTGAATTTCGTTTTTGCCCGGTGGTTTTCCGGCAACAACATAATAGGTATTCGGGTCGTCGTTAATTTTAGCACCGGTCCTGAAGATCGATAGATCCTCATTGCCGACACCGTCGTTATAAACCACCGTGATATCATTATCAACATCCGGAAAATCGTGAATCACCGGAAAATTGTTAATGATATCCAATACACCTGCAGCCGTATCGTAATCAGCAGTAAATCCAGGTGGTGGTGGGTAGGCTTCCGGCCAATAAAAAATATCACCGGCTTCGCCAAAGTTTTGTTCTACCGAATCGGTCGGG
Source organism: Mangrovibacterium lignilyticum (assembly GCF_010882175.1). Lineage (GTDB taxonomy): Bacteria > Bacteroidota > Bacteroidia > Bacteroidales > Prolixibacteraceae > Mangrovibacterium > Mangrovibacterium lignilyticum. The sequence continues at coordinate 2,259 of NZ_WKLH01000004.1, read as the reverse complement.
CTGTAAGGGTTTACAACCCAAATTGTCGTATCGCGCCAATAAGCATAGGCATTCCCATCAATGGCCGTACCATGGTGGGGAGCCTGAACAGGAGCAATACCCAAAATATTGCCGGTTATATCTGCCTTATTACCTTGTCCCATCGTCGGACTGGTTGCTAATAATCCAACGATAAAGAATGGCAAAACAAACAATAACTGCCAACATCGGTACTCTCCTTTGTCAGAGGGTAAGAAGTAAAATTTCTTCATATTGTACTGGTTTAAGTTCCAACATCGTTTTTGCACCGATCATTCCTTCATTAAAAAAGAAACAGGCCAGGCTACCAATGCAAAAACTTCAGTTCAATCACACATAATCCCTGCCGCACAGGGAATAGAAACAGAGAGCGCCAAATATAACATCTGGCATAAAAGCAAATAATAAGATAGCGTAAATCAGGACTGACTTCAATCGGGATTCTTACGGATATTTAGAACGCCACCAGCTTAAAAAGGAGTCGCAGGGTACCAAAATCCAGGATCACAGAGAAATAATGGATTCGTCGGAATGCTTATAAACGAAAAAGGGGAACCGGTCAACACCAATCCCCCTTAAATAACTAATAATCTATAGTCGAACTCAAAGAAGCCGGACACTCTTGCCCGGCTTCCCTTTTGATTCTAGAAATGCTACTTTCTACCTCGTGTTAAAGTAGTCTCGTATAGTAATGAAAATGCGTGGTCTCCATTTATTTTCATTTATAATCAGTATAGTTCAACTTGCCGCTTACAACTGTCGCACCTAATTTAAACTGGTAAATATAGGTACCTGTGACAATGCCATCGGGTATATATTGAACTTGAACAAACTCACCTGCCGTTACTTGTTGTCTCAGGATTGAGGCGACTTTTTGACCAAACATGTTGTACAGGTCAATTTTTGCCAGTCCATCCCGATTCGCAGTAAATGAGAAGGTGACTTGGTCGTCGAACGGATTTGGAGATGCTACCAAGTCAACGTCATTTGGTTCAGGACTTTCTACTTCAATTGATTCTTCAGGCTGCAAGTTACAGTCGATACTCAAATCCATTGGTTCATAACCATCGGCGTAGATTGGTCCTTCAGACTCACTGCAACTGCAAATCATCTCGCAGGTTACCGCATGAGCAATGATGTAGAATCCACCCTGAACGTTATCAAACTCTGCTGTCAGACCATTCACATGATCCAGGTATCCAGCATTGAAAGTAAATTGTCCAGGAGCAACTGTTGGTGTACCATTTATAGTCGGATATGGTTCGCATCCCACATAAATGTGAGCTTCGCTCATGGCATAACCTTCATCAATTTGATACTCTACAGTTACCGTACCTCCGGAATAAGTGACAACCACTTGACCTACCAATGCACCTTTGTCGATCATACATTGAGCGGCTCCGGCATACAGAGGCATGGTGTATTCACCTTCTTCAACGATCATATTTGTCCATCCCCAACGACTGAATCCATCTTCCAGGAAGCAACGGGCATCAGACTCATAGTCTCCGTCAAGCTTAGCAATCGCAGTTTCACAATAACCATACTTATCAGATTCCTTAGTCACATAGATTGTTTTCTCTGTCAGATTATCACAATCGTCGGTTACTGAGAACATGTAAGCATAAACTGTGTCACATTCTGTTGCACTATAGAATTCACCTACTGCAGTCAACTCACCGCCTTCAGAACAGTTATCTGTCCAGGCAACAGTGATTTCATAAGGCAATTCTTCGTTGCAGACTGCATAGTCTTCACCCATAATTGTCGGTGGAGTCTCATCGTAAACAGTAATCATTTGTACTCCGGTTGTCATATTTCCGGCACAATCGATCGCTGTCCAGGTACGAGTCACAACACCACAGTGTTCTAATACGACATCATCATTGTAGCTGATTTCGATGTCACCTTCCGCAGTACAGTTGTCGGTAGCTGTGGCCATACCTGCATCACCCATTTCGCATTCGAAACGTACATCTGCAGGAACGTTCAATACTGGTGCTTCGTCATCTTTAACGGTGATCATCTGCTCACAGCTGGATGAATTGCCGGCACAGTCGGTTGCGGTCCACGTACGGGTAATCATGCCCAGGCCGCAGTCATCCAAATCGGATGAATCTACATAACCAATCACGATGTCGCCTTCTGCGGTACAGTTATCGGTGGCTGTTGCCATGCCTGATTCACCGTCGAACTCACAATCAACGATCATATCGGCAGGACAGCTTATTACCGGTGCTT
>NZ_WKLH01000003.1 GCF_010882175.1 Mangrovibacterium lignilyticum | reverse complement strand
AACTCTTCGTTGTAAATAAAATTGTTAATCTTGTCTAGCTCTTGTAGATAAAACTCTTTGTTGATAGCGTATCTTCCTTATCTTTCTACCTTTTCAATCTTGTCAATGAACTTGTTGTTCTTTTTTTTTACCTTTCCCGTTTTTACCGTCCTAAGCTTTAATACTTAAAACTCTTCCGGCTTTTCCTTTCCAGGTAAAGAACGTCTGTTTTGTTTCCCTCAAACCCTCCAGGTCTCCCTTTCTTGTCTGCGGGGCGGCAAAGTTAATCAGCTTTTTTCATTCTCCAAATAAATTGGAGTATTTTTTTCAGCCTTTTTGCCTTACAACACTTATAGAACGCGGCTTTCAGCTCTTTCGGTGTAGCACCGTTGTTTCTCAAAGCGGGTGCAAATATAGAGACTCTTTTCTGTTCTGCAACACTATTGCAACCTTTTTTTCACACACAAATCACCCACCCTTTGTTGTGACATGAAATCCAACGTCTTACGACGACAATATTTTTCCGACAAAATCGACCATCAATCGCAAACCATGCTGAAATACGCTTCTCGACTCTAAAAATGGAATACTCACCAATTAAAATTGCCGGATAAAAATCCCGAAAACAACCTGCTTAAACAACGAGAATGGAAAAACAAGGCATAAAAAAAGGTATTTGCGCCACTTAAAAAGCAGTTCAAATACCGGCAATATACTATTTCGACCTCCGAAGCAAACCAACGGACGCCTACCTGTGCACAATTTCAAACAGAAAAAGACGGGAATTAATCAACAGAACAAGTTTCTCCAAGGATCGATTCTGTCCACTCCTTCACATCTCCAACAAATTTGGCCAGGCGATCTATATCTTCATCACTGGGCTCTTTTATCTCCATAATCTCCAGCGAACACATATTCATGAACCGATTAAAAAAGCGAGCCTCATCTGTAAACGACTCCGGTACTTCATGCTTTTTCTTCAATCCACGCAACATGCTCGACACAGTGGAATGCTCCGGCAGTTCGCCGCCTTTAGCACTTGCAGCCGTAAGGAAACTCTCCAACGCCAGCCCTACCAAGTTGTAGTAAACTGCATTCCCTAATTTTCTACCTTTCTTTATTCCGCCAATCGTTGCGTTATAATACGAAACACCTTCATTAAAATATCCGCTCCATTCTACCATCGCATTTTATTTTATGGGGTTAACTTCAAATGTCTACCTATATATTATATATAGTGTGATTATTTTGACTCATTAATTGCAGCGTTCATCATAATGGCTGCCTCTTCGTAGTCGAAAGCTCGCTTAGCACGTCTGGCTGCGTCTTTCATTTTAAACATCGCCTCGGCCAACTGTTCTTTGGCCAAAAATATGCCTTTTGATGTCAGAAAATGATTCAGGCCTCCGCTACCCGAATGTTTTCCAAATACCAATTCAGTCTTCCGACCAAATAACTCAGGGTTGAATGCCTGGTAACTCATCTGATCTTTGACCAAGCTACGACAATGAATTCCCGACTCGTGCCGACAGATCATTTCGCCTACAATTGGTTTCGAATCGTGAATTTTCCGTAATGACGCTGACTCAACAGCTTTACACAGCTCCTGTAATTTATCCAAACGAATGCCACAATCGCTATTTACCGATACCTTCATAGCAGCGGCCACTTCTTCGAGGCAGGCATTTCCGGCACGTTCACCCAACCCATTTACGGTCAAACTTGCAGAATGACATCCGGCCAAAGCAGCAGAAACGGTGTTGGCAGTTGCCATACCCAAATCATTATGCCCGTGAAACTCAAATTCAACACCCGGAAATTCACCTGTTAACCAAGTAAAAAGTTCCATCGTTGAGAGTGGGTTCAAGGTTCCCACCGTATCGGCAATGCGAATCCGGTGTGCTCCTTCGGCCAAACATGCTGAAATAAATTCCTTCAGGAAAGTACGATCAGCGCGGGAAGCATCCTGTGCACCTACAGCAACAAAGTTGAAACGTTGATGGGCAAATGCCATCATCGGTTTCACCCGGTCCATTACCCACGAACGACTTTTACCTATAGCCGCTTGCTGAATATCGGAAACCGGAAAGGAAATATTCATCCGGCTCGCACCTGTTAGCTCAGCAGCCACCATATCTTCTTCGGTTGAGCGGCCCCAACAGGTCGATTTAAAATTAAAACCAGAACGAATAATTTCACGAATAACCAATTGCTCACACTCCCCCATAATTGGCGTACCAACTTCAAGCTCCTTCACACCCGCATCGTCAAGCAACGCGGCGATTCTCAGTTTCTCATCAAAACTGAATACAACCCCGGGGGCTTGTTCGCCATCCCGGAGTGTTGTATCAATTATATGGAGAGATTTCGCAATCATTATTCGCTGATCAAATATTCTTCAACAGATTCTCCTTCTTCCAAAGCATCTAAAATCTCATCAATGCGTTCCTCTGTAATTCCACCGTACCATAGGTTGTTCGGTTGAATGACCATTACTGGTCCTTGAGAACAAACATTCAAACAAGCAGTAGAAGAAACAGCAACATCCAAACCACGGTCGTTACATTCTTCCGAGATATACTGAATCAGATCAGCTGCGCCGTTTTTGTTACAATAGCCTTTGGCATCGCCTGCAACGCGGTACGAGTTGCAAACTAAAATGTGGTATTCAGGTTTTTTCATGGTGTATTATATTTAAGGGTTATGATTTTGGGCTTTTAAAAACCCCTCCACATGGGAGGGATTGAGCATGTTTCTTTATATGAACAAATAATAATATGGTCTCGTGAATGATCAACCGCAGCCTGTTCCACTTCCTGAACATTCGGCTCCGCAACGGAACACATCCGCTTTTTTAACGGTTTTCAGCGATTTTCCTTTATAAATAGCGTCCATTCCATCGTCAATCAAACCAGTCATTTCAACAATTTTGATCCCTGTGCGGCCAATAATTGAGGACGGTGAAGGTCCGATTCCGCCAACCAGCAACGCACGGCAGTCATTTAAACATTCGCCCAGTGCTTCCCAACGAGTGTTACCCGTTCCTGACGCAGGCGTGCGACGTTTCTCTATCATGCGGTATCCCGAAGACGTTTCTTTATAGATATATAAGAAGTCCGCCTCGCCTAAGTGTTGGTTTACCAACAATCCTTCCTGACTGGCAACAGCCACGTGAGGACGGGTTTCATCAATTGATACCGTCATGTTCGCGATATCATTCAACAATTTCGCAGCTTCAGGGTCATCTTTACCAAGCAAACCGACAGCGTCAGCACGACAGCGCGCACAGTGTGTCATTGGTTTGATATGTTCTTTGATTTTTGCACGAACTTCTTTCATCATTGCTGCTGAAGGTTCTACCAAATTCTCGTAAGGCGTATCTTCAACCGGGAATAAAGGAATGGCATTCATCAAGTCAGCCCCCAACGATTTGGCAGTTTTGGCGATATCACCAACCAAATGATCGTTGGTTCCTGGAATGACAATCGTATTCACTTTCACAGTGATGTTGTGCATTTTAAGTAATTTGATCGCCTCCAATTGTTTTTCCAACAGAATTTTGGCGCCTTCAACGCCAACATAACCGCGTTTGTCTAACCGGACCCATTTGTAAATGTCTTTCGTTACTTCAGTGTCGAAAGCGTTCATCGTAATGGTTACGTGACTAACTTTCAGTTCTGCCAACTCTTCAACATAAGGAGCAACATTCAATCCGTTTGACGACAGACACAAAATCATGTCCGGGAACTCTCTGCGAATCAAACGCAATGTTGTCATCGTTTCAACAGGGTTGGCGAACGGATCACCAGGTCCTGCGATACCAACAACTGACAGGTGAGGCATTTTTTCTCTTAACTTCACCAGGTAAGTCAATGCCTGTTCCGGCGACAGTACCTTACTGGTTACACCAGGGCGGCTTTCATTCACACAGTCGTAATCGCGCTTACAATAGTTACATTGGATGTTACATTTTGGCGCTACAGGCAAATGGACCCGGGCATATTTTCCTTTAGCTTCTTTGCTAAAACACGGATGTTTTTCAATATCAATCATAGCTCTGAGTTTTAAAAGGGCTTGTGCCCGGTTCTACATATATTTATAGCCGACCGCCGAATGGTCTTGTTTATATTGAATCATGGCGTTTACAACCTGGTCAAATAAATCCTGCGTACCGGAGTAACCTAGGTGTTTGATGCGTTGTCCGCCAATCCGATCATGGATCGGAAATCCGCAACGTACGATTGGAATATCCAACTCGCGTGCGATATAATAAGCCTTGCTGTTTCCAACAAGAAGATCTGGTTTGTTATCGATGCTCCACTCCCGAATTTTTTCGTAGTCGAACATGTTTTTGGCCAGGATTTGCTCACCACGCTCGGGGCAATTTTCACGGATTTGTTCTTCCAAACGTCCGCTTTCGCCGCCGGTGGCAGCCAAAATCACTTCAACACCAATTTCGTCGAGGAACGTTGTCATGGCTATTACAAAATCTTCTTCACCATAAACGACTGCTTTCTTTCCGAAAATGTATTTGTGCCCGTCAGCATAAGAGTCGATCAATCTACCGCGTTCGCCCTGGTAACGAATTGGCAATTCCTTGCCGGTAATTTCTTCCAGTGCTTTTATAAAGCGGTCGGTGTTCTTAACTCCGATTGGAAGAGGCATGCGATAATTTTTTACACCGAATTCGTTTTCCAGGTAATGAGCTCCGGTAGCCGAAAGCTTATTGTTTTTTACCCTTCCGGAGAGCGCACCAAAGTTCAAGATGGTACCGAACTCGATTGAAGCAGCTGCTGTTCCGCAGGTTTCAATTTTAGCAACCGGTGTTCCACCTTCCGGAATCCGCTTGTAAGTATTCCAGATCGGATTGTCGAGCGTTTCCGAATAATCGGGAACCATCACGTAATCGATTCCGAAATCACTCAACAGATATTTGAGCTGGCGTAAATCTTCGGTTGATACAAAACCGGGGAATATATTGATATGAGTTCCTTTCTCACCGCCTTTAGCAAAGGTTTTCGTTGCCGATGCTACTGCCTCATGGAATCCATCCATGTGCGACCCCTGATAGCTGGGAGTTGAAGCGGTTACAAAACGAGGAAGATCCTTAATCGATTGATTGTCTCTCTCAAATTCGTGAATATACATTTTCACGTCATCACCAATGGTTTCAGAAAGACAAGTGGTTGTCAGCGCTACAACTTCGGGTTTATATTGCCCGATAACATTTTTAATAGCCGTGTGACAGTTGGCGCCGCCGCCGAAAACGGTTGCTTCTTCGGTAAAGTTTGAGGAAGCGATATCTACCGGTTCTTTAAAGTGGCTAATGAGGTAGCGCCGGATATAGGTTGCACAGCCCTGTCCACCATGAATGATGGGGACACAACCCCGGATTCCTTTGAAAGCTACACTGGCACCGAGCGGAGCACAGAGCTTACAGGCATTCCGAGTAGCTGTAAATTCTTTTGTCGATTTTATAATCGGAGCATTTTCAAACATGTTCTTCAGTTTTAAATTTTCAAGTTTCGGGTTTCGAGTTCCAAGTTCCGCCAAATAGAAACCTTGTGCTCTGCCCGATGTCTTATTTCATGAATTGCCAAACCGGGCTGCAAACTGAAGCATGTACTTCTTTTGCAAAGTTGAGCATGCCCTCATATCCCGCGAGAGCTTCTTTCCTTTCGTGATTGTGGTCACAAAAACCAAGTCCGAGTTTGTACGCGATTGGTCTTTCTTTAACACCGCCAATAAAAAGGTCTGCTCCGGTTTGTTTCACAAATTCAGAGAGTTCGTTCGGATTGGAGTCATCAACAATGATGGTTCCATCGTCACACATTTCTTTCAGTAGATTGTAATCATCAACGTTTCCTGTTTGGGAGCCAACCACAACAGTTTTCATTCCGATTAAACGGAGTGCTTTTACTAATGAAATTGCTTTAAAGGCTCCTCCCACATAAATCGCTGCTTTTTTGCCTTCCAGCTTTTGACGATATTGTGCCAATGCTGGCAACAATTCACTGAGTTCTTCTTTCACTAAAGTCCGGGCCTTTTCCATCATCTCATCTGATTTGAAGAATTTGGCCACTTCGTAAAGTGCGTCCGACATATCTTCAATTCCGAAATAAGAGACTTTCATGAACGGAATGCCGTACTTTTCTTTCATTTCTTTTGCCAGTCCAATCATCGATCCAGAACACTGAACGACGTTTAACTGAGCGGTATGCGCTTTCCTTAGATCATCGATTCGACCGTCGCCGGTCATCGCAGCTACCAGATTCACACCCATTTTTTTATAGTATTCAGCCAACATCCAGAGTTCACCAGCCAGGTTGAAATCTCCGAGAATGTTCAAACTATATTCAGGGGCTTTAAAAGTGGTGTCTGTTCCGATTAATTTGGAGAGCGCTCCACAGGCTATTTTATAGCCATCTTTTTTTGTTCCATTAAATCCTTCTGACATGACTGCAATTACGTCGATGCCTGTTTCGCGTGTAACCCGCTTACACACTGCTTCAACATCGTCGCCAATCACACCCACAATACAGGTGGCATATACAAAAGCGCCTTTCGGCTTATAGGTTTCAATTAAACTGATCAAAGCTTTGTACAATCTTTCTTCGCCTCCGAAGACTACTTCTTTTTCTTTTAGATCAGTTGTAAAACTCAATCGGTGAATTTGTGGTCCCGATGAAAGCGACCCCCGAATATCCCAGGTGTAAGCTGCACAGCCTACCGGCCCGTGGATAAGATGGAGCGCATCGGCAATGGGGTATAAAACTACCCGCGATCCGCAAAACACACATGCCCGTTGACTGACCGAACCGGCCACACTGGCTTTCCCGCAAGCAATCGCTGCATCATCTGTCCCCTTGGTGAGGATTTGATTTTGTCTGTCATTTATAAATGCATCCATAGCGTTAGTTTTTAGAAATGAAAGGGAGGCTGCGGGTTGCCTCCCCTCACATTTTGACATTATGAAGAACATATTCTAAAGGGATGTCTCCCTGGATCCTTCGATTGGCTGAAGAGAAGGATGTATTTTAAAGTCACAGATCTGTTGTGATTGAATCGAAACAGACCTGCGATCTTTGAGAACTTCTTACATAGTCAGTTCGAAAGATTCTTCCGGAGAAGTAGCATCGAGCTTGTCCATGATAGCGCTGAGGAATTTCTCGAGGATACGGATACCACCCATATAACCTACTGTTGGGAAATAACTGTGTCCAACACGGTCAAGGATTGGGAAGCCCATCCGTACGAAAGGAATGTTTTCGTCGCGAGAAATATATTTGCCATAAGTGTTACCGACGATCAAATCAACTGGTTCTTCTTTGATCCATTGGTGCATCAAGTGCATGTCAGCTTGTGGTCCGTTTTTGTATTTGGCTTCAGGTACACGCTCAGCAAGAATTGCTTCCATACGTTTCGCGAATTTTTTACCTGGAGTTCCTGATACAATGTAAACCGGTTTCATATCCATATCAACCATGAATTCGATCAATGGAATGATGTTGTCCGGGTCACCGAAGATTGCAACACGTTTTCCGTAAAGGTACTGGTGCATGTCAGTGATAACGTCAACCAAACGACCGCGCTCTGCTGAAACTGCTTCAGGAACTGATACTTTTCCAGCTGTAGCCATAGCTTGGATGAAGCGGTCAGTTGCACGCAATCCGACAGGAAGATCCAACATATCGAAAGGCACTTTACATTTGTTGTCCAATGTTTTGGCAGCTTTGTCAGTTCCCCATTCGCCTAAGGCCAGGGTTTTCATGCTGTCGCCCATGCTCACCATTTCAGGAATAGTTGTTCCACCTTTTGGGTACATCGTGTATGTTCCGTCCATTGGTGTATCCAACACATCTGAAGTATCAGGAAGCAATACAGTTTGAACTTTCATCATCGCAGACATGCGTTTCAATTCGCGCATATCTGATGGTTCTACCCAGCCAGCAAGAATATTCAATTGTCTTTTCTTCTCGTCTGTTTTTTCAGGGAAGTATTTTACAAATGCTTCCAACATGTTGGCAAATCCAGTTACGTGAGATCCAACATAACTTGGTGTTGAAGCCTGAACAAGATGTTTTCCCATTGGAACTTTACCGTCGTCACGAGCTTTTGCTACGATCTGACCTAAGTCGTCACCAATTGTTTCAGACAAACAAGTTGAATGAACAGCAACGATTTCCGGTTCGTAAATTTGGAAAATATTGTCAACAGCAGTCAGCAAGTTAGCTTGTCCACCGAATACTGAAGCACCTTCAGTAAACGAACTGGTTGAAGCCATTACAGGCTCTTTATAGTGACGGGTCAGGGCAGTACGGTGATAAGAGCAGCAACCTTGAGATCCGTGGCTATGTGGTAAACAACCGTGAACACCTAATGCGGCATACATTGCACCAACAGGCTGACAAGTTTTCGCGGGGTTTACCGTGAGCGCGTTACGCTCTTTTACTTTATCTGTGGTATGTTTTAGTAACATGATTAATCCTCCTTATTAAGCTTCAATAGTCATACTTCCAACAATTTCCGGCTCGTTTTTCCATGGGGCATCCACGAGTTTCCAGATCTTCGTATCTAACATGCGTTGCATTTCTTTGTAGAAGTTGATAGCACCGTCAAAACAAGTATAAGGGCCACCGTAGTCATAAGAGTGCAACTGTTTCAGAGGGACGCCGTATTTTTGTACCACATACTTTTCTTTAATACCGGCACAGAATACATCAGGCTTGTAGAATTCAATCAACTTTTCAGTTTCCCAGTGGTTCACATCATCAATTACCAATGAATTCTTGCTCATTTCAGGCATCATTCCTTCGTAATCAGAGAACTTATAGCCACCTTCTTCAAGAGCTGCTTTTTTAGCAATCAGGTCTTCTCTCCAAAGTTCTGCGTTTTCAGTTTTAGTAACTTCAATCTCTTCGATGTTACGGGTATCCGCATCAATCTTGATCGTTGGAATTACTTTACGTCCTTCGTAGTCATCGCGGTGAGCGAACTCATAACCGGCAGATACAACACGAATTCCTAATTCTTTGAACAAATCCTGGTAGTGGTGAGCACGAGATCCACCTACGAACATCATCGCCAATTTACCTTCAACGTTAGGCTTAACAGTTTCCTTAACAGCGTTAACTTTAGCCATTTCACGTGCGCAGATTTCATCTACTTTGGCCGTCAATTCAGCATCTCCGAAATATTCAGCGATTTTCTTCAGTGACTTCGCAGCAGGTTCAGCACCTACAAAACTTACTTTGATCCAAGGAATACCGTATTTCTCTTCCATCATCTCAGCGATGTAGTTGATAGAACGGTGACACATTACCATGTTCAAGTCTGCAGTATGTGAATACTCCATGCTTTCGATAGTAGAGTTACCAGAGAAAGTAGAAAGCAATGTGATTCCTGCTTCTTCGAACAGACGTTCGATTTCAAAAGCATCACCACCAATATTGTATTCTCCTAACAGGTTAACCTGGAATTTGCCTTCGCGAGGACGGTCGTTGTTACCAACCACGTTTTTAAATACCTGGTTGTTGGCAATGTGGTGACCTGCTGATTGAGATACACCGCGGTATCCTTCGCAGCTGAAACCGAAGATATTGATTCCTAATTCAGCTTTCATTTCGCGAGAAACTGCATGAACGTCGTCACCGATCAAACCTACCGGACAAGTAGAGAATACGCCAATAGCTTTTGGTTTGAACATTTCGTATGCTTCGCGAATCGCTTCTTTCAATTTTGCTTCTCCACCGAAAACGATGTTTTCATCTTGCATATCGGTTGAGAATGAATAAGTGATGAAGTTATCGCCACCTTCAGGAACACTTGTTTGGTTACGACGAGTTAACCAGGCGTAGAAACTACAGCCGATTGGTCCGTGAACCAAGTTAATAATGTCACGTGTTGGTCCTAATACTACCCCTTTACAACCGGCGTATGTACAACCGCGTTGTGTAATAATTCCAGGGATGGTGCGGACGTTGGCCAAAATCTCCTGATCAGCTTCAGGATCATTGATGACCATTGACTTATCGCGTTTTTTAGCGACTTTGCGCGGATACTTCGCAAGAATTTCTTCTTTTAAAGGGGCTGGATCCGGCAATCCGTTTGTATAATCTTTTTTCTTAACCATAACTTTTCAATTTTTTCAAAGGATTGTTGTACCTGTTTCACCGGTGCGAACGCGAACTGCTTCACCTAAAGGCATCACGAAGATCTTTCCGTCGCCTGGAGATGGTGTTTGGTTCACCTCGATGATTGTGTCAATTGTAGTTTGAACGTTTTCATCAGAAACAGCAATGTTTAAAACACGCTGAGGTCTGAGTCTTGGTTCTTTTCCTAGAAGTTCCAATGCTTCGGGCTGGTCGTTTTTTGCACCTTCCAACACCTTAGCATCCCACAGGCCTTTTCCACGTCCGAAGACTTTTCCGGTAGCAGTCATTGAGGTAATACCTGCTTCTGACAAAGCCTTCTTGGTCGCGTTCATTTTATCAATTCGGATAATCGCTAATATCATTTTCATAGTCGTGGAATTTTTAGGGTTTATAACTCTTTAGATCCACGGCTAATGGTATAAGCTTCCTCCACCGGAGTCACAAAGATCTTTCCGTCACCGAATGCTCCTTTAGGTTCTGTGATTGCTGATTCCATGATTGCTTTGATTGCGAAGTCTTTGTCTTCGTCTTTTACAACCACGATCAACATTTCTTTTGGTAATTCATCGTAGGTAACATCACCAATTTTGATACCTCTTTGTTTACCACGACCAACAACCGGAATTTTTGTTACTGCAGGGTAGCCAGCTTCAAAAAGAGTTGTCAATACTTTGCTTGATTTTTCGGGGCGGATGATTGCTCTTATCATTAACATATCTGTGTTCTCCTATTTTTAGTTTTAGTTAGTTGATTTAAAAAAGGGTTTGACTAGTTGGCGATACCGAAGTCGATCAACAGTTTTTCCAATTCTTCCATTTCTAATGGAGTAGGAATAATGAACATTTGGTTTGCATCGATAGCTGCAGCCAATGTTGCATATTCGCCAGCTTGTGGATGTTCAGGAGCAAATTCGATTACGGTTTTACGGTGAATCTCTGCTTGCTGAACCATGTTGTCACGTGGTACGAAGTGAATCATTTGAGTTCCCAATTGACGAGCCAACTCTTCGATCATTTCACGTTCGTTATCAACTTTACGAGAGTTACAGATAAGTCCTCCAAGACGAACAGTACCGGCTTGAGCGTATTTCTTAATACCTTTACAGATGTTGTTAGCAGCATACATTGCCATCATCTCACCAGAAACTACAATGTAAATTTCTTCTGCTTTACCATCACGGATAGGCATTGCGAAACCACCACATACAACGTCACCAAGTACATCATAGAAAGTATAGTCAGTTTCATATTTAGCATCCCAAGCACCTAATTGCTCCAACAAGTTGATTGAAGTAATGATACCACGACCTGCACATCCAACACCTGGTTCCGGACCACCTGACTCAACACAACGAACTTCTCCGTAACCTCTTTTGATTACATCATCGATTTCAACGTCTTCACCTTCTTCACGAAGTGTGTCCAAAACTGTTTTTTGTGCAAGACCACCTAATAAAAGACGGGTAGAATCAGCTTTAGGGTCACAACCCACAACCAATACGTTTTTTCCCATTTTTACCAAACCTGCAACTGTGTTCTGTGTAGTGGTAGATTTACCGATACCACCTTTTCCATAAATAGCTATCTTTCTCATCTTTTTAAAATTTTGAGGGTTCAACATTTTTTTCTTTGCTCCCTTAATAGCGAGAAGAGTGCCAAGATGCCAAACAACATATAAACGAATGCAACGAAACACAACCAAATATCTTATTTACTGATACTTGAGTTGTAATTTATTTTTTGGCACGCTTTGGCACAGGTCAAAATATCCTACATTTTGGTAGGAAGGACCTTATTCAAACACATTCTATGTTATAGAGCATAATATCCCATTTTACAGGGGGTTCAGGAAGAAGGACAGGAATAGTGGTTACAAATATGTAAGAAACCCCACTTTCATCATTTTGGTAGATTAACCGATAAATATCTAAATTATCGTTTCAATATGACAGCAAAATGAATTATCTTGTAGCAAACCGGCACACAATGGCTAGCATGTTGATTTTCTATTTGGTTCTTGCTCTAGGTATATCCTTTCTATGTTCTGTTTTGGAATCGGTTATACTTACAGTGAGTCTACCTTTCATTTATTTGAAAAAACAGGAAGGGCACCGCTCTGCTTCTTTGCTAAAGAAAATCAAACAGGACATTGACCGTCCGCTGGCAGCTATTCTTACTTTAAATACTATTGCACACACGATCGGGGCTGCCGGAGTCGGCTCTGAAGCCACTAAACTTTTTGGAGAAGTCTATTTCGGAATTGTCAGTGCTGTTTTGACTTTACTTATATTAATTGTCTCCGAAATCATACCAAAGACGATTGGTGCCCTCTATTGGAGAAGACTCGCTCTACCTGCCGCCCGAATGATTCAGTTTCTTATAATAATAACGTATCCTCTGGTGCTGTTATCCGAATTAACAACCAAAGCTTTCTCTCATGGTAAAGTTTCGGACACCGTAAGTCGGGAAGAAGTGGCCATGCTAGCTTCGCTGGGCGGAGAAGAAGGTGTGTTTGATGAAATGGAAAGCAAAACCATTATTAACCTGATTCAACTGAAGGATATCAAAGCGAAGGATATTATGACGCCCCGAACGGTATTGATTGCTGCTCCTGAAAACCTAACGACAAAAGAATTCTTCGCGAATCAGGACTTTCTACAAGTTTCGCGAATTCCGATTTACAGAGATAATGTAGACCAGGTAACCGGCTATGTATTAAAACAGGATATCCTGGAGCATCTTTTGAGCGATGAAAAAGAAAGAACATTAGAACAGGAAAAACGGTCGATCGTAACCTGCTACGAAAATATTAGCATCCCCAAGGTGTTCGAAAAGCTACTTGTCAAAAAGGAACACATTGCGTTAGTCATTAATGAATATGGTGGTACCGAAGGAATTTTAACCATGGAAGACATTATTGAGACAATCCTGGGATTGGAAATTACTGACGAGCGAGATACCCAAACTGACATGCAGCAGCTGGCTCGTGAACGCTGGTCCAAACGAATCAAGAACAGTAATCTGAATAACTAGTCGAAACGACACCTAAAACCGGCCATTTCCACGGAGCCGATTACATTTGGTTAACATTCAATCAAAAAACCAATCACATTACAATCAACAACTTAAGACATCAAGGTCTTATTTATTTATTATCAAAGCTCAATTTAGTTGACTTTTGCAACTAAATCGTTGTATATTTGCGATTCGTTAAGCAAAACAAAGCATGAATACAGAAAAACCGTTAACATATTTGCTTGGACAAACCATGAATATGGTTAAGTTAAAGCTTTTGTCCACCTTCAAAGACAACAGTATTGAATTGACTCTGGAGCATTTTATTATCCTTCATTACCTCAGCGAAAAGGAAGATTTGACACAACAAGACCTGGCGAATCATTTCTTACGAGATAAATCAATCATATTGCGTCAAATAAACACACTAATTGATTTGCGGTATATAGTCCGGATTACAGACAAAGATGACAAACGAAAAAAAAATCTGATTCTGACTAAAAAAGGATATGACATGCTCGTTACTGCAAGGCAAACCGCCGAGAAAATTTCAGCTGAATTATTAACAGGAGTGACAGAAGAAGAACTGATTCATTTCGAAAATGTAATTCAAAAAATTCAACATAACACAGGCCACAAAAACGAAGGTTGCAACTGTTGACATATGCAACCAAATCAGAAAGATATTAACAAACAGATACCATGAAAACAATTATGCATTTAAAAAATCTCAGTTTTATCGCAATTTTATTGGCGGTATACTCGTGCTCGAACAGCAAAGGAGGTCAAGCCGGAATGGCTGGCCAGGTTCGGGAGTATCAAGTAGCAAAAGTTCAGCCGCAAAGCACGACGCTATTTAAAGACTACCCCACTACCCTTCAGGGTGTGCAAACCGTAGAAATTCGTCCGCGCATTGCCGGCTACATCGAAGAAATTTTGGTCGATGAAGGCGACTTTGTTAAGAAAGGCCAAATCTTATTTCGCATCAATGCAAACGACGTTCAAGCTCAGGTACGTTCAGCCGCAGCCCAGGTAAAAGTAGCTGAAGCCCAGGTTTCGACTGCGAATATTAATGTCGAAAAAACAAAACCGTTGGTTGACAAAAATATTGTCAGCCAGTTTGAACTTCAATCAGTTGAAACCAATCTGACAGCAGCAGAAGCGCAACTAGCGCAAGCGCAAGCGAATTTAGCTAACGCTAAAGCAAGTTTAGATTATACAATAATTACCAGTCCGACGAATGGCATTATTGGTAACTTCCCTTATCGCGTGGGTAGCCTGGTTAGCAGTAGTATCACTCAGCCGTTAACGACTGTTTCGCGTACCGATAACATGTATGCCTATTTCGCAATTAATGAGCGGGACTTCATAACCATGATCCGCAACTTACAGGGAGCAAGCACAACGGAAAAGTTGAAACAACTTCCGGCAGTGGATTTGGTATTGTCTGACAATTCGATTTACGAGCAACAAGGAAAAATTGAAACCGCCAGTGGTATTGTAGATCAGGAAACCGGCTCAGTAAACATCCGGGCAATATTCCCGAATACATCCGGCATGTTGCGAAGCGGAACCAGCGGTCTGGTGCGTATTCCCCAACAAATGGATTCCGTTTTAATTATCCCGCAGGATGTTACCTTCGAGCTACAGGGAAGACATTTTGTGTACACGGTTAATAGCGACAGTAAAGTGCAGAGCACTCCTATCGGCGTGATCGTTGGTAATCTGAAAGACTCCTACATTGTAACAAGCGGATTAAAAACCGACGACCAAATTGTAATTGAAGGGATCGCGTCTTTACGCAACGATACACAGATCAAGCCTAAATTAGTTGAATTACCAAGTTTAGCTGAGAACTCTGATTCAGTAAATCCAGCGAAAAACTAATACACGGAAAACAATGTTTAGAAAATTTATAGAACGGCCGATTTTATCATCGGTCATTTCCATCATTATTGTCATTTTGGGGGTACTTGGCTTACTGAGTCTCCCAATTGAGCAATATCCGGACATCGCTCCGCCAACGATCCAGGTTTCGACCACCTACACCGGTGCCAATGCCGAAACTGTTTTGAAGAGTGTGATTACCCCGCTCGAAGAGCAAATTAATGGGGTTGAAGATATGACCTATATGTCGTCGACTGCCAGTAACAATGGAACTGCTACGATACAGGTTTTCTTTAAACAAGGTACCGACGCCGATATGGCTGCCGTTAACGTACAGAACCGGGTTGCTCGGGCAACCAGTTTGTTACCGTCCGAGGTGACCCGTGCCGGCGTAATTACAGCCAAACGGCAAAACAGTATGTTGATGGTATTCTCGCTGTATAGTGAAGACGGCCGGTACGATGAGACCTTCCTTCAAAACTACAGTAAAATCAACTTGCTGCCTCAAATTCAACGGGTGAACGGTGTTGGTGAAGCGATGGTATTCGGTTCGAAAGACTATTCCATGCGTATATGGCTGAAGCCGGATGTGATGGCAACCTACAACCTGATCCCATCGGATGTTGTTGCCGCATTAAGTGCACAAAACCTGGAAGCTGCTCCCGGACGTTTTGGTGAGCAAAACAACCAGACGTTTGAGTATGTGTTGAAATACAAAGGGAAACTATCGATGCCCGATGAGTTCGAAAACATCATTATTAAAGCCGATAAAAACGGGAATATTCTTCGCCTTCGCGATGTGGCCGATGTAGAACTTGGTTCATTAAGCTATGCTTCGTCAACTGCAGCGATGGGTAAGCCGGGTATCGCCATGGCCGTTTTCCAATCTCCGGGGTCCAATGCCCGCGACGTGATCATTGAAGCACAAAAAGTGCTGGACGATGTTGCGAAAACATTCCCCGAAGGTGTAAAATACCACATCCTGATTAACGCGAACAACTTCCTGGACTCATCGATTGAAAAGGTAATTCATACGCTGATCGAGGCGTTCATCCTGGTATTCTTTGTGGTTTTCATTTTCCTTCAGAATTTCAGGGCAACATTAATCCCGGCGATCTCGGTTCCGGTTGCGATCATCGGTACATTTTTCTTCTTAAGTCTTTTTGGCTTCACCATTAACCTGTTAACCTTATTTGCGTTAATTCTCGCCATTGGGATTGTGGTCGACGATGCCATTGTGGTCGTCGAAGCGGTCCATGCCAAGTTGGACCAGGGAGCTAAAAATGCCAAAGAAGCTGCGATCTCTGCCATGAGCGAGATTTCGACTGCAATTGTTTCCATCACCCTGGTAATGGCCGCGGTATTTATCCCGGTAACCTTTATCACCGGAACAACCGGCGTATTTTACAAACAATTCGGGATTACCTTAGCGGTAGCAATTGTCTTATCGGCAATTAACGCATTAACGCTTAGTCCTGCACTTTGTGCCATATTCCTAAAACCGCATAAAGACAGCGAACTACATAACAAAGGATTTTTGCAGCGTTTTTACAGCTCCTTCAATGTCGCTTTCGACACCATGACTGCGAAATACCGGAAGACAACCCACTTCTTCATGGTAAGAAAATGGATGTCATTCGGACTAATCATTGTGTTCGCCGCTGCATTGGTCTATTTGACCAAAACAACCCCAACAGGTTTTGTTCCGTCGGAAGATACCGGGATCTTAATTGTTGACATCAGCATGCCACCGGCTACATCTGCTGAAAAAACACAGGAAGTCGTTGACAAGGTCGACCAAATTTTACAACAAACACCCGAAATTCAAGGTAGGGCAATGGTTGTGGGACGATCAATCATCAGTGGGCAAGGGAGCTCGTATGGGATGATGTTCTGTGACCTCAAGCCATTCGACGAGCGAACAGAAAAAGGCCACGATATTAACAGTGTTATTGGTCGTCTTTACGGTGCAGCGTCACAAATTAAAGATGCCCGTATCCTGTTCATCACTCCACCAATGGTTCCGGGCTTCAGTATTTCCGGTGGTGTCGAGTTCCAGTTGCAGGATAAAACAGGTGGAGATATTCAAAAATTCGAAGGAATCGCACAGCAGTTCCTGGGAGCGCTCAACCAACGCCCCGAAATGCAGTATGCAATGACTTCGTTCAACACCAGGTTCCCGCAGTTCGAGGTTGACGTGAATGTTGCCAAATGTATGCAGTCGGGTATTACAACCAGCACTGTGCTTTCTGCTTTGCAGGGCTATATCGGTGGCTTTTATGCTTCCGACTTTAACCGCTTCGGTAAACAATACCGTGTAATGATGCAAGCTGATGCAAGCTACCGCGGAAACCCCGACGACCTGAATAACATCATGGTACGCACCGGAACCGGCGAGATGGCACCCATCACGTCATTTATTACGCTAAGCCGCGTTTACGGACCGGAAAACATCACCCGCTTCAACATGTACACCTCTATTTCGGTGAACAGTGCTCCAAATATCGGGTACAGTTCCGGTGACGCCATTAAAGCGGTTAACGAAGTGGCTTCACAAACACTGCCACCGGGTTATACTTACGAATTCTCCGGTTTGACCCGTGAAGAAATTGCTTCGGGAAACCAAACGATTTTCATCTTCATTCTCTGTCTGGTCTTCGTTTACTTCTTGCTGGCAGCCCAGTACGAAAGTTATATGCTACCGCTGGCCATCTTAATTTCATTACCAATTGGTATTGCCGGAGCATTCATTTTCGCTTGGGTTATGGGCGTGGAAAACAACATTTACCTGCAAATTTCATTGATCATGTTGATTGGTTTGCTGGCTAAGAATGCGATTCTGATTGTAGAGTTCGCTTTGCAACGACGTATGGCCGGTATGACCATCATTCAATCGGCCGTTGAAGGTGCAACAGCCCGTTTGAGACCAATCTTAATGACCTCTTTCGCCTTCATCTTTGGGTTGATTCCATTGGTTATCGGTGGCGGTGTTGGTGCTAATGGTAACCGGTCGATCGGTGTTGGTGCCGTTGGTGGTATGTTTATCGGAACAATGATCGGAATCCTGATCATCCCGGCCATGTACGTGGTATTCCAAACGCTGCAGGAAAAAATTAAGAAACCGGAGATCACGGAAATATCTGAGATGAACAGTCTGGATTAATAAACGGAATAAGTTGATAGAAATATGAAAACAAATTCATTTAAAAATATAACACTCGTGCTGGTTGTCACTGCGACGATGCTTTCGTGCAGCAGCAGCAGACATTACGAGCGAAGTTCGGAGGCTACGAACGGAATTTTCGGTTCGGTCACCAGCGACAGCACCAGTAACCTGGCAAACGAAGCCTGGGAAGGCCTGTTCAACGATCCTATTCTGGATAGTTTAATTGCTGAAGGACTGCAAAACAACCTGGATCTGCAAGCTGCAATTCAACGCGTTTACGCATCCGAAGCCTACTTTAAACAAGGCAAAGCAGCAATGCTGCCCGGTCTTACAGCACAAGGCGGCTATACTTATGTACGCAATTCAGAATCGACCTATCCTGACGGCCCCCGGGAATACCAAGGGCAACAACTGGCGTTGCAAGCCAGCTGGGAAATTGATATCTGGGGAAAATTAAACAGTGCCAAGAAAGCTGCTTACGCTGACTACCTGGGTACCGACGCTGCCCGCAAAGCAGTACAAACCAGTTTAATTGCCAACATTGCTTCGGCTTACTATAATTTGCTTGGCCTCGACAGCCAACTGGCGATTACCAAAGAGACCGTGCAAACGAATGCCGACCTGGTTGAAACCATGAAAGTGCTGAAAGATTTTGGAAGTGTTACCGGTGCAGCGGTGGTGCAAAGTGAAGCAGCCCGCTATGCCGCTGAAGTGACTATTCCGGATTTGGAGCAACAAATTAAGGCAACCGAGAATACCATTTGCCTGCTGCTCGGCCGTACACCGGGACCGATTGTTCGCGGCGAACTTGGTCAACAACAAGCCAGCGAAATGCTAACCATCGGCGTTCCTTCTGAGTTACTGGACAACCGCCCGGATGTGATGCAAGCAGAATATGCCGTGATCAGTGCCTTTGAAATGACCAACAGCGCGAAGGCTTACTTCTATCCGTCGGTTACTTTAACCGCCAACGGAGGTTTCGAGTCACTGGATTTGGCCGATTTACTCGATCCGGGTTCTTTTGCAGCCAATGTTGTGGGCGGATTGGCAGCTCCTATTTTCAATAAACGCGGAAACCGCACACGACTCGAAGTCGCCAAAGCCCAAAAAGAAGAGGCTTTACTGAATTTCAGAAGTGCCCTGTTGAATGCCGGCGCCGAAGTGAACGATGCCCTAAATACCTATGACGCATCTGTCCGGAAAATGGACCTTCGCCAAAAACAACTGGCGTCGCTCGAAAAATCAGTTGAATACACCAAAGAATTATTGACATACGGATCGGCAACCTATACCGAAGTATTGAATGCACAACAGAGCTACCTCGGAGCCCAATTGAGCAATGTAAACGACCACCTGCAACAGCTAACCGCTGTTGTCACGCTATACCGTGCACTGGGTGGTGGCTGGAAATAGCACACAGAAAAACAAGAAAACAAACAATTACAGTAAAGGCATTCCCCGCCATGGGAGTGCCTTTTTTTATGTCCCAATTGACCGGCTGAACCGCAGTCGCCGGGGTCAAAGCAAGCCCCCCGTTGCCGGAAGAACCAGCAGAAGCTGCCTGCCCGGGCCTGTTAGCATTGAATACCGACTTCGCGAACAGCCGGGGCCGTGTTTCATAACCGGATGACGAGCTAACCGGACAAACGAAACCGTGAAGCACGCCTGGAAATTCGCTTGCGGATGGCCGGGCAAGGCAAGCACCGATGGAAATTGGCTCGCGGATGACCGGGCGAGGCAAACACCGATGGAAATTGGCTCCCGGATGACCGGGCGAGCTAAGCACCGATGGAAATTGCTTCCCGAACCGTCGGTGGAGGCAAGCACTGATGGAAATTGCTTCCCGGACGGCCGGGCGAGGCAAGCACGCATGGAAACGACCTACCCAAACGAACAACCCGTTTCCATCTGTTCACGCCGCCATATTGCTTTTCGAATGCCCGCGATTAGCTGTTGACAGACCGAAAACAGGGCTTCCGCCAAACACATCAACTTGTCTGAACAGAACGGACGCCCCGCGAAACCATCCGGTTGACCGGTCATTTGATTCTTTCTTCAGCTTCCTGAGCATCGACCACCGCAATGGCCACCAGGTTGACAATCTCTCGAACCGAGCTTTCCATTTGCAAGACATGAATTGGCTTTTTCATCCCCAACAAAATCGGTCCAATCGCTTTGGCCGTTCCCAATTCCTGCAAAACCTTGTAGAGAATGTTTCCGGAACTCAGATTTGGGAAGATCAGCACGTTTGCATCCGAATCGCCAAGCTTCGTAAATGGAAATTTCTTCTGCCTCAGTGCTCCGTTCAGCGCATAATTCGCCTGCATCTCGCCGTCGACAATTAAATCGGGATATTTTTGATGAAGAATTTTCACCGCTTCTCCCGCCCGAACCGGACTTCCTTTTCCTTTGAAGGCGCCAAAATTAGAATAACTCAAAATGGCAATCCGCGGCTCAATCTTGAACCGTTTCACTTCGTTGGCTACTAAAACCGTGGTGTCGGCGATTGTTTGCGGTGCAGGATCTGAATTAACCGTTGTATCGGCGAGGAACAAAGGCCCTTTCGGGGTGAGCATGATGTACATCCCCGCAATGTGGTTAAATTCTTCTTTTACCCCGATCACATGAATCGCCGGCCGGATGGTATCGGCATACTTTCTTGAAAATCCGGAAATGAACGCGTCGGCCTCCCCGGTTTCAACCATCATAGAACCGAAGTAGTCGTTATTGTACATTTTCTCCAGCGCTTCGTCATAACTCATCCCTTTCCGTTTCCGCTTTTCGAATAATACCCGGGCATACTGGGTTCGCTTTTCATCCGTCACATCCCGAAAGATGTCAATGATCGGCACATTGTCCAATTCAATTTTATTGTCGGCCATAATGCGCTCGATTTCCGATCGTTTCCCAAGTAACACCGGAAAAGCAATCCCTTGATTTAAAACGAACCGAGCTGCTTTCAACATCTTCAAATTATTCGCATCGGCAAAAACCACGCGCTTCGGATTCAGCTTGGCCTTGTTGCAAATCGTCATAATCAACTTATTCTCCGACCCCAAACGAGTGCCCAGCTCCCGTTCATAGTCATCCCAATTTCCGATGGGTTTACGGGCCACACCCGTTTCCATTGCTGCCCGGGCAACAGCCGGCGCCACCGTCGTTATCAGTCTTGGGTCGAGCGGTTTTGGGATGATGTATTCTTTGCCGAAAACAATATTTTCCATGTTGTAAGCCTTGGTTACCAACTCGGGAACGTACTTTTTAGCCAAAGAAGCAAGCGCGTGTACCGCAGCAATTTTCATCTCTTCGTTGATCTCCCGCGCCCGCACATCGAGCGCACCCCTAAAAATGAAGGGGAACCCAAGCACATTGTTAATCTGGTTGGGATAGTCACTTCTGCCGGTGGCCATAATGATATCGTCACGCGCACCGGTCGCTTCGTCGTAGGAGATTTCGGGGGTGGGATTCGCCATCGCAAATACAATCGGGTTAGCGGCCATGGAACGAATCATATCTGCTGAAACCAGGTTGCCAACCGACAAACCCAGAAATAAATCGGCATCGTGCATCGCTTCAGCCAAAGACTCATAATTTTGTTTGCAGACAAACTGCAGTTTGGCGGGATTCAAATCAGTCCGATTCTCCGAAATAGCCCCTTTACTGTCGAACATGACAAGATGTTCCGGTTGCACGCCCAGTTTCAGGTATAATTTGGCACATGAAATAGCTGCTGCCCCGGCACCGCTAATCACCACATGAATTTTCCCGATCTGTTTTCCGGTCAATTCCAGCGCGTTCAGTAAAGCGGCACCCGAGATGATCGCCGTTCCATGCTGGTCATCGTGAAAAACAGGAATATCCAAGGCTGCTTTCAGGCTTTCTTCGACATAAAAACATTCGGGCGCTTTGATATCCTCCAGGTTGATCCCGCCAAAAGTTGGCGAAATGGCTTTGACAACTTCAATCAACCGATCCGGATCTTTTTCATTCACTTCAATATCGAAAACATCAATGTCGGCAAATATCTTAAAGAGCATCCCCTTCCCTTCCATCACGGGCTTCCCGGCAGCAGGGCCAATATCGCCCAACCCCAGAACCGCTGTTCCGTTCGAGACAACGGCAACTAAGTTTCCTTTTGAGGTGTAATGATAGATTTCTTCCGGATTTTTCTGAATCTCCCGGCATGGCTGAGCCACCCCCGGAGTATAAGCTAAAGAAAGGTCGTATTGTGTTTCGTGTGGCTTGGTGGGAACAACTTCTATTTTCCCCGGCCGCCCCTTTTCGTGATACCGCAACGCATCGGTGTAGACAGATTTTTCCATGACTAGTGATTTTTGGCTCTTTATAAAAGTTACGACAAAACCACGCCAAATCCCAGAACATTAATCAGTTCCTCTTTTAAATCCGGAAGCCTGCGTCATTTGAAAATGTTAAATTTAAAGTCGAAAATCCGCTAAACAATAGCGGAATATATTGACTTAGTAGATAGCCGTTGGCGGTAATTTAAAGACATGGGGCGCTCGTCTCCCCTCACACGAACTTTGATCTGAAGGAAAAAAACACAAAGTCCGGCAATGCCGGACTTTGCAGATATGCTAATTTAAAGCAATTGCTTTTAATACATTGACGGTATCGACTGCGATTACCTTTTCTTCATTGGTTGGAACAACCATTACTTTTGCCCGCGAATCGGGAGTACTCACCACTTTAAGCTCTCCCCGTACGCCTTTGTTGGCATTTTTATCGAATGAAACACCCATGTATTCTAAACCGGAACAAACTGCTTCGCGTGTCTCCGGGCCATTCTCTCCTACTCCGCCAGTGAAGATTATCAAATCAATTCCGCCCATTTCAGCCGAAAATGCTCCAACATAGCGCTTCACACGCGAGTAATACATCTTCAGCGCTAAGGCTGCCCGCGAATTATTTTTATTCCACGCTTGATCTTCAATATCGCGCATGTCTGACGAAACGCCTGAAATACCCAACATTCCACTTCTCCGGTTGATTAAATCGTTTGCTCCCTGCAGATCCAATCCTTCTTTTTCCATTAGGAACAACAAGGCTCCAACATCCAGGTTACCAACACGGGTACCCATAATTAATCCTTCAACCGGCGTAAACCCCATGGAGGTATCGTACGATTTTCCTTTTTTAATGGCAGCAATAGAAGCTCCGTTTCCTAAATGACAAGTCACGATGTTAATTTTGTCCATTTCCAGGCCCAAATGCTCACAAGCCTTCTCGGCTACATATTTGTGGCTGGTTCCGTGGAAACCATACCGGCGTAATTTATGCTTGCTGTAATATTCGTACGGAATGGCATAAAGGAACGATTCCGGCGGCATGGATTGATGAAACGACGTATCGAAAACAGCGACCTGGGGTACATCTGCCAACAACTTCTCCATGGCTTCAATACCTGCAATATGAGCCGGGTTATGCAACGGAGCCAAATCACTCAGCTTGTTAATCTGCGCTTTAACGCTATCGTCAATTAACACACTCTCACTAAACGACTCACCTCCATGAGCGACCCGATGTCCAACTGCCTGAATTTCTGAAACAGCCTCAATTACGCCATGCACCTCGTTAACCAGTGAATCCACAATCAGGCTTATCCCTGCTTCATGATCCGCTATATGACCGGTGAATTTGAATTTCTGATATTCACCGTTGATCAATGGCTTATGTGTTAAAACGCCCTCGTCTTGGCCGATGCGTTCCACAACGCCAATGGCCTTCACCTCCGGATCTTCAATACTCAACATATCAAGCAATTGATACTTAATAGATGAACTACCACAATTTAAAACTAATACGATCATATAATACTTTTCGATTTTGATGGTTGATGCTCCATTTTTCTGCTAAACAAAAAACACAAGCGATAATTTTCCACTAAAAGGGCCGCAAATATACTATTCAAGTTCAAACAAAAAAACGACTTAAATTATGCTGCCGTTTCGCGATGAATCCCAATTAAGAT
Source organism: Mangrovibacterium lignilyticum (assembly GCF_010882175.1). Lineage (GTDB taxonomy): Bacteria > Bacteroidota > Bacteroidia > Bacteroidales > Prolixibacteraceae > Mangrovibacterium > Mangrovibacterium lignilyticum. The sequence goes on along the minus strand of NZ_WKLH01000003.1, from coordinate 793,909 downwards.
TCAATTGATCAAATGATTACTAAAACTGAATGGTCGAGTGGAGTTCGGTTTTCCCCGGCTAACGTAAAGAAGCCTGCTTTCAGAAAGCAGGCTTTCCTCAAAGCCAAACAATACAATCGTGCGGTAGCAGGGATTACTAAGGATATCAACCTGCTAAATATTTCACTTTTTTACCATGCTGTCTGGACGGTTACAACCCATTGTTGTTTGCCACCCTTCAGACAATCCTCAAACATCTTTAAATACTCGTCAGCTTTTTCTTCTCCGTACTTTGCTGCCAAAGGAAGTTTCATGCTGTATTCTGAACTGATCGCAGGGTCCATCAGGTATATATAAGTAAACGTGCCATCGTCATTGGCTTTTACCGGCCTTAGCGTGCGGACGGTATTCCTCATTTCAGGATAAAACTCTTTGGCTGCAGGATCCAGATAGTTGAAATTGAAATCCTCAAACTGTTGTACCTTGTTGGGTTTAATAATATTCCAGACAACCCAAACACTATCGTTTTCCATAGCCCTTACCGGAGCAGCAGGATTACTCGAATTCCATATATCCTTGGTGATTTTCCATTCCCCGGTGGAAAAGTCCCAAGTCACCAAATACTTACCTTGACCAATCAGTTGTCCGCTTTCTGCATAAATTTTATAACGCCCCTCTTCTATTGCAACGTTACCATATTTATCGGCAGAAATTGTTTCAAGCTCAACTCTATTCCCGCCTGCACCAATTGCTCCGGCCCAAAATTCCTCAATCGCATCTTTACCCTGAACAACATCGGCATTTTCCGGAAACAACTTCGCGTCCTCCATATAGTTTTGGGCTAAAGTCTGCGCGTCACCATTATTATAAGCCTCCTGAAAATTTCCATTTGCAAGTTTTATCTCGTAACTCACATCAACGGGCTCATGGGTGCAACCGCCAAGAATCAAAAAGAAGAGAAAAAAGAAAATCACGTTTTGCTTTAGAATCATTTTTTGCTCCATCAGATTAGGTTTTTACTGGTTAAATGAATTTAGTTTTTCATTGATTATTACTTCAATCAACATGACAGAGAGCGAATAGGATTTCATCTTTTTTACGACAGCAAGCTGATTTTGATTCTGATTTGATTTATTAGTTTTTTTATTCAAAAAGAGAACTGTTATCACTCAGCACATTTTACGTTGGTTCGTGCCCGAAATAACCCTATAATTAGAAACAATCTTCAGTTGCCAATTTTCATTCTCTCAAAGCGATCCAAGTTCAAACAAATCTTTGTTTTGCCCCAAAACAAAAGCGGCCGTCCCTAAAAGAGACAGCCGCTACTATATACTTAAGATTGTATTGGTCATTTCCCAAACGACCAATAATTGACTTCAATTTCCGTTTCTTTGTTTGATTGCTGCAACCAGTAAGCCGGTGTTACTTTCTTCCCGGACGGGCTTTTCAGGTAGCGACCGTAAACCGATAGAATCACATTAAAAACGATATCGGTTACGCCTACTGTTACCGTTCCGCTTTCTCCTTCAGCTTTTGTTTTTACTTCGTAGTTATTCAACTCCAGCAAGTTTTTCAGAAAAGCTGCACGTTCTTCGCTTACGCCTTTTTCAATAATTGAGCAACGTACGCCGTCAATTTCCTCAATGCTGTGTTGTGCTTTATTTAATGCCATTTTCATTCAATTTTAATTAGAAGAATAACTGGCTGATTTCGCGAATGTATTCGAAAATACCGCTGGCAAAACCAACCACAAAAATACCGGACACACACATAATTAGGCTGATGCGCATTGATATTGAACTGCGGAAAGCGGCAATTGGCTCGTCGGTTTGATCAATAAACATCGACTTGATTACGCGCAAATAATAGTAGAGCGATACTGTCGCATTCAAAACGGCGATCAACACCAGGATGTAGTAACCACGGCTGGCTGCCGATGTGAACAAGAAGAATTTTCCAAAGAAACCAGCAACCGGCGGAATACCAGCCAGCGAGAACAAAGCCACCGTCATCAGCAAACTTAGCTTTGGGTTGGTTTTATACAGGCTTTTGTAGCCCGATATGGTCTCGATACCTGAAGCGTTGAAAACGGATGTTGCCACGCCAAAAGCACCAAGGTTGGTAAACACATAAACCAGTACGAAATAGACAACTGAAGCCATTCCCATTTCGTTGGCTCCCAAAATACCCAACAGGATGAAACCAGCTTGGGCGATGGATGAGAATGCCAGGAAACGCTTAATATTATCCTGCCGAAGAGCAAACAGGTTGGCAATGGTCATGGTCATTACCGCTAAAGCGTAAACCAAATGCTGCCACTGTTCGAACAGAGCTCCGAAAACTTTAAACACAATAATACTAAAGGTAAAAGCTGCTGCACCCTTTGATACGACCGACAAATAAGAGGTGACGTTGATCGGTGCACCTTCGTATACATCCGCTGTCCAAAAGTGAAACGGCACCAGTGATATTTTGAATCCCATACCGGCGACAAAAAAGATGAAAGCCAGAATGATGATTGGCGACGGTTCTATTTTTGCAACAATATCAGCAAAATAGATGGAGCCGGTTGCCCCGTAAATCAGAGACAAACCGAACAACAATATCCCCGATGACAAGGCCGACGACAAAATCAGTTTAATACCTGCTTCGGCCGAATGGCTTTTCAAGCGATCGAATGCAACCAAAGCTGCTGCCGGAATAGTAGCAGTTTCCAGACCGAGGTAAAACATCAGGAAGTCGCCTGATGAAATCATGAAATTCATCCCCACCAGCGTCACAATCGTCAAGATAAAATATTCGCTGATCCGTTCGCTGTTTTCCGGTTTCTTCAACCAACCTTCAGACTGCAGGAAGATAATCAGAACCGCCAGGTTCAAAACGTTCTTCATAAACAGCGTCAACGATGACGTTTGAAACGAACCGCCAAAGAGCGTTCCCGTTTCCGCAGGAATGAAACCAATTGCCGTCACCAAGGCAAACAAGCCAGCGGCAAAGGGAATTATTTTTGTTTTGCCCGATTCGCTGACTGCCAGCTCGGCAATCAGCACGATGATTGCTGCGAGAATCAGCAACAATTCGTGGCGCATGAGGAAAAATTGTTCGATAGTCATGATTCTGTATTTTTCAGAATGAATTCGTTAAAATGGATTGAAAACCGTCAGTTTCGCAATGATCGGCCCCAGACTTTGCTGAATAGTGTCCGACAACCAAAGTGGCGCAATACCGATTGCGGCAACAGCCAGTACCAGCGTAATTGTGCTCAGTCGTTCAAACCAAACAGCATCCGTCAGCTCCAGGTGATGTTCATTTTTAATTGGCCCCAACAGGATGATACCTACGACACGCAAAATATAAACCGCAGTCACCACAATGGACGAAGCTGCGATAATGGTCACTACCCGATGAAATAAATCCTGATGCTGGAATGAACCGACAAACACGGTCATCTCGGCGACGAAACCGCTCAATCCCGGTAAACCTAAAGAAGCGAAACCGGCAATCATATAAACCACTGCCAGGAAAGGGATCACTTTCATCAAACCACCCATTTCGCGAATATCGCGGGTGTGGGTACGTCCGTAAATCATCCCGATCAAAGCAAAGAAAAGTGCGGTCATCAAACCGTGTGAAATCATTTGTAGGATCGCACCGTCCATGGCCGTTTTATTCATCATCAACAAGGCGAAGATCACCAAGCCACAGTGACTCACCGAGGAATATGCATTAATAAATTTGAGGTCTTTTTGCCAGATAGCACCAAAAGCGCCGTAAACAACCGAGATCGTCGTCAGGATAATAAAGATCCAGGCCATCTCATGAGCCGCTTGTGGCATCAGGAACATGGCTACGCGGAAGCAGCCGTATCCTCCCAACTTCATCAACACTCCGGCATGCAACATCGAAACAGCTGTTGGCGCTGAAGCGTGACCATCGGGCGACCAGGTATGAAAAGGAAACAAAGCTCCCAGCACACCAAAGCCAATAAAAGTAAACGGAAAGAAAAAGCGCTGTGCTGCGTCAGGAATATGCACTTTCGCAATCTCCATAATATTCCAGGTCAGCGCACCGCCATCGGGCGCCGAGTTAAAATACAATCCAAACAAACCAACCATCAAAAGAGCTGAACCGCCCATCAACATCAACGTCAGTTTCATGGCCGATGATTCTTTCGGCCCGCTTCCCCAAACTCCAATCAACAGGTACATCGGAATCACCGCTACCTCGTAGAACAGGAACATGGTAAACAAATCGAGCGAGATGAAGAAGCCAAATACGCCGGTTGCCAGCAATATGAGCGAGATAAAAAACTCGCGCGACAAATATTCAACTCCCCACGAAGCGAAGATCCCGGCAAACACAACGATACCCGTCAAACCGATCATCGCCACAGCAATCCCGTCTACCCCGATAGCATAATGGATATTCAAACTCGGGAACCACATGTAATCGGCAGTCCACAACATTTCGTCGGTAACACCGGCCTTGCGTGCGCCCAGGTACATCAGCACCAGAGCAGCGGCCAGCACCAGTTGGATGCTCATGCCGATAGCAGACACCACGCGGGCGCCTCTAAAATCTTTGGTAAATAGTATCCCCACTATCGTAAGGACCGGAACCACTACAAACAGACTCAAAATATTCATTGCCGTGCTGGTTTATCGTGTTAATTTTCTAATTCTAGACTAAGCAATACAGCAGCGATAGCACCAAAATCAAGGTACCGGCCACAAAGGCAAATGCGTAATGTTGCAACTGCCCCGACTGCATTTCTTTTATTTCGTATGATGTTTTCTCTGTCACTTTTCCGATGCCCACCATGAATCCGTCGATGATTTGCCGGTCGAACCAGGCAACCGGACGTGAGATATAATTGAAGATGACCCGCTTAGTTACGAACAGGTAAACCTCGTCGATATAAAACTTGTTAAAAGTCGCTGTGTAAACGATGCCCAGCTTTTCGGTGATCGATTTTGGAACCAGGCTTTCTTTTTTGTATAAAATCCAGGCTACAACAATTCCTAAAACACCAATCAAAACTGAAGGCAATGCCACCATCAGGTGTGTTTCGGTTTCGAAACCAATTTTGTCTGACGTTACCAGCTCACTGAATGGCAAAAAGCCGGAAAAAATGGATGCGAAGGCAAGTACCATCAACGGGATGGTCATTACCAGTGGCGATTCGTGTGGTGTGTGATGGTAATGGCGTTCATTCCCCCAGAATACACGGAAGTACAAACGGAACATATAGAAAGCAGTTAAACCTGCAGTGATGTATTCAATCGAAAACAGCGTGTTGCTGTAATTATGGGCCGCCACCAAAATCTCGTCTTTACTAAAGAAACCAGAGAATGGCGGAATACCCGAGATTGTCAAACAGGCAATCAGGAAGGTGATGTGGGTAATCGGCATGTATTTGCGCAAGCCCCCCATGTCGTTCATATCATTCGAGTGCACTGCATGAATAATGGAACCGGCCCCCAAGAACAGTAACGCTTTGAACATGGCGTGTGTAAACAGGTGGAACATGGATGCCATATAGCCTAAACCTTCTTCACCGCCATAGCCTGATACCCCCAGAGCAAGCATCATGTAGCCAATTTGCGATAAGGTTGAAAAGGCCAGCACTCGTTTTATATCGAACTGGGTCATTGCAATTACCGCAGCAAACAGCGAGGTGAAACCACCAACCCAGGCCACCACCTCAAGGGCACCAGGGGCTTGAAAATGGAACACCGGAAACATCCGGGCAACTAGGTAAACGCCTGCAACAACCATGGTTGCGGCGTGAATCAAGGCTGAAACCGGAGTTGGACCTTCCATCGCATCGGGTAACCAGATGTGCAGGGGGAACATGGCCGATTTACCGGCACCTCCCATAAAAATGAGGAGCATAGCCCAGGTAAATACCGAAACGCCGATGAAACTTACCGAAGCACTTTCAGCAAAAATGGTTGTATTGGGCGCTGTTAAATCAGCAAAATCGAATGTTTTGGTATAGAATGAAAGAACCAGAATACCGATCAAAAAACCCAGGTCGGCAAATCGGGTTACAATGAAAGCTTTCTTGGAAGCCGCTACAGCCGAAGGTTTTTCGTAGTAATAACCGATCAACAGGAAGGACGAAACACCCACCAACTCCCAGAAAATATACATCTGAAAAATGTTGGTAGCCAATACCAGTCCAAGCATCGAAAAGGAGAATAATGACAGGAAAGCGTAAAAACGTTGGAAACCAACTTCACCTTTCATGTAGCCCATGCTGTAGAGGTGAACCATCAGCGATACTGTGGTTATCACGACCAGCATCATCACTGAAATCGGATCGAGCATCACACCTAAATCGATGTGCAAAAACTCGGTCAGGCGCAGCCAGGTCACTTTGGTCGCGATGATCGGCTCAAATCCATTGGGCCCCGGACCAACTACAAAAAAATAGTTGATAGCCGTAATCAGCGAGAGCACAAATGAAGTTCCCATGCCAACGGTTCCCATGATTCCAAAAACGATGGGCTTCCACTTCACCGTCAACAATCCCAGCACCAAAAACATGCACAGTGGAATTAACGGAATCAGTACAGTATAAGCGTATCCTGTCATGATGTAATTTTTTTCTTTTTTAGTATTAAGATATGAGCCTTGAGTATCGAGTCTCACTACTTAAGACTCCTGTTTCACGACTCAAATTCATTAATCAATAATCAATCTCTAAAATTTCATCTCGCTAACATTCTGCACTTCAATACTTTTAAAGCGTCGATAAATGTTAATGATGAGTGCAATGGCCACTGCTGCTTCCGTAGCTGCGACTCCAACAATAAACAGGGTGAAAAAATGCCCCTGCAATTGATCGGGATATAAATAGCGGTTGAAAACCACAAAGTTGATATTCACCGAATTCAGGATCAGTTCGACTGCCATAAGCATGGTGATCAGGTTTCTCCGGATGATGAATCCGCACACACCAACAAAAAACATGATGGTGCTGACAATGAGAAAATGGTAAATTGGAATTCCCTCTATCATGATTTTAAAGTTCTTCGGTTTCTTTTCCTTTTTTCGCTACTACAACTGCCGAGATCAAAGCGGCCAGCAACAAAATACTGATCAGCTCAAACGGCAGTACATAGCCATTTTTATCCATTCCCAATAGCTGCTCGCCAATCGCCGTCATGTTCACATCGAGAGCTGGAGCCGTGGATGCGACAAACTGATGATCGAAAACAGTGTACAAGACAGCACCAGCACCGATCGCTGCCACAGCAATACCGCCCAGCAAATTAAAAAGTGCCGGCCGTTCAAATTTGTGACTGATATGGTGTGTCAGCAAAATGCTGAAAATGATCAACACCACAATACCACCCGCATATAACGTCAGCTGCACAGCGGCCAAAAACTCGTAATTCAGTTGGAAATAGATTCCGGAAGTACCAATCAGCACAAACAGCAAATAAACGGCTGCGCGCAAGATCTTCCGGGTGGTTACCGACAATACCGAGAATATCAGGATTATCGCTGAAAGCAGGTAAAACATCGCTACATTCATGATTTAACCTCCTTTTTAAGTGACGAACCTTCGCGGTTCAAAATCTTAGTCAGTTTATGACGATCGAACACCGCATGCTCAAACTTTTGGCCGAACGCCAGTGCATCCGACGGACAGGTTTTCACACACAGGCCGCAAAATGTACACATTGACAAATGATACACGTGCTTATCAATCACACGTACCACTTTACCGTCTTCATTCGGAACCCTGTTCGTCAGTACTTCGATGGAGCCGTTCGGACAGTTCATCTCGCAAATGCCACATCCAGTACAACGGTGTTGGTTATTATCGTCGTGCGGCATGATGATCTCACCCTTGAAACGGTCAGCCATTTTCAGGGTCGCCCGGTTCTCCGGATACTTCTGGGTCACAATCTGGCCCGGGCTCACAAAATACTTTCCGGTGACGCGCATTCCTGCCCACAAGGTGGAAACACCGTAAAAAATATCTTTGAAATATTTGATTACACTATTCATCTTCTACTCGTTTAAAAGTGCCATCCCATGAGGACGATAAAAGCAATGATGATGATATTGATGAGGCTCAGCGGCATCAGATACTTCCATTCCAGCGTTAGCAACTGGTCAATCCGCAAACGCGGGAAAGTCCATTTGAACCACATGATGATGTATATGATGAAAAAAGCTTTCAGGAAAAACCAAACCATCGACGGAATGAAATCCATAACATGATTGAAAGCATCCCACGATCCAATATGGAAAGGCATCCAGCCCCCCAGAAATACTGTCGCACCGATAGCAGCTACAATAAACATGTTGATGTATTCGGCTAAGAAGAAAAAGGCGAACTTGATACCGGAATATTCCGTGTGGAATCCGGCTGTCAATTCCGATTCAGCTTCAGCTAAGTCGAATGGGCCACGATTGATTTCAGCAGTACTGGCAATTAAATAAATAATAAATGCCACAATAGCCGGTATGTGTCCTTTGAAAATCCACCATCCATCAGCTTGACTTTCCACAATTCCGGAGAGTTGCATGGTTCCGGCAAAGGTTACAATTGCCAACAACGACAAGCCTACCGAGAGTTCGTAACTCACAATCTGCGCCCCACTGCGCATGGCACCGATCAGTGAATACTTACTGTTACTCGACCAACCTGCAATGAGGATCCCCACGACGCCAAGCGACGAAACAGCCATCACATAAAACACCCCAATATTCAGATCGACGGCTTGTAAACCTTTGGCAAAAGGTGTTGCCGCAATCGCCATAAAGGAAGCGATGATAACAATAAACGGCGCGAGGTTGAACAAAAACTTATCCGAGCGTTTAATCGAAATCAACTCCTTCATCAACAACTTGATGAGGTCGGCTACTGTTTGCAGCAAGCCCATCGGGCCAACACGGTTCGGACCGTAGCGGTTTTGAATGACTGCACAAACTTTGCGTTCGAGGTACACCAGGAACAAGCCCAGTAAAGCATAAAATGTCAGGAAAGCGATTCCTACTAAAACCATTTCGGCAATCACTGTTCCGGTATTACCGAACCAGCTGTGCAAGGTTGAATCGATTGATCCTGTTAAATCGTGAAAGTTATAAATCGTTGACTGCATAGCACACAGATATTATCGGTCAATGTCAGGAATTACCAAGTCCAGCGAACCACTGATGGCGATCAGGTCGGCAATTTTACCGCCGCTGGCCAGTTCATTCATCACAAACAGGTTGCTAAAGTTGGGCGAACGGAATTTGATGCGGTACGGCGTTTTGTTGCCATCGCTAACAATGTACACCGCAAACTCACCACGAGCCGTTTCAACCCGCTGAAAATATTCGCCGGCCGGCAACTTGATGATCGGCTTCATTTTGGCTGTGAACCCATCATCGGGAATGTTGTCAATCAATTGCTCAATGATATTCATCGACTCCCACATTTCATCCATACGGACTTTGTAGCGAGCAAACGTATCGCCTTCGTTATATAGAATTTCGTTGAATTGTACTTTATCGTAGGCGCTGTACGGCGCGTGTTTACGCAAATCGCACGAAAAGCCCGAGCCGCGTCCTGACGGACCGGTTACTCCGTAAGCAATCGCTTTCTCTTTGCTCATTAACCCCACCCCTTTGGCGCGTTGTTGAAAGATGACATTTCCGGTTAGCAACTGATCGTATTCAGGTAGCTTTTTGCGGAAGTATGTGATGAAATCTTTTACCCGTTTCTGAAAATTCGGATGAATATCGTGCATCAAACCTCCCGGTGTATTAAAGCTGTGCAACAAGCGTGAACCGAAGGATTCCTCAAAAATATCGAGGATCAATTCCCGGTCGCGAAGGCCGTAAAAGAAGGTAGTCAGCGCTCCGAGGTCCATCCCGAAAGCACACCACCACAACTGGTGCGACGCAATACGGTTCAGTTCATCCAAAATCGTACGAATGTATTTTACACGCTCAGGCACTTCAACCTGCATCGCGTTCTCTACGCACAAGCAAACAGCTTCGTTGTTCATGTGTGCCGAGAGGTAATCCATCCGGTCGGTCAGGTGAATGATCTGCGGATAGCTACTGGCCTCGCACATTTTCTCAATCCCGCGGTGGATATAGCCCACATGCGGAATCAAGTATTTTACAGTTTCCCCTTGCAGGCAAACTTCAAGTCTCAAAACCCCGTGCGTTGACGGGTGCTGAGGCCCCATATTAATGATGTAGTCGTCGCTTTCGCCGATGATGACATCTTTAATGATTTCTTCGCTCATAACAAGAGATTAACGTTCAATGAAATTGACTTCGTCGCGGAAATCCTTCCGCAGAGGATAGCCGTAATCGTCTTCCAAAAACAAGCGGCGCAACGCCGGATGGTTGTTGAATCGAATTCCAAACAAATCGAAAACTTCGCACTCGTGCGGAATGGCAGTTGGCCAAATATCAGAAACCGTTTCAACCTGCGGATTTTCACGATCTGCAACGTCCGCTTTCAATACCAGCGTATGACGATGCTTTACGGATTCGAGGTGGTATACGAGGGTCATTTTTTCTTTCCAATCCACCGCCGTCTGACTGATTAAATAATCGAAAGCCAATGTCTCGTCAGCTTTCAAAACAGCCGCAACTTCGTGGATTTTATCTTTGGAAATCACCATTTCGGTGAGTTGCGTATTTTCGGGAAATTCTGCTTCGGGAAAATGCTTTTGTAATTCGGCTAGTAATTCCAGTTTTTGCATAACTTTCGATTAAAGCAGGTTATCGTTAGCTTTCCGGGGTTCCCGGATCGATTCGGTCTTAATTTTTCGTTGCAACTGCATGACACCATAGAGCAAAGCTTCGGGGCGCGGTGGGCAACCCGGAACATATACATCAACCGGAATCACGTGGTCGACACCACGAACAACAGAGTACGAATTATAGTAAAAGGGACCGCCGGAGACGGCACAAGCTCCCATGGCAATAACATATTTCGGATCGGCCATCTGATCGTATAGGCGTTTCAGGACTGGTGCCATTTTGTGAACAATCGTTCCGGCAACCACAATCACATCAGCCTGACGCGGTGTGGCACGGTAAACTTCAATCCCGAAACGGGCAAAGTCGTGCCGCGATGCTCCCGCTGCCATCATTTCAATACCACAACAACTGGTGGCAAAAGTCAGTGGCCAAACCGAGTTCGAACGTCCCCAGTTCAGCAGATTATCAATACTGGTCAGCAAAATGCTACCACCTGATTTCTTGAAGATTTCCAAAGAGTCATTGTCTTCGAAATCCTCGTAATTCATTGATTTAATTTTTATACCCATTTCAGTGCTTGCTTTTTCCATGCGTACAACAGTCCGATTCCCAGAATAAAAAAGAAGATGATTATTTCGACAAAGGCTCTCATGCCGATATTGCGCATCACTGTTGCCCAAGGGAACAGAAAGACGGTTTCAACATCGAAAATGAGGTAAATAATTGCGAACAGGTAATAACCAACGTTAAATTGAATCCAGGCAGGACCTTCGGTTGGAATACCACATTCGTAGGGTTCGGACTTCGCAGGATTAAGCGAGCTGGGGGCAGCCAGAGAGGAAAAGACAATTGCTCCTCCAACTAAAATTATGGCTACAACGAAGAATAAAATTAACATTTCACTACTCATAACACAAGCTTAAGTAATGTCAGTGAAACGGACACACAGTGTACTTACTCTTCGAAGACTGAAGAGCATCACATACACAAAGCATGAGGGTTTCATCCGGCATTGAATATTTTTAATATTCGGATGAAAAATGAGCTAGCAAAAGTAAATTTTTAATTATTCCGAAAAATTAACAGACGTTTTTTTTTGAAAACAACAAATCAATATATCTGGATATATAATTGACTTAATCTCACTATATATTTTCAATACGGCCTAAATAACAGTGTAATAAAAAATATAAAGACGGATATGTATTTAATATTATAGAACCTATGATTTATATTGGATCTAAATAAAAAGGGCATGATTTCTTAACAAAAGATGGCAAAACGATTATCTCAAATTCCAAATCCTATCTGTCTTAGCCCAGAAATCGCCCTTTTTATAGCGTTGGACGAAAATTGCCCTGTCCCTGGAATTCAATTGGAAGTGACACCTAGTTCTTTAAAACTGCAACAACAAGAAGCACCCATCCTGCGATAAAACTCAAACCGCCAATCGGAGTTATCGCACCAAGCCATTTAATACCGGTTACAGCTAACGCATAAAGGCTCCCCGAAAAAACCACGATTCCTAAGAAAAGAAACAAAGCGGATAAATTGAGCAATGATGAAGGCATTTGAAGAGCCAACACTCCAACCAGCAACAAACCTAAAGCATGGTAAAAGTGGTATTCCACTCCTGTTTTATATACAGTCATCATTTCGGGCGAAAGTTTCGACTTTAACCCATGTGCCCCAAATGCACCAATCGCAACGGCTATCGCCAAACAGCCTGCAGCAGTAATTATTATAGTTTTTGTCATGACTCTAGTTATTTAAATCATTTCTTGAAACACACAACACCTAAAATTGTTAGCCTCACAATTTATCGAAAATAAATCCACTTTACTACTCCACAGGTGAAACGAGAAAACGCAAAAAAATAAAAAATTCCCCAAGGAAGAAATACCACGATAGAATTTTCGCGATCACTTACAAAGGTCAAACCATTAGCAAATAATACTTTTTCAAAAGAATCAGCTCAAATAGGCATCCACAAAAAGCGTTTTAACATCTTTCACAAACCTTATTTACATTAATTAAAGATTGAGCATTTTTCTTAAAAAATCCATTGTCCATTCGAACATTTTGAACATCTTGCACCCAACTCATACATAAACGGACATCTAAGTCTTTATATGTACTGGATGTTTTGAGGATCATCCCATATGATCTGTTGCAATTAAGAAACGTGGAAAAGAAAGTGGAAAATACGACTTCCCTTAACCCTCGTGTTATATTCAATTAAAAGCACTAAAATTTAGAGAAAAGGACTAGAAACTGAAATTTCCGGTCACCAGAAAGCTTGTATGCGATAGGACAATCTACTTGATTGGTTTTACGATCAGTAAGTTATCTCTGATTTATTTACAAAATAGATCAGCTAAAACTTAGCGGCTTCACTGGAGGAAATGGATTCGTTTGATCGACCTAAAATTGGTCTGTAGTGTTTTGAGTGGAATTTTTATTGAATATAAAGCTGTGCGCATTTCTGAATGTTCCCCTTACACTAAATATTTCGTTAGGTATTTGAAAATTAATGACGAACATTTCCGGTCACTTGGAAACCTTGTTACATTAAAACAATCTCCATCGATTGATTTTATTGTAGGTGAAGCTCAACAGGTATATTAAACAAGTAGCTCTGCACCACCGGAAATAAAAGCGTTTGACCGGCCATAGATTGGCCCGTAGTGTTTGAGTGGAATCTATTTTGGATAAAAAAATGTGCGTATTTCCGATTGATCCACCCTCCACTATATATTTATTCAGATACCTGAAACCTAGTTACGAACATTTCCGGCTAACCGGAAGCCTTAATTACAATAAGCCGATCTCAATTGATAGATTTTATTGTAGGTTAATACTAGCAGACTTATCACACAAACAGGTCTGTCAGAAATAGAGGGTTTACGGCAGGAAATGGATGTAGTTGACTGACCAGAGATTGGTCTTGTAGTGTTTGAGTGGAATTTATTTTGGACATAACACTGTGCGTATCTCCGAACATTCCCTCCGACGCTAAAATGTTACATCAGCTTTTTAAAAATTTAGTTGTGAATGAATGTCTCCATGGTGATATCATTGGAATGATAGATGAAAAAATCAACGTCGTCCGCCCCAAAGACACAAGCAACTTAACATTTACTCTTTTACTAAGAATTGAAGACAGCTAGAATTACTTAATCACAAAAGATGAACAAGACACTAATTTTACTTTTGTTATTGGCAATACAATCACCCAGTTTTGCCCAAACTCTCAGCTCCCTTAAAATTAAAGCGCTAGAACGAGACTTACAGGGAAGTGCGGGAAAAACAATGACAACTCAAAACTACATCGTCGATTTTGCAATCGGCGAAGCAATTACGAATGTCGTAAAAACAGACTCAATCATGCTAACTCAGGGATTTCATCAAGCAGCGTACTTATCCACTCCTAAAAACAAACAAACTTTAAACGAAGTGGAAGTCGTGGAATTTTCAGAAGGAGAACTAAGCGCTTACCCTAATCCCTGCCAAACAACGTTGAACATTACTTACTCTTTCATTGAGAATCAAGAATTGGCTGTTTCTGTGTACGACGGCACAGGGAAGCTACTTTTGAACTTTGACCAGGACTACACGAAAGGAGTTCAACAACTAGACTTTTCAAATTATTCGAAAGGAGTCTACTTTATCAAATTCTTGAATCAAGAAAATCTGAAATCTAAAACATTTAAAATAATAAAATCATAAAAAATGAAAACATTAGCTTTAACATTAACGATTTTATTAACGCAATTGATAGCTTTCTCTCAAACACCAGATGAATTTAATTACCAGGCCGTCGTAAGGGATTCACAAGGCAACATACTGGCAAACCAAACAGTGGATTTTAAAGTTGCAATCAGACTCAACAACACAACGGTATACTGGGAGCAACACAATGGGATTAATACCGGGCTGAACGGACTAATAAACTTTAAGATTGGGGCGGGAACATATCCCAGCAGCGACTTCTCTGCTATCGACTGGGGAGCCGGCAGATATACCCTTCGCGTGAGAATGAATGATGAACTAATCGGGGAAACCGATATAAGCCCCGTCCCCATCGCATTATATGCAGTAGAATCAGCGGACAACCCCTGGACCTATAACTCCAGCGACAAGTCCCTTTCATATACAGGAGGGATGACCGAAGTTTTAGACCTAAAAATTTCTGGCAGTAGTAATTTGGCAGCAGAAGCGGGAATGATACGCTGGGACAAAACCAATAAAGACTTCCTTGGATATAATGGTTCAAAATGGCAATCATTAACTGAAAACGCAAGAAACGAATACATTAGCAATGAAACTGAATTAAACGCAGCTCTTGAAGCCGGGAGTTCCCATCTGATCATCGTTGATGATTTCACAATATCAAAACCGATTACCATTACATCCAGTCTCACGCTAACATCTTCCGGAGGAAGAAAAACAATTAGCACAAAGGGAACTAGTGGTATAACGATAAGTTCATCAAACATCTCAATTCAAAACATTAATTTAAATTCATCAGGAGGAGGTACAGGATGTACTATTACCTCAGGCTTCTCTGATATAGCGATTGAGAATGTAACAATGTCTGGATTTGAGAGGGGAATTTTCAAAAATTATAGTTCTTCTTCCACGTCCAGAATAATCATCAAAAACGTAAATGTGTTGAACTGCATAGGAGATGAAAACATTTCGGCACTGTGTCTCCTTCAAAATATTGAATACCTTTCAATCGAAAACGTAGTCATTAAAGATGTGGGAAAAGGATTAACTGTCCTAAAAGCATGCAATGGCACAATAAGTAATGTCCAGATATCGAACACAAAAGGCGATGGCTTGACTTTAGTTGACACAAGCAGCTCCGACAAAAGCTCAAACAGGATACAATTAAACAATATATCAATTAGCAACACCTCCGGAATTGGATTTACTACGTCGAATTCATCTATTTCAGCCTCTAACATTTCAGTAAATCAAGCAACTGGTTGTGGTATAAAGATCGTGGGCAATACTACGGCAACTCCAGTGCAAATCTCAAATGTAAATATCTCTGCCACAAAAGTGTCCGGAACCAGTTCTTACGGTGTCCTATTGAAGGATAACGCAGTTGCCAGCATTTCTGATTTTTGTATCTCGGGCACTAGTACAACAAGTACCGACTATAGTGCCGTTGGAATCTATGCCCTTAATAGTCAAAAATTCACCGTTAACGGCGGAATATTCATGAAATTGGGGAAATTGATTTTAGTAGAGTAGTGAGCCAAATAACTGACCTACGCAACACAATGTTTTCACTTTCATAGACCGTCTTCTACAACCGAATGATGGAAGGGGCTGCAGAAACCAATACTGAAGCCTCTTCTATTTTCTTTGTTCGACCACTGACATTATTACGCCGAACTAAAATCAAGTAAATCTGGAAGTCAATATTCGCTGTGATAAAACTGAATCTCTGCAATAGCCAAATTTGCGTCTTGAGATATTCTGAACTAAGACAAGGTTCATTAAAAAAAAATCGACAAAACTGATAACAAACACTAGATCACTACATATTATATATCGTATTCTTATTTTTGTTCATCTAGATTTAATATCTTGGGAATAATCCAACCAATTATTTATAACGCCCCCTGCAATCTGTAGCTCTTCTCACCCATCCATTTTTATTCTTATTAATTTATATGTTTACCTATGGGCTAATTACGCCCCTGATTCGACTAAGTAACTGTGCTTTCACTATTTGGATTAAATTAAGATTGCGTATTTATTTTAAAAAAGTCATTTGCAATGCGGAACCTTTTTTGCACTTTCGGCATTAATTCATGTTAAGTAATCATTTGCGTAAGATTATTTAGCGGAGTTTCAGGAAAGAGAGCGTTTCGAGTGGAATGAAAGAATTTTCAAAATTATCACCCTTTGCCATTTCTCCAATGGCCTGAAGATTCTCAAATAGAAATACTCATCTTTTCATTGATTAACGCATTAATTACACTACTGCTTTTAGAGTGGCAGTAGTGGCGACTAGTAAGGGATTATTAGGTCAAACGTGTGCGCTATTACGTTTGACATAGGCTAGGAATGTGGAAAAAAATGAAAGAGAGAAATGAACAAAATTATTTTGTTTAGTGTACTATTATGCTCCATACTGAGCATACGTACAATGGCACAAAATCGTAAAGCTGATTTGCTGGTCACCGGTAATGCTGGCGGCACTTTGAAATCTACTAGCTATACGATTGATTTTACAGTTGGTGAAACTATTACGGAAGCATTTCAAACAGAGACAGTGATGCTTACACAAGGCTTCCACCAAGCCACGGCGGAATCGACTTCGACTGATCAAGGTATTGTTGATGGTAGTGATATAACCACTGATGGTCAAGATATCGTGAGCAGCATTGAAGAGGAGGACTTCATGGACGATGAATTAAATGTCTATCCTAACCCGTTCAAATCAAAACTAAGCATTGACTACTCGTTTGACCAAAGTTTAGCTATGGACATCTCCATATTCGACATCGCCGGCAAGGTTGTCTTGAATTTTGCTCAAACTTTCGATCAAGGGACCCAACAACTTGATCTATCCTCTTATCCAAAAGGAATTTACTTCATTAAATTCTTTAATCAGGAAAATCAGAAATTGCGAACATTTAAAATTATTAAATCTTAAGAGATGAACAGGATTCTAATTATACTGGTACTTCTAATATTCCAGATTGGAAGCTTTGCCCAAACGCCCAACTCATTTAACTACCAAGCCGTCGTGAGAGACTCAAGAGGCAAGGTCATGTCTAATAAAACGGTAGACTTTAGTATTGACATAATTCTAAATGGACAAACCAAATACTCGGAGCAACACAACGGGATCGACACCGGCGACAATGGCATTGTGAACTTCAAAATCGGAGAAGGCTCATCTCCCAGTAGTGATTTTTCGGCTATTGACTGGGGAGCCGGCAGCTACAAAATCCGGATCACTATGAACGGTGAGTTACTGGGAATATCAGATATTACAGCTGTTCCGATCGCTTTATACGCCGTTCATTCTGCAGACAATCCCTGGAATTACGACAGCAGCTATAAGACTTTAACTTATACGGACGGGATGACTGAAGTGCAGGACTTGAAAATCGCTGGAAGCAGTGATCTTGCTCCCGAAGCAGGGTTAATCCGCTTCGACACCCAAAACAACGACTTTATCGGATACGATGGAAATGAGTGGAAATCACTGACAGCGACATCTGCATCAAGCGGATCGACAAATACGCCATGGGTATTTAACCTTGATAGTAAACTGCTATCCTTTACCGACGGCATGACTGAAGTACAGGACTTGAAAATTGCCGGCAGCAGCAACCTCACTCCCGAAGCCGGTATTATCAGGTACGACACAGCAAACAACGATTTCATAGGCTATAACGGCGCAGAATGGAAATCTCTAACAGAAGCTCCAAGCTCAGAAATAACAATTGCAGACACCTTATGGACGGTCAATGCAGAGAACAAATCGATTTCCTATACTGCAGGCTTGACAGAACTGAAAGACCTTAAAATATTCGGGAGCAGCGATGTGACACCTGAAGAAGGAATGATGCGATACAGCAGCGACACAAAAGATTTTGTCGGATACAATGGTTCTGAATGGAAATCATTAACAACTGCACCAACAACGGAAGTCAATACTCCGTGGACCTATGACACAAATAACAAATCAGTATCCTTCACCGAAGGAATGACCGAAGTTCTGAATCTAAAGATTTCAGGAGGTAGCGATCTTGGGGCAGAGGCCGGCGTTATTCGCTACGATACGCTGAAAAATGATTTCATAGGATATGACGGTTCTGAATGGAAATCATTGACAACTGCACCAACAACGGAAGTTAATACTCCCTGGACCTATGACACAAGTAACAAATCAGTATCCTTCACCGAAGGAATGACCGAAGTTCTGGATTTAAAGATTTCAGGAAGTAGCGATCTTGGGGCAGAAGCCGGTGTTATTCGCTACGATACGCTGAAAAATGATTTCATAGGATATGACGGTTCTGAATGGAAATCACTAACAACTGCAACAGCCATCGATACAACGGAAAATCGGTGGGTTTATGACAGCAACGAAAAATCAATTACCTATACCGAAGGGATCACAAAGGTTCAGGATATACAAATCACTGGCAGTAGTGATTTCGAGGCCGAGGCGGGTGTTATACGTTACGACACCTTAAAAAATGACTTTATCGGATACGATGGAACAGAGTGGAAATCACTAACAACGGTTACCATTACAGATACAACAGACAATTACATAAGCAATGAAAGTGAATTAAAAGCAGCAATAACAAACAAGCTAACAGATCTTGTCATTGACAGTGATTTCAACCTCAACGAAACCGTAACAATCGAATACAAACTAACTCTCAAATCTTTAGGCGCTAGAAAAACCATCTCTACAAACGGCAATACTGCATTCATTATCAATGCCACTGATGTTTCCTTCAGCGACCTGACGTTCAAGTCTACCTCTGCTGGCAAAGGCGTTCAAATTAACTCCGGCAGCTCCAATATCAGACTGGAAGCCTTGGACTTTATCGGTTACGCTCAGGCAATCGTAAAAAATGGCGACATCAGTTCTCAGTTAACAAGCAATATTTCCTTCAATAAGATCCATATTACTCAAAGTAAAAGTGCCAGTACTTATGGAACAATAAACCTTAGTGGAAACATTGAAAACTTAAACATCGACCAGCTAATAGTTGACGAGTCAGATGGTGTAGGAATTAAAATCGCAAATGGCTGCACCGGAAACCTAAACAATATTACCGTAGCAAACTCAAGATCTGATGCCATCATCATCGCGGATCTAAACGCTTCTTCAAGTTTATTCGGGACTTTGTCGCTAAATAATATTGAGATAAAATCAGCGTCAGGTGCCGGAATCGACATCTCAAACTCATCAGTTTCTGCTACGAACGTCCGAGTTAATAAAGCCACCGCGAGCGGAATAAATGTAACAGGGAACGGGACAGACACACAATTACCCGTTATGCTTTCAAACGTAACCATTACTGAAACACAGGTTTCCGGCAGTTACTCATACGGAATATCCCTAAAGAACGAGGCTGTAGCGAACATATCGAACTTCTATATCATAGGCAACAATACAAGCGCTGTGGACGATCAAGCTGTAGGGATCTATGCATACGATAGCCAAAACTTCATTGTGAACGGTGGTATTTTTATGAAATTAGGGAAACTGATTTCAGTAGAGAATTCAAACTAATTCAACAATACCCGGTGATTCAATAGCAGATTAAAAGGGCGATAAACAGAATTAAAAATCACTCCCAATGAGGGAGTGATTTTTTTATATAAATACCGAACTGTGAGTAAATTATTAAAAAATAGGTGAGTTTGAAAAACAGCGCTATGTGGCGAATAACACTTACCACGACCGCTCCCAAAAATACATTGGAGGATTGCACTCGCCAAAACTGCTTTTCCTGTATAGTTTTTGAGCATTTACATTATCATGCCGCACTTCGAGATTTACCCGGCAGAAACCGTTTTTCTCACCGTAGGCCGCTATCTCATCCAATAAAAATTGACCAACTCCTTTTCCCCGAAAATCCGGATGAACAATAAAATCATGAATATTGATCAAAGGCTTTGCCTTAAAGGTTGAGAAATTTCGATTGCAGTTTGCCAGCGCGGCATACCGTTCATCGGCCTTTGTCAAAAAGCCCAAATAAGATGGGTAATCGCGTAATCCCGAAATAATTTTGGGCCCCAACCCGGCTGGCATTGGTGCGTTGTTACCCATCGGATCTAGCATATAGCAATCCAATAAACTGATCAAAGCATCAACATGCTCTTCATTGTTCAGATCGATTTCAACAAAAGTCAATTGCATTTTTTTGCGATGAAAATAACCAAAAAATCAGGGGATGAAAAGCGCCCATCATCAAACCTTGAAACGCCAGGCATCAATTTCATATTTCTTCACCCTTGTCCCCAACATTCTTTCGGTAACCTTCAATATCTCGGCAGCCTTCGCTATATTCCCTTTGGTCGAAGTCAATGCTTCCCGAATCAGCTGCTTCTCAACTTGTTCCACGGTATACATTAATCCTCCTCTGGCCTGCGTATTTGTTGAGTCTGCAGTCTGCAATGATGGTGGCAGATTATAGGAATGAATCACATCGTCAGTTGTCAGGATACAGGCGCGCTCAACACAGTTTTCCAATTCACGGATGTTACCCGGCCACGAATAAACCATCAGCATATTCAGAGCACTGGTTGTTATTCGCTTGACTCCAGTACCGTTGCGCTTATTGAATTTTTCGATAAAATGATCGACCAACAATGGAATGTCATCACGACGCTCACGCAAAGGTGGAATAAATAGCGGGAATACATTAATCCGGTAGAACAGGTCTTCACGGAACTCCCCATTCTCAATCATTTCTTCAAGTTTCCGGTTCGTAGCAGCAACAATCCGAACGTCAACTTTAATGGTTTCAGTTCCTCCAAGCCGCTCAAATTCCCGCTGTTGCAGAATTCGCAAAATTTTAACCTGGGTCGACAACGGAATATCTCCGATTTCATCCAGGAATATTGTGCCGCCATCGGCCAGTTCAAAACGTCCTTTCCGACGACTATCAGCTCCGGTAAAAGCACCTTTTTCGTGACCAAACAATTCGCTTTCAATCAACGAATCGGGCAACGCTGAACAGTTTACTTTTACAAAGCTATTTTTTGCGCGTTTGCTGGAATAATGAATCGCATCGGCAATCAATTCTTTACCAATACCACTCTCTCCCCGTATTAATACTGTTGAATTCGTTTCAGCTACCATATTGACAAGGGAATACACATCGCGCATTTTTCCCGAATTACCGACAATATTAACTGGCCGCTGTCCGTCATTCAATTTACTTTCCAATTCCTTATTTTTCTGACGCAATACCTCAAGTTCTTCGACTTGTTCTTGTTTGGAGCTGACAACACGTGAAACAAGGCCACCAATAACCGACAGCAAATAAAGGTTCTCGGTTTTGGTAATAAACGGATTGTACAATCGAATCATACTTAGCGCACCTGTCACCTGTCCTTCTTCCATAACCGGAACACAGACATAAGTTAACTCCTCGCCGTCTTTTGATTTTAAATCCTGTTGTGTCTTGTTCAGAAACAAACTTGACTGTGATATTTTGTCGACCACAATCGGTCTCGCTAACTCAACAACACGTCCAATAATTCCTTCGCCTAAATCGTATTTTCCCCTGGCCTGCTGCGCTGAACTATAGCCATACGCTGCTTCAATATAAATGGTTGAATTTTGCCTGTTGAAAATCGTCAGAAAACTTCGTTCTGCGTTCAGGTTCTTCACTAAAAGTTCCAGAATTACCGACAAATCATTTTTAAGCTCCTTACTCTGAATGAGCCGTTGACTGATTTCGGACAAAAGGGTTAGCTCCTTTACGCCATAACATTCATCTCCTGCTTTCTTGCATTTAAATTCCATACTTCTCCCGCGTAAACAGATTTGATCTCGGTTTCTTTTTGTTACAAAATTTACAAGAATAATGCACCCTGCAAACTACTAATCATTTTATGGTATCATTTTAACGATATCATAACACCATGCCTGTCATTTCGACAACAAGACCTCTAAAAATATTCCGATGCGTTTATCCAGATATGCTCAAAAAGTTTAAATTCGCATAGAACAAAATGGAAACTTCACGTGAAAGTAAATCTGGTAATCATTCCCACCTATAACGAAAAGGAAAACATCGAACGGATGATCCGCAAGGTTTTCTCGTTATCTACCCCTTTCGAAATATTAGTTCTTGATGACAATTCACCTGATAAAACGGCTGAAATTGTCAAAAAGTTGCAGGTTGAATTTAAGGATAAACTTCATTTATTGCAACGCCCAGGAAAATTAGGTTTAGGTACCGCCTATTTAACTGGTTTTAAGTGGGCATTGGAGCATGGCGCCGACTATATTTTCGAGATGGATTGCGACTTTTCGCATAATCCCGAAGACCTGGAAAAACTGCTCAAAGCCTGCGAAGAAGAAGGTGCCGATGTCGCTATTGGCTCCCGCTATATTAAAGGAATCAATGTGATCAACTGGCCTCTTGGCCGCGTGCTGATGTCTTATTTCGCATCGGTTTATGTGCGAATGGTAACCGGCATGAAGGTCATGGACACCACCGCCGGATTCAAATGTTTCCGCCGGGTAGTGCTGGAATCGATCAACCTGGATGATATTCGGCTGAAGGGATACGGGTTTCAGGTAGAAATGAAATTTACCGCCTGGAAACATGGGTTCACCTTAACTGAAGTGCCCATTATTTTCACCGATCGCCAGGAAGGAAGCTCTAAAATGAGCGGTGGTATTTTCAACGAAGCACTTTGGGGTATTCTGAAAATGAAGCTCAGAAGTTGGTTCAAACATTATGAGCCTCAGAAAAGTAAAATTTCGTAATCAACCAAGTTCGTGAACAAAACACCTAAAATATTTGCTTAAGGCTGCAGGAATGTAGCCTTTTTGATTTTCTAATCGTAATTATGTATAAAAACCAACTTATATGAAGCAGACCATCATCCACAACGCAATCGTCATTAACGAAGGGATGCGTTTCCGGGGAGGAGTTATTATTGAAGGTGAATTCATCTCCAAAGTTTTCAAGGGAGATCTTCCTGAATCTCAACTGGAACATGCCGAGTTAATTGATGCAGAGGAACGCTGGTTGATTCCGGGAGCGATTGATGATCAGGTTCACTTTCGCGAACCAGGCATGACCCACAAAGGTGAAATTGCCACTGAATCGCGGGCAGCTTTAGCCGGTGGTGTAACTTCATATATGGAAATGCCCAACACCAATCCGCAAGCAACAACCCAGGCGGAACTGGAGAAAAAATACGTTCGCGCAGCCGAAGTTTCCGCAGTGAACTATTCCTTCTACATGGGAGCAACCAACAACAACCTGGATGAAGTATTGAAAACCGACCCGACAAAAATTTGCGGAATTAAAGTTTTCATGGGCTCATCAACCGGGAACATGCTGGTAGATGACCAGGAAACACTGTCCGAAATTTTCAAACATGCACCAACATTGGTGGCAACACACTGCGAAGACGAAGCCATCATTAAACGCAACATTGAAATTTACCGCCAGAAATACGGCGAGATTGTACCGATCTCGCGCCACCCGAAAATCAGAAGTGCCGAGGCTTGTTTCAAATCATCGTCGAAAGCTGTTGAGCTGGCATCGAAGTACGATACCCGGCTGCATGTGTTGCATATTTCTACGGCTGATGAGATGTCGCTCTTTCAACCCGGACCGGTAAAAGATAAAAAGATTACAGCCGAGGTTTGTGTACACCACTTGTGGTTCGACGAGCAGGATTACATTGCTTACGGCACCCGCATTAAGTGGAACCCTGCCGTGAAATCGGCCGACGATAAAAAAGCCTTATGGGAAGCCCTGTTATTGGATAAAATTGATGTGATTGCGACAGACCATGCGCCGCATACGCTCGACGAAAAATCGCATCCCTACTTCAAAGCGCCATCCGGCGGACCATTGGTGCAACATTCGGTAACAGCCATGCTAGAATTTGCCAAACAAGGCAAGATCACCGCTGAACGGGTTGTTGAGAAAATGTGCCATGCACCGGCCGACTTATTCCGGATCGACCGCCGCGGCTACATTCGCGAAGGTTATTATGCCGACCTGGTTTTAGTCAACCCACAAAAAGAATGGGTTGTTTGCCCGGAAAACATCATTTACAAATGTGGCTGGTCGCCTTTCGAAGGAACCAAATTCACGACACAAGTATCAAAAACATTTATCAATGGTCAGCTGGCTTACGACCGGGGACACATTGAAGACAATATTCGGGGCAAACGCCTGGCCTTTACGTACTAAAAAGAAAGTCCGCTACTCGAACCGAATAGCGGACTTTTTATTTTAACAGCTTGTCTGTTTAATCCACAACAACAATCAGGAATTTAGATGTTCTCCAAAACTCCTGTGGATCGTCAATCACCAACGATTCAACGACATCTTCTCCTTCAAAATGGTACGATCCAGCCGGATGAGTAGTCACCAGTTTTGCCTTTTTAGCGTGCAATTCCAGGCTCGAAAATTCGCGGATATCAATCTCTGTGAAATAAGCCCGATTGAAATCCTCTTTCATTTTCAAGCTTTTACCAATGCCTAAAAAGCCACCGGCTTTCTCCACCAAATCATTTTCAATCAATTCTTTTTGACTGCCAAAAGCATAGAATGCCGTATTAATGGCAATCGTTTGCGATTCGATGGTCGATGTTTTTTCCTGCAACACTTCATCCTTACGCAAGCCCTCTGCAGTCATTTCATCAATGCGGGTGTTCAGTCCTGTAATATCCAGGTGTAACTGCTCAACTTGCGTATTAAGCTCGGCAATGTCCGCGTCTTTTTGCTCAATTTGCCGGTTCAAAACCACAATGGCCTTTTGCAACTGGGCAACTTTGGCATTGGAACTTCCCAACTGTTTCTGCAGTTTATTAATCAGCTCTTTATTCTCGATCATGAGCTGATGAATAATTTCAATATCGCTCAGAATGTGATCTTTGTCGCTGGGTTTTCCCTCGCTGACCTTAGCCGATTCAATGCGAACAATATCTTCCATCTGTTTGATTGAATCCAGGTTATCCTGGATGGCAGTCATCGCAGAAACGAAGTTGACGATAGCAGAATCTTTTTCAACAGCAGCTTGCGCCAGGCTATCCTGGGTGGCCTGCATTTGCTTGATTTTACCTTGCTGACAAGAAACGATGGTCAAAACAAGTGCACATAAATAGATAAGCTTTCTCATAACGTATAGCTGATTAATTTTCTATCAAAGTTAAGGGCTTTTCGGGACTTTGGCACGCGCAAGCCCGGAATTTTCGGAAGCGCAGAAACTTGAAAGTTCCGGCTGTCGCAAAAAAACAACAGGAAACCCAGTGGATGCGCCCCGCCAAACCGTTAAAAACGCGCCTATCCTTTCGACTGCTGTAAAACGGCCAGCAACGTCCGGTTTTCCACTTCCAGGTCGTGTATGCGTTCACTCAGCTCGGTCACTTGTTGTTGTAAGCTGCTCACGTGCTGCCCCGCGGGCGGTCCTTCCAGGTTCTGCAATTCTTGCTGCCGACTTATTTCTTCGAAGAAATTGTATTGCAAGGCCACCGACAAACTAAACAGTCGATCGAGAGTTACCGCCCGTCCCTGATTGACGATTTTGGTCACAGCACTCGCCGTAAGCTGCATTTTACGGGCCAGCTGGGTCTGATTCAGGCCCTGCTCGGCCATTTTACCAGATATCAACCCTATAGTCTGATGGCTTAATTGATTCGGTCGCTTCATGGTTCTCCTTTTTTCAACAAGTTACAGCAATCAAGCAACTCTTACGAAAGAGTCTGCCCGTAATTTGAAGCGATCCTGCTGTAGAACAGGAGAACTAAGCCTTCAATTCAGCCTAACCCTCTTAAGAACATGCTGAATACTCCCAAATATCGGCTGTCTAATCTCCTATATATGCCTGTTATTCTCTTGCAAATTCCGGATAGTCTCCAAAAAATGCCATTTATTCTCTTACAAATTCCTGATCCTCTGTTTGAAATGCTGTTTATTCTCTTAATCCTTCCTATTATTCATATATGTATGATTAATATTCTCCAGTAAATATCTAATAATCCCTATAATAGGAATTATATTCTCTATATAAGGAGAATTATTCCTTATAAAAAGATCCTCTTCCCGTAAAACCGTCTGTCTTCCCTATCCGTCCATCCTTTTATTCAGATCGAAAACAAATAAGATTAACAGGGATCTATCTTTTGATAGGTTTATGTAAATTGAGGATCAAAAAAATAAACCAAAATGAAAATCAAGATTCTACTTACCCTGGTCGTTGGACTACTCTGCCAACTCGCATTTGCCCAGGAATTCGATAAAGCAAAGCTCGATCAGTATTTTGACGTGCTTAACGCGAACAACAAGTTCATGGGGAGCGTGGCCTTGTCGAAAGATGGACAACTGCTGTATACCAAAGCCATTGGTTTTGCGGATGTGTCAAACGGGATTCAAGCAAATCCGGATTCGAAATACCGCATCGGGTCGATCTCGAAGACCTTCACAACCGTTTTGGTGATGAAAACGGTGGAAGCCCACAAATTGGATTTGGATGCGACCATTGAGACTTACTTCCCGGCTATTGAGAATGCAAACAAAATAACGATCAGCTATTTGCTGAGTCACCGAAGCGGGATTCACAATTTCACCAACGAAAAAAGCTACCTGGATTGGAATAGCGAAGCCAAATCGGAAGCGGAAATGGTGGAGATCATCGCAAAGGGTGGCAGTGATTTTGAACCGGGATCGCAAGCGGCCTACAGCAATTCCAATTTTGTATTGTTGAGCTACATCCTCGAGAAAATCGATGGCGAACCGTACGCTGATCTGCTGACAAAATACATTACAAAACCGCTCGGACTGACAAACACCTTCTTTGGCGGGAAAATAGATCCGTCGAACAACGAGTGTTACTCGTACAAGCCCGGCGACGGCTGGAAGCTTGAAGAAGAAACAGATCTGTCTATTCCGATGGGGGCCGGCAGCATTGTTTCGACGCCAAGCGATTTGGTCCGGTTCAGCGATGCCTTGTTTGGTGGAAAACTGCTCACCAGCGAAAGCCTGGAACAAATGGAAACCATGACCGATGGCTTCGGCTTTGGACTCTTTCAGTTTCCGTTTTACGACAAAAAGGGATTTGGCCACACCGGAGGGATTGATGGATTTACCTCGCTTTTCACCCACTTCCCCGACGGTAATGTTTCTTATGCCTTAACGTCGAACGGCAGCAGCATGAACAACAATGATATTTCGATCGCTGTATTGAGTGCCGCCTATAATAAGCCCTTTGAACTGCCTGTGTTCACAACTTACGACGCTCAAGCGGAAGATCTGGATCAATATGTCGGGGTGTATGCTTCCGCTCAACTTCCGATGAAAATTACCATCAGCCTAAAAGACGATAAGCTGATTGCCCAGGCAACCGGACAAGCCTCCTTCCCGCTCGAAGCCACGGCAAAAGATAAATTTGAGTTTGCACAGGCAGGCGTGGTTATGGAATTTAATCCGACCGAAAAAACAATGATTCTAAAACAAGGCGGTGGTGTGTTTAACTTCGCTAAAGAATAGGAACAGCAGTGAAATCTCTTATTTTTGTTGATTCTGCAATCTAATAAAAAAACAAACCGTGAAAAATTCGACCAATCAACAAAAGTCACAGCCACTAATCTCCCGCCTTCGATCATTCATGTTAGTCCTGTTCCTGCCGGTTGCCTGTACGGCCTCAACGGGGAACCGGGCCAATGAAGCAACCGGAGAAGAGATTCGCGTTACGGCAACAGATGCGCAGTCGCCGGCGCTCGATTATGACGGCAATCCAATGACGGTTGTCTACCTGGAGAACCTGGGCTTTGAGAAAATCGGGAAAAACAGTAACGACGAAGATGTTGCCTGGCTGCTTTCACAAGGCTATCGGGTTATTGAATTGGATTACGCCCATCATGCGAAAGCCATTGCGCCAACGATCAACAAAGACATTATCGCCATTAACGACTCGATAGCCGCCGGATCATTTTGCGGGTACAGCGATTGTTCGCATTACCGCTCGTACGTCCTTTTTGAAGGCTACCGGCTGGCCCGTGACGTTCCTTATTTTGTAGACGATCCAACCGTTTATAATACGCCGGCCGAATACACTGTTGGCGACTCTTTGTACATGGACCTTGTTTACCCGGCAAACCCATCAGTGGCCGTGCCGGTTATTTTGTCCTTTTCGTACAGTAACAGCTATGCCACCTGGGACTCGGATAAAAAGATGCTCACGGCAGCCAATCAGAATCAGCGGTTGAAACTGGATTATACCCTGGCCGGGTTCAACGATTCGTTTTTGGAAGGAGCACCGGCAAATGGAATTGCCTGGGCCATTGCCGATCATCCCAAATATTGTTCGTGGGGAAAAGGCAAGCCGAAGGATGGTCCGAACGATGCCTACAAATCGTACGAAACCAACCCTGATGCTGCTCAAAAGGTAAAGTCAGCTATTCGTACGTTACGTGTTTGGGGCGACCAGCTGGGGCTCTCCGGAAAGATCGGCATTTTTGGTTTCTCCCGCGGATCGACTGCCGGTTCAATGGCTATTGGCGACCGTACTGTTCCCCAGTTTGAAAATGCGGGCTTCAATATTGGTACTTCCGACGATGTACAGGCAGCTGCGCTCGGTCCGGGCGTTTTCGACTATACCTTAATCTATGATGCCAGCGACGATGGAGACAAAAACATGGAAGCCCGTTGCCCGTGGGTTTGGGGTCCACTCGCAGACAACTACCAACACTGGAAAACCATGGGTTCTGAATATCTTGTTGAGACATCGGCTACTGCGCCGGTGCTGTTCTTCTATAATACGGACGATGAAATTTACTACCAGGACCAGGTGGCACATCTGAAAGCCAAACTTGACTCGCTGGGCGTTCCCACTTCCAGCCTGATCGACTACGGAACCGGTCACGCCATTCCGCAAACAGAAGCCTCCTTAACCGCACTATACGCGTTTTTCAAACAACATTTGGTTCCGCCGGCGTTAAGCAACCGGAAAGAGGATTAAGCAAAAAACGACTTCATTAAAAACTGAAAACAATTTAAATTCATGAGTCCATTCAAATCATTTATAGCCGCCTTTTTTGCAGCAATCATCGTTGCAAGCTGCGGAACATCGAAGAAACCAGCCTCAACCGACGATACGAAATTCACCTCGCTGGATTCAATCCGGCTAAGCGATCCCTTTATCTTAGCCGACTCGGCAAGCCAAAGCTACTACATGACCGGAACCGGTGGCCGAATGTGGAAAAGTAAGGACTTGAAAAAATGGGAAGGTCCTTTCATCGTCACGCAAACCGACTCCACCTCGTGGATGGGTCCCAAGCCCATGATCTGGGCAGCGGAACTTCACCGGTACAACGACAACTATTATTACTTCGCCACCTTCACCAATCGGGCCGTGACGATTGATACTGTTGCCGGAAATGTCATCGAACGGCGGGCCAGCCACATCCTGGTGAGCGACAAGCCCGATGGTCCGTATGTGCCAATGGCTGATTCCATTTATTTGCCAGCCGACAAACCAACCCTCGACGGCACTTTTTGGGTCGACACCGATGGCAAACCGTACATGGTGTATTGTTACGAGTGGCTGCAAAACGGGAACGGTACCATTGAGAAAATTGAACTGAAACCTGATTTAAGCGGATCGGTTGGCAAAGGAAAACTGTTGTTCCGTGCGAGCGATTCGCCCTGGAGCCGCGAAAAAGATGCCGATGGCAACGACAAGCCTAACAAGGTAACCGACGGGCCCTTTCTATTTCACACCGGAACCGGTCGTCTGGGGATGATCTGGACCAGTTGGATTTACGATGTGTACACACAAGGAGTAGCTTACTCGGAAAGCGGAACACTGGATGGTCCCTGGATTCAGGAGCCGGAACCAATCACACCGCCCAATTATGGACACGGCATGCTTTTCAAAACCCTTGATGGCAAATTACTGATGTGCATCCACAGTCACAAGGAGATCGATGGCCGCTATCACCGTGTTCCCCATTTGTTCGAAGTGGACCTGTCGGGAGATAAGCTGATTCTTGGAAAACCGTTTATCCCCTAGCCTTTCGAAGCCTCGTTATTTTTGTTTCCTGTAAACAAAGGGAACAATCTGCAGAGAAGCCGTGTTCTTAATGAACATGACCGCCTAATTGTTTTTATTTATGCTAGGATCAGCAGCCGAACTACTGGAACAAAAAAATATAAAGCCCACTGCCATGCGGCAGTTGGTACTGGATATTCTGCGCAACAATCCGCAAGCGATCAGCCTGCTCGAGATTGAACAACAACTCGGTCATGTCGACCGGTCGACCGTCTTCCGAACATTGAAAACCTTCCAGGAAAATTGCATCATCCACAAAATTGATGACGGAACCGGTGCAACGAAATTCGCTTTGTGCAGCGAAGGCTGTTCCTGTAACCTGGGCGATCTGCATGCCCATTTCTACTGCACGAAATGCGGACAAACAACCTGTTTAAAAGACCACCTGATTGAGCAACCGGTTTTACCGGAAGGCTTCAATTTTGAAAGCGCCAATTACGTGATCAAAGGGATTTGCGCCGATTGCCGGTAAATTTGCAATCCTGTTGCATTTCAATTCGTCGTATTTTTAGCCCTTCAATTAAACAACCATCTATGAGAAAACTCTTGCTTGTACTGGCCATTTTAGCCTCTTTGGCTTCGTACGCCCAAAATACCGTCAACTTTATTGTTAGCGACGAAGATGAGAATCCGCTCGTCGGGGCCAACATTGTGTTGAAAGGAACAACAACCGGAACCGTAACCGATGAATCGGGGAAAGCACAACTGAACAATCTTCCGGACGGCAAGACGACGGTTGAAATCAGCTTTATCGGTTACGAAGCGCAACAGCTGGTTCTTCATTTTCCGGCCGACAATGGCCACACCTTCGAAGTTGAACTGGAAGAAGGTGAAGAAATCGAAGAAGTGGTGATTGCCTCCACCCGATCGTCCCGGACCATCGAAGATATCCCGACACGAATTGAAGCCATTACCGGCGAAGAGCTGGGTGAAAAGGCAGCGATGAATTCGAGTAACATTGGCATGCTGCTCAGCGAAACAACCGGTGTGCAAATGCAACAAACCTCTTTAAGTTCGGGGAACATGAGTATCCGGATTCAGGGACTTGATGGTCGCTACACACAAATCCTGAAAGACGGCTTTCCGCTTTACGGAGGTTTTGCGGGTGGCTTGTCGATCATGCAAATTCCCCCCTTGGATTTAAGGCAGGTTGAGTTGATCAAAGGAAGTAATTCGACCTTATATGGCGGTGGCGCCATTGCCGGATTGGTTAACCTGATCTCTATTCAGCCGGAAGAGAAAGCTGATCTGTCAGTAATGATTAACCAGACCAATGCCAAAGGAACAACCGGGAATTTGTTTTATGCGCAAAAGTTTGACCACATCGGTGTCTCCGTTTACGGTTCTGCCAGCCGGCAGTCGGCTTATGATGCCGATGAGGATGGGTTCTCCAATATTCCCAAAGCCAAGTCATTCAGTCTGAATCCGAAACTTTATTTCTACCTGAATCCAAATGCAACGATCCAGTTTGGGGTGAATGCCAACGTGGACGACCGCACCGGTGGCGACATGCAGGTAATCAAAGAAAACCCGGACACTGATCATGTGTTTACCGAAGCCAACGAGTCGAAGCGTTTCTCAACGCAGTTCCAGTTCCTCAACCAAAAAGACAAAAGCAGCTTCAGCCTAAAAAACAGCGTGACTTATTTCGATCGCGACCTGCAGATTCCGGATTACCAATTTAAAGGCAATCAACTTTCGGGATTTACCGAGCTCTTGTACACCCTGCGGAAAGGTGAAGATTCGGATTGGCAATTGGGAGCCAACCACTATTTCGAGCAGTTTGACGAGGACCTGCTGGGCAATAATGAGGATCGAAGTTACACCCATAACACCGTGGGTGCGTTCGTGCAAAACACCACCGATTTCAATGAAAAGACAGCCCTCGAGAGTGGACTCCGCTACGACTATGATTTCGATTTCGGATCGTTTGTGTTGCCACGAGCCTCGCTGCTTTATAAAGCGACGGACAAACTGACCATGCGACTTGGAGGTGCGTTGGGTTACAAGCTGCCAACCATTTTCACCGAGGATGCCGAGCGTTTGTATTACCGGAATATTCAACTATTGAATAACGAGAACGCCAAAGCAGAACGGTCGATTGGCGGAAACTTCGACCTGAACTACCGCACCGCGTTCTTCGATAAACTGACCTTCTCGATTAACCAATTGTTTTTTGCCACCCAGCTAAAGGACGCACTGGTACTGCGCGATGGCACCAACAACGATTCTTATTTTGAAAATGCCGATGGTAATATCCTGAGCTCGGGTTTCGAAACGAACCTGAAGTTCACTTACAGCGACTTCAAGCTGTTTGTGAATTACGCGCTAAACAATACAAAGCTGAAATACGACAACCTGAACAACCAGAAGCCATTGACTCCCAAGCACAGCGCCGGGGCGGTTTTGATGTTTGATCAGGAAGAAAAATGGTCGATTGGCTATGAGCTTTACTACACCGGCTGGCAGTACGACGAAGCTTACGACCGCAAACCAAACTATTGGGTCATGGGATTTATGGTCATGCGCCATTTTGAGAAGTTCTCAGTCTTCCTGAATTTTGAAAACTTTGGCGACACCAAGCAGACCGATTTCGAGCCGTTGGTTTTGCCTCCGTACAATAACCCGGTGTTTCCCGACATCTGGGCACCAACAGATGGTTTTGTCGTTAATGGCGGTGTGCGGATTCGATTGTTGTAAAAGCAGGCTCAGGAA
Organism: Mangrovibacterium lignilyticum; assembly: GCF_010882175.1. Classification (GTDB taxonomy): domain Bacteria; phylum Bacteroidota; class Bacteroidia; order Bacteroidales; family Prolixibacteraceae; genus Mangrovibacterium; species Mangrovibacterium lignilyticum. The sequence continues at coordinate 760,672 of NZ_WKLH01000003.1, read as the reverse complement.
AGAGCCGCTAAAACCGACTCTTTCCTGAGCTTAAAACCGGAGTGGCCAATGGCCTCATTCCGGTGATCGGGCTCCTCGTTTAAGGAGCTGTCTCTTTTTTATGGCTGCAGTACACTTTCCGGAGGTAACTTTTGAGCGGGTTTTCTCGTTACCGGTTTATTAACTAAATCTCCCCCTATGATCGACAAAAAACTGCTGACCGTACCGAATGTCCTGTCGTTTTACCGGTTGGCTTCGTTTCCTTTTGTATTATACCTGGCCTTACACCACGACGAACGCCTCTTTGTCGTGTTTCTCGTGATCAACCTTGTAACCGATGCGCTCGACGGTTTCATCGCCCGCACGTTCAACCAAAAGACCGAAATCGGAGCCCGACTCGATTCAATCGCAGATGTAGGAACCTATATTCTTGCGGTCACCGGCATATTTGTCTTCAAGATGCAGGAATTTAATCCTTATATGACCAGCTTCATCGTTTTAATTGTCCTGTTTTTCTCGACAGATATTTTGTCTCTGATAAAATTCAAACGGGTGTCAAGTTTGCACCTTTATTCCTGGAAAATAGGTGGCTATATTCAAGGCGGGTTCTTTCTTGTGCTGTTTACAATCGGCTTTTTCCCGGCCTTTTACTATTTCACGTTGTGGTGGGGAATCCTATCATCTCTGGAGAACATCCTGGTTCAGCTATTTCTCTCTGAAATGAAATCGAATCAAAAGGGACTTTATTGGGTATTGAGGAACCAACGATTATAACCGAAAGGGAATAGCGTTGGGGGGAAATCATGCAAAAAGGCTGCCCCGGAGAGCAACCTTTCACTACTACAAAACAATTAAACCCAGATAACTACTGTTGTTATTTACAGCAAGCTTCTGTCAATTCAAGATTTATTTTAAAAGCTTTTCTTTCAATATTTTTTCAACCTGCCCTTTTTGCTGGATACTGCTGGTGGCATGCACCAACTTCCCATTCTTATAATACACAACAAAAGGCAAACCCATAAAACCACGGCATTCCTGCGCATTACGAATGACTGCCGCATCCGGAATGTCAAATTCCATATCCGCAAAAGTTACCTGATCGTATTCGTTTTCCAACTCAGTCATCGCTGCATATACCGGGATGCACATGGGTCCCATCCGGCCACAACAGATCATCACATTTTCATTTTCAGAGATCAACTTTTGATGTTCCTCTTTGGACAAGACGTGTTTTAAGTTTGTGTGTAGCATGATTGTTTCGAATTAAATATTTAGATATCTGCATACTTCAATTATTATGCCATTCTTTTCGCTGACAGCCTGTCAGATTCGAATATTAACTCCGCCACCAAAGCGAAAGGATTACACCAGTTCAACCGAACTAATTTGTATCTTTGGCGGCAAATTATTGTACTTTGGACTTAATTGAATTTCGGAAAATTTATCAGGATCACCAGGCTTTCAAAAGTGTACTGGAAAGCATTCAAGCCCCCCAAGCCAAAGTTCATCTGCATGGACTGGTGGGTTCCCTGAAAACCATTTTTGCTTCTGTTCTGGCAGAGAATCAGCAACAGGTCGCGATTTATATTTTAAACGACCGGGAAGAGGCTGCCTACTTCTTTGATGATCTGAACAACCTGCAAACCGGCGAGAATGTACTTTTCTTCCCCAGCTCCTACAAACGCGCTATTCAGCACGAACACCTGGAGCAGGAGAATATCATTTTACGTACTGAAGTACTGAACCAGATTCGCGAAGGCAACCCGGTTAACCTGGTAACTTATCCTGAAGCGCTGGTTGAAAAAGTCATTACCGGCGAAGCACTTGCGTCAAACAGCTTTGCGGTCAACAAAGGCGACAAGCTGTCAATCGAGTTTTTGAATGATGTGTTGTTTGAATATGGTTTCGAACGGGTTGACTTTGTCTTTGAACCCGGTCAGTATTCCATTCGGGGGAGCCTGGTCGATATTTATTCGTTTTCGAATGAAGACCCTTATCGCCTCGATTTCTTTGGCGACGATGTGGATTCGATTCGGAGTTTCGATATTGAAAGTCAGAATTCGAAGAAGCAACTGTCGAAAATTGTCATCATTCCCAACATTCAAAGTGGACTCGACAACGAGCTGCGAGACAATTTTCTGAGTTTCGTTCCTGAAAACAGCATCCTCTTTTTTAACGACCTGGAACTGATCAGTGAGTTAATCGAAAACAGCCACTCGCAGGCACTTCAAGCCGAAAATGTTCCCGAGGATATTCAGGGAAGAATCATAACCGGCGCGGAGTTTCGCGAAAAAGCGCTTCAGTTTAAGCTGATCGCTACCGGAAGCCGGACCAATTTCGACGCCGATGCCGTGTTCGAATTTAACAGTTCGCCTCAACCAATCTTCAACAAAAATTTCCAGTTGCTGGCTGAAAATATGCAGCAGAACCTGGCCAATGGTTACCAAAACTACCTGCTGTCGACCAGCGAAAAGCAGATTGAGCGCTTGCATGCCATTTTCGACGATCAGGGACTGAACGTGAAGTTTACCGATCTGAATTTCACCTTGCATGAAGGCTTTGTTGATCACGACGCACAGATCTGTTGCTACACCGACCACCAGATTTTTGAACGTTACCACCGTTTCAAAATTAAGACCCGGAAAGATCAGCGCGAAAGTATCACCATTAAAGAACTGAATAAACTGCACCCCGGCGACTACGTGGTCCATATCGACCATGGAATCGGGAAGTTTGCGGGACTGGTTAAAACCGAGGTGAACGGCAAAATGCAGGAAGCCATCCGACTGGTGTACCGCGATAACGGCATGTTGCTGGTCAGCATTCATTCGCTGCACCGCATTTCGAAATACAAAGGCAAAGAAGGGCTCGAACCGAAAGTCAACAAACTGGGTGGCGGTGCCTGGCAAAAACTGAAAGAGCGCACCAAAAACAAGGTTAAAGATATTGCCCGGGATCTGATTAAGCTCTATGCCAAGCGCCGGCAGGAAAAAGGTTTTGCCTTTGCCCCTGATTCCTATTTACAGGATGAGCTAGAAGCTTCCTTCATTTTTGAGGATACCCCCGACCAGTTGAAAACAACACAGGCTGTCAAAGAAGATATGGAACGCCACATTCCGATGGACCGCCTGGTTTGCGGCGACGTTGGTTTTGGTAAAACTGAAATTGCTGTTCGCGCAGCCTTTAAAGCAGCTACCGACAGCAAACAGGTCGCCGTTTTGGTTCCGACAACCATTTTGGCTTTACAGCACTTCAAAACCTTTTCCGACCGGTTGAAAGATTTCCCCGTTAAGGTGGAATACATCAGCCGACTGCGGCCAACCGGTGATGTCAGAAAGATTTTAAAAGAAGTTGAAGCGGGGAATGTCGATATTTTAATTGGTACCCACCGACTGATCGGCAAAGATGTGAAGTTCAACGATCTTGGGCTTCTAATTGTCGATGAGGAACAGAAATTTGGAGTGACAGTCAAAGAAAAGCTGAAGCAGTTAAAGGTGAATGTTGATACCCTGACCCTGACAGCGACTCCAATTCCGCGAACCTTACAGTTCTCGTTGATGGGTGCACGCGACCTGTCGATTATTCAAACGCCTCCACCCAACCGCTACCCCATTATTACAGAACTACACGGTTTCAATGAAGATCTGATTCGCGATGCCATCAATTACGAGTTGGCCCGAAACGGCCAGGTTTTCTTCATCCACAACCGCGTGCAAAATATTTATGAGGTCGAAGCGACTATTCGACGCATTGTTCCCGGTGCAAAAACAGTCGTTGGACACGGACAAATGGAAGGGCCGAAACTCGAAAAAATCATGCTCGACTTTATCAATGGTGAGCAGGATGTGCTGATTGCGACCACCATTATCGAATCCGGGCTGGACATTCCAAATGCCAACACCATCATTATTAACCATGCCGAAAACTTTGGATTGAGCGATTTGCACCAGTTGCGCGGTCGCGTTGGACGATCGAACAAAAAAGCTTTCTGTTACCTGCTCACACCACCCCTTTCTCTGGTAAGTACTGAAGCGCGCAAAAGATTGCAGGCCATTGAAGAGTTCTCCGAACTCGGCAGTGGGTTCAACATTGCCATGCGCGACCTGGATATTCGCGGAGCCGGAGATTTGCTGGGAGCCGAGCAAAGCGGCTTCATCGCTGATATTGGTTATGAAACCTATCACCGCATTCTGAACGAAGCGATTCAGGAATTGAAGCAAACCGAATACAAAGACCTGTTTGAGGAAGAACAAACGGCAGCTGCCGGAAAAGCCTTCCTGCAAAATAAATTCACCAACGATTGCCAAATCGACACCGACATGCAATTGCTGTTTCCCGATTCGTACATTCAAAGTGTGTCGGAACGCATGCTGCTCTACCGGCAACTCGACAGCATGGAAGATGAAGAAAACCTGCAGCAATTTGAAGCAAGTTTAGCCGACCGTTTTGGGAAACTCCCTCAACCCAGTCTTGAACTCCTCGAGGTTGTCCGCCTGCGTTGGGTCGCCATTGAACTCGGTATTGAACGAATTATTTTGAAGAACAAAAAGATGATTTGCTATTTCGTTGCCGACCAACAATCGCCCTATTATCAATCCGAGGCCTTTACAAAAGTACTGGCTTTTGTACAAAGCAATCCGGGGAAATGCCGGATGAAAGAAAAGATGGATAAATTGAGCCTGCGGTTCGAAGAAGTTAGTTCTGTTGTGAAAGCCAAGAAGATTCTGAACGAAATCTAGCAGGCAACCAGATCTTGTTGCCTGTTTCCCGGATGCCCTGAAGCCACGAAGGCCCTGCGTGGAAATAAGAACAGGCTTTCACGCAAAAAAATCGTTTCAAAAAGCTAACATAATGTATTCTACAAGAAAACAAACACTCCCGACCGTAAAAGAACACTGATTTCTAACGATTTCATACCTATTCTACTATTTTTATAGTAATTATTCTAAGAACATAGTATGAATTCGAAATACATCTACTATATTTGTAGTAGAATTTAAATTTAGACGGATGGAACTGATTCAATTGACCAAAGCAGAAGAGCAAGTGATGCAATACGTGTGGAAACTGAAAGAAACGATCGTTAAAGACGTTGTTGATCAGTTTGACGATCCCAAACCGGCCTATACAACCGTTGCAACGGTTCTCACCGTACTGGAGAAAAAAGGCTTTGTGAGCCGGAAAAAGATTGGCAACACGAATCTCTTCTTTCCCGCCGTTAGTAAAGCCGACTACACGAAATTCCAGTTCAGCTCTTTGCTGAAGAACTATTTCAACGGCTCGTTCCCGAAGATGGCTACTTTCTTTGCCCGGGAAAACCAGCTGGACATTGCCGACCTCGAAGCCATTTTAAAAGAAGCCGAACAGGAACTGAATAACGACAATCAAAAGGAGGGTTAACCATGGAAACAATCATCCCTTTTTTGTTACGCGTTTGCATCGGTAGCGCCCTGTTCTATGCGTTCTATGCGCTGCTGCTACGTAAAACAACCTTCTTCCGCCTAAACCGGGTGTATTTGCTGGCTGCTGTTTTACTCCCGCTAGTCTTCGCCTTATTCCCGTACCGGTATTCGGTATTGGTTGAGGGGGCCACTCCCCTGCAAACAGAAGATTGGAGCGAGCTTTTCAGACAGACCACTCCAATTGCGAAAGATCAGCTACTGCCAACAGAAACGGCTTTCAACTGGTCCTCAATTCTGCTTGCGATATACTGCACCGGCTTGTTTTTACTGGCTTTGCGCCTTCTGATCCAAAGCATCAAACCCATCCGACTCATCTTAACCAATAAAAAAGGAAGAACCGGTAGTTACCCGATTGTTGAGAACCGGCACTTTCCGGTGCCCTTCTCCTTTTTCAACCATATTTTCATTCATCCTGAATATCACCAGCAGGAAGATTTGGATGTCATCCTGACTCACGAAGAAGTGCACATTCGTGAGCGGCACTGGATCGACTTGCTCGTTATAGAACTGTTTACGCTGGTCTTTTGGTTTAACCCCATCAGCTGGCTACTGGAACAGGCCATTAAACAGAACCACGAATACCTGGCCGATCAAGGTGTACTATCCCGGGGCCAATCACCAGCCAGGTATCAGCTTTTATTAGTTAATCAGCTGATGGGCATGCAGGTGCTCGGCTTGTCGAACAACCTGAACTTTGCCCTTGGCCCAACCCGTTTAAACATGATGAAAAAACAAAAAACATCGCGCAAACAGCTTTTGCGTTTCGCTTTAATCCTACCAATTGTTGCCGGACTACTGTTTGCCTTTGCACAGCCGAAGTATCAAACTACCGAAAGTCCGCAAGTGCAATCCACGCCCGACATTTCAACAGCAATGACCTCAGAAAAAGAGACTGTTATCACAGGCATCGTGCTCGACGAAAAGGGTGAACCTCTTCCAGGCACGTCAATCGTTATGAAAGGGACATCCTTGGGAACAGTTGCCGACATGGAAGGGAAGTTTACACTAAAGGTACCTTCGAATACTGAGTTTGCCCTTGTAGCCTCGTTTGTTGGTTACAAGACCGAAGAAAACGAAATGACCATTGACGAAAAAGAGAAATCTTTCAATCTGAAGTTTGTCATGGAGAGAACGGTCACTGCTATCTCCACCGAATATCACGAAGGAGATGTTCCACCACCTCCACCACCACCGGTCCCTGATGAAATGAATACGAAGGACGGAGAACCGGTATTTATTATTGTTGAAGATATGCCTCATTATCCCGACGGGCACTACGCATTGGCAAAGTACATCGCCGAGAAGAAAAAGGAAATGAAAAACCAAAATTTCTTCGAAGGAAAAAACCTCAACGGCGAGGCGACAGTTGGTTTTACTGTTCCGGCAAACGGCAAAGTAACTAATGTAAAAATTCTTAAGAGCAGTGGGTCGGAATTAACTGACGACGCAGCATTATTGATCGTCAACGGCATGGAAGACTGGACTCCCGGTAAGCAACGTGGAAAAGCTGTTCCGGTCGACTACGCTGTACGGATTGAATTTTAAAGAGAAGCTTGTTCCGAAAGCAAAACAAGAGGATGTCATGTTGAACTTCCCCTAAAAGCTTTCGGGACAACCTTTATCCTTCCACTCGCTGGTGGCTAATGATTAACTGGTAGCCATCAGGATCCTGAACACAAATACCATGTTCAAGCCAATAGGGATTTTTAGGCAGAACGAGTCTCACACCGGCTTCGCGAATAGCCGCCAAAATAGCATCGTACGCTTCGTGCGTTTGGGGATAAAAAACCAACAGATCATCGTCGTCGGGTTGGTGCTCCGGCAAATCAGCCGACTGCGTAAATTCCAGGTGCCAGTCTGCTCCTTCTTTTCCCAAAAACACACCATCGTAGCCCGCATGGTTTTCAAAACGTCCCAAAACCTGAAGGTCCAACACCTGTGTATAGAATTCTTCCAATACGTTTAACCTGGAAGTATGCCGGGCACATCTGAATTTCATGAGCAATCAATTTAGATACAAAACAAAAAAGGATGCCCTGGGTTTTAAACAGGCATCCTTTCCTTGAGATAAGAATCTTTTAAAGTCTTACTGAACAAGTTGACGATTTTTCATGAAGCTCGTTTTAACGGCCACGTCTTTACTCATTCCAAAAAGGTCTAAATCAAGAACGGTCAAAGATCCCTTAAAATAGCCGGTTACCGATTTCCCGGTTGACGTCGTACAAACGACTGTGATTTCGTAAGTACTTCCGCTCTTACTCACAGACACGGTCCCATTCGTAAAGAACCCGGCATCATCATACTCATCAGTCGATATGTCATAACCGATATAATACTCACCGTAGTCGAAAGAACCGGTGGGATAGGGCTCCGAACTACTGTAGACGTAATCCCCCACATCCAACTGATCGGATTGGGAACTATACATTTCAAAATATAACGCGTCACCTGCTCCCGATAAATCGAGGCTTTCTCCACCGAGACTAAAACCGTCGGAAACGAGAACCAAGTCCGTGTTATAGCCTTCGTAAAAACCTTCATCCATGCCCCAGTTTTGCAGGTAGCCTACTTTCAATTCATAATACTTGCCGTCAACCTTAAAATAGTTCGACGGATTCGACGTGTCCTTCTCATCATCATCTTTTCCACAGCCGGAAAACAAAGCAACGAATAGCACTAAGCTCAAAAGAAATCTGAATTTGTTTTTCATAGAATGGTTTTATGTGGTTTGACATTTAAAGCCAAAATCTGGCCGGGAGCAAAATGAGATCGGTACTGTGGGGCGGTTTGAAATAATATTTTGTACCGATTCTTTCTTAAATGTAAGACATTTCGGATAATCAATCATCAACTCAATCAAAGATTTACGAAAATTGACTGCAATAAGGGGATACGAAAAAAGGCAACCTGCCGATTGCCTTTCCGCTCCGGTCTCCCGAAACTAACCTAAACCAACTAAACCTATTAAACCATGAGGCTTTCCGAAAATCGCTTTTCGGATCACAACTTGATTCTGTGTTCGCATAACAAATTGGATTTGAAACACAAACACATTTGTTTATGGCGGCAAAGATATTAATTTCTGGAAAAAGAGCGGCTATTGTGAATCTTTTTTAAACGTGTTTTTTACTTTTATCTAACACGCTTATATTCAATCAGCTCATTTGCAGTGCAATCGATTACGCAGATTTATCTGATTAATGTTGAAAATGATAATCCAGCAATGCTTCAATGGGTTCTTTCAGAATGATACCGGCTGTCAAACCTTTCTTTTGCAATTCGTCTTTTAAAATATCCTGGAAATGGTAAGCAATAGATCCGATAAAATTAACCGGGACGTTCTTTGCTTCAACCATTTGCACCACATTCCGACTAACAAAAGCATGAAACTGATCTTGTAATAACTTTTTGCAATACGAATGCTCCACCTCTTCGCTCAAGAAGACGGTAAAAGAAGCCAAATACTTGTTCGGTTTTTCGGTCCGGTAAACACGCTCCAGCACGGCGTCCTTCTCTACCCCAAATCGCTGATAAAACTTCGTCCGCAACTCATCCGGCATGACATTTTTAAAATAATCGCCGATCAGCTGCCGGCCAATAACTGCCCCACTGCCTTCGTCGCCTAAGATGAAACCCATCGGAGGAATACCCTTCACAATTGTTGAGCCGTCGTAATAACAGGCATTCGAGCCGGTGCCCATAATACAGGCAATTCCGGGTTCATGACCGCAAGCGGCTCTGGCAGCACCCAATACATCGCTCGAAATTTCACATTTAATGTCGCCAAACAAAGCAACCAAAGCCTGCCTGATGACGGCTGCTTTTTCCTCGTTGACAACGCCTGCACCGTAAAAATAAATCTCCTCAACCGGTAGGTGTTGATCCTGAAAGAGCGGCTTCAACTCAGCAAGGATATCGTCAGTCGACCGGAAAAACGGGTTAATTCCTGAACTTTGAAACCGGCGGGTTTCCCCGAAATCATCCGATACCAACCAATCTGTTTTCGTCGAACCACTATCAGCAAGCAAAATCATATCTGTCAATTTTTAATGAAAAGGTGCTCAAATTTAGCTCATCCTCCTGAGTTCGCTCCGGTTTTAGTCCAATAAAATATTATTAGATTTGTTTACGTTGATTCAAGCAACACGCTTTTGTAGTGCTAAAACTTGAAAACCCCGGAAATTCAAAACATTTTTGTCCTTTTATAGTCCTTATTTCGAATGAACACTAAAATCAATTTCATTTTGAAGATGCGAAAATACACCCTCTTGCTCACGCTGCTGCTTTGTGCTGCCACATTCGTTCAAGCCCGAAACCAGCCAAAATACGAATTCAGGGCCGCTTGGGTAGCAACCGTTAATAATATCGACTGGCCGTCGCAATCGGGGCTAACCGTTCAAGAGCAGAAAGCCGAAGCCATCGACCTGCTTGATCTAATGGTCAAAAACGGACTGAATGCAGTCATCTTTCAAATTCGTCCGACTTCCGACGCGTTTTATCCTTCAACACTGGAACCCTGGTCGCGCTATCTGACCGGAACACCCGGAAAAGATCCGGGCTACGATCCCCTGAAGTTTTGGATTGATGAATGCCACAAACGCCACATGGAGTTTCATGCCTGGATGAATCCGTTCCGGGTAGCGCAAAAGGCTGATGAACCATTAGCCGCTTCGCACATCGCCTTCAAACATCCGGAATGGATTATCAAATACGGCGGCAAATTGTATTTCAACCCGGCCCTGGACGAAACACGCCAGTTTATTGTGCAGGTTGTAAAAGACGTGGTTTCCCGTTATGATATTGACGCCATCCACATGGATGATTATTTTTATCCTTACCCGGTGGCCGGCGAAGCCTTTCCCGATGTCATTCAGTTCACCAAGAACCCAAGGCATTTCAACGCAGACCAGCTGGAAGACTGGCGTCGGAACAATGTGGATCTGACCATTCAATTGATTTCAAAAACAATTAAAGAAACCAAACCCTGGGTGAAATTTGGCATCAGCCCCTTTGGTGTTTGGCGAAATATCGACAAAGATGCCCGCGGATCAATGACCAAAGCCGGCGTTTCAAACTACGACGATTTGTATGCCGACATTTTAAAGTGGCTGCAATATGGCTGGATCGACTATGTCACTCCGCAGCTTTACTGGCGAATCGGCCATCCGGCAGTCAACTACATTACACTGCTTGACTGGTGGAGCAAAAACGGGTTCAACCGCGATGTTTATATCGGCCATGGCCTTTACAAAATTGATGCGAAATCGAGTATCCCTGAATGGACGGATCCCAACCAAGTACCCAAACAAATTGAAATGACCCGCGAGAATCCCAACGTTCACGGCAGCGTGCTCTTCAGCGCCATTCAACTGAAACGGAATCTGTTGGGACTTCAGGACACCTTGCAACACCAATTGTATAACTACACCGCTCTAACGCCGTCGATGCCCTGGATTGATTTTCTGCCGCCTAATAAACCGGTCAAATTCAATAAAAGAGGGCGTAAGCTGAAGTGGGAAAAACCCGCATTCAAAAACGAGATGGACGAAGTAAAACGTTACATTGTCTATAAAAACAAAGTCGGCGAGCAACTGAATGAAGCCGATGTCCGTTCCATTTATACGATCACCGACGGAACAGCAATAAAGCTCGAACGGCGAAAAGGTAAAAAAGAACGCTTTGAATTTCGGGTGACAGCACTCGACCGCTTAAATAACGAAAGTTCGGCTACCCTGCCGGAAACAATAAAATGGTAAACGAACATGAAAACAGATATTTTTGTTGCCTGGTGTGGTCAGAAAAACACACAAAACCTGATTGACCAACTTCGTCAATCGCAGTCCGTCGCATCAATCTTCGTACTTGCGCCGCAAGCAGTTCAAGTCAAAGCGACGGATGTCATTGAGGTCGAAGAGCTCTATTCCACGCAATGTATGAAAGCTATTGCGGAACGCACGCAAAGCGAATACGCTTTGTTGCTGTTGCAGAATAGTCAACTCGGTATTGGTCAGTTTGCCATCGAGCGGTTGCTGCAACTAGCCGAAAACAGCGATGCCACCATGCTTTACGCCGATTATTACGAGCAAAAGGAAGCCGTGTTTGCTGCTCACCCGGTGATTACCTACCAGGAAGGAAGCCTGCGCGACGATTTCAACTTTGGCCCGGCACAGCTTTACCGCGCCGATGTGTTGAAAACCTTTGAAGCAGCTGTAACTGCCGACTGGAAACATGCGGGCTACTACGCACTGCGCCTGCTTGCTTCGCGCATGGGAGAACTTCTTCGTGTTCCGGAATTGCTGTTTACCATGACGGAAACGGACACCCGCAAATCGGGCGAAAAGCAGTTCGACTACGTGACCAGCTCGGCCCGCGAACGCCAAATTGAACTGGAGCAGGCCTGTACCGTTCACCTGCAAAAGATCGGTGCTTTTCTGAAACCCGACTTTCAGCAAGTTGATTTTGCCGACGGTTTTCCGGTAGAAGCAAGCGTGGTAATCCCGGTTCGAAACCGAATCAAAACCATAAAAGATGCCGTGGATTCAGTCTTGTCGCAGGAATGCAATTTCCCGTTCAACCTGATTATTGTCGACAACCATTCCACCGACGGAACAACTGAATTACTCCAAAGCTATAAGGACGAACGATTAATCCACGTGGTGCCCGAGCGGAACGACCTTGGTATCGGCGGTTGCTGGAACGAGGCGGTCTTTCATTCGCAATGCGGTCGTTTTGCCATTCAATTGGACAGCGACGATTTGTATTACGACGATACGACGCTGCAACAGGTGGTTGATACGTTTCACAAAGAGCAATGTGCCATGGTCATTGGCTCCTACCAGATGTGTAATTTCAAACTCGAGGAAATTCCGCCGGGATTGATTGACCACAAAGAATGGACACCGGAGAACGGGCCCAATAATGCACTCCGAATCAACGGACTTGGTGCACCACGGGCATTCTACACACCGATCTTCCGCGAAATCCGGATTCCAAATACCAGCTATGGTGAAGACTATGCGATGGGGCTGGCCATTTCGCGCCACTGGAAAATAGGACGCATCTACAAGCCAATATACCGGTGCCGCCGTTGGGAAGACAACTCCGATGCCTCGCTTGATATTGCCAAACAAAACGCACATAATCAATACAAGGATGCCTTGCGGACATTCGAGCTAAAGGCGAGGATGAAAAAGTTGCAGTGATCAGTCATTCGTTTTATTTGTGAACGCTGTTCAGAACCCTGTTTTCTCTGTAGTAAAGAGATAACTCAACACCTGTAATATTGAAACTTGAAAAGAAAATAGACCGGTTTACAAAGGATCAAACCCGCAACTGGGAGCTTGCCCGGAAGAACTATGCCGATTTGGGCAGCATTGAAAAACGCAACTTCGTTTTTGATGGGTTTCGGGTTGTTGCCCAATTCAATCCCGGACGAATTCGGTCGTCGGCTGCCAAAACCGATCGGACATCGATTAGCGAACGGCCCTGCTTTTTGTGCAAAGCCAATCGCCCCGAAGAACAACTGGGAATTGACTTTCAGGGCAAGTACGAGATTCTCGTCAATCCTTACCCTATTTTTGAGCAACACCTCACCATCGTTGGCTACGAACATGTGCCGCAACATTTTGACGGGCGTTTACGGGATATGCTGGCGCTGGCTGAAGCGTTGCCCGAATTCACCATCTTTTACAACGGCCCTAAATGCGGCGCTTCAGCCCCCGACCATTTTCACTTTCAGGCCGGACAAAAAGGCGCAATGCCCGTTGAGCTTGAACTGAACGATTTATTGAAATCGAACGCTGAACTACTCGTCAGTCTGCCATCAACACAAGTTTTTGCATTGGCTGAAAGCTATTTGCGGAAGTTGATCGTTCTTCAATCGACCGATCAAGGTGAACTCGTCTTGCTGGTGGAAAAAATACTTCAACTGTTGCCACAAAACGAAACTGACGACGAACCGATGATGAACGTTCTGGTCAACTTCGACGGCGCACAATGGCAAGTGTTGCTCTTTCCGCGGGAAAAGCAGCGTCCCTGCCAATACTTTCGGGAAGGAAGGGAGCAAATCCTCATGAGCCCGGCATCCGTTGAAATGGGTGGACTGGCCATCCTGCCGCGCAAAGAGGATTTTGAAAAGATCACGAAAGCAGATTTAGCGGACATTTACAAGCAGGTTAGTTTGAATGATGAGGCTTTCAATCGAATAAAAGCGAAGATCCGGAATGATTAACGAAAAACGATCTCTATATTGAATCTTGACGAAGATTTTTCTTTTACCCCGGCCCTAAGGGGAGAAAGAAAAATCAGAGCAAGCTCAAAGCTTAAAACCGAACAAAGACTTAATCGTGAATAGCGCCGATTTACAGCCAACCTTTAGGGATGGGGTCCGCTGGAAATCGCACATTTATTTTGTAAGAATGAACACACAACCCGAAATACAAGTCGGCATTATGGCCGAAAAACAGATTCAATTTGAATTAAACGGTAGTTACCTGACTCCTGCTGCGATCCGGGGAAAGGTATTTTCGGCTACCATCGAAGACCAGAACATCGTTTTGCACGATGCGGACGGAAATCAATCTGCTTCTGCCGAATTTACCTTCCTGTGTCCATCTGCTGATGATTCATTTAAACTGAAGGATGTAACCATCGGCATCAATTTCCATTGGGAACAAAAGCAGGACCAGGAATTTCGGGGCAGCTTAAAATTACTGATTGAAGACGGCAAAGTTCGTGCTGTAAATATCGTTCCGTTGGAAGAATATTTACGTTCGGTCATCTCGTCGGAAATGAGTGCAACGAGTTCACCCGAGCTGTTGAAAGCCCATGCTGTTATTTCGCGTAGCTGGCTGATGGCGCAAATCGTCAAAAGCAAAAAACTGGAAAGCGAACAAAGCAATTACCAGACCTTTATGGAAAGCGATGACGAGCGCGTTCGCTGGTACGATCGCGAAGATCACAGCCAATTCGACGTTTGTGCCGACGACCATTGCCAGCGCTATCAGGGCATCACCAAAATCATCAGCGAGAAAGCCAATGCAGCGATCGAAGCGACCTTTGGCGAGTTCCTGATGTCGGACGACAACATTTGTGACGCCCGTTTTTCGAAATGCTGCGGAGGCATTTCCGAGAACTTCGAAAATGTTTGGGAACCGGTTTACCATCGTTATCTCAGTAAAATTGTCGATTCGGAAAATGCCTGCACTACCTGTGTCGATTTACGACAGGAAGAGGAAGCGGAAAGCTGGATCAGAACATCACCCGGTGCCTTTTGCAACACCACCGACCAACAGGTTTTGTCGCAGGTCCTCCCCGACTTCGACCAGAAGACACAGGATTTCTATCGCTGGAAAGTCACTTATTCCCAAGACGAACTGAAAAGCTTAATTCAGAATCGCACCGGAATCGATTTCGGTGAAATCATTCAACTGGAGGCTATCAGCCGAGGCCATTCGGGACGGATAATCAAGCTGAAAATTACCGGAAGTAAACGCACGATGACCATTGGCAAGGAACTGGAAATCCGCCGGGCATTGTCAAGCTCGCACTTATACAGTTCCGCTTTTGTGATCGATCACCGGGACATTCAAACTGGAATCCCGCAAAAATTTATCCTCACCGGAGCTGGCTGGGGACATGGTGTTGGCCTGTGCCAAATCGGTGCGGCAGTTATGGGCGAAAAAGGCTACAGCTACCAACAAATTTTGGAACATTATTTCAGAGGAGCCCAATTGGTGAAAAAATACTGACACCGCCGAAGTGGTTTTAAGTCCGGTTAACATGGTCAATACGATCGTTTATCATAAATTGCATACAAAACCGATCATTTTGCCATGAAACCATTTTTCACCTTTTTGTTTGTGTGTCTTTCAGCTACCCTGTTTGCCCAGGGCATCCGCGGTACCATCACCGATTCCAACAAACAGGCCGTCGCCTACGCCAACATCTATGTGCCGGCGCTTAAAACCGGAACCACCTCCAATATCGATGGTCTCTTCGAGCTGAAACTTCCCAAAGGTGAATGGGAAATCCTGTTTCAATACATCGGCTACCAATCCGTCAACAAAAAAGTCCTCATCAATACCGCGTTCAGGGAACTCGCGATCACGCTGCAGCCGCAGAATGTCCGGTTGAGCGAAATCAAAGTGCTGGCCTCGGGTGAAGACCCGGCGTATTACGTCATGCGACACGCCATTGCCATGGCTCCCTATTACGAAAAACAGGTGGCAAGCTACGCGTGTAAAGTCTACTTGAAAGGAACCGGCGTGGTCTACAAAGTTCCGGGCCTGTTTAAAACGAAGATGGAAAAAGAGGGCATCGAAAAAGATAAACCGTTTGTGACGGAATCGATCAACAAGATCCGTTTCGAACAGCCCGACAAGCTCGATCAACAGGTCATTGCCATGCGTTCGTCGGGCGAGGACAACAGCACCGACCCCATGCAAATGATCACTACGAATTTGTACAATGTCGATGAATACGGCCTTGTTTCACCCGTGGGAAGACAAGCGATGCGAACTTACCGCTTTGAACTGCTTGGTGTTTTTGAAGACCAGGGTCGGCTGATCAACCAGGTGAAAGTCATTCCAAGGGTGAAGGGAAAAGGTGTTTTCGAAGGCACCATCAACATTGTCGATGCCTATTGGAATGTCCATTCGGCGGACCTCGATTTCTCGATGCCGATGGTTGATGTGAGCATGCGCCAAATGTATTCACTGGTTGATGAAAACACCTGGATGCCCACCGGCTTCGACTTTAAAATGGATGTCAGCGCTTTGGGCTTCGGGTTGAACTACGACTATGTCGCGTCAGTTTCTGATTATGAAATTCAGCTGAACGACAAACTGGACCATTCATTTTTAGACCGGCTGAACCAGGATGTTCAGGACGAAAGTGCCTTCCTCGATTCGTTAACAGAGACAAAATCGGTGGTACAGGAAGTTGAGAAACCCGCTTCGAAAGACCAGCAAAAAATCAACGAGTTACTGAAGAAAGAAGATCTCTCGACCCGGGAAATGTACAAACTGGAAAAGCTGATGGATCAGGAGACCCAACATTCGTTGCCTCCCGAACCATTGGAGATTCCGGAACGAATCAAAGTGACCGGCAAAGCCGTTAACAACGACTCGACCTACTGGGCTGAGCTTCGCCCAATTCCGCTGACTGAAAAAGAATCGACAGAATTTGGACTGAAAGATTCCATCGTGGCAAAACAGAGCACCCCTGAATACCAGGATTCCATTCAGGATGCCCAAACGAAATTCAAACTCGCCGATCTGGCTTTTGGCCGCACCTATACTTATGGGAACGATTCGAGTAAAAGTAGATCATGGCTGGCAGTTCCCGGTATCATCAATCCTAAAGGAATCAACTTCACAACCGTTGACGGCTTTAGCTACCGCTTGCCTTTGTCCTTCGGTCGGAACGATACGCTGGGCCACGCGCTGCAGATTAACAGCTCGGTGAGTTACGCTTTTTCCCGCAAAACGGTTTATGCTGACGGAAACCTTCGCTACCGACTGAATGGTATCAAACAACAGTGGCTCGGTCTGCAGGGAGGACGAACCCTCGAAGACTTTAAAGGAAGTAAAGGCATCAGCAATATGGAGTACGCTATTTATGCCCTTTTGATGGAGCGAAACTTTCAGAAGTTTTACGAAAAACGATTCTTCCGGCTCAACGGCTCGACCGAACTAACCAACGGGCTTGTGCTGAACGCCGAGCTCGAATACGCCGACCGACTAGCCGTTCAGAATTATTCAGGATACACATTTATTGCCTCCAATAAACGGGATTTCACCGAAAATGTCCCGGCAATTTCGGGCTTGGAGGCGTGGCAGGTGGAAAACCACCAGTCGGCCAGCGTCCGGCTAGGCCTGACCTACACGCCAAGGCAGCGCTACCGCATTCGCCAACATGTGAAATATCCGGCCAACAGTAGCTATCCAACCTTCAACTTAAACTACCGCAAAGGGCTGAAAACTATCGGCGGAAGTGATGTGGACTACGACTTGCTCAACTTGGGAGTGAATCAGAAGCTTGAAATTGGCTTCAACGATCAACTCAGCTATTCCGTTAGCGCAGGTCAGTACGTCAACAAAAAAAGACTCTACGCTGCTGATTACAGTTTTGTGAAATCGAACGATCAGTGGCTGACCTTATCGAACCCGGATGAATCGTTTGCGTTGCACGGCTATTACAACTTGTTCAGCAAAAAACATTACCTCGAAGCGCACGCCGCTTTAACTTTCGACAAGTTTCTGCTCACCCGTTTGCCCTTCGTCAATCAAACGTTAATCAGCGAAAAACTGAAGTTTCATTTTTACACGAGCGAGTCCGTTTCGAAGTACTGTGAGTTCAGTTACGGGTTGAATGACATTTTCTTCCTGTTCGACGTTGAATTTAATTTCGGTATAAACGACTGGCATCAAACAGAAACCGGCTTTCGAATCAGTTTGAAAATTCAGTAAGCAATTGACAACAGCCATTTTTTGCTAAATTAACGCTCCCAAACCGAAAACAAACACGATGAACAAAGCGACCAGCCGCAGCCCCTGGGCATGGATTCCAACACTTTATTTTGCAGAAGGACTACCCTATGTTTTTGTGATGACTGTTTCGGTGATCATGTACAAGCGCCTGGAAATATCAAACACCGACATTGCTTTGTACACCAGCTGGCTGTATTTACCCTGGGTGATTAAGCCCTTTTGGAGCCCATTGGTTGATATTCTGCGCACCAAACGATTTTGGATTATCGGGATGCAGCTGGTCATTGGCGGCGGTTTGGCCGGCGTCGCGTTCACCCTTCCCATGAGCAATTTCTTTCAGTATAGCCTGGCCTTTTTGTGGCTGATGGCGTTCAGTTCGGCGACACACGATATTGCTGCCGATGGCTTTTACATGCTGGGCTTGTCAACGCACGACCAGGCATTTTTTGTGGGCATCCGAAATACCTTTTACCGCCTGGCCATGCTTGCCGGGCAAGGGCCACTGGTAATACTGGCTGGTTATCTGGAGCAGTCGGGCGACAGCATTCCAACGGCCTGGAGCATGACCTTTTTCATTTTCGCCGGCCTTTTTGTTGCCTTCTTCCTGTATCACCTGTTCCTGCTTCCCTATCCGGCCAGCGATCAAAAACGGGAGAATAAAGACTTCGGTGAAATCATGCGCAACTTCGGCGAAACCTTCGTTTCCTTCTTTACCAAGAAAGGAATTGGTCTGGCCTTGGTTTTCCTGCTGGTTTTCCGTTTGGGCGAAGCACAACTAGCCAAACTGGCCTCTCCTTTTTTACTCGACGATCTGGCCAAAGGCGGACTGGAACTTACCACCAGCGACATTGGTTTTGTTTACGGCACCGCCGGAATCATAGCGCTTACTTTAGGCGGCATTGTTGGAGGGATTGTCGTTTCCCGCCACGGACTGAAACAGTGGCTTTGGCCCATGGTTTTTGCCATGAACCTGCCCAACATCGCCTATATTTTCCTGGCCCTGCTGCAAACCCAAAACCTGGCAGTCATCAGCTCGGCGGTGGTGATCGAGCAATTTGGCTACGGATTTGGCTTTACCGCCTACATGCTGTACATGATTCAACTGGCCGATGGCGAACACAAAACGGCCCATTATGCGTTGTGCACCGGCTTCATGGCTTTGGGAATGATGCTGCCGGGGATGATCAGTGGCTGGATTGAAGACCAGATTGGCTACCTGTATTTCTTCATCTGGGTCATGATTTGTACCATTCCCGGATTTATTATTGCCCCGTTTCTGCATATCGATCCCGAATTTGGCAAGAAAAAATAAACCTTCTCTCCCTCTGTACTCCCCTGTTTAAAAGCTAAACGGGAATTTACACTTGTTAACAAAACTGGCTGATTCGCGATTAAACCTGCCACCTCTTTTGCTGTCTTAGTATTTGTCAACGCAATTTAAACAAACAGGAAACACGGAAGCATCGGGAAAGCAATCCTGCAGGGAGAGATTTTCAACGTTTTCAACGCTGTTACCTTATCAAAACAAAACAATTAAAGATGTACAAGAGAGCAATTCTATGCCTGATTTTATTTGCTACGAGTTTGGCTGGCGCCGGACTTCAGGCGATGTCGGACACGCCCGGGAGTGACCCGGATGAAAGTCCGTCACCAAAATCAGTCATAAAGGGGAAGGTAATCGAGAAGGAATCAAAAACGCCAATGGAATATGCCAATATTTCAATCTATAACAGTTCGGATTCATCGTTGGTAACCGGCGGAATTACGAATCCTGAAGGAGCGTTTCTACTCGAAAGAATTAAAAACGGCACCTACTATGTTGAAGCCAACTTTATTGGGTTCAACAAAACACGCATCAACAATGTCAAAGTCACCAACGATAGCAAAACCATCGATCTGGGAGTCATTTCGCTTGAGGCATCGCACCATGAAATTGGCGGTGTTGAAGTTGTTGCCGAACGAACGCGGCTGGAATATAAGGTAGACAAAAAAGTGATTAATGTTGATCAGGATATCAATGCAGCCGGTGGTACTGCAGTCGACGTGCTCGAAAATACACCATCAGTACAGGTTGACATTGAAGGAAACGTGACCTTACGCGGCTCGTCAAGTTTCACTGTATTTATCGACGGGCGCCCATCGGCACTGAGCGGAAGCGACGCTTTGCAGCAAATTCCGGCTTCAGCGCTTGAGAACATCGAGATCATTACCAACCCGTCGGCCAAATACGACCCGGATGGGATGGCCGGAATAATCAACCTGGTGACCAAAAAGAATGCATTGACCGGCTTCGACGGTATTTTCAATGTATCCGGAAGCACCAACGAAAGCCGGAGCCTCGACTTCACGGTGAACCACAAAAATGAAAAACGGCAGTTTACCTTTGGCTTCGAAACAAACGACCGGATTTTTAACGGGGAAAATCACTCCACCCGCGAAACCTTTTATACCGACAGTACCGAGTACATGACCTCTGACGGAGACCGTGAATTTAAACGGAACGGCTACCGGTTTAAAGGTGGTGTCGACCTGTACCTGAGCGACAAGACCACCTTGGGTTTCAATGCCAATGCCGGTACGCACAACCGCGCTTCCAAATCGGATGTGCGCAACTATTACAACACCGACTTCGTCGACAGTTCTGTTTCAACGGAAGAATATACGCTGGAGAGTCAAGATTCACAAAGCGATAACAAGTTTGTCGATGCAAGCGCCAACTTTCTGCATAAATATAACGACGACGGCACTCATAAACTGGAGGGGATGTTCTATTTCCGCAGTCGCACAGGCGACGACGTGGATTTCCAATCAGAGATACAGGCTGATGAGAACTACAATCCATCCGATATTTACGACCTTCGCGTACGGACTACAGAAGGTGAAGATTCGCAGGATTACCGCACCAAATTAGACTATACGCGCCCCTTGGGAGAAAACAGCAAACTGGAGGCTGGCTTTCAAAGCCGCATGCGCCGCGAGACTGAAGATTACACCTTCGAAAACTGGGACAACGGAAGCTGGATCAACGACCCGAAGTACACCAGTGTCATGGATTTCAAACGCGATATCCACGCCCTTTACGCAACCTATTCGACCAAAATCGACAAAGTGGAAGTTATGGCCGGCTTACGCGGTGAATATACCGACCGGGAAATCAAGCATCAAGGCGAGCAAAATGAAACTTACTCCCTGAATCGCTTCGACTTTTTCCCGTCAGCCCACGCCTCTTACGAACTACTGGAAGGTATGCAGTTAATGGCCAGCTACAGCCGGCGCATCGACCGCCCGAGAGGATGGGACCTCGATCCGTTTGAGACATTCATGAATCAAACCACCATCCGCAAGGGAAACCCGGATCTTAAACCGTCATACACCAACTCCTATGATATGAGCGTGCTGAAACGCTTTGGAACCTCGTTCCTGTCTCTGGATGCTTTTCACCGGAAGACCGTCGATGTAAGAGACCGAATTACCGAAGTGCTGGACGATGGAACCTACCTGCTGACCAGCGCCAACGTTGGCGACAACAAATCAACCGGGGGAGAACTGATGTTAAACCTGAATTTAACGAAGTGGCTGTTGCTAAACTCCAGTTTTTCGATCTACCAATACCAACTACAGGGTGAAGTTTTGGGTGAATATGTGAGCCGGTCCAGTATAAACAAAGATGGCCGCATGAATGCAACGATAAAATTCTCGAACACCAGCCGACTACAATTAGACGGCAACTACCGGGGACCTTCCGTTTCGGCGCAGGGCGATCGTAACGGTTCGTTCTACTCCAACATCTCCTACCGCCAGGAATTCATGAATCGCAAGCTAACGGCCACACTGAGCATGCAGGATATTTTTGGATCGGGTGGCTGGCAAGGCACAAGCAGCGGCAGTAACTTTAACTCGAGCTTCAAGTTTAAACACGAACCACGGGTTGTGAAGTTGAGCTTAAGCTTTAAACTGAATAATTATAAAACCGATAACGGACGCGGTAGCGACGGGACCAACGAAGTAGAATTTGATTCCGGAGGTTATTAATCTCCGACCAAATATGGGTTATACTTGTAAATACGGAGAGGGGAAATGTTCCCCTCTTTTTTTGTACCTGAAAATTGGGCTTAACCCGTTGACTTTATTCTTCTGTCGCCCACTAGCCGAACACAAATAAATCAGAAAAGCAAATCTTTCGCTCAAACAGGAAAAAACAGGAGCTGGCATCTGCTAAAAACAAAAAAGCCCGACCATCCTAGTCAGGCAAAATAGCTTATCTCCGATCGGAAAGTCCATCATACTTGTTTCGGCTATCAATCCCGGTTCCGTCAATGGCCGGAGAAGGTTCTCGTCCATCCCGATAGCTATCGGGACGTTCAAGCGCTGCGCTGCGCGCGGCTCGAACGCTTAATTATTGTGTGCTGGTTTTTAATTTAATCAGTTTTGTTTGTTAAATTTTTCTTCAAATTCTTCTTCCTTTTCCTTTCTTGAAATCTCATAAGCTCCACTCTGAATATTTATTGTAGCTTTCTCCGTTTGAAGTTTTCTTTGTAGTTCACCTCTTTTTTTGCGGGATAATTTTCCAAGTAATTTCTTCTCAGAATCCTCATTCAGTTGTATTTCGATGCTTTTGCAAATAGAGTCATGAGGATAAATAGCTTTTGCTTCTTGGTCATTGATAATTTGAATAGACTTTTGATATTCTAGTTTCAGGCTATCACTAGAACTCAATTTTTCAGCAGAGATAGAGTCAGTCTGTGCGTTCTGAGCCTGAATAGATGTAAATGATAAAACAGAATTTAGAGCTATTAAATATTTCATTCTATATGATTTTGGTTTTGTGATTCTAAACTTGCACACAACGGTCACTTGGCCAGGTAGGCAAAGGGAGTTTCTCCCCAAGCCTCTCACAGAACCGGACTTGACAGTCTCCCGTCATCCGGCTCTCTTCGAATATCGGTCATTCTATGAAAAAGCCGAACCAGCATGGTCAGGCAAAACAGCTTATCTCCGATCGGAAAGTCCATCATACTTGTTTCGGCTATCAATCCCGGGTTACGTTAGTGGCCGGACAAGGTTCACGTCCATCCCGATAGCTATCGGGACGTTCAGCCACTGTGCTGTGCACGGCTCGAACGCTTAATAGCTGCTGTTTTTGTTTAATCATTATTAAAAGCATCAGTATATCCATCCATGAAAGTTACATCGCCAATTTTGTAAATGCTTTTAGTCGTTCCAAAAAAATTGACTTGACGAAATGGGTTGATAGTATCTCTGCCTGAACGATAATTCTCAATTGCCTCCTCTATTTTGAAAAGGCGTTCGTAACTTATTTCAGGTCTTCCATGAGCACCGAATACCTTATATTTAGAGTTGCTGTTCTTTATTATTTCATTGATGCTACGAACATACGCATCACAGTCGTTAATTAACAATAACCCATTATATACCAAATCACCCGTAAAAAGATAACCATTTTCATTGTCAATAAGCGATATTGATTCTTTTGAATGTCCAGGGGTATATAAAATTTTAATTTTACGGTTGCCTAAATCAATATCTTTCCCAACGGGGAATAACTTACTTATCTTTAAAGTTGCTGTCTTTTGGGCTAAAGTTTCCGTATTTGTCAAATGCAGCAAACTATCAACAGTCATTTTATCTTCAATCACAGGAATTTCCGGGATTCCAATGCAATCGAATTCACTTGTTGTTCCAATGTGATCGAAATGAAAATGAGATAATAGCACTGTTAATGGAAGATCAGTCAGTGCACTAATTATGTTCTTGAAGGTTTCATCCTTATTTTCTCCTGTTCCAGAGTCTAATAGAATAGCTTCTTTACTCCCCATAATTAAGAAACAAGAGTTGTTTTGCGAACTTTTGGGCTCGGATATTATAAAGGTTTTGCTATCAATTTTACTTATTCGATACCAATCATTCTTCCGGTTCCCACAACTTAATGAGATAATCAAAAAAACAATCATATAGTACTTCAGACGACTCATGTTCAATGTCTTAAATAACACCTAACGATTGGTAAACGGGTAAGCAAAGGGAGTTTCACCCTAAGCTTCTCACAGAACCGGCCTTGACAGTCTCCCGTCATCCGGCTCTTCTAATATCGGTCATTTCATGAAAAAGCCGAACCAACATAGTCAGGCAAAACAGCTTATCCCCGATCGAAAAGCCCATCATACTTGTTTCAGCTATCAATCCCGGTTCCGCCAGTGGCCGGACAAGGTTCTCGTCCATCCCGATAGCTATCGGGACGTTCAGCCACTGTGCTGCGCACTGGCCGAACGCTTAATTGTTATGCGCTGAATTTTATTTATTTAGATATCGTTTCATTTTTATATCCACTGGTTCTTGGATTCTTAAAATATAAATAGTCGCCCACAATCGGTTTTTAGGGATATTGAAATCAAATTTATTATGATTTTCAGGAAAATAGACTGCCATGCTAGCTGGCAGGTCTCCTGCAACTTCAATGCTTTCATGAAGCGACTTAAAGAATTCGTCAGTATCTCCAAGTTTTTTCAAATAGTCCATATAGTTTCCAACAGGTTTTAAATAAAGAGTTTTAAAATTTTCAAGGTCTCTATAAATTGTGTCTTGGTATCTTACCATTTTTAAATTTGTACTAATGCGCCAAATGTCATTAAACGCAGTGGTATCCATTTTTTCTAAAAAATCATACTTATCTTTTTCGTTGAATGGGACTAAAAATTTAGAACTGTCTTTTATCGTTTGAGACATTAACTCGAAGAATTGATGATAAGCCTTATTAATATCTGTCTCTTTTGTTTTAGCTAAAACCATTTTATCAACATAGTCAACCATTGATTCAAAACTTTGAATCTCATATTTACTAAAAGTTTCGGTCAATAATTTATCTGTCCCCAGGTCAACTCGATGTTGGCAAGAACACAATGTTAATATCAAGGCTAGTAATAAAATAGGTTTAAGATTTTTCATTGTTTTTCGATTTTAATTTTGCACACAACGTTTAGTGGTCGAGTAGGCAAAGGGAGTTTCACCCTAAGTCTCTCACAGAACCGGACTTGACAGTCTCCCGTCATCCGGCTCTTCTAATATCGGTCATTCTATGAAAATGTCAAACCATCCTAGTCAGGCAAAACAGCTTATCACCGATCGAAAACCCATCATACTTGGTTCGGCTATTAATCCCGGTTCCGTCAGTGGCCGGACAAGGTTTACGTCAACACCCGGTTCAGCCACTGTGCTGCGCACTGGCCGAACACTTAATTGTTGTGCTTAGTTATTCTTTATCTTATTTATCAGATAATCCAATTGTACTTTTTTTCTATTCTTAATCGCAGATATTGTTTTCACGATAAACCAAACAAAACTCAATGCTAATGCAAGGTAAAATATTGCACACCAAATTTCTTTAGGGATAGATAAAAACTCTTTAAAATCAGCCGTTAAGTTTGTAATCAAAATTGTTATGAATATTGATAATGGAGTTAACCAACCACTCGATTTTTTTAAATCTCTTAGGAATTTAATCAAAATGTTTTCTAGCTTATCTTCGGTTATTTCAATAAAATCCGTCTTTGTATTACTACAGACTTGATTTATAAAACGACTCTCTTGTTGAGGATTAGGATTAGTTGCCATTTTCAACCTCCTTTCCAACGTAAAAATTATACATCAATGTCTTTCCAACATTATTCAGGTCAAATACTCTATAATTCAAATACAAGGGTAAATTCCTCAAAGAACCTAAAGTAATCAAGCTAGAATTACCACCACCCATAAACCCATCAAAATTCTTAAAGTCAATCTGAAGTGTAAATTTGTCAATGGCTGTGTATTTTGTAACGGCATCTTTGTTGTCATTATCCGTTACAAAGTTTATAATAAAGGTATAATCACCTTCAATTTCGTCAGGTAGTTTTATCGTAATCGGATTATCATCAATCGTGATAACAACCCCAGAATGAATTAATTCAAAATCACCAAGTTTTATTTGCATATGTTTCTATTTTGTTTAATTAAGCATAACGTTCTGTCTATATGTACCGGCACCTATATCCCCCTATTCTATTTTTAGTTTTCCGTTGGAAATCAATCCGGAACCAACTTCAAAACAGAATCTCCCAAGGTACGAAATACCGACCAACAAATAATTCATTTTGTAAGTCAGAATGAATCTAAAATACTGTTTAGTACCAATTCGGTATTTATCGATTACCAAAATTATGCTCCAAAACATTAAATTAAGTACGCAACTGTACAGATGCGATTTGACTTTCGTATTTAACCGCTGTAATTTTATTTCAGAATTGCACAGGACTTTGATTACCAATTTATTTCTACCCGTGAAAAACCAATCGACTGAACATACCAATAGCTATTATGCCCGCAACGAAGCGAAACAAACCGATTGCGCCGCTTGCCAAACAAAGGATGCCACCGGTCCATTCGACACCACTATCCAACCGGTTAATTACACCTTACGCCCCATGAAACGCACAACGGAACTGTACAGTTATGTCACGCAACTGTACAGTTCCGTTCCACAACAAAACAGATGCGTCATGCAAATGCACAGTTCCGTCACGCATCTGTACAAATGTGTGACATTGTTAACGCGTTCCGTCATGCAACTGGACTGTTTTGTGCCATTGCAAGCTTGTTCCGTGACGCATCTGTACTGTTTCATGACGTTGCAAGCTTGTTCCGTGACGCAAATGAACTGTTTCGTGACGTTGCAAGCTTGTTCCGTGACGCATCTGTACTGTTGCAACATGCCTAAAACAAGCAAAATAAACCATATCGCACTACATAGCAATACTTTACACCAAATAGTGAACTGCTTCAGCAGGCACCGGGCTTACCAATGGGCAGCCAAATTGGCAGTGTGCCTTGGGCTGCTTCAAAACGATGATTTTTTCTAATGAAATCATGATTTATTCTGAGCAATCACGACTCTTCCCCTTCAACTTGTACCGCTTTTTCTTCCGGGATCGTTGCTGTCTCTTCCGGGATTGAAATAACCTAAAACTCAATGAAACTACTTTTTCAGTTAGCTAACTGTTTTTCCAGTTGCAAAACTGATAAATCAGTTATACATTTACAGCACCATCTAAAAAAGCATTGTCATGAGGAAATTAACCCGCAAAGAAGAAGAGCTGATGAAGATTTTATGGAAGCTTGAAAAAGCTTTCGTTAAGGACATGATTGCCGAATACCCGGATCCCAAGCCGCATTACAACACCATTTCGTCGTTGGTGCGTTTGCTGCAGGACAAGGGTCTGGTTGGCTTTACCGCTTATGGAAATACCTACCAATACCATCCGCTAATGTCGAAAGAAGATTACCGCGGTACCTTTATGTCGCAGGTCGTGAAAGACTATTTCGACAATTCGTACAAAAATGCGGTCGCTTTTTTTGTGAAGGAAAAAGGCTTAAAGCCCGAAGAGCTGGAAGAACTGATTGAGCTGATTAAAAAAGAAGACTGATATGGAAGCTTTTCTAGTCTACCTGGCCAAAGCAGGCATTGCGCTGGCGGCATTTCACCTGTTTTATTTATTGCTTTTCCAGCCGCAAAAGCATTTTCGGTTCAACCGCATTTACCTGTTCCTGGCCATGCCGGTAAGTTACCTCTTGCCGCTGATCACCTTTAAGGTTGAAGCGCCGAAATTCGACCTGATTCAAATGGCCGAACTGGCTAATCCGGTGCAGGGGGAGCAAGCGGTGCAGGCAGCCGTGCCTGCCAACTGGCTTGGCATTGCCCAAATCATCTTCGCCGCAGGCTTTGTTATCTTCCTGCTCAAACTGCTGATTGGCAACATCCGGGCAATCGCCCTGGTCCGTAAAAGCGAAAAGGTGAGCCTGCACAACATTGCCTGCTGCATCTCGGACCACGACGTCCACCCCTTCTCCTTCTTCAACCGGATTATTATTCCCCGCGAAGTAGTGGAAAGCCGACACTTGCCCGTCATCCTCCGCCACGAACAAATACACGTGAAAGAACAACATACGATCGATGTTTTTCTCGCCGAGCTCCTATTCCTCTTCCAATGGTTCAACCCCTTTGCCTGGCTTCTGAAGGATGCCATCAGGAACAATCTTGAGTATCTCACCGACGACCTGATCATTCGCGAAGCCGATCGCCAAAACTACCAACTGGCCATGGTAGCTATGGCCGATAAGGATGGCGTTGCACCGTTTTTAACCGCACTAAATGGATCACAACTCAAAAACCGCATTTTAATGATGAAAAAGAAAACTGAAAACAAGAAACAAATTCTCCGGAAGCTCCTGCTCCTGCCCTTACTAACCTTATTGGTCATTACCTTATCGAACAAGGAGTTTGAAGCCGCACCGCTCAACCAGCACGACAATGTGGTGAGTGGAGTCGTTACAGCTGCCGGCAGCGGGAAAGTGTTGTCGGGCACTTCAGTGCTCATTAAAGGAACGCACACCGGTACCATCACCGACACGAAGGGCGAATTTATCCTTAAGGTCGCCGAATTTCCATGTACGCTGGTGTTTGTCTTCCCCGGTTTCGCGAAGCGCGAAGTTGCCCTTGAAAAACCGGCTGAGCTCAACGTAACATTGATTCCCGATTACAGTGATGCGTCATCGCTAACCACCCCTCCGTCCGAAGAGTGGGAACCGGGTGCAAACCCGCTCTACATTGTCGACGGGAAAGTCGTTTCGAGCATCGACGACATTGATCCCGCCACCATTGAATCGATCAGTATTTTGAAGTCGGAAGCGGCAATGCAACTTTACGGCGACAAAGCAAAAGACGGGGTCATCGATATCAAACTGTTGAAGAAACCCGCAAAAAGCAAGCGCAACAAAAAGGGGAAAGAAACCGGTGCTGTCACCCCTAAAGCGCCAAATGAAACGGTTTTCATTGTCGATGGAAAAGAAATGGATCCTTCGAGCCAACCAATTGGAGTGATTGAATCTGTTGAAACCGTTAGCAGTGATGAAGCAGACGGAGCCACGCGCCAAATCGTAAAAATCCGCTCAGTCGATAACGATAAATTGCCCAAGACCAATCCCTTGATTGTTGTTGATGGCGAGGAGAAAGGAAATATCGATGTCAAAAGCCTCGATATTGATCCCGAAACGATTCAAAGTATTGATGTGTTAAAGGACCAGTCGGCCACCACGCTGTATGGCGAAAAAGGCAAAGCAGGCGTCATTCTGATCACAACCAAAAAGAAGTAGTCAAAATCCGCGCTGACTCTTCTGTTTACTCTTTGTGTTAAGCCGCAAGCGTAAAGTCGGCCGGTTAAGGCAAAACAGCGGAAGCTAAGTGATCAGCTTATTCCTAAGAAACTGCTGTAAATAACGCGAAAAAGGGAACCGATCGGTATTCGGTTCCCTTTAATCTGTTGAATAAGAAAGCTATTTATCTAAATGTTGTTTGTTGCGAAATTTCGGTTGGCTTTAAACCTGAACCAGTTTATCACCTTTGATACTTCAAATATAGCCCCTTAATACTTACGTATCAAATTGATTTTTTTTATTCGCCTTCGACAAAACCTATCTATCAAAAATATAGCATTAAAAACAGATCTCTATTTTATAAATAGGTTTTCCATCATTTTTCCATTTTCAATAACTTCTTAAATCCAAGCGATCAATCTTTGTGCTTTTCTGCTAATTTTGTCTTTCCATATAAATATCCTAAAGCAAAAATCTATGTTGAAAGTAAATGAATACTTCGGCGGAAGCGTCAAATCCATCGCACTCGAAAACGAGGAAGGAACAGCTACCATTGGAGTTATGGAAGCCGGCGAGTATGAGTTCGGCACAGCTACAATCGAACTTATGACGATTACAAGCGGTAGTCTGGACGTACTTCTTCCGGGTGAAACCGACTGGAAAGTCTTCGAAACCGGTTCAACTTTCCGGGTCGAAAAGGATGTCCGTTTCAAAGTGAAAGCAGCCGGGCAAGTCGCTTATTATTGCCTGTATATTTAAAATTAAGGGAACCTGCAGTCGTGAAAAACAACTGCAGGTTTTCTTTTTTCATCCCTTCATCTTTTCTTATTAAATTGCCTCGCGCAATCCTTCAAACACAAATAATGAAAACTGAAAAATCAACCCTAAACCGCCGCAAGTTTATTGGTTCCTTCTCTGCCGCTGTGGGCGGGCTCACAATCCTTCCCAGCAACGTTATCGCCGGGCTTGGTCATCCGGCTCCGAGCGACAAACTAAATATTGCCGGGATTGGGGTTGGCGGAATGGGCTACCGCAACCTTAAGAACATGGAACTGGAGAATATTGTGGCACTCTGTGATGTTGATGCAGAATATGCCAATCGAAATTCGTTTCGCGAATGGCCTTTAGCTCCGCGTTACACCGATTTCAGGGAAATGTTTGACCGGCAAAAAGACATTGACGCGGTGATGATTGCCACTCCGGACCATACCCACGCGCTTCCGGCCCTAATGGCCATGCGTCAAGGCATTCATGTTTACCTGCAGAAGCCGCTGGCGCACTCTGTGTACGAGTCACGTGTACTGGCCGAAACATCGAAACGATACAGCGTGGCCACCCAAATGGGCAACCAGGGGAACTCCGGCGATGGCATTCGCGATATTTGCGAATGGATCTGGGCCGGAAAGATCGGCGAAGTCACACATGTTGATGCCTGGACAAACCGTCCGATCTGGCCGCAAGGACTAACCCGCCCCAAGAAGGAAATGCGCATCCCCAAAACACTTGACTGGGACCTGTTTATCGGACCGGCACACATGCGGCCCTACAACGAAATATACCACCCCTGGAACTGGAGAGGTTGGTGGGACTTTGGCACCGGCGCGCTTGGCGACATGGCCTGCCATATTCTCGATCCGGTTTTTAAAGCGTTAATGCTCGAATCGCCGGAAGCCGTTCAGGCCAGCTCCACAAGCTATACAACAGATTCGGCACCGAATGCTGAAACCATCTGTTACGAATTCCCTGCCCGCGATAATTTACCCAAAGTAGCAATGCCGCCGGTCACGGTAAATTGGTATGACGGTGGCCTGTTACCCAACCGCCCCGATGAGCTGACAGACGGCGAAGAAATGGGAGACCAAAACGGTGGGTGCATTTTTTACGGCACCAAAGGCAAAATCATGTGTGGCACTTACGCTCTGAATCCGCGCTTGTTGCCAACCAGCGAGATGGACCATTTCCAAAAGCCGATGCGACAGTTTAGGCGCATCCCGGAAGCCATGAATGGCGGACACGAACAGGACTGGATCCGGGCTTGTAAAGAAAGCCGGGAGAACCGCGTAGAAGCCTCATCGAACTTTGCTTATGCCGGCCCCTTAAACGAGATGGTGATGTTGGGCGTATTGGCTGTAAGGCTGCAAAGTTTAAAACGGAAACTGAGATGGGATGGAGCAGCGATGCGTTTCACGAATATCAGTGCTGCAGACAAGCTTCAAATACTGAACAAAGAAAGCTTTGAGATTGTCAACGGAGATCCGAGGTTTAACAATGAATATTTGGAACTACCGGCTCAGGCAATGGCCGATGAATGGATTCGGCATACTTACCGAAGAGGTTGGGAACAAGTTTAACTGGCTGAGTGCTATGAAATAAAAAATCCCGCCGTGGCGGGATTTTTTGTTTTATCCTAGTTTGCTTATGCGTTCTAATTTTTGAAGGTCAAGAATCTTGATTTTTCGCCCGTCAATGGCGATCACTTTTTCACTGGAAAAGGTTGACAAGGTTCGAATCGCGTTGGATGTTGTCATGTTCGACAAGTTGGCAATATCCTCCCGTGACAAATAGGCTTTCAGCGATATACCGTCGTTTTCAAATCCGTATTTCTCTTTCAAAAGCAGTAGCGACTCTGCTAAACGTCCGCGAATATGTTTTTGGGTAAGGGTTACAGTTCGTGAGTTTGAAAATCCAAGTTCACGAGCCAATTTTTGAATTAAGCGAAATGAAAAGTCAGGGTTGCGCAATAGTTTTCCGAAGAAGTGTTCCGAATTCACGTACAAAACATCCGAATCTTCCAGTGTAACAGCCGATGCATTGTGGATCTCTTCAGCAATTAATGCTCTGTATCCAACATATCCCATTGGTTTTGTCATTCGGATAATTTGCTCGCGGCCTCCAACACCTTCTTTAAAAATTTTGATTTTACCGTCAATTAAAAACATAAATGCCGAAGGAATATCCCCTTCTTTATAGACAAATTCATTCTTCTTGAAGTTGACAATGGTCATTTGGCTTAGTAGATCTTCTTTTTCATGAGGGCTCAATAAACTGAAAACCGACTTAGGATTTTCAAATATTTCTTTGATCCCCTGTTCTTGACTCAGCATAGGTTCCGTTTTACATGTTTTACAGCATCAAAGTTAATTAAATTTGTGAAACATGAAATTTTTCAACCACTTATTTTGGCCTTATAAACCCCTGCTGTGAAGAAAAATAAGTGCTTTGTCTAAAGTGCGTTTTAACCGCTATTTTGGTTAACTGTATCTCGCAACCAAAGGCATCTTTCGTCCAAAGCCAAAAGCTTTCGAACTAACCCTCAAAATTGGGGGGGACTGGAAGCGTTTGTACTCATTTTGGTTCACCATGCGCACGGTTTTCAAGACAGTCTCGCGATCGAACCCCTGTTCTATGATTTCGTCCGGTGATTGATTATTCTCGATGTACTTAAACAGGATGGCATCCAGAATATCGTAGTCGGGCAACGAGTCTGTATCCTTTTGGTCGGGCCGAAGTTCTGCCGAAGGTGGTTTAACGATACTATTCTCCGGTATCAATTCCTGATCGCGATTAATGTAGCGGGCCAACTTGTACACATCGGTCTTGTAAACATCTCCCAAGACCGACAAGCCACCGTTCATGTCGCCATATAAGGTACCGTAGCCAACGGCACATTCGCTTTTGTTAGTCGTGTTCAAAAGGATGTTCCCAAACTTGTTCGACACAGCCATCACCAGAATACCGCGTGTACGTGCCTGCACATTTTCCTCGGCAACACCCGGTGGCAGGTTTTCGAATATGGGTCTCAGTTCATTCTCAAAATCATCAACCATATTCTGTATCCCGACAATATCGTATTTCACACCGAAATTATCGGCCAGCTGAATCGCATCAGCCACACTGTGATCCGATGAGTATCGCGATGGCATCAGAATTCCATGGACATTCTTTCCACCCAGCGCTTCAGCGGCCAGGGCACAAACCACTGCGGAGTCTATTCCACCCGACAATCCCAAAACAACATCCTGAAAATGCATCTTGTTAAAATAGTCGCGAATTCCCAAGACCAGTGCCTGATGTATTTTAGCGATATAATCGTTCTTGGGCTGTTTCAGCTCACCCGGCTTATCGGTGTCCAACACATAGAAATCTTCCTTGAAATAAGCCATTTCAACAGGCATGGAGCCATCGGCTTTAACAAAGCAGGAACCACCATCGAATACCAGTTCGGTTTGTGCACCGGTCTGGTTGACATAGACGATGGGCAATTGATATTGCAACGCATTTTTAACCAAAATATCCTTCCGCCAGCTTTCCTGGTTGTACGAAAATGGCGAAGCCGACAAATTAATCACCAAGTCAGGGTTTAACTCGCTTAGTTCTTTCATCGGATTGCGCTGGTACAACTTATCCCGTCCGAATTCATTTTGAGTTGGTTGCTCATCCCACAAATCCTCACAAATGGTCAAGGCAAGCTTTTTACCGTTGAATTCCACCAGTTCAAAATCACGGTTGGGTTCAAAATGACGGTACTCATCGAAAATATCATAAGTGGGAAGCGATGATTTATGCCGGATGGCCTGCACTTTTCCATTATTCAGGAAATAGGCTGAATTGAAAAGCTTTTTCCCGCGGCTCCCCTCATTAATACTTGGCCCGCCAACAACCGCTGCAATACCCACACAGGATTTTGCGATGACATGAATAGCGTCTATCGCTTGCTGAATAAATTCTTTCCGCTCCAGCAAATCGTGCGGATAATAGCCACACACAGACAACTCGGAAAAGACGACCAATTCGGCACCTTCGTCTTTGGCTCGTTGAATGGCAGCAACAATTTTCTCCGAGTTACTCTCAAAATTGGCGATATGATAATTCAACTGGGCTAGCGCAACTTTCATCTTCTATATTTTTCAGACAATCAATTCTATCGATTTGTCAAATTGTTTTTGAATTAATAATTCCTGGCGTACCACGCTTCATTTTCCGGAAAAGAAAAGGACTGATGATCCCGATCAACTACCAGAGCCAACAAAAATAAGTGAAATCAGAAAATAAGCGGCCGAATTCTCAGAAAACCAGGCCGAATTTAAAGGTAAGTGAATTTAGATTGGTTTTTCCGCCTAAAGAACCGTCAGTAACATCTAAAAATCCGTTCTTATAAATCACCCCTAAAATCAAGGCATTGCGTTCTCCCAGGTCGTATTCTGTCCCGATGCCTACATTAAGCGCCATGTTAAACAGGTTTACCTCTTTACTAATACCTGCTTTGTCGAGCAAACCATCGCTCGAGTCGCCCTTGGCTCCTACCTTAAAAGCGAAAGAACCTCCGAATAAACCCCAATAAGTCCAGCGGTAAAATTGCTTGGTGCGCATCTTTAATGCCAGCGGAAATTCAACATATTGCAACCGGTATCGAATACTGGTTCCGGGCGCGAAAGTTTCGCCGGCAAAACTAAACGGTTGATCTGTATTGTAAGTCAATTCGCCACCTGTTTGTGTGATCAACATCCCGGTTGCAAAGGCATAACGCATCTCTTCATCAAAAAAGAAATCCGCGTTAACTCCGAATTCATACCCCAAGGTCGATTTGTTTTTCTGAACATCCTGATTATCCGCCGACATCCAGTTGATGGATGGACTTCCGGTGAATGATAATTCAAACTTTTTCTGTGCAAAACCGGTACTGGCTACCATAATAAGCAGCATTAGCAGAATTAGATTTTTTCTCATGATGTATTGTTCTGTTTAACGAAACAAGCTTTTAACCGACGAAATTACATTCAACAATAAAACCTGATAGACAAACGTCAGCAATAAGCTTTTGGTATCCACAAAGCTCTAATATTATTTTGAGAATACAAGGTCAATTGCACCATTTATCCATTTATTACATAATTTTTAAACAGCGGTCGAAAGAGCGTTTAAAGTAAACCTTGGGTCACAAAAACAGTTGCGCAGCACATTTAAGGATATTTGCGTCCTTTTTTTTAACATTCTAAAATTCACCCCGTAGAGAACAACAAGTTAACACCTTAATCTTACAGTATGAAATCAACAATTATCCCTCATTTTCGAAAGAACAAACTGCCCCTTTTTTTCGCTCTCCTTTTTTCTCTCTCTTCTTTTATTAGCTATTCACAAGACAGCCCCATGTTTGTTATTGTTGAATACATGAAAACGAAACCCGGTAAAGAATGGAACTATGTGGAGCTGGAACGCAACTTCTGGAAACCGGTCCACCAACAAAGAATAAAAAACGGTGAGATCATAGCCTGGCAGCTATACCATATTCGCTACACCGGTGCCAGCGATCCATACAACTACGCAACCGTTACGATATTCAATGATCCCGAAAAGCTTGAAAACCCCTGGACGGTTGATCCAATGACTGTCCACCCGGATAAGGATATTGAAAGTATTTATGAGGAAACTGAAGAAAGCCGGGAGCTCGTCATTACGAACCTGCTGCTGCGGGAAAACTATGTTCAAATGCCACAGGATGCACCGGATCCCAAATTCATTGAAGTGGACTACATGAAAGTTGAACAAGGCAAAGATGGCGCCTACTTAAACGTGGAAGACAAGGTTTGGAAACCGATCCATCAGCAATTTATAAATGCCGGAACAAGAGCCGGTTGGTCTGTTTGGGGACGAATTTATCCTTCCGGTTACGGACTGGACTACCAATACCTGACCGTGAATGATTTTGCTGAGTTTTCACAAATTGGAAAGGCTGACTACGTCGCTGCGGCCAAAGCGGCGCACCCGAAAGAAGATATGGACACAATTGGCAAAGAAACCAACAACTCGCGCGAGTTGGTTAAATCAGAATTGTGGGAACTCTTAGACGTCGCCTATTGATCAATTCTACTTCTTCCCCGCTTTCATCAACATCTTTCCGGTGATTTTTTGATGGATCGCATATTTTAATTATCATCGCTAAAATATTTACGGCAATTTTTAGTTGAAAAGAAAGGCCCCGATACATTCGGGGCTTTTGATGTTGAATCGATTGCTGACGTTGATAATTGACAATCCATGAAAAATGTATTTTTTGCAATAGGCTGTATTCTTCTATTCACTTCCTGTAACCGAAACCCGTTTAAAGTAAACCTGACAGACACGACGATCAATTTTCAATTCCATGCTTTTGGCAGCGATTTATTTGCTGCTAAAGACAAGCTAAGTGAGCAGCTTCCGGAATTGGAGAAAACATATCCGGATATCTTACCCCTGTTCTCTTCTGAAATTATCGCGATTGGCTTACCGGAAGACGATGGTTTTGAAGAACTTCTCAACTCCTTCGTTGAAGACAGCCTGATGCAGGAAGTCAAAAAACAGGTAGATGAAAAAATAAACCGGGATGACATTCATGATAAACTCGAGGAAGCTTTCCGCTATTTCCATTACTATTTCCCCGAAAAGGCTGTTCCCGAAGTGTTCACCTGCATCAGTGGATTTAATCAGTCGATTATTATGACCGAAAAACTCATGGGCATTGGTCTGGACAAGTATTTGGGCCGTGATTGTGAGTACTACCCTCGCTTGGGAATTCCGCAATACCAGCGCATCAATATGCACCCGGACAAAATTGTTCCAGATGCCCTTTATGCCTGGGCAATGACTGAATTCCCGTTTAATGACTACGGTCCGCACCTGATCGACCGAATGATCTATGAAGGAAAATTGCTCTATCTGCTGGATGCTACCCTACCGGAAACTGCCGACAGTTTGAAAATCGGCTTCACCAAAAAGCAACTGGATTTCTGTTCGGAAAAGGAAAATGCCATGTGGACCTACCTGGCGGAGTACAAGATGCTGTTTTCGACAGAACGGATGGATGTAAAACGCTATGTTGATGCTTCGCCATACACGTCCAGTTTCACAGCCGATTCACCCGGAAGAACGGGCGTTTGGCTGGGCTGGCAAATCGTGAAAGCTTACATGAAAAAGAACCCTGACGTTTCCATCCCCGACTTGATGAACGAAAAAAACTGTAAGCTGATCCTCAACCAGTCTGCTTACCAACCGGAATAATTGATCTTAATACCACTTCAGCCGATAGCCAACATTCCATTCGATAACATCGGCAACGGTAAATTTATGGGCACGAACCAGCAAGCCAATGTAAACATCATTCTTGAAATGGTATTTCAATCCAAACTTCTGATAAATGAAAGGTTGCTGCCCCGGGTATGATTTTCGCAAGGCGTAAAAACCAAGATGAGAAGCAACTGACAAGTGGTTCACACAGAACTCGTAGGTTCCGTAAATTCCCACTTTCATGAGATCTAAAAAATCTTCAGACTTATGAACGACAGGAATGCCTTCCTGATCATAGCTTATCTTTACGTTTCCTTGCGTATCGTGCGTAATGTCAACTCCTGCTCCGAATTTATTCTTCCATGAAACCTGCTTGAGGATAGCCGCCGAAAAGTTCACAACCGCAAACGAGCCGGCGATTTTCAACTCTTCATCTTCAGGATTCTTATAACTCTCTTGTTTTTTACCAACTCCCATTTGCACGGCTAATTCGTAATTATCCAGGTAATCCGGCTGTTTCTCCCGAATCAGGATCGGGCGGTCATGCAAACTGTAATTTACCTCAATAAAGGGCGAGACCAGGTTAAGTCCGCTATTCGGCTTCTTGGTCGCTCCGTTTGAAAAGTGCGTAAAACCCAAGCCTGTTTTCAACTGCCATCGGGGAGTCAGGTCATAACTGTAAAACAAACTGGCATCGATGTAAACGGTCTTATTCGAGCCAATAGCAATATTGAAAGGATTTCGGTACGGATCATAAGCCTGCCAGTTATAGGTCAAACCAAAACCCAATTCGTAGCCAACTGTAGATCGTTTGGTTCGCTTAAATGGAAATCCCATAAATCCGTAAAGAGCAGTCGGATAACCGAGTTCCTGTGAATTAAAAAAGTTTGCATTGTAAAATGAAACCCCGTAATACGGGAAGTTTAAAACATGGTGCCATTCTTTTTGCCCGGCAGTTTGAACACCGTAACTAAACGCCAAGGCATGAAAAGACGTTATGGGCTCTTCCTGTAAATTCTCTCCTCTCAGAAAATCATTCGTTTGTAAAACCCGACCGGCATGGTACCGCGTTGAAAAAAAACTATACCGCTTGGGTTCAGTTTGAAGGCTATCTTTTTTGAATAGCGAAGTCAATGGATTCGTGGCTTGTACATCAACAACAGATGTAAAAATCAATAGCAAAAATAAGGCAATTTTATGTTTCAAACTCATACCGGGAAAATGAGATATTGGCAGCAACTAAGGTTCTTGAGCTGAATGCTGTTTTACAAAAATATGAAATCAGGACGAAAGCATTGCAAATACCGAGCCACTTCAATTCAAAATTATGAAATCATTAGCAAATCAACATAACGATATGTAAATAGAAACGGAATGTCCTTTTCAAAGACGTCTTAAATATTAGTAAATGAAAAATTTAATCTGAACAGCTACCATCAGCGCGGGTCGTCGAGCACTTGCAATATGAAACCACTGCTATGAATATTCCTGATTTCGATAGCAGGGTCCTGCGACAAATACTTTCTCAATTTGGTCAGGTACACATCCATGCTGCGTGCGGTGAAATAGCCGTCGTCGCCCCAAATCTTTCTCAGTGCTGTTTCGCGGGGTAACAAATCATTCTTATACTCCACCAGCAACTCGAGCAGTTCCGCTTCTTTGGGCGACAATTTCTGTTCAATTCCGTTGCGAACAATGCTTCGTCTCTGAAGGTGAAACCGGTAGCTGCCTATTTCATACGAATCCGCATGTGTGCTCTCATGAGCTCTTCCCCGGCTTAAAATCGCTTTGATCTTGCAAAGCAAAACTTCGGTATCGAAGGGTTTGGTCACATAATCGTCTGCGCCAACTTCGTACCCTTTCAGGACATCCTGCTTCATTGCCTTGGCTGTTAAAAAGATGAACGGAACGTGCTTGTCCAGCGTCCTGATTTCCTCACCAACCGAAAAACCATCGACATTAGGCAACATCACATCAAGCAAGCACAGCTGAAACTTCCCCTGACGAAAACGCTCAACAGCATATTTCCCGTCATCCACCCATGTCACTTCGTAATCATTCAGCTCCAAATAGGATTTCAAAACAGCCCCGAAACTAAGGTCATCCTCCAGCAAAAAGATATTTAGATTTTGATCTTTCATCAATTCGTCTCCATTACAAAAGGTAAAAATACGTCAAAACGACTGCCCTTTCCAAGTTCGCTGCTCACGTGAATAATTCCTTTGTTCGCTTCCACGACTGCTTTAACGTAACTCAAACCTAACCCAAATCCTTTCACATTGTGAATATTCCCGCTGGTTTGGCGATAGAAGCGCTCGAATATTTTGGATTGAACAGGCTTACTCATTCCAATTCCTTTATCAGAAACCGCAATCACAACCCCTTTGGCTGTGTTCCGGGTCGTAATCTCTATTTGTGGCTTATCCGACGAATATTTATTGGCATTGTCCAGCAAATTATAAATCAGGTTGGCACAATGTACGCGATCTGAAGTCACAATCGGATTTATCGCTTCCGTTCTTATCAACAATTCTCCGCCGCGCTTATCAACCTGCAAGCGCACACTTTCACTCACTTCTTCAATCAGCTGGTGAATATTCACAGCTTCCCACGTAAATTCAAATTCCTTTTTATCCAAACGGGCAATTGTTAGAATATCTTCAACCTGCCGGTTCATGCGGAGGTTTTCCTTTTTTATCATCTCCACATAGTAATTCACCCGGTCCGGCTGATGAATGACCTTATCATTGACGATGGAATCGGCCGCAACCGAAATTGTTGCGATAGGCGTTTTGAACTCGTGCGTCATATTATTGATGAAATCGGTCTTCATTTCCGAGATCTTCTTTTGTTTCAGCATAAACAGAATACTGAGTGTGAACGTGAGCAAAATAATCAGCGAAAAAATCAACGAAGCTGCCAGCAACCAGGATACCGATTTATAAATGAACCGTCCCTGATTGGGGAAATACAGGTGTAGCTTGCTGTTTCTGTTGAAAATTGCATGTGGAAAAAGCCTCACCACGTAAGAACTTTCAGCCAAGGCTAAACTATCCGCGTTAGGTGATAACTGAATAAGGCTGTCGTTTTCAGAAAGCGCCAATTCAAAATCGATCGGAATATCCCGGTCAATCAATTCGCGCTTCACAACCCGGGTCAGCTCAGGCAACGGAATCTCTTCGTGTTCAAGCTCGGTCACTTCATTCATGACCCGGTGGTTAAAATTCTGCAGATTTTGCGTCTTCATCTCAATTCGCTTGTGTAAACCCGGCGAAATAACACGCAACGTGTCCAGCACAACATTCAACGAATCCAGTTTTCGCTGGTTATCCCGGATAAATTGGTCGGTGTCTATCAGAACAGTGTCTTTTGCATTGACGACAATCGTCTCTGTCCGCACTTTTTGCCCACCCTCGCCCGAGAAAGTAAACGTATGGGTCTGCGTTCCGGCGCTGTCAGTTACAATCTCAAACTGTGTATTGGTTGGAAACTTGCGATCCCGAATCATCCGGATTTGACGAGGTGGCGGCGGCTTTATTCCTTGTTGCACCCAAACAGCACTGTCGCTATCATCAAATTGGGTGAAAATCCGAAAATTCTGACGGTCTTCCAGGTGTTGAACGGCCCGGTTCATCGCCTCATTTACACTGCGATCAAACAAATCGGTCTTTACCCCAATGGCATTGTTGATCCAAATAATCTGCACCAATATAATGCCTGCGATCGACAAGCCCATGAGCACCATAATATAGGTAAAAGTCCGTCTGTTCATTCCCTGAAACTAAATTGATTCGATTTACACGTCAAATATAAGGCTTTCAAAAACAGTCATTTCGACTTTAACTTTTCTTTAACTCATTTTAAGTCTGCCTTAACTCAAACTTCCCCTGGCCTGCCCCATCTTTGTTCCAAGCAAAATCAAAAAAAGGAAAACATGAAGACATTTTTAAAGCCATTGTTCCTCAGCGCTGCTGCCCTAATTGCCCTAAACGCGGGAGCACAAACAAACGAGGAAAACAAGCCGGAGGAAAAACCGGGGAAAAAGCATATTAAAATAGTTCAAATTGAAGATGGTGTAACAACCAAAGTCGATACGATCATTAGCGGTGACGATCAATTTATTTGGAATTGTGAAGACTTTTCTGACGAGTTTTTCAGGGATGGGCAAGGTGGTCTCCCTCCGGAATTTTCAGATTCGCTCATGCATAAACGAATGAAGCATTTTCGTTTTGAAGGGCAACCAGGCGACAAAGGTTTAAGAACCGGGATGCGCGTTTTTAAGGGACCGCGGGAATTTCATAACATCCGGGAATTCAAATTCGAAGAAGGTGATTCAACCCGCCACATGATCGTTATTAAACACGGAGAGGGTGACGAAGAGTTTATGCACTTCCGTGGTCAGGGGATGCCTGCTCCGCCTCGTCCGGAAAACATGATGAGCCACGAACGGATGCAAGATCCAAACATTATCAACCTGAATGATCCGGGTGTTATTTCCTTCAAGAAAAAAGACCTGAGCGGTGGGCGTGAAAAAATAGAAATCATCCGTCAAAAGCCCGACAAGAAAAAGGTTGACATTGAAAAGGAAGTGATCGTTGACGATGCAAATGCAAAATAAGAATTCTCTCCCCTTCTTTCAGAAAATAATTAAACACTAAAACAAAGGCTGTCGACACCACGGTGCGACAGCCTTTTTCTCTTTTTACAGAAGAGACCAAAACCCTCCTTTTGTGCTATTTTTTTGACGACTGACTCGCCATTTCTTCTGCTTTTTGCATACTTAATTTCAGCGGATCGATTTCTTCGCCCCAATAAATTGTCCGGTGTGGGAACGGAATTTCGATTCGGTGCTCATCAAAGGCTTCTTTGAGTCGCTTGTTATATTCCCGGCCAACGTTCCATTGCTCAATTGGGCGGGTTTTAATGCGCCCTTTTATAATCAAAGCGCTGTCGCCAAAACTGTCGAGCCCAAAAATCTCCATGGGCTCCAATATGCGATCTTTAAACTGCGGATCCTTTTGCAGTTCATCAGCCACATCTTTCATGATCTTCATCACCTTGTTCAGGTTCTCTTTATAAGCTACTCCAATATCGAAAACCATGGCCGACCAACCTTTAGTCATGTTAGACACGGTATTGATTTTCCCATTCTGAAAAATATGGACTACCCCCGACAAATCACGCAGCGTAATTGTCCGGAGCTCGATTTTCTCGACCAATCCTCCTGTTCCGTTAATAATCGCCACATCTCCTGTCCGGATCTGATTTTCAAGCAGAATGAAAAACCCGGTAATAAAATCGCGAACAAGTTCCTGCGCTCCAAAACCGACGGCCAAACCAAGAATACCTGCACCCGCTAAAATAGGCCCGATTTCGATGTTAATCTTTTTCAGAAAGATCATGATAAACAAAGTCCAAACAATTATTGTCGCCCCTTTTTTGACGATCCCCATCAATGTATTTAAGCGTTTTTCGGCTTCCAAATCGGGTTCATCGGTATGATGAATTGTTTTGGCTACCAATATCTTTTTGAGTTTCCCAATCAGGAATTTCGTGACACGCAATAAGATTACAAACAGGATAAAAAGAATAACCAGTGATGGTAGTTCAGTAATCAGCCAATGAGCCAGGCTCGAAGTCACTGTTTCCCAAAAATCGGTCGTAAATAGTTTTTCCATAGAATTAATATT
Organism: Mangrovibacterium lignilyticum; assembly: GCF_010882175.1. Classification (GTDB taxonomy): domain Bacteria; phylum Bacteroidota; class Bacteroidia; order Bacteroidales; family Prolixibacteraceae; genus Mangrovibacterium; species Mangrovibacterium lignilyticum. The sequence continues at coordinate 717,808 of NZ_WKLH01000003.1, read as the reverse complement.
TGAGGATAAAAGAATCGCATGAATTCAGCCGAAAACAGTGCCAGAACCAGAAGCAAACCGGAAATAAAGACTAGCAGGCTGATAAATAGAAATATAAGCTAAAAAACCGAGGCATACAAACCCAGCTGTCATGTAGAAAGAATTTCAGAGGTGTGGAAGAGATGGGACAAAGATCTCAGATCACGCTGTTTCCTCACCTTTTGAAAAGCAACATCCGACAGATCCCTCCGGAATACATTTTGGTGACGGGTTCTTAGATTGTGCTCAATCCCTCAAAAGGAGTTCCCATCTTCCCGATTATCGGCCTCAACATTCATCAATCTAAAACCAAATCTCTCTTAAAACACAGGCATACTGAAGCATGAAAAACGAACCGAAGACAAGATTTGAAAAATCCTGCCGACGAAAAATCCCTCAATTTGCCGGTGAAATAATTCAGTTGATCGATTTTAAAAGTAAAAAAGAAATTTCTTCTGTTAATTTCCCGCAAAGAGATTAAACGATTCCATCAAACAGGAGTCTGATTAAAAAAACAAAAGCGGACCTGTTCCATTCCAATTTTATTGCAGATGAAGATAACTATTGAAGGACTAAGCAAGATCTACCCGAACGGCAACCGGGCAATCAACGATATTAACCTCGAAATTAGCGATGGCATGTTTGGTTTGCTTGGCCCAAACGGAGCAGGTAAATCCAGCTTGATGCGCATATTGGTTACGCTGATGAAACCCAGCGCCGGCAAAGTCACTATTGATGGGTATGATTTGGTGAAAAACAGGAAGGAAATCCGTAAAATGCTGGGCTATCTGCCACAGGATTTTCGCTTTTTCTCAAAACTAAAGACGTCCGAATTTTTGGACTATGCAGCCCGCTTAGCAGGAATTAAAAATGCCCGGGAACGAGCACAATCTGTTGACCGGATGTTGGAAGAAGTTGGATTATTTGAAGCACGCGATCGTCAAGCCAATCGACTATCGGGCGGTATGAAACGCCGGCTGGGGATCGCACAAGCCCTGATTAATAATCCGCGGGTAATCATCGTCGATGAACCAACGACAGGCCTTGACCCCGAAGAGCGAATTCGGTTCCGAAACTTACTGTCAGCCATCTCTACGAAAGACGTCATCATCATCCTTTCCACTCATATTGTTGGCGACATCTCGAGTACCTGCAAAAATATGGCCCTGCTCAATAAAGGCGAATTAGCTTACAGCGGGTCTCCCGACGACCTAGTAAGCGAAGCCAACGACAAGGTCTGGCTTATTAAAGCAACCGAAAGCGAATACATGGAAATCAACGAAAAATACCCGGTGATATCAACAGTTCCAACAAGCGAAGGTTGGGAAATACAGGTCGTAGCCGACCAGATTAATGGCTATTACGGTCAGAACATCGACGCAAACCTGGAACATGCCTATGTATATTTTATGGAAAATAAGCTGAACCAGTGGAGTGCCGTTTAAAGGCTGAATCTTAGCCCTGACAATTGAATACAGACAACTGAAAACGAGATAACAACGACAACAACAAATAACGACCTATGATCTCTCTGCATAACATCCGATCAATCGCGTTGTATGAAACCAAAACGCTGTTGCGAAGCTGGTTCTTCCGCATTTTTGCCATTTTGGCTATGGTGGTCCTCATCTTTTTCAATGTAGGAACACTCCTCCAGGCCAATGGCGGCACCGGTTTCTGGGCATTGAAAGGATTGTCCTCCAATATCCCCTATGTTAACCTGCTCTTGCTAAATGTTGTCCAAGCCATTATTGCCATATTTCTAGCCAGCGATTTTTTGAAGCGCGATAAAAAATTAGACACCACCGAGGTAATCTACATGCGTCCGATGACCAATGGTGAATATGTAATTGGCAAGACCCTGGGAAACCTGGGCGTTTTTATCGTCCTCAACCTGATTATTTTGGGCATCGCCATGATTTTCAATTTTATCGCGAAGAATGTTGATGTCAACTACAGTGCTTACCTGTATTACTTTTTATTGATCAGCATCCCCACCCTGGTATTTATTATGGGGCTCTCGTTTCTTTTTATGTCGATTATAAAAAACCAGGCTGTCACTTTTGTGATTCTATTGGGCTATGTCGCTATTTCCCTGTTCTACCTGCAAGATAAATTCTACTACCTCTTCGACTACATGGCTTTCAACATTCCGCTGACTTATAGCGATTTTGTAGGATTTGGAAACATCCACACACTGATGGTCCACCGGGGCATGTACTTCTTTTTCGGACTGGCTTTCATTCTCTATACCATTTTATTGCTAAAACGTCTTCCACATTCCAATGCCGTTCGCTATATCGCCAGCATTCTTGGAACAGCCTCTTTCGTTTTTGCCCTATACCTGGGGTACAGCCATGTAAATCGGTTTCTCTCAGAGCAAAACCTTCGGCAGGATATGATTAATCTGAATGAAAGCTACCTGGGAACGAAAGCCGTTCAGGTAACCGATTACGATATTCATTTAAAACATGAAGGCGATCAGATTGCTGTCACTGCTTCACTGCAAGTAAAAAATGAAAACTCATCACCAGTCAAACAGCTTATTTTCAGTTTAAATCCGGGACTAAAACTGGAACAACTAACACTGAACGATCAACCAACAGATTTTGAACAGAAACTGGGAATCATCTCAGTAAAAGATTGTCAACTTCAGCCGGGAAAAAAAGCAAAACTGGCATTGACTTATTCCGGCCAGATCAATGAAGCCGCTGCGTACCTCGACATTGACGACGAAACCAGAACTGAAGCCTTCAGAAACTTCATGTACCAAATTGATAAACGGTATGCCTTTCTGACTGATGACTATGTATTGCTGACCCGCGAAAATAACTGGTATCCGATTCCGGGCGCAGGCTACGGAATAACCAACAGCCAATGGCTGGCACGCCAGTTCAGCAATTACAAACTGGAGGTTACGACAACACCCGGGCTAACTGCCATCTCGCAGGGAAAAAGCGAAGTGGATGGCAATACTTTTACGTTTGAATCGACACATGCCAATTCCCAAATTTCACTGGTTATTGGGCAATATGATAAAATTGCAAAAAACATTGATGGGCTGGACTTCAACATTTACGTCAAAAAAGGACACGATTATTTCTCTGCTTTTTTCGAAGATATCAAGGATACGATTCCGTCGATTGTGGCTGAAGCACTTCAGGATTTCGAACGTTCCATCGATATTTATTATCCGTTTGAACAGTTCTCACTGGTAGAAACGCCGATTCAATATTACAGTTACGAAAGAGTCTTAAGCGGTAGCCGCGAGCAAATACAACCGGAAATAGTCTTATTCGGAGAAAAAGGCTTGCTGTCTGACGACGCCGACTTTTACGGACGCATGGAAAACCAGGGGCGTTTTGGTCGAAACAGAAACGAGGACATGACTGCTGAAGAGAAAAAAATTCAGGTGCTGAAAAACTTTATTTCATCATTTACTCGCTCCTCAGGCCGCCCCGACTTTAGCCGTTCGAGAGGAGAAACCCAGGTTGAAGAAACGCAAAATGCCTATTACATATTCCCGCTATTTTACAACTATGCCTATTACATCAGCTCTCAGCGCTGGCCGGTAACCGACCGCGTTTTTGAAAGCTACAAGAAAAGTAAGCTGGACGATGGACAAATGGGGTGGATTCGTAATATCCAGGGAATGTCGGAAGATGAACAAGCGAACCTGGCCCTGCTGTCGCACAGCTTTCAGGATTTACTGGACGACCCGGATCAGAAACAGATTATCGACAATGTCATTCAGCAAAAAGGAACAACTTTGTTTTCCATCATCAAACGCAAAGTCGGTGATGATGCTTTCGAGGATTTTCTGTTCAACTACCTCAATAAAGTTAAATTCGGAAACGCTTCAATCGAAGACTTCAACGATCAACTGAAGGCAAACTTCAACATCGATCTGATTCCTTACATGGAAGGTTGGTTCAGCAGTACTGATTTACCGGCATTTTTGATTGGCAATGTCTCGGCTGTGAATGTGCTCGAAGGCGACGAACTGAAAACAATGGTCAAGTTTAAGGTGAGTAATACTGAAAAAACAGAAGGCATTATTTCTATTGAGTTCAGAACAGGAGGTGGTTTTGGACGTGGCGGCGGAAGTTCTACCGATAACATTACCAAGTTGGTACACCTGGATGGTGACCAAACGAAAGAAGTTAGCTTCCTGCTATCGGGAACGCCGCGTGGTGCAACCATCAACACCCTTGCATCCAGAAACATTCCTTCCGAAATTCGCCTGCCACTGGACAATATTGAAGAAGACACAAAAGCCATTCCGTTCGAAGGCGAGAAAATAGTCGATACCCCCGTTCGTATCGCTGAAGACAACGAAATTATTGTCGACAATGAAGATCCGGGGTTTGAGGTCACAACAAACGATGAAACGAGTCTTCTCCGGAAGCTGCTCATCCCGGAAGAAACCGATGATGAAAAATACTCAGGCTTCAATGGCTGGCGTCCTCCAAGAAACTGGACACTGACAACCAATTCATCCTTTTACGGAGCCTACATCCGCTCGGCCTATTATATCGCTTCGGGCAATGGCGACCAGGTTGCGCGCTGGAATATTCCAATTAGTGAACCCGGATTCTACGATGTATATGCCTATGTGTACAAGGAAGAGCGTCGTGGTCGCAGGAATAGTGAACTTGGTGAATACCATTACATCATCCACCACGACGATGGAGATGAAGACGCCACTATTGATGTAAAATCAGCAGAAGACGGCTGGAATCACTTGGGCGCTTATTACTTTTCTCCGGATACAGCGTTGGTCGAGATGACCAACAAAAACGATGGACGCATCGTCGTTGCCGACGCCATTAAATTGATTAAACAATAACAAAAGAAATAAACAAATGAAACTCCTGCTATCGAAATTAAAACTCCTGCTAATTTGTCTATTGCTACCCGGTGGGTTCGTTGCCGCCCAGCGAATACTGACACTGGACATGGCGATGGATATTGCTCAACAAAACAGTCCATCGATCCGGACGTCCTTATTGAATCTGGAGCGGTCTCAGCAATTACTGAAAGCGCAAAAAGCGGCCTTGAAATCGCAGTTCACACTTAGCCTGACTCCGGTTGACTACAGTAAAACACGTGCTTTCGACGACTATACATCGAACTGGTACACCACCGAGCGGTTTAACACCTACGGAACATTTACGGTGGCTCAACCTGTTTTGGTTACCGATGGAACAATCTCGCTGTCGAACACCTTTGGATGGCAAAAAAGCAACAGTACTTCGAGTGGATCCGAAAACAAATCGTTCACCAACGACCTATACGTCAGCATCAACCAACCTCTTTTCACCTATAACAAGTTAAAACTGCAACTCAAAACACTGGAGCTCGATCTGGAGAATTCCAACCTGAGCTATGCCATGCAAAGGCTGAACCTGGAGAAACAGGTGACACAATATTTCTACAATGTTTATATGGCGCAAATGAGTCTGACAATCTCTCAGGACGAGTTAAGCAACACGAAAAAGACATATGAAATAACCAAAAATAAGGTCGATGCCGGCTTGTCGGCCATGGAAGAATATTACCAGGCAGAACTGAACTACGCAACTGCTGAATCGGAGGTTCAAAACCAGCGTGTCTCGCTCGAGAATGCGAAAGATATTTTTAAGCAATACATCGGAATGGACATTTACGAGGAAATCTCAATGATGGCTGATGTTAAAGCAACGCCGGTTGACGTTGATCTGAAACAAGCCATCAATTACGGGTTACAATCGCGCATGGAAATCCGTCAACGTGAAATTGACGTGGAAAATTCCCAGTTCGACCTGATCACGACTAAAGCGCTCAATGAGTTCAAAGGCGAAGTAAATGTATCCTACGGATTAACCGGCGATAACAGCAAACTGGTGGACATATACAATAGTCCGACAAAGAGCCCAAGAATTTCAGTAGCGTTCAATGTGCCGCTTTTTGACTGGGGCGAAAAGAAAGCCCGAATCAAAGCACAGGAAGCGGTGATTCAGTCACAAGAGCTGAACCTGCAGGAAGAGAAAACGCAGATCGTCATTGATATCAGATCCGTGTACCGCAGTTTGCTGAACCAGACAACTCAAATCGATATCGCGCAGCAAAACGAAAAAAATGCACAGCTGACCTACGAGATTAACCAGGAGCGCTACAGCAACGGCGACTTGACCGGAATGGATCTCAACCTATACCAAACACAGCTATCCGAGAAAAAAATGGCTTATGCTCAATCACTCATTAATTACAAAATTGAATTGCTGAACCTGAAAATTCAAACCTTGTACGATTTTGAAAAAGGAATCGCTATTGTTCCGGAAGAAATCATGCAAACACAACAAAATAAATAGGTCTGAAAAATAACTGCATCCTGAAAAAAAATTAAAACACCATGAATATAAAATTTTATGTCCCAATAGCCCTTTTTGCACTTGTCGGGTTTTCTGCATGTAATAACCAAAGCAGCGATACTGAAACTGATCTGGCTATTCCTGTTTCGGTCGAAGATATTAAGCTTAGCTCCATTGAACAGACCATCAGCTCTACCGGTACGGTAACAGCTTCACAACAGGCAACGCTGACCACTGAAACCAGCGGTGACTATATTTTAAAGACCAATCCAAAAACCGGGCGTAAATTCTCGCTGGGCGATCGGGTTGAAAAAGGCCAGATTGTTATCGAACTTCAGGATAAAGAATACCTGAATGGTATTGGACTGGAAAGTAAGAAACTCAACCTGGAAATCACCGAGCAGACTTACGAAAAACAAAAATCGCTGTACGACAAGGGTGGTGTAACACAAAGTGAACTGAGCAATGCCCAGGTTTCGTTGGTTGATGCAAAAAACAGCTTCGAGCTGGCTCAAATACAATTAGAGAAAATGTATGTTCGGGCACCCTTCACCGGAATCATCACTTCGTTGCCTACTTACACCCAAGGCACACGCGTTGCCAGCGGCACCGAAGTCGTTAGTTTGATGAGCTACAACAAACTGATACTTGAAGTAAACCTACCCGAAAAATACATCAATGACATTCAGCGCGGACAAGATATCCGGGTGATGAACTACACCCTTCCAGACGACACACTACACGGGCGAGTGGCCGAGCTGTCGCCGGCAATTAGTACTGAAACCAGAACATTTCTCGGCAAGCTGGAAATAGACAACCCCAAAATGTTACTCCGCCCGGGAATGTTCGTTCAAACGGAAGTCATTCTCGACCGGAAGGACAGCGTCGTGGTGATCCCTAAAAATGTTGTAATCTCCAACCGCCGTGGAAAATCAGTGTTCATTGTGACCAAAGGTACAGCCGAGGAAAAACAAATTACGTTTGGCTACGAAGATAAGGACCGGGTTGAAATAACCTCCGGACTAAAGGCAAACGAACGCCTGGTCGTGAAGGGATTTGAAACCCTTCGGAACCGTTCGAAAGTTAAAATCATCAAATAGAAAGGATAAACCGTGAAGAAATTAAGCGAATTTTCGGTCAAGTTTCCGGTTACCATTCTGATGATCGTGCTCGGCGTTATCTTGCTGGGCTACATTTCATACGATAAACTGGGCATTGACCTGTTCCCGGATTTAAATAACCCGCGCTTGTTTATCGAGTTGCAAGCGGGCGAACGCCCTCCTGAGGAAATTGAAAAGCAATTTGTTGAAAACCTCGAAGCGCTTGCTATCCGCCAGTCTGATGTCGTTCAGGTTTCTTCCATCTCAAAAGTGGGAAGTGCACAGATTACCGTGGAGTACGCCTGGAATAAAAATATGGACGATGCCTTTTTGGATTTGCAAAAGGCCGTTTCATCTTTTTCCCAAAACGAAGATCTGGACGAAATCAACATCACCCAGCACGATCCGAACACAACTCCGGTTCTGCAAATTGGCCTTACACACAGCAATGTCGACGACATGAACGAGCTGCGCAAGGTAGCTCAAAACTATATCCGCAACGAATTGGTGCGTTTAGAGGGAGTTGCTGAAGTAGAAGTGAGTGGTGCTGAGGAACCTCAGATCCTGGTTGAAACCAATCAATATCTACTCGATGCTTTCGGCCTCACCCTTGATGACATCTCCACCCGGATCAATAGTTTCAACCAAAGTATTTCGGGTGGAAGTATTGAAGAAATGGGAACCCGCTACGTCGTCAAAGGCATCAGCCTGCTAACTGATGTCGAAGATTTTGAGAATGTGATCGTCGGTTACAAACAGGTTCAGTCTGATGATACCAATTCAGCCTACGCTCCCATCTTCTTGCGCGAGGTCGCTAAAGTGAGCATTCAAAATAAAGATCCTGAAAATATCGTCCGCCTCAACGGTCAGCGTTGTTTGGGACTGGCAATTTATAAAGAGACGAAATTCAACACCGTTAAAGCGGTGGAAGCCATCACCGCTGAAATCGGCAATATTGAAAAAGCGCTTCCGGGCTACCACCTGACAGTGGTTTCCAACCAGGGGAGCTTTATCAACGATGCCATTAGCGAGGTTGAGAACTCAGCCTTACTTGGAATTCTGTTGGCTGTCTTTGTGCTATTCATCTTCCTTCGCCGTATCGGAAGCACGCTGATCATCAGCATTGCGATCCCAATTTCGATCATCGCGACCTTCAACCTGATGTACTTCAACGACCTTACCTTGAACATTATGACCTTGGGAGGTTTGGCACTCGGTGCCGGTATGTTGGTGGATAATGCGATCGTTGTCATGGAGAATATTTTCCGGAACCGCGACGAGGGCATGTCGGTTAAAGAAGCTGCCATTGAAGGAACAGCGCAGGTAAGCGGAGCGATTATCGCTTCGACCTTAACGACCATCGTTGTTTTCCTTCCCATTGTGTATTTACATGGCGCGTCGGGCGAGCTATTTAAAGACCAGGCCTGGACGGTTGCTTTCTCGCTGGTATCCTCACTGGCCGTGGCGATTTTGGTCATTCCCATGCTGTTCAACCTTTTTTACCGCAACAAGCCAGTTGCAAAGGTCCACACTGTTCAGGTAAAAGGCTATGGCCGTTTCTTGGAAAAAGTTCTGAAAATGCGCTGGATGGTCATTCTCCTTTCTGTTATTCTGCTGGGAATTTCTGCCCTTATCGTTCCGATGATCGGAACTGAATTTATGCCGAAAACAGAGACACGGGAATTTAGCATGGACATTCGCATGGCTGAAGGCACTCGGTTGGAACGAACCAGTTCTGCCGTGCAAAACCTCGAAAATATTGTCACCGAATTGCTGGGTGATAACCTCGAGACCGTGTACAGCCAGATTGGCCCGTCAACCGGAATCAGCACCAGTTCAACATCTATTTTCGAAGGAGAGAATACCGCTTCCATCAAGATTATTTTAGCAAAAGGGAGCCAAATTGCATCAACTGAAGCCATTCGGGCGATCAGCCAAACGATTGGCGAATTGCCTGATGTCGAAATAAGTTACAAACAGGACGAAACAGCTCTGAAGAGCATTATGGGCACAGACGATCCACCATTGGTTGTTGAAGTTCAGGGAAGCGATCTGGATGAAATTGAAGAGCTGGTTGCCGAAGTGAAAAGTAAAATTGATGGTCTTCCCGGCATTTATAATATTGAATCGTCGATGGAAGAAGGCTCGCCGGAGATTGAAATCATGGTCGACCGTATGCGTGCCGGCATGTACGATCTGAGCGTGAGCACCATTGTTTCACAAATCCAGGATCAGCTGTCCGGAAAAACAGCCGGACAAGTAGAGCGGTTGGGTGAAATGCAGGATATTAACCTGAAATTACCGGATAAAAGCCTGGTCGATTTAAGTGACCTGCGCATTACCGGCAGCAGCCAGGAATTTTATGTGAACGAACTGGCAACAGTCCGCATGGGACGGTCTCCAAAAGAGATCTTCCGCCGCAACCAAAACAGGATTGGCAAAATAACCGCTCAGCTGGATAAAAATACACCACTGGATAAAGCCGTAAAGGAAATCAAAGCGGCCATTGCACCGATCGATTTGCCCTTGGATTACAAGGTGAATATTAGCGGTGAAGAAGCTAAACGGCAAGAATCGATGGATAGCCTCGGCTTCGCGCTGTTGTTGTCAATCGTGCTTGTGTACATGGTCTTGGCTTCTCAGTTCGAATCGTTGCTGCATCCTTTCACCATTCTCCTGACTATTCCGCTCGCAGTTGTCGGTTCTATTCTGACTTTCTTCCTGCTTGGAAAATCATTCAACATGATGGCTTTCATCGGTATCATCATGCTGGCAGGTATCGCGGTTAACAACTCCATCCTTTTAGTCGACCGGATTTTGCAGCTGCGAAAAGCGGGCCACAACCGGCACGAAGCAATTTTGCAGGCCGGTCAGCAACGGATTCGCCCGATTATGATGACCAGCTTAACAACCATTCTGGCACTGCTACCGCTCACCATTGGAATTGGAGAAAGTGCATCCCTGCGATCACCCATGGCCTTAGCCGTTATTGGAGGTATGGTTACATCAACCCTGCTTTCATTGGTGGTGATTCCTTGTGTGTATGAGATTTTTGAAAGTGTGAAAGATCGCTTTGTCAAACCCAAAGCTGAAGTTTAGAAACTATGAAGTTTATAATAGATAGAAAGACCCTGATCAGCATGCTGTTTGTCGGCCTTACCCTACTGGGGTATGTGTCGTACAAGCAACTGGGAGTGGAACTGCTGCCCAACGCGGAGCTTCCGTTCCTGTATGTTCAGGCGGTCTCTCCACAGGAAGCTGATCCGACTTATCTCGAAAACGAGGTGGTGATTCCGTTGGAAGGAGCCATCAGTACCCTGGAGGGAATTGAGTCGCTGGAATCCAGTATTTCTTCGCGCCGGGGAAGCATCGTGGTCTATTACCAGAAAAATGTCGATTTCAATTTTGCCTACCTCAAACTGCAGGAAAAGATCAACGAAATGCAATCGAGCATGCCGGAAGGTGTGCAGGTAAGCGTGAACAGGGTTGACCTTTCGCAAATGAACAACCAGTTTATGGAGCTGCAGGCACGAGGTAGCGGCGGAGTCGACCGTGTCCGGAACGTCGTTGATGAAGAAGTCGTCAGTGACCTGGAGAATCTCGACGGCATTGCCGGGGTGAATGTCTACGGTGGTCAGCAAAAAACCATCGAAATCATTCCCGACAAGGGCGCCTGCGAAGCATACAACATCACTCCTGCCACTATCCGCTCGTTACTGTCGCAAAATGCGCAGTCGAGAACTTATGTGGGCAACCTGAAAGAACAGGATCAATTGTACTTCGTCCATGTTACTGCAGCGTATTCGCAAGTAAAAGATATCGAAGACCTCGTTGTTGCCGAAGGTCCAATTCTGTTGAAAGATGTTGCCAAGGTCAATTTCGGCGTGAAAGAGCAAACCAGCTATAGTCGTGTCAACGGACTGGATGCCATTACCGTTCAGCTGGTCAACGATTCACAAGCAAACCAGATTGAGCTGTCGCACAAAACGCTGGCGTTAATCGATAAACTGAATGAGAAGCTGAAAACCAAAGATGTGCAACTTGTCGTTCAAAGCAACTCGGCCGAAACCATGGAAACCAACATAGACCAGATTATTAACCTGGCATTGATCGGTGGTTTTATGGCGGTCTTTGTCCTTTGGATGTTCCTTAAAAATGTGCGTATCGTCGCTTTTATTGCGCTGGCCATTCCGGTTTCCATTTACACCGCTTTCAACTTTTTCTATGCTTACGGAATCACCTTGAACAGTTTGACCCTGGTGGGGATGGCCCTTGCCGTTGGGATGCTGCTCGACAACAGCGTGGTGGTTCTCGAAAATATTTACCGGCTTGCGGGGAAGGGCGTTGATGCCGATACCGCGGTAACGCAGGGCACAACAGAAGTATGGCGGTCGATCGTGGCAGCCACCCTAACCACGATTACCGTTTTCCTTCCCTTTGTTTTTTCCAGCAATTACATGGTTGAAATGCTGGGCAAAAACGTCGGTGTTTCCATCATATCAACCTTGTTGGTTTCGCTGGTCGTAGCCTTGCTCTTCGTTCCCATGACGATTCATTACATTCTGAAAGGTCGTCGAAGCGCTAAAATTTCGTTCGAAAAAGTGACGACGAGCAACCGCATGGTTCAAATTTACCTGCTCATGCTGAAATCATGCATGCGCTTCCCTGCTGCGACGGTCTTGGGCGCTGTCGCAATTTTTTTCGTCACCATCTTCCTGGCACTGACAGTCAGTGTGAGTTCCTTAACAGAGATTGAAAATGATGAAATTCAACTTTACATCACGATGCCAACCGGTTCGAGCCTGGCAAAAACCGATGAAACAGTTCAGAAGATCGAAGAAAAACTGAACGACGTCAAAGAGAAGCTGGATATCGTCAGTCGTATCGAAGAAGAATCAGCCAACGTAACGGTCAAACTGGTCGAAGATTACGACAAGGTTGACGGGCGTAATTTTGCTGAAATTAAAAACTCCATTTACGATTTGGTGAAAGATATTCGCCCGGCCGAAATTTCATTTGAGCAAACCAGCTCAAGCAGTGGCGGCGGCGGTGGCGGTTTCAGTGGTGGCGGAAATATGATGGGTAACTTCCAGCGCATGCTTGGTATTGGTAGCAACGAGGAGCGGATTGTTCTGAAAGGACAGGATTTTAAATCGATGCAAACGGTCGCTGAAGATTTGCGCTACTTTCTCGAAAATATGGATATCATCAACCGGGTACGGCTTAACGTGTCGGACAACCAACCGGAAGTACATATGCGATTCGACCCGCTGCTGATGACTTCATACAATATCAGCATGTCCAATGTGGCTTCCGAACTGAATTCGTTTTCCGGTGAAATTTCTACCGGCGTCATGTTCAATCAGGGGGTTGATGAGTATGAAATCATCATCAACCAGGACGCTGATGAAACGGAAGAACAAGCCCGAACCATGGATGATCTGAAGAAAGTCCAGGTGAGCGACGCCAGCGGCGGGCTGCACGATCTGCAGAATTTCGCGCAACTGGTTTATGCACGGGGACTGTCGAGTATCAACCGGGTAAACCAGGAAAAACAGATCGAAATTACCTATAGCCTGATCAGTGATGCCCAAAGTTCGAAAGATCTGCTGGAATCGTATCGCTACGAAATTGACAACCTCATTGCCAACTACGCCTTTCCGACCGGTATCGCAGCTGAGGTCATTCACGAAGAAAGTGATTTGGATGAGTTTTACTTCCTGATTGGTGCAGCGATCCTGCTTATCTTCATGATCCTCGCGTCTGTATTTGAGTCGGTGGTCACGCCTTTTGTACTGCTTTTCTCAATCCCACTCGCAGCCATCGGATCACTGATTGCCTTAATCATTACCGGCAACAGCCTGTTCAACGCCAACACCATGATCGGATTCCTGATCTTGCTCGGTGTGGTGGTCAACAATGGAATTATCCTGATTGATTACAGCAATATCTTACAAAAACAAGGTTATCGCCGGTCACGGGCACTGATGACAGCGGGTCTGTCGCGTGTACGACCAATACTGATTACAGCCATTACCACCATTGTGGCCATGGTGCCACTGGCAATGGGACAGGCTGAATATGTCAGCGTAATCGGTGCTCCTTTTGCGATCATCGTCATTGGCGGATTAGCCCTGAGTACTTTACTAACCTTAATTTTCATTCCTACCCTTTACTCGGGTTTGGAGAATGCGCTGGAGTGGTTCTACTCCCTGAACTGGAAAACTAAAGCGACCCAGTTGGTTTTAATTGCCGGTGCTTTCGCTTTAATTTATTTTGAAGTAGACGGCCTTACCTGGCAAATGGCCGATGTAGTGCTGGCTGTTGTACTAATCCCCGGAATCACCTGGTTCATTTTGAACAGTCTCAAAAAAGCAGCAACCAAGCTCATCGGGCCGGATGAAAAAGTTCAAATCCGAATCCAGAACCTGGTGAAGATTTACGACCGTCCGGGACGATTCTCCCGCGAATGGATCGGTGGCCTCAACATCAGACGCCGCGCCGGCTTGGAAAAGGAGTTCCGCTCCATCAGGGAATTTGACCAACTGATTTGGCAACTGCCTTTGCTGGCGTTCCTCATCTATTTCACCTTTTTCTTCCTGGGCATCGCATTCTGGATTGCATTCATGATGCTGATGGTTTATTTCTATGTGCTGGCCATTTGGAAACCGGTGACCATCTATCTGAATAACCGGTACCAGGAAACTCAGAAAGCGCCCTACCGGTTTCTGAGTATTCGTACCGAACAAGCTTTGTTCTGGTTTTTGCCGCTCATCGAGCTGTTCTTTCTTTACCAGAAAACAAAATACATTGGTTTGGTAGCATCATTCGCTGCCTTGTGGTACCTGGGATTGGTTGTTTCTGTTACCGCCAAACGTTTGTATGAAGAAAAGGTCAATGTTGACCGTATTACCGGACGCTTTGGATCACTCCGCCGTACCGTTTACCGACTCGTGAAACAAATCCCGCTGATCGGGAAACGTAAAGTGCCGTTCAAGGCCCTCAACGGTGTTTCCCTGGAAATCAACACCGGGATGTTTGGTTTGCTTGGCCCGAATGGCGCGGGTAAATCAACCATGATGCGGACCATTTGCGGTATCCTGGAACAGAGCTACGGTAAAATCTGGATCAACGGAATTGATACACAGGAGAAACGCGAAGAACTGCAAGGGTTGATTGGTTACCTGCCTCAGGAATTCGGTACGTATGAGAATATGCCTGCCTGGGACTACCTGGAATACCAGGCTTTGCTGAAAGGCCTGACCGATGTGGAAGAACGTGAAAAACGACTGGAGTATGTGCTCAAGGCTGTTCACATGTACGACCGCCGAACAGAGAAAATTGGTTCGTTCTCAGGCGGTATGAAACAGCGAATCGGTATTGCGCAAATCCTGTTGCACTTACCACGGATTTTGGTGGTCGACGAACCGACTGCCGGTCTCGATCCGCGTGAACGAATCCGCTTCCGGAACCTGCTGGTTGAGCTGAGCCGCGAACGTATCGTCATCTTTTCAACGCACATTATCGAAGATATCGCCAGCTCGTGTAACCAGGTAGCCGTCATAATCCGGGGACGATTGAAATACCACGGCAGCCCGATGAATATGGTCAACCTGGCTGATAAGCTGGTGTGGCAGTATGACGTCCCAGCTGCCGAATTCGACCAGATGCCAAACAAACAAATGGTGATTCACCATATGCGCGTTGAAGATAAGATCAGGCTCCGGGTACTTTCGAAAGGAAAACCGGCACCCGACGCGATTGAGTTGCACCCAATGCTGGAGGATGCTTATTTGTGTTTGATTAAAGATTTGAAATAATGGACAAACGAAAAATACATAACACAATCAACCTGATTACAAGTATGATCCGGTACAATTTCCGAATCATCTTTGCAGGTCGATTCATCTGGTTCATGCTGGCTGCACTCGCATTTTACGTATTCATTGCCATCAGAGGGATCCTGGACGGAACGGTACCCGATGAAGAATTTATTTACGGCATTCTGCTCCTTCCGGCGATGTTGCTCATTTTTTACCCGATGACATTCGGTATTCAGAATGACCTGGATGCCGGTATCCTGGAAATTCTGTTCGGAATACCCGACTACCGCTATAAAGTCTGGTTGGTTCGCCTGGTACTGGTTTTTGTGTTGGTATCGATCATTCTGTTTGGTTTTACCGCACTGAGCTATATTTTTCTGGCACCTGTAAACCTGGTCGAAATGACCTGGCAAATCATGTTTCCCGTGTTCTTTTTAGGAAGCATGGCCTTTATGTTTTCCACCATCATTAAAAATGGCAACGGAACAGCGGTCGTCATGGTTATTTTGGGGGTTTTGGCACTAATATTGTTAGATACGCTGGACCGTACCATGTGGAACATTTTCCTGAATCCATTCAGTGTTCCCAGAAATATGAATGCATTGGTTTGGGAAGGCATAACGATGAAAAACCGCGTATTCCTGTTTACCGGAGCGTTGGTTTTTATTTTGTACGGCTTGTTCAACCTGCAAAAGCGCGAAAAGTTTATTTAGTAAATCTCCTGATATTTTGTCAATTGGGTAGTAGCAATTGGCAACAACGACGATTCAATCGTGTAGTTAAAGAAAGAGGCTCCAAACGGAGCCTCTTTTTTAGTTGCTTAAGGCATGTCAATTGCCACCAGATCGACGGTCGTTCTTCCGCCTTTAGGCTGCAACTCCTGAACCAAACCCACCTCTTTTTGATAGAATTTGTGTTCGCGTTCGCCCGGTTCAAGCGGAGTCCATTCCATGGTTTCCAGGCAGCCTTCGAATGTTCCGTAGTCAATTTCAACCGTTTTATCCAGGTTGACAACCATAGCCATATCTTCCGCTTCGTCTTCCAAATATTCCTGTTGATACTTCATCCCCATTTGGGGCTCAGCAAACATCAGCACGCCGGGCAATGCACCGTCCACCCCGGCTTCCCAGGACCCTTCCGTTCCAACAAGCTCTCCGTCTTCATACTCTTCGCTGTATTCGCCAAAGTACCACACATTTCCTTCCGAATCTTCGGCATACCAGTCGTTCGTTTTCTCGATCATCTCCCCATCGAGGTAGGCAATATCGCTCACCACCGTAGTCATCACTCCCATTATTTCCCGTGTTTCGCCGGTCACCGTAACCACAATTGTCTCTGTCCCATCTTCCGTTTCGCCTTCATAGTGGAATACTTTCCCGACTTCAAAAGCAAGATACGGGTTGGTGAAACCGGACACAAACGCATCGGTCCCGGGGAACTCAGGTAAAAACGACTTACTTTTCAGAACCAATTCGTTCTGATTTTCAACTGCCTCGTCATCAATAGTTATCATATCGCAACTTGTATTCAGCGTTGTCAGCAGCACAACAGCAACCATGAAAACGCCGCTATACAAGATCGATCTGTACTTTTCTTTCATAATTCATACGTTTAAGATTAAAATCACTTCACTTTCATCGAACAGATTGAGACCTACAAGGAGAGACGAATTCCGGATTTATCACTACGGAATTGTACGGCTCCGGGTTCAAATTGTTCAGACCCCGTTGGGCGCGCCCGCCATCGCTGGCTTAGCCGGCGCCGGAAACCGGAGAACTAAAAGGAATTGTTCGGCATGTAATTCGCGAGGGTTGAATTTGAACAAGAAGCAAGAGGATAAGCGTGCGCGGGATGAAAAATGAAGTTGGAAACAAGCCTTCAGGAAAAAGATCGGGACCTTTACGAAAAGTGGTCGGCACCACTTTGAGAAATGAACGGGACCATTATTGAAAATGGTCAGGAAGACTTTTCAATCTTGTCCTGACCATTTCAGCGAGGTATCGGGTTTAGTATTCCCGGAGCTCTTAACAACTAATCAATTTTCTTGAATTCAGCATCGTCGAGGGTTTGCTTAAACAGTTTTCCCGGAAGGAACGAAACTTTTAACCCTTCGATATAACTGGCATTGAATTCATCTTCGGTTTGGGCAGCCTTACTTTTGGCAATCAGCCCCATATTGCCAAACTCACCCAAATCGACCTTGTATCCGTCGTTCAATGTTTCGGGTATAATTTGAAGGAAACCCTCGATAACCGAGAGTACATCCATCACATTCAGCGAGGAGCGCTCAGCAATTTGCTTCGCAATATAGCGGACATTGCGACGACCTTTGGAGTTGATTGAACCATAATATTTAGGAACTGCAGTTTGATCACCGGGTTTTTTTCGCGGTATAACTTTGTAATTGATACTCATTAGGTTATAATTTTAGTATGAGTATTCAATTTACGATAATAGTTATTTAGAGTCAATTTAAATTACTAAACAATAAATTAGCTTCCAAATGCCAAAAGCGAACCAAACGGACATAAAAAAAGGGGGAATATTCCCCCAATGTCTTTTTGAACCGGTCCGGTTGGTTAGCTCTTTTTCACGTATTGCGTTAAAATTACGATTCCCTGACCATTCACTTTTCCTTCAATTTGCTCCATATTATCGCGAACCAACGAAATATTACGAACTGAGGTTCCGCGTTTGGCCGTAAATCCGGCTCCTTTTACATTCAAGTCTTTAATCAGCACAACCGTATCGCCGGCACTTAAGGCAACGCCGTTGCAATCGCGGTGTTTGGTATCCAAACCAAGGTGCGCGCCATCCGATTTTGCCCAGGCCAACATGTCTTCATCCAGGTACATCATATCCAGCAAATCAAATTGTTTCAACTGGTTCAGCAGGCGCCAGGCCAACACCTGTACAGCAGGCACTGTGCTCCACATGCTGTCGTTCAAACAACGCCAGTGGTTCGCATCCATTGTTTCCGGATCCTGAACCTGGCTGTTACAAGTGGCACACAGCAACACACACTTGTCGCTGTCGTTATCCAATACCGGAGGGAGCGCGTAAACGGTTAGTCCGTCTGTACTTCCGCACAGTTCGCAAACTGCCCCACTGCGCTCATTTAATGCTTTTTCAATACTCATGGTCTTATTTTTGGTCGTTTCGGCATTTAGCAGGCCGGATTACTTTTTTTTGAGGCCGCAAAGATAATCCTTTATTTGTGAATTGAAAATCAGTAAGTTTATCAAACGATTGATCCCGAATTCAATAACCAAGGAAATGAAAGCCGATGGAACTAAAAATTGACGACTACACGTTCAGACCCTTAACCAAGGAAACCTGGAATTATTTTGCGCAGCTATTTGGTGCAAACGGCGCTTGCGATGGCTGCTGGTGCATGTGGTGGAAACAAAACACCAAAGAGTACGACCAGGGGCGTGGCGAAAACAACCGCAAAGCAATTATGCAACTCGTTCTTGACGGTGAAGATCTTGGGTTGATGGCCTTTTCGCCAAAGGGTGAAGTTTGCGGCTGGTGTGCTGTGGCTCCCCGCTCGAACTACAAGCGGCTTCAAAACTCGCGCACCCTAAAGCCTGTCGACGATCTGCCGGTCTGGTCACTCACATGCTTTTTCATCAACCGCAATTTTCGGGGCATGGGTATCGGAACAAAATTGACGAAAGCCGCCCTCGACTTTGTCCGGCAGAAGGGGGGCACTATCGTCGAAGCGTACCCAACCCTAACCGACGAAGGTCGGGTTCCGTCGGCCTCCATCTTCACCGGCGTTCCACAAATTTTCGAACGCTTGGGTTTCGAAAAGGTCGGCGAAGGCGGGAAACGGTGGACGATGCGGTATCAGCTCAAGTAGAACGAAGAGACCACGCGTCGCGGTTCACCTGCGCCACCACTAACGCCGAGACGAGGGCGAGTAAAAACACCGGGGTCTTCGTCTTACTTAATCAAAAAAGGGCTTTCATGCCATTCCCAATAATATTTGGTAAATTACAGCTTAAAACAATAAAAAATGGATGTACTCGGAATAGACTTTGGAGGTTCGGGCATTAAAGGAGCCATTGTTGACACCAATACCGGTGAGCTGCGCACAGATCGGTTTCGTATCGAAACCCCGCAGCCAGCGACACCCGCCGCGGTTTTGCAAGTTATAAACGAGATCATCAACCATTTCAGTTGGCATGGAAAAGTCGGCATCGGTATTCCGGGAGTTGTAAAAAACGGCGTTGTCCTAACAGCAGCCAATATTCATGACGATTGGATTGGCTACCCGATAAACCAGGCATTTTCGGAGCAAACAGCCTGCGAAGTGGTTGGCATTAACGATGCCGATGCCGCCGGAATTGCGGAGGTGCATTTTGGGGCCGGAGACAACGAGAAGGGAATGGTGTTTTTGCTAACCGTGGGAACCGGGATCGGAACAGTCATCTTCATCAACAAGCACCTGGTACCTAATCTTGAACTGGGACATTTGGAATTCAAAAGCAAAACCATTGAAACCTACACCGCTGATTCGGTGCGGAAGGACAAAAACCTTTCCTGGCCGGAATGGGGGAAACGCTTTAACAAATCACTGGCGTATTACGAGAGAATGTTTAATCCCAACCTGTTTATTGTTGGAGGCGGTGTCAGTAAAAAGATGGACAAGTTTGAAGAGCAAATCACCATTGCAACCCCTGTCGTTCCGGCGCAGATGCAAAACGAAGCCGGCATCATCGGTGCAGCGGTTCATTTGGCACATCTCTAAGCCGGCAGTTTGCCAATAAGGGGAATTTTCAGGCCCATCTCCCTACCGTCCGTCAGCCAGGATGATCGCCGCCGGTTGCATTTTAAAATTCAAAGCATTAACAAGTTCATGATCCGAGACCATTCTCCGGTCCCGATTACATCCTGCATCGGGTGCAGCGCACTCAGGCACATGGCTGTTGAAACCCTTTAGCGCCATGTAGACACTACCCCTTTAGCAACTGCACAAACTTGTTAATGTATTCATCTTTCTGCTTCAACTTATACTGCATAATAAACCGAGGATGTTCGAGCGGAACAATCTCGTTGAAATAATGCATTCGCTTATTTAAGTTGAGCAAGTATTTGTAGTTTTTATTGTTTCCCAAACAGTAGCACACTTCCTGATTGATTCCAAACGCCAGTTGCTGCTCGAGAGAGCGGATAATAAACGGTTCAACCTGATTTTGCAATTCCCGGCTGTCGTAGTAATTATAGTTGACTTCTTTGTTGTTTTTGCTGATCAAAAAACCCAACGGACTCACCGCACTGATCAAAAAATCACGATAAAACTGATCAACTCCGCCATAAGCGGCAATCAGCTCATACACAAAAACAGACGAAAGCTCGCGGGTTTCAACACCTTTAATTTCCAAACCGCAGAAATCGCGTAATCGTTGGGTATCTGTGAAAGGGATACCCGTAACGCCTGCCCCAAATCGACCGGGATTGATTCCCAGAATCAGCTTCCTGGGCTCATCGTCATTATAATATTTGCGGTAAAACTGAGACGAAGCTTCAAAAGCCGCCGGATTCTCCACAAAAGGATTCATCACCCGAATTCCTTCCGACAGTGCTTCATCAAACTTCAGTTCGCGATTAAATTGAATAACATGGTCAGCAAATGTCATCTCGGACTCCTTGTATTCGTTTCCACCTGGAGACAGTAAAGTATCGATTTCTTGTTGATTTTCAAAAACGGAAGAATCCGCTCATTCTGTCTGTGTCGGCTTAGTTCCAAACACCGGCAACAGGGGAGCCGCAGAATTCACAATGGCCGTCCTTCAGGTGTTGTTCCATAATCCGGTAGCCACGCCGCTCCAATACCAGTTTTTGGCAAGCCGGACAGTTGGTATTCTCAGCCCCCAAACCCGGAACATTTCCGATGTAAACGTGCTTCAACCCCTCGGCCAAAGCAATATCGCGGGCACTTTGCAAAACAGTCACCGGTGTCGGAGGCAACTGTGTGAGTTTGTACATCGGATGGAACCTGCTGAAATGCAACGGATACTGCTCGAAACCATTTTCCACCAGCCAGCCGCACATCTTTTTAATCATATCCAGATCGTCGGTCCACGAGGGAACGAGCAGGTTGGTAATTTCGATCCAAACACCTTCATTTTTCATGGTCACCAGGGTATTAAGAATGGTGTCGAGTTTGCCGGCATTCAGTTTCAGATAGATCTCATTGCTGAATGACTTCAGATCGACATTGGCGGCATCAATCACTTTGCACAACTTCAACAGTGGTTCCCGGTTAATGTAGCCCGCTGTAACCATTACATTTTTAACTCCGGCTTGTTTAGCCAGCGTCGATGTATCAAAGGTATATTCGTAGAAGGTGATTGGTTCAGTATAGGTATAAGCTATTGAGGCGCAATGATTGTCGAGACAAGATTGAACCACCTGCTCGGGCATCATCTCCTGATTCTTCGTATCGGCCGGGCTTTTTTGTGAAATGTTCCAATTTTGACAATTCAGACAAGCCAGGTTACAACCTGCTGTGGCAATTGACAAAGCAGTGCTCCCCGGAAGGAAATGCAATAAGGGTTTCTTTTCGATGGGATCGATATGAACTGCACAGGGATTCCCGTAAGCCATCGAATAAAGAATGCCTTTCTTGTTAATCCGGTTTCGGCAATCACCGGTTTCACCTTCTTTAATATCACATTCATTGGGACAGATCAAACAACGGATTCCTTTCGGGGTTTCGGTGTAAAACATCGCCTCATGGGTCCATTTTTCCTTGATTCCCGAAGATGGATTTTCATGGCCAAAAGCCTCGCTGCCGGTATATGCTATTCCTCCTGCTCCCATCACCATTGTCCTCAAAAACTCTCGTTTGGTCAATCTCATTTTCAAACTAACCTCCTGTTTTTAAGCTACGATTTGCCCATTCAAAAAGATTCAGTTACGGGCAGCATTCAGCGCCGCTCCGCCACTGAAGACATTCAGCAGCGCTACAATTAAAC
The DNA here is from genome assembly GCF_010882175.1 of Mangrovibacterium lignilyticum. Classification (GTDB taxonomy): domain Bacteria; phylum Bacteroidota; class Bacteroidia; order Bacteroidales; family Prolixibacteraceae; genus Mangrovibacterium; species Mangrovibacterium lignilyticum. Next base: position 695,528 of record NZ_WKLH01000003.1, on the reverse strand, counting down.
AGGTCACAACCACCCCAAAGCGTGGCAGCAAAATAATGCTGGTTAAAAATGCCCCGAAAGCCGATCCGACCAGATCGGTACTGTAATTAATCCCGGAAGTTTCGCTCAACCCAACCGAACGCAGACCCGATGCCAGGTAAAACTCATAGCCAATTCCGAAGGCCAACAAAAAAACAAAGCAAAAAAATATGAATTGCGAAAAGATCCTCCATCCTCTGCCCAACCCGATCAGTTCGAGGAACAACGGCACCAACATGGCCAAAACGGCCAACAGAAATTGAAGCAAGGCATAGCTTTTCATCCCCGAATATTTCAGCAGGTTACTTTTCACCGAGCTTCCCAAGGCCAATCCGCCAAAAAAAACGGCAAAAAACAAGGCTGTAGCCAAGTAGAGACTTCCATAGAAAACCTGATAAGCCAACATCAGGCAAAGTTCAAGCGTCGCTGCCGAAAACCCAGCGGTGTAAAGTCCAAGAGAGACCGTATCCAGTTTGAAGAAAATCACAAAAAAAACCAAGGCAGGAATCACGACCAGCAAGGTGTAACTTGTTTCAAAATGGCTGAGCCAGTAAAGGGTATGCTTAATAAACATGTAGGGATAGAAATCACGGTTTATTTTAACGTAAGGCGCCACTTTCCGGATGTCACTTTCGAGCTGCTGCGAACGCCGCTGCAACAAAAGATCATCGATGTAATACCTATTCACATACTTATTTTCAATTCCCCTTCGACTGACACGTTCCGCGATATTGGCTGACAATTCCTCCCCCGAAGCCAAAAAGTAGTTCTTTTCACCAATCAGCACCAAGCGATTGGGAAAGTATTCCCCCATGGTTTTCCAAAGTGAAGCGTCTTCCTGTAGCGCATTCCCCCCGGCATAGTTCATGGTTGACGGAAGGCTGACACAAACGACCGTTTGGGGCAGGCAATGCTGCTTTAGGATACGAAAGAATTCATCGGTATAAAAACGATTGATCCCCAATGTAGACGGTGGCGGAAGGTTCATCAGAATAACATCGTACACGTCGCTGGTTCCGGACAGGAAGGTCCGGATATCGGCACGAATAAATTCGACCTTCTCAAAATCCTGTCTTTTACCGGCCTTATTTTTCCAATACCGGTACACTTCAGGATTCGATTCGAGATAGGTAATTTTCCCAAGCTCGTACTTGTTAAGTTCACCGATCATTCCCGATATGCCCCCTGACAGCAATAAAATTTGCCGCGGATTCTCCCGTTGCACCATTGCAAAATGAACCGCTTCTTCGCTGAGCATGAAGTTCCCGGAGAACAACTGCAAGCTATGATTTTCATAAAAGTTAAGCTGATCAGCCTGCCGGGTGACAATCAGGTTCCCATAGCGGGTACTGACGTTCCCGATAATCTCCTGACTGGGATAAAGCCACTTTTTGATCCGGGTATCGGGCTTAAGAAGAAAAACAACCAACGGCAATAAAAGCACTCCGGAAAAACAAGCAACTCGCCGGGCTTTGTCAGTATCAAGCCAGGCACCGATTCCCAAAACCAATGCACCCGTAATTCCGAAGATCTGGCATGTATTGAAAAATCGCCCTAAAATGAAACTAAAGAACAGCCCCCCAACCAAACTCCCCAACGATTCAAATGCGTAAGCTTTCCCAATCCTGTTTTTCTGACCGGGATTCGATAACAAGGTAGAAAACAAGGTAAACAAATAACCGGAAAGGAAGCAAACCGGGTACAATAAAAAGAAAGCACCCCAAACGACACTGCCAATCCCGGTAATGGTTCCGGGCGGGAACAGCTGGCTCTTCAGCCAATAAAGCATGGCAACCGAAACCAGCGGCAACAACGACAGAGCCAGTAGCATGCTTGTGGCACGCCACATCGTAAATCCTGCGGGTATCCCTTTCTTGCCGATATAGGATCCCCAGCCCGTCAGTACGAGCCAAACAGCCATAACAATACCTAGAACCAACTCATTCCCGGCCATCACACTCATGAATTCGCGAATGAACACCACCTGATTGATGACTGCCAGTAACCCCAGTAAGAACAATAAAATACCAACTTTTGAAAGTGACTCCGATTCTAATTCTGATACCTGAGGATCACTACCGATTTTCGTTTTTCCTTTTTGCAGACTGAAATAATATTTCCAGTGCCACGACAAATGAAAGAAGGCAATAATGACCATTCCGATCCCCAATGAAACGTGCCATTTCATCAGCAGATCGTAGTATGGAATTTCAAGTTTGTAATTCACTTTTGCCACACTCAACAGCCCGAGCAAACCGGATACCAGGAAAGTAATCAACAACAGCACATTCCAAAACTTGCGGTGCGACTTGTTTGTAAAAATTCCCCATCGGCTAAATAAAGAGCTGACAAAGTAGGCTAAAAGAATGGTTACAGATACCGGGAATAATGGGTAGGCGGTATTCATTGGTGAAGCTGTAAGATTTCCTGTTCACTGAAAACGAAAGCCCGGTAAGTATAAAGGTCTGCATTCTGCCAGCCGTTTTTACCAATCCCGGCTTTGTCAGCGGCACAGTGTTCCAAAAATTCATTTTTACTCCAATGAGTCGATTCGGCCACCTGGGGCAATAAGGTTCCCCGATATTTCCCTTTGACCATATAGATACCGTGTTTACCAAGCTCGAACTCTTCAATGGAGTGAATTCGTTTCAGTGGCGTCAATACTGAAATTTCAATATCAATATCATCCAGTTCATTCCATCCCACCGGATCAAATCGTGAATCCCAAAAAGCAGCTGCCCATGCCATTTCCGGAACAATCTGATACAATGGGTTGTCTGGTTGAAGGTGCCCAACGCATCCGCGAAGTTTGCCTTTCTTTCTAAGCGTGACAAAAGCCCCGCACCGAATTTTCAACGATTGGGGAAGCTCCGCCTCGTCAACCTTAGGATCAGATCCATCTATCAGATGCGACTCAATCGATTGCCTGGCCAACCGCAGCAAACTTATTTTCTCTTCATCCGAAAGCGAAATCTCATCCCCTTCAACGCTTTCCCCGGAACGGTTAAACGCAAAGGCATGGTAGCCCACCACCCTTTGTTTATCACCGTACCGCGAGTCACCCGAATTCTGGTAACGGACATCTTTCACTTTCATTCCTGAAACTTCTGAACTTAAATTTAGCAGCGTGAGGATTGAACTCCACCCACAGGCGCTGGTCGCCAAACCGGGAATTCGTTTTGATTCATTGTCCTTAAGGGCTTTCAGAAAAGCTTCCGGCGAATTGGACGCAATAGCAGCTCCAGTGTCGTGATCGGCATTTCTTGCCCCCTCGTAATCCGGATAGTGAGAAAAGTCGCTGCTGATAACGAATAAATTACGGGACGTAAAATAGGGTTTCAGTGCTTCAGCAATCTCTTTGCAGGTCGCTGCAGACTGGGTTCCAATAATAATCGGTATTATTTTAAAGTGCTTATGAAGCCTGTACTGCAAAAAGGGTAACTGCACCTCGAGGCTGTGCTCCTGAGTGTGCGCTTCGGGTACATATTCGAAAAACGGGTACTTGCCAATCAGCTCGTTGGCCAGATCCAGATCTACCTCGACCTTCCCCAATGGCGTTTTATAGTTCCCGTGGTTGTATATTGATGCCCCTTTAAGGTAAACATGATGACTGGTTCCCAACAGGAACACCCGATCGTAACTTTGCTCCTTATTTAGCTGAGCATAGGCCGAAGCCGCCACTTTGCCTGAAAATACATAGCCTGCATGCGGAGCAATAAGAGCGGCTACATGTTGGTTTGCAGTCCCACTTTCCGCCTCTTGAAAGAATTCGGACAATTGCGCTTTGAGCTCAAGCGGATCGGATGAATAAAACGATCCAGCCACTGCGGGTTGGCGACAGGGAATTTCTTCCTCGCTATTCTGCCCCTCAGAAACATGTGGAATGAACAACAGATTGACCACCAGACACGGTATAATAGCAGATCGGTTCATCAACTTTTGGTTTATACACTACCCTAAAGCAGCTATCTGTAGTTTACCTGCAAATTAGAAATTAAGTTCCTTTCTTGCCTGATTTTTTACTCACCGGAACTTTCGTCGCGTGGGCATGGAGCAAAATCGATAAAAGCCACGCAGATAGTTGCAAAAAAAGGGAAGCTTGTTCGGCTCCCCTCTCTCGTCATCTTATAATGTGTTAATTTGTTACTAAGCTATTTTTATCGAAGTGAATATCCATTTGTGGGAATGGAATGGTAATACCACCTTCATCTAAAGCTATTTTTCCGGCTTCATACACGTCAAAATACACCGCCCAATAATCTTCGGGTTTAGCATGAGGGCGCACAGCCAGATTAACCGAGCTATCACCCAACTCTTTTACACCGACAAACGGAGCCGGATCTTTCAATACTTTGGGATGATTGATCAAAATATTCATCAAAATCTCTTTGGCTTTTTTGATGTTCGATTCATATGAAATACCAAAAACCATATCCACCCTGATTTTTCCCTCAGTTGTAAAGTTGGTGATATCTCCATTCGAGATTGCGCCGTTAGGAATAATAATCGTCTTGCTTTCGGGCGACAACATGATGGTCACGAAAATATGAATCTCTTTTACAACTCCAAGATGGCCCTGTGCCTGAATGAGATCGCCGACTTGGTACGGTTTGAATATGAGTACCATTACACCACCGGCAAAGTTAGCCAGTGTTCCCTGAAGGGCCAGACCAACAGCTAAACCGGCAGCACCCAAAACAGCAATAAAAGAAGTCGTTTGAATGCCAATCATTCCGGCGACACTAATCAACAAGAGGGCTTTCAGACCAAGATTCGCTAAACTTGAAACAAAGCCAATCAATGACACATTTACGTTTCGGGCCGTCATCACCTTCCGCGACACTTTCGTAAACCTGTTGATGATCCATAAACCGACAACCAAAACGATGATTGCTAACACAATTTTGGGGCCGTACACAAGAATCAATTCATAGGCCTTCTCAATTAGATTTTGATAATTTTCCATTGGTGAATATTTAAATTGATGAAATTATGATTGAAAAAGATACGTGAAAATTCACAGCCAGACAAGAGGGGGCGCTTGTTTTATAAAATACAAAGCCATCCATCTCACCCGCTAAATCTTCCATTCAGCTCTCCTATTTACCTTCAAAATAAACTGAATAGCCAGAAGGAATTTCAGTAAGAGGTTCCAGTTCAATGTCCTTGAAGAAAACCTCAGCCGCTTCGCTTTGCAATTGTATTTTCCCTTTAGTTAACGGAACCGATTCTCCATCATTCACATACCGTGAGTTCTGTAAAACCATCACCACATGCCCGTTGACAACGTGCATACTTTTATCACCAAAACAAATCAATTCCAAGGCCGTCCATTCTCCCGGAGCACTCTCGTAGTTCGCCGAACGCAAACAAAAGCCATCGCGCCCCGTTCCGAGACCAATCGGCAGAAAATCCTGCGAAACATCAGCGACCGTATTCATCATTCCCTCCGGTAAAAAAGCCCGAACATCGATAGCAGAATTGGCAATGCCCCAATAATCGCCCATGTGCCCCTCCATAATCTGGAATTCCTGCGACAACATCCACGAGCGCCAGTAATCAACACCACACTCCCCTTGCGAATGATACAGCAGGCCTGAATCTCTCAGTTTATCAAGTCGCGGCTCATATTTACTGGTACCCCATCTCACTTTTAGGGTCAGGTGGTAATTTTCGAATTCCTGTTTGGTAAAAATGCACCCGTAAATCTCTCCACTGATCTGTAAAACAACTGTTCCGTTTTCTTCAATTACCGAAAAAACATCCGCCACATTTTTGTTATAGCCAATCGGTTCAATCAACTCTCCGGAAGCGTTAACCGGCTGTTGCCCGTTATAGTTGTTCTTATGTCGGTAACTTTGATAGATTTCCCATTGCGACAAATCTTTGTCGAGTAGATTGATGGTTTGACCTGATGCTGCAGTAAAAACACTCACAAATAATGCGACCAGAACAGTTGAAAAGAATTGACTCGTTAGAAAGCGTCTCATGATTCTGAAGGTTATTGGTTTAGGAATATCTTCCTAAAGTTAGTTTTCTTTGCCGAAATGACGACGCCCAAAAAAACATGCGATCAGCAGAACAACCACTTATAAACAAAAAATCGCCACTGGCGAAAAGGCACAGTGACGATCAGTATTTTGGAGTATTATTTTATACTAGATAAACAGGTTCAGATTTGATTTTTCTGCTTCTTCCAAATAAGTGGCAACGCCACCAATTTCAACGCCGTCGATCAACTCATCTTTATTCACGCCCATTACGTCCATCGACATTTGGCAGGCAATCATGCGAATGCCATTGTCGAGCGCGGTTTTGATCATATCCTCTACCGAATCGACTTTCTTGGAAAGCATGCGTTTCTTCATCATCATAGACCCCATGCCCATCATGTTCATTTTCGAAAGCTTCAGTTTTCCGGCACTCTCCGGCATCATTTTGCCAAACATATTGCCCATGAAGTCTTTCTCCACCTTCGGCTTTTCTGTCTTTTTAATCACATTCAATCCCCAGAAAGTGAAGAACAGGGTCACCTGTTTTCCCATTGAAGCGGCACCGTTTGCAATAACCATCGACGCCAAAGCGCGATCCAAATCATCACTAAAAACCACCATTGTTTTATTGGTCGGTAAATTGGCTAACGAAGCACCGTTAACAGGTGAAAGCTTCTTTTCACCTCCTTTTTCGATCACTGCCGAAATAATTCCAGCCTCGCTGTCGAGTGAAACAAGCTTGTTGCCCGTCATGTTACACCACGATTGCACATCTTTCAGGAAGCCTGGGTCGTTGGCCTTTTGCAAAAGACGTTCACCGGTTTGCAGTTTACCAATTTCGGTTTTCAACTTCAAAATCGGTCCAGGGCATTGCAGTCCACAAGCGTCAACTTCAATGGTTTTAATGTTGGCAGCGGCCGGAATCACTTCCACCTTCGGAGCCGGTTTCCCGCGGTAAATATGACTGTCGTGCCCAATATAGCTTGATTCGAAAATATCTTCGTTACTCTGCTTGCAGGTTGTGTGCTCATAAGTTTTGTAGCCGCCGCTCAGGTTGTACACCTCGCTAAAACCATTTTGCATCAGAATTCGCGAAGCAAAATAACCGCGAATCCCCACGCCGCAATAAACGATGATCTTTTTGTCGCGCGGAATTTCAGCCAAACGCTCGCGGATTTTATCGACCTCAACATTCAACGAACCTTCGATGTGCCCAAGCTCATGTTCTTCAGGAGTACGCACATCTAGCAAGCAGATATTGCGGGAATCGAGACTGCTCACCTCTTTCCAGTTGGTAATTTTCAACCGGCCGGTGATAATATTTTCAGCAACGAACCCCGCCTGATTAACCGGATCTTTTGCCGAAGAATACGGTGGTGCGTAAGCGTGTTCAATTTCCTGCAGATCGTAAATGGTTCCATTATGCATCAACACCGTTGCAATCAAATCGATGCGCTTATCAATGCCACTGTAACCAATCATTTGCGCACCATACAATTTTCCGGTTTTAGGCTGAAACAAAATTTTCAGTGTGTATGGCATGGCGCCGGGATAATACCCAGCGTGCGACGATCCGTGGATAATACTTGAAATATATTCAATCCCTTCCTTCTTCAGCGCTTTTGCCGCTAAGCCCGTTGACGCGACAGTAATGTCGAAGACTTTGGCAATGGCAGTCGCAATAGCACCTTTATAAACACGGGTATTTCCAAGTACGATATTATCCGCAACCATACGGCCTTGCTTGTTAGCAGGACCTGCCAGGTAGGTATTCACATATTTTTTAGTGATTGGGTGAGGAAAGGCAATCGCATCGCCTAGGGCATAAATATCTTCATCGTTTGTTTGCAAGTACTCGTTCACCTTGATGCCACCATTTTCAGCCAACTCCAAGCCAGCTTCGCGCACCAATTTGGTTTCAGGGCGAACCCCAATCGACAAAATCACCAATTCTGTTTCAATCTCGCGTCCCGACTGCAACACCACTTTTAAATAATCGCCAACCGGTTCAAACGCGTTCACCCCATCTTTTAAATAAAACTCTACTTTTTTGGTTTTCAAGTGTTGGTGAACTTCGGCAGCCATCTCATAATCAAGTGGTGCCATCACCTGATTAGCCATCTCCACGATGGTCACATCCATACCAAGGGCATGCAGGTTTTCGGCCATTTCCAAACCGATGAAACCGGCACCAATAACTACAGCACGACGTGGTTTGTTATCATCGCAATACGATTTAATTTTATCGGTATCGTGTACATTGCGCAAGGTAAAAATTGAAGGGTGATTAATTCCCTGAATCGGCGGTTTTACAGGCTCTGCACCCGGCGAGACAACCAGTTTGTCGTAACTTTCGGTGTACGACTCGCCTGTCTTGTGATTCAGAATATCAACTGTTTTCTCTTCCCGGTTAATTTTAACCACTTCCTGCAACACGCGAACATCAACATTCAAACGTGCTTTAAAACTCTCGGGAGTTTGTACCAACAGCTTTTCGCGCTCCTTAATGGTGTTGCCAATGTAATAAGGCAAGCCACAGTTCGCATACGAAATGTACTGTCCGCGCTCGAACATGACGATCTCTGCTTGTTCATTTAATCTTCTTAATCGGGCGGCAGCTGTTGCTCCTCCGGCAACACCACCTATAATAACATACTTTGCCATTTCTATTATCCTATTGTTTAATCACTTCATCTCTATAAATAGATATGCAAATATCTGCATATTTATTTAAAACCGAATTCGAACCTTACAAATTTAACTTCTTATTAGGAAGATTTAACATCTGGTTTTTATGAAAAAAAGATGCTGTAATCCAATATTAACGCGACTTCTGCATCTGTGATGAGAAACAAAATCAAACCTAATAGTTTACCAGGTGATGCTGAATGGCCAGGAATGAAATTGAAGCGATTGACAACCAAAGCGCAATCCCCAGCACAAAACTTTTTGTACCCGCCTGGCGAGAGTCCGCAATCGAAATATTGGACCCAATGAGTAACAACGCAACAACCATTCCGCGTTTTCCTAACCAATTCAAATGGCCGAATGTCGTATCCAATTGGGGAACAAAATGCGCAACCAGCAAGGCCAACACAAACAAACCAATAAACCAGGGAATCCGGATTTTTCCTTTTTCACTTTTACGATCGAAGACAGCAAATGCGATTGAAACGGGAATGATCCACAAAGCACGGGTAAGCTTAACGGTTGTGGCAATTTCAAGTGCTTTGGTACCGTACGATGCTCCTGCTCCGACTACTGAGCTGGTATCGTGAATGGCAATGGCCGCCCAATAACCAAAAGCTTCCTGGCTGAGGTGAAAAAAGTGACCGATAGCCGGGAAAAGCAAGAGCGCTAAGGCATTTAAAATGAATACAACGATCAACGAGAACGAAATCTGAAAGTTCCGGGCGCGAATAACCGGAGCCAAAGCAGCGATGGCACTTCCGCCGCAGATTGCCGTTCCGGCAGCAATAAGCACACTGATTTTATGATCGACTTTTAGCAGTTTTCCCAACAAAAGCCCCAGCGAAATCGTCGCAACTACCGAAATGGCTGTAAGCTCGAAACCACTTTTCGACGCCTTAACCACTTGTGTCAGGTTCATTCCAAATCCCATCAACACAATGGACGCTTGCAAAACCACCGCTGTAAAACCCGACATTCTCTCATGCTTCAACCCTAACAAGGAGAGCCCAATGCCGATAAGCAGCGCCAAAGCCGGAGACATAAACGGCATAAAACAGGCCGCCACGAAAACGAAGTAAATCAATTGGATTTTTTGTTGACTGATATGCATAGCGTATTCTTTTTATCTGCAACAAAGCTACGCCAGAACTATAACTCAGTCAAATCTTCATTTATTATTCACTATAACTACATATTATACCCGGTCAGGAAATTCCGAAACAAATCGGGCACACTTTTTTCGGGCCCTTGCCGCATAGCCAGCCTGAACTGGCGGTGAATAGCAAAATCTTTCACCTTTATTTTCACCAGCTGTTTCAATTGTAATTCTTTCTCGATTGACTTTTCGGAGACCAACGCCAGACCGTCAAAATTAAGCAGGAAGTTTTTGATCGCCTCCGTACTTCCCAGATGAATAAAAATGTTGAGTTTCTCTAAATCAATTTGTTGTTTGGAAAGGGCATGCTGAATGACCTCGAGGGTTCCCGACCCTTTCTCGCGCAATACAATCGGGATCTCCTGCAAGTCGGAAACGGTCAGTAATTTCTGTTTCGCAATCAACTGATTGGATGCGGCGACAACCACAATCTCATCGTCCATGAAATTGACGTACCGGATATTGGCCTGCGAACTGTCGTTTTCAACCAAAGCCAAATCAATTTCATTATTGAGCAGCTTTTGCTCCATATCGAAGGAGTTGCCATTGAACAGATCGAGCTTAATTTGCGGATAGCGTTGGTGAAAAGCCGCGAGCACGGCTGGAATCACATATTGCGAGATCGTTGAGCTGGCGCCAATCTGCAACAAGCCACGGTGCGCATCGTTCAGCCTTCCCAATTCAAAATCCATATCGCGGTACTGCTGCCGAATTTGCTTTAAGTGCTGATACGCCAATTTCCCGGCTTGCGTCAGGTAAATCTTGTTGCCCTTGCGGTCGAAAAGCGCAGCATTCAGTCTATTTTCCAGCTCTTTGATGTGCTTGGTTACAGCAGGCTGACTGATAAACAACTCCTCTGCCGCCTTCGAAAAACTTAACTTTTCGGCTACCGCCATAAAAACCTCATCCCTGTAATCCATTGGTATATTCGTTGACGTTTTGGATGTTTAAAACTACATATTTTCGAACAATTAATTTAACACCAATGAAATCCGGTCAATTCCGGAATTGCTTATTTTTTTGTTCTTTTGTGGTCGCAACAAAAAAAGACATTTATGAAGACCATTTTAAACTATATACTATCCCCGATTTACCTGCTGGTTTTTGGATTACTGCTGGTTATCTTTCACCCCATTCAGATCGTTTGTCGCTATTTGGGAGGTTATCCCTTGCGTAAGAAATCGGTCGATGTGTTGAATTTCTTTTTGATTTACACCCAGATGATCATGGGAGCCCGCATTCGTTTTTACGGACTGGATCGAATTCCGCAAGGTCGCCCGCTGATTATTGTATCCAATCACCAAAGCACTTTTGATATTCCGCCGATTGTGTGGGCCTTCCGCAAAAACCATCCGAAATTTGTGTCGAAACAAGAGTTGGGCAAAGGTATTCCGAGCATTTCATATAACCTTCGCCATGGCGGTTCGGCATTGATTGACCGCAAAAATGGCCGGCAATCGATTGTTGAAATCAACAAGTTGGGGAAGCATATTGAGAAGGAAAACTACAGCGCCAGCATTTTCCCCGAAGGAACCCGCAGCAAGGACGGAATGGTCAAAAAATTCCAGCACCCGGGAATCGCCTCTTTGCTGAGAGCAGCACCATCGGCCTGCATTGTTCCGTTTGTAATTGACGGCAACAGCCGCTTAATGCTGAAAGGTTATTTCCCTTTACAGGTTGGCGTGAAACTGAACTACACGGTACTTGATCCGATTGAGCCCGCAGGCCGCGACGTAAAAGAACTTACCGAAGAAATTGAATTGAAAATCAAACAACATTTAGGCCAGGCATAGTCGCCCGCTGATTCAGACAATTAGCAATTGCTTATGGGGAGGAATTGCGTTTTTTCAGCCTCTAACGGTTCTGAAACGAGCCGGATTTCGCGTGTTTCATTCAACTATGACAGCATAATTAGCCAGAAACAACGGCATCGACCAATTATGACAGCATGTTTGGCCGGCTCTGATGGAGCAAACAAGATATGACAGCATATTTCAATGACTCCGGCGATTCCAACATGATATGATATCATATTTAAATGACTCCAGCGATTCCAATAAGATATGATACCATATTTCAGCGTTTCCTACGAAATGCACCAGATATGCTGTCATATTTTAGTACCTCAATCTGAAGCAGTCGAATATGATAGCATATCCGATTCAAACAAAAAAGAATTGATTGTCGATTAAGAAGAAAAACAGTGCACCTGATTTATTCCTGCACGTAAACCCGGCGTACACGTTGAGAAATTCCGGTAAGCACTTCGTAAGGAATAGTCCCCATCCAAGCGGCGAGTTCGTTAAGCGAAATATTTTCACCCATCAATTCAACCGGGTCGCCGGCCTGTACATTGGAGCCCGTCACATCAATCATGCTCATATCCATGCAAATATTCCCAATAATCGGATACTGCTTTCCGGCAATCCACACCTTTCCAACACCATTGCTCAGTCGGCGGTCATAACCATCAGCGTAACCAACCGGAATTATGGCAACCTGCCTGGGATTGCTCACCTCACCTTTCCGGCCGTAGCCAACCGTTTCCCCTTCGGCAACCGGCTTCACTTGCGAAATAACAGTCGTCCAGCGTGCCACCGTTTCAACCTGCAACCTATCCGACTGCGCCAGTCCGTACAAGCCAATTCCGAGGCGCACCATCTCCATCTGGTAATCCGTAAAACGTTCAATTCCGGCCGAATTCAAGATATGCCGCAGCACTTTATTGGGTTGATTCGCAATTACCGGCGTGCTCAGTTTCATGAACCGCTTGTATTGCCGGGCTGTAAAATCGTCGTGCTCGGGACTATCGCTTCCAGCCAAATGCGAAAAGACCGATTGAATGCGCAAGCGTCCTTCGCGGGGAACACGAATGGCAATCGCTTCGAGTTCATCGGACGACGAAAAGCCCAAACGGTGCATTCCCGTTTCAAGTTTCAGGTGAATCGGGAAATCACTCACCGCCATACTTCGCGCAGCCCGGTCAAATTTCTCGAATACCTGTGTGGAATAAATATTGGGTTCGAGGCGATATTCCAGCATCATTTCGAAGCTGTGTTCCTCGGGATTCATCACAATAATCGGGGTGCTGATACCCGCCTGACGCAACTCCAAACCTTCGTCGGCAACCGCAACTGCCAGGTAATCGACCTGCTGAAACTCCAATGCCCGGGCAATTTCCACTGTTCCGCTGCCATACGAAAATGCCTTCACCATGATGGTTATTTTGGTATCGGGACGCAAATGAGCACGGTAGCGATTCAGGTTTTCAACCAGCGCATTCAGGTTGATTTCCAATTGGGTTTGATGGTATTTTTTCTGCAAAACCGAGGCAATCCGCTCAAAACGAAAATCGCGGGCACCCTTCAGCAGGATATGTTCATTTCTGAATTCAGATGAATCGAAAGCAGTCAAAAACGCTTCAGTCGATTGAAAAAACTTCGCTTGCCCGCCAAACAACTGCCGATGCTGGCACAAATTCGGACCAATAGCCACAAAATGATCGAGCTCGTATACGTCGAGCAAGCGCTTCACCTCTTCTGCGAGTTCCTTCCCCGAAAAGCCCGACTGCGCGATGTCTGACAAAATCAGGCAACGCGACTGCTTCCCGCTCAACGATTGACTTCTCAGAAATTGCAGCGCAATGGTCAGCGAGTTAATGTCCGAATTATAATAGTCGTTGATCAGCACACAATTGTTAATGCCCTGCTTCAATTCAAGTCGCATGGCAACGGCCTGCAACTTTTCGAAAGCCGCAAACACCGCATCGGTTCCGTAACCGGCAGCCAGGATAAAAGCCAGGCAGTGCCCGATATTCTCCAGCGACGCAGCATCGGTAAACGGCAATTGGAGCTGTTGCGCTTTCCCTTGCCAGTTAAATTGAAGTTGGGTTGAAGCGCCCTCCCGGCTAAACCGAAGGAACAAGTCGGCCTTCTCGTCGGCCGTAGACCAGGCAAAAAGCTGCTTCCCGCTTTGTCCGAAAGCCGCCTGAATCTTTTGATGAACGGCCTTCTGATCGTTGCAGTAAATAATTGTTTGGCACGAGGTGAAGAGCTTCAGTTTCTCCGCCAGCTTCTGATCTTTACCGGCAAAATTTTCCTGGTGAGCTTCACCCAAATTGGTCAAAATCCCTATTGTAGGTTGAATAACCGCGGCGAGCTTTTCCATTTCTCCGGGAAGCGAAATACCCGCTTCGAAAATCGCCAGCTCGAATTTGTCGGTCATGTTCCAAACCGAAAGCGGAACACCAACCTGTGAGTTGTAACTTTTCGGGCTGCGAATAATTTTCACCGACTCATGCAGTAAATCGTACAACCATTCCTTCAAAATGGTTTTTCCGTTACTCCCGGTAATGGCCAAAACGGGGTAGCTGAATTGCGAACGAACTGCCGCTGCTACTTGCTGAAGTGCGACCTGCGAATCGTCGACCTGTATAACTATTGCACCCGGAAACTGATCCAAACGAATTGGCTCCGACACCACAAAGCAGCGAACGCCTTTTTGATAAAGCTCGCCCAGGTACTGGTGCCCGTTATGACGAACGCCTCGCAAAGCAAAAAACAAACAGGAGTTTACATCAGCAATGGTGCGGCTATCGATGGAAATACTCTGAATCAACGGATCATTAATCGAATCGGTTGCAGCATGAATGGTTCCGCCAATCAATCCGGCAATTTCATTCAACCTAAAGTTGGCCATGGTTATTTAAATTTCGGGCAAAACCCGTTTTTACGTTTCTACTTCTTGGCGTAACAAAGCCGGCAAAGCGGTTCGTATTCATTCCTTTCTCCCAGCATCACCTGCTTTTCGTTAGGCGAAAACCGGTGCGAAAACTGCGCAATATTGCCACAACGAACACATATCGCATGCACTTTCGTTACATACTCTGCGACAGCCATCAGCTCGGGCATCGGGCCAAAAGGCTTTCCTTTAAAATCCATATCAAGCCCGGCAACAATTACGCGAACCCCCTGGTCTGCCAATTTCACACAAACCTCAACCAGGCCTTTATCAAAAAATTGCGCCTCATCGATACCGACCACTTCGTAGCCGCCCGACAACAGCAAAATAGCCGCCGAATTGTCAACCGATGTGCTTGGGATTGCATTTTCATCGTGCGAAACCACCGCGCTATCCGAATAGCGGGTATCGATCACCGGTTTGAAAATCTCCACTTTCTGGTGAGCAAATTGCGCCCGACGCATACGCCGAATCAATTCTTCGGTTTTACCCGAAAACATAGATCCGGCAATCACTTCTATGCTTCCTCCTGGTTTCCGGTGACTTAAATCTCTTTCCAAAAACATTTAATTCGATTCAATGTAGTTTTTAGTACTTTTACAAAAATAACCAAATACTTGGGTTAAACAGATTGGCAGGTCACAGACCTATTGATTATTTTTCGGGGCGATCCGGTTTCAGATCGTCTGAAATTTGAAAGAGAACAACACTTATTTTTACGTACCAAAGAAACTATGGACCGGAACAAATTACTTCATATTATACAGAAGAACCTGGCAGAGCTGAGCGAGATTAATCAGGAACTGAGTCAAAACAATCAGCTGTCGAAGTTTGAGATCGAGCTGGCACTGAACAAGTCGAAGTTGATTTTTCAGGAATATGAGTTTCTGCTTGAAATCTACCAGCGGGGAGAAAATGTCGTTGAAACTCCAGCCCAAATTGAAGTGAAACAAGCGGTAGTCGAAGAAGTAACTCAACCGAAACCGAAGGAAACAGAGCAGGCGGAAACTCCTGTAATCGAAAATAGTCCGGCTCCAATCCAGCTTGAAGAAACAGTAGAGGAAGAAACGGCAGCCGCTATCATCGAGACAGATGTGAATGAAGATCCGGTTGAGGTTGAAATCCCAAAACCGGAACCCATCGCGCAAAAGACTCCGAACCGGGAAGAACCGGTAGCTCAACCTGAAGAAGTAGTCATGGCCACAACACCGATAACTCCGCCCCGGGAAAAAGCTCCCTTAAAAACGAGCAGCACAAACGGGCATTCGGAAAAGAGAACCCTGGTTGATCAGTTTCAATCCAGATCGCTGAATGACTTATTAACGAGCACCGGCAAATTAGATCAACGCCTGGCCAGCAGCCCGATTCAAAAACTGGAGAATGCCATTGGACTGAATGATCGCTTTCAATATATTCGCGAGCTCTTTCAAAACGACAGCGACAAGTTTCGTGAAACAGTTGGTAAAATTGACAAACTTCACACCCTGGAGGATGCGATTAGCTATTTGGACGGCCAGTTCAACTGGAAGGAAAGTGAAACCAGCCTTCAGTTTCTCCATTTGGTAAAACGCCGTTTCTCGAATTAACTATTTCCAAATTTAAAACGCACCATACTATTATATATATGGCAAAACTATATTTAGTACCCACTCCCATTGGCAACTTAGATGACATGACTTTTCGTGCCATTAAAATTCTGAAAGAAGTTGACCAGATTTTTGCGGAGGATACCCGCACATCATCGAAATTATTGCACCATTTCGAGATACAGAATAAGATGAGCTCGCACCATAAGTTCAACGAACATCAAACAGCGGCGAACATCGCTAAGCGCATTGAAGCCGGTGAAAACATTGCCTTGATTTCCGATGCCGGCACACCAGGCATTAGCGATCCGGGGTTTTTATTGGTTAAAAACTGTCTGGCAATGGGAGTTGCCGTTGAATGTTTACCCGGAGCTACGGCCTTAATTCCGGCTTTGGTAAACTCAGGCTTGCCATGCGACCGGTTTTGTTTTGAAGGTTTCTTGCCCCAAAAAAAGGGACGACAAAAGAAAATTCAATCTTTACTGGAAGAAGAACGCACCATGATCTTTTACGAATCGCCCTATCGGTTACTCAAATCACTAGAGCAGTTCATCGAACATTTTGGAGAAGAGCGGCTGGTATCGGTATCGCGTGAACTTTCGAAATTGCACGAAGAGAACTACCAGGGAACTTTAAAGGAAGCGCTGGAACACTTCAAAGCCAAGCCTTCCATAAAAGGTGAAATTGTAATTGTACTGGAAGGAAAAACGAGCTAATGTCATTCACGCCCAAATACACCCACCTGTTTTTCGATCTGGACAACACCATTTGGGATTTCGACCGAAATGCCAAACTTGCCATGCGGGAAACAGTGAACCTATTGAAGCTTGATCAACAGATTGCAAGTTTTGACACATTCTATGATTCTTATGAAACGCTGAACAACAAACTTTGGGATGGCTACCGTAAACAAGAGATTCAGAAAAAAGAACTGATTACCAAAAGATTTGCGGACACACTCGCTGCGTTCGAAATCAACGAGGTCGATCCGATTGCCATGAATGACTTGTATCTGGAATGCATGAGCGAGCAAACTGCGCTTATCGAGGGAGCATTAGATGTCCTAAAAACACTCAAACAAAGAAACTTCCATCTACAAATTATCACAAACGGGTTCCGAAAAGTTCAGCTCAACAAACTCAAGAACTGTGGAATTAGCCACTTTTTTGATCACGTTTTCATTTCCGAAGATATCAGCTATCCCAAACCAGACGAACATATTTTCAAACATGCCATACGCAGCAGCAACGCCAAAAAATCAAAATGTATTATGATTGGCGACAATTGGGAAACAGATATCCTTGGTGCACGGAACTATGGAATAGATCAAATCTTTCTAACAAAAAGCTCAAAAATCAATCCTACCCCTACCCAAAAACAACCCACCAATTCATCTTCTAGCATTTTTTCACCCCAGACCCCGTATACAAATACATTTTGTATCGAAAAGTTAACAAATATTTTACTCATTGTTTGATTTACAAACAGCAGACAAAAACCGCTGCAAACATCTTATTTGAAGCTTCATAAACGCATCATTTTTTTAGTTAACCTATCGCAACTCCTTCAATACATGACATCTGTCATATTTCGTAAACCAAAAAAAGGTGGGAGTTTGCTACATCATATCTATAAATTTCTATTTTTGTATTCGTTAGTCATTTTTAACACTTGTTAAAGTTTTACCAAAAGCATAGTCAAGCGACAAAAATGACAACAACGGCAACCGACTGTTTGGGGGAATAGAGAGAGCCGTTTATATCCAAATTTCTAAAAAGGGGAATATACACTTATATTTTGCTGATCGTATTTCTGAAGAAGAATTGATGCTGTTTAATTATTAAAATTATTTCTATGAAAAAAATCGCATTATTGCTTGCAATTTTTGCAATTGGTTTGCAGTCTGTTTTGGCTCAAACTAAGGAAATTACGGGTACTGTGACCTCCGCCGACGACGGAATGACAATACCTGGTGTTTCTGTATCAGTAAAGGGGACAACCCTTGGAACGATTACCGACCTGGACGGTAAATACGTTTTGAAAGTTACGTCGGATGCTAAGGCGTTAGTATTCTCATTTGTGGGAATGCAAACTTTGGAATTACCGATTGAAGGTTCAACTGTGGATGCTACACTTGAATCTGATGTAGTTGGTATCAACGAAGTAGTTGTAACCGCCTTGGGTATTTCCAAAGAGAAAAAATCACTGGGATATTCAGTTTCTGACTTGGGGGGAGATGCTGTTTCTACAGTGAAACAACAAAACCTGGTAAGTTCACTTTCAGGTAAAGTTGCCGGTGTTCAGATTAAGCAATCGAACAACTTCGGTGGTTCTGCGAACATGACCATCCGTGGTAACTCTTCCATTTATGGAGGAAACCAGCCATTATTCGTTGTTGACGGAGTCCCAATTTCGGGTGCATCTTACAACTCGGCTGCTCAGCGTAATGGTCGTACAGCTTATGACTACGGTAATGCATTGTCAGACATCAACCCTGATGACATTGAGAACATGAGTATCCTTAAGGGCGCTGCTGCAACCGCCGTTTACGGTTCTCGTGGAGCAAACGGTGTTGTAATGATCACCACAAAAAAAGGTAAAGTACGCAAAGGTATCGGCGTAAGTATTAACTCTAGTGTTACTGTTGGTAAAATTGACAAAAACACATTCGCTGAGTACCAAAGTGAATATGGTGCTGGTTACGGTGCTTACTACGGCCCTAACGAAGACGGTTACTTTGAAGAATGGGACGTTGACGGAGACGGTGTTGACGACTTAATTGTACCGACTTATGAAGATGCTTCTTACGGATTCAAATTCGATGGAACTTCTGTTTATCAGTGGGACTCATTTGTGCCTGAGTCTGATAACTACATGAAGAAATACGAGTACAAAGCTGCTGAACATACTCCCGTTGACTTCTTTGAAACTGAGGTAGGTTTCAGCAACAACGTTGAATTAAAAGGTGGCGACGAAGACGGAACATTCCGTTTAAGCTACACCAACTTCAAAACAACCGGTATTTTACCTAACTCTGAGTTGAAACGTAACACCTTCTCTTTAAACGGTGACCAAAAGATCAACGAAAAACTGAAAGCAGGTGCTTCCGTCAACTTCTCTTTCCAGGAAACAACCGGACGTAACTCAACTGGTTACTCTGACAACTTGATGTCGCAAATGCGTCAATGGTGGGAAGTAAACGTAGATGTTAAAGCCCAGGAAGCTATCTACAAATCAACCAAGAAAAACTATTCCTGGAACCACCAGGCTTCTTACGGAGGTCCTCTTGAGACTCCATTATACTGGGATAACCCATATTGGACACGTTACGAAAACTACCAGTCTGACGAACGTAACCGTTTGTATGGTAATGCCTATTTCAACTTCACGGCTACTGATTGGATGTCAATCATGGGACGTGTATCGGTTGATACATACAATGAACTGCGTGAAGAACGCAGAGCTGTTGGTTCTGTTGCTGCAGAGTTCGGTGTATTGCGTGCTGATGAAACTTCTGGTTACCAACGTTACGAAATCGGCTTCCGCGAATTCAACTACGACTTGATGGCTAACTTCGACAAAGATCTGACTGAAGATCTCAACTTGAGTGGAACCATTGGTCTGAACGTTAGAAACGAAGTAAACAGCCGCTACCAGGCTTCTACACTAGGGGGGTTGGTTGTTCCGGGTCTTTACTCTCTGAGCAACTCAGTTAACACACCTTCTGCTCCTGTTGAAGCATTACTGAAAAAGAGAGTTTACGGTTTGTATGCTCAAGCAACATTAGGGTACAAGAATTTCTTATACTTGAACTTGACTGACCGTGTTGACAAATCATCTACTCTTCCGGTAGACAACAATACATATAACTATTACTCTGCTGCCGGTAACTTTATCTTCTCAACTTTTACCAACGACAATATGCCATGGTTAGATTTGGGTAAAGTTCGTGTAAGTTACGCAGAAGTAGGTAGTGATACTGACCCACTGAACGTATTCGACACCTATGTAAAATTGGATAACTTCGGAGATTACACCCTATTCTCTTATCCAAGTACCAAAAACAACGAAGAATTGAAGCCAGAACGTTCTAAAGAATTGGAAATCGGTTTGGAATCAAAAATGTTTAAAAACCGCATAGGATTCGACATCTCTTATTACACTAAAACAACTGAAGACATGTTGATCCCCGTTGAAGTTTCGAAAGCAACCGGTTACTCATACCGTTGGGTAAACGCTGCAACAGTTGACAACAAAGGGGTCGAAATTGGTTTATACTTGACTCCGGTAAAAGGAAAAGATTTCACTTGGGATATTAACGCCAACTGGGCTAGAAACCGCAACGAAGTTGTTGACTTGTACCAGGACGTTGATAACATCGTAATCAACTCTTACCAAGGTGGTATTACAATCAACGCTACTAAAGGAGAGCCACTGGGTACTATTAGAGGAACAGGTTATAGCTACGATGACAATGGTAACAAAATTGTAGATGCAAACGGTTACTATGTGTCTGAGTCAGACCAGATCATCGGTGATCAAAACCCAGACTGGACCGGTGGTGTTACCAACACCCTACGTTACAAAGACCTGAGCTTAAGCTTCCTGATCGACGTTCAAAAAGGTGGTGATGTCTACTCTTTGGATATGCACTACGGACAAGGTACTGGTGTATTGAAGCACACAGCTGGCTTAAACGAACTGGGTAACCCAATCCGCGACGCTGTAGCCGACGGTGGTGGTGTACTTAACGAAGGTGTTACTGCTGACGGAAGCCCAAATACTGTAAGAGCACGTGCTAATTCATACAGTGGCGCATTCTACTGGGGTAACTCTTCTCGCAACCCGGGTCAGATGACTGTTTACGATGCATCATTCGTAAAACTGAGAGAAATGGCATTGACTTATAACTTGCCAACCAACCTGGTTAAGAGTTTCGCTCAAAACGTTTCATTCTCATTGGTTGGTCGTAACCTTTGGATTATCCACAAAAACGTACCTTATGCAGACCCTGAATCAGGATTATCTTCTGGTTTGTCACAAGGGTACCTGTCAGGTTCTTACCCAACCGTAAGAAGCTTTGGTTTTAACCTGAAAATTAATTTCTAATTTTAAGCAGAAGTGAACATGAAAAAATTCATATATACAATCAGTGTCTTTTTCTTGATTGGCTTAGTTGTTAGCTGCGACCTGAACGACAAGCTTGAAGAACTGAACATCGACGAAAAGAACCCATCTGAGGTTCCAGGAGAGCCGTTATTCACGAACGGTGTGCGCAACATGTTTGACCTTATGCTGGAAACAAACGTAAACCGTAACGTTTTCAGATTGTATGCTCAATACTGGGCTCAAACAACCTACCCGGACGAAAGTCAGTACAACCAGGTAACCCGTAATATTCCTGATAACATGTGGTTGATTCTTTACCGCGATGTATTGAAAGACTTGAACGGAGCAAAATTGATCATCTCTCCTGAAGAGACTGTTACCGATGAAGCAGCAGCGATTAAAGCCAACAAACTGGCTTGTATCAAAATTGCTGAAGTATATGCTTATTCTACTCTAGTAGACATATTCGGTGACATCCCTTATACTGACGCCATGGACGCCACAAACGCATCTCCAACATACGATGATGCTGCAACAGTTTACGCTGCAGTTTTAGACTCATTGAACGCTGCAATCTCAGCAATCGATGTTGACTATGAAGGATTCTCTGGCCAGGACCCAATTTACGAAGGTGATATGGAAGGATGGTTGAAAGCTGCAAACTCATTGAAACTGAGAATGGCTTTACGTTTGGCTGATACGAACTCAAGCACTGCGGAATCATTGGCTGTAGCTGCAGCTGCTGGCGTTATCGACTCAAACGACGACAACTTCACCATCACTTATACATCTGCATCTCCAAATACACACCCGCTGTGGGTTGACCTGGTACAGAGCGGTCGTAACGACTTCGTACCTGCCAATACTTTGGTTGATGTGATGAATGATTTATCGGATCCACGCCGTCCGATCTATTTCACAGATGTTGACGGGGCTTACGATGGTGGTACCTATGGTTCAGCCAATGCCTACTCAACTTACTCTCACATTGGCGACCTATTGCTGGAACCAGCACTTCCTGGTACTTTAATTTCTTATGCTGAGACTGAATTTTTGCTGGCTGAAGCCGCTGCAAGAGGCTATGCCGTTGGTGGGACAGCAGAAGAACACTACAATGCAGGTATCGAAGCTTCAATGGGAGAATGGGGAGTTGATGACGCTGATGTGACAACTTATTTAGCAGAAGCTGATGTTGCCTATGACGCATCTGATTGGAAACAATCAATTGGTGTTCAAAAATGGCTGGCCATGTACAATCTTCCATTCGAAGGATGGACTGCCTACCGTTTGCTCGATTTCACCGGGATCCTGCAAGCTCCTGAAGATATGACATTAAGCGACATTCCTGTTCGTTTCTTGTATCCTATCGAAGAAGCAACCTTAAACGGCGCCAGCTACGATGCAGCAGCAGCGGCAATTGGTGGCGATAAAAAAACGACCAAATTATTCTGGGACGCCAACTAAGGTCCCGACGAACAGAACAAAAATTGATCGGATTAAATCAATCCGACCAGATAAAAGATAAAGAGGTAGCCTTGCGGTTACCTCTTTTATTTTTTGCTTTTGTCTCGCTCTGAAATAACGTTCCGGAAAAGTGTCATAATAGGGAAAATCAGCAATCCAGTATGTTAACACACACGCAAGGATTAATAACAATTGTACCAACGTGTTACTTTCTTATGGAGAAGAATCCGGCAATCCGAGCTAAAAACAAGCACCGGTAGCGTTAAATTCCTCTATCTTCACCTTTCTTAAACTTCTACACTGCACAACAAAGGAAGATCTGCGACCAACACACATATACCTTCACTGGTTAATTCCGACTGATCAGAACAAAAGCACTCCTTAGAGAAAAGATCACATAAAAAAGCAGCTTAGTGTTTCAATGATACACTAAGCTGCTTTTACTGTCGGCAAGGGTTTGCTCTATTGTAACGAATTGTAATAGGCAACGAGTTTTTTGAGATCCTCCGCTTTGTCTATTTTAATTTTCTCAGACTTAATAAATCCAGCAACTTCTGATTTTGAATCAGAAAAAATACTCATCACATCATTTTTATTTGAAAGTTCTGTTGCTTCCCCGCCAGGCACAGACTGTATGTAGTAGTCCGAATTCAAGGACCTAAACGAGGGACGCTTTGCAGCTTGATAACCACTTGCCGGTTTGGCATCATTGTACTTTATTTTCATTTTTTCAACCAAATATACCTTCCCGGTAGATACAACCCGGAAAAAACCATCTTTATCCTCCGCCTTAACAAAAATATCGTCACCGATCACTGCATACAACAGCGGGAAGTTCGGATTTAGCTCAATGGCCAAATCGCCTTTTTCGAATTCAATTGCGTCATTATAGATATTGTACCGCAATTTTAACCCGGCGTACTGGACACTGTCCTTAGTAACTATGTCACCAGTCACAAACTCATTATTCAGGTAAGGAGAACCGTCAACAAGCGAAAGGTCAAAACTCTCCATCGCCTTATTTCGGGCAACCTCATTGTAGAAGTTCATCACATCGCCGCTATACAATCCGAGTCCGGATCTTAAATCATCTCCGGCTCTTTCTTGCGCCGAAACAGACAATATTCCGCTAAAAGCAATTACTGTAATTAAAAAAATTGTTTTCATAGATACATTGTTTTACAAATTGCCCTTTAAGTTATTAAAAAAATTCCATTGGTTTATGTTTACACCTAAGATAACGAGTTTCTTGATTCAAAATTTATTCTCACCTAAAATTCTCCAAAACTCGCATTACTACCAATCTCAATAAGAGTTTCACGAAGCAACCTCTCCAAAAATTTGCCAATAATCAAACGTCTAATGATTTCGCCCGAACTTTGAAAACACACTGGTTAGAGACCTCTCCATCTCCCTTATCTTTCATCGCTAAGTAAACAATGCAAATGGCTTGAGTTGTTATATACAACCGTGCATGCTAATACTATTTTTAGAGGCAAAATCAGCGAAGGGAAAGATGAACGAACAGCGGTCATTACACTCTAGCCAAGTTCTGACATATCCCAATTCAGGCTAAATCAGGTATATTGACACTAGGATACCCATGTCTTTAAAAAGCTAATAATATTACTTGCCATCCTTACAACTATTATTGTTCCAATAGAACAGAAACAAGAAATTATAAGGACCGCGATTTATCCTGGAGATGAAGTTATATTTCTGATGGTTTCACCTCGACGCAAGGGTAACGATTGGTATCCCTGCTTACATCAACAGCTACATTTACCTTTACTATAATTGGTAGATTAACCGATGTTCCTGGCCGTAACAAATACCTGCTGAATGAAGCCAGTATCAATGAAGCAAATGTTGATGCTGCCTCTACAGCAATTGGTGGTGACGAACAAAGTACCAAACTTTGGTGGGCTAACTAAAGTTTAAAACTCAAAAATACAGTTAAAAGGCTGTCCATTTACGGACAGCCTTTTTTTTGCAAAAAAAATACGAATGGCTATCTAACTATGCGTTGAAGAAAATCTGGCAACAGAACTAAACAAAAGATACAAATTGATGTTTTTCATAAAATTTTACTATTGTTTACAATTTTTAACTATTTTTGATACTAACACTGCATAAAAAGGGAATTCACCTTTGGGGGAAGGTGAAATGCTCCATGAATTTTACGAAAACTTTTGATTGATTTAGGCTATTTAGACCTGAATCTGGTTCGAGATTATTAATCATTTGTAAAACAATTTTCTACACTTTAACAATTAATAATTCTATGAAAAAACTCACATTATTGCTTGCAATTTTTGCAATCGGGTTTTATGCTGCAATGGCTCAAACCCGCGAAATTACAGGTACTGTGACTTATTCAGGAGATGGTAGTTCTCTTCCTGGAGTCTCTGTCTCAGTAAAAGGGACAACAATCGGTACCATTTCGGATATTGATGGGAAATACACCATCAGGGTACCTGAAACTGCAACAATCCTTGTCTACTCTTTTATCGGTATGCAGACATTGGAGCAACCAATTACCGGCTCGGTCATGAACATATCCCTTCAACAAGAAACTGTGGGAGTAGATGAGGTGATTGTAGTTGCTTACGGTACAAAGACCAAAAGAGCATTAACCGGAGCTGTAACCAGTGTCGGCTCTGAGGTACTGGATAACCAAACTGCGATTTCACCACTTCGGGCCATTCAAGGATCTGCTCCTGGTGTAAATATCCTGACTTCAGGTGGACAACCAGGAGAAAACCCAACAATCCGTATTCGTGGTATTGGTAGTGTTAACCTGTCAAACGATCCCTTGATTGTTGTTGACGGAATTGTATTCTCCGGAAACCTCAACTCAATTACCGCCAATCAAATCGAATCGATCAACGTATTGAAAGATGCATCCGCATCTGCACTCTACGGCTCACGTGCCTCAAACGGAGTAATCCTAATCACAACGAAAAGTGGGAAATATGGTGCCAAAGAAGCGAAACTAACATTCAATGCAAAAGTCGGTTTTTCAAACCCGGCTGTCGACACATATGATCTGGTTGGCGCTGAAGATTACATGAAGTATTCGTGGGAATCGATTAAAAATACCGGTATCTACCGCAATGGGAAATCAGAAGCTGTTGCAGCATCAGATGCGACAAGCAGCTTAATTAGTACATTGAGATACAACCCATACAATGTGGCAAATCCCGTTGGAACTAACGGTCAAATTGTTGACGGAGCAGAATTGATGTGGGACACAGACTGGTACGATGAATTAACCAATGACAACGCTTTCTATAACGAATATAACTTAAGCGCTACCGGCGGATCCTCCGACATTAACTACTTCGTTAGTGGTAGTTACCTGAACCAGGATGGAGCCGTTATAGAATCGAATTTTGAACGCTATTCAGGCCGTGTAAACCTGAACGCTAAATTGAAGGACTGGTTAGAATTATCAACAAATAATTCGTTTTCAAAATCACTCCAAAATTACCCAAATCAGGCAGGGACCTCCTATACAAGTTCGTTACAATGGGTCTATGTTGTCCCCAATATTTATCCCCTTTATGCGAGAGATGCCCAAGGTAATCTAAAGCTTGACTCTGCAGGAAATCCTATTTATGACTATGGTAATGCCGGTGGAGGACAATCGATCAACGCTGTCCGACCCGCTTTAGGGGGAGAGAATGCTGTTTCTTCCAATATGATCAACGACATACTTTACACCCGATCAAACTTACTGTCTTCATCGTCTTTAAAATTCAACTTGTATGAAGGGCTTACTTTTAGAACCACTTTTGGTTATGAAAGATATCTTTATGACTCATATGAATATGATCACAACCAATATGGTTCAGCCGCATCAGTAAATGGCCGCGTATCTCAACAACGGTCAATCACGGAGTCAACAACATGGACCAATCTGTTGAATTATACAAAATCGATCAATGACCATTCTTTTAGCGTCGATTTAATTACCGAAACTTTCGATTACAAATATGACTACCTGAATGCGCAGGCAACCGGCTTTCTGCCCAATGTAAAAGTGATTTCCGGAAGTACTGTTCCTGAATCAGTTGGTGGTTACGTGAACCAGGAAAGATTAGTCAGTTACCTGGCTCGTGCTGATTACAATTATAAGTCGAAATATTACATCGACTTTAGCTTCCGCCGCGACGCTTCAACCAGATTCTCTAAAGATAACCGTTGGGGTAACTTCTTTTCGGTAGGTGGTAGCTGGATTCTTTCCGATGAAGGATTCCTTGCTGGTTCCGAAGATATCTCCTTACTTAAAATACGCAGTTCCTATGGCGAATTAGGCAACAACCAGGGAATTGGCTATTTCCCCTACTTAGAAGGCTACGATACCGGTTGGAGCAACGGCGACAACAGTGGTGTTCTTCAGGGAGGAGTTGTAGATCCCAACATTAAATGGGAAAAAACGGGACTATTCAACGTTGCATTGGACTTTGGATTCCTGAATAACCGAATTAACGGAACGATTGAATACTACAATAAAAAATCGATCGATTTGTTATTTGACAAACCATTGGCACCATCTCTGGGAGACCCTTCTATCTTTACCAACGTCGGTACGGTTCGGAACACTGGTCTCGAGTTTTTGATTAACACCGTGAATGTCCACAAAGGTGACATCTACTGGACGTCTTCATTTAATGTTTCGACGAATAAAAACAAGCTTCTAAAACTGCCACAAGAGGAGATTGTCAACGGTACAAAAAAATGGATGGTCGGTAAATCAATCTATGATTTCTTTATTCGTGAATACGCCGGCGTAAATCCTGCTGATGGAAATGCCTTATGGTACACAGATGGGGACGAAGAGGGAACCAAGGTCGTTACCGATGATTACTCTGAAGCAACTGAATACTACCAGGGATCTGCGTTGCCTGATGTTATTGGAGGTGTATCATCCTACTTCAAGTACAAAGGTTTTGATATAAATATCATGTTTAATTATAGCTTTGGTGGTCAAATTTATGATTCTTCATACGCCGGGTTAATGGGCAGCCTGGAGTCTGCCGGAGATCAACTATCCGTTGACATTGCCGATAGATGGCAGCAACCGGGAGACATTACCGATGTACCAAAATTATTGAACAGCAATAATGACTACAACGCGACTTCTACCCGTTTCTTATTTGACAATGACTATGTCCGTTTAAAAGCCCTTACCATTGGCTATAACCTACCTACATCTGTCCTTGATAAAGTCAATGTTCAAAGTCTCCGAATCTTTATGCAGGCAGACAATATCTGGACATACCAATCGCACAAAGGAATTGATCCGGAACAAAATATTGCGGGTACTACCAACAACCGTTCGAACCTGATGAAAACCATTTCATTTGGTGTCAACATTGAATTATAATCATCTATGAAAATGAGGAATATGAAAAACATAAGTAAATTTTTGATCGGAGTTTGGGTCTTGTTTGCCTTCTCCGGCTGTGAGTCATTTTTGGATGAGCCCAAACCTACTGACAGTTTGACTTCTGATGCTATCTACTCGTCCACCGAAGGAGTCGATGCCTATTTGTCTGGTATTTACCGAAATATGCGTGCTCAATACGAATACTCAACAGATGTAGCGACAACAGACGTCGGTGGTATTTACTCCATGTATTTTGCCAGAACAGTTAAAGGAAGTGATCTCATCCAAAATTCATGGTATAACTTCGACTATGAAAACGACAATAGGGAACCCACATACCGACGTGTAAGAGTTACCTGGCAGTTTCTATTCGACTTGGTGAATCATGCAAATACGCTGATTGAAGGAGTCACCAATAGTGACTTACCTGACGCGGATAAACAGATTTATATTGCTCACGGTAAAGCATTACGCGCCTATTTCTATTTCCAATTAGCACTCGAATACCAATTGTCCTATGCCGTTGCCCCAAATGCCCCCGCTCCTCCGCTTTACGATCAGGTTTCATACGAGCCTAAAGGAATGAGTACATTGGAGGAAGTGTACACACTTATTGTTTCGGACATTAATGATGCAATTGCAGGCTTACCTGATACCCGGATCAATAAATCTTACATCAATAAGTCTGTGGCTTATGGATTAAAGGCCCGGATTTTGATGGCTATGAACAAAGATTGGGACCAGGTAGAAGCTGCAGCCAATGCTGCTTACGGCGGCAACCCGGCAGCCGCATTAGCCGCCGGTGAGTATTCTGATGGATTTGATGATATTGAAGCAACCGAATGGATGTGGGGCATGGATCAACAAGCCGACCAAAGCAACTACTACTATGTAGCTCCTCATGCGTTTACCGATCACTACCACGACGCCTATTATGGCACTTATGTAGATGCCAATTTTGTCAGTGACTTCTCTGCATCTGATGTTCGTAACCTGTTTCAAAAGCTGTACGATGTACCTGAAGGTGACTTTCAGGAATGGGTAACTTCAAAATTTGTTTTCTCCTTTGAAGCAGATATTCCAATGATGCGGACACCGGAAATGATCCTCATGGAAGCTGAGGCACTGTATCACCAAAGCCAGGAAACTGAAGCTCATGACTTATTGTTTGTGCTTCAGTCAAACAGAGACCCGAATGCGGTTAAATCATCTGCTACTGGTGCTGCGCTGCTGGAAGAAATTCTGTTGGAACGCAGAAAAGAAATGTACGGTGAGAACGGAATTCAATGGTTTGACGCCAAACGCCTTCAACGCGGAATCACCAGAGGACCAAATCACCGCGTAGTCGTGAATCTGGAACCGAACGATAAGCGTTTTTACCTGAAGATTCCTAAAACAGAAATTGATTCAAATCCCAACATTGAAGAGTCTGTCAATGATGGCCGTTAAAAACATTTTATCCTTTAAGTTATGAGAAAACTAACATACATTTTGATTCTACTGACCACTGCAGCACTCTTGAACAGCTGTGCCGACGATCAGGAATTCACAAAGAATCTCAATTTTATTTCCTTTGAAGTGAATACACCAACAATAGTCGTTGAAAAAGATGGCTCCACCGATATCGATGTGCGTGTTTATACAACGCAAATGAGCGGTACTGACAGAACCTTCAACATAGAAATCGTTGAGTCAGCAACGACGGCTAATACAGAGAGCTACACAATCCCAACAACGGTTACCGTGCCGGCAAATTCAAACGTAGGCATATTACCAATAACAGTTGCCGATAACAACCTGGGAGAAGAAGCTGTGTATATTGGGCTGCAAATTGAAAGTAGTGAAGGACTGTATACGGGAAACACGGCTGAGTTGACCATACAAAAACACTGCCAGTTAGACATCAATGAATTCGTGGGAACATACTCTGGAAACACATTGGGTGACTGGGGCCCCACGCAAGTTGTTACCTCTCTGGACGGTGATGGCAATCTCCAAATTACGGGAGTCGGAGTTGCTTTTTTAACAGGCCCATGGGGTGAAGTAATTACGTCTATGGAGACCCTCCCCGTAAACCTTGACTTGGAAACAGGAGAATTCACAGTCGAAGAAGCTCCCTATATCACAACAACCTATAACGGAGCTCCACAGCCAACTTACTACTTATCCGCCCATGGATTGCTAAATGCATGTTCGGGTACCATGTATTTGTACTATGATTTCAATCAAGAAGGCTTCGGTTCATATGTCGAATATTATAATCAAGACTATTTCACAGAAATAATCTCAATTAACTAAGTGAATATCTAATGGTACATTTTGCGATTTAGTATCCAAGCTAACCGATATCGAGTTTTACGCCGACAGGAAAATACTCCGGCTAAATTACGTGAACCTACTCGGACGTTCTGCTACCAAATTCGCAAGTTAAACGACCTGGATCATACGAAAGAGGCTGTCCTAAAAATAAAATTGGGCAGCCTCTTTTTTGGGCGCATCAACGAAGTACCGTTTCTTTGGTAAAAACCCACTGCATTTCAAGATGAATTACCTTTCTCAAAAAGGCTATAGCCTTTTACCAAAGAGCTCCCATCCTTTTGGATAAAAGGATGGGAGCTCTTTAACAACTGCTCCGGGAGCTTTTTTTTCAAAAAAAGACTATGCTTTTAAAAACCGCTCATAGAGCATTTAGGGACTTACTGCTGTTCTTAGTTTAATTTTTCGTACTTGAGGTTATTCAACATCTCTTTCAGATCGATTCCGGGACGGAAGTTAACTTTCGGATCCTTGATCAATGAGCTGTGAAATCCCTCTTCCGTTTCGGCACCTTCGCTCTTAATTGCGATCTGGAACGAACCAAAATCACCAAAACGGACGATCTCTCCATTCGACAAATGTCGCTTCAGCACTTTGGTCAAATCATTTAAAACAGCCATCACATCGGTATCGCTTACCGTTGTGGAGCCCTCCGCTATTTCCTTGCCTAAATTCCGAAAGGTTAAGTCGCCCCGACTCTCAGCTTGTGCATAAAATTTAGGAGCTGCTTCCCGATCCTGTGGATTCGGTTTTGGGATAATTACATAAGTCACTGCCATTTTTAGTTCTAATTAAATTTAGTCTTACTAATATAATTAATTCGAACGTCAGTATTAAAAACGAACACCGATCAAATTAGCAGCCAACTAAATAAACGTGTATACAATCGTATATACCAATCCTAAAATGCAAACTCATACATCAATATCGATCAATTATTCCGAAAACGAAACGAACAATACTTCACAACCGGAAAGCGAAGAATAACCTAATATAAAGAGATAATGAATGATAATTTACTTCAACGACAAAAGCCCGCGTCAAAAAACTGAGTTAGCAAAGGCCAGTACTTACAATATTAACCAATAGAGACTCTTACATCTTCATTCGATCTTCGAAACTCTTAAAAGAATTTTTCTTACATTATTTACATTTATTTACATTTTTTAACTATTTTTGATAGTATCGTCTGGGGGAGACGTACTTTCTATCCAAACAAACAACGTGGTTCATATACCTGATTGTGATGAAACCTTTTACACCTAACAATCAATATTTATATGAAAAAAATCACGTTATTACTTGTAATTCTTGCAATTGGCTTGCAACCCATATGGGCGCAAACCAGAGAAATTGCAGGCGTTGTAACTTCTTCTGAAGATGGAAGTACAATACCGGGTGTTTCTGTATCGGTCAAGGGGACAACCCTGGGGACCATAACTAATCTGGATGGCAAATATGTCATCTCTACGCCTGAGGATGCTCAGATTCTGGTATTTTCGTTCGTTGGAATGCAGACTCTGGAAATTGAAATCACAGGGAATGTAATCAACGCAACATTAAGTCCGGACGTAATTGGCCTAAATGAGGTCGTCGTTACTGCGATGGGGATACAACGGGAACGAAAGGCTCTTGACTATGCAACGCAATCTGTAACATCCGAGTCCTTAACGATTGCGTCTCAGCCGAATCTATCCAACGCACTTCAAGGTAAGATTGCCGGTGTTACCGTTAGCCAGTCGAGCGGTATGCCGGGCGCTTCTTCGTACATGACAATCAGGGGTGCAACATCCCTATCCGGCAACAACCAACCACTCTTTGTTGTCGACGGAGTGCCGATTGAGTCAGGCTCCATTTTTGTAAATGCCGCAACGGTCGATCGGGTTTCCGGAACCGACGCATCAAGCCGGTCTCTGGACATTGATCCGGACGATATCGAATCTATCGAAGTACTTAAAGGTGCAACGGCGTCGGCTCTGTACGGCTTACGAGCCAGCAACGGGGTAATACTTATCACGACAAAAAGTGGGAAAGACATAAAAACCGGTAAAGGTGTAATCACTTTTTCAACTTCATTAACCGTTGACATTGTTACCAGAACACCAAGTTTACAGAGCACTTACGCTCAGGGAGCGAATGGAAACTTTAATCAGTCCACATCACTCTCCTGGGGACCTAAAATCTCAGAACTTGGGACTTATACCAACATTGCGGGACAAGAGGTACAAGGGAAAGTTTACAACAATGTCGATCCATTCTTCGAAAATGGACTCACATCAACAAATAATATAAACTTTTCAAATGGAACCGAAACGGGCAATTATTCGATCAGCTTCGGTTACACTGACCAAAACGGTGTGATTCCGACTACCGGAATGAAGAGATACACCGGAAAAATCACCGGAGATTTCGAAATCAGCGACAAACTCAAAGTAGGTGGCTCGGCCATGTTTTCAGACATGGAGGTGAA
Source organism: Mangrovibacterium lignilyticum (assembly GCF_010882175.1). Lineage (GTDB taxonomy): Bacteria > Bacteroidota > Bacteroidia > Bacteroidales > Prolixibacteraceae > Mangrovibacterium > Mangrovibacterium lignilyticum. The sequence goes on along the minus strand of NZ_WKLH01000003.1, from coordinate 662,590 downwards.
TAAGCTTGCAAGTGGAAGTAACCTTTCCAACCCTCTCTTTACAACTTACTTTGCGCCCAGGAGCTTTGACCTGTGGGGAATTCCTTATGCAAAGGAAGACGACCCTTACTCTCAAATACACTACCGGTCGGCAATGGATAACCCAAGATGGTCATTAGCGCATAACAAGTTTGAAGAATTTAATGATCGTGTCATTGGGAACATCCATCTCAATTATAAGATATTAGACTACCTAAGTTTAAACTACCAACTAGGTATTGACTATGTAACTAACCATCAAAAAGAAGTTTACGAGTTAGGGGCAGGAGAGACAGGAGGTAGAACCAGTCCTCCTTCCGGAGGTCAAATTACCGATTTCGCTTACATACAGCGCCAATACAACTCAAACCTGAGCTTAATGTTCAACAAGACTATAAACGAGTTTAATGTTAGTGCAACGATCGGTAGCGAGATCTACGATGTTTACTCTCGTGAACTAAGCGTAACTGGTACCGGGTTCGACATTGGCGGATATCACAACCTGGATAATACCTCTGCTCAAACGGAATATGAATACATCTCCAAACGGAGAGTTGCAGGTATTTATGGCAGCATGTCTGTTGGTTGGAAATCGATGTTATACCTGAATGCCACTGGTCGTAACGATCGGGTATCTAACTTAGCAAGAGGTAACCGGGATTTCTTTTATCCATCTGTCGGAGTTAGTTGGCTGTTTACCGAAACATTTAAAGATCTCCAGGAAGTATTAAGCTATGGCAAGGTTAGGGCATCCTACGCACAAGTGGGACAAGCCGTCGACGATTCCTACCCAACCACCAATATATATATCAAAGGTGGTGCCGGAAGCGGCTTCCTAAGTGACGGCATTGAACTTCCGTTACAGGGGGTGAATGGATTTACACAATCAACCATATTACGCAGTCCCGCTTTAAAACCACAGAACACACGGACGCTGGAAGTAGGTGCCGAACTTAAATTTTTTAATAATCGTTTTGGTATTGACTATACCTACTTCAACTCAAATGTCGACGATCAGATATTCCAGGTTCCAATCGCCGCTTCAACCGGCTACCAGGCGGAATTTAGAAACGCCGGTAAACTGCAGAGTATTGGCCATGAAGCAATAATAAACATCAGCCCAATAAAGAATAAAGATTTCAGTTGGGACGTCATCGTCAACTTCACAAAGTACACCAACAGGGTGAAAAAACTTGCAGAAGGAGTCAGCGACATCTACCTGGGGGGCTTTACAACACCAAGTATCCGAGCGTTAGAAGGTGAAACCTATCCTTCAATTTTTGGGGTCGGATATCTCCGGGATGATAATGGAAATATTGCGCTACTTGACGATCCCGGCAATCCCTATCATGGAATGCCAATAGCAGACCAAAACTCCAAGAAAGTTGGCAATGTCCAACCAGACTTCATGATGGGCTTCATCAATACATTTAATGTCTATGGTGTAACAGTTACGGCACAGGTCGATTGGAAAAAAGGAGGACAGATGTACTCCGGGAACAATCGTTTAGGAAGGTTATATGGTATGCTGGATATTACCGAAGACAGAGAGACTCCAATGGTATTGGATGGCGTTAAAGGTTACCTGGACAGTAACGGAGATTTAGTCGTTACAGGAGACAATGATATCGCTATCCTTCGAGGACAGCAATACTGGAATGATGTTTTGGGCTCAATTGACGAAGCGCACGTTTACGAAACATCTTACGTTCGTTTCCGAGAGCTGTCAATCGGCTATACGATACCTAAAAAACTACTCAAAAACACATTCATCAATTCGATCAATGTATCCTTCATTGGCAGGAATTTAGGCTTATGGACATCTTATCCAAACTTTGACCCGGAGACAAGTACCACGGGTGCTGTTAACGGACAAGGCCTGGAATATGTAGCTTTTCCTCAAGCATCCAGCTTTGGAGGCAAATTTGTTTTCACATTTTAAAAACACAAAGCAAAAAGTATGAAAATTAAATATCTTTTAATCACATTGATGGGATTGTTTATCTATTCATCATGCTCTGAGGACAAAATGGATGAAATAGGTACAAACCCGAATAGTCCCACCGAGGTACCAATCAAACTTTTGATATCACAAGCAACTCTAACAACTGCTTTTGAAACCTTTGGGGTGGATCTAGCATGGTACTCATCCGTCTTTTGCGAACAGACAACAGGCGTACATGGGCAACTTGAAACAGCAGATAAACGAACCGGTATTAATTCGACGATTGGAAATAACAGTTGGAATGGGATATACTCCGGAACCTTAAACGATCTGAAAATAATTATCGCACAAGGTTCTGAAGGTGGTAGCGAAGAAGGTTATTGGACTGCCGTTGGAATTGCGAAAACGTTAACCGCACTCAACTACAGCGTACTAACCGACCTGTGGGGAGATATTCCATATACAGAGGCGTTGATGGGATCTGAAAACCGGACTCCTGTATTTGACAGTCAGGAATCTGTTTACGGAAACTTAATCACACTCCTGGATGCGGCCATTGTCGATTTAGGAAAAACATCATCGGGAACCCCGGGAAGTTCAGATTTTTTCTACGAAGGAGAATCCAGCCAATGGATAAAAGCTTCTTATGCAATTAAAGCCAGGCTGGAAAATCACCTTAGCAATATAGACTCGCAGGGCTCTGCAACAAAAACATTAGCTGCGTTATCTAATGCTTTCACAAGTGCTGACGACAATATGGTTTTTTCGAGTTACACAACTGATGCAACAGGAGAAAACCCATGGTTCCAGGAAGAGAACGATCGTAAACATCATGCCGTCAGCAATACAATTTTCTCACTTATGGACGGACTAAGTGACCCAAGAATACCTATATTCTTTGGCCAGATTGGTGGTCAGTATGTACCTGCCCCAAATGGAACTGCAGAAAACGACCAGGGAGGTACAATCTATTCCCGCCCTAGTTCAACCTATCTACAGGCAGACACACCACAGCCAATTGTCACCTACGATGAACTAAAATTCATCGAGGCGGAAGCAAACCTAAGACTCAGCAATACAACTGAAGCCTACGATGCTTATTTAATTGCTATAGAGGAAGCGCTCAACAGAGAAAATGTAGCTGCCGATGATATCGCCACTTATTTAGCTCAGAGCAATGTTGCTGTTGGTGCATCGAATTTGACGTTGGAAACAATTATAAAGCAAAAGTACATTTCGCTTTGGCTTTTCAACCCAATTGAAGCTTACAATGACTATCGGAGAACCAGATTCCCAACATTGCAAAATACAGTCGGACCTGCTCCTGAAAGATTCCCTTATCCAAATGATGAGGTTTCTTCCAATCCGAATACTCCAGATATTAGTTATACTCAAAAAACTTGGTGGGCTAAATAATTCGATAGACTATGAAAAATTTAAATCTAATTATATCAATATTGTCGCTCTTCATAATCACGTCATGTTTTGACAACGAAGAGGATATACTAAATCCTGCTGCGAAAAAGGAAGGACAGATACCAACGATATCGAACGTCAATCCTGGTGTTTTTGACTCTAACGATCTGCAGAACACTTACGTGGAATTTCAAGTTAGTGTAGATGATGCAAATGCAATTGAACAGGCGATCGTACAGGTATCTTATAATGAGCAATTCGAACGTGTCACATTTGATACATTTAATACATTCCCTGCAACAATAAGAGTTACTCTGGCAGACGTTGCAGCATCGCTGGGTTTAAGCTTGTCCGAAGTCCAATTAGGAGACCTGTTTACGATTGAAATTTTGACTGTATCCAACGGAGTGACAACAAGATCCAGTGCAAATGTCAATGCCTCAGTTGTATGTGCCTATAACCCAACTGCTGTAAGCGGAAGTTATCACTCTGTAAGTGCCGATTGGGCTTCTGAGGGCGATATCACCATTACTGTTGATGAAGATGATCCGTTTATTGTTTACGTCAGTGGTCTTGAGGAAATGGAAGGACTCGTAGAAGACCAAGGCCCACTAAAAATGGTAATCAATCCAGTCGACTATAGCATATCTGTTGATAGACAGGTATTGGCTTCTTCTCTGGATCCATGGGGATTATCATACACTAACCTTGCCTATGAGGGATCGGGTACTCTCAACACGTGCACCGGAACTTATGAGATGCTATTTGAGATCTCTGTAGATCAAGGGTCATGGGGCACAAATGCCTTTACTTTTACACCTAACTAGAAGAATAAGTCTTTCTTAGGTAAATTCCAAAATTGTTAATTACTAATCATACGAAAAGAGACAGTCACCACATGACTGTCTCTTTTCGTAGTACTTAAACAGCGATTAAACATAGTCAGTCTGATTAATACTCCAGAATACCCGCTCACTAAGTCTTTTGTTTCTTCTTCTTAGCCGCGGGAAAAAGGACATTATTCAGAATAAGGCGATAGCCCGGTGAATTGGGATATAAGTTGAGATCCGTTGGCGGGTCGCCAACCAGGTGTCGATAGTCTTCAGGGTCGTGACCGCCATAAAAAGTCCAAAATCCTTTACCCGACTCGCCGTGGATGTAACGAGCCTCACCGGCAGGTTTATTTTCACCCAATATCAACACATTCGACTTTATATATTGGCTGTTAAAGGCTGTTGTTTGTCCCATAAATCCGCGGATAACCCGCTGATGATCCTGCGTAAGCATCGTCGGAACCGGATCCCATTTTGCGGAGAAATCGAAAAGCGTAAAAAAGTCCTGATTTTGAGAAACACGACGCGTTGTGGTCACATCAATATTCGAGAAACGATAAACGTACGGGTTCATTTCAAGCGCAAAATCCTTGAAAGCAAGCGTTTCATTATAGTCTAACTTATCGTTGGCATCTTTATCCGCCGGATCACCATCAAACATCACATCGCAAATATCGATGCCATGCGCTGCCATGGCAATATCGTAAGTATCGGTAGCGGCACACATGGCAAACAGGAAACCTCCCCGATTGACATAGCTACGGATATTTTGAGCAACCACCCTTTTCATCTCCGACACCTTCACAAATCCATTTCGCAGAGCAGCTTCTTTGTTGGTACGTACCTCTTCCTGGTACCAGGGCATACTTCTGTAATTCGCATAAAACTTACCGAATTGCCCCGTAAAATCTTCATGATGAAGGTGAAGCCAATCGTAGTCGACCAACTTACCAGTCAAAATCTCATCGTCATAAATCAGATCGTACTTGATTTCGGCATACGTTAAAACCATGGTCACAGCATCGTCCCATGGCTGCTTGTTTTTGGGTGAATAGACCGCGATTTTGGGTGCTTTTTGCATGCTCACGGCATCCTGGTTGACATCGGGTCTGGAGATATCAGTGAGAATTAGGTTGGCTTTAGCATCGGCAATTTTCTCCACACTAACACCGCGAATCACGCATTCCGACTCGATTTCAGGTGCATACTGAATCAGAAAACTCCCCCCCCGATAGTTGAGCAGCCATTTTACTTCGATGGCTTTCTCGAGTGTCCAATAGGCAATTCCATATGCTTTCAAGTGATTTTTCTGCTGGTCATCCATCGGGACCAGCAAGTACAAAGCCTGCGTTTGCTTAACTAAAATTAAGCTAAAAAAAAGAAATAGGACAGTAATACTTAGCCTGTTAAAACGGGGCGTCGTTTGAGTCTGGTTTGCCATAATTCATACTGTTCTCTGTTTCGAAACCGATATTTGCAGGCATTCCTATATCACCAGGATCGTTATTCATTTTCGAACTGAAGGTCTGACCAAAGTTGCCTCCGCCAATTTCTTCGGGGATCGTACTTTCCAGGTCACAGAATTTAACCTGTTGTTTCTTAAATGCCAACTGCACATCGCCAACAGATCCGTTACGGTGCTTCGCGATAATGATTTCGGCAACACCCAGAAGCGAGTTTCCGTTTTCATCTTCGGTAATACCATAATACTCGGGACGGTGAATAAACAACACCAAGTCGGCATCCTGCTCAATCGCTCCCGATTCACGAAGGTCGGATAACTGCGGGCGTTTCCCTTCGCGGTTTTCAACGGCGCGGCTCAACTGCGACAGTGCCAAAATCGGAACATCCAACTCCTTAGCAATCGCTTTCAATGAGCGCGAAATCATACTTACTTCCTGCTCACGACTTCCGCGACCGGCGTCTCCGGCTGTCATCAACTGAAGGTAGTCAACAATAACGACTCCGATATTGTGCTGCATCTTTAAACGACGACATTTCGCGCGAAATTCAAAGATCGACAATGCCGGGGTATCATCAATAAACATGGGAGCATCTTCCAAAACTTTCAGTTTCCGGTTGAAGTTTTCCCACTCCCAATCAGCCAACCGGCCGTTCTTAATTTTTTCAGACCCCAACTCTGTTTCCGCGGCGATCAAACGATTGACCAGCTGAACCGATGCCATCTCCAGGGAGAACACAGCAACCGGAGCTCTATGATCGACCGCCATGTTTCTGGCCATCGATAATACGAACGCCGTTTTACCCATCGCCGGACGTGCTGCGATAATCACGAGGTCGGTCTTCTGCCATCCCGAAGTCATGCGGTCCAAAGCCACAAAACCGGTTGGTGTTCCGCTCAAACCATCTGCACGTTTCGATGCCTCCTCAATCAGCATAGCAGCCTGTTTCAAGATCGGTTTAATCGGCAAGGTTTCCTTTTTGATGTTTCCTTCAGCCACCTTGAACAAAGCAGTCTCCGAAAAATCAATCAGGTCATCCACGTCCATGTTGGCATCGTAAGCTTTTGTTTGAATTTCAGAAGAAACCCGAATCAATTCACGCTGAATATACTTTTGTGCTATAATACGGGCATGAAATTCAATGTGAGCAGCCGAGGCTACGCGACTTGTCAACTGAGTTATATAAAGCGGACCCCCGATTTCATCCAGCTGCTCGCGGTTTTTCATCTCCTGGGTAACCATCAACAAATCGACCGGCTTCTCGTGCGTTGAGAGGTATTTAATCGCTTCGAAAATCTTTTTGTGCTCGTCTTTATAGAAACTATTGGTGTCAATAATATCTGCCACGCTGACATAGGCATCACGTTCCAGCATTAAAGCTCCCAAAACAGCTTCTTCAACATCCACTGCCTGGGGTGGAAGTTTTCCGTACTGAGCATTGATTTGCTCAATTGTCGCGCTTGTTTTGTTGTTACCTCTGTTATAATTACGCTCTCCTGCCATCGAAAATTGGTGTAAACTGGTTGATTGTCAATGTATGTTTCATCTAAAAAAATTTAGCGAAACGAATTTTAAAGGTATAAAAAAAGGAGCCTTTTCAGCCCCTGTTTTTCGATTTTCAATATTAATTTTTACCCTATTTCGTCTAAGATAATGAGTGTCAGCATTTCTTTGAGGTTCTGCCCCATCGCAGCAATCTGTTGTGGAATAAAACTGGTCGCTGTCATACCCGGAGTCGTATTTACTTCCAAGAAATAGAATTGACCGTCTCTTAGAATGAAGTCGACACGCACAATGCCTTTGCAGTTACACAAGTCATAAATCCGGGACGCCAGTTGCTGAATAGTATGAGTCAATTCATCTGAAATTCTCGCCGGCGTAATTTCATCGGTCATACCTGCCGTGTACTTCGCTTCAAAATCGAAAAACTCATTTTTAGGTACAACTTCTGTCACCGGAAAAATGAATGTCTCGTTCTTCAACTTTACCAATCCGCAGGTAAATTCCTTCCCCTCAATAAATTCTTCCACCAAGGCTTCGTCGCTTTCAATCCAGGCTTTTTCAATTGCCGGAACCACCTCATCTAAGGTTTTCACCTTTGTGACCCCGAAACTGGAACCGCCTGCATTCGGTTTCACAAAAACAGGCAATTTAAGTCGGCTTACCAACAGATCAGCATCAATGGCAGTTCCCTTCATTAAGCGAGCTGATTTTGCCATTGGAATATCAAAATTACGCAGGTAATTGCTGCAGAAATATTTATTAAAGGTCAGAGAAGAAGCATGAACACCACATGTTGAGTAAGGCACTTTCAGTAATTCGAAGTAGCCCTGTAAAATACCGTCCTCGCCCGGAGTACCATGAATAATAATGTAGGCGAAATCAAACTTAACGGTTTGACCACCAAAAGTAAAGCTGAAGTTTCCTTTATCAACGTCGGCAATTTTTTGCCCTTCCAACATCACTGACCAGGTCGAATTCTTCATCTCGACCAACCACGGATTGAACTGCTCCTGATCGATATTCTGATAAACGTTCTTACCACTTTGTACTGAAACAACATATTCAGACGAATCACCTCCGTATACAACAGCAATATTTTTCTTCATAGTATGATTACAATTAACAAAATCCAAATATCTGCAATAATTGGCTAGAGTGGTACAAATGTTGCGAAAAAATGGCCTGATTTAAGTTGAATTAACCCGACGCGATTCCGAGGCTATTCTCCGATTTCCCGATTAGAAATATATTCGCGCCACTTGGCAATAACATCTTGCATATCCTGCGCCATCTCAGAATCAAAAAGCATTTCCTCGCCGGTTGTCGGATGCACGAAACCTAACGTTTTGGCGTGCAGTGCCTGACGTGGTAATATCTTAAAACAGTTGTTTACAAACTGTTTGTACTTCGAGAAGGTCGTTCCCCACAGCACTTTATTCCCGCCATAGTTTTCATCATTAAACAGCGGATGCCCGAGGTATTTCATATGAACACGGATCTGGTGTGTTCGACCGGTTTCCAACTGGCATTGAACCAGGCTGACATAGCCGATCTCTTCAATTAACTTATAGTGGGTTACTGCATGCTTGCCATGTTCTCCGTCAGTAAAAACGGTAAAGACCTGGCGATCTTTCACACTGCGACCAATATTTCCTTCAATCGTTCCTTCGGGTTCTTTCAAGCGCCCCCACACCAAAGCGACGTATTGGCGTTTGGTTGTTTTTTCAAAGAATTGCAACGACAGTTTGGTTTTCGCCAGTTCTGTTTTTGCCACCACCATCAAGCCTGAAGTATCTTTATCAATTCGATGGACCAATCCAGGACGAAGATCATTGGCGACATTAAAAAGTGGTAAATCCTTATAATGCCATGCAAGAGCATTCACCAAAGTTCCCGTATAATGTCCGTGTCCGGGATGAACAACAAGACCTGCAGGTTTATTGATGACAATCAATTGATCATCTTCGTAGACAATATCCAGCGGAATATCTTCGGCGATAATTTTCAGTTCCCTGCGCGGGAAGTCCATCACGATACTGATTTCATCGCCTGGCTTCACTTTATAGTTTGATTTGACCGATTTTCCGTTTACCAGAATATTTCCTCCATCCGCTGCAGCCTGTATCTTACTTCTCGAAGCACTGTCAATCCGGTTCACGATGAATTTATCAATCCGAACCTGTGACTGCCCCGCGTCAACGACTAGGTTGTAATGTTCAAAAAGACCAGATTCCTGATCTTCCTCTTCCTGCTCGTCAAAAATATCTTCAAAATCTTCTTGCATTAATTTTCCCCTGTTGAATCATTTTCCATTTCCAAATCGGAATCCTGAGTGAGTCTTTGCTCATCAATCGTCAGCCATACATCAATTGATGCACCCAACTCGACATTATCATAGCTGCTATATGAAGGACGTTGTTGCCAAACTTTTGCAGCCAGGCTATCCTCCTTGGTTTGGATCGTTGCATCGTAAATGATGGCTCCCAAATTCAAAAACAAGCTGGCAATTTCGCCGCGCGCCTGATTTAAAGTCTCGCCAAACAAATTAGGAACAACTGTCTTTTCGCCATTACTGGTTTTCCCAATCATCAAATCTATACGAGAACCTTTATTCACTAAAACCCCGCTTTCAATATCCTGACCATTTATCTTTTGCCCTAAAACCAAGTTCGAAAACTCTGAAGGAACATATTCGACCAACCCCACGTTTAACCCGGATGCCTGCATCAGATTAACAGCCTGTCGGAAAGAAATGTCTGTCAGTTTGGGCATGGCTACTTGCTCAGGAGCCGTAGCACAAATGCTTACAAAGATTGTTCTGTCTTCTTTCACGTAGTGGCCTGCAACCGGCACTTGTCCAATAACAGATCCCGGCTCGGCTGAATCCAGATAGGTTGAATCGGAGATCTCGTAAGTCAGATTTTTTTCCTCCAACAACTGTTCGGCTTGTTCAATAGACATACCTGCTAAATTCGGTACAGGGAATGATTCTCCATGGTTGGTATAAACCCGGATTCCCCACATCGCAAGCAACATTAGAACGACAACCAAGACAATTGCTATCGCTATTTGAATGAAAAAAGTTCTACTTATTAAAAATGATTTGAAGCTCATGATTAAATCGAATTGATTCGTTTGCAAGAAACAAAAATAGCTTAAAAATCAGATTTCGAAAGCCGAAAGTGAATCGCAGTTCTCATCCGTTTCAGATCGCATCCGCCTGACTAACGAAATGCCAAAACACACAAAAAGGTAAAGAATCGTAATTCTCTACCTTTCTATGCCGTAATACGTATTGGATTTCTTAACGTTTGTGTCTTGGTTCGTCAGAAACAGTCAATTTCTTTCTACCTTTGGCACGGCGACTCTTTAATACCAAGCGACCGCCCGGAGTAGACATTCTTTCGCGAAAACCATGTTTGTTTTTACGCTTTCTGTTCGATGGTTGAAATGTCCTTTTCATGGGTATATTTTTTTATATTATTTTTTTGCTCCAGTCAATTTTGGACTGCAAAAATATATCTTTTTTATTTCCTTCCAAAATATAATGCGTTATTTTCCTGTATTTTTCAACACAAGATGAATAACTTTCTTAGTTTCAAAGAATTCCTCCTCAAAATATTTATCCAAATCATACACTTTCACCTTATTTTTGAACCCTTCGAGTTCATCCTGAAAATCTCCTCCCTTAAGGTACAGGATACCATTCGCGAATTCGTTTCGTTGCACATTACTAATTTTAGACCGTACCAGCGAAACAAACTTTGGGAAAGCGGTCACTGCACGGCTAACAACAAAATCGAACTGACCTTTCACTTTTTCAGCCCGCTGCTGTTGTGCTTTTACATTGGTCAGGCCTAACTCGTCGGCAACAGCCTGAACCACCGAAATCTTCTTCGCGATGGAGTCAACCAACAAAAATTCGGTTTCCGGAAATAGAATTGCTAAGGGGATGCCAGGAAAACCGCCGCCGGTTCCTACATCCATGACACGCGACCCCGGAGCAAACCCGGTCACCTTTGCAATGCCGAGCGAATGTAACACATGGCGTTCATAAAGTTGATCAATATCTTTTCGCGATATCACATTAATTTTTTCATTCCATTCGGAATAAAGATCGCCTAACCGGGAGAAACGCGACTTCTGAGTTTCATCCAAATCAGGAAAATATTTGGTGATAAGTTCCATTGTGCAAATATAAATACAGTTTTTGGGAACCAGGCCGAATTTGAATAAGAGGAAGTATTAATCCTGATGATCGTCCATTTCGGTCGACTCGATCATTTTGAAAAGCATTTCCCGGGCTCTAAACAACTGCGCCTTTACTGTTCCAAGGGGCAAATTTAGTTCTTTTGCAATTTCTTCGTAGGAATATTCCCTGAAATAACGCAGTTCAACCAAAGTCCGGTAACGTGGTTTTAGTTTGTGTACAATACGACGCAACAAAATGGCCTTCTGAATACGGATAAGTTTCTGTTCCGGGTCCGGATCGACAGATTTCAATTTTATCGGAGGATCATTGTCGTTATTATCCTGGGTATTTTCAATTGATATGGTCACCCCCCTGCGTTTTCGCAAGAAGTCGATGCAATTATTCGACGCGATTTTAAACAGCCAGGTACTGAAAGCATAATTTGGAGAATACTGATGAAGGTTTTTAAAAGCCTTACCAAAAGCCTCAATGGTTAAATCCTCCGCATCGCTTTTATTATTGACCATTTTAAGGAGCATGTAATAAATCGCATCCTTGTATTTACCAAGTAACTTGGCGAAAGCCTTCTCCTCGCCACGTAATGCAGACTCTACCAAAGCATAATCCTGCTGTGCCTTATCTGATAAATTCGGATTTAATTCCATTTATGACGTTGTACTTGTAAATAAATTGAAGCTTTGTAAAAAAGATACAAAAAAGGTCGAATAAATACGTATATAAACGAAGATAAAAAGATTTTCTTTTCAGCCAAACGTTTCAATAGACTTTTAATCAACACGATTTGGATAAATATTGCGATAAACGGAATAGGCACATAAAAATACCAATACTGCAAATCAGTAAACAACAGTACCAACAGGCCAGACAGGACGAGTAGCTTGGAAAATCGTTCAAGCCAGACCAACCACTTTTTTGAAAAATTCAGACCACTGAAAATCCGAATGTGCTTGCAAATCAAATCCTCAAATTCATTTTTATTGGTTATCCGTTTTTCACGCAGGCTCGTTTGCGGGGAGAGGCAATACGTCACTTTAAGTCTCTCCATTTGGTTAAAAATGAGTTCCAGTCCTGCATAATGGTCATTCATTTTACCTTTAAATCCGCCATTGTCGAAATACAGCTTCTTATTGAAAAGCACGTTAACCTGCTGATAAAAAAGCGGGATTGACGCGCTCATATTCGCTGATGCCCTCCAAAACGCATCCAAACGTTCTACCCTGCACAGACGGTTTAAACGCTTCCCTTCTGCCTCGTAATTCACGTAACTAACCAGAACCTGAGAATCAGCATCCATCTCTTGGTTCATTCGTGCCAGGTAGTTCGGATCTTCCAGGTTTGCTTCCGGAGTCAAAATTAATACCCAATCATTTTTTGCTGCTTTCATTGCCAGGTTCATCGCCATTTTTTCGGAATAGCGATTTTCCTGATTCAATGAACTAAACTTAATTTTTGGATATTTTTGAGCCATCACCCCTAGAATAATCAGCGTGGAATCTGCAGAAAAGTCATCAACAACGACAATTTCAAAACTCGAGTAATTCTGATCGAGTAGTTTTAGTAAAAACTGCTCAATTCGCTCCGACTCGTTACGCACGTTTAACAATACACTAATTGGTCTTTCCTCCTGAATGTCTTCAGATACCTTTCTGACAGACAATATCCGCCGGTAAAAAAACAGTTGAATCACCAAGCTAAGAATAAAGCCAAAAAACAGGAAAAAATAACCGCTCCACTCGTAAACAGGGCGATCGAAAAACTCTTGGGTCATGGTCGAAATTTAATCACAAATTTAATAATCGCTCCGGTTTTGCATCAGCATTTTTAAATTAAATTAACGATTCTGAAATTAGGCCTATTCCTCAAGGTTTAACATTAATGTACTATCTTTGCTCGCTGAAAAAACAGAACATGGATTTTACACTGAAAAATACAGCCAGCAATTCTGAAGCCAGGGCTGGAATACTGAAAACTGACCACGGTACAATTGAAACACCTATTTTTATGCCTGTGGGCACTGCCGGTTCTGTTAAAGGAATCCATGTCAGAGATTTAAAAGATGATATTGAAGCCCAGATAATCCTGGGGAACACCTACCATTTATACCTTCGTCCCGGCACCGACATTATTGAACAAGCCGGAGGACTGCATAAATTTAACGGATGGGACGGCCCCATTTTGACGGACAGTGGCGGCTACCAGGTTTTTTCGCTGGGCGATATTCGAAAACTATCAGAGGAAGGTGCCAAGTTTCAGTCCCACATCGACGGATCATCTCATCTCTTTACCCCTGAAAGCGTCATCGACATTCAACGAAAAATCGGAGCCGATATCATCATGGCTTTCGACGAATGCACTCCAGGAGATGCCGATTTCGACTACGCTAAAAAGTCGCTGGCACTAACTCAGCGTTGGTTGGATCGCTGTGTCAACCAAATGGAAAAAACCAGCCCGCTGTACAGCCATCACCAGTCACTGTTTCCGATTATACAAGGTGGCGTCTACCCAGCACTGCGCGAAGAAGCTGCCCGCCATGTGACAAGCATCCCCAGTGATGGTTATGCAATTGGCGGACTATCGGTTGGCGAGCCGGAAAAAGACATGTATGCAATGATCGAAGTAGTGAATCCGATTCTCCCGAAAGATAAACCAAGATACCTGATGGGAGTAGGAACTCCGGTCAACATTCTGCAGGCAATCGACCGGGGAGTAGACATGTTCGATTGTGTCATGCCAACCCGCAATGGTCGCAACGGCATGCTTTTTACACGAAACGGAATTATCAATATACGAAATAAGAAGTGGGCTGATGACTTTTCTCCGGTTGATCCTGATGGCCCATCCTATGTTGATCTAAATTACAGCAAGGCGTTTTTACGTCACCTGACAATTTCGGGTGAAATGCTGGGTGCTCAAATTGCCAGTCAACACAATTTAGCTTTTTATCTTTGGCTCGTTAAAGAAGCTCGCCGGCAAATTTTGGCCGATACATTTAAAGAATGGAAAGAAGAAATGGTTGTTAAATTGGCTCAGCGCTTATGAAGTTGAAAATTCCAGGCATAGAAATAATTGACAGGTACATCATTGGCAAGTTCATGGCGACTTTCTTTGTTTCCATTGCCATGATTATCAGCATTGCTATGGTTTTCGATATTTCGGAAAATCTGGATGAGTTCCTGTCAAAGGATATTCCGGTCAACGAGATTATCTTTAGCTACTACTTGAATTTCATACCCTATTTCGCCAATCTTTTTAGTTCGCTCTTCAACTTTATTGCGGTCATTTTTTTCACCTCTAAAATGGCCTATGATTCCGAGATCATTGCCATTCTCAGCAGCGGTGTTTCCTTTCACCGTTTTGTAAGACCCTACATGATTGGAGCTGCCATTATTGCTTTGTTTTCATACCTGCTTGGCGACTATGTTATTCCGCCGGCCAACAAGGAAATGGTGGAATTCAAAAACACTTATATCAAAAACAAACGAAATACGCTTGAAAATAACATACACCGGCAAATAACACCCGGCACCTATATCTATATGAGAAGTTATAATACTTCGAACGATGTAGGTTATAAATTCACGATTGAACGATTTGAAGAGGGGAAATTGGTTTCGAAACTTTCGGCTGACTTTATAAAATGGGATCGGGAGCGAAAAGTATGGGAAATCAACAATTTCTACATTCGTGACATTGACGGTTACAACGAGACTATCACAACCGGTACGAAGCAAGACACAACGTTAAACATGGTGCCTGAAGATTACGTCACCATGAACAATATGGCAGAAACATTAGCCCTGCCTGACTTAAACAAAGAAATCGCATCTCTGAAACTGAGAGGAATCAATACAATTGAATACGAAGTGGAAAAACACAAACGACGTGCAAACCCATTTTCAGCATTTATTTTGACTATTATTGGTGTTTCTTTGGCTTCACGGAAGGTAAAAGGCGGACTGGGGCTCCATCTTGGATTGGGCATTCTGATTAGTTTCGCCTACATCATGTTCATGCAAATTTCGACTGTCTTCGCAATCTCCGGCTCTGTCCCTCCGTACATTGCAGTTTGGATACCAAACTTGATTTTCGGTGGTTTGGCTGCCTACTTATATAACAGGGCTCGACGCTAACCAAAATTTCAAACTCAACAGATAATTGTTCAAAACCAAGCATACACAGAAAAGTTCACAGAAACTTTAGAATGTTTTAAAAAACAGTATGCGATATGAAAAAATTATAATTTTGACACGTAAAACTTTCAACAGAAAGACCATTATGAAGTAAATTCTCCGGATCGACCGGAGCAAATTCTAATTAAAAATTACAAATTATGTCGTTGAAACGGAATATCCTGGACCTCAGAAAACGCAAAGACGAGGTACTCAAGGGTGGTGGTGAAAAGGCCATTGAGAAACAAATGGCTATGGGGAAACTTACCGCCCGTGAACGGATCCTTTACATCCTGGATGAGGGCTCATTCCACGAATATGATATGTTCGTAGAACATGTAGCCCGCGACTTCGATATGGACAAGATGAAGTTACACGGTGATGGCGTAATCATTGGGACAGGTACCATTTATGGTTCTCCGGTATGTATTTTCGCCCAAGACTTCACCGTTGCCGGTGGATCATTGGGTTTGATGCACGCTCGCAAAATCACGAAAATCATGGACCACTCGCTGAAAATGCGGGTTCCGTTAATCGGAATCAATGATTCAGGTGGTGCACGTATACAAGAAGGGGTTAACTCGTTGGCTGGCTACGGCGAGATTTTCTTCCGTAATACTCTGGCTTCAGGTGTTATCCCTCAAATTTCTGTAATTCTAGGACCTTGTGCCGGTGGCGCCGTTTATTCACCTGCTTTAACTGACTTTGTTTTCGTGGTGAATAATATCTCAAAAATGTTCATCACCGGACCAAGTGTTATTAAAACAGTTCTGGGTGAAGAAATCTCGATGGAAGACCTCGGTGGTGCAAAGGTACACGCTGAAGTTACCGGTAATGCGCACTTCTATGCGGAAAGTGAACTGGAGTGTTTCGAGCAGATTAAAAAACTGATCACTTACATTCCCTGGAACAACACCCAAAAAGCAAAGGCTATTGAACCAGCCAAGCCAACTTTCAAAAAGAAAATTGAGAACATCGTTCCTGTGGATGCCAAGATGCCTTACGATATTCGTGACATTATTAAGGCAATCACCGACAACTCTGATTTCTTCGAAGTTATGGAGTATTTCGCTCCAAACGTTGTGATCGGATTTGGACGCATGGAAGGAGAAACTGTCGGTTTCGTTTGTAACCAACCAAAAGTATTGGCTGGGGTATTGGACTGTGATAGTTCCGATAAAGCTGCTCGTTTCATCCGCTATTGCGATGCCTTCAACATTCCAATTATTACACTGGAAGACCTTCCGGGTTACTTGCCGGGCGTTGACCAGGAACACGCCGGCGTTATTCGTCACGGTGCAAAAATTCTGTACGCATACAGTGAAGCTACCGTTGCCCGAATTACAGTTATCATTCGCAAAGCTTACGGTGGTGGTTACATCGCAATGAACTCTCGTCACTTACGTGCCGACTTCGTATTTGCATGGCCAACGGCTGAAATCGCAGTTATGGGCCCTGAAGGTGCCGCCAACATTGTATTCCGCAAGGAGATTGCCGAAGCGGAAGATCCGGACGCGATGCGCCAGGTTAAAATTCAGGAATACAAAGATAAGTTCGCCAACCCATACGTTGCTGCCTCTAAAGGGTACATCGATGAGGTAATCGAGCCTCAGGATACACGAAGAATTCTGTTGCATGCCTTGAAAGTATCGGCTAACAAGTCGATCTCAGGACCTAAAAAGAAACATGGTATTCCTCCGTTTTAATCAAAATAAATCCGATCATGGAAGAAGAAAAATTTGAAACGATTATTGTACACAGTGCAGTATATAAAACCGAGTATACCGAAAAATACAGACGACGCATTAAATGGGAAAAACCGGATGAAAATCAATTGCATTCGTTTATTCCAGGAACAATCATCGATGTATTTGTAAAACCCGGAGATAAACTCAAAGAGGGAGATCCACTTTTAATCCTCGAAGCAATGAAAATGCACAACTTGGTGCAAATGCCATTCGATGGCAAAATTGCGACAATAAAGGTGAAAGCGGGAGATAAAATCCCTAAAGGAACTCTGATGATAGAGATCGCAGCTAAATAACAAAGGGGCCTTAACGGCCCCTTTTATTTTTTCATATTTAGCAATCCATGAAATTAAAGTCGTTGCCTGAATACCTGGTAATCATCCGGGAAAAAATTCTCAATTCCTCTTTTCTCAGAACGGAATAAGCCGAACACGGCAGACCCACTCCCCGACATCAAAGCAAAAGCCGCTCCCTGATCATAAAGTGTCTTTTTAATTTCCGCAACTTCAGGATATTCATGGAAAACGAACTTCTCAAAGTGATTCAGAATATTTCCTTTCCACTTACCGACAGAAAAGCTAACCAAGCCCTTCAATGACAGACGAGCCTTGTGTGGTGTAATCGCTTGATAGGCCAAAGCCGTTGAAACATGCACCGGAGGTTTCACCAGAATTAAGAAATATTCTTTTAGTTCAACCGAAACATCCTGCATTATCTCACCTCTCCCGGTTGCAAAAACAGGTCTTGCGTTCAGAAAGAAGGGACAGTCACTCCCTAATTGGAGTGCATATTCCATTAATTTATCCTGACTTATTTTCAGGCTGAAGAGCTCATTCAACAGCAAAAGCATTGAGGTCGCGTCTGACGAACCGCCCCCCAAACCAGCTCCTGAAGGAATGTTTTTATGTAGATGAACCCGCACTTCAGGAATAGGGTAATCATTCTTAATCAGTTGATAAGCTTTGACAACAAGATTTTCATTGGGATCACCGTCCAATGCTAACCCTGACATGCTAAACTCAAACTCATCTGCCTCAACTACCTCCAGAACATCCTGCATCTGAATCGGGTAAAAGATGGTCTCCAAATTATGGAAACCATCCGGGCGCTTTTCTGTAATAAGCAACCCGATGTTAATCTTTGCTATTGGATAAGTAATCATAGTATATAAATTCCTTACCCAAAGTTACGAAATGCGAACCATTAAATCGATACCTATTGATAACTCTCTATCGGAGCGCAGGTACAAACCAGGTTTCTGTCACCATATGCGTCGTCAATGCGACCTACCGGCGGCCAATATTTGTTTTCCTTTAACCACGTCAGCGGGAAAGCTGCCTGCTGGCGACTGTAAGAATGCGACCACTCATCAGCCGTAACAGAATCAGCTGTATGCGGAGCATTTTTCAGCGGATTGTCTGCCTTATCCGACTGACCTTCACTAATCGACTGAATCTCCAGATAAATTGAATTTAAGGCATCAATAAAGCGATCCAACTCTTGCTTCGATTCACTTTCGGTCGGCTCAATCATTAAAGTTCCGTGTACAGGGAAAGACAATGTTGGTGCGTGAAATCCATAATCCATCAACCGCTTAGCAATATCTGCTTCTGTTATTCCACTTGCTGTTTTAAAATGACGGCACTCCAATATCATTTCGTGCGCAACACGGCCGTTCTCGCCTGTGTACAAAATACCGTATGTATCCTTTAAGGCTGAAGCAATATAATTAGCATTCAAAATAGCAATTTCAGTTGCCTGCTTTAGCCCGTCTGCACCTAGCATTTTGATATATCCATAAGTAATTGGCAACACCGATGCACTCCCCCAAGGCGCAGCCGAAACGGCAGAAATACCGACATGTCCGTTGTTCATTACCGGATGCGATGGCAAAAAGTCAACCAAGTGCTCGGCCACACAAATCGGACCAACGCCGGGACCACCACCACCATGTGGGATCGCAAAAGTTTTATGCAGGTTCAGGTGACAAACATCCGCACCAATGCGTTTCGGGTTAGTCAATCCAACCTGAGCATTCATATTAGCACCATCCATATATACCTGTCCGCCGTTTTGGTGAATGATCTCACACATTTCAATGATCGACGATTCGAAAACACCATGCGTTGACGGATAAGTAACCATGAACGCCGACAATGTTTCTTTATATTCTTCTGCTTTTTTACGTAACACTTCTACATCCACATTCCCTTTCTCATCGCATGGAACAACCACCACTTTCATACCGGCCATTACGGCACTGGCTGGGTTCGTTCCGTGCGCCGACGAAGGAATAAGCACGACATCGCGCTGAACATCGCCACGACTCAAATGATACTCCCGGATGACCATTAAACCGGCGTATTCGCCTGCCGCACCGGAATTAGGTTGCAAGCTTACGTCAGCAAAACCGGTAATTTCCGACAAATCGCGACGAAGCTCTTCCATCATTTCCTGGTATCCTCGCGCCTGATTTTTAGGTACAAAAGGATGAATACCCCCAAACTCAATCCAACTCAACGGCAACATTTCAGTCGCAGCATTTAGTTTCATGGTACATGACCCCAACGGAATCATGGAGTGCGTCAGGGAAATATCACGATGTTCTAATCTTTTAATGTAGCGAACCATCTCCGTCTCGGAGCGGTACAAATTGAATACCTCCTGCTCAAGGAAGGCAGAATGACGCAATAGTCCCGAGTCTATTTTATCAACCTCGGGATAAACTTCAATTTCAGTATATCGTTTGTTAGCGGCTTTCGCAAAAACCTCAATAATCCAGTTAATGTCTTCCAGGTTGGTGGTCTCGTCGATGCTCAAGCCAACTTCTCCATTCCCGAAATAACGGAAATTCATTTCAAGCTCAAGCGACAACCACTCTATATCTTCTACTTTAACGTACTTTGGAAGTGCAAAACGAATGGTATCAAAATAATTCTCATTCAATTGCTGATAGCCCAAAGCGGTCACTTCGTTATCCAACAACACCGCAATTCGGTGAATGCGTTGTGCAATTTGCTGAATTCCTTCAGGCCCGTGGTAAACAGCATAGAACCCAGCCATATTAGCTAAAAGTGCCTGTGCTGTACAAATATTTGATGTCGCGCGTTCGCGTTTGATATGTTGTTCGCGGGTTTGCAGCGCCATACGTAATGCCCGGTTTCCGTGCACGTCTTTTGAAACACCAATGATACGGCCCGGCATTGTTCGCTTAAACTCGTCACGAGCAGCAAAGAAAGCTGCGTGAGGACCACCGTAGCCCATTGGAACACCAAAGCGCTGCGAGTTACCGAACACTATGTCGGCTCCCCACTCTCCCGGAGGGGTTAACAAGGCTAAACTCATCAAATCGGTCGCCACAGCCACTTTGGCATCAGCGGCGTGCGCCTGTTCTGCTAAGGATGCATAAGAGATTACCTCTCCGTTTGCATTCGGGTATTGCAACATGATACCGATCACATTCTCTTCGAACCGGAACTCAGTAGTTTCCGCAATTTTCAATTCGATATCTAAAGGAACGGCACGGGTTTTTATGACATCCAAGGTTTGCGGCCACATGTTTTTATCCACCCAAATCACATTCGCCCCGGCTTTCGCTTTCGCCCGGCTGCGCGAATTCAAAAGCATAATCATGGCTTCAGCAGCAGCCGTTGCTTCATCGAGCAGAGAAGCGTTCGCCAAGTCCATAGCAGTCATCTCACATACCATGGTTTGGTAATTCAGCAAAGCTTCCAAACGTCCTTGTGAAATCTCGGCCTGGTAAGGTGTATAAGATGTGTACCAAACCGGATTTTCAAGCACATTACGCAATATTACAGCGGGAGTGATGGTATCGTAATAGCCCATTCCGATGTAAGTATTGAATACTTTATTCTTTTTTGCCAATGCTAAAATCTTACGGAAATATTGCCGTTCGGTCAAACCGTCCTTCAATTGCAATGGGTTTTCCAGACGTATATTTTCGGGGATTGTTTGTTCAATCAGTTCCTCGAGTGAAGAAACGCCGATTTTATCCAACATTTCCCGGGTTTCCTGTCCCCGAGGCCCAATGTGCCGGGCTACAAATTTGTCACTTGCCATGCTGCTTATTTTTATTCTTTTAAATGTGCTCCAATATTAATTTGAAGTTTAAGAGTAAAAAATGATTTTTACTCTTTTTAGCTGAATTGAACGAATTTTATAGCGTTAATCATTTTTCAATAAATCGATTAACCCATTGCAATCCCTAGGTTAAGAATGGATTGGATTTTTTCTCAAAACCAATACTGGTCTCCGGACCGTGTCCGCTATAAATCAACGTTTCTTCGGGTAGGATAAGCAATTTTTGTTTGATATTACCAATGAGTTGCTCGTAGCTTCCTTTCGGCAAATCTGTCCGGCCGATGCTTCCGAAAAACAACACGTCGCCTACCAGCATAAAGTTTTGCTCTTTACAATACAAAACAAGGCTTCCCGGAGCGTGGCCCGGAACATGAATGAGCTCCAAGGCTGAATTTCCGAATTGAATGAGATCGCCTTCCTCGATATACTCATCGGGCCCGTCAACGGGCTCAGTAGGGATACCGAAACGATCTCCATGAGCGACAATATCTTCAACCAGAAATAAATCATCCTGATGTGCCAAAAACGGAATACTATAGGTTGTTCGACAATAAGTAACTCCAAAAATATGATCCAAATGGCAGTGCGTATTGACCAATTTCACCGGGTTCAATTGATTCTCCGCAATAAAATCCGACAGCTCCTTTTGTTCGTAATCAAAATAGCAACCGGCATCAACGATGATACATTCTTTGGTCTCATCGTAAAGCACATAGGTATTTTCCTGAATCGGATTAAACGTAAATTTCTTGACTTGTATCATTTTGCTAATTTCTGTATTCGATGCGGGCAAAAGCCTGCGGCTAAATTACCGGCCTGCCCCGCAGATTTACTTTTCTGTCCCCTTTAACATAGGGACAAAGACAAATGTTCCGTGTGTTTCTTTTTTAAACTCATTTTCACCTGTGCGCACCACTACGGTCATGGTTTGACGGTCGGTGGGACCAAGCGGAATAACCAGTCTTCCGCCAATTGTGAGCTGCTGCAACAGATCATCAGGGATGAAGGGAGCTCCTGCAGTCACGATAATTTTATCGAAAGGCCCGTAGGTCGGTAATCCTTTGTATCCGTCACCGTAAAAGAATTTGGGGAAATAACCTAACTGCGGTAGAAGCTGTTGCACGTTCAGATACAACTCGCGCTGCCGTTCGATAGTGAAAACATTCACCCCCATTTCAAGCAGCACGGCAGCCTGGTAACCGGAACCTGTTCCCACTTCCAGTACTTTTTCGTTTGGCTTAAGTTGAAGGAGCCAGGTTTGAAAAGCTACGGTATAAGGTTGCGAAATTGTTTGTCCAGCCCCAATTGGAAAGGCTTGATCTCTATAGGCAAACTGAATAAAACCGCTATCCATAAATAAATGGCGCGGTACTTTTGAAATGGCGTTCAGAACCTTTTCATCCTTTATTCCTTTTATTCGCAGCCCTTCTACCAGTCTTTTTCTCAATCCCTGATGTCTCAGGGTATCCAGAGGATTCATTGCGTCAATTTTTTGATGTAAAAATAGTGTAAATAGGTTTTTGATCCCGTCGAGTCAACCCACATTATCAACTATCGGCCGTTGAAAAGTTGTACCCGGATCAGAGCTTTAAAATAGCTTTTTATTTCTAATTTGCAGCTATGATCAACCTTGGGATTCTTTCTGGAGACGATACAGGCGGCAAAACGATGAAAATACTTCAAAGAATGAAGGACTTGAAGATCATCGGGCAATCGGTCGGGCACAATAAGCTCACCGAAAAAATGCTGCATTTCCAGATCGAAGCCTTGATAAATGAGTCAGAGGCGCTGTACCTGGATCATTTTTATCAACAGTTTGATCTGATCAAACAAGCCCTGAGACGTCGCAATCACATTTTCACCAACTCTCTCCCCGACTTCTCCGTTCCAGAACTGAAGCAACTCATCAGCCTGGCTCATGAAGCTGGTTCTGTCTACCAGATTTTTGTCCCGCTGGTTTTTCAAACAGAAAATTTGAAGCAAATCAAACAGATCTCCGGTCCTTTTTTGGCTAATATTCGTTTGCCGAACAATTCGGAAATTGATTTGGAAAATCAGTTCCTGAACTTCCTGCTTTTTTTGGTTTTAATTGATGACAGTGAATTCAAAAAGGCAGATCTGATGACCATTCCCGGACACGAAGGATACAATTTGCTTGAGGTTCGACTGGTATTTACTTCGGGATCTGTTGCCCGCATTTTGTTTTCAAATCAAATCGGTCCGAAAGATTCGGAAATTGAAATCTTCAGACAAAAAAAGCCCATTCTCCGGTTTCAAGCCGAGGACCTTTCTGCGTCAAAAGCATTTGAATCAGAGCAAAACGCTGCTGAGCATTTCCAGAAAGCCGTCCACCACAACGAGTGCATTTCGATTAACTTGAATCACATGCATCAAGCCCGATATATTTTGAATGATATCAAATCGAAACTAAATTACTCCGGCAACTTTTTCCCCGAAAAACGATATGCTGTATAATTAATTCCTAAAAAGCTCGTTTTTCTTCTCAAAGCCTATCTTTGCAAAGCGCTTAAAATTAGACCTTGGAATGAATAAAAAACAAACAGTAATTATATACTTGTTTTTTGATGTTTTGGCCACTTGCTTAAGTTGGTTTCTCTTCTATGTATACCGAAAATTATACATCGAACCAAGCCATACCGCAGATATACTTCACATCGAATATACTCCTCGTTTGTATTTGGCCCTGCTCACGCTCCCCCTTTTCTGGATAGGAATTTATTACGTTACCGGGTACTATAGCAATATCTGCCGAAAATCGCGGCTGATTGAATTCGGCCAAACATTTTTCACGACACTTATCGGCGTCGTTATTCTGTTTTTCAGTCTCTTGTTAGATGACTACATCAGCACCCACAACAACTACTACAGCCTTTTTTTCACCCTGTTTTGTCTTCATTTTGGCCTAACCTACTTTTTCAGGGTTATTCACACAACGAAAATAAATCGCCTGATACACAGCCGGAAAGTCGGTTTCAACACACTGCTAATTGGAGGCAATGCGAATGCCGTTCAACTTTTTCATGAAATGCAAACTCAAATTAAACCTTCCGGAAATAAACTCATCGGTTTTATTCAAACAAATCAGGACGCACAAAATCCATTGAACGCTTTCATCCCCTGCCTGGGAACTGCTGAAGACATTCCGCAAATAATCGAACAGCGGCAGGTTGAAGAAGTTATTGTCACTATCGATACATCGGAACACAAGCTATTAAGCCAGATCCTGATCCGGCTTCAGAGATTCAATGTTTTGGTCTGGGGAATTCCCGATCTGTACGACATCCTTTCCGGAAATCAAAAAGCCAACAACCTATACAGCCGTCCGCTTTTCAAAATTTCTAACGGCATCATGCCCGTCTGGGCTGTTAATGTCAAACGCATAATGGATGTTGTCTTGTCGATACTGGCACTGCTTATTTTCCTTCCTGCAAGTCTGCTTATCGTCGTACTCATCAAAATGGAATCGCGCGGTCCGATCATTTATACACAAACCCGAATTGGACGATACGGCAAGCCTTTCAATATTTATAAGTTCCGAAGCATGGTCACGGATGCCGAGACAAAAGGACCGGAACTTTCAAGCGACACCGACCCCCGCATCACCCGGATTGGCCTATTTCTGCGCAAAACCCATCTCGACGAAATTCCTCAATTTATCAATGTAATCATTGGTAATATGTCGTTGGTTGGCCCGAGACCCGAGCGACAATTCTATATTGACAAACTAATCCAAAAGGCTCCGCAATACAACTTGCTACACAAAATCAGGCCCGGAATGACGAGCTGGGGACAAGTAAAATACGGATATGCATCGAATGTTGATGAAATGCTCGAACGCCTGCCCTACGACTTGGTCTACATGAAAAATGCCTCCCTCTACCTCGACATCAAAATCATGATTTACAGCATCCTTGAAGTCATAAACGGGAATGGGAAGTAAACCCTCAACCATTCAATTCGAACGTCTTTATCGGTCTGTAAACAGGACCGTCGGGCCTTACCACACTTTCATAGAAAACCAGTTCAGTTGCTTCGACCAACTGCTCGGGGCTTTCACTAAATTGTTTCAATACCTGCAGAAAACGCTCCTTGTCGTCGAGGTGTTTAATGCGCGCAACTGTCAGGTGCGGGTGGAACGCGTGCTCAGCTTTCGCGAATCCCTTATCAACAAGAACCTCATGAAGCTTTTCGGCTAACTTCTCCAACTCATCGGCTTCGGCAACATCAACAAATAAAACCTTCGGCTGAAGCCTTTTTTTGAAGAAGCTGATCGCCTTCAGCTTAAAATTAATGGGCGGCTCTGCTTCCGCAAAATCCTGAAAAAGCTCAATTAAGACCGCTACATCGTCCGCTTCCGTGTTACCGAAAAAGTGCAGGGTCAGGTGAAAGTTTTCCGGAATCACCCACCGGATCTTTTCTCCGTCCAAAGACCGCTTCAACTTCCCAATCAATTCCTGAAAAGCTGGCTGAAGCTCAATTTTTATCGCAACAAAAGTCCTTTTCATCAGATTACACCGGCTTCAATAAAAAAAATAATCTCCTCAATCATCCGATCCTCTTCAACCGGATCATATTCATCTTTCAGATTATTCCCAAATAAACGAGCCATTCCCTGCCAGAAAAAGGCAGAAACACCGCCTTTCAAATCCTTGATCAGCTCGTAAGAGGTATGTTGAGTTTCCCGATCAATCAGCTTGATCAGAATTCGCCCTTCAGAGATGGAAAGTTTTTTCAGCTCCGGCCCATATTGATCGAAAAGCTTTTGCTCAACTTCCTTTAAATACTTCTTTCTCAATTTCGGATTATTGGCTGCCTCGTATTTTACTTCATACTCATCGAGAAGCTGAGCCGCAAGTTTGGCGTACGGGTAAACTTTCTTCACCTTGGCTGCCAGCCGCCAATATTTTCGCTGGAGTCGTTTCGATTTATACTTTCCACCCGGATATACCGGAATCGGATTTAAGGACACATGAGGTATGGTATCGCCATCGTATTTTATTCCCTCCAAATAATGAACAGAATCCTGCTCCTGTGCGCTAACTCGATCAACGCCACCCAAAGCAACTACCAGAACCAGTATTACAATTAGCTTTCTCATGACTCAACAACGAAGATAATGTGTTATTAATCGAAAATGAAAATCAGGATAAAGATTCTGCATTGAAGCGAGTTATTATCTTTGTTGAAAATAGTTGAAAGGGGTATTTATGACCGACAAAATGAAAGTGAATGTTACTTCCGAGTTTGGGGAACTTGAAGGAGTGATTGTTCATACACCAGGCCTTGAGGTGGAAGAAATGACACCGGAAACAGCCAAACGAGCACTTTACAGTGATATTTTAAACCTCTCGGTTGCCAGCGAAGAGTACAGCCAGTTGAAAGGTGTTTTATCGCAAGTAAGCAAATGCTACGAAGTGACGGATTTGCTGGCCGAGATTTTGAAAACAGACCAGGTCAGACAAGACCTCTTGCAAGAAATCTGTTTTCAGGAGAACGCCTATGAGATTCTACCGGATTTACTGGACTTAAAATCACCGGAACTGGCACGGCAACTGATACAAGGAGTGCCGATTAAACGCAATAACCTGACCCGCTATTTAAGTCAGGAACGGTTCAGCCTGTGGCCGCTGCACAATTTCCTGTTTACCCGCGACGCCTCCATGTCATTTTGCGACGAAGTGGTGATCGGGAAAATGGCCAATACCGTTCGGGACCGCGAAGCGCTGATCATGGAAGCGATCTTCAAAAACCACCCGGGAATTGAAGCCACGACGCTCAATTCGCAAAAGCCCGGGAACATTCCGGTCTCTAAAAACATTTCCATTGAAGGCGGCGATTTCCAGGTTGCCCGGAAGGATGTTCTGGTCATTGGGACAGGAATCAGAACGTCTACACAGGGAATCGATTTCATTCTGGAAAGTATCAAAGCGAAGAAAGAACCGATCCGTCATGTCTTGATTCAGGAACTTCCCGATATGCCCGAATCATTTATTCACCTCGATATGGTTTTCACCTTCCTGGACCGCGATGCCTGCATGGTTTACGAGCCCCTGATTTTGGGGACAACGCGCTACCATACCATCCATATTCAGATCGAAAATGGTGAAGTGACTAAAATAGAGGAAGAAAAAAACCTGGTGAAAGCCTTGAAGAAACTGGGAATTGACATGGAACCAATTTACTGCGGAGGGCGAAACGACAACTGGACGCAGGAACGGGAACAATGGCATAGCGGTGCTAATTTCTTCGCGATTGCCCCGGGACAGATCATCGGTTACGAGCGCAATGTAAACACGGTCGAGGAACTGAACAAGCACGGCTTCGAGGTCATCAAGGCCAAAAACATTATCGACGGAACATCTCAAATTCCAACCAACAAAAAATGTGTGATCACCATTGCCGGTTCTGAACTGGCGCGCGGAGGCGGCGGTGCACGGTGTATGACTATGCCGTTCCGCCGTAAAAATGTGCAGTGGTAAACGACTTTAATATGCGAAAACTTCGAACAAACGAACTAAACCGGTTAAATCCGGAAGAATACCAGGAGACCGGCAAAATGCCAATCGTTGTCGTTTTAGACAATGTCAGAAGCTGCAACAACATCGGCTCTTTTTTCCGAACCGCTGATGCCTTGCTGATTAACGCAATTTACCTGTGCGGCATTACCGCAACACCTCCGAATAAGGAAATCCACAAGACTGCTTTGGATGCCGAAAAGACCGTCGACTGGAAATACCTGGAAAAAACAGCGGATGCGGTTAACGAGCTGAAAGAACAAGGATATACCGTTTATGCCATTGAGCAAATCGATAAAAGCATTATGCTGCCGGATTTCACCCCCAAACCGGGCGAAAAAATCGCGTTGGTCTTTGGCAACGAAGTGAAAGGCGTTCAGCAAAAGGTGGTCGATTTGTGTGACGGTGCGATCGAGATCCCCCAGTTTGGCACCAAGCATTCTTTCAATGTTTCGGTCAGCGCGGGCATTGTCCTTTGGGACTTATTTAAAAAGATGAAGTGGACAGCATCCAGCCCCGGGTAGTTGCCAATGCCCCCGGCAAGCGCCTTCCCGCTCATTAAAAACCCGCCGGGACTGCCGGTTCCCGGTCTCGTTTTGGAGGCCGACCAGCCGGCTTTTCCCGACACTTAAAAGACTGGAGTTCCAAGAGCTTCTACAGCCTTGACGAAGGCTTATCCAGTCGTCACAAGTCCTTATACAGAATCCGCAAGACCGAGTCCAGCCGTAACAAGTGCTTATCCAGAAGCTCCGAGACCTTAAACAGCCGTCGCAATTCCCTATCCAGCCGTCACAAGTCGTCATACAGCCGTCGCAAGTGCTTATCCAGCCGTCGCAAGTCGTTATACAGCCGTCACAAGTCGTTATACAGCCGTCAACACACCTCGAACAGGCTCCAAGAGGGCTCCAACAGCTTTTCCGCGAAGAAAAGTTTCGGCGAACGTTCTGTCCATGGGTTAGCCTACGCAGCCACAAAAAATAAAGGCTGTCCGAAATTACATCGGACAGCCCTTATCAACTTATGCGTTTATTCCCCTGGGGAACTATTTTACAATTTCCTGGAAACGAGCTTCGTCAAAATACTTCGCGAATTCCAAATCAGTAGCGATTTTAGATTTCAGGTCAGCATTCATTGAAACTGCTTTTTCAAGGCTTTCGTACATCAGGTTTTCTTTCGCTGTACGAGCGCCAACAATTGCTTTGAAATATTCGGTCATGTAGCAACCTTCCCATGGGCAGTTCTCCAATGCTTTCAGAGCGCCGCTGTTGTCGCCAACCATGATTTTTGCCAAACCTTCGTTTGGTGTATTTGTACCGTCTAACAGTTTAACTGCTTTTTCGTATTCGGCTTTTTTGATGGCAACAATAGCCAAGTTGTTGTTCACTTCAGAACCGGCACCTGATGCAGCACCAAACAACTCTTCAGCTTTAGCAACATCACCGGCAACCAACGCGCAAGCACCTAAGTTGTTTTTGATGATTGGTTCGCTTGTACTTAAGCTTTCAGCTTTCTCGAACAATGGTTTTGCTTCTTCAAATTTACCTTGTTGAGCCAGTACCATACCTTTGTTGTTATATCCTCTCCAGTCGTTCGGATAAACTTCAGTCATGGCGCCATAAATGTACAATTGCTTTTCTTTATCGTCTGTTAAAGTTGCAGCGTACAACAATTCAGCAGGATTCAGAGCCGATGGATTACCATTGGCCAGGTCCATAATTTCTTCGTCTGTTTTACCGATCAGCTCAACGCTGGCCGTAATTTTTGCACGACGCAATTGGGGCAGAATTTCATCAGCAACGCTTGTGAAAGCCTGTGACAAGTTTTTGATTTCGCGTTCGCGTACTTCTGGATCTGAATACATTGACAGCACACGCAAGATCAATTCTTTGTCCTGGATGTTTGATTTCTCCATCAATTCTTTGAAACCGTCCCAGTCTTCCGGAGTAAACTTAGATTTCAATTCAGCTTCAATTTTTTCTTTCTTCAGCTGCTTCTCTACGTAATTACTTGAAGTTCCTTCACGTTTTTCAGACAGTTTAGTGTTGAAATCCAATGCACCATCAGGTGAAGCGTAAGCTGAAACTTCAACACCTTTCAATTCTTTACGTTCTGCGTCGAAAGCGTCTTTAGTGTATTCTTTTAATTTCTCGATATCCTCGCTTTTCAACTCACTGTTTCTCAAAACAGCACTGTTAATCAGGTAGCGAATATCTGCCGTGTATGAATCAGGAACGATTCGTTGAAACGGATCAATGTTTGGATCGTAAACACCGGTCAGGTTCTTTTCACGTTGAACGCCAATGATTGCGAACGGGAAGTTCACCACCAAAGTTGGAGCCGCCAAAACACCATCGGCAACTTTAATTGGTTCAAAGTCTACACTTTTGCTACCTTTTGAAGCAGTCATCCGGATAACCAGCTCCGATTTCCGCATATCATCGGTAAAAGGTACAGCGTCTTTATAACTGAAGTTTCCTCCGTCAGTGTAGCTAACTACCTTGTTATTTGCACTTACTTTTTCTCCTTGTACAGTTACTGGTTCAAAGGCAGTTTCACCACCTTCATAAGTCAACACAGGAGTCGCAACCACAGTCGCTTTCTTGTTGAAATATTTAGCAGGGAAAACACCATTGATGGCAACATCAACGTCGCCGGCGTGAGTTTCCAAAACCTCAGGAGTTACTTTGAAGCTGATATCATCAGCATTCTTTTTCATTTTTTGAAGACTTGCACAGCTCGATAAAACCACCGATGCTATAGCAATAGAAGCTAGAGATTTAAAGTTAAAATGTTTCATTGTAGCATTATTAAAATGATTAGTCTTTCCAACCGTTACGAATATACAAAAATTGAGTTGTTTTTAGACCGTTAAAGCGTTCATTCACTTAATATGAACCGGTTTATTCCGGGACGGTGATCATTATCAAATATAATACCAAGAATCTTTCTGTAATCCTTATCATGCCTGACAAAGTCCGCCTGATTGGTATCTATCAACACGATAGGAAAATCAGGTTGTTGTTTAAAGAAACTGAAGTATCCTTTCTCAATTTGAGAAAGATATTTCATACTGATTCCCTGTTCATAATCCCGCCCTCTTTTACGGATATTCTTCAAAAGGTTTTCAGGAAGAACATGCAGATAAACAAACAAGTCCGGTTTCGGAATCCGATCGTAAATAATATTGAAGAAACGATGGTACAATTTATACTCATCCTTGCTCAAGGTATTCTGTGCAAAAATCAAGCTTTTGACAAAGTAATAATCGGAAATCACAAATGAACTGAAAAGCTCAAACTCCCGGATATGCTTATTCAGCTGATTGTACCGGTCGGCCAAAAACGACATCTCAAGCGGAAAGGCATACTTATCCTGCTCCTGGTAGAATTTGGGCAGAAAGGGGTTGTCCTCAAACCCTTCGAGCAACATCCTGGCTCCAAATTCTTTCGCAATCATCTTAGTCAGGCTCGTCTTGCCTGCGCCGATATTCCCCTCAACAACCAAATAATTGATATCCATAGCACAAAAAAATCCCGGAATTCGTTGGTTCCCGGGATCTAAAATACATTTATAAAACGTTTTACCGAAGATTTCAGCTACATTTTCAATCCGAGATGATAAAATGTAAAAGCCCAAACATCGGTATACTCTTCAATGACTTTAGCGGTGGGCTTTCCAGCGCCATGACCAGCTTTCGTATCAATGCGAATCAGTGTTGGCAATTCGCCCGCATTGTATTCCTGCAACCGAGCCGCATATTTAAACGAGTGCGCCGGCACCACGCGATCATCGTGATCGGCTGTCGTTACCAATACAGCGGGATACCGACCACCTTTTTTCAGATTGTGGTATGGTGAATAAGCATACAGATAGTCAAACATTTCCTTGCTGTCGTCGCTACGCCCGTAATCACCGGCCCAAGCCCAACCAATTGTGAAATCCTGGTAACGCAGCATATCCAACACCCCTACTGCAGGCAAAGCCACCTTAAACAAATCAGGACGTTGATTCACAACTGCACCAACCAGCAATCCCCCGTTTGAACCGCCTTGCAGAGCCAGTTTATCCGCCTTGGTGTATTTCGAGCTTATCAGGAACTCAGCAGCAGCAATGCAATCGTCGAACACATTTTGCTTTTGCAGTTTGGTTCCCGCTTTGTGCCAATCTTCGCCGTACTCTCCGCCACCGCGAAGGTTCGCAATCGCCAGGACGCCTCCATTCTCCAAAAACACCATTCGTGTAGAAGAATAAGAAGGAGTCAGACTTATATTGAAACCACCGTAGCCATAAAGCAAAGCCGGGTTATCTCCTTTAAGTTGAATATCTTTTTTGTGCACAATGAACATGGGCACTTTAGTTCCGTCTTTTGAAGTGTAAAACTCCTGCTTCACAACAAAGTCATCCGGGTTAAAATCCACTTTCGGACGAAAATACAATTCCAGCGACTTCGTGGCAAAATTATACTTATAGATCTCTCCCGGCGTGTTGAACGAAGTATAACTGAAGAAGGACTCGTCTTCCTCTTTTTTACCGGTAAATCCACCAACCGATCCCAGTCCCGGAAGCGTCAGTTCATAGTCAAATTTTCCGTCGACATCGTAAACGCTTACAATATTGTGGGCATCTTTCATATATTGCGCTACGATTTTTCCACCATTGAAGGAAACAGATTCCAATACATCTTCCTGCTCCGGCAATATCTCCACCCATTCATCTTCCACGGGGTTTTTAAAATCGATTTTAACCAGTCGGTACCTGGGCGCTTTATAATTTGTTTTTACAAAAAGGCCATCTCCTATATTTTCAACTACGTCAAAATCGTACTCGTAGCTTTCCATTAACGGAACAAAACCGGCCGTTTTACCCGACAGATCCTTTATCGACACCGCATTACCACTTGTTCCTTCACTTGACGACAAAACAAGAAAGCGTTTATCTTCGGTGACTCCGGCACCATACATTCTCTTGGGATGTTCAGTCGATTCCTGGATTAACACATCTTTCGATTGAGTAGTCCCTATTTTGTGGTAAAAAACTTTTTGATATTCATTGGATTTAGACAACTCGCTTCCGGCTTCCGGGGCATCATAGGCGCTGTAGAAAATCCCCCCATCGTACCAGGACAGGCCGGAGAATTTCACCCAAACCAGATGATCATCCAACATGTCACCGCTTTCAATATTCTTTACAAAAATCTCGTTCCAGTCAGATCCGCTGCGGGCGATCGAGTACACGAGATACTTTGCATCGTCTGAAATCGTCACGCTTGACAAAGCAACAGTACCATCGTCCGACAAGGTATTGGGATCCAGCAGAACAGAAGCATCACTTGCCAACGAATCAGTCATGTACAGCACACTTTGATTTTGCAGACCGTCATTTTTAAAATAGAAATATTTTCCGCCTTTTTTAAACGGTGCGCCAAAGCGTTCGTAGTTCATCAGGCTGGTTAAGTGTTGGCTTATCTTATCCCGATTAGGCAGCTCTTTCAAGTAAGCAAAAGTCACTTCATTTTCGTCCCGAACCCACTGTTCGGTTTCAGCTGAATTATCATCCTCCAGCCAACGGTACGGATCTTCAACTACCGTCTCGAAATACTCGTCAGTGATATCACCTTTGGAGGTTTTCGGATATTTTAATTGCTGCGAAAATGAAATCATAGGAATCATTAAAAATAAATAGACTAGTTTTCTCATCTGTAAAATTAATTGATCAGTAAATATTGTTGTCTGGTTCTAATCAGTACAACCCGATCGCTTTTCATTACAGATTTTTCTTATCCTCACGAACTTTGCGGTCTCTTTTTCCGCCAATAACCTGACCGGTGACGACACCAATCGCAAACGCCGGTGAATAAAAGACCACCTTCTCCGGTCCCGGGAATATTAAGGTTAAAAGAAAAGCGACAAGCATGCAGCCCACTGTCCAGATAACCGATTGCATGTATGTATGGTAATAAGGAGGGAAAAATCCATGCTCTTTCCGCATGTGGTCGTTCATGCGAGATTGGAGCTTGTCCAATTTACGGCGCTCTTTGCCCGGATGGTTAACTGCCGTTGCGACCTCATCCTTCATTTGTTCCATTTCATTGCGGAATGAATAGCACTCGCGACATTTTCCCGCATTTTCGTCTACTCGTTCACCGTTACGCAAATATTCCTCAATCCGGAAAAAGCGCAAATCTCTTTCATTTGAGCCTTTCAGTTGGCTAACAACTTCCTTCTCAAATCCAGGATACCAATTTTCCATATTTCAACGCTGTTCGTTTATTTCAAGGTCAAAAATAGTGCAAAAAAAATGCCCGCAAAAGCAGGCATCTTTTCTATCTGTGATTTTCTCGAATTAATCTCTTTCTCTTTGAGGACGACGTTCTCCTCGGTTGTTATCCCGACGATCACCACCACGATTGTTGTCACGACGATCACCTCCGCGATTATCACGACGATCACCGCCACGGTCACCTTCGCGACGAGGAGGACGTTCAACAAAACCCTCCGGTTTAGGAAGAAGAACTTTACGGGAAAGTTTGAGTTTGTTGTCCCGATCGATGTCTAACAACTTCACTTCTACTTCTTCGCCTACCTTCAACACGTCTTCAACATTTTGTACCCGTTCCCAGGCAATTTCCGACACGTGAAGCAATCCTTCTTTTCCTGGCATGATCTCAACGAATGCACCAAAAGTGGTGATCGATTTGATCTTACCTTTATAGATTTCTCCTTTTTCAGGAAGAGCGATAATCCGTTTTACACGCTCTTTGGCAGCATCCAAAGCGTCTTTGTTCAATCCGGAAATTTCCACATAACCAAAGTCATCACGTTCTTCGATCACAATGACTGTTTGTGTTTCTTCCTGTAATTTCTGAATGTTTTTACCACCAGGGCCAATGATTGGTCCGATCATATCTTTCGGAATCTGGATGGTTTCAACACGAGGTACATTTGGTTTGTACTCAGCACGAGGTTCTGGTATCACTTCCAATATTTTACCTAAGATGTGTTCACGACCTGCTTTCGCCTGCATCAACGCTTTTGTCAATACTTCGTAAGAAAGACCGTCAACTTTGATGTCCATTTGTGTTGCTGTGATACCTTTCTCGGTACCGGTTACTTTAAAGTCCATATCACCCAGGTGATCTTCATCACCCAAAATATCGGAAAGAACCGCGAATTTATCTGAATTCTTATCAGAGATCAGTCCCATGGCAATACCAGAAACCGGACGTCTCATTTGCATACCGGCATCCATCATACACATGGTTCCGGCACAAACAGTTGCCATTGACGATGAACCGTTTGATTCCAAAATATCAGAAACCACGCGTACAACGTAAGGGAAGTCCTCAGGAATCATACGCTTCAATGCGCGGAATGCCAAGTTACCGTGACCAATTTCACGACGACCTAAACCACGAGGAGTTTTTGCATCGCCCACACAGAATGGAGGGAAATTGTAATGCAACAGGAATTTTTCAGTTCCCTGGAATGTTACATTGTCAATTTTCTTGATATCCATTTTTGTTCCCAAAGTGATTGAAGAAAGCGACTGCGTTTCACCACGTGTGAAGATTGCAGATCCGTGTGCACCCGGCAAGTAGTTAACTTCGCCCCAGATCGGACGAATCTCGTCGGTTTTACGTCCATCCAAACGAATACCTTCGTCCAGAATCATACGGCGCATTGCTTCACCTTCAACTTTATGGTAGTAACGTCTGATCAGTTTTTCGTCCTGACCCAGATCGACTTCTTCGTTTCCTTCGTTAGCGGTTTTATAGGCTTCAACATAATCGTCAACAATTTTCGCGAATGATTCGATCCGCAATTGTT
This sequence comes from Mangrovibacterium lignilyticum, assembly GCF_010882175.1. Classification (GTDB taxonomy): domain Bacteria; phylum Bacteroidota; class Bacteroidia; order Bacteroidales; family Prolixibacteraceae; genus Mangrovibacterium; species Mangrovibacterium lignilyticum. The sequence continues at coordinate 626,819 of NZ_WKLH01000003.1, read as the reverse complement.
TATCTTTGATTTGTTGTTTAGCAATATCATAACAAGCAGGAAGTAAATCGGCTTCCACTTTTGCTTTCAGCTCCGCATTGTTTACTTCGTGACAATATTCACGCTTAACAACGCCAACTTCAGCAGCTAATTCCTCTTGTATTTTACAATGAATTTTAATGGCATCGTGTGCCACTTTAATGGCCTGAAGCATATCTTCTTCGGATACTTCATCCATTTCTCCTTCAACCATCATGATGTTCTCGAAAGAGGCACCAACCATAATGTCAATATCAGCTTCAGCTAATTGTGCAGTGCTTGGATTGACGATATACTCGCCATTCACACGACCAACACGCACTTCCGAAATCGGTGTTTCAAATGGTACATCTGATACTGCTATAGCAGCAGAAGCAGCCAATCCGGCCAATGAGTCGGCCATCACATTTTCATCGTATGAAATCAGACTGATCATCACAGCTGTTTCAGCATGATAATCGGCCGGGAATAAAGGGCGGAGGGCGCGGTCGACCAAACGGGCAACCAAAATTTCTTCATCAGAAGGACGAGCTTCACGTTTTAAAAACCCACCGGGGAAGCGACCTGCTGCAGAAAATTTCTCGCGGTAATCAACTGATACCGGCATAAAATCAACATCTTCTTTGGCATCTTTTGCAGACACAACAGTTGCCAACAACATGGTATTACCCATGCGGACAACAACTGCACCATCGGCTTGCTTTGCTAAACGACCGGTTTCAATGGTAATGTTACGACCGTCGCCGATGTCAATTGTCTTAATAATTGCTTGATTCATAAAAATTTTGAACTAAAATTTAACAATACAAATTGTCTCTGTGGTGGTGGGGATATCAAAAATAATAAAAGGCAATAGAAATATTGCCTTTTATTATGAATAATTTTATCGACGTAAGCCAAGCTCTTTAATGATGCTACGATATCTTTCGATATCTTTTTTGGCTAAATAGTCTAACAAGCTACGGCGTTTACCAACCAGACTAACCAATGCACGCTGTGTGCTATAGTCTTTTCTGTTCTTTTTCAAGTGCTCAGTCAGGTGGGAAATACGGAATGAGAATAAAGCGATCTGACCTTCAGTAGAACCGGTATCAGTTGTGCCTTTTCCAAACTTTTCAAAAAACTCTGTTTTCTTTTCAGAATTCAAATACATAATTTTTGTCTTTAATTGTGATACAATGTTTAACCCGCAGCATCGCCTTCAATAACAACGGCTTAAAATTAACTTGCTAAAAAGCTGCGCAAAAGTAATTAAAATATTTGGAAAACAACAGATTGGGCTTTACAATTCACGATGAAACTTTCACAAAAAAAGGATCCCGATCATTCGATCGGGATCCTACGATTTTGCATACTACTACACTACTATAATTTGATGCATAAATCAGATATAGTTATCATTCCCTAATAACCTGGATTTTGATCATACAACCCCTCTTTCACTTCCAATTGATCCTGATGAATCGCATAAAGAATATCATTCGCAACGATGGTTCCGATTTTATTTGCAGTATCATCAACACCAGCCCAGGCATTCATCAAAGTCAACACTTTTCCGGTACGAACCAAATCGTGCCAGCGTTTTCCCTCTGCAATAAACTCCCGTCTTCTTTCGGCCAGCAACATATCCAGATCAACATTAGATACACTACCTACACCAGCTCTGGTACGAACCTGGTTGATAATATTATCAACAGTTGTCTGATCCTGTCCTAACTGAATTAAAGCTTCTGCTTTCATCATCAAAACGTCCGTATAGCGAAGAACCGGGAAATTGATCCCCCAGTTGAATCGATCCGCAGGGATGTGGTCCATACTTAAAAACTTCATGTACTGCGGACTATTGATGGTATTACCGTTTTCATCAACATAGCTCATCAGAACTGAGAAATCATCACGAACATCTCCGTCTTCAAATGAACTAAGAAAATCATCGGATGGGTCAATTGCGCCGCTTCCGTCTACCGGCACACCACCTGCAAACGGCAGGTTATTTCTCGCCCAGCTTTCCTGGTACATCAAGGTCGGCAGAATGGTACCAATACCACGATCACCGGTTGCGCCATCATTAATCGCCTGAACGTCGAACACGATGTCGGGATTGTTCTCATTATTGTAGCTAAAAATAGATGCATAATCGCTCACCCAACTATAATTACCACTTCCAATAACCTCATTCAGTAACGTCAATGCATCGGAGTATTTATTCGCATTCATCCCAGGTCCATCAATTCCATAATCAGGACCAGACATCGTTAGGTAAACTTTTGCAAGAATTCCTTTTGCTGCATTCGAAGTAGCCTTACCAGGAGAATTGTAAGAAGCCGGAAGTAGCGACGCTGCCTCGGTCAAATCACTCACGATCAAACTATAAACATCGGCTACAGCACCACGTGGAATCTCCAACGCGTCAGTCGGTGAAACAACTTTATCGTAAATTGGCACGCGTCCAAAATACCGCACCAGGTCAAAATAAAACAACGCCCGAACAAACTTGGCTTCTCCCATCATCCGGTTGCGCGTTGCAGCATCAGGAACAACGTCTTCAGAAATCTGATCAATGACCAGGTTCGCACGATAGATCGCTAAATACGAAACATCCCAAGCTTGTTTCATCAATGGGTTTGTGGCCAAAGTATGTTCGAAATTATTCAGCGGATTCCATTCGCGAACACCTGTTCCGGGTGAATAAACATTGTCTGAACGAACTTCGGACAAATAGAACTGGATAGTAGAATAATCCTGCAGGGTATTGTACATTCCGTTTACAGCCTGCTCGAACTGTGTTGTATTCTGATAAAAGCTAGCCGCACTCGGCTCAGAGATCGGAGCAAGATCCAGATCGTCTTCACAAGCAGAGAAGGCAATCAATATGAATAAGAGATAAAATATATTTTTCATGGTTAATTTCATTTAGCTAGTTTAAAATTTAAGATTTAACCCGAATACCATTGATTTTGACAATGGGAATGCACCGTAGTCATCACCGCTGTTGTTAACAGCTTCGGGGTTAAACCCACCATTGTATTTATCAGCACCGAAGAAGTTTTCGGCAGTAACATAGACTCTCGCTCCGGTTATCAGGTCTGAATGAATCAATCGACCTAAATCATAACCGAGTGTAATGTTCCGGATTCTCCAGTAGTCATTTTTATACAACCAGTCGGTGTTCTTAATCCGACCAAAAGTTGAAGGCGATTTGTGCTCTTTACCGGCAACATCGGCTTCAGTCAGGGTTTGTCCTTCAACCCAACGAACACGATCGCGGGCTTTACCCAGGGTATTTTCAGAACTTCCCTGACCAGTACGATACATCGCACGGCCGAAAGTAGAATAAAGCACACCACCTGTTTGGCCTTGTATTAAAATGGATAGATCGAAGCCTTTAAAAGAAAACTCATTGGTAATACCCCATACGTAATCAGGGTTCGGGTGACCGGAATAAGTTCTGTCGTCCGCATCGATTGTTCCATCGCCATTTTGATCGACATATTTAGGGTCTCCTGCCTCTTCGTTACCATACATTGCAACACCGTTTGCCACATCTTCAGATGTCAACAAACCATCTTGCTGAACGACATACAACGTATACATCGGTCTTCCGACCTCCAAAATATTGTGAGTAATATCGAAAGCTCCACCTAAAATCGGCGTATTGTTCGGGCCCAATTTCTTAACCTCATTGGAGTTGTGACTTAAGTTAATCATGGTTTTCCATTTGAACTGGTTCACCATATTTTGAGTAGACAATTCCAATTCCCATCCTTTATTTAGTACTTCACCAATATTTGTTAACGCGTTACCGAAACCACTTGCAGTCGGAACAGGAATATTCAACAGCAAGTCAGTATTGCGTTTTGTATAGTAGTCAAAAGAAGTATAAATCCGACCTCCAAGAATACCTGCATCAAAACCAATATCAACTGTCTCTGAAGTTTCCCAGCTCAAATCAGGGTTCGCGAAATTCGATGGAACCAAGCCATTAACCAAACTTCCGTTATTACTGTAGTTCGCATAAGCCAAACGAGCTATTTGGTCGTAATCGCCAACACCGTTATTACCGGCCAAACCCCAGCTTGCTCTCAATTTCAAATCACTGAACAATTCGGTATCTGCCATGAACGGTTCATTAATAATTTTCCAACCAGCAGAAAGTGAAGGGAAGATACCCCACTTCGTATTGTCTCCGAATTTAGAAGAACCATCGCGACGAATACTGGCCTGAAACAGATACTTGCTCATGTAATTATACTGCACACGTCCGAAATAAGAGATCAATGTATTTTCAGTTTCCTCAGAAGTTCCACTTGTCGTTGTGGCTGCGTTTAAGGTCGGAATATCGTCGGACGCAAAACCGGTACCATTGATACTATATGTTTCCAAATGGAAAGTACTGTAAGAATAACCACCTAAAACATCGATATTGTGGTTGCCAATTGAGGTATTATAATTCAGTGTATTTTCATTTACGAAGTTAACCCGGTTATATCCGGACTTACTCCCGCTGGCCGTACGGTTACGCGTTATAAATGCAGGCGTAAATCTGGATGCTTCATTGTTGTGAACATCAAAGTTGATATTCGTCCTGAACTTCAACCCCTTGATGAGTTGATACTCAACAAACGCTGTACTGATCGTCCTGAAAGTCTTGCTATTACGCTGAACATTCATTGCTTCAGCAATCGGACTCACCCTTGAAGTACCCCAGGCGTAGCGCGCGTTATCTCCAACATTTGTACCGAGTGGGCCGGTTGAAGATTCAACAACCGGGTTCATTCCAACAACAATGTGCGTAATGGCATCTTTACCCTCAACATTCGGATCTTGCTGTTCGCTGAAAGAAGGTGATAAATTCAATCCAAATTTCAAGTTCTTATTCGGGCTAACTTCAACATTGGCACGAGCACTGTAGCGACGGTAATTCACGCCAATTGCAACGCCTTCCTGGTCCAGATAGTCTCCTGAAACGTAATACTTCACAATATCATTTCCTCCGTTGGCTGACAACTGGTAGCTTTGCACCAAACCTTTCCGGAAGAATAAGTCTTGCCAGTCTACATAATCCAACCCGGGGTGACCATCCTGCATCCAGCGCTCATCCCACATATATTTCGTATTGTATTCACCGGCGCCAAGCCCCAGTAGCGACCTGCGTTCAGCATTTGTTTGCGAAGAGGTCGCACCTAAATCAGAAGCATGGTCTTTCACCCAGAAATAATTCATGTGTTCAACCTGACGTTCAACCCACTCATCAGAAGAAAGTACGTCCAACTTTTTGGCTGTTTCATTCCAACCAACATACGTATTGAATGAAATCTGAGGTTTCCCGGTCTTACCTTTCTTAGTCGTGATGATCACAACACCGTTTGAACCACGGGATCCATAGATAGATGCCGCTGCAGCATCTTTCAAAACCTGAATGGTTTCAATATCATTCGGATTCAGGTTAGTCAATGGGTTACCACTGGAGAAACCACCACTTGTTGATTGCGGAGACACTTCCATAGGGAATCCATCAACAACATAAAGAGGCTCGTTATTGGCGGAAATTGAACCGGTACCGCGAACCTGTATACTAAAGCCTTGGCCCGGCAAACCACTGGTTTGTTTAACACGTACACCCGCCATCTGACCAATTAAAGCCTGATCGACTTTATTAACAGGACGTTCGTTCAATTTCTCAGCATCCATAGTTGCAATCGAACTAATGATATCGCTCTTTTTTTGGCTACCGTAACCGACGACTACGACCTCGTCGATACCTAATGTCTCTTCTTCCAAGACAACATTGATTGTAGATTGGCTGCCCACAGCAATCTCCTGCACCTGCATTCCAACAAAACTGAAGACCAGGGTCGCTCCGGCTGAAACTTCAATCGAATAATTTCCATCAAAGTCCGTAATTGTTCCATTGGTCGTTCCTTTTTCAACCACAGTAACACCCGGTAGAGGAGCTCCATCGGTGTCTTTCACAAGACCCTTTACAGCAGTTACCTGTTGAAGCTGAATTTCGTTTCCTGATGGTGTTAAAACGATCAGGTTATTTTCCATCACTTTATAGGTAATCGACGAATTGGCAAATATTTGATCCAAAACTTCTTCCACATTCGCATTGTCTGCATCTACCGACACAACTCTGTTCAAGTCGGTAAACTCGTCGTTGTAAAGAAAATGGAACTGACTTTGTTCTTCAATTTCTATCAGTACATCCTTGACTGTTTTTTCTGAAAGACGAAGTTTAAACTTCGTTGCTTGCGAATAAGTAGTGGCACTAACATGAAAAACACAGAGGAAAATGATTAGCGTCGTTAGTTTCATGATTAAGAACAGTTTTTTAATCCCGGACGCAAAGAGCCAACCGGAATAATCCAGATTTTTTTTCATAATTTAGCATTGTTAATGAGTTAAACAACTTGCTTGAGGGGAACCGCCAAGAACACCTCAACTGGTTTGGTTAAGAATTTTAACTGATGGGAGAGCAATCTCCCATTTTTTTTTAGATTATTTCATAGATCAATTACTTTTTAATTAGAGGTTCATACTCCCGTTTCAACTTCTCATTAATAGTCAGGACAACCTCGTCATCCTGAATTTTATAGCTTAAAGGTATTGTTAGTTGAAGGGCGCTGAGTAACTGCCCCAAGGTTTGTTGTTCAATCGATCCTGTGATTTTATAGGTCGTTAGTCTCTCATCTTCAATTGAAATTCGAACATCATAGCGTCGTTCCAATTTCTTAGCGAAATCAAGCATATTCTCACGTTCAAAAATCCACCTTTTCCCTATCCACGAGGTATAGATATCTGTATTCACGTTAGTGGCAATTTGATACTTCATTTTTCCCGTTAACGCATTTGGGCGATCAATGGTTATCATCTGCCTGGGCATTAGCATCTGTTTATCACCCCCTTGACTCAACTCAATCGTCCCTTCTACCAGGGTCGCCTCCAGTTTATCCTCATCAGCATACGCCTTCACATTGAATGCTGTTCCAACGGCTTTTACCTTAACTTGCCCTGCCTGAACAATAAATGGCAGCTTCTTATTCTTCGCAACTTGAAAATAAGCTTCGCCCGACAGTGTAACATTCCGGTTATTTGAATTAAAACTGTTCGAATAACTCAGCTTACTCCCCGCATTTAACCAAACACGTGTCCCATCGCCCAGATCCATTTTAATTTTGGCACCATAAGGAGCTTCAAGCACATAAGGTGACGGAGAACCGATCGCATGATTGTTCCGGAGATTGATCGCCATGGCTCCCATCAAGAACGCGAGAACGAAAACCGCTGCTATTTTGAGCCATTCTGGTAAACGACTGAAAGTGACACGAATCGTTTTTGACTGCGCCGGATTTAATTTATTATGTAGTTTGTTGTATTGCTGCTCAACATTGATTTCGGGAATATTGCGAATGATTCCGGCAGCAAACCAGGCATCTCTAAGCTCTTCAAATGATCTGAAATTTTCGGGGTCAGCCTGTAGCCATTCCAACACCCGGAGGCCTTCCTCGTAAGAGGCTTCACCCTGAAGATATTTTAAGATCAACTCTTCCATGAAAACTTAGTTAGGTGGTTTTGTAGGATATGACAACTAACGAGCCGATCGGGGTGACAAAAATCTTACGTTCTGAAAAATAAAACAACGAAATAATGCTTAAGATCCTTTCGGACCCGAGCTAAAGCCCTCTGCAATTGAGTCTTAACCGTATTGACAGAAATTTTCAATTTTTCAGCAATCTCCTGATTTTTTCTGCCCTCTAAACGGCTCATGCGGAAAATCTGCTGACATTGATCGGGAAGTTTTTCGATCGACTTCTCCAAACTCGCCTCAAATTCTCTTTCTATTAAGGTCGACAAGGGGTAGCTATTGTTTGCGATTTCGAGATCGGCGATAGCGAGTTGATTTTTAAAATAACTGTAGTATTTGTCTTCTACCTTTTTATGCTTGATTTGGTTCAAACAATGATTGTAAGCTGTCTTAAACAAATAAGCTCCGGGTGAGCTTTGAAGTTCAATCTGGCTGCGCTTCTCCCAAATTGAGGTGTAGAGCTCCTCTACGATTTCTTCTGCGGCAAGACCATCTTTCAGAATTTCTAGTGAATAGCTGTACAAACGATGATAATACTTCTTGAAAAAATATTCAAAAGCACCTTCATCACCACGGCACATCTTACGAAAGATTTCTTTTTCGTTTGCTCCCATGTAGTTCGTTTAGCGGTCTTAGTTAATGGGCGATTACCGGTCGTAGCTGGTTTAACCAACGCACAAGCCGGTATCTCAAGGCTGTAAATGTAACCGATTATCCTCTTTCGAGCAAATGCCGAAACTCCTTTATCTGCTCCGGCGAACCCAACACAAATAACTGGTCCCCCCGACTCAATGTCAATTCAGATGAGGGATTAAAAATATACTTGGCACCACTAATCTTAATCCCAACAATATTAATCCCTGAAAGGTCTTTCGTTTTTAATTCCAAAATGGAGTGATTAACAAAGCAATCAGCCATATTCGTACAACTGATCTCTTCCAGACTTACATCCTTACTATGCTGGAGCAGAATATATTCCAGAAACTCAACAACATCAGGTTGGGTAATCAGTTTAGCCATGCGCTGGCCTCCAATACGTTCGGGCATGATAACATTGGTAACACCGGCCCGTTTTAGCTTCGAGACAGATTCCATTTCAGAAGCCCGGCTCACAATCTTCAGACTGGGATTCATACTTCTGGCCGTCAAAGCGACAAATACATTGTCGGCATCATTCGGAGTGGTGGCAATCAGTGCCTTTGCGTAATCGACACCTGCTTGCTTCAACACGTCTTCATGAGTCGCATCACCTTTAATGTAAAGTAATTCTTCGTCTTCCCGAATCCGGCCAATCACATTGTCTCGTTTGTCTACAATTACAAAATCGAGCCCGTGATCGCGAAGCTCCATGGCAACCTGTTCGCCGTTCCGACCAAAGCCAATAATGATGACATGGTCTTTCAGTTTTTGAATCTTCTTATCCACCCGATATGTTTTTAAATAATTAACTAATTCGCCGTCGAATACAAAACGAGCCAAGTTGGATCCAACATAGGCCAAACTCCCCAAACTGGTAATAATCAACGCCGAAGTAAATATTTTGCCCAAATCGCTCAACGGATGAACTTCGCTAAAGCCAACCGTCGAGATCGTTATAATGGTCATAAAAAAAGCATCGATCAGGGAATAATCCTCCAGGTACATGTACGCCGTTGTTCCAATTGTCAACATGGAAAACAACAGCAGAATACCAACACGAAGCGTCCGGTTGGATACATCCTGAAATTTATTCGACGACTGACTCATGTTTATCCTGGCTGCTTTGATTGATTAACTTCATTCCTACAGGGCAATTTAAACATTTTTTGGCATTGCAGTACGAATTCTTCAATTGAATGAGCGCCTGACTATCGAATGCGGAACGTGCCGAAATGCCGAGTTCACCCCAGTTTGTCAAAATTGAATTCTGCTCAGCGGGAATCTGCTCCATATAAGCTAACGCCAAATCTTTCAAATTTTGCTTTTGATGATAGTCGCCGTAAACGAACAAGAAAGGAACGAGGGTATTGATAACCAAATTATGAAATGATGAATCGCCCAAATGCTTCAGCTGCTTTTTAGACTCTTTATTGAACTTATAATGTGTTTGCCAGTAATCCGAAGCTTCCAACTGAAACAATTGCTTGATGTCAGCGAGCTTTCCCATTTCAATTAAGTGGGAGAATAAGGCTGAAGATTGATGAATCAACTGTGCAAACTGCGCAATTCGAACAGTTGGAAAATTGACCGGCCGCAAACGCAGAAACTTCCACAAGTGACCTTCAAGTGGTTTCAGCTTATACTTTTTATACAAGAAGGAAAACTCCCGACGCAGCGCAATAAAATAATCATCCCCCACCAATTCCTCATTCAACAAACCTGACGTTCCGAAAAGCAAAGCTTCTAATTGAAACAAGTCATTTTTATGCTTTGCCAAAACCGATAATGGTAATGCCTTGGCGAGTAATTCAAACGGAAGCGAATTTGTTTTGAATCCAAAATTGCGCGCCAGAAATTGGTAAAACGTTTCATTCCAATCGTTTTTATTTTGCTCCAAACGCATCACGATTTCGCCGGTTTTCTGCTCCAAACGCTCAACCATTAAAGCATGATACCAAATTTGTAATGTAATTGGCGGAACCCGATGAATTGATTTGGCACATGGGATCCAACTGTTCGACCGAAGCAAATTCTCGTAGTTAGATTCCAACTCTTCCGGATACGACAAACAAGTACACTCTACAGACTCGCCTTTCGAATTTCGAATCAATTCATCATCTTCCTTAACGACATGTAGAATCACATTATCATAGGCGGCATCTTGCTCGTGCTTGTGTTTCTTCCAATCGCTCGCGCGCAGATGAATCTCGACATTGCCTGCCCAGGTGGTGTCACCAATCTTCAAACGCGCATTGAAAAAATCGGGCCCCGCATCTGAATTTTGAAAGCCCGGAGACAAAACCTGTATTGGAAGTCCTGAACTGGTGATAAGTGAATCGGAGTCAAAAAGGCGATGTTTCCACAAAAATTGAAGGAAAAATTCATTCATTGGTTCTGTTTCAATCTATTTAACTAAAGTTAGACAAATACGACATCAAAATCAAGTGCCTCTGAAGTAGTTACAGAACAGTTCCAATAAAAAAAGCCTGCGTGTGTTGGGTGACGCAGGCTTACACAAATTCTTATTGTGTTAATGCAATAGGTAAATTGGGTTTATAGGCCTTAATCGGCAGTACAATCTAATCATTATAATACACTACCATAAACTAATTATTGGAACATCACAAAACAGATCTATCCAAAAACTTCATCTATCAAGCATTACAACAACTCAAAAATAGATCTTAACTTTGAAATCAAAGAATACTATTTTATCATTATTCAATACTTTTGCAACAGCATGTCAATCACAAATCCGCAGATACATCGCGAAATCACCCCATTATCAACGAACGACTGCTTGCTGGTCTTTGACCGCATGAAGCAAAAATTTGACTTTCCGGTACACTTTCACCCCGAGTATGAGTTGAATTACATCTCCAGAGCGCCAAAAGCTACCCGCATTGTTGGCAATCACCTGAGTCAAATAAACGAGCTGGAACTGGTGCTGACAGGGCCCAACCTCCAACATGGCTGGCAACAAGGCGAATGTACCTCTGATGCGATCCATGAAGTAACCATCCAGTTTCACCGCGATTTACTTCAGGCCGATTTACTAAATCGCAATATCATGCTCCCCATTCAAAAGCTACTCGAAAGGGCTAAAGCCGGAGTCGCATTTTCCGCGGGAACAATACAAAAAGTACAGCCAATGATCGAACGCATGGCGTCATTGGATGGATTTCATTCGCTTATTGAATTAATAGAACTCCTTCATGAATTAGGAAACTCTCCTGACCAACTGATTCTTAGTTCACTGAACGATCAGGATGAAGATTTTTACAACAGCGAAAAAATAAAAACCGTATTGCTTTACGTGCAGCAAAATTACATGCACAAAATAAAAGTGTCGGAAGTTGCCGGACTGGTAAATATGACTGAAGTGACCTTTGGCCGTTTCATGAAACAACGTACCGGTAAGTCTTTTGTAGAGTTCCTGAACGATACCCGCATCGGATTTGCCAGCCGCCTGCTTATCGAGAACAAACACAGCATTTCGGAAATAGCCTGGTTTTGCGGATTTAACAACCAAGCGAACTTCAATCGCATCTTCAAAAAATACAAAGACAGCACCCCCAGTGAATATCGCGAAAATTTCGCGGGAACAAGACGGGTAAATTAATCACATTCTTTAAGTCAACACCGAATAAAACACAGGCGAAAAAGCTGGTATTTTGCCGAAAAGCTGGTAACTTTAATATAGAACCTAAAAGCCAAAACTGTGAATGTTGGGAAAGTCCATATTAAACGTATTATTGTTGTTGTATTCTGTGCAGCAATCGCCATTACCATCGCCTCGGCAACTATTGGGCGCGAGATTTACGGGGTCACAAAAGTAAGTCTTATTTCTTTTGCTATTATCAATTTTTCGGGCTACCTCTTTTTCCTGGTGATGCCGGTGGAATTGGCGTTTATTTATTACCTGCATGCACACTTAGGTATTTTCCTTTTGAATGTCGTCGCAATATCGACGGGAATTGGAGCACAACTGGTGGACTATTATATCGGCCGCTCGTTGAGCACGCGCTTTATTGACAAGCTGGTTGGCCGCCGACGTTACGAAAAAGCGGAAGACGAAATCCGACGATACGGCAATATTGCCATTTTCCTGTTCAACCTGCTACCACTTTCCTCACCCATTATTTTGCTTGCAGCCGGCATGTTAAAACATCCTTTAAGGCAAGCCGTTTTTTACAGCTTAATGGGACTGGTGGTCAAATATCTGTTGATGTCGATCCTTTTTTTCTGAAACAAAAAACCCGAAGCTCAACAAAGAACTCCGGGCATGATTATGATTGATTATAAACATTTAAGGTCGACGACCTGGAAAAATAATAATCGTTCAACTATTTTTAAGCTTCTATAAGAGGTCAGCTTCTAACAACAATTCTTCCATGTCCACTTGGACATTCATGGCTGACTCGCGAGCCTTTTCTGCAAAATCTTCCTCGTTTGACGCATAAATAATGGCGCGTGACGAATTCACCAACAAACCACATTGATCGTTCATTCCGTATTTAGCCACTTCTTCCAAACTACCTCCTTGTGCACCAACACCAGGTACCAGCAAGAAATGATCCGGCACAATAGCGCGAATACCTTCCAGACTCTCGGCTTTTGTTGCACCAACAACGTACATCATACTATCGGTTGTTCCCCATTTCTGCGAGGTTTTCAACACACTTTCGTACAACTGATCGCCACTGGCTTCATCTTTCAAAAACTGGAAATCAAAAGCCCCTTTATTTGATGTCAGTGCCAGCAAAATCACCCAACGATCCAAATAGGTCATGAAAGGTTTTACTGAATCCTCACCCATGTAAGGAGCAACAGTCACCGCATCGAAATCCATATGATCGAAAAAAGCACGGGCATACAAGTTTGATGTATTACCAATGTCACCGCGTTTTGCATCGGCAATGATAAATTGCTCGGGGTATTTCTCGCGAATATAATTCACAGTTTTCTCGAGCGCAGTCCAACCGATAACGCCCAAACTTTCGTAAAAAGCCAAATTGGGTTTGTAAGCCACACACAAATCCTGCGTAGCATCAATAATTTCTTTGTTGAAGGCGAAAATCGGATCTGATGTATCTTTCAGATGAGCCGGAATTTTCAAAATATCAGTGTCCAAACCAATACACAAAAAGCTGCGTTTTGCTTTGATTTGTTCGAAAAGTTGTTCTTTGTTCATTGTTCTATTTTTTAGTGAACAGGCAACTAAAAGTTGCCCCGACCACTTTGGAATTACCAATTAAATTTCAGCCTCTTTCAATCTTTCTGCGTTTTCTTCCAACTGCAGTTTCTCGATAATTTCATCGATGTCGCCGTTGATGATCGCTTGCAGGTTATAAAGCGTGAGGTTGATCCGGTGATCAGTTACACGTCCTTGCGGCCAGTTGTAAGTCCGTATTTTTGCTGAACGGTCACCGGTAGAAACCATCGTTTTCCGTTTCGATGCAATCTCGTCCAAATATTTCTGGTGCTCCATATTATAAATACGCGAGCGCAATTCAATCATCGCTTTGTCGAGGTTCTTCAACTTCGACTTTTGATCCTGACACTGTACCACAATACCAGTTGGAATGTGGGTCAAACGAATGGCTGAGTAAGTCGTGTTGACCGACTGACCGCCTGGGCCTGACGAACAAAACTCATCACGACGTATATCTTCGGTTCGCAATTCAATGTCAAACTCTTCTGCTTCAGGCAAAACAGCAACCGATGCTGCCGACGTATGCACACGGCCCTGTGTTTCTGTCTGCGGAACCCGTTGTACGCGGTGCACTCCCGATTCGTATTTCATAATTCCGTAAACACCTTCACCTGTAACGGTAGCTACAATCTCCTTGTATCCACCGGAAGTACCTTCGTTCACCGTTGTTACTTCCAGACGCCAGCCTTTCCTTTCGCAGTATTTTGAATACATACGGAACAAATCGCCGGCAAAAATACTGGCTTCGTCTCCACCGGTACCGGCACGAATTTCCAAAATGGCATTTTTGCCATCTTCAGGATCTGCAGGAACCAGCAACAATTTGATTTCCTTTTCCTTTTCAGGAATCGCCTCTTCACTTTGCTCAATTTCCTCTTTAGCCATTTCCCGAATATCCGGATCACTCTCCTCGGCCAGCATCTGCTTACCCGATTCAATATTGTCGATCAGGTTTTTATAGTCTTTGAAAGCTTGAACCAAAGACTCCAACCGGCGGTATTCCTGATTCAGCTTCACGTAACGCTTCATATCGCTCATCACAGCCGGGTCGGTAATTTGCTGCCCTACCTCGTCAAAGCGGTACTGAATGCTCTCGAATCTTTCTAATAATGAATAATCTGCCATATAATGTGTTCCTATTTACAAGTTAAAAAATCTCAAAATCCAACGTCCCTATTTATTCGCGAAAGGCGCTAATATTCAAACGTTCCGAATTCAGAATTGATGGTTAGCTTTTTGCCTTCATAGGCTTCTACCCGACCAACAATCTGAGCATCGATATTAAATGATTTTGAAATCGCCATAATCGCATCAGCCAATTCAGGCTTCACATAGATCTCCATGCGGTGTCCCATGTTGAACACTTTGTACATCTCGGGCCATTCGGTTTTCGATTCTTCCTGAATCAATTTGAATAGCGGTGGAACCGGGAACATATTGTCTTTGATGACATGAACACCATCAACAAAGTGCAGCACTTTGGTTTGCGCCCCGCCTGAGCAGTGAATCATTCCGTGAATCTCGGAACGATGTTCGTCCAATATTTTCTTAATTACCGGCGCATAAGTACGTGTGGATGACAAAACCAGCTTCCCGGCATCAATTCCCAATCCTTCAATCGCATCGGTCAGCTTTTTTGAGCCTGAATAAACCAAATCAGCCGGTACTTCGGCATCGTAACTTTCCGGATATTTTTCCGCCAAATAGTTGGCAAAAACATCATGACGAGCAGAAGTCAATCCATTACTACCCATACCGCCGTTGTATTCTCTTTCGTAAGTTGCTTGTCCAAACGACGCCAAACCAACGATCACATCGCCAGCCTGAATGTTATCAGCAGCAATCACATCCGAGCGCTTCATCCGGCATGTTACGGTTGAGTCAACGATGATGGTACGCACCAAGTCGCCCACATCAGCCGTTTCTCCACCAGTTGGGAAAACACCAACCCCCATTTCCTGAAGCTCGCGGCACAACTCATCGGTGCCGTTAATGATGGCGGCAATCACGTCACCCGGGATTTTATTTTTGTTACGCCCAATGGTAGATGACAATAGAATGTTATCAACCGCACCAACGCACAGCAGATCGTCGATATTCATAATCAGTGCATCCTGAGCAATACCTTTCCACACCGAAATATCGCCGGTTTCTTTCCAGTACATATAGGCCAATGATGATTTGGTTCCGGCGCCATCGGCGTGCATAATGTTGCACCAATCCGGGTCACCGCCCAGCACATCGGGAATAATCTTGCAAAATGCTCTGGGGAACAATCCTTTATCGATGTTTTTGATGGCATTGTGCACATCCTCCTTCGAAGCCGAAACGCCCCGTGCCATATACCTGCTGTCGCTCATAAAATTGGATTCTGATTTCGGGGCACAAAGTTAATATTTTTAGGGAAATAAACAGAGCTAATTTCCAGGACTTAAATGATTGAGGGTAAACTTTCAATTGGGGCCTCCAACTAAAACAAGGCGGAAATGAAACAACCAACACTTCTTCTGAATTTTCAGGAAGCTTAAATTCGCTCCAAATACACATATTTGGTTAACCAAATATAGAAAAAACCATTACTTTCATTACTTGAGCCGAAACATTACCTGATCATATTTAACTCAGAATTACAGTGACGAAGGACCTGAACAAACAGCAAGTCGAAACATTGGCATTTTCAACCAATGAAATCCGCCGCAATATTCAAAAACTTAAAACTGAAGAAAATCGGTTGAAAGAGAAATCGACACTTGCGGAAACATCTTTTCTCGAACTTCGGAAACAAATGAGTTGGAGAGAAATGTATTTGGGCGGATTTCTAGGAGGAAACAGAAGCTTGACGAAACAAGCCCTTGAGCAAAAAAGATCAATTCGTGAAACCAAAATCCGACTGGAAGAAATTAAGGGGCAACTAAAAATTGAAGCAGACCAATTAAACAGAACTGTCACCGACTACTTATCTGGGAATTCTCATAACTACCGCAAAATTCAAGCTGAATATCAGCCTCTGTCCGAGTTATTGGCAGCAGCAATCCGCTACGAGAAAATCATTAAAAAAGCCAAACAGGGTATTGCGGAGGCTTTAGCCTGGACTAGTTGGAATAGCTTGATCAAACATCCGGACGCAAAAAAAGAACTGAATAAATTCAAAGCCGAGACCGAAAATTTTCAGCAAATAATCAACTCGTATGAAGTTGAATCGGAGGCCGAAATCAACAACGGAATCCTATTGTGTGATTTTATCCGCTTTGCGACGCAGACTGAAGCGATGGCGAATTTCGGGCATTTGCTAAAACACACGACCGACTGGAAAAACTATTCCCTTAGAATGTTAGAAAAAACAGAACAGCAAATAAGCCAACTGACACAAGCTGTTACTGAAGAGCTGGAAATGGTTGATCAGAAAGAGACCGGTGCTGACTTTTCAGAAAGAGAGTACGGCAGCTAAATAAAGCACTTCACTGTCTACATTTTTTTCGCAAGTATCCGCCAACTAACGGATAAGTCTGTAAATTTACTTTCGATAACCGAATCGAGAGCCTATGCATCCTTCTGCATCTTCAAAAACAAAACGTAACATCCGATTAAAATTTTTGCCCGTTAGCCTGATTCGTGAAAATCGGAAAATGATCTTGCAGGGCATCCTCGCCTTTTTGTTTCTCGCGCTGGCTTTCTATTTTATAAAACACGAGCAAACCGAGCTATCGGAAGTGAATAACACATTGCGTAACGCTTCGTTTGTCTGGGTGCTAATTGGGATGTCCCTAACCGGCTTCTTCATTTTCGTTCAAGGACTGATGTACCAATTCAGCTTTCGCTCGGTTGGTGAACGGATTACCCTAAGCAGCGCTATGTTACTGTTTGTAAAACGCAATTTCATCAGTGTATTTTTACCTGCAGGCGGCATTTCATCGCTGGCCTTTTTCACACGAAACATTGAAGTACAACAGGTTTCAAAATCAAAAATACACGTGGCCTCGTCGATCTACGCTTTTGTAGGCATTGTATCAATTGTACTGGTGGCCATTCCGGCACTGGGTTACGCCCTGTTGAAGGACTCGCTTTCATCCAAAGAAATATACATTTTTATTAGCCTGATACTGCTGATTGCACTTTGTGTTTGGGCAGTACGATCGATTGCGTTGGAGGGGCGGTTTTATCAGCTGATTGTAAAAATCCATCCGTCATTTGAAGCGCAATATGCCGAGATTAAAGATATCCGTCTAGACCGCAAGCATTTCATCCAATCGATTCTCATATCGATTGTCATCGAGTTTGTTGGCATAGCTCATTTGCTAATTGCCATGCGGTCACTTGGGTACCCGCTGGCAGTTGAGGGTGCGATTATTGGTTACATTGTGTCGGTGATGTTTTTGTTGGTTTCTCCTTTCCTGAGGGGGCTCGGAGCGATTGAACTTTCGCTGAGTTTTATCCTTACACGATACGGATTTTCGACACTCGAGGCGATCTCAGTTACCTTCCTTTACCGCTTCTTTGAATTTTGGCTACTTCTGACAGTGGGAGCCTTTAGCTTCGTTTTCGTCCGTAACAATATTTTCCTGCGGGTTGCACCGGTGGTCCTCACGTTCTCCCTGGGGGTGGTCAATATTGCCTCGGTACTGACCCCGGCCATACAATCCCGGCTGAAGCTGCTAAACGATTTTCTCCCTTGGTACGCCATCGACCTATCGAACTACGCCGTGTTTATGGTGGGCATTTTCCTGCTTCTGATATCAGCTTTCCTTTTACGAGGAGTCCGCATGGCGTGGTATTTAACAACTGGTCTGGCGATAATTTCCATTTTCGGGCATCTGACAAAAGCCATTGATTATGAAGAAGCATCGCTGGCCCTGTTTACCGTTGTTGCATTGTTCCTTACCCGGCGACAATACTTTGTCCGCAACAACCCCAATTTAGCGAATATTGGTATCAACGCTGCCCTGATTGCAGTGGCCGCTGTTCTGACTTACGGCATCATCGGTTTCTATTTCCTCGATCGCTGGCACTTCAACATCGATTTTAGCCTGTGGCAATCCATTAAGTATACCATTCAGAATTTCTTTTTCTACCAAAGCGACCTGCTTGTTCCTGCCGACAAATTCGCACAGAAATTTCTTTATTCAATTAATATTTCGGGCGGACTTACCATCGGGTTCTTCCTGTACACCATGATCCGCCCCTACTTTTTTGAGCAAAAAGCCGAGGAATACGAAATGGAAGCAGCCCGTGATCTGGTGGCAAAACATGGTCGTTCATCACTCGATTATTTTAAAACCTACTACGACAAAAGCCTGTTCTTCAGCACTGACAGCGAAGCCTTTGTGGCTTACCGAACTGCCGGGAACTATGCCGTTGTGCTCGAAGATCCAGTATGTGCCAATATCCATAAAATGGAAAAAGTAATTCGCGAATTCGACAGCTTTTGTGCGGCCAATGGCATGAAGAGCCTTTATTACAGGGTTTCGGGAAGCAGCCTCCAAGTGTACCAAAAACTAAAAAAGAAATCACTACTAATCGGTCAGGAAGCAATACTCGACCTGAAAACATTCACCATTGAGGGAAAAGACAAGAAGTCGATCCGTACCTCGTCGAACAAGCAAAAGGAACTAGGGCTGGTTTCGAAGGTTTATACGCCACCAATCAAAGATGGACTGATCCAGAAGATTCACTCAGTATCCAACGAGTGGCAAAAAGAAAAGAATTATCACGAGCTGGTCTTTTCACAGGGCTTGTTTGATCCGGAAGAACTTAAAAATCAAACACTGATCACGGTCGAAAATAAGGAGGAAAAAATACTGGCTTTTGCCAACATCATTCCAGACGACACACCGGGCGAGGCAACTTACGACCTCATTCGCAATGCCAAAGGAACCCCTAACGGATTAATTGAATTCCTGATGGCCGAGATGTTCTTCTACCTCAAAGCCGAAGGATACCAAAGTGCCGATCTGGGATTTGCAGCCATGGCCGGTATTGAAGAGGGAAAAAACTTCCCGGAGAAATCGATCCGCTTCGCCTACCAAAAGCTACAGGCATTCGCGCACTATAAAGGCTTAAAAGAATTCAAAGATAAATTTGGCCCTCAATGGCACGACAGATACCTGATTTACACGAACGACTATGACCTGTTCAGCGTACCGTCTGTATTAAACAAAGTGGTGAAACCATAATCTCACACCATCCGAACGTTCAAAATCAAATTAAATACTGGAACAGATCGGGTTTATCGTTGACGTATTGGTAGACAAAACCATGCTCAGTCATTCGTTGCACCAACCCATCAAAATCGTTCTTATCAGTCAGCTCTATTCCAACAAAAGCTGGCCCTTTCTCGCGAGCTGTTTTCTTTGAATAGTCGAAATGAGTGATGTCGTCTTTCGGCCCAAGAACATTATCCAGGAAATCACGCAGCGCTCCTGCCCGTTGCGGAAAACGGATAATAAAGTAATGTTTCAGCCCTTCGAATAACAGCGAACGCTCTTTAATTTCTTCAGTCCTGGTAATATCGTTGTTACTTCCCGACACGATACAGACCACATTCTTCCCTTTAATTTTGTCGGCATAATAGTCTAAAGCGGCAATCGACAGCGCGCCGGCCGGTTCAACTACAATTGCATCGCGGTTGTACAGTTCCAGAATTTTGGTGCAAACGCGCCCTTCAGGAACCAGCACCACATCATCAATAACGTCTTTACAAATTTCAAATGGTAAATCACCAACACGTTGTACAGCTGCTCCGTCCACAAATTTGTCAATGTCTTCCAGCTTCACCACTTCGCCTTTCTTCAATGATTCAGACATCGATGGTGCACCAGCCGGCTCCACACCAATTATCTTCGTGTTCGGACTAACTTGTTTGAAATAACTGCCCACCCCGGCAATCAATCCACCGCCGCCAATAGGAACAAAAAGGTAGTCGATTTGACAGATAGAATCCTGGATAATCTCCAGGGCAACGGTTGCCTGTCCTTCAATGATCAACGGATCGTCAAAAGGATGAATATAGGTTTTACCGTTTTGCTCACAGTCTTTCAACGCTTCAGCGCTAGCCTGATCGTAGGTATCGCCGAACAGAACGATCTCCACATTCTCGCGACCAAACATTTGGGCCTGCTTAATCTTTTGCTTGGGCGTTGTTGTAGGCATATAAATCTTGGCATGGATTCCCAGTTTAAAACTTGAATAGGCCACACCTTGTGCATGGTTCCCGGCACTTGCACAAACAATTCCGTTCTTCAACTGCTCCGGACTCAAACTTTTAATCTTATTGAATGCGCCCCGAATCTTATACGAGCGTACCAATTGCAAATCTTCACGCTTCAGCATGACACGTGCCTGAAACTGCTCTGATAGATTCAGATTCTGCGCCAAGGGTGTTCCGACCAACACCTCATTGATGGTCAGTTTAGCCCGATTGATAGCTTGTAAAGTGGGGAAATATTTTTCTGCCATGATCTCCTGTTATTAATGCTAACGATATAATTGTTTTCTGACTGTGAACCGCAAAAATAGGAGCTTTCACGCAGAAAACAGATTTCAAAGGGAGATTAGTAAGCAAACACCTTAAAATATTACTTACTATTTAGTTTCCGGTGTATATTTTTCATGATAATCGGTAGAAAGAACACGGAACTCAGTTCTCCGGTTGATTGATTTGGCAATTTCCTGTTGTTCCGGAGTCAGGCGATTAATGAATTCTTCGGTCAGCTCATCATTCCGTTTTAAGAAATCATATTGACGGGCCAGCTCGCGGGTCACTTTCTTTGGCCAGGTTTCGCCATAGCCTTTAGCCACCAAGCGATCGGGATTGATTCCTTGTTGGATCAGATATTCGACAGCAGCCTGTGCCCGCTTCTGCGACAAATCGAAGTTAAACCGATCGGAGCCCACATAGTCGGTGTGCGACATCAGCTCGATAGTAATTGTAGGGTTGAGTTCCAATACCTGAACCACGCTATCCAATGAATTTTTGGATGCCTCGTTCAGCTCATAAGCACCAAAGGCATAACTGATATTATCTACTTTGATCGGCGAATCGGTTGGCGTGAGATACAAATTGACATGAAAATCCTTGCTGTCAGTTAGGCCAATTGTTGTTTCCCGAACTTTATCGTTTAGATAACCATCGCGATAGGCCGCAAAAACATACTCTGTTTCAGGATTCAATTTCACCTGGAATTTTCCGTCATTTGCACGCATACGCAGGTTTGTTCCGTCGGTGGCGATCACGCGAACCCGTACGCCGTCAATACGCCGTCCGGTTTCTTTGTCATAAATTTCTCCGGTGATGCGGTAGACCTTTGGTGGCAGATAGAAGGAATAAATATCATCGCTGCGGGACCCTTTGCGGTTCGAAGCAAACAGCCCGTGAGGATCTTCTTCATGAATAAAACTCATACCAAAATCATCGCCCGAAGAGTTGATTGGCACTCTTAGGTTCTCAATTGCCCATTTACCATCTTCATCTTTGGTTGCTTTAAAAATATCAAGGCCGCCCATTCCGGGATGATAATCGGACGAAAAGTACAGGTTGCCTTCCCAATCCATGGACGGGAAAACTTCGTTTCCGGGAGTATTAATTTCAGATCCAAGATTTACCGGCTTCGAAAATGAATTTCCCTCCCGGGTAGCCATCCAAATATCGGTTCCGCCATAGCCTCCAAGAAGGTTCGAGACAAAATAAAGAGTATTTCCATCGGGCGAAAAAGCCGGGTGTGCGGCAATCAAACTATCAGAAGTAAGCGGCTGCAATATTGGCTCTGACCAATTTCCTCGCGACATGCGTGCCGCAAACAGGCTCGCCCCCATGTCGTTACTTTTATCGAAACGACAGCGGGTAAACACCATTAAATCGCCATTGGGAGAAATCGCAGCTGCACCCTCATCTTCATCGGTATTAATAATTCCACTGTCATCAATCAACTCAGGCTCTGACCATTTCTGCTTCTGCAGTTGAAATTCGGAACGAAACAAATCGGAAAAATGCTGCCCTGTAATCGCGCTTTCCCGTTTACCGCTCATCTCACTTTCCCGCATCGACGAAAGGATCACCTCATTATCTTTTCCAGCTACAAATACAGGAGCATAGTCGCTGTAACGGGAACTTAACTCCCGAACTGGAGCCACAATGTAACGGGTTGGGTTTGCCTCCCATTCAGGAACAAACTTACAGGCTTCCAAGCCACTCAATGCTTTCGGATCGTCCGGAAAAAGCTCCAGGTATTGCTGGTAATAAACTTCTGCTTCTTCTAAATTCTGATAGGCTCTTAAACAATCGGCACAATAAAGAATGGCCTTTTTATCCGGGTAGTTTCTTCTGATCGTATTTTTATACCAAATAGCAGCCCGTCCGAAATCGCCCAATTTGCGATAAGCTTCGGCCGTTTGATAAGCCATCTCCATGCGATGCTGCGGATCTTTGTCCTTACGGTAGGCTTTGCGGAATTTTTCAGCAGAACGGTAATACTCACCCATTTCAACGGAACTCATTCCCGAGCGATACATCTTTTGTGAGCTGCAGGCGCCAAGAATCAACATAAAACCAACGAGAACAAAACGGGCAAGTAGAATTCGCTTCATGAATAACAGCTGATTAAACTCTAAAGAAAATATTTTTATCCGTTAGGTGAAACGCAAATTTCAGGAATAAAGTATCCAAAGCGTGGCTTTTTCTCCCGAATCGGCTATGAGAAGTTTTATGCAAAAAATAAAGCCCGGCAAAAAACCGGGCTCCTTATCTTATTCGTTCCAAATCAGGTCACAGACCTTCTACCATATTTTTACCCGAAGACTATCGGGACGCCACATAGCATCACCTTCTTTAACATCGAATGTTTTATAAAAGGCATCCATATCGGCTAACGGACCGATAATCCGAAATTTTGCGGGCGAATGCACATCACTTCGGATCTGGTTCGCAACGGCCTCGGGACGCATGTTCAGCATCCAAGCCATGGCATAGCCCAAAAAGAAACGCTGGTCGGGATTCAATCCGGCAATAAGCTCGCTATTTTGATATTGAGGCCGTTGTTGAAACGCCTGATAGCCCATCATGATGCCTCCCAGGTCAGCTATATTTTCACCTTGAGTCATTTCCCCGTTTATATGCAGACTGTCGACAGCTACATAACCATCAAACTGCTCCACAATCATTTTCGTCTTACTGTAAAAACGAATGCTGTCTTCAGAAGTCCACCAATTATTCAAATTACCTTTTTCATCGTACTTGCTTCCCTGATCATCAAATCCGTGGGTCATCTCATGTCCAAAAGTTGAGCCGCCAATAATGGCATACAAAATCGCATCGTCAGCCATTTTGCGCTCATAACCGGGAACCATAATATTACACCCGGGAACCACAATTTCGTTGTTCGACGGATTATAATAGGCATTGTAGGTTTGCGGCTGCATTTGCCATTCCTTGCGGTCGACAGGCTTTCCGTATTTCGAATAATTATAACGAGTATACCATTCCGAAGCGTTCATCATGTTTTGCACATACGATGAACGATCGATTTGGAGAGAGCTCAAGTCTTTCCACTGATCAGGATACCCAACCTTCATGATCATTGCATTCAATTTGTGCAAGGCTTTTTCTTTGGTTTGCTCAGTCATCCAATCCAGCTGCTTAATCCGCTCGGCATAAACAACTTTAATTGAATTCCCTATTTCCTCCAATTTCTCCTTGGTGCCTTTGGGCAAATAGTCCGACACATAAACCTGACCGATCAAATCTCCAAGAACACTATTGGTTGTGCCCACCACCCGTTTCCAACGTGGTCGCGGTTCCTCAACGCCCCGTAAGGTTTTGGAGTGAAAATTGAAACCTGTCATATAGGTATGGTCGTCCAGATAGCTGGAAACACCATCCAGGAAATGCAATTTCAGGTAATCTTTCCAAACGGACAAAGGGTAAGTTTTCAGGTAACCATCCAGCGCAGTCAGGAATTCAGGCTGACCAACAATAACGGTGTCAATTTCCCCGAAGCCGAGTTCGGAGGTAAAAAGTGGCCAATCCAGATTGGCGGTCATCTCTGTCAATTGCTTAAAAGATAACTTCGTATAGTTTTTCAACGGGTCACGAGTGTCTTCACGTTTGCGGGAAGCCTCCGCCAAAGCAGTCTCCAACTTCATGACACTTTGAGCTGCTGCAGATGCCTTGGCTGCATCGTACCCAATGATTGTAAACATGCTATCGAGGTAATTCACAAACTCGGCACGAACCATCTTTGCCCGATCATCAGTTGCAAAATAGTAATCACGGTCCGGTAAACTCAATCCACCCTGGTAAATATTCACTGCGTTTTTACTGCTGATTTTATCGTCCTGACCAACATAAATACCCAGCATCGGTGAGGCCGCCGTTAAATTCACAAAAGCAGCTTCTTTGAAATAAGATTGAAAATCGCTCACCTTATCAATCCGGTCGAGGTATTGACGAACAGGTTCAATTCCTGCCGCATTTAAGCTCAGACTATCCATTCCGGTATTGAAAACGTCGCCAATTTTTTGTTTGGCACTTCCGGATTCTGCGTTTTCCAACCCGGCTGCCGACTCACAAATATTTCGAACCTGAGCATTCACGGTATCCTGAATAATCTGAAAAATTCCGTTATACGTCTCGCTTGCCGGGATTGGGTTTTCTTTAAACCATTTCCCGTTCGCAAATAGGAAAAAATCGTCACCCGGATTAATGGTTGAATCGATATGCGCGGCCAAAGCATCCGGGCCATTGCCTGTTTTGGGAGCATTTGGGACGCAAGCCACCATTGCCAGAACGGCAATAAATGCAGACAGGAACATTGTGTAAGTTTTCATATACAAGAGAATTTTAGGGGTAAAAACAACTTTAACCTGTTGGTGTAAGCTTTAACAGAATCATTACAAAATTCGGAAATTAAAATTCGATCCGACAGCATTACTTCAGATAAAACAAAAAACCCCGCAAAATTGCGGGGTCTTTTTCGTCTATATTGAATTCTGATTATTTCACAAATAATAATTCGCGGTATTTCGGCAAAGGCCAAAGTTCATTATCAACGGTCAGCTCCAACTTATCAATGTGATAACGGATCTCATCGAGATAGGGAAAAACTGTCGTTTCGTACGCTTTCGCTTTCTCGGCAGCATTTTCAATTACATTTGCCACCTTGCGAGCTTCAACCATTTCCTTCACCTTCACCTTGATGGTCGAAATATGCGTACCTACTTCGCGAATCAAACCAAGACGTCCTTCTGCCAGTTTTTCGAATTCATCTGCAGGGAACACATCTTTCAAATATTTCACATTCGTAAGCAGAGTGGTTTGGTATTGTACTGCAGTAGGAACAATGTGATTAATGGCCAAATCACCCAGTACACGCGCTTCGATTTGTACTTTCATGGTGTATTTTTCGTACTCCACTTCAGCTCGTCCTTCCAGTTCACTTTGATTCAACACTTTCACCGACGAGAACAAATCAACAAACTCTTTTCGGGTAAATGCTGAGATCGCTTCAGGTACGCTGCTAACGTTGGTCAGTCCTCGTCTGGCCGCTTCCTCAACCCACTCTTCGCTGTACCCATTGCCATCAAAACGAATTGGTTTGGTTTCAATGATCAGCCGTTTCATGACCTGGAAAATAGCTTCATCCTTTTTCACCCCTTTTTCAATCAGACCGTCAACCTCATTTTTAAATTTAGTTAGCTGAGCTG
The DNA here is from genome assembly GCF_010882175.1 of Mangrovibacterium lignilyticum. Classification (GTDB taxonomy): domain Bacteria; phylum Bacteroidota; class Bacteroidia; order Bacteroidales; family Prolixibacteraceae; genus Mangrovibacterium; species Mangrovibacterium lignilyticum. Next base: position 600,666 of record NZ_WKLH01000003.1, on the reverse strand, counting down.
CCATGGCAGTGTTCAAAGCAATCATTGAAGCAGCGCAGTTAGCCGATGAGCCAACAGCACGGTATTCGAACCGGTTACCGGTAAAGGCAAAAGGTGAGGTCCGATTCCTGTCCGTTGTATCTAAAATGATTTCCGGAATTCGTCCGATATTCAACTTCAAAGCTGTTTTTTCGTCCGGTGTCATTTTACGCTCCACTACTGCGGTCTCCATCAAATCGAGCATTTTACTAACCTCAGATCCCAAAAATACCGACAAAATTGAAGGCGGCGCTTCATTGGCGCCCAAACGATGGGCATTCCCGGCTGTTAGAATACTGGCTCGCAGCAAATCCTGGTTATCGTAAACAGCTTTTAGTGTATTCACCACAAAGGTGAGGAACTGCAGATTCGATTTCGGATTTTTTCCCGGTGAATAAAGATTGACACCGTTGTCTGTTATCAACGACCAGTTATTGTGTTTTCCGGAACCATTCACCCCGGCAAACGGCTTTTCGTGGAAAAGAACCATGAATTTATGCCGACGGGCAATTTTCTTCATGATGTCCATTAATAGTTGGTTGTGATCATTCGCCAGATTAGCTTCCTCAAAAATAGGAGCTACTTCGAACTGGTTTGGTGCAACCTCGTTGTGACGGGTCTTCACCGGAATGCCCAATTTGTAAGCTTCATTTTCCAGGTCTTCCATAAACCGGTAAACCCGGGTTGGAATAGAACTGAAATAATGGTCATCCAGTTGCTGGTCTTTCGAAGAAGCATGTCCCATGAGTGTCCGACCGGTCAAAACCAAGTCTGGCCGGGCCATATAAAGTGCCTCGTCAATTAAAAAATATTCCTGCTCCCATCCTAAATTCGCCTGAACTTTAGTAACTGTCTTATCAAAGTACAAACAAACTTCGGTTGCCGCTTTGTCAACAGCATTCAATGCCCGAAGGAAAGGAGTTTTATAGTCCAGCGCTTCGCCGGTGTATGAAATAAAAACGGTAGGAATACACAATGTTCCGTCAACAATAAAAGCAGGAGACGAAGCATCCCATGCTGTGTAACCGCGTGCTTCGAACGTCTGACGGATTCCACCACTTGGAAACGAAGATGCATCCGGTTCCTGTTGAGCCAATAATTTTCCGGAGAAAGATTCGACAACTCCGCCATCTTCAACATTCACAATGAAAGCATCGTGCTTTTCTGCTGTTCCGTCGGTTAATGGATGAAACCAATGTGTATAATGTGTTGCTCCGTTTTCGGTTGCCCAGGCTTTCATTCCCTGAGCCACCTGATCGGCCATTTTCCGATCAATCGGAGCACTATTATCTACTGCATCGCAAACTGCTTTATAAGCTTCTTTCGATAAATACTTTTTCATTTTAGGCCGGTCGAAGACCTTGTAGCCAAAATAATCCGAGGTAAGGTTGTGCTCACGAGTAATCTGCAGCGGTTGGCGCGCTAGAACTTCGTCCAGAGCTTTGAATCTAAATACAGCCATATTAGTTCTGAATAGTTAAGGTTTTACAATATCAAACAATATCCGGCAGAAACTTGTATCTCAGTTATCAAAAATGAAACAAGAAACTACCGTCAATGTCAAACAAATGCGAAATAATCCCGCAAAAATTTCGCTTCGCAAAAATAATGTTTTTTTAGTGATCCATTGTACTTCAATAGACATTTCAGTCCAAAGATCTATCTTTTTGTCATCCATCCCCCATTAAAACGACCCCTGTCGAAGAAAAGCTTCCATATTTCCATAAAACACAAGCTAAGTATTCAGCAAACCAGCCTCAGAAAATCGCAACAGACTAACACAAATACCAGGAAATGCGAATAAAACCGTGCTATCGGCAATATTTCCTCTAACATTTTTTTAATAATTAACCGTTATGCTTAATTTAATATCTTCGTATTATGAAGATGAAATAACAGCTGCAAATGGGAATACTCGAGATAGTGAAAAAATTGGAAGAGGCGGGACACAAAAAGATCAAATTTGCGATCTGTGACATTGACGGAATCTTGCGATCGAAAACCTTGCTTCTGGACAAATTTATCGAAATCACGGAGAAGCAGGCCGGCTTTTGCGATGTCGTTTTTGGATGGGATTCAAGCGACAGATGCTACGACAATGTAGAGATTACCGGCTGGCATACCGGCTACCCCGATAAAAAAGCAAATATCGACCTCAATACCTTTCGGAATGTCCCTTGGGATAATAACATTCCATATTTTCTGGGAGATTTTGAAAACGACGAAAATAATTCGGCCTGTCCAAGAACCTTATTGAAGCAAATTCGGCGACAGGCAACAGACCTGGGATATAAAGCAATTTTTGCTCAGGAATTTGAATGGTTCAATTTTCTGGGAACCCCAAACGAACTGGCCGCTTCTTCTTTTCAGAAATTGCAGTCTTTAACGCCGGGGATGTTTGGCTACTCGCAACTTCGGCCTTCACTTTACAAAGAATTTTTCAACGAACTGTTTGATTTACTGTTTCAGTTCGATATTCCGTTGGAATCATTACACACCGAAACCGGGCCGGGAGTTTACGAATCGGCCATTCGGTACGATGAAATTTTGAAAGCCGCCGACAAAGCGACTTTATTTAAAACGGCGGTCAAAGAAATTGCTTACCGTCACGGCATTGTGTCCACATTTATGGCCAAATGGAACGAAGACCTTCCCGGTTGCAGCGGCCACATTCATCAAAGCATATGGAATGCTGACCAAAGTAAAAACCTTTTTTATTCAGGAAATCCCACGAAACCGATGAGTCCCCTTATGGAAAGCTATCTGGCCGGACAGCTATATTGTTTGCCTGAAGTATTGCCAATGTACGCGCCGACAATTAACAGTTTTAAGCGACTCCGCGACGGAGCATGGGCACCCACGACAGTGACCTGGGGTTACGACAACCGGACAACTGCCGTTCGGGTACTGAATGGAGACGAAAAATCAACACGCCTTGAGATGCGTGTGCCCGGATCGGACATGAATCCGTATCTGGCCATGGCTGCTTCGCTGGCTTCAGGTTTATACGGTATAAAAAAAGGGTTGAAGCTGGAAAGCCCGGCCATTGTTGGTAATGCATACGCCAAACAAGATGCAGTCAAGCTCCCTTCGAACCTCATGGAAGCCACGAAACAAATGGCACAATCGACGTTAGCGAACGAAATTTTAGGAGAAGCTTTCACCAATCATTTCACTAAAACCAGAGAATGGGAATGCCGTGAATTTGCGAAAGCGGTTACCGATTGGGAGCTCAAGCGCTATTTCGAGATCATTTAAAAAAAAATGGAAAAAGCTTTTCACGAAAGGCAAGATTATTACAACCAAAATGGAAAAATTAGATAATTATCATATCATCAGGCAAGCCTGGAAGGAGTTTGACGACAGACATGAAATCAAAGGTATTTTTGATGTAAGTGCTCATGTTTCGACGAACTCAGTTTATAAAATTTCATTTTACAACCGACAACCGGTTTTCGCCAAACTATCGGACTACGGGAAATTTGAACATTTCAAAGAAGATCATATCATTATAAACAACCTGGCCAACAACCTGGAAATCCCCTACGAAACCTTCCTGGCGCAATCATTGGTCAAACGAAACGATCTTTACATTTACCGCTACTACTCGCAGGATCATTGGGCCTGGGTCGTTTTTTACAATCCCATTAAAGTCAAGAATAAACTACCACGGCGACTTGAAGAGAAGCACGTCAAAAAATCGGGACGCGAACTGGCTCGTTTTCATAAAGCCTGCTACAATATTAGCAGCCAGTTGCCCATCGCATCTAAAAGTGTGGTGACCGACATTCACCAATTAATGAAGACTATCCGGGAACAGAAATTTTGTGCGACGCAAGAACAAAAGGACCTGATTTTACGCCAGTGTGATACTTTCCTTAATAATGCCGATCACTATAACTACATGACCGAAATTGATATTATTCCGGTTTTTGTTGATTGGAACATTGGAAATTTTTCAGTGACAGCCGATGGAAAATTCTATTCCAGATGGGATTACGACTGGTTCCGGATGTCGAGCCGGGTGATGGATTTTTACTTCTTTAGCAGGGTCTGTTCTGATGTCGGAGACCGGACCGTTTTCAGCTACGTCATCGATCCGTTGATGGAAGAACGTTTCATTCTATTTCTAAAAGAATACCATAAAATATATCCGCTAACAGAACCCGAAATCAGATTGATTCAGGAATGTTACCGCTTCTTTATTTTGAATTACGTCATTAAAGACGGGCCCTATTTCTTTCAGCCAACTTATGCCCGGAAATTACAAAAGGAAGCTTACGACGTCTACTTCCGCACAATTGACACCAACTTCCAGGCCGAAAAGCTATTACGTGCATTAAAACTCTGATTATGAAAACGAAAGATTTCAAAACTGTTGCTCTCAAATACAAAACAATTTTCTTCGATGCCTTTGGTGTTTTAAAAAACCACAAGGGAATTATACCGGGCATTGAACGGACTTTTGATTTTTTGGACGAACATGGCATCAACTATTTTGTGGTTACCAACGATAGCTCGAGAGGACCGGAGGGATTGGCCGATGGTTATATCCGAAGAGGCATAAAAAGCATTACTCCGGATAAAATCATTTCTTCCGGGATGTTGGCCCACGACTGGCTGTCCCTTAAAATTAAAAACGGAACGGTAGCATACTTGGGAACGGGAGACTCGGCACACTACATTGAGACAGCAGGGTTAGATACGCTCCCGATTCGCGACATCGACCTGAATGATATCGACCATGTCAAATGTCTCGTATTCCTGGACGATGAAGGCTTCGATTGGAATCAGGACATCAACAAAGTGATCAACCTACTTCGAAAAAAAAACATGCCGGTAGTTGTCGCCAATACGGATATTCATTACCCAGTTAGCCATAACGATGTTGCCGTGGCGATTGGTGGTATTTCAGATTTGGTTGAAGAGGTATTAGGGAAAAAATTTATCCGGTTCGGCAAACCGGATGCCCAAATGTTTATGTTTGCCTACGAAAGAGCTTGTGAAGTCAAACCCATGAAAAGAAATGACATACTGATGGTCGGCGATACCCTTTATACAGATATCATTGGCGGAAACAAATTTGGAATGGATACCGCCCTTGTACTATCCGGGAATACTTTACCCGAGATGGCTAAAGTGCGCATTTCAAGTTCCGGAATTATTCCAAACTACATCTGCGATTCGGCTATTATTCCCTAATCTGTAATCGACATTACAGGAAATCCTGACTGATTTCCTGCAATGCCTGAACTAACCGATCGTCATTGGCTTCCCTTTGCGATGCCACACGAATGTGATACTTATCAAGCCCTTCTTTGTTGGAGCAATCACGTACATAAAGTCCATATTCTTCCAACAAGCGCATTTGAAGCTCTAGCGCAGAAATGCCGAAATTAATTCTGACCAGAATGAAATTACTTCCGGTAGGATAAATCTTATAGCCGTTAAGTTTTTTCAATTTGGAGTAAAGCAATCTTACATCCTTCACAACCTGGGTTACTGACTGCTGATATTCCCGGTCGGTTTTAGGCAACATCAACAGAAAATACTCGGCGATTGTGTTAATATTCCACACAGGCAACAACGCTTTTAAAACGGAATTGAACTCGTTGTTCGACGTACAGCAATACCCCAGTCGAAGACCGGGAACACCACAATGTTTACTCATACTGCGCACAACAATTACATTTGGATATTCATCCAAAAATGGCATTAACGAAGGTTGATCAATACCGCTAAAGTCAATGAAAGACTCATCCAGCAGAATAACTTTCAAGTGGCCCATCCGCTTCAGGAAAGCTTTCAATTCAACCAAATGAATAAACTGCCCGGTAGGATTCCCCGGATTTATAATTAAAGCCGAAGAAATGGACTGTTCGTCAATCCAATCGGCAAAATCACTCAGATTAAGCTGGTAGTCTCTATCAGCTGGCAACTGGTACAAACGAGCCGAGTCGGCATCCCGAAGTTTTTCAAGGTATTCGCTGAATGTCGGAATTGGAATGGCAATATCGTCAATCAATTCCTGCTCAATCAATGTGATCAGTTCGGTTGCTCCATTACCTAAAATGAGGTGTTGCGGATCAATTTTTAATACTGCTGCAAGTTGTTCCCGGGCTAAACGCGGATTACTCGATGGATATGCTTTAATAATCTCCGGAATCTTAGCCAACAATTCGTCCATCATCGCAGGAGTTGGATAATAGGGATTCGCGATGAAGCAAAAATCAACAACTTCGTTCACCAATTCTGGTCCAACAATATCGACCAAAGCCGGCGAGTGTGTTGTTTCGAGAAAGAGCTCTTTTTTAACCGGGAATTTTATGTTTGTCATGGCGCAAAAATTTCGGTAAAAATAAACATCAAAACGTTACAAAACGAAGTGAATAAGCATAAAAAAAGCTACTCTTTTCAGAGTAGCTTTCCATATATAATCGATTATCTTGATTACATTTTTGCAATTGCTTTATGCGTTGTTTTGATGATAACAGCAGCAATTTTGTATGGGTCACCATTTGAAGCAGGACGACGGTCTTCAATACGACCTTTCCAGCCATCTTCTACAGTTCCAACAGGGATACGCAATGAACATCCACGGTCAGAAACACCATAGCTAAAATCAGTGATTGATGCAGTTTCGTGAAGACCAGTCAAACGTTGATCGTTATCAGCTCCGTAAACTGCGATATGCTCTTCGATGTGTTTTCCGAATTCTTCGCAAACAGCATCAAATACTTTTTTGTCACCACAAGTTCTCAACAAACCATTTGAGAAGTTTGCGTGCATACCAGAACCGTTCCAGTCAGCAAATTTGCCAAGTGGTTTCGGATGCCAGTCTACCCAAACACCATATTTTTCACAAGTTCTTTCCAACAAATAGCGAGCAACCCAGATTTCATCACCTGCATTGTGCGCACCTTTAGCGAAAATTTGGAATTCCCACTGTCCGGTTGCTACCTCAGCGTTGATACCTTCAACATTCAAACCTGCTTCCAGGCAAAGGTCGAAGTGTTCTTCAACGATTTCGCGACCAAACATGAATTTAGCACCTACACCACAATAGTAAGGTCCTTGTGGAGCTGGATAACCGTTTACAGGGAAACCAAGGGGTTTGTTAGTTTCTGCATCCATCAGGAAATATTCTTGCTCGAAACCAAACCAGAAATCTTCGTCTTCTTCAGTGATTGTAGCACGACCGTTTGATACGTGTGGAGTTCCGTCCGGCAACAAGACTTCAGTCATTACTAAATAAGCATTCTTGCGAGCAGGATCCGGGTAAATAGCAACTGGCTTCAATAACAAGTCAGAGCTTCCACCTTCAGCTTGTTCTGTAGAAGAACCATCAAAAGACCAAACAGGACAGTCTTCCAATTTACCGCTGAAATTATTTGCTATTCTTGTTTTTGCTCTTAAGCTTTGGGTTGGCTTGTATCCATCGAGCCAGATATACTCCAATTTTGTTTTCATCGTGTTACAAATTATAAGTTAATGATATGTTTTTCTTAAAATTTAACATCAAAAATAGAACAGACTGGCAAATCTATAAATAAAATACTAACTTCTCGGAGAAAGTTAATGATTAATTCATATTAAAATCTGGTTTCTATTTCAGCCTCAATCCTCAAGGGGGGATGACTCCAAAATTATAAATTTATTCTAAAACAGATACGTTTTTAACAGGTCAGGTTGAAAATATTTTTACACTTTTCACATCCATTACCCCATAATCAATCAAGTTCGCTGTTATCGACTGCGTACAAAATTCAGCTCAAATCCGCTCGTTGAGCCAGTTAGAAGCACTTCGCTCTCCAATTCATTAAGACCGATACATTTGCTTTCTATTCTAGCCTGAATTAGATATTTTTGTTTCGTCAACCTTAATTAACTATCAAATTGGCACAACGGGAATCAAAAAAGAAAAGTAAAGGAGCAGCCGGCCATCACCGAAAAATGGGCGACGACTTTTTGGCTCAGAACCGACAAAAGGAAGGTGTGATTGAAACCGGCAGCGGACTGCAATATTTAGTCGTTGAAGAAACCAATGGTCCAAAACCAGATGAATATTCAACGGTGCTGATGCATCAACGAGCGCAATTACTGGACGGGAAAATACTGGAGGATACTTACCGCCAAAACAAGCCCGACCAGGTGGCCTTAAATGAAATGATTGAGGGCTTACAGGAAGGAATGCAACTCATGAGTGTGGGTAGTCGCTATAAATTTTGGGTGCCTGCCGACCTGGCCTGGGGACGCAAAGGAACGTCGAATAAGATTCCTCCCTATGCGGTGTTGGCGTTTGATATCCGATTAGTAGAGATCCTTTAGCTTCGGTGCGACCACTACCGCCGTTTGGAACGCAAACTACGCTCGGGTATGACAAAAGTTGACAACTGAAGCGAAAAACTACCCTCGGGTAGGACCACCGCTGGCATTCGGAGTGAAATCGCCCCTCCGGCACGAACAAGGCTGACGCATGAAGTAAAACTACCATCGGGTAAACCACGAACTGCCATCGGGAACAAAACCGACTCTCCGAAATAACCACAGCTGACAACCGGAGCAAAACCCAGCCAGCGAAAATACCGTATACAAACTTCTTTTGTGAAACCAGAGCCCCGGCCAGCATATTCCGACTTCTGGCTCACGAAAAACAAAAAAGGCTGCCCCAATGGACAGCCTCTATATTATATAGTATAACGTACTCTGTCTAATTAATCGTATCGAAACCGCAGAACGGAACAAGAACCTCAGGTACTTTAATACCGTCAGCAGTCTGGTTGTTCTCAAGCAAGGCTGCCACAATACGCGGCAACGCCAACGCACTTCCATTCAAGGTGTGCGCAACAACCGGCTTCTTGGTTTGCTCGTCGCGGTAACGCAATTTCAAACGGTTCGCCTGGAACGATTCGAAGTTTGAAACCGAACTCACTTCCAACCATTTTTCCTGAGCGGCAGAATACACTTCGAAGTCGTAAGTCAACGCTGAAGTAAAACTCATATCGCCACCACACAAACGCAAGATGCGGTATGGCAATCCCAGCTTTTGAACCAAACCTTCAACATGAGCAACCATTTCATCCAAAATGGCGTAACTCTTATCCGGATGAGCAACCTGCACAACCTCAACTTTATCAAATTGATGCAGACGGTTCAAACCGCGAACATCTTTTCCGTACGAACCGGCTTCGCGACGAAAGCAAGCACTGTAAGCAGTATTCTTAATTGGTAAGTCTTTTGCATCCACAATTACATCGCGGTACAAGTTGGTAACCGGAACCTCAGCTGTTGGAATCAGATACAGGTTATCCTCGGTTACATGGTACATTTGTCCTTCTTTATCGGGCAATTGTCCGGTACCAAAGCCACTGTCTTCATTCACCATCAATGGCGGTTGAATTTCGAGGTAACCGGCTTCTACCGCTTCATTTAAAAAGAAATTGATTAAAGCACGCTGTAAACGCGATCCTTTTCCCTTATAAACAGGAAAACCAGCACCGGTCAGTTTCACACCCAATTCAAAGTCGATCAGGTCGTATTTTGAAGCCAATTCCCAGTGAGGCAATTTGTTTTCGCCCAAGTCCACCATTTCTCCACCGGTTTTTACAATCTCATTATCCTCCGGGGTCTTTCCTGCCGGAACCAGATCACACGGTATATTGGGTAGTTGAACCTGCAACTCGAAAACCTGCTCGTCAATTTTCGCAAAATCTTCATCCAGTTGTTTGATGCTATCTTTTAAAACGGAAGTACGTTCTTTTGCCACATTGGCCTCAGCTTGTTTTCCCTCGCGAAATAACTGTCCGATTTCCTTCGAGAGTTTATTCATTTCAGCCTTCACCTGGTCGGCGCTCGACTGAATTTCATTTTTCTTTTTATATAGTTCGCTGATTTCTCCGACAATCTCAGAAGCGTCAAAATTCTTCTTCTTCAGTTTTTCAATAACCAATTCCGGGTTTTCCTGGATAAAACGTAAATTGAGCATAAGGCACAGATATTACGGTCGCTGACCTGTTATGATTTTTGTATTCTAATTTTTGCTTGGCAAATGTATAAAATAAAAATCTCCTGCCTCAAACAAGACAGGAGATTCTCAATACGTATGATTAAAATCGTCTTAGTTGACTGCCAATTCCACAACGGGTTCAACAGACACATACGATTTGTTGTCTCTTTTCTTTCTAAAAACAACAGTACCATCAATAAGGGCAAATAATGTATGATCTTTTCCGATACCGACATTATTACCAGGATGATGAGATGTTCCGCGCTGACGAACTAAAATGTTCCCAGCTTTGCAAACCTGACCGCCGTAGATTTTTACGCCAAGTCGTTTACTTTCCGATTCGCGTCCGTTTTTCGAACTACCGACACCTTTTTTATGAGCCATGGTTAATAATTGTTTTTCGGGTTATCCAATAATTTCTTCAATCTGAATCTGAGTCAAGTACTGACGGTGACCATTTTTCTTTTTGTAGCCTTTACGACGTTTCTTTTTGAAAATGATCACTTTTTCACCTTTCAGGTGTTCCAATACTTTTGCTTTAACTTTAGCACCTTCTACAACCGGAGTTCCGATAGCGATAGTACCGTCGTTGTCTGTCAAAAGAACTTTCTCAAATTCTACACTTTCGCCTTCTGCTGTTTCAAGGCGATGAACGAACAATTTTTTGTCTTTTTCAACACGAAACTGTTGTCCTGCAATCTCTACAATAGCGTACATACTGAACGTTTAATAATTTTGTCCGGAAGGCGGGATCAATTACAAATAACAATCCACTTTTCAAGCCTACTCGAAACTTTCGGACTGCAAAAGTAGATATTTTTTGATGACAACCAAAGGATTACAAATATTTTTCAACAAACAAACGTATTTTTTCATTCCGAAAAAGAACGGCAATCACCCTCTGCTGCAATCAATTGAACTATCGTCGATTAACAAATCACCGCGAATATACGTAGATTTCAGAAAACGGAATGATGAAGTTGAAGGCTATTCAACAACAGCAATTATACCAGGCTTTTGGTTTCAATACCTGAAACAATTGTTATATTTGTTGCATACATTCCTCCGAGGCTTGATATTTTATGCATAAAATTCGTTTAAACATTCTAGGTTTGTCTGTCAGTCAAACACAATCCGGGGCCTACGCTTTAGTATTGGCTGAAGAAACCGGTGACCGAAGAATCCCGATTATTATAGGGCCGGTTGAAGCCCAGGCTATTGCTATTCAGCTGGAAGGTTTAAAACCTCCAAGGCCGTTAACGCACGACTTATTTAAAAATATTGCTGTTGCTTTCGATATCAACATCTCCGAAGTTATCATTTACAAACTGGAAGAAGGTATTTTCTTTTCGGAACTGGTTTGTGAAATGGGAACTCAGGAAATCCGGATTGACTCCAGAACATCAGATGCTGTCGCTTTGGCACTTCGTTTTAAATGTCCAATTTATACAACAGAAGAAATTTTGCGAAAAGCAGGGATTATCTTAGATCCTGAAAGCCCTTCTGAAGTCGAATTTGGCCGTGACATTGCCACGACCAGTAGCAGCAAATCGGAGTCTGAATTCGAACGTTATACCGTTAACGAGCTGACCGACATGATGAATGAATCGATCAACAACGAAGACTACGAACGGGCCTCCCGAATCAGGGATGAAATTAACCGACGAAAAAAATAATTTGCTGACATATGAAACAGCTCACCCTATGGCTGATCTTGCTGATTGGATCAATCAGCTCGTTTCCGACATTCGCATATGCGACACCCCAATCAGATTCGATCAGCACAGCTGATGAAGTGTTTCAAAGTCCTGCTCAAGAAAAAACAGCAGAAGTTAGCCCAACGCCAGCCAAGATGGCAACTTCAAACATCCTACTGTCTAAAGAACGAAAGCATTCATTCAGTTATATAACGATATTACGCGGCTTAATCGGGATGTTGGTTCTTATAGCCATCGGCTGGGTGTTCTCGAAGGACCGCAGGAATATTCCCTGGAAAACAGTCCTGATTGGCCTGGCCTTTCAAATTATTCTCGCTATCGGAGTCTTATATGTGCCTTTTATCCGGCTTGGGTTTGAGTTTTTTGGCAAGATTTTCGTCAAAATTCTGGACTTCACCAAGGTGGGGAGCGAATTCCTATTTGGTTCTTTAGCAGATAGCTCCAGCTTCGGAATGATTTTCGCCTTCCAAATTCTTCCAACCATCGTTTTCTTTTCGGCCTTAACCAGTCTTCTTTTTTACTGGGGAATCATTCAACGGGTGGTTTGGGCATTGGCATGGGTGTTTACCCGATTATTAAAGTTGTCGGGTGCCGAATCACTGTCGGTTGCCGGAAACATTTTTCTAGGGCAAACCGAATCGCCATTGATGATTAAAGCTTATTTGTCGAAAATGAATAACTCTGAAATCATGCTGGTTATGACCGGAGGAATGGCAACTTTAGCTGGTGGCGTTTTGGCGGCCTACATCGGCATGCTGGGCGGTAATGACCCGGTGTTGCGCCTGGAGTTTGCCAAGCATCTACTCACAGCATCAGTTATGGCAGCACCAGCAGCAGTTATTTTCTCAAAAATTCTCGTTCCAAACACCGAAAAAGTCAACCAGGATGTCGAAGTCAGCAAAGATAAAATCGGCAGCAACGTGCTCGATGCGATCACCAACGGAACCAGTGAAGGACTAAAACTGGCAGTTAATGTAGCCGGTATGCTTTTAGCTTTTTTGGCCTTAATTGCCATGGTCAATTATATTTTCGGATTTGTGGGCTCACTTTCCGGACTCAATGAAATGATCGCCAATGGAACCGATGGCCGATTTACCGAATTATCCCTTCAATTTCTGTTGGGATACTTGTTTGCCCCGGTCATGTGGTTGATTGGAATTTGCCAACAGGACATTATGCTTGTAGGACGATTGTTGGGTGAAAAACTCATTCTGACTGAATTTATTGGATACATCAGCCTGTCGGACTTAAAATCAGCAGGTGCATTCTTCGATCAAAAATCAATAATCATGGCCACCTACATTCTATGTGGTTTTGCCAACTTCGCTTCCATTGGGATTCAGATTGGTGGAATTGGGGCGCTGGCTCCCGGCAAACGGGTCATCTTATCGAAATTCGGCATGTATGCTTTACTTGCAGGAACACTGGCTTCGCTCATGTCGGCAACGATTGTCGGGATGATTTTGGGCTAGCAGGATATTATAAAGTATCATATTGATAATCCATTATTCACTTCGCAAATCAAATTTATCCGCAATCCTGAACTGCTAGCCTGACAGGCGATTCAACATCCAATATACCTTTTTCAAAGAGGTTACAAGAATTATGATGTTTTTAAAGTCTTAACATATTTGTTTTATACTTCGTATCGGAAAGTAGTATTAATCAAAATCTCTCCGTTATGAAGCAAATCTCATTTGTATTTCAGATCCTTCTGGTCTTCTTGCTTCTTGCCGGTTGTAAACAAAAACCTGAAATCGGTTTACTGATGGATACAATTGCCAGGGAACGCTGGGTAAAAGACCGCGACGCTTTCGTCGAGAAAGTGGAAGAAAACAAAGGGACAGTTATTGTAAAAATAGCTGATTCAGATCCTGATGTTCAGTTTCAACAAGCGTTGGAGCTAATCAACAACGATGTTGATGTTTTAGTCATTATTCCTGTAGATATGGTTGTTGCTGCAGGAATTGTAAAAATGGCGAATAACAGACATATACCAGTCATCTCTTACGACCGTTTAATACGGGACTGCGACATCGACTTCTATGTCTCTACCGACAATATCAAGGTTGGCGAGGATCAGGCCAATTTTCTGACAACAGTCAGCCCAAGCGGAAACTATGTGCTAATTGGCGGACCTACATCCGATAACAACTCTTATCAACTATACCTGGGATGGATGAATGTCCTTCAACCGCTAGTCGACAAAGGCGATATTCGGATTGTTGGCAGCAAATTTGTCGACCATTGGGATGAGGAAGACGGTTATGACATGGTAAAAGGAATTCTGGACAAAGGAGAAACAGTCGATGCCATAATTGCCGGAAATGATGCCCTTGCCGGTGGTGCCATTAAGGCATTACAGGAAAAAGACCTGGCTGGGAAAGTATTGGTTGCAGGGCAAGATGCAGATATTGGCGCCATTCGGAATATTCTTCTCGGCACACAGACTATCACCGTATATAAACCAATTGAATCACTCGCCTACAATGCTGCTGATGCAGCGATTAAAATGGCAAAAGGTAAAAAGCCATCCGACAACATGAGTTTCACCGTTAACAACGGGCACCGACTTGTTCCGGCTATTCTGCTTGACGGACAGGTGGTGAATAAGCAGAACATTCGGATGACAGTTCTTTCTGAAGGGTTTGTTGCAGAACAGGAGATATTTGAATAATACGATTTCCCTAGAACCCTTTGGTGAAGCGCGTAATCAACCTACGCGCTTCTTTTGTGTCCATATATTTAGCTCCAGATTGCAAAAGGGACTTTACTCCTTCAGCTAAAAAATGTATCTTGCCCACTCGAAAAAGGCATCTTAATATTCGTTGAAATCACACATTCACCATGAAGCAATATCTTGATTTACTGGATCATGTCCTAAAAAACGGAACTGAAAAAAGCGACCGTACAGGAACGGGGACAATCAGTGTTTTTGGTCATCAAATGCGTTTTAACCTGGAAGAAGGATTCCCGGTCCTTACGACCAAAAAACTGCACCTCAAATCAATCATTCACGAATTGCTGTGGTTTTTGGCGGGAGATACCAATATTAAATATCTCACCGACAATGGCGTACGTATCTGGAACGAATGGGCAGACGAAAACGGCGATTTAGGCCATGTTTACGGATACCAATGGCGGTCGTGGCCAACTCCGGATGGTCGCCATATTGACCAGATATCGTACGTTGTTAATTCGCTGAAAAACAACCCGAATTCGAGACGCCATATTGTGAGTGCCTGGAACGTCGGCGAAGTTGACCAAATGGCGCTTCCACCCTGCCACCTGCTTTTCCAATTTTATGTAGCCGACGGAAAACTATCATGCCAATTGTACCAACGCAGTTGCGACGTGTTTCTGGGCGTTCCTTTCAATGTTGCATCCTACGCCTTGCTGACTTTGATGATGGCCCAGGTTTGCGGACTAAAACCCGGTGATTTTGTGTGGACCGGCGGGGATGTACATATCTACCAAAACCACCTGGAACAAGTGAAACTTCAATTGACGCGAGACCCCAAATCTCTTCCGCAAATGAAAATCAACCCGGAAGTAAAATCTATCTTCGACTTTAAGTTTGAAGATTTTGAATTGATCAACTACGAAGCGCACCCCCATATTCCGGGAAAAGTTTCAGTATAAATATTCAAAGGGTTTCACATTGGTGAAGCCCTTTCCAATGCTTAATCACTATGATCCATCAAAATATTTCCATGATCGTTGCCATGGCGCAAAATGGAGCGATCGGTAAAAACAACGATCTGCTTTTTCATCTTCCGGGAGATCTGAAACGGTTCAAAAACATTACAAGCGGACACGCGATCATCATGGGACGGAAGACACTGCTTTCGCTTCCCAAATGGCCGCTACCTAACCGCCGACACATTGTTATTACAAGTGATCCGAACATCCAATTCGAAGGCTGTGAAACTGTAAACTCAATCGAAGCAGCACTTGAAAAAGTAAAGGATGAAGCTGAAGCTTTTGTCATTGGCGGTGGTACTATTTACGAACAATTTTACCCCATCTGCGCGAAAATATACCTCACTAAAGTACATCGCGATTTCGAGGCTGATACCTTTTTAAGGGTGCTCAATGAAAAAGACTGGGATGAAGAATCCCGGGAAGACTTACAAGACGAAAAAAACAACTTCAAGTATTCGTACATTAACTTGATTCGCAAATAAGCCAAATAGAGAGACTGCCTGTAATTCACTATCCTTAAATTTCCGGACGAACTAAGACTTCCGGAAAAATCATTGTTGCTCTAAAAAGAAGCTCCCGCTTTGTTTCGTTCTGAAAATAAGTTCACTTCGCAGTGGTTGAACAATTCTGCACACTCTCCAAACTTTACAAAACCACCTCAATCAATCGAAAGACCATCAACTTGATATAAAACTGCTTAAAAATATAAAACAACAATGTAACTAAACAAAAAAATAGTCGTTACTTGCTATTGAAATTGAAAATTCGATAAACACAAAACATGAAAAAGATCTACCTGTTGGTTTTGTTGGCTTTAAGTCTTGCATCATGTCATAAAGACATCCAACGAGAAGAGGATGAAGAAAACCTCCCTCAAATTACAGAAGAAAGTTTTCAATTAGCTTATACCGAAAGTGAGATTGATATGCTCACAGAGGCGATTGAGGTGAATATTGATGTGATTTCTGCCAGTTCAGAAATACTGGACGGACTGATTACCAAAGCCAAACCTATTTGTCCGACCATATCAGTCGGCCGCGAAACGGAGGCCCGGTTTCCACAAACCGTAACGATAGACTATCAGGATGGCTGCAAGGGGAAACGCGAACATGACATCAGCGGCATCGTTTACATTTATAAAACTAGCTCTTGGATGGACGAAGGTGCCACCCAAACAATAACTTTTGAAAATTTCGTGATTGACGACATTCAGGTCAGCGGCACGCTGGTTATCACCTTTCAGGGAGGTCAAAACGGGGTTTACGGTTTCTCTGCGAGTTCCGATTTGACCTTTACATGGTCCGATGGATTTTGGATTAAACGCGTTCAGGAAAAAACAAGATCGTTTATTGCAGGCTTTGATACGCCCGATGTCTCGGATGACAACATTCTGCAGATAACAGGTTCAATTACCGATACAACATCCGAGGGGATGACCTATTCAAAAACGATAGTTGATCCACTAACTGCCAAGCTGGACTGCAGTTATTTTGTAAGTGGCCAGATCGATATCCAGACCAACGGTGAATTAGTTTTCACACTCGACTATGGCGATGGCACTTGCGACAACAAGGCTACTATCACAAAAAACAACGACAGCAAGGAAATCAACCTTGATCGCAAGCGCACAATAAAAAACAACAATGCAAATGCGAGTAATTGAGCTTCGAAAATAAATATCTCCATATAAAATACGAAAGGCCGGTTGATCCGGCCTTTCGTATTTTATTAATAGAGCAACTTACCTAAGTTGTCGAATCTTTTTTGATAGTCATCCATCGATTTCCTAATGACCGTATAAGCTTCATTTGCCCCGTACAGATGGGTAATTTCGGTATCCTTATCTTTTCCGGGCATATCTTTGTAGGTTAAAAAGTAATGCTTTAATCGCTCGACAACAACTGCCGGCAGATCGCTCACATCTTTGTAACCTTCATAGACCACGTCGTTATTTAAAACGGCGATAATTTTATCATCAGCCTCGTTCCCGTCAATCATCCGGAAACCACCAATCGGACGTGCATGCACCAGAATATCCCCATGTGTGATATCTTTTTCCGTAAGCACACAAATATCGATAGGGTCGCCATCACCACGAATACCGGTTTTACCAGTTTTATCCATACAATATTGACCAACTGAGTCGCCACAAAATGTTTGCGGAATAAACCCATAAAGAGCCGGAACAACATTGGAATATTTTTGGGGACGATCGAGACGCAAATAGCCACTGTCTTTGTCTATTTCATACTTTACAGTATCAGTTGGCACTACTTCAATAAAAGCAACTAACTTTTCGGGGGCTCCTGGGCCAATTGAGACACCATGCCAGGGATGCGACTTATAACGAAGTCCCATCAACCGCCCGATAGGATCAGACAATCTATCAACCATATCTTTTTATTTACAACTTAAATGTGTAACCCTGCCAATTGTAAAAAGTTGTTGTGAGCCACACGAATTCAATAAATTTTTGAAAAGATACCGTTCTGTCAACTGTTTTGCAAGCCAAATTGAACGAATACCCGCTTGAAATTTCAAGCTACAAGACTCAAACCTCAAGCAAAGCACAATGGTTCAATTCTTACTGCAATTTTATTCTTTTTTTAACAACCGTAATTTTCTTACTCAGCGTATTTCCCTGATCATCCACTAAACTTAAAAGATGCTCTCCCTCTTCAGGACTAATCGGCAATTGATGCTTTCCACCCGTTTGCCCCAAATATGTGTTATCCAAATGCCAGTAGATCGTAGCATTGGGTGACGAATGCGCCACTTCGAGAATCACTTGCCCCGGTTTTCCATCCAGCTGAACGGGCACAAAAACCTGATTACTCTCTTGCGGATAAATCATTTCCATCACGGCTTGTATTTCAGTTGAACATCCCGGCATAAAAGGTGGTAACGATTTGTAAAACGGGTTGCGCCGCTTGTAATACCATTCCATAACCGGAGGCAATACAAACCAGGATTGGTGCAGTAATTCATCGGCAAAAAAACAGTTGGTCGTAGCCTGCCAACGACCGGAAGGATCGAGATGCACCAAACGGTGAAACGGACAAGCTTTGGTATTCAATCCTTTTTGCATTATCCAAACCGAATCGACCTGATCGCAATAACTCCCCGGCCGGTAACCACTCAGATGACAAACCGGAATTTGCGCCATCTGATCAACCGGCTGCGTAAACCATTTCCCGGACGGAAGCAAGTTAAAAACATCAAACATCAGCGGAGCTGCAGCAGAGGTACCTGTCAGCCCGGGACGACCTTCACCATCGGCGTTACCACACCACACAGCAACCAGGTAATTCCGGTCTACACCAACAGCCCAGCCATCGCGAAAACCAAAACTGGTTCCTGTTTTCCAGGCCACTTGCCGGGTAGAAGCAAACGACTCCCAACCCGACTCTTCGTCGGGCCGGTTTACTTTCAGCAAAGCATCGAAAACCAGCCATGCTGAGCCAGCTGAGATTGGTGTGTCCAACACTTCTTCTTTCGAGTACGTTTTAGCTTGATAGCTCGGCAGGCGAAAATCGTTTTGGAAGGCAGCCCCATCGTACTCTTCATAATGCAAGAGTAAACGGGCCAGGGAAGAATAAGCGCCGGCCAGATCCCACAACTTCACTTCCCCCCCACCCAAAATAAGTGACAACCCGTAGTGACTGGCCGGTTGATCTATGCTGGAAAAATGAAGCTTTTTTAACACCGTATAAAACCGATCGACGCCAAAATCGCGCAACATGCGCACGGCCGGAATATTGAGTGATTTGGACAAGGCCATGGCCGCCGGAACTGCGCCCTCGAATTGCAGGTTGAAATTTTGCGGACTGAAGCCGCCAATCTGGGTTGGAATATCCGGGATTAGCGTGTACGGCAAAATTAGGCCGTCATCCTGCATCGCGGCATACAAAAAGGGCTTCAGGATGCTCCCCGAACTTCGCTCCGCCGCAATTACATCCACTTGCTCGCCATGCTGCCCTTTTCCCCGGTCGGGCGAATTACCGACATAAGCTAACACTTCCCCCCGGTCCACATTCATAACCAACACGGCGGCATTATGAATTTCATTTGCTTTCAGACTCACCAAATGCTGCCTCACCAATTCGTTTACATGACGCTGCAGCGAGCGATCAATTGTCGTCTGAATCCGGTCACCTTCGTGTTCTTTCAGAATCCGATTGAGCAAATGCGGTGCAGCTTGGGGAATCGCATAGACATGCTGAGGCAGCGGCTCCAACTTAGCCAGGTTTAGTGTCGTTTCATCCAGTTTCCCACGCTTGTACAAAAGATTCAGCAGCCGGTTTCGTTTTTGCAGCAAAAGCTCATTTTGTTTACCCGGATAAATCAGTGATGGCGCATTGGGCAAAACAGCCAAAGTAGCCGATTCGGCCCAGGAGAGATCTTCAGCCCGCCGTCCAAAGTAGCGCCACGAAGCAGCATCCAAACCAACCACATTGCCCCCAAACGGCGCATTCGAGACATACAATTTCAGCAATTCTTCTTTTGAATAGGAAAGCTCGGCCCGAACCGCCAACATCAGCTCGATTAGTTTTTGCCAAATCGTACGAGCTTTGCCTTTTCGGGAAAGCCGCATCAACTGCATGGTGATGGTACTACCGCCGCTCACCACATGCCCATGCAGTACATTTTGCACCAACGCCCGGACTAATGAGACCGGGTTGAAACCAGGGTGATAATAAAACCGCCGATCCTCGAAAGCTAACACACAGGTCTTATATTTTCCAGGGACGGCCTCAACCTCCGGGAACCGCCACTGCCCGTCAGCGGCAATGTGGGCACCTAAAAGTTCGCCATCCCGGCTTTCGATCACGGTTGATGTTGGGTCAGAAAATAAAGATGACGGCAAACTGACCCACCAAAACAGAGAAACTGCCATCAAAATGACAGCACCAAACCAGTGTTTTGGTTTTATCTTTTCCAGCACTTTATTCATCAAGCTAAATCTCAATAATACGACTTTCTAAAGTTGTTACAGAATCGCTATTCCTCTTGCTGGCTACTTCACCACCTCGACCCACTTACCGGGTTTGCGGGAGTTAATACGGTTATCGTACATCGCTTCACACTGAACAGAAGGCAGATAGAATCGCCCTTCATAAGCCGCATTCAACAGGATGCGGAACGTTTTCTTTTCATTTGGATTCAACTCAAAATAGGTCAATACCCGGTCGTCGCGAATATTCTGGTAGTCGAAGGCATCACTTTTCAAAAGACTGTCAACGTCATTCAGCCGGCTGTTGATGATCTCCCAACCTGAAGGAAAAATCGAGGTCAGCGCCATTTCTTTATAAACACCCCGCTGTCCCGGATTTTGAATGCTAACCTCTGCCACAAAATCAGTTCCTTGAATCAGCTTTGCCGGATCGAGCCCTTGCCCTTGCATGTCAGTGTAACGCACATTCATATATAGGTTGCTTTGGGTTGAAGTTGTATCGCCGGCAACCGGAATACCATCGGTCGTTATCCTGCCATACATCACTTTCTCGGTTTGGTTTTCAACCGTCACCCTGGCTGTTTTATTATTCGTTAAACTTACTTCGCCTTGCCAAACAGGAGTGGTGGATGAAACTGATTGAGCAGCTTCTCCATTATAAGCAACCTCCGCTTTTAGTGGATTATCCTCCAGCTTACCCTCTCCTGCAAATTCGGAGATAGCCAGTAACGCATAAGCAGTCGTTTGCGTGCTCATCCATTCATCGGACGATAGTTCCTCTGAAAGCTCGGTGACTAATGGGAACGCCTCAGTCTGGTTATTCAACAGCACCAATGTTTCCAAAATCATCGCTTTGTCACGAACATCAGATCCAAAAGTATACGAAAGTTCCCGGAAGGGCTTGATGCTTTTACTTAAATTTCGGACTATTTTCTTCGCGACTTCGGGCTGACCAGCTACCGCGTAGGCAGCTGCCAATCGCCATTGCGCCAACTGATCCAGATTATTTTCTTCGCGCAAACGGTTCATCGCACCAAAATCGGGCGATTGTGCCAAAGCCAACGTGTACAAACGATAAGCCTGAATGAGCTCCGAGCGTTGATAAGCTCTGTCGGATCGTTGCCAGTTGCGGGCCGCATTTTTTTGGTAGTTCAGCCATTTGTCCTTCATGCCAAAAGGAAGACTATAACCAGCCTCTTCAGCCTTCAGCATAAAATGACCGGCATAGTTTGTTCCCCATTCCGACGAATAACGATTTCCCGGCCAATAACCAAAGCCACCGTCGGAGGTATGAAAGCGGGTATACTTATTCAGCGCTTCGCGAATATTACTTTCGATACTCTGCTTCTGCTCGTCCGAAACGGTCGTCAGTCGATTGAGCATCAGTTGTGGAAAAACGCCCGAGGTCACCTGTTCAATGCAACCATGTGGATAGCTAATCAGGAAGTTCAGTCGACGACTTAAGTCAATCGGCGGCATCGTTGATAGTTCCAGCCGGGCACTGTTGGTTCCTTCCATTCCCGGTGCGGCAACCGCTACATCCCAGTTTTTCCCCGGCTCAACCACTTTTTCCTGCAGATTTACCACGCGTGGATTTGAGGGCCGCACTTCAATTTCGATCTCATAGCTCGCTTTGAAACTAGCGCTTTCGGCGGTTACAATAACTTTTCCCACTCCGGTTTTTTCGGCTACCTTCAATTTAAATCCGGCAATTTGATCACCCACCTCCGTAAACTGAACCTGCTGTGTACTTCCGTCAACGGGCGTCAATAGTTCGTTTGTTTGAATACTGACTTTTACATTCTTCACCTCCGGTTTCATGGCAAACACGTTAACGGGTAATTTTACCTCTTCGCCCGGCCCAAGTACGCGCGGAAGCGTTGCCAACAACATGAGCGGCTTCAGTACTTTCACTGATTTCTCCGTGTTCCCGTACGCTCCGTTTTCGCCGGCAACAACCATCACCCGAACAGCACCAACATAATTGGGCATTTGCAGATTATGGCTGTTTGTTTTTCCTTTCTCAAGCGTGAAGGGACCAATAAATGAAACAACCGGTTTGAATCGGTTTACTTTTTTCCGTTTTGCAGCCGCCAGATTTTCATCCCCACCAACGGCAAAAGCGCGTTCCAAACGGGCGCCATAGGCCCCAATCACATCGTCGTAAAAGTCCCAGGTTTTCACCCCCAACGCTTCGCGGGCATAAAATGCCGGCCATGGCTCAGGTGTTTTAAAACGTGTCAAGTCCAACAACCCCTCGTCAACTACCGCTAAAGTGTAAGTCATCTTTTTGCCTTCCTTTTCCGACACTTTTACCTCGTACTCTTTTTCAGGAGCCAGCTCATCCGCCATGCTAATCTCAGGCGACAAGTGCGTGTTCGGGTCTTCAACCAGAACAGGAACAACGCCATACAAACGAATTGGTGCATCATTCTCCGTTTGTGCATGCGGCTGAATGAGCGAAATATGAACGAACACATTAGGCGCCATTTCCGACTTAGTATCGAAGGTGAAATTGGTATTCTTTTCTTTTGTATCCACCCAAAACAAATCCAGCACATCCGAGCCGTTTTCAATGCTCACCAGTGCTTTGCCGTTTTTACCCGAAGGAATGGTGACTGTCACTTTTTCACCCACGTTATATTTTTCCTTATCGGTTTTAAAAGATAACATGGTCGCTGCTCCCTGCATGCCATCGGCAGCCCAATATCCCCATTTCGAGAAATAGGCAGTAAGGCCAGTGCTGTGTCCGCTTTCAGGATCTTTCACATGGATGAGATAGCGCCCATCATCATCCCAATCGGAGTATTTGATTTTAAGCGAAAGATTGGCTACCCCATTCACGGTATTGACCACGGTCCGCATCACCGGCTTTTTGTAGGAATTATTAACGTAGCGGGCCAGATTGTCTTCTCCCGAATCCCACCACCAATGCCAATCCACCTTATAGACGGTCACTTCCAGACCTTTTCGATCAATTTTATTCCCTTTTTGGTCGACCGTTACAATATCGAGTGGATATGAGGTGTCGGTTTTGTACCAATTAGAATCGGAAGCCGGAAGTTTAACGCCCACAAACGATGCGTAAGGTGCATAAGGAACCGTTTGCACGTCGATACTGAAATCGCCGGTTTCCTCATAAACCCGGGTATTGAAATGTGCATTAAGCATCCCCGGCGCGGATGTCATTTGAGGTAATTTGAACCGAATAGCAGCAACCCCTTTTTCGTCCACGTTACCATCAAAAATTGGTTGTTCCTCGGCATAAAAATTCTTTGCCGGGTCGTCAAAAACATAGTTGAATAGGCCTTTGAAAGTTGTCTTGGCTCTCGAGAAACTGAGCGAAATCTGCGCTTTCAGATTCTTAGCCGTCCCTCCATGCAACCAAACCGTTTTCAGGCTACCGATTGCATTTTCCTGATTAATACAAAGAGGATCGGCTTCAAATTTTAAATCAATTTTCAGACGATTGGGTTTTACCGTTTCCACCTTGATGCGCTGCCGGAAGCTTTGTCCACCAACTTTCAACACAGCAGTCCAGTTACCCGTGGGCGCTTCAGGTTCGGTTGCTGTGGTAAAACAATAGAACCCGCTGGTGCCGGAGGTTTTCACCTGCCGGCTAATTGTTTGTCCTTTGGGGTTGATCAGCTCAAAAATGACCGGGTGACTATCCGGCAAATTATTTTGTTTATCTTCTAAAATGAAGGTGAGAAAAATCTGATCACCGGGACGCCAAACACCCCGTTCACCATATACATAGCCTTTAATTCCTTTCTGAACCACACTTCCGGTCACATCGAAATTACTGAGCGACAACGAAGAACCATCATCCAGTCGCAGATAGGCAAACTGTCCGTTTCTCTCGGCGACCAACAAGAAGGGCTTGTTTTTCAATTTTACTTTAGCCAAACCATTCGCGCCAGTTGTCAGCGTCTCCATCAGCTGCTTCTGAAAGTTGTATATCTTGAGCGTAACGCCGGATTCCGGCTCAGTCGTTTTCAAGTTGGTCACTGCGAAGTTCATCGTTTCATTTGATCCACTCTTAGCAATCACTGCCAAGTTGGTCGCAAACAGATTTCGGGCAACAAACCGACGCGAATTGAAATATGAAACGTGATCCGGATTTTCGCGTTCGCGCCATTCATAGCCATCCGGGTAATAATAATCCGAGTACCATCCCGGTTGATCCCACTCTGCCATCTCCTCATTCTGCTCCTGCTCCGCCTTCCACTGGTCAACCGGCGAAACCTGTGTAGCTTCAGACATTTGTTCCAAGCCATATAGCGAATAATCTTTATTGAAACGCAACTGCACCCGGTAGATGGCTCCCTGTTCAATCTGGATGAGTTTGGTCAGATCAACATGATAGGTACTCCAGTTTTTCAGTTCGGCGAACGATGCAACATTCAAATCAATTCGTTGTTGGTAAACCAACCGCCCAACCTGTTTAAGTTCCGAATTCTCGCCGTAATTATTTTGCTGAAAAAACTGGTGGATATTATTGGTGAAAATCTTAATAATACGAAGATCAACGGCTTTCAGATTGACAGCTTCAAAAGGAAAAATTAACTCATTCGATGACGGCACGATCGTTCCCTTGCCAACAAGGCGAACAGCAGGGTTCAAATCTTCGAACCGTATTTGCATGCTGGTCGACTCCTTCAACTTAAAGTTTAAGGCATTGCGAATTCCTCCCGAAATATAGACTTCATGATCGCCTGCCAACCGCGAAGGCAAATATACTTTCAGTTCGTTGTTTTCGAGTTGGAAACGTAATTTGTCAATCTTATCAATAGTAACCAGTCCTTCCATATTCTGATTAGCCAACAGCGGATCGGAAAAGCGCACCAACAGATATTGCTCGGGTTGCTGAATTACCCGAACGTCCACAACTTTAAAAACATCCAAAGCCGGCAATTCGACTTCTTCTTCACCTCGCTTATCATCTCCAATCGATTGACCATCCCACTTCACCAAAAGCTTCTGAGCATTAGCTGTTCTAACCAGACTATCCGCCCGAAAAGTATGTTTCTTTCCGTCGGCATCATGCTCCCAAATTACCGGTATTGACTGACCGTCCTTTTTAATCCGAACAATTGATTCAATGCTTTTTTGATCGCCATAATCTGCCGTGTACACAACACCAGACAAATATTGGATTTTAAGATTCTGATTATCATATGCCTTAACACCCAGACTGTTTAAACTGAAAGACTGCTTGATGGTTTTCACAACAAATTGCATTGCCTTATATTTTTCGGGCACCGCCAGCACTTTGCTCAGAGCAACATTCACGGTATATTCAGCATCCGATTTCATTCGTTCATCGGGCAGGAAAGCCAGCGTATGATCATCAACCCACTGAACCCGCCCCTTCACGTTCGGTGAAAGACTGATTAAATCGCCTGATACATCGACACCCGGCTGCTCCGGATGTAATGGATCTTGATTAAACTCGACCAGAATTGGAGCTTTGCACGAAATAACCCCGCTCGTATAACTCCGAACAAACTGTGTGTAGCCACTATCAACCGTCGCAGATTGCTTTGATTTTTTCTCGCCGCAAGAGGCAAATAAGATTAAAAAAATGGATAAAATAAGGGGATAGCGAATGATACGATTCATGGCAATTTTATTTGGCTTGGGTGATACTATTTTTTAGATGCACTAAAATATAAATATTAACAATGATGTAAACTAATTACTATCAAAAATTAGACCGAATTGGAAATCTCGCTCAGCTGCTTTTCACATAGCACTGAACGACTAACTTCCCCAGCTCTCCCTGTCAAGACTGCGATACTGAATTGCTTCGGAAATATGCGGGCTTTCGACTGTTTCGGAATTCTCCAGGTCGGCTATGGTCCGGGCTACCCGTAAAATGCGATCGTAAGCACGAGCCGATAAGCCAAGTCGCTCCATCGCATTTTTCAACAAAGTATTGCTGGTTGAATCCAAGTGCACATAGTCCCGAATTTGGCGCGACGACATTTGCGCGTTGCAAAAAATACCGTCCATTCCGTTATAGCGTTCTGATTGAATTTGACGGGCATGAATAACCCGCTCCCGAATAACCTGACTCCCTTCCGTCTCATTAAGTTCAGACAACTTTTTAAACGGAACGGGCACTACCTCCAGATGAATATCGATTCTGTCCAACAATGGACCCGAAATTTTATTCAAATACTTTGGAACCATGCCGGGGCCGCAAACACATTCTTTGGTTGGGTGATTGTAATAGCCACAAGGGCAGGGATTCATTGAGGCGACCAACATCAGGCTGGCTGGATATTCCACTGAAAACTTCGCTCGTGAAATGGTTATCTTCCGATCTTCCAAAGGCTGTCGCATGACTTCCAAAACCGTTCTCTTAAATTCCGGCAACTCATCTAAAAATAACACTCCATTATGAGCCAATGAAATCTCCCCCGGCTGCGGATAAGTGCCGCCACCAACAAGCGCAACGTCTGAAATCGTGTGGTGCGGGCTTCTAAATGGCCGTTCAGTCATTAGCGAAGTCTCCTTGTCTATTCGCCCAACCACCGAATGAATTTTGGTTGTCTCCAATGCCTCATGAAGCGTGAAAGGCGGCAAAATGGTTGGTATCCGTTTTGCCAACATGGTTTTCCCCGCACCAGGAGGCCCAATCATGATCACATTATGCCCACCGGCAGCGGCAATCTCCAATGCCCGCTTAACATTCTCCTGCCCTTTCACATCCGAAAAATCAACATCAGATGCATTCAACATCTTGTAAAACTCCTCCCGGGTATCGACGACCGTCTCTTCCAGTTCGCTTTCCTCATTGAAGAAATCGACAACCTGCGTAATGTTCTCAACTCCATAAATCTTAAGTTGATCAACGACTGCTGCTTCGCGCGCATTTTGCACCGGCAGGATAAATCCTTCAAAACCCTCTTCCCGTGCTTTTATCGCGATTGGCAAGGCACCTTTAATGGGTTGGAGCGTGCCATCCAGCGACAATTCGCCCATCAACACAAACTTTTCCAATTTTTCGGAAGATATTTGCTCTGAAGCAGCCAAGACGGCAATGGCCAGCGGTAAATCGTACGATGATCCTTCCTTACGCAAATCGGCAGGAGCCATGTTGATAATAATTTTTTGACGTGGCCATTTGTAACTATTCAAGCGCAGAGCTGCTTCAATGCGTTGCTGGCTTTCCTTGACGGCATTATCGGGTAGCCCGACAAGCGAAAACCGGATCCCTTGAGAAACGTCGGTCTCAACCGTAATAGTAGTCGCATCAATCCCGTGAACGGCCGAAGCAAAAGTTTTGATCATCATGAGTTTAGGAGTTAGGTTGAATCAGTTTATTTAAATTTACGTCGATTAACAATAAATAGCAAGTCCTTCGCCAAAAGAAGCTTTTTTGCTGATCTCTAATTTTAGAGCTGATTTCTTATCTTTAAGCATTCAACCCGATCCAATCTATCCATGAGTCTCAGAAAAAAACTTTACGAAATTATTTTTGAAGCCGACACACCTGCCGGAAAAGCATTCGACGTAGTGCTTTTACTCATTATTTTAGCCAGCATCGTTTTGGTTATGCTCGAAAGTGTTGTCGGTATTAATCAGCAATACGGTGAAACCCTGCACATACTGGAATGGGTCATCACTATCTTTTTTAGTATCGAGTATATTTTACGGATTGCAGTTGTTCGAAAACCATGGACTTACATCCTCAGCTTCTATGGTATTATCGACTTGCTTGCTGTTTTACCGACTTACCTGAGTCTAATCGTCGTTGGCAGCCATAGCCTGATGGTGATCCGTGCAATTCGTTTGTTGCGGGTGTTTCGGATTTTAAAGCTCAGTCGTTTCACGCAAGCCGGTCAAAACCTGGGCAAAGCACTCTGGTCTAGTCGCGAAAAAATATTTGTCTTCTTCTTTTTCGTGGTCAATCTAGTCATTATTGTTGGAACACTGATGTATCTGATTGAAGGACCAGAACACGGTTTTAAAAGCATTCCAGCGAGTATCTACTGGGCTATTGTAACCATGACAACGGTTGGCTACGGCGATATATCTCCCGAAACCCCGACAGGACAATTACTGGCCAGCTTCGTTATGATTGTTGGATACGCTATAATTGCCGTCCCTACAGGCATTGTAACCTCTGAGATCATACGGGGTTCCCGTGATACAAACACCCAGGTTTGTCCGCACTGTTTGTACGACCAACATGACAACGACGCCCTCTACTGTAAGAAATGTGGAGGCAGGCTGAACGAAGATAACTGATTGCCCGTAAAACCATTTGAAGGACAACAGGTAAAAAGTTGACATCCTTTAACAATTAGGACTTCTTGATCTGTTGTGATTTTTGTACTTTTGCGGGTCACTCTAATAAACTAGAAACTATGATTGGAAAGTTTTTCCATACACCCAGGGCCAAAAGGTTTAATATCACCACGCGGTATTATGACCAGGAAAAGGAGGAGCTGAAAGATCGGGAAGATCGCATTAAGGCTGAGTTGGGAATGAATGAAAAAAAAGAATGGGATCCGAATCACCGGGCTAATATCCGCGGTCAATTTCGTAATACCATGGGCGGTTTTTCAAAATCAGCGGAAGAATCGCGTCGCAAGTCGAACACACGGCTGATTTTCTTTATTCTGATTCTGTCGCTTGCTGTTTACCTGATTTTAAAATTTTAAAGCAACTCTGTGCCTGATATTATTCAACTGCTCCCCGACGCGGTAGCCAACCAAATTGCAGCGGGTGAAGTAATCCAACGACCTGCGTCTGTAGTCAAAGAATTGGTTGAAAATGCGATCGATGCCGGAGCAACCCAAATAACCATAAATATCAAAGATGCCGGCCGCACACTAATTCAAGTGAGCGACAACGGCTGTGGCATGTCTGAAACAGATGCCCGAATGGCTTTTGAACGCCATGCAACCTCAAAAATACGGTCAGCAAACGACTTGTTTTCAATTCGGACAATGGGATTTCGTGGCGAAGCACTCGCTTCGATTGCCGCCATTGCCGATGTTGAAATACATACCAAACAACACGAAGCTGAAGTTGGAACTTACATCAACATTGTCGGTTCCAAAGTTTTGAAACAAGAGCCAACCCAAAGTGCCAACGGAACAAATTTCCTGGTGAAGAACTTGTTTTTCAATGTTCCCGCCCGCCGGAAATTCCTGAAAGCCAATTCAACAGAACTAAAGCACATTATCAATGAAATTCAGCGCATTGCAATGGCCAATGCGGAGATTGGCATTTCATTGATTCATAACCACGACACCATTTACGAAATGGCTAGTGGTGACAATACCCGGAAACGAATTGTCGCAATTTTTGGCAAAGCCATCAACCAAAACCTTGTTCCGGTCAATACCGAAACAAGTTTGGTGAAAATCAAAGGATTTATCGGCCAACCCAAGTATGCCCGGAAAACTTACGGGGAGCAGTTTTTCTTCGTGAACAACCGCTTTATGAAACACCCGTTTTTCCACCGCGCCATTATGCAGGCCTACGAAAAAATTCTGGCTCCGGAAAGTTACCCATCCTATTTTCTGTACCTGGATGTCGATCCGGATTGCATTGACATCAATATTCATCCTACAAAAACGGAGATCAAGTTCGAAAACGAGTCAGCTATTTGGCAGATTATTCAAGCCTCGGTTCGGGAGGCTTTGGGCAAGTTCAATGTTATGCCTTCCATTGATTTCGATCAGGCGGGAAGCATTGATATTCCAATTGCCCCAAAAAGCAGTGAAGGTATCGAAATGCCAAGGATTCATGTTGATCCGTCCTACAACCCGTTCAATGTTGAAGTGAGAAATATCCCCGGTAGTAGCGGAGGTGGCCCGATTCATCCTCATTCAAGCAGTAAGCACGAACAAGTACAACACTGGGAAAAGCTTTACCGTGACTTCGAAAACCCAAATCATGAAACCAGCATTCAACCTCCGGCTAAGCAAGAAGAAGAAGAATCTGAAAATCTGCAAATCAATCAGGCTGATTTCTTCTCCGGGAGAACATGTTTTCAGTTTAAAAATAAATACATCCTCACACCGGTTAAGTCGGGCTTGATGGTAATTGACCAGAAACGGGCACACGAACGCATTCTTTTCGAGAACTTCATGGCCATGTTGGCGAACCAGCAAATAGCCAGCCAGCAAATTTTATTTCCGCACAACTTCGAACTGGAAGCATCGGATGCAGAACTTTTGCGCTCGGTACTGAGTGACTTGAGAGCTTTGGGTTTTGAGGTGAAAGAGCCCACTGCCAATAACTTTGTCATCAACGGAATTCCGGGAATCCTCGAAAACCTGTCTCCAATGGAAATTATTGAAAGCCTTTTGGATGACCTGAAAAATACCGCCGTTGATATGCAGCTGAAAGCAAAAGAACAGATTGCAGCTTCGCTGGCAGGCGCTTCGGCTATTTCATACGGACATGTTTTGAAAACTGAAGAGTTGAACCAACTTATTGACCAGTTGTTTGCGTGTACAACACCTAATTTTTCCCCAACCGGGAAACAAGTGTTAACAATTATGCCAGTCGAGCAATTTGAAAAACTGTTAAAGTGACATTTTGGCCTGTATTCATTTTCTTTGTAAGAAATAAGCTTTTGGCAAGGCTCTTGTAACATCCACATAAATTTTGACTATGAACAACATTCGATCCCCGTTTGCCAACATACCACCAGTAGTAAAAAACCTGATCATTATTAATGCACTGATGTTGCTGGCCACCTATATCCTTCAAATGCGCGGCATTAATCTGACCTCCATACTGGGATTGCATTACATCGGATCTCCGGCTTTTAAACCCTACCAATTAGTGACCCACCTGTTCATGCACGGTGGAGTTATGCATTTAGCTTTCAACATGTTTGCCTTGTGGATGTTTGGCCGTGTATTGGAAAGTGTTTGGGGGCCGAAACGATTTTTCATCTATTATTTTGTAACCGGTCTGGGTGCTGCGGCATTGCATACTTTCGTTAATTATATCGAATTTAGATCTGTCGCGTCCCAAATGAGCCAGGCAAATATTGACCTTGTGATGCAACAAGGTGTTGAAATATGGCAACAAGGGAAAAACTATACCGACCCGTTAATGGGACAGCTAAATGCGATTTTAAATGTCCCGACCGTTGGTGCATCCGGTGCTGTATTTGGTGTTCTGCTAGGCTTCGGAATGCTTTTCCCCAATACGCAATTGATGTTACTTTTTCCACCAATACCAATCAAAGCCAAGTACTTTGTTATCGGTTACGGTTTAATTGAATTATACTTGGGATTAGCTCGTCCGGGAAGCAACGTTGCGCACTTTGCACACCTGGGTGGAATGTTATTTGGGTACTTGTTGATTAAGTACTGGAATAAAAACAGCAGCCACTTTTATTAAGATTTCAAACCTACTGAATATTGGAAAAAGATCTGATTGAGGAATAAGAAGAGTAAAATTGAGAACAAAAAGTTTAGTTAGCGGATTATGAGCATTACTGATGAAATAAAAGAATCGTTTCGAAAGGGATCAGTACTCACAAGATTGATTTATGTGAACATCGGCGTTTTCGTACTGATCCGTTTAATCAATGTGGTTTTCTTCTTGCTTGGCAAAGATCTTCCGATCCTCCCATGGTTGGCACTTCCGGCCGATGTGAGCGTACTGGCGACGAGGCCATG
This sequence comes from Mangrovibacterium lignilyticum, assembly GCF_010882175.1. Lineage (GTDB taxonomy): Bacteria > Bacteroidota > Bacteroidia > Bacteroidales > Prolixibacteraceae > Mangrovibacterium > Mangrovibacterium lignilyticum. The sequence goes on along the minus strand of NZ_WKLH01000003.1, from coordinate 568,599 downwards.
GACGCTTTTTACTTACATGTTTCTGCACTTCGATTTCCTGCATATACTTTTCAATGTCCTTTGGTTGTATTGGATGGGACGGATTTTCCTGACCTATTTCGACCCGAAAAAATTATTGGCTATTTATATCTTGGGAGGTTTGGCTGGAGGAGTCTTCTTTTTGCTCGCCTACAACCTATTCCCGGCTTTTAGCGACATTGTTCAGTTTTCACGTTTGCTGGGTGCTTCGGCCTCGGTATTGGCCATTATTGCAGCTGTCGCAACCTATGCGCCTAATCACCCAATAAATCTGCTGTTTATTGGGCAAATTAAGATGAAACACCTGGCTTTATTCAGCATTGTGCTGTATGTCATTGGTATTGCCGGCTCGAATGCGGGTGGAAATCTGGCCCATTTAGGCGGAGCATTCCTGGGTTTTATTTTCGTTGTTTTTCTTCGGAAAGGGACAGACATCACAACGGGATTTAGCAAATTAGTTACCGGCGGAGAAAAACTATTAAAGCCCAAACAACACGTTAAGGTTAGCTACCGCGGATCATCCGACCCGGATATTGAATACAACCGCAAGAAAAATGTGAAACAGGAAGAAATTAACCGGGTGTTGGACAAAATCAGTAAATCAGGCTATGATTCGTTAACAAAGGAAGAAAAAGAATTGCTCTTCAAAATGGGGAAATAGCGGCGATCAAAAGAATTTCACGATTCGTGTATCTTCCTCTTCTTCAAACCTAAATGATAACGCAATCGGCTTTTCCCTTTCTTTTTACTACGGCGAACAATTCGCTTTTTACCTTGTCTGCGCGCAGCGTTCAAACTGGCATTCAACTCGAAGCCAAACAACAGTACCAGGGAAAATAAATACAACAACAACAACACCACCAGCAAAGCTCCAATTGAGCCGTAAAGCTTATTGTATTGGCTAAAGCGGGTAATGTAATAGTTGAATCCGGCTAGAATTATCAAACTCAGAATGGTCGACATGGTGCCACCAACCGAGATAAATCGCCAACGGGTCTTTTTGGCTGGTGCCAGGTAGAACAAAAAGGAATAGGCAAAGAAAAACAGGGCAATAATAACAATCCATTTACCGAAGGTTAGCAGGTAATAGGTAAAATCACTTCCCAACAGATCTTTGGCATCGAGGTAATTAATCATCACTTGGCCGATGGTTATCAAACCGACTGCAATCGTCAGCAAAAAAGCCAAAATGATGAGCAATACGATAGCCATCAGGCGCTGCATATACCAGGGACGACTCTCGAAAATATGCAACGACGCATCAAAAGCATTCATCATCGACACCAGCCCGTTAGTCGAGAAAATAAGCCCCATGAAAAAACCAATTGACAGCAAACCGCTACGAGGCTGTGTCAATACTTCCTTGATTGTCTCGTCAACAGCTTGAAAAGTATGTGGCGGTAAAACTCCCTGGATCAACAAAAAAAGCTCTTCCTGAAAATTTTTAATCGGCACATATGGAATCATGGTGAACAGGAAAATCAGCGTCGGAAAGACCGCCAAAAAGAAACTAAAAGCAACTGCCGACGCACGGGTCGTTATCGCTCCGTTTTGAATACTCCGAAAGAAAAACAACATCACATCGTACAACGGAATTCTATCGAACCCCGGAAGGGTAACCTTCCTTGCACGAATCATCCAGCCCAGAAAAAAGCGCTTTAACCGATGATACCGGTTGTTCATCCTTATTGTTTTTCAATTCTCAATTGATGAATGACAGGTTTGCCCTTGTCATTTTTTACTAAAAAAGAAACCCGGTAAACGCCCTTATTGGTCGTTAATTTACCAATAGCATACTTCGTATCTTCCTTTCCACTTTGGTGAATAATGGAAAATCCGCTTGCCTTATTCTGATTGAAAAAATTAGACACGATTTGCTGGGCCTGGGCCCGACTGTACACATCATCCTGATCGACAACAAACAGTTCAATATTCTGATTGAAGTAGCTTGACAATGTTGAAGCATTTCCGGTTTTAAAACTTAAAATAAGCTCATCGGGAATTTGAGCCATTCCCAAATATCCTGTTAATACAAAAGCCAGTGAAACAAGTAACGTTTTTATAAAATTCCGTTTCATTTAATTTCTAATTACAATTAATCACCAGATGTTGCTTCTTTAAATTATTCAAGATAATCGCCAAACATCACTATTGAATAAACTCCCTTAGAATCGCTTCATCCGTGATAATACCACGCAGTAGAAACATAAATTGTACCAAATAGCCGAAAAATACTAATTTTGGACATATAACCTTGTAAAGTTAACAATTTTCCAACGCGAACACCCTATGAAGATTAAGCTGGTGGTTATTGGTAAAACCGATAAAAAATATTTACAGGAAGGGCTTGAACTGTTTCAAAACCGCATACCACACTATCTACCTTTTGAATATCAAATCATTCCGGATATAAAAAACACGAAAAGCCTGTCGGAAGAACAGCAAAAAGAAAAAGAAGGAGAATTAATCTTAGCCCAGCTAAAAGCAGGTGACGAATTAATTTTGCTGGATGAACGTGGAAATGAATTCCGATCGGTTGATTTTGCGGGATTCCTGGAAAAGAAGATGCTTGGTGGCATTAAAAATCTCATTTTCTGTATTGGTGGCCCCTACGGATTTTCGGCCAAAGTGTACCAAGCAGCTAATGGGAAAATCAGTCTGTCGCGGATGACCTTCTCCCACCAAATGGTTCGGCTCATTTTTTGTGAGCAGCTCTACCGGGCACTAACCATCCTGAAAGGTGAACCCTATCATCACGAATAAAGCGCCATTATGAAGATTCTGAAACACTATGCTTTTTTACTGTTATCTCTTGTCCTGATTTCAATGGGCATTTTAACCGAAAGCATTGCTTTTCAGAAAGATCATGAAACAACACTTGAACGGAAATTTGAGAAAGTTTTCCAGGAAAAACAGGCAAAACTGCAACAGTACCTCGATGGAATCAGTGAAACCATTGAGTCGCCCGATTTTGACGGGAATTTCCAAAACAACTTCAACGATCTGTTCCCGACCTATCAGGAACAAGGACTTGGCTTTTTGGTCACCAATCAAAGAGAGTTAGTTTTTTGGACTGGAAATCACTTTGCGTTTTCAGGCATCTTTGCAGAGGACCACAACACAAACCTGGTTTACCTTCCGAACGGAATTTTTTATATTGAAAAAAGGGAATGTGCGCCATACACCATTTATGGCTTAATCCACTTAAAGGACAATTACGCACTCGAAAATGAATTCATTCAAAATAAGTTTGATGACGATTTTGACGTACCCGATGATTACTTCATAAAGACAATCAAAACATCGGTTGGCCTCCCGGTTCACGACAAAAATGGGAACTTCCTGTTTTCACTCGTTCCCGGAAACGCCAACTTTATCCGAAAATCGACCTTGATCTGGCCGTCTGTATTTTATGGTCTGGCCCTTTTGATGTTTTTAATTTTCGCCCGGATAGTCTTTAAACGTCATCAACACGAACATTTCATCCTCCGGGTGCTCATTCTGGGAATGGTTTTATTCGCCCTCTACTGGATCAGAATACTTTTTCATGCTCCCGGATTTTGCATGTTTTTTGAACTATTCGGCCCTTCGCTTTACGCCTATTCCTACTGGCTTCCATCACTGGGTGATTTACTGTTGCTCACTGTTTTTATCTTTTTCTGGAGCTTCAATTTCTCCAAGGACTTTGTGCTCAGCAAGCAGAAAAAGCCCTACGAGTTGATTTTAGCATTCAGCTTTATCATGACGTTTTATCTGACGATCAATTTTCTGATCCAGAACCTGATCCGAAATTCCAGTTTTTCGTTTCAACTCAACCGGATTGACGACATTAATATGTATAGCATTATTGGCTATGTCATCATCGCTTTACTTTTCTTTTCCGCCTTCATTATCAACCTGAAAGTTGTTGAAACTGCCGATCGATTTATCCGTCGCCGCATGTTCTTTTTGATTCACATTTCGTCGATTGCGGTGATGGTCCCCTTGTGTTTCTTTTTCAAAAACACCAACCTGTTTATGTTTACGCTATACCTGGTAACCAATTTATCGGTATTCGTTTTACAGAAAACACAACTAAAGCGGGTTTCCCTGTCCTTCATCATCTATTTTGTATCCTTGTACACGTTCTTTTCGCTCGTCATCATCCAGTCGAATAATAATGCCAGGCGCTTACAGGTCCAAAAGTTGATGGCCATTACACTTTACTCCGAGCACGACCCCGCCGCTGAAGTTTTCTTAAAAGAGATGCAACAGCAAATCAGTGTCGATTCGATTATACCGGCACTATTGGAAGCCAAAGAATACGAGCGCGTAGAGGACTATATCAACCGGAACTATTTCGGCGGTTATTTTCGAAAATACGACAGTTGGGTGACCGTTTGCGACGGAGGCGACAGCCTGTTTGTCCAACCCGACAACCAGCTGGTACCTTGCTACCCTTTCTTCGAGCAAATGATTGAAGAATCGGGAACTGAAATTCCGGGCACCAGCTTTTACTACATGGACAATATGAACGGTAGAATCTCCTATTTCGGGCGATTCACCTACCCGCTCGTGTCCAATCCGTTGGGACAATCGGTTTTCATCGAATTAAAGTCGAAACTGTTACCTGAGGGGGTCGGATTCCCGGAACTTTTACTGGACAAATCGCTGCAGGAGCCAACTCGCTATCGCTATTTTTCCTACGCCAAATATTATAAAAATGAGCTGGTCTACCTGAGTGGCGACTACCAATACAATTATTATATCAGTACCTACGACATTGGAAGTAGAGAACGGGGACTAACCGAAAAAAGCTGGGACGGTTACGACCATTTGATTTATAGCCTCGGGAATGACAACTACATCATTGTGAGCACCAAATCGTTCAAGTTTGTTGCCTATCTTATTTCCTTTCCGTACCTGTTTGTTTTCTACTTCGTTTTTATTTTGCTGATTGTTTTCATCGGCAATGCCAACTACCGGACACAGGCGCTTGTTTACGACCTGAAATTCCGCATTCAGGTTTCAATTATTGCGATCGTCCTCTTTTCGCTTTTGCTGGTTGCCTCGGGAACAATTTATTACAACCTGCGCGAGTACGAAAACAAGCACCAGTTTGACCTGAACGAGAAAATGAAATCGATCGCCGAAGAAATCAACCTTCGCCTAAAAGATGTCGACGCGTTTACGCCTGACATTCTGGACTGGCTCTGGCAAGATCTGGGTGAGCTCTCTAATATCTTCAGAACAGATATTAATATCTACAGTTTTAATGGTGAATTAATTGCTTCGTCAAGACCGGAGGTTTTCAACCGGGGCATTATTTCGACCCGAATGAATGCGCAAGCTTTCTATGAGTTAACCGAGAATTACCAGATCAGCATCATTCAACCGGAGAAGATCGGCAACCTTTCGTTTCTGTCTATCTACGAACCGATTATTAACAACCGCGGAGAATACCTGGGCTTTATCAACCTGCCTTATTTCACCCGTGGCGATGAGCTGCGTCAGGAAGTAACGACCTTCATTGTTGCCTTCATCAACCTGTATGTGTTGCTCTTTTTTATTAGTGTAGTTGTGGCACTTTTACTGGCTAACCAGATCACCCGCCCATTGACCCTGATTCGGGAGCGCCTGAAAGGGATGCAGCTTGACAAGCAGAATGAACAAATCAGCTACAATGCCGATGATGAAATTGGCGCTTTAGTGCGTGAATACAATCGTAAAGTGGAAGAACTGGCCGACAGTGCCGACATGCTTGCCCGAACACAGCGTGAGATGGCCTGGCGCGAGATGGCGAAGCAAATCGCCCATGAGATTAAAAACCCACTCACGCCGATGAAACTGCATATTCAACACCTGCAACGGGCGAAAGAAAGTGATAGCGATCAATACGACGAGATCTTCAAGCGTGTGACCGCTACGCTGATTGAACAGATTGATAACCTCTCGAATATTGCAACTGAGTTTTCGAATTTTGCCAAGATGCCGAATGCTCAAAATGATGTCTTCAACCTTGTTGATCGTCTGAAGCAGGTTGTTAATCTTTTTGAGTCGTCGAAACAAATGAAAGTTGAATTTGCTTCGTGTACCCAAAATGAAGTTGCCATTTATGCCGACAAAGAACAAATATCGCGGGCAGTTATTAATTTGATTAAAAACGCAATGCAATCAATCCCTTCGGGGAAAAAAGGGCTGGTCGTTGTACGCTTAAATTGCACCGACACGCATGCAACCATCGCGGTGAAAGATAATGGAAGCGGAATTTCGGAAGACATCAGGCAGCAGCTTTTTCAACCCAATTTTACGACTAAAACAAGTGGTATGGGGCTCGGTCTGGCCATTGTGAAAAAAATTGTGGAATCGTCAAACGGTAAAATCTGGTTTGATTCCGAACTCAACGAAGGAACAACCTTCTACATCGAGATTCCACGCTACATCGATGTTGAATAAGATTCACCAAAGAACAATTGCCCTAAAAATTTAAGGCATGACTACAGTTCCCGCACCAATCATCAAGCTGTGGATCTGCTCGGCTTGGTAGTAATATTTGCGTTTATACTGCAAATATTTCTCGTTGGCTTGCGATTCGTGAAAAACATAGTCGGCAAAAGCTGCCAATTGATTTCCTAATCCCCGATGAATGGTAATCTCATCAATCTGGTTTTCCAGTTGATGGCGGTAAGCCGGGAATAAGTACCCAAATCCTGTTCCAATCAATCCCCAAATACTTTTCCCTTCGTAGTCGATCACATGCCCCAACTCATGCCCAATCACACCAATTTGCGCATTGAAAGGCACATCAGCTAACAATACTCCTTCGTTGTTTTTTAGTTTATTGTCAATTCGGATAACGTAAGTCCGGTTTGCCTTTTTCCGAAACAAAAAATCCCATCTTGGGATGCAGGACATGGTCGTCTTCTGGTTCTTAAATTTGAATTTTAGCTTTTTGCCTTTTAGCTCCGGGTAATACGACAAAGCAACATAAGCTTGCTCCCGAAATTCATCCGGGATTTTATAGACTGTCGTATCTACTCCTTCCAAATATTTTGAGACGTTGTTTTTGTTGAATGAATCGACTGGAATCGGATCATTTGAAAGGGCTGAAAAACCGACTAAAACGAATGGGATAAAAAAAATTGACTTCATTTCACCCAAGTTATAAAATCCAGGAGGAGCATTGCCATTCAACTGAATAGCTGATCAAGATTTAAAACAGAGGAAATATTCGTATAAAAAATAGTGCATTTGAGAAGTCGGACCTAGTCTTCGACTATCCCCAAACATTCCAGTTTGTCGGATGCTGCCATGCCATTCGGATTACACCCCAGCTCCCCCTCCGGAATCTCAATGCCTTGCCTCTGATAATAGTCAACCCATGTCGGGAAAAAATCACCCGTTACAGGATCCTTGAAGGTCATTGGGTTCAGCCTGAAAACGGAATCCTGTTCAAACGCTCTGTAAATAAATTCCGAACAATAATGCGTCGAATCGGACAATACATAGCTGAAGTTATAGGGTTTCCCCAGCATTTCCTTTGCAACGGCGATTGCAGCCGGAATGGTATTCTGCCAAGGTTGTTTTAATCGGTAAGCAACAGTCTGAATGGAATCTCCTTCAGGCTTGAGAAAATCAGTCAAAGGAAGGCGGCAAGTCCCCCCTTCTGAGTCCGCATGCAATACAAACGCGACGCCGTCTTTTTCAATTTCAAGCAGCCCGACATGCGAGAAGTGGGTCGCTGAATCTGTCTGGGTAACCTTATCAATAGCCTCTGAAAGCTTGGTTGAACTCACGCCCTGAAAAAGCAGGTCGCCCGATTGCAACTGTAGAGGTTTCTCCTGACTAGCACAAGAAAAACAAAGAACACTCAGAAGCATAACTGTTATTTTTTGTTTGAATTTCATCCGATTAAAAGTCTATTTTCCCCCTTGATGATTTGCGTTCCGCCCTGATTTTTTTGGACTGAATTCGACGTTCAACAGAACCTTTGGTTGGCCTCGTTGCTCGCCTATTCTTCTGTGGTTTCAATGCATGAGCCAGCAACTCATAAAAGCGTGCAATCACCAGTTCCTTATTTCGCAGTTGCGAGCGATTTTCCTGACTTGCCAAAAGCAGCACGCCTTCCGTTGTCAGTCGACTCGCAAGTTTCCGGCAGATAATTGCTTTCTGTTCCTCGTGTAGCAGAGCCGAATTTATGACGTCAAAACGAAGTTCCACCCGCGAATTCACTTTGTTCACATTTTGGCCTCCGGGGCCGCTGCTCCTCGACGTTTGAAATACAAATTCACTGCTTAGGTCCGGAATATTTTGTTGCCAACTGTCCATAGGCTTCAAAGTTAATCGAATATTCTTCTTGAATACAAATCACAGAGCAAGTCGATTACACTTTAAACTCCATTTTAATTGTAGTCTGGAAGTCTTTGATGAATTTGAAAATCTCGCGCAAGGTCATCTGTTCAACCTTCGTCAGATTCTGTGGTTCTACTAAATTACTCGGTTCAATAAACTCATGCAGAATATGATTGGTCTGTTGTTTCAGCCGCATCCCCATCAAATAATAATAGGCGTGCATTAATTCTTTATATTGCTTGTCGGTCAGAAAATTCCCTTCCTGCAGTTTCTGCATTCGCCTACCGGTATTCGTTTCAATTACCCTGTTCTTCAGCGCAAGCATCCGAACCAAATCAACAATAGGAGTCATGCTTTTCTTAATGTCGAATACCTTTCGCTCGTCGCGCGAAAACGTACGAATGGAATTAAATAAAGTCAGCTGTGGCTCGAAGTGGAGTGCGTTTGAGGCCAGACTGTATAAGAATTTCGAGGTTGATTTCCCCAGGCATTCCACCATATATTCTTTCAATTCGTTGAAGAGCTTCTTCTCGCCATACACAAAGCGACAGTCAAAAAAAGTGGAAAATTTAATCACTGTATCCGGTATCGATTCATTGATCCATTGGTCGTAATTGCCCTTCCAGTGCGATAGCGAGTGGGTCCATTTCGGATTTTTGGCCATGAAACCGCCATCGCAATAACTAAATCCAATTTCGTTCAGATTGGTTGAAATCCGGTTCGCAAAGTCGAGGAAGTATTCGCGCACTTCTTCCCGATGCTCATTCGCTTTATCTTCGTAAATAATCGCATTATCCTGATCAGTAACCAAAGTCTGTTCCTGCCGTCCTTCACTTCCCATTACCATAAACGCGTAACGAGCCGGAGCCGGAGGCATTTCATTTTTGACGCCTTCAATGACCTGCAGCAAAATCTCATCGTTGATTGTTGTCACAATTCTGTTGACAATTTCAGCATTCACACCACGTTCCAACAACTTCGAAATAAGTGCCGGGACTTTTTGCCATTTATCCTTCAGTTCGTCAACGGTATTCGACAGTTTGACCGACTGAATAAACACCAAGGGAGATTGGGCATGCTCTGTGAGCAAACGATATCGGCTGATATAACCCAGATTTCGTTCACCATCGGTAACCATTACAAATTCAAGTTTGCTTTGGAAAATTGCCAGTAAAGCCTCGTAAAGCAACGCGTCTTTATGGATGGTTACGAACTTTTTACGAGCTACCTTCCGCACCGGAACCGATCCTGGCTTACCGGCAGCCAACACTTTTTTTATTAGAATATCTTTGGTGATGATTCCCTTAATCTCTCCTTCATCTTCAACAAACATGCAGTTCAACTGCTTTTCGACCATCGTGGCAGCGACTTCATGAACCGGGGTTTCCGGCGGACAGGTGACCAATTGCCGGGGAAAAATTGTACTCAGCCGGCGTGTAAAGATCAAGTCCGCATCAATGAAGTTTCCTTCGCGCGTACTGTTCCGTTTGACAAAATGAGCATACTCATCGTTCATCATTTTTTGGCCAAACTGCTCTGTAAAATGATGAAAAAAATCGTCATAGCTTCGACATAAAGCTTTGAACTCCTCTTTGTCTAAACTTAAAACTACAGTGGCTGTTTTTGCAACTACCGTCCGGATTGACTTCTTCTTATTCAGCAATGCCGAACTCGCACCGTAAATAGATCCGGGATCGTAATGTTCCTGCAGCTTCAACACCTTCTCCGAATCGTAGAAACAAGCATCGTACTGACCTTCAACGATCACGTCGATACTTGTCACATCCGAATGATCCTGCGTGTAAACTGTTGTCCCGGGGCCAAGCTCTTTCCGCTCCATCATTCGGGTAACGTCACCCAAAACTGTTTCGGGTAATAAATCAAAGGGACTAACTGTCCTCAAAAATGCTATTTGGTTTTCCATTCCTGCTCTTAATTGGAGCTTAGGTGAAGTTCAGTAAGTGTTAGTAAAGCGATGTCGTTCTTAAATGAGAAACACCAAAAGATAGAATAATCCGCCACCTATTAAAATGGAGAACAGGACGACCATCCATATTGGCAGCTCCCACCGTCTGCCAGTTATTCGTTTCTGCTTGGCAATAGTTTGATCGGTAACTTCCCCCCGCTTTACCAACTCAAAAAAGCAATCTTTTGTGGCTTCGGCATCAGCAAGGGCATTGTGTTGATCGGATAACTTTTCCCCAAATAAGGATTGGTACAGTTCATTCAACCGCATATACGATCCTCCTCCAAAAATATCTTTGGGCTTGCGGGTGTAAAGCATGGTACAAAACCGGGGTAGCTGATCGAAATTACGAACGATATCCTCACGCGAAAAGCCAACTTCGAGCATCCGTTTGTCGAATTCCAAAAAATGACCGACAATCATGGGCTTATACAGTTCAAGATCGGCAGCAAGGGTGTTCAACACAACTCTTCGTTCTTCACCTTTTTCTTCCAAAACGTCTACTGTAATTCCGTGCAATCGGGAAGCTACTTCGCCAATCGGTATATCTTTCTGCTTCACATAGAAATCTCTCTTTGCAATAAGCTCACCACCTTTTTTACAAACCACCCAGGCAATTTGCAGTATAAAAGGCCATTCGTCCACTTTTGCTGTTGGAGCATTCCAGCGTTTTGGCATATCCGACGTCTCAATATCAATGAACAAAATGTAATTATTCATAGTCATCCCTTTTCATTATTCACCTAAAGTACAAAGTATCAAACTGCCTAACACGTGCCTGCATCATATTGATTGCAATCGATAGCCAAACGTAAATTTTTATTAATATTTGCCCTTTTGCGATGAGTATTTGTTCACATTTTATTTACAAACGAGTCAAAACGTAATCGAAATCTGTTCAAAAATCGTGATTGTTGGACTCATTCAGAATATATTTTCACCCTCTAAAAATTCCGTTCACCTGTCTGTTACGTACATTTATCGAAAACAACGAGACAACGAAAGCTGTTTTTGTAAATTCGTCGAAAGAAAACATCAAAATTTCAAATATCATGCAATCACACGAAATTGACTACAAAATTATCGGACACGATGTCCAGCTGGTAGAAATTGAACTTGATCCCGGAGAAACTGTCATCGCGGAAGCGGGCGCGATGTTGTATATGGAAGACGGTATTAGCTTTGAAGCAAAATTGGGAGACGGTTCAAATCCACGGGCCGGATTTTTTGACAAGCTACTTAGTGCCGGCTCCAGAATAATAACCGGAGAATCGCTATTCCTTACGCACTTTGCCAACCAGGGATGGGGGAAAAAACATGTTGCGTTTTCGGCTCCTTATCCCGGAACAATTATTCCGATTGATCTGGCTCAGAAGGGAGGACGCATCATTGTGCAAAAAGACGCGTTTCTATGCGCAGCACTCGGGACAAAAATATCAATCACCTTCAACAAACGGCTCGGTGCCGGATTTTTCGGCGGTGAAGGTTTCATTATGCAGCAATTACAAGGCGATGGCAAAGCATTTATTCATGCTGGCGGAACGGTGATTGAACGACAGCTGAACAACGAAGTATTGCGTGTCGATACCGGCTGTATCGTTGCTTATGAAACAAGCATCGATTTTAGCGTGGAACAAGCCGGTGGATTGCGATCGATGGTGTTTGGCGGCGAAGGAATTTTTCTGGCAACATTACGTGGAACCGGGAAAGTTTGGTTGCAATCAATGCCAATTCGGAAACTCATTGCGGAGCTTTCTCCCCGGGGCGGTAACCAACGAAAAGAGTCGGGTGGTTTGCTGAACCAATTTCTGCAGGATTAGAACCTTGAAATAAAAAGCCCGGCCTGTCGAACGATAAGCCGGGCTACAAAAATATTTCTTAATAACTATGATACAGCCTTTTGGCCTGTTAGTTTATTGTAATTGTCGATCGCCACAAAATAATTCGGGTCCTCAATCATATTCACATCACAAATTTTTTCTGCTTTCTGAATCAATCGGGTACAGTCTCGGCTTAAGTGACGAATGTGGATATTTTTACCTTCTTTCTGGTAGCGCTCAGCCACTTTATTAATCGCTTCAATAGCCGACTGGTCCATAATACGCGACTCCTGGAAGTCAATAATTACCTCATCCGGATCGTTTTGCACGTTGAACTTCTGATTGAACAGGGTTGTAGATCCAAAAAACAGCGGACCTACAATTCTATAGTGCTTAATGCCGTGCTCATCAACCGATTCGTTGGCACGGATACGTACTGCATTTTCCCAGGCAAATACCAAAGCTGAAACAATGACTCCGGCAAATACAGCAATTGCCAGGTCGAAAATCACCGTCAAGGCCGTCACTAAAATAATGACAATTAAATCGGCCAACGGAATCTTATCCATAATTCGGAACGTGTTCCAGGCGAACGTACCGATCACCACCATGAACATCACACCAACTAAAGCCGCAATTGGAATCATTTCAATATAAGTTGAAGCAAAGAGGATGAAAACCAGCAGACAAACGGCAGCAACAATACCGGACAAACGGTTACGACCGCCGGATTTAATGTTGATGATACTTTGACCGATCATCGCACAACCGCCCATTCCACCAAACATACCATTCACAAAATTAGCTGCTCCCTGAGCCGCACATTCCCGGTTACCGCTTCCGCGGGTTTCGGTCAGTTCATCCACCAGGTTCAGCGTCATTAGTGACTCAATCAACCCGACAGAAGCTAAAATTACAGCATAAGGGAAAATAAATTTCAGCGTTTCAAAAGTCAATGGAATCATGGGAATATTAAAAGTTGGCAAACCAGCTTTGATCCCCGTTCCACCACCGGCTTGAATAAACGACTTCACTGTTTCTGTTTCAACGCCACCAAAAATAACAACAGCTGAAACCACCAGAATACCAACCAATGCAGCCGGAATCGCTTTGCTCACTTTAGGTAACAGGAACATGATCGCCATGGTTCCTCCAACCAACGCCAGCATGGTCCACATTTGCGGCCCTGCAATCCATTCACCCCCTGATTTAAACATATTTAGCTGCGAAAGGAAAATCACAATCGCCAACCCATTCACAAAGCCCATCATTACGGACGCAGGTACCAAACGAATAAACTTCCCCAGTTTCAAGAAACCTGCACTCATTTGCAGCACGCCAACCAACAGAAGGGTGGCAAATAAATATTGCAAGCCCATTTGATCACCGGGCACTCCCATTTCGTTACCTTGCTGGATCAGACTCACCATCACCACTGCCGTTGCGCCGGTTGCTCCCGAGATCATTCCCGGACGTCCTCCCAAAATGGAAGTTACCAGCCCCATCATAAAAGCACCGTAGAGACCAATAATTGGTGACACGCCGGCAACAAAAGCAAAAGCAACAGCCTCAGGCACCAAGGCCAGTGCAACTGTCAATCCAGAAAGAACATCATCCTTGACACTCCCTTGGTTCTTATCGATAAAATTGAACTTGTATTTCATAAACAAATCTTCACAGGATAATTTGGTTGAACGGCAAAAATAGACTTTCTCCTTTCAAATATGCCCAACGGCATATTTCGTTGAATGATGTTAATAAAGGCTTAACGCGGAGAAGTAGAATTGCCAATGATTTTCATTGATAGTCTTTTAACTGAATCAATGTTAAACTTTACGCCTCACCAACAGGATACCAAGCGCTAAGTTGAAAGCAAAAAAGATCCGACCTCGTATGCGAAGATCGGATCTTTGACGGACTGCTAATTCAGTCTATTTCTTACGGAAGTACACCTGAATGGGAACCCCTGAAAAACTGAAGTTCTCCCGAATCTGGTTTTCGATGTACCGTTTGTAGGGATCTTTAATGTATTGTGGCAAATTGGCGAACAAGGCAAACGATGGCGTCGGACTTGGCAACTGCGTCACATATTTAATTTTGATGTATTTGCCTTTAAGTGATGGTGGTGGATATTTTTCAATCGCACTAAGCAGCACCTCGTTCAGCTTCGATGTTTTAATGCGTTGCGATTTATTCTGGTACACTTCAACTGCAACTTCCAGCGCTTTAAAAATACGTTGTTTTGTCAATGCTGAGATGAAAATAATAGGCACGTCGACAAAGGGCGCAATGCGTTCGTGAATATGCTCCGTGAACTCGTTCACCGAATGGTTATCCTTTTCCATCAAGTCCCACTTGTTCACCAGTATAACTATTCCCTTTTTATTACGAACAGCCAGGTTGAAAATACTCACATCCTGCGCTTCAACACCGCGGGTCGCGTCAATCATCATGATACAAACATCGGCTTCCTCAATGGTACGTACCGAACGCAAAACAGAGTAAAACTCAACGTCTTCTTTTACTTTCGCTTTTTTACGCAATCCAGCCGTATCGACCAAGTAGAAATCGTGGCCAAATTTACTATATCGGGTGTTGATGGCATCACGGGTTGTTCCAGCTATGTCGGTAACAATGTTGCGTTCCACGCCAATCAGCGCGTTAATAAACGACGATTTTCCAACGTTTGGACGCCCTACCACTGCAAAGCGAGGAATACCCTCTTCAATGACTTCTTTTTCTGTTTTTGGAAAGGCAGCAACAACATCATCCAGCAAATCGCCGGTTCCGCTACCGTTCATGCTCGAGATACAATACATTTTATCTCCTAACCCCAGGCTGTAGAATTCGTGCGCATCCATTAGCCGTTGGTTATTGTCAACTTTGTTTACAGCCAGGAAAACCGGCTTTTTCACTCTCCGAAGAATGTTGGCTACTGCCTGATCGAGATCGGTAATTCCGCCTTCAACATCTACGGCAAAGATGATCACGTCGGCCTCATCAATGGCCAGCGCTACTTGTTTTCTAATTTCTCCTTCAAACACATCATCCGAATTCACCACGTAACCTCCGGTATCAATCACCGAAAACTCGACCCCATTCCACAGCGATTTTCCGTAGTTGCGGTCGCGGGTCACCCCTGCAGTTTCGTTTACGATGGCCTGACGGGTTTCAACCAGGCGATTAAAAAAGGTTGATTTGCCGACATTCGGTCTTCCTACTATTGCTACAATATTGCTCATTGCTTTCTTTATTTCTATATGTTCCGGGTTAAGGATTGTTCCTTTACCCTCCTCTAAAATTAAAATTCAAAATCCCTGGCTTCAAATTTCAAAACGGCAAAAAACCATTTCTCATCGACTATCGTCCGTTGTTGGGATTTCTTCTATATCCTCAATTCTTCATACAAAGAACTGAGACTGAATAGTGCGATTTGCTACTGATTATCGTACCCGAAGTTACCTAACTGACGGTCTTTATCGCGCCAGTCTTTAGTTACTTTCACATACAACTCCATGAATATCTTCTTCTGAAAGAATTCTTCCAAATCCATTCGGGCTTCAGTGGCCACTCTTTTGAGCGCTTTCCCCTGATGTCCGATGATAATCCCTTTTTGGCTATCTCGCGCAACGTGGATCACACATCGCAAGCGCAACAACTTGGCCTCTTCCTTAAATTCCTCAACCTCAACCTCAACGGAATAAGGAACTTCCTTTTGGTAGTGAAGTAAAATTTTCTCGCGGACAATTTCTGTCACGAAGAAACGTTCGTTGCGGTCGGTCAACTCATCTTTCCCAAAATAGGGCGGCGCCTCCGGCAACAACTCCAAAATACGGTCAAAGATCGGGGCAATATTGAATTTCTCGGTTGCTGAAATGGCAAACACATCGGCAGCCGGCAGCAAATCCTTCCAGTAAGTGTACATATCCATCACCTCCCCCTGACTCGACAGGTCAATCTTATTGATCAACACAATAACCGGTGCATTCGACTTCCGGATCCTCTCCAGATATTCACTGTTTTTGTCAGCTTTCTCCACCACATCAGTCACATACAAAATCACATCAGCATCAATCAGAGCAGTATTTACAAAGCTCATCATCGATTCCTGCAACTTGTAGTTGGGCTTCAAAATCCCGGGGGTATCCGAGTATACAATTTGGAAATCCTCACCATTCACAATCCCTTTGATCCGATGACGTGTCGTTTGCATCTTTTTAGTAATAATTGACAAACGTTCGCCCACCAAGGCATTCATGATAGTTGACTTCCCGACATTCGGGTTCCCGATAATATTGACAAAACCTGATTTATGCGCCATTTAATTATAAATGAATGATTTAAAAACGCCGCAAAGATAATCAATAAATTGAATTCAAACAGCCCCCTGATAGAAAAGCGGTTCTACCAGACCGGATGTAAAATTTAATCGAAAATTTATCCGAACATTCACGTCCGCAAAACTATTTTTCAATACATTTGCTTATATTTTTAAGCATACTTAAATTTAATTTCAAGCATAATGTACAAGGCTTCCATCGCAACTGAGAATTTCATTAAAGCCATTTACAAGGGCGAGCAGGGAAACTCCATGGATACAAAACCGGGCACAATAGCCAAAGAGCTTGGTATTACAAATGCTGCAGCTACCGACATGGCCCGAAAATTGGCCATGAAAAAGCTAATTGATTACGAGAAATACAAAGAGTTGAAATTGACTCCTGATGGTACGAAAGTCGCACTTGACGTTCTTCGAAAGCACCGGTTATGGGAAACATTTCTTCATCAGGTTCTTGGATTGACGATGCATGAGATACATCGTGAAGCGGAATTGCTGGAACATTTGACCTCTGATTTCCTTGCAGAAAAAATTAGCGACTTCCTTGGGAACCCGGAAACTGATCCGCATGGAGATCCGATTCCGACAGATGATGGTGAGATTCCCGAAACAGATCACAGCATAACCTTATCCATGGGCGAACCGGGAAATACTTACAAAATCAGCCGGCTTTCAGGGTCCGACAAAGAGTTTTTCGATTTCTGCCATTCAAATAAACTTGAAATAGGAACATCACTCACAGTTCAAAAACATTACATCAAAACCCGAATGATTGAAATTGAAATTCAGCATACAAAACTCCTGCTGAACATTGACTTGACAAATACCATCTATATCAAAAAAGCAGATTAATGTATGCAACCAATTTCAGCCTTGATAGTGATGTTTTTATCGGTTCACAGCCGGGCGCAGGATACAATGCAGAAATTGATTACTAACAGTCTCAATTGACTGAATGATGAATTAACAAATTAAAGACAACCAATGAATACACTGTTTATTTTAAGCATTCAACCTGGGTTGCTGCTGCTTTCCGGGTTAATTATCATAGCCATTTTGGCTTGGATCCTATGGCCCCAGAAAGGCGGGCTCGCTCGGTTTAGCCGAATGAAAGCAAGATCACAACGCGAGTTGCTGGAGGATTCACTAAAGTATATGTTCGACTGTGAATACCGGAAAGCTCCCTGCGATATGCACAGCATTGCCGGAAACCTGGACATCTCTGTAGACAGAGCAAGTCTGCTGTTGGAGCATTTGTTTTCCAAAGAACTGATTACACTGGATGACCAGGCCGTCAGCTTAAGCGATACAGGAAGATCATATGCGCTTCGAGTTATCCGGGTGCACCGTATCTGGGAGCGCTATTTCGCTGACGAAACGAGCATCGATCAGGCAGACTGGCATAATGAGGCCTGCCGGATTGAGCACAATGTGACAATGGAAGACACCGAAAAACTGGCTGCACAAATGGGACACCCTGTTTTCGACCCACACGGCGACCCGATACCGACAGCTGAAGGAACATTGCCCGAACCAACCGGCGTAACGCTTAATCATCTTAAGGAAGGACAGCTTGGTCGGGTCACCCATATGGAAGATGAGCCGAAGAGCATTTACGAGCAACTTGTCGTTTTGGGTTTATACCCGGGCATGCAGATCTATATAACCGATGTGGCCGAGAACAAAATAAGCTTTGTGGCCGATGGAGACGAATGCTCGTTAACTCCACTTTTCGCGGCGCACATTACCGTCGAACTTGTTTCCGCCAAAGAACCAGTGGTTTCAAAAAATGAATTGCTTTCATCGCTTCAAGTCGGAGAAGAAGCGGAAGTTGTGGCAATTTCGCCCAATTGTCGCGGCCAGCAGCGCCGCCGACTGATGGACATGGGTATTGTTCCGGGAAGCCTGGTTTCTGCCGTTATAAAAAGTGCATCTGGTGATCCGGTTGGATACCGGGTTTTAGGAACCACTGTTGGCATCCGTTCGCGAGAAGCCGACTTAATCTTTATTAACCGCAAAAAATAACACGATGAATACGCCAACAAATTGCGAAAGCTGTGCCATGCACAATAAAGCAAACCTTGTAAAACTGGGAATCAACCTGGACGAGGTGGACTATGTGATTGCTATGGCCGGCAACCCAAATACCGGTAAAAGTACGGTGTTCAATAACCTCACAGGCTTGCGTCAGCACACCGGAAACTGGCCCGGCAAAACAGTCACCCGTGCCGAAGGCGGTTTTGTTTTCAATGACAAACGTTACAAGATGGTCGATCTTCCGGGAACCTACTCTCTGTTGTCGACCAGTACTGACGAAGAAGTGGCCCGCAACTTTATCCTGTTTGGGCAACCCGACGTGACAGTTATTGTCGTTGACGCCACCCGACTGGAACGCAACCTGAACCTTGTTTTACAGATTCTTGAAATTACAGACCGGGCAGTACTTTGTCTGAACCTTATGGACGAAGCCAAACGCAATAACCTGGAAATTGATGTCCGCGTGCTATCAAAAGAACTGGGCATTCCGGTTATTCCGGCCTCGGCACGTCGCCGGCAGGGAATGACCGAACTGCTGCAGGCTGTTGAAGAGGTGGCCACCGGAAAATATGTTTGCCGCCCGCATAAAATCAAAGGCCGTTCTGCAAAACTGAACAACGCTATTTCAAAATTAGAAAACTCACTGGCGAAACAATTCCCCAATCTGACTAATACCAAATGGGTAGCACTGCGTTTGCTCGAAGGTGACGACAGTATCATTGAAGCTGTACGAACCGGAGATCTGGGCAGTATTAGTGCAGGCGAATCAGGAATTCAAGCTTAAACAAGAACCAATGGACAAAACAACACACCACAATAGAGAAGAGATTTTGACGGCTGCCAATACAGCACGATGGGAATTGGGCCTCGATTTTCACGATACAGTCATTGAATCGATCTACTCCGACGCCTCCCAAATTGCAAGAAAAACCGTCAAGCTAAAAGGAGACAAAGAAGCCTATGCGACCGACATAACCATCGATAAAATAGTAACCAGCCGGTGGTTGGGCTTTCCGCTTATGTTTTTGCTGCTTGCTCTCGTATTCTGGCTAACCATTGCCGGTGCCAATTACCCTTCGGGACTTCTGTCTTCCGTGTTAATTGACTATTTACACCCACTATTGAAGCAGGCTGCAACCTTTATTCACATGCCCTGGTGGATGAGCGGTATACTAATCGATGGCGCCTACATGGCAGCAGCGTGGGTTATTGCCGTTATGTTGCCTCCCATGGCCATTTTCTTCCCGCTCTTCACCCTTCTCGAAGATTTGGGCTACTTACCGCGCGTTGCTTTCAATATGGATAACCTGTTTCGCAAAGCCGGCGCCCACGGGAAACAAGCGCTGACCATGAGCATGGGGTTCGGTTGTAATGCTGCCGGGGTTGTTGCCGCCCGGGTAATCGATAGTCCTCGCGAACGCTTGATTGCGATCATCACCAATAACTTTTCGTTGTGTAATGGACGTTGGCCCACGCAGATCCTGATTGCGACGATTTTCATTGGCAGCATGGCCTCACCACAGCTGGCCGGTGTCGTTTCGGCCGGAGCGGTTGTAGGTATTGCTGTGCTGGGAATCTTTTTTAGCCTGGTTGTTTCCTGGGGACTGAGCAAAACTGTTTTACGCGGCGAAGCCTCAGCCTTTACACTGGAACTGCCGCCTTACCGTCCGCCTCGTATTTGGCAAACGTTATATACTTCGCTAATCGACCGAACCATTTTTGTGCTATGGCGAGCAATCATATTTGCCGTTCCGGCGGGTATCGTCATTTGGTTAGTAGCCAATGTCCATATCGGCGACCTCAGCCTGGCAGAATATTTTATTAACTGGTCCGACCCTTTTGCCCTGTTTTTTGGGTTGAATGGCGTAATTCTACTGGCTTACATCATTGCTATTCCAGCCAACGAAATTGTCATCCCAACAATTCTCATGTTGACTGTTCTGAGTAGTAAAATGGCCGGTGTGGGAGGCGGATCGGGCGTGATGTTCGAACTGGACTCAACAGCTGATATTGCCGGAGTGCTGCAAACCGGAGGTTGGACCCTGCTAACCGGACTCAACCTAATGCTGTTTAGCCTTTTGCACAATCCTTGCTCAACAACGATTTACACGATTTACAAAGAAACCAAAAGCCTGAAATGGACGATGGTATCGACTTTTTTACCGATTGTACTCGGTTTTGTGATTTGCTTTTTCACCACCCAACTTTGGCAATTCTTTGGTTGGTAATCGTTCAAAAATAGACAGACAAGCCGGTTAGTTTCACTATCCGGCTTTTGCTTTTGGTGGAAATGGCATTAACATGCGACTAACATGAAAAAAATATCCCCCCATTGCGATGAATCAATTACTTATTGTCAAAACACAATTTAACTAAAATCTTTTTTCTGTACTATTTACTATTCAACTGATTTGTCATATCTTGCTGGACGAAATAAAACAGCTATCCGGTAAAGCTTTGATCATTCATGAAAAGTGACATCAAATATTTCGTCATCAGCACGCTGATCACCATGTTCACACTCACCGTGGCTTTTGTCCTATTCGACTTGTATGCGCCGCTTGAAGATGTATTTGCAGGTATTCCGTTTGGTAAGATCGATTTTTGGAGTGCTGTTCACCTTCAGCCTAAGCTACCGGTTATTGTGGGTGTTGGCATTGCTCTAAATTACCGCAAGCTAAAAGCAAAGAAGCAGGAAGCCGGCAATCCATATCGGGGATAAATAAGCTTTATTCAATTTCGTCCAATTCAGTCAGCGTCTCTTTAAGCTGCTTGATGTAACGCCCGTAAAGCCGTCGAAATCCCCAGTGAAAGACAACGAATATCAGCCCAAGAACACCCAACAGAACAGCAAAACTGCCAAAGACAACCAAGTGGTTTCGTTCGGCCAGAAACTCCTCGCTATGGACATTCGGGTTGGCAAAAAATCCGGCCATACTAGAAATAGCAATAACTAACAGGAATCCGCACAAAGCCCAATAGAACAAGCGACGATAAGTGGTTAACAGCTGAATAGAAGAACTCAGAACCCGTTTCATATCGCTGTTTTGAGAATAATTCGCTTTAACGTTGCGGTACTGCAACCAAAAATAAAGGAATGTTCCAAACAAGAAAAGCGTGTTCAGCGCATCCATGAGATAAACCCAAAGAGGCACCTCAACCTTTTCTTCCATACTAGGCGTCAGATAAAAATCATCGACTACAAAAAACAGTACCAGGGCAAGGATAACAACAAAACCGACACGAACGTTACGATCAATGCGATCCATCAACCCATTGGTTCGACGTTTCAACATGCGCTGGAGTTCGGTCTCATCAATCCGATGCTTGTCGGCGTCAGAGCTGGTATAGCTATTCCATGCACTTTTAAGTTGATCCAGTTCCATCTTAGCCTTCTGTATTCATTAATTTCTTCAACTTGTGTTTGATGCGGTTCATCTTCACACGAACATAATTCTGCGTAATGCCAGTAATTTCGGCGATCTCCTCGTAACTCTTGTTTTCCAAAAATAACAAGATGATCGATTTCTCAATACCACTTAAACGAGCAACAGCTTTATGCAGCATTCGCATTTGCTCCTCAGTAGTTGGGTCGTATTCTTCTTGCACCAGCTGAACATTGTCAATGGTTAACCCATTTTGATCGGGCTGGCGCTTGGTTTTCTTAAAACTGGTGATGGCGGTGTTCAGAGCTACCCGGTACATCCAGGTAGAGAACTTGGCTTCCTTTCGAAAGGAAGGAAATGACTTCCACAATTGAGTCAGAATTTCCTGAAAAAGATCTCGCCGGTCTTCTTCCGAGTCACAATAAACAGAACATACCTTGTGTATGATTCCCTGATTTTCTGTAATTATTTTGACAAATTCTTTTTCCAACTCGTTGCTATTAGTCTCGGAAAATCAAAAATATTACATCAATTCATTTTCAGAAATGAAATTTCCCGGGGACTAAGGAAGCGCCACTTTCCACGAGGCAGATTTTTCTTGGTCAGGCCTGCAAAGAATACGCGGTCTAATCGCGCAACTTTATAATTGAAATGCGCAAATATACGACGCACGATCCGGTTACGTCCCGAATGGATCTCGATGCCCACCTGCTTTTTATCAGCCGGATCGACATAACTGATTGAATCGGCTTTGATGAAACCATCCTCCAGTTCAATACCTTGTCTGATTTGCTCCAGGTGATCTTCGGTGAAATCTTCATTCAGGAAAACATGATAGATTTTCTTCTTCTCATAGCTTGGGTGGGTCAACTTTGTCGTCAGTTCGCCATCGTTCGTGAACAACAACAAACCTGAAGTTTCTTTATCAAGGCGACCTACCGGGTAAATGCGTTCGGGACAAGCGTTTTCGACCAACTCCATCACGGTATGTTCGGCATGCGGATCGTCCAGAGTAGTTACGAAGCCTCGTGGTTTATTCAGCAACAGGTAAACTTTTTTCTCCACACTCAAGGTTTGGCCGCGATACTTCACCTGATCGTTTTTGGTTACTTTGGCACCCAACTCGGTAACCACCTCGCCGTTAACCTGAATCTCACCATCTGCAATCAACTTATCAGCTTCCCGACGCGAGCAAATGCCTGCATTGGCAATATAGCGGTTCAGACGAATCTCTTCGTCACCTTTTTTGACAATTGATACTTTTTTCTTTTCAGAATGAAATGTTTTGTCTTCGTGCGGCTTCCGGTCAAATTTCTTTCCACCGGATGTATTTTTCATATTTTTCATAGCTTCTTCGGGTTACGTTTCCCCCTCTCGCATTGTAATTTGTGGCAAAGGTCGGAAAATTATGCGAATAAAAAACAGGTGGGATGTAGACAAGTGCTTGCGATCGGAACCTAGTTCGATTTCTCGTCGTCTCCAAACAACTTTTCCTGCATGTAAAGTTCATATTGTTTCAGAATGGCTTCACGCACATCATACTCGCGCGAATGAGCGGTGAGCACACTTTTCTGGTTGAAAAAAATCATGAAAGTATCCGCTTCAGCTCCATTCAGTCCGGTCAGATTCATGACAACATCCTTATTGTAATATTGGGACAGCCGCTCCCATTGAGCATCGCTAATCATCGCTGCCCGAACATCGCGCTTTTGCTTTTCGCGCTTGCTAAGGTGATACTGTAAAAATGAAGCCGGGGAAAATAGTGCAGCTAAAATGGAAGGTTTTTTATTGAACGCGTCGCCTCTCAACTCCGGATCAATAGCATCGGGTTTACCGGTACTAACACCGTCCATGTTCACTTTCATCCCTTGTCCGGTAACTTTAACCTCACCAATCGCAATGCGAAGCGGGCGGGCATAAATCGTCAACAAGCTATCCTCGTTATAGTAGGGTGGAATATGAATATACTCTTTCATATAACTCATAGCGGTAATTCCCAAGCTGTCAACATTCAGCATTTCCATGGAAAAATAGCCATTGACATCGGTTGTTGTGCCACCACGGGTGCGCATATTGACCACGTGCGCATAACCAACCGGCGAACCGTCATCCTTATCGACCAAGCGCGCTTTCAGGAAGATCAATACCGGATCGATTATGTCTTCATCCTGAGCCTGCACTCCCCGGGGAAAGCCGATAAAAAGTAATATGATCAAACTAAAAACAATTCGCATAGACCACAAAAATAGAGATTTCAACATTCGAAATTAAGAACAAACGCTATGTATGCTGATATTTAACAAGATTTAAGGGATTTGCAACTTTTCTGGTACACACATCGCCGCCACTTATAGGTTGAACGACAATTTAATTCCTTCCACAATCATCCCTGTCCCGATAATTGCAATGATTAATCCCATCAACTTGCCAATTACTGCAATCAGGCTATTACCCAATTTCTCCAAAATTTTATCGCTCAAGGTAAAAGCCAGGTAAGTCAGAAAAGTCATCAAGCCAAAAACAGCAATCACAATCCCTATATGAATAAAGTTTGCATTAGTTACATTGTTCATGGCCGTAACTATTGTTCCTGGTCCTGCTAATATTGGAATGGCCAACGGAGAAATGGCAATGCCATTGTCCGCCTCTGAATCGCCGGTTGTGTGCACCTTTGATTTTCGCGACATCAACATCTCGAATCCCACGAAAAAGATCAGAATACCTCCCGTAATTTTAAAGGCAGGTATCGTAATTCCAAATAACTCGAAAATGTATTTCCCCACAATCACAAAAAGTGCCACAATAAGAAAAGCCGTTAACGTTGCTGTTTTGGCAATCGTTTTCTTCGTCTCCGATTTTTCGCCGTCTACCAATCCCAGGAAAATCGGGGTATTGGCAATTGGATTCATAATGGCAAAAAAGCCTGTAAAAACCGTTAGTGTGTAGGTAACTAATTCCATTTTCGTGTTTTTTTTATTTTCAGCTATCCTAAAAATAAACCCCGGCAAAAGGCCAGGGTTCATCAAATTGTTATGTGTTTTGAACTTAGCTCAAATTTTTAACGCGCTCCATCGCATCAACAACATTGGCACGATCAGCAAATGCTGAAAAACGGAAATAACCTTCACCGGCAGGTCCGAAACCAGAACCGGGAGTACCAACAACATTCGCTTCATTCAGCACTTTATCGAAGAAATCCCATGACTTCATACCGCCTTTGGTTTTTACCCAGATATATGGAGCATTTACACCACCAAACACCTGGTAACCGGCGGCCGATAAACTTTCGCGCATGATACGGGCATTTTCCATATAATAAGCCACGACTTCGTTCACTTCTTTTTGTCCTTCTTCGGTATAAACAGCAGCGGCTGCTTTCTGTACCGGGTAAGAAACACCATTGAATTTTGTCGTATGACGACGCAGCCACAATTTCTTCACCGAGTGTGCATTGCCTTCGCTGTCATAGGCTTTCAACTCCTCAGGAATAACAGTAAAAGCACAACGAGTTCCGGTAAATCCGGCAGTTTTAGAGAAGCTGCGGAATTCAATCGCTACTTCTTTTGCTCCTTCAATTTCGTAAATTGAACGAGGAATACCAGCCTCCGTAATGAAAGACTCATAAGCAGCATCGAAAAGAATGATGCTCTTGTTGTCTTTCGCATACTTCACCCATTTTGCCAATTCCTCTTTGCCAGCCACTGTTCCTGTTGGATTATTCGGATAGCAAAGGAAGATCAGGTCAGGACGCTCTGTTGGCAATTCTGGAATAAATCCGTTGGCATCGGTACAAGGCATGTAAATAATACCAGAGTAGTACCCATTGGCTGCACATTCGCCGGTTTTACCGCTCATGACAGTCGTATCCGAATAAACCGGGTAAACCGGGTCGCAAATGGCAATCTTATTGTCAGCACCAAAAATTTCCTGAATGTTTCCGGTATCACATTTCGATCCGTCAGAAACAATAATATCATCCGCTGAAATATCGATACCACTAGCCTGGTAGGCATTTTTCGCGATCGCTTCGCGCAAAAAGTCGTAACCTTGTTCCGGTCCGTAACCACGGAAAGTTTCAGCTTTTCCCATTTCTTCAACACCCGCATGAAAGGCTTTCAGTACTGTTGGAGTTAAAGGTTGGGTTACATCACCGATTCCCATGCGGATCACTTTTTTATCCGGGTTGGCATCGGTAAATTCTTTTACGCGACGTCCGATCTCAGGGAATAAATAGCCGGCTTTCAGCTTCAAATAGTTTTCGTTAATTAATGCCATGTATTTTGTGTATTTGATTAAATAAATTCAATAAAGAACTGGATGTTGCCATTTGGCGGCACAAAGTTACAAATCGCAGGGAAAAAGAAAAACGGGAAAGGCAAATTTGATCATTCGAAATACTAATCAATCAAACGTTTAACCTGAAGTTGATCGCCACAATCCTCCAGTAGGCTGACGATGTTCTGTTTAAACACCGGGTGAAGAAAATCAGCGGCGACCTCTGCCAGTGGCTCCAGCACAAACCGACGGTCAATCATTCTCGGGTGCGGCAATTCCAGGTTGGGCTCGTGCAACACCAAATCGTCATAAAAAAGCAGGTCAATATCAATCAGTCGGGAACTATAACGGGCTGCTTTGCGGATGCGGCCCAGCTCCAACTCAATTGCCTTGGTGTGAACTAAAACTTCTTTGGGCATCAAGGCCGTTTCGATTACGACAACCTGGTTCCAAAACAAATCTTCGGACTCGAATCCCCACGGTTCAGTTTCGTAAACTGAAGACAGCTGACTAATAGCGCCCAATTCTTCCTGCAACCTTTTTCTCGCCTGACTAAAAATCTGTTCTTTGTTTCCCAGGTTGCCTCCCAGTAGTAAAAAAAGCTTCGCCATCTTGTAAACAAAATTGTAATGAAATTAGTAAATTCGTGTCCAATAGTATATGCGCCACAAAGCTACAAACACAAAACAATAATTCACTAATATGAAAGACTTTTTAAAGTACACGCTGGCAACAATCGTCGGAATGTTAATTGCCGGTATTGTAGGCTTTTTTCTTTTGATGGGTATTTTTTCTGCCGTGCTGTCTTTTTCGGACAAAGCTGTTGAAGTAGAAAAGAACTCTGTGTTACTACTCGATTTAAAAAATGAAATTGTCGAACGGTCTCCCAATAATCCGTTTAACGACCTTTCACTTCCGGGTTTCAGCACATCCGGCCAAACCGGGCTGGATGATATTCTGGAATGCATCGAGAAAGCCAAGACTGATGACAAAATCAAAGGCATATACCTTTGTCCAAGTGGCATAAGAGCTGGTATTGCAACCGTCGAAGAAATTCGCAAAGCTTTAATTGATTTCAAAGAATCCGGTAAATTCATCTATGCTTACGGCGATGTTTTTTCTCAGAAAGCCTATTTCCTGGTTTCGGTTGCCGATCAAATTGCATTGAACCCTCAAGGAATGCTTGAACTAAAAGGGCTGAGCAGTGTACGAACTTTTTACAAAAATGCCTTGGAAAAACTGGGTATCGAAATGCAAATTATTCGTCATGGAAAATTCAAGGCTGCAGTCGAGCCGTTTATCCGGGAAGATATGAGCCCTGAAAACAAACTTCAAACGCAAACTTATTTAAACAGTATCTGGGCCGCGATGGTCGGTGACATTGCTGAATCACGTGGATTGACTCCGGAGGTTATTAATCAACTCGCCGATTCAGTTACCTTCTTTTTACCTTCTGACGACTTAGTCAGCTCCGGTTTGGTTGACACGTTGATGTATAAAGATGAACTAATCAACGAACTCAAAGGAATGACAGGGGTTGCAGAGAAAGATGATATTCCGGCAATAGGAGTGAATAAATACGCCAGAGTTCCGGCCGAAACATCCGGCAAAGGATTGATTCGTGATAAAATCGCGATCATTTATGCGGAAGGCGATATCGACGGAACAGACGCGCAGGGAATTAAATCGGAAAAACTTTCGAGAACGATTCGCGAAGCTCGTCGCGATTCATCCATTAAAGCCATTGTGCTTCGGGTGAACTCTCCGGGTGGAAGTGCGTACGGATCAGAAGTTATCTGGCGCGAGGTGAAACTTGCTAAGGACACTAAGCCTGTCATTGTTTCGATGGGCGACGTTGCAGCTTCAGGTGGTTATTATATCTCGGCTGCCGCCGACACAATTATGGCCGACCGTACAACCATTACCGGATCTATTGGTATTTTCGGTATGATCCCCAATGCAGGCGAACTACTGAACGACAAATTGGGTATTACCGAAGATGTGGTTTCAACCAATGCTAATTCTGATTTGCTATCAGTTACCCGTCCTTTAACATCCTTTGAACGAAACAAGATGCAAGCTTATATCGAGCGTGGTTACGACACCTTTATTGGTCGCGTTGCCGATGGCCGTTCCATGACCAAAGAACAGGTTGACGAGATCGGACAAGGCCGTGTTTGGGCTTCAGCAAATGCCAAAGAAATTGGCTTGGTCGATTTGTACGGAGGAGTCAATGACGCCGTGAAATTAGCCGCCGAAATGAGTCATCTGGAAGATTACAGAATTACCAAACTCCCAAAATTGAAAGACCCGTTTGAAGAGCTTCTGAAAGATTTAACCGGAGACGCCCGATCATTCTTCATGGAACGGGAGCTTGGCGATCAATATGAAATTTACAAAAAACTAAAAAACGTTGTTCATTCGAAAGGAATCATGGCCCGAATGCCTTTTGATGTTACAATTGAATAAAATATCCGAACTCAAAATCCCGCTAACATCTACACAAATAGGAGTTTAAGACAATAAACTACGTTAAAAAGAAGTTACCTTCTCGGGGTAGCTTCTTTTTTTTGGAACGATTTGGTTAAATTCGCCTAGCAAAACAGGTTTATGCTAAAAATTATTCTGTATCCACTTTCTATTCTTTACGGTTTTATTGTTTACATCCGTAATATGCTCTATGATTCGAATATTTTCAAATCAACCGAATTTGAAATACCAGTCATCTCAATCGGCAACATTACCGTTGGTGGAACAGGAAAAACTCCGCACACCGAATACTTGGTTAAATTGCTGAAGAAACACGTGAACGTAGCTACCCTTAGCCGCGGATACAAGCGGAAGACCAAAGGGTTTTTTCTTGTACAGGAAACATCAAACGTCAAAAACGTCGGGGACGAACCACTTCAAATTAAACAGAAATACCCGGAGGCGACTGTTGCTGTCGATGAAAACCGGGTTCACGGGATTGAGAAGTTGATGGAGGACAAAAACAATGCACCGGATGTGATCTTACTGGACGATGCCTACCAACACCGAAAAGTAACGCCGGGAATTAATATTTTGCTGATTGATTACAACCGACCGATAGAGGAAGACCACCTGTTGCCAATGGGCAGACTGCGGGAACGCGTATACCAACGCCGTCGGGCCAATGTGATTATTTATACCAAATGTCCCGACGAGATTACGCCAATCACCCGGCGGATTATCATGAAAAATGTGAATCTTCGCCCGTACCAATCGCTTTATTTCACCACCATGGCTTATGGGAATCCACAGCCTGTTTTTCCGAATCAGGCAGCTGAAGCTCCGGATTTCGAAAGTAAAAAAACAGCTAGCATCATGCTTTCCGGCATTGCCAATCCAACTCAGTTCCGAGATTATCTGAAATCGAAATCAAACCTAATTGACGAAATCGTGTTTAGTGATCATCACAACTTCACTAACCGCGACTTCAAACAAATTGAACAAATATACCTGAGAGGAAAAGCACGGCAGCCCGTCATTCTGACGACTGAAAAAGATGCTGTCCGTTTGCGTTTCGCCAAAGAGCTAAGCGACGAGGTAAAATCACAGCTGTACTATATTCCAGTAAAAATTAAGTTTCTGGATAGTGAAGGAAAAAGTTTCGATAAAAAAATTGTAGGTTATGTTAAAGACAATAGAAGCAACCGCAGATTACATCAGCGAACAAATCAAATGTAAGCCGGAAATTGGCATCATCCTGGGATCAGGACTTGGTGGCCTGGCCACAGAGATAGAAGTGGAACTGGAAATTCCTTACAAAACCATTCCTAATTTCCCGGTTTCAACCGTCGATGGTCACAACGGACATTTAATTTTCGGGACTTTGGGTGGCAAACAAGTGCTGGCCATGCAGGGGCGCTTTCATTACTATGAAGGATACAACATGAAGGAAGTAACCTTTCCGGTTCGGGTGATGAAACAACTGGGCATTAACTACCTGTTTGTATCAAATGCAACCGGAGGGCTGAATCCTGACTTCAAAATCGGGGATCTGATGATCATCAACGATCACATTAATATGTTTCCGGAACATCCGCTGCATGGCAAAAATGTGAATGAGTTAGGCCCAAGATTTCCCGATATGAGTCAAGCCTATTGCAAGGAACTTCGACAAAAAGCGAAATTCATTGCCTTGAAAAATAAAATTGAAATAAAAGAAGGCGTTTATGTCGGTGTTCAGGGACCCACTTTCGAAACGCCGGCCGAATATAAAATGTTCCGTATTCTGGGTGGCGACGTGGTTGGCATGTCAACTGTACCCGAAGTCATTGTTGCCCGTCAAATGGATATGAAAGTTTTCGGAATTTCAATTGTCACCGACAGTGGCGTTCCCGGCGAAATTGTTGAAATATCGCACGAAGAAGTTCAGGAAGTAGCCATGAAATCAGAACCTTTCATGACGCAAATTCTGAAACAATTAATTGAACAAATTTAAAAACAACCCATAAATACACCTCATATGCTTCATGTTGTCGCAATGTTTTCTGTTCCGAATAAACAAACAGATACTTTCCTTAAATTAGCGGAAGAACTAGTCGCTGAAACGGTTAAAGAAGCCGGATGCATCAGTTACGAACTTGTTCAGGATATGCAAAGTAAGAACACCTTTATGATGCTCGAAAAATGGGAAAACAAAGAAACCCTGGATATCCATTCCAATTCAGCGCATTTTCAACGCATCATTCCTCAAATCAGTCAACTGGTTGACCAGGAGATAACCGTTAAAGTTTGTCACAAAATATTCTAAAGCCAAACATTCTGCATGCCGATAAGAATTGAACGCTTTTCACTTAAGTTTGAAAAATGAAACTACCCGAATTTGCCGATATCGAACAGGCCCATGAACGGATCCGTTCGTATGTACACCACACTCCGGTTTTAAGTTCATCAACAATGAACCGCATTTTGAACTGTGAGCTGCATTTTAAATGTGAGAACCTGCAAAAAGTTGGAGCATTCAAATTCAGGGGAGCTTGCAACGCTGTGTTTTCGCTGAGTGATGAGGAAGCAGCCAAAGGTGTTTGTACACACTCATCGGGAAACCATGCGGCGGCATTAGCTTTGGCTGCCTCCATAAGGGGAATTCCGTCCTACATCGTGATGCCCAATAACGCGCCGACCATCAAAAAGCAAGCGGTGGAAGGTTATGGCGGACAAATTACCTTTTGCGAGCCAACACTTGAAGCACGCGAAACAACCCTTGCCAGAATCGCCATGGAAACCGGTGCGATTGAAATTCACCCGTACAATAACTTCAACGTCATTTGCGGACAAGGGACAGCAGTGAAAGAGTTGATTGAAGAAAAAGGTTTGTTCGACGTGATTATGTGCCCCATTGGTGGTGGTGGGTTACTCAGTGGCACTTCAATTGCGACACGCGCCCTCAACCCCAAAGCCTTGATCATTGCCGCAGAACCCGAAGGTGCCGATGATGCTTACCGCTCTTTTCACGAGAAAAAACTGATCCCTTCGATTAACCCGAAAACCATTGCCGACGGTCTGCTCACTTCAGTGGGTGAACTCAATTTCCGAATTATTCAACGAAAGACAGACGAAATTGTCACCGTCTCGGAACGCGGCATTGTTCGGGCGATGAGAATGATTTGGGAACGCATGAAAATTATTGTTGAACCTTCGTCAGCAGTTCCACTGGCAGCTATTCTCGAAAATAAGCTGGATGTCAGAGGAAAGAAAGTGGGTATTATTTTAAGCGGCGGAAACGTTGACCTGGAAAAACTGCCTTTTCACGAGTTTGTGTAACAGCTGAAGATTGCCTAAAAAAATCTGGAAAAATCAGAGATTGACAACTTTGCGCATCAATAATGCTTTGCTCCCGTCTTTGTAATAAGCCCGGCGTTCTCCAAAAACCTCAAACCCTTGCCGCAAATATAAATTAACAGCCGGTTTATTTTCTTCACTAACCTCAAGCGTGAGGTATTTAAAGTTTGAACTTGCTGCTCGTTTTAGTGCCTCATTCAACAAAAGCTGCCCCAACCCGGCCCCCCTGAATTTTGGAGAAACTGCAAGCGAATACAAACGCATCCCAAAACTATTTTGTTTTTTCAGCAGGATCATAAATGCACTGATTTCACCATCGTGGCGGGTCACCAGAAATTCGCTTTTCGCTTCGTTTAAAAGGTAGCGCAATTGTCTACGATTGAAGGCTTCCGCATCAAAGCAAAGCTGTTCCAATTTAAAAATTTCTTTTAAATCAGTCTTCAACGCCGCTTCTATGGCTACCACACTCATGACTTTCTGCCTTTTTGTTCCATTCGGTTAACAAACTCACGCAAAATCTGTCGATACAAAGCATCACCAAGGATATCATCTTCCACCCCTTGATCAATCGATGGGTTGTCATTCACTTCAATAATTAATGACTTACCATCAATCTCCTTCACATCAACCCCATAAAGCCCTTTTCCAATTAATGAGGCAGCTTTCACGGCATTTCGAACAACATGCTTCGGTACTTTCCCGATTGGGACAGACTCGAAAGCTCCGGATTTAGGCTTTCCGCTATCCTGGTGGTTGTATATCTGCCAATGCCCGCGCGCCATAAAATATTTGCACGCATAAAGTGCTTCGCCGTTAATAATCCCGATTCGCCAGTCAAAAGGAGTAGGAACAAACTCTTGTGCTAAAAACACCGAGGTTTTTTCCGACAGTTGTTCCATGGCTGTTTTGTATTCGTCTTCGGTAGTTACTTTATACATGCCGATAGAAAACGAACCGTCCGGTATTTTCAGCACGACAGGATTACCCAGATATTCTGTAAGCTCCGAAAACGAAATCAGGTTGTTTTTGAAGATCAATTTGGACTTCGGAGTAGCGATTCCTTCACGATCGAGTAATTCTTTTAAATAGACTTTATTGGTGCAACGAATTATCGATAGCGGATCGTCGATAACCACCATATCGGCCTGATGTGCTTTTTGCGACAAACGATAAGTAATATGGTTTAAAGCGGTGGTTTGCCGAATAAACAAACCATCGAACTCCAGCAAACGGGTTGTGTCATCTTCAGTAATCAGCTCTGCATTGATATTCATCTTTTTTGCCTGGCTGATGAATTTGTTCAAAGCGGCCTTGTTGCTCGGCGGAAGCTGCTCGGCCGGATCATGCAAAATCGCCAAATCGAAGCGAAAGGATTTATGATGACGGGGTTGCCGCCAAATGCGTTTATTAAAGTTGTCGAGTGCCGTTGCAAACAGGTCTTCCTCTGTGTCACCCAGTTCTTTCAAATTCAATATTTTAACCGAATCAATCTGGTTTTTAGGCCGGTTGGCCAGGGTAACGCGAATGAGCGGGCAAGGCAATTGTTCGAAAATGAACCGGGCAATCTTGCTTAACTCAGGATCTTTCGTCAAACCAAAATAAACATCAATATCAAATGTTTCTGCCGAAGTATCCTTCGCTTGCATCCATTTATAACAGATCTTTTGCAGCGAATCGTCCATTCGGGGCAATGCGCCGTTATCAATCCGGTTCAACACATCAACGTCGGGAAGCACCTTATGTCCCCTGGCTTGGGCCAAAAGCGAACAGTAATATCCTTCAGTGTGGTAATCGAGCGTACTGCAAAGATTGATTACTAACAATGGCTGTTTGCTCAACTCTTCTTGTTGCAGGTAATCTGCTGCAGTAATAAGCGTTTCAGTCTCATAATAAGGCTTCCATTGATCCAACGAATCGACCAGGATGAGTGTTGATTGCATTTCAGTATTAAAAAAGAATAAGAATAAAAAATAAAACAATCTCAATTAGCCCTGCAATCCTGTCTAAAACACCTTAACAAACACCACAGAACACTATATTTCAGAAACTTACAAACCCATATGTTTGACGACTTCTATTTTACAAGTGTACACAATTTCTTGACAGGTTATTCAATCTCGCAATTATTTTTCTATTCTTAGAAGAAGATTCTTATCCCTGACAACCATCACACCCATCGGACTAGATATCAACACCTTACTACAATGCGGGGCTAAGAAGGCGGGCGAACGATTCTTTCGCTTTTTCCGTCCGGGAACGTTTCTCCCAATCTTCTGCAATAACCTGCCGGCTTTGATCCAAATCGGCGAAAAATTGACCTTCCAGTTCAACGGCTAATTCCTCATCATAAATCATAGCATTCACTTCAAAATTGGTCTCCAAACTCCGAAAATCGAAATTGGCCGTTCCGACTGACGAAAATACGCCATCAACAATAATTAACTTGCTGTGTAAAAAACCAGCCCGGTAAAAGTAAATTTTCACCCCGGTCTCCAGCAATTCTCCGATAAATGAACGGGTGCTCCACTTCGGCGTAATCGCATCCGACTTAAAGGGAAGAAGAATCCGAACATCCAGACCTCCCATAGCAGCCACTTTCAACGCATTCAATATCTCCGGAGTCGGAATCAGGTAGGGAGTGGTTATATAAACGCGTTCGCGAGCTGAGGCAATTGCTGAAAAATAAGCTTGTCCGATGCTTTCCCAGTCCGAATCAGGTCCACTGGCTACTATCTGAACCAACTTGCCGGCTCCATCTTTCACTTGAGGTAAATAAACATCGCCTTGAAAAATCTCCTTCGACACAAAATACCAATCGGCCATAAAAACGATTTGAAGCATAGTCGCTGCCCCACCTTTAACCATCAAGTGCGTATCGCGCCAAATGCCCAGGTTTTTAGTGCCGTTCAAATACCGGTCTGCAACATTCAACCCACCAACAAAAGCGGTGCGACCATCAACAACGACAATTTTTCGATGGTTCCGGTAATTTGCTCGTGAGGTAAGATGCGGGAAACGGACTTTCATAAAACAGTCGATCTTCACGCCGGCTTCCTTTAGCGAATTAATGTACTTACGTGGTAGTGCCCAACTTCCAACATCGTCATAAATTAACCTCACCTCAACACCTTCGCGTGCTTTCCGAATCAAAATGTCTCTCAATTGATTGCCTAAAATATCGTTTTCAATGATATAAAACTCAACATGAATATGGTGCTTTGCCATTTCAATAGCCTTAAAAATAGCAGGAAAAGTTTGCTCACCGTTCCTCAAAATCTGCACTTCATTGTCGCTTGTCAGCAGGGCATTCGAGTTATTCAACATCAAACTCATCAAATGCTTTTTACTGACAATAGCCCGATCAAAACTATTGAAAGCCAGAGGCATTTTCACCAACTGGTTCTGCGTCATTTTCCTAAGCCGCTCCAGGCCCTTCAGCCCCTTGCGCGAGAACATCTTCTTTTTCCGGTACTCCTGCCCAAAAAACAAATAAAAGACAATACCGGCAAAGGGCAACAATACCAGCACCATCACCCAACTAATTGTTTTTAGCGGGCTGCGGTTTTCGAGCACAATGAGAATAGCAATAAAAATCATGGTCAGTAAATACAGACCACTTAAAACGGTTGTGAGGTTTTCCTCCAGATAGGAAAGCAAACTATCCATGGTGAAATTTTGGTTGCTTCATTAAAATTCGATAATTTATTATTGATTAACAAACTATTTTATATCTCGTAAAGAATAAAAAAAAGCAATCATGAAATATTTTTCAATTTTAGCAATCGTGATTCTTACAATTATTGCTTGTACCAGCAAAAAAGAATTAACTATTCAGGAAAATGAAGAGATCAACAATGAAGACAGCGTCAGCTATGAACTGATCGTTCTGGATCCGGGTTTTGAGAGTTGGTTTCTGTCGCGTTCTAAACCGGCTAATTTTCACTCGCAAGCTTATTACGAAAGCTGGAACCAGCGCTATGTAAATGCCTGGAATTACCAACGAATGGGCTATCGGTATTCGCAACTGATTTATGGTAATATTGATTACGATTTCAACACCAACTATGGACTTGAACTTAACCACAAGCTTTTTTACTATTTTATATATGTTGAAAATGTATTGGATATTAAGCTCATCCCGGATGGTCCGAAAACCTACTGAGAAACCCCGTGGTTAACGAACAAATACCTGAAGTTGCGTATCGTGAAGCAGTTCACTTTTTACAGGAATCGCATTGAGCTTCGGTGCTGAAACGCCGCTCCCAAACCAGCTGTGCCCAATATAAACATGCGCTTCGTCCCACTTTTCCTGATCGATAAATGCTTGCAGCAACTGCCGGCCACCTTCCACGACTACCGACTGCAAATTCTGATCGTACAACCAAGCCATTATTTGCGGAACAATATTTTGCCTGAAATTAAGCTGCACGTATTCCAGGTTTTCAGACGCCTCAACCGGATCTTGCGTGAAAACTACGGTTCTACTCCTCCCGTCTTTTAAGTGAAGGTTACCCGGGAGATGATTCTTCCGGTCAAGCACCAGGCGTAAAGGCTGCCGACCGACCCATTCACGAACAGTCAGCGATGGATTGTCTTTCCAGGCCGTATTGGTTCCGATTAAAATCGCATCAACTTCGGTGCGTTGTTTATGCACCATGCGCCGGGCAAGCTCATTACTGATCCAGGTTGGTTGACCAAATTCAGGGTGGGAGCGATCAATATCCAGGAAACCATCCAATGTTTGCGCCCATTTCAGAAATACAAAAGGCCGTTTCTTTTGGTGAAAAGTGAAAAAGCATCGGTTAAGTTCCAGGCAAGCTTCATTCAAAACGCCAACCTCAACTTTAATTCCAGCCTTCTCCATTTTTTCGATCCCTTTCCCGGCTACTTTCGCAAAAGGGTCAACAGATCCCACAACAACATGCGGAATTCCACTTTCAATAATCAGGTCCGAACAAGGAGGGGTTTTCCCAAAGTGAGCACAAGGCTCCAAGCTGACATAGATGGTTGACTCTTTCAACAGCTCTTTGTTTTTGACTGATGCTATGGCATGAACCTCGGCATGAGGCCCTCCACACTGCCGATGATAACCTTCACCAATAATTTGGCCGTTATGCACAACGACTGCGCCAACCATCGGGTTTGGTGCTACTTCTCCCCTGCCCAACAAGGCAAGTTCGACGCAACGGTTCATATATCTTTCTGCTTGAGTCAACAATGAGAAAAAACTTAACTTTGCCAAAAATACAAATAAATGCAGGCAAGCATCCAATTTATCCGCAAAGAATTAAAAGATCTCTATCCTCCTGAAGAAATCGAGAGTTTTGTTCGATTGATTTTCTCCTGGCTGAAAAACTACACGGCAACGGACATTCTGTTAAAAAGGAATGATCAGCTCAATGAAGACGATCGGGACAAACTGATCTCAATTGTTGAGCGGCTTAAACGACAGGAGCCGATCCAATACATTTTGGAAGAAACGGAATTCTACGGCCTAAACTTCCGGGTTTCTTCAGATGTGCTCATTCCCCGGCCGGAAACAGAAGAACTGGTAGACTGGATCATCAAGGATTCGCCGGCTCCCGGTGCACGAATCCTGGATGTCGGAACCGGAAGCGGATGTATTCCAATTAGCTTGAAAAAGCAGTTGGAACACACCATTGTTGCTGCCTGCGACATTTCGCCCGGCGCACTGAAAATGGCCCAAACAAATGCGACCTTCAATCAAGTCGATGTCCGGTTCTTCCAACTGGATATCTTAAATCCAACCCGGCAATATTTACCGGATAAACTAGATATTTTGGTCAGCAATCCGCCTTACATCACCAATTCTGAGAAAAAGCTTATGCAGCCCAATGTCCTTGATTTTGAACCACACCTGGCCTTGTTTGTCGAAGATGACAGCCCACTGCTTTTTTACAGGGCGCTAGCCAAATTTGGCATTCAAAACTTGAAAGCAGGCGGGGTCATTTATTGGGAAATCAATGAAGCTTTTGGCCCGGCATGTGTCTCTCTTCTAAAGCAAAATGGGTATATTGACATCCAACTACGCAAAGATCTGAACGGCAAAGACCGAATGATTAAAGCCCGATTTTTGAATACAGCGATGTAACGGACATTTTAAGCTTTAAAAAAATCTTGTTCATTGCAGGTGTTGTAATTGGCAGATCCTTGCGGTTTTCTATCTTTACAACGAAACACAATTAAACAGACTGTCATTGAAGCGCTTTTTTAAGAACATTGTTGTTTTTCTGAACTTGATCGTAGCCATCACTTTGGCTATTATTTTGTTGTCGGTCAAAATAAGCCCTGCTGATTTTTGGGCTCCGGCGCTTATCGGTCTGGCCTATCCCTATGTTTTATTCATCAACCTCCTGTTTGTTTTGTACTGGCTGTTTGCCTCTCCAAAATGGGCACTGCTGTCGCTAGTTGTTATTTTAATTGGCTTCAATCATCTGGAAAACTATTTCCAATTCATTCCGAAGAAAACCGAAGAGAAAGGGATTGTTGTTTGTAGTTATAATGTGAAAGGTTTTTCTGAAAAGGGTTATAAAAAAGCGCAAGAGAATGCACAGGATATCTTAGATTACCTGAAAGAAAAGCACCCGGATATTGTCTGCTTTCAGGAGATGAGTTTTATCTCTTGGAAAGGATATCCCTGGTTTAAGAAAAATCTCAATCTGGATGGAATTCCGAAATATGCCGACGCCGATCGTAAATATGGACCGGTTACTTTTACCAATTTTCCGATCGTTCACAAAGAGGAAATACATTTTGACGGAACCGCTAATATGATTGTCTTGACTGATGTTGTAACGCCCAAAGATACCGTACGCATTTTCAACTGTCATTTAGAGAGTTACCGATTTACTCCGGGAGACATTCGTTCTTTGGATTCACTTTCAATCAATAAGAAAAAAGAGAGTATCAAAGAATTCCGGCTTTTTGGATCGAAACTGAAAAAGGCCTTTATCAAGCGTGCTGAACAAGCTAAAGAATTACGCAAACAAATTGACCTGTCACCCTACCCGGTGATTGTTTGTGGCGATTTTAACGACACACCTGTTTCCTATTCGTATCATACCGTTCGTGGCGATTTAAAAGATGCTTTTGTGGAGTCGGGAGCGGGAATTGGGAATACTTATTTGGGGAAATTACCTTCGTTCCGAATTGATTACATTATGCACAGCTCTGATTTTACAGGCTACAATTTCAAAATTGACCATGTCGATTACTCTGATCACTACCCCGTTAGTTGCAAGCTTATTCCGACAGAATAATTAAAACAACCTTTTTCGTTTCAACAGAAAATTCAATAATACATCCGAAAAATCCTGGTGGATATCCACCTCAATCAAGTCAATTTGATACTGTCCGCACTTAATTTTAAGTTCCTCGAAGTAACTGCGAACCACTGTGCGATAACGCTCTTTCAGTTCTCCCGGAGTTAATTTTAAGTGCTGGCC
Organism: Mangrovibacterium lignilyticum; assembly: GCF_010882175.1. Lineage (GTDB taxonomy): Bacteria > Bacteroidota > Bacteroidia > Bacteroidales > Prolixibacteraceae > Mangrovibacterium > Mangrovibacterium lignilyticum. The sequence goes on along the minus strand of NZ_WKLH01000003.1, from coordinate 529,153 downwards.
GGTTTCCAAATCAACAAAGCGATAAGGGCGGTTGATAAAGTCGAGTTCGCGTTCCTGTTTGTGATCGGTAACATGAAAGAGAATGACCTCATGTTTGTTGTAGCGCAAGTGTTGCAAGGCCGAAAAAATCTCTTCGTCCGTTCCCTCGTCCAGCATATCAGTGAAAAGAATGATTAGCGAACGCTTATGAACCTGTTCTGCAATTTGATGAAGTGCGTCGACTGTATTAGTGGTTTTGTTCAAATCTTGTTTCCCAGCCATCAGTAATCCGGCCAACTTCCCATAAAGCCTTTCTGCATGAACGGACGACAATCGGTTCTCAGTCTGAAACTCAATATAATTGGAAAACAAAGTCAAGCCTACAGCATCGCGCTGTTTACGCAACAGGTAAATAAGTGCAGCCGCCGAATAGCAAGAAAAAGCAAGTTTATTGTGCAATCTATTTTTTCCACTATTGTCGAAAGGGAAGAGCATTGATGACGAAGTATCGATAACCAACTGGCAACGCAGGTTGGTCTCTTCCTCGTATTGTTTCACATACAGCCTGTCTGACCTAGCAAATAACTTCCAATCGATGTGTTTCGTTGATTCGCCTTGATTGTACTGACGATGCTCAGCAAACTCAACCGAGAAGCCATGGAACGGACTACGGTGCAGCCCGGTAATGAACCCCTCAACCACTTCGCGGGCAACGAGCTCCAGGTTGTCGAATTGTTGAAATTGCTGAATGTCGAAGAGGTTGTTCATGATTACAAAAATAAACCCGCCGGACGGAACGACAAGCATTCCTTGTTTTAAAAATTCGTTCTCACCACACAAAAGCTTCCTTGAAGTCTGAACACAAAGAAAAGGCTCCAATAAAAATCAATCTTTCCTAAAAACGTATTTTTTGCAAATAACGCCCGATGTATAGGTGCTCACCTCGGCCAGCTTGAGCTGTGTTTCGTTCACCCGGCCGGCAAACAACGGAATTCCCTCGCCCAATGTTATCGGCATGGTAAACAAGTGAATTTCGTCGATCAGGCCAGCGTTAAAAAGAACCGTATTGATTTCGCTCCCTCCAACCAACCAAATATTTCGTCCCTCCTCCTGTTTGATTTCTCGAACAAAAGCAGCCACGTCGTCACCTATAAATTTTGCATATTCGGTATCCTGCTTTCCTTTTTGTAGACTGAAGACGTAGTTTTCTTTTTCGGCATAAGGAAATTCAATTCCGAAAGAAAGGATTTTCTCGTAGGTTCGGCTACCCATGAGTGTAGTATCGATCGAAGCGTAAAACGCAGGATAACCGTAATCTTCGTCCTCCGGATTATGGATCTTGTCTAACCAATCCACATCTCCGTTCTGACGGGCAATTTTCCCGTCCAAACTTTGAGCGATATACAAAATAACCTTGCGCATGTGCGTTTAAACTTTGACCAAAAAAAGGCATGAATAATTTCACACCTTTTACTTTCATTTATATTGCTACTATAAAACAGCGTCAACTTTACTGGCTAAAGCCGATTTTGGAGCAGCTCCAACATGCTTATCAACAACCTCGCCATTTTTAATAAACAAGATTGTAGGGATGTTGCGGATACCAAATTTCATTGCAGTGTTCGGATTGCTGTCCACATCTACTTTGGTTACTAAAAGCTTACCATCGTAATCTTGTGACAACTCTTCGACAACCGGGGCAACCATACGGCATGGTCCACACCATTCAGCCCAAAAATCTACCAATACCGGGATTTCAGACTTCAATACAACTTCTTCAAAGTTTGCATCATTAACTTCAATAGCCATAATTCAATATTTTTTTGATTTGAAATTCAATTTAGGTCATCGACCCATTTTCACTTTATAATCAAGCATCAGCAACTCGAACAAATGTCGGATTAACGAAATTCCTTCGTATTCATTTCCAATGCAAAACTAATTAATTTTAAACGAGAGATTTTCGTTATCTCTCAAAAAAGTTTCAATTTCCCGGTTCATTTCTATCCGAGTGTTCCTTGAAAACAGATTGACGACTGTTTTTGTTTCGGTATCCCACAAATTAAACTTCAGCAATGCGGTTCCCTTGTTTTGCCGACTCAACGTCTCAATATTCTGGATCAATTCCGGGGTGACTGACTGAACAGCCATTTCTACGGTCACTGTTTTTACCTGGTTTTTGCGAACTTCCTCAAGCATCTCAACATGCCGAACCTTAAACTCCAGTCCTCCCCGAAAGCTCTCCTGAACAACTCCCTTGACCATGATAAAAATATTGGGTTTGCAGTATTTTCCAAACTCCACATAATCCTTTCCAAAGAAGAAAATCGTGTAGGAATCGTCATAATCCGTCAATGTCAGTTTACTGTATGGTTTTCCGGTTTTGCCAACCGTTTCAAAAGCTTCGGTTACCATACCGGCAAAAGTAATCTCGCGTCCCTGAAGCGCATTAATATTGTTATTCAGGTCTTTTAAGCTAAACTCACGGCTTACAAAGTTGTCGAGCTCCAGTTTGTACTCATCCAGCGGATGCGATGATAAATAAATGCCGATCAATGATTTTTCTTTTTCAAGTAAAACCAGGTTTGCAAACTCCGGGACATTGGGAATATCGGGTTTTTTAACGGCTTGCGCCGACATGACCTCTCCGAACAGCGACTGCATCGCATTGTTACTTTCTGCCTGGATCTGATGCCCATACTTCGTCAACTTCTCCATAAACGGCGCATCATTTTCATCCGCCCCGGCAAAAAACTGGCTGCGTTTCAGCCCAAAACTGTCGAAAGCCCCGGCACTGGCCAGTCCTTCAATGTTTTTCTTATTAACGGACTGAAGGTTGACACGCTCAACAAAGTCGAAAATATCTTTAAATGTACCTTCTTTCCGGGTATTGATAATATCGGTTACAGCGCCTGCACCAACCCCTTTGATGGCTGCCATTCCAAAACGAACGTCGCCGTTTTTATTTACCGTAAACTTGAGGAAACTTTCGTTTACATCGGGGCCAAGAACATTAATTCCCATCCGCTTCGACTCCTCCATCAGCTTGGTAATATCTACAATATTACTCAGGTTTCGACTCATGTTGGCCGCCATAAACTCTCCAGGAAAGTGCGCTTTCAAATAGCCCGTCTGGTAAGCAATATAAGCGTAACAAACCGAGTGCGACTTATTGAACGCATAACTTGCAAAAGCCTCCCAGTCTTTCCATATTTTATCAACCAGCTTATCAACTTCGTTCTCCTTGCCAATCTCCTTACAGCCTTCCATGAACTTCGGGTTCGCCTTACAGCCTTCCTTAAACTTCACTTTCAACTTATCCATCATGGCAATAATTTTCTTACCCATTGCTTTACGCAGCGAGTCGGAGTCACCACGGGTAAAACCGCCAAGGTGACGCGACAAAAGCATCACCTGTTCCTGGAACACGGTAATCCCGTAGGTGTCGCTCAAATATTTTTCCATCATCGGGTGGTCATATTCCACCTTTTTGCGACCATGCTTCCGTTCAATATAATCGGGAATGTATTCCATTGGTCCCGGACGGTACAAAGCGTTCATCGCTACCAAATCTTCAAAACGGTTTGGTTTCAGGTTGCGCAAGTGCTTTTTCATCCCCGGCGATTCAAACTGGAAGATCGCGGTTGTATCGCCTTTGCTAAATAATCCGAAGGCTTTCTCATCGTCCATCGGGATTTTATCGATATCGATTTCAATTCCCCTGGAAAGCCGGATATTCTCTAATGTTTCTTTTATAATTGAAAGGGTCTTCAACCCCAGGAAGTCCATCTTCAGCAAACCAATAGCTTCCACAAAACGGCCGTCATACTGCGTTGTATATAAACGCTCTTCCTTGGTTGGCATAATCGGGATGTGATCGGTCAGCGGATCGCGACTAATCAAAATTCCACAGGCATGCACCCCTGTTTGACGAACAGAGCCTTCCAAAGTCCCGGCATATTTTAAGGTATCGCGCACCAACGGATTGTCAGAATTCTTTTCCGCGGCAAGTTCCGGGCTTTCCTTGTAGGCTTTTGCGAAAGTCATTTTTGGCGCTTCGGGCACCAACTTTGCCAAGCGGTCGGCGTCGGGCAGCGGAAGTTTTAAAACACGCGCCACATCCCGGATGGCTAGTTTAGTAGCCATGGTTCCGAAAGTACAGATGTGAGCCACTTTATCCTGTCCGTATTTGTCGGTTACCCAGTCGAGTACCATTTGGCGCCCATCATCATCAAAGTCGATATCGACATCGGGCATTGAAATACGATCGGGATTTAGGAAACGCTCAAACAGCAAATCATACTTAATCGGGTCGATGTTAGTAATTCCCACACAGTACGAAACAGCAGCCCCTGCAGCCGATCCACGTCCTGGACCAACCAATACACCCATATCCCGGGCAGCCTGAATAAAGTCCTGCGTGATTAAGAAGTATCCGGGGAAACCCATCGTCTTAATGGTGTCGAGCTCGAAGTCTATTCGTTCTTTTACATCGTCCGGAATCGGATCACCATAGCGTACTTTAGCTCCGTCATAGGTCAGATGTTGTAAATAATCGGATTCGAGCTTTACCCGGACCGTTTTTTCGTAACCACCATTCCGGTTCATGGTCGCCTCGGTAAACTCTTCAATGATGGATGCCTCATCAAATTTCTGCAGGTAGTCGTCCATCGTCCCGAACTCCTCAGGAATGGGGAAGGGAGGCATAATCGGCGACGAGTTCAATTCGTACTCTTCAACCTTATCGACAATCTCCTGGGTATTGAACAAGGCTTCCGGAACATCGGCAAACAGCTGGTTCATTTCCGCCTGGGTCTTGAACCATTCTTGTTTGGTATATCGCATCCGGTTCGGATCATCAAAATCCTTTCCGGTATTCAAACAAATCAACAAATCGTGTGCATCAGCATCTTCAGCATTGATGAAGTGTACATCATTCGTACATATCACTTTTACATGGTGTTTTTTTGCTAATTCCAGCACACGCTCGTTAACCATCACCTGGTATTTATATACTTGTTCGTTCAGCTCGGGCATTTCCGATTTATGCCGCTGCAGTTCCAGGTAATAGTCGTCGCCAAAAACAGATTTGAACCAGCGAATCGTTTCCTCAGCCTCCTCAACAGTCGTTTTCATGATGTGCTGCGGAACTTCTCCCCCCAAACAGGAAGACGAAACAATCAACCCCTCGCTGTGCTTCTTCAACACTTCCTTATCGATACGAGGTTTGTAGTAAAACCCATCTGTTGATGCGAGTGAAATAAGTTTGATCAGGTTGATGTATCCGGTTCTGTTTTTAGCCAGTAAAATCAAGTGGTCACCGGAGCGATCGACCTTATCATTTTTATCGGCGATGGTGCGACTGGCAACATACGTTTCGCAACCAAGAATCGGTTTGATTCCTTCTTTTTTACAGGTATCCCAAAATTCTTTAACCCCGTACATCATCCCGTGATCGGTAAGAGCCAGCGCGGTCATCCCGTCCTTCTTTGCTTTCGCCACCAGTCCTTTAACACTGGCCGCTCCGTCCAAAATAGAATATTGCGAGTGAACATGTAAATGCGTAAATGGAATCATTTTATGTCTTTTAAATCTTTTTCACGAGCCTCTAATAAGGCAAAATCTTTCTCTTTAAAATTACATTTTTCAATCCGGTCGGGGAAACCTTTGTTGATTAAAAGTGAAAAAAGAACAAGCTTAAAAATTAGCCGTGCTCTCTTTTCTACAACCCGGATTCAATCATTGTAGTTCAATCGGGGAACCAGATTATTTGATCTTTTTTTGTGTCAACAAAAGTACCAAATTTGAATTGAAAATAAAGTCAGGATTATGCCTTGGTAAGCTCTTCAAAGACCGAAAATACCAGATCAGTCTCGAAACCACGACTTTGTGCAAAACGAAAAACTTTAGCTTTCAAGTCGTATTGATTGGCGGCTTTTGTTTTGCGGATTTTCTCGCTCATCAGACCTCGAACTGTTTCCCGATAATCAGCTTCATCAATTTCGTCCAAGGCCATTTCAATAACTGACGCTGCTATTTTTTCAGTTTTCAGCTGAAACGCGATCTTCACTTTTCCCCAATGGTTAAACCGAAATTTGTCGCGCACGTAACTCCGGGCAAATCGCTCTTCGTCGAGGTATTTCTCCGCAAACAACCGCTGCATCACCGGGTCAGCTTCTTCCTCTGAAAGATCCCACTGAAAGAGTTTCTTCTGAATCGCTCCCGGACTTTTTTCCGCTCGGCTGCACAAAGCTGCTAAGCGTGCAAAAGCATCTTTTTGTTTTTCGTTAAATTGACTCATGCTGGTTAGTTGCATTCATTGTGTAAAGTTAATACCTTGTCGTTCCTTTCAAAATACTGCAATTCAACATGGACAAAAATTATCTTGATATCAACCGAAAACTCTGGAATGCTCGCACAATCATCCATTTCGAGTCTAATTTTTATAAGGTTGATGATTTCCGACAAGGAGGAACTTCGCTACAAACAATCGAACTGGAGCGAATGGGAGATATTAACGGCAAGAGAGTGCTTCATCTACAATGCCATTTCGGACAGGATAGTATTTCTTTGGCCCGTATGGGTGCTCAGGTTACAGCTGTTGACTTGTCGGACGAAGCTATCCGAAAAGCGAAGGAATTAGCTAAGGATTGTAGGGTTGATGTCCGGTTTATTTGCTGCGACCTTTACGATTTACCCAACCATTTGGATGAGCAATTTGACCTCGTCTTCACCAGCTACGGCGTAATTGGATGGCTACCTGATCTCGACAAATGGGCTACTGTCATCTCCCGCTTCCTTGAACCCGGAGGACAACTGCTACTGGTTGAATTTCACCCATTGATTTGGATTTTCGACAGCCAGTTCGACCACATTAAGTACCACTATTTTAACCGCGAAGCGATTATTGAATCGGAAGCCGGAACTTATACCGATCGTGATGCACCAATTGAATTGCAGTCTGTTGGCTGGAACCACCCAACCAGCGATGTAATTAACAGCCTGCTGAAAAACGGGCTCACTATTTTAGCTTTCGACGAATTTGACTACTCTCCCTACAACTGTTTCAACAAGACAATCTCCTGCGGTGAAAACAAGTTCAGGATAGAACATCTAGACGAAAAGATTCCGATGGTGTTTGCCATTCGAGCAGAGAGAAAATAAAAAAGCCGGGCAAGAACCCGGCTTTGTATAGTGGTTTCAAACAATGCTCTAATGCGAATCAATTTTGGGGCCGAACGCCAAATCACCGGCATCACCCAAGCCCGGAACGATGTACGATTTCATCGTCATCTCCTCATCAATTGCTCCAAGCCAAAGTGTTACGTTCTTTGCTTTAACTTTGCTTTTCACATAATCAACACCTTTGCGACTCGCAATAATTGATACTAAATGAACATGGCTTGGCTCTCCTTTTTGCATCATCGCTTTGTATGCAATTTCCATCGAAGCTCCTGAAGCCAACATCGGGTCAGTGATCATGACAACTTTTTCATTCAAATCGGGTGTCGCCAGGTACTCAAACTCAATATGAAATTCGCCCTCTTCGTCATACTTCCGATAAGCTGAGATAAATGCATTTTCTGCCCTGTCAAAAACATTAAGCAGCCCTTGTTGCAAAGGCAGTCCTGCACGCAGGATAGTTGCCAAAACCGGCTGTTGCTCCAATACCGGAACTTTGGCAATTCCAAGAGGTGTTTTTACATCGGCCAATCTGTAATCCATCGTTTTACTGATTTCATATGCAAACAATTCACCCAAACGTTGCAGGTTTCTGCGAAAACGCAAAGGATCTTTCTGAATCGCTTCGTCGCGGATTTCAGACAAATAATGATTAAAGATTGAAGTTGACTCGCTGAGGTTGTGAATTTTCATGTGTCTATAATTTATTCTTTACTGCCACATGGAACTCACCAAAGCATTCATACCCATACGTATGATTTTAGCTTTCATAGCTCGCTCCATAACAAAAAATTTTGCCGAAAATACGCAATTTTTCCCGGAGGAGGGAACTCAAGTCCACATAAAATCACCTTCACCCGCCTGAATTTTACTGTTTTGCGGCAAACGCTTGATACTCGAATAAATGTGGTGTTGGAATTCTTTAGAAAACAAGAATGGATTATTCTCCCCGGCGATCCGCTCAGCCAATTCTGTATGAAGAATGGTAAGCATCTCCACTCTCTTCGCAACAGATTCGTTGATGAAAAAATGAGCCACAGCCTCCTTACAATCCACCGTAAAATGCTGATCCAACAATTTTAAATGCCCATCGCGAAGGGAGTAAATCAGCAAACCCAGAAACTTTTCCTCCCGATAAAATTTGACGGTATAAACTTCAAACTGTTTTGCATAGGAGCTAAATGGGTAGCTTTGCTTAAAAGTACGATCGTCTGTTGATAGCCAGGGATATGACAAGATCCACTTCAACTCAACCTCTCCCCTTTTGAACAAGTAATCGCTTTGCTGCTGATTAACCATCTCCATACACTCGCGATCCGGGAAAGCATGTTTCTCCCATCGGATGTTCGGATGTTTCTCGAGCCTGTGCTTTCGCAGTTTGTTGCGTGCCCATAATCGAGCAATATTATCGATAACCGGCCATAGAAAAACCAAGTTTCCCATCCGACCTTCCAGTAACTTTCTACTATTGACAAACAAATAAAATCGCCTTCCGCTCACTTTACAAAAAGGCTTCAATAAGGTCGATCTTTCGTAAAGGCGCCTGGAGTTGGGTGAAAAATTCGTTGCAGCCAAACGACCATCCCAATCTTTGTATATTTCGTCCAATAATCTGAGCGACAGTCCTCTTTTCCTAAAATCAAGTTGGGTCCATGCACCACTTAGCCAGGCAAAACGTTCTTCCTCATGATTAAAAGCTGCTGGAAATACCGACCGAAAAGAAACAATCTTATCTTCTTCGTCCCAATAGTATATTAGCGGATCATCTGGCAACGCGTGAGGATTAGCGAGATAAGATTCAGCGCGATACAAACTAATCGGCTTCACCGGCAGGCGCTGAAACCAATCGCTTTCAACAAATGCGCGCAATTCTCGCAGGCGGACTTTTTGAAGCTTCACTTAAACCTCCTGGCTACATGTTTACCCAACAACTGTTTTAACCGATAGGCCATATACTCTTGTTTCAGTCGGATTTTCGGACTCAGCTCGATACGGTGTTCCATCGGGAAACGCTGAAAATGAAACGGGAAACGTTCCTTTTTGATTCCGGCTGTACCGAAACTAATATCATAAACATTTTCACGGTGACAGGTCTCGAAAACTTCATCCGAAACACCAACATCTGTAAACGGGAAAGCAAAAGCTTTGATTTCAGGACTCAGTTTTTCGTTCACCCACTCCATGCTTTCACGGATTTCCTCCAGCTGGGTTTCCTCATCCAGCAACTCAAATTCTGGATGATCCATCGTGTGGGAACCAATGGTGAACCCATCAATCTTCAAAGTTCGGATTTGCTCCAATGTCATGTATGGCTGTTTTTCCTGTAGCCACTCCTCCCAGTTCAGGCCAATTTCTTCAGCCATCTCATCTAAAGTCGCCAAATCAGCGTAGGTCCGCTGCAATTTGATATGAATATTTTTCGCCTTCAACAAAGCAGTAATCTCAGATGCTTTATACCGATGAAACAAATCACGGTTGTCAACAAACGACGGATTGATAAAGAAACTGGCAGGCACGCCTTTTCGCTTAAGCATGGGAGCAATTACCTCTGAACACTCTCTTAAGCCATCATCAAAACTCAGATGGAAACATTTCGACAGATCATCTTTCTTCAATAAATCCCCTAACCCGATCGGCTTAAAATACTTGAGCAAAAAATCGAGGTCGGTTTCAAACTGCTTCAAATTAGGATAGTCATAATTCGAGCGCCACGGCAAATCTTCATTGCTAACTAAATGATAGAAAGGGAGCAAAACCGGCAGTTTCCGACCGGATGTCAGTAGATTAAACGGCGTTATCGCTGCCAATTCTGATATAAGTTGTTGTGAAAAATCGTTCATCGTTTTAACCATTTTACCCAAGCCGGAAGGTTATTCCAAGCCAGGAAATAATAGGTTTCAGGACTCGCACCAAAACCTTTGTACAACTGAGCAACACCATCAATCATTGAGCCTTCAAAGTCGAGCACATAATCTTTACCGGCATGCATTGCAATAAATTGATCAATCAGAAACTGCATGGCACTCAACTCCTTACCCTCTTTACTACTGGCAGCATTCAGGAAGGTCACCCGCTTTTGATACCGCACAAAAAAAACGGCAGCGCAAAGCTTATTCGTTTTATCATAAACGCCATAAACCTCCCCCAGATTTCTCGACAACGAAAAAGCCAATAGATGATGCAAAATCATCAAATCCTGTTTTTTCAATTTGACGGCCGAGTTCTCCTTCTTAAAATCCAGGTAATCTTTCAACGAAAGGCCGCGAATAAAACTGAGTTTGTAGTGGGAAGCCCTTTTCAGTTTTCGTGTCGTGCTTTGCGAATAGCGCGAAGCCAGATCAGTGTATGGCTCATTAATTTTAAGCAATAAGTTATACCTCACTTCAACCTGCATGCCCTGCGCCGGCAAATTCATGGCATTTAGATGAATCTGTGCGAACGAAAAACGTTTAAGTGCCTCTTGGTAGAAAGCATCAATAATTTCTTTTGTTGGCGTTGGGAATATGCCCAGCTGTTGGCAATAAAGTGGTTGATATAAATAATTAAAACCATATTTCCGCCGAAAGGTCAATGGCATGATGTACTGATAATCACCAATAATCAGCGCATCCCAGACCGGGCAAAGTTTATCCAGATACCACGACTGTGCATACACCAACGCATTGGGTGAATTTGCAAGGCAGAGGTCCCACTTGTCGGTATCAACCTCATCGTATTTTAAGTATTTAATTTTGATGTTGCTCATTTCTAAATGCGATTGCGTCGGCGGTCATCTCCTCAAAAACCATTCGCCATCCTTCCCAACGTTCTTCATCACTCAAACTTTCATTGTGCCATAAACTTATAAAAGTTCCACCGCATTTATTGATTTCAACCATCATTTTTTTGAGAAGTGTCAATGCTTCTTCCGGCGTCTTCCCCATATAATCGCGCAGGCTAATATCCATACTTTGAAATGGAAACACCCGGAGGTTTGTCTTTTGCTCTTCTTTCAGATCATAAAAGAAAAACGGGCTGGCAATTCCTGCCCTGAAACCGATGCACTCCGAATATCCCATGGTGTAATCTTCGCGGATTCCGGCTTTAATCAACCGGCGGTAAGTAACCGGAAGAATGAGCTTCAAATAGTGCTGTCGACTTGAATGAACAGGACTGTCAATAATTTCCTCCAAGACCTTTCGCTCTCTGAACAGTTCTCGTTTGACCCGATTCGAACGAAAAGAAGGATGAATACCAACTTTAAATTCTGACGCCAACTTACGAATGAGTTCCCTCAGCTCTTCGTTCCGGGCCGAAACATTCCGATCGTACCGCCCGGGCTTGCCTAACAAAAAGAAAAATTGGAGAAATTGCTCGTTTTCTTTATAAATATTCCTGATGTAGTCGTAAGTGTCGTAGGGATCGTGGTCAGCTCCCTTCCAAACTTTTAACCGCCGTTGAATCTCGCTGAAGTTTCCACAAAACAAATTTTTCAGACTTGCTCCAACCACGCGTCTCAAACTTTTATGCTTATAGGCCCAGGCGTTGTCAATATCTATTGTCGTCAAAAAGTCAAATTGCGGCTTCGGAACGACAAAAGTAGCATCGTGCTCCTGTAATTTCTGAGCAATCAGACGCGCCCATTGATTCACCACCGGCTGATCGAGCACCTTATTGCGCGATAAAATGCTGTGTTTTGACAGGTACCGACCGTGTTTACCAAACTGACGTTCCAAATATTCTTCGTAACGGGTAACAAGAAAAAATCCGGCAGCAAATGGATCGAACGGTAAAAATGAATCTGCTGAACTTGCGAACACGCATAACTGTTCATTACAAGCAAACGATGACAAATCCTGGTATTCCAAGCCGGTTTGAAAAAGCAATCCATGAGGACGCAAGTCCACTTGCCCAACCTGCATCTTCAGGTTTGAGTAATTTAGCTTGACTGCGGTTTCTTTCTCGAAAATATCGCGCTGACTCGTAAAACTCACGGGCACCTTCAATAATTCTTCAAAATACAGTTCGAAGATGTATCGCAGGCGGTTAGTTACTTTTGTAGAATAAACGATGACCATAATGCTGTTATAACAGTGCTTCGTCAGCGAAACTAAAATACTGATGATGCGCGATAATAATGTGATCGAGCACTGAAATTTCCATCAGTTCAGCCGCATTTTTGATTTTTCGGGTAATATTTCGATCTGCTTCGCTGGGACGAGTGTTCCCCGAAGGATGGTTGTGACACAAAATCATAGCCGACGCCAATTTTTCCAAAGCTGTTTTCAGAATGATGCGCACATCTATAACAGTTCCGGTAAGGCCTCCCTGGCTCACCATAAATTTATCGATAATGGTGTTCGATCGATTTAGAAGCAGAATCCAAAACTCTTCTATGGGCAAGTCCTCCAATAAAGGACGAAAGTAATCGGCAGCATCCTGACTTGTTGTGATTGATAGCTTCTCAGTAGGAGCTTGTTCTTTACGCCGGCGTCCCAATTCAAGAGCCGCCAGAATATTTACGGCTTTGGCTTCTCCAATCCCCTTGAATGCCAAAAAATCTTTTATTTCCTTTTTCCCAAGATCATTTAAATTATTATCGGCGGCCGCCAAAATACGTCGTGCCAGCTCAACCGCTGATTCATCTGCATTTCCCGAACCAATTAATATCGCCATTAATTCAGCATCGGAAAGAGATCGGGTTCCTTTTTGCAGCAGTTTTTCGCGGGGACGATCTTCCACTGCCCACTCTTTGATACTTAGTTTCTTATACATCAGGCTAGTCGTTTGAAACTAAGTTATGAAAATTCTACCAAACCGACTTGCTGAAACAAAAAAAAAGCCTCTTCATTGCTGAAGAGGCTCTCTATGCTGTATAAGTAATTTCTTACAACTTGTTCACATGAGAAGCAATACTAGCCTTTAAGTTTGCAGCTTTATTTCTGTGAATGATATTTTTCTTAGCCAATCTGTCAATCATCGAAGTTACTTTAGGCAACTCTGCAACAGCAGCTTCTTTTTCAGTAGCAGCACGCAATTGTTTCAACGCATTACGCATTGTTTTAGCGTAGTATTTGTTTTCAAGACGTTTCTTGTCGTCTTGTCTAATTCTCTTTTTTGAAGATTGATGATTTGCCATTTTATAATTTCCTCAATGTTTTTCTTTTTTTAAAAGTAGCCCGTAGGGGAATCGAACCCCTGCTACCAGGATGAAAACCTGGCGTCCTAACCGCTAGACGAACGGGCCATCATTTTGTTTTCCCTTAATTTTGGGACTGCAAAAATAGTTGCTTTTTTTTAGTCTCCAAATTTTTTCAGGATTTTTTTCTAAAACCAGCTCCGCTTCGTTTAGCAGCGCCATTTTTGATTTCAGCGATGCAAAGAAATGGAAGATTTTTGAATCTGCAAACAAAAATTCCAAAAAAATTTACTTCCAATCAACAATCGTTCCCCTATCTTTATTTAATAAACTCTGAGGCATTGAGTTAACTATTTCCCGCCAAAGCAATTCAATCAGTTTATTTTTAGCAAAGTGACGGGAATACACCAAACTCACCTCCCGAAGTGGCGTCACATCGTCGAAAGCCCTCACATGCAATGAGCGTTCAGTCGACATTTCGATAGAAGCCAGTTCCGGAATCAATGTAATTCCTCCTTCTTTATCGATAATATTCATCAAAGTCTCCAACGACCCGGCTTCAAAGTGAAAAGGCAGATCCTCATTTATGGAGCCTTTGAACGAGCATAAATTGATGACCTGGTGACGGAAACAATGCCCGTCGCTCAATAACCATATCTCCGGAACCGAAATATCCTTCACTCTCACCTCTTCCTTATTGTGTAACGGGTGGTCCTTGTGAGCATACAACATCATCTCCTCGTAAAAAAGCGGCTTCTCATTGATTCGATCTTCTTTCAACGGAGTAACCAGAATGCCCACGTCTAGAAGGTCACGATGCAAATTATCGACAATTTTCTCGGTCGTCAGCTCTTCAACTTTAATGAGGATATTCGGGTACTTGCGCTTGTAGTTCCCAATAAACAGCGGAAGCAAGTAAGGCGCCAAAGTTGGTATTATGCCGATCTTGAGTTCTCCGGAAATGAGGTTTTTGTGATCCTTGACAATATTGTTGACTTTCTCTGTTTCTTGTAAAATGATTCGCGACTGCTCAATAATCCGCTTGCCCACATCAGTTGGGATCAAAGGCTGTTTGCTCCGATCGAAGATGACCACTTCAAGATCTTCTTCCAATTTTTTGATTTGCATACTGAGTGTCGGCTGGGTAATAAAGCAATGCTCGGCGGCACGGCCAAAATGGCGGAAAGTATCCACAGCAACTATATACTCAAGCTGGGTTAGCGTAATCATGGGTTTTTTGTTTTATTTCTGATAAATATAGAAAAAATCTATTTGCCTGCTGCGGTATCAGAAAATAATTGTTGCCGCTGCCATTCGAATAAGCCAACTGCCAGTGCATGTGATATATTCATCGATTTGCATTTGCCGGTCATTGGGATAAACACAACCCGATCGCAACGCTGGATCAGCGCTTCAGGCAGGCCTCTCATTTCACTCCCCAAAAGAAAAACAATTCGCTTCGGCAAACGAGTTTCAAATAAATTCGTCGCTCCGTCGGATGTTTCAATCGCACACACAGCAAAACCTTCCGGAATTTCAGCAAAAAATTGCTCTGACGATTTATAGTGTAGTTCCACGTTCTTATAACTCAAACCTGCTGTTTTTCGAATCGACGCTTCTCGCTTATCATTCTCATCATCCAGCAAAATCAACTCCTCTCCTCCCAAATTATCAACCAAGCGCATGAGGCTACCCACATTCTGCGGATTTTTCACTTTCCATGCAGCAACGAGTGGTTTAATCGGTAGATCCGGTGTATTTTGTAACTTAAAAAATGCCACTGAATTTGTTTCCATCCTGAAAATTATTCTGTTTCTTTGAGCATTCAGAAACTACGAAAGAAAAGATTTTAAATCATTTGTCCATGAAAGCAACCCGTTTTTTTCTTCTTTTTTTACTGGCCATTCATTTCATATCATGTGGAAAATCGGAAAAAGAGCTTGCAACTGAGAAAATACAACAAGCGGAGCAATACTTTCAGCAGGGAGATACATTGAAAGCATTGCAATCGGCCGACTCAGTGCGAATGTTATACAAAGGAGCCATTCAGCAGATTATTGCTGCCGACCAGTTTAAAAGGAAAGTTTACGGGGAGATGCTTTATCGGGCTCAGGACCAACTCGACACAGTAAAAACTGAAATCGCAGAATTGAGCAAAAACTTCATTCAGGAAAAAACCGAATTTGACCGGTATACGCAATACATTCACAAACGTCAGGATTTTCAGCGACGGTGGAATAAATCGTTTATTCAGATTTACCTGGACGAACGAGGTGAGCTCTACATCTCAAGCAACTACTATGGAGATCAATGGCTCAACCACGTTGCCATTCGGGTATATGACGGGGATGTGCAAGCGAAAACAGATACTGTACCAGTTGATTCCCCCTTGAACTACCACAGCGATTTCATGAATACGAAATGGGAAAAAGTTTCGTACGCTGAGGGAAAAGACAATGGCGTGATAAAGTTTATCGCTGAGCATGCTGATCGCAATCTCAAGGCCGTGTTCCTTGGAAAGCGCTATTATTACATTATCCTTGAAGATTACGACAAACAGGCTTTTGTTCAAGCTTTAGCACTCTCGAAAGCATTAAAACTTCAAACAAAACTGGAAAAAGAAATCAAAAATCTCCAGTCGAAAGTAGGCTAACAAACTAGAGAATTCTATCAATCAGCTCAACCGGCTGAGCCCAAACAGCTTTTTTGCCATTCACCACGATTGGTCGTTTCAACAATTTAGGATTGGCCGACAGGATGCTTATCCATTCATCGTCGCTGATTTCTTTTCCCTTGTAATCAGTCCGATACATTTCTTCTTGCGTACGCACTAATTCAATCGCTGTCAGCCCTGTCAGTTTTAGGATTGAACGAATCTCATCTTCCGAAATCCCATCTTTCATATAGTTAACAATCTCAGTGGAATACCCGTTTTCCTCCAAAAACTGCAGCCCGGCACGACTTTTAGAACAACGTGGATTGTGATATATTTTCATGATAAAGTGGTGTTTTTCTTTTATGTATTGATAAAAATCTTCCTGCGCGCGAAAACGTCCTTCAACCTCGACCCTGCTATAAGTATTCGATAGCGAATTATCCAGAATGCGGGACTTCGTGTTATCGCGCAATTGAATTTTGAGCATCTTCCGCAATTCATCCTTGATTTCGTGATTGTAGATTGGACAAGCCACTTCAATACGACGATTCAAATTACGAGGCATCCAGTCACCGGATGAGATAAAGATTTTTTCGTCGCCGCCATTTCCAAAGATAAACACCCGAGAATGCTCCAGGTACTTATCGACGATACTGACTGCTTCAATATTTTCGCGAATTCCTTCTTCTTCTGTTTTCAAACCGAAAATTCCCCGAATAATCAGACGGATTTTGACACCAGCCCGAGCTGCTTCGTAAATTTTGTCCATCATGTCGGGATCAATCAGGCTATTCATTTTTAGAAGCATATACCCCCGACGTCCCGATTTAACGATTTCGATTTCTTTATCAATCAGTTCACTGAAGAAATCCCGCATCCGAAAAGGACTAACAATAATATGCTTGTATTGATCGTTCCGGTAATTGTGCTTGAAAAAAGAAAATAGTCTCGCGACCTCATCCGCAATTCGGGCATCAGCAGTCAGCAGGCCTTCATCTCCGTATACCCGAGCTGTTCCTTCATGGAAATTACCGGTTCCCACATAGGCGTAGTTCCGGAATGCACCTTTTTCCTTCCGCTTGATCCAGGCAATTTTGGAATGCACTTTCAACCCGGGCACACCATTAATAACATGGGCACCTTCTTCCTGCAATTTGTTCGACCAATAAATATTGGCCTCCTCATCGAACCGAGCTTGCAACTCAATCATAACGGTCACTTTCTTCCCGTTTCGGATTGCATTAAGCAACGCATTCACAACTCGTGAGTTATCGGCCACCCGATAAATGGTAATCCCGATTTCAACAACTTTAGGATCGATGGCTGCCTCGCGAAGCAAATCCAGAAAGTGACTAAAACTTTGATAGGGATAATGTAACATGATGTCACCCTGCCGCAATTTCTTCAGAATACTATCATGTGGTGGCAGATTTTTATGCCGAACCGGAGTCAATCTTTTATAATAGTGATGAGGGGCCCCAATCTCCGGGAAATTCATAAAATCCTTGTGGTTGTGATAACGTCCACCAGGAACAGTATCTTCCGGATCAAGGTGCATTTTGCTAATAATAAAATTCAGAAAATCATCCGGCATATTGATATCGTACAGCAAACGCACCGGAGTACCCAATTTCCGCCGCTTCAAGCCCAATTCCATTTTCTCGATAAAGCTTTTCGAGATATCGTCGTCAAGATCAAGCTCCGCGTCGCGGGTAACTTTTATCGTATAAGCTTCGAACTTATCGTATTTAAACAGCGGAAAAATATCCGGCAGACAATAGCGAATAATATCATCAAGTAAAATCACATATTTTTTCCCGTTGCGCGGTGGCAAAACAAGGAAACGAGTAAGCGAAATACTCGGCACACGCACCAACGCGTACGAAAATTTATCAGGCTTATCGGAACGCGATAACTTTATAGCCAGGTAAACTGAACGGTCGCGTAAATACGGAAATTTATGCTCGTCGCTGAGCATGATCGGAACCAGGTTTTGAAATACCTTCTCATGAAAATAGCGTTTCACAAATACGCCCTGTTCGCTGGTCAATCGGGTTTCATCAACAATGAAGATGTTCTCTGCAGCCATCTCCTCCATGATTTCTTTATAAATAACCTGCGATTTGCGCTGGTGAGCATAAACATCTTCATAGATTTTCTCGTGCAGCTCTTCCGGCGTATAATCACCCAAAATGCTTCCATCGTCACCAAAATCAACCATGCGTCGAACAGAGGCTACCCGAACCCGAAAAAACTCGTCCAGGTTATTAGAGAAAATACCCAGAAAACGAAGTCGTTCGAACAAAGGCACAGTTGGATCTTCCGCCTCCTGCAAAACCCGTGCATTAAACGACAACCAACTAACTTCACGATTAATATAAGAATCCGGTTTCTTCATGATAAAAGCCTTTGCTGAATATTACAAGTAAGCAGATTTTTTTGAAATGCTCAAGGAAAACCGACTAAATCTTCACTAAATCCGCCGCATCCCGCATTATTTTATCCCAAACAATATTATCATCAATATCCTTTAGAAGTACAGGTTCAAGAGGCTTCTCATCGGGATCAGCCAACGCCAATTCCCACCACCCAACCTGGTGCCATTTGTTCATTTTATAGCCTACCTGGTTAAAAACAGCACAGGCCTTGAAGCCCATTCGTTCATGCAACCGGGCGCTCCCCTCGTTCGGCAACGTGACAACGGCTAGCAAATTGCCATAATGCTGCATCCTCAGCATCGCGATCAGCGCTGTATAAAGTGCCGTTCCGATGTTCATCCCTTGAAAATCGGGATTTATGTAGACAGTCACCTCGCGATTCCAACGATAAGAAGCCCGGGTTCGATAAGCTGAAGCATAAGCATAACCAACAATCACCCCGTCGATCTCGCAAACGAGATACGGAGCTTCCTCCAGAACCGTCTTTATTCGCTGCCGAAACTCTTCAACAGTTGGAACAAGCTCTTCGAAAGTAACAACAGTGCCGGTAACAAATGGTCTGTAAATCTCTAAAATATCAGCGGCATCGTCAGGCAATGCCATTCGAATGTCAACCTTTCTATTCATCGCCAAATTGCATCAGGAATGCCTTAATAAAGCCATCGATTTCCCCGTCAAGAACTGCCTGTACATTACCGGTTTCGTGAGCAGTTCGCACATCTTTCACCAACTTATAAGGCTGAAGGACATAAGAACGAATCTGCGACCCCCACTCAATCTTCTTCTTTTGCGATTCAATAGCATCGCTTGTTTCGCGACGTTTACGCAACTCCAGCTCGTACAACTGCGATTTCAACAATCGCATGGCGTTTTCCTTATTACCTAACTGCGAGCGGCTTTCGGTATTTTCAATAATAATTCCTGTTGGGGCATGCCGAAGGCGAACACCGGTTTCCACCTTATTCACATTCTGACCTCCCGCACCTCCGGATCGGAAAGTGTCCCAGGTAATATCGGATGGGTTAATTTCAATTTCGATGGTGTCGTCGACCAAAGGAGCTACAAAAACTGAAGTAAACGACGTCATTCGTTTATTTTGAGCATTGAAAGGCGACAGACGCACCAGGCGGTGAACACCATTCTCGCTCTTCAGGTATCCGTATGCGAAATCACCTTCGAATTCAATCGTACAGTTTTTCACACCAACTTCATCGCCTGCATTAAACTCGGAAACTTTGACCTTGTAACCTTCTTTCTCTCCCCAACGCAGATACATGCGCATAAGCATGTCAGCCCAGTCGTTACTTTCGGTTCCTCCGGCTCCTGCGTTGATCCGCAAGATTGCTCCGAGTTTGTCCTCCTCTTTACGAAGCATGTTTTTTGCTTCCAGTTGCTCAATGTGCTCAAGCGTTTCAACGAACTGCTCGTTCATCTCTTCTTCCGAGACTTCTTCAGCTTCGTAAAACTCAAACAACACCTGCAAATCATCAAGTGATTTTTCAATCTGCTCAAAACCGTCAGTCCAAACCTTTATCGAGCGGATCTCTTTCATCTGCTCCTCTGCCTTCTTGGATTCGGTCCAAAAATCAGGATCCTGCGTTTTGAGTTCTTCTTCTTTTAGTTGTAATAGCTTTGCATCGTAGTCAAAGATGCCTCCTCAGCGCATCCCGGCGCTCAGCAAGCTCTTTAAGCTGCTCCTTTAAAATCATAGTCTTTATTTTAGTGAAAGGCAAAATTAGAAAATACAGGCAGATAATTCAATTAAAAGAACTTTATCCCCTAAAAAAAAGCGGATCAACACCAAGGCTGTCCGCTATTTGTATTCAGCTAAATTATTCGTTTTACTCTTGTCCCCAAACGACATCCTGAGATGTGATAGCCTTTGATTGCAAAAAATCACTGGTACTTCCTTCAAGCTGGAAAACATTCAACTCAACGGAATAGGTTATTCCATCCACCGGAGCATAACCATTAGACCATCCGCTTGAGGTAATATAGGCACTTGATGCAGTCGCTGAAAGCGCACTACTATAGTACACTGCATTTTCATTGGCATCGCGCAAAATAAGAACGGCATAATCAACATCCTCGCTTGGATCCCACGTTACTTCAATCCGATTGTTTGTTGTGCTAAATGCACATTTTGTCATTTCAATCGGTTCTATCGCTTCATTAAGTACCACATCACTATTGGTAACAACGTCTCCTTTATCGGGAGTCACCGTAAACGAATATTCTCCAATCTCGGAAAATTCGCTGTTGTTCAACGTTTCCAAATAATATTCATAGGTATAACCACTGGGTGATTTCAGACTGAAAGTTTCTCCCGACTCTGATTCTACCACAACAGAACTCATTGAAACGTTGGCGTAAGTATAAAAGGCCATCCGATACAAATTTACACCACTAACATTTTCTGTTACGATAAAAGCATCGCTGTATGGTTTTGGGATAACTTCTTCACTTGAGCATGAAACCAAGGTGATCATTGCTGCTGCAACGAACAATTTTGCAATTAATTTCTCCATAGCTTTCTATTAAAATTTTTAAGGTCTTTCCAAAGGTAGATGAGAAATGACTAAAAGGGTTGCGGCCGATCTGTATTTTTTTCCTCCTTAAAGATTAAAAACAACTCATCATCGCACTAATCTCCTGAATTTATGCCTCTTATCAAATAAAGAAAAGATTTTTCAGTTAATATTGTTTCTCAATTTCATTAAAACGCAAAAGACTTTTCGACATATAAAATAAAAGACTATCTTTGCGCCACATTTTTTTATCATTTAAAATTTAATTCAATGCCAGCAAAAATCAGATTGCAGCGACATGGTCGCAAACGTTACGCTTATTATCACATTGTGATAGCTGATAGCAGGGCACCACGAGATGGTCGTTTCATTGAAAGGATTGGATCTTATAATCCAAACACAAATCCTGCTACGATCGATCTTGATTTTGATAAAGCTTTAAACTGGCTTAACAAAGGTGCCCAACCAACTGACACTGTAAGAGCTATTCTTTCTTACAAAGGTGTACTGTACATGAAACACTTACTTGGTGGAGTTGCCAAAGGTTCATTCTCTGAAGAAGAAGCTGAAACTCGCTTTAAAGCATGGGTTGCTGATAAAGAAACAAAAATCCAGGCTAAAAAAGATCGCTTGTCTAAAGAGGACACTGATGCAAAAACTGCCCGCTTGGAAGCTGAAGCAAAAATTAATGCTGAAAGAGCTCAAGCAATTGCCAAGAAAAACGCAGAATTGGCTGCTGAAGCTGAAGCTGCTGTTGCTACTGAAGAAGTTGCAGAAGAAGCTCCTGAAGCTGACGCAACTGCTGAAGGCGAAAACGCAGCAGAGTAAAGCAGGGTCGGCACTGTTTTTAAGATTTGAACTTAATACAGAACGACATAAAAAAAGCGATGGAATTTCCATCGCTTTTTTCTTATCCTCTATTTTGAGTTGAATTTAGTCTTCGTCTTTTTCCGGATCAACAATCCACTCCGGATCATACAGAAAGTCATTGTATGGAAAACGGGTCACGTGAATTTTAAGCACTTCCTCGTACAAGGTCTTTTTAAAATCATCTACGTTTTGCTTTTGCACCGCTGAAATAAACAACGACGGCGTATTTTTCTTACCCATCCAGCTATTCTTCCAGTCTTCCAACGAATAGTTTTCTTTTGTCTTCGGACTTAAATCATCTTCTTCCTTGTGCACATAGTCAAAGGCATCAATCTTATTGAAGACGTAGATAGTGGGCTTATTTCCGGTATCAATTTCACTCAGTGTTTGATTGACCGTATCAATCTGCTCTTCAAACCCCGGATGCGAAATATCAACCACATGAACCAAGAGGTCGGCTTCACGAACCTCATCCAAAGTTGACTTAAAGGACTCAACCAATCCATGGGGAAGTTTCCGAATAAAGCCAACTGTATCTGAAAGCAAGAAAGGAATATTTCCAATAACTACTTTACGAACTGTCGTATCCAGGGTGGCAAACAACTTATTCTCGGCAAAAACTTCCGACTTAGCCATCATGTTCATGATAGTAGATTTGCCAACGTTGGTATAACCGACCAAGGCTACCCGCACCAGCTTTCCCCTGTTTTTGCGCTGTGTCGCCTTCTGCTTGTCAATTTTGATGAGCTGTTCTTTCAACCGGGCAATTTTATCCAAAATAATCCGACGGTCCGTTTCAATCTGTGTTTCACCGGGCCCTCTCATTCCAATCCCCCCACGCTGACGCTCCAAGTGGGTCCACATTCGGGTCAATCGCGGCAACATATATTGATATTGCGCCAACTCAACCTGCGTTTTTGCATGAGCAGTTTGGGCACGCTTCGCAAAAATATCCAAAATAAGGTTCGTCCGGTCCAGCACTTTACACTGCAGTTCGCGTTCGATATTCCGCAATTGGGTCGGACTTAATTCATCATCGAAAATGACGCTGTCAATTTCATGAATCTTGATATAATTCTGAATTTCCTCCAGCTTTCCCGATCCCACAAATGTGGCAAAATTGGGAACATCGAGCCGTTGGAAAAATTGTTTTTTCACAACAGCACCGGCAGTGTCTGCCAAAAATTCCAGCTCGTCCAAATACTCTTGTGCCTGTCTTTCGTCTTGATCTTTATTTATAAGACCAACCAGAACGGCTGTTTCCTGTTGTGGAGAAGTGTCAATCATTCAACTTAAGTTTAAAACACAAAAAACCTGGCCTCGAAAAAACGAAACCAGGATTTTTATATTGAAATGCGATTTACTGCAATACAAAACTGATAGGAACCGTATAAGAAACTCTTACAGGTTTTCCCCTTTGTTGTCCTGGCTTCCATTTCGGAAGGCTGTTAACAACGCGCAATGCTTCTTTATCCAATGAACTGTCAACACCACGTGCAATACGTGCCTGTGTAACAGAGCCATCTTTATCAACGACGAAGTTCACGTAAACTTTACCTTGAACACCGTTTTCCTGAGCAATTACAGGATATTTGATCGCATTGGCAATAAACTTACGAAGTGCCAATTCGCCACCAGGGAATTCCGGCATATTTTCTACAATGAAAAATACTTCGCTTTCTTCTTCTTCTTCAGCTTCTTGTTGAATAACCGGAGCCACGTCAATCACCGTATTATCATCGGCTTCAGTGTCTTCAATATCCAGCTCTTCTTCAATCTCTGTGTCATCATCTACAATCGTCAACACTTCAACCACTTTTGGTGGTGGTGGTGGTGGTGGTGGTTTTACCTCTTCTTGACGGGTGATCGGAATGATCTCATCTTCAACATCTTGCTGTACCATCGTTCCCAGAGAAGCAGCTTGCTCCACCCGGGTAGTCCATTCAAAAGCAAGTAATGTTATCCCAAGAGAGATCACAAGACCGATCTGAACAAAAATATTCCTTTTGCTCTCGAGATCAGCTTTTGGTGATTTCTTCAATTCCATAATTCAGTTTTAGAAGTTTATTCTGTGACAGAAACATTTTTACTTTGAGGGGTTAAAGATAGAAAATATTCGACAAAATCAATATTTAGCCCCTCAAAATATTGTTTCCATTACATTTTCTTTTTTTGAGTTATAATTCTATTGCAAAACGAAATTAATCGGCACTGTATACATGACACGAACCGGCTTACCATTCTGCATTCCGGGCTTCCAGCGAGGCATGTTGTTGACCACCCGAAGTGCTTCCCGATCGAGCGAGGCATCCAAAGATCTGACAACCATGGCGTCGGTAATACTTCCATCGGTGTTGACAACAAACCGAACAAAGACCTTTCCTTGCACTCCGGTCTCCTGCGCTAAAGCCGGATATTTGACGGCGCTCGCAATAAACTTTATCAACGATTGCATTCCGCCAGGAAACTGGGGCATCTGTTCGGCAATCACGACAACAGTTGCTTCTTCCGTTTCAGCAGGTCGATTGGATATCACCGGATTTACTTCAAATAAATCACCGACATTCGCTTCGTCAGAATAATTGTCAAAATTGATTTCCTCTTGCCCTTCCTCCAAATCAACAACAATATCCTTGATCGTTAGAGGAGCGATTTCAACTTTCTCTTCTTCAGGTCTGGTAACAGGAATAATGATTTCTTCGGGCGGGTCCCAATTTACGGATTCCACTTCCGGGGCTGCTTCAAGGGGAGATTTAAAACTGAACGCGGCCAGCACCAGCCCAAGCGAAAGAACTAGCCCGACAAAAAAGAAGGTAGAACGATTCCGTTCCAAATCGGCCTTTGGCGATTTTTTCGTTTTCATAGCTTTGATATTTAGGTTTCTAATTGGGGTGAATCGATGCTACAAAAACAAAAATCAAACCAAGATTAGGTTTTCAGTTGCTGTTTTAAAAATATTATTATATTTGCCGGACAAAATAATGGGGGATTAGCTCAGTTGGCTAGAGCGTTTGACTGGCAGTCAAAAGGTCATCGGTTCGATTCCGATATTCTCCACACAAGTAAAAACGCATTACAGAATTTCTGTAATGCGTTTTTAGTTTACGGCACTTGCTCCACAATTACTCTATCGTCTTTTCATCATGGCTGTTGACGAACAAAACAGCATTACTTTCATATCCTTCGAATATTTTGCGGCCATCGTGTTTCAAATGATCACCACGGAAACCGGTAATCACCAATCCGGCATCTATTGAACGCTGATTGATCATCTCTTTGATGTTCACTCCAGCCTTTTCTTCCAGAATTTCGATATTCTTGAGCGTAATTGGCAAACGTCCTTTAACGATCAACTCCTGCAGCTCAACCTTACTCTTTTCAATATCTTCAAGCTTCGAGACTTCAAAAATCTTGATGTTGGTTTTCTTCCAATCGGGATGAGCTCCAATAATGAAACCCAGTAAAATCATGAGATTGGCGTTGTGCTCGTCGGTTCGTTGCAACCACACATGAATATCGTTCCGGGTATCAATCCGTTTTTTGCCTGTCCGAAGGATCAACACATCAAAATCGCCGGCATTTACCAAGGCATAATTGTCTATGATGCGCGCCAAACTATGCTCGTCTTCTACATCACTGTCAAAAATCAGCATATTATTCTCCATCCCTGCAATTCCCGGTAACTGAATGGCTTGGGCAATGGCTGAAGTAAACGAAGGCGAAATAATGGTATCAACATAAACATGGCTTTCAATCCGGTCGAATTGGCTAATCAAACTAGCCAGGTTTTGCCGGGCTTCCAAATTTGTTGACTTCGAGAAATAGCCCTCCATTAAATGAATATAGGTTCCAAAACCGTACTTGTAGGCCAGCCAGTTTTGTAACCGAAAAGCATGTTTCCGGTCGAAACTGCGATCGCTGATACAAATTGAGCTCGGACGCCATTCTTTGAACGAACTTCGTTTCCTGGCTTTTTGCAAAAAAACTTGCATAGAACGGTTGATCTGGAAGATGGAATTGGTGAAGATGATCTCTAATCCTTTCCGATCTTTGTGAAAATAATCGACGATCATGTAAATCACCGCCATGGATGACAAAGCCACCAATGCATAAACAGTATCGATTTTAAACATCACATAAAGAGATGTCACAAAACCAACGAGCGAGAAGTACCAACGTGAGCGAAAAGATGGGCGATAAGATGGAGATGATCCAAAATGGTTTAAGAACGAAATCAAACAAAGTGAACCATAAGTTACCATGAAAAACATGGATATAATTCGGGCTACAATGTTCACATTACCCAAAGCTACAAATACAAAAGCAATAACAATAGTCACAATAGCCGCTTTCTTTGGCTCTCCCTTTTTATCATTTGCTCCCAAATAGTTGTTCACATGTCTGTTTGGAAAAGACTGATCGACCGCCAAAGCCTGCAAAGTACGTGGTGCAACCAGAATTGAGCCAATAGCCGAAGAGATCGTTGATGCAGCCAATCCGATAGGAACAACAATACTCCCGGCAATCGCGATGTCGCCCATAATCAGTTGCTTGTTTAGCAAATCAACTTCGGACGCAGAGGAAGCCAGTTTCCAGGATATAAAGACGTACACGACCATGCCAACAAGTGTGGCCACTGTTGTTCCGATAGGGATCGATTTAGCCGGATTTTTCAGATCTCCGGATAAACCAACACCTGCAGTCATTCCTGTAAAAGCAGGAAAGATGATAGCAAAAATGAAGAAAAACTGGTCCATGTTTCTGAACTCAGCCTTAAAGACGTTAAAGGTCGAAATATCTGCATATTCAGTCCTCCCCATGAAAAACATGACCAAAGAAACAGCGAGGATCCCAACAATAGCATAAAGAGTTTTGACCCCCATATTGGCACCTTTTCTCAGAATAAGCAATGCCAAAATTCCCATTGCTGGCAGACTCACCACTTGCCGTGGCAAATCCCAGCCATAATTATATTTGACTATGTTAAAAAGTTGTTCAAACGATTCGGTAAACGCAATTACATAGAAAGCAACGCTAATAGCCTGCGAAAGATAAAGAGCAATCCCAATTGTTGCCCCGATATTCAACCCAAAAGAACGGGAAATAATAAAATACTCTCCGCCTCCCTCGACCCGCTTATTGGTTGCCAGTTCCGAAATGGCCAAAGCCGTTGGAACAGTCACCAGGTGACCAACCAAAATGATCAGGATAACTCCCCAAAAACCGAGTGTTCCCACACCAAATCCAAATCGCAAAAAAAGGATCGCACCAAGAATGGTGGAAATTGCCGTAAAAAATACCGGCGCTGTTCCAAATGCTTTTGTTTTATCGCTCATAATATATTCAAACTAAAATACAGCTTGCTTGTTTAAAAGCCTCACATTATGACGCCTTTTTAAGCGTATAGAAAAAAGTTTTCCCCTCGGCCAGATCATCAAAATTATAAATTGTTTTATCAGCATGCCTGTAGTAAAAAGAAAGCATCGCAATATCGCCGGCACAAAAAAGCGAATGCAGACACATTAAACTGAAAAAGAAATAGCAAGCGGGATGTTCCCAAAGCCAAATTCCCGGCATAATCGTCAACAAATTAACAACTAAAAATGGCGCTAAAGCGACTCGCTTAAACACGGTAAAATCGACCACTTGCCGGTCGGCAGCCACATAGAAAATAAACTTCCGCCAAAGGGCTCCTGCCTTCAACTTTTTCACTCCATTTAACCGATAAGCTACCGCATGGAACAGTTCATGCAACACGATTAATACGGAAAACGAAAAAACTAATGCTCCAAGCATCCACCAGAGTGGTTCCATTACTCCACGCGTGGCAGACCATATGGAGATCGCAAGTAAAACAACGTAGAGCACCAACATCGCAATCTGGTAGATACCGTAATAACGCAACAGCTTTGTTGGCTCATAAATCTGTTCGTAAATAAAGGATTTGATCTGCCTCTGGTCGACCACCTTCAACAGTTCAAATTCGGAGTCCTTCGTCAAATCATCAGGAGTGTAGTGCCTCATGTTTTCTCGTTTAATATTTCAAGCAATGCGCGCAAGTTTAATAACTTCACCAACATCGCATAGATAGAGCCAAAGAATAAAACAGAAAACGCCCCCAACAACCAGTTCTCGAAGAACAGACTGATTTTACCGGCCAACACCGTAAACAAACAAAATCCGGCGAAGCGTAAGAGCAAAAGATAATTCAATTTCAGTTTGAAATACTTTAACACTAGCAGTATTTGAGCAACAGCGATGCCCAGTTGTGTCAGCATCGCAACTAATGCCGCACCTTCAGCCTGCATCCTTGGAATTAAGAGACTATTCAACCCGACATTGAAAACCATGAAACCCAGAGCAAGCAAGTTTAAAATTTTCAAATTTCCGTTTGCAGTTAACAAGGTGCCGAAAATATATGTCACCGAGATTCCGCCGAAACCGATCATCAATTTAGCAAACAAACCAGCTGATTCCGCAGTATGTTGATGATAAAGCAATGCCATAATTTCTGCGGAGTAAAAATTTGAGATGACCATAATCAGGATCGTTGGCACCATGATCAGTTCAGTCGAAAAACGCAACAGATGATCGATCTCCTCTTTCTTTTTCAACATTCGCGAAAACATGGGCAACAACAGACCGGCAAACAACAAGCCGATCATGGCAGCTGCATCCTGCAAGCGAAATGCCTGTGCATAAATTCCGGCCTGCACACTTCCATTTTCGGGCAAAAAACGCTCAAGCAACACTGAATCAACGCGGCTGTATACCGACATGAAAAGCACCAACAAGGCAAACGGAAAACTCTGCCTTAAAAACGAGGCGTAGATTCGCCAATTGAATCGCAATCGAAATGCTCCGGAATAAAAAATGACGAAACCCAAACTTGTTAGCATCGCTATCCCATAAGCCAACGTTTGCGCATATACAAACCACTCAATCGAGAAATAGCCTCCCAGCCAATTGGTAAAAAGCAGCATGCTGCACAAAACAATCATCAATGTTCGGTCGAGCACCGATAGGAAGCTGTCGGTACGAAAAAAATGGAGCGCACTGATATTTGAACGCAAGTAGAGGATCAATGAAACAAGGAACTGATTAAAAATCAAGAAGTACAACAAATGAATCTGCCGCTCATTATAACCGACAACGAAAGCCACCAGAAGGCAAATGAAGGCATAGAAAATAGCCAGCAAAAATTTCAAACTAACCAGGTAACTCAGGTACTTTGGCAACAGCTGACGATGCCGGGCAATAGACCGGTTATTGAAATTGGTAATGCCAAGATCGAGGAAAATATTCAACACCAGCGAAAAGTTGAACAAGGAAAAATACATCCCGTAGTCTTCAGCTCCCAAGACATTTTGCACCGTCCGGTCGATGCCTAAAATCCAAAAAGGCTTAATCAACAGATTTAAGGTGAGCAGCAAGAGAAGATTAGTGAAAAACTTTCGCTTCAAGGCCTGTTTGCTTTAGCATATTAATTGCTTAAATGTAAAAAAAATTTGACCAGACTTTGTACATTTGAGATAAAACACCATAACTAACGAACCATGATCATAGCGGTCAATACTCGAACATTACTAAAAGGCAAGCTTGAAGGCATTGGCTGGTTTACCCGTGAAACACTCTACCGAATCACCCGGAACCACCCGGAACACCAGTTCATCTTTATTTTTGACCGGCCCTATGACAAAGAGTTCATCTTCTCGGAAAATGTCACTCCGGTTGTCGTTTCCCCGCCCGCCCGGCATCCGATTCTTTGGTTTATTTGGTTTGAATTGCAAATCCCCCGGGTTCTTCGGAAATATAAAGCCGATCTTTTTCTGTCAACCGATGGCTATTTATCGCTAAACACGCGGGTGAAACAATTGGCAGTTATTCACGACATCAATTTTGCACACCGCCCAAAAGATTTACCGTTTTGGTATGCACGATATTACAACTACTTTTTTCCGCGTTTCGCCAAAAGAGCTAACCGCATTGCAACAGTTTCGTTTTATTCAAAGGAAGATATTGTAAGAACGTACCATGTCGATCCGGACGATATTGATGTGGTTTACAACGGGGTCAATACGCTTTATACCCCAACCAGCGCTGACGAACAGGCCGAAACCCGAAATAAATACACCAACGGAATTCCGTATTTTTTGTACGTCGGTTCACTGCATCCACGGAAAAACATTTGCGGACTGTTACGGGCGTTCGATGCGTACCGAACCTCAACCAGCCGCGACACCAAATTACTGATTACCGGCGATGCCATGTTTAAAACCGATGACATTGTAAAAACACATGAAGGTATGCGCCACCGAAACGACGTGGTGTTCACCGGGCGACTGCCCAATGAAGAATTACACCAGGTTTTGGGTGCTGCAATGGCTCTTACTTTTGTGCCCTTTTTCGAAGGTTTTGGGATTCCGGTTATTGAAGGGATGAGTGCCGGTATCCCGGTCATTTGTTCCAACACCACTTCGCTGCCCGAGGTTGGTGGTCATGCCGTTCTTTATGCCGACCCTTTCGCGGTATCGCAAATTAAAGAAGCGATGATCCGGATTGCCGAGGAAGACGGACTGCGCGAAACACTCATCCTGAAAGGCCAAAAGCAACAGCAAAAGTTTAGTTGGGATAAAACCGCCGAAATACTGTGGGGAAGCATCCAGATTTGTTTAAACAGCTAGCGGTTTTGTCCGAAAGCGTCCAGTACCGGTTTTCCATCCCACCAATAAGGAACAAAGCGCAGCGGAATGCAAAAAATCTCGTTCGATTGCATTTCTCTGAGGATTTTTGCATTCCGCTACGAATTTCTCCGTTTCTCCACGGTTTTCTCCGCTCCTCCGCGGATTTTTCCGTTTTGCGGCGGTTCAGTCGCATTCCGTGTTCGGATTTTGCGTTTCGTCGGCGAAAAACCGATTTCGAAACCGGTTCGAAGCAGTTTACTCATTTCCGTTATCTTTGTGCGAAGCAAAACATGATGAAAACAAGAGCAACACCCCTTCAACTCTACTTGCAGGAAGGCCGGCTTGAAGCCGGATGCGACGAAGCAGGTCGTGGCTGCCTGGCAGGCCCGGTAGTGGCTGCAGCTGTTATTCTACCGCCCGACTTTAAAAACGAACTGCTCAATGACTCCAAAAAATTAAGCGAAAAACATCGTTACCAGCTTCGGCCAATTATCGAAGAACAAGCAGTAGCTTTTGCGGTGGGCATCGTCAGCCATACCGAGATTGATGAAATCAACATTCTGAATGCCTCCTTTTTGGCGATGCACCGGGCAGTCGACCAATTAAATTTAAAACCCGAACATTTACTGATTGATGGCAATCGTTTCAAAGCATACCCCGAGATCAATCACACCTGTGTGATTAAGGGCGACGGCAAATTTTTGCCAATTGCTGCGGCCTCTGTTCTGGCAAAAACCTACCGCGACGATTTAATGAACGGGCTTCACGGCAAATTTCCCCATTACGCCTGGGATCGAAATAAAGGCTACCCAACTGTTGCACATCGCAAAGCCATTGAACAATTTGGTGTTTCGCCCCATCACCGCATGACTTTCCGATTATTGGACGATCAATTAAAGCTGAATCTTTAGCGTTTACAGATTTTAGCCCGCCTGCCTGTTTAAGTGCTTTTTATCACCTTTTCGAAACCGGCATTCCGTTAAATTTGTAGTAACTAAAAAAATCGGACCATGTACGGAAAAATCAAACAAGACCTTCTAAACACACTCGAAGAATTAAAAGAACAAGGTTTGTACAAAACCGAGCGGATTATTACTTCGTCTCAAAGCGCACAAATTAAAGTAGGTGAAGGGCAGGAAGTGCTTAACTTCTGCGCCAATAATTATTTGGGTTTGGCCAGTCATCCGGAAGTTGTAAAAGCCGCTCAAGTAATCATGAACGACTGGGGATTTGGGCTTTCATCCGTACGTTTTATTTGTGGTACCCAAGCCATTCACAAAGAATTGGAAAAAAAGACATCAGCGTTCCTCGGAACAGAAGATACCATCTTATACTGTGCCGCTTTCGATGCCAATGGCGGGGTTTTTGAACCGCTGCTGGGCGACGATTCTGCGATCATCTCAGATGAATTGAACCACGCTTCCATCATCGATGGCGTTCGTTTGTGCAAAGCACAGCGTTTCCGCTACAAGCACTCAAACATGAAAGAACTGGAGCAATGCCTGAAAGACAGTCAATCGGCGAAATACCGGATTGTGGTGACTGACGGGGTTTTCTCGATGGACGGTGACTTAGCCAAACTTCCGGAAATTGTAGCGCTTTGCGAAAAATACGACTCCCTCGTGATGGTCGACGATTCGCATGCCACGGGCTACATCGGAGCAACAGGCCGCGGGACAGCCGAGCATTTTGGATTGTTAGGTAAAATTGACATCATCACCACCACTTTTGGCAAAGCATTGGGAGGTGGAAACGGTGGATGTACTTCAGGTCGTAAAGAAATTATTGAAATGCTGCGCCAGCGTTCCCGTCCCTATTTGTTTTCGAACACTTTGGCTCCGGCAACCGTTGGGGCGACCCTAAAGGTTTTGGAAATGTTGACCAGCTCTTCAGAATTACAAAACAAGACCATGAAAAATGCCGATCACTTCCGTGAGAAAATGGAAGAAGCCGGATTTGATCTGGTAAAAGGCGAAACAGCTATTGTGCCCGTTATGCTTTACGATGCCCCCCTGGCGGTAAAATTTTCAAACTTACTGCTGGAACAAGGAATCTATGTCATCGGATTTGTTTACCCGGTCGTTCCGAAAGGGAAAGCAAGAATTCGTGTTCAGTTGTCGGCCGCACATACCTCAGAACAGATTGATCAGGCCGTAAAAGCATTTATCAAGGTTGGTAAAGAACTGGAAGTAATCTAACTGAAGCAAAGAACAAAAAGAAGGCTGTTCTTTGGGGAGCAGCCTTTTTTGTGCCGGAAAATGGAAAGAGACACCACTTAAGCGGTGCCTCAATACCATAATCAATCATAATAAATAAGCTCCCAATGAATCAATCTAACCAACTTTAGAGAGTCCTACTTATCGAATCCTATATGAAAATCTATCACTCCAATTTACGACCTAGTTGACAAAAAATCACTATGACTTATAAAAGATTTCGAAAACCAGTAAAACTTATCGCGTTTAGCCGCTGACCAATTTCACGGCTACAGCCATCAAATTCCGGCAAAAAAAAGATGACACTTAATTAAGCATCATCTCACATCTATCTCGAAAATATTGTTTCGTCTTCAAATTATAGCCGAATCGGTATCCCGTTGTAGAAATCCAGAATCTTTGTGCGGAAAATATATTCATACTTGGACTGAGCCAAATCGCTTTGAGCTTTTGTCAGCTTATTTTTGGCTTCGTTATATTCCACCGTATTCACCATCCCTACGTTGAACTTTTCTTCGGTATAACGAAAAGCCTCCTGCATTGATTCAACCGCTTTTGAACTGGCCATATACTTTTTCAGCGATGCGATCGCATTGGTATAAGCTTGCTCAATTTCCTGGCGAAGTGCATTTTTCGTGTCCTGAACATCCAATTCTTTGCTCATGACATCCAGCTTGGCGTTGCTAATATCTGTTCGACTTTGAAGCTTATTGAAAATCGGAATACTCAAATTAAGCCCGACACTTTTCCCAATGTTGTTTTTAAACTGATCGTACAGCGATCCGCTATTGTAATCTTTAAACACAGAGTTCAAGTTAGCGCCAAGATACAAGCTCGGATAGAGTGATCCTTTGGCAATTGAAACTGAGGTCTTCGACGCCTCAAGTTGAAACTCTGCACTCTTAACCTCAGGTCTAAATTGAACTGCATTTTTAAATACATCCATCGAATTCATCAAGGAACTATTTGCTGCAACAACCGGCAAAATGGGTTTCTCAATAACAAAACTTTCAGTAGCCGGAAGTTCAAGCATTTGGTATAAATTCAAATAAGCCAATTGCTGCCGGTTTTCAGCCTCAACCAAATTCAATTCTTCATTCGCCAATTGCGCTTCGATTTCGAGCAGACTTCCTTTCGCTAAACTTCCTGCTTTCACCAATTTACCGGTGCGATCAACCTGCGACCGGGTAACATCCATTTGATCTTTAGCCACTTGAACCAGCTCGTCGGAAAATAAGATTTCGAGATAAGCTGCAGCTATATTCAGCATCAAATCGTCTTTCGCTTTTTGTAGATCCTGCAATCGAGCCTGGAGCGTAAAATCCGCCTGTGTCACAGCTCTGTTCAAGCGGAAACCATTCCACAAACTCATATTCAGGTCAACCGATCCGGTGACTGTATTTACATCGAAATTTTCATAGGTCCCATCCAGTAATTGAGAACGACCAAAACTGTAATTTCCCCCGAAGCTACTGCTCACTCCCGGCAACCTGTTATATTTAGCTTGCTTGAGTTCATTCTCATAATATGTGGCGTTGAGTTGTTGCTGTTTGACCTGGATATTGTTTTCCAGGGCATAATCAATACATTTTTGCAAATCCCATTTTTCCTGCGCCTGAACAGTCGTGGAAATGAGCAAAAGAAAAGCAATGGTTAATTGATTGATGAGTTTCATTGTGAACTTATTTATTTGTGTGCTAAATTAACGATTCAATTCGAAATCAGTTGATCTGTTTCCTATATGTTCCAATTTAACGGAAGATATCCCTACCTATTTCATGCAATAAGCTATTTATTTCAAAAGAAACATTGTTTCAACCGACTACAAACCTACAATTTAGCTTTGGTTTTTATCTTCTTTCAGTTTTTTAGGATCGATCTTATCCCCTTTGACTTTTTCGTCTTTCGACAAACCTTCGACAATTTCTATGTTAATACCATCAGAAAGACCGGTTTGCACTTTTCGTTTTTCGTAAGTGCTCTCCTCCTCGTTCGTTAAAACTTCAACATAAGCCGAGTCATTCTCAAATTTCAGCATGCCTTCCGGAATCACCATAACACTGTCCTTGCGTTCGAGCACAATGTTGGCATTCGCACTGTAGCCTGCCCGAATAAACTGGTCTTGTTTCAGATCCACATCTGCCTTTATTTCAAACTGAATGGCACCATTTTCTTCAACTCCCTTAGGAGCAATATATTCCAGAATAGCTGCAAACTTATCTTTTTCAATGGCACCGATTTCTAACTCGATCGGCATCCCTACTTTAATTTTACCCACTTCGGTTTCGTCGACCTTTCCTTCAAAAATCATGTCCTGCATGTCTGCAACAGTAGCGATAGTTGTCCCATCGTTAAATGTGTTCGACTGAATAACTGAGTTTCCGACCTTAATTGGAACATCCAGAACCATCCCGTTGATGGTCGACCGAACCAAGGTATTGGTCGCACTCTCTGCTTTCTTCAGCACCCCGTTCTTCACCAGTTCCAAGTTGTTCTCAGCTGCCGACAACTCTTCTTTCGACGAATCGTAAGCCACCTTGGAACTCATATAATCGGCATAAGAAATCACTTCATTATCGAAGAGTTTTTGCTGACGATCAAAATCAATCTTCGCATCTTCAAAATTAATCCGTGCCCGGTTTAGTCGGGACTCGGCAGAATTCAGAGTCACCATATCGGGAATAATTTTGATGCGGGCAATCACCTGATCCTTTTTCACATTATCGCCGGCCTCAATATATAATTCATCAATAATTCCTGAAATTTGTGGCTTAATTTCGATCTCCTGCCGTGGTACAACCGATCCTGTTGCCACCGTTTTTTTAATGACATTTGATACAAATGGTGTTTTGTTTTCGAAAATATCAGGTTGTTTTTTCGATTTTGTATAGAGAAAGAAAATCGTTCCGCCGAAGATGGCTACGATCACCACGATCCCTAAAATTTTAAAAATCTTTTTCATTTTGCTTGGTTTTTATTGTTCTGTTTTCTTGTGAATTCAATGAATAAATTATGAGTCAGCCATCAGCCTTCATCACGTAAAGCATCAATAGGTTTGATGTTAATAGCCCGCTTGGCCGGTATCAGACCGGCAAACATGCCCGAAATTACCAACACGGCCAAAGCCGAAAGTGCCATCTTTAAATCGACCTGCGGATTTCTGAAAAATAGCTCCTCGCCTCCAGCTTCCAGGGCCATGCTTAGCAGTTCCAGTAAGCCAACGCCAAGCGAAAGTCCGACGTACCCGGCCATGACTGTCAGGAAAACACTTTCAGCGACAATGTGCGTAATGATTTTTCCAGGAGTTGCTCCAATGGCCCGTTGAATTCCGATTTCCTGCGTGCGTTCTTTAATAATAACCAGCATGATGTTACTCACCCCGATGATTCCGGCAAACAAAGTTCCGATTCCAACAATCCAGGTTAGCACCTGAATACCGGTGAACAGAGCATTGAACTTGATAAATTCGGCTTCAATATTGAAGGAGCCAACGGCTTGTAAATCATCTGGTGCAATTTTATGCCGTTCTTTCAAAATCGTTTTCAACTTGTCCTGCAAATCGCTCACACTATGCCCTTTCTTTGCTGTTACCGAGAAAAAATGAATCACGTTGCCGTAATTGTAGGCTGTTTGCATGGTCGTGAACGGGATAATGATGGTCTCTTCCTTTTTACCGCCGCCGATATTAATTTTTGTTTCCGGATGAATGACACCAACCACCTGGAAATAGACACCACTAATCTTGAGGTATTGACCGATCGGATCTTCATCTTTCGCAAACATGACTTCAACCACGCGTTCGCCAATAACACAAACTTTGCGTTTTTCGCGCACGTCTATTTCATTCATCAAGCGCCCTTTTATCGGGGTCCAGCCGTCGATCTTGAAATAATCCGGATAGTCGCCATAAATATTGAAAGCTCCGGTGCGTTCGCCACGCACGGTATTGTCACCATCTTGCTGCCATCCAAAAAGGCGAGGCGACAAGTATTCGACTTCCCTTACATTTTGACGAATATATTCGATGTCCTGATTGTCGTAATCCCAGCGTCTTCCCCGTTGAAATCCCTCAAAAGGAACACTTGTACGCTCGGTCCAAAAGAAAGCAGAGTTCGTCGCAAACGATTTCACGCCTTCCAACACGCCATTCTCCAAAGCACGGCCAGCTCCCGACATAATGATGAGCATAAAAATCCCCCAAAACACACCAAAGGCTGTCATAAAGCTGCGCATGCGATTCTGTTTCAGCGCGCTTAGTATTTCTTTCCAGAGATCAAGGTCAAACATGGTTTGTTATTTTGAGGGTTATTCGTCTCTTAAGGCAACAATAGGTTTAATACTGGCTGCACGTTTTGCAGGAATATATCCGGCAATCGTTCCCGCAACAATCAACAGTACCGTCGACGCAACAGCAACTCCAAAATCAACGGTCGGATTCAGAAAAAGGGTATCGCCTTGTTGCGCTCCAACATCTCCGGCAGACTGCACCATCATGAAATTGATCAACTCCATCAAACCGGTTCCCAGTACTAATCCGATGTAACCAGCGATGGTAGTAATCAGAATAGACTCCAGTAAGATCAGCCCAATAACTGAAGATGGACTTGCACCGATCGCTTTTCGGATGCCAATCTCTTTGGTTCTTTCTTTCACCACAATCAGCATAATATTGCTGACACCAACAATACCGGCAATCAGCGTACCGACACCAATAATCCAGATAAATATTTTTATTGCCTGGAAAATACGCATGGTTTGGATATAGTTCTCCAACTTATTATACATGCCCAAAGCACTATCATCTGTTTTATCGAAACGAAGTTTCCGGGAGAACGTATTCCGAATATTCTCTTCAATTTCCTGGCTTTCCTCCAATGTTTTACCGTTGATGGTAATAGCGAAATTATGAAGCCGGTTCGATCCGTTGAAAATCATTTGTGCAGTGCTAACCGGCATAAACGCATTGCGGTTCCTGGTCGATTCCGGTTCAACACAAACACCAACCACTTTGAAAGGTACGTTGTTGACCTTCACATATTCGCCCAAAGCAGGCTTATCTTTAAATAAGGCTTCTCGAATGTCCTTTCCCAGCACAACCACTTTTCGTTTCTCCTGAATGTCAACCTTGTTAATGTACCGGCCTTCCAGCATCACATTCTGATCCACATCGTTCAATTCCGGATGACAGGTAACCGTGGTATATTCACCCGATTCCTTTCCATAAGAGTACCGGGTATTTCCCATGAAGTAACGGCCCGAAACTGTTTCGACCCCAGGTAAGCTTTGTAAAACATCGTAATCATCGTTGTGAAAACGAATTGGACGCCCCGACTTCAGACCTTGATAAGGAATGGTTGTTTCACCGCTCCAAATCCACATGGCATTAACAGCATCTCCCATGAAGTTTTTAGCCACACCGTTACTCAACCCATTTCCGGAGCCCAACAGAATCATCAGCATAAAGATTCCCCAGGCAACCGAAAAGCCGGTTAAAAAGGTGCGCATTTTATTTTTTTTGATGGTGGCAAGAATTTCCTGCCATTTATCGATATCAAACATGGGAAACGATTTAGACAGGTTGCAGTTCTTTTGAATAGCGTTCACGGAAATCGGCTAGCTCGCCATTGAGAATCACTTCATCGATTCGCCCGTCTTTCAAACGGACGATCTTCTGAGTCATCGAAGCAATATCGTGCTCGTGCGTCACAATAATCACGGTGATTCCTGCATCATTAATTTCTCGGAGAATCTCCATCACTTCGTATGAAGTCGATGTATCCAACGCACCCGTTGGTTCATCAGCCAGAATAATTTGCGGTTTCGAAATCAATGCCCGGGCAATCGCTACACGCTGCTTTTGTCCACCCGACATTTCATTCGGCATGTGTTCAGCCCATGGCTTCAATCCCAACCGATCCAAATATTCCATGGCTATCATATTACGCTTTTTTCGGTTCACCCCTTTGTAATAAAGAGGTAAGGCGACGTTTTCCATGGCATTTTTAAACGAGATTAAATTGAACGACTGGAAGACAAAGCCGACCATTTCGTTACGCAATTGGGCAGCCTTCTTTTCCGTCATATTCGAAATTAATTTACCCCCCAGGTGATAACTTCCCTGATCGTAATTATCTAAAATCCCTAAAATATTCAGTAAGGTTGATTTTCCGGATCCGGATGAACCCATAATCGAGACAAATTCGCCTTGATGGATGTCCAGGTCAATGCCCTTCAAAACATGCAGCTTATTGCTTCCCATCTCGTACGATTTGTGAATGTCGGTTAGTTTAATCATGGCTTATCTGTTAAAGTTTCTGTTTTCTAGCTTCAAAATTCACGATTCTAAAATCGTTTTACAGAACTATTTCGATGAACTGCGGATTTTCTGGCGTGAATAACCTTATAAACATGGTAACTTGGATTACCTAATACCTGCTATCATCAGCCTGTATGATCATACGACGATCTAAATGGCGCGACGTTACACCAAAGAGCAATTATTTTTTCTTCCGTCGCTTTGAATCCAAAACCAGAGCGAGAATCGGCAAATTGCTGAAATTTGACCATCTTTGCCGTCTAATTATTTTCGACCATGTTCAACAAATTCCTTCACGCAATTCGCAAAGTTTTACCGGATGGATTTATTCTGGGAATCCTGGCGATGATCCTGCTAGCTAAAATTATTCCCGGTATCGGTGGCGATGGAAGTCTGCTTGAGCTGTCGGTGATAATCAAAGGCGGAATTGCCTTGCTTTTTTTCTTCTATGGGTTGAAATTAAGCCCGGAGAAACTTAAAAACGACTTGAGCAACTGGCGGCTCCATCTTCTCATTCAAGTTATTACCTTTTTGATATTTCCGCTGTTGTTGCTGCTCTTCTATCCAATATTTAAAGGAAGTGAACAGGAAATCCTTTGGCTTGCGGTTTTCTTTTTGGCAGCCTTGCCAAGCACCGTCTCATCATCTGTCGTGATGGTATCCATCGCTGGAGGAAACATTCCCAGTGCTATTTTCAATGCCAGTGTTTCGGGCGTTATCGGCATCATTCTAACACCTGCATGGATGGGCTTGTTCCTGGATCAACAAGCAGAAGCCTTCGCCTTTGCTGATGTCATCCGTGATTTAGTCATCCAAATTCTCATACCGGTTACTGCAGGATTAATCATGCATCGGTTTTGGGGAAATTGGGCGAACCGAAATAAAAGCAGGATCAGCTTGTTTGACAAATCCGTCATTCTGGCAATCGTTTATCGCAGTTTTAGCGACTCGTTTCTGAACGGCATATTCAGCAGTATTCCGGGTTACTCCCTGCTGATCCTTTCGGCCTGCGTCATTGCGCTGTTTTTCATAGTTTTTGAAGGAACAAAATATATCATCTCCCTGATGAACTTTAACCGGGAAGACCAAATCACCGTTTTATTCTGCGGATCTAAAAAGTCGCTCGTCCACGGCTCAGTAATGGTTGGCGTTTTATTTGCCGGCAGCACCTTAGGAAGTCTTTTTCTGGTTCCTGTAATGATCTACCATGCTTTTCAACTGTTCTTCATTAGCATAATTGCCCGAAAATTCAGTCTGGAATCTCGCGTGAAACATTTATAAGATCAAGCTTCTCAGGCATCTTTATCCAATATTATTTCTATTTTAGCAGGTGCTAATCGACCGATTTCAATGAGGAGATACTTGCTGACAATACTACTTTGTTTTGCGGGCCTTGCCTATGCACAGGAGCGTTTTACCTTTGGGCATCTGGCTACAGAAGATGGCTTGGCCAACAATTCCGTTCGTTCGATGCTGCAGGACAAAGATGGTTATTTGTGGTTTGGAACGCTAAACGGCTTAAGCCGCTATGACGGTCAGCGTTTTGAGAACTTTTTCTACGATCCTTCTGATCCCAATTCCATAAGCAACAATAAAGTTCGGGAAATTTTTCAGGATGGAGCCGGCTATATTTGGACAACAACTTACGATGATATTACACACAGGTATGATCCCCGCACCGAAGAATTCATCAATTTCCCATCAGTGTTTGGAAAGGATTTTTCGGATTTCACCGTACATTTCACTTACGAAAGCTCACCCGGAGTTGTCTGGCTTTACATGGCAGGTCACGGTTGTGTGCGAATAGTCTCATCTCCCGATTCACCATATTACACCTGGACCTGGTTCAACGAAAACAACCTGCTTAAGACGAATAGTCTCAATTTCATGCAACGTTCGATTAACGGCGGACTGTGGATTGGAAGCGAAAGCGGACTCAGCTATTTTGAAAACGACCAGATCGATCCCAACAACAAAGCGGCCGCAACCCACTACTTTGCTGAAGATCAGGTTAGTACAACGCAATTATACGAACATCGGGATACCTGTTGGATTGGATGTAAAACAGGTGAATTTTATGAGCTTACTTCCGGAAAAATGAAACTCATCTGGAAAAGCAATCATTCCAATAGTTCATTCAATCAATTTTGTTTTATAAAGGAAAGTAAAGGCGGATTCATTTACGGTGGCACACGAAACGGGATCCTTCAATACAACCCAAAAACAGGTGAAACAAAACACCTTACAGCGCGAACGAGCGACTTGGGAACAAACTATATTACCGGCTGCTATCAGGATCGCAAAGGAGATTTTTGGCTTATTAGTGCATTGCGTGGCGTCATTTGGTTCAGACCCTCAACGATGCAGTTTAAGCACTTTCCATTAAAACCGGAAATTCGGCAGTCGATTGTTGAAGGTGAAAAACAAATCTTTGTTGAAGACCGGAACGGAACCCTTTGGGTTGGAATATACGGAGGTGGAATTTCCCGATTTAATCGGGAAACAGAAACGTTCCAACAATACCTTCACGAAGAAAACAACCCGGCAAGTCTATCATCGAACCTAGTTCTTTCGTTGTTTGCCGACAACTCGGGAAATATATGGGCAGGAACCTACAAACGGGGACTGGACAAAATTAACCTGATACAGAACCACTTCAACAATCGTTCGAACGACTTCAATCAAAACGTGGACTTCCAAAGCGAAATCCGTGCGGTTTTCGAAGATAGCCGCCGTTGGATTTGGACTGGGAATAAGCGTGGTGAGGTCGTTGTTTATAATCAAAAATTAGAAGTTCTTTTCCGTCTAAACGATATTCTGGGGGAACAGGGAATCTCAACAGGTACCTATTGCTTCGAGGAAGATCAGTCCGGTAACATCTGGGTTGGAACAAAAGGCAATGGTATAATCGTTTTAAAAGGATTGCCTAAAACAGGCAACCGCCTGCAAACAGAGCCGGAGATCGTCAATTATGCCAAATACTCGGGCGACAATACGATTTCGCACAACGATGTTTTCGACCTTTACTCCGATCACTTGGGGCAGATGTGGGTGGCCATGTATCACGGAGGGATCAATGTCATCCGCAATCCGCTAAAAGAGGATCAGGAAATCTTGCGTTACCTGCGAAATACGGATGATAAATTCTCGATAACCGATAACCGGGTTCGTTGTTTTTTGGAAGATCACAATCACAACATGTGGATTGGAACAGCTAACGGATTGAATTTTCTGAATCACGAATACCTTCAAAGCGATAACAAAAAGTTTATTCAGATTCAGCAAACGAACCAACCGGAAAGTATCTCATACAACGATATCATCTGCCTCTTTCAAGATTCTCGTAAAACGATCTGGATCGGTACCTATGGAGGCGGTGTCAACCAATTTTTGGGAACAAGAGACGGCCGCAACTTCAACTTCGCGCAGACAACGACTGCTGACGGACTCTCGAGCGACTTAATTCTTGGATTTGTAGAGGACCGAGACCAAAACCTGTGGATTAGTACTGACTTTGGGTTGGGTAAATTCAACCTGATATCCCGGAAAATCGAGAATTTCTACGAGTCTGACGGGCTGATGGAAAATTCGTTTTCAGAAGGCAAAGGAATCTTTAGCTCCGGTGGTTCAGTTATTTTCGGTCACCTATCCGGCTTCGTGTGGTTTCAGCCTTCACAAATAAAAAAACAGGAACGTCAGGTTCCGGTTGTTCTAACCGATCTGCAAATCAATAACCAAACCGATAAAGCGATACTTCGACAAGCCCGCCAACGTATCGAGGATCCAAGAAAGCCAATCAAGCTAAAATATAAACAAAACTTTATCACGTTTGAGTTTGCAGCACTCGACTTTAAAGCTCCGTCAAAAGTTCAGTACGAATTCAAACTCGAAAATTATGAACGCAGTTGGAATAAAACAGGCAATCTGAATAAAGCCATCTACCGGGAACTTCAGCCCGGCAACTACCTTTTCAGGCTTAAAGCCAGCAACAGCGATGGCTTGTGGGTAAACCCCGAAATTCAGCTACCAATAACGATCAAGTCTCCCCCTTGGGCAACAGCCTGGGCTTATCTGTTTTACATTCTGTTTGCAAGCGGAATCCTTTTTCTTGTTCGCAGATTCACGCTGGAGCGAATCAGGCTGAAACATGAAGTAGAATTTGAGAAACAACTAGCCGACGATAAACTAAAATTTTACACCAGTATCTCACACGAGTTCAAAACACCGCTGGCATTGATTTTGGGCCCCGTTGAAGATTTGCTGGCCGATAAAAGCCTCCCTCCGGGTGTATCAAATCCGTTGCGGATGGTCAAACGCAATACCCGCCGCCTGTTGGAATTGATTGAACAACTGATGGATTTCCGAAAAATTCAAAAAGGATTCCTGAAGAATGAAGTTACTCCCGGCAATGTGGTCTATTTCCTTTCCGAGATTGTTCAGGCTTTCCGTCCACTGGCTGAAAAGAAAAAGATTGAATTCCAATACATTCCTTCTGAAGAT
This sequence comes from Mangrovibacterium lignilyticum, assembly GCF_010882175.1. GTDB lineage: Bacteria > Bacteroidota > Bacteroidia > Bacteroidales > Prolixibacteraceae > Mangrovibacterium > Mangrovibacterium lignilyticum. The sequence goes on along the minus strand of NZ_WKLH01000003.1, from coordinate 485,666 downwards.
CGCCTGGACGTCAACCTTGATTTTAAATCGCTGGAAAAGATCATTTTCAATTTACTTTCTAACGCCTTCAAACACACCGGTGAAGGCCAGCGGGTTGAATTACGACTAGACATGGACAAGGACGACCAGAAAGTTGAAATCGCTGTTATTGATGAGGGTGAAGGAATCCGGGAACAAGAAATTCCTCACCTGTTCGAGCGATTTACGTTTGGCAAACGTTCACGCTGGAAAGATGAATCGAGTACCGGTATTGGACTATCGCTGACGAAAGAACTCATCGAGCTGATGGGAGGAGAGATTCGTGTTGAAAGTACGTTTGGCAAGGGAAGTCGTTTCTGCGTTGTGATACCCTACACCGCAACAGAAACTCCAGTTAACCTGGTTCAGGAACTGGATTATACCAGTCAATTTATTTCAACCGAAGAAGAACCTGAAACAGAAACCCCGGAAGCAACGAATGGAAAACGCATACTCAAAAAACAAACAATCTTAGTTGTCGAAGACAATCCAGACTTGAGAAGCTGGCTGGCCACCCAGTTGGGACAAAAATACACGGTCCTTCAGGCTGAGAACGGCAAGATCGGTGTGGAGATTGCGAAGAATGAAGACCCCGAATTAATTATTTGCGACATCATGATGCCAGAAATGGATGGTATTGAATTGACCAGCATCCTAAAAACTGAGTTCCACACCAGCCATATTCCAATCGTTCTGCTGACTGCCAAATCACTGGAGGAACATAAAATTGAAGGAATTGAAACTGGCGCCGACGACTATATCACGAAACCCTTCAACATGATCTACCTGCAAAAACGGATCGAAAACATTTTGCGTCAACGTAAAAAGCTAAGGGAGCGTTTCAGCCGCGACTTGCTGACTAAAACAGATGAACTCAGTCCGTCAACCGCCGATCAGGAATTTATGGACAAAGTGATCGGACTGATAGAAGAAAATCTGACTGATCAGGAATTCTCTATCGACAATTTATTGCCACATTTCAACTTTGGCCGGACAGTATTTTATAAAAAGATGAAAGGCATATCCGGTTACTCACCGAAAGATTTCGTTAAAATCATCCGAATGAAAAAAGCAGGAGCCCTTCTGTCAGATCCATCAACTTCGGTTAGTGAGGTCGCTTTTGAGATCGGATTCAATGATGCCAATTATTTTAGCCGACAATTTAAAAAGCACTTCGGAGAGAATCCGTCCGACTACCAAAAAAGGCAAAAAGTATCCAGTCCATCCGAATAAATCGCCTCCTGTTTTTCATTTTTGCCAAACTAAAATTTAGCATTCAGATCGCCTAAGTTTGTCATTTCAACAATAAGCTTCAGATTCAATCCTTAATTCTGCCGAAATCTCCAAATCCTGCTATACAACCTATGTTTTCGCCCAAAAAACCAGTTTGTCATGGCATTTGTGTACAAAATTACAGGTTCGAAAAGGGTCAATCTGCGATCTTTGTCATGTGCTTCAAACCAAAAAACCAGCACCAACTAATTTGACTATTTGCTATGCTGAACCAACCGAAATACAAATTGCAAAATTCACCAATCAGAATACACACTGATTTGTCTTCAGCAGCAATTGGCACATCAAATTCGACTACTACAATTATTTATATAGAGGCAACAGAAGATTTGGCACTTTGCCGCAAACTTAACTACACAATTCAAGATAATGTCTCCGGATCCTTCATTGAATCCGGAGACCAGTTGCCCAAGCATTTTAGTTCGACGAAAAACTACTACTACAAATACTACTGCTACTACTACTACTCAATTATTTCTCAAGCTGGACAGAACCGGCAATTGGCCCGGGGAGATCAATCGTCATTGCACGAATGATTTTCCCGGTCAGTGCCAAACCAATAAGAACGATGAAAACAAACTTAATCATTATGCTTCTGCTGGTATTGTTCTTTTCTGCCTGCCAAAGCCAGAAGCTACCGGTTATTGAAACCGGTTCGCAAACACCCATGCCTGACGCATGGATTGATCAGGACACCGGTCATAAAATCATTCACCTTGTTAATCGGGAAGGGGACAACAGAAGCTTCTATTTCCACAATAATCCCTTTCTTCCGGCTACTGAAAAGATCAATGAGAAAATGATTTTTTCGGGAAGAGTTGACGATGGATCACAACTGTTTGCAGTCGATCTAAAAACCAACGAAGCGGATCAGATAACCAATAAAAAAGGAGTTTCCGGCGAAATTTTAGGAACCAAAACCCGCAGTGTCTATTACCAATGCGGCGATAGTGTTTTTGTCTCCCAAGTAGAAACTAAAGAAACCCGGTTAATTTTTGTTTTTCCCGATAGTATTCGCGGGCACATAACAACTGTAAATGCCGATGAAAGCTTATTAGCGGGAGCCATTAGCTCGCCGAAGGAACGTGAATTGTTCCGCCAGAACCCGGAGAAAACAGACTATTTCAACATTATATACGAAGCCAAACTGGAACGTTCACTTTTCACGATTGATGTGCAAACCGGTGAGTTGAAGAAGATATTTTCAGATCATGCCTGGTTGAACCACATTCAGTTTTCACCCACCGACCCGGAATTTTTGATGTTTTGCCATGAAGGCCCCTGGCACAAGGTAGATCGTATTTGGACGATTAACATCAATGGAGGGAATCCCAAGTTGATGCACAAGCGGACAATGGACATGGAAATTGCAGGACACGAGTTTTTCAGTCCCGACGGCAAACGCATATGGTTTGACCTACAAATGCCTCGCAGCAAAATATTTTTCGTAAGCGGCACCGATGTAGCAACCGGAGAGGAAAAACGCTACGAATTAACCCGCAATGAGTGGTCGATTCATTTTACGCTCTCACCCGACCAAACACTTTTTGCCGGAGACGGAGGCGATCCCGGTCAGGTTGCAAAGGCTGAAGACGGCATGTGGATTTATCTTTTTCATCCCGAAGGCGATCATTTTCGCTCCGAGAAATTGGTAAATATGAAACATCACAATTACAAATTGGAACCGAACGTTCATTTTTCGCCCGACGGCAATTGGATTATTTTCAGGGCCAATTTTGAAGGACACAGCGATATTTACGCTGTGGAATTGACAAAGTAAGTCGACCCAATAATTGAAAGAACTTAAATCACCCAACGCATAGATTGCATTGAAATGAAAAAAAAACTAAACCAAAAACTAATTCTGGCACTTAAAACAACAACAGCCTTATTGGCTGTTTTATTTGTGATTTCAGCATGCAGCTCTCGCAAACAGGGTCCTGCACCAAGCTGGCCGGATACAACAAACACAACCCACCCATGGACGAGGTGGTGGTGGCACGGAAGTGCCGTCAACCCTTCGGATCTAACCGCTAATATGGAACAGTTGAAAGAAGCTGGCTTTGGTGGTCTCGAAATTACCCCAATCTATGGCGTTAAAGGCATGGAAGATCAAGACATCAGCTTCCAATCCGATAAGTGGATGGATATGTTCGAACATACCCTGAAAGAAAGCAAACGACTAGGAATTGGCATAGACCTGGCAAACGCTTCGGGCTGGCCTTTTGGTGGCCCCTGGATCCAAGCCGATAATGCCTGCAAATACGTAACCCACAAGCAATATCACCTGAGAAGAGGACAAAAACTAACTGAAAAGATTGAATTTATTCAAAAACCAATCTTGCGCACTGTTGGGACAAAACTGACATTGAAGGACGTAAAATTCCCGATTAGCAGCAATACCAATCTGCAGGATATGGCACTTGATCAGGTCCGCTTCGACAAACCGCTTCCGTTGCAAACGCTGATGGCTTATAGCAGCAAAGGCGAAGTTCTGAATCTAACCGATAAAGTTGATGCCAATGGCCAATTGGATTGGACTGCACCCGATGGAGATTGGGAACTTTACGCTGTATTTCAGGGCTGGCATGGAAAAATGGTTGAACGTGCCGGCAAAGGTGGTGAAGGAAACGTCATTGATCATTTCTCGGAACAAGCTGCCAAACATTTTCTGGCTTTTTACAATTCAACAGCTACCGGCCACGATCTATCAGGTTTGAGAGCTTTCTTCAACGACTCGTACGAAGTTGATGACGCATCCGGTGAATCGGACTGGACTCCGCTTTTCTTCGACGAATTCAAGGCGTTTCGGGGCTATGATTTGAGAGATCACCTTCCTGCTTTATTCGGAATGGCGTCTGAAGAAATGAACAGCCGTGTACTTTGCGACTACCGCGAAACAATTTCTGATTTGTTATTGTACCGTTTCACCAAGGTATGGGCCGACTGGGCCAAAAGTCATAATGCGGGAATCCGTAACCAGGCACATGGCTCACCGGCCAACATTCTCGATTTATACGAAGCGAGCGATATTCCGGAAACTGAAGGAACAAATCCCATGTGCATCAAAATGGCAACTTCGGCAGGTCATGTGAGTGGCAAAAAACTGATCGCCTGCGAGGCCGCCACTTGGTTAAATGACCACTTTCTGGCAACGCTTTCCGAATCAAAGGAAAATTTCGACCGCTACCTGGCCAATGGAGTGAACCACATCGTTTACCACGGAACACCGTATTCACCGATTAACGAAACATATCCCGGCTGGATGTTTTATGCTGCGGTTCATTACGCGCCTACCAATTCCTGGTGGACCGACTTGAAAAGTTTGAACCAATACGTGACCAACAGCCAGTCGTTTATGCAACATTCGGCGCCGGACAACGACATGCTGCTCTACTTCCCAATTTATGACGCATGGTCGCAACATGGTCGCAGTATGCTCCGCCACTTTGGAACACACGGCGAAGAACTAACCCAAGAGTTGAGTGAGATGCTGCTGAAAGCCGGCTACTCATTCGATTATATTTCAGACCGTCAAATTCAAACGCTGAAAGGCGAAAAAGATTTAATCAGATCGAAAGGAGCAACCTATAAAACGATTCTGATCCCAACATGCGAATACATTCCGCTGGAAAGTATGCAAAAGTTGAAAGAATTGGCAGAAGCCGGAGCAACAGTAATTTTCGAAAGCAAATTGCCATTGGATGTTCCTGGTGCGTCGAATCTGAAAGAACGACAACAGACCTACGATGAACTGATTAGTTCCATTGATTTTCAACCGGAAAACAACATGGAAGTTGCCCGTGTTGGCAATGGCTTTTTTGTTTGTTGCTCAGATGTTCCCGACATGCTGAAAAGACGCGCCATATATCCGGAAGAAATGGCCTCACTGGGTTTGTGGTTTAACAGGGTAAACAGGGTCGAAGGCAAATGCTATTTCATTTGCAACTGGACTGACAAAGCTGTTGATCAATGGGTGAAAGTTGAATCATCAGGCGAACAAGCTGCCTGGTTCAACCCCATGAATAAGACAATTGGAAAAGCGGAAATCAAAATGATATCCGATAACCAGTCTGAAGTTTACCTGCAATTGCAACCAGGAGAAACCCTTATCCTGCAATGGTATCCCTACGGCTTCGAGCTGAACAGCTATCCATTGTACAACCAGGAAGTCTCTAAAAACAAGTTGACCGGAGACTGGACTGTTTCCTTCATTAACGGAGGACCAACACTCCCTGAAACGATCACCACGAACGAACTGAAATCGTGGCCTGAAATTTCTAACGAACTAAAAGTTTTCTCGGGAACCGCTTCATACAAAATGCAATTTGCCAAACCAGCTGAAAATGCAGCAGCCTATTTGCTCGAATTGGGTGAAGTTTACCAATCGGCAAAAGTGATCTTGAACGGTGAAGAATTACAGACACTCTACGGACCGGTATATCAACTAAGCATCCCGAGTGAAAAATTCAAAGAAAATAACGAACTGGAGATCAGAGTTTCAAACCTAATGGCCAACCGAATGATCCAAATGGACAAAGAAGGCGGTAAATACAAAAAATTCTACAACATTAACTTTGCCGCTCACGATGCGAAGAATCGCGGTAAGGACGGACTTTTTTCCGCAGTAAATTGGGAACCGCTTCCATCAGGATTGGTAGGTCCGGTGTCGCTCTCTCCTCTTGAACCAAAAAACCTAAACTAACATGAAAATAAAACTATTCGCATTAGGGCTGCTGATCACAGCTTTCGGCTGTAGCAAGCATCAGGTTGAAAAAATTGACCGTCACGCTCTGGTAACCAGAAACAATGTACAAGTCGAAGGTTTTGACTCACTGGCAAGCCTTTCGGTCGGCAACGGCAATTTCGCGTTTACGACTGATCTGACAGGACTTCAATCCTTTTATTCTGAATATGAGAATGGTGTTCCACTCGGAACCCAAAGCAACTGGGGATGGCACACAAATCCAAATACAGAAGGCTACGAGTGGTCAGAAACACTAAAATACTGGGATGTTGAAGAACGCCAGGTTCCTTATCGTCACCAACTAAAAGATAATCCTCGTGCCAATGCTGCCTGCAATTATTTCCGGGAAAACCCTCACCGCTTGCACCTGGGCATGATCGGCCTGAAACTGACAAAAACTGACGGCACACCAGCCGTTCTATCCGATATTAAAAATGCCGATCACGAATTGGACATGTGGACAGGCAAAATCAGTAGTTCATTCGAATTTGAAGGAGAACCGGTTAAAGTTGAAGTTTACTGTCACCAGGACCAGGATCAAATTTCAGCCCATATTGAATCCCCCCTAATTGCCAAAGGCCAGTTAGCGGTACAATGGAAATTTTCGGCGGGAGTAGCTGAAAACACGCATGCCGGATATGACTTCAATTCGCCTGAAAAACACCAGTCGATTCTGAAAGAGAATGAAGAGAATCAGGCTAAAATCCATCGCCAATTGGATGAGGATAGTTATGAAGTCGCGATGAACTGGACAGGTGATGCCAGTTTGGCGGAAGCTGAAGCTCACACTTTTGTTCTTCAACCCAAAACAGGCGAAAGTCTTGAATTTAGTTGCTTGTTTGAACCGCGAGAAGGTGAACAAACAATTGCTGATTTTGGAACAACCAAACAAAACAACGAAACGAAATGGCCGGCATTCTGGCAATCCGGAGGTGCTGTCGATTTTTCAGCATGCACCGACCCTCGTGCCAAAGAACTGGAACGAAGAACTGTGCTGTCACAATACCTGATTCAAATCCAAAGTTCCGGCACATTACCTCCTGCTGAAACAGGTCTCACTTACAACAGCTGGTACGGCAAATTTCACATGGAAATGCACTGGTGGCATATTGCTCATTTTGCGCAATGGGACCGTCCGCAATACATGCTCAAGCAACTAGATTACTACAATCAAATCTCTGACAAAGCAAAACAAACTGCAATCGATCAGGGTTACGAAGGCGTACGCTGGCCAAAAATGATTGGACCCGATGGAGAGAATAGTCCTTCATCAGTTGGTTCGTACCTTATCTGGCAACAACCGCATATCATCTGGTTTGCTGAACAAATGTATCGGGCAAATCCAAGCGAAGAGACTATTAATCGCTACAAGAAATTAGTCTTCGCAACAGCTGATTTTATGGCCGACTTCCCCGTATGGAGCGAAGAACAGCAACAATACAACCTCGAACCACCACTCATTCCGGCCCAGGAACATTGGACGCGCGAAACAACAGAAAATCCGCCTTTCGAACTGACCTATTGGCATTGGGCATTAAGCGTCGCTCAGAAATGGAAAGAACGCGCCAATGAATCCAAAAACGAGAAATGGGAAGATGTTCGTTTAAAACTGGCTAAGCCAGATCAAGCTGATGGCGTGTACCTGGGCGTGCAAGGTGCAACCGATTCTTACACGAACCACGACTTGATGGAAGATCACCCGGTTGTTTTAGGAGCCTATGGAATTCTTCCTGACTGGGACAAAATTGATCCTGAGGTAATGCGCAAAACCATGCATGTTATTGCCGAACGCTGGGATTGGCCGTCAACCTGGGGTTGGGATTACCCAATGGCAGCCATGTCGGCTGTGCGTTTAAGTGAACCCGAGCTGGCACTTGACTTTTTGCTGAAAGATGTACAGAAAAATACTTACCTGAAAAACGGACACAACTACCAGAGCGAGCGTCTGCGTGTTTATCTGCCGGGCAATGGTGGTTTCTTAACAACTATCGGAATGATGTGCGCAGGATGGGAAGGTTGTACCGAAACAAATCCGGGCTTTCCGAAAGACGGAAAATGGAACGTAAAATGGGAGAATCTGGAGCCTATGTTTTAGGTAAAAGCTTTCAAATACAGAACTAGAAACATGAAATTTATAATGATGAACACGAAATTTTTGTTGGCTTTATTGCTACTACTAACCAACTACACTATTGATTTGTCAGCCCAAGACCGGAAAGAAACGATATTTCTTTCCGGTACTGACAATGAAAACACCGTAACATGGGACTTTTACTGCACTGCCGGCCGTAACAGCGGCGTGTGGTCTACAATTGAAGTACCCTCGCATTGGGAGCAACAAGGTTTCGGAGAATACGACTATGGCCGAGACTACCGTACCTACGGCAAAAAGTTTAAGTTTTCGGACGAAACCGGTATCTACAAACACAACTTCACTGTTCCTGCGAACTGGGATGGGAAAGATGTTTTCATTGTTTTTGACGGTTCGATGACCGACACAGAAGTGAAAATTAACGGCGAGTCAGCCGGACCGATTCACCAAGGGGCATTCTATCAGTTTCGTTACAATATTACCGACAAACTGAAGGCCGGCGATAACCAGCTAGAAGTGACGGTTCATAAAAATTCGGCAAACAACTCGGTAAATCGTGCCGAACGCTACGCCGACTACTGGATCTTCGGTGGCATTTTCCGTCCGGTTTATCTAGAAGCTTTTCCAAAAAGTTACATCGAACGGGTAGCAATCGCAGCAAAAGCTGATGGTTCATTCAGTTTGGATGCCTTCCCTGTAAACACTGTGAAAAAGCAAACGATACAAGTCGAAATCATCGATGCTGACGGGACCATCGTTCAAACCTGCGAAAGCAAAATCAGTCCGAAAGATTCACTGGTTACCTTAACCTGCAAGCTAGACAACCCGAAAACATGGACGGCTGAAACGCCTAACTGTTATTCGGTAAAAGTTAGTCTGAAAGAAGGAAATACGACCAAATACACACTGAGCCAAAAATTTGGCTTCCGTACCATCGAGATTCGTCAGGGAGACGGCATCTACCTCAACGGGGTCAAAATAAAAATGAAAGGGATCAACCGTCACGTCTTTTGGCCGGAAACAGGTCGTTGCAGTAACGCAACCATCGATTTGAATGACGTGAAACTCATGAAGGAAATGAACCTGAACGCCGTACGCTGCGCCCACTATCCACCCGACAAAAGCTTCCTGAATATTTGCGACTCTCTGGGGCTTTATGTTTTGGATGAATTGGCCGGTTGGCAAAATGCCTACGACACAGAGGTGGGTAGCAAACTGGTTCACGAAATGGTCATCCTCGATGTCAATCACCCATCAATCATTTTCTGGAGTAACGGGAATGAAGGTGGTACCAACAAAGAACTGGATGACGATTTTGCGATTTACGATCCGTCAATCCGCCCGGTTATTCATGCGCATCACCGCCCGGGCAACGACTACAACGGTATTGATTGCAACCACTACGAAAACTACCACAGCTCCGAAAAAATATTGGATGGCGACTTAATTTTCATGCCGACTGAGTTTCTGCACGCTCAGGATGACGGCGGAGCAGCTGCTGGCTTAGCCGACTTCTGGGACTTGTTCTGGAACTCGAAACGCGGAGCCGGAGGTTTTATTTGGAACTTCTCCGATGAAGGCATCGTTCGTACCGACCTGAATGGCACCATCGATGTAAACCGGGTAAATGCTCCCGACGGAGTTTTGGGGCCACACCGCGAAAAAGAAGGCAGTTTCTATGCTTTACGCGAAATTTACAGCCCTGTCAAAATCGACCTGAATAAATTACCCCCCCATTTTGACGGCACAATTGCTGTCGAAAACCGCTTCAATTTCACCAACCTGAATGAATGCAAATTCAGCTGGGAGCTGGTCAACTTTACGCAACCTGAAGCTCGCGGTGCGGGCCACAACGTAATGGAAACCGGAACCGCAACATCGCCGGATATTGCTCCGGTTGCAAAAGGCGACCTAAAACTGAACTTACCTTCAGACTATAAAAAATACGATGCCCTTTACCTTCGTGCTTTCGATCAAAACGGCGACGAACTGTATTGCTGGAGTTGGAAAACCAACGGAAACAAGAAAGAAGTTTTACGCCTGGTCGAAAAACAATTGAGTTCAGAAGAAAAAGCTCTTTTAGAAGAATTGAAGGCGCAGGGGGTTGAAGAAGACAACATCTTGCCCATTGAGCAACAAAAAGGCGATGCTTCAGGCCTCAGCACAAAAGTTGAAGTAACCGAAGGCGACGACCAAATTACACTGAAAGCATCGGGAATCGGTGTAAGCTTCAGCAAAAAAGATGGCACTATCCAAAAAGTAACCAACGATTTCGGTTTGCCGATTCCATTTGGCAATGGTCCCATATTGGTTAGTGGAAATGCAGAACTAACTAGCCTCAGTCACCACGAAATTGATGGTGCACACGTTTTGGAAATGACCTACAGCGGCGACATCAAAAAATTGAGCTGGACCATGTACAACAGTGGATGGTTGGAACTGAATTACGAATACCAGGTAGCCGACAAGCAGTTGTTTACGGGTATCAGCTTCAGCTTCCCTGAATCAGACATCATCAGCGCGAAATGGTTGGGTGACGGCCCCGCACATGTTTGGAAGAACCGCCTCCAAGGTGGCCAGCTGGATGTGTATGAACGCATGTACAATACCATTCTACCAGCTACAAATAGCTGGGGCGAGCAATTTAAAGGATACTACGCCAATATCAACTGGATGGAATTCAACTCCGTTTATGGCAAGTTTACTGTTGTCGTTCAGGAACCGGATTTGTTTGTCCGACTCTTTGATTTCTACGGCATTTCAGGTCCTGAAAACTACCCGAAACTACCTGTCGGAAATATTAGCTTCCTGGATGGCATTCCGCCGGTAGGATCAAAATTAGCTATGGGTATCAGCAACGATACCTGGAACTACGGTCCTTCCGGTGAATTGAATGTGATGGAAAAACCGGTTAACCGAACGATCTACTTTTATTTCGGATTGAGATAAGTAAAAATTGAATATTGTTTTGAAAATTAGTTTACGAATAGTTTGTTCATCATGGCATAAGCAGCAGTTTCGATTGCTGCTTATTGCCTCTTTTTGCGCGCTGTTCACCCTCAATTGCCAGGCACAAACGCCAATGAGACACTGGTCGGAACAAGAACGCAAAATGCGTTACACACCCGAACATGGTGACTTTGTGATCGTGAACGGTGAAAAGCGTTTCAACCGTGCCCTGTACGGCTCGAACACCGGCTTTCGGGTTGAAGCTGGTGATCTACCTGAATTTAGCTTGTACATGCCCCGGCTGGGAGGTACTTTGCGACTTGGGTTGCAGACCTCAACAAGCTCAAAATGGCTAATTGAATGCGACCACATTGAAGCTCGTTACAACAGCGGCAGCATGCGTTATAAAATCAAGGATGAATTGCTCGCCAGCGAAGAACTAAATTTGAAGTTGCTTGCACTTCCTGACGCTGATGGCATGATTTTACAGATGGAAGGTGAAGATCTTCCCGGTGACCTGAAACTTTTCTGGGCTTTTGGTGGCGCTTCAGATAAACGCTTCTCGCGTGAAGGCGACTTGGGCGCTGATCCTGAATCTGTTTTTTACCTAACCGCAGATAAGTGCGCAACCAACGAATACGTCCTCAACGAAAACAATTTCGATCTGTATTACGGAGCCGAACGCAGCCAGTCCGACAACGAAGTTTATGAGAATGATTACACCCCGACTCCTGAAGAACTGGAAGCAAGCCGACTGAAAAGTAAAAAGAAAATATCCGGTGTATTCCCTGAAGGATGTCGTTTGAGACTGTCGGATGCTGCTCACCAGGAAAGCCCAAACGATTTCTTCAACAGCGATGCGGACGATGCTCCGGCCGTTTGTGGACAGCTTGATTTGAAGGACAAGCAGACCGAATACCTGTTACTGCTCAATCCTGAAACAAAAGAAACACCCAATTACGAGGAGTTGCCGGAGCTTTTTGCCAACGCAGAAGAAGCACGGCTTGAACTGGCAAATCATTTCCGAATGAATACGCCCGATGAATACCTTAACGCGGCAGGAGCTGCTTTGGCAGCAGCGGCAGATGGTGTTTGGGACGGCAAAGCATTCATGCACGGTGCCGTTGCCTGGCGCATGCCACTGAATGGATGGCGCGGAGCCTATGCCGCCGACTGGCTGGGCTGGTCCGAACGTGCAGAAACTCACTTCCGTGGCTATTTCAAAGCCCAATATACCGAGCCGGCAGACCGTCCGAGTTCTGCCGATCCGAAAACCCACCTTGCCCGCCAAAAAGAAGAAGCCGGTACCGAACTATTTTCTGATGGTTACATTAGCCGCAACCCCGGAAAAATAAACAAGCCCCATCACTACGACATGAATCTGGTGTTCATCAGCCAGCTGTTGTGGCACTACCGATGGACAGGCGACACTGCTTTCATTCGCGAGAGCTGGCCGGTTTTGGAACGCCACCTGGCTTGGGAAAAAAGAAATTTTGATGCCAACGACGACGGGCTCTACGATGCCTATTGCTGCATTTGGGCCAGCGATGCTTTACAGTACAGCGGCGGCGGTGTCACCCACTCTTCAGCCTACAACTACCGGGCAAATCAAATGGCTGCCGAACTGGCACCTATTGTTGGTAAAGATCCGGCACCCTACCTGGCCGAAGCCGAAAAAATTAAGTCCGCTGTAAACGCGCAACTTTGGCTGCCTGAAAAAGGTTGGTTTGCCGAATACAAAGATTTGATCGGCCTGCAGCAAGTCCATCCGTCGGCTGCCGTTTGGACCATTTACCATGCGATTGACGAAGGACTTGCCGATCCGTTCCAGGCTTGGCAAAGCACCGAATATGTTGACCACGAAATTCCTCGAATTCCGATTCAGGGAGAAGGTGTTCCGGAAGGCTTTTACACCATTTCAACCACCAACTGGATGCCTTACACCTGGTCGATTAACAATGTTGCGTTGGCGGAAGTATTGCACACGGCCCTCGCCTATTGGAAAAGCGGCCGCAGCAAAGAAGCCTTCCAACTCACCAAAGGAAGTGTTCTCGACTACATGTTTATGGGAAGCAGCCCCGGCAACTACGGGCAATTGTCGTATTACGATACCTTCCGTGGCGAGCTTTACCGCGATTTTGCGGATCCCATCGGCGTAGCATCACGCGTATTTGTAGAAGGATTGTTCGGTTTCGAACCAAATCTGATGCAAAACGAAATTAGTCTGAAGCCGGGATGGCCATCCGAGTGGCAGTTTGCGGAGATGGAAACGCCCTACCTGAAAGTCGACTTTAAACGAAACGGAACAATCGACCGCTATACGATTGAAAATCATTTCAGTAAAGAGCTTCGACTGAACCTGGCATTAACAGCCCGTAGCAGCGAAATTCGTTCCATTAAAGTAAACGGAATGGAAACTGAATGGGGTTGCGATGAAAATGCCATTGGCAAGCCTGTGATCCTGGTAAAAACTGATAAAGCAACCAAGTACAAAATCACGGTGGAATGGGGCGAAGAAAAAATCAAAAAATTATGGACAGATTCGGTCTATGCTGACGGGAGCACAATTACCTTGCAAAGCAAACAAGCCGACATTCTCGCAGTTAAAGATCCACAAGCGGTTTTGAAAAATATTCAGCAGAAAAGCAAGGAACTGAAAGCACAATTAACAGGAGAACATGGCGAACGAACCTTTTTTGTCTTGCTAAAACAGGACAAAATTAGCTGGTGGCAACCCATTGCATTCAACCTACAACCAGCAATAAAATTTGAATACGCCAAGAACCAACCTGAAGGTAAAATCGAATTTTCAGTTCGGAACAACAGCCCAAAGGCCATAAGCGGAATACTGGGCGTGAATGATTTTACGAAGAAAATAACCATTCCCGCTAAATCGAAGTCTGTTTTGATTTCCGTTTCAAAAGGGCATTTGACAGCCGGCAGCAATCCAATTGAATTTCAGACTAACAAGCAACGGTTCACCGATGTAATCATCAACTGGCATATTGCGGAAAAAGGTCATTTCGAAACCGTTGCGATGACGGACTATTTCAACGACCGAATAACCAATATTTTTACCGAGCAATACACGTCGCCACGTTCACCCCATCCCACGTTGTCTCTGCCAATTCAAGGCATTGGAGACTGGTGCTCGTACAAAGAACACGAAGAAATTGATGACAGTGGACTGCGAAAGGTAGCCGGAAACGGACAAGTTGAATCGCCGCAAGGTATTCCTTTTGCAACCCCTTCAACCGAAACGAATAACATCATTTTCACTTCGCAGTGGGACGTTTACCCGGAAAATGCAGAACTTGCGTTAAGCGGGAAAGCCTCACGCGCCTACCTGCTAATGGCCGGATCGGTTCACCACATGCGCATTAACCTGGTCAACGGATTGATAGAGGTAAATTATACCGATGGAAGCAGTGATGTTCTGGAACTCAGAAGCCCCGAAAATTGGTGGCCGATTGAGCAGGATTATTACGAGGATGGCTTTGCATTCAACGTAAATGCCCCACGTCCTCCGCGCTTGTTATTGAAAACCGGAGAATGGCGCATGGAAACCTATCCGTTGTTATCAAAAAACCAAACCATCAAGATTGAAGGTGGAGCGGCCAGCTTGCTCGATTTGCCTCTCAACCCGAAAAAGGAACTGAAAAGCCTTCAGCTTCGTACGCTCTCAAATGACCTGGTGATTGGATTGATGGCGGTGACTTTAAAAAGAGATGAATAACGAAACACGATAAGTGAGTACCGGAATTTGAAACTGACATGAGCACACGACGACAATTTATACAGCGCAGCTTGTTAACCGGAAGCCTTCTGATGGTTCCCGGAGTTTCGCTATGGGCCAGAGATGACGGGAAAACTTACGACAAAAAAGATATTTCAGATTTTTCGAAGCGATTGAAACCACTGAACCGAATCTTGGAATTGGAGGGATATTACGTTTGGGGCTGTAGTCCGATCGTAGACGCTGACGGCAAGTTCCATGTTTTTTTTTCGCGCTGGGATGCTAAAAAAGGAATGGGTGGTTGGATTAAAGGAAGCGAGATAGCTCATGCTGTAGCTGATAAAGCAGAAGGGCCATATGAAAATATTGAAACAATTTTGGCTCCGCGTGGTGAAGGTTTTTGGGATGCGACGACCTGCCACAACCCACACATCAAATTTTCACAGGGGAAATATTGCCTCTTCTACATGGGAAACTCTAACGGACGGACCAATACGAAGCGAATCGGTGTGGCTACTGCCGACTCACTAAACGGCCCGTGGAAAAGATCGGAACAACCGATTTTAGAAGCCGGAGAACCTGGTGCCTGGGATGATCATTGCACCTCCAACCCGTCATTCATTAACTATCCTGATGGCGCCTGCTGGCTCTACTATAAATCGTGGAACACCGAAGAATACGAACACCCGGTTGATCCTAAAATCAGGGGAAACCGCAAGTACGGACTGGCCGTAGCAGAACACCCGGAAGGGCCTTACTCCAAATACAGTAAAAATCCGATTATCGATTACTCCCAATTCGGCAATAACCGCCAATTGGAAGATGGGAATGTATTCATGGAGAATGGTAAGTTTTACATGGTGGCCCGCGACATGGGACGTTTCGACCACGAAGTGGGAATTATCATAGAATCAGTAGACGGCATTCACTGGTCGGAACCAAAGATCAGCTATTTCGGAACAGCTCATTACATGGAACAACCGGAAGCGCCACCACATCTGAAAAAATATGGCCGTTTTGAGCGACCACAAATCCTGATGCAGCAAGGCAAACCCACTCATTTATTCGTAACTTCACAGGGTGGAAAATACCAAACTGCCTCACCTTTTGTATTCAAAATCACAACTTAGATTGAAACTTCAAACAAATAACATTCAGGGCTTAACCCTACAAAACAAACAATCATGATACGTTTATTAACCCTAAGTTTACTCGTACTTTTATTGACAAACTGTCAAAGCAAGCGAGAGAAACAAGAAGAAAGTACCACTACCGGAAAAACCAGTCTTTTCATTATTGGAGACTCGACCGTGAAACATGGCCGGGGTGACGGAGCCACAGGCCGATGGGGCTGGGGCGATCCGATTCAACAATATTTTGACACGGCCAAAATAAACATCGAAAACCACGCTTTAGGTGGAACCAGCAGTCGCTCATTCCGCAGCAAAGGATTGTGGGACGAAGTGTTGCGTAAAATCCAGCCCGGTGATTATGTACTCATGCAATTCGGGCACAACGACAACGGCCCAATTAACGATACCATTCGTGCCCGCGGCACCTTTAAAGGTATCGGCGAGGAAACCGAAGAAATTGACAACATGCTGACAGGCGAGCACGAAATTGTACATTCTTACGGCTGGTACATCCGTCAATATATCACCGAAGCAAAAGCCAAAGGTGCGCACCCAATTGTTGTTGCTCCCATTCCGCGCAACGACTGGAAAGACGGAAAAATGATCCGTAATGATGCTAGCTACGGCAAGTGGGCGAAAGAAATCGCCGAGCTCGAAGAAGTTCCCTTCATCAACCTGAACGAAAAGATGGCTTCTGTACTGGATACGATCGGACAGGAAAAAGTAACCGGAACCTATTTCTATGATTGGGATCATACGCACACCACCGCCAAAGGCGCTTCATTGTCTGCAAACAAAGTGGTCGAAGGTCTTCGTGAACTGGATGACTGCTGGTTGAAAGACTACCTGTTGGACAATCCTGTGATTAATTTCCCGGTAAAAAAGAAAGTCTTCATCATTGGCGACTCAACAGTTGCCAACGGTGATGGAACAATTGTCGGTTGGGGACGTGAACTTCCCGGATTTTTCGACACAACACGCGTTGAGATCATCAATAAAGCTCGTGGTGGCCGCAGTAGCCGCAGCTATCGTTATGAAGGACTGTGGGACGAGGTGTTGTCTCAATTAGGTAAAGACGATTTCCTGCTGATCCAGTTTGGTCACAACGACGGTGGCAATATTGACAAAGCCAAGTTCCGTGGTTCACTGCAAGGAATGGGTGAGGAAACCCAGGAAGTAACCCGCGAAAACGACAGCATCGAAGTCGTTCATACTTATGGTTGGTACATGAAAAACTACATTGCAGAAGCTCAGGCTAAAGGAACTCAGGTTATTGTTATCAGCATGATTCCCCGCAATATCTGGAAAGATGGCAAAGTAGAACGTGCCACCGGATCGTATGGAACATGGGCTGCAGAATCAGCTCAGGCTGAAGGTGCATTCTTCATTAATTTGAATGAAGAAGTAGCCGAAGAATACGAAGCAATGGGGGCTGATATCGTCAAGAAGTTTTTCCCCAAAGACCATACTCATACCAATGAAGCCGGTGCACGTTTAAATGCGCTGACGCTTGCCAAAGAAATCAAAGGGTTAAGAGATTGCCCGCTCTATGGCTACGTAGCCATACCGTAATATTTAGCGCGAAAACCTACTACCATGAAACTACCACTACTCACTTTATTACTCTTTCTATCTGGCGTTGCAGCCCAAGCTCAGCGCCAGATGGAATATTTGTCCCGGGGACTAGTCGCTGTTCAGGTCGGACAAGACAGCGTTTTTGTCAGCTGGCGCCTGCTTCATTCCGATGACGAAAACCTGGCATTCAATGTTTATCGGAAAACAGGAGAAAACAACGTTGTTAAGTTGAATGAAAATCCGTTGACCGACGCAACTTCGATCATGGATGTTGACAACTTGCCCGACGGAACATACACGTACCTGGTAAAACCGGTCGTAAACGGATCAGAAAAGAAAGCGGACGGAACCTATCAGCTGGAAAAATCTGCAGAGGGACATCCTTATTTCACGATTCCCATGCAAACACCGGAGAATTACTCACCGGGAGATGCATCGGCAGCCGATCTGGACGGCGATGGAGACTATGAGCTGGTCGTACACATGACTGGTAGAGGACATGATAACAGCCACAACGGACTGACGGACGAACCCATCTTTCACGCTTACAAATTAGATGGCACCTTGTTATGGTCCATCAACTTAGGCAAAAACGTTCGCGAAGGAGCCCACTATACCCAATTTTTGGTGTACGATTTCAATGGCGACGGTCGTGCAGAAGTGGCTATGAAAACCGCTGATGGAACCACTGACGGAACCGGCAAAGTAATTGGTGATGCCAAAGAGGATCACCGAAACGAAAACGGACACGTCCTTGAAGGCCCCGAATTCCTGACCGTTTTTGACGGAATGACCGGAGCAGCTCTCGCAACTGTCCCATTCGCTCCCGCCCGACATTCTTCAATCGAAAATCCAACTCCCAGAGATTTGAATGAAGTTTGGGGAGATGGGCGTGGTAACCGCTCCGAACGCTACCTGGCTTGCGTTGCCTACCTCGATGGCATCCATCCGTCAATCGTGATGTGCCGCGGGTACTACACGCGCGCTACCTTAGCTGCGTTCGACTGGCAAAATGATAAACTCACGCAACGTTGGCTATTCGACAGCGATGATGGCACTCCCGGCAACCGGGCTTACCACGGTCAAGGAAACCATAGCGTCAGCGTTGGCGATGTAGACGGAGATGGTTGCGATGAAATAATTTATGGCGCTGCTGTTATCAACAACGATGGAACCGGTCTGTACTCAACCCAATTGGGTCACGCCGATGCCTTACATTTCTCGGACCTCGATCCTACCCGCCCCGGCTTGGAAGTATTCAACATTCAGGAACGTTTCGACGATGCCGGAATGAACTTCCGGGATGCCAAAACAGGCGAAATTTTATGGAAAGTGCCTTCAGTTAAAGCTGCCGAGTCCGGTGGAGACAAGGGTGAAGGCCCCGGACGTGGCGTTGCGTTCAATGTTGACCCCCGCTATCCGGGTAATGAATGCTGGGCCTTTGGCGCCGAAATCAGCGGCATGTGGAATGCTCAAGGTGAAAAGATATCAGAAACAACTCCCGGAACCTGCAACTTTGCGGTTTGGTGGGACGGTGATCTGCTTCGGGAATTACTCGACAAAAACAGAGTCATGAAATGGGACTGGGAAAACAAGAAACTCAATACTATCGTCGAAGCAGAGAACTGCTGGAGCAACAACGGCACCAAATCGACTCCTGCACTTAGCGCCGATTTATTTGGCGACTGGCGGGAAGAGGTCGTTCTAAGGACGAGAGACAACCAATCACTCCGCATTTATACCACAACTATTCCGACAGAACATCGGTTCGTTACACTCATGCAAGATCCTATTTACAGGCTAAGCATTGCCTGGCAAAACATTGCCTACAACCAACCTCCTCACCCGGGATTTTACATCGGCGATGAAATGGAAAGACCGTCAAACCCGGAATTGAATCTCATCAAATACCAGCCGAAAAGCGAGAAACAAGCCAACCTTATAATCGAAAATAAAACGATAAAATAGACGACTCATGAAAAGCCAATTAAAAAAACTACTCTTTCTGCTTCCGGCAGGCTTACTCTGCTTTCAGAGTTTAGTTGCCCAGGATGCAGTTTATAAATTCGACTTCGGAAACGGAGAATTAAAGAAAGGCTATACGGCTGTCGACCAAAATACGCTATATACTCCCTGTTCAGGCTTTGGTATTCTTAGCGAAAGCACAGTAGAACAGGGGTCAACAAACGGAAAGGATAAGTTGACCAGTGACTGGATCACATCCGACAAGCCCTTCTATTTCAAGGTTGACTTGCCGGAAGGCCGATACAAAATCACGATCACGTTGGGAAATCCGGAAGAATCAACAGCTACCACAGTAAAAGCGGAATCGCGCCGACTGATGCTGGAAAATATTCAAACAAAGAAAGGCGAAGTGCTTACCAAAACCATTATTGTTGATGTACGCACACCTCGTATCAACGATTCGTTGGAAGTGCGCCGCAAAGCGCGCGAAATGGCCTATCTGAACTGGGACAACAGCCTGACCCTCGAATTTAACGGTCCTAACCCGTGCGTTTCATCCATTGTAATTGAATCTGCCGATAGCCTGCGGGCTATTTTCATTGCCGGAGATTCTACCGTTACAGACCAGGAAAATGAACCATGGGCTTCGTGGGGACAAATGTTTCCGCGATTCCTGAAACAAGATATTGTGGTTGCCAACTACGCCGAATCCGGCGAAACGCTGAAAGCTTTCCGTCGCGAAAATCGCCTGAAAAAAATAATCAGTGTGATGAAACCCAGCGACTATCTGTTTATCGAGTTCGCACACAACGATCAAAAACCGGGAGGCAACCATGTCGATCCGTTTACAACCTACCAGGACCAATTGCGCTATTTCATCAGTGAGGCGCGCAAAAAAGGTGGAAAGCCGGTACTGGTAACCTCAACCAATCGCCGCGCCTTCGACGAAAACGGTAAGATCATCAACACCCTATTGGAATATCCCGACGCAATGCGCCAACTGGCCAAAGAAGAAGATGTTCCCCTGATCGACCTGAATGCTATGACTAAAGTTTTCTACGAAGCACTTGGTGTTGAAAACTCAAAACGGGCTTTGGTACACTATCCGGCAAATACCTACCCCGGACAGGACGAACCGCTGGCCGACAACACCCACTTCAACCCATACGGCGCTTACGAATTGGCCAAGTGTGTCGCTCAAAGCATTCTGGATCAAAAACTGGATTTAGCTCAATATATCGTAGACGATTTCGGGAGCTTCGATCCTTCACAACCGGACTCTTTCGAAGACTTCTTTTGGCCCGAAAGCCCTGCTGCCGATGTAGCAAAACCGGATGGAAATTAGTATCTATGTATCGGATTATTTAATGTTTAAACTTAATTATACGATGAAATCAAAAATCATGATTTATCTGCTTCTGTCGGTGGCTTTTGCATCCTGCCAGGCTAAGCAGGAAACATTTCCCACCAAACAGGAAGTACTGGATAAAATGGTGCTGACCAACCAATACTTTATGGACAAATGGCCGGATACGGGCAAAAGCATCATTACCAACAAAGAACGTCCCAGCAACATCTGGACCCGCGCCGTTTACTACGAGGGACTGATGGCTTTGTACAGCGTCGATCCCGATCAAACTTACCTGGACTATGCGATTTCATGGGGCGAGAATCACCAATGGGGATTGCGCGACGGAATCACAACCCGCAATGCCGACAACCAGTGCTGTGGTCAAACATACATCGATCTGTACAACATCGAACAAGATTCAGTTCGTCTCCATGACATCAAAGCTTCGATTGACTCGATGATGGTGACCGATAAAATTGATGACTGGGACTGGATTGACGCCATCCAGATGGCAATGCCTGTGTTTGCTCAACTAACCGAACTGACCGGTGACACTGCATACTCAGAACGTGCGTACGATATGTACATGGACTCCAAAGTAACGCAAGGACTTTGGAATGAAGAAGACAGTTTGTGGTGGCGCGATGCAGACTTCTTGCCTCCGTATACTGAGCCGAATGGTGAAGACTGCTACTGGTCGCGCGGAAACGGTTGGGTTGTTGCTGCTTTGGTTCGCGTTATAGATATACTACCAAACGATCCACACCGCGACGAATACCAGACCACCTTGCTGAAAATGCTCGAAGCCTTGATTCCTCTTCAGCGCGAAGATGGTTTCTGGAATTGTAGCTTGCACGATCCAAATCATTTTGGCGGAAAAGAAACTTCCGGAACATCCCTGTTTGTCTACGGAATGGCCTGGGCAGTTAACCAAGGCTTAGTTGACGAAGCCACTTACAAACCCATCATTCAAAAAGCATGGAATGCGATGGCCAACGAAGCGGTTCACGAAAACGGATTCTTAGGCTACTTGCAGGGTACCGGTAAAGAACCCAAAGACGGTCAACCGGTAACGTATACCAGTGTTCCCGATTTTGAGGACTATGGCTTGGGTTGTTACCTGTTAGCCGGAAGCGAAGTTTACAAAATGGCTGAATAAAACAAGTCTAAAGAAATACCTGAAAGGGTGAAAAAATGTGGTCACGAAACATTTCTTCACCCTTTTTTATCAAATAGGGCACACCCTACTTCCCATTTTAGTGTATTTTTGGATTCTTATCAATGAAACGAATCATGGTCCAAAAAACCTTCCTTTACTTAACACTTGTCGTATTTCTGTGCGCTTGTCAAGCAAAAACTGAAAAACCCGATTTAAAATTATGGTATAACCAGCCGGCTGGCGAATGGATGGAGGCCTTGCCCGTTGGAAACGGAACGCTTGGCGCCATGGTTTACGGCCGAACCGATACCGAGATTATCAAACTGAACCACGATGAATTTTGGGCCGGTCATCCACGCGACCTCACCAATCCCAATGCTGCGGGCGTTGCCGACCAGGTTGCCCAATTGGTGAAAGAACGCAAGTATGCGGAAGCCAACAAACTAATCCGCAAAATACAAGGCCCCTACAGCGAGCCCTACCAACCTCTTGGCGATCTGCTGCTGGAAACTAATCACCACCATACAGTCAACTACAACCGCTACCTCAACCTGTCCGGCGCTACTGCCGGTGTCAGCTATCAGAACAACGATGTTACCTACACCCGCGAGTTGTTCTCCAGTTTTCCCGACAAAGTGATTGCGATTCGTTTAACCGCTTCCGCAGCCGACTCCCTCAACTTCAAATTAAGCCTGAAAAGCCAGGTTCATTATAAGCTGAAAGCCGATGGCGATGTGTACAAAATGGTCGTTAAAGCAGACAAGGACATTCTGCCCAACTACCGGGTCCAGAATGATGAAGCGAGAGATTACGCTGGCTGGGACGGCGAAGGCATGGAAGCACAGGTTGATGTTCGGCTAATTGCCCCCGGTGCCGACATAACAGTTTCGGATGAGGGCATTCAGCTCGCTAAAGGAAAAGAAGCGCTGATCTTGGTTTCAGCGGCCACCAGCTTCAACGGCCCCTTTAAATCGCCTGCCTTTGAGGGTAAGGATTACGCCGCCATTGCCGACAGCATCATGCAACAGGCAGCCGCTTCAGACTGGACGAAGCTGAAACAAAAACACACCGCCGACTATCAGTCACTGTTCAACCGGGTTTCGCTCGATTTAGGACAGCTACCCGGCACGGATACTATCCCAACGGATCAGCGGATCATCAACTTCCACCAAAACGAAGATCCGGCGATGGTTTCGCTGCTCTTCCAATATGGTCGTTACCTGCTTATTTCCAGCTCGCGGCCCGGATCGCAAGCAGCCAATTTACAAGGAATCTGGAGCCGCGCCGTGCAACCGCCCTGGAATTCGAACTACACCCAAAACATCAATGTGGAAATGAATTATTGGCCGGCCGAGCTCACCAACCTCAGCGAATTGACCGATCCGTTAATGAACCTGATAAAAACCAATGCCGTAAAGGGCGAAGCGGTTGCCAAATCGTACTATAATCTCGATGGCTGGGCCAGTCACCACAACGGCGACATTTGGGGTCATTGTGCTCCTGTAGGCGACAACGGACACGACGATCCGATGTGGGCTAACTGGCCAATGGGTGGCGTTTGGATGCTCAGCCATGCATGGGAACATTACCTGTTTACCGCCGATACCACCTTCCTGTCGGATATGTATCCGCGCCTGAAAGGTGCCGCCCGTTTCCTGATCGGTATGCTAGCCGAAGACCATGAAGGCTACCTGCAAACCCGTTTTGGCACTTCGCCCGAAAACCAGTTTCACGACCCGGTAACCGGAGAGCCGGTATCGGTTTGTGCCGGACCTGCCAGCGACCTGGCCATGACCAACGAACTGCTGAACAACTGTCTGAAAGCAACCAAAATATTGAATAACGATCCGGAGTTCCGGTCCGAACTAGAGAGCCTTATTCCACGCCTGCAACCTTTCCGGGTTAACACCAACGGCGTATTAATGGAGTGGAATGAAGACTTTGAGGAAGTTGATCCTCATCACCGCCACATGAGCCATTTATACGGCTTCCACCCGGCAAACCAAATCAACCTTTGGGATACGCCGGAGTTGTTTACCGCTGTGCAAAACTCACTATTGAGACGAGGCGACGAAGCGACAGGCTGGTCGATGGGCTGGAAAACAAACATGTGGGCCCGCATGCTCGATGGCGACCACGCGCTGAAAATTATAAGCAACCTGTTTACCCCCATCGACTTCGGGCCACAAAAAATACACGGAGGAGGCTTGTACAAGAACATGCTCGATGCACACCCGCCATTTCAAATTGACGGGAACTTTGGCGTTGCAGCCGGTGTTGCCGAGATGCTCCTGCAAAGTCATGCCGGTGCGCTGCATTTGCTTCCGGCACTGCCAGGCAGCTGGTCAACCGGATCGGTTAGCGGCTTAAAAGCCCGCGGGGGTTTTACCGTCGACATGAGCTGGAAGGATGGCAAACTCACTACGGGCACCATCCATTCAGCTCTGGGGGGCCAATGCCTCATCCGCTCAGAATGGCCGCTGGATCTGCCTGAAGCCACAACCGACGAGCAGGGCAATCCGTTTATGGAAAGCACGGTTATCCCAAAACCCGAAGTAGCCGGCACACCCGACCTTCAACCTAAAAACGTGAAAACGTATTATTTATATGAAGTGGCAATTGCTGCGGGTCAAAGCTTGACGGTGAACGCTGATTAGTTAATAACCCAGCCGGAAATACCAGGCTCAACATACGCTATTGCATGCCCGCTTATTCAACAGCCTTTCGACTGATCGTTCGGGAAACTGTTCATCAGGAAAGCTGCAAAGCCTGTCAGTAAGAATGAAAAACCATGAACACAAAACCGGTTTCGGACGTTAGGATAATCTCGGCCCGAAGCCGGTTTTGATTTTAAACGACTTCAAGAACAACGCTCCCGGCCACAACCGTTATTATTGGGAAGAAAACAAGCAAGAAGCAGAAAACAGATTCAAATGAAAGTATTGATATTTAACGGCTCATTCGAGCGAAGTGCAAATTCCACTTCGGCCCAAATAGCCAACTATTTTAAACAGGCCTTCGAACAAAAACAAAACGAAGTCACCATATTCAACCTGCCCGATGCGGGCATTCCTATTTTTGACGTTGATAATTGGGAAGCTCCCGAGTCGGTGATCGCCATGAACAAGGCCTTTCGCGAGGCCGATGCTCACATTTGGCTGACCCCGCTTTACCACGGCAGCATGACCGGTGCCATGAAAAATTGCCTCGACTGGATTGAATTGAGTGCCAAAGAACCGGAACCATACCTGACCAACAAAGTTGTTGGAATGGTTTGCTGGGCCGACGGCGGACAAGCCATGCAGGGAATCAATGCCCTGGATTCGGTCGCCAAAGCCTTACGCGCGTGGACACTACCCTACTGTGTTCCGGCCGTACGCCGGTTATTGACGGACCCCGAAACAGGGGAATTCACCGAGGACTACCGGAACAAATTCGACTTGATGGCTCAACTACTTTCGAGCACGAAGATTCCACACTATTCCTTCGAATAAGATTTCAGCAATCAGATATTACCAAAGAAGCTGCCCCGAATGATCGGGACAGCTTCTTTGCATTTTATAACTCGGCCTCAGCGTTTACTTCAACTTTTGCAAAGCCTCAATAATGTCGGCCGGTTCGGCCCGGTTACGGTAATCAGCATCCAGAAAGGCATAGCGAATGGTACCCTCGGTATCGATCACATAGGTAGCAGCCAGCGGCAGCTCGTCGCTGTCGTCACCGTTATAAGTATGCAGGTCGAAGGCTTTCTGGTAACTTTCGGCAACCCCATCGGTCAACTTAAAAACAATGCCGTAGTCGCGGGCAACCACATTGCCAACATCGCTCAGCACTTCAAACTCCAATGCATGTTTTTCGGTCGTCGAGATCGACTTGTCGGGCAGCTCCGGAGTTAAGGCCAGCAGGTTCGCCCCTTCAGCTTTGAAGTTGGGCAACTCCTCCTGCAAGCGGTGCAATGTGAGGTTACAGTACGGGCACCAACCGCCGCGATACCAGGTTAGCACAACCGGCCCTTTCGCCAGGTAATCCTTCAGCGACACCTTTTCGCCCACCGCGTTGGTCAGGGTGAAGTTCGGCGCCTCATCTCCAACATGCTTAGCGGTTTCCAAAATCCCGCTATGCTCAACCGAGGCAAGTCCATCGGCGTAAATCGCTTTCAATTGCTCAGGCGCTTTTTTTTCAAATTCGGCTTTCCGGCCATCCAATGCTTCCTGAAGGCTTCCCTTCGGAGCTGTCTGTCCCATAACTGTTACTATTAGCATAGTGAAAAAGAAAGGTGTAAAAAAGAATTGTTTCATTATTATCATGTTGAATTGTTTACCTACGAACTTTCGGATCACGACCATGCGTGGTACGCATTTATTTCGGATAACCAGGTGAGTTTTATTCGGCGTAACCAGCATGTTTCTACAATCCATAGCTTAAGATATGGTGCCCGCCTGAAGTCCGCCGAACCAAGGGAATTACAAAAATGAAACACCGACCGGGCAATCAGGTTCACTAAAAACCGACGCAGCCCGGCGATTCCGCACAAATGTTCTCAAATTTCGGGCAGCAACAGGAATTGCCGACCCAAAAAGCACCCAACGAATGCCAAAAACAGGCCATACAAGCAACAGGTGCTGAGCAACATAAACTTTCAACAAGATCACCATGCTTATTTATCGTAACTTTTTCTAATTCAAAAAAAAACCTTCACCCTTTAAGCTAATAAATTATGGCAACCCGAAATTATCATAACAAAGACGTCGATATGCTCATGGCGTCCAAAACCATTCTTATAAGTTTCAGAACAAACCTGGCCGAGCTCTCGCTTATTCGTACAAACTGGACCGATTTGTTTGCAACCGCCGTTGAAACCCGGATTACCAGTGCCATTAACAAGTACCTGGGGCTCGACAAGAAAGCACAGCAACGCCAGGCAACACATCTGCTCGAATCGATCAAACAACCGGCACAAAAGGCACTCTCGTTTCTGAAAACGCAGATCGAGGTCGACTTTAAGCCCAATGCCGCCGAAATATTGCAAACACTGGGCTATCAGGCCAACTGGGCAGCTGTACAAAACGACGATCAGGAAGCACTAATTCAACTGCTGTACGCTTTCGATAAAGGAATGACCGACGAGCTGAAAACCGAAATCGCCGGCAAAGGAACCAACCCGGTACTCATTGAAACCATCATTGGCTATGCCGCACAAATGGAACAGGCCAATGTAAACCAGGAAAGTCTGAAACAAACCAGCCAGGAAATAACCGAAGAAGCCCTGGCCGAACTGAATGCCATTTACGACGAGATCATCGGCATTTGTAAAATTGCGGCTCAGTATTACGAAGACAAACCCTTGCTGGCTGCCCAGTTTACCTTTAGCCGGGTGGTCGCCAACATGAATAATCCCGTGACAAAAACGGAAGAAGTTCCGGAATAAAAACAGAAACATCACTTGGTACATCGATTGGTTTTAAAGGAAAAAGGCCGCTTCCGTGAGGGAGTGGCCTTTTTATTTTCACCCGCTAACCGGCACCATACGCAAACTTAACGGCCAACATCGCGGGGGCAGTCGACCACATCGCCGCCTCTACCCCGAGCATCGAAACCTCACCCCCGAACATCGCAGCCTTAGCCTGGGTCATCGAAAGCTCAACCCGGAACATCGAAAGCTTGCCCTCGAACATCGAACCACAATCCTGTTTGTCCGCCGGATCGCCCGGCTGGTTCGCCATTCAACCTTTGCTCATCGCCACGACTTCCCGGCAGGTCGCCGTCGTACCCCGGGACGTCGAAACCTTCACCCGGCAGTTCGCTGCGCTCCCCCAACCGTTCGCCGCTCCAATACCGGACATCGACATCCGTTTTGTTACCTTATCTTTAAATGTTACGCCATTCAATTGCGCACAATTTATTTTCAACCTATATTTGCTGCATCAAAATAAAGTCATGGACGACCGATTGAAATTAGAAAACCAGGTTTGCTTTCCCGTTTACACCTTATCGCGGGAGATCATCAGCAGGTACCGCCCGTTTCTGGACGAACTGGACATTACCTACCCGCAATATCTGGTGCTGATGACCTTGTGGGAAGAAGAACCGCAGTGCGTTAACCAGATTGGTTGTAAGTTGCAGCTCGACAGCGGCACCTTAACTCCCCTGCTGAAACGGCTCGAGGCCAAAGGGCTCCTGATTCGCAACCGCAGGCCGAGCGACGAGCGGGTGGTCGAAATTAACCTGACCGATGCCGGCCGGGAATTGAAAACCAAAGCGGCGCAGCTGCCGCAAAACGTGATGGAAGCCATGAACGTAACGGCTGAAGAACTATTGGAACTCAAAGAAGTGATTCTGAAAATTCTGCATAAGAAGTCGTGCAAAAACTGAGTCTATTAATTACAAGAACAATAAAAAAGAAAACAGAACATGTCATTACTGGAAAATTTAAACTGGCGTTACGCCACGAAGAAGTACGACCCAACGCGCAAAGTAGCGCAGGAAGATGTCGATAAGATTGTTGAAGCTGCCCGCCTGGCACCAACCTCATCGGGTTTGCAACAGTTCCGGGTAATTGTTGTTTCGAACCAGGAATTGAAAGAAAAAATGGTACCCATTGCCTGGGGACAGGAAATTATGGCCGAAGCCTCACACGTGCTGGTATTTGCTGCCTGGGACCGCTATACTGAAGAGCGCATCGACAAAATTTACGACTACACCACCGACGAGCGTGGCTTGCCTCGCGGCCGTTTTGGCTCGTACACCGACAAACTGAAAGCCGCTTACCTCCCCCAAACAGCCGAAGAAAATTTTGTACACACTGCCCGACAGGCTTACATTGCCTTCGGGTTGGCCATTGCGCAGGCAGCAGAGCTTAAAGTTGACTGTACGCCGGTAGAAGGCTTTACCACTGAAGAGTTGGACGAGCTGCTTGATTTAAAATCGAAGGGGCTGAAAAGTGTTACGATGCTACCGATCGGTTACCGCGACAACGAAGACTGGTTGGCACCCATGAAGAAAGTTCGTAACCCCAAAGAAGAATTTGTGATTGAATATTAATTATTCGACAAGCAAGATATGAAAGACTGCCCGGTATGGGTGGTCTTTTTTTTTGCGCATAGGATGTATTAGTCCGGGTCCAAACCTGTGGGCAGCGGCTGATATGCAAAAACATCCCGTCTTAAAACAGAAATGGATTCTTTTTCGGCCTTTATTCTGATGATGTATCGGGGGAAGGTCAATTTATTTAACCTCATAGAACGTTGTCATTTATTCGACGACGGCAATACCAAATCCTTTAAAAACAAGCCACTTTTCACGCCTCTCTAAACGGCAACTAAGAACAACTGTTACCCTGTTGAATTGGTGGACATGGCACCGAACCGTATGAACAATACACACAACAATCACCCGGTTTTGGCTTCAAAATTGCGTTGCAATTGGTGCATTCATAAAAAAAACTGCACGCTGTTTCGGGCATCATTTCTTCTCTCTGAAAACCACACTTCGGGCATGTTATGACAGATCTAAGTATAATTGGTTTTAAATCTTGAAAGTCGAAGGATTCCATCACTCAATTTAATATTTTCAATAACGCCTAATATCCGTCAAAGATAGTATAATGAAAACGTGGAATTAAGGTTTTAGCCCGGAGGAAATTTACCGAAATGTATTGTGCGCAGTTTGTGCGCACCTTAAAAGTGAAAATCCGCTGCAACTCACGTGATACGTGCCTTACAGCGGATTGAAGTAGCGGGGACACGACTCGAACGTGCGACCTTTGGGTTATGAGCCCAACGAGCTACCAACTGCTCCACCCCGCAATATATTTTGAATATTTTTAGTCTTTTTTTGAACGTATCAGGTATTTCACTTCCTGAATGCGGATGCAAATATAGAACAAGTTTTTCAATATCCAAATCCCGCCTGCATATTTTTTTATTTTCTTCTGGCGTTAAAAAGTATTAATTTCAGCCACTCCAAGCGGGCTATATGCCTAATTTGGCTAATTTTGCCCATCCAATTCAGGAGCATGAAAGAAACAAAGAAAAAAAAGAAAATTCTTGAGAAACTTAAAAACCGGTACCGGCTCATCATTTATAATGATACGTCCTTCCAAACAGTATGGAGTGCCCGGCTAACCCGCATCAATGTTCTCCTGATTCTGAGCCTGGGTGGTTTTTTCCTGATTTTCATCACTGTGCTGATCATTGCACTAACGCCGGTCAAAGAGCTGATCCCGGGCTATCCCTCGGGCAATGTACGTGAACTGATGGTAAAAAATGCCATCATGGTCGATTCACTGGAGGCACAGCTAACCCTTCGCGACAACTACTTCCAAACCATAAAAACCCTTTTGAACGGTGAAGTACCGGAGAATGAGATTTCGAATATCGACACGGTTTTCAAACCGGCCGAACTAAATATGCAAAGCTATAACCACGACTCGATCTTTGAACAACACCTTTTGGAGGAACAATTAGATTTATCGATTGCCGACCAGGAGAACAGCTCAAGCAGTCTGGCCAATATTCATTTCTTTCGTCCGATAAAAGGAATGGTCACTGAAGGATTCAACGAAGATATCAATCATTTTGCGGTAGATGTTGTTGGTTTACCCAACGCCCGTATCTCGGCGGTATTAGACGGTACCGTAGTTTTCGCCGGATGGACTGTTGAAACCGGCTATGCCATATACATTCAACACCCCAACAACCTTATTTCGGTATACAAGCACAACTCGGAACTTTTGAAAAAAGTTGGCGATATTGTGAAAGCAGGCGAAGCGATCGCCTTCATGGGAAACACCGGTGAATTGTCGACCGGGCCCCATCTGCACCTCGAACTTTGGTACAAAGGAATCCCACTAAACCCACAAGAATATATAGACTTTTAAGCCTGATCAATGAAAAAAAGAATCGCAATACTTGGATCCACCGGCTCCATCGGTACCCAGGCACTCGACGTGATCGAACAAAACCCCGATCATTTTGAGGTTGAAGTGCTGACAGCTAACAATAATATTGATTTACTGATTGAACAAAGCCGCAAATTTAAACCCAATGCCGTTGTGGTTGCCAACGAGTGTCGTTACAAGGTACTGAGCGAAGCACTGGCAGGCGAAGACATTAAAATATACGCCGGGAAAGATGCGCTGGAACAAGTTGTACAGATGGACTCGATCGACATGGTACTGACGGCCATGGTCGGCTATTCGGGCCTATTACCCACCTTGAACGCAATTCGCGCCGGGAAACACATTGCCTTGGCGAATAAAGAAACGCTGGTTGTTGCCGGAGAAATCATCACCCGCGAGGCAATCGAAAACAAGGTCAATATTTTTCCGGTCGACTCAGAGCACTCGGCTATTTTCCAATGCCTGGCCGGCGAGCACATGAACGAGATTGAGAAAATTTACCTCACCGCATCGGGAGGACCGTTTCGGGGATTCAGTCTGGAGCAACTTGAAAAAGTGACCACAGCCGACGCATTGAAACACCCGAACTGGGATATGGGAGCGAAAATCACCATCGACTCGGCCAGCATGATGAACAAAGGCTTTGAGGTAATTGAAGCCAAATGGTTATTCGACCTGAAACCCGAACAAATTGATGTGGTCATTCATCCGCAAAGCATTATCCATTCGCTGGTGCAATTCCGCGATGGCTCAATGAAAGCACAAATGGGGCTCCCGGATATGAAACTACCAATTCAATATGCGATGAATTTCCCGCAGCGATTGCCTTCCGATTTCGAGCGCTTCGACTTCATGAAATACCCAAACCTGACATTCGAAAAGCCTGATACAAAAATTTTTCGTAACCTTGCACTGGCTTTTGAGGCCCTCGATCAGGCAGGCAACATGCCCTGTATTCTGAACGCCGCCAACGAAGTTGTGGTACAGGCTTTGCTGCGCGAAAAAATACGTTTTGTGGAGATGCCCGACATCATAGAAGAAAGCATGCAAAAAGTTGCTTTCATAAAAAATCCGGATTTGAGTGATTATATTCAAACCGATAAGGAAACACGATTGTTAACAACTTCATTAATTAAAGAACGAAGTTTAAAAACACACTAGAAACGAATGGAACAAGTACTGATAAAAGCTGCCCAATTAATCTTAAGTCTTTCACTTTTGGTTATTTTACATGAGTTTGGACACTTTGCCTTTGCACGCCTGTTTAAAACACGGGTTGAAAAATTTTACCTCTTCTTCGATCCCTGGTTCTCACTTTTTAAAGTTAAAAAAGGCGATACCGAGTACGGAGTTGGCTGGTTGCCCTTAGGTGGCTATGTCAAAATATCGGGGATGATTGACGAGTCGATGGACAAAGAAGCGCTGTCGCAAGAACCGCAACCATGGGAATTCCGCTCGAAAAAAGCTTACCAACGACTACTGATCATGATTGGTGGAGTATTAATGAACTTCATCCTTGCTTTCGTAATTTACATTGCGATCCTGTACGCTTGGGGCACCGAATATCTGCCTACCGAAAGTGCCAAATATGGTATTATGGTGAATGAAGCCGGTGAAGATATCGGGTTGAAAAACGGGGACAAAATCCTTTCGGTTGATGGCGAGTACATCGAGAACTTCTACAAAATCCTTCCAACTGTCGTGCTTGACAAGGCACATAGCGTTCAGGTTCTACGCGACGGACAAGAGATGGATGTCATTATTACCGACGACCACTTGGTACCGCTGATCAAAGGCAAGGTAGAAATGAGTCCTCGGATGCCTTTTGCAGTCTCTGTCCGGAAGCTTCTCAAGAATTCGCCGGCCGCCTTAGCCGGACTGGAAAAAGGAGACCATTTTGTATCAGTCGATGGTCAAACCTTTGAATTTTACGACCAACTGACCAGTTTCCTTCGGAATCATAAAGAACAGGAGGTTACATTTGAAATTGTACGCAACGACAAGCCCCAAACAATCTCGGCTACTGTTGCCGACGACGGAACACTGGGATTTTATCCTGAGTTCGACAAAGAAGCGACTGCTTATCTGGTCACAAAAACGATCAAATATACGTTCGCCGAATCGATCCCGGCAGGAATTAAGCGCGGCGTAAATACGGTCAAAGATTACCTGAAGCAGTTTAAGCTGATCTTTTCACCCAAAACAAAGGCCTACGAATCGCTGGGAGGTTTCATCTCTATCGGGAATATCTTCCCGGGAGCATGGGATTGGTATTCCTTCTGGAACATGACAGCTTTTCTGTCAATCATTTTAGGGGTGATGAACCTGCTACCAATTCCGGCACTGGACGGTGGCCATGTAACATTCCTGCTTTTTGAAATGATTACAGGTAAAAAACCGGGAGAGAAATTCCTGGAATATGCGCAAATTACGGGAATGATTATCTTATTGGGGCTGGTGCTTTTCGCCAATGCCAACGATATAATTAAACTCTTTAACTAAGAAGGAATTATTTTTCTAATTTTGTAAAAACCATTAAACGTATAGACTATGCTTTTATCAATTATTCTGGGCATGTTCGGTCCACAAGAGATCATCATCATACTCGTGATTGTACTGTTGTTGTTCGGAGGTCGTAAAATTCCGGAACTTATGAAGGGTTTGGGAAAAGGCATGAAAGAATTCAAAAAAGCTTCGTCGGAAGACGATGAAGACGAAAAGGATACCTCAAAAGAAAAGAACAAAGATTAAATACACCGATATTTGTACTATCCCGTCACTCTTCTGACGGGATTTTTTTATTAAAACCTTCTAATTCATCACTCTGGTAAGATTTTTGTAAGACTTCTTACACATCCGTAAAATTCAGCAACATGAAACGCATTAGCCTCATTTTCTTTGCATTCCTTAGTTTTAGTATGATATTAAGTTCGTGTGGTGATAACACCAAGCTAAGGAAAAAAGTAACCGGCAAAGCTGGAGAAGTTGTGGTCGTCATCCCCAAAGAAACCTGGAACGGAAATGTGGGCGAGAGCATCCGTAAAACGTTGGCTCAACCGCAAATATCACTTCCCCAGGAGGAACCAATCTTCGACCTCATCAGCGTACCTCCTTCAGCATTTAAAGAGATTTTCAAAACAAGCCGCAACATTGTTAATGTGCGTATCTCTCCGACTATCGACACCGCAAAAGTGGAGTTTAAGAAGGATATTTGGGCATGGCCCCAGGCGGTGATCAATATTTCGGCCAAATCGGGTGAAGACTTTGAACAGGTATTCAAATCAAACGGTGATCGAATTGTGGCCTACCTGCTGAAAGCAGAACGGGAACGCACCATGGGTAATTACGCGAAATACAATGAAAAGACCGTTATTGCACCGCTCAAAAAAGATGTTAACGTTGCAATGACCATTCCGGTTGGCTTTAAAGTTGCCAATGAAGGCCCTGACTTTATTTGGATGCGCTATGATACCCCGGAGATTATGCAGGGCATCGCTGTTTATGCTTTCCCGTATACTTCCGACAGTACTTTCACCGAAGCTTACCTGTTGGCGAAAAGAGACTCGGTATTGAAAAAATATATCGAAGGTCCAACAAACGGAAGCTATATGACAACTGAGCACCGCGTGCCTGCAACAGTTAATGTGTTTCACTTTAAGAAAAATTATGCGGCCGAGCTTCGGGGACTGTGGCGTGTTGAAAATGATTTCATGGGTGGCCCCTTCGTTAGCTTAGCGGTTTTGGACGCTTCGAACAACCGGGTGGTCGTTGCTGATGGATTTGTTTATGCGCCGCGCTACGACAAAAGAAATTATCTGAGACAAGTAGAAGCGATGATTTATTCTCTTGTGCTTCCGGATCAGGCGAAGAATGACAAGATCAACAGCCAGATCAATATGGGCAACTAAGCAGCCCGCCGATACTGAAATTTACGCGTAAAATATACACGAAAAAGGTTGACCAACGCGTCAATTGGAATAGCCGACAGCAGGGAAAGACTCCCTGCTGTTCTTTTTTTCGCCCTGTTGATTGTTTTGTCGTCCTGCTACCAAGGCCCCGGTCCTGCCGGTTTTGCTGTCGCCCTGTTAGCCGGAAACCCGCCCTGTCGGAAAATTTGGCTCCCTGTTGCCGCGGCAGTGCTCCCTGTCGGAATTTTTAGCGCCCTGTTCGACAGGACGCCCCGGCGAACCAACAGGGAAGCCCCCCACCCGACAGGGCGGCCGATTTTTGAACAGGGATGGTTCACCCAACAACAGGACGGCCGAAAAAAGCAACAGGGCGCACTGCCGCGGCAACAGGACCGTGAAAAAAGCAACAGGGCGACCTGTCCGACCAACAGGGCCGAGAGAGAAGCAACAGGGCCGCAAAAAAAAGAGGTCATCCTTTGGGGACAGCCTCTCTTGTGTATGGTAATCGAACGCTTAATTATCCGCATTTCGACGATCCGCAATCAGGACATGTCAAACATCCTTCCTGGTAGATCACATTCTTTGAACCACATTCGCCGCAGGTCGTTCCGTCAGCAACTGTTCCGTTCGGAATGTATTTTTTCAGGGCACGAGCCACACCGGCTTTCCAGCTATTGATGGTATCGTTGTCCAATTGCAAACTGGTAACTGTATTAACCACTTTGTGAATCGGCATACCGTGACGCAGGATTCCGGAAATTAGCTTGGCGTAGTTCCAGAATACCGGGTTAAACTTGTATGACAATCCTTCGATGGTTGTTTTATAACCACGTTTATTGGCGTATTGGAAGTCGTAACGTGAATTCCCTTGCTCATCGCGGCTCTTAATAATTTTACCATGTGTCACTGAACGAGGAAGTAAAATTCCATCTTCGTCATCCTGCAAGCCGGTAAAGATCTCATAAGGCAGATCATCAATTAAACCGATGAAAGCAACCCATTTTTCTTTATTATTTTGAAAGCGTACAACTTCAGCATCTAACTCTTCCGGACGTTTAGTGGGGAAAAACATGCTGTATTCGTCATCTTTACTTACTTCCTTTTTATTTGAAAGCAACACACCCGACCGGGAACCATCGCGGTAAACAGTAACACCTTTACATCCGCTTCTCCAAGCCTCGAAATAAAGTTTTCCAACCAATTCCTCCTCAGCATCAGCAGGCAGGTTGATTGTTACACTAATGGAATGGTCAACCCATTTCTGAATACGTCCTTGCATGCGAACTTTATTCATCCAGTCTACATCGTTCGAAGTAGCTTTATAGTAAGGTGACTCCTTAACGATATCGTCCAGTTCTTTTTCCGAATAATTCTTGCTCGTATCAATTCCATTGGCCTTCATCCAGGTGATGAATTTGTGGTGGAACACAATGTATTCTTCCCAGCTATCGCCAACTTCATCAACAAAATCAACACGAACATTTTTATCGTTCGGATTCACTTTACGACGACGCTTGTAAACAGGCATAAATACGGGCTCAATACCTGAAGTCGTCTGAGTCATCAAACTGGTTGTTCCGGTAGGAGCAATGGTCAGCAAAGCGATGTTACGACGACCATACTTCACCATGTCCTGGTACAAAGCTTCATCTTCTTTGCGGATGCGGTTGATCATCGGGTTGTTTTTCTCACGCTCGGCATCGTAGATTGTAAACGAACCACGTTCTTTGGCCATAGTTACTGATGAACGGTAAGCTTCAATAGCCAGTGTTTTATGGATCTCTTCGCTGAAGTCAGTAGCTTCGTCTGCTCCGTAGCGCAATCCTAAAGCTGCCAGCATATCTCCTTCTGCCGTAATACCAACTCCGGTACGACGACCGTCGCGCGCCTTCGTTTGAATTTTCTCCCACAAGCGACGTTCTGTATGTTTAACTTCTTCGTCCTCCGGATCAGAATCGATCTTACCAATAATAGCATCAATTTTTTCCAATTCCAGATCAATGATGTCATCCATCATACGCTGTGCATAAGCCACATGCTCCTTGAATAAATCAAAGTTGAATTTTGCTTCAGCAGTAAAAGGATTGTCAACGTAAGAAAACAAGTTAACAGCGATCAGACGGCAACTATCATAAGGACATAATGGAATTTCACCACAAGGGTTTGTCGAAACTGTTTTGTATCCCAGATCATCGTAACAGTCCGGTACTGATTCTTTAATAATCGTATCCCAGAACAAAATTCCTGGCTCAGCCGATTTCCAGGCATTGTGGACGATCTTTTCCCACAAGCCATTGGCATTAATATCTTTTGAATAGGTAGGCACTTGCGCATCAATCGGGTACTGCTGCGTGTATGGAACGCCGCTTTCAACCGACTTCATAAAATCGTCATGAATTTTGACAGATACATTCGCCCCGGTCACCTTACCTTGCTCCAGTTTCGCATCAATAAATTTTTCCGAATCGGGGTGCTTAATTGAAACAGACAGCATCAACGCTCCACGACGTCCATCCTGTGCAACCTCACGTGTCGAATTTGAATAACGTTCCATGAACGGTACAATTCCGGTTGACGTTAACGCTGAGTTTTTCACAGGCGAGCCTTTGGGGCGGATATGCGACAAATCGTGACCTACACCACCGCGACGCTTCATCAATTGTACTTGTTCCTGATCAATTTTCATGATCCCGCCATAAGAATCAGAGTTACCTTCGTTTCCAACTACAAAGCAATTAGAAAGGGAGGCAATCTGATAATCGTTTCCAATACCAGTCATAGGACCACCTTGCGGTACAATGTACTTAAAGTCTTTCAACAGTTGATAGATCTCCTGTTCGCCCATTGGGTTGTCATACTTTTTTTCGATTCGGGCAATCTCTTTCGCCAGACGCTTGTGCATATCGTCCGGTGTTTGCTCATAGATATTACCATAGGAATCTTTCAAAGCGTATTTGTTAACCCAAACACGAGCAGCCAAATCATCGCCGTTAAAATACTTGAGCGTTCCCTGAAACGCTTCATCCTGAGAAAAAGTCTCCTTGCCCACTAGAGGCGCTGTTACCACATTTTTAAAAGCCATACACCAAAAATTAAAAACGGTTAATCATATAACTGGTTGTTTAAGAAGAGAGAAACCAGCTTATTCCACATCAGAAATGCTACATGCAAGATACCACCTGGATTAAAAAAAAGGAATACTTTATTTTCGACAAAACAACAAAGTTATCAACGTTTGTGCGTTAATTATCTTACAGACAACCAACTACAGTTTTAATAATTACTAAATGTTTACCAAAACGGAAATTTCGAGAAAAGATAGAAACGAAAAAGCTAACAGAAAATGAAGTGGTTAGAGGGGAAAAACACCTGCTACGAGATGAACAAAAAAAGGGTTGCGAAAAAAGCTAATTGTTAAAAACTTTTTCCAAAACCTGTTGCGTGGCACCAACATTCTCTCCCATAAATTGGCGACAACCACTCGCAATCTGTTTCAACATGTCTGGCTGACTGAATAGCTCGCCCAATTTCGCATGGACTTCGTTCGTTTTGGCAACCGGGAAAGCGAGTTTACGATTGACCAACTCGACAGCCTCCTGAAAACGGAGATAATTGGGACCAAACAGAACAGGGATATTATAAATAGCCGCTTCGAGCGTATTGTGAATACCAACACCAAAACCACCGCCAATATAGGCAACATCAGCATACCCGTAAACACTGGAAAGAACTCCAATGCAATCGACTATTAGAACGCGGGCGTTTACCGGATCAGCACTTTCGGCCTGCGTATAACGAACAACCTTACTACCCACCAGATTCATCAAGCGCTTTATATTGGTCTCCTTTACTTCATGAGGGGCAAAAACCATCTTCACATCCGGGTTCTGATCCAAATAAGAAACAAGCAACTCCTCGTCAGGCTGCCAGGAACTGCCAACAACTAATAATTGCGAACTCCCTTTAAACCTTTCAATCAACGGAAGATCCTTGCGGTTAGCTGCAATTTCTGCCACCCGATCGAAACGGGTATCACCCGTGATGGTATAATTTGACAAACCAACTTTCTGTAGCAATTCTGCGGACTGCGCGTTCTGAACAAAGAAATGAGCCACTCCCCGCAATACATTACGATACCATTTCGCCTTGACACCTTCCTTAAAAAACAAATGCTCGGGACGAAAAATCGCAGAAACCAGATACAACGGGATTGAACGCTTTGAAAGCTCTTCTATATAATTTTTCCAGAACTCGTATTTTACGAAAAAGGCCATTTCGGGTTGAATAAGATCCAGAAATCGGGATACATTCATTTTAGTATCAACCGGCAAATAGCAAATCCAATCAGCTTGATCGTAATTCTTTCGCACCTCATAACCTGACGGTGAAAAGAAAGTCAACAAAATTTTACGGTCTCCATGCTGCTTACGAATAGCCTCAATTAACGGCCGCCCTTGCTCAAACTCGCCCAACGAAGCGCAATGCACCCAAATCACCTTTGAATTAGTCGGAAAACTCGCCTTTAAATAGGCAAACACCTGCTTTTGCCCTTGGTGAAAAAAACGCGCTTTTTCATTAAAAGGAGCAGCGACAGCCGCAGCTAAACGGTAGAAATAAATTCCAAGCTGGTATAGTAAATTCATGAATAAGTTTGCTTAAGCGGAGCAAATGTACAAATTAGATTCGTGTGAAGAATATTGTAAAATCAGGTTTTAACTGCCTTGTGCCTGCAGGTATCCAAAGTCCTTTTTAAGTCCGGGAGACGTAGCAGCTTCGACGGCTAACTGATCACAACGCTCATTCCCGGGAATATTGGCGTGTCCCTTCACCCAAACAAACCGCACCTGGTGTTTGTCGTAAATTTTCAGGAAACGCTGCCACAAATCGGCATTCTTCTTTCCTTTAAAACGCTTTTTCACCCAATCCCAAACCCAACGTTTCTCAACGGCATCAACAACATACTTCGAGTCGGAATAGATTGTCACCTGGCTATTCTCAACCTTCAACGCCTCCAGACCAACAATGACCGCTAGCAACTCCATACGATTATTAGTGGTGAGCTCAAAACCACCGGAAAGCTCTTTCCAGTACTGGCCCGACATAAGCACTACGCCATAACCT
The DNA here is from genome assembly GCF_010882175.1 of Mangrovibacterium lignilyticum. Taxonomy (GTDB): domain Bacteria; phylum Bacteroidota; class Bacteroidia; order Bacteroidales; family Prolixibacteraceae; genus Mangrovibacterium; species Mangrovibacterium lignilyticum. Next base: position 445,720 of record NZ_WKLH01000003.1, on the reverse strand, counting down.
CCGGGTCCCGGATTTCCTTTTGCCGCACCGTCGGTATAAATTGTTATTTGGGGTCCTGTTGCCATTTCAGTTGTTTCGTGCAAAGATAACATTTCAGCCTAAGTGCCGCTAAATTGAAATCAAAAAGAAAGGCTGCCAAATATGACAGCCTTCACAATATCTTATCAACACGAATTATAAAATCAACATCGCATCGCCGTAAGTTCCGAAACGATAACCTTCTTTAATCGCCTCTTTATAGGCTTCCATGGTCAAATCGTAACCACCGAAAGCTGCAACCATCATCATCAGTGTTGACAATGGCAAATGGAAATTGGTAATCATGCGGTTAGCCACGCTAAACTCGTAAGGAGGGAAAATAAATTTATTCGTCCATCCTTCGAATGGCTTCAGAAACCCCTGAGTAGACACCGAAGTTTCAAGTGTACGCATGACCGTAGTTCCTACGGCACACACATTTCTTTTATTTGTTTTCGCCTTGTTAACAATGTCGCAAGCCTCTTCAGTTATCCAAATCTGCTCCGAGTCCATCTTATGCTTGGTCAAATCTTCGACATCAACGCTGCGGAAATTTCCAAGTCCAACATGCAAAGTCACAAAACTGAAATCTACACCTATAATTTCCAGGCGCTTCATCAACTCGCGACTAAAATGCAAGCCAGCAGTAGGAGCCGCAACAGCACCTTCGTGTTTCGCGAAAATAGTCTGGTAACGATCTTTATCTTCAGGCTGAACGGGACGCTGAATAAACTTTGGAAGCGGCGTTTGACCTAAACTGTATAGTGTTTGTTTGAATTCGTCATAAGGGCCATCGAATAGAAAGCGAAGCGTACGCCCTCTTGATGTCGTATTATCAATTACCTCGGCAACCAACAAATCATCTTCACCGAAATACAATTTATTGCCGATACGGATTTTACGAGCCGGATCTACCAGAACATCCCACAAACGCTGTTCACGGTTCAATTCTCTTAGTAAGAATACTTCAATCTCAGCACCGGTTTTTTCCTTATTACCATACAGGCGAGCAGGAAATACCTTCGTATCATTAAAAACCATTACATCCTGATCATCAAAATATTCAGTAACATCTTTGAATAATTTGTGCTCAATCTTTCTGGTACTCCGATCAACGACCATCATACGCGATTCATCGCGATTTTGAGCGGGATGCAAAGCAATTAATTCTTCTGGTAAATCAAATTTAAACTTGGATAACTTCATACGTATCTATTTCTGAATATTTCAATATTATGCGTAGTTAGCCGGATAACAAGGCGCACTACAATCCGAAGGTCCCTTTTACGGGGCAACTTCTAATTTGTTACAAAAAGATTCAAATTTTCTAAGAACCACTCTATCGACATGGCCTCATCAACTTGATTATCACCTATCTTAGTGCGTCTCAAACCAACTAAATAAGCACCTGAATTTAACGCCTCTCCCAAATCGCGTGCCAACGCCCTAATGTAAGTTCCCTTACTGCAAACAACGCGCAACACCAGCTGTATTCCATCAAACTCAACAACATCAATTTCGTGGAATTGAATCAACTTAGCGTTCAACTTTACATCTTCACCCTTGCGGGCGTGTTCGTAAGCACGTTTACCTTCGACCCGAACAGCACTAAAAAGTGGTGGAACCTGAAGTTGTTCTCCTTTGAAATCATTGAGAACTTGCTGAATTAAATCCAATGTGATGTGCTCAGTTGGGAAAGTAGCATCTTCTTCTGTTTCCAGATCGAATGATGGTGTTGTCGCACCTAACTTCAAGGTCGCAACATATTCTTTGATTTCAGCTTGCAGACTTTCAATCTTCTTGGTTGCCTTACCGGTGCATAGAATCATCAGGCCTGTTGCCTTAGGATCAAGTGTCCCGGCGTGTCCAACCTTCAATTTCTTCACACCAATAGCCTTGGTCAGCTTATTACGGACCTTTTTTACCAAATCGAAAGAAGTCCAATCCAACTCCTTATCAAACAATAAAATTTCGCCTTGTTGAAAATCGTATTTTTTGGGTTCTTGCCCCATGGAAAAGCGCTTTGATTATCGAATTAACAAAAATCCGGCCAAGCCAAATTTTCAGGCTGCAAAAATAGCAATTAACCCGACAATCAGACAATAAGCAGCGAAATAAATCAGCTTTCCTTTTTTCACAATATTAATCATCCAACTACAAGCCAGCAACCCGGATAAAAATGCCGCGACAAAACCAACCGCCAAAGGAACAAATCCAACCTGCTCTCCTGAACTTATTTCACCACTGATGAGGTCGAGAAAATTGGCACCTAAAATTGGTATCAAAACCATGAGGAATGAAAAGCGGGCAACTTCATCCTTCTTCTTCCCCAAAATAAGACCGGTTGCAATGGTTGTTCCACTGCGTGAAATTCCCGGCATGACCGCCAGGGCCTGAGCAATACCGATAATCAGTGCATCAGGTAGACCAATGGGTTTCCCTTTTGATTTTGAAAAATAAGTGAATGCCAACAAACTGGCAGTTATAAGTAGCATACAGCCAACAAAAAACAAATCGCCTGAAAACAAGTTCTCGATTTGCTCTCTGAAAAATAATCCAAGCAGGACAATCGGAATTGACGAAGCCAACAAATAGGTGACATATTTCGTTTCCTCATTCCATTTAAATTGGAAAAGGCCCTTAAACAGAGCCAGAATATCCTTACGAAAAACCACCAGTGTACTGAGCACCGTGGCTCCGTGAACAACCATCGCAAAAAGCAGATGATCATGCCCATGTACCCCTAACAATGCATGTCCAATCTCCAAATGACCGCTGGAACTAACTGGTAGAAACTCGGTTAATCCTTGAATGAACCCCAAAATCAGGGCCTGTAATGTACTCATGTATTATTTTCCTGTTTTGGGTTTCTTCATGATGGCGTAGATTTCGAAAAGAAATCCGAAGAGAACCACCACGGGGGCTAGCGTAATACGTCTGAAACTGAAGATATCAGGATTATAAACTGCGGGATCTTCACTTTTCCCACCGACCATCAAAATAAATCCTATTACAATAATCGCAAATCCAATCAGTAACAATCGATAGTTTTCTTTTCCTATAGCAAACTGAGCGCTCGCTTCGCCTGTATCTTTCTTTGTCATTTTCATGTTTTGATTGATAACCAAATGTAGTTAATAATATAATTCCTCAAACTTCAGTTTTAGAAATTTATTCACGGCAAAATAGGTGGATAGACCTGAAATTAGCACCCCAAATCCTAAAACCACTAGAAATGTAAGGCCTACAGTGTCCAGTTGTCTAATATCTAAAATCCCCTGGAAATCTTTCTGATAAGAATAAATTAACAAAAGGATCGTCAAATTGGCGATTAAACCACCAATTAGTCCGTAGGTGATACTCTTCAAAACGAAAGGACGCCGAATAAACGGACGAGTCGCACCGACCAACTTCATCGTGTTCAGAACAAACCGCTGACTATAGATTGATATCCGAATCGTGTTATTTATTAGCGCCGTAAAAATGAAAAGCAACAAGAAGGCAAAGACCATCAAAAAAATGGTGATTTTACGAACGTTATTATTAATAACACGAACTAAATCGCGCTGATAATAGACCTCTTGAACCTGCGGGTATTCCAGAAAGTTCTTTTCCAGTACCAATAAGCTATCCTGCTCCATATATGAAGCATACAACTTTACATCAAGCGACGAAAACAAGGGATTGAAACCCAAGAAATCGACAAAATCTTCCCCCAAGTCGTTTGCCAGGCTAACAGCCGCATCTTCCTTATTGATATACTCCGTTGATTTGACGTAAGGTGTCGCGCTGAGCATTTTCTGCAACCGAAGCACTTCAACATCTTTCACATTGTCTTGCAAAACCAAGGTAAAACCGACGTGTTCTCGCACATAATCTGATAACCGACCGGCATTTTGTACCAACAGCGACATTAGGCCAACCAAAAATAAGATCAAGGTTATACTGATGGTAGCAGTCAAATAAGAACGGAGCAATCGTCTTCTAAGCTTTGTCGGACGTTTTTTCTTCATGCTTTTCTTTTCCATTCTACAAAAATAAGCCCGGCCGCTGCAAGAATCAATATAAGCGAGCTCGCCAGCGAAATCTTGTTTCCAATAAAATATGAGCTTGGTTCGAATTTAAACTCTATGACATGCTCCCCTGCAGGAACGGCCATAGCGCGCAACACATAATTTGCCCTCAAATAATCAACTTTCTTACCATCGATAAACGCATCCCATCCTTTGGGATAATAGATTTCAGAGAACACAGCTAACGCTGTTCCTCCAGACACTGTTGCTTCGTACTTCAAATAATTGGGTTGATATTCCTCTAACCTAATCTGTGAATTATGTCCGGTGCCAATTTGAACGTCTTTCAACTGATCCGAGAAACGTTCATCAACAACCGCTTCATCAGCAGCATTAAAATCCTGTAGGGCATCTATTTCTTCATTCGCATTGCCAACTACTTTAAAATCGTTTACAAACCAGGCATTCCCCAGGGCGACCGGATTTTCGAGCGGGGCGCTGTTCGGATCATAAATTACATAGCGCGTGTTGAGCATGTTAATAACACTCAGAGAAGTTAAAACCGAATCAAGCGTATTTGGTTTCTGAAACCCTCCGATTAAACGACGGATCTCAGGATACAGCTGGTGATCGAACAGTTCCTGGTAGCGCTCCATTTTGGCCCCATGATAACCACCAATAGATTTATGAAAATAAGAAGTAGAAGCATCCTGAAAAGGACTAACGGTCAAATTCAAAACCCTAAAATCAGGGTCTTTATCTTTTAGTATTGCCTGATCGGCCTTGGTAGCAGTGTAGGGTTTCTCTACTTTCGATTTCGACACAAAGCTGTCATTGTTCATGTACTTTTTATTGACCGGCCACAGGTCAACCAACACGAGCAAAACCCACAGGGTAATTGCATAAGAGGCTTTTATTTTTTTCTGAATGTAAAGCCATACAACGCCGGCCGAAAGCGTGACAAAAATGAAAGCCTTGAAAGCATCAACCCGAAGTATCGACCGCCGATCATCACGAAGCGCGTTTAGCAATTGCTCCGGCCAACCGGCTTGAGCCAGCCGCACATCTGAAGGTCCCCTGAAATCTCCGGCTATTCCCGGTAGAAGCGCAAACAACAAAGTCAACCCACCTAAAATAAACCAAGTGTATTTCAAGGACTTCAACAATTCCCCTTTTTCCATGCGCGCCAAAAGTAATTCCCGAGCCGCCATCATAGACATTACCACCATTGCAAAATGCTGGATAACGATAATGTTCTTCACATCGCGAAACTTGTTGTAACCCGGGAAATAGTCAATCATCAAATCGCTTAAAAATCCTAAGTTTTTACCTAACGACAGTAATAACGAGACCACAAAAACAGCCAGAATCCACCATTTGTCTTTCCCTTCCACTATAAACAAACCCAGCACAAACAGAAAAAAAACAACAGCCCCATAATAAAACGGAGCGGCTGATATCGGTTGGCTCCCCCAATAAAGCGGCAGTGCTTCTGTTACCTTTTTGGCCGCTGCTTTCCCTTGATTCTTTTCAAAGAATGAATAAACCTCAGAGTTTTCACCCAATGGTTCGCTCATACCGCCGCCCTTGAACCGGGGAATAAACGCAGTCATTGCTTCCCCTAAGTCGTAACTATATTCAAGAATGTAATTCTTATCCAAGCCTGCAGTTTGGTTCTGCTCATCGACTTTCAACTCCGACTTTCCCCGTGTTGAATAATGCCCGTATTCAAAGACTGTATATAAACGGCCGAAATTAGTTCCGACTGCCAGAACCAAAGCGATCACAAGCAATCCAACGGATTTGAAAAATTTCGGCAATGTTTTCTCCTTAAGCGCATAAATGAAATACGTAATCCCAATTATTAAGACCATAATACCGGCATAGTATGTCATTTGCGGATGGTTGGCACTTAGCATCCACGAGAGGCCCAATGCAGTAATCAGAGCTCCCCAATAGGGTTTGTCCCGAAAGGCACTCAACACACCGCCGACAATTAAAGGCATGTACATCAATGTATGCACTTTCGTGTAATGCCCCGACTCAGTCAAGACAAAGAAATAAGTCGCCATGCCATACATCACTCCTCCAGCCATTGCAATCCACGGATTGATCCCCAGCAAAATACACATGGCAAAAAAACAGATAAAACCCAATGCTAAATAACCCGCTGGTCGCGGAATAACAGAGAAATACGCCGACTGTATTTTGGCCAACAATTCTCCGCTAAAACGAACCGAAATCAAGTAAGCCGGCATTCCTCCAAACATACTATTGGTCCAGAGTGCTTCCTCGCCTGTTTCTGCCCGGTAGTCTCCAATCTCTTTCGCCATTCCCTGGTAGTTAACATTGTCGGAAGCTAAAAGCTTTTTTCCTTCCAATTGGGGCGAGTAATAAACAAAGGAAAGGATGATAAAAAAGAGAATAATTCCGATTGTGACTAATAAATTGCGATTGCCTTTTATCTTTGCCATAGTTCAATAAATGGATTTCAATTTTTTGAGTTGAAGCAAAAGTAAAGAAATAATTACGGAAACCGACAAAAATGGGCATTATCATAAAGCAATCAATCAAAGGCAGCATCTGGTCCTATTTGGGTGTGATTATTGGCTTTGTGACAACTACCTACCTCTATTCCCAATACTTATCAACCGAGGTTGTCGGGCTATTCGGATTGTTGGCTGCATACTCCGCATTGACCGGTCAATTATTTCTTTTTGGGATCCAGGGAGTAACCTCCAGACTATTCCCATATTTTCGAAATCCGGAGAATAAACACAATGGATTTCTGTTCATTGCCTTACTGGTAATTATATCGGGATTCCTCGTCTTTTTAGTTGCCTATTATTTTTTCAAACCGATCATCGTTGCAAGCAATCTCGAAAAATCACCACTTTTTGCCAAGTATGTTTTCCTTTTGGTTCCTTTGACATTCTTTTCAATGGCCTTCATTTTCCTTGAAAACTACAACCGATTGCTATATGATGCAGTAACCGGTACATTTTATCAGGAATTCATACAGCGGGTTTTACTGTTCTCAATTTTAATGGCTTACAGTTTCAGCGCCATTAATCTTCACCAACTAATTTTGTTTTATGCGACAGCTATTTGCCTCAAGGGATTACTGATCTTCATCACCTTGGCAAAACGAGGAGAAATTGGGTTCAAACCAAACCTGAGCTTTTTAGCTCCGGAATTAGGGAAAGAAATGCTTAGCGTTGCTACCTACAGCGTTCTTGTTGGCATGGGGTCCATATTCGTGTTCAACATCGACAAGATCTTTATCAACCAGATGCTTGACCTGTCGAATACCGGTGTTTACACCATCGCCTTTTATTTTGGAACATTGGTTGTCATTCCTTCGAGACCCTTGCTTAAAATATCAGGCACATTAATCGCCGAGGCCTGGAAACAAAATGACATCAGCCAAATCAAAAACATCTATTACAAAAGCTGTCTGAATCAATTCATCATAGGAGGTTTCCTGTTCCTCGGTATCTGGGCCAATATTGATAACATTCTCACGATTCTTGGACCCGCCTACCTACAATCGAAATGGGTCATCTTTTTTATTGGGCTTGGCTATCTGATCGATATGTCAACAGGCGCAAACGGATTAATCATCGCTTATTCAAAATACTATAAAGTGGCGCTCATTTTTATCGTCACAATGATTGTTATTTCCACGTCTCTGTTGTATTTCCTAATTCCAATTTGGGGAATAACCGGGGCGGCCATTGCCATCGCCATCGCACTACTGTCGAACAACTTAATGCGCTATCTCTTCCTTTGGCACAAATTTAAGCTACAGCCCTTCAACTCTAAATTTTTGATTGTGGCGGGGTTCTATATTGGCGTGTACCTGGTCCTCAAATTTATCCCGCAGCAGCCACTAATTTGGGATATCGTTACTAGAGGAGGATTAATTACTTTATTTTCTGGGACATTTTTGACAATAATACCTGTATCGACTGAAATTATACAATTGTGGAATAAGATAAGAGCCTTGATTTAATCTCAGCCATTTATTGATAACTTTACGCTTCATAGGACAAAGAACTATTAAAATATAAAGAGGCATAAATGAAGAATGACAATAAAATCCAGATATGCGATTGCACATTACGTGACGGAGGCTACTATACCAATTGGGACTTCGATGTCGATTTGGTTAAAAGTTATTTATCCTCGATGAATGAAAATCCCGCGATCACACACATCGAAATAGGTTATCGTAGTAATCCAGTTCCAGAATATCATGGAGAATATTTTTATTGTCCAGATCATGTTTTAAAACTGGCTTCCCAACTCTGTAAAAATAAGAAGATCGCAATAATGCTAAATGAAAGGGATACACAAGTCAAAGATTTAGACCGACTCTTAGCCCCATGCTTGAGCTACATCCATGTAGTGAGACTTGCTGTTGACCCTAAAAATTTAAATCGTGCAATCACTTTATGCAGAGTAATAAAAGAGAAAGGATTCGAGATTGGTTTTAACATAATGTACATGCCCAATTGGATAAATGACAATATATTTATTAGGCAACTTAAGAAGCTGGATGGACTAGCAGATTTTATTTATCTGGTGGATTCTTTTGGCAGTATCTATCCCGAAGATATACAATACGCAATCGAAAATATTAAAAAGGAAACAAACATACCTATTGGGTTTCATGGACACAATAATCTGGAACTCGGTTTAGCAAATTCATTGAAAGCACTTGAAAATGGTTGTCAAATTATTGACGCGACAATTACGGGAATTGGAAGAGGAGCAGGAAACCTGAGAACAGAGTTACTACTCACCAGCCTAAATGCAAAAAAATTGGTCAAAGTCGATTATAACAAACTTAATCCAATTGTTGCCAGATTTGAAAAAATGAAATTGAAGTATGCCTGGGGAACAAATCTACCCTATATGATTTCTGGCGCTTATTCATTGCCTCAAAAAGAAGTCATGAATTGGATTTCAAAACGACGCTACACTACCGAAAGTATTATTAATGCCTTGCAGAACAAAAAGAATAAAATAATAGATAACTTCGATGTGCCTTTGTTAAGAAACGAATCACCAATTAAACAAGTAGTCATCGTTGGTGGGGGCTCTAACTCAATGAAACATTCCCATGCACTCAAGCTGTTCTGCTTGAAAAACCCTCAAACGGCTATTATCCACGCAGGAACAAGATTTGTTCATTTATTTAACGAATTACCGAATCTACAATATTATTGCCTTCTAGGATCTGAAGGTTATAAATTAGAGAAATCGCTACCGAAACTTGATCTATCCAACGTAAAATGTATAATAGAACCATCTCCTAGAAAAATGGGAACTATTTTACCAGACAAAATAATCGCGACCACATATGAATTGTCAGAGATAAATTTTATCGATGATTACCCAAACTCTCTGCTGACTTTGGCCTTTCAACTTACTGTTAATTTAAAAGCACAAGAGATTTTCCTATTTGGATTAGATGGCTATGACTTAAAAACAGACGAACAAATGATCGAAGTTTCAAAAGAAAATCAAATATTAGTTGACAGACTTTTATTTTTGAACATGAGACTAAAGACATTCACCCCCTCAAAATATCAAGGACTTGAAACAGAATCAATTTATAGTAAATTATAACTGACGAATATGAAAATTATTGGAGTAATTCCAGCCAGATATAAATCATCTAGGTTTCCTGGGAAGCCCCTTGCATTGATACTTGAGAAACCGATGATTATTTGGGTATGTGAAATTGTGGAGAAAGCATTGGGTAGAGAAAATACATTTATTGCCACTGATGATGAAAGAATTAGGGGATTAGTATCGGAATATGGATATAACGTAATCATGACATCCTCCCACTGCCTTACCGGCACCGATAGAATCTGGGAAGTCGCACAAAAAATTGAGGCAGATATTTATATCAATATCCAAGGAGACGAACCCTTATTAGACCCTAATGAGATAGTACATTTTATTGAAATGAAAAAAAAGCATGCAGACTATGTTATAAACGGCATGGTTAAAATTAGTGACTCAGAGGATCCCAACAACATCAATCTCCCAAAGGTATTAACCAACAAGAATAATGACTTAATATATATGTCCAGATTACCAATCCCAGGGGTAAAAGCTAACGGAAAGCCAGTGTACTACAAGCAAGTCTGCATATATGCTTTTTCTTTCAATGAGTTAAAAGCTTTTGGAACTCAAGGTAAAAAAGCCGATTATGAAAAATTTGAAGACATTGAAATTTTACGTTTTTTTGATTTAGGTATAAAAATAAAAATGGTTGAAACACAGTCTTCTTCCTTAGCTGTTGATATTCCTAAAGATGTTATTGCTGTCGAGAAAGCATTAACGGACAAAAATTAATAGGTTTTCTCAAACAAGCCGCTTAATTAAAGACATTAACAAATATGAATTATACCGAAGATTCGAATGACTTCAAGCGATATCAGTTTGTCAAAAGTCTCTTTAAATCATGCAATTATAAAGATTATAATATTTCACAGTTGCTTGCTGAAGACATTGCTAGGATAACATTTAAAAAGAAGTTTCCAAAAGCAAAATCAATTTATCGCTACTTTTTAATTCCTCATCCAAAATTTTTTATCCCCTATGTTAATAAACGTCAGATATTAATTTCGAACCTATTCCCCGAAAGGGCTGACTATGTGTCCCTTACCAGGTCAGTAAAGAAAGAAATTGGGTTACCGTCTGTCATCTTTGACTATAAGTCAAACAAGAAAGTATCTATAATATTAAACGTTAAAAATATTTTCACATCTGCCAAGGAGGTGATAAGAAACTTCAAGTATTTGAAAATTACTGAAATTTTATACTACTCGGCCTCCTTGACATATTATAAAAACTATTTGGATGGGTTACATAAATTTGTTGAGAAAGAGGTTTTGATTAAATACTTCATTGCCTTTAATTGTGCCAGATATCCAGACAATATACTAACATTATTCTTCAACCGTCTTCAAATTCCAACCTATGGACTACAACATGGAGCTTTTGTCCCTTATAGGAAAAAAATAGAAATTGATGTCTTGAACTATGAAAATATTACGTCTGATTATTTCCTGTGCTGGGGAGAAAGTACTGTCAAATTATTATCCCAATTTGGATTTTCCCCCAACAGATGCATTATCGCTGGAAATCCAAGATATAAGGAAGTTGTTCTGCCTAATGTAAAAAATACTTATAACTCAGGACTTATATTGCTAGGAAGATCAGTATATCATGAGGGCAATATTTTACTATTAAAACTTTTGTCAAAATATAAAGAAATCCTAAATGTAAGTTTTTATGTCAAATTGCACCCAACACTTGACAGTCTGTTTTACGGAAGGCTGACTAGCGAACTAAAGCTAGAAATTGTGGGAAAAGAAACTACTCTCAAAGAATTATTTCAGTCTCGCCTATTTGACTTCGCAATTACATACAATACAACTGCATACTATGAATCGATGCTTTGGGGAATTCCTGCTTTCAGATACTCATTCAATGAAAACGAAATATTGAGAGGACTAAATGACAAGTTTGAAACACCAGAAGAATTGAACGATCTCATATCGTTGTACAAAACAACGAAGACCATCAAAACTGAATACTCAAGTATCTTGAAGGAAGTTTTCAACTACGGCTCCATTAACTATAGCATTTTTAATGCTGCCCAACAGGAATTAATATCAACCCCACAGAACAGACAACGCTCCTTGTAAATATGATTTCAAAACGTTTTAAATACGATGGTGCCCCCCACCTTAGACTAAATCAAATCCAATTAGCCTCTAAGGTTAAGATAGAAGAAAACATCAACAAAGGCCGATACAAATTTGAGAATATAAACTGCCAGATTTGCAACTCCGATAATTTCGAAATCCTAACACAAAAGGATAGGTATGGACTAGCCCACCAAGTTGTGATTTGTAAAAATTGTGGCCTCGTTTATACAAATCCTCGAATGACACAAAAATCGTATAGTAAGTTCTACAATAGTGAATATCGGAAATTATACGGCGGAAGAAATGCTCCAAATACGGCGGTATTTTATAGCTATTATGAGAGAGGCAAACGAATATATAAATATGTAGGTCAATATCTACCTACCCCAAAAAATCGAAGTTTGAATATTCTTGAAATAGGCTGTGGGGCAGGAGGAATATTATTATTCTTTAAAGAAAATGGCTGCAATGTACTTGGCTTGGACTTGGATGAGCAATACTTACAATTTGGAAGAGACAATTTCGGACTAGATCTTCGATATGGAACATTGGATAAACTACCTGATGGCTTCACTCCAGATGTAATAATATACTCGCACGTTTTGGAACATATTCTTGATTTGAATTTAGAACTAAAAAAAGTTAAAAAAATATGTTCTAGCAAAACGATAATCTACATAGAAGTACCTGGGATACAAAACATCCACAGATCGTACAAAATGGATGCATTACTCTATTTTCAGAATGCACACACTTTTCACTTTAGCCAAAATTCGCTACTGAACTTATTTAAAAAGCATTGCTTTAATCTAATAATTGGTGACGAATTTGTTCGATGCATTTTCACAAAAGGACAAGATCAAGATAATCAGCCACTTATGAATGAATACAAACCTATTATAGATTATCTTTCAAAAACAGAGAGATTTAAATCTATGTTCCCTTTTAAAATCAGCACAATTAAAATGAAAGTTGCGTTGATCCTCAAATCAATTAAATGCAAACAATTTTAACAAATATTTGAGATTGATTCCTCATAAAATTCCCGAATGGCCCCTTCTCCCCCTCTACTCTTTAATTTCAGAATACCCTGGATTTTCAATACCTCTTTCTGGGCATTGGCCGGACAAACAGGAAATCCGACCTTGCTGAGGACTTCAACATCATTTAGATCGTCGCCAACGTAGGCAACTTCGGCCCAGCTAACACCGAGCATCTCAACGATGCTTTCAACAACCGACACTTTATTTTTAACACCGTGAAACTGAAAATCAAGTTTCAGCTTATCGGCTCGCCGTCGGTTTAATTCACACTTCTCAGCTGTTACGATCCCCACTTTTATTCCGCGCTCCCTCATCAGACGAAAAGCCATTCCGTCGTAAGTGCTGAATTTTTTAGACTCATCGCCCAATTCCGAATAATACATGCCGGCATCAGTCAGCACGCCATCAACGTCAGAAAGAACCACCTTGATTCGTGAAAAATCCGAGGTTTCTCTGAACTGATAATATTTGGCCATCAAGACCTCACCGATCGCCCAATCAACTTCCTCATCCAGCTCCAGTCCAGTGTAATCAGGCATTTCATAGCAACTAATTTTTCCACTCAAGCGATTTCCTGCAGCAACAATATTCTTAACCGCTGAAATATAGAATGCGCCATTCTCCATAAACATCCCATCAAAATCCTGCCGACGGGGACGGTTCGCGTAGTCGTAATTTGACGGAGTACCATCTGTATTCCAGTAGAACCGTTTTTGCCGAACAACAGAAAGCAGGCTGTCAGCGCCTGAAGCATCAAACTGCGCCAAAGCTTCCTGAAAATGGTTCGCCTGAGTGAACGGTGATGTTGCCTGTGCTAAAACAAAAACGTCATCCGGCTTCAGTTGTCCCTGTTCAATGAATTCAAGCATCACCGATTCCGTTGAAGCAACATCGGAAGCATTTTCGGCACTGCGCCGGTAAATGCTGACCTTACTGAGTCCAAAGGTCTCAACAACTTCGGCTATTTCATCGCCATCGGTTGCCAGATACACCTGATCAATTTGGGGGCACGCATTCAAGGCATTCAACACCCAAAATACCAGCGGACGACCGTGAAAATCTTTGATATTTTTATTCTTTATCGATTTGCTCCCCTTCCGCACAGGAACAAAGGCAATCGTACTCATAACTTTCGGTATTTTAATTTGTCTCGTTGAACCTTTTCAATATCCAGAATATCTTCCTGTTTATGCGTCAGCGATTTTCGAACCGCTTCGAGGTCACGAACCAACTTCCGAACTCCCTGTGGCTCCAACGAGGCAGCATGGTCCGTTCCTTTCCAGGTGCGGTCCAAGGTATAATGACGCTCAACATAGGTCGCGCCCAATACGTAAGCCGCCACATCGACGGCGATACCCAGATGGTGACCCGAGAACCCGATTTCCTTCACCCGCGAACCGTATTTTTCTTTCAGGGAAAGAATATCGAGCAAACAAATATCTTCGAATGGAACCGGATAGCCAGATGTGCAGTTATACAAGACCAAATCTTTGTTTCGCGCTTTATTTTCAAAGAAGCTAACAATCTCCTCAATCTCATCCTTTGTAGTCATCCCGGTCGACAAGTGAATTTCCCCCTGAAAGTTTTCACACAACCACCCCAGCATTTCGAAATTATTGTTGCAAGCCGACGGTATTTTAATCATCCGGGGCTTGATGGACGTGATTTCTTTCGCCGAAGTTAAATCCCACACCGAGGTCGAATATTCAATCCCCATTTCATCGCAGTAAGCCTTCAATTCAGCATGCTGCTCAAAACTGAATTCCAGAAATTCCCTGTGCGCACCATAAGTCTCTCCGTACGCGTTGGCAGGATTCGGGTGAGGTGCATTATATTGTTCTTCGGTTAATAACTCCTTGTTATTTCGTTTCTGGAATTTGACGATATGCGCATTGCAAAAAATCTTGGCCATGCGAATCAATTCCTTGGCAATTTCCATATCGCCTTTGTGGTTGCATCCGATTTCAGCAATCACTTTTACCGGTTTGTAAACAAACTCTTTCATTGTTTAAGTTTCTCTTTCGAAAGCATCGATAAACGACCCTTTCGTGTTATTGATTATATGAACATTTCGGCTTTTGGCATACTCGTCGATAACGAAATAGCTCGCAAAAGCAGTCATAAATTTATACAGTATCTCGTGCAATTTCCGGGCACCCACACCTTTCCAGTCCAACGGTTTTGCTTTTGATGTTTGCTCGTCGTAAAAATGCTTTTGGTTGATTAGCGCATTATTGCTTTCGTCAACCGAAATATCTTTCAACCAGGAATGGTCGGCTCCCCACAAGTAAATCTCACGATACCCACTGTTAATCATCAGAAAGGTAGATGGCACGATAACATTATGAGGCCGGGGCATTCCCAAATTGTTCCGAAAAATAAAGTGCCGGAAACAACGCCATCCCTCAATCGGAGTTGTGTTATAGAAAACAACCTTAATCAACAAATTCTCAGCTAATATACGTTGCCACTTTTGAAATTTGCGGGCTTCAAACGGAAAATAGAAAATAAGTTCCCAGGAAGTCCGTTCTGCAATATTTTTAAAAAGCCTCTCACTTTGCTCCATGTAAAATGGCTCAATATCCTCGCGCCATAAATCGGGTGCCGACGAGACTAAATAGCGAGGCTTCAACTCGGTATAATAGTCTGTCGATGGAAAATGATTGACACAAACCAGATCTTTCCCTTTCAGAAATTCCTTTTTTTCATCAATCATCTTGTTTAGCGATGGCCCGTTCGCCAATACAACAACCTGATCGTTTTGAGGTTTCAACAGGCGTTGGGGTTTCTTCGAAAATACCAGCACTTTAACAAGCGAGGCTATGGTACTTGTAAGGTTCTGAAGTAAATTCTGTATGGATAATAGTATGCTCAGCATTCTTTTATTGCTTAGTAATTAGCCCGGTTGTCACCCAAAACCGGAATCGGCACAACATGCGGGCTTTGCTAAAATTGAAAGTTGCAAGATAATACAAAGAAATCAAGAGTGTGGCGCCCCATTTGAAAAGCTCGGTCACCAGTCTGTTCAGGTAGGCGAAAAACGACGTGCGCGTTCGTGCCGATTCACTCGAACCAATGCCCAACGCTTGTTTCCGAATAAACGCCTCGGTGGTTCTCTCCTGCGGGATAATGTGATGCACGTCAATGTCGGGGAAATAGCCGATTTTTACACCTGCTGCACGGGTTCGGTTGAAAATATCCTTCTCTTCACCGCCCATCATGTTTTTTCCGACACGCCCCAGCTGGGTGTTAAAATCGCCGACATTCTTCAAAACCGAACGTCTGAAAAACATGTTCGCACCAATCGGGTATTTACGCACCGGAAATTCCTTTTGCTGGTTCCCCAAATCAATAACCGACACTAAGGGAAGCAAAAAGTCGCCCATCCAATCGGGCCGGGACGTTTCCCAACGGGGCAAAATTTTACCGCCGCCAGCTCCGTATTCCGACTGAGCGAATACGGTCTCCAACTTCGAAACATAGTCTTCACAGGCAATCGCATCGTCATCCAAAAAGGCAACAACATCGCCCTTCGATTCTGCGATCCCCCGGTTCCGCGCATACGAAAGCCCCTGATTCAACTCTAAAAAATACCGGCAATTAAGCTCCGGATTATTCAGCTTGAAGTCGTTAAACAGCTGCACCGTCCGATCTGTTGAGTTATTATCAACAAAGATGAGTTCAAAGCGATCAGAAGAAGCGCTTTGCCGGGCAATAGAATCGAGGCATTGTCCGATAAATTTCTCGCGGTTGTATGTGCAGACAATAATGCTAACCATGAATTCAATTTGATTGCCAAAGGTAAAATAATCAAAAGAATTCTCATTCTGCCAGGCCCCCAACATTTCAAACCATCCTTCATGCCCGATTTTCCGGTTTTACTGTTACTTTTAAAATCCGAATTCAGTTACTTTTGGCGAAATGCAAATACCGGCAAAAACTCACAGTACATTACCCGCTGCAGATGATTCCCATCCGTTTACGGACCCGGGAAATACGGCTGCAAATGATGCAAGGCTTCTTGCAAACAAGTTTCAAAGCCTGTCGGATGACCTGAAGACTTTGCCGGGCGAGTCATCTATTTCATCCATCAATTCACGAACCCTTGCGGACGATTCACGAATCGATGCAGCTCAATCACCAACTCTTGCAGATGATTCATTGACTCCTGCAGATGATTCACCAATCCCTGCAGATGACTCATTAATGCTTGCAAATGATTCACTAATCCTTGCAGATCATTCACCAACTCTTGAAGATGCTTCATTGACTCCTGCAGGCGATTCACCAATCCCTGCAGATGACTCATTAATGCTTGCAAATGATTCACTAATCCTTGCAGATCATTCACCAACCCTTTAAAACGATTCTCCTATGCAATTCAACGACCTGCAACGACAATACACGACCTATCAAACCGAAATCGATGAAGCCATTCAGCATGTGTTGCGCTCGTCAAACTACATCAATGGCGAACAGGTTGACCTGCTTGAGCAGGAACTGGCCGCTTATGTGGGGGTAGAACATGCTATTGGCTGTGCCTCGGGAACCGATGCGCTCTTGCTCGCGTTGATGGCCCTGGACTTACAACCCGGCGAAGAAGTCATTTGCCCGGCCTTTAGCTTCATCGCCTCGGCCAGCCAGATTCGCATGCTGAGCGCCACGCCGGTTTTCGTCGACGTTTCGGCCGTGGATTTCAACATTGACATTGAACAGATCGAGGCTAAAATAAGCTCCCGCACCAAAGCGATCATTGCGGTTTCGCTGTTTGGTCAATGCGCCGATTTCAACCCGATAAAAGAGCTGGCTGAAAAGTATGGTTTATGGACCATCGAGGACGGAGCGCAGTCATTCGGTGCGAGCTACCTGAAACAAAAATCATGTTCCATGACCGACCTTGCTACAACCAGTTTTTTCCCGTCGAAGCCCCTCGGCTGTTATGGCGATGGAGGAGCCGTTTTCACCAACAACCCCGACCTTGCACTGAAAATAAAAGCGCTTCGGCAGCACGGGCAAACAGAGCGTTACCATCACAACTTGCTTGGCTTAAATTCGCGCCTCGATACGATTCAGGCAGCGATTCTCCGCGTAAAACTACGCCACCTCGACCGGGAAATCGCAGCGCGTCAGGAAGCAGCTAGTCACTACAAGGCATTTTTGCCCGAAGGTATTTTCATTCCGGAAATTGCGGATGGCCGGGAAAGCGTTTGGGCACAATTCACCATCGGCCTGGGCGACCGCGACCAGGCACAAGCCTATTTAAAAACCAAAGGCATTCCGACATCCATCCATTATCCGATTCCGTTGCCCCATCAGAAGTTATTTGCTGATCTGGTTGATCCGGGCGAAACCTTTGCCGTTTCCTCGCTTTTGGCGGAAACCGTGCTGTCGCTCCCCATGCATGCATTTCTTACTGAAGAAGAAATTCAATACATTGCACAATCACTAACCGAATTTTTGGCGCATGAAGGATAACATTTTCATTCATCCATCGGCCTGCATCGACCAGGGAGCACAAATTGGTGATGGCTCCAAAATATGGCATTTCTGCCACATCATGAGCGGAGCGAAAATCGGTACGCATTGCATTTTGGGCCAAAATGTGTTTGTTGGCGGAAAAGCGCAAATTGGCAACGGCGTGAAAATTCAGAATAACGTGAGTATTTATGATGCCGTTATTTTGGAAGATGATGTTTTTTGCGGACCAAGCTGCGTATTCACCAATGTGAAAAATCCGAGAGCTTTTATCGAACGTAAATCCACGTTTCAGCAAACTTTAGTCGAAAAAGGGGTGACAATCGGCGCCAATGCAACGATTGTTTGCGGCGTCACAATTGGTCAATATGCGCTAATTGGCGCCGGAGCAGTGATTACTAAAAATGTAAAAGCCAACGCTTTGATGATGGGAAATCCAGCCAAACACGAAGGCTGGGTAAGCCGCACAGGAATAACACTGGACGAAACGCTTAAATGCCCCGAGACCGGCGAGCAATACCAATTGGTTGGGGGCAACTTAGTTTTAATGGACAAATGAGTTTGAAAAACGACATCTTACAAAAAATAGCAGCATCCGAAGAACAGATCGGCGTAATCGGTCTGGGCGAAATCGGCTTACGACTTGCTGTAGCTTTTGCCTCCGCGGGCATCTCAGTCATTGGCTTTGAAAAATCAGCCGAAAGGATCACCAAAGTCAACGCGGGACAAAACTATATTCAGGATTTAAACAACGAGGATTTCTCGCGGCTGATAAGGACGGAAAAGCTTCGGGCCAGTGCTAACTTCAGTGAACTTTCGGCCTGCGACGCGATTTTCATTTGTGTACCCACACCGCTTGATGTCTTTAAAAAGCCCGACATGAGCCACATCCGGGATTCGTGCGAAGCGATCGCCGACAACCTGAAAAAAGGCACATTTATCTGCCTCGAGAGCACAACTTACCCAACAACCACCGAAGATTTCATTTTACCGCTGGTTGAAGAAAAATCGAAATTGAAGCACGGCGAAGATTTTTGGCTCGCTTTCTCGCCGGAACGGGTAGATCCGGGCAATGCTGAATTTTTGACCCGCAACACGCCCAAGGTTATTGGCGCACTAACCGATGACGGACTGGAAATCGGACAAGCTATCTACAAAAAAATAATCGATGCTGTTCACCCGGTAAGCTCCCCCCGGGTTGCCGAGATGGTGAAAATATTGGAAAACACGTACCGCCTGGTCAACATCAGCCTGATCAACGAAATGGCGCTTCTTTGCGGGAAAATGGACATCAATATTTGGGAGGTTATCGAAGCTGCTAAAACAAAACCATATGGCTTTCAAACCTTCTATCCGGGACCGGGAATCGGCGGCCACTGCATTCCTCTCGACCCCTTCTACCTGGAATACATTGCCCGGAAATTCAACTTCGACCTTAGCCTGATTAACACTGCCGGACATATTAATAATATGATGGCGCATCGGATGACCATTAAAGTAACTTCGGCATTAAACCAGCACAAAAAGGCAATCAATGGTAGCAATATCCTGTTCCTCGGAGTCGCCTATAAACCCAACATTGATGACTACCGGGAATCTCCGGCACTAAAAATTATGGAGGAAGTGATAAAAAAAGGCGGAAATATTCTCTACCACGACCCGTTCATTCCCAAGATAGAAACGCCTAGCGGACAGTTATTTTCGTCCCGGGAAATAAGCATGGAACTGCTTCAGAATGCAGACTGCGTAGTCATTTGCACAAATCACGATGCATTTGACCCCTCCTTTATTTTGAATAACTCTTTGTTGATTGTAGATTTGAGGAACGCAATTCAAGAACCCTCTGAAAAAGTATACAAACTTTAAAATGAAAAACTTTGCCCTAATAGGCGCGGCTGGATTTGTCGCGGAAAGACATTTAAAAGCAATTCAGGAAACCGGCAATCAACTCATCGCAGCCACCGACCCCTTCGACGTTGTTGGAAGATTGGACAACTATTTTCCCAACGCAGAATTTTACACCGATCTTGGCGCGTTCGAAAATTATATCAGCAAACATCCGGTTGATTATACCAGCATTTGCACTCCCAACTTTTTGCATGCCGCTCACATCCAATCAGCACTGCACGCCGGTTCGAATGTTATTTGCGAAAAACCGTTGGTGCTGCATCCCGGCGAATTTGAAGCCATTGAAAAAGCGCAGGAACAAAGTGGGAAAGCGGCTTACAGTATCTTGCAGCTACGACTTCATCCGGCTATTCAAGCTTTAAAAAAGGCTATTGAGGAAGCACCGCCAACTCAAATCTACGACATTGACCTGACCTATATTACCTCTCGCGGGAAATGGTATTTCGAAAGCTGGAAAGGTGACGACCTAAAATCGGGCGGCATTATCACCAACATTGGTATTCACTTTTTCGATGCCCTTTTATGGATTTTCGGGGATACTGAAAAAAGCCAGGTCCATCTGAATGATAACAATAAAGCAGCGGGTGTCCTCCAGCTCAAAAAAGCAAACATCAGGTGGTATCTGAGTTTGGATGACAACGATATACCATCTGAAATCCAGCAATCGGGCAAGAGAACTTATCGATCGTTAAAATTAAATGGTGAAGAATTTGAGTTTAGCGACGGCTTTACCGATTTGCACACCAAAAGTTACGAGCAAATCCTGTGCGGAAATGGCTTTAAACCGACGGTCGCCAAGCCAAGCATTCTGCTAACCCACGAGATTAGAAACTCACCGCCAACCGGACTAACAAACGACTATCACCCGCTTTTGGAAAAATAAGTACCCCACAAACACAAAAAAAACCGTCACGTGGGGGCGTGACGGTCAATAATAATGCTGTTTGAATTATTAAAACTATTAATTCAATATCGTTTTAAATTCGTCGTTGATCAATTCCGGCAGGAAGTCGGCAATCATTTCCAACACCTGACCATCGGCAACTTTTGCACCGCTTATGATTTTCTGACTATTTAAATTCACGTTATTTAAAACTTTGTAGTTTAAATCTGCAGGGACTTTTTGTTCTGAACCTCTCAGTTCGCGAACACCAAAACCTTTGGCTCCGTTCACATACTTAACTTCGAAATAGCTGCTGCGCACGGTGTACTCATCGCCATTCTTAGTCTGTTTCAGGAATACTTTTACCGGGCGGCTTGAATCGCCATAAACGATATTCCAACACTTGGCCACATCTTTGCTTGAAACAGCAACATCTTCCGTAGAAATTCTATACGTATCATTGAATGCTTCATAGGAAGAAGCATATGAATTTGTTGCCACTACTACCAGCGCAACAAGGATTAAGCTTAAAAATGATTGTTTTACTTTCATGTCATCGATTTTAAAATTGTTTATGATAACGGTAGCAAAAATATACCGCTATAAACTGCAGAAAGATGACAAAAAGCAGCTTTCACTTTTGTTAAAAAGAAGCATACTTTCAATTCGTAAGTAAAATCAGTGTTTTTCATTGTTTTATCAGCAAAAACCACATTTAGAGGCATAAAAATACGACAAAACTAATCGGCAAATTACAAACAAAAACTTATATGCTTTTTAGCACATTTCAATACAAACAAATGCGATAACACCTCACAAACAACCAATTACCTGATATTATATTTCTACACAAAAAATTAAACCCCTCAAAAACATCTAAAAACAGGTCACAACAACACACCAACTTACAATTTGAAAGCACACGGTGTCATCTAAACAAAAAAAAGGCTCCCGAAAGGAGCCTTTATAGAAACATATGATTGTAATACTTATTTCAACTTAGCAAAAAGCTCTTTAAAACTGACCTGTTCAGCAATAATGCTTTTCAATTCGGTGATTGCAACCCGGTCCTGCTCCATCGTATCCCGATAACGAATCGTTACGGTTTGGTCTTCCAGACTCTGATGATCAACCGTCACACAAAAAGGTGTACCAATCGCATCCTGACGACGATAACGCTTACCGATACTGTCTTTTTCATCATACTGACAGTTGAAATCAAATTTCAGTTCATCGATAATTTCGCGGGCTTTTTCCGGAAGTCCGTCTTTTTTCACCAACGGCATGACTGCCAGTTTCACCGGAGCCAACACCGCAGGCAATTTCATCACCACGCGGGTATCTTTCTGCCCGTTTGACGACTCTAATTCTTCTTCACAATAAGAGGCCGCTACAACCTGCAGAAACATCCGGTCGACACCAATCGACGTTTCGACAACGTAAGGCACATAAGATTCGCCCAACTCCGGATCGTAATACTGAATTTTTTTACCAGAGAATTTTTGGTGCTGTGACAAATCAAAATCTGTACGCGAATGAATTCCTTCCACCTCTTTAAACCCGAATGGAAATTTATACTCTACATCGACAGCCGCATTGGCATAGTGCGCCAATTTCTCGTGCACATGGAAACGGTAGTTCTCATCACCAAAACCAAGAGCACGGTGCCAGCTAATGCGGGTTTCCTTCCATTTATCAAACCAATCCAGCTCTGTACCAGGTTTGACAAAATATTGCATTTCCATTTGCTCAAACTCGCGCATCCGGAAAATAAACTGACGGGCAACTATTTCGTTACGGAAAGCTTTTCCGATTTGGGCAATTCCAAATGGAATCTTCATGCGCCCCGTCTTTTGCACGTTCAGGTAATTTACAAAAATCCCTTGTGCTGTCTCCGGGCGAAGATAAATTTTGGCAGCACCTTCAGCTGTCGACCCCATCTCGGTCGAGAACATCAGATTGAACTGGCGAACATCGGTCCAGTTGCGACTACCACTAAGTGGACAAACGATTCCTTCATCTTCAATGATCTGCTTCAACTCTGCAAGATCACCTGCATTCAAAGCATCAGAAAAGCGTTGGTGAAGCGTGTTCCATTTTTCCTGGTTTGCGATAACACGGGGATTGGTTTCACGAAACTGCTTTTCATCGAACGAATCGCCAAAACGTTTTTCAGCTTTAGCAACTTCCTTATTCATTTTCTCCTCGTACTTGCCCAATTGATCTTCAATCAAGACATCGGCACGATAGCGTTTCTTCGAATCTTTATTGTCAATTAAAGGATCATTGAATGCATCCACGTGACCCGAGGCTTTCCAAATAGTCGGATGCATAAAAATAGCTGAATCGAGTCCAACCACATTTTCGTGCAAAAGCACCATGCTGTCCCACCAATATTTTTTAATGTTGTTTTTTAATTCTACTCCATTTTGCCCATAATCATACACCGCGCCAAGTCCGTCATAAATTTCACTCGACTGAAACACGTATCCATATTCTTTGCAATGGGCAA
Source organism: Mangrovibacterium lignilyticum (assembly GCF_010882175.1). GTDB lineage: Bacteria > Bacteroidota > Bacteroidia > Bacteroidales > Prolixibacteraceae > Mangrovibacterium > Mangrovibacterium lignilyticum. Next base: position 422,132 of record NZ_WKLH01000003.1, on the reverse strand, counting down.
CCAGCTTTTTAAAAATGTCTTCCTGAGCCATACTATCTAATGCGTTATTTGCTATTGAAAATTAATTTTTGGTCTATGTATATACTAAGTGTATCTTCAAGAAAATCTAGTCAATCTCTTCAAAATCCACATATTCTCCTTCATCCCGGGAAATATTGGATTGTTGATTTCTGGGATTTTCAACCCTCACCTCGCCTTCACGGCGCTCCTCTTTTCTACTTTTCTGTCCTGGTTGTTTATTCACTGCCTGAAAACCAAATAACGGTGCAAACAGCTTGATTAGAAAACGAAACAAGTAATAAAACACAACGACAATAAAAAGCGTGCGTAAAAATCCAACCAAAAACAAAATCACGTTTAATGTTACCATAGCTATTGAAAATCAGCGGCTGTAAAAGTAATAATTAATTACGAAACGTAAATTGATGACTGTAAATAATCAAACGCATTTAGCACAAGCATAAGAAGGAAATAAAAAGTGACAGAAAAGTTACAAACGGTACGTTTTCACTTTTAGTTATTTTCATACTTTTGCATAAAACAAACAACAATGACGGCATACAAACGAGTACTATTAAAACTGAGCGGCGAATCTTTAATGGGTGAGCAAGAGTATGGTATCGACCAGCAACGGCTGGCTGACTATGCCGAACAAATAAAAGAGATCGCCGATTTAGGCGTTCAAGTTGGTATTGTCATCGGTGGCGGAAATATTTTCAGAGGCCTGAGTGGTGCTGCCAACGGTTTCGACCGTGTAAAGGGTGACCAAATGGGCATGCTGGCAACAGTAATAAACAGCTTGGCATTAAATTCAGCATTAACTTCCGTTGGCGTAAAGTCGCGGGTATTAACAGCGATCCGCATGGAACCGGTTGGTGAGTTTTATTCAAAAGACAAAGCAATTGAAACGTTGGAGAAGGGCGAAGTGGCCGTTTTCTCGGCCGGAACCGGAAACCCTTATTTCACGACCGACACCGGCTCATCGCTTCGAGGAATTGAAATTGAAGCAGATGCGATGCTAAAAGGAACCCGTGTGGATGGTATCTACACAGCTGATCCGGAAAAAGATCCGAAAGCTGTAAAATTTGATAAAATTTCCTTCGACGAGATCTACCATCGTGGACTTAAGGTGATGGATTTGACAGCAACCACCATGTGTAAAGAAAACAACTTGCCGATTGTTGTTTTCAACATGGATAAAAAAGGAAATTTGAAAAAAGTTATAACAGGCGAAAACATTGGGACTCTGGTCCATTTATAAAATAACACTGTTCATTTTATCTGCGAAAATTTTTAATGAATTTTAATATTCTTTAAATTTTTCTATATTTGCTGACAGCACAGATAGATGAACAGACCATATTGTTTTTATGGAAGAAGAAGTAGAACTGATATTAGATTTATGTAGAGAAAAGATGGCTTCGGCTATCGATCACTTAGAAGTTGAACTAATTCATATCCGTGCAGGAAAAGCGTCGACCAGAATGCTTGACGGAGTAACAGTAGACTACTACGGTAGCGCGACTCCCTTGCAACAAGTGTCGAACATTAGCACACCGGATGCGAGAACAATTGCCATTCAACCTTGGGAAAAAAACCTAATTGGTGAAATTGAAAAAGCAATAATGAACGCAAATCTGGGCTTTAACCCGGACAACAACGGTGAGATTATTCGCATTATGGTTCCGCCACTTACGGAAGAAAGACGTAAAACACTTGCGAAGCAGGCGAACGCCGAAGGTGAAAATGCGAAGGTAAGTATTCGTTCGGCTCGAAAAGACGCCAACGAAACATTGAAAAAAATGCTGAAAAACGGATTATCGGAAGACTTGGAAAAAGATGCAGAACAGCAAGTTCAGGATATGACCAACGAATTTTCGAAAAAAGTTGACAGCGCACTTGAGAAGAAAAATCAAGAGATTTTTACAATATAATTGTTTCTAGTTTTCTGTTTTCTGAACATTGTTTAATTGTTTTCATGGCTTTGAGGCAGCTTATTGAAGCTGCCTTTTTTTTGCCCTCAATCAACAGAAAACTCCCCCTATCCATTCCTTTTGCATTTACTTTGACTATTTTAGGGTCGAATACAATTAAACCGAATTATTCAGCGCTATGCTAGGAATGACAGATTACCACATGCACAGTATTCTTTCAGACGGGAAGAATAATTATGAAGAGATGATTCTGGCCGCCATTGAAAAAGGCCTTGATGAAGTTGGATTCAGCGACCACCTCTGCCTCAAACCTGTCAACTGGGCAATCTCCGCTGTTGATCTTCCGGTTATGGTCGAACAAATAGAAATTCTCCGCGAACGCTACAAAAGTCAAATAAAAGTAAAATTCGGAATAGAAATGGACTATCTGGAAGGGATGGAAGACGAGATCAGCAAAGTGATCAGTTCCCTTCCCCTGGACTATGTCATCGGATCGGTTCATTTTATAGGAGATTGGAATTTCGACACTGACAAATCACTTTACGGCAAATGGTCGAACGACCACTTATATAAGATGTATTACGACCTGATTCAAAAAGCCGCGCGTTCAGGCCTGTTCGATATCATCGGTCACATGGATATAATCAAGAAATTCAGAATTTATCCGGAAACGGATCAATCACCTTTAATCGAGGACACGCTTAAAATCATCAAAGAAAATAACCTGGTCGTGGAACTAAACACCGGGGGAGTCGATCGTCCTTGCGCCGAATTTACACCGGCCCCATCCATCGTAGAACGCTGCTATCACCATCACATCCCAATGACCTTGACGTCGGATGCGCACCGAACTGACCAAGTTGCCCGACATTTCAAAACTGCAGTAGACCTGCTACAAAAAGTGGGGTTTGAAGAACTGGTTACTTTTCAAGCCAGGGAACGAAATACACTCAAAATATGATTATTAGGGTAGTTCACTAAAAACCCTAATCCCCGCCGATTCCTCAATACTGACATTTCAAAGCGGTTGCATAAATGATAAATTGTATATTTGAGCTCTAATTTTGGCTACATGGAAGAATACGCAGGTAAACTGCTAAAAGAGATCAACAGTCCGGATGATCTGAGAAAACTAAAACCGGAAGATCTACCTGTTGTTTGTGAGGAGCTTAGGCAATTTATTATCGATGAAGTGTCCAATAATCCGGGACATTTTGGCGCCAGTCTTGGGGTTGTTGAATTAACAGTCGCCCTGCACTATGTGTACAAAACGCCTTACGACATGCTTATTTGGGATGTTGGTCACCAGGCCTACAGTCACAAAATCCTAACGGGGCGCAGAGATCTGTTTCACACCAACAGGAAATACAACGGGCTTAGCGGCTTCCCAAAACCAAGCGAAAGCGAATATGACACGTTTGGCGTTGGTCATGCCAGCACGTCTATCTCTGCATCATTAGGAATGGCTGCTGCCGCATCACTGCAAAAAGATAAAAATCGAAAAATTGTTGCCGTTATCGGCGATGGTTCCATGACCGGAGGAATGGCCTTTGAAGGCTTGAACAATGCTGCCGTCAATAATTCAGACGTCCTCATTATACTGAATGACAACAACATGGCCATCGACCCCAATGTGGGAGGTGTGAGCAACTATTTACTGAATATTTCAAAATCGAAATCATATAACAAACTTAAACAAGAAGTTTGGGATGGACTGGGGAAGCTAAACGGTTTCGGCCCGAAAGCACGTCGCTTGGTTCAAAAAACAGAGGGTGCATTAAAATCTGCCTTGCTGAAAGAATCAAACTTATTTGAAAGTTTGGGCATTCGGTATTTTGGTCCGATTGACGGACACGACATCAAATATCTCACAAAAGTGTTGCAGGATTTGCGTGAAATCCCAGGCCCAAAACTGCTGCACGTTCTAACAAAAAAAGGGAAAGGTTTTAAGCAAGCCGAACTCAACCAAACAGAATTTCATGCACCCGGAAAGTTCGACAAAGTGACCGGAGAAATTCTGAATTGTGAGTGCGCTATGAATAAGCCTCCCAAGTTTCAAAATGTCTTTGGAAACACATTGGTGGAACTGGCAGAACAAAACGAAAAAATTGTTGGTGTTACTCCGGCTATGCCAACCGGTAGCTCTTTAAATATCATGATGGAGAAAATGCCGGATCGCGCTTTCGATGTCGGTATTGCCGAACCGCACGCTGTTACTTTTTCGGCAGGTATGGCTATTCGGGGCCTCGTACCGTTTTGCAACATCTACTCTACATTCATGCAACGATCATACGATCAGGTCATTCACGACGTTGCCATCCAAAATCTGAACGTCGTTTTCTGTCTGGATCGTGGTGGCCTTGTTGGTGCCGATGGAGCCACGCATCACGGTGTTTTCGATATGGCCTACATGCGCCACATCCCCAACATGATCGTATCAGCGCCAATGGACGAAATAGAACTGCGAAACCTCATGTACACGGCACAGCAGGAAAACATGGGACCATTCTCCATTCGATACCCCAGAGGCTGTGGCTGCCAAATCGACTGGCGTCAACCTTTTGAGCCGATCCCAATTGGAACAGGCCGGATCATTTCGGAAGGTTCGGATTTAGCAATTCTGTCAATCGGAACAACCGGAATTCAAACATCGCGTGCAATTAAAGCGCTCGAAAAAAAAGGACACTCGGTTGCCCACTACGACATGCGCTTTGTAAAACCATTGGACGAAAAGCTGCTTCATCAAGTCTTTAAGAAATTTGATAAAATTATCACTATTGAAGACGGAGCAATCCAAGGTGGATTTGGCTCAGCTGTAATCGAATTCATGGTCGACCATCAGTATACATCAAAAGTCATTCGCCTCGGAGTACCTGACCGGTTCGTGGAACATGGCTCGCCGGAAGAACTGATGCGCGAGTGCGGTTTCGACCAAAATGGAATCAATCAGGCAGCCCTTGATTTGTTGAACGGATAATCGTACTTTGATCATACTATTTCGGCGGATTCTTCGTTTTCGATCTATCAGCCGAAAAGACAGCAGGACTGCTTTATCAAAGGCACCGGACAACTTGTTTCGATCATTCGGCCCAACCCGTTAAATTGCATTCATATTGGAACCCTATCTGAAAAAACGTCGCTGGAAACTATTATTGGTACTGATTGCAGTTATTATCGGAGCGGCATCATTTCAGTACACGAACTGGCTTGCCCGAAAAATGGCCGAGGAAGAACAAAAAAGTGTTTCTATGTGGGCCGAAGCAACGCGCCGGCTAATCTCCCCCGTAGATGATCCGGACGACAATATGTCCTTCCTGCTAAGTATTTTGGAATCTAACACCGATATCCCAATCATTTTAACGGATAGCGCCCGAAATATCATCACGACAGCAAACATTGACTATCCTGAAAAACGGAAGGAACAAACCTTACAAAACGAACTTCAAAAAATGATTTCGGAAAATAGTTCCATTGAAATCATTGTTTCAGAACACGAGACACAGCATATCTACTACCGCGATTCAAAAGTGCTCCAGAACCTGAAATATTTTCCACTAATTCAAATTAGCGTCATCACGCTATTCATTTTGGTGGCCTACTTTACGTTCAACTCATCACGCAAAGCTGAGCAAAACCAGGTATGGGTTGGCATGTCGAAAGAAACCGCACATCAACTAGGGACTCCAATTTCGTCATTGATGGCTTGGGTCGAACTTTTAAAAACACAGGAAATTAATCCGGATTTAATTAACGAATTTGAAAAGGATATCAACCGGCTAGAGAAAATCACCGAGCGCTTTTCAAAAATCGGCTCCAAACCGGAATTACAAATTGAAGACCTGCGGAAAACAATCGTTTCAACAGTAACCTACCTGCAAAGCAGAACTTCGCAAAAGGTGCAATTTACCATGGATTTTCCCGTCGATAAGATTTATAAAACGCCGCACAACCCCGCACTTTTGAGCTGGGTTATTGAAAACCTCTGCAAGAACGCGATTGATGCGATGGGTAATGTCGGGAAAATAACCTTGTCGCTCAGAGATGATGCCGGACAAATCTATTTCGACATCAACGACAGCGGAAAAGGAATCCCCAAATCGCAATTCAAGAGCATATTCGATCCTGGCTACACAACCAAAAAACGCGGATGGGGTCTGGGCCTGTCACTTGCTAAGCGTATTGTCGAAAATTACCACCAAGGGAAAATTTTCATCAAGCAATCAGAATTAGGCAAGGGAACAACCTTTCGGATCATCCTTAAGAAAGTTGATTTTTTCAACAAGAGCATAAAAGCATAAATCACTGAATTTCTGTTTTTTGGACTTCCCGAAAAATAGAATCATTTTTCCTTGTTAAAAAAATCATATAATTTTCTTCGTTTCTATATTTTTTATACTTTTGCAAAACTTTTTTCGAAGCAATGGCTGGATTATCTACTTATAATATTGCATTTAAAGGTCTCGCTCTTGGAACACATGAGTTTGACTATCAGATCAATAAGAAGTTCTTCGACCATTTCGACGGTGGAATTGCTGAAGATGGCAACATCACAGCAAAAGTCGTCCTCGAAAAACAGAGTTCATTAATGGTTCTTTGGTTTCATGTTTCAGGAACAGTTAAAATCCAATGCGATAGATGTTTGGATCTGTACGACCAACCTGTATCAAGCGATAATAAGGTCTTCATTAAATATGGAGAATCCAAGTTTGAAGAAGGTGATGATGTGATTTGGGTAAGCACCAACGACCATCTGGTTAATGTAGCACAAATGCTCTACGATTTTATTATTTTAGCTATTCCGATCCGGCAGGTTCATCCGAATGATAAAGACGGTAATAGTCTTTGTAATCCGGAAATGCTGAAGAAACTGAAGAAAATGGCTTACAACCCAAAGAAGTCGGAAAAGAAACCCGACTCAAGATGGGATGACTTGAAAAAATTATTAGGAAACGAATAAAGAATTTAGAAAATGGCACATCCAAAGCACAAAACATCAAAAGCTAGAAGAGATAAAAGAAGATCTCATCACCATGCAACAATTGCAACGTTGGCGACTTGCTCAAACTGTGGAGCAACTGTAAAATACCACACTGTTTGTGGCGAATGCGGTTACTACAGAGGAAAACTCGCAATTGAAAAGAGCGTAACTGTTTAATTCTCTATAAGATGATCAGAAGAAAATTCTTCTGATCTTTTTTTGTCCTAAAGATTAAATTTTCGACCGTTTTAATTAATTGTTTTAAAACGTTTTAGCCTACCCTTTTTGCGCAGTTTTTTCTTTGCGCTTCAATTTTTTACTTCTATCTTTCGACCTCTTTTTTAGATTACAAAAACCTTGTATTATATCCTAAAATCCAATTCTTTGCGATTTAGGGTTGTTGTAAAATTTTGAATTATGGGAAAAATTCATGCAGCAATAACTGGTATTGGTGCATTTTTGCCTGACTACAGGCTGACAAATGAAGAAATCAGCTCAATGGTCGACACCACTGATGAGTGGATCATGCAGAGAATCGGAATTAAAGAGCGAAGAATTTTAAAGGAAAGCGGAAAAGCTACTTCAGATATGGGTGTTGCGGCTGTTCAAGAACTACTTGAAAAAACCAACACCTCGCCCGAAGAAATCGACTTGTTGATTTGTGCCACGATCACTCCTGATCGCCCATTCCCAGCTACTGCGAATATTATTTGCCGTAAAGCAGGCTTGCATAACGCCTGGAGTTACGACATCAGTGCTGCTTGTTCCGGTTTTGTTTTTGCACTCACTACGGGAGCGAGTTTCGTCGAGACCGGGAAGTATAAAAAAGTGGTCATCGTTGGCGCTGATATGATGAGTGCGATTACGGACTATACCGACCGTTCAACTTGCCCGCTTTTTGGAGACGGTGCTTCAGCTGTTTTGCTGGAACCCACGTTGGAAGATGTAGGTGTAATTGACCACATTAACTATACCGATGGGAAAGGACGCCATTACCTGCACATCAAAGCAGGAGGTTCCAAAAGACCGGCATCCTTTGAAACCATTGAAAACCGAGAGCATTTCGTACACCAGGATGGACAAACAGTATTCAAATATGCCGTTTCGCGCATGGCCGATGTAGCTGTCGAAATCATGGAGAAGAACCAAATCACACCGGACAAGCTTGCCTGGTTAGTACCTCATCAAGCTAATATGCGAATTATCGACGCCGTCGCCCGTCGCATGAAGATTGACCCGAAACAGGTCATGATCAACATTCAGAAATATGGCAATACCACCGCCGCAACCATTCCATTGTGCTTGAATGATTATGAGAAGCAACTAAAAAAAGGTGACAACATCATCCTTGCTGCTTTCGGTGCGGGTTTCACTTGGGGATCTGTGTATCTGAAATGGGCCTATAACTCTTAAATTAATTCGAAAAAACACATAAAAATGAGTCGACTTATTATTAAAAGTCACGAGGAATTTGAAAAGTTCGTTGGAGAGAAACTTGGTGTTTCAGAATACCATACGGTGACACAAGAACAAATTAACAAATTCGCTGATGCCACCCTGGATTACCAGTGGATTCACACGGATCCGGAACGGGCAAAAAAAGAAGGCGCTTTTGGCTCCACCATTGCTCACGGCTACTTAACACTCTCGCTTCTTCCTGTCATGTGGGACCAGGTTGTACAAGTAGAAAATTTCAAAATGCTGGTTAATTACGGAATCGACAATTTCAAATTTGGTCAGCCTGTTTTGGTAAACAGCCGAATCAGAACACATGTATGGTTGAAATCGATCGCCAACCTTCGCGGAATAAGCAAGGTGCAACTGAAAGTTTCGATGGAAATTGAAGGAAACAAAAAACCGGCCTTCGAAGGAGAAGCCATTTTCCTTTACCATTTCAACCAATAAAAACTGCTCTCCGACTAATTTCTTTAGCATATCACATACCCAAAATAGAAAGGTTTCGTTCTTTAATTAGAATGAAACCTTTATTATATTTGGTCACGCTTAAAAACAAAAAGAAAGAGATGGCAAAAACCTACAACGAAGTAAATAATCAGGTTATCAACCTGATTGGCAAGGGAACGGTAATAACAGGAGAAATTAAGTCGGAGGGAGATATTCGTATCGACGGAGAACTGACAGGCAACATCACCAGCAACGGTCGGGTTGTTATTGGCGATACCGGCAAGGTAAACGGTGAAGTATTTTGTAAAAACTGTGAAGTTGCAGGCTATGTTAAAGGAAAAATGAAGATTGAACAACTCATAACTTTGAAAGCAACATCAACAGTTTTAGGTGAGATCAGCTCAGACAAACTGAGCATCGAGCCCGGATCTGTTTTCTCTGGTAACTGCACCATGGGAAACCAACTGAAAGATGAAAAAATTAAAACCGTCGAAAAATAATAACCAATTTATTCGATACTCAAGCCTGGCTTTCGAAATGATTGCTATTATGGGATTGGGAGTGTTTGCGGGAATCAAACTTGACGAATGGCTAAAAATGAGTTTTCCGGTCTTTACTTTAGTTTTGATGATTCTCTCCGTTATTGGAGCAATATTATACGCCATTAAAAACTTTATAAAAAAAGACTAAGATGAAAAGCTTTCTACTGAAAACAAGTATCTTATCAGTTGCTATCATTCTAACGAAGTATTTGTTATTGTATTTCGTCTTCCCGAAATCCGAAATCCCCTTGTTCATTTTAATTGTCGCTATTTTCTTCGCGGCTTCGAACTTTGTTCAGTATCTGCTCTTAAGAACCACGGAAAAAAACATGCGCAAGTTCAACCCGGCTTTTCTAGGTCTGAGCATGATAAAAATGTTCACGTACCTGATTTTAGCGCTTATCTACATTTGGTTCTACCGCGAATCTGCCAAAGATTTCTTAGTTAGCATCTTTGTTATCTACGTGAGTTTCTCGGCCTTAGAGATCGTTGAGATTACCCGAATAGTAAAACAAAAAAAATGATGGATACTTCTGATTAATTTATTAATTTGGAGGCTCCTTTTCAAAAGACAGAACATGACCATGGCGACACTCGAATCGAAGTTCCCGGGAAAAGCAAAACGAATTGCTTTTCTGCTTGTTGTACTCACTCTGGGGCTTGCTTCTCCCAAAATTTATGCAGAAGAAAACCAGGAGCATATCGCTGCTGAATCAACACACAAAACCAATTTTGATGCCGGAAAGTTTGTAATGGAACACGTTTCCGATGCATTTGAATGGCACATTTTAACATACGGACATACTCATGTCAGCATTCCGTTGCCTATTATATTATATAGTGAGAATTCCGGATTGAATGTTTTCTTGTCCTCGAAGTTTCATCATGGAACGGTAGCTTATAAAAACTTCCGGATTGAACAGGAAGGTGAAAATGAAGGAAAAATCGTGGAACTAAACGACCAGGGTGAAATCCTTGGCCTCCCAATCGATCTTTCAATCACAAAAGCAGTCGTCGGATTATTTGTCAGCGTTATTGTCATATTGCTGATCTTCCTCAATGTAGCCAAATCTGCGAAACAAAGAGCAGGCAAGGCACCCAAGGGACTGCAAAACCTGATTGAACCACTGGTACTGTTCATTCGTGATGAAGTGGCCGTACCGGCAATCGGCAAAGCAAAAACGGACCAGTTCCTTCCCTTTTTGCTGACACTGTTCTTTTTTATCCTCATTAATAACTTTCTGGGACTAATTCCGATATTCCCATTCGGCGCAAACGTAACGGGAAATATCGCCGTTACGCTGGTGTTGGCCCTGTTCACCTTCGTTGTAACAACACTTAACGGGAATAAGCATTATTGGAAAGAAATCTACAACCCCGATGTACCATGGTGGTTAAAGTATCCCCTCCCACTAATGCCCATTGTTGAGCTTACTGGTGTATTTACAAAGCCATTTGTATTGATGGTGCGTTTGTTCGCCAACATGATGGCTGGTCACATCATTGTGACGGTTTTTGTGAGCTTGATCTTTATTTTCTCAAGTTTGAACGGACCGGTCGTCGGCGGGATGGTAAGTCCGCTTTCGGTCGCATTTTCAGTATTTATTTTATTATTAGACGTTTTAGTTTCCTTCATACAAGCCTACGTATTTACTTTACTTTCTGCTTTGTATTTCGGAATGGCAACTTCAGAACATCATTGATTACTCAAACATAAATTTTAAAGATTATGAGTACTTTATTAATTCTTCTACAAGAATCAGTCGGAAACGTTGGTCTTGGCTTGGCTGAAATTGGTGCCGGTATCGGTGCAGGATTAGCCGCTGTTGGTGCAGGTATTGGTATTGGCCGTATTGGTGCCAGTGCCATGGAAGCCATTGCCCGCCAGCCGGAAGCAAGCGGAGACATCCGTTCAAACATGATCGTATCTGCGGCATTGATTGAAGGGGTAGCCTTCTTCGCCGTGATTATCTGTGCATTGATTCTGTTTGTATAGAAATTTATTTCTTAGTTGTCTGCGCCCGGGGTTGCCGGGTGCTTTGACAACTTAACATTAAAAATTAAGAATTTATGGGATTTGTTACACCGGATTACGGAACCATCTTCTGGATGGTGATCATTTTTGGAATCACCTTATTTATCCTGAAGAAATTTGCTTGGAAACCGATCCTCACCAGCCTGAAAGATCGGGAAAATACCATTGCAGAAGCTCTTTCGTCTGCCGACAAAGCTCGAAAAGAAGTTGAGGGACTAAAGTCGAATCAGGAACAGATTATTGCCGAAGCGAGAAGAGAAAAAGATATCATTCTTAAGGAAGCTCGCGAGATTAAAGATAAATTGCTGGCCGATGCAAAATCGATCGCCCAGGTTGAAGGTCAAAAAATTGTTGAATCAGCCAGAACTCAGATTGAAGCAGAGAAAACAGCAGCCATCAATGAAATGAAAAAACAAATCGTTGATCTGTCTGTCTTGGTGGCCGAAAAGATTATCCAACGAGAAATCAAAGAAAAAAAGGATCAGGAAGACATGGTAAACAGCCTGATTAACGATCTTAAATTGAAATAGTTTATGGATCAAAGTAAAATCACAGTCCGCTACGCCAAAGCCTTCTTCAGTCTTGCCAAAGAGAAAAAACAGCTTGACCTGTTAAAAACAGATGTTGAGTTAATTTCCACCTTGTGCAAAGATAGCGCTGATTTCAGGCTACTGTTGGAAAGTCCGGTGGTTAAAACTTCCAAAAAAATAAAGTTGATTCAAGCAATTTTCAGTAAAAAGATTAATGCGCTTAGTTTAAGCTTTCTGGAACTGATTACCACGAATAAAAGGGAAGCGCACCTTCCCGGTATATGCCGAAACATTCTGAATTTATACCGCCTGGATCAAGGAGTAAAAACGGCTGTTCTAACAACGGCCATTGATATGAAACCGGCAATTATAGCGCAAATAACAGCTAAACTGGAGAAAGACTTGAATGCTGAGATTGAATTGAGCAAACAAGTCGATCCAAAACTGATTGGTGGCTTTGTTCTGCGTGTTGATGATCAACAAATCGACGCCAGTATTGCCAGTCAATTGCGCAAAGTGAAAGAGACATTATTACAATCCGAAATCAAATAGAAAAATAAATAAACCATGGCTGATATAAAACCTGCTGAAGTATCCGCGATACTAAAACAACAACTGGAAGGATTTAAGTCAGAGGCTGAACTGGAAGAGGTTGGCACGGTCCTTACTGTAGGTGATGGTATTGCCCGAATTTACGGGTTATCCAATGTTGAATCGAATGAAATGATTGAGTTCGACAGCGGGATTAAAGGAATTGTACTAAACCTTGAAGAAGATAACGTTGGTGCTGTATTACTCGGCCCCTCAGAAGAAATTAAAGAAGGCGACACCGTGAAACGTCTGCAACGCATTGCTTCGATCGAAGTTGGCGAAGGCGTTCTAGGGCGTGTAATCAATACGATTGGCGCTCCGATTGACGGGAAAGGTGCCATTGCTGGTAAAAAATACGAGATGCCATTGGAACGTAAAGCTCCCGGGGTTATCTTCCGCCAACCGGTTACCCAACCTTTGCAAACCGGCTTAAAAGCAATTGACGCGATGATTCCAATTGGTCGTGGTCAACGTGAGTTGATTATCGGCGACCGCCAAACAGGGAAAACTGCCGTAGCAATTGACACCATCATCAATCAACGTGAAAACTTTGAAAAAGGCACGCCCGTTTATTGTATTTATGTTGCTGTTGGTCAAAAGGGTTCTACTGTAGCTAACATCGCTGCAACCCTCGAAAAATATGGCGCGATGGACTATACTGTCATTGTATCGGCCACCGCAGCCGAACCTGCCGCTTTGCAATTTTATGCCCCTTATGCAGGAGCTGCAATTGGTGAGTTCTTCAGGGATACCGGCCGTGATGCGTTGATTATTTACGATGACCTTTCGAAACAAGCCGTTTCGTATCGCGAAGTTTCATTGTTGCTTCGTCGCCCACCGGGTCGTGAAGCGTACCCTGGTGATGTTTTCTATTTGCACTCACGCTTATTGGAACGCGCGGCAAAAATCATCAACTCAGATGAAATCGCAGCGAATATGAATGACTTGCCTGAATCGCTAAAACCGATTGTAAAAGGTGGTGGTTCATTAACCGCATTGCCAATTATTGAAACCCAAGCGAGTGACGTTTCTGCCTATATTCCAACCAACGTGATTTCAATTACCGATGGACAGATCTTCCTGGAATCAAACTTATTCCTTTCGGGTGTTCGTCCAGCGATCAACGTAGGTATTTCTGTATCACGGGTAGGTGGTAATGCGCAGGTGAAAGCCATGAAAAAGATTGCGGGTACCCTGAAACTCGACCAGGCTCAATTCCGCGAATTGGAGGCTTTCTCAAAGTTCGGATCAGATTTGGATGCCGCAACTATGCGCGTACTGGATAAAGGGCGTAAAAATGTCGAAATCCTGAAGCAAGGGCAGTATATGCCGATGAAGATTGAACATCAAATCGCCATTATCTACTGTGGTGCTAAAGAATTGCTGCGCAGCGTCCCAATCGATAAAGTAAAAGAATTTGAAAAAGGTTTTCTGGAGCTGATGGAAATGCAATACCGCCCTACTCTTGACGAATTACGTGTAGGAAAACTGACTGATGCAGGGGTTGCTAACATCGAAAAAGCAGCAACTGAAATTGCAGCACGCTATAAATAATTGAACGTTCGGGAAAACTTTATTTCCCCGACTTGAAGCATAAATTACCGAAATGGCTAGTTTAAAAGAAATACGGACCCGAATAACGTCGGTTAAAACAACCCGTCAGGTGACCAGTGCCATGAAAATGGTATCGGCTGCAAAACTGAAAAAAGCCCAGGATGCAATCCATCAGATCCGACCGTATGCAGATAAATTACAACACATTCTGCAAACGTTAAGTGCGAATTTGGATAGTTCAGTTGAGTCGGTTTTCACCGAACAACGAACGCCTGATAAGGTTTTAATTGTATTGATCAGCTCTAACCGGGGTTTGTGCGGTGCTTTTAATTCATCGATTTCGAAAACCGCAGCAGAACTAGCTGAGACAAAATACCATCGTCAGCTGCAGTCCGGAAGAGTTCAGTTCATGGTCATTGGGAAACAAGGCGAAAAATACCTGAAATCCAGGAAAATGCCGGTTGCAGCCAAAGCTAATCAGGTTTTCGATTCGCTGACTTTTGAACAAGTCTCCGTTGTTGCACAAAACCTGATGGATGATTTTGCATCAAACAAATACGATCGAATTGAGATTGTTTACAACGAATTCAAAAATGCGGCGGTTCAGATTTGTTCGACTGAACAATTTCTACCGGTTCAGGAAGAGACCAACTTCGACAAAAACGCGAACCTGAATTACATTTACGAACCGAGCATGGAAGAAATTGTAAATAAACTGATCCCGAGATCACTAAAAACTCAGCTTTTCAAAGCCCTTCTGGACTCAAATGCGGCTGAACACGGTGCTCGAATGACTGCAATGCATAAAGCCACAGATAACGCTTCTGACTTGATTAAAGAGCTTACATTGACATTCAATAAAGCTCGCCAGGCAGCTATCACAAACGAAATTCTCGAAGTTACCAACGGCGCTGAAGCTTTGAACGGATAATAAAATCATTCAACCATATAAAAAGCCTGTCCTGATTCGCTGAAGACAGGCTTTTTTATTGACTACTCTGTACCAAATGTACTCAAACACAAAGAGAGGCTATCCATCAGGATAGCCTCTCTTGAATATTATTGCGTTTGAAGCTTATTCAGCCAATGCGAAACGAATAAATCCGGTTGCAGTCAAACCTTTGCTTGCTGACTCCAAATATTCTTTTACCGATAATTTGTTGTCTTTCACAAAAGGTTGATTCAACAAGGTGTTTTCTTTGAAGAATTTAGCCAAAGAACCTTGAGCAATCTTATCTAACATTGCTTCTGGTTTACCTTCCTGACGGAATTTTTCTTTCGCGATTTCCAATTCTTTTTCGATAACTTCTTGAGAAACAAAATCTTTATCCACAGCAACTGGGTTCATCGCCGCAACTTGCATTGCAACGTCCTTCGCAACCTGTGAATCTACATTTTCCTGATTGAAACCGACCAAAGTAGCCAATTGGTTACCCGGGTGAATGTAAGCCACAACTGAAGCTGCGTCAATACAGCCGAAGTATGACAAATCGATTTTTTCACCGATCACACCTGTCTGCTCTGTCACGTGATCAGCTAATGTACGACCATCCAGAGTTAAAGCTTTCAGTGCATCAAGGTCGGCTGGTTTGTTATCAACGGCAACATCCAGGAAGCTTTGAGTTAAAGTCACGAAACCTTCATTTTTTGCAACGAAGTCAGTTTCGCAGTTTAACACAACAATAGCTCCGAATTTACCGTCAGCGCTAACTTTAGCCAATGCAGCACCTTCAGAAGCCTCACGGTCTGAACGTTTGTTGGCTACCAGTTTACCTCTTTCACGAATAATTTCTACAGCGCGGGTGAAATCGCCTTCCGCTTCAGTCAAAGCGTTTTTACAATCCATCATACCAGCGCCAGTTGCTTTACGCAACTTCATTACATCTGCAGCAGAAATTGCCATATCTGTTAGTTTTTTTTATTTAAAATGAGCAATTATTCTTCTGAATCATCATCCAGATCAGCAACCTCAACGTCCTCGTCGTCACCGGCGCTAACGGCTACTTCTTTCATCGGTTCAGCTTTTGCTGCCGATTTTTTTGTAGCTTTTTTAGGTGCTTCTTCGCCATCTTTTTCGCGTTCAACTTTACGTTCGTTCAAGCCTTCTGCTACAGCATCACACATGATACGAGTAATTAAACGGATTGATTGAGAAGCATCATCGTTCGCTGGAATAACGAAGTCGATTCCTTCTGGATCTGAGTTTGTATCAACCATCGCAAATACAGGGATACCCAATTTTTGAGCTTCACGTACAGCGATTTTTTCTTTTAAAACGTCAACAACGAACAGAGCAGCTGGAAGACGAGTCAGGTCAGCAATAGAACCTAATACTTTATCCAATTTCGCACGTTGACGAGTAATTTGCAACTTTTCGCGTTTTGATAAGTTATCCCAACTGTTATCTTTCATCATTTTGTCGATGGAGATCATTTTCTTAACCGCTTTGCGGATAGTTGGGAAGTTAGTAAGCATACCACCAGGCCAGCGTTCTACAACGTAAGGCATATTCACATTGCCAACAGCATCAGCAACAAGCTCTTTGGCTTGTTTCTTTGTTGCCACAAATAAGATTTTGCGTCCCGATTTGGCAATTTGTTTGATGGCAGCAGCCGCGTCATCAATTTTTACAACTGTTTTTTGTAAATCGATGATGTGGATACCATTTTTCTCCATAAAAATATACGGAGCCATGTTTGGATTCCACTTTCTTTTCAGGTGACCAAAATGTACACCTGCATCCAATAATTCTTGAAAATTTGTTCTTGGCATCTTTTTAACTTTTGAAATAAAATGTTGAAAAGCAACCTCTGAGTAGTCCCTCGTCTGTGCCGGGGAGTCCCAGTGGTTTCAGATCCACAGTTATTTTTAGATAATATATTAACGTTTTGAGAACTGGAAGCGTTTACGTGCTTTTGGTTGACCCGGTTTTTTACGTTCCACTTCACGTGGGTCACGAGTCATAAAGCCTGCATGTTTCAGTTCTGGCTTATTTTCAGGATTGATTTCTACCATAGCGCGGGCAATTGCCAAACGCACAGCTTCTGCTTGTCCTTTAATACCACCACCATCAAGGTTTACTTTAATGTCATATTGGTCAGCAACACCCAATAAGTTCAGAGGTTGCATAACAATATACTGTAGCGTACCATTTGGGAAATATTCGTTCAGTTCCCGGTTGTTAATGGTAATCTTGCCTTTACCCTCACTGAGAAAAATACGGGCAACGGCTGTTTTTCTACGTCCTAAGGTATTTACTACTTCCATTGTTACAGTTTGATGGTATTTAAATCAATTACTTTTGGGTTTTGAGCCTCTTGTTTGTGCTCAGGACCAACATACACTTTCATGTTACCATAAACAGCACGTCCAAGACGATTTTTAGGTAACATACCTTTTACAGCTTTCTCGACCAAACGTTCCGGATATTTCTTCATGATCTCAGCCGGAGTTTGGCTGCGTTGTCCACCCGGATAACCGGTGTAACGCAAATACACTTTGTCATTCAGCTTGTTACCAGTCAATTTGACTTTTTCAGCATTAACGACAATTACGTTGTCTCCACAATCTACGTGAGGAGTAAAATTGGGTTTGTGTTTACCACGCAACATTTTGGCTACGGCACTAGCTAAACGTCCGAGCGGCATGTCAGTAGCATCAACAACTACCCATTCTTTGTTTACCGTGGCACTATTGGCCGAAACGGTTTTGTAAGATAAAGTATCCACTTGCTCTAATTTTTTTAAATTAAACACTAAAAGTTGCAAAAACTTACTTCTCAATCTGTTGTGGCCGTCCAAGTTATTAACATCGGGCTCGTTGATAACTTTTCTATCCTCAACATTTTCAATCAATTATAAGAACTGCAAGTACGGACAATAATCGGGACTGCAAAAGTATTTCTTTTTTTTGAAATAACAAGGGTAAAAACTGTGTGAAAATAAATTTAACACAAAGATTTATAGGAAATAATGCCCATTGAGCCATCCAATTTCAGAAATTCTCTGACACAAGAAAAAACAGAAGAACCGACTGCGCACATGCAATCGATTGCAATTTTTGGACTATTCTTTATTACCATTTTCATTAATAGTATAACTTTGAGTCGGATATAGAAACCTAACGAATACGAATAAAACTAAGACACATGAAAACCGTCAAGCTAATTCTCTTCTTTTTAATCATCCACAGCAGCCTTTCGGCCAAAACATATGATATGCTGGTACTCGGTGCCGACACACATGGCAAAATAAAGTGCACCGAACTCATTAACAACACAATCATCCAGGCTTCGAAAGAAGGCGGTGGAACGATTTACTTCCCCGCCGGAACATACCTCACCGGCGCAATTATCCTAAAGAGCAACATCACCTTGAATCTGGAGGCTGGAGCAACATTGTCGTTCTCCACCGATTTCGACGACTATCTTCCCTTCCGCCAAATTCGCTGGGAAGGCATCTTCATGAACACCTTTACGCCACTGCTTTACGCATCCAGCGCTGAAAACATTGCCATAAAAGGTGAAGGCACGCTGGAAGGCAACGGGAAAGCCTGGTGGGAAGAAATCAAGCGCATTCAATACAACAGTTATAAGGATAACCCATCAGATGAGTTAACCAAATTCCAACAAATGTGGTTCGATCAAAATAGAGACATCAAAGTAGAACCCTATTTTCAGGAAGGATTGAAGCGCGCCTTTTTCAGACCTCCATTCATACAGTTCATGGAATGTACAAATATTAATTTCGAAGGAGTAACTATTAAGGACTCTCCTTTTTGGACAGTGAACCCCGTTGGTTGCGAGGACCTGATGATCCATGGCATCACCATCCAAAATCCGCATGACGGGTGGAATACGGATGGTATTAATCCATCGTCGTGTAAAAATGTTCGCATCTCAGATTGCTTCATCAGTGTTGGAGACGACTGCGTAACTATCAAGTCCGGCCGTGATTTCGATGGCCGAAACTACGGCAAACCTACCGAGAACCTGACCATCACTAATTGTGTGATGCTGTCCGGACACGGCGGCGTTGTAATTGGCAGCGAAATGTCGGGTGGTGTGAAAAATGTGACCATTTCCAACTGTGTGTTCGACGGAACCGATGCCGGCATTCGCCTGAAGGCCTCGCGCGGTCGTGGTGGAGTCGTTGAAAATATCCGCGTTGACAACATTGTGATGCGCAACATTCAGAAGAATGCATTTATCATCAACTTGTTTTACGACAAGACCTCGGAGTCGGAACCGGTAAGCGATCGTACGCCTGTCTTCCGCAACATACACATTAGCAATGTAACCGGCACCGATGTGAAAAAAGTTGGTTTCATTACAGGTATCCAGGAGATGCCGGTCAATGAAATTTCGTTTTCCAACATCAATGTGGTTGCACAAGAAGGATTCTCGGCTGAAACAGCCACCAACTTATACTTTAGTAATATTGACATCGTAACAGAAAAAGGCCCTGCTCTGAGTTTCAAAAACTGCAATGGTGTCGTTCTGAATGATATTCACTCCAAATCACCGCTTGCTGACCAAGCGATTCTTACAATTGAGGATTCTCAAAATCTGCTCATTAATAACTGTTACCAAAAAGTTCCTGCTGATGTCTTCTTAAAGGTTGATGAGAGTGAAATAATCTGGGGAACGAACTTTATGGACCAAGTAAAACAAGCCATTCAGAAAGACTAAAGAACAATAAACAACGACAATGAAGCTACTGTCAAATTTAAACGTCGTTCTCTTCCAAATCTATTCAGGGTTCATTGTTGAAGCCGCACCAAAGGCAGGCGGAAAATCAAATAGTTCAAACAGATAAATTCAAACCAAAATGAAACAAAATTCTTTATTCGCCATATGCAGTGGCGCACTCTGCATACTTCTTTTTAGTCAATGCCAAACAACGCCGAAAAAGACAGTCATTGAACTATCGAACACCTCACAGATCAACCTGACGGACAAAGCGATTGCTATCGATCGCTCCCAAATTTCGGACATCCCGAAAGAAGAAGCTTTCCCGTTAATCATTTCAACGGAAGGAGATACCATTGCGTCTCAGTTAGATGATTTAAACGGTGATGGACAGTGGGACGAATTATTCTTCGTAACTGACCTGAATGCCAGTTCTACCAAAGCATTCACCTTCGGGTGGACCGATAAATCTCCGAAATATACCATTCGGACCAGTGCCCGTTTCGGAAAACGACGCTCCGCAGACACACCTGTTGAACCGGCGACAAGTGAGGTAATTTTACCGAACGACCTTCCCAAAAGCATCGGCTTTCAGAAATACCAAACAGACGGCCCATCATGGGAAAACGACAAAGTAGGATTTCGCCATTACCTGGATGGACGGAATGCCAAAGACTTATTCGGTAAAAGAGCAGCTTACATGTCTCCCGAAAATGTGGGAATCAATGCCAATGGTGAAGTAGAAGATAATTACCATGTTATGGAGGATTGGGGTCGCGACATATTGGCTGTTGGCAATTCAGTCGGGCTTGGTGGTTACACCCTCTTGGTTAATGAAAAGCCCCTGCGCCTGGGCGTTTTAGTGACCGACTCTGTAAACAACGTGGATAAGACCACCTTTCACATTGTAACAGAAGGACCTGTAAAGTCTGTTCTGGCATACAATTACGAAGGTTGGAAACCTGCAGAAAACAGAAACTACGAAGTAAAAGAAACAACCTCTATTTGGCCGGGAATGTATGCCTATCAAAATACAGTCGAATTCTCGAATTTGAAGGGAGACGAAACACTGGCCATTGGCTTGGTAAACATTCACAACCAAAATCCATTAGAAGAAATTCCGGTGAACGTTGAATGGATGGTGCTACTGACGCACGACATGCAAACTTACGATCGTGGATGGTGGCTGGGAATGGCCATTATTGTTCCCCGGGCTATTTACGAAGGATGCACCGAAGCACCTAAAACTGGTCAGCTGACAAACAGTTTCCTCGCCAAGCTAAAGGTTGAAAATAACAAACCTGTGACTTACTATGCCGCCGCAGGATGGGAATTAAGTGATGAACGTTTCAAAGACCGAGACTTTTGGAAAGCCTATGTTGAAAACCTGGTGCAACAGCTTTCGGCCAAGGTTGATATCACGATCAAATAAATCGTTCACCTCAAGTCGTCTGACTTGATGAATAAGATAAACTACAAGGGGGGGGGAAATCGATAAGATTCACCCCTTTTTAGTTTATCTAGATAGTAGAAACAACTGATCAACCATCCGAAATGAATTCATCCATCGACCTATCAACTGAGAATAGATTATTGGATTAATGCCTTTAATGAAGAAATTGGGATGGCACTTTTCACAACCATCTGCACCGGCTTATCGTGCAAACGAGCCACAAAGGCTTGTGGTTTGCAATGTTCGCCCCGGTTCAGGTAGAAATTTAGTTGGTGATAGTTGGTGACGCAAACACCGTGAGGCGAAATCAGGTAGCCGGGAAAACATGCAAATTGTCGCACAAACAAACATCTGTTAAAACAACTGTTGCTTCAGCCACCTTGCAGTACAACTCGGGCGTTGTTTGCTGCTTTTCGCCCTTTTTCGGAAGCAAATTCAGCTTCACCGGACCCACGTTTTGAGCAGCTTGCATTCGCGCATCTTCCTGACTGATGCTTTTTCCTACCTTGATTATTGAGTCGGCATGTGCAATCAAAGGTTGCCCATAATCGTCCCACTGGTTAGGGTAATGCTGCGCCCTTAGCGGGCTAACCAAACCCGACAAGGCAACGAATGTGATCAGGCATACAACTATTTTCAATAGTTTCACAAAACTAATAATTTAAATGTACAAGCTGATTTACAATCACTTACCCCACCAATACAAAACTTGGAATTCAAGAACAAAAGGCAATAAAAAACCCAACCGACAGATCCTAACATATACATGAAAAATCCTGCCAGTCGGGTCTATAGCTGTTTAATAAAACGACCTAGTTTCCGAGGATTTCTTCCAACTTTTTGCCCAGTTCTTCTCCACGAACATTGTCCGCCAAAAGTCGTCCCTGGTTATCAATCAGGTAAGTTGTCGGAACAGATTTAACTTTGTAGAGAGTCGAAACATCCAAATCGTTGAAATTAGGCCATTCCAGACCTTCTTCTTCCACTGCATTCAACCAAGCGTCTTTGTTTTTGTCGATTGAAAAGCTTAGCACCTCAAAGCCTTTGGAAGCGTACTTTTCGTAACTGGCTTTCACATTCGGCAATTCCTTGCGGCAAGGTACGCACCACGAAGCCCAGAAGTCAATCAAAATCAATTTTTTATCCTTAATTAAGTCATTTAAAGTGATCTTATTACCGTTTTCGTCGGTTGTCGTGAATCCGGGAACAGCTTCGCCGGTACGATTAGCCGGATATAAATCTTCGGCCACCATTTTACCGTAATAGCTGCTCTTTGCTTCTTCCGACATAGCGTCGAAAGTCGGGCGAACTTCGGGTGTAAAGTACGAATACAGGTTCAGCATCATCAGCGGTCCCCAAAACGTTTGTTTGTTTGCCACGAAAACTTCGTTGTAGCGTTTCCCAACTTCTGCGAAAAAAGCATTCTCTGCCTCCACGTAGTCCTGATAAGCCGGCAGGTTTTTGATGGAATCCATCCGCGCCTGGTTTTTTTCAATCCGCGCTTTCCCGTACATGGCCTGTACATCAGCATAACGTTCATTTTTCTCCTCGAATAACTTGTTCAGATCTTCTCTTACGGCCATTTGGCTTTTAAAGTAGTCGTGGCTTTCTGAACCCGAAACGTTCACATCATTGAACCGTTGCACCTCGGAGGAACCGTCTCTTCCGGGAGCTGTCACCACTTCACCTTTCAGCGTCATGGACGAGTTCTCGATCATCAGCTGGAAATAATCCTCTTTGTCGCCGAGCACAAGGTAGTATTCACGAGGCTCAGACACCGTTCCTTCGAACTGGAATTTTCCGCCTTCGATTGTCGTTTCAGCTTCAGGCTTTACGTCATACTTGGCAAAAGGCACCAAGGCTATTTTTGTACCATCTTCCACGCCTTCCAGTTCCCCGTTAATTGTGTACCCACTGGGAGTACATGCGAAATTGCCCAATAAGAGCAATCCGCAAAGTACATAAACTAATTTCTTCATTAATTTCATTTCTATCTGTTAATTAAATACCGACTCTCATACTCGTAATTTTACCAAAGCCACCTGTCACATTCGGATTGGGCTGATCAATTCCGAGTATTTGGCCCCACATCCAGGATGGTAATCCACTGTTCGGATCCAGCTCAAACTCTACAATTTTTCCATCTTGCTGAGTCTCATTCCACGTTGCAATCCAATAAACACGGCCTCCTGTCGGGAAACCACCCGAAGGAATACTGTAAATGCAGGTCACTTTTTCTCCTGCAGGAAGGTCGTATATTTTATGTGATACGCTCTCGCCCGAGGTGATGGAGAACGCATAAACGGCGTTGTCGGTAGCATAGTGAAATGCAGTTCCTGAGTATCCGGCGTAGAAGATTTTAGCATTGGCAATATCTTCACATCCGGAAAGATCAATCTTAGACCGTGCTCCGTTGCCCGAGAAGTTCGTATCATCGTCAGACAGGAAATTGTAGAGATAGGCATATATCGTTCCTCCATCATTTACAATCGCACAAGTCTTTGTGTAGTCATAGCTCATAATAGCCATTGGAATAGTGGGCAGATTATTTGGACTAACATAGGCATCGGGGCTTGATGTGCCGAAGCGACTTATACTTGTTGCATTTGCATAATAGGGCAGAAATGATTTCGATTTCTCATCGAAAATCACGGTCAAATATTTCCCGGCATCTGAATAGGACCCTTTCAGCGACAGGTAGGACGATGCCTGATAGTCACCGGCAATGGCTGCAGAGAATTTCCGGTCGTTGCTCAAATTGTTGTTCAATGCATGCAATTTGCCGTCGTTAACAAACAACTCCTGCTTCTGATAACTTTGATACTGGTATGTTTGAGGATCCAGATTCGGGCTGGCATAGAACATCTCATCAAAGTTCTCCATGGTCAGGTAGTCATTCTTATCCAAACGCAATCCTGTCTGATCGGTAAAAGCATAGTAGTAACCTTTTCCGGAACAATAAGATAAAAGATCCGGTTTTCCGGGAATCATGGAACCATGCTTCTGGCTGTAAAAATGTGTTTGAGTCTGCCCACCAAAGATCAGAGCTAAACGCGTATAATACACATCGATGTCGGCACTTCCATTGTATTCCGACAGACACATCAACGCAAAAAATGAACTGGAAGACTGCACCGAAAGATAATTGTTGATATTCAGCATCATCGTTTGACTCAATCCCAAAACCGTGTCTTTTACTTCCAAATAGTAACGATACCATCCCGGATCAACATCGACAATCCAGTTTAGATCAAGGGTTGTAGCTAAGGTATCCGGAGCGGGATATTGCGTCGTGTTTCCAACAATTTCTGATGAATAAGGATAATCGACCAACAACCAGTTATAAGTTAAATTCTCGGGATAAGGATAGTCTACAGCAGGGCTTACAATAATCGTATCTCCGGCGTATACGGTATAATAACCGCTGACATTGGTGACACCTGTCGTATCAATTTTCACTTCAGGGACCTCACTATAGTCATAATTTCCATCGTCTTTGTAGCAGGAAGTAAGCATGGCCGCTACCAAAAGCGCCAGTACAGCATATATGGCTAATTTTTTCATGTTGTGTTTCATTTTTAAGATTGATGCCAATTAAAAGGTAACCTGTTGTCCGTTTTCATCAGTTAACGGGTCTCCCGGATGCTCCAGGTTATAAACCCGAAGCGCTTCGGCGAGAACAATCTGATAGTTTTTCATCTGTGCCCATGTTAATACATCAGTATCGAAGGTTGCCAGGTTGAGTTGATCAATAATAAACTGGTATTTCACCAAGCTGTATTCACCGAAAAACTCTTCTAAATCGTTCCAGTTGCTTGGTTTGCTTAAAACATCTGAATAGATCACCAACAGATGATTTTCTTCATTCACCCCAAGTTTAAAATCATCATTCTCCTTCACCATAACATACAACCGAGCTGCTCCGTCCTTTAAAGATGCATCCCGGCTGATTGTGATTGGCAAATTCGCAGAATAGGCTCCTGCAGGGATTGTCACCGCAGTTGGGAAGTTGTACATTGTACTTTCGGCGGTGGTTAAACCCGCATCAATATCAAACGCTGCTACACGATCCATTTCGCTGGCCTCACCCATCACATAAACAGTAACATCAAATGTTGTGTCGGTGATGCTCGAGCTGTAATTGGCAAATGAGAACTCGAGTGAGTCGGTGCCCAATGTCCATACTTCCGGTCCTACCATTCGGATCCGAGCCTGATCATTGTAATAAAAAGGATCATTTTCACAGGCAAACAAGGCTAACATTGCAGCCACGGCCATATATAGTTTTATTCTTTTCATTGTCATTAAATTTAAATGAATTAGCGGCCTCCAAACTCAATCTCATTATCGGGCATAGGCCAAACATAAACTGCATCGTTTGCACCAACCGGAGCACCTTCGACGGTTGACAGATTCAATCGTTTATAATAGAAGAACAGTTGTCCTTCACCCAGAAACTCTTTCCGGTATTCCTTAAAAATCTCTTGCTGAATCTCTTCCGAAGTCAGCGTCTCCGGCAACACATTGTCATCAGTGATATTGCGGTAACTTCTAACAATATTCAACAACTCAATCGAACGTGTTGGATTGATCGTTTTCTCAGCCTCTGCTGCGATGTAGTAAATCTCGGATTTACGGATTACCGGCATAATGTCGTCATACGAGCCATATTGGTGGTATTTCCATGGGTATTGATGCTCCCCATCGTACTCAATACCATAAAGCGAACGGAAATCGTTACCCAACCCATTACGTGTTTTTTCGAAAATGAGATCCAACTTTTCTTCCGTCAAGTAGAAAGAATTACTTCCTGCCTCTTCTGTAAAAAACGGATCAACAAGATCCTCCATGTTCGGAATATCTAATCGAAAAGTAAGCTCCCGCTCAAAAATCCGGTTAATTTGGGTACTCGGTCTTCCTTGCAATTCAGTAAAATGAGTCCAGACAACAGGCGTATTGTTCTCATCTTCATAGTCGACAATAATCTCTTCAGCCACTTCTGCTGCTTTGTCCAAGTCACCTTTCCAAAGGTATGCCCGGGCTAATATCTGCTTGGCAGCATAGTAATTGAAATAGTACCGGCGGGCACTGCTAAAACTGAATCGATCAGAGCCAGTGTACAGTGAATCGCTCTTTAAATAGCTCAGCGCATCGGTAAGGTCCTCAATAACCAAATCAATAGTCTCGTCAACAGTTTTTTGTGAAGTTATGGCAGGTTCGTAAGCTGTAACATAAGGAATAGCCATTGCTTGGCTGTTGCTTGCCGGGCTTGGTGAAAAAGCCTTCAACAGCTCAAAGTGTAAGAACCCACGCAAGCCCAAAGCTTCACCACGATAAAGATTGTAATGATTTTCTTTGAAAATCGTTGAGTCAACCGTGTTGTAATAGTCTAACATCACATTAAGGTTAGCGATACAGTTATAGGAGCCAACCCAAACTCCATCGATACGCGACTTAACACCACTGTTGTCATAGTTGTACTCTGCGGCATATCGATAAGTATTAGAAGCGTCCATGTCGTAATTCTGCGATAAAACCTCGGCCAGTCCAAAGGTCATTTCCTGCCCGTAAAGTTTCGAGCTCGCCATTTGCGAATACACGCCGGTTAACTGATCGAAAAAGCCGGTTTCCGAGCTAAAAAGATCATCGGTTGGGATTTGCGATTTTGGACTTACATCGAAATAATCTTCACAGGAGCTAAGCACCAAACCCAAAAAACAAAGGGCAATTGCTCCGCGTAGCATATGTTGATTAATATATTTTCTCATAGGAAGTCTTGATTAAAAAGTTGCTTGAATTGTAAATGTTGCGTTGCGGGCAAAGGGATAAGAAGTACCACGCTCTGTTTTTACCGAAGAAATAACAAAGAGGTCATTCAGGTTGACGTTCATTCTTAATTGTTGCAAGAACGAGTTTTTCACCAACCGGGTGTCTCTGAAATCGTAGTAGAAGTTCACCGACGAAAGCGTTAACGTGTTGTAATCTTCAACAAAGCGAGTCGTCGGACGGGTATATGATTTGTCGGCAATTGATTTAAAGCGGGCCACATCGCCTTCCGCCTGCCAACGATCAGTAAATACACGACGATCAACATTGTAAGTCACATCGGCATTCTCAACTTTATTCACCAGCGTTGAGTTGTAGATCTGTCCGCCCAAGCGGTAGTAGAACGAAATGTTACACCCGATGTTACTAAACTCGGAGCTGATTCCGATGTTACCAGTCACGCTGGGCATCGCGTCGCCGGCTGCAATTTGGTCGTCTGCATCCCAAATATAAGTTGTCGTCCCATCCTTTTTCACGAAAATCTCTTGACCGCTTTGAGGATCAATACCCAAAGATTGAACGGCCCAAATGGTGTTGATGGATTGCCCTTCGACAAAACGAACTGAAGGAGTTGTAATATTGGAAAAATTATCGTCGATTTCTTCGCCTTCTTTTGCCGTATCCTGGCTATCGTTGAATGCTTTCAGGCTGTTTGAGATTTCTTTCAGCTTATTCTTGTTATGGGCTACCGATGCGTAAAAGTTCAGGTAATCCCGTCCGGATTTCCCTTGGTAAGCTCGCACATTCAGGTTTGCTTCAACCCCCTTGTTCTGTGTTTTTCCCAGGTTAGCCCGGTAATAGCCAAAACCGGTTGATGGCGGCAAAGTTACGTCGGTCAACATATCTTCGGTGTTCGCAACATAGTAGTCAAAACGCCCGCTGATTCTGTTCTTTAACAAAGCAAAATCGAGCCCCAAACTTTTATCATATTTTGATTGCCATCTCAGGTCCGGATTTGCCAAACTAACCAGGTATGAACCAATATTCCCATTGTACACACTGTTTTCGTAGTAGCGAACAGTTGAAAGTGCTTCGTAGGTGTTGAATCCCTGAGAACCGGTGTAGCCCATCGAAAACCGAAGTTTCAAGAGACTGATTACCGGGTTTCCAACCAGGAATGCTTCTTTGTGCATGTTCCAACCAGCACCAACCGACCAGAAACTTCCCCAGCGCTTGTTTTCTCCATATTCTGAAGATCCCGTTAACCGGTAGTTAGCATCGAACAAATATCGTTCGTCGTAAGAATAGTTCGTCGATAACAATCCACCGGCAGAATGACTAATCCCCTCTGCTCCGGTTGGTTTTCCACCATCCGCATATTGAGCACCGAATATGATGTGATCCATTTGGTCGTTTGGAAATCCTTCGGCTGCCACAACAACCCGATCGTAACTGTTACCGGCAAAATTCGCCTGACCGTTCATAAATACCAAGTGCTTACCTTTCACGAACGAGTAACTCACGCCCAAATCTCCATTCATGTAATTTGATTTGCCATTCGTTTGCCTATAGCTTCCTTTTCGTAAAACATCAGTGTAACCAATAAAATCAGTGTGCGAGGCCGGTTTAAACACATCTGATTTTGTATCCTTTGCACTAATACCTAATCGACCAATTACTTTCAATCCCTGACTAACCGTCCATTCACCATAGAAATTATTGGTGATGTCGGTGTAGGTTAAACGGTCTGTTGTATTAATGGTCGTATTCCATATCGGGTTTGGCTCATCTGTTCCGTTGTAATTGTATGATTGTACGACTTCTCCATCTTCATCATGAATCCGGCTATAAGGATTCATCAAGGCATACTGAGAGTACTCACCATAGGGCGAATTATTACTTTCGTTGTTCGTTACAGCCAATCGATTCCTGATCAAAAGGTTCTTTTTTCGGTAAGTGAGCGTAATACCACCGCTAAAAGTCTCGCGATCCGATCCTTTCAGTGCTCCCTGAACATTATTATAAAACAGGTCAACGCCATACAGTAAAACGTCATCTCCCCCATCGATATATACAGAATGCTTTTGCCCAACACCCGTGCGAACCGGCTGAGCCATCCAATCGGTATCAACGCCACGTAGAACATCCAACATTTTGTTGTTATAAACCTGATCTAAACCCAACTGATCTTCATAACTGTCCGATTCGTAAAGTCCGGCCATCCGCTCGATTTCCAATTTTTCGCCCGCATTGGCCAAATCGTAACTGGATAAGTCGGGCATTTCAAGTGAAACTCCTCCATTGTAGGTCACTCTTAGTTTACCTCCCTCAGGACGGCGGCTTTCGACAACTACAACACCGTTTGCACCTTTCGACCCGTAGATTGCCTTCGCAGTAGCGTCTTTCAGCAGGGTAATACTCTCAATCATGTTGATATCGAGATCTTTGATTTTTTCAATACTGGTCTCAAAACCATCCAGAATAAACAACGGCTGGTTGGGATCATTTTCGTATTGACTTTGAAAGTTTTGAGAAATAGAACTTGTACCACGCATCTGGTAGTTGGGAACAGCATTGGGGTCTGAACCGGCAGCAAGATTGTCGACCTTCACAAATGAAGGATCAATGTTGGCTAAACCACTCAACACGTTTTGAGTACTCATTTTCAACAGTTCATCGCGTTTTACCGTTGTAACAGCACCCGTATAAGTATTGGCTTTACGGGTAAAAGCACCCGTTACAACGACTTCCGACACATCCTGCGCATCTTCTTTCATTGTTACTGTCAAGCTGGTACGGCCTTCTACCGCAACTTCCGCAGACTCCATACCAATGAACGTAAACAAAAGTACTGCATCAGCCGGTAAATTTGCTTTCAGACTAAATTCCCCATCCTGATTAGTATACACGCCGATGTTCGTTCCTTTCAAACGAACCGTGACTCCAGGCATCGGAAGATTTTGACTGTCGAGCACTTTACCTGTAATTGTTTTTTTCTCTTCCTGGCTTTGTGGCAATTCAGCCTTTTTAAGAACAATCACATTTTGCTCAACAACGTAAGTCAAACCAGTTCCCTGCAAACAGATCTCCAAGGTTTCAGCGATTGATTTACTATTGATGTCAACATTAAGGTTCTGAATCTGCGTGATGTCTTCAGCGTTATAGGCGAACACAAAATCTGTTCGTTTTTCAATTTCCCAAAGCACTTCCTTCAGCGACGCATTTCTCAACGACAAATTAATCGTGTCGTTTTGCTCTGAGGCATATGCATTCCCCGGGATTGAAAAAAGCAGAAATATGGCCGCCAAACCAGTTAGGCAGGCATACTTCAATTTTAATCTTCGAAAACGAAGATTTTGGAGTTGTTTTTTCATAGAGATAAAAGTTTATTGTTGTACTACATTAGAGATAAACAGATTTATTTATCCTCATCGACAACGGCATCATTCAAATACCGTTGATTCAGAGTCCTCCTAAACAGCTTTTTGTTCTTTTACTACTTTACTTAAGTGAATTGTTCGGCCCTCGATGGAAACACCAACAGTACCGGTCGCTTCAAAGATTCTCATCAGCGGCTCAATAGTTGAATAACGGCTCAGGTTACAGCCGAAATCGATACCCGCCACTTCCGGATCATCGAAAACAACTTCAACATCGTACCACCGCTCAATGGTCTTCATAATCTCGCCAAGAGGCTTTTCATCAAATCGCAGCAGCCCGTTTCTCCACGCCACGGAGAAAGAGATATCGACATTTTCGGCACTCATCTGCCCGCTGTTCTTTTCCAATTCAGCCTGCTGTCCGGGCTCTAGAATAATATCTTGATGATGGAGTAAATTTGTAGCTTTCACCGATCCATTAATCAAAGTCGTCTGAATCGAGTTGTCTTCAGAGTAAGCAGAAATATTGAACTCTGTACCTAATACCTCCACTTGCATATCATTGGTTTTTACCCGAAACGGCGCTTCTTTATTATGAGCGACTTTGAAATACGCTTCACCGTCCAGCTCAACATTCCTTTCACCTGAGCTAAATTTAACCGGGTATCTTAATTTCGAATCCGCGTTTAAAAAAACCTCTGTCCCATCACTCAAAGTAATGGAATACTCCCCTCCTCTGGGAACAATCAGTTCATTGTAGGCCAGTTCCACCTCACTGCTCGGATTCGCATCATCATAAGCCAAACGTTCTTTCCCAAGGTTAATTCTGGTTCCATTTTTCTCCTCAACAACCTCATCATCTGAATTTGCCAAATCAATGGTTTCTCCTGTACTCAAAACCAATTTCGCCTGTCTGGAGCCCGGGAGGATGTTTTCAGCGGCTATTTCCAGATTTTCCTGCGTTGACGAAGGTTTAAAAACCCAAACAGCGGTCGCGAATAACAAAACGACAACCGCCGCATACTTCGTCAAGCTTTGTAACCTCCTAATCGCACGCTTCTTATTGCGCCGTTCAACCATGGTCTGCCATCCAGCCTCCGTTTTTACAGACCGAAGCATTTTCAGTTTTTCTTTTTTATAGTTTTCAGAAGTCACCTTCTCAAACCAAAACTGATTTTCGCCGGATTGGCTCAACCACTTATCCAACTCTTCACGGTCCTCTGCAGATAATTCGTTGGAGAGATATTTCCCAACAAGTATACTAATGTCAAAATGATCTTTATTCATTCGAATTGACGACTAAATGATTTCAAAAAACTACCCCTATAACACATCCAGTTCGAAACATGGTATGCCTGATTTGGGATTTTTGTAATATTTCTTTAAAAATTGCACTTGTTTTTATCCGGGAAGAGGATGAATGGATAGAAAAGAGTCAGAAAACAAGTCGTTTTCTACGCATTTTATTAAAGTGAAATGGAGACCACCTCAGGTTTCTTAGTTTCAGGAATGCAGCAATAATATTAACAACTCGGCCAAATAATAATGATCCTTCAGGCTCTCCTTCAGCTTTTTATACGCTTTCTTCTTGTAAGCATGAATAGCATGTTCGGAAAGTGCCATCTTTTCGGCGATCTCGGCATTTTTCAATCCTTCGAGCGAGCAATAAATTACCGTGCGCATCTGTTGTGGAAGACTTTCAACAGCATTGTAAAAAATCCGATAGGCTTCTTCCTCCATCAGCGATTCAATAAAGAAATCATTGGATTCTATTTCCAGATTTTCGGCGCCTGAAAGCTTCTTGTTATTGTCGCGAATGTAGTTTAGACAGGAATTACGGACCACCAGGTAAAGGTATGACTTGACCTTGTAAAGATTTTCGAAATCGCTCCGTTTGTCCCAATATTTGAGGAAAGCATCCTGAACCAAATCTTCGGAAGCATCGGCATCAATGACGTACTTTTTTGCGAAAAGGCACAACGACGCAAAGAACTGATCAAACAGCACACGAAACGCCTTTTCGTCGCCTGCCTGCAGTCGTTCAATCGTTAAACCGTCTTCTAAATTCCCCATTTCCAATACAAATCTGGGGATAATATTAGTTAAAATTTGGGAATAAACTCGCTGCAAATCATCGACTCAGCCCAACTGACTACCTCATTTCCACGAAAGAAAATCCCTGTAAAAGAGATAAACAGCTTGATTTAAATGTGTGCAACAGATCTTAAATTCGGGCAAAACAATTGATGATTGTTCCAAATAAAAAATGGCAAAATCTAACAATTCCGCCATTCCTGTGGGTTGTACTGGATTCGAACCAGTGACCCCTACCCTGTCAAGGTAATGCTCTAAACCAACTGAGCTAACAACCCTCGTATGGCGACAAAAATACAAATTTTTCAATTCGAAATCCTCCTACTTCCATTTTCGTCGATATGCTATAAAAAAAGGAGCGACTTTCCGGCCGCTCCTCTCTGCATCTATTTTGTCTTTTGATCCTTTTATATGAAGAATGAGATAACAAATAAAACAGCCAATACATACATGATTGGACTAATATCTTTGGTTTTGCCGGTCAACACTTTCAACAGAACATACGACAACATACCAAACACGATACCTTCAGCAATAGAGAAAGCCAACGGCATCATAATGATCGTCAGGAAAACCGGGATAGATTCCGTGTAATCATCCAGGCTGATGTTTTTAATCGGAGTCATCATCATTGCACCAACTAAAATCAAAGCCGGAGCAGTAGCGGCACCAGGAATCATCAGAAAGATTGGAGAGAAAAACAAAGCCAGTGCAAATAAGAGTGCAGTTGTCAAAGCTGTTAATCCAGTTTTTCCACCTTCAGCAACACCGGCGGCACTTTCTACATAAGTAGTAACCGTAGATGTTCCCAAGATCGCTCCGAAAGTAGTACCGAGCGCATCGGCAAACAACGCTTGTTTTACACGTGGCACACGACCTTCTTCATCCAACATATTGGCTTTGGAGCAAACTCCGATCAAAGTTCCAACTGTGTCGAACATGTCGACAAACAAGAAGGTAAATACCACTAAAAGCATATCCATCGACAGAATCGAAGTCCATTCAAATTGCATAAAAATGGGACTTAATGAAGGAGGCGTCATTTCGAAAGATTGCGGCAAATGGGTTACTCCGAACGGAATG
Source organism: Mangrovibacterium lignilyticum (assembly GCF_010882175.1). Taxonomy (GTDB): domain Bacteria; phylum Bacteroidota; class Bacteroidia; order Bacteroidales; family Prolixibacteraceae; genus Mangrovibacterium; species Mangrovibacterium lignilyticum. Next base: position 388,598 of record NZ_WKLH01000003.1, on the reverse strand, counting down.
CCCAAAACGGTGCCGATCAGAATCCCGATTAGCAATGCACCTTTTACGCGCAAAGCCAACAAGACACCGGTAGCCACCAGTGCAATCAATGCAATTACAGCACCTGCATTTCCGGTGATATCGGTAATATCGCCCAAAGCAACCATAGTCGCTTGATTTGAAATAATAATACCAGCGTTTTTCAAGCCGATAAAAGCGATAAACAAGCCAATCCCGACAGATATAGCATGTTTTATATTCGTCGGAATCGCATTCACGATCATTTCACGAATATTGAAAGCCGTCAGTAAGATGAAGATAATACCTTCCAGAAAAACAGCAGTTAAGGCAAACTGCCAGTCGTGTCCCATTCCCAAACAAACCGAGAAAGCAAAGAAGGCATTCAGTCCCATACCCGGTGCCAAAGCAAAAGGCAGGCGAGCCAATAAAGCCATAACTAAAGTACCAACTACAGCCGCTAAAGCAGTTGCCGTAAAAACAGCACCTTTGTCCATTCCGGCTGCAGAGAGAATATCAGGGTTTACAGCCAAAATATAGGCCATGGTCATAAACGTGGTAATCCCGGCAAGGACTTCCGTTTTAACCGTTGTATTGTTTTCTTTTAGCTTGAAAAAATTTTGCATAATCTAAAAGTATTTGGTTTAAAAGGTATATTTCACGGCCAAAGTTGGATTCACCTGCCAACCATCTTCAGCAAAATTACTACTGATTTCAATTTCAGATCCGGCAGCGAAGTTGTTGCAGAAGTTATACCAAAGCTGCGGTTCAGTTAAGAAACGGAAATTCTTTGTGCCCCAGAACATTTCTTCTTTCCAGAAATCGGCAAAACCATCAAAAACAAGTTTACCATCCAGCATTTTGATCGTCCAAACAGCCGTTAACTGGAACGACGCATCCTCCTTATCTTTAATGCGTTTATAGTTCGCCTGAAGGGTCAGAATTTTAGAAAAGTCGCTTGATGCCCAGGTATGTTCAACACCGGCCATCCAGCAGTTTTCAATCGGAATAAACGTGCTACCGCCAACAGACATCGTACCGCCGTTGTACTCAACACGCGGCATAATCGCCTGCGTTTCCTTCCATTTAAAAGCACGGGCAATTTCCCAATACGCCAACGACACACCATTGTCGACATTGCGCGCATCCGAACTGTAATCCATGTCAATAAAAAAGAAAGTTGAACCATACTTATCCGGACGGAACATTTCAACCGTAGTGGTAACCAACTTGCGTTCTTTTCCAAAGTCGTAATGAAATTGGATGTTTTGAGCAGAAACAACACCCGAAAGGGCAACAGCAAACAGGATTAATAAAAGCTTTTTCATAGTAATTTCAATTCTTTGATTAAAGGTTAACAGGCGGCAAAAATATAAAAAAAGGTGGACGAAGATCATTCTAATTGAATTTGAATATCTGTCGCCCAGAGCCTTAGTGGCAATTTACAATAAAAAACGAAGGTAAAGCACTATCACTACAAATCAATCTGAAAGTAAATTCGTCGATTTAAAAGACATTCATTGCAATTCTGTTAAAGATTGTAACTAATAGCAACCATTCGCGAGATTAAAAGAATTTATTATCTCTTGTCAACATTCGCCTCCCGCTTGCGCAGAACGCCGCACTGCAACATGTCGCTGGCAAACATTGTTATAACTTCAAGAAAATCTTACATTTGAAGGCTGTTCTTTCGGCGATTATGCGAAAATGTAACGGGTACTATCCCGCTTATTCTGCAGAAAACAATTGCCGGCAAGAGCTTAAGATTGAGGAGAATTGTATTATGAATGAAAAGGGATTAATCGCTTACTACAAGCAATCATTTCAGGAAAACAAAGATTTTCAGGTTTTTTCCGACTACGAAGGAATTAGCTACACGTATGGTGACGCTGCTAAATTAATCTACCAGATACACGGATTTTTTGAACAATGCCAGCTGAAGAAAGGAGACAAAGTTGCCCTGTTTGGACGGAACTCTTCGCATTGGGGAATCACTTTTTTGGCTACAATTAGCTACGGCGCTGTAGCCGTGCCCGTTTTGCCAGACTTCAACCCGGCTGACGTTCATCACATCGTTAAACACAGCGAATCGAAACTTTTATTTGCCGCCGATCAATTGTTTGAAAAACTGGATCTGGCAGAAATGAACGGTCTCCAAGCCGTCATCAGCCTCCAACGCATGGACCCCGTTTGGGCCAAAACAACGGAAATTCTGAATTTCTGGCGTCTCCCGAACACCTCACGCCCCCCGTTTTCGACCGACATTTTCATGCCTGTTGAGCTGGAGGATGAAGATATCTGCGTTATTTCATACACTTCGGGAACTTCGGGTTTTACAAAAGGAGTTATTCTACCGGCGCGAAGTCTAAAATCGAATATTCGTTTTGCCCGCGAACACATGCCACTAAAACAAGGTGATCAGATTGTTTCGTTTTTACCCATGGCGCATGTTTTTGGTTTGTTATTCGAATTCCTGTTTCCGGTTACCCTTGGTTGCCACATCACTTTTCTGACCAAGCCACCAACACCGCAAATCATTGTAAAAGCCTTCAAAGAAGTTAAGCCACACCTCATTCTGTCGGTTCCACTGGTGATCGAAAAGATCTACAACAAGCAAATTCAACCGGCATTGGAAAAACCTTTGATGAGCTTTTTATTGAAAGTTCCCGGCATAAATACCCTGCTACATAGAAAGGTCAAGCAAAAGCTGGTTGAAACCTTTGGCGGACGATTCTACGAAATTGTCATCGGTGGTGCAGCCCTCAACCGCGAAGTCGAAGATTTCTTCCGCAAAATTAAGTTCCCCTTTACAATAGGCTACGGAATGACCGAATGCGGACCATTAATTTCGTACCAATCCTGGGACAAAACCCGCCCTCATTCCGCCGGTAAATTGGTCGATCAACTGCAACTGAAAATTGATTCTGCCGATCCTTACAATGAAGTAGGCGAAATTATGGTGAAAGGCGATCACGTCATGGCCGGCTACTACAAAAATCCGGAAGCAACAGCGCAAACGATCGACGAGGATGGTTGGCTCCGAACGGGCGATTTGGGAATTACAGACCCGAACAACTTCATCTACATTCGTGGACGTAGTAAAAACATGTTGCTTGGACCATCCGGCCAAAACATTTATCCGGAAGAAATTGAGGCTAAACTAAGCAGCCAACATTTTATACAGGAATGTGTCGTTGTCGACCGCGATGGTAAATTGGTCGCTTTGGTTTTTCCTGATTACGAATGTCTGCAAATACATCACCATTCAAAACCGGAAGATATCAGCCGAATTATAGATGACTACCGGCTAAAAGTAAATAAAGAACTGGCGAAATACAGCCAGATTTCTAAAATCGAGCTGGTTGAAACCGAGTTCGAGAAAACGCCCAAACGAAATATTAAACGCTATTTATACACCTGATCAAGTAAAGCGCTCTAAAAAAACCGACGCTTTTTATAATTTTGTATTCATGGAAACAATACCCAAAGTCGATTGTCAGAAAATTGGTTACCTGCAAAAACCACACGGAATAAAAGGCGAAGTCGTCCTTCAGTTTGAACCGGAGTACGAAGAAAGCCTTGACGAAATGCCCACTCTCTTTCTTGAGATTGATGGCCTGTTAGTTCCCTTTTTCATCCAGGACGAAGGGCTTCGTTTTCGCTCGGGAGAATCAGCCCTGGTTTTATTCGATTGGATTGACAGTGAAGAACAAGCCCGCAAGATCTGTGGTTGTTCAGTCTACATCTTAAAAGACGATCTCATTCTTGATAACAACGAACTAGGCTTGCACATGCTGGTGGGCTATACACTCTACGATAGCGAAAAAGGTAAAATTGGCCCGGTTGTTCAGGTTGACGATTATGCCGGAAACCTGATTCTCACGGTAACCTATAATAAGCAGGAGGTGTTGGTTCCGTTTAGCGAAGATTTCCTCACCCGTTTTGATGAGGACAAAAAAGAAATGGAACTGCAGTGCCCCGAAGGGATCTTTGATCTCTGATTTTTATAGAGACATGCAACTTTTCAATTTTTAGAGGGTCTTTAGCCATGTACCCTTTCAACCATAACAGAAAACAATAAGAAAATGAAACAGATGAAAACAAAAATGACTGGTTTCCTGATGATGGTATTCATGCTCATTGGGATTAACCAAGTGAAAGCAGAAAACGTAACACGTGAAGTTGCAGCCTTTTCAGAGATTTCGTTACGAATTGATGCCAAGCTTTATTTGGCACAAGGTGACAAACAATCGGTAGAAATCGTGGCAAAAGAATCGACACTTGATGAGCTGATTACCGAGGTGAAAGATCGCGAATTGGTCATCCGACTGAAAAGCAGCAGCAAAATCTGGAAAACTTTTGAAACCGGTAAAGTTGAGATTTACATTACTGTTCCGGAGGTTAACGCAATCACCGTTTCCGGGTCCGGCGATATTTTCAATGACGGACCAATTAAATCTCGGATTCTAAACCTCAATGTTAGCGGCAGCGGAAAAATCAAACTCGATGATTTGGTCGCGGAGCGGGTAACAGCGATGCTTTCCGGTAGTGGAAATGTTTATGTGGATGGCGATGGCAATGCGACTGATCTCAGCATCACCATTTCCGGTTCAGGTGGATTCAAAGGAGCTGATTTTGAAGCAGAAGATGTCTCTGTTCGCATTTCCGGCTCTGGTGGAGCAGAGGTGCATTGTAATCACAGCCTGAAAGCCCGCATTGCAGGTTCGGGTGGTGTTCGTTACAACGGCAATCCAATGATTGATCAATCCATCGCGGGATCGGGGAAAGTAACCGAATTCTAATTATCGGACAAAAACGATTCAAAAAAAGGCGGAAATCAGGACTATCCTGCTTTCCGCCTTTTTTTATTACGCTCGTTCTACTCCCTGATTATCTGAATCTCACCGCCAACCCCCAGTTTAATAATACTTGACGGTTTAGCCGGGCTGACGTCATCTTGCCGGTATTTCACAACATAGTCGACCGCACTTTTAATTTCGTCACTCACTTCATCAAAAATTGCCGGCGACGCTTCTCCGCTAATGTTCGCAGAAGTTGAAACAATCGGTTTCCGAAAACGCTGGATGAGTTGTTGCGAAAAACGTTCTTCTGTAAGGCGAATGCCAACCGAGCCATCGTCAGCCAGTAAATTTGGCGCCAGATTCTTTGCATTCGGATAGATAATCGTCATTGGCTTGTCTGTCACCTCAATCAGGCTGTAGGCAATTTCGGGAACCTCCTGCATGTAACGCTCCAGAAAATTGATATTCTCCATCAACACTAACATACTTTTCGAGTCCGCTCGTTTTTTGATTTCGTAAATACGTTTCACGGCAGCCTCATTGGTCGCATCGCAGCCTATTCCCCAAATAGTATCGGTAGGGTATAAAATAACACCCCCTTTTTGCAACACTTCCAGTGCCTTTTTAATATCCTCGTGCATCTTATAATTTTTGATAAATTTCCATTAATCCGCGGGCATATTGCTCCGATCGAAATCGCTCGGCATTTTCGTATCCCAGGCTAATTCTCTCCTCCCGCATTTTCGTATCCGACAGCAATAATTTAATCCCGTCGGCAATCTCATCAACCTTTTCCGGATTGACGTAAAGAGCCGCTTTTCCGCCAGCTTCCGGCATCGAACTTACATTTGACGTAAGAACTGGACAACCGCTAGCCTGCGCCTCAACAACCGGCAAACCAAATCCTTCAAAAAGCGAAACAAAAATAGATAAATAAGCCATTTGGTAGATGTGGCTCAACTCCTGGTTTGAAACTTCAGTGAGAAACATGATTCGACCTTCCAATTGCTTGAGGTAAGGTTTTAGCGACTTAAAAAAGGGCGTCTGCTTTCCGACTAAAACAATCGGGAAATCGATCTCATTTTCAGCGATTGCACGGAGTACCTGATCTTGGTTTTTACGCTTTTCAATCGTTCCGGGAATCAATATAAACTGGTGAGGGAGCCGGTATTTCACTCGTGTGAACTCGAGATCCTCCGGCCTTGATCTTTCAAAAAACATCGGATTAACGCATTGATAAAGCAACTCAATCCGGCTTTCATCAACCTTCAAATATTCAACTAAATCAAGCTTCGTTTGCTGACTAATCGCAATGATTTTGTCGGCCACTTTAACCGCATGTTTATACTTCCGGTAATAAAAACGCCGATCTGCAGCCCGATAGAATCGCGGGTATCGCATCACGATTAAATCGTGAAAAGTAACGACCGAGCGGATGCCCGCTTTCTCCAAACCAACCGGCAGCTCGTGACTCAATCCATGAAAAATATCCAAGCCTGATTTTTGAGCCAACTCTGTAACCTTGTAAGTTCGCCAAACCGGCTTGACACTTTTCCACCACTGCCCTTCCGGTGCAACTGTGACCAATGGTTTTGGCGGTTCATATATTTCCGGATTTACTGAAGGTGTAAACAGGTAATAATCATTATGAGGATAATAGGTATTCAACGCGTGAATTGTATTCCGGCTGTAGCTTCCCAGCCCTGTAGAATTCAGAAAAGCACGCTTCGCATCAAAACCAATTTTTAAAGGCTCAGTCATAGATCAAAGGTACAAAAACGGCGTAAATTCAATAGCTTGGACAATAAAAAACCGGGAAACAGAAGCTTTCCCGGTTTGATTTATATTTCTTAAAAAGACTATTCAAAATCTTTCACACCTTCAAAATCGAGGGTAGCAAAATAGTCTTCCAGCGTTTCTGCCCGACGAATTTGAACAACCTCGCCATTTTCGCGTAGCAACAACTCGGCAGACCGTAATTTACCGTTGTAATTGAAGCCCATTGAATGACCGTGAGCCCCCGTGTCATGAAGAACCATCAAATCACCGGGTTCAACCTCCGGCAACAAACGGTTGATCGCAAATTTATCGTTGTTCTCACACAACGAACCCGTTACGTCATAGATGCTTTTACAAGCTTCTTTTTCTTTCCCTAAAACAGTAATATGGTGGTATGCTCCGTACAAAGCGGGACGCATCAGGTTAGCCATACAAGAGTCCAATCCTGCATATTTCTTATATGTTTCTTTGATGTGCAGCACTTCAGAAACCATGTACCCGTAAGGACCGGTAATGGCACGACCCGATTCAAAGAAAATTTTCAACGGATCCAGGCCATTCGCTACAATGTATTTCTCGTAACGTTCTTTGATGCCTTCACTAACCACTTTCAGGTCAACAGGCTTATGTTCGTTTTTATACGGAATACCGATACCACCGCCAAGGTTGGCGAATTCGAAGCGGATTCCCAATTCTTTTGCCAAATCAGCAATCAAGTCGAAAATGATGTCTGCCGTTTCAACAAAATAGTGAGCATCCAACTCATTCGAAGCGACCATCGTGTGAATACCAAAACGTTTCACACCTTTATCTTTCAAGCGTTTGTAACCTTCAAACAATTGCTCGCGGGTAAAACCATATTTTGAATCTTCAGGATTACCAATAATCAGGTTTCCTTCTTTCAATGCACCGGGATTGTAGCGGAAACAAACCAGCTCAGGCAAACCAACATGGGTTTCCAGATAGTCGATGTGCTTAATATCATCGAGGTTGATGATGGCACCAAGCTCCATCGCTTTTTGAAACTCGTAGGCAGGTGTGTCGTTCGATGTAAACATGATTTCCTCACCACGCATTCCCAAACGTTCAGCCAAAACCAACTCCGCCATCGAGCTACAGTCAATCCCAAAACTCTCTTTGCGTAACAGTTTCATCAAATAAGGGTTTGGAGCCGCTTTAATTGCATAGTACTCTTTGAAACCTTCGTTCCACGAAAAAGCTTCGTTAAACTGGCGGGCATAATCCATCATTGCTTTCTCATCGTAAATGTGAAAAGGCGTTGGATATGTTTCGATTACTTTCTCAATTTGCTCTTTTGTAAAGGGTAATTTTTTCCCAATCATATCTATTTCTGTTTATTTAATCATTTAGCCGTCAAGTCCGTCAACGAACGGGAGCACAAAGATATTAATAAAATGTTCGATTAGCTTTTAAACGAATCGAGTACTTGACATTTGCCGTTTGAATTGACAAATATTTAGCATTTTTGTTCAATGCCGTGCGAATAGTTTTAAACAAATAGATTGTCGATCTCCACGGAAAGAATTGAATATTACCTGCGGTTTCGCTTTCTGATTCCCTCCAGCAGCAACAAACAAACATCGCGAAACAGGCTGAAGCTGAAAAAAGAGGCTGTACCAAAAAACGATTTCAGGTTTCAGGAGCTTCCAAATTTCAGGTTAACGCATTCAAACACGGGAGCCGTCATTAAACAATAAAGGCTCCACCGACGGCTCCGGCACGGTTTTATTAAATGATAAAAGCTCCACCAGCCTTCCGCGGGCACATCATCAAATGATAAAAGCTCCACCAACGCTTCCGGCAGCGTTTCATCAAATGATAAAAGCTCCACCGGCGCTCCGGGAAGCCGTTATCAAACGATAAAAGCTTCCCCGGACGTTCCGGCACGGTTTTATCAAACGATCACGGATAAACCGGGCGTTTCAGACGGCGGCAGATCGAATAAGCCGTTAATAACGTAGGCTTCGTGCTGCAAAGCCTGTTTGAGTGGAATGTGTAGTCCGAACCGGGCTGGGAAGAGGAAATTAAAAAGCAGTCCCCAATTTGTATTGAGACTGCTTCTTCCATATGTCGACTGAATCGTTATCTAATTCATCAGTTCGTCCAAAAGCTCTGCACTGAGAATACCCGAGCAAATTTCGCGTACTTCGCCGGTCATGTGAATTTGCCAGTCTTCATCGATTTGCAGCTTCAGTTCGCCACCCGGCATTTTCAGGGTTAGTTTGCGGTTCGTCAACCCTTTTTTCACCATAATGGCTGCCACTGCGCTCGACGAACTTCCCGAAGCCAGCGTCCATCCGGCGCCGCGTTCCCAAATCAGGATTTCAACCAAGTCGGGCGAAATCACTTTGGCAAACTGCACATTAATTCGGTTCGGAAACTTGGGGTTGTTCTCAATCTGCGAGCCATATTGCATGATCTCATCAACCGATAGTTCATCTTTAATGACCACACAGTGCGGATTTCCAACCGACACGCAATTAATCTGATAGCTGATGCCATCCAGATCAAGTGTATCGTCGAGACACTCGGGCAAGTCACTTTTCACCGGTACTTTTGCCGACTCGAAAATAGCAGCTCCCATATCAACCTTAATCATGCGGGCTTTTTCCTTTTCCTGCTGAATAACTTCAGCCTGAACAACGCCTCCCAAGGTATCGATCGAGAACGACGCTTGGGTGGTGTAGCCATAATCGAACAAAAACTTGGCAAAAATGCGTAAGCCGTTCCCGCTTTTCTCTGCTTCCGAGCCATCGGGATTCAGAATCCGCAGACCAAAATCAGCTTTATCGCTGTCAACCAACACCAGGATGCCATCGGAACCAATGCCATAATGTACATCGCAAATGAGTTGAATATTTTTAACGGTGAATTCGAAGTCGGTTTTGTGGCTATCCATCACAATATAGTCGTTACCCAGACCATGTGATTTGACAAAGAAATTAGTATTCATAGGAATTGGATCTATTCGTTTTCAACAAAAATAACCGAAATTACGGCTTGTCCGCACCGCTTAAAGATGAATTTAATCAGTTAAAGCCTCCACAGAATTTCACCTGTCCGTTTTCCAGTTCCAACAGTTGTGAAACGCAAGCCGGTATTTCGTTCCGATGGTGGGTTACATAAACCATCGTTGTGTTTAAGTGAAGGCATATTTGATCGAGTAAATGCACAAAACGCTGAGTTTGCGCTTCGTCCAGTCCCTGGCAAGGTTCGTCTAATATTAATAAGGAAGGAGATTTCACCAATGCACGAGCCAGTAACAGGGAACGCTGCTCACCCAACGATGCCTGCAAAAACAAACGATCTTTCAAATGACTCAATCCCAACGCGGGAAACCACCGTTCTGCCAAATCGCGCTGAAGGTCAGTCGGCTCGCTGGCGAAACCAATTTCATTCCGAAACCCGGAGACGACCACATCCAGGCAACTCAACGCATCGTAATGGGGATGTGCTTTGGCTTGAATACCCGGAATTGTATTGAAAATTCCTTCTCCCCGAAGAAAATAAAGATGCAGTTCGGGCGATACAAATCCGATGCGATTTTTGATATCCCAAATACTTTCGCCCGATCCACGCTTCCGATCAAACAACACCAGGTCATTCGAATAACCTTGCGGATTATCGGCTGTCACCAAACTGAGCAGCGTGGTCTTTCCGGCGCCATTGTGCCCCAACAAAGCCCACTGTTCGCCGGGCTTCACCTGCCAATCAATCTTCTGCAGAATTTGTTTACCACCAATCGTAACCTGTACATCTCGCATGCGGACGACATGCTCCAATTGCTCCGTGGTTGTATGCAAATCGGAGAGAAACTCCGGTGACAAAGGTTCCAATTCTGCTTGCCAGGTACTTATTTGTGATTGGAACTGATCTGCAGTACACCATTGCACTTGTTTCCCTTCATGCAATTCCAGTATGTGCCTCAGCCCATTCGGCATTAAGTTGGCCTGACAAATTATGACAAACGAGATCCCCTCCTGCATTTGAATTTTAATCAGCGCATCCAGCTTCTGACGCGATTCCACATCTAAACCAACAAAAGGCTGATCGAGGACTAAAATATCAGGCTTTTGCAACAATGCTGCAGCCAGCTGCGTTCGCTTTCGCTCGCCGTTGCTCAGTTGCAATAATTTCCGATCGTTGAGATGACTGATATGCATGGTCTCCATGACCTCTTGAACTTCACCGGATGATTCAGTCAATCCTGCCTTGGCGGCGACTTTTTCTAAATAGCCTTCAATTGTTGGAGAGTTTTCCATCCCCTGATTTTCGTAGCGCTGACCGTAATAGGTGCTTCGCCTGCCCGAAAGCGACAGAAAATGATCCTGTTGATCGACCATTACCCTGCTCAGGGTTTGTTCAACGTCAAACTTCCCTGATGTTGGTATCAGTTGCCCGGAAATAATTCGCCCCAGGCTTGTTTTCCCGCTCCCCGAACTGCCGGTAATGGCAATGGACTCGCCTTTTTTCAGCTCAAAAGAAATTCCTTCTAAAATTGTTGTCATCCCACTTCGCAACAACAATGCTTCTGCTTTAATCCTGCTTTCTTTTTCCATACGCACACAAAGATAAAACGGAAGCTTTGAATTGATCCCAAAACAAGCAAATCGCTTGTAAAACTTTAGATATAAAAAAGGCTGCCTTTCCTGACAGCCTCTTTCAATTAACCAGAATTCAACCTATTGCAATACGAAACTAATTGGAACACTAAAAGCCACCCTAACGGGCTCACCCTGTTGCATCCCCGGTTTCCAGCGAGGCAGGCTATTCACAACCCGTAGTGCCTCTTTGTCAAGTGCCGGATCAACACTTCGGATAACCCTCGCGTTGGTTACCTGTCCGTCTTTTCCGACAACAAAATTCACATACACTTTACCCTGAATACCGTTTTCCTGAGCAATCACCGGATATTTAATTGCATCGGCAATAAACTTGCGCAAAGCCAATTGTCCTCCCGGGAACTCGGGCATATTTTCGACAATGTAAAAAATCGGATCTTCCTTTTCTTCTTCCTCAACGGCATGTTCCACTGTTGTAACAATCGGGCTCACTTCTACAACAGTTGCTTCATCCGCCTCCGTATCCTCAATTTCCAACTCTTTATCAATCTCAACGTCATTTGAAACAATATTCAAGACTTCAACCACTTTGGGTGGTGGTGGCGGTTCCGGCGGGCGGACTTGTTCTTGTCTGGTAATGGGAATTATTTCTGTTTCGATTTCCTGTACTGCCACTCCTCCTAAATCCCTAACTTCCTTTACAGGGGATTTCCATTCGAACGCGATAAAGCAAATTCCCAAAGCCAGTATAAGTCCAATCTCCACGAAAAAATTGTGGTACCGTTCCAGATCGACACGTGGATACTTTTTGACTTCCATGACATTTGGTTTTTACTGATAAATTTGAGTATTCATCCATATTTGTTTAACAAGACCCGTTCACAAATTGAACGTCAAAGTACTTTGACGAATATTTCCCGAAGGAAACAATGAACACTGTTCATGCGCGATGTAGGACTACATAATACTATACGCAAAGTTTGTTCCACCTGTTTCCGAATTACTTAAAGAGAAGTATGTTAACAACAGCTGTTATTCAACAGAATTTTGATGAATTTAATACAAATAAAAAGCTGCTTCAATCAAGACCCGCAAAAAGGATTAAGTCTTAAAAGAAGCAGCTTCCTGCAAACTGAATATTGAATTCCTAATCGACTGTAAACATTTCAGGTTCATGCACTCCCGCAAAGAAATCTTCCAGTTCGCGAAGTGTCGTCTCCGTTTTCGGCACATCCTTGACAATCTTTCCCTTTTCAAGGATTACGATCCGGCTGCAAACTTCCGTAATATTATCTAAAGTATGACCCGAAATCAGAAAGGTTGTTCCCTGCTCAGCTGCTTGCTTTTTGATCAATGTTCGAAGTTTATACTGAGAACTTGGATCGAGGTTCGCGAAGGGTTCATCTAAAATTACCACTTCTGGTTTCCCCATCATAGCCGCAGCAATACCGACTTTCTTTTGATTCCCTTTCGAAAGATCGCGGATAAACTTCTTCTTGCCGCGAATCTCTCCGTTGAAAAACTCGGCATACTCAGCCAGGTATAATTCCCGATCCGACTGGTTCATTTCGCGCAATTCGCCAACAAAAGTAAAATACTCATCCGGCGTGAGGTACCCAATGGTAAAGCTTTCATCGATAAATGCTCCGGTAAAAGCTTTCCAATCTTCAGACTCCTGAACAATAATTTCCTGACTCACCACATGCCCCCTTGAAGGGACAATCAAGTCGAGAATAAGGTTGAACAAGGTTGTTTTACCGGCGCCATTATTACCAACTAAACCGAAAAGCTGCCCTTTTTCGACTTTCAGTTCCGGAATATTCAAAACGATTTCTTTTTGATAGGCTTTTATAAGGTCGACAATTTCAATCATAATCAGGAGTTTTTATAATCGCGAATCATGCGATGTTTTTGTTTATTGAAAGCTTTTGCAAAATAATTGATAAGATGTGGTTGCAGCAAAACACCACAAACACCCAAGGCACCCATAATAACCAGAGCCGCAATTGCTCCCGTCAGGAACTTAAACAAAAAAAACAGCAACACCGGTCCAAAAATTAAGGGAAATGAAATCAACCACTGACTAGCTCCCATTCCCTGGTAATTAAACATAGCCGAACCGCCCAAATCAACAGCCTTTTTGCTGAACGTTCCAAAAAGGAAAATCAGATTCATATTCACCCCAATGTGATAAAAGAACAGCGCCGTGTTAAAATAAAGGATCCGAATATCAATGATTCCATAAGCCAAGGTGACCAGAAAATAGACAAAGGACACCATGACATTCATAAAATAGAAAGCCTGCAAAAACTGCTTCATTTTAAAATTCTGAGTCATTAGCATCGCATAATAACGACTGTGCCAGGCTGGAAAAAACTGACCGATCGAAATCGAAAACATACCGGTCATCAACAACCCTCCGAGAATCAACATGAACTCGGGAATCGCTTCACCTCTGTTTTTGTAGATCATAAGCCCGTAAAACAAGAAAAGAACCGTTACCAAAAATTGGCTTCGAGGGCGCTTGTTCCTCCAAATCATACGAACATCCAACGAAATAAATTTGCCATAATCGCCCAAACGACTCATCCAGCTGAAATCGCGAACCGACGAGTCCTTCTGTTTTTTTTCAACTAAATTGAGGTACAGGTTCGACATCAAGTACCGCCTGTTCAACCAATAAAACACGACCGGTGGTAGGAGAAACACTGGAAGTATGAATGGGTTCTGAATCACAGTATCGAGCAATTTCCCGAAAAGTCCGGTTAAATCAACCAACCCAAAATAGTTCAATCCATATAACACGACAAAAAGCGCAGCAAACACATAAAAGCCATAGCTGCTTTCGTTGATCCACCATTTCAGATAAGTAGTCAGAAAGTGGTTGCTCAAAATTAAAAGCAACAAACTGGCCAACCATGCCAACGCCCCAATGCCCGGATGACCCTGCACAACCATTCGGAAAAACAACGGAATAATCAGGAAAAGCGGTAGCAGGTTGAAAAAGTTAAAAACGGACCGGGTCAGCAAGTAGGATGCGATTTGCTTTCGCCGAACATTCAGCACCATGAGTGGCTTAAAACTGATTGTTGGCAAACTTTGTGCAAATTGCCGCATCACCAGATCAAAGGCAAAATAGATTAGCAAATAACTATTGAGCACACTTGTTAGCTCCTGCCCCGGATATGCCTCTGACAGTACTTTGGGAATGACAAATACCCCCAGCGATAAAAACACCAGCGTAAAATACAAGCCCAGAAAAACGAGCATGATGGTGGTTGCAACGCTCTTCCCAAATGAGGAAGAACGGGTAAGTTCCTTCCAGGAGAATAAGAAAAGGTTTTGTTTCATAGTTGATTTTTGGAAATTCCACCCTAAATTACATAATTCTATTTACGACTGTGCAGCTTTTCTTAAAAACTTCTCGCTGCCCTGATAAGTTTATCATTTCAAGATAGAACACATAAATACCGGCTGCCAACTGCTGCCCGTTGGACCGCTTGCCTTCCCATTTTAGATCGCCGATTTGCCCGACTGTTGCATTTTTCATGGGTTGGTCAACAAGATGACCAGCGCCATCAAAAACCAAAACAGTAATCATCCACTCGGGCTCCGAAAGTTCAAAATGGATGGTCATAAAATCATTGTATCCGTCGTTATTGGGAGAGATTACCTTGGGTTCGAACGTAATGGAATTGCCTTTCGCGTCCGTTTCTTCCTGCATCGAATTCGGACAACCGGGAGTAGCAAAGCCGACAACAACAGCAGCCGATGCCCAATTGGAAATATCGTTGGTTTCCTTCAGAAGTGATTTACGCTCCAATGAAACACCATTTTCATCCGCTAACAGAGGATGATGCATCTTGTCGGAATAAGTAAACTCGTCGATGACATTCAACGAATCATCAACAAGGACCACTGTTCCACCATCATTCGAAAAACCGGGCAATTCAGCCCTCAGGAAATTCTCCGGACAAGTTTGTGGGTAGAGCATGACAAGCGTATCAGGCTGTTCACTCAACAACAGATAGGCCCCACCCTCGAAATATTCAGCAGATGTGGTAAACGGACTGATCTTTTTCAGATTCCCTTCTCCATCGCGCGACGCAATGAAAAGATGGTCGGTTCGCAAGTTTTTGTCGGACACATTGACGACTTCCACAAAATCGGAGCAATCCGGATACGGGTTGAACAAGACTTCATTGATTAGTACATCCCCTGCGGAGGCTAAATTTTCCGGCAATAAAGGTGGTTCCTGTGATTCAACCAGGATGTCATCCACAATTACCTTATCTGACGCGTATTTGCTGTTTAACCGAATGACGATTTGCAGTGAATCTCCAGCCAGGTCTTCCTGAAAAACTTCAGCTTCGCCCCAGTTCCCTTCGCTCATTCCATTCAGTCCGAAAAGCTGTTCAGGGCTATCATTCAACCTGTAATAAACATGAATATATTTGCTGGTCACGGTTTTTCCGCTTCCTGTTTCTTTGGCGATCAAACGGCAGCTCACGCTGCTTTCGCCGTTGATCGGAATCCATTCGGAGTGCCAAACTGCTTCTCCGTCGCAGTCCATCGCTTCAAACCGCCCACCGGAAGTTGAAACTGTTTTTACGTAATCGTTGTCGGCAGAAAAGGTACAATTGTCGACATTCAGGAACCATTTTGTAATCCCGGCCAAATCCGAATGAATTGTTACTCCATCCTCATCTCCCCAAAATCCTTTCTCAGAAGTATCAAAATTTTCAAACCAAATTGGCCTTCCATAAGTATCAATTGTTAACAAGATGATTCCGATCAAAAGAAAATAACAAGAATTCGCTTTCATCGGCTTAGAATTTAAAAGTAAACAACTAATTTTGGGGCCTTTATATAACGTCAGAATTAACTGACAATTGATCAATTAAGTTAACAAAATTTTTGAAATTATGAAAGTTGCCATTGTTGGTGCAAGTGGAGCGGTTGGCCAGGAATTCCTGAAAGTATTGGTCGAAAGAAACTTTCCGCTCGATGAGTTGGTTTTATTTGGTTCAGCAAGAAGTGCCGGAAAAGAATATGAATTCAAAGGCAAAAAGCTAACTGTTAAAGAACTGAAGCACAATGACGATTTTA
The DNA here is from genome assembly GCF_010882175.1 of Mangrovibacterium lignilyticum. Lineage (GTDB taxonomy): Bacteria > Bacteroidota > Bacteroidia > Bacteroidales > Prolixibacteraceae > Mangrovibacterium > Mangrovibacterium lignilyticum. Next base: position 372,328 of record NZ_WKLH01000003.1, on the reverse strand, counting down.
AAGGTATTGATATTGCACTGACGTCGGCTGGTGGCTCAATTTCGAAAGACTATGCTGAAACCATCACAAAATACGGGGCGATCATGATTGATAACTCCAGTGCATTCCGTTACGATAACGACGTGCCTTTGGTTGTTCCTGAAGTTAACCCGGAAGATGCTTTGGTGCGTCCCCGCAACATTATTGCTAATCCGAACTGCTCAACGATCCAGATGGTGGTTGCACTGAAACCGATCAACGATTTATCTAAAATCACCAAGGTACAAGTAGCAACATACCAGGCAGCCAGTGGTGCCGGTGCTCAAGGTATTGCCGAGCTTGAAGAGCAAACCCGCCAAATTGCGAACGGTGACGAAGCGACTGTGAGCAAGTTCTCTCATCAATTGGCGATGAATATCATTCCTCACATCGATGTTTTCCTGGATAACGATTATACCAAGGAGGAAATGAAAATGAACTGGGAAACCAAAAAAATTATGCACACCGATGCCGAAGTTAGTGCAACTTGTGTGCGTGTACCCGTAGCCCGTTCTCACTCTGAAGCGATTTGGCTGGAAACAGAAGAAGCCTTGAGCGTGGAACAAGTGCGCGAAGCATTCAGCCAATTTGAAGGGTTGACCGTAATTGACGCGCCGCAAAGAAATGAATACCCAATGCCATTGTTTGTTGCCGGCAAGGATGATGTTTATGTAGGACGCCTGCGGAAAGACATCACCAACCCCAAAGGTTTAACTTTTTGGTGCGTGGGTGATCAAATCAAAAAAGGTGCTGCCCTGAACGCGGTTCAAATTGCGGAATGGCTCATCAAAAATGGTGAAGTGAAATAGCATAACCAGAAAACCATATAACAGAAAAAAAGCCGGGAAAATTACTTTTCCGGCTTTTCTATGAAAATGGGTTGATTGGGAAGAAACTAATCTACTTGTTAATACGCAGATCTCAGATTTTGTAACCCTTCCCTCCCAAAAATATCATGAACGAATGCTTTTGACCCCTCTTTTTGTCCATTTCACATGATGAACGGGTCTTTTTTTATTGTTCACCACCTTTTTTCACTTCTTTTTTCCGATGACATCATTCAAGAATCGGTTCATATGGCTCAGCTGGCGAAACACCTCAACAGTTTCATCAATTAAATCGGCCGACAAAACCTGTTCGTCCGACAACGAACAGCCGAAGGCATACGATTTATAGCGAAGAAGAGCGATGTCTTCAAACTCCTTATCAAACCCTTTCGGTGCTGTTTTCAACTTTTCGCCCATCACCTCCGGAAACACACGCCTAAAGTCCTCATCATACAACACTTCTTTGAAACTCTCCGGATGATTATATATTTCCAAACGAATCGACCGAAGTATTTCAGGCCCAGGACACCAAACCCCGCCTCCAATGAAAGAAGCTCCCGGTTCGAAATGAACGTAATACCCGGCCAGCTCACTTTTACGCCCTCCGGGAGCGATAAAACTTCCCATGTTAGTTTTATAAGGGCTCTTATCTTTGGAAAAACGAACATCTCTAAAAATTCGGAAAAGACAATCTTTCGGGCTCAAGGCCGGAATATCCGAGTCAATCTTTCGAAGCTCCTGAATCATAAGATCAGTAAAGAAAAGCATCTGCTCTTTCGCCGTTTCGTATTCCTTCCGGTGATCATTGAACCACTCCTTGTTATTGTTCTGCTTAAGCTCTTTTAAAAATTGAAGTAGTGTTTGCATGTTCTTGTTTGTATTTATTTTAATTCAGCAATCGTGAAGCGAACTCTAAATGTATTGCTATTTTTGCTTGCAACATTTACAACGATGGAAAAGTTTGCATTAATAGTTGCCGGTGGAAGCGGCTCACGAATGGGCTCCGATATTCCGAAACAATTTCTTTTATTGAATGGGAAACCGACACTCATGCATACGATTGAACGCTTTAAAAACTACGACGATAGCATCCAGATATGCTTAGTTCTGCCGGAAGCCCAATTTTCGTATTGGGAGAACCTTTGCACTCAACATCATTTTTCCATTCCGCATAAACTTACTGCGGGGGGAAACACGCGTTTCCAATCCGTGAAAAACGGACTCAACAAGCTACCGAATAGTGGTATTGTGTTTATCCACGACGGCGTTCGGCCCCTGGTTTCCAACCAAACAATTTCCAATTGTGAGAAGACAGCCCTAAAATCAGGAAATGCATTGCCGGTTACTCCGGTCATTGAATCGATCCGTGAAATTTCGACGACGGGCAGTAAACACGCTGACAGAAATAACTTCCGCCTGGTGCAAACGCCCCAAACGTTCAAAATCGATCTGATCAAACAGGCATTCGAGCAGGAGGAATCTTCATTTTTTACCGATGATGCTTCGGTATGCGAAGCCATGGGTGTAACCATTAACCTGGTCGAAGGAAATCCGGAAAATATCAAGATTACTCAGCCGTCAGACCTTAAGATTGCTGAATTCTTACTATCCTCCCTCGTTTAGGAACAAAATCCTTAAACCACCACATTTCTTTCTCTCCTCGATTTATTTCGTCGTTAGCCGATTCATGCACGTATTCAACAGCTAAATCAACCTAAGTTTGCTTTCGGATTCGAACAAGTACACGAACATAAAATTTACAAAAACTTTGGAAACTTTTAACGTTCTTGGAGTTTCCAAAATCGAAATTTGCTCCTATATTTGCAGCTATGATTGACGAAAAAAGAGAATTGATTCTTGAAAAAGCAGCTGATTTATTCTTCAAATACGGAATAAAGAGTGTTACAATGGACGATATCGCCAATGAAGTAGGTATCTCAAAAAAAACGCTTTACCAAAATTTCAAGGATAAAGAGACACTGATTGATCAATTCACAGACAGGTTCTTTGTCTGTAATCCAAAGTTCAACCTCCTGGAATACGACGGACTAAATGCGATCGACAAAGTGATCAAAATCAGGGCACACATGCTCAACCTGAACAAATTGCTTCAAAATAACCTTGAGCATGACCTTCGCCGGTTTTACCCAAAAATCAATGAAAAGATCCAACAATTTAAACGCGGTAAGATCTATGAGGACAACCTGGCATTGATTAAACAAGGCAAAGAAGAGGGCATTTTCAGGGAAGAAATTGACGCTCATTTTGTGGCGCGCCTGGCTGTTGGACGTTTCTTGTTTCTATTCAACCCTGATTTGGGTTTATTTTCGGAAGAAGAGATACACAGCATTGACCTTTTCGATAAAGTAATTGATTATCAATTTCATGCTATTTGCACAGAATACGGACTGAAATACTACAAACAACAATTAAACAACATTCAAAATGAAAACTAGAGTTCGACAATCTCTTTTGATTGCCATTTTACTCATCACGGCGGGAGCAGCGTCGGCGCAGGACACACTCAGGTTCTCGCTGTTCGAAGCGAAGGAATATGCCAGGCAAAACTCCTATACGATTCGCAACAGTTCGCTCGACGTTGAGTCAGCGAAGAAAAAAGTATGGGAAACCATTGCCTCGGGTCTTCCGCAGGTTTCGGGATCGGCGCACTACACCAATTACCTGAACTTACCTGTTCAGCTAATCCCGGCTGATTTTGTCGGCGGTGAATCCGGTGACTACATTGAAGTTACTTTCGGACAAAAATTCAACTCCGACTTCGGCTTCACCGTTGATCAAAAGATATTCGACGGATCTTACATTGTCGGGGTGAGCTCAGCAAAGCTTTATCTGCAACTGTCAGATCAGGCTAAAGAGAAAACAGAAATAGAAATACTACATGCGGTTGAACAGGCGTATTACGGCGCCATGGTTGCCCATGAAAATTCGAGCATTCTATCGGAAAACCTGGCTAATAACGAGAAACAATATGCTGACACAAAAGCGATGTTTGAAAATGGTTTGGTTGAAGAGCAGGATGTCGAGCAGTTTAAATTGATTGTTCAAAATTCGCAAAACGCAATTATCAAAGCGGAACGCGAAATTCGGGTTGCCGAAATGGTTTTAAAATACACGATGGGCGTTGATGTCAATACGCCGATTGGGTTGACTGACGATATCGCCACTTTCCTGAATCCGCTTCTATTGGAAAAAGAAGACACAACTGTTTTCGACTACACCAATCACATCGACTACCGCTTACTGGATTCGCAAAGACTAAGCCAGGACAAATTGTTGAAATTGGAACAATCGGCTTATATGCCAACAGTCAGCGCATTTTATACTTATAACAAGACCGCTTACGGAAACAGCTGGAACCTGTTCAAAAGTAACGTTCCCTGGTTCCCATCCTCTATGTGGGGACTCAATATTTCTGTCCCGATCTTTTCTTCCGGCATGAGAATGGCTAAAGTGAAACAAGCCCGCTTCGAACTGGAAAAGGCAGAAAATGATCAGCTCCAGGCTGCTCAATCATTGCAAATGGAATACCTCACGGCAGTTGCAGACCTGGAAAGCGCTGTTGACCAATTTGTCAACACTGCCGACAATAAAGAACTGGCCGAAAGGATCTTCGAAAAGTCCAAAATTAAATATGCTAACGGAATTATAACCAGCTCCGATCTGGCAGTTACCGAAAGTCAATTCATCACTGCACAATCAGACTGGGTTGCTTCAGCCATGCAACTCTTTAATGCTAAAATTAATTTAGACACTGCTATTGGAAATTAGAAACATGAAAACAAATACATCTTACACCATGAAAAACATTAACCTGCTGTTTATTGCCGGAATCAGCCTGCTTATGGCTTCCTGCTCCGGAACAGTTGACAACAGCCCCGAAGCCAAACGCAAGCAATTGTCTGAGTTGAAACAACAAAAACAACAGCTGGAAATAGAAATCACGCAACTGGAAGATGAATTGGATGCCGATCGTGACATTGAGTACATCAACATAAAAACCACTACAGCGCAGCAGCAACTTTTCGAACACTTTATCGAAGTTACCGGAAAAGTTGAAGCTGATCAGGAAGTTAATGTTAGCCCGGAAGGTAGCGGAATTATCACTGAAATACTGGTGAAAGAAGGACAGTTCGTCACGAAAGGCACGAAACTGGCATCGCTAAATACAGACATGTTGGAACAAAACATTGAAGAGGCCAAAATCAGTCTGGAGCTCGCACAAACCACTTTCGATCGTCAAAAGAACCTGTGGGATCAGAAAATTGGTTCCGAGATTCAATTCATTCAGGCGAAAAGTAATAAGGAGTCGATGGAACGTCGTTTGGAAAGCCTGCTGGCACAAAAAGACATGGCTCAGGTCAAATCTCCTGTTGACGGAACTGTTGATATGATCTTCCTGAAGAATGGCGAGATTGCAGGACCACAGATCCCTTTTGCCCGGGTTGTCAACATCAACAAAATAAAAATCTACGGCGACATTGCTGAAACCTATCTGACCAAGGTCGACAAAAAAGAAAACGTCGTGGTTGAATTTCCGGCTATCGACCGTCAACTCACCTCAAAGATCGATCAGATTGGAAACTACATCGATCCCAACAACCGCACCTTTCGTGTTCGCCTCAATGTAGACAATAAGGATAACCTGATTAAACCCAACATGATCTCGATTCTGAAAATCCGGGACTATGTGGCCGATTCAGCCATTGTTATGCCTTCGCTTTTAGTGAAACATGACTTTAAAGGAGAATACACTTTTGTTGTTGACGATTCGCAAGACGTGAAAAAAGCGAAAAAAGTGTACATCAAGACTGGTGTTTCAAACAACAACATGACTGAAATTACCGAAGGAATCGCAGCAGGAATGCTGGTTATCTCTGAAGGATTTGATCAGGTCATTGACGGCACTCCTGTAAAATACTAAGCATTTATCAACCTGATTCAATCTTGAAATCTCAGCATATGTCTAAGGATAAGGAAAAACAAGCTGACAACAGTCAGCATATCACCCGGAAATTTAAGCCGACCTACCTGGCCATTAAGAACAAAACCACGGTTTATATTCTTACTGCCCTTTTGGTATTTGCCGGCATATTTTCCTACAACAAAATGCCTCGCGAACTCTTCCCCGAGATCGTGATTCCTACCATTTTTGTACAGACGATATACCCCGGTAATTCGCCGGTCGATATTGAAAACTTTATTACCCGCCCCATTGAGAAAGAACTCAAAGGTTTGCAAGGTGTGAAGAAAGTCTCGTCGGCATCGTACCAGGATGTCAGTATTATCATCGTGGAATTTAATACCGGTGTGGAAGTTAAACAAGCACTGCAGGATGTAAAGGACCGCGTCGATAAATCGAAAACGGAACTACCCAACGATTTAGATATTGAACCATTGGTACAAGATCTCGATTTTTCAGCCTTCCCGATCATGAACGTCAACTTAAGTGGAGACTTCAGCTTGCGCGACCTTCGAAAATTCGCCGAAACCTTACAGGATGAATTTGAAGGACTAAACGAAATTTCGGAAGCTACCCTGAAAGGGGTGGATGAGCGTGAAATTCAGATCAATGTTGACCCCTACAAACTGGAAGCCAGCGGACTGACTTTTCAGGATGTAGCCACAGCCATCCAAATGGAAAACCTGACCATGGGTGCCGGTGAATTTACATCGGACGAAATTCGGCGGGTCATTCGCACACAGGCCGATTATACCAACATGAACCAGATTGCCAACACCATCATCAAGGTGAATAGCGGCAAACCGGTTTACATCCGCGACGTCGCCAATGTCGTTGATGGTTACAAAGAGCGATCGACCGAATCGCGGCTGGATGAAAAGCCGGTTGTGACGCTTTCGATCACGAAAAAAAGTGGTGAAAACATCCTGGCAGCTACCGATAAAGTAAGCGAACTAATCAAGGAACATCAAAAAAGCGGCTATTTGCCTGCCAACCTCGATGTGCGGATTACTGACGACAACTCCTTGTACATCCGCAACCAGATTGCCAACCTGGAGAACAGTATCATTTTGGGGATGCTGCTCGTAATTTTCGTCTTGTTCCTGTTCCTTGGTTTCCGAAATGCGTTGTTTTCGGGACTTTCTATCCCCATGTCCATGTTCCTGTCGTTCGTTATCCTTCAGCAAATGGGGATTTCGCTGAACAACATGGTTCTGTTCAGTCTGATTTTGGCTTTGGGGATGTTGGTCGACAACTCGATTGTTGTTGTTGAAAACGTCTACCGCCTGCACTCGCAAGGCTACTCTGCATTAACCGCAACGAAACGAGGTGTAAGTGAAATTGCCTTCCCCATTATCTCCTCCACCTTAACGACGCTGGCCGCCTTCTTTCCCCTTATTTTCTGGGAAGGAATTATGGGTGAATTCATGAAGATCCTGCCCGAAACGCTGATCATCGTACTGGCTTCCTCTTTGTTTGTCGCTTTGGTGCTAACTCCTCCCTTCATCGCAGGCTTCATGAAAATTGAAGATATTGACCGCAAAGCCAACGTTAAACGAATTCTGCGCAATGCCGGAATCATCGTGCTTCTTTCACTTCCATTTTACTTTTTGCGCGTATTTTGGTTCGCCAACATACTGGCTTTAGTTGCCCTGCTGATGATCCTGAACGCCATCGCCCTGAGGGGACTGGCGCGCTGGTTTCAGAATAAATTCCTGGTATGGCTCGAAAACTTCTACGAAAAACAACTCAAATTTGCCATCACCGGAAAGAAACCACTGGTGTATTTCACGGGAACAGTCTTGCTGATGTTCCTGTCAATCGGCTTCTATTACACAACCAATCCCGAACTCGTCTTCTTCCCTTCAACCGAACCGCAAACCATTTTTGTGACCTCCGAGTTACCCTTGGGTTCATCCATTGAAAAGACAGATCAGCTGACCCGGAAGGTTGAGGAAATTGTAAAGGAGACGCTCGAACCGTACCAGGATATCGTGAAATCGGTGACCACAAATGTGGGTAGCGGCAAAGGCACCATGTTTGAAAGCTCTTCAAGCTCAAGCCCGAACAAATCACTGATCTCGATTTCATTTGAAGAATTTAAACTTCGTCATGGCATCAACACCACTGATATCATGGCACTTTTGTCGAAAAACCTGAAAGGCTTTGTCGGCGCCAAAGTCTATGTTGAAAAGCAAGATGACGGTCCACCGGTTGGCGCGCCAATTAACATTGAGGTGAGCGGTGACAAGTTTGACCAACTGCTGAAAATTACGGACGAAGTGATTCAACAGATCGATGCTGACCGCATCCCTGGCATTGAAGGACTGAAATTAGACATCAACACCAGTCAACCGGAAATGCTTGTCAAAATCAACCGGGAGAAAGCACGGCTATACGAACTGTCGACCAGCCAAATTGGCCTGGCACTTCGTCATGCGCTTTACGGCTACGATGTGGGCGACTATAAAGATGGCGAGGATGAATACGACATCTTCATTCGTCTCGACGAAAAATACCGCAATGACGTATCGACCCTGATGAACCAGAAAATTATTTCTGAAGGCAACAAAATTCCGATCTCTGCTGTAGCATCTTTCGAATATTCGACAACTTACGACAAGATCAACCGAATCAACAACAAACGGACAATCACCGTTTCGTCGAATGTGCTCGAAGGCTACAATGCCAACGAAATTAACGCCCGAATCCGCCAGGTATTGAGCAATTATGAACTTCCCCGCGGGTACACGCTGAAGTTTACCGGGGAGCAGGAAGAGCAGGCCGAAAGCAGCAACTTCCTGATCATGGCTCTGTTGATTGCACTGGCGTCGATTACCTTGATCCTGGTTACGCAGTTCAACTCTTTCATCCGGCCATTGATCATTATGACGACCGTACTCTTCAGTACCATTGGGGTATTCCTTGGCCTGGGTATCTTCCACATGGAATTCGTGGTGATCATGACCGGAATCGGAATTATTTCGCTGGCAGGAATCGTCGTAAACAACGGGATTGTGCTGGTCGATTACATCGACTTACTGCGCAAACGGAGGCGCGAAGAACTCGGACTTTCAGAAAAAGCCTTCCTGAGTATTCATGATGAAGTGGAGTGTATCGTGCATGCCGGAAAAACCAGGCTACGCCCGGTGTTGCTCACGGCAATTACAACAGTACTCGGATTGATTCCGTTGGCTGTAGGCCTCAATTTCGACTTCTTCACCTTGTTTACCGATTTCAAACCCGATTTCTCAGTCGGTGGCGAGACCGTAGCTTTCTGGGGACCAATGTCGTGGACCGTTATTTTCGGGCTCACTTTCGCAACCTTCCTGACGCTGATTATTTCGCCGGTCATGTACATGCTGACGATTCGCATTAACTACCGCGTGAAAAAACTGTTGGGCATGTTACCGGAAGACAGCTTGCGTGACAAAGCCGAAATAGAAGAATAATCCTGAAATAGCATGTTTGAAGGGTGTTTAGATATTCGTACTTAAACACCTTTCTTTTTTCCTGCCAATTGTTCTTCCAGTATCCCGACTGAAGTGCTTACAAAGTTCGGGCAACGGATTTCAAACAGGTTATTCTCGGTTGCAAACTGGCGACCTTCGTCCAACGAAATATTAACACCGAGCAATTCCTTACAGAGTAAACTCCCCTGCTCTTTGCAAAACTGATCATTGAAATGTAAGATGTGCTGGCGGGTCCGGGCTTTCGCTTCCGCGTCGCTGGTCGGTTCGCCCAGCGCCATTCCCAAAACCAGGTAAGCTCCGGTTACGGCCCCGCAGGTCTCACCGCAATTCATGCCACCGCCAAATCCGGCACCCAACTTCAAACTCATCGAATCATCCAATCCTAATTCCTCATTAAAGGCACTTAAAACGGCCTGACAACAGTTAAAGTGATTAAAACACGTTAATGCTCTCTCTGTCTTATTCATGGTTTTTGTTTACAAGTTATCATTTTTCGGCCAGAATATTTACTTTATGAAAGTATAATAGCTAGAATTTGACCTTTTCATATACAACGCTTCCTTTTTGCTTTCTCGCTTCAGCTTTTTTACGTCCGGATTTGTCACTTTATTCGCGGGTAATGTCACTTAACTCACGAGTTTTGTCACTTAACTCGCGAGTAATGTCGCTTTACTCACGAGTTTTGTCATTTGATTCACGAGTAATGTCATTTGATTCACGAGTAATGTCGTTTAACTCACGAGTTTTGTCGTTTAACTCACGAGTTTTGTCATTTGATTTGCGAGTAATGTCGCTTAACTCACGGGAATGTTCGGTAATGTTCATTAAACTGTGTCAGTTGTCTTATTCGAAGTCACCCGGTCAATAGGCCAATAAGATATGAATCAGCGTTCCGGTTAACGGGCGCTGACTTTATTGTCTTTGTTCCATTGAAACTCAGACAGCTGTCAAACCGGATCGCAAACTAAAACTTAAATTGCACCTTTCCTCCTGACTCCGCCTTCCAGGATTTATCCTGTGGATCGTACTCATATTCTACTCCGATTTGAAATTTCGACTTGTCGTCTGGTGAATACTGTATAGCCGATCCAGCTTTCGACTGGTTGAACATGAAAGGCAATTTGAGTACAGGATCCCGTTCCGCTAATGGTGTAAAATACTGCCCCCACACCAAGAACTGAAGTTGCTCGGCCAGCCGGTATCGCAACAGGATGCTTGTCCCAATTCCCAACTCAGTAGAAGAAAAGGAATAACCCGATTGCTGGCTTAAAAATACACCATAGGCGAAACCGAATTGCTGCTTATAATACCATTCCCCTATCGTTCCCCCATAATTCTTAAGGTCGGCCAAACCCGGATAAACGGGCCAACCAGCGACTGAGCGCTCTGACAAATCAGCCATTGAAAACGATGTTTGGACACTGGCTGAAGGCAACAGGCTAAACTGGGCCGACAAATCAACTCCAGTACCCGATGGGATAGTTAAACTGTGAACCGGCAATAAATTCCCGCCAATTGGAATCCTGATGCTGTCGTTCTGAATTCCGGTCGATTCTATTTGCGCCTTCAATTCAATAGAAGAGAAGACGCAGATCAACAGGATCAACAAAGGTCTAATCATCACATTTTTCTACTAAAGGTAAACCACTGTTCTGTAAATCCGGGAGTATTTAACAAACAGTAAGCTTATTTAACTGAAGGTCTAAATCAATTACGCTACGACATCGACCTCCCAAACAAAAAAAGGTCCGGGCCAAAGCCCGAACCTTCTATATCGATTGTCATGTTTGTTTGAATTAACCGCGAACAGCAGCAATACCAGGAAGAACTTTTCCTTCCAATGTTTCCAACATAGCACCACCAGCGGTAGAGATGTAAGAAACCTGATCAGCAATACCAAATTTGTTAACAGCAGCAACAGAATCACCACCACCCACAAGGGTGAAAGCACCGTTTTTAGTTGCTTCAACAACGGCATCACCAATCGCTTTAGTACCGGCAGCAAAAGCATCCATTTCGAATACTCCGGCAGGACCGTTCCAAAGAACAGTTTTTGAGTTACCGATCACTTCTTTGAAAGTAGCGATTGTTTTAGGACCAACATCCAAACCTAACCAACCATCTTTGATGTTTTTAGTCAGGCAAACTTCGGTGTTTGCGTCGTTGGCAAATTTATCGGCTGCAACACAGTCTTCAGCAATCACCAGGTTCACACCTTTAGCTTCAGCTTTTGCGATAATCGTTTTTGCCATTTCCAGGTAATCATCTTCACACAATGAAGCACCGATGTTACCACCCATAGCTTTCACGAAAGTAAAGATCATACCACCACCGATAATCAGGTTGTCTACCGTATCCAACATGTTTTCGATGATTGTAATTTTAGTCGAAACTTTAGCACCACCCATGATTGCAGTCATCGGACGTGCAGGGTTAGCAACTACTTTATCGAGGTTCGACACTTCGTCGTTCACCAAATAACCGAACAATTTATCATTTGGGAAGAATTTAGCGATCACAGCAGTTGATGCGTGAGCACGGTGAGCTGTTCCGAAAGCATCGTTTACCCAGCAGTCACCCAATTCAGCTAACTGACCGGCAAAAGCTTCGTCACCTTTTTCTTCTTCTTTGTGGAAACGCAGGTTTTCCAGCAACAATACTTCACCCGGTTTCAATGCTTCAGCCAAAGCTTTAACTTCTGCACCAACACAATCAGGAGCCAATTTCACATCCACACCCAACAATTCGGCCAAATGGGCAACCAGGTGTTTCATGGAGAATTTATCTTCCGGACCGTTTTTCGGACGACCAAAGTGAGACATGATAATAGGAGAACCACCAGCTTCAATTACTTTTTTAATAGTAGGTACCGCAGCAGTCATACGGGTATCATCAGTGATCTCGAAATTTTCATTCAAAGGAACGTTAAAGTCAACACGGATTAACGCCTTTTTGCCTTTGAAATCATACGATTCAATTGTCTGCATAATAGATTATTTTTAGGTTCTTTTTGATACGGCTCCAAAGATACAAAAAAGAAAAGTTTGCGCTTTCGGCTCCATCTTCTAATTGGTCATTTATTAATAATGAGGTAATGAAAGCAAACAGCCGATATGCTCTTGTCCGGTGACTATTTTGCTTTCACGGATCATCGCTCAGTTGTCATCGCTTGTCAAACGAAGGATTCAATCAGTGGGCCGCAATTTCTTTTTGCCTTTCTACGTTTTTCCTTTTGCCTTGTTTAATTTTCTTATTTTTGCTTGCACTCTAAAATCAGCCTATGTTTTTTCGCGATATTATTGGCCAGTCAGCAATCAAGAAGCGGTTTATTCAAACCATCAACGAATCACGGATTAGTCATGCTCAGCTATATGCCGGGCCCGAGGGATCCGGAAACCTGGCGTTGGCGTTGGCTTATGCCCAATATGTGTCGTGTACCAACAAGCAGGCCGACGATTCGTGTGGTAGCTGCCCGTCGTGCAAAAAATATGCGCGTCTGGCCCACCCCGACCTTCACTTTGTTTATCCGGTTGTCAAATCGCCCAAATTCAAAGATCCGGTTAGTACCGACTATATTGAAGAATGGCGGAAAATGATTCTCAACGGTGCCTATTTTAGCCAGGAAGACTGGTTTAATTTCATTGGAACCGATAACGCTCAGGGCATGATCTACACCCAGGAAAGTGATGAAATCATCCGGAAGCTGAATTTGAAATCCTACGAATCGGAATACAAAGTGATGATCATCTGGATGCCTGAAAAAATGCACCAGTCGTGTTCGAACAAGCTCCTGAAAATGATTGAGGAACCGCCATCCAAAACGCTCTTCATACTTGTTTCCGAGAATGAAGAACAGCTCATCTCGACCATTCGTTCGCGTTGCCAACTCACCAAAGTTCCGGCTATAGATGAGCATGAGTTGGTTGAACGCCTGAACGAACTCCCAGACGCTGAAGGAAAAAACACGACACGCATTGCCCATCTGAGTCGAGGCAACTACCGGAAAGCCTTGCAACTGCTGAATCCGGAAAATCAGGACCGGTACAACCTCGAAAAATTTAAAGAACTCATGCGCCTCACCTATGGACGTAAGTTTCTCGACTTATTTTCGTGGGTGACAGAACTGTCAAACATTGGTCGCGAACGCCAAAAAAGTTTCCTGCAATACACCCTGGGGCAGGTTCGCGAAAACTTCATCAACAACCTGAACAACCCGCAACTGGTATACATGGACGAAGAAGAACAAGCCTTCTCCTCGCGCTTTTCACCCTTCATTAACGAACGGAACATCATGCCCATTACCGAAGAGATTGAACGGTCGATCTTACACATCAGCATGAATGGCAATCCCAAAATTATTTTCACCGATATGGCACTGCGCATCGTTAAACTCATCCGAAAATAATTCCCGGGCCAGCCCACGCTGACAAGTATCATGCTGTATAAAATGCAAAGCATCGAATTTGCGGCTTGTTTGTCAGCAATTATGATTATTTTTGAAGCCTGTTTGTCATAGGCATCTATTATTGCCTAAGGCGTTCAGAACTAATAAATCAACTATGGAAGATAATTATTCAATCAACCGCGGATGTTGCAAAGGTTCTGCCGGAACTTGCTCCAAGCTCGAAGTTCGGGACTGGCTGAGCGATGTAGTTCATATGGCTACTGCTGACAACATTGTTGAGGTTCGATTTAAAAATACCCGCAAAGAATATTTCAGAAACGGCAACAACCTGAAACTGAAAATCGGTGACATTGTTGCTGTTGAAGCCAGTCCCGGTCACGATATTGGTGTTGTAAGCCTAACAGGTGAATTGGTTAAACACCAGGTGAAGAAGCACAAGGTGAAGCTGATAAACGGTGATTTCCGCAAAATTTATCGCAAGGCCAAGCAGGTCGATATCGAAAAGTGGAAAGAAGCCATCAGCATGGAGCACCAGACCATGATCCGCTCGCGCCAACTCGCATTCGACTTACAGCTGGACATGAAGATTGGTGATGTGGAATACCAGGGTGACAAAACCAAAGCTATTTTTTATTACATCGCTGAAGGCCGTGTTGATTTTCGCCAGCTGATTAGAGTGTTGGCCGAGAATTTCCGGATCCGGATCGAAATGAAACAAATCGGTGCACGCCAGGAAGCCGGTCGTATCGGAGGTATTGGACCTTGCGGACGCGAACTTTGCTGTGCCACCTGGATGAGCAACTTTGTTTCGGTAACAACTAACGCTGCCCGTTACCAGGAAATATCGCTTAACCCGCAGAAATTGGCAGGCCAATGTGGTAAATTGAAATGCTGCCTCAACTACGAGGTCGATTCATACATTGACGCACAAAGGGATTTCCCGCCAAACAATATTCCGCTGGAAACCGAAGCCGGACAATACTACTTCTTTAAAACAGATATTTTCAACCGGATCATGTACTACATCGGTAGCGGACAAAACGCTACCGGTCCGCAAGCTGTACCCGTAGACCGAGTGAAGGAGATTATTCTGCAGAATAAGAAAGGTCGCCGCCCCGAAACGCTGCTTGACGGAACTGAAGCGCTGAAAGCTGCCGCCAAACCAAAAGAGTTTGCGGATGTGTTGTCAGAAGACAGTCTTACCCGTTTCGACCAGCCCAAAAGAAGCCGGAAAAAGAAACGGACCTCCGGACCAAGGAGACCAGAGCATACGGGTGGTCCTCGAAATGAGCGCAGTAATGGTAACAAGAATGTTGCTGAAAAAACGGAGAATACCGGCAGCGACGCAAACAGAAGCCGGCGTTCATCGGGTAACCGACGTAGAAATAGAAATCCGAAAGCTTAATTCCGACATTTCAACACAAAAAACACATTAGATTTTTCCATGAAGTTCAAATTCTGGTTAATTATCGTCCTATTTTTCGCGGTATTACTCGCTTGCGATCGCCAAAAGGAATTCGAAGCGTATCAATCGCTCGACACTTCCGGCTGGAACAAAGACTCGCTGGTTGTATTCACTGTTGAGTTTGAAGATACCCTAAGTAGCCACAATCTCTACCTGAACGTTCGCAATAGCGGGGATTATCAATTCAGCAACCTCTGGCTTTTTGTACACATCAAATCGCCCGACGGGACCTTGTTGACTGACACGCTGGAATTTCAGCTGGCCGATCCTTCCGGGAAATGGACCGGAAGCGGAATCGGTGATTTGTTTGACAACCAATTTACCTACAAGGACAACATTTACTTCCCGCTTCCCGGCAAATACGAGTTTTCGATCCAGCAAGGCATGCGATCCGAAACGCTCAAGGGAATCAGGGACATTGGCATTCGAATTGAAAAAAGGGACTAAATTAGACACGAGTTGTGGGAAAGAATAAACTGAAGAAATTTGCCGACATGGAGCGTTTCACCAATGTGGTGCAATCACCCATGAAGCATCCCGACCAGGCCGATCACGAGTTGAAAGGCAAATGGAACACCGACTTTTTTAAAAATAACCAGCCTCTGATTCTTGAGCTGGGTTGTGGTAAAGGCGAATACGCTGTTTCGCTGGCTCGCTTTCTGCCGCAAAATAATTTCATCGGAGTCGACGTTAAAGGCTCCCGTATGTGGAACGGGGCCAAGAAAGCCATCGAAAATCAGGTTTCCAATGTTTGCTTTCTGCGAACAAGCATCGAAATCATCGACAAGTTTTTTGCAGCGGGCGAAGTGCAGGAGATCTGGATCACCTTTCCAGATCCGCAAATGAAAAGCACCCGCCGCCGGTTGACAGCCACAAACTTCATGGAGAAATACCGGGAAATTCTGGCTCCGGGTGGTATCATTCACCTGAAAACAGACAGTAATTTTCAATACCAATATACGCTTGAGATGGTGAAGGAAAATGGGTTCGAGATCATCTCGAACATCGAAAACATTTACCAATCCGAACTGCTGACTGATGTTCTTTCCATTCAAACCTTTTACGAAAAACAATGGCGCGAACGTGGAATCGACATCAAATACCTGGCTTTCAAAATCAATCATAACGAGCCTTTGCGCGAGCCCGACGTTGAAATTGAAAAAGATCCTTACCGAAGTTTCGGAAGATCGGCACGCGAATAGGCATGAGTGATTTCTTCGACATGGTTTACCAGGTAGCGCGCCTGATTCCTGAAGGACGGGTAACCAGCTATGGCGCAATTGCCCGCTACCTGGGTACCGGACAATCGGCCCGAATGGTGGGGTGGGCAATGAACAAAGCCGGCTCGCAGTCAGTTTATGTTCCTGCACACCGGGTTGTGAACTCCAAAGGCCTGCTGACCGGGAAACACCACTTCGGCGGATCCTCAACCATGGAAGACCTTTTGGCAAGCGAAGGAATCCGGGTCGAAGACAACCAGATCGTCAACTTTGAACAGGTGTTTTGGGATCCTGTGAAAGAACTGGAAATGGAATAAATAGCTGCAAAAGCAATCGCAGCAAATTGATAATAAATTTTGCCGCATAAGCGACATCGCAAAATAAACTAGTATGAGTGAAGCACCACGCAAAATAATTGTTCCGAAAAATGTAACCGACACCTTACGCAAGGTGCTCTATCCGGGCTCGAAAGAAGATATCGTCAGCATGGATATGGTTCAGGAAATCCGTCTCGCCGGGAAAAAAATCACTTTTTCACTGGTCTTTCAGCGTTCCGACGATCAGAATATTCCAGTGGTCATCAAAGCCTGCGAAGACATTTTGATGCAGGAACTGGGTTCCGATATTGAAATTAGAGGAAACATCACGGCAAAAGCAATTCACCAGATGGAACGCCCCATTTTGCCCAAAGTAAAAAATATTATAGCCGTATCATCTGGTAAGGGTGGTGTCGGAAAATCAACCATCTCGGTTAACCTGGCTGTCTCTTTAGCCAAAACAGGCGCTAAAGTTGGCTTAATCGATGCCGATATTTACGGTCCGTCTATCCCTAAAATGTTTGGGGTTGAAGGCGAGCGTCCGGCAGGATTGGTTGTCGATGGCAAAGAAATGATTCACCCGGTTGAGCAGTTTGGCGTGAAGATGTTGTCGATCGGCTTCTTCGTCTCACAAGAGGACGCTTTGGTTTGGCGCGGCCCGATGGCTTCGAATGCCTTAAAACAACTAATCAAAGATGGTTTTTGGGACGAGCTCGATTACCTGCTCATCGATCTTCCTCCGGGTACCAGCGACATTCACCTTACCCTGGTACAAACCGTTCCGGTTACGGGCGCCATCATCGTAACCACACCGCAGGATGTGGCGCTGGCCGACGTCGTGAAAGGCGTGAGCATGTTCCGCAGTAAATCGGTCGATGTACCTGTATTAGGTTTGGTTGAAAACATGGCTTGGTTTACCCCCGAAGAACTGCCCGATAACAAATACTACATTTTCGGACAGGATGGCGGAAAAGATTTAGCCGAAGCACTGCAAATCCCATTACTCGGACAAATCCCCATTGTACAGGGCATCCGCGAAGGTGGCGACGAAGGTACCCCCGTTGCTTCAGACGAGCATTCACCGATGGGCAAAGCCTTCCTTGAACTGGCAGCCAATACCATTCGGGAAGTTGAACGCCGCAATGCCGAACAAGATCCGACTAAAAAAGTGAAGGTAAGCCGCAAATAAGGACACTTCAACTTAAAATAGCACTACAGCACTCCCGCAACCCGCGATAAGTTGGTTGCGGGAGTTTTTGTTTCCGAAAATACCGGCATCACCTTCGTTAAAACAGGGCAATATCTAAGCATTGCCTGTTCAGTCAGCTAAACCAGCCTACTGGGGGCAAGTTAAGCAAGAGTTGATTATTAAATTCGCAGAACGCTGCAAAAGCAATTGACACAGTTTAATGAACATTACCCGTTCATAGCTTCCGGGGAAGGATGGCTATTCCAGGAACTGCCCGAGCGTAACCGGACATAAAAAAGCCTGCATTTTCACCCTATTTTTGTATTATTGTGTAAGCAAGCAAAAAGACGAGTGGCAAAGGGAAAACAAGGTGGGGAATTCATTCGGTTTTTAGCCTGTAACAAGCAATAATATCAGCAATATTCAGTTTATCCTAAAGTGCTAAAACAATCCGGATTGAAGAAGATTCTTTCAAATAAATTCTTGCTGCTTTTAACGTTCGTCGTCCTGGCCGGATGTTCGACTGAAAAAAACACGGCAGTAACCCGTGCGTATCACAATGTCACTTCCCGTTACAACATTTATTTTAATGGCAAAGAAAGCATCAAATCCGGATTAATGCGCATGGATCAATCGGTTGATGACGACTTCACCCAAATTCTTCCGGTCTACAAATCGAGCATGAGCGGAACGGAACTCATTGCTTCTTCCGAGATGGACTACGCCATTCAGAAAGCCTCGAAACTCATCAAAATACACTCCGTTACGCAAAAGCCAAAGCGGCGAAAAAACCGGACTGCTGCCTATAAAAACCTGGCCAGCAAAGATGAATACAATGTATGGGTTGACGATAGCTACATCATGATGGGAGTTGCCTATTTCTACCAGAAGAAGTTTCCCCAGGCCATGGAGAATTTCAATTATGTAATTCGCAAATACCCCGAAGAGCCAACCCGCTACGAAGCTTTAGTTTGGTTAATCCGTTGTTACTCGGAACAGGAACGCTACACCGAAGCGCAGGAAGTGATTAAAGAGATTGATGGCAGCATGGATTTCCCGAAAAACCTGGATCAGGACTTTTCGTTGGCCATGGCTGATTTTCATTTGAAACAATACGAATACGAAGAAACCATTCCGGCACTCAAGAGTGTCCTGAACAAACCGCTCAAAAAACAAGAGAAGGCCCGCTACAAATACATATTGGCCCAGTTATACAAAGAAACGGGGAACAACGAACTGGCCGTCGCAACATTTCTGGAGGTTGCCAAACTGAATCCGTCGTACATCATGGCCTTCAATGCCCGCATTAATGCTGCCGGCGTATTCACCGAATCGGAAGATATTGAAAAGCTGAAAAAGACCTTGCACAAGATGCTCCGGGACGAAAAAAATGTCGAGTTCCAGGATCAAATCTATTATGCGCTGGCTAAAATCGACAGCCGCCACGGCGACAAAAGTTCAGCCGTCGACAACTACCGGAAATCAGCTGCAGTCAGTGTTTCGAACGATTTCCAACGGGCGCTCTCCTGCCTCACCCTGGCTGATATCTATTTTGAAGAAGAGAATTACCGGGATTCACGGGCTTATTACGACAGCGCCATGTCGGTCATCGACGACGATTACCCGAACTATGCCTTCATTTCTGATCGTCACCAAAGTCTGACCATGCTCACCGACAATTTACTCACCATTGAACGGGAAGATAGTTTGCAGACGCTGGCTTTGATGAGCGATGCAGATCGAAACAGTAAGATTGCCGGTTGGATTCAGGAAGAGCGTGATGCGGAACTGCGTCGAAAACAGCAGGAGAACCAGGAACAGATGGATCGCAACTTTTACCGGATGAACCAATCGCGATTGGGACTGAGCCAAAAACAAGGTTCGGGCTGGTACTTTTATAACCCGTCGACGGTGACGCTCGGAAAAAACGAATTTGAACAAACTTGGGGGAAACGGAAACTGGAAGACAACTGGAGACGAAAAAACAAGAGCCAGATTTCGGAACTTCCATCTGATGAATTAGCTGAAGCAGCCGAGGACACCACCCAAAAAGTTGCCGAAGTTCCGCGAATCAATGACAAATTGAGCCGGGAATATTACCTGCAGGATCTACCGCTGACTGAAGAGTCCATGCGGGCTTCGAACATCCTAATCCGCGATGCCTTGTTTAACGCAGGACGCATATTCAAAACTGACTATCAGAATTACCAGATGGCTATTGATGAATACGAGGAACTGCTGAACCGTTACGACAACAATATTTACCAACTGTCAACTTATTTCGAACTGTGGGATTTGTACGCAAAAATCGGTAAAGACAGCAAATCCAATTATTACCGGAACCTGATTGTCAATCAATATCCGGATAGCAAGTATGCGCAATACCTCGTGAATCCGAATTATTTCATCGAACTGGAAGCTCACAAAGACAGCATCAACCGGTTGTACCAGCAGGCTTTCAACCTATACCAAACCGGTAGTTATGCCCAGGCCGGACAACTGGCCGCCCAAGCCAGGACCATGGAACCCGACAGCACCTTGATTCCGAAAATCGCCTTCATCGAAACCATTGGTCAGGGCGAAAGCAGCGACTTCAACCGTTTTGGCCAGCTGCTGGATCAATATATGGCCGATTACCCAAAATCACCGGTGAAACCGGTTGCGGAACGAATTCGCAAACTTATTTCTGATAGTACCCTGGTCGACTACCAAAAGCTGGTGGCCTCGGGATACCTGAATAATGAAATTGTCAACGATGAGTTGCTTGCTGAAGATCTTTCAGCTCAGGATGAGTTTAACGGCAAGTTCTCCTACGACCAGGAACTGATCCACTATTTTGTGATTGCATTTGATCGTTCAGCCGATGTTGATATCAACCGGTTGAAGTTCGATATTGCCAATTACAACATCGACCATTACATGAAAACCGACTTCGATATTGAAACAGAATACCTGAATGCCAACACCACCTTACTGACGGTTCGTTCGCTGCAAAACAAAGAACAGGCACTCATTTACTTCCGTTCCATTATTCGCAAACGAGAGGTTTATAAAACATTGACAGGTGTTGACTATGTGAACTTTGTGACCTCAACATACAATTACCGGGAATTGAAAGCAGATCACAACACCGAAGATTACCTCAAGTTCTTCCTGAAAAACTATAGCCGTTTCATTGGCGGAGACTTCCCTGAAGATGAACTTCCGGAACCGGAAGAGTTGATGGCTAAAGCACTGGAGGAAGAACTCCAATTGGAAGAACGGGGCAGCTTTGTGATGGTGAAACCTGACACCCGCCAAGAATTATACAGCCGGACGCCGGACGCGCCGCACAATTTTGTCATCGCTGTCAAAGACACGGAGTTCAACCTGAAAAGTATGATCAGCCAGTTCAGTAAATTCAATAAAGATGAATTTTCGGACCAGGATCTAACTGTAACAACGAAAGCCTTCGGTGAATATCAGTTATTGGCTGTCAGTCCACTGAATTCGGCCAAACAGGCGATGGCTTATTTCCGGAAGGTAATTACGGACCGCAGCCTGTTTAACGACCTGGGTGAGCGTAGCTATCGTAACTTTATTGTCAGCGACGAAAACCTGATCAAAGTGATGGGAGGTAAGACGGTGGACGACTATATGGATTTCTTCCGCGAATATTACATCAGCGGACAGGCAATCAGCAACCAGGCACAACCGGCAGCTCAAGTGGAAACAACGGTTGAAGCCGTTGAAGAAAAACCGGCTTATGCTGGAGCATTCAACACCGATACACAAGGTGAACATGAATTCATTCTGCTCGTTCCTGAGGCTGTTGATCAGGATAAATTGCTTGATGCCATTGAAGCGCACAACAGCGCAGCCGACCCCTCAGGCAACTTAAAAATTGAGTCCCGTCCATTCGATTCAGGACATTTAATCATCCGTGTTTTTGCCTTCGCGGGAAAAGATTCGGCCATGGATTACCTGAAAGGGATGGTACGCGACAGCAATGTTTACGGGCCACTGGGAGAATTGGAATACCGAAACTTTATAATAACGAAAACAAACTACGACATCCTTCTTAAAAACACCGATTTAACTGATTATCTGAAATTATACAAAGCTGTTTACCTGGCGAATTAAGGGTTAATCTTTGTTAAGTATCGGCATAGCTCGCATTATTTTGTTATTATTAAGGGATTCGAGGGGTTACGAATACCAATTATTCGGAATATGATGAAGGGATACATCATTTAATAACGAAATTAATGTAGGGCATCTTGTTATTGGAAAAGATCCTACCTCATCTAGATTGAAGCTGTATGAAGACAATCCGAATTTTATGGACAGATGATGAAATAGATCTTTTACGTCCACACATCATATTCCTGGAACAAAAAGGCTACGACGTAGCCACATCGACCAACGGCTCCGATGCCATCGATTTAGTGAGAACCAATCATTTCGACATCATATTTCTGGACGAGAATATGCCGGGTCTGACCGGCCTGCAAACCCTCAACGAAATTAAAACCATTGAGCCGAATGTTCCTGTAGTGATGATCACCAAAAGTGAAGAAGAAGATATCATGGATCAGGCCATCGGATCGAAGATTGCAGACTACCTCATCAAGCCCGTCAACCCCAAACAAATCCTGTTATCGATCAAAAAGAATGTTGATTCGAACGAGTTGGTGACCCGCAAAACAACATCGGCCTACCAAAGCGAATTTGGCAAAATCGGTATGTTGCTGAACGAACGCCTCAGCCACGAGGAATGGAAAGAAGTCTACCGCAAACTGGTATTTTGGGAATTGGAATTGAGCGAATCGCAGGACTCAGCCATGGACGAAATCCTCCAAATGCAGAAGTTGGAGGCTAACAGTAACTTTGCGCGTTTCATCAAAAGCAATTACCTCAGCTGGTTTCAGAAGGATAACGCCGACCGTCCGCTGTTGTCGCCCGATCTGTTCCGCAATAAGGTTTTTCCTTTGCTGAATAAAAATGAAAAAGTCTTTGTGTTGGTTGTCGACAACCTGCGCTACGACCAGTTCCGCGTGCTCAGCAAAGTGATCAACCAATATTTCGTTACCGAAGAGGAAGAGCTTTATTACAGTATTTTGCCAACGGCAACCATGTATGCCCGCAATGCTATTTTTGCCGGCTTAATGCCGTCGGAGATCGCCCGCATTTACCCGAAATATTGGGACGACGATGACAATGAAGGACACAAAAATGCGCATGAACGGGAACTACTCGAAGCACAGATGAGCCGGATGGGAAGAACAGAGAAGCTGTATTTTGAAAAGGTAGGCAGCCTGAAATCGATCCGTAAATCACAGGAGACCCTTTCGAATATTCTGCAAAATGATTTGTCGGTCATGGTCTTCAACTTTGTGGATATGATTTCGCATGCCCGCACGGAGATGGAAGTGATGAAAGAGCTGGCCAGCGATGAAAAAGCCTACCGATCGTTGACACTTAGCTGGTTCAACCATTCCTTTCTGTTTGACCTGTTGAAAAGCCTTGCCGAAAACAAGATTAAGGTGGTGGTCACGACCGACCACGGAACTGTGCGGGTAAACAATGCCCTGAAAGTAGTGGGCGACCGCGAAACAGTTACCAATTTACGTTACAAACTGGGCCGAAACCTGAACTACAATCCTAAGGAAGTATTTGAAATTACGCAACCGGAGAAGGCTTTTTTGCCGGGCCGAAATGTCAGCTCGAAGTTTATTTTCGCCTGCAAAGACGATTTTCTGGCTTATCCGAATAACTACAATTATTACGTGCAGTATTACCGCGACACCTTCCAGCACGGAGGTGTATCAATGGAAGAGATGATTGTACCGGTAATTACACTGTCGCCGAAAGGATAAAGCTAAGCTTCATTTCCTAAACGCGCATCGCGCATTTCTTTATATTGGCGGTTAGCGAACACAAATTCCTGAAGCTTTTTATTTTCAGCATGCAGGATTTCTGTTTTGTTACCTTCCCAGCACATCTCACCCTCGCTGATGAACAGAATTTTATCACCAATCTCCATCACCGAGTTCATATCGTGGGTGTTGATAATGGTGGTAATATTCAGATCTGTTGTGATCTCATGAATCAGGCTGTCAATCACGATTGATGTTTCCGGATCGAGACCGGAATTGGGTTCATCACAAAACAAATATTTTGGGTTCAGAGAAATCGCCCGGGCAATAGCCACCCGCTTTTGCATACCACCTGAAATTTCGGCAGGTGAAAGGTTGAAAGCTTCCGGGCTAATGTTGACTCGTTCCAGGCAGAAAGCAACTTGTTTTTCCTTTTCAGCATGCGTTTGGTTCGTAAACATATCGAGCGGGAAACGAACATTTTCGGCCACCGACAGCGAATCGAACAAAGCGCCCCCCTGAAAAACCATGCCCATTTCCTGGCGAAGTTTCTTCCGGACCTTGGGCTTCATGATTGTGAAGTTCCGATCGTCGTAGAAGATATTCCCTTCATCAACTTCGTGCAAGCCAACAATCGATTTTAACAAAACCGTTTTCCCCGAGCCACTTCGCCCGATAATCAGGTTGGTCTGTCCTTTCAGAAATTCGGTGGAGATATTCCGCAGAACCGACTTTCCTTCAAATGATTTATAGATACTTTCAACACGGATCATTACAGCAACAATTGAGTTAAAATTAGATCGAACACCAAAATTAGTATGTTGGTGCTAACAACGGCTCGCGTACTGGCAGCTCCGACCTCAAAAGCGCCTCCTTCAACAAAATAACCGAAATAGGCCGGAACCGAAGCAACCAGGAATCCAAAAAACAGCGACTTGATCAACGAGAAGGTAACATAATAGGGAACAAACGAATACTGAACCCCATTCAGGTACTCAGCAGCCGTAATCGCACCTACCCCGGGTCCGACAAGCAGCCCGCCAATGATCCCGAAGAACACACTGAGGACATACAGGAAAGGGAAAATAAATACGACCGCTATAATTTTAGGAAGAATCAGGTAGCTCGCCGGATTCACACCCATGATCTCCAGTGAATCGATCTGCTCGGTTACCCGCATACTTCCGATTTCGGACGTAATATTGGAACCGATTTTCCCCGCCATAATTAAAGCCATAATGGTCGACGAAAATTCAAGGATCTGGGTATCCCGGTTTCCCAATCCGACCAGGTAGGTCGGCAAAAAAGGATTGACCATGTTATAGGCCAGCTGCAGGGTAATAATTCCACCCATAAAGATGGAAATAACAACAACAATCCCTACGGAATCCAGCCCCAATGCTTCAATTTCTGTAAACAAGCGCTTCAAATAAATCCGATGTCTTTCCGGCCGCGAAAACACTTTCGCTAAAAGGGAGAAATATCGTCCGGCGTGATAAAAGAAATTCATGCTACAGTTATCTGTTTGTTTCGGTTTTCAATTTCAAAAAGGAAGCTTTTTCGTGTTCAATCGTCACCCTACTTTGGCTTCTCAAGTCATGCTAAAGGTACAAATTATCCGAGAAGAACGAGCGTTTCCAACAAATTCGCCCCTTTCTGCGCCCCGGCATGTTCTGAAATACCTACCCGGCACCCCAAAATCCGTTTTGAATTATGGTATCTTTGGTCTGTAATGTACAAATGATTTACGAATGGAAAATACGTATTGTGTGATTATGGCCGGAGGTATTGGAAGTCGTTTTTGGCCCTTGAGCAAAAGCACCATGCCGAAACAATTTTTAGATATTCTCGGTACTGGTCGCACATTTATTCAAATGACTTTCGACCGGTTTAAGCACATTTGCCCTGTTGAAAACTTTATTATTGTTACCAATCAAGATTACAAGGAATTAGTTCTCGAGCAGTTACCCGAGATTCAGGAAAGCCAGATTTTGCTGGAACCCCTACGCCGAAATACCGCACCCTGTATTGCTTATGCGAGTAACCGGGTAAGAAAAATGAACCCCGATGCCACCATGGTTGTCGCTCCGTCAGATCACCTGATTCTGAACGAACCGGAGTTTCAATCGCAACTGCAAAAGGGAATTGCGTTTGCCAGCAAGAACAACGCCCTGTTAACTTTAGGCATTCCGCCCAGCCGCCCTGAAACCGGCTTCGGATACATCCAAATTGAGAACGAGGTCGCCAATGGTGAAAGCGATTCGTTGTACAAAGTGAAGACATTCACCGAAAAGCCCAATCTCGAGATGGCCAAAATTTTCCTCGAAAGCGGCGAATTTTACTGGAACTCGGGCATCTTCATCTGGTCAATCCAATCGATTTGCGAAGCGTTTAAAAAGCACTTACCCGACATTCACGAACTGTTTTCGAAAGGTGAAAAAATGTACGGCACGGCTGACGAAGTTTTTTTCATCAACAAAACTTACTCGGAGTGCCAAAATACGTCCATCGATTACGGTATTATGGAGAAAGCCGATAATGTGTATGTACTGTGCGCCGACTTTGGCTGGAGCGATGTAGGAACCTGGGGTGCTTTATATGGCCAGCAGCCAAAAACGGAAGAAGACAATGTTGTGAAAGGCGACAGTGTGTTCCTGTACGATACGCAGAATAGCATCGTTAATATGCCCGATGGAAAAGTGGCTATTTTGCAGGGCCTTGATGGCTACATCGTAGTTGATTCGGAAGAAGTGCTGCTGATTTGCCGCAAAGAAGATGAACAACACATCCGCCATTTTGTGAATGATGTTCGCTTACAAAAAGGCAATAAATTCGTTTAAACTACCATCACCATAAAGCCGGAAAAGGTGTCTTTGCAAGCAGTGAAGACACCTTTTTTTGTGCGTCTTTACGCAATCATTTTAAGCAACCGCAGATACCCGGATGTGTTTGAAAGAAAAGTCGGACGCTTTCTTTCGAATCGATTACAAAGAGACTGATCCTACTAGCGAGTTTTTAGGAAACAGTACGGTTTGGTAAAAAGTAAAATTTAGTTTTTACCAAACTGCTCCAATTGATTAAATCTGCGCGCCATGTTTTTAGGCCCTTGTACGGATTCATTAAATCTGTGCGCAAGGTTTTTAGGCCGCTATCCCATTTTATAAAAACTGTGCGCGGTCTTTTTAGGACACTGTACGAATTCATTAAATCTATGCGCGGTTTTTTTAGGTCGTTGTACACTTTCATAAAAACTGGCCAATAAATTGGCCGGAAAGTCGTCCCGTCAGGTAATTTCGGTTGAAAAAAAAGCCGCTAACTGCGATATTACTCCAAACTCTTCAGAATTTCCTTCAACATTTCGTTGGTACTGAACTCACCTTTTTTCGAATAGCCGGTACGCACCACCACCAGGTCTTTTGAAGGGATGATGATTATAAACTGTCCGTCGTGCCCTTTACTCATGTAGGTATCGGCAGGCGCATCGGGTTGGTCGCCCGACAGGTTGAGCCAAAAGAAAGCGCCATAGTTGCCATCAGAGCCTTTCGCCGGAGTTGTGGTGTATGACACCCAATTGTCGGGCAGAATTTGCTCGCCGAGCCAGTTCCCGTTTTTCAGATACAGCAAGCCAAAACGGGCATAGTCGCGCAGGGTTGCATACACATACGACGAACCGACGAAAGTACCAGAAGCGTCCATTTCAAGCACTGCGCTTCTCATACCGATTTTATTGAAGAGTTGTTCGCGGGGAAACCGCCAGTAGTCGGCATCCGAGGCAAACGTCTGCCGCAGCGCCAGGCAGGCAATATTGGTGGTTCCGGACGAGTATGCCCAGACCGAATCAGCCGGATAGGCAACGTCGTGTTCCAGGGCGTAGCTGGCCATATCACCCTCTTTATGCAGCATAACCGTTACATCCGACAGGGTGCCGTAACTTTCATCCCATTCCAGGCCCGAATTCATGTGCATGAGGTTATTCGTTGTGATCTGCCGGGGATCGCCCGCATCCCAGGTCGAAAACGACAGCGGCGCATTAATGTCTATCATTCCTTGTTTTTCGCGAATACCAACCAATGTATTGACAAAGCTCTTGCCCATCGACCAGCCCAGGAAACGCGTATTACGGGTGAAGTCGTTGCGGTAAACTTCGGCTACAGCTTGCCCTTTGTAAACCACCATCAAGGCAAAGGTTCCTTTAAACGGAATACTGTCGGACATGACCTTCGCTACCGCATGATTCAACTTCGGGATATCAATTCCTGCCGGAAGGCTATCAGCCGTCGCCGCCCCCATTGGCCAGGCAATGCTGTCGGGATTTGTCGGTAAAACATGCGTTTGCGGATAATGACGGTTGCGAATCTCATCAGCGGTATAATCCTCAACCAGGGTGCAACCGTACCCTTCAATATAAACAGCCGTTGACTTGCCCCACAAAAACCGGGAAGTCACTTCCTTATTTTCAAAATCGACTTTATTCTCGGTGAACTTGATAACCGAGAAGTTCAGATCTTCCGATTCCAGCGACTCTTGCGACCGACCAGCCACAAATACCCCGGATGCGAGATTTTTAGCCGCATAGCCGGTTATCACGGGCAAGACCAGGTTCAGGTAGAAACCCGCCGATAAGATAATCAGCAGAACGACAAACAGCGCGATTCTTCTCTTCATGAATTTCAAAATTGAAAGCCGACAAAGCCAACTTGTGATTCGAAGGAATAAATATAGAGTTATCCGGCTAAATTAGGATGAACGGCAGGCAAAAAAACAAAAGGCTGCTCCCGGAAAGGAACAGCCTTGAATATCATCGGATGCATCGGCGTTTATTTCTCAGTCGACGCAATATCTCTTTCTACCTTTTTATCCGATTTCACTACGGTCATTTCGTCGATCAGGTTTTTCGCTCCGGCAAACTTGTCGATTGTCCACAGCACAAAACGAATATCAACAGAAATACACTTTTGCAATTCCGGTTCAAAAGCGATATCACCGCTCATCGCTTCCCAGTTGCCATCGAACGCAATCCCCATCAACTGACCTTTACTGTTGATTACAGGGCTACCCGAGTTACCGCCGGTAATGTCGTTATTGGAAGTAAAGCAAGTCCGTAACTCGCCGCTCGCATCGGCATAATCGCCATAGTCTTTGGCATAGTACAAATCCTTCAGGCGAGCAGGAACATCGAACTCATCATCACCGGGGATTTCTTTCTCGATATAACCTTTCAGGGTCGTGTAGAAATCATATTTCACACCATCGCGCGGAATGTAGTCGCCAACAGTTCCGTAAGTCAAACGCATGGAGCTGTTCGCATCGGGATAAAATTTGCGATCTTTCTCCATCTCCATCAAACCGGCAACAAACAACCGACGACCTTTGACCACATCACCCGACGTACGGTTGACAATCTCTCCCAAAATAGTTGCCTGGCGGAAGATACTTTCAGCAATCTGGAAAGCCGGGTCTTTATCAATGGTTTTCAGATTTGGTTTTGCCAGGAAGGCTTCCAGTTTAACCTGATCGGCAAAGATGGTTTTGCTGTACACATCGGCCATGAATGCCTTCGCATCACCTTTGTATTTCTTGGTCATTTCAGCGAAGAAAGACGGGTAAAAAGCCGGATCAACATTTTCTTTGAAAACATCAATCAATGCTCCGGCTACCTTTTCATCAGTCGCGGCATCGTAGTCTTTGAAGAACTCATCCAAACGAGACTCAACACGGGCCACATTTAACTGAATGCGGTCTTCGCTGCTACCTGATTTAAGTGCTTCGTGCAAACCTTTCAGATTCATACAGAATGCAAAAAGCTCGGGTCCTCTGAACATGGTTTCCATGAGGTATTCCGATGCCAAATCGTCCCGTTGTTCTTTGTACGAATCTTCGATGATACTTAAAGCGTCACCGTATTTTTCCTGGCGCTCGGGGCTTTCGCTAACCCATTGCGTAAATTTAGCTTCCAGTTCTTTCTTCTTGGCCACCACGTTCAAGGCATTCAATCCTTTGTTTTGACCAATACTGTATTTGTAATAGTTTGAACTACGGGCATATTTCGACGCATATTGAATGTGCGCTTTCTGGCTGCTTGCCATATAATCTTTCAAAATCGCCAATTTCACCGAACGCGCTTTGATGCGAACCGGGTTGGTTACGTTCATGGTGTATTCCACACCGAAAGAAGATTTGTAGCGGTTCGTACGTCCGGGATATCCCATGACCATGGCAAAATCGCCATCTTCATAACCATCCAGCGAGATGGGTAAATGGTGCTTTGGTTCGTAAGGAACATTGTCTTCTGAGTATTCAGCCGGTTTGCCATCGGGACTGCAATATACGCGGAACATGGAGAAATCGCCGGTATGACGGGGCCACATCCAGTTATCTGTATCGCCACCAAATTTTCCGATTGATGCCGGAGGTGTACCTACTAAACGTACATCGCGGAAAGTCTCGTAAATAAACAAGAAGTACTGGTTACCTTCGAAAAGCGGCTGTACCCGTGCTTCGTAATCGTTGCCTTCAGTTGCTGCTTTTTGAATTTCAAAAGAAGCTTTCTGGATTTTTTCTTTCCGGTCGTCTTCTGACGTTTTGAAATCAACGCCTTCAAGCACTTTCGCAGTAACGTCTTCAACACGAATTAAAAATGAAACCGTTTTACCCGGATTCGGTAATTCTTCTTCATATGATTTTGCCCAAAAACCATCGCGGAGGTAATCGTGCTCCACAGAACTGTGAGCCTGAATTTCGCCAAAACCACAGTGGTGATTGGTTAGCAATAACCCTTTGGGTGAAACCAGTTCCGCAGTACAAGAACCATGATCTAAAGCAACCACAGCATCTTTCAAACTTGAATGATTGATACTATAGATATCATCTGCACTCAACTCGCATCCCATTTTCTGCATATCAGCGATGTTCAATTTCTGAACAAGCGCCGGTAGCCACATTCCCTCATCCGCACGGACATTACCCTGCCACAACAATCCAAGAGTGACTACAAAAAGAAATATTCTCTTCATCCTTTATCTGTTAAAATATAAATAGCTTTCGAAATTTTGCAAAGTTAAACTTAATTGCCTATTCGAGTGAGTTTAAAAACATAGATCGATTTTAAATCACCTATCCGATTTGTCCCGATAATTCGCAAGAATTACAAATCCCGACTATTTTTTTTTGTTTTTGGTTGTCCGGGGTTCACGTTATTGCACGCTACACTCCGCTTATTCACATGATTTTGGCTTTCCTGAATTTAGTTTTTTCAAAACCGTTTTTGACCGCTTCAAAAATACCTATCTTTGCGGGCAAAACTGAATTATTACAGACATGGAAGCTAAAGTGAGGGTACGTTTTGCACCGAGTCCAACGGGACCATTACATATGGGAGGTGTTCGCACAGCCCTGTTCAATTACTTATTTGCCAAAAAATTAGGTGGCGACTTTTTATTACGGATTGAAGACACCGATCAGACCCGCTATGTGCCGGGTGCTGAAGACTATATTATCGAAGCCTTGCAATGGTGCGGACTGATGCCTGATGAAGGTGCCGGCGTTGGTGGAGAATATGGCCCTTACCGTCAAAGTGAGCGCAAAGCAATGTACCGCCAGTATGCCGATCAGCTGATTGAAAGCGGCAATGCTTACTATGCTTTTGACACACCCGAGGAACTGGATGAAATTCGAAAAGCTGCTGAAGAAAACAAAACAGTCTTCTCATACGACTTACATACACGCAATCAGTTGAAAAACTCACTGACACTGTCAGCCGAGGAAGTGCAACAAAAGATTGCCAACGGAGAATCGTGGGTTATCCGTTTTAAAATGCCGGAGAACACCGATGTTGCTGAAAAAGATTTGATCCGTGGGGAAGTTAAATTCAACACGAATCAGCTTGATGATAAAGTGTTGTTTAAAGCCGACGGAATGCCAACCTATCACCTGGCAAACGTGGTGGACGACCACCTGATGAAAATCTCGCATGTGATCCGTGGCGAAGAATGGTTACCATCCATGCCGCTTCACGTATTATTATACGAAGCACTGGGCTGGGCTGAAAACCGTCCCCAATTTGCGCATTTACCCTTGATTTTAAAACCAACAGGAAAAGGAAAACTAAGCAAACGCGATGGCGATAAATTAGGCTTCCCGGTATTCCCGTTACTGTGGACCGATCCTAAAAGCGGTGAAATTTCCCGTGGTTACCGCGAGGATGGCTATTTCCCTGAAGCTTTTGTGAACTTGCTGGCCTTACTGGGATGGAATGCCGGAACAGAGCAGGAATTCTTCAGCATGGAAGAACTGATCGAAAGCTTCAGCCTCGACCGCGTTGTCAAATCAGGCGCCCGTTTCGACCCCGAAAAAGCCAAATGGTTCAACCGCCACTACCTGCAGGAAAAGTCGGACGAAGAGTTGACCGAGCTTTTCAAACCAATATTGGCGAAAAAGGCAATCACCTTGGAAGATACAAAAGTCACCCGCATTATCGGGCTGATTAAAGAACGCTGCGAATTTGTCAGCGAATTGTGGGAGCAAGGCAGTTACTTCTTCCAGGCCCCGGAAAGCTACGACGAGAAAACCGTTAAAAAGAAATGGAAGGAAGACTCTCCGGCTATGCTTTCGGAAATTGTAACTCTTTTTAAAGGAACCGAAGAATGGAATGCTTCCGCGATCAAAGAAGAATTCTCAGCTTTCATGAGTGATAAAGGCTGGGGATTCGGTGTTGTGATGGTGCCCATTCGTTTGGCCCTGGTTGGCAGCAGCCAGGGAATTGACCTGTTCGACATGTGCGAACTGATCGGAAAAGACGAAACCATTGCCCGAATCGAAAAAGCAATTGCGACGATCAAATAAAATACCTTTCGTATCGAAAGGATCCAAAACAAAAGATGCCAGCTCCTTCAAAGGGACTGACATCTTTTTTTTTCCACTATGTCAAAAAAATACTACTTCAATTTTTCCAGGTAAAGCTTACGCAGCGCCTGTAAATATTCCAAATTCAATTTCGTTGAATAGATCCGTACAAACTCGTGCAGCACACCATTGTGAATAAATGCCCCCTGCGCCGCATCGAACTTACTTTCTTCCCAATTATAACTCACCCGGTTCGAAAGGGCATTAAAATCTTCCCAGCTAAGCTCTTTGGGTAATTCTACATAAGCGTGAAAATCTTCTTTATTGTCCAGGTAAATTCCCTCATCAATCTGAGTCAGGTTGAAAAACTTCACCACTTTTATTTGTGCCGTCGCCTCTAATCCTTTTTTACTTTTCACCATAAAATAGATACCCTGATCATTGTAGGCTTTTTGCAAATCACCAATCAAATCGTAGCGGTTTAAATGACGAATACGCAAAACATTGTAGGTTGTATCGACCAATTCGATGAAACCTTTCCCGGCATCAAATTTCTCATTAAACACTTTCTCAACCTTCTGTGTCGCGCGAATGATATCCATTAACGGGTATTGTGTTTGCAATGCCAAATACATATAAATCGGATTTGCACCAAAAGGGGTTTCATGATAATAACCCGGGAACGGTGACAAGGCTTCGAAAACCAAGGTCCCGGTTTGAACTTTATCGTCGATCGTCATCACAGTTTCCTGTTTCCTAATCGTTCCGAAAACTTCAATTGCATTTTTTGGTTCCATATCTCAAAATTTAGGGGATTGCTTATCTTCGTCAGCAGATATCCAATGATGACAGCTGACAATTACTTTCATTTAGAACCTATCGGTGCGATACACATCCGTAAAAATTCGCGCTCCCGCCGTATTCGCCTTCGGGTAAAACCCGATGGAAAGGTTCAGGTGTCTATGCCGCTACTCGTTTCTGAACAAAAAGCAATCGATTTTGTCAAAAGCAAAGTGGATTGGATACTTAGACAACAACAAGATATTAAAGCTGGTTTAACTATCTTCAGTCCGGACAAGTGTTTTAAAACAAAATTTCATGAATTAAAAATTGTTCCTGTTGACCAGAATAAAGTTTCAGCGATGGTTGGGAAAGGGATTATTCAAATTAACATTCCCTCAACCAGAAACCACCAACAGCCCGAAATTCAACAGTTTATACGAAAAGTGATCATACAGGTTATGCGCCAGGAAGCCAAGGTTTATCTGCCTTCCCGGCTAAAAGAATTGGCTCAACACCATCAGTTGAGTGTTCAGAACGTGTATGTAAAACATGTTAAGAGTCGCTGGGGTAGTTGCTCATCTGTCAATAACATCAACCTGAATTTGCACCTGATGCGCTTACCCAACCACCTTGCTGATTATGTAATTCTGCATGAACTGGCACACACGGTAGAGAAGAATCATGGTCCGGGTTTTTGGCAATTGTTGGAACAAATCTGTCCCGGATCAAAAAAATTAGATAAAGAACTCAATCAGTATCACGTAGACACTTATTAGCTGATTGAAGAAGAATGAAAAAACATGAATTGGAATAAACTCATATCAACCCGACGACTGGGATCATTAGCGCCAACCGACGAAGGTGACCGTTACAACCGAACACAATTTCAGCGCGATTACGACCGCCTGATTTTCTCATCACCTTTCCGGCGTTTGCAGAATAAGACACAGGTCTTCCCGCTGCCGGGAAGCATTTTCGTACACAACCGCCTGACCCATTCGCTGGAGGTGGCCAGCGTTGGCCGAACATTGGGCAGCATGCTCTCAGACCGCTTGATCAAAAAAGGCGAAACCCATCCGTTATTGGCAGAACTTGGAGCAGTCGTTTCCGCAGGATGCCTGGCTCACGACATGGGAAATCCCCCTTTCGGGCATGCCGGAGAAGAAGCGATTTCAAACTATTTCACCTCCGGAAACGGCAAGTACCTGAAAGAAAAAGTGAGCCCTGCCGAATGGACCGACTTTGTTTATTTCGACGGAAATGCCAACGCCCTGCGACTGCTGGGCCATCAGTTTAAAGGACGACGAGACGGTGGCTTTGCGCTAACCTATACCATGTTGTCCTCCATCGTAAAGTACCCTTACGAATCGATTGACGTAACCAAACCCAAATTCGGGTTCTTTCAATCCGAAAAAGAACTGTACACCGGAATCGCGGAAGAACTTGGACTGGAACAAAGCAGCAGCAATCCGTTGAAATTCGTTCGTCACCCACTGGTTTACATGGTTGAAGCAGCTGATGATATCTGCTACCAGATCATGGACATGGAAGATGCGCACAAATTGAAAATCGTTTCTTACGATACGGTCGTTGAGTTGTTCCGGAATTTCTACGATCCGGTGGCCGACAAGGCCATTCTTTCGAAGATGGACGAGAACTTCAAAATTGTCACCGATCCAAACGAGCGGGTTGCCTACCTTCGGGCTTCAGTCATTAATAAACTGGTGAAGGAATGTGTTGAAGTTTTTGAGAACAATGCCGACCAGATCATGGCGGGAACTTTCCAAACAGCACTGATCAACCAAGTAACAGGATCGTCGAAAGCCGCTATGGATGCGATTATTCCGCTATCGGTTGAGAAGATTTACAAAGACCGCTCGGTGATTGAAATTGAGGTGGCAGGTTACAAAATCCTGGGCACGCTACTCGACGAGTTTATCCAGGCTGTTTTGGAACCCAAAGCCGGGCTATCAAAACGAATCTTGTCGCTGATACCGGCGCAATACAAAGGCGATCATCAAACGGATTACGAAAAGATCCAGTCGGTGATTGATTTTGTGTCGGGAATGACCGACCTGTTTGCCCTCGACTTGTACCGCAAGATTAAAGGAATTAATTTACCGGGAATCGGATAAAAACAGCTTTCAGAAACCAGACGTTAGCTCTTATACATTCTCAGCTAAATTTTCAGCTGGTCTAATCGCTAACGTCTGGTATCTTCCTGTCTCTGGCGAACTATTTGCCTATTTCGCCTTTCAGCAGATTGACATTATTTTTCAGCCGCTCGATGGTTTCATCTTTTTCTTTCGATTCAACCTTCAGCTTTTGGATATCGGCTTTCAGCGACGCAATTTGCTGCATCTGCGCTTCATAAAGTCCATTCTTCTGTTCCAGTTGCTTATTCAGGCTTTCAACCGTTTCCTTCTGGCGATTATAGCTGAATTTCAAATCCGTCAATTCATTCTTCGTACCCGAAAGCTCGTTCGACAGGTTCGTGTTTTCCTGTTTCAATTCCAAATTGGTCTGGCTACCTTTCTCCAACGTCTCTTTCATCTGACGCTTTTCAAACTCAAAAGCGTAGAGTTTTTCCTCGATGGTCGCATCTTTTTCCTGCACGTTCGACTTCAACCCGTTAATCTGTCCATTCAAATCACCAATTTGCTGATCTTTCTCGGCATTGCTCGCCATCAGGTCTTGTTTCATGCTTTCAAAATCAGCAATCATTTTAGAAATGCGGCTGTCTTTGGCTTCATTTTCGTTGGTCAAATCCCGCACGCGCTGTTCGGCACGCATTTTGGAAGACTCCATATCAAGATATTTCTTTTTGGAAACACAAGCTGATAGACCGACAGCCAATATGGTTGAAAAAAGGAGGATTCTGTTTGTTTTCATGTTTCTACGAATTATTCTAAGTTCGAATTACAAAATAACAACGCCTTGCAGGTATAGATGTTATCCGATTAATAATTTTTAACGAACTTAGGCGTTGTTCAAGAGTTATCTAAAGTATAAAAATTCTATCAAATATGAGGCCAAAGAAAGCGTTCGACAAAGGCTGGCCCAAAATAGTGAATCTCAGAAAACAAAAACAGTAAACCATGAAACACATTCTCATTATCGCATGTCTGTTTCTCACAATAACACTACAGGCTCAAACCAAATTAATAAAAGGACGGATTGTTGACTCGAACAACCAATCGGGCATAGCCTACACCAACATCGGAATTGAAGGGACTTTTTACGGAACCGCCAGTGACGCGGATGGTTTTTTTGAATTGAAGATTCCCGATGAATTTGCCGGCAAAATGTTGTTTGTGTCGGCGGTGGGCTATGAGAACCAAAGTTACCCGGTATCCGAATTGATGCAAAAGGAATTTGCACGCATCGCGCTGGTTGAGCAAACCTACAGCATTGAAGGGATTGATGTGGCAGCACAGTCGCGGGTCCTGTTTCGGGTAATCCGGACGGCTGCTGAAAAGGTACCGGACAACTACCACGCCGGGCCAATCGGGATGAAATACCACTACCTGGGGAAAGCAATCCTGAACGACTCGACCAGTGAAGTACGCGAAGCCATTGTTGAGATGACCGACCAAAGCGGATACAGCTCGCCCAATTTGAAAGACGCTTATAACAACCGCAATTACAAGTTCACCGAGGTGAATAAGAACTTCGAATCATTGTCGTTTGCTGAAGGGCAAACCGGTTTTGATGAGTTGATTGATCAGGATATTGCCCGCCAGGCAAACACCGTCTTCAACGAGAAGCTGCTCAACGATTACGATTTGCACCTGGAAGGCGTCAGCTCGTACGAAGGCGATTCCGTTTGGGTTATTTCATACAAAACAGCGAAACCCGACGTAGCACACAGCGGCGACTATTATGCCACGAAAATGGAAGGCAAAT
Organism: Mangrovibacterium lignilyticum; assembly: GCF_010882175.1. Classification (GTDB taxonomy): domain Bacteria; phylum Bacteroidota; class Bacteroidia; order Bacteroidales; family Prolixibacteraceae; genus Mangrovibacterium; species Mangrovibacterium lignilyticum. Next base: position 335,045 of record NZ_WKLH01000003.1, on the reverse strand, counting down.
TATACATTCTGAAAACCAACTACGCCTTGGTTCGCCACGAATGCATGATTGAAGCCAGCAAGAACAACCCACAAAACCGCAGCTTGTATACAACCGGAAATGCACAGCAAAACGTTAGCTACCATTTCACCACCATTTACCAAAAACAAGGTGGCATGTACCTGCTGAGTTATATGGACCAGGACAAATCGTTTACCAATGCCGACGGAGCAACAATCAGCCTTTCGCGGAAAGCAGCGCTGCTCGACCTGGAGAAATATCCCCAACCGATTTCGGGACGCAGCTACTTTGAAGATACCAGCTACGACGAGAAATTCTGGAACAGTTTCCACACCGGCAAAAAATTGTAACTCGAGCGGCATGCTTTAAAGCGTTTGAAACCTAAAGGATCCGGTCTTTTTTGGAAAGATCGGATCCTTTAGTAAACACACTAAATAAATAACGATTTTAGCGATGAAAACAATTGAAAAACGATCGGAAAACCAACACTACAGTGCCGTAGATCTGGGCAGTTTAAACGACCTGGCAGACTACTCTCTTGTTCATCCCAAGACTAAAAAGCTTGTGGAAGGCAAAGTGTTTTTAAAAGACGCGACCAACGCGACCGGAACGCAGATTTCGTTTAACTCGCTTCCGCCACAAACCGAGCAACCTTATTTTCATATTCATTATAAAAACGAAGAGACCTACATTATTCTCCGTGGTTCCGGTTTTTTCCAGGTCGACGATAACTGCCTTGAAATCAAAGAAGGCAGTGTGATCCGTGTCGCTCCGCCGGGGAAACGCGGCATCCGGAATTCGTCTGATGAAACCATGGTTTATATCGTCATCCAGTCTAAAGCAAACTCGCTGGAGGAACATACCACCGAAGACGGCGAACGGATTCCGGTAGAACCCAAATGGCGCTAAACAACCGAATCACAAACCAAAGGAAACCATTGCTTCCGAACAGGGTGATAAACAAAGAATCCGGCCCATTTGGACCATGTGCCGGCTAGCGGCTCCCCTTTCGTGTAGGCTTGTTGCTTACCCGAGTCCGATTTTGGGCTTTTCGACCCAAAAACAGCCTAAAAAGAGCTCCTATTGAACAATAAACCCATTTTATAGATCTAAGTTGTGTCAACTTAGGTCTAAGTTGAGACGTCTTAAGTACAAAATATCATTTCTTAAACAGAAGTCGCGCCATCTTTAGTCTAAAAAATCGTTTCTTCAATCTAAGTAGAGACATCTTAAATACAAAAAAGCTTTTTTAAACCGAAGTTGCGACCCCATCAATGAAAGAGACCTCTTCCACGGTTTACATTCGCCTTTTATCGATGAGCGGAACCACAACTACGGTTCATATTCAAGCCAACATCAACCAGAGACCAACTGCTTATCATTCGTCAAGAGCCTTACCGATGTTTCCCCGGTTTTCCGGACAGATGTTCCCGCTTGTGTTTCTCCCAAACCCGATCCGAAAGCTTCCCATTCTCACTTTAAACTGAACGAGTATCGAATAAAACCGAATTGAACTGGCCGATTAATATAGCCGGTTACAACGGACAAATAACCGAACCCTGGGAGCCACCGGTCACCTTCAAAAAAAAAACCGCCAACCCAATCGGGCCGGCGGCTATTTGTTTTAGTCAATCAACTTCTTATTTTTTGGCGCTAAACAGCTCTTTCTCGTCTACGGGTTTCACCTGCATACTGTCTTTCAGTGTGCGGCTCACCACGATGAAAGGGCCGGTAATAATTTCGTCGCCGGCTTTCAGACCGCTTTCAATTTCGATACTCATATTATCCTGAATACCGGTTTCAACAGGCTGGCTATAAGCCCTGCCATCGCGCATAACAAAAACGACTTCCTGCTTTTCGGCGCCTTTTTGCTCGGTTGTCTGCAGGCTGTCCTTTGCGGTATCCTCGGGCATGCGGGTCGTCACCGCCTGAATCGGAACAGCAATCACATCGTTACGCGTATCGGTTTGCACATCAACAGTGGCCGACATTCCGGGACGGAAGGGATAGCGTTTCATGCCTTCGCTTTCAACCAGATCTTCATAAGATGATTTCAGCAGCAACACTTTCACATCGAAATTGGTCACCTGGTCGCCCGATGTCCCAACAGTATTGGCCGAATTGGCAATCTCGGTGACAATGCCTTTGAATTTGCGCTTCAGGTAAGCATCGACCTCAACCAGCGCCGTATCGTTTTTCGACACTTTCACAATGTCGTTTTCATTCACCTCAACTTTCACTTCCATTTGTTCCAAATCGGCGATCACCATCATCACGGTTCCTTCGTACATGTTGGTTCCAACCACGCGTTCGCCCTGCTCCACATTCAGCTGCGAAACAGTACCGTCCATCGGCGCGTAAATCTTGGTTTTTACCAGCTGTTCCTGTGCTTCGGCTACCGAAGCTTCGTTCGATTTCACCGAGAATTCGGCCGAGCGAACTTCAGCCTGTGCAATTTTATAGGCTGCATCGGCCGACTCAAACTCCGACTGGGCGATGGTTTGCTGATCGTATAATTGTTTGGAACGTTTGTAAGCCAGTTCGCTTTCCATCAAGCGCGCCTCGGCCTGTGCCTGCATCGCTTTAGCCGAGTTTAAACCGGCTTCGGCCCGGTTCAGCGTCTGAATGTAAATATCGGGTTTGATGATCAAGAGCAACTGCCCTTTTTTCACATCGTCGCCTTCAGCCACATTCAGCTGAATAATCTCGCCCGACACATCGGGGCTAATTTTGATTTCAATCTTGGGCTGTACTTTACCGTTGGCGGTAATCAACTCGGTAATGGTTCTGCTTTCAACCTTCTGCGAAACAACGCTCACCTGAAAATCGGCGCCAAACCATCCTTTCTTTTTGCCGACAATCAGCACAATGATGACAACGATGGTCAGAACAATTAAAATCGGAAGAAGCTTATTCTTTTTCTTTTTTCGGTGTTGCATAGTTGGGTCTTTGCTAGTTGAAAAGATGATTTTTGTGCCTCTAAATTTACAATATAATTCACTACTTTTTAAGTTGAATGGCCCGATGTTCGCAAACTATTTCAAAACCATCCGCACCGTACGGCGGCTTTTCTGCTCCATCAGCACTTCCCGGTCTTTCGCAATTTTCGCTAACGACTCATCGTCGTAAAAGCGAATAGTCGCCAACACCAGCCCGGTATTGTAACGTACATCGAACTTCTTGCGCAACTCCATTACCAGCGATTCCAGCCCCACTTCCGGTTCATCAACACACAACGACAGGTCGATGGCCGATTGCTGTATGAGGTTCACTTTAATGCGGTTCGATTTGAAAAAGCTAAACACTTCCGACAACTCATCAATGCCAACGAACGAGAAGTCGTCGGGTGAAAGAGTGATCAGCGCCTGCTTTTTCTTCAGAATGTACACCGGCACCAGGTCCAGTTGGTAATCAATCTCCTTGATGACCGTCCCTGCCTGCTCGGGGAAATCGAACGGACGAACAAAGAGCGGAATATTTTTATTTCGAAGCGGTTTAATCGTTTTCGGGTGAATGACCTTCGCACCGGAATAAGCCAACTCAATGGCTTCTTTGTAAGACAGCTCCTCAAGCTTTTCGGTATCGGTAAAATCGTTCGGATCGGCATTCAAAACACCGGGTACATTCTTCCAGATGGTCACACTCTCGGCATTCAGCAAATTGGCTAAAATAGCCGCCGAAAAATCAGATCCTTCGCGCCCGAGCGTTGTCGTTTGGTTGGTCGTTGTTGATCCGATAAACCCTTGCGTAACGTACAAATCAACGCCATTGAAGGTGAAACTGTTGTTGACCAGCATGCCCGACCACTTCCAGTCGACCAGTGCCTCGCGGTAAGTATCGTCGGTACGAAGGCTGTCGCGGACATCGAGCCATTTGTTGGGCGTCCCGTTTTGATTCAGATAGGCCGACACAATTGCGGTGGAGATCAGCTCTCCGAAACAAACCACCTGGTCGTATTCGTAATCGAAATGCAGCGAGGGCATCTTTTTGATTCGTTCTTCCAGCACTGCAAACAACTGGCTAACCTGGCCGAGGTTTTTCGCCTCAATCCCCAGTTCGGCAATCACGCCGGTATGATAATCTTTAATTCGCTGCAGGATTGCTCCGGCCTTTTGGTCCTTCTTGTAATAACTGCGAACCAGCAACTCCAGCTCGTTTGTTGTTGTTCCCATCGCGGAAATAACCATCACCTTTTTGCCGGGATGCATCTCAAGAATAGACGCTACATTTTTAATTGCAGGAGCCGAACTTACCGATGCCCCTCCGAATTTAAAGACTTTCATAAATGCTCAATTTGTTTGTTATTGCAATGCGATTTCCAGTGTTTGTCTTCGTGTCTTTCAGCCCAAATTAAAAAGCCTCAAAATGGCGTGGCAAACCCCTCTTTATCTTTTCAACTGCCACGAATTATTCAAGCCGAAAAACGGCGGTAAAAGTAATTATTTCACCCATTCGGCCATGATGTTCAAAAACTTACTTTTAAAGAAAAAAACCGGCCATTAGCCGAAATTACATTTCTACCTTCGTTATTCAAAGTTTCGTGTTTAAAAGATGGAAAAACATTTTTCTCTCAACTTCGTTTGCTATAGTATCCATTTAAAAATTAAATGTTGAATTTCATGAAACATCCCACAGTTACCTTGAGTAATAGTTTGGAAATGCCCGTACTTGGGCTCGGCGTATTCTTGTCGAAAGATGGAGATGAAGTCAACAATGCCGTAAAATATGCACTGGAAACCGGCTACCGGAGCATTGACACCGCAACGGTTTACAAAAACGAAAATGGCGTTGGACAAGCAATCAAGGAAAGCGGAGTTCCCCGCGAAGATATTTTCCTGACCTCGAAAGTATGGAACTCGGACCAAGGCTATCAGCAAACATTGAACGCTTTCGACTTTGAGTTGTCTGAAGAAGACATCCTGAAGATTGATGCATTGGATCAAAATGAGCGAATCGTTCCCGATCCGAACAATTTCGATTTTTAGAATCAGGCTTCATGTTACCGTGCTCTTAAATTAAACCGTCTGAATCAGAAAAGAGCTTGTCCGGCGAACAGAGCAAAGCCAGAATTTATAATTTCGTGCCCGCCAAATAAAAGCGGGCTACATGTCATCTATCACCGTTTGGGTTAAAGTAAAATTAAGATTGCAGGTAGAATTGTGTAGCTTAGATTAGCTTGATATAAATTTGGAACAAATCCGGGGGAACAAATTGAAGCACCGCAAAATAAATATTTTCATTATTTCGCATATCATTTCGATCATTATTCTGTTCGAAGGATTATTCATGCTCCCGGCTCTCCTGATTTCCCTGATCTACAAAGAAAATATTAGCGGCGATTTCATGCGATCCATTTTGCTGACACTTTGCATTGGCGCTGTTTTAAATATCACCACCCGCAAATACCGCTTTGCAGAACCGGGTGTTCGCGAAAGTTTGGTCATTGCATCCTTTGGCTGGGTAATTCTGGCGCTGTTCGGGGCTTTTCCGTACCTGGCAACAGGAAGTATTCCGCACTTTGTTGATGCTTATTTCGAATCGATGTCCGGATTCACAACAACCGGATCGTCAATTTTAACAGATATTGAAGCGCTTCCCAAAAGCATTTTGTTCTGGCGAAGTCTGACGCACTGGATTGGCGGAATGGGGATTATTGTCTTGGTGATTGCCATCATGCCTTTTTTGAAAATTACCGGGATGCAACTGTTTAGCTCCGAAGCATCGGTGGTTGTTGAAGAAAAGATATCGACCAAGGTGCGCTATGTTGCCCGCAACATCTGGATGATTTATGTCGGATTCACAATCGTCGAAACCATCCTGTTGCTATTTGGTGGCATGCCGCTTTTCGATAGTATTTGTCATTCATTTGCCACGGTCGCCACCGGAGGTTTTTCAACCAAAAACACCAGTATCGCTGACTACTCGCCCTATATTCAGTATGTCATCATCATTTTTATGGCTCTGTCCGGCATCAACTTTACCTTGCACGTACTGGGATTGAGAGGACGCATTAAACAGGCGATCAAAAACCAGGAGCTGCACCTGTATCTGAAAGTGATTATTGGCGTCGGATTTATTCTGACTTTCATCTTGTACAACAGTCAGCAAATCACTTTCGAAAAGGCTTTCCGCGATTCGTTTTTCCAGGTTGTTTCGGTAATCACAGCGACTGGTTTTGCCACCGCCGACTACCTGATCTGGCCGATTCAGGGGATTATTTTAATGGCTTTCCTGATGCTGGTCGGTGCCTGTGCCGGATCAACAGGTGGAGGGGTGAAAGTAATTCGTCACGTCATTAACCTTCAGTATTTGCGCAACAGTATCAGACGGGTATTGCATCCGAATGCCGTGTTCAATGTGCGGTACAACAATAAAGTTCTGAACACCGGGCAGGTTGCCAGTGTGATGAATTTCATCATCATTTATTACGGTGTTGTCGTTGCCGGAACGTTCATCATGATGCTGCTTGGCAACAATTGGTCCACCTCATTTGGATCAATCTTAACCACAATGGGTGGAATTGGTCCCGGGTTTGGACTGGTAGGCCCGGCCTCGAACTTTTCGATGCTCACCGACAGTTCGAAGTACCTGCTCTCCTTCTCGATGCTGTTAGGACGTTTGGAAATCTTCCCGGTACTCTCCCTATTCACCAACTGGTTCTGGCGAACCTGATTCTTTCAGCACAAAATTACCATTGCGGTGAATCAGACGTGACCAATATACGAAGGGTGTATCGGCTGCCGCGACAATCCATTTCAGGAAATACGTCGTGATTAGGATTTCCCACAAAACAGGCCACTCAAACACCCCGTAAAAAGCGATAAAAGTGAAGGTCACACTGTCGATCAATTGCGAAACCATGGTGCTCAGATTATTCCGGATCCACAACTGATGAGGCTCCGAAAAGCGCTTCTTCCAAACATGAAAAGCCCACACATCGTGTCGTTGAGAAAGTAAGTAGGCAATCAAACTGGCAACTGCAATACGTGGCATCAACTCAAAGATTGTACTTAACGATTCATGCGTAACTGCAGCGAATTCATCGCCTGCCAATGGCCAGAAATAAAGCGCCAGATTCATCAACAAAGTCATCGAAATTAAGCTGAAAAAGCCAATCCAGACCGCTTGCTTCGCTTCTTCTTTCCCATAATTTTCAGAAAGAATATCAGTCACCAAAAAGGAGGTTGCATAAACAATATTTCCCAGTGTTGCGGCCAATCCAAATAATTCCACCGTTTGAATAACCTGTATATTCGCCACAATGACGGAAATAGGAATCCACATGATAAGCCCCCATTTACCGAAGACCTTAAAAGCTGTAATAATCAACAGGAAGTTTGCCAGCAGCATGGCCAGCCAAAGTAGTTCGTTGTGCATTTTTTTAACTTTCTACGGCAGGGAGATGCCACCTGCCCGTATATTATGGTCGCAAAGGTAGGGATTCGCGGGAACAAAAAAAGGCCCTGCCGCACAGCAGAGCCTGATTTACTTTCACGAATATACCCTTCAAATACGCTTAGAATGAAAAACCAAATTCCACTTCAAGCTGATTCATTTCTAATTTGATCGTCTGTCCCGGATCCATAGGATTTGAACCGGTCACGTCGTTATTTAGTGCATAATTTATTGCCATATGAAACTGACTTCCCTTTTCTCCTAAATCTCTGGAGAATCCAAAAGCCAACTGATTGCTAATTACCCCGGGCGCTAAAATATTAAACATCACTTCCGATTTGGGAACAGGATTGTCACCCATGGAATAACCGGCACGGAAGATCCATTTTTCCAGTGCCGAACAAGAAACACCCAGTTTCACAATTGTTGCATCTTCCCATCCAAAACCAGCTCCTTCATTTGCTCCAAGTTGAGCGGTCATTAGATTAGGCATCATGCTATTCGCGATTGACTTGACATTTCCGTAGAAAATTTGCTTCACATCAGCCATCACCGAAACAGCATCTGTAATATCCCAGGCAAAACCAGCAGTCCAACTGGCAGGAATATCAAAATCCCCCTGCTCAGCAAATAAGCCGGCATATTCATCAAACTCACTCATCAATACCTTGCTTTGATACATGGCACCAATCGTGAACCCTTCAGCTAATTTTCCCATATAACCCACTTTAAAACCAAAACCTGTACTCCCGGCTTTACCGTTATTGGTCAGGTTTGCAGGATCAGATGAAAACATCGAGAATGCAGTCAGCCCTTTGGCTTCGAAATATTGGTAAGCCAATACGCCAGACAAACCTAAACTGTGATTTTCAGCGATTTTGAACGAATAAGTGACATCAGCGAACATTTGTGCCAGATTCACTCCTGTTGTTTCTGAAGTTGGGTCATAAAACACAGCTGAAGGATAGTCTGTATTCATCCCTCCATTTCCGAAAATAGCAACAGATAAACTCGATTGCTCGCCAATCATCCAATTGGCACCCAAAGAAGGCATCAGGAACAACTTACTGTCACTCTCGACAGTTCCGGGCATCAGTCCGAAAGTCCCATCCATTCCTGAAGGATTTCCAGCAACAGTAAATTTCCGGTTTGGGTTGAAGAAGTTTAAGGATCCCTGGTACTTTTTCCCCAGGAAAACAGCCCCTGCCGGGTTTCCGTTAATTAATGATCCTTGATAGTAAGCTATACCGGCGCCGGCCAGCCCTTTATTGATGGTTCCATATCCAACTCCAAAGTAGCCATCAGTTGCCTGCGCCCCAATCATTGCCAGGCAGAAACTTCCTGCCAAAACAATTTTTTTCCACGTTAAAATTCTCATAGGTTGATTAGTCAATTTTTTGAGGCGGAAAGTTAGCCAAGTTATATGGCTCTATCAATCTAAAAAGATTGATAGATATCAACATATGTTGAGATTAAAATAGAATGATTCCACATACCATACGCCCTGTTTCAGCACCTTCTCTTCGCGCGGAATAGAATTCATCCTTCTCTCCAAAGGAACAAAAGCCCATCACCTCAATCTGTTGCGAAGGAACCCCCATTTCGAGCAATAACGATTTATTGGCGTGCCACAAATCCAGGTAAGCTTTTCCGTTGTTTCCGGAAGCTGTTAACAACGCCTCATGATTTGAAAATTCATTTTTCACCTGTTGAATCACGTCTTCGCTAACTTCGTAGTTTGGAGCTGAAATGGACGGACCGATCCCGGCAAGCAGATTTTCAGCTTTCGACTGAAACTGATCCTGCATCATCTCCACGGTTTTGGCCACAATTTTACCGACTGTTCCACGCCAACCGGCATGAATGGCAGCCACAACCCGCTGTTTAGGATCGTATAGAAGAACAGGAACACAATCGGCTGTTTGCACGCAAATACACAAACCCGGGACATCTGTAATCAAAGCATCGGTATCGGGAATATCAGCCTCAGTTGTTGCTTCCCGTACCACGGCAACGTTGTTGCTGTGTGTTTGCCGGGGAAATACAAACTGCTTTTCCTGCAAGCCAAGGCTTTCCGCCAACTCACTTCGGTAATCGGCAAAAATAGTCGGCGAGTCCCCGGTAAACCGGCAATTCCCATCACCTCCCCAACCGGACTTACTCGAGCAGAAATTTAACAACCCTTCCTCGGGGAATTGGTCGAATTGGTAAAAATGTCGTTTCCCAGCTTGTAGTTTCTTCATTTTATCGAAGTTAAAAAATCGTTTCACACAAAAATACCGATTATAAAAGTGCGACTGCCGGTAAAAGTTCCAAATGTGCGAACTGTTTATGAGTAAAAACAAACCTCAAGGCGTATTGTAAAAGAGAATATAATTCCCCGGGGACGGCAATATTCGTTTCGAAAAACAAACCGCAACAGTAAAACCTTTTTAGTTTTACTGAACTCGGCCAATGGCGATCGTCCCGGTCTTTTTAACCGTTAAACAAACCCATCCATGAGCATAAAAACTGGATTCGTTCTGCTGTGTTTCTTAAGCCTTTCGCAACTTGTTGGTTCAGCTCAAACTGCCGACACAACCAGCAACAGCGTGACCATTCAACATTCCGGGTACACGCTGGTTTTCATCAACCAGGAACCTTCTTTCAACCCTGAACTTGCTGAAATACTTCAGGAAACTTTCTTCGAGGTGTATCCTCCGATGTGCAAAAAGTTCAACCCGAAATCGGCCCGTACGGTTACCTTTGTTATCGATCCAAAATATGATGGTGTTGCTGCCACCTCAGAGGCCCGGGTGGTCTACAATCCACGTTGGTTCGCCCAGCATCCCGGCGACATTGATGTGGTCACCCACGAAGTGATGCACATTGTTCAAGCCTACGGAAATACCAACGGCCCGTGGTGGATCACGGAAGGAATTGCAGATTACGTGCGCTTCAAATTTGGGCTTGACAATGCCGGGGCCAACTGGTCGCTTCCGAAAGTTACCGAAAAACAAAACTTTGATAATTCGTACCGGGTAACTGCCCGGTTCTTTGCGTGGATCGTCAAAAACAAAAACCGGAGGTTTATCGAAAAGATGGATAAAATCATGCGCAGTCACCAATATACTGCCGATATTTGGGTGAAGTTAACCGGAAAAAATCCATCCGAACTGTGGAAGGAATACACCGCAAATCCTGAAATTTAAATTTGAAACACCATCAACCGGGTTGCCTGAACTTGATGATTAAACAATACAGAATGAGAAAACCCTTATTACTTGTAGCTGCAATTATTGGAAGTTTTGCAATGCTGAAGGCACAGCCTTCGGATGATCTTTGTGACTATGTGGACCCCTTTATTGGTACGCAGGAAATGGGGCATACCTTCCCAGGCGCGACCGTTCCATTCGGCATGGTTCAGCTGAGTCCCGAAACGGATACGATTCCCTACAGCGCCGACGGTCACTACAATGGTGAAGTGTACCGCTATTGCGCGGGTTACCAATATACCGACCCGACCATTGTTGGCTTTGCACACACGCATTTCAGCGGAACAGGGCACTCCGATCTGGGTGATTTTCTGATTATGCCGACTACCGGGAAATTACAAATCAATCCCGGAACAGCCGAACATCCGGAAACCGGTTACCGCTCCCGATTCAGCCACGAAAACGAGTCTGCAACCCCGGGATACTACAAAGTTTTACTCGAAGACTACGACATCACAGCCGAGTTGACCACGACCACCCATACCGGATTGCACCAATACTCATTCCCGAAAACCGACACCGGACATATCATTCTCGATATGAATTACAACATCTACAACTACCCGGGCAAAGTCATCTGGGCGTCAGTTCGGGTTGAAAATGATACGCTTGTAACCGGCTACCGGATCACGCGCGGATGGGCCCGGAACCGCTACCTTTATTTTGCCATGAGCTTTTCGAAACCGATAAAAGAATACGGGATGAAAAGTGATGAAAAACTGCTTTACAAAGGTTTTTGGCGCAAGTTCGACGAGACCAAAAACTTCCCGCAAATGGAAGCGCGCGACATGGTCAACTACTTTGATTTTGATGTGACCGACGGAGAACCGGTGAAAATCAAATTTGCGCTTTCAGCTGTAAGTACCGAAGGCGCCTTGAATAATTTGCAGACCGAAATCCCGGACTGGGATTTTGAAAAAACGAAAGCCGAAGCTCATCTGGCTTGGGAAACAGAACTGGAGAAAATTCAGATCAAGGCCGATCATGATAAGATGGTGGCTTTTTACACCTCCATCTACCACGCCTTCATCAACCCGATTACTTACAACGATGTGGATGGCAAATACCGCGGGCTGGACGGCAATATTTACCAGGCGGACGGCTTTACCGACTACACGGTGTTCTCGCTTTGGGATACATACAGGGCGCTGCATCCGCTTTTTACGGTTCTTCAACCTAAACGTGCCAACGACATGGTGGTGTCCATGATCAAACATTACGAGCAAAGTGTACATCATCTGCTACCGGTTTGGTCACATTTCAATAACGAAAACTGGTGCATGATTGGCTACCATGCCGTGCCTGTCATTGTCGATGCTTATATGAAAGGAATCCGGGACTACGATATCGACAAAGCTTTCGAAGCCGTGATCAAATCGTCGACGCACAAAAGTTACGACGGCATTGGAGAGTATATGCAATACGGCTATGTGCCCTTTGACAAAGTGAACAACTCGGCATCGCTGACACTTGAGTATGCGTACGACGACTGGACCATTGCCAAATTTGCACAGTCGCTCGGCAAAACAGACGAGTCTTCAACCTACCTTAGACGTGCCCAGTCCTATAAAAAATTGTTCGATCCGGAAGTAGGCTTTATCCGTGCAAAGAATGCCGATGGCAGCTGGAAAGAAAACTTTAATGCCTTGCAAACAACCGGTGAAGGTTACATTGAAGGCAATGCCTGGAACTACTCATTTTACGAGCCGCAGGATGTGGCCGGCTATATTCGTCTTCTGGGTAGCGAAAAGAAATTCATTTCACGCCTGGACTCGCTTTTTGAAATGCACTTGCCTGATGAGTTTTTTGAAGAATCGGAAGATATTGACCGGGTTGGCATTATTGGTGGTTATGTGCAGGGCAACGAACCCAGCCATCATGTTCCTTACCTGTATGCCTGGACCAGCGTCCCCTGGAAAAGCGCAGAGAAGATTCACCATATTATCAACACCAAATACAATCCGGCACCCAATGGTTTATGCGGCAACGACGACTGCGGACAGATGTCGGCCTGGTATATATTCAGCAGCATGGGCTTCTACCCTGTTTGCCCCGGAACGAATGAATATGTGATTGGAAGTCCTTGTGTAAATGAAGCTGTGATTGAAGTTGGCGATAGCAAAACATTCACCGTTACAGCCAATAAACTGAGCGAAAAGAACATCTATATTCAATCGGTAACGCTGAACGGTAAGTCCTATGACAAAACCTTCATCACTCACGAGGATTTGATGAAAGGCGGTGAGCTGGTTTTCAATATGGCAGCAAAACCCAATAAAAAATGGGGAATTGCAAAAGACAGCAAACCGTATTCGATTTCGACGAACGAAAATTGATTTTAAATGCGTCAGTGCAAATATTTACTGAAAACTGAGACTGATCACTGAACACTCGGCAATCATCCCTTCAGCAGGTCATTCATCTTTTGCTTGTCCAAAATGCGGATGGTGCGGCGTTGCGTTTGGACCAGTCCTTCAGCAACCAGTTCTCCCATGGCACGGGCCAAAGCCGGACGGGTTACACCAAAGAACTCGGCCAATTGTGCCTGCGAGAGCGGCAATTCAACGACAGCCAAACGGTCACCCGCTAGCTCCAGCAGGTAATGGGCAATCTTCTGGCGAATGGTTTTAAACGACAAAAACTTAATACGAGACGACAGAAACTGGGCCCTCGACGAAATGGAGTTCAGGTAATTCGTCAAAATGCGCTGGTCTTTTTGCAAAATTTTCAGGAATTCAGGACGCGAAATACACAGCAGGCTCACGGCCTCATTGGCAATCACATTCACCGGAAACCGGTTATTCTTTCCAAACAAAAAAGCAGCAGCCAGAGGGCGGGGGGCTTCAATGTCTTCAATTTTAATGGTTTTCCCGGTATAATCGGCCATCTCGCCTTTCACACTTCCTGAAAGTACCAACATCAATTCTGTACAAGAATCTCCGGCATATACCACTTGTTCATTTTTATCGAAACGACGGACCTGAAAATGAATTCCGTCCATGATTTTTTCCAATTGAACAGCGTTGAGCCCCATAAAAACCGGGGATTTGATAAGTAATTCGAAATTTAGCATAGAAAAGTTCCGGTTTGTAACATTTGGTACACTTTTGCTAACAGCAACAGCCTATTTTTGTTCTGTAATTCAATCGCAAGGAACGAAGAATTAGTGACGAAGAAAAGATTGATTGCACATTGAGTAACCTGAAAAACAAAACAAGATGATACGCGAAATTATTAAAATAGACGAAGATTTGTGCAACGGATGTGGCGACTGTGTACCAAACTGCCACGAAGGAGCACTTCAAATTATAGATGGAAAAGCCCGGTTGGTTAGCGAGCTGATGTGTGACGGGCTGGGAGCCTGCCTGGGCCATTGCCCGCAAGGAGCTTTGGAAATTGAAAAGCGTGAAGCGGATGAATACGACGAGACGATCGTCATTCAGCAAATGATTCCCAAAGGTGCCAACACGGTGATTGCTCACCTGAAACACCTGAAGGATCACAACGAAACAGGTTTTCTGAAAGAGGCTGTCGGCTACCTGAAAGCCAACGAAGATCACATTGAGTTGGATGTTCCGACAATTATCAGTGCGGTGCACAACAGCAAGCCCGAAGCTGCGGCAACAAGCGGAGGATGCGGCGGCGGATGTCCCGGATCGGCTCCGGTGAGTTTCGAGAAACCGGCATTTATGATGGCACCCCAAGCGGCTCCTTCTGCAGGTGGACAAAGCCAGTTGCAACAATGGCCGGTACAGATGCACCTGATCAACCCGGCTGCGGGTTACTTCCAGGGAAGCGACCTGCTGATTGCTGCCGACTGTACTGCTTTTGCACACGGCGATTTCCACGGATCATTCATCAAAGGCAAGAAACTAGTCATCGCCTGTCCGAAGCTGGACGAAGGAAAATCGATTTACCTCGAAAAAATTATACGACTCATCGACGAGTCGAAAGTCAATACCATCACGGTCGCCATTATGGAAGTCCCTTGCTGCGGCGGACTCAGTCACCTGGTTCAAATGGCCACCGAACGAGCTAAACGCAAGGTTCCGGTGAAAGAAATCGTGATCGGTATTCGCGGAGATATTTTGTCTGAAGAGTGGATTTAACCTAAGATAAGTCGGGGAGCGCGGCCCCGACTTTATCACTTCAATCATTCATTTTATTGAATCTCTAAAAGCCTTCAAAAGGGAGGCCTGGAATTCTATTGTCAAAAAAATCATAAAATATAAAATCGAATCAAATGGAAAACATGTTTTGTTATCAGTGTCAGGAAGCGGCCAAAGGAATCGGCTGTACGATCAAAGGAGTTTGCGGAAAAACCAGTGATGTAGCGAATTTACAGGATACCCTCCTGTTCGTTCTAAAAGGCGTTTCAATTTTGAACGGCCAGCTAAAAACGGTTGGTCAGGCTGACAAGAAAGCCAACAAAGTGGTATTCGACGGTTTGTTCAGCACCATTACCAATGCGAACTTCGATCACACAGCCTTCGTTATTCGCATCAAAAAAACCTTGAAATTCCGTGACGAACTGAAAGGTAAAGTAGCGGCTGCAGGACTGCTGATCGGCGACCATGATTCATTGCACTGGACCGCCTCAACCGGCGACGAATTTGAAGCGAAAGCCGAAGAAGTAGGTGTATTGAGTGAAGCAAACGAAGATGTTCGTTCTTTAAAAGAATTGATCATTTATGGTTTGAAAGGCCTGGCTGCTTATGCCGAACATGCTTATAACCTGAAACACGAAAAACAAGAGATTTTCGACTTTATGATGGAAGCCCTGGCGAAAACAACACAAGATTTGTCGGTTGACGAATTGGTTGGCCTGACGCTGGAAACCGGTAAATTCGGTGTGGATGTGATGGCCCTGCTGGATGCTGCCAATACCAGCGCATACGGAAATCCGGAAGTGAGCAAAGTAAACATCGGTGTTCGGAACAAGCCAGCTATCCTGATTTCAGGACACGACCTGCGCGACATGGATGACCTGCTGAAACAAACTGAAGGCACCGGCGTGGATGTGTACACCCACAGCGAAATGTTGCCGGCCAACTACTACCCTGAATTCAAGAAATACGAACACCTGGTTGGTAACTACGGAAACGCCTGGTGGAAACAAAAAGAAGAGTTCGAATCCTTCAACGGACCGATCCTGTTCACCACCAACTGTATTGTTCCACCACTCGAAAAAGCATCTTACAAAGACCGAATTTACACAACAGGAGCCAGCGGATTAACCGGCGCCATCCACATTCCGGATCGCAAAGAAGGTGAAATGAAAGACTTCTCGCTAGTTATTGAGCATGCAAAAAAATGTGCCGCTCCTACTCAAATCGAAGAGGGTGAAATCGTTGGTGGATTTGCACACAACCAGGTTTTTGCATTGGCCGAGCCGATTGTTGAAGCCGTGAAAACCGGTGCGATCCGCAAGTTCTTTGTGATGGCTGGTTGCGATGGCCGCATGATGAGCCGCGACTACTATGAAGAGTTTGCACAAAAACTACCGCAAGACACTGTGATCCTGACTGCAGGATGTGCCAAATATCGTTACAACAAATTGCCTTTGGGCGACATCAACGGGATTCCTCGCGTGATCGACGCCGGACAGTGCAACGACTCGTATTCACTGGCAGTGGTCGCACTGAAATTAAAAGAGATTTTTGAACTGGAAGATGTAAACGACCTGCCAATCGCCTACAACATTGCCTGGTACGAGCAAAAAGCGGTGATTGTGTTGTTGGCCCTGCTTTCTCTGGGAGTGAAAAACATTCACCTCGGACCAACATTGCCGGCATTCCTGTCGCCAAACGTAGCCAGCGTACTGGTTGAAAACTTCGGCATTGCCGGTATTACATCAGTCGATGAAGATATGAAGTTGTTCCTGGAACCATCAGAAGCATAATTTTTAGATTATTGGGAAGATTGGGATTTTTTAGTGTAAGAATGATGGGGCATCCGCTTGGGTGCCCTTTCTGCTTTTGTTTGTTCCAAAACAAAGCCCGGCTAGTAAATCCACGATAACGGATTTAAGCAGTTTTCTCACCGGAATAGCGGTCAAAATTGGATTTTACCCAACTTAAATTTTTCCTTTGACGAATGGAGAATCCAGTACACCACCCCACTGATTAACGCTGCAAAAAAACACCACACCGAGGTGAGATACTGCCTGAAAAACAGGATAGTCACCGTACACGACAGAAGCATCAAAATCCCCAGCCACTTGGTTTTTCGAACTTCGGATACAAAAAGCGGGACGATGGTTACAATCAGGTACAAACAAAACGCCGGCAGAGCCAATGAAGTGGGGAAATCATTATTGTATTGAACATGAAAATAAACGATCCGGGGCGATACATAATACGATAGCAAACAAAAGGCATAATAGCCGGACAACAGCATTCCTGCAAATAACAATCCACGTAAAATCTTTTTCCGTTTTTCATTTTTCTCCATCAGGAACACCGAGAGCGGAATTAAAGACGGCCAAATGACTTCGGCCATAATCAGAAAAAAGTAAGTACTGAATATCCGTATTGTTTCAGATCCACCGGAGAGCAGGCTCAGCCACAAGACACCCTCCGCGATTTGCTGGACCCCAAAAAATAACGGAATCCCTGCAAAGACGAGCTGTGCCGGATGATGCACTTTTTTTACCGTGGCAAAACCAATCGCCGTGATGATGGCACCACTGGCAAAACTGGCTTCAGGTGAGAAACACATGTACTTGCCCTTTCTATTGCTGTAAAATTCATACTCGTGAATCCTTAAAAAATAGAAGGTACGATATAATTCACGGTTAACGCAGATAAGCGCAGATAATATTTGCTTTTGTGGGGCGCCATAGCAACTACTACGAAGCGTATTTATTCGTTTTTCAGCTCCGCCCAACATCGCCACATTCCTGTCGCCAAACTTGGCTAGCGCACTGGTAGAGAACTTCCCCATTACCGGGATCACAATCAATCGATGAAGATCTAAAACTGTTTTGGAGGACGCTGTTGCCTGGTTAACGATCTAAAGGGAGATTGGGATTTTAACAGAAAAGGGCACCCTTGCAACAGGTGCCCTTTTTTCTATTATTCGCTGACGTGGAAAGCCGGTTGAATCAATCGACTTACTCAACCACACGCGTTCTTACTTTGGTAATATTTTCAACGATGTCTTTTACGAGTGGATGCTTGTAAATTTCATCAGCGCTAAGCTCAATCAGCTGATCCTTCTTTGCTTTCAATTGCTCGTAGTCGACAACGAGCTTCTGAAGATCTTTGTGATCAACCACATTCGACGAGTAACCGATCATCAGTTTCGACAATTCATCCAAATTATCCCCCTGTTTCGCCATAAATAATAACAATTCGCGATTTAAGTTTTTGGCCGCTTCGTAATCGGAACCGCTCCGGCTGTTTTTCTCCACCAACTCAGCTACGACATACAGTTTCTCAATATAATTTCCCATGATGATGAAATCGTGGAACTCCTTTATATCTTTTCCCGACATTTCCTTTTCTCCGTTTTCCAGCATATTATCGAACATCTGCATGAGCGAATCAACCGTTGCATCGCTGTCCGCATAGCGCTCGATAATTAAATCGGGGAATTCCTCGGCTAATCCTTCTTTATCTGCCAACTCCATTAAAGCACCATAACTGGGGTTGCCAACAGCATAACCTTCTGTACCAACGGTGTAGGCTAAATCAGTCATGTAAACCCCCATATTGGCAGCAATCTTATGATCTCCTTCATAAGCTTTAGCCTTCAGCGGCTCATTCAAAATCTCCGGATAATAAGTAACATCATGCATTTCAAAGAAACTCTGAATAGTTGATAAATTCCAGAGTGTTGGAAGAAGATCTTCCATCTCAATGTTAACACTTTCCTCTTGTGCCTGGACCGAACCAGCCACCATAAGACAGACGACAACCTATAAAATAAATCCTGTTTTCATAATTCGAATCTTTTTAGGTGATTTTCAATAAAAGATACTGGAAATGAGGAAGAATAGCAATACACCCATCTACTATTTTGATAAACAATGAGCAGGCAATGATTTCGTTCGTGTGAATTATGCTAACAGATGATCACAACCAGTTAAATCGTATTACATCCAAGCTATTCTAAGCCTCAGAGGCTCCTTGAACACTCTATCCGCTGAAAACCCAACTTCTCCGCTAAAGACTAAGCTTGAAATTTTAGCTAAACGAGAAGGGCACCCCCTTCAGAGGTGCCCTTCTCATCAATTTGTCAAATTGCAGATCCACGACAGCGTAGTAAACTGCTGCACCAAATATCGATCATTGAGCGAATTCGGATTGTGTTAATTGCAGTCGTCTTATAGTTTGCTTAAATCTCCTGATTCTGATTTTTCCCAGAGTACTCCTTCAACGTAAAAGATTGCACTTGACGAGAAATACATACCGTCTTTGGTCGTATATCCACTGCCCGAAATGCTGTAAGTTATCCCTTCATAAGTCACTTCCTGCGTAGGAATTGTAAAACTGCTATTGACCAAAATGGCGCGAATTGCCGCCCCGTAGTAGTCATTAAAAATAATCTCATTGTCGGTTGCACCGGCAGTCACTTTAATCGTGGCACAACGACTTCCGTCAATTGTATATTCGCCGTGAATTAAGAGAGAAGCAATTTTCCCTTGAAACTTGCCTGTCATGCCTGGATCCGAATCTTCGACTTCACAGCTGGCAAACAGGAATACAGAAACGATAGCAAGTAAAAATAATTTTTTCATGGTAAATGGAATTTGGGGTTTAAACTATTGTAGTAAGCCTCTCAGTTTTCTTGACTGAAGTATTACCGAATTGCGTTAAGCCAAAATTCCTCCTTATTTGGAGTTCAATCAAGTGGTGATTATACTGAAATTGAACAAATACTCACTAAGGAGCTAATATCCAGCAGCCTAAGAAACATGACATAATATACAATAAGAATCTATGGGTAAATTCCCGCATACGACAAGCTCATTTTTTTGATAAATTGTCAGAAAACCGGCAAACCGTGATTGTTTTGGGAGATATTACCCATCTGAAAGGATCACAGACCCGCGCTTTCGAAATGCTTTCGTTGCTGGACCTGCTCTAACTTGCGTGAAAAATATTTAGCTCCAACCTACGCTGCCAGCGTGCCTCGTGACAAACCAAGGCAGAGTCGTGTCTGAGAACTTTGTCCTGGCCGGTATCACCAACCCGGAGAAGGAGTTGTTTTTGGAGGATACTCTTGCCAGCTTAGTGACTTAAGGGAAAGATTAGAATTTTAGAAAAAATCAGGACATGCTCCCAGCCCCTTTTTTTATTTTCCCAAAAAGGCTGCCCCGGCGCCAGAGCAATCGACTCGTGAAACCAGAAAAACTGCTGATGGGCGGCTCCCCTTTGGCTCGGAAATCTAAAAAACTGCTTCGGGGAAACCCAACCTGACCGATGAAATCAAAAAAATTGCCGATGGGCGCCTTTCCCAAGCCGGTTGAGTCAAAAATTTGGCTTGGGGCAGCACGAAAAGTGCCGATTGGAATCGAGAAATTGCTCAGGGACGGGATAACGCTCGTCATGAACTGTGGGAAATTGCTCATGGAGCGGTCAATGTTAGTCGTTAAGCGAGTCACTTTCCGCAGGGGACGCTCATTTTTCACAGGGGATGGCTCAAATCGCGCAGGGGACGGTCAACGATGCTCGGGGGACCAGATAAACTCGTCAGGGACGGGTCAAACCTGCTCCGGGGCCGCGTCATCCGGGAATTTCAGGTTTCACAAAAACACCAGTACCCGCCCCAATTGGTAAATCCCAATCCCGATAAATACAACAGCGACCACCCGCCGCAACCAGATCTCGCTTTGCCGGATCCGCACAAACCAACGGTTGACCGCCTGGAAAGCAAAGGCGATAAGCACAGCAAACAGAATGACGCTGATGCCTGTCCCAACCGCAAAAGCCACAGGTAAAAGCAGGCCCGCCGAGGATTGAATGGTCATCGGCAAAAGCAGGCCAAAGTACATCACTCCGCTGTAAGAGCAAAAGGCCAGCGCAAAAACCAACCCCAGCAAAAAGTGCGACCAGAAGCTGCTGGGACTGGCATGCTCCAATTTCGTTTTCAAGCCGGAAAACGCCGGAAAGGGAATCGGCAGCCAGTCGAGCATCACCACACCCACCACGATCAGCAGCGGCCCGATCAGCATTTCGCCATAATGGGTTAAAAAAGCTGTCAGGTTCAACGCTTCGGCTCCAAAGTAAAAAGGCAGGGCAACCAGGAAGTAGCTAACGGCACGACCGAGCGTGTAGACCAATCCACCGAGGAAAACCCGGCCTCGGCTCTGCGCTTCTTTACCAATAAACGCAACCACTGAGATGTTGGTGGTCAGCGTACAGGGGCCAAGCGAAGTAATCACCCCCAGCAAAAAAGCCGACCACAACGGGAAGGCAGATTGATCGAGTAAGTTGGTCAAGTATTGTTGCATTGGTTTCACTAACGCTTAAATCGGCCTTGTCTAATTTTTCATAAAGGCCTAGTCTTACAGCTAACAAATTTGCTAAAAATTTCGTGTTTCTTAAGAGACAAAAAAGCAGGTGGGGTTTGGGGCAACGCCCCGGCGATTAACTCGCAGCAACTCATCTACAGACTCTGAAACGAATTCAAGAAAAACTAATCCTCCGAATTGACAGCCTCCAAACTCTCAACCAACAAATGCCGCAGCTTACCGGGATTGGGAAGTGCGTACAAGAATGCCTCATTGGTGAGGTTAATCACTGTGTCGGGTTTCAGAATCAGCAGCGATTTAAAGACCACATCGAACTGCAGGGCAAAATCGGCGGTTTCCTTATCATTCAGGTTCAACTGCCGGAAAACCAACTTCCCAGATTTAAGCTCCTCTGCAAATTTGGAATCCAGTTCATCCTGAACAATGTCCTCAACCGCTTCGCAGGTTTCACAAATAAAGTTGGTACGGAAATAATAAACGGCAGTTTGCCCGGCTTCGGGCATTTTCGGCTCGCTGGCTACGAAAGCCGGTTTCCGCTGGCAAGCGCTCAAAGCAACGGTCAGCAACAATATTGCGAGGAAATTCTTCATGGGTTCTCGTCCAGGTATTTTTGCAGAAACAACTTCAAATCGGTATAGGTCGGCAATTGCCCGGTCATGACCACTTGTTCATCAATCACCAAACCGGGTGTTTGCAGAATTCCGTAGCGCATAATCTCCGCCAGATCTTCGACTTTGGTCACGAGGGCATCCAGCTGCATTTCGGCAACCGCCTTGCGTACCCGCGAGTCCAACCCGCGACAACGCACACACCCCGGTCCTAAAACTTTAATCTCCATTCTCATCCATTTGCAGCCCTAAAAATAGTCATTCATACCGGTATTTCGATTTTAAGCTGAAGATTTAAACCTGTTTAAGGAGCTGTTAAAATGCCTTAATTTGGAGATCGAATTGGCGACAGTTGAAAGAATGTACTATCTTCGCAAACATAAAAATTGAAATTGGCCAAACTACGTGCGTCTCACAAGCACCCATGCACTAGGAATCAAAAACTTAGCATGCGGTTTTCGCTCCAAAATCCGGAGATTTCAGACAGCATCCGCTAGCTTTGGCTTTCAGTTTTAAACGTGCTTATCAAACGACTTAAAAATATTGAATCAGGTCAGCGACCTTAAAATGAAATTATTGAGCAAATGAAGAACTACAAAATGCTGAATAATATCACCGGTTGGGTGGTATTTGTCGTAGCTGCCATTACCTATTTGCTAACCATTGAACCAACAGCGAGTTTCTGGGATTGCGGCGAGTTTATCACTACCTCATTTAAATTAGAAGTTGGCCACCCGCCGGGTGCACCATTCTTCATGATTCTGGGACGTTTCTTCACCCTGTTTGGCGATGCCAGTCAAGCCGGAAAGCTGATGAACTCCTGGTCGGCAGTTGCCAGTGCATTGACTATTTTATTCCTCTTCTGGTCCATTACCCACCTGGCAAAAAAAATGCTGAAGTTCGACAATGAACCCAGCCTGGGGCAAACAATCGCTATTTTAGGTAGTGGTGTCGTTGGCGCTTTAGCTTACACCTTTTCTGATACCTTTTGGTTCTCGGCTGTTGAAGCTGAAGTTTACGCGACCTCGTCGTTGTTTACCGCCATTGTATTCTGGGCGATATTGAAGTGGGAGAACGAAGCTGATGAACCTTATGCCAACCGATGGATTATCTTCATCGCCTACATGATTGGCCTGTCAATCGGGGTTCACCTGCTGAACCTGCTGGCTATCCCGGCCATTGTATTTGTTTATTATTTCCGGAAATATAAAACCACCCGCAACGGAATTATTATCAGTTTCGTGCTTTCGATCGTATTGCTCGGTGTGCTGATGTATGGTATTATCCCCGGCGTAATTACTGTGGCGTCCTGGTTCGAGCTGGCCTTCACCAATGGGTTCGGGTTACCATTCAACACCGGCGCCATCATTTATGCCATCCTGTTAATTGGCCTGTTGATTTTCGGAATTTATTATACCTACATCAAGAAGAAAGCTTTATTCAACACCATCCTGGTTTCCATTACCGTAATCCTGATTGGTTATTCATCATTCGCGATGATTGTTATTCGTTCGTCGGCCAATACGCCTATGGATCAAAACAGCCCGGACAACGTTTTCGCCCTGCTGGGTTACCTGAACCGCGAACAATACGGCGATCGTCCGTTGGTATTTGGTCAGTATTACACCACGCCACTCGATAGCCGCGAACCTTATTCAAAAGGTAAACCCTATTACATTCAAAAAGATGGTAAATATGTGGTGGCCGATGTCCGCCAGACGCCGAATTACGATTCAAGCCTGACCACTTTTTTCCCGAGGATGTACAGCAAACAACCCGACCATATTGAAGATTATAAGGCATGGGCTGGCATTAAGGGAAAACCGGTGACAATAACCGGCGACGATGGACAAGCTAAAACCATCATGCAACCGACTTTTGGTGAAAACCTCACCTTCTTTTTGCGCTACCAGGTTGTTCACATGTATTTCCGTTATTTCATGTGGAACTTTGTTGGTCGCCAAAATGACATTCAGGGGCAAGGAGATATTCTGAACGGAAACTGGATCAGCGGGATCAACTTTATCGATTCGGCCCGCCTTGGAGATCAAAAAACATTGCCCGATAAATACAAAAACAATAAAGCGAGAAACACCTATTATTTCCTGCCCTTACTGCTGGGATTGATTGGCGCATTCTTTCATTATAAACGGCACCAAAAAGATTTTTGGGTGGTGATGCTCCTGTTCATTATGACTGGATTAGCCATCGTTATTTACCTGAACCAATCGCCGCATCAGCCTCGTGAACGGGACTACGCATATGCCGGTTCGTTCTATGCCTTTGCCATCTGGGTTGGGCTGGGCGTGCTGGCCTTATACGAGTGGCTCAGCAAAAAACTGCCGGATACTGTTGTTGCCGGAGGCGTTTCCCTCATCACACTGCTTTGTGTGCCGATATTGATGGCCGCCCAGAACTGGGACGACCACGATCGGTCGGACCGCTACACCTGCCGCGATTTTGGTGCCAACTACCTGAATAGTTGCGCCCCCAATGCCGTTATTTTCACCAATGGTGATAACGATACATTCCCGCTTTGGTACAACCAGGAAGTTGAAGGCGTTCGCACCGACATGCGTGTTTGTAACCTCAGCTACCTGCAAACCGACTGGTATGTGGACCAAATGACGCGCAAAGCTTACGAATCGGAACCGCTACCAATCAAATTTACCCACGATCAGTATGTTCAGGGAACCCGCGATGTGGTTTACCTGATGAATGATCCTCGCATTAAAGGCCCGGTTGAATTGTCGAAAGCCATGGACTTTGTTCGCGACAGCGATCCGAGAACCAAATTGGCCCAAGCAGATAATGCCGCTTACATTCCAACGAAAAAATTATTTATCAAAGTTGATAAAGAAGCAGTCATTCGCAATAAAGTTGTTCCGCCGGAACTCTACGATCAGATTGTTGACACCATCTTCATCGATTTGAGTGGCAAAAACTACATCGTGAAAGATGAGTTGATGGTACTTGACATGCTGGCCAACTCCAACTGGGAACGTCCGCTGTATTTTGCCATCACTGTTGGCCGCGATAAATACATGGGCTTGCAGGATTACTTCCAGCTCGAAGGTTTTGCCTACCGTTTCACGCCTGTAAAAACGCCGTCAAACGGCATGTACATCGGAACGATCAACACCAATACGATGTATGAGAACATGATGGAAACGTTTAAATGGGGAAATATGAACAACCCGAATGTTTATATTGACGAGAACAACCAGCGCATGATGATCAACATCCGGAATAATTTCAACCGCCTGGCCGAAAGCCTGATTAAGGAGAACAAGAATGATTCGGCCATCCAGGTATTAGATAAAGAGCTCGAATTGATTCCAAACACGGTTGTTCCGTACAATTATTTTTCGCAGCAAACAGCAGACAATTATTTTGCAGCCGGAGCAATCGAAAAAGGGCAGGCACTGATCCGCAATATTTTTGAATCGTATAAGCAAGAAATGGATTATTACCTGGATCTGGACAGCGACAAGCAACTGTCGGTTGATGAAGAGATGCAGCGGATCCTGTACTTCCTGCGCGACATGGGAATGATCTCGTCCAAGTACAACCAGGATGATTTAGCAAAGGAAATAACGGATCAGTTCAATAATTATTTAGGACAATACAGCAGCCAGCGTCAATGATATTCGTTCATCCCCGGATCCGCTTGCCCTACCTGCTAACCCGTTTATTTCCGGGAGCAGTATTCAGGGTTCCAACCAAACAAAAGGAAGTTTTCCTGACGTTTGACGACGGGCCGGTTCCGGAAGTTACGCCATGGGTGCTCGAGCTGCTAAAAAAGGAAAAGCTGAAAGCCTGTTTCTTTTGTGTGGGGGAAAATGTACAGCGCTATCCCGGATTGTTTCAACGGGTGCAGGATGAAGGTCATTTGGTGGGTAACCACACCTTCAACCATATGCAGGGGCTGAAAACGGACGACAGCACGTATTACGAAAATATTGAAAAAGCAGCCGGCTACATTCCCGGAAAGCTTTTTCGGCCACCCCACGGCTTGCTGCGCATTCGGCAGTTTAAAAAACTGAAAGCAGCATACCGGTTCATCATGTGGGACATCATCAGCTGTGATTTTGACACGCGGAAGAATCCCGAACAGGTGAGCCAAAATGTACTGAAAAACGCCCGCCCGGGATCGGTCATCATCTTTCACGATTCGATTAAGGCGGAAAAAAATATGAAGCATGCTTTGCCGGTTGTCATTCACGAACTCCGGGAAAGAGGTTTCAGCTTTGGCGATCCCAAGGCACTGTTAGGGAAAAACTAAATTGAAATAGTAAAAAAACGAAGATATCATGTTGAATATTCTTGTTGTAGGTTCAGGCGGTAGAGAACACGCGATGAGCTGGAAGATCAAACAATCTGAAAAAGTAAACCAATTGTTTATTGCACCGGGAAATGCCGGAACTGCTGAGCTGGGTGAAAACATACCGGTTGGCGTTAGCGACTTCGAAGGGCTTAAAAAAGTCATTCTTGAAAAGAAAATTGACTTGGTCGTAATTGGGCCGGAAGTTCCTTTGGTTGAAGGATTGCACGATTTCATGCTGGCTGATGCCGAACTGAAAAACGTTAAAGTTGTTGGCCCGCAACAAGAAGGCGCAAAGCTCGAGGGTAGTAAAGACTACGCCAAAGCGTTCATGCAACGCCACGATATTCCAACAGCCAAATACCTGACGGTGACCACCGGTAATTTGCCGGAAGGCATTGCCTTTTTGGAAACGATGAAAGCGCCTTACGTACTGAAAGCTGACGGTTTAGCTGCCGGAAAAGGCGTGTTGATTATTGCCGATTTAGCCGAAGCACAAGCCTCGCTCAAAGAAATGCTCGACGGCCAATTCGGCGCTGCCAGCAGCAAAGTGGTGATCGAAGAATTTCTGGCGGGTATTGAGCTTTCCGTTTTCGCCATTACCGATGGAAAAGACTACCAAATTCTGCCTGAAGCAAAAGACTACAAACGAATTGGCGAAGGCGATACAGGACTGAATACCGGCGGTATGGGAGCTATCAGCCCCGTTCCGTTTGCCGATCAGGCATTCATGGAAAAAATTGAAACACGTATTGTGAAGCCAACTGTTGAAGGTTTGAAAAAAGATCATATCCCCTACAACGGATTCATCTTCTTCGGACTGATCAGTGTTGACGGCGAACCAATGGTGATTGAATACAACGTCCGCATGGGCGACCCCGAAACCGAAGCAGTGATGCTGCGCATTAAATCAGACTTTGTTGATTTGCTGCTGGCGGCTGCCGAGGGAACCATGGGACAGCAACAAATTGAAATTGACGAACGAGCCGCTGCTGCGGTAATGTTGGTTTCGGGCGGATATCCCGGCGACTATACCAAAGGAATCCCAATGAGTGGATTTACCGATACGGTGAACAGCATCCTCTTTCACGCCGGAACCAAGCAAAAAGGCGACGAAGTTGTGACTGACGGTGGACGCGTCATTGCCATCAGCTCCTATGGAAAAGACATGAACGAAGCGTTGGCTCAGTCGTACGCTAACGCTGAAAAAATTAACTTCGAAGGAAAATACTACCGGAAAGATTTAGGGTTCGATTTATAAGAACCCACTTTCCCGCTCCGGTGGAAGCGCATTGAACACAACAGCATGATATTACGGTATATTAAAAGTAACCAGGCCTATCATTTCTTTACGATCCCGCTGGTCGTATTGATCTTGTGGTTTCGTGCTTATTTACAACCGGAAAGCTTCCCCTTTTTTGAAGGTGAAAACCAAATGCTGTTTTTTCGTCCGTTTGCACAACTGGCCCAGCAATCACCTCTGGCAGGGAATCTGCTGACAATCGCCCTGACGCTGGCATTGGCATTTATCATCCTGCGGCTCAACACGGCCTACTCGTTTATCCGAATCAGGACTTTTTTGCCTTCCAATATTTTTATTCTA
Source organism: Mangrovibacterium lignilyticum (assembly GCF_010882175.1). GTDB lineage: Bacteria > Bacteroidota > Bacteroidia > Bacteroidales > Prolixibacteraceae > Mangrovibacterium > Mangrovibacterium lignilyticum. The sequence continues at coordinate 307,381 of NZ_WKLH01000003.1, read as the reverse complement.
ATTGTCAGCGGGTTGGTTACCATGCACAGCCTTCATCCTGTTTATTTTGGAGCACTGTTTTTACTGCTTGCGATCAACCGGATTTTTGGTGCTTACGAGAATAAAAAAGCCAACTCAAATGCCTTTGATTCGGGCTTTTTCATCGGGCTGGGATCGCTCTTCTATTTCCACCTGATTTTCTTCTTCCCGATTGTCTGGATCGGTTTTATCTTAATTCGTAAAAATCCGGAATGGCGGAATTTTGTACTCCCGTTGATCGGTATTTGCATTCCGTGGTTATACGGTTTTTCCTATTATTTCATGACTGACACACTTCCGGAATTAGGGCACACAATCCAACAGAATTTTCTGACATCGAATCAATTTCTGCAAGGCAATATCAACTTCCAGGTTTATTTGGGTTTGTTAGTCTTTTTAACGCTTTTGGGTAGTTTTTTCCTGCTTGCACAGATCGATGAGAAAAAAGTTAGTTCCCGAAAATATTTCCAAATCTTCTTTTTGATTTTTCTTTTCGCAGGAATCATACTGCTGCTTGTACCGGCTGTCTCCCAGGAAATACTGGTCATTATGGCCATTCCGCTTACATTTTTGTTTTCAAACTACCTCATTTTTATGCGCATGCAATTCTGGGGAAATTTATTCGTTTATATCTTGATTGCCATGGTTATTTACATGCAGTTTGTATAGACGAATGGATGAAATAAAACCCACATTAGCAGTTTACGGAATTCAGGATCGGGACGAGTACGAACACCCTTTTTACGTTCACGATCACAATTTATGCATCATGCAAGATGGACAGGTGCGTGATTTCCTGCAATTGGAACGCATTAGCCGGCATAAGCGGGACAATAAACTGTACCTGAAGCTAACTGATTTGATAAAGGAGAAAAAGCTGCTGAGCGAGGATTTCGACCTTATCTTTGTCGATAATGTCGTTGGCCGGTCATTCATCAACAAACAAGGAAATGTCCGTTTTGAAGCGCCTTTAAACCGTATTTTAACGGCCGGTAAGGAAGAAGGTAATTGCTGGTGGTACGGCCGGCAAAAAGCGGCCTGGGTGCTCAATCACGAACTGGCCCATATTTTTACCTGCCTGCCTTTCTTTGGCAATTTTAAACCCAACAGCCTGCTCGTCCATTTCGATGGTGGTGCCAGCCAAAGTAACTTTTCCGCCTGGCAAGTTAAAAACAACCGGTTATCCAAAATATCAGCGCACTGGGACTACAAGTACCTCACATCCATTTTTAACGCCAATGCATTGGTATTCTCCGTCATCGGGGCAAAACCAAGCGAGCAAAACAGTGTCCCCGGAAAATTCATGGGGCTGGCCGGACACGGCAGTTATCGTTACGAACTGGAAACCTGGTTGCGTGAACATGCCTTTTTTGAAACAATTTGGGGGAAGAAGTCCCACTTTTTCCGGCAGGTAAAGAAAGACTGGAATATTGACCTACGATCCTACGACCAGCGTCATCCTTTTGTTCAGGATTGCATGGCCACGCTCCACGAACTATTTGTCCGGGAAACGGTCTTGATTTTCAAACGTCTTCAAGCGGAGACACTCACCAAAAACCTGTACTACAGCGGCGGCTGTGCACTGAATATTGTCGCCAACACCCGCATCATTAATGCAAATATTTTTGACCAGGTATTTATCCCCCCCTGCTGCGAAGACTCTGGCTTAGCGCTGGGGGCGGCTGCTTTTTTGGAATGGCAAAAACACGGCCGGTTAAAGTCACACAGCCCCTATTTAAACAATTGGCGACTCGACGAAGAAGATTGTCTGGTCGATACGGATCCCAAAGACATTAACAAAGCAGCTCAGGCCCTGGCGGAGAATAAAATTGTAGGCCTTTGCAATGGCTTTGGAGAAGCAGGTCCGCGCGCTTTGGGAAATCGGAGCTTATTACTGATTGCCAACAATAAACTACTGGCTCAACGACTGAGCATGAAATGCAAAGAACGGGAATGGTATCGCCCTCTGGCACCGGTCATGCTCGAAAAAAATGCCCGTTATTTCACCGGGTTGAAAACAATTCACCCGCTAAGCCAATACATGCTGCTCGATTTTAAGATTCTCGATGACAAGCAAACAGAACTTAGCGGCGCTGTCCACTGCAAGGGATCGGCACGAATTCAGACGTTATTCAATCGGGATCAAAATCCATACCTCTGGGATCTGCTAACCGTGCTGGACGAGAAATACGACATCAAAGCACTGATCAACACCTCATTCAATAAGAAAGGGGACCCGATTGTTCACACAGAATCTGATGCTTTAAAAGCCGCCAACAAGATGGGAATTCCCGGAATCGTGTTGAATGGAAAATTCCGTAATTTACCGTATTGATTTATAATTTGATTTAAGACATATTTGTCGTAAATTAAAGCTTCTTTTAAGCTGGCTCCTTGTTCTACAACAACAGAACGATTCTCTCCCCTCCGAAAATCAACTAAACATACTTGGCAAGCTTTATTACCTGTGAATAATCTTATCAATAACTACACATGAAAAAAACGCTGTTTCTTTTTACTCTGGCCCTCGCTTTTAGCCTCATCGCACAAGCACAAGAAGAGCCCCAAGCATTGAAGTACGAAAACGTTACCTACCACAACATCGTCAAGGTTGATTTCAAACCCGGCACCTACAGTCGCATTCAGGAGATTATGAAAATTTACATGGAAGCCGGTGAGGCATCCGGAACAAAAGGTCCTGAAGTTTACTGGTTAATGTCCGGCGACTATGACATCATGTATGTTTGGACTTTGGAAGGTGGCACCGCTGATCTGGAGTGGGATTGGTCACCCAACGGCGTTAAATGGTGGAAAGCGTTGGTTGAAAAAATGGGCTCGGAAGAAAAAGCCAAGGACCTTCGCAAAGAATGGGCTTCTTATATCCTAAAGTCAACCAATGAAATAGCGCGCCGACCAATAAAATAAATCAAGTAAGCGATTCGATGGCGGGCCATGCTCTGTCCCCCATCTCCTATATTTAATATATCTTCAACAAGCCCGGCTCTTCCCCCATTGAGCCGGGCTTCCTCCTATATTCAATTATTGTCGATCTATCCAGCCGGCGATTTCGGAAGCCAATTGAAACTGGCCTTTAGCCTTCAAATGCACACCGTCCTCGGTTTTATTTTCAAATCCTGGCTTCAGCTCCCGGTAGGTATTCAGGAAGCTAATCCCCTTCTTCGCTGCAAGCTTTTCAAATTTCTTATTATTAATTTGAATGCGCTTATCGCCGCCTTCATACTTCACCGGATTCGCTTTCGTCCCATCCATCGGCGAAGGCGACACCCAGCAAATAACCGGTACCGATTTACCATGCTCCGCCATGTAAATCCGAATCATTCCGATCAGTTTTTCAAAATTGGCGTAAACCTCTTTTTGACGTTTCACAAAGACCTTTTTGGTGTCATTGGTTCCAAGGTTGATGAACAGGTAGTCGAAATTTTCACCTTCACCCAATTCCGCATACGCCTCATCCAGGTAACGGTCAATATTACGGAGCGTATTCAAATCTTCCCGATTCAAGTTATCGAAGCCAATCGTGTTGCCGGCTATCGACCGGTTAACGCAGGTTGACAAAGGAAGCAACTTCTTCAATTGCTGTGTCCAGCTATACGGAAATGTGCCGTTTGAATCGCCCAGTGTCATCACATTAAATGCTTCGCTGGTCGTCTTTTTGCTCTTGTCAATCAATGGTAATCCTTGCGGAACGAGCATTTCATGCGTTCCTTCAAACAGGGTGAACGATAGGTTCGGAAGCTCCCGGGACAAATAAATTTGCCGGCCTCCTACTTTTGCATTCTCATCAGCATCCGGGTTGATTTGTTTTGTCAGCAACGAATAAGCCTCCGACTCGCTGATCTTTTCATCCGTATTTCCGGGGTACATCTCATCCACCAATTTATTGTACATGTCTATTGATTGTGAAATTGGCACCGATCCGGTGTAGCCGTCATGAATACCGGCGTAGATGTTCAGGCTGGCACCTGTTCGTTTTTCAGCCTGAAAACCGGCGAATAAAGGCGAACGTTTGCGCGCTTCAGCGGCATCAAACCGATTGCCGTTGGTTGTTACCTGCTCCAAATGTTCAGCATATTTTAATCCGCGCCCTTTGCATTCCCAGTACCAATTTTCAAGGTTCGAGATTGAAGCCCAGGCATTAAAACTCTTCACCGGATAATCCAGTTTCATAAACGCCAGCAAGGTCGCATAGCCACCGCCCGAAACACCGATGATGTGAACTTCGGTCGTATCCACATTGCCGTTCGCGATTGCATACTGAATGGCATCTTCAATATCAGGAATGACCAGCTCACTGCCGCAAGCCGCCGGCTTTGTATTAGAACCCCGGAAATCGGGGTGAATGTAGTTCCATCCCCAAAGCAAAATTTCTTCGGCCAACGGATCTTTTTGCAAGTAATCGCCACTCCAGGTGTGCAGCGAAACAATCAGGGGTTGGGGTTCCGCTTCCTCTGAAGCATGGAAAACAGCTTTCTGCAAGGTCTCATCTGCCGACGATTGGATCCCAACTTCCCTAAAACCTTGCGGCCAATCTTTGTTCAGCGTATTGTCCCAGGCTGTTTTTTCGTCCTGCGCCCCGGCAAATAGAGAGAATAACGCCAGGATCATCATCAAGGAAATTTTATTGTTCATTGTTTATTATTGAGTAGTTCGTAGTCGTTCTATTTTGATTCAATCGTAACTTTTCCGGTTTTCAAACCTTTTCCTTTTACCTGCAGCGTCATATCCCCGGCTTGCTTAGTGCTCTCCACCAACACAACAAGCTTCCCGCTAAAAAGCTTCATGGTCGGCAAATGGAATTGCTCCAGGGAAGTTGCATCACCGTTGCAGGCTGCCCGATATGTTCCGGCACCTTCAACCTTAAAGCTTAGCTGGTTGGTTGCTGTTGGACAGGGAATTCCGTTTTTGTCGACTACTGACACGGTCACAAAACTGATGTCGTCGCCATCAGCATCAATAGTCGATCTGTCCGGTTCCAGAACGATGCGATAAGGCTCACCTGAAGTCCGAATCACTTTCTCCCCGGCAGGTTCTCCCTTTTCGTCGAAAGCAACAACTTTCAATTCTCCCGGCTCATAAACCACATCATTCCACATTAACCGGTAACGCTCCAGTTTCGAGTTATTATTCTTTGTTCGCACGCCCATGCTTTTACCGTTAACAAACAGCTCGGCACTCTGGTAGTTGGTGTACACAAAAACCGGGATGGTATCGCCTTCCATACCTTTCCAATTCCAGTGAGGCAAAATATGCAAAGTCGATTCGCTGGTATTCCATCTGCTTTTGTACCAGTAGTAGCGATCTTTCGGCAAACCGGCTAAATCGCAAATACCGAAATACGAGCTGCGCGACGGCCAATACTCGTCGTAAGGAGTGGGCTCCCCCAGGTAATCGAAACCCGTCCAAACAAACTCGCCGATCACCCAATCTTCATCATCCTGCAGTACTGCATCATCTTCGGGAAGATTGCTCCAGTTACAATATTCGAGGTCGTAAGATGAACATTGCCCGTCGTCGTACATTTTCCCAATAGCTTTTTCTACCGGGAATTTATAAATACCACGGGAACTGACGGTTGAAGTGGTCTCAGATCCTAGTAGCAGTCCTTGCGGGAAACGCTCAAAAGCTTCTTCGTAAAGGTGTGTGCGGTAGTTCAGTCCGGGAACATCCATAATTGCACCGAAACCTGATGCCATCACCGCTTTCACCTGGTCCATTCCCACGGTAACCGGACGGGTTGGATCTTCACGATGGAAAATATCCTGCAACACTTTCGCGCGTTTCACACCCTCACTTCCATGTTGATCGGGAACCTCGTTGCCACTACTCCACATCACAATACAAGGGTGATTGCGGGTTGCGCGAACCAGGTTGACAATGTCTTTTTCGTGATATTCATCAAAGAAACGGTTGTAGCCGTTTTTCACTTTCGGCTTTTTCCACTCGTCGAAACTTTCTGCCAAAAATAACATCCCCATTTCGTCGCAAAGCTCCAGCTGTTCCATCGACGGCATGTTATGGGCACTGCGGATGGCATTGGCTCCCATGTCTTTCATAATTTGAATCTGACGACGCAAAGCAGCTTTATTGACTGCAGCTCCCAAAGGGCCTAAATCGTGGTGCAGGCAAACGCCTTTGAACTTGCGTATTTCACCATTCAACTTGAAGCCTTCACCGGCCTTGTAGCTGATGGTACGAACGCCGAAGCGAATGGTCTGCTCATCCTGAAGCTTCCCGTCTTCATCGTACAACTTCGACTCAGCATAATATAAGGTCGGTGATTCCGGACTCCAGAGTCGTGGCTTATCCAATGCAATATTCTGTTCGAACACATCACCAAAAATCGTCTGTTCAGAACCTGATGCAACAACTTTCCCAGAAGCATCTTTAATGGCAGTCTCGACACGCAGATTATGCCCTGTAACTTTTGTCTTGATATTGATTTGGGCCAAACTGTCGCTCACAAAAGGGGTCGTCACGAAAGTGCCCCACAACTGGAAGTGCTCTTTAGGTTGCACGATTATGCGAACCTTGCGGAACAGTCCGGCGCCCGGATACCAGCGTGAAGACAAGGGTTTGGGTGAAAGATGAACTGCCAGCAAATTGTCACTTCCCGATTTGACCTGATCGGTAATATCCAAATTAAAATAAGCGTAACCGTAGCCCCACTCACCGACTTTTTCGCCGTTCACAAACACTTCTGGATCGCTCATAGCACCTTCAAAAACTACCAACACCCGACTTCCGTCTTCCAGTTCCGGTAAATTAAAGTTAGTACGGTACCAGCCATCGCCAATATGCGGCAAAGATCCTGTACGGCCGGTCTTTTCAGTCGCTTCTTGTTCATTATTTTGGGTGATGGCTACTTCCTGTTTATCCACCTCCTTATCGAAGGGACCATAGATCGCCCAATCGTGCGGGACTGTTATCGTCTCCCATTTCGAGTCGTTGAAATCAATGCCTTCGGCACCTGCAACATTTCCCTTGGTAAACTTCCAGTTTTCGTTCAGTACTAATTCTGTTCGCTGCCCATGAACAAATAAGCTGCTTAGTAGTAAAATCGTCAAACAAAAGGTTTTCATTCTGTATTCTTTATTGGAGTATTGAGTAATTTCAAGCAGTAGTTCGCTTGCTTTTGTAAAGGAACAAAACATATTGTCAATTGAAAAGTGAAAAATAGCAACCGGCAATTTTTCCCATTTCATACACCTCCTTTGATCATTCTGTGCACCCGCTGCTCCTTTTAAATCCGTATTTTCGCTACCGTATTGAAATTTTAGCGCTGCCAAAAATTCAATGACTCTTGGAAACTATTCAAATCAAAATAAAATGAAGCAATTTGTGGTATTACTTGCCCTTGCTGCGGGCCTTTTTACGATAGCCTGTCAGCCAACTAAAGTTGAAACCAGCGGCAACCCGCTATTCGACGATCCGCTCACCGCCGATCCCTGTGTGCTGGTCTATAACGACACCCTCTACCTCTTTACCGGATCAGATGAGACGGTTCCGGGAGAAGAAGGCTTTGTCATGAAAAAATGGTATGTGTTCTCAACACCGGATATGGTGAACTGGACCAACCACGGCGTAAAATTAACTGTTGAAGATTTTGACTGGGCATCGCACGCCGCTTTTGCCGGACACTGTGTTGAAAATCATGGCAAATTCTGGTGGTATGTGCCAATGGTCGTCAAAGACACGACTACGATTGTCCACGAAGGTTTTGGTATTGGCGTGGCTGTTGCCGATCACCCGCTGGGACCTTATAAAGATGCTTCGGGAAAACCAATTATTTGCGATACCACCACCAATTCAGTCGTTCTGAATATCGACCCGGCGGTTTATGTCGACGACGACGGACAGGTTTACATGTACTGGGGATCGTGGAACGAAGGCCGATACGTGAAGCTGAACGATAACATGATTGAAACGGATGGACCGGTTGAAACCGTTGAAGCAACAAACTTCTTCGAGGCTCCGTGGATTCACAAAAAAGGCGACACCTACTACTTGTCTTACGCTGCCCACTACCCCTCAACCACCGAATACTCGACCTCGAAAAGCGTGACGGGCCCATGGGAATACCAGGGCGTGATTAACGATACCATTCAGAACTCGCCAACCAACCACCAGGCGATTGTGACCTTTAAAGGACAGGATTATCTATTCTATCACAATGCCGGTAGCTCAACCGGAGGACCGTTCCGCCGCAGTGTTTGTGTCGATAAGCTGGAATACGACGCCAACGGCAAAATCATGGAAGTGGTTCGCACCAAAACCGGTGTCGCTGAAGTAAAATAAGTTAAAGTGTAATATCGTTCGTAGCGAACAGGGGGAAGGTCTTTCGGGATCTTCCCTTTTTTATGTCGCAAAAAAAGATCCGATCCCTAAACAGGATCGGATCTTTTCATGGCTAATAATCCCCGGCTTAAAACAAGTACTGAACACTTATGCCGATTCTCAAATAAGAACCATCCATAATTGTGTATTGGATTTGCGGCGCCAGGTTTAATTGTTCTGCTATTTTATAGTTCAGTCCAACACCCAGGTTAAAACCCAGCTGGGTATCGGTGTAAGACTTGTCCGGAACCAAACCCAAACCAAAATCCTCGAGTTTCACAAAGTTAATCGCCAAACCTCCTAACCCGTAAATATTCGTTTTATCGTCCGGCTGGTAAAAAACGTAGTGTGCATTCAGATCGATGACATTAAAACTCACATAATTCTTTTTGAAAATATGGGTAAAGGCGAATTCACCTTCCCACTGGTCGGTAAAGGCATAAACGCCATTCAGGTTAAGACCAACATTTTCAATTTCGGAGGCATAAACCAGGCCAACGCCAGCCCGAAGCTTGCTTAAATCGGCTTCCTGGGCAAAAGCACCGATGGTAAACACACATGCTAAAATCAATAAGAAAATTCTCTTCATTTTTCTAGTTTGTTTAAAGGCTTCCCAAACGGGAAAGGTTAATTACTTTTTGGAATCCGGAGAATCCGAATGTGAAGATAGTAACTATTTTGTAAAACTAATTCACCCAGGATTGAAATCAATCAAGCTTACACCTGTTTTAACGGGATTACCGCCAACGCGAATTGAAATAAGAAAGGCCTCGCCAAACAGCGGAGCCAATCAGTGACATACTAATCTAAACCCAAAAATGATGCTTAATTCGGTATCAAGTCTTCAAAGAGTTTCGCAATTTCGGGATCGGCTTTTTCAAACACCCGGATGCCCACGGCTGAAAGCCGCGTAATTTCGTCCTCCACTGCCCGCTGCAGGGTATTTTTATCCATTGTGGCTGCTTTACGGGTAAATTTCGATGCTTCCTGAACATCGTCGGTAGCAACTAAGGCGGTCTGAAGCTCAGTGATCTCTGTGATATCGGCTTCAATAAGCCCGGCCTGGTTGCTCCACGCCGTATTTTCGGCATAAGCGGTTTGAACCATATTCGATGCCGCAATAACACTGCTAACTGACTTGGTTATCTTTTCGCCTACACCAAAGGCTTTCGCCACTTCCCCTGTGGGATGGGCACTTTTAACAAGATCGCGGATTGAGATCACCGTTTGATGAAGCGACGCCATCACCTCGTCTTGTCCCAATGTTTTCGACTTTTGATTGGTCAGTTGTTCCGACTGCCCCGAACGACGTTTTTCAAGTTCGTCAAGATTAGTTTGAAACTGGGGCAACTCGTCTGGCTGTAATCGCGGCTGCAACGCCACTTCGTAGCTGGTGGTTAACGATACAGCTTGTTTGCCTTTTTGGATGGTAACTGAAATATCCCACTTGGGTCGTATTAACTCGGCCATGATTTTTGGTTTTTGGGGTTGATATTATACTTAACTAAAAGAGTATACAAGTTACACCCATGCAAGAGAAAAAGTCAAGGCTTATTTTTATGTTCTACATACACAAAACAGTCTTTTACCTCACTGGTTTTCCGCCACTTAAAACCGAACTATCCGCCGAAACCATTGGTGAAAGCTTTGCCGGGCCCGGTGACACGACCGGAATGACCGGTGACCCTTTTGCAAACAGTGGTGAAACAGCCGGAAGAATTGGTGAAGCGCCCGATACAACAGATCCCTGAACCGACCGGATTGGTGAGCCGCCCGCAGACAATGGTGAATCGTTTGCAAGCATTGGTGAATCATCTGCAGACAGAGGTGAATCGTATGCAGCAATTGGTGAAGCGCCCGCAAAACCTCACGATTGGCCCGCTACAATTGGTGAACCGTTTGCGGGCATTGGTGAAGAGCCAGCACCCACGGAATCCCGCTGTTCCGTCTCATTCACCTGCTTCGGAATAGCCTTTCAACTACTTTCAGTTTAAAAACAGAACCGGGAATTAACCTCAACCGGAAAAACGAAGAAACGTTGCCTGCGGGGAGTTAAAAAACCAAGGGGCGCCAAGCGTATTACTTAAGAATCCTTCAGGCTGAAAAAACAAACTCCGGAAGCAATCTGATTCTTGTGTTCCCACTTAAAAACTTCCCGCAGCATTGCATCGTACAAGCAGGCAAACAATTCCTCAACCAATTTGAAAGTCATGAAAATACGTCCCTTTGTACTCACTCTTCTTCTACTGGCAGCCTGCCAAACGGGAAACGATATTTCCGGAAAATGGATGATGCACCAGGTGATCCAGGACGGGCAGGATGTTACCGCCGAGCACAATCCGCATGGCGACCGTTACATTATTCTAAAACCGGACAGCACTTTTGAAAGTGGTGGTCAGCCTTTCGGGAAAAACACCGGGAAATACAGCTTCAATGCCGGGAAAGGTACGCTCTTTCTGGACAGTGACACCGGCCCGGAAGACGATAGCCAGTGGAAAGTGACACTCACCAAAGACACCATGCACTGGCAGGGCTATGGCTCCGAATGGGCTGATGACTTCGAATTAATTCACGTCCGGGAGTGAAAAAAAGGAGAGCCCCCAATAGAGCCCTCCTTCTTTCGAATTAATATCAGCCCGGTTTATTGGGCCGGAAAAATACTGATGGCAAAGCCACCACTTCGTGCCAGTTTTTCAATTAGTATGGTTTTACTGGTCACTCTAATTGTACGAATATTATACGCTTTCGGATTCGTTTGGAAGTCGGCATCCTTCCCGTCTTCGTAAATGGTTGCTTTGTACTTTTTGCCTTTGGGCAGGAAGCTGAAATCCACTTTCGCTTCACGGGCATTCTCGTCGGTAATACCACCCACAAACCAAGCATCTTTCCCTTTTGCTTTGCGGGCAATGGTCAGGTAATCGCCGGGCTCGGCTTCCAAAATGTGCGTTTCATCCCAATCAACGGCCACGTCTTTAATGAACTGAAAAGCATCGGGGTACTTTTGGTAGTTTTCAATCAAGTCGGCCGCCATTTGCAGCGGACTGTACATGGTCACGTACAAAGCCAGCTGCTTGGTCAGCGTAGTTTTCAGTTTCGCCTTGTTATCGCCATAGACCGACAAATCGCCTTCGAAAATTCCGGGCGTGTAATCCATCGGACCACCCATCAAACGGGTAAAGGGTAAGATGGTCGTGTGGTCGGGATTATTGCCGTTGAACGACTCAAACTCGGTACCGCGCGCCGACTCCTGAGCAATCCAGTTCGGATAAGTCCGGTTCAGCCCGGTTGGCCGCACAGCTTCGTGCGAGTTGACCATCACTTGATAATCGGCAGCGGTTTTCACCACATTCAAATAGTGACTCACCATCCACTGCCCGTCGTGATGTTCGCCGCGCGGAATAATCTTCCCAACGTAGCCGGTCTTCACAGCCGAGTAACCATTGTCCACCATAAACTGAAAAGCATCTTTCAGTTGGTGTTCGTAGTCAATCACCGACGAGGTGGTCTCGTGGTGCATAATAATTTTCACGCCTTTCGACGCGGCATAACGGTGCAGCTCTTCCACGTCAAAGTCCGGGTAAGCCTTTGTGAAGCTGTAGATGTGCTCCTTCATGTACGCCCAGTTGTCTTCCCAGCCTTCGTTCCACCCCTCAACCAACACGGCATCGAATCCGTTTGCGGCAGCAAAGTCGATGTATGCCTTCACATGGTCGGTGTTGGCGCCGTGGTGACCGTTTGGCTTCAGTTTGCTGTAGTCGGTCTCGCCAATCCGAATATTCAGCTCATCGGTGTACGCCCAGGTTGAACCGCCTCCGGTGAAATATTCCCACCAAACACCCAGGTATTTGCAGGGTTTAATCCACGAAGTGTCGTTGTAAGCACACGGATCGTTCAGATTCAAAATTAAGTTTGAAGCCAGGATATCGCGGGCGTCGTCGCTGGCCACAATGGTACGCCAGGGTGTTGTCGATCCGGTTTGCACATAGGCCTTGTTGCCTTCATAGTCGGGGGCCAGCTGGGTCGACAGCATGAAGTCCTTGTCATCGACATTCAACACCATTGCCGGGTAGTCCACCAGCGCTGCTTCGTGAATATTCACATACACGCCTTCGGGTGATTTCAACATCAGCGGTGTTTGCACGGCCAGCCCCTCAGCAAACGACTGAATCGCCAGACCTTCTTTTTTGGCCTGATCCATCATGCCGCGAATCTCCGACAGCTTCGAGGTATTGGTTGGATACTCGTTCGAGTCGAAGTCGCCCGGCATCCAAAATGCCTTGTCGTCTTCACCCAGGTTGAACTCAGTGTACTCTTTTTTAACGATGAAGTGACGAAGAATCGGCTGAACCGGGAACTCATACCGGAATCCCAGGCCATCGTCGAACAAGCGAAAACGAATATTCATTTGAAAGCCGGTGCTGTCCTGCTCCAAAGCTACTAAGTACTCGTTGTAGCGATTGCGGATGTCTTTCTGCTCCCCCATCACCGGATGCCAAACCTCATCTTTCGAATCGGCTTGCTCGTCAACCAGCTCGAAGTGCTGCTTCAAATTATAACCAGCATGAATATCGAAACCCATCTCGCTCCGCCCGATGAGCGTCCGTCCTTTATAAGCCAGCTCATAAACCGGAACGCCTTCCCCATTCAGCGAAAAATTGAGTTTAAAATCTCCGTTTGGAGAATAAATCGTTCCTGCGTGGCTTACTATTGCAAAAAGCATCGCCACCAGGGATAAAAACAAACGTCTTACCATGGTAAAATAATTGGATAAAGGTTGATTTAGACCCGAAAGATAAGGATTTACAGAATGGATTTACGTTGAATCATCAAAAATGTGTGCGCAAACATTTCATCAGTGCGCACGGCTGGCAACGCCAAAGATTCGCAAATTCAATACCAATACACCCGACAAACCAAGCTTTGCCGAATTTCACGAGCACTATTTAAGCATTCCTGGATTGCCAATAACAATAACAACAACCGAGTGCTGCAATCAAAAAAACAGAAAGCACGATCCCGTTAAGAATTATCAAAAAAGAATTGGGACAGGGGAGAGGAATTGTCTTCAAACAAAAAAGAGCTACAAGCAAAATCTGCTGTAACTCTTTGATAATGCCAGGTGAATGCTTCTTCTATTAATTTAATCGATGAATATCAAAGGCTGCTTACAAAATCAGGTCCGTTCTTAAATTAGTTTATAACGAAATCAATTAGACAATCAAATTGGTTATGTCAGTGAAATTTGATTTGCGTATGGAAAAAGAAAAGCGTCCAAATACCTCTTAGCCATCATCCTGAGAAAATCGAATTGGTACGCGCCTATAACATCATAGCATTAAAATGCCCAAACTTTCCATTTTCTTCCATCTAACACCATCGCGACTTTCAAAGTTATACCACCTCACAATATAACGTGTTTAGTTATTTAACTAAAAAATAAATTTCCCCTCTTGAAAAAGTACTTTGTGTGTGCGTGCGTATTGAAGCTACCTCGGATCCCCCCGCTTTCTGCAAGCAATCGGGCATACCCCGGTTAACGAAATCAAGTATTAATTTTAAAAGTGAATTAGCTCACAAAATCTGAGTTAAAAAGCGATGCAAACCTCAAAATAGAAATATAAAAAAACCGTTCAGGATAGCCCGAACGGTTTCAATTAATATCTAAATAAGCAGTCAACCTACTTCAGTTAAACATGCTCACACGAAAAAATCAGCACAAAGCCCCGCTAATATGCCCAAAATAAGTACATATTAATTTTATTCAGGAACTTTCGGCTAACTCAAGCAGGGAACAGCATTACTCTACTGTAACATTACAAACAACAGTAACCTGATGTTCCTCTCCGTCTTTAGTATAAACAAGTGCTTCTTTTAAGGTATATTCTTCTCCGGAAACAGCTCCGTCCGCAAAATATGCAGTTATTGTAAACTGCTGATTCGTGTCTTCAAACTGATAGGCAAATACAATGCCGTCATCAGTTGCAGTAACGTCGCCATTACGATCAAAATAGCAAGTATAAAGGTAACCCGTAATGTCGTAATTGAGTGATCCGTCAGACTCAACAGCGGCAAAGGCTATTTTACCTTCCTGAGGGGTTTCCTTAGGATCTAACATCAATGACGAAATATTTGAAGGTTGAACACCAAAAGCTTCTCCAATTCTCGCAAAATCTCCGTTATTTTCCATGTCCATTGCATCCCATACCGCTGTTTCACCGGCAGGCATTGTAATGTCATAAGTTAACGTAAGATCCCCGTTATTGCTATTCGGATCAATTTCAATATTACCCAACAAATCGGTATTGGTAAACTTTACGTTATACGGCCACTGAGCATCGTTGCTCATGTCATCATCCCAGGCGTGCGCTTCGTAACTGGTAGGTGCACCCATCACAACAAACCACAATTTTTCGCAACCTTCAGGAACAGTGAACGCTACGTCAGCACTTGTTCCTTGGTTTGTATCTCCGTAAACACGTTCTCCGCTTTCAAGCAAGGCCACATAGCCGTAACGCCAGCCCGCGATTGACGCATCTCCACTATTATAATTCGTTACGGTAACAGCATCTTCGCCATTGTAATATAAACCCGGATCAGCGGGAGCCAAAGCCGAACCAGGCGTTAGCCCATGAAAGGATGTCGTAATAACTGTACCTGCTTCAGGAACATTCAACGGAATGACATTATACCCAGTAGTTTCCGGACATTTCGTGTAGCCAACCTGGTATGAACCATCTTCCAACGCATACAACTCGTATGACTGAGCACCAATATAATCGCTACCGTAAGAACGGATAGCATCGATGTCCCAGGTTACAAATTTGGTTGCAGCATCATACAGTTCGTCATACATTCCATCAACCGTTAAATTTTTCAGACGCATACAAGCCTCAATCGGATCTTCAGGACTTTCAGACTCGCGCCAAAGTTTTCCAATAAAATTATCTCCGTACTTATCAGCCCAGTAATAATCAATAAAGTAACTTGCATACCGGTATGCTTCGTTGCAAATATGCAGGTTACAATTCTCCTTATACTTGATGAAATAAAGGCTGATAAAAGCTTCCTCCGGATAACTTAAAAAAGACTGAAACTGAGCGGTTTGTTCCCAAAATGCATTTCCTCCGTTTCCGCCAAAGCCATAACGAAAGCCACGAGTATGATCGTTCGATATACCTCCGAAAGCCAGCAGATCAGCATAAGTCTGATACTGGAAGCTATGACCTATTTCGTGTGCAATTGTAGATCCGACGGGCTGACAATGAGTTGGATTAACCCACAACGCACCAATAACATCGTCATAACCTCCCCCGTTAGCAGTTTCATTCGTATTATAGAGTAGGAAGATTTGCATTTTATACAGATCAAGATTGGAACTTGCCTGGTCCAGATCAGCAAATCCAAGCGTATTTATATTGACATCAAAAAAGTTTTCTGCGTTAGCCAACAGATCATCGACATCGACACGCATGTCTTCGGGAACTGTTGCTGCATTCGGATCTAATCCAAATTGTTTATCCCAGAATACAATGAAATGGTCAGATTGCTTACTCCGCACGAACGACCATTGAGAATCGCTGCGCAGCAAATCCATATCACTAAATTCTGCTGCTTTATAAAACTTGTCATAATCCGTAACTTCAGATTCTGAAAGTACCGTTACTCCATCATTTTGCTCCTCCGGATCCTGTTGGTCCAGACCATCATTTTCTTTACATCCTACAAAATAGCCTGATGCGATAAGCAAGAAAAAAAACAAAAATTTGTATACCCCCGCCTTGCGTGGTTCATACCTCCTGTTAATCGTGTTTGGTTGTTCCATTCTAAAAAACCTTTTTATCAATTATACATTATTAAATCGCTCATATTTTAAATCTTATCCTTTTAACTCAACCCAATTAGGCTTTGACATTGATTCGCGGTCGAGAATACAACTTTCCAATATTCATTCTAAATTATCCCGGTCTCACCGAAAATCCGGCTATCAGGAAGAAAACCGGCAGCCTTTTCAGGCGTGCCGATTTTGATCGCTGCAGAACAGGATTAAGGGGAATGGGAAGCTAATTTGCCTGTTCAGGATAAGAGATTGCTGTGAAATTATTTTGAGTAAACACTTTATTGGCCAGGGCCTTAATATCTTCAATGGTAACGCTATTCACAAATTCTTCATAATTCAGGAACGTCTTCGCATCCAGGTCACCCCACACCATAATTTGTTGTAATCTTTGGGCCCAAGTTCCATTACTCTTGAGACTTTCCTTATGATCCTCAATGAGTGCCTTTTTCACTTTCTCCAAATCGGTGGCTGATACGCCGTTTTTCATATATTCCTGAATTTCCCGATTTAACTCAGTCCGGATAGTATCCACATTTTCAGGACCGCATGGTAACTGGACCACAATGGAATAATGACTATAAGGTCTTCTCTCCAATCCTCCCGTTGCTTGTCCACTATAAATTGCCTGCATCTTTTCACGAATGTTCTCCAATACCTGAATAGTCATGGCTTGTGACAGCAAGGAAACTTCGAGTGCAGTTTTCTCGGTATAGGGTAACTCTCCGTGATAAAGATCAAGGACTACGCTTTTATCATCGTTGCCTTTGTAAAATTTTAAAACATGATCGCCTGTAACCGCACGAAGTCCATTATCCTTGTATTCCGGAGTAGTGCCTTTTACCGGTAAACTCGCAATATATTTTTCCAATAGTGGTTTCACACTGTCTTCATCTACATTCCCTACAATGAAGAAATGGAATCCATCCGCATTGCAGAACTGCTCCTTGTATATTTCCAACACCCGATCTACATCGATGTTATCAATATCTTTTTCTGTAGGAACTACAATCGGAGTTAAAGGATCATTGTGATTCAAAGCCTTAACAAGGGTATCCTGAAAAGCGGCCTGTGGATTTGCCTTCATCAAAGCAAGCTGAGACTTCAGTTTGGTAATAAAGCCCTGAAGCAAATCGGTATCTTTACGCGGAGAAGTAAGCTCCAGGTAAGCCAATTCCAACATCATTGAGAAATCGTTCACCGACGATGATCCGCCAATTGTATTTGAATAAGCAGTCATACCGGTTCCCACTTCTGCGATCTTTCCGGCAAGATAATCGCGTAGTTCTGTGGGACTAAATTCTCCGTATCCCATCGTATTAATCACACTGAAAAGGAATTTAAGATTGCTCTTATCTTCCGTACCATAAAGGTTTATTCCGCCCTTTTTCACACCCGTGAACAGAATCTGGTTGTCCTTAAACGTGGTAGGTTTCACAGTCACTTCCAGACCATTACTAAGCGTATAAGTCGTCATTCCCAGGATGCTGTCTTTTTCTTCTGAAAGGATCTTTCCCGGAATCGGTTGTTCTTTTAACAATGACAGGGCTGCTTTCCTCTCTTCCGGACGTTTTACTTTCTGGCTGAAAGCCTTTTTCACCATTTTCATTAAGCCCTCCTCACTTGGCAGACTTAATTCTCCGTCAGCAGGACCGGTAACGATCGTAAAGAAATTCTGGTTGTTGGATAACCATATAGCAGCTTCCTCACTCACGTCTTTGGCTGTGATCGTTGGCATTACTTCCTTCAAATATTTATATTCATTCTCAACGCCACATATCGGCATACCTTCCATGAAATTATCCGCAAATTGGTCTGTATAAGCATTGGAAGTCATTTTATTGCGCTCCTTATAGGCATTTTCATAACTAGCAAAATACATGTTCTTTATCGGATCTATATCACTATCCGTAAACCCGTATTTTTCAGCTTTTATAAGTTCGCTGATAGCCGCATTAACAGCTTTCTCCAGGTTATCCAGTGGAACTACATCTAACTGGAATCCACCCTGGTTGAGCGTGATTCCGCCAATATTACCTTGCAGGCTCGTACCGGCCCTTGTAAACGGAGGGGTCGCCGATTGAGTTCGATTATTTAATCGCTTGTTTAAGCTTAACACAAAAATGCTGCGAATCATATTTTCGCGGAAATAGCCGACCGTACTCTTAATATTCTTTTCGTAGGCCGGGTACATCAGGGTAAAGGAATAATCCGTTGCTTCCGGATCGGTTACAACCATTGCCTTAGGCTCCTGGTAAGGTTCTACACCGTAGTATACACGCGGTCTTTCGTTCACCGGGTTTTTTAAATGGCCAAAATATTTTTCAATCTTTGCTTTCGCCTCCGGAACAGTAATATCCCCAACAGCAATCACGGCCATCAAATTAGGACGATACCAATCGTTGTAGTATTCACGGATCCGATCGGGACTGCAGTTTGCAATGATGCTGTCCAACCCGCTGGGCATTCTTTCCGCATAACGAGATCCGTTAAACATTTCCGGAAGAAACTTGTACATCATACGCGTATTCGCAGTCTTGTTGCGCATGCGCAGTTCCTCTAATATAACATGCCGTTCATCATTTACCTCTTCGTCGGTGATTAATGCACCGTCTGTCCAGTCAGACAGGATCTGAAATCCTTCGTCAAGCGCTCCTGGCACGTCTGTAGGAATAGGAAGAATGTAATATGTTCTGTCCCAAGCCGTGTTCGCATTGAGGTCAGATCCGAAGGTCACCCCTATTTTCTGAAGGTAGTCAACCAGCTCGTTTTTGGGAAAATGTTTGGTTCCATTGAACTCCATATGTTCCATAAAGTGAGCCAGGCCTTGCTGATCGTCATTCTCCTGAATCGAGCCAACTTTAATAACCAAGCGTAGCTCCACTTTCTTTTCCGGCTTCGAATTGGGTTTGATATAATAAATCAGGCCATTAGCCAGCTTGCCCATGGTCACGGTTGAATCAGGCGGCATCGTCTGGTTGAGATCTAATGTTTGTGCATGCACAATTGCAATGCTCGCTAATATCATGGCAGCTACCATGCGAGCTTTGTTGAAAAAGTTTCTGAACATTTCCTTTGTTTGTTTAATCATTAATTTTTGAATTTTTATTACAAAAACTCATCGTTATCCGTACTTAGGAATTACCCTAAAGGTCTTTGGACAAGGAAGCGTTTCTGCTCAAGCCGGCAACGTCCTGGCATGGTCAGACGAAAAAACGTCCGTGACCTGAACGAACCGATAAATATTATTTTGAGACGATTTCGATATGCTTTATATGTTCATTGATTAAAATGCAGCTTTAAGTCTTATCCTAATTTTCAGAATTTGGCGACTTGCTATCAGCATTTTACTTTGTCAATCGAAGATATTTATCCTTATATGCATCCGATTTTTCACTATCCCCCATTTTGGCGTATGAAACTGCATACAGTCGAAGAACATCAGGATTATCCGCTCCAAGTTTTCGGGCTGCCTCACTTGCACATTTTAGGGCAAGCTCGTAATCAGGCTTGTAAAGGCTATCAGCCGTAATAACATAACATATATAATTTCCCATGTAGATTTGATCCTTGGAACTCAGTTGCTTCAGGCGCTCTTCGCCATATGCTCTCCCTGCCATGGAATCTACCCGGCAAAGCAACTCGTATTTTTTATTTTCCAAGTCGTTTTGATCTGAAGGAAATAACGGAAGCATTTGATTGATACTCGCCAAAGCAGACTTATAATCATGTGCTTTTTTCGCATCCATCATTTCGTGATTGAGCGAGTCATAAAGCGCAACTTTCTGTTTTCTTAACTCTTCTATTCGGACGCTGTTTTCTTCGTCATAGGTTTTGTTTACCACAGCATCCAGCACATCGTCAACATAATCCGGGTGCCCCTGCCATGCAAGCTTTCCTTGCTGATCGATTACAAATATTTCAGGAATTCCCCGTACACCAGTGGCGTCAAGCCAATTTCGCGACATGCTCTCGTCTTCCGTATCCATTGCAACGGTATAGTCCATCCGATCTCCCGCCCGTTTTACAAATGCTTCTACTCTGCCGAGAATATCACCTTTTCCTTTTTCCCATACATTAAAACTAAGCACCTCCACTTTGCCTTGGTACTTCTGCGCCAAGTGCGAGAGATGCGGCATAGCAGCCTGGCACGCCACACACCAGGTCGCCCAAAATTCGACCAGGTAAACCGTCCCCGGTTTGAAAGAGGAAACCGGATTTCCTTTGATCCATTTACGCACGACTATCGGTGGAGCAGGATCGCCGATTTTCACTGTATTAATTGTAAGAGAATCCACTTTCTCCTCGCCACTAGCAGAACTGATAAACTGCCGTTCAACACCATCTACCAGCAATTTTGTTTCTGCCGGTTTGGTAATCCCCATTACCAAAGTTGGCATTAGTAAAAACAATACCCCAATCTTTTTCATAGCATTTAAATTTTGCCTTATTAACATACAATTCAACACAAAGTCAATATCGTTTATTGACCTCCGCATTACCAGTAATCGTAAGATTTTCAGAACAATTAAATCCCCCAGAGCTATTTCAGAACAAAATCACTCACACACCTATTTAAATAGGTCCCCCCCCGAGTGATACCGGTAAAGTTGTTCCCTTCCACACTAAGCAGTAGAAATTGAAAAGGAACAAACTTTACTGATTTATCACATGTAATATGATCTACCCACCTACTATTTAAGGTTGGGATTGTTGTTTGTTGCAGCTTCAGGAAGTATAAAGTCGATTGCATCAGAAGACCAGGACGGTTTAACTGCCGATAAGACTTCGTCAGCGCGTCCTGTACGTTTCAAATCAAACCAACGATGTCCCATTTCACAAAAGAACTCGTGCCGTCTTTCAGTTGCAATAGCATCCAGGACTTCAGCCTTACTCGTTCCTCCGGAATAGTCTGCCAGTCCTGCCCGGTTTCTAACTTCATTCAAATCTGAAATCGCAGCACCAGTCTCTCCCAATTGTGTGTTGGCTTCAGCTCGTATCAGAAATTGCTCGGCAAGTCTCAGTATAACGGGAAATTCCTGGCTATCGGCTGTAGCATCGTAATAGTATTGCAACGTATACTTGTATGGATAGAAATTCTCTGTTTCCTTATATTGTTTAATCCAGTTTGCCAAACGGAGATCTTGCGCCTCGAAACTATCAAAAAGACTTTCTGTTACTGCAAAACTCGGAGCTGAATACAGTGGCACCAATTGATAAGCATCATCCGCGACACCATAAGTATCTTTACTTGAAGTATTCAACTCAAATATCACATCGTGTGCATAGGCCTTAAATACTTGATTAAGATCCTGCAATGTTTCACCATTTATGGCAGAGCTTGCATAATCAGCCGCATCAGTCCAGTTTTCCCGATATAAGTATACCCGGGCTAACAAAGCTTCAACCGCCTGAAGATTTACCTGAGTTTTATCCTCATCGTACTCCAAAGCATCAGCGGCATCCTGTAAATCTGTCAGAATTTGTTCATAAACGTTATCGGAAGCCGTGCGTGGTGCTAGCGCTGTCACGTCAACTGAGGTCGTTGTAATCAGAGGTACATCTCCAAAAAGGTTAACTAAGTAAAAATGAGAAAATGCGCGTATGAATTTTGCTTCTCCGACCAGCTTCGTCTTCAATGAACTTGTAACAGATTCATTATCCTCCAGGTTTTCAATTATACTATTGGCTTGATAGATGTAACTGTAAAAACTATTCCACATACCAAGTAGAATTGTGTTTTTCGGCTCGCCCGCTAAAGCATTATTATAAAAAGGGGCGTAGCCAACCCCCGAGAAATACCAGCCGTTATTTACACCTTCCAAATCATCGGCATAAAGTGCACAGGCAATATTGAAGCGTCCATTCAACGTATTGTTGGAACCAAAAGCCATGCTGCTATATAGCCCGACCATAGCCTGCTCAGCAGTTTTATCATTCTCAAATACAGAACTCGTTGCAACCATGGATCTCGGAACACCGGTATCAAGAAAACCTTCACAACTGTTCAACAGAGCCAAGAGTCCCATGAAGAATCCAACTTTTGTATATAGAAGATGTGTTTTAATATTTTTCATGATTCGTAATCGTTTCATTATTTCTACAATCTTTTAGTTAAAAACTTAGTTGAGCACCAAGAATTATCATTCTTACAGGAGGTGTTGTAAACGATCCTGTCTGCGGATCAGCACCACTATAGTTGGTTATCGTAAAAAGATTCTGTCCTTGCACGAAAAACTTACCGGATTGTCCGCCTGCTTTGTGAATCAACCATGTCGGTAACCGGTAGGAAAGGCTTACATTTTGTAATCGAATATAAGAAGCGTCTTCCATCACATCATTGGAGTATTGATAGTTCAGGAAGGCAACATAAGCGCCATAGCTACTCCACAGACTGGTAATCAGCAGATTGTTAAAATCTTCTTCATTATCATATAAACCTTTGAACTTTTTGATCGCTTCTTTCGAGAAATTGCTCATGCCTCCCAGGTAGTCTGAACCTCCTGCAACACCCTTCATTTTAACACCCTGACTGAAGGTGAAATAAAAGTCGAGCTGAAGATTCTTGTAACGCAGGGTATTCGAAAAACCACCAATAAAATCGGGCAGGGAATTACCGATTTTCACAAAATCTCCCGGTTGATTATTGGCATAAAGATTCGTTGAATAGTAACCGTCGCCATTCAAATCTTTTACCGCCGGAAGTTTCGTGTCGGGATCAATGCCATCATAGGCAAATCCGTATATAGTACTTACCGATTCGCCAACGATATATTTATTCACGTACGGGCTTTCTTCAATCCCATCATACTTCAGCAGTTTATTCCTGGTTGTACTGATATTCAAATCCGTAGACCAACTAAAATCTTTCGTTCTGACATTCGCCGAATGGAGTGTAAATTCAAACCCTGTATTTTGGATCGTGGCGGGCAGGTTTCGTTGGTAGTAATTAAAACCGGTTTGGCCGCTCACCGGGTATGCCACCAATTGATTATCTGACCGGTTACGAAACCAGGCAACCGATGTGGACAGGCGGTCCTTAAAAAAAGTAGACTCTAAGGCAAATTCCAACTTCTTAGTCCGCTCCCACTGGTAATCCTGATTGACCAGCCGACTCGGGATTAAGCCGGTTAAGTTGTCCGTGCCGTAACCATAGCCGTAGTCAGATACTCCATACAACGAAATATAAGCATAGGCTGCGGCATTATCATTTCCAACCACACCGTAGCTTCCCCTTAACTTCCCGTAACTAAGCCAGGACAAGTTTTTAAATAGTTCTTCTTCTGAAAAGAGCCAGGCGGCACCAACAGCGCCGAAATTACCATATCGGTTATTCTCACCAAACAAAGAAGAGCCATCTCTTCTAAAATTGAGGTTCACAATGTAACGCGAATCGAAAATGTATCTTATCTGTCCAAAGGTCGATTGATAGCGGTACTCGCTACCCGTAGACGATACTCTGTAAGTTCCGGCTGCCGCAAAGTTATCCAACAAGACATCAGAGTCATATTGATCCGCATAGATCACCACAGGAGTTTCGCTTTTGTTTTGCTGCCAGTTACCTCCCAGTAAGAAGTTTAAACTACTTTTCCCAAACGTCAGGCTATAGTTGAGTTGAGGCTCGATCAAAACACTTTCCGAGATATTCTCCGAAAACTGCGTATGCGGATACATTTGGCTGTACCTCCGTTGAGGATCAATAGACCGGCTATATACTTTTTGGTTGGTCTGGTTGTCAATCCGGGAATAACCGATATTGGACTTCAGGAACAATCTGGGGAGAATTTCATACTGCAAACTCCAACTGCCAATCATACTGTTTGTTGAACTTATATAGGATGTATAAGCATAAGTCAATGGATTAACAATATTATAATCAGCAGATGTATAATTAATCCCTCCGTCTTCCTTATACAAGGGATAATTCGGAGGAAGCGTAAATACGTAACCATAATAATCGGCGGAGGGCAACTTATTTTCTATCGAAGAATAGATGATGGACATGTTCGTGGAGAACTTATCATTCGTCGATGTGTGACCAAGATTGACATTAAAAGCAGCTTTCTCTGATCCGAAACGATCCGACAAAACGGTCGTTCTTTTGTCATACGTTCCAGATAACAGGAAATTGGTCCGTTCATTCCCCCCGGAAATCGACGTTGTAACAACGTTGCTTCTGGCCGTATTTCCAAGCAAGATTTTTTGAAAATTGTTATTTGTATTTTGATCCCAGACTAAAAGGTCAGGATCATCACTTGCCGTAGGTGTGTCTCCGTTCGCTTCAAAAGCTTGCTGCCGCAGGGCAAGGTATTCCGGCGTATCCAACACTGAAATCTGTTTGCCGATCTTACTCCATCCTGTTCTGGCGTCAACATTAACCGACGTCTTTCCTTCTCTTCCCTTTTTGGTCGTGATGAGGATTACTCCGTTAGCTCCCCGGGAACCGTATAATGCCGTTGCATCAGCATCTTTTAATATTGTCACATCTTCGATATCCGCCGCATTTATGAAATTCAGGGGACTTTCGCCATCACCGGCCGGATTTACGATTGATTCTTTGTTTTCACCCAGAGTAATCGGATCTCCGTTGAAAGGCACTCCGTTTATCACATACAACGGTGTAGCTGATCCATTCAGCGTATTAACCCCGCGTATATGCACTTTCACGCCTGCTCCGGGTAAGCCCGACTCGGGTTGAATAACCAAACCGGGAACCTTCCCTTGCAGTGCCTCAAGAGGATTACTAACAGTCTGAATATCTATATCTTTCGACGTGATCCGGGTCATACTCCCGGTGTTCTCTTTCTCCTTGACCGTATAGTATCCCCCATTGATGGTTACCTCACCAATCTGGGCAATATCTTCTTTCATTTTGACATGGAAGGCCGTTCTGCCGGATAGGGGCACTTCCTGCTTTTTCATCCCCAGAAACGAGAAAACAAGAATTTTATCTTCTAAAGTCGCTTTTATGCTGAAGCTTCCCTGAGAGTCCGTAATCACTCCACGATAAGTTCCTTTAAACGTTACGGTTACACCAACCAGCGGCTCACCGTCCTCATCAGTCACCAAACCTGTCACTTCAAAATATTTCGAAGGGTCGTCGCCTTTGTCCTCGTCTTCCTTTTCCGCTTTTCGAATCACCACCATCCCGTCTTGAATCTCCCAGGAACAGCCCTTTCCGGCTAAACAGAGCCTGAGTACCTGCTCCAACGGTTCATTTTGCACCTCAATCGTCACGCGGTCATTATCGGTGAAATACGACTCTTTGTAAATAATCGAGAGGCCGGTTTGTCGCGAAAGTTGTTTCAACACAGTTTTGATAGGGGTGTTCTTCACCGAGAGCGTCACCTCCTGGCTTAATTCGCTGGCGAAACCACTCAGCGAAAAAAACACCACCATAAAGACAGTCAATTGCACCACTCGCGAAAATTTGACCGACAGTAAAAGTTTTTTACTTTTGAGAAGCATAATTTTAAAAGGTTTTGGGACATTCATCCATTTAATTCATAAAATATATGATACCCGAAACGCCACCGGGTCTTGCTGCACACAAGGCCCGGTAACTTTTTATCGAAGTACCTGTGTTTATATTTACTCTTATTTCTTTCGCTGGCAGAAAACATGTTTAAGACTAAGATCTGGCAACCACCTGTGGTGCATTTTCCCAATAGCTATATCTAACGCCCTTTTGTTTCCTGTGTTATAGTCAACGTGCCGTCTTCAAGGACTGCGCCTACTCCATTAGCTCTTAGCAAGGTCAATATATTGTCAAGGTCTAGATCTCGACTAATACGTCCGCCAAACTTGACATTGGTCGGCTCACCTTCAAAACGGATATCCACATCATACCATCGTCCAATTTGCCTCATAACTGCTGGCAAAGGTGTATCTTCAAATTCAAAGAAACCGGACTGCCAGGCCATTACGGTCTCCAGTTCTGGATTTTCGACAATGATTCCACCTTCATTCTTTTCAACTATTGCCTGTTCACCTGGAATTAAGACCACAGAGGTCTGACCATCACTATTTACCGATGAATAAGCATCTCCTGTAGATACTTTTACAGACCCTTCCAGCAACGTTGTCTTGATTTCCTGCTCATCATCGTAAGCATTTATATTAAAATGGGTACCAAGCACTTTCACATCAATCCCGTTAACCTTTACCCGGAAGGGCTTTGCCGGATTATGCTTAACCTCAAAATAAGCTTCTCCCTTCAGTTCAACAATTCGCTCCTTCCCGACAAATGCAATCGGATAAGTCAGCTTAGACTCACAATTCAGCCAAACACGGGTTCCGTCCGAAAGTACCAGTTTATATTCTCCTCCCCGGGGCGTAATCAGCGAATTGTAGGCTTCCTGCTCAACTTTTCCGCCCTTGACATCCGGGTATTGCAACCCCATCACGGAGTCATTCGCAATATGAACACCGGCAACAGAATCAACTAGTTCCGATCCGTAACCGGCCAGGGTCAGCACTTTGCCGCTTGTTGTTATCAATTGCGCTTTATTCGAAGTATGCGCCAGCGTGCTGGATTCTACTTCAGTCGGGATTTTTCCAGTCGTCAACTGGTAGGTAAACCATGCTCCTCCGAGCAATAGTAAAGGCAACACAATTGAAGCAGCAACGCGCAGGTTCCGGTACATGATTCTCAATTTCGTCCGTCTTTTCAGATTAACAAGGAACTGCGACGTTGTATCCGGAACAAGAGCCGGATCCAATTCTTCGATCTCTTTTTCGTAATACTCTTCAGCCTTCTCGAAATAGTCCCTGTTCCCGGAGGCAGCATTTAGCCAACTCTGCAACTTCTGCTCTTCACCTTCCGAAATCTCTCCCTTGAGTTTTCGATGAATGATATCCCATTCGATGGTTTGCTTACGCCTTTTCATACTTGCATGCCGTTTTGAATACTTTTTGCTCTAAAGACGGCCATTTTACAAGAAGGTTAACAGGGAAAAGTATTTTTTTTCAAAAGAACATAAAAAAAGGGGGGGGGCGTCCGGAATAAAACCGATAAATACCAAAGAGAAGATTGAAAAAATGGGGCTATTGAATTGCCGACCTTATTTTTTCCAACGCAGGTTAACGGAACGGAAGAAAGAAAACAAAGACAAGCTCTCTCGCAAACCACCCAGGTTTTCTTTCAGGTATTTGCGCGCTCTAAACATCTGAACCTTTACGGCACTGACAGATATATTCAACTCGCTTGCGATATCCTGGTATTTCAGATCCTGGAAAACAGCCAACTGATATACCTGCTTGCATTGCTCCGGCAATTCTTCGATTGTTTTTTTGATCAAGGCTTCGCTTTTAGCATCTAAAACCACATCCGTAGCATCTGAAACAGACTGTGCCTCAAACAACTTCCGTTTATTTTTATCTTCGATTTGAAGGGACCGAAGATGATCGATACAGCGGTTTTTGACCATGAGGAATAGGTAGGATTTCAGCGATCGGTCAATATTCACCTGCGGCATTTCCCAAAGCTTTATAAAAACTTCCTGAATAACATCTTCAGTTTCCTGCGGATCAAACAGGTAAGTCTCGGCAAAACGAAACAGGCTGGCATGATAACAGGCAAACAGCTGCCCAAAGACTAGACTATTCTTATCCTGAAGCCCTTTGATGAATATTTTTTCCTGTTTATCCCGATCCATTTTCCCCTTTCAAACGATGCTGAACCCAAACAGCGTTCGATATTACAAAAAAATGAAGAAAACATGAATCAACAAGTAACGATTCTTGCATAAAAAATAACAATCCAGAACAATTCATTAACACAAAGCTTCGTTTTCTAACCGACTGACATAAAATGAAGTACCCATCCCTCCTGCCTTGCTGCTGAACCGCACTTTAATCGGGACAGAGAGCAGAGTTGATTAACGATTGTCGAGTGATTCTTGCACCCCAACTCAGATTGCCACGTTCCGATGCGCTTCATTCGCAAGGACGGAGCACAATTCAACCCCAGCAAACGCAAAGGGGCTTGATGCTTTGCAAAATACAGTAGAAACTGGCAGCATTAACCCCATTATTTAACTCTTGGTTCATTGGGATGAACGAAACGACAAAAGTATACGCCGGAGGGAGCAAAGCATTGTAAAACAATGGCTTTATTGCACTCCACCCCAGGGAAAGTGCCCCTTCTGATTCTGCGGTGTTCCTCGAAAATCTTTTCGAATGATCCATGAATCCGAATTTAAGACATTCAATACATCGCTGCAAGCGTACACATGAATGCCTCTGAGATCCTGAACTTTTTTGATAACCGAAATACCAACGCTTCGATGGAATCTCTCAATACCAAATCAGAAGACTTCAGGGCGTCACAAAGAGGAGTGAATGATAACACTTTCTCCTATATCGGGTAGCTAAGAGTTGTGCCTATAAATGAAAATCCCACAAGTTTTTGAAGCGATCCCAACTTTTCCGATTGGTCCAAAATATTCTCAGTGCAAATTGAGTGCAAACAAAAAAGAGCTACAAGCAAAATCTGCTGTAACTCTTTGATAATTAAGTGGGCCCACCTGGGCTTGAACCAGGGACTCCCTGATTATGAGTCAGGTGCTCTAACCAACTGAGCTATAGGCCCTAAAAATTGTATCGGGTATGATAGATAATCCCTAATTTTCGGATTGCAAGTTTACGATATTCAGACTAAAAACACAAGCAAAAAATCAAAATTCAAATTGTCTCGTTGATTATGCTTCTCCGCCAACTTCTGAGGCTTCCTCATTGTTACCTTTTTTCTTCTCCTGATCCAGGCGGCTGAAAAGGCGCCAGTAAAAGATAATCACGCTGAAAATACCAACAGTGATGGCTGAATCGGCTACATTAAACACGGGACGGAAGAACAAAAAGTCCTGACCTCCAATACCGGGGATCCATGATGGATATCTACCGGAAAGAAGCGGGAAATAGAACATATCAACGACTTTTCCGTGGAGGAACGACGCATAGCCGCCGCCATCGGGAAAAAGCTGTGCTACCTTTCCATAACTGTCGCTAAAAATCACCCCGTAAAAAGCACTGTCGATTATATTGCCGACGGCACCGGCAAATATTAGTGCAACACAAGCAATAAATCCCATCGGGATATCATCCCGCTTGGCTAATTTCAGCATGTACCACGCAATACCGACTACCGCAATAATGCGAAATAAACTGAGGAAGATCTTCCCGTATTCTCCGGCAAATTCGAAACCGAAAGCCATTCCGTTATTTTCAACAAAATGGATTATAAACCAATTTCCGATGACAGAAAATTCCTGCCCTAGGAACATATTAGTCTTGATCCAGAACTTTAAAACCTGGTCAATTACAAGCACCGAAACGATGATCAGAACCGACTTTTGAAGTTTTGACATGATACTTACATTCATAAAAAAAAGATTGGGAGTTAATTTCTCCCAATCGTATGCTTTTACTGCCTCGCAGAATTACTTCTGACTGTTTTTGGCATCGATACTCAAAGTTGCATGAGGTACAGCTCTCAGTCGTTCTTTCGAGATCAATTTTCCGGTTTCCCGGCAAACGCCATAAGTCTTGTTTTCAATTCGAATTAATGCAGCCTGCAGGTGCTGTATAAATTTCAATTGGCGTTGAGCGAGTTTCCCTGCTTCTTCTTTTGACAATGTAGCAGCTCCTTCTTCCAACACCTTAAAGGTTGGTGAGGTGTCTTGCGTGTCATTGCCGTCGCTGTGTGTAATGGAATTTTTATACAACTCATAATCTTTTTGAGCTTTTGCAAGCTTCCCTAAGATGAGCTCTTTAAATTCCAAAAGTTCAGCATCCGAATATCTTGTCTTTTCAGCCATACCAAAAATTTTTAGTTCGTTAGTTCGTACCAAATGATCTCTCATTCGGTTCCTAAATTATAAAATATATTTGATATCCGACTGCCCTGCAAGCTTGCCAAACAGCCGATTTATCCCTTTTTTTCAACAAAAACACGCGCTTCAACATTCTGATCAATTTCAACCAACTGGCCCATACCATTTTCCATCGAATCAACCAAGGTCAAATCAGCCGACAGTGTTTGACTACTTATGTAATCTTTGTAGTTTGAAACCGCTTGATTATAAAAATCATTTTTTTCAATTTTCAATGAAATACGGTCGGTCACTTCAAAATTACTGTCCTTACGGATGTTTTGGATCTTATTGATAAACTCGCGTGCAATTCCTTCCTGCTTCAGCTCTTCACTGATATTAATGTCCAGTGCAATGGTCAACTCTCCTTCCGAAGAAACCAACCAGCCCGGAATATCTTCCGTTGTAATTTCAACATCAGCCGTCGTCAACTCAACCTCCTGATCATTTACAGTCAACTTAAAGCTGTCGCTTTTTTCAAGGGTTGAAATATCGGCTTGCGAAAATTGAGCAACAGAAGCAGCAATTTGCTTCATGATCTTCCCGTACTTTGGACCGAGGGTCTTAAAGTTCGGTTTGATTTTCTTTTTAATAATACCCGCAGTGTCAGTCAGGTATTCCACCTCTTTCACATTTACTTCGGACAGAATGATTCCTTCTACTGCTTCAAACTGTTCTTTAAAACGGCCGTTCAGCACCGGAACCATAATTTTGGCCAGCGGCTGACGCACTTTCAGTTTCTCCTTGCGGCGTAATCCCAAAATCATCGACGAAGCCCGCTGGGCAATGTCCATCTTCTGTTCCAGATCTTTATCAATCAAGCTTTCGTCTGCTGTTGGGAATTCGGCCAGGTGCACACTTTGATCGGTTTCTTTACCGGTCAACTTATTTAGGTCGGTAAACAACAAATCGGAATAGAAAGGCGCCAATGGGGCTGACAACTTGGCCACCGTTACCAAACAGGTATACAAGGTTTGGTAAGCTGAAATCTTATCAGCATCGTATTCGCCACCCCAGTAACGTTTGCGGCTCAAACGAACGAACCAGTTACTTAGGTTTTCATTCACAAACTCAGAAATGGCGCGTCCGGCGCGTGTTGGCTCATAATTCTCCAGACTCTCACCCACTTCTTTAATCAAGGAGTTTAGTAACGAAATCACCCAACGATCAATCTCCGGACGTCCTTCAACCGGGATCTCCTCTTCCTTGTAACAGAAGCCATCGACATTGGCGTACAGTGCAAAGAAGTTATAGGTATTATATAATGTTCCGAAGAATTTACGACGTACTTCATCCACCCCACCCTCGTCAAACTTCAAGTTATCCCAGGGTTGAGAATTCGTGAGCATGTACCAGCGTAACGGATCGGAACCATATTTCTCGATGGTTTCGAACGGATCGACAGCGTTGCCGAGACGTTTCGACATTTTATTGCCGTTTTTGTCAAGCACCAGACCATTCGAAATGATGTTTCGGAAAGCTACCGAGTCATCAATCATGGTGGCAATAGCGTGCAAGGTGAAGAACCAACCACGGGTTTGGTCAACCCCTTCAGCAATAAAGTCGGCCGGGAATACTCCGCGTCCTTTCTCCGGTTGATATTTAGCTTTGTTCTCGAACGGATAATGGTTTTGCGCGTAAGGCATGGCACCTGAGTCGAACCAAACATCAATCAGATCCGGCTCACGGAACATTTTCTCGCCATTATCAGCCACCAACACAATGTCGTCAACATACGGACGGTGCAGGTCTATTTTATCGTAATTTGAATCTTCAAACTCACCGGGAACAAATCCTTCATAGGGATTTTTAGTCATGAATCCGGCTGCTACGGCTTTTTCGATTTCGCCATACAAATCCTCAACCGAACCAAAACATTTTGTTTGTGTGCCGTCTTCTGTTCGCCAGATTGGTAACGGAGTTCCCCAAAACCGTGAACGGCTAAGGTTCCAGTCAACCAGATTTTCCAACCAGTTACCAAAACGTCCAACACCTGTTGATTGCGGTTTCCAGTTGATGGTATTATTCAGAGCAATCAATTTATCTTTCACAGCCGTTGTGCGCACAAACCAGCTATCGAGCGGATAGTACAACACCGGCTTGTCAGTCCGCCAGCAATGCGGATAACTGTGGACATGCTTTTCTACTTTGAAAGCTTTGCTCTCCTTCTTCAACATCACCGAGATATCCACATCTACCGTGTTGTCGTCATCCGTCAAACCCTCATCGTAGGCATTTTTCACAAAGCGACCACTGAACTCAGCATAGCTTGCTGTGTTAACGTTGCTTGCGACAAAGGCATCATCCATTTTTTCAATTTGGAAGAAACGCCCGGTCTTGTCAACCAATGGCTGATTCTTACCGTCCTTGTCGATCACCAACAAAGGAGCAATACCGCTTTGCTTAGCTACCCGGTCATCATCGGCACCAAACGTAGGCGCAATGTGAACAATACCGGTACCATCTTCAGTGGTTACAAAATCACCTGTGATTACACGGAACGCATCGCCATCCGGTTTCACCCAGCCGATAAGCTGCTCGTAGTTTACACCAGTCAATTCTTCACCGGTGTATTCAGCCAGTACTTCGTAGGGTATTTTCTTGTCACCGGCTTTGTAATCTTCAAAATCCAGCTCTGTATTTTTAGGGTCGAAATGACTGTACAATAAGTCACGTGCCAAAATCACTGTCATTGGTTCGCCGGTGTACGGGTTGAATGACTTCACCTTCACATAGGTGATTTTTGGTCCAACACAAAGCGCCGTGTTTGATGGCAAAGTCCAGGGCGTGGTCGTCCAGGCCATGAAATAAAGCGGACTGTCAACACCATCATACAAAAACTCAGACTTCTCGTCGCGGATAACCGAAAACTGAGCAACAGCTGTAGTGTCTTTTACATCGCGGTAACAACCCGGTTGGTTCAACTCGTGCGAGCTCAATCCTGTTCCGGCCGCCGGAGAGTAGGGCTGAATCGTGTATCCTTTGTACAACAATCCTTTGTCGAACAACTGTTTCAACAACCACCAAACCGACTCAATGTAACGGTTATCGTAAGTGATGTACGGATTATCCATATTCACCCAATATCCCATTTGGCGAGTCAGCTGCTCCCACTCTTTGGTGTATTTCATCACCTCGCGGCGACAAGCAGCATTATATTCCTCAACGGTTATCTTCGAACCAATATCTTCTTTGGTAATGCCGAGCGATTTTTCAACACTCAGCTCAACAGGCAAACCATGGGTGTCCCATCCGGCTTTGCGGTGAACACGAAAACCTTTCATGGTTTTGTAACGGCAAAATGTATCCTTGATAGCACGGGCCATCACGTGGTGAATCCCCGGCATTCCGTTCGCGGAGGGCGGACCTTCATAAAAAACAAAAGTCGGGTTTCCTTCCCGAGTTGAAATACTTTTATGAAATGTATCTTCTTCTTCCCAACTCTTTAGTACATCTTTATTGATTTGGGAAAGATCTAATTGCTTGTATTCGCGGAATTTATCGCTCATCAGAATCCTATTTTGGCCTATTTTTAAAAAGTTTACAAATATATGAATTTTTTAAGTACAGCAGCCTGATTATATGAATGGATGAATGCATTTAACGCTGGGGAAAACTTCACCCAAATCACAAGTATTGCCCAGACTAAAAATCTACCAAACAAATAAAAAAGGTTGCCGGGAAAAGCAACCTTTCGGGAATAATTCGTTACGGGAAAGGGTGAAGGAAAAACGAATAAACCTGCAGACAGGCAGACCTACTCATCTGGGTGTTCAACAAGGTTGATAAATTCCTATGAATAAAAAAACATGCTCAATTGTGATTACTTAAAAACGTTACCAACTTGTTGACGAGATAAATTTAAACACAATACCTGAGGATCGTCTTATCTTTAAATTATGAGACTATCAACCATTTGTTAATTATCCGGGGTCCAATATTAGCTGACTTTTAAGGACAAACAAATGCAAGCGACAGAAAGCTGACCTAATGCGCAGATACCAAGAAACCGCTTGTCCTATGAATTTTTTTCGTAACTTATGGTTAACAAAACCAAGGACGATGTTCCCAATCAAAGAAGGCGTTCAACAATTCATCGAGCTTGTCTTTCCTCGTAGTTGCGTGGTCTGTAAACAAAAACTGATTCAAAGCGAACGGTATATTTGTCTCAGGTGCCTGCTTCACATGCCCAAAACAAACCACTACAAGCTTATCGACAACCCGATGGAACGCCTGTTTTACGGACGTGTACAAATTGAACGGGCTTGTGCCTTTTTCGAGTTCAAAAAAGGAAGTAACTACCAGCAGATCTTGCACGAACTAAAGTACCGCGGACAAAAAGAACTGGGAGAATATTTCGGGAAACAATTTGGTACAAGCCTGCTCAAAGACGAACAAGTCAGCTCGGCGGACTACCTTTGTCCTGTTCCGCTTCACCCTCAAAAAGAACGCAAACGGGGCTATAACCAAAGTTATCACCTGGCACTTGGATTGTCGCAATCGCTGAATATTTCGGTTGAAAGTAGCAACCTGTACCGAAGCCGTTTCACATCGACACAAACCCTAAAGTCACGTTGGGAACGTTGGCAAAATGTCGAAGGAATTTTCGATCTGGCAGATCCCGCAATCTTCGAAAACAAACATGTGATATTGGTTGACGATGTCGTGACAACCGGCGCCACACTTGAAGCCTGTGCTGCAACCATTCAAAGCAAATGCAACGCGAAAATTAGCGTGGTAACTTTAGCGATTGCCTGACCCTTCTACTCTTCGTCCTCTTCATAAATAACTGATCCGCGCGAAACAGATTGAACGGAGAAATACCCTAAGCACCATTGACAAAATCGGAATATCCCGAGGTTATTGCTCATGAGAATAAAAGCCATGGTAAGGTTTTCTGAATCAATGTCAATTTTAGCTTGTTTTCATATTCTCTGTTTTATAGACTGCCAAGCAACTCTTTCAGTCGAAGCATTCCGGCGCCTGCTTTCTCTTCAATAAACGTTACCCCTCGCATCGAAAGCGGCGGACGCTCGGGATCAATGACAAAAACCGGACAATTGGAAGCCGTATAATGCACCAGACCGGCTGCCGGATAAACATTAAGGGAAGTACCGATCACGACAAAAATATCAGCTGTCGAAGCAATCTCAGCCGCCTCATCCATGGCAGGAACTGCTTCACCAAACCATACGATGTGCGGTCTCAACTGACTACCTTTCGGACAGGTATCACCCAGCTTCAATTCCCAGCCATCCAAATCAAAAATTAACTCCGGATCAACAGAGCTCCGGACTTTTTTCAATTCGCCATGTAAATGCAGAACCTTCGAACTTCCAGCTCGTTCGTGCAGGTCGTCCACATTCTGCGTAATTATATGAACATCGAAATCATTCTCCAGATCAGCCAGTAAGCGATGTCCCTGATTGGGTTCACAATCTACTAACTGCCGTCTTCGATCGTTGTAAAAACGATTCACCAATTCCGGATTTCTTTGCCAGGCTTCGGGGGTGGCCACATCCATTACATCGTACTCTTCCCACAATCCGCCCATATCGCGGAAAGTTCGCAAGCCACTCTCCTGGCTCATACCGGCACCTGACAAAACAACGATCTTTTTCATGCTTCCTTTTTGACCAAAGTTAAACAGACAAGGCCGGAAATCCGGCCTTGTTCTTATCTTTTTCAAAAAAAATTTATCTTTAAAAATCTAATTCTCCTGCAAATTCTTTCTGAATTTCTCCACAATATCACGCGCCTCGTCTAAATCTCTGTTAGCAACAATAACCTTTACCGCACCGACACCCCCCGGGTCAGTCCACCAAGGGTTCAAAGTCCCCATAATATCATCTTTAAGAAAGGAGTAAATCTGGGCATCATCTAGCATACTTTTCAACATGGAAGCTTGAAGATTTGTACCAGCAAAGACTTCTACGGGCAAAATTTCCCGATCAGGATGTTTTGGTTTCATAGTTCTTCGGATTAAATTCAGTAATTGCCTTCAATTTATAATAATTCAAACATAAGTTGAATTACTTATGCTCTATAAAATACTGCTTTTGAGCATCTCTCGATGCAACATTCGACTAGCAAAAAAAAGTCAGGATCCGAACAGTTAGTTCATTTTTAAATAACTAAACCATTATAAGAAGCAGATCATAATTGTTTTAAGATGCATGCCGACTACAGCTTTCTCACCCGAAATAACGAAGAACTATATCGAAGAAAATTCTTTTTTGAAACAATGACTGTGCGGAAGACCAACATAGGGACCATAGTTCGGAATTGAAATGTAACCGCTTTTTTGGTACAGCCCAATTGCCTCTCTTTGCAATTCTCCGGTTTCAAGAACTGCTGCTGAGTAGCCTAATTCGGCCGCCCATTTTTCGAGCTCTGCCAAAACCATTTTAGAAATACCTTTCCCCCTGAATTCGCGCAAAACAAACATGCGCTTTAACTCGACAATAGTCGGACTGAAAAATTTGAAACACCCGCAACCGACAGGCTTTTGACCATCAAACGCAACAACGACGTTCGCAATATTATCAACAATATTGTACTGGTTATAGATATCCTGGTCGAATTCGTAGTTTCCCCGCAATTCCCGATCGAGCTCTGGAATCAATTGCCGAAATGCCGGACTGGAACTATCTGTTCGGTCAATGCTAATCATTTGAATGAAAATTTTTCTGTGAAATAATGCATTAGAACCGGGAGTTCATCGAATCTCCCCGGAAAATAACGATGAAATTTGTAGACATCAAGACAGAATCCATTCCAATGCTGCTTCAACCGTACTGAAAGGTTTTGACATATAGCCATTATCTCTCGTTTCAACTAACATCGGAATTACGATATCCCTTGGATTCGTAGAAATGATCGCAATTTTAGTTCCTCCAAAGACTTCAACATGTTCCCAATAAAAATCAGCGATAGCTTCATAACTATCTACCTTCACCTGTAATGAGGCTTCCCGGTAATCCAAAACAAACCCCACCGTTTCTTTTGGTATTAAATTGTTTGCAATAGCATACTCCCACGAAGACCTAATATCTTCCAGCGTAATATTACCCGCGTATAACTTAAATACTGTTTTGCGTGAACTATCCCAATGGTATTTAAATTTATTCATGCCTAAGTTCTGTTTTGCAGTTCGTTAGTTTTCGCTTTACATTGAATCACTCTAAGCAAGATATGGATAAATATGGAATTGCCAATTATAATATTTGCAGCAATCAACCGCCCACCAATCTGTTCGTAGAATGCCTTCAATGAACACATTGCCATGATTTGACTATTGAACATCTTTGGTCTCAGTGGTAGAAGCGGAAGCCTTGGCACCTCCTGGAACAAGCACAATCTTATCCTTGCCTTTTTTCACGATCTCATTAAAATACATTTTCAACCGAGAATAGTCCTTCGCTTCGTAGACCGGCTTTTTAAACCCGTAACTAAAATTGATCGTTAACTGATTTTCCTGCCGCAAAACCTGATAACTCAGGCTGAATAATTCATTGTTTATATTTTTCTCTTCAGGAAGATATTCCGGCTCATAGCCCTCCGGCAGGTTAAAAGTCGTTTTATACAATTTCAATTTCGGGAAAATCATATCAATCGGGTAGCTACGGGATTTCTGTTTCAGCGGATTGTCTGAAATCGTTTGGCCAAGAAACGGATTAAGATAGATTTTACCGTTGATGACCTCCATCTTGCCCAATTGCTTACACTCCACAATGAATGGCTTTTTCTTATTCGTTAAGTTTTCAATTTTTATACTCGATGGGTCAAACTCAAACGACTCCAAACCGAATGCCTTTTCTATTTCGTCATTATCTTCGCCAAATGCTTTTCGGTTTTGCAAGGCATCGTACTCTGTTGATGATTGTTTGAGGTGAGCCACCAGGTTAAAATCGTCGCCCGCTGACAGTGTATATTCATTGCTGGTCATCGAAGGAACATTATTTTCAAGCCCTATCCAACGAATTTTTTCACTATCAATCACCAAACCTCTATCATTTATGCAGCGAACCGGAATTCGGCTATTGAGGCACAAAGGATCTGTTGCATCCGTTAAAAATATTTTCCCGTCAACCCGCACCAAAATCAAAACATAGTTGAAAAAACTGCTGAACGGGTAGTCTGTCTTAATTTTTCCGTGATTGCGCGTACTCGTAATTACCGGGTAAGCCTCAATCCCTACCGCCCGAAGAAAGCCGACAGTCAATAGGTTCAAATCCGCACAATTCCCCAATTTCTCATCTACCACTTTCGATGGAGACTTTGATGCATATTTATCAAAATGCCTGTTCCAACCAAAATTCAACTTCACATAATCTATCACAGCATCCATTCGGACGCTCTCATTCTTTTGCGCCAATTCCTTCACAGGAAGTATTTTAGCGGCCACCTTTTCACTTTTATCAATATACTTCCCAAAATCCGTGTGTTTACCCAACTCCTTGACCAATTCCTCCCATGTGGTCATGATCTTTTGTTGTCCTCCGGTTGCCAGATTTACTTGTGACAGTTGAAAATCGAGTTTGATAATGTAATCATCAACCGAAGTAATAAACTCCTCATCATTAAACGCCGGGACATTCTCCATTCCAAATTTGTAGACAAGATCGCTATAGGTAGCCGTGCCAAAAGCAGATGCCCACGGAAGATTGTGCTTGTTCTTATAATCTTCGTATGAATCGAAAATATCAAACCGACTCGCTCCCTGTAATAAATAAGTGTACGTGTAGAAAGGAATCATTCTGGCAATGTACTCACTGTAGATGACTGGAATTTTCCACTGAAACTCCCAGTCTCTCAGATTGAATTTGTATTGCGATTCAAGCTTGTAGCGATATTCAACAATGGAGCCCGGCTTTACATTGGGCATCGCGAATTTCTTTACTGTCCAATAGTCGTTTATTGCCTCGTTATAAGTGTTCGAAAGATCCAAAGCCGTCCGCGTCAACACCCCGTTTTCAAGATTATAAGTGTATGCTTCCAAATCGTAAATACGCTCGTAGATCCCCTCATACTGGTAAAATGGAATTTCGAATTCGGCCCATTTCACACCAGCTTCATTCAGTACTTTTACTCTTGTTGACCGTTCAAAGATGACGTTAAAACGGTGATCTGACTCCTGAAAGTACGATTTACCGAAATCAAACATGACCACAGCTTCAGCATCTTTATCCTCAGAATAAACATTCATCTCGAGGTCGTCTTTACCAACAATACCAAATTCACGGGAATACGTTTGAGCAAAAGCGGCGTACCCGGCACTGAAAATTAGGAGCAGTAAAAAGATAAAATTTTTCATTCGCTTAGGCTTTTTTAGTCAATATGAGCAACGGGGAGTTTTCAACTGTCTTCACCTCCTTTATAAAGGAATAAAATGCAGGGTATGCCTCCAGTGAATGAGTCCCCGGGTAGATTGTCAGTTGTTTACAAACAACAACCTGATTACCTGACTTATCAAACTGAATTGTGTAAGTACCAAATGTTGTCTCAAGCACCTTCACTTCAGGCAATGCATCTACTTGATAGCCTTCCCCTATAGCATAAGTCACGGTGTCGTATCTACAAACCGGATCATCAATCTGAACAGGAAATTGTCGTTCTTCCGGTTTCTCAAAGTCGGGAACATTGATTGGGATATTACTGACCAGAATTTCGTTCCCGTAGGTTTTATATAAATGATGGTTAACGGTTTCATATTCCACCTCGATCCGGCAGGTATCCCTGCCCAAATTGCGTATGGAATAATCCTGCAACTCAAAACCATCTTCCAATAAATAATTTCGGAAAATACGATCTTGATCTGCCTGGCTGTATGAACTGTCCAACTGCCTGAACTTTTCGAACAAATCTCCTTTATAATTTCCTGAAAAACTGACAGCGGAACTACCCTTCTCCGGAAACCCCACACAAATAGTCCGGCTTTCAGCAACATCGGCAAGTTGCATCGCGGGAGTTTTTTCAAAGTGACTATTCCCCTGCTCAACCACAAATGCATAACGGTTCTGGGTAAAAGTTCCCAGATAATTGAACGGACCATCGCTC
Organism: Mangrovibacterium lignilyticum; assembly: GCF_010882175.1. Classification (GTDB taxonomy): domain Bacteria; phylum Bacteroidota; class Bacteroidia; order Bacteroidales; family Prolixibacteraceae; genus Mangrovibacterium; species Mangrovibacterium lignilyticum. Next base: position 267,244 of record NZ_WKLH01000003.1, on the reverse strand, counting down.
GTACAATCCAACCAAAGCGTATCTTTTTCCAAAGGAACCATCAAAATAACATGATTGAATTGTTGCGAAGGGAAAGACTGATCAATCGGACGGCAAGGATTGCCTGCGTAAATTTTCACATAATAGGATTTGATACCAATCACGTCCAAAACCGACTTGAAATAATTGCTCAGCGCCTTGCAGTCGCCATATTTATTTTCGGCTACATAGCTCGCGGGATGAGGTTTCATTCCTCCTGTTTCAATTGAAATATTAACGTACCGTGTGGCATCCTGCATATCATGATAAAGAACTTTCACCTTTTGACGCTCGTCGGTGATTCCATCCGTTAAGCGATGAATATGCTGTTTCTCCCACTCCGGCAACTCATTCAATTGCTTTAGTATATCGACTTGCCAATCTCCGTATTCCACCCAACTCTCAAAAGATCCTCTTTTTTGAAAATTGAATTCTTTCGGAACGACTTTCAGACAAGGTACAATTTGTGAAAGATCAGGGGCAAAATTCTCCGCCTCAGCCAAGACATTATAAGTCGCTTTCCAGATGTATTGCGTCGTTTTTCCTGAAGACTCTATTTCCGGCTCCTCTATATCATGAGCACTATATTTCAGCTTATAATCAATCGGTATATTGACAGTCAGTGTCGCTTCATGCGTTGGAATCTGCATATCGAGAACCGGAATCCAATAATCCAGAAAAAGAAATTCAGTTACTTTCCGTTCGTAGGAATACTCAACAATATAAGGATAACGATTATGCTTTAGCGTAAATTCCGTAACACGGTTGTCATCATAAAAAGAAATATCTGAAATCGCACTGTGTTCTTTGATTTCCGCATTGCTCAGTTTTCGGATTACCTGTCCGGAAATCGTTTCCAGATGTGCTTCAAGCTTACTAATCTTACTAATATCGGAATGTTCAATCCGAATCCTGCCGTATTTTTCACCGGCCCGGTTATTAATTTGAATCCGATATGTAGATGTTTTTATCAACTTGCTACCAAACACCTCCACAACATCGTGTTGACTTATCAACTCAGCGTCAGAGCCTTTAGCATCGAAACGATTTAACATCAGTACACAAAGCACAAACAAAGTTAGTTTTAAGCCAGTCATTCTCGGGTTATTTTTTATCTCCTTTTCCGATCTCTCAAAACATAATTCAAATTCACGAATTGCACACATTCCGGAATCAGTCGAAACATATTTTACACCGTCCATTCCACAAATCCTCATTTCCGGTTCCAAAAAATACAAAACTTTACTTAATTATTATCCTTTTAGCTATAATTTGTACTGATTATAAAAAAGCCGACAAAAAATCAGCTTGATCGGTTTATCAACTCTTGAATTACGCCAGGATGCAAAAGAATTGTAATCAAAACTTCGTCGCTATTTAATGCTTTTGCAGGGACTTTGGAACAGGCGATTTCTACATCTACAACTCAGTAATGTCAATTCACTACTTGCAGTTTTGAGCCCAGAAAAGAAACTTGAACTAATTAACTTGATCCGGCAAAACAACAGCAAGGCGTTAAATCAACTGGTGGATTCGAGCTGGGAAAAATTGTATGCCTACGCCTTCAAACTAACCTCAGACCGGGAACTGTCCCAATCTATCATCCAAACCATTTTCATCGATTTATGGGACAAACGCCAAAAACTGGAAATCGCCATTCAAAGTAATTATATAGACACGCTGATTACCGGTGTGGAAGCGATCATCCCCGATTTAGCAGCTCTGAGTGAGAACTCAACCTACAATGGACGCTTTACCAAGGAAGCCGCCTATGCCATCCTGTCCGAGATGTACATGAACCGTGCAGTCTTCCTGAATCGTTACAACGATTCTTCAGACTTCAATTTTACAGAAGCATCGGTAAACAATAGCAGCAAAACCGATATGGATATGGTTATTGAATATACATCGATGCTGATAAGCTCTCCGAAATTTGAGCTGGCACCACAGTTCTTTGATAACTTTGGGATTGACAACAACGATGGCCCTGAATTGATTTTTGTTGCACCGCAAAATGTTAACGACGGCTCGGTGACCGGTCAAAACGATTTTGTTTACATGCCAATGGAACGTGCGCAACATGAATCGGAATCAGGAATGCGGGGAACAAATGCGACTTGTACGACCCCTGAATATTATGCCACCTGGAGTGAAAACACCGACGATCCCCGCTTCGAACAAAAGTATCAATATGCCGACGGAACCTGGTTTTACAACAACCAAGCACAGGACATTGCCGAGTACCCTCGACGCCGTTCCTGGAACAGATGGTTTGCCGTGGTTCCACTTTAACCGTGGTTTCCAGGTGGGGCAACAATTCGGCCCAACCTACGATACCAGCAACAAATTTGTTCGCGAAACCATCGCCGGCGTAACCTACATCAAAGTGACAGCACTCGAAACCGACAAAAACGATCACATGTTGGAATTCACGCCCGAGCTGGACTTTTCATCCGGAACGATTCTCCCTCAGGATAAAGTTCATCAAGGTGTCCGTATTTTCAAATTTGAGTTCGACCCGATTAACGGGAGCAACGGTACTTCCCGTGTCGATATTCCAATTTTCCGTCTGGGATATATGTACACGCTTCGGGCAGAAGCCTATTTCAGAAGCGGGGAAACAACCAACGCTTTGGCCGATATCAACATCATTCGCACCAGCCGTAACCGGATACAACCCGCCGACGAAGGTGGCAATATCTCCGGTCAAGCAATTTCGCTTAGCGACTTGACAGAAACTAGACTTTACAATGAAATATCGTATGAGAACTACTGGGAGATGAAACGACGTCCACAGATGATCCGATTTGGAACATTTGAGGACGCTTATGCCGGTAAAGCACAATCAGAAGTTTACCGCCGTATTTATCCGATCGCTCAGAATGTGATTGATGTTAGTGGTGACATCTTCATCCAAAATAAGGATTATTAAGCAGGTGGTTGAATCACGGAGACAGAAATTCATTGACTTCAATAATGATTAGGACTAAGAGGCTGCCCCCAAAGCAGTCTCTTTTTTGTAGGCAATAGTCCGTTCAGGAACGACTTTACGCTTGCAAAATCCAGGCAGTTCCAAAGCTTTGTCAAATTTCACCCGCCTTCTTTAAAGACAATCGCGACATAACCGGACCAATGATTTCATGAATCAGCGCAGCTCCGATCACAACGCCAATAATTAGGGACGAAATATCTTTAAAAGCCGGGTCCTTAGCCTGCAGCAGTGCCAGCCCAATTACAATTCCGCCTTGAGGAATCAAACCGCCGGCAGCGTATCGTTTCACTTTCGGATCGGCCTTAAATTGAACAGCCCCCGCAAATATCCCCAGGAACTTACCCGCGGCCCTTGCCAGAATATAAATCAGAATAAGTAGAAAACTACCGGACAAAGCCGATAATTGTAAATGTAGACCAGACAGGGAAAAGAAAACCACAAAAATAAGTTCATCGGTATAGCGCTCTATCAACTGAAATATCTTGTCGGCCAGCGAGTTATAATTGACTACGATGACACCCAATGACATAGTCGCCAACAAAGCTTCGAATCCAAAATAGTCAGATAACCCATAGGTCAAAAGCACCATTCCGAAAGTAATGACGATCAGACTACCGTCAGACTCCTTTCGAAATAATTTCACCAAAAAATTGAAAAGCAGGCCGCCCAAACCTCCCAATAAAACGGCACCTCCAATTCCCTTTCCGAGTCCTGTAACAATCTGAACAAAGGTAGCGGATGACTCTCCCATCAGGTAAGCTGCTCCAGCGGATGCCAGGGTAAAAATAGTAATCCCAATCACATCGTCGAAAGCTGCAATCTCCAACATCGATGAGCTGACTGCACCTTTGGCATCATACTCGTGAATGACTGCCAATGTCGCCGAGGGGTCGGTTGGAGATGCTAAAGACGCAAGCACCAAACTCAGCGCTAAGATTACCGGAAGGGAATAAAGCGTGGACATGAAAAAGTACAGGGTGACAGACATGCAAAGCAATACAAGAAAGAAGGCGAACAATGCTTCATAAAGGGTCAGCAAAAGAATGGTGCGCCCCGTAGCTTTGATTTTCGATAAACTCAACGAACCACCGATCGAAAAGGTAATCACCGACAATGATATGGTAAGCAGAGGATCAGTATGATCAACGAACTCAGGAGACATGATTCCCAACAAATCCGGATTCAACAAGATACCCGCTAAAATATAGCCCGAGATCTTCGGTAATTTGGCCTTTTTAGCCAATTCCCCCAAAATGAAACCAACAAATATTAAAACCCCGACACTTAAGACGATATTCATATTTCGCTATTTTAGGGTAGTAGACCCCAATATTGGAACTTGATTGAAATCAAACATTCAGGTTGTTGACATCGTGTACTTACGAAGGAAGCACGTCTACTGAAACAAATTTACAAGATCTCGCGGTTTCTGATCAAAATTGGCTCGCTTTTTAAACATGGAAAAAAATCGGACCGGAAGGAAATTGATAAAAAAGCCTCATCCGGGAAAGATGAGGCTTCAATATATTGTTTCAAATTATTCGATGATGGTTGTCCACCCATGATGATCAGGCTCATCGCCATACTGAATACCCTGCAGCTTTTGATAAAGCTTGGTACTCCATGGTCCGGGATCGTAACCGTACAAATATTCCTTGTCCATATCTTCGTCGTAAATTCGCTTAATGGGCGAGATAACGGCAGCCGTTCCACAGGCGCCAACTTCCTGGAATGTTTCCAACTCCTCAACCGGCACTTTTCTTCGCTCAACTTTCAATCCCAAATCTTCTGCCAGTTGCATCAGACTCATATTCGTGATCGATGGTAAAATAGAATCGGAAAGTGGTGTGATGTAGGTATCGTCTTTTATAGCGAAAAAGTTTGCCGGACCACACTCGTCAATATATTTCTTTTCGCGGGCATCCAGATACAGAACAGCTGAATAATGACCTTCCTTCGCTTTTTTTCCGGCCACCAAACTGGCAGCATAGTTACCGCCAACTTTGTATTTTCCGGTTCCCTGCGGAGCTGCTCGATCGTATTTGCGCATGATCACCAACTCTGTCGGTTTAAATCCTTCGGGGAAATAAGGTCCAACAGGCATTACAAAAACCATGAACAGGTATTCAGCAGACGGCTTAACCCCTATTTCAGGTCCGGTACCAATGAGCACCGGGCGAACATATAAAGATGCTCCCGATCCGTAAGGAGGAACAAAATTCAAATTCTTTTTTATCGCCAGTTTCACAGCGTCTGTAAACAAGTCGGTTGGCACGTGCGGCATGAGAATACCGTCGCTTGACGACTGCATACGGCGAGCGTTATCTTCCATCCGGAAAACACGCACTTTGCCGTCTTGACCGGTAAAGGCTTTTAATCCTTCAAAGGCTTCTTGTCCGTAGTGCAAACAGGTGGCAGCAATGTGCAAATTCAAAAATTCTGAATCACTAACTTCCAATGGTCCCCATTGACCATCTTTGTACCAACAGCGAATGTTGAAGTTGGTTTTGCGATAACCAAAACCTATATTTTTCCAATCGAGATTTCCCATAGTTAATATAATATTAAACTGCCCATAATCAGCAATCAAATAAACGAAAAAAAAAGCGGACAATAAAAGGCCAAAGTCTTTATTCAGTTGAAATTTTAATGTTCTACAAAACGATTCAAACACAGCAAATTATAAAAATATTACAGGTCGAATCAATTCCTGTTCAGCATAAATTTTCAACTCATTCCCGAATTATGAATCAAAAGAAAGTCTTAAAAAGTATCCGTTGTGCTTCCGAACATTCAGTACACGCCCCTGATCCAGCAGCAGATACTGACCTTTAATCCCCTTTAGCTCGCCTTCAATCACAGCCTCCTTATCAAACGAAACGCTTTTCAGTTTTGTGGGGTATTCAAGCACCGGATAGTGCAAATTGACCACCTCGTCGTTCGTGCATCGATACTGTCGCAACTCGGCCGGAAGTAATTGTAAGAGATTCTCCTTCTCCGCCTGAAGATCAAAGTTTTCAGCGACATTATTCTTCAGCATGTCGCGCCAATTTGTTTTGTCGGTAAAATACTTTTTCAGGAAAACCTCCATCACTCCGGCGATATGTCGGTTTGGCGTTTGCGCCACCCGGATAGCATAAGCTGCCCCCTGATCAATCCATCGGGTTGGAACCTGGTGAATCCGCGTCACTCCAACTTTCAGTTCGCTGGACACAGCCAGGTAGACAATATGGTCAATCAGATCATGTTTCTCAGCCCATTCCATATCGCGGGCAATGCCAAATTGCGATTTTGACAATTCGGGACGCATCACTGTTTCGCTGGCTTCAGGTGCTGTCTGCAAACAATTGTAGCAAAAGCCTTGGCTGAACGACGTTTTGGTTCTCTTCCCACAGGAAATACAATTAATTTGTCCGTCAAATTGCATTCGGATTTGCTTGCCTATTAATGCATTCATGTCGACTTCCTGGTTGCCGATTTTAAAAAAGTAGCGAATTGGCTCGTCCAGTTCCGACCGCATTTTTAAGATATTTCCCTGGTATTCCATTTCTTCAGTTTCAAGTTTCGAGTTCAAAGTTTCAAGTTGTTGCCCGACCGAACAAGTCCAAAACATCATGAATTTCTTTCAGTTCAAAGAAACGGTCGCTTTTAATATCATTCGGGTCCATTTGCTCAAAGATCCAGGTCGTGTAATACGGCACGTGAGCGGCATAACCACCCAATTCAATCACCGGCAACACATCCGACTTCAGCGAATTTCCCACCATCAAAAACTCGTCCACCTGAATATCGAGGTGCTTGAGCAACTCCTGGTAGTTTCCGTGTTTCTTGTGCGTCATTATTTCGATATGGTGAAAATATTTTAGCAATCCGGACTTTTTCAATTTCCGTTCCTGATCAAGTAGATCGCCTTTGGTTGCCACCACTAAACGGTACTTCCCATAAAGCTTATCCAACAAGTCGACAATCCCATCCAGTAAAATCACCTCTTTGTCCAGCATGCTTTTGCCAATGCCTACAATGGCGTCAATCTGCTCGGGTCTAACCTTTTTATCCGAGATGATAAGGGAGGTCTCAATCAGCGACAAAATGAACGCTTTGATACCGTAACCATATATTTCCAGGTTCTGAACTTCGACCCTGAACAATTCGGTCATCAAATTTTCATAGGTCTCATATTCGGCCATCACCCGGCAAAATTCCTTCTCGGCATCCCGAAAGAAATTTTCATTCTCCCACAAGGTATCATCCGCATCAAAGGCAATCACTTTTATGTCTTTCACACTCATATCGAATATTTCCTTCCGCTTATTTAATCGTCAAAAGTACAAAGTTCACAATGAATGAAACAGTTTAGCCCGCGAAAGTTTCATACAAAAAAATCCCGATCAACCACAAAAACGATTCTTCGGGATTTTACAACCGGATCCTGACATTCGCTATTCGCAACCGGCAGCCGCGCGGGCCTGAATCATCAAACGAGATGAAATTTCCGACATCCGGCTCCGCATTTGTACAATACCTTCGTCGTTAATCAGGGCCGAACTTCCAGCATTACAGGTTGTAGAAATAAGGCTTGCTAATTCCTCATAGGTGTATTTTGTACCATCAATCAGGTAATAAACGTCTTCACCATCGCTGCAGGTTGTCGCATCAATGGTAATTGACGAATCGTTTGAGCAAGCTTGTGAAGCGTCCGTGCACTGTTCTTCCGCTTCCGGTTCACCGCATGCTGCGAGCAAAAACAGAACACATGCAGCCAAGGAAATTTGTATTGTTTTCATATAGAAATAGTTATTAATTAAATTCAAACTCATTGATCATGATAGACTCCAGTCGATCGAAGGACCGATATCCGGTATAAATGTTCGTATTCAGAATAAAAGCCGGGGTTCCGGGGATTTCGTTTTCACTAAACTCACGGAGGTTCGATTTCAGATATTCATAGTTGTTGTTGTTCACGATGCACTCCGCAATAAATTGGTTTCGCTGCATAATATCACCAAGTAATTCCTCGAACTCGGGAGTATAAACAACAGCCGGGTTGAAGTTTAGCAACTCATGAAACTTCTCGTACACACCAAAGCGGCTAATGCAACTCGCTGCCTGAAGAGCATTCAGCATTTCCGGACGCTCCCCGAAGTCGAGCCATTTAACTACTAACTTTACTTTTCCCGTATCTAAATATTTCTCTCTCAACTCCGGATAGGTCGTTGCAAAAAACTTACGGCAAAACTTACAGTCGTAGCTCGAATACATGATGATTTCTTGCGGCGCCTTTACATCTCCAAACACAACATCTTCCTCCCGATCTGTAACATTAACTATTTTCCCGCTCGGCTTGCCCGTCTTGTCAGCATTTGTACACGCACCAGCCGCAAACAACAACAGAAAAGCGGTTACCAGGGGCAGAAACGTCTGCTTTGTCAAAATTGGCTTATTCTGTCTCATAAGTCACAAACAACGGATGAAACTTAAACTTCAAAGCACCCTCCTGCATCTTTACTTTGGCGACCATATTCGTTCGGTCCTTCCGATTATCGAACCAGGCTTTTTCCTTGCCGTTCTCCTTCTTCGAAACCAGGTAAATCGACGTCCGCCCTTTCGTAATATCATCGCTCTGGTCCTCTTCAAATCCATCATCCTGCGATTGTTTTCGCAAGTTAGCCTTCGACTTACTCGAAAGCACTTCGCCTAAAAACATCCGAATATGGTAGGCGTAGTCTTCGCCAAAACTATACATTCCTAAAAACATGGCATCGAAAGAACTACTACGAATTTCGGTTTGCGGGATGTACAGCTTATTATTGAACAAGAAAATACTGCTTTTTAGTGTGCTGAAATACAGTTTATCCATATTCTTGAGTCCGACAGCGGGGATTTTTTCAACCTCCATTACCGGCTTTACATTAATCAATGCCCCGTTAGCAATATCCAGATCTCCTTTTAACATCAATGAATTGTAGACGGGTTCAAAGTTTTTATCCAGCACAATCTTTCCATCCATTCGAGTCGAAATCGTCCCTTTAACATTATCTGCGGTGAAATCGTCCATGGTGATGTAATCTTCAAGACCTTTCGCCATCTCCGAAACATTCATTTGCCCAACATTGGTTTTAAAGAAAAGGTCCATCTCACCTTCGGGCTTCATTTCGACTTTAATTGACGACAAGGCCTTGCCCTGATAGGCTTCCATACTTAAACTGTCGAGTACATAGTAGCTGTCTTTCACCAAAAATTTCGTCGCTACATTTTCAAAAACATTGGGTCCGTACTTTAGCTCATTGGCTTCAAATCTCCCGTTCACTTTATAGGTGAAATTCATCGGCGAAGTTTCCTCTGAATCCTGAACATTCGACGAATCCACAGAATCCTTGGGGAGGAAACTTTCAATCCAGGCATAATCAAGACTATCAACGCTAAAGTTGCCGTGCACTAACAATTCTTTGGGTTTATTTTGAATAGCAGCCGAATAAACATTTGCGATAGTCGTTGCCCGTGCTCCGAAATTCAGTCCCTGATACCCACCTTCCAGCTGGTCGATCCAGACAGTATCAGCCTGATATTTCACATCGCCTGATAACTTTTGAACACACATCAGCGAATCTGGCATGTCCAACGAGACATTCCGAAAATTAACTGCAAAATCACCTTGGGTGAATAACACATCCTGAATCTGATCGCTAATAGAATCGAGATTAATTTTGGCCGCCGAATGGAGATTTACTGAAACATTGCCCGACAAACCGGAGACCAACGAGTCGGGTAACATCGAATAAACTTCAGCCAGGTTCAGCTTCAGTTTTCCATTAAGATTGTAATCCGGAGCCATTGGATTTTTCAGTGATCCGTCAAAGCTGGCGGTGCAACTGTCCGTTTCCAATTCCAACTTATTAATTGTAAAATCCAAGCTTTCAGGTCTGATCAATTCTCCGGAAAAGGCTGTATTTAAATCCAACTTTCTCAGACTTAATTTATAAGCAGGAACCTCGGCCGTGAATCCCTCAACCGTCAACTGATTGGGATTGTATTGCAGCTCACCGTTCAATTTTATAACCGACAATAAACTATCGAGTTCGACATTCACCTCCGTAGCATTTAGATGTAATGTTGTATTTGCTGCCACCGAATTGATGAAGTGATCGGTCATTGAATCAGGAAAAATACCCTTGGTTGATATATCTGCCTTTATGCGTCCATTAATTCTCTTCAAAATGCTATCAGGAATGAACGGATTCACATCATTCAAATCAACATCAACACTGGAATTGAGGGCATATGTCAGTTGATCCAAATTTTCAACAGTTCCCTTTAAACTGCCCAGACTGTTCGCAACAAAAAAGCTGAGAGAATCGACTTCCAGTTTCGATGTTCGATTGTTACTTTCCGCTCCGTTAGTCGCTTTAGCCTGCAAAACTATTCGGCTAATTTCAGGATAATCGAGATATTTTATACTCCCGTTTGAAAGATCAACAGTGGCATCAATGTGTGGCAGTGCCGTTGAATCATTCAAATAGCCCGACACGGTTGCATTCACGTTAACGGTTCCGTCAAGCTTGTGAACACCGTAATTTTCGAACCAATTTGCAGGCATATATTCGGCTAGACCAGCTACATCAAGTTGCCCGGCCTGAAGCTTGAGATCAGCCATTAACTTGTCGCTAAAAATAAGATAGCCTTTCACCGCCAAATTGGCCTTATCATCAATCGCGATATCCGTTTGTTGAATGCTGAGCAACTGATCTTTGTAGTCAAGATTAAACTTGAGCGTAGCTTTTCCCATTTTACCCAACTGAATTTCCGGGAAATTACAATCGGTTACATAAGCCTCTCCTTCAACATTCCCGTAATACTGGCTATTGTCAATTAGGCCAGACAAATCAACCTCTTCGAGCACCAATTTTGCTTGCGCGTTCAATTTCTGATCGTCATAGTGACAAGTCACATGATTGAGCTCAAATGTTTTTACATCGAGGTAAATCGAATTTGATGCGGTATCAATTGGCTGGCTCTGCTTCGTGTCCATCAGAAAGTCGTAGTTCGTTTTCCCGAGACTATCAACCTCATAAAAAACATCCGCATCAGCGATTTCAACTTTTCTGACCTCAAAAATCCCTTTTAGCAATGGCTTCGCTTGAACGGACACATAAAGCCTACCCACATAAAGCAAGGTGTCTTTTGCCGAATTCGATTGCCTAAGTGAATCAGGTGAACTGATCAATAGATCCCGGCAGTCCAGCGTAGCCATCGGAAAGTTGCGAATCAGAGAAAAGTCAATCTCTCCAGTCTCTATCGGAATATTTGTTGTTTCACTAACCTGCTCAAGTGCCAGTTTCACGATTTTGTCCTGCATTAATGACGCCACAACCGCCAGTATGACCAACAGCGACAGAACGGAAAGCATCAGATATAGAACAAATTTACCTGCCTTTTTCATAATCGAATAAGGTTTTTAAATGTATTTGTTGTCCACAAAAATAGTCAACCACCATGGTGTTTTCAAACTGAAAAACCGATAACATCAGCGCGCTTTAAATATTTCAGTCCAATGAAAAACACTCCTGATGAAGCCCTGTTTTAGAAAATTTCACGCTTGTTATGCAAAAGTAAAGAATTAATCATAGCCATTTTCTGATTAAATAGCTAAAATCAAGTTATCCCGCCCGCCGTTGCCTCAGGATTGATCCAAACAATAAACAAATCCGAATCTACTACAGAACGGACTTCACATTAAACGACTTGAAAAACAGTCGCTCGTCATTTCCATAGGCTGCAAAGAAAAATTTTACCCATTTTTGCAACAGTCAAAAGAGGAATAGAAACTTATGCAAAAAAACTTCTGGAAAGCTTTGGGCCCGGGAATTATCTGGGCTGCCGCTGCGATTGGCGTATCACATCTGGTGCAGAGCACACGGGCCGGAGCCGACTATGGATTTCAACTGGCCGGTGTGGTTATTTTAGCGAATGCACTTAAATATCCCTTTTTCCAATACGGTTCACGCTACGCCATTGCAACCGGCGAAAGCTTGATTGACGGCTACCACCGCATGGGCAAATGGGTTGTAGCGCTTTTTTTATTCCTCACAGTTAGCACGATGTTTACCATTCAAGCAGCGGTAACTTCAGTAACAGTCGGACTGATCAGCTCTGTCATTCAGCCACCTTTAAGTTACGTGCAAATTACGACCTTACTGCTCCTACTTTGTGCGGTGATTGTCCTAATCGGTCATTTCAAAACACTTGACCGCCTGATCAAATTTGTTGTCGTCATTTTGTCGGTATCAACTCTTACCGCCCTGATTGCTGCCTTTATCAAAAGCGATATCCAAACGGTTGTGCAAAACCAGCAGCCATTCGAATTCACCCTCGGTAACGTGGCCTTCCTAATCGCGTTGGTGGGATGGATGCCAAGTGCGATTGACATTTCGGTATGGAGCTCCCTGTGGACGATTGCAAAGATTGAAGTAACGGGATACCGCCCAAGTTTGAAGGAGTCGCTCATGGACTTCAACATCGGATACATCGGAACAACAGTGCTCTCATTGGCCTTTCTGGGATTAGGAGCGATGGTCATGTTTCATTCAGGAGAAAGCTTTGCAAACGGTGGCATCCAGTTCTCAAACCAACTCTTAGCGCTGTACACTCGCTCAATTGGCGAATGGTCCTACCCAATTTTGGTAATTGCAGCCATTGCAACCATGTTTAGCACGACCTTAACAGTACTCGATGCTTTTCCACGCGTGCTTACACCCGTTCTGGAAGTTTTTACAAGGAAAATTGAAAGCCGGAAGAGCCAGCAAGGACTGCAACTTCTGTGGATTAGCCTGATCACGATCGGGGCCGTATTGCTCATTTCAGTTTTTGCCAATCAAATGAAATTGCTGGTTGATATTGCAACAACCCTTTCGTTTATAACAGCCCCGATGCTGGCCGTGCTGAATTTAAAAGCAGTAACCGCATCTCATGTATCACCGGAATTTCAACCAAGCCGGGTTCTTCGTATTTTCTCGTGGTTTGGCATCTTGGTGCTATCGTCTTTTGCCTGCTATTTTATCTGGCTTAAACTTATCGGTTGATTTTTCGAACATTCGAATTTCAGCTCCCAACACGGTTCCTTAAATAGAAGCTTCCCTGTTCTCACCTGGAATGTTTGATAGATAATGACAGTTGCATTCAAAATTTGTCAGGAAACAGCTTGCTGTCAATAGAATATCAACATCAAAAAGCTTGATATCAGACATAATTGAAAATATCAATAAAAAATAAGCCCGATGCGAATGCTTTCCTTTTCATTTTATTATTAGGGTGTTCGCACTCTCACCCAAGGTTGAAAAATATAACTTCTACTCTTTAAAAACAGTAGAAAACGATTCGAACATTTAGGCTCCTACCTTCCGTCAACCAATGGAGCAGCCACACTTTTCGAGGACAACTACTATGAACAATAATATTTTCAACTTATATTTACATGCAAAACTGAATTCACAGACAATCAACAACCAAGAGACGCAACCTGATTGAGCATCGCGCATCTTATAAACAAAAGCATCACCTCATGACTAAAATAATACGAACAAGTTCTTCCCTGTGCTTGATCTTCATCATTCTGGCTTGTACCACCACTGAAAAGACAGAAACATTGAAACTGCAAGGAATCTACACGGGAATTTTCTCTGTGGAATATACAAACGGAGAGGTCTATTCGAACCCGGTTACGATGACATTTAATGGTCAAAGCTTCACCTGTAGTTCTGGTTCTGACTGGATTCCCGCTGGTGGAAGCGGCACCTTCCACATTGACGGCTCAAAAATCATTTTTACGGATGAAAATATGTGGACCGCCAATTTTGACTGGAACCTGATTTTAACCGGTGACTATGATTTACATTTCAACCATGATGAGATCGAAATTTCGGCGATGAAAAACAACATTGGGCTTTACCAGTACAAATTGAAAAAGAAAACCAACTAAAAAGGGGAACACCTTGCTAAACAAACAAGGCACTCCCCTTCAACCTGCTATAATCGTTTTTAGAAAGTCTGATCCAAGGTTTGGATGGTCAGGACTTCGTCTAGTTTTTCTTTTGAAATCTTCGTTTTCAAGTTGATTTTCACTTCTTCACCAGGCAGCAAATCAAAATAGTTATCCGAGAAGAAACCATCTTCGTCGCCAATTGTCAGAAACAGGTTTTTTGCCAGTTCGTCTGACTTCAATGTTATTTCAAACCCGCCATCCACAACTTGAACTGAAGACACCACCGCAGGCTTGGGTAAGTTCAACTCCTTCACCGGACGGAAATAGAAGACATTGGAAGACAAACGTTGATCTCCCTCATACAACTCCGTCACCAACAATTGATTTTTACTGTCCTTCCCTTTCAGAAATTCAGCTTCGTTCACATCGTAAAAAATTGTTGAAGAGTTCGCGTCAACCGTTACCGATTTCGTTTCTTCCCAAATCACTTTCCCGCTGAAATCAATCACTTTCAATTTCAGATCAGCCGGAATATCACGTAATTCATCGTTCACAACCGCCACTTTCAGTTGACCTTCCTCGGTAAAAGGCGACACCAAAATTGGCTCAAAACCTTTCTTCACGTAATACTGCAAAGCTTTCCAGCGCTGGTAGTAGTCCGTTGAACTCCATGAAGCAACCGGCCAGCAATCGTTGATCTGCCAGTACAAGCTACCCATACAATAAGGCATGGCACGGCGATGACCTTCCAAGGCAAACTTAATTCCTTCGGCCTGCAACACATGATTTACATACAGGAACGACTCAAAGTCTTTGGGCTTTTTGTAATCCTGCAACAGGTAATATTCAATGGTCTCGTTACCAATTGATGACCGTTGATGCGATTTCATAACCTCCGAGAGAATATCGTAATCTTCGGGAGTGGCATATTGTTTCACTGTTTTCAACTCGGGAAACGATTGAAAACCATATTCGCTCATAAACCGGGCGATGTGTGTGGCATAATTTTTAAACGGGTCTTTCCCCCACCAAACACCCCAATAATGCTCATCGCCGTTCACTAAATCGGCAGGGATACCGGTTCCTGACGAAGGACTTGAACTCCAATAGGCCCGTTGAGGATCATATTTTTCAACGGCAGCAGGTAGTATCTCATGGAAAATATCCTGGTAAGCTTTGAAAATCTTGTCGGCGTTTTCCTGGCTTTTGGCTTCTTCGTCTTTTTTCCAGCCCCAATCGTACCAAGCAGCTAAAATCTCGTTGTTACCACACCACAGGCCAATGCTCGGGTGGTTGCGTAAGCGTTTCACATTGTCTTCAGCCTCCGCTTTTACATTATCCAGAAACTCCTGATCGCCGGGGAACATGGCACATGCAAACATGAAATCCTGCCAAATAAGGATTCCCGCTTCATCACACAAATCGTAAAATTCATCATTCTCATAAATACCACCTCCCCAAACCCGCAACATATTCATGTTCGATGTTTTGGCCGTGTTCACCACATTTTTGTACATCTCGTGGCTCACGCGTGACGGAAAGATATCGTTGGGAATATAATTGGCACCTTTCATGAAAACCGGCACTCCATTCAGCTTAAAATAAAACGATGTTCCTTTTTCGTCTTTATCGCGCACCAACTCCAGCGTGCGGATACCAATGCGGTGGCTCAGTTCTGTTGTTTGGTCGTCAATATCGAGCTTAGCGGTAATATTGTATAAAGGTTGCTCGCCGAGCCCATTTGTCCACCACAATTTAGGGTTGGCGATTTCGAACGCCAACTTATAAAGCGAAGTACCAGGCACAAGTTGAAAATCAGATTTAGCCAACTCTTCGCCCTCATTCATAATCGAGATCACGGCAGACTTCTCCTGCTCGACGTCGATCTCAACAACGGCCGAGAAGGTAGCTTTTTCCTTTTCAACCTGGTGTTGTACAATTTGAAGGTCGTTGATCCGGGCTTCGTCCCAGGCTTTCAGGAAAACAGGTCGCCAGATTCCGCTGGTCACCAAACGAGGGCCCCAGTCCCAGCCGAAATGATAGCCGGCTTTCCGGGTAAACACGCTCACGCGTTTAGCACCTTCAACTTCGCCAATTTCAGCCAGATCGTTACCGGAAGCCGGTACTTCGTAGGGATAAGCATCGTACTTTTTCACCCCTTCGTTGATGGGAGAACGAAACGTAATCTCCAACTCATTGTCACCCTCTTTCAAAAAAGGCTTTACATCGACCAGATACTCGCGGAACATGTTATCGGTCGAAATCACCGGCTGCCCGTTAATGCTCACATCGGCATAAGTATCCAGCCCTTTGAAGTCGAGAGCAATGCGATCACGTTTCAGCAAATCAGCATCGGCCGAAAGTGTCGTTTTGTAGGTCCAGTCCTTTTTATCGATCCACTGCAGCTTGCGCTCATTGAGCCGGTAAAAAGGATCTTCAATTTTGTCGTTGGCCAGCAAATCGGTGTGCACACATCCAGGCACTGTTGCAGCGAGCCAGTCGGTGGTTCCGGCTTCCGTAAATTGCCAGCCACTGTTTAATTCTTGTTTGATCATCAGATCGGATTTTTTCGGAGAACAAGACATGAATAAGCATGCCACCCCGATTAGGAGAAGAGATAAGTGTTGGTTCATTGGGTAAATTTTAAAATTCATTCAAATGTCGTAAATGGTTTGGTATTTGCCTAATTTTGCAGCATCGCCTTCCAAAAAAACTTCGTTCTTCACAGCTGCAAACCAAAGGTTCCAATCTAGTCAAAAAAGGCATAACCTACAAGCAAACCCAACAATGTGTTATAATAACATTTAGCTAAAATTCAATTCATATAATTGACCTATTTTTGCCACACAGAAAACAGACTACATGACAAAAAGATTCTTGGTTTCGCGGGATAACCGCTTTTTCATTGCACAAATAACCTTCCTACTAGCCTTATTAACGTCCCTTTCACCGTTTGCAACCGATACTTATATTCCGGCCTTGCCAACCATGGCCGAGTTTTTCGGACAACCGATTAACATGATTGAGGTATCGCTGACGGTTTATTTTATCGGCGTGGCTGTGGGACAGTTCTTTGGCGGTCCGCTATCGGACTCATTTGGCCGGAAAACCATAGCCCTGACCGGTGTACTACTATTCTCGGTGAGCAGTTTGCTAGCCGTTTTTATAAGCGATGTTCGTGTACTTTGGATCTTACGCTTCTTTCAGGCAGTTGGCGGTGGCGGCGCGTCAGTCGTCAACATGGCTTTTGTCCGCGACTGGTTCGAAGGGAAAGAAGTGGCCCGGATTTCATCGCTAATCGGTATGATTATGATGCTGGCACCGCTGGTCGCTCCGGTTATTGGCTCCTTCCTGTTGATTAGCCTGGGATGGAAATCGATCTTTATTTTTATGTCGGCCGTGGCAATGCTGACCTTTTTCCTGTTTACCTTTTTGATGCCAGAATCGCGGCATCCGCAACATATTACCCGTAAGCTGACAGCCAGACAACTGGTTGGTTCGTACCGGAAAATATTCAGCTCTCCGAAAGCCGTCTTTCTGGTTTTGGCGAACAGTTTTGCGGTATCGGGCATGTTCGTTTTCCTAACCGGATCGTCGTTCCTGTACATCGAATTCTTCAAGGTCGATGTCAGCCTGTTCCCCATCTATTTCGGGGCGAACATCGTGATGAACGTGGCGCTTACTTTTCTGAACTTCCGCCTGGTCAAGCACATCGAACCAGCTAAAATTCTGCATGTCGGCCTGGTAATTCAGCTCATTTCGGGGGTATGCCTGTGGTTTGCTGTTCGCGAAGCGGAACCAAGTCTGGCCATTGTTTTCGCGTTGATGGTTACCTTCATTGGTAGCCTGGGACTGATTTTTGCCAACACCGTTGCCCTCATATTAAACCAATTTCCTGACATTTCGGGTTCGGCCAATGCCGTTATCGGCGTTATTCGCTTTGCTTTTAGCGGGGCGGTCGGCTCGTTGCTGGCTGTTTTTCACAGCGGCGACCTGGTACCTATGGGCACCATTATGGCTGTGTGTACGGTGTTTGCTTACTTGTTTTTCACCGGCTCGCGCTTTGTAAAACATTAACCGCGGGCAATCCTGCCCCTGTCATCGGCCTGCAGCTGCTTGTCTTCTAAGGTAGAACGGCGAAGAGATTGCTGTGATCCGGATAGAAACCTCGTGACCTGTTGACTGAAACCCAGTGAGCCTAGAGAACTTTAATACGTATCAAAATAAAATCTAATACCTGTTAAAAATATTTTTAATACGTATCAAAAACATTTTTAACAGGTATTAAATATCCCAAACATCGTTAGACTTTCACCCAGAGCACGTTACATTCGCACCCGAACATGCTGATCGTTCACCCTTACGAACGGCATAAAACGACCGGCATGCGGCGTTAATTTCAGCCTAAAACAAGAAAGGCAATGTCGGAGGGGCGGAATAGCTATTTCCGTGAACCACCAACATTGCCTTGAAGCAACGAATACGATATTCTTATGTTACTACATCATGCGTGAGTTCAGGGTCATCATGACCCAGATGGTGCCGCCCACAAAAATGAAGACCAGCACGCCGGTGAATGCAATAAAAACGACATTCCAGCGCTGTTCTCTCGACGTGTCGAGATGCAGGAAATAACGCAGGTGCACCAGCATTTGCATCAAGGCGGCAATGGACAGGCCGATAAAAGCGACCTTGCGCGGCACTTGTTCCAGCGCAATACAGGCAAATGAAATAAGGGTGAATACGACCGCCAGCACAAAGCCAACCAGGTACGATTTGACGCTCGAATGAGAGCCTTCGACAGCCCCTTTATGTGTGTGATTTGACATATCTTTCAATTTAAAAATGAACGAAACGCTTGGTTAAACCAGCCCAAACAGGTAAACAAAAGTGAACACGCCAACCCAAACAATGTCGAGGAAGTGCCAGAAAAGGCTCAAGCGTGCCAGGCGTGATTCGACACCCGATGTCAGCCCGACTTTCACAATCTGGATGATCATGACAGTCAGCCAAACGATACCAAATGTAACGTGAAGACCGTGGAAACCCACTAGGGTAAAGAAAGCTGAAAGGAATCCGCTGCGATCGGGACCGGCGCCTTCGCCAATCATGTGGGCAAATTCGTAAAGCTCCATTCCGAGGAATCCGAGTCCCAGTAAGCCGGTCACCACCAGGTAAGTCAGCATTTGTTTTTGTTTGCCTTGCTGCTGCGCAATTACCGCAAAACCGAAGGTTACACTACTCACCAGCAGCAACATGGTTTCGACAAACAGGAAGGGCAATTCGAACAGTTCTTTTGCTCCGGGCCCGCCGGCATAGTTTTTCGCCAGCACAGCGAAAGTGGCAAAAAAGGTGGAGAATAAAATCAGGTCGGTCATCAGGTAAACCCAAAAGCCGAAGGTCTTTATTTCCGCCTGGTGCTGGGCATGATGATCATCATGCGCGATATCAGTTGTTTTTGTCGCTGTACTCATAAACTTCTTCTTTGCTTAATTTTTCTACCTCTTCTTCTTTTTCCTTTTTAGCCTGAGCCATCCGGTCGAAACGCAAATCTTCGATCCGTTTCACTTCCGATGCCGGAATCAAGTAACCGTCGTTATCGTTCGAACCGGAAATGATGATTGTGGCAATAATTCCGATCAAACTGGCAATTGCCAGCCACCAGATGTACCAAATCATGGCAAAGCCCAAGCCCAGCGCCAAACCACCGATGATCACCCCGTAAGGTTGATTCTTCGGCATATGAATGTCGGCATAAACCGGATAGTGCCTGAAAGCTGTACCTTGTTCTTTCATCTCCCAGAAGGCATCCAAATCGCCTACCACCGGAACAACCGCAAAGTTATACTCTGGCGGAGGTGAAGCTGTCGCCCATTCGAGGGTACGGCCGTCCCACGCGTCGCCGGTCGCATCTTCCAGCTCTTCGCGTTTGCGGAAACTAACCACCAACTGAATCACCTGGCAAGCGATACCCAATCCAACAATGGCGGTACCAATCGCAGCAGTAATCATATAAGGCTGCCAGCTGAGGTCGTCGTAGTGGGCTGCCCGTCGCGGCATCCCCATAAATCCAACGGCATACAAGGGCATAAAAGCAACCAGGAAACCGATCATCCAGCCCCAGAACGCCCGTTTTCCCCACTTCTCATCGAGTTTGAAACCGAACATTTTCGGGAACCAGTAACTGAATCCGGCGAAGTAGCCAAACAGCGCACCGGGAATCAACATGTTGTGGTAGTGAGCCACGAGGAACACCGAGTTATGCACCACATAGTCGGCACCCGGAATCGCCATCAGCACACCGGTCATACCACCAATCACAAAGGCAGTCAGGAAGCCGAGCATCCAGTACATCGGGCTGGTAAAACGAATCCGTCCGCGATACATGGTGAACAGCCAGTCGTAGACCTTTACCCCTGTCGGGATGGCAATCAGCATGGTTGTAATTCCGAAGAACACATTCACATTCACCGTATTCCCCATCGTAAAGAAGTGGTGTAACCATACGGTGAACGACAAAATCATAATAACTGCGGTCGCCCAAACGAGCGATTTATAGGCAAAAAGACGTTTGCTGGAGAAGGTCGATACCACTTCGGAGAAAATACCGAAGGCAGGCAGAATAACGATGTAAACTTCGGGGTGACCCCACATCCAGAACAGGTTGTTCCACATCATCATATTACCACCCATATCGTTGGTGAAGAAGTGCATGCCCAGGTAGCGGTCGAGCGTTAACAGGGTCAACGCACCTGTGATTACCGGGAACGAGAAAATAATCAATACACTTGACGTTAAAGAGGTCCAGGTAAACAGCGGCATCTTCATCAGGCTCATACCCGGAGCGCGCATTTTCAGAATGGTCACCACAAAGTTAATCCCTCCGAGTAAGGTTCCCATCCCGGAAAGCTGAAAAGCCCAGGCCCAGTAGTCGACACCGACTCCCGGGTTAAATTCTTTTTCGAACAGTGGCGCGAGGCCCGTCCATCCGGTATTCGAGAATTCGCCAACACCCAATGAGATCATCATCAGTCCGGCACCGGCAACGGTCAAAAAGAAACTCACCGAGTTCATGACCGGGAAAGCGACATCGCGTGCACCAATCTGCAAGGGAATGATGATGTTCATCAATCCAATAATGAAAGGCATCGCCACGAAAATAATCATGATGGTTCCGTGCGCACCAAACACCTGGTCGAAGTGGTGAGCAGTTAGATAACCCTCATTTCCTCCGGCAGCAATGGCCTGTTGTGCCCGCATCATCACAGCATCAGCGAAACCACGCAACAACATCACGCCTGCAAGAATGATGTACATGATTCCAATTTTCTTGTGATCGACTGTCGTCAGCCATTCGGTCCACAAGTAACCCCATTTTTTGTAATAAGTCATTAAGCCGAGAATGACCACCGCACCAATCGTTGAGCTGCCAATAGCGCCCATAACAATTGGATCGTGAAATGGTATATCCGACAAACTTAATTTTCCAAACATATATTTATTCCTCCAAAATTTTTCAGCGTTATTAATGCATCGAACCGTGTCCGTGCATCATGTGCATGGATCCTTTTGGCTCGTCGCCGTATTTTTCCTCCATTTCACTATGCTCAGGCATCCCCATCCAGTGCATATTCTCCATCACAACCTTGTTGAACAAGTCGGGTTCAACAGCTGAGAAACTGGTTACAGGATGGTTCATATTGAACATCGAATTGATGTCTTTAAAGCGGTCAACGCTTAGACTGTCGGTTGATTCTTTCACACCTTTCAGCCAGTTTTCAAAACCTTCCTGTGTTGTTGAAATGGCATTGAAATTCATCCCAGCATAACCATTGCCACTGTATTCCATATTGTGTCCGCGAAAAACGCCAACTTCATTCGCCATCAGGTGCAGCTTCGTTTGCATTCCGGCCATGGCATACATCTGGCTACCTAGAGCCGGGATAAAGAACGAAGTCATCACAGACCCCGAAGTCAGGCGGAAATTCAATGGCGTGTTAACCGGGAATACCATTTGGTTGACGATCGCAACGCCGTATTCCGGATAAACAAAAAGCCAATCGCTATCGGTTGAAATCACATCAATTTCAATCGCCTTGTTGTCCGATTCCAACGGTTTATATGGATTCAACTCGTGTGTACTTTCCCAGGTTATGTAGCCCAGTACAATAATAATGGCAACGGGTACTCCCCACACTACCGCCTCAACAGCATTGGAGTGTGTCCATTTTGGTTTGAAAGTTGCTTTGGTATTCGATGCCCGGTACCGGATTGAAAACCAGATAACCATGACAAATACCGGTAGCACTACGATTAGCATTAACAGGAATGCTATCTTAATTAAAAATGCCTGCTCAACTCCGACAGCACCTTTCGATTCGAGTACAACCATCTTTTTGCACCCTCCAGCGAAAATAGCCATCAAAACCAGCAAGGTCCCTTTTAAAAACTTAATCCCCTTCTTTTTAACTGACGAACTCATATTTCTTTTTAAAGTCTATATAATTTCAAAATCAACTAAGAAACCGTTTTCCATGCTCAACTAAATTGGCAAAAGCTTTCTTAAGCCAAAGATTTACACTTCAACCAATCAGTTTACCAATTCAAGCAACTGCTTTGCTTAATTAGTTTGTTTAGTTAGCTCTGTTACCGTGATTTTAAGTCCTGTTTCTGAATCATTCCACCAGAGTAAGGATGGCAACAACAGGTACAAAGAACAAACGTAAATTTGAAAAGTTAAACCCTATTAAGAAGATTTAAGAATCTTTTGATATTCAGTTTAACTTGAAAAACCCAAACTCATTCTTTATCAATTTATTACACATGCTCTACAACATTACCTCTTTTTGAAAAAAAATTCTGTAAATAGGCTTCCAATACTCACTGAAGCGAATCCCGAAAAAATTATGCAAAAAGCCAAAGGATTAATCCGTCGGATAGTCCATTAAAATAAACCATACGTTCACGAAAAAGGGAAACACCGCCGCCAATGTTCTGAACACCAAGAAGGGGATGGATGGATAAACGCGAACAAGCAATTTAACCCAGGCAACGACCAACTCGGGCAGAACATGCTCGTGCCCCCAGCTACCATGTCTTTATTGACATAGCCGTACAAATCTATAAGCCAAGGCCTGATTTACACCAAATCAAAAAAAGGTCTTCCATAAACCAGAAACCGAGCTTCTTTCTTTCGTAATAATGAAAATTCGTAAGTCTGTTGGGCATAGACCTGAATACAAAAAAGAACCAAAAAATACCGAATCGTAGTCTGAAAGATTCCATGTGTTTCTCAATTCGGATTTCCGGTAAAAGCAGAAGCAGCCCGAAAGCTACCTCTGCTTAATTGGGAAGATGAAGGGTTAATATTGTAATTCGCCGGAGAAATCTTCGCTCACATCTTTTCCGGCCAGACCATCCGCCGCTCCTTTGTATGCATGCTTGCGGTTGTAATTCGCATCCCACAAGTTTGGCGACTCATCCGGCAACCAATACTCGTGTTCCTGCTCGTTATCCGAAATTCCCCAAATTGTAATTCCGTATTGCTGGGCAATTGGAATAATCTCCCGATACTGATCGATGACATATTGATACATATCGGACTGAGCGGTTAGTTGCTCGGCAGTTGGCGATGCTGTACCCAAGCGGACATCCAGTTCTGAAATTTTAATGAGCTTACCAGAAGCGGCCAGCCTTTGGAACATTTGCACAATCATGTCTTTATCGGTGCTTGAAGAAATATGCATCTGTGTTCCAATTCCATCAACAGTTGCTCCCATATCTTCAATATATTGAACATAAGCAATCAAGCCGTCACATTTAGTCAAGTTTGACTCCAGGTTATAATCGTTGATAAATAGTTTATCGTCCAAATTTCCGTTCTGACGAGCTAAATTGAAAGCGGTTACCGCATAGTCTTTACCCAGGTATTTTAACCAGTAGAATTCATCGTCAGCCAGATCGGTCACGTCACCATCACGAACTTCCCCGTTTTCACGCATTGGCTCGTTCACCACATCCCAAGCATGAATATCTGTTTTGTAATGACTAACCATTCCGGAAATCCAGCTTTCCATCGCATCACCAATGATCTGAGCCTTTTCCTCATCGGTTTTCTCAATGATTGTCGGGCCGGATGGCGAACCACCACCTTCAGCTTTTGCAAACACAATATCGTCGATGTGATACGTACAGGCTGTTTCGCCAAAGTCGAAAATAAACTTGATCCGATCAGCAGTCGTAGGGGTAATGGTTTTTTGCACTTGCATCCAACTGGTGCCCACAGCAATCCCGCCATAATAATTGGCACTATAATCGGCACTTTGAATTTCAACCTGAAGGTTTGCAGCAACATCAGCCTTGACCATGAAAGTACAAGTGTAGTCAACGCCTTGTTCCAACGCAGCTGCGAAGGTGTAAACTTGTTGTGCCTGGTAGTTGCTGGCTGCTGTTGGGTTTGTTAAGACCATCGCGTAACCGGTGTCGCCATAGCCTTCACCGGTAGCCGAAACTGCTCGACTCGATCCATTTCCCCAGCCTCCCCAGCCATCCAGGGTTCCGCTTTCAAAATCACCATTTGTAATCAAATTCACAATTGTAGGTTCGGCATCCAAATCAATCACCATGATATTATCAACATCAATGAAATAATTCACATCGGGCAGGTAGCCCAGGTCGAAAGCAATTTTAAATGATGATGCTGCGAAATCACTTATCGTAATTTTCACTTGTTGCCATTCCGAAGTTGTTTCAAAAGCCTCAGTCCAGGAACCACCGGTATTAAACCAGTCTTTCCAGGGGTAGTTGTTTTCCAATCCATCGAATGAAAGACGGCCTTTACCTGCCTGATCTGACTTTATGTAGAAAGACACTTCATAAGTATGTCCACTAACAATCGTAATATCCGGGGTAATCAGTTGCAGGTTATAAGCCGCGTTTGAGCTCGATGAAGCAATCATTTTCACAGCTTGTGAACTGCTTGACAATCCGGATCCGTCTTCAACCGAAATACCAGCCCCATTGTTCCATGCACCCCAGCCTGAAAGCGAACCATCTTTCAAACCCGACAAATCCAGTGAATTGCTTCCTGCCGGAGCCGGAATCACTGTTGGCGCGATCAAGCCATTCAGGTAACTGGCATTTTGGTTTTGATGCCATAGCAGCGTGTGTCCAAAAGTACTTAATCCTGCTTCTTTGGTTTTGGCAATAAAAGCATCCACCGCATCAAACTTCAAGCTACCGTCGGAGGCAACCATCGGCCCGTGCTTCATACCGTAGCCAACTGTTACCTCATCGAAGTTGGCATTCGTAATGTTCCGGTAAGTTTCATCATTCATATACAAATCCAAACCGATGCCTGCTCCCAGGGTAAAGTCTGTATAAGTATTCAATGCCTCGTAGCGCTCTATTTTTTCAGCCAACTCCAAAGGAAGTTCCGAGGCTGTTATTTCACCATGTGATGGATCTGTGTACCAATCCATGATCTGATCATCGCAAGAGGTCAGCAAGAGTGACGACAGCGCAATGAAAGGAATTATATTTTTATAGTTCATATTTCTCTAGGTTTAGGGTTTATTCTTCAACATCGGGGAAATCGCTGTAAACAGGTGTTGCTAACGATACAATCCGCCAATTATCGGTGTATACATCTACAGAGGTTTCAGCCGAAGGAAATTCAGTTTCGCTATCAGCATCATTCCCGGTAATATTCTGAAGGGTGAAGTCAGAGTTCTCGAAGTAAAAACCGAAGTTTTTGTAGCTGGATGTTTCGCGGGTTGTTAATACATCCTCAAACGTAAAGTCACCATCGGTGAAAGCATATAACATATTCAGCGGAACGGTAACCGTTGTCCAACCTTCTGTTTCGAAGGGAACAACTTCACCGTCGATTACCCACGGCACGTAATTGTAGCAGTTGCCGGACCATTCACCTCCATTAAAACCATTGACCAGACAGATCTTCAGGAATCCAGATCCGGACCAGGCCTGAGGAACAAAAATATCGAACTGGAAAGCCACTTCATCCAACGGTGTCGAAGCCGGAATGTATGGCGTCAATTGTCCACGCCAGTCGTCCACATCGTTTCCGGCAGTCCACACTTCTGACAGGCGGTTTTTAGCAGCCCCAAACGAAGCAATGCGTGCCGGGCGATGAGCCACATACGTTCCTTGCGAAACATTGCCGGTACCAACTGAAGCTGACTCCAGGTCATCCGGTTTAATCATACTGGTTGAGCTTCCCCAATAGCCCTGGGCTCCCATACCATCAAAATCCAGAATAACGCCGTTTTTAAAGTTGAAATAAGCCGGTGAATACGCTCCACCATTGGAACATTCAATCATCAACGAACCGCCTTCTTCTGAAACCCCATCCGGAACAGTTACGATAAAGAACTCACCATCGGTATCTGAAGTAATTCCGTCAGTCACTTCAACATCGCCAGGAAACACAACTTTACTCACCTCAACCAATCCCGAACCGTAAATAGTGATTGTTTCGCCGGCCAACGGCAGTGTGTTCGAAATACTGGTGATGCCTGGAGCGGACGAACGGATCTCGAATGGAAAAACGATATCGTACGAATCATTCATGAATTGAATGGTGTTTCTCACTTCCGCGTCAGCTTCAACAGTCGGTGTGTTTTTCGAAACACTCACCAACATTGAATTGTCGGAAACATAAACCGGGTTGAAATAACTGGAATAGCCATTAATGTATACTTTCTTCAGACCCGTAAATCCAGATCCTTCAATGCGTAGCAATTGTCCCAGCCGCGCAAACGACACTTCCCTGTCCGGTACGGATGATGAAGCATCTTCCAAAAATACTTTGGTGATCGTAATTGGGCCATTAGCGAATTCATCATCTTCACAAGCCGAAAACAGCATGGTGAAAACCAGCAATCCCAGGAAAGCTATGGATGCCCAACGATTTTTATTTGAGAATATATTTTTCATATCAATCGGTGTTTTTTAATTCTAATTCAATTGTCCACGGATTAGAATAAGTCCGCTATCCGCTCTTCAATAAACTCATAAGGAACGGGATCTTCTTTCAACAAGGGGTTTTGTACCACTTCTGATTCCGGCAGGGGTAGCAGAAAAATGCTTTCATCAATCTGACCGATTGCACGAGAACCTCGGTCACGGCTGGTATCTTCCGTTACGGTGTTCGTTGACGTATCATACAAAATCGGGAAAATAGTTCCTCGGTCCTGTGCCGTGATGTAGTTGATCGTTTCCTGCTGTTTGTAATACGAACGACGAACCAGATCATACCAGTATTGCCCTTCCATACAGAGCTCCACTCTTCTTTCATGAATAAGATCGTCATAAGTAAGCGTTGCTTTGTCATCCAATCCGGCGCGTTCCCGAAGCATATTAACATACATCAATGCAGTTGCATCCGAGGTGCTTTCGGAGTTTCCCAAAACGGCTTCAGCATAATTGAGATATACTTCCGCCAAACGCATCATGTAGGTATTCAAGGCTGAATTCATTCGCGAAATACTGGCGTTGTCCTTGGTCGATCCGACCACACCTTTTTTCACATTCAACGCTTCTTGAGTCTTTTCATAGGTATAACCACCGGCGGCTTTACTGATCTCTGGATAGAAGTCGCCATATCCCATCCAGGTTGCTTTTCGGCGAAGGTCGGCTGATTCATATTCCTGCAGCACATCAACTGATGCTCTGGTCCAATAACCCCAGGCAGCATCGTCGCCGGTAATTTCGGAACCTGCAGCAAAGTAGGCTTGCTGTGTATTATTCACCCCATAATCGCCATTAGGAACCCATTGCAGGGCAAACAGAGATTCGGAATTGTTGTTATTTTCAATTTTGAAAAGCTCTGCGTAGTTTTCCATTAACTCGTAGGGACCATTATTGATAACCATTTCTGCTGCCTTTTTAGCCATATCAAGGTATTCCTGATCGCGTGTACCACTATTGGGATTATCGCTCAACCCAGCGTATGAAAGATAAATCCGCGACAACATTCCAAACGCGCTGTATTTGGTCAACCGACCGGATTGTGCAGCTTGCTCAGGCAAATATTTGGCGGCATACTCCAAATCACGCATCACAAACTCGTACACATCCGCACGTGGATTGGTATTCACAATCGGGTTACTAACCAATTCATTTGGATTTTCAGAAATAATAACATCACCCCACAAAGAAACCAGATACCAATAAGCGGCACCGCGCATAAAACGGGCTTCGGCGATGTATTGGTTTTTCACTGATTCATTAACACTACTTCCGGTGATGCCGATAATAACCTTATTGGATTGTTGAATAACATTGTAAAACGATTGCCAGGCCGACACCAAAGGTCCCGTTAATCCGGTCTCTGTCAAATCGCTGAACGGATAAATGTAATCCGAGTAGGGCGCATATAAATTATAAGCGCGACCATCGCCCAAACCGTAATAAAATTTGTCGTTAAAGTCGAACCAAACCTTATTGTAAAGCGGAGCAGTTGCTGCTTTAAAGTCCTCCTCAGTTTGATAGAAGTTCTCTCCGGTAATCCGGTCGTCAGGCGTCGATTCCAGAAAAGTGTCGCAACCGGTCCAAGCCAGGGAAAACACAATTGCCAGCGTATAGATGATTTTATTTGTTTTCATATTCTGTTCTTATTATCGGTTAGAAAGTAAGATTTAGTCCAAACGTGTAGATGCGTGGCGAAGGATAACGAGCGTTATCAATACCAGTCATTAAGGCATCCTGGTTTGTCGATCCTATTTCAGGGTCATACCCCGAATATTTTGTAAAAGTGTACACGTTTTGTAAGTTGGTGTACAATTTCAAATTCTGAACACCAATTTTGCTTGTCCATTTCTTCGGGAAATTATACCCCAACGAAATACTCTGAATGCGCAGGTATGAACCGTCTTCCACAAACTTGTCGCTGAAACGGAAGTTTGATGTTGAAGAAGCTGAAGACGCTCCGATACGCGGCATATCGGGATCACCACTAACGATCTCAACATTGCGGTAATCATTCGGACCCTCCGGGTTAATCAAATCCAGGTGTGCGTAATTGATCGCCTTATGCAACAGGTTTGTGTTTTCACGCGGATTTTCCAACCAACGACGCTGATAGTTCACCACCTCGTTTCCGTACGAGCCGGTGAGGTAAACATTCAGGTCGAAACCTTTCCATGTAAATGTATTCCCAATACCGAAGATGAAATCGGCCTCGGGATTACCAATGAAAGTACGGTCTTCCTCGTTAATCACACCATCATCATTCACATCTTCGAAGATGTAGTCACCAATCCATATTCCGTTTTCACCAATCGACATATCTTCCGGTAAAGCTGTTGGCATAACCTCTCCAACACTATTTTTATAGTAAAAGTCTGTCGCTTTTTCGAAACGACCGATCACTTTGTAACCATAGTACTGCCCAATTGCTTCACCAACCGCCGTGCGGGTTATAACTGTAATATCGGAGCCTTCCTGAATCGTTTTATTGATGATACTGGTTTCCGTATCCAGCGAACGTACTTTATTGCGGTTCATCGAGAACACCAGATTTGTGCGCCATTGAAAGTCGCCTTTATCGATGTTCACCGTATTCAGTGTCAACTCAATCCCTTTGTTCTCAAGTGAACCGATATTCACCCAGGGAGCTGATGTTGAGCCTTGACCGGATGTTCCAACATAAGCAGGAAGCGGTAATTGGAGCAATAAATTCTTGGTTTTCTTATAATATACATCGGCGATAAATTCGATGCGGTTCTCGAAAAGGTTCAAGTCTAAACCGATGTTGCTGGAATAAGTTGTTTCCCATTGCAAGTCCTGATTTGGCGTGTTGCTTGCCAACAGACCAGTTCCCCAGTTGGTTGCCACTGAGGCATAAGTTGATGTGTATGCGTAGTTGGCCACATTTTGGTTACCAACAGTTCCCCAGCCTACGCGAAGTTTTAAGTTATTAATCACCGTGTTGTCTTCCAGAAAAGCTTCATTTGAAACTTTCCAGGCAACTGCTGCTGATGGGAACCATCCCCAACGGTTGTCACCGTAAAACTTGGAAGACCCATCGTAACGCAAGGTTGTTGTCAACAAATATTTGTCGTTGAAAGAATAGAACAGACGTCCAAAGAACGAACTGATGGAGCTTGTTCCGCTGCTGTTTGAGTTCTTTGCCGTTGTCGCATCGCCCGCGTCCAAATCAGTCGCACCATTTGTCAGGTAGCCCGACCGATATCCGTAGAGGTATTCCCAGCGCGATTCCTGCATCTCCTGACCCAACATCAGGTTGATGTTGTGCAGATCAAATTCCCGGTTGAAAGTCAGAATATTTCGCCAGCTCCAGAATTTGCTGAACGACTTTGAGCGAGACCCCTCACGCACTTCATTGGTGATCGCGCCGAATGTGTACGACGGGTTGAACGTGTAGGTATTCGTAATTCCGTAATCAAGAGACAACTCGGTTTTGTAAGTCAAACCTTTCACCAAAGTAGCTTCAACATAGGTATTGGCACGAATACCAGCCTTTTCGTTCCGGTTATCTTTAATCATCGCCAAACCCACCGGATTATTCTGAACGTATTCATCCGTATCCGGACCATCATAAGTTCCGTCGGCATTTCTCACCGCTACGTTCGGTGTTTGTTTCAGTGCCGTCTTAATCAGCGAATCGTCATTTACGGTTGTCTTTTGCTTGGAGTTACTGAAGGCAAAATTCATCCCTACTTTGAGGTAATCTTTCACTTGTGAATCGAAACTACCGCGCAGGTTCAAACGCTTGAAGCCCGAACCAATGGCGATACCATCCTGATCAAGATAACCGACTCCCAAGGCGTAAGTACTTTTTTCAGCACCACCGGTTACCGACAGGTTATGACTGTTCATCATCGCCTGAGTAAATAGCTCATCCTGCCAGTCTGTTCCTTCTCCGAGCAAATCCGGCCGGACAAAATTATCGTCAAACTGAACGATGCCCATGGCAGCGCGCTCGTTTTTATGAATGGCATATTCCTGCAGGTTAAGCAAATCTAGTTTATTAGGCATTTCCTGCCAACCCATATAGCCGTCGTAGGTAATCGAAGCTTCACCTTTTTTCCCGCGTTTAGTCGTAATAATGATGACCCCGTTTGCCGCCCGGGAACCGTAAATCGCTGTTGCCGACGCATCTTTCAACACATCCATTGACACAATATCAGATGGGTTAATGGAAGCCAGTGCATTATCATTTCCCGAGCCGGTTGAGCCATCAATAATCACACCGTCAATTACAAAGATGGGTTCGTTCGAGGCATTCAGCGAGTTGATACCGCGAATACGGATGGAAGAACTGGATCCCGGAGCACCACTGTTTTGTTGTACCTGCACACCGGCAGCACGCCCTTGTAATACCTGATCAATCGAAGTAGTCACTGTTTTGGAAATCGCGTCGCTCGACACCGAGACCACTGCCCCGGTCAGGTCGCTACGGCGCATTTGACCATAACCAACCACAACAACTTCATCAATATCCACCAGCGATTCCTTCATTACCAGGTCGAACATGCTTTGTCCATCCACCGAAACTTCCAAAGGATCCATTCCCATAAAGCTTAACTGAAGAATAGCGTCTTCAGGAACTTCTAAACTAAACCGACCATCGAAATCGGTAATCACTCCGTTGGTCGTTCCTTTAACAACAACCGAAACACCCGGAAGCGGCGAGCCGGCATTATCTTTTACTGTACCAATAATCTTCTTGTCTTGCTGAACGGCATTTGGCCGGGAATTTGATCCGTCCCCTTTTTTAATGACCACAATGCGATCGTCTATTTCGTAGGTAAAACCGTAAGGATGAAGAATTTTATCCAGAACTTGTTCCACTTTCGCATTACTGAGGTCGATATTTACCGCAGGAATTTCCTTCAACATATCAGAGCGATACAAAAAGTAATAATTGCTCTGATCCTCGATACTTTTCAGTACGTCCTCAACTTTCGCGTTCCCCATTTTAACGTTTAGGTTCGTTTGCTGGGAATAAGCGTTTGCCGAGACTTGCACCAATCCCAAAACGAGGAAAAATAATGTTAATCTCATCATAAGGAAGAGTTTTTGCCACCCGCTCCGAAAAGCAGGAATACATCGATTTTTTTTCATAAATTTGAGCTGTTTGAATCCAACATTTAGTGTTAGCACTGAGTGTTCAACGGACGGGAGATGGTGCGAACATTTCCCGTTTTTTCTTACTCAATGCTGATACGATTTTCGTTTACATTTATTCTGATTTCGTTTGTTTTAGCGATTTTGTTCAATACTTTGTCAATCTTATCGTAGCGTTTCAATGTTCCGGTAAATCGAATGTGTTTTGTTTTCTCCGAAGCAAAAACCACATCAAAATCATACCAGCGTCCCAAGGTCTTCATGATCTCACCCAGTTCTTCATTTTCAAACACCAAACGACCATTTCGCCACGAGACAAAAGGCAGGGTTTCAACGACCCGTTTATTTAAACTGTTATCTGTTTTGTTGAAGGTACATTGCTCATTGGGCGCTAAGGTTTCCTGAACCTCAGGATCATTCTTCAAACGAATGCGAACACTTCCCCGAACAAGAGTTGTCGTTATGGTTTCATCATTTTGGTATGCTTTCAGGTCGAACTGTGTCCCCAACACCTGAATTTGTTGATTACCCGACCAAACCAGGAAAGGCTTCTCTTCGTTGTGAGCAACCTCAAAAAAGGCTTGTCCCTGAATCTCAACTCTGCGTTCGTTCTCTCCAAACTTAATCGGGTAACGAATGGAACTTTCGGAGTTCATCCACACGTGGGTTCCATCGGGTAAGGTGAGCGCATACTCTCCGCCACGCGGAACACGCAAAATGTTGTAACGGGTGCCAGCCAACGCATTCTCCCCGGCAACATAAGCCAATCCATTCTTAGTATTACTGATGGCTACCCCATCTTCCTGAAGTTGCAGTTTACCGGAATTTGTGAGTTCATAGGTACGTCCGTCATCAAAAAACAAAGTGGCTTTTCCGCTCCCCGGTTCAATCAGACTGAGCTGGCCCGGCGCGACTAGTGCCGGTTGATTGTTGAATTGCCAATATAAAATTGAAGTTGTTGCCGCTACCAAAATTAAGATTGAAGCAGCAACAGCCAATTTCCGGAAAATTAACCTGCGACGCATCAATCGCTCGCGATTCGCGAAAGATTGCCAGGCCCGATCCATTTCGGCTTTCGAATTGGAAAAAGAAGTTCCTTTTTGGTAATATCTTTTGGCCTGAAGGTAATAACTGCGGTGCGACGAATCTTCGTTCAACCAATTCTGCAGCAGCTTTTGCTCTTCAACCGTCAACTGCCCATGGATTGATTTCCAAATGATTTTAATATCGATCGTGTACTTGGGTGCCATTTAAGCGTTGTTTTCCCTTGTGACACGGGCATTCCGAAAATGGGTGACAAGCTTAAAGGAAAAAAATCAAAGACGTGTTGTCCGACAGTTTTCTGCGCAGTTTTTCCTTCGCCCGGAGTAAATGGGTTTTCACCGTATTCTCTGATATTCCTTTCTGCTCTGCAATTTCTTTGGTTCGCTTACCATCTCTGTATTTCAGCAAAAATAGTTCCCGCATCTGCTCAGACAACGACTCAATTGCTTCTTCCACCTCGCGGCTCAAATCCACATCTTTCGTAAAATCCGGATCATCGCAGTCCAAACTGGCCTCAACAAAAAGGAGTTTGTGTTTATCTTCCACCTGCAGATCACGCAGGTAATTCAGACAGCGATTGCGTACCGATTGATAAAAATAGGATTTCAGGGACCGTTGAATGTCCATTCCCTGGGCATGTTCCCAAAAATACAGGAAGAGGGTTTGAACAAGGTCTTCGCAAACTGCCGAATCGAAAACAAAGTTTTCTGCAAAACGCACTAACCCCGGATAGTATTCGTAAAACAACGCTTCGAAAACCTTTCGGTTCCCCTGCTTGATTTCATTGAATAGTATACGGTCCTCGATCCTCATGCCGCTGGAGTAGTTGTTGGTTGAGGGATAAAATAAGCCAGAATTTATCAATAAAACAATCGTATCATACTAAAACAAAGTAATGTGACCGCTAATCTTCCAATTTTAAGCGACTGATTTCTATCCCAGGTTAATTGACTGTAACTGATTAAACATTTCGACAGGCTCAGCCATGTTTTTCAACAGAAAAATGTACTTTTGCTTTTCATTAAAAAAAATCAAGCTTAACCTGCAAAACAGAGAATACAGCATGAAACGACTGAAGATTAAAGAAGTATTGACTGGCGGACAAGTAGGCCAGCAAGTGTTGGTAAAAGGATGGGTACGAACCAAGCGAGGAAGTAAGAACGTGAATTTTATCGCGTTGAATGACGGCTCGACCATCAATAATTTGCAGGTTGTTGCCGAGGTTGAAAAATTCGGTGAAGAATTACTGAAAGATATCAATACCAGTGCATCGCTGGCAATTACCGGCGAGTTGGTTGAATCGCAAGGAAGCGGACAAGCAGTGGAGCTGAACGCTACCGAAATCATCATTTACGGTAAAGCTGATCCTGAAAAATATCCGATTCAACCCAAGAAACACAGTTTGGAGTTTTTGCGCGAAAATGCACACTTGCGTTTCCGTACAGCTACTTTCAGTGCTGTTTTCCGCCTTCGCCATGCCATGGCTTTTGCCATCCACAATTATTTCAACAGCAAAGGATTTGTATACCTGCACACGCCTATTATAACTGCATCGGATGCTGAGGGTGCCGGACAAATGTTCCGTGTTTCAACACTTCCCCCGGTAAATCCACCTATGACTGAAGAGGGTGAGATTGATTACGCACAGGATTTCTTTGGCCGACCAACCAACCTTACTGTTTCCGGACAGCTGGAAGGAGAGTTGGGAGCAACAGCGTTAGGTGAAGTTTACACCTTTGGCCCTACGTTCCGTGCCGAGAACTCGAACACCACCCGCCATTTGGCAGAATTCTGGATGATTGAGCCGGAAATGGCTTTCTTCGACCTGACCGACAATATGGATTTGGCAGAGGAATTCTTGAAATACCTGATTAAATACGCCCTGGAGAATTGCATGGACGATCTGAAATTCCTAAGCAACCGTCTGGAACAGGAAGAAAAAAATAAGCCTGCTGATCAACGGTCGATGGAATTGATTGAAAAATTGCAGTTTGTTTTGGAGAACGATTTCATTCGCTGTACATATACCGAGGCCATCGATATTTTGAAAAACTCGAAGCCATACAAGAAAAATAAATTCCAATTCCCTGTTGAATGGGGTGTTGACCTGCAAAGTGAACACGAACGCTACCTGGTTGAAAAGCATTTCCAAAAGCCGGTAATTCTGATCGACTACCCGAAAGATATCAAAGCTTTCTACATGAAGCAAAACGATGATGGCAGAACCGTAGCTGCCATGGATGTGTTGTTCCCGCAGATTGGTGAGATCATTGGTGGTTCGCAGCGTGAAGAGGATTACGACAAACTGGTTAACCGCATGAACGAGATGGATGTTCCATCCGAAGAAATGTGGTGGTATTTGGATACCCGTCGATTCGGAACTGTACCTCATGCAGGATTTGGTTTGGGATTCGAGCGCTTCATCCTGTTTGTAACCGGAATGGGCAACATTCGCGATGTAATTGCCTTCCCGAGAACACCTAAAAATGCTGAATTTTAAGCATCTGTTGGATATTACCAACAAGTTTTAGTTGATAAAAATGAATAGTCTCGTTCAATCAACAGCTATTTGTTATGTATATTTGTTTACCTCTCCGTTATGTTTCATTTTCGAAACCGGAGAGGTAAATTTTTTCAACCCACAATAATCAAATTTCAACTACTGGTAGGCAATCCTCTGAACTGAATGGCATGAAAATCCGAACATCCAAAGTCCGATCCATTTTTTTGCTTACTGCTTTTTCCATTCTAAGCCTGACTTCCTGGGCCCAGTCGAACATTCTTTTTTACCATACTGACGGATTTTATAACGC
Source organism: Mangrovibacterium lignilyticum (assembly GCF_010882175.1). Taxonomy (GTDB): domain Bacteria; phylum Bacteroidota; class Bacteroidia; order Bacteroidales; family Prolixibacteraceae; genus Mangrovibacterium; species Mangrovibacterium lignilyticum. The sequence continues at coordinate 231,288 of NZ_WKLH01000003.1, read as the reverse complement.
TCCCAACTACAACCCTGCATCACTGACCAAACAAAAAAATTTCACCTTTAATATTTTCCCAATGGCTGGAGTCGGATACAGCTATAACAACCGGGAAGCCTTCAATATGGTCTCCGATATCCTTTTTTCAGAGGACGTGACCGACGAATCTAAGGAACTGTTCAGAAAACTCATCAAGAAAGACGTTTCGTACAATTACGTGGAAACAAACCTGATTAATCTGGGAATCAATTCTGCATACGGATCTTTCGACTTTCAAATTAAAGAAAAGGCATACGCTTTAATGCGCTATGGTGGAGAGTTCTCCCGGTTTTTAATGGACACAACAGGTCTTGAAACTGCACGTTTGGAACAAATTCAGGAATTTCCGACGGTGGGTCTTCACCTCCGGGAATATTCACTGGGATATGCCAATGAGATTATCCGGAATAAACTGGACATCGGAGTTCGACTAAAACTCTATTACGGAAAATCATTTCTCACATCAACGGTAGAAGGACAAATGATTGATGAGAATAGCACCTACTATGCCAAATCGCAAGGTGATGTTTTCTTTTCAATTCCGGCTGCCGATAACGAACAAAACGGAGTAATTACAAAAATAGCCGTGATGGATGGCTATTCAGTTATGGACTATGTTTTCAACCGGAAAAATTCGGGTTTTGGGCTAGATCTAGGAATCAACTGGAAAATTAATCCATACCTCACATTTACAGCCAGTGTGTTGGATTTAGGAGAAATAACCTGGAAAGAATATCTGTACAAACTCAACTTTGACGGCGGTTTGTATGAGATTCAGAACGTTCATCTCGATCCCGACAGGAACGTGCTGATAAAAGAAACCGACGAAGTAAATCTTGTGGACAATATCGATCAGCTATTTGAAATTGCCAACCAGCAAAACCAATATAAAACAAAGATTCCAACGACTTTTTATGCCGGCCTTAACTATAAGCTATCTGAAAGCTTGAGTCTGGGAATTGTTAACCGGTATATTCAGGTTGAGAAAATGGGACACAACAGTTTTTCTGCCTTGGCAAACTATAAACGATCCGATAAATTAACAATTATAGCAGGATTGGGAGTTTACGGAACGTCATTCAAGAATATTCCGATCGGTATTCAATATCGTTGGCGGGCCGCACAATTTTATATCGGAACCGACAATGTTTTGTCGCTATTTGCACCTGACTTCTCGGACTACAGCAGTCTTACTTTTGGTGTCGATTTTAATCTCTTCGGTCCGAAAGTGAAATACAAAAAGGTCAAATACCTTCCTTTCTTTAAACTGAAAAAGCAAAGACGTAAACGGTCAGACGGACTTATTTTTAAGGGATCCTCATAATCGATCAGTCTCTGTCGCGTTCCTTTCTATCTAAAATGTGAAAGAAAAGTTGATCTGGCTGGCTTTATTGACCCTGACAGTGCGTTGTACGCATAAAAATTTTAATTTTGGGATAAGTAAATTTTAATTTCCTCTGCCTAAACAAAGGTTTTACGGGAATTCCCGAGCAGCAAGAGGCATGAAACAACTATTTTAGAATACTTTTAAGTACGGTATGCCATCTCAAAAACTTAGTCTACAGCAAAAATTACTGCAGAAGTTATCACCTCAGCAAATACAGGTGATCAAACTTCTGGAGATCCCTACCGTGCAGTTGGAGCAACGCATAAAAAAGGAGCTGGAAGAAAATCCGGTATTGGAAATGTTGAATGAATCGCCCGATGAAATTGGCGATACACAGGAGGAAAATTCCAACGATCAGGATAATGACGAGTTCTCGCTGGAAGACTACATGGACGAAGATGACATTCCGGAATACAAGCTTGCTGCCAACAATTACTCGAAAGATGACAAACAAATTGATATTCCATTCTCATCAGGAACCAATTTTCACGAGTCAATGCACGAACAGCTGGGATTAGCCAATTTAGATGAAGATAAACGCTTACTGGCCGAATACATCATTGGAAACATTGATGATGACGGTTATCTAAGACGCGATTTACTCTCCATCAGCGACGACCTGGCTTTTAATCTGAATTTGACCGTCGAAGAATCCGTGCTCGAAGAATTGCTAGAAATCATTCAGGAGTTTGATCCGGCTGGTGTAGGAGCCCGTGATTTAAGAGAATGTCTGTTGTTGCAAATTCAACGCAGGAGAGCCAATCCTGCCACAATGTTAGCAGAAAAAATCATTGCCGATAATTTCGACGAATTTACCAAGAAGCACTACGACAAAATTCTTCGGAAATACGAGATTAGTGAAGAAGATTTGAAAGATGCTATTGCCGAAATCCTCAAACTAAATCCGAAACCCGGAGGTTCGTACAGCAATCCGCTCAGTAAATCGAACCAGGTAATTGTACCGGATTTCATCCTTGAAAATCACGATGGCGAATTGCAGTTATCACTTAATCAACGCAATGTTCCCGACCTACGCATGAATGGTCACTATATGGACATGCTACGATCGTACAGCGAAAACCGGAAAAATATTTCGCGCGACCAAAAGGATGCCATGATGTTTGTGAAGCAAAAACTGGACTCCGCTAAATGGTTTATCGACGCCATTCGTCAGCGTCATCAAACGCTACTGGTTACGATGTCTGAAATCATTGACTTCCAAAAAGAATATTTTCAGGATGGTGATGAAACGAAGTTGAAACCGATGATTCTGAAAGACATTGCAGATCGTACCGGGTTGGATATTTCCACCATTTCACGTGTGTCGAACAGCAAATACATTCAGACCAATTTCGGCATTTTCGCCCTGAAATACTTCTTCTCAGAAGGCATGCAGAAAGACACCGGTGAAGAAGTCTCGACGCGGGAAATCAAAAAGATACTGGAAGACTGCATTTCGGCAGAAGACAAGCGAAAACCTTTAACTGACGACAGACTCGCTCAAATACTGAAAGAGAAATCATATCCCATTGCCCGACGAACGGTCGCCAAGTATCGCGAACAACTGGGTATTCCGGTTGCCCGAATGCGCAAAGAATTATAATTTGAATAAGCTTTGAAAACATGATGCAAAAACTCGCGAAGGCAGTTTCCTTTCTATTTCATCCATTGTTAATGCCAACATTGGGTTTCTTACTATTAATGAATACTGGCTTTTACTTCGCCCTAATTTCATTCGAAGCAAAAAGAGTGATTCTGCTGATTGTTGTCATGAGTACTTTTTTGTTGCCGCTGATCAGTATTGGCTTGATGCTTTTTTCACCCCGCTTTAAACTAAACCTCGATAAAAGCTCTGACCGGATTTTTCCCATGCTGAGCACAGCAGTATTTTATTACCTGGGATATTATTTTCTGGGGAAAGTGCCAATCTATCCTATTTATCGCATTGTTTTAGTCTCAAGTATCCTGACCATCGCCATCCTGCTACTCATATCGACCAAATGGAAAATCAGTGCTCATTTAGCCGGAATTGGTGGCTTAATTGGAGCCTTTTTAGCTTTGTCGTTTCGCTTAAATATTGATAGTTCTGTCTTGCTGGCTGCCTTAATTTTAGTTGCCGGGGTAGTTGGAACTGCACGCATTTTGCTGGGAAAGCACAATCCGATTCAGGTCTATGCCGGTTTTTTCCTGGGCTTTGCCATCAATTACCTGATAATAAACTACATTTGATCCTCCCCGCTTAAGATTTCACCGAACCCCCAGCGAATACTGTTTTTACTGAATACCAATCACTTGCGTACTGAAATATTGAACAACCAAACTATTCCCCCACAGTGTAAAGGTTGGTTTGCAAAATAAAAAAGCATGACCGGTAAGAGTCATGCTTCTGTTATAGTGTTACAATTAGTTTGCTATTCAACAAATTTGTATCCTATCCCTTTCAGGGTTTTGATGTGATCGTTCCCAATCTTTTCACGCAGCTTGCGAATATGCACATCTATTGTGCGGTCACCAACCACTACATTATCCCCCCAAACTGAATAATAGATTTCTTCGCGAGTGAAAACTTTGCCAGGTTTTGACACCAGCAACGAAAGCAGTTCGAATTCTTTCCGCGGAAGAACCATTTCTTCACCATTCATTTTAATCAGGTAACGTTCTTTGTCAATCACCAAATCACCAATGGCCACTGTATTTGTATTTTCGATCGGAGCTGCAGCAGTGCTACCATTTCCTCCGGTACGTTTCAACAAAGCCTTCACACGGCTCACCAATACTTTCGGACGAATTGGTTTTGTGATGTAGTCATCAGCTCCTGCTTCGAAACCTGCTATCTGCGAATAATCCTCTCCGCGTGCAGTCAGGAAAGCAATGATGCAACTCTGAAGAGCCGGAATCTTCCGCAGTTCTTCGCATGCTGCAATACCATCCATTTCAGGCATCATAACATCCAAAATAATCAGGTGCGGAATTTTTTTCTCGGCGACTTTAATCGCTTCTGCGCCATTCTGGGCTGTATAAACTGTAAAACCTTCTTTCTCGAGATTATAACTAATGAATTCTAAGATATCGACTTCATCGTCTACCAAGAGGATTTTGTATTTTTCTTCACTCATATCAGGTTTGTATTACAAAGGCTAATGTATTTTTCCAAGGCAATATTTCAGTTGCACTTCAATTTAAATTGAAGTGCAGGAAATTTACCAAAATCATTTGGCTTTTTCAAGTGTGAATGTAAAAGTTGTTCCTTCATCCACTTCCGATTTAACGTTTATTGTTTGTTTATGGGCCTCAATGATGTGTTTCACTATTGATAAACCCAATCCAGTACCGCCTTGTTCACGCGAGCGTGATTTATCGACGCGATAAAATCGTTCAAAAACACGAGGTAAATCATTTTTATCGATACCAATCCCGTTGTCCATTACTTCAATCATCAAATGGTCTTTCAGGTCATAAAAGGTCACCTTTACAAAACCCTTTCTACGTCCGTATTTAATCCCGTTGGCCACCAAGTTCGAAACCACCTCTGTCATCCGCTTTTTGTCGGCGCGAACCAATACAGATTTATCGGGACGCTCAAATAGCAACTGCATTTTGCGTTCGTTGGCCATCATCTGTTCCATCTCAAGCACATCTTCGACCAACTTCACGATATCAAAACTCTCAACTCGCAAACGCAGCACACCTGATTCCAGTTTTGTGATCGATTCCAGATCCTCCACAATCGAGATCATCCGGTCGATACTTTTTTCTGTTCTTTTTAAATACAGCTTGTTAATCTTTGGATCGTCCAAGCCTCCCTCAAGCAGTGTCAGAATATATCCCTGAATATTGAAAATCGGGGTTTTCAACTCGTGCGATACATTTCCCACAAACTCTTTCCGATAGCGCTCCAAATCTTTCAAACGCGTGATTTCCTGCGTTTGATTTTTGGCCCACAATTCCACTTCCTTGTGTACATCGGCAATCTCATTAACATTTTGAGTGTCGTTTTTGGCAGCTTTCCCTTGCAACGGAATCTCCCGAATCACTTTGTAAATCGGTTCAATTTTATCGTTGATGTAGCGAGTCAATAAAAAGACAGTCAAAACATACACTGCCCCCAGCAACCCGACCATCAATATTAACTTCAACCAAAGCGAGCCTGGAAGAACGCCGAGAACCAGTCCTTCAAGAACACATAAACCCGCAACTAATAATGTGAGATAAAGCGATAAACGCTTGATAGGATATGTTTTCATTCAATATTACTTTTCGATTGTTAATTAGGATAAAAAAGATCATACTTGATATCGCCCCTTAAGTCAGTCCACTCAAAATCTGATTCTCAAAAATAAGTCCTTAAGCCTGATATCTAACTGAAATCACAGTCAATTTCACAGAAATTTCAATTTCTATCTAAAATTAGGAGAAAAATTAGTTATTTCGTCTTTAATGATTTATTAATAATTGTTTAATAGTTTTTTAAATTTCTATTTCCACCTACTGAGTTATGAGCGGTTATTTTTGCCCGCGATTCTAATTAAAATCAAAAATGGAACAATTTTATCTAATTCTTGTGGTCGTGTTATTTGCCTTGGCAATCTCCGATTTGATTGTTGGTGTAAGTAACGATGCTGTCAATTTTCTCAATTCCGCTATCGGATCCAAAGCCGCGCCTAAATGGTTGATCTTTGGTGTAGCCAGCTTGGGTGTCCTCGCCGGTTCAGTTTTTTCAAGCGGAATGATGGAAGTCGCTCGTAAAGGGATTTTTCATCCTGATATGTTCATGTTTTCAGAAATCATGATCATCTTTCTGGCCGTGATGATAACTGATGTTATCTTACTGGACATGTTCAATACCTTCGGACTCCCTACGTCCACAACCGTATCAATTGTTTTTGAACTACTTGGCGCGGCTGTTGCTGTTTCATTTGTCAAAATCAAACTCGCAGGACAAAACATTGGTCAACTATCGGAATACATTAACAGTGAAAAGGCATTAGCCATTATTTCCGGGATTTTGATCTCTGTGTTCATCGCATTTATAGTAGGTGCGCTTATTCAATATCTTGCCCGTCTAGTATTTTCTTTCCGTCAACACCGTACGCTAAAATACTACGGCGCCATCTTTGGTGGTTTATCAATTGCCGCGATGACCTACTTCATGATCATCAAAGGTGCCAAAGGAGCTACTTTTATAACCGAAGGAATGTTGGATTACATGAAAACCAACATGTTTGAGATATTGCTGTACAGCTTTATCGGTTGGACAGTTCTCCTTCAACTCCTCACCTGGCTTTTTAAAATTGACATCCCAAAAATGATCGTTCTGGTTGGTACTTTTGGATTGGCCATGGCTTTCGCCGGAAACGACCTGGTTAACTTTATCGGTGTTCCATTAGCTGGCTTCAATTCTTTCAAAGCCTGGATTGCAGGAGGCGCAATCGCTCCAGATGCCTTTTCAATGGAAATGTTGAAAGGAAAAGTAGGCACACCTTCGTATATGCTTCTAATTGCCGGTTTCGTAATGATTATCACGCTGATAACATCAAAGAAAGCGCGCAATGTTGTTGCCACGACGGTTGATCTTTCAAGACAAACTGAAGGTGATGAACGTTTCGGATCATCTGCACTATCGCGTTTAATTGTCCGCAATACTATCCAGATCAACAACAATTTTCGTAAAGTTTTACCTGGAAGCCTGAACAGATTCATCGATTCTCGCTTTGAGCATCCGAAAAATGAACGAATCCTGACCATGGAAGAGGAAGCAGCATTTGATAAGATTCGGGCTGCCATCAACCTGATTGTATCCGGAATTCTGATTTCAATTGGTACCTCCTTGAAATTACCACTTTCGACTACATATGTGACATTCATGGTCGCCATGGGTACCTCTTTATCGGACAGAGCCTGGGGACGTGAAAGTGCCGTATACCGCATATCCGGAGTATTTGCAGTAGTCGGCGGTTGGTTCCTGACTGCTTTAGTCGCTTTTACAGCTTCACTTATTGTTGCCTTGATCATCTCAATAAGCGGAAACTTTATGATTTTCGTCTTCATCGCTCTGGCAATTCTTACAGTTGTTCGCACCCATGTTGTTTTACGTAAAAAAGCAGCTAACAAACTGAACGAAGATGAAGAGCATGTAAACGAAACTGACGAGGCCGATAAGGTGATCGATAAAACCAAGAAACAGGTCCTTAACGCAGTTCTTACGATCAATCAGGTATACTCTGTCGCCACGGAAAGTTTCCTTAATGAAGACCGTAGCCACCTCCGGGAAGCTGTTGATATGAAAGTGACCTTCGATAAAAAGACCAAGAAAATGAAGAATAAAGTTTCTGCAGTAATTGATAAATTACAGCAGAGCGACTCGTTAGATGTTGGTCACTTCTATGTACAATTAGTCGATTACATGCGCGAAGTTTCACATTCACTTACCTATTTGGTTGATCCGCTGTATGAGCATATGGAAAACAACCACAAACCATTTACCGAGGCTCAAGTGAATGAACTTAGCAACTTTCTGATTGACACGACCAACTTTGTAAACCTGACTCTTCATGTAGTTAAAGAAGAGAAATTTGAAGAGTTGGATAACGTCATTAAACAAAGAGATGATTTGATCACTAAATTATCTCAGCTCGAGAAAGCACAAATTAAACGAATCAAGAACAAAGAGGTCAACACACGCAATTCCGTGTTGTTCTTCAACATTGTTTCGGAAACCAAGAACCTGCTGATGCACTATATCAATCTGATCAAGGCACAGCGAGATTTCTTCTCCAACGCCCGCAAATAGCAAAATGATTATAAAGAAAAATCCCGGTTGAAAGCCGGGATTTTTTGTTTTATCAGGTATTGTATTAATCAATCTTTTTAAGGCCAACGGTAAAATGGCGCATAATCGGTGCCTCATGTTCAATCAGGTAACCATGCCGAATAGAATCACGTCTTTCGAAGATGTTTATCAGGGCGGCAGCAACCACATCCATGTGATTGTTTGTGTAGGTACGGCGAGGAATCGCTAAACGCAGAAACTCGGTACTCGGATAGCGGTTTTCATGCGTAACAGGGTCACGATCGGCAAGTAACGTTCCTACTTCAACGCCCCTTATTCCACCTTCCACATACAACTCAACAGCTAAGGTTTGAGCTACGTATTCTTCTTTTGGAACGGCGGGCAAAAACCGCCGGGCATCAACAAACACGGCATGACCACCCAACGGTTGCTGAACCGGCACACCAGCTTCAATCAGCTTATTCCCGAGGTAATGAACCTGTCTGATTCGAGCCTCCAGATAATCGGCCTCAGTAGCTTCATTTAAGCCGACAGCAAGCGCATTCATATCGCGACCGGCCATTCCGCCGTAAGTTAAAAATCCCTCGTACATGATGTTGTAAACCGTAGCCTCATCGTACCAATCTTTTCGTCGCATAGCAAGCAAGCCGCCAATGTTGACGATCCCATCTTTCTTACTGCTCATGGTCATCCCATCAGCGTACGAGTACATTTCGGTCACAATTTCCTTGATTGACTTATCCGCATAGCCTTCTTCCCGCTGTTTGATAAACCAGGCATTCTCAGCAAAACGAGCCGAATCGTACACAACCGGAATTTCATATATATCGGCGAGCTGTTTGACCTGACGCATATTTTCCATCGATACCGGTTGTCCTCCGGAAGTATTGCAAGTAACGGTAACAATAATCATCGGAACTTGCTCCTTCGGATATGAATCCAGCACCAACTGAAGTTTTTCAAGGTCAATATTACCTTTAAACGGATGATTAATCGTTGTATCAAAAGCTTCATTAATGGTGCAATCAATGGCTTTGGCTTTCCGAAATTCGATATGTCCTTTAGTGGTATCAAAATGTGAATTTCCGGGAACGACATTCCCTTTTTTCACCAAAACCGAAAACAGCACATTTTCGGCGGCCCGTCCCTGGTGAACCGGCAAAAAATAATCGAAGCCAAAGATTTGCCTCACCCGGTCCTTTAAGTTGAAAAAAGAGGATGAACCTGCATAACTTTCATCGCCGGTCATCACAGCAGCCCATTGCTGGTCGCTCATAGCTCCGGTTCCGCTGTCTGTCAGCAAGTCAACATAGACCTGCTCACTACGCAGGTTAAACAGGTTATAATCCGCTTCACGAATCCATTTTTCACGTTCTTCACGGGTACTACGGTAGATCGGTTCTACCATTTTTATACGGTAATTCTCTGCAAAAGGAAGTTCCATTTCCAATCGTTTTAAAATTTCTTAAATTCAATTTATTTAAATAAGAAGCTGCAGCAAATAAACATGTACAGCAAAATTTCACTCACCGGAGCGAAACATAAAGGCGTAAGAATTTTAAGCGACTAGAATGGAAATGAATCGCGTTTTTTGATGTTTATATATCGATGTCCGACTAGTGTAGTTTGTACATCAAAAAGGTACATAAATCAATGAATTTGGTGCAAAGGTAATCCTGTTCTGCGTTTTATGCGATGTTATTTGTCAGTTTTTGATTAATTCTCCATGCTTAGAAACCAGGCAACTGTTTTCAAACCAAACGGAAGAACACCCCCGGTATGGTCGGCGCCAGTAATCGTTGTCAATGAAATCATATCGTCATTAACTCCCAACTCCCGAAAATCGGAGATAAAATCATTGGAGATCTCAACCGGGACATATACATCTGCATCGCCATGAAAAAGCATCGTCGGTGTACTCAGATTCCATGCAGAAATACTGTTGGCAGCGAGTGCTGATTCCACAGTCGAAAATTTACTGTCCGAGCTAAACCCACTGATGTAATCGGCTTGAAAAAGCTCATCAATATTATCCGTCAACTCAGCATTAATTGCTCCTCCAGAGGTCACAAAATCGAATAAGCCCGGTATTTTGGGGGCATAAGTCGCTGCAAATAAATCGGAAAGTGGGTTACTAATTAATCCGTGCAACTCATAGGCATGAAGCAGGTAACCAAAATAATAAGGCATGGAATAAGTATCCTGCGCTAAAACATACGAGTTCATTTGGCTCAAATTATAAGGGCCTGCACCACAGGACGCAGCTTTTAGATTAAATCCATCCAAAGGGTTTTGATCCAATTCCTTCAGCAATTGCATGGTGCTCCAACCTCCCTGTGAGTAGCCTGCGATAAACAAATCTCCATTTAGTTTGGGCTCCAATTCCTCTTTTGCCAACAACTCACCAGCCGCCAATATCATATCGGTTAAAGCCGGAAGGGTATTTTCCTTTTCCAGATAGGGATGAAAAACCGCCTCGGAACTACCGAACCCCGGGTAATCGGGGATGACAACAACAAAGCCAAGCGAAGCCATACTTTCTAAAACAACTGTTGTGTTTTCAAGATCGTCAGGATTGAATTTGTAATTTTTAGTTGGAGCCTCACTGTACAAAACATTCGTCCCGTTTTGGAACGACAGAACCGGGTAATTCCCACCAGCAGCAGGAACAGCAACCAAACCGGAAGCAATTAATTCCACCCCGTGAAAAGTCGTTTTATAAGTGATCGTATAAACATTTACACCCGATTTTACCGCAGATGTCAACCCGGCGGCATCAGGGTATTGAGCTGATAAAAGCCCAATTGAAGACTGAATGAAAAGTTGGCTGATACTTGTTCCCAGCTCGTTACTGACAAGCACCTCGTCAGCTATCTGTTCAACGTCTTTACTATCGTTCTTGCATCCGGCAAAACCAACCAAAAGAATAATTAACAGCGACCAGGTTATTTGTTTCAGTGAGTTCATAGGAGCTTATTTGGGACATTAATTCTGACAATTGTTATTTGATGAACCCAAGACTTGCAACTGCATCGCGCAGAAAGTCGCGGGTAAAGTAATCATCGTCTATGAGTTGTCCATTCCAGACGACAATATCTAAATCCATGGTTCTGGGCCCAAATTTTGGAAGTGTCCGGTCCCGCCCCAATCGGTCTTCAACAGATTTGAGGTAAGCCTTAAACTCGATCTGTCCCATTTCCGTTTGAAGCGAAGCAGCACCATTCACAAAATCATCCTGCTCTTCGATTCCAATTGGCTTTGTTGTAACCAAATCAGATACTCGCAGCTCTGCACAATCAGCCTGCAAAATCGCCAGCATCTTCCGGATATTCTCGGTCGGGTTGATATTGGAACCAATGGAAATAATCACAGCATTCAACGACGTGCCTCCATTTCGTATGAAACAGATTCGGCGAAACGCAACGCATGCGGTTTGTCGACCTCAACTTTGGCATAAGTCACGCGATCGTCTTCCATTATCATATTCAGTAAGTTCGAAGTCAACACTTCGAGCAGCTTAAAATGCCCGTCCTGAACATGAGCAATGACTTTCTTAGTAACCAATTTATAATCGTAGATTCCGTTGGGCTCGTCAGATTCCAAAGCTGACTCCGGTACCGGTGCCTCTATTTCCAGGTTAATCACTACATCTTGTTTGTTAACCAATTCGTCCGGATTAAAACCGATGTAAGTGCGTAACAAGAGATTTTTTACACGAATTTTTGCCATATCAAATAATTGGATCGTTGACCTGTTTATTGTTTATTCAACCACACGACTGGTTTTCTTAGACAACATCAAGTTGTAAAGAATGTTCCCTTCGATCAGATTGTTTGCCCCAGATTTTCACCACCATCACAAAAGAGGAGTTGTCCCGTAAGATGATCGTTTTCTAAAATGAAGTCCAAACTTTTCAAAATCGGTTCAATTCCGCTTGGCTTTTGCATGGGTGTCTTCTTCGCTATTAACCATAAGTAAGACTCGTCTTTATCTTCCGGAGGCAAGGTCGCTCCGGGAGCAATGGCATTAACGCGAATATAAGGCGCAAATTCGAAAGCGGCCATTTTGGTTAATTCCCACAGTGCCTTTTTGGAAAGACTATAGGCTGCATAATCCGTTTTAACATTGGTGATACGCGTATCTACAAAGTTAACGACCAATCCTTTACCGATATGCCGGGCAAAATCGCGAATAAGGAGAAAGGGAGCCCGATAGTTAATCATCATCAATCGATCCAATAAGTCGAAGTGCGTTTCAAAAATAGAAGCACCTTCAAAAATCGCAGCGTTATTGACTAACAAATCCAACTGTCCAAAAACCCGAAGGACTTCCGGAATTAAACTTTCAACCGCAAACGGATTTTGCATATTCGACTGAAACAAAACAAATTCCTGCTCCGGATATTCCTTTTGCAATTTAGTAATCAACTTATTGGCAGCTTTCTCAGATGAATTATAGTGCAGGGCAAGATTCCATCCTTTCGAAGCCAGATGGAGGGCAACTTCTCGTCCAACTCGTTTCGCTGATCCGGTAATTAATGCTGTTTGGCTCATTTTCTGAATTTCTGTGGCTATACTGTTCGGGGAACGAAATTAGCAGAACCTTTTGAATTCCGCCAACGATTACTTCTTGTTTGAAGAAGATTCATTCCACTTATTTACACGAAAAAAAGATAACTAATTTCAACTAATTAATAATCATCATTGAATCAGGAATTCTGTTTCGTCAAGAATTCATCACATCAAAGTAACTTAAAAAACATTTTAACAAAGAAATAGGCTTATGTTTGAAACCAAAGAGCTCTGAAATTCGAAATAATAAATAAACCCGTTTATTTAAAACCTGAAGCTATGGAAGAAAAACTAGTCACAATCGCACTTCTTCCTTATTCCAAAGCTGAAATTCTCCGCTCAATGTTGGAATCGGAAGGTATCGAATGTTTTCTTGAAAACATAAATCTGATTCAGGGGGCTGTTGCTTCCGGTGTTAAAGTCCGGATTTATGAAAGGGATATCAAACAAGCCTGGCCTATCGTAGATGAGTTATTAGGAAAAGAAGATAAAGAACAAGCAAAGTCGGAAAACACCGTTTTGGTGCCTGTCGATTTTTCGAACTACTCCTTTAAAGCCGCATTAATGGCCTTTGAAATTGCGAACAAACTGCAATCGAAATTAATATTTTACCACGTTATCCAACAACCCGATTTCTTCAGCATGCCCTATTCGGATGTGATGGCGTTTAACACCGGACTTTATGACCACCTGAAAGAACGCGAGGAATTTGCCGATGAACAATTCAGCCAATTTCTGAATAAACTGACGGATTATATTGGTGCTAAAGTCTGGGAAACGGTTGAATCGGAACACATGATAAAACTGGGCTATCCGGAAGACGATATTCTGTATTTCACCGAAAAACATCCACCACGCCTGATCGTAATGGGAATAAAAGGACCAGAAGAAGACGATCTGGATATCATGGGAAGTACCACAGCGGGAGTTATTTACAAATCGAATGTGCCTGTACTCGTTATTCCCGGAAAAGCGCCGCTCCTGAACCTGGCTTCGATGAAGAAAATCGTCTATGCCACTAATTTTGATGAAAAAGATTTAGTCTCAATCGACAAATTATTGGGTCTTTTGAAGCCCTTCAATGCCAAACTATGCTGTTTACACATTGGCCCAAGCGCAGCCCGCGAATGGGACGAAGCCAAATTGGAAAGTCTCCACAACATGCTCAGTAACAAATATCCCGATACACCAATTGAGTGTATCATCAGGCATGGTTCAAATATCCTAATCGATCTGGAGGAATTTATCGAAGAAAACGATATTGACGTACTTTCGCTGACAACGCATAAGCGAAACTTGATAACACGGATTTTTAATCCAAGCATTGCGCGAAAGATGGTATTTCATGTGAAAACACCGCTTCTGGTTTTTCACTCCTAAAAAAAAGCAAAAAGATCCGGTCGCTGGGCCGGATCTTTCTATATGCTAAAATCTGAATCTCTTATTTAAATGATGCCAGTTTGGCGAGGTACTTACCGATGATATCAAACTCTAAATTTATCACGGTACCTTCTTTGAACGTGTGAAAGTTCGTTTCCTGATAAGTATAAGGAATGATTGCCACCTGGAACGAATTATCTTTCGAGTTCACCACCGTCAAACTCACGCCGTTCACGGTAACTGAACCTTTTTCAACAGTCATATATCCTTGCTGAGCTTTGCTTTTATCAAGCTCATATTCAAAGGTGAAATACCAGCTTCCTTCGGCTTCTTCCACTTTTTTGCAAACAGCAGTCTGGTCAACATGTCCCTGAACAATGTGCCCGTCCAATCGACCATTCATCATCATACTACGCTCCAGGTTTACTTTCGACCCTACTTCCCAATATCCTAAATTGGTTTTCAAAATGGTTTCTTTAATGGCCGTAACCGTATAGGTTTTTGCTTCCTGATCCAGTTTTACCACTGTCAGACAAACGCCGTTGTGCGACACACTTTGGTCAATTTTCAACTCGTTCACGAAAGAACAAGTCAGGGTGAAATGATAGTTCTCCTGTTCCCGTTCGATGGCTTTCACCACACCATATTCTTCAACTATTCCTGAAAACATGCTAATTGGTTTTTAATTTGGGCGAATTTACCGAAAAGCTGTCAATCGCGGAAATATTAACCAGCTTTTAAACCGACGCTCAACAGCTTAGCCGATTGTTGATTTAAAACCGGGAGATTTCCGGTGTTTCGTCTTTTGCTCATAGGCGTAAGCCAGCTTTAGCAATGTTGGTTCACTCCAGGCTCGTCCAAAGAACGAAATACCAATCGGCAAACCCTTCACAAAGCCCATCGGCACGGTTATACTCGGATATCCTGACACAGCGGCCGCATCGCTGCTACCGCCTGTGTAATTGTCGCCGTTAACCCAATCAATTGGCCAGCTTGGCCCATTTGTTGGCGCAATCAGCACATCCAACTGATGTTCGTCCATTAGTTGATCAATCCCCTCTTTCCGTGATTTCTCTTTTGACGTTTTCAGGGCAGACAAATATTCTGGGTCATCCAACCCTTTTGTTTGTTCGGCCTGCTCAAATATCTCCTGCCCAAACCAAGGCATTTCCTGGGCGGCATGTTCCTTATTGAACTGGATTAAATCAGCCAATGTTCTGAAAGATTGATCGGTTCTGCTCTGGAGATAAACAGCCATATCTGCTTTCAATTCCGTCAACAGTACCGTCCATTCTGCCTCTTCCCATTCCGAGCGGGATTTCAACTCCAGTTGATCCACAACCTCGGCACCAACAGCTTTCAAATCGGCCATCGCCTTTTCCATCAAAGCTGTCACATCGGTGTTGGACACAAACATATTTCGCACAACGCCAACCCGAATCCCCTGCAAAACATCTTCATCTAGAAACCGGGTATAGTCAACATAAATTGTTCCCTCCTCCAGGTGAGTTTCCGCATCATTTGTATCCGACCCGGCCAAAGCACCCAGTAAAATGGCAGCTTCCTTCACTGTACGGCACATCGGTCCTGCAGTATCCTGACTGTGAGAAATAGGAATAATCCCGTCACGGCTCCACATTCCCAGTGTTGGCTTAAGCCCTACAATCCCATTAATTCCTGACGGGCAAACGATGGAGCCATCCGTTTCAGTTCCGATTCCAATCGCGCACAAATTAGCAGAAATAGCTGCTCCTGTGCCAGAACTGGAACCGCAAGAGCTGCGATCCAAACAAAAAGGATTCCGTACCTGTCCACCGCGTCCGCTCCACCCGCTCGATGATTTGGTTGAACGAATATTGGCCCATTCACTCAGATTGGTCTTCCCCAACAGTACGGCTCCTGCCTGACGCAGTTTCTTCACAATAAAAGCATCATCGGGAGCAGATGTACCCGCCAAAGCCAATGAACCGGCAGTGGTCATCATTTGATCATCTGTATCAATATTATCTTTTATAACAATCGGGATACCGTGCAACGGCCCGCGAACTTTGCCCTTCTGTCTTTCTATATCCAATTGCTTTGCGATCTCCAAAGCTTCAGGATTCAACTCAATAATCGAACTCAATAAGTGATCGAGCGCTGCAATACGATCCAAATATTGCTGACAAATCGCTACCGAGCTCATTTTACCTTCAGTCATCAGTTGCTGAAACTGATCGATGGTAAATTCATTGAATTCAAAATCAAGGAGTACGCTGACTTCGGAACTTTTTGAGGACGATTTTTCAGATGGGGTACATGCCGACAAACCAACCATAGACAAAGCTGATCCCCCGGCAATTGTGGATTTAACAAAGTTGCGACGTTTCATAGGATTTCATTTTTCAGAATCCCAATTTAGGTAAAGCCCTGTTGTTTTGCAACAAGAAAAAAGGGGCTCGCTGGCCCCTCAATAATATTTATTCGCTAAAAATCAGCGTTTCTGATATTGCTCCTCATAATACAACTGGTAGTCTCCACTGGTCACATTCAGCATCCACGATTCGTTCTCCAGATACCAATCGATGGTTTTCTCCAAGCCTTCTTCAAACTGAAGACTGGGCACCCATCCCAACTCCTTTTGCAACTTGGAGGAGTCTATTGCATAGCGCAAATCATGACCGGCGCGATCTTTCACATAGGTAATTAGTTCAGCTGAAGCTCCCTCTTTGCGCCCGAGTCTGCGATCCAATATTTTACACATTAGTTGAATTAGGTCAATATTGGTCCACTCGTTATGGCCTCCAATATTGTACGTCTCACCGACTTTGCCCTGATGAAAAATCACATCAATGGCACGGGCATGGTCTTCCACCCACAACCAATCCCGGATATTTTCACCCTTTCCATAAACAGGCAGTGCCTTATTGTATCGAATATTGTTGATGAACAAGGGAATCAACTTTTCCGGAAATTGAAACGAACCGTAGTTGTTAGAACAATTTGACACCAACGTTGGTAAGCCGAAAGTATCGCAATAAGCCCGCACAAAATGATCAGAGCTGGCTTTCGATGCCGAATAGGGACTGTGAGGATCATATTTAGTTGATTCGGTAAACATCCCCTCTTTACCCAATGACCCGTAAACTTCGTCGGTTGATATGTGATAGAAGAGTTTTTCTTCAGTGTTGCCTTTCCAAACATCCAGAGCCGCATTCAACAGATTAACCGTTCCAATAACATTGGTGAACACAAATTCGGTTGGGTTAGCAATGGAACGGTCGACGTGAGATTCAGCCGCAAGATGGATCACTCCATCAAACCGGTACTCACGAAACAAACTCAATATTTTGCCGCTATCCACGATATCCGCTTTCACAAACTCATAATTCGGCTTGTCTTCTACATCGCTTAAATTAGCCAGGTTACCGGCATAAGTCAACTTATCGAGATTGACAATTTTATAGTTTGGATATTTATTGACAAACAGGCGAACTACATGAGATCCGATAAATCCGGCGCCACCTGTAATTAGAATAGTCTTCATTAGTTTTACTTGTTATTTTGTATTCAAAATTAGCTCTTTTCAAAATCAATAAAAAAGAGATTGAGTAGTTTGGCCAATTGAATTTAAAAAGTCTCGTCCTTTATTCGAAAATTTTTATTCCACCATTTGAGCAAATGACAAGAATTTCTAACTTACGAACACAAAACTTTCATCTGCATCAATTTCATGGTAAGTAACAAAATTAAACCCGCATTGATTCTTACAACCGGTTCCATTGTTGGGCTATTATTGATCCTTTTAATATCGGTACTGCTCTTATTTTTATTGAACATCGAAATCATTGATAATGCCGTAATCGGGATCCCAACAATCCTCGGCGGGTTCTCAGGGTTGATTATCGCCTACTTATTGATGAAAAACAACCGGCAGAAACGGGAACTTAAAGCCAATGAATTAAAACTACGCACCCTCATTGATCTGTCGTTGGATGGAATTTACCTGGAAAATGAGAAAGGTGAAATACTTGACTGCAATACGATGGGGCATAATATGTTTGGTTACACGCGCGAAGAAATGTTAAAACTCAGCATTCGTGATTTGGTTCCAACTGAATTTGCCGGCCTCCTTCCCGATATTATTCCGGAAGAAATGGCTACCGGCGACGTTTATCTGGAGCGAGAAAATATGAAGAAGGACGGAACCATCTTTCCGACCGAAATCAACACCAAGTTTGTCAACCTAAACGGACAAAGAAGATTAATCGCATATGTGCGCGACATCTCGAGGCAGAAGAACACAGAAGCTATCTTAAAAGACATGATTACCACCAAGGATAAACTTTTCTCCATCATTGGTCACGACCTGAAAGGATCCCTAAATTCTATCCAGGGATTCAGCGAGCTATTAATCAGTGATATTGGGAAACTTCCGAATGAGGACATTCAACAATATCTGCAATTTATCTACCAATCTGCCGACCATGCGAATTCGTTGTTAGCAAACTTGCTAAACTGGGCCTTGATTCAAACTGACCGGATTCATTACTGCCCGCGCCAGCTATCAATCAATTCCATTATCTCCAATGTTTTCAATCAAATCAGTGATCAAGCTGACTCAAAAAACATCCTTTTAAAAAACAATTCCGAAGCGGATTTGAAAGTTATGGCTGACGAAGAAATGCTAAAAACAATTCTCCGCAACTTACTTGCAAATGCAATTAAATACTCCTACCCAGAAGGGAAAATAAGGGTAAAAGCACACAGCAAGAAAAATAAAGTTGTACTCTCGGTTGTCGATCAAGGGACAGGAATGACTTCTGACATCATTGAGAACCTCTTCAACATGAATCAAAGCAAAATCCACCCCGGCACCAATTACGAATGCGGCACTGGGTTAGGATTAATTATCTGTCAGGAATTTGCTGAAAAACACGGTGGACGGATCCATGTTGAATCCAAACCGGGCAAAGGCACTATTTTCTATCTCGAGTTACCTATCAATCAGGAGCTAGAACAATTTCAGGAAACTGCCGGGAATCGATGTTTCGAAACGGAGCATTTTACCACTGACCGGATGACGGAAAGCCAAAACCCAGGCATGTAGTCCCAAACGTCCAATCGGGTTAGTCGTTGATCCGTATTTTTTATCCCCAACAATTGGGTGTTCTAAATCCTTCATGTGCACCCGGATCTGGTTTTTACGACCAGTTTCCAAATTCACTTTCAACAAGGAATAGTTGTCGTTACTCTTCAGGGTCGAATAGTGCGTGATAGCTTCCTGACCACGTTCGGGATCCTGAGTTGAGTAAACAATAAAGACTTTACTCTCGAATAAATACGACTTATGTGTTCCTTCCGGCGGATTAAGTTGACCGTCTATCAAAGCCAGGTAGCTACGTTCGGCAATAGTTTGTTTCCAGGATTCCTGCAAAAGATCCTTCATTTCTTTGCTTTTGGCAAACATCATCAAACCACTGGTTTCGCGGTCGAGGCGATGTACGATGTATATTTTGTTTTTCGAATCCTGAGCCTTCACATAGTCACTAAGTATGCTATACACCGTTTGGCGTTTTTCCTTGTCGGTGGCAATGGTCAGCAATCCGGCATTTTTATTTACGATAATCAAGTCCTTGTCTTCATGAACAACGACAATGCCATTCATCTTGGGGGCCGAAGGACCAGGTTTCCGGCTCAGTGAAACAACATTGCCCGATTTCAACAGGTGGTTGAACTGACTAACAGCAGCACCATTTACCAACACTTGCTTTTTCTTAAGCATGGTTTTAATGTTGTTCCGGTTTTTATGCGGCAGTTGCTCAATCAGAAATTTCATTAATTCCTGATCCTGCTTCACTTTAAACTCAATATTTTGTGGTTTCCCGCTACGTGGTTCTTTACCCTGCCCTTTTGTTACTTTTCTGTCTTTCATTAAATACGATTTGCTTTTGGTCGAGAATCAATAAGCTGACCTAACCGCCACAAAGATAAAGCTATTCTTCATTCTTTTACAGGAAAAAAGAACCGGACTATTTTACTGTAGAAACTCACCCAAAATCACAAAAAAACGGGTTCTGCAAATGCAAAACCCGCGATATTTCTGATTATTTCGGTTGTCTTAATTCATTCAGCAACAAAAAGGCCGACTTTTTATTCAATTCCCCGAACGCGCTTTTCCCAATTCCAAGCCGAGAGCAACGTTTCTTCCAATCCTTTTTCCGATTTCCAACCTAACTCTTCATTGGCATAACTTGTATCAGCCCATATCTTTACAATATCGCCGGCCCGACGGTCAACGATTTTGTAATTCAGTTTCACACCGGTCACTTTTTCAAAACCTTTCACAATCTCCAAAACCGAATAACCATTTCCTGTTCCAAGGTTGAATATTTCGTATCCTTCCTTATTTTTACTTTTCAACAAGCGCTCAATGGCAACAACGTGTGCTTTAGCCAAGTCAACCACATTGATGTAATCGCGAATTGCAGAACCATCCGGAGTATCATAATCGTCACCAAAGACCTTCAGCTCGTCACGCAAGCCAGCAGCCGCCTGGGTAATAAACGGAACCAAATTCTGAGGTACACCTAATGGTAACTCACCAATCAAGGCTGAAGGATGCGCTCCAATCGGGTTAAAATAACGCAGGGCGATTCCTTTCAGTTGCGGGAACGCTTTAATGCTGTCACTTAAAATGTCTTCGTTAACCCGTTTTGTATTTCCATAGGGAGATTCAGCATCTTTACGAGGTGTTTTTTCTGTTACCGGCAATACTTCGGGCTGTCCGTAAACCGTACATGACGATGAAAAAACAATGTTTGCGATGTTGTATTTCAGCTGACAATCCAAAATATTCATCAAGGAAACCAAGTTGTTACGATAGTAATGCAATGGAATTTGAACCGATTCACCAACAGCCTTCGAAGCTGCAAAGTGAATGATCGCAGCTATATCCTTATTCTTGCTAAAAAACTCGTCTGTTTTTGCTGAATCAGCCAGGTTCAATTGTTCAAATTCAGGTTTAACACCGCTAATTTTTTCAATGTTTTCTAAAACATCAATACTTGAATTCGACAAGTCATCAACAATGATCACGTCATAACCTGATTGCTGTAATTCAACGACAGTGTGAGAGCCAATGTAACCAGTTCCGCCGGTTACCAATATTTTTGTTGCCATAATTTGGTTATAAATTTTTGCCCTAAATTAAGCATAAATTGGGTAAGCTAACCTTATTCACCCCATGTAGTTTAGACATTGAAGGTTCAGAAACCCCTCAAAATGTTGAAAACTTTATGTTGTAAGGGCATTAATTTTTCCTTATTTTTGATTTCAAACGCAAAGTACTGTGGAACTATTAGCCTATATCAAAGAATTATTATTGTTGAATGACTGCGTTATCATTCCTGGCTTTGGGGGTTTTGTAACCAACTACAAACAAGCCGGATTGCATGCATCGCAGTTTACGCCTCCGGGGAAATCGGTAAGCTTTAACAAAAAGCTGAATTTCAACGATGGTTTATTCACCAATCATATCGCCTCGGAAGAAGGCTTGAATTATATTGCAGCACGCAAAAAGATCGACCTGATGGTTCAGGAACTGAACTACCGCTTAACCGATGGTGAAGAAATCACCATCACCGGATTGGGTAGTTTAGCTTACGACGAACAACAACATTTGGTCTTTACTCCCAAAGTTGAAGGCAACCTGAATTTGGATGCTTTTGGTTTCGATTCGTTCTCTTACGAAAGCTTGTTTTCTCGCCAAATGGCGCGTAAAGCAATCTCTCAACAAGAACGTCAGGCAGTGGAAGTTCTCTTCCAGAAGCGCAGCCTGAAAAAAGTATTGGTAGCTATTCCTCTGCTTTTTGCCCTGGCTGTTATCCCGCTGAAAAACAACACATCGAACATCCAAAAATCGGATTTGGGTTACATCCGTGAGATGATGACTACAACTCCGGCACCAACAGTGAAGGAAGAAGTTGCAGCTGAGGAAACTATCGAGATTACCAGCGAAGCGATTGAATCCGCTCAACCGAAAGAAGTTGTAAACGAAGGCGAAGCTGCAGCCCGCTATTTTCTGATTGTAGGAAGTTTCCGTAATGAGGAGAATGCCCAAACCTTCATCGGCCAATTGGACAAAGAAGGATACCAGGGAACTGACTTGGGTGTCATTAAAGGTTTACACTACATTTCACTTGGAGGTTACGTCGCAATTGATGACGCACTTTCTGCCAGAACAGATTATTTAAGCCAAGCAGGCTCGGGAGCCTGGATTTATAAAAAGAACTAAAATTAAATATGCCGAAGCCCCTTTCACAGGGGCTTTTTTATGGCCGACAGGTTCATTTATTTTATCAACTTGAAAGCGTGCTCCCACTCATGTCTTAAAAATCCGGGAATACACCACAAAACAGCGAGCATCTCAATTGGTCGGGCAGCCTCTACTCCTCCCATATCTGCAAATTCCCAGCCAAATTGGGTCAAAATAATTTTCACTTCACTTTTTGCTTTCTCATCATTGCCACAGATAAACATTGTCGGCTTTTGTCCTTTAAGCTCCGGGTTGACCATGAGGCCATTACCAACACTATTAAAAGCCTTCACAAAATGAATGCGGCTATATTTCATCTGCAGATGTTCCATCAAAGAAGAATTTTGCGGCGTGAAATAGCGTAAGACGCCATTTTCCGGCGGCTCATTACTTATCGGGTTACAGGTGTCAATCACTGTTTTTTCATGCATATTCGCCGCACCTGCCAAATCAAGCACATACTCGGCAGAGCTCCCTTTCACCGCCAAAACCACAAGATCGCCGAAGCGAGCCGCATCTTGAAATGTACCAACCGAAGCCATGTCTCCCGCCTCAGCTAACCATTCTTTTAGATTATCCGGTTGTCGTGTTCCAACCATTACCTGGTAACCATGTTTCAGGAAACCATTTGCCAAAACCCGGCCTACAACACCGGATCCCAGTATACCTACCCGATTTCTCATCGTTTTAAAGTTTTTAACTATTTGACAAAGAACTACTCAAACGGTTTTACGTTCAATTCTTCATATAAGTTAAACTTCCTTTAATTGAAGATTTGTATCTTCAACTTCAAATTGAAAATCATGCTACAACCCTCGTTTTTAAATCCAGGAGATCGAATACGAATCGTTTCTCCTGCCGGAAAAATAAAGGACGAAAAAGTCCTCCCTTCTGTAAAATCACTTGAATATGAAGGGTTTGAAGTGCTAATAGGCAAACACATGCTGGCTTCCCATTTTCAATTTGCAGGAACTGACCAAGAGCGACTGCAGGATTTACAAGAAGCACTGGATGACCCAAAATGTAAAGCCATCATCTGTTCGCGTGGTGGATACGGGGCTATTCGAATAGCTGGTCAATTGAACTTTAGCCGTTATCGAGAAAATCCGAAATGGCTCGTCGGGTTCAGCGATATTACGGTACTGCATGGATTGTTTCAAAACCAGGGTTTTTGTAGTGTTCACGGGCCAATGCCCGCATATTACAAAAAAAAAGAACATCCAACAGAAAGCTACCATCAACTGATCCGTCTCCTTCGGGGTGAAATCCCGGCCTATGCTTTTGAGAGCCATCCTCTCAACCGAACCGGAAAAGCAGAAGGTGAGTTATGCGGGGGTAATCTTTCAATTGTTTATAGCCTGCTAGGAACAAACCTTGAGGTCAACACGGAAGGAAAAGTCCTGTTCATTGAAGACTTGTCGGAATACCTATACCACCTCGACAGAATGATGCAAAGCCTAAAATTTTCAGGCAAACTAAAAGGACTGAAGGCCTTGTTGGTTGGAAGTTTCACTGAAATGAAAGACAACGACTCTCCATTCGGGCAAAGTGTGGAAGAAATCATCTTAGAAGCCGTTAAAGACTACAACTACCCGGTTTATTTTAACTGTCCTTCGGGTCACATCGACGAAAATATGCCCTTAGTTTTCGGTCACAACTATTCATTAAATCAGCAAGACGAAATAGTCAGGCTGAAGCCGATTCCAAAATAACGAGAAGGCGGCATGCGACTTAGTTGCCAATTTTTTCCAAAAACCGGATGGTCTCACCAAGCCCTTGTTCATATGACGTTGGCGTGAATTTAAAGTAGGTATTGAATTTCGTCGAATCGAAATGGTAATTCATTTCTTGTTGGTAAATCATCTCATAAACTTCGCCAATTGTCTTATTCAGCAAACCTGCCAAGCTTACCATCCAATTCTTCAGAAGCGTATACTTAGGATCTGATTGGTAAGCATCAGCAATTAGCCGCACCCATTCTTCAGCTGTTAAGCCGGGATTGCTGGTGGGCAAATGCCACACCTGGTTACGTGCTTTAGGATCATCAGCCAAAAGTTTGAGTCCCTTGGCACAATCAAGTGTATAAGTAAATGAATGTGGTTGTTTCATACTTCCCATCCATTGCGCTTTCTTACCTTTTTTCAGATTTGCAATCATCATCATGTAAAGCACACTGGATTGTACCGAGTACGGTCCATACAAATCAGCAGCACGGGCAATAATCGCCCGGATATTTCGCTTCATCATTTCCTCTTCCAGCATGAGTGAGATCCGAGCCCTGACTTCGCCCTTCTTACTGCACGGATCGTAGGGTGTCTGTTCGGTCATCTTTCCTTCAACCCGACCATACATGTACACATTATCAAAAAATATCAGAAGTGCATTCTCCTTGATACAAGCTTCGATAACGTGATCCATAATTTTGGGCCACTGCTCTTTCCAAACCTCGTAGCGATAAGGTAAGCCCGCACATAAATACACAACATCTGCCCCCTTTACAGCCTTTACCGTATCGGGAAACGAAAGCAAATCACCTTTGACAGTATCCGCTCCCGGCATGCTGAAACCACTTCGGGAAACCAACTTTACTACCTGATTCTGACGAAGTAGCTCATCGGCCAAACTATTTCCGATAGAGCCACCTGCTCCCAAAATCGTATGTGTTTTCACTTCTGTCCCTGAAATCGAATTGCTATTCCCCATAACGTAAAATCTTCGTGGTTTAAATTTAAAATTAGGCAAAACAGATGTGATACTAATTAAGGTCTAATTAAATTGAATACCGAAATGAATAAATCACCCAGCAATTACAAATATCAAACATCCTTACCTGCAGGCTTTTTTCGCCCCTCAACCCACATATAAATAGTGGGTAATACCAATAAAGTAAGCAAGGTTGAAGTGATCAAACCACCAATAACCACGGTCGCCAACGGTCGTTGAACTTCGGACCCCGGACCGGAGTTGAAAGCCATTGGTATGAAACCCAAACTGGCTACCAAAGCCGTCATCAGAACCGGACGCAGTCGGTC
Organism: Mangrovibacterium lignilyticum; assembly: GCF_010882175.1. GTDB lineage: Bacteria > Bacteroidota > Bacteroidia > Bacteroidales > Prolixibacteraceae > Mangrovibacterium > Mangrovibacterium lignilyticum. The sequence goes on along the minus strand of NZ_WKLH01000003.1, from coordinate 205,811 downwards.
GCCCGACGCTTCGACCACCAGGTTTTTCAACGATCCTGCTTTTTCCTTTCGCAATTCATTGATATGATCGAGCAACACAATACCGTTTAAAACAGCAACCCCAAACAGCGCGACAAAACCAATACTGGCTGATACGGAAAGATACATGCCACGCATCCACAATAGGAAAATGCCACCAGATAAAGCAAATGGCAAGTTGAGTAAAATAATCATTGCGAAACGCATGGCACCAAAATTCAGATACAACAAACCGATGATAATAAACAACGATAAAGGCACAACCAATAACAAATGGTTCATAGCACGGCGTTGGTTCTCGAAGGTGCCACCGTATTCCAGGAAATATCCCGGCGGAACATCGGCTTTTTTATCAATTGCATTTTGCAAATTGGCCACATAAGTACCGATATCAATATTCTTGATGTTGACGCCAACAATCAAACGACGCCATCCGTTTTCGCGTTGAATTTCACGAGGCCCTTCCTGCGCGATAATTTTACTCACCCGCTTAAGGGGAATAAATTGCCCATTGGCCAGATAAACCGGGATTTCCTGTATTTGCTGCAGTTGTTCCCGGATGTCATTCGGATATCGAACCAGTATATCGAATCGGCGCTGCCCCTCATAGACTTGCCCTGCAATTTGGCCGCCAATACCAGCTTCAATTACTTGCTGTACCTCGTCGACATTTAAGCCAAATGAAGCCACAGCCTCCCGGTCTATTTCAATGGTCAGATAAGGCTGACCGATGGGTTGCTCTACAAAATAATTGTCCGTTCCTTTCATGGTCGACGCAATTTTCGAGATCGACTCTCCAACCTGATTCAATTCATCCAAATCTTCACCATAAATTTTCACTGCGAGATCAGATTTTACGCCGCTTGTCAGCTCATCAACCCGCATAGCAATGGGTTGCGTAAAATTATAAGCCAATCCGGGCTCCGTTTTCAGGTAAGGCTCAATTTGGTCGATAATATCTGTTTTTTCAATTCCTTTGCGCCACTCCTTTGGGTCTTTAAGTACCACCCAAACATCGGTTTGATGAACGCCCATCCAGTCGTTAGCCAAATCGGAACGCCCGGTTTTGGGCACCACCGTTTTTATCTCAGGAATATTTGCCATAAGCTGACCAGCCAGCCAATTGGCATTTTCGATCGACTCTTCCAAAGTGACCGATGGCATGCGAACCTGTTCTACTAAAATAGACCCTTCTTCCAACTCAGGAAGAAACTCACTGCCCAAACGAACCATCACCCCAATCGAAAACAGAAATAAAAGAATCGCTGAAGTCACCACCATAAAACGTTTTTCCATATGCCATCCCAGCAGACGCAGGTATCGCGGTTTCAACCAATCGATCAGGTAATTCCTACGGACTTTCACCCCTTTGTGAAAAATTAAAGCTGAAATTGAAGGGATAAAAACCAACGCCAGAAGCAGCGACCCGAATACAGCAGCTGCAACCGTAATCGCCATTGGCCGGTACAGAATACCTTCCATCCCACTGAAAGTCATGATAGGGACATACACCAAAAGGATGATCAGCACCCCAAAAAAGATTGGCCGAACAACTTGTTTGGCTGCCTCAACAATCAGATCATCGGGCTTCTCACCTGTTTTTCTACCTTGCAGACGATGGACGATATTTTCAACCATCACCACCGAGCCATCTACAACCATCCCGAAGTCAATCGCTCCCAAGCTCATCAGGTTAGCAGCCAAACCAAACTCCCGCATACCAATGAAAGCAAACAACATGGACAACGGAATAACCATCGCAACAATCAGCGCTCCCGATATTTCGCCCAGCAACAAAAGCAAAACAACAATCACCAAAAAACCTCCTTCAAGCAGGTTGGTTTTAATGGTTCCGGTTGTGCGATTAATCAGATCCGACTGATCGTAGAACTTTTCAATCTGCACACCTTCCGGCAGATTTTTATTAATGGATTCAATCTTCGACTCAATATCTGCTATTACCTCTCGCCCATTTCCGCCACGCAACATCATCACAATTCCGGTTACAACTTCTCCTTTTCCATCGCGGGTAACACCCCCCTGGCGAATCTGCGTTCCGATTTCCACATCGGCTACATCCTGGATAAATACCGGTGTATTCTCGCGTTTTGCAACAACAATATTCAAAATATCCTCTTTCTTGTTTATCTGACCAAAGCCCCGCACAATGTATTGTTCGCGATTGTGCACCAGGTAATTTCCACCCGAAACCGAATTGTTTTGAGCAATTGCGTCAATAATATCCTGAATGTTGACTTTGTACATCCGCATCTTCCCGGGTTGAATCAAAACATCATATTCCTTCACATAACCGCCGAATGAATTGATTTCGGTTACTCCCTTCACCACTTTCAACTGCGGAGCAATCATCCAATCCTGAAACTCGCGCAACTCTGTTAACGAATAATTTTCACCTTTGACTTCGTACTGATAGATTTCTCCCAACGCAGTCGAAATTGGCCCCAATTGCGGCGCTGATACATCCGCCGGCAAGTCATCGGATATAGACTGCAAACGCTGGCTTACCATTTGCCGGGCAAAATAAATGTCCGTGTTCTCCTGAAATTCGACAGTAACTGCCGACAATCCAAATTGAGAAATGGAACGAACCTCTTTCACATCAGGCAAACCGTTCATCGCTGTTTCAATCGGATAGCTGACCAGTTTCTCAACATCGTAGGGCGAATAGCGACCAGCCTTGGTAATAACCAAAACCTGAACCGGCGTTACGTCGGGCAATGAATTGATAGGAATCTGCATGAGCGAATAAACGCCGGCAGCAGCCATTAACACAACCAACGAAAGTGCAACAAACTTTTGGCGAACAGAAAAGACAATTATTTGGTGTAGCATGATCGGTGGCTTGGATTATTCTTCGGCAATTAATTCGTAACGAGACAACGCTTTCAAACTGAAAACTTGGGAAACAGCGACTTCTTCGTCTTCCTTCATACCCTCTCTGACAATCGCATATTGGTCGCGGATCTCCGCAATGTCGACAAATCGCTTTTCATAGACCGAGGCATCTTTCTTCACGAAAACCACTGCCTTATTTCCATCGTAGGTAATCGCCTTTAGGGGAATCGAGTAGACCCCTCCCGTAGAACGGGACGAGATTTCAAGCCTGACATTTTCACCCGGTTTGGGCCAACTATTTTCAGGAGTGACTTCAACATTTATAACCACAGAGCGATTAGCTTCATCCAATCCCGGATTTATAGAAGAGATATAAGCTGCAATTTTATCCCGATCATCTTCCCGCTGTGAAATCGCAACGGTATCGCCAACATTCACAAAACGAGCCTCTTCAGGACTCAAATAACCTTTAATCAGAACTTTATCCAGATCGATGATTCGCCCTAACTGTTCCAACGCATTGACCGACTGTCCCAAATCAACTTTTAAATGATCGAAACTACCTGAAATCGGGGCGTGTATTTTTAAACTTGGATCAATTTGATCAGTATTGCGAATCGCTGCAATTTCATGATCAGGAACCCCTATTGCCTTTAGCTTAGCAACAGCCGCAATAGAAGCAGTTCTGGCACGATCATAGTCCGACATAGCACGGTCCAATTCAGATTTAGAGCTGATGGTTTGAGCCACCAACTGTTTCATCCGTTCCAGACGGGTTGTTTGAAATTTTTCTTCGGCAATAGCCTGCAGATATTCCGAAACCAAATTACCGAAAACAAGACTTTCAAGTTTAAAGAGCTCTTGCCCTTTTTGAACAGCTTGCCCGTCTCGGATCATAATTGCACTCACCCTGCCATTAATTGGTGTACTAATAACACTCACATGATTTGTTGCCGGAAAGACAACGCCCGATGCCAGCAGACTGTAGTTTTTGATGTCGCTTGAAACCTTTTGTGTTTCGATCTTTAACTCTTTTACTTCTTTGTCTGACAAATGAACAATCAACATCTCCGGCTGATTTCCTGAAACGGACGGAGGGGTTTCATGGATTTCCTCCGATGGTTGCTGACGCTCCTTGCCCGAAGAACAGGAAGCCAGCGCTGTTGCCAGTAAAAAGGCTCCGAACCAAATCGATTTATTGTAAATCATATGCTTTGTGGTTAGTAAACTAGTTCGAGATTCAAATATTTTTCAAGCTGTGTTAGCTGCAGGTAAAAATCATGAAGCGCAGAAAGATATCTTTCTTGATTGTTGAGATAAGTTTGCTGAGCCAAGATGAGATTCATCAGGTCAATTTCGCCTAGTCGATAGGCTTCAATACTCAGTTGTTGCAAGCGAGACGATTTAGCACTCATTGTTTGATTGTATCGATCAATGATTTGTTTACTGGAAGTATAACTGTGCCAGGCATGTTCAATCTGTTCCTTCATCGCTTGCTCGATCCCTTTTTGCTGCCATTCAATCTCTGTTTGTCTGGCTTGGGCCATTTTAATTTTCCCGCTTTGCTCAAAGGGTAACCAAATCGGAATGCTCAAGCCAACTTCGAAACCATTGTACTTAAAACCATCGCCGTAATTTTGCTTATATAAGTTGAAGCGAATATCAGGCAAAATATTGCTTTTCGCTTCGCGTATTTTATTTTGAGTCGCCTCCTGCTCAGCTATCGCGGCTAAATATTCCGGTTGCTCATGCAACACCGATAGCGCGGTAATCTGGTTCACGACCACTTCTTTGTTATTCAATGTATCTGAAAATAGGATGCCATAATTGATTTCAGAAATTTCAAGTCCCATCAAGCGAAACAGACTGTAACGCCCCATATGCAACATGCGCTCGGCTTCATTTTGAAAATTCTCAGCTTCTGCCACCTGCAACTCCGCTTTAGTCAGGTCAATCCCGTTACCCATTCCGGTTTCGAACTTCGTATAGACTGCATTATAGAGTTCATCAGCCAACGCTTTTTGCTGTCGACCAAGCTCTTGTAGATGCAAAGCATAAAGAATGTCAATATACCTGGATTTGACTTCAGCCCGTATTTCATTTTGCTGGGCCTGAACCAGGTAATTCATCGCCTCCGCTTCCTGTTTCAGAGCCTTTAATCGGTAAACCGTAGTCAGCGGAAAATCGATAGTTTGAGAAATTGTCCAGCGACGCTCTTCAAAGGGCTTCGTTGCAGAACTGCTTTTGCCTTCTTCGAAGTAACTGACCTCCGGAGCTTCAACCCCGGTTAACGTCCGCCACTCATTCCTTTTTTGCTCAACGATTGCTCTTGATTGATTAAGGATCGCATTATTGGCAAAAGCCGAGTCCACCGCGGCCCGCATGGTCATCAAATTATCTTGACCAGCAACACAAAAAGGGGCCCACAAAAAAATAAAGGTTAGAATTTTGGTCATATCACAATTTAAAACAAATGTTTGAATTAATTCAACAAACTACCTGATTAAAAGTTCCTCTATAATTTACAACATTTGATTCTTTCATAAAATGCCCTAACTTCCTTTTTTAAATAAAACCAATGACCAAACAAAAAGAATTAGGCGATAAAGGAGAACAAATTGCCCGGGAGTATCTTCAAAAACTAGGTTACAAGATTCTGGCGACTAATTGGCATTTTCATCATTACGAAATCGACATCATTGCTAAAGACGGAGATGAATTGGTAATCGTTGAGGTAAAAGCCAGAACCGGCACAGCCTTTGAACATCCTAGCGAAGCTGTTGGTACCCGAAAAATTCGCTTTTTGATTGAAGCCGCTGAAGCCTATATTTTCAAAACCGATAGCCATTGTGATACGCGATTTGATGTGATTGCCATCATTTTTCAGAACGATGCATACGAATTGGAGCATTATAAGGACGCCTTTTACCCAACCGCCTGAAATAATCTATAATTTTACCCCATGAACATTGAAGAACTTCGAGCGTACTGTATCTCAAAAAAAGGGACAACAGAAGGTTTTCCTTTCGATGAAACTACCCTTGTTTTTAAAGTCATGGGGAAAATGTTTGCTTTGACAGATATTGAAAGCGACCTGAGCGTCAATCTGAAATGTGACCCGGATGAAGCCATTGAATTGCGTGAAAAGTACTCGTGTGTCAGTCCTGGCTATCACATGAGTAAAATTCATTGGAATACGATCCGCATCGATGGATCAGTAAGCGACAAACAAATAGAGGAATGGATTGACGATTCGTACAACCTGATTGTTGCTAAGCTTACGAAAAAACAAAAAGAAGAATTACAAAAGCTATAGATAGAAAATATGATTGAATTTGAATTAACCACGGAATATATCGAATTGATAAAATTACTCAAATTGCTTCACTTGGTAGAATCAGGCGGACAAGCAAAATTATTTGTTGAAGATGGTTTTGTGAAATTGAACGGAGAAACGGAATTCCGAAAACGAGCAAAAATCCGTACCGGAGATATTATTGAGTTTGACGGACAACAAATCCTTGTAAAATAAGTAAGCCGGCAGAGAGACTGCCGGCTTGGAATGCTTGTGCGCTTAAGAGTGGAATGAAAGAGAAAAATAAAACTGGTTTAACTATACGTGGTATATTCTAAAAGCAAGACTAAGGTACTTCAAGGACTGATGTCAGTCAAGTGTATACACCGTCAATTGTACCAATAAGCTATTTCAATAAACGAAGACCATTTTTCAACACATGAATAGGCAATTCCAGTTATCAGGAATTTGCCCATTTTCGGTTCGATATATTGAAAATGCCACTTAAAATTGAAGAAGGACGCATAAATCAAGCGAATACGTCAATATTACAATAAGTATTTGTGTGAAATTCCCAGAGAAAATTAACTGAAAACTCCTGATCAACTCGTACAAAACTCTAATCACAATAACATCAATGGGACAAGAAAAAAGCCGGTAGGAGTCTACCGGCTTGGAATGCTTGTGCGCTTAAGAGTGGAATGAAAGAGAAAAATAAAACTGGTTTAACTATACGTGGTATATTCTAAAAGCATAACAAAGTTAAGTCATCAAACCCATTCAAGTCAAGAGATATTTCCCGGAAGTTACGGAAAAGCAATTCCATTGTTCGAAGTAGCAATTTCAGAAGCTGAAACTATCATTTCAGCTATTAAAATAATTTAGTCATGCACGCGACTTACACCGAAGAGTTATTTCGCAATCCAATCGTGCCTGAAACATTAGAATCCATGCTCTGAAAGCTTCAGCTATGCTTAATGGATTCGCACTGAAATTGCGGAAAGAAAAGACAAGAAAAAAGCCGGTAGGAATCTACCGGCTTGGAATGCTTGTGCGCTTAAGAGTGGAATGAAAGAGAAAAATAAAACTGGTTTAACTATACGTGGTATATTCTAAAAGCATAACAAAGTTAAGTCATCAAACCCATTCAAGTCAAGCGATATTTCCGGGATTGTGTGAAATGTCGATTCCATTGTTCGAAGTAGCAATTTCAGAAGCTGAAACTATCATTTCAGCTATTAACATCTTTTAGTCACTTACTCATTCTGCACTGAACGGTTATTTTACTGTCCAATCGTGTTTGAAGCATTAAAATCCGTGTGCTAAGAGACTCAGCCATGCTCGATGGTTCCCACTAAAATTGCGGAAAGAAAAGACAAGAAAAAAGCCGGTAGGAGTCTACCGGCTTGGAATGCTTGTGCGCTTAAGAGTGGAATGAAAGAGAAAAATAAAACTGGTTTAACTATACGTGGTATATTCTAAAAGCACAACAAAGTTAAGCTATGAAACCCATCCATGTCAAGCTATTTCCAGAAAATTATATGAATGCGCTGTATCAACGTTCAAACTATCACTTTCAAGATATGAACGAATGCTTTGGCAGATCAAAACTTCAAATTAAGACCAATACCAAAGAGCTCCTTAAACTGAACCCGAGGTCCTTTCCGATCAACAACACCATCTCCATTGTCGTCGAACTCGATCTTAATATCGTTATCATAGATCAGGTTTGTATTAAGGTTAGCTGATAGATAGTCATTGATTTTCATGTTAATCTTCACGTCCCAACTGACATCCATATTTTGTGGCTGATCAATATAATTCGAGAAAACATCAAATTTAGAATCCAGAGAAACATTCTTCATAATCTCATATTTCACAGCGGCCTTAAAATAGGCTCCCAGCTCCCATTTGGTTTTACTCCCCGGATCAACACCAAAATCACCAGCCGCCGACAATAAATCATCGGTGACAAGGGTAAGCTTGCCAGTTAGAGGAGAAACAAACAGCGAAAAATGATCGCTGGGTTTATAATCAAGACCCAATGCCAAGGTAAAATACCCCGGTGCCAAAAAGCGGGAAATTGGCGTATCCGTATCAGGATATTTGTACCCCTTCGTAAACTGAGATTTAAAATTAAACAATGCCGAATAAAACATATTTCCTTTGGCCTGATAGCCGAACTTAGAACTCAGGTCAATCTTATCATCCGACTTTACTGTCTTGCTATCTTCTTCCTTTAAAAGACCATAGCCAAGGTCCAACGTATTTTCCCAACTAACTTTATCCTTTTTATAATTACTGAATAAATTAACCAGAAAAGTTCCCGAAGCCGAACTTTTACCACCAGCAACCCAATTCGACAGAGACACCTGGCTAAAATTCGCAGAGACCATTCCCCCTCTCGTCCAAACCTTAACAGTATCAGCAGGAGTTTGTGCTGTCCCCAAAAGAGGCAGCATAAAAACTAAGATCAAAAATTTCTTCATTGTAAGTTATTTATCCAGATGAACATCCATTTGTGGGAAAGGAATGTGCAACCCGTTCTTATCGAATTCCTTATAAACCTTTTCATTCATATCGAAAAATACGCCCCAATAATCTCCGCTCTTCGCCCAAACACGAACAGTAATATTGACCGAACTATCAGCTAAGGCACCCAAAACGATAAAAGGTTCCGGAGTTGTCAGAATACGACCATCCGCTTTAATCAATTTTAAAAGCAATGCTTTAGCATCATCATAGCTATCACCATATGCAATACCAAAGGAAAAATCGACACGACGTGTTGACTCTGCTGAATAGTTAATTAACGAGCCGGTAGACAAGCCGCCATTGGGTATAATAATTGTTTTATTGTCTGGTGTTTTCAGAACGGTAATGAAAATCTGAATTTCAGAAACGACTCCGGCATATCCTTGCGCCTCGATGAAATCGCCAACTTTAAAAGGCTTAAATATTAACAACATAACTCCACCTGCAAAATTCTGAAGCGTTCCGGAAAGTGCCATACCAACTGCCAAACCAGCAGCACCAAGAATAGCAACAAAAGAAGTCATTTGAATCCCCAGCATACTAATGACAGTAATCACCAACATTACTTTCAAAAGAATTCCAGTCAGACTGTTAATAAAACCACGGAGAGAAGGATCCACCTCCTTTTTCTCCATTAATGCTGCCAGTGCCTTAACAATTACCTTGATGACCCAGAGACCAATAATTAAAGCAATTACAGCCGCGATAGCTTTCAAACCATAAGTCAATGCCAGTCCCTTGATGAACTGGGAAAAATTGTCAAACATTTCCATAATAAAAAATTAAATTGATTGTTTTGAATTAGGAACAGAAGTTATGGAATATGGTTCGATTAAGCAATCGAATGAATAAAAAAAAGGGCTATTTCTCACGAAATAACCCTTCTTAACTAACTAAACTAAATATACCCTTTAGGCAATGTTTTCTAATAATTCCAATGAATCTTTTACTTGGTGAAGTTTAATCGCCTGATCGTCTTCAATGGCGATGTTAAACGACTCCTCCAGATAAAATAGAAACAATGTCCAATCTAACTGATCGAACTTCAAGTCTTCCTGAAATGAGGCATCCAGTTCAATATCATCCCTGGACACCCCTGTCTTCCGAAGTACTTTGTACAAGGTTCTTCTAGTTGTCTTATTTTCCATTTTCCTTAATTTTCCGATAATCAAATGGCTAGAATGATTATCAAATTCTGTTCAAAATTAAAAAATCGAACAAATTATTAAACGATTCTAACTTTAAAATATTGAATGCTGATCATCTAAGAGAAAAAACAAAAGTCTCAATTCGACATAAAAACAAACACAACCTGCCTATTAGGTTATTTTTAGCAGTATTTTGAACCATATGATATATAAAGAAGATTTATTCAACTTAATGTCATGTCTGTTTTCACCTTTTGCCGTAATCGTTCTTTAACAAACTGTAAACTTCGAGATCAATAAACGATCTCTGATGCTTCTCGCCATCCCGCTCAACACCCTCAAAAGTAAATCCGAGCCTTTTTGGGATGGCTGAACTACGGTAATTTCCAACACCACACTTTATTTGTATGCGATTCATGTTCATCGAACCAAACAAAAAATCTATTAGCGTTTTAACCGATTTGGTCATAATTCCTTTTCCGGTCATGCTTTCAATGAGCCAGTAACCAATTTCCGTTTTCTGGTTGAGATAATCCGTTTCTTTCAATCCAATTAAACCGGCAAAGCGCGATTTGTACCACACCGTAAAAACTTCATCTTTGGGCTCTCCGGATTCAGCCAAAATAGAGCGAATAAATGACTCCGTGTCTTCCTGCGATCTTGTTTGCTGCACAAACGGTAACCAGGGTGTCAAAAATTTCCGGTTGGAATCAATGGCCTGAAAAACCTGAAATGCATGAGAATACTTTATCTTCTCCAATCGAATCGATCCGTCTACAACCAATACTTGCATAACAATAGTCGTTTCCACAAAAATAGCCTTTTCCGACTGATATATTATTCCAGACCTTTTATCCTTCAATTTTTTCGGCCATACAGAATAATTATATTTGTGACTCATGAAAAATGTCGGAATCTGTATTATATAATCCTCAAAGGTTATTGAATCACAAAGACTCCGGTTTTTCCAATCTCGTTTACGACGAAATGGTTCTTTAAATTGACACGCAGATGATGACAAAAATTTACAGCTCACTCCTTCTTTTCTTGTTCCTTTTTCAGATTTCCTGCGCCGGAGATCAAACTCAAGCAAAAGGAACAAAGGTTGAAATTGACACAAACTACGGGAAAATGGTTTTCCTGCTGTACGATGAAACACCTCAACACCGCGATAACTTTATCAAATTGACGAAGGATGGCTACTACGATGATCTGCTCTTTCACCGGGTTATCCATCATTTCATGATCCAGGGCGGCGACCCAAAATCGAAAAACGCGTCTGCCGGCCAGCGTTTGGGCAATGGCGCTCCTGATTACACTGTTCCGGCTGAAATTCGACCGGAACTAATTCACAAAAAAGGAGCTTTGGCCGCAGCTCGTAAACCAGATAATGTAAACCCGGAGAAACGCTCATCCGGATCACAATTCTATATTGTGCAGGGTGAAGTTTTTACTGAATCAGGTTTGGACTCGCTCGAAATGCAAATGAACTACCGGAACACGCAGCAAATTAACCAGAAGGTTTTTAATGAACACCGGGCAGAACTGGATGAATTGATGAAAACCGGACAGCGAGACAGTTTCAATGTTCGAATTGCAGAACTAAAAGAGCTGGCCAACCAAAAGGTAAACGAAACCGAACCGTTCAAATTTTCGCCCGAACAGCGCCTTGCTTACACAACTGCAGGAGGTTATCCATCGCTGGATGGTAACTACACTGTTTTTGGCGAAATGCTCGAAGGATTTGATGTGTTGGATAAAATTGCGGCAGTCAAAACAGACCGATTTGACCGCCCGGAAGATGATATTAAAATAGAGGTGACGATTTTAAAATGAGGTATTTTCTATTCTTTATAAGCTTTCTATTGATTGGCTCCTTCAATGCTCAGGCACAGATTGAGCACCAGGTCGAAATACAGACGAACCTGGGAAATATGCGCTTTAAGCTGTACAATGATACGCCGAAGCATCGCGATGCATTTTTACAATTGGCTAGAGAAGGTTATTACAATGGAACGCTCTTTTACCGGGTTATTCAGAATTTCCTGATTCAAGGCGGGTCCAAATCATCGCGCAATGCTGAACCGGGAAAACGAATTGGATACGGATCGCCGGAACACACCGTTGATGATGAAATCATTTTGGATCATATTCATAAAAAAGGCGCTTTATGTGCTCCTCGTCAACCCGACGAAGTGAACCCGTTCAAACAATCAGACATTTCACAATTCTATGTCGTAAAAGGTCAGGTACTCACCGAAGGACAACTAGATACGATGGAAATGGCCGTTAACCGACCTATCCAGAAAAAGATCACCAAAGAAGTATTTACACCCGATATCCGGCAAAAACTGAAGCAATTGAAAACAGAGAAAAAAGTAGCAGAATTTCGGGAAATAGCAGACAAAATAAAACAGGATATTGATGCTAAGATGGAGCTTAATCCAGATGTGTTAGTTTTCACCGAAGCCCAACGAAAGGCCTACACAACTGTTGGCGGCTACCCTGACCTGGATGGGAAATATACCATTTTCGGAGAATGTATCTCCGGTTTTGATGTTATTGACAAAATCGCCGCTCTGCAGACAGATGAAAATAATCGTCCGCGGACTGACGTGAAAATAACGGTTAAAATCATTCAATGAAGATTATAAAACACCTCAGCATATTGTGCCTGGCGATCTTGATTACCGCTTGTTCAACCGGTCCTAAAAAGTCATCTGAAGGTCAGGAAAACGCAGTCAAAGAAAAGACGTCGCAAACACCAAGCAATTACCTGGAATTCGTCCCGTCAATCGTTCGCATTGAAACCTTCGACAAATCTCGTTTCCTCGAAAGCGAAACTGCCTTTTTTGTCGACAGCAATCTTATTGTGAGCCGGCTAAGTCCACTTATAGAGGCAACCAATGCAATGGTCATTCCCTGGGATGAAAAAACAAAATACAAGGTTGACGGCTTTGTTGCTGTTGACCGAATTAACGACCTGGTTTTACTCAAAACAAGCCAGGTTATAAGACCGGGAATTCCGCTGGAAAGCAAGATAGCGGTGAAAGATCAAAAAAGTATTTACCTGACCAAGCCAACAGGAAACGCCCTGCCCCTCCACAATGGGAAAGTAGCCAAACACGGAAATGTTAGTGGTTCAATGCGCTACAGCGTGACAAATAAATTCCGTTCGCAAAGTTATGGAACACCTGTCTTTGCCGGTGAAAAATGCATTGGTCTGGGTTATGCCGATGTGATTGATTACGAAAATCGCAACCTGGTCATCCCCTCCGATTTAATTATTGCTTTGCTGCAAAAACAAAACGAAGCGCCGCAACCACTCATTCAACTTAAATCGTCGACCGACAAAGCGACCAGTGAAGCCAATAAGCACATAAAAGGCTTACTGATTGAAACGGACTATGGCAACATCAAAATCCGGTTATACAACAAAACACCCGAATACCGGGATAATTTCATCGCCTTGGTTAACGAAAATTATTACGACAGCCTACTCATCCATCGCGTTATTAAAGGCTTTTGTATTCAAAGCGGAGCTGCCGACACACGCTATGCCGGGAAAACCGATGTTATCGGTTGGAAAGGCCCCGGATATACGCTTCCTGCTCATATCGTCCCGGGCTTGTTTCACCGCAGAGGAGTCATCGGATCGCCACGAAAACCTGACCGCGGAAACAGTAAACGACGCTCCGATGGATCCCAGTTTTACATTGTTACCGGCCGAACCTATTCCGACCTCGAACTGGATGAAATCGCCAAAGAAACAGGCTTCAACTTCACACCGAAACAAAGGCAAGTTTATAAAACAGTGGGCGGTGCACCGCATATCGATGGCTCGTACACGATTTTTGGTGAAGTTACCGAAGGAATGGACATTGCCGACAAAATCTCCGCTGTAGCGGTCGACAGCGAATTTCGCCCATTAGAAGATATTCGGATTCGTCGAATCAGCATCATCAAATAAATAGACATTCGTTTAGTTATTCAATCAGCAATAATTATCTTTGCGCCTTCATTCAACAGCATAAGAAGATGTTAGAAAAAATTAAACAGTTAAAGGAAGAACTTGAAAATATCAGTGTTTCGGCCAAGCAGGAAGTCGAAGACCTTCGCATAAAATATATCAGTAAAAAAGGGTTGCTCAATCAATTGTTTGCTGACTTTAAAAATGTGGAAGCTGATCAAAAGAAAGCTGTTGGACAAGCCATTAACGAGTTAAAAGAATTTGCACAAAACAAAATAAACGAACTCAAAGAGAGTTTCGAAAATGCCGAGCATGCCGGTGGTCAAACCGACTTAAGCATGCCCGCAGAGCCGCTCAGACCGGGTACCCGTCATCCACTGTCGATTGTTCGCAACGAGATCATCGAGATTTTTGCGCGCTTAGGTTTCACTGTAGCCGAAGGACCTGAAATTGAAGATGACTGGCATGTATTTTCAGCCTTAAACTTTCCGCCGGAACATCCCGCACGTGATATGCAGGATACCTTTTTCATTCAAAAAGATCCGGATGTGCTGTTGCGGACTCACACCTCCAGTGTGCAGGTTCGGGTGATGGAAAAAAGTCAGCCGCCAATTCGCGCTATCTTCCCGGGACGTGTATTCCGTAACGAAGCAATTTCAGCACGTGCACACTGTATTTTCCACCAGGTTGAAGGACTTTACGTGGATGAAAACGTGTCGTTTGCCGATCTGAAACAAACGCTGCTTTATTTCTCTCGTGAGCTGTTTGGCGAGAAAACTCAAATCCGTTTACGCCCTTCATACTTCCCTTTTACAGAACCTTCTGCAGAGATGGATGTCAGCTGCTCAATCTGTGGTGGTAAAGGATGTAATGTGTGTAAATACACTGGTTGGCTGGAGATTTTAGGTTGTGGTATGGTTGATCCTAACGTACTCGATTTGTGTGGTATCGACTCGAAAAAATACAGCGGATTTGCCTTTGGAATGGGAATTGAACGTATTACCATGCTGAAGTACGGTATTAAAGACATTCGCCATTTCTTCGAAAATGATGTCCGGTTCCTGCGCCAGTTCGAATCAACCATTTAATTTTCAAGCGACATACCAGATTCCGATATCCTTCCGTTAGAAAACAGTGAAAGAGATATTTCCATTCGAACAATAGCGCGTTATGCTAATTTTTTAGTTTATTTGAGGTGGAATGTTTTATTGTGTGTCTTAAGGTTTAACGGTATGGAACTAATCATGTATATCAGTGCAGCTGTGCTTTACAGCGTATTTGCTGCATACACATCAGCTTACTTTGCAGCTACGCAATACTGGGGGCTAAAGCTGACTTACACAAAATCAACAATTGACAACCTCGTTGCCAACGCCAAAATAAACCATTACATGAGCACCATCAATGTAAATGGCTTACAATCGGCAATTACCACAAAACGGCAGAAATATAAATCGTACTTTCGTTTCTCGTTAAATTTTCCATTATTCATTGTCGGCGCATCGCTTTTTGAATGGTATGTCCCTATTATAGCGTTGATCGGCGTTTTGTTCCTGAAAAACACCTTAAGGCAGTTTTTACCACCTGCAAACTCAACGACCTATTTAAAAAAGATCATTCACGACTTAGAAGATCAGTCACACCAATTTGAAAATAAGCTCCGGATGGAAGACAAAGCCGCATCCGACTTTTTCATTCAGCAACTACGAATTAATCATTCAGCCTAGCAGAATTTCAGTTAAATCGTCTACATCTTCAGCGAAATAGTCGGGTTCGAGTTCTTCCATTTCGCCAGCCTGTCCATAGCCGTAACCCACTGCTATGGTCGAGATCTCATTGGCTTTTCCTCCAACAATATCAAATTTGGTATCGCCAATCATCACAATGTCTTTCGACGGGAATAAGCGGTTTCGATCCATCAGTTTTGTAATCAGTTCGGCTTTGGTTTGCAAATCTTTGCCGCTTGATGCTTCAAAATCATCGAAATATTTATCCAGCTCAAAATGCCGGAGGATGGTCGGGATAAAAACGCTGTTTTTAGATGTCGCCACATAAACCTTCTTGCCTTGGGCAATCAATTCTTCCAGTAAAATATGCAAGCCGGGATAAACCGCTGCTTCAAACAAACCACGTTCGCCATAATAATCACGGAACAAACGTGAACTGACTTCAATCTGATTTTCATTGAACCCCAAAACTTCTTTCATCCCCTGTTGAATTGGCGGTCCAATCAGCCGGTCAATAATCTCTTCCGGCCGATGGTTCAGGCCCATCTGTCTTAACACGTACCGCAGTGCGTTCAATAAACCGGGTTTGGAGTCGATTAACGTTCCGTCAAGGTCGAATATGATGTGTGTGAAATCGGACATATTTAAATCTTTTAGACAAAGAAAGAAGAAAATTAGTCTTTAGTAAAAGACGAATCTTCAAAATATCCATTCAAATTATTCTTCAGCCCGAAAATATAATCGACAATGCCCCCTATTAACCCCCAATAATCTGAATGTCAAGGCGAATAAACAATAACCGCAAGACTATTGTTAAATCAGCCACAACCTTAACTCCGTTTTCGATATGAAAAAATTTAATCCGTTAATGAACATCATCACCATGGACCTGGACGGATATTCCAACAATGAAACCCCATACGATGGAATTGAATACACGCTAAACCATTTGCAACTCACCAAAGAGATTAAGAGCAATATCAGCCTAAAATAATACCCAACAGGACACATGATCTACCTGCATCAACCCTCGATGGCGAAATTTAAAGCCGATTTAGCCGACTTTATCAAAGCACAATTGCAGTAATGTAATTTTCTGGTTACGAAAACAGGATTTTACAGGCATGTGTCAGGAAAGTACAATTTGAAATTTAACTTTACGAACAAACCTTTTTTTAAACGCAATTATTTATGAACGATCATTTTCTCGAAACGATTAAAAAATCAACGGGAGCAGAGGAACTGGGAAAAACAGAGAACATTCAAAATCTCTGGAGTGGGTATGGTAAAATCATTCGTTATCATTTGAAAAATGCGCCAATGAAGTCGGTCATAGTAAAACACGTGCGACTTTTAGATGGAGGTAAAAATCCTCGTGGTTGGAACAGCAATCTGTCTCACGAGCGTAAGTTGAAATCGTACCGGGTTGAAAGCTTTTGGTATGAAAAATACAGTAACAAATGCGACGATCAGTGCCGGGTGGCGAAATGTTTGGCCATTGAAACTTATGATGACGAAGTGTTAATGGTTTTGGAAGACCTGAACGAAGCAGGATTCCCGAAACGAAAAGACCGGACTAGCTGGGCTGAGGTTGAGCTTTGCCTGGATTGGCTGGCAAATTTCCACGCAACTTTCTTAGGTGTTGAGCCCGAAGGACTTTGGGAAACCGGAACGTATTGGCACCTCGAAACACGTCCCGAAGAATTGGATGTGCTCAAAGATATGGAGTTGAAAGGTGCTGCTGAAACCATCGATAAAACATTGAAAGATGCCACTTTCAAAACCCTTGTACACGGCGATGCCAAGTTGGCAAACTTCTGTTTCTCGCCCGATGCAAAAGCTGTAGCAGCAGTCGATTTTCAATACGTTGGCGGCGGCTGTGGGATGAAAGACGTTGCCTATTTTATTGGCAGTTGCATGTTGGAGGAAGATTGCGAGATTCTGGAAAGCCAGATACTGAATACCTACTTCATTGCCTTGCAGCAAGCCCTGAAAAAACAGCAAAAAGAAGTTGACTTTGTAGCACTTGAAAAAGAATGGCGAGCACTGTATCACGTTGCCTGGACCGATTTTCACCGCTTCCTGAAAGGATGGAGCCCCGGTCACTGGAAAATAAACAGCTACAGCGAACGGATCACACGCCAGGTAATTGATAAAATACACCAATAGAAAATATGATGGAACTAACCCCGCACGATCTTCAAAAGCTTTGCGGATCTGCTGTCTCAGCAGCATTGAAAGCTGGCAATCTAATTTCTTCGTACGCCGAGAAAGACTTAGAAGTGAAAAATAAAGGAGTTGGCGACACGCTGGCATCCCAGGTCGTTACTGAAGTCGATGTGATGGCTCAGGATATCATTCTGGGAATGCTCAAAAAAGTCACCAAAGAATACGATTTAGGAACCTTGGGCGAAGAAAGTCCTGACAACCACGAACGGTTCGAAAAAGAGTATTTCTGGGCCATTGACCCAATTGACGGCACACTGGCGTTCATCAATAAAGAAGAAGGCTATTCCACCTCAATCGCCTTGGTTTCAAAATCGGGCGAACCGATTATCGGCGTTATTTTCGACCCGATTAACAAAACCATCTACCAAGCCATAAAGGGACAAGGTGCCTTCATGAGTGGCCGGGAATGGACCGTAGAGTCCGAAGAAGATGCACCCCTTTCCTTTATCAATGGTAAAAGTTTCCTGGAACACCCATTGAAAGAAGCTACGCTGAAAGAAATGGAAGCCATCAGCCAAAAGCTGGGCTACAAAGGGTTGGCCGAGAAATACCAGGGGGGAGCTGCGATGATCTCAAACTGGGTGCTCGAAACCGCACCAGCCTGCTATTTCGCCTATCCCAAAAAAGTGGATGGCGGTGGCAGCATCTGGGACTTTGCAGCCAGCGCCTGCATCTTCAAAGAAGCCGGTGCCTGGGTGAGCGATATCGATGGCAACCCGCTCGACCTGAACCGTCCGGATTCAACCTACCTCAACCATCATGGTGTGCTGTATGCGACGAGTGAAGAATTAGCGAGGGAAATTATTGCAATGGCGAAGAAATTGATCGAGTAGCGAGTCCTGAGATTTGAGACACGAGTAAAAAGATAAAAGTCATCCCGAACTGGTTTCGGGATGACTTTCATCAAAAGATGCTCTAGTATCCCTAAAGTTGGATAGAACGAGAATTATTGGCTATCAAGTATTTTCAACATCGCCAGCACCGGAAATTAAAGTATAAGTTGACATTGGATATCGAATAAGTTCCAATAAAAAGACAAAAATTCATCGAAGCGAGTGCGTAGGCCGTCAAATCGCCCGGGCGAGGGTTCGATTTGACAAGATTTTTGCAAACTTT
Source organism: Mangrovibacterium lignilyticum (assembly GCF_010882175.1). GTDB lineage: Bacteria > Bacteroidota > Bacteroidia > Bacteroidales > Prolixibacteraceae > Mangrovibacterium > Mangrovibacterium lignilyticum. The sequence goes on along the minus strand of NZ_WKLH01000003.1, from coordinate 186,917 downwards.
TCATCGACTGGAAAAGTTTGAGCCCGTCCGGTTAGAGGACAAGAATGGCTAGAGATCCTGCAACTAGTTCAGGATGATGTAAACCAGCACCATCCCGGCCATCATTACAACAGTTGCACTTGTATTCACATAAGAAGTAAACCAAAAGTCGCGACTGGCTATTCGCTTTTGGTTGTGGCCGATGTAAGGTTTCTCCACCAACTTGCCATGGTAAACATTTGGCCCGCCGAAACGGCATTTCAGGATGCCGGCCAAAGCGGCTTCGGGGTAGCCAGCATTGGGGCTGGCGTGTTGGTGTCCGTAGCGGAAGATGTGCGTAAGGCCACTCCAGCTAAAGCTCACCAAAACCATCAGCAAAGCGGTGAGGCGCGCGGGAATCAGGTTCAACAAATCATCCAGGCGGGCGGCAAACCAGCCATAGCTCTTAAAGCGCTCGCTTTTGTAAGCAATCATCGAATCGAGGGTGCTGGCCATTTTAAAAGCGAAAAGCCCGGGAACGCCGCCTAAGGCGTAAAAAAACAAGGGTGCAATCACGCCATCGCTGAGGTTTTCAGCCATTGTTTCCAATACGGCAGTGCGGATCTGTTGCTCGTTCAGTTTGGTTGTGTCGCGACCAACTATGTAGCTTAACTGTTTGCGACCGGCTTCCAATCCATCTTTCTCCAAAGCACGGATCACCAGCCACGACTCGTAAATCAAGCTGCGGTTGGCCAGGCCGAAAAAGACGAAAACCGACGCGACCACGATAAAGGCAGTTGGAAAACTCTTCAACCATCCAAACAAAAGGAACAATAGCATCCAGGTGCCTCCCACCAGTAAAACCGTCGACATCGCACCTTTCAACTTCCGGTAGCTACCCCGGTTCAACCGTTTTTCGAACCAGCTAATCAACCAGCCAAACAATCGGATGGGATGAGGCAGCCAACGCGGATCGCCCAGCAGGCAATCCAAAGCAAAACCAATGAGAAGAGGTAGTATGAGGAGTTCCATTGTAATTCTTTGTCACTATTCGTCCAACTGCATCACCGAATACACATAGTCCATGTTCACATAGCCACGAACGTGATCGGCGAGTTTGTTGTATTGTTCTTCCTTGAACTTCGCGTAGTCGAACTCGGTAACTTCAGCCTTGAGCTTGTTGGCTTTGAGCATTTCTTCAACCACAGCTTTGTTGTCGAGGATGCCGTGCAGGTAGCTGCCCCACAGCTTGGGCGACGCCAGGCAACCATCAGTACTGCCATCATTCAGGGTGCACAAAGGCTGCCCGCCTTTCAGCTCGGTCGTGCCCATGTGGATTTCGTAGCCCGAACAGCTTTCGTCGCGACCGGCAAATCGGAATTCTGTTTGCACCGTGCGCTTTTCCTTCGTCAAGGTTGTAACTACCGGCAGCAGGCCAAGACCCGGAATGGCTTCAATATCGCCTTCCACATGGTGCGGATCACGAATTTCTTCCCCCAAAATCTGGTAACCTCCGCAAATGCCGTATACCCCTTTACCGGCTTCAGCAGCTTGCAGAATGGCTTTGGCCAGTCCGCGTTCGCGCAGGTACATGAGGTCGGAGATGGTATTCTTCGATCCCGGCACGAGCACCAAATCAGCCTTGGCAATTTCTTCCGGATTGGCCGAATAATAGAGGTTCACATCGGGCATGCGCTCCAACATGTTGAAATCGGTGAAATTGCTCATGTGCCGCAGCAAAACCACGGCCACATTCACCTGCCCGTTATCCTGAACACTGCCGCGTTTGTAGTCAATCACCACGCTGTCTTCCTGCTCCACATGGATATCGGTGAAGTAAGGCACCACGCCAATTACCGGAATGCCAGTCAAATCTTCGAGCATTTTACGACCGTCGTGAAAGAGCGCAATATCGCCCCGAAACTTATTGATGAGAATCCCCTTGATCAGCTTTCGCTCGGCTTCGGGCAACAGCTTAATGGTGCCGTAAACACTGCCAAACACGCCTCCCCGATCAATATCGGCGATCAAAATCGTGGGCGAGCCTGTTTCGAGGGCGACCCGCATATTGGTGATGTCTTTGTCCCACAGGTTGACCTCGGAAATGCTTCCCGCACCTTCCATTACAATGGGATTATACTTCGCATCCAGCGAGCGCCAGGCTTTCATGGCCTCAGCAAACAGGAAATCGCGATCGGTTTTCAGGAAATACTCCTGGGCCGTTTGATCGCCCATCGGCTTACCATTGAGCACCACCTGCGCCTTGGTATGACTGGTCGGTTTCAGCAAAATGGGGTTCATGGCGCTGAGGCAGGGAATGCCACAAGCTTCGGCCTGCACCGCCTGTGCACGACCAAGTTCCAGACCCTCGGCACTGGCAAACGAGTTCAGCGACATGTTCTGCGCCTTGAAGGGCGCGGGGCTGTAACCATCCTGTTTGAAGATGCGGCAAAAGGCCGCGTTAATCACCGATTTGCCCACATCGGAGCCGGTACCGACAAAAAGAATGGGTTTGAGTTTATTCATTGTTTCTAGTTCCAAGTTCTAAATTTCAAGTTTCAAACAGTCGTGAGACAATCAATTCGATACATTTTTTTACCCCTAAATCCCCTGAAGGGGACTTGGCTTCGCCTTTTCAAATTACTCTTGGCGCACTCGCCACGCAGTACTTGTTTGGTTCTCCCTTTAGGGAGTCAGAGGATGAAAAACAAGGACGAGCATTAATGACCACTGAATGACCACTAATGACCTCTTCCCACTGATCACTTCCCAACCACTTCTTCAAACCGGATGTGGCTGGTATTGATCACCTGCGCTTCCTCGAAGCTTGTCATTTCCGACAGCACTGCCACCGCGGCTTGCATCATCGGGTACGCCAATGCTGCGCCGGTTCCTTCACCCAAACGAAGGCCGAACGCCAACACCGGATCAGCGTGCATATAGTCGAGCATTTTGCGGTGCCCCTGCTCGTCCGACACGTGCGCAAAAACCGCATAGTCGCGCACCCGTTTGTTCAGCTGCTGAGCCACCAACATGCCCGCCGTGGTAATGAAACCATCGACCAGAATGACCATGCGCCGGGCAGCTGCTTCGAACATTCCACCGGCAATGGTCGCGATCTCGAAACCACCGAAACGCGCCAGGTTTTCGAGCACATTCTCCGACACACCGTGTCTGGCAATGGCCTGCTCAATCACCCGGCCTTTATGCGAAACACCGGCCTGATCGAGACCGGCACCCGGCCCGACACAGTCCTTCACCGGCAGCTGGCAAATAATGGCCATCAAGGCCGAAGCAGGCGTTGTATTCCCGATACCCATTTCGCCAAAACCGATGATATTCGTGCCTTTCGCGTTGAACCCGGCGACGATCTTCCGGCCGTTATTGAACGCCTGCAGGCACTCGTCCATGGTCATCGCCGGCTCGTACAAAAAGTTGCGCGAACCTTTGCGAACCTTGGCATCAATCAGTTTCGGGTGTGGGTTGAAATCGAAATTCACCCCTGCATCCACCACGTGCAAATCCATGCCGCAAACGCGCGATAAAAGGCCGATTCCGCCCCCGCCCTGCAGGAAATTCAGCACCTGTTGCCAGGTAATATCCACCGGACAGGCACTCACGCCCTCGGCACAAATCAGGTGGTCCGACGCCACCGTTAACATCACCGGTTTTTGCAATTCCGGTGTCAGTGTATGTTGAGCGAGCGCCACCTGCATAGCCAGCGATTCGAGCCGGCCAAGCGAGCCAACCGGTTTCGCTTTGTTGTCGAGTTTATGCTGAATGGCCCCGCGTAATCCCTCATCAATTGCGGGGATCTCAAATTCGTTGTGTTGCATTTGGTTTTTGTTGATTTATCCGGAAGAAAGGCTCCGGGCTCCAATCCCGCAGCCCCGCTTCGAAAGTGCTGCCAAAGATACAGTTTTCAGACTGAAACAGGCCCAAAATCCGGCTCGAACACCACTGCGTTAAGCCAATTTAACCAAGCCGAAAAACAAGACAACGGTCATTGTCCGGCCGGCGAAGCGAAAAACTGAAAAAGCAACTCCTTGTTTCACGATAACTTTATCATTTTGCACATTTTCATAAAGTTATCATCCGAATACTTTATCAGATTGTACATTTTTATAAAATAGCGCTTGACCCATTCCTTCAACCGCTCATCTTTCACCGCATGGTTCGTTCAATATTTTATCATTTTTCCCATTTTTATAAAGTATCAGTTGCAATATTTAACCGAAATGCACACATTCCTAAAATTTCGTCGTAACTTAAGGCAAAAACAGCCCATGACGCCTATTGAGTACCCCTTAATCACCCCCGACAACGTCTACAACGGACTTGTTGCGCTTGCCGAAGCATCAAACCATCGCTTCTCCACCATCACGCAAAGTCATCAACCGACCGGCAACAGCTACATGGATTTGTTTGCCGAACAGGTTCGGAAGTACGGGAAACAAAGCTCGAAATGGTACGCCAAACTGATGCAGGCAGACACGCGCCAGTTCGATGGCGCCATCAGGTGCATGTCGGGCATGAGCACGCACGACTGGATTAACGAGTACGTGCGGCTGGTTGCCTGCGATTTACTTGTGCAAACGGATTGGAGCTTTAAGGAGGTCGGCAAAATGATGGGACTGTCGTCGAGTAGTTTCAGCCAGTTTTTCAGGGCTTACCAACACATGCAACCCTGGGAATACCGCAGCCTCAGGAAACATGGCCGCCAATCGAATTACTTTTACGACTAAAAACCGCCCGGCGAACGGCTCACAAAGCTGATTTACCCAGCGAACAACGAAGCCTGATTTTCTCTACCTTTAAACGTACTAACCGAAAAATCACTCATCATGAAACAACTTATCCGCATTTTTGCCGGCGTGCTCACGGCCATGCTGCCGGTTACCGGCGCTGCCATGTTCAGCTTTTTAATTTACAACGAACTGCAATCGGTCGCGGGATTTATCATTGCAGCGGTGCTGCTGCTTGGAGCCATTTGGTTTGGAGTGATTGTTTTTCGGGCCATTTACCGCCAGGGCTTCCTGAAATTCATGACGCCGGTGTTTTCCACACCCGATCTGGACAAGCTGGAACCGGCCGACAAGGTCGAAAAGTAACTAAAGGTTGAATGCAATGACGTCGCCGTAATCCACCTGATTTTTAAAGGCATCGAGCGGGGCTGTTCCGTTGAGCAGACAGTCGAGGGCCCGCAGAATACCACCATGCGCGACCATAGCCACTGCCGTGTAGTTCATCGCTTCCAAATCTTCGAGGAAAGCTGCCGTGCGGTTAATCTGGTCGCGAAACGACTCGCCGCCATGCGTCCGAACCTCCACAAAATCATTGAACCAGGCTTTCGCTTCCGGGCTGTCGCTAAGATCGTTCCAATGCTGCATTTCCCAGTTGCCGAAGTTCAGTTCTTTCAGGCGTTCATCAAACTGAATCGTTTCACGTGGAAACAAATCCGCGGCCAACTGCCGGCAGCGCGTCAGCGGACTGCAAAATACCGCGTCAAAAACCTGTCCGTTAAGCTTCGACTGCACCATTTGCAATTCATCGGGGTAAGTCCCGTTTAAAGGCACGTCCGTCTGCCCGTAACAGATTCCGGCAGCAACAGCAACCCGGGTATGGCGGATAGCGGTAATTTTCATGTGATTGTTATTTGTGCAGCAAATTTAAATATTCAGACAAAAATAAGGTAACAAGGTATGTTAAAGCGTGTCATCTGCATTTTCTACTAAGGTTGAATACAGGGAATAAGGTTAAAAGGCAGGAAACTAAAACCTTATTTTCATTCCATAACCTTAGTAGAAATGGTGACTTCCCTTTATAAAGCCAACCCGCTTACGCCCAGCAAACACAAATAGAACAACACCTCGACGAGCTGTTGCAGGGCTCCCAGGCCATCGCCGGTGTAACCGCCAATTTTGCGCTCGGTGTATTTCTTAAAGAGGAATGTCAGCAACAACGCGGCGGGTAAAGCCACGGCCATGAGCTGCCAGGGCAGGAAAGCCATCGGTACTAAAGCGACAATTATGGCTATGATCAGATCGCTGTTCTTGCCTTTTTTACCGATCGGTTTGCTTTTGCTCGATTCATCGTCGCGCGAGTACCAACTGTTAAAAATGATCAGAACCGGCATCAACCGGCTGAACGCGTGTGCAGCAACCATGGCCATCGGAATCTCATAAACAGGCATGGATTGAAGCGCCAAAAACTTGGTTCCCAACATGCCAATCAATCCAACCGAACCATAAGTTCCGATGCGGCTGTCTTTCATGATGGTGAGGATCTTCTCGCGGGTATAGCCGCCGCCAAAGCCATCGCAAAAATCGGCAAAGCCATCCTCGTGAAAAGCACCGGTCAGGAAGATTGTTGCCAGCATACTTAAAAATACGCTTAGCTGAAGCGGCAGGATCTGCACTAATCCATAGAAAACAGCGGCTCCTGCTCCACCCACAATCCAGCCGATGAGCGGGAAATAGCGTGTTGCCCTGTTTAAACGCTCGGGTGAATACTCCAGTGTAGCCGGAACCGGAATGCGCGTATAAAACATGACGGCTGTGAGAAAGAGTTGGACTTGCTTCTTCATTTAAATCAGATTTTTAGCTGTCAGACCTTAGACACCAGACAAAAACAACAAAAAAGCTATCTATTATCCGACGTCTAAGGTCTCCTTATCTTGCTTTATTCTTTATTCGAAACACCGGCGTCTTCAAAGCTCGACATTTGGTTTAGGAAGTTCACTGCCGACTGGATAACCGGATAGGCTACCGCAGCGCCGGAACCTTCACCCAAACGCATCGCTAAACTCAATACCGGCTCAGCGTCCAAATGCTCCAGGATCATCTGGTGCCCTTGTTCTTCCGAAGCATGGCAGAAAATACAATTCTCACGAACTGACGCGTCAAACTGAATAGCTGTCAATGTCGCAGCAGTCGTAATGAAGCCATCCACCAGGATAATCATTTCCTGTTTCTTGGCCTCAAGCATGGCACCAACCATCATGGCAATTTCGAAACCACCAAAGGTAGCCAAAGTTTCCTCAACAGTTTCCGGCTTATACTTCTCCGAAACGGTTTTCAGCACCGACGTTTTAAAGTCGAGCTTCTCGCCCACCATACCCGCACCGCGCCCGGTACATTGTTCAATCGGCAAGTCCATAAAACGATGCATCAACAGGGATGATGCCGAAGTATTGGCAATTCCCATTTCTCCGAAACCGATCACATTGCAACCGGCAGCAGCTTCTGCTTTCACCAGCTCGGCACCCAGGTTGCGTGCTTCGCGACATTGCTCTACAGTCATAGCCGGTTCATCCAGCATATTTTTGGTTCCCATGGCCACTTTACAGTCAACTACCGGAAGGTCCTTTGGAAAGTAGAAATCGACCCCGGAATCAACCACTTTCAGATCAATCCCGTTCTGCTTGCAGAAAACGTTAATCGCTGCACCGCCCGCGCAGAAGTTCATCACCATTTGCCAGGTTACTTCCTTCGGATAAGGACTCACACCGGCATCGGCCAGGCCGTGGTCGCCGGCAAAGACCAGCATCGCCGGCTTTTTCAATTCGGGAGTCAATGTATTTTGAATAGAACCGATTTGTAAGGCAATCCGTTCCAGTTGGCCCAAGGCGCCGGTTGGCTTTGTTTTCAGGTCAATCTTTTGTTGTAATTGGTCTTTTAGTTTCATAGTTTTAGATTTATAGCCTTCAGATCTTAGAATACAGACAAAAACCGTCTCATGTCTAAAATCGATTGTCTTCTTGTCTCTTATTTTATCTTCACCGGAATACCGGAAACCAGCAAATAAACATCGTTGGCACCCTTGGCGATGTGTTGATTCATCCAGCCTTGCAGGTCGGCAAATTTGCGAGCCGTTTCGTGCTCCGGATGAACCCCCATGCCCAACTCATTGGTCACCACAATCAGGTCCATGTCCTGCTGAATAAACTGCTCCCATTCGGTTTTGGCAGCTTTAAGCGCTTCATCGAGTTTGTAGCCGCTGTCGTGAAAAAAGTTGGTTAGCCATAGCGTGACGCAATCCATCAGCACTACTTTGCCGCTGAAATCGTGTTTCGACAGTTGCTTTTCTTCTTCCACATTCTCCCAGCGCTCATCGCGGTCGCTTTGGTGGCGTTTCACCCGCTCAGCAAAGTCTTCGTCCCAAATGCGGGCCGTAGCCAGGTACACTGGCCGATCGCTTTTCGACTCGGCCATGTGCTGCGCAAAGCTACTCTTGCCCGACCGGGCACCTCCTGTTACGAGTGTTATTGTTGCCATTCTTTGAGTTTCGAGTTTAAAGTTTAAAGTAGTGAGTATTGAGTTAAGAGACGAAGCACTCGCAGTCATCATTTTCAACCACAGAGGACACGGTGTTCATCACAGCGTTCCACAGAGTGTTACTGAGCACTGTGACTGATCACTGATCACTTCTTATCAACCGTGCAGGAGCAAACGTCCTTCACGTAACGCCAGCTAATGGTATCACCGGCTTTCACCGTTTGGCTGATCGCAAGCTTCGGTTTCTCGCCGTTCACGGTGTAGTACCAGGCCTTATCGCCACGGACACCTTCAACACCATTAATACCAGTTACAAATACGTAGTTGGCTACCGGATGAGTTTTAACATTGGCAGCATGTTGCAAGGCTTCGAGGGCTGTCATCGCTTTTGTGCATTCGACTTGAATTGTTTCTGTTTTCTGTTGCTCGCCATAGTTAATCTCAACTGTGATCGATTTTGCTTTTCCGGCCAAGGCTGAAAACGCAATTAGGAAGGTAAAAATCAGGGTTGATAAAATTCTATTCCGTTTCATTTGAATTGGTTTTTGGTATTTTTTTTGAAAAAGGAAAACTACCCCTGGGAAGATGGGGTAGCTTTCGTTCGAGAGTCAAAATATACTAATCGAGGAAGATCACTTCCGATGGGTTTGCACCGACTGTTTCTTCAGCCTTCAGCGTATGATCAGCTGAATAAACGTTCATTTCACCTTTAGTTAATCCACCAGTACTAATCAATACATACACATCACCGTTTTCAGGATCTACTGAGACAGCATTAATACCCGTAACATTACTAATCAGTGGAGTTTCCTCAAACGTTTTGGTCGCTGTATCAAACACCTGTATCCCTCCTACCATGTTCCAATTTGCGTCATAGCCTGCAGCAACGACGTACACTTTAGAATTGTCTTTGCTAACCGCTACGATAGATGCCGAATTTGAGCTAACCGCATCCAGTTTGTACAAGCTTAGTTCGTCGGTATTTGTATCAATAACGCCTAGACCGATCTCTGTGGAAACATCGGAATAGGAGCTCAGCAAAGCCACATAGACATTATCATTTGCATCTTTCACCACGCTTGACGATACTGCTTCTGTCGCGATATAAGAAAATTCTTCGGTACTTAGATTCATCACAGCAATTTGATGACTGTAGTTCAGGGCTGCATATAATTTGCCATTAGCAATGGCGAGACCTTCCGGTCCGCCCGGCAAACTTATTTTTTCAGAAGTCCCAGTAACCATGTTATATTTTAAAATATAGGTGTCCGGCATGTCCGTCCAATCAGGGTTCTCTCCCCAGCACGATACATATAGGTAGTCTCCTTGACTCGCAAAACAGCGGGGACGAACCACATTGGTAGTGATTGTGTCTTGTCCTTGCCAAAGCGAATTATAAACAACGACCCGGTCTGGCTCATTACCTGCGACATACACTTTATCGTCGAGCTCATAAACATCCTGTGGAGCCGAAGTCATCACTGCTCCATTATTTTGAAGCTGATCATAATATTCAGTTACATTACCTTCGTCATCATACTTTGTAATCGAAGCTGCATCGTTCGAATAGAAACCGGCATTTACAACATAGGCACCTTTAACTAACTCGCTTGAGTCGAGCTCGTCATTGTCATCGTCTGAACACGATACTAAAAGAGTCGCAAGTGCCAAAAATGCTGGCAATAATTTCATCAATTTTTTCATGGATAGATATTTTATTTACTTGTTATTTAAAAATTTCAAATCGGTAGCCAGGCTAAACTGGAAACTCCTTCTGGGCATGGCATAGTTCAGCTGATTTTGATAGTCCTTATCCAACAGATTACGAACACTAAAACGAAGATTAAACGATTGTTTCCATAGCTCGATCTTCCGGTTCAGTCCGGCGTTGAGCAAAAAATAAGCATCAAGCACATTCCCTTCAGGATTGTAAACATTGCCTGAATAATCCACCTGTCGGTTGCCTGTATAGGCACAGTCTGTATAAATTCCCCATTGCCGGTAGCTTGCCATTAGAAATACATTTCCGACATGCTCGGGGGTATAGATCAATCGTTGCCCAATCATCGATTTCAACGAATCTTCTTTTATTTCAGTTGGATTGAAGCTGTAATTCAAGCGCAGGTTGAGACGAACCTGGTTCCAGTTCAATTCGTTGTTTGACTGAAATTCGATGCCTTTGCTAACCACCCGCGAGCGGTTTTCAGCTTCAAATTCACTATTGGTTCCTGTTGGACGCCATTCGATCCAGTCGTCGACATCCATATAGAACGCATTCAACTTAACATCCGATTGAAGCCAGGACGAACAGTACTGGTACTGAAAACCTATTTCGTAATTCATTCCCTTTTCCGGATTCAAATCAGGATTACCCTGCGTCCCCCAGAAACGGTCATTAAAAGTCGGAATCCTGTAACTGCTTGCGACATTCCCAGTCACTTTCAAAACCTCCTTATCGGTCATAAAAAGCCTGTATTCGGCTCCAATCGAAGGCGTAAATGGTACCGTAAAATTGCTGACAAACTGCTGCCGTAGATTTAAGGTAAGTTTCATGCGGTTGAACGGACTGTAAAATGCGGAAGCATAGAGATCGGTCCGTTGTTCATACTCAATCACATCAGACGAATACGCATACACGTCGGGTTTAACGTAGACATATTTAAGCCCGACTTTGTATCCTAGCCGAACGTTAAAATCCTGTTTCCCCTCCAGCTCAGCGATTAGTCGGTCAGTGCCGATTTTTTGAGCTGTGCGACCTGCATCGACCTGCATATCGTGAACAAAACCCAGCCCCGCCTTATATTTAAATGCACGTTTGCCGTTTTCATATTCCGACCAAAAGCGAATATGTTTGTTGTCCAGGTCCTCAATTGCCAGATTATCTGCAATCGACGAACTCATTTCCGGTTGCTTTTCGTGCCAGTCGTGTTCCAGCCAAATAGCCGTTTTCAACCATTCTTTTTGGTTAAAACGATAATTAAATTCCTGCAGTAATCCTTTATTTTCAATAACTGCACCACGTTGGGTATAATACCTGTCGTTGGGAGCGTAATAAAAATCGAAATCGTTTTTCCGGGTGAAATAATACAAACGTGTTACCGACTCGAACTTACCGTTTCCGAAGTATAACTTGGTTCCGTACAACTGCTCGCCAAATGAAGCGACTGATGCAGTCGCATGTACACGCTGTCCGTTTGTCCAGTTCGAGAGCAGCCCAAGATATAAGGCTCCACCAATAGATCCTGAGCCATTCACAGCCGATGAAGAACCGTATTGTAAATCGACCCCGTCGAACAGGTAAAGCGGCACACTGTTAAAATTCGACTGCCCCAGCGTTAACGAGTTGATATTGATACCACCGAAATTCACCGATGTGTGATCTGCTGAAGTTCCCCGCAATCGGATCGTTGCCAATCCACCAGCATCGGACCTCAGGTAAACCGGACTAAACCGGGATAACAAATCAGTTAAGCTTCCCGTTTCGGTAATCTCTATTTGTTCGGCCGGAATGGACTCGACTTTAGCACCAGCCTGGTACTTTTTGTAAGGGGCGTAAGTTGCCACTTCGTGTAAGAGCACAGAATCTGCCATTTGCTCTTCCTGAGCTTTTAAGCCGCCTGTTGACAGAGCCAGCAAACCTGCGAATAGAAAAAACCTTCTCATTTCTTTTTCAGAATATGAGCTTAGGATAAAATTGTGAAAAATACCTGATTATACTATTTCACCAGCTTTATTCCCGAAGCTATTGTTAATACTTAAAATGATTAGGCAGGTCTTCTGGCTCACCTCTCTTTCTGATGCCTTCCCGTCTCGTCCCGATAGCTATCGGTATTAAACAGTGGCAGGGGTCTCAGAAAGATTTCTGGAGGTTTACAGCTGCGGGTACAGCTCCGGAATTACACCGGATTCCCTTTTCATCCGGCTTGTGCGAACACAAGCGCTGGAACCAAATCCGTCGCAAAAGTAGAAATTATTTCTGTTGTCCTTCTTATTTTACAGAAAATTCCATCAAAAAAATCAATATCGATTTGAATATCACCAGTCTCCGGAAAGACCGTCTTTTAAGGCCTTGTTGTATACATCCAGATCGAAGCAATACAGATAAGGTGCTTTGTAGGCCACACCGGTGCGGCGTTCAGCCAATCGCTTAACGATTTTGTAGCTCAATATCTTCCGTTGAAAGTTTCGGCGGTCGAGCTCAGTTCCCAAAATGGTTTCGTACAGCTTTTGAAGCTCGGGCATGGTAAATTTTTCGGGCAGCAGGTTGTAGCCAATTGGTTGGTAACGGAGTTGCAAACGCAGTGTCTCCAGAGCTTCATCCAAAATCTGATTATGATCCATCATGAGCTCACCGACCTCGTCGACACTTTTCCATTCGCACTTCTCCGAGTATAAATCCGGTTGTGGTTCTACTTTTGAAAATTCGACTAAGGCATAAAACCCGACCGACAAAAAACGTTGGTTCAGCCATTCAAAATTTTCCAGGCTGATACCAGCTTTCTCCATGTTTTCCTTAACAAATCCGGGGTTTTTCCGTTTCGGATCGCTAAACGTACGAAACTGGGTCAGAAAGATCTTTTCTACACCGGTTCGCTCCTGCAGGATCCGGGTAGCCGCTTCTTCCAGCGTCTCTTCTTTCCCGACAAACCCTCCCGGCAAACTCCATTCACCGAAAAAATTCGATTTGAGCAACAGCACTTTCAACTGGTTTTCGTGAAATCCGAAAACAACGCAGTCGATTGATAAATGAGAAAGGTAAACGGAGGATGGAGAATTTAGATTGATTTCGCTTTTGGTAGTCATGGTAGTCAAATAATTTACCTCAAATTAAGCATTTTCAGCAGAAATCTCAAAGAATGTGTCACAGAAACATCAATCAGCGGTTTCTCATCATTTTCTCACTCACCAGAAAGATGACCGGTTTATTGGAATAGGGATTGATTCGGGTGATGACCGGCGTTTTATAAACCTCTTCAATGGTTTCAAAAGTCAGCACTTTATCGGGATCGCCTTGCAGGAAAATTTTTCCCTCCTGAAACATGATCAGCTGGTTGCAATATTCCGCAGCCAGGTTCAGGTCGTGAATCACCATCAATACGGTCAGGCCCAACTCGTCATTCAGGCGTTGCAACAGGTTTAAAATACGCACCTGGTGGGTAATATCAAGATGCGAAGTGGGCTCGTCGAGCAAAAGCAACTCGGGCTCCTGTGTTAGCGCCCTCGCAATTGCTGCGCGTTGTTGTTCTCCCCCACTCAGCTCTGTCATCAGCTTGTCTTTATGCCGAATGACACCGGTCAGCTCCATGTATTTTCTAGCAATTTCCAAATCGCTTTTTGTTTCGAAAAACTGGAAACGCGAATGATAAGGTAATCGGCCCATGAGCACGTAGTCTTCAACGGTAATTTGCCCGGCATCGACTGTCTGCGTGACAATGGCAATGTTCTGAGCCCGCTTTTGCAGCGAGAGATTTTTCAGGTTTTTACCTTCGAGCAACACTTCACCCGATAGGGTTGAAAGCGCTCCGGTGACTCCCCGAAAAAGGGTTGTCTTTCCCGAGCCATTGGGACCAATAATCCCCGCAAAGGCTCCCCGCGTCAGGCTAAGACTGATATCCGACAAATGAAACGACGGGTAACCACAGGAGAAGTTTTTTATTTCGAAGAAGTTTGCGCTCATACCAATGTCTTTTTACGGCTCATCATGACTATAAATACCACCCCTCCAATAATACCGGTGATGACACCAATCGGCAGCTCGTTAGGCGCAATAATGGTTCGCGCCACCACATCCGAAAGGATCAGAAAGGAGCCTCCCAACAAAAACGAACTGACCAGCAGAATGCGGTAATCGGAACCAAAAACCATCCGCAGCAAATGCGGAATAATCAGCCCGACAAAGCCAATAACGCCGGCCACAGATACGCAAATACCGGCTAGCAAGGAGGCTAATATGAAGAGAATCCGAACAGCAACATTGGTGTTGATACCGAGGTGCAGTGCTTTTTCTTCTCCCAGGCGCAAGGCATTTAAAGCCTGCACAAACAAGTACGACAGCAGTAGAACCACCAAACTTGAAATCAGCGTCAGCCAAATCAGCGAAGTATCCGGCTCGTCCAACGATCCCATGATCCAGAAGATGATCCCGTGAAGGTTTTCACTGGTGCTCACCGACATCAGAAACATCATGGCTGACGAAGCGACAAAGCTCACCATGACTCCCGTCAGCAACATACGCTGAATATCAATTGCTCCACTGCGGGAGCTGATGGTGTACACCAAGAAAATAATCAGAAAAGCCCCGAGAAACCCGGAAAGCGGTAGCACAAAGGAACCAAAGGTGAGATGCAAACCAAACACGATGGTGATGGCCACCCCGAGCGACGCACCACCGGAGATCCCAAGTGTGAAAGGCTCGACCAGCGGATTGCGATATATGCCTTGCAGTATGACACCAGCCAGGCTGAGTGAACCGCCAACAGCCAGTCCCAGTATAATGCGTGGTAACCGCACCTGCCGCACCAGCATGTATTCGATGCTGGTGGGATCGCCCGAGCCGACAATCATTTTCAAAGCGTCGAGCAAACCGATATTCATTTCACCTAAAGTCAGGGAAACAACCATCGAAAACAGCAGTAAAACGCCTAATCCGGCTACAGCCAGCAACCAGGTGAGATATTTCGGGTTATTTTTCAAATTCCAAATTTCAAGTTCCAAATTCCAAAGAAAGCATTTTGCATCCGATTACTAAGTGCTAAAACTCAATTCCTTTCCGGCTGGGAATACCTTGCTGAAAAGGATGTTTCACCATGTTGATATCGCTTACGTAATCAGCTCGCTCAATCAACCCGTCAGTAGCACCCCGACCGGTTAAAACCAGCTCGGTACCTTCCGGCTTTTGGTTGATGAAGTCCAAAAGTACATCTTCTTCCAAGAAACCATCACGAACGGTGATCAGAATTTCATCCATGATCATTAAATCGGGTTTAGCAGTTTGCAGGTAACCAGCTAAAAAAACCAAAGCTTCGCCCACTTGTTTTCGCAGCATTTCGGGAGTCACTTCCTTATTGAAACTTGGATGGCCATCGGTAAATCCCATGACTGTTGCACCAAGCTTTTTCAGGCTGTCAATCTCATGATAACCGTATAATTCGGGGCGCTTCATAAAATGGCAATAGGTTACTTTAAACCCCTGCCCTAACGCGCGGGTGCCCAATCCGACTGCGCAGGTTGTTTTCCCTTTGCCGGTTCCGGTGTATATGTGAACAAGTCCTTTTTTCATGTTTCTTTTTAGTATTGAGATATGAGTCTTGCGTAATGAGACGAAAATGAGCAGCAGTTGACCAGCTCAAACTCATTAATCAAGACTCAAAACTTATTAATTATAAATCAGCCCGATCATTTGTTCCAACGCATCGGTAAAATCGAGTGGTGTGGGGCTGCAGGTTTTTTCCGAATCGAGTACAAATATCTTTTTGTTTTGCACGGCATTCAGGTTCTCGTAGTTCTCCCACTTTTCCTTTTCATCAGCACTCACCGAGCCCATCAGGATCACGAAGATGACGTCGGGATTGCGCACCAGCACACCCTCGCGGGTAATACTTCCGATGGTCAGATCGCCGGCAATATTTTCACAAGCCGAAAAGTCGATAAAATCCTGCATAAAAGTATTGGGAACCACCGTAAACAAAGGATTAGCGCCGATCTGCATAAACACCCGCGGCTTGCTATCCTGTTTTGGTACCGAAGCTATTACTTTGGCCAATCTGGCTTTCGACTCGGCCACCAGTTTTTCCGCCAACTCCTTACGTCCAATCTTTTCGCCCAAACGAAGCAGGTAAGTGCACATTTCCTCATACGATTTCGGGTAAGGGAAATACATGGTCTCAACACCCAGTTTCTCGAAAGTCCGGGTTGTTTCCGGGTTTGTCAGCGAACTGGTCAGTACCAAATCGGGCTTCAACATCATGGCCTTCTCCAGGTTCACTTTCACCGCTGAGGCTACAACTTCAGCATCATCCGAATTTTTCAGGGTGCAATAGTTGGTGCATCCAACCAACAAATCTTCGGCTCCCAACATGTACAAACTTTTGGTGAGCGAGGGTGCCAGCGAGATAATACGATGGGACGTTTGCGCCTGTGAAAATGAGCTAAAAAGAACCAAAAGAAGAGTCAATAAAACGGTCTTTCGGTTTAACTTCTGTAATGATTTTCGATACATAGACGAATCAAAATTAAATGACCCGAAGAAAAGTTGGCGAATGGAATAAGTATTCCAACGATCTTTTTTCCCCGAAGATCCGGTTAATACGTGTTGTTTACGGCAGGTCTTCTGGCTCACCTCTTTGCTGATGCCTTCCCATCCGGCAATTGCAGGACAGTGGCTGGAGTACAACAAAACGTACGAGGTTTACAGCAGCGGGGACTGCTCCGGATTTACACCGGATTCCCTTATTAAGGCAACTTCAGTTAGGAAGCTAGCCACCAAAAACGTAGGCAAAAGTAGGAAAATTAGCTGAGGAATGTCGAATAGCGGTGTTTAATTAAGTGAGCAATCGCAGTGGTCAGTTTCCAGTCCCACGCGACAAGTTACGCTGTGAGTCATTCAACTTCCGAAATTCGGGGTATTTCCAAATCTGTTTGGATTTCCAGAAATGAATTCGGGATGCCCCTCCCAAACAGTCCTTCCATTCCGCTCAAGCCGCCAACCAAATGTCGATTTGATATCCGGTTAATCAAACTGAGAAAACGAAGCGAGCTTGCCCAAACAAACGTTGCTTTATTATCAGCGACTTAAGGATTTCCTCGCGTTTCGGCATACAAATTGGCTTAAAGAAGACAGTTACCACGAAACAATAAACAGCATGAAACAAGTCATCAACATATGTATCGCTTTAGTCCTGTTACTGGCCGTAACAGTGGGAGGGGTGTATTTTCTGCTCCGCGCAGCTTTTTCGAGCCAATACGGCAAGATACACACATGCGAACCAATTGTTGGATCATAAATTTGAATTCGAAAGAATAACGATATCCCTTACCTCGAATAATTGCGTTAACAAGCGAAAAGCCGTACCTGCCACTCAGGTCGGCTTTTCTATTTTAAGCCGACCTGGTTTATGCAGCTTATCGACAGCTGACACAGCTCCTACTTGTTTCGAACGCCCTGATTGACGATGTGAAATAAATCGTCCGCCACCCCAAATTTGAAACCTCCAGGATCACGCGGTCTCCAAGCTCAAATTCCGAAAGATATTGCAGGAAGATATACGCGTAAAACTCGCTAATTTAGGCGCTAAACTAGGCCATTTTAATCCGGGAATAATGCCTATTAGTCCTGAACAAGGCATACTCCTAACCGAAATAGCTCACTTAATCGTAATAATGTGTCAACTACAGACTATACCGGCTCTTTTTCCTGAGTGAATAGACCAACTCCAAATTGGATTAGTATTTTTAACTGTTGGAATCAACTAATAAGCTATACAAATCCTGTTTTAATTGTAACCCTACCAATTGATTCTGTATAAGTAGCATAAAATCTAAAATAGTTGTAACTTGAAGCTTATCACTTGTATACAAACGATTAACAAGATAACCAATGGGAGTAATCAAGAAAAAAGCAGCTGTTGTGAAGACCGAGTTGCTGGATTTAATGCAGCTTAAACTCAAAGAACAAAGTATGAGTAACAAGGAATTGGCTTCCCGACTCCAATTAAGTGTGAGCGCTACACAAAACATGCTTAAAGGTAATAAGATGACTCTGGACCGACTTCACGAGCTTTCGTTAATTCTCGATTTCAATTTCTTTCGGTTTTGGGCCAGCCAACTACAGATCGACCAACCCGAATCTGTCGAAATTGGGCGGATAAAAGAGCTGGAAATTGAAAACCGCACCTTGATGAAACTCATCAAGAGTTAGCCCAAGCTGATTATTCGAATTCGAGCTCGCTTTGACCAACTTTCTCGCGCTTGCGAAAAGCCAGGTTATCGAGAAAAACGATGATGTTTTGTGATTCAGCCTCCTGCACATCGTAGTTTTGGTCGGCATAACGGGTAACAACCTGGTAAGCCGAATATTCTTTCTGAAGCTCAGCAAAGCGGCGAATCTTATCCCAGTTCACATGCGATTTAAAACGGCCCAACTTAAAGCAGGGGTAACCGGGAGTAAAAAAGTAGCAGGAAAGTTGTCCGTCGGGTTCTTCAATAAGATTTAGCCGAAGTTTTTTTTCGGCGCTGAACGTTTGCCAGCGGTGCAAAAATACCAGTGAGCCTGATGCATTGCATTTCGAGTCGAACTCCAGATTCAGCAACATGGGTTCAATAGCCGGTTTTGCCGGTATATCGACCGAAATCCCGATCCAGCCCTTGAAATACTTGTCGATAAATTCCTGGTTATATAAATCTGCGCTAAAACTCATGCTTTTTTTAATTTACCCGATCAACTACACCCAAAAATATCCAATAATTTTGAAAACCTGAACAATTGTAAGAAATGATTTTTGAAGAAAACCGGTTTGGTTGGTTTAAGCACTGGCAGCAACCGCAAGAATAATGAGCAGAAAGATCAGAAGCGCACCCAGATAGACGACCAGACCTGCGATAACCACTTTCCATTTCCGGAGCCTGCAAAAAAACTGGATGAAAACCCAGCAGTACAGCCCGATGGATATTAAGGTAATCAGCCTGTCGAACAGCAAACTATACGATGGGAAAGCGTAATCAAGGGGAATAAACAACAGCTTAACCGCAATGCGTTGTGCCGCAGTAAAGGCATTCAAAACCAAATGTTCGGCCAAATTGTAGCCTTGCTTTCGAAAGTAAACAAAAGATAGCACAGCAAAAAAAGGAACAGTAACCAGCAAACTGATTGAATAATTGTTTTCCATCCAGTTTGTGGCTCGTTCAATTCCCGCAAAGGTATCAGCGACGTTGGCTGTGTCAACCTCGAGGATATGCATCCCCAAATAGTGAATTATAAAGGAATGAACAGTCGCAAGAATCACCACCATCGACAGGGGTTTGTAATGGTGTACCCTTTTCCCTTCAATGAACTCGCGTATGGAATGGCCGGGGCGGGTAAACAATTCTTTCAGGCTAAACAACAAACCGACATCGAAATTCAGCAATCCCTGCTGGATATCACGTCGAATATACTTCATGCCGATCTTGGGCGTATCGACTGCCTGTCCGCAGTGGTTACAGAATTTTCCTTCAAATTGGTTGTGACAATTTTTACAGCTGTGGGGCATCCTGCGTCTCCATTTTTAATCACATCTACCAAATATAGCTGAAATTTGGTTCTCTTCCAGCTCCCCTGGGCTGCCGATTAAAGGTTAATCACCATGTCGGCCACCTTTTGAAGCTCCAGAATATCAATCATGGTGCCTTCGATCCCTACTTCCCGTTTATCCAGCAAATCGAAATGTTTCAGGCAGGTTTTACAGGCCAGCAACCGAACCCCGGCTTCCTCAAGAACTTTCAATTGTTCAATCACCGGCGATCCACTACAAATCAAATGCACTCCCCCATTGTAAAATGCCAGGACCCGGGGTAACTTACTTTCTTCGGCAAGTAAGGTGAAATAGTTTTTCAGTAAAAGCAAGCCAAGCTCTTCGTCGCCTTGCCCCATGCCTTTACTTGTAATTTGGATGAGGGTGTTTTTAAGGGTATTCATCGTAATTTCAGTTTATTCTTCCAGCAAATATATGGACAAAAGTGCGCTCTTAGCTGACAAAAACAAGAAATCCGTACGCACGAAAGCCCGGATTTCCTTCAATATCGTTTGCCGCTGCAATGATAAATTATTCGGCGGCAGCTTTCTTTTGTGTCGCAATTAAGATGATAATCAGCAAGCGGGCTACCAAGAAAGCAAAGATCCCAACCAACGGACCGACCAAAGCCATTTTCAGATGTGTCGCAAACATGCTCGGGCTGATATCGCCTGCAGCCTGAATTTTATCGAAAGCCGCGATCAGGCCAATGGTTCGTCCCAAATAACCCCAAACCAGACAAAACCAGCCGATTGAAACCAGTAATGACTTTGTTTTGGCAAAGTCTGCTTTACCCAGCATTGCCCGGGTAAATAAAATCAACACAACAATTACTAAAATTAAAATCGGATACGAGATTAAAATACCACCGTCGTTTAAGATGTTAAATAAATTAGCCATGACATAGAATTTTGGTTAATACATAATCAAATGTATCTTCGATTTCGGTTCGAAAATTTTATTTGCGACAGACCGACAAAACAAGACTCGTTTCAGCAGTTTTAAAGATATA
This sequence comes from Mangrovibacterium lignilyticum, assembly GCF_010882175.1. Taxonomy (GTDB): domain Bacteria; phylum Bacteroidota; class Bacteroidia; order Bacteroidales; family Prolixibacteraceae; genus Mangrovibacterium; species Mangrovibacterium lignilyticum. The sequence goes on along the minus strand of NZ_WKLH01000003.1, from coordinate 166,404 downwards.
AAATGAAATCCGGTTCCGGGAATGTTAAAACAGGAATTAAACCGGTTATTGGTCGCTAAAAAACAAACGATTAAGAGAAATTGCGTACTTTGTAGCGATGAATCTTGCCCGATTAATTAAAACCAGGTTTGCGCTGATTCACGTTCTACTGTGGATTTCAGTTTGGTTTTTCTTTGTTTACTTTTTCAGCTACAACAACGACAACACCCGCTACATACTGTGGTTTTCAAGCTTGTTGTTACCGCTGACCATGGGTGTCACTTACTTTATGGTTTATTATTTGATTCCCCGCTATTTGCTAACCCGAAAATACTGGGAATACGGTTTATACAGCTTCTACCTGCTGGTATTTACGTCATACGAAATTGTACTGCTCCTCTACGGTTGCCTGTATTTTCTGCTAAACTTCAACATTAGCAACATGCCGCCCATGAGTAAGAATTTCACCTTTGTCCTTGTGCTGGTTATTTTGGTTGTCGGCTTCGTTAGCTTTGTTTACCTGCTGAATCATAACTTTAAAACGATTTCCAGAAACAAAGAATTGGAGAACAAGATTCTGGCAACAAATCTGCAGCTGAAAGAACAGGAATTGCACTACCTGAAAATGCAGATTCATCCCCATTTTCTGTTCAACACCCTGAATACGATTTACGGTTTTGCATTGAAACAATCGAAACAAACACCCGATATCATTTTAAAGCTGTCGAACCTGCTCGACTATATTTTGTACCAGGTGAATAAACCCAAGGTGAGTTTAAAAGAAGAAGTGCTACATATTCGCGAATACATTGAACTGGAAAAGATTCGTTTTCAGGACAGCCTGTCTGTGAAACTGGAAAGCAGCGAAATTGACGAGAACATACAAGTTGCACCAATGTTGATGATTCCGTTTGTTGAAAATGCATTCAAACACGGGACGCTAAAAGGTGGTTTTCTGCAGATTGAAATACAGGTAAAGCTAACAGGGCACCAACTTGAATTTGCCATTCGGAACAGCTTCAACCAACGGGAAAAAGAAACTGAAAAGAATGGAATTGGCTTGGAGAATATTCGGAAACGGCTGGAACTTCACTACAAAAATAATTACGAACTACATATTGAGCCCGGAGATGAATGGTTTTCAGCACAACTGATCATCTTCAATTTAAACCTAAAAGCCAATGTCTGAACCGATAGCCTGTATCATCGTCGATGATGAACCCGTTGCCCGGGAAATACTGGAAAGCCACCTGTCGCAAATTGAAGCTGTGCATGTAGTTGCCAGTTGCAAAAGCGCCATTGAAGCGTTCAACGTGATCAACTCCAAGCCTGTCGATTTAATTTTCCTCGACATCAATATGCCCGAGATCAATGGTCTTTCGTTCGCCAAGTCAATCAACAAAAACATGAAAATCATCTTTACCACTGCCTACCGAGAATATGCTGTTGATGGATTCGATTTGCAGGCTGTTGATTACTTGCTAAAACCGATTTCGTTCGAACGGCTACTGCAGTCGATCAACAAATACCTGGGAGAAAACACACAGGCAAGAAGCATTGAGCCAGTTGAAATTACAGCCGAAAAAACAGAATCGTTCTTCGTTCGTTCCGACCGGAAGATGATCAAAATCGATTTCACCGAAATCCTGTTCATTGAAAGTTTGAGCGACTATGTAAAGATCCATCTATCGGACAAGACAGTCACTACCCGCGATACGATCGCTAATATTGAATCCAAATTACCGCAAAAGGATTTCCTTCGGACACACCGGTCTTTTATCGTTTCAGTTTCAAAAATTGACTCTTTCACCAATGAGTATATTGAAATAGGACGAAAGCAAATTCCGATTAGCCGCAGCTACAAAAAAGAGATATTGGACAAGTTGGAAAGCTTCTAATAGTCGTGTCTCAGCCGCAAAAAGGCTTCCCGGATCTTGCAGGTTACCGGCCCCGGTTTTCCATCACCAATCACAACATCATCAATCTGAATAATAGGCATGATGTGTTTGGTCGTGCTCGAAACAAAAACTTCATCAGCTGAAAACAGCATCGATAAACTCACATCGGTTTCGGCGTGTAACAGTCCCTTTTCAGCCAATAGCTCGATGACCAATCCACGGGTGACTCCCTTTAATACGCCCTCAGCTGGTGTCAATACAGTATTATCTTTCACCAAGAAAATATTACCCCGGGAAGTCTCCTGAATATTGATTCCATCATGTAGCAAAACATCTACCACCTGCTTGTTTTCCTCTTGATCCATCCAATACTGACTTGCCAGGTAATTGGTCGATTTCGCCTCGGGCATAAAACGCCGGTGTTTTTTGAGGATCAACTGTGCCCCGTTGGTGTATAATTTGGGATCATACATCGGCATATCAATCGGAAACACGTAGAGGCTCGCTTTTTTAGTGCCTTCAAAAGCTATATCGTGAGGCAGAGCAAAGGCCTTGATGTAGCTATGCTCTATCTTATTTCGTTGAATCAGCTGATTGACAATCTCCTGCAGGTCATTGTCAAAATCAGTGTACAATTTCAGTAGTTCCATGCTCCGCCTGAAACGGACCAGATGACGCTCTCCATAAAAAGGACGGTGATTGATAATCTCAAAAAACTCAAATGCACCATAGCCTCTGTTAACAGATAAGCTGGTAATGGGAACCGCAATTTTGTCGATCTCCTCGTAACTGCCGTTGTTAAATCCGATCATAGTCTTTGGTTTTATACAGCAATTTACGACTGAATTTTGAAAATACGTAGTAAATCAAGGTTTTTGAAAAACGGCATCGAAATTTTCTACCAATTTACCGTTATGAATGCCATGCAATTTCACCGACATGGTGTTTGTGCCAGTAAAATTCACCCAAATCTGTTCTACATACATCTTCCCTTCAACCACACCTTGATATTGAACATACAACGAATTTGCTTCGGTCCAATAACCAACATGGTCGTGTGCCGTTCCCGTATTATCAATGCTGTACATGTGTACCTGGTTCAAATTAGGATCGTAGCCCACCAGGTTTTCGCCCAGCATCGTGAAATCCTCACCTACAAACTTTTCATGGGCAACAACGCCAGTGTTATCATTTACCAATTCACAGTAAAACGTGTATTCACCCGTCATTTGATCTTCACCCACCGTCATTTTTGGATTTTTACAGATCCATTCTCCTTCAAATTGAATGAAATTTTTCTGTGCTTCAGGCATTTCCTGGGCAAAGGAAGCCAGGCCAAAAGCAAAAGATACCAGAATGCCCAATACTTGTTTTCTCATGATTTTACTCCTTCCATTGATTTGTATTCTAACTTAAACTGAACCTAGTCGGAGTGATTAAAGGATAGGAATTTTTGATCTATTGCTAATTACGAATGCCCAAAAGGTATCGTTACAAATCAAGAAAACAGCTTTTCGACAACGACATTTTAACACACAAAAAAAGCACCCCGTTTTCGGGAGTGCCTTTCCATAATGAAACATGCATCAATATTATTTTTGTTTCAACAAATCTCTGATTTCAGTCAATAGAAGCTCTTCTTTGCTTGGAGCAGGTGGAGCTGCAGGTTTGGCTTCCTCTTTCCTTTTCATGCTATTCATCGCTTTAATCATCATAAAAATGGCAAAGGCGATAATAAGGAAATCGACCGTTGTTTGAATAAAATTACCATACATGATGGAAGCTCCTTTAGTGACCACTTCGCCGGCATCATTTAATACATCGTCACGCAATACAAATTTCAATACTTTAAAGTCGGTTCCACCCAAAAGTACGCCAATTGGAGGCATCAACACATCGTTGACAAACGAAGCGACAATTTTACCAAAAGCACCGCCAATGATAATACCAACAGCCATGTCGACAACATTACCTTTCATGGCAAAGGTTTTAAATTCCTTCATCAAACTCATAACAATAGATTTAGATAGTGATTACCAGTGTTTTAATTATAATCAAGTTAACACAAATCGACAAGAATATCAATCCCCCAAATTTTCTTTTGATAGCTTGAATTTCGGGTCACCCTTTCCCAAAATCAGTCCGTTTCGGCATCGTAGTCCATCGCCGGTTTTATCGTACATTTACCGAAAGAAAAAATATCAGCATTGTGAGCCAAAAGATACTTTTTGTCAATCCTCCTTTTACGCAGTTAAATACGCCTTATCCGGCAACAGCTTATTTAAAAGGATTTCTGAATACCCGGTCTATTCGGTCCAATCAGTGTGATTTAGGCATTGAAGTTATTCTGTCCTTATTTTCGTCGGACGGGTTGCGTTCCCTTTTTCAAAAGATTGAGACTTTAAAGCCCGAACTATCTGAAAACAGCCAGCGCATTTATAATATGCGTGACGACTATATCCGGACAATAGATGAGGTCATCCGCTTTTTGCAGGAAAAAAACAGGATTCTTGCCCACGCCATCAGCGACCGCACTTTCCTTCCCGAAGCTTCCCGTTTTTCGCAAACTGAAGACCTTGACTGGGCTTTTGGAACCATGGGAATACAGGATAAAGCCAAACACCTGGCAACGCTCTATTTAGAAGACCTTTCAGATTTGATTATTGAAGCTGTTGATCCACATTTTGGTTTTAGCCGCTATGCAGAGCGACTGGGGCGATCGGCCAATTCGTTTGATGAGCTCAACGAATCGCTTTTGGCTCCGGATAATTTCATTGATGAAATTCTGATCGACTTGCTCCGTGCGAAAGTTGAATTGTACCAACCAACAGTGATCGCTTTGTCAGTTCCGTTTCCCGGAAACTTGTACAGTGCTTTTAAGTGTGGCCAATGGATCAAAAAAAACCATCCTGAAATTAAAATCGTGATGGGTGGCGGATTTCCCAATACAGAGCTTCGATCGTTAACCGATTCGCGGGTTTTCGACTATCTCGATTTCATTACGCTTGATGATGGCGAAGCTCCTTTGCTTCTCTTGCTCGAACATCTGGAAGGAAAGCGGGAAGCAGACCAGCTAAAACGAACCTTTATCTGCGAAAACGGACAAGTGATTTACAAGGATAGTGCTGTTGAAAGAGATATTTCACAAGCTGACACGGGAACTCCCGACTATCGTGATTTGCAGTTGGACTGCTACTTGTCGGTTATCGAAATAGCCAACCCGATGCACCGGCTTTGGAGCGATGGACGTTGGAACAAACTCACCCTGGCACACGGTTGCTACTGGGGCCGATGTACCTTCTGTGACACCTCGCTCGATTACATCAAACGTTACGAGCCAAGCACGGTCAAGCAACTTTGCGACCGAATGGAAGAACTCATTCGTCAAACCGGCGAAATCGGCTTTCATTTTGTTGATGAAGCAGCTCCTCCTGCCCTCATGCGTTCGTTAGCTTTGGAGATCATCCGAAGGAAACTGACCGTGGTTTGGTGGACGAATATCCGGTTCGAGAAAAGTTTCACTTACGATTTGTGCGTTTTACTGAAAGAATCAGGATGCATCGCGGTTTCCGGAGGATTGGAAGTTGCTTCAGACCGATTGCTCGGCATGATCAACAAAGGGGTTAGCCTGACAAAAGTTGCCCGGGTAACCGACAATTTTACCCGATCCGGAATAATGGTTCATGCCTACCTGATGTATGGTTTTCCAACTCAGTCAGCCCAGGAAACGATCGATTCGATGGATGTGGTTCGACAACTGTTTGAAGCAGGTGTCATTCAATCCGGGTTTTGGCACCAGTTTGCCATGACAGCCCACAGCCCGGTAGGCCTTCACCCCGAAAAATTTAAAGTTGCACGGGAGTCCACTGAAACAGGAAGCTTTGCCAACAACGATTTGGTACACATTGACCCGATTGGATGCAAGCACGAACTATTCAGTGACGGTTTACGGAAATCGCTTTTCAACTACATGCACGACATTGGTTTTGACTTGCCCCTTCAGGATTGGTTCGATTTTAAAGTTCCGCGCACAACTGTCGCTCCGGATTTCATTCAGCAAGCCATCGATACCCAAGAGTTTGAAAAACCAAGCTCGTCGGCCAGTATTTATTGGCTGGGCGGACAAGGCAGTGCCAAATATTTCACCAAAAAGAAGAAAAACAAGCAGTTTGAAATGGCCGAACTGACTTTCTCGAACCGAACAAATGATCTGGTCGTTCACTTGAAACAGGAAGAGGGAAAGTGGTTAATGGCAGAATTAGCCGGTTTTTCGGTCAACCATGCCAGTCCAAAAACATTCAGCCAACTGGAAACCGAGTTTGAGGAACAGACCGGCGGAGATTTTATGCTCTTCTGGAACAGCCCTTCAGTTAAAAACATACGGAAAAATGGTTTGATTCTGCTTTAACTGAATCAAAAACGATGGAATGCAACAACACAACTATTCCATAAATGTTACTTGTAGGTTTTTTACCGAAGAACTTTAAACCTGTCGTTCCCGGTTTTTCCTCCAACTCAAAATTTAGCTTATCTTTGTCGCCTTGAATAAATTTTCGTGTAATGACTGATTTTAAACGTACTTTAATCACATCGGCCCTGCCCTACGCCAACGGCCCGGTTCACATTGGCCATTTGGCCGGAGTCTATGTTCCCGCTGACATTTACGCACGCTACCTGCGTTTGAAAAATCAGGATGTGCTGTTCATCGGCGGATCAGATGAACATGGAGTTCCAATCACCCTAAAAGCTAAAAATGAAGGTGTTACTCCCCAGGATATTGTAGATAAGTATCACGGCATCATTAAAGAATCATTTGCCAAATTCGGAATTTCGTTCGACGTATATTCTCGCACGAGTGCTCCTGTTCATCACGAAACAGCATCCGAATTCTTCAAAACACTATACAACAAAGGCAAGTTTGTTGAGCAAACTTCCGAACAATATTACGACGAGGAAAACAAGCAATTCCTGGCCGACCGCTACATTGTAGGTACTTGCCCGAAATGCTCGTTCGAAAATGCTTACGGCGACCAATGCGAGAGCTGCGGTACTTCGCTCAGCCCAACCGAACTCATCAGCCCAAAATCGATGATTAGCGGAAACACCCCGGTGTTGAAAGAAACCAAACACTGGTACCTGCCACTCGATGAGTACGAGCCCTGGTTAAAAGAATGGATTCTGGAAGGCCACAAAGAATGGAAAAGTAACGTTTACGGGCAATGTAAAAGCTGGATCGACAGTGGCCTGCAACCTCGCGCTGTAACACGCGACCTGAATTGGGGGGTGCCTGTTCCGGTAAAAGGTGGTGAAGGTAAAGTGTTGTACGTTTGGTTCGACGCGCCAATCGGTTATATTTCGGCTACGAAAGAACTGACTCCGGATTGGGAAAAATACTGGAAAGATGAAGAGTGTAAAATGGTACACTTCATCGGAAAAGACAATATCGTATTTCACTGCATCATTTTCCCGGCCATGTTAAAGGCTGAAGGAAGCTACATTCTGCCCGAAAACGTTCCGGCTAATGAGTTCCTGAATCTCGAAGGTGATAAAATATCAACTTCACGTAACTGGGCCGTTTGGTTGCACGAATATTTGGAAGAATTCCCCGGCAAAGAAGATGTGCTGAAATACACATTAACTGCTAACGCGCCGGAAACAAAAGATAACGACTTCACCTGGAAAGACTACCAGGCCCGCAATAATAACGAGTTGGTTGCTGTGTTAGGTAACTTCGTTAACCGCGCACTGGTGCTGACTCAAAAATATTATAACGGCGAAATTCCTGCTTTAGGCGAAACCAACGAAGTTGACCAAGCCGCCTTGGCTGAAATTGCCAAACTGAAGGCTGATGTGGAAAAAAGTATCGAAAGCTATCGTTTCCGCGAAGCATTGAAATTAGCCATGGATTTAGCTCGTCTGGGTAATAAGTACCTGGCCGACGAAGAGCCGTGGAAAGTCGTTAAAACGGACCCGGAACGTGTAAAAACGGTTATGAATATCTGTTTGCAGATTACCGCTAACCTGACCATCATGCTGGAACCCTTCCTGCCATTCAGTATGACCAAACTGCGTGGATTCATCAATTTGGAAAAACTGGATTGGAGCGAACTGGGACGAACTGATTTGTTGCCTGCAGGTCATTTGACAAATAAACCGGAATTGCTGTTTGAAAAGATTGAAGATGAAACCATTGAGGCACAGGTACAGAAGTTACTGGCTACAAAAAAGGCCAATCAAGCTGCTGAAGCCGTGGCCAAGCCGGCCAAAGAAAACTGCACCTTCGACGATTTCATGAAAATGGATATTCGAACAGCCACAATTCTGGAGGCTGAACCGGTTGCTAAAACCAAAAAGCTGATGAAAATTCTGCTGGATACCGGCATTGACAAGCGTACCGTCGTCTCAGGCATTGCAGAATATTATAAAGCGGAAGAAATCATTGGCAAGCAAGTATCGGTACTGGTAAATCTGGAGCCTCGCAAATTGCGTGGAATCGAGTCTCAGGGCATGATTTTGATGGCTGAAGATGCCGATGGTAGTCTGAAGTTTATTTCTCCGGAAATCAAGGTTAAAAACGGGTCTGAGATCCGATAAAATGAAATAAGACAGTCGTTGCCAACTCTTGTTGGTGACGCTTCTGTAAATTGCAGTACTGCTCTGCAGATCGGCAATTTACTCTACATATACGAAACCGCTTTTGTACGCAAGAGCGGTTTTTTTTATACAAAAAAAAGGCTCGTTTGGTAAAACGAACCCTTTTCACTAATAAACCAACTAAACCTAAACTAAACCTGAATCTATCTGCGTAGATAATATTTTTATCAATTTTGTAACAAGTTCGACGTTCTCTCTCTTCATCTCTTTAAATCTCTGTACCTTTTCTCTCGACCTCATCTTTTCTACTTGAACATCGAACTATAACACCAAAACAACAAGTTGATTAGAAAGGTTCAAGCTTTGTAAAAAAATACTTATTCTTTTTCTCTTTTCTTGTTGAAGATGGTTTTGAGAGACGATATTTATGTTTCATTATTGACTATAATAGTTAAACAAAATAGACTGGAACTTGTTTTCTTATCAACCATTTAATTGAGTAAACATGATCAAATTTCGTTACCACTCCGGCATTTATACATTAGAAACAGAACAACGACTACCCATTTCATTAGCGGAAGCCTGGGCGTTTTTCTCATCACCTGAAAACCTCTGTAAGATGACGCCGGCTCACATGAAATTTGAAATAAGCTCAGGCAGACCGGATTCCATGTACAAAGGACAGATGATCACTTATAAATTATCGCCGCTTCCCGGCATAAAAACAAATTGGGTAACAGAAATTACGGAATCTGTACCTCCTTCCTTTTTTGTTGATGAACAACGATTTGGCCCCTACCTAATGTGGCATCACGAGCATTTTTTTCAGCAAGAAACTGATGGTATTCTAATGAAGGATAAAGTATCCTACAAACTTCCATTTGGCCTTTTAGGGCACCTGGCACATTCTTTTTTTGTGAAAAGACAGCTGAAACAGATATTCGAATTCAGAACGAAAACACTCGAGAGCTTATTCATCAGCGCAACCCGCTGATCTGTTAAAACAAAATCAATTTCTCTGTGCCGCAGCAAAACAATCTCAACATAATTGTAATTTAAAATCCATTGTTGTAACTTAGTTAAAAGCTAACTTTTTAAATCAAAATATTATGTTTGAAGGAGGTGCAGGTCACATTGCCGACATGATTTCCCGCTTAAAGGCAAACAGGAATCCAGTCAGGAAAAGGAAGCATTTTGGAGAAAATGAAGAAGGTTTTATTCATTTTGGATCGCATTTAGAGTTGAAATACAAAGAAGGATCTGAAGCCGATAAGCAACGAATTATGAAACAAATCAAAGCAGACCTCAAACGACAAAGCCGGCTCGAAAAAAGTATGTTGGTTCTTTCAATCGTACTGTTTATTGTCGCCTTCGGATGGTTTGCCCGAAATTTCATTTAATAACGATCGTTTTAGCATTGACAAACTCGCGAATTCCCAACAACGATAATTCCCGACCGTAACCACTTTCCTTCACTCCACCGAACGGTAACCGGGGATCAGACTTCACAAAATCATTGATAAAAACACAACCCGCTTCAAGGCCCTTTTCGGCCAGTAGTTTCGCATTTTCCGTGTTTTGGGTAAAGATGGCCCCTCCAAGTCCAAAAACGGTATCATTCGCTACAGAAATAGCCTCATCGTGGCTTTTAACACGGAAAAGCGCTGCTACCGGTCCAAACAACTCTTCGTGATAAGCAGGCATTCCTTTTTGAACATTCTCGAGTACGGTTGCCGGATAAAAGGCAGCTTCTCCGTCCGGAATATACCCTCCGCAAAGCAACTTGGCTCCCAATTGGATGCTTTTTACTACCTGTTCATGCAATTCATCCCGTAAATCGAGCCTTGCCATTGGACCGATGGAAGTCGTTTCATCCTTCGGATTTCCATACCTTGCCGATTCCATGTGTCGTAAAAGCTCAGCTTTAAAGGCCTCATAAACCGAATCCATAACGATAAATCGCTTCGCACCAATACAGCTTTGACCGGCGTTCAGCAAACGACCGGCAGCACACAAGCGTGCCGCTTCTTGCACATCTGCATCTTCCAAAATAAGGTACGGATCGCTGCCTCCCAACTCTAGTACTGTTTTTTTCAATACCGCACCTGCTGCTGCAGCTACCGATTTTCCAGCTGGAGTACTTCCGGTTAAGGTCACCGCTTTCACCTTCGTATTGCCAATAATAGCTTTGACCTCAGATCCGCCAACTAAAATAGTCCGAAAAACATTTTCAGGGAAGCCTGCTTCCTCCACCAGTTGCTCAATGGCCAAAGCACATCCCGGAACATTGCTGGCATGTTTCAGTAATCCGGTATTTCCAGCCATCAGCGTTGGCGCCAAAAAACGGAAAACCTGCCAAAAAGGAAAGTTCCAGGGCATCACAGCTAAAACAGTTCCAATTGGTTGGTAACTGACAAATGCCTGGCTTGATTCAGTTTGGATAGACTCGCTAGCCAGAAATTCTGGAGCATGTTCGGCGTAATACCGGCAAACCCAGGCACATTTCCGAACTTCAGCCAGAGACTCTTTTTTCAATTTTCCCATTTCTGAGGTGATGATATCCGAAAGCCAATCTTCCTTTTCCAACAACAATTCGCCCAGCCTGAACAAGAAAGCTGACCGCTCTGAACAATCACTTGCCCGCCAACTTTTATAGGCTAAATCAACCTGATTGATGATCTGATTAACTTCTTTCTCGTTGTGCTTGGGGTAGATTCCGCATATCTTTCCTGTAAATGGATTAATGGCTTTCATGATGTCTTCATTTTCTATTGTATATCAAATTTAGCAGTATTAAAGCATAAAAAAAGGATCTGCAGTGTGCAAATCCTTATCTGTTTTTATTTCTGTTATGGTCTTAAGGCTAGAACCGGTAAATCTGTCAATTCCTCAATCTTCACCGTGCGCCCTTCCTCTATGCTTTTGCGGGCAGCAATTCCAATTAAAATTGACATGGCTCCATCACGGGTTCCGGCCGAATGTCTGTAGGGATCTGCCATATTCGGATCCTTAAAAATCTTATCCTGAAGCCGAACATCTCCACCACCATGGCCGCCGCGCACTTTGGGTACTTTAACCAACTTGTAATCCTCCCAATTCTTCATCACCATTATTTCATCGTATTCCTCGGGGTGTTCGTTCCTATTTTGACTCATTTCTGCTGCATGTAACTGTGACTGACTGACCATTTCAGCTGTTTCCCATGGAATACCCTCCCATGAATCGATACGCCCGTCCATCCCGTTAAAAGCGATCCGCCAACCTTCATAGGGAGAATAGGTGGTCAACGAGTAGCTAACCTGCACATTGTTGGCATACTTGATTTGTACAGCCATCTTATCGTAAATATCAATGCGGTTGCGCCACAGGCAATTATCGCGAATGTAACCATCGTACTTTTCATTCTTCACATACAAATCTACCATGCGCTGTTCGCCCATAATATCCCAATAAAATTTACATTGATCGGTATAAGCACACGATCTGCAATTAGCACCACGATAGGCGTTGTTATGGCCGTAATGCTCCAACGAGCCGAAAGCTACCACCTCCATCGGGTCCGAGTCAATCCACCAGTTCAACAAATCAAAATGATGGGTAGCTTTGTGTAGCAGCAATGTTCCGCCTTTATCCCTTTCGCCGTGCCATCTACGGAAGTACGACGCTCCGTGATAAGTATTTAGGTACCAGTGAAAGTCAACCGAAGTTAAATGTCCAGCCTCCTGTTGAACCAGCAACTCCTTTAATTTGGTAAATTGAAGTCCGTAACGATAATTAAAACCAACAATAACCTTCCTCCCAGTTCTGCGTTCTGCATCTAAAATAGCCTGACATTTTACTTCGTCAGTAGTCATTGGCTTTTCAGTGATCACATTGCACCCCATTTCAAGTCCCTTAATTATAAACTGATGGTGTGTTGCATCTACCGTAGTAACAATGATGTAATCTGGTTTTGTTTGATTGATCATCGCCTCAAAATCTGTAAATACCAGGCAGTCGATTCCCATGTATTCTTTGGCGTATTCCAACCTCCCCGGATTATGATCGAATAAGGCAACAAACTCCGTTTCGCCCGGGTAACGTTCAACAATAGCCTTTCCCCAAAAACTGGTGCCCCTGATACCTGTTCCAGCCAATGCGAGTTTTAATTTTGAATCGGCTCCGGCGGCAAAACTTTGTATTGGATTAGTTAAAAGAGTTCCGGCGGTTATGGCACCGGCGGCATTCAAAAATTGACGACGATTTAGACTATTCATGCGTTTAGTTTTAATGGTTTTTTAGCAGACAATCAATTTACCACCAACTTTTTGAATAGCAAACAAGTTATGCCTCCAAACATATATTCGCAGACAATTCGAAGGGCAAAATAAAAAAGGAGCCCAAATTTGGACTCCTTCAATTTATAATCAGTCAATACGTTTATTCGACAATACGAATTTCGGTGGTCAGATCGAGCGCTGCTTTATAAACCGCGCTAACTCCGCAATACTTTTCTTCCGACAAGCTCACCGCTTTTTCCAGTTTATCCATCGGCAAATTTGCACCTTTAAACTGATAAATCACTTTCATTTTGGTATACTTCTTCGGATGATCATCTGCAACATCTCCTTCTACAATTACATTGAAACCTTCCGGCTCTATTTTCATCTTTTTCAGGATCATAATAACATCCATTCCTGTACATCCGGCCAATGCAGCGAGCATCAATTTTTTAGGTCGCGGACCCAAATTATCACCCCCGGATTCTTCAGCAGCATCAAACACCAATTTGTGTCCATCAATATCTGTATCAAAGGCCATATTTTGTTTCCAGGCTAAATCAAGAAAGTGTTTCATAACAAACTAGTTTATATTGTTTTTTGAACTATTTTTGTCCTATAATTGTATACATTTCAAATATCCAACTATCTAAATAATTTGTTTCACAAATATAAGGTATCATTGTATATTTAGTCTCATTTTAAACCGAATATTTATTCAAAATTAATTCAACAGGGTAAATGAAAAGTTCTTTAAAAAGACCAAGCGAAGAAGAATGTGATTTATCTGGATTCCAATTATTTAAAAAGCTTACTGAGCAGGAATTTGTGCATCTTAATTACGACAAAACCTGTTCGTTGTATAAAAAAGGAAGCATTATATACCGGGAGGGAAGTCGGTTAACCGGCTTCTATTGTGTGACCCGCGGAATTCTGAAAATATATAAAACCGGTATTGACGGAAAAGAACAGATTATCCGTTTTGCCAAAAAAGGTGAGATTGTTGCTTACCGGTCTTTACTAAGCCAGGAATTGGCTTGTACTACGTCAAAAGTGATCGAAGAGGCGGTATTGTGCCACATCCCCTATCAAACTTTACTGTTTTTAATTCAAAACAACTGGGAATTCTCGCACCACATGTTGCAAATCGTCTGTAAAGAGTTGCGCGAAGCAAACGACTACATTACAGATATTGCCCAAAAAACTGTCCGGGAAAGACTGGCCGAGGTTCTTATTTTATTGAAAGAAAACTTCGAATTGGACAATTCAAATACGCTTCAAATCTCCTTGACCAGAGAAGAGCTGGCTAATATTGTTGGCACAGCTACTGAAAGTGTCATTCGGTTATTGTCGGAATTTAAACATGATAATTTGATTGAGCTTCAAGGGCGAAAAATCAAATTACTGGATGTAAATACGTTAACGAAAGTTGCCAACTTATAATGAAAGACCCGCTTATGGCGGGTTTTCTTTTACCTAATATTGGCTGATCCACTCTTCCGGATCGAGCTTTTGACTTTCTTTCCAGATTTGAAATTTCATGACTGTTGTATTTCCATCGGACTGATCGGTGAAAATCGTCCCAATTTCCTGCTTCAGAGCAATTTTTTCACCCGACTTGACCGTCACCTCCCGAAGATTGGAATAAACGCTTAAAAAGCTCCCATGTCGAATTATCACAGCCATATTACCGCCTGAAATAGCAAAGACCCGACTCACTTCTCCTCCGAACACCGCACGAGCTTTCGCCCCAACATTTGTGCTAATGTCAATTCCATTACTTCGTACTTTTATTTGCTTGAGAACCGGATGAGCATGTACTCCGAAATGCTCAGTAATTATCCCCCGTTCAACAGGCCATGGCATACGACCTTTGTTCTTTTCGAAATCAGCTGCGATTAATTTCTGTTCGGGAGTCAAGCTAAAACCGGATTTATCGGCTGTCTTCCGGGCTTCTTCTTCCAGAATTTTCTGAATCTGCCGATTCAGTTCATCCTGAATTTTTTGCTGTTCCCTGATATTTCGTTTTAGATCTTTTTGCTTTTTTTGAAGCGTCGCAACAAAATCGTTTTGTTGCCCCCGTTCTTTTTCAAGCAACCTGAATTCCTCAAGCTTACCGTTTAGAAGCTCCGTTTTGAGCTTTTTTCTCTCTGAAAGTTTGGCCAGATTCTCATCCATTACTCCAGACACCAAATGAATAATCTCAGCCTGAGAACGCCTGTATTTGGCATATTGTCGCAAGTAAAGCCAACGTTTATAAGCTTGGTTCATACTTTCTGCTGAAAACAGAAAAATAAGCATGTCGTAGCTATTTTTATTCTTTTGCGCAAAACGAATCATAGAGGCATATTCCTTTTTTAACCTCTTCAAATCGGATTGCAGCATCCCAATAATCTCATTGTTATTTGAAATACTCCAATCGACCAATCCAATTTCCTGATTGATGCTTTCGATAATTTCGTTCCGGTAACTGATTTGTGAATTCAGCAATTGTAGTTTGGAAAGGGAAGACTGTTCACTTTTTCGAGCCTCTTCCAACAAGGAACTGGTTAAACGAATTTGTGTTTCTGCATTCGATTTTTTGGCTCGCAGTTCTGAAACGGACTGGCCGTTTAAGGTCAGGATAAACAATAACAGGCACAAGCTCAATAGCATTCGTTTCATACCAATGGGATCAATTCGTCAGCTTATACTTTTCCGGAATTTTAAAGTTAATAGTCTGATCCGGATCGAGCGAGAATTTACTCAACTTAATTTTCATTTTCAAGTCATTTTCCAGACTTTTTAAATGAATGTCAATGCTTCCGGGATAAAGCTGCTTTTCTACAGCTGTGAAATTGTCAAAATTAACGGTAACTTTTCTGCCTTCCGTCACGTCATCCATCACAATCTTTCTCACTTTAAAGCTCTTCGGGTCAACATACAGGTATTGTACAATAAAGCTTTCCTCATCCAATTTTTTCAGGTAACGGTCCACTTTATCATCCTTTCCTTTCCGGCTGATTTTTTCAAGTTTCCGGTTTTTGAGCGATTGAAGAACGTAAAGTCCGCTATCGGCATACGAAACAAACTCCTTGAAATCCTTATCCTTTTCATCTTTTCGATATGAAAACACATCATTCGTCAATATGGACTGAACAACCTGAAAATCAACCGCAGCTCCCAACATTTTTTCCATATAGGAGTAGTCACCCAAAAAGTAGTCTTTTTGCAGGTAATTGATCATCTTAACACTATCGGGAGTCAACAAAATTCTGGCGACCGGCAGATTCAATTTACTGATGGTAACTTGAATGTGATCGTCGATTTTAGAGGAAAGTGTTGCCCGAAAAGAGGTTTTATTATCAGGGGTTTCGTAAACGCAAGCGATACGTTTAATATCCAATCCCTCGTATTCGAAGGAGTTCTCCTCAACATTTTTGATTAAACGATTGGTGCTTATTGGCTTGAGTTTCTCAAAGCTGGTAATGGTTTTAGTGGTCTTACATGAAGCAAAAACCAACAGGACCAAAAGAATTAAAAGCTGTTGGGTATTTATGATCGACTTTTTCACTATTCTTCCTGACTTTCGATGTAGCGTGATTCTTTAATTTTTTGCTCCAAAACGCTGGTTCCGTCACCGAGGCTTTGTGCTTTTTTCCACTCTTCTAAAGCTTTTCCCTTTTCGCCCAACATGTATAGGATATCGCCGTAATGCTCGACTAAAACAGCGTTTTCACTTCCACCGTTTTCCAAAGCGTTTTCGATGTAGAATTTCGCTAAACTGTAATCTTTTCGTTTAAACAACACCCAGGCATGGGTATCCAAATAAGTTGGATTAGTTGGATTGGCCTGAACGACCTTGTTACTGAAACGTTCCGCTTTATCTAAATTTCGCCCTTGAACAGAAAGGTAGTAGGCATAATTATTCATAGCCATGAAGTTCTCAGGATCTAATTTGATCACTTCTTCGTAGGCTTGCAGCGCTTCATCAATATTTTTCAATTTGTAATTCGCTTCAGCCTTATAAATAGCCAATTGAATTTTTAAGCTCACATTCTCACCAGCATAGCTTTCGCCTTCTTCAACCACTTTCAGGGCTTCTTCGTATTTCTCGGTTTGAAGCGCACTCACTGCATTTAGCGCATACAATGCTGCCTGATTCGGAAATAGTTCAATCGCTTCTTTACTATCTGTATACAAACGATCCCATTCTTGTAAATCGTTACTAATCAACAAATATTGCCACCAAATTTCGAAGCTACTCTTATCTTTTTCGATGTATTTTTGCAAATAATCGCGCGCTTCAGCAAGTTTGTTTTGACGAACTAAATGATCGGCATAAATAGCGAACATGCGGTTATCGTCAGGATATTTTTCATGCAGAATATCCAACAATTCATCAATCTGCTCATCAGTCCAATCAGAACTATCAGCCTGCGATGTTTGCATCATGTAATACTGGATTTTGGTATCAGCATCCAGTTCATCGTTTTGGAAAGCCAGCTTAACGTGATCAAAAGCCTTTTCAAAATCACCTTCTTCGACGAAATAACCAGCCAGCGAAAAATGGACAAAACCATTTTCGGGGTCTATTTCCAAAATCTTATTGTAATATTTCAGCGCGTTTTCTTTATCGCCCTGACTTTGATACAATTCAGCCATTAAACCATAATACTGAGGTTCGTTGGGATTTGACTCAATTAAGCGGTTTATTTCATCAAAAGCTTTGTCAGTTTTGCCCAGTTTCAGGTACATATTCTGTTTGGCAACCGCAATCTGGTCGTTTAAACCAATTTGCTTTTCCAACTTGTCATAGGCATCAATCGCTTCCTGATAATTTTCAGCCATGCCTAATAAAACGGCCTTGCTATATTGAAATTCCAGGTTATCAGGTTCCAACTCACTTAGCTGGTCATATAGTGCAGCAGCTTCGCTGTATTGGCGTCTCTGCTGGTAAACCTGGGCTAATGAAAGCTTATACCATTTGTTGTTTGGATTGATTGAATTGGCTTTTTCGAGCAACAAAGCCGCACTTGTAAGATCTTTATTGGCGTAATGCATCGTACCCATTTCGTACATGGCTACTGCTGATTGAGGATCTATTTCAAGACATCGTGAAAAAATGGAAACAGCATTCGACGCATTTCCCAATTTTTTTTGCTTAATACCTTCGATAAACAGATACTCGAACTCATTTTGTTGGTCCTCAGAAAGTAACGTTTCCTGACTTTTCTTTTGTACCTCCGTTTGAGCTACAACCTGCTGCTTACTGGTAGCGCAAGATGCCAGGAATAAACCAAGCAATGCAAAATATCTAAACTTCTTTATGTTCATTCTTTCCCTTTACGGTCGCTGACCTGGTTGTTGTTATTCTTCAGCTAATGACCAAATAAAATGACTAGAAATGCGGCAATTTAGTTTTTACCTGTATGTCCAAAACCTCCTGCTCCACGATCGGTTTCAGCCAGTATTTCCACATCATCCCAACTAATCGTTTCATGTTTCGCAATTACCATTTGGCAAATTCGCTCCCCATGTTCAATCGTAAAATCTTCTTGAGATAAATTAATCAAAATCACGCCTATTTCGCCACGATAATCAGCATCGATCGTCCCGGGCGAGTTGAGCACGGTAATACCTTTTTTCAAAGCTAATCCGCTTCTTGGTCTAACCTGCGCTTCATAACCTTCGGGTAATTCAATAAACAAACCTGTTGGAATTAAGCCTCTTTCTAAAGGTTTTAAAACAACCGATTCACTCAAATTAGCCCTCAAATCCATTCCTGCAGATAGTGGAGTACTGTAGCTTGGCAATGCGTTCGTGGATTTGTTAATGATTTTGATTTGCATATATCTATCTTTTAGGGTCTACGACCTGCTATTATTTTTTACAATCTCCAAATATAGGTAATTATCCGTGAGCCGATATCTTTGTTTCAATCTATTAACACTATTTAATCAATCTTCGACATAGAGTAACTGCTCCATTATTTTATCCGAAATAAATAGCCCTTCCGTACTCAATCGGTACGATCCTGCTTCAACTTTTAAATGCTTAGTCTCCATAAACTGTTGCGCTTCATTTTTAAAATGAAGCTGAAAACGGCTTTCAAAATTCTGTTCCAAATAATTACTAGAAATTCCCCAAATAGTACGAAGAGAAGTAATTACATAGTCGTTGTATTGATCTTGATCACTTAAAATTTCATTTTCCCAGTAAGGACTATTCAACTCGAATGCCTGTAAATATTTTCGAAGTGATGATACGTTCCACCGCCTGGTTTTTAAGTCGAAAGAGTGAGCTGAAGGCCCAAATCCCAAATAGCTTCTTCGTTCCCAGTAAGCTCTATTGTGCCGGGAATAGAGCCCTGATTTGGCAAAATTTGAAATTTCGTAATGCTCAAAATCAGCCCTTTCCAATTCCTGCTTCAGTATTTTAAACTGATCAAAACTCAAGTCATCCGGCAATTCTTTAATCTTCCCGGTTTTCAAATAGTCGTAGAAAACTGTGCCTTCGTGGTAAGTGAGATGATAAGCTGAAATATGCTGCACATTCAGGCTGATTGCCTTTTCAACATTCTGCTGCCATGCTTCCAGTGTTTGTTCGGGCAAACCGTAAATTAAATCGATGCTGATGTTTGAAAAACCGGCTTCCTGAGCCGCTTTAACAGCCGAAATTGCCTGGTTGCCGTTATGCCGACGGTTCATGCTTTTCAAATCACGATCGTTAAAAGACTGCGTTCCGATACTGAGCCGGTTGACAGGGCTTGCTTTCAGTTCGTTCAAAAATTGGGCTGAAAGATCATCCGGATTACATTCCATGGTTATTTCAACCTGTTCGGAAACAGAATAATTGGCAAATATCTTTTCTAAAATTTGCCGTATTTCCGACACTTTCAGAACCGATGGCGTACCTCCACCAAAGTATATGCTTTCAATTTTTTCTCCTGAAAGTTCATCTTTACGGGCTTCAATTTCCAATTTCAGCGCAGTCAAAAAATCAGGACGAGAGGCAAAATCTGTCGATTTATAAAAATCGCAGTAATGACATTTCGTTTTGCAAAAAGGAATATGAATATAAATTCCAGCCATTTCGGGTATTAAATCAAATCGTGAAAATTAAACAAAAAATCAACTGACCAAGTATTTAGCAAAAACAGCTAGTCATAAAAATGGAAGTACCTGTAATAGCTGAAACTCAATTAAACTGACTATTTTACAGCTTAATTACATCCTCATGTCCTTTCATATCGGCGATAATCTTCGCGATACTGGTGTTCGAATAAAACTCCATTAATTCGCTTCGTACCTCGCTAAAACGATTGTGTACGGCACATGGTTTACCTTCTGCATGATGTGTAGAGCAAGGCTCGAGGCTAATCAGACAGTTCCGGAAAAAATCTTCTCCATCGATTGTTTTCACAATGTCGTAAAGCGTGATTTCTTCAGCTGGTTTGCCCAATCCAAAACCTCCATTCGGACCTTTTGTTGATGAAAGAATCTTTTGTTTCACCAGATTTTGGAGGATTTTACCCAAAAAGGGTGTTGGAATTTCAAGATCACCGGCAATCTTCTTGATACCGATTTTTTCTCCGTTTTCGCTGAATTTCCCAAGATAAATTAGCGCCCGAACAGCATATTTACACGTATTTGAAAGCATATTATAAGGTTTTAAGGTAACAGTCTTTTTCTATTTATATCCAATTAGTTTTTATTCTTTTGAGCCGACTTCCATTGCTGGCTAAACGATTTATCAGCAAACTTTGGAAGCTGTTTTTGGTCCCCCAAAGCGTTCTTTCCCAAACCGGAAAGCGCATTTTTCACTTTTCCGCCAACAGCATCCAACCGGCTTCGTTTCGAGAAAGCAAACTCATATGCTTTCATGCCTTTATCCCAGGCAAACGAACCATTTCCCTGATCAACAGCATCACGACGGTTATATAGCAACAAGTTATGAAGCGGTATTTTTACCGGGCAAACTTCGGTACACTTTCCGCAAACCGAACAAGCCGAACTTAAATGGTTATAATCGGCCATTCCTTTAAAAAATGGTGTAATCACCGAGCCAATAGGTCCGCTATACGTTGAAGCATAGGTGTACCCACCAATATTTTTATAGATCGGGCAGGCATTTAAACAAGCGCCGCAACGAATACATTTCAAGGATAAATACTGCTCTTTCTGCTGGTATATTTCGCTTCTTTTATTGTCTAACAGGATGACATACATTTTCTCGGGTCCGTCTTTTTCGCCTTTTTGCTTTGGCCCCGAAACAATTGAATTGTAAACCGTGATTTGCTGACCTGTTCCGTGTGCTGCAAGCAGCGGCCACATTAAACCCAGATCATTCATTTTGGGCACGATTTTCTCGATACCTGCCAAAACGATATGGACTTTCGGAAAAGAGAAAGTCATCATGGCATTCCCTTCATTTTCTGTCAGTGCAATGCCTCCGATATCGGCAATCAGAAAATTAGCACCAGTCACCCCAACATCAGCCTTGACAAAATTTTCGCGCAACTTATTACGCACATAAGCCGTCAGGTATTCCGGTGTACTTTTTTCGGGTGTATCAAATTTTTCATGAAAAAGCTCCGCGATATCTTCCTTTGATTTATGCATGCAAGGCGTTACAATATGATACGGCTTTTCGCCGGCCAACTGAACGATATATTCACCCAAATCGGTTTCCAATGAATGCACACCCGCCTCTTCAACATGCTCGTTAAAATCAACCTCTTCAGTGGTCATCGATTTACTTTTGACCAACAGTTTGGCATCATTCTCCTGCAATATGCTGACAATAGCCTGAATCGCTTCGGAGCTATCTTCGGCCCAAATCACATTTGCTCCGCGGTCTGTTATATTTTGTTCAAAGTCGACCAGGTATTTACCGAGGTTATCAATAGCCTTGCCTTTGATAAAAGAGCCGCGTTCTTTAGCCAGTTCGAGGTTTGAATAACGCTTTTTGCCTTTATCTACCGCCGAATCATAGCGAGCAATATTGAATTTTATGGTTGCCCGATGTTTTTTATCAAAAGCAATCTTATCAGAATCGTGCAGGAATTTTGTTTTTACTTCTGCCATGACTTAGAACTTCCAGTTTAATAAATTGATATCCTACCGACTGAAACAGGGGACTGTTCGACCTTCAAATTTGCTTTCAATTTAAACAAGCTTAACGATTACCTTTCAGCGATATACCAATTAAAATATCCAGTATTGAAAAATTTGTCTGCTTTTAGCAAACAGCTCCCTGTTTGAAGGCCCTTAACTAACGATCTGATTCGGACAAAATATTTTGACTGAATCGTTCACATGTCGCGGGTTATTCATTGAGATCCTGTCGTGCTAACGCAAATCTACCGACAAAAATAATACTAAAAAGTATTTATATGCGATTATTTAATTAAGAAACTTTCTAAATTCCTTATTTTCCAACAGAAAGACAACAATTAGGAAGATACTGAACAGAACAAAGTTTGCCAGGTACGACAAAAACACGGTGTCGATCTTAATTACGACCGAAAGTGCATAAATGACCAACGCCAGCAAAAAGTATAAGCCTATACGCTTAATCGGGTAGTTGACCGGAAAGTGTTTTTGTCCGACAAAATAGGAGAGAGCTGCCATGACGACAAAACAAATCAGCACGGCAAATGCCGACGCCATATAGCCGTAAACCGGAATAAAAATAATGTTGACGACTAAACTGATCGCAGCGCCTATCAATGCGAAATAGGCACCGTACCGGGTCTTGTCGGTCAACTTGTACCACAGCGACAGGGTGTAGTAAATTCCCAGGAACAGGTTAGCCATCAAAACGATCGGCACTACTTTCAAGCCTGAAAAATAGGATTCGTCCAGGATGTTGAGCGCCTTGAAAAGATCGATAAATAAGCTGATACCTAAGAAAATGAGCAAGCCGAATATGACGAAGTATTTCAATATTAAAGCATAGCCACGTTTGTTGTTTTCCGACTTCACCTGCGAAAAGAAGAACGGCTCGAACGCATAACGGAAAGCCTGGATGAACATATTCATCAGCACCGCCAGCTTATAGTTGGCTCCGTAAATACCAAGTTGTTCCATCGGCCCCTGGTTGTCGGGAATGAGCTTCGGAATTAAAATCTTATCGATATTTTGGTTCACCATACCGGCCAAACCAACCACCAAAATAGGGAAGGAGTACCAGATCATTTCCTTCAATAACAAGCGGCTAACGCGCAATTTGATGCGAAGGTCGGGTAAAAGCATCAGCAGGGTGATTCCGCTGGCAATCAGGTTCGAAATAAACACATAGCCCACGCCAATTTCTTCGTTATAAACCAGCCGGACGATACTGTCGGGGTTGCCCTTCAACAAAGCCGGACAAACACTGAGGAAGAAAATATTGAAAAAGATATTGGCGAAAATATTGACCAGTTTCAGAAACGCAAACTTAATGGGCCGCGACTCAATACGCAGTTTGGCAAACGGAATAGACGTAAACGCGTCGAAAGCCATGATGAGCGCAATCCACCGAATATATTCGGGGTGGCTTTCGTATTCCATCCAGCGTGCAATGTTGTCGGAAAAGGTGTACACCATCAACAAAAAACTCAGCGAAGTGACGAATAAGGAGATCAACGAGCTCGAATACACCAGGTTTTTATCTTCGGCCCGCGACGCAAACCGGAAGTACCCGGTTTCCATACCATAAGTGAGCAACACCAGCAAAAAGGCCATATACGAGTACAGGTTGGCCACAATGCCGTACTCGGCTGCCAAAAATATGTGCGAATAGTAGGGTACCAACCACCAGTTCAGGAAACGGCCTACAATACTGCTGACACCATAAATGGCGGTATCGCCAACTAATTTTTTTAATGAGCTCAAGGGGCTGAAATTTTTTGGTAAAGATAGCTATTCGCACTAATTGGGTTTAAAAGTGCCCAAAAACTTTCTTTGCCGGCCAGCCACAATCCCGATGCGGCTGCCTTTCGGATACACCATCAATCGGTGAGAAATTCTGCAGCCTGGGTTTCCGCTAAAAACCGGCGAAGGGCAAAAAAACCATTCTTTTCTACTCAATCTACAGATTAAACCAAAGTCAACCGCCAGCTTTTAATCAATCTACGGGTTGAACGAAGGCCAGCCGTCAACTTTAAATCAAGCTACAGATTGAAGCAAAGTGAATCGTCCACTTCAACTCCATCGGCAGATTAAACCAAAGCAAGCCATCAACTTCGACCCCATCGGCAAATTAAACGAAAGTCGACCGTCAACTTTAACCCAATCCACAGATTGAACGCAAGCAAACCGTTAACTTTCATTCAACCCACAGATCGAAAAAAAACGGTCGCTCCACTGCATCCAACTAAATTCGGAACAAAATAAATACTGACTGTTCCGGGAAACCAAGCGCACAATATAAAATAGCAGCTGAAAAACATGTCTTTAGTTCGAATGTTTTTAAATATTACATAATTCAATTTACTAAAATGTTGTAATTTGAAGATCGAAACCAAAACCCTTTAAAACCCAACAAAATGATAAAAGAAATTTTCTACTCGTACTTTAGCCTTGCCAGGTTGCACGCGCTGGCTAAAAAAATCAAAGAATTACTCGCGACGAAATTTCCCGATCAGCTGATGATCGCGGCGGTTCTCGCCCCGCTCGAAGCCCGCATGGCGGTTGCGCTGCAGGCTATTGGAAGCAGTACCAAAAACCCGCTGACCAAAGATGTCAGACAGGCCGATAAAGACCGCGACGACAGTTATATATCGCTGAAAAACCATGTCAGGGCCGGTTTGCGCCGCCGAAATGCCGACTACCGTACAGCCTGCGAAGCCTTGTGGGTGGTGTTCGAAAAAAACAACAGCAAACTGTACCAACTGGCCGACGAAGATGAAACATCGGCCATAGACAGCCTCGTAGCCGATTTAAAAACCGCCGAAAACCAGGCGCATCTGGCCACCATTAACGCCGTTGGCTGGCTGGCCGAACTGGATGCCGACAACCTGGCCTTTAGCGATGCCAGCGCGAACCGAAGTGCAGCCCGCTCGACCGACAACACCGTTGACGACAAAAAGGCTTTTGCCGACCTCAAAGCGTCGCTGGAACTGCTTCCGAGTGTGCTCACCAGCCTGTGCCTGATGAACGATCCGGCGGGCATTCAGGAAGCCGTTGCCGAAATCAACCAGTATATTTCCGAAGACAATGCCGCGGCGAAACAAAGCTCGCCAAGGGACACCATAACCGAAGGGGTTTAATTTGTAGTAAGTAGTTTTAGAGTGATTAGTTTGAAGAGCCGGTGCAGCCCGGCTTTTTTTATGTCCGAAACCGCCCGTCATTCGCGAAACTTTAAAAAGAATGGGTTTCGATTGCCAAGCTTTTGTGTATTTTTACGCTTTCCCAAAAAATTTGACTAGAATGAGATTTAAAGTTTTTGTACTTGTAAGTGTTTGTTTGCTTGTGGTTACCGGAATTTCGTGCAGCAATACCTCCAAAAAATCGAGACCGCCGGTTTCTAAAATTGACATTCTTCCGAAAAGGCAAAAATTAGCGTTGGGCGATACCGTTCAGGTCGCGATAAAAGTTGACCCGAAAAACGGCGAACTGGCCAAAGCCGAACTCTACTTCGACAATCAACTGCTGACAACATCCGAAAACGAGGAGTTCAGCTATCCTGCGCTTCCGCTAAACAGCCTGGGAAAACACCAACTGAAAGTGATAGCCACCAAAACCGACGGGGTTGAAGGGATTAGTTTCCGAACCTACGAAGTCGTTTCAAACAGCACTCCCGAGCTCTATTCGTACGAAATCGTTCATACCTATCCGCACAACACCGAGCATTTTACCCAAGGGCTGGAAGTACACGAAAACAAGTTTTACGAAAGCACCGGTCAAAACGGAAAGTCAGGCATTTATCTTTTCAACTTACAAAATGGAGATGTGTTGAAGGAATATAAAATGGAAGAGAAATATTTCGGCGAAGGGATCACAATCGTTAACGATAAGATTTACCAACTGACTTACAAAGCCCAAAAAGGCTTCGTGTACGACTTAAACTCCTTTGCCCGGGTCGACAGCTTTACCTACACCACTCCCGAAGGATGGGGCTTGACACACGACGGCGAATACCTGATTAAAACCGATGGATCGGAATTCCTGGATTTTTTGGATCCGGAGACCTTCAGCGTTTTAAAGCGAATAGCAGTTTACGACAACAATGGTGCAGTTACCAACCTGAATGAACTGGAATATTACGACGGTTATGTGTACGCCAATATTTGGCAAACCAACTTTGCCGTAAAGATTGATCCGGTGACTGGTAAAGTTGCTGCGAAGATCGATTTTTCGGGTTTGATGTCGGTCATGTACAACCCTGCAAAACCAATTGATGTCCTGAACGGAATTGCCTTTAACAAAGCGAATGGCAAAATGTATGTAACCGGTAAACTCTGGCCCAGCCTCTTCGAAGTAAAGCTGGTAAAAGCCGACTAAAACGCTGTCCGAAAACAGGAGGGAAGTGCTTCTGTTCATTCATCAGCCGTGCTGTTTTCCTTTCCGGTGTAACAATCATTTAATCAAATATTGTCGCCAACAGCGATTTAGGGGTCGGTTGTTCGATGTGAATTTCATAAATTTGTTAGGAACACATCATCCGAACCAATTAATATCGCCCCATGAAAGCACTCCTTACAACTTTCATCACAGTTTTACTTTTCGCTTCTCCGTACGTATTGCAGGCACAAACGAATTCGCCGGCCGGTGACAGCAACGGTAGCAATGACTCCACCATTGTGAAAGAACGCCGTTCGTATAAAGCCGCTGAAATTGCTTACGAAATAGAAAATATCAACCGGGATATCAAGGAGGGATACAAGAAAATTGAATCTTACCAGCAGATTTCAGAAATAGATTCAACATTCAGCAACTTATGTTCACGCATCGAAATCGAATATCGTGAGTTCAATAATTTCGATCAACAAAACCTATCGAAGTTTTTCCTCATCAATAAAAAACGGGTCTGGTCGAGTTACAGATCTCAGCTCAATAGCTGGCAGGTGGAGCTGGCAAACCGCCTCCAGTATCTGATGGAGATTTCCGATAAAGTCAGGAGAAAGGAAAGTCTATGGACGGAAACATCCAATATATCAGTTAGCAAGAAACTTCCCCAGGAAATAACTACGAGAATACTAAATACGATAGATAAGCTACAGGAACTACAGACAAACCTTTATGAAGCGGTCGAACAAATCGCTGTGCTCGATTCGCGGGTTATTGACCAGACAATTGAGGTAGACGAATATATTGGAACGATTGAGGAACTCCATAAAAGCTACCGCAAAAGCCTCTTAAAAGCAACCCAACCGCTTATTTGGAACATAAAACTGAAAGACACTTTTGACGGAACAATAAGCGCACGCCTGCAGAAAGCCTGGTACGAAAACTCGAAATCGATAAAAGACAGTCTTCCTGCTTTTAAGGAATACTTCGATAATTTTATCATCTGGATTATAATCATTATCCTGTCGATTACCAGTTTGCGCTATCTGTATTTCAAGCAAAATCCATCCAAACGCTCATCGGAAAAAACCAATATCAATGAACTTGTCATTTGGCACCCGGCTGTATCCGTTTTTTATTTAAGCTTATTCATTTTCTTTCTGCTGTTTAAGAATATCCCTTTAGCATTGTCCGGATTTGTTTCCCTGACAATGTTAGTTATCACCTATTTTCTCCTCCGTTCCTATATTAATGCACCTGCCAGAAGATTGATCTTAACCTTCATTCCTTTGCTAGCTGTCAACATTGGTGAAATTGTTTTCTGGTATTTTGGAAACTACGCCCGCCTGTATTTGTTTTTTGAAGCCGGATTGGGAATCGTGTTGATTTCGTACTTCATGAGCCCGGATTTTACAAAGAAAATAGCACAAGGATTCAGGTATAAAGTACTGCTCAACCTGCTCCGGTATCCTGTTTTCATTTTGTACGGTACCGGGTTTATTTTGAATGTTTTAGGTTATCAAAACCTAGCCATATTCTTGTTAAAAATAGGCACTCATATATCATATGCCATTATCATCATCGTTGGTGCCTGGGAGATAACAAAAAGCAGTTTGTATACTTTATTCGAAGTATTAACCCGTTTTGAAAAATATGAATCTCACGAATACTTTCCCATGTTTAAAAAAAGGCTGCTTTTATTATTGAGCCTGTTTTTTGCCCTGGTCGGATTTCATACATTACTCTTAATTTTGGAAATGGACACCCCGTTCTACAACAATTTAGAGCGATTCATGGGTACTGAAAGGAATGTCGGCAGCTTTATTTTTACCTACCAAGCTATTTTTCAGTTTGCAATAATCATGTTAATCACCTGGGCGATCGTGACCATTATCAAAATCGCATTTAGCGAAGGTAATTTCAAACGGACACAAAGATTGCGAGGTGTTCCCGCCGCCATTTCCATTACCCTGAGGTTAGTTATTGCACTAGGTGGATTTCTGTTTGCGCTCTCTGTGGCCGGCGTCGATCTAACGAAAATCAGCATCATGCTGGGAGCTTTTAGTGTAGGTATCGGATTCGGTTTGCAAAACATCGTTAATAATTTTATTTCAGGCTTGATTTTAATTTACGAACGCCCGATACAAGCGGGAGATACCATTGAAATAAATACCTTAATGGGAGAGGTGAAAAAAATAGGAATACGCAGCAGCAGAGTAAGAACTTTTGATGGGGCAGAAGTGATTGTTCCAAATGCTATTTTGGTATCTGATCAACTCATTAATTGGACTTTGTCTGACGAAAAACGACGAATTGAAATTGTTATTGGTGTGAAGTACGGTACAGACCCCGAAGAAGTAATCCGAATTTTAAAAGGAGTTGCGAACGACCACGAACTTGTTTCAAAATTTCCGGAACCCCAAGTTCTCTTCAACGAGTTCGCGGATAGCGCTCTTAATTTCAGGTTGCTTTGCTGGGTATTGTTCCAAAATGGAATTAAAGTTAAAAGTGAATTATCTGTCGCAATCGATAAAGTATTCAAAGAGAACAGAATTGAAATTCCCTTTCCACAACTCGATTTGCATGTCCTTGATATACCTGCAGATAAAACTCAACAATCGGATAAAAAACTACCTGAAAAAGAATAAATTATATTCGAATTCCCTAAAAAAGTGTCGAATCGCTACCGGGTTTAAATACGCCCAAATGTTTATAGGCTAAATCAGTAACTTCACGACCTCTGGGAGTTCTTTTGATAAACCCTTCTTTAATCAGAAACGGTTCGTAGACTTCCTCTATCGTTCCACTATCCTCGCCTACAGCTGTAGCAATCGTACTTATACCAACAGGTCCTCCTTTAAATTTATCGATGATGGTGCGAAGGATCTTATTATCCATCTCGTCCAGACCGTGCGTATCAATATTTAGTGCTTCCAACGAAAATCGGGTGATTTCCATATCAATTCGGCCGTTTCCTTTCACTTGGGCAAAGTCGCGTACACGCCGCAGTAAAGCATTGACGATACGGGGAGTACCACGGCTCCGGGACGCTATTTCGATAGCAGCACGCTCATCAATTTCGACAGATAAAATATCAGCGGAGCGCTTCACAATTCCCGTTAAAATTTTCAGATCGTAGTACTCAAAATGCGACTTGATACCAAAACGGGCGCGAAGAGGACTTGTGAGCAAACCTGATCGTGTCGTCGCACCAACGAGGGTAAAGGGATTTAATTCGAGCTGAATTGAGCGTGCTGAGGGGCCCTTATCGATCATTATATCGATTTTATAGTCCTCCATAGCCGAATACAAATATTCTTCGACTATGGGGCTTAAACGGTGTATTTCGTCGATGAACAAAACATCTCTGTCTTCGAGGTTGGTCAAAAGCCCGGCTAAATCGCCTGGTTTATCCAATACAGGACCAGATGTAAGTTTCAAGCTTACGCCTAACTCGTTTGCAATAATATTCGACAGGGTAGTCTTTCCGAGTCCGGGAGGGCCGAAAAGAAGAACATGGTCTAAGGCTTCACCACGCATTTTAGCTGCCTGAACAAAGACTTTCAGATTTTCGACAACCTGATCCTGTCCCTTAAAGTCGTGAAACGACAGGGGACGAAGACGTTTATCGACGTCATTGTCTCGTTCAGAAAAAGATTGGTTGTGTAAATCAATGGGATCCGCCATAAAATTATTCCTTCGCTTTAAAGAACAAATATAATTTTATTTCGGATCGGGATAAAACGAACTTACACAGCATTAATTCTAAGTTCGCTAAAAATATGCGCAAGTTTCTCAACATCAAATGGTTTAGCCATAAACTCATTCATTCCGTAAGAAAGACATTTTTCGCGATCATTGTCCATTGTATTGGCTGTTACAGCAATAATAGGAGTTTTATCTGCGATGTTGTTCGTGTCTTCGTATTCACGGATTTTTAAAGTAGCTTCTAAACCATCCATTACAGGCATCATGATATCCATCAGGATAACATCAAACTTCTGTGTTTTAAAAACTTCCAACGCTTCCAGTCCATTATTAGCAATCTCCACGGTATGGTTATACTTTTTTAAACTGAAAGTTACAATCCTCTGATTCAACACATTATCCTCCACTAGCAATATGGATAGCTTCTCATTCATTCACGTACCAGTTAAACCGTTTCAAAATTAATCCGTTTTCAAACCAAAAGGAAACCCTACTAACAAAACTTATTTCTATTATTATATTTCTTTATTCTTTAAAAAGAAGAATATTAATAATGATAGCCTGTTAATTCCTTTGATAAAATATTCCAATTGTTCTTGCTTTTTTCAGTCTTCGGTATTTCTCTTGTTTTGTTAACGGCAAATTAACAGTTCTATTTTCTGATAGTCAATGATTTTTAATAGTAATTAACAATTGTTGATTAAATAAAAGTATTGATTTTATTAATCGTTTGAAACGCTTTTGGCTGTTCAATAACTATGGATTCTTTCTACAAAATTAGATTTTGTGTTTTCAATAATTCATCTCGATTAAAATTAATTTAGGATTTAGGAAATAATTTGGTAACATTTTTCTGTTTTTATTTCAACAGTTATTCCTGAGTAATTAACAATTTTTCCCTGTATTTTTACCTTGTAATTTAGTATTTTAAGAATCATGATTAACAACTATAGTTTGCTTGTTGAAAAACTTAGAAAGTACAGCCAAAAGTATTTCTTACTTCAGCTGTTTAAGGGACTTTTGTTGTTAATATCTATAATAACTATTTATATATCAGTAGTTTTATTTATTGAGTTGCAAGTTTATACTAGCAGTTTATGGCGAATTGTTTTTATGACTGGGTTAATATCGTTATTCTGTTATATTGGATTTAGATATCTTTTTATATCTCTTTTATATTTTTCGGGACTCAAGCGATTTACCTTAAATCAGGAGGCGGAACTCGTAAGCAGTCATTTTCCGGAATTAAAGGACCATCTGATCAACGTTGTGGAGTTAGGACAAATGGATGAGGATGATCAACTGATTATTTCAAGTATTGATCAGAAAATTAAGTCTTTATCACCCTTTGAGTTTCGTAATTATTTCAATTTTAAGTTGATTAAGGGTAACGTTAGCGTTCTTGTAGTGTCAATTGTTTTATTTTTTGTTGTTGGAATGTCTTTTCCTGGTCTGGTTTCCAAGGCTGGTTTCCGGTTGGTTCATTTTAATCAGGTGTTTGTGAAGCCTGCTCCATTTCAGTTCGTAATCGGAGGCAAGTCTGCACGGGTAAAAAGGGGTGGAGTTGTAACGCTATCGGTATATTGTGTTGGCGAGAAGTTGCCGGATAATTTGTATGTTAATATCGGTGGTAATAATTTTTTGATGAGCCATGAAGATTCCTTGTTTACTTACACCTTCGATAATGTACAAAGTTCGTTTCCGGTTTATTTTACTGATTTACGATATGCTTCGGACTACTTTCAAATTGAGGTGATTCCGGATCCCATTCTTCTAACATATAAAGTACAGGTAGATGTTCCGGATTACACGAATTTGCCTGATCTGGAATTCAAAGATGTTGGTGATTTAAAGGTACCTGTTGGCAGCAAGGTAAGATGGGAATTCATAACAGCCGATACTGATTCGTTAGAACTCTCTATGGAAGGAAATTTCATTTCAGGTGTGAAAGAGGGAGACGAGTTTTCTGTTGAATGTATTGTGTTGAATGATAAGTCATATAGCGTTATTTTGGATAATGAGTTTGTGCATCGAAAGGAACTCATTGCGTTTGATATAGAGGTAATTCCTGACCTTTTCCCTGAAATTAAAGTTGTTCAAATTCAGGATTCGGTCTCTTTGAATCGGTTTTACTTTAAAGGTCAAATTGCTGACGATTACGGATTTAAAGATTTGGTTTTCAACATTAAAAATACAGAGCTCGACAGTGCTTCAGTGATTCCGGTCATTCCATCGCTAAATGTGCAGGAGTTTTTCTATTATATAGATTTTAAAGACTTTGATGGATTAGGTGAATCTTTTAGTTATTATTTTACTGTTCGCGATAACGACGCCGTACATCGATTTAAGCAAAGCACATCTGAGGTTTTTAATTTTCAACTGCTGGACAGACAAAAGTTAGCAGAAGTTAACGAAGAGTATTTGAATGATCTAGAAAATCTGTTCGATGACAGCAAATCAATAACAGAGGACATAAAAAGGGATTTAGAAGAACTTAAGTATCGAAGTATTTCAGATAATCTGAGTGATTGGGATAAGCAGCAGTTTATTCAAAATATTTTGAAGAAGCGCGAGAAGCTTCAGGAGTCGTTGGATCAGTTAGGGCAGATGAATACTCAGAAAAATAATTTGAATAATTCATTTGGCGATCAACAGGAAGAGTTGATGGATAAGCAAAAGCAAATTGAGCAATTGATGAATGAGTTAATGACTGACGAGTTGCAAGAATTATTCGATGAGTTTAATGAGTTATCTAAGAATTTTGATCAGGAGCGGTTGAATGAGATGATGGACAAAATGGCTTTTCCCATGGATGATTTGTCCAAACAGTTGGATCGGAATTTGGAGATGTTAAAGCGGCTTAAAGTTGAGCAAAGGTTAGAAGATATTGTTAATCAGTTGGATAATCTCGCTGAAAATGAGGGAAGTAATTTAAAGCTTCTAGAAAGAGATGAATTCGATGAGTTGGATATGAGTGAACAGCATAATAGCGAGCAAGTTAAAGATATTTCAGAAGATATTGATGAGGTTCTTGAGTTGAATAAACAATTGGAAAAACCAATGAATCTGTTTCCGGTTAACGAAGAGTTAAATCAAATCAAAAATCAATTTGAAAAGATTAAGGAGAGCATCAGTCGCAAACAGAGAAAGAAAGTAGCGGATCAAATATCTGAAAATAAGTCATTAATACAGAATTTGGCTTTTGCTGTGAAGCAAATGTTGAATAGTAGCCAGGCGCAACAGAAGGGCGAAGACATCGCCAATTTAAAACAAATTCTTAAGAATTTAATTTATGTATCACTAGATCAGGAAGAAATCTTAAATTTGACACGTGACCTCAATATTAGTGATCCGTTGCTAAACGATGTTCAAGAGAGGCAAGATCTTATTCTTGAACAATCGAAGCAAATAGAAGATTCACTATATGCTCTTGCCAAAAGGACTCCGGCTATTGATTCTAAAATTAGTAGTGAGCTGATGAAAGTTGACTATTCTATTCATCAATCGATTGATGATTTAAAGGAAGGATCAACCGGAACTGTTCTTAAATTTCAGCAAAATACTATGACAGCATTAAATGAACTTTCTTTGTTCTTAAGCGAGGCATTGGAAAACTTAGAAAAGGCAATGGCTAATTCGATGCCCGGTGATCAGGAATGTGATAAACCCGGGAAGGGCGGGAAAAGTTCGATGCAGAAATTGAAGGACACGCAACAGTCTTTGAAGGATCAGTTGCAGCGTATGATTGAGAGTTTGAAAAATGGCGAAAAAGGGCACTTGAATGAACAGATAGGGAAATCTCTGCTTCAGCAGGAAAAGATGAAACAGATGATTGGTGATCTTTTAATGGATGAGGGAGTTGGAAGTTCTGCAAAAGAACAACTTAGAGCGATTGATCAGCTTATTGAACAAAATAGAGTCGATTTAATTCAAAAAAATCTGACTGATAACATGGTTACTCGTCAAAATTTGATTCTGGATCGCTTGTTAAAAGCGGAAAAAGCGGACATGGAACGTGATGTTGATGATCAACGGGAATCGAAGACCGCGCAACAGATTTTTTACAGTAACCCTGATATGTTTTTAGAGTATAAAAACAAAGAGAAAAATAAGGAGCAGGAAATCTTATACAATAATTTTCGCCTTCGAAGTTTCTACGAACAGAAATTTCGAAATTATATGAATCAGGTAAATAAGTAAGTTTGAAAAAGTCGATACGCATACCTTCAAATTTTATCTATCTCAAAGAAGTAGAAGATTTCATTGATGATGTTTTGGGCGCTTGTAAGTTGAGCTCGAAGCAGGTTGCTTTTATTACACTGGGTGTTTGTGAATCGGTGAATAATGCCATTAATCACGGAAATAAATTAGACGAAAATAAATACGTTTCTTTGTTTGCTGAAATTACTAATGAGGCTGCTTTGTTCGAAGTGCATGACGAAGGGAATGGCTTCGATTATACAAAGGTTCCTGACCCAACCGCAAATGAAAACATCAAACTTGAGGGTGGGAGAGGGCTTTTCATTATTCACAATTTAGTAGATGAAGTTAATTTCAAAAATAATGGATCTGTTATCCAATTAAAATTTAAACTCGATCGTGCCCATACTCTTTTATCATGAGGATGTAAAACCTCTAAAATTACCAAGAAGAAAAGTTAAATCTTGGATTTCTTCCGTCATTAGCTCAGAAAATAAGATTACCGGATCTGTCAACTACATTTTTTGTAGTGACGAGTATCTGCTTCAGGTTAACCGCGAATATCTAGATCATGATTATTATACCGATATTATTACCTTTGACTATGTAGAAGATGATAAAATATCAGGTGATATTTTTGTCAGTGTAGACCGTGTCTCAGAGAACGCTACCAGGTTTCAGGTCTCCTTTCAAGAAGAGTTGAGGCGTATTTTAGTTCATGGAGTTTTACACTTGTTAGGATATCCAGATAAACAACCGGACGAGAAAATCGTTATGACTCAAAAAGAAGATCAATATTTGGCGATTTTCTAACCTTTTCTAATCTAACCTTTTCTATTAATTTTGTGGCTCTAAAATTTAGTCAGATGTTACCATTATATGATGTCATTGTTGTAGGGGGAGGCCATGCCGGATGTGAAGCTGCAGCAGCAGCGGCCAATTTGGGATCGAGAACTTTGCTCATAACAATGGATATGGGTAAGTACGCCCAGATGTCCTGTAATCCCGCAATTGGTGGAATTGCTAAGGGACAAATTGTACGCGAAATAGATGCGTTAGGAGGTTATACCGGTGTTATCACCGATCGCACATCGATACAATTTCGCATGCTAAACAGGTCTAAAGGACCTGCCATGTGGAGTCCTCGTTCGCAAAGCGACCGGATGCGGTTTTCAGAAGAGTGGCGTAGCGAGCTTGAAAAGATTGACAACCTCGATTTGTGGCAGGATGCTGTTATTCATCTTTTATTGGAGGATGGAAAAGTGACAGGCGTTCGCACAAAGATAGGTGTAGAGTTTCTAGCCAAGACGGTTGTTTTAACCAATGGAACCTTTTTGAACGGCTTGATGCACGTTGGGCGATCGCAAATGGAAGGTGGTAGGATAGGGGAGTCTGCCTCTTATTTTATCAGCGATCAGTTGGCCGAAGCTGGGTTTGTAACTGGTCGGTTAAAGACCGGAACTCCCGTTAGAATTGACGGTAGAACGATCGATTTTTCTAAATTGGAGGAACAAGAAGGCGACAAAGGATACTATAAATTTTCCTATTTGCCGCACGAAAAGTCTGATTTGAAACAACGCAGTTGTTGGATTACTTATACCAATGAATCAGTTCACAAAGCACTGGAAGTTGGCTTTGAAGACTCTCCAATGTACAACGGAACGATCAAAGGGGCAGGTCCTCGGTATTGTCCAAGTATTGAATCGAAAATCGTAACCTTTGCCGAGAAATTACAACATCAATTGTTTTTGGAGCCGGAAGGTCAGTCGACAATTGAGTATTATTTGAATGGTTTTTCATCATCACTTCCTTGGGATGTTCAATATAAAGCGTTGCGTTTGATTTCCGGATTAGAAAATGCTAAGATATTTAGGCCCGGTTACGCGATCGAATATGATTATTTTGACCCGACACAATTGTATCATACACTAGAGACAAAGCTTATTTCTAACCTGTATTTTGCTGGTCAAATTAATGGAACAACAGGGTACGAGGAAGCGGCTGCCCAAGGTTTAGTTGCCGGTATTAATGCACATCAAAAGTCGAATGGGAAACCCGATTTCGTATTGAATAGGGATGAAGCTTACATTGGTGTTTTGGTTGATGATTTGGTTACAAAGGGTGTTGATGAACCTTACCGGATGTTTACTTCCAGAGCAGAATATCGGATTCTTTTGCGGCAGGATGATGCCGATTCCAGGTTAACTCCAAAAGGATTTGAGCTTGGTTTGGCTACTCAAGAACGAATGGATTTGCTTCGTGAGAAAACAAATTATCGTGATCAGGTTGTTGATTTTGTTTCTAATTTTTCGATCAAGCCACAGTTTATAAATGCACTTTTAGAGGGGAAAAATACGAGTCCATTGAAGCAAGGTGTGAAGTTGAAAGATGTTATTTCTCGACCTCAAATTTCTATTTTCGATGTTATCGAGCCTGTCACTCCATTCAAGAATTTTTTGAAGAACATACCCGAAAACAGGTATGAAGAAATACTCGAATCTGCCGAAATTTTGATCAAATATTCGGGCTATATTGAACGTGAAAAGCAGATCGCGGATAAGTTCAAAAGGCTTGAAAATATTAATATTGAAGACAAGTTTGACTACGAAAGTATACACACAATTTCTACAGAGGCTCGTCAGAAATTGACGAAAATCAAACCTCAAACAATTGGACAAGCAAGTCGTATTTCGGGCGTCAGTCCTGCCGACATTAATGTTCTTTTAATCATGCTAGGAAGGTAGTGTTCCACGTGGAACACGGTAAAAATATAATTATGGATCTTAAAAAGTATATCCGCGAAATTCCGGATTACCCTGAAAAGGGGATTAATTTTAAGGATATTACCACACTGTTGAAAGATGAAATGGCTTTCAAAACGGTAGTTGATGAAGTGAGTTCTTATTTTAATGGCCGGGGAATAACAAAGATTGTATCGTTGGAATCTCGTGGATTTATTGTTGGCGAGGCTGTAGCTTATTGTTTGAATGCAGGTTTTGTTCCCGCTCGAAAGAAGGGGAAATTGCCGTCTGAAACGATTCATGAATCATACGAATTGGAGTATGGAACAGACACAATAGAGATGCATTTGGATGCCCTTTCTGAAGATGATGTGGTGTTGATTCATGACGATTTATTGGCGACCGGAGGCACTGCTTTAGCTGCTTTGAAATTGGTTCAACAGATGAATGTGAAGCAAGTTTATTTCTCATTTATTTGCGATTTGAAATTTATCGAAAACGGTAATAAGAAGATTTTATCAGAATATGAAACGCATAGTTTAGTGGAATATTAATTTATATTTTTGTCCTTTAGAGGATCGTATTAAATAGGCTTGTGATTAATTTTACAAGCTATTTTTATTTATTATAAAATCGAAATCGATTGAAATATTCAAGTGCAAATGATCGGATTGATGAGTTGAAAAAACTGGTTTCTGTGTTGCCGGATCAACCAGGAATTTATCAGTATTTTGATAATTCGGGTAAGATTATTTACGTAGGGAAGGCTAAAAATTTAAAGAAAAGAGTCTCTTCGTATTTTTCCAAAAATCACGATAATCGGAAAACGGCATTGCTTGTTCGGAATATTTACGACATCAAACACATGGTTGTTGAAACGGAACAGGATGCCCTTTTATTGGAAAATAACCTCATCAAAAAATATCAGCCACGGTATAATATTCGCTTGAAAGATGATAAAACCTATCCCTGGATTGTCATCAAAAATGAAGCGTTTCCAAGGGTGTTTCAAACCCGGAATGTTATTCGTGATGGCTCGGTTTATTTTGGACCTTACACTTCTGTAATTGCTGTTCGGACTTTGCTTGATTTATTTCGCCGCTTATATAAACTCAGAACGTGTGGTTTGAATCTCCAGAAAGAAAACATTAATGCCGGGAAGTATAAAGTTTGCCTCGAATATCATATTGGGAATTGTCTGGGGCCTTGCGAAGGTTTCCAGAATGAGAGTGATTATTTAAAATATATCGATGAAATTAAGGATATTTTGAAAGGAAATATTTCCGGGGTTATCAAATATCTTCGGGAAATGATGAAGGACTTCGCAGCAAATTATCAGTTTGAAGAAGCAAACCAGGTGAAAGAAAAATTGGAAAGTCTGGAGAAATTTCAAAATAAATCGACTGTTGTTAGTGCTACAATTACAGATGTTGATGTGTTCGGGATAGAAGTTGTTGAGAAATCAGCTTTTGTAAATTACCTGAAAGTAATCAATGGGGCGATCATTCAAACTTATACGATGGAGGTAAAAAAAGCCCTCGATGAATCGGCGGAAGAATTGTTGGAATATGCAATTGTCGATATTCGGCAGAAGATTTTCAGTAATGCGAAAGAATTGCTCGTTCCGTTTAAAACTACTATTTCGCTTGAAGGGGTTGATTTTAGAGTTCCTATTCGTGGAGACAAAAAGAAGTTGATGGATTTATCGATTCGAAATGCTAAGTATTTTCGACTTGAAAAGGAAAAGCAGTTTGCACTTTCAAAGCCGGCTCAAAGTACAAATCGAATTTTAGAGACGATAAAAAAGGATCTTCAATTAAAGGAATTGCCGGTTCAAATTGAATGTTTCGATAACTCGAATTTACAGGGAACAAATCCGGTTGCAGCCTGTGTTGTTTTTAAGAATGCAAAACCCGCAAAAAAGGAATACCGGCATTTTAATATCAAAACCGTAGAGGGGCCAAATGATTTTGCTTCGATGGAAGAAATAGTTTACCGGAGGTATAAACGACAGGTTGAAGAAAATAAGCCCTTGCCGCAATTAATTATTATCGATGGGGGAAAGGGGCAATTGGGTGCAGCATTGGAAGCGCTCGGTAAATTAAAGCTTCGGGGTAAAATTCCGATTATAGGAATTGCAAAAAAATTGGAAGAGATTTTCTTCCCGGGAGATTCGGTACCGTTGTACCTCGATAAGAATTCAGAAACTTTAAAAGTAATTCAGCAGGCAAGAGATGAAGCTCATCGATTCGGGATTGCTTTTCATCGGCAGAAGCGTTCGAAGAATTTTATTCAATCTGAACTTGACAATATTCCAGGAATTGGTGAAAAGACGATTCAACACCTTTTGCGTAAATTTAAGAGCCTCGAGAATCTAAAAAAACAGACCTACGATACAGTGTCTGCAGAAATAGGCGATTCTCGTGCCACTAAAATATTCGATTATTTTAAGATAAAGACTTGAAATAGAATTGATTTTACATGAAAAAGCCCGCCTAAAACGGGTTTCTTTTATGGAAGCATCTAGCTTAATTTCTGTACTTTTCATCTGATTGGAGTAAGCCGAGGTAAGAATAGTAGCGGCTTTCAGCAATTTCATTTTCGATGACCGCTTTTTTTACTTCGCAACCCGGTTCGTGTGTGTGAGTGCAATTGTAGTACTGGCATTTTTCCAATCGCTCAAAAATTTCGGGGAAGTAGTGGCCAATTTCTTCTTTTTCCATATCGAGCATTCCAAAACCTTTGATCCCTGGAGTATCGATTATGTAACCGCCAAAACTCAATTCAAACATTTCGGAAAATGTAGTAGTGTGCATACCCGATAAGTGGTACTCCGAAATTTCTTTTGTTTTTAAATTAACTCTCGGTTCAATTTTATTGATCAACGAAGATTTACCAACTCCTGAATGACCAGAGAAAACATTTATTTTTCCGGTCATCCAACTTTTCAAGGTATCTAGTCCGATGTTTTTCTTAGTCGATGTTTTTAGACAACGGTATCCAATGTTTTGGTAGGTTTCAATTAAATCATCTAAATGTGCAATCTGCTCTTTGTTGAACCTATCTATCTTATTGAAAATCAAAGTACAAGGTATTCTGTAGGCTTCTGCTGAAGCTAAAAACCGATCAACAAAAGTTGTTGTGGTGATTGGGTAGTTAATGGTAACGACAAGAAAGGCTTGGTCGATGTTTGCTGCAATAATATGAGATTGTTTCGATAGGTTGGGCGCTTTGCGGACAATATAGTTCTTTCTGTCAGCAATTTCAGTGATCAAACCGACAGCTTTATTGGTATCATCCTCGTCTTGTTCATCAAGGCGGAACTGAACATGATCTCCGACAGCAATTGGATTGGTACTTTTAATATCTTTGATGCGAAAATTCCCTTTGATCTTGCAATCAATAATTTGGCCGGATTCCGATTTGACACTGTACCAACTACCGGTTGATTTTATGACGATGCCTTTATTCACTGGGTTTTCTGAGTTAATTGTTTCTGTTATTTTTGAAAAGATTTATCAAAATTACGAAAATTTGTGAAACGTATTCTATCCTATAACGTTAATGGCATTCGTGCTGCAATAAAGAAAGATTTTTTAACCTGGCTTGAAGCTGAAGATCCGGATGTTATTTGTTTGCAGGAAACCAAGGCGAAGGCCGGGCAAATGAGTGAGTCTGAATTTGAATCGTTAGGTTATCATTTTTATAGCTTCTCTGCAGTGAAGCCGGGCTACAGCAGCGTGGCTATTTTGAGTAAAGAACCTGCCTTGCATGTCGAAAAGGGAATTGGTAATGAGAAGTACGATCGTGAGGGGAGAGTGATTCGAGCCGATTTTAGCGATTTTTCGGTTATTAGCGCCTATTTCCCTTCGGGAACAACCGGAGGTCCCAGACAGGTCTATAAAATGGATTTTTTGGCCGATTTTACAGCGTACTTGAATGAGTTGCGTGAAAGCTTGCCAAAACTGGTTATTTCGGGCGATTATAACATTTGTCGTTTGTGGATTGATATCCATAATCCGGAAAAGCAACAAAACACCTCTGGTTTTCTTCCTGAAGAAAGGGAGTGGTTCCAGCAGTTTGTCGATTTCGGCTATATTGACAGCTTCAGGGAAATTGTTTCGGATCCGGATCATTATTCGTGGTGGAGTTATCGGGCAGGATCAAGAGAGAGAAATAAAGGTTGGCGAATCGACTATAACATGGTTACCGAACCATTGAAAGATAAAATTAATTCAGCTGGGATATTACCTAAAGTGGTTCATTCAGACCACTGTCCGGTATGGCTTGAGTTGGACGTTTAAAAGATTGGATGAAAAAGGGAATTGTTCTTCTTGTACTTATAGTTGCAGGGAGGTTGCTTCATGCGCAGTCAGCACCGGAATTGTCAGAATTAAATTACGATCCTAACTATGTAGAATCGTATTACGATGATTTAATTGTTCGCTTGTATTCAGCGGATAAGGGAAATCATGCGATGATCACAAATGGATTTAATGATTTAAACCTGGTATATCGTTCAAACGATCACTTTAAACTCGGAGCTGGCGTAAATTATAAATGGTTTGGACTCAAAATCGGTGCTGAGTTACCCGTTAGTTATACCGACGAAGACAAATACGGGCAATCTTCCAGCTTCGGCCTGCAGTCGTATTTAATTTCTCGAGCGTTTATTGTGGATGTTCTCGCTCTAAGAACCCGTGGTTATTATTTGTCGTTGAATGGGAAAAATGCCAGCGATTTGTCGTCAGATGGTCGTTTGTACCAGGTTCGCGGCGATGTTCAAACAGACAATCTCGGGGCCAATTTTACGTTCGTTTTAAACCACAATCGTTTTTCGTACAAGGCGGCGTTTAATCAGACTGACTTACAATTAAGAAGTGCAGGATCCATTATTTTTGGAGGCAGTGTCGGTTATTACCGGATTGGTGGCGATGTTAATTTGATTTCAGATGACTTGGGTGAAGAATATTTTCCCGGTTTTATGGGTTTGTATGATTTTCAATCCTATTCTGTTTATGGAAGTGCGGGCTACGCCTATTCGTTGGTTCCTTTTCGAAGGGCTATTTTAACCGGATCGGCTTCTGCTCAGTTCGGATATCGCTATAATGAGTTAGGATTTAGTGAAGGAGATAGTGAAATTCAGAGTAAGCCGGGTATTGGGGCGTCAATCCGGGTTGCCGGAGGCTATCATTTTTCCGGATTCTATTTAGGAGCGACTTATATTCAGAATCAATTTAATTCCGATATCAATTTTAACAGCTTACAAATCTCTAACGGAACAAGTTTTCTGGAGTTTACACTCAGTAAGCGCTTTTCCCTGTAAAAGAATTAGTTTTCACTTTTCTGTTATTCCCAATCCAGAATAATTTTCCCACAGTTTCCCTCTTCCATAATATCAAAGGCAGCCTGAAAATTATCGGCTTTCATACGGTGTGTAATTACCGGAGAGATATCCAGGCCGGTAGTCAGCATCATCTCCATGTGATACCAGGTTTCGTACATTTCACGCCCATAGATTCCTTTTAGTGTCAGTCCTTTAAAAATCAGTTTACTCCAGTTTATTTGTGTTTTCTGTGGAAGTAATCCAAGAAGCGATATTTTACCACCATTGTACATATTTTCGACCATATCGTTAAACGCAATCGGGGAACCACTGCATTCGAGGCCAATGTCGAAACCCGCGACCATACCCAGCGATCCCATGGCCTCCCGGATATTTTCTTTCATCGGATCGATAACCAGCGTTGCGCCCATTTTCCGGGCCAATTTGCGGCGATAGGGAGACAAATCTGTTCCAACTATGTTACGGGCTCCTGCGAAGCGGCAGACGGCCGTAGCCATGGCTCCAATCGGGCCTCCGATTCCGGTGATCAATACATCTTCACCCAAAAGCGGGAAGGAGAGGGCAGTATGTGTAGCATTTCCCAACGGATCCATGATGGATAGGATTTCATTGGGTATTCGACTGTCGATTTTTAAAACGTTTTTGGCAGGAACCGAAATGTACTCAGCAAACCCACCATCACGCTGAACGCCAATCCCTAAAGTGTGATCGCAAATGTGCTGGCGACCGCGTCGGCAATTGCGGCAAAAACCACAAGAAATATGTCCCTCGACCGTTACTCGTTCACCTACTTGAACCCGGTCGACTTCGGAGCCGGTTTCAACAACTTCTCCCATGTATTCGTGTCCAATAATAACCGGAGGTTTAATGGTGTTTTGGGCCCATTCGTCCCATTTGTAAATGTGCAGGTCGGTGCCACAAACAGCGGCTTTTTTCACCTTAATGAGTACATCGTTCGGACCAACAAATGGCATGGGAACATCTTCCAACCAAAGGCCGCGTTCTGCTTTACTTTTTACAATTGCCTTCATCAGTAAACGGTTTGTGTTGTGTTCAGTTAGTGGAACTCACATGCTAACGGGTTTTGATGTTGGATTTTACTGTCCTTTTAGAAAGCTCGTTTCATGAAAAATCCCTTTAAATTACTCGCAAGTTAGAGCAATTTAAAGGGATAATACAGAATGAAAATCATGTTTCGACGACTACTTTTCGTAGCTTTTCGGGTCGAGAGCAGCGGGAGACCATTGCTTGTAGAAGCCGAGAACTTTGTCTTTATCATAGCCTCCGTCAGCTTCCAGATAGCCCGAATTTTGGATGTGGATTCTGTTTCCTTTACTGTCAAGAACCACAAAAACAGGGAAGCCAAAGCGTTGCGGATATCCAAGTTTTTCAAGTACTTCTTCGTTCTTATTTTCTTTGCTGTAATTCACCTTCACAACTACAAAATTGTCTGCAATATATTCGCTGATTTCCGGATCTTCAGCCGTGAATTGATGATACCGGCGGCACCAAACACACCAATTCCCTCCGATTTGCAGAAAAACATGTTTTCCCTCGACTGAAGCTTGTTTTACGGCAGCGTCTATTTCGACTTGGGCATCGGCCTTCGGATTGTAGATAGGGGCAACTTGAGCTTCAACACCGAGGGCAATTGATATGAGCAAAAGGATCAGTAATTTCTTCATGATTTTAAATTATGCTATACGGTTATTATTGTTGTTTTCGAAACAGGTGAATGATTAATCAACTTTACTCATAATCAGTTTCCCATGCTGAATTCCTTTGATGGCAATAAGCTGATCGGATAGCTCGGTTAATTTGAAAGAAGGACCCCGAACAGCGACTATTTCCATACAATTTTCGGGATTGATGTGAAAGATTTGAGAGGAAAGAATGATTTCCGTATTCTCGGCTTCAATGTCCTGAATTTTGGAGCGAATCTCTTTCTTTTTCGTGTTGTAAACCAAGGTGATGGCTCCGGCTACCAGGTTGTCGCACTTCCATTTTTTTTCCACAAGGTTTTTTTCCACGAGGAAACGGATGGCTTGCGAACGATTCGCGAAATTGTTTTCTTTCACATATTCGTCCAATGCTTTCAGCAAATCTTCTTCCAATGAAACACCGAATCGGGATACAGGCATGATGTTATTTTAAGCAGTTCATACGCAACAACTACAGGCAAAAGTAAGCTTTTTGCAGTAGCATAAAAGTGACAAATGAGCATGAAAAAACCCCTGCGACTAATCGCAAGGGTTGTTATATTTTGTTGCAGACTTATTTCAGCTCCCAGCTGAAGCCATCTTTCGTGTCCTTAATTACAAATCCAATGTTGGTCAGTTCGTTGCGAATTTTGTCGGCTGTAGCCCAATCTTTGTTTGCTTTTGCATCCTGGCGCAACTGCAATAACAAATCAATAGCTGAATCAAAAGCCTCCATATTGGCGCCACTCTCTTCGCCCGGCTTTTTCAAACCAAATAAGTCGAAAACGAAGGTTGAATAAAATGCTTTCAGGTCTTCCAGATCCTGAGCCGAAATACTTGCTTTTCCATCTGCAATCGAGTTGATCATTTTCACACCATCAAACAAGTGAGCGATGGTAATTGGAGTGTTTAGATCGTCGTTCATGGCCACGTAGCACTTTGCTGTCAACTCAGCGATGTTCACTGTGGATGAATCGCCGGAATTCAGCTTTTCAAGCGTTTCTGTTGCTTTTAACAGACGTTCCATGCCTTTTTCTGCAGCTTGCAAGGCTTCGTTCGAGAAATCAAGCGTACTG
This sequence comes from Mangrovibacterium lignilyticum, assembly GCF_010882175.1. Lineage (GTDB taxonomy): Bacteria > Bacteroidota > Bacteroidia > Bacteroidales > Prolixibacteraceae > Mangrovibacterium > Mangrovibacterium lignilyticum. The sequence goes on along the minus strand of NZ_WKLH01000003.1, from coordinate 121,427 downwards.
CGGTAATGCGCCATCAGCATGAAGAAGCGGATGGTCATCGGATCGTAAGCTTTGTCCAAAAGCGGATGATCGCCGCTGAAAAACTCGTCCAGCGAAATGGCATTCCCCAACGATTTTCCCATCTTTTGTCCGTTCAGGGTAATCATGTTATTGTGCATCCAATAGCGAACGGAATCTTTGCCATAGGCTGCTTTTGACTGTGCAATTTCAGCCTCGTGGTGCGGGAAAGTCAAGTCCATTCCTCCACCGTGAATATCGAATGTTTCACCGAGATATTTACAGCTCATCGCAGTACATTCAAGATGCCATCCGGGGAAACCGTCGCTCCATTTTGATGGCCAACGCATGATATGTTCCGGTGTCGCTTTTTTCCAAATCGCAAAATCGAGTGGTGAATGCTTTTCATCCTGGCCGTCCAATTCGCGGGTGCTGCTTTGCAAATCTTCAATTTTGCGCCCCGATAATTCACCGTAGGGATAAGATTTGGCATATTTTTCAACATCGAAATAGACGGATCCGGCGCTTTCGTAAGCAAAGCCGGCTGCCAGAATCTTCTCCACCACTTCAATTTGCTCAATGATATGTCCGGTTGCCCGTGGCTCAATGCTCGGAGGAAGCACATTCAGCTTCTCCATATTTTTGTGGTAGTCGTTGGTATAAATCTGAACCACTTCCATTGGTTCCAATTCTTCCAAACGAGCTTTTTTGGCAATCTTGTCTTCCCCTTGGTCGGCATCGTTGGCTAAGTGGCCGACATCAGTAATGTTGCGCACATAGCGAACTTTGTAGCCAATGTGTTTCAAATAGCGAAATAAGAGGTCGTAAGTTACAGCCGGCCGCGCATGTCCCAAGTGTGCCTTACCGTAAACAGTAGGGCCGCACACGTACAACCCAACTTTACCTGGATGCAGGGGGGTAAAAACCTCCTTTTTACGGGATAATGTATTATAAATCTGCAGTTGATTTTCCATCTAATAGAGAAATTTTTGCAAAGGTAGAAATTTCTCGAAAATTATTCCGATTCTGTGTTCCACCATGGATTTTTGTGCTTATTCATTTCAACCATCTTTTCCGGGACAACCCATTCGTCAAACTGTTCGGCTGTCAGTAAGTTCAGCGAAATGGCTGCTTGCTTTAAACTGGTATTTTCAGCATACGCTTTCTTGGCTATCTTGGCTGCGTTTTCGTAACCTATGTGCGTATTGAGTGCGGTAACCAGCATGAGTGAATGTTCTACATGTTGGTTAATGCGTTCGGTGTTGGCTTTAATGCCTGTTACACAGTGTGCTGTGAACCTTCTGCAGGCATCGGCGAGAAGCGTTGCAGACTGTAAAAATGTATTGATCATCAACGGTTTGTAAACATTTAGTTCGAAAAAGCCATTGGAACCGGCAATACTCATGGTCGTATCGTTTCCCATCACCTGTACGCAAACCATGGTTATCGCTTCAGCCTGGGTCGGGTTGACCTTTCCGGGCATGATTGATGAACCGGGCTCATTGGCTGGCAGAATTAGTTCCCCGATTCCGGAGCGCGGACCTGAAGCCATTAAACGGATGTCGTTGGCAATTTTCAGAAGACTTACAGCTATTTGTTTCAGTGCACCATGTGATTCCACCAACGCATCGTGTGCTGCCAGGGCTTCAAATTTGTTGCGGGCCGAAGTAAATGGCAATTCCGTCAGCTCGGCGATCTTTTCAGCTACTGTCCATGAATATCCGTCCGGAGTGTTCAGTCCGGTTCCGACAGCTGTTCCGCCCAAAGCAAGTTCAAAGAGATGGGGCAGCGTATTTTTCAGGGCGACTATTCCGTGTTCAATTTGAGACACATAGCCTGAGAACTCCTGGCCCAGGGTTAGCGGAGTAGCGTCCATCCAATGTGTTCGGCCAATTTTCACGATGTTCATCATCTCCTGCGATTTTGCTTCCAGCGCTTCGCGCAATTCATCAAGTGCCGGAATGGTATGATCAAGCAGTTTTGTGCAGGCCGCAATGTGCATGGCTGTTGGAAACGTATCGTTGGACGACTGCGATTTGTTGACATCGTCGTTGGGATGAATGGCAGGTTTTCCTTCACCCAGTTTGTTGCCGGCCAATACATGCGCGCGGTTCGAGATCACCTCGTTCACATTCATATTAGTTTGTGTACCTGAACCGGTTTGCCACACCACCAACGGAAATTGGTCGTCCAGTTTACCGGACGAAATTTCATCGCAAACCGCGGCAATAGCATCTCTTTTCGATTCGGAAAGTACCCCCAGTTCATGGTTGGTAATCGCAGCGGCTTTTTTCAAAATGGCATAGGCATGGATAACCTCCAGCGGCATGCTCGCCGGTTTCCCGATTGGAAAATTTTGAATGGAACGTTGGGTTTGAGCACCCCAATATTTGTCGGCGGGAACCTTTATTTCACCTAAAGTATCCCTTTCAATTCTTTCATTCATTTCAACGGAACTTTAACGATTTTAATCCTTTAGACAACTAAGATGTGCAAATGTTTGCAGATGCGAATCATCCATGTTTTGAAATATTTTTCGGGCTTGCATCTTCGATTCAATTTAAACCTACATTTGCCGGCAGTTATTTGATGTATTAAATGAATGGGTTAACGCCTTTAAAACAGCGGCACTTGCTGAGGAATCAGGAAGAATATCAGGTGAAATACAACTATTTGAAGTTCCCATCGCCCGATGAAGCTGCAAACGCGATGAACGAACGGCAGGCAATTTTGTCGGCTATCGGCGATCGCGTTCAATGGGGATTTCATCAAAGTAAAGTTGATGTGACGAAGCTTTCGCGTGGCTGCCAATTGTGCGGCGAAGGGGAGTGGTCGTGTTTATTCATCAACAATCTGTGTAACGGAAAGTGCTTTTACTGTCCGACGCAGCAAACCGATTTGGCCCGGCCGGAGACGAATACGCTCGTATTTGATGAGCCGGAAGCCTATGTCGAATATATCCGTGAGTTCGGGTTTAAAGGCGTGAGTATTTCCGGCGGAGAACCGCTGATTTCCTTTGAGAAAAGTCTTGCGTTTGTGCAAGCCGTTAAGGCTGCTTTTGGCGACGAGGTGTATGTTTGGCTGTACACCAACGGCATTTTGCTGACCCCCGAAAAGGTTGAAGCTTTTAAACAAGCCGGCTTGAACGAGATGCGTTTCGATATTGGCGCTACCGAATACAAGACAGATAAGCTGAAACTGGCTGTGGGACAAATTCCCGTTGTGACCGTTGAGATTCCAGCTGTTCCGCAGGAAGAAGAATTACTGAAAGCAAAGATTCGCGAGTTGAAAGATTTGGGGCTAAGTCACCTGAATTTTCACCAGATGCGGTTGACTCCCTACAATTTTAATGAGTTGATTGAGTACGATTACACCTACACGCATGGCGAAAAGGTAACAGTGATTGACTCGGAACTGACCGCTTTGAGACTCATTCAATTTACCCTGGACGAAGGCATTGATTTGCCAATCAACTACTGCTCGTTTGTGTATAAAAACCGCCATCAGAAGTCGGCTAACCGGAAGAAGCACGCACCGATTGTGATTTACCCGTGGGAGCAGATGACCGAAAACGGATTCATTCGAAACCTGTTCACGAAGATCAGTCCCGATCAAAAGGAAATCGTTTTAAACGCTTTCGACACTGAAATTGCCGCCGGGAAAGCCAATTTCAACGCTTATTCGGGGCGGCTTGATTTTCACGTGGAACAATTTGAGAAAATAAAAGAACTGGAATTACCTGTTTGGCTTGCGTATCATGTCAGTCATATTTTTCCGCAGGCAACCGGAATGAATGATTTCGAAACCATTTATCTGAATGGTGAGAAAGAAGTGGTGGTCGAAAGAACAGCTGCTGCTTTGCCGCTTTTGCTTGATGCCGGGCATTTAGCGCTTCTGGATCAGGTGCTGGAAGGGAAAGGAAAGTATGCCGAGCTGATGGATGCAGGGCTTCAGCAAATAATGACTTACGAGTTTATACCGGAAGGTTTGGGCGACTATTTTTAAAAGATAAAGGCCGGTTTTTGACCGGCCTTCCTGCATTATATGTTGCGAAGCTTAAAATTTCATGCTAACACCAATGGCGGAATCAAAGCCGGTACCGCCACCAATTTCGAGGTTAACGCCCCACTTTTCACTCCAGTAGTAACGTCCGCCAATTTGCAATCCCAGGTTCAGATCAACGCCGTTACCACTTAAAACACCCAGGTTGGCTCCCAGGTAAAAGTCCCAGTTTGAAGGGATTTCCATCAACCGGTTCCAGTGATAGTCAACACGACCGAGGGCCGCGAAACGGGTGTCGTCATCCAAAACCAGTTTAATCACAGGACCCGCAGTCCAGTCGTTGTGGAAAGCAAAGTCGACTCCGGCATAAACCGGCAGACCATGATCGCTGGCTCCCAGACCAAAATTAAGTTGTTTTTCTCCTTTTGACAGCGGGGCCGAACCTTGAGCGAAAACCGTTCCCGTTAGCAACACCAGAGCAATAATTAAAATTCTCGTTTTCATAGTAATCTGTTATTTAATAATTGAATTTAGAATGATCAGCATGCGTTAAAACCGGAGTTTTTGATCATGTTACACGGAGAGCTTTTCAAGCTAAATACACCGGCTAAAAGAACGGACGCCGGGATGATTTAGTTTATACAAAGGTACAAATATTTTTCAGAGACGGTTTTGGATCCTTTGCTGCAGCTAACCGGTAACAGCTGTTAAGTCTTTCTGATTGGCAGGTTGCAGGTAGTTGACAAGCTTTTCGGCCAGTTGGTAATGTTTGGAACACAATTGTTCGTCAAACCTTTCCAGATTGAACAGATTAGCGCAACCGGCATCGCAAAACAGCTGTTTCATAGTCGGGTTGTCTTTCAGGTCGGAATGGTAAAAGGTACTTAGACGATCTATGTTCCAATAGTGCATGTCGATTTTCGACAGTCCGCTCAGTTTATTCAGTCTTTCGCCTTCGGGTGTGTCGTTTCCGGTCAAAAACAGGAAGGTTATAACGACCAGGGCGTCGTCTACAATCCGGGATACCCAGTAGCCCATTTTCCCTAAGAAGGTCTGGTATTCCACCAGGTAGTAGCCAGCACAGCGGACAACTTTTGGGTCAATAAAACTGTCGAGCATAAAAATGAAAAGGTCATCGAAGTTGATGATATCGATTCGTTCTCTCAAGCGTTCGAGGGCGTGCGACTGGACGTAGACCGGCAGGGTTTCTTCCAGATCGAAAGGGATATTTTCGAACAGGGACCGGTTAACTTTAGACCATGCCGGTTCTTGCATTGGCGTATAAATTCCCAGGCGGAAGGTCGGACGCATTTGTTGCTTTAATTTGAAGTAGCGTATTTTTTGTTTGCGATGTTTTACGGTGAATTTAAGCCGGTTTCTTCTGCGGCTCAGTTCATGCTCGCCCACGAGCTCCATAAAAACAGCTACCAGGCTGTTGGGTGGGCTCGACTTGCATAAGCTGAGTGTTTGGCAGTTTTGGTTGATTTTTTCCCGAAATTGTTTTTCAGTTTTAGGAATATCGATATGGCCATCCAATAGACAGCATATTTGCTTCTCGGTTTCTCCCTTCCTGACCTGCAGCCAGCTCTTCACATCAAACAGCACCGGGAGATACGTGTAAAACCTGTAAGCCGGGATTTCAACGCCACCTTCTTTTAGTGACATGGTCGTATGGTGCATGATCCTGTCCAACTCCTGGCGGATTATTTTGAAGTGGTTTTTGCAAAGTCCGGGAGCATCTTCGGGCTGTAGTTGTATGGGAAAGTGTCGAAGGTCATAGACTACTTTTTTCATAGACGGATTAAGAAGGTCGACCACTTCGGCGCAGTCGCAAAGGGCCAGTATTTCTTTCATATTGCGGAAATACACGTTCATCCGGGTTTGCTCGTCTTGTTGGCGCGGCGGATGTTGCTTTGCTTTTTTCTTTTTTCGGTTTGCCATGGGCGGTAGTTAAATGGATGCTGTTAACGACTTGGGCTTGCCTTGTTTGGCGGGTTGCAGAAGCTGTGACAGGGCGAGTGTACTGTGGTGCCTGTCCGGATGGGCCGTACTGGATGGGGTAATCTGGAACAGACTGTGGCACCCGGCACTGCTCACCAGCGACTTCGGTTTGTGTTCGCTCGTTAAGCTCGACTGGCTAAACGTGCTTAGGCGGTCGGTGTTCCACTGCGACATATCGACCTGGTGACGTTCGCACAGTTGGTGAGCCCGGTCTCCCTCGGGCGTACCGTGATCGCTCAACAGCAGAAAGGTCTTAATCAGTATTTTGTCGTCGACGATGGCCGAAACCAGGTAGCCAGCTTTCTGCCCGGAAATCGACAATTCGATCAGTGTCTTCTGCTTATACCGAAAGGCTTTTTGCGATTTCAGGGCCAAAATCAGGTACAGGTAAAAGTATTTGCGGTCAATGATGTCGAGCCGCTGAATCATGCGGTTCGTTGCATGAATCTGGATGTAGACCGGTAGCTTGATTTCATCCGAATACGGACTGTTTTCAAATAACGACTGGTTTAGATGAAGCCAGTTCATCTGCTTGTTTCGGCACGACAAGCCGATGCGGAAAGCCGGTCGGACAATGTCGCCCAGTTTAAACTTTTGTTGTTCGCTGTAACATTCCTCTACCACGAAGGCCAGTCCGGCGAAGTTCCGGTCGGCCAGCCCGTTCTGAATGACCGGTGTGATGGAGATCAGGCGCGTCTCCGGCCAGGAGTAGATTAACCCGCAGTACAGGCACAGCTCGTTTAAAGCAGCTTTGGCAGACTTGTAGGCTTGTTTGAGCTGAAATTTTTCACCGATCATCCGGCTAATCTCGTCGGCGTTCCGAAACGATGTTTGCCGGCATCGGCGATCGAGCTGCATCAGACAGGCCACATGCCTGAAAAAACGGGCGATGCTAACCTGCTGACCGCTGTCGCCCAGGCTAACAGTGGTCTCGTTCAGCTCCCGGTGTAAGCTGCTTTGGAGCTTCGAAAATTCGTCGTCACCCATCTTCAGGCTTCTTCCGCGTCTAATTTCAGCAGGACCGGGAATTTGCCGAAGAAGTTCCGTTTTCAGCGGCTGCGGAACCAGGTAAAGCAGGTGGGGGCATTGTGCGCCGTTCAGTATTTCCTGTAACCGTTGTTCGGTAGCGGTTGTGCCTGCCTTCGATACCAGCTTTCGCGTCGTCGGTCTGCGGGAGGATTTCTTTATTGGGGCTGCCATCATTTGGCTGGGTTAAGTTGGGTTGAGAAACGGTAAACGTATCTTCCGGCAGGTGGAAGCGGTGAGCAGAAGCCGCGGATTTAGCGGCTGTACGAACTGTTTGGAAGCCTGTATTGACGATGTCGACGGCTGTATAAAGGGCTGTTACGCCTGTAAAGCCTTCCGTTATGCCTGTACGAACAGTTGTTACGCCTGTATAGGCTTCCGTTACGGCTGTGTAGCCTCCCGGAGATTCTGTATAGACACTTGCAACGGCTGTATGACGTCTCGGAGCGTCTGTATTGATCTTGGTGACGTCTGGAGAAGGCTTTGTATTGTCTGTAGACGGTCTTGTGAAACGAGCAGTGATCCTGGTTACCGCATCGGTTTCAGCAGGGCGACCAGTCGTTTGTACATGATGCCTTTGACACCCTCTTTCGATCTGTAATATTGCTTGACGCTTTTACTAAGGGGGACAATACCGTTTTGCGGATTATACATCGCCTGGTTTCGCAGCTCCCGGGCGTTGTTCAGGGCGGCATCGGTATTGGCTGTTGCGTTATTTTTGACCTGCAGATCGGCGCTCAGGGTATCGAGGGCCGTGGTGCTCAACGTCGGGTCGTTGGTCGCGTAGAGGCTGATTTTTTTCAGCATCGACAGGAACGAATCGAAATATTCTTTCAGGTGTTCGAATCCTTGCGTCGAATTCGCGGCATACCCTTTAATCTTATCATAAAAGGTTTTCATATCGGCAATGGTCAGGGCATCAACTCCAAGCATAGGCAGCAGGTCGTTCACCCGCGTAACGCGTTTCTCCATGTCGGCATAAACGGTCTGCCGGTCATTGACGGCAAAAGTGTAGTCGGCCAGGCAGCTTCGAACAGCCGACAGTGTAGCAGCCACCGGAGCCACATTGGCTTCCAGGTTCAGCATACTCAGTTTGTCTATAGGGGGATTGTAATCAGCCGTCTCGGTTTTCAATTCGGCAATCATTTGTTCATAAAGAGATAGATTTTTTTCGTGTCCTGTTTCTGAGGTGGTCATAATTTCATGTTTTAATAATCAGATTGTTACATAAAATTAAAGAGTTGACAGATGGAAGTCAATACTTTGTCAAATGCTATTGAAATATAATCACCGGCGGACAGGGCTGTATCCCTTATAAAGCTAGGGATAATGCATATGTATAATAAGCATAATTTATTGTCATTCTAAATAGTACAAGCGTTAATTGAGCTTTAAAAAGCGAATCAATTGGTGTGTTTGTTTTGAAAATTAGGGCTTTTGCCATTACATTTGAGCTCAATTATTTAAACTCAGGAAATTCGGCTTGTTGCGCAAGCTGTATCTGAAACTTATTTTACCTATGAATACACGACATACAACTATTTTATCGCTTTTCAAGTTAAGTTACCGCCACTATGCGAATAGTTGTATGCGCTGACTGGCGCGTGTATCCGATTTCCCGGGCGCTGAACTTGCCCGTAAAACTTCCTGTAATTTTAAACTAAAACACGAAAATACCGTTCAATGAACGGTTGCGGGTTCATTCTAAAAATGAATTGATCATACTATGTTATTTGAAGCAAGAACATTTCGGAATAGCTTTCCAAAGGATCGCTTTCAATCGTTTGTCGTAGAATATTTGGAGTCTGATGTCTGGGTGGGGGTAGATCCTGAATCATACCGGGCCGACATGGAGGTCGAAGTCCTTCAGGTGTTGACGAAAGCGGTTGATGAGCTGAAGGCTTACGTGGAAGAAAATCCCCTGTTTAGGAAGAGTTTGAAAGCGTGCGCTGTTGCCGAAACAGCACCGGAAGCGATCCGTAAATTGGCTCATTCGGCCGAACTGGGAGCTGTTGGACCACTGGCTGCCCGAAGTGGTTTGCTCAATGAATTGATTGGTCAGGCACTGCTCGAAAAGTTCGAAATTGGCGAATTGATTGTAGAAAATGGCGGTGATTTGTATTTAAAGCTTCGAGATTCGCTGATTGTGAGTATTTTTGCCGACGATTTGGAAGATTCGGGCCTGATGGGCCTCGAAGTGATGCCTGAACAAACGCCCCTTGGCATTGGAACCGGTTTGGGAACCAAAGGTCATCCGATTAACCACGGAAAGGCTGATGCCGTGATGATCATGGCCAAAAACGGAGCCGACGCCGGAGCTTTGGCCGTTGGAGTTGGTAACCGGGTGAAAAAGTTGAGCGATCTGGAAAAAGTGCTGAAACACCTGAAACTAATGCCTGAAGTGACGGCTGCTGTTTTAATTGTGGAAGACCAGATTGCGGTTCATGGTGATAACGAATTGAAATTGATTTCTTAAGATGACACAAAAAAAAGACATACGTGAAGAACTGAAACACCGCGTGCTGGTACTCGACGGAGCCATGGGAACCATGATCCAGAAGTACAAGCTGACCGAGGAAGATTTCAGAACCGAAGATTTTGCTGAATTAACCAATGAGTTGTTCGGGAATAACGACTTGTTGTCGATTACGCGTCCGGACATCGTAAAAAGCATACACGCAGCATTTTTGGATGCGGGATCAGATATTATTGAAACGAACACTTTCAATGCCACCAGCATCTCGCAGTCTGATTATCACACCGAAAAATGGGTGTACGAAATCAATAAGCAATCGGCGAAGCTGGCCAGCGATATAGCCGAAGAGTTTACAGCTAAAAATCCGGATAAACCGCGCTATGTAGCCGGTGCATTAGGACCAACCAATAAAACACTTTCCTTGTCTCCCGACGTCAACGACCCGGGTTACCGCGCCACAACCTTCGATTTGGTGAAGGAATCGTACCGCGAACAGGTGAAAGGGCTGCTCGACGGAGGAGTGGATCTGCTTTTGGTAGAAACCATCTTCGATACCTTGAATGCAAAAGCCGCCTTGTTTGCCATCGAGGAAGTGTTGGAGGAACGTGGATTGCGCTTGCCGGTGATGGTTTCGGGTACAATTACCGATGCCAGCGGACGGACTTTATCGGGACAAACCGTAGAGGCTTTCCTGAACTCGGTACGCCACATCGACCTGTTAAGCATTGGGTTGAACTGCTCGCTGGGTGCCAAAGATATGCGTCCGTATTTGGAAGAAATGTCGAAGAAGGCGCCTTTCTACATCAGCGCCTATCCAAATGCCGGGCTGCCAAACCAGTTTGGCGAGTACGACGAAACGCCCGAAGAAATGGCTGGCCAGGTCAAAGATTTCCTCGATCACCACTTCGTGAACATCATTGGTGGTTGTTGCGGTACCACGCCCGATCACATCCGCAAATTTGCGGGAGTTGCAGCGGCTGCCGAGCCTCATGTGAAACAAAAGAATGACGAATTAACCCGTCTTAGCGGACTGGAACCGGTAACCATTACGCCCGAAACAAACTTTGTGAATATTGGTGAGCGTTGTAATGTGTCGGGTTCGCGCAAATTTGCCCGCCTGATCCGGGAAGAAAAATATGAAGAAGCATTGGCTGTTGCCCGCGAACAAGTGGAAGACGGTGCCCAGGTGATCGATGTCAACCTGGACGATGCCATGCTTGATGCCCACAAGGAAATGGTGACGTTCCTGAATTTGCTGATGGCCGAGCCGGATATTGCCAAGCTGCCGGTGATGGTGGATTCCTCGAAATGGGATGTGATTGAAGCCGGGCTGAAATGTTTGCAGGGAAAAGCCATTGTGAACTCTATCAGCATGAAAGAAGGCGAGGCTGAGTTTTTGGACCATGCCTCGAAAATCAAACGTTACGGAGCCGCTGTTGTGGTCATGGCTTTTGATGAAACAGGGCAGGCTGACAGCTTCGAGCGACGGGTTGAAATTTGCACCCGTGCCTACAAGCTGCTGACTGAAAAGATCGGTTTTCCGGCTGAAGATATCATCTTCGACCCGAACATTCTGACCATCGGTACCGGGATGGAAGAGCACAACAACTATGCAGTCGATTTCATTGAATCGGTGCGCTGGATCAAAGCCAATCTGCCACATGCCAAGACCAGTGGTGGTGTGAGTAACGTGTCTTTCTCGTTCCGCGGAAACAATGTAGTGCGTGAAGCCATTCACTCCGTATTCCTGTTCCACGCCATTAAAGCCGGTTTGGATATGGGGATTGTGAATCCTGGGATGTTGCAGATTTACGATGAAATTCCCAAAGATTTACTCGAATATATTGAGGATTTGGTGATGAACCGCCGCCCCGATGCGACCGAGCGTTTGCTCGACTTTGCGCAAACGCTGAAAGCTGAAGAAGGCAAAGTGGTGCGCAAGGACGAATGGCGTGAATTGCCCTTGGTGAAACGCCTGGAGCATGCGCTCGTCAAAGGTTTGCCCGATCATATTGAAGAAGACTTGGACGAAGCGATTCCGCTTTACAGCCCCACGCTAAACATCATCGAAGGTCCGTTGATGGACGGGATGAATGTGGTTGGTGACTTGTTTGGATCCGGGAAAATGTTCCTCCCCCAGGTGATTAAATCAGCCCGGGTGATGAAGAAAGCGGTGGCTCACTTGCTGCCTTACATTGAAGCGGATAAAGCGAAATTCAAGAACCAGCAGAGCAGTCAGAAAAAGATTTTGATGGCTACAGTGAAAGGCGATGTGCACGACATTGGTAAAAATATCGTGGGTGTTGTGTTGGCCTGTAATAACTATGAGGTGATCGACCTTGGTGTGATGGTTCCAACCGAGAAGATTCTGGAAACAGCCATCAAAGAAAAGGTTGATGTGATTGGCTTGAGTGGTTTGATTACGCCATCGCTCGAAATCATGGTGAATGTTGCTGCTGAAATGGAACGTCGGGGATTTACCTTACCGCTGATGATTGGTGGTGCAACGACGTCTAAAATACACGCTGCGGTCAAAATTGCTCCGCAGTATTCTCATCCGGCTGTGTATGTGAAAGATGCCAGTCGTACGGTGAATGTCGTGGCTAATTTGGTATCCGGTAATCAGGAATACATTCAAGGCATTAAGGATGAATATGCTCAAATCAGGGAGTTTCACGGGCAGCGGAAAAAGAAGGAATATTTAACGCTGGAAGAAGCCCGTGCCAACAAATTCACACCCGATTGGAGCAAGAATGAGATTTATAAACCGAAGCAAACGGGATTGGTTGAGTTGATTGACTTCCCGATTGAAGAGCTTCGCAAGTATATCGACTGGAATTTCTTCTTCTTCGTGTGGGAGTTGAAAGGTCGTTTCCCTGAAATTTTGGACGACAAAGTTCAGGGCGAACAAGCACGTAAAGTTTACGAAGATGCGCAGATCATGCTTGATGAAATCATTGAGAAGAAGATGTTGCAAGCGAACGGCGTTTACGGGTTGTGGCCGGCTCAGGCCGATGGTGATGACATCGTGCTTTACAACGACGAAGACTGCGGTGATGAACTGGGGCGTTTCTATCACCTGCGTCAGCAAGAGAAGAAAAAGCCTGGTGTGCCCAACTTCTGTTTGTCAGATTTTGTAGCTCCCAAAGAGCTTGGGAAAACGGATTATTGCGGTGGATTCGCTGTTACAGCAGGCATTGGTATCGAAAAGTGGATGGCTGAATATAAAGCCGATCATGACGATTATAAAGCCATCATGCTCGAAGCACTGGCCGACCGGTTAGCGGAAGCTTTTGCCGAGCTTTTGCATGAAAAAGTTCGCCGCGAATATTGGGCTTATGCTCCGGACGAAGATCTGACGTGGGATGATATATTGAAAGTTCGTTACCAGGGAATTCGCCCGGCGATGGGCTATCCTGCTTGTCCGGAACACCACGAAAAGGAAAACCTGTTCAACTTGTTGGGAGCAGAGAAAATCGGCATCAAGCTAACTGAACACTACGCCATGTACCCGACAGCTGCGGTTTGTGGTCAGTACTTTGCTCACCCGGAATCGCGGTATTTCAGCCTGGAGAAAATAGGCAAAGACCAGGTGGAAGATTACGCGAAACGGAAAGACGTTTCGGTTGATTTGGTGGAGCAGTTCCTGCCGGTAAATATCAATTATAAAGGAGTTTAATAGATAAAAATTTAGAGATAATGAATAGTTCAACTAAAAAAGCGGTAATCGCTTTTGTTCTTGGAATGGTGCTTATGTTTGTACTTGATATGTTTTTTCACTTCAATAATTCGGTTGAAAAACAAATTCAGCGAGAAAGTAGTAAAACACAAAAGAAGATCGAGAGTATTTTTAAGTAAACCACGGTAGCTCCGCTACTTCCACATGCAAGACTGACCAATGAAAGTTATTGACATCATAAATCAAAGCAATAAGACTGTATTTTCATTTGAATTGCTTCCTCCGTTAAAGGGAAACGATGCCGGAAATATTTATCGGACCATTGAAAGTTTAATTGATTACAATCCGAAGTACATCAATATCACAACACATCGTGATGAAATGATTTACAAGGAAATGCCCGATGGATCGATTAAGAAACAAGTGGTTCGCAAGCGGCCGGGAACGGTTGCTATTGCTGCGGCTATTCAGCACAAATACGGTATTCCGGTGGTTCCGCATATTTTGTGTGGAGGATTTACCAAAAGCGAAACCGAGCACGTGCTGATTGACCTGAATTTCATGGGAATTGAGAATGTGCTGGCATTACGCGGTGATGGATTGAAAACCGATAGCGTATTTCGTCCCGACCCGAATGGACATAGCAATGCTGACGAACTTGTGAAGCAAATTGTCGATTTGGGGAAAGGAAAATACCTGGATCCGGATTTGAAAAACACAACACCGTTGGAGTTTTGTATTGGTGTGGCCGGTTATCCGGAAAAGCATTTTGAAGCACCGAATTTCGACACCGATTTGACTTATTTGAAACAAAAGGTTGATGCCGGTGCCGAGTACATCGTCACACAGATGTTCTTCGATAATCAGGTTTATTTCGATTTTGTGAATCAATGCCGCGAGGCTGGAATTCATGTGCCGATCATTCCGGGAATCAAGCCGATCAGCAATGTGAATCATCTGACGATTTTGCCTAAGATTTTCAGTATCGACTTGCCGCAGGATTTGGTGAAGGAACTGAAAAAATGTAAAAATAACGACGATGCCAAAGTTGTTGGAACCGAATGGGCGATTCAGCAGTCGAAAGAATTGGTGGCTAATAAAGTGCCCAGTTTGCACTTGTACACCATGGGGATGTCGGATAATGCCCGTAAAATTGTTGAAGCTGTTTTTTAGAAAAATAAGTTGAAAAGATATTTTTGAATCCGGGAGCGCATGTTTCCGGATTTTTTGTTTGCCAATACATCATTCTTCTTTCAGTATCCGTTCAATCCGGCGATCTGGAATCAGCCAAATCAGGGCAACCAGAACATAGCCTGCACCGGCCGCCCAACCCGAAACAAAACTCATGGCAATGGAAATAAGGTAAACAACAGGTGAGATTTTGCCTTTAATATCCCGGCCGATGGCCTTTTTAAGCAGGGAGCCTTCACCTTGATTTCGAATGATTCGCCGTTGCAGCAGGAAGTAGGCCAAAGCAGCCATGAGCAGAATGATGCCGTACAATGCCATTGGCATGGCTTTAAATTTGTTTTCTCCCAGCCAACCGGTGACAAACGGAATAAGCGAAAGCCAGAACAGTAAGTGCAGGTTAGCCCAAAGTACGTCACCGCTCACGTGTTTCACCGTTTGCAGCATGTGGTGGTGATTATTCCAGTAAATTCCGATGTAGATAAAACTGAGAACATAGCTCAGGAAGATCGGGATGAGTGGTTTTAGGTCGCTCAGTTCATGTCCGTGTGGAACTTTAATTTCCAGTACCATAATGGTGATGATGATGGCCAAAACGCCATCGCTAAATGCTTCCAGTCGTCCTTTATTCATATTGTCAGGAGTTAAATAATTCAGGGGCAACAATTGTGTAACAATCATCACCCCTGAGTTTCTGCGGGAGGGTATTGTTTTTTTAATCAACCGCGTTGACAAAGGCCATGGCTTCGTCCATTTGTGAAACGTCGAAATAGCGCTCCAAACGGCCTTCTTTAGCTCGTTGAAAGAACAGGTTGTCGATCGGGACAAAAGCTTTTAGTATTTTCGAGTGGGCTACAATTGCCATGTGCCCGATACGCTTGTAATTGCGCAGTGCCCAAATGACGTCTTCCATAAATGCCTTCGTTTGAATGTGGCTGATTTTCATTTCGTCCAGTTTCACCAGTACGTTCACTTGTTTGTAACCTTGTTCCAGTTTTTCATTGAAAAATTTTTGGCAAATTTTCTCGTCAGTTTCCGTGAAACTGTCAATTACTTCGATGGCTAGCACGTTGTTGTCGAAAGTTTTAATTTGTTCGAGCATGGCATCCTAATTTTAAATTGCGTTCTTGCTTTTGTTTCTTTTTAACGAGTCGAAATGCTGATTGTTAGTTAATGAAGCTCAATGTTTGGTTAAGTATTGTTAAGCTGTTGCAAAACTGAATTCTTTCCAAAAATCCTTACCTTGCCTGAAAATCAACAGCTATGGAAAATCTACCCAATATTCAGCAAGATAATTTGCGTTCGTACCTCAATCGGGAAGATATTATTTTGGACACCATTGCCCAGATTATGAAGGATTTTGGGCTATTTGGGGTTGAAATTGAATATTCGGGGTCTATCGACGATGCTTACGAAAAGTTACACCGCCAATTGGTTTCGCAGATCGATCATCTCATGAATGCCAACTCTGATTTATTGATGTCTATTCTTTACCAGGTAGATATCAGCCAGCGCGATATTGATCGCACGGAAGCTGACTTTCCGCATTATAACCAGGTTGAGGTTATCGCTCATCAGATTATTTTTCGCGATCTGAAAAAGGTCCTTTACCGGCGTTATTTCAGTGGCCAATAAAGTAAGAGAGGGCACAGCGGAAGAAAGGGAAGCGCCACAGCAACAGGCCTTATGTTGTTAAAATGAACGGCTTCATAAAATGATTTGCGCATAAATTCGTTAGATTTAAAGCAGTAATCCGGATGACCGTGAAAAAACTCTTGTTTGCGCTTATTACAGTTTCTAGCTTTTTCAATCTTTTTGCTCAAGATCATGAAGGTTGTATACGCTCCACCGAAGGTTCCGAATTTTGGTTTGGCTTTATGGAAGGTCGAAACTACAATCAGAACGGTCATAAATTGCAGATTACTGTAACATCAAGTTATGATGCCAACTTCACGGTTACCTACGGACCTTCCGAGATTTCTCTCGGTAACTTTTCTGTTTCCGCCAATACTTCATACCCGGTTAATGTTCCATGGCCAGTTTTGGAAGCATTGGGATCTGAGACTATTCAAAACAGAGGTATTCATTTGGTTTCAGATCGTCCGGTGAATGTTTATGCCCTAAACTGGGATAACCGGTCATCCGATGTCGCAGTTATTTACCCAATTGAGTCAATCGGGCAGGATTACTATGCGATGTGTTACGAGCCTCATGTTGATGAAAATGGAGATGGTACTTATAATAATGGTCGGAACAGTGAATTTCTAATTATAGGTACGGAAGATAATACCGATGTGATGATTACCCCTTCCGCTGAAACAGCAGGCGGAAATCCGGCCGGAGTTAAGTTCAGTGTCACATTGAATAGAGGGCAAAGTTACCAGGTTCAGTCGTTGAATCGTGAACTTGTAAACCAAGGTGATCTCACGGGGAGTTTCATCCAGTCGACTAAACCAGTTGCTGTTTATGCAGGTAATCTGGCAACTTCTGTTCCGAATGTAGATCCAATTGAGGCTTGGGATCACCTGTATGAGCAGATGCCGCCGCTTTATTCCTGGGGACTGGAGTATTTTACGGTTCCTTTGATGGGGCGCGAAGCAGATCGTTTCCGTATTTTGGCATCAGAAGATGAAACAACAGTTGACCTCGAGGAATATGGATCATTTTTGTTGAACAGGGGTGAGTTTAAAGAGGTTGAACTGGATGCGAATCAGGCTTCCCGCATTTTAGCTGATAAGCCGATTATGGTCGCTCAGTTTAGCCAGTCGCACTCGGTAGACGGAAAGACTGGTGACCCTTCCATGATTATATTGAGTTCCAAGTCGCAAAGTAAAAACAAGGTGACTTTCGAAGCTTACGACCAATCTACGATTAGTGCCCATTATATCAACATTGTTTCTCCAACCGATCAGGTTGCCAACCTGCATTTGGACGGAAAGCCAATAGCGCTAACCGGCTATACTTTCAATCCTTTCCCAGGAACGTATTACTCTTATGCACAAATGATACTTCCAGGAGGAACCCATACATTGGAGAATATTGATCCGAATGAAGGGTTTTTAGCTTATGTCTATGGTTTTGGAAATTTGGAGTCTTTCGGTTATCCGGTTGGTTTCAACCTGAATATTGTGCTTGATTTAGGTGGAAGTATCAATTTTAGCGGAGATACACTCTTGCTATGCCCGGGCGATACACTGACTCTTGATGCCGGACCTTACTTTGATACTTACGCTTGGACAACCACAGAGGAGACTCAGTCTATCCGGGTGACAGAAGAGGGCTGGTATAAAGTAACCACAACAGTAGAAGGGTGTACGGGCTCTTTGCACGATTCAGTATTCGTTTTGAAACCTAGTCTTGATTTAAATATCACGCCGGATGATTTATCGAAATGTTCTCCGTGGGAGTTTAATTTGCAAGCAAACTCATTGGATGCTGCTTCTTTTTTGTGGCAGAGTATCGAGGGAGATAGTCTGAGCACAGATCCCAGTTTAACGGTGGATTCAACCGCGATGTACCGGATAACAGTATGGAATGAATATGGTTGTTCTGTTACAGATACTGCAGATGTGATTGTCTTCGGAAAGCCACCAGTAACCATATTGGCTGATAGTTTGGTTTGCGGCGATCTGGAAACGACTATTAGAGCCGATTTGGGTAACTATCCTGATTCGTTGTGGATGACCGATCCGGGAGGCTTTGAATGGGGTGCTATCAGTAATGGAGTTACGTTTGGTGACGAGACTGATTCTGTTGCCGTGATGTCGGTCAATTCGATAGGAACGTTTGAGGTTTTTTACGTATTAACAACCAAAGATGGCTGTGTAAGCGGTGATACCATTCAAATCGTATTCGCCGACGGGGTAAATGCTGAGATACAAGCCGATCGTTTTTATGATTGTTCACCGGCTACCATTACCCTGAATGCTGTTACGGGAGAACCCGGAAATTACGACTACCTCTGGCAGTCGCTTGAAGGGAAGAACCTGGGAACCTTAAATACGCTTGATGTTGATTCAACTGCCCGTTTCCGCCTTACCACGATTAACGAGTTTGGCTGTGTGGATGAAGATACGGCCAGTGTGATTATCTTTGGTAACCCGCCGGTAACCATTGCGGCTGACTCTGTGATTTGCGGGATGTTAAGTGCTTTGGTTGAAGCTGATCTTTCTAATTACCCGGATACGCTTTGGCAAAATGGTGGACATTTTGAGTGGACATCAAATGGACTGACAAAACGAAATGAATCGGTTTCGCAGGCTGTATTCGATGCACCCGATTATGGTGTTTACGATGTGTATTATACAATAACGACTAACGATGGATGCGTGAGTGGCGATACCATTCAAATTGAATTTAAAGAGCCTCCTGTGGCTGATTTCAGCTTTGATTTTAAACCTTACTGTAAGAGTTATACCGATACGATTCGCTTTACCGGTTCTGCTTCCGATCAGGCAATCTTTAAATGGGACTTTAAATATGCACAGGTAGTCAATCTAATTTCGGATCGGGAAGTGGTTTTGCTGGTTCACGAAAATACTGGACAGAGACCTTCCATCAGCTTAATTGTGGAAGACGGTCCTTGTCGTGATACGCTTTATAGAGAAGAGCCTGGAAGCTTTGCGGCTGATCGTGTGTTGACTGTAGATTTCAACGCTGATCCGACTGTGGGGTGTGATTCACTTCAAACTTTATTGACAGTTACAGATCCGGGAGGGTTGGGTAGTATTCGCTGGTCAACGGATGCGGGGGTTTTCACTGGTGATTCTTTGGAATTGACTTTCACCAATGCCGGTAATTACAGTGTTTCGCTGATTGCCGACGCAGAGGAGAGCGGATGTACCTCCGAGCTGACAAAAGATGCTTTGGTGGAGGTTAAGCCTTCGCCAATTGCTGATTTTGATATTGATCGGCCGGTTGTTTCTCCGGATAATCCGCTGGTTACCTTTTATAATAATTCCGATAATTCCGATAGCTACTTGTGGATTTTTGGAGATGGTGAAAATTCGATAGATTATGCGCCACAACATGAATATAACGAAGTTGGCAGCTACATTGCTTGGCTTGTTGCCAGCTCCAACCTTGGCTGTAAAGATTCAACATCATCTCAGATTCAGGTTGTGTTTAACCGGTTTAACGCGCCAAACGCCTTCCGCCCGGATAGCGATATTCCCGAGAACCGCGTATTTATGCCTTACGGTTTAGGCTTGAATGGCACAAACTTCACCTTACAGATTTACGATCGTTGGGGGCAGGTTATTTTCGAAACTACTTCGGCGGCAAATCCATGGGACGGACTGGATAAAGGTGGTCAGGAAGCGCCAATGGGAAATTACATTTGGATGGCAACCTACAGCGATGTTGAGGGGCGGGAACATCGGCAGAAAGGACAGATCTTACTTATCCGGTAGCTTTTATTGGCCGCCGAAACGTTCTTCGTAAGGCACAAAGAAGGGGAGTCGTCCGCCATCGCGGCGTTTATTCAGCACAAAAGCCAGCGAAATTTCACTCGTTCCACCTGTTTGTCCGGCCAATCCCGAAACGGTCCAGTCGTAGCTGTAAGTGAGCTGCATCCATGGTGTTGTGTAACCAACCAGTAAAATCACAGCATCGTATTTGATTCCAAAATTTTGCCGAAACCAGGCACCCCCTGTAAAGCCGTTTTTGGTCGCAAACATCCCGTAGTTAACTTGCTCCGATACGCCTTGTTTTTGAAGGATGAGCTGAGGCGAAATATCAAACTTTTTGTGTAAATGTCCATGTCTGAAAACCGGTAAGCGTGCTCCGGCGTGCAGGCTGTATTTGCGTGGTAATTTTCTGTCGTAGCTGTTATCTTCCGAAAAAGACAAATCCGGTTCGGTAAGGTGATGGATGGTCAGACCGCCAAATACCTTCTTGCTATAGATCAAGAGTCCGAAGGAATAATCGAGGTACGAAAATTTGGGATCGGTAAATACTTCAGCCGAGCTACCGGGAATACCTCCGTTGTTCTCCATATTGTCGGCAAAAACCAACTCGTTTGTTTTTAGGGTGTTTTCAGCATAACCAACCTGAATGCCGCCGTGGAAAAAATAGTCTTCATTCAGCCGAACCTTGACCGAATAGGCCACATTTAACTGAAAAGAATTGAGCATTTGACTGGCTTGGGCATCGTTCAGCAAATAAACGCCCAAGCCGCCTTGCAGCTTCTTAACGGGTGCGTCGAAAGCAGCGCTGTATGAGGTGTAGGCGCCGTCAAACTGTTGCCACTGGTTTCGGTATTGCAAAGCGATTCGGGGAGCGCCAATGGTCCCGGCAAATGCAGGATTTAGGTAGAGGGGATTGGTATAATATTGCGAAAAGGATACATCCTGACCATAGCTTACAGCCGTGCCCATCAACCAGAGTAACAGTGTCAGGTTGAATATGTACAACAAACCAGTTATCCCCCTTTTGCGCATGGTTTAAAAGTAATTAAAATCCGATAAATCCTTCTGATCGTGCGGAATAAATCAATTTTGTTTCGATTGATATTTTCCCGGTTTCGAACCAGCTTTGGACTTGAATTTTTTCATTCACTCATTCTATATAACCGAAATTTCCGGCAGAAATTGTTTTGGGTTCGAAACTTCAGACGGTCGGACCAATTCTTCATAATGATTGTGAATTATTGCAAATGAATTCTAAATACGGCCTCTAAATGTAAGTTAGTCAGTAAAATGGTTTGAATTTTGTATTTAAGGGACTGTCTCAGTTAAAGAGACGAACAAGTTTTTTTGAAACAAACATTGACTTAATTTTTAAAGTATGATTAAAACCACCGTGCATCGGGTTTTAGTTCCGGTTACTCTGGACGATCAAGGAAAAAGCGCGATCAGGCGAGCACTCCAAATTCATGAGAAATTCCAAACAAATATTACGTTTTTATATGTTGTACCGGACGAATCTGTCATTACCGATTGGTTTCGGCCGGTAAAAAAGCAGTCAAACTTAAGAGAACATCGCAGGCAATTCAAAGCCTTTGTGACGGATGAGTTTGACGGCAAGTTTCCGTCGTTTGTGCGGTTGAAAGTTCGCGCTGGGTCTATCACTAAATGTGTGGTTCGCTTGCTCAATCACATCAGGTACGACCTGGTAATTCTGAATAAAAAACTGGAGCAGTCTCCAAAATCAGAGTCCACGTGGACCAATGGGATCAAGTTGATTGTGGGCGAAGCACTTTGCCCGGTCTTAACCTACGATGGCGATGAGAAACCCTTCGACTTCAAGACGATCATGTTCCCGGTTGATATCTTTCAGCCACACAAGCACAAACTGGCCTGGGCCGTTCGGTTGGCGAAAGTATTTAACGCTAAGGTTCATGTGGTTTCGGCGCTGAAAGCGAATCTGGACGAAGAAGAAAGCCGCATCTCCAAAAAGATGAAATATATACGCTTTACCCTCGAAGAAGCAGGTATTTCGACGGTATCAACATTGTTGCGGGAAGACAGCGGAAAACAACTTTGTGATCTTATTCCGGAGTTTATTGATGAAACAAATCCGGATTTGACCTTGATTATGACACACCAGGAGAATATTTTCGATTTTAATTACATCGGGCGGTTGGCATCCGAAGTCCTGTTAAAAACGAAAGCTCCTGTATTCAGTATCACTCCTAAAAAGGAGACGATCGTAGCAACTCTTAGACAATAAAAAAGCCGGTTTATCCGGCTTTTTTATGCAGTGTATATCGTGTCTAGAAGAGCTTTTTGAACCCGATCAGGCTTTTTACTTCTTTCAGTGTTGCCTGAGCAGACTCACGGGCTTTTTCAGCGCCCATTTTAGCCACTTTAGCTAAGTAAGCATCATCTTCAAGGATCTCCGTGATTCGGTCGCGGATAGGTGTGGTGAAAGCAACAATGTCTTCAGCCAACTGCTTTTTCAGATCGCCGTAACGGATACTGCAATCGCTATAAGCATCATCAAACTGTTTGACCACGGCGGGGTCGCTCATGATGTTCATCAAGGTGAACAGGTTTTGAATAGGCTCCGGTTTGGGTGAATTGGGTTCTGTTGGGCCGGCATCGGTTACCGCCCGCATCACTTTTTTGCGGATCGACTTTGGATCTTCGAACAAGGCGATTGCATTGCCTTCCGATTTACCCATCTTTCCGCTGCCATCCAATCCCGGAATTTTAATCATATCGCCACCATCAAAGGTAAATGGACGGGGAATTGGGAAAACTTCCTGGTTGTACATGCGGTTGAAACGACCGGCAAATTTACGGGCCATCTCCAGGTTTTGCTCCTGGTCTTTGCCAACAGGTACATACTGGGCTTTATGAATAATGATATCGGCAGCCATTAGCACCGGGTAGGTGAGCAGGCCGGCATTCACATTTTCGGGTTGTTTGCGTGCTTTTTCCTTGAATGATGTTGTACGCTCCAGTTCGCCCAAATAGGCATTCATATTCAGGAAGGTGTACAATTCACTGATTTCAGGAACATCACTTTGAATGAATATGGTTGCTTTTTCAGGATCGATGCCGCAAGCCAGGTATTCGGCCAGCACTTGTTTCACACCGCTTTGCAGGTCTCCCGGCGTTGGGTGAGTGGTTAACGAGTGTATATCGGCAATAAAGAAATAGCAGTTATAATCTTCCTGCATTTTCAAAAAGCTGCGTACAGCTCCGAAATAGTTCCCCAGGTGCAGGTTTCCGGTTGGCCTGATGCCACTAACAACAATTGGTTTATTCATTCTTTTGCAAGTGATAGAATTTTAAAAATTCCGCTGGCAGTCCTTCTTTTAAATGGATTTTACAACGGCTTTGAACGAATTGAAAAGAGGTTTTAACAATTCGATCTGCAAAATTAACCTGATTCCTTGAAACACAAAATTTTATTTTAACGATTGACAGTTACCTGACACCGGGCTTTGGGTGGGATGCACGTTTATCTGAATTCCGGGAAACGGTGCTATATTCTTCATATTTTCCCCGTTGTTGCTTTCCCCATTTCTCAAAATAATCGCTAGCTTTAGAATTCAAATCAAAATAAAATGTACCAATCACCCTTATACGGAAAAGAACATGCCTGGCGCAACGTGAAAATGGAAGTGCGTGATGTCGTTCTTGGTTCCTGAAGTGGGGTGAGAAAAGGGATTTGTTGTGTGTCGGCAAATCCCTTTTTGCATGAATACGAACTTTAAACCAATTACTAATCATGGCTAGACAAAAGAAGATTTTTTTGGATGAGGCTGACATGCCCAAACAATGGTATAACCTGGCACCCGACCTGCCAACCCCTTTAAATCCGCCGTTGGGCCCCGATGGAAAGCCGATTAGCCCGGATATGCTGGCGCCGGTTTTCCCGATGAATTTGATTGAACAGGAAGTGAGCCAGGAACGCTGGATTGATATTCCGGAAGAAATCCGGCAACATTTATTCCGTTGGCGTCCAAGTCCGCTGATTCGTGCTTACGAGTTGGAGGAAGCGCTCGGAACCCCCGCTAAAATTTATTACAAGAATGAAGGTGTTTCGCCCGCCGGAAGTCATAAACCCAACACTGCCATTCCACAAGCCTGGTACAACAAGCAGTTTGGTATTAAAAAGCTGACCACCGAAACCGGAGCCGGACAGTGGGGATCGGCCTTGTCGTTTGCCTGTTCGATTATTGGCGGCATCGAATGTAAGGTGTTTATGGTTCGCGTAAGCTTCGACCAAAAGCCTTTCCGGAAAATGATGATGAATACCTGGGGAGGGCAGTGCGTAGCTAGTCCAAGTACCGAGACGCAGGCGGGACGCGATATTTTGGCGCAGTTTCCCGATACCCCCGGATCGTTGGGGATCGCCATTTCGGAGGCTATTGAAGCGGCCGTTTCCGACACCACCGGACAAACCCGCTACTCGTTGGGCTCGGTGTTGAACCACGTGATGTTGCACCAGTCCATTATTGGTTTGGAAGCCAAGAAACAGCTGGCTAAAGTGGGTATCGACAAGCCGGATATTGTGATTGGCTGCTGCGGGGGCGGTAGTAATTTTGCCGGCCTTTCATTCCCGTTCATCTACGATAAAATTAACGGGGCCGACATTCAGGTCATCGGTGCCGAACCCTTTTCGTGCCCAACGCTGACCAAAGCACCGTTTATATACGACAATGGCGATGTGGCTCAAATGACCCCGCTGATGGCTATGCATAGTTTGGGACACACCTTTGTTCCGGCGCCGATTCATGCCGGTGGTTTGCGTTATCACGGCATGGCTCCGTTGGTCAGTGCTGCTTTGCGCGACGGGTTGATGGAAGCTCAGGCCATTCACCAAAGTGAGTGTTTCGAGGCGGGATTGTTGTTCTCAAAAACCGAAGGAATTATCCCGGCACCCGAAACCACGCATGCCATTGCGGCGACCATTCGCGAGGCAAGAAAGGCCAAAGAAGAAGGCAAGGAGAAAACGATTCTCTTCAACTTTAGCGGCCATGGTTTGATGGACCTGGTGGGTTATGACAAGTACCTCGGCGGCGAGTTGCACGATTACGAATACCCGGATGCGGAAATCGCGCTGAACCTCGAAAAACTGAAAGGTTATCCGCTACCCAAATAAACGGATGCATTTAGTGACTGGCTGACTTCAAGTCACCCGGTCACTAAATTGGGGCATCCCGAGTTTATCAAGGAACTTTTAACAGCAAGAGTAGGAGTTCCTGAAACCTCGTCAGACAGCCGGGCTGGAAGTTCAGGATGACTTTATCAACAAAAGCGCCCCTCGTTCATGTAATCTGGCGAGGGGCTTTTATTCGGTCGTTTTAGTTTGATTATGTGGTTAACTTCCAGTTTTCTGTGCCTTCTATTCAAAAAGATCTGTTAAATTGAATGGGTTTAAGAATCAAGATAATTTGCTGATGGACATAGATGATTTAGTCGAAACAATTAAGAAGAAAACAAACCCGATGGTGGCACTAGAAATCGACAGAATAATTTCGAGCGGGAATACTGGCAGTGAAATTTTGTATCAGTTAGGTCATTTTTTAGAAAATGGGATCGATGAGGTTTCCGGAAAAATTATCGAAAACGAAATAGGTATCTTTCGCTCATACTGTGCTAATAATGGTATCATCTATGAATAGGCATTCAGGTTGAATTTTCTTTGTTCCGTTTCTTTTCATTTAAAGAAAAGTCACACACCTCCGGACGGTGAATCTCTGAAAGCCGCTGTTGATGCGTCCCCTGAGTAGGTTTGACCGTCCCCGGTAACTTTTCTCCCGTCCCGGATGAGTTTGACGCGGTCATGACTAGTTTTTCTGATCCCCTGAGCAACTTTGAGTGGCCCCTGAGTAATTTAACCCATCCCCGCTGGAATTTGAGCGTCCTCTGGGTGTTTTGATCCGCTTCACGAGGATGATCGAGCGTCCCCCGAGCAATTTCTCGCCGCTCAGGAGCAGGGTTGGCCCTCCCCGGAGGTGGTTGACCTGTCCCCGGACAATTTGCCGGAATAGCGTCTGGCTTTTCAAGTGGGACATTTTTCGCCTCAATTCAAATCAAATCAGACCATCCGGTATTTTTGATTAACTTTGGCGCTGACAATTTTAACAAGGAAATGGAATCAACAAGACAACAAAAGATAAGTCGGTTGCTGCAAAAGGAGTTGGCTGATATTTTTCAAAAAGAAAGTCGCACGATGTTCATGGGCAAAATGATTAGTGTGACCACAGTGCGCGTAACACCCGATTTAGGTATGGCCAAGTCGTACCTGAGTATTTTTCCTGCTGAAGGAATTCGCGAGGTTTTAAAGGAAATCCGGATTGCAAACCCGAAAATACGCTTCCTGCTTGGCCGCCGTGTAGGAAAACAAATTCGTGTGATTCCGCAACTGGAATTCTACATTGATGACAGCCTCGATTACATCGAAAAAATTGACGACCTCCTGAAATCATAGCACTTAGTCGCAGTTTTCAGTCTTTGTTGCCGCCAGGCAACCTGGAACTCGAAACTTGAAACTCGAAACTGAATTATGCAATACGATCCGATTAAACGTTCGCTGGGCAAGGTGTTCAACCAAACTCCGGCGCTAAGAAAACTGTTTTACCGCCTCCTCGATTTGTTGTTGTTACGAAGCTGGCATGTCCGCAAGGAACTGAAGAACCTTCAATTGTCGGCCGATTGCGCTATTCTCGACGCCGGTTCTGGTTTCGGGCAATACACCTACCGCATGAGCCGGTTGTTCCCGAAATCGAACATTCTGGCAGTTGACGTAAAAGAAGAGCAAATCGCTGATTGCAATCGTTTCTTTCAGCAGATTAATCAGGCTGACCGGGTTCGTTTTGAAGAAGCAGACCTGACCAAATTTGTGCAGGCTGAGCAATTCAACCTGGTTCTTTCGATTGATGTAATGGAACACATTGAAGAGGATGTTCAGGTTTTCAAAAACTTTTATAAATCGCTGAAGCCGGGTGGGGTGGTGCTCATTTCAACACCATCGGATCAGGGGGGATCGGATGCGCACGACCACGATCATGAAGAAGGTGGTGTGCATGGTTTCATCGACGAACACGTGCGCGACGGCTACAACATTGGCGAGATTGAAACGAAACTGAAATCGGCCGGATTCTCGAGGGTTGAGGCACGCTATTCGTATGGCAATCCCGGTAAAATCAGCTGGCGGCTTTCCATGAAATACCCCATTCAACTGTTGGGCGTGAGCAAGCTGTTTTTCATCCTGTTGCCTTTCTATTACCTTGTTGCGTTCCCAATTTCAGCCCTGCTGAACTATTTCGATGTGAAAGGAACACACACCAGCGGCACCGGATTGATCGTTAAAGCTTTCAAATAATTGAAACTGGCATTTCAAATAGCGCGTCGTTACCTGGTTTCTAAGAAATCAGTGAATGTGATCAACCTCATTTCGGCCTTATCGGTTGTTGGTGTGGCGGTTGGTACCCTTGCGCTAATTGTGGTGCTTTCTGCGTTCAACGGAATCGACAATTTTATTCAAGGCATGCTTTCCAGCTTCGATCCCGACCTGAAAATTATGGTGGTCGAAGGAAAGAGCTTTTCGCTGGATAGCCCGGAGATCAGGCAACTGAAAGCGATTGAAGGCATTGAGTCGTTTATGCAGGTGGTTGAAGACAATGCGTTGTTGCAATACGACGACCGCCAGAAATATGGCATTGTGAAGGGTGTTGAGGCTGATTACGCTGATTTTTCGGGCATGGACACGATGGTGATTGACGGCCAATTCACCCTGAACCAGGATAACCACATGTTTACCGTAATTGGTCAAGGCGTGGCTGTTGATTTAGGAGTGAGTTTGAATTTCGTGAACCCAATTCATGTGTATTATCCCAAGCGCGAGTCGAAAAACAGCCTGATACTTGAGAATGCCTTTAACCACGATTTTCTGTTTACAACCGGCGTTTTTTCGGTCCAACAGGAAATTGATGCCCAATATATTTTGGTCCCGATTGAATTTGCCCGCGAGATTTTTGAGCTTGATGGCCGTGTTACTTCGTTGGAATTAAAATTGAAGCCCGGCTTTGATGTTGCTGACATTCAGTCGCAGGTTAAACAACTGCTGGGCGGTGGCTACAAAGTGCAGGATCGGTACGAACAGCACGAGTTTTTGTACCGGGTGATGAAATCGGAAAAGTGGACCAGTTTTCTGATCCTGAGTTTTATTCTGATCATTGCTTCGTTCAACTTGCTGGGCTCGTTGACCATGATTATTCTCGATAAAAAAGACGATATCTACATTTTCGAAAGTATGGGGGCTAATCAAAGCCTGGTTCGCCGGATCTTTTTGCTCCAGGGTTGGATGATTTCGATTACAGGCGCTTTGGCTGGTGTTTTAGCCGGCATCGGCCTGGTATGGGCGCAAACCCGTTTCGAGCTCTTAAAACTGCCCGGAGGTGGTGCATTTGCCATTTCAGCCTACCCGGTAAAGCTGCAGACTTTCGATGTGTTGGCTACCTTGCTGATCGTTCTGGCCATTGGTTTCGTGGCGGCCTGGTACCCCGTACGATCGATTAAGAGCTAACTGTTCATGTTGTCGACCTGACTTGTTTCGGGATCTACAAAAAAAGACCCCGAAGTGAATTCGGGGTGACAGGTATCAAATGTTGTTTTTTGCTATTTCAACAAGAAGTCAAAATCATCGCCGGGATTAAGTTCGTAAGGTTCCAGCCCTTGCATAAATATACGTGCCGACCGGTTACCGATTAAATCCAGCTTTTCATTTTCCAGCTTCAACAATGTTCCTTCACGCAGACCTACAACATAAGTCAACGGGTTGATCTCGGTGAACTCGTTGATTCGTTGTTCGCGTGTTTCGCCGGCATGTCCGTCCGGGTTGGCATCCAGGTAGTGTGGGTTAATCTGGAAGGGTACAAGTCCGGTTGTGTTGAAACTTGTCGGGTCGATGATGGGCATGTCGTTGGTTGTACGCAGGGTGGGGCAGGCTACATTTGAACCGGCACTCCATCCAATATAGGGTGTTCCGCTTTGTACATTCCGGCGGATCGCCATCATCAGGTTCTGATCGTGCAGCATACGCACCAGTTGCCAGGTATTTCCACCGCCAACAACAATCGCTTCCGCTTCTTCAATCGCTTTTTGCGGGTTGTCGAAATGGTGAATGCCCACCACACTGTGTCCAACGCGCTGAAAGGCTTCATTCACTTTGGCCTCGTATTCATCGAAGCTGAAAGTCACCGCGGCAAACGGAATAAACAAAGCCTTAACCGGTTTATCACCTAAAAAATTCTGAATATATGGTATCGGGAAGCCCAGGTAATCTTCACCGGGCAAAGTCGAATTGCTGCTCAATAAAAGTTTCATATCAGGAACGTTTTCTGTTTAGCGCTAAAATAAAACATTTAAAGCGAAGTGAACAGGAAAATAATCAGGATTTGGGCGGTTAAAAAGTGACGAAGGCTAAACCGACTGAAAAAGGGTAAAGCTCAGGTCCTCTATTGTCCTTAAACAGTGGTTGAAGGTCGTAAGTGGCAAACAGGTTAATCCAGCGATAACCCATGCGCACGGTTCCGGAAAAGCGGAAATCTCTCAGGTAGAAATCGTCTGTTTCTTTGATCTTCTTACGTTGATTGCCTTCGGAATATTTTACTTTGGTGTGTGTGTCTAGGCGAAGACTGGTAATTACACCGGTTGAAAAATAGATGCGGTTATCGTAATGACCAATCGGAACCTGGAACTCAATCAACAGGGGAGCGGTGAGGTAAACAGAAGCGAATTTTGACTTCAGTTCCTGTTCGTGCTGCAGTTTTATTGGCTCAATTCGGTCAGGCCCCTTCCGCAGACTGTAGTTCGTTGACAACCGGTAAGATTGAATATCGACCCCAACGCCGGTAACCAGACCAATAAAGTTCCGGTTGCGCTGCAAACGCATCGAAATTTGAATCAGGTTGATACTTAGACAATTTGATTGCCAAAGTTCGGGTTCCATAAACCCTTGATCTTCCTCGGCATACATGGAGTAATCTGCTTTGTCAAAGCCGTTGAAGCTGAAAAATATTCCGGCCCAGTTTCCTTTAAACCGTTCTTCCCAGAAATTGAATCCTTCCGGTTGATAGATATCCACGATCGTCGGACGGGCAATGGAGTCCGTTGCGGTAGCTATCGAATCAGTCGCAATTTTTTCCGGTTCCTGCGCCGATAAGGTATTCAGCGCTGAAACGAATAATAGAACGATTAAAAGCAGGTAGCTTTTCTTCACTGGATTTAATTTTAGGGATTCAAGTGTTTCTACAAATGTAAAAATCAATTTTGTTTTTAGCAGACATTTCGGGTTGGTCATTAACCGAAGTTAATTCATCTAAATGAAAAAAGACCTGTTTTGAGCAGGTCTTTTTACTGTGTGTCTGACTATTGTCGCTTAAAAGTTGATGAGACTAATTCCAATGGTAAACGGAAACATTTCCGGTCCTCTGTCTTCGCGGAACAAGGTTGAGAAGCTGTAAGTGGCGTATAGAGAAAAGTCGCGAAGGCCGATTCGAGCAATAGCCGAATATTTAAACGGATTGATGTTGAAACTGCCGTGATCTTTGTCTTTGGAATGGTCGTTTTTCACTTTTGAATGGGAGCCGATATTTAAGGCGCCGACCATACCACCGCTAATAAACAAGCTGTTTGAGTGATCATTCACGGGAATCTGGAATTCGAGCATGATTGGTAACGTCAGGTACGAAGCAGTTAGTTTCGACTTTTTGAAGTTGTTTTCCTCAATGTTCAACGGATGAATCAAGCCGTCATCCATTTTGTTAATGGTTATTGAGTTGTCAAACTTGTAGTTGTTCCACTGTAAGCCCAGACCCGAGACAATACCAACTCGATCTTCTTTCAGACTGATGTTGTACTCTACAAAGTTAAGGTTCACCTCAAGGGAGGCTGCCTGGCGCAATTCCATAAACTCGGACGGTACACCAATTGGGAGTTCGTTTCCGGGTTGTTTGTACAAGCTGTAGTCGGTATTTGCCAAGCCGTTTACCCCGATATCGAATCCGGACCAGTGCCCGTTAAATTTCTTTTTGTGTTTTCCCCAAGTGCAACTGCCATCATCGTCATCCTTCTCCATATTCACGTAAGTGCGGGTTTTGCCCTCTATAATTTCAATGTTGCGGCGACCAACGCGAATGGTTGTTGTGTCGCTGAAATAGTTGTCCTGGATGTTGATTTTATCGTTGAGGATACTGACCTCGGTTTTAGTAGGTTCTTCATTCACTGTAACGATGTTTTTCTTCAACACCTTAACGTTGGTGGTGTCTTGCGCCTGAATTTGCACAGCAATAAGAGCGAGTGCTGCCAGTAGGTATAACTTTTTCATAGGATTGGATTTTTACAATTTGTTTTCTCATTGCTGAATCGTCTTTTGTTTTCTTTCAGCCCTATGACGGGCAGCTGTTGCGGAATGTTACAGGCTCAGCGATTTTTTTTGAAAGGAATGGAAAAAGCAATCAAGCGACTCTCGAATTTGATCTCTTCAACTTTCCCTTTTGCGTTGCGTTCAACTTCGAATCGGTCGTTCGAAATGTTCTGGGCGGCACGCAACCCGGCATTGGTCAGGTTATTGATGGTGAAGCTTTCTCCTTTTGGAGCATCGATCAGTTTGTAAGCCAGGAATTCGTCGACGCTCAGTGTTTCCCGACTTGGGAATTGATTTCTAGTGGTAATATAAACTTCCGAAACCACCACCTTTTGAAGATCCAAATGGGCGTTTAGCGGTTGCATTTTATTCGGAATATCCTCACGCACGGCAATTAATGTTCGGTCGTCAATCGACGGGCTATCAGTTTGAAGGGCATTGGGTTTTTCGCGGACGATCGGTTTTGTTTCCGGCACATCGGCAACTGCCATATTCTCAGTTTGTGCGGGTTCTTCAATTTCCGGTTTGGCAGTTACTTCCTGACTGTCCTCGTTTTGTGTTTCGTGTGAAGGTGTAATTTGTTGGGCGATTGGAGCTTCCGGAATCACTTGGTTTTTCCTGGGAATCAAAGCCCAAACGGAGAAGAACAAGAGTAAAAGTGCCGCGATTCGCATGGGCCACAGGTAAATTGGCTTTGGTCTGTGGAGCATCTTTTCTTTCTCCGGAAACCGGATAGCCAGGTCGGGCTGAAGCTTTATCTTTTGAAGAAGCTGCAAGTCCTTCAGTTTTGCGTCATCAGTTGCTAAGTCATCCAGGAATTGCTGTTCTTCCTGCTCATTTAAATCGCCTTCAATGAAAGCTACGGATTGGAAATCGGCCGTTTCAACGTCATCGGTTTTGTACAATTTGGTTTTGTTTGCAAAGATGCCTGGCTCGGCATGAAGTTTAATCCCGGAAACAGCTTTTAGTTCCTCGGCCAGGTCGGGATTACCTTTCAGAAAATCCAAAAACTCATCCACCAAATCGTTGGGGAGGTTCCCATCGATGTAGTCAATAAAGTAGCTTTCGTAATTTGACCGGTTAATCATCATCTTTCAAACTAAAACATCCATTTTCCCAATATAATTCTTCAAAAACACCCGGGCACGGTAAATATAAACCTTTACCTGCGATTCGTTGAGTGTTGTAATCTCCGCTATTTCTTTGTAGGAATAACCTTCATAGTCGCGCAAAAGCAGTACAGAACGCTGATCGTTTGGAAGTAAAAGAATAGCCTTGCTCAGGATTTCATGCAAGTCGGAATACTGTTCAAAGTGAACATCTTCCGATCGAACTTCGTCCATCAGGCTCAGGCGGCGGTCTTTTCTTACCAGGTCAATCAAACGATGGTAAGCCGTTGAGTAGAGGTAAGCTTTCAGCTTATCGCCGGACACATTGCTACGATGAATCCAGAGCTTCTCGAAGCTGTCCTGAACAATATCGCGGGCTTTTTCTTCGTCGCGAATATTTTTCAAAACAAATCGAAAAACACCATCAGCGTGCTGCTTCACGGCAATGTTATACTCTTCAACGGTCATGGGGTTTTCTGTACATTTCCCCATATGACGAGCGAGATGTTATTTTGTTACAGCTAAAAGTTGTGTGAGCGAACGATTTTCCTCCGAAAGTTCGATGGCTTTTTGCAATGTTTTGTCGATTTGTTGAATAATCGGGTAGAATCCATCATCGCCGATAATGTTCCGGGTGATGTATGCCATGAGTTGATATTCAATGATTTTGCCAGATATTTTTAAGTCTGAAGTGCTGCGTTTAACACCTTCTCCCTCAGCATAAGCGATAAACTGATCCAACACTTTTTCTTTTTGCAAATATTGAACGAATTGTTCCGGGGTTGAAAGTTTAGCGAGTTCTACCCGGTGCTTATCGCTGTAATCGAAAGCGAAATGATAAACCAGTGCTTTCTGGGTAATTTTCGAATAATAGTCAGAATAACCAGTCGTGTCCATTGGCACAAAATAGTCGGGCATGATGCCACCACCACCGTAAACGGTTCGTCCGCCTTTGGTTTCATATTTCAAGGTGTCAGAAAACTGAATACTGTCGGCTACTTCTAATTCACCGTGTACTGCGCGGTTCATGATGTCGTGATAATATTCATCGGTTCCCTCACTGTAAGGTTTTTGAATGCAGCGTCCACTTGGTGTATAGTAACGGGCAACAGTCAGTCGCAAAGCAGAACCGTCGTTAAAAGGAATTTGCTCTTGCACCAACCCTTTTCCAAACGAACGGCGTCCAACGATAACGCCTTTGTCGTTATCCTGCAATGCACCGGCGAAAATTTCACTTGCTGAAGCTGAATATTCGTCCATCAATACAAACACACGTTTATCTTTCCAATGGGCTTTTCCGGTTGCCGAATATGTTTTCCGTGCTTGCGAATGTCCTTCTGTGTAAACAATCAAATCTCCCTCGTCCAGAAATTCATTGACCATCTTAACCGTTGCCATCAAATATCCTCCGGGGTTTCCACGTAAATCGACAATGATTTGCTTGGCACCTTCACCGGTTATTTTACTGACAGCCTCCATAAATTCGGCGACGGTCTTCTCAGCAAAACGGCTCACTTTAACATAGCCGGTACTATCATTAATCATGTAGCTAACATCAACACTGATGATTGGAATGTCGCCACGGGTAATGTCGTAACGCATTAAATCTTTGATTCCTTTTCGCTTGATTCCCACATTAACCTGTGTGCCTTTTTCTCCGCGAAGCAGGTTTAAGACGGTTTCATTTTTTACACCATTACCGGCGATAAGAGAGTCATTTACTATGACAATGCGGTCGCCCGGTTGGATCCCCAACTTAGATGAAGGGCCTCCGGAAATAACATCAACAACCTGAACGGTATCGTTGTGGATGGAAAATTGAACGCCAATGCCGCCGAAATTCCCTTGCATTTCTTCGTTAACCTCCTGCATATCACGAGCAGGAATGTAGGTTGAATGGGGATCTAGATTTTTGAGCAGAACGGGAATGGCATCTTCTACCATTTGGTCGGTACCAACCGAGTCGACATAAGCATTGGCGATTAAGTCGACAATGGTACTCAGTTTATCGGGTTTGGGTGCAGCAAAGTTCTGGAATCCACCGTGGCTGGACTGACTGGTTAGATGGTTGCCCAAAAATATTCCCACAATGACTGATACTGCTATCAATAAAGGTAAGTAGATGCTAATCCGTTTCTTCATGTTTTCGTTTTCTAATCTTTTTTTTAATCTTCAATTTCCACCTGAACGACTTCAATATTTGCTCTTTTAAGTAGTTCAATGCCATCTTCAAGCCTGTAGTTATCCGTAAAAACAACACGCTTGATGCCTGCCTGAATAATTATTTTTGAGCATTCCATACACGGCGAGGAAGTAACATACATGGTTGCGCCATCACTGCTATTGCCCGATTTGGCAACTTTGGTGATTGCATTCGCTTCAGCATGCAAAACGTATGGCTTGGTTTTATTGTTTTCGTCTTCGCAGATATTTTCAAATCCCGAGGGAGTTCCATTATAACCATCGGAAATG
Source organism: Mangrovibacterium lignilyticum (assembly GCF_010882175.1). Lineage (GTDB taxonomy): Bacteria > Bacteroidota > Bacteroidia > Bacteroidales > Prolixibacteraceae > Mangrovibacterium > Mangrovibacterium lignilyticum. Next base: position 86,650 of record NZ_WKLH01000003.1, on the reverse strand, counting down.
ATCATCTGATCTTTTACTAAAATGGCGCCAACCTGGCGGCGTTTGCAATAGGAATTCTGAGCCCAAATATTGGCCATCTTGAGGTATCGCTTGTCGAGGAGGTATTGTTTTTTGTCCATTTCTTTTTTTCTGAATTTTCAAAAGTAATAAATGCGATTACTTTTGAGCTATTCTTTAACACTAAAAAACGCCCATCCTTATTAAGAAATGAGCGTTTTTCTATTCTTGGAATGGAAAGATAATCAGACGTGCATAAATTTTTCGACCAGATTCAGTAAATCTTTTGATCGGATCGGTTTGGCCAGGTAGTCGTCGCAACCGGCATCGAGTGCTTTAGCGCGGTCTTCGGCCATAGCAAAAGCTGTTTGCGCTATAACCGGAATGGCTGGATTCATTGATTTTATATGCCTGGTTGCTTCGTAGCCATTCATCTCGGGCATTTGCAAATCCATAAGAATTAAGTCAAAGTCCTGATGTTCTTTAAACAACTCAACAGCTTCCCGCCCGTTTTTGGCCCAAACAATATCTGCTTTGATTTTACTGAGTACAGCATTCAAATACAGAAAGTTTGACTCCACATCCTCTGCAATCAATATTTTGAGTGAATCAACAACAATCATGTATTTCTTTTTTATCGTGATTAACAAAGATATTGCATCTGAAACTTAAATGCTATACCCACTCACCATAATTTGATATAAAATAAAAAAGGCATCCGAAAGGATGCCTTTGTACCCGGGGCGGGAATCGAACCCGCACTCCGTTGCCAGAACTGGATTTTGAATCCAGCGCGTCTACCAATTCCGCCACCCGGGCTTGTTGGCACTGGTGGTTTTTGTTTTCCGATGTCTCGGGGTAACCACCCGTTGCTGAATTAGCGATGCAAAAATAATGGAAAAATCGTTCGCTCAAAGCAATATCTCTAAAAACTTTTTGTGTTCAATTTGACCGGACTTGCGCGCATCAATAAAATATTCTGAAATTCAATGAGATGTACGATTTGAGCGATGCTTTCCGTTTCGGATTTTTATTTCTCTTTTGGTACCAAATTCATGAATTTGCGGGCTGAACAGGTTCTTTTTTCTTTATCAAATAACCATAAACAAGCAGAGCCAGAGCTGAAATCATACCGATTCCGACAAACACAAACCAAATGTAATGGGCGTGAGCTGTTGCTTGTCGGTAAGCTTCTGCCGACTCAAACAGTTTGGGATCGGGACAATATTTGTCCAGCAGGTATCCTCCCAGTCCAAAGGCAAATAAGTACGAGAAGAACGAATGTAAATGGCTAAATCCAAGATAAAGGCCTTCTTCACCCTTAGGTGATTGCAATGAAAAATATTCCAGGTAACGGGGTGAAATAAAACATTCGGCAATGGCCTGGGAAGCAATTCCAACAATCATCATAAAAGCAACCGGGTGCAATCCGAGGATGAAGTCTTTGCCGATCAGGGTGCCGAAAGACATGATGAGAGCCGATAAAGGAATGATCAGCATCCCAATTGTCATCGATCGAAGGGCAGTATACTTCTTCATAAACGATGTGACAATATTGACCATCAGGAAGACGATCAGCGGGTTCACGTTGGCATACCAGCCGGGTGAAGCTTCCTGGCCAATCATGCGGATGACGTACTTGGGCATGGTGGCGTACATCTGACTTTGGATCATCCAAAAACCACTGATGATTAGAATCAGAACCAGTAGTTTCACATTACTGACGACTTTGACCAGGCCGGTACCAATTTCGCGAAATGATTTGCCTTGTCCTTCTGTTTTAGCAGATTTATAAAGAAAGAAAACAGCAATCAGAGCCAAGGCAGTCATGGTTGCCGAAAAGAAGTTGAGATAAACGAGTCCTTGGTCGCCCAAACTTTTTCGCAGCGGATCGACGACGGTTTTACCAATGAATGCCCCGATGTTGACCATCATATAGAAAATGGCATAACCGCGGGCCCTGGTTTCGGAGGTTGTTTCGCGAGCCACGGTACCTGAAATGACTGATTTAATAAACGAGCCACCAATAACGATTAAAACCATGACCGGCACAATTGACCACCGCAGAATGCTTTCGTTGAGCCCGTTGAAGCTTGTCTCCATGCCATAGCTCACTAGTCCGGCACTTTGCAGCATTGTGGGTAAGATTCCGAGTCCGGCATAACCAATTGTCAATAGACTGAAGGCAATGATAATCGCGCTTCTAAATCCGATTTTATCGGCATATGCGCCAACAAAGGTGGGTAACAAGTACAAAGTAGCCGAGAAAACACCGCTGATCCAGCCAGCTTCGATATCGGAAAAGCCCCAAACATTAGACAGGTAAATGGTGATAACGATAAAAATAGCGTAGTAGGCTAAACGCTCAAGCAGTTCAACTGAGTTGGCCACCCAGAATGGCCGGCTAAACCGAACAGGCAATTTTTGTTCTTTCATAGGTATTTCGTTTCAGGATTTCTACAAATATAGAATGTTTACTTATGTTGAAAAATATAGTAACAGAGGCTTCGTTTTAATGGTTTTAAGCCATCTTTGAATTTTGCACCCTATTTCCCCTGAAAGATGAAGGCAGCAACCGATCTCGAATTATTTTCAAAATTGAAACAAGACGATGAAAAAGCTTTTAGCGAGCTTTTTAATCGTTACTATTCGGGGCTTTGCCTGTTCGCTTATGGACTTTTGGACGATGATCAGAAAACCAGGGAATTGGTACAGGAGGTTTTTGTTCAACTTTGGGAAAAACGACAGCAAATTTGGGTACACACTTCCGTGAAAAGCTATCTGTTTCGGGCCGTAAAAAACCAGTTGATAAACTGGATCAATCATAAAAAGGTTGAGCAAAAATACCTGGACAAATTGGCGTCTGACGAGAAGGATAGTCAAGTTGATCAGTATTTTGTTGAAGTTGACTTACATCAAAAAATTGAAGCGAGTATCGAATCCCTTCCACCCAAACGCAAAGAAATATTCAAGCTTAGCCGCGAGGATGAACTAACGTACCGCGAAATTGCGGATCGCCTGGGGATATCCGTGAAAACGGTTGAAACGCAAATGGGATTGGCATTGAAACATTTGCGAGAGGATCTCAAAGAGTATCGCCATTTGTTGATTGGGATCAGCCTTTTTCGGAAATATTTTTGATTTTCCTTAGGGGTGTTGCCGGTGGTTCCCTGTCATAACTGCAAATGGGAACAGATAAGAACGATATCAACAAAAAATGGGCAGCCTTGGCCAAACAGTTGTTTGATGAACGGACTGCCGAAAAGTCCAATCTTGAATTGACGGATTGGGAGCCGGATGAATTGAATGATATCCGGGAAACTGCTCGTCAAATCGACCTTCATTTTAAGCAGAAAAGATTTTCACCAGAACAGGATTTACCGAAGGTTGAAGCCGCTATTCATCAAAATTCCGAAACTAAAGTTTTCAGACTAAGTTCGGTTTGGAGAAGGATCGCTGCCGTCATTCTGGTCGGCTTGCTGGTTGGCTCAGTTGCTTATTGGGCCAGTGAGGCTGGTTGGCTGAACGCACAGGAAGAAGTTGCAGCGGTTGACAATTACGGACTGACCAAAATCGAATTGGCTGATGGCTCGATGGTTACTTTGAATTACGGTAGTCATCTTTCTTATCCCGATCATTTTACTGGAAAGTACCGGGAAGTCGAGTTGGATGGAGAAGGCTTTTTTGAAGTTCTGCCCAATCCGGATCAGCCGTTTATTATTCATGCGGGGAAAGCCGATATTCAGGTTTTGGGAACTTCATTTAATGTGAATGCCTACCCGCAAACGGGTGAAGTTTCTGTGGTGGTAAAAACCGGACGTGTTCAGGTTTCATCCAGCGAAATAGCATCGACAGATGATGATGTGATTCTAACTCCCGGCGAAAAAGGTGTTTTGAATGATGATTCGCCGCAATTTCAACGAATTCAGAATGATGATCTGAATTACCTGGCCTGGAAAACACATTCATTCATTTTTAATAAAACAAGCCTCAAAGACGTCATAGAACAATTGAACAAAGTTTACAGGGTGGAGATCGCGACAGCTGATCCGGAAATGGAAAAGCTGTTGCTGACTGCCCGATTTGATGACCGGCCTGTCCGGTTTATTTTAGAGGTCATTGCGATGACTCACAAGCTGGAATTAGATCAAATCGACGAAAGCAATTATCTCTTACAGAAAAATTAAAAACTGAAAACCAATAAGCTATGAAAACGAAAAGATGGAGTGGGAGATTGGCTGCTGTGCTGGCGATCATCCTGTTGATGTTCGCTTCGTTGACAGCTTCAGCCCAAGATGACAAACCTAGAAAATCGATACTGGATCAGAATATCAGTATTGTCGCTGAAGAGGAATCGCTTTCGAATGTCATTCAGCGGATCTGTGAGTATTTCAACCTGGATTACTCGTACAATTCGAAACTGGTTGAAGGCAAAAAAGTGAGTTTGAACATTTCGAATGTGCCGATTCGGTATGTGCTGGAAAAGTTGATGAAGGACTATTACCTCATTTTCGAAATAGAGGATAATATTCTGGTGGTGCGCGATTATGTACCGCTCAAGGAATCGCTTGACTATGAACGGAAAATTCGCTACACGCCGGGTAAAAATCGCTTCGAATTCATCAATAAAAAGGATAAAAGTCTGACGATTGATTTCAAAACAGCCAGTAATCTCATCATCATTCCGGTTATCATTAATGACTCTGATACGCTGAACTTTATTTTGGATACTGGTGTTCGGATTCCGATTATTACGGAATTGCCTTTTGTTGATAAATTGAGTCTGAATTATATGCAGCCGGTTTCTATTTCCGGCTTGGGAGAAGGTGAGAGCATGACTGCTTATCGTTCAGGAAATAATACGATGAAGATCGGTAGCGGGCTGGTTTCGTACAACCAGGAAGTGCATATGGTGATTGATGATGATTTCCAGATTTCACAGATTTTGGGACTGCCTGTTCACGGACTGATTGGATTCGATTTGTTTAAAGATTTTGTTGTTGAGATTGATTACGATAATCATAAGTTGACGCTGATTAAACCGAAATATTACAGGGACCGGGTGATTAACCGCGACATTGTTATGCCAATTCACTTTGAGCACAATAAGCCCTACGTTCGGACGACCATTGTGACCGATAAAAACGAATATGTACCTGTTAAGTTGCTGGTTGATACGGGGGCCAGCGATGCCATTTGGTTGTCAACAAAATCGGATAACCGCATTGGGTTACCGGTTAATAATATTGAAGCATTCTTGGGGCGGGGATTGAACGGCGACTTATATGGGAAAAAAGGCCGTATCGGCGGTATTTGGGTTGGACCACTGATTTTGGACGAGCCCATTGTGTCATTCCCCGAGGCGGAATTAGTTGATCAGATTATAACCGATGATCGAAACGGAACGCTTGGTGCTGAGATTCTTCGTCGTTTTTATGTTACTATCGACTATCCGGGCAGCCAAATTAAGCTGAGACCAACGAGCAAAGTCAATGAAGATTTCAATTACAACATGAGCGGGCTTGAAATTTCCAATCCGTTTCCGGGAATGCCTATCTTCCAAATTGATATGGTGCGGGCTGGTTCACCAGGTGAACGTGCCGGTTTGAAAGAAAATGATCAAATTTTATCGGTAAATCGTTCTCATCATAAAAGTTTATCTTTAAATGATATAAATTTGATCCTGATGAGTAAGGAAGACCGGAAAATAAATATGACCGTTCTTCGGGAGGGGCAGGAAATTGAAACAACCTTTTATCTGGAGAAAGTCTTTTAATGCGGAAATACCGGCAAATATTCAGCTTCTTGATCTTTTGGTATGTGGCTATTAGCGCTGCGGCTCAAGATCAGGAAGCTGTTTTTTTGTCGAAAAGCATTAGTCTGAACGTTGAAAATGAGCATTTGGATCGGGTGCTCGATCGGATTTCAAAGCTTGCCGGAATTAACTTTTCGTACGATCCTACTTTGTTGGATACAGAGCTTCCGGTAACGGTTTCTTATGTTGATAAGCCATTGGAATTTGTATTGACTGATTTGCTGGGCCGTGAGTTCACTTTTCAGGAGCTCGGAAATCAACTTATCATCCGAATGCGCGAAGCAAACCAGGAATCAGCATCATTATTGGATGGTTACCGAATTGTGCGCGGTGTAATCCGCGATCAGGAGTTCAATGAGGCGATTCCTTATGCTAGTATTTCAATTTTGAATAAGGCATTTGGAACGATATCAAATACAGAAGGTCGGTTTGAACTGAAAATTCCGCCTAAGTACCAGCACGAGGATTTGGTGTTTTCCTGTTTGGGCTACCGCAGGGAACTGATTCAATTGGATAGCCTAAAAGACGAAGACCTTTTAATGGAGCTTCAACCCGTCAATATTCGCTTGAAAGAGATTAAAGTCCGGGCCATAAAGCCGCTTTGGGTGTTGGAGCAAATGGTCGGTCATATCGGTGAAAATTACCCGGATGGAAGTAGGTTGATGACTGCTTTTTATCGGGAAGTGCTGACTCAGGATGACGTTTATATTAATGTTTCCGAAGCGGTCATTCAATTGTTGAAAGCCTCGTACAGCATGCCTTTTCGCGACGATAAAATTCGTTTTTTGAAAGGGCGTAAAAGTCCGGATGTTGAAACGTTCCAGTGGGTCGATTTCAAGATGCAGGGAGGTCCGTATTACACCACCCAGCTGGATGTGGTCAAAACGATGGATTCTTTCTTAGATGAAGATTATCGGTCGAATTACAAGTATGAAGCCGGGAGTATGATTGACTATTTGGGGAGACCGGCCTACGTAATTTATTTCTCGCCCTTGGGAAAGAACGATTTTCTGACCTATTCGGGCAAGCTGTTTATCGATCAGGAAACCTTCGCTTTGGTTCACGCTGAGTTCAGTTTGTCGAAAAGTGGTATCCGGATTGCCAGGGAACAGCTGATCCGGAAAAAGCCGAAAGGTTTTAATGTTCGGGCGCTAAATCTGGATTACCAGGTCAGTTACCGGCAAAACGAAGGCTTGTGGTATCTAAACACGGCTCAGTCATCGGTCAGTTTTCGCGTGCGCAGCCGGAGCGATCAGGTCAATTCTGTTTTTCACAGTGTTTCCGATTTACTGGTGACAAGCCATAAACCCACTCGTTTGCGGCGTTTCCCAAAAGAGGAGCAGCTGAATGCTTCTGATATTTTTACCGAGATGATTACCGATTATGATCCCGATTTCTGGGGGAATTACAACATTATAGCGCCTACCGACGATTTGCGTAAAGCAATTAAATCGCTGACCGTTGTAGGGAAAAACAACCAACCCAACTAACTCATATAGCCATGAAACAACTGCTAACCGTCTTTTTTTGTTCGTTGACTTTGTTCTGCTTTTCGCAGGATCAAGATTCCTTTGAGATGATCCACAAGATGCTGAATAATCATTTCAAACAATATCCTTCAGAAAACATTTTTGTGCAAACCGATCGTGATTTATATCGTGCCGGCGACATCGTCTGGTTCACCGGTTTTGCTCGTAACCCAGCTTTAAATGGTTTAGGAACCGTTAGTGACAACTTGGTTGTGGTCGTTTACGACGAGGCCGGAGAGCCGATTAATGAAGATAAGTATAAAATGGTTGGAGGTCTGTGTCGCGGTGATTTTGATTTGCCCAAGGACATCGACCCCGGTCGGTATGTGCTGGCAGCCTACAGCGGAGGTACAATATTCCCCAATGAGGTGTTTATGAAGCTGATTTATGTCGATCAATTCAATTCAAACAGCTTATTGGTTAAGACTGAAGAGAACGTGAAAACACTGGTTCCCGGTAGACTGAATGAACTACTTTTTGTGGTTTCCGAGATGGACGGAAAGGCTTTTGAGGGGAAAGTGAACTACCAGTTGATGAACGGCAGCGAGCTTATTATTGACGGCAAAGTAAAAGCCGATGAAAACGGTCTTGTCAGGCTAAATATTGATGTTCCTGATCGGCAATTCGACCAGCCGTTGACTTTGACTTTATTGGATGGAAGAGCTGAGGTTTATTCATCGATGTTTCATATTGAAAGTGAGAAAATTAGTCTGCAGTTTTCTGCTGAAGGAGGCAACTTTATTGCCGGGATAAGACAAAATATCGCTTTCCGGGCAACAAATACCTTGGGGCAAGCTGTCTCCCTTAAGGCTGCTTTGCAGGAAAAAACTTCCGAAGATCAGATCATGCAAGTTAATACCCTGGCTCCGGGCTTAGGTATTTTTCCGTTGACAGCGAAAGTTGGGAAAACGTATCAACTAAAAGTTACGGAAGGGGCCGGAAAAGGGCAGGTGTTCGACCTACCTGAATATAAGGCTGAAGGTGTTTCATTGGCAGTAGGGCGGATGGACGAAGGATTTATATACAGCACGGTGAATTTGGTTGGAATGTCCTCCAAAGACTTGATTTTTGCTGCCTTTAGAGGTGGAACGATGATTTGGGGAGCCGAGTTGACAGTTGATGGTGGGCTGAGTCTGAAGGTTCCCAAAGACGGATTCTCTCATGGAATTTGTCAACTAATGATTTTTGATCAACAGCTGAAGCCGCTTGCCGATCGGTTAATTTATGTCGAAAAAGAAGGGGATTTGGCGATTGATGCAGTGTTGGCGCAGAATCCGATTGAGCGAAATACAGCTGAAGGTTTAAAGATCGGATTGTTGGATGAAAATGAATCGACGCTGGCGGGAGTAGCAACGATCAGTGTTTGCCCGAAGGCATTGTTATCACTGGATGCACCCTCAATTGAAAGTCAGCTGATGGTTAATGGCTGGTTGGAGAGTCCGATTTCAAGCGTCAAACAGCTTGTCCGAAGTGGGAAATTGAGCGAGTCATCAATCAACTATTTGCTCATTGGTAATCAGTTTCGCAATAGTGACTGGAAAAGTATTCAGCAATCGCAGAAAACCGTTAAACAAGCAGAGGGCATCAGTCGGGTCCGATTGGAAGAGGACTTGCCGAAACAGGTTGAAAGTTTCCTGAATCAGCATGTTTTTGATCGCAAACCGGAATTTACAGTCGAATTTTTTACCGAAAATCCAACATTATTTCAAAAGGTAAAACCCAAGCGGACAATCGCTGCACAGGGAAACTCATACAAACAATTCTTGAGCTCAGGCTCGTCCGTATTGGATGCGATTGAGATGATCAAGCCTTTCACGATGGACGGAGATAAGATTATTTTCCCGGGAGGAAACAACTCATTGATTGCACAGGATGGCGCGTTGATCGTCATCGATGGACAGAAAATGGGAACAAGTGCTTCAGTGTTGGCGTCTATTTCACCCCACGATGTGGAATCGATAGATATTTCTACCCGTCCAATCGATATTCAGCAATATACGGGTTTGAATTCAGTTGGTCTGATTGATATTAAAACGAAAAGAGGAGAATGGGTGGATGAGGCCGAGGAGGAGCCAATCAAGCAATATGAGGGAGGAAACCGCATTTCGCGTGACTTTACCGAAACTATCGTGAGTATGGACGATAATCAATCCCTAACGCTCTTTTGGGAGCCGGCAATGGGTGTCGACGAGCTGGTTAATCAGCAACTTCCCGCAAGTAAAACTAAAGGAACCTTTGTTGTGCAGGTTTTGGCTATAGATAATCAGGGTCGCGTCGCGTCCAAATCAATAGAGTTGGATGTGAAATAACACTTTCAATCAGGAGTACGAAGTAAGTTCGCTCAAATTCCGGGGGCACTTAGTTCGTATTCACTGGTGATTTTTTTAAAGCAATTGATCCAGTAGTTCGTCAACTTGTAAACCTTCTCGCTGAAGTTCTTCTTTCATAATTTGAAAGGACGGTTCCAGCGCTTCGAGCGCATGACTTTTTCCGCGCAACAGCTCGGTTAATTTAAAGGCCAGTTCACCGGAAATATTGCCTTCCCATTCTGACTGGTCGATTTTCCCTTTTACAATTTGCAGCATCACTTTGAGTTCGCCACCCGAAAATTTCACGGTGTTGCGGTATTTGTATTTGGGCGAATAACCGTAAATCCAGTCCCATTGGCAATATTTTTCGTCGCGCAAAACTTGAACGGCTGCTTTGTCTTTGTCTGTTAATTCAGTATATTGATAGTCGGGGAAACTTTGGGCAATGGTTTTGAACATGAAGTTGCTGAATTCGTCCACATTCATGGGGTTCTGCAAATAGTCGGCAATATTGGTTACTTCGCTCCTGTTCGACTGCACAGCCTTATCTTCAAAACGCGAAAGATCAACTTTGAGGGCCTTTTTTAGTCGCTTCAACTGACTGTTAAATAGTAGCGTGCCGTGATGCAAAACCCGCTTTCGGAACACGTGTTGCGCATTTCCCGATATCTTTTTCCCATCCAAAACCAAGTCGTCACGTTTACTGCTGGTTATTTCCAATCCCAGCTTCTCCAAGGCCTCTTTTACCGGTTGCAGGAAGATCTTGTAATTCACCTCTTCAATTTTTTCCACTTTCCGCATGAAGGTGAAGTTGAGGTTTCCGGGATCGTGAAATACAGTTCCCCCTCCGGATAAACGCCGGGCAACTTTGATATTCTTTTCTTTCACATAGCGGTGATTGATCTCAGCCAGTGCGTTCTGATGTTTCCCTACAACGATGGAGCTTTCGCTACTCCAAAGCATGAAGATATCTTCCTCAAAATTTTTCAGTAAATATTCTTCCGTTGCCAGGTTGAAATAAGGGTCCGGATTATTCAGGTGGAAACAAAGTACGGTCATTTGGATAATCTTGTAAGCATTCCCGTTGTTTGGGAATTTTAATTTTGATGCAAATATAGCCCATGGCTGTCAAAAACACTTCAATTTAGAACTGAAGGATGACTCCAATTGTCGGTAAAACTGTGCCGGATTCGTCTTTGATCCGTTTCAATTGATAGCGGGTTCCGTTATCGGTTGTGATAAACTGACCGTTAGCATCTTCTTCACGAACTAAAATATCCTGGTTTTCATTTTTAAAACTGTAGAAATTTTGGAAGTCGATGTAGAACTTTGCGGTCATTTTTTTGAGGTAGTAAGCTTTGTCGATACGAAGGTCGAGTTGATGAAAAGCTTTGAACCGCCGGGTATTCCATTGATTGGTGTCCAGGTAGGGGCCATTGTTGGCATTCCAGGCTTCCACGAGGCTTGAGCGGTCCATGTCGTATGGCGTGTAGGGTAGTCCTCCCACAAAGCGCCAACGTGCTCCAATCTGCCAGTTTCGTTTCAGTTTTTTGGTTGAGGTTACGACAAGCACATGTCGGCTGTCCCAGCTTGATGGAATGAGTTGCCCATTTTTATCCTTAAATTCGCTGCGTACGTAGGTGTACGACAGGTTGAAACTAAACTTGCCAGGCAGCGAATACCGACTTTGTAGTTCTGCTCCGTAGGCCCGTCCCCAGGATATTGAACGGACTTCTTCGTTGCCGATTACGCCAAAATCAGCACCCAGATTTGCCAGGCTGATGGAGTCGTTCACCGAAAATGGGTAGTCGCTGTATTTCTTCCAAAATCCTTCGAGACTCAGAAAAAGGTTGCTTTTGGGTTGGAACGAAAGTCCGGCGATGTAGTGGTCAGCCTGAATGTATTTTAGGCCATTGTTTTTGTTCAGGTAGATGTTGTTTTCCTGGTAGCCCATTGCCGTGTAGGGTGGGAGCTGGTAATACCGACCGGTGTTAAAGTTGATGCTCCATCGGGAATCGAGTTTCCACGAAGCCGAAAGTCGCGGCGAAAGCTGATCGAATGGTGATTTCATGTCGCTTGAGTAATTGTCCGCATCAAGCCGCAAACCCAAACTCAGGCTTAATCGATCATTCAGAAATGTTTGGCTGGCTTGGGCAAAGAGTCCCCATTTGATGAAATCCAGTTTCGTATCGTAATCTACCTGAAGCGGACCGTCGTCATAATAGCGGGTTTGTAACGTCTGGTTGGTGTAATGTACAAAATCGATATTGGCACCAAAATTTATTTTTGTCTGTCCCGAGCGAATCGAATTTTCATAGCGAATCTTGTTTTCTGCTTCCTGTGAATGGTAGTCCAGCGTTTTGTTGCTTTCAGAGCTTTCGTCGTTGTCCAGGTATTTTTCAGCTTCATTATTCAAATGATTGCGGCTGAAAACGAGTGTCTGATAGCCATTTTCGTGATAACGTTTGTAAACGGCCCCAATAGTATAGCTCCACTGTCGGTTGGTTGGGATGGATGCTAAAATGTATTTCTGCTGTTCGTCCGGATTTTCAATATCTGTGTTCAGGGTCGTAATATCAAAGGCTCCCAGACCGATGATTGAAATCTCGTTTTTACGGTCAATTCGGGTTTTTACTTTAAACTGAACATCGTTAAAGGTCGGCAGGAAGGGCATATCCAATAGTCCGAAAAGTAACTGTAAATAGGATCGCCGTGCTGAAAAAATATAGCTGGTTTTTTCTCCAATTGGGCCGTCGATGGTCGCGCTAACTTCGGAGGCACCGACCGATGCTTGGCCCCTGAATTTGTCGTTGTTGCCATCAACCAGCGAGAACTCAAAAACTCCGCTGAGCGCGTTTCCCCTGTTAGCCGGGAAAGCTCCGGAGTAATATTCAACTTCACGCAGCAAGTCGGCGTTAATAATCCCAACCGGACCACCCGATGCACCTTGTGTGGCAAAGTGGTTGATGTTGGGAACTTCGACGCCATCGAGAAAGAATCGGCTCTCGGCCGGTCCACCACCTCGAATGATGATGTCGTTTCGAAAGGAAGGAGTCGATTGCACTCCGGCAAATGATTGGATAACCTTGGAAATATCGCGATTGGCACCCGGACTGTTCTCGATTTCCGAAATACTGATCGTTTTTAGCGAAACCGGGCTTTCTTCAGTGGTTCTGTATGGCGATGCCGAAACGGTTATTTCATTTAATTCGGTGTTGGTTCGTTCCATGCCAATTTCAACATGGGCTGTTTTGGCATTGCTGATTTCCAGTTCAGAAGAGATTGCATTTTTGTACCCAATAAGCGAAACTTCAATTCGAATAAAACCCGGTTGCAAGCCCGATATTTCGAAAGTTCCGTCTTCTGAGCTTGTTGTGCCAATAGTTGTTCCGGAAATGATAATGTTGGAGAAAGGCAGACTTTGGTTGCTGTTTAGATCGTAAATCCGCCCATGAACGCTCCCTTGCTGGCTCATGGCCATAAAAGGGGCGAGAAGCAATGTGACTATTAGCCAAATCTTGTTGGTTTTGTTTTGACTTCTCGCAATATATTTCGGTTTCTTTTTACCGGTAGTTCGTGAATATCTGGTGACTTTTCTTTTCATCCTTATCTTTGATCTTCTGAGTTTGAAGTTTGCATTCTGTTTAAAATGATAATTGATTCCTTAAACAAAAGGACACGGTGCTTGTTCGAGTAACGGCTTTAAAATAACAAATAACTAATTATGCGAGTAGTCATTCAACGAGTTTCATCGGCTTCAGTAACAATTGGAGGCCAAATTAAATCAGCAATTCAGAGCGGACTATTGATTTTGCTGGGTGTAGAGGATGCTGATACGGATGCAGATATAGACTGGTTGGTAAAGAAGATTTGCCAATTGCGCATATTTGATGATGCGGGAGGTGTTATGAATGAATCGTTGGAGGATGTGGGTGGTGACGCCTTGGTCGTGAGTCAGTTTACGCTGCATGCCAATACTAAAAAGGGAAACCGGCCATCGTATATTCGGGCTTCGCGACCCGAATTCGCCGTGCCGATGTATGAACAGTTTTTGCTTGCCTTGGAGAGTAAGCTGGGGAAACCGGTTGGTAGTGGGGAGTTTGGTGCTGACATGAAGGTTAAGCTATTAAATGACGGTCCGGTTACAATAATCATTGACTCGCAGAATAAGGATTTCTAGGCCTTTTCTACTGCCAACGTAAAAGTTTCAATTTTTGCCGGTTAATTTGTGTTGGATTGCGTGTTTAGAAAAACAACAAATAGGGAGGTAACCTTAAACTAGGATTCCGTAACTTCGTATAACAAAACGAACATATTGATGGGCGAAAAAGAAGAAGATCAAAAATCGGTGACGATACCGGAAGCACAACAGTTAGTTGATAATTGGATTAAAACAATTGGTGTGCGCTATTTCAGCGAGTTGACCAACATGGCTATTTTGACAGAAGAAGTGGGAGAGTTGGCTCGTATTATGGCTCGGACTTATGGTGATCAGTCTTTTAAAAAATCGGATTTGGGGAAGGATTTGGGTGAAGAGATGGCCGATGTGCTTTGGGTGTTGATTTGCCTGGCCAACCAAACCGGTGTTGATCTGAATGAGGCTTTTTTGAAAAGTATGGATAAGAAAACGCAGCGGGATAAAACCCGTCATCAAAATAATTCGAAACTTAAATCATAAAAAGATGACAATTCAGGCTGAAATGGCTGCTTTGAAAGCAAATGCCAAAACTTATAACAACAGCGAAATGCAGCAATTGGCATTTTCATGCATCGACCTGACCACTCTTAATTCAACAGACACTGTTAGCCATGTGAAAGCATTTGCCGGGCGGGTGAATGATTTTACAAACGATTACCCGACACTACCCAATGTGGCGGCGATTTGTGTGTATCCGAATATGGTGCCCAGTGTAAAAGAAGTGTTGAATGTTGAAGGGGTTAATATTGCCGCAGTGGCAGGTGGTTTTCCGGCGAGCATGACATTTATTGAAGTTAAGGTGAAGGAGGCACGGATGGCGGTTGATCTGGGAGCTGATGAAATTGACATCGTACTTCCACTGTGGGCTTTTTTAGACGGTAATAAGCTCAATTGTCAGGAAGAAATTGTCACCGTTAAAGAAGCGATCGGTGATGCTCATTTAAAGGTGATTTTGGAAAGTGGTGCCTTGGCTGAGCCAGAAAAAATCTATCATGCTGCGATGCTTGCCATGGAGGCCGGAGCTGATTTTATAAAAACATCAACCGGTAAAATGAACCCGGCAGCGACACCGGAGGCTGCTGTTGTGATATGCCGCGCAATCAAAGATTTCTGGATGAAGACCGGTCGGAAAGTTGGTTTTAAACCTGCCGGAGGAATTTCCACAACTGAAGATGCACTGCTTTATTTGACGATTGTGAAAGAAATTCTGGGTGCTGAATGGTTGAATCCGGAATTGTTCCGGATTGGTGCCAGCCGGTTAGCAAATAACTTGCTAAGTGACATGTTCGGTGAGGAAATCAAATACTTCTAAATTCAAAATAATACCATACTAAGGCGTCATTCGATGAGTTTGATGCCTTTTTTGTTCTTGCGACTTTTGGAAGACAATTCAGCTTGGCTGCGTAGATAAATTACAGTCAACAATCGACTTTAATTTCAGTGATTAAGCAGAATCCTCAAAAAATTAATTTAATTTGTAATTGTGGCAGTTAGATAGTGAATTATGGGCGAAATGAATGATATCTTTCAGAAAATAGGCACAACTCAAACGTTAAGTCAGAAGATTGAGCGAAATATTGAGCGTGCTATTCGGGAGAAAAAACTTCCGATAGGATCGAAATTACCCTCGGAGAGGGAGTTGTGTGAAATGTTTGCTGTGAGTCGAACTGCCCTGCGAGAAGCACTTCGTCGCTTGAGTGCCCGTGGTCTCATTGAAATCCGCAAAGGCAGTGGGATGATCGTGAAAAAGATCAATATGAAAGACGCGATCGATTCTCTGAACCTCTATTACGATCTCAAATTCGACATGGATCTGATCACACAGATCATCGAGTTGAGATTAGCCTTTGAGCCGGAAATTGCAAAGATGGCAGCGATGAATCGCACGGATGACGATTTAAAAAGCCTGGAATCCAATTTGATCGAGTTTGCAGCCTGTGATTCCGACAACACGCAGTTAGAGTCTGATTTGGACAATAAATTTCACTTGACTGTTGCTCGGGCCACTGGTAATCCTTTTGTTATTGTGACCATGGAGCCAGTGCATAATTTGTTGCCCCGGATGCGTAATTTTATTTATGCCAATATTGAGGGAGAAAAGGAAATTACCCTTGGGTATCACAAAGAAATTGTCAATGCGATCCGGGAGAAAGATGCCGACCGTGCCTACGAAAAAATGCAGGCACATATTGGTCGTAACATGCAGGTCTATAATAAATTTCTAAAAAATTCCTGAATTAGTTTTTGTCGTATGCTTCCAATACCTTGTTCACCGAGCCGTGAATAAGCAGCAGTCGTCTTGATTTATCCTCGTCAAAACCCAGTTCTTCCATTATCATGCGGGTGCCGCGTTGAACCAGCTTTTCGTTCGTGAGCTGCATGTTGACCATTCGGTTGCCTTTTACGCGTCCCAGTTTGATCATGAGTGTGGTGGTGATCATGTTCAGGATCAGCTTTTGTGATGTGCCGGATTTCATACGGGTGCTACCCGAAACAAACTCCGGACCGACAATTGCCTCGATGGCAACATCGGCATTATCTGCCAGTTCGCTGTTTGGGTTATTGGTAATACATCCGGTGAGAATTCCATTTTTCCGGGCTTCGCGCAGCGCGCCGATAACGTATGGTGTTCGCCCCGAAGCAGCAATGCCGACAACTGTGTCCAACTCGTTTATATTGAACGATTGGAGATCTTTCCAACCCAACTCTTCATTGTCTTCCGCGGCTTCTACTGCCTTTCGAATTGCCTGGTCTCCGCCAGCAATCAGTCCAATAACAATATCGTAACCAACTCCGTACGTCGGTGGAATTTCCGACGCGTCCAGAATTCCTAGCCGACCACTGGTACCCGCTCCAACATAAAATAACCTGCCTCCTTTTTTGACACGCTCAACAATTTGAAGGACTAGCTCCTCAATTTGCGGAATCGTTTGATGAACCGCAGGCAATACTTTTCGGTCTTCGTCGTGAATGCATTCTAATAATTCTCTCACCGACTTTTCTTCCAAATTGTTGTAAAGTGAATCTGATTCTGTAATGCTTTCTTTGGTCATAAATATGTGATTCATTTCGTTATCTGGCTTTTTTGATTTCAGCTCAGTCTGTCCTTTTGTTTTTAACGTCAATACCTTAAAAAGGTACTATATCTTGTTATAACGCTATTTTGAGTTGAGGTTTCAGTTTTAGCAAAAACAGATGTTTCCCTCTTTCTCTGACAGGTATTTTAGTGCTTGAATTTTGAGCGCAGCTTTTGTCGAATTGTTTTACGCTGGAACCTAGGGCAAATATATTCTATTTCTGTTATAAACAGGCAGGGTGTAACATGTATTACATGTAAAGTTTTGTAATTTTTTAATGTTAAGTTAAGAGGGCGTTATTGATTGCTGTGGGCTTCTTTATTTCGCTTAAATGTTAGTTGCGCGCTCTAAATGTATAGGATATGGCGATAATTTTGGCTTTTTATTGTTTGTGAATCGGGAGTGTTTAATGCTTCATCCGATAACTGCATGTTTTATATCGAAAAGACCATATTTGTCTTATAGTCGATTCTTTCTGGTTTTAAGTATTAAATATTGATTCTTTTTGTTTGCATTGGTTTGTTGGTACTCCTGAATTTATATATTTGTGAGATGTCATACAAATATAATTATTGAACCATTTTGGATTGGCGTTTAATATGTCAATTTGATTCAAATAGATATCTTCGTTGCTTGCCAGTTTGGTTTTGCAACTTGGCTTGACCTGTATTTGTGTCTTAGTGTGATTTTCTAATATAATTTCGAAATGAGTACATTATTAATTGCGATCATTATCCTCTCTTTTTTTGCAGTATTAATGGGGGTTTCCTGGTTTACTTCGCGGAATGCTGATGGAGAAACCTTTTTTACCGGTAACAGGAGATCGCCATGGTATTTAGTTGCTTTTGGGATGATCGGCTCCACTATTTCCGGAGTTACTTTTATTTCGGTGCCGGGAGAAGTTGGAAGTTCCGCCTGGACTTATTTTCAGTTTTTATTAGGAAATTTTGTTGGCTATTGGGTTATTGCTCTGGTTCTCATTCCATTGTATTACCGACTGAATCTCATTTCAATATACACATATCTTGACCAGCGATTTGGACTCCGATCATATAAGACTGGTGCCTTCTTTTTTCTGGTTTCACAAACGATTGGAGCTTCCTTCCGGCTTTATTTGGCAGCTGGTGTATTACAGATAGCTTTTTTTAATGATTTTGGAATCCCATTTTCGTTGACAGTATTGATTACTTTATTTCTAATCTGGATCTACACCTATAGGGCAGGTATTAAGACTGTTGTGTGGACCGATTCATTGCAGACTGTTTTCATTTTAGGAGCGGTTGGAATTACCATATGGGTTATTTTGAAACAGCTTGATCTTAATTTTGGAGAAATGGTCACGGTTGTCGATAAGCATCCTTACAGTCAAATATTCGATTGGGACTGGAGGTCGAAAACTAATTTCTTCAAGCAGTTTATTGCCGGTGTTGGTATCGTTTTGACAATGAATGGTCTGGATCAGAACATGATGCAGAAAAACCTGACTTGTAAGACCCAAAGGGATGCACAGAAGAATGTTTTTTGGTTCAGTTTTGCCTTTATTATTGCAAATATCTTCTTTTTATCGCTCGGTGTGATGTTGTATTATTATGCGGAACAAACCGGAGTTGATTTACCAGCCCGAACTGATGATCTTTTTCCGCTGCTTGCAATGAAATACTTCGGACCGTTCGCCGGAGCCTTATTCTTGTTGGGAATACTTTCTGCGGCTTATTCGAGTGCCGATTCTGCGTTAACGGCCTTGACAACTTCGTTTTGTGTTGACTTTTTGAATTTAGATACTTCGGCATCAAAGAGCAAGAGGACGCGAATACTTGTTCATGTTGGTTTCTCTTTTTTGATGTTCTTGGTGATTATCGTTTTCAGAATCATTAATAACGAAAGTGTCGTTTCGGCTGTATTCCGGGTTGCAGGCTATACTTACGGTCCATTGCTTGGCCTGTTTTCCTTTGGGATATTAACTAAAAAGCAGGTGAAAGACCGTTTCGTTCCGATATTGGGTTTGGGCTCACCTTTGTTAACCTATGTAATAAATGCCTATTCTGAAACCTGGTTTTGGGGCTACAAGTTCGGTTTCGAGTTATTGTTGCTGAACGGGTTAATCATGTTTGTCGGCCTTTGGTTGTTGTCCGAGAAGAACGGCAAATCTAATTAAAAGACTCCAGTGTCATGGATTGTTCCCAGTAATGCTTTTTGTGATGCTCCCGTAACAGAAGGAAGATTTCCATATTGATTTTTCATCCGTCGCATAGCAAGCCAGGCAAAGGCTATCGATTCGACCCATTGAGGCGGAACGGCAAGTTCGTCGGTTGATACAACCCGCATATAGTTTAGGTTAAACGAAATGCGTTCCAATAAAAATGAGTTGTAGGCGCCACCTCCACAGGCATAAACAACATCGGTTTCTTTGCCTGATTCAATAATTGACTTTGCGATCGTTTGGGCCGTTAGTTCCAGGAGGGTCGCCTGAACATCTGATTCAGAATAACTTTCAATGGCTTTCAGATGGTTCTCGAGCCAATTTAAATTGAATAATTCCCGGCCTGTCGTTTTAGGAGCTGGTTGCTGAAAGTAGTTTTCAGCCAGCAGGTTTGTCAATAATTCAGGGACGATGGTTCCTGATCTGGCCCAAGTTCCGTCGTTGTCGAACTTTTCACCTTTAATTTTTTGAGTCCAGCTGTCCATGAGGCAATTTGCAGGGCCTGTGTCAAAGCCCAAAACATCGTCATCATTTTCGGCTAGCAACGTGATGTTCGCGATTCCTCCCAGGTTTAAGATACACCTTTTCTCATGCGTCGAGTTTAAGTAGGCTTGGTGAAAGGCTGGAGCCAAGGGGGCGCCTCCTCCGCCGAAAGCCATATCCATGCGGCGGAAATCAGTAATCGTTTTTATGCCCGTTTTTGCAGCGATCAAATTGCCGTCACCCAATTGCATCGTAAATCGGTGTTTGGTCTCGGGCGAATGAAATACTGTTTGTCCGTGGCAGCCAATAGCGGTAATCTGAGATTGACTGATTGCTGCTTTCTTGAGTAAGTTATTTACAGCATCGGCATAGCATAGTGCCAGGTAGTGGTCCATCTCTCCGATTTTTTGAAGATCAGTTAGATAAGTGCAAATCAGTTGGTCCAGTTCTTTTTTTAAATCGTCAGGGAATGCTTGGGAGTGACTTTCAATTTTATGTATTTGCTGGTTTTTAAAACTAACCAGGATTGCATCGATGCCGTCCAAGCTGGTTCCTGACATGATACCGATATAATATTCCATAGCTTATTTTTTCTTGTGATATACGAATTTATAAATAATTTGTCATACATGTATCGATTTCAGTTTAAATTGAAGTTTGATTTTGTAATTTTATTGAAAGCTTTCATGTCAAAATGCTTGCTATTTTAAGTAACCTCATTGTTGGTGATATATAATATTGTGTCGGGGTGATAAAATGGTTCTGTTAATTAATTTTTAAAAAAACGAATGATTTTGCAAAAGAGCGATCATGTATAGTTGTAAGATGTAATACAAATTGTTAATATTGGAGAAGTATTACGAGTTTTACATTCTAAAACCAGAAGTCCTATGTTGAAAAAAGTCTTATTATTCGTTTTTTTTATGGCGTTTATCATAAACGTCTTTGCTCAGGAGAAAGTTGTTTCCGGGGTAATAAAAGCCAGTTCTGACGGTAGTACTTTGCCGGGTGTTAATGTGATTGTAAAAGGAACTGTAAAAGGAACTGTAACAGATATTGATGGGAAATACACCATTAAGGTATCTGGATCTGATGCTATTTTGGTGTTTTCCTTTATTGGAATGAAGACACAGGAAGTTAAAGTGACCCAGCAAAACCACGTTGATGTTACAATGGCTGCTGATGCTTTAGGCCTGGAAGAGGTGGTCGTTACCGGAGCAGGTGCTTTGACCAAAAAGAAGCAGTTGGGTAATGCTATTTCTACAATCCCCGCCATCGACATTCAGGAGTCAGGTGCAATAAGTGTTGGAAGCGCACTCTCCGGAAAATTGGCAGGCGCACAGGTGATGCAAAACTCGGGGAATCCATCCGGAGGTATTTCTGTTCGCCTAAGAGGCTCCAGTACTGTGTTGGGGAGTTCTGATCCTTTGTATATTATTGATGGTGTGATTGTAAATAATGAGTCGCGTGAGTTGATTGACTTAGGTGGGTATACGCAGAACAGACTTGTTGATATTGAACCACAGGATATTGAGCGGATTGAAGTTATTAAAGGAGCGGCAGCTGCTGCGATCTATGGATCGAGAGCGAGTAACGGTGTTGTGCAGATTTGGACCAAGCGCGGAAAATCAGAGGATGTATCTATCAATGTTGTGTCGTCGCTAAGTGTTAGTGAAGTTCGCAAACAATTGCCTTATAACAACGTGAATCTAGTTTGGGATGGAGACGAGGCTGTTGCTACCAATCCGGATGGCAGTGCGGTTCAGCGCTACGATTATCAAGACCTAATTTTTAGGACCGCCGTGGGTACTAAAAACTATCTTTCAATCTCAAGAGCGATTGGTGATACGAAATATTTCTTTTCAGCTTCGCATTTCAATAACGAAGGAGTGGTTAACGGAACGAACTTCAAAAGATCAACTGCTCGCCTGCGAATCGATGATCAGTTGTTTCCCTGGATGAATGTAAGTATTGGTACAAATGTTTCATATAACACAAGCCAGAACCAGTTTAATAATGAGGACTTTAATTATGGTCTGTTGACGAGTCTTTTGTTTGCTGACAATACCACCGATATGCGCCCTACCGATGGGGTATATCCAAGTTTTGGTTGGATTACAAACATACAGGAAGCGATAGATCTGGTAGATGCAGAGCAGATTAACAAACGTGTGATTTCTGATTTTAGACTCGCTTTGACGCCTTTTAAAGGGTTCTCTTTAGACTATACGATGGGCTGCGACTACAGTAATTCGCTTGGTAAATTGTATGTGCCTGTAGGTTTCAATACGACTCCGCAGGGTGTGTCGAAAAAGCAAAGTTTGGATGAGATTAAGATCAACAATGATATCAATGCACGTTACCTGTTCAACATTACTGATGATCTGGTGTCCACGACATCGGCAGGTTACAGCTTGCAGTATGAACGCTATCAGATTCTTTCATTATCGGCAGAGAACCTGATTCCTGCTGTTGAATCTTCAAATGCAGGAACAGTGACCGGTAGAAATGACTATAAAGCAGAAAAGTCAATTCGTGGCTATTACTTGCAGCAGACGCTGGGCTTCCGCGATAAGTTATTCCTGACTGGTGCGATTCGTGTCGATGAGTCTTCTGTTTTTGGAGATGATGAGAGAAGACAAACTTATCCGAAACTTAGTGGGTCCTACGTGATGTCGGATAACGATTTTTGGAAAGAAAGTGGCTTTGGGCATATTATGAACACGTTTAAAGTTCGTTCATCCTGGGGTCAAGCGGGGAACATGACAGCGATTGAAGCCTATGACAGATACACCAATTACAATACTGCTTCAATCAATGGGACTACCGGTTTGATTAAGCCAGGTACGCTTGGAAACGAAAATATAAAGCCAGAAAGACAAACAGAGTTTGAGGTTGGTACCGACATGGAATTTCTGGGTGGACGTTTAGGTCTTGAGATGACATACTACAAACAGGATATCGAAGATCTTCTGTTGGAAAGAACTTTGTCACCATCGACGGGAGCTGAGTTTCGGGTAGAAAACGTAGGTACCATGACCAATAAGGGTTTTGAACTGTTGGTGAAGGCTGGTTTGATTCAAAAGAAATCGTTCAGCTGGGACTTGACTGCAACATTCAGTACCAATAAAAACGAAGTGAATGGAATTGAAGGTGATATTATCACCTATGCATGGGGCGAATCTGCAGCGAAAAACGGTTATCCCCTGGGCGTGTTTTACGGTTACTATTATGCCCGCGATGATGATGGAAATATTCTGTTGACTCCTGATGGCTTGCCTCAGCGAGAAAAAGGGCACTATGAAAACAATGAAGCGGTAGCTGATCGCGATAGTGACGGACAGCCTACCGGAGAGAACTTGAAAAAAGTGATTGGTGATCCTAACCCGGATTTTATTGCTTCGCTCATCAATGAAGTTAAGTATAAGAATTGGTCTTTCCGGGTACAATTTGATGCCGTTCAGGGCTACGATGTAATCAGCTGGGATAAACGTATTTTGAACCGTTTCAACGGTGGTGACGGATATGCCAAAGAGCTGTTGGGCGAACGACCAAAAGGCTGGGGGGTTGCCGAATACAGTATTTATGATTCCTTTATTGAAGATGGATCATTTGTCAAACTGCGTGAACTGTCTGTTGGGTATCGCATTAAACCCCAGGTTGACTGGTGTGAATCGATCAAACTCAGTTTGACCGGTCGCAACTTGTTCTCTTTCGACAACTACTACGGGATGGATCCTGAAGTAAATAGGGAAGGACAATCGAATGTTGTAAGAGGTAACGATATGGCTAGCGTACCAATTCCAAGAACAATAATTTTTGGTGTAAATGTTAACTTTTAATCCCCTTGAGAATCATGAAAAAAAGACTTAGAAATATATTACTTGGCTTGTTGGTTGTAGCAACAGTGGCTTGCGACAGTGAATTTTCGAATCCTAACGAGCCGAACGAGGAAAATGCTTACAGCAGTCTTGCAGGTTTTTATGCCGTTTGTGTTGGCTTGAGAACACATTACTCAGTGAGCTCTTTGCGTTATGCTGTGTATGTGCCGGGGATAACTACCCGGGAGATCGGTACGACAAGTACTTACCAAACGCCGATGGACCTTGCCTATGGTGGAACGTCGCTGACAAATATTAATACCGGAGTTGGGAGTTTATGGTCGGCCTTGCTGAAAGATAAAGGGCAAGCTGAAGACATCATCGGAAAGATTGATAACATTACGATGGCAGAAGAAACCAGAAACGGAATTTTAGCTTTTGCCAACTACTTTAAAGCGTTAACGCTTTGTAATTTGTATCAAAACTTCGAGCAATTTCCATTGATGAACTCTGCAGATGGTGATGCTGAGTTTGCCACTGCGAGTGAAGGACTTGCAAAAATGGTGAGTTTGTTGCTTGAAGCGCAGGATTTAGTACAGGCAGGAGTTTCCAGCGACTTTGCATCCAATGTTTTGGGGAACATTGAACTTGACAATTGTATCGAAGCTTTGCTGTCACGGGTTTACCTGTATCAGGGCGATTATACAAGTTGTATTGCTGTGGCCGGAGGAATTGATTTGACATCGATGTCAACCTTTGCGTATGATAATGAAAACTATAACCCGGTGTATGCCTTTGCTGTTGATGGATCACCGTATCTGCTTCCAAAAGACAATTTTGGGTTGACAGGCGATTACCTTCCTGCAGATGGTGACGGTCGATATGACTTTTACCTGGCAGCGCCGGATACGGTGGAACTGGAAGAACTTGGAGGGGCAGCATTGAAGCAGATTAACGGATTTTTTAGTACCTACAGTTCTGAAATTCCGGTTTATCTTCCAGGTGAAATCTTATTGAATATTGCTGAAGCATACGCCAGATCCAGCGATTTATCGAATGCTGTAACTTATGTCAATGCGGTAGTTACTAAAACTGATGATGCTTATGGATTGAATGCGTCATTGGCTGATCAAACTGCCTATTTAAGCAGCTTGTCACAGAGCGAGCTTTTGGAAGAAATTTACAAACAACGATGCATTGAGCTGTTTTTCACCGGTCAACGACTAGTGGATAGCCGGCGCTTTCATCCGGATTTGGATTTCAACCACTCGTCTGATTTGACCAGTGAGCGGAACAGGGATTACTATCCCTATCCTCAAGAGGAAAGAGATAACAATCCGAATTGTCCGGATGATCCTGAAATTTAAAAAATGAACTAAACAGAAAGCCCGGAGCCAAATTTGGTCCCGGGTATTTCTGTTTTAACTTTAAGGAATGCGCATCAATAATCTTTTCCCCAAAATACTACTTCTAATACTCGTCATTGGTATGTCGGCCAATGATAGTAGAGCGATAGCCGTGAAAAATCAGGATGATTTTGGATGGAAGGAGAATGGTGCTAATGATTTCGATAGCGTTCAGGAAAAGGTTCTAAGACAAGTAACAGCCAAAGGAGATGTGGTTCTGCTGAAGAACGACTCTCTTGTTCCTGTCATGCAACTTGGTGATAACAAGATTGCTTATGTCAATTGGTCTGATTCTGCTAGTGATCCATTTCTTAACATGCTTCAAAAATATACCCGTATTGCAGAGATAGCTATTGATCCTCAAATGCTGGCATTGGAAGGCTATGATTCGATTCAAAAGAATCTGGCTGGGATTGATTTGTTGATTGTGAAAATTGGTGATTTGAATGGAACTGTTGGAGCTCTTAAAAAGTCAAAGTTGGAGCAAATAGCCAAGTTGGTGCCGATTGTTTCTTTTGTTCTGGGACAAACAGATCAGGATCTTTCGGGTTGTTCTGATGCTCTGTTGTATAGTTCGTCGACTGATTCGATTGAGCAAACCACTGCTGCACAGATCGTGTTTGGAGGTATTTCTGCCAGTGGTCGGCTGGCTCATGCGTTGCCGGGCTACGGCAAAAACAGTGGATTAGATACACCGCCAGCGCGTCGGTTCGAGTACACAATACCTGAAATGGCGGGCGTCGACGGAGATTATCTAACCCGTGTAATTGATTCGGCGGCTAATGCTGCTATTGCCGAACATGCTTTTCCTGGTTGTCAGGTTTTAGTTGCGAAAAATCGTAAAATTATTTACCACCAATCATTTGGCTATCACACCTATTTTCAGCGAATAAAAGTCAAAAATGACGATGTATATGATCTGGCTTCAGTAACTAAAATCGCCGGTACTTTGCCTGCAGTCATGCAATTTGTTGACCAGGGTAAAATTAAGCTTGATAGCAATTTTTCAGATTATTGGGGTGATTTTAAGAATTCAAATAAAGCACAAATGAAAGTGCGCGATATTTTTGCTCATCAATCGGGTTTGCAAGCGTGGATTCCCTATTGGAGAAGCACGGTTGATTCAACCGGGAACTTCTTACCGGGAATATTCAATACACAACCAAACGATACTTTTTCGGTGCAGGTTGGCAGGCATCTCTATTTGAATAAAAATTACCGGAAAGTGATGTTTCGGCAGATCGTGGATTCGCCGGTTTCGACAGAAAAGAAATACGTTTATTCGGGTTTGCCGTTTTACATTTTGCCCCAGATTATTCAAAATATAACGGGTGTGGCTTACCCCGACTATGTGCAACAAACATTCTATCGTCCTTTGGGAGCGTATAGTCTTACCTTTAACGCGTTTCAGGTTTTTCCGTTGGATCGTATTGTGCCGACAGAGTATGATGACTATTTTCGATTCGGCTTATTGCATGGTTTTGTTGATGACGAAGGGGCTGCGATGATGGGCGGAGTTTCAGGAAATGCCGGTCTCTTTTCAACAGCGAATGATTTGGCCAAACTAATGCAAATGTATTTGCAGATGGGAACCTATGGTGGCGAGCGGTATATCTCAGAGGAAACAATGAAGGAATTTACACGTTGTCAGTTCCCAGAGAATGATAATCGCAGAGGCTTGGTGTTCGATAGGCCCGAGTTAGGCAATGACAGCTTGGATATTGCAACTTGTTATCCAGCTTATTCAGCGAGTTCAGAAAGTTTTGGGCATTCAGGCTATACCGGGACTTTTGTGTGGTGTGATCCTAAGTACCAGTTGGTCTATATTTTCTTTTCAAACCGGGTATACCCAACGCGAAAGAATACAAAAATTTACGATACACATGTCCGTATGCAAATCCATCAGGCCATTTATGATTCGATCAAAAGTTTTGACGATAAATACAGTAAACTATGAAAACGACACAACGCTACCTGGCGCTTGATGTGCTTCGGGGAATAACTATTGTTGCGATGATTACAGTTAACAATCCCGGGAGTTGGGCGCATGTTTACCCGCCGCTATTGCACTCGGAGTGGAATGGTTGCACACCAACCGACTTGGTTTTTCCTTTTTTCCTTTTTGTTGTGGGTGTTTCCATGTTCTTTTCCTTTTCGAAATATGGAAATGTTTTGAACCGCGATTCTTTTGTGCGGGTTCTAAAACGAACGGTACTGATTTTTGCGATTGGTCTCTTTTTGAATTCATTTCCCCAATGGCTAAAGGATTTTTCGCATTTGCGTATTATGGGCGTATTGCAGCGAATCGCGCTTGTTTATGGTTTTGCTTCCCTGATTGTGTTGTCGGTTAAGAAGAATTATCTACCCTACATCTTGGTATTCATTCTGCTAAGCTACTGGGGGATTATTTTTTTCTTCGGAGGGACTGATCCGTACAGCCTCGAAGGCAATATAACCATTCCTTTTGATTCGATGATTTTTGGTGCTGATCACCTGTATAAAGGCTTTGGAATTCCTTTTGATCCGGAAGGACTGTTAGGTACGTATCCCGCAATAGGTACGGCTGTGTTGGGCTATATGGCAGGAGCAGTGATCCAAAAAACGGATAAAGACAAAGTTCCTGTGAAACTGGCGATTTGGGGCCTGGTCGGCCTGGTTGTCGGTTTTGTATGGGGGCAATTTTTCCCAATCAATAAGCCGCTTTGGACAAGTTCATATGTAATCTACGCAGCTGGTTGGGCTTCGCTGGTGTTAGCCATTCTCATTTGGGTCATTGATCTGAAATCGATAAAAAAATGGACCTCGTTTTTTGTGGTTTTCGGCATGAATCCCTTGTTCATATTTGCGCTCTCCGGTTTGTGGACAATATCAATCATCCGGTTGATTAAGTTCGAAAATGGAGCTGGTGAAATGCTTAATGGCTACAGTTGGCTCTATCGATCAGTTTTTGAGCCCCTTGGAGGCCCATTGAATGGGTCTTTGTTGTTTGCGCTGGCCCATGTTGTTTTCTTTTGGGTGATAGGCTATGTGTTGTACCGTAAAAAGATCTTTATCAAAGTTTAAATCAAATAGCTGATAATTATAACCGAATTCTCCCTCCGGTGTATTGGTAGTAAAGTGAGACATTATGAAAAGATATATTTTTTTAGCAATAGGGTTGATTGTGCTCTTTAACTCAAGTTACGCGCAATTTGAGGTGGATGGTTCGGGTCAGGAGCAGTGGGTGGATTCTGTTTTCCAATCCCTGACACCAGATCAGCGGATTGCTCAGTTGATTTGGGTGAATGCTTATGCGAACGAAAATATTGCCGATCAACTTCGTGTTGCTGACTTAATCAGGAAGTACAATTTAGGAGGAGTGATTTTCTTTACCGGTGAGCCGGTTAAGCAGGCGGGGTTGACTAATCTTTATCAGTCAATTGCTAAGACTCCTTTATTTATTGCAATGGATGCTGAGTGGGGCGTCGGTATGCGCCTTCACGGGGTAATTCCTTTCCCTTACAACATGATGATGGGTGCTTCAAACAATCCTGAATTGATCCGGCAGGTTACGAATGAGATGGCGTATCAGATGAAGCGACTTGGGGTGCAGGTAAGTTTTGGCCCTGATGCGGATATCAATACACAACCTTTGAACCCGATTATTGGGATGCGGTCTTTTGGTGAGTCACCTCAGAAGGTTGCCGACTATAGCAGTGCCTATGTGAACGGATTGCAGGAGAATCACATCATCGCAGTTGCCAAGCATTTTCCCGGACATGGGGATACGCAGACGGATTCTCATTTGACCTTGCCGCTGGTCCCTTATTCGCGCGAACGTTTGGATTCGGTAGAACTTTATCCATTTAAGCACTTGGTTGAGAGGGGTGTAACGGGAATAATGTCGGCTCATCTGCATGTTCCACATTTGGATGACCAGGAGGGGATTCCTTCCAGTTTGTCGATTAAAATTATTGATGGGATTTTACGGAGGGAGTGGGGCTACAACGGTTTGGTTGTGACCGATGCCATGAATATGGGGGGAGCAAAAGCTTATGGACAGCCAGGAGAGCTGGAAGCTTTGGCATTGAAAGCAGGGAATGATGTGATTGAGTTTCCAAAGGATGTTGATGTCGCGATTGCCGGAATTAAAAAGGCGCTTGAGGATGGAACGCTTAGTTGGGCGGAGATTAATGAAAAGTGCCTCCGGGTGCTGAATGCTAAATATTGGGCAGGGTTGCATAACATTGAACCGGTTAACACGAAAGACTTGCTAGCAGACCTGAATCGGCCTGAGGCTGAGTTAGTCAAACGACAAATGATTGAAGCCTCACTGACTTTGTTGGAAAATGAAAATGAGATCCTTCCGTTGCAAGGGCTGGATACATTGAGAATTGCCGCTGTGGCTGTTGGGCGGACAAAGCCAACGCCATTCCAGAACATGCTGTCAAAATATACCCAAACGGATAATTTCTTTCTTCCTGAACGATTTACAGCTGCTGATCTGGATGAATTAAAGACTAAGCTGGCTGACTACAACCTGGTGATTGCCGGAATTCACTTATACGAAAGTAAAAGACGTCATTCGATGCAGGTTGGGAATTTGCAAAAAATAAAGCCCGAACGTCCTTATGGATTGACAGATGAAACGGAGAATTTGCTGAACTACCTGGCAGTAGACAAGCAGTCGGTTGAGGTATTTTTCAGCAGTCCCTATGCGTTAGCAGAAGTGAAAGATTTTAAAGCTCCTGCCGGTTTGATTATGGCTTACCAAAACGATTCGCTTGTGCAGGAACTAGCCGCTCAACAAGTATTCGGAGGAATCGGCGCTTCAGGGAAGCTTCCTGTTAGCCTGGGGGATTATTATAAAATCGGCGATGGAATAGAGATTGATCAGGCTGTGCGAATGAAATATACAATTCCGGAAGAAGTAGGGATGAATAGCGAAAAATTGAACCACCGGATTGATTCGCTTATTGCTGATGCGATTGGCAAAAAAGCAACGCCGGGGTGCAGTGTCTTGGCGGCCAAAGACGGTAAAATAGTCTTCAGAAAGACATACGGATTTCATACCTACGATCAACGCATTCCTGTTTCGGAGGACGATTTGTATGATTTAGCATCGGTGACAAAAGTTTCGGGAGCAACACCTGCAATTTTGAAATTAACCGATGAAGGAAAAATCGATATTAACGGTAAGTTTTCCGATGAATGGAAAGATTGGAAGAAAGGCCTGTTTCATCGATCAAACAAGCAGGACCTGGGATGGCGCGAGATACTGGCTCATCAAGCCGGATTGGTGCCTTATCTCAATTACTGGAAAGAAACGGTGAAGGATGGTGAATTAATAAATCGATGGTATTCGGTTCAGGAAACAGGCGATTACCAGCTTGAAGTAGTACCCGGTCTTTACCTAAAAAATAAGTTTAAGAAGCAGATATGCAAAGATATTCGTCTTTCAAAATTGAATCCTTCGGGCAAATATGTTTACAGCGGACTGTGCTTCTTGTTGATTCCGCAGATGACTGAGAATTTGTCAGGCGAGAGCTATGTCGATTTTCTGGATGAAAATTACTATAATCCATTGGGGGCATACAAGATTACCTACAATCCACTTCGAAAGTTTCCCCGTGATCAAATTGTTCCGACTGAATACGATCCCTATTACCGCAAGCAACAGATTCAGGGAACGGTGCACGATGAAGCCGCTGCTGTACTGGGCGGAGTTTCGGGAAATGCCGGACTTTTCGCCAATGCCAACGACCTGGCAAAGCTGATTGAAATGTATATGCAAATGGGCTCCTATGGAGGCAAACAGTATCTTAGTGAGTCAACAATGAAGGAGTTTTCAAAAGTTCAGTTTCCGGAGAGTAACAATCGCCGGGGCTTGGGCTTCGACAAGCCATTGGTGAACAACAGCGAAGTTGATCAGGCGCACAGTTATCCCTGCCCGGGGGCGAGCCCGGAAAGCTTTGGACATTCAGGTTTTACCGGAACATTTGTTTGGGCCGATCCGACTCATCAGCTGATTTACATCTTTCTAAGTAACCGGGTGTATCCTACCAGGGAGGATAATCTATTAGGAAAGCTCAATGTCAGAACCAATGTCCTTCAGGTGTTTTACGACGAGATTCAGAAATAACCTGTATGACAACAGGATGTGTGTGAAGTCCTGAACATTAAGGCGGGTATTTTGGTTATAGTATCTTTAATTTAGGCAAATAGTGACTGGATCAGTCAGATTTCATACTTCTGTTAATATTTTCCATAAAATTTGTAATACATATTACAAAATCCTTGTTTTGATGATTTGAAAAATTAAATTTGATATTTATTAGTGGTATTACTAATGCCAATGTTGAAATCAATGTATTAATTCAGCCATATTGATATCAAATCGGACTTTACTATAGCAAAAATACATTACCCATACTTACAATTTTCTCAGACTAGTACCTACCCCGGTTCTGGTCAATAGTTCTAACCAAAACAAATAGTTGTCTCATGAAAAAAAGATTGATTTTTCTCTTCCTTTCGTGTTTGGTTGCTGTAATGGCAACAGCACAGGACCGAACGATATCCGGATTCGTTCAGGAAAAGGCTACACAAGACCCTCTGCCGGGAGTTACCGTGCAGGAAAAGGGAACTACGAACGGTACAATTACCGATATCGATGGTAAGTTTACCATAGCTGTTAAGCCGGGAGCTGTTTTGTTGATTTCGTTCATTGGAATGGATTCGCAGGAAATAGCTGTTGGTAACGCCACGAATCTCCAAATCCAGCTCGAACCTTCAATGGAGCAGGTCAACGAAGTCGTTGTTACAGCAATGGGCATAAAAAAAGAAACCAAAGCTTTGGGTTATGCCGTTCAGGAAGTGAAAGGAGCTGAGTTGGTTAAAGTGAAGGAGCCCAACCTGGTCAATTCGCTGAATGGCAAAATTGCCGGGGTGAACGTCACCAACTCAGGTGGTGCGCCGGGATCTTCATCGCAAATCATTATCCGGGGTGGAACATCGTTGACGGGCGATAACCAACCCTTGTTTGTGGTTGATGGTATTCCGGTTGACAACTCTGCTGTTGGCGGCGATTCCGGAACAGGTGGTTTAAGCGCAACTTCAACCTATACAGCCAACCGCGGGATGGACTTAAATTCAGATGATATTGAGTCTATTTCGGTATTGAAAGGACCTGCCGCTGCCGCCCTTTATGGCTTGAAGGCTGCTGCCGGTGCTGTTATCATTACAACAAAAAAGGGGAAAAGCGGAGTACCCGAAGTTACCGTTAGTTCGAAAGTAAGATTGGATGTTGTGAACCGTTATCCGGAGCAACAAACCATGTACGGGCAGGGGAATGGCGGTGTTTCTGATACCGGTACTGCCAGTTCTTGGGGTGCGGCAGTTTCAGGGCAAACCTACGACAATATGAAAGAATTTTTTGAACCGGCCTGGTCATACGACGTAACCGGAAGTGTTTCTGGTGGAAATGAAAATGGAACTTACTTCATCTCGATGAATCGTTCTGACCAAAACGGGATTGTTCCAACAACCGATTATTCGAAAAACTCGTTTCGTTTTAACGGTGAGCAGAAAAAAGGCTGGTTTACTATTGGCATGAATACAAACTATGTGTATTCTCAAACCACCAAAACACTTACAGGTGATGGCTTGTACGGTTCTTCCGGTTCGGGGGCTATGATTAGTTTGTACAACTGGCCGGTGAATAATAATATGCAGAATTGGCAACAAGGTGGGAATCGTGTCCCGTTGCTGCCTGATGCTGATCCAAGCGAAGACGTTGACAATCCTTACTGGACGGTTAACAAAAACCCGATTACTGATGATCTGCATCGATTTATTGGATCGGGTTATGCGACAATAGATCCGACAGATTGGTTGACTGCGACCTATCGTTTAGGTGTTGACCACTACAATATGAGTACGCGAAGCATTGTTTATCCGGGCTCAGCAGTTGCTGATCCGTATGATGCAGGTGTGGTGACTGAGACGCAACGCGAGAACAATATTCTCACATCAAACTTTACGATTTCGGCCACTAAAAAGGTGAGCGATTTCAACCTGGGATTAATGCTTGGGCATAACTACGAGCAGACAACCTACTACAGGAACAAACAGCAGGCAATCGGTTTGTTGAGTGATTTCATCAGTATCAATAATGCTGACGAAGACAACAAGAGCTTTTCAAATTACCGTTCAACAAAACGCTTGTATAGTATCTTTGGTGAGTTCTCGGCCGACTACAAAGGAATTGCTTATTTGAGTGTAACAGGGCGTAACGACTGGTCTTCCACTTTGGCTCCTGAAAACCGTTCTTTCTTCTACCCCTCGGTTAGTGGTAGTTTCATTGTATCGCAGTTCTTTTCTGACGAGTTGAAAGAAACCTTATCCTTCGCCAAACTGCGTGCATCGTGGTCTCAAGTCGGTAAAGATGCTCCTGTTTATCAAACCGCGACTTATCTCGATCCGCCTGTTTCGTCTATTGGCGGGGGCTATAAAAACAGCTATACAGGTGGTAATCCGAATTTGAAGCCGGAAACAACTGAATCGACGGAGTATGGTCTGGATATGCGCTTCCTGAAAGGGCGTATAGGCGTCGATTTTACCTATTATGATACACGAAGTAAAGACCAGATTATCTCGCCACGTGTGAGTATGGCTACCGGATATATCTTCCAGTACGTGAACTTTGGTACGGTTATTAATAAAGGGGTTGAAGTTACTTTGACCGGCAAACCGTTACAATCTAAAAACTGGAGATGGGATACAGCTCTGAATATTTCGCATAACAATGGTACGGTTACCGATCTTCCTGATGGCATTACACTGCTTTATGTAACTGATGTGCAAATTGGACCGGCAAAGTCAGCTTCTATTGGCGAGGGTGATTTCCTTGGCCTGACTGGTCAGCGTTGGCAAACGGATGACGCTGGAACCCTGATTCTGGATTCGGACACCGGACAACCAATTACATCAACGGATGCGACTAATATCGTGGGTAATCGTGAGCCGGATTTACTGCTTGGTTTGAATAACAGCATTACCTACAAAAACTGGAACCTGTCGTTCTTGTTTGACATCCGTCGCGGAGGTGATGTTTATAATGCTACCGAATATGCGATGGTTTATTCAGGTACAAGTAAAGAAACCGAAAAACGTGGTCAAACACAGGAGTTCAGTGGTGTTACGGTCGATTCTAATACGGGTGAATATGTTGATGTGACAAGCACAGTTGAGTTGAGTCAAGACTATTATCAGAATACGTATACAGCCGATGCATCGCACTTTATTACCAGTGTGAACTGGGTTCGTTTGCGTTCAGCATCCTTAACTTACTCGTTACCAAAATCATTCTGTCAGAAGCTTGGTTTTGTGAAATCAGCCGATCTTTCACTATCAGGAACAAACCTGTTGTTGGTTACCAATTATGACGGAATGGATCCTGAAGTTAGTGCCGGAGGTTCCGGTGTATTAGGGGCTGGTTCTACTGCAATCGATTATGCAGGTGTGCCGGCAACATCAAGTGTCGCATTCGGTGTAAATATTAAGTTTTAAAGCATTTAACTATGAAAAAGATAACGACAATATTCATCATACTTTTGGGCCTGATCGTTAGCTCGTGCGATTATGATCTGGATATCAATACCTCACCCAATAATTCGCAGGTAGCATCACCTGAGCTTCGCCTACCTTACATTTTAACTGAAGCTTGTGATTTTTACGGAAGTCATGGGACACGGGTTGCTGCAATTTGTCAGCAAATGGGCTATGTGTACAGTCCCAGTGCGCGCTATTACCAGTTGGAAAATTGGCAATTTGCCAACAATGCCGATGCTTGGGTTTGGCAATGTTGGTATGGTTATGCCTGGGTAAACATCGATGAAATGGTTCAGGATGCTGAAGATATGGGGGCCTGGCATTATGTTGGTGTTGGAAAGATTCTCGAGGCTTTTGGTAACGGTGCGTTGGTCGATGCCTACGGATATATTGCTTATCAGGATGGATTAAGCGGTAACATCCAGCCGGATTACGATGATGCCGAGTATGTTTACAGTCAGGTTTTGCCGTTGGTCGATGAAGGTATAGCAGATTTACAGAAAGCACAGAATGACGGAGCACCTGATTTGTCAGCAGGTGATATCATGTACAACGGAGACGTTGACAAATGGATCAAATTCGGATACGGAGTAAAAGCTCGCTTAATGAGCCACTTGTCGAAGAAGAGTGTCGGAACGGGATTGCTGGATTATAATCCCGATGCGATTTTGGATCTTCTGCAGATGTCGTTTACATCCAACGACGACGATGCCGAATATAAATATGAGGAAAGCGATATTTCGGCGCGAAGAGCGATTCAGTATTCAAATATGTCGTCAAGTTATAAGCCTGGAAAACTTTGGATCGACTATTTGCTGAACACTGTTGAGGGCAGCGGAAATAGTTGGAATAGCGGTGTTGAAGATCCACGTGCCGAGAAGTTGATTCCCCGGATTTTGGAAGGTGATAATACCGGTCAATATTCCTTTGGGATTGATTTAACGATCGCTAATACAGACCCGCAATCATCGGATGTGAATTATGTGGGTCTTCGTTCTACTGATGAAAACCAACTCTTCTACACGCAGCAATCTTCGTCTTATTTCTTGATGACTTACGCTGAAGCGAAGTTTATCGAAGCCGAAGTTTATTTCCGCGAAGGTGATAAAGCCAATGCATTGACTGCTTATCAGGCAGCCATCGCGGCTAATATGGATAAGCTGGGAGTTGCCGCAACTGACCGTGATGCCTTTTTGGCAAGTGAAGCCGTGGCGCAAACAGCTGCCGACCTGACCTTGAGCCACATCATGATTCAGAAATATATCACGCTTACATACAGTCCTGAGGTTTGGACCGATATGCGTCGCTGTGATTACTGTATCGGCTCGGATGGCACTTATAACCTGGAGGAAGGTGTTTACAAAGGTTTCAAGCGTCCTGAGTTTGCGTACGAGACAGCTTTTCCAACAGAAACAGATTACATCCGCCGTTATCAGATGGCCTATTACGAGCGATATTATAACGCCGCGAAGGTGACTGATTTAGGTGTTTTCGAAAACAGCTATATGACAGAGCCTGTTTGGTGGGATATCGCAAATTAGTTTTGAGATCATAAAAAGAGGACAGTTGCGCTCTGCATGCTGTCCTTTTCTTAATTTTATAGAATGATATACTGGGGGTATTCATGAAAAATTTAATTCATTCGCTTTTTACAATATTCTTGTTGGTGACCTTTGCATCCTGCGAAACCGACGTTCAGCCGGGGAAGGTGGAACGGGTCACCCGGGAAATAGTCGATAAGTTTGCGCCGGACAAGCGGGTTGCCATTTTTGAGCTTGTTTCGGAAAAACAGGCTGATGGTAATTTGGTACTTAAAGGCGAAACGAACTTGCCGGAAGCTCACGATTTGCTGATTGATACGTTGACTTCTTTAAACATTGAAGTCGTTGATTCGGTCCGAATTTTGCCTGATGAAGCACTGGGTGGCAAGCATTGGGGATTAGTCACATTGTCGGTGATACCGATGCGGGGAAACCCGGCATATTCTGCTGAAATGGTATCGCAAACGATTTTGGGAACACCAGTAAAATTACTGGATAAAAGAGGGGGATGGTATCGCATTCAAACGCCTGATTTGTATATCGGATGGGTCAGTGGAAGTGGTCTGGTCCCGATGACAGCAGATCAAATAGCTGATTGGAAAAGGGCCAATCGGTATGTTTTTGCTGCAATAAATGGTTGGGTACTGGCCGAGCCAAGTTCAGCGGCAGAAACGGTTTCGGATCTTGTTTTGGGGAGTCTTTTTGAAGTTAATAAAACGGTGAATGGATATTTGCAGGTTCAGTTTCCCGATAAGCGGGGAGGCTATGTGAAAGCATCAGAATGCCTTCCTTTGAAAGAATGGGAATCTATTCAGCCTGAGGCCGGAGCAGTAATTGCAACAGCGAGAAAACTTCTTGGAAGCCCGTACCTTTGGGGAGGAACGTCGACCAAAGGGGTTGATTGCTCCGGATTCGTAAAGACTGCTTATTTGTCGCAAGGGGTCATGTTGGCTCGCGATGCCTCGCAGCAGGCTCAATTTGGCGAGGCACTTGATATCACCGACTTTCAATTCGAACCTGGCGATTTGCTGTTCTTTGGAAGAAGTAAAGATCACATTACACATGTGGGATTGTATATCGGTGATGGTCACTTTATTCATTCGTCGGGACGGGTGAAGATTAACAGCTTTAACCCGGATGATGAAAATTATGATCCGCGACGCAAAGTAGAATTGGTTGCTGCCCGCCGCGTGTTGAATTCATTGAACAACGGGCAGATTATACCCATCAAAGAACATTCCTGGTACAACTAGGCAAGAACGAACAAGTATGATTCAAAATAAACAAAGAAAGCTTGTCAAAAGCGGGATGAAACTACGGCTTAAACCATACGACTTGCAGTTGAGGCATGCCTTTACGCTTGCTGAGAGCTCGCGAACAATAACTCCATCGATGCTAATTGAAATTGAGTTTGACGGAATTGTTGGCTATGGAGAAGCCTCCATGCCGCCTTATTTGGGTGAGAGTTATGAAACGGCAACACGATTCCTCGAATCACTCGATTTAGGGCAGTTCAGCGATCCTTTCCGTTTGGATGAGATACTTGAATATGTTGACGGTGTTGCCACCGGAAATTGCGCTGCAAAGGCTTCGGTGGATATTGCGTTGCATGATTTATTGGGGAAAATTATGCAAAAGCCCTGGTATAAAATCTGGGGATTTAAAGCTGAGGATACACCGGATAGCTCGTTAACAATCGGTATCGATTCGGACGATGTGGTTCGGCAAAAGGTGAAGGAGGCCGAAGGGTTTAACATTCTGAAAGTGAAGCTTGGTCGCGAAAGTGATAAGCAAATGATTGAGACAATTCGGTCTATGACGGATGTGCCTTTGAGTGTCGATATTAACCAGGGGTGGAAAGACCGTGTTCAGGCACTTGAAACAACCTGGTGGTTGGAGGAAATGGGGGTTATTTTTGTAGAACAACCGATGCCAAAGGAACTGGTCGATGATATTGCCTGGTTGACGCAAAAAAGTCCGTTGCCGATTATTGCCGACGAGGGCATTCAGCGCTTGAAAGACTTGAAAAGGGTACAAGGTGTTTATTCCGGTATCAATATTAAACTGATGAAATGTACCGGTATGCGCGAGGCACATAAGATGCTGACGCTTGCACGGGCGCTCGATATGAAAGTCATGATTGGCTGTATGACTGAAACATCATGTGCTGTTACGGCTGCGGCTCAGCTCGCACCCAAAGTAGATTGGGCCGATTTGGACGGTAACCTGTTAATTTCGAATGATCCGTTTACCGGGATGCAAATAACTGACGGAAAAGTCAGTTTGATTGACCAACCCGGGATAGGGATTAAACTGCGATAAGTTCCGATTTTTGGTTTTTGACAAAAGGTATTGCGTATGCTGATGTACGTGATACCTTATTTTTTTCTGGTCGTAACGTAGTTGACCAATTCGACCAGAGATGAACGTGCTTCAGTATCCGGGAATTCCATGATCTTAGTCAGCGCTCTGTCGCGGTAAATATTCATTTGTTCAGTGGCGTAATCCAGACCGCCACGGTCAACAACCAGATTGACCAGCTCTTGTACTTTGGCCGTGTTTTTATGCTTGCGCTTCACTTCGTGCAGAATCCGGCGGCGTTCTTTTTCGTCTGACTCGCCAAGCACATAAAGTAAAGGCATGGTGATTTTCTTTTCTTTGATGTCGTTTCCGGTTGGCTTACCCAGAATTCCTTTGGCTTGGTAATCGAAAATATCGTCTTTAATCTGGAAGGCGATTCCAACATCGATACCAATTTCAAACATGCGCTCCACGATGCATTCGTCTTCGGTTACCGAAGCAGCTCCAATGGCTAAGCTGGTGGCGATCAGCGACGCAGTTTTCTTTTTGATAATCTCGAAATAGGTGTCATAGTCGATGTCCAGCTTCCGGCTCTTGCGCATTTGTAAAATTTCACCTTCGCTCATGTCTTTTACCGAGCGGCTGATGAGTTGCAGAAAACTGTAATTTTTATTGTCAATATTCAGCAATAAACCTTTTGCCAGAATGTAATCGCCAACTAAAACAGCGAGTTTGTTTTTCCACAAAGCATTGATTGAGAAGCTTCCGCGACGTTCGTATGATTCGTCTACAACATCGTCGTGCACCAACGTAGCCGTGTGTAACAGTTCGATTGATGAAGCGGCCATGTGGGTGGTTTCGTTAAATCCACCATTCATCTTGGCTGCCAGAAAAACGAACATCGGGCGCATTTGCTTGCCCTTTTTGCGTAGAATGTATTGTATGATAAGCGAGAGAAGAGGGATATCACTTTGGACGGTGGATTTAAAGTAATCCTCGAATTCATCCAGTTCTTTTGCTATCGGTTTTCTAATGATATCCAGTGATCCCATGCTCCTTTTTTTACCTCTGGTCAAAAATAGTAAATTAAACGGGTTTTTAATTTTTTAGGCTTTTCTTCTTCAACTTCGAATGTGATTTCCTTTATGGTTAATTAAATTGATTATTTTTAAGCCATAAATCCCAACTTGATTCTTAACTGAATTTAAAATCTTTCAAAAATATCATTTTAGCCTAACTGTTTCTTTTAGAAGTAATAATATATTTATATATTTGCATTTGTCTCAGAATTATTAGCCATGATGAAAATTCAAGAATTAGATGCAGACCGTTTAGATATGGCTGCAAACATGTTAAAAGCAATTGCCCATCCGATGCGTATCGCTATTTTGAAGCATTTGGAAGCCGGGAAAAGATTAACCGTAACGGAGATCCACGAATTACTGGGGATCGAGCAATCAACAACATCCCACCATTTGGGGATTTTGAAGGATAAAGGTGTGCTTTGTTCTCGTCGTGAGGGAAAAAATACCTTTTATTATCTGAAGCATGACACCTTGAGCCAGATTGTTGATTGTCTGCAACGTTGTACCTGCGGAGAGTAAATTTATTCCAATAATATAGGATTGTAAAGCCGTCTATTTTGACGGCTTTTTTTAT
Organism: Mangrovibacterium lignilyticum; assembly: GCF_010882175.1. Taxonomy (GTDB): domain Bacteria; phylum Bacteroidota; class Bacteroidia; order Bacteroidales; family Prolixibacteraceae; genus Mangrovibacterium; species Mangrovibacterium lignilyticum. The sequence continues at coordinate 46,723 of NZ_WKLH01000003.1, read as the reverse complement.
TTATTGAAGGGAAGTTCATAATTTCGGTCATTATTTATGCTGTCGATCATTTACCCGAACATCGAACGGAATTTACTGTTTGTGTATCGGAAATCAGATCGTATTAAATTTTCAATCATGTCAGACACTGCCACTCCGGATAAACGTTTGTTTTTACTTGATGCTTACGCACTAATTTATCGTTCGTACTTTGCGTTCATCCGAAATCCGCGTTATAATTCAAAAGGCTTGAATACATCGGCCATGTTGGGGTTTACAAACACCCTGGAAATGTTGCTAAGTAAAGAGAAACCAACTCATGTAGCTGTGGTGTTCGATGTGCATGCGCCAACTTTCAGGCATAAAATGTATGAGCCCTATAAGGCAAATCGTGAAGAAATGCCGGAAGACTTGCGTAAAGCGATTCCGTGGGTTCGTAAAATTATTGAAGCCTATAATATTCCGATATTGGAGAAAGAAGGATTTGAAGCGGACGATGTAATCGGGACCTTGGCTAAAAAAGCGGAGCAAGAAGGATACACAACCTATATGATGACTCCGGATAAGGACTATGCGCAGCTGGTGTCCGATAATATTCTCATGTACAAACCCGGACGCGGAGGCAACGAGGTTGAAATTTGGGGAACAAATGAAGTTAAAGAGAATTTCGAAATTGAAACGCCTGATCAGGTGATCGATATTTTAGGGTTGATGGGCGATACGGCAGACAATATTCCGGGCTGTCCCGGAATTGGTCCCAAAACAGCGATGAAACTGATCGGCAAGTATGGATCGATCGACAATCTTTACGCCAATATTGATGATTTAAAAGGGAAGCAAAAAGAAAACCTGCAGCAAAACGAAGAGCAGGTGCGTTTGTCGCGGGAATTGGTGGTCATCATTCAGGATGTGCCGGTTGAGTTTGACGAAGCCAGCTTGACCATGGCTGATCCGGATTGGGCTGCTTTGAAGGAAATTTTCACCGAACTGGAGTTTCGTTCGATGGTGCAAAAGATGGAGCCGGCGAAAGCTGCCGTTGCTGATGCTGCTTTTGAGCAAGGCACCTTGTTTGGTGCTCCGGAGACTGCTCCTGAACTTGCACCTGCCACAGATCTGGCAAACATTGAGAACACGCAGCACGAGTATTACCTGGTTGAAAATGCCATGCAACGTGCTAGCCTGAAAGCAGAGTTATCGGTTCAGGAAGAGTTTTGCTTCGACACTGAAACAACGGGTCTCGACACCAGTAAAGCTGAGTTGGTGTGTTTATCGTTCGCATTCCGCAAGGGAGAAGCCTTTTGTGTGACGCTTCCTGAAAAACGGGAAGAAGCGCTGAAAGTTTTGGAAGAGTTTCGTTTGATTTTTGAAGATGAAAATATTCGCAAGATTGGTCAAAACATTAAGTACGATATTTTAATGTTGAAACAGTATGGCATGGAGGTGAAAGGGCCGCTGTACGATACCATGATTGCACATTACCTCATTCAACCCGAGCTGCGGCACAACCTCGACTATTTGTGCGAAACTTATTTGGGTTACCGGAAGGTAGAGACCGAAGAGTTGATAGGCAAGAAAGGTAAAAACCAGAAGACCATGCGACACGTCCCGGTTGAAAAGCTGCGCGATTATGCGTGCGAGGACGCGGACCTCACGCTTCAGCTTAAACTGGCCATTGACGGGGATTTGGATAAAACCGGTGTCCGGTCGGTTTTCGAGGAAATTGAGATGCCACTAATCCCGGTTTTGGCGGATATGGAAGTGGCGGGCGTTACGCTGAACACAAAAGCACTGGACGAATATGCCGAAGTGTTGCGCAAACAGTTGATTGAGCTGGAAGCTGAGATTAAGGAGTTGGCCGGTGAAGATTTCAACCTTTCCTCGCCAAAGCAGTTGGGGCCGATTTTATTTGAGAAGCTGAAGATTGATTCGAAAGCTAAAATGACTAAAACCAAGCAGTATTCAACGTCGGAAGACGTGTTGATTAAGCTGGTTGATAAGCACCCGATTGTGGGGAAAATACTCGATTTTCGCGGGTTGAAGAAATTACTTTCTACCTATGTTGAGGCGCTTCCGCAGTTGGTCGATGCCAAAACAGGTAAGATTCATACGACCTATAACCAAACGATTGCGGCAACAGGACGATTGAGTTCGACAAACCCGAACCTGCAAAACATCCCGATTCGAGATGAAAACGGCCGGGAAATTCGGCGCGCTTTCACGGCATCGGATGACGAGCATTTGTTTTTGTCGGCCGACTACTCACAAATTGAATTGCGCATTATGGCCGCTCTGAGCAAGGATGAGCACATGCTGGAAGCATTCCGCAACAAGCAGGATATTCACGCGGCCACGGCTGCCAAAATTTATAAAGTTCCGCTGGAGGAAGTGACCTCGGATATGCGGCGCAAAGCCAAAACGGCGAACTTCGGTATCATTTACGGTATTTCCGCTTTTGGCTTGTCCGAGCGGCTCAACATTCCGCGGACGGAGGCCAAACAGCTTATTGATGGCTATTTTGAGAACTTTTCGCGCGTGAAGGAATACATGGATGAGTGTATCCAGGTTGCCCGCGATAAAGGCTATGTGGAGACCATCAGGGGCCGTCGCCGCTATCTGAAAGATATCAACTCGGCCAATGCGGTTGTGCGCGGTGTTGCTGAACGAAATGCCATCAACGCGCCAATCCAGGGATCGGCAGCCGATATCATTAAGCTCGCCATGATCAACATTTGGAAAGAGCTGAACAGGAATAAACTAGAGGCTAAAATGTTGCTACAGGTGCATGATGAATTGAACTTCGACGTTCCCAAAAGCGAGCTGGAACAAGTAAAGCAAATCGTCAAAGAGCAGATGGAGCACGCCGTTGAGGTTGGTTTACCACTCGATGTTGAAATGAATGCCGGTCAAAACTGGCTGGAAGCGCATTAGCAGGTGCAGCGGTTTTCAACCGCTGACTTTTGCATGGCAGTTTTGCTATGGCGCGGTTGGAAACGGCATCAGCCGAAAGAGTCGAACTATTTTCCGTTGATTTTTTCGCCCTGCTCAAAAATTTCCGGCCCTGCCGGTTTTTTTCAGGCCCTGTTGCCCGGGCGGGCCGTCCTGTCGGTGGGGCGGGTAACCCTGCTGATAATTCGACCTCCCTGCCGGTTGGGTGGTCTTCCCTGTTGGTTCGTCGGGTGTCCTGCCGGGCAGGGAAGCAAAAAAAGCGACAGGACTGTGTGACCTTCCGGCAGGACCGAAATAAAACCGGCAGGACGGGTCTGATCATAGCAGGACAGTGTTTATTTGGGCAGGGGCCGGAATTTTTCAGCAGGGCTGCCTGCTTGTTGGCAGGGACGGATTTAATGCGATTGGGAGCCGCATCACCCGAAGCCAAAAAAGCAGCACCCATTGCTGTGTACTGCTTTTCAGAATAAAACAAAAACCCGTGATTTTACTTCACCCCTGACTTCTTCAAAATATACTCCAGCGGGCAAAATTTAGTGATGGACGACTGTAATAGGTTTAACCCCACAAAACCTGTAAAAAACAGCCAGTTTATATTCACATAAATAGCCAGCAGGATGCTGATCAGGACAAATATGCCTGCAACAGCGCGAATAATTCTTTCTACCATATCTTTTCTTTTTTATTTAATTATTGCTTAGACAAATTTCTCGACTCCAACGATATAAGCATTGATCGGGCTCATGCCCTGGATACTGTTGTTGAAATCGTCGACACGCTTTAGCAGGTCATCGGCTTTGTCGGTCGCCAAAAAGCTAAAGGAAACCATGTAATTGTACGGATTTTTAGTCGATCCAAACCAGTTTGAATAGTCGGAGGTTCCATCGGCGTTTTTCATGAACCCTTCAACATCCATCTCACTGTAGGCATTAACATGGATTGACTTAAAGATCTGCTCCAGCTCATCGCGATAAGCTTTTACACATTGAATGATTACAAATTTCATCATAGTTCTTCAGTTTTGTCAGTTTTATTTTCGTTAACCGGGTATTTCTTTTTCTCTGTCATGTAGTAAATCAGCGGTACGATGATCAGCGTCAGGAATGTTGAGGCGATACTACCACCCATGAGCGAGATCGCCAGACCTTGGAAAATGGGGTCGAACAGGATGACTACGGCACCAATAACCACGGTTCCGGCTGTGAGCAGGATTGGTGTTGTCCGCACGGCTCCGGCTTCAATCACAGCTTCCTTCAGGGGAATTCCGTCGGCCAGTCTCAGGTTGATGAAGTCGATGAGCAGGATGGCGTTTCGAACCATAATCCCCGCGAGCGCAATCAACCCGATCATGGATGTTGCAGTGAAGAATGCGCCCATGATCCAGTGACCGATGAGGATGCCGACCAGCGACAGGGGGATGGAGATCATCATGACAAACGGCACTTTGAAATTCTGGAACCAACCGATGATCAGCAAGTAGATGACCAGCAGTACCACGGCGAACGCTGTTCCAAGATCGCGGAAAACTTCGTAGGTAATTTGCCACTCGCCGTCCCATTTCAGGCTGTAGTTATCTTGCGTGAACGGCTGTTGGGTGTATTCTTCCGCCAGGGAATATCCCTCCGGCAATTTGATTCGATCCAGGTGTTCCGACATATTCAGGATGGCATAAACCGGGCTTTCCAGTTTTCCGGCAACATCGGCGGTTACGTAAACCACGCGACGTTGGTTTTTACGGTAAATGCTTTTGTCCTGCAGTCCTTTTTCAATTTCAACAACATCGCCCAAGGCAACCATTTGACCGGTTTTACTCATGATGTTGATGTTCTTCAATTCATTTAATCCGGAGCGGTCGGCCTCACCCAGGCGTAGTTTGATGCCAATTTGTTCGTACTCTTTTTCCTGGTACAGCTGGGTTACTTCGTTCCCGCCCAGGGCCATTGCCAGGCTTTGTGTAATTTGTTGGGTTGAAAGTCCCAGCAATGCAGCTTTCTCTTTCAGTACATTGAATTTGTACTCCACCTGGTCGTCTTCCATGTGCCAGTCAATATCAACCACATCAGCAGTTTCTGCAAAAATGCCTTTAACCTGTTTGGCAATATTCATTTGGGTGGCGTAGTCCGGGCCATAAACTTCGGCCACTAAAGTCGACATAACCGGTGGGCCGGGTGGAACTTCCACGACCTTCACATTGGCATGGTATTTCCCGGCAATTTCCTGCAGCCCGGGACGCAGTGCCTTGGCAATATCATGACTTTGCAGTTTGCGATCACCCTTATCGGTGAGGTTCACCTGGATGTCGGCCACGTTTGAACCCTGGCGCAGGTCGTAGTGGCGAACCAACCCGTTAAAATTCATTGGTGAAGCCGTTCCGACGTAGCTCTGATAATTCAGCACATTGTCTTGTGTAGCAATGTAAGCAGCCAGTTCTTTGGTAACCGCAGCAGTGCGCTCCAGTGTTGTTCCTTCGGGCATGTCTACAATGACCTGGAATTCATTTTTATTGTCGAAGGGTAACATTTTTACCGCGACTTGCTTGAAATACACCAGTGTCATTGATGCAAGCAACAGAAAAGTTACACTGCTAATGAAGATCCATCGTTTTGTGGACGATTCCAGCATGGGAGTGATGGTTTTCGAATAAAGCTTGTAGATTATGGAATCTTCCATGCGGAATTCCTTCTCGCCTGCACCTGTGTCGTCATGTTTTAACAAACGATAGGCGAGGTATGGCGTGATTGTCAGCGCTACCAGCAGCGAGAAAATCATGGCAATGGAAGCACCAATTGGCATTGGGCTCATGTATGGGCCCATCAATCCGCTAACGAAAACCATCGGTAGCACGGCTGCAATTACGGTAAAGGTTGCCAGGATCGTTGGGTTACCTACTTCGTCGATAGAGCGCAGCGCTGCCTGGATGAACGGTAATTTCTTCATCTTAAAGTGCCGGTGCATATTCTCGGCAATAATGATCGAGTCGTCGACCACAATCCCGGTTACGAATACCAGTGCAAACAGCGTGATCCGGTTCAGGGTGTAATCCATGAAGTAATAACTGAACATGGTGAGCGCGAAGGTGATCGGAACCGAGAGGAAAACCACCAGACCACCTCTCCAGCCCATGGCCAGCATCACCACAAAGGTTACCGAAATGATCGCGCCTGCCAGGTGCATCAACAGTTCCGACACTTTGTGTGAAGCTGTTTCGCCATAGTTGCGGGTCACCGTAACGTTTACGTCCTCTGGAATGAGGTCTTTTTTCAGGATATCTAATTTTTGCAGGATCTCGTCTGATACGCGCATCGCATCGGCTCCGCGGCGTTTGGCAATTGAGATCGTCACTGCCGGATATTCTCCGGGATATTGTTTTTTGGCTTCGTCCATGTGGGCGTAACCGAATTCTACATATTGTGCGGGCTCTTGGGGGCCGTCCAGAATTTCAGCAACTTGTTTCAGGTACACCGGGTGATCTTTGTATACGCTGACAACCAGATTTTCGACATCTTCCGTTGTTTTCAGGAATTCACCGGCCTGAACCAGGTATTCTGTATCGTTTTTGTTGAAAGCTCCGGCTTGAAACTGGCCGTTAGCCAGTTGAATTTGTTGCGCAATCATCAGCGCGTCAACGTGAGCAGCTGCCATTTTCTCGTTGTCCAACACTACCCTGATTTCGCGGGAGCGGCCACCAATTACTTTGGTTTCGGAAACATCAGTTACCTGTTCAATCTCGTTGTTCAGTTCCTGAGCCATGCGTTTCAGCTGGTAGTCGTCGTAGTTTTCACTCCAAAGGGTCAGTCCCAGCACAGGAACATCATCGATGGAACGGGTTTTGACCAATGGCAGGGAAGTTCCGGCAGGCATTTGATCCATGTGTTTCATGATCTCGTTGTACATTTTTACCAACGAACGTTCCACATCTTCACCCACGTAAAACTGAACAATCAGCATGGCCTGGCCGGGCATTGACGTTGAATAGACATATTCAACTCCCGGAATATTGGCCACCACTTTTTCAAGTGGCTGCATGACACGCGATTCAATTTCCTGGGCGCTGGCGCCGGGATAGCGGAAAAAGATGTCGGCAATCGGTACATCAATCTGAGGTTCTTCTTCCCTCGGTGTGAGGTATGAGCTGTACATCCCGATTGCCAGAAAGGCAATCATCAAAAGGGGAGTCAGCTTTGAATTTATGAATAGTTTGGCGATTCCGCCTGCAAATCCTGTCTTCATGATTTTTTCGCTTATTGGGTTACTACCAGTGCTCCGTCAACCAATTTTCCTTCGCTTGAAAGGATGTATTTTTCGCCATCGGTTAATCCGGAAAGGATCTCGATGGAATCACCGTGTGATTTGCCGGTACGAACCCAGCGCAGCAGTGATGTTCCTGCCTGGCTGACGGTGTAAAGGCCAACCAGCTGTCCGCGGGTAACTAAACTGCTTTGCGGAATGAGAACCATTGGTTGTGTTCCTTGTTCGTAATTAACAGTGGCAAACATGCCGGTGTAAAATTGTTTGGCTTCAGAGGAGGAAGTGTTCAGCAGGATTTTCGCTTCGAACTGGCTTCCGGTATTGGTTGACGATGGGTTTATTTCAGAAATGGTACCTTGTACTTCCAATCCGGGAACAGAAGAAAACTGAACTTTCACCGGGGCATTTAATTGCAGTTGGGCAATTTCGTTTTCCGGAATGCGGGCAAAAACCTTCCATTGGTTCGGGCTTTCGATGCTCAATAAAGGCATTCCCGGGTTGGCCATATCTCCATCCTGAACAAATTTACCGGTGATCACACCGTTATATGGAGCGCGTATGGCAGCGTAGCGCAAAGATTCCTGAACTTCCTGGTCCATTTGGTTGACAGCTTCTACCCGGGCTTTTGCCATTTGGTAGCGGGAGCGAATGTCGTCCATTTCTTTTTCAGACGCACTGTTGCTTTTATAAAGAGCTTCGAAACGTTTCAGATCCTTTTCAGCACTTTCATAAGCCGTTGTTGCTTCAACTTTGTTGGCTTCAACCTGTGCTTGTTTGGCCAGAATATCCTGGTTACGGATTTGAATTAACAGGTCCCCGGCTTTTACTTGCTGGCCGGGTTTTACGTACACTTTCTGCACTTGGCCCATTATGCGTGTGCTTAGGTTCGACTGCTTGTCAGCTTGTAGTTTGCCTGAGAAGCTGTAGATAACCGGGTAGTCGGTTAATTGTGCCGTTGCAATGGTCGCTTTAATCGTATGTTCCGGAGCTTTCTTTTCATTTTCCTTGCTACCGCATGAGCTAAGGGCGAAAGTCACTGCTGTTACAGCCAGCAGCATAAGCTTGGTTTTATTCAAGAGTGTTTTCATTGTTATCATGGCTTTTTATTCGTTAATATCTTTTTCAAGGAGTAATTCTAATTCAAAAACGGATTGTTGGTAATTGTAGATAGACTGGATGTATTCAAGATTTTTCTGAGATGAAAGCGCTTCGGCCATCAACAGCTCGGTTGTTTTTTCCAATCCCTGTTTGAAACGATCGCTGCGAATGCGATACGACTCTGCCGCTTGTTCCTTGGCTAGTTTCCCCGATTGAACCTGTTGGTATTTGAGTTCCATGGTTCGCTTAGCACGGTTTAACTGAATTTGGCTTTGAGACAGGTAATCTTCATAATTGTAACGGGCTTCCTGAAGCTGTGCTTTGGCGTGTTGAGCGCTACCAATGTTTTTGTAGCCTCCGAAAAGGGTCCAGCTTAGCGTGGCGCCTACCATATAATTGTTGGCTGCAGTTCCAAGAAGTTTACTGTCATTCCATTCGTAACTTCCGAAAGCATTGACCCGAGGGACGAATTTCATTTTTTCAGATTTCAGCATGTTCTCCGCACCCTGAATCTGCTTTTCAATAGCCAGAACGTCGGTGCGGGTTTCTAAAGATGTTTCAGAAGCTTGCCAGGCAGCTAATGCAGGCGACAGTATCATGGAGTCAGTTGTTTCAATTGTTGTATTTAAGTCCATGCCTAACAGGTGGGACAGGTATTCGTTGGCTGATTGCAGGTTGTTTTGAGCCTCGCTCAGTTGATTTTTCCGCTCATCTAACCGGACCATTGCCTCCAGTACGTCGGCATGTTTAACGAAGCCTTGGCTTTCGCTATCCTGAGTTAACTTTAGGGCGCTTTCGGCCACTTTAACTGATGTTTGTAATACATCAACTGCGTTTTGTGCCAGCTCCAGCATATAATAAGCCTTTTTCACTTGGTAACGAATATTTGTTTTAATTCGTTCTGTTTGAAGGCTCATCGCTTCGTACTGGTTTTTTGCAGCCTTACGGGCGTAAATACCATCGAGATTCAACAAAGGCTGCTGAACTTCCAGTCTTGTGTTGAAGTTTTCGATTCGATCCGGGTCATTCAGTTTAGCGGGATCAAAATCGGCTTGAGTGACAATTTCTTGTTTCAGCTTGTAACCGAAAGAGGCCAGCGGATCATTTGTTGTAACACCCGAGGCGTTTACAGATAATCCTGGAAGGAAAACAGAATTGGTCATCCGGTAGTTACCCCGGGCTGCCAGTTCTCGTGCTTCAGCACTCTTGGCGGAAAGGTTATTTTCTTCTGCAAGTTGAAGAGCGTCCTGTAAGCTCAGCGACTGCTTTACTTGACTACTGGCCAATAGGGGAAAGGCCAGCGCAATTAGAAGTAAAAGGTGATCGATTTTTTGCATATCTGATTTTCTGTTTTAATTTCTTGGGACAAATATATCTAAATATGCAGAAATATGGATACATGTATGTCATCGGTATTATCTAACTGATAATAGATTTTCCCTATATCTGATATAATAGACTGTAAATGATGTAGGTGTGTTTTGATACAGTTTTGCTAATTGAGCAAAAGTTAAGAATAGTTTAGGAGGAAGTCAAGATGGATGAGTGTTAAAACTCATAATTTTGAAAGATTGCCGGGTAATTCTGCTTGAATTTGTCCAAAGAAGAAGATTTCTTAACGGATTTGAATGCTTTATGAGGGTTGGTAAAAGAATTGGCGAAATAAGACCAGAAGCCTTTCATTTTCATCAACAGCTGCCCTTTATCAGAAAAATGTTGCTGGTAGGTTTCAAATATGAGTTCATGAAATTCCAGCCTCAGCCGTTTTTTTTCTTCCGGGCTGATCTCTTTTCCATTCAATTCACCAATTAAAAATGGGTTGGATAAAACTCCGCGACCGATCATCCATTGGTTCTGATCGGGGACCATCTTCCGGATTTCGTCCAAATCATCGATACTATTGATATCACCATTATAGATAATGGGGCGGTTCATTACCTGAACAAATGGGGCAAACAATGATCGGTTGGCTTCTGCTTTATAAAGTTGATCCGCCGTTCGTGGATGGAAGATCAGCTGAGTGAATGGGTAAACTTTTAATATTTCAATTAGTTGAAAGATGCTTTGTTCATCGGTCATTCCTGCCCGAAACTTGAGGGAAACTTCAAACTCGAAGTCGGAAAAAAGGGCGTCCAAAATTCGCTTTAGCTCATCTGGCTTTTCAAGCAATGCGGCTCCTCGCCCCCGGTTGGTAGCCATCGGGTAGGGACATCCCAGGTTTAGATTCAACTTTTGGTAACCATGGTCCTTAACCAGGCTGGCCAGCTGTTTCATCTCAACCTCATCGGAGCAAAGAATTTGCGGGATTACGGGGACTCCTGAATTATTTTCCGGAAGCAGATCGCGCATTTGGCTGTTTCTGATTTTGTGGCCGGAAGCGAAACTGATGTACGGAATATAATAGGTATCGATATCGCCAAATAGTTGGTGATAGCACTTCCGGTAAACGTAATCGGTGAAACCCTGTAACGGAGCTAAATAAAATAGGTCGTTTGAAGCCATAGCGTTTAAAAATAAATAGAGGACAAAGTTAATCATTGATCTGTTTTACGTCACTAATTCATTATTTTTGCAGAGAATTATACACAGAGCAAGGAATGACAGAAGTTTTACTGCCGGAAGTTAGTCTGAAAAATACCATTTCAACTCCTTTGGTGCAAGCAGATTCTACCCTGAATAGTCAGGATGAATCGTCTTTGCTGTCAGTGAAACCGGTGGTGTCTGATTCAACGAAGAAGGCAGATACAGCAGCCATCAAAGTGAAACAAGCTGTTTTATTGCCGTCCAAAACTTATCGTATACGTCCTTCTGAGATGAAGCCGATTGAAATGCTTCACCCGGTTGATTCAATTCAGGTACAATTAACAACGACCACAGTTCCTCCAGGTTTGGTTTTGCCGGAACGAAAAATGATAGACCGGAAGGCTGATTGGATGGTGGGCGTGTTGATCGTGGTTTTTGCACTTTTTGCGACCGTTCGTTTGTTTTTTGGGAAGTACCTGGTGCAGTTGTTTCACGCCGCTGTGAATTATGCAACGGCATCGCGTTTGTTTCGGGAGCGGTCGATTAGTGTGACGCATGCCGCCTTTCGCTTGGACCTGATCTTTTTTCTGACCGCCAGTTTGTTTTTGTATCAGATTTTTGGCTCAAAAATAGATTTTGTTGTTGAGCATAATTTGCTGAAATACTTGCTGTTGTTTTCCGGAACCGTGCTTTATATGACGGGCAAACAATTTTTATATTCTGTTCAGGGGAGGGTCAGTGAAGCCAACTCGGAGACCCAGGAGATTCTTTATAACATGAATCTTTATAACCGTATTTTAGGACTAGGTCTGATTCCTATTACGCTTATTCTGGCATTTTCGAGGCTTCAAAACCCGCAAATTGTTATCGGTTTGGGTGTTGGAATAGCTCTGGTATGTTATATTTTATTGGTATTTCGGGGTATGAAAATTTTAGTGAGGAAAGATTTTCCTTTATTTTATTTGATTTTGTACCTTTGTACCCTTGAAATTTTACCATTATTCTTTATCTACAAATTGGTGTTGGTATAAGTTGGTATATAAATTTTTTAAAAGTAAGATATCTTGAAAATCAAGAAAATTTTAGTTTCGCAACCAAAGCCTGAAACTGCAAAATCTCCTTATTTCGATTTAGCGGAAAAGATGAGTTTACAGGTTGACTTTAGACCTTTTATTCAGGTAGAAGGTGTTTCGTCTAAAGAATTCAGGCAGACAAGGATCCAGATTTTGGATCACACGGCAGTTATTTTTACCAGCCGTACTGCAATTGATCACTTCTTCAGAATTTGCCAGGATTTACGGGTTACCGTTCCTGATACCATGAAATATTTTTGTATTTCGGAAGCGACAGCTTTCTATTTGCAGAAATACATTGTTTACCGTAAAAGAAAAATCTTTTATGGAAGCGGTATTTTCTCAGATTTGGTGGAACTGATGAAGAAGCACAAGGATGATAATTACCTTGTTCCTCTCTCTCACATTCACAAACAAGAAATCCCACAGTTACTTGATAAAGGTGGTTACAAGTATACAAAAGCCATTCTTTACCGTACCGTGAGCAGCGATTTATCTGATTTGAAAGATGTGAACTACGACATTCTGGTATTTTTTAGTCCTTCAGGTATTAAATCATTAAAACAGAATTTCCCGGATTTCGAACAAAACAACACAAAAATTGCCTGTTTCGGCCCAACCACAGCAAATGCAGTGCGCGATGCAGGTTTACGTTTGGATATTGAAGCTCCAACTTCAAAAGCTCCGTCAATGACGATGGCTTTGGAGCAATTTATCAAGGAACACAACAAAGTGAAGTAGTCATTCATTATTGATACAGTAGGAATGAAAGGGGAATTTGATTCCCCTTTTTTATTGTACTTTAGTTCTTCTAAATGAGCGAATTCAGCCTATCAAAAAACGACCGGCTTCGTAGTCGGAAATCTATCGGTGAACTTTTTGCTGAAGGAGAATCGTTTTTTATTTTTCCGCTTAAAGTGGTTTATCGGAAACTTAAGTTTGACGATGAAACCCCGGTGAAAGCTGCTTTTTCGGTTTCAAAGCGAAACTTTAAGAGGGCTGTAAAACGCAATTACCTGAAACGGTTGATGCGTGAAACTTACCGGTTGAATAAGGGAGAGTTGGCAAGTCTTTTGAATGAAAAAGGGGAGCAGTTGGGGGTGATGTTTATCTTCGCTGCCAAAGAAGAGAAAGACTTTCAGGTTGTTGAGAAAGGCATGCTAAAATCGCTTGAAAAGCTAAAGTCGCTCCTTTCCTGATCACAAAAAAAGGACCACCATTCGGCAGTCCTTCCTTGTTGTTTATTTCTTATTTTGCTTATTCAGCATCCATAATTTCAGTCTGCATCCGAACCGAATCTTCGTGAATTAGTTGGAAAAGAATTTGTACAAACGTGCGGTTTAAATTCATGTTTTCACCGGCAGCGATTCGTTTGTTCATCAACTCAGTCCAACGGCTCATTTGCAAGGCGGTTACGTTGTTGTCTCTCTTATACTGGCCAATCTGGCGAACAACTTCCATGCGCGATGATAAGATTTCCAGCAGTTCCGTATCCAGCGAGTCGATCCGGTTCCGCAACATCTCCAGTTGATCTTCAAACTGTTTGTTGTCCACTTTCTCGTTACGGATTACCAACTTATCCAGTAATTTGAACAGATCGGTTGGTGTGAGTTGTTGTGCTGCGTCACTCAGCGCACACGACGGATCGCGGTGCGATTCAATCATCAACCCGTCCATGCCCATGTCGAAGGCTTTTTGTGAAACCTCCTGCAGGTATTCACGTTTTCCGGCAATGTGGCTCGGGTCGCAAATAACAGGTAGGTTCGGCATCAGGCGGCGCAGCTCGATGAAGGATTGCCAGTTGGGGTAGTTGCGGTATTTTGTTTCGCGGAAAGGTGTGAACCCGCGGTGGATACCAACCAATTTGGTGATACCTGATTTCGACAATCGCTCAATCGCACCCATCCATAATTGTGTATCGGGGTTTACCGGATTCTTTACCATCACAACGGCATCAGTACCTTTCAACACGTCAGCAATTTCCTGTACAACAAACGGACTGGCTGTAGAACGGGCACCAATCCAAAGCACGTCCAATCCCGCTTTCAATGCTTCTTCGGTGTGTTGCGCGTTGGCCACTTCGGTACCAACCAGCAAGCCGGTTTCCTGTTTTACCTGTTTTAACCATTCCAAACCGATGGAGCCAATTCCTTCAAAGCTTCCCGGGCGAGTACGAGGTTTCCATACACCACCACGGTAAACAAATACACGTGGATCTTTGGCCAGCTGACGAGCTGTGTCCATGGCTTGTTCTTCAGTTTCGAGGCTGCAAGGGCCTGCAATCAATAGAGGGTTGTTCAGCTTAGGTAACCACTCTTTAATTGGTTTAATGTCAATTTCTACTCCCATCTTACTTGGTATAAAGTTTAATAATTTTTTCTTCGTTCTTAATTAGTGATGGATTGGCTCCACCCAGTACCTCCCGGATTTTGGTGGCGTTTTCCATCAGTTGGTACATCTGTTTCTCGTCCTTTTGAATGCTCTCCTTAAATTCTTTCAGATGCTTTATATACGTATCGAGCGACTCAATGATATACTTTTTATTATCCTGAAAAATTGGTCCCCACATGGACGGAGTACTCTTTGCCAGGCGGACAGTTGAGTTGAAACCTCCACTTGCCAGATCGAAAATGATGTGGCGGTTTTCTTTGGCCATGGCCGCATTGGCCAACGCGTAAGCGACAACGTGGGGAAGGTGTGAAATGTAAGCGGTACTGTGGTCTTGTTCGTCGGCCGACATGTAGGCAATGTTCATACCCAGGGTTTGAAACATTTTTTCGACCAGTGCCAGGTGCTGAGGACCGCTTTTTTCCTGGTCGCAGATAATAGCGATTTTACCTTCGAACAGACCTTCGAGCGCAGCTGAAGGACCTGAGTTTTCAGTTCCCGACATTGGGTGTGCTGCGATGTAGTTCCGGCGTTTCGGATGATTTTCAACCACATCGACAATGCGCTGTTTGGTCGATCCTAAATCGGTGACTGTTGTTCCGGGCTGAATTTGGTCCAGCACTTGAGGTAGAATCTCGCGAATTCTGTTAACCGGAATGGCGATAATAACCAGATCGGCTTTTGAGGTTGCTTCAGTCAAGGGAAGAATCTCATCGACCAGCTGTATTTGCAAGGCCTCTTTGGCATGTGCTTCGTTGGCATCAACGCCAATAAGGTGCGTCGCGAAATGCGTCTTCCGCAAGTCGCGGGCAACCGATCCTCCGATTAATCCAAGTCCTACAATGCTTACATTCATGATAGTTTATTTCAAAAAAAAAGTCCCGAGTTAACTCGGGACCTTCTAGTATTTTTATTCTCTGCTTTATGACAATACAATTACTGTTCGACCCCGTTGTTTGAAGTGAAATAATAAAACCAGTAATAAAATGTATTAGCTAAAAGCATCTGTTTGTGTCTAATTTGCTGACAAAGATAGAGATTTATTTTAAAATCAAAATTTATGAGCGTTTTTGTTTCTAATTTTTAAACAAAGGAGCGTTTTTTCAACTATTTCCTCAAATCTACGGAGTCCGGAAAAGGCCCGGGGGTACCGGCGATACTACCTTTTGGGTCGAGCTTTGCAGCTTTTGGCTCCTTCGTGGTTTCTGGTTGGTATTTCGTCGGGCTTCGCCCTGTCCCTGTCTTCTCCGGTAAATCTCCTGTCGTCTTTGGCAGGCTTACCAGCGGCTTTTTTGCTGCGGCCGTCGTTGCTGGTAAGAAGTTCGTCGCATTTAGCCATGTTGCCGGCAACTTTTCCTGTATTCTCATCCTGTCTTTCGAGCCGGCTGTCGTCTTTTTCAATGTCTTTAGCATCTTTTTCAATGTTTCGGTCGTCTCTAGCAGTGTTTCAGTCGTGTTTTTCGACCATTCCGTCAAATCTCTACAGGCCGAAAAAGAAACGAGATAAAATGATTGTCAGGGACTAATCGTGGATGATTTTTCGGGAAATTAGCTGGCCGCTTTCAAATTGAAGGTTCACCAGGTAAATGCCGGACCGGAAGGAGGAGAGGTCGATTTCGGCGTTGAAACTTCTTGTGCTGCCGTCTATTTGGCGCTGAATGAGCTTTTGCCCCGTATTGCTGAAGAGGCTCAACAGGATGGTGCCGGGCACTTGTTGCAGGTTTCCCTGGATCGTGAGTTGGTTTTTCACGGGGTTGGGGAAGAAAATGACTTCGCCGGGGGAGATTTTGATCGTCGCCACAGCGGTTCCGGGATCCTGGATCAGCAGGTCGTCGATGGCCCATCCCCAGCCGTTTGCGAAGGGGTCGGAGAACAGGCGGAAGCGAATATAAACTGTTTGTCCGGCGCTGAAATTGCCATTCTGTGTTAACGAAATCGTTCTGGAAATGTACAACGCTTTGTCGCCGGTTGCGGTCGAGTTGTCGCCCTCAATGGCAGAATTATATCGCGTTAGCCACGAGGTGTTCGCGCTGGAATCATAACCATCAAGGAGCGGCAGCCAGTTGGTTGCGCCGTCGAGCGAGGCTTCTGCAATTACGTAGTCATAGAAACCTTCATCACCGTAAACAGAACCTGTTTCACCCGGTTCAACCAAAACGACTTCGTTGAACGACATTTCACCGTTTTCTTCCAGTACAATCGGGTGTTTCAGGATGGTCGTAAAATCGTAGGAAGCATCATTCTGCCCGGGGCTGGAGTAGGGATGGGAACTGTTGAGGTTGCCATTATCAAATCCTTCGGGGGTGGCGGTATAAAAGTCGGTGCTTATAAAATCGCGGTCCGACGTGTTGAAATTATTGGCGTATGTTGAAACCGGATCGTAAAACCCTTCAACCGACACAACGAAATAGCCTTTGGCCGGCAGCGTGTCGGTCAGGGACTGCGATGATGAATCGGTTGCAATCAGTCGGTAACGGATCGAATCGCCGTCGGTCAGCCCTTCAAAGCTGATTGCCGTTGAATATTCTCCGTTCGATTCGGTCAGTGGAGACGATTGGAAGGGCTGGTTGTTTGCAGCATACTCGATTTGAACTCCGGCTAGCCCGATATTATCTGTAGCTAGTGCATGGATGGTCAGAAGCGGGTCATTTTCCATTAAAATCTTAACCGGTTCGTGTGATAAGCCTGGCGGGGTTTGGTCAACGCCAATCAGCACATTGAAATACGCAAGAGGAGCCAATGCGGGGAGACGGTAAGTTCTTCCGTCCTCGTCATTTGCGGCGATGTAGTACTTAATTTCTGCTTCCCCGGAAACAGGAATTTGTGCCGAAAAGAAATCGGTTGATTCTTCCCAATTCATGGAGACCGTGTCAGCAACTGAAAAATCGGCGTCTGTGTAGATTAGTTTCACACTGGTGCTGTCGAGGCCCTTATCGCTCACTACCCGTGCGTCGACTTGCAGCGGACTGGCAGTATCTTCGGTGTCGGCCAGTTCGTTATGCTGAATACTGGTATAAACCCAGCCCATCTCGCTAAACATAGCCAAGGTTGCTTTCCCCGGATCGTGGATCGCTTCTCCACGGCCGATGTTCGGCGTCATCAACGAGTTTTCATTGCCGGGAAAATAGGTGTTTTCGTTTAAATGATAGAGGCTCGAACCTTCGTCGTAGGTCACCGGAGCGTAGAGTTTGGGATAGGTATCGTTAAGCTGTGATTTTGCCCATTCGCTGTGAAACTCGATGTATCCGGATTCAAATTCATCCAAAAGTTCGGCTGAATAATTGGGGAATAACGTTTGGTCAACCAATTTTGCCCCTTGCAGGTTGACCATGTAATCATCAAAAATTCCCGGGTGATCGCTTATCCAGCCATAGGCTCCCAAACCTGCTGTGGTTTCGTAGCAGAGGCCCGTAAATCCCAGTCCGTGGGTGATTTCGTGAAGGACAACCGATACGAAATCATATTTGTCAGTCGGCGTATTTCCGTCAGTTCCAAAATACCAGTTGTCATTAATGCTGTTAAATTGGGCGGTGATGTCAAATTCGGTGGAGAGATTGAGTTCTTTGCCGGCTAATTTTTCGGCCAAAGGAATGGGGTAATAGTAGTCCTGAAAAGGAGCGCCATCAAAATTCTCCAGGTAGTCAGTGGGAGAACAACTTCCCAAAACACTTGTTTCCAATGGTGTCCAGCGGGCCAGCATGTTAATGGTAACAGGTGACGCAATCAGACCTTCCCAAATGCTGACTGCATAAGCAAAAGCGTCTTTCGCTTCGGTTGAAAAACCGACATAGGTGACGTTAATTGTCGCGTTCGTTAATTGAGCCGATTTAAGCTTACTCTTGGCTGGAGCAGGAACAAAGACCTTGTGCACTTCATCGGAAGCATAGCATACCGGCGTATGGATATGAATCTTTGGCGATCGACTTTTCTTCTGCCCGTTTACCGAGACAGAAAGAATGAGCCCGAATATGCACGAGAGTAATAACTTCATCTGTTTCTGTTGAATTGCGTTGACCAATTTATAATTTATATAGCGATTTTTACTTATTTTGCTTAGCAAACAGAAAAATCAACCATGATAAAATCCCTTTGTTCTATTTTCCTCTTAAGTTTAGTAACTGTTTTTTCATTTGGTCAGGAGGCTGCGCCGGATTTCACACAAGTGTATCGGCCTCAGTTTCACTTTACAGCTCCGGAAAATTTCGTTGGAAGCCCGTCAGCAACTGTTTATGCTGATAGTTTATATCACCTGTTTTACGAGTACAGTCCGGTTGGAAATACGCCGGTTTATTTGAATCTGGGACATGCTGTCAGCAGCGATCTGTTGCACTGGGAAGTCAAGCCTTTAGCCTTGGAACCCGATGAGAATACGCGCGACCTGTACCGTTGTACGATTCGATGCGGTAGCGCTTTGGTTGATCAGCAGAATGTACTGGGCGAGAAGGATGGAGACACAGAAACCTTGGTGTTGTTCTACTCCAGTTTCGAATGTGGTGTTCGAATGGCCTATAGCACAGATGGTGGAACAAAATGGACAAAATATGCGAAAAACCCATTAATTCCATACAATAAAATAGAGAATGCCCGCAGTCCAAAAGTATTTTGGTATGAGCCGACAGAAAGCTATGTGATGGTTTTGGCGCGTAATCCGGAGGACTCGGATATCGGAGAAGGATTCTCCTTTTACACTTCGGATAATTTGATCGATTGGGATTACCAGAGTCACATTGTAGGCCCAAAAGGACGGCCCGATTTGTTTGAGTTGCCGGTAAACAACCGGCCTGACGAAATGCAATGGGTATTGACTGATTCCGTCGGTGCGTATGTTATTGGCGATTTCGACGGGAAAAGTTTTACCGCTTTAACCAGTTTGATGAAAACTGAATATGGAACATATGCCGAACCGGCTACCTGGCAGGTTCCCGGAGAGGACGGAGAAACGCGGATTATCCAGATCGCTTCAATCTCGAATAAAGAAATAGAAGGGATGCCTTTTGCCGGAAAACTGTCTTTCCCGGCAGAGTTGGGAATTCGCAAATACACCGAGGGTATGCGTCTGGTAAAGGAACCGGTAAAAGAGATTCACCGCTTGCAGGATAAACCAATCTCCTTGAGCAAAAAGAATATTATTCCCGGATTGGATAAAAACCCAATTAAGCGCATTAAAGGGGATTGTTTTCATTTGGTTGGTACTTTCGAGTTAAAAACGGTCAGCAGCTTCGGTTTTGTCATTCGGTCGGGCAAAGGGAGTGATGGCACAGAAATTCGTTACGATGCTACTCGCAACTTGTTGTCTTGCTTGGGGAAATCTGCTCCCCTGGACCCGGAAGACGGTAAAATAAAATTGGATGTTCTGGTTGACCGTTCTTCGATAGAGGTCTTCGGGAATGACGGTAAAGCCGTTATATCAGGAGAGTTTTTACCCGGTCCGGATGCCAGCGATTACATTTTGTACAACACCGGAGGGGAATTGTATGTCGATAAGCTGGATATATTCCCGATTCAAGCTGTTTATCCTAAGAAATAATTGACTGTTTGTTTAATCACTTGATAAAGATCAGGGAACAAGCTGTTACATATTGAAGAATTTTTGAGTGGATCGCAAATATTTGCGATCCGCTTTTTTTATATCCTTATAAATAGTTTTAACTTCATTCGCAAATATTTAAGTTCTCACCATGAAGAAAAAGAAAACGAAGAATCGGTCAAAATCTTCAACTTTCAATAAAAAAAATCTTAAAAACGCGATATTAACGGTATTCTACGATAATCCTCAAAAATCATTTAATTACAAGCAGCTTGCGGCAGAGTTAGGGGTGAGAGACCCTGAGGTTAGACGCTTGGTTAGTGTTGTTTTGGATGAGCTTTCGGAAGATAATACCATTGAACAGGTTTTTCGCGGAAAATATAAAGTGAAGTCGGGAGGTGGACAGATTTGCGGAAAAGTTGAGTTGCAACCTCAAGGATTCGGCCTCATTATCTCGGAAGAGATTGATCAACCGGTGATGGTTTCACAACGTAACCTAAATCATGCCATGGAGGGCGATAAAGTACGTGTTACCATGTACGCCCGAAGGAAGAAACATCAATTGGAGGGCGAAGTAATTGAGATTATAGAACGGGCAAAAACGACTTTCGTTGGGACTATTGAGCGTTCCCGAAATTTCGCTTTTCTCATACCTGTTGGAAAAGTTGGTTTCGACCTGTTTATTCCGAATGATAAACTGAAAGGTGCTGTTGGCGGGCAAAAAGCCGTCGCTCGAATAACGGAGTGGCCGACAAGAGCTAAAAATCCGTTTGGTGAAGTTATTGAGGTGCTCGGAAATGCCGGTGAAAATGAAACAGAAATGCATGCCATTCTCGCCGAATTTGACTTACCAATTCGTTTCCCTGAGAATGTGTTGAAAGCTGCAGAAAAAATTTCCCTGGAGATCCCGGAAGAGGAGATAGAAAAACGGCGCGATATGCGCGATGTGACAACTTTTACCATTGACCCGGAAGATGCGAAAGATTTTGATGATGCGCTTTCGGTGCGGAAACTCAAAGACGATCTTTGGGAAGTTGGGGTACACATTGCTGATGTGAGCCATTATGTACGTCCGAATACCATTTTGGACGATGAAGCCTATTCCCGCGCGACCTCCGTTTACCTGGTCGACCGGGTAGTGCCGATGTTGCCTGAAAAGCTTTCGAACGGAGTGTGTTCGTTGCGCCCCAATGAGGACAAACTGTGTTTCTCTGCCGTGTTTAAAGTGAATGGGGAAGGAGAAGTGCTGAAAGAATGGTTTGGGCGCACGGTTATTCATTCGAACAGACGGTTTACTTATGAAGAAGCTCAGGCAATTATTGAAACCGGCGAGGGTGATTTAAAAGAAGAGGTTTTGACCTTGCAGGATCTGGCGGTTAAGTTGCGTCAAAAGCGCTTTAAAGAAGGATCGTTGGCCTTTGACCGGATCGAAGTTAAGTTTGAAATTGATGAGAAAGGGAAGCCGCTCTCGGTGTTTTTCAAAGAATCGAAAGAAAGTAATAAGTTGATTGAAGAGTTTATGTTGCTGGCCAATAAAAAAGTGGCCGAACATATCGGTAAAGTGAAAGCCGCTAAGACCTTTGTATACCGGATTCACGATAAACCTGATCCCGAAAAGCTGGATAACTTTAACCACTTTATTAAGAAATTTGGCTACGGCATTCAGACGACCTCGTCCAAAACGATATCCAACTCAATGAATGCTCTGATGGCCCAGGTAAAGGGTAAAAGTGAGCAGAATGTTGTCGAGACGCTCGCTATTCGCTCGATGGCAAAAGCCGCTTACTCCACCCGGAATATTGGGCATTACGGGCTGGGGTTTGAGTACTACAGCCATTTTACCTCACCAATCCGCCGCTATCCCGATGTGATGGTGCATCGCCTTCTGGAGCGCTATCTTGACGGTGGCCGGTCAGCTAACGCGACCAAGTTTGAAGACTATTGTAAGCATTCGTCGGAGATGGAAAACCGGGCAGCCAGTGCCGAGCGGAGTTCGATCAAGTACAAGCAAGTGGAGTTTATGAAAGATAAAATCGGACAAACCTTTCCTGGCGTAATTTCCGGGATTACCGACTGGGGCTTGTATGTTGAGCTCGAAAATAAATGTGAAGGAATGGTTCCGATGCGTGAGCTGGATGACGATTTTTACACCTTCGATGAAAAGAATTACTGTTTGGTTGGTAACCACAGTAAGAAGACTTATCAGCTGGGCGAATCTGTTTGGGTCGAAATTATGCGGGCAAATTTGGAGAAAAAACAACTTGATTTTAAGTTGGTTAAAAACCCGAAGTAGGGTCGTGTTGATTTTTGGTAGAAAATATTCGAAAATTTCAACTATCTTTACGCATTACAAATTTAGAATATCCTGTTATGGTTATGAACCTCGAAAATGGTGTTAATAAAAAGGACGCCAACCGGGAAACAATCCTGAAGATTGCCCAGGAGATTTTTAGTAAATACGGCTACAAGAAAACAACGTTGGATGACATTGCCAATGCGGTTCGAAAAGGAAAGAGTTCCTTGTATTATTATTTTAGCAGTAAAGAAGACTTGTTTCAGGCCGTGATTATCAAAGAGGTTGATATCTTGAAACGAGAGCTTGAGAAAGTGGTGATGCGCAACACTGATCCGGTTGAGAAACTTCGGGAGTATATTCTAACCAAGCTGACAACTTTTAGAGGGTTGGCAAATTTCTACCATGCGTTGGAAAATGATGTCACAGCTATCGAGTTTATCGACAACATCAAGAATAAATATAACCAGGAAGAAATCCGGATGATTAAACGGATTTTGATCGAAGGAGTGCGTAAGAACACCTTTGAGGTGTATGATTTCACCTTGGCAGCCATTGGGATCACAACGGCCATTAAAGGGCTGGAAATGCCGCTTACCGCTGGTGATTACGGAACAACGAACCTGGAAAAAGGAGTTGACAATATTTTAAAGATACTCTGCTTCGGTATTGTGAAACGGAGCTAAAAAAAGAGGAGCGAAACGCTCCTCTTTTTCATTTACCTCTTTTGTGAATTAAAATGTTCTCTCGCTAAGGATTTTACCGGCGGCATCGAACTTTTTCCAGGTGCCTGATTTTTCACCATTGGCATAGTTCATTTCGTAGATTAAATTGCCTTGGTCATCCCATACTTTCCACTCGCCGTTTTTTTGTCCGTCTTTATAATTAGCTAAACCAACCTGAACTTCATTTTCGTTATACGTTACCCACGTACCGTCCATCTCATTTTTCTTGTAATGGCGAATCTCGTTGAGCTTACCGCTCTCAAAATAAACCTTCATTTCACCATCTTTCTTTCCGTTTTTCAGGAATAAACTGAATTTCGTGTTTCCATTCTCAAAGGTGCCGATATAGCTACCGGTATAAGGTTTTGAATCGAAATAGTAAATACCGTCTTTTTCAACAACTTCCTGGGCGCTTACGCCTATCACGGTCGCTAAAATTAGTCCAATAAGTAAGAATATCCTTTTCATATCTTTCTCCTCCAGTTATTTGTTTGTTTTTCAATGTTAAGCCAAAGTTAAGTCGATTGTAAACTATTAAGAAACGATTACGATTAAATTTCACAATTTGAGTTAAAATTTAATCCCTTATGTAAAATATAAGTTTGTTTATATGAAAAAGCCGTTCCTGCTCTCAGAAACGGCTGTAATCTTAAGTATATAGAAATCCTGCAAAAACTAGTTTGAAGATTTCAAGCTAATCATCACTTGATTTTCTGAGGGGTTTACAGAAACGTCTTCCATGCATTTCTTTTCGTATGAAACGTAGGTCGCTGTAACTTTATAAGTTCCTGGTTTAATGTTTTCGAACGCATAGTTTCCGTCGAAATCAGTGTAAGCAACTTTGTTAGTTCCTTCCAGTTGTACTTTCACACCAACCAAAGCTTCGTTGGTTGTTTGATCAATCACTGAGCCATTAAGCATTGTAGTCGCATTTGCGTTTGCTTCAACAGCTTCTTTGTCTTTTTTTTCACCGGCCATTGCAACAGACACTGCAAAAACCATTAACATGCTTAAAACTAAATTTTTCATGATCTGCTATTTTTATAACTACAAAACTAGGCCATGCAAATTACGGCGTAGTTACATAAGGATTAAAATTTAGTTAAAGAGAATTTGCAGCTGTTTGCTCGTCTTTTAGGTTTAAAAAACCCCGGATTCAGCAAGCTGAATACACGGGGTTAAGTTACATGCGAGTAACTGGTGTTACTATTTTAGAGAATTTTGATTCGTTCCATTAATAGAATGAATAGCTTAATTTCAGTTCGAATGTCCTTCCGGGACTCAATTTAGAATAGAATTGATCTTTCGCTCCGAAGTTTTTGTAGATCGCCTCTTTGTCCGAGTTTAAAAGGTTTTCAATTTTGAAGCCTAACTTCCACTGTTGATCTTTACCAAATGCTTTAGAAGTGTTAAAATTCAAACTATGGAAAGGAACGTTATAAACATCCGGGCGGTCGGTGATCCCAACGATCATAAGACTCTCACCTTGTACATTGTAGTACAAGCCGGCATTTAATCCTTTTCCAAAACCTTCTTCACTACCATCAAATGAAATACCTGCGTTGACGATATAAGGCGCCTGTCCGGCCATATCTCTGTAGCGACTGATACTTTCCCCTTCGCGAGCATATTCAACACGTGAGTCATATTCGGTATCACTCAATTTAATTCGGGAGTGGGTATAAGTAAAGTTTGCCTGGAAACTCATATTTTTAAGCGATTCTCCAAAGAACTCTAATTTATGACGCAGTTCAAGTTCTGCACCGATTACAGTTCCGTCTCCAACGTTTCTGGGCTGGAATGATCCCGGCTGAATGGAGTACTGCACAATCTCAATTGGGTTTTTAAAGCTCTTGTAAAAAGCACCGACTGAAACGGTTTGTCCGCCCGGCTTAAACATTTCCCAGCGTAAGTCAATATTATGAATGTCCGTTTTGGTCAGGTTACCGTCCCAGTAGACAATTCCTTTCGTTTCGTTGTAGTCGCGGAACATACCACCAAAGAAATTTCTACCGCTGATCGGGTCAAAAATTTGCGCGTAAGACAGTTCTTTAAACGATGGGCGTGCAATTGTTTTGGCATACGAAAATCGTAAGTTTTGCTCGTCATTTAGGCTGTAAATCAGGTTTGCTGTTGGGAAGAAGTCCAGGTTGTCGAGTACTTTCTCATCATTGAATTCAATGGCATCCTGCTGTGTTTTACCGGTGTAATGTTGAACGTATTGCTCGGCACGTACACCAATAATCGATTTCAGCTTTGTAAGAGGATTGAACTCCAGAGAGGTGTAACCACCAATATTGGTAACGTTGGCATCGTAGCTATTGTAATTTGTCGGGATAAACGGCGCTTCGTAGGTGGTACCGGCACTTACTTTTCCATTGTAAGGCCACAGGTTTTCGGGAGCAAATAGCTCATTGGGATCACCGGTTAAAGGTATATTACCCCGAATATTGATGTTGAAGTCGCGAATGGCAAAAGCACGATCCTTGTAGGTGTACGCACCTCCGAATTTCCATTTGGCATCCTCGTTTTTTATTTTGAGACTTTTGGTAAAATGTAGAACGCCGGCAAAGCTTTTTTCTTCCAATTCTCTCCAAATGCGTTCCGGGAATCCGGATTCAGTTCCGATTGTATAGTTACCGTTTTCGACAAGATAGCGGGTAAAACGGATATCCGGTTCGTCGATTTTTGATAAAGTTGGCGATAGTTTCCATTCAATTTCCCACCCTTTGTCGTAGTAGTTATATTTACCTGACAGCAAGACATTGGTCAGTGCCCGTTGGCTGTATTCGATGTTGTGTTGAATACCTGAAATGGTTGTACCGTAGTTGTTTTTTTCATAGTTGAAGATTGCCGCTTGTGATTCACCATTTTGCAGGTGCAGGAAGTTAAGGCGGTATTTGGCTTTCGTTGATTTTAACGCCAAACCGGCAAGTGCACTCCATAGTACGGTGTTTACACCGTAATCACCCTGCGTCAACTCGCGGGTTTCCATTTCATTCACTGTAACATCGCTTGATAAGCCATAACGGCCATATTCAGCTCCCTCGTAATAATCCGTATTGTTTTTATAAGAGGCTGAAAGCAGGTACCCCAAATCATACTTACCCAATTTCAGTTGATTGCCGAGCGAGGTGCTAAGACTGATATCCATCAGACTACGCTCGCGGGCTGCTGCCATTGTGGGGTTGAAAGAAGAGAGAATTTCTTTATAGCGGGTTGCAGAACTTTCGTTAACGATTGCATCGGTCAGGAAGGGAATGTTGTCGGTTGCCGGGATGTCGCGTGTGCCGTCGTCAATACCAAGCCAATCTGTTTTACCTCCAGGTGCACTCACAAAATCTTTGTTAAAGCTTGACCCTGGGTTATAGCCTGCACTCACCGAAAAGTTTCCGTTTTTGCGTACCGGGAAATCTTTAATATTGATGTCGATCACCCCGCCGGTAAAGTCGGCTGGTAAGTCAGCACTAAAAGTCTTGTTTACAACCAGATTTTCAACGATGCTGGTTGGGAAAATATCCATCTGAATCGTGTTACGATCCGGATCTAACCCGGGAATGTCTAAGCCGTTTAAGAGTGTCTTGGTGTAACGGTCACCGAGTCCGCGGACGAATACATACTTTCCGCCTTCAACGGAGACTCCGGTAACGCGTTTCATAGAAGCTGCCGCGTCGGAATCGCCAATTTTTTGTAATGCTGAAGCAGAAATTCCATCCAGAAGGTTGGCTGATTTTTTTTTCATCGTCAACATGGCGGTTTCTGTATTTCTTAATGCTTTTGCTGTCACAACTGCTTCACCAATTTCGACAGTTGCTTCGCTTAGTTTGATGTCGTCCAGGACAGTCGCTTTGTCGGGAGATATGACAACATCTTTGATGCTCAGAGTTTCGTAAGAAATAAACGATACTCTGACTTGGTAGGTTCCAGCTTCAATGCTGAGGTTGAATTTACCATCTAAATCTGTAATTGTTCCTTTTGTAGTTCCTTCAGCAAAAATGGTTACCCCCGGAAGAAATTCGCCGGTTTTACCATCGTAAACAGTTCCTCGCAAGTAACCGTTTTGACCGAATAAGATCGTTGTACAGAATAAGAAGATGATAGTAACAGACAATTTTGTAACTCGCATGATTTCTATTGTTGTTCTATTTTTTGAAAAATGAGAACTCACAGACAAAAGCCTGTGAGTTCTATTCTTAGAGTATTGTGTTCGGATAAGATCCTTTGTTATTAATATGCACTGCTAACAGCAGCCCAGGTCCAGTCGGCGAAAACAGTTAAGTCAGCACCAACAGTGTTTGCTCCTTCAGCAACTTCAGTTGTAATGGCATCAGAACCACCTTTGAATGCATCAGTTAAAGCAACACCGGTAGGTAAGGTTACTTCGAAGTTTGAACTTGCAAAACCTAAAGTGTTAGCAGAATAAAGATCGTACTCTTCAACGTCTTGACCAGCAGCCAAATCATAGAAGTAGATGTTCGACATATTCACGTCAGTTGTTGCATCAAAGTCAATCAAACCTTGAGCGTCTTCTACTTTACAAGTAACGTTTGTGATTGTGTGACCAGCACCTTGGTATGTTCCTTCAGGACCGTCTAACTCGAAACATTCATCTCCTGGGTTGATAACCAATGCGTTGTTGATAACACCAGAGAATGATTGGTCAGTATCCAGAGCGTCGTCACCAACGTTCCAGCAAACCACATTTGTAACAGTTGGTTTTCCACCGAAGAATTCGATACCATCATCTTGGTTAGATACGATTTCGATGTTTTCGATCGTTGTACCTGATCCAACACCACCAAGTGTTAAACCGTTGATTTCGTTTCCTTCACCAATGTTTGCACCACCGTGGCGGATAGAAACATATTGGATCACACCTGAATTGTCAGTGTCGTCATCGCCACCATACAATCCGTTCGTATCGGTTGCAGGAATACCTTCGATCTGAGCTTCAGTACCTGTGCTAACCGAAACTTTTGCGTTTCCAAGAACGATTAAACCACCCCATAAACCGTTTAAGGTTGGGTCAAGGTTCGGGCTTGCAATTTCGCCTGGCATAAGGTTGTCGGCAACAGAGGTAAAGATAATTGGTGATGCAGCAGTACCTTCAGCCATGATTTTTGAACCACGGGCGATGATCAATGCAGTTGCGTTAGCTCCTGTTCCGGCAGCACCTTTGATAACAACACCTGGCTCAATTGTCAAAACGGCACCGTTAGTTACAACGATACGGCTATTCAGATTATAGACATTTCCAGTTTCCCATGTCGTATTTTCTGTAATGTTTGCGTCGATATCAAATTGAGTTTGAACTGCTTCAACAGTCAAGATAGCAGTCGCTTCATCAATGTTTCCTTGAGCATCGGTAACAGTCAATGCAACTGCTCCTGCTCCTTCAGTACTTGATGCAACAAAGCTAACAACAATTGTTCCTGATGTAGCAGAGGCTGTACCGTCGGTTGTAACGCTGGCTGTACCGTTTGTTGCTGATACTGCTGATGATTTAAATCCTGCAGCAGCAGAATAGGCGAATTCTAAAGTTGTAGTTTCACCGGCAACTACAGAGCTGCTTGCTGGCGCATTAACAGCTGGCGCATCATACGTAGGATCATCTTCGCTACTACATGAAGTAAATAATGTTACACCTAAAAACAGGGACATTAAAAATAGTAAGTTCAACTTTTTCATTTTCTTAAATAATTATGGTTTTATAATCCGATTGAATTTCTCTTAATTGAAGTCCTTAATTGTGCTTAATCGTTTTTTAATGCAGAATGAACCTGCTTTCTTCTACTCAAAGAGACATTGGGAGTCAGCGCTATTTCTTTTCTCTTTTTTCAAATCTCGTATTCTTGTGTTATTGACTTTTCAACGCCGCTAAATACGACTCTTTATGTTGCAGTATGATTACAATACATTTACTCTTGCATTACATCTTTGTTTGTAAGTAGTTGATATATAGTGGCATTAATAAAGGATTGCATATTTATTACATAAAAAAAGCCCCGATGAAATAAATCACCGGGGCTTTTGTGGAATATTGTAATGCTTATTTTAACTTTTCGAGAGCGAAAACAGGAACTCAAGTCCTCCTTCTGGACGGTTTCTGACAGATATTTCGCCTTTGTGCAGGCTAACAGCATTTTTAACGATTGCAAGCCCTAAGCCGGTACCTCCTGTTTCACGGGTACGTCCTTCTTCGATGCGGTAGAAACGCTCGAAAATACGGGTTAAATGCTCTTCAGGGACACCTTTCCCGCTATCGGAATAGCTGAAGAAATAGTATTTCTCGTCTTCCAGGTATTGCCTGATTTTAATGGTCACTTTCGGCCCGGCGTAGTTGATACTGTTTTCAATGAAGTTTTGAAAAATGGACGACAGCAGACTGTCGTTTCCGTAGACACTTACTTTATCGTTAATATCGATTTCCAGTTGATTGCCATTTTTCGTGAGTCGCGATTCCAGGTTTTCAACAACGTCATTGATTAAGGGGCGAAGTTTGACTTGCTTAAACTCGAACAGGTCGCCGGCATCTTCAATATTATTGAGCAGAGAAATATCGTTTAGCAGTTCATTCAGGCGCTCGCTTTGCTTAAAGGCGCGTTCGATGAAATAGTGCATTTTCTCTTTTGGAATATTGTTGTTCGACAAGATTGTTTCGAGGTAACCTTTGATAGATGCTAACGGTGTCTTTAACTCATGAGCGATATTCGAGGTTAGTTGCTGTTTCAGCAAACGGCGTTTTTCAGGGCGGGTAATATCTTCAATCAAAACCTCGAAGCTTTGGTCGGCGAAAATGATTCCCTGTACCCGGAAATAGGTTTCGTTTTTCTCCACAGTAATCTGAACGTGCGGAGGGTTTTTCGGATTGATCGTCAACCCCGGTTTTAGGTGTTCTTCAATTTTCTCAATCAATTCTCCAAACTCAGGAATTTCGAACAGCGATTCAGCCGAAATGGTCGAGTGCTCTGAGATGACATTGATGTATTGAATGAAGTGACTGTTGGCTAAGATCTTTTCTTTGTTGATGGTGAAAAATGCGATTCCTTCGTTTAGTGCGTAAAGGTGATTGAACAGGCGTTCTTTTTCCGCACTCAGGTCATCTTTTGCCCGTTTCAGTCGGTTATAAATCCGGACAATCTGGAGCTGAATATCGCCAAATTCGGAGTCAGGAAATTTAAAGTTCGGGTCGATGTCTTCTTCCTTCCCGGCTCGTACCGCAAAATCGCGCAACTTGGTGATAAACTCACCCAGGCGCTTAGTGACCAGGTAAAGCATGAGCCACATCAGCAGGAACAAAGCGATCATGAAAAAGATAAACACCCGTGAGGCTTTCAGGAAATTCTGAATCTTGATGTTGTAAACAGCCGCGCATCGGATAAAGTAGTGATCGTAGTTACGGGCGTAGTAATAAAAGTCCTGTCCGGTGGTTGCCGAGTGCCGAATATTCGCTCCCCGTTCATTATAAAGTGCTTTTTGAACTTCGGGGCGATGGAGGTGATTCTCCATGGCCGAATATTCTTCAACAAAGCTATCGAACAGCACAACTCCTTTGGGATTAATTACGGTTACCCTGATTTCTGGATCCGGAATCATGTATACGATGGAGTCCAATTCCTCAAAATCCCCGGTTTTTTCCAACTTGTTATGTTCGATAAACTGGTTTGTCATCTGGGCTACATTGTCCAACGTATTCTCCAGTTGGCCCGTCCGGTATTCCTTTTCCCGGCTATACTGAAAAGTCAGAATAGACAGGGTGAAAATTGTAAAAGCACTGAAAAAGTAAATAAAAATGCGCTGTTGATATGTTCGTTGTTTTAGCACGGCTAAAATGTTTTAAATGTTGTTAAGCAATGATCTATTTTTCAAAGCAGTATCCGTAACCGGAGCGGCCTACGATCTGGCTTCCGTAGAGGCCTATTTTTTTGCGTAACCGGGCAATGTTTACATCGACATTTCGCTCTGTTACAATAACGTCGTTGCTCCATATGCGATCCAGAATTTCCTGCCGGCTAATAAATTTACCTTTATTCCGAAGCAGCAAAATCAGAATCTCGAACTCTTTTCTTGTCAGGCTGACGGATTCGTTATCGATTGTTACTGTTTTCCGGTCGATATCTACTTTCATGGTGTCGCATTCCAGGGTGGTAGATGGTTGTTCGGTTGTTCTTCCCCTTTTCAGGATAGCTTTAATACGAACAATGACTTCCTTGATTGAAAACGGCTTGATAATGTAGTCGTCGCCTCCAACGTTGAAGCCTGTCAGCAGGTCATTTTCGGAGGTTTTTGCGGTCAGGAAAATGATTGGCACATCCAGTTGATGTTCTTTTCTGACCAAATCAGCCATTTTATAACCGGACATTCCGCCCATCATAACATCCAGCAGGATGAGATGATACGTTTCCAGAGGTTTGGTTAAGGCTTCTTCAGCTGAAGCAGCTACATCAATTTGAAATCCTTCGCTGGATAGGTTAAATTGAAGAATTTCCCGTAAATCCTGCTCGTCGTCGACAATTAATATTTTTGGTATAAAATCCATTTTACTCTTCAATATTGTGGTGTCTTATATCTTTTCCTTCGATTGAATAAATGGCGGCTTCTGCAATGTTTGTCGCATAGTCTCCAATTCGTTCAATATTGCTCATCATTTCTTTCATGGTGATCATACTGGTCAGCAGATTTTTATTGGTTTCTGCGTTGTTGGCTTTTTTGACCAATTTCTTCAGTAGTTTCCCGTTAACCTCATCCATGATGTCGTCGTTCTTAATCGTCCAAATCGCTAATTCGCGATCATCGTTTGAGAATGCCCAAAGGGACTTGCGCACCATTTCGACACTGTGGATAGCGGTATTCGTAAACACTTCATGAAACGAATTGTATAAATCAGGATCTTTGATCTTTTTGATGAAGTTGGAAAAATTGATCACGCGGTCGCCAATACGTTCCAGGTTGATCAGGATCCGGTAGCACGACATCAGTTTCCGGAGCTCGGATGCGACCGGATTTTGCAGGACGATGGTGTTGACGATTTTATCGCTCAGCTTAACCTCCATCTTGTTAATGTCGCTTTCATTCTTGACAAGAAAGGTCAAAACTTCATCTGAAACAGTTAAATCACCCGAGGTGATGATTTGTTCCATAAAGTCCAATTGTTCTAAGACAATGTTGGCCAGTTTTTCAAAATCATCTAAAATGCTTTGAATTGCCTCGTCTTTTTTTATGGTCATGATCGAAATTTTTTAAGTTTAATGAATGGAGATTAACCGAACTTTCCGGTTAAGTATTGCTCTGTTCTCGGGTCTTTCGGATTGGTAAACATATTTTTTGTTTTTCCGTATTCCACTAACTCACCAAGATACATAAATAATGAGTAATCTGAAATGCGGGCTGCTTGTGTCATGTTGTGGGTGACCAGGATGATGGTGTAGCTTTCTTTGAGCTTCACTAAAAGGTCTTCGATTTTTGACGTTGCAATTGGGTCGAGTGCCGAAGTCGGTTCGTCCATCAGGATAATTTCAGGTCCGAAGGCCAGTGCCCGTGCAATACACAAGCGTTGTTGCTGCCCACCGGAAAGGAATGTTCCCTTTTTGTGAAGCGAATCTTTTACTTCGTCCCAAAGCGCTACATCGCGCAACGAACGTTCAACGATCTCATCCTTTTCTTTCTTTTTCA
This sequence comes from Mangrovibacterium lignilyticum, assembly GCF_010882175.1. Classification (GTDB taxonomy): domain Bacteria; phylum Bacteroidota; class Bacteroidia; order Bacteroidales; family Prolixibacteraceae; genus Mangrovibacterium; species Mangrovibacterium lignilyticum. The sequence continues at coordinate 14,251 of NZ_WKLH01000003.1, read as the reverse complement.
GTCGGATGCCATTCAGCTTGTAACCGGCAATAACATTTTCGTAAATGCTCATGGTCGGGAACGGGTTGGGACGCTGAAAGACCATCCCCATTTCGCGGCGCAGCTTGATGGTTGACATGTCGTAAATATTATCGTCATGAATCAACACTTTGCCTTCGGTGGTGATATTGTCATACAGTTCATGCATACGGTTGAGCGCCCGTAGCAGGGTACTTTTTCCGCAACCCGATGGTCCCATGATTGCTGTAACCGTATTCTTTTTAATCTCGACCGAGACATTCTTTACCGCCTTGTTTTTGTCGTACCAAATGGAAAGGTTGTCAATCGACAGGGCCGGATTCTTTATATCAGCAATTGTATCTGTCATCTTTTTGTGTCCGTTTTTATCTTCGTTTGCCAGCAATCTGCTTCGATATGATATTTAGTAAGAGAACCATAATCATCAACATCAGAGACGAGCTCCAAATGAGGTCGATCATGTTCGGGTCGTTATAAAATTCCCAGATCAGCAGCGGCATCGCGCTGGTGGGTTTGGTGATGTTCGTGTTAATCATGGAGCTCCCCAGGGCAGTGAGCATCAACGGTGCTGTTTCGCCTAAAACCCTCGAGATACCCAGTAAAATACCAGTTAGCATTCCACTAAAACCGGTGGGGATGAGTACCCGGAATATGACTTTATGGTAGGGGGTTCCGAGCGCCAAGGCAGCTTCTTTTAAACTGTCGGGAATCATTTTCAAGGTTTCCTCGGTCGAGCGGACAATCATGGGCAACATCATAATGGCCAATGAGGCGCTACCTGCCAAAGCTGAATATCCGTTGGTGATATGTTTCACCACCCACAAATAGGAAATCAAACCTAAAACGATGGATGGCACACCCTGTAGAATATCGGAGATATTGCGGGTGAAATTTGCCATGCGTTTTCCGGGGTTTTCGTACAGGTAAACACCTGTAATAACTCCCAGGGGAATCGCGATAATCGCAGCCATGGCGACCATAATCAATGAGCCAATAATCCCGTTGGCAATTCCACCGGGAATCCGTTCGCCGTTGGCGATCGCTGTCATGGCCGAGTAGGTATCGGGCGTATTCTGAATCAGGAAGTCGAGGCTGATTTGCCGGTAGCCTTTCATGATCAGTTCCCCAATAATCAAAATGATTGGTGAAATGGTGATCAGTGAAAGGAGAATGACGAGGCCGAGAACAATTTTGTCCTTCAATATTCGTCTTTTCGAAATATCCTGAATCTGTATGTTTTTTGCGGCGTTCACGTTTTCGTCTGTTGTGTTTGCTTGTTTGTCTGTTTCCGGCTTACCTGGTCATTCGTTTAATGATCAGTTTTCCCAAGGCATTTACAATTCCGGTGATGAGGAAAAGTAGCAGCCCGATGGCAATCAGGGAGCTCAATTTTAATCCGTCGGCTTCGCCAAACTGGTTGGCAATAACACTGGCCATGGAGTTTCCGGTTCCGAAAAGGCTGTCGGGTACTTTGTTGGAGTTACCAATAAGCATGGTCACGGCCATGGTTTCACCCAACGCACGACCAAAGGATAAAATGTAACCGGCAATAATTCCGGAATGGGCATTGGGGATGGTAACCGTTTGGATAACCTCTAAACGGGTAGCTCCTAGTGAATATGCGGCTTCTTTCAAATCGTTCGGGACCATCGCAATGATCTCGTTACTTAACGATGTGGCATAAGGAATAATCATGATGGCGAGGATGACGCTGGAAGTGAAAACGCCAAACCCCTGGTTGCCGATTCCGAGATCGATCATCAAGGGGCGCAGGACGTAAAAACCCCACAAACCATACACGATAGATGGAATCCCTGCTAACAAATCAACCAGCATGTTTAGGATGCGGGCGACACGGGTTCCTTTGAAATATTCTCCCAGAAACAAGGACGTTGAAAAGGAGAGGGGCAAGCTGATCAGCAAAGCCAGAATCGATGTAATCATCGTACCGGCGATGAATGGCAGTGCGCCGTAATTCTCTCTCCCGCTTGTCGGATCCCAATTGTTGGAGAATATAAACTTCCATCCGAAAGTTTTGATTGCAGGAATGGACCCCTCAATTAATGAGTAGACCATTCCTGCAGCCACTATGACAATAATGAATGAGACCAGGGATAAAACTATTCGTGTGATTCTATCACTATTCATCTTAAAGTATTCAAGTTTCAAATTCCGGTTTAACGCCGGGTAGTTTGCGGTACTGATATTCGTATGTCGATTCGTGTACCCGCTACCCTTAGCTCATTCATGGTGTATTATTCGATTGGTTTACCGCCGAATGTTACGGTGCTCAGAATAGCTTTTGCTTTTTCAACTGCTAATGCGGGAAGCGGAGCGTAATGTACTTTCGCTGCTTCGTCCTGAGCTTTTGGGCTCATTAACCATTTCAGCAGGTCAACAGTTTGTTTGGCTTGTGCTTCTGTGCGACCATTGTAGTTTTGTTCCTTGTAAAGGATGATCCAGGTAAATCCGCTGATTGGATATGAATCCGGATCAGAAGAGTTGGTCAACATGATGCGGGTATCGTTAGGAATGTCGCCTTTTGCAGCAGCACTGATACTTTCGATACTAGGCAAAACGTAGGCACCGCTGCTGTTTTCAACTTTCGCCATTGAGATTTTTTGAGCGAAAGCGAATTCAGATCCGATGTAACCGATAGCTCCTTCAGTTTGGCTGATGGTTCCGGCAACTCCCGGGTTACCTTTAGCGCCCATACCAACCGGCCAGTTCAACGATTTTCCAACACCTACCTGGCTAGCCCACTTCTCGCTGATTTTGGTCATGAAGTCAGAGAAAATTTGAGTAGTACCACTACCGTCTGAACGATGCACAACAGTGATGTCCATGCCCGGCAATGTTGTTCCTTCGTTGTTGGCTTTAATTGCTGCATCATCCCATTTGGTGATCTCACCCATGAAGATTTTTTCCAACAAGGCGTTTGATAATTTCAGAGAATCCACTCCCGGAATGTTGAAGGCAATGACAACAGCTCCCATACAAGTAGGGATGTGCAATACTTCACCCGGCATTTCTGCCAGTTTATCGTCAGACAAAAAGCCATCGGTAGCACCGAAGTCAACAACCTGGTCTTTCAGGCTGCGGATGCCACCACCGGAACCGATACCACCGTAGGTAACCTGTGCTCCTGTTTCATCACCATACTTTTTGAAAACCATGTTGTAAAATGGAAGCGGGAAGGTTGCTCCTGCTGCCGTCAGGTTGACACTACTTTTTTCACCTTCAGCCGATTTTTTTGCTGAGTTTGAACAGCTGCTCAACAATGCGGCCGCTAAAACGAAGGTCAATAATTTTCTCATGATAATTTTCTATTAGAATTTAATTTCGCAATTCAATAAAAGTCCTGTTGTGAATGGCTGACCATCTTCTGCAGGGCTCCATCCGGTTAGCGTTGGTGCAAGGCGAACTCCTTTTACCGGGTTGTATTCCATACCCGCAATGAAAAGGCTTCCGTCGTATTTCACACCTCCGTCGCCGGCTGTATTCCAGTCGTCTTTCGACATGCGTTGGTCGTAACGGCCAAATACTGAGACTTTCTTAGATGGTTTATACTTGAAATAAGTTGAAATACCGCTTTGGTCTTCTCCGGCAACAAACGATGTGTTGTTTCTTTGGTTGTATTCAAAACCAATCGAGAATTGTTCGGTTGCGTATCCGGCAAAAAGTGCCAGAGTGCTCATTGTTTCGTCTTTGCTGATGAAATCGTAATAAGCACGAAGGGTCATCTTTTCAACCGGGTGAACGGTTGCTCCGAATCCAACACGCAGTGCACTGTCTTTTTGCATGCTTTTGTAGCCTTCGCCGTTGGCAATAAATACATCGGCGCTGATCGCTTTGTTGAATTTGTAGGCTGCTTTAACCCCGAGGTCGCGGCTTGAGCTGTACTTATATAAGTCTTGGAAAGATTTGGAAACATAGCGATATCCCCAATAGTTTTCCTGTAAGTTAAATGCGTTGGCTGTGATTACACCGAAATCAACGGTGAAACCTTTGTCGCTGTATTCGAGGTAAGCGTTACGGGCGAAAGCTGTAAAATCCAGACTCCCTCCGTCTTTTGGATTTTCAATGTCGAAACAAGCTTTGGCTGATAATGTAGTGCTGAATTGGTACTTGTAGCCAAGTTCCAAACGAGTGAGGTTAAAACCTGAGGCAGATTCTCCGTCAGAGATTGTGGTGTAAAAGTTTGTGAAAACCGCTCCGTACATCTTACCTTCTGGTTTAAATTCTTCTGATGTCTGTGACATACCAATTAGACCCATGCATAGCATGGCAAATGTTAACAATACTTTGCTTTTCATATATACTTAAGATTGAATTATACTTAAATCCCTTTGACAGAATTCGGAAGCAAATCAAGATCTATTTCGTTACAGGTGGATTACTAAAAGATTACAAAACGATTAATTTCGTTGTTGTTACGTGTTTTGTTGCTGAATTGTTTGCGTGTAATGGCCGTAAATACAGCTTTTTACATGTTGTTGCAAAAATGTTTCATTGCTGAAATATTTGTAAGAAAAATTGCATAATCCGGTTCTTTAAATGAACCGTGTTTCACCTTGTAACAATTTTGTAACAGGTTTTTGGGTCCAAAATCTTGCTTCAGATCATGGAATGTCCCGAACGGGAAGGTTGCCTTCGCAAAACAAGAAAAAGACAAAAAAGTATTTTATCAGGCAGCGCCACGCATTTTCCCTCCGTATTCTTTAATAGAAACGATCGTTCCCTGAGAAACGCTTTTTAGCATTTCTCTTAAAACTTCATTTATGAACGCTTAAAAATTGATGTTATGAAAACGATTATGCGATATTTTAAAAATTGGCCTGTTCCAATGCTGCTTTTTTGTTTTGTACTGTTTGTCGGCTTTTTTACCGCGTGTAGTAAAGATGATGATGACGACATGGGGTCAACAACAACAGTTAGTTATACCGGGACTTTTGAGAAATCGAGTGATGCGGTTACGACTTCAGCAACCGGATCGGTATCGGGCACTTTTAACGCAACGACCATGATGTTGTCTTATTCAGCGAACTGGAGCGGGTTGGGATCGAATGCTGCGGCCATGCACTTTCACGATGCCGGGCCGATTCTGGAGGAAATTACCGGCTTTCCTGATGCAACGTCAGGATCGGTTAGCGGAACAATATCCTTAACTACAGCTCAGGCCAGCGATTTAGGCGCCGGTAAAATTTACATTCAGATACATACAAGCGGTTATCCTTCCGGTGAAATTCTTGCCACATTCGAGAGGAAGAGTTCCGGCGGCGGTGGATCCGGAGGTGGCGGAGGCTATTAACCTGAAAACAAAACATCGATGAAAAAATCAAAATTATTGCTGATTGGCATTGTGATCTTCCTGGCAGGCTGTTCGAATTCGGCTTCCGAATTTGAGTCTGAAATTGACGGTAACCCGAGTAATGAATGTACTCCCGAATTTCCGGGAATGGATGTGACCTACAATAATTATGTGGCTGGTGTTTTAAACATGTATTGCATCGAATGTCATCATACGGGAAATTCACAGGGGCCCGGAGATTTTTCAACTTACAGTGGCGTTTTGCCTTACGTTGATAAATTCTTCGTCCGGGTGATACCGGACAATGCCGACATGCCTCAGGGGAATGCACCGTTGCCAAAGGCAGTTCGTGATTCTCTAAATGTATGGATTAGGAACTGTGCTCCTCAAAACTAAGAAAGGAGGTTTACTGATGAAACTGTTACTGCTCTTCTGTCTGGCGTTTTTGTCAAGCGGCGTTGCTCCGGCACAAATCCTGAAGTCGACCGATGTTAAACTGAGTTTTTTCTCGGAGGCTCCCATTGAGGATATTTATGCCGTCAGCAACCAGGGGCTTTCGGCTTTGAATCTCCAATCAGGGGTGGTCTATTTCAACGTGTCGATTCGCAGTTTTGAGTTTGAAAAGAAACTGATGCAGGAGCATTTCAATGAGAACTACCTCGAGAGTGAAAAGTTTCCTTATGCCGAGTTCAAGGGAAAATTCGGAGAAAACATTGATCCTGATTTTTCAGGTAGCCAGGCGGTCACGGTCCGCGGTGAACTGACGATTCATGGTGTGACAAAAAGTTACCTTGTGAAAGGAAAAATAAACTCCGCTGACGGAAAGTTGGTCGCGACGGCCGATTTTCCGGTGGCGCTGGCCGATCACAGGGTAAAGATACCGCGCATCCTGATTAAGAACATCGCTGAGGTGGTAAAGGTTACGGTCTCTGCCACTTACGATACAACAGCCGGTGTTGCAGGCGAAAGCACTGCATCACCATAATAGTAATCGAAATGAGCGTACAGGATGCCATGATAGCTAAACAAGTTTTTAATACCGGGCCGCAAGTATGGGTATTAATTAGGGAAGAACAGAGCGTTGGTCCGGTGTTGTTTGATGTCCGATTCTGCTTTGGCTCAGGAGTACTTACGAAGTAAAACCTGCCGAAGTGGAATTGGCTTTAAATCGATATCCTATGAAAAAAGTATTGACATTGTTCTTTTGCTGCTTTTGGTCCTTATTGTTACCGGCTCAGGTTGACCTGGCCGATTTGTTTAATGATTCAATAGTGAGCGAGCAGGCGCTTCCGGTGCTTGCGACCTTCAAATCGCCTCGTGTAATTAATGCCCAATCGGTGGAGACCGTGCACAAGCACGATCTGGTGTTTTTGGTTTTGCATCGGTTTGGCGATTTGGCTGGCGGTAACGGTGGTGCTGAGACTTTTTTCGGTCTTGATAACTCGTCCGATATCCAGATTGGTTTCGACTACGGATTAACCGATAGTTGGTCAATTGGCTTGGGTCGCGTAAAAGGTGCGCCTAATGGTGTTAATACTTTTCAACGACAGCTGTTTTATTTGAACAGTAAATATCGCTTGTTACGGCAAACCACTGATGAACGGTTTCCGTTGTCGATCGCTTTGTTTGGCAATAGTGTGCTGTCGGGGATGAAGAAAATGGATTTATCAACCTCGGACGCCAATTTTCAGGAGTCGGGAGATCGGTGGAGTTTTGTGGCTCAGCTGATTCTGGCCCGGAAATTTAGTCCTGACTTTTCACTGGAAATTTTGCCAACCTATATTCACCGTAATCTGGTGACCTACATGGAGCAGAATGACCTGTTTGCACTGGGAATCGCCTTGCGGATGAAAGTCAGCCGGCGGATGGCTGTGGTGGTTGATTATTTCCACAATTTCCGCTCGCAGGAGAGCGAGGATTATTTCAAGCAGGAGAAAAGTTTCCGCTTCTATAATCCGTTGGGGGTTGGGCTCGAGATTGAAACCGGTGGACACGTCTTCAATATGAGCTTCACGAACTCGACTGCGATCCTCGAAAATCAGTTTATTCCGAGCACAAGCAGCTCGTGGGGCAAGGGGGAGTTTCGCTGGGGCTTTAGTATTTCACGAACATTCTCGCTGGACAAGTCCAGGCGCGATGCGGGTTATTGAAAACACAGCAGGTTGATCGCTTGACGATCAATTTTTGAATCTTAATCGGAGATTGTATGTATAAAAATAGAACCTAAGTTAACTTGTATATTGAGTTGTATTATCAGAACCGTTTTTGCATGGTAGAAAAGGAACTGCAGCATTTGATCCAGGGTTGTAAAAAGCAAGATCGCCAAAGTCAGAAATTGTTGTACCAAGTTCTGCATGGCTTTGCTATGGGGGTTTGTTTGCGGTATGCCCACAACGAACACGAAGCGTCGGAGGTGCTGAATGACGGTTTCTTTAAAGCGTTCACCAACATTGAACGCTACGATGATAAGCTTCCTTTTAAACCCTGGTTGCGGAAAATAATGTACCATGCAGCCATCGATTACTACCGGGCCGGGCTGAAATGGGCGAACAGGGAAGATCTGGAGAAATTGAATCCGGTGATGTATGAGGCGTCGGTCGAGCAAAAGCTGAGCTACGATGATTTGCTCAATATGGTACAGCGACTGCCGCCGACTTACCGAATGGTTTTTAACTTGTATGCCATCGATGGTTATTCGCACGAGGAGATTGGCGGGATGCTGGGAATCGGAACCGGAACATCCAGGTCGAACCTGTATAAGGCACGATTGAAGTTGCAACAGATGCTTTCGCAACCGCAGTCATTGATTGTTTTGCTGATTTGGAAGTACAAAACGGAAGCATTCAAACGATTAGCTGTAAATGAAATGCTTCACTCAAAATTCGGCCGTTTATGAAGGAAGAGGAAGGCGGACATATTGATCAATTGTTTCGGGAAGGCCTGGGGAGTGAGGACCACCAGATTCCTTTTCGCGAAAGCGCCTGGGAAGCACTGGAGCACCGGCTAAAGCTGCACGAAAAACGCAGACGAATCGTCTACTGGTTGAGGCCTTTGAGTGGTGTTGCTGCACTCTTGTTGCTGGCTTTTGCCGGTTGGTGGTTGTGGCCCGAAAAAGAGCAGACGCTACCCCGGCAGGTAACTGTCGTGCAGGAGGCTGAAAAACCGGAAGCCGGTCAGGTTGAGGAGCCCGCGCAGGCTGAAACAACGACTGCTATAGCTGACGTTCAGAAGGCTGAAACATCCGGGGGGCAGCAAACAAGGCCAGTCATTGCCGTTTCGCCGGTTGAGCAGAAAGAGCTTCCAATAGCAAAAACTACCGGCGGATCAGGTCGGGGAGCGATGAGTCCGCTTGCATCACGCGGGGACTGGTCGCCGTTCGCAGCAAACACGGCAGCAGCATCAGCGTCGAAGTTGGACCCGGTCGCGTCATTTAAGCCTGTTATTCCTCCTTCCAAAACAGTGAAAAAGCCTATCCCGCTCAAACTGGAGGATGAACCGGAACGGAATACCATGGCCATTACCGTATTGGCAGCACCGGCCTACAACGGCGTTGACAAGCTGAATCAAGCGAAAATCGGTGGCGATTTTGGCGTCCTGTTTTCTGTCGCTGTCAGCAAAAGATGGGCTGTGAGCACCGGGGCAATTTATGCCTTGAAACTTTACGAGACGGACGGCGACAGTTATCATCCGGCCCAGGATGATGGGTATAGTTACGATCCGATGTCGGTGAATGCTGATTGCCGGGTATTGGACATTCCGCTGAACATTGATTACAAATTGCTGATTCTCCCGAAAACCTCGTTCAGCCTGGGTACCGGCGTATCGACTTATTTCATGCTCAGCGAAAAATACAGCTATCAATATGCTTACGGGCCGGAACAAAAAGACGCGGTAAGTCTTAAAAACAACAGCATCCACTGGGTGAGTGTGTTAAACCTGCAGGCGAGTCTGGAGCGTCAGCTTAGTTCCCAAATCAGTATTAGCTTACGGCCGTATTTAAAAGTTCCTTTCCAGGACATTGGCTATGGCCGGGTTCGGTTGCAGTCGTTTGGTATCGCCCTTGGAACCAGCTTCAATTTTTAGCAAAAAAAGAAAGCCCGACCTGAATTGGCCGGGCTCGGTATCGTTGTTTGCGGTAAGCGGATTAAATTCCAAAACTTTGTTTGATGTCGATCACATAGTCGAGTTTCTCCCAAGTGAATAATTCCACTTCTTTTTCGATTTTACCCCAATAAGGCGATTCGAATACCTTCGTTACGGTTTGCGGTGTCCGTCCCATGTGTCCGTAAGCTGCTGTTTCGCGGTAAATCGGGTTGCGCAGTTTCAGGCGTTGTTCGATGGCTGCCGGACGCAGGTCGAACAATTCTTCTACTTTGCGGGCGATCGCGCCATCGTCTGTTTTTACATTGGCTGTACCGTAAGTATTCACATAAACACCAACGGGTTGAGCGACACCAATAGCGTAAGCCAATTGTACCAACACTTCGTCGGCAACACCGGCAGCTACCAGGTTTTTCGCAATGTGGCGGGATGCATAAGCAGCCGAACGGTCAACTTTCGAAGGGTCTTTACCCGAGAAAGCACCACCACCGTGCGCGCCTTTACCACCGTAAGTGTCAACAATGATTTTACGGCCGGTTAGTCCGGTATCGCCGTGTGGTCCGCCGATCACGAATTTACCGGTTGGGTTCACATGGTATTTAATGTCGGTGCCAAACAGCACCTGAACACGCTCCGGCAATTGCGCAATCACGCGAGGCATCAGGATGTTGATCACATCGTCCTTGATTTTAGCCAACATCGGCTCGTCGGCGTCAAACTCATCGTGTTGGGTTGAAACCACAATGGCTTCGACGCGTTTGGGCGAATTGTCGTCGTTATATTCAATGGTTACCTGCGACTTGGAATCGGGGCGCAGGTAGGTCATTACTTTTTCTTCGCGGCGAATGGCCGCCAGTTCTTTCAAAATGCGGTGCGACAGTTCCAACGGCAAAGGCATATAGTCTTCGGTGTCTTTGCAGGCATAGCCAAACATCATTCCCTGGTCTCCGGCTCCCTGGTCCATCTTGTCGGTCTTATCCACTCCGCGGTTGATGTCGTCGCTTTGTTCGTGAATGGCAGTCAATACCCCGCACGAGTCACCGTCGAAACGGTACGCAGCTTTGGTATAGCCAATTTCGTTAATCACTTTACGGGCGGCTTCCTGCACATCCACGTAAGTTTTCGATTTTACTTCGCCGGCCAACACAACCTGTCCGGTGGTTACCAACGTTTCAATGGCTACTTTTGAGTTCGGGTCAAATGCCAGAAATTCATCCAGCAGGGCATCAGAAATTTGGTCCGACACTTTATCCGGGTGTCCTTCCGATACCGATTCGCTTGTAAATAGATAGCTCATATTCGTTTAAACTATTAAGATTTGCCTGCTTGTGTAAGCCGGGCAAACGATTGATTGAACAATGGTTGTTGTGGATGAAAGCGATTGAAAGGAAAGCCAAAAAGGTTAAAGCGACTGCTTTAGCATTTTTTTATGTGGTTGCAATCAATCTCAAATTTGTCCACAAATACGGCGGCAAATGTAATATCTTTTTTTGGTTTGCCAAACAACTGGAAATCATATTCGAACCCCGCGGCTGGTGTTGACGCGGCCCCGCTTCCGGCAGCAAGCCGTTGCCCGGTCGGTCTCATCCGCTCTGCAGCAACCGGCCGGTTGACCCCGCCTTTCGCAGCCTCTGTAGCTTTGAGGAAATGGTGGCGAAAGATGAGGAAATGGTTACGAAAGTTGAGGATAACATCGCGAGAACGGAGCTACAGGTTGAGAAAGAAGCGGGGAAGGTTGAACGAGGCGAGGGCAAGGTTGAGTAAGTTGCGGAAAAGGCTGAGACCGGTGAGCAAAAGCCTGCCAGGCTTGCGGAAGACCTTGGCCGGGGCGGGGAAATACCTGCCAAAGACGCGACGAAGATCGCGAACGAAGCGGAAGAGCTTACCCGAGGCGATGGTGACAGCGCGAAGCTTGCCGGTAAGCCTGCGAGAAACGACGGTGTGCTTAAAACGCCCGCTTGCCGGCTGCATCCGGGCTCTTTCAGTCGCTTTCGGGCTGTTTTCCCGTATTTCCAGGCGGGGGAAATGCTTACCAGAGCGGAGGAAGTACTTACCAGAGACGTGGAAATGTTTACCAGCGCCATTTTACCTGCGTTTAACCTCCAAACCGCTTATTTAGACCGAAGTCGAATAAATACCAAGGGTAAAGATATTTTATGAAAAGTGTTAACTTGGGTGGATGCGATAAGGTGCTCTTATACGGCCTAAATTCAGGTATAAGAACACCTTTTAGCACGATATAAGCGAAATAAACGCAATAGCGTTTCCTAAAACGTTGTACACCATAAGACAGACCTGCAAATGACGACACAGGAGTTTAGAAAGCAAATTGGAAAATATCTCGGAACTAAGATTCGTGAATTCGGATTTAAAGGCTCTGGATTCAATTATATAATGGACTCTGAAAGTTTCGTTTTTACAATTGGTTTGCAAGCAAATAGATATGGTGGAAGTTTTTGTGTTGAATTAGGAGTTCACCCGAAAGAAATAACAAACAATGGATTTGAGGATTTAGATTTTAATAAGCTTAAGTACTATAACTGTGAATTTAGGACAAGATTAGCAAAAGAAGGAAAAGGTGATAAGTGGTGGAATTATACTGATTCAGAATCAAAAAACTTTGAAATCATAGATGATGTAATTCATTATATTTCAAAATATGCTTTACCAATAATAAATGGATTCAAAAATGATACTGGATTATTGGAAAAGGTTAAAATATCTGACATAAAGAATCGATTTATACCGATACCGGACTTTAAAGGTGGATTAACACCTATGACAACAGATATCAGATTGGCTTGGGCTTTGGCAGTAATTATTGAAAAATCTAATCCTAAAAAATCATTGGAATTTGCTAAATACGCATTGAAGCATGACAAATCTCCAAGTACATTTTTTGGCACAAAGGATTTGAAAAGGATAATTGAATCTTATCAGGACAGTTTCGAGAAAGACTTGCCGATAAAAGAGATGGACAATGACAAACCAAGTTTTTGGACAAAGATTACAGATAGATTTAAGAAATAGATTAATTACGGTGTACAACAATGTGTATAATTCATAAGGGTTTCAGTGGTTTTCGAGCGGTGTCACCCGCATCAATTTTGGGTGGTAAATTGATAAGTTTGAATCCCGCAATCCCTTACGAAATCATACACTCAACGTTAGCGAGCATGGCCAAACCTCAGTTAAAATGAGAATCTTAACAATAATACTTTTACTATTTTCCTTGACAATTGTGTGTCAAGAAAATGTCTATATAGAAGACTTCAAAGTTTTTCAACATCAATTCTATACAGACAGTTCTTTTCAAATTTCCAGAATAATTTTCCCTTTAAATGGGACAGAAATGGGTGGTGGCGATTACATTCCCTCCGACATTGCAGACTCATTAGGAATTGAAGTTAAAATCAGAACAAAATGGGAAAAAGATGAATTTGTTTTAATGCTCCATTCGGTTGTCAAGTATGGTGACAATTATTTTAGTGAATTAAATGAAAAAGAAAATTTAATTGAAGAAAAACTATACTTAGATCATAGTGGATATTACGAATTAAGAACCTTTAAATTGATTAATAATAAATGGTTTTTAATTAAATATGTCCTTCACAATTTTTAAATTAACACGCTCGCTAACATTTTGGCATATTGCATGGCGGGTGGCCGGGGGTGCGTGGCTTTGCATCCCGCGTCAGGTCTTCCTTCGGTCGACACTGACCCTCGCCGCAATCGCCACGCAACATCCAATTTTCCGTTAGCAAACATTTGAAAATGAAAAAGCAACTAATGCAAATATTGTTAATCGGGTTCCTATTTGGTTGTTCGACTTCCCCAGTGAAAAATCGATTGGAATCAAAAGTTCTATATGCTTTCCATTTGGATTCTTTGGTAAAACAGGAGACTTACAACTTTAATATATTAAACAAAGACACAATTCTGGTTTATAAATACATCGACAAATTGGATTCAACAAAAAACATGACTTTCAGATTCAACAAATACACAGAAGTTTTATCGTTTGGACCATTTGACTTTAAAAAAGCAAAAGAAAACTTCTATTCTAACTCAAAGTTGTCTTCATCTAACTTTGACTTGTATGACTTAAAAGAACCGGTTGTGGACGGTAATGGACCGATGCTGTTTAATGAAAAATATGGAGTTTTAAATGTTGACAATACTTCTTGGACTTATCAATATTTATTCTTGCCCGACGGACAAGGAAATCTTGATTTGTCGAAGCAGATTATAGAAAAATTAAAAAAATAAAAACGTTTGCTAACATTTTGCAAATTGCATTGCGGGTGCAGTGGTGTGCGTTGTCTCTGCTCCTTTCTTGACCGTCATGTCCTGTCGGACACTGACGCTCTTCGAAATCCGCAACGACAACTTGGTGTGCCGAGAAGCAGAACATCGGCTAATTCATCGTTCTGCATGCTGTAAATAAGATGGAGGAGTCCGGTAGTAACCGGATGAACCTCCGGTGTCGTCTTGCAGGAGGGGGCATCAAACCACCCAAAGGTGCTTAGGTAAAGAGCCTAGGTACTGAGCGTTTGGGAAAAGGGTATGTCATGAGCGTATTCAGGTATGGGTATAAGAGCTAAACGAAAGTGAACCGCTGATGAGGAGTCGGGAAGTGGCCACATTCTGTCAAAAGCTGTAGCGCATGTTATGCAGTGATAAGCACAGCGGGCACCTGTTTACTGGCTGTGCGGCAGGCGTCTTTCAGGCGGTAGGACTTATACTTGGGCTTATTTACGGAACTCGGGAACCAGTCACATTGATGGTAAGCGAAAGGCACAACAGGCACAACCTGGAGGC
>NZ_WKLH01000002.1:1595789-1796172 GCF_010882175.1 Mangrovibacterium lignilyticum | reverse complement strand
GCCCGGTGCGAAGCTGCTTTTATCAACTCACCCTGATAATGGCCACGACATTATCGTCCCTGTCTACCAGTAGAGAGGGGATGAGCCGGCATGCCTGAGAGGCAACTTAAATGAGGCCGGTCATCGCAGTTGCTGATCGGAGCGTGTGCGTTGGCCGTCAAAACGCCCGGGCGAGGGTTCGTTTTGACAAGATTTTGGAATACTTTTCATCGAATGGAAAAGTATAGGCCCGTCCGGCCAGAGGACGATATACTAAAAGAGAGAAGGATTTTGTTTCGTAAACACAGGGCGTTGCCCCATGCTGTTGCTGTGAGCCCGTTGGGCTTTTTGTTGAGGCCCAAAGGGCCGTAAGCAATAGCCCGGGGGGAAACCCCGGGATGTGAACATTCGGAGAACTGTGGACAGATAAAATACAAAAGGGTATTTATTTTGCGGTTGTCTTGTTATTTTTGGAGCAAAATTGAAACAATTAAGTGATGAGATATTTGAGCCTTTTCGTTTTTAGCCTGACTTTACTGTTTACTGCGTGCACCAGCACTCAATCGCCCCGCCAATTGCCGGAGGCTACTTACCGCGCTGTGTTGCAGGCACAGGATCAACAGGAGATCCCTTTTGTGTTTCGGGTGACTTCACCTGCAAGCCTGGAGGTATATAATGCCGGTGAGCTTATTCAGGTTGATGAGATCAGCTACGAAAATGATTCGGTGCATATTCAGATGCCGGTGTTCGAATGCTGGATTAACGCAAAGATAGCCGATGATGGCAGCCTGAACGGCTATTATGCCAAAGCGGGCTCGACCGATACCGTTCCTTTTACGGCGGTGCAAGACTCGGTGCGCTTCCCGGTAACAGAAGCGCCCAAGGTTGATGTCAGCGGAAGTTGGGAAGTGGTGTTTAGTCCTGATGCAGCAGATGGCGGTAGCCTGGCTAAAGGTATTTTTGAGCAAAACAACGGGAAAGTAAGCGGAACCTTTCGCACCACAACGGGTGACTACCGCTACCTCGAAGGTGTGGTGGATGGCAACACGCTCAAACTATCGACGTTTGACGGGGCACATGCCTTTTTATTCACTGCCACGGTAAGCGACAGCACCATGAACGGGCGGTTTTATTCGCGCAATACCTGGCAAGAACCGTTTACCGCCAGGCGCAACGATGCATTTGAGTTGCCCGATGCTGAGAGCCTGACGGCATTAAAGGAAGGCTATGACCGGATTGAATTTTCATTTCCTGATGAAAAAGGGAACCTGGTTTCGCTGGCCGATCGTCAGTTTCGGAATAAAGTTGTTGTTGTGCAGATCATGGGAAGCTGGTGTCCGAATTGCCTGGACGAAACACGCTTCTTCACTGAATATGCCAAGGCTCATCCGGATATGCCGGTGGCTTTTGTAGGGCTGGCTTTTGAATACGCTAAAACTGACTCGGCGGCTTTTCATGCCATCAGCCGGTTAAAAGAGCGCGTTGGTGTGGAATACCCGGTTTTACTGGCGCAATATGGTACGACCAACAAAGACCAGGCACAGGAAAAACTGCCCATGCTCAATCATATTATGTCATTCCCCACCAGCATTTATATCGACAAGCAGGGAAAGGTGCGCCGGATACACACCGGTTTCGATGGTCCGGCTACAGGCGATAAGTACGAAGCCTTTAAACAGGAATTCGACCGCTTTATCAGCAAACTGGCTGCCGAGTAGTTGAGGCTGCTTCGGCCTAAGTGCCCGGATCAGCTTTGTTCCAGCAACTCATCCAGGTTATACAGTGCCATGGTAAACCCATCTTTAAAGCCCATTTCGAGGATCCTTTCCAGATCGGACAGCTTTTCATGTTTAATTTTCACATGGATCATGGTCAGCTCGTGCTCGCCTGAGAATTCAATGTGCCAGTCGGAGCGGGGAAACTCCACATTTTGTTCCCCTTCGGCATTGGTAAAAGCATCGAGCCAGCTCATTGACTGAAGCGGTTGAATCGCCTTGTAGTCAACCCGGCAAAAGTGTTCGTCTCCTTCAGGGCCAACCATTGAATAAATCCACTGGCCTCCTTCCCGGAAGTCAAGGCTTCGGGTTATAGCCACATAAGGGCGGGGAGCCCACCATTTGTCCAGTAGTTCTGCTTGAGACCAAGCAGCCCAAACCCGGGCAACTGATGCTCTAAACTCGCGCTTGACATGTACGATGGCATTTATCTTGTCAATCGTAAAATCCATAAAACGGTTATTTTCCATGATTCGATTGATTTTAAATTCGTTCCGTAGCATAAAACGAATATCATTGGGATAAGGTTTGCCCAACATACCGGTTTAGAACCGGATGCTTTTAGCGTTTGTGTGTCCTTCCGGACAGGAGTTCCTTTTTGGCTTGATCCAAAAAGCGAACCAAAAAGATCAAGGCTGGCGGTCCTTTTGAACGAAAACTACGGATTGGGAATGCCACACGGCCCAACTCGTCGTTCCTCCTCAAACAGGGCCGCTTACCAGTGCCTGTTCAAATTCCCTTCCCTTGTTTTCTGATTCAAAACCCCCGCAGGCCAATCCGGGAGTTGGCATTTTCTCTCTTCGGTTCCTTGCGATTTTAAATACGTTAGATAATGGGAATTACAGCTCGAATAATAGTCGTATAGCGTATGCTTTTAGCGTTTGTGTGTCCTTCCGGACAGGAGTTCCTTTTTGGCTTGATCCAAAAAGCGAACCAAAAAGATCAAGGCTGGCGGTCCTTTTGAACGAAAACTACGGATTGGGAATGCCACACGGCCCAACTCGTCGTTCCTCCTCAAACAGGGCCGCTTACCAGTGCCTGTTCAAATTCCCTTCCCTTGTTTTCTGATTCAAAACCCCCGCAGGCCAATCCAGGAGTTGGCATTTTCTCTTTTCGGATCCTTGCGATTTAATCGGCGTTTCCGAAGCGGTAGATCAGCGATAGTTGTTGTTGCTGGTCGAGCGTGCTTCCGTCAATCAGGTGAAAGGACAAGTTGAAATGTCCCTGGATGTTTTTGTATTGCAGGAATTTCCAGATCACATCAGTCCGCACGTAGCTGTCTTGTGCATAATAGGGATCTCCGTTCATGAAATGATGGCCATCGCCGAAGCTGAAAGTTGAACGGACGGCAAATCGTCCGCCTTCGCCATACAGTTGTCCGGTAAAGCTACCTCCCGTTTTAAACCCGTCATCAATTCCGCGTTCCCGAATCGACGATCCCATGTAGCCCACTTTCAGGTAAGCTTGTTTCAGACCGGTGAGTTCCGCAAAGTTATAACCCAAATAAAGGGTGTAGCCCATGTTATCCGTAATATGTTCGTCGGGGTTTTCGGCTGCGGTTAATGCATAGTGAAACAACAGGAGGTAATTCTCAACATAGAATTTTCCAAACTGCATTGCTCCCGAAATACCGGCCATGAAGGTTTCGCGTTGCGTCATCGTTTGGCGGCTGGTCCAGTCAACAAAACCCAGCTGATGTCCCCAGCTCCAGTTGTGCTTGCCATACAATCCTTCAATATTCGGGCGGTAGTATAAGAAGGTATCTGTGAGCATGGCCAATGGAAAATCAATCAGTTCCATCCGGGGGAAAGCACCAAAGTAGAAGGTGTTTTTTTGATCGCTGAAGCGGTAGTAAGCGGTTAACTTCGGTTTAACCCGGTCGGCTTCGGTCCCAAATTCAAACAGGTGGCTAATCCCAAACCGAAAGCGGTGCAGGCTGTCGATGGTTGTTCCCAGTTCAATGCTGGTGCGTTCGCCCAGAATCGTTTGCGGGTAACTGTATTCACTGGTGAATTCGCGGTTATCGCCAATTCCCTGAAATTGTACCTGGTATTCCAGTTTTTGTGCCTGACTACCCAGGGCTAAAAAGATCAGAAAAAGAAGGGTGTAAAGTTGTTTTGTCATGACATGGTCTTTCTTGCGAGAGATAAACGATATGGATTGGGCTTTATTGCTGTTTTTGAAAGTACAATTTAATCACAGAGGATGTACATATCGCGTTTGGGATTGATGCACATCACCGGAATTTTGCCGGCTTGTTTGATTAGTTTGGTTTCGGGGAGGCCAACCATCAGGTCGAGTAAACTGATGTGTTGACTGGCCGGAATGATCATCAGGTTGTGTGCATCCGACAGACAACGATCCAGGGCTTCGTAAGGGAGACCAAAGCTTCCTTTTTGTGCATCTTTAAACACGACATTCACCTGGAGCTTAAACAGCAGCTGCTCGATAAACTTCCGGTTCTTCTTCACCATAACCTGGTTGGATGCGTTTTTTTCGCGGGAAGTCAGCACTTCAATAGCCGACTGGTTGAAGCGTCCAAAGTAGGAAGCCCAAAGGGAGGTGTCTTTCATCACCTTCCGAAAATCAACAGGTAGAACTAAACGGTCGTAGCGTAAGGTTTCCGCGTCACTTCCATTCACAAACAAGAAGGGGATCTGACTTTCCTGCAGGGCCTGAATTTTGGGTTTCAGATTCTCCACCGGCAAAACCAGCATAATACCATCGTACTCTTCAGCAATCCGGTTAACCGTTTGCGATAGACTGCCTTTCAAGGTTAGACTGGAAATAGTGACCGAGGGAAAGTCATCCTTTAATTTGCGGATAATCATTCCCAAACCCTTTTGGGCACCCAGTTTGTTGTTTTTCTTTCCATTGCCGTACGGATGAAACAGGCACAATTCCTTGTTGAATATTTGGCTGATTCGTAATCCGTGGACAATCGCATCATTCATCGACTCCGAAAAGTCGCAGAAAACCATTACCCGTTGTTCAGAAGCTCTGCTCATAATAAGAGTCAAAACTATTTATTTTTTTGAAAAGGACTCCGCTAATCCCAATAAAATATGGTGAAGCTTGCCTTCCGCGCTTAGCGGTTCCAAACCGCTTAGCGCGGAAGGCAGTGATCATTCTCAAAACAGATTTTTCAGCAACAGCTCGTCAAGAAGCATTTCTGATTGTAAGCTAAAATTCTCGAAATCAAGATTGATATAGTTTACAGCAAGTTCGTGGGAGATTAATTTGCCTTTCCGGTCGCCAACATAGTCACGAAATGAAGAAAATTCCCAACCTCCGGGTTTCTCAACTAATCCGGCGATCATTGGGTTTTGATGAATGTACTGAAAACAAGTGGTCGCATAATCGGGGCGGTTATTCTCTTTGTTATCTCCTGATTCGGGGAAACAGTAAGCCGAATTGAGCATTTTGGCTTTTGTGTTGTGCGAAAATAGCTTTCCCCTTCTTCCTTCCTGTTTGTTGAGGGCTTGCGTGTAGCTGCTTAGGACAGAACCGATGTTCTTTGATAACTGTTGAGTTGTCGGTCGATGCAGTTCCTGAGTATTTGAACAACTTTCTGTTGTTGCTTCAATAAGCAGATGAAAGTGATTGGGCATTAAAACCCAGGCGAGAATATGGGAGATTGGATAAATCTGCTCTTTCATCTTTTTTCAGGAAAAAGAGATAGTTCTCCCTGGAATAAAATACGGTTTCGTTTGAACGGTTATAGATATGGTATAGTGCGTTGGGTTCGAAATGCATTTTATTATTAAAATTAGGTGAATTGAGCTAATTTACCAATAAGGAGATCAATCAGGCGCTAAGCGGTTTAAAGCCGCCAATCAGGCGCTAAGCGGTTTAGAACCGCTAAGCGCCTGATTGGCGCAGATGACTAAAATCATCGGTAAAAGCTGGAGGCTTTGTTATCTTTGGTTAAAACCAAATTGAAATCATGCTGAATCACGCCTTATTGCATCCAAAATCAATTGTTGTTGTCGGGGCATCCAATAAGCTGGCAAAACCGGGCGGACATCTTTTGCACAACTTGTTACAACATTCGTTCGAGGGGAAACTCTATGTGGTGAATCCCAAAGAAGCGGCCATCCAGGGGATTCCTGCCTGTGCCTCCATTGCCGATCTGCCGAAGGTTGATCTGGCGATTTTAGCGATTCCCGCTGAGGCTTGCGTTGAAGCGGTTCAGCAGTTGGTTACCGAAAAAGCGACCAAAGCATTCATTATTATATCGGCTGGTTTTGCTGAAGACAGCGACCGGGGGAAAGTGATGGAGACTGAATTGTTGGAATTAATGAACCGATACGG
The DNA here is from genome assembly GCF_010882175.1 of Mangrovibacterium lignilyticum. Lineage (GTDB taxonomy): Bacteria > Bacteroidota > Bacteroidia > Bacteroidales > Prolixibacteraceae > Mangrovibacterium > Mangrovibacterium lignilyticum. Next base: position 1,790,104 of record NZ_WKLH01000002.1, on the reverse strand, counting down.
CGCCAGTTTGATTGGTCCCAATTGCATTGGCCTGATGAATCCGCAATTTGCCGGCGTGTTTACCAGTCCCGTCCCCAAGCTTGATCCGAAAGGAATTGATTTTGTTACCGGCTCCGGTGGAACGGCTGTTTTTATCCTGGAATCCGGTATGGGAAAGGGATTGCGTTTTGCATCGGTGTTCTCGGTTGGCAACTCCACACAAATAGGTGTTGAGGAAGTGTTGGAATATTGGGATGAAACCTTTGATCCCGTTCAAAGCTCACGGGTAAAGTTGCTCTATTTGGAGAACATTCGTGATCCTCAAAAGCTATTGAAACATGCCCGGTCGTTGGTGCTGAAAGGTTGTCGCATTGCTGCGATCAAAGCCGGAACAGAGGGCTCCGGAGTTCGTGCGGCTCAGTCGCATACGGGGGCAATGGCCTCATCGGATCTGGCCGTTGATGCGTTATTCCGCAAAGCCGGAATCATTCGGTGTTACGGGCGGGAAGAACTGACAACGGTCGCGGGGCTTTTACTTTCTCCTGAGTTAAAAGGAAACAGACTGGCGATTGTCACGCATGCCGGTGGCCCGGCGGTTATGCTGGCCGATGCACTGGAAAAAGGAGGTTTTCAGGTTCCCCGCATTTCAGATTCAGAAGCCAAAGCAGAGTTGAAAGCGAAATTGTACCCCGGTTCTTCGGTCGAAAATCCCATCGACTTTCTGGCTACGGGTAACGCTGATCAGTTGGGCGAGATCATTGATGCCTGTGAAAATGAATTTCCAGACGTGGATGCCATGCTGGTTATTTTCGGTAGTCCGGGCTTGTGGCCGGTCGATGATGTGTATGAAGTTCTTGCGGACAAAATGAAAAGCTGCCGGAAACCCATTTATGCGGTTTTGCCTTCTGTTGTCAATGCTGCTGACGCGATTCAAGGCTTTATAAATTCCGGTCATGTTTGTTTCCCCGACGAAGTAGAACTCGCAAAAGCATTGCTTAAAATTCGGCAGGTGCCTAAACTTAACGTTGCTGATTCTGCTTGTCCGGTGCTTAATGAGCTAGAGGTTCGGAAAATTATGGAGGCATCTGCAGATGGCTTTTTAAATCCGGGAATGGTTCATCGCCTGCTTGACGCGGCGGGTATTCCCCGCGTGAAGGAGTTGCTGGTTACAAGTGAAGCTGCGGCACTTCAGGCAGCCGATGAATTCGGATTCCCCGTGGTGTTGAAGGTTGTTGGTCCGTTGCACAAGACCGATGTGGGCGGCGTGGCTTTGAATATAGTGACGAAAGCGGATGTTTCAAGTCAGTTTCATCGGATGATGAAAATACCGGGAGCCAATGCTGTGCTGGTTGCTCAAATGGCAAGCGGGATGGAACTGTTTCTGGGTGCCAAGAAGGAAGCTGGTTTTGGTCACCTCATCCTATGTGGGATGGGAGGGATTTGGCTCGAACTGATGAAAGATATTCAATACGGATTGGCTCCTTTAACAGTTGATGAAGCCTTGCAAATGATTCAGCAGCTAAAAGCTTATTCGTTGTTACAGGGTTACCGGGGGCAAAAAGGAGTCGACATTGCGATGTTGGCTGATCTGTTGTGCCGGCTGTCGGAACTGCTGCGGATCGCGCCGGAAATAAGTGAAATGGATCTGAATCCGATTTTGGCAGAAGGCGATCGGTTGTTGGCTGTCGATGTCCGGATCAGCTTGAGCAAAGAGGACCGATTGTTGTAAGAAGCAGAAATAAGGAATGAGTAGGTCATTTCAATGTGAAATCGAAATGGCTGAATCATTCGACTGGAAAATATCCGTAAAATTTATTATAACTTGTAGTCGATATGTTCAGTTAATGAAAACAAGAATGCGCGCCCTATCCTTCATTATTTTGTGTTTTGTCTGCTTCGTTATTATTCTGCCGCCGGTTCAGGCTCAGGATCAAAAGGAAACCAAACGGCCTAAAGTGGCATTGGTGCTTAGTGGTGGTGGGGCAAAAGGCTTTGCGCATATTGGTGCGATAAAAGTTCTCGAAGAAGAAGGTATTCCAATTGACATTATCGTTGGTACCAGTATCGGTAGTTTAATTGGCGGGATTTATTCCGTTGGCTATACGTCTGACGAGCTGGAGAAAATCGTCCGGTCGCAAAACTGGGAGCAGGTTCTTTCTGACGATGTTTCGCGGCTTTATCTTTCCCCGCCCGATCAGGCACTCAAGCAACGGTACTTATTTTCACTTCCTTTTAATAACCAGCGAAAGCTGAGTTTGCCGCAGGGGGTCATTCGGGGACAGAATGTCTTGAATATATTTTGTGGATTGATGGCCAATGTCCCTTCTGATGCTGACTTTACGACGTTTCCAATCGAATTTGCCTGTGTGGCAACCAATATCGAAAATGGGAATGAAGAGGTGCTTACGCACGGTTTTCTACCTACGGCCATGTATTCCAGTATGGCTATTCCTGCTGTATTTATGCCGGGTGAGCACGACGGAAAATTGTTGGTTGACGGAGGAGTCGTGAATAACTTCCCGGTTGATGTGGCCAAACAAATGGGGGCCGATATTATCATCGGCGTTGATATTCGGGACGATTATTATAGCCGGGATCAGATTAAATCGATTAATGAGATATTTCTCAATCTGATTAATTTCTATACCAAAGAAAAGGATGTGCAGAATCATGATTTGTGTGATTTGGTTATCAAACCGGATGTTGCAGACTTTTCGGGGGGCAGTTTTACACGGGCAGCCACCGATACCCTGATCAAACGCGGGGAGGAGGCAACCGCTGCGTTACGCACCCAACTGCGCGAGTTGAAGCAAAAATATCAGCTCCAGCCCGGAACGATATCGCGCCGCTATGTTGAGGAACAACGGTGGCGTATTTCAAAAATCAATTTGGATTGTGATAATAAGCTTAACCAGGAATTTTTGCTGAAAATAATGAATCTTCCTTTGGACGAGCAATATAATTATGCGGACATCAAAAGTGCTGTCGACCGTTTGTATGGCACTAAAGGTTTCGAAAATGTTTATTTTGACTTGAGTGATAATCCGGTCGGCAAGACTTTGAATGTGCATTTGACTGTTCAGGATGAGCGATCTCAAAATATCGGATTTCGGGTAAACACGACCGAAGCGGCGGCATTGCTGTTGAATGCGACCTGGAAAAATTATTCACGCACGGTCAGCCTCTTGTCCATTAGCACAGAATTATCGGCCAACCCGGGATTGGAGTTTTTGACTGAAACAAACTGGCACAATTTCCCTGATTTGGGTTTTAAGGTGAATGCCAAGTTTCAGAATTACAATATTTATGATTCCGGCGAGAAGGCGTATGATGCGGATTTGTTTTACACCTCCGCGAAGTTATACCTGGAGCAGCGTTTCCATACCTTTCGAACGGGGTTCTCCGTTCAGGAAGAATATTTCGATGGCGACATCTATGGAGGAAAGGACAGGAGTGTGGATGAACTGTCGACCCAAACCAATTATTTGTTGAGCGGCGCTTCGTTTTACCTGGCATTTGATAATCAGGATCATTATTATTTTCCGCGCAAAGGAACGCGTTTGTATGTCGAATTGAATGTCAACTCCGAACTTAAAAAAGATGGACATTCGTCGCCATACCTTTTATTTAAGATGGAAAATGTTTTCCCGGTAAGTCGCAAAACCGCTTTTCTGGTTAATCTGTATGGCCGTGGTATTTTAAGTGAAAATTATCCGGAAATAAAAACAACTTTTATTGGTGGAGAGGCTTATTCGCGCTACTTCAACTACCATTTACCTTTTACAGGAATGCCTCCTGTTTCAATGGCCGAGCGTTTTTCGGCGATCGGTTTGGTTGGTGTGCGCTTTCGCTTGTCTTCCAGCCAATATTTGTCTTTCGTGTTTAACAGCTTGCAGCAGGGAACGGAATATAATCAGATTCTTCCCGATTTGGCGGTTTACGGAGGAGGCATCAAGTATGCGCTCAAAACAGTTGTCGGGCCGCTGGTTGTTGGCGTTGGCTATTCCGATTATCACGCTAAACCAACCTTCTCGGCTAATCTCGGCTATTGGTTTTAAATGCACGGGGAACTGCTGCATAGAACGGCCATTTAAGGTCTCCGAAAATCGCGTATCCTATAGAGTACTTTCATTTGAAGCCGCCAGGCTTTCTTTGTATACTTCCAATGCTGCGGGAAACGGCTGCAAAGCCCGTTCAAAAATACCAAGCGAATAAGCAATGGTCAATCCGTAGTTGGTGATGGGGATGTTCAGTTGCCGGGCTTTCATGATGCGCGAGAGCATTTCACGGCGGTTCCACATACAGGCGCCACAATGAATGATCAGTTTATAAGCTGCAATATTATCGGGAAAATCACGTCCCCGCACGTTATCGAATTCCAGCTTGCCTCCGACATACTGCGTCAGCCAGCGAGGGATTTTCACCGTGCCAATATCTTCGCCAATGGGGTGGTGCGAGCAGGCTTCGGCGATGAGTACTTTGTCGCCGGCTTTCAGTTGGTCGATCGCTGTTGCACCGCGAACCATCTCTGCCAAATCGCCCTGGTGACGGGCAAACAAGATGGAAAAGCTCGTTAGTGGAATATGGGGCGGTGTGTCGGCAGCAACTTTCAAAAAAGCCTGGCTGTCGGTAATCACCAGTTTGGGTGGTGTGTTCAGCCGGTTGAGGCCTTCCCGCAGTTCCCGTTCTTTCACGACCATGCAAAAGGAATCGCCGTCGAGCAAATCGCGGATACTTTGCACCTGTGGTAATATCAGTCGGCCTTTGGGTGCTTCTTTATCGATTGGAACCACCAGCATGGCCATTTCGCCGGGGCCAACCAAATCACTGACGATGGCCGGGCGGTTGATAAAATCATCGGGCGCCGATTTCAGAATGGCCTCGCGTAAGTCAGAAATACCCAATCTTGTTGCTACGGAGGTTTCTACACATGTCAGTTTTTCGCCGGCCAGGCTGTTGAGCATGCATGTGCTGGAAGGGTAGAGGTCGGTTTTGTTGAAGACGATCAGCACCGGGATTTCCCGCTCGCTGAACTGTTGAATCAGCTTTTCTTCGAAACGACCCCAAACTTCCGTGTTGGAGACTACTATCGCCAGGTCTGTACGGTCGACCACAGCCATGGTTTTGCGGATCCGTTGTTCTCCCAAAGCACCTTCGTCGTCTACTCCGGCAGTATCGATAAACAACACCGGTCCCAGCGGGAGCAGCTCCATGGGCTTTTCAACCGGGTCGGTGGTTGTTCCGGCAATGTCCGAAACAATCGAAACCTCCTGGCTGGTCAACGCATTCAGCAGGGATGATTTCCCGACATTACGCTGACCGAACAGACCAATGTGTAAACGAAACGATTTGGGTGACTTCATAGACGGAAATTTTGGTCGAAATTACAAAGCTTTTCGCTTGGAAGCAAGATCGGATGCTGCCAGCTGTCCCGTCCTGAAATAAGTTAACACAAAACAGACTTATTATGGAAATATTGATCCTTACAGCATCGATGAATTGATAAATTGGATGCCTTCATTTTTCATTTGTTGGATGGCTTTTTCCGCATCACCTTTATTTTGCTCCACGCCCTTTATGGCATCTTCAACGACATAGGTTTGAAAACCGAACCTTTGCGAATCGACAGCAGTCGCTTTGATGCAATATTCAGTTGTTAACCCGCAAATGTAAAGGTTGTTAATTTCGTGCCGGCGCAGATAATCTTTGAAGTCAATGTTGGTTGCTTCGAAGGCCGAATAGCCGTCGTCTTTATTCCCTGTTCCCTTCAGCAAAATCTCGCCAATTTTCTGCGCCTGAAGATCCTGGTGAAATGCAGCTCCTGCTGTTTCGCGTACGCAATGGACCGGCCACTTTCCGAAGTGCACCGTTTCTTCGGGATGCCAGTCTTTCGAAGCAAAGATCAGGCTGAATTTATCCATCAAGGCATTAATTACCGGTACTATTTTGTTTCCGTCGGGTGCTGGCAGCGCACCTCCCGGACAGAAGTCATTTTGCACATCCACAATTAGTAACGCTTTCATAATTCAATGTTTTTAGATTGATAGTTCAATTTTTTCTCGGCTACAATTTTCGATTGCAATTTTTGAATATCATGCTCTATCCCAACAGGGTAGTCGGGAGTTTGCTGTAGTTGCTTATATTGATCCGGCAACTGTTCCAACCGTTGTGCTGAAAATTCCCGGATTGAATCGAGGGACTTTTTTGCTCTTTGCGGAACACCATTGATCCAAAACGGGAAGAGAAGTTTTTCAAAACCGGTCTGGTTATAGCGAATTAATTCTTTTCCCAGGGGAACCTGATAGAATGTGGTTTCCCTATTCGGGGTGTAATCATTGAAACAGATGCCGTCTCCAATAAATTTTTTGTTCTCATCGACAAACCGATAGACCATTTTTACGCCGGGAAGAGAGGCTTTTGCCGGGTTTTCGGAAAACTTCATCCGGGGGTGATGGTCAGCGTACGACAATTTGTACACGCCGTCCAGCGCGGGATCATCCTGCCCGGTAACCAATGACGTGCCCACACCAAATGAATCTATGGGGGCGTTTTGGGCATTCAGTTTCTGCATCGCATATTCGTCCAGCTGGTTTGAAGCAACAATCTTCACAAAACCCAAATCATGTTCATCTAAAATCTTGCGAACTTCTTTGCTTAACGCGGCTAAATCGCCACTATCCAAACGCACACCAAATAGCTGGTGTCCGTTGCGTAAAAGTTCTTTCGCCACGATCATGGCATTGGGCAAGCCGCTATTGAGGGTGTCGTAGGTATCAATCAGTAAAACGCAATTCTCCGGAAATAGTCTCGCGTAGTCCCGGAAGGAAGTCAGTTCATCATCGTACGACTGGATCCAGGAATGGGCGATGGTGCCGGTCGCAGGAATCGCATACGCTTTGGATGAGAAGACGTTTGAGGTTTTATCCACTCCTCCGATGTAAGCGGCCCGCGTGGCTTGTAATCCGCCTAATCCCTGCGCCCTTCTCAATCCGAAATCAATTACCGGACGATCGCCAGCCTGCATTTTAATTCTTCGGGCTTTCGTGGCAATGAGCGATTCAAAATTCAATACGTTCAATAATAACGTTTCCAATAGTTGAAGTTCAATAATCTTTCCTTCAACTCTCACCAACGGTTCGTTCGCGAAAACGACATCTCCCTCCCTAACGGAGTAGATTGAGAGGGACAGCTGCAGGTTCTCCAGGTAGGCGAGAAACTGATCATCAAATCCGTATTCTCTCAAAAATTGAATGTCATCTTTGGTATACTTGAACGATTCCAGGAACGCGGAAAGATCATCGAGACCAGCAAAAACAGTAAAACCACCTTGAAACGGATTGCTGCGAAAAAAGTAATCAAAACAGGCATAGTCGTTTTGGCGGCCCTGGAAGAAATAGCCCTGAGCCATGGTTAGCTCGTAATAATCTGTAAATAAACCGGTGTTGAAATCGGTAATCCTCATCTTTGCTCCTTTCCATAAGAAACGAATTGAAAATTATATAGTTTGAGGATGTGCCCTTTTCTTTTAGCGAGGGGGGATCGAAGCAACTCATAAATACGCGCAGAGCAAAGCCGTAGAATCTTGAAGCCTAAACGATAGAAAGGGAAGGAATGCAATTGAGGTATGTGCCCGGTAGGGATGCGGACCGTGCATAAAAAAAAGCCGGGGTTACCGGCTTCTTTTATTTGGAAGGAGGAATTGCTATTCCTTCTCAGTTTTTTCTGCTTTTTCTGCTTTTTTGTCGCAGCTTTTTGATTTGTCGCAGCATGCTTTCTTCTCACTGCAGCAGCCTTCTTTCTTTTCTTTTTTGGCAGTTTGCTCTGTTTTTGGCTTTTCGTCAGGTGTGTTTACAGGAATTGCAAAAGTTACACCACAAGCAAAAACAATCGCCATCATCAATACCAATTTTTTCATTTCATTCAATTTTTAGGATTTATAACTGGTACAATTTATTGAGAATAATTCTAAATAAAAACACTGTTAACAAAATTTTAAGAATTTTAGATTGAAATTCTTTCTTCTAATAGCCTAACTTATTGACAGCTTCTGGACTGATTAATTGCTCAAAGGTCTTTTCATCCATCAGTTTTTGCCGAAGAACGAGCTCCCGGATGGAACAATTTTGGCTACTTACGTCAGCTGCGATCTCTGAACATTTCTCATAACCCAGCTTTGGAAGCAGAGCGGTAATGACTGTCGTTGAGTTAAGCACCTGTGAACGGCATTTTTCAGCATTGGCTGTTATACCGGTGATGCATTTTGTCCGGAAGGCGTTGGATGCATTTTCCAGCAGTTGCAAACTGTTTAGCAAGGAATCGGCCACAACGGGCATAAACTGGTTGAGCTCGAGGTTGCCATTCATACAGGCCTGGGTGATCAGTTGGTCGTTGGCTACCACTTGCATCGCTGCCTGGGCCACACTTTCCGGAATCACCGGGTTGATCTTTCCAGGCATGATGGACGAACCGGCTTGTACAGAAGGCAGATTGATCTCGCCTAAACCACCATCAGGCCCGCTGGAAAGCAGACGCAAATCGTTGGCTACTTTAAACAGGTTTGACGCACAAGCTTTCAAGATGCCTGAAACCTCCACAAACACATCGGTATTTTGAGTGCATTCCATCAGGTTCTCGGCCCGGGCCAGCGAGGTATTGGTGAGTTCGCGCAGACGATCGGTTACCCGGAAAATAAATTGCCGGGGGGCTCCAAGTCCGCTGCCAATTGCCGTTCCGCCGAGGTTGACAACGCGTAAACGTTCTTCACACTTGTAGATTCGCCAGCGGTCGCGGTTAAAGGCTTCGGCATAGGCGGCCATTTCGCGGCCTAAGGTTGTCAGCACCGCATCCTGCAACTGGGTGCGTCCAATCTTCACCACATCGCCCATCTCTTTCTCTTTTTGCTGAAAAGCTTCCTGTAATTGCAAAACAGCCTGTTCGACATTTCGTAATTGCAGGATGGCTGCCAGTTTTAGCGCCGTGGGGTAGGTATCGTTGGTGGATTGATGCAGATTGATGTCGTCGAGAGGTGAAACGGTGACATAATCACCCAACGCTTTTCCCATGATTTGCAGTGCCCGGTTGGCAATGACCTCGTTCACGTTCATGTTGGTTGAGGTGCCTGCGCCGCCTTGCAGGGCGTCCACCACGAACCACTTGTTCAGTTCTCCTTCGGCCAGTTCGCGGCACGCCTGTTCAATGGCATCAGCTTTTACCGCATCTTTGAAATAGCCCAGTTCGCGGTTAATTTGAACGCAGGCCAGTTTTACCCAACCATAAGCTTTGATCAGGTTTTGATTCACGGGGCGTCCTGCCAGTTGGAAGTTCTCCAACGCTCTTGCGGTATGAATGCCGTAAAGTGCTTCAGCGGGAATCTCGAGCTCACCTAAAAAGTCGTGTTCTGTGCGTGTTACCGACATAGTTTACAGTTGTCATTTATCAGTTTCCGGGTTCCTTTTTCCCAGCTACGATCTTGGTCTAAAATCCAGCGTCTTCGTCTCTATTTCTAGCAATATACATCCGAATGCCCGTTGTTCACCCGGTCGACTAGTTTACGGGCGCGGTCAGCAGGAACTCCTTCAAGCCCTGATATTGTTTTTTCAATCAATTCAGTTCCTATTTTAAAGGTTTCGGGCGATGCGTAATTGTTGAGGTACTCCATGAAGCTGCTCAATGCATTGGGGCCGCAATGAGCTTTGATAGCTCCCGGTTTTGCCATATCCATAAAATCCTGACCGGTGCGTCCCAAGCGGTAACAGCCGGTACAGAAGGAGGGAACATAACCCATTTGAGCAACATCGCGAATCACCTCATCCATAGGGCGGTGATCACCTAAACTGAATTGTCCGGAGATTTCATCCTCTTCTTCATATCCACCGGGGTTGGTTCGGCTACCGGCCGATATTTGCGACACGCCAAGTGCAAACGTATCCCGGCGCATTTGTTCACTTTCACGGGTCGACATGATAATACCTGTGTAGGGAACTGCCAGGCGCAGGATGGCCACAATCTTTTTAAAATCCAGGTCTGAAACAGGGAATGGAGGTTGAGAAGCCATATCCGATCCGGTTGCCGGCTCCATGCGCGGAACACTGATGGTATGCGGCCCAACGCCATAGACACGCTCTAATTCCTGAATGTGCTGCATGAGCGCCAGCAATTCGTAGCGATAATCATACAGTCCGAAAAGAACACCGATGCCGACGTCGTCGATTCCGGCTTCCATTGCTCGGTGAGGGGCTGTTACCCGCCAATCGTAATCCATCTTTTTACCACCGATGTGCACCTTTTTATAGGTCTCTCGGTGATAAGTTTCCTGGAATATCTGGTAGGTGCCAATTTTCTCATTCTTCAATAATTTGAACTCCTCCAGAGTCAATGGCGCAACATTCACATTGACCCGTCGAATGTTGTCATTATTATAACTTGCTTCGTAAACTGCCCGAACCGAATCGAGCACATATTGAAATCCTTGTTTTGGGTAACTTTCACCAGCGACCAACAAAACCCGTTTGTGACCTTGTTTGATCAGCGCTTCGGTTTCGCGTTTTACTTCTTCCTGGTTCAGCGCCTTCCGAACGATGGCCTTATTTTTGGCGCGAAAGGCACAGTAAGTGCATTCGTTGGCACACAAGTTTGTGATGTAGAGTGGTGCAAACATCACCAACCGTTTGCCGTAAATGGTGTCTTTGATGTCATTCGCTGTATCAAACAGTTCCTGTATCTGACTTGGATCATTGGCTCCGGTTAAGACGGCGACGTCTTCGAGCGAAAGCCCTTTCATTTCGCGTGCTTTGGTCAAAACATCTTTTACCTGGGCTGCTTCCGGTTTGCTATAGTTCGTCAGTATTTCGCTTATTGACTGATCGTTGATAAAATCGCTTTTTGTGTTTATCATGGGTGAGGTTATTTTTTTGAAAGTGCAGATTTGACCTGAACACCGGGAATGGAACCCAGTCGGCCTGTTAATTTTCCCAGCTCGTCGGTTGAGCTGTCAACAACTAAAGTGATGACGGAATTTTCGCCCTTGATGTGTGGAATACCCGTTCGGGCTAAAATAATATTGGCATGTTTCGAGAGAAGCTCGTTGACCTGCGGGGCAGCGTGCTCGCGGTCTTCCAGAATAATTCCCACAAAACCCAATCGTTTATCGGTGTTCATGCTATTTGGTTATTGCGGGAGGCGCAGGCTGGTATTATTCACCAATGCCTGACCAAAAATAAGTCACAGGCATTAATCAATAATCAACTGGATGCTTTCCCTTGAAGTCAGTCTGTTGACCTTCCCGCAGGTTGCACGGCAAAAATACGATTCTTTACGGTGCGATGAATGATTTCTACACCAAAAAGTGAAAGATAAACTAAAATTTAAGCTTTGAAAATGAGACGAATAGATCTTTTATTTGGCGCATTTACTCAAAACGATGTAAGGCTTTAAAAATCATCTCTGCCAAGAGCTCCGGATTAATATCAGCCTGCAAAATGGCTTCAGCCGGTTGATCAGTTTCCCGGGTTTTCAACTCAACCATGCTTATACTTTTTTGAAACAGCTGCAGATTTTATTCTTTTGGCAATGCTTTGTGCAAACAAATGGCTGTTGAGGGGCAGATGCTGGCAAATTCCTGACTCTGCTGAATTTCTTTCGGACAAGAATCGTGATGGCATTTTTTGTATTGATGGCTGTCGAAAAACTTTTCCGCCGTTGTCGTTAGTAAATACAGGTCGGAGAGTTGTAGCTCCGTTGCCTTTTTTTCAATTTTAGACAGGAGCAAACTTCCCACACCATTCGAACGAAAGGCTTTTTGAATCGCCAGAGATCGCAAAATTGCGCTTTTGCCGTACATTTCTAAGCCGCCGACAGCAACTAACTGGTTTTTGCGGTAAAGACCGAATAGTTGAACAGGTGCTTCCGTTAGGTCCGTTGTTGGCAGATTGGCCTCTTTGAGTATTTCGGATGCTTTTCCCAGCTCATCACCTTTCAAAGGCTGCAATTCCGATAGTTCTGAATGTTGAAGTTGAATAGGCTTAATGGATTCAATGCTGGCTGAAATGACCAGATTCGCAAATGTTTTTTTGCGATCCCATTCGTTGATTAGTTCGCGACTACCGACTTTTTCACGTATTTCAATTTGAATGAATCCGGTTTGGTGAAGAATGTTTTTGAGTTCATCGACGGTTGAAGCACCGGAGACACAGCCAGTGTACAATTCCATATCCGATTTGATTGCTTCCGGAAGTTCTCCCAAGGTTACAATATCGGAAATGGCCAGTCTCCCCCCCGGTTTCAGTACCCGAAATGCTTCGCGGAAAACCTGTTCTTTTTCAGGTGAAAGGTTAATCACACAGTTCGAGATGATTACGTCTACCGTTTGATCGGCAACTGGCAGATGTTCGATCTCACCCAATCGAAAATCAACTTGAGTCAACTGTAACTTTGTTTGGTTTTCACGAGCTTTTATCAACATTTTCGGAGTCATGTCGACTCCGATGACCTGTCCTGTTTTGCCAACCTGACGAGCAGCCAGAAAGGCATCGAACCCGGCACCGCTTCCCAAATCGAGTACGATTTCACCTGCTTTTAGCTTTGCAATCGCTTGCGGATTGCCACACCCAAGTCCGAGGTTTGCCCCTTCGGGAACGGCCGCCAACTCCTCGGGGCTGTAGCCGATTTTTAACGACTGCCAATCGAAGTCTGTTGGTTCGCTGCAACAACTGGAATTGGGACTGCAGCAGGATGCGTTTTCTGAAGCCATTACGACGGAACTGTACTTTTTGCGAACAGCCTGGCGTATTTCATGTTGATCTTTTGTCTCCATCTTGTTTGTTTTTGAAGGATTGCTTAATCAGTTTTCTCGATCTGTAGACGGCGTTTTGCCGGTGCGGACACAGTTGCAGGCTGACTCTTTCTTTTTATTTCGGTGATAGTCGATGATGTTTCCATACACATCAACATGAAACGTGCAGCAATCCAGCAAACTCTTTTTTAGAGCCTGGCGTCCTCGCTGAACACGTGCGCGGGCATTGGTATAGCTGATTTGTAATTTGTCGGCGATATCGGCGATTGATTTGCCTTCCAGTTCATATAAAACGACGGCGTTCCGGTAATTTTCGGGCAGAGCCTGTACATATGAACCGATCCAGTTTTCTGCTGCAGCCATCCGGTTTTCATCTTCCGGTGTTGCGCTCAACTTATCTTCCGGCTGTTTCCCTGAGCGTTTCGCTTTTTCCCTGAAGTAGTCGATGATGATATTTCGCGTTAACTGAAACATCCAGCTTTGAAGTTTATCCTGATCTCTCAATTGCCCGATTTTATCCCGGATCTTGAGGAAAACATCGTGCAATAAATCTTCGGCGACTTCCGGCTCATCTACTTTTTTGCGGATAAAAGCCAGCAGTTTATCGTGATGTTCCTGCCATATTTCATTGATTTGTGCTTCCATGTTCTTTAAATATAGTTCATTTTTACAGGCCGTCTATTATCAATAGAAAAACAAATAACACGGTGATTTGGTGCATTCATTTTGGTAGACGGGAAACGGAGAATTCGGATACAGTTCTTCATTAATTTTTTCGTGGACTCGTTCGATGTGAAAAGTAAAGGTGCAGGAAATGATTATCTTCGCAGCGTGAAACCGATGGACGAAATTTTAAGGCAAGACCAGTTTTCGCGTGCTGATTTAGTGCGTTTACTGGAATCAGCAGGAGCAGACCGGACGGCTCTTTTTTCGGCAGCTGCCGCACGGAAAGAAGAAGTGGTGGGGAAGAAAGTCTATTTCCGTGGTCTGGTTGAATTTTCGAATGAATGTTCGAAGGATTGCCTGTATTGCGGCATCCGTCATAGCAATTCCAAAGTTGTTCGTTACGAGGCAGCCGATAAAGATATTCTGGCAGCCTGTCGTTTCGCGTGGGATAATAAATTCGGTTCAGTGGTTTTGCAGTCAGGCGAATTGTCTTCTTCCAGCTTTATCAATCGGGTTGATCGTTTGGTGAAACAAATAAAGGCCTTGTCGAACGGTGAACTGGGCATAACGCTTTCTTGCGGAGAGCAAACACGCGAGACGTATCAGCGTTGGTTCAGGAGCGGCGCCCATCGGTATTTGTTGCGTATTGAAAGCTCCAACATCGAGCTCTATCATAAAATTCACCCGAACAATGAGCATCATTCATTTGAGAAACGACTGGAATGCTTGCGCTTGTTGAAAGCATGCGGTTACCAGCTTGGAACAGGCGTCATGATTGGCTTGCCATTTCAAACCATGGAAAATCTTGCTGAAGACCTGTTATTTCTAAAAAGGCTGGATGTTGACATGGTTGGAATGGGACCATACATTGAGCACGAAGACACGCCGCTTTACGAATATCGAACGCTGCTGAAAAGTAAAAAGGAACGCTTTGATTTGGCTCTGCGGATGGTGGCTGCATTGCGATTGCTGATGCCTGATATTAACATCGCAGCTGCTACGGCACTTCAGGCTATTGATCCGGCTGGTCGGGAAAAGGCGGTGAAAATTGGAGCCAATATTATTATGCCCAACCTCACGCCAAGCGCTTTTCGCAAAGATTATCAGCTGTATGAGGATAAGCCTTGCCTGGATGAAGATGCCGATCAATGCCGCAATTGTTTAGAAGCCCGTATTGAACTGGCCGGCAGCGAAATCGGCTATGGTGAGTGGGGAGATTCGCGACATTTTAAGAACCGGCAGGAAGCCTAAAATCCTGCCGGTCTGATGATATGTTTTAGTGTTGGACAATCATCTTCAGGTAGCTCGTCCCATTCCGTGTTTTCAGTCGAACCAGGTATATACCAGGCTGTTTATATGTCGCATTCCATTCAAATCTGTGGGTTCCTTCAGGCAGTTCTCCCGTGAATAAAACATTCTCTAATTGCCCTTGAAGATTGAAAATACAAATTGACAGCTCTTCCCGCTTAGAAATACTAAACTCAACGGTCGTTGCTCTCCCAAAAGGATTTGGATAATTTTTCAGCAAATAAGCTGATTTTTCCTGTTGCTCAATTTCTGGAATTGCTGTTGTGATGTTAGCTTGTCCCGGGCTGCCTGACACGGATGAGGAACTATACCATTTTTGAGCTAGCGAATTGTCATCCTCCGGGTTTTTCAACATTAAACTGTTGCCATTCTCATTGGGTTCGGTTGGCCACGGGTATTCGGAAGAATAACAAACCTGATCAATTAGCTCATCGTTTGTATTGTATAATCGAACACATTCACCAGAACTGCTAAAACCAAAACCGAGTGATCCTTGGTAGTTTTCAACATCCGGATAGATTGTTTTGAAGCTGTCGGTGTTGCGGCAGACAACCAGGTACTCATGCGGGCCGAGTAGTGTGCCTGGCTTGATGTTGTACTGGTTATCGTCATCCGAATCTTTCAAAATCCAATTGGATAGGTTCACATAGTTGTTACTATTATTGTACAATTCAACCCAGTCATCACTATCATATTCCTTTGATGGATGGTACATGATTTCGGTAATCACGATGTTTTTGGCCGATTCGTCCTCTTTGAATACCGCGGTCAGGTGTTGAGCTTTGTCCATTGACACTGTAAGGTTTGCCTCATCCGACTCGACGCTTCCTTCCCAATGGTCAAATGTGTAGCCCATTGGAGCAATTGCAGTCAGTACAATGGGGACGTTTTCAAAGTAAATGCCATGCCAGGGAAACTGATCAAGAAGAATGGTGTTGAGCTGAATACCCGCGCCATCGCATCCTGAGGTTGTTAGTTGTACATCCAGACTATCTGTTAGTTTGAATTGTTCGAGCATAAACTCACGAAGGATAGAAGGTCTTTTTTCAGCGAATTCCTTTAGCCGGGAAATATTTCGTTCCCACGATTCAGGATAACCACCCCATTTTTCTGCATGGGGTGTTATTTCATCTTCAATTGTCGTTGCACAATCGGAAATCCGACTGTTTACTGAATCGGGTAAAAGTGTTGTATTTAAGTGATCGGCGAAGGTGTTGATGAATCTTTCTTTAAAGACTTGATTGGTCATTAGCGATCTCAATAGGAGGGTTGACCAGGCCGGATTGGGCCAGTCGTCGTTGTCCGGATCCAGTGCCATCGCAATGGAGTTGGTGTGCAGTTCCTCTTCGAAATACCAAATCCCGAAGGTGGCATCAACATCGTAAAGAATCCATCGCCATTTGCCGGTCTCTCCGTGCTGCCGCCAGAATTTAATGTTGTTACCGGGCCAGTCGGTGTTGTGAGCATATTGCTGAACGACATTATAGCGAATAAAGTTATCAACGTCCATTTGTTTGGCGATATAGTTGTAATTGGTTTCCACACTCAGGTCGTTTGTTGTAATGAAATCCAACAGCGCGAGATAGTCTTCGTTGGTTCCTTCAACAACTTCAGAATCGTACTCGAGGATATCAATATCGTCTTTGTCAACTCCGTTATTGTCAGCTAAAAAGTGTTCATTAACCTTTTCCCTAATGTTGTAAATCCCCCAATATTCTCCATTTAAATAGATTATACAAGGTCTTCCCGCTTGTGCATCCAAATTCATGTCAATACCAATACCTGTCAAAAACAAATCGCGGATAGTTGTTCCCCAGCTTTGAACTTCGCCGAAACTGTCGGTTCCCCCGCTTCTAAAAACAATACTTTCGAATTTGTCGATGGGCTTTTGTTCGAATAATTTACAGTCAATATCTCCGTCTCCATATGAGGAGCGAGCATAAAATGCCATGGATTTTTGATCGTAGCCGCGAGAATAGTTGCCGAATATTTTTAGTCCGCCGGGCATGGATAACCCTTCTTCTCCGGTTGGAAAATAGAGCTCAACATAAGCTGGCTTTTCCCAATCCATCCAGAAGTTTGCTTCTCTATAGGGAAAGTTTGCGGAAGCATTTGGCCCCGTTGAGTAAATACCGTCGTCGTAATCCCAAAGATTTTCAGGAGTTGTAGAGATGAATACGACGGGGAGCATTTTGTTGTAATTCGGGAAGTAGCTTTGAGTGATAACCTTCCCGGGCAAATACCCGTGTTTGATAATTCGTGCTTTTACTGTCGTTGGTTGCTCAAGGGCGATTGACGCGAAGTTGAACATCGACAGGCTGTCAGGATCAGAGCCATCGCTTGTATAGTAAACAGTGTCATTCAGACTTGGGCCGCTCAATTTCAGGTTGACGTTGCTATCATAAATTCCTCCGGTGACTGAAAATACAGGAACCAGGTTGTCATCTTGAATTAAGGCCTCAGTGGTGTTGTTCGCCCAAGGAGTTGGTGTTTGGAAATGGTAAATCTGGTTTGGGTTTCCCTGGATAAATCCAGCTGAGTAGTCCCGTCGAATTTCGGGTACCACGAATTCTGATATTTTTTCTTGATTTTGATTGAACAGGAAAAGGCTGTCGCCTTCGGCGCTTATTTTAAAATTTGTATGAGCGGCAACAACTTGTAAACCTAATATTGTTGGTGGTTGCTCCGCGGGATAGTCAGCGCCTGCGTAACTCAGAAAAGGTATGGCTGAGAGATCGCTTGAACCGCGATAATTATTATGAACCTGGATGGCCAGATAGTTTTTCCCTTCATGTAAGAGTTCTGAAAAGTTTGCAATATTGAATGAATCGGGGGCTATACCCTGATAGTTCGTTGCTTCCCGATCCTGAATTGCAAAGTCGTTGTAACTAACCGGAATGCCTGCGGTACCCAAATTTGCTCTGGCTATTTCTGTGCCATTGAGGTAAGCAACAAAGCCGTCGTCGTAGTCCATGTGCAGAACAAGCTGGCCAATTGTCGATGGATCTTCAATTGTGAATTCTTTGCGTAAAAAAATGCTCAGTGCATTTTCAACGATAGTACTATCGTCGCCATCGCCGTACCCAAATCCACTTTTGCCGGTTAACCATTTGCTGTCATCAAAAAGCGGTGTTGTCCAGTCCGGGATGTCTGATTCGGGAACGATGTATTTCCAGCTGTCACCGTTTTTGATGATTGTTGTCCAATGAGTAGGAGCAACTCTGCGGTCTTTGCCTGATGCAAAAAGAACAACCAGTTGTCCTGGTTTCAGATTGTATTCCGGCATTTGCCATTGCGAAGAATTGGCTTCGTCATCGGTGAGGAAATAGTTGGAAAGATTTACTGTTGTCACGCCTGAATTAATCAGTTCAATCCAGTCGGGATAGTCTTCATCTTCATCTTGTAACGTGCTGGAATTTAATGATTGTACCTCATTTATCCTTAGTTGTTGTGAGAATGAATTCCATGCAAATACCAGTAAACAGAGGGAGAGAAGAAATTTTTTCATTTGGGGCTGAAATATTTTTAATTGTCGGAATCGTTGGAATCGTTTTGATCTTCAGCGTTGAATATTTTATTTTTTTCATAATAGTAAACAACTAAGCGCGCCGTATCTCTCAGAAAGTTAATCGACGAAACCTCTATTCGGTGAATGTTGATACCGGTTCGGATTCTTAAATCCTTTAGTAATTCTTCTTCTCTGTTTTGATTAATCAGCTCAATTCGTTCATAAAGAATCTTTTTCGACGACTCGTGAGATAAGCGAAAGGCAAATTCGAGAACCCACAATAGGCCTATAATGAGAGCGTTGGCCATAAATACTTCGGCGTAAGGCAAATCCGCGTCGGATATTGAGTTTACCACGGCAATTCCAATGATGATGAAAAGATAGGTCATCTCTTTTATTTGCAGTGGGTTAGTTCGGTAGCGCAAGATGCCAAATAATGCGAACAGTCCGAATGCGAAGCCTAATTTTAGTTCAACACCAGACAATAAATAGGCTAGTAAGAAAATCATAGTGTTGATTAGAAAATAGGTAAACAGGTAATCTTTACGTTTGGTTTTTCGGTAGTAAATCAATCGTACAATTACGAAGGTAATCAGTAAGTTGAACGTGAATCGTATCAGTAGATCAAGGAATCCGGCTGAATCGAAAAACAAAGGTGTTTGTAGTGGTTCTGACAAGAGAATATTATTCATAGGAAACGGGATTTAAATTACGGATTGTCTCTTTAAAGTTGTTCTTTTTTATGTCGGGATATAGCAAGGCCATTCCAATGCAATATTTACTAAAGGAAGATGGTTGAATATATTCGTCGTGCAGAAACTGTCCAAACGCCGTTTGTGTATGACGATTGCTATTTTTCATTTCGGCGATGGCCAAGTCTGGTAATGCTATTTTACGACCATTCAGGGTCAGTTTTAAATCAAAATCAATGGTGACTCGCTCGCCTTTAAGCAGATTACTCAAACTGATTCGTTTGTATTCCGTGTGCAATGTTGTTTTTAGCTTGGAGCTTGCGATGCCGGTATGCTCCAACAAAAATTCATGATCTTCTTTCGTTACTCCCTGCTGGCTATTATAAGGACGACGTTTCTTCTTTGTGAGTTTTTTATTGTTTTTTGACTTTATTTCCAGGAACTGTTTTCCTGAGTTTTCATAGGTTCGGATTCTGATTTTAAACCGCTTACTTCTTTGGTTGTGGTGTTCTAGATAACACGTCAAATCGGCTGTGTCGAAGTATTCCGACTTGTAGCCATTGATTTTTGTTCCATGATGATCGATTACTGCATATCGGTGCTGGATGGTCTGCAATATTTCGGAAATTCGATTCGTGTGAAATAGAAATTTTTTGTCGTATCGGTTCATTTGTCCGTTTACTTCCAGCTCTTCAATTGAAATTACCGGCATTTTATCTATTTGTCGGCTGATTTTTTCAAACAGGGGCAGAGCTGCGTTAACTAGCATAGATGTTAAAGTTTTACTTTATAGTCAATTGATACGATGTATGATTTCGTTGGATCCGTGACATTCCGTTGGTCATTTATCATCCAGGAGAAACCAATTTTATGATGTTTGTTAAATCGATAATCTAAACCCGTTGTCAAGCGTGTTTTTTCAATTTGACGGCTTGTATACTCATTCAGACGCCAAAATAGTTCGTAACAGAGGAAGGGTTCCAACGGGAGTCCTTTGATATTATAAGCTGTTTTCAGCCGGTTTCGAAAATAGCTTATTGGAATTCGTTCTGTTTTCGCGGACCTAATCTCAGCATAATCACATTGGATCCTTCCACGGTATACGAAGGTGAGGCGATTGATGTCTTTTTTGAGCTGGGTTTGAAAGCCAAAACGATGTGAGTTAATTGACCTGTTTTTGTTCAAAACGGTTGAAAAACGATACAATGCGCTCGCTTCGAAAAACCTTTTGGACCAGCTTAGTTCTGTGCCGATAAATGTTTTATCCTGTTGAATCAAGTTGTCTTTTAAACGGTACCCACCATCAAGCTCAATATCCCAGCGTTTGGTTATTTTTTGTTCTATGGCTAACCCTGTCCACAAGCCGAAATCCTGATCCTGCGCATCTATATCTTTCGAAAACATCATTAAAAGAACGCTTCCGAAAATAATGAGGTTATATTTGGATATTACTGTCCTCAATGGTGCTGATTTACTTATAAATGATTAAGTCGTCCAGAATCACTGATGAATGATTATCCGTTATTACGACTGTTTGTTTTGCGACGATCTCTCCGGATGGTGAGAGGCGATCCGGGTCCTTGGAAAGTGTATATATTGTATAGGTCCCTTTATTTAAATACTCAAACCGATACCACCCGTTATAGCTGGTTTCTGTTTTATCCGAGTGGATACTGTCATTCCCGTAAATGATAAATACGTTGACGTCCGGAGCGTAGTATTCCCCCAACTTAGTCGAAAAGTCACTTGTGTAATCCAAGGCGTACACTTTCCCCTGAATGGTTGAGGTTCCTCCTTCTCCTTCTTCTTTTTCGCACGAAGTGGACAACACAATAGCGAGGAGAACTATGGCTAGTCCTCGGATTGTTACGTTAAATTGCATAATCTAATCTGTAAAAACTTCAATATAATCCTTCTGTTGAATTCTAAAATAATCCCCCTTATCATTCGCATTTTTGACGATGCGAAAATAGATAATTATTTTAAACTGAAGAAAAACTGCTCTCGCAGTTTTGTATGGGTAAACATTGAAGTAGACAGATTAGTGACACGTCAGCCAGCAATTACCACAAACTTGACAAATCGGATTTATTCGTGAGTTCGTGCTGGAGCAACCATTTCTTTCGCCATAACCCCCCTGCATAGCCAACCAATTTTTTGTTGGCTCCAACTACCCGGTGACAGGGGATGATGATAGCAATCGGATTTTTTGAATTAGCCCCACCAACTGCCCGAACCAGATTTTTATCGCCAAGCAGCATTGCTAGTTCGCCATAACTAGTCAGATGCGCATAGGGAATGTTCTGCAACTCACTCCAGACTTTTTTCTGGAATTCAGTTCCTGAAGGCTTCAAGGGGAGATCAAACTCAAAAAGGTAGCCACCGAAATAGTCATCCAACTGTTCCGTAATTAACTTTTGAAGTTTAGGATTGAAATTTTCGGTCATCAATTCTTTGTCACAAAACAAAAGAGAGCAAATCAAGTCTTCTTCTGTCTCAATGCAAAGTGGGCCGATTGGTGAATAATAAGTAAATCGCTCTTTCAACTGCTTATGATTTAATTGATGCTAAATTAACAAACAGATAACACAAGAGTGAGCAAAAAAGATCAAATTTTGATTAAAACTTATGAAATAGTTGGAGGGGCTTTCGCAAAATTTATAGGCTCAGTTGTTCTTTGAATTACTCACTTTTGAGCCCTCAAAACTGCACAATAAGCCTGTAATATGATAAGTATTTTCGCAGCCAAAGTCTCGTTCTATTTAATCGAATTGTTATGGTTTGGTTAGTAGTGTATTGAAATTGTCTGTTAGCTAGGGTGTTGCGCGTTTTTGTGATGGATTTTACTCTGATGGCCTTCCTTTTCTGCTTTGCTGAGATTAAGCATGATATGTTTCCCAATTTCGGGCTGTCTGGTTGCATTCTTCAAGTTGAAAACAAATTGGCTTAATAGATGAAAACTAAAGACTTGAGCAATTACGAATTAAAAGAGTGTTTATTCCTGGAAATTCATTCGCTCAAAAAATCGATATTGAAGGGAGTCTGTTATTTTTGTCAGACATTAAAAAAGGGAAAATGGCAGTTGAAATAGAACGTAAGTTTCTTGTTCGCGAAGCTTTCCGGCCGCAAGGCGAGAAGCAAATTCATATGATTCAGGGCTATTTATGTGCTGATCCGGATCGGACAGTTCGTATTCGTGTCGCAGATGAAAAAGCTTATTTAACTGTTAAGGGAGGACTTTCTGGCATTAGTCGCCCTGAATTTGAGTATGAAATTCCGGTGCCGGATGCCAGGGAAATGTTGAGTTTAGCTGTCTATCCGGTAATTGACAAGGTACGTCATATAATTTACGCCTTTGATAAGAAATGGGAAGTGGATGTGTTCGAAGGGGCAAATAGTGGCTTGATTATTGCTGAAATTGAACTTTCACACGCCAATGAAACAGTTCAATTACCTGACTGGATTGGCGAGGAAGTGACGGGTGATTTGCGCTATCATAACTCCCGGTTGGCTGAAAATCCCTATGAAACATGGAAGGATTAATCCATGGAGGAAAATCATAGTCGAAGAGATGAAGCCAAAGAAGCGAATTCAAAGCCAAATAAAGGATTAAAATTATGAAGGTCAGATTTATTCTGTTTGGAATTCTTATTGTTTTAGGAGTGCAAAATGCGACTGCATTCGATAGTGTTCGAAAAGACGTAAAAGGTGCGGAGCAAGATTCAGTAAAAGCAAGTATTGATTATCTCAACTATTTCTTAAGCCGAAAGGGGCATTGGTTCCCTCAAAGTTATGAGATGGAACATCGCATGCGTGGTCTGATTCACTACCTGGAAGATGAAAAAGTTGATAGCCTGATGAAATATCTTTCGGATTACCAGGCTAATCAGCAACGGTATTTTTTCAGAACCCCGGACAATGTTGAAGATAGCTTGAGTGTACCCGGTTACACGGCTTACCCGGAAGTGCAGGAGCAGCTTAAGCGTATTGATCGTTCGGTAAGAGGTAGCATTATCAAGAAACAAATTCCCGTTCCGGAGCAACTGCTCGAAAATATTGATGACCGGGCTAATGTGTTGTCTCAGGAAGAGTCTTATCGTTTATTGGGAACTGAATATGTTAGTATCCCGGATAGTTTGGCAAGTTTTGGTGCGTTGCCGGATTCGGTGATGACTAGTCCCGACGATTTTAGACGCCTTCAGCGGATGGATAGTACTAAACGGGCTTTGCTTGAAGATGCCCGCCAAGAATATAACCAACTTGTTATTAAGAATTTCGTTGATTCCATAAGCGATGCTTACCGGGAAGAATACATCAAGCAATATTCGTTGAAAGTTCAGCGTGAATTTTCCGATTCAATTCGATATAAAAATTACCGGTTGCTGAGCAATTATAATGAGCAAGTGATTGTACAGGTAAATGATTCAATTGATAGTAGTTTGCGGATTCTTAAAAATTACATCAATGCGGAACAGCTTTCATTCTGGTTTCATAATTCAGCTCAGGATTCGGTGCAGGTTATGCTCAGCAACTCTTATCCGGGCCAATCACGTTTGTTTGTAAAAAATGAACAGAACGATTCGCTGGGAATCCGGATTCAATCCTTGGATCGCAATTCGGTACGGATGTTAATTGACGACGGAGTTACCCTTACGCGATTCTCGCAACGCCAAAAAAAGGATATCAGTTTTGAGCCCCTTCGTATTCCTTCATCGTTAGATAAAGTGGACAAACGATTCAATGTGATTACACCTTGGGTATTGGGTAGTGACATCAACTTTGGTTTCACACAAACGTACCTGAGTAACTGGAAGAAAGGTGGTAAAAGTGCTCTGGCTACCTTGCTGGTAATTAAAGGTTTCGCCAACTACACGTCGGAGAAAACGACTTGGGAAAATTCGATTGAGATGCGCAATGGATGGTTGAAACCGGCTGACGATGGCATTCAAAAAAATGACGATAAATTCGAGTTTATCACCCGGTACGGAATTCAGGCGTACAAAAAATGGTATTACTCGGCGGAGATCGACTTTGAAACACAGCTTTTTAGAGGCTATGATTATCCGGACCGAACAACGGTTTTATCCGGCTTCTTGTCGCCGGCAAAAACGCTCATAAAACTTGGTATGGACTATAAGCCGAAGAAAGAACTGTCAGTCTTCATTTCACCTTTAACATTGAAGTCTGTTTTCGTGAAAGATACTGCTCGAATTGATCAAACAAATTATGGTGTAGCGGAAAACAAAAGGCGCTTTAGAGAGCCCGGTTTAAACATGGATATTGCGTACAAGAAGAATATCACAACCGATATTAGCTGGCAAACCAAGTATAAAATGTTCCTGAATTACGGGGCATTAAACAAATACGATGTTGATTGGGAAAATACCTTTAACTTTCAGCTCAGTAATTACATCAATATGCAAGCGTTGATTCACTTGTTATATGACGATAATGTGACTTTCCCGACGAGTAGGGTTGATGCAGAGGGGAACACAATTTATAAAGCCAAATGGCAGTTTAAGGAATTTATTACGATAGGTTTTACATACAAACTGAACAAACCCATATACAAAAGGGAGCGTCTTAATTAAAAAAGAAACATGAAAGAATTCAAACAATATTTCCACTTTACGGCGGATCCAAAGGATGTGTACAATGCAATGACCAACAAGATTATGATTGAGATTTGGACCGGAGAGGATGCCGAAATGGAAGAAGTTCCGGGAACTGAATTTTCAATGTGGGACGGAAGTATTTGCGGGAAAAACATCGAGTTTGTAAAAGATCAGAAAATCGTTCAGGAATGGTATTTTGGTGAAGATGAGAATTCGCTTGTCACCATCAAATTCCATCCACATAAAGGTGGAACAAGCATGGAAGTGAAGCAGACTAATATTCCGGACGAAGCCTACGAAAATATTGTCGAAGGTTGGAATGAAGATTATTATTTAGCGTTGAACCAGCTTTTTGAAGAATAGAAATTCAAATAGATAGAATAAGAGAAGCCGTCCTGAAAATTCAGTGACGGCTTCTGACTTGTCTAACGCAATTATTCGAGGTAAGGGATATCTTGAATATTTTTTTAGAACTAAATGACTTTGAGACGACTGATTTTTTATTTCACCTCAATAACTGCGTATTTCGAAACTTTCCAGAATTCATCCGGATTATCAATTTGCAGGTAAGCAATTTGTCCGTCTTCTTCAACTAATGAATATGAATCTGTTGGATGTTCAGAAATTACCTGTGCTTTTTGGGTATGCAAAGGGATAATTTTTGTGTCGCGGATATCCAGGCTTGTGAAGTAGTCCTCATCAAAGCTGCCATTGATTACTTTGTTTGCTCCAATTCCGAGGATACCACCTTCTTTTGTCAGAAGTCCTTTATCTCTAAGTTCTTTATAAGTTCCGTAAGCAACATGGCCTGTGTTCATTTGGTTGGTTCTTTC
The DNA here is from genome assembly GCF_010882175.1 of Mangrovibacterium lignilyticum. Classification (GTDB taxonomy): domain Bacteria; phylum Bacteroidota; class Bacteroidia; order Bacteroidales; family Prolixibacteraceae; genus Mangrovibacterium; species Mangrovibacterium lignilyticum. The sequence goes on along the minus strand of NZ_WKLH01000002.1, from coordinate 1,764,713 downwards.
AACCAGACGTTCTGATTCGTGGGTAAGTGAATCGTTTTGAACCATCATGGCATCATTCAATTCAGTTACTTTGGCATCGAATTCAGCCAATTGGAAATCTTTTTGCTCAATAATTTGCTTCAATTCGGCAATCTGTGTGTTTTGCGTGTTGATGCTCTCATTCAAAGCAGCGATTCGTTTTTCAAAAGATCTCAGGTTAATGCCCGATTTTTTCAATTTGGCTTCCAGATCAGTAATTTTTTTACTGCTTTCTTCCAACATCGTATTCATCAAAGCGATGTCTGCAACTAATTCCTGCTTTTGATTTTGTACGCCTTCTGCATCCTGGATTGAAAGCTGACTTCTTTTTTCCTTAATGAATGTCAGGTTGTTTTCGATTTCGGCGAAAGTGTCTTCCATGTCATTCAAAAGAGAATCTTTAACTTGCATCTGTTCGAAAAGATCAGATTTTTCTGAAGCCATCGAATTTAACTGAGCTTCTTTTTGTGTGTAAACATATACACCGCCAATTATTGCTACAACGAATACAACAGCGGCAATAACTAGCGTCTTAATTTGTTTTTTGTCCATGATAAATGTTCCTCCATAATTAGGGTTTTATTTTTTCTTTCATTCCGCCTCTTAAGCGGTTTTTTGTAATTTGTAACCGACCATTTATAGCCAATCTATGTGCCAAATAGAACGTGTTGGATTAAGTTGCTGAAATACAGGCTTTTTGTATTTGGTCTTTGAGCCATTCTGTATCAAAATGATTCACTAGATGTCAATTTGAGTTGTAAAATGATAACCCGTTCAGTTTCAGGAATGGAATTGGAGGATACAAAAAAGCCATGAATTGATATGATCGTATCAATTCATGGCTTGATTTTTTCGTTGATCGAAGGTCTAACTCGAAACTTTATCTTCTTTGAGCATCCGATAAATGGTCGCTACACCTATGTCTAGTTTTTCAGCAACCAGTTTGGTGTTATTCTCATATTTCTTGAGGAATGTTTTTACAATTTGGATGTCATATTCCCGGAGGGTCATTTCCTGCGTTGCGATGTCAGCCATAGCATCGTGACCACCGCCAAAGACAATATGGTCGGCTGTAATTTCCTGGTGGTCGCAAAGAGTAACGGCCAGTTCAATGATCGATTTCAACTCTCTGATATTGCCGGGAAACGAGTAGGCCAGTAATTTGGCTGTGGCGTCGGAGCTTAGATTTTTAGCTTCCATTTTATTTTCGGAGCAAAATTGTTGCATGAAGTGCTTGGCTAACATGATAACATCGTTTCCGCGATGGCGAAGTGGCGAAAGTTCGATCGGCAAGCCGTACAAGCGGTAATATAAGTCCTGTCGAAAGTTGCCTAGTTTCACTTCTTCCAACAGGTTTCTGTTGGTGGCAATAATAATACGGCAGTCGGTTTTTACAGGTGCGTTACTACCCACCCGAATGATTTCTTTCTCCTGAAGAGCTCTCAATAATTTGGCTTGTAGGGAGATATCCATTTCTGCCATTTCGTCCAGGAACAGCGTTCCTTCGTTGGCTTCTTCGAACTTTCCAATCCTTCGGAAGTTGGCGCCGGTAAAAGCGCCTTTCTCGTGTCCAAAAAGTTCACTTTCAATCAAGTCTTTGGGAATAGCCGCGACATTAACGGCCACAAACGGCTTCTTGGCCCGGTTTGAGTTATAATGAATTGCTTTGGCAACCAATTCTTTCCCTGTTCCGGTTTCCCCGGTAACAGTCACGGTAATATTGGTGCGCGTAGCTCGGTCAATCAACTCGAAAATTTGTTGTGCTGCGGCACTGTTCCCGATGATGGTATTTTGGTAACTGTACTTTTTCTTGACCTCCTGGCGCAAACTGACAATTTCTTTTTTCAGTTTGTTCCGGTTTCTGATGTTGTTAACCGTATTTAGCAAACGCTCTTTAATGTCGCGCGATTTGACAATGTAATCGTAGGCGCCTTCTTTCAGTAATTCAACCACAATGCCAATATCATCCTGTTCCGAAATGAGGATGACCTGAATGTCATCATTGACTTCTTTAATTTGCTTCAGAACTTCCAGCCCCTTCATATCGGGCAGACGATAGTCCAAGGTAACAATGTCGGGGTGCTCATCCAGTTTTGATAAACATGCCTTGCCGGTTGCAAAGGCTTGAATTTCGTAGTCCGGATTCAATGAGAGGTTGTGGACCAATAAGCGGCGGTACCATTCGTCATCTTCAACTACAAATATTTTGAATGCTTTTTCAGCCATAAAACTAAAATTAGATCTTTTTCATTGAGGGAAGTGTGCGCAATGTAGCAAGAAAAATGAAGATAATGATAGTAATTCTCATTTTGAGAATAGTTTTTGCTTATTTTAACATCTCGTGTTCCTGTCAATTTTGTGTTTCACTCTTTAGTACATTCAGGAAAGTTTCAATTTGATGGTCTACTTCTTTGACCAGTTTTTCCAAAATAGTCCACTCTTCATTTTCTGCTCCTTTTTTCTCCAAATCCTTCAAAAGGCTGTAAAGTTTGTTCGCGAGCATGTGTTTTGCCGGTGCAGCCAGCTTGTGGGCAGCTTCAACCAAGCCGTTATTATCTTTATTTTGAATAGCAATTTCGAGCGAATTTCTGCATTTATGGGCAGAGCTTACAAACAGATCGACCATTTCCTTGAAAAATGCTTCGTCTCCACCGAGTACGTTTTTTAACTCGTCTAAATCGAGGCGATCTTGTTCGATGGGTAACTGAGCTTGCAGAATTTCGGGGATATCCCTGTCTTTCAATTGAACAATCAAGTTGAATAAGGCACGTTCAGGGAAAGGCTTTTGAAGGAATTCCCATATTCCAATTGATTTATAACGTTCTTCATCTTCGGTTCGGTTAGTTGCTGTGAGTACGACAATCGCAGCTGCCGGATTTTGTTGAAGAATTTTAGAGCTGGCTTCAAAACCATCCATCACGGGCATACGCATGTCCATTAAAATCAGATCGAAATGATCCTTTTGGGCCATGTTTACGGCTTCCAGTCCATTTTGTGCTTCGCTGTATGAGATGCCCCATTTGTTCAGGATGTTTTTCAATAGATACAAATTGAAAGCTTCATCGTCAACCAACAGTAGTTTGAGGTTTTTAAACCAGGCCGGTGTTTCGTCCGGTTGTTTGGTCTCCGGTTGGTAGGCTTTAGGGTCTCCTTCCGGGTAAGGTATTTCAACTGTAAATCGTGTGCCTTTCCCAACCAGGCTTTTCACCTTTATTTCCCCACCTTGCAAGTCGACGAGCTTTCTAACGATAGCCAAGCCCAACCCGGCTCCACGGTGTTTTTGGGCGTTGTCTCCGTCAAGCTGAACAAATTCTTCAAATATTTTTGGTAGGTTATTTTGTGGAATCCCGACTCCTGAGTCAACCACATCGACAATCAATTTGTAATGGTGACCGGCCATTTTCTCTTCGGTTGCTTCTAGGGTGACTTTCCCTTTGTTGGTGAATTTTATGGCATTGGTAAACAGGTTGATTAAAATTTGTTTCAGCCGAACCGGATCTCCTTTATACACCCGGTTTTCCGGAATATCACTTTGCAAAACGAGCTCCAACCCTTTAGCACGAGCCGGTACCTGATGCAAGGTGATAATCTCGCTGAATAGCTCGGATGGTACAAAGTCAATCTTTTCAAAAGTCATTTTTTGCGATTCAATTTTCGAGAAGTCAAGGGTGTCGTTTACCAAGGTAATTAAGTGGTCGGCCGATTTGTACACAATGTTGAGATCCGATTTTAAATCAGGCTCTTTCACGCGTTGCAACATTTGCTCACTAAGCCCATAAATGGCGTTTACAGGTGTGCGCATTTCATGACTAACGGTGGCGACAAATCGCTCTTTTGCTTTAGCCAGGTTTTCGGCGTCGGCCCGGGCTTTCTTCAAAATATTTTGATAAGACCTGTTTTTCTGAAGATTGCGGAAAAAGAGAATGAGTACGATAATTAAAAGTAAGATGGATGTTCCGGTGAACATGACCAGTCGCCGGTAAATCTGAGCCGCCATGAAATCGGCCTCCTGCGTTTTTGTTTCCAATCGTCTTTGTTCTACAATCTCAATTGCTGTGATCAAACGGTTAATCTGGTCTGTAACTTTTATATTGCGCTCGAGTAGTGTTCTTTCCTTGCTTTGTAGCTCGAGGTTATCGGTGCTGATCTGTTCCTCTATTTCAGCGATCTCTTGCTTCAACTGTTCTTTTTCTTCCGTCTTGTCTATAATAATCGGTTCTTTGGTTGTCGTATCTTGTTTCCCAAACACGCGTTTAAAAAAACTTTGCTTCTTGGGTTGCTCAAATTTGATGGTGTCGGGTTGTATAATTGCCGTATCGATTTTAGAAACCAGTTCGGTTAACGGCTTTTCAGTTTGTTTCTGGATCTTTTGCTTGTGCAGATTCCGGATTTGAGACCAGATGACCAGTTTTTGGTTCGAAAGCAACTGGATAGAATCAATCTTTTGAACTTCTTCTGATTCAGGGATAGCATAATCTTCAAGGTTTGTAAGCTTCTCCTGTACGCTATTGTTTAGTTTGTGGAATCGGTAAATGTAGTTTTCGTTTCCTGTGAGGCTGTACAAACGAACTGAATTTTCAACCTCATTCAATTCTGCAGAGATATCCTTAATCAGCAATAGCTTATAGTCCGGCCGCGCTTCCCGGTGAATAGAGTCGATGATTTCGGAAAGGCTTTTGTAAACAAGATAACCAGATCCGACTACTGCAACTCCGATAATGAGGGTCAGTATCGTAATTTGAATTTCAATTTTGAAGAATTTCATGTTTTCCTATTTTCCGACCATTTTGTCACCCCCAAGTTAATGGCTTTCTTTGGAGTGTGAATCGTTGATGCTACTTTTTTAATGAAACAAAAATATAGCTGAACGGGAAGGTTGGATTTCCAAAATGAACAGCTGATTTACGCATCAGCAAAAGCAATGCCTTTTTTTTACTGCCAGTTTGCTTAGTGAAGCAATTGCTCGTAAATCTCGAAGTTTTCCTGATCGAAAACACAAAAAGTAACCGTTTTCGGAAACTCATTTTTTGACAAGAAATCCTGGACTGTTTTCATGGCAATTTTTGCAGCCAGTTCTTTCGGGAAGTGATAAACACCAGTGCTGATATTTGGGAAAGCGATGGTTGCGAGTTTGTATTCTTTCGCTAGCTTCAAACTGTTCAGGTAGGCATTGGTCAACAGTTCTTTTTCGCCAATCTCTCCGCCGTACCAAACCGGGCCTACCGTATGGATGACGAAGCGACAGGGAAGTTTATATGCTTGGGTTATTTTCGCTTCACCGGTTTCACAGCCATTCAACTTTCGACATTCTTCGAGCAAACGAGGACCCGCCACCCGGTGAATGGCTCCATCGACACCACCTCCTCCGAGTAAACTTTTATTGGCAGCGTTAACAATAGCATCAACGTGCATTTCAGTGATATCTCCCTGGTATATCAGAATGTGTTCCATTTTTTCCTTTAAAATTAGAACGAAAACAATGGAATCAAAAATGAAAGTTGATTTTTTAGGATGTGTATTTCAAATCGGTGTTCGCCGAATGTGTTCGAAGAATTTAAAGCCACTAACGAAAACGTCATGTCCGTCTGCTTGCTCAAGATGACTTTACTAGAGGATTCCTGTTTCGCCAAACACTATTGGGGAATTAGGTTTTAATGTGTCCCGAAACTGATAATCAGAATCCCTAACAGAATTCCCAACAGGTATATTCCTTTACGTCTGATGTTGCGTTCATGAAAGAGCAATGCTCCTGTTGCAAAGGCAACCAAGACTCCTCCTCGACGCAAGGCTGAAATTATGGAAATCATGGAGTCGGGGATACTGAGCGCGTAGAAGTAGGCATAATCAGCAAAAAGCAGGAAGATAGCAATTAGAGGAATGCTCCAACGCCATTCAAAGGGCGGACGTTCGGCTTTGGGACGTTTCCACCGAAACAGGGCTATTGCGGGTAGCATAACCACGACTTGGTAATACGAAAACCAGGCTTGAACGGCAATACGGTCGATTTGCCGCATGATGTATTTATCGAACAGGCCACTGGCTGCTCCAAGTAAGGTGGCTGCAATGATGCAGAAAATCCAAACATTTTTGCGGAAGCTGATGCCTTCCAGTTTCCCGGCTGTTGATAGCAGGTAAAAAAAACAGAGCGTAACCAAAACTCCAAACCATTGCACGAGATTCAGGCGTTCCTGAAAAATCAGAATTGCACCGATTAGCGTCCAGATTGGTCCGGTAGCCCGAATAGGGGAAATCAGCGTGATGGGGAGATGCTTCATGGCATGAAAGGCAAAAATCCAGCTGCTAACAACGATAACTGATTTGATAAAAATAAGCAGGTGTTCGTGTGCCGTTATGGGAGGAACGTAAAGGTGAACCTTTTGAAAAGCTTCGGGGAAATAGACGGAGCCAATAACGATAGGGGAAACCGCGACAGCGGCAGTAACCGTCGACAAAAACAGTACCGGTAATACAGCGTTGTAATTCAGAGATAACTTCTTGAAAACATCATACAAACCCAACAGCACCGCTGAAATCAAAGCCAAAATTACCCACATCGTCTCAAAATTTTGGACAAAATTATAAGCTTTATGATGAATGTCTCGCTATTGTCTGAAATCTACCGGAAGATTAATCATTCCTTAATTCGGATCGGGCATCCACCCTTCGTACGTTCGTCAAAGTCAAAATTTTCTGATTTGTATGAGCGTATCCCGACAGGCGGTTGTATTTCTTAATATCGGCGTTTCCGGAAGGGGTGAGCACTATTCGAAATTTTTACAGTGCAGTTAAAAGTATTTATTACTTTTATTTGTATCTTGGAGGTCGTTTCTGAATGTTCACCATCAGAACAACACGCGATTAACAAATTATATAAACGATCAAATCATGTTTAAAAACCTGAAAGCAAGTATCCTTGTGTTAGGATTAATGAGCTCGGTTTTTGTTCAGGCGCAAACAAAAATCGAATTACAATTGAATAAGCCGGGACCGGCGATTGAGCCCACTATGTGGGGGATTTTCTTCGAAGACATTAATTTTGGCGCTGACGGTGGATTATATGGCGAGTTGGTGAAAAACCGCTCTTTTGGTTTCGATGACCCAATGATGGGCTGGAGAACTTCACACAAAGATTCCATTCGTATTATCAATGAAATAGCAGAAGGAACACAAAAACGTTTTATACGCCTACCTGCGTTGAAGTCAGGAAAAGCAAATTTCATTCAAAATGACGGGTTCCGTGGAATGGGAATTCACGAGGGTGAAGAATATCGCCTGACGCTTGATGTTCGTTTAGCTGCAGGTAATGCTCAAAACCTAAAAGTTGAGCTGTTGGGCGATGACAAGTCTTGCATTGCCGAGAGTACTGTAAAATTGACGGATAATGATTGGACTAAGGTTGAATTGCTTTTAAAAGCGAACGCAACTGCTGCCAAGGGAAGTCTGAAGATTTCATTGGAGGGAGACGGAGCTGTTGATTTTAAATATGTGTCGTTGTTCCCGGTAAATACGTTCAAAAACCGCCCGAATGGTATGCGGGCCGACTTGGCCGAAAAACTGGCTGAACTTCATCCCGGGTTTCTGCGGTTCCCTGGTGGATGCATTGTTGAAGGACATCACCTGGATATGCGTTACCAATGGAAGAAAACAGTTGGCGAAGTCGAAGAGCGTGAAGTGCTGATTAATCGTTGGAATACCGAATTTCTGCATCGCCACACGCCTGATTATTACCAAAGTTTTGGTTTAGGATTTTTCGAATATTTCCAGTTGGCTGAAGATCTAGGAGCTGAGGCTTTGCCAATTTTGAATTGCGGAATGGCTTGCCAGTATAATACGGGTGAATTGGTTCCCTTGGATGAAATGGAACCGTATATTTCTGATGCACTTGATTTAATTGAGTTTGCCAACGGAGACAGTTCTACAAAATGGGGAAAACTTCGCGCCGAAATGGGACATCCGGAACCCTTCAATCTGAAATTTTTGGGAATTGGGAATGAGCAATGGGGCGACCAATATTTGGAGCGTTATGATGTAATTGCGAATAAAGTGCACGAGAAATATCCGGAGATTAAATTGGTTTCGGGCTCAGGGCCTTCTTCTGACGGAGATCGTTTTGAATATTTGTGGAAAGAATTAAAGACCCGTAATGCTGATTTGGTTGATGAACACTATTATAAAGATCCGGATTGGTTTTTCAACAGTGCAAAACGATATGACAGCTACGAGCGCGGAGGACTTAAAGTTTTTGCCGGAGAGTATGCCAGTCACACACGCGTCGAAAATCAAGATCCAACTTCAAATAATAACTGGTTGGCTGCTCTGTCAGAAGCTGCATTTATGACCGGCTTGGAACGTAATGCTGATGTTGTTTCAATGGCATCGTATGCTCCCTTGTTTGCACATGTTGATGCTTGGCAATGGCGTCCTGACTTGATTTGGTTCGACAACCTTGCGTCGGTTGCTACACCAAACTATTACGTGCAGCAAATGTACTCAACACACCGTGGAGACCATGTATTACCGGTGTTGTCTGATGGCGATGTGATGGCCGGACAAGATAGTTTGTATGCAAGTGCTTCGGTTGATCACACAGCCCAAAAGGTTTATTTGAAAGTCGTGAATTCCTCGGTTGAGGCAAAATCTATTCAGGTTAGTTTGAAAGGCGGGAAATTAGCTTCAAAAGAGGCTGATTTAACCGAGTTGTTTCAACCTGATTTGATGGCGTACAATACATTGGCTAACCCGGATGTGGTTGTACCACAAAAAAGTAAGGTAACTTTGAAAGGAAATGTTTTAAGCCTGGAAATGAAACCTCAGTCGTTTGTATTGGTTGAATTGACAACAAAATAGCGCGAAGCGCTCAATTTCAGAGAAGGTGTTTGTGAAGGGATTATTCCTTTTCAAACACCTTTTTTTGTAGCAAACTTTCCATATCTTTTTCTGCATCCCTGGCGATTTCAAAAATGCTTTCCGTTGAAGTTAATCCATTTAGAGCTGCGTGTTTGGCAGCCTCGGTACTGTCTGTTGTGATGATCATCGGAACCCCGATTTTTTGCATTTGAGACTGAATTTTTCGGTCTCGTTCTGCATGTTTGTGCTTGCGTACTGTTCTTATGTAAATGGCTTTTACCCTGGCGGGAAATTCACTGGAAATTCGGGCATAAATTTCCGGATCTCGCTGCCCGTTATCTCCGATTAGAATAAAACTGATCGTTGGGTAAATTTCAAACAGGTGTCTAATTTTTTGATATTTATGTTTGTGATTGCCTCCACCTGATTTTCGAAAGCTGAAAATGCCGGTTTCCAAATCACGCAGTAAAAATACGCCTTTTGGTAGTCCATTGAACGAGCAGAAATCGTCAAGCAGATCGTATAAATTCCATTCGCTGCTAGAGACATAAAAAAAAGGAATTTTACTTTGGCCATCAGGCCCTTTGGCCAGTGCTTTATAAAAGGCGTCCACTCCGGGAAAGGGTTTTCTGGTACGGGAATTTCGGAAAAGTAACAACCAAAGTTTACGCAATATCCGTGTTGAATGGCTGACAATGATTGTATCGTCGATATCTGAGATTACTCCAAATTCATCTTTTTTACCTGGTACGAGAAACTCTCCACTTTCATATTTCTGCATGCCCTTTTCAGTTGACTCTGGAGTAAGTGAAACCGTGTAAGTTTCCCACCGGCTATGATCTTTTGTTTTTAGTTTATGGTTGAGTAAAACACTTTTAAATATGCCATTGTTGGATGTCTCGACAGTTGTTGATTGGCTGTTAATCCGGATATTCACTGCGACTTGCGGAAGATTTTCGCTAGCGTATCGTTTTAGCATGCTTAACGCATTTTCCCAGGTTGAATCGTTCGGGGAAGGTTTTTCTAAACCTTTTTCTTCTGTCAGGTAGCCACTTATGTAGATGTGCTTATCTGTAACATATCCGCGGTACGGAATTAATAGAGGTGTTCCCTGCCATCCCAAGTGATTCTTTATTTTGATTTTCAATTTCCCCCAAATTCCAGTTTCTTTCTTCATTCGGTATTTTGGAGGCACGTTTTTATCTGTCATTCCGGATTTGCTTTGGCATGAGTTTTAGTATATGTCAGGGTAAAATGCAACAGATATGCCAAACACAACAAGTAAGGAAAACACACATGTACTATTTGTCATCAACCCAATCTCAGGCGATATTGATAAAGATGATCTTGAAGGGAAGATAAAGGATTTGAAGCGGGATTTTCATTTTAATTATTCGGTATTCTATACAACAGGCGAGGATGACGAGTCAAAACTTGCTGAAGTAATTGAACAGCGGATGCCTGATCGGGTGTTGGCTGTTGGTGGAGATGGAACTTGTAATATGGTTGCGAAAGTTTTATTAAATCAAGATTTGCCGATGGGGATTATCCCGATGGGGTCTGCCAACGGTATGGCCAGAGAATTGGATATCCCTGAGGATCCGGAAGAGGCGATTCGAATTGCTTTGACTGGAAAAATAGACGTTCTGGATGTTCTAAAGGTCAATGAGGAACATATTTCGCTGCATTTGAGTGATATCGGGATTAACGCAGCTGTAATCGAACGTTTCGAAAAAGAGCAGATTCGGGGCTTGTGGGGATATGGCCGTCAATATTTAAAAGCATTTTTTCAAGCACGCCCAATTCGTTTCACACTAACGATTGACGGGCGGAAGATCCGCAAACGGGCTTATATGGTCGTGATGGCTAATGCCACTAAATATGGAACCGGTGCTTCTATTAATCCTACCGGAAAAATGAATGATGGCTGGTTTGAAGTTATTTTAATTCGACCGTATCGCTTGTGGCATTTAATCGGAATGATCATTTCTTTTTTTACAAGGGAGATTCACCATTTGGATTATGTCGATGTTTATCCTTGTCGACAATTGCATGTTCGCAATAGCAGGGGGCATGTTGCGCAGGTTGATGGGGAAATTATTGGACAAATGGAGGAAGTTGGCGTGGAGATTTTACCCCGATGCCTAAAAGTTTTCACACCCATTTAGGGAGTTTGATTTTTATTTTTAATCATTTTTCAGCCATGCAAGTTGAAATTGGGATCAATCTCAGTTCGCCTATTTTGTTCGAACCGAAACCTTCCTGATTTCAGTCGCTCTAGTCTTGAAGTTTTTGTCCGAATCGGACAATTTTATTCAGATCATGGCTTAACTAATCACTATGAAAATAGATCGAATCGCATTACAATTTAAACATGTGCGGGTACAAATAGATGTTCGTTAATGGTAATTCGAACCAATTGCTGATGTTCAACGATCAACTGGTAGAGGTTTATCGGAATATCTTCATTCATCAGTGTAATGTCATAAAGCTCAACAAGCTTCTCCTCACTTTCCCGACAAGAAATAATGAGTTTCTCATCATCAAGTGATGCGAACGGTTGCATGAAAGCTCGAAATGATTTTTGAAGAATGTGTCCCAAGCTGGAAATAGGAGCTAACACGTATCCTGATTTCCAGCTTTCACGGATTAGTAACTCAACAAAATTTTTCCGTTGTAGGGCGATTAATAGCAAGGTATTCTTTAAGTCTTCGGATTTTACATGGTCGGCTGCTGAAATGAATACGTTTGCCGAATCTTTGCAGGTGTCCAAAATGCGCTGCAAATCATTTTTTAAATTGGTTTTTCTCATGGGGTATTTTGTTTTAGAGAAGTTTAATAACTTTTTTATTGAACTTACTTTGCCAAACATGATTCATAAAGAATCAAATCTAGTTGGCTCCATTTGTACTATCAAGAGTCGACCGAGTCGCTTTTCCTTAATAGGCATTTACAGGGCTTATATTCGAGGGAGTTGTCATCCCGTCAAAACAATGCTATTCAAGTAAACGTTCCTGTGAAGGTGATTCGTGATTTAATGTTTTCTAGTCTTCCTCAAAGTTGTAAGATTCGCCCCAGCTTGTGCTAAAAATGAATGATGAAAGGGCTTTTCTACTTGACTTCTGTTTTTCCTGTTTTTGAAGGTTAACCGGCAGCTTATCCGGAGAGCCAGGTTTTCCAATAACAAACATCGTTGCCGCCTCATATGTATGAGGTATTTTCAGATCCATCATCAATTTGCCCGGCGAGAAGCCTGCCATTTGATGTATCTGATAACCCAGTTCACAGGCTTGAAGGCTTGCATAGGCCATGAAAGCACCTGAATCGTAAAAGCGGTGTCGGTTTTCTTTCCTGCTTTGAGTGAAATATTTTTTGCTGACGACAGCTCCAAGGCAGGGGGCTGTACTTACCCATTCCTGGTTGAATTCGCTTAAGCAATTGAACAGTTTTTCATAGAGCGGATTTCCTTTCTGTGTCAGGATAATATTCCAGGGTTGCTCGTTGTAGCTCGACATGCTTGTTGCAGCTGCCTCAAAAATCTGTTGCAGAGTTTTCAAGTTCATTGGTTCACTGATGAAGCTGCGGGGACTCCATCTTTTCTTCAAATGTTGGGTGATCAGTGGTTCTCTAACGAACTTTTCACCATCTCTTGATTGAATAAGTTGTTCCATTATTACCTCCTGTTTATTGCACCTTTACATGAAATAATCTTGCCAGAATAGTAATTAAGTACGTTGAAAAATAAAATAGTTGAAAATGAGGTTCTTGAGTCTTGCCGGATTAGGCTGAAATGCTAGAGTTGTAGAACTTTTGCCACAGTTTCTGATTTTTGATTTCTCAATTTGATAGTGGGATTATCAGAAATAGCTTGAATTTGTTTATTTCAGCTTGTTTTGGGAGCTTGCTTGATTACGAGGATGGCGCCCGTTAGTATAACTAATGCACCAATAATAGTGAGGAATGTGAAATTTTCACCGGCAATCCAGCTCACCTGAAGGCTGGTTAAAATGGCCATTGTTGCAAATGTGATGGTTGGGTTCATCAACAGTATAATACTGACTTTATTCGCTTGGGTATATTTGAGTGCCAGAGCCAACGAACCGTAAGCAATGAGCGTGTTTAACCCGAGAAAGATTAATAAGATCCACCAAGCGAGATTCAATCCGATAAAATTATCAAAATTGACAAACGGGAGGTACGCGATAACCGGAAAACCAAAAAGAAAAAGGTTTAGGGTTTCAGTTGAAAATTTGTTGACCAGCTTTTTTTGCATAACAGCGTATATTGCCCAAGAAACTGCGGCGCTAATCGCAAACAGCACACCAATGTTATATCGGTTTTGCTGGCCAACCATTTGTTGTAGTTGCTGGCTGTAGAAAACGAAAAATCCAATTGTTGCCAGTATGAAACCGACGATCTGAATGCGGCGCAATGTCTCTTTGAAAAATATCAATCCGGCAAAGGCCAGCAAAACAGGGCCCAGTTGCACAATTAACTGGGCGTTGCTAGGGGTGGTGTAATTGATCGCCTGCATAAAACCAATGTAATTCCAGGCTAAAGCGAGTGCTGCAATAACCAGCCAAATTGGAGGGCGAACTAAAATCTTTAAGTCGCGTGGCTTTTTGATCAGGTGCCAGGCGAAGAGTACACTGAAAGCAATGGTGAAACGAAACCACACAATGGTTTGTGGTTCCACTTTTTGAACAGCAATCTTTAAGAAAATTGCTAAAAAGCCCCAGAATACTGCCGTAATACAGGCAAATAGAATTCCCTTTTGGCTGTTTGTCATTTTTTGGCTGACCGATTAAAATTTGAGTGAATTACGAATTCCGCTTCTATCAAAAAAGCCACCGGAACATCCGATGGCTTTCGATATTGTTTAGCGAAGCTGTGCTCCAAGTTCCCTGTCGAATGTTTTAATCAGCTTGTCCATGATTTTCTCAATCTGTTTCTCGTTGAGTGTTTTTTCATCATCGCGGAGAATAAAGCTGATGGCGTACGATTTCTTTCCTTCCGGTACACCTTTCCCTTCATACACATCAAACAGGTCGACTGCGCGCAGAAGCTTTCGCTCCATTTTAAATGCCAGGTCGCTGATTTGACTGAAGCGAACAGATTTATCCAAAAGTAAGGCCAGGTCGCGGCGTACTTCAGGGTATTTGGGAAGCTCAGAGAAGCTTGTTTTGTTATTTTTTTGTTCCAGAATCAGATTCTCCATCAGGATATCGGCAAAGTAAACCGGGCTTTCAATATCAAATTCTTTTTGCAACTTCCGGGAAACAAGACCAAACTCAACGATCTTGCGACCACTGTAGGTTGCATAGATCAATCCTTCGGTAATCAAATCGTTGCTGAAATCTTCAAATTTTAGGCGATCAGTTTTCAAGCCAAATTTCAACAACAGGTTTTCAACATATGTTTTAAGCTGGAAGAATGTACTTTCACTCTGTGGAATGATCCAACTTTCACGTTCTTTTTTCCCGGAAATAAAAAGTGCCAGGTGTTCTTCCTGAGTATAATTTTTCAGCGGATTCTCGATCAACTCAGATCCGGTTTTGAAATAACAGTTTCCAAATTCATACAACCTTAAATCCGGATTTTTACGATTGGCGTTGTAAGCAACCGCTTCCAATCCTCCAAACAAGAGGTTTTGGCGCATCGAATTCAGATCAGCACTCAGCGGATTAAAAAGCTTCACGGTATTTTCCCCTGAAATACTTTCACGATTTTCATAGTATGACGCTTTGGTCAGTGAGTTTGACCAAATTTCGTTGAATCCCAATGCTGAAAGCATGTCTGCCGCAATATTGCGAATTTTTACCGGGTCGGGTTTTACCGAATATTGTAAAGACGCATTTACCTGGGTTGGAATTTCAACATTGTTGTAACCGTAGATACGAAGTATTTCTTCGATAACATCGGCTTCACGCTTCACGTCAACCCGGTAGGGAGGAACGGCAAGAGAAAGACCGGTTTCGGTTTCCGCTTCAATTTTAATTTCCAACGATGTCAGAATTCGCTTTATCAGCTCAGCACCTAAGTCTTTTCCGATCAAACGTTTGATGTTGGTAAAGGTCACATCAACTTTGAAATCTTCAATCGGGGTCGGATAGAGGTCTACAATATCGCTTGATATTTGTCCGCCCGCTATCTCCTGAATCAGCAAGGCAGCTCGCTTAAGCGCGTATATAACGTTGTTGGGATCGGTTCCACGTTCGAAACGGAATGAAGCGTCGGTACTTAAAGCAAAGCGACGGGCTGTTTTCCGGATAAAAACGGGATCGAAACAAGCCGATTCCAGAAAAATATTTTTGGTCGAATTTTTCACTCCTGATTTAATGCCGCCAAAAACACCACCAATGCACATGGCATCTTCGGTGTTACAGATCATCAGGTCGTCTTCGTGTAATTCACGTTCGATTTCATCCAACGTGGTGAATTTGGTTCCTGCAGGCATGGTTTTCACAAAAACTTTACCACCTGTAATTTCATCCGCATCAAAAGCATGCAGAGGCTGTCCACATTCAAATAAAACATAATTGGTTGCATCAACCACATTATTGATGGGCGATAAACCAATTGCTTTTAATCTGTTTTGAAGCCATTCCGGCGATTCTTTTATTTCAACACCGCTGATGGTGAGGCTGCTGTACCGTGCACAAGCCTCCGGGTTGACCAGCTCAACCGGGATTTCCAGCGAGTTATTGTCAACCTTAAATGAATCAACCGACGGTTTTGTGTAGTTGATTTCCTGTTCTTTACTTAGGAAGGCTGCCAAATCTCTTGCTACACCAATGTGTGACGCTCCGTCAATTCGGTTCGGAGTCAAATCAACTTCAATACAATAGTCCGATTCAACGTCGAAATATTCGCTTGCTGATGTACCAACAGCAGCATCTGCATCAAGAACCATAATGCCATCATGACCGGTTCCCAGTCCAATTTCATCTTCAGCACAAATCATCCCTTCAGAGACTTCTCCGCGGATTTTTGATTTTTTGATTTTAAATTCTTTGTCGCCATCATACAACGTTGTACCAACAGTGGCTACAACCACTTTTTGTCCGGCAGCCACATTCGGTGCACCGCAAACAATGGGTAAAATTTGTCCGTTGCCAACATCAACGGTGGTTTTGCTAAGGTGATCAGAGTCAGGGTGCTTTTCGCAAGTCTCCACATGGCCGATAACCAAACCACGCAACCCACCTTTTATGCTTTCAACTTCATCAATACTTCCAACTTCAAGTCCAGTTTGAGTCAGGATGCTTTCCAGTTCCTCCGGGCGGAGGTCAGTATTGATATAATCTTTTAACCACTTGTATGATATATTCATCGTATTGTTTTTATGCTGAAGTTCTTCAGTTTATTCGCTATAAGACTGAATTGAGCTGAAGGCTCGTTTCAAAGTCGGACAAAAGTAAACATTTTTTAGGCTGAGGCAAAGCCAGCGTTTTGAATAATCATCAGTGGGGAAGTAAAAAAAGAAGGTACTTGAAGCAAACCGAATCATTCGAACTTAGAAATGGTTCTTGAAGTGACAATACAGGAGTGGGAAACTGGTTCGCTGGACTTTTAATTTCTAGCATTTTTTAAAGGGTAATTCAGGGACGAAGCTTTGTTTTTTGCTAAGAATAGCCTTATTAATGGCCTCAAACAACAAAAATGTATCGATTGGTTTGCTAATAAGGTCAACACATCCCGCTTTTATTGCGCTGGTTTTGTCCGATAACAATGAGTGCGATGACAGTCCGATAATGGAACATTTATTACAGCGGCGGCGCATTTCCCGGACGAGTTGTAAGCTTTCTTCCGAACTGGCTTTAATATTCAACAAAATGACATCTAGAAAACAGCTTTCTCCCATGTAAGCAAGGGCCTCCAGATCATTGCCGGTTGTTAAAATATTTGCGTTGGTTTGATGCAGCAGATTTGTTATCAGGAATGCACTATTTGGATCTTCATCAACCAATAAGAAGCGCGAAGAAGAATAATTGGGTATAGGGAAGAACTTGTGTTCCGTCTGTTTGGGTAAATTCGGGGATACTGGGTCAACCGGAATTGTTATTTTGAATGTACTTCCTTGTCCTCTTCGGGAAGTTAGGCTAATGTCGCCGTTTTGAATAGCGACGAGATTTTTACAAATAGCCAAACCTATTCCGATGCCGTGGAAACGTCGTGTCGTTGTATCTTCTCCTTGTCTGAAAAACTCAAAAATTAAATCCCGTTGTTGAGTTGAAATTCCGAGGCCTTCATCTTTCATGTAGAAAGTAAGCAAATTATTTTGGACTGATATGCCGTATTCAATGGTCCCTTTATGCGTGAATTTCACCGCATTTTTAAACAGGTTTATCAGTATTTGGTTGATTTTATTTTTGTCGGCCAGAAACTTCGAAGTCATAAATTCAGGATCCGGTTTAAGTTCCAGTGAAATTTCCTTGCCGCGATTCATCGTGGTCAGAATTTCGTTCATGTAGGACTTGTGCTGGACGTACAAGTCAATTCCCGAAACAACTTCCTTCCTTATTTTTATAGCTGATTCATTTCCGGTAGCAAGGCTTAAAACGTCTTCTACAATTTGAAGTAAATTTCGACCGCTATCGTAGATTTTTGAGGCATACAAATTTGTTTGTTCATCGGAAATGCTTTTTCCTTTGATCAAATCGCTAAAGCCTAATATATGATGAAGCGGAGTTCGCAACTCGTGATTCATCGTTGCTAAGAACGCTGATTTTAGACGATTACTTTCCTCTGCCTTTTCTTTTTCTAAAATCAGAAGGTCGTGATTGTGTTTGGCCGCTAGGGCATTGCCAATGGTGTTGCCAACTGTTTCCAACAATTCAATATCTGATTGATACCAATCTTTATGAGCTGTTACAGAGTCAAACCCCATAAACCCGATTAACTCCCCTTTGTTTTGAATGGGAACGACCAACAATGATTTGATATCTTGTGCTTCAAGTATCTCTTGCTCCGTGCTCGCTTCTTCGGGCATTTGCGAAACGTCGTAAATATAAATGTGTTTTGAATCCCACAATTGTTCCATCCACCATGGAAAAACAGAACAAGGCAAATCCTTTAGATTGTCTATTTCCGGAGTAATCCCGGGGGCGCACCATTCATGGGTATTATCTAATTTTTTTTTGTCCCAATGCAATAGAAATAGATAGCTTCGATCAATTTCACAAAATTCACCTATTTTTCTTAGGGTGTTGTTGATGGTTTTATCTAACGAGTCGAACCGCAATTTGACAAAATCGGAAGAGACTCCCGCAACCAGTTTCTCAATTTGATAACGGTAGTTGAGATCGAATTTGGATTTTGCCAAAGAGGAAATATCGAAGAGCGTACCTGTTACCTGAGTTGGATTCCCTAATTCGTTAAAGGCAGTGATTTTACCGTTTATTTGCACATCAACCCACTGGCCTGCCCTGTGTTTCAATCTGCAATTTCTTGAAAAGGAGTTATTGGTCCCGACAGAAACGTTTTCCATTAACTGATATAATAAAGGATGATCTGCCGGATCACACAATTCGAACCAACTTTCTTTTGGAATTGGATTTAATTCCGATGTTTCGTATCCGAGAATGGCGGCGAATGAGTCGTTAACGAAAATTTGCCCTTCTCCAATATTGGCGTGCCAAACTCCTATCATAGCGCTGTTTAGTGCATTGATCAGGAAATCGGAATTTTTAGGGAGATTGGACAGCATGTAGAATTATAAAAGAGTTTATAACATGCAAATTACGCTTTTTGATAACTGAAGTCAATATTTTACGTAAAATATCTCCTTTTAATCGAATGTTTGATTTAATTTCTTCAATTATGAAATTCCTTAATCGGCATCGATTTTGAAAATAATGTCAAAACCACTATCGTTCGTCGAGTTATTGAGCTGTAAAAAGAGGAAGCGGAGAATTTCATATTCAAGCTTCACTTCGTAACGGGACAAGTCATGATCGGAGGTAGCGCCAAATTGTTGCTCATAACTTAAAAACAAGTCGTTTGTAATGTACTTTCCAACTTCAAGACTTCCGTTGTCAAAATCATCTTCACTATTTATTTTGATATAGTCGACATTCAGGTTTTTACCTAAAATTTTGGTCAATTGTGATGCGAGTATCGACGCCGCAGCTGACTTGGCCATTGCTTCCTGGGAGGAGCCGGACACGTTATCTTGTTCTGTGGCACTCAATTCGTTTAAACTTTTTCCGAATACGATGTAAGACAGGGCATCGCCTTCTGAAATGCTTTGGTCGTCAAGCGTGAAACTTATCCGCGGATCCATTGCTTCGCCTTCAACAAATAATTTTAACGTTCGGGATGCGCTGTTCCTGCTTTTGATGGTGTAGCTGGCGATGAAGTTTATATTGGGATTTATTTCTTCACCACCTTCAAAGGTGATTACCCCTTCAGAGACGACAAAGGTCCTTCCAAATAGCTCGTATTGCCCCCGGATGATATTTACAGAACCGAAGAGCTCAACAAATTCACGATGCTTCATTAACTCGAGATCGCCCGAGAGTTCAAGGCGGAGATTGAGGTTCTTAACCCATGTATTTCTCGGAATTTTAATTTTAACTATTCCCGTTAGGTTATCGAAATACGCGCTGCGAATGCTGTCTTGCAGTTCAATTGTTTTTTGGGGGGTGGGAATTGAGTCTTCATTGTTTTGGAGCTTTTCCAGTTCCTGAACGAGAATTGATTTTGGGATTTCAGCAGTATAAACTTTACCCATGAGGTTGAGCACAGCCGGCAAATAAATTTCAGATTGCGGAATCTCCAGGTTCCCATCAAAAATCACGGAATCCTTTTCTCCATTCAAGCTTGCATCTCCGGAGAGTTGCATGTTTATTTGCTTTTGATTGATCGGATTAAATTTATTGAACTTCAATTTGATGGTTGATTTGTTAATTTGCCCCTTGTAGAATTCAGAGTCGAAAAAGACGTTACCTCCTCCGGTTATTGTCCCGTCCTCTGAGCTGATTCCGAGCGTGTCCAATCGAATAATGTCATTGTCGAAAGTGGTTGCAAACTGAATGTCCCGATAGTCAATACCAAATTCGGGTATTTTGATTTTCCCATCTTTCAACCGCAACTCTCCGGTTGGGTTCGGTTCTTTAACTGATCCGTTTACTTTCACTTCACCATTAATCAGCCCGTTTACCTCTTTTGCGTTTATGGCAGATCTAATTAGTGCTAATGGCAAATCAACAATTCGAACCGAAGCGTCTACGGCGTTATCCTGGTCAAAACTGGTTTGCAAAGTCTCCAGATTGAGCTTATAGGGAATTTCCCCTTTTGCCAAAAATTGACCTTGCCGTTGTAACGAAAGCTCCGAATTGAGTGTTAAAAGATTGGACGCATAACTGATTTCTCCCTCCGCTTTTTTGAAATTAAAATCGTTGTAAGCCGCACTGTCAATTTTAAAATCACTTTCAATAACCGGCGCTTGTGCGGTTCCTCTCAGTTGGAGGTCTAGACTTAGCAAGCCGGAAACTCCCTGATCGACTTCCAGTGTTTGGAGCAACGCTCCGATATCAATTTTCGAAATATTGAGTTTGAAATTTTCTTCGCCTTTAAGACTGATTTCGCCAGTCATGCTAATGGATTGTTGGCCGAGCGAACTCAATTTGAATTGGTCAATTTTGTATCCGGAGGAATCGATTGTAAAGGTTGAGGGAGATTCCAATGCCCATTTTTGGTTGAGAATACCGATGTCCCACGTTCCCAGGTAAACAGTTATTTGATCTTTCCAGTTGAGGCTTGTTGTTAGCTGGCTGTTAAGATCAGAATTTGTAATTGATGCCTGCAATTCCAATGAGTCCGGGAATAGTTCACTTTTCAAATTGATTGAATCAAGTTCGATGAAACTACTTTTGAAATTTTCGGCCTTGATTTCAGTGTTAAAATGAATTGACGAGCTGACGAATCCATTGGCCGTTATAGCGGCGTTTTCAATTTGAAAATCATCGTATTTTGTATCACGAAGATTTAGCTGCGAATCAATTTTTAGTGAATCAGATGGCCCCGAAAGCTGCGCATTAAATTCGCCTGAAGTTTTGATGATCGCTTCAGGGAGAAAGCTTTTGAATGCTTCGAGGGAAGAGATTTCCCCGTTCAGGTTTAACCCGGTGATGCCTGTAAGGCTGTATTTCCCTTTCGCCCCGACTTTTACTGAGGCGTTCCTGATGTTTAAGTTTTCGATGATAAGTTCTTCGTTGGCGTATGCTAGGTCTGCATAGGCAGTATCGATTGGAATTTCCATGAAGTTGGAAGGTTGCAAAACGAGTGTGGCTTTGGCTTGCAGTATTTTCGGATCAAAGCTGCTCCCCTCCGCATCCAAACGGAGGTTGATATTACTGGTCAAACTGTCGTTGTTCATCAGTGGTCCCAGGTTGAGGTGCTCCGATTTCAGCGTTGCTTTGTATTTCGGTGTGCCAAATAAATCCCTGAGGTTGGAGTTAGCTGTCAGTTCCCCGAAAGCAGCGACCATGGACAGATTTGTTTTTAGGTTTCCGGCCTGATAGTTTGTAGTAACGGTCAATTTTTTCAGGAGGTAGCCTGCAATATTCGAATCAAAGAAATCAGCTGTCAAATCGGCCTGGAGTTTTTTCGGGTCAGTTCCTTTTCCATCTAAATTGATGTTACCAGCCAATATGTAATTTAAATCTGCGAGGCCACTCCATTCATCCAATTTGACCTTGTCAAGATCAATTTCTATTTGGTAAGTTAATTCGGTCGAATCGGGCTGCCTGACCCAGCTTGAAAGGTTATCTGCTTTTATTGTGATGTCAATATTTTGCTCCTCGTTAGTCAGTATTATGGTTGATGAGAGTTGCTCATTTTTAAATTTGGCCTTCCATTTGATCTGCGGTTTTACCTTGAACTTTAAGTCAGGGAGAAAGAAGGAAAACTCATCGGTATTTAGCGGTTTGGTTTGCAAATCGAGCGACGATGTCTCCGCTTTTTCGTCAGTATAAGTTGCTTCTGCATCAATTTGGTTCTTGGCTGTTTCGAGAACAAAATTGTTCAGTTCAGTTATTTCATCCGAATGTTTAAGATGAAATGTGAGTTGATTTAAGACAAAGTTGGGCTTGGCAGTCTGAAACTTGAAATGTTGTAAGTTCAGTTCTTGGAGATGTTCACTGTAGAAAGCACCGAGTTCAATGTATAGTCCGTTTAGTTGTTCAGGAATGATTCTGTCGGAGCTGAGAAATTGGGCAGATCCGTTTTGTAAGTTCAATTTTTGAAGGTTGAATGCCCATGTCATGTCAGAAGTGCTGTCAGCGGTGTCCGCGGGCGTATTTTGTTCCATTACCAAATGTTCAACATTCCAGCTTGAGTCTTTTAGTTGAATCAATTTTAACCGGGGGTTTATCAATTCAAATGTGTTGATTTGAACTTGATGTTTTAATAGCGGCCAAAGATCGTAGGTTAAATCAATGGTTTCAATGCTGGCAATGGTGTCGCTATTTTGACTTAGCGAAACATGATTCAGTTGCAGATGGTTCCATAAATTGCCTTCAAGTTTGCCTATCGTGAGCCCTCCGTCAATATAATTTGCTGCTTGCTTTTCTGCCACCCGTGCGATTTTTTGCTTAATCGGGGGCGTTTGTATCAAAACGATCACGACCAGCAGTAAGGCAAGTGCTACAGCCAGTATCCAAGCCAATATTCGTATTGTTATAATCAGTAATTTCTTCATAATAACTTAAAAAGCTTGTCCAACACTGATAAAGAACTCGGCACTTCGTTTTTCATTCCAAAGGGGAACACCCACATCGAAACGGATGGGACCGATTGGTGTATCAAAACGAAGTCCACCACCTCCGGAATAGGCCAAATCGTTCAACTTGTAATGAAATTCGTCGACCCAAACATTACCAAAATCAAGGAAGCTGACCACGCTAAGTTTCCATACTAAGGGGATTCTTAACTCAGCAGATCCTTGAATGACACTACTTCCCCCCAATGGCTTTCCGTTATCGCGTATTGGCCCTAACTCCGATCGTTGCCAACCTCGAACTGAGTTGCTACCCCCGGCATAAAAACGATCTTCCGCCGGAAGGTATTTATCCTGATCGCCCGAATGAATCCCTCCAACCATCAGGCGAGAAGCAAGTACCAAGCTCCCCAGTTCCTGGTAGTGCCTGATGTCGGTCCATATGCGCGAATAGTTGTAGTCGCCTCCAAATGCATAGCCATTCAGTTTGTACGCCAGCATAATGTTGAGTCCTTTTAAAGGGGAGAATTTTGGCTCTGAATCGTCGAACAAAACACTGAAAAGAACCCCTGATTTGCTGTAGGGAATGTCGGTTTCTTCCATGGTCACAGGATCTATTTCTGCTTCGTAGTTTTTTACTTTTTCCAGGTAGTAATTAATATGACCGGAAAAGTTGTCTGTGAATTGATCGGATATTTTCACGTTAAAACCGATATCCCGGATATCGTATCCGGGTTCTTTATTTCTACTGATAAAAGGATTGATTGTGAGTGATATTTTGGGGTCGAAAAAATGCGGATGAATATAGCTGAGGTTGACTTGGTATGGTGTAAGTGCTGAATGTTTTAGCAGGAGGCTAAATCGGTTGGCACCACTCGGGAAACCTTTGTAGTTTAGCTCGGTAAACGCTCTGAACTTGTCTTCGGTACCATAACCAACCCCGTATTTAGATGTAAAACGAGGTGCTTCGTCAATATATAATTTGATGGGGATTGGCGTTGTTTTCTCTTTTGTTGTTTGCGGTCGAACGGAGAGTACTGAAAACAATTGGAGTTTATACATATTTTTTCGGGTTTCGTCCAATTGGCTGGAATTGTAAACACCGCCTTTTTCGTAAGTTAATTGCTTTCGAATGAATTTTTCTTTCACATGGATGTTTCCATCCAATGTTGTTTCTCCAAAGTAGCATTTGGGACCGGCATCTAAAACAAATTGAATGCTGACCAGGTGCGTTGCAACTTTCGGTGTAAGGGTGTAACTTGTTTGAGCATAGGCGTAACCAATGTTTTTGAATTCATTTTGTATTCGGTTGAGGTCGTTTACCAACTCATCGTCAACAAAACGTGCTCCTTTGTGTAATACAATGTCTTTTTGGACGGTTCGAAAAACAGAATTAGCATTAATTTCAGGAGGATTATTTGTCGTTGTAAAACTGACTGAATCGACTCGGAAAGGCTGTCCTTCTTCAACTTTGAAAATTAGGTTTATTTGTTCTTTTTTGTCGTTGATCTCAGTATCCAGTAAGTCAATTTTAGCATCCAGAAAACCTTCGCGATGATAAAAACGGGTAAGCCTTTCAATATCGGTTTCGATTAGCTGATCGTGATAGAGGGAGGCTTCTTTTTGCATGAATAGTTTTTCCATGAAGCTTACCGAATGCAATACCATGGCATCCGAGAGCATGCTTTCAGGAATAGTATCGTTCCCCTCGAATTTAATCTTTCTAATTTCATAATTTTCCTGCGCGGCTAATTGGTCCGGAAATTGAAATAGTAGACAAAAGAAAGATATGGTAATGAGAGCGCTTGTTTTCATGTCTTTTTTGTAAGACCTGTTCGATTTTAGAACATTGCTTCAGGCTGAATGTTTGGACTTTTCGAAAGGCTTGTTTTGTGGTTTAATTTACAACAATAGATTGAATCCCGCTAAGAACTGATTTCCACCAAAAACTGAAAAATGAACGTTTTTTATCTCTCTCAAAATTGATTGTTCCTTTTCTATAGTATTTTTGATCTGGAATGTTGTGGCTGCGAATAATGATTGAATTGGCAACAAGGGATTCGACTTGCTTTTTTCGCTTCTTCTCTTGGTTGAGAAAAACAATTTTCAAATCCTCATAATCCATAACAAGTTTTCCGCTAGCATGATTATCATCGTAGGTAAACTTAAAATCCAAATGGTTGATGGTTCCACTTTGTATCTGAGCTCCCATGTTTGGTTTCACAACCGAATTCAGCGATTGAAAGCGCATCGGTTTCAGATTTCCGCTTACTGTATTTAGATGGGACATACCTGGTGTGGCAAATTGAAATTCAGCAGATAGGATTGCTTCATTCATGATTTTAGCTTCTGCGGTCATTTTGATCGGTAAATTTGGCAAACTGTCATTATTCGTGATATTCAGGATTGTTGCGTTTATTTGATTGAAGTCAATAAATCCGGCCTCAGTGGAGTTTTCCGCCCGTTCGGAGTAACGAATGCTAGCGCGATTGATGATAATTGAATCACATGAATAAGGGATTGAAGGTAATCGAAATAAATCGGAAGGAATTTTAGAATCCGGTTTTTGAGGGGACGGGAGCCTTTTGTCTATGAATGTTTCGCCCACAAATTGATCAATTTGAACGGATTGAAGTTTCAGCGACTCTTGTCTTATCAGATTATCAATTTTAAATCCATTTAGACGTATCTGCTTGATTGTAATATTAAACCAATCGGTTTCAACCCCGGTTTTCCTGCCTATTTCATATTTTGAAAGGATTGGAGTGCATTCTGCCTGATTGATTGTAAGTTGTTTAAGCGATGTGTTTAATTGGCATTGATCGATTGTAAAGCGGTAACTACCCGATTGTTCTTTATAATTTAAACGACTAATGTTGATGGTGATATTCTCGAACTTTGGGATTTCATTTAAGGAATCACCTGATTGCGATTGACTATCGATGTCTTTGATTTGTGCATCAAACAAAAAGCTGAAAATACTGTCTGCGCCCGAAATTGAGTCACGTAAAAGGAAAGTACCATTTTCAACATTCAATTCATGGATTTTAAGTGTTGGGAAGCTTCGACGAAGGCCTTTTTTATTGGAAGCGACAAGTTGAGGAGTTTGTTGGTTGATTTTTATTTCGGGGGATTGAATGCTTATTTCCCCAATTTCAATCGTATTATGCATGAGCAATTCGAAAATATGCACGCCTGTCAGCTTTATTTTCTTCAACTGAACATCAAACTTCCCCGTTTGATCTATTAAAGCTACATCTTTTAAAGAGATACTCTGGCTAAGAATTGATGTGTTGATATGGCCGACTTGAATTGAAAGGTGCTCGGTGCCAATATTTTCAATTTTTTCTTTGACCATTGCAGGTAGGATTAGTTTACTTAATACAAGGAAAGCAATAAGGAGGACAATGACTGTTCCCGCCGAGTATTTAAGGATAGGGGTGTTGAGTCTCATTTAAGTCTGTTTTTGAGGTGTGTCCGCTTTCTACAATATACAAAATTAGACCGAGGCTAAGTGTTACTAAGGTATTCGGAAGGGTTAATTATTTTACAAAATTTATCGGTTTAACGTTAAAATGATGTTAAATGATAGGGATCTCTGATTTTGGGTTTTTGATGTCGTGTTTGTGTAAACGGCTTTAATTGAGTTGATTATAATCTTTTTCTGATTGTGCTATTTTAATTTATTCTAAATAAACGATGGCCCTCTTGTGTATTTCGACAGAAGAGTTGATCTTTGACCAAGAACATTATCACTACCATTTCCAACTTCTGCCTCCTGTGGGTGAGTCGGCGAAGCCGTAAAATCATTCAACGGTCAAATTTAATTTCATACCAGATTTGTAATAACTACATGGGAATGTTATTTAATCTACAGTGTGAGACTTATCGGTCTTTTAACATTGTTTCGCATATGCAATTCATATGTATACCTTTTCATTTTTCTTTTACGAAATCCCTATTGATCTTAGCGCAATTCGATTGAACTATTGTCATTGTTGTTATCGGCTGATTATGTATGCGTTAAGAGAATTAGTTTGCTTTTAGTTATATATTCCTAAGCGCAGGTACTAACCCTGCGCTTAACTTTAATCGAATTGCGGGAAAACAATTTATCCTCTTCATTACGAGCTGCTTCGGGGAACTAATCGTTGCATAATACATTCCCGCACAAAATTCAAGTATGTTTTTATCTCCTGACTGTTATCTTTCTAAGCCATTCATGTTGAATAGGCATGATTTTATTTCAAAACCCCTATAGAAATCAATTTAATTTTTTATGATTTAATATTAATTTTTATGAACAGTAAAGTATCGATTTGCAATCTAATAATTATTGTTTTCCTTGGTCTGCTGGGTTCCTGTAAATCAGCCAAGGAAATTACTTATCTCCAAAACTTGCCCGAAGGTGAGATTCATCAGTCAATTGCATTTTCAACAAATGATTATGAACTTAAGGTTGGTGATAATTTATACATTCAGGTGAGTTCTATGAATCCGGAAGTGAGCCAATTATTTAACCCGTCAACGTCCACCGGGACGAGTGGTGGAGGGAATAATCAGTATTCGACGCCTGCAGGACAGTATGTGTATGGTTACCAATTAGATGGGGATGGTAATGTCGAATTACCCATTATTGGTCATGTGTTTTTACAAGGAGCGACGATTGACGAAGCTCAAACGATTATTGATAAGCGAGTGAGTGAGTACTTTAAAGAAGCAATGGTCACCGTTAAGTTATTGAGTTTCAAATATGCGGTTCTTGGGGAAGTGACAACGCCAGGTGTTTACTATAATTACAGCAATACTTGTACTATACTTGAAGCTATTAGTAATGCAAGGGGAACCACAGACTATTCAAAGCTTGAAAAGGCGAAGGTAATCCGGGAAAATGAAGCTGGTAAATATTCTATTGAAGTTGACTTAACTGATAAATCATTACTGAGTTCTGCTGCTTACTATATCCAGCCGAACGACGTCATTTATGTCAGTCCTGATAAATCATTTAAGAATACGAGGCTGAATGCACCTCTTTATACATTAATGCTTTCAACAATTTCTACTGCTGTTGTTGTCATAACTCTCATTCGAAATTAGTGATATAATTCGTTCTAGTATTTAATCGATTTGCAATTTTATTGATATGGAAAAAAATGATGAAATTATAAAACTATTATTGGAAGACGAGAATAAGTCTTTCAATCTTAAAGAGCTTATAGCGAAATTTGGTCGTTATTGGTATATATTTTTGATTACGTTGATATTAGGTGCAGGAGCTGCATTTTTGTATAATAAGTTTGCATTGCAGGAATATGAAGTGTCTAGTAAATTGTTAGTTAAGGAGAATAGCGAAAACAGTGTTAAACTTGGGGGCGATTTTAATTCATACAAGTTAAAGCCCGATATCGTTTTAGCAAACCACATCGGGATACTAAAGTCCTACAATATTAATTTAGAAGTTATTGAAAGACTTGGATGGTATGTGTCTTGGTATAAAGAGTTGCCATTAGGAGATGAAGACTTGTATGGCAGAGAGCCTTTTCATGTTACCTTTTTACCTGAAGATTCAAACCTCAAACAGGTCCCAATTTATATATCTCCAATCGATGATTCAAGTTATTTTGCGAAAGTAGACGCAGTTGTTAACATCGCTGGAGAAGATTTTCAGATCAATTTTGAAAGTAAAGGGAGATATGGTGAGAAGTTTGAAAATAATTATTTTTCTTTCACGCTGAATCATTCAGGAACGGAAGCAGGGAGTGCTTGCTACTTTGTATTCAATGATTTGTCGCAGTTAGCATTAGGTTATGTCGGAAACATAGACGTTGCAAGCGTGGAGAAAGATGCCAATCTTTTGACTGTAAAGATTACTGGTAATAATCCGTTAAGAAACGTTGATTATGTAAATATGCTTGCGGATGTATATATGCAATATACCCTTCAAGAGCAAAATCAAATATCAGAGAATACAATTAACTTTATTGATCAACAGTTGAGTGCTGTAGTTGATACGTTGAAAACGACCAGCACCCAGTTTACCGCCTACAGGTCCAATAAAGGCGTTTTTGATTTAAGCCGGAAGGCAGAAATCATAATGCAAAAATTAAATGATCTTGATTCTAAACGGTCAATGGCAGAAATGCAGTTGAGTTATTATGAAGATCTAAAAAAATATATGGAAGGTGGTGATAAGATTCAAAATATTACTTTTCCGTCTGTTGTCGGTATTACTGACTCCGGTCTTAATAATTTGGTTGTTAAATTGAGTGAACTGTACAGCAAAAAGGAGGCGCTTTCTTATAGTTTGCAAGATAAAAATCCCAGTTTAGTTATTGTAGACCGGGAACTTGAATATACAAGGAAAAGTTTACAGGAGAATTTGAATAACCTGGTTTTTAACACTCAACGCGAGTTGGATGGGTTGAACAGAGAGATCTACGAAGTAAAAGCTCAGTTGAGCGATGTACCTCGCACTGAACAAGACTTAGTGAATATTAAAAGATTGGTAGATTTAAATAATGAATTATATAATTTCCTTCTTCAGAGGCGCGCAGAAGCTGAAATAACAAAAGCAGCCAACTTGCCTGAAATTGAGGTTCTTGATCCTGCCCAGTTGGTGACAAAGACCAAAGTTGGCCCGAGGTCTCTTGTAAACCTATTGATGGGCAGTATGTTGGGCTTTTTCATTCCACTGATGGTGATTTGGGGAATTGATTATTTTGATGATAAGATTTATTCGAATGAACAGTTGGCTCAAATGACAAGCCTTCCAATTTTAGCTGACATTTTCCATAGTAAATTTAAGGAAGCTGTTCCTGTGGTTAAATATACCCGGTCTGTTGTCGCAGAGTCTTTCAGAAAACTGAGGACAAATCTAAATTATTTGCAGAAGGGCGAAAATAAAAATGTTATTGCCGTCCATTCTTCGGTTCCCGAGGAAGGGAAGACATTTGTCGCTGCAAATCTTGCAGCAGTAATGGCAATGAATAATAAGAAGGTTGTATTGTTGGGAGCTGATATGCGGAAACCCACAACTCACTATTATTTCAACTTAAAGAATGATGTCGGGCTTAGTACCTACCTGATAGGACATCATAAGCTGGACGAGATTGTGAAGCCTTCAGGAATTGAAAACTTAGATATTATATTGGCAGGGGTTGTACCTCCAAATCCTTCAGATCTACTTGCATCTGAAGAGTTTGATAAATTGATTGAAGAATTAAAATGCCACTATGATGTTGTCATAATCGACAATTCTCCATTCACACTAGTCTCAGATGCTGCAATTGTTGGCAAGCATGCGGGGGTAAATCTGTTTGTTGTTCGGCAAGGTTTTACACACAAAAAACTGATTGACCTATTAAATTACAATGTTGAGCAATATGGTTTGCAAAAGGTTGGGATTGTGATAAATGATATCAACCCGAAAAAGTCAGGTTCCTACGCCGATTCTTATATGACTTCATCTAAAGGTCTATTTCGGTCTGGCGGAGGTTACTTTGACGATAGTCTTAAGGTTAAACAAGGTCTAGTCTAAACAATTTTATAGATGATATAGTGTATGGTCATAGCTGTGGATTTTGACGGGACAATCGTTGAACACAGATATCCGAAAATCGGAAGAGAAGTTCCTTTTGCGATACAAACTTTGAAATTGTTGCAAAGGGAAGGACATCTATTGATTCTGTGGACCGTGAGAAACGGGAAAGAATTGGATGATGCGCTTGGTTTTTGCAGAAATAGGGGACTAGAGTTTTATGCTGTAAATCGAAGTTTTCCGGATGAAGTTTATGATGGCCACGAGCTTAGCAGGAAAATTGTTGCAGATCTTTATATCGATGATCGAAACTATGGTGGGTTACCACCCTGGGGAGAGATCTACCTGAAAATTAGTAAGCACAGTTAGCTTAAGATACAACCATCTGGTTGATTGCAGATCGATGTGAACGGAGTTATGCCCTTGGGGTGTGCTCCGTTCTTTTTTTGTAGGAATTTTAAGATTGCGGGTTAATAAATGGCTTTGGAGGACTATCTCTTCTTCGCTAATAATTGGGAAATATACGAATATAAATTACTATTGATACGGATAATAAATTGACTTCAATAGTTGCTGTTAGAATATTTAAGCTATATTTTTAGTTTAAATATATTTCTGTTTTGTTGTCGAGGAGTATGAGCCCAAATGGCTATTCAGGTAGCATTCCAAAGTTTTTCTCCTTTAGTTATTTGCTTTTATTTTATGCACTGGCTACGTCTTTCAGATTAACTGAAGACTTTGTCTTCGAATTGTATTTATATTTAAAAACCAATAATAATTTTATGAAACAATTTCTCACTCTGTCAGTAATGACAATGCTCTTAGCAGTATTGGTCAACAGCTGTTCTCCGACTCAAAAAATTACCAGTTCCTGGGTTGACCGAGATGCTCTCCCTGAAGACTCCTATAAAAAGGTCTGTGTTCTTGCGATAATCCCCAAAGAAGAAATGAGAAATAAAGTGGAAGAGCACATTGTCAAATTTATTAAGAAAAGAAAATTAGACGCTGTAAAAAGTCTCGATATTTTACCGGACTCGCTAGCTGGATATCGAAAAATCAATAAAACTGAGTTGGCCGCGTTGCTTGAGAAAACGGGTTGTGACGGATTGATGACAATATCATTATTGGACATTAAAACAGAGGACCGTTACACGCCGGGTAGTAAAACTGTTTATACGCCTCCATTTAGCTATTTGTATTATAATGATTATCAAAGTTATTTCTCGTATCGGAATTCTCAAACGAGTCAGCCTGGCTATATGACTAAGGAAACGACATATTATTTTGAATCAAATTTTTATGATGTTGGTTCGAAGGCGCTGCTTTGGTCGTTTCAGTCAGACGCTTTTGCACCTACTGATTTTGACACTTGGTTTTCGGAATACTCGAAAATTATGATGAAAGAGCTTCGTGAAGAAGGTATTGTGAGAAAGTAATTTAAATCAAACCTAGCAGAGGTTTGAAAAATTGAATAAGGTCGGATGAATTTCGTGGAATTCATCCGACCTTATTTTGTGTAAGTTTTATAAGTCGGTGAAAGACAGTTTTTACAATCCGAGTTTATTTTGGATGTCTTTAAAAAGCGGTACAGACAAACTGAACATGATCCGCCACCTGTTCCAGGCAATTGTGGTGTTGTCATCTTTCTGTGATATCAGGTCAATTGAGGGAAAGTTGAGCGGTCGGGATAATTCCGATTTTGTACCTGAATGCGTAAGTCCGAGCGATAAGGACGTACCTTTAAGATCTAGTAAAATCCCACCGCCAATATGGAAGAAGTTCGAATTTATAGGATTTAATACAGACATATTGCTATTTTCGGCGTACTTTTCAATGCTGCTGTAATCGGAGTAAAAACTGGCATACGATCGTAATGTTTCCGAAATATATAATTCGACTCCAATCCCATAGTTTACAATGCTTTTTTGGTTATCACTAACAGCATATAACACCGTTGTGCCAGAGCTCTGGGTCACATAATCGTTAGGGTTTATGACTGTATATGCTCCCACTTTGCTATACCACTCAACGCCGATATGAATGGTATTTTTCTGTAGATGTTGCGAAATGCCCAAGCCAATAGCCCATGGAGAACGATAATTTGTATTTAAATCTTTTTGGTTAGTGTATCCGTATATGTCTGGGTTGGTTGAAAAATTGTCTAGTCCCGAAGCATAATTTTCGTTGGTGTAATTTCCTTTTCCTTTAATTTTCATGATGGGCGTTAAAAAGGTTATCCCTAATAATCCATCATCATATTGATAGGAAATACCCGTTTTCAGGAGGAGCCCATTGAAAGAAAAATTGTAGTTCTTGTTGTAGCTGTAGGTTGCCGCGTTTTTATTTTCTTCATTTAAGGCAGCCATGTCCAGCATGGAACCCTTTTCGTTCTTGATATGAGAATATGCAGCTGTTGCTCCAACACTTAGGTGGTCATTTAGGGGGTACGACCAACTCAAACAACTCCAGGTATTCTTCAATTTATTTATAAGATTTAAGGATGAGTTGAAATATTCGTTTCCTGGAGTTGTAGTAAAAATATCCCCGTACCTGTCATCCTGGATAGCAATATTGATATTGGAATTACTTTTCACTAATACAGCCCAGGCAAAGTAATGTTTTTTCAGAAAACTCACTTTGAAAGTACCAGCGGTGAGGTTGGGAACTCCCTTGAAATCGGACTTGGAATACCCTTTGTCTCCAACCAAGTCTTTTACCTTAAAGGAGCTTATTTCATAAGCATTTCCACTAAAAACAAAAACTTGTTGATCCATTTGAGACAGGCGTCCCGGGTTATAATAAACGGCCCCCAAATCCGAAACACCGCCAATAACCGAACCACCCAAAAACATGGAACTTGCTCCAAATTGTTCAGTCCAATGGTGTCCATCCTGTCCCGCCGAAGTGGAGACAAATGCCATCAGGAATAAACAAATCAATAGTTGAGTTAGACGTTTGGATATTTTCATGGTGAATTTGATATTGGTTGGTTATCAGTCTTTTTGAATTGTTCTCGAGTCCAAGTTTGTCTTCCTTCTCTTAAAATTAGGGAAAATTGATGAAAACTCCTCTCTCTGAGTTTCGATGCCACGATTAATTTTCTGGTATCTTTTCATTTGTTTCCCTAGCTATATGAGCGTGAAAGTGAGGAGAGGGATTGGTATTATAGAACGCAAGTAACGTTTTGCGATTTCTAAATCAGGTCCTGTGTCTTATGAATTTTAACATATTGACTGTTTCATGAAAGTAAGGTGTCGAATTGATTGTCAAACTTTTTTTATTCATTTGAAACAGATACTCCTGTACATCATTTTCGTGTTCGTTAGTCTGCTCCCGGCTGGCTGATGGTTTAGCAAGCAATTCAGAAAATAGAACCATTCATATCTCAATCGGGCGAAGAATGCCGGCCATTTTATTTGTTGTTTCTATTTTCCTGGCTAAAGAATGCAAGGCTGGGCTTTTCAGGTTAGCGGGCCTTAATGAGTTTAAGTTGCTGTGTCGGTTTTGTTGCAAATGACTTTGGTGATGGAGGGATCGGATAGTTGATTAAAAAGGAATAGGTGTTTCCCATTTGGGAAACACCTATTCCTTTTTTTTATGTTTGATTTTTAGTTAGGCATTCGTTTTTCTTGCTGACTTTTCAGTGATTTGCCAGTCGACAATGTATCCAAATCGATCACTGTCTGGGTTACTGTTTTTTGAAGGATGTGAATTATCGTTTGCTTTAGGCGTCGAAGATTTAAAATATGAAACATGACGATTAAAATGAATGCTTGGTTTCGGCTTGGGTTGAAATTGCTTTTTCATGTTAAATTCGGTCTTTAAGGTTAATGTTCAATTAGCTCAGTAGTTGATATTAATAGTCTCTTCCCGGTAGGGACCATCGAAAACTTGAAAAAAGAGAACTGACAAGGGTGTACTTAAACAATGGTTCGTTAAAGTTACCAATTTTCAAGTAATTTTATAGTATTGACGGTTAAATTAAAATAGATATTTAATGACAAAAATACAAAAAAAGAAATAATATGCCTGTATTTTGTTTCAAAATAAAGAAAATACCAGGTGTATTCTTTCAATATGTTATTCGTACAATTAGTGTATATGCGATGCCGAAATGGTTTCTTTTTTAATCCTGTTGGAATGACACATTTTGCAATTCGTCGAGCTTATATTGGCTTCTGTTATTTCACCGAAACTTGGTTTTTATTCTCGGATATTGTCGTGACGACTAGAGAATGCTCCTTATTAGTTGAGAAGACTGAATGAAGGATACGTTTATCGATTTAGAAATATAAAAGTAATTTATCGCTGGCAAAGTCGGCTATGCAGATTGTTGTTTGCCTGCGTATCGGATAGTTTTGAAGTGTGTGCTATGCATAGAGAACAGATCTAAAAGTTCTCTTTCAGAAAATTCACCTTTTCCTTTGTTGTAATTTCCCAGTCGACAATATACTCTAATTTGTTTCCAGTGCAATGTATACCTTTGTTGTCGCGGCAGGGTTTATACAAATTGTTGGTTTGCATATGTAAATAGTGAACACGATGATGCTTCAATGGTTCCTGATCTTTTGTTATTTTAATCTTGGGTTTCATTTGGATGCTCTTTTCTGTTAACAACGTTGTAAAAAAATAGTGTGCATTTAATTCATTCTTCCTCCTAAGCTTGGGGCTTTGTTAAACAGCTGTTTTATTACCAAGGTGACATAGACGTGAGGTTCGTCAATTCAAATTCTTCTAAGCCACATTATCGAATCCTATATATTAATTAGGCCTGCTTATTTTGATCAAGCTCACAGTTTTGTTTACGTAAGTTCTGTCGTAGTGTTAAAAAAAAAGAGGTTTTTTGATCGCGAACTTTTCCTCCATAGCGATGTATTTCAGCACATGAATTCACCTAGTCAGTTATTATGATTAGGGCATCTGTATGTCGCGTGTAGTTTGGACAGGACAAGGTGGATATTACCAACCACTTGCTAAAATATCGGCAATATGAATGGGGGTGATCGGTATATTATTTTTGACAATGTAGGCTTCAATATTCATCAGGCATGATGACTCCGTTGAAATGATATATTCAGCGCCCGTTGCCAGCGCTTGTTCAACTTTTTGTTCTGTCATTGCTGTCGATATTGAATGAAACTTCGCAGAGAAGGTTCCACCAAAGCCGCAGCAGATTTCTGTGTCGGCCATTTCAACTAGCTCCAAACCTTTCACTTTTGAAAGTAAAAGACGCGGTTCTGATTTAATTCCGTATTCACGCAGTGCCGTGCAAGCATCGTGGTAGCAAACTTTGTGTGGAAAGCTGGCTCCGAAATCGATATATTTTAGTTGGTTAACCAGAAAGTCGCTGAACTCGAAAAGTCGGGCTTTAAGTTGGTTTTGCGCGTCGAATTCCTGATCTCCATTTTGAAAAAGGTGTCCGTAATAATTCTTCACAAAACCGGTGCACGACGCCGAAGGGCTAACAATGGTGCGAGTACCGTCAAAATCCTTAATAAACTTTTTGGCCAAGGTCTTGGTTTCATCCCAATAACCACTGTTGTATGATGGTTGTCCGCAGCAGGTTTGTTCCGGATTGTAATTGGCCTTAGCACCGGCCTTTTCCAAAACTTTAACCACGTTGAATGCTGTTTGAGGATAGAATTGATCAATAAAGCAGGGGATAAACAAGTCGACAGTCATGAGTACCAAAATTTTCGTAAATATAATGTGAAATACGGTCAAAAAAAAAGTGATCAACCGATCACTTTTCAATATTTAATAACGATTTCTTATTTGGCTGGCTGAACGCCTTCGCTTGTCATGACAATGCGTTTGATGGTACCATCAGGATTGTAGAAAAGCTCATCAATGCACACCGACCTGCGAAAACTTTGTCCTTGCGTTGGAATTCCGCCGTTGTGGTAGATGAAATAGGTTTTTCCTTTGTAATCGATAATAGCCTGGTGGTTGGTATTGCAATTTCCGGCAAGCTCATTTAGAATTCCCTTAAACTCCCATGGGCCTTCAATGCTCTTGCTCATAGCATAGGCTGTTTTTTCGGGGAATTCATAGGCGTATGAAAGGTAGAAATTATCACCGTTTTTATGAATCCAGGGTGCTTCAGTGTAATTTGGTAAATCAATTGTATGAATCGGCCCGTCCAGCTCAATCATATTTTCCTTCAGTTTGGCGTAGTAGCAGGCGGTATTTCCCCAAAACAAATATGCTTGTCCATCGTCATCAATCCAAACCGTTGGGTCAATATCATCCCAGCTAATTGTTGCGGCTTTGGTCATGTCGTTTGTGATGAGTGCTTTGCCCAGCGCATCATGAAAGGGGCCTGTAGGGCTGTCAGATACGGCAACTCCAATTGCTTTTCCATGAATAGTTGCGTGTGTTGTTGTAATGTACCAATAGAATTTTCCGTTTCGCTCAATCACTTGTGCTGCCCAGGCGTCATCTTTGGCCCATGAAAAGTCTGAAACTTTCAAAGGTACAGGGTGCTCAGTCCAGTTGACCATGTCCGTTGATGTGTAGACCAGCCACTCGTGCATTTCGTAAAAATTGCGTTCGGGTGGACATTCGTCGTGACCAGCATATAAGTAAACGGTGTCATTATAAACCATTGCGGCGGGATCGGCGGTGTATTTGTCGGTAATGACCGGGTTTTGTGCTTTTGAGTATTGATGAAAGGTGATGGCCATTAGCAGGCAAAGGAGTGATTTTGTCATTTGGTTTCGTTTCATAGTTTGAATTTTGCGAATGATCAAGTCGTTATAAAAGTAAAAAATACTTTTATGCAATTATAGCGAATTTTGGTCAAACGTAGTTTATGAAAGATTAAAAAATGTTGTGAAACAATGTAGCGAAATGGCGAGGATATTAAATGAAAAAAGCCGCCTTAAAAAAGCAGCTTTTGCACGGGAGGAGCGACTCGAACGCCCGACACCTGGTTTTGGAGACCAGTGCTCTACCAACTGAGCTACACCCGTTTCTCAATTGCGAGTGCAAATATAATAATAAGTTCTAAACAACCTAAGAAATAATTCCAAATCACACGGATTTTGCTCGATGGTTTCCTTAAGTTTTTGAGAGTCAATTTATCTTTTGGAAACTTTTTTTTGATTCAGTTATTCAGCTTTAGTTCGAAATCGAAGGAAGCTTTATTTTAAGGCTGTTTAAATATTTGAGGAGAAAGTGGATGCCGATTTGTCGGTTTGGTCATTGGGAGCATAGTCGCTGCAAAAATGCAATTTGAGTCGATATTGGCTCCAATTCTTTCAAAGACTGAGAAGTATTGTTATTTTTGCTTCTATCGTATCAACGATACTACTTATTAACTACAATTACTTAAACGATGAGAATTTTGAAAAAATCGACTTTCAAGTCATTTTTTGGCTTTTTAGCTATTGGCCTGACTTTGTCCCTTTCCTCTTGTCAGGAGAAAAAATCAGTAAGCGCTGATGTATTCCCTGATGGAACTCCAATCCCCGAATGGTTTTCAGATACGACCAAGATTGATCCTTCAACATTGGGTAAAATGTATTCGATTGCCGATTTTGGCGCGATTGCTGATGATTCAACCCTGAACACAGCTGCGATTCAACAACTGATTGATTCTGTCTCGGCCAATGGCGGAGGTGTGATCGTTGTTCCTGAAGG
The DNA here is from genome assembly GCF_010882175.1 of Mangrovibacterium lignilyticum. Taxonomy (GTDB): domain Bacteria; phylum Bacteroidota; class Bacteroidia; order Bacteroidales; family Prolixibacteraceae; genus Mangrovibacterium; species Mangrovibacterium lignilyticum. The sequence goes on along the minus strand of NZ_WKLH01000002.1, from coordinate 1,726,944 downwards.
AACGTTCCGAAGTGGCGCCATTTTCTTTAAGCCCGGAACGCACTTACATGTTGAAAAAGGTGGTATGCTGAAGGGATCGGATGATATAGCCGATTATCCGATTATGCCGTCACGCATGGAAGGTCAAAACCTGGATTATTTTCCGGCGCTCGTGAATGCATACGAGGTCGACGGATTTACAATTACCGGAGAAGGTACAATTGACGGTAATGGTTTGAAATACTGGGAAGCTTTCTGGCAACGTCGGAAAGAAAATCCTAAATGTACTAACCTGGAGGTATCTCGCCCTCGCCTGGTGTTTATCTGGGGTTGCGACAGTATTCAATTACAGGATGTCAAATTGCACAATTCCGGTTTCTGGACGACCCATCTTTACCAGTGTAACTATGCCAAGTTGCTTAACTTAAATATTTTTGCACCGAAGGAACCAGTTCCTGCGCCTAGCTCAGATGCCTTGGATTTGGATGTTTGTTCTAACGTGTTGGTTAAAGGATGCTATATGTCGGTTAACGATGATGCCATTGCCATGAAAGGCGGCAAAGGTCCCTGGGCGGATGAAGATCCAAACAACGGTCCGAATGAGAATATCCTGATTGAGGATAACACCTATGGCTTTTGTCATTCAACATTTACTTGCGGTAGTGAGTCTGTTCATACCAAAAACGTGTTGGTGCGTAATTGTACCGTTGAAGGTGTGAGCCGAATCATTTTCCTAAAAATGCGCCCCGATACGCCTCAGAAATATGAGTATATTACGATGGAGAATATTTCGGGAACGGCACGTACGGCCATCTATATCCGCCCTTGGCGTCAGTTTTTTGACTTGCAGGGACGCGAGACGCCTCCCATCTCGTCATCAGAAAATATTACTTTCCGGAACTTCAATCTGAAGTGCGAAAAATTCATGGAAGTAGGAATTACTGAATACGACCGTTTGGTCAACATTACACTGGAAGATATGAAAATTGAAGCAGGAAGCGCAGCGCTTGACACGTCATTAATTCAGAATTTAGTTGTGAAGAATGTCATGGTAAACGGAGAACCGTTTTTGCAGTAAGATTAAAGACTAACACACGATACAGAAGGCTGTCCCAAAAGGGCAGCCTTTCTTTTTGTTGCCGTGTTTTGAATGCGGACCTATACTTTCCGGTTTAGGAAGCCCAGAGGGCAGATAAGGGAAGTTGTCGGCATTAACTGGAGAATGGTGCTTTCGTACATAGATCTTCGTCGTATGATCAGCAATTAGTCCTTCACGGCAAGCTCTCGTGGGAACCGGATCGGTTTTGCAGGGACAAGCCTCCGGACAGAGAATTGATCAAAGAATTGAATGTTTATGGTAAATATTGGTGGATGTCGTCAAATCGGCAATTGCTGACCCCGTATCAATATGAAAAGTTAAGTTGAACTTACAGGTAGGGAAAGAGCCTGTTTTTGTGTTTACAGGGCGTTTTAGCGCTTGAATTGGCGAATACCTGTTGTATATTATGTTTTTAGAAAAATCAGAGATATGACTTGCAAATGGGATAAAACAAAAAAAACCGAAGCAATTTGCTTCGGTTTCGTTTCGCGGAGAGAGAGGGATTCGAACCCCCGGATCCGTGAAGATCAACGGTTTTCAAGACCGCCGCATTCGACCACTCTGCCATCTCTCCGTGGTTGTGGCGGCAAAAGTAGACGAAATTTTTAAACTGCAAAAATTTGGACCAAAAAAAATGTATCATTTTCAAAAAAAAAAAATCCTCTTTTGGTTTGCATATTTAAATCTTATTTTAGAATTTTATGAAACTTAAAATTAAAGCAACTGAAAGCATTGATTTTACTGAGGTTTTAGAAGAGGGGGTTGCATAATAGAAGAAATAATGGTAACTATGTCAATAGACAAATAATAATAATCAGTTTATTTTTTTAACCCTAAACATGTTTTCCTATGAACAAAGCTCAATTAATTGACGCCATCGCTGAAAAGGCCGGTTTGACTAAAGCTGACTCAAAAAAAGCGCTTGATGCATTTGTTGCTTCCACTACTGATGCATTGAAAAATGGTGATCGTGTTGCCCTAATCGGTTTCGGATCTTTCTCAGTATCAACACGTAGTGCCAGAACTGGCAGAAACCCACAATCAGGTGCTCCTATTGAAATTCCTGAAAAGAAAGTGGTTAAATTCAAGCCTGGCGCTGAATTAGAAGACGCAATCTAAGATTTTCTAGATAGAAAGAGATTGGAAAGGGAGGCATTTTAGCTTCCCTTTTTTAATTTTGTGCCGTTATCAAACTTGGCTTTAAAAATGGATTATCAACTCATTGAATACCTTTCCGAATTTATCACTCCCGAGCGAAACGACCTGTTTGACCGCGTTCTGGATCAGCGTACCCGTTACCTTACCATTGTACTTGAGAATATCTTTCAGCCGCAAAATGCCAGCGCGGCGATGCGATCGGTAGATTGCTTCGGTTTGCAGGATGCGCATGTGATTGAAAACAGCAACACCTTCGAGGTTGATCGGGAGGTTGCGATGGGAGCTACCAAATGGTTGAATGTAAAAACATATAGCAAAAAGGACGATAACAGCCTCGATGCGATTCGGGCGTTGCGGGACAATGGTTACCGCATTGTGGCAACAACACCACATGAAGGCGATACCAACCTCGAAGATTTTGATCTGCGCAAAGGCAAAGCAGCTTTCTTCTTTGGAACGGAGCTGACCGGAATTTCGGATGTGGTAAAAAACGAGGCTGACGAGTTTTTGAAAATTCCGATGCACGGATTTACTGAAAGCTTCAACATTTCCGTGTCTGCAGCCGTTATTCTACATCATTTGACGTGGAAGTTGCGGAACGATCCAGAAATTGACTGGCATTTGACGAAAGAAGAACGAGCCGCAATAAAGCTGGAATGGTTGCGCCGAAGCATTAAATCGTCAGGCTTAATTGAGGAAAAGTACCAGGCTCGTCAGAAAGAGGAGATGGAGAAAAAGTAGTGGGGTATTTGTCAGGGCTTGCAAACCCGAAAGCCCGAATTTTTAATTTGAAACCCGGAATTTGATTATGAGTGTATTTGTTGAAAAATTTGCCGATATAAAAATATTGCGTTATGAACTGCCCGGCTTCGAAAAGCTGAGCCTGCAGCAAAAACAATACATCTATTACCTGAGTCAGGCTGCGCTGTGTGGCCGCGATATTCTGTTCGACCAGAATAACCGCTGGAACCTGAAGATTCGCCAGTTGCTGGAAACAGTTTACAAGAGCTTTACAGGGAACAGGGACTCGGACGAATTCAAAGCCCTTCACCTTTACCTGAAACAGGTATGGTTTGGCAACGGCATTCATCATCATTATTCAACCGAAAAGTTTAAACCAACGCTGAGCCGAGAGGCGTTTCAGCAACTGTTGGCGCAAGCGGATTTGAGTGAGCTGAGTTTTCAGGATGAATTACCGCACGTGTTGGATGTGATTTTCAATCCGGAACTGGATGCGAAAGGCATCAGCCTCGACAGCAACAGCGACCTGTTGAAAGCTTCAGCCATGAACTATTATCAGGGGGTGGAGCAGCAGGAAGCTGAAGCCTTTTATGAGGCGAAGCGCAAAAGCGTTCCCGAACATGCACCTTCTTTCGGCCTGAATTCAACCTTGGTTAAAGACGGCGGGGAACTGAAGGAAGATGTTTGGCACTGTGGCGGCAAATACGGCAAGGCCATTCAACAAATTGTTGGCTGGTTGAAGAAAGCCGCTCCCTTTGCTGAAAACGACTTGCAGAAAGAGGTGATTGCCAAATTGGTGGCTTATTACGAGAGTGGCGATCTGAAACAGTTCGACGATTACAGCATTGCCTGGACCAATGAGAACGAGGGGCTGGTCGATTTTGTGAACGGTTTTATTGAGATATACGGCGACCCGCTGGGCATCAAAGCCAGTTGGGAGTCGATTGTGAATTACAAGGACCTGGAAGGAACGAAGCGGGCGATTGTTTTATCGGAAAATGCCGGTTGGTTTGAAGCCAATTCGCCGGTCGATCCGAAATTTAAAAAGGCCGAGGTGAAAGGCGTCAGTGCCAAAGTGATTCATGTGGCCATGCTGGGAGGCGATTGTTACCCGGCGACACCAATCGGGATTAACCTGCCGAACTCGGAGTGGATTCGCGAGGAATTCGGTTCCAAATCGGTTACCATCGACAATATTACGCAGGCTTATTTTCAGGATTCGCTGGGCAATGGCATGCTCGAGGAGTTCGCCGCTTCGGAAGCGGAGATTCAAAGGGCCAGGGAGTTTGGGCAATTGGCCGGCAACCTGCACACCGACCTGCACGAGTGCCTGGGGCACGGTTCGGGCCGTATGCAGCCCGGTGTGAAACCGGAAGATCTGAAGAATTACTATTCGACTCTGGAAGAAACACGGGCCGATTTGTTTGCCCTCTACTATATTGCCGACGAAAAGCTGCTTCAGTTGGGGCTGGTTCCATCGGCTGAATCGGGCAAGGCAGAGTATGATGCCTATTTGCGCAATGGTTTGATTACCCAGCTAACGCGTATTGAGCTAGGCAAAGATTTGGAAGAATCGCACATGCGGAATCGGCAGTTGATTACCCGGTGGGCTTTTGAGCATGGCAAAGCCGATGGGGTGGTGGAGCTGATAAAAAAGGATGGCAAAACCGTTGTGCAGATTAACGACTATGCCCGGTTGCGCGAACTGTTCGGACAATTGTTGAACGAAGTGCAGCGCATTAAGTCGGAAGGCGACTACGAAGCCGCAAAAGCCTTGGTTGAGGCCTATGCCGTAAAAATAGACCCCCAGCTACATGGCGAAGTGCTTGAGCGTTTCAAAAAGCTGAATATTGCCCCCTACGCCGGTTTCCTGAACCCCGAACTGAAACTGGTGACCGGCAGCAACGGACAAGTTGCTGATGTTGCCGTGGAGTACCAGTCGGATTATTCCGCGCAAATGTTGCATTACAGCGAAAAATATGGATTTTTGGTCAAGTAATTACGCTTCGCAGATGAATGCCTGATCATGGTTGCTCCTTTGCGCCATGGAACAGAAATGACTTTGTTTGGAAGCATATAGTGTTCGGGAATAATCATTCTGCCTTTGCGCCGAGGCTTGGCGCCACGTGGAATAATAGATATTCTCGAAGGCCGCAATTGTATTCCATCGAGAATCACTATGGTGAGCTATGGAATCGCCTTGCTGACACATGGAACCATAGATATTCCAAACAGCAGAAGAGCTATTCCATAGAGAATATCGATTATTCCAAAGGGAATAGGGAATCTGCCCTCTGGAATGTTCTTGCAGCACAATGGAATAATGATGGTGTGTGATGGGATAGTCCTGGTTCTGCAGATTTAGAACAGCCGGAAAGCTCACGCCGGCCTGAGGGGTGAGGACTAAAGGTCAGACTGAGCCGCAGCTTGTTGTGCTTTCACGGCAGCCAGTTCCTGAAGTTCGTCCGAATACTTAGGGAGGGTGAAACTGAAGGTAGAACCCAGCCCTTCGGTACTGCTTACTTCAATTTTGCCACGCATGATATCACAAAACTCTTTGCAGACAGACAAGCCAAGTCCGCTACTTTTTTCACCATCGGTGCCATAGCGCACATCGTCCTGGTCAAGACTAAACAGTCGCTTTAGTTGCCCGGGGCTGATGCCCAGCCCGGTGTCGCTGATCGAAACACGGGCTTCCGTATCGTTATAGCAATAGGCAATAACAACTTTACCTTCCTGGTGGGTAAACTTCAGCGCGTTATTAATCAGGTTGCGGCAAATGGTACGCACCATATCGCGGTCGGCCCAAAGTAAGCAGTTGCCATCGTTGTTCAAGTCAAGCTTAATTCCTTTTTGTTCGGCAACCGGCAGGTATAGCTCGTAGCATTCATCCAGGATCTCATTCAGATTAATGCGCTGCAATTGAGGTTTTAGTCCGCCCGACTGGCTTTGTGCCCAGTGCAGCAAATTGTCGGTTAGCTCGAGTACCTGTTCGTTTTTCCGGTCCATGTCCTTCGCCATTCGGGTAATGTCTTCGTAGCGGCCATCGCGCAGGTAGAAGTTCAGTAATTGCACAAAGTTTGACACCGACACCAGCGGGCTGCGCAGGTCGTGCGCGATAATGCTGAAGAGCTTGTTCTGGGTATTGACAGCCTTTTGTAATTGCACATTCTGGGAGGTGATCTGTTCTTTTTGGTCGAAGATCAACCGGCTTTGGCGTTGCAGCATGGCGCTCACCTTGCGGTAGTAAAACATGAAATAAATAACCACCGATACCACGAGGGTTAACAGGCCGATGGCCATCCACATGAATTGCTGGCGCTGGCGTTCCAGCAGCAACTCGTCGGCCTGCAACTGGTTTTCTTTGCTTAACAGATCAATTTCAGCATTCTTCTTTTCTGTCTCGTATTTTTTTTCCAGTTCCAATAATTGGTTGGTTAAATCGGTTTGATAGAGGCTGTCTTTTAGGTTCATTAGCCTTGAAGCATAGACTATTGATTCCCGGTAAGCTACTGTGTCTTTTTCCGATTTAGCTTTCAGATAATTACTGAGATATAAATTTTTGTAATTGCCCAGCACTGATTTTGGGTTATTTATCTTTTGAGCAATCTCCAATGCTTTTAGATAGAATTGGTTGGCGACCGAGTAGTTTCCCTGGTCATATTGAATTGCACCGAGTACGCGATAGCAGCGTTCGATGCGCAGTTGATCACCTATTTCAACATATGCCTCGAGTGCCTCGTTGCTATAGCTTGAGGCCTCTTTGTACCTTTGTTGACGGTAGTACAGAGCTCCAAGATTATAAGTTAGTTGGGCCAGTTGTTCTGGTTCATTCAGCTGGATACATTCTTGATAGGCTTTCTGGAAATACTCTTCAGTTTTTGCGTAGTCTTTTTGGTCCGCAAACACATTCCCGTTGTTCATGTAGACCAGGTATTTTTGCCGAGTGGAAAGCTGGTAAAAGAAGTCATGTTCCAGAATTTGGTAATATTTTAGGGCGCTGTCATAATCCTTCATTTTTCGGTGTGTCTGGCCGAGTGTATTAATGAGATTGAAACGTAGATCGAAAGGAGTTGATCTTGTTAAAAATTTCTGAGCCTCCAGTAAATTGGCAATAGCTGGTTTGAAGTCGTAGGATAGCTGTTCTATGGAGGCAATTCTTGTCAGGGCTTTGATTTGCCTCGTTGAATCCGACAGTGCTTCGGCTTCGCGTTTCAGGTCATCCAAAATAATCAAGGCACTGTCTTTATGTCCCAGTTTGTTCAGAAGATCGCTTTCTTCGTAGCGTGATTCCCAGACCAACTGGTCGAGGTTGGCTTTGGCCGCTTCTATACTGATTTGCCGATTTAAAATCAGAGCACTATCCAATTGAGTATCTGCCAATGTCTCAGCTTGCTTGATTAGCTGGTTCAAAATGCTGCTATCAGGCGACATACTTTCTTGTGCACGAATATTTTGGGAGGAAAGCGAGAGCAAAAAGAAGATTAGCATCGTGGCGAACCTAAACATAGCTTACACTGTGTTGAATGATTATGAAAGCATGAAGATACAAAAACAAATTAAGTTCATTTTATCGGAAACTGAGAATGTTGGCTTAATGGAGAATTAATCTGTTTAGTAGAAAGTAAAAAAGGAATTCGATGAATTCCCTTTTACCTCTATTTTGAATAGAATGCTTTAGTTTCCGTCTCCGAAGTCGATATCGGTTTCCTCATCTTCAGGGTCTCCGAATTCTCCTGACTTAGTTTGCTGGACAATGCATTTAACGGTTCCATAGCTGCTGGCGGAAGCATCAATAGCAACTGAGGTAAACAGTACATTCAGCTCCGGCCCGCACATCAGCTGGATGTCGCTTGAAACGCTGACGATAACACCCCAGTATGTTTTCCCGTTTGTAGTAATTGCTTGTTGGTCGATGCTGACAATGTTTTGCGTTTTTGGGCATTGAAATACGGCATCGAGCGTATAGTTACCACTGGTGCCCTTGGTTAGGGCAAGATAAGGTTTGTAAGTCTTCATAAATAAATATTTAATAAATGAGCTTAAAATTAAACTTTGTTAAAAGAATAAACGGTATTTAACCTGTTAAATTATATGAAATATGATGGGGATGTATCAAAATTTCCAAACTCAAAGTTGGTGAACGATACTTTGTTGCGGAATTCGGAGAATCGGTTTTCAGTTATCGGTGATCCTTTTTCGGGCTTAGTCCGGAATGTCCAAAGCAGCCAGTTCCTTCAATTCGTCGGCATACAAGGGCATCGTGAACGTAAAGGTGCTGCCGGTGTTTTCCTGACTTCGAACACTGATTTTTCCGTGCAGGATTTCGCAGAACTCTTTACAAACCGACAGTCCCAGGCCACTGCTTCTTTCGCCGTCTGTTCCGTTGCGCACGTCTTCTTTACTCACGTTAAACAAGCGCTTTTGCCGGTCGGGGCTGATACCCATCCCGGTATCGCTTACCGAAACCCGGGCTTCTGTTTTGGTGCAACTGTAGTTCAAACGGACGGTTCCTTTTTGAGGCGTAAACTTTAGCGCATTGTTAATCAGGTTGCGGCAAATGGTGCGCACCATATCGCGGTCGGCCCAAAGCAGGCAGTTCCCCTCTGCCTCCAGTTCAAGACTGATTTCCTTTCGCTCGGCAACCGGAAGATACAGTTCGTAGCATTCGTCTAAAATTTCATTCAGGCTAATATGTTGCAGGACTGGAGTCAGCCCTCCGGATTGACTTCTGGCCCAATTCAGCAAATTGTCGGTCAATTCCAGAACCTGATCGTTTTTTCGATCCATTTCCTTCGCCATCCTGGTAATCTTATCGTAACGACCGTCTGCAATGTAATAGTTCAGCAGACGCACAAAGTTGTTAACCGAAACCAACGGGCTTCGCAGGTCGTGGGCAATAATACCAAACAGTTTGTTTTGCGTGTTAACCGCTTTTTGAAGCTGTATGTTTTGGTCGGTGATTTGCTCTTTCTGGTCGAAAATTAACCGGCTCTGACGTTTTAGCTGGTCGTTCACGCGTCGGAAGTACACCATGAAATAGACCACCACGCCGATGATAATGGTCATCAGGGCAATAACGATCCACATAAATCTGCGCTGTTGTTGTTCCAGTATGAGTTCGTCGGCCTGTAGCTGGTTGTCTTTCTCCAGCATGGTAATTTTCGCATTCTTTTTTTCCGTTTCGTATTTTTTTTCCAGTTCCAATGCTTGGTTAGCCAGATTTGACTGGTAGAGGCTGTCCTTCAGGTTTGCCCACATCTTGTGGAACTTCCAGGCCTTTTCGTATTTCGCGGTATCGGCGGTCGACTTGCCCCAGGCCCGGTAGTTCATGGCCAGGTTAAGGTAATTGCCGATCAACGAGTTTCGGTTGTCAATTTCGTTTGCGATTTGAAGTGCTTTAAGGTAATATTTTTCAGCAGCCTGAAAATTTCGGAAACGATATTGCAGGGCTCCCAAAAGTCGGTAACAGAACTCGATATAGACTTTATTGCCAATGACGGTGTAACTCTTCAGTGCTTTTTCTGCAAATTTTGTGGCTTGAATGTTCTTCCGTTGTTTGAAATAGAGATTGCCTAGGTTGTAGGTAATAAGAGCGAGATTTGCACTGTCGTCGATCTTTTGAATTTCGGCATAGGCCTTTAAATATAACTCTTCGGTTTTGGCATAATCTTTCGTCTCCAAATAAACATTCCCGATGTTCATAAATACCAGGAACCGATCAAAATCATTCAGCTGGTAAAAGAAATCTGTTTCCAATAGTCTGTAATACTTCAATGCAGAAGTGTAGTCCTTCATTTTCTTGTGCACCTGCCCCAGCGTGTTTAATACGTCGAACCGGAGGGGAAAAGGCGTCGAATTGGTCATCAGCTTTTGTGCGTCCAGTAAGTGAATGATTGCCCGTTCGAATTCGTAATTATCAGCATAGTAATCGGCCAGTTTAATTAACACCTTCAGTTGGTAGGCACTGTCTCGCTGTGCTGCAATTTCACGATAGGTATCCTGAAGAATCAGCAGTGCGCTGTCTTTTTTTCCCAGATCGGAATAGGTTGCCCCGGCTTTCATCTTAGCCTCCCAGTTCAGCTGTTGGTAGCCGGCTTTTTCTGTGTCTTTAGCGATGTTCAGATAAAGGATAAGTGCGCTGTCGAGTTTGGAATTGGCAATGGAATTGGCTTGTTCTACTAATGCCCGGTAGTCTGCAGTATCTCTAATATCCTGGCTTTTTGAAGCCAGACTGAGCATTGTTAAAAGTAAAAAAATAAGTACAGGGGGATACTTGAACATTGGGGCTGCTTGTTGAAAACGGTTTTGAAAATTGAATATACAAAAATCTAAGCAGTTCAATAGCCGAAGGAGAAGATTTATGATTCTTCAGATCGTGTGATGACCGGAAGTGATTTTTGGTGAGTATAAAATAGAAGAGGAGTTCATCGAACTCCCCTTCTACATCTTTGGATTAATTTTTACCGCCATCACCAGTATCCGTGTCCGGATCTTCGTCATCATCTGTTGGTTGCGGAATTGGCGCCTTGTAGTTGTTTGATGCTGATGCGTAGAATCTGTAATCTCTAATCATAAGATTTGTTTTAGGGTGAATAAATAGATCGTTGGCTTTTTTTACGCAACGAAAATGCCTGTTAATGTTAATCGACGATGCTTGAAAAAGCGTTTCTAGGTCGATTCCTATAAAGATAAGTTATTTGTTATTCATTAGAACAATAATCGTGCAAATGTTAAGCCGATAATGTGCAAGTAACTTGTTTGGGTTTTCATTCGGGTGAAACGGGAGAGCGTTAATTTAAATCGTAAGCAATTGATTGTTAAAATTTAATTTTCAATTGATAAGATCGTATATTAGATGATTGATCGAAGGGATGGATTTTATTTCTATAATCGAAAGTTCACAAATGGTCGCTGTTCTGTACATTTTTGTTTCGGAATATCGACCGGATATACATTCTGTTTATTAACTAAAATCGTTTTGCCATGAAAACAATCTCGAAGTATTCCGCTGTTTTTTTACTGTTTCTGGTCTGTTCGTGCATTGTCGTTTCATACCACCCCTTGTACACGGAGAAGGATTTATTTGCGAACGACCTGTTGTTGGGGAGTTGGCTTGAAGATGACAGTACGGTTTGGCAATTTTCCTTTGACTTTAAAGGAGAAGCTGTTCCCGAAAATGTGGACAGCACGGCGTACTTGTTGCGACTGAGCGGAAAAGGAGAAACGGAGCTGTCAGCATCCAGTTTCAAAGTTCACTTGATTAAGCTGGAAGGACAGTATTTCCTTGATTTCTTTCTGCAAGAATACCGAAGCTCAGCTGATAACGGACCTGATTTTTTTGATCTGCATGTGGTGCCGGTCCATAGTTTTGCTTGCCTGGACTTGACAGGTGAACAGGCTGTAATTCGTTGGTTCGATCCCGGATGGTTGGAGGATCTGGCAAAAAAAGGGGAGTTGGATATAAAATATGAGGTGGAAGATGGAAACTACCTGTTGACGGCATCGACGGAGGAATTGCAGAAATTTGTCGTCAAATACAGCAAAGACCCGGAAGCGCTTGATGACGGGCTATTTGCCAGTCTGAAAAAATTGGAATAGGGGATTGGGTTACAGGTTTTGTGTGGCCTGTTAGTCTCCTGTTTTGAATGAAAAATGGCTGACACCATAATTAATAAGGTGCCAGCCATCAAATGGGGTATCTTCCTAACGGTGATTTTAGTTCACCGGAAGATCTATTTATTTCACGGCTTCTCTCTTTTGCTCGTAGTATTTCTGCAGCACAAAGAACGCTTTCTTCTTTTGGCCGGTTTCCGATATCAGGCCTTTTCTATTCCAGCCATCCTGTACATTGGGTAACTGGCGCAATGGCGATTGGAAGTCCGCCAAAATCCAGGGGGTCATTCCCGATAAGCCCGGAACACGCTCAAACATGTCAATATTTTCTTTGTACATATAGGCCTGGTATTCTTCGCTCCAGCGGGTTGTCGAGTCAGCATGGAAACCCTGGATCGCACCGCCGCCAAATTCACTGATGATAACCGGTTTGTCGTAGGCGATAATGAAAGTCTTCTTGCGGCTTTCTTCCGGAGCACCACCGTACCAACCAATGTATTCGTTGAAACTGACGATATCCAGTTTCTCAGCGATTGGGTCACTCACCAGGTAATCGTTGTCGGGATGTCCGTCAACAGCTAAATCTTTTTTGCAGGCCGCACTCAGCAAGCGGGTCGAATCGAGCTCACGAACATAGTCGGCAACCGAACCCAGAAATTTGTTGCGGGAGTCGCCCGGAGTGGTTTCGTTGGCAATACTCCAGATAATAGTCGCGGCCCGGTTTTTATCACGGCGAATGACTTCGGCATACTGGCGCTTGGCATTTTCGAGTACCGACTCGCTTTGCCAGTTAATTCCCCAATACAGCGGCAGCTCTTCCCAAAGCAGAATTCCCAGTTGGTCCGCCATGCGAACAATGTTTTCCTGATGTGGGTAATGTGCCAGACGGGCAAAATTACATCCCAGTTCTTTGGCCCATCCCAACAGTAGTTTGGCGTCATCAACCGAATGAGCTCGGTCGGCACGGATCGGGTTTTCATCGTGAATGGAGATACCGCGCAGGAAGATTGGCTGGCCGTTCAGCAAAATTTGTTTGCCTTTGGTTTCAATGGTACGGAAGCCAACCTGATCCGACAGCTCGTCCTCGCCGGCAGACAGCGTGATGGTGTATAATTTGGGATTTTCGGGGCTCCACAAATCCAGCTTTTTTGATTTGAAACTGAAGGTTCCTTTTCCGTTGTCACCAATTTGAACCATTTGCTCCAGTCCCAGTTCAGGAATGGAAACACGAGCTTCAGCCGGTAGCTGGTCTCCGTTTAAAGTCAGCTCGCCTTCAATCTCTTTTTCTTTCGCGGCAACGGTTTCTTTTTTTAGCGACACCGTAAAATCGTCAATAAATGTTTGCGGAACTTCTACCAGTTTTACATCGCGGGTAATTCCACCGTAATTGTACCAGTCGGTCACCATGCCCGGAATGTAATCGGGTTCACGGCGATTATTCACACCCAGAATCACAAAGTTGTCCTTTTCTTTAATCAGGTCTGTTACCTCGAAGCTGAAAGGTGTGAACCCGCCTTCGTGCTCGCCCAGTCTTTTGCCGTTAAAAGAGTATTGCGTTTTATAGTTGGCTGCCCCCACGTAAATAAACACCCGTGAGTTTTTCAATTTCGGTTGGAAGACGAAGGTTTTGCGGTACCACATGCTTCCTTCGTAATAGTACAATTCATCTTTCTGTGCATTCCACGATCCCGGCACCCAAAGGCTTTGTGCATCGTCGAAACTGTATTCCACCCGGTCGGTTTTGTCTTTCGGTTTCTTGTTTTCATACAAAGGCGAAAAGCCGATGGCGCCGGTGCTGTACTGGTCGATGATGTATTTCCATTTGCCGCCGAGACTGGTATTGGTCCGGCTGTTGACATTGGTGATGAAGTTCGGTTGGGCTTGTGTCAGTAAACTGCCCAGCATCAAGATCAGGAAAAAGAGCTTTGTTTTCATTTTATCAGTTTTATATAAGGAACGACTATTTGAGTTTTTGAGAATCGGTTTGACTGGTTTTCTGCTTCAATGCAGGTTTTTACAAATGAATGTTCTCAAATTCTAGATTAAAGCAAGTAAATTTAACGCAGAATCGTACTTTTAACGTCCGTTTAACGGTACTTGAAACGGTTAAATTCGATAGTCAACTCTTTTGAAATGAACGATCTTGATCATATAGCGAAAAAAAGGCTGCTGGAGCATGTCTTGTCGACCAGCACTTTTGCCAAGTCGCCGACAAGTAGTGTTTTGCTCGAATACCTGGTTAATTCGACCTTGGCCGGAGCCGATTTGAAGGAGACCAGCATTGGGGTTGATCTGCTTGGTGATAAGTTTGACGCGGAAAGTGGGAATGCGCGTATTCGGGTAAATATTTACAATTTGCGCAAGAAGCTCGACAATTACTATGAGGATGAAGGGGCCGAAGATGCCTGGCGGATGGTGATTGAAAAAGGGCAGTACCGGGTGGATTTTGTGCCAAACAAAATTGAAAAACCGGTTCGGAATCGCAGGCGTTTTTTAGTGCCAATCTTGCTCTCTGCTTTATTGCTTTCGTGGCTGATATTTTTCTTGGTGAACAGGCCGGAACCGGCACCATTTTTTTGGAAAGGCTTCTTCGATAACGATGCTTCCACCAGTTTGGTTATCGGTGACTCGTATGGATTGATGGGCGAATTGGCAACGGGAACACACGGCTGGTTTCGCGATTACAACATTAACAGTCTGGATGAAGTGTATGCTTTCCTGGAAAAACATCCCGAGCTAAAGAATCAGGTTGAGCCCGCCAATTATTTTTATACAACCGGCATGGCTGCCTTTGCAACCAAAGAATTAGCCGCGCTTTTTCAGCGAAATGAAGCTGATTTTACCATTCGTTTCTCATCGAATTCAAGCTACTCAGATATTATTGAGGGCAACTCAATTTATGTGGGGCCGCTGAAAAACGAGAATAAGTTTATTCGTCTTTTTAATGAAGGCAATCGGGCCTTCAACCTTCAGGGCAATCGACTGCAGTTTTCAGGTGATTCCATTCAGCCACAACAGGAATTTAACCTGTCGACTGAAGGGCTGGTCTCTGAATATGCGATAGTCAGTCGTATGAGCGGACCCAAGCAGACCGCTCGTTTCCTGTTTTTCTCCGATCACGATATTGGCGTGAAAGCGACGGTTGAATATTTCACCAATGCAGATTCAGCGCAGGCTTTTGCCACTCGTTATTTCGACGGGCGTGATGCTTCGTTTACAGCGGTTTTTGAAACTCGTGGTGTTGAGCGCAATCGACTGAAATTAAATCCGGTATTGGTTTCAGAGATACATTGAGCGGAACAACTAACGATTAAATGAAAAGAGGCAGCCTCGTTTGGAAGCTACCTCTATCTATTTCGAATGGATTGTTGCGATCTATTTTTTACTTAGTGAATGTCCATCGGCGCGCCAGTGGTTGTTACTATCATCAATGTCGGGTAGTTGCATGTCGGGATCAACATCAACCGAAATAATTTTGCTTTTCGAGGCGAACGGATACACATAAGGACTTCCTTTTTGCCAAACTTCAACCGGCAGTTCAACAACCGTTTCCGTTCCGTTTTCCTCTTTGATCTTCAGTTTGACCGGCATCACCATTTGTTGCAGGTTTTTCAGCGTTATTTTTGCGCCTTTCGCTGGTGCATCTTCCGTATATTCGACCTTGGTCACTGCCTGATCGAGTGTCCATGTTTGGTAATACCAGGCATTCCAAAACCAGTTCAGATCTTCACCGGCAGCATTATTCATGAGTCGGAAAAAGTCATTTGGAGCCGGGTGTTTAAAAGCCCATTGGCGGATAAACTCGCGGAAAGCATAATCAAAACGGTCGGTGTCTAAAATGTATTCGCGGGCAATCACCAATCCCAGAGCCGATTTATAATAACTGAGCGTGTGCGAATATTTCTGTTGCAGCACATCGGGAAGGTTAGCCAGGCTTTCAGCATCCGGGCGAATCATGTACGGGACAATGTCGCGAGCCGGGTTCTTACCTTCCGGGTCGTATTCGCCATCTCGTTTGGGGGCAAATTCGCCGTTGTTAAAATCATCCTGCGCATAAATGTCGATGAAAGTGTTGAAGCCTTCGTCGATAAAAGCATGGCGACGTTCGTTCGATCCCACAATCATGGGGAACCAGTTGTGCCCGATTTCGTGAGCGGTGACAAAATAAGTTACCTTGGCTGAGTTGAATTTCCAGCTGCAAAAACACAGGCCGGGGTATTCCATTCCGCCTACTGGACCGGCAATGTTAATGGCTACCGGGTATGGGTAGGGGAACCACCACGACGAGAAGTGTTCGATGGAGTGTTTCAGGTACTCCGTTGAGCGGGACCAGGCCGAGTCGCCAACACTTTCGATTGGGTAAACCGACATGGCCAAAGCTGTTTTCCCTTCCGGGAGATCTATTTTTGCAGCATCCCACACATAGGCTTTTGAGGCAGCCCACGCGACATCGCGGCTGTTAGTCATGGTGAATTTCCAGCATCGTTTTTCGGTGCCTTGAGGCCGCGCTGATTTTGTTCCCACTTCGTCCGGGGTAATAATAAACTGAGTCGCGTCGGTTGTCCTGGCTTTTTGCAAACGGTTAACTTGCTTTTTGGTCAGCACCTCTTCCGGGTTTGTCAACTCGCCCGAGCCAACAACAATCAGATCGGCAGGCAAGGTGATCTCGTAGTTGAAATCGCCATACTCGCAATAGAACTCACCGGCTCCCTGGTAAGGAAGGGTGTTCCATCCCCGAATATCATCGTACACGCACATCCGCGGATACCATTGGGCAACATCGTAAATGGTTCCGTTTTTGGTTGCTGCCAGGCCGGTGCGAAACTGGGTGTTGCTTATTTTGAAAGAGTATTGAAAGCTAAGCTGAATACCACCGCCTTTTGCGGGTACAGGTTCATTCAGCCTGATTTGCATGCGGGTGTCGTCAACTAAGTAATCTGCAGGAATTGATTCTGTTTTCCGCACTACGTTGATTTCGTCAAACTGAAAACCACCGGCGTCGGTTTTTGCGCTCTGGCTGAAACTTCCGCGCGAGCCTTCCTGAAATAAGTTCTGTCCCAGTTCGAGCCACAAATACGATAGCTGATCCGGGCTGTTATTCGTGTACGTCAGGATCACGCTTGCTTTAATCTCATGGTTTGTTGTGTCCAGCTCAGCCTTAATCTGATAATCGGCTTTATTTTGCCAGTAGTTTGCGGCCGGAATACCACTTGCACTGCGATAGGGTGATTCCGGGTAAGTCATCAGGTTGGGATTGAATGCCTGGTGTTGATCAAAGACAGCGCTGTTTTGCGCAATGAGTTTGGATGCGCCTGAGAAAAAAAACAGGGCCGTTACCAGAAGAAATAGATGCTTCATGAATCAGGGGTTAAAGGTGAATGGTTTGTTGTGATATTGGTTTTTTAAGTCGGTTAATTGGTCACCAACTTTCCCGAATAATTACAAAAAAGGGAATGAAATTTTCATGCAATTTCATTCCCTTTAATCGGTCTGTTCTATTTTAAACGAATACGTTACAATTGCCAGTCGCTCGTGTTTTTGCCATTGGCTTCTACAGTAACCAGCTTCGTGTGGTCGGCCAGGTTGCGGACAATGGTTTTTACAGTTCCGTCGGGATACAATTCAAAACGACTGATGGACGTGTTTTTCGGAGCTTCCCAGTTGTAGTACTCCGAATTGTTGAGGCCGTTTAGTACGGTCCAGTAGGCCCGAATCAAACCGCCATGGCTCA
The DNA here is from genome assembly GCF_010882175.1 of Mangrovibacterium lignilyticum. Lineage (GTDB taxonomy): Bacteria > Bacteroidota > Bacteroidia > Bacteroidales > Prolixibacteraceae > Mangrovibacterium > Mangrovibacterium lignilyticum. The sequence continues at coordinate 1,709,620 of NZ_WKLH01000002.1, read as the reverse complement.
TGGCCATTACTTTTTGTCCTTCGTGTTTTTCGTGCAGGATGGCGATGAATTTCTTGGCCCGTTCAATCAAATCGTCGCTGGTTTCGGCTCCTTCCGGAAGGTCCAAGTCTTTCCAGTTTTTGGGGAATGGTTTTCCTTGCCAGGCGGCCAGGTAGCGTTCACGCAACAGCGGTTCGGGAATAATTTCATTCTCCGGATGAAATTTGGTAATCTCTGCCGTGGTTTTCATCGTCCGCAGCAAATCGCTGGAATAAACGACGTCAAACTGTTCCTCTTTTAAATACTCACCAACAGCCTTGGCTTGTAAAATTCCTTCTTCGTTGAGGGTTCCCGGTGTTTGTCCCTGACAAATGCCTTGCGCGTTCTCCACCGTTTCTCCGTGTCTGATCAACCAAAATTCAATCATTGTTTATCTTTTGTTTTCTGATTAACTTCTAGCATTCTATTGAATGTGCGGCAAAGTTGCAAAATCATCAGCCAAAAGATGTGCGCAGAACGCCCCCGAAACTTATTCTTTGCATTCATTTAATGTGATTTTCCAGCTACTTAACTGTAATTTATCGGCAGTTTGTCTACATATAGCTTAAAGAAGGTCAAAATTGATTTTAACAATTATCACAAAATAGATTCCTATGATTAAACGATGTTTAGTTTTCTTACTCACGTTCCTTTCGATGGCGGTGGTGAGCCATGCCGCTGATCAGGAAGCCCGGTTATTGCGGTTTCCCGCGATAATGGGCAATCAAATTGTGTTTACCTATGCCGGTGATTTGTACACCGTTCCGGCGGATGGCGGAACAGCCCGAAAGCTGACCTCCGATATTGGCTATGAAATGTTTGCCAGGTTTTCACCCGATGGAAAAACCATTGCTTTTACAGGGCAATATGATGGCAATACCGAAGTGTTTACAATTCCTGCCGAAGGTGGTGCTCCGCAACGGTTGACGTATACTGCAACGCTTGATCGCGATTTGGTGTCGGACCGCATGGGGCCAAACAACATTGTGATGGCCTGGTCGCCCGATGGAAAAGAGATTGTTTACCGGTCGCGGAAGCAAAGTTTCAACTCCTTCAAAGGGCAGCTTTTTAAAGTGTCGGCAACAGGTGGACTTTCAGCGGAACTGCCTTTAGCTGAAGGTGGTTTTTGCAGCTTCTCGCCCGATGGTGAAAAGTTGGCTTTCAACCGGGTGTTCCGTGAATTCCGTACCTGGAAATATTACAAAGGCGGAATGGCTGACGATGTTTGGACCTTTGATTTTAAGTCGAAGGAAATAAAGAATGTCACCAACAATGATGCGCAGGATATTTTCCCCATGTGGGCGGGCGACGAGATTTTCTTCTTGTCGGATCGTGACCGCACGATGAACATTTTTGTGTACAACACGAAAACCGGAACAACCGAAAAGGTCACCAATTTTGATACCTACGATGTGAAATTTCCATCAATTGGTGGCGACGAGATCGTGTTTGAGAATGGTGGTTACATCTATAAAATGAATGTGACGGATAAAACGCCGGTGAAAGTTCCGGTGTATATCAACAACGACTTTTTGTATGCCCGCAATGAATGGAAAGACGCTTCGAAACAAATTTTTAATGTCGATGCTTCGCCTGATGCCGAACGAATGCTGTTTAGTGCGCGTGGTGATGTGTTCAGTGTTCCGGCCGACAAAGGATTAACTGAAAACCTGACTCAAACAACCGGAGTACACGAACGCGAAGCGACCTGGTCGCCCGATGGTAAATATATTGCCTACCTGTCGGATGAGACCGGTGAATTTGAAGTGTACATGAAGGAAGCCAAAATAGGAGCCACGGCCATTCAACTGACGGATGGTGCTGACACTTATAAATTTACCCTGGAGTGGTCGCCCGACAGCAAAAAGATCATGTGGGCGGATCGGAAATTGCGCCTGAAGTACGTCGATGTTGAAAGCAAAAAGGTGACAACAGCGTACGAATCGGAATACGGTCAGATCAGAGCGTACAACTGGTCACCCGACAGCAAGTGGATTGTTTTCAGTAAGCCGACCGACAATGATTTTTCGACCGTTTCAGTTTATAACCTCGACACCAAAGACGTTAACGATGTAACTGACAACTGGTACGACAGTGGTTCTCCAAATTTCTCGGCCGATGGGAAATACATTGTTTTCGTTTCCGAACGCGACTTCAACCCAACGTATAGCCATACCGAATGGAATCATTCTTATTCGGACATGTCACGCGTTTACTTAGCGATTTTGTCGCAAGAGACGACTTCTCCTTTTGCACTGGAAAACGACACCGTGAAGGTGGAAGAAGAAGGCTCGGCCGATAAAAAAGAAGACAGTAAAGAGTCAGCAAAAGCGGCTGATAAAACGGTGAAAATCGACTTCGACGGACTTAAAGACCGCATCGTTTCGTTGCCCGTAAAAGCGTCGGGGTATTACAATGTGCAGTTGGTTAACGACAAGGTTTACTATACGGAATACAGCAACGGACGGCAGACCAAGATGTACGATTTGAAGGATAAGAAAGAAACTGAGCTCGGGAAATTCACTTACGGAATTACAGCCAACAAGAAAAAAATGATTGTGCGTGAGGGCGGTAAGTATAGCGTTATTCCGTTGCCTTCAGGACCGGTGAAAGTGGATGAAACAGTCGATCTGTCGAACATGAAAGTATGGGTGGATTACCAAAAAGAATGGAAACAGATTTACGATGAAAGCTGGCGACAAATGCGCGATTTCTTTTACGTGGAGAACATGCATGGTTTGGATTGGAAAGCGATGCACGACAAATATTCAGTCTTGGTTCCCTTTGTTCGCCACCGCGATGATTTGACTTACCTTATTGGTGAATTAATTGGTGAGTTGAATGTTGGACACGCCTATGTGCAGAGCGGCGAACGCCCGAAACCGGAGCGTATTAAAACAGGTTTGTTAGGCGCAAAAATTGGTGCCGATGCTTCGGGCTATTTCAAAATTAACGAGATTTTGAAGGGAGCCAACTGGGACAAAAAGTTGCGTTCGCCATTAACCGAAGTTGGTGTGGACGCCAAAGTTGGTGAATACATTGTGGCGGTGAACGGCATTAGCACAAAAACGACCAACGACTTGTATGCGATGTTGGTTGGCAAGGCCGATCAGGAAGTTGAACTCAGTTTGAACAGCAAAGCCAGCGAAGAAGGAGCACGCAAGGTATTAGTGAAACCAATTGCTGATGAAGCGGAATTGTATTATTACAACTGGATTCAAACCAACATTGAGAAAGTCAGCAAAGCGACAAACGGAGAAGTGGGGTACATCCACATTCCCGATATGGGGCCTGAAGGCTTAAACATGTTTGCCCGTTTGTTCTATCCGCAGTTAAATAAGAAAGGCTTGATTATTGACGACCGCGGAAATGGCGGCGGAAATGTTTCGCCAATGATTCTTGAACGTCTGCAACGCGAAGTTCAGCGGCAGAACACCCGCAGGAACTACAAACATCCAACGCCGGTGCCAACCAAGATGATGGTAGGGCCCAAAGTTCTGTTGATCGACAAATACTCCGCGTCGGATGGTGACTTGTTCCCCTATGGTTTCAAACATTACAAGCTCGGACCGGTTATCGGTACGCGCAGTTGGGGTGGAGTTGTAGGGATCAGCGGATCGTTGCCCTTTGTTGATGGCGCTGATTTGCGGAAACCCGAGTTTGCCTCTTTCTCTTCCGAAGAAAGTAAATGGATTATTGAAGGACATGGCGTTGAACCCGACATGGTGCAGGATAATGATCCGTACCAGGAATACATGGGTAACGATGCCCAGTTGAATAAAGCCATTGAGCGAATCAACGAAAAAGTAAAAACCGAATACAAGCCACTACCGGCTATTCCGGAGGCACCGGATAAAACGAAATAGGAATATTTCAATGTCGGATGATCGGGTAAAGAATAAGAAACGTCATTGCGCGGACGAAGGATGAAGCGATCTGTTGCTTCCTCTGCCCGCAATGACGTTTTATATTTTTACATTCTTTCGATTCCTTATTCCGCATATTCAATCTGTTTCTTGAAAGCATCGAAAGCCACCCGGGCACATTTCAGTTTCAATGCCTCCAGGTTGTCAGCGTCAGCATTTGCTGCCGACAGACTGTTGTAAGCAAAGTAGTCGTGATGCGCATTTAGCAAAAACGAAAAAGCATTCTCCGTATCCTTGTCTAACACAAGAATATGAATACCGAAAACATTTACCGTTTCATCTTGCCGGGGCGGAAACAGAATTTCCAGGATCACATAGTAGTCAGCGCTGGTGCCTTCTTCCTGAATTCCACTGGCCAATCGTTTCATGTCGTTATTGAAGAAGTCGAATTGGCCCTGACCTTCCAATTCCCCGGGACTGAGTACTGTTTCGTTGAATTCCGCATTTAAATCCAAATCAGCTGCCAGTAATTCAGCAAATGCCTTTGCCGAGCTTGGGGAAAAGGCGGTTGAATCGGGTGTCCGGATAACGGTGGGGTAAACCACAAATTTACCTTGCTTGTACGATTGCATAAATTCATCCGACAAGTCGCTTTCAGGTTTAAATCCCGGGTTAACCAATACATTGCTGAGCAGTTCTTTGACTTCCGCAGGGATTTCTCTCAAACCTGCCTGGTAATTTTTTGCAGAGTTAGCAATGGTGGCTGCATCCAGAACACCTTCGTAAATGTTGAACTGATCGACAGAGCCGAACCAGGTGGGATCTTGCATATAGCCCGATTTACACAAATAGGCAAACTGGTTGCTGAGGTTGGCAATTTCATTGTTGGGGAATTCATCAACCGTGTTTTGGTCGACTAAAACACCATCAATGTAAAACTTCATTTCATGATTATCGAAAGTGCTTACCACATGGTGGTACCTAGCATCATTCGTCAGGTTGCCAAATACATAGGAAGAAGTGGCCCAGGGCGTTTGGTCGTTCTTGCAGGAGATGCCGGTAACACTTTTTCCGCCATTGGCAAGCGATTGAAACAGGTAGTTTGTCCCAAAGGGGCCAACTGAATTTCCAAAGTAAGACAACATGGTGAAATAAGCATTCAGGTGCCCGGCTCCCAGGTAAGCTTCCAGACTGAGGGAAGGATAGCTGTTAAGCGCAATTTCACTGGCCGGTAACAAAATGAATTGTCCCTGCGAAAAAGCGACATACTCTCCGTTGATGATCTTCCCGCCATTCAATGCCGCATTTGCTCCGCCAACGACGTCTTTGGCCGTTCCATCATCAAAGGTGTAGGAATGTTTTAAGACTGCATCCTGTGCCCGAACTTCCGGGGGAGAGAGCGCCAGTAAGCAAAAAGCGAAAAGGAAACAGGGGAGGGAGTAGTAGCTTAAGATCGACGTTGTAAGTTTAGAAGTGAATCGGTTTTTAACTGAATTTTTCATAACAAACGATCTTTGGTGTATATCAATGTTACGAGATTTTATTGCCTTTTGATGCTTTATCGGTTGCCAATGGCCCGGAACGGTGTTTGCCGCTTTTAGCCCGGGTTGCTTTGTTTTGCCAATCAAAGCAGATATCACAAATTAGCATCGGCACTCCCCACCGTTCATCCAATCGTCAAACAAAAACCAATCAGGCTTATTCGCTTTTGTTGTCTGTTTCGTCAGCTGTTAATTCGCCTAATGCTTTGTCTTGTAGGTATGGGATATCATACTTTATAAAATATTCAGCTTTGGTTAATTCTTTACCGAGATAGGCACAGTGGTCCAGTCTTGAAATAAATTCCTTTTCAATGATTGTGTGATAAATGCTTGGCGCATCATCACCGATGATTGTATGCAATAGTTCTCCCGAATTGGCGTAATATTCAACGTATATTTTGTGCGTCGTCTGATCCGGAATGATCACAAAATACCCTTTCTTGTCGAACCGTAGCTTTTGTGGATTTTGTGCCACGATTTCATTGCTTGATCGCTCATTCATCGCTTGTTCCGGAAACGGCTGTTTTTCGTTTGAAAGAGCGATTGTTACCCATTGCATGATGTCATCTGCTGAATTGTTTCCAATAAGTTCGATCAGCTCAATTTGCACTTGAAAACGTTCAACTTGTTCGCTGTTCAGGTTTTTCACAATCGGACGTTTGCCTTTCGCTCCAATGATCCTGTTTGTATCGGTTATGCCATTTTTATGCAACGAAAGCAGCGCTTGCCCTGAGAAATGGCCATCCATCATATCCTGTCCGCTTTCGCTGCCACAAATGATTAAAGTCCGGATATTTGTGTTGGAAATAATGTTCTTCACTATTTTTTCCAGACCAATATTTTCGGTTTCACAGTACCCAACGATGGCGATTTTATCTTTCAACAGCTTGAATAGTTCTTCAGGAAGCTCCTTATTCGATAAGGTATTAATCGCAATTGAGGCATTTTCATTTCCAACAAAGTAATTGCCTTTTTCAACAGGCCATTTGTTTGTCGGTTCCGGTGTGTTGCAGGAGCAAGAGGGGGATGAACAAATCATACTTTTCGCACCAGGTTTAAGGTCACCCATTTCAAATAACAGGTTCGATAGGTTAGCCGGACGACAAGGATGACAGCCTAAGCATTCATATTTTTTCTGATTCGTAATTTTCGTCGCCATTTCAAACGCCTTTGCCGCAAGCTCCTTTTCATTATTCGCTGCTGCTAATTCAGCCAATTCCGTTAACGCGTTCCTGTTGCAACCACAAAACGAACACTTTTTGATCTCCGAAATGTGTTTTAGCTCTTCAAATATTTCCTGTAGCGAAAGTTGGCGCTTATTCGGCAAGTAAACCTTTAATATCTCCGGTGTTTTTTGATTCATGTATAAACCCTTATGCTGTTTATTCGTGGCCCCAATGCTTCAAGTTGGTCTCCTCATACTTTATTGCAGCTAACTTCAGGATTGTAAAATTACTCATTCGTCTTAAATATGCCTGTTCGCTTGACCATATATTTTCGGTCCGAAAGATTGGCGAGCGGTGTCAATCTTTGTCTTTTGCCGGTGTGATCAAATCACGCGATCCTCCCCCCATTTGTTTGCATATTTTAAAGGCCATTGCCCGCGAAAGATTGGTTGCTTCAATCCGGTCGTTTGAAACAAACAGCACTGATCCGCTAAAAGGATTGGGTGAATCGGGAACAAATACAACTGATTGCTCATCGTCTAATTTATCCATCAAAAAAGCCAATTGTTTGGCATCGTCCAGTTTGACAAACACAACATCAGACTGGGCGGTATCTTCTTCCAGACCGACCATGCTTTCACCCATCTTTTTGTAGAACGTATAACCCGGGAGTTTCGAAAGTATCTTTTCTTCCAGGGAGGTCGACAATTGCTTCGCTGCTTTTGAGTTTGCCAGGTATCCGGCAAGCAGGCAAATAAGAACCAGTATTGTTACACCCAAAACACGGTGCATGGGAAAACCGAATGCAGAGTCGAATGGGATGACAGCGACTAACGGATCGACAACCAATTTGACAAGGCTAAGCGCTTTCTGAATAATGATGAGTAGGAGAACCATTGGAAAAAGGAAAACCAGTCCCCCTACAAGTGTTGTTCTGAATAAATCTAAAATTTTCTTCATCGGAGTCGTTTATAAATTAAGCCTAAAGAAAGTTGTACCGTAATTCGGTTCGATCATTTTACCGGGCAATGCCTAACTAAAATTACGTCTTTATCACTACTTCTTTGCTAATCAACACACTTTTTATAATCAGGGGATGATGAACTCAACCCAGTAGATGTTTTGATTGTAAAACTCCCGCTCAAATCAAAACATGTCCGGCGCCGGAGAAGCGAATTCGGACGAAACGCTGCGAATGATTTCTGAACCGATGTGAGCGGCTCTTTCCGTCAGTTCCCATTGGCGGGGAGTTTTGCTCGTTGATAAGCGTATTAAATGATTACGCGACTAATTTGAATAACGGGTTCAATGTTCGTGAAATTAGGGATGTCTCCCATGATTTTTTCAGCATTCGGACCCAATGAGTTCTGATATGCTTCAACAGATTCAAAATATAAATTTCCCATGACATGGTATGTTGGTTCCGAATCCGGTAAACCTCCGGCAAGTCCCTCTTCGACTGTTGCTCCTATGACAGCATTGCCCAATAGTTCTGAAACCATTGGGACATGTTTTTTGCAATAATAGATCATATCAAATGTCTTCCCTTCCCCGGAAGGATATAAAACACTTACCTTGATCGCTCCCTTTTTCATATCACTTCAATTTTAAATGTTCTTACTCTCTGGCATTCAGGTACGCCCCGTTTTGCAATGATTTCCGGAATGGGCTTGCATCAGATTGGTCGCCTTTATAATCGCTTATAGCGGATCGTCAATGTGATCATCTGCGCTTTCCGGAATTTAAAGTTTCGACTTACAGAGCCAGTAACAAGCTTGCTTTTCATGACTTATTACGTAATTCCGGACGTTTGGTGTTTATTCTTTCGAGACTATTCTTCTCCAGCTATTGTTCTTTGCAGACCAATGGTCGGAAAGAACAGTTACAACGAATCGCTTCGAATGGCGTTTGAATCGGTAGGAGAGGATCTTTTCGTCAGTTCTTATTGGCTCGGCAGCCGACTCGTTTATCAGCTTTTTTCACGGCTCAATATTTTCACAATGCGGCTATACACGATCTCAGCTAAATTCCAGTCATATCCATCAAAATTAGTTGTGTTATTGAATTGAATGACAACCATGTCCATGTCTTTATGGTATTTAGCAATGCTTTGGTAGCCGACAAGCAGACCCGTATGTTCGTACACGTAGATAGAGGAATAGATTTCCTGTTCTCCTGCATCAAACAAGGACCCATCGTTTAATGCGCGCAAGAATGTACCCACATCTTCTGCTGTAGCTAGCATTAAGCCTGTTTCTTCAGTTTTGAAATCAGTTTCAACGCCAACATAATAGCCACTCATCACATCATCAATATCCACTTCACTAAGCGAACCGAACGTGTTTTTCAACCCAAGCGGATTCAAAATTTTCTCCTTGATATATTGTTGGTGGGGATACCCCAACGTTTTATCAATGAGATCCTCAATCAACATATAATTGGTATTTGAATAACCATAATCATCATCTGGTTCAAAGTCAGCCGGTAAATCCAGTGCGTAATCCAGTGTTTCTTGTCTGTTCCTTGGTGGTTTTGTCCAATAATCAGGATGGTCAACAAAATTGGGAATACCACTCCGATGTTGCAGCATCATTCTCAAGGTTATCTTGTCTGAATATTCAATTCTTCCTGCAAGTTCCGGAAAGTAATTAGCGAGTGATTTATCTAAAGACAAACGTCCTGCTTTGACTAACTTTGCGGTAGCAACAGCAACATATAGCTTTGTAATACTGGCAATCTTGAATAAGGCTTGCGGGTAGGCGGGTATTTTATTTTTTCGGTCGTGCCAGCCAGCGGCATAAAACTCCGGTGGCTTCCCGGCCTGATCCACATAAACAATCATGCCATCAAATCCGAGATCGATTCCTTCATTTAGTTGTTCCTGAACCGTATCAGGGAGTGGTAATATCCATGCCTTTACCAAAATCCATGGTACAAACCACAACGAGGATATGCTTGCAAGAATAAATGCGATTCTGAGTATTTGTTTTGTTTGTTTCCTGGTCATCATTTTCACTGTTAGCACATCATTGCATGGTGTGGCTGGTTGTTCTCCTTATTCCGGAAATTTAGTTCCCGGCTTGCTCCGGATGAATTAATTCTCCTGTTATTTCAAATATACTCATTTCGTTTATTCCTGTTCTCGCGCTCTAGCCGGGGAGATGGGGATCAAATATTTATCTCATTTTCAAAATCATTGATCAGCTTGTCAAGTTTATCTCCAAATACTGATTTAGCATTATCGTATGTTTGATTGCTAAAAAATTCGATGAATTGTTCTTTACCGAAATTATCAATCAACTCTTTTACAAATAGCCCAGCTAGTGGATAAGTTAATTCGTCGGGATAATTCTTCCAATTTGTCCAAATGTCGCTAATCGTAAGCTTCTTGTCGTTGTTTTTCAGCCAATCTTTCACGATTTGTTCTTTATCCTGGTTTGTTTGGTCAAAACAAACGGAAGTACCTTCATTAATCAATCCGGTTTTTTGAATCATATTGGTTGAATAATTTGATATGACATGCGTCATTTCATGACCTATCGTTTGTTGGTAATGAGAATGGACAATGCAAAAATGAGGATCAGCAAATCCTAAATTGGTTCGTAACAGTTCTTTCGCATCCTCTTTTGAATTCCAGACGAAAAAATCAATTTTTTTTGGTAATTCGCTATCAAAGAATATATTGATGTTCTGAAAAGCCGCTTCTCTTGAAGCAATATAACTTTCAATATCAGAATCATCCATGTGTTGAAAATGAAATCGGAAATGCTCTGACTCGACAATTTTCCAGTCCTTGTAAAAATCGTCAAATCCGAACAACAGAATTTTACTGTATGCGTATCGGCTTACATTTTTAGTGGTGTTTAAATCAAAACATTCCTTTATTACTTTCCTTGAATCGTTATAGTTTTGGAGCATGAACTGACAAGCACCTAAATACCCTAATGCCCATGCTTTTCTCCACGAGTTATCCGGGGTATTATTTACAGTGTATTCAAGAAACGGAATTGCTGTTTTGAAATCCGCTTTATCTGCATAAGTACGCCCTAGCAATAAATTTAGGTCTACTTTTATGGAATCGTTGTCTAGATGTGGCTTTGCCTTCTCAATCACTTTGTCATAATCTCGTGATCCGTAAAGTTTCCACAAGTCATCTAAGACTGGACTTTGTCCGAAGCTTACCAAGCTTGTCAGAACGAAAATAGTTGTAATAATTAATTTCACGGTATTCGGTTTTGTTTGCAGGCTCTCGCTGTATAGCGTCACGCCCGGTTTATAGCTATCGGTTACAAACAGACCCTTATCTCTCGGTATCAATTGTCCGATCTGTTTATTAATCCTCAATTTACATAATCGCCTTCAAATTGACTATAACTAACAAGCAATTTATTGTCCTTCCAAATCGTTTCGTTAAAAAGAAAAAGAGGAACAGTCGTTTCTCTTTTTTTGGGTATGATGGTGTGGATTTATCGTTTGCTAGCTGAATTACACAGCAAGCAGGGGTTCATGCGGGAGTAAGGTTTGGAGTCTGTTTTCGGACTTCGGTTAAATCCAACGCGTTTTTAAATGCCGGTTCAATCCTTTTTGGCGGAGTTGTCTGCGCGATTAGCACTTGTTTTTATCTTGCTTAGGGCTTTAATTCCGAGCATGATTAGAACGATAAGCAGCACAACAAAAAACACACTTGTTGAGACACTTTTTACGACCGAAAAAGTACTCGTTGTTTTTACGGCAAGTGCTGTTAGGTCGGGATAGCTTTTTAACAGGAAGATAAGTCCAGCATTCTCCAGATAATCTGCTGCCCCTGCAATTACCGGCAGCAGGCAGAGATAAGTAAACGGGACATTGAGCTTGTTTAGTTTTTTTAGGAAGTAAGCTAAAAGCAAGCTGTAAGTCAATCCAAAAAATAGTGGATAAATCATATCCACCGGTAGTTGATTCGTTAAATAAGTTGTGCGACCAATTTCACCAAGCGAGCTGAATAATTCGTTGACATAGCTTAAGTCATATCCCCCTGGTAGCATGTCTGGCAATTTCATCCCATGCGCGAATGCCATTGTTTTGGGAATCGTAACCGTTAGCATAAATCCGTACAGGGCATTGGTCAGGACAAAAAGTCCCAAAACCGTTTTACCTGCAATATTGCCATTTATGAATTTCGTTAATCGTCCCATTTTTTTTTATAACTGCCAATGGTAAATGTAAACGGATGCTGTTTATTACCCAGGTCCTGCTCTTAGCCAATTGTTCTTTCTTGTCCTTCTGCTGCCGAACGATTGCATCATGTCGCTAAATACAACACCATGCGAAAGGATTCGCTCTGTAGCCGGGGAAGCTCCCCAAGCTAGTTCCGTTTATTTTGTTTCTTTTCTTTATTCTTTCCGTTCCCTTGATTCTTTCCATGTCCTTCGCCTTTTTCATGACCTTTATTTTTTTTGGAAACAGCATTGTCTTTCAAGCGATGAAATTCAGGTGACCCGGGTTTTATTCCAACTTCTTTTGCCGTATACCCCCAACCTTTACTCTTATTTCTTTCATGGATTCGAAGCACATTATCAATTGGTAAGTGGGATAAATCAGATAGTTCTAAGGCCAAATAAATCTCAGCCGGAGCCATCTCCAATTGCCCTTTCATATATTCTATTTTATTTTCGGAAACATTGTATGAGCCAATTAAATCGACGATGAAATCTCCAAAATTAGCTGAAGCACTTGCATTAATTGTGTTTAAGTCCCGATCTAATCGAACACTTCCGGAGTTGAATGAGATTTGAGCCGATGCTGAGCAGGCAATGAATGAAAGTAGAATGACGAATGTTTTTCTCATGGTCTATTTTTTATTATTTAGATGCTACAATTATAAAACCCGGCCTTCATTGGTTGCTTTGGAATCCATCGATCGTCCGATCACTAAGCCAATTAACATGCCAATAACCAAACCCAACGAGATCCCCAAAGAACGCTCAAAGCCCGATAAAACAACAACGCCCAAAAGAACGCCAAAAGTCAATCCTAAGCCGGTTCCTAAATTAGTATAATACCCTTTGGTAATTAAGGAAAACCGATCGTTTAACTGTCTTTCAAATTTAGCTAATGCGCGCTTAAAGTACTTTTTCCGGTTATCCGGATTCGATGCCAATTGTAAGCGATCAAGTTCCGTTTCCAGGGATTGCGTTTCTTCTTTCGGGAATGCTCTGCTTTTCAATGCTGAGAGAAGATAAAGGAACCTGTCGTAAATCTTGATTTCCGACTTGGTGGAGGTTTCAGTCTTTAACCGTTCAAAAAAATCAGAAGCTTCTTGTAATGTCATATTAATGAATGTTGTTCAGCTTTGTGGGTTAAGCCCCTTGCTTAATTTTGAATCTCCTTTGTCCTGTTCGTTTCAACGGCTTCCGTGGAATCCTTTAATTGCAAGGTTTTGCGAATAAGGTCCTGCTCCATAAATTGATCAAAGAGAATCTTTCCCATTTTTTGATGCCCTTCGATATTCGGGTGTAAATGATCCGTAAAATATTGGGGACGATCCACAAATGCGGTGTGGAAATCAACAACCGTAAGATGATTGTTTTTGGCAATGGAATCAATCAGCGGAATGGTGTATTTAACGAGTAAGGTATCGTTATGCGGACTCTCCGGCGAGTAAGGATGTCCCTCAAAAATTGGAGGAGGCAAACAGACCACAAAAGTGATGTTTGGATTGATGCACCTGAATGTGTCGATCAGATCCTGGTAATCATGGAAGAACTCTTTTTGAACCAGGTCGTAAAGATTCGGTTTCGAGTCGTTTGTTCCCAAAGCAACCAAGCAGATATCCGGCTTAAAATCCAAGGCCTTTTTAAATGCCGGTTCAATCCAGATGGGTTGAGGGCCATGCTTTGTCATGGTACGGCCCGAAACACCTGTATTTAAGATTTCCAGTGTATCGCCGTAAACGGCTGCCATGAGCTCGCTAAATTGGGTGGCGTAGGAAACCTGCTGGTCTTTCTTGCCATAGTCGTAAACCCCTGCTGTTATACTATTACCGATAAAGGCCATCTTAACTTTACTGCTTTGGCAATTTGCTGAAGTGGCAACGACGAAAAAAGCCAATCCGGCGCCTATCATTCTGATGTGAGTTTTCCTAAGAAACATAGTATTTGGTTTTTTTATGAAAGATCATCCGATCCCGACGATTCAAATCAACGGAGATGTAAAAGTAAAATTATTTTTTTTGATTTATTCCAGGAGAGCTTAACGATTGGGATTCGCGGGGTAGACGGGGAGATGGTTATTCGTTTTAAAACTCCTGTTCCATTCAAAACAAGTTTAGATCCGGAGGAGCGTAATCGTTGTAGCTCCAGGTACATTCGTTCAAAACGAAGCTCCGTAGGAGCGATACCGGCAATGCTACTCGTCTTGGTTTCGTTCCTACGGTGCTCTTGTTGTCTCCCTGTCCTTGGCTACAAAGATACCGTTTCTACGGGACTGGGCTTTGGGTTGTTAATCCATTTCGCTTGAATTGTCGTTACAAACGACAAACCCACTTCCCCCTCGTTACCGCTATGCTCAAGCGAGGGGGAGGAGGGTTTGTAATCCCGTCTGTAAAACAGTCACTGGTATCGAAATTCAATATGAACGAATCCGTTCAAATCCTGACAAGCGAAAGCATGCTCCCTCTGCAGTCCCCTTATTACTCTATTTTTCCAACTTTTACGTAAAGCTGAGTTTTCAGGACACCACGCACCGATTCAGGTATGCTGTCGGCCACCTTGTTAAAAGCATCGCTGTCGTGAATTATTTTGTAGGTTTCCGGGTTTTTCCAATTTCCCCGAATGAAATAGTTGTACGTATCACTCTTGTCTTCTTTGATTTGCAGCAGCTTGTAGCCGCAATCCCAGTAGCCCAGCGAAGCAATCGCTTCGTTCAGTTTTTCGATTGTTCCGCTTAATTCGTCAAGCGCCGTACCTTCAGGAACTTTTAACAGGTGAACACTGGCGTAGTCAGTATCTTCGGGATTTGGTAAATGAGAACTGTGGAAGTAGCTTAGCAGCCATTTATTATTCAGCTTTGTCAGAATGTAATCTTCATAAGTCAGAAAGTGAATAGCTGCAGGCTCCTTGGTAAAACGAGCATCAAACTCGACTGTTGCATGTGCGATGTTTTCCGATACTTCTGTCTTCACAAAGTTAAGTTTCATATCGATGGTTGCGCCCTCAATCCCCTTGAACAGATTTATGAAATCGTCAAGAGTATTATACTTCACCCCGTCTTCGAAAGCGGTAAAGTCGGAGGTGCAAAAAGATCTCATCGCTTCATAATCGAATTGTTGGGCTGCCGAATAGAAATCATTGATGGCCGCTTCTACATTGGCCTTTTCGGCATCAGGATTAGGTTGTTGACAGGCAACGAGCAAAGTTGCCATGACCACGAAGAAGAAAAACTGTTTCATGATGAATCAATGTTTGGTTAATACGGAGGTTACGATATCTAAGCTCTTATGGTTTGCATGGCGCTGATGCAACCGTTGGCAGTCATCGTGGCGATGGTTGTTCCTCCGGGTTTAACTCTGGGCGTAGAATAAGTTACCTGTTATTCACCGATCGGTTTATTCCAAGGTTGTGGCAAGAGGATATTTTCGGTTGTTTTTGTGTTTTGTAATCAATCGTTGCAGCGCGTTGCCTGATCTAACAGACAATCCCATCGCACCTTAGCAGAGGAGGTAGCAGGTTGTTCTTTTAGTAGTATTTTTCAATTCCTCCAAACCCTTTAATCTGTTTATTCGCCCTGGTTTTGGCGATAAAGTTGTTTAAGCGCTTTTCAAATTCTTCCGGTCTTTTTCGGGCACTGTCAATGTAGGCAATCCGAATTCGTTTATAGGGTTCCGAAAAGTTTTGATAGTTTTCCCAAACGGCTTTCTCCGATTTTAATTGCACGATGATGTCTTCGGGAAACAGGAATTCTTGTTGAACTCGTTTTAAAGCCTCATCCCGAATGGAGTCGTGAATCAGCTTGTTGTCAACCAGCCATTTTAAGCGTTCAATGTTCGGTTGTGAGAACGATGAGTTCTTTCTTCGTTTGCAAAATCGTTGAATAGTGGTCTCTTCGTTGAGTGACTTCACCGTACTGTCAATCCACCCAAAGCACAACGCTTCTTCAACGGCATCGTTATAGGCGATTCGTTTTTTGCCGGTCTTCTTTAAGGGATATTCCAACCAAATATCATCTTTGGTCTCAAAATTGGTTTCGAGCCATTTTCTCCAATCTGCCCGGTTGGTAAAATATTTAGTGGTCGCTTTGCTCATTTTTCAATAGTCAGACGAACTGAGTTTAGCACCGCAGGAGCGTAATCGTTGTAGCTCCAGGTACATTCGTTTAAAACGAAGCTCCGGAGGAGCGGCACCGGCAATGCTGCTATTCTTGGTTGCGCTCCTACGGAGCTCTTGTTGTCTCCCTGTCTTTTGCTATAAAGATACCGTTTCTACGGGACTGGGCTTACGGTTGTTAATTCATTTCGCTTGAAAGGTCGTTACAAACGACAAACCCAACTCCCCCTCGTTAACGCTGTGCTCAAACGGGCAGGAAGGACAGTTACAACGAATCGTTTCGAATGGCGTTTGAATCGCTGTGAGAGGCTCTCCCCGTCAGTTCTTACTGGCGGGGCAGTGTACTCGATTAGGTTGCGTTATTTTATTTTTATAAATCAATGTAACCATAATATATCGACTCATCCCTTGAAATGGGGAACCCAAGATCATCATACTTATAATCAAAAATTTGTGTCCCACCCACTTCTACTTTCACGCCATCGTTATCGTACGAATAACTCTGAAAACCTACTTGATGATTCGTTGAGAAAACTTCGCTTAATCCAAACTTATCATATGCAATCTCATAAATAGGTAGATCAAGATTCTCAAAAGGCCTTTTTTTATCATTATAAAAAAACTCAGAGGATAAATAAGGATGCTCAGATCTATACTTGTAATTATATTTTTCCTTTATATTTCTTTCCAGACTATATATATAAACTTCCTTGTGAGCTTGTTCAAAATTATCATATTGTGCGTACATGTATTGAATAATTGTGTCGTTTGATGGGTATTTAAAGTCACTATAGTTTACTAGCTCATAGTTATTATGTTCTTCTTTTTGTTCATAGTTAGAAATTTTGAGCAAACGCTTAGAACTGTCATATTTGAATAGTTCGTAAGCAATGATTGTACTATCTAAACTGAAGTACTTTATTCGGTTAACCAAACCTTGAATATTGTACTCAATTTTCACAACTCGCCCTTCACTGTTCGCCCCAAAGCCATAGACTTTAAAATAGTCCACATAATTCTTACTGTTATAAAAAAACTCAACCTTTGTTCCTGATTCAAAAGGATAATCTAAATTATTTATTTCAGGATAGTTGTAGTAAATACTTCTCAAGAATCTACCGCCCTGTTTCATTGGATAGTTTGGTTCTTCATAGGCATAGATATCTTCTGTTTCAATTTCAGGGGCTTCTTTTTCACATGAAATTAATAATCCTAGCAGAAGCACAATTAGAGGTAGACTTGTTATTGGTGCAGGCATTGTCATATTTTTCAGAAATAAATGTACAATACCTTCCCGAAACTTAACATAACTAACAATCAATTTATTCCCATTCCAAATAGTTTCGTTAACAACAACAAAAAAAGGGAAGCTTGCGCCTCCCTTTTCTTGATTGGTTTTGTTGGTTGAAACCGCAAAACCGATTTACTGTTGTTTGTTCTCCCTTACTTAATGTGTTGGATCGGTTAAAGTACGAAGCTGCTTACCTCGTTACTCCAGTTACGTTGCGGATTACTCCCTATCGCCATCACACGGAAAGCATATTGGCCTCCGCTTACTAAGCCGGTAACGAGTATATTGTGCTTGGTCGAATCAACACGGATCCAACCATTATCTGATTCAGTTTGCAACTGGCGGTATTCGAAGCCATAACTGCCGGCTCCGGCTACCCGTTTGCAACTCACGCTGAGCGAACCTCTTGCGTTACCCGCTTTTACCTGCAGGCCTTCAGGTGCGTCGAGTGGTCCAACCGCTTCGGCTTTTTTAGCCAATTCGAAACCACTGCTTAACAAGATCGCTTCGTCGCCATCGGCTGTCAGGTTCACATAGACAGCCAGGGCATGAAGCAGTTTCTCCAAATTCTTCCTTTTCTGATTTTTAATCGCCACATCCTGGTGTGAACCCGTTTTCGATTTTTCATCAGCAGTCAGGAATTCATCCGTAGCAGTTTGTACGGTAATCAGCTCCGGCGAAGGAGTAGGGAAGTGCGGGTTGCCATTCATTTGACTGCAAGCCCCGCCGCTTAGTACAATCAATTCAGAATCGGTTAATCGATTGGGTGAGAAACTGGTTAAAACTTTATTCATAATGACTCATTTTTTTGGTTTTTAATTTATCGGGATTTGAAACAACAATTTCAGTGAAATGACCGAATTGCCCGGTTTGGGAGAACACTGTCCGGCAGCTCCCTTGCTGAAACCGACGGAGTTGGTTCGTAGAGGTGCTTGTTGACTTGTTTTTACGGGTTTTTCGGTGTAACGCGAACAGTTGATGCTGGTGTGGCCCGGGAATACGAGGCCTGAAGGCGCAGATACAACCAGATAGTCGCCGGAGACAGTTAATCGGGCAGCCTGTACAATGTATACGAGCCCATATACAACCATATTTTAAGCGGATACAGTTAACAATTTTGCAGATACGGTTGTATATGCCGTTTATATGGTTGTATATGTCATTTATATGGTTGTATATGTCGTTTATATGGTCATATAATTCATTTATATGGTTGTATATGCCGTTTATATGGTTGTATATGCCGTTTATATGGTTGTATATGCCGTTTATATGGTTGTATATGTCATTTATATGGTTGTATATGCCGTTTATATGGTCATATAATTCATTTATATGGTTGTATATGCCGTTTATATGGTTGTATAATTCATTTATATGGTTGTATATGCCATTTATATGGTTGTATTTAAGTGGATATTGTTCAATACAGCCCCTTTTGGGGCTGTTTTGGGGCGAAATGGCCCAAAATGGCACTTGTGTTGGTTGATCGATTGGCGATCGTTCTAAAAGATTTAAACAGACCATGGGTGATGGTTAAAGGTTTTAGTTGTTTATTTCCTGTCGAAAACAACTTTAATCGCTTTTAGAATGATCCACTTGTAGTAACCGCTTTACTCTTTGTCCTGTCAGGCTGCACAGAGGCAATCCTTTTTAAAAATCGATGCTGCCAGGCACCGCAAAATGCGCTGCAGCTTTTTATTTGTTCCTTTGTTGAACGGGTCGGCAGACTTTATGTCTACGGAACAGCAAGTTATGGCTGTTAAGCATAAGAATTGCAAACAATGAAACAATAAAATGCACAAATGTGCTGAATAGAAGGGTTTTATTCGTTTGTTATGAGTGAGTTGCGGGATCGGATTGTTGTTGTTTGTGGCCGGTAGCCTGCGGAAGAGCGGGCTGTTTGTCGGGAAGGCAAGGAAAGGGGAGGCTTGGGTGCCGGAGTGCCAAAACGAAGAGAGGCGCCCCCCGTGTTGTTGATCAACGGGTAGCGCCTCTGTGTTATGGCGTAACTTTTTGTTCTGATTAAGCCTTTTGCGTCTCCAGGAACGGGTAATCGGTGTAGCCTTTTTCGGCGCCTCCGTAGAAGGTATCCCGATCGTACGGATTTAATTCAGCTTTCAACCGGATCCGTTTGGGAAGATCGGGGTTGGCAATGAAGTGACGACCGTAAGCAATGGCGTCGGCCTTGCCGCTGGCAACATATTCTTCACCGCTTTCGGGTGTAAAGCCGTCAGCCGTAATAATGGTTCCGTTGAATGCTTTCCAGAGTGCTGCTTCTTTTTCGGCTACATGCTCAATTTCACCCTGGCGGTAACGAACCAGGTGGGCATAAGCCAGTT
Organism: Mangrovibacterium lignilyticum; assembly: GCF_010882175.1. Classification (GTDB taxonomy): domain Bacteria; phylum Bacteroidota; class Bacteroidia; order Bacteroidales; family Prolixibacteraceae; genus Mangrovibacterium; species Mangrovibacterium lignilyticum. The sequence continues at coordinate 1,690,094 of NZ_WKLH01000002.1, read as the reverse complement.
GGTAATCGTTCAGCTTCTCAATAATGTACTGATACACTTCGTACGATTCCGGATCGTACTCGCCGTAAGGGTAAACGAAGGGTGACAGGCGAATACCAACTTTTCCGGCACCGAGTACATCAACCAGTTCGTCGAGCACTTCAAATACAAGCCGGGCTTTGTTCTCCACCGAACCGCCATATTCGTCGGTGCGTTGGTTGCTGGTTTCGTGCATGAACTCGTGCAGCAAATAACCATTGGCGGCATGCAGTTCCACACCGTCGAAACCGGCTGCTTTGGCGTTTTCGGCTGCTTTCCGGTAGTCCTGAATGGTTTGTTTAATTTCGTCGACCGTGATTGCACGCGGTGTTTCAAAAGGCACTTGCTCAAAGCTGGCGGTAAAAGTCATTCCCGGGGCAGCAACAGCCGATGGCGCTACCGGAAGACCTTCTTCGGGATGCAACGAACTGTGCGATACCCGGCCAACATGCCACAACTGAATGAAGATGTTTCCTTCTTCAGCATGAACAGCGTCGGTTACTTTTTTCCAACCGGCAACTTGTGCGGGGCTGTAAATACCGGGGGTGAGCGGATAACCCATACCCAGTGGTGATATTTGCGAGGCTTCGGTTACAATGAGACCGGCGCTTGAGCGTTGACGATAATATTCAACATTCAAATCGGTCGGTGCCAAATCGGACGGATTGGCGCGCATGCGTGTCAATGGCGCCATAACGACCCTGTTTTTCAGGGTGTAATCTCCTAACCGGAGCGGTGTGAATAAATTATTTTCCATAGCTGTTTGTTTCTTTTAGACCAATTGGTCTGTTCCTGTTTAAATTTTTTTCAGAATGTTTCAATTTCTGCTTTGATCAGATTCACGATCTGTTCTAATTGTTCTCTGTTGTTTTCGATACGGCTGATGATGACCGCCCCTTCGAGCAAGGTGTATATTTTTAGCGCCTGGGTTTCGCAATTCAGATCGGGCGAGTAGTCACCGCTCTCCACTCCTTCACGAAGCAAGGAGGTAATAAACTCCCGCGATGACCGGATGACTTGTTTAACCCGTTCGCGAACCGCCGGATGGGTATCATCCGACTCAGCACCAAAATTAATAACCGGGCAGCCTCCCATTTCATCCCTGTGTTTTCCGGCCAGGGTGTAATCGAGGTAAGCAATGAGTTTTGCTTTGCTCCCGGTGAACGGCTGAAGGTGCGCCATCATACTTTTTACATAGCTTTGAGACAGGTAGTTGAACGCTTCGAGGCAGATTTCATCTTTGTTTTCGAAGTTCCCGTAGATGCAACCTTTGGCCAATCCGGTTGCCTCCATAATATCGCTCAGTGAAGCGCCGGCCATGCCCTTCCTGTTGATAATGGGAGCTGCTTTTTCAATGATAAACTGTCGTGTACGTTCTGCTTTGCTCATAATGATACAAAAATAGACCACTCGGTCTAAACTAGGAGACCGAATGGTCTTTTTTTGAACTGAGTTAATGAAGAATTAACTTAAGCAGGGAGTTTGGTCCGGTTGTTTCAGGGATTAAACCGGTTTACCCAACCGATGATGGACGTTTTGTAATGACAGGCAGCGACCTCGTTGCTGATCGGGGATCAATTGAACTGAAAACTATTTGCGTCTTTTAATCGGATTTTAGCCGGCAGATTTGCCGAATAGTTTCTGGGTGAAGATTTCAGCGATTTTTTCGAGTTTTTGCTGATCAGTCTGGTCATCCCTTTCAATCAGGTATTGGATTGTTCCGTAAAAGCCGGCCAGCAGCAATTCGGCTACCGCAGGAAGGTCGGCCGTACAATAGTCCGGACATTCGCCGGCATCATAAGCATCCTGCATGATCCGAAGGATGTAGGCTTTTTCAAATTCCATCATCCGGTGAAAGAGGATCTTCGATCGTTTCTCGTGTTGTGTTTTGTATTGGACAATCCGGTACAGATTGGCTTTTTTAACCGACTCGCGCTGAAACTCCAGGATGTATGTTTTGAGCTTATCGGCGACTGTTTTTTGCGATTCAACCTTTTCTTTGACCACTTTGCGCAGGTTGGTCATCTCCATTTCGATAACAGCATCGAAAACGTCTTCTTTACTTTTGAAATAATGATAGAGGGTGCTCTTGGCTTTTCCGCATGACCCTGCAATTTCATCCATGGTTGTCTTTTTCAAGCCAAACTGTTGAAACAGCTTTTGCGCCTCGCGGAGGATTTCAAGTTTTGCATTTTCGTCTTTCTCTAGCACCATTATATTCGACTAATTTCGTTTTCCAGTAGTGAAAGTAGTCTAAATTTACAGATGCATCAAGCACTTGTCATACAAATTGCAACATCTTTAAACTTATTTAAGAATTCGCAACGAAACAGGACCGTTTTGCCCCGAAATTGAGGCTTTTGTCAAAAAAAAATGGCTGGCAGGTTTTGTCTGCTTGCAAATTGTTTTCCACTTTCGATTGATCTTCCCAAGCCGTTCCTGAAGGTGAGGCTTAAGTCCCCTTTAGGGGATATAGGGGTTAGGAACCAGGGCCGGACTTCCAACCTGATTGTGCCGGCAAAATTCACCCGACTTTTCCGACAGCCGCTTAAAACAGGCCGTGTTCATTGGCGATAACGTCCGGAATTTGCATACCGACGTCCCACAACTCTGTTATTTTTTGGTTATCGTCGAACAGAAATATGTGAACGCTTGCATAGCCTTTGTCGGTCGGGTGCTGGCAGATGTGTGAAAAGGTCATCACGCTTTTTTCTTCGGCGATGGTCTGCTTAATCTGAAGCGATTTTTCGGGCGACGCTGCTGCATTTTCAATCATGGCCTGTTTGAGCGACTGCGCATCGCCTTTAAACCAGGGGTTATGGTGTTTGAAGTCATTGGCCACCCAATTGACGAATGCTTCCTCCACTTTTCCGGTTGCCACGTGGGTTAGAAAATCGGAGGCGATTTCCTTTAAGTTTGTTTGGTTCGGCTTCATGTGTTATCTGATTGGTTATTCCTTGGTCTGTAAAATACAAATCAGTTTGGTTCAACAGGCATCGGGCAGGAAAGTTCTTGAACGTCGACCTTCTTATTCGCTTAAGGGGAATAAAAGCAATGTTTCGATGATCGGTTAAGCGTTTAGCGAAAGGTTTAGCCGAGGGATGCCTTGTTGTTTTCGTTTTGGAAATTTGCACGGTTTAAACGGCTAAATCAAACGAAATTTTGTAAAATTAGCTGATCTGCTCATTTTCTGTGAACACCTAAAACAGTTGGCTGTTCTGTAAAACCGAAAAGACTTAAACTATGAGTACAATTTTCAACCAAGTGAAGGAAGCGCTTGGGAAGCCTTATGGCGATCTTCAGTTTTTATTACAGTGTTTCCAGGAAGTGCTGGAAGAAAGTAAGAAGGAATACCTGGTCGGGTTAATCCCGTGGTTAGATACAACGGTCAAGCCAACGCCGAAAGATTTGATCAACAACGAATACATCCACCTGATGTCGATGTGTTTTCAGTTGCTCAATTTAGTGGAGGTGAATGGTGCCGTACAAAGCCGTCGTCATAAAGAAGATGACGAGATGGCCAGTGTGAATGGCTTATGGGCCCACCAGTTTAAATTGTTGAAATCGCAAGGTGTCAGCGAACAACAGATTTTGGAGGTCATGCCGTCGGTGCTTGTTGAACCGGTTTTGACGGCTCACCCAACGGAAGCCAAACGTTCGGTTGTTTTGCACGAATACCGCAAGCTATACCTCTTGCTGGTTAAGCGGGAAAACCAGATGTACACCCGTATTGAGCAGGAGGAAATCAGAACAGAGATTAAGCAGATTCTCCATCGCCTTTGGCATGTGGGTGAAATCTACATTGAAAAGCCCCGGCTCGAATCGGAGCTGGATAATATTCTCCACTACCTCACAAATGTTTTCCCGGGTGTGATTATCATCCTGGATAAACGCCTGCGCCAGGCCTGGAAAGAATCAGGCTTCGATCCGGACTTATTGAATAACACGGATCTGTTTCCCGGCTTATCGTTTGGGAACTGGGTTGGGGGAGATCGTGACGGTCACCCGCTGGTCACTCCCGAGATCACGAAGATGACTTTGAAAAAGCTGCGGGTTCATGCTTTTTCAATCGTTAAAAACGAATTGAAAGAATTGGCTCAGAAACTGAGCATCTACCGCAATATCCGGGAAGCCAGCAAGGAATTTGCTACGCGGATTACTGTTTTGGCTGCAGAGCTGGGACAAGAGGCCAAGATTGAATTGAAGGAACATAATGACGAGGTTTTCAGAGCTTTCGTTCTTTTGTTGCTGCATAAAATTCCAATTGACCTGAGCCGCGAGTCCAGTCCGGAATTGGAGGACCGGGATGCCAGCTATAAAAATGCCGGTGAACTGATTGCCGACCTGGATTTGTTGTATGCCGAACTGGAAGCATCCGGAATCGGGGAAGTTGCCCGGATTGATGTTGGGCGTTGCAAACGCCTGCTGAAGGTATTCGGCTTTCACCTGGCCAAACTGGATATCCGGCAAAACAGTGAATATCATGAGAAAGCGCTTAGTCAGCTTGTGAGAACTTCGTTGGGCGATCAGACAGCAGAGAAAGTTGAATCGTCGCAACAAGCCAAACGCGAGTTCCTGGATCAGGAGTTGAAGATCAACCGCCCGTTTTTGGTGCGCTATCAAAGTTTGGATAAAGAAGGAACCAATGTTGTTCGTTCGCTGCAGGTGGTGAATGAGCACATTCAAAAATACGGATCGCAGGCCTTGGGTAAACTCATTGTGAGTATGACCCGCAATGCCGAGGATTTACTGACCGTTTACCTGTTTATGCGGGAAGCCGGCCTGATGATTAAACAACAAACAGGGCTGGCGGCGCAATTGCCGGTGGTGCCGTTGTTCGAAACAATCGAAGACCTGAAGGAAAGTCCCGGTATTCTGGATGACTACCTGAATCATCCGGTGGTGAAAAACAGTTTGAAGTTGCAGGCCCTGGAAAATCCGAATGGGGAACTCATCCAGGATGTGATGATTGGTTACAGCGACAGTAATAAGGATGGCGGTATTCTGGCCAGCTCGTGGTTTTTGCACGAAGCACAAAAGGAATTAACGGAAATCGGGCTCAAACACGGTGTGAGCATTCGCTTTTTCCATGGTACGGGAGGAAGTATCAGCCGCGGTGCCGGTCCAACGCACTGGTTTGTTAAAACCTTGCCTTTCGGATCGATCAACGGAAAGATCCGGATTACAGAACAAGGTGAAACCATCGAACGGAAATATGCCAACCTGGTGAACGCCGCCTATAACCTCGAACTGATGATCTCGAGCGTGACGGCTCAAACCATTCTGCACAAAAATACAACCGGCCAGCGGGAAGAAGTTGAAACGCTTTTCCGCAGGTTGGGCGATCGCGGTCGCTTCTATTACCGGAAGCTGCTGTCCGATCCTGATTTCATTCGTTTCTTCGAACAGGCAACACCAATCGATGTCATTGAATCGAGCAAGATTGGCTCGCGGCCTGCCCGACGTTCAGGGAAACGCAGCATGGAAGATCTGCGGGCGATTCCATGGGTATTCAGTTGGTCACAATCGCGCTTCAACATTACCAGTTGGTACGGTGTGGGGTCAACCTTGAATGAGATGAAAACCAAACAGCCGGCAGAGTGGGAGAAACTGCTTCATTTGGTGAAGTACGATCCCTTTGTGCGTTATGTGATGACCAACCTGGATTCGAGCTTAGCGTCGACCGATGAGGTGATCATGGAAAAGTATGCCGGTTTGGTTGAGGAGAAATTTATCCGGGAGCGAATCCTGACGATGATGAAAGATGAGCTGCAACTGACGCGTGACATGTTGACGGCCTTGTTGAAGAAACCCATGAATGAACGGCGTAAGAGTCACTATTACTCGACAATCTTGCGTGCCGAGGCGCTGAACTTTTTGCACGATTCACAAATTGAGCTCTTGCAGAAATGGCGCGAAAGCAAAAAGAATAAAACGCCTGATGAAGATGATTACTTATTTGCGTTGTTGCAGTGTGTGAACGCAATCGCGAACGCACTTGGATCAACGGGTTGATGATCGTTAGGGAAGCATGGCTTCCCTTTTTTTGAATAAACATTTTGGAATGAACCGAACAATTGAGCGGATTGAAACGCTGTTCTCCGGCGCAGCGCCTTATGAAGAGGTGTTGGAGAGTTATTATCAAGAATTAGTACAAGCCTATGGGCTTGATCCGGCAAAAAATATCGCTGCTTTTTCCCTTTGCCCCGATGAGTTGAATAACCCGGTCATGGAAAAGATCCGCGCCATTTACGGGCATGCTTTTGCTTTGGGAGGAATAACGGGTTATCCCTTTACGGGTGAAACCGGGTTCAATGCCTTTGGTGATCACATTCCCGACGCGGGAACGGCTTTCATCTTTTATGGTCCGCATATGGGGATTGATAACGAAAAGAACGGTTATTTACATCGCCCCGGACAGCAGCGCAATACCCTTTCCTGCGGTGCAGCCATTGGTGCTTATCAGCAATTGCTTGCCGCAAAGGGCGAAAGTCCGGAACTCCATCCGGATGATTACCAGCAGTGGCGGGTAAAACAAATGATCCTGCCGCACATGGATCATATATCGCCGGTAACACCGGAGTTAAATCTCATTGATATTGTCATGGCCGAGAGTCATTGCTTTGTTCTGCGCCAGGCCAATCGCATCAAGGCGCTTTTCAAAGCCGAGAAGATCTTCCTGTTGGGTGGTGTGGTCTTAAACACGCCTCCGGATCTGCCGGATTACATCCAGGTGAAGCATTTCGATGTTGTCTGAGCTTTCCTTCACCCGAAACCGGGTATTTTTTCACGATTCCTCCTCGGATATCAGATAGGTAAATTTATTGTACAGGAAGGAAATGATGAGCAGGAGAACACCCAACGAAACAAATACAATTGTTTTGGAGATGGTATTCAGATGCGTCAGATCGTAAAAGAACAACTTGAGCAGGGTGACACCAAACAGGAACATGGCGCCCACCCGGAGGTATTTGTTTTTCCGCCGAATGCCCAGGACGATCAGCAACAGGGAATAGAGTCCCCACAGGATACTCACGCCAAGCTTGTCGGATTGTGAAACCGACGCAATTTCCAGCCAGTTGACCAATTCGCTGGTTGCCATCCAAAGGATGGTGAGATGCAACATGAAGGTAAAGACCAGGTTGATCTTCAGGCGCATATATTCCGGCTGAATAATTTTGTGCAGGACAATTAAAGCGATGGCCACAAAGCCATAGGAAATATACCGAACCAGAAGTTTGAAGATACTCCGGTCGAAATAGTCATCAAGCCCGGGTTGCAGGTAACTGTCTCTCAGTTGGGCGATGGTTGAAAGTCCTTGCGTCAGAAAAGAGATCAAAGTTACGCATAGCAGCAAAAAACAGACATAAGCCAGGAAGGACTTTTGTAACTTCTTCAGATTCGTATAGGCCAGCGCAACAAAAAACAACAGGGAGTAATTGATGCCCGAAATGGTATTGAAATCAATCACATCGGATCGGAATACATATCGGAGGCTGTTTGCTTCGTCGGCGGTGGTTAGCGCCTTGGCATGCACATAGTAACTGTTCCAGGCAGCGGCAATTTCGAGGCGGAAGGTGAAATAAGTCACTACCAAAAACAAGAATGGAATAAGGTAGGGCATTAAAACCAACAGGTCGTTCTTAGGCAGAACGGGCGGCGGAAAACGTTTGCTCGAATAGATCAGATTGATGTTTCCAAACGCGATAATGACAAGCAGAGACGAGACAAAATAGATATTCAGGAAAGGAACCAACGGACTGATTGGGCTAAGGCGGTTGAAAAAGTTAGTGTAAAACTTCCCCCAGTCAGAAGCGAGACTTAGAAAAGCGATAAACATGAGCAGGTACGAGAGTAGTTCATAAAAACCGGCTTGCCTGCTTCTGCCGATCCAGAACAAAGCAATAGCTTCCAGCGTCCAGAATACCGTTATCCAGTTGCCTTCGAACTGAGCGGGAATGGCAATCGTTAAGAAGGTAAGCGCCAGCGCCAATATAAAATAGAACAGGTTTTTGTCGACCAGCTTTTGTTTGAAAATAAGGAAACAGACCGCTGCGTGAATAAGGGCATTCCCGATGGCGAACGATCCCCGAAGATGTTGGTAGTCGGTATTCTGATCCAACAAAATATAGCCGTTGCCAAAGAAAATGAACGAATTCAGGAGCAGCAAAATAATATCGGCAAGTTCAAATTTCTCCTTATGATGGACTTTATAGCCTAAGAATGCCAGGTAGAAAATCGCGAAGAAGCCCGAAAGAAACGGGAAGAACAAAGCAATCTCTTCACTGGGATTTGGACTGACTTGAAAGTTGAGGAAATAGATGCCCCAACTCACAAGGAAGGCTGAAAAATAAAGGCGTTTCCAGTAACGCTTCAATGAAATTGCCAGGATGCCCAAGTTGATGATCAGCATATAGCCGAAAAGAATGTTCGTCTGGTCCGGTGAATCACTCAGCAAAAAGGGAACGGCATAAGCGCCCACCAATCCCAGGTGAGCAATAATCTGCTTGTCATATTTCATGGCCGACAGCACGGTGAACACCGTAACGATAACCATAATCGGGAAGGCAATGGCCTGCGGAAACAAGTTGTAAAAACTATAGGCAATGAAGGTGATGAAATAGAGTATGGTCATGGCACCACTTAACAACACTGCGCTGTAGTTTAGGTACTTGCTTTTGAGTTTAAAGGCAAAAAACAGGAGTCCCGTTCCCATCAGGTAACCTAAAGCAATTCGGGTAACCGGACTGATGAGTTCATGGTCAATGGCATATTTGGCTCCAATGAAAACCCCGATAACAGTAATGACAATACCAATTTTGTTGATCAGGTTTTCCCCGATAAACTTCTCCAGATTGGTCTTGAATTGCGGAACCCGCAAGCTTGTCCGTTCAACTTTGGGTTTTGGCTTTCCGGTTGAGGAAGCTTCGGTTGCTATCGGTTGGTTGCTGATCGGTTCTTCGGCGCTTTGTGAAATGGTTGCTGTGGTCCGGGGAGCCGTTGACCGTTTGAAGTCGTTAATTTCCTGTCGCAATGCTTCAATTTCCTTCGAAATCGTCTGTTGCTTCTGAATCAATAAATTAAGCTTTTCAGTCAACTGATTGCTAAGATCCTGGTTTTGGGTCATAAGTTTGGCTTAGTCGGTTTTTGCAGGATATACGCAGCCCGGTTTTGTGAGTTGCAATTGGCCGGGTTTCGGATGGGCTGTCTATCCCTTCTTCTTTGGGGAAATAGGAGGCCTGTTTTTTTGGCTGATCAAGCTGTTTGAAGAGGTTGGATCAGCGATGTTTTCGAATCCGGCTGTTTTAGTGCTGTACTTTGTGCAGGGTATTGGTTCCAAAGCAGGCAGCGTCGCGGCCGGGAAAAGTCACATAGAAGTTGGTTTCAATTTCCTCATCGCTTTTCTTTTCGATGGTCCATTTGGCGCTTCCTCCGGGCATGAAGTTCTCAATTATTTCAGTTTGAAAAACAAGCAGGTTTGCTGTGGACAACGAGTTAACCAGCACATATTGGTTGATGTACCCTTCGCTGTTGAATTGCCGGATGACAATTTGTTTCCGCGCTTTGTCGTAGCTGATCATTCCCTTGTCGGTGTGATGTTCGCCTGCCGGATTTTGAGCCGTTGGATCGAATTTCGAATCATTCACAAATTCAATGTACGTGCTGTCCATGATTGGTTGATAGGAGGCCGTTATGGTTGACTGGTTATTCCCAAAGCCGCTACCGGTACCTTCCCAGTTACCATACAGGAACGACAATTTTTCGAAGGGACTTTCCTGGGCAAAGCCAGAAACAACACTTAAAAAGAGAACGGCGAGGATGGTTAGCTTTTTCATAATGTTTGTGTTTAGGTGGACGATTTATTCCATTTTTTTAGCTTCTTCCCAGTATTTGTCCATTTCAGCTAAAGGCATCTTTTTCAAATCAATTCCTTTTTTGAGCGTTTGGCTTTCCAGGTAATTGAATCGTTTCATGAATTTCAGGTTGGTCCGTTCCAGGGCTGCTTCCGGATCAATTTTATACAGGCGCGCGGCATTAACCAGGGCAAAAAACAGATCACCGAATTCCGCTTCAATTTTATCTTCATCGATGACATTGATTTCGTGTTGCAGCTCGTCCACTTCCTCTTTGACTTTATCCCACACCTGCCCGGGATGTTCCCAGTCGAAGCCTACACCGCTGGCTTTTTCCTGAATACGATTGGCTTTAACCAACGCCGGAAGCGATGCCGGAACACCTTCCAGGACGGTTTTCTTTTTGCGTCCTTTTTCTTTCAGCTTAAGGGTTTCCCAGTTTTGCTCCACCTCGCGCGAATTGTTGACATTGACTTCGCCGTAGATATGCGGATGGCGGTAGATCAGCTTTTCATTCAGCGATAGAATCACATCTTCAATGTTGAAGGCATTCTTTTCTTCGCCGATCTTGGCATAGAACACAATGTGTAGCAACAGGTCGCCCAATTCCTTTTTTATTTCGTCCATGTCGGCCTGCAATATCGCGTCACCCAGTTCGTAGGTTTCTTCGATGGTTAGTTTGCGCAGCGATTCAAAAGTTTGTTCCCGGTCCCAGGGGCACTTTTGACGTAATTCGTCCATGATTTCCAACAGTTGGCCAAAAGCGTTCAATTTGTCTTGCATATGTTTGTCTATTAATAATCAATTTTGAATGGTGATCAATCAATTTTCAATCTGTAATTCCTTAACAGACCAGCTAAAGCGAAGTTTGAGAAACGCGCTCCTTTCATTCGGTTCCGGTTCGGATCGATGGTGAAATGCCTGGCCGATCGGAAATCAGCTTTCTCCAGGTTACAATTGTCAAACAGCGTATTGGTTAAATCGCATTGTTCGAAAACAGCGCCGCTGAGATTGGTGCCTGAGAAATCGGCTTCCTTCACCGAACAGGCTTTGAAACGGGTTTGCTTCATATTTTTTTGTCCGAACAAGGCATAGTCGAGGAGACTGCTTTCAAATTTAACCTGGAACAAGAAATCCACACATACGCTGAAATCAAATCCAATCAGTTTACAGTTGATGAATAAGGCATCTTTGAAAGCAGTTTGAACCGATTTTGTTTGTGAAAAATCACAGTCGATGAATTTACAACCCAGAAATTCCAGGTGGTTGAACTGTTTGTCGGCGAATGAGCACGATTGAAAAGTGCAACCATCGTAGGCTCCGTTCTGAAGCTGCTCCGTTTGAAATAAGGTATTTGAAAAGTTTTCGTCGTAATGATCCATGGGGTTGAATTGAAGCGGAAAGTTATTCAAAATTCCGCGGAATCGAAGGAGACGCCCCGCGCTTTTTATCAACTATTTATAAATGCCGGATGGGTGTCCGGAGGTCTTCAGCCTGAGGATCTTGTTAAGTGGAAAGGCTATAAATAAAAGTGATTCAATGAAATCGCCTTTTTAGATATGCTAAAAAAATCTATTTTTACTTTCGGAATGAAAAGAGTACTTAGCGGAAGTTAAATGAGTTGTGCCTTTCGTATTTGATTGAATCGGTTTTTGCTTTCGAACAAGAGCGGAAATTGCGTGCGCAAACGTTGCGATTTAATTTGTGGCATTATTTTCGATACCAGTCTTTCATCATTCCTTTTATTTAACCTGATTGATTTAAATTGAATTCTTATGAAAAAGATTTACTGGTTACTGTCGGTTGTGTTGATTCTGGGAGCTTGTTCTTCCGGACAAAAAGCATTGGATCAAGGCAACTTTAAAGAAGCCATCTCGAAAGCGGTGAACCGTTTAAGTCAAGACCCGAATAACCGCAAAGCGCAGCAGGTTGTGGCCGATGGTTATCCTATGGCGATGCAATATTACCAGGAAGAGATCGACCAAACGCTGGCCGGAAACGATCCGTTCAAGTGGAACAGAACATTGGCTGTCATGCAGCAGGTAAATGGAATTTCGGAGACTATCCGTCGTATTCCGGCTGCCCGAAAGATAATCCCTTCTCCCAAAATTTACACATCGGAATTGGATGATGTTTTCCAGCGTGCTGCTGAGGAGCATTATGCTGCAGGAATGGCTTCCCTTGATCGCCAAACGAGGGATGATGCCAAGCAGGCTTGCCGGAACTTCCGCGAGTGCGATCGTTTGGTGCCCGGTTATAAAGATGTGCTGCAACAGATGAACGAGGCGAAGGAGCTGGCCACCTTGCGGGTGATTGTCGAACCGCTTCCGGCCCCATCGATGAATTATGAACTGACGGCTGATTTCTTTTACAGCCAGCTGATGGAGCGGATGAATCAACTTTATCCATCAGAAAGCTTTGTGAACTTTTTCACCCCGCAGGAAGCTGAGAAGATTAATTTGAAATACCCCGATATGGTGGTGAATTTGGCCTTTATGGACTTTTACATTGAGCGTCCGAAACATTATGAAGAAGAGCAAAACCTGAATCGTGAGATTGAAGAAGAAGTAAAGGTGAAAGTTTCCCGTGACTCGGTGCGTACCGAAAAGCGACTGGTGAAAGTAAAAGGGAAAATCAGAGTGATCACTGATGAAGTTGCATCAGGTGGACTGATAAAAGTGCGTGTCAATGAATTTCAGGCCAATAAACTGCTTCTGGATAACAATATCCCGGGCGAGTTCCTATGGCGTAACCAATATGGTATTTTTATTGGTGATGAGCGTGTGTTGACAAAAGAAGAAGTGCGGATTTTGAACAACCAGGCTGTTCCGCCGCCGGGACCACAAGATATGTTTCTGGAGTTTACCAAACCGATTTATTCGCGTTTGACCGATCAGATGCATAACTTTTTCAGACGCTACAACTAAAAACGATTATAGCAGGAAGGCCGGGAATGTCAACACAGTCCCGGCCTTCTTTTTTCTATCATCTAATGTTCTAATATCTGAAGTCTAATATCTAATATCTCGTCGAGTGGTAGAAACAAATCGTGAAGTTAATGGCCGGACGTTCCAAAAAGTACCACTGCATATCCCAATCTGAGGGGACGGTGTTTGGTTTGTGATCCCAAATCCAGTGTTTGGTCTTAAAGTAGCTGTAGCCAATTTTGAACATCAGGAAATTATACCGGTTTTGCAGCTGGTGACGGTAGCCGAGGCCAACTTCATAAACCGGTCCCTTATGTTGTTTGTCGGCTTTCGTGCGAAAGGCATAGCCGCCTTCAGCATATATAAAAGGTGTTCTGGCTGGTTTGCCAAAAAAGTATTTGACATTGGCGGTGACTGGCAGGGTGCTTATGTTGGGACTTGTATATTGGTTTAGCCCCAGGCCTGCGCCGGTAGAAATGTGATAATTTAAAAAGATGTTGGCCGATCCCTTGATTCCGAAATTCATGGGCGAAAAATCGTCATGCCAGTTTGGTGGGTAGTCAGTTGTCATTTTCAACCCATAGCCCGCACTTCCCTCAATGGTGTAATAAAACCCCTGGTTACGGATGATTCTGTTCTGTCCGAACAAGGTAAAGGAGGTCAATATCAGGGCGAAGCTGAATGCTGTTCTTGTTAGCTGTTTTAATCTCATATTCCACGCGTTAGATTGTTCTGGATTTATTCTTTCATCCTGTTTGGGGAAAATCCATCTTCTTTTGCTGTTAGATTGAACGATGAAATCGACATTTTAGTGTTCAGGGAAACATAAAAATGATTTTCGAAGAGGGTGTGATGTGACACAATATTTTAGGTGGGAACATAATGTTTTGAGAGGCGGGTCTAAATAAATTCCCTATTTTTGATTTTCCACAATTTAAGACATGAAAAAACTACTCTCGTTACCCGAAAATCTCGTTAGCCAATTTCATCAGTTGGAACAAGTTTCCGAATCCGAATATTTCTGTGCCAGTGATCCTGTTGGAACCAAAGTCGGTTCCGGTGGCGGGACGTCCTGGTTGTTTTATCAAAACTGGCAGAAAGAGAACCCGGAGCAGTCGTTCAGTAACTGGCTGAAAAAGGACCAACGGATTATTATTCATGCGGGTGGACAGAGTCGTCGCTTACCCTCGTATGCCACTTGTGGTAAGATCTTAACTCCCATACCGGTTTTTCGGTACGAGCGTGGACAGCGGCTGGATCAAAACCTGATGGATTTGCAATTGCCACTGTACGAAAAGATCATGGCACATGCTCCGGCAGGTGTCAATACGTTAATTGCCAGTGGTGACACTTTTATTCGTGCCAATGATAAAATTGAAAAGCTGCCCCAGGCTGATGTGATCTGCTATGGCTTGTGGGTTGAGCCCGAGTTGGCAACCAATCACGGGGTGTATGTTTGTGAACGGGAATATCCGCACGAACTGCTTTACATGTTGCAAAAGCCAAGTAGCGAAACAATCCGGAGTCTGGCGGTTAATAAGCTGTTTTTGATGGATATTGGTGTTTGGCTGCTCAGTGACCGGGCCGTTAAGCTGTTGATGAAAAAGTCAGGCTTCGATGCTGAGAATCCCGCTGCCGACTGGACGCCTTCATTCTATGATTTATATGGTGAATTTGGCATTAACCTTGGTTCGCAGGCCGAGAATGCAGATCCCGAGCTTAATGACTTATCCGTTGCAATCTTGCCTTTACCCGGTGGCGAATTTTACCACTATGGCACCAGTCGCGAGCTGATCTCATCAACTTTGGCGGTTCAAAACCGGGTGAAAGACCAACGCAGCATTTGGACCAAGAATGTGAAACCTCATCCGGCGATGTTTGTGCAAAATGCGGTTATTGATATCCCGCTTTCTGCTGATCATTCGGAGTTGTGGGTTGAAAACAGCTACCTCGGGAAAAACTGGACCTTGGCCAAACAACACATTTTAACGGGTATTCCAGAAAACGACTGGCAGATTGAACTTCCGGTCAAGACTTCGATTGATATTGTTCCTGTTGGCGAGAAGGATCTTGCGATACGGCCTTACGGCTTTTCAGATAAGTTCTCCGGTGAAGTTGCAGATAAGTCGACCAAGTGGATGGGGATTTCTTTGCCGGAGTGGTTTTTTCTGCACGACATTTCTTTGCAGGAGGCCGGTATTTTACCGGATACAGATATTCAACAAGCAGCTTTGTTTCCCTTAGTTCAGGATGTTGAGCTGATGGGCCGGTTGCTGAATTGGATGATTCATCCGGTAAAGGATGATGAGATGAGATCGCTTTGGTTGAACAGCGAGCGATTGTCTGCCACAGCCATTTCAGCAAAAGCCAACCTGTTTCGTTTATACGAGCAACGCAAAGCCTTTCGGCTGAAGAACTGGCCGGTGCTGGCGAAGAACTACCAGCGCAGTGTGTTTTATCAGATTAATTTAGATGATGCTGCACGTGATTTTGCCGAAAACAACATCGTGCCGCCTGCTCCTTTGAGTGAGCAGGAATCAGCAATTACACGTTTGCACGACCAGATGTTCCGAAGTCGTTTGGCCCAATACGCGGGGAAAGATCCTCTGCCGGAAGAACAAAATGCGTTCACGCTTTTACGCGAAAGTTTGATCCAATCGTTGAAAGGCGATTTGGTTGTTCCGCAACTGAATGTTTTCCCCGATCAGATCGTGTGGGGCCGCAGCCCGGTGCGAATTGATTTAGCCGGCGGTTGGAGTGATACGCCGCCATATTGCCTGATGTCTGGTGGTTCTGTTCTGAATATGGCCATCGAATTGAATGGACAACCTCCCTTGCAGGTGTACATCAAACCGTGTGACGAGTATAAAATCATCCTGCGTTCCATTGATTTGGGAGCCCGTGAAGATGTGACAACATTTGAAGAGCTGGCTGATTACCAAAAAGTAGGTTCGCCCTTCTCCATTCCCAAAGCGGCCCTGAGCCTGGCGGGTTTTGGTCCCGCATTCTCGAAACTGGTAAAAGGAAGTCTGGAAGATCAGCTGAAAGCCTTTGGCTGCGGAATTGAGATTTCGTTGTTAGCCGCTATTCCTAAAGGATCGGGGCTGGGAACCAGCTCTATTTTGGCTGCAACAGTCTTGGGCGCGTTGTCTGATTTCTGTGGCTTAAACTGGGACAAAAACGAAATCTGTAACCGTACGCTGGTGTTGGAACAATTGCTGACAACTGGTGGTGGATGGCAGGACCAGTACGGTGGGGTATTCCCCGGTGTGAAGTTGTTGGAGACCCGATCAGGGCTACATCAGTCACCAACGGTTCGCTGGACACCCGATTACCTGTTTACCCGTCCAGAATACCGGGAATGCATGTTGCTTTACTATACCGGAATAACACGAACCGCTAAAAATATCTTAGCAGAGATTGTCCGCGGAATGTTCCTGAACTCAACGCGTCATCTGGCTATTTTGGATGAGATTAAGGCACATGCGCAAACAACCTTCGAGACCTTGCAAACCGGAAGCTACGAACAGTTTGCCGAGCAGGTCGTCCTGACCTGGCAGCAAAAGCAAAACCTGGATCCGGGAACCAACCCGCCCGCAATACAAGCCATTATCACACAGATCCGCGATTTATGCCTGGCTTATAAATTGCCGGGTGCCGGAGGTGGTGGTTACATGTTTATGCTGGCCAAAAGCCCTGAAGCTGCCGGTCGTATCAAGCAAATCCTAAACTCAAATCCACCGAATAACAGCGCTCGTTTTGTCGATATCAGTTTATCGCAAAGTGGCTTTCAGGTCAGTCGGTCGTAACGCAAGTCCCTACTTTTAGGGATTTGGGACCTTGCTCGAAAAAGCTATCTTTGTTACATGGAAAAGATCCGCTATATGCTATCTCTGGTGCTTCTCACGGTCTATTTGATCGTGTTAGGCCATAGCTTTGTGGCGCATCATCACCATGAAAAATCCTTTACGGATAACTGTTGCCAGGAAATTTCCCCGCTTCAGTCTGAATCGCACATGGAGCTTTGTGCCGACAGTTCCTGTCATCACGAAAATCAATCACAGACTCCTTGTCATTTCGATGTCAGGCCTGTTCCCGGGAAAACACTGGATCTGAGAGTCGCAACACTGACGGCTTTTGTCCTCTTCGAGATCTGCTTCCCCGAAGAGGAAGCAATCACCTGGTACGAACAACGCGTTTTTGTTCCTAAAACGCCCGAACAACATACCTCCGGACTTCGGGCACCTCCTGTAATCGCTTAATCCTTTTTATTGGAGCACACTTGTGTCCGATGTCAATTACCTGGCTGTTCAGTTTGAAATAACAAATTGAATGGTCTTTCTATATTAATCATTTTCAATACAACAGAATGAAGCGATTATATGTCGTGGCTATTGCTGCAGCTTGTTTGCTGGCAGCATGCTCAAGCCATCAGAATTCAGAACAAGATCACAGTGCCGATGCACATGATCATCACGGAGAGCTTGGTCAAAAGCTGATCCAATATACCGATACGTACGAACTCTATGCCGAGGCAGCTCCTTTTGTTGTCGGCCAGACAACAGCGGTATTGGCTCATTTTACTTGCCTGGCAGATTTTAAGCCCTTGCAAGATGCGGCGGTAAGCGCGTCACTTAATGTGGGCGGGCAAACGGTTGAGGCGAAAGCTGAAGCGGTGTCCCCCGGAATTTACAGGCTGCCGGTAAAAGCCATCAAGGCCGGCGAAGGGGTTTTGACATTCCATATAACAACGGGCAACGATGCTAACGAACTCCTTGTTCCGGTGAAGGTGTTTGCGGACGAGCACGATGCCCATCATTCCCTGGAGGAAGAAGAAGCGCCGTCAACAGCCGTTGGATTTACCAAGGAGCAGTCGTGGAAGATTGACTTTGCCACCGCTTTGCCGCAGCACAAGCCTTTCGGACAACTGATCAAAGCAACTGCCCGTGTTGAGGCACTTCCTGCACAAACCCATACGCTGACTGCCCAAACAAGTGGTGTCGTTCAGTTTGTGTCGGCAGGCATTGTTGCCGGCAGTACGGTGTCGGCAGGCCAGCAGCTGTTTACCATCTCGGGTACCGGCATGGGTGACGATAATGCCGCTTTGGTGTATCAAACTGCCGAGGGTGATTACGAGCTGGCCAAAGCCGGGTACGACCGGATGAAGCAGCTGGCAGACAAACAGATTGTATCTCAGAAGGAATTCCTTCAATCCCAAAATAGCTTTGAGAAAGCCAAGGCAAAGTATGAAAACCTGAAGCAGAACTTCAATACCGAAGGACAGTCCGTTCGGGCATCGAAGACCGGTGTGCTGGAAAAGGTTTGGGTGAAGAACGGGCAGCATGTTGCTGCCGGTGAGCCTTTGGCAACCCTCGCCAGCTATGGAAAGGTGCAGCTCGTTGCCGGCGTGCAACAGAAGTACAGTGCCCTGTTGTCGAAAATCAGTTCCGTGGCTTTTTATTGCAGCAATCCCGGTTGGCGCAATCTGGACGAATTGAACGGTAAGCTCTTGTCGGTTGGCAAGCGTGCGCAGGACAATAACTTCCTGTTGCCGGTTTATTTCGAAGCGGACAATTCGGGTGAGTTCATTCCGGGGAGCTATGTGGAGCTGAATATGACTACCGCTTCTGAAAAAGAGGAAGTCGTGGTGCCCGTTTCGGCCTTGGTTGAACAGCAAGGCAACTTCTTTGTCTTTGTGCAGCTTAACCCGGAGCTCTTCGAGAAACGGCAGGTGGTCCCGGGATCCTCCAATGGCTACGAAACCGCTATTGCCAAGGGCCTGAACGCCGATGAGCGGATTGTGACTAAAGGGGCTGTTATGCTGAAATTAGCTTCGGCTTCATCAACACTGGACCCGCACGCCGGGCATGTGCATTAATCGAAGGGAGGAGCTATGTTAGATCGAATAATTCAATTTTCCCTTCAGAATAAACTAATCGTCTTGTTGGGAGCGGCACTGTTGCTCTTTGCCGGTATTTACACCGCCCGCGATATGGACGTGGATGTGTTTCCCGATCTCACCGCGCCAACTGTTGTGGTGATGACCGATGCGCATGGCATGGCCGCCGAAGAGGTGGAACGACTGGTGACTTTCCCCATTGAAACGGCAGTGAACGGTGCGACCGATGTGCGTCGTGTTCGCTCCAGCTCATCGCAGGGGTTTTCGTTTGTTTGGGTTGAATTTGATTGGGGAACCGACATCTTCAAAGCCCGGCAAATAGTGAGTGAGAAGCTGGTTATGCTGGCCGGACAGATGCCGGTCGGCGTTGGGCAACCAATCATGGCGCCGCAGTCGAGTGTGATGGGCGAGGTGATGTTCGTGGGCTTGCAGGCCGACTCGACCAGCATGATGGATCTGCGCACAATGGCCGAGTGGAACGTCAAGCCGGTATTGCTGGCTACAGGTGGTGTTTCGCAGGTGACCATTATTGGCGGCGATTACAAACAATATAAGATATTAGCCAACCCGCGACTGATGGATCTTTACGATGTGGGTCTCGATGAGCTGGCATCGGTTTGCAGTGGCATCAGCGAAAATGCGACCGGCGGTGTTGTGCGTGAATACGGCAACGAATATGTGGTGCGTGGCATGGCCCGTACATCAAATTTGTCTGATTTGGGACGCTCACTGATCAAGTTAAAGGACGGTCAGCCGGTGTACGTTGAAGATGTTGCCGAGGTGAAGATCGACGCGGCCGTGAAGATGGGCTACGCCTCGCAGAATGGTAAACCCGCCGTGATTCTTTCGGTATCCAAACAACCCAATACCAACACGCTGAAACTGACTGAACGCATATCGGATAATCTGGATGCTTTAAGTCAGACCTTACCACCCGATGTGGTCTTGGATACCCACATCTTCCGGCAGGCTGATTTCATTGAAACGGCCGTGAACAACGTGAAGGATTCCCTGCTCGAAGGGGGCTTGTTTGTGGTCATCATCCTCTTCGTGTTTTTGGGAAGTTTCCGGACCACCATCATCTCGCTGCTGGCCATTCCCTTGTCGCTGCTGGGTGCAGTGCTGGTTCTGAAGGCACTCGGATTAAGCATCAACACGATGAGTTTGGGAGGAATGGCCATTGCCATCGGTTCGCTGGTTGACGATGCGATTATCGATGTGGAGAATGTCTTCAAGCGCTTGCGGCAAAACCATCAACAGCCGAAGGCCGATCAGGTGGCGGCCTGGAAAGTCGTGTATGAGGCCTCCAAAGAAATTCGTTCCTCCATCTTCAATGCCACACTGATTATCATGGTGGCTTTCATCCCGCTCTTCTTCCTGTCGGGCATGGAAGGACGCATGTTGAAGCCGCTCGGGATTGCCTACATCGTGTCGCTGTTTGTGTCGCTGATTGTAGCCATGACCCTGACGCCGCTGTTGTGTCGCTTGTTGCTCACCGGCGAAAAATACCTGGGGCGGAAAAGCAAAGAGAGCTGGCTCATACGCAACATGAATCACTACTACGAGCGTTCCTTGTTAGCCGTTTTTCGTTGGAAGAAGCTGGTCCTGGGAGCGGCTTTTGCCTTGTTGCTCATTTCCGTCATCTTATTAAGCGGCATGGGGCGTAGTTTCCTGCCCGAATTCAACGAAGGCGCATTGACGATTGCTGCCGTCAGTCAGGCGGGGATTTCGCTCGATGAGAGCAACCAATTGGGCAAGTTGATTGAAGAAGAACTATTGTCGATACCCGAAGTGCGAAGCACAGCCCGTCGAACGGGGCGGGGAGAGCTGGACGAACACTCGCAGGCAACCAACAGTGCCGAAATCGAGGTCAAGTTTAAACTGGCCGATCGTTCCGGCGAGGCCTTTATGGCCGATGTGCGCGAAAAGCTGCACGGTATTCCGGGTATTGCCGCAACCGTTGGCCAACCCATCGGGCACCGCATCGATCACATGCTTTCGGGAACGCGGGCCAATATCGCCATTAAGCTGTTCGGAACAGAACTGACCGAGCTTTACCGCATCGGAACACAGATACAGCAGTCCGTCTCGGATATTGATGGTCTGGTTGATGTGAATGTGGAACAACAGGTTGAGGTTCCTCAAATCCAGATCAAGGCACGTCGGGCCATGCTGGCGCAGTATGGCATCAGCATCGACGAGTTTACCCATTTTGTCGATTTGGCGCTGGGCGGTGAAAAGCTGGGCGACATATACGAAGGTCAGCAAAGTTTCGACCTTGTGCTGCGTTTCAACTCCGATTACACCGATACGATGGAAGGACTGAAGTCGGCCTTGATTGATACCGGCGCGGGAGGGAAAGTCCCGTTGGAGCAGGTTGCCGAAATTGTATCGGTTGCCGGACCCAACCGCGTGAGCCGCGAAGATGTACAACGTAAGCTGGTGATCTCGGCCAACGTGAGCGAGCGTGATCTGCGCAGTGCCGTAACAGATATTCAGCAGGAGATTAGCAAAAATATCAGCCTTCCCGAAGGCTATCGCATTGAATACGGCGGGCAGTTCGAAAGTGAAGCACGAGCCTCGCGGACCCTGGCGATGACAACGGCCCTGGCCATCCTCATCATCTTCCTCCTATTGTACCAGGAGTTCAAAAACCTGAAGCTGGCAGGCATCATTTTGCTCAACCTGCCGATGGCTTTGATCGGTGGTGTTTTCGCCATTTATGTCACGTCAGGCATTATCAGCATCCCGGCTATTATCGGTTTCATCACTTTGTTTGGTATTGCCACCCGAAACGGGATTCTGCTGGTTTCGCGCTTTCAGCAAATGGAAGAGCAGGGCATGAAACTGGGCGACATTCTCATTCGTGGCTCAGTCGATCGGTTGAACCCGATCCTGATGACAGCACTGACGGCTGCACTGGCCTTGATTCCGTTGGCTTTTCGCGGTCATGCACCGGGCAACGAGATTCAAAGCCCGATGGCCAAAGTGATTTTGGGTGGACTGTTGTCTTCAACCTTGCTGAATATTTACCTGGTGCCGGTTATTTACCAATTGCTGCACCGCTTTGGACTATTAAAACAGAATGACGATGCGAAAAATTAGTTTTGCTTTGCTGGCTGTGCTTTGGGTAATCCCGGCCATGGCGCAGCAAAGCCTCGATAGCGTTTTACAGGAAGTTGAACGAAACAGTACCGCATACCGCGCACAACAGTCGTTGACCGAAGCGCAGAAAGCGGAGAACCGGATTGGCAATACGCCCGATAACCCGGAGATTGGCGGTGGCTATCTGTGGGGAAGTCCTTCAGCCATTGGCAACCGGAAGGATTTATCGGTGAGCCAGGAGATTGCCTTTCCAACTGTTTATCACCATCAAAATAAACTGGCCGACCTGCGGGATCTGCAAGCCGACCTGAGTGCCGACCAATACCGCCTGGCCCTGATGCAGGAAGCCGCTCAGCTGTGGGCTGAACTGGTCAACCTGAATCAGCGGATTGCCATTCAGCAGGAGCGCACTGATCTGGCCGGAAAGCTGGCCAATGCCTATGAGGAACGCTTAACGGCCGGCGATGCCAACCGGATCGATCGCAACAAGGCAGCGCTCAACTTCATGCAAATGGAAAAGGCACTGGCTCGTTTGCAGCAGGAACGGGAATTGTTGCAACTGAGCCTGAATGCCATTAACGGCAACCAGCCGCTGCCGGTGGAACAGACCGTTTACGAACCGGTAAGCCTGCCTGCTGACTTTGAGCAGTGGGCACAGGCCGTTATGCAGAACAATCCGCAGGCCCGTTGGTACACGCTCGAAGCTGATGCTGCCGATCGGGCAGTCAGGCTGAACCGCAGTCAAAGCCTGCCGAAGATCAACGGTGGTTACATGATGGAGAATACCGTTGGTGAGAAGTTTCAGGGCGTGACTTTGGGGCTTTCCATTCCGCTGTGGGAGAATAAGAATACCGTGAAGGCAGCCCGTTTGCGGCAGGAATCGAACCAGCTGGAACAGCAGGACTTTCAACTGCAATTTCAATCCTCCTTGCAAAAGCTTTACCGTTCGGTGCAACTCGCCTCGGCACGTGTGGATGGCTTTCGCGATGAGCTGGCAAGCATCCAACAGCAGGATTTACTGCAGGAAGCACTCCGTGTCGGGCAAATCTCGCTGATTGAGTACCTGCTCGAAATGCAGTTTAACTACGAAGCGGTTGATCAGTTCGTGGATGCAGAGCGAGAGCTGCAACTGGCCTGGGTAAAGTTGCTGGTGCTTGGAATGTAGCATTTCGTTGTTAGGCAAACCCATCGCAGGGGCACAAATTGCCCGTTCGTCGTGTACGTCGAAAAGGATGCGACAGATTGCCTCGTCATGACGAATTTCCAAGAGGGGACAGCCTCCTTATAGTCCGGACGCGTCATTGCGGGCATAGCGAAGCAATCTGCGCAACCGTGTACACTCAGCTTATCACTGTGTCACCCGTTTTCGTGTACAGGAATAACGAAGTTTGTTTGTTGGGCCGCTGTTGCTTTTTGATATTCTTAAAGTACGATCGACGATATTTATTTGCTACATTTGGGTTTAATGTTAACCCCAAAAATAAATAATTATGATTTTAGGCGTGTCAGAATGGTTAAGTGGTAAACTGGGCTGGAATGTAACAGCAATCCGCATTGCTTTCGTGGTCGGTGTCTTAATTTTCGGAGTTGGTTTAGGGCTGTACCTAATCCTGTGGATCGTTAAAATGCTGTCGAAATAAAACGGCTACATCCCACCGTTAAAACCTACCGGAAACGTGAAAAGGATCCGATCTTTCCAAAAGATCGGATCCTTTTTTCTTCTATCAAGGCCCAAAGGGCCGTGAGCAACAGCCCGGGGCGAAACCCCGGGAATACGATGCATCACCACCGGTGAACCCGACAGGATCAGTATGTCTAATCATCTTTTCATCAACTCACCCTGATAACGTCTTCGACATTATCGTCCCTCTCTACCAGTAGAGAGGGGAAGAGCCGGCATGCCTGTGAGACAATTGAACCTTAGCTGTGCTCAGTGTCTTTTCATCAACTCAGCCTGATAACGTCTTCGACAGTATCGCGCAGACAGGTCTCTCTGGCAATAGGGCCCGCATAGATGTGAGACAACTCAAATGAGGCCGGCTATCGTAATTGCCGATCGGAGCGGGTGCGTTGGCCGTCAAAAAACTCCTCCTTATAGTCCGTCTATCCGGAATTCCAGCCGGAACGGCAATGACGATGTTGTGTTGCAATTAGATTGCTTCGCGCGCAAAGCCGGCTCGCAATGACAATGTTGTATTATAAATAAGAGGCAAGGCTTTGCGACTGTGCCGCAAAGCCTTGCCTCTTTACCTTCTTCATAGTCTGTCGTCATGGCGAGAAGGAACGACGAAGCCATCTCTCGGCAACTCATAAACAATGCCTGCTGGCTTTGACTTTATCGGAATAAAAGGATTGACTGCAGCTTTATATAAAAAGGATCAAATGCCTCTAAATCTCAGCTTTGGTACTCCTGCGAAGTGAAATAACACTAGCCCGGAGTGAAGCCCCGGGATGGTAGAACTCACCAATCACCAACAAAAAGATCCAATCTTTCCAAAGATCGGATCCTTTTTCGCTGTCAGGGCGGTTTGAGAGTTTCCCGGCCCGTAGGTTAGGGAATAATCGACGTGATCGGGTTGCTCCAGGGCCCGTTTTTACCGTTTTTGTTTACCCAGCGTGCGTAGGTAAATACGGTTTTCCCTCGTTGTTCCGGTGTGAACACGATTTCCTGGTTCGAATGCGAAATATTATAATGAGCCGTACATTCCTCAATGCCAGCTGGAGCGTCACCACCAATTTTACAAGCCAGTTCGCAAAACGCCACACCCGCAGGTTTGCGATGCGATTTGCTCGATGCTGTTGTGGTATAGTTCACATGTAAGGTCGAAACATCCTCGGTACTCATACTGATTGACGGAGAGCTAACCGGTGCATCATAAGGCGTGCGGGCACCCAGAATAATTTCATGAATATGAAGCGCATCCTGGTCTTCAGCCGTGATAGCTCCATTATATAAGAGGTTATTGTTGTATAAATCGCTTATTGCAGCAATAAGCGGTTTCCAGGCAGCTCTGCGCGACGAGGTCAGCGCAGGACTCTGGGTTTGACTATTCGAAGCGGCCTCGTATTTGCTTTCATAGGTTGTACTGAGTCCCTGAATAAGCGTCGCCTGTTCCGGGGCAACGCCCCATTCGGTCGCTTTTTGAGCAAGGAGCTCAGTTACGGTACGCTGAAAACTATACTGTTCCGCTAAAATAGTCGGGATACTGTATGATTTTTTCATTGTATATCACTTGTTCGTATACTAAACAATTAATTTCCGCCCGGCACGTATTTCGGCCGGTTCGTACATCGGTACGAACTGAATCCTTGATTGATCTGCCGGCTTTTCCGGCAGGGCAGGGCGGTTGTCGTTAAGCGGTTGGGCCACTCATCCGACGGCTAATCATTGGTTTTCCGTCTCTAAATGGAGAGGCCAAAGGTGTGGAATTCCTTTGGGGCTGCATTGAAAGCCAGTACCCTCTCCGAACGGATGCTTTAAGAAGTTGATTGCTATGTTGTAGCTAGCCACCGGCGGTTGGTTTATACGCCAATGGATCGCTCTATTCCCGGCCTGACAGCAGGTGAAGAGATTCTTCGATTTTATCAAAAATCTATTAATGAGTGCTTTAATGTTTGTTGATGTGTTCTTTAGCAGCATATCCTTGGCTGAAGACGTGACGTCGTCAGCCTGTTGCGTCACGTCCTTGGCTGAAGACATGACGTCGTCAGCCTGCTGCGTCATGTCCTTGGCTGAAGGTAAGACGTCGTCAGCCTGCTGCGTGACGTCCTTGGCTGAAGATGTGACGTCGTCAGCTTGTTGCGTCATGTCCTTGGCTGAAGGTGTGACGTCTTCAGTCTGTTGCGTGATGCATTTGAATGCCTGGCGAACCCAATTGACTGCTTTGAATATACTCCCCGAAGCGATGATAAGCCCCAGTGAGCCGCGCTTGAGCGGGCTGTTTGGCTGCGGCATGGACAGTCTGAGCCCGGTGCCGAATATATTCCGGATAGATGAATTGTATTTCATCGATTGAAAGGAGTTGACTTACAGAATGCTATTACTAAGTGAGCATAAAATTACGCCTGCAAAACATGAAAGTCAATAGTAAAACTGCCGAATGCTCATTATTTTAAACTGTTGTTGAGCATATGATTTGCTTTATGAGGTATAAAAATGCCTGTTTATGATGTATTTAGAATCTAATTAAATAACAGAATGTTGTATTTTGTTTGGTTGGTATTTCGTACTTTTCGGGGATTTATAAAGCTAGAGCTGAATAATAGAACTGACATAATAGTATTTGTCGTTTTTGATTTGTACAGTCGTAGGAATTGGTCGTGAATTCGTTGTATGATAGTTTAAGCATCTAGAAATGCAAATTTTAAAATGAGAGAATAATCTTAACTATTGAAAATATGGACCCCATTTTAAGTGGTATTATTTCGACAAGCGCAGCCGGATTAGTCAATTTTATTGCAGTAAAGCTATTTAATTATTCTATGGGGTCTACTCGAAATTTTTTATGGCAGAAACAGGAAATACTCAGTTTTAATGGAAAGCATAAAACATATGATTTTAATGAGTTGAAAAAACGAATTAGAATAGTTGTAGTTGATGATGAGGAAGATAGTTTTCCCGTTAAACTATTTCAGACTGAAGGTTATGCGATAGATAAATGGGAAAAAGTATTGGATTATGGTAAGTTGGAATCTGGCTTTTATGATATTATTGTTCTTGATATTCAAGGGGTAGCAATGCATATTTCAGAAGATGATGGACTTGGTGTATTGGAAAGTCTTAAATCCAATAATCCAGCACAAATAATTATTGCCTTTTCCCAGCATAGTTACGATCTAAGTAAGTCAAGATTCTGGGAATTAGCAGATGAGAAGATTGCTAAACCAAGTGACTTTTTAAAAATGAAAAAGATCATCGATAATCTAATCGTTACAAAATATAAGCCGGATAGATACATCAATACATTGAGAGGAGTTTTAGAAAATAAGGAATTTAAACCTGCTGAACGGAAATCCATTGATAAGCTAATTACTAATACAATAAATAGTGGGATGAAACCTGATTTAGAAAAGATTCTATCAGGAACGAATGCAAGTCTGGAACTTATAAAGCAGGTGATTTCTATTAGTAATACAATTTTCAAATTCTTTCAATGATGGAGTTACAATTATTCAAGTCAATATCAAGATATCCATTTATATATCAAGGTGTGCTTTTTGATTCAATTGAATTACAGCAAAATAAAACCTGTATTCAAAAATGTAAGAATAAAGATTGTGTGCGTTATTTTACAAATGGGTGTCAGGATACCCATTTTATATGTAGTAAAGGTTTTGATTGCTTCCTTTTTTCTTTTGATGGGTATGATTACATTCTCAATGGTTTAATAACAAAAAGTAATAATATAATTCATAGAAGCAGAAAAGACGTTAGACTTGATTGGATTGTTGACCTAGAAAGTATCTTGTTATTTGAAAAAAAGCTAAATGAGATTAGCAAGTATATAAAGATACGTGAAAACGAATCAATTGAGAAAAATTTTGCAATGTTTCATGACTTCAAAACGTCAATGAATATCTTTTTTACTTGTACACAAGATATCATAAATAGCCTGCCTGGGAGTAGCTTTGAGGAAAAACTTGAGAATAGCGGTAAATCCTATAAAGACCTATTTAATGCACTTGAGTTGATAACTACTCAACTCGGAATGATTGACGTTATTATTAATCCTAAGAGTATATCATTCGGAACTAAACGAGAAATAAATATTTTTAAGCTGTTCCATAAAATTAGGTTATTATTTGACCATTTAGCAATAAAGAAGAGGGATGTTACAATTGAGTTAGCAAATGTAGATGGTGCTTATATCCGAAATAGTTTATGCTTTGAATCTATTGAATTTATACCTCTAATTTTATTGGACAATGCTTTAAAATATTCAGCCCCCGGCTCAGTGGTTAAAATTGAGATTTCACAACATTATAATAGAGCAAAGGTAAAAGTCAAGAGTATTGGGCCTTTCGTATGCGATGAAAATAAGCATAAAATATTTGAGAAATATGTTCGTGATAAAAGTGCTGAAGAATTCTCTAAAGAAGGAATTGGAATGGGATTATGGATTGCGCAACAGATCTTGACGACACATGATAGCCAAATTTCATATTCTAAGGATAAAAACGCTTGTGGTAAAATAGGCTTAAACATCTTTGAGTTTGAGCTTGAAACAATTTAGATAAGTAATAATCAAGGCTTAATCATTATTTATAAAACCCCACCGGCACGGATCTATGATCTGTGTTGACTAACAGGCAAAAAGGATTTTAAAATATTGTCTATTTAGAGCAGATTAAAATGGAAGAGTCAAAGAAACTGTTTTCACAAAAGGCAATTGCCATTGCCACGTTTTTCGGTGGTCCGGCTGCTGCGGGCTACCTGATCAAAAAGAACTACGAGGCGCTCGGGCAGGAAGAGCAAGGCAAAACCGCCTTTGTTATTGGCCTCGTTTCAACCTTACTGCTCCTGCTGACACTTTTATCGATCCCCGAAGCGGTTAGCGATAAAATTCCGAATGCACTCATTCCGGCCATTTACAGTGGCATCATTTATCTGCTTGTTGAGAAGATTCAAGGCAGCCGGATTGCAGCGTATGAAGCTGGCGGAGGCGAGTTTCATTCGGGTTGGAAAGCTGCAGGCATCGGGGCTGTGTTTATGGGCCTGCTGGCGATCCTGCTGTTCGGTTCGCTCTACCTGTCGGGCAATTTATACAGTCTTAACTTCGATACGGAACGCTATGATCGCGAAGTGGCGACCTTTGTTGAAAACGAAAAGAATGCGCTGGCGATCTTCGATGTGATGGAGACCACACCGCTGGAAAAGATTACCCGCGAATTGGCGAAGGGAACCATTCTCTGGAAGGAAAATAAAGAAGCCCTTCACCGGGTGGCTTCGATCGAGAACTTACCGGAAGAGCTGTTACAGCAAAATGAAAAACTGGTGCACTACTGCGATTTGCGGATTGCGCACAACGAATACATCATCAGGGCCCTAAGCGAAAATACGAATGCGTACGACCAGGAGATCGAACGAATCGGTACCGAGATCGGGCAAATTTTAGAAGAAATGAATTAGCCCTGTTTTACTCGCTGGTGTCTGGGCGATTCGAGCTTTATTTGCGACAACAGCGACGACTTATTTAAATAACAAGATCGGGAAATAGGTGCGTGTTGCATTGATACCCGATCAGACGAAATTAAAAGAATGCGAATGAACATCCCACAATTATTATTGAGTGTTGTAATCTTGCTGGTTTTTGCTGCAACAGACCTGAAAGCACAGGAAAGCGTTAACGCTGCAGGAGGCGACACCGCAGGAAACGGTGGCACGGTTAGTTATACGATCGGGCAGGTTGTTTATCATACCAATGCAGATACCAACAACTCAGTAGCCGAAGGCGTTCAGCAGCCATATGCTGTTGTGGTGATTGATCCGCCTGAAGAGCCAAATGAAATAAGCTTTTCGATTATGGCTTATCCCAATCCAACCACTGCTTATCTTACCTTGGAGCTAAAAGAGCTTGAACTTTCAAATTTGAATTTTGAACTGTATGATATGCATGGAAAGTTATTGCAAAGAGAAAAGATAACTGAGAACCTAACAAGTATTGCAATGAACAAGTTACCAGTGGCAACTTACTTTTTAAAAGTGACAGATGGCAATAGAGCAATAAAAACATTTAAGATTATTAGAAAAACAACCCGGCAGAAATATACAGCCGTGAACTATTGAAATATACCAACGATGAAAAAGTTATATACAACCGTATTAGCAGTATTATTAACTGCAATGCTTTGGGCACAAAGCCCTGCGAAAATGAGTTACCAGGCAGTCATTCGTAACAACAGCGACGAATTGGTAACCAATCAGTCTATTGGAATGAAGATCAGCATCCTGCAATGGTATGTAACAGGGCAGCCGGTATATGTAGAAACACAACGGTCGACCTCGAATGCGAATGGATTAGTAAGTGTTGAGATCGGAACGGGGACAAGCAGTGGCGATTTTTCGACGATTGAATGGGCAAACGGGCCTTATTTCATTCAAGTTGAAACGGCCCCTGAAGGAGGAACAAATTACAGTATTACCAGTACAAGCGAGCTGTTAAGCGTACCTTATGCGCTGTATGCCGATAAATCCGGAGATTCATATTGGAACGGAAATAGTAATGGGATTGATTATGTCGCAGGTAATGTCGGTATTGGTACTTCAAGTCCAGCCTTTCAGTTAGATGTGGTCGGTAATGTATCGACCGGGAATAGAACGTTCTTGAATATTGAAAACAAGGATATTTCGTCTTATTCGTCGGCTGCGTTAGAAGTAAGATCTGGTTCCGGTGAAAACTATACGGTGCTGAGAATGCATGGAGACAACTATTCGTATAGTTGGTGGAAAAAGCATGGCCAATTAAGAACTTATGGAGATGGTCTGATCATAGAAGCGACCAAAAACGATAATTCAGGAGGTGATATTGTATTTGTAAATGGTGCAACGGGAGGGAGTCAGAGCTTGAAGATTGTCAACATGAAGATCAATGGTGCCGGCAATGTTGGTATTGGAACTGATGATCCTCACGAAAAGCTGCAGATCAAATCGGGTGATATTTATCTTGAGGATGTAAACGCTGGGATTATTATGAAATCACCGAACGGCAATTGTTGGAGAATGACTGTTGACGACTCAGGCAATCCTGTTTTTACACCCGTGGCACGCCCGTAGTATCTAAACCATTACTCCTTTTAATGATCTGGGGACGAGGAGGAGGTAGTCAATTGTTTCCGCGCTGCGCAGCCGCGCAGCTACCGCGCGATTGCATCGCGTGGTTTAGACGATGATCCGGACTTTGTATCAGATAAATTCGCTTGATAATAAGTCGTAACCTTAAGAACCAATTAAAAAAAGAGAAGAATGGACTTCATTTTTAAATATCCATGGGTCGTGTTTATTGCGATGAACGTGTTTAACGGAATCGTTTTCAAAGTACGCTCACAGAAATATATTACGGCCAATCCTGATCTCAGGGATGGCTACAACAAACTAATAACGGGGTGGCTATTCTATGGGAACATTCCTTGGGTGATTATGGCTGTCGGTGATTTATCCGGAATGACAAACGGAATTTGGGAATATTTACACCCCAGATCGATGAACCCGGCGGTATTGGTTTTACATGGCTCAATAATCGGTATCTGGATTTTGGGAAGTAACTGGATTTACCGAAGAGATGGGGCAGCGTTTCTGGCCAGGCATCCGGGATTGATAAGGTTGCAAGGACCGGGACTGAACAACGTGATGACATCGGCCAAGGCGATAAAAATAGTCTGGACAATAGTCTTAGCCGGAGGAATTGCCGGCATGGCCCTGGTGTGGTTTTGGAACGCACCACCAGTGCCCGGATATTAAAAAGAAAAGTAGCCCCTGCTTTCGCTCCCTGCTACCGCGCGAATCCCTCCGCGTGGTGTTTCCATTGACACATGATCCATCCGTTCAGCAGCAGCGCGAAGATGACAGCCGTTGCAATCAGCATGCCGGAATGGAAGTAGTTTCGTAAATTGTATTCCAGTAATGACTATAAATCCGATGGGAGGAGATGGTAATGATGAAAGCAATTGTATACAACAAAAAAGCACTTCCTTATCGATTGGTTTATTCGGATGTTGACCAACCAATTCCGAATGACGACGAGCTTTTGATTCAAGTACAAGCCGTATCGTTAAATGCTGCAGATTACCGTTCACTAAAACTGGGCATCATACCTCAAAAGAAAATATTTGGGGCCGACATTGTCGGTATCGTCGAATCGGTCGGAAAGAATATTCATGCTTACAAACCGGGAGATCAGCTTATCGGTAATCTGGCGGAATACGGGTTTGGAGGCCTGGCAGAATATGCTCTAGCACCGGAAAGACTTGTGACGGCCAAACCTGTCAACTGTTCGGTGGCAGAGGCTGCAACTTTACCGATGGCCGGGCAAACCGCCTTGCAAGCCTTGCGAAACAAAGGGGAAATTAAACCGGGCGATGACGTATTAATTATTGGCAGCGGTGGAGGTGTTGGATCGTATGCGGTACAGTTAGCTAAGTTTTTTGGTGCCAGAGTAACAGCTGTGTGCAGTCCGAAGAATGTGGAGCAAGCCAGATGGCTTGGTGCCGATGATGTGGTTGATTATACAACGGACAATTTTTTAACGGATAAGCGTAGCTATGATTTGATTGTAGCGATCAACGGCAATTATTCCTTATTGGCGTGCAAGCGAATTTTAAGACCTGGCGGTCGGTATGTGATGGTGGGCGGGGCGTTGACTCAAGTGTTCAAAGCAATCCTTTTTGGTCGGTTATTGTCATTCGGAACGAAGAAAATACGATCGCTTGCCGAAAAGACAACGGTGACGGACTTGGAATTCATCGCTCAACTGGCTAATGATAAAAAGATTAAGCCGGTTGTTGAAACGTGTTATCCGCTTGAACAGGCACCGGAGGCCATGCACTATTTAGCTGAAGGGCATTGCAAAGGGAAAATTGTAATCACGATCGATTAAACAGCTGCCTACGATTGATATAGGGCTATGTTCCCTGTTACTTTAAAAATAAAAGATCTTAAAACGGTCAGTTCGTTCGCTTACAATAGTCGGAAAGTGCAAATGGGTATTCGAGTGATCCGGTTCCTAACCGAATCGGAGTTTTTTCGTGTTTTATTGTCTTTGTACCTGACGGGTGTTCAAAGTAAGGCCCAGTGATATCGAAAGCAATGTTATTGGCGAGTTGTAATAGTTGTAGATCACATCGTTGCCCTGCACCGTGATGCTATGCGGACTCACATACTTCATGTCTGCAGCATAGTTGTACTTCAGCGAAACGAGCACGTTTTTACGAATGATCAGACCGGCGCCAACACTGATGTTTTTGCTGATATCGTCGTGATCCTTGACGGTGACCATATTATCGCCGTAATAGTCATCCAGGATCCAGTCGATGAATCCGCCGGATTTACTTCTATAGTGCGACAAGGTGTAGCTCGTGTTTATTCCGAAGGCGAATTCGAAGAATGGCTTCACGTTCATTTGTCGGATTGGCATTAGCCGGTGTAGCAGGTTGACGCTGATGAAATCGGTTCTTGTTTTCAGTTTGATGTCGTCCCAATTATCTTTTTGAGAACGGCTGAAAAGCATTTCGACCTGGAGTCCCATCTTCCAGAATGGCAGTGTTTGGGCTGGTGTAAAACTGAAATCGAAATTAAGACCGGGCAAGATGTTTTGTCCGAAGTTTGCGTCGAACTCACTTTGCGGAAAAGCTGACACAAAGCAAAATGAAATATCAATTCCATAACGCTGGCGTGGTATTTCATCAATGGGGTCGGTTTGCGCGAGTGCGGTATTCATTCCCAATAGCACTGCAAGCATCAAGGTGAAAAGATGTTTCATCGGCTGTATGGATTAACGGGGTATTATTTATTTGGGTGCTTATACGTTGCAAGTCCAATTAAGCTACATACAGCGGCTGCCTTCTTTGATTACCAGTCAGAGTCAGGCAGGCATTTTATCGGCTGCAGGAAGCAAGTAGCTGCCAGTTTGGATTTAGTACAAAAGATCATTTAACAGCCGCACCGCTATGCGGTGCCGTATTTCCTGCTTCTTTAGAAATGAATGTACCTGACTATTGGATCTTCACCTTGAACAGGTAGTTGTAGATCATTGATGGAATACACAGATCAATGGTGGCTACCAGGAAAGGAACGCAAAACATCAACGCGCCGGAAATGTATCCGGCAGTGGTATGTCCCATCGCAAACAGGAAGATATGCAAGCCGATCCACAGGGTTGCCAGCGTACAGGCAAACTTAAATTGCCTGGACCGGGGAGGTAAAAAGGGTTTACCGATCACTTTTCGGACCCCGTAATTGTAGAGGTAATCAAACGGGTTATAGGGTAGAACAAGCGACAGAAACGATATGAGCAGCAAGAACGATAAAATGGGAATGCTGGCAAGGGAAACACCAATGGCCAGCAACGTAGCGCAAATGACTACCGGGAATTTGTTGGCAAAGGCCAATTGAGAAACAGCCTCATCGGTGTAACCGGAAAATCCCTGGCATTTGATTCTGTAGATCCTGATTTTAGATAAGTTTCGCGTTTTCATGTTCCTTTTTATTCGTTCGACCATGGGTCAATAGTCAATAAACAAGTAATTTATACTTCTGGTTGGCTTAGAACTCATTTATTCGCTCGTTTCCGTGGCGCTCAACCAAGAGACAGATTACTTTTCTCCAAATCCAGGCGGTTAATCAAGAGTGCCAATCTCAGTCAAATAGCATACCTTTAGTTACGATGGTGCTGTAATCCTTTATCCCTTGGATTTTAGCTGTTGTAATATTTTCATTTTACCGACAAAATAGGATTTAGTTATGTGGTTACGAGTAAGTTGTTACCTGATGTTTGAATTGGAAGTGCCCACGCCTTTCATTTTAATGTTACGTCCTCGCAGTGGTGCGCAACAGTGGATTGCACGGGAAGAATATAAAATTTCACCCATGGTTACAGTAACAGAGCACACGGATGTATACGGAAATCTTTGTCAGCGGCTGATTGGCCCTCCCGGAAACTTTAGCATACGCACCACGGCTGATGTTTATACCGCCGATTTGGTGGACGTTAACCCGGGAGCACCGTTTGTTGAAATTCAGTATCTGCCGGATGCTGTTTTAAGTTACCTGTTGCCCAGTCGATATTGCGAATCGGATCATTTTAACGAGTTAGCGATGTCGGTTACTGCTAACCGGCTGCCGGGCTATGATCAGGTCGCAGCAATCGAAGCATGGATACATGAGACGATCAGTTATATTCCCGGGAATTGTGGCTTTCCCATTTCGGCTGTGGAAGTGAACCAGAGACAAGCGGGAGTCTGTCGGGATTTGGCACATCTGGGTATTGCCTTGTGTCGAAGTCTCAGCATTCCGGCACGGATGGTTGTTGGCTATCTGAATCAATTGCAGCCGATGGATTTGCATGCCTGGTTTGAAGCCTATGTTGGTGGGCGCTGGTATACGTTCGATGCCACTCAAAGCGGCTCAAAGGGCGGCTATGTCGCCTTGGGCTATGGTAGCGATGCGACCGATGTGGCTGTCTTCAATCAGTTTGGACCACTTGTTTATCCTTTGCAACAGGTCGTTCGTGTCGAACAGCTTGAAATTGATCTCTGACATGGGGTGTTGCCCCATGCTGTTGCTGTCAGCCCGCTGGGCTTTTTTGCTGGAGGCCGAAGGGGATGCCTCGTGAAGAAAATATCTTTTTGATGCAAAGCGATACGGCTTGCAACTCCGAAGGAGTTGACTATTCATCACCACCGGAGAAACAGGTGTGTCCAATCTACTTTGTCAACTCACCCTAATAATGGCCACGACATTATTGTCCCTGTCTGCTGCCAGGGGAGAGGGAAGAGTCAGTATGCAGATGAGACAACTCAAATAATGCAGGTTATCGCAGTTGCTTATCGGAGCGTGTGCGTTGGCCGTCAAAACGCCCGGGGGAGGGGGCGTTTTGACAAGATTTTGGTATACTTTTCATCGAATGGAAAAGTATTGGCCTGTCCGGCCTGAGGACGATATATTGAAAAGAGAGCAGGATTTTGTTTCGGTCAACATCTGGCGATGCCCCATGCTGTTGCTGTCAGCCCGTTGGGCTTTTTTGCTGGAGGCCGAAGGGGATGCCTCGTGGAGAAAATATCTTTTTGATGCAAAGCGATTCGGCTTGCAACTCCGAAGGAGTTGACTATTCATCACCACCGGAGAAACAGGTGTGTCCAATCTACTTTGTCAACTCACCCTAATAATGGCCTCGACATTATAGTCCCTGTCTGCTGCCATGGGAGAGGGAAGAGTCAGTATGCAGATGAGACAACTCAAATAATGCAGGTTATCGCAGTTGCTTATCGGAGCGTGTGCGTTGGCCGTCAAAACGCCCGGGGGAGGGTTCGTTTTGACAAGATTTTGGTATACTTTTCATCGAATGGAAAAGTATAGGCCTGTCCGGCCTGAGGACGATATATTGAAAAGAGAGCAGGATTTTGTTTCGGTCAACATCTGGCGATGCCCCATGCTGTTGCTGTCAGCCCGCTGGGCTTTTTTGCTGGAGGCCGAAGGGGATGCCTCGTGAAGAAAATATCTTTTTGATGCAAAGCCATTCGGCTTGCAACTCAGAAGGAGTTCAACCCCTATCAGGGTTGTGTTTTACCTAAAGCCAAATTCACCCAATTGCATTGAGGGCGATGAACGGTTCAATCCCTTCGGGATTATTTAGACGGTGAGGGATCCGATCTTTTCAAAAGATCGGATCCCTTTTAAATGTTAGCTTATTGTTAAGCGTGTGAGGGGAGGCTGCCAGCAAGGGGTTTAGGCAGCTTGTTCTATTAAGTTTCTGTTAGATTGGGCATAAAAGTGTTTTGCAGCATGATAATCTTTCTATTTTTGAATAAATGAAATCAGGTAAATGAATATTATCCAAGCTATAATTCTCTCTGTGATCGAAGGGATTACAGAATTTCTTCCGGTATCGTCGACAGGTCATATGATTTTGGCGTCAAGTATTATGAAGATTCAGGACGATACTTTCGTCAAGACGTTTGAAATATCCATTCAGCTGGGGGCCATTATGGCCATTGCGTTAATGTATATCCAACGCTTCTTTCAAAATATCGATATTTATATCAAGCTGCTCGTTGCCTTTCTGCCAACGGCGGTTGTTGGTTTTCTGGCTTACGATTTTATTAAGGCTTACCTGTTTAATTCGACGGTCGTTGCCCTGTCGTTGATTATTGGTGGAATCGTCTTAATCTGGATCGATAAAAAGGTTGTCAACCAAAAGACACAGACGGAGAGCCTGGAGAAGATTCCGTACAAAAATGCTTTTTATATTGGATTGATGCAGTGCCTGTCGATGGTGCCCGGTACATCGAGAGCTGCGGCTACGATTATCGGTGGGGTTTTTAACCGCTTAGACAAAAAGCAGGCAACTGAATTTTCCTTCCTTTTAGCTATCCCAACCATGTTTGCGGCAACCGGCTACGATTTAATTAAAACACCGGTGAAGTTTGAGAACAACGAAATTCTGTTGCTCTCAGTCGGACTTGTTTGCGCATTTATCAGTGCCTGGTTTGCGGTGAAGATTTTCCTTAAAATCGTAGAGAACTACGGCTTCAAGCATTTCGGCTATTACCGGATTGTGATCGGGATCATCTACTTGCTAACGATGAGCTAAGCTAAAAGTCAATGCTCCATAAGCTACCGGCGGGCTTTGTGTCGTCGCCGGTAACAAATGATCCGATCGTTATTAAAAAGACCGGATCATTTACTTGCGCTTTCAGCGCATATAGGTACCCTTTAGTCTGCAGGCATGTTGGACAGTTTGGGTAAGAACCAACCTTTCTTGGTTTCGTAAGACCGCAGTTGTTTCGAGAACTGTTGCCACAATTCCTCAAAATCGTCTTTGTATTTATCATTCAGTTCTTTCTCGATGGTTCGCATGGCAACCTCATCTTCTGCCCGAACCATAATGATATAGGTTGGCGTATCGGGTCCCAGTAAGGTTTTGTAAACATCCCATTCGTAGTCTGAACCGATATTTTTGTAGTAATCGACATACGCTTTAATGGCTGCATCAAAATCTTGTTCATGTCCGGCTCTTACCTGGCAAAACATCCATTCAGCAAAGGGTTTATCGGGTTGTTCTTCTCCGGTTTTGGCAGCGTGGTAGGAAAGTTCTTTATCCCATTGAATAACCGATTGACGGCCAGTGTACAAGTCGGCAAAGGCTTCGTCGGCATTAAAATCATCTTCATCGATCATCGCTTGATGAAGGCCCATGAATTTCGCATACAAGTCA
Organism: Mangrovibacterium lignilyticum; assembly: GCF_010882175.1. Taxonomy (GTDB): domain Bacteria; phylum Bacteroidota; class Bacteroidia; order Bacteroidales; family Prolixibacteraceae; genus Mangrovibacterium; species Mangrovibacterium lignilyticum. Next base: position 1,652,365 of record NZ_WKLH01000002.1, on the reverse strand, counting down.
TCGATGGAGGCGAAGTTTTTAATCGGAATGACCCAGTAAAAGACATTCTCATCGTTCAGGTAGGCATAAACCGGAATATCAAGCTTGTGTTTAGCCCAAAGCTCACACGCTTCGGTTTGTGCTTCCCAATAGGCAGGCATGTCGGATGGGGAAACGAAGTCTTCGAAAACGATGAATCTGGCAGGAGCTTCTTCCTGTGCATAGCTACTCATGCTGCTCAATCCTGCAAAAAGGATAAACAGGGCGATAAAACCAACAGCTTTTTTCATGATTTAAGATTTTTGATTAGCTAAAGAAGTTACGAAAAATAAATCAGTTTTAAAAGTATAAGTACTTGTCTGTTAGTGTGGTGTTGCTTGTTTGTAATGAGTGGCGGCCAGCTTGCTGACTGTTGTTGGGGAGACTAGCCAGACGCTTTCCGGATTTTGGATTGGACCGGTCGCTCTTTCTGCAGAGCGGTCTGTTGGCCCTTCGATCAACTGCCGCTGAATTTATTAACCGCTTCTGAAACAAAAATATAGACCTGCTGTTATTGAAAAGAAAAAGCGTATGAAACGTCGCGAATTTATCAGAAACACAGCTGCAGCGATGGCGAGCATGTCTGTGATTGGTCTGGCATCGTCTTTCAAGAAAGATGGAATCCCTTACCGGCGACTGGGTAAAACCGGTTTGGATGTTTCGTTGATTGGTGTGGGGGGCTATCACATCGGCGATCGGTTTATCAGTGATGAAACATCGGTGAAGCTTATCCGTGAGGCGCTGGACAGTGGTGTTAATTTCCTGGATAATGCCTGGCATTATAATGATGGTCGCAGTGAAACGCTGATGGGCAAAGCCCTGTTGGGTGGCTATCGGGAGAAAGCGATTTTGATGACCAAGCATCACGGCCGTGATATCAAAACCGCAGAAGAGCACCTGGAAGCCAGCCTGAAGCGCTTGCAAACCGATTACCTCGATTTGTGGCAGTTCCACGAAATAGAAAGCATGGACTCGGTTGAGAAGATTTATTCGAGCGGCGTTCTCGAGTATGTGCAAAAGAAAAAGGCTGAAGGTGTGATCCGCCACATTGGGTTTACCGGGCACAGCCGGCCGGAAATTCATAAAGCGATGATTGAAAAAGGCTTTGAGTGGGAAACCGTTCAAATGCCGTTAAATGTGCTGGATCATCATTACCTGAGTTTTTCGCAGGAGATTATACCGATGCTCGTGGAACGAAATATCGGGATTATTGGCATGAAGTCGGTCGCTTCGGGGGCCATAGTAAAAGAGGGAATCGCCACTATAGAAGAATGTTTGCGCTTTAGCATGACCTTACCGGTTTCGACCGTTGTTTCGGGCATGAACAACCTGGAGCACCTGCGGCACAACCTGGAGATTACCCGTAATTTTGAACCCATGACCGAAGATGAAATAGCCAGTCTGATGAGCAAGACGTTTGATCATGCTCAAGGTGGCAAATATGAATGGTATAAGGATAAGGTTTAGTTGCGACCAAAGCCTTGCAAACAAAAACAAGCCGATCTGTTGCTAGCTGCAGCAGATCGGCTTGTTTGGTTTAGCCCGATGTTCGGAGACCGGGTGTTATTCCAGCGGACAAGTTGGTTGTTCAACTTCGGCCGGGTTCAGGAAAATCATAAAAAAGATAAATGCAAAGGCCATCTCTAGCAATTCAGCTTGTTTGGCCAGGTTAATCAGGGCAATCAGTCCTGCCAGCAAAAGCATGCCAACGATATGTTGAATTCTTGGGAGCGGCACATTGAATCGCCATTCGAGATTGCGAATAAAGGCGACTTTCTTCACCAGCACACGCATAAACAAGAAGTACACCAGCATCACGACAAATAGCAGCTGCGAGAAAATGAGCTTATTGATGTTGGTGCCATCTACAATTAGGTTGTGCAGATTGGTTTCTGCTTGCTTGTTGTGTTCCAAAAAGAATTCGCTCGATTGAATACCGAAAATGCGTTGTCCCCAGCTGATCTCTTCGCCGGCAGCAAAGAAAAACAGGAAGGCAAGCATGGCAGCCGTAAAAACCCACAAGCCCGGTTTTTTCGCTTTCCGGAACTGTGCAACCCGGTAGAGACTTACCATAGACGCTCCAAACAGGAATAAAGACGTTAGGTTTTCGACTAAGCCGTCCTCCTGTGTGAATATCCCAAAAGCATTTAAATCTGTTTTTGCCAGATAGAGCCCATAGCCCGAAAAAAGAAAAAGGATGACAAATAAGATGTACTCCAGTTTCGTGATTTTTCTTAAGTTATTCATAGCCTTTTATTTTTTATCAGAAGAACCCAAACGACCAAATTAAATTGTTGTTTCAGGTCTGTTAAAATTCAATTACGCAGCAAAAGTAGTATAAAATCCCGAAGCCAATTCATAATTAATCGCTAGTTCTTCTCGTTTTAGAAACGATTTTTTAAGCCCGTATGCTTTTGGTATTGTTGGAGAACAGCTGATTTTTGGACTTAAATTTTACCTTTGCAGCAAGGCGTATCAACTTTAATATGGAACAAGCCATGCGGGATAAGCACATCAAGCACAAACATAATTATTTGGCCGGGTTTCATGCCTTAACGTTTGACTTGAAAAAGCACGCGCTGATTCGCAAATAGCACGAAATTAAATAGGAATAATAAACACATGAAAAGACTGGCCTGGCTGTTGCCTTTGATTATTGTTTGTTTGTTGGTGAATATTTCGGGGATGTTTACCCCATTGGTGGTCAATGCCGCCAAGTATGCCCAGGTGGGGCGCGAGATCCTGCATAACCACGATTGGGTTAACATGACCATCGGTCATGAGCCTTACGAGCAAAAACCACCGCTTTTGTTTTGGATTGGCGCTTCCGTCTTTTCCCTCTTCGGGAAATCGGGTGTGATCTATAAAGCCAGCATTCTTTTGATTTCGCTGATCGGCGCTTTTGCGACGTTCAAATTGGGCGACTTATTGTATAATCGTCGCACCGGTCAAGTGGCTGCTTTCTTTTGGATCACCAGCCTGGGGTTCATTCATTTTAACAGCGACATCCATACCGATACTTTGCTGGTTGTTCCGGTGATGCTGGCTATTTGGCAGTTTGCTGCTTATTTTAAGCTCAAGCGGGAGCTGAATTTCTATCTGGGCGTGGTGTTTGTCGGTTTGGCAATGCTCACCAAAGGCCCTGTGGGGATGGTGATTCCCGGGGCGGCTGTTGGCACCCATCTGCTGCTGACGCGCAACTTTAAAGGTATTTTCAACTACCGGTGGCTGATTGCTATTCCGTTGGTTGGGCTAATCATTCTCCCTGCTTTGATTGGTTTGTTTCAACATTTCGGGCTCGAGGGGATTAAGTTCTATTTCTGGACCAATAATGTGGGACGTGTAACCGGAAGCTATCACGGCACCAACTCCGATCCCTTCTTTTATATCCACACCACCTTGTATATGATTGCCCCATGGATGATTTTTGGCTTCGTTGGACTTTTTATGCAGCTGCGTGAAAAGATCCTGAACCGTAAGAATCTTCCGGCAGACAATGAATACTTCACGCTTGGCGGCTTGTTGTTTTACCTGATTATCGCTTCCATTGCCAAGCAGAAGAATCCGCATTACGAAATGGCTGTGTTGCCGCTGATCCTCTTGTTGGGAGCCCGCTGGGCGCTGTTGATTTATGAAACGACTAACTTCAGAACACTGAAAAAGGTCATTTCCTGGATTCACTTGTTCGTTGGGATCGTTTTCGTAGCTCTGGTTTTCCCTTTCCTGCTTTACTATTTCCCGAATGCGAAAATCTGGGTTTGGTTTGTCGTGGTCGTGTTGACCGGTTTCTTCCTTTACTCCATCAGCTGGAAGAATACCTTGCACCGGCAATTAACCAGTTTGTTTTTGGCCATATCCATTTTCATGTTCACCTTGAATGCCCACATTTTGCCGAACCTGGCGAAATACCATTCGCCTTTGGTGGCTTGCGAACGGTTTAATGCGACAGCCGACAGCAACGCGAAATTGAATATTTACAGCGAGCAGGCCCGTTATTGGGGAATCTTTTTCTACGCCGATAACTATGGACGCTATTTGATTACTGAAGGTGATTTCCGGGAGGCCAACTTACCACAGGGAGATTGGTTGTACACCAGTACTGAGGGCTTAGCTTCGTTGGATCGGATGAATGTTCCTTATGAGTTGATATCCGAGATGGACCACCGCAGTATGTCGCGTATTTCGATGAAATTCATTAACCCGAAAACACGGGCCGGTAAAATGGAGAAACGCTATTTGGTCCGGTTGAAGTAGTCGATCGTGTCTTTTTTATTATAGCAATGAATAATTGGAAAGATGTTGGGCTGTTCTTGTGGACAGGATTTATTATTGTGGTTTCACTACAGAGTGAGGAAGGTGTAAACCTAAAGGCAATAGGGAATTAAGTCCGGATAAACTTTCCAAAGAAAACGAAGAGCGGTGAAAACCACTCGGTTGATCGGAGCTTGCGCGTTGGCCGTCAAAACGCCAGGGAGAGTGTTCGTTTTGACAAGATTTTTGTATACTTTTCATCGAACGGGAAAGTATAGACCCGTCCGGCCAGAGGAACTGAGAAGTGGAGATTACGCGGATCCAAATTTTAGTCAAAGGAAGCATGCTGGTTTTATCCAGTGGACTCATAAATATAATAAAGCCCTGAAGCTTTTAATTCCAGGGCTTTACAGTATTTAGAATAAATCTTTCTTGCGGAAAATAAAGACACCTAAGCCCGCCAATGATATTGAGATGACTAAAATCAACGGGAAGGCCCAGCTCCATCCTTCCAGTCCGTTGGGAACGTTCATTCCGTATAAACTGGCAATCAAGGTTGGGATCATCAGAATGATGGAGATCGATGCCAACTGCTTCATGACCACGTTCAGGTTGTTGGAGATCACTGAGGCAAAAGCATCCATCATACCACTTTGGATATCGGAGTAAATTTGTGACATCTCCAATGCCTGTTTGTTTTCAATGATGGCATCTTCCAGTAAATCTTCATTTACTTCGTTCAGGTTGCGTTTCAGGTTGTTGCGCAATCGGGCCAAAACAATTTCGTTTGCTTTCAGCGAAGTGATGAAGTAAACCAGGCATTTCTCCATTTTGAGCAGCTTGTTCAGCTCTTTATTTTGAATGGAACGTTCCAGCTCATCCTCAATTCTCGCAGTTTGCTGATTAATCTGTTTCAGGTAGCGTAAATATGTGGTGCCGGAACGGAGGAACAGCTTGATGATAAAATTGACTTCATCGTGGATTAGTTGGTTTTGTCCACGATACAGTGCCGCTTGCTCAAGTGGTAAAACTTCGTTGGGAGTCGAGCACAAAGTAATGGTTACGCCATCGATAGTAATAATCCCCAGGGGAAGCGTATTAAACGGAACACCATTATGTGTACTTTCAACCGGGATGCGTAAAATAATCAAAGACCACTCGTCGTCAATTTCGTAACGCGGGCGTTCGTCTGTATCTAAAATATCCCGGATTAAATCGGGAGGAACATTAAATTCTTCTTGTAATCGTTGAATTTCGGATGGTGATGGTTGAACGACATTGATCCAACAATCTTTCTCTGCGTGCGGAATTTCAAGGTATCCGCCGAAGCTCTTGAAGATTTTTAACATGTGCTTTCCTCCTTTTGTTTTTATCTGCAGGAGGACATTATTTGGCCAGGCCCCCTACAGCGAGGTTAATATTGAAAATTTCTTATGATACGGGCCTTCGTCCATGTTTCGTTTTTTTGCTATGAGCGCCGCAAAAGTACAGATTTCTTTTAGAAGGAAGCAGCCAATGTTGGTTTAATTTTTGTTAACGGGATCGTCAGTGGGAGAAAGAGACTTTAATGTCTTGATTTATTAAGGGTTGGTGAGTCGGTTTTTATTGAAAATAGAAAAGGAGTGCAATTACACTCCTTTTCATTTGTTGAATTATCTAAAGTTACAGTTTAACCCTCAAGGAAATAACTTCTCTCCTGCAGTTGTTCAGCAAAAATCTGAAGATCGGGGATGCCAAGTTTCTTTCCTTTTGCAATCAAAAGTCCTTCTTTTTTCAAGGCTGAAATAACTCGAATCACCTGGTCGGCCGAAGTGCCGGCAAAGTCGGCAATGTCGCGACGCGATAAAATCATATTGATGTAACCGTCTTTTTGTCCAAACTTGCTTTCAATAAATAAAAGCCCGTTGATTACCTTTTCGCGAACAGTCATTTGTCCGAACCGCTTGGCATTGGCCTCGCTTTTTTGCAGTTGGTCGGCATAAAACAGCATAAAGTCGAACATCAGTTCCGGCGCTTTATGCAGCATTTCAATCAGCACGTCCGAGGTAAAATTGCACAAAATGGTATCTGACAGCGCAGCTGCGCTGATGTCGTACACATAGTTTGTACCGAATCCACGATGACCAACGATTTCACCATTTCTGGAGAAACGGATAATCTGTGATTCTTTGGTCGCTGTTTGCCGGTAAACTTTTACCGCCCCGCTGTAAATAAAGTAGAGTCCGTTTACGGGTGCCCCTTCCAGAATGAACTGTTGTCCCTGGTTACAGTTGAAGGTGTTTTTTCGGCCAAGGTATTCCTGAACAGCTTCTTTGTCAATATGTTTTTTAATCAGGCAATTGGTGTTGTCACACGTTAAGCAACCGTAATTATTTGCTTGCATAGTCTTTAATTAATGATCCAAAAATGTCAGCAGATGCTGGCGGTATTTGTAAAAGTCGGGATGTTCAATGACGGTTTTTCGTTCACGAGGACGCTCCAGCTTGATGTGGGCGACATCGCCTACCTTGGCATAAGGCCCCGAAGTCATCATGATTACCCGGTCGGACAAGAAAATAGCTTCATCAACATCATGCGTGACCATAATCGCGGTAATTTTTTCTTTCGACCAAACATCAATGAGCACGTCCTGCAGCTCGACCCGGGTCATGGAATCGAGCATCCCGAATGGTTCATCAAGTAATAAAACTTTTGGCTTTAAAGCAAATGCCCGGGCAATCCCAACACGTTGCTTCATCCCCTGCGATAAGTCTCTGGCTTTCTTGTTAAACGAATCGGCCAGTCCAACTTTACTCAGGTAATATTTACAAATTTCGTTTCGCTGATTGGTCGTTGCGTGCGGGAAAACCTGCTTCACGCCAATCAATACGTTTTCCAGCGCTGTCATCCAGGGGAACAGGCTTGGCGATTGGAAGACGACTGCCCGGTCGGGGCCTGCACCTTCAATGGGAGCATCGCTCACCAAAACGGAGCCTTTGCTGATGTCATTGAGCCCGGCAATCATCGTCAATAAGGTTGACTTACCACAACCTGAGTGGCCGATTATTGAAACAAACTCTTTCTCCTTGACTTCCAGGTTGAAGCCTTCCAAAACCACAAAATCGCCTTTGGGAGTGGGATATGCCTTTTTGAGATTCCGGCATTCCAACATTATTTTTTCTTCTGTTAATACTTCCATGGTCGTACTGATTTTGAACTTAAATAAGTGATTTTAACGGTGGAAGAATCGGGTCTACATAGGGGAGATCGTACTTCCGGTTGTTGGTTGCCGAGCGATGCTTGCCAATTTCCATCAGGTAATTGTTAATGCCGTTTCGTTCTTTCTTGAAATTCGGGTCGGCATTGATGGCCGCTTTATCACGTGGTCGTTTAAACCCAATCGGGAATTCGGTCCCCAGAGTTGCTTTCGGTCCCGGTGTCAACGGGATAACCCGGTCGGCCAATAAGATGCCTTCATCCACATCGTTGGTGATCAGCAGAATGGTTTTCTTCGATTCCCGCCAGATGCGTTCAATTTCAATTTGAAGCGAGCCACGTGTCAAGGCATCCAGAGCGCTAAGGGGTTCATCCAGCAACAGAATCTCGGGATCCATCGCCAATGCCCGGGCAACTGAGACCCGCTGACGCATACCCCCTGATAGTTCCGTTGGCTTTTTGTGTAAAGCCGGGGTCAGGTTTACCATGCTGATGTAACGGGCGACATGTTCTTCACGTTCCGTTTTATTCATTTTGGGGAAGACCTGTTTCACAGCCATGTCCACATTGCCGGAAACGCTCAACCAAGGGAGTAGGGAGTAGTTTTGAAAGACTACGCCGCGATCAGGACCGGGGGCGGTAATTTTCTTTCCCTTCAGCCAAATTTCACCTTCGTCGGGTTGAATCAAGCCGGCGATCAGGCTGATGAGCGTTGTTTTACCACTGCCTGTAAAGCCGACGATAGCGATAAATTCACCCTCTTCAATGGTGAGGTTTATATTTTTGAGGACGTCAACGCGATGGGCGCCTTGTCCGTAACTTTTCGATACATTTCGAAGTTCTAGGAATGCAGCCATAATTTCTTTTTTACTTGATTATCAATTACGCTTTGCTTTCAAAACTTACAGCTTTTTGTACCAGCATCATGATGCGGTCGAGCGCAAAACCAATACCGCCGATGACAAACATGGCAACAATGATTTTAGCATTTGAGTCGTTTGCTCCGTTCTGGAATTCTTCCCAAACGAACGAACCCAAACCTGGACTTTGCGCCAAAAGTTCAATGGCAATCAAAACCATCCAGGCAACGGAAAGGGTGATTCGAAGACCAGTGAAAATTAATGGGACAGAGGAGGGGAGAATGACTTTGAATACATTGCTCATTACTCCCAAACGCAGCACGCGCGACACATTCAGGTAATCTTTATCAACCGATGAAACTCCAACAGATGTATTCACCAGCGTTGCCCACATACTACACAGACCGACACTGATGAAGGAGATGACAAACGATTTGTCCATATCGGCACTGGCCAAAATGGTTTTTACGACCATAGAAACCAGTAACAGCCAAACCACCGGCGATACCGGTTTGAAAATCTGGATGACCCAGTTCAGGGATGAGCGAAGTGTTTCGCTTAAGCCGAGTACGATACCTGCCGGAATTGCCAGGAAGGCAGCAAGCAGGAAGCCTGCAAATACAGTTTCGAGACTGGTGAAAATCTGGTCAACAAAAGAAGGGCGGCCCGTGTAGCGAATGGCCTCCAAGCCTTGCTTCTCGCGTTGTGCATTGATTGCTGCTGTCTTTTCTTTGAATGCCTCTTTGTCGGCACTAATCAGTCGGTGGTCGGCAATGAGTGTTTGTGCTGCGTGCCACACATCGCCGGGAGAGGGCAGGGAGTTTGGTTTGCAACTAAGGTCACCGGAGTCAATACATTCCTGCATTGTCAAAGCGGCTTCTTCGCCTTGTGTTGCACGGGTGTTTTCTATTTTTCGCTCGCGTTCAACATTGTATAAATACTGCGAGAAAAAGTTACAAACGGCCAGAAATATCAGGACTGAGAGAATGGGGATGATGACCTTTTTTAACAGGAGTCCACCGTTTTTCTTCGGTTCAACGCCTTGAAAAAGTTTTACTAAGGGATCCAGAAAGCCGAATCCGAGCCATTTGAATGAGGCTATAATTGCTTTTCCCATGATTGAAATGTCTTTTTAAAGTTGGTTACTGATGTATTTGCTGAGATAAAATTGGAGAGCCGGTGAAATGAAAGATACAGCTTGAAAATCCGGATTGCTGTATCTTTCTGAAGTTCACCAACTAAAAAGCGGTTTTGATGAGGGGTATGAATTTAGAAATCCACGTAGCTAAATATCTTTATTGCCAATTTCGAACTTGGTGAGGTAGTCGTTCGGCTTTTTGCCATCGTATTGAACGCCGTCGATAAAGTCGGTTGTTACGGGTTTGAAACCATCTGTTTCAGGGATGTCAGTAGCAGGTATTTTTCCTTCTTCAACCAGTAATTTAGCTGCTTTCAGCCAGATTTCAGGTTTGTACACTTTCTTCGCTGTTTCCAGGTACCAGTCGTCGCTTTTGGCTTCAGGAATTTGTCCCCAGCGGCGCATTTGAGTCAGGAACCAAACTGCATCAGAGTAGAATGGGTACGTCGCATTGTAGCGGTAGAACACGTTGAAATCGGGCAACGAACGTTTGTCACCTTTTTCAAATTCAAAGGTTCCGGTCATTGAGTTGGCAATGACGATTGAGTCGGCTCCAACATAATCTGACTTTGATAGGATTCCAACAGCTGCCGGACGGTTTGACGGATCATCAAGCCATTTCCCGGCACGAATCAGCGCTTTGGTAACGGCTACTGCGGTGTTTGGGTTCTCGTCGATGAATTTCTGAGTCATCACAAATACTTTCTCCGGGTTGTTTTTCCAGATTTCGTAGTTCGTGACTACCGGTACTCCAATTTGTTTGAACACTGCTTGCTGGTTCCACGGTTCACCAACGCAGTAACCGTAAATCGTTCCGGCTTCAAGAGTTGCCGGCATTTGTGGCGGTGGCGTTACAGACAATAGGACATCGGCATCAACTTGTCCCTGAATATTATCGGATGTGTACATTCCCGGGTTGATTCCGGCTGCAGCCAGCCAGTAACGAATCTCGTAGTTGTGGGTTGAAACCGGGAAAACCATTCCCATTTTAAACGGGTTGCCGTTTGCTTTATATTCTTCTATGACCGGTTTCAGCGCGTCAGCTTTAATCGGATGAGTTGGTTGTCCTTCGCTGTCTTTGGGAACATTCAACTTCATTTTATCCCAAATTGCGTTGGATACGGTAATGCCGTTTCCGTTGAGGTCCATTGAGAACGGCGTAACCAAACTAGCCTGGCGTCCAAATCCGGCGTTCGCGGCAATTGGCTGACCGGCCAACATATGCGAGCCATCCAGCTCACCATCAATCACGCGGTCGAGCACGTTTTTCCAGTTCGATTGGGCTTCAATGGTTACAAAAAGACCTTCGTCTTCAAAGTAACCCAGTTCTTTAGCGATGGCCAAAGGTGCCATGTCGGTCAATTTGATAAAGCCGAATGTCAGCTGTGGCTTTTCAATTAACAAAGTAGATTTGGGAGCGTCTGTTGTTGTGCTTGCCGCTTTTTTGCCCGAACCTCCGCACGACTGAAGCAGAAGTGCAATAGCAAGCGCTAAAAAGGGAGTTTGAATTTTGTTGAATTTTAACATGATATTTCGTTTTTGTTGTTTGCGTGAACTTTGATGTTTCAAGATGTTGATCGGCTAATATTTTGTTTTACAGAAATTTGGGAGTGAATGCAATCATAACCCAGGCCCAGCTTTGCATATTGCCGATTTCGATATCGGGGTTGTCGTATTTCAGCTGTTTCATCGTGTCCGAGGTGCCGAAAATTTGCGAGTATCCTACCCCCAGATTAACTCCTTTGGCCAGAGCGTAGTTGAAAACCAAGTCTAATTCGGTTCCCAGGAAACCTTTGAAGCTTTCGCCGCTGGTCGCATTGGTGCGTTCCTCTGTTGAGGCGAAATAGTGTAGGTGTCCAAGCAGTTTTGCTTTGTCACTTAGTTTGAATGTGGTTTTCAGGTAAATGTCCAACAAACCGGCGCTTTTGGCGTCAGCACCACCGTGCCCGTTTCCAACGTAGAAATAGTCCATGAAACCATAGAATTTGTGGTTGGTACCGTACTTTGGCGACCAGCCTTCTACTTTGTCAGAGGTTGATTCATCATCACCACTCAGGTAATCGACACCCAATAGCGGAGCACCGGCAATTCCGGTATGTTGGATGTAAGCATTTACCATATAACCACTCAAGTCAATATTTTCATAGCTTCCGGCTGCATACGATTTTCCTGCCGCTCCACCGGTGAAGTAAAACTGGCCACCGAATTTCAGTTTGCCGGAGCTGAAGTTTGGCGTAACACCAACGGTTACATTACTGTATTTTTCGCTTGTTGAATCGTTTGCGTTGTATAGATCATCCAGCACCATGAAAGCGATGTCGCCGGATTTGAAGGTCTTCTTGTAATAGCCCATGAACTGGGCTTTCGGGATGGTCAGGTTGAAAATGCGGTTGGTGCCACCACCGCCGGCAATGTAGTAGTCGTTGCCAACAAGTTTGGCCGGTTCGGGGGTGCCGTCGCCATAACCTTCCTGGTTCCAGGCAGCCATTACGTCAAACTGGTTGCCTTTGTCATCTTTATATAAATAGCGAAGTGCATCCAGCGAACGCCCTTGTGCAGCCCAGTCGAGGCTTCCAAATAAACGGTGTCCGTCGTAAATCACTTCCTGACGACCAATTCTGAAGGTTGACTTGTCTGAAGCGTAATATTCACCGTAAGCTTCATGAGCACTTAGCAATTGATCTGATTTATTAATCTGTCCGGTTTCGCCCCAGATGCGAACATCCTGAATCGAAAATTTGACACCGAACTTTTCTGTTTTGTAACCGGCAATCAATCGGCTGCGTTGCTCGGTGAAGAAAGCCGGTTCCTGACTGGGAAGAATAGGTTTTTTAAATCCGTTTCGGAGTTCAGTGCGCGGACGAAATTGTCCTTCGAGAGTAAATTGTGCATAGCTTGCACCAGCTGTACATAGAAGCAAAATAAGAGCAAATAAGGTTTTCATACGATAAGAGTTTAAATTTTAATTGTTGTTCGAGTTGGCATGTTTTCAACATTCATTTTTAATCGGGCTTAATCTTGCATGCCAGTTTCGAATTTCGACAACTGTTTGGGTTATGTAATTCGATATTGTAAAAGTATGTCCGTGCAGACAATTATAATATGGGATATGAATGTCTTAAATAGCTTTTTTAACAGAAAGGGAGCAATGATATGGTAGTATAAAACCTGCTAAAAAGCAGTATTTGTATTTCAAAGTATTGTAATAGAGTTGTTTGTTGTTTTTGTGTTGAAGCGGTGATGAGTCGGTTGGAGTCTTAATTCGTAAGATTAGGACATCCTAATGTCTTATTTTAGGGTGAAAAGGAGGGAGAATTTGAGTGGTGATTTGATGGATTTGTGGGGAATTAGCAGGCTATCGGTTTCGTTGACGGCCGAATGCATATTCTTAAATGAAGGAATCGGATGGAAAGAGGTGAACGCGATTCAGCTAATTCGTGCAGAAAACGATTGTGAATGGATCCGGGAAACAGGATTTTGTAGTAGATGGAGCGCGGGGGTATCAACGTCTCCGGAGGACGTACAAAGCGGAGTTAACTTTGAATGTAGTAGTGATGTTCTGCGATTTCCTTTTTAAGGAGGTCGGTATCAGGAACGCCGATTTTTTTACCGGAGAGCAGAATCAGACCTTCTTTTTTTAAGGTGGAAAGAACCCGAATGACCTGTTCTTCGGTTGTTCCGGCGAAATCAGCTATTTCTTTGCGACTTAGGGCCAGGTTGATATAGCTCTTTTTTTGCCCGAATTTTCGGTTAATGTACATCAGTGCGTCGATTACTTTCTCCCGAACAGTCATGTGAGCAAACATGCGCACTTTGGTTTCGCTTCGGTGTAATTCTTCGGCATAAAATGAAATAAAGTCGTAAGCCAGTTGCGGAATATTTAGCAACATCTCTTTCATCACATCCAACGGAAAATTACAGACGATGCTGTCTTCAAGAGCCGAGGCGCCAATAGGGTAGTATTGGTGGGTATTAAAACCTCGTTGTCCCAACATTTCTCCCTCCTTGGCTAATCGCAAAATCTGTTCGCGTCCGTTTATGCCTGTTGTCAACACCTTTACTTTACCGGAATACACAAAATAAAGGCCATGGATTGGAGAGCCTTCAATAATAATATTCTGGCTTTTGCGACAAGGGATGGACACCTTTTTAGCCAAATAGGGTTCTATGCCCGGATCTTTGCTGTGCTTTTTGATCAGGCAATCAGTATTTGCGCAACTCAAACAATCAATACGATGTCTTATCATGATTTTAATTCTTCCTGTTGGGAGGTTAAAATACCTTGGGTTTGAATTTTATTTCAGTTTGAATAGCTTTTTATAAGAGATCGCTTACGCGATTGGCTCGGCATATTTCCCAATAAAGAGAATGGCAGGCGTCAGCGGCTTTTTTTCCAACAAGTCTTGTTCAATTGTTCCGATGGTGCAGCTCAAAAGCGATTGACCTGGTTGAGAGACATGGCTCATGATCTGCACCGGCATTCCCGGATCGATTCCGGATGCCAAAATCTGCTGTGCCAGAATACCGATATTTTGCAGTCCCATATAAACGGAAACAGTTCCACCGCCTTTCAACACATGAATGACACTTTCGATGTTTGTTAGTGAATCATCCGTTCGGTGGCCGGTATAAAATAAGATCATCGGGCTTTTCCGGCGCTCGGTAAGCGGAACCTCCAGCATTCCCGAAGCGGCAACTCCTGCCGTTATTCCCGGGATCACTTCGTAGGTAAGTCCACGCGATTTGCAAAAGCGGATTTCCTCGGCACCACGCCCGAAAATCATCGGGTCACCGGCTTTCAAACGAACTACTTTTTTCCCTTCCGCTGCCAGCTCAGCCATCTTTTCGTGAATCGATTCCTGACGTTCCTGTTGATTTTGTCCGTCGCCCTGAAACTTCCCCGCATAGATCATTTCAGCATCCTCGCGGGCAATTTTCAGAATTTCGTAACCATGCAGGGCGTCGTACATGACCGCATCCGCTTCGCGAAGGCGTTTATATGCTTTCATCGTCAACAGCTCGGGGTCGCCCGGACCTGCGCCAACAATCGATATCAGGTGTGTCATTTTCATTGTCTTCTTAAGCTTAATCTTCTCCTTTTTTCGTGAAATCGAGAATTTCCTCCATGTGCTGATCCAAATGATCTCTCAAGTAGTTCCGCAGTTTGATGGACTTATACACATCTTTCCCGTTGGAAGCTACGGCCACAGTCATGTTTTTATATTGATAGACTGCCGGAGAGACATACTGGCACATTTTCGGTTTGTCATGAATGTTGCATAAAACCCCTTTTTGCTTGGCTTCGCGTCGAATTTGGCAATCCAGTTTTTGGTTGTTCGAGCAGCTGTACACCATGATGTAACCATCCAGATCATCCGCCTCGTAAGCCTTTTGCTTATAAGGCCAGCCGCTGTTTTTGATTTCGTCACAAATTTCAAGAGCGACAAACTCAATGTCAGCATCAAATCGTTTTAGGATCAGTCCTTTTTTGTAAGCACTTTCTCCTGCTCCGATAATGAGGATTTTCTGGTTGGTAATATCAAGCGATATGGGTAAATATTTTCGATTCATGGTTCACTATAAATTGAAGAAGCGCCAAGATAATTGAAAAATTACTCGATGCCAATAAATACAAAGCCGTCCTCTACTTTTACGGGATATGTTTTCAATTGATATTGTTCGTCTGTCAGGCACTTGCCGTCTTCCAACGAGAATGATCTTTTGTGAAAAGGACAGGCTACTTTCGGATGACCGTCAGCATCGCCGGTTAGTCCGCGCGAAATGGCCATTTCACCTTTGTGCGGACAACGGTTTTGGGTGGCATACCATCTTCCTTCGTTTGTAAAGTTGAAGACGGCAATTTGTTCCCCATTGATTAACACCGCAGCGCCCCCGTTTTCGGGAAAGTTTTCAATGGCTGCGGCCTTAATCCATTCTTTTACTGCTGTTACTATTTGTGTTTCCATATTGCTTATGCTTTGGCGGGGATTTTTTGTCCACGCATAGGTACATACTTGATATTTTCGTCGATTTGATCGGAGTTAACGAAGTGACGGAATTTCGCACGCATTTCCGGGTTGCGAACCACGGTGGTCCACTCGCACTGGTAATGAGAAATGAGTTCTTCCATTTCCATTTCCAGCTTTTCGCCTATTCCCAAAGAGTCTTTTACAATTACATCTTTCAGGTAGCCCAAGCCTCCTTCCAGCTCTGATAACCATTTGGCAGTTCTAACCAGTGGCCCGGCTGTTTTAATGTAGAACATCAGGAAACGGTCGAGGTATTTGACGCAGGTTTCCTTGTCGAGATCGGAAGCCAGCAGGTCGGCATGGCGCGGGTTGGCTCCACCATTACCGCAAACAAAGAGGTTCCAGCCTTTATCGGTTGCGATAATTCCAAAGTCTTTACTTTTTGCCTCGGCGCATTCACGAACACAACCGGAAACGCCACCTTTTAACTTGTGCGGCGAACGCAAACCTTTGTAGCGGTTTTCAACTTCAACAGCAAAGCTTACGGAATCGTCCATTCCGTAGCGACACCAGGTTGAACCCACACAGCTTTTCACTGTCCGCAATGATTTCCCGTAAGCATGACCACTTTCGAACCCGGCATCAATCAACTCTTCCCAAATACTTGGAAGTTGGTCGACACGAGCGCCAAACAAGTCGATCCGCTGGCCGCCGGTGATTTTGGTGTAGAGGTCGTATTTTTTAGCGACCTGCCCGATGACGATTAATTTATCAGGAGTGATCTCGCCACCAGGAATACGAGGGACGACGGAGTACACACCGCGTTGCTGTATGTTTGCCAGGAAACGGTCGTTGGTATCCTGTATGGTATCGTGTTTCACGATCACTTCATTCCATATGCTGGCTAACAGAGAGGCAGTTACAGGCTTGCATATCTCACAGCCTGAGCCCTTGCCATGCGCTTTAATCAAATCGGGAAAGCTTTTGATTTCATTGACCTTAATCAGGTCATACAATTCCTGACGGGTGTAATCGAAGTGTTCACAGATGGTTTTGCGCACTTCGCGACCCTGAGATTTCATGTAGTGTGTCAGCAGATCGTCGAGCATTGGCATACATCCGCCGCAGCCGGTACCTGCTTTGGTACACTTTTTAATGAGTGGTACAGCTTCACAGCCATCTTTTTCAATGGCATTCAAAATCTGCCCTTTGCTGATATTCTCGCACGAACAGATGATTGCGCTGTCGGGCAAATCGCCTACGCTGATTCCAGCACCACCTTCACCACCGCGGGCTCCCAAAATAAAGTCTTCCGGGTTTTCAGGAAGAACCATTTTGTTGTTCACCACCTGCTTCAGCATGTTGTATTCCTCGGCTTCACCAACGAGGATCCCACCCAGTAGGTATTTGCCGTCAGCCGAAAGGTTGAGGCGTTTGTACACACCGCGGGCTTTATTTTCGTACACGATTGTTTTCATGCCGATTTCCGATGAAAGCGCATCACCAAAACTGGCGACATCGGTGCCAATCAATTTTAACTTCGATGACAGGTCGAAGCCCAAAAACTCGGCTGAGCCGCCACCAATGTTTTTAACCAGCACTTCGGCCATCTCGTAGCAGGGTGCTACCAGCCCCCATACCATGTTGTGAACCACCACACATTCGCCAATAGCAAAAATGCAGGGATCGGCAGTTTCCATTTTGCTGTTCACGACAATCCCGCCACGCTGGTGCACTTCCAGCCCGGCTTGTTTGGCGAGCTCGTCACGCGGACGAATACCCGCCGAGATCACCAGTAAGTCAGCATCCAGTTGGCTGCCATCTGTGAATTTGAGCCCTTCAATGGAGCCATTTCCAACAATCTTTTCGGTGCTTTTATTGAGCAGAACTTCCAGGTTGAATTCTTCGAGCTTCGACTTCAGAATTTCAGCTCCCTGCGGGTCAAGCTGACGGGGCATGAGCCGGGGTGCGAACTCGACGATACTGGTGGGTAATCCGTCATCCAAAACAGCTTTGGCTGCTTCCAGCCCCAACAAACCTCCACCGATAACTGCAGCTTTTTGAGCCCTCGGGATGTATTTCTTGATTTGGTCAATATCATCGAAGGTACGGTACACAAACACGCCTTCCTTTTCAATTCCTTCAATTGGAGGAACAAAGGCTGATGAACCGGTTGCCAATACAAGAATGTCGTAATGATAGGTCAGCTCTTTTGCGGAGCTAATTGTTTTGGCTTCGCGATCGACGCTGGTAATCCGTTCGTGAGTGCGCAGTTCAATACCATGCTCGGCATACCAGCCAGCCGGAGCAAGGAGTAATTCTTCGGGAATGGTTCCGGTGTAGTACGAAGTGAGGTGAACGCGGTCGTATGCGGGATGAAATTCTTCCCCGAAAACAAGGAGCTCGTAGTCCTTAACCAGTGGCGATGCAGCAAATTTCTCGCAAAATTTGTAGCCGGTCATGCCGTTTCCAATGAGTACAATTCGTTTTTTCATCTGAGGTCTTATTTATTTTATTTTTTTATTTTCAATGTTGGTTCTGCCGTTCATTTTTAGAGGCCGGCCTAACTTTTTGTGATTTCCGGCGTTTACTCTTTTAAAATTTAGAAGCATGTATAGTCCTGTTTTCCGAAAGGCTGTTGAGGCTTTGAAAGCTGCTCATCAGCAAGATCCTAATCTGGAACCGGATGGTTCCGTACAAGTTCCGGCCGAGTGGTTGTACACCCATCGTTTGGCTGCTTGTTTGCTCAGTATTTACCCCGATGCTTCCGAAGCGTTGGCTATGGCGGCACATTGCCAGCACCTGTACCGTTGGGAGATTTCCCGCAGCGAATACCCTGGAGGCCGCATTGGCTACTACCAGTGGCGTAATTATTTGGGCGACTACCAGGCAGATAAGGCGGCTGCTATTATGAAAGAAGCCGGTTATTCCGATGAATTTATTTCCGAAGTGCGTGATATTCTGAAAAAGCTGAATATTCATCGCCTGCATGAAGCTCAAAAACTGGAAGACGCGGTTTGCCTGGTTTTTCTTGAGCATTACATGAATGATTTCATGGCGGGAAAAACCGATGCACAATTGATTCAGATTGTGCAGAAAACCTGGGGTAAGATGTCTGAGCATGGTCATTCGGTTGCGTTAAAGTTAAACTTGCCTGAACCTACCAAACGTATTGTTGGTTTGGCTTTGGCCTAATAGCTGAAAACCTGGAAACGGTTTTCAAAAATTGAGAAAACCAGCAGTTTTCCTGAGAGCACATCACCGTATCCGGTGATGATCTTGATCAGTTCGTTGGCTTGCAGGCTGCCGGCAATGCCCGGCAGAACGCCAACCAATCCAATATCTTCAGTTTTGAACAGACCATCTTTCGGCACGCTTGGATAGAGCTGGTCGAAAGCCGGTCCGTTCTCGTAGTTGAATACAGTTACTTGTCCTTCATAATTGAGGACTGAAGCGTAAGCCAGTGGCTTTTTCAGTTTTGCTGTCACCTGGCCAATTAAAGCGCGGGTGGCGTAGTTGTCCGAACAATCGGCTACCACATCATAGGCCGCGATCAACTCTTCAGCATTGTCCGCATTCAGGCGGCTATCGTATTGTCGCACGTCAATCTCGGGATACAAATCCAGCAGTCGTTGTGCCGCAACTTCAATCTTTTTTTTGCCCAATTGGGCTGTGGTGTAAAGCACCTGCCGTTGCAGGTTTGAAAGGCTCACCACATCGTCATCAACCATTCCGATGCAACCAACTCCTGCAGCAGCCAGATAAATCAGCAAAGGGCTGCCTAATCCGCCGGCACCAATAACCAGTACCCGGGCATTTTTCAGCTTTTGCTGTCCGCTTTCACCGATTTCCGTTAAGGAAATGTGGCGTGAAAAACGGCTGTGATCATCTGCAGTCAGGTTTTTCATTCCGCGTGGTTGTGTTCGTGTTTATGTTGATGGTCGGGATGTGATGGTGAACTGCAATCGCAGTTTTGTCCCCACTCACTGGTTCCGTCTGCAAAAAACTCGTGTTTCCAAATTGGTACTTCATTTTTTACCCGGTCAATGATGTAGCGGTTGGCCTCATAAGCTGCCGCCCGGTGTCCCGAACCGGTGATTACCACTATTGCACATCCACAAATGCTAACTGGACCAACCCGATGCACACAAACCGCTTTGTTCAATTGCCATTTTAGAGTTGCTGTTTCCAGTATTTCGGTGATCATTTTCTCCGCCATCGGTTCGTACGCTTCATATTCCAAATGGGTCACCGCTTTTCCCTTGTTGTTGTCGCGAACTTCGCCACTAAACAGCACCACTGCTCCGCTGTTCGGATCACGGAAATCGCTGAACAGGTCGGCGTAATAGATCGGTGTATGTGAGATGTGTTTCATTTTGTTGTTACTCGTCATGTGTTGTCATTCAATTGTCTGGGCCGGAATGGTCGTTATCGTCTCGTTAATCCGCGGGATACTATCCCCCGCTGGATGGTGGAATGATGAATATTGGTTCGTCGCTGGTCATGAGAGCCTTTCGGGACACAAAACTTTCGCAGACAGCAATTCGGCAGCTATCGAGTATTTCAATCGCTTCCGGGTTGATTTTTTTCATCTCCTCCAATACGTTTTCATAAGCAACCGGTAGTTTGAAGTTTAAAGTCACTTGGCTTTGGAAAAATTTCTGCAGACCCGCGAAACAAGTCACTTGAATTGTTGACTCCATGGTTTATCCTCCGATATTTCTCATCGACAAACTACTTCCGTGAAACTTGACTGGCTGTTTCAAAAGCAATAGTTGACGAAGTTTTTTAGTTAATGATTCTTGATCGTGAATGTAGGGTGCCAGCTTTTCGCCATTGGCATTGCTCAGGCATCCGAAAAAGTATCCGCGGCTGTCCATACGCAGCCGGTTGCAGTCGTGGCAAAAAGGGGTCGATTCATTGGCAATGATTCCGAAAACCCGGTCATCGCCGGCAGACCAGTAGCGCGCTGTTTCCGAAGCAGTGCGATCGAGGCGCCTAATCGGGTATTTGCGGCTGATGGTCTCCAGTATCTCCTGTTCCGAAAAGAACAGTTCATTTTGCCCGTTGTGAAGATGTCCCATTTTCATGAGTTCGAGGTAGCGGACTTTAATGCCGAGTTTAGCAGCATATTCCAGCAGTGGAATAATTTGAGACTCATTTTGTCCGCGCATGATTACGGCGTTCAGTTTCACGTGTAAACCTTCTTGTAATGCCGTTTCAATCCCTTCGAATACCTTTTGAGGGTTGGCGTGTCGGGCTATCGTTTTCATCAAAACGGTGTCAATTGCGTCCAACGAAATGTTGATGGACTGAAGGCCGGATTCCTTCAGTTGACGGGCGGTTTGTTTCAAATAATAGCCATTTGTGGTCAGGCGTATGTCATCGATTCCGATGAGCTTTATTTTTTCAATGAGCGGCATCAGGTTCATGTACAGCAGTGGCTCTCCGCCGGTGAGGCGAATGCTTTTCAAATTACAGAGCTCGTGTACAGCTGCAATCAATGCTGCAAATTCGTTGGTATCCAATTGTTCCTCGTGTGTGGCAGGAGCCAGTGCTATTCCCTGAGGTGCGGCTGTTGTGCTGTCGCTGACACAATAGGTGCATGAAAAATTACAGGTGTTTAGTAAACTTACCCGCAGTTTTTCAAAACGTCTTCCCATATGGTCTTCAATTCGATACATCTCTACTGTTTTTAAGCGCTAATGGCTTCGTTAATTTCTAATTCCGTGAAAACTGATTTCGGTGATTCACACAGCTGGCAGCAATAGTCATCCGGCAAAGCTTGAAAGCTTGTTCCTGCAGGAATTTCGGCCAGCAAATCACCATAACGTTCGTCGTAAATTGTTTGGCAATCGGGGCATTGGTGTACGGTCAGTTTTCGCCCTTGCACGGTATTTTTCCTGGCAATCAACTCCGGGGCTTTTTGTACATACTGCCGCGAGTAGTAGCGCTTGGTCAGTTCGCTCAAAAGCCGGGGTAAATCCTCTTTGCTGATTCGCGTTTCAAAAGGGATATAATGGTTGTTGTTTGGGTTGAAGTCATAAGCATGGTCGATGCTGAACGTCCGGGTAAAATCATATTCCCCCAGGAACGGGAACCGGCCTTTCGGACGGATGACGACCGTTGTAAAGTTTCCTTCGGATTTATTTTGAATGGCGAAGGAGAGGCCAAAGGTTCGGATGTCAAACTTATCGAACTCTGAAACCAAATAACGTTTCAACTTTAACGCCGATTTGTCCAGCAAAGGCAAGTGCCAGTTCAGCTCGAAAGATGAGTGTCGCATGTTTATGCCATGACGGCCAATTAGTTCATCCCAGTGAATTTTATCTTTCGCTTCAATATCTTTAATCAAAAAGGTTTTCCAGGGGGTGAAGCTGATTTTACCTGCATTGGTTTTCATGCAGAGCTCACACACTTCCTTTAAAAACCGGATCGGGTATTGGTTGTTGCGCCAGTAAAAACCGGCCCAATACTGGCTTTTGCCATCCATCTTGTTTAAGCCTTCGTAGTATGGAAAGAACCCTTTCGGCAGAACGATTTTTGATTCTTTGTTCAGTGTATTCTTTTGGAGATCCGATTCAGCCAGCTTGATGCTAAGTTTTTCGATGGTACTGATCTTTTCTTTTAAAATCAGATTTTCGAGTGTTGCTGCAAACTCGGCAATGTCGTCGGTAAAGATCAATCCCGGCCAGTTTTCCGGACTTTTTGTTTCATCCATATTGAGATACAAATGCCAGTAGTTCGGCACATCTGATGCAATAAAGTTGATCTGTCCGTAGAACAAGGGAACCATATTTTGGCGCGGATCAACAATGTTTACCCGAAGTTGGTGGTCGAAGCTGAATTGATCCAAAATTTTCAGGTAGGTGCCGGAATAAACCCAATTGGTAGAGGGCAGAATGTCGACACAAACAAACGATGAAACAACATTTTGCAAGCCGGAGCTTCGCTTTTGAATGGAAATGTCTGATCCTTCAATCTTTGGATTTTGACTATTTTCAGGCAAGTAAAACAGGAGGTCTTGGCGCGAACCTAAAAGCACATGTTGGTTGCCTGATTGCTCTGCGACGCTCAGCACATCAGCCAGAAGAGCGGGGGATAAAACGCCGCCTTTGCTGAGTACACGATACAGATATTTTGAGCTTGACTTTTTCATGTTAGTTTGTTGCTGTTACAGGTTCAACCTCTTCTTTTAAGATCTTTTGAATCTCGGGACGACAGCTTCCGCAGCCCAGTCCGGCGCCGGTTTGTTCGCAAATCGCATCAACTTGTGTGGCACCGGAGCGAATGGCTTTTTGAATGTTTCCGGCTCCCACATTATTGCACGAGCACAGTAACTTGCCAATGACTGGCTCAACCGGTTTGCCTGTGCGTAAAAGCTTGTTGCGCAGTCCCGCCAATTCGGTTTTTTGCACGATCAGTTTCTTGAATTCTGCAAACTCCGCTTTGTCGCCCATGAGAATGGCGCCCATCAACACATCGTCTTTGACAATGCATTTTTTGTAATAGCGAGCTGCTTTGTCAATGAAGACAACTTCCTCGTAAGCTTTCGATCCGTCGGGAATAGAAGTCATACCGACCGAGCAAAGATCGATGCCCGGAAATTTTAAGATGTTCATCGGAACGGTTCCGTGATACTGGCTCATCGGGTTGCCCAACAGGTGATTGGCCAGTGTTGCTGCTTGTTCTTCGGCAGCAGCGGTAATGCCAAACAGGTTGCCGTTCAGCTCGGCAATTTCGCCGATTGCGTAAATATCTTTCTGGCTTGTTTGCAAGTGTTTATTTACGATGATACCACGACGGGTATCTACTTTGCCTTTGGCAAACTCGATGTTTGGTTTGGTGCCGATGGCGAAAACGACCGCGTCGAAAGTCAGACGCTTGCCGCTTTTGAAGCTCACCCGGTGCTTTTGTTCGGGATCGTAAGCCAAAAGGCTCAGCTCGTCGTTGAAAAGAATCTGAACACCTTTTTCCTGCAGAATATCTTTCAACAGCGTTGCCGATTCGTTGTCCAGTTGTCGGTCCATCAGCCGAGGATTACGATTCACCAAGGTAACCTGTACGTCAAGTTCAAGCATCGAGGCAGCCATTTCCAAGCCAAGTAAGCCGCCACCAACGACCAGCACTTTTTGTCCGGCTTCAACCTCACTGCGAAAACCGTCGGCATCAAATCGACTGCGGATGGTGTAAGTCGATGGGAATTTCATCCATTCCGAATTAGAAACGTTTGGGCTCGAACCGGTTGCCAAAATGAGTTTTCCGTAGGTATGAGATTTTCCGTTCGAGCACCAAATCGTTTTACTGTCGGTTTCCATGCGCGTTAAACTCACGCCGGTTTCAACCTGAATATTTAATTTTGTTATTTCTTCGTCACTTGTTTTTTGCAGTGCCTCCCAGCTCATGCTTCCAGCGATGTAGTCGGGGAGAAGCACCCGATTGTAAAAGGGGTGAATTTCTTTTGAAATCACCAGAATTTCATCCGTTTTGTTTCTTTCACGATAGCTGCGTACAAATTGCAGTGCTGCAGCGCCGGCGCCAACAACGATTAATCGTTCTGTTGTTTTGCGGTATTTTTCCACCGAAACTGTACTGTATTTAAAATCCGGTTCTTTCGATTTTGGGTCGACTAAATCCGTGGTCAGGTTGTTGGCGCGGGCATTATTTCCCGATAGAACTTTCCCCCAGTGCATGGGCAAAAAGACCACTCCATGACGAATCTCATCAGTTACTTTGGCCGGAGCCTGCACCTGTCCGTTTTTATTTTTAATGACAACAATGTCATCTGCTTCAATGCCCAATTTCTCAGCGTCTGCAGGATGAATCTCCAGGAATGGACGATCAATGTGTTGTTTCAGACGTTTTACTTTCCCGGTGCGGGTCATCGTGTGCCACTGGTCACGAATACGGCCTGTGGTTAAAACAAAGGGAAATTCGCTGCTCGGTAATTCCGAATCATTTTTCGGTGCAACAGCGAAGATGTTTGCCTTTTGTGTTGGGGTGTAGAATTTTTTGTCTTCGAACAGACGGGCAGTTCCTTTTCCGTTTTTGAAGGGCCATTGCTCCGAGCCGGTTTGTTGCAGGTGCCCGTAACTTAGCTCTTCAATTGATAGGCTGGTGCCAATGGTGAGTTGCTTGTATTCGTTAAATACTTCTTCTGCATTTTTGAAGTTGAAGCCCGGGTATCCCATCTTCCGGGCTACACGACAAATAATTTCGTAGTCGGGGAGTGCTTCGCCCGGCGCTTTTACGGCTTGGCTGATGTAGGTAATTCGGCGTTCCGAATTGGTCATGGTTCCTTCTTTTTCCAACCAACCGGCTGCAGGGAGGACCACATCGGCAAAAGGTACCGTGTCGGACTTCGAGGAGATGTCCTGAACAACAACCATTTTGGCTTTCTTCAGGGCGGCTTCGACTTTGTTTGAGTTGGGGAGGCTTACCATCGGGTTGGTGCAAATCACCCAGACTGCTTTCAGTTTGCCACTTTCCAGGGCGTCAATCATTTCGGTGGCGCTGTATCCCGGTTTGGCGGGTACGTCAGCAACGTTCCAGAATTGAGCCACTTCACGGCGGTGCGCTTCATTGTCTAAATTGCGGTGGGCAGGCAACAGGTTGCACATGCCTCCAACTTCGCGTCCTCCCATGGCATTGGGCTGCCCTGTTAACGAGAATGGCCCTGAGCCGGGTTTTCCGATTTGACCGGTAATGAGTGAGAGGTTAATAAGTGAAAGGTTTTTATTCACTCCGATAACACTTTGGTTTAAGCCCATGGCCCACATGGAGATGAAGCCTTTTGCTTCACCGATATATTTTGCAGCCAGGCGGATATCCGCTTCAGGAACGCCACATATTTCAGCTGCTTCTTCAACAGTGAGTGCAGTTACTTGCTTTTGATAATCGTCGATTCCATTGGTGTGCTCACGGATAAAATCCCAGTCGGCAAAACCATTCTCCAACAGACAACGGCCAATTGCGTTGTTGAGATACACATCGGTTCCCGGTTTTAGTTGTAAATGCAGATCGGCCAGTTCACAACTTTGGGTGCGCCGTGGATCGGCAACAACGATCTTTACATTGGGGTTTTCATTTTTCCGTGCTTCAATGCGGCGGAATAAAATAGGATGACACCAGGCCGGGTTTGCTCCGGTAATGAAAAAGCAATCGGCCAGATCAATGTCTTCGTACGATGCAGGGACAGCGTCTTCGCCCAACTGCATCTTGTAACCCACAACGGCTGAACTCATGCACAGGCGTGAATTGGTGTCAATATTGTTTGTTCCCCAAAAGCCCTTAGCCAGTTTGGAGGCCACGTAATATTCTTCAGTTAAACATTGACCTGACACGTAAAAGGCGACCGAATCAGGACCAAATTTTTGAATGAGCGACTTAAAAGCTGTTGCTACCCGGTTAATCGCTTCGGGCCATTCAACCTTTTGAAGCGGGTAGCCTTTAGCCAATCGCATTTGCGGATACAGCAGGCGATCGTTTTGATTGTTCACCACATAGTGTAGGTTCAATCCTTTGGAACACAGCTTGCCCCTGTTGACTGGATGCTCCCGGTCGCCCTTCACTGACACCTTGCCGTCGGCTTGTTTGGTGACAATAATCCCACATCCTACTCCGCAATAGGAGCAAGTTGATTTGTATTCTCCTGCCATCATGTTGCTTAGATTTTATACATGCCTTTTCTGGCGTAACTGTAAACGAAGACCGGTTTGGGTTGAACAAGGTCGTTGAGCGCATAAACCTCTTTAAGTTCAGCTTGTGCCTCTTCTTCTGCTGCTTCAGAAAAGCGAACCAGAAACGCAAAAAGCGAAATGACACAGACGACAATTCCGATAACAAACAGGGCCTGAGGGTACGAGACGTTTTCCATTTTAAAAAGGAAACCCGCTGCTACTGCACCGGCGTTACCACCGGCACCAACAATTCCGGAAACTGTTCCGATTGCTTTTTTATTGATGAATGGAACGACTGAGAAGGTTGCTCCTTCAGACATTTGCGTAAATAAACTGAAGATAACCATGGTGATGATGGCGATTGGGAGGATGCTCATTTTGCTGAAAACAATTAAGGCTACTCCTTCCAACAACAAGGCGACAAACAAAAAGTAAACGCGTCCTTTCAGTCCCCATTTGATACCGGCTTTATCGCCAAAAATTCCACCGAGGGAACGAGCAAACAAATTCATCAACCCAAATAAACCGGCAATTAAGCCTGCGGTTTTTACATCGAGACTGAAATAGTCTTTGTAGTATAATGAGGCGATATTGTTGATGGTTAATTCAATGCCGAAACAAGCTCCGTATATCAGGAATAATCCCCAAACCCGATAGTCTTTAATGGCTTCAAGTAATTGCCCTTTCTCAGCTTTTTTCCGAATGGCGAAATTGGGATCATTCTTCTTCAGATCTTTCAGGTTTCCTTCGGGAGTATCGGTTGTGAATTTGTAATAAACAATTCCCATGATGATCATTAGGAAGCCGGGGATTACCATCGCATAGCGCCAGGCAGAGGCACTGGTGTAGCCGATTGCAACAAAAGCGGCAAAAAAGAGAGGCATCACCATTTGTGTAACACCGCCCCCCAGGTTACCCCATCCGGCAGTTGTCGCGTTAGCGGTACCAACCACGTTTGGTGCGAACATGAGTGAAGTATGGAATTGCGTGAGGACAAAAGAAGCGCCAATCACGCCAATTAACAGTCGGAAAACCAGGAATGAGGTGTAATCATTACTCAGGCCGATGAACATTACCGGAAGTGAACCGATTATTAATAACCAGGTGTAAGTAATCCGGGGACCGATTTTGTCGGCAACCCAACCGATCAGCAGCCTGGCGAATATCGTAATCATCACCGATGAAATAATGATGTTTCCGATTTGGGACTTGGATAGCATTAATTCTTCGCGGATAACCGCCATTAATGGTGCTACACCAAACCAACCGAAAAAACAGAGGAAAAACGAAAACCAGGTAATATGAAAGGTTTTCATTTGGATCGATTTCATACTGAATAAATCAATTTTAGTTGCCTTCGAAGATTTTACATTTTCCATAATCATCCTGTTAATTTGTACAATAAAAGATTGTGTGATCTTTATATCCGTAAAGTAACGAAATGTTATCTTTCAAAATGACAGAAATGGGGCTTGGTAGGTGATAAAAAGATAAAAAGCGTATTGTATTACGATTTATAACCGCAATAAAACATGTATAAAAAACGTAAAATAAACTACGTGTTAACTAGAGTTGAAGTGCGATGATGTAGTTAATGCATTGTCCTGTAGCTGTTTGTGCTGTTGTTGCGTATGGCGGTTAAGAAAACAACTTGTTGGTTTTAGTGAGAAATAGATCAAATTGGCATCTGTGTTAAAAAAATATTAACAAAAGGATTGAATTTTAGACGTATTTTTGATAAAATGAAAATGACAGGCGGCGGGATGAAAAGAGCTCGAAATGAAGCGGGACTGCTTACATTTTGCTAGTTTTTAGAAAGCAAAAAAATCCGAAACTATTCGTCCCGGACTTTTTTTTGAATATTGTATGTCGTTTTAAAGTAACAAGCTACTATTTAAATAATTTCTTCAGTTCGTTACCTATTTTCTTAACTGACTTGTCTAATTCTTCTTTTGTCGATTTTTTGACTTCCTCTGCAATCTGATCTTTCGCTTTGCTCAGGTCAAGTGAAACTTTGGGTGAGCTAAGCTCTCCGGTTACATCAACACCAATGTCGAGTTTCGAAATATTGCTACTTCCCGGCAAAAAGCTAATTGCATTTGAGATGTCACTATTCAGATCTTCTTTATTCACTTTAAAGGCTAAGTCCATGTCCACAGTTTGATCAACCAGCACTTGCCCGGAAACAGTGACTTCCTGGTCGGCTATTTTTGTTTGGAAAGGATCAACCAACAGATTTCCGTTTTCTAATCTAAATTTCGAGGTAAAATCGTCGATTTTCACGTTTTTCAGTTTTTCACTTTTGATGAAATTCTTCACCTGATCAAATGTTGGCGAATCGACAATCTCTAAATTTTGAGTATTCAAAAAACCATTGCCATTCAGCGACGTTGGGATAATGGAAAGCGTTTCATCCATTTTTCCTTTAAACTTGATTTGCGAAGAGATATTCCCGGTACTTTTCGAGGCGATTGGCATGTAACGCTGCATGGTGCTGAAAGATTGGTAAGCAGCAGGTATTCGAAACGAATTGATTTGAACGTTGAAATCAAAGTCGGGCTGATTAGAGGCACTGCTAATATAATTACCGTCAATTGTGAGTTCTCCTTCCAGCATGTTCATGTTCAACTTTTGCAGTTGCAGCATTTTATTTTTCACCACAATTAATCCGTCGATGTTGCGAATGTCCATCCGGTCGAAACTGGCCCGGTTGATATTTGAGCGAAATGTCAAATCGAGATTTCCCGGAACCTGGAAGGCGATGATACTGTCGTTTGATGTTGTCGTCGCGGTTGTATCTTCAGCCATCAACGAAGCCAGTTCATCTAAATTCAGGTATTGCGATTGCAGATTGAAATTGCCCTGCAGGGTTTGATCGTTCAGGAAATATTGCAGGTAATTCGATAGTTTTCCATTCAGGGTGAAATCACTTTCGCCGGTTTTCGCTGCAAATGAATTGACGGTTATTTCCTGGTTGTTGATTTTTACGGTACCGGAAGTCAGTTCGAATGGTTTGGTTATTTGGGGCGTTTGTACCCGAATGTTATTAAAGGTGAAGTTCCCGTTCGAGTTGATTTTCGTATAATCTTCTGCTTCAACAGCCGACATGGTTCCTTTTAGACTGAGGCTACCGGCCAATATTCCTTTTAGATCGATGCTGTCCATTGGGATCGCACCGGCAAGACTGTTAAAGTCGATTTTACCTTTTAGCGACGCATCAAAAGTCAGATCACTCATCGGAGTGGTCAGTAGTAAAGTCATGTCAACCGGATTCTCCCGTACTTGAGCATGAGCTTTAGAGACTTCAACTTTTAGCAAGTCCAAATCGCCCTGCGGTTTTGTAATGGCTGTTTCCAAAGCGATGTTGCTGATTTTTTCAGGCAGATCCTGGTATTGTAAATCGGCGTTCCGAATGTAGATGTGCGTGTTGATTTCCGGGTAGTTTTCTTCGTAGAACCACCCTTTCACCTGCGCTTCGAACCCGGCTTCACCATTTGTTTTAACCCCATCGAGATACGACTGATAGGACTGCGGAACCATGGCCAGTAAGGTTTTAAAGTCGCTTTGAGGTTGTTTCAGCTGCAAATCGAAATACATGCTGTCGGACGGCATTTCGAAGCGGCCACTCAAATCCAGCGGAAGATCATTCAGATAAAGATGAGATTCGCCAAATTCGAAGACCATTTTGTCATAGTCCGCCATCAATTCACTTTCTGCTTTTAAAACGGTATTCGAAATGTATTGAACAGAGTCGTACTCTAAAACAAATTCACCAATCTCGGTTCCCAAGTTAAAACGGGTGATGGTGCCGTCTACTTCACCCGAAGCATCCAAATTGGCATTCTTTAGTTTTACAACGGTGGTCGATGCTTCGTCGGTATAAGTCAGGTTCAGGTTCCGAACTTCGATAGACTGCAGTGACAAAGCCATATTTGACTGTGTCGTATCCACGGGACTTTCTTCTTCTCCAGGCAGAGCAATGTCCCAATTAACCAACCCGTCTTTGGTTGATAGTAAATTGATGTTGGCCTGGTCAACTTTGATGAATGAGATCTTTAAATCGTCACTGTTGAACAAGTCGCTCAATGATAAATTGGTTGCGATCGATTGGATGGAAACCAAGGTATCGGTTTGAAATTGATCTTTCCCGGTGATGCTTAATCCGACGATTTCTGCCTGAACTTTGGGAAATGCTTTAAACAGGCTTAGGTTGAAATCGGTGAATTCAACCGTTGCATTGACGTTTTCGTTGATCGCTGTTTTTACCTTTTCCATCAGCGTGCCTTTAAAGAGCACTGGTATCAGAATGGCTGAACCAATTAACACGACAAAGATGATAGCAATAATCAGCAGGACTTTCTTCATGGCTGTATGTGTTATTATTTCGAGTTACATTTTAGAGGGCGCGGATTTGAGAATCGTTTTCAGCTTCTCTTTTACTCAACGCTCATCCCCTTTTCATCAAAACGTAAAGGACTCGGTTTTCGTTTATTGTTTAACTTATTTTAATTCAGACTTCAGTTCCGAAGTTATTAGCTGTCGCAGCATATTTAATGCCGTTTGGGTGCTTCGTTCAATATTTCGCTCGCGGTTGTGGTGAAAACGAAAACATTCAACAACAGTTTCTTTCTTTCCGGACACAGCAATCCAGACGGTTCCAACCGGCTTTTCGTCCGTTCCTCCATCAGGACCTGCAATGCCTGTAGTTGCTATGCCATAATCGGTTTGCAATGCTTTTTTTACCCCGTGAACCATTTCCAAAGCTGTTTCGCGGCTCACAGCTCCCTGGGTCATCAACGTTTCTTCTTTTACCCCCAGCAAAGCCATTTTTACTTCGTTTGAGTAAGCCACTACGCCACCTTTAAAATAGTCTGACGAACCGGGGACTTCTGTATACAGGTGTGCAATATTTCCGCCGGTACAGCTTTCAGCAACAGCAACCATGGCACCAGCTTGTTGTAGCAGTTTTCCGGTAATACCCGAAATGGTGTCGTCGTTGTAGCCGAATATATTGTCGGGAATAATGGTTTCCAATTCACGGATACGTGCTTCCACAACCTCTTTAAGTTCGTCCATGTTGTCGCCATAAGCGCTTAGTCGAAGGCGGACCATTAGTTGGTTGGGTAAATATGCCAGTTTAACAAAGGAAGGAAGGGCTGTTTCCCATTCGTC
Source organism: Mangrovibacterium lignilyticum (assembly GCF_010882175.1). GTDB lineage: Bacteria > Bacteroidota > Bacteroidia > Bacteroidales > Prolixibacteraceae > Mangrovibacterium > Mangrovibacterium lignilyticum. The sequence continues at coordinate 1,621,083 of NZ_WKLH01000002.1, read as the reverse complement.
CAATTGCTCGGCCAGGATGGATTCGCCGATACCGTACACCAAAACGGTTTGATGGTAAATGGATTTGACTTTACCGTTTTCGCGCAGGCGGGGAAGTACCTCTTCTTCCATCAATCCCTTCATTTCGTAAGGCACACCGGGCATTGAAACAAAAATGGTGTCATCCTTTTCGAACCACATGCCGGGGGCTGTGCCGTTTGAGTTATGCAGCACCGTGCAGGCTTCAGGTACCAAGGCCTGATTTCTGTTCAACAAGTTGATTTGGATGTTCCGTTTCGATAAACGTTCTGTTACAGCTGCGAGGGTTGGTTCATCCAGACGCATGCTGCATTGAAAGTACTCGCAAAGGCATTTTTTGGTGATATCGTCTTTGGTGGGGCCCAGTCCTCCGGTAATGAGTACGAGATCTGCCCGGCTTTCGGCATCAAACAGGGCCTTGATAATGTGCCCATGATCATCGTGAACCGAAGTAATCTGGAAAACTTCGATGCCATTTAAGTTCAGTTGCTCAGCCATCCAGGCTGAGTTCGTGTCAACGATTTGTCCGATCAGGATCTCGTCGCCTATGGTTATGATTTCTGCCTTCATTGTGGTTGCTTCAAGTTTTACTTTTCATTTTCCTTCATCGCCTTCAGCCTTTGCAGTAGTGTGGGATGAGAATAGTGAACAATCACATAAGCCGGGTGGGGGCGGAGATTGCTGAGGTTGTTCACCGACAGTTTCTTCAGGGCGGTTGCCAACGGCCCGGCGCTGTAGTTTTCTGCAGCAAAGGCGTCGGCTTCGTATTCGTTTTTACGTGAAAACATGTTCATGCCGATTCCGATGATGGACGACAAGGGCGAATATAAAATTCCGAAAGTGATCAATCCAATGTGGAAGTAAGCTTTGTCGACTCCCAATGCCTGCGACAATTCGGGGCTGTCGATTACCAGCGAGAAGATAAAGAGCATCAATCCGGTTTGCAGGATTCCGAGAATCAAGCTCCAGATGATGTGTTTCTTTTTGTAGTGTCCGATTTCGTGAGCCAAAACTGCGACCAATTCGGGAGTCTCCATGTCATTAATGAGCGTGTCGTACAAAACGATTCGCTTTTTACTTCCCAGTCCGGTGAAATAAGCGTTGGCTTTCGTGGAACGTTTCGATCCATCAATGATGAAAATATTATCGAGCTTAAAACCCACTTTCGACGCAAATTCGTTGATTGCGGTCTTCAGTTCTCCGTCTCCAAGCGGTGTTTGCTTGTTAAAAAGCGGCACAATCAGGCTGGAATAAAACATTGCCATAAAAATGGAGAAGCCACTGATGACCAGCCAAACCCACAGCCAAAAGCTTGGACCGGTGATGGTGTAAATCCAGATGATTAAAGCCATAAGTCCGCCACCAATGATGGCGCCCAGCACCCAACCTTTCAGTTTGTCGAAGATGTATGTTTTTACACTGGTTTTATTGAAGCCGAATTTCTCTTCAATAACAAACGTGCTGTACAGGTCGAATGGTGTTGTGAGAATGTCAGAGGCCAGCATAAGCAAACCGAAAAAGAGCAGTGCCGACCAAATGGGGTTTTCTGAAATTGAAAGAGCCCAGTCATTTACCAAAGCAAATCCCTGGAAAAAAAACATTCCGAGAATGAGCACGAAACTGAACGAACTAGTCAGCATTCCAAAGCGGTGGTTTGTTTTTGAGTAGGCTTGTTGTTTGCGGTATTTTTCTTCGTCGTAAATACCTTTTACTTCGTCCGGAACCTGGTCGCTCCAGCGCGTTGTATTTAGGTAATCGAGTATCCGTTCCAGCACAAAATCAAATACGAGGATGGCAATAATCAGCCAGAAAATAGTTGTCATTCTAATCTTAAATTAATTGAAGCATTCAAAGGTAGAAAAAGGATTTTGAACCGATTCAGTTCCTGTGGGAAATCTTTTGACCGGTGTCATGAGTAAAGAATTGGATTGTACGAGAGTTTTTTACGCTTTCATTTTCTACTGCTCGAGGCTTCTTTCAAGACTAAAGACTTTTCCTTAATGTTTCTTTAATCTTCTGTTAACGCACACGTGTTGATTTGACATTAACTTTGTGGTAGATTTTATTTCATAAGTTTAGGTTTGATTAGTTTTATTGGTTTAGTTAGGTTTGAAAAGGGTAGATAGAGATCTACTCTTTTTTTTTGCTCTAAAGTGAAGAAAGCGAAGATCATCAAAAAGTAGGAACCGAACAAAAAGAGACACCAAGAAGCCCGCACTTTTTAATTTCCTGCAAAATTCAGCCCAGCGTTAATAACTCTTTAGGCCTCGAAAAACGGATCGTATTTCTCTATTCTAATTCAAAAAGAGCGAAGAGAATAGCCCATCCGGAAGGGGAGAAGGTTTGGAGGATAGATATCCCGATTGGAAAGTGGGAATACCATCATTTGAATTTTTCGGCTAACGAAAAAAAAATAATCCGCCAATTGCTTGACGGATTATCTTCTAAATATTGTTGTTGGTTAATTTGGACCTATTGTTGGAATCCATAACCATTCGAAATTCCGGAGTTTCCAAGGATTGTTGAGCTCAATGGAACAACATAGATTGGAGGATTGCCAGCTGCATAGTCAGCGTCAGAGTAGCCGCTGAACAAACCTGTGGCATAGTCTTCCTTGTTTGCTGCAATTGTAGCACCCCAAGCGGTTTGAGTGTATCCATCGTCTTCCAGGGCTGTCGCTTCATCACTTCCCGGAGCGATGTAACGGAACAAACCTTTAATGGCAACGTTTGTAGCCGGTGTTTCGGTTCCGTAATTCAGGCCTAAACTTCCCCAGTCGTCGTATTGACCTCTCCAGCTTGGGAAAAGAACAGGATCAGTTTCATCGTAGCACTGTGTTGTTAAACGGTAGCCATATTCTGATTTCGCATCCACACTTTTAGTCCAGATGTATGCAGGCAATTGGTTTCCGTTGTCGAACTCGTAGTAACCATCAGCGTCAATTGCTTCAACAATTTCGGTCATCAATTCGCGGTTTTTCACAACAGCTTCACCGATTTTGCCGGTTCTGATCAGGTCGTAGCGACGCATCCCTTCACCACCGAACTCCAATGCACGTTCTTCCAATACAGCTTCGTAAACGCTACCGGATTTTGAGATGAATCCATCCAGATCAGCATCAGCAGTTGATGCGAATGCACGGTTGTGAACCAATGCCAGGTGTGTTTTTGCTGTACCATCATCACCCAGGGCAGACTCAACTTCAGCTAACATCAAAATCACATCAGACATCCGCATGTATGGGGTGTTGATTCCTGATTTACGTTGTTTGGTTGTGAAAGGAGAAGACATGCGGTTTTCGTCCCATTTGTTGTTGGCAATACCTCCCTGGCCTTTAGAACCCGGAGTCCAGCTGATCATCTGTTCGGTACCGTCACCTTTACTTGAAGTAATCGCAACAGTTACATCCCGACGCAAGTCTTTTGGATCGAATGATCCGTAGTAGTAGTGCGCCTGCATACGGGATTGTCCGTATGATTTACAAGGATAAGCATTGGAACCACCACCGTTTGAAGGACGACCGAATGCATAAGGACGTTCAGAGTAGTAAGCGTATTCTTCAGGGATCTCGTAAACTGATTCGTCAGACAATTCATCACCGGTCAACATCATTTGGAACACATATTGGTATGGGTTGCCGAATTGTTGTCCTGCAGTTGTTGTTTTACGTGGGTCGCTGGTAACCAAATAGGCCGAACCTGAGTTTTCGTAGCAAGCAGACAAATATGTTTTAGCAATTTGAAAGTAATCTTGCCAGTCAGAACGACGGCTGTAGACAGCACCATTCTTTTCTGCACCTTTTACTTCGAACGAAATCGTTGTTCCGTCCAACTTTTTATAGAAGTCAGCACCCAGGTCTGTACGACGTGTTGCATAGCCACCGGCATACAAACACATCCGACCGATTAAACCCTGAACGTAAGTTCTGGTCATGATGTCAGCATGGCTTGTACCTTCGCCAATGCGGAACATATAAGGTTCAACTTCGATCAATTTGTTGATGTGGTATTCGTAGATCTCGTCACGAGAAGTCAGTCCTTTTGTTTCAGTATCACCGGTTGTCAACACGTGAGGTACATCACCGTAGAAACGGACTAACTCGTGGTAAGCAGTAGCACGCAAGGCAACAGCTTGACCGTAAATATCAGACAACTCAGTTGGTTCACCTGACAACAGCTCTGTCATGTCGTTTGACGCTTCAAAAGCGTTGATCAGGGAGTTTGTAACCGAAACGATGGTGTACAATGCCGTCCAGGCAGTTTCACTGTCGCTGAATGAAATGTCAAAGTTTTCAGTACCGCCAGGGTAGAAATATTCCGGAATGTGACGGGTTTGTGTTGAATACGATTCTGGGTGGTGTTCGATATCTGATCCGACAACGGCTAAGTCGTAGAACAGACCATTTGAGTGTACGTAAGCCTTACCTCTCCATTGCTCGTATGCATAGAGTAAGGCTGAGCTGGCTGAAGCTGCATCAGAGAATACAAACTCGGCGTCAACCACCGAAGATGAGCTTGTGTCTAAGAAAGTTTCGCAGGAGTTCAGCGAAAAACCGAATGCGCCAAGAAGCACTATTGTTATAAATTTTTTCATACTTTTTTGATTTCCAAGTTTACGAATGTTCTTCATGTTAGAATGTTACATTTAAACCTAAAGTGTATGTTCTCGCACGAGGATATGTACCCCAGTCCATGTTGGTTGTAGGGAAGATTTTCAGGTCGCTGAAGTAAGAGCTGTTAGCCGTTGGGCTGGCGTTAACTTCAGGATCGATACCTGAGTATCCGGTGATGGTGAACACATTGTTGGCAGTGAAATACAGGCGAATGCTTTCAATACCTAATTTAGCCGAAGCTTGTTTGGGAACCTGGTAACCCAAGGTTACAGTTTGCAGACGCAGGTAAGAACCATCTTCTACAAACGTTGAGTAAGTGATACCATTTTCGTAGTAAGGCAATGCATATTTTGCATTTTTGTTTAACGCAGTTAACTCCGTTGGGTCAGTCACCGCGTAGATGTCACCATTTCCGTCAATATCGTAAACCTGATAAGCATCAGCAACGAAACTTAAGCGGTTTGCACCAATTGTATTGTCTTTGTTTCCGTAGGTACTAACCAGAGCAGATGCATTGTAGATTTTACCCCCCAACACCCAGTTGAAGTTTGTACTCAGGTCGAAGTTTTTATACTTCAGGTTCAGGTTTACAGAACCGGTGTGTTTTGGCATTGCTTCACCCAAGTCCGTGTAGTCGTCAGTGTTAACCTCACCATCTTCAGTGATATCTTTCAGTTTGATTGCACCGGGGAAGGCGTTTTGTCCGTCAGCAACGGTGAACGGGTTTGGGTAGTTACCTGTGAATTGTTTGCTGAAATCGGCAATACCTTCTTTCAGGGTGTAAACGCCGTTGTCGTAGTTGAAGTCATCAACCGTATAGTAACCTTCGCTCACATAACCGCGGATCACGCCAACTGATTTGCCTTCAGCCAACACGTAGTCGTAAGCTGGCTGAGTTGCCGTAGATGCCCAGCGAGAACCATATTGGTACTCATCAGTATCAGAAAGCTTGTCGATTTTGTTGTGGTTATAGTTGTAAATCACATTCACCCCCAAGGTTAAATCGCTGGAGCGGATGATGTCGCCGCCAACAGAAATTTCAAACCCTTTATTGGATGTTTGACCGAAGTTTTGGTATTGGTAAGAGTAACCGGTTGTGTTATCGATAGGCACAGCCATCAACAAATCTTTGGTGGTGTTGTAGTAAGTTTCAATGACCCCGAAAATGCGGTTGTTGAACAATCCGTAGTCGATACCCAGGTTACGGGAAACTGTTGTTTCCCATTTCAGGTCAGGATTAGCCAATAGTCCTTCAGGAGCATAGTAAGTACCAATATCACCGTTGATTGGGTAGTGGATGTTACTGCTGCTGCCACTTTCCCATGTTTCTTTCCACAGGCCAGGGTTGATGTTATCACTACCGGCAGCACCGTATGACAGGCGCAGTTTCAGGTTATCCAACCAGCTCACGTCTTGTAAGAAATCTTCTTCAGAAACACGCCAAGCAGCAGCTGCTGCAGGGAAATATCCCCAGCGCTGGTTTGGTGCAAATTTTGAAGAACCGTCAGCACGGAATGTCGCAGTTAACAGGTATTTTTCTTTCAGGTTGTAGTTTACACGACCGAAGAAAGACAGTGTATGAGAAGGAACACTAAATTCGTTTGAGAATGATGTTGCCGTGTTAGCTGTCTGAATCAGTCCCAATGTTGTTTCGTAATCGAAGTTGTCCGGATAACCACGACCATAAACTGTAGTGGTTTCAGAATTGGATTTCAGAATCTCGTTACCTAATAAGAACGATAATCTGTTGTTCTCGTTCAGGTTGAGTTCGTAGTTCAACGTTGTTACTGAACGCAGACTTTCACCGGCTTTTTTGGTGATTGTTGCTGTCTTGTACCCATTTGTCAAGCCATCTTCGTAGTAGTTTCTTGTTGAATGAGTTCTGGTCAAACCCACTTCAGTATGTGCTTGTAAACCTTTTGCAATCTCCCAGTCTAAACCGGCAAAACCACGTAAATTTTGAGATTTTGTCAGGTCTGTAACATCATTAATCAGGTTAACTACATTTTGACTTTCATCGATGTTGGCATCACCATTACCGAAAGCAGAAGATACTTCTGTGTAGTCAACATCTCCAAGAGGATTGTCGATTGGGCGATACCAGTATGCTGATGATAAAAGCGAACCTCTACCATTTGTTGTACTTTCTCTGCTGTTCAGTTCAGATTCGAAGTAGCGAAAATCGACATTCATCTTCAGGTTGTCGCTCAGTTCCTGATCGATTTTGAAGGCAGCGTTGGTCCGTTTAAATCCGGAATTGATTTTGATACCTTCGTCGTAAATGTGACCAATTGAAGCGTAAACTTTTGTTTTCTCACTACCACCTGAGACGGTGATGTTGTGGCTGTTGGTAAAAGCGGTACGCAAAGCGTCGTCGGTGTAGTTGTGAGCACTTACGTTGGCATAGTCGTCGTAGTGATTTCCGTAAGCACTTCCCAAACCAAAGTATTGGGCGATACCGTCGGCGTTACTCGCTCCGTAAGCAGAAGTATATGACCAGTTATGTTTGATATACTCCTGTGCCGACAAGGTAGACAAGGTGTTTGCAGCACTTTTTACCTGTACATAACCGCTGTATTGAACGTTGATCTTACCTGATTTACCGTTTTTGGTTGTTACCAGGATGACACCGTTTGCACCACGAGCACCATAAATAGCAGTTGACGAAGCGTCTTTCAACACATCGATACTTTCAATTTGGTCGGCAGGGATATCTGAGATCGAGCTAACAGGGAATCCGTCAACAACGAACAATGGATCGTTCGATTGGGTAATAGAACCACCACCACGAATGCGGATAGAAACGTCGGCACCCGGACGACCGTCCTGGCTAACCACATTAACCCCCATCAGGCGTCCTTGCATGGCTTGTGAAACGTCCGGAACAGGCATGTTGGCCAGCTCTTCACCTTTTACAGATGCTACTGCACCGGTCAGGTCTTTCTTTTTCACCACTCCGTAACCAATGGCAACAACTTCTTCCAAACCAATGGTTTCTTCTTCCAGTGTCACACTAATTTCTGTTTTTCCGGCTACCGGTACTTCCAGCAATTTCATCCCCACGAACGAGAATTGCAAAATGCTGTTACCCGGTACATTGCTGATGCTGTATTTACCATCAAGGTCGGTGATTGTTCCGGTCGTTGTTCCTTTCACAACGATTGTTGCTCCGGGAATGGGTAACCCATCAGAACCCGAAATAACACCGGTAACAGTTAGTGCTTGTTGTGAACTTCCGTAGCCGTTTGTGTCTACAGATTTTAGTAGTATTTGACGTTCTTTCACTTCGTACGAAATGCCAGTACCTTTAAAAATCTGGTCCAGCACGGCTTCAATACTCTGGTCTTGAACATTTAAGTCAATAACCCGGTCAACATTGACCGCATTTCTGTTGTACAGAAAAAAGTATTCAGACTTACTTTCGAGCTCATCCAACGCGCGCTCAACAGTAACATTCGATAGTTGCAGGTTGAGTTTTTGTTGTGCGAAGGAAGTGAGCGCGAATGTTTGACTGATACCTAAAATAAAAATTAAAATAGTCAATCGCATAATTCGCAAAAATTTTCGTATTCCTGCACGGTGTGCAAGTAACACGATTTGATTTCTTTTCATACCTTTGAGGTTTAGTGGAATTAATAATTTATCTCATCACATTATTTCTACTGGTAACGGGTAGGTAGTACCAATACCTTCCCGTTATATTTTTATTCTTTATTGAAAATCCTTTCTGATTAATTTAGCCACATTTCAATTTTTTCTTTTTGAAATTCATCGTTGGCTAGTTTTTGCCGGTCATATATTTTGTAGCGAATGGGAGCAACCGAAGCCATGAGCGTTAATATCTCTTCAATTTTCTCGTCGCGAAAAGTTGCCCGGAAAATGTAGTTTTCCAACTCATCACCATTCAGCACGATATCTACATTAAACTTTCGCTCCAGCACCTTGGCAATTTCCGACATCGGCTGGTTTTTGAACACCAGCAGACCGTTTCTCCAACTGGTCAGTGCTTCGGCGTCAACAGTAGCTTTAACTACTTCATTATTTTGCTTGTTATATGTGATTTGCTCGTTGGGCTCAATTTCAGCCTTGAAGTTCCTGTTTAAACCTCTGACGGCAACTTTCCCCCTTTCCAGAATAACCGAAGACGATTCTTCGTCCGGATAAGAGATAACGTTGAACTCGGTACCCAAAACGCTCACTTCAAAATCTCGTGTCGACACTTTAAAATCGCCCTTTTTCTTGTGTACAACGCTAAACCAAACTTCACCTGATACTTCTACGCGGCGGTTGCCGTTAAAAGCAATCGGGTACTTAATGGAAGAACCGGAGTTCAGCCAGCCACTCGATCCGTCGGGCAACTGAAACTGTGTGCGCGAACCAACGGGCGAAACAATTTTAGCCCAGTTTTGATTCTGTTCGCTTGTTTTGTTAGAGGCGAGAATACCAATGGTAAGAATTGCCGGTAGGATTAATACGGCCGCAATCCGCGAGAAAACATGGATAAATTGTTCAGCTGTGCTGCGTTGACGACCAACACGAATTTGGCGGTGCAGTTTTTCCAATACCTGGCTGGCTTTAAAACCCGAATTGCCTTGAGGGCGGGTTTTATTCCAATCGTCGTAAAGGGTGTCGCGCATCTTTTCGTCGTATTGATCTTTTTCGAAGTACGACGATACCGAGCGGTAATCCCTGAAAGAGAATTTTCCCTTTCTAAAACGGTCCAGTATGTTCTTGTTTAGGTTCATGTTCTGTATGTAATGTCCACCAGGGAGGTTTTTCCACTATCCGAAATGCGAAAAAAATTAGAAATTTTTGACATATCTTTACAAATGATAGATAATCAGATGGTTTTAAATGGCTAAAAAAAGGCTGAAAAAGAGGAATCCGCCGAGTTTTTCTTTTTCCAGTTCAGATTGAATGTGTTTCTGTGCTGCCGATAATTGGTTTTCGACAGTATTGGGAGAGATGGATAATTCGGCTGCGATTTGCTTAATGGGAAGGCCTTCGTATTTCCGTTTCATGAAGACAGCTTTCCGTCGTTCCGGCAGACTATCGATAATGCGTTCTACTTTTTCGAGTAGAAACTTGTAGTCAATCTCCCGATCAAGGTTTTCACTGGCATCCAGGAACAGGTAGAGTTGCTCGTCCATAAACTTATTCTCCCGGGCCTTCCGGTTGAAGTGTTTTTTGACCAGATTGAAAGCAATTGTGAACACGTAGGCATTAAACGAGCTATCCGGCTTCAGTTCGTTGCGCTTTTCCCAGACATACAAAAAGACTTCCTGCACGACCTCGTGGGCTTCTTCGTCCGACTTCAGGTACTTTTTTGAGAACAAGTACAGCCTTTCCGAATATTTACGGAAAAGCTCATCGAAAGCACGAACATCTCCTTTTTGTAAAGCCTGGACCGTTTTAGAGTCAATATGTTGGGAGGTTAATGGCAAATTTTTGGTGTTTTTATCAAGGACCCAAAGGTAATACAAAATATGGGCCACAGAATATACGCTTTTCCTTGGCTGCCGGACTATTGCGGATTTTTGAACCGGCGTAAGTTCAGTTGTTTTTAAGTTCGTTTTTTTAGAGTTAACAAAATGTTCGGTTGATGGGAAAAGTGTATTGGTAGCATGTGTTCAGAATTGGCCGCTTCTTAGATCTTAGATCATTTGTGGATAATTTCAATTGGATAGGCGGAGTGAAGGTCAGCCATAGATATCCATTCATGTTTTAGGGCTTTAAGAAGGTGGTAACTAACAGTTGTTAGATCTGTCGTTCAGTATTTGGCAATTGGCTAAAGCTGACACGAATGAGTCGCTTATTGGATGTAGAAATGAGAACCAATGCCGGTCGTGTTTTTATTTGTCATAAGTTTACGGGATGCTTCTGACCGGAAATAGGGGGAAGCTAATTGTTGCTCGGTTGTGCGGAAATTTTTTTGCAGAAACCAAAATGGAGAGAAAGCCTACAAAAATGGCGCTAAGTTCTACCGGTTTGTCTGATAAATGTGTGCGGCCAACAACTGGAAACGACCGTCGAATTCCCAATGTTGGCCGTTGTTTCTGAAAGTTGGAGTGGCCAGCTTGTTTTGGACGTCGGAGCCTTTTTCTTCCAGTCAAACCCATCTAAATACCCGGCGGGCCTGACTGGAACCAACAGCTATTAAGAATACGTTAATCCTCTTTTCCTTTGCGCTCTTTACCCCAAATTTCAACTTTAGCTCGTTTGGTGAGTGCAATGTTTCCAACTGAATCGTATTCGACTGCCAGCTCTTTCAATTTAGTATCGTTGCCGGGCAGTTCGAAGGCAAACGATGACATACCTTTACTGAACACACCGGTTCCTTTGGGGCTGTATTCCTTTTTGGTTCCGTCTGACATTTCAACACGAATTTGTTTCAGTTTTACAGTTCCCTGTACACATTTCAATTTGATCTTAGACAAGTTCTGTTTCTTGCCCAACATGTTTACATGGTCGGTTTCCGCTTTATAAGCAACCAATTTTTCAGTCAGTAGCACCCAGCCATCTTTATCTGATTGTGCTTGTGATTGCATACCAAGTCCGGCAAGCAAACAAACGATTAGCAAAATATTCTTCATTGTTTAATCTATTTTGAGGTGAATGATGCAAAGAATGGCCGAATGCCTATGGTTTCGCTTTATGCTATTTTCAATCGACTTTTTTTAATATCATCAATGCTTTGTCCTGTTCATTAAGCAGTGTGAGCTTCAAGTTACTGATTTTATAGCTTCGGGTCAATGAAAGAGCCCCGTTAAATTTGTCGGGGATGCTCATCTCCGGGCACATCTTTCTGGTTCCCGCGATCGGACCAAATGTTAGTTCTGTGTTGGTTAATAGGGTAATTTTTCCATTGAAGTTGTTACAACCATCATTCCCGATAGCTTTCATTGTCGAACTGTTTATTTCCAGTCGGGGAGCGGTGTTTTGATCGGAAACAGATTCACCATCCACCCATTCGGCCACCCAGATATCATTCAGCAACACTTTGGCTTCGGTAGCTTTCACCAATTCCAGGAGCTCATTCCCGTCGGCGTCACTCAGTATTAACTTGTTCGCATCAAGGGTATATTGCTTTACTTTGTTTAAGGCCTCTGCGAAAGCATCGGCGATCGTCATGTCGACGCACATTTTTCGGGTTGAAGCCAAAGGTCCCCATTCAATGCTCGTATCTCCAATTTGCTGAATGCTGCCGGTAAAGTTATTACAGCCATCGGTCCCTGCTATTTGCATGACATCCAGATCAAATTGTATTTGCGGAACGACTCCGGCTCCCCGTATCCGGGGTATCTTAATGACTGTATCCGCTATTTTTACAGCATCCCAACGACCGTTTAGCAGGAATTTTAAGTCTTCTTTTTTCTCCAGAATTTTAACCAGCGTGTATTTGATGGACGATCCATCGGCCGGAACGTTTTCCAACTGTTCTTCTTTTACGTTCAGCTTGTAAATAAAACCGGGCTCGTATTCAAAGCCTTCAATTTTTGCATAGAAGTTTTGCCATTCACCTTCGGTTATTTTTTCACCTTTTTGTATTAACAGGCATTTCATGGGCCCAACGCCAACGCAATCAACCCGATAGCTGTTAATCCAGTAAATGGTATCGTTATTTGTTGTGCTACATGTGGCTAAAAGAAGTATTAGCCCATAGATGGCGGCGTATTTCATATTGTTTTTATCTGTAAGTTACTGAAAAATTGAATGCGGATAGCCCCTTGGACGATATATTATGCTCATAATAATCACGCTTTTAAACAGCGTGAGTCTCGGTCGGCAGCAGAAGACGGCATAATTTACGCAACGCACGAAATATTGGTTTGACGGGTTGGCGGATCAGTTGTTGGGCAATTTTTTGAGGGAGAGCGTAGAGTTCCCGCCATGGTTTTAAGTGGTAGTTGAGACTGGCAGCACCGCAATAGGTGGGGTGCAGAACTTATCCTCAATTTTCAAAAAACATGTCAAATAGACTGTTATCAACCAATTAGTTTTTGATAACTTGCCGCTCGTTATTAAACTAAACAGATTAAGTCGCTATGTTATTATCTCTGGTTGAGTTGCTCGTTATGCTGAATCCTTTTGCACTGTTTTTATATCTTGAACCGATCCGCAAAGAGTTGGATCATAAACAATTCATAACTGTTGTGCTAAAAGCCAGCTTGATCTCGCTAGCCATTTGTTATTTGTTCTTTTTCTCGGGTGAGTTTCTGTTTAAGCGGGTGTTTATGATCGATTTTGAATCGTTTCGTATTTTCGGGGGCATCATCATTTTCTCGTTTGCCTATTTCTACATTGTCAAAGGACAGAAAGCCCTGATCATGATGAAAGAGAATCTCGACGATCTGGCTTCAGAGATTGCCTTACCTTTTATGGTTGGAGCCGGAACAATTTCATTGAGTATTCTGACCTCTTACCGGCAGCCGAAATTGACAGGGATTTTCATTCTGTTACTGGCCTTTTTAATCAATTTTGTAGCGGTCTATTTATTGAAAATATTCAGAGATTCGCTGGAAGGCAGGCGGTTGAAGACTGCCTATGATAAGAATATGGAAGTGTTGATGCGCTTAAACGGATTCTTTATCGGCGCGATTGGCATTAACATGATTTTGAGCGGCATCAAGAATATGTTTGGAATAGGCCTGTAAGCTTCGGGCTTTTGCGTACAGGACGATATGGCAATCTTGTGCTTTAGAATCTGTTTAAATCTGAATTCCTGCTGTTGCCTGGCTGACGCGCGGCACATGGGAGATGGTTCTTCCCGTTATCGCTTACTTACAGTTTTGATCGAGGTATACCAAGGCCTGCTGTAGCCCCATTTCATAAGCCTTTTCCCAATTGCGACAAGCTTCTTCCTTTTGGTTGAGATGATATAGAGCGATCCCCCGTTTAATCAGGATGTCTGCTTTGCTGTTGTTAAAAGCAAAGGCCTGGTCAAGGTCAGTTAATGCTTTCTGGTATTCGCCGAGGAGTAAATAGCAGGTTCCACGGCTGGCATAATAGTCGAAAACAATCGGATAATCAGTTCCGTTGACACTGCTCCATTTAATGGCTTCGCCATATTCATTAATCGCCAGCTGTAGGTTCATTTCCTTCTCATAAACTTTTCCCAGGTAATAGCATAGTTCATCATCTTCAAGGAAAATAAGCTTGGCTTTTCGGAGGTATTCTTTGGCAGTTGCCATGTCGTTTTGATAAAAACAGGCTTGGGTCAGGAGTGTGTACTCTTCGCGGATAATGGAATCCAGCGCGACTGATTGCTTCAGGTTTTCAATAGCAGGCTTATAATTACTATTTTCAATCAACGTTTTTGCCTCGTAAATTAAGTCTACAGCAAGGTTATGGTCGTCAGTTAATATTTGAGCCTGTGATTGAATCGTGTTTAGGAAGCAGTAAACGGATAGTAAAACGGATAAACTCCATTTGAGTGCAAAAGGCCATCTATTTACTGGTCGTTTAATCATGGCGAAGAGCTTAGATCGAATGTTCTACCTTTCAAATTCTTTGAAAATGCTGGTTAAACAATGACCGCCAAAGCCAAAGGTATTGTTCAGCGCTACCCGCACTTCCTTTTGTACCGCTTTGTTGGGCGTGAGTTTTAGTCGGGGATCAATGGCTTCGTCAACTTCATTCAGGTTGATGGTTGGAGGGATGATATTGTTTTCAATGGCTTTAATGCAGGCGATGGCTTCAATCGCTCCTGCCGCACCCAGCAAATGACCGGTCATTGATTTTGTTGCACTAATCTGAATCTTGTCCAAAGCCTGGTTGAATACCTCGCTGATAGCTTTTGTTTCGCTGATGTCGCCGAGTGGCGTCGATGTTGCATGCGCATTGATGTAGTCAACATCAGAGGGAGTTAGACCGGCATCGGTCAATGCTTCTTCCATCGATATTTTTGCGCCCAGACCGTCCGGATGTGTGGCCACGACATGGTAGGCATCGGAGGCCGTACCATAGCCAGCCAGTTCGCAATAGATTTTTGCGCCGCGTTTCAGCGCATGTTCAAGTTCTTCAACCATTAACACCCCGCTACCTTCGCCTGAAACAAAGCCGTCGCGCGATTGATCAAAGGGGCGCGATGCCGTCTCCGGTGACTCGTTTCTGGTTGACAGCGCCTTGATGGCATTAAAACCTCCGATCGAGGCTTCGGTAATGGTTGCTTCGGCACCACCGGCCAAAATGATGGTTGCCCTTCCGAGACGGATCAGGTCTAACGCGTTGGCGATGGCGTTGTTTGCCGACGAGCAGGCGGAGGTCAACGAGTAGCTCGGTCCCCGCAACCCATACTTGATGGAGATTTGCCCGGAAGCCATATTGGTGATCATTCGCGTTACAAAGAAGGGGCTAAAACGGGGTTTGTCCCGGATCTCTGCAAAATTCAGGATCTCGTCTTCGAAGCTTTTCATTCCTCCGATCCCCGAAGCAATGATGACGCCAACCTTGTTGCGGTCGCATTGCTCCAGGTCAATCCCGGAGTCCTGGATGCATTCTTTGGCAGCAGCCAGCGCATACAAGGTAAAAAGATCCATCTTTTTGGCTTCTTGTCGGGTTGCAACGGCCAATGGATTGAAATTTTTGACTTCGCACGCAAATTTTGTGTTGTAATTTTCGGGATTGAACTTGGTGATGAAGGCCGCACCGCTTTTCCCGTTCACGAGGTTGTCCCAAAATTCCGAGACACTATTCCCGATCGGCGTTATCGCTCCGATTCCAGTTATAACTGCTCTTTTCATCCTGATTTTGTTTAGCGACTTATGTAACTAGGTGGTACGTATAATATTTTTTGAAGTTTATGAATTGGTTCATGTGCCGTTATTTTTTTGGTTGCATGGCTGTCTGTTCGTGGAACCTGAAACGAAGCTTGCTGCCTGTTTCAAAAAGACAATAAATACCTGGCCCTGTTTAGAGGTTTGACTTAGCCGATAAAAACAAAAGCCACCGGCATGAGCTGGTGGCTTTAAGCTATTTGTCGCGTGAATTTATTGTTTGACGAGCTTCCCGCTTATAGTTTCGTCGTTGAAGAGCAGACGATAAATAAGAAGATTATCCTGTAGCTGGTTCGCATTGAATTCGACTAGATATGGCTGATTCGCCTTGATATCCTGGTCGGCTACGATCGTGACAAGTTTTCCGGTCAGATCGTATAGTTCAATTCGAACATGGTCGTCAGTTTGTCTGGTAATCCCGAAATAGACTTTGTCGGCGAACGGGTTGGGGTAAATATTCAGCCCATTGACAGGCGCAGACTTCAGGCTCGCACTTTTCAGGGTGCTTTCGCAGGCACTGACAGTTGATGCCAACTCATAGCCTGTTTTGCTGACATCGGTAATCGCAAGACACCATTCGCCAACCGGGTTTCTGGTTGAGCGGGATGTAAGCTCAACCAAGCCATTGCTGTCGGTTGTGCCGCTTACGGCATCCGAGGTAGGTCCGGAGAAGTTACCGCTAACCAAGGCTGCCGAAACAGGAGCTCCGTTGCCATCGGTAATATGTACCACTGCGGTAACATATTCTTTACTTCCTTTTGCTGTACCACGGGTGAGGCTTAAAATGTCAGCATATAACGGCATCGTTGGTGGTGTTGGAGGAGTCCCCCATTCAGTCTGACTCATAACCACAGGAGCCGATTTGCCGTTGGCAGACCAAAGGCTGTAAAGGATATTCCCGGCATCATTGGTGGTATTTTCATCCCTCAGGAACTCAACGTATTCTTTGGAAACGGTTTGGTACAAAAGCTGAGCTTTCACATAAGTGATTCCGGCAGGCAGCGTGTATTGCGATTCGTCGTAGTTTTGGCCGTCGGCGTAAGCGTAAGCTACAACCGGTGACTGGATGGCATTGAAGTTCGCATTGGTAAATCCCAGCGGAGGAATGCGGTTGTCCTTGACCACTTTGTTGTTGAGCACAAAGTGGAACGATTCCCCGGTTTCCGGATCGCCGGAAACACCCGCAGCGGCTTCCACGTCGTCAGTCATTCCCAATCTTATTTCATAGATCTTGGTTCCTTCTGTGCTTAGTTCGGCGGTTCCGGGATCGTAAGCGCCCGATTCGTATGTCAGGTCTCCGTTTGTATCGTAAGCCTGCAGGTTAATCCAAATCCGCCGTCCTTCCGGATAGCCGGATGGCAGTTTGTGACCGGTGTTATTTATGACGGTTACGGTTGCAACATTATTTACAACAGACAGTTCCATGGTTGCTGCATTTTGCAGCATAAACAAAGCGCGTTGTTTTCCGGCTTCTAATGCAGCCAGGTTGACTTCGCCGGGAAACAGTTGGGCGACCAGGTCAGGGACGAAGGTGTTTCCACCGGTCATATCATGTAGCGGAAGATCACTGCGAAAGGGAATACCCCTCTTGTTGGCACCATAGCCCGACACATCGTGCATATGGCAATCCTGACAAGTTGAAACGCTTGTTTTGTTTCCGCCGAATGGCGTTCCTGAAATGGCGCCCTGGGCAAAGGCACTCATTTTCCATTCACTGAAAGTCCGTTCGATCGGCAGCATATTGGTTGTTATAAAAGCGTCGACTCCCTTGTTGATTCCACCCAATGAAAACTCCCCATCCTTGTCGATTACCGGGCTGCTCACATCGTGGCAGGTTCCGCACAAATCGGATTGGCTGTGAAAGGGTGAATAATAGACTTGATGTTTGGCGGCAGCATCAGCAAAAGGCCCGCGTTTGGCATTCGACGAGTGGGCAATGTACATGCCATTTCCGGATTGTGGTGGAATCATGGTAATCGTACCCAGGTAATCCTGATCGGATTGATAAGTTCCGGAGGTGTAAGCAGCGTCATTCGGGAACGGATTAATGCCAATTGCAGAAGGCTTCACCAGTTTGTGGCAGAAGTCGCACTGTACGCCTTCGCGGTCATTACTATTTAGTGCCGAGCCGTCAGTCGGCGTGGAGCGTCCGTTTAACCAGCCGTCGGGTGCGTGACAACGGATGCATAAATCACCGGACTGCGGTGCATCCTGGTTGGCTACTGCAAGGCAGGCTAAAAATAAAGGATCGCGCATGGCTTGAGCCATCATGCTGCCGCGCCAGTTGAAGGCCGGTTCTACAGCTTGGTCATATCCGCCATGGCAGTTGTCGCATTTATCTGGGTGTTCAATATTGCCGGAATCGCCCGGTTGTGAGCCCGGCATAAAGAAGTCGTTGAGGGTGGTCGCTACAGCTGCGATTAAAATAACCGCCAAGAATATGGGTAATAAGTTAAGTAACCGTTTTTTCATAAATCGATGGTTTTTAAATATATCATTTACGAAAAAATGACGCGTCCGGCTGTGGTTTATGTTTGGCAGTCAGTTGTTTGTAATTGGTTTAAATAAAAAGAAAGGCTGCCGGGGAGGGCAGCCTTTTGCTTTGTATGGTTGGATTGCTTATTCGCATCCGTAATATTTAATAATCGGCCACGAGCAAACTGTAGTTTCAGTTTCATCAACTAAAACGGTCTCGCATTCGGCATTATCCGGAGGAGTAATTGTTTTTTTCGATGCTTCGTTTACTTTGAAATCAGTCCAGATTGTAACAGCTCCATTACCATTGTTTTTCTTGCTGCAATCGGGGATGAAAGTCAGGTCGAAAGTGATTTCCTGACAAGCGGCGATGTCGCCGGTCCAGGTTAAAACGGTGTGGTTACCGGTGTTGTTTACCTCATATACTTTTCCATCTTCAGCGATAAAGCCATCGGTTGGGAAGATGTGAGGACAAGTGATCTTCACTTCGGCGTTTTCCAGGTCGACATCGCTGGTATAAGCGAAAACAACGCTGAGGTTGTCTTCGGTTTCGTAGGCAAAGCTTTCTTCACACCCACAATCGTCGATGGTAATGTAATAGCCTTTGGTGAAGCCTCCGTTACCGGATTTGTAACGCAGCTGAATGGGGTTTTCTTTCTCAATAAGCTCAGCAGAGAAGGTGTAGACAAAGGTCGTGGATGCTTCGTCTGATTTGGAAATCTGGGCGATTTGAGTCCATTCACCGTCGGTAAATTCGGCTTGAATTTGCATATTTTCATCTTCGGCTGCTTCAATTACAAACTCGTGAGGAACTCCCAGACAAGCGTGATCATCGTAAACAAAGTTTGCTGTGACTGCATCTGTGTTAACCTGCGCTTTTTTCAGTGAAGCACTTATTGCTTCGTCACCGATTTCTTCTTTCTGACAGGAATAAAACAGTCCGGCACCAATAGCGAGGGTTAGGGTGAAAAGGGTAAAAAATTTTCTCATACTTTTAGAATTGGGATTTATTATTAATAGTTAATCTAACATGCATGCCTAAGCTTTCAATCATCAAATTTTCAGAGCGAACATAAGTATCCTCCTGTACTCAAATCGTTATCGCATGGATTGAATACGCACTTGAAAGCATTCCCTTAATCACCAGTTTTTCTGAGAATCAAATTTATGGCGCAGTAAGCTGCAAGTCAATAGGAATAGGGGATTTAGCCCTGCTTAGATGCTGATGCGGGCATTTGGCTTATCAAAATATAGCTTCAGACGATTCAATTAGTCGTTGCAGTTATCGATCATTTGTCCTTTAAGGTTGAAATAGATTATGAAAATCGGAGACTTAATTCCGCCCCGGGCTTGTCTTGTTCTTTGTTTGGTGAGAATGGCAACGAAGGCGGGATATCCAAGGCATGCTTATTTGAAAAGGCTCGGGACTCTTTTCATTTTCCGCACGAACCATTTTCGTTAATGTTTCTTTAATCTTTACTTAACGCCGGGACAGCTTTTCTGGCCTAACTTTGTCATATATTTTATTTCATAAGTTTAGGTTTGATTAGTTTTATTGGTTTAGTTAGGTTTGAAAAGGGTAGATAGCGATCTGCTCTTTTTTTTTGTGCTATAATCAACCATTTCGCTTCACCCTCCATGCGTAGATCAAAATGTTGACCCGATTCGTCATCCGTCCAGACTTTTTTTAGCTTGTTAGTCGTAGTTATCCAATGGGCTTTAGAATGGAATGAGCTTGGCTTGGCGGCATGTTAAGGAACGATATTTGTTTCATCGATTCGGGAAACTTAAACCGATGAACACCATGAAACAGCAACTCATCACCACCGTTATCCTTGCAATTTGTATGTGTTTGGCGACTCCCGGCTTTTCCTGGACGGGGAGGAATGTGCTGGAAATTAATGTTATTTCATCTGATTCGATCTTGGTTGAGGGGGAACCGGTTGGCTTGGAAGCGATCAGGGATTTGGTAAAAACATTTGTTGCCAATCCCGACAATGATTGGTGTAACGCCGAACATGCCATTCGGGAAGTTGATTTGCTGGGAGAAGTCTGCGTTTCGAAAGGGGTTGTATCAATCCAGTGTAGGCGAACCGTCGACTATGGATTTTATATCGCGGTTAATGATGAACTGGAGAAAGCCTACCGCGAAATGCGAAACGAATTTGCGCTTGCAAATATCGGGAAGCCATACGCTTCGCTTCCGGCAGCATACCGAAAAGCAGTTGATCAGGCGGTTCCGAAGCGCATATCGGAAGCCGAGCCCAACTATATCCGGAGAGATGGTCAGCTGGTACGGAATGATTCCTTCTTTTGGTGAAATTCCTGCAAAATAAAGGATTCCGGGAATCACCAACAGGGATGAAAGTGAACGACCTGAGAGGACTTTCCATTAGAGAGGAGATGTCGGGAGCCGGTCGGCCTATTTTTATCAAGACCTGGATCAAACTGAAAGATTAGTGCAGACGGGAAGTTCCGACACCCCGATAGTTATCGGGGGAGGAGATCACCCGCCGAACTTAACTCTCAGAAAGATAGAGGTTGAAGATAAAAATCAGCCTTGACTTTTTTTGCCTCCTTTTTTGTGTCCCCGTCTGACCGAACGGGCAGGAAGACAAAAAGAAGGTGGGGTTTGGGGCAACGCCCCATTAACTGTATCTCGCGAAGTTTCTTGCATCACGTTCAGATCCCGTAATTTCTCGTCAAAGATTAGACTTTCAGTCCCAAAGCAGGAAGCTCCGCAAAGCTTTCTGCTTCGGGACTGAGTTATTGTTTAATGCATTTTGAAACAACTGATGTTCCATCCTCAAGAACCAGGTGGACCAGGTACATTCCCCGGTTGAAGTGCGAAATATCAAGCGAGCTATAGTTTGTGGCTGAAATTAGTTTCCCGCTTAAGTCGAACAGTTCCATCCGTTCAACCCCGGTGGTCGTGTAGATCCTGTTCGTTGCCGGGTTGGGAAATATGTTGACTTTTTGCATATCAGGTAAATCGCCCACACCGGTCGTTACACCCACATAGGCTGATTCAAAGGCCCCTAAATCGGGAGCTGTTGCGTGATAGCTATAGTCTCCGAATGGTGTTCCGGCATCGATCAGGTCGCTGCCTGCCGTTAGTTGCAGGAAGTTCGTTTCAGGTAGGGTGTAATCAGCATTGCGGGCAACTGTTAGCAACGATTCGTCGAGCGATTTAAAATCGTCGGCGGTCACCGTAACCGAACCATCCCAATAGTTATTGCTTAAATCACAAGCCGCTTTGTCAATATTAACCAGTTCTTGTGTTTTGGCTTTATAGCCCAGGTTGTTGCGCATAAAAATTCCGTAGCCATCAACGTCGGTCAAATAATCGGCTTCGCTTACTCCTTTGCGCATGAGCATTTTATAGTTGTAGCGGTTATTGTAAGCGGTGTTGTTATAAATGGAGTCGCCGGTTAAGTGGTGGTTGGTGTAAAAACCGGCTTGTTTGTTGCCTACAGCCACACAAAAGCGAATGGTGTGTGGTGGAATTACGGCGGGCAGACTGGTAAAAGCTGTTGACCCGTAACCACCGGCTTTGAATCCGTTGCCATCGGCCAGGCTGTTAAACGACGAATCGTAGCCATTGTAAAAAGCATAGCAATGTTCGAAGATCACCGGTTCGGCAGCGCCAAGCAGGTCGTAACCATCGTCGCTGTTGAACCACGATCGGCAGCCACGAAATATGTTTCCTGTTCCTCCGGCCTCGGGGTGGCAGCCAAATCCGTCGGTATTGCCACCGGTGCCATCTTCCGAGGTGTAATCGTGGTTGCGGTACGCGTCGCAATTTAAAAAGAGGTTGCCGCCGCCACGGCGATGACGCAAACCTGTTCCCTGGTTGTCATGCAAACGCAATCCTTCAAAAATATTATTGTCGCCATAGCTGTAAATACAGTACGACTCGGTATGTGCGGTGATGGTAACCTGCACGCCGGTCACTTCCAGACCTTTAAAGTGGAGATACCGGGTATTCTTCTCAATATAGAAACCAACAACCCGCAAGTCGGTGGGTTTAACAAGCGAGAAATCGAATACCGGTTGTTCGCCGGGATACGCCCAATAGTTAATGTACTTGTCGGGCTCGCCGCTGACCCTGAGGTAATTCATTTGGGCAAACACACTGTATTCGCGCATCATTTGGCTCGTCTGAACCTGGTAAGTTCCACCTCTGAAATAAACCGTATCGCCGGCCTGGACTATGCTTTGTACCGGTTCGACTGTCGCAAAGGGGGATTCGATGGTTCCGTTGTTGGCATTGTCTCCGTTTGGAGCAACATAATAGACAGTGGCATTTGAGTTCCATGCACAGAACAAGCACGAAACTACCGCCAGTAGTTTGAGTGAGTAGCGTTTCATTTGTCGTTTTAAGTAGTTAGTAGTCCTTAAAACTACAATTTTTTTTGTTAATCAAAAAAGGGAGGTGGATGTGAGCGCGGGCAAAGAGGGAACAACAAAGGAAGTTAAATTTGCTGTGTTGCTTGTCAGTCAACTTTCCGGTAAATACGTCGCTTCCCGGTATCATCCGGTAGCGATACCCACCGCTGACCTGTTCGGTCGGGATGAAGCCGGTCTGGCAGCCGATCGTGCATTCATTCTTCCCGGCAGACAACGATTCATCAGTCGGGCCACGAAACGGTACCCGGACCTGTTATAAAATTAATGTTCGGTACAATTGGCTCCAGGGGCCGGCGAGTTCGGGATATTTGCTGTTGATCCACCGGAAATAAAAATTGGCATACAAGCCGCTGTTTTCAGCTCCGAGTGCGATGATAAACATCGCCCGGGGCGAAAAACCACGGTCCAGGCGTTTATCCGTCAGCGATGGGGGAGGTTCGTTATCTGCACAAAACAGGTATTCGACAAACTCGGCATCCTTAATAATCGCGATTTGCATGGTCTTGTCATTATGGCATTTTACAATCAGCTCGCCGCCGCCAATCAGTTTGAAATTGGGTAACACCAAAGCGTCAATCGGTTGTATAGGCCGGCTTTTGCTTTGTTTAGCCAGCGGTCCGCTCTTGATGTTGAAAACCGACAGATCGGTTACCGTGCTCTCGGGCGATGCGGCAATGCGGTTGAGCAGGTTATGTGCACTGTTGTAACGTTTCATCCGCCCGATGAGCTCGTGCAGTTGCGCCGTAACGAGTATGGTGCGGCTGACATGTTTGTTCTCATACAAGGGGTATAACGTGTCCCATTTCTTTCGGACCGCGTGCCACTCGTCAACTTCATGCTGCAGCAGGCCCAGTCGCGAAGCATTGGTTTGGGGCTCACCTTGCAGCAGGTAGTCATCGGTTTGGGCAATATAAGCGCTGAAGGCTTCAAATGATCGGGGAATACGTGATCGGTCGGGCATCGGTTCTTGTTTTTTGGTTCGGTAGACTTAAAATTGCTTTTGGTAATAGCTGCTCATAAAGTTAAAGCATTGTGAAACAAAAAGAAATAGGATAAATAGCCCATTGCTTGGTATTTTGCACCGGGAGATTGATTGTTTGGAATTGCCGTTGCGCTTGCCCGGCTTTATGAAGCAGCTTCCGGACGTCCGGCTACACGTTTTCGGGCAAAGAGTCGTGACTCTTATCCAAAAAATCAACTATTCGAAGCTTGGAGTCTTGACCCGGAGAACAGGAGTCATGACTCGAGAATAAAAAATCAATAGCTGGAGAATTGGAGTCATGACCCGAGCTCAAAAAATCAGAAGCTGGAAAGTTGGAGTCATGACCCGAGCTTAAAAAATCAGAAGCTGAAGAGCTGGAGTCATGACTCGGGAGCAAAAAATCAGTAACCGAATCATTCGGGTCATGACTCGGGAACGACTGAGCAGAATCGCAGCCGGGAAAAGCAACGCATCGGGAAGCATGCCTGAGATCCCGAACGGAATTAGCTGATGTATCCGGCAACTTAAGAGCTGCTTGCCGGTTTTTTGGTTGTTGGTTTGAATGTGGCTGGCTTTCCGGCTGAAGTCTCAGTAGTTGCGGCATCAGTAAACTGGTGACAAAATACGGCAGGGATTGAGGCGGGGATCTCTTTTTTTGATGGATACAGATTCACGACATCCGAAAATCCGGATCGCGATTAATCTAAAAAGAAAAGGATGCCAGCGGACACCCTTTTCTGTCAATCGATCAACAACTACTTGTTCACCTGTACTAATTTTCCGGAAAGCTGCTTGCCTTCTACCCGGAAGAGATAGATCAGGGTAGCCGATTTCTGTTCCGGCAGGCTTACTTCGTAGCTGCTGACGCCGGCATTCATGTAACCCTGGTATATTGTCTTTATTTTTTGTCCCATCATATTGACCAGTTCCAGGCTTCCGTTTCCAGCTTCAGGAACGGTTACTTCAAATTTCACCTGGCTACTGAAAGGATTCGGATAAGCTTTAATTGAGAGTTCAGAGCTTGTCGTTTCTATGGTTGCAGACTTTTGAATTGATACTGGATCTGCTTGGTAATTTTCAACACCTAACGTTTGAATTGCTACATAATCCGGACACGGCGCTTCCGATGACCCACAAGATTGAGCGGTAGAAGTACAAATTCCGATCTGAACTGTTACCTGGTAGCCTGAACCTGCAGGTATATTGCTGAAGGTGATGTCGCTCGTACCAACAGCTGTAACTTCTCCTGCATCTGACACACCGACAATCGAGTTTCCACACCGATCGGTTATTGTATATGTTGCACCGTCGACCACTCCTGTAATGGTAACACTAAATGTTGTTTGATCACAAGCAGGTGCATTGTAAGTAACAGATGGCGCTGCTGGGGTAGAGCTTATGGTAATGTCGAAACTATTTTCAGCCCAGCAGTTAGGAGTTGTTCCTGTTTCTTTATACACGTAAAGCGTAGTTGAAGCTGTTATTTCATCACCTGCTGATTTCATATCACCAGTCTTTCCGGATCCATTGTAATAATAATTATCCGCTGACAGAGCTGGCAGAGTATAGCTGTCGCATTCGGTAACGTCTGCTGGGTCATCTGGAGTTGGAGTATAATTAATGGTAATATCGAAACTATTTTCAGCCCAGCAGTTAGGAGTTGTTCCGGTTTCCTTATACACATAAAGCTTAGTTGAAGCAGTTATTGCATCACCTGCTGATTTCATATCACCAGTTTTGCCCGATCCAGTGTAATAATAATTATCCGCTGACAGAGCTGGCAGAGTATAGCTGTCGCATTCGGTAACGTCTGCTGGGTCATCTGGAGTTGGAGTATAATTAATGGTAATGTCGAAACTATTTTCAGCCCAGCAGTTAGGGGTTGTTCCTGTTTCTTTATACACGTAAAGCGTAGTTGAAGCTGTTATTTCATCACCTGCTGATTTCATATCACCAGTCTTTCCGGATCCAGTGTAATAATAATTATCCGCTGACAGAGCTGGCAGAGTATAGCTGTCCGCA
>NZ_WKLH01000002.1:1563882-1595696 GCF_010882175.1 Mangrovibacterium lignilyticum | reverse complement strand
ATACACGTAAAGCGTAGTTGAAGCTGTTATTTCATCACCTGCTGATTTCATATCACCAGTCTTTCCGGATCCAGTGTAATAATAATTATCCGCTGACAGAGCTGGCAGAGTATAGCTGTCGCAAGCTGTAACATTTGCAGGGGCATCTGGTGTCGGAAGAGGATTTACAGTTATTAGTGCAGCATCTGAAGGAAGACTATTTGAACAAATTCCACCAGGAACAGAAATCCTAGCTCTAAAATATGTGGATTCAGACAATGGTCCGTGAGTGTATTTCTCTAATGCTGATGTTGAAGGAATACTCGTCCAGGTTCCATTTTCTTTGTTGGTATTTTGGGGATCGTAATCAGTTGAATATTCCCATTCTACAATAGAACCTTTATATGAGCTTAAAGTTAATTGTCCTGGGGTATCACCCGCGCAGATTGTTTGGTTTGGTGTAACCTCGCCAGCTAGAGCCACTGTGAGCTCGAAAGTACCCGAACCACAGATGGTAGACCGAATTGCTCCACCACTTACAGCGACATATTTTCCAATCTTTATTACACCATTAGGGTCGCATACATTAAATCCAATGGCATCAAAAGAGAATGAAATTTCAAAAAACTTTCCATCGGCGGGGTCGTAGTCTCCGGCAGCACCATAAATGTCCAAAGAGCTAATGTCAAGTTCTGTCAATTCGTTCTTACTGGTTATATCATATTCATAAGCTGCGAAAGTTCCGTCACCAGCATTGATTTCGAAGACGTAACTAACGCCAGGAACTGGAAAATCAGGCTTCAGGTCAGTATCCACTTTTAAGCCTGTTTCGGGATCACCATCGGTATCAACGTAGATTCTAAATAGTGCAGCGCCATTATTCCCGTTGTAAAATCCAAGCTTTACTCCAAGCGGTCTTCCATTGGTAGCTGTAACTAACATTGCCCATACCTGTGCAATATCACAGGTACTGCTGGCTGGTTGTATTTCATCGTATTCAGTTTTCGCATCGGCGTATTCGGCACTTGAATAATTTCCATCAACAGAAAGAAGACCTTGTCCATTTGTTGTAACTGCTGCTAGCATCAAAATTCCCATCAACAGCACCGGTAGTACTGTGCGGGATGGCTTTAAAACGAGGTAAAGACTTTTCATTTTCACGAGTTTTTAAGGTTTATGTTTTATTTTGGTTTTTTTTGAATTGGTTTAATGAACTCCTTGTCCGATAGATTGAAATTCAACCTTGTGCGCTCTTTTTTTATTCAAATTATGGCATAGCAAACCTCTTCAGCACTAACTGTGCTGTTCTCTGCGGGTAAGTTTTACTGTTTTTTGTTTGGCTGCTAAAGGTGGAATCCCGATTTGAGCAGGGGGCGTTTAAGTGCTTGGGTTAAGCCAGCCAGTGGCTTCTTAGCCATTGATTAAACTTCCCTGG
This sequence comes from Mangrovibacterium lignilyticum, assembly GCF_010882175.1. GTDB lineage: Bacteria > Bacteroidota > Bacteroidia > Bacteroidales > Prolixibacteraceae > Mangrovibacterium > Mangrovibacterium lignilyticum. The sequence goes on along the minus strand of NZ_WKLH01000002.1, from coordinate 1,594,282 downwards.
TGGGATTAGCAGGCATTTAGATGTGCTCCTTTTTATCCGGGACCAGCCTGGGAAGTCATCTTTAACAGGATGATCAGGAGCGTTATTTTCCCAGCATGTTTTTAGAGGTAGAATTTTTATTCTTCCATAAGCGTTTTTTGTCAGATTATTGGAATTGACAGATTGAGTCAAACAGGGCAGAATTACTGCTGTACGTTTTGTAGAAGATTAAACGCATCGAATAGTACTTTTAGAATCAGTCAATTTTCGGCACAACATCTGCTTCAGCGAAGCAGTTTCAGACATTCGGACTTTTTCCGTCTATCATCACTTAATCTTTTTCGATATCCGATTTAGGATCACCACATTCCGGAGATTTTATATGAACCAGTTTTAGAAAGAAGTAATATTTGCTTTTAAAATTCCGGAATTAAAAGTTATGTCTATTTCGAGTTAAAGGCAATCCGGAAAATTACGGATAAAACAAGAATGTAGCCCTTTCTTCATTTGGCTTACCAAATGGTTGTTTTTGGCAATCAAAATAGTTATTTGAATGAGCTAAACGGTTCGTGTTTTTGGCCTTTACACTGTTTTTTTTCGAAATTTATATGTCTTCTATGTGGGTGGAAAGTTCTCTTTGTTGAACTTCCTCCTATTTGGTTTAGAGCTGCAGGTTTAATCATGACAGGTCGTAAGCGATCATAAGATAAAGGCTATCTCTGACTATTTTCAGACCGATAGCATGGGAGAAAGCGTCATTGTTTATTTCTTCCCGATTGCCCGGATCACCGCTGCTTTTCCCTGGTGGAATTCCCCTGCTGGCGCGCTTTTGTAAAGCGTGCCTGTTTGCAGAAGCAAAGAACCTTTAGCAAGTTTTAATGATCAAATTAGTTGGAATGAAAAGCATATTTTTGTTGATTTTGAAAACCAGAGCTTCAGTTTGTATTTCTTCAGTCATTTTCATTTCCTGCCTCTTACTGGTTGCGACAGGTTCGCCAATTCTGGGTAACCCAGTTCTGAAAGATTCGACCTTTCCCATCGGTACGATCATCTCGTGGGCCGGACTCATTGCGCTGTTAAATACAACCTACCTTGTTTTCAATAAAAACGGTTATTCGCATCAATCAAGCTTCAGATTACTCCGGTTGGCATTCCAAAGTATGCTTATTTTGGCATCCGCCTGGGGGCTTATTGGTTTTCTTTTGGCCGGTAACTGGGCTTTTACATTTCAAAACCAGGATGAGTTCAGAGGCAGTATCGAAGCATCGCAATATTTCGTGGCATACACGGTCGCCATCGTGTTAGTTCCTGTTTTCCTGCTTCTTGTTGCCTGGTTCACATCTCCCGCCAGCGCGGATTTGTAATCCCACCCTTCGATTTTACCCCTTCCGTTGAGTGCAACGGGTAACACAAGCTGTTGCACGAATTCGGTCGCAAAAGCGGATAAGCTACATTTTCAGGTAAGCTTACACATTGAAAGAATAACTACAGCACATTCCAAGATGTAAAATCCACCTGTCCCTCGTCTGAGTGCCAGCGCTCAAATGAGGGGACGGGGAACAAATAAGCGGTCCGGGGAAGTGAGAAAAAGGAAAAACAGAACAGCCCTTTGTCTAAACAATGCGAAGACAAGGGGCTCTTTCGTATTTAGAATTGACCTAAATAGCTGCGCGATTCCCCGAAATGAAAAACAAAGAAGCTTATTCATTCGTATCAGCATGCATACCTCGCATTATTCGACACTATTGAATCGTTGAAAATGACCCCACTATTTTGAGAGACTTATGATTGCCTTCGTAAACCCCAAAGGCAAATTAACTAATCACTATTGTATCGGATTCAAAAAAACCCAAAACGTTATGAAAAAAAATCTATCCCCGCCTTTTGTGACTCTCTTCTTTGTACTCTCCATTTTCATTTGGTCCTGTCAGGATAGTTATCTGCCTGATACACTTTCGGGCGATGAGCCCAGCTTGAAAAAAAAGACGATCGTAGATTTAACACCAAAAGAACAATTAGGGAAAGAACTGTTCTTCGATAAAATCTCGTCTCCGGATAAAATGTCCTGTGCCGACTGTCACGGTCCTGCTGTTGGTTTTACCGGCCCCGTTGCGGGAATAAATATGTTAGGATCTGTGTATCGGGGCGCTGTTCCACAACGCTTTGGTAATCGCAAACCACCAAGTGCAGCCTATGCTACTTTAAGCCCTGTTTTCTATTTTGATGAAGATGAAGGGATATTTGAAGGTGGAAACTTTTGGGACGGGAGAGCTACCGGTGAACATCTCGGTAATCCGGCAGCTGATCAGGCATTAGGTCCGTTTTTAAACCCCGTTGAGCAGAATAACCCATCAAAGGCAGCAGTTCTGATGCAGATTGCAGAGTCGAAATATGCCGGTCTTTGGGAAGAAGTTTGGGGCGAATCAATTGACTATAGTACTCCCGAAGAAATTAACAAAAATTACGACCGGGTTGGATTAGCCATTGCGGCCTACGAAGCTTCGGCCGAAGTGAATGCCTTCAGTTCTAAGTTTGATTATTACCTCGCGATGGGAGAAGAGGAAGGAATCCTAAATGAAGAGGAAATGTGGGGCATGGAATTGTTTAATGGAAAAGCCATGTGCTCTCTGTGTCATCCCAGCGAACCCGACGAGGATTGTGGCGACATGCCTGCGCTATTTACCGATTTTACTTTCGATAATCTTGGTGTGCCAAGAAATCCGGATAATCCGTTTTATTTAATGGACGAGGTTTATCTGTATGGTGGAACACCGATCAATCCGCAGGGAGCAGCCTGGATAGATCCCGGACTCGGTGGTTTTCTGGAACATCACCCAAATCCGGCCTGGCAAGCTATGGCTTCTGAAAATTGGGGCAAACACAAAGTGCCAACTCTTAGGAACGTCGGTAAAAGTTCGGGAAACGAATTCCCCAAGGCATACATGCACAACGGCGTTTTCAAATCGTTGAAGGAAGTCGTTCACTTTTACAACACCAGGGATGTGGAAAGCTGGCCTCCTCCTGAAGTATCTCAGAATGTTAATACCGACGAATTAGGAAACCTTGGATTGACTGACGCAGAAGAGGACGCCATTGTTGCTTTTATGGAAACACTTTCTGACGGGTATGTTGTCGCCGAATAAACGTGAAAAACGCAATAATGAACGATACGGATTGATTATCTCTGCAGTATTAAAAATCTGAAGAAACAGCGTGTAGCTGCATTCGTGGATTGAAAAGCCACCGTTTCGCCGAGTGTGTAAGTAAAAATTTACCGAGGGTTTAGCTTTCTAAAGCTGGACCCTTTTTGCAAGTATGACATCGTATCATGCCAGGGCAATTGGGGACCTTGATGTTTTGGACTATTCACCTATTTGGCCAACATCGGTCCTGATTACGTTGGCTTTCTTGTTCGTACTGCTCATGAAGCAACAGGAAATTACCTTTAAGAAAAAATTGGATTACTTAACTGTTTCAGGTTTAGTTCTTTTTGCCTATAGTTTCGGAACGGTTATACACATCAACTGTTATTATGACCATTCAGCAGCCGAACAGTACACCGCCAAAGTACTTGACAAAAGGATAAGTTCCGGAAAATCGACCTCCTACTATTTAAAGCTTTCGACATGGGGGCCGCAAAACGAAGTTGATGATGTAAGTGTCAGCAAAGCACTTTACAACCGAACTGAAGTTGGTACCGAAGTGAATATTTATTTTAGAAACGGTATTCTTGAAATACCCTGGTTTATAGTAAGAAACGAATAAAAAAGAACAGTGCCTTCGTTTGAGTGCATCGGTAACGATGGGGGAGTCATTTGATCGTTGGTAACCACATTGCGCCTTGGTTAGGGGACCGCTGGTTATTTCTTCCCGACAGCACGGATCACAGCTGCTTTTCCCATGTGAAATTCCCCTTCCTGTAATTCGGTTTCCAATAGTTCAACTTTTAAATTCGAAAGGGTGGCAAAATCTCCCTCCAGTTCTTCTTCAGACCAAAGCATGTTGATGTCTCTTGGGCCGCCGGTGTTGTTGTTGATTTGCTCTTTAGAGAAGGCTTCTGCAAGGAGGTAACCTCCGGGTTTTAGGAAGCTCAGGAATTTTTGATGGTATTCCCGGCGCATTGCTGCCGGTACGTGGGTGTAAATCAACACCAGGGCATCGAAGCTTTCGGCCGCGAAATTGGCTTCGTGGTAGGCTGCCAACTGGTAGTCTATTGCCACATTTTTTGATTTTGCCAGGCGTTCGGCTTTGGCTTTACCTTCGGAACTGCTGTCGAACGCGGTAACGTCCCATCCCAATTGTGCTGCGTAAACGGCGTTTCGGCCTTCGCCTTCACCCGGGAAGAGAATTTTCCCCGGCTTCAGCGTTTGTAATTCTTGTTTTACGAATTCGTTTGGTTCGGTGCCGTATACATATTCTTCGGCGGCAAAACGTTCGTCCCAGAAATTAGTCATGTAAAGCGTTTTTAAGTTTCAAGCTCCCTGTTGGTGCTTTTTGTATTTGTTGAATTGTTGAACCGGTGAACGATCAAATTGTTTGGAGCTGTCACCAATCAGCGGAAAGCGACAGCCGTTTTTTAACCGCAGACTAGCCCCTAATTTCCACTTTCGTTCTGACTGACCGGTGAGCAATGAGCATCGTCACTGAACCCCGGTCCTCCGTTTCCCTCCTGATGTTCCTGTTACTTCAGGGCGTTGTATAAAATTTCAACAGGGTGCAGGGCTTGTTTCCCGGTTCCTTCAAGGATGTGATGGCGGCAGGATGTTCCCGGTGCTGCAATGATTTCCTTTGCTGTTGCTTCGCGAACGGCCGGGAAGAGAATCATCTCACCGATTTTCATGCTCAATTCGTAGTGCTCTTTTTCGTAGCCAAATGAACCGGCCATACCACAGCAACCGCTCTTAATTTCCGTTACCTGATAGTTTGACGGTATTTCGAGCATTTTCCGGGTTGGGCCTGTCGAGGCAATGGCCTTTTGCTGGCAATGTCCGTGTAGCTTGATATCGGTTTTTTGGGTAGTGAAAAGGTGTTTGTTGATTTTCCCTTTTTCAAACTGACTGGCGATAAACTCATCGATGAGCAGCGCATTTTTAGCCAGCTCCCGGGCTTTGTCTTTTAGTTCGCCATCGACCAGGTCGGGGTATTCGTCGCGGAAGGTCAGAATGGCAGAAGGTTCAATGCCAACCAGTGGTGTTTTTTCTGTTACCAGGTCGGCCAGCAAAGCAATGTTTTCAGTCGCGATTGCCTTGGCGTTTTTCAGTAACCCTTTCGACAGAAATGTTCTTCCGCTTTCGCGGTGTTTGGGAATGACCACTTCGTAACCCAGTTTATTCAGTAATAAAATCGTTTTAATGCCGATATCGCTTTCATTTTCATTGGTGAATTCGTCGGCAAACAAATAGACTTTCCCGGTTGGAGCGCCATTAATTTCGGTTGGTTTTTTATACCATTTCCGCAAACTCAGTTTCGATAGTTTCGGGACCTGGCGCTGAGGGGCAAAGCCGATCGCTTTTTTAAACCAGTCGGCATTACTCATCCAGTTGGTTATGGGGCGGAAAGTCCGGCCAACTTTGTACAACTGGGGCAAATATGCGATTAGTTTGGTTCTGAGCGGGATGCCATGAATTTCGTAGTAATGCTGCAGAAACTCTGCTTTCAGCTTGGCCATGTCTACGTTTGACGGGCATTCAGCTTTACAGGCTTTGCAAGACAGACACAAGTCCATCACTTCGTAAATCTCTTCGTGGTCGAAGGGGTTGGCTTTGTCTGAACGGGTCAGGAATTCACGCAAGACATTTGCACGTCCGCGAGTGGTTTTATCTTCATCTTTTGTCGCCATGAATGTGGGGCACATGGTGCCGCCAATCAGGGAGCTTTTGCGGCAGTCGCCAGAGCCATTGCACAATTCGACGGCACGAAGCAAACCCTGCTCTTCTGAAAAATCAAAGGTGGTGTCAAACTCTTTTTGTTGGCCAATCAAATAGCGCAGGTTTTCGGTAATCGGCGGTGTGTCGATTATTTTGCCGGGATTTAAGATGTCGTTGGGGTCCCAGGTTTTCTTCAGTTTCTTGATGAGTTGATAGTTGTGATCGCCCAGCATGAAGGGAATGAACTCGCCGCGGAGGCGTCCGTCGCCGTGCTCACCACTCAGCGACCCGCGGTATTTTTTCACCAGTGCTGCAATCTCTTTGGCAATGGTGTGGTATAAGTCAACATCGCCTTCATCTTTCAGATTTAACAGCGGGCGCAAATGAATTTCGCCTGTCGCAATGTGCGCATATTTCACACAGCTTAAGCCATATTTCTCCAATATCTGATCGAACTCTTCCATGTAATCGGGCAAATATTCGGGTGCCACAGCAGTGTCCTCAATCACAGTTGTGCTGCGTTTGTCTCCGGGAATATTCGACAGTAAGCCGAGGCCTGCAGTTCGCAGCGCCCAAACTTTCTTAATGTTTTCCTCTCCCTGTACCAGCGGGAAATGATATCCCAGTCCTGCAATGCGTAAGTCGGCTTCCAGGTTGGCAGCGGTTTGCAGGAGTTCTTCCAGTGTTTCACAAGCGAATTCAATCATCAACATGGCTGCCGGATCGCCGGAAATGAAAAAGCGGTTTTTTCGCTGTTCAATGTTTTCCTTGGTGCAGTTCATGATGATATCATCCATTAGCTCAATAGCTGTAGGCTTGTGTGTCAGGGCAATGAGATTACCTTCGTAGGCTTCTTTTAAACTGGAGAAGTGCGCGCAAACCAATCCGTTGTGCGAGGGAGGAAGTGGAATTAAATTCAACTTTAATTTGGTTGAAAATGCGAGTGTTCCTTCACTTCCTGCCAGTAATTTGCACAGGTTTAAGTGCTCACCGTTTTCAGTAAAAGGATCAGACTCAAGCAAAACATCAATGGCGTAGCCGTTGTTTCTCCGCTTTACTTTCGGATCGGGAAATTCTTTACGGATTTGCTTTTGGTTGTGCGAAGTTGAAAGTGTTTCGTATATGTTTTGGTAAATCCGTGTTTCGAGTAAGCTTGGATCGGACATACATTTGGCCTGAAACTCGTCTTTTGTGATGGCTTTAAAGGTAACCGATGCCCCGTCGGAGAGGATACATTCCGCTTCGAGCAGATGATCGCGTGCACTGCCGTAAACGAGGGAGTGCAGCCCGCAGGAATTGTTTCCGACCATTCCGCCGATACAGCAACGGTTAGCGGTCGATGTTTCCGGACCAAACTGTAAGCCATGCGGAGCGAGAAACTGGTTTAATTCGGCCAGGTTAACACCCGGTTCAACCCAAACCCAGTTCTCTTCGGGATTGAATTCAAGGATCCTGTTCATGTATTTCGAAATGTCGACGACGATCCCGGCGCCAACAACCTGACCTGCCAGCGAGGTTCCTGCTGCCCGGGGAATAACGGACGTTTCGTTTTCGCGTGCGTACGCCAGGATGAGACGGATATCTTCGGCATTCTTGGGTTTGCAAACAGCTTGTGGTATTTCCCGGTATGATGATGCGTCGGTGGCATAAAGGACGCGTTGGACATTTTCAGTAAATAAATCTCCGGTTAGCTTTTCTTTGAGCCGATTTAATGTTTCGATCTGATTCATAATTTTCGGAAGTGAATAAGAGCAAAGTTAACCATTTAATTTCTCGGAGTGGGAGCCTAAGCATGGAATTGTGGAAATGTAAAGTTTAAGAAAAATTAATATTGACCGAGAAAATCCGCAAACACTTAATAATGCAGTACAATCGATTGCACAGAGAGGTCGAATTTTTGACAGTTTTAGACGAAAAGCTTGATTTTTGACAGGTCTTGCAATTAAAATACTCGGTTTGGATAGGCGCAGGCTTTATTTTCTTTATTTTTGCAAGCAGTATCATTCAGCCTTAAAAAAACATTTACAGACTGACCGGTTTTTTTAAAAGTTTACCCTGTTTTACCCGTTGAAATTTTACCGATACGGTTCAACGTACCTGTATTTCCGGACAATTATTTCATCTCGGGACAAATTGGAAATTTAAGAAGGTATTATAAATATAGCTCTATACAAATGAAACTACTTGAACGTGTCATTAAAAATGCTCAGGAGTACCAAAAGAGAATCGTTCTTCCCGAAGGAACAGAACCTCGTACTTTGAGAGCAACCGAAATCATTTTAAAAGAAAATATTGCACGGATCACCCTTTTGGGAAATCCGGTAGAGATTGTGAAAGTCGCTGAAGAAATTGGTGTGAATATCAAAGGCGCTGTTTTGATCGATCCGAAGACTGACAGCCGTCGCGATGCTTATGCTGACTTGATGGTTGAAATCAGAAAATCAAAAGGGTTGACCAAAGAAGAAGCGTTGGATATGTTGAACGATCCGTTGGTTTTTGCTCCGCTGATGATTAAAAACGGTGATGCCGATGGCGAAATTGCCGGAGCCATCAATGCAACCGGCGATGTTTTACGTCCTGCTTTTCAGTTTGTAAAAACATTACCTGGTGTAAGCGTGGTATCAGGAGCATTCATGATGTTTGTTAACGACCCTCATTTTGGACACGATGGTGTTCTTGTATTTGCCGACTGTGCCGTTATGCCGGATCCCGACGAACGTCAGTTGGCTGAAATTGCTGTTACAACAGCTAAAACAGCCAGAGCGATCGTAGGAATGGAACCGCGTGTTGCCATGTTGAGTTTCTCAACAAAAGGTAGTGCCGCTCACCCGTTAGTTGATAAAGTAGCGAATGCAACCCGCATTGCCCGTGAAATGGACCCCAGTTTGAAAATTGATGGCGAAATGCAGTTAGATGCTGCTTTAATGCCAGAAGTCGCCAAGCTGAAAGCTCCTGACAGTGAAGTTGCCGGACGTGCAAACGTGTTGGTTTTCCCTGGTTTGGAAGCTGCGAATATTGGCTACAAACTGGTACAACGCCTGGCTGGTGCCGAAGCTATTGGACCTGTTTTACAAGGGATGGCTGCACCAATCAACGATTTGTCGAGAGGTTGTTCAGTGAGTGATATTGTTAATATGGTTGCTATCACTTCAAATCAGGCTGGTACTGAATTCGAAAAATAAGAAGATATGTCGAGCGAAGTAATATATGAAGCCATTGAAGAATTTGGCTTAATCAAAAAGGAAAAATCAAAGACCCTGTTTTCAAAAATAGGGATTGTTGGTTGCGGTATCGTGGGACAAAACATTGCCCGCGTTGCCAGTTTCTACGGAATTGAAGTTGTCTTTATTGAGGTTAACGAAGATAAAATTCGCGAAGCTTACCGGAATATCGGTAAAGTTTTGGACAACCGGATTGAACATTGGGGGTTGACTTCAGGTGAAAAAAGAGCCATTCTTTCTCGTATTAAAGGATCACTCGATTATAAAGATTTAGCCGGTTGCGATTTTGTTATCGAAGCCATTCGCGCAGTTGACCGTGGTGGAAAACTAAAGGAAAGAAAAGCAATCTTCAAGCAAATTGAGCAGGTTGTTGATGAAGACTGTATCATCGCCACAAACTCAACAACGATTGTAATTACCGAATTGTCTTCAGAACTGGTTCACAAGGAGCGTTGTGTGAGTATCCATTTCCTGATTTCTTCGGCTGAAGCAAGAATGGTTGAAGTTGTGAAAGGTTTGTACACTTCGGAAGAGTCATATGCAAAAGTCTGCAAGTTTGTTCAACTGATTAACCGCAAGGTTATTCCGGTTGAAGAATCAGCCGGATTGCTCGCTGTGCGGATGTTCGTTGTCATGCTGAATGAAGCCTGCGAAATGCTGATGGAAGGAATTTCAACTGTTGAATACATCGATAAAACCATGCATATTGGTTTCGGTATGCGAATCGGTCCATTTGAGATGGCTGATAAAATGGGACTGGACAAGATCGTCCGTTGGATGGACAACATTTACAACGAATTTGGCGATGTACGCTATAAGCCTTCTCCTTACATTAAACGTTTGGTTCGCGCTAAGCAATTAGGAGAAGTTACAGGAAAAGGTTTCTACGACTATGACGAAGAAGGAAACCGGGTTAGTCCAACCGATCAAAAATGCTAGTAAACCATTAGAAAATGAAGATTTTAGTACTAAACTGCGGAAGTAGTTCAATCAAATATCAGCTTTTCAATATGAATGACCGCCACGTGATTGCAAAAGGTGGTATTGAGAAGTTAGGCATGAAAGGGTCATTCCTGAAACACAAGACAGAAGATGGCAAAACCATCGTGTTTGAAGGTGAGATTCTGGACCACAAAGCCGGTGTTGAATACGTTCTGGGTATTCTGACCAGCGCAAAATATGGTTGTCTGAAAAGCTTCGATGAAATTGATGCCGTAGGACACCGTGTTGTTCATGGTGGTGAATTTTTCAGCTCCAGTGAATTTGTAACTGATGAAGTTATCGATGCATTGGTGAAATGTACCGCCTTGGCTCCTTTGCACAACCCGCCGAACATCAAAGGTATTGAAGCCATGGAAGAGCTCATCCCGGGTATTCCTCAGGTTGGGGTGTTCGATACGGCTTTCCACCAAACAATGGATGCAAAAGCCTACATGTACGGTATTCCTCATGTATTGTATGAGAAATATAAAATCCGTCGTTATGGTTTCCACGGAACAAGCCACCGTTATGTATCAGCACGTGCTTGCGAGGTTTCTGGTCGCGACTATAAATCAACACGAATTATTTCTTGTCACTTAGGAAACGGTGCTTCAATTGCTGCCATCCAAAATGGTGAGTCAGTTGATACAACCATGGGATTTACGCCGCTTGAGGGGTTGATCATGGGTACTCGTTCCGGTGATTTGGATGTTGGTGCTGCTACGTTCATCATGGAAAAAGAAGAAATTGGAATGAAATCTTTGAATACCTTGCTGAATAAGCATAGTGGTATGTTAGGGTTGACAGGCATTTCTTCAGACATGCGTGAAATCAAAGAAGCTGCCGACAAAGGGAACGAAAAAGCCAAGACAGCGATCGACATTTACTGCTATAAGATCAAAAAGTATATTGGTTCATATATTGCCGCAATGGGTGGAGTAGATATTCTGCTCTTCACCGGTGGAATTGGTGAATTTGCAACCTATGTTCGCGAGAAAGTTTGCTCTGAGATGGAATTCCTGGGTATTCAAACTGATACAGCTAAAAATGGCTCGGTCTATGGCGAAGAAGGAGTAATCAGTACAGCTGATTCAAAAGTAAGTGTCATGGTCGTTCCAACTGATGAAGAATTGATGATTGCCTTGGATACCGAAAAAATTGTCAACGAAAAAGTGAAAGCATAATACGGTAGTCTTCTTACATCTTGTAATCTAAGACAAAAGCTGTAATACTATTTAAAAATCCGATACGTGAGCGTATCGGATTTTTTGTTTTATAGCAGGAGACTTTGACTGAAAGTCTGATATATAATAGGGTAAAATACTGAAGGATGTATTAATTTCACTGAAAAATAACACCCTTATGATTAAAAATCTGGACGAATTACTGAAAGTTGCGCAGGGCAAAAGCCGAAAAAAAATGGTTTTGGTAAACGGCGTTGATGATCATAGTTTGGAAGCGGCATCAAAAGCTGTTGAATTAGGTTTGGTTGATGTTATCATAACCGGCGACATGAAACAAATTTTCAGGAGCTGTCAGAACCTGAAAATACCACACGGCCGGTTTAAGGTGGTGAAGGCATCGTCGGAAGATGAAGCTGCGCTATTGGCGCTGCAACTCGTTGCTGAAGGGAAAGCCGATTGTATCATGAAAGGGCTGATTAGCTCTGACAAATATATGCGGGCTTTGTTGAATAAGGAGTTTAACATGATTGGAGAGAAGGGAGTGTTGAGTCATTTGGCAATCATTGAACAGCAGGCTTATCCAAAGCTTTTGTTTGTGAGCGATGTTGCAGTTATCCCGTATCCCAGTTTGAAGCAAAAAGCGATTATGATTGCTTACCTGATCGACACAGCACACCGGTTTGGAATAGCGAATCCAAAAGTTGCATTGATTGCTGCTACCGAGCAGGTTCTACCGGGAATACAGGCCTGCGTTGATGCAGCAGAATTAGTAGAGATGGGGAAACGTGGCGAAATTGCAGGAGGGATGATTGATGGACCGATGGGATTGGATGTGGCATTGGATGAAGAATCTGCACGAATCAAGCAGGTCAATTCAGTGGTTGCAGGAAGTGCTGATTGTTTGCTGTTTCCCAACATTGACGCTGGAAATGTGTTCTATAAAATGAGCGCCAAATTTTGCGCGTCAAATCAAGCGGCGGTTGTTGTTGGTTCAAAAGTTCCGGCAATTCTTTCGTCGCGCGGAGACAGTGTTCAAACCAAACTAAATTCGATTGCATTGGCCGCTTTATTGAGCAGTTAAAGGCAAACAGTCAATTCATTTTCCGAAAGAGATAAGATCAACTAAAAATAAAAAGCGATTTGGGAATTAAAGTCCGAATTAATGAGTGAACACCGAATACTTGCCATAAATCCAGGTTCTACTTCGACAAAATTTGCCGTCTATTTCAATGAAAAGTGTGTGTTGAATAAAACGCTTCGTCATTCTGTGGATGAGCTTTCTGCCTATGCTGATATTATCGAGCAATTCGGTTACCGCAAAGGAATGATTATCGACGCGTTGGTTGAAGAGGGAATTGACATCGACAAAATCAAATTCATTATTGGTCGGGGTGGATTAACTTACCCGCTGGAATCCGGTGTCTACCTGGTTGATCAATTCATGCTGGAACATGCACGAGCGGGGATCTACGGAAAACATGCCAGCAATCTGGGGCCGGTTATTGCCGATTATATTGCCAGTCAGATTCCCGGAGCCCACGCGTTTATCGCTGATCCGGTTGTTACCGATGAATTGGAGGAGATTGCCCGAATCACCGGACATCCCATGTTTCGGAAACGGTCCATCTTTCATGCGCTGAACCAAAAGGCGACAGCCCGGGTTCATGCCCGAAAAACCGGTGCACATTACGAGGATTTGCGATTAATCGTGGTGCATTTGGGAGGTGGCGTCTCTGTTGGCGCACATGTCGATGGCCGGGTAATCGATGTAAACAACGCACTGGATGGTGATGGTCCTTTCAGTCCCGAACGGAGCGGTTCGCTTCCCGTTGGTCAGCTCATTGAGCTCTGTTTCAGTGGGAAATATTCGAAGGAGGAAATTTACCGAATGGTCGTTGGCGAAGGAGGTTATGTCGCTTATCTGGGTACCAACAATGCGTTGGAAGTTCACAAGCGGGCTTTGGCTGGCGAGAAACAGGCGCAATTTATTGAAGAAGCATTGGCTTACCAGGTTGCCAAAACAACCGGTGAAATGGCTGCGGTTTTAAACGGTCAGGTTGACGGCATCTTATTGACAGGGGGAATGGCGCACAACCAAGCACTTGTTGACTTAATCAAAAAGCGGGTTGGATTCATTGCGCCAATTTTTGTGTATCCGGGTGAAGACGAATTGGAAGCTTTGGCGATGAATGCTCTGATGGTCGCCCGGGGAGAGCTGTCGGCAAAAAAGTATACCCCCCGTATGGAGGAGTAACGGACGTCCTATTTGTCTCGCTTATTTTTTAGTTGATTATCCCGTTTAACAGAGGATATTGTTATCTTTCAAGGGTAAAAACACGGAATTATATGAGCTCGTACCTCTTTGTAATCAGCCTTTGCGTTGTAATTATTATATCATTCATCTTTAATATTATTGCCAAAAAAACGAACATCCCCAGTGTGTTGATGTTGATTTTTCTGGGAATGGGATTACGGCAGCTATTGAATTATTTTGGGATGGAACCGGAATACTTCAATACCCTTGAAGTTTTAGGAATTGTAGGGCTGATTATGATCGTGCTGGAGGCAGCACTCGATTTACAACTCAGTCGAGAGAAATGGCCCATCATTTGGAAATCATTTTTAATTGCACTTTTTTCATTAGTTGCATCCAGCTTACTAATTGCTTGGTTAATACAGTTTTTTGTTCAGAATATCGGCTTTTTACCGGCATTGGTTTATGCCATCCCATTCTCAATTATGAGTAGCGCAATTATTATCCCGAGTGTCAGTAACCTGGGGAAATACAAGCGGGAGTTCATGATCTACGAAAGCACTTTCTCGGATATTCTGGGGATTATGTTTTTCTATTTCCTCATTGAGAATTTTAACCTGGATGGAGCAGGAACAGTGGCGTTGGTACTGAGTGGCAATATTGTATTAACGATGGTGCTGGCGGTTGTGTTGAGTTATCTGCTATTGCTGGTTATTCAGAATATTAAATCGCAAGCCCGCTTTTTCCTTTTCTTATCGGTGCTTGTCCTTCTATATGCGGTTGCTAAGTTGTTTCACCTTTCCTCTCTGTTGATCATTCTCATGTTTGGTTTGCTACTCGGTAATTACAAGATATTGCTCTTCGGACGTCTGAAAAAGTGGCTGAAGCCTGATGCAATCGATGGGTTATTTGAGAATTTTAAAGTGGTAACCATTGAAACATCGTTTTTGGTTCGGACCTTTTTCTTTGTCGTTTTCGGCATCAGTTTGTCCCTGAATACACTGGTACACCCGGATATTTGGCTGTTTAGCGGATCTTTGATCCTGATTCTATATTTAATCCGTGTTATCCTGTTTATGGCGATCGACCGGAAAGATATTATCCCTCAAATATTTTTGGCTCCCCGTGGCTTGATCTCTATTCTTCTGTTTTACGCTATCCCGTCTGAATTTACAGTTGCTGAATTCGAAAGTGGAACGCTTTTACTGGTTATTATGGCGTCAAGCCTGATCATGGCCGGAGCGCTTATTTACGATAAAAACAGGGGTGACGTGGCAGCTGAAAGTAATACCATCGTAAAATGAAAGCATAATTAAACCAATAGAATGAGACGAATTTTCTCCGTACTTTTCTTGTTTACTTTCATAAACTGCTTTGCTCAGAAGCTTAGAACAAACTACAACGAAGCAGCAGTTCCGGAATATGAACTGCCCGATTTGTTCGAGAGCTTTAAGGGAAGAAAGATCAAACGATCAGAGCAATGGGAGAAGATTCGCCGGCCGGAGATTTTGCAGCTTTTTACGCAGGAAGTATACGGAAAGGTCCCCGGAGTTTTGGAAAAGCCGGATGTCATAACATATGAAGCTTCAGGCGATGCATTCGGGGGTAAAGCCATCCGAAAACAGTTCGATTTGGTTTTCAGTGTCAATAACCGCGAGTTATCAGTTGGGGTTCTGATGTATTTGCCTAAAACAGAAGGGCCGGTACCGGTGATAGTAGGATATAATTTTTTGGGAAACCATTCAATTGCCGGCGATGTTGCGATTCGGATCAGTGAATCGTGGGTGAACAACAATCCTTCGTTTGGGATCGTTCACAACCAATTTACCGAACAATCGAGAGGGTATGATGCGGAGCGATGGGATGTGGAAAAAATATTGGACGCCGGTTTTGGACTTGTAACCCTGTTTTACGGTGACGTCGACCCGGATCGGGACGATTTTGAAGACGGCGTTCAACCTTTATTGTATAAAGAGGGACAGGAAGAACCCGCCCCTGACGAGTGGCGGGCAATGGCCGCTTGGTCATGGGGCTTGTCACGTGTGATGGATTACCTGGAATCGGATTCAGATGTAAACAACGAGCAGGTTGTGGTGTTTGGACATTCCCGGCTGGGAAAGGCTGCTTTATGGGCAGCTGCCAGCGATCAGCGATTTGCTGCCTGTATTTCCAATAACTCAGGGTGTATGGGTGCAGCCTTGTCACGTCGTTGCTTTGGTGAGACGGTTGCTGTGGTGAACCGGAATTTCCCGCAATGGTTCTGCGGCAATTTCAAAAAATACAATGGATTCGAAGATCGTCTCCCGGTTGACCAGCATATGCTGTTGGCGTTAATTGCTCCCAGACCTTTATATGTTGGTAGTGCCAGCGAAGACTTGTGGGCTGATCCAAAAGGGGAATTTCTTGCTACCAAAATCGCATCTTCGGTGTATCAATTGTACGATATACCCGGCATTGTTGCAGTAAAAATGCCAGAGCCGGAACACCCCGTTGGGGGAGTAATTTCTTATCATTTGCGGACTGGTAAACATGGTGTAACATCGTATGATTGGGACCAATACCTGGCTTGGGCGAAAAAGTATGTCGTCCAATAAATTTTCGACTCTTGTCAATTTTTAAATAATTAGCAGCACACTGCAGCATAGTTTCATGAAAATCGTTAATTTCGTTTTTCAAACGAAACAAATCAGACTATGCCTACTCATCATTTCCTGGCTTTCGACCTGGGGGCATCCAGTGGCCGCGCTATTCTCGGAACCTTGAACAATGCGAAGCTGGAACTCACGGAAATCCATCGCTTCACCAATCAAATGCAGCGCATTAACGGACATTATTTTTGGAATATTTTCAGCCTTTTTCAAGAGTTGAAAACGGGCCTGACAAAGTGTGTCCGTGAATTTGGTGTTCAGCCCGAATCGATAGCGGTAGATACTTGGGGTGTTGACTTTGTGCATTTGGATAAAAACGGAATGATTCTGTCGTTGCCTTATGCGTACCGTGATTCGAGGACCAATACAGCCATGGAAGATCTGTTTAAACTCGTACCGAAAGATGAGGTTTACCGGCAAACAGGCATTCAGTTTATGCAATTCAACAGTCTTTTTCAATTGTATTCCATGGTGAAAACCAATGCTCCGCTGTTGGGTATTACCGACCGGATTCTTTTCACCCCCGATGCATTAAATTACTTGTTTTCAGGGGAAGCTAAAACGGAATTTACGATTGCCAGTACCAGCCAAATGTTGGTTCCCGGACAATGTGAATGGCAAAAAAAACTCATTTCGAAAGCAGGGGTTCCCACCAATATTTTGGGTGAAATTATTCAAGCTGGGCAACAAATCGGACTACTACAGTCGGATATCGCCGAGGAGACAGGAAGCGAGCAGATTCCTGTGGTTGCTGTTGGGGGCCATGATACTGCTTCAGCGATTGCTTCTGTACCGGCCGTTGATGACAATTTTGCGTACATCAGTTCCGGGACCTGGTCGATTTTTGGCATTGAAGCGCAAGAGCCAATTATTTCAGACAAAACACTCGAGCTGAATTTTACAAATGAAGGCGGGGTCGAAGGGACGACTCGTTTTCTGAAAAATATTATGGGCATGTGGCTCATCCAGGAATGCCGCCGGACTTGGGCTTCTAAAAAGGAATACAGCTGGCCGGAGATGGTGGAGCTGGCAAAAACGGTTGAACCCTTTCGCTTTATTATTGATCCTGATGACAGCTGTTTCCTGAATCCGGGTAATATGCCGGATGCGATTGCAAACTGGTGTGAAAAGTCGGGGCAGGGACGGCCGGAATCTCATGCCGAAGTTATTCGCTGTATTTACGACAGCCTGGCGCTGAAATATCGTCAGGTATTGGATGAAATTCGTCAGGTGAGTGCTAAGAATATCGACCGGATACATGTAATTGGTGGCGGTTGTAACAACGATTTCCTGAACCAAATAACGGCAGACGTTTGCGAATTGCCGGTTTGGGCAGGTCCTACCGAAGCGACTGCTACCGGCAATATTCTCATGCAGGCGAAAGCGTTGGGAGTCGTTAAGTCCCTTGCAGAGATCAGGCAAATTGTCCGCGAATCGTTTCAGCAAAAACGGTTCAATCCAAGTTTGGATAAAAGTTGGCAAACTGCATACGAAAAATTCACAAAAATTTCAGTTTAATTTTTCAGATGATTCTCAATCTCTTTCAAAGGTTAGTGTTTGAAATACAATTAGATGGGATTTATTCCTGAAAACGATAAATCCCCTATTGGTATTTGCTTGTTTTATAAGAGTTTTAAGCTGTTTGTTCTGAGGACACATATTCCTATATTTGCTTTCAATCTAAATCAATAACAAACAAAAATGCTTAAACAATTGCTCTTTGGTGCCATGTTCACACTTGTCGTATTTGGAGGTGTACAGGCACAAGAAAAACAGAAAACTACAGCTATTGAAAAGAAGGTCGATGAACTTCTTTCGAAAATGACGCTGGACGAAAAAATTGGCCAGTTGAACCAGTACACCTCACGGTGGGAGATGACCGGTCCCGCCCCGGCGGGAAGTAGCGAGCAGGAAATGCTGGATCAGATTAAAAGCGGCATGGTGGGCTCAATGTTGAATGTGACGGGTGCTGACGCGACTCTAAAAGCTCAGAAATTGGCGGTAGAGAATACGCGTCTGGGGATTCCCATGATTTTTGGCTACGATGTAGTTCACGGGTACAAAACAATGTTCCCGATTCCATTGGCAACCGCATCAAGCTGGGATGCTTCGGCTGCCGAGTTAAGCGCTCATATTGCGGCTGTTGAAACGGCTGCGTCGGGTATACATTGGACTTTTGCCCCGATGGTTGATATTTCGCGTGATGCCCGTTGGGGACGGGTCATGGAAGGTGCCGGCGAAGATCCTTATTTAGGATCAGTGATGTCGGCAGCACAGGTTCGCGGTTTTCAGGGGAGCGATCTGATTTTGGAAAACACCATTGCTGCCTGCGCCAAACACTTTGCCGCTTATGGCTTTGCCGAAGCTGGTCGCGATTACAACACAGTTGATATTAGCGAGTATACCTTGCAAAATGTCGTACTCCCTCCTTTTCATGCGGCCGTGGATGCTGGTGTGGCTACGCTGATGAACTCATTCAACGTGATTGGGGGCGTTCCGTCAACTTCGAACCCGCACTTGTTGCGCGATATGCTAAAAGGAGCCTGGGGCTTTGATGGTTTTGTTGTTTCCGACTGGAACTCAATTGGCGAGTTGCATAATCACGGTGTGGCTGCCGATTTGAAAGAAGCGGCCTATCTGGCGATAAAGGCCGGATCGGATATGGACATGGAAGGTTATGCCTACATCGATCACCTGAAAGAATTGGTTGAAGAGGGTCGCATTGACGAAGCACTGATCGACGATGCTACACGTCGTGTGTTGCGCATCAAATATGAATTGGGTTTATTCGATGATCCTTATAAATATAGCAAGTTGGATGAAGAGGGCTTGGTTTTGAGCGAGGAGCATTTGGCTGCTGCCCGTGAAGTTGCCAAAAAAAGTATAGTCTTGCTGAAAAATGAAAATCATCTGTTGCCGCTGAAGAAAGCCGGTCAGAAGATTGCCGTGATTGGAGATTTGGCCGACGATAAAGATTCGCCACTCGGAAGCTGGCGTGCGCAGGCTGTGACTGGTTCGGCCGTTTCATTGCTGGAAGGAATAACGAATGTGATAACTGATAATAGTGCTGTTGTATTTGAGCGCGGGCCTGTCTTTGTTTCAAACACACCGGCCTTTCAGCAACATTTGCAGTACAACGAGACCGATCCGTCAGGAATTGAAGCGGCTGTTGAGTTAGCCAAAAAGATGGATGTGGTTGTAATGGCGTTGGGTGAGAACTGTTTTCAAACCGGTGAAGGTCGCAGTCAGACCGATATTAGCTTGAAAGGCTACCAGCAAGAATTGCTCGAAGCAGTTTACGCGGTCAATAAAAATGTAGTGGTTGTGCTGATGAATGGTCGCCCGTTGGTAATCGATTGGATGGCTGAAAATGTACCTGCAATAGTAGAGGCCTGGCAATTGGGTTCTGAAGCCGGAAATGCCATCGCCGATGTGCTGTTTGGCGATTATAATCCTGCCGGGAAACTGCCGATGTCGTTTCCTCGTTCGGTTGGTCAATGCCCCATCTATTACAACCATTTCAGCACGGGACGTGCCGATGATACCGGAACAGTTTTCTGGTCGCACTACACCGACGAGTCGAACGAACCCTTGTTCCCCTTTGGTTATGGTTTAAGTTACACATCCTTCGATTACTCGGATTTGCAACTTAGCGCCAACGAAATTTCAGCTAATCAAAAGTTAAACGTTCGTGTGACGGTTAAAAATACCGGCGATGTGGACGGTGAGGAAGTGGTACAACTTTATGTACATGACTTGTACGGCAGCATTGCCCGCCCGGTAAAAGAGTTAAAAGGGTATAAGAAAATCTTCCTGAAAGCTGGTGAAAGTCAAACTGTCACGTTTGAACTGGATTCAGATGATTTGAAGTTTTTCACAGCCTGGAAAGTTTGGGAAGCTGAACCCGGCGATTTCAACCTGTGGGTGGGTACCAACTCACAAACTGGTTTAAAAGGTGCATTCAAATTGAAGTAACTTATCGCTAAAATAGATGAAAGCCGGTGGAAGCCGGCTTTTTTTATGCGATCTCGGCACACGTCTGTTTGTCGATGCTTCAGATTGAATGTCTATGATACAGCTTGCGAAGACTTGTTTTTACAGCACGAAGTTGCCGGTCCTATTCTTTCTGCTTTTACTCCTTTCGCCGTGAACCACTAATAACGGGGTGAGCCTTTATATACGGTAGATTGTTTTAAAGGAACCAGTTTTCCCTGGTAAGTTAATTTGCCTCCCCAGTTTCCGCCTATCGTTGCCGACACGGCTTGCCCATCACTGTTACTGCTGATGCTGATGTCGAAAATACCGGCACTCGACATACAAGTCATTCGAATTAAATAGCTACCTCTCTTCTCATTCTTATCAATATCTATCTTCGTGACTTTTGAATCCACAGAAACACCTCCGACTCCATTCGATCCAATGGCTGCATTTGATCCAATTTGAATAAATGCAGATTCATGGTCGACTGCAATGAAATTTAAGTTGGAGGATACATTAATGGTTCTGCCGGCTTTGCTTTGTAGCCGGTCGGCTTCTACGACAAAGGTTAACGAATCAATGGCTTGGGTCACTGCAATCATGTTTTGTTGCTGCAGCAATGCCTTTTGTTCTTTCTTGGCTTGTTTTTTGGCTTGCTTGTCCGAATTTTGTGCGTCGACTGAGTTGGCGATTAAGCACGTTCCCAGGATCATTGAGATTAAAAAAGCAGATTTCATATTGGTTGAATTTTATACTCAATTTACTGCATTTTGGAAACTATTGCAAGGGCTCTATTGAAAGCCTATTTTAAGCGATACCTGCCGGCAAAAGGGAATTTGGAGGTACACCAGTGTTTTTGTTTTGGGTGTTTTATTGGCGATGTTCTGAATATTTAAGCAGGTCCGCGGCGGCGATTTCCGGACCTGTTCAATGTTAAAAATGGCCCGGAGCTCCCGTTTCGACGCTGTTGAAATTTAACCGTATCCCCGCAAGCGTGCACGGAGCCTGTTAAACTTTAAGAAGTGTCCTGCAACATTTCCTGGACGCTGTTAAAATTTAAGAATTGTCCTGCAACATGTTTTGAGGGCTGTTAAAGTTTAAGAACTGCCCTGCAACATGTTTTGGGAGCTGTTAACGTTTAAGAACTGTCTTGCGAGGTTTTTTATTCGGGGTGAAATTGGCAGAGCGAATTTTTGGCCGGTCAGTACTTCTGAATCAGGAAAATTCCGGCCAATAACAGAAGTATGCCTGCGATACGACCTGCATTCATGTGGTGAATAGCCAAGCCAAAGAATCCGAAATGATCGATGATGGAGGCAGCGATCATTTGCCCGGCAATAGCGGCAGCCAAGACTGTTGTAACACCGATTTTGGGGATGAAAAAAATGACCGATGAAACGAAAATGGCGCCCAGCATACCTCCGGCAAATAAATACCAGGGAGCTGTTTTCACCTGTTCCCAATCGGGTGTTTGCGTCCGAAACAAGAAATTCAGACCGATTAAGCAGATAAAACCGACCATGAAATTCACCAAAGCGCCTTGTAGCGGGTGTTTCAGATAGGTTGTTAGCTGGGTGTTGATGCTACCCTGAATGGCCAGTAAAAAGCCAATAATTAAAACAATAAACGTGAAGAATATTTTCATGGGGCTCAATTTTTGACTTCAAAAGTACAAAAAGTGCAGAGCCCGCATGGTATTTGCCCCCGGTTTTAAAGGGCATCTTTCTAAATCGGTCCTGAAGCCGGTTTGTAATGACGTTTCAACCAATGTGCCAGCCCGTCGAGACCCGGGAAAAGTACCCTTTCGGTGATATTGGCCTGATCGAGTTTGTCGCGTACTTCCCATTTCAGCTTTTGGGGAATAATTAATCGTCGAAACATATCGGGATGTTTGATCAGCCAGTCGTCTAAAATAGCCGTGGGATTCGACATGACCGAGAAAAAAGCAAACTGGTTGACAATGCGCTCATCCATGGATGGTGGCTCAAAAAATGCAACCTGATCATTCCCCATAACCTGGTCGAAATCCGATAAAGAGTGGATATTTTCCTCCAGCATTTCAACGGTAAAGGCGTTGCACTTTTCTTCGAGCAGTTTTTTGTTCAGCGGTTCGCTGATGAGCTGGTTTGCTTTCACAAAATCAACTTTCCAGATCACGCCATCCAGATCGTATTTATCGGTATTTACCGTGGCAAAGTGCATGGCAATAAAAGGTGAATAAGTCCAGTCGAGCAAGCGGGTTGGCAGGCCGTGGTGCTGAGCCATTACCAGTGCACGCCAAAATGACCCCGAAAGCTGGGCTTCTTTTGAGATGGAATATTTTCGGAAATTCCGCAGCAAATGGTATTCCAACTCGGGACGGGCGCCGCAGTTGCGAAGAAAGCTGTTTTTTAGTTCGTAGGTTGAATCCGATAAACCCCGGAAAGCATAATCGGAACGGTATCGGCCCATACCGGGTTTCCACGAATCCTGATACACTTCTTCACACAGTTCTTCCCAACTGCTTACCACGTGGTCGTTTTGATAAATCGCTTTGCTGTTCATTTTTGCTGTTGTAACTTTTAATTTTCGCTTTCAGATGTTGCTTGTTTTTTAACCTGAAAAGAAGACGGAAGTTATAAATTTTAGTTGAGTGAAAGGTTGAAAAACGGATGATTTTACAGAATGTTTACCTTGGAAAAGCTATCTTAGAGAACTCATCGCGAAACAAACAATTATGACTTTCCGAAGCTGTTTTTTACTCCTGTTGCTCCTTCATATTTCATGGCGACTTGCGGCACAGGACGTTGAAAAACAGAACCGGATGTTGCAGCTACCCATCTATTTTTCGGCGATCAATCCCGAGCATGCCGTCGGTATTTTTGCCTTGGATTTGCCTTTCTACTTTCCGGCAGATGATGGTGTGCGCGACCAGTTTGCTGTTTCGTACAGCATGGGAAATACCTGGCATCCGCAAGCGTGGATGTATTATCCGCAAAATTTGACAAAGGCGCAACAACGAGTAAATCGGGAACTTTACATGACCTGGCGCCCAACTTATTTTGAATCTGTCGGTGTGCAGTCGAAGGTGAAGACCTACCAGTCGGATGGCGTGTTGCAGCATTTTCGTTTTGCCTGGATCCGGAAGTGGAAGGAGCGGAACAGCTTCATTCTGAATATGAATGTCCACCTGCTTAGTGGCGGATCGTCGCCGCTGCATTATTTTGTGAGCGATCGTTTTATCGAGACTTTTCACACGCGTTTTGCCATTGATGATAATTACGGGCGAAAGTTGTATCCTTTTAACCGGGCAAGTATTCAGTTTATCGATGAGGATGGGAACAAATACCGGAAGGAACAAGGGGAATGGTTCACAAGCGTGCTGGACGCCCACTATTACCGGCAAGTGATAAACCGCAATACGGAATACGCGCATTTTCAATTGAATATTGGCGGTCACCTGTCGGTGCCTTTTAATAGTTTGCACCGGTATCTGATTCCCGGAATGTCGGCTGGTTTTCGGCTCGATAAGCTATCGAGTCCTCAAACATCGGTGACCCTGGCTTTTGATGCCGGATTGACGATGCCCACTTTCTTGAAAACAGGAGAGGGTGTAAAAGCAATCGATCAATCTTTCAGGGAAACCATCAAAATGTATTTTGGCGGAAATATAAAGGTTTCGAAGGAAAGCATTTTGCAGTTTGGACTGATGAATAATTTTCAGGGAGCATTGATGAAAGGGAGTAACAATGATCGGGGGCAGGTGGACTATGACGAAATTGGGATTCGTTTTTTGCATGAAGGCGATACGTGGGAAGGCGAAGATATCAGCCAGGAATTTTGGTTGGCAAAAATTACCCCGGCCTCGTTGTATTACTTTTCTTACAAGGCTTTTTTAGTCCTTGGTTGGCAGCGAAAGTCGCGCCAATTCAACTTCTATATTGGCGAAGATTTTTTCTTTATCAATAATGCGCCCGATTTTCAAATTGGTTTTGAATATGTTCTACCGCTTTCCCGAAAGAAGTAACCCGGATATCGAAGTCTTTTTTTATGAACAAGGTGGCTGTTTTCTTGTTTAGAGGACAAAACTTATTTTGAAATGACTGATAGCTCAAATACACGGGAGCGCTTACCCCGTTGGATGAAATCGCAGCTGCCTAGCGGAGAGAACTATTCGAAGGTAAAACGATTAATAACTGACCACAAACTAAATACAATCTGTACCAGCGGGAATTGCCCCAATAAAGGCGAATGCTGGAATGCAGGTACTGCAAGCTTTATGATTTTGGGTGACAAATGTACCCGCAATTGCCGCTTTTGTTATGTGCAAAATTTGATTCCTGATCCCGTGGATTGGGATGAGCCGCGTCGTTTGGCTGAAACAATCAAGACTTTGAATCTGAAACATTGCGTGATTACCTCGGTCGATCGGGATGATTTGCCTGATGGCGGTGCCCGTTTTTGGGCTGAAACCATTCGCCGGGTGAAAGAGTTGAATCCGAATACAACAATGGAGACATTGATCCCGGATTTTCATGCCAAAAAAGAATTGGTTCAGAAGGTGATTGATGCCAAACCTGAAGTGATTTCGCATAACCTGGAGACCGTTAAAAGATTGACTCCGAAAATTCGTAGCACCGCGCGTTATGAGCGTAGTTTGAAAGTAATATCCTATATCGCTGAAGCAGGAATTGTTCCCAAATCAGGCATCATGCTGGGCTTGGGCGAAACACCCGAGGAAGTACTGGAAGCAATGGATGATCTGAAGGAAGCCGGTTGTAAAGTCTTGACGTTGGGACAATACCTTCAACCCGATGAGCATTTGATGAAAGTTGTGGAATACATCACCCCCGAACAATTTGAAACCTACCGTAAAGAAGCCTATAAGCGTGGATTCCGGTATGTGGAGAGCAGCCCTTTGGTGCGCTCGTCCTACCATGCCGAGCGGCACGTTAATGCATAATATCAAACCACTTATGAACAAATCATTACACAAGTTAATTGAGTTTCAGGAACTCACACCGGAGACTTTTGTCCTGCATTTCGATCGGGCAGGTTTTCAGTTTACCCCCGGACAGTATGTTGTCCTTCGAAATCCTGAATCCGGAGAGGGGAGAGAGTATTCCATTTATAGTTCGGATAAGGAAGATCGGCTTTCGTTTTTAATTCGCAAAGTTGAAGATGGTGAGTTCTCGCGCTATTTGCGGCATTTAAAAGTTGGATCCGACATTCAGATCGAAGGTCCTCGGGGATTCTTTGTTTTGGACGAACAGGTAATTAGCGGGCATCCAACTTTATTTATTGCGACAGGAACGGGGATCTCACCGTTCAGGTCTTTTGTCCGAAGCTACCCGAGCTTGAATTACAGGCTGCTTCACGGCGTTCATTTTTCGGATGAAGCATACGCCCGTGATGCTTTTAAACCTTATCGGTATTGTTTGTGCACATCGCGCGAAGAAAGTGAAGACTATTTCGGTCGGGTAACCTTCTACCTCAAAGAAAACCCGGTGGAAAAAGATACTATTTGTTACCTGTGCGGTAACTCAAATATGATTGAAGAAGTAACGGATTTGTTAGAGAAATATGGAGTTAGTGCCGAAAATATTCGGTCCGAAGTATTCTTTTAGAAAACTACTCTTGCCACAATTTTTACAGTTAAGATTCTAGATTTTAAGAAAAGAATAGCAGCCAAGCGCTGCTATTTTTTATTTTTGCTATTAGGTTCCGCCTTATAAGAGATTAGCTTAATATATTGTCAGTGCTAATTGAGGTGAAAGAATTTCATTATGAAAAATATTAAAATTTCAGAGGAGTTAGCAGATAAATGCCCCGATCTGTTTTTGTCCTGTATTGAATGTAATGTTCGGGTTGAATTGTT
Source organism: Mangrovibacterium lignilyticum (assembly GCF_010882175.1). Lineage (GTDB taxonomy): Bacteria > Bacteroidota > Bacteroidia > Bacteroidales > Prolixibacteraceae > Mangrovibacterium > Mangrovibacterium lignilyticum. The sequence continues at coordinate 1,568,313 of NZ_WKLH01000002.1, read as the reverse complement.
TAGGGAAGATCTGTGGCAATTGATTGAGGCCAAATGTCGGGAGATTGCATCGAAGTTGGAAGTTGAAAATATCCGGCATATTGAGGCAATAGCATCTTCGCGCGAGGCCTATAAAGCATGCGGTAAAGATCCGGCTCGCTATCGGTTGTCTGCAGAGGCTTTACTGCGGCGGGTGGTCAGCGGTAAAGGTTTATACCAAATTAACAATGTTGTCGATACGTTGAATTTTGTTTCCATTCACTCAGGACTCTCTATTGGCGGATATGATGCCGATAAAATTCAGGGGAATGTTGTTATGGGCATTGGAAAAGCTGATGAACCTTATGAAGGGTTGGGGCGAGGAACACTTAATATTGAAGGGATGCCGGTATTCAGGGATCAGCGTGGGGCTTTCGGAACCCCGACATCTGATTCGGAACGGACCGGAGTCGGACCTGATACCAAACGTTTTTTAATGATTTTGGTGTCGTATCAAGGAGGGCACATACTTTATGAATCAAGCCAAATTGCGGTAAAATTGTTGAGTGACTATGCTTCGGCTAGTCATTTGGAAACGTATCAAATTACGGTATAACACATGCAAGCTGTTTGTCGTTTTTTACTGAACTTATTGGGGTGGAAAGCTGTAAACGGAGTGATGCCCCATAAAAAGGCGATTATTATTGGAGTCCCGCATACCAGTGCCTGGGACTTTGTTATTTCGTATTTGTATTATACTTCGGTTGGAGGCGTGGCGCATGTTGTTATCAAGAAGGAATTCTTCTTCTGGCCAGTCGGTTATTTTCTCCGTAAAGCCGGCGCTATTCCTATTGACCGATCGAAAGGAACGACCGTTGTGAAACAAATAATAGCAGAAATGAATAGTCGGGAATTCATGCACCTGGCTATTACTCCGGAAGGAACGCGGGAACTGACTACCCGCTGGAAAGCTGGATTTCACACGATCGCTAAAGCAACAGGAGCCATTGTGTACCTTGGTTTTTTCGATTTCGGAAAAAAGGAAGTCGGCTGGCTTGAAACGTTGGACCTGAGTAATGATCCGCAGCAGGATATTCGGCGGATGAAAACTTATTATCATACACGTGGATTAGTGGGGAAGCACCCGGAAAAATTCACCTTGGATGATTGACGCGTATCTCTGTTTATAATCTTTTAAATTCATGACTGATGGAAGTTTCTACAAATAATCAGAATGTGTTGACTTTGTCACTTATTCAGGCTGATTTAGTTTGGGAAGATGTGAATGCCAATCTTCGAAACTTTGAGTCAATGTTTGGAAGTATTCCATCGAATGTCGATTTGGTAGTGCTACCAGAGATGTTCTCCACAGGTTTCTCTATGCAAGTTGAACGGTTTGCTGAGCCAATGGATGGAGAAACTGTTTCATGGATGAAAAAGCAAGCAGCCTCATTAAACACAGTCCTTGCCGGCAGTTTAATGATTCGGGAGAACACTAGTTTTCGGAACCGCTTTGTATTTGTCCGGCCGGATGGGCGATTGGAATTCTACGACAAGCGTCACCTTTTTTCAATGGGGCAGGAGAACGATCATTTTATGCCCGGAAAAGAACGAAAAATCGTTGAGTTGAATGGATTCCGCATCTTGCCGCAGGTTTGTTACGATTTGCGTTTCCCTGTTTTTAGCCGAAATCGGAATGATTACGATTTATTATTGAATTGTGCGAACTGGCCGGCACCTCGAAAAGATGTTTGGTTATGTTTGCTAAAAGCCCGGGCGATCGAAAACCAGGCTTTTGTGGCAGGAGTAAATCGTGTTGGGAGTGATGCCAATGGTATTCACTATTCCGGAGATAGCCTCATTTACGATGCGCGGGGATCAGTGCTTGAACATGCCGGAAATGCTGCAAATATCGTGGTTCAAAAGCTGTCTTTGGAGTCGTTGCTGAACTTTAGATCAAAATTTCCTGTGCTCCCGGATGGCGATGATTATACCTTGTACTTATAACTTTCACTGTAGTAGTATTATAGGTGCTTCCCCTTATTCTTAAGTATGAATAATGGAAAGCTGTTTTGTTTAGTCTGTTTTTCGTTTTCATTTTGTTAACCCTTCTCCATTTTCGACGTTTTAGGGGTTTTCCAGACTCCGGAAATAGCCAGAAATAGCTGAATTAAACACATGTTTGTTAATAAAACTCAATTATTCGCTTTCTCATTTACCCATTTTGCTATCTCAAAGCCTCTGTTTGTCCAATAATGGGGGGCTCTTCGCACTTGCCTCTTGATTTGAATTGGTCCGTTGCCGTACCTTGCTAATACGATTTTCAACATAAAACTGGTGTTGAGAATTTCTAGAAGCGATACGTGGGAATAAAAGCAAATGCGGTGTGCTTGAAAATTACCGCACAACAGACTAAGCGAAAGTGTATGAATAAAAATTCTACGTGGATTTTTTATTTCGTTGAAAAGTTATGTTTTGTAGGAGAAGAGTGGCAATCCAGCCTAAAAGTTGAAGTAAAACAAAACAAATTTCAATCTGACTTCACAGGTCTTGTGAAGTTACTTACCAATATTTCGTCAAGTCGCATTTTGCCAAAGGGACAGGTCAATTCTGAAAACTCATTAGCAATGGTTTTTCAATTGATGCTGAAATCGAATTTTAAAGTGAACGATATAGATCGATTACCTCAGGATGAATTTGTGATGATGCAGAATAGTGTTCTGTCTCAAAACATCAGCCTGACTCTGAATTAAGCTTTTTATTCGTGTCGAGTTGCGTGAAAGCTCAACCGCACCAACTTTTGGTTTTAAAAATGTTAGACTTATGAAAACGAATATTTACCTCGTGTTTTTAAAGTATGTTAAAGCGATCGCTTTTTCAATTGTACTTTTGATTTCTTCATTTACCGTTTTTGGGCAGGATTCAACATCTGGCTTAACCCTGGAAAAAGATTATTGTGCTTCGAATGACACTGTTTGTGCCAGCACTTATCAGAACGGTAGCTGGGGAGCTTATGTTAGTTGGCAAGAGCCATCATTCACCTTGGGGGGAGCTAATGTTAGCTCTTTTACAATGTTGTTTAATTTTTCTGAGGTTAAGTTCGAATGTTGGGTATTCAACTATGTACAGAGGACTGGAGACAATAATTTGCAATTGTTTCAATCAAATGGAATAAAAGATACTTATCCATTTGTAGTAACGCCTTTGGTTTATCTTGATCCTCCGAATGCTGAAGGCGGTATAGGATCTGAGGTGAATTTGACGGTGATTAATCCGACTTCTACTGATATTCCCATAAATTTATACACTATAAGTGCTGATTATAACGATACAATTTCGGTTGATACAAATTTCAGTTATGGAAATACAACTGACATGATAACTCTTATAGTGCCCACAACTAAAGTAGCGGATGATTATTATTTAATGATTGAGTTTGAAGGGACGAAGCAAATACTTTCAAATCTAACAGTGGATAATCTGGAGTTTGATGGGTATGTTGCTAACTCAGGAACATGTAGTGATGAAATCGATTTTTCAATAGCAAAACCAGATTACACTTCAGGTAGCTTTTTTACACCAGGGGAGTATACTATTGACTATATCGCAACATACACAGAACCGGACGGTGTTACACAACAGAAAGACACATGTTCATTTACAATTAAAGTACTTGAACCACCTATGATTGACTGCCCTAGTCCTGTAGCAAGCTATTCCTTCAATGCCAATACGGATACATGCTCTTATGTTGCCGACGAGAGTCCGTTTTCCGTTAACTGGCTTTATGATAGTGAAGGTAGCATCGTATGTGATGATGGCGATGTTGAAATCAGATACTTCATTGGTTCTTCAGAAATTACTTTCCCTTTCTCTTTCGCAAAGGGAGAAACCACTGTTACTGCAGTATCTTATTTGACAGATTCAGAGGATCTTTCTCTAAGTTATCCAACTTCGAGTTGTGATTTTACTGTAATAGTAGCAGAAAATAGCTCTCCCGCTATCTCAGGATGCCCGGACGATATTACGGTGAATAGTGAAGACGTTGATCCACTCACGTGCTCGCAAACCGTTACATGGACAGAACCTACCGCAGAGGATAATTGCGATGGATCGTTGTCAATATTTAGCCAGACTCATTATCCAGGTGACACTTTTGATAAAGGTACAACTTCTGTTGTCTATGTATTCCAAGACAGCGACGGAAATCAAAGCACTTGCAGCTTCGACGTAACCGTTGTAGATAATACAACTCCGGTATTAACGATGCCTTCCGATGTGACTATTGCTTGTACTGACGACAATACACCTGCAAGCACAGGTTCAGCAACTGCAGTAGATGCCTGCAGTATTGCAACAGTAGCATTCAGTGATGCAACCGCAGCGGGCAACTGTGCAGGAAACTATGTGATTACCCGTACCTGGACAGCAACGGACGACTGTGGTAACGCAGCTTCACTTGACCAGATTATT
>NZ_WKLH01000002.1:0-1563785 GCF_010882175.1 Mangrovibacterium lignilyticum | reverse complement strand
CAACAGTAGCATTCAGTGATGCAACCGCAGCGGGCAACTGTGCAGGAAACTATGTGATTACCCGTACCTGGACAGCAACGGACGACTGTGGTAACGCAGCTTCACTTGACCAGATTATTACCGTGCAAGACATAATTGCACCTCAAATCACATGTCCTGCAGACCTGGCCGTGGAATGTAGTGAGCCTGCTAGTCCTGAATCTACAGGTTATGCAACTGGAACTGATAATTGTTCAGCAACAGTTACTATCGATTATACTGATGAGATTGTTGCCGGTAGCACAGACAACGATTATATCATCGAGCGCACATGGTCTGCAACAGACGACTGTGGCAATGTGAATACATGTACTCAAAATATTACAGTGCATGATACAAGTGATCCTTTGATTACTTGTCCAGCAGTTGTTACGATTACAGCCGACGGCGGAAGTTGTTTTGCATCCAATGTTGATTTAGGAACTCCTGAAGTTTCAGACAACTGTACTCCGGTAGAAGCTTTGGATGTGCAAAATGACGCACCAGCTACATTCCCTGTTGGGGAATCGATTGTGACTTGGACAGTTACAGACATGTCAGGTAAATACAGCACTTGTGCACAACTGGTAATCGTTACAGATAGTGAATTACCGTTGATAACAGCGTCTGCAGATATTGACCAAACAGCAGACGCTGGTGTTTGTGGTGCAGAAATAATAATCAATCCAGCAACTGCTACTGATAATTGCGGTGTTGGTGATCCCGTTGGAGTTCGTAGTGACGGATTATCATTAGCAGATTCATATCCGGTAGGAACAACAACAATAGCGTGGAATGTAGCAGATATTCACGGTAATGATGCGGAAGAAGTAATTCAAACTATAATTGTAAGCGATGATGAAGCTCCTGTAATAACAGCCAATGCAGATATCACTCAAACTGCAGATTCAGGAGTTTGTGGTGCATCTATTGAAATTATTGCTGCAACTGCAACCGATAATTGCGAGGTTCAAGGTTCACCTGTTGGTGTTAGAGATGATGAATTAGCATTAACTGATCTTTACCCGGTAGGAACGACAACAATTACCTGGACAGTAAGTGATATTCATGGAAATTCAGCAGTAGAAGTGATCCAAACGATAACAGTTACTGACGATGAAGCACCGGTGCCAAATTGTCCGGTAACTGCAGAATCTTATACTGCAGATGTAAATGCGGACTATGCTTCGTTGACATTCGCAGCTACACCAACTGATAATTGTGAGGTTGCAAATACTAAATATAGTGTTATGGGAGAAGAAATTAGTTTCCCCTACAACTTCTCGGTTGGAATGACTACAGTAGATGTGATGGTCACAGATATTCATAACAATAATTCAACATGTAGTTTTGATATTACTGTAACTGATGATGAAGATCCTGAAATCAACTGTATGGCCGGATCACCATTTAGCCGCATGACCGACGATGGTGTTGATACCTACACCGTACAAGGAGCTGAGTTCGATGCCAGCTTCAGCGATAATGTAGCCGGAGCAAGTATCAGCAACGATTATAACGGAACTGCAAGCCTGGGTGGTGAAGCACTTCCGGTAGGTGAGACAACAATCATCTGGACAGTAACAGACGCAGCTGGTAATAGTGTCAACTGTACAACAGTTGTAACTGTGAGCGATGATGAAGATCCTGAAATCACTTGTATGGCCGGATCACCATTTAGCCGCATGACCGACGATGGTGTTGACACCTACACTGTACAAGGAACCGAGTTTGATGCCAGCTTTAGCGACAATGTTGTCGGAGCAAGCATTAGCAACGATTATAATGGAACAGCAAGCCTTGCCGGATCAGCCTTTCCTGTAGGCACAACCACTATCGAGTGGATAGTAATAGATGCAGCCGGTAACAGCGCAAGCTGTACAACAGTTGTAACCGTAACTGATGACGAAGATCCTGAAATTACTTGTATGGCCGGATCACCATTTAGCCGCATGACCGACGATGGTGTTGATACCTACACCGTACAAGGAGCTGAGTTCGATGCCAGCTTCAGCGATAATGTAGCCGGAGCAAGTATCAGCAACGATTATAACGGAACAGCAAGCCTGGGTGGTGAAGCACTTCCGGTAGGTGAGACAACAATCATCTGGACAGTAGCAGATGCCGCCGGTAATAGTGCAAGCTGTACAACAGTTGTAACAGTCAGTGATGATGAAGATCCTGAAATTACTTGTATGGTTGGATCACCATTCGGCCGCATGACTGATGATGGTGTTGATACTTACACCGTACAAGGAGCCGAATTCGATGCCAGCTTCAGCGATAATGTAGCTGGAGCAAGTATCAGCAACGATTATAACGGAACAGCCAGTCTGGGTGGTGAAGCCCTTCAGGTAGGCGAGACAACAATCATCTGGACAGTGACCGACGCAGCCGGAAATAGTGTGACCTGTACCACAGTTGTTACAGTGACCGATGATGAAGATCCGGAAATTAGTTGTGTTGCAGGTTCTCCTTTTGATCGTAACGCGGACGAAGATCTTGACACGTACACTGTGCAAGGAACTGAATTCGATGCAACTTTCAGTGACAATGCAGAAGGGGCATCCATCGTCAATGACTTCAACGGTTCGGAAACCTTGGAGGGTGCTATGCTGCCTGTTGGAGCAAACCTGATTACATGGACGGCAACTGATGCAGCCGGAAACACTTCGTTCTGTGAGTCAACTATTAATGTGCACGACAAACAAAGCCCAAGAATGGGATGTACGATAGGTGCTATTACTCAAACTGTTGATGCAGACCAGTGCGGTGCGTATGTGTCGTTACCTGTTCCTTCAATCGAAGATAACACGAAAATTGCATCGATTGAGAATGATTTTAATGGTACCGATGATGCTTCAGGTTTTTATCCTGTTGGGTCTACCGTTGTTATCTGGACTGCTTTTGACCAGTATGGAAACTCGGCACAGTGTAGTATGACAATAATAGTTGTTGATGATCAAAATCCGGAAATTATCTGTTCCGGAGATATCTCAGAGGAATTTACTTCTTCTTCAAACTGTAACCTGATGGTTACTGTACCTTCCCCAAGTTCAAGCGATAATTGCGATGTTGAGTCTGTTTTGAATGATTTTAATGGTACAGATAATGCTTCAGGAGACTATCCGGTAGGAACAACCGTCGTTACGTGGACAGCGACCGATATTCATGGAAATACGTCCACTTGTGAGCAACAAATCACAGTCAAATCCATGCCTCAGGCAATTGGAGATGGTGTGATAATCGAAGAAGATGAAGCTGAGATCATCGACGTTTTAGCGAACGATTTGGATTGCGATGACAACATCGATGTTAGCACATTGAAAGTGATCAGTAATCCAGCAAAAGGTACAACAACCGTAAATGCAGATGGAACGATCACCTATTTGCCGGGTCTGAATTACTTCGGAACAGATTACTTCACCTATGAAATTTGTGATGAGGATGGTTATTGTTCTGATGCAACTGTTAGCATCCAGGTGCTTTCGGTTTACGATCCGCCAATCTCCATGGGAGATATTAACAACACCTTCTCGGGGATGGCATCTACAGGTAATGTGTTTACCAACGATTTGTACTACGAATCAGGAGTTGTTTCCGGTCCTTCTTTGGTGGGCGAGAAAGGGAACCCAGTATCCAGATTGTCTAATTTGACTTCAAGTACAACCGGAGAAAAATTAAGTACAGACCAGAAGGCGATTAAATTAGCTGACCCTTCTCACGGAACAGTGGCTTTCAATGACGATGGAACATACGTTTATACACCGGATGCCGATTATAGCGGTAATGATGAATTTATTTATGTCATTGACGATCCAGTATCGGGTGTTTCAGCTCCTTCGACTGTTTACCTGAGAATTATCTCTACCGACCGGTTTAGCGGTCGTCCTCCGGTAGCTAACGTTGACGTTGTTCAAGGTTTTAATAATCCGGCATTGCCGACTGCTGGCAACTTGTTAGAGAACGACTTCGATGTGGAAGGTGGAACATTATTAATGAACACAACACCCGTTGTTGCTCCTACGGTAGGTAATTTGGAGATGTGGGCTGATGGTGCATTTAATTACTACGCTCCTGAAAATTACGAAGGAGTAGTCAGCTTCACTTACGAAGTATATCTTGAGAATGATCCGACAGTAACGGTTCAGGCTGAAGCTATGATCGTGTATTTCCCGGCAGGGCAGGAAGATCAGGTTTATGGTGTTGATGATGCATACTTTACCGGTAAAAACGTTACTGTAAGTGGGAATGTGAAAAACAACGATATCAACTTGTCAAGTTCAAGCGTAACGATCTCTGAAGTTTTACAACCTTCACATGGTATTGCGTCCATAGATGCTACAGGTGAATTTACTTACACACCGGACGCTGATTATATCGGGCCTGATAATTTCACATACAGCATCTGTTTACCGGGAAGTTCACTTTGCCGAAATGCAACAGTTTATATTACTGTTGATGAAACGAATTTGCCTCCTGTAGCAGTTGATGACGACTTCATCATGAACGAAACGAATGTTAGTGTCTTAGACAATGACAGTGATCCCGATGGTGACCAAATTGCAGTTACCAGTGTGACGGTTGAACCGGAACACGGAACGTTGACGTTGAATCCGGATGGAACATTCGTTTACACGCCCGATCCGTTCTACTATGACGATGACTCGTTTGAGTACGAAATCTGTGATGATACGGGAACGCCGCTTTGCGATCAGGCCTTTGTTACACTACGGCATGATCCACAAATTGATGTTTTAGTTGTACCGGATGCATTCTCACCAAATGGTGATGGTATAAATGATTATTTCGAAGTTCCGGGAATCCACCTGTACCCGAATGCACATATGGAAGTATATAACCGCTGGGGTGCGAAACTCTACGAAAAAGATAACTACGGAAATGAACAGTTGCTGGGAACTACCGATGCTTGGTGGGATGGTCGACCGAATGTTGGAGGAAGCGGAGATATTGTGCCTGAAGGTACCTATTTCGTGATCCTAATCTTGGATGATTCCGTGCACAAAGGGACAGTATTTATTAACCGGTAAACTCAAGAACGATGAAAGTGATGAAATATTTAGCCAAACTAGCTGTCAGTGTAGTCTTACTCGCCAGCACAGCATTAAGCTCATTTGGTCAGCAAGACGACCCGATGTACAGCCAATACATGTTTAACATTCAAGCATTCAACCCTGCTTATGTGGGATCCTGGGAATGTGTAGGTTTTATGGTTCTTGGCCGTTATCAGTGGGTCGGATTCGATGGAGCTCCCGAAACACATACCTTTACTGTTCAAGCACCTTTGCGCAACGAACGGATTGGTTTAGGTCTCTCAGTGATTAACGATGTGATCGGTAAAGAAAAACGCTTTGCAGTTTTCACGGACTACTCTTATAAATTGAAAGTGGGATATGAAGCTAGTTTGCGACTAGGTTTTAAAGCCGGTTTTACCAATTACCGGAATATCTTGTCAGATTACTCACCAATCGAGACAAACGACCCTTCCTTTCAGGGGGAAATTAGAGAAAGCTTCATGCCCAATATCGGAGTTGGTGCGTTCTTGTCAGCACCTCGCTATTATTTTGGCGTGTCGATTCCGAAATTGCTAAAGAACGATTTTGAATACGGAGCTGAAAATTACAAAACAGACTACGAGTTCAGAAACATGAATCTGATTGCCGGTTACGTTTTCGATATGGGATCATCAGTGAAGTTTAAACCTTCGGTCATGTTTCGTCATTCTGAATCGCAGCCTTTTGTGTACGACTTAAATGCCAGCTTCCTGTTTGCAGAAAAATTCTGGATAGGAGGTATGTTCCGCTCAACCAGTTGGAATGGAGCCGGTAGTGCAATCGGTGGAAATGTCCAATTTATAATCAGTGAAAAATTACGTTTGGGCTACGCCTACGACCTCGATATGGGTGACATCGGTTCTTATGGAAACGGATCGCATGAGATTATGATTTCATACGAACTGCGGTCTCTTGTTAAGTCATTTACTTCACCCAGATATTTCTAACCTGAAAACTTTGACCTATGAACGTTAAAATATTAACCGGTTTAGTCTTAATACTTTTTGTGCTCGGTGCGAATGCGCAGACCAAAAAGGTATTTGATGACGTAGAAATTAGCGTTAAAAATGCTACAGTAAATACACCGAACAGCGATTTTGCTTCGACTACCGATAATGGGAAGTTGATCTATAATTCGGAAGTTAAAGTTGAAGGAGGGAAAAAGAAAGAAACTTACTTGTTGTATGATGTTTTTTCTACGCAAATTCAACCTGATGGAACCTTACCGAAACGTGGAGAATGGAACCCTGTTATTACTACCAAAATTCAGGAAGGCCCGATGACCATTTGTCAGGCGACTGGCGAAATGTATCTGACCCAGTCTTATGAAGAAGAAACTGATGTGGAGAATATCGTTTTCAAAAAAGAGAATGTTCGTTTAGGAATAACCATGTTCAAAAGAGCTAATGGTGGTTGGACCGAAATTGGTCAGTTTCCATTTGCTTCGAAAGAATATTCAATGGCTCATCCAACGGTAAGTCAATCCGGCGACACCCTCATTTTTGTGAGTGACATGCCCGGTGGCTTAGGTGGTACAGATTTGTACTATACAGTCCGTAAAGGGGGAGAGTGGCAAGAGCCTGTTAATATGGGCGATGCCATTAATACCGCAGGCATGGAAATGTTTCCGAACTTACAGGCCGATGGTACGCTTTTCTTTGCATCAGGTGGTCGTGGAGGAAAAGGTGGCTTAGACATCTTTTACACCGAGTTTAAAAACGGAAAAACCGGTGAAGTGTTGACTTTCGACAATGATATTAACTCTGCCGGCGATGATTTTGGATTTGTTCCGGGACCGGATGAAAGATATGCCTACTTTGGTTCCAATAGAAATGGCGGTCAAGGTGGCGACGACGTTTACATCGTGTTGCCGGAACAATATAAAATTGACCTGCTGGTCCTTTCAACCTTCACCGAGAAGCCTGTTCCTGATGCTAAAATCGAGGTTCAAAATGAAAAAGGGAAAGTTGTTGAAGAGTACATGACTGATACTGCTGGACGTACAACCTTGAAATTGGAAATGGGAGAACGCTTCAATTTATTGGCAACAAAATTGGGCTATTACGACAAACAACAGGAAATTAACCTGTCACCCGAAGGACAATTTGCCAATCAGGAAGAAGTGCTTTATATGGATCCATCGCACCGTTTGAAAGGACAGGTGGTAAATATTATGGGTGACGATCCGATTGAAGGAGCGATGATTTCAATTAAACGCGACGGAGTGATCGTCGATAATGCATTGACAGATGCTGACGGTTATTTTAAAGCCGATATTCAACCGGATCGCCAATACCTGGTTAGTGCAGATGCTGAAAATTTCCTTGGAACCGATATCGAGTTTTCAACTGATGGAATGGAACCGGGTGAATTATTCTACTACTTCCAATTGTACCCATTGGATGCCGGAACAAGAATCGGTATCAACAATATTTACTACGACTACGACAAGTTTAATATTCGACCTGATGCTGCTCGCGTGCTCGATCGTATAGCCGAAGCACTGGCGAAATATCCGGATATTGAAATTAAACTTGAAGGACATACCGACTGTCGAGGTACGGATGAATACAATCAAAAATTGTCTGAGCGGAGGGCCAAAGCAACTTTGGAATACCTTGTTCGTAAAGGTATAGATAAGAGCCGGATCGAGGCTGTAGGCTTGGGTGAAAGCCAACTGGTGAATGAATGTGGTGACGGAGTAGATTGCTCCGAAGAAAAACACCAGGAGAACCGGAGAACAGTGTTCGAAATCATGAAGTCTAAAGTCACTAAAAAAGATCAGACCGAGTAAAATTTAGAGTTGCTGCGTAAGCACTTTCGTTTAGTCTAACGTGGGGGTCTGCCAGAGGGTAGGCCTCCTTTTTTATTCTATATAACTAATAAATTAGTTTAAAAACTATCTATTTAGTTTGAAAACTAAAATATTAGTTGTAGTTTTGATTTATCGAGTTTAACCTTAAAAATCAAAGCACATGAAACAATTCATCAACATTCGTTACGGCCCTTAAAATTTTTTTACGCGAAACAACTAAATCATTAGTTTTAAAACGTAGGATTTAGTTAACTTTGAATGAACAATTCATTCGTTAAAGAAATAGCAATCATGATCAAAGAATTAACCAAAGCAGAGGAACAGGTGATGCAGATTTTATGGAAACTGGAAAAGGCTTTTGTCAACGACATTCTCGACAAAACTCCCGATCCAAAACCAGCGTACAATACGGTATCAACCATCATCCGTATATTGGAGAAAAAAGGCTTTGTTGATCATGAAGCGTTTGGAAAGACCCACCGGTATTTTCCGCTCATCACTAAGCGCGATTATACCAAAGCTTACATGAAAAACTTCCTCAGCAACTACTTTGGAAACTCGTTTCAGGAAATGGTTTCCTTCTTTGCCAAAGAAGATAAAATGAGCCTTGCCGATCTGGAAGATTTGATGAACGAAGTGGGGAAAGACCTGGATAACGACAAACCGGAAAGCCATGATTGATTTCGTCAATTATATTTACGAGTCGGGAATCAGCCTGGGAATGTTTACTTTGTTGTATTTCCTATTCCTAAAACGCGAAACATTTTTTCGTACCAATCGGATGTTCCTGTTGTTCGCCTTAGCGTTTTCGGCTTTGTTGCCCTTGCTGCATTTACGGATTCTCGAACCAAAGCCTGTTATGCTTAGCGAGATTACCGTTACGCCTTATCGAAATTTGCTCGAAACTGTTTCGGTTTATGGCAACGAGCTTTCCTCGACCATTGTTCACAGCATCTCAACCAGCACTTATCTGATTTCAATTTACTTGTTAGGTATTGCCTTTTTTGCTTTCCGATTGATTTTACGTCTCATTCAGATTTCATTATTAATCAAGCGAAATGAAGTGATCCGGGAAAACGGAATGAAGTTGGTTCTGCTGGATCGGGATGTGACGCCCTTCTCGTTCTTGTCGTATGTTTTTGCAGGAAGGAATTTGAAAACGCAAAAGGGGGCGGATAAAATGCTGTTTCACGAGTTCGAACACGTGAAACAAGGGCACTCCTTCGATATTCTGATTCTGGAAGTGATTACTGTTTTGCAATGGTTCAATCCTTTCTTTTGGCTGATGAAGCGTTTGTTGCGGGAAAATCATGAGTACCTGGCCGATCGGGCTGTTTTGGAACATGAAATTAGTCCGGGTTATTACAAAAAGCTGCTTTTACAGCAGTTTATCGGGCCACAAATAGAGATGGCCAACAATTTCAATTATTCTCTAATCAAAAAAAGAATTCAAATGATGTCACAAATAAAATCATCAAAATTAGCACGCATTAAATTAGTCGGAGGCTTACTGTTAGCAGCCTCGTTAATCGTCGTATTTGCATGCGAACAGGAACAATCCACGAAGGTGGATTCGAGTCCAGGTGAAAATGTCGCTACGGTCGATTTTGCCGGCCATTCGATTACGATGAGCGGCGACTCAGCCGGTATTGAAAAGTTAAAGGAATTTATTGCAGCCTCAGGCGATTATCGGGTCGTTCGTAATATGGCCACTGGAGATCTTGAACTCCATAAAAATGGCGGTTCTGATGAAAAGGACGTTACAGTTGTGGCTTACAACAAATCAACAGAAAATAAGACTGAAGAGCTTAAATCCATTGATGGTGAACCAATCTTTTTTGTAGTAGAGGAGATGCCTGAATATCCGGGAGGTGAGCTGGAGCTTCGTAAATTCATTGCAGAGAATGTAACTTATCCTGCAGCTGCACGTGATCAGGGGATTCAGGGAAAAGTTTATGTGAGTTTTGTGATCGACAAAAACGGAAAGGTTCGTCTGCCGAGAGTTGTAAGGGGTGTTGCAAATAGTCTCGACGCTGAAGCGGTGCGTGTCGTGTCAGCAATGCCTGACTGGACTCCGGGCAAACAACGTGGTCACGCTGTGGCTGTATCCTTTACAGTGCCAATCAATTTTGTTTTGCAGTAAAAATCAGTACAAGCCTTATACTAAAAAATGTACATTGAAAAAAATAAGCGTGTGTCAGTTCGCTGGCACACAATTTGTCCCTTGATTTCAAATTGGAAATCAGGCTCGATTGATAGGGTTTGACTTCAAATTCAATTGTAAATCAAAACCTATCGCGTATGAATTTCTTCAAATCAGTTCCCGGTTTAATTGTTACCGCTCTCTTCTTTTTTGGAAGCTTTGGCTTGGATCAAGCACAAGCTCAACAATCGAAATCTATAAAACCAACAGCAATAGCCCGACTAACAGTGGATGGAGAGCTCGTCAAAATTATCGGTGATCCTGCGGCAGTAGAGAAGGTCAAAACCATTTTGGCTGAATCAGGCTGCTTTCGCCGAGTTCGCAATCTAACAACCGGCGAAATTGAGCTTCGACAGAACGGGGAGAATTGGAGAGAAGCCAAGTCAGAGCAAATCGATGAGAATTCGCGTTATCAAGCTGATTCGGTGCATTACGTTGTTGATGAGTTTCCGGTTTTCCAGGGAGGAGTTGGAGAGTTGCATAATTTCATTGTGGAGAATCTTAATTATCCGGACGAAGCAAAAGAAGCAGGCTTGTCAGGAGAGGTTTTTGTAAGCTTTGTGGTTGACAAAGATGGACAAGTGGGGAATGCCCGGATTGTTAGATCAGTGCATCCGGTACTCGATCAGGAAGCTTTGCGTATTGTCAGGTTGCTTCCTAAGTGGGAACCCGGTCGAAAAGAAGGAGTGCCGGTTAATGTGGCGTATACGATCCCCATTCTTTTTTCATTAGATTAAATTTTTAGTCGAAATCTCAAAACCATGAAACTAATCTTTTCGCTCTTTTTGTTATTTGCGATCGCTTTGACGGCGAAAGCACAGAATGCCATTGATTTGCTAATCTTAAACCGGCAATATACCGAGGCTTTGCAAACAATTGAAGAACAATTGCAGCTTGATGCGAATGCCGGACTGTTGTTTAAAAGAGGATTGATTCAGGAAAAACTTACCGATTACGAAGCTGCCATCCTGTCTTTCGGTAGTGCCTGCGAGATGGAACCGGAAAACACGGCTTATTGGGAAGAATTAGCGGATGCACATTCCGCACTGGGAAATTACCTGAATGCTATTGCTTATTTCCAGCAAGCCATTCAGATTGATACAACCGATATTCATTTAAAAGGTAAGTTGGCGCAATGTTACATTAACCTAAAGGCCTATCCGGATGCATTTCGTAGTTACGAGGAAATTTGGAAAGTTGATTCGACAAACGCATTTTACAACCGTTACTATGCTTATGCAGCTTATCGCACCGGAAAGAGCGATTTGGCTGTGAAACTTTATGAGCAACTGGCTGCAGTAGGCTCTCGCGATTTGAATACCTTCCTGAACCTGGCAACCATATACAACCAGCAGGAAAAGATTAACAATTCGATTGTGACTTGTGAGCGTGGACTCGATCTGTTTCCTCAAAATCCTTCGTTGCTGTTGAAAAAAGCAGACAGCTACTTTGTATTTAAGGAATATGGAAAGGCTCGGTTGGCTTATGAAGACTACCTGGCGACTACTGATTCAATCCTTCCGGTGCTGAAAAATTATGGTATTTGCCTGTATTTCGATAAGCAGGAGGAAAAAGCGCTGGCCATGCTGGAACCATGTTATCTGGCTACAGTCAATGATCCGATAGTCAATTTTTACATGGGGGTATGTTATAAAAAGTTGAAGCAATTTGATGAAAGTTCAGGCTTTCTGGAGTTGGCTATTGAAACGGCAACGCCTGATTATCTGGCGGAGATGTATCATCATCTGGGCCAGGTTTACGGCATGCAACGTCGGTTTGAAGAATCCATTGAAGCTTATCAGAACGCCATGAAAATTGATCCCACTAAAAAAGAGTTGTTGTATGAAATAGCCTCTACCTACGAGGAGTTCAATGCGAATAAAATGGTTGCCCTGCATTATTACCGCGAATATGCTAAAGCAGTTGGCGAAGAAGGGAGAAATATTGATTATGCCCTAAGTCGGATTGAAAAAATTAAAGAAGAGCTCTTTTTTGACGGTAACTCAAGCATCAGCAATTAACATCAAGGCTTCCTGACGTAGAATGTTTGGTAGCTGGAGTTGACGGCGTTCGATACTGAGCAGCCACATGCGGACCTCGTCACCTTTCAACGTGTACAAAACGTCGCGAAATTCATCAATTTGATTATCGTTGTATTGTTCGGATTGCACGCCGCGAAAGCGATCCAGTTCTTCGTCTTCGAAATAAACAATTTCGTTCGGGTTTTGAAGCATCTCTTCAAATTCGCAAACTTCATGTGCACCGCAACAATCCATCGGGATTTCGACCTCTTTTTCCTCTTGAGGTAAACCTTGCTTCTTACTCGATAAAATATCAGTTATCCAGGTTATCAAAGCGACTACAGCAACAAAAGCGACTAAAATTCCGATTAAAATATACATTGTCTAACAGCAATTTTCAGATTATAGAAACAATCATTCAAAAGAATTGATTAATCAGTTCTCTGTTTTCGGCCACAAATTTACAATGAAAAAATTTAAACAGTTCAATTGCAGCTCACGAATTCATTTCAGTTAACATTTAATAAGTACCTCGTTGAAGAAATGGAACCTGTCCGTAAAGTTTTCGTTCCCCGCCTCTTGGGTCATTGTCCATGCGCGAAACCTCATCAAATAACATGGTTTCTCGTGTCGGAAGACTAAATGGAGGCCATGCTGTCAGTTTATTATGACCCGGATTTCCGGTTCTGGCAAAAGCCAGTAATGTTTCACTCATAACATTGGCCATATTTTGAGCTGATTGTCCGTTTCCGCTGGGCGATACTTCGACAGCGGTGTTGTTGAACACCAGTGGAATATCCATGGCATGGCAAGCACCCAGTTTTCCGCCATTGACAGGGGATTGCCAGTTTAGTTGGTACACCCATGTTGCGGCTCCGTTTTGTTTGGAGCGTTCTTCAGCCTCAATGACTGCACCTCGCCAGGATCGGCCCGCAGTGGTTGCGGCAAAGAAAACCTCTGTAGCCGTGTATTCGGGATACATTTTTCGATAGCCTTCAATGACAACGTCGGGTCGGATATCGACAAATTGATTCTCAAGAATGAGTTGTGGAAGTTGTTCCCAGCTCAGCTCGTGTACGCCGGGTATCCGTCCTAAAAAAGCGCGGGTTTCATCTTTGGTGTTGCCAATAACCATTGGGATTTCTGCCGATTGAGTCGCGGCCACCGGGTAAAACGGGTGGCAAGGAAGAGCGGTGTGATCTAGTACCGGGCAAAAATGAAGGCTTTTATTTTCGACTCTCGAAAAATCACGGACTTTGGTTGCGGCCAAAATATCGTTCATCGGTGCATTTTGCAGGTTTTC
Organism: Mangrovibacterium lignilyticum; assembly: GCF_010882175.1. Taxonomy (GTDB): domain Bacteria; phylum Bacteroidota; class Bacteroidia; order Bacteroidales; family Prolixibacteraceae; genus Mangrovibacterium; species Mangrovibacterium lignilyticum. The sequence continues at coordinate 1,550,350 of NZ_WKLH01000002.1, read as the reverse complement.
CAATTCGTTAGGTTTTAGGCCAAGAGTTTCAAGAAGAAGTCCGGCGCGTTGTGTTGCGGCTCTCGGTCCCGCTGCTACAACTTGTTGGCCACTCATGGTCCATGCCCGGTGAAATAAACCTTTGGCTGACGGCATTGCCATCAAGGTGGCAATTTTGGCGCCTCCTCCTGATTGCCCGAATACGGTGACATTTCCCGGATCGCCGCCAAACGCTTCAGCATGATCCTGAACCCATTTCAACGCTAAAATGATATCCAGCTGACCGACATTGCCAGACGATGCGTATTTTTCATCACCCATCATGCCAAGGTATAAGTAACCAAAAGCATTTAGCCGGTGATTGATCGATACAACCACCACATCACCTTTTTGACACAAATTGGTACCATCCGTTAACGGATCGGAACCTGAGCCATTACTGAAAGCACCACCATGAATGTAGAACAATACCGGGCGCTTTTTTGCATCGTCAAGGGCCGGTGTCCAAACATTCAGAAACAGGCAGTCTTCGCTTGTGTTCTCACCATTTCCCTGGGGAGCGTTGGCTCCGTATTCGGTTGCATCGGCAATTCCGTTCCAGTTGTCGGGCGGCAGTGGTGGTTGAAATCGTCGGTTGGAAGTATCTGCGCCGTAGCGGATACCTTTAAATGTGTGAATGCCACCGGAAAAACTTCCTCTCACTTTGCCGTATTTGGTTTGTACAATGCTTTCTTGCTTCGTCGGATTTCCAGCGAAAACGGAAGAGCCGGACAGTAGCAACCCGCTTGAGACAATAGCACTGGTTTTGATAAAATTTCTCCTGTTTAGGGACTGATCAGGATTGGATTTTTCTTGAGTCATCTCATTCGATTTTAAGCCTAAGTAGTTAGTATCGAAAGTTAATTAGTTTCGGGAGGTATTGAAAAATTATAGGGGAGATTTTTTTGGCAGCTAACGATTACAGTTTTGTTTCATGTTTTGCAGTGTTGTTTAAACTTTTTGGGGTTGATTTAAACAAAGAAGCCACTTTTCTGTTTGTATAATTCTGAAAACAATAAGGAGGAGAGACCATGAAAGTAAACGGATTTGTAAAAGCTAGCCCGGTACATGTAAACGGGAAAAATAATATACCTCTTGTTAGTAACGGAACAGAAGTCGATTTAATTGGAGACAATCATATTGGGACATCGCTGGAGACGCCCATGCGTGAAGATGCCTTCGAAAAAACTGATGAAGAGAAAATGGCGATCATTGAAAGTAAATTCCGTGATATCATGGAAACGCTGGGACTTGATTTGACTGATGACAGTTTAAACGGTACGCCGCATCGTGTTGCCAAAATGTATGTGCAGGAAATCTTCAATGGTTTAGATCCCGCGAATAAACCTAAAATATCAGTTTTTGAGAATAAGTTCAACTATGGAGAAATGTTGGTAGAGCGGAACATTAATTTAAACTCGACCTGTGAACACCATTTCCTGCCTATTGTTGGGAAAGCACATGTGGCTTATATTGCAAAAGGTCAAGTGATTGGTTTGTCGAAAATTAACCGGATTGTAGATTATTTTGCCCGCAGGCCCCAGGTTCAGGAGCGTTTGACTGTTCAGGTTGCCAATGAATTAAAGCAAATATTGAATACTGAAGATGTTGCTGTCGTGATTGATGCCAAGCACATGTGCGTGTCGTCACGAGGGATTGAGGATGAGAGTAGCTCGACGGTTACCGCTGAATACGGTGGCGTTTTTAAAGAAACCGAAAAGCGGGACGAATTTTTGAAGTATGTTTCATTAGGGAAATAGATATAAAGTTTGGGTTTGTAGAAAGCTGTTGTCTCATTTTGGGATGACAGCTTTTGTTTTTTTATAAATGCGTCGGTATTTATTGTCCGACTATAGCCCAATCCGGAAAAACTGAAAAGTTAGTTGGGAGCACAAACGTTCCCCAGACCAAAGTCACCAGGGTAATTATCACTATAGCAATGCAGTTAATAATAATGCCTGCCTTCATCATTTCCATCATTCGAAACTGGCCGGAACTATATACAATTGCATTGGGCGGTGTGGCTACCGGAAACATAAAAGCCATGGATGAGGCCAGGGTAACCGGAATCATGAGTAAAAGCGGGTTCACTTGAATTTGGTTTGCCATTCCTGAAATAATGGGGAGCATCATTTCTGTGGTTGCTGTGTTCGAAGTCAATTCTGTCAAGAAGGTCATAATGGCTGTAACGAGACCTACCAGACTGGTATTTGAAAGGCTTCCGGCTTTTGTTAGCAGGTTGCCAATGTAAGCCGATAAACCCGAGTCGATAAACGCTCTTGCCAGAGCAAAGCCACCTCCGAAAAGCAATACGATGTGCCACGGAATCTTTTTCGTGATTTCCCAGGTAACAAGCCCCTCTTCTTTTTTACCTGATGGAATGATAAAAAGCAACACAGCGACAAAAACTGCAATTGTTCCGTCGTTGATATATTGAGGATGAGCAAACAGATTACTCCAGCCAGGAATGGAGAAGTTACCAAATTCGAGATTTTTTCTGAAGAACCACAGAAAGATCAAGAGGAAAAAGAGGACTAAAACTTTTTTTTCCGGAGTGGTTACAGGTCCGAGGTCCCGGTATTTTTGAGCAAAAAAGTCCTTTTTGAGGGCAGTCAATTGTGCCGCTGGGCGGAACATCAAGTAGAGATAAAACAGGACGAAAAAGAACATGATGATCGTAATCGGAAGGGCGAAAATAGACCATTGGCTGAATGATATCTCGGGGCCCTGCGGATAAATAATCTCGTAAATCCGGATGAATGACAGGTTGGGAGGAGTCCCGACTAAGGTACTGATTCCTCCGATGGAACATGCATAGGCAATGCTGAGCAACAAGCCGGTGCGAAATTTCCGGATATTTTTTTCACCTGTCACTTCGGTCAGAGAACTAATGACAGAGCTGGCAATGGGGAGCATCATGAGCGCAGTGGCTGTATTTGACATCCACATGGATAGAAAGGCTGAGGCAAACATGAATCCAAATAGAATCATGATAGGCTTACTTCCCACTAAAGACAAAATTTTCAATGCAATGCGTTTGTGCAGGTTCCATTTTTCGATGGCAAGAGCAACAATAAATCCACCGATAAACAAGAAAATAATATAGTTGATATAGGCATTAGAGATGGTTTTCCCGTCAAGAACACCCAGTAGTGGGAAAAGCAGAATTGGCAGGAGCGATGTTACACCAATGGGGAGCGCTTCGGTTACCCACCACAAGGCAATCAGAAAAGCGATGGCTGCCGTATAGGTTACCTGAGGAGCGTCTGGTTTTAGATCAACAAAAAGCAAGATTGAAATAAAAACTGCAAGTCCAACGATGATGATCGGATAGTTTATCTTGAGTGTCGTTGCCGGACTAGCCATAAACAGGATAGATTAAGGTTTTGATCAAAATCTGCTATTAAATTTAAGTATTTCAATCCTTATTCCCTTATAAATCCGGTGTATAAATAAAAATCCCGACCTCAGAAGAGACCGGGATTTCCTTATGAGTATATCTAATGCTACATATTTGCGTCTTTCAGAATAACATCGTGAGCACCACCTTCAACGATGCTGGTTGCTGAAACCAAGGTGATTTTAGCGTTTTCTTTCAAATCGGGAATGCTGATTGTTCCGCAGCTACACATGGTCGATTTAATTTTCCCCAGTGTAATATCCAGGTTATCTTTCAACTTACCGGCATAAGGAACATAGCTGTCAACACCTTCTTCAAACTTCAGGTTTTCGCTACCACCCATATCGTAACGTTGCCAGTTGCGGGCACGGTTCGATCCTTCACCCCAGTACTCTTTCACATAACGGTTGTTCACCATTAGTTTACGAGTCGGGCTTTCGTCGAAACGGGCAAAGTAGCGTCCCATCATCAAGAAGTCGGCACCCATTGCCAGGGCCAATACCATGTGGTAGTCCTGTACAATACCGCCATCTGAACAGATCGGGATGTAGATACCGGTTTTCTCGTAATACTCGTCACGGGCAGCCGCCACTTCAATGACCGAAGTTGCCTGTCCGCGGCCAATACCTTTTTGTTCGCGGGTAATACAAATCGATCCGCCACCGATACCTACTTTAATAAAGTCGGCTCCGGCTTCGGCCAGGTAAAGGAAACCGTCTCTGTCAACAACATTTCCGGCTCCAATAAATACTTTTCCTTCGTATTGTTTTTTCACATACTCTACGGTTTCACGTTGCCAGGCAGAGTAACCGTCAGATGAGTCAACACATAAAACATCAGCACCGGCTTCAATCAATGCAGGAACACGTTCTTTATAGTCGCGGCTGTTGATACCGGCGCCAACCAATAATTTCTTGTTTGAATCGTGTAACTCGTTCGGGTGTTCTTTGTGGCTGTCGTAATCCTTGCGGAATACAAAGCAGTGGAAGTTTTGATCTTCGTCAACAATCGGCAAGCTGTTTAGCTTGTTGTCCCAGATAATATCGTTTGCTTCGTTCAGGCTGATCCCCAGTTTACCGGTAATCAGCTTGTTGAACGGAGTCATGAAATCTTCAATCTTTTTGTCCAGTGCATCGCGGCTGGCGCGGTAATCACGGCTGGTAACAATGCCCATCAGTTTTCCATGAGAGCTGCCGTCTTCAGTAATGGCAATATTACCATGTCCGGTGCTTGCTTTCAACTCCAACACATCTTTCAATGTTTGTTTGGGGGTCAGGTTTGAATCGCTTTCAACAAACCCGGCTTTGAATTTTTTCACTTTTCGCACCATTTCGGCTTGTGTGTCGATAGCCTGAGAGCCGAAAATGAATGAAAGTCCACCGTTGCGAGCCAATGCTGCAGCCATATTGTGATCCGAAACAGACTGCATAATCGCCGATACAAAAGGAATATTTAATTCCAATGCAGGCTTTTGTCCTTTTTTAAAGGCTACTAACGGCGCTTTTAACGAGACGTTTGACGGGTTGCAGTTTTTATCGGTCAGACCAGGTATAAGCAGGTATTCACTATAGGTTCTAGAAACTTCATTCGAGTATTTTGCCATGATATGCCAGCTTTTTGAGTTAAAAAATTGCGCAAAACTACTATTTATTTTTGGATTGCGCGGAATAGAATTTGCAAATTTAGACTTTTAGCAGAATCTGTGGCTGTCTAAAATCATTAAATCGCTTTTTATCGACTAAATAGCCACTGTTTTATGCGATTGAGTACTTAAAGTTGGCTGGAGATTAAACTGATTTTTTGATTCGAAGCAGGATGACATTCAACCAAGGGGAATTGATGTGGCGCAACTTTAAGATGAAAGCTGCCACTAAGCCAATCAGGATCAGAAAAAGGACAAACAGAAACCCGGCTCTTAAGTCTGCATGATTGGCAATGGTGCCAATTAGCACGGGGCCACCAAGGAATCCAATGTAGCCGGCACCTGCCATGAATGCGATACCACTCGATGGCGAAACGCCTGCGATCTTTGTCGAGAGCCGGTAAGCTTCGGGAACTAAAATGGAAAATCCGGCGCCGACCAATGCAAACCCACTAAGGGCGGCCCAGGTACTTCCGGTAAAGACAAAGAGTAAACCAATCAGACTGACCAGAAACCCATTCAGCAAAATTTGCCAGGGACCCAGGCGGGTACTGAAATAGTCGCCACAAAAGCGGCCCAGCGTCATCATCATTGAAAAGCCGGCATAGCCAAGGCCTAATTGAGCCGCTGGTGCCATCGTTACGTCGCGCAAGTATAGTCCGCTCCAATCGGCAATTGCCCCTTCGGAGACCATGGCAGTAACCGCAACAACAGCCAGAGCCCACAGGCGTGGATTTTTTATCCTGGGTGCCGTCTTCATTTCACGTTCAAGTTCAATTGACTGATTAAGAGAAAGGAATTTGGGGTACGAAAGCAACTGCATTAGCAAAACGATTGCAGCAGCTATGCCAATGTGCAGGAGCGGGTTATTCAACATGATCATCAGCACGGTACCAAAACCGGCTGAAAGCATGCCGCCAAGGCTAAACCATGCATGGCACGAAGACATGATGGCAATATTGTCCCGTTGTTCGATGGTTGTCACGACAGTATTCAGCCCAATCTGCATGATGCCGCTTGTCAGGCCAAACAGGAACATGAGCAGGCTCAGTTGCAGAAAGCTGGTTGCCAGGAAATAGCTGAAAATAAACAAGGTCATTCCCAACACACCTAGTAGCGCGAGTTTTCCCTCACCAATTTTTTTGGAAAGTTTGTTGCCAATCCAGGTCGAAATTAGCGAGCCGATTGCGGCACTTAACAACGCAACTCCCAACTGTCCTTCGTCCATCCCGAGTTTTTCGGTAATCGACGGCAAATAGACAATCCAGGTTCCAAACATCAGGCTGAGGCTCAGAAACAATTGGGCTACCGGAAAGTAGTGGCGATTCAGTAGCAGTAAACGGGCAATCTTTCGGGTGAAATTCATGTGTCAATGATAAAACAATCCGTTTTACAGGCACTTGTTGTCAGGTTTACAGATATGGGGCGAAAATAGATGAATTTTAGATTCGGAGTCACAGGTCGGCTGAAATATTGATGCTGTGTAAAGGAATTGTTAGCAGCCCTGGTTTCAACTTCGATTTCTGTGCTAAAGATGATTGGTTCTGATACCGGGTGTTAATCGATACAATAGTTGTTGCCGGATTTAATTTTCTCCGGAACAGGTAGTTCGGCCATCTCCAAAATTGAATGTTCAACGGTTGCACAAAGGCTGTTGAGTGCAAGATCGTTGGGCTCGGTACCAAACGGATCGGCAATTTCGTCCACAATTGCATCGAGTGCCATGAAGGTATAACCGATAAATGTGACCATGATTGGGGTCATCCAGCCAATTGTATCAACCAAGCCAAAGGGCAGCAAAAGACAATAAATATAAACCGTACGATGAAGCAGGATATGATAAGGGAAGGGAATTGGCGTGTTGGCAATCCGTTCGCATCCCCCGATAATACCCGATAGTTTATCGATATTCTGATCGATTCCCATTTTCGTGATGGTATCAATTTGCCCGCTTCGTTGGGCATTGTCAAGGAAGGAGGCCATCATTTTCAGAATCATAACCGGCTTGAAACTGAGGTTTTGGATTTGGCTGCATTCCTCAGCCGAAAGCAATCGCTCCAAATCGGGCATCGCATCGGTATCGCGAAGTTGGTGTTTTAGAGCGTACGTGTAGGCAATTGTTTGAAAGACTGCTGTTTTGGGTTCAATGCCCCGTTGCGGGTTTGCCTCTACAAAAGTCAGTATTTGCCTTACAAAGCTGCGGGTGTCAATTACCAATGCACCCCAAAGCTTGCGGCCTTCCCAGTAACGATCGTAAGCAGCGGTATTGCAAAAGCCCAGGAAAATAGCCAGTGCAACCCCGATTAAGGTGAAGGGAGACGGGTTGAGGGTGATTTTGTAGCTGAAAAAGGAACCATGGAAAAGATAAATCAACATCGAAAATACCGTCAGCAACAACAGGCGGGGTGCGATCTTCGGCAATACAGATCCTTGCCAGATAATGAGCATCCGGGCCCAGTTTTTTCGTTCTTTGATGATCATGATCGGTGGTTTTTGCCGCGAATGTATGGAAAATGCTTTTCCCATTGTTCCTGCCTGTCCGGAATGTTTGTTTTGTAAAGGAATTGTTAGGCCGAAAAGGTCCTGTTTCGGGCGTCAATGAGAGGCACAGCTGCTTTTTTCAAAAACCACGCGTTGTTTGTGTTGAAACCACACGTTGTTTTGGGTAAAACCACACGTTGTTTTGGATGGAACCACACGTGGTTTTTTGTGATCGTCAAAATCGGCGGTATTTTGGTTGCTGCGAATTGCTGTAGACGGGTCATTTTGAGGTGCTCGGCGGGCAGTGTCATCATCCTGATTGTAACCTTTCGATAAATGCTGTTCGAATCGCTGACTACTTTCGGAATAGCAGTCTGATAAAAAGCCGCCTCCCCAAATTGGGAAACGGCTTTTTACTGCCATGTGTGCTTGTTTGGAGTTGAGGTTATTCGTACCAGTTAATTTTTCGGGTGAAGTACATGGTTATTCCTAAAATGACAAACAATCCGATACTTCCGACTAACAGTGCAAACGATTCCAGTTGTAATAAAATGAAAATGAATAGAAAAGCAATCGACAAAATGGATGTTAAGGCAATCGAATTCAGCCAGCTTGACAGAAAGGACCGGGAGTAAATAAGTACCATCAAAATAACCGAAACGGCTGCGATGAGATAGGCCGGATTGAACCCGACATGTTCAGAAAAAGAAAGCAGCAACAGGTAGAAAATTAAAATGGCGAAGCCGACAAGCACGTACTGAAACGGATGAACACGCTGTTTGTAAATGATCTCGTTCAGGAAAAACGAAAGGAAGACCAGTACAATAATCATGATTCCGTATTTCGCGCTTCGCTCGTTTTTTTGGTAATGATCGGCCATGTCGACCAAGGTTACTCCAAAGTCACTCGATTTGAGGTCGTATGAGTTGTCGCTAAAACTTTGCGGAAAGTCGCAGTTGTAGTTCAGTACTTTCCAGTCGGCAATAAAACCGTCTTTTGAGATCTCCCGATTCTCCGGCAGAAACAAGCCCTGGAAGCCGGGATCGTTCCAACTCGATTTTAGGTGAACGCTTGTTGTTTCTCCAACCGGTGCAAACGACATGCTGGTGGAGCCTTTAAGTTTGAGGGCGATGTTAAAATTGACTGTCGAATCCTGGAGCACCGTGCGCGGCAGATGCAGTGAGATCCCATTTGTTCCGAGAACCCGGTCGGTCATTCCCGGCTGAAAGGGGATGGTTTGCTTGTTCCATTCCAGTTCCACTGCTGAACTGATACCGCGTAAATCGCCGATAGCTATCGATAAACTGGCTTTGTCCCAAAGGATATTTTCCGACTTTATTTGTTGGCTTTCCGGATCAACTGGCTCAAATTGACCGTCAATTTGCAAGGTGCTTTCGTAAACAATACTGCGGTAAATGCTTCGGTTGAGTTCTTTCGGGAAAAGTTCGCCTTGGATATTTAATGATTTCGGGAGCATGTGAAATTGGTGGATCTCCTCCTTCACGAGTTTTCCGTCTTTATCCAATATTTTTTCAACATAAGGAATAGTGAGAATCGGCCCCCGGATAATTTGCGGATTGGACCATGATTCGGCGACTTCCATTTGGGCTGACTCGGACGTGAATTGGCGCTCATTGATCAGTCCGGTGATCATCATCTTGGGAATCAGCAAAATCAGGATGATAAGACCAATTGTGATTAGCTTGATGCTCAAGCGAAAGCTTTGGCTCTTGACTTTTTCTGTGATTAATTCCTGTGTTTTCATGTGCTGATAGTTATAGGTTTAAAAGTACTTTGAATTGCAAAGTGATTAGGTAAAAAAAATTATAGGTTCTTAATGATGTCCTCAAGTGCGTTCAAATGTTTTTCGAACGCCGATTTTCCTGATTCGGTAATGGCATATTCTGTATTTGGTTTGCGGTCGATAAAGCTTTTTGAAACGGAAATGTAAGCCAGTTTTTCCAGGTGCTTCAAATGGCTGGCCAGATTGCCGTCGGTTGCCTCCAGTGTTTCTTTTAAGGAGTTGTAAGACACCGAGGCATTGACATAGAGAACCGACATGATGCCTAATCTCATCTTGTTCTCAAATGCTTTGTCCAGATTTTGAAAAAGATTTTTCACGCCTTTTGGGTTTTTCTTTCATACCGAAAATACATAACCAGCCCGTAAATGATATGAACGATGCCAAAACCGATCGCCCAGAAAAGGAGCCCCATTCCGGGAAGTATGGCCGAACATAAACCGAGTCCAATTTGCAGAAGACCCATGTAAAAGATCTCTTGGCGGGTATATTTTGAAGCGTTAACCAGCGCAAGGCCATAAAATACCAAACAAAATGGAGCAACAACACTGTATATTCCGCGGAACGAAAAGATCAGTATTAAGATTCCACCTGTGATTAATGGAATGGCCAGATTTGTTAGCAGAAGACGCGATCCCACTGACCAAAATTTCTGCTCGGCTTTCTTTATATTCGACGAAGTCAGCCAGATTACAGTGCCTAATGCGATAATAAGCAAAGCTCCTGCAAGAACGATCAGCTCAGTCACGATCTCGCTGGGATATACTTTTCGGTAGATGGAAGAGCCCTGTACATATATCATTTTGTAGGCAATAAATGAGCCGATAAGCGCATAGATGCCAACCAGTACGCCCGATAGTCCGCTTAACGACAGGAAACGGCTTGATTGTGCCATCATTTTTTTGATCTCTGTGATCTCATCCAGGTAATGATCTGTAGTTTTCATCTTAGTATTTAAAAAGTACTTTGAATTGCAAAGTAGTGCAAAATATTCATCCAAACAATAGCTGAAGTAATTATTGATGATCGTGACATGAAAAAAAGCCGCCTCCCCAAATTGGGAAGCGGCTTTCAAATTTATATCTGTTAAAACGAAACGCTTGTTTAAACGTCGTATGTTGACGATGATGTGTCTCCGCCACGGCCGGTCCAGTTGGTGTGGAAGAATTCGCCACGTGGTTTGTCAATGCGTTCGTAAGTGTGTGCTCCGAAGTAGTCGCGTTGTGCCTGCAACAAGTTTGCCGGCAAACGTTCGCTGCGGAAACCATCGAAGTAGCACAAGGCTGAAGTCAAGGCCGGTACAGGAATACCATTGGTCAAAGCAGCAGCACATACCCGACGCCATCCGGCTTGAGCAGATTCTACTTTTCCTTTGAAGAATGGATCAAGCAGTAGGTTTTCCAGGCTTGGATTATTATCGAAGGCAACTTTAATGTCAGCTAAGAATGCAGAACGGATGATACATCCACCACGCCACATTAGCGCAATGCCACCGTAGTTCAGGTTCCATTTGTATTCTTTGGCTGCTTCCATCATCAGGTTGTAGCCTTGTGCATACGAAATGATTTTTGCACCGAACAGCGCCATTTTCAAATCTTCAATCAGCTGCACTTTGTCGCCGGTGAATGACGGAGTAGGTCCGCTGATCACTTTTGAAGCTTGTACGCGCAAATCTTTTTGAGCAGATAAGCAACGGGAGAATACGGATTCACCGATCAATGTTAATGGAATACCCAAGTCCAGAGCTGTAACTCCAGTCCATTTACCGGTACCTTTTTGACCGGCAGTATCCAGAATTTTTTCAACCAGCGGCTCACCATCTTCGTCTTTGAAGGCCAGGATATCGCGGGTAATTTCAGTCAGGTAAGAGTCCAATTCCTCTGTATTCCATACTTTGAATACTTCATGCATTTCATCGGCGCTCATTCCCAACAGATCTTTCATCACGTGGTAAGCTTCGTTGATGATTTGCATATCACCGTATTCAATACCATTGTGAACCATTTTCACAAAGTGACCGGCGCCGTCTTCACCAACCCAGTCGCAACAAGGTGAACCGTCTTCAACCTTCGCAGCAATCGATTGGAAAATGTCTTTTACAGCAGGCCATGCAGCAGGGCTTCCTCCGGGCATCATAGACGGGCCTTTCAGCGCACCTTCTTCACCACCGGAAACACCTGATCCGACGAACAACAAGCCTTTGCTTTCAACGTATTTTGTGCGGCGGATTGAATCCGGGAAATGCGAGTTACCACCGTCAATAATGATATCTCCGGGTTCCAGATGAGGGATCAATAATTCGATGAAGTCGTCGACCGGTTTTCCGGCTTTTACCAACATCATTACTTTGCGGGGTTTTTCCAACGAAGCGACCAACTCTTCAATTGAGTGGGCGCCAATGAAATTTTTACCGGCACCACGACCGTTAACGAATTTATCAACTTTTTCAACGGTACGATTGTAAACAGCAACCGTAAAGCCTTTGCTTTCCATGTTCAAAACCAGGTTTTCGCCCATAACTGCGAGCCCGATTAAGCCGATATCTGCTAATTTTTTCATTTGACTATGAATTTATTATTCTTGTTTTAATTTGTTCTATTTCGTATTTATTTGAAAGCCAATTTGCGTCAGCTTTTCAATGGTACTTTGGGGCACATTCTCTGTTTCGATGGTGAAAACCGGAAATTCACGCCGAACCGGATAGTCTCCACGAAGCTTTTCAAAATCTTTTGTATTTGCCCTTAATGCGGCATCGTCGTGACGAATGTCGTAGGTTGAAAGAATGGCTTGGGCAAGAATTTGCTCTTCGGTACACTTGAAACCATCAAGGCGAATTTTTGTTTGCTCTGGTAGCTCAATATTTGGTGCAGTCCAGTTATCGATGCCCAAACCGAAAAATTTGCTAATAGCCTGAATGCTCATACTGGTGCCGTTTGCCTTGCCATCTTTCGAGTAGCCGGCAATGTGTGGCGTGGCAATGTCGCAAGCAGCCAATAATTCAAGATCAATGTCCGGTTCGTTTTCCCAACAATCCAGAATTAAACCGTTGATTGATTGATTTGCCAAGGCTGATTTAGCTGCAGTACTATCGATAATTTCACCGCGGCACGAGTTGATTACAAAAGGCTTTTTGGGAAGGTTTGCAAAGAAATTCTTATCAGCCAGGTGAAATGTGGCATCTTCACCTTCCATATTCAGAGGAACATGAATCGTAATAAAATCAGACTGTTCCTGAATTTCTTTTAAATTGACAAATTTCTCCGGTCCTTCAATACGGGCGCGGGGAGGGTCGTTAAGCAAGACTTTCATGCCGATAATTTCGCAAAATCGGGCTACTTTCGATCCAACCTGACCGACACCAACTACGCCAATCGTTTTCCCGTTTAACTCGAAGTTGTGTTTTTCGGCCAAAACAAAGAGCGTTGAGGCGATGTATTGTTCTACCGATTTGCTGTTGCAACCCGGTGCGTTGGTCCATTGAATACCGGTTTCAGCACAGTAATTGGTGTCGATATGATCGAAGCCAATTGTTGCTGTAGCGATGAATTTCACCGTAGAACCTTTGAGTACGCTTTCATTGCATTTTGTTCGCGTACGGGTAACGAGTGCATCGGCATCGCGAACGATTTCTGCCGTTGTTTTCGCACCCGATAAATAAACGACCTCGCCAAAGGGCTCCAGGGCACCTTTGATGTAGGGTATTTTATCGTCGATAATGAATTTCATATTTGTCTTCGCTATAACCACATCTGAGAAAACAATTGTGTTTTATCTGGTAATGTGGTTTCTACTTGTAATAGTTTTTCACAATTTCTTCCAAAACCTTGTTGGTGCGGGCGGCCGACTCTCCGGTACTGACGCATTCTACTTCCCCACGCAGCGACTGGACCACATTTTTCACCAAGTTGTGTGATATGTTTTCCGGGTTTTCAAAGCTGAAATGTTCTGTCCCTTTTACGGTGGTCAGCTCAACATCACCAGGAATGAAACACGGAAGGCTCACTTTACCTTTTGTTCCTGTGATTTCGATTTTATCCTGTTCGGCCGATTTGTCGACGACGAAGCACCAGTTGCCGGTTCCGATAACTCCATTTTTAAATGTGAAGATCGCAGAAACGGTGTCCTCTGCAGGATAAAAGCCGGCTTGGTTGCAGGCCAACCCTGTTGTGTTCGTCACCGGTCCAAAAAGGAAGTCGAGGTAGTCAAGCTGATGCGAGGCTAAATCGTAGAACAAGCCACCACCGGCAATTTTCGGATCAACCCGCCAATTTTGATTGGTTTCCGGATTTTTGTCACTCTCTTCAGCCGCTTTGTGTAGGGTAATTGAAACGGTTAGAATATCGCCGAGTGTACCTGCTTCGATAAGCTCTTTGACCTTTAAATAAGCAGGGAGCGTACGACGGTAATAGGCCACGTTGAGCGGCATGCCTGTTTCTTTTGATACTTTTAGCATCTTCTGGCACTCAGCAAAATTGGTCGCCATTGGTTTTTCAACATAAACCGGTTTTCCGGCTTGCATTGCTTTTATGGCGTATTCAGCATGTGTTCCAGGAGGTGTAGCCACATAAATGGCATTAATTTCCGGGTCGTTGATCAGTTTGTCAGCATCGGAATACCACTTCGGAACATGATGACGTTTCGCATAGTTCTCTGCTTTTTCAGCACTACGTCGCATGACAGCAACCAGTTCAGAATGTTCTGTTTTTTGAAAGGCCGGACCACTTTTAACTTCGGTCACATCACCACAACCAATAATTCCCCATTTAAGGGTTTCTCGTTTCGAATTCAAAATTATGAGTCTTTTGTCTGTATTCTAATTTCTAGTAATTAAACCGATCTTTGAAAGCCCAAAGGCCGATTGCCGGGTTGGAAATGTAAAATATTTCTTCGCCGTCGGGCATCGTGTTGAAACCGTCTTTCAGTTTTTCGGGGTTGTATTTGGCAGTCACTTCATCAAAATCACCGTAAATAAACCCAACACTTTCGATTTCCTCTTGAGTCAGGTTACCGGGCTTTTTCCCTGGGCAATAAGTAATTGAAAATCGTCCTTCAGAAGAACCATGGATTAGGTGAGCGGCGGCGCCCAGGTTATCCTGCAGCTCCTTGTTTTCATCAACAGCCTTCAAGGTTTCAGGTGTTCCATAGTAACCATATTTACGAATCAGACGATCAATTTCTTTGTCCTCACCAAATTCTTTTAATGCCGGTGCCAATACGATCAATTCGCCGTCGTCGTCAATGGCCATGCGTGTGCGGTAGACCGACTTGTTGCCCAACCACGTCGATTTGAATTCAGTTGGGTCAAGGTAAACAACAACTTTCTTAAGAGGTCGGTCCAGCATTTCAAAATTCACCTGTAGCGAAAGTTTGGCAGCTTTGTCGAACACTTCAAAATCATCTCCGATAAACAGTCCGCGACACTTAATTCTACCATCTGTTTTATCCAGACCTACGACCGTTTGAACATACAAAATCGGCAGGTCTTGCGTGAAGTTATCAGATGCATAATTGAAAACCTTACGTACAGGAGTGTCGGCATGTCCCATCATTCGCTCCATACCGTAAGCAGCACCGATGAAGTGACTTTTATTGATTCCTTCGGAACCACCTGTCCCAACAAATACATTTTTATTGTAGTTGGCCATCCCAACCACTTCGTGGGGAACCACCTGGCCAATGGATAAAATCAGATCGAAATTTCCTTCGAGCAACAATTTGTTGACCTGTGCTGGCCAAGGGAATTCAACAGCTCCTTCCGAAACTTCTTTGACAAATTTTGCAGGAACAGTACCAACGGTTACCACATCGTTGCGCCAGTCGTGATCCCGAATGAGCGAATCCGGCAATTTCCCGAACATGTGGTGAATTTGTTCCGCGGTCATTGGTGTGTGTGTACCCAATGCCGGAAGTACGTCTGTCAGCTTATCGCCGTAGTATTCCCAGGTAAGCTCAGTCAGATCGCCTGACCGACTCGGCAGTCGCGTATAGTCAGGCGGAATGGCCAGTACTTTGTTGATTCCTTTTATTTGATCGAGTGCCGCAAATAACCCTTTCTTGAGGTCCTCTTTGGTTAACTCGTGGCTTGTTGAGCCAATTTCGTAATAAATCATTGTCTTTTATTTAATGATTTCAATTTATTGTGACCAAAGTGACGACTGAGGTTGATTTCAAAAACACACAATCGTCACAAAGTTATCCTAAGGCTATTGCCTGTTAGCGTTTTACGCGGGCGTTTCCTGCCCAGATACTCCACACCATATCTTCGTCGGCTGGCTGGCCGTAGTCGGTTAGAAAAGTGGTAGCCAGAGCACCGGTAGCCCAACCAAATTGAGGCCATTTTTCACTGTCCCAGCCTTTCAGAATCGCATACAACATGCCACCAACAAAACCATCGCCACCGCCAATACGATCAAGTACATTAATTTTACGAGGCTCCACAACTTGCCAGTCATCGCCGGCACGTAATACAGCTCCCCATAGGTGTTCGTTGGTACTTATTACCTGACGCAGGGTTGTTGCGAATACCTTTGCGTTAGGGAAAGCAGCTTTCACGTTGTTGATTAATCCTTTAAATTCATCAATTTCATCTTTGATACCTTTTCCACCAGCTTCAGGACCTTTAATGTCAAAGCATAATTGAAAATCTTCTTCGTTACCAATCAGGATATCAGAAACAGATGCAATTTCAGTAAAGTTTTTATGAAGCTCTTCTTCTCGGCCTTTCCAAAACGAAGCGCGATAGTTCAAGTCGAAAGAAATGAGGGTGCCATATTTTTTAGCAGCACGTGCAATTTCCAAACAGAATTCACTTGTTTCGGGTGAGAGTGCAGCAATCAAACCGGACAAGTGAACGATTTGAACACCTTCTTCCCCGAAAATGCGCTCCAGGTCAAAATCTTTCACATTGAGGGTGCGACCAACTTCTCCGGCACGGTCGTTTTGAACACGAGGTCCGCGAGAGCCAAAGCCGCTGTCTGCAATATTAAATTGGTGACGGTATCCCCAGGGATCGCCTTGCTCTACTTCAGGTCCTTCGTAATCCATATGGCGTGCTTTCAAGTCACTTTTGATAAATTTGGCCACAGGGCTGTCCTTCACAAAGGTGGTCAACACTTTCACAGGTAAACCCAAATACGATGATACGCTGGCTACGTTTGTCTCCGCACTGGTAGCCTGCATTTGGAATAAATTAGTGCTATAAACCGGTTGCCCGTTTACCGGAGTGATGCGCACACCCATGCTGGTTGGTACCAACAACGAATATTTGAAATTTTCTTTTAACTGAAGGTTCATAATGTCTGAATGTTATTGTTGTAAAATCAATTATTTCTTTAATAGCCCGACTAAATTAAACGCCGCTGTATGCATTGAATCCGCCATCAACCGGAATCACGATGCCGGTAATGAATTTAGACAAGTCAGACAGCAGGAATAGTGTTGCTCCCTGCATATCATCTGGTTCGCCGAATTTACCCATTGGTGTTCCGTTGACGATCTTTTGCCCGCGAGCTGAGAAATTTCCTGTTTTTTCATCCATCACCAGAAAGCGATTCTGATCGGTAATGAAAAAGCCAGGTGCAATCGCATTCACCCGAATCCCGGTTTTGGCAAAATGAACAGCCAACCATTCCGTGAAATTGTTAATGGCCGCTTTTGCTGCCGAGTAAGCCGGAATCTTTGTCAATGGTTTGTACGAGTTCATCGAAGTGATGTTTAGAATCGCACCTTTGCGGTTTTTGATCATGTCTTTTGCAAAGATCATGGTTGGCAGTAAAGTACCTTTGAAATTCAGATCGAAGACATGGTCGAAACCATCCATCTTCAGTCCAAAGAAAGAGTCTTCCAGTTTGTCAATATTACTTTCGTTTAATTCTTCGACTTTGGTTGTTGCAGAAGGACTGTTACCACCGGCTCCATTAATCAGGATATCAATATCACCGAGTTGTTCGTTGATGATTGCCTTGGCATTTTCCAATGACTCTTGGTTTAAAACATCGGCCTGAACACCGATCACCGTAGCTCCATAGGTTGCAATCATCTCCGCCGCAGCTATTTCGCCGGCTTCCTTGTTACGACCTAAAATGGCAATTTTTGCTTTGACTGATGCCAATGCCTTGACCATTTCCAATCCAAGTACTCCATATCCACCTGTTACAACACAAACTTTTCCTGAGAGATCACTAAAACTAATTGGTTCCATAATTACTTTGATTAAATTCTTTATAATAGTCCAGGTTTTCTTTGGTTACGATATCGATTGAAGTGTAGTTGTCGGTTCGCACCGGTTTCTTCAATATGATGTGGTCAAACAATGTTTGAACAGCCTGATGTCCCTGCTCTTCCGGGCGTTGACAAATCAGAAAGTCAACCGTTCCGTTTTTTAGAGATTCTGCATTCTGACGAATCAAGTCATGTCCGATCAACCTGACATGCTGAATATTTCTCAGAATCAGGTATTCAGCAATTCGATACACTTGCGAATTGGTTACGAAAATTCCGTCAACCTGACCAATTTTTTTTATTTCGGCATCGATAATGCTGTAGTAGTTCTGATCATCGGAGGAGGAAATCTCTATCGTGTGAAGCTTCTCCTGACTTTCTTCAGTCTTTGAGTTGAAGTAGTTATAAAAGCCTTTCTCACGTTGTTTGGGATGGTTTTGATTTTCCAACCCCTTACCGAAGTGAATAATCAGGATTGTAGCATCTTTAGGAAGAGACAAATCAAATAGCTTTGCAGCCAACATGCCACTTTGAAACGAATTCTGTCCGATAAAACACAGCTTTTTTGAATCCTGAATATTGGAGTCAATAAAGACGAACGGAATTTTGTGCTCGTTCAGTTTTGCAACAAACTCATTCGATTCCCTGAAAAAGAATGGGGCTAACACGACCCCCTCCGGTTTATTATTGAGTATGACTTTCGCTTTTTTGTCAAAAGACGAAGGATCATTTTGTGAAAATTGGTGTACGTCAATAGTTACTCCGTATTGCTGTAATTCTGCAGCAGCTTCGGAAATTCCCAATAGTGGTTTGCTCCAATATGCATCAGGATAAGGCACATCCGGGATTAGTACTGCAAAGCGATGTGTTTTTTTCGATGCCAGGGTGCTGGCCAGAATGTTCGGACGATAATCGAGCTCTTCGAGAATTTTTAATATTTTGTCACGCGTTTCCGGGTTGACTTCTCCACGATTGTGAATCACACGGTCTACGGTTCCGATTGAAACGTTAGCCTTTTCTGCGATGTCCTTTATACGTATTCTTTTGGTAGGTTTAATGACAGATAACTTTAAGAGGTTAAAAAATCAGTTTCATTGTAAACAAAGCTACACAAAAATTCAATTCATCGTGTTCGTACACGGAAAATATATTTTAAAACATCTTTAGGAGAATTTAAGTGATAATAATTGCTCAATTTAATTATATGGCTTATTTTCGTGTGCGAACACGGAAGACATTCTTCCCAGCCTTATTAATTAGATTGTCAATTACTAAATCAATTTAGGTTATGAAATTAGGAAAATACAGTTTCGGAGTAGGAGATCGCTTCAGTCATCAAGGTGAAGCCCAGTTAAGAGGTTTAATGAAAGCCAATGCTCAGGGAATTGAAGTTATTCCGGTTTGGAATAAATCGAACCGCGAACACAATACCATTCATTCTGAGCCTGTTGAGACGCGGCAGGAAGCTGATGCAGCTGTCAAGGCTTTGGGGTGGAGTGGAGAATATCGTGTTGACGCCGACCATATCAACCTGACAAATGTTGACCGCTTTATTGACATTGCGGACTTCTTTACTTTAGATGTGGCTGTTTATATTGGCAATCCTTCATCAGATGAGGAAGTAGCAGCATTTATCCAGTCGTGTAAAGCTTTGGGTGATGTTGTGAAGGTTGAAGGTGTTGATGAGCCGATTGTTATTAAAGAAGATTTGCTGAAAGATGTTGCCGGCAAATTTCTGGCTGCTGTAAAAGAAGCCGGAAAAATTTATCGTCATATTGAGTCCGTTAAGGGAAAAGATAATTTTATCACAGAAGTATCAATGGATGAGGTTGATTCACCTCAAACTCCGGTTGATATGTTCTTTATTTTAAAAATGATTGCTGATCAGGGTATTCCTGCTCAAACTTTTGCGCCAAAATTCACAGGTCGTTTTAATAAAGGTGTTGATTATGTTGGCGACACGGTTCAGTTTACGAAAGAGTTTGAAGCCGACCTGATGGTTATCGATTACGCAGTGAAAAATTTCGGACTACCTGAAAACCTGAAATTAAGTGTTCACTCCGGTAGTGATAAGTTCACTATTTATCCGATCATGGCGGAAATCCTGAAAAAGCACGACAAAGGCTTACATATTAAAACAGCCGGTACAACCTGGTTAGAAGAAGTTATTGGTTTGGCTATTGCCGGCGACGATGCCCTGGCCGTAGCAAAAGAGGTTTATGCGAATGCTTTAGGCCGAAAAGAAGAATTATGTGCACCTTATGCCGATGTAATTGATATTGATGACAGTAAATTGCCAACAGTAGAAGAAGTAGGCGGTTGGAGCGGTGAAAAATTTGCCAATGCATTGCGTCATATCCCGGGACATGTTGATTACAACCCGAATTTCCGTCAGTTGATCCACGTAGGTTACAAAGTTGCTGCCGAGTTGGGTGATACTTATATCAACCTGCTGGAAAAATACAGCGACATCGTCGGATCTTGTGTAGAAGAAAATATTTACGACCGTCATCTAAAACGGTTGTTTGATTTATAAAAACCAAAAATCAGAAGTAGATAAAGATGAAAAAGTTTATGGATGAGAATTTTCTGTTGCAAACAGAAACAGCTCAGAAATTGTATCACGAACATGCGGCTAAGATGCCGATTTTCGACTATCACTGTCATATCAATCCAAGAGATATCGCAGAAGACCGTCGGTTTAACACAGTTACCGAAGTTTGGTTGTATGGCGATCACTACAAATGGAGAGCGATGCGTACAAATGGCGTTGACGAACGCTTTTGTACGGGTGATGCCAGTGATTGGGAGAAATTTGAGAAGTGGGCTGAAACAGTGCCTCACACCTTGAGAAACCCATTGTACCATTGGACACACCTGGAATTGAAAAAATTCTTCGGAATCGAAAAATTGTTGAGCCCTGCAACTGCAAAAGAGGTCTATGACGAGTGTAACGCAAAATTGAGCACTCCGGAGTACAGCTGTCGTGGTTTGATTCGCAAAGCGAACGTAAATACTATTTGCACAACTGATGATCCGGTGGATTCGTTGGAGTACCACAGACAAATCAAAGAATCAGGATTTGAAGTTGCTGTTTTACCGGCTTGGCGTCCTGATAAAGCCATGATGGTTGCTGATCCCGATTTCTTTAATGACTATATGGCGCAATTGGAGAAGGCTGCCGGAATGGACATTAAAACCTTCAGCGATTTGATCGACGCTTTGGATAATCGTCACCAATTTTTCCACGATAATGGTTGTCGCTTGTCTGACCACGGTTTGGATACCGCTTTTGCAGCTGATTATAACAACTCTGAAATCAATGCGATTTTTGATAAAATCCGTGGCGGAGGCAAACTGGATGACACAGAGATTCTGAAATTCCAGTCTTGTATGTTGTACGAATTCGGAGTGATGGATCATTCACGCGGATGGACACAACAATTCCACATCGGTGCTCAACGTAATAATAATACCCGTTTGTTCAACAAACTTGGACCGGATACCGGTTTTGATTCAATTGGTGACGTTCCTGTCGCTGCACCATTAGCTAAATTGTTGGATCGTTTGGATATGGAAAACAAATTGACAAAAACTATTCTGTATAACCTGAACCCACGCGACAATGAATTGTATGCTACCATGTTGGGTAACTTCCAGGATGGATCAGTTCCGGGAAAAATCCAATATGGATCAGGATGGTGGTTCCTGGATCAAAAAGACGGGATGACAAAGCAGATGAACGCACTTTCGAGCTTAGGTTTGCTAAGTCGTTTCGTTGGTATGTTAACCGACTCTCGTAGTTTCCTTTCATATACCCGTCACGAATATTTCCGTCGTACATTGTGTAACCTTTTGGGTGACGATGTTGAAAATGGAGAAATTCCTTACGACATGGACTTGTTGGGAAGTATGGTTGAGAATATTTGTTTCAACAACGCGAAGGAATACTTTAATTTTTAGTCATTCCGAATAAGCTGAAATCGATTGCACACCTCTTGGAGGATTAAAAAAGAGTTGTATCTTTGCAATCGATTGCACAAGAAAATTTAATGTTGAAATAAGATGAATAAGAAAGTTGTTACATTTGGAGAAATCATGTTGCGTTTAGCAACTCCTGGTTATTTACGTTTTGCACAAACTGATACGTTTACTGCGACTTATGGTGGCGGTGAAGCGAATGTTGCCGTTTCATTGGCGAACTACGGTGTTGATGTAGAATTTGTAACTCGTTTGCCTAAAAACGACATCGGTGAAGCTGCCCGTATGGACTTGAGAAAATATGGCGTAGGTACTGACAATATCGTGTGGGGTGGAGACCGTGTAGGTATCTATTTCCTTGAAACCGGTGCTGTTAGCCGTGCTTCGAAAGTTGTTTACGACCGTGCTCATTCAGCTATCGCTGAAATCAAGCCAGGTATGGTCGATTGGAAAAAAGTTTTCGAAGGTGTTGAATGGTTCCACTGGACCGGTATTACTCCTGCAATTTCGCAAGGTGCTGCCGATGCTTGTTTGGAAGCTATTCAGGTAGCAAACGAAATGGGAGTTACAGTTTCATGTGACTTGAACTACCGTAAGAACTTGTGGAAATATGGTAAAGCCTGTGGAGAGGTGATGCCAGCTTTAGTTGCCGGAACAGATGTTGTTTTAGGTAACGAAGAAGATGCAGCAATGGCATTGGATATTCATCCTGATGGTGTTGATGTAACTGGTGGTCATGTTGAAGGTGCTGCTTATGAATCAGTATCTAAAAAGATTATGACTAAATTTCCACGAGTAAAGAAAGTAATTACGACTTTACGTGGTTCAATTAACGCTAACCACAACAGCTGGGCTGGTGTTCTTTTCGATGGTAAAAAACTATATGAATCTCCACAATACCAAATTACACATATTGTTGACCGCGTAGGTGGTGGTGACTCTTTCATGGGTGGTTTGATCTACGGTTTATTAACTTACACCGAAGATGATCAAAAAGCATTGAACTTTGCTGTTGCCGCTTCATGTTTGAAACACACAATCTACGGTGACTACAACCGTGTTACTGTGGCAGAAGTGGAAAAATTGATGGGTGGAGACGCTTCCGGGCGTGTATCTCGATAAATTTCAAGACCCCCTTCGGAAGGAGGGGGTCTTTTGAGTTTTTATACATATCGTTTTTTAATTATTTAGATCACATTTATTATGGCTCGTTTTTCAAGAATTGAAGTAGCAATTAAGATGAAAGAAACCGGTGTCGTTCCGGTATTCTATAACAAAGATATTGAGGTTTGTAAATCAGTAGTGAAAGCCTGTTACGATGGCGGTATTCGTGTTTTCGAATTCACCAACCGCGGCGATTTTGCACACGAAGTATTCACTGCTTTGGTGAAGTGGTCTGCTGTTGAATGCCCTGAAATGATTTTGGGTGTTGGCTCAATCATCGATGGACCAACAACTGCCTTGTACCTCCAGTTAGGTGCTGACTTCATCGTTGCACCAATCGTTGACGAAGAAATGGCTCGAATTTGTAACAAACGCAAAGTGGCTTGGAGCCCTGGTTGCGGTTCAGTTACCGAAGTGGTTCGTGCACACGAGTTGGGTTGCGAAGTTGTGAAAGTATTCCCTGGTTCATCAGTTGGCGGACCTGACTTCGTGAAAGCAGTAAAAGGCCCAATGCCTTATGCAAGCATTATGCCTACCGGTGGTGTTTCTCCGGATGAAGCTAACATGAGCGGATGGTTTAAAGCAGGCGTACATTGCGTTGGTATGGGATCTCAATTGTTCCCTGCAGATGTATTGGCGAAAAAAGATTGGGCTTTCATTACAAATAAATGTAGTGAAGCATTAGCTATTGCGGCCAAGCTACGTTAGATTTACTCCAACTAAACAATTAAACCTATTAATTTAATTTTATTATGAGTATAAATCAAGTTACTGAAAAGATGTCCAAATATAGATGGACGATAGTGGCTATGTTGTTTATGGCGACGACCGTAAACTACTTAGACCGCCAGGTGCTTTCGTTGACCTGGAAAGACTTTATCGCCCCCGAATTTCACTGGACAGACAGTGATTATGGTACGATTACTGCATTGTTCTCGGCCTTTTATGCTGTCAGCCTTCTTTTTGCCGGTCGTTTAGTTGACTGGTTAGATACTAAGAAAGGGTATCTGTGGGCTATTGCAATTTGGTCGATTGGTGCCGTATTACATGCATTTTGTGGTATTGCGACATCAGGAGTCCTTACAGGACATTGGTTCGTAGGTTTTGAGCAGGCTCGTCATTATATCGCACAAGTTGAAGATGTTGCGCGAGTGCTTAATGTGAGTGTTGTACTATTTGTTTTTGCACGCTTGGTATTGGCTATTGGTGAAGCAGGTAACTTCCCTGCCGCCATTAAAACTACTGCTGAGTACTTCCCCAAAAAGGACCGTGCCTATGCAACCAGTATTTTCAATGCAGGTGCTACCGTTGGAGCCTTGGCTGCTCCGGTTACGATTCCGGTATTGGCTAAGCATTTCGGATGGGAAGCGGCCTTTATTGTAATTGGTGGACTTGGTTTCCTTTGGATGGGATGGTGGCAAATTGGGTACAAAAAACCGCATTTGCACGCTAGAGTAAATAAAGCGGAACTGGAATATATCGATCAGGACGATGAGAATGGTGGGTCAGGAAATGGCGAGGCTGGTAAAAAGATTAGTTTCGCACAGCTGTTTAAGTACAAACAAACCTGGGCATTTGCCTTTGGTAAATTCATGACTGATGGTGTTTGGTGGTTCTACCTCTTCTGGACTCCAGCTTATTTGAGTTCTGTATATGGTATGGAATCTTCAGATCCCGCAGCTCAGTTGGCCTTGTTTATTTTGTATGCGATTACCTTGTTGTCAATTATTGGTGGTTGGTTACCAACTTACTTTGTCGACAGTAAAGGAATGCATCCATATGCCGGCCGTATGAAAGCGATGTTAATTTTTGCCTTCTTCCCATTATTGGCTGTCGTTGCTCAACCGTTAGGGCACGTGACTTACTGGTTCCCGGTAATTATTATTGGTATCGCCGGTGCTGCTCACCAGGCTTGGTCGGCAAACATTTTCACTACCGTGAGTGACATGTTCCCCAAAGCTGCAGTAGCAACAGTTACTGGTATTGGTGGTTTGGCCGGTGGTTTAGGATCGGTTGTTATTAATAAAGGCTCAGGTGTTTTGTTCGACTACGCACGCGAATCGAACATGAACTTCTTGGGGTACAAAGGTATCGAAGCCGGTTACTTTATTATCTTCTGTGTGTGTGCTGTCGCATATCTGATCGGATGGGTAGTAATGAAAACTTTGGTTCCAAAATACAAAGCCATTACGGATTTGGTCTAGTCAATGATTTATTAGCCTAAATAAGGCTATTGACATATTGAAGAATAGTTGATAATGAATTAAGCGGGATTAATCTCTTCTGGAGATTGTCCCGCTTTCTTTTGTTAATTTATCTGCCGAAATTCCAGCGAAATGTTGCTATTTGTTTAAGTAAATATGAAGTAATAGCTAAATCAGATATTCTGACAAATTGTATTGTGAACAATGTCGATAAAAATGCTTTATTCGTATTGTAAGACCGATGAAAGAGGTGATTTTGCCGAATGAGAGATTACATTGGATTACAATTAAAATTAGATAATTATGAAACTATTTGTATTTGATTTAGATTTTACGATCTGGAATGCAGGTGGCACTTGGTGTGATAGCACTCATCCACCCTTTGCATGGAAAGATGGTAAATTAAAAGATCAGGAAGATCGATGGATATTCCTGTATCCGGAGGTAAAAGAGATTTTATCTGAGCTGAAAGCGCAAGGGCATTCGATTGCTGTAGCATCAAGAACCAATGCGCCTACTATTGCCAAGCAATTATTGCACATGTTTGAGATTGATCATTTCTTTGATGCCCGTGAAATTTATCCAGGGTCAAAATTGACGCATTTCAAGAGGATCATGAAAGAACTGAATGTGTCGAAGGGTGATATTGTATTTTTTGACGATGAATACCGGAACATTGAAGATGTTCGGTCGATTGGAATTGAGTCTGTACTTGTAACAGGTGGGTTGACTAAAGAATTGATGAAACCCTATTTGGTTAAATCGATAACACCGAACTTGTCGCAGAATGAAGCGTGTTAGTATTCAGTAGGAAATTTGAAACAAAAGCACCTTCGCTTATTGTTTCAAATTAAGCGGGTGGCGAACCCGGATAAACACAACAGTAACAGACTCTTTAGGAGTCATTTTTTTTGCCTGAAAGTTTCCTCTTCAGAAAACAAAAAAGGCAGAAAAACAATAACGCTTCCTACCTTTTTCAGACTTCTACATACTTATCGATTTATTAGTCGAACCATTGTTGCATCGCCTTTTTATTCTTTTCGTTTACAATGTTTTTTGCCTCAGCCGTATAAAGGAAGACGAGTTCGTCGGCAAAGCGCTCATTGATTTTTCCCCTCACCATTTTCATCGTTGAATTCAGTAAATGATTTTGCTCGGTAAAAGCTTCAGGCAAAACGGCAATTGTTGTCGGAAGCCATCGTTCAGGAAAGGAATTGGCAAATTCGCCAACTCGTTTGTATTTATCAATTTCAGCCTGAATTAGGCGCAGGCTTTCTTCAACGGCTTCATCGGTCCCGGGTTTAACTCCTTTATGATTTAGTTCGCGGGTTATCGCTGTGATATTCGGAACAACCATCCCCGTTGTATAAGGATCCTGATTATTGTGCAACATGCACTGTTCTATAATTGGTGATTGTTCAACGATTGCTTCTTCGATACCTTCGGGGCTGTATTTTTCTCCGTCGTGGCTAATCAACAAGCTTTTAAAACGCCCCAATACATACAAAAAGCCATCCTTATCCATATAGCCCATATCGCCGGTATGCAGCCATCCATCGCGAAGGGTTTCGGCTGTTGCGCTTGGGTTTTGCCAGTATCCAAGCATCACGTTGTCGCCTTTCACAATGATCTCACCCTTCTCCCCGGTCGGCATCTCGTTACCGTCAGCATCAACGATTTTCAGCTCCATGTATTTGACCAGCTGTCCGGATGAACCCATTTTGATGGCATGCAGGGCGTTGGACGAGATGACCGGGGCAGCTTCTGAAAGACCGTAGCCCTGGCACATCGGAATGCCGATGGCATAGAAAAAACGTTGTAATTCGATGTCGAGCAGGGCACCGCCCCCGATAAATAACTTCAACTCGCCACCAAATCCCTCCCGGATTTTCGAGAACAGAATTTTATCGTACAAAGCGACCAGTGGCTTGTAGATGAATCGCATTCCTTGACCGCGGTTGAATCCATTGCCGTTGTATTTATAAGCTACTTTTAACGCGTGATTGAAGAGCTTTTCTGCTTTAGGGCCTTTTTTTCGAATGTTCGACTCAATGCCTTTTCGAAAGTTTTTGGCGATGGCCGGAACGCTCATTAGTACTCGCGGCTTAATTTCATTTATGTTTTTGGGGATGTTCTTCAACGTTTCCATTGGAGTTGAGCCGACCTCAAGCGATGCAACGCTGGCACCGAAATACATAAAACAGTAAAGACAGGCGGTATGTGCAAACGCGTGATCCCACGGAAGAAATGCCAGTGTTTTCCAGTCGGGTGTGATGTCCATCAGTGTACTCGACTGAATTACATTCGCTGTGTAGTTCAGGTGCGAAAGCATAATACCTTTCGGGTCGGCTGTTGTTCCCGAGGTGTAAGAGATATTGGCCAAATCATTTGGCGCGATTGATTGATAGGATTGCACGACAGCTTGTCGGTCGCTGTGCAGCAGGGTTTTGCCTTGTTGCATTACATCGCAATAATAAATATCGTTTTCAAGGGGTTCTTCTTTCTCGTCCAGGTGAATGACAGCTTCCAGCTGCGGTAAATCGTTCCGGATCTCTTCAATTTTTGGCGCTTGTCCTGCTGATACAACTACGAAACGACACCCGGAATGCTCAAGCCTGAACTTGATTTCGGTTTGAGCATCAAGCTTCACTGACAAAGGAACATTGATTGCTCCGGCGTATAAAATGCCCAATTCGCTGATGATCCATTGGTTTCGGCCTTCGGATATTAGCCCGATACGGTCACCTTTCTTGACACCCATGTCGATCAGGCCTGCTGCAAACTGGAGTACTTTCTGGTGTGTTTCTTTATAAGTCAAACCAGCAAATTTGCCCTTTTTCTTCTCCCACAGGTACACATTGTTCGGGAATTTGGTTACGCTGGTTTCAAATAGTTCGATGATCGTTTTCATTATTCGTTGGTGAAATTTGAAAAAACTAGAAGGCAAAAATAGGGAAATTAAGCTTGTACCAACTAAGCCTGTTACGAAGCACAAAAAAAGAGGCCAACGGCCTCTTTCGAATATGAGTGTTAAAACAATAGCTTTCGTATGTATTGTGCTTAAAAACCATCGGTAAAAGTGGTTTGTAAGATGACGAACGAGCCTGGTGATCTATAACGTTCCAAACTGGTAGATGGTACTTTCACTATACTTTTCACCGGGCTTTAGCTCTGTTGTCGGAAAATTATCGTGGTTTGGAGAGTCCGGGTAATGCTGTGTTTCCAAGGCAACACCAGCATAGCTGCCAAATTTACTCTTGCCGTCAATCGTCAGTTCCGGAATCCAGTACCCCGTGTAAAGTTGAATACCCGGTTGGGTGGTGTATACTTTGACCTGGCGTCCGCTTTTTTCTTCAGAAAGGCATCCGGCGTAAACCAATCGGCCTTCGTCATTGTCCAATACAAAGTTGAGATCGTAACCATCGGCCAAACCAGCAATGTCGCGTCCTAACTTTTTTGTTGACGTAAAATCGAAAACGGTGTTTTCGACCGAAACAATCTTACCCGTAGGGATCATTTCAACAGCTTCTGTGTATTTTTTCGCGTTCAATTCAAGATCGTGATTCAGAATATTTTCTTTTCCGCCCGTAAGGTTGAAATAGCTGTGGTTGGTCAGGTTGACAATCGTTGTTTTATCCGTTTCAGCTTCATAACTGATTTCCAATTTGCTGTCTTGATCCAGCGTGTAGGTGCAGCTAACTTTCAGGTTGCCCGGATAGCCTTCTTCTCCGTCAGGACTTAAATAGCTCAGTTTTAAGCCTACTTTGCCTTCCATTTCAAACGTTTCAGTCGACCATATTTTGCGATCAAATCCGATTAATCCACCGTGCAAATGGTTCGGGCCGTTGTTGATCGCGCCAGTGTACTGAACACCATCAATCGTATATTTGCCATTGGCAATACGGTTTCCGAAACGGCCGATTAGGCATCCGAAATAGGGGTAGCTACCCAAGTAGGCTTCACTTAGGTAATCATCAAGCTTCTCGAACCCGCATACAATATTTTCTATTTTCCCGGTTTTGTCGGGAGCATAAATCGAAGTTATCAACGCTCCGTAATTGCTGATATTGATGGAAACTTGTTTTTCATTTTCCAGGGTAAAGATGCTGACTTCCTGGCCATCTTTGGTTTTTCCGAATGTTTTACTGGTTATTTTCATAGTATAATGTTGTTTTCAACGCTGCGCCTTTAGGTTGTTTGCAAACCTCGGCAGCAAGAGATTTTATGGATTTTTTTCTAAGTTCAATGACAAATATAGCTAATATTATTTCATACTGGTAGGTACTGGTTGCTATCTTCTTTGAAAATTTTTATATTTTTGAGTACTAAACGTATGCTAATTTAACGATTGTGAAAAATATACAAATTGATGATTCACTCGGCATTCCCAAGTATCGTCAAATTATAAACTCCATTTATCAGGCCATCTCTACAGGCGAACTTAAGGTCGGCGATAAGATACCTTCATTAAATCAAATATGTGCTGAATTCGATTTGTCGCGTGATACCGTGATGGTTGCTTTTAACGAACTAAAAGCCAAAGGTGTTATTAGCTCAATCCCCGGGAAAGGATACTATATTAATAGTGTTGATGTTACCGTGACTGAGCGCATTTTTGTGCTGTTCGACGAATTAAACGCTTTTAAGGAAGATTTGTACACCTCATTTTTGAATTCACTTGACGATCGCACGACTGTCGATATTTATTTCCATCACTTCAATTACCAACTGTTTAAAGACCTGATTGCAGCCAGTGTTGGTAAATATACTTCGTATGTGATTATGCCGGCGACTTTCGATTACACTTCTGATATTCTTGCTGCTTTACCTGACGACAAGGTTTATATTTTGGATCGGTTGAAAGCAGACTTGAAACCATATCCTGTCGTTTATCAGGATTTTGAAACGGATATTTACGATGCGTTGGTTGATGGAGAGGCTTTGCTTCGGAAGTACGAAAAGCTGGTTATGATTTTTCCCGGCGGTAAGGAACCGGAAGGACGAATGAATGGCTTTCGGAAGTTTTGTGAAGAGCGTTCCATCCGGTTTGAAGTTATCCGAAGTCTCCTGAATCGTACCATTAAAAAAGGCGAAGCATACTTCGTTCCTTCTGATCGGAACCTTGTTCGATTGGTGAAAATGGCAGCTGAACAGGACTTTGAGCTTGGTGTTGATCTTGGGATTGTATCTTTTAATGATACTATGCTGAAAGAGGTTGTAGCTGGCGGAATTACTACGATTTCAACCGACTTTTCACAGATGGGAGAAACGCTTGCAAAGATGATTACAGAGAAGAGCCAGACTCAAATACCAAATCCCGCAGCATTAATTCGCAGGAAATCTTTATGACAAAGAGAGCATATGCTCTACAACATAAACTTAACCGAAACGGACTTGGCTTAAATTTCTAATTTTACCCACCAGTACCTACCAGTGGTAAAAACTTAAATTTTATGACACAATTCAATATTGAAGATCACCCTCACAGACGATTTAATCCGTTAACAAACGACTGGATTTTAGTTTCTCCTCATCGCTCAAAACGCCCTTGGCAGGGACAAGTTGAAAAGACCGTAGTTGAAGAACGTCCTGCTTACGATCCGGATTGCTATTTATGTGCCGGAAACGAAAGGGTAGGGGGACACAAAAATCCGGATTACAAAGGAACTTTTGTATTTACAAACGATTTTAGTGCGTTACTGACTGATACGCCGGATGGCGGAACCAGCGAAAGCTTGTTTCAGTCGAAAAGTGAAAGTGGCATTTGTAAAGTAATTTGCTTTAGCGATAACCACAGTTTGACCATTCCGGAAATGGAAGTTGAAGATATTCGGAAAGTTGTTGATGTTTGGTGCCGCGAGTTTGAAGAGCTCGGCAGCAACGAAATGATCAACTACGTACAGATTTTTGAAAATAAAGGTTCCATCATGGGCTGCTCAAATCCGCACCCGCACGGGCAAATTTGGTCGTCATCTTCGGTTCCTGTTGAACCCGAAAAAGAATCAGTTACTCAAAAAACATATTTCGAAAAGAATGGCCGCACACTGTTGGGCGATTATTTGGCGTCTGAGCTCGAGAAGAAAGAGCGACTGCTGGCCGAGAATGAGCATTTTGTTGCCTTAGTACCCTATTGGGCTGTTTGGCCATTCGAAACAATGATCATCAGTAAGCGTCCGGTGCAGAACATTTTGCAGTTGACCGATGACGAACGGACTGCCTTGGCTGATATTTACAAGCAGTTGACTGTGAAATATGACAACCTGTTTGAGACATCATTTGCCTATTCTGCTGGTTTGCATCAAGCGCCAACCGATGGGAAGGACTATCCCGAGTGGCATTTACACATGCATTTTTATCCACCATTGTTGCGTTCGGCTACCGTAAAAAAATTTATGGTCGGTTACGAAATGTTGGCGACTCCCCAACGTGATATTACAGCTGAGCAAGCAGCCCGTCGATTAAGAGAATTACCTAGCGTACATTATAAACACCAATAAAACAATTAAATAGATTATGACTAAAATTAGTTCTTTAGTAGAAAAGATCAATGGAGGACAAAATCCATTGTTTCAGGAACTTTATGGAACAGAAGCACCTGTATTAAAAACGCAAGCAGATCGTTATGCTGCTTTGATGACTGATTTTGAGAAAATTTACGGAACAGACGATGTAAGTTTGTTTACGTCACCGGGGCGTACAGAAATTGGTGGTAATCACACCGATCACAATTTCGGCCGCGTTTTGGCAGGAGCCGTAAACCTTGACAATATTGCTGTGGCTTCGGCCAACGGAACAAACGTTATTCGCATTACTTCAGCCGGATATCCTGAATTTCAGGTTGACTTGAGCGATTTGTCAATCGACGAAAGTTTGTTCTACACATCCACAAGTTTGGTGAAAGGTATTTGCGCTCGCATGAAAGAGCTGGGCTACCAAATTGGTGGCTTCGATGCTTGCATTGAAGGTCGTGTGCCGAAAGGTTCCGGTTTGAGTTCTTCTGCTTCGTTTGAAGTGTTGATTGGTGCTATTGTAAATAGTCTGTTCAACGATGGAAAAATGAGTGCTGTTGAAAATGCCATTATTGGTCAGTGGGCAGAAAACAACTACTTCGGAAAACCTTGTGGTTTGATGGACCAAACAGCTTGTTCTGTTGGTGGTTTGATTACTATCGATTTTAAAGATCCGGCTAATCCGATTGTGAAAGAAGTTGATTTTGACTTTGTTTCTACCGGTTTTGCATTGGTTATTACTGATGTTGGTGGTGGCCACGACGATCCGGCATCTCAAGCTGAATACGCATCATTACCAACTGAAATGAAATCGGTTGCCGCTGAGTTAGGTGCCAGTGTTTTGCGTGAAGTAACTTTGGAACAAATTGTAGACAAGATTCCTGCAATTCGTGAAAAAACAGGTGACCGTGCAATTTTGCGCGCTTATCACTTCCAGGGAGATAATCAACGTGTGGTTGATCAGGTCGCTGCTTTGGAAAACAACGATTTTGAAGGCTTCTTGAAAATGGTGGTTGAGTCTGGTTACAGCTCATACATGTACAATCAGAATATTTACGATGTGGTGCACAAAGACGAACAGGTGGTTTCTTTGGGACTTGCATTGAGTGAAATGGTTCTGAAAGGAAAAGGCGCATGGCGTGTTCATGGCGGTGGATTCGGCGGAACCATTCAAGCTTTTGTACCGCAGGATTTACTGGATAAATATGTTTCTACTTTGGAACACGTTTATGGTGAAGGCAAATGTCATAAATTGTTTATCCGCTCAAATGGTTCGATCAAATTAGACCTGTAACAACTATAAACTTAGACCAAAAAACTAAAAGAAATGAGCAAAAACAAGTATTTGTTCCCGTTGATTGTAATGGCCTCGCTGTTCTTTTTATTCGGCTTTATTACAACGATGAATAACTCAACAATTGAGTTTCTGAAAAACGCGTTCGGTCTGGACGACGTTCAAAAACAATTGCCGAATACCTTTTTTTACGGAGCCTACGTGCTTTCGGTGCCAGTTGGATTTTTAATTAAGAGAATTGGCTATCGTTTTTCAATATTTTCCGGTTTGGGGATGATTGCACTCGGATTCTTCGCTTGTATTCCCGGCGTTGCTTTGGGATACTACGGCTTTTTGAGTGCTGTTTCAATTTTCGCCATTGGTGTTGTTATTCTTCAGGTTGCCGCTGCTCCTTACGTGGTTGCATTAGGACCTAAAGAAAGTTCAGCAAGTCGGTTGACTTTGACCAATGCTTTGAATTCAGTTGCAACAGTAATCGCTCCGATCTTTGTTTCGATTTTGCTGGTGACTCCTGAGCTTGCACCTGGCCAGGTATTGGAAAATTCAGCGATCAAGGATATTGTGAAAAATCCGTTCATTGGTATCGGTATTGCAACGACGGTTATTCTTGTGATCATGTTTTTCCTGAAACTGCCTGATATTAAAAGCGAGCAAAAAGCGGCTGAAAAGGCAAGTGACGAAAAACATAAGTCAAGTGCGTTTAAATACACACACGTGTGGTTGGGCTCATTGGCCATCTTCGTATACATGGGAATTGAAATTGGGATTCCAAGTTTCTTTGCCGATTTTGCGAATAAGACGGGTGCTGTGATTACAACTTCAACCACTGATATGCTGAAATTTTATTGGGGTGGTTTAATGGTTGGTCGTTTGATTGGTATTTTTGTTCTTCAGAAAGCCAAGCCATCATTGATCCTTTCGATTTGTGCGATCGGTGGTGCAGCAATGTTGACTGGTGCAATTTTGTTAACCGGTAATGTTAGCATGTGGTTGTTCCTGGGAACTGGATTATTCCACTCAATTATGTGGCCAGTGATCTACAGTTTGGCTTTGGAAGACCTGGGACCTCATGCAGATGTGGCTTCCGGAATTATCGCAACTTCAGTAATTGGTGCAGCTATTTTAATGCCAATCATGGGGGCTATTCAAACGGCAACAGGAACAGTGATTGCTGCTGTTTGTTGTTTGTTTGTGTATTACCTTTACCTGGTGTTCTTTGCAACTAAAGGATCAAAAATCAGAAGTTAAAGACATACCATATAGTCAGATAAGAGGCGGCAAACCAAGTTTGACCGCCTCTTTTATGTTTTTAGGGAATGATAAGCCTTGCCGAGACAAGATGATCTCCATTTTTATGCTTGTTGTGTTTTTGTCTTTTGAAAGGAAATCTGACAACGGGAATCTTTGGAGCACTCGAGTATTGTTCCTGAGTTAAAAGACAAATTAGTCTTGATTTTTCGGCTTCATTCGTCCTCCAAAATTGGGTTGAAATAGTTTTGAGGGATTAAAAAATACTTTACTTTTGGTTCGCATTTAAAATGTCAAAAATACATATAGCAGTTGAGCAGTGTGTTTTCATGACATAAGAGAGCGTTTTATTTAACCTAAAGCAATACAATTTTAAAATTATTAATGGTTTTAAATCAACCACTAAACCTTAATTTATTATGACTCAAAAGAAAAGTTATGGATTGCCGATTTTAATGATGATCTTACTTTTTGGTATGATCTCGTTTGTAACGAATCTGGCTGCGCCAATGGGCGTTGTTGTGAAGTCTCAATTTCAGGCTTCGAATTTCTTAGGCATGTTGGGGAACTTTGCGAACTTCCTGGCATACTTATTTATGGGAATCCCTGCCGGTAAACTGTTAGAGAAAATTGGTTACAAGAAAACAGCATTGCTTGGTATTGTTGTTGGTTTTGTTGGAGTTGGCGTGCAGTATATGTCCGGAATAGCTGAAAGTTTCTTGGTTTACTTGCTAGGTGCTTTCATTGCCGGTTTCTCAATGTGTATTTTAAATGTCGTTGTGAATCCGATGTTGAATACGCTTGGTGGCGGCGGAAAAAAAGGAAACCAACTTCTTCAGGTAGGTGCTACTTTTAACTCATTGATGGGTACTTCGGTTCCTTTGTTAGTTGGGATGTTAGTCGGTGTCGTAACCTCTAATACATCAATTAAAGATGTAAACCCTGTCATGTTCACGGCAATGGGGATTTTTGCGTTAGTAGGTATCGTACTTTCTTTTGTAAGTATTCCTGAACCACACTTGTCAACCGGAGAAGAAGTAAAAGAAAAGTCAAAATATAGTGCCTGGTCATTCCGCCACTTTGTGATGGGAGCCGTTGGAATTGGTATTTATGTTGGAGTAGAAGTTGGTGTTCCCGGAACTATGTTCTTCTTTCTGGCAGATGCTAACGCCGGAGGCCTGGACGCTGCAACAGCAGGTACCGTTGTTGCAACTTATTGGCTTTTGATGCTTGTTGGGCGTTTTGTCGGTGCGTCTATTGGAGGAAAGGTTTCGAGTAAGACGATGTTGATTACAGCCTCAGGTATTGGTATGATTTTGGCTCTTATGGCAATTGTTTTACCGATTACAACCACTGTTTCAATTCCTGTATTTCAAAGTACAGCCAATGGTATCTCATTGGG
The DNA here is from genome assembly GCF_010882175.1 of Mangrovibacterium lignilyticum. GTDB lineage: Bacteria > Bacteroidota > Bacteroidia > Bacteroidales > Prolixibacteraceae > Mangrovibacterium > Mangrovibacterium lignilyticum. The sequence continues at coordinate 1,514,986 of NZ_WKLH01000002.1, read as the reverse complement.
ATTGGCAAATGTACCTATTAATGCCATGTTCCTTGTTTTGATTGGACTTTGCACTTCTGTAATGTGGGGTGGAATCTTTAATTTGGCAGTTGAAGGCTTGGGGAAATTTACAGCATCTGCTTCCGGTATTTTTATGACGATGGTCGTTGGAGGTGGTATTTTACCACTAGTCCAAAATGCGGTGGCTGACAATATGGGGTATATGGTTTCCTACTGGGTTCCATTCCTTGGACTGGCTTACCTATTTTATTATTCACTGATTGGTAGTAAAAATGTGAATAAAGATATTCCTGTGTTATAAATAGTAATACATACTGCTAAGCGATCCAACAGGGTTGCTTAGCTTGATAATATATAAGGCTCATGAGACTGTCTTCGGATTGTTTGATGGGCCTTTTATGTTGTAAAACATTATAGCGAAAAAAAACTGAAAAAGACAATAAAAGTAAGTTGTACTTTTATAATTTTGATGCCGATGGAACTGAATAATCAAACTCTGCTAAATGAATTGTATGGGGAGCACCCCCAGCATTATGTCGCTGTCGACTGTGTAATTTTTGGATACAAGGATGGCGATTTGAAACTCTTATTATACCCGAGGAGTTTTGAACCTTCAAAGGGAAATTGGTCATTGCTGGGAGGGTTTATTCAGAAGGATGAATCATCAGACCAAGCGGCCGAACGAATATTGAAAAGAACAACCGGCCTTGATGAAATTTACATGGATCAGGTGGCAGCCTTCTCGAAACCCGATCGTGAGACAGCGGCCCGGGTAATCAGTATAGCCTATTACGCTTTGATTCGTTTGGACGATCACGATGAAGAAATTGTTCATCAGTATGGTGCTGACTGGTTTTCGATTAAAGACAAACCGGATTTGATTTTTGACCACGACGAAATTGTAAGTAAAGCCTTGGCTAAATTGCAGCAAAAAGCCGGTTATCAGCTTATAGGGCCTGAATTATTGCCCGAAATGTTTACCCTCACACAATTGCGTGGCTTGTACGAAGCAATCTTTCTCCGCAGTATGGATCCAGGAAATTTCAGAAAAAAGGTTTTGTCTCTGGGAGTCTTGAAACGTCACAACAAGAAAGATTCAACCGAATCGAAAAAGGGTGCATTTTATTACAGCTACGATGAAAATGCAGAAATGCCGGATAAGGAAATTGGAAGAATTATAAAAGTATAAAGAGAAATAAATCAATAAAATAACGCTTAAATTTTATCACAATGTCAACACAGGATTTGAATAAATTAGAAGTTTGGTTTGTAACAGGTAGTCAACACTTGTACGGTCCAAAAACGTTGGAACAAGTTGCAGAACATTCAAAAGAAATTGCTGCTGCATTCGACCAATCTTCAGATATCCCGGTAAAAGTAGTTGTTAAACCTACCGGAGTAGGATCAAAAGAAATTCATACAATTTGTAAACAAGCAAATAGTGCAGAAAACTGCATCGGTGTAATTACCTGGATGCACACGTTCTCGCCTGCGAAAATGTGGATTCACGGACTTCAGGAATTACGTAAACCAATTCTTCACTTACATACACAATACAACAAAGAAATTCCATGGAACGATATCGACATGGATTTCATGAACCTGAACCAAAGTGCACACGGTGATAGAGAGTTTGGCCACATCATGTCTCGTATGCGTATGGAACGCAAAATTGTTGTCGGTCACTGGCAAGATCCTAAAGTTGTTGCAAAAGTAGCTGGCTGGTCACGCGTCGCTGCTGCATGGGCTGATTCTCAAGACATGTTGATCATTCGTTTCGGCGACCAAATGAACAACGTTGCTGTAACAGACGGTGACAAAGTTGAAGCTGAGAGAGTTTTCGGTTACCATGTTGACTATAGCCCGATTGCAGACTTCGTATCTGTTCAGGATAACGTAAGCGACGAAGACGTAGCTGCATTGGTTAAAATATATGAGCAAGATTACGAGTTGGCTGACAACTGTAAAGAAGGTGGTAAAGACCGCGAACAAGTGGTAAAAGCAGCGCGTATCGAAATTGGTTTGCGTCGTTACCTGGAGAAAAAAGGTGCAAAAGCTTTCACGACGAACTTCGACGATTTAGAGGGTGTAGATCAATTGCCAGGGTTGGCTTCTCAGCGTTTGATGGCTGACGGATATGGCTTTGGTGCCGAAGGTGACTGGAAAACAGCTGCTTTGTGTCGTCAGATGTGGTTTATGAGCCAAGGGATGCCTAATTACAAAGGATGTTCTTTCCTGGAAGATTACACCTTGAACTTTGATGGCGAAAACAGTGCAATTTTACAAGCACACATGTTGGAAGTTTGTCCTTTAATTGCTGACCACAAACCAAAATTAGAAGTTCACCCATTGGGTATTGGCGGTAAAAATGATCCTGCTCGTTTGGTATTTACCAGCAAAACCGGTCCTGGCGTTGCAGCAACTGTTGTCGATATGGGTAGCCGTTTTCGTATGATTATTAACGCTGTTGATTGTATCGAATCAAAAGAGCTTCCTAAGCTTCCTGTAGCTAGTGCACTTTGGATTCCGCAACCAAACTTTGAAGTTGGTGCAGCTGCGTGGATCTTAGCAGGCGGAACACACCATACAAGTTTCTCATACGACTTAACCGTTGAAGATTTGCAGGATTTTGCAGAAATGGCAGGCATTGAGGCTATCGTTATCGATAAGGACACTACAATTCCGGAATTCAAGAAAGAATTGAAGTGGAATGACTTGTATTATCACCTGGCTAAAGGAATTTAATCAACTATAAATAATCTAAAACTATAACTAAATGGCTTTATTAGACTGGATCGTTATTGGGATCTTCGCGCTAGCCTTAATCGGAATTATTACTTGGGTTTTCCTCCAAAAAGAAGAAACTTCAGGTGACTACTTCCTGGCGGGTCGCGATGCTTCCTGGATCGCAATCGGTGCATCAATCTTTGCGTCGAACATCGGATCAGAACACTTAATCGGATTGGCTGGTGCCGGTGCCTCCAGTGGGATGGCAATGGCACACTGGGAGATTCAAGGGTGGATGATTCTTATCCTCGGATGGGTTTTTGTACCTTTCTATTCACGCAGTATGGTGTCAACTATGCCTGAGTTCCTCGAACGACGGTATAACAAAGAATCAAGGACAATTCTTTCCCTGATCTCCTTAATTAGCTATGTATTAACCAAAGTTGCTGTTACTGTTTATGCCGGTGGATTGGTTTTCCAACAGGTTTTCGGAATTGAAACCATGTGGGGAATCGACTTCTTCTGGATCTCAGCGATTGGCTTGGTTTTATTGACAGCTGTTTATACCGTAATCGGCGGGATGAAATCCGTGTTGTACACTTCTGTTCTTCAGACTCCTATCTTGTTGTTGGGTTCTATTATCATTGTATATCTAGGCTTGAAAGAAGTAGGTGGATGGGGCGAAATGATGCGCATCACCCGAGCTGTTCCTGTTAACGATTATGGCGATAGCATGGCCAACCTAATTCGGAGTAACCGGGATTCTCAGTTCCCGTGGTTAGGTGTATTCATGGGATCTGCAGTAATTGGTTTCTGGTATTGGTGTACCGACCAGTTTATCGTACAACGGGTTTTGTCAGGGAAAAACGAACGGGAAGCTCGTCGCGGTACCATCTTCGGCGCTTACCTGAAATTAACTCCGGTGTTCCTTTTCATGATTCCTGGTATGATTGCCTTTGCGATACATCAAAAAACAGGTAGCTTCCTGCCTTTGATGGACGGAGGTGCTCCAAATGCCGATGCTGCATTCCCAACTCTGGTAGCGAAACTTTTGCCCGCCGGTGTTAAAGGATTGGTTGTTTGCGGTATTCTGGCTGCCTTGATGAGTTCATTAGCGTCTCTTTTTAACTCGTCGGCGATGTTGTTTACCATCGACTTCTATAAAAAATATAAACCCGATACAAGCGAATCGAAATTACTTCGGGTAGGTCGTATGGCAACAGTCGTGATTGTTATTTTGGGTATCCTTTGGATCCCGATTATGCGTAGCATCGGTGATGTATTATATACTTACCTGCAGGACGTTCAATCGGTATTGGCACCGGGTATTGCGGCGGCCTTCCTATTGGGTATCCTGTCATCGAAACCAACACCCAAAGGTGGTATGTGGGGGATGATCGCCGGATTTATTGTCGGTGTAACGCGTTTAGGTGCTAAAGTATTATATTCGACCTTGGCCGGACATGCCGGTTATACTGATGTAAAGCTTTGGGCTGCTGAAAAAGGAGTGAATAACTTCTTTTATACCTTGTTCTACGACATCAACTGGTTGTTCTTCAGTGGTGGTATGTTAGTCTTCAGTATTATTGTTGTAATGGTGGTTAGTAAGTTTACAAAGCCTGCTTCACCAGAACAATTGAAAGGTTTAACATTCTCATCTGCATCCAGCGAAGACAAAGAAGCAACTCGCCGCAGTTGGAATAAGTGGGATGTCGTCCATTCTGTTGTTATCATTGGTATTACTGTAGCCTTCTACATTTACTTTTGGTAATAACGCTCGGAATATTGAATCATGAGTAGCATATAACAATAACAGATTGGAACCCGGTACACTTCAAAGGTGGCCGGTTCCTTTCTCTTTTATTCCGGCAGGTGGTGCAATTGTCCTGCTGTGTTTTTAAATCAATGGAAGGAGTTCCGATTCAATTTAAAAAGAAGAAAAGATGTTAGAAAAATTGAAAGAAGAGGTTTGTCAGGCAAATTTAGACTTGGTCGCACACGGGCTGGTTATTTTTACCTGGGGAAATGTGAGCGGGATTGACCGTGAAAAAGGGTTGGTTGTGATTAAACCCAGCGGTGTTGCCTATGACGGCATGAGTCCGGATGATATGGTTGTTCTCGACTTGGATGGAAACGTTGTGGAAGGAAAATATAAGCCATCATCAGATACGGCGACACACTTGGTTTTATATAAAAATTTTGAAAATATTGGTGGTATTGTCCATACGCACTCCGAATGGGCTACAAGCTGGGCGCAAGCCGGAAAAGCAATTCCGAATATTGGAACCACCCAGGCTGATTACTTTTACGGCGAAATTCCTTGTACCCGTAAAATGACTGACGAAGAAATTAAGGGCGCTTATGAACTCGAAACCGGAAATGTAATCGTTGAATGTTTCAAAGGTTTAAATCCGGATTATGTTCCAGGTGTTTTGGTGAATAACCATGCTCCGTTTTCATGGGGTAAGGATGCGCATGATGCAGTTCATAATGCTGTAGTCATGGAAGAAGTTGCGAAAATGACTTTCCGCTCTTTCCAGCTTAACCCAAATACTGAAATGTCTCAAACATTGCTGGATAAGCACTTTTTGCGCAAACACGGCGCTAATGCTTATTACGGTCAAAAATAAGGTATCAGACCTTCGCTGTTTGTTGGTTCTTTGGAAGAACTGAAAGCGGCGGCATTCCTGAATTCAATAAAAAATTAAAAACTAATTTGCGATGACCCAAACTAAATATACGATCGGCTTAGATTATGGATCTGACTCGGTACGTTCATTAATTGTAGACGTGGCAACCGGAGAAGAAATTGCCAGCGTTGTATTTCCTTACCCACGTTGGGCGAAAGGGATGTATTGCGTTCCTCATGAAAACCAGTTTCGCCAGCACCCGTTGGATTACCTGGAAGGATTGGAATACACGGTTATTGAAGCCCTGAAACAAGCTCCGGCCGGAGTGGCTGAAAATATCGTTGGTATTTCAATCGACACAACAGGTTCGACTCCGGTAGCTGTTGACGAAAAAGGAACCCCATTGGCTCTGACTGCTGGTTTTGAAGAAAATCCAAATGCCATGTTTGTGCTTTGGAAAGACCATACAGCCGTAAAAGAAGCAGATGAGATCAATGCTTTGGCTAAAAACTGGAAGATTGACTTCACCATGTACGAAGGTGGAATTTATTCTTCTGAATGGTTCTGGTCAAAAATTTTGCATGTGTCACGTGCTGATGCAGGTGTCTTGCGTGCTGCCAACTCATGGGTGGAACATTGCGACTGGATTCCGGCTGTTTTAACCGGTAAAACACGTCCAAAGACAATGAAGCGTAGCCGTTGTGCGGCTGGCCATAAAGCGATGTGGCATGAGGCTTTTGGTGGTTTACCTACCGAAGAGTTCTTAGTGGCTCTTGATCCGATTTTAAGCGGATTGCGCGATCGCTTGTTTAAAGAAACATATACCTGTGATGTCGCTGTAGGCAACTTGACTCCTGAATGGGCCGAAAAGCTTGGCTTATCAACTGATGTTGTAGTTGGTGTAGGCGCTTTCGATGCACACCTTGGAGCTGTTGGTGCACAAATTGAACCTTATTATCTGAGTAAAGTAATGGGAACTTCAACTTGTGATATGTTGGTTGCCCCAACCGAAGAAGTGGGTGATAAACTGATTGCCGGTATTTGCGGACAGGTTGACGGATCGGTTGTGCCGGGTATGCTCGGAATGGAAGCCGGCCAATCTGCTTTTGGCGATATTTACGCGTGGTTTAAAAAGGTTTTGATGTGGCCTGCAGCGCAGGTTATTGGTCAGACTGAATTGCTTGATGAGGCTACTCGTGAAAAAGTGTTGGAGGAGCTTTCTGACAAAATGATTTTGGAGCTTAGTAAGGCTGCGGAAGAATTACCAATCGATGAAAAAGGCGTATTGGCGATTGACTGGATGAATGGTCGTCGTACACCCGATGCCAACCAAAACCTAAAAGGAGCATTGGCCGGTTTAAGTCTGGGAACAGACGCACCGCGTATATTCCGGTCTTTGGTTGAAGCGACTGCTTTCGGTTCGAAAGCCATTGTTGATCGTTTCATCGAGCAAGGTGTACCAATTAAAGGTGTAATTGCCTTAGGTGGTGTTGCTAAAAAATCGAAGTTGGTGATGCAGATTGTTTGTGACGTGCTGAATATGCCAATTAAAGTTGCCCGCTCAGAGCAAGCCTGTGCTTTAGGTTCAGCGATGGCTGCTGCCGTTGTTGCCGGTATTTATGCAACAACCGACGAGGCTCAGGAAAAAATGGGTGGAGGATTTGAATCCGAATATCACCCAATTCCTGAAAATGCTGTCAAATACCAGGTCATTTATGAAAAGTATCAGGCACTAGGTCAGTTTATAGAACAAAATCTGACACGTTAAATCTTTATAATTGTAATCCGTTATAAGATTGCATTTCATGAAAAAAGTAATAAATTGCCCGGCTAAAACCGGGCTTTTTTGTTCCTATGTATGATATAATCGGAGACGTACATGGCCAGGCCGGAATGCTGAAAGATTTGCTAAAACAGATGGGGTATACATCGAATGGCAAATTGTACAGTCACCCCGAGCGTAAGGCAATTTTTCTGGGCGACTTTATCAATCGCGGACCCAGAATAAAAGAAACCATCCAAATTATTCGTGATATGGTTGAGAATGGTGCAGCTTATGCCATTCTTGGAAATCACGAAGTGAACGCGCTTTTTTACAGCTTACTGGATAAAGAAGGAAAGCATATCAGTAAAAAGTGGTCGCGATTGCGCTTAGATTTGAATCCAACCCTGGCTGAATTTGCAAGCGAACGTGGCAAGTGGAAAGATCACATTGCGTGGATGAGAACACTTCCAATGTACTTGGAGTTTGAAGGTATCCGTTTGGTTCACGCTTGTTGGCAGGACGATAATATTGCTCTTCTAAAGGAAAACCTGGATGAGCCCAAATTGAAGAAGAAATCACTTAAGTTGATTGCTAAAAATAATCACCCTTTATCGAAGGCTTTTTGGGAAACCTGCAAAGGAATCGACTTCCAGTTACCCCACGATTTGTTGATTTTTGATAAAGAGGGACGTGCTCACCGTTCGTTTCGATCTCGTTGGTGGGAAAACCCGGAGGGAAAAACCTTTCAATCTCTGTCCTTTGAAAGCCGATTTGAGTTACCGGATTATCATATTCCACAAGAGATTGTAAATCATCGCAATCCGTATCCGGTAGATGATCCGATTGTGTTTTTTGGGCACTACTGCATGAGAGATGCTGCAAGTATCATTAAATCAAATGTTTGCTGTTTAGATTCATGTGTTAGTCGGTGTGGGAAATTGACAGCTTACCGGTGGAATGGCGAAAAACTACTGGATGAAAAAAATTTGATTAGTTAACTTGCTATTCATTCTGACTGATACTTAGTCTGTTATTTTTAGAGTGAAAAAAGAAGCGAATATTTTTAGCTATTTTTTTTTCATTCCTATTGCAGAGAAAAAAAGAAACTCTATATTTGCAAAGCCTTTTGAGAAACGGATTTCAGGAGGTTCGTTCTAAGAAAAAGTACTTTTAAAATCGACGAAAAACCATTCAATTTGGTGCGGTAGTTCAGCTGGTTAGAATATCGGCCTGTCACGCCGGGGGTCGCGGGTTCGAATCCCGTCCGCACCGCATTTTCGATGAATAAAAGTACTTTTAGGTGCGGTAGTTCAGCTGGTTAGAATATCGGCCTGTCACGCCGGGGGTCGCGGGTTCGAATCCCGTCCGCACCGCTTAACGAGGATTGCTCATCAGAGTGGTCCTCGTTTTTATTTTATACAAATACGACACAAAAAAGATGGAATTTCAATGTTAAAATTCCATCTTTTTTGTGTCGGTCATTTTGATCAATATCTTAGTAGTTGTAAATCGCTTCTTTCGTAAAGTTGCCTGATCCGTCGTTCACTAGTTTGAAGTTATCTCCCAAGTCGTCGGGGAAAATGTCAATGTCGCCATCATCATCGATATCCTGCACTCTCAACCAAGGAAACCAGGCTATTTCTGATCCGCCGGGAACATCTATTTGACTTGTTGCGTCAGTAAAAGCGCGGTTTCCTTCATTTTCCAGTAATTGAATTATACTACCAACGTAGAAGTTGCTGCTGCCTCCGCCAGTGCGGTTGACGACCAGGTCACGATCGCCATCGTTATCAAAGTCGGCTGCATCGAAATCCAACACCGTGCCATAAGAGGTGTAAGCGGTTAAAATAGTTCGATCGGCCTTAGTGTATGACCCGGTACTTCTACCCCAGTAGATTGAGGTACCGTCTCCATCTTGCTCGTGCGCGCCGACCAATAAATCAATGTAGCCATCTTCGTCAACATCGATTAGCTCCGCGGTAAACACTTTATCGATGCTGTTGTCGAAACGATCGGTAGTAGCAGTGAAATTGGCGTTTCCATCGTTTATGTAGAAAAATGGATCATGTCCCCCCACAAAAATATCAAGGTCTCCGTCGTTATCAATATCGGCCGCAGCACCTCCATGGAAGAAGCCTTTTTCGCTCATACGGCTCCAACTGAACGAGCCAGCCGAATCTTGAATGATTAATTTACAATAGCTGCCCGGATAGGGATTGGCATCGTAACCGTGGTCAAACACGAAAAGGTCGGTCAGTCCATCGTTGTTAAAATCTCCGGCAATGGTTTTGCGGGCGTGCGTTGCCGGAGGCATGTCGTCGTTAAACTCTGAGCGGGAATTGTAGAAACCGCCATTGCCGTCGTTTAAAGCCAGGATACAGTCCACTTCTCCGTCGAGCAAGTACTCCCCGGTAGCCATAAAAACGTCGGTTAAGCCATCATGATTGGCATCGAGATACGCAATGGCATCTCTTAAACTTCCATAGGTTGAAGCATCACCCGGCATGTTCCAATAGTAAACCTGGATGTCTACCTGGTTTGAATACGAGTTAGAACTTCCCATGTCTGCATCGGCACTTGCCGCTATGCCCAGGTCGGTTGTTGAAGTGACAGAGTCATCGCTATCGTCAGAGCAGGAATAAATAAAGCTTGAAATAAGCAGTAGCGCAATTAGATTGATTGAATTCTTTTTCATAAAATAATTTTCTCGATTATTAGAGGGTGTAACGCCAAACATCGTGATATGTTTAATGAAAAAATAGTTTGGTCAGAATTTGTTTGATTTCATTTCATATTAGTGTGATTATTTTCAGATAGTTGACAAAAGGTGAAATTCTAGTGAAATAGCGTTTTTTTTAGACGCCGTTTAATTGGCCGATCTCACGGAAAAATTAAACTGGTTTTGTCGCTTCACAGATTAATAGTTTCAGTTTTTCGCAGTAATCACAGGCGCTATTTGTTCCCGTTTTATTCCTTCTCTTGATATATTTTTCACAAAAAATAGCACGTATTCGACAAACAACCTGTTAAGTATTTGTTTGAGTCGGTTCGATATGCTAAAAATGATACATTTGTTTGTACTCCTTTATCGAAAAAGACTAATTACAAATTCTATTTGATCATTATGCGTAAAATAAACTTCCTTAGTACAGTATTCTTTACGATGTGTTTTTTGGGCTTAATGGCTCTAAGCTCTTGCCAGGAGGAACAAACTCCCAAGCACACGTTTGAAATCGGCAAAAATGATTTTTTGCTGGATAATCAAGCTTTCCAGATTCGTTGTGGCGAACTCCATTTTGCCCGCGTACCGAAAGAATATTGGCGTCAACGGCTTCAAATGACCAAAGCTTTAGGGATGAATACGGTTTGTGCTTACTTATTTTGGAATTATCATGAGCGTACCCCCAGTGAGTTTACTTGGGAAGGACAAGCCGATGTTGCCGAGTTCTGTAAAATGGCACAGGAGGAAGGTCTTTGGGTGATCCTTCGTCCAGGGCCGTATACCTGTGCCGAATGGACGATGGGAGGTTTGCCCTGGTGGTTATTGAAGAACGATGATATTGCATTACGATCAAAAGATCCACGTTATGTTGACGCGTGTCAGCGTTATCTAAAAGAAGTTGGTCGTGTTCTGACACCGCTTCAAATAACGCAAGGTGGTCCTATTTTGATGGTTCAGGTTGAAAATGAGTACGGATTTTATGCTGACGATGCAGAATATATGGGCATTATGCGTCAAGCTGTGTTGGACGCCGGGTTCGACGTTCCTTTGTTTGCCTGCAACCCGAAACACACCCTTAAAAAGGGTTATCGCGAGGATCTGTTTCAGGTGGTGAACTTTGGTGCCGATCCGGAAGATGGTTTTAAAAAGTTGCGGGAAGTGCAGCCTGAAGGTCCTCTAATGTGTGGCGAATTTTATTCCGGTTGGTTTGATACCTGGGGAACACCACATACCTTCGGCAACACGGAACCCTATTTGCGCGATTTGGAATATATGTTGAAAGAAGGAGCCTCCTTTTCAATTTACATGGCGCACGGAGGCACGTCCTTTGGCTTTTGGGGTGGCGCCGATCGTCCGTTTAAACCCGATTGTTCCAGTTACGACTACGGGGCGCCAATTAGTGAAGCAGGCCACACTACGCCTAAATTCTTTGAAACGCGTGAGCTTATCTCAAAATACTTGATGCCGAATGAAGAGGCACTATCTGAGCCTCCGGCTGCTGCGGAGATGGTTGCTTTTCCGGAAGTTACTTTAACCAGTTTTGCTCCTGTGTTTGATAACCTTCCCAGAGCAGTTGAAACAAGCGAACCCAAATCAATGGAATACTATGATCAGGCACAGGGGAGTATTATATACCGCACAAAACTTTCTGCTGGCCCTGAATGTAAGTTGAGTGTTGGAGCAGCTAATGACTTTGCCTGGGTTTATGTCGACGGGGAACAGGTCGGTATTATGGATCGCCGTAAACGAAACTATCAGGTAACTATCCCTGCTCGTTCAAAAGAAGCTACAATCGACATTTTTGTGCATGCAATGGGGCGTATCAACTTCGGAAAAGAGGTACACGACCGCAAAGGCTTGAATGACCCTATTCTGTTTAAAGCCGACGGCAAAACAATTTCAACTTCTAAATGGGAAGTATTCAATATCGACTACAACGATCAGTGGCTTTCAGGATTGAAATTTTCGGCATCGGAAACTCCAAATACAAAGCCGGGAATCTGGAAAGGAACATTCGATATTGACACTGTTGGTGATACTTATCTTGATGTTTCGACCTGGGGAAAGGGTGTTGTTTGGGTGAATGGCCATTGTTTGGGACGTTACTGGAACATCGGGCCTACGCAAACAATGTATTTGCCGTCACCATGGTTAAAGAAAAGCGAAAACGAAATTATGGTGCTGGATATTGTTGGACCGGAAAAGATGGTTATTTCCGGTGTAAAAGAACCGGTATTGGATCAACTTCGGCCGGATAAAGATTTCTCAGGAACCAAACGTCCGAAGGTAAATCTAAACATTGAGAACAAAAAAGCTAATTTGGTTTCAGCCTTCAAGCCGGGAGGAGAATCGCAAACGGTTATGCTTCCCAAAAATGTAAAAGGACGCTTCTTTTGCATTGAACCAACCAGCTCGCAAAATGGACAACCTTTTGCAGCAATTGCTGAATTGGATATTCTCGATGCACAAGGCGAGGCGATTAGTCATCAAAAGTGGACCATTGCCTATGTGAGCAGTGAAGAATCAATCGGAGAAAATGGAATAGCTGAAAACGCGATTGATGGCCAAACTTTTAACTATTGGCATACATCATGGAGTTCGGAGAAACCCAATTTTCCTCACTGTCTGGTAATCGATTTGGGAGGAGAGGAAGATATATCAGGGTTTACCTATGTTCCGCGTATGGACGAAAATGGTCCCGGAAGAATAAAAGACTATAAAATATTTGTTGGAAATGACTTGGTTACAAAGTAGCTTCCCTTTTGGATTAAATAGAAAGAGCAGTGTCATTTGACACTGCTCTTTCTATTTAACTGACTAAAAAAGGGCTTTAAACTTCTTTCTTTTCTATCTTCTTGGATTGAATAATGTAGCCAGCCACGAGGCCGATACCTCCAAATAGGAAGATCATCGAAACGTAGGCTGCTCCTTCATCTAAGTTAGTCGTACTTTGTAAAATGCTTCCTAACAAGACACCTATTGCTACTCCAATGAATAAGAGACCAAGTTTCATGGTGAAAAACGTTGTATTCGGCATTTTTGTGCGGAATAAACGAGGGTCGGCTCCTTTTTCAAGCATGGTTAATCGTTCTTTGTGACGAGTAGTCCAATACATATACAACAAACCGAAAACCAGTGCGAAAAAGCTTAATGGAATTAGAATACCTGCTAACATGACTTTTTATTTTTAATTGTTACTTTATTTTTCAAATTCGATCTTATGACGCAGCTTCCTTTCGCTGGTTACAACATTTGTGATATTTTTTGTGTTGGTTCCTTCATTTTAATATTCGAGTCTCTCGTTTACCAATGGTGAACGAGATTTTGAATGTGCAGCAGTAGGGGTGAAAATTTGTTCTGCATTTGCGAAATTATTTTTTATTCTTTTTTGTAACCAAGCCGGGATACGGACGTCATATTGCATGTATGAGCAAAATGGATGATCATTATTACATTGCTAAAGTGTTGGAGGGAGATACGGCATCTTTCTCATACCTGGTGGAACACTACCAGGATATGGTTTATGGCCTGGCACTGAAAATGCTTCGTAATGAAGAGGATGCTGAGGAAATGGCTCAGGATAGCTTTGTAAAGGCCTATCGTTCTTTGAACTCGTATAAAAAGAAAGCGAAATTCTCAACCTGGCTCTACAGCATTACTTATAATGGGTGTATCAGTTTGCTGCGTAGGCGAAAACTGGAAGTCAGGTCGATGGACGAGCAGCAGCTAAGCGATCGGGATGAGATTTGGCTGAACAACCAATTGGCAGAGATGGATAAAGTCTTTGTTGAAAAGAAGCTAAATGAAGCGATAGCTAAGCTTCCGGAGTTGGAACAGATCTTAATCACCTTGTATTATTATGAAGATCAAAAGGTGGAAGAAATCAGCCAGATTACCGGTTTGAGTGAAAGCAATGTTAAAGTAAAGATTCATCGCGCACGAAAAAAGATGTACGAGCTATTGTACCAAACTTGGCAGGAGGGGATTTTTAGTACAGTTTAAAAAGGAAAGATCATGGATACAAATGACCAACAATTCAGAGAATTAATGCAAAATTACCGGCCACAACGTGCGCCGATAGATTTTACCAAACGGGTGATGGATGAAATTCATCAAACGGAGATTGTAGCGGAGTATAAACCCATTTTTGGGAGATGGTTCCTGACGATTTTTGGCGCTTTGTTTGGCGGGTTTATATTGTATGCTTCGCTTAACGCCGGAAGCGGAAGTAGTGGCAGCAATCCGGTCGCTCAATGGTTTTCCAAAGTTTCCCAAGCTGACTCTGGCTTGCTGGATCATGTGAGCCGGAGCCTTGTAGGTTGGCTTGATCAAATTCCGTCGATCTTTATTTTTGCGCTTTTAGCAATCGTCCTCTTATTGGTTCTGGATCGATTTATTCAAAATCAGCGAAAAACAGCAAAAGCATAAAAGAAGAGCGGAATCCCAAAAGGTTCCGCTCTTTTTATAAATCGTATATTTTCTTTAAAATGGTAAATCATCACCTTCAGCAGGTTCTGGTGGAATATCACCGGGAGTGAAGGGTGGAGGAGCAGATCCGTTATCGGCACTGGCTGTTTCCACTTTCCAGGCGTTTATGTTGTGGTACCAGCGACCATTGAATTCCCGGCTTTCTACATCAAAAAATACGTTGACATCCATTCCGGGCTGAAGGCCTTCAATCAGGCTTAATTTATCACCGAAAACGGTGAAGCAAATTTGTTTCGGATATTGATCCTGAGTTTCTATAACGAATTCTTGTTTCTTCCATTCGTTTCCCGCTTTACTAACCCCTGAAGCAACAGGTAAAAGCTGGTTGATTTTTCCTTTAATTTCCATATGTCTTGTTCAAAATTGTCGATTGAAAGTCAAAAGTACGGATAAAAAAATACCCCCGAAAATTAATTTTCGGGGGATTTTAAAAAGTTATTAAGAGTTTGAATTAATCGACGATTTCGAGTAACTCAACTTCAAAAATCAAAGTTTCATTCGGGCCGATATCAGCACCTGCACCGCGTTGTCCATAAGCTAATTGACCTGGGATGTACAATTTCCATTTTGACCCAACAGGCATCAGTTGCAATGCTTCAACCCAACCGGGGATCACACCGCTAACAGGGAACTCAGCTGGCTCACCACGTTCAACAGAACTGTCGAAAACTTTTCCGTCAAGCAGTGTACCGGTATAGTGGCATTTCACTTTTTGATCAGCAGTTGGTTTTGGGCCTGTTCCTTCAGTCAAAATCTCGTATTGAAGACCACTTTCAGTCGTTACAACACCTGATTTTTCTTTATTAGCTGCCAGGAATTCTTCACCTTTTTTAGTGTTTTCGTCAGCTTCGCGAGCTGCCATTCCCTGGAAGTATTCCTGAACAATTTTGCGGGCGTCTTCTGATGAAATTGAAGGCTCCTCACCTTTAATTTGCTTTTCGAAAGCAGCTACCAGAATATCCATATTCAGGTCTTTTGCTCCCGGAGTTTGATCAATGTTTTGCTTTTGATTATCTCCGATCAAAACACCCAATGCATAGCTGGTTGAGTCAGTTGCATTCGTTAATTTGGCAGTAGAACGACCACTTGGTTGGCACGCTGCAAATACAGTTACAGCTGCTACTGCTACAAGAACAGGTTTAATATTCATTTTTCTCGATTAAATTATATTAGACAATTTCCAATAATTCCACATCAAAAATAAGTGTTGTGTTTGGTCCGATTGAACCACCTGCTCCGCGTTCTCCATAAGCCAGGTCTGAGGGAATGAACAATCTCCATTTTGAACCAACAGACATCATTTGAAGCGCTTCAACCCATCCCTGGATTACTCCGTTAACCGGGAATGTTGCAGGCTCGCCACGTTGTACAGAGCTGTCGAATACAGAACCGTCAATCAATGTGCCGTGATAGTGGCAGCGAACTTCGTCAGTTGGTGACGGTTTTTCACCATCTCCTTCAACCAAAACTGTATATTGTAAGCCACTGGCTGTTTCTACTACTTTGGGGTCTTTCAGGTTTTCGGCTAAAAATTTTACGCCTTCTTCCAGGTTGGTGGCACCATCACCACTTTGTTGATCTGCCATAAATTCCTGTAGAATTTTATTGGCCTGGTCTACACTTAATTTCGGTTGTTTTCCGGTAAAAGCATCTTCAATGGCACTCATGAAATTTACCGGATCAACTGTTTTTACACCCGATTGGATCAGATTTCCGGCGATGCTCAATCCAAGTGCATAACTAAAATCTTCCAAACGATTGTTTCCTTTTTGATCTGACATATCCTAATTTTTTATGAGTTACGAAGATAGAGGAAATTTTGAAATTGACTCAATCGTTCATGCTTTCTCTCCGTATAACATTTGTTTTTTTCCGGGTGGTCCGGGAATTCGCTGCATCTCGAAACCACTGCGTATTAGTTTTCTTCTGACCTCCCCTTGTGCACAGTAGGTTACGAAAATCCCCCGTGGATTCGTATGGTCTGAGAGGTTCCGGAATATGTCTTCGGCCCACATATCCCCCTGTTTATTGGGAGCAAAAGCATCAAAATAGATTAAGTCGAAGTCCGGAAAATCCTGAAAGCTAAAATTTGTTAAATCTGCTTCAAGCTTGGTCAACTCAAATCCGGGAGTGATGATATGTGGGCTATTCCACTCGCATTGATGCATGAGTTGAAACTGTCCCTGCAGTTCACCGGATAACAATTTGGCAAAGTTCAGCTGTTCAAATTCTGATGGCAGCAACGGGTATTTCTCGATACTAAAGTACCGAACCGATTTTGCTCCTTTGTTGGCTAATGTTAGTAATGCGTTCAAGCCCGTTCCGAATCCAACTTCGAAGATGCAAATATCGGGCTTGCTTGTGTTCAGCAAACCGTTTGTGATGAAGACGTGCATCGATTCCTGGATTGCCCCGTGAACAGAGTGAAAATGCTCTTCCAGTTCCGGGACAAACAAAGTATGAGAGCCGTCGGATGTTAAAATTATCTTTCGTTCCATAACTATTGATAGAGCCGCGAATTTCGTGATTTTATTTGAGGGCTCCACAAATTTATGTTACATTTAAACATTAAAATCTGCTTGTCATGCTTGTCAAAATATATGAAGAGAATCCGAATGAAAGAGAGATTCTTAAAGTGGTCGAGATCCTCCGGGGAGGAGGCGTCATAATTTATCCAACTGATACGATTTATGGCGTTGGCTGCGACATAACACAGGCGAAAGCAGTAGAAAGAGTGGCAAGGATCAAAAATGTGGAAGTTGAGAAGTCTAACTTTTCATTTATCTGCAGCGATTTGGGACATCTTTCTACTTACGCCAAACCTCTTCCAAACCACATTTTTAAGTTGATTAAACGCTGTTTGCCCGGGCCTTTTACATTTATTTTGGATGCCAATAACAATGTTCCCAAATATTTTAAAGGAAAGAAAAAGACAATAGGGATACGTGTTCCCGACAATTCAATTATTCTCGAAATCGTGAAGGAACTTGGTAATCCGATCCTTTCGGCTTCGGTAAAGGATGATGATGAAATTATTGAATATACAACTGACCCGGAACTGATTCACGAGAAATTTGGTGACTTGGTTGATTTGGTGATTGATGGCGGATACGGCGGAAATATTCCATCAACGGTTGTTGATTGCACCGATGATTATCCGGAAATAACCCGCCAGGGAAAAGGTCAGGTTGAAATTTAGTATTTGATTAGGGCTTCAATTATTTCTTCCAAAAAGCGGGCGAGAACAAAACCAATACGGTGAAAAGTTCCAGACGTCCCAATAACATCAGAAAAGAAAGAAACCACTTACCGGCAGGTTGAACCTGGTAGAAATTTTCTGCAGGACCGTAATTTCCTAATCCGGGGCCGATATTTCCCAAACATGTTGCTACTGCTCCCATTGATGAATTCAGATCGGGTTCAATCAAGGTAAACAAGACTGTGCTCACAAAAAAGATCATCAGGTAGATCATAAAGAACGCCAGTACGTTGGTAATGATTTGTTCCGATACAGATCGTTTGTTGAATCGCACGGGGATGATGGCATTGGGGTGCAAGAGGCGACGAAGCTCGTAGTAGCTGTTTTTCAATAACAGCACGATACGCATGATCTTAATTCCGCCACCGGTCGAACCGGCACTACCACCAAAGAAAAATAAGGTGAAAATCAGGACCATCAAAAATGGTGTCCAGGTCAGGTAGTCGGCTGTTGCAAAGCCGGTTGTTGTAATAATTGAAACGACCTGAAACAGCGTGTCGCGAAAAGCTTGCTCGTATCCTAATTGGGTTGTCAACAAAAGTCCGGAAAAGATGATCGCGGTAAAAATGACTACAAAAAGGAAGTAATATTTGAATTCTTCATTTTTATACATCTTATCAAACTTACCGGTTAATGCACTGTAGGTCAGTGTGAAGTTTGTACCGGCGATGAACATGAAGAATATAATCACATACTGGATAAAGGGTGAATTCCAATAGGCAATTGAAGCTTGCTTAGTTGAATATCCGCCTGTCGCCATGGTTGTAAACGAATGGTTTACTGCATCAAAAAAAGTCATGCCACCACCCCAAAGCAAAAGCGCCTCAACCAAAGTGAAGGCCACATAAATAGCCCAAAGGTTTTTGGCTGTTTGTTGAATCCGAGGATTCAGTTTATCGGGAACAGGCCCGGGAACTTCAGCTGCAAAGAGCTGCATTCCCCCAATTCCGAATACAGGTAAAATAGCGAGCGACAGAACGATGATTCCCATACCACCTAACCACTGGGTCAGGCTTCGCCAAAATAAGATACCATGCGGTAAAGCTTCAATATCATTCAAAATCGATGATCCGGTTGTTGTGAAACCGGACATGGTTTCGAAAAAGGCATCCGTTAAGTTTGGAATAGAATGGCTGAGTAAATAGGGAAGACTTCCGAAAAAGGAAAAAACAATCCAAACGAGGCTAACAATAATGAATCCGTCGTTTCTATTGATTTTCTTTTCTGCATTAAACATGGTCGCAACAGTGATTCCGCCTGTTCCTATTGTAATTAGTGATGCGTGCAATAGAGGCTTTACATCCGGGCCACTGTATAGCAGAGCGACCAGCATGGAAATCAACATAAAGACACCTTCAACTATCAATAAAAACCCTAGAATCTTTATAATTGCTCTGAAGTTTAGCATATGCAGAAATCCTTTGAGGTGATTATTTGAAGAATTTGTCGAGTTTCCGGATGGCAGATGGCAATGCAAAAACCACTACTTTATCGCCAGCTTGAACGATTGTCTCTCCTTTAGCAACAAAAGCCATTTGTCCGCGAACAATACCTCCTAATGTGGCATCTTCAGGGAAACCAATATCTTTAATAGGTGTTTGCGTAATCTTGGAACCTTCGGAAGCGATTAACTCGAAAACTTCAGCGTCCGATGCAGTGAGGCATTTAGCCTGAGCAACCTGGGCACCTAGCGTGTATTTGTATATGTAGCTAGCAGCAATCAATTTTTTGTTGATCAAACTACCAATGTCCATGCTCTCAGCAATTCCCATGAAGTCAATGTTTTCAACTTCGGCTACGGTACGTTTAATACCTAGCTTTTTAGCCATGTGGCAGGATAATATATTGGTCTCCGAATTACCGGTAACAGCAATGAAAGCATCCATCCGTTCAATTCGTTCTTCTTTCAGAAGGTCCAGGTTTCGACCATCCCCGTTAATAACGAGTACGTTTTCAAAGCGGTCAGCTACTTGCTGGCTACGTACCCGATCGGATTCGATGATTTTGATATTGTAATGATCGCCAAGGCGTTCAACTGTTTTTTGTGCGATACGGCTACCTCCGAGGATCATGATGTTACGAACCGGGAAAATTTCCTTACCGGTAAGTTCAAACACCTTGTTCATGTATGCCCGTGTTGTGATGAAGAAAATGATATCTCCGCTACGTACATAATCGCGGCCGTGAGGGATAATTGTTTTGTTCTCCCGATTAATAGCAACAGCCCGTATCTCTGATTCTATATATGAAAGCTCTTCGAATGATTTATTCAAGACGGGCGCGTTCTCGCGGATTTTAATACCCATCAAAATCAGCTTGCCTCCGGAGAACTCAATGAGCTGGCGTGTACCCACCTGTTTTACAGATGAAGCAATTTCTTTCCCGGCCAGGCTTTCAGGGTAAATTAATTCGTCAACACCAAGATTGCGAAGTTTCTCTTTATATTTTTCTTCCAGGTATTCGCCATTATTGATGCGGGCAACTGTTCTGGCAACGCCCATATCTTTGGCCATTACACAAGCCATAATATTGCGTTCTTCGTATGGTGTTACTGCAATCAGCAAATCAGATTTTGCGACACCAGCGTCTTTAAGATCTTTAAACGAATTGGCATATCCGGTGATCGTGAGCAGGTCAACCTGGCTCGATAATTTATTTAGCTTTTCGGTATCATCATCCATCAATACGATGTCATGATCTTCCCGGCTCAACATCTTGGCAAGATGAGTCCCTACTTCTCCCGCTCCAACGATAACAACTTTCATTGAGTAATTTTGAGTACTTCGTTAATTATAGCCAAGCAAAGTAACATATAAAATCCACAATATCCATGCATGCTGAATAGTTTTTGGAGATCTGCAGTTGCCGTTTCGCTCTGTTTGCGAATTGATTTTAGGTATTATCTTATGCGTAGTTGATGGGGACGCTAGATCAAATTGGAATGACTTATCAGTGTTGGCTGGCGTTCTGGTTGTGGAAATAAGCTGGTTTCAACTCATTTAGGTTTGGCAGTCGATCAGATATTGGGATCAATGATGAAGATTTTAAGTTTTTGTTAAGGCCGGTTAAGAGGTAAGCCTGGTTGCCGAATTGACATATGTCACGATCGAAAAGGAACGATCTTTCATGAATTTTCAAATGACTTTCGAGAAGGTAAGTTTTAGGCTGTTTTAGTTGAAGTTTCATCACAACGTTAGAATAAACAAAGGGAGACAATTTACTGGTGTCAGCACAAAGTATGTAATTGTCTCTTCCGTTGATGAAATGGTATGTTTTAGGCTGCCCATTATAAGAAATAATGCGTTGTTGATTTAATAGATTCCATTTCTCAGTTATACCGAGGAGCTGAAAAAACAACAAGCAGATCAGACTGTATTGCAAATACCGGGCTCTCCGGAAGATGATAAACAATATTGTAAAGAGGATCATTCCAAACAAAAAAAGTAGTTGCCAGCCTGAAATCGGAATGTTAGCGATGACGGCCCCCGGTAGTTCACTAATTCGTTTTAGAAGTAAAAGTACCAATGAATTTAATGTATCGAGCAAAGATGCAAGAAACTCCTGAACCGGGCTGACGGGCGTGGATGCGAAAAACAAGAAAGTACCTGCCAGTATCAGGAAAGCAGCAGGAATGACTACAAAATTGCTGAGCCAGAAATAGACCGGAAACTGATGGAAATAGTAAATGCTGAGCGGAAATGTCCCGATTTGGGCTGCAATGGAAACGCACAGCAATTGCCACGGCTTTTTTAGCCATTTGTTTTTAATCGGGATCACCTTTTCCAGCAATGGATAGAAATAGACAATACTCAGAACAGCAGCGTATGACAATTGAAAGCCCACCGCAAAAAGGATATCCGGATGTATAAGTAGCAATGCGAAAGCAGAAGCAGCAATGGAATTGTAAATTGAGTTTGTTCGATTCTTTGTTTCAGCCAGAAGGAGAAATGTAAACATGATCGTGGCTCGTTGTACAGATGGTGATAAACCGGTTAACAACGCATAAAACCAAAGTGCGGCGGCAATCAGGATAAATCTCAGCCATTTCCCCTTTTTTCTTCGGTTTAGAAATGAAAAGATACGAAGAAGAAAAAGAAAAATTAACCCGACGTGCAGACCGCTTACTGCCAAGACATGCATAGCTCCGGTTCGACTGAAATAATCCCTGGTCTCAGGTTGAAGTTCTTTTCGGTATCCAAGGCACAAGGCAGAGATAACCTGAAAGTTCTCCGGTCTTTTTAGTTTCGTACGAAGCGGATTAAGAAGCTTTTCCCTAAATTGCTCGGCCCACAATTTCAACCTAAAAGAACTTTTAGCAACTGGTTTTATCTTTTGAGCATTGAGGTAGCAGCTAAAGTAAATGCCCTGTTGTGCCAGGAATGATTTGTAGTCAAATTCAAACGGATTCCCTCTGTTTTCGATACGATTGATTTTAGCCTGGCAGAGCAACTGATCGCCAGTATTCATTTGGCTGATTTCTTCGGTTTTTGGGGCCCAGCAAAGTATGGACTGGCCATTTAATTTATTGCTTTCTTCTGCATTTATAAGCAATTGCAATTGATAGCTATTTGTTTTCTCTGCTGGTTTTTCCATCAGAGTGGCAAGAAATCGTGTTTCCTTTATTGGTGGAAGGGGGATTAGCGGATGCTGAATCTTGTAATTTATTGCAGACAGCAGTAGAACAACGGTAACCAGCAAGGATGAGGAAACCAGATCGAAAGGATACCTTTTGTTGCGGTATAATTTGCGATGCCAAATTAGGCCGGCAATCATCCAGATGACGAAAGCGAGTAAAAATAGGGGACAATATTTGGCGAGCAGTAAACCTGCAATCCAGAATCCCAATATTTTGACAAAAGGGTTATTCGAGAAAAATGCCACTGTGAAAAATATAAATAGAATGTAATTTACAGCTAAAAAGGTTTGCAATCCAATGGATTGCAAACCTTTTTCATGAAGGGCCCTATTCTCGTGGCGAACCCTCAGGTATTTATCACGAAGGACTATTTTTTAGTTCCGGGAATGATGATCCGGTAGCTTGTTTTCACTTTGCCCTTGCTAATGTTTGTCAGCCTGCTTTTCAGCATTCGCTTTTTGAGCGGGCTTAAATAATCGATTAATAATTTTCCTTCCAGGTGATCGTATTCGTGTTGGATAACGCGAGCAGCGAAACCACCGTATTCTTCAATTTGCTCGTCAAGGTTTTCATCGAGATATTTAATTTTTACGAATTCGGGCCGTGCTACATCTTCTCTGATTTCAGGTAAGCTCAGGCATCCTTCGTTCATGACCCATTCGTCGCCTTTTAGCTCAAGAATCTCCGGGTTTATAAATGCCTTTTTAAAGCCATCCAATTCCGGTTCTTCTTCCGCTGCCGCTGAGGCATCGATCACAAACATCCGGACAGATAACCCGATTTGAGGTGCGGCTAGTCCAACACCATCAGAATGATACATTGTTTCGAACATATCTTTTACTAATTGGTCCAGTTTGGGATAATCTTTTTCAATAGGTTTGGCAACCTTTCTCAATAAAGGTTCGCCGTAAACAGTAATCGGGTAAATCATTATCTGAATTTTTTTTGTTCTAAATACGATTGAAGAATAATGGTCGCGCTAACCGCATCAATCGTTGCCTTATTTTGTCTGTCCTTCTTTTTTAAGCCTGCATCAATCATGGTTTGAAAAGCCATTCTGGAGGTGAAACGTTCGTCAACCTGCTCAATGGGCATTTCAGGGTATAACTTCTGAAAACGTTTTAAAAACGGATTGATATACAAAACGGCTTCCGATGCTTCATTGTTCATTTGAAGGGGGTAACCAATAATCACCTTTTCCACTGTTTCTTTTTGAAAGTATTCTTTCAAATACTCAAAAATGTCGTGGCTTCGGACAGTTGTCAGCTTGCTGGCTATTAACTGTAATGGATCAGTTACTGCTAACCCAACACGCTTCTTCCCGTAATCAATCGCTAAAATACGTCCCACTAGTTTCAATTTTGCTGCAAAAATAATATTCTATTTGCATAATCGAAGTAGAATCGGAAAAATATGGCAAATAAGCGGGTGTTTAACTGGTTGATATTTAGTTGATTTTATTTTTGGCATATACTTTGATTAGTTTTCTGCAACTGGTGCCTGTAAAAGAAAAACAAACAATTATTGTTTAACTAAAAATTGGAAGTCATGAAAGCAAATATTAAATACCACGTAGCAACTGCTCTTCTTTTGGGATTCTTGCTTGTCAATTTAAGTGCGTCTGCTCAGCGAGGAGAGTCAAAAAAAAAGGAAAATAAAAAAGAGTACAAATACAACCAAAAGAAATTCAACAACAGTCGTCAGGCAACGGTGCATGGGAATAGTCACAGTCAGCGTAGAACGCAAGAGCATGACTATGCCTATCAGAATAACCATAAGCATAAACCGGCAAAAGAATACTCATCTCCAAGATATAACAATAATGAGCGGTATGCCTATAATCATCCTCAATATGGACACGTTTATAAAAACTTTTATTCATCTCCCACAAAGTTGAGTCATGCCCAGGGAACTTTCTATTGTCATTCAGGACACTATTACCGGTATTATCCAAGCGTGGGCTATGTTCGTGTTGAAGAGCCGGGAGGATATGTTTTTGCAACATTGCCCGGACGTTACGAGCGGGTTCACTACGGAGGAAATGTATACTTCAGGGTTGGCGATGTTTTCTTTGAAAGTTGTTCAGCAGGGTATCGAATTGCGCCACAAGTAAGCTTTAACTTTTCTGTCCACTTGTAGTGTCGTTAGTTAAGGATTGAATATATGCACCGGTAAGTTGATTTATTCACTTGCCGGTTTTTTTTAATACATATTTCCGACTGCGATACAAATTAGCAGATGTAATCGAATTACGAGGTTGAAGGACGACACCTGTTCCGCGTTGTCAAAAACGAAATTATTTTTGTTAGAAATTAATCTGTAATTATTATAGCGTTTTGGGGGTAACTGCTTTGATTCTTGCTATTCAGCTTGTACCTTTAGTGACAAATATTAAAAAAATAAATGTCATGAAGATTAATCAAGCACAAGCTATTTGGAATGGAAATTTGAAAGACGGAAAGGGAGAAATGGGATTTGAAAAAAGTTCGACGACTTTCCCATTTAGTTTTACATCTCGATTTGCAGACGGAGAAGGAGCTAACCCGGAAATGTTAATTGGTGCTGCACATGCCGGATGTTTTTCGATGGCTTTCTCGAATATGTTGAGTGAAGCTGGATTTGTGCCCGAAAAGGTGGAAACAGTAGCGAAAGTTAAGCTCGATTTAGTTGGTGGAGGATTTAAAATAACCGGTAGTCACTTAATCGTAGAAGCTATTGTCCCTAATATCTCAGCGGAAAAATTTCAGGAATTGGCGGAAGGAGCAAAAGCAGGATGCCCGGTTTCACAGGCACTCGCTGCGATAGAAATTACAATGGAAGCAAAATTGGTTTAAAGCGCATTGCTAATTTTATCTTTCATTACACGGTAAAAATATTTTGCATAAGAAAAGCCGCTTCGGAAATCCGGAGCGGCTTTTGAAATTTACTATTAAAATATCAACTAACTTTTCGTAAGATTTGCCAGAGCAGCAGCTACCCGTGCAATCGGTACCCGGTATGGTGAACAACTTACATAGTCCAGACCAACACTATCGCAGAACATGACTGAACTTGGTTCGCCACCGTGTTCTCCACAAATACCAACTTTTAATTTTGGTTTGTTTGAACGGCCTTTTTCAACGCCCATTTTAACAAGCTGACCAACTCCGGTTTGATCCAGTACCTGGAACGGATCGTTTTTCAAAATACCTTTGTCTAAATAGATGGGTAAAAATTTACCGGCATCGTCGCGGGAATAACCAAATGTCATCTGGGTTAGGTCATTCGTTCCGAAGGAGAAGAAGTCTGCTTCTTCCGCTATTAGATCGGCTGTTAATGCGGCTCTCGGAATTTCAATCATTGTTCCCAGCAAGAAGTCAATACGGTCACCTTTTTCCGAGAATACTTCTTCGGCTGTATCCCGAATTACAGTAGCCTGATTTTTCAATTCCGCGATGGTTCCTACCAGTGGAATCATAATTTCAGGACGAGCGTCAATGCCTTTTGCTTTCAAATTCAATGCAGCTTCAATTATAGCCCGTGCCTGCATGGCAGTAATTTCCGGATAAGTGATTCCCAAACGGCATCCACGATGGCCCAGCATAGGGTTGAACTCGGCTAAATCTTCAATTTTGGAAAGAATGGCATCCATCGTTATACCCATATCGTTGGCCAATTCTTCCTGGGCCGACTTATTATGAGGAACAAATTCGTGCAAAGGCGGGTCAAGTAATCGAACGGTAACTCCGTATCCAGCCATTGCCTCAAAAATGCCTTCAAAGTCACTTCGCTGATAAGGCAGCAACTTAGCCAATGATTTTTCACGTTCCTCAATTGTTTCGGCCAAAATCATCTCGCGCATCGCTTTGATCCGTTCTCCTTCGAAGAACATGTGCTCGGTGCGGCAGAGTCCGATACCTTTGGCACCGAACCCACGAGCGACCTGGGCATCGTGGGGTGTGTCGGCATTGGTGCGAACGCTCATCCGGGTAAACTCGTCGGCTAAGTCCATTATTTTTGCGAAATCACCTCCGATATCGGGATTTTTCGTGTCTACTTTACCTTCACATACTTCTCCTGTCGACCCGTTTAATGAAATCCAGTCACCTTCTTGTAGTACTTTTCCTGCTACAGTCATGGTACGGGCGCGGTAGTCAATGCGGACAGTTCCGGCACCGGAAACACAACATTTCCCCATTCCCCTGGCAACAACAGCCGCGTGAGAAGTCATTCCACCACGTGCGGTCAGAATGCCACGAGCAATATTCATCCCTTCCAAATCTTCAGGAGATGTTTCGATACGTACGAGAACGGAGGATTTAAATTTGTCGGCTTCATCGGCAAAAAATACAATTTGCCCGGTTGCGGCACCTGGTGATGCCGGCAAACCTTTAGCCAAAACAACTGCTCTTTTCATAGCTTCCAAGTCGAATACCGGGTGAAGAAGTTCATCCAGCTTATTGGGCTCAATTCGTAAAAGAGCTGTTTTTTTATCAATGATTCCTTGCTCCAACATGTCAACAGCGATTTTGACCATCGCAGCCCCGGTTCTTTTCCCGTTTCGGGTTTGGAGTAACCAAAGTTTACCATCCTGAATGGTGAACTCCAGATCTTGCATGTCTTTATAGTGGTCTTCGAGTTTTTCCTGAACTGAATTCAATTCAGCATAAATTTTGGGCATGGTTTCTTCCAGTGAGGGGAAGTGTGATTTTCGCAGATCTTCATCTACTCCTGCCAACTCGGCCCAGCGCTTACTGCCTTCCAGTGTTATTTGTTGCGGGGTACGGATACCGGCCACAACATCTTCTCCCTGTGCATTAATCAGGTATTCTCCATTGAAAATATCTTCTCCGGTTCCTGCATCGCGTGAAAAGGCGACGCCCGTTGCCGAGGTTTCACCCATATTGCCAAAAACCATAGCCTGAACGTTGACAGCCGTTCCCCATTCAGCAGGAATGCCGTTTATTTTGCGGTAATAGATGGCCCGGTCGTTCATCCAGCTGTCAAAAACTGCACAAACGGCTCCCCATAATTGTTCCCAAGGATCATCGGGGAAGCTTTTTCCGGTCACTTTTAAAACCGCTTCTTTAAACTGAACAACCAGCTTTTTTAGATCGTCGGTTGAAAAATCAGTATCTAATTCAATTCCATTTTCTTCCTTCAAACTTTCCATGATGGCTTCAAAAGGATCAATATCTTCTTTGCTTTCTGGTTTCATGCCCAAAACAACATCGCCATACATTTGTACAAAGCGACGGTACGAATCCCACGCAAAGCGTTCGTTCCCTGATTTGAGGGAAATTCCTTCAACAGCCAAATCATTGAGGCCAAGGTTTAAAACCGTATCCATCATACCCGGCATTGAAACACGGGCACCCGAACGCACAGATACCAAACATGGGTTGGTTTTATCGCCAAACTTAGTTCCTGTCAATTCTTCAACAAGAGCCACTGCTTTTTCCACTTCTGGCTTAATGGCCGCGACTGCAGCATCTTTGCCTTGTTCGTTGTAGATGGTACAAACTTCTGTCGTGATTGTAAAACCCGGAGGAACCGGGACACCGATTAAATTCATTTCCGCGAGATTCGCGCCTTTACCTCCAAGCAGATTTTTCATGTCTGCCTTTCCTTCGGCTTTTCCGTTTCCAAATGTATAAACGTATTTTGCCATAATTTTAGTTTTTGGTTGATTGGATTATTAAGTAAAGTTATTTTTTTGAGTCACTAATGTAACCGTAATTTTTTAAAATTTGAAGGATCAGCGACCACTCAAAAGGTGTTTTACAGCTATTGATTTTGAAGTGGTTATAATATATGTTTTTTAATATGTTTACAACTTGAGAACCTTTTTATATCTTTACTTTTCGGTTGGTATGTTGAAAATCGTAAGCAGGTTTCTATTCCCGGGGATTGTTCCTTGTTAACAAGAAAAGATTGTCAGCTTATCGTTGTTTATTCTTCCCAGAACTGTTTTCCTGAAATATGTTATTCGATCGCCGGTAACGAAGTTGTGTTATCGTAAGCCACACGGATTTGTAATTGAATCTGATATTTAAGCTTTGTTAACCTTGCTTGGTGCTTATTAACAGTAAGCTGCGGTATATTTGTATCAGTAATAAGAGACACAAGTAAGAGTTATTTTTTCATAAGATGTAGGATTAATTTGAAAGAAGGGTGAGCAGCATCCTTCTTTTTTTATTAGTGACCGCAGCTTGAAAATCCGATCGAATTATGATCTGGAATCTCATCGGTTAAGAGGATGTTCAGATCAATACTGACGTTCCAAGTTTCCCCCAGGTGTGTGGCAGGCTTATTTCGGTTGAAGTCAGGTTATTAACTTTTGTTAACGTTGCTTGTCATCTGTTAACTGAAAGCTTCCGTATCTTCGTATCAGACATTAAAGCAAAGTAATAAGCATAATTTTTTCATAGAGATAGGTTTGGTTAAGTTAGAAAAAGGATGGATCACCATCCTTTTTTTTGTGCCCTATGGAAAAGTTCTCATTCATCCCCCAGATACCAATCAGTCAACCTGGTAGTTCACAAATAACTTTTGTTAACGTTGCTTGTCATCTGTTAACCGAAAGTGACCGTATCTTTGTATCAGACATTAAGGCAAAGTAGTAAGTAAGATTTTTTCATAGAGATAAGTTTGGTTAAGTTAGAAAAGGATGGATCACCATCCTTTTTTTGTGCCCTATTGAAAAGCCCTCATTCAGACCTCGGATACCAATCAGTCGACCTGTTAGTTCACAAATAACTTTTATTAACGTTGCTTGTCATCTGTTAACTGAAAGCTGCTGTATCTTTGTGTCAGACGTTGAAGCAAAGTAATAAGCATAATTTTTTCATAGAGATAGGTTTGGTTAAGTTAGAAAAGGATGGATCACCATCCTTTTTTTTTTGTGCCCTATGAAAAAGCTTCTACTCACTCTCCGGTTCTTTATCATTCGATCTTGTATTTCATGAATAACTTTTGTTAACGTTGCTTGTCATCTGTTAACCGAAAGTGCCCGTATCTTTGTATCAGATAATAAGCAGAATAATTAGTTTTTTTTCATAGAGATAGGTTTGGTTAAAGTTAGAAAAGGATGGAGAGCCATCCTTTTTTTTTAGGCTCATAGCTGACAAAAGTTCGCTGGTCGTTTGCTGTTTTCCGACTATATTTCAGGATCTTCCTCTTCAAATAAGACAATTTGTCTTATCATAACTTTATTTTCTCATTTGGCTTTTCTTTTGACTTAGTGATCCAGTGAGATTTAATGGTATAAAGAAATCTGATCAGTTTGATTTTACAGAAGAAAGGAGAAAATGATGAATTTTAATAATTTTACAATTAAGTCGCAGGAAGCGTTGCAGCATGCTTTCGAGGTTGCTCAGGCCAACCATCAGCAGGCTGTCGAAACAGGGCATATTTTAAAAGGGTTATTACATGCAGCAGAGAATGTGACTGGTTTTTTATTGAAGAAACTGGGTGTTAACGTCTCGGTTTTTCAGCAAACTTTAGATCGTATCGTTGAAGCCTATCCCAAGGTAAGTGGGGGAGAACAATATTTGTCTTCGCCTACCAATAAAGTGTTGCAAAAGTCGCTGGATTATTCAAGAAAGATGGGCGACCAATTCGTTTCGGTTGAACATATTCTATTAGGCTTGATGGATGGTGGCGATACGATTGCCAGCTTAATGAAAGATAGCGGGATCAATAGAAAAGAGTTGGATGCAGCGATACAAGAATTGCGCAAAGGGGCTAAGGTTGAAAGTCAAACTGCCGAAGATCAATTTAATTCGTTGAGCCGTTTTGCCATTAATTTGAATGAACGTGCGCGCAGTGGCAAACTAGATCCGGTTATTGGTCGTGATGATGAAATCCGCCGCATATTGCAGATTTTGTCCCGCAGGACGAAAAATAATCCGGTTTTGATCGGAGAACCCGGAACCGGTAAAACGGCTATTGCCGAAGGTTTGGCCCATCGGATTGTTCGGGGTGATGTACCTGAAAATCTGAAATCGAAGCAGCTTTTTTCGCTGGACATGGGAGCATTAATTGCCGGCGCTAAGTATAAAGGTGAGTTCGAGGAACGCCTGAAAGCAGTCGTCAATGAAGTAATTAAGTCAGATGGAGAAGTGATTCTCTTTATTGACGAGATTCATACGCTGGTTGGAGCAGGAAAGAGCGAAGGAGCAATGGATGCAGCCAATATATTGAAACCTGCTTTAGCTCGTGGAGAATTGCGTGCTATTGGTGCAACCACGTTGGATGAATACCAAAAATATTTTGAAAAGGATAAAGCACTTGAACGCCGTTTCCAAGTTGTCATGGTGAATGAACCCGATACATTGAGTGCCATTTCAATTTTGAGAGGACTAAAAGAACGCTACGAGTCACACCATAAAGTGCGGATAAAGGATAATGCGATTATTGCAGCTGTTGAATTGTCGCAACGTTACATTTCCGATCGGTTTCTACCGGATAAGGCCATTGACCTGATGGATGAGGCTGCTGCAAAGCTACGTTTGGAAATGGACTCGGTTCCCGAGGAACTGGATGAGATTGAACGCAAAATCAAGCAGCTGGAGATTGAGCGTGAAGCGATTAAACGGGAGAAGGACGAGACTAAATTGGGATCGTTGAATGAAGAGATTGCCAACCTGAAAGAAGATCAATTCCGATACCGTGCTCAGTGGGAAATGGAAAAGTCGGTGATTGACGGAATTCAGCAGAATAAAACGAACATCGAAAGTTTGAAGTTCGAAGCCGAGCAGGCCGAACGTTCCGGCGATTACGGGAAAGTTGCTGAAATCCGCTACGGTAAGATGAAGGAGGCCGAAGCGGCAATTGAGCGTTTACAAAAGGAATTGCGGGAAATTCAGGGCGACTCGCTAATAAAGGAGGAAGTTGACTCGGAAGATATTGCAGACGTTGTTGCTCGATGGACCGGAATACCGGTGAGTAAAATGTTGAAAAGCGAACGCGACAAATTGCTTCACCTGGAAGAGGAACTCCATAAAAGAGTCGTTGGGCAAGATGAAGCAATTCAGGCAGTAGCTGATGCAGTTCGTCGGAGCCGTGCCGGTTTGCAGGATGAAAAAAGACCTATTGGCTCCTTTATTTTTCTGGGAACAACGGGTGTGGGAAAAACCGAGTTGGCGAAAGCTTTGGCAGAATACTTGTTTGACGATGAAAATATGATGACCCGCATTGATATGTCGGAATACCAGGAAAAATTCTCGGTAACCCGGCTGATTGGTTCGCCTCCGGGGTATGTAGGATACGATGAAGGCGGACAATTAAGTGAAGCGGTGCGTCGAAAACCGTATTCGGTTGTCTTGTTCGATGAAATTGAAAAAGCACACCCGGATATATTTAACGTGTTACTGCAGGTGTTGGATGATGGCCGTTTGACAGACAATAAGGGGCGGCTGGTCAATTTTAAGAATACCATCATTATCATGACTTCAAACCTGGGATCGCATTTGATTCAGGAAGGTTTCGAACGGCTGAATGATCGCAACCGGGATGAAGTATTTGAGCAAACGCGATCAGCGGTGCTTAATTTGTTGCGTAAAACAATTCGGCCTGAGTTTTTGAACCGGATTGATGAAACGATCATGTTTACTCCGCTTGGACGAGAAGATATGAAAGGAATTGTCCGGATTCAATTTAGCCGCATCACAAAGCGATTAGGCAATCAAAATATTCATATCAGCATTTCTGATGCTGCAGTGCAGTGGCTGGCAACTGTTGGTTACGATCCGCAGTTTGGAGCGCGACCTGTGAATCGGTTATTGCAGAAGTATGTATTAAATGAATTGTCGAAAGAAATTTTGACCGGAAAGATTACAACAGATCAGTCCATTTTAATTGACTTGGAAGGCGACGACTTAACTTTTAAAGCCCTGTAAAGATGCATCGTAGTCGTTAATTAACGCAGGGGCTGGGACAATGATAAAAGAGCAGAATGATTTGCAAAAAAGAAAGAGACATCTAAGATGTCTCTTTTTCTATTTCGTTTAAAATGTTGGTCAATTCGATTTGTGCCTGATCAATTAAGGTCTCGAACTCGACGATATGATCTTCGTAAGTTTCAATTTCTTCCAGCTTCTGCGTTTTTAGCTGCAGCTGTTTCAAATGAATCCCCAGATCATTCATCCCAAAGGTCATGACTGACGATTTAGCTTTGTGAGCGAGCTCACCCAACTCTTTGTATTGCTTTGCAGCAAAATAGTCCCTTAGACCGGTTTTGAATTCGATGATTTGTTCGAAAAACATCTCAATGAATTCTTTTGTAATTTCCGGATCACCACCAGTCACCTCATCCAGATAGGCTAAACTGGTCACCTTTTGATCATTCATCGCGTATAGTTAATTGGCATTCTGCAGAACAATGATAGTAAAAAATTTTTTATTTAAAAGCATCTTCCCGGCCTGCGAATTAAATTTCTTTGTGAATCGATTACTGATATATTTCATAAATTAGTGAGTTTGTAACATCTAGATTTACCAACCCAAAAAATTGCATATGAAAAGAACAGCATTTAACCAAATTCACAAAGACGCAGGAGGTAAAATGGTTGAATTTGCAGGCTATGAAATGCCTGTTGAATTTGCCGGAATTAAAACGGAGCATTTGGCAGTACGCAACAATGTTGGCGTTTTTGATGTATCGCACATGGGCGAGTTTTGGGTGAAAGGTCCGAAAGCTGCTGATTTGGTTCAGCATATTACCACAAACGATGTAAGCGTTTTAAAAACCGGACAGGCGCAATATTCATGTTTCCCCAACGGCAAAGGTGGTATTGTCGACGATTTGTTGGTTTATTATTACGAACCCGAAAAATATCTGCTTGTTGTTAATGCGGCCAATATCGAAAAAGATTGGAACTGGGTCGTTTCGCAAAACAAGTTTGGAGCAGAACTTGAAAATGCTTCCGACGCGATTAGCCAATTGGCAATTCAGGGACCCAATGCAACTGCTGTTCTGCAAAAGTTGACAGCTGTAAAATTGGACGATTTGAAATATTATACGTTCTCGACAGCGGAGTTTGCCGGCGTTCCGGATGTGATCATTTCAGCAACCGGTTATACCGGTGCAGGGGGATATGAGTTATACTTCTATAACGAACATGCCGAGACGATTTATAAGGCCATTTTTGAGGCCGGTGCCGAATTTGGCATTCAGCCCATTGGATTGGGTGCTCGCGATACGTTGCGTCTCGAGATGGGGTATTGTCTGTACGGAAATGATATTGATGATAGCACATCGCCGATCGAAGCTGGTTTGGGGTGGATTACAAAATTCAACGAACGCAATAAATTCATCAATAAAGATTTGTTTGAAGTTCAAAAAACGGAAGGCGTGAGCCGAAAATTGAGAGGCTTCGAAATGATTGATCGCGGTATCCCTCGTCATGGCTATGAGCTGTTTGACGAAGGCGGGAACAGAGTAGGTGAAGTGACCTCAGGAACACAGTCTCCATTGTTGAATAAGGGGATTGGGATGGGATATATTGCTACCGAATATTCAGCAATCGGAACAGAAGTTTACCTGGGTGTCCGAAACAAATTACTGAAAGCGAAAATTGTAAAGGTTCCTTTTCTGAATTAGTCGGAAAGGGCAGACTTACAACTATAGTTAACCTTCTCCCGTCAATTTAGATTGACGGGTTTTTTTATCTCTCGACTTCAATTATCTTTGCGCTCCTAATAACGTTGAAGCTGAAGATGAAAAAAGCTAAACTCAGGTTAGAAACCTGTTTGTCTCCTGCGATGTATTCCAAGCACGCCAACGATGACAATATTGTCGTTGTTGTTGATATTCTCCGCGCTACTTCTACAATTTGTACGGCTTTGCATAATGGTGTTAAACGGATTATTCCCGTGTCGACCGTTGAGGAAGCTAAAGCTAAAAAAGACCAAGGTTTTATTGTGGCTTCGGAGCGTGATGGCTTCGTGCTCGATTTTGCCGATTTCGGAAATTCACCGTTCAATTTCACGGCCGATAAGGTGAGAGGCAAGGAGATTGTGTATTCCACAACAAACGGAACCCGCTGTATTCATATGGCGGCCCATTCGAAAGCTGTTGTTGTTGGTTCCTTTTTGAACTTGACAGCTTTGTCGGAATGGTTAATCGCACAGGATTCGCCGGTGTTGATTTTCTGTGCCTCATGGAAAGACCGTTTTAGTTTGGAAGATACCGTTTTTGCCGGTGCACTGGCTGAAAAATTGTTGACTTCAGGAAAATTTGAAACGATTTGTGACGCTGTTACCGCCTCGCTCGATTTGTGGTCGCTTGCCAGTTCCGATCTGAATGGATACATCCAGAAAGCAGCCCAAAAAGGTCGCTTGGCAGCCAAGGGATTAGACGATTGCATTGAATTCTGCCATCAGCCTGATTTCACATCTGTTATTCCCGTATTCAGCGGTGGAGATTTGATTCCGGTTAACTAACTTTGCTAAAAAATAAAAACCTCTTAAATGATACTTATTAGTCTGAATACCTGTTTTGTAGCCATGTTGTAAAACTACTTCAAAAACGACCGTTTCTGATATTTCTCAGATGAATTGGTCGACTGATTCCGTTAATTTGAAAAGGCATTAATAAAAAACATTACTAATAAATAATTTTTAACCCTAAAATAACATACCATGAAGAAGCATAATTTTTATGCGGGACCCTCAATCTTACCCGAATACACCAAACAAAAAGTAGCTGAAGCAGCAATTGACTTCGCCGGTACCGGACTATCTGTGATGGAAGTTTCGCACCGAAGCAAAGAGTTTATTGCTGTGATGGACGAAGCTGTTGCCTTAGTTAAGGAATTGCTGAAAGTTCCTGAAGGTTACTCGGTGTTGTTCTTGCAAGGTGGTGCCAGCCTTCAGTTTTTGATGGCTCCTTACAACCTGATGAAATCCAAAGCCGCTTACCTGACAACAGGTTCTTGGGCATCCAAAGCGATGAAAGAAGCGAAATATTTCGGTGAAGTTGTTGAGGTAGCTTCTTCAAAAGATAAAAACTTCAATTATATCCCTAAAGCATTTGACGTGCCTGCTGATGTTGATTATCTGCACATCACTTCAAACAACACCATCTTCGGTACAGAAATCAAAACTGATTTAGATGTTCCTGTGCAATTGGTAGCTGATATGTCTTCTGATATTTTCAGTCGTCCGATTGATATTGCAAAATATGACCTGATTTACGCTGGTGCTCAGAAAAATCTGGGACCTTCAGGTGCTACATTGGTTATCGTAAAAAACGATGTGTTGGACAAAACAGGCCGTACAATCCCAACGATGTTGGATTTCCAAACACACATCAAAGGTGAATCAATGTTCAACACGCCTTCAACAATTGCAGTGTATGCATGTTTGCAAACATTGGTTTGGTTGAAAGAACAAGGTGGTGTTGAGGCGATTGAGAAAGTAAATATTGAAAAATCTGATTTGCTTTACGCTGAATTGGATCGCAACAAATTGTTCGTTCCTACTGTACCTGCAGTTGAAGATCGTTCACGCATGAACGTGACTTTCGTGATGGCTGAAGGTTTTGAAGCACTGGAAAAAGAATTCAACGAATTCGCAACTTCAAAAGGAATGATCGGTTTGAAAGGACACCGCTCGGTTGGTGGTTTCCGTGCATCAATCTACAATGCGATGCCAGTTGACAGTGTTAAAGCGCTGATCGACGTGATGAAAGAATTCGAAGCAAAGAATTAAATTCAAATAAAGAAAAAGCAGGATGGGGGTCCTGCTTTTTCTTTCTGGTATTAAAAGATTTTAAGGTATGAAAAGGGTATTAATTGCAACTGAAAAACCATTTGCTCCTTCTGCATTGAGCAAAATTTCTGAGGTTATAAAACAAGCCGGTTACGAAGTCAACTTGCTTGAAAAGTATCAATCAAAAGCTGAATTACTGGACGCTGTGAAAACAACCGATGCGTTGATTGTTCGCAGCGATAAGGTTGACCGTGACGTTCTGGACGCCGCTGAAAACTTGAAAATTGTTGTTCGTGCCGGTGCCGGTTACGACAATGTTGACACCACTTACGCCAAAGAAAAGGCAGTGGTGGTAATGAACACTCCCGGACAAAATTCAAATGCTGTAGCCGAATTGGCTATTGGTTTAGCCATTTACGGTATCCGTGAATTCTTCAGCGGAAAATCAGGCGGTGAGCTGCGCGGGCGAACATTGGGCTTGCACGGCTACGGTTATGTGGCTCGTAATGTGCATCGCATTGCCCGCGGTTTCGGTATGAAGGTTATTGTGTACACACGTTACAGCAAAGCACAAGCTACTTCCGAAGGTTTGGAAGTGACCGGATCTCTGGAGGAATTGTATGCTTTGTCGGATGTGGTGTCCATTCATGTTCCGGCCAAAGGTGAGCACCTGAAGTCGGTGAGTATGGATATTTTGAAGCACTTAAAAGAAGATGCCATCCTGGTAAACACCGCACGAAATGAGGTGATCAATGAGGACGATCTGTGTGCTTTTATGGAACAACGAACCGATGTGAAATACCTTTCGGATATTGCACCGGACGGCGCAGATGCTTTTGCTGATAAATTTACCGGCCGCTGTTATTTCACACCCAAGAAAATCGGAGCTCAAACACAGGAAGCGAATACCAATGCGGGAGTTGCTGCTGCTGAGCAAATTGCCGGTTTCTTCGAAAACGGAGATGAAACCTTTCGGGTAAATAGATAATTATACCCGGATTTTCTGTGGAATTTATAATTTTAGGAACGAACTAAACTAAAATTACGCGTTATGGCTATTGTAAAAGCGTTTAAAGGGCTGCGTCCTCCCCAAAAAATTGTTACCGATTTAGCTTGTTTGCCTTACGATGTTATGAATTCGGAAGAAGCCGCCAGAATGGCTGAAGGCAAAGATAATTCGCTACTCCATATTACTCGTGCTGAAATTGATTGCCTACCCGGCACTGGTCTTCATACCGAAGAAGTTTATTCGAAAGCAGTTGAGAATTTCAAGTCTTTTCAGAAAAAAGGCTGGTTGGTGCAAGATGAAGAAGCTCGATTTTATATTTATGCGCAAACCATGAATGGTCGCACCCAGTACGGTATTGTTGGTGCTGCATCCTGCGACGATTACCACAACGGCATCATTAAAAAGCACGAGCTGACACGCCCGGATAAGGAAGAAGACCGCATGGTGTTGACACGTTATTTAAATGCGAATATAGAGCCGGTTTTCTTTTCATACAAAGCTGTTCCCGAAATCGACGAAATTGTTTCTTCAATCGTTGGTCAAACCGAAGCAGATTATGATTTTGTAGCTGAAGATGGCTTTGGTCACCATTTTTGGGTAATCCGCGATCAGGCATTAAATAAGCGGATTGAATGGTTGTTTGAAACAAAAGTACCGGCAACTTATGTGGCCGACGGGCATCACCGAACAGCCGCCGCCGCAAGGATTGGCTTGGAGCGTCAGGCACAAAATCCGAATCACACGGGGGCGGAATCCTACAATTATTTCATGGCTGTCCATTTCCCCGACAATCAACTTCAGATTATTGATTACAACCGGCTGGTGAAAGATCTGAACGGATTAAGTGAAGCTGACTTGCTCCAAAAAATACAAGCAGGATTTACGGTTGAAAAAGTGGGCAAGGATATATGCAAACCGAGTCAACTGCACGAATTTAGTATGTACCTGACTGGCGATTGGTATAAATTAACCGCCAAAGGTCATACTTACGACAACGAGGATCCCATCAGCGTTTTAGATGTGACTATTTTATCGAAGCAGGCGTTGGAGCCGATCCTGAATATTCAGGACTTGCGCACGTCTAAGCGGATTGATTTTGTCGGCGGAATCCGTGGACTGGGCGAATTGCAAAAACGGGTCGACAGCGGCGAAATGAAAGTGGCTTTTGCACTTTATCCAGTTTCCATGCAACAACTGATTGCGATTGCCGATTCCGGAAAAATCATGCCACCTAAGACTACCTGGTTTGAGCCCAAATTGCGTTCCGGATTAGTCATCCATAAACTGGATTAAACGAAACCATAAGTACAGATACAAAAAAGCCCGGCAAATAAACCGGGCTTTGCTATTTATGCTTGCTTATAAATCGTCATCATCATCATCGTCATCGTCATCATCTTCGTCCTCATCATACGAATCGTCTTCGTCTTCATCCTCATCAGGAATGTCCATTTCTTCTGAGTGCTTGTCTTCATATGCTTCACGAGATTCATCTTTCAACATGCCTTCATCATCGTAATCATCGTCATCACTAATAATGTCGATAGCTTCCTGCGTGGTCATACGAACCAAGTAGTACTTGTCTTCCGTTTCAAAAGGAAGTGCACTAACCAACATGCCGTCTTTATTGGTAAAGCTGATCAGGTTTTGACTAAACCCATTCGGGTATTCCAATTTGATTTGTTCTTTGATCGCTTCTTCTAACTTTTCGTAATCCTTTATAACTCTTGGTTTACTAATCGGTGCCATATTTTTTCCTCCTTATACTGTTGGCCGTAAAGGCGTTAGTTATTCGTTTTTTATGAATTTATTCTGGTCGAAAAATACAAAAATGAAGTAATAAAAAAATAGCTTGAAAAACATTCTGAAGAAATTTATCGGAATATTGTCCGTCCTGTGCTATTGTTTGCAGTTTACCGATTTGATGACTAGTTGGTTACATTAATTTTAATGTTTAGGAAATTTTCTCAATTTCAATAATTGGCATGTTTCCCAAGTCGAAAAAGGCATTAATAATACCTGCTTTTTGATAGCTTGAAAGGTCGGTGGGATGGATCGTTTTCTCTTGTATCTCGTCGGTTTCGAGCAGTTTTTGCCGTTGAGTTCCGTTCAGTAGCGGATGAGTGGGAGTAAGCCATTTTTGGCCATCAAAAAAGACCAGATTCCCAATTGTGCAATCGGTTATTTCTCCGTTTTTGACAATGATAATTTCATCGGCATTTCCGCGTTGAGCGAATAATTCGTTCAGCGTACTTCGTTCGGCATATTTAAAATGGTAGTCAATGGTATCGTGTGTGACCAGTTTTAAGCTCGAAAATGACCGGACATGTTGCGGAATAAATTCAATCTTTTCAATTCGTTCGGCATACAGCACCCGGCAACGATAAAGGCCATTTAAACAATCTTCAGGCACTTGAATTTCATTTTCCAGCTCAACGGGAGTGCATCCGACGAAGAGTTCTTGCCGGGCTTCATTCATTCGCCGGTTATGATATTTCAGGTTGAAAAGCCGGCCATTTTCCAGTTTAATGGTTTCAAGTAATTGGCACATATACTTTATTGATCAGTTCTTCGTATTCCTCCTCACACTGACTCAGGTGGGTAATACCGCCGCCACTTTTAAAGGTGAAGTGGCCGCCGTTTTGTTCCAGGTAGCGGATCAGTACACAACTATCCACATTTTCGCCATCGAAAACGCCAAAGATACCGGTATACCAGCCACGTTCATATTGCTCGGCAGCTTCAATAATTTCAACGGTTTTCTTTTTGGGTGCTCCGCTGATGGAACCTGCCGGAAGCAGGCCCGCAAACAAGTCGCCCAAATGGTCGTTATAATCAGCCGGAAGTTTCCCGGTAATTTCAGAGCTCATTTGCAAGAGTTTTCCCCGGTTCGAGTTAATCTCATCCATATAGCAAAAGCGTTTTACTTCAACCTGCTCGGCCACGCGACTCAGGTCATTGCGAATTAGGTCAACAATGGTGTGGTGTTCTGCTCTTTCTTTACGGTTGGTTTTTAGCAGTGTTTCGGCATTGGGCAAGCTGGCATCAATTGTTCCCTTCATCGGGTACGACGAAATTCGGCCATTTTCAATCCGCACAAAAATTTCGGGCGAAAAACAGACAAATTCATCTTTCAAATAAACCAGGTAAGGTGAATTGCTTTTGTGAGCGATTTCCTCTAAAGTCAGGTTTGTATCGACCCGACTGGGCATGGTCAGGTTCAGCAGATAGCTGTCGCCGCCATGAATGTGTTGTTGCACCAGCTCAAAAGCTTGTTGATAGCGCTCGTGTTTAACCGGCTCAACGTGCCAGCTTACCGGATGATGCGGCAGTTTTTCCCGGCTGAAGTTAGCATGTTGCGGTGTTCGCCAAAGCAATTTTGGAGCACATTCATCCCACTCCAACACTTTTGCACGCTGGCATTCAAAATCGAACAGGAAAACAAAAGGCTGCTTTCGTTTTCCCAGTTCGTTCATCTTTAAAACAATATCTTTTTCGATGCTATGCATGAGGTGCACAAAGATAGAAAATCGATACACATAGGGCAGCGGAGTATCGCTTGTTTTTAGCTCGGCAGAGTCTTGACGATTCAGTGTTTCGAGCTGTATGTCTCTATCGGCCCGTTATTAAAGACAGACTTTAACGGGAAGGGCTTGCGCTTTCCTGATCCCTATTCTGGTAGTTGATCAAACGTTGGAACCTTTTCCAGCTCCGAATCCCAATTGGCTTTGCTGTCCAGAAAGATGTGGGCGAGTGGTTTGATTGGCACATCGGAGTTGAGGCAACCAGCGGGAACCACCAGCAGTTTACTTCCGCCTTGAGTCTTGGGGAGTGCCGATCCGCATTCGGTACAGAAGGCTTTGGCGTGCCGGCTTTCCGGTAGCCGATAGGTTTTCACCTTATCCTCTCCCGACAACCATTGGATGCTGGCCGTGGTAGAGAACAAATTAGCGGCATGTGCCGAGCCGGTGTCTTTTCGGCAACGACTGCAATGGCACAAAAAGAGGCTTTGAAAATCGCCTTCAATCTCAAATGTAACCGCTCCGCAAAGACAGGATCCTGTGTGTTTCATTGTTTCTTGTTTTTGTTAGACTGCTGTAAGGTATAAAAATGTTTTGTAGTTCATACGTATGAGAGAGCACTGGAAATACTAAGCGGGGCGGATGGATTTTATCCCACTGCCTGGGAACCACCCGGGGGGAATGTGTTGGAATCGAAACGGGCTGAAGAGATTTTGGTTCTTTCTGCCCATCTGGCAGTCTTAGCGCGAATGGAGTGTTTTTTGATACTTTCATTTTTTGTATCTTATAATTATCAATGAAGACTATGACGAACAAGGAACGAAATAACCAATATATTGAGATTTGCAATCACTTGGCAGATCGCAGACTGAAGCCGGCTTTCGACCTGCTGGAGAAAATAATTACTGAAAACGGTCTGGGACTTTTCTATGATGAATGGCGGGAGCTGGATCAGACATACCACTTTATGCTGCAATATACCGTGGAGGGTATTCAGGATCCGGAGCGACAAAAAGTCTATCGCAAGCTCATCGATTCTTCTTATGAATTGGCCGACAAAGTCAACGAAGCTGTTCGGATTAAATATGCTTCGTCGATCGAATATGAAAAGAAGCGGGTGTTCAAAGGGCAGCTTGTCAATAATTTTGATTCTTTCCTGTCAGAGCTCGAATCCTTCTATCTCATCGATGAACTAAAGGACGAGGCGGCCAGCGACCCTGCAGCGAATAAGGAACAGTCTGCCGATGAGCAAAAGCACCATCAACAAATGCTTCGGCTGTTTTACCATCTCTGGTTTCAGGACCGGTTGACTGCAAAGGAAACTCAGTTTCTCGGGAAGTTTTTTGCCAGTCCGTCGCTATTGGGTTCCTACAAATCGTTTATTGTGACCGCCTTAACCCTGAGTCTGCAGCGTTACTTCGATGACAAGAAATTCAGCTTACTTTTTGATGCCTACGAAATGGATGATGTGGCCGTTAGCCAGCGGGCATTGGTAAGCTTGTTGTTGACGCTTTACCAGTACGACTCACGGATGCCCTATTATGCGGAGATTACCGGAAGGCTGAAAATTATGAATGAGGATCCGGAGTTTAAACGTAACCTGGAGCGGGTCATTATTCAGCTGATCCGGAGTAAGGAAACCGAGAAACTTCAGCAACGGATTCGCGAGGAATTGTTGCCTGAAATGATCAAGATTAGTCCAAACCTGAAAGACAAAATCAACCTGGACAGTTTAATGGAAGAAGGGCTTTCGGAAGATAAAAATCCGGAGTGGCAGGACATTTTCAAAGATTCGCCCGGGCTGATGGATAAAATGCAGGAGTTTTCTGAATTGCAAATGGAAGGCGCCGATGTGTTCATGGGCTCGTTTGCCATGTTAAAGTCGTTCCCGTTTTTCGGTGAGATAGCCAACTGGTTTATCCCGTTCTTCACCCAAAATCCGGAGTTGAATAAAAATCTCGATCTTTCCGATGAACTGACAAAAAGCTTCGTTGAAACCATAGGCCTTGCACCGGTTTTGTGCAATTCAGATAAGTATTCGTTTTGCCTGAGCATGCAAAACATTCCGAAGGAAAACCGGAAGTTTATGTTGCAGGGACTGCAGGCCGAGATGGACCAGTTTCAGGAAATTGAGCAGGACGAGGAATTAACTGATCCGGGTAAAAAGGCCGGGTTTATTTCCAATCAATATATCCAGGATTTATATCGTTTTTACAAGCTGCATCCCCGAAGAACTGATTTTGAAGACTTGTTTCAATGGCGGTTCGATTTTCAAAACAAAACAACTTTAGGCGCTATTCTGAAAGAAGATCATGTTGTTGTGCGAAATATTGCCGAATACTATTTCTCGAAAAATTACTTTGAAGAAGCAATTGGCGTTTTCGAATATTTGTTGGCCATTGAAAAGGAAGGCGAGCTTTACCAGAAGATAGCTTTTTGTTACCAGAAACTGGGCCATTTTGAGAAGGCACTAGAGGCTTACCGGAAAGCTGAATTATATGATCTGAACAGGTTGTGGAACCTCAGGAAGATTGCCCTGTGCTACCGAAACCTGAAGCAACCGGCAAAAGCGTTGGAGTATTACCGGGCGGCCGAAGCGCTGGATGCTGATGATTTGACCAACCACTTGAATATTGGGCATTGTTTGCTTGAGTTGGATCTGTTTGATGACGCGCTGAAGTACTATTTTAAAGTGGAATACCTGAAGCCCGGCAACAAGAAAGTTTGGCGACCGATTGGCTGGTGTTCGTTCCTGACCGGTAAAAAAGAGCAGGCCGAAAACTATTTCCTCAAGTTGGTAGACGATGAGCCCAATCAGCACGACCTGATGAACATGGGGCACGTGCAATGGAGCCTGGGAAACCGGAAAGCAGCGCTGGATTATTACATGAAATCCATTTCAAAAACCGGCTTCTCGGAAACTGAATTTATGGCCATATTCGACGACGATTTACCCCTGCTTCTGGAACAGGGAATCGACAAGGATGATGTCCCCATCATGCTCGACCAGCTCCGGTATTTTGTAGAAAAGTAGTAGGGATGCCTCATGCAAGCCAGAAGGGCTTAATAGCATTAGCCTGGGTGTTGCTTTTGAAATACGAATCATTGCAGGGGAGGAGTTTAAACCGTTCTGTTAGTTGTGCAGCAGTGCGGGGATCTTCGTCAAGGCAGCAAGCCGATCGAGAAATGCCTGTAACCTGTATGAATAAAGGCTTTGGAGTATCCGGAGGCCTCCGCAGGTTGTGCTGTTGCCGGTGCTTCATCGGTTTCCTTGTTTGGCGGTTGCTGCGGTCTGAAGCAATGCGCCGACTCATTTTCAGGCTTCACTGTCAGTTTATCCCCCTAAAAAACACCAAAAATCAGCATTCTTTTTCGCTTGCTTTTGTAGTTTTGTAGCGCAGTTAAACGAAATTATGAGTATTGCCGAGAATATATCTAAACTGAAAAACGAACTCGAACCCGGGGTTTGCCTGGTGGCTGTTTCGAAAACCAAGTCCAACGAAGCCATTTTGGCGGCTTACCAAGTCGGTCAGCGTGTGTTTGGCGAAAACAAGGTGCAGGAGTTGAGCCGCAAGTACGACGAATTACCCAAAGATATTGAGTGGCATTTTATTGGTCACCTGCAAACCAACAAGGTGAAGTACATTGCCCCTTTTGTAGGGCTGTTGCATGGGATCGATTCGTTGAAATTA
This sequence comes from Mangrovibacterium lignilyticum, assembly GCF_010882175.1. Classification (GTDB taxonomy): domain Bacteria; phylum Bacteroidota; class Bacteroidia; order Bacteroidales; family Prolixibacteraceae; genus Mangrovibacterium; species Mangrovibacterium lignilyticum. The sequence goes on along the minus strand of NZ_WKLH01000002.1, from coordinate 1,470,842 downwards.
CTGAAGACCGTTGATAAGGAAGCCCAGAAGAATAACCGGACGATCCGGGTGTTGCTGCAGTTTCACATTGCGGAGGAGGAAACCAAATTTGGTCTGGACCTGGAGGAAGCCCGGGAACTGCTGAGCTCGGCAGAATATGCCGAGATGGATGCGGTCGAAATTTGCGGGGTAATGGGCATGGCCACCTACACCGACGATGAGACACAGGTCAGGCGCGAATTCCATCAGCTTAAAAACATATTTGACCAATTGAAAGCCGAATTCTTTGGAGACAAGGATTCTTTTTCTGAAATTTCGATGGGCATGTCGGGCGACTACCAACTGGCTGTTGCAGAGGGTAGCACGATGGTTCGGGTGGGTAGTTTTATTTTTGGAGAACGGAACTACCATTAAGCCCGGAAGGCAGCAGAAACGAGTTTATTTGAACGTAAAATAAGAGGGTCGAAGACCGAAAAAAACCAAGAAGAATAATTAACGAAGACGCTATATGAGAAAGTTAGATACGACATATTTGGGCTTGAAATTGAAGAACCCGATTGTTGTGGCCAGTTCGGGCCTAACGAACAGTGTTGAAAAAATTAAGGCTTTGGAAGAAGCCGGAGCCGGAGCAGTGGTGTTGAAATCGCTGTTTGAAGAACAGATTAACAGCGAGGTGAGTAACCTCATTTCGAAAGATCCGCAAAATACTTACCCTGAAGCGGAAGATTACATTCACAACTACACCCGTTTGAATACCGTAACGGCACATTTGGAATTGCTTCGTCAGGTGAAGCGAGAAGTGTCAATCCCCATTATTGCCAGCATCAATGCGGTAACAGCCAACGAGTGGACCGGTTTCGCGAAAGACTTTGAACAAGCCGGTGCCGATGCGCTGGAATTGAATATTTTCTACGTACCAACCAGTCGCAACGAGAAACCGGAAGACATTGAACAGTTGTACATCGATGTGCTCAATAAAGTGAAAGCTGAAGTGTCAATCCCGGTTTCGGTGAAAATAGGTTTCTATTTCACCAACCTGATTGCCTTTGCCGAACGTTTAATGGCGAACGGTGCCAAGGCCGTGACGATGTTCAACCGTTTTTACGAACCCGACATCAACATTGAAAAGCTGACATTGAGTGCTTCCGAAGTATTCAGCTCTCCGTCCGATATCCGTCGTTCGTTGCGTTGGGTTGGCCTGGTAAGTGCAGCGCTTCCGAAATTGGAGATCGCGGCATCAACCGGTATTCACGATGGTGACGCGGTGATTAAACAACTGCTGGCGGGCGCTCAGGTAACCCAGGTTTGTTCGTCGATCTACATTAACGGCGCACAAGTGATTGCCGGAATGCTAAAAGATTTGGAAATGTTCATGCAAAAATGGAACTTTAAAACCATCGATGATTTCCGTGGTCGTTTGTCGTATGCGAAGATTGAAGATCCGCAAATGTACGAGCGAGCGCAATTCATGAAATATTTTTCAAACAAAGGATAACTAATTTTTGCAACATATGAGAAGCCGGGTGTTAATCTTTCTTTTGGTACTGCTAACATCCGGCTTTTCTTATGCCCAAACCGGAACGCTGAAGATTGAACTGAAGGGAAATTCGTCGATTACTTTTTGTAAAGATTCGGTTCAACTGGCGCAGATGGTTGCCATTACCGGCGGCCCGGTGAATGGTGGATTAAAAGTCTCCATTGCCAACTACAAAAAAGGAGCGGAAAGCCTCGCCTGCAAATCTTCCGGTTCATCAATCACCACAAGCTGGAATAACAATACCGGAACATTGGAGATGAAAGGTAATGCTACTGTCGAAGAGTTTGAAGCAGCTATTGATAACACCTGGTATTACAATCTGACCCCCATTCCCGACACAACACCCCGGCATATTGCCATTAGTTTGAATGATGCTGATTTCCTCCCGGCCACTGGCCATTTTTATCAGTTTGTGCAAGAATGGGACGTTAAATGGACCGCAGCCAAAGTCGCTGCCGCGGCGAAAACGCTTTATGGTATGCAAGGATATCTGGCTACCATTACTTCGAAAGTTGAGAACGATTTTATCTGGACCAAAATAAGCGGGGTCGGTTGGATTGGTGCTTCTGATTCTGAAGTTGAAGGAGATTGGAAATGGATGACAGGCCCCGAAGCAGGAACCCTTTTCTGGAGGGGAACTTATCTGAATGGACAAGCGATAAATGGTGCTTATTCGTTTTGGGGGAATGGAGAACCAAACAACGTCAATGGAGAGTATAATGGGGGAATAGGGGAAGATTATGCGCACATTACCCAAGTGCCCGATCAACCGTTGAAATCATGGAATGATTTGCGTGACGAGGGTGATGGCCCCGATTCTCAATATTTTCGCCCCAAGGGCTATGTGATCGAATACGGAGGAATGGAAGACCTCGACCTTCAGTTGTCTGCCTCCTTCGATATTCAAATCCGGAAGGTGATTTTCAGTTCCAAGCTTGATCAAACTATTTGCCGGGGAGATTCCGTCAGGCTCAATCAGGATTTTAATGGTAGTTATTACTGGACACCTTCATCAGGCTTGAGCGATGCAGCTGTTCCGGATCCCTGGTCATCGGCGCTCGACTCGACAGTTTACTTATTAATAGCAGATTATGATGGTTGTTTGGATACTGCTGAATTTACAGTGAATGTAAATCCGGTTCCCAACTTCAATTTAGGCATCGATCAGAATCTCTGTGCCGGAGACAGCACGATCCTGGATGCAATTCCCGTGAATGATGCTGCTACATCGACTTACCGCTGGAATACAGGAGCCAATACGCAACAAGTTAAAGTCAGACGGACAGGAGAGTATATTGCTTTGGTTGAAAACCAATATCAATGTTTAGCCAGCGATACTATCGTGGTTACGGTGCACGACTATCCGGCTATTGCTATCGCCGATAAGAATCCGCTGTATTGCGACATCAGAACGGTAAATATGCAGACGACTGTCGATAAAGGTTCCGTCAACTGGGCGTCAACCAATGGGTTAACTTTTACTGATCCTACGGTTGCTGATACCGAAGTGCAGGCTTTGGATAGCGGATATTACCAAGCTTATATTGAGGTTGCCGATGCATACAACTGTGTGAGCCGGGATACGGTGTCGCTGCGTTTCTACGACACACCCACAACAGATATTAGTATCGATTCAACAACCTGTTCCGGTTATTCGCTGGAGATTGACTATGTTGGCGATGCTTCTGACGATGCGGTTTTTAGTTGGTACTACCCTGATCTTTTGTATCTCGAAGGGCAGGGAATTAAGGAATTGGATCTTCAGCTGGGATTTCAGCAGACTAATCAACGACAATTGGGTCTGCAGATCAGTGAGTCGGGTTGCCAAAGCGAGATCGACTGGACACCCATCCGGGTGACTCCCAACCTGGATGTGACAGCTGATATAACCGAAGGCTGTATGCCGTTGACCGTGAATTTTAAAGCCCAAACAACTGAAGAAATTGAAACTTATACCTGGGAGTTTGGTGATGGCTTGGATTTTAGTACAATGGATCCGACGATCACACACACATACGATTATGCATCAACCTACGATGTCACCTTGACAGTGACCTCCGCTGATGGTTGCTCGAACACAGGGACGCTGGACGATTTTATCACCGTTAATCCCCTAAAAACAGTTTACACAGACATTGATCCAAGTCGCTGTTACCCGCATCAATTTGATGTGAACTATACAGGCAGCGGGAATGATCAGGACGTTTATAACTGGGATTTATCAGAACTTGCTTCAGACGAGATTATTAATGACCCAGGAACGGCTATGGGGCCATTGACCATTAATTTGTTGTATAAACCGGAAGCTACTATTGGTTTACAGGTTGTTTCCGGCAAAGGTTGTATGAGCGAAACCAAGACTTTCAGTTTTAAGCGTCAACCGCGATTTGAGCTGACTGCCGATTATGAGCCCGGCTGTGCACCGCTTCAGGTTATTTTGAGTGCTGTAGCCTTCGACCCGGTCGATCAGCTGAGCTATGTTTGGAATACGGGAGTTCGCGATGGATTGGCAGGCGAAACAGTCTCGGAGGAATACACAGAGCCGGGGGCTGAATATCCGGTATCGGCCATTGCTATTTCAGCATTAACCGGTTGCGCTGACACTATAGTGCTCGATCCAGTGGTGAAAGTTCAGGAAGATCCGGTTGCCGAATTCGAAGCCGACAGCTATCAGAAATTGATTTCGGATGCTCTTTTTGAGTTTACCAATTTAAGTAGCGGTGCCACTAGTTTTGAATGGGATTTTGACGATGGAAAATTTTCTACGCAGACTAATCCCCAAAATCGCTATGAAGAAGTTGGCTGGTTTACGGTTCATTTGCTGGCCGAAAGTGAATTTGCCTGTATCGATACAGTGAGCCATCGCGTGCTGGTTGCTCCCGAAGATTTGTTCCCACCAAATGCCATCAACCCAAACAGTAGCAATGAGGAGAATCACGTGTTCCTTTTGGCAACTGATGCTGTGAAAACAGAGGGCTATGATATGCGCATTTTTAATCGCTGGGGAGATCCGGTTTTTGAGTCGAATGATAAAACAATTGGATGGGATGGTAAAATGGAAAATGGTGATTTTGCACCGGCTGGAACCTATGTCTGGGTCTTAACTTACCGCGATGTTTTGGATGAACCACACCAGCAAAAAGGAACAGTCACACTTGTCTTCTAACCGGCCTTCAACTTATAACGAAGGAATAAGCAATGCATCGCGGTTACGGCGCTTTTCACCCGTGTAAAAGATCAGGGAAATTTCATGAGCGGAACTTGAATAGTTGGTCAGTTTTGAAAGGCCCATGTCATAACTGTATCCAAATTTGAATTTAGGACGCATAACTCCAACCATGAAGATGAATGATTCGGGTTGAAGGCCCGATGTTTGCCGATACCAGACACCTCCGGCTATTGATTTTTCCAACAAGTATAAGCCCAGATTTAGTTGGCTGAAATTACCTTGCCGTTGGTAGATAACATTCGGCGATAAGGTAAAACGCCGGGATAATAAACCCCGGTGCCAGCGGTAACTTTTGGCGCCAAAATGTGCCGTAAATTTCATTGGCAACTTTCCGCGGTTGTCGCCGATGAAGACCGATTCTTCCGGTTGATTGAGATGATGGATACTGATTCCGCCGTAAAACGAGTCATATTGTCCCATTACACCAACGCCAAAGTCCGGATAAACCAGGTCTGCATTCTCCGGGATTTCTTCGCTTCCAAAATAACGATCGCCTGTCAGCTGGTTGATCATATCGGGAAATACCAGTTTTTGATAATCCAGCTTCTTATAGGTCATGCCAGCCTGTAAGCCTAAATCGACAAAGAACCTGGGGGTGACTTTAACATGGTGCGAATAAAACAGGCTGAGGTCGGTCTTTTCAACAATCCCGTTCAGCTCCCTGCTATTGTGAATTTGGGCACCGATACCACCTTTGAGCTTGTCGAGGTAGCTATCGAAAGAAACCGAATAGTTTACGTAGGTCGATCCTTGCTGTGGCCACTGATTGCGGTAATTCACAGCGACGCGTCCCTGTTCGGTCGTACCGGTAAATCCGGGATTCAAATAAATTGGATTGGCATAAAACTGCGAGTACTCGGCATCCTGAGCGTAGATTGCACAAAAGGGTAAAACCAGACTCAGGAATAACAATGCCTTTTTCACGTAATTCAGTTAAATGTTTGCGGGCTCATGGATAATGAAGAGCCTAAATTTAACTGATATTGGATTAATTCCTAACCTTTTGCGCGATTTTTATCCCTCTAAAAGCTTTGCGGTTCGATTCCGGCTTCCAACAATGGGAGAAATTCTTCAATCTCGTGTAGCAAACCTTGTTTGTCTTCGCTTAGTTCAGGCAAGGCATTTTGGATTTTGCGGCTTTCCTGTTCGCGAATCGCAGTCGAAATTTTACCGGTCATGTTGGTGATCACTGTGTGGGCTTCAAAGGCAACCATGAAATCCTGATCAATCATCAAGTCGATGAATAAGGACAGGTGATCACTGTAATCCATTCCGTTTTCCCAACAAGCGGAAACAAGGTATTGTAATTCAGTTGCATAGTCCTGATTTTTAATTGCATCAATAATCAACGGAATTGCATCGCTGTGTTTCAGTTCGGCCAACAGACGTGCAATACGTTTTTTAATTTCATTGTTTGAGGTCGAGTGCAACAATTCAATCAAAAACGGCAAGTAGGCAGAATTACCTGATTCGCTCAGTTGTTCGATGGTTTCGCTGACCAGGTCCGTGTTCCCGGATTTTAAATTAGTAATAGTTTTATTGTCGATTTTTTTGGACTGTTCTGTAGACATTGATGCAGGCTTTAAACGAATTCGTATTTCCTGCAAATTTAGAATAAGAACTTTGAAAATCAGGATTTGTTGGACTGAATGTTTACTTTTGCGGCAAACTTTTAAAGTTTTCAATTCGTTTTTAGGGGCCATTTAGCATCGCACACAATGGTCTCCAGGCAGTTTAGTCGTTAAATCAGATTTCCAATAATGCAGGAGAAAACCAGGGAGTTAGCAGAAGCACATGTCGGTCGGTTAATGTTGAAATACTTTATTCCGGCTTTCATTGGGGTGTTTGTTAATGCGCTGTATAACATTGTCGACCGTATTTTCATTGGTCAGGGAGTTGGTGCCGTTGCGCTCAGCGGCGTTTCTGTTATTTTCCCGGTGATGCTGGTGATGATCGCTTTTGGAATGCTGATCGGTATCGGAGCCAGTGTGCTTGTTTCCATTAATATGGGGCGGAACGATATGGCTCGGGCAGAACGCGTACTGGGAAACAGTTTTGCGCTGATGATTATCGCTTCTGTTTTAATCACTCTTATCGGGTTTTTGATTAAAGGGCCCATGCTAAAAATGTTTGGTGCTACCGCCGAAACGATGGAGTACGCCAACGATTACCTCAATATTATCCTGGTTGGAGTGATCTTTCAGGTCGTTGGTTTTTCATTGAATAATGTCATTCGCTCAGAAGGAAATGCCCGAATAGCCATGTATTCCATGTTGATTAGTGCCGGAACAAACATTGTACTCGATCCAATCTTTATATTCGGTTTGGGAATGGGGGTTAAAGGGGCTGCCTACGCGACCGTTATTTCCATGATGGTACTGGCAGTCTGGGTATTGTTGCATTTCCGAAGTAGTCGATCAATCGTCAAAATAAGGCCGGAATATTTTAAAATAGAGCCGGAGATAATCAACGAAATTTTGATCATCGGAATGGCGCCTTTTTTCATGCAGATTGCTAATTCTGTTGTTCAGGGTTTGATCAATACAAAGCTCATTCGGTTCGGAGGAGATTTGGCTGTCGGGGCGATGGGAATTGTTAACTCGGTGGCAACGCTCATCATCATGTCAGTTGTGGCGATTAATATGTCGACGCAACCCATCATTGGGTTCAATTACGGAGCGTGTCAAAATCACAGGGTGAGAGAAGCCTTGCGGTTGGCGATTATTTCATCTTCCGTAATATCGATTCTGGCGTTTATTATGGTTCAGGTTTTCCCCGATTTAATCGTTCGTTTTTTCAATGCCGAGGATCCGGCGTTGCTCAGTATCGGTCGGCAAGGGTTGAGGCTGGGACTACTGGCCTTACCAATTGTTGGTTTTCAGGTTGTGGCCGGAAACTTTTTTCAATCCATTGGCAAAGCAAAAATTGCGACGCTGTTGACCTTGTTGCGGCAGGTCATTGTATTGATTCCCTTGTTGTTTGTTTTGCCTAGCTTCTTCGAATTGGATGGTATCTGGATATCGATGCCCATTTCCGATGCCTGCTCGGCCCTGATTGTTATCTTCTTCCTTCGACGGGAATGGGCCAAATTGTCTGTTGCAGTTGCTGAAGCTTGACAGAAGAGAAGTTTTTTTAGAACGGAAATGGAAAGTTAAAATGCTTCGCCGATTCTGAAATAGATTCCCCAGTCGTCTTTACCAACAGCAGCATCCAATCCAATATTGAATTTCACTGCTTTAAAAGCTTGGTAGCGGTAACCGACACCTGCTCCCGGGTAGAGACTTCCATTGAAACTTTTGTTGTCGGATCCGTAGATCGTTGCCAGACCGGCAAATCCGACCAATCCCATCTTTCCATTGAAATTGTACCGGTATTCACCCTGAATTGCCATCAAGCCGTCACCACGGTATTTCCCCTCGGAGTATCCCCGAATATCTTTACCGCCAATTGTTACCTGTTGCTCAAAGGAAATATCGCCCAGTCCGAAAGTGCCGGAAAGACGGGTAGCAAGGACATCGGTGCCACTGCGCATCGGGAAATAGTGATTGTACTCTGTTGAGATTTTATTAGCCTCGACTTCATTACCGAACCATTTCGGGAAGGAAGTCCATTTCAGCTTCACATTATTCCCGGTCGTTGGGTAATAAACGGCATTTCGGGTATCATAGTGCACACTATATTCGATGCCGTTGTTTTTTGTTGTAGACGGAGCTTGAATATCATCTTCGTAGTTGGTTTTGTGATGGGCGTAGTTGTATCCGATACCACCGTATAGCCCTTTGGTAATTTTTCGTTGAATCCCAACGCTGATATAGATTGTATTTGTGCCGTATTCATAAAAGCCGGGTATATCCGTATCGTTCATGAAAAACTGGGAATAGTGATCGCCGGTGACAGCAAACAGTTTTGCTCGCCATTTATCTTCAGCAAAATGCAATTTATTGAAGAACCCGATGAAATAGGAGCCATTGGTTGTGTACACAGCTGAAACTCCGGAGAGCGATTTTGGGGAGACAACATCGTTCGGATCCAGTCTGTACATCATCATGGGGATAGCTCCAAACATGAAATCGAGATTTCGGTTGTAGCTTAAAAAAGGCATGACACTGAAATCGATATTCTTTTCAGGTTTTAGTGATGAACTTCCAATGCTGTCTGTTGCTTGTTCCTGGGCAAAAACCAATGATGAACAAAAAAGCAATAAAAGAGGGAGGGTGTATTTTTGCATCTGAAAACTATTTAAGGGTGCTTTTTACGTTTTTTAGCGCAAAAGTCTTAATCAGCCTGAAGGGAGTGATCGTAACTGTTGCCGCATTTCCCCAAATGACTTTTGTCTATTTGAATGGGATTACCTACAAGTTACGAGCTTGTTTTTAATATACAATCAGATGGTCGACATAAGATTTGTCGTGGTAATAAAAAAGAGGATGAAGGTTAACGCCAGATTATTGAAGCCGCCCTAAATTTTCAGGCGCAACATTAGTGATGAAACATGTAGGGCGGTGTTTTAATAAAAAAGAGCAGATCACTCTGGGTGACCTGCTCTCAAAATATTTTAAAGGCTTTCGTTAAATTTGGAAAGCTTCAATTTTGTTGCTGATATTTTCCAACTCAGTCATCACATCCTTCTTCATTTCCTGAAGTTTGTGATCATACTTCGTGAAAAGCTCTTTGTAGTAGCTGATGCCTTCCTGCATGTTTTTGCGGAAGGTCCGGTAATAAGAAGCTTGCTTCTCATCTTTGGCATGGCGCAATTCTTCCAATTTGTTTTCCAGATAATCAACGTACATGTGCAGCTCTTTCACAAACAGATTAGGACGATTTGTGTTTTGCAGCAAGTTGATCTTTCCGTAAATGTGGTCAACCATTTCTTTCAAACTGGCAATCTTGTTGAAATAAGCCAGGTTCGGTCCGGGGCAGATACTTACTCCTTGTCTCGGACTGTCAGGCGTAATTTCGTTAGCCAGATAAGTTGAATTGCTCAAGCCTTCGCACAAACATTCTTTTTCGGCCAGCTTATCAATCTGTAATTTCTTGCACTCAGCATTGGTCTCTTGTGCTTCTATTTCAGCGATTTTCAATGTTTGGTAACGACGCGATGCAGTACAAATAGGTTGATCCGTATATTCCGTATTGAAAACCAGGTAGCGTTTGGTACAAGGGAATCCTGCTTTGCCTTCTTTGCGGGTGTGCTCAATGGCTTTTTGCTGGCTTGTTCCGCGAACGTTGTTGAAATGAACCCCCAGAGGAGAGGCGTCGCTCAGGTAGAAGTCATTTTCACCCGAATTACGTAGCAGCTCCAAGCTGTATTTGTCGATGTGACAAGCTTCAGGAACCAACATAAAAGGGCTTCCCCAGCCAATGCTGTCCAGTTCATATTCTTCCAACAGAAAGTTGTGCTCTTCGTTAGTACCAACACCACCTTGTGCCGTTATTTTTACCTCCGGAATGCTTTCCATTGAGCTTTTGCCTTTGTCTTCCAAGCCTTTTTGAAGGACTGCAAAGACCGCTTCTTCCAATTCTTTACGTTTGGTGCGGAATTCTTCCAAAATCGGTCCAAGTAAATACCCTTGGGTTGCGAAGGCATGACCACCGCAGTTTAAGCCCGACTCAATACGATATTCAGAAACCCAAATTCCTTTTTTAGCCAGAAAACGTCCCTGTATCAGGGCCGAACGGTAATCACTTACTTTTAAGGTCACTTTCTTTTTGAACTGACCTTCAGCAGTTGGATAAAAATCCTCGAAGTTTTCGATATAGCTGTACAGACGAGGATTCATTCCTGCCGACAAAACCAGCGATGAGCTAAGCGTGCTGTTTGCAAAACCCCGTAAGGCGGCGTGCGCATCGTTGAATTCCGATGGTAAAGCCTCGCCGTCTTTGTAGTTCACCTTGTCCAGCTTGGTCATGATGTTAACATCGATGTTCCCTTTGGTCAGGTTTTTGCGTAACCAGGCTTTTACATCAGGCATGCTCTTATTTTGCATCGCATGGTTGAACTTCTCCTTAATGCTTTTTGTATCAGGTAATAAGTCGAAGTATTTTTCCAGCTCGTTGCTTTTTTGCTGGAAGTTATTCACCAGCTCATCAAATTTATCGCTAACCAGTTTGTCAACCAGGTTCAGGTAAGCCGTAATGCGCTTTGCCCGAAAGTCTTCAGCTTTGGTAGAAATTTCGTTAAACGGAAGGTCGAATTTTTTACTGTAAAATTCCCGCATTTTTTCAATCAGGAAGTCATCGACGATAGAAACCACCGAAGAGATTCCCAAATGGGCCACTTTTACCGGTGTGTCAACAGTGTAACCCAGTCCCATGACTGGAATGTGGAAAGAGTGTGCTTTCAAATTCATTCTTTTCAATTTTAGAACCAAGCGGATACAGCACAATGAAGCGACGCTTCATGTTCTAATCCCATATCAACTCAATTGGAGGCAAAGATATTGATTTTTTGAGGAACCTAGACTTTAATGGGTCTAAATTGAAAGAAACTCAAGCCTAAAAAAGTTAATTTAAAAGCCAGAGCCTCCGTGTATTTAACAAATTAGCCATTTGTGTTTAAAGCTTTTCCCGCAGAGCTAGTCCGGTGAACGATTTTTCGGCTTTTACCAGTTCTTCGGGTGTTCCTTCGAAAACTATTTCTCCACCGTTTTTTCCACCTTCTGGCCCCAGGTCAATAATCCAATCAGCTGATTTGATGACATCGAGGTTGTGTTCAATGATAACAATGCTGTGTCCACGCGAAATGAGGGCGTTAAATGAAACCAGCAAAATATTGATATCGTGAAAATGAAGGCCGGTCGTTGGTTCGTCAAAGATGAATAGGGTAGGGCTGTCTTTTTCCTTGGACAGGAAGGCCGCCAGTTTTACGCGCTGGCTTTCTCCGCCTGATAGGGTCGAAGAGCTTTGTCCAAGTTTGACATAGCCTAATCCGACATCTTGCAGGGGCTGAAGTTTATGGGCGATTTTCTTTTCCGTTGTGCCATTCCCCTCGCTGAAGAAATCAATGGCTTGGTTTACTGTCATTTCAAGGATGTCGAAGATACTTTTGCCGCGGTATTCAACTTCCAAAATATCATCCTTGAAACGTTTTCCGTTACAGCTTTCACACAGCAAGTGAACATCGGCCATAAACTGCATTTCAACATTGATTTCACCTTCACCCTGGCATTCTTCGCAGCGGCCACCATCGACATTGAACGAGAAGTGCGCGGGTTTAAATCCCTGGTATTTTGAAGCCGGTAATTCAGCGTAGAGTTTTCTGATTTCGTCGTAGGCTTTCAGGTAAGTCACCGGGTTTGAACGCGATGATTTTCCAATCGGATTTTGGTCAACAAACTCAATTCCGGTGAGGCGTTTGAAATCCCCTTTGATGGCATCATGCTGTCCGGTTTTCTCTGTAAATGTGCCAAATATTTTGGATAAGCCCGGGTATAGAATTTTACTTACTAAAGTTGATTTCCCGGATCCACTAACTCCGGTAACAGCAGTAATCGTGTTTAGTGGAAACTTGACGGTCACATTTTGAAGGTTGTTTTCGCGCGCTCCAATTACTTCGATAAAATCGGTCCATTTGCGACGTATTTTTGGTGTCTCAATGTTTTTTCGACCGGTTAAGTAATCAGCGGTCAAGCTGTTTTTGGCTTTCAGCAATTCCTCGTGATCCCCCTGGAAGACCAATTCGCCACCGTGAGTACCAGCCATTGGCCCAATGTCGATAATTTGATCCGCTGCACGGATTATTTCTTCATCGTGTTCCACCACTAAAACAGTATTTCCTATTTTTTGTAGTTTTCGCAACACGTTGATTAAGCGCTCAGTGTCTTTGGGGTGAAGGCCAATACTGGGTTCATCCAAAATATAAATAGAACCGACTAAGCTGGACCCCAATGAGGTTGCCAGGTTTATTCGTTGAGATTCTCCTCCGGATAATGTTGATGATAGTCGGTTGAGGCTGAGATATCCCAGGCCAACATCACACAGGAAGTTCAGGCGACTGGTAATCTCAATCAATATCCGTTTGGCTATTTTTTGTTCGTGTTCGCTCAATTTTATCGATTTGAAAAAGTCACGCAGTTCATTCACGGGCAATAACACCAAATCCTGAATCGGAGTTCCTGAAACTTTCACATAACCAGCTGTTTTTTTCAAACGGGTGCCTCGACAGTCGGGACAGGCTGTTTTGCCGCGGTAGCGAGCCAGCATAACCCGGTATTGAATCTTGTAGCTGTTACTTTCCAGCATTTTGAAAAAGGCGTTGATACCTTCAAAATATGCATTGCCGGTCCATAACAGATCTTTTTGTTCCTGACTCAATTCGTAGTAGGGCTTGTGAATCGGAAAATCGAATTTGGATGCCGACTTAATCAACTCTTCTTTATAGGCTTTCATGGTTTCGCCCTTCCAACAGGCAACAGCATCCTGGTAAATTGAAAGTGCTTTATTGGGAATGACCAAATCTTCATCAATACCGATCACTTTGCCGTATCCTTCGCACGAAGGACAGGCTCCAACCGGATTGTTAAAGCTGAACATGTGTTCTGTCGGTTCATCAAATTCGATCCCGTCAGCTTCAAACAGACTCGAGAAATGTTCTTCTTTCAGGCCATCTTCAGCATAAACTTTTACGATACACTCTCCATGTCCTTCGTAAAAGGCTGTTTGAGTTGAATCTGCCATTCGGCTCATATTATCATCGTCGCGATGAGCTTGCAACCGGTCGACGACAAGGTTGCATTGCCCGTTACTAAGTGGACTTTCTTCCTTTTGCAACAACTCGTCAATTCGTTCAATACCATTCGGGGTTTCAATTCTGGAGAACCCTTGTTGCAGGAGCAATTCTGCTTCTTCTTCAATGGAACGTCCGTTCTTCGACCGGAGAGGGGCGCAAATCAGCATGCGTGTTTCTTCCGGAAATGAACACATAAAATCAACGACATCGCCAACCTGGTGTCGTTTAACTTCTGTTCCCGAAACCGGTGAAATGGTTTTGCCGATGCGGGCATAAAGTAATTTCAGATAATCATATATTTCGGTCGATGTTCCGACTGTAGAACGCGGATTCCGGGAGTTTACTTTCTGTTCGATCGCGATTGCGGGCGGAATTCCTTTAATAAAATCAACTTCAGGTTTATTAATTCTACCCAAAAACTGTCGGGCATAGGATGATAAACTTTCAACATAACGTCGCTGGCCTTCGGCGTATAGTGTGTCGAAGGCTAAAGAAGACTTTCCTGAGCCGGAAAGCCCCGTAATGACGAGGAATTTATTTCTGGGAATTTGTAATTCAACGTTCTTAAGATTGTGAACACGAGCACCTTTTATGTGTATATATTGTCCCTTTTGGTTGACTGTCATCCGTATAATTTAAAATTTATTTACAAAAAATTTGCTTTTTTAACAAAAATCCAAGAATTTTACAAAGTGCAAATTTAAGAAATACTTTTACTCACCTTTTAAACTGGTTGCCTATTGACTGATTTTACTTTGTATTAACTAAGTATTAAATAGAAAGTAATGTTCAGCACTACTGTAGAGAACGACAATACGCTCGTTCTAAACTTCATTGGAGGTGACCAATCCGCAATTGAGACACTTATTCAGAGACACAAGAGTCGTGTTTACACGTACATCTTTCTGATTGTAAAAAATCAGGCGTTGGCTGAAGACATTTTTCAGGATACCTTTATCAAAGTTATCCGATCGTTGAAAACTGGTAAATACACCGAGAACGGGAAATTTATTTCCTGGGTGTTGCGGATTTCACACAACCTGATAATCGATCATTTCCGCAAGGAACGGCTTCTGAATACGTTTTCAAACGAAGATTCAGAGTATGACTTGTTTAACTCTTCAAAGTTTTCAGATGAAAATATTGAAGAGAAGTTGGTATTTGAGCAAATTACAGCTGATATTCGTCGGTTGATTGATGAATTGCCGGATGACCAACGACAAGTAATTATTATGCGACATTATCTTGGATTAAGCTTTAAGGAAATCGCAGATCGTACAGATGTTAGCATTAACACGGCGTTGGGGCGTATGCGCTATGCCTTGATTAACCTGCGGAAAATCATCGAAAAGAATAATTTACTTTTAACAAAGATTTAGAACTCAGGAACAATATTGTTGTTGCATAAGCGTTAAGGTTGTATGAGTTAATCATTAATATTAATGCTTATGGATAGAACATTTACCTGGTTTGAATTTTTAGTTATGTCTGAAGATGATCTTTCTGAATCAGTAGGTGAATTGGTTAATGCTGAACAAATACATTCATCTGATAAGATTGAAGGTCCTGCAAGTAAGGTTTTAGATAATATCCGGAAATTTGCAGAAACCTACGATACCGTTGAAACAAAATCAATTGGTTTTGTAGAGTTTAATTTGAATTGATTTTCAGAAAATCATATTGAAAAGCATCTTGAAAAAGATGCTTTTTTATTTTAATTTAGTGATATCAAAATGATATTAATATGAATTAAAATTTGAAGTCATGGAAAAAACTTATTCTGCAATTTCGGGCTATGTTATCGTTGCTGTTGAATTAGTGATTGTTTTGCTTGTTGTTCTCGGGTTCACCCGCGGGCTCGCATTACCTGCGGGCTTACTTATATTTCTGTTTTTTTTGTTTGTTCCTGGTTTTGTTGTCGTAAATCCCAATGAGAGTTCTGTTCTGACTTTGTTCGGCGATTACAAGGGGACTATTCGTAAAAACGGATTTTTTTGGACAAATCCTTTTTTTGCTAAGAGGAAAATTTCGTTGCGTGCGCGGAATTTGGATAGCGAACCGATCAAAGTGAATGATAAAATTGGCAATCCTGTCATGATTGGCGTTGTGTTGGTTTGGCGGGTTCAGGAGACTTTTAAAGCTGCTTTTGATGTCAACGATTATGAGCATTTTGTAACTATTCAAACGGAGGCGGCGATACGGAAATTGGCCGGACTATATCCATATGATAACTTTGAAGATGAAGATGCTGAGATTACTCTGCGTAGCGGCGGTGAAGAAGTGAATGAAGAGTTGGAACGGGAAGTAACCGATCGGTTGAAAATTGCTGGAGTTGAGGTGATGGAAGCGCGCATAAACTATCTGGCTTATGCGCAGGAAATTGCCCAGGCTATGTTAAAGAGGCAACAAGCGACTGCGATTGTTGCGGCCAGGTTTAAGATCGTTGAAGGCGCTGTAAGTATGGTTGAGATGGCTTTGGACGAATTGAGCAAGAAGAAAATTGTTGAATTGGATGAAGAGAAGAAGGCGACGATGGTGAGTAACTTAATGGTCGTGTTGTGTGGTGATAAAGAAGCAACGCCAGTTGTGAATACGGGTAGTATTTATTAAGAACATGTTGTTGGTTGAATTTTGCATGACCGGATTTAATTTTAGAATGGGCATGCAATAGCAGGAGGAGGCATATGGCAGGAAAGAAATCATTCGTTTTACGCATTGATCCCAGAGATTACGCTGCTCTGGAGAAATGGGCAGCCGACGAATTTCGGAGCGTAAACGGGCAATTGGAATGGATCTTTAATAAAGCATTGAAAGAGGCTGGCCGAAAACGGGAAAGCCCGGATCGAAATAAATCTTCAGATTCTAAAAATCAGAAATTATGAAAAAAGCATATCAATGCATTAAATGCGGAAATAAGAAAGCTGAAATAGATCAAATTGGAATGACAGGCACCGGATTTACGCGATTTTTTAACATCCAAAATCGGATTTATACCAGTGTTAGCTGCTCAAACTGTGGCTATACTGAGCTTTATAAGGGTAAGAAAAGTGGCAAAATTGCTAACGTTTTTGATTTCCTGGGTAACTGATATCTACTTAGCGGAGTCATAATTTCTGCATTGTGTTATATAGCATAGGTGGGATTTTCGTTTTTGTTAAGTTGTTAGCTTTCAGATAGGATTATAATGCTAATTTGAAACATTGAATTATTCTACTTTTAAAAAGATTATTTTCTCATAAATTCTTATACTTTTAATATGTATTTATGCAAAAATGTAGTCTTATACATAAGTATTGATAGCCAATGTTTGATGATTCACAAAAGAAGGATTGTATAACGTGCAGAAAGAGCTGCTGTGTAAATTGTTTCCCTGACAATGAGGCAGTTATTTTCAAAATGTTATCGGCTGATGAGTTGGAATATCTCATGCAGTGTAAGCAAAATATTGTTTTTAACCCCGGTGAGACGATTATAAAGCAAAAAACATCAACGACTCATTTTGTTTGTTTAAAAGAAGGAATGGCCAAGATGGTTGCTGAAAGTGACAGAGGTAAGAATGTCATCTTGCGAATTTTGGCTAATCACAGTCTGATTACGGCCGGAGGAGTTGTTAGTGATGATGTTCGCCATTTTACTGTTACTGCCATTACCCGGGTTGAGTGTTGTTTTATTGATTCGGACCGCTTGCATACACTGCTGGAACGCAACAGTCGTTTCGCCTATGAATTGTTGAAATATAACAACCGACAAAATATTCAAATGCTGGAAAGCCTGGTTGGTTTAACGCAGAAATATATGCCAGGCCGGGTTGCGGATACGTTGCTTTATTTGAAAAATCAGATCTATCAAACCAACCCTTTCAATTGTAACCTGAATAAGCAGGAATTGGCCGAAATGTCGGGTATGACAAAGGAGAGTTTTATCCGAAGTTTAAAGGAACTGGAGTTGTCCGGAATTGTGCGCCACACGAGGCGCGAAATTGAAATCTTAAAAGAAGATGACCTCCTGATTATAAGTAAAAATGGCTGATTGACATATGTCAATTTTTACTGCTCCTTATATCACCTGTTCTCATAGTAACGGAATTATTTTCAATTATAACTTTAAACCCTGTAATCTAACCTGATTATAGAGTTTGAATTAATTGAAGTGTTAAAACCTTATACTATGAAAATCAGAACAATAATTCGCTTGTTGACAATTGCAGCATTGTTGCTGTTTGTTATCCCCTCATGTGTGAAAGAAGGTCCGGCAGGGCTGGATGGACAAGATGGTACAGCTGGTGCTGATGGTGTCGATGGTGCTGATGGTGCCGATGGAACTGCATTTTGTATGGAGTGCCATAGTACGACAGTCGTTGATCCAATCAAATCAGAACTTGCATCTTCGCTTCACGCTACCGGTACTTCGTTTGCATATGCGGGAGGGAGAGAATCTTGCTCTCGTTGCCACTCCAATGAAGGCTTCATAACCTTTATTGAAACCTCTGCTGCGGACACAACTACCAGTTCAAATTCTATAACTTGTAATGCTTGTCACTCGCATGGAGATATGCCGACCTTCCAGGATGAGGACGGCAACGCCGTATTTGTTCGGACTACAGATCCTGTTGAGTTGATTATTGATCCAACAATTACGATCGACTATGGAAATGCATCTAATTTGTGTGCAAATTGTCACCAACCTAGAACCGCCGCTCCAACGCCTGATGGTGATGGTAATTTTGAAATTACAAGTTCTCACTATGGTCCACACCATGGTCCTCAGGGAACCCTTTTAATGGGGATTGGTTTGTACAAGTTTGACGGAACAGCAACTGTTCCGGGTGTTGGTGCTGCTACACACGCAACTGCCGGATGTACTACTTGTCACATGTACGAGGGAGCACACACATTTGCTGAGCCTTATTTAGATGCTTGTGCCCAATGCCACGGAGAAGTTGATGATTTTGATATCAACGGAAAGCAAACTGAAATTGAAGGCCTTATGGATGAGCTTGCTGCCATTCTCGTAACTGAAGGAGTACTTGGTGATGATGGACACGTTATTACCGGCACATATCCTGTCAATGTTGCTCGTGGCTTCTATAACTATATCGCTGTTGAAGAAGATAAGAGTGAGGGAGCACATAACCCAGATTATGTGATTGCCATCCTAAAGAATACGATTGAAGCTCTCCAATAAGAGAAGGTTGATATATAAAAAAAGCTTCTTGCAAAACAGAAGCTTTTTTTTAACTATTTAAAAAGCAAAAGTTTCGAATATGAAAAAATATAAATTATATCTTTTTGCTGCTCTTTTGGGGATGATGTTTACTGCTTGCGAGTACGAGTTTATACCTGCAGACGAGATACCGGATATTCCAACTGACGAACCAGTTAGTTTTGGAACGGACATTCTTCCTATCTTTTCGTCTGGCTCGCCACAGTGTATACAATGTCATAAGCCCGGAAGTCAGGCTCCTGATTTGACGGAGGCAAATGCATATCAAAGCCTTAAAGGATCGAAATATATTGATGAAGCCAATCCTGAGCAGAGTTATATCATAACTCACGTAGGTCCAGATTCGAATAGTCACACTCAACGACATCTTTCAGCCGCTGACGTGGAATACATTAGGGTTTGGGTTGAACAGGGAGCTGAAAATAATTAGTGGAAATTAAAAGAAATCAAACTATGAAATATAAAATATTATTCATTCTATTGAGTCTGTTGATTTGCACTAATTTGTGGGCTCAGGAAGAAGAGAGTGATAGTCCTGTTACCGATGTTTTTGCCGGTTCTATGATTATTGATAATCAGACTTCCTATATTCCGTCAGCCAAAACCTTGGAATTTGCAATTCAACACAAATTTGGTACGATTGAGAATGGTCATTCGGATTTGTGGGGTGTCTACAGCTCTGCTTCTGACATTCGCTTGGCATTAAATTATGTGCCTGTGGAGAATGTACAGATTGGCGCAGGTATTTCAAGGTATCGGATGACTCCGGATTTTAACTTGAAATGGAATGTTCTTTCACAAACCGCAAGCAATAAAATTCCGGTGTTTGTCACACTATATGGTAATATGGGTATTGACGGTAGAAACAAGGACGCCGTAAATGGAGGAATTGAGTTTAATGAGCGTTTCAGTTATTTCAGCCAACTTATCGTTGGACGTAAATTTACTGATTGGCTTTCTTTGCAAGGAGCAGTGAGCTTCTCACATGCAAACCTGGTAAACGAATACTATGATCATGACCGCGTTGGATTGCATATTAACGGGCGAATTAAAGTAACTCCGCAAGGAGCAATTCTTTGTACTTATGATGCTCCTTTGAGTATTGATAAGATTTCAGAGCAGGCTTCGTATAACCCGCAATATAAGCCAAAACCAACTTTGGCATTCGGTTATGAAATATCTACTTATACCCACATTTTCTCAATCTATGCGGGTAACTCCGGTAGTATTTTGCAGCAGAACACAATGATTAATAATAGCAGGTCGATTTCGAAAGATAATTTTGCTATTGGATTCACTATTACCCGTTTGTGGATGTGGTAAGCTAGTTGAGTTTATTATTTGAAAATGGTAATATCTACTAGTGAGGTATTACCATTTTTAGCTGAAAGGCAGTTCAGAAAAAGAGACAAAAGAAAATAAAAAGATATTACAAGCTGAAACCAATTAAATAAACGAAGCATCAATGAGGATTTTATTGATAATATTATTAGCTACTTGCCTTGGATCGCTAACGCAGGCGAAAGCGCAATACTACGATGATCCGAAAGAGCATCAGTGTTTAAAATGTCACTCGAACACTTCATATTCGTTCCATAACGAGTTGATGGATCGCGAAGAGAAGCGAATGATGAACCCCTATTATGTGTTGGACACTGTCGCTATGCGAACTGGTGTTCACCAGGTATTTGATTGTACGGATTGTCATTCCTATGAGTATTCGACATATCCCCATCAAGCGAATCTAAAATTGGAGCCCTTGGCAACATGTTTAGACTGCCACGGAGGTGATGAGACGTTTGCTTCGTATCAATTTGAACGCATTGATGAGGAAGTACAGAAAAGTGTACACTTCGACGCCTATGGAGAGAGTTTTAACTGTTCTAAATGTCACGACCAACACACCTATAGACCAATTGCCCGTACTGCCGAGAATGTTAAGGAAATTGTCGACTACAGCAATAAGATGTGTTTGACTTGTCATGCCAATATGCAGCGTTACGAAATGGTTGCAGGGCGTGAAAAGCCAGAGTTGGTTCAGGTTCACCGCTGGTTGCCCAATCAGCAACTGCACTTTGAAAATGTTCGCTGCATTGAGTGTCATACTGATGTCACTGATAGTTTAATGGTTTCTCACAATATTCGACCTAAGACACAGGCTGTGCGGAATTGTATTGAATGCCACTCGGGCAATTCCAAGTTAAAGGCATCTCTTTACAAATATGAAAACCTTCAGAAGCGTAGTGAAGGGGTCCTGGGAAATATCATATCCAATGATTCCTATGTGATTGGTACACACCAGGTGCCTTTCTTGCAGTGGCTGAGTGTGGTGATATTGATTTGTGTACTTGGAGGAGTTTTAGTTCATGTAATTTTCAGAATTCTAAAAAAATAGAAGAAATGGCAACCGATAAGATATACTATTATCCACTTTGGCTAAGAATTTGGCATGCGATCAATGCTATTGGCATTATTCTCCTAATAATTACAGGAATTAGTTTGCAGTCAGGAGTTGAGTCCTGGTTTGTCGTTCCTTTTGATAAAGCGATTGATATTCATAATGCTGCCGGTGTTACAGTGACTTTAAATTATCTCTTATATTTCTTTGGAAACATGTTTACAAAGAATGGGAAGTTCTACATTGTAAAGCCGAAAGCATTTCTGAAACGACCGATTAAGCAAGCCTATTATTATGCTTGGGGAATGTTTCACGGAATGAAAGCTCCATATCCTTTATCTGAAAAAAGAAAATTCAACCCTTTGCAAAAGTATACATACATATTAACCATGTATCTGGCTGTTCCTTGTGTGATCATCACCGGGTTTGCACTTTTGTTTCCGGAACTGATTATCGAAAAGGTTTATAACGTGAGCGGGATATTTATGACTGCCGTCTTTCATTCAGCCTTAGGATTTTTCATCTCGATTTTCTTGATTATTCATCTGTATATTGCGTCTATTGGTAAAAATCCGCTCGATAATTTCAAAAGTATTGTAACAGGTTGGCACCACGTAACGGGAAACAATGGATCTAACGGGACAAAATAGCATCAGGTTGATTTTCAATAACAAGTAACTGAATGTAGAATATAACTTGAGGAGAGAGATTGAGGTGTAGGGAAAAATAATTTACACCGATTATGGGAGCATATTGTAACGATTTTAAACGGCTGCCAGCGAAAAGTAATATCGGAATTATGAAAATAGTTCAGGTGTTACTTTTTGTTCTTTTGGGAGGCTTGAGTTCTGTCCACGGACAATCGGACGAAGATTGCTTTATATGTCACGATGATCCGGAACTCGATGCCGAGAAAGCAGGGCGGAAAGTGTCCCGGTATATCCGTCCGGATGCACTGAAGAATTCAGTACACGAACAGATTGAATGTGCCTCGTGCCATTTCGACGCTGCTGTTGAAGATTACCCGCATCCCGAGAATTTAAGTCCGGTTGATTGTGGGATGTGTCACGACGAAGCGATGGTCGAATTTAATAAAGGAATTCACGGGATCGCGTTTAAACGGAACGATAAGAATTCTCCGACCTGTAAAGATTGTCATGGTACTCACCAGATATTGAGGTCTGCTGATCCTCGTTCCAAAACGTATAAAATGAACATTCCGCTGTTGTGTGGGCGGTGTCACCAGGAAGGAGCACCTGTTGCCAATAATTATAACATTTCAGAACACAATATTATTGAGAATTACAGCCAGGGGATTCATGGCAAAGGATTGTTTAAGAGTGGTCTGATGGTAACCGCAACCTGTAACAACTGTCATGGAAATCACCTGATATTACCACACACGAATTTGAATTCCACAACCTCTCCCCGGAATATCGCTAAAACCTGTATGCAGTGTCATGTCCGGATTGAAGATGTTCACTTAAAGATCATCAATAAAGAACTGTGGGAGAAAAAGCCCGGTGCCATTCCAGCCTGTACCGATTGTCATCCCCCGCACAAAGTGGAGTTAAAGAATATATTAGAAACCATCTCCGATAAAACCTGCTTAAATTGCCATGAACAGGAAGACGTTCATAAAACCGTGGGGGACTCAATGGTTTCGTTAATGGTTGATGTGAATGAATTGGCCAGTTCCTCACACAATAATATTACATGTGTGAAGTGTCACTCTGATGTGACTGCCAACCTGAAGCGACCATGCGAAAGCGCCGGGAAGGTAGATTGTTCGAACTGCCATGCCGAAGAGGCTGACATTTATTTCTCCAGTGGTCATGGTCAGGCTTATTTTGCAAAGGATGAAAATGCTCCGTATTGTACCGATTGCCATGGAACGCATTTGGTCAAATACAAGGCGGATGAAAGTTCGCTTGTTTTCCGGTCGTCTATTCCCGAGCTCTGTGGTAATTGCCATAGAAAGGACGGAAGGGCAGCAAACGGTGGGATTGCACTTAAAGAGTCGAATGCATTGGCTGATTATTCAACCAGTGTTCATGGGAAGAGTTTGCAGGAAAAAGGTCTGCTGTCTGTCGCTGTGTGCATCGATTGTCATACCGCTCATGCCGAGTTAAAGGAATCTGATCCTCGATCGTCAGTTTATCCTGCGAATTTAGCGGCCACCTGTGGACGTTGTCATAAAGGTATTTACGATGAATATCGGGAAAGCGATCATGCCTATCACGAAACGAAAGACAAAATGGAGTTTCCGACTTGCGAAACGTGCCACACGGCTCATCATATTTCAGAAGTTCATCAGGATAAATTTATGGCAGAGATCACCGCGCAGTGTGGAAAGTGTCATGAGCAACTTGCCGAAACTTACCTGGAAACCTATCATGGTAAAGTTTATCAGTTAGGATACTTGCAAGCCGCTCGTTGTTCCGATTGTCACGGCGCTCATAATATTCTGCGCATGGATAATCCGAATTCCATGATTGGTCCGCGGAACATTGTTCAGACTTGTCGAAAATGCCATGTTGATGCAAACATGAAGTTTACCGGTTATCTGACACATGCCACTCATTATAACAGAAGTAAATTCCCTTGGTTGTATTATACATTTTGGGTGATGACCTCATTGTTACTCAGTGTTTTCGCATTTTTTGGGCTGCATACGCTATTGTGGTTGCCCCGATCGGTTGGGGTCATGCTTAAAAACCGGAAGCATGCAAAAATTGAGGGCAAACAAGTGTACGTTCGCCGATTCACTCAAAGCCAACGGATAACCCATATTTGCGTCATTATTACTTTTATTCTGTTGGCTTTAACAGGAATGATGCTGAAGTTTGCTTATATGGAATGGGCTAAATTTCTGGCTCGGTTGATTGGCGGTGCATTTGTCGCCGGAATTATTCATCGTTTCGCGGCCATTGCAACCTTTGGGTATTTTATATACCATCTGGTTTCGCTTATTCAAACGAAGAAGGAAAAGGGGCAAAGCTTTCGATCCTTTATTTTCAACCCGGATTCATTGATGTTTAACAAGCAGGATGTTAAGGATTTTTGGGCATCGATAAAGTGGTTTACCGGAATTGGTCCGAAGCCTTCTTACGGACGTTGGACGTATTGGGAGAAGTTCGACTACTTTGCTGTTTTTTGGGGCGTTGTCGTAATCGGTTCGACCGGCTTAATGCTCTGGTTCCCCGAATTTTTCACTCAAATATTCCCGGGGTGGCTCATCAATGTGGCTCAAATTATTCACAGTGACGAAGCGCTGCTCGCTGTGGGATTCATTTTTACTATTCATTTTTTCAACACGCACCTTCGACCTGAATCTTTCCCAATGGATACCGTGATCTTTACCGGACATGTTTCTTTAAAGGAATTTAAAGCAGTGCGTCCCCGGGAATTTGAAGAACTGAAAAGTTCAGGTAAACTGGAGGAATACATGGTCGAAAAGGAATTTTCGGCTCATAAAATGAAATGGATACGGATTTTTGGATTCACAGCCTTGTTCACCGGAATTGTGTTAGTGATATTAATCACTTTTTCAATGTTCTTTCATTAATGAGATGGGCAGAATTTGCTATGTCGAAGACTTGCTGTAGATAGCGATTTTGTTGTGTCTAATGTGCTATTTAATAGTCTCTAATGAATGTTTTATAAACGTTTTTTATCTGGGTTTATTTATTTAAATTGTAAGCATAATTTCATTATTGTGTCTTATGTAGACGCTGTATAAATTAGGCAGTTAGCTTGAATTATTTGCTTATTTTCTTCAACATTGTATAGGCCTAGTGAATCTAAACTTTGAATTTTAAAAATTATGAAACTTCCAGCATCAATTAAGAATTGGATCTCCATTACCGGAACACTTTTGGCCGTTTTTAATCTGGCTTCCATTTTGTCTTTAATGGTACTGAACGCCGTTTTCGGATTTGGAGGTTCTTACATTGGGTTGTTCATTTACATCGTGCTTCCAATCTTCATGTTTGTTGGTCTTTTTATGATTCCGATTGGAATGAGGATTTATCGAAAACGTGCACGAATAGCTGAAGCTGAAGGGAAAACGTTAAGCTGGCCAATAGTCGATTTTAATAATATTGCTGTTCGTAATGCCTCAATCATATTTATTGTTGGAACGGTTTTTTTGCTGATTATTTCCTCCATTGGTAGTTACGAAGCTTTCCATTATACCGAGTCCGTTGAGTTTTGCGGTAAATTATGTCATCAGGTTATGGAACCGGAATACACCACTTATCATGGTTCGGCTCACGAACGTGTGGCCTGCGTAGAGTGTCACGTAGGTTCCGGTGCAAGTTGGTATGTGAAAAGTAAAATGTCTGGTTTGTACCAGGTTTACTCTGTTTTGGCCAACAAGTATCCAACACCAATCCCAACACCAATTCATAACCTTCGTCCTGCGCGCGAAACCTGCGAAGAATGTCACTGGCCCGAAAAGTTTTATGATCGTAAACTACGGGTTGAGCATAGCTTTCTGGCAGATGATGAGAACACGGAAAATATTATTCATTTACAAATCAAGACCAGTTCAAAAAATACGGTTCACGGGATGGAGAAAGGGATTCACCAGCACATCAGTCCCGACGTGAAAATTGAGTATAAAACTTCGGTAGAAAACCGTCAGGTAATTCCTTGGGTGAAATATACGAATACCAAAACAGGCGTGACCGAAATTTATACCGATAGTGAAAATATACTCACCGCCGAAGAATTGGATTCGCTCGATACTCGTGTTATGGATTGTTTGGACTGTCATAACAGGCCGTCTCATGATTATAAAGCACCTCAAAACTTTATCGATCAATCGATGGCTGAAGGGCAATTTTCGAAAACATTGCCAAGTATTAAGCTGCTGGCTATGCTGGCGCTTAACCAGGACTATCCGACCAAGGACAGTGCATTTTATGCAATCAAAACTCAGGTGGATGAATATTATGAGATGACTGATCCTGATATCTTGGAAAACAGAAGAGCCGAGGTAGATCAGGCAATTGCGACAATACAGCAAGATTATGCGAATAATATTTTTCCGGAAATGAATGCAAGTTGGAAATATTATCCGAATAATATCGGGCATATGGAAACCGACGGATGTTTTCGGTGCCACAACGATCGCCACGCGACTGAATCGGGAAAAGTTATTTCCAAAGATTGCAACTTGTGTCATGATATTTTAGCGCAGGGAACTCCTGATAGTATTCAGTATTCCGCATCGTTTGAATCGCTTGATTTTAAACATCCGGTCGATATTGATGAGGAGTGGAGAACAGAGAATTGTTCTACCTGCCATTCAGCGCTTTACTAAAACTGCTTGCTGTTGTGTGATACAGCAAAAAGTTTTGGCGATTAGTTTTAAAGTTTTAAATTTAGAAGAGCTCAAAAGGGCATAGAAATGAAATAGATGGCATGGAATATGATAGAATTAAAATGAGATATGAATCAACTAAAATGGAAACTATGAATTACAAAAAATTGATGCTTTTATTTGGACTGATATTGTTTATCGGTTCTTTTGCTTCAGCACAGAGTTTTAAATATATCGGTGCCTCTAAGTGTAAAATGTGTCACAACAAACCTGCAACCGGCGAACAATATGCCAAATGGGAGGCAGGTCCTCATGCTAAAGCAATGGAAAGTTTGAAAGGGGCTGAAAAAGAGGATCCAAAATGCTTGAAATGTCACTCAACAGCTGCAAGTGTAGACCAGAGTTTGGTTGCTACCATTACGGTAGAAGAGGGTGTGTCTTGTGAATCATGTCACGGCCCGGGTAGCATATACAAGTCAGCCGGGATTATGAAGAATCAAAAGTTAGCATTATCAAAAGGTATGACTTTACCTACAGCCGATGTCTGCAAGAAGTGTCATAATGAGGAGAGTCCGAACTATAAAGGATTTAATTATGAGGAGTACTCTAAGAAAATTGCTCACCCAGATCCACAGGTCAAATAAGAGATAAAAATCGTAATCATAAACCAAAACTTTAAAAATTCCTTTGTTTTCAATAAACAAGGGAGTTTTTTTTATTGAGTATACAGCTCTGAAATTTTAAATTCGAATATTTAGAGGTTATAAATATCAACAGAACTATGATGAAGAAATTATCTGCTGTTTTATTTTCCATGATTACCACTTCTTGTTTGCTGGTTGTTTTTGCAATTGCAATTGCCTATGCCACATTTATTGAGAACGATTATGGAACACAAACGGCTCAAATATTAATCTACGGTGCCACTTGGTTTGAAGTCCTGCTGGGCTTAACCGGAATAAACCTGATTGGGGGGATGTTCTACTACAAAGCTTTTAAGTTGAAAAGATGGAGCATGGTTTTGTTTCACCTTGCGTTCATTATTATGCTTGTCGGTGCGGGAATTACACGTTTTTATAGCTACGAAGGAAATATGCATATTCGTGAAGGAGAATCCAGTAATCAAGTAGTGACGACTCAATCCTATATCCAGCTGGAAGCTAAATCAAGTACCGGAGAGTCTGTAAATGAAGACTGGCCCGTATCGTTGTCTCCATATACCTATGCGGGTTTTGAAAAATCAGTTGACGTTGGTGATCAGGAATTGGAATTAGAGATAGTTGATTTTGTTCCTAATGGTGTTCAATCTGTTGTAGCCGACGAAACCGGTTTGCCCACTATCGAATTCATTGTGCTTGATAAAGGAGTCCGCAAGAATGTAACGTTGTCTCAAAGCGAATCAGCTTATTTCGACAATTTCACGGTTTCGTTTGAAGACGAAGTTCCTGGAACGTCCATTTTGATCAAAAGGTCAGGCCCCGAATTAGTGATTATCCCATCAGATACCTTGAAGGTTATTAAAATGACCGGCGAGTATGTTGAGCCTTTTCTACCTGGAAAAGAATATGCTTTGACGACCCAGAATATGTTTCAAGTGGGGGAGGATATGTTTGTCTTGCGTTCGTATCAGGCAAGAGGGCGCAAAGTATTGACAAGTGCCGAAGGAAATAATGGCGGTTCAATGTTGGATGGCGTACTGATGAATGTGAAAATGGGTGAGCAAAGTCATCAGGTTGTGGTCTTCGGGAAAAAGGGAACGGAGAGTGATCCAGTTATTGGTTCAATAAACGGGATTCAGTATAAAATTCAATACGGAGCTAAAATTATTGAGCTTCCTTTCGCTCTTAGGTTGAATGAATTTCAGCTGGAGAGGTACCCCGGATCAATGAGCCCTTCATCATTTGCCAGCGAAGTTACATTAGTCGATCGTTCGAATGACCTTGAAAAACCATTTCGTATCTACATGAATAATATTTTGGACTACGGTGGTTATCGCTTTTTTCAATCCTCGTATGACACCGACGAAAAGGGAACAGTGCTATCGGTTAGTTTCGACCGTTTGGGGACAATGGTGACTTATTTGGGGTACTTGTTGATGGCTATTGGGATGGTCTTTTCGTTCTTCAATAAGAAAAGTCGTTTCCAGTTCTTATTGAGAAGTGCTTCGAGAGTGAAGGAATTGAAGCGAAAACATCTCACACTTTTACTGCTATTATTTCTGTCGTTCCCTGTTTTTGTGGGAGCGCAAGCAGCAGATGTTAAAATCGATCAGAAACATGTTTCAGCATTTGATAAATTATTGGTTCAGGACCGTAAAGGGCGGATTGAACCAGTAAATACGCTGGCCTCGGAGGTATTAAGGAAACTGACACGGAAGAACTCCTACAGTGGCCTTTCTGCCACTGAAGTTTTTATGGGGATGAGTGCCATGCCTAATGCATGGAAAAATGAACCTCTAATTAAGGTTTCAAATTCAGAGCTTGCATCAAAATTGGGTGTAAAAGGGCCTTTTGCCAGTTTCAACCAACTGGTCGATTTGAGACAGGGAAGTTATAAGCTTCGAGCGTTAGTTGATGAGGCTTACCAAAAGCAACCCAATAGCAGGAACAAATTTGACAAAGAAGTTATTAATGTTGATGAACGTGTCAACATTTGTTTCCAGATATATAATGGAGGCTTTCTTCGGGTTTTTCCCGATCGGGATGACACGAATCAGACCTGGCTCACTGAAACAGACTATTATAAAGGGGCACGGGCGAACCCAGCAGCAGAAGATCTTCTGATGACCTCTTATTTAGGGAACCTTCAGGTTGGGATGCTGTCCGGAGATTTTACCGAAGCAACTAAATCGCTTCAGAAAATAGTCGATTTTCAACATGAACATGGTTCTGAACTGATCTTGCCAACCAGCAAAGTGAAATTGGAAATCTTGTACAATAACCTCAATATCTTTGGATGGCTATCAAAGGTCTGTGCTCTGTTGGGATTGGGTTTGCTCATCGTGCATTTGCTGGCTGTTTTTAGTCCCAAATTGAATTTGAAGGGCATTTTGGTTATCGGAAACTGGCTAGTCGTACTGGTTTTTGTATTGTATTCCTCCGGATTAGCCATTCGCTGGTATATTTCGGGTCATGCACCCTGGAGTAATTCATATGAGACTTTGCTTTATATTGGTTGGGCAACGTTATTATCAGGCTTTGTATTTTTGAAAAAGTCACAAATTACGCTGGCTGTTACGTCAATATTAACTGCGTTAATATTAATGGTTGCCGGTATGAGCTGGTTGAACCCTGAAATTACCAACCTCGTTCCTGTGCTTAAATCATATTGGTTGATCATTCACGTTGCAGTCATTACCGCTAGTTACGGATTTCTGGGAATCGCTGCTTTATTAGGGATGCTCAATCTGATTTTTATGACTTTTAGAACGAATAAGAATCGGATGAAAATATCATTTACAATTGTTGAGATAGCTATTGTGATCGAGTTGGCATTGATTGTGGGATTGGTTCTGCTTACTATTGGCGCCTTTATCGGTGGAGTATGGGCAAATGAATCTTGGGGACGCTACTGGGGATGGGATCCCAAAGAAACCTGGGCCTTAGTTACCATACTTGTTTATAGTTTTATTATCCACCTGCGTAAAGTTCCCGGACTGTATAGTCACTATGTTTTGAGTTTTCTGGCCCTAGTTGGTTTTAGTTCTGTACTGATGACTTTCTTTGGCGTGAACTATTATCTGTCGGGTATGCACTCGTATGCGCAAGGGGATCCACCACCGGTGCCATCTGGTATTTATATTGCCGTTGCCGTTATTCTAGTACTTGGAGTATTTGCCGCTATTTCAGAGAAGAAATATGGTCAAGCTGAGAAAGTGATAAATCTTGAAGAGTAAAAATTAGAGTAATTAAGAAAGATCGCTGATATTTTCAACATCCTGTTTTTTAGTATTTTATTAAACAGGATGTGTTTTTTCGGCAAAACGAGTCTGCTAAAAAACGATATTGATTCTATTATTAAGATAAAAATAATAATAGATAGACTATTGAACATTTTTTTTATTTTTCGGTAAAAAAATGGACATTTTTTCTTAGCTTTAATTGTTTGTAATAGTTTGTAAACAAAATATTTAGTGTTTCCTCTATCTTATTCGTTATGAATTATTATGAAATTCGTACTCTCGGGAAGTTAATTCTTCATAAAAGATTATGTATTTTTACTTTTGTAAAGTATAGATTTAATCGTTAAAAAAATTAGATGAATTAAGACAGAGAAGTGTTTTATTTGCTTGGCATTTGAAACATTTTTATACTTTTGCAGCGAAAATTATATGTTTAAGCAAAAAATGTTGAACCTAAAACATATCTAAATTTTGAGATTTTTGGAACAACAATTTTTAAGTTTGTATAACGAGAATTAAAATAAAATAAACAGGAGGAATAAAAAACTCCATTTAATTCTTATGTTGAAAAATCAAAATCGAATTAATATCTAAAAATTAGTTTATGAAAAAGAAGTTTTTACTAGTTGCGATAATTGCTTTCGCAAGTACTTGGGCTTATAGTCAAGATAGCTCTGACTTTGAAGCAAAGTTTAATAAATGGTCAATTGACGCGGGTGTAGGTTTAACAAAACCATACCGTAATTTCACTCCAGGGTATTGGTCTCCAACTCCAGGATTTTTAGCTACTGAAATTGGCGCTCGTTACATGATGAGTGAAACGTTCGGTATGAAACTTGGATTTGGTTATAACCAATTTCAAGAAGCTGATGAAAGCATGGATTTCAAAAGCAATTACTACCGTTTGGATTTAGAAGGAGTTCTTAATTTGGGACGTCTGATGAATTTTGAAACGTGGACTAACACACTTGGGTTACTCGCACACGGTGGTGTTGGTGTAGGCATGTTAGATTACAAGCGTACCGGATGGTCAGATGACTATGTTGGTAATGTTATGGGTGGTGTGACTGCTCAGGTAAAACTTTCAGACCGTATTGCACTGAACTTTGATGGAACAGCAATGGCAAATGTTCGTCAACAAGCTGGTTTCGATGGTGGACCTGGTAACAGCTATAATACAGGTATTGTTTTCAACGGAACTGTAGGTCTTTCAATCTATCTTGGTAAAAACAGTTCACATGCTGACTGGTACTTGAGAGATGATGCAAAATATCAAGTTTTGGATTCTAAAATTGCAGC
Source organism: Mangrovibacterium lignilyticum (assembly GCF_010882175.1). Lineage (GTDB taxonomy): Bacteria > Bacteroidota > Bacteroidia > Bacteroidales > Prolixibacteraceae > Mangrovibacterium > Mangrovibacterium lignilyticum. The sequence continues at coordinate 1,439,219 of NZ_WKLH01000002.1, read as the reverse complement.
ATTGGATCAACGTGTGAAAACATTGGAAGATACTTCAGCTGCGAAATCAGACTTAGATAAAACTCAAGGCGATGTTGATCAGTTGAGTAAGGATGTTGATGCATTGAAAAATGCTCCTGCTCCTGATAACTATGATGACTTTGTTAAGAAATTGGTTAACGATGGTTACATCAGCGTTTATTTCGACTTTAATAGCACAAAAGTACAAGGTGCTTCTGCTAACTCTGTTAACTTCATGAAAGCTTACTTGTCGAAAAATACAAGTGCTAAAGTAGAAGTTCAAGGTTATGCTGACGAATTAGGTTCTGATGACTACAACCAAAAGTTATCTCAAAAACGTGCTGATGCAGTTGTTAAATTGTTGACTGAAGCTGGAATCGACGGTGCTCGTTTAAGTGCTGTTGGTAACGGTAAAGACACAAGTGTTGACAAGAGTTCAACTCAAGCTCGTCAATTAGCTAGAAGAGCTACTTTCATTGTTAAGTAATTTAATAAGCTATATAATATTGAAAAGCCTTGGTATTACCAAGGCTTTTTTTATGGAGTGAAATGGGGGTTGGTGTTCCAAAAAACAGCAGGAGACGGTCAGTCTGTTGTATTTAGACTTTATTGTCCGGCAATGACTGAGTGCATCGTGTGCGGGTCGAAATAGCGTTGAGCCAAACTTTGAATTACTTCCGGACTGATGTTTCTAATTGTCGTATAATAGCTATCGTAGAACGAATATTCCAAGCCAAAATCATGGAGGTTGCGAAAAGCTTGAGACAAAGAAAAAGGCCCATCAAAATCTCTTAGAAATTCGCCAATGAGGTATTGTTTTACCCGATCTAATTCCTCATTCGAAACAGCTTCTCTTTGGAGTTGCAATATTTCCCGCTCAATTTCGGAAAGAGTAGCCTGCTCATATTTTTTATCGACTTCAGTCGCAATGATTATATAACCAGCCTTATTTAGGCTTATAAAATGCGAACCGATGCCATAGGTGTATCCTTTGTCCTCCCGGATGTTCATCATCAGCCTGGAGCTAAAGTAGCCTCCCAAAATGGTCGTGAGAATCTGAAGCCCAAAATAATCTGGGTGATCTTTTGGAACCAGTAATTTCCCAACACGAATAGCTGATTGAATTGAATCTGCTTTGTTAATTCTGGTTAGTTGCTCTGTGCTACATTCCGGAGTATACAGTATTGGCTTTATGGCTGGGCCTTGCCAGTCGGACCCTCCAAAATGAGTGTTTAGGCTTTCAATAATTTCTGTTGAAAATTGTCCGGATAAGTGTATCTCGCAATTTTGCGCATGATAGTGCGCGTGGTAAAAATCAATAAAGTCGCTAAGCTGAACGGTATCAAAATCATTGGACGTCAGACCTAGGGTGTATGGATGCCCTTTCCCAAAAAGGACTTCAGAGAACTTTTTCTGGCAAACAATTTTGACTTTCTCAATTTCAAGGAGGAACCGTTGTTTTCGCCGGTTAATCAAGTTTTTGAATTCAGCTTCAGGGAAACATGAATTCTTAATCAAGTCTTCAATAACCGGAAGAAGTTTGCTAAGATGTTTTTCAAGGGTGATGATGCTTGCGGTACCATAATGATAATCTGCAGTGAGCTGAAAATATGCACCATGAAAGTCGAAAGTTTCTGCGATTTGAGCAGCGGAATAATTCAAGGAACCTTCCTGAAGCATTGCATTGGACAGAGAAGCCAAGAGTTGCTTGTCCTGCTGCCATATTCCTGCCTTGAAAACAAAGTCAATTTTACACACTTCCTGTTTTCCTGCCCGTAGCGCAAACACCGGTATTCCGTTGGTTAATTTGGATATTTGAGGTCGAATTAAATCCGGTTTTGATATTGGGTAAAGCTTGGGCGCTATTTTTCTGTTGATAGTCATTGGGCCAGGTAATTTAATTGGGAACATTTTTCAATTCTGAAGATTTTTTGAGCGGTTTGCTGAAGTTCCAGAGGCGAAATACTCCGATACCAATTCAGCTGATCGTTCATTATTTCGGCCTTGCCAATGTTTTCATAGGTTGCCAGTTCCTGGGCCATATTCATGTAGCCCATTTTCGCATATATATGGTTGGCTTCCAATTTATTTTTCACCTTTTCCAGTTCCAGCGCATTTACCGGCTCAAGCTTCATTTTCTCCAGTTCAGCCCAAATCGCGTTCTTTGCTTTTTCGATGCTGCAATCTTTTGCCAATTTGCCGGAAACAATGAATAAACCTGGATCATGGTCGCCGGAAATATAGGCGTCTAGCTCGACAAAGAGTTGCTGCTCTTTAACTAATTTGAGGTAGAGCCGCGATGAATTTCCACCGGAAAGGATATCCGAAATAAGGTCACAGACATAGTATTCACGAATCAGCCTGTCTCCCATGTGAAAGGCTAAATAAAGGACACTATCAGGCACAGGCCGCTCTACTGTGAGCTCTCTAAATTCAATTTGTTCAGGTTCAACCGGAAGCTTTTGTTTCCTGATTTCCCGTTTGGGAATGCTTCCGAACCATTTGTCGGCCAAATTGAGGCAATGATCTTTGTCGATGTTTCCACTTAGAACAAGGACTGCATTGTTGGGCGCGTAATATTGGTAAAAGAACTCTTTGACCTCGGTTAAGCTGGCGTCGGCGATGTGGCTGATTTCTTTACCGATGGTTGTCCATTGGTAGGGGTGTTCTTTATAGGCTAAGCCTCTCAATAAGGCCCAGGTGTCTCCGTATGGCTGATTGAGGTTGCGCTGTTTAAACTCTTCAATAACCACGTTTTTCTGCACGTTTAAACTCTTTTCAGAGAAGTCGAGTTCGAGCATCCGGTCAGACTCGAGCCAAAAGCCAGTTTCCAGGTTGTCCTTGGGTAAAGTCAGATAGTAGTTCGTCAGATCATTTGTGGTGTAAGCATTATTCTCACCACCTGCCAACTGCAGCGGAATATCGTAGTCCGGAATATTTTTCGATCCACCAAACATTAAGTGCTCGAATAAGTGTGCAAAACCGGTACGATTTGGGTTCTCATGTTTGGCACCAACGTGGTAACAAATGTCCATGGCTACCATTGGCGTGGAATAATCCGGGTAGAGAATAATGTCAAGGCCGTTTTCTAAACGGTGGCGTGAAAATTCAATCATATCGTTTAAAATGCAAATTTGGAGTCTTCAACAATTAACTGACGTGTTTGACTGTATTCTGCGATTAATTTTTTCATGATTTCTTCAACCGTTGGAATATCGTCAATGCAAGACGCAATTTGTCCGATTTCCAATTCTCCTTCATCTAAATCTCCTTCAAATATGCCTTTTTTAGATCGTCCGCGTCCCAGAAGAGTGCGAAGTTCTTCTTCTGAAGCACCACGTAATTCAGCTTCGTTTACCTGCTTGAAAAAGGCGTTTTTAATTAGTCGAACGGGTGCCAGCTTTTTTAGTGCCAGTTTTGTGTCGCCTTCGCCTAAACCGGTAACGATTTTTTTGAAGTTTTCGTGGGCTGAAGATTCCTGTGAGATAGCAAAACGGGACCCGATTTGAACCCCGTCAGCACCTAACGCCATTGCCGCCATCATTGCCTGACCGCTTCCAATGCCACCGGCCGCCATTAATGGGAGATCAGTGCTTTTTCGTACCGAAGGGATCAATGTCATCGTCGTAGTTTCGTCCCGGCCATTGTGGCCTCCGGCTTCAAATCCTTCAGCGACTATCGCATCGACTCCTGCATCCTCACATTTTTTTGAAAAGTAAGAGCTGGCAATCACATGTACGACTGTTATACCGCGCTGCTGCAACCACTTTGTCCATGCTTTTGGACTGCCAGCCGATGTAAATACAACCGGAACTTTCTCGGCTGCAATTATTTCCATAACGCATTCCAGTTCCGGATAAAAAAGCGGAACATTCACACCAAACGGTTTATCGGTTGCGTTTTTTGTTTTCTGAATATGTTCCTGCAGGGTTTCAGGGTGCATTGAGCCGGTACCCAATAGCCCCAGACCGCCATTGTTGCTGACTGCTGAAGCTAGTTTCCAACCGCTACACCAAACCATACCACCTTGAATAATCGGGTATTTAATCTGAAATAATTCAGTTATTTTGTTTTTTGAAGACATAATTTGAGCTGTTATTAATCTGAAATAGTATTACCGGTTGGCCTCTAAAAGGTGTTGTAGCTATTCGAAATCTTTGGATCTCAAGTGCAGATCACGCTGCGGGAATGGAATTTCTACTTTATTTTTCCTGAATCCATTATCAATCTCAAACCGCAAGTCACTTTTAATATTTTCAACCAGAAAGTCGTTAACGGTCCAAAAGTACAATTGAAAGTCGAGTGATGATTCCCCAAAATCGTTAAAGCGGACAAATGGCTTGGGGATCTTAACTATTTGGTCATGTTTCGAAGCTGTTTCAAGTAAGATTTTTTCAACCAATCTTACATCTGAGCCATAGGCAACACCGACATTTACGTGAAAACGAGTGGCTTCTTTATTGTGTGTCCAATTGATTACCTTTTCAGTGGTGAAGCGAGAGTTTGGGACGATGAAGATCACATTGTCGCGAGTCAAAACCTTTGAAAAACGAAGGCCGATGGTTAGTACTCTTCCGATGGTGCCTTCAACTTCAACAATGTCATCCACTTTAATCGACCCATCGAAAAGAATAATAATACCGGAAAAGAAATCATTGAAAATATGCTGCAGACCGAATCCTACACCAATTAACAGGGCTGAAATACTGGCGATCACGAAGGTCATGTTCAGCCCAAGCGAACTCGCAATAATGGAAAAGCCCAGAATCCAGATAAGGTATTTGAGAATTTGAATGAGCGATTTTCCTCTTCCCCGATCCATTTTGTGGTTGTCAATTCTACTGTTCATCCAATATTCGGCACCGAATGTAAATATCCTCGTGAGATAAATAATTATCAGTGCAATCAGGATATTCAGTACCCGAATTGAATAGTTTTCATTGGCATAGATGACATGACCAAATAATTGGTGGTAGTTGATTTTCAGAACATCGAGAATAGCAGCTAATGAACTGAGGTAGAACAAAACTCTTATGCCTTGTTTGACGAGTCTGATAAATTTTTTGGGGAACGAGTGCTTTTCACCGAATCTTCGTACAAAGCGGGTCAGGAAGATTGTAATAATTGCCGCTGAAATCAAAATGGAGGTAACCACAACCAACTGAAATAAGTTGATTTCAAGACCATCGGTATGAAAAACGATCAATTCTTTCATGTTTAATCAAAATCGTCGTTATGCGGGTGAATGACCTGTTCTAATATTTTTGAAAGCTCCGCCAATGAAATATTCACATGAATATGACCGGCTCGGGCAACAGAGATCTTTCCTTTTTCTTCGGAAACAATAATGGCCACAGCATCTGTTTCTTCTGTGATACCTACAGCAGCCCGGTGTCGTAATCCCAGATTGGGATCAATATCCCTTTTTGAAGTAACCGGCAAAATACACCGGGCGGCAACAACACGGTTGCCAATAATAATAACAGCACCATCGTGAAGCGGGGTGTTTTTGAAAAATATAGTTTCGAGTAAAGCGTCGGAAATGCGAGCATTGATCTTTTCACCGGTTCGCACATATTCGCGTAACTCCGATTTTTGAGCAATCACAATTAATGCTCCGGTTTTGGTGCGTGCCATGTTTTCACAGGCTTTCACCAACATTTTTAGTTGTTGGTTGGATGCCGATCTTATTTTATCGGAGGCGAAGAGCTTTTCCATTCCAAACAGCTTGTTTACCTGGTTGTTGCTCCCAATGAGCAACAAAAAGCGTCTGATTTCCTGCTGGAAGACAACGATAAGCGCTAATACACCGACACCTAAAAATTGTCCCATCAAAGTGTCCAAAAGCTCCATGTTCAGGGCGCGAATCAGTAACCAGAACAGGTAAACAACAAAAAGTCCGATGAAAATATTGAACGCAACCGTTCCCTTGATGAGCAAGTAGAGTTGGTACAAGAGAAATGCGACCAACAAAATGTCGAGAATATCTAGAAAACGGATGGTAATGAAAAGATTCATTTATTTGGCCACTTCTTTAAGTTTTTTGAAAAGCTTAACGGAATGAACAGCTTCTTTTACGTCGTGTACGCGTAAAATGTCAGCACCACCCAATAAAGCCATCGTGTTTGCAGCAATGGTTGCCGGAAGACTATCTTCGGGGGTAATCTCCAACATTTTGTGAAGCATCGATTTTCGACTTACACCAACTAAAACCGGTAATTGGAATACTTTGAAAGCATCCAGGCGGTTCAGTAAATCATAATTGTCGTCAATGTTTTTCCCAAATCCGAAACCGGGATCCAGAATTACATCTTTCACACCGGCCTTCGTCAGTTTCCGAACCTTGTCCGAAAAGTATTTCGAAATGTCTTTGATTATATCGTCGTAATGTGGTGTCTCATGCATATTCGTCTGGTTACCGTGAATATGCATTAAAATATACGGAACTCCCAGCTTGGCAATCGTGTCGAACATGTGCTCGTCGAATGAACCACCTGAAATGTCATTCACAATACACTCGCCAATTTCATCAATTACACGCAGCGCAACCCAGGAACGATAGGTGTCAATTGACATTGGGATTTCAGGGAATCTTTTTCTTATTTCGGTAACAGCAGGTAGCAAACGGGTCAATTCTTCTTTTGTTGAAATATTTTCAGCTCCCGGACGTGTAGATACCGCACCGACGTCAATAATGTCCGCACCTTCTTCCACCATTTGTTCCGCTCGGGCAATAACAGCATCTGTCGATGTATATTTGCCGCCATCGAAAAAAGAGTCAGGGCTAACATTCAAGATACCCATTACTACAGGATTCGTTAAGTCCAATAGTTTGCCATTCAGCGTGATGGAACTTTTGCGTTTAAAAAACTTGCTGGCAGAACTAGTAATCAACATAAATCATTTCGATTTGAGAAGTTATACAATGCGTCATACAAATGTAAAAATATGCCGTCAAAATACGCATTTAATTCCTATTTTTATGGCTTTGCAGCGGCTGAAAAAGAATGGGCTTAACAACTGGTTACTTTGGAATTCAATCGGAAAACATCATTACCCATTCGAATTTCAATCGTTCAATCGATAGTAAATAAATTCTTGTTGAATAAGTATAATGGAGAAAACAATTCAGGAGTATAGCCATGTCATTGGCATTTGTGAGGATATCTTCACAAAAAAAATGAAAGATTACGGAACTGCCTGGCGTATTTTAAGGCCGAGTTCACTAACCGATCAGATTTTTATTAAAGCGCAGCGAATCCGAAGTATCGAAATGAAAGGGGAGATGAAGGTGGATGAAGGTGCCCGTTCTGAATATATCGGTATCATTAACTACTGTATCATGGCTTTAATTCAGTTGGAAAAAGGAATCTCGGAACAAGATGATTTGACTCCTGAGGAAACATTGAATCTTTATAAAACCTATTTTATTCAGGCTCGCGACCTGATGTTGAATAAAAATCACGATTACGATGAAGCCTGGCGTTTTATGCGAATCAGCTCAATTACAGATTTGATTTTGATGAAAATAAAGCGGACAAAGCAGATTGAAGACAATGCCGGGAGAACAATCATTTCAGAAGGGATTGATGCGAATTATCTGGACATGATCAATTATGCTGTTTTTGCGTTAATAAAGCTGGAGTTTCCATCGTAGAGAAGTTCATAAACAACAGGCAACTAAATTTTAAAAATTCATAAGTCAAAAATGAAGTATATCTGGCATGTTTCGAGGGTTCTTTTGGGATTGGTTTTCATCTTTTCAGGATTCGTAAAGGGAATCGATCCGCTTGGTTCAGCTTACAAATTTACCGATTACTTTCAGGCATGGGGAATGGATTCCTTCGTTGGCATGTCGCTTCCGATGGGGATACTGTTATCTGTAACCGAGTTTGTTATTGGTATTGCGCTGGTGACAAATGTCTTTAGCATACTATTCGGATGGCTTTCATTGGCTTTTATGAGTTTCTTCACGGTAATAACACTCGTTGTTGCGTTCAATAATCCCGTGACTGATTGCGGTTGTTTTGGCGACGCGTTGAAATTGACCAATTGGCAAACCTTTTATAAAAACATTTTTCTCTTAGCATTGGCAATTGTCATTGTCGTGTACCGAAAGAAATATGGTCCGCAGTACGTGTCTCTTATTTCGGCGGTTATGTCTGGTGCTACGGTTTTTGTTTTTGCCTATTTAATTGATTACTCATACAAACATCTGCCGATTATTGATTTTCGACCTTACAAGATCGGAGTAAACATTCCGGAAGGAATGCTTATGCCGGCAGGGGCTGCAAAGGACGAATACGCGAATGTTTTTGTTTATGAAAACTTGAAGTCGGGGAAACAAATAGAGTTCACTGAGAAGAATTATCCCTGGCAGGATACGCTGAACTGGAAATTTGTTTCCATGGACACTGAACTGATCAGTAAAGGCTATGAACAGCCGATTCATAATTTTACCATCGAAACACAGGATGGAGAGGATATTAAGGATTTTTTTCTGTACGACGACACCTATACTTTTGTCTTTGTTTCAACCGATTTGGATGAAGCCGACTGGTCGTCTGAAGAGCGGGTGAAGCTTTTGAGCGAGTATGCTGAAGGTCATGGGATCCACTTTATAGGCTTGACGGCTGCAACTTTGGATCAGGCTAATGAGGTCGCCGAAGAAAAAGAGCTTCCTTTTGAGTTCTTTAATACGGACGAAATTACTCTAAAAACGATGATTCGATCCAATCCCGGACTAATCTTGCTGAAAAAGGGTACCATTATGGATAAATGGCATTTCAACGATATTCCAACAGTGGATGAATTTGAACGTCAATTGGCCTATTTTAAACTTCTTGGAGTCGAATAAGTTTGTTACGATGATAGATGAAGGAACCGGTTTTTGACGAAGCCGGTTTTTTTATGCCAAAAAATCCCCCGCCGGATGTAAGGTGAAAGGAAGGATTTCGGCGGGGGAATTAAATTAATAAAGCTTAAAGGTAACTAATCTGCGAATTATTAGAGAGTGATGGCACCGAAATTGTCGAAGATTGGATGGTTCTACTGGAGAAAATAGTCGACATTCGATTCAATTAAAAACCGATTAGTTAAATTGCATGTCCGACAACAACTGAATTATGATTGAGTAGAATACATTACATTACTCATTTGTACAATAAGAAAACCAAATATCAAACTATGAAAAAACTAGTCATCCTGCTGGGCGTACTTTTGTCATTTTTGGCCGTAAAGGCTGAGGTTAAACTAGCCCGTATTTTTAGCTCCAATATGGTGTTGCAAAAAGGCCTGGAGAATCCTGTTTGGGGAAGGGCTGATAAGAACGAAAAAATTACCGTCTTGTTTGCCGGCGCCGTAATTGAAACGAAGGCTTCACGCAATGGGAATTGGAGCGTTAAGCTTCCACCAATGGATTATGGTGGTCCTTACACGCTCATTGTCGAAGGATCAAATACGCTCCGATTGACGAATATACAAATTGGTGAAGTTTGGGTTTGCAGTGGCCAGTCAAACATGGAGTTTACAGTTGATCGGGCAATAAACGCTGAAAAGGAAATTGCAGAAGCTAATTACCCCAAAATCCGCATGTTCACAGTGCCCCAAAAGGTAGCTACTGAGCCACAGTCTGATCTGGATCGCGGAACGTGGGAAGTCTGTTCACCTGAGACTGTTCCTCATTTCTCAGCGGTTGGCTATTTCTTTGCCCGTAGTTTGTTTCAGGATTTGGATGTTCCCATTGGTGTGATTCATACCTCGTGGGGAGGAACCGTTGCAGAAACCTGGATGAGCCTGGAGATGATGAAAAAGGAACCTGATTTCAAAGATCTTTTGTCGGAGCTGAAAAAGTTTGATATGTCGAATTTTGAGGAGATGAGAAGAAAGCAGATGGAGGAAGTGTTGGGCAGTCCTTTAACTCAAAAGGATAATGGGCTGGTAGATGGGAAGGCTATTTTTGCAGCTGTTGATTTCGATGACTCTTCGTGGAATACAATCCAAGCGCCTGAGCTTTGGGAAGGGCAAGGATATGCTAATATTGATGGAATTGCCTGGTATCGTAAAACAATCGAACTGACCAAGGAGCAAGCTTCGGCAAAGGGCAGTATTTCATTAGCACAGATTGACGACAATGACCAAACCTGGATCAACGGTGTACTTGTTGGCGGAACGAACCAATATGATGCTCATCGGGTGTATCAAATACCGGCTGATGTACTGAAAGAAGGTCGAAATACAATAGCCATTCGGGTAGTCGACACCGGAGGTGGTGGTGGAATTTTCGGAAATGAAGGCGAAATGTTTCTGCTTCTTGGTGACGAAAAAGTTGATTTGAGTGGTGCGTGGAAGTTCAAAATATCGGAAGTTAGTACGAGTGCAACAACGCTTGGGCCGAATGATTACCCGACGCTGCTATACAATGGAATGCTTAACCCCATCATTCCATACGGCATAAAAGGAGCCATTTGGTACCAGGGAGAGTCGAACGCCGATCGTGCTTTTCAATACAGAAAGCTGTTTAAAGACCTGATTACCGATTGGCGTAGTCAGTGGGATTTGGGTGAATTCCCATTTTGCTGGGTACAATTGGCAAACTTTATGGCAGCCGATGAACAGCCATCGGAAAGTGCCTGGGCAGAATTACGTGAATCTCAAGCAATGGCTTTGGAATTGCCCAAGACTGGTCAGGCTTTAGCAATCGACATTGGCGAAGCCGGCGATATTCACCCTACGAATAAACAGGATGTGGGAAAACGTTTGGCGTTGAATGCGCTGAAGATAGCTTACGAAAAGGATGTCGTGAATTCGGGACCGATGTATGAGTCGATGGAAGTGAAAGGCAATAAGGTTTATCTGCATTTTAAGGAAACCGGAAGTGGTTTGCAGGTGAAGGACAAATATGGTTATGTGAATGCGTTTGCTGTGGCCGGCGACGATCAACAGTTTCATTGGGCCAAGGGCGAGCTTGTTGATCAGACGACAGTCGTTGTATCTTCGGCTGATGTTGAAAAGCCCGTGGCAGTTCGTTTTGCCTGGGGAAATAACCCGGACGACCTGAATCTGTACAACAAGGAAGGTCTTCCGGCCGTTCCGTTTCGTACAGACAACTGGAAAGGTGTGACCGAATAGCGTTCGGATAAATGATACGATAAGCCTTGTTCTTTACGGACAAGGCTTTTTTATTTGTTTTCCTGTAACAGATAAGAAAATTAAATACTTATTTTTAAACAAAGCATTGATTAAATGGCGAATCCGTTATTGTTTTCGTATGGTACCCTTTCCGATCCGGAATATATTCAATTGCTTCTTCGGCGATTGCCGGGTTACCGCGTTGCTGAATTGGAGGGCTATGGCTTGTACACGCATCCGGCGAACGGCTACCTGTTTGTAAAGCCGGAAAAGGGCAAAAGCGTAAAAGGACAGCTGTTCGAGCTGAGTTGGAGCGAATTGGAGTTGATAGATTACTGGGAGGACGTTCCGCTTTACCAAAGGGAATTGATGACGGTGAGAACGCCGGATGGCAAATGGATCGAAACTTTTGTTTATACGCAGCCGGCTACAGCGGGAATCGCATCGGAGAGCGCGCCCGAAAAGAACCGGCAGGAGATTCTGAATGATATCGAAGACTTCCTGGAATCGATGCGACGAGGTGGATTTTTCAAATAAAACAACATTCAAAACCAAAAATTAAACCGATGAAAACTTACCTGATTCTTGGAGCGGCAGTCCTTATGCTGTCTGCTTGTCAACCCAAAGCACAACATTCTGATTGGCGCGGAGACTCGCGCAATGGAGAATATTCCGAAAGTAATTTATTAAAAAGCTGGCCGGAGGACGGTCCCCAATTGATCTGGGAAGCAGATAGTATCGGAAACGGTTACAGCAGTCCTGCCGTGAGCAACCAGTTTGTTTACACCACCGGCGAAGCCGACAGTACCGGCTACTTGTTTAAGTACGATCTGGAAGGACGTGAGCTGTGGAAAGTTGCTTACGGAAAAGAATGGACCAAAAATTTTCCCGGACCGCGCGGTACACCGGTCGTTTACGGGCAGAATCTGTACCTCTGTTCCGGAATGGGGGAGTTATTTTGTTTCGATACCAAAAGCGGAGAAAAACGGTGGAGCAAAGATCTGCAAACCGAATTCGGGGGAGTTATTCCTCGTTTCGGGTACTCACAAAGCCCGCTGGTTAACGACGACCAACTGGTTATCGTTCCGGGTGGGCCTGAGCACAATGTTGTTGCTTTGAACCGTCATACCGGTGAGTTGATTTGGTCGTGTAAGGCATTTGGCGAGTGGCCTGCCTACAATTCGGCCGAGTTCATTCAAACCGGAGACGAGCAACTGGTGAGTGTTTTTACGGCGTACCATTTATTGGGTATCGATTGGAAGACCGGTGAATTATTGTGGTCGCACGAGCAAACGAATACAAAGCCTGAAGAACGGGAGCAAGGAAATGGCGATACGCACGGTAACTCGCCTGTGTTTGCCAACGGTCAGCTATACTACAGTGCCGGCGACGGCAATGGCGGCGTTGATTTGCAGCTGTCGGCTGATGGTAAATCGATATCGGAAAAGTGGCAAAACCCCGCTTTCGATAGTTATATGACCGGTTTTGTCGTGGCCAACAACCGGCTCTACGGCGCCGGGCACCGCAAGCAACAGTTACTGGCGATTGATTGCTCGAACGGGGAAGTGACCGACAGCCTGAAGACCGGACGTGGTATCACAATTTTGGCTGACGGTATGATCTATTTTTATGCCGACAAAGGCGAATTGTCCTTGATCGATGCCAGCGAAAGCCAGTTGAAAAAGGTGAGTTCCTTCAAATTGAAAAAAGGAACAAAAGAACATTTTGCGCACCCGGTTATCCGCGATGGCGTGTTGTACGTTCGGCACGGAAATTACCTGGGGGCTTATTCCATTAAGGCTGAAGGATAAATTTTGGAGTGGAAACCTTCGCTGTCGTTTTGTAGCGGCGAAATGGATGCAGCCCTTGTGCGAAGCTTCCCTGTTGCGATTTTCGGTGTTCTGTTGCTGCAAATTTCGCCCTGTAGCCTGATGAGCCAGTCCTGTAGGAAAAAAGGCGTCCCTGTTACTTTTTTGCTAACCCTGTTAGCAGGATGACTCGCCCTGTTATCTTTTTACTAATCCTGTTAGTACGGCAGCCCTCCCTGTTCAACAGGGCGGCTTTAGAAGTAACAGGGAGCTCTTCACCTTTAACAGGGAACCCTGACCGGGTAACAGGACGGCTCATTTTTTAACAGGGACGGCTTTCAACCCAACAGGGCGACTAATTCAACCGACAGGGCCAAAAAATTTTTAACAGGACGGCTGCCCGGACGACAGGACAAAAAAAAAACCTTCCCGGAAAGGAAGGTTTTCTGACTTATACTTGTTCGAACGTATTATTTCGTTTGTTCCAATTGAAGTGTAACAGTTGGACGGTCACAAACTTCAGTTGGTCCCCAGTACTGGATTGGGCCAGGATATAAATAGCTGGTTTCAATAGCCCATTTTTCGCGGTTTGAAACCAAAAATTTGAAAGGAGCGCCATCCAATTCAACCAGTGCCTTTTGGATTACTGGTTTCATGTGTCCGTGACGTTTTTCCATGTTCATCATCATGGTTACAGGAACACCACCGGCGATCCATTCGTCAGCAGGTGCTGTTGTATTACGTACACTTGACATGTAACCTGTTTTACCTGCTCCAATCAGTACTGAAGCTGTAAAACCTAATGAATAGCAATAGTCGGCATCAAAGTTTGATGGAGCAGCACAACGACCTTCGTACCCGAAGAAGTGGTATTGAGTTCCGAACTTACCTTTGAATTCGCCGGCAGCTTTCATTTCTGTTAAACGGGTTTTAACCATTTCACCCAATAGCTTTTCAGTTTCGATCAGTGATACCTGAACGTTTCCGTGTGGGTCACGATCCAATGTCAACTGGTCAGCAATAACAGCAGGTAGTGATTGGTATACTTTTGCAGATTCAGCAGAAAGGATTCCGGCAACGAAAGCACGGCCTTCAGCTTTGTCTGCAAAGGATTTGAATTTTGCTTCAGTTTCAGAACCTTCAGCCAACAAGTCGTTTAACTCGGCAATCAGGGCTTTCATTTCCGGAACGAATTCAACCAAGCCTTCAGGGATCAGGGCAACACCAAAGTTTTCGCCATTGGCAGCACGTTTGGCGATGATTGCAGCCATGTAATCAACAATTTCACCCAAAGTTTGCTTCTTCTCAGCAACTTCTTCCGAAATCAAGGTGATGTTTGGCTGTGTTTGCAAGGCAGCTTCTAAACCAATGTGTGACGCAGAACGTCCCATCAGTTTGATAAAGTGCCAGTATTTTTTGGCAGAATTCGCATCGCGTTGGATGTTTCCTATCAACTCTGAATAAACTTTAACAGCTGTGTCGAACCCGAAGGAAGTTTCGATCATTTCGTTTTTAAGGTCACCATCAATTGTTTTCGGGCAACCAACAACTTGAACACCTGCATTTTTTGCGGCATAATATTCAGCTAAAACACAAGCGTTGGTGTTACTGTCGTCTCCACCAATGATCACAAGCGCTTTAATGTCCAATTCTTTCAGAATTTCCAACCCTTTGTCGAATTGTGCTTCTTCTTCCAGTTTCGTACGGCCCGATCCAATGATATCGAAACCACCGGTGTTACGGAATCCTTCCAGGTAATCAGCGGTAATTTCCATGTATTTGTGATCAACCAATCCTCCGGGACCACCAAGGAAACCATACAATTTGCTTTCAGGATTCAATTTTTTAATTCCATCAAATATCCCTGAAATAACATTGTGCCCACCGGGAGCTTGGCCACCGGAAAGAATTACACCAACATTGACAGCCGGAAAATTAGCAGCTTCACTTGCTCCTTCCAAAGAAAGGAGAGGCATACCGTAAGTATTTGGGAATAGTTGTTTGATTTCTGCCTGATCGGCAACTGATTCAGTTGCGGCACCGTCGACGATCTTTACAGCACCTTTTAAAGATTTAGGAAGTTTAGGCTGATATTGAGCCCTAGCTTTTTGTAATGCGCTAATGGTCATTTGTTTTGAATTTTAGGAAAGAATTACTTTTTTCTGAAAAATTTTCACCAAAAATAATCTAAAAAGATCGGATTTGGTACGCCATAAAAGCAGTAATCTTCGATTTAAAGTTAATTTAAACAGATCTGATTTTTGCAAGCTTGCATTAGAGCAGTTTCAGCTAGTTTGATGAATTAAAAAAGCCCCGGAATACGGAGCTCTATATTTATAATGAGATAAATAAAATTTGCTATCGGTTAGTACCGCTTTTTCGAGCCTTAATAGTTGAAGGTTCTTCTTTCAGATTACCCCAGAAGTTAATCTTAATAGTTCTGGAAGTTGAGCTTGCTTCTTCAATGGCAATGCGTTCTTCAATTCGTTTCATGCGAAAATAGATGCCGCCAACACAAGCGAAGCTGAGCCCTAACAGGAGTGAAAAACCAATTGTGATGTTGGTATATTTTTGAACTGTTAAAGCCATTAACGTAAACATTACGGTGTAAGCAATAAAGAATCCACTAGCCTGAATGTGTGTTAATCCGGATTTAATTAGCAAATGGTGCAGGTGGTTCATGTCCGGTGCAAATGGCGACCGTTTATTTTTGATCCGAATGGTAAAGACCCTTAAGGTATCGGTGATTGGTACAATGAATAATCCTAAGATAAAAAGAGGTGCGTAGTTGATATAGAATTCGTTGTAGGTTACATAGTTAAGCTCGTTGAACTTGATCGCGATGGTTGCCAGAAATGTACCTAAAATCAAAGAGCCGGTATCGCCCATAAACACTTTATTGTCACCACCCCAAAGGTTGAATCTTAGAAAAGCCAACAGGCTTCCGCTCAGAGCAAAACAGGCAGTGCCGTAATCAGCGTGGCCGGTAAAGTAGAACCAGATTCCAAAGCAAAAAGATAACATCAACGATATGCCAGCTGCTAATCCATCAATACCGTCAATTAAGTTGACAGCATTCATAATGAATAGGATAAACAATACAGAAACTGGTATACTGATCCAGTCGCTAACTTGAATAAGCCCAGCTAAACCATAAAAATTTGAGATTTTGTAATTTCCTAAAACAACCAGAATTAAGGCCGCAAGTATTTGAACCATTAATTTTTTCTTCGCTGACAGAATTAGGATGTCATCTTTTATTCCAATGAAGAACATCATGATAAGAGCTGCAAACAAATAGCGAAATCCAAAGCCGGCATCACCCTGCATAAAAATCAGTGAGCTTAAAACCAGCCCAAGAAAGATACCGACACCTCCAAGTGTTGGTACAACCACCTTATTTAACTTTCGGTGGTCAGGTACATCAAACAAATGCTTTGCATGTGAAATTTGCACAATAGAAGGGATGGCCACATAGGCCAATAAGAAGCTAGTGAGGAGGTTTAGTACAATGGTAATATTCATCAGGATAGTTAGTTTTTGTTCAAATATAAATGATTAAGTTAACGGATAGTTTAACACAATATTAATAATTACATTTATTTGATGAACGAGCAGTTTTGAGGGGTTTTTGATGCTTCTGAGACTACGAGCGAATTTTGCAGGGCATCTACTAACTAGAATATTCAGCCATAAGATGAATGCTTATTATTTCATTTTAGACTTAAAAGTTACTGGTTGAATGTGAATCATTGTTCACTTTTGTCTGGAATTAGATATGAAATGCCTTGTTTTGTATGACGTTCCTTTTGTGAACTTTAAAAAAGTCTTGGATAATCCTCCAAGGTAAAATATTTCATCTGTATTTTTACAACATTTAAAATTCTACAAATAATGTTTCTAATATCGATCGAATATAAAGTTCCTTTTGAAGAAGTTGAACCCCATTTAGCATCACACATTCAGTTTGTAAAACGCTATTATGATGACCGGAAGTTTTTGCTTACCGGAAAGAAAGTACCTCGGACGGGAGGGATTATTTTGGCAGACGTCGAGAATCACGACGTGTTAATGGGAATACTGGAAGAAGATCCGTTTCTGGAATATGAATTAGCAGACTTTGATGTGACCGAAATTCAGGTCAGTCAGGTTTCACAGTTGTTGATTAAGTCTTGATGAGTAGTAATACCACCAAAAAAAATGGAACTGCATGCGGTGCAATTCCATTTTCGTATAATTTGAAAAGTTGAGCTTATTCTGCAACGTAGCTGTCTACACCGCTTGTTACAGCTTGGCGGTCAACTTTTTTGATCAATCCTTGTAATACTTTACCGGGGCCAATTTCGGTAAATGAAGTAGCACCGTCTTTTAACATGTTTTCAACAGTTTGAGTCCATTTTACCGGAGCCGTTAACTGAGCGATCAGGTTTTCTTTAATCACTGCAGGATCAGAAACTGGTTGGGCATTCACGTTTTGGAACACTGGACAAATAGGAGTGTTGATTGTAGTTGCCTCGATAGCAGCAGCCAATTCTTCGCGGGCCGGCTCCATCAAGGGTGAGTGGAAAGCACCACCAACAACAAGTTTCAATGCTCGTTTCGCACCTTTTTCAGTCAGTAGTTCGCAAGCTTTGTCAATACCTTCAACGCTTCCTGAAATTACTAATTGTCCGGGGCAGTTATAGTTTGCCGGAACAACAACGGCATCAACTGAAGAACAAACTTCTTCTACAGTGGCATCGTCCAAACCAACAATTGCAGCCATCGTTGAAGGTTGCGATTCGCAGGCTTTTTGCATTGCCATTGCACGTTGATAAACCAATTTCAATCCATCTTCGAAAGTTAACGCGCCATTGGCTACCAAGGCCGAGAATTCTCCCAGTGAGTGACCGGCAACCATTTCAGGTTGAAATTCCTTCAATGTTTTCGCTAAAATAACTGAATGCAGGAAAATAGCCGGCTGGGTTACTTTTGTTTGTTTTAAATCGTCAACGGTTCCTTCGAACATGATTTCAGTGATATTGAAACCAAGAATTTCGTTGGCTTTATCAAATAATTCTTTGGCCAGAGGAGAGTTTTCGTAAAGGTCTTTTCCCATTCCGGGGAATTGTGCCCCCTGACCGGGGAATACAAATGCTTTCATAATGAAATGTTTAAGATTTTTTTCAGCGCACAAAGATAGATTATTTTTCGTCCTATGCTTTCTTTGATGGCTATTGATTGCTGAATTCAATCCTAATTTTGGTTGTTAAATCGACTATTGGACAAACATGTTCCAACTTTCGCTAATGTTGAGGTTCAATGTCGATATCTTACCAGCCATCCGATTTTTATTCTGGACTGGTAGCCAAGGTAGCGACCATGACTGCTTTAATGGTATGCATCCTATTTTCGGCTTCATCAAAAACAATGGAGGCCTCACTTTCGAATACATCATCGGTCACTTCTAGCGCAGAGATACCGTATTTGAAGAAGATTTCTTCCCCGACTTTTGTTGCCTTGTTATGAAATGCCGGGAGGCAATGCAGAAATTTCACATTCGGATTTCCCGTTAGTTTTAATACTTGTTTGTTAACCTGGTATGGCTTCAGTAGCTTGATTCGCTCTTCCCAAACATTTTCCGGCTCGCCCATTGAGACCCAAACATCGGTATAGAGAAAATCACAACCAAGAACCGCCTCTGAAAGATCATCCGTAACAGAAATTTTGGCACCGGTATGTTGAGCAATTTCCTGGCATGTTTTTACCAATTCCGGGTTCGGTTGGCAGCTGGCCGGGGCTGCAATACGAAAGTCGATTCCCATTTTGGCGGAACCAACCATCAGAGAATTGCCCATATTGTATCGGGCATCGCCCAAATAACAAAGTTTCATTTCAGAGAGAGACTTGATGGAATGCTCCTTCATCGTTAAAAAATCGGCTAACACCTGTGTGGGATGATATTCGTTTGTTAAGCCGTTCCAAACGGGTACTCCGGCGTATTTTGCAAGTTCTTCGACAATTTCCTGACCAAATCCACGATATTCAATTCCGTCATACATTCGACCTAAAACGCGGGCGGTATCTTTCATCGACTCCTTGTGCCCGATTTGTGTGCCCGTAGGTCCTAAATAGGTTACATGTGCCCCTTGATCAAAGGCAGCTACTTCAAATGCACAGCGGGTCCGGGTTGATGTTTTTTCAAATATTAAAGCAATGTTTTTCCCTTTTAGTTCCTGTTGCTCAACGCCTTTTTGCTTTTGCCCTTTCAATTTGCCAGCCAGTTGAATCAAGTATTCAATTTCTTGTGGGGTGAAGTCTAACAACTTTAAAAAGTGTCTGTTCGTTAAATTAATTGTCATTTTCTGCGGGTGTGTTTATGATTCGTATTCCATGGTTATTTTTGATCCGAAGGACTTATCTGCCAGTTTCCGGGCCTCCGTAATAATGCTTTTTTGACCGCCTCTTTCCAAAAAGTTTAAGCAAGCTTTGATTTTAGGAGCCATACTTCCTTCTTCAAAGGTACCCTTTTCAAGATGCGTTGTAGTATCTGCATAATTTAAAAATTCAAGTTTTTCCTGTGTTGAAAGCCCAAAATCTTTAAATACGTAGGGTACGTCAGTCAAAATATAGAATTCATCAGCGCCAATTTCTGCTGCTAACAGCGACGAAGTCATGTCTTTATCGATAACCGCATCGACAGTTCTCAAATATCCCTTTTTATCGTAGTAAACCGGTATCCCTCCTCCTCCTCCTGTAATAACGATGTTCCCTGCTTTCGCGAGCAATTCAATCACATCTTTATTCAAAATATCTATTGGGGAAGGAGAGGGAACTACTCGACGCCAACCACCTTTGTTTTTTCCGGTAGGTTTGAACTGCCAGTTTTTTTCAGTCTGTAACCTTTCTGCTTCGTCTTGGCTATAAATTTTGCCGATTCGTTTGGTCGGGTTTTTCAGTGCTTCATCCAAAGGATCGACTGTAACCATTCCGATCATTGAGATAATGTGTCTGGAAATCTGGTGGCGGTTCAAAACATTTCGCAATATGCGCTCAATCATATAGCCAATTCCTCCCTGGGAATCTGCCACGCAAATATCCAGCGGCATTGGTGCAATCTGGTATAATATTTCACCAGCATCGTTACGCATCAAAATGTTGCCGACCTGGGGACCATTGCCATGTGTGATGACCAGGTTGTACCCTTCGTTCAGGAGATACACTACATTTTCAAGGGTTTCAGTAGTGTTTGCTTCCTGCTCTTCAATTGTTCCGGTTTCATCGTTCCGAAGAAGCGCATTTCCTCCAAGTGCAATAACGGCTAGCTTTTTCATAGGCAAATAGGGAGCTTACTCAGTTAATAAACTCAACCTTCGTTGTAATTCGGGGAGTTTATAAACAAACTTACGGATTGTATATTTTCAAAAAACTGCCTTTTGTTGCTGTTTTTGTGTCAAATCTACTGCTCTAAAACAGATTTGTACAGGTCACGGAGGCTGTGGGCCGTTATAAAGAGCAACTTTCCCGGCGATTATTTGATCTGATGATTTTAACGACCGTTTTATAACATGAATTTATTTTCAAGACATTGATGTTAATAAAACTTCCCGTTTTAATCTTTTTTAGTTGACAGCCCAAACAAGATAATCGGTCTAAAATTCGTTAACTTTGCAAGCAATTTTACAAAATCTCATGGCAAAAAAGAGTAAGACAAAAACTAAAAAATCCGGAACTGGTCTAATTCCTAAAATGAAAGGCTTCTTTAAAAGCGATAAATTCCGATACACAGTCGGGGTGTTGCTTTTTGTTTTGGGTGTTTATTTGTTGGTAGCTTTCATTTCATTTTTAATTTACGGTTCAGCTGATCAAAGTAAATTGGATATTTCGTGGCGGGCGCTGATTAAAAATGCCGACATAAAAGTGCAGAATAAGGCAGGTAAAACCGGTGCTTGGTTAAGTGAATTGATTATCAACCGAGGTTTTGGACTTTCATCTTTTCTGTTCGTTTACCTGTTGATTATTTCATCTTTCCAGATTTTCGGAAGATCACTCGTGAAATACGGTCGGTCGGTACTGTATAGTTTTGTCCTGATTTTCTGGATCTCGATTTTCATGGGATTGATACTTTCCGGGTTTGATTCAAGAAGTTTCCTTTACCTGGGAGGGAAGAACGGTCTATTCATGGCCAATTGGTTCAATTCGATGTTTGGCTCAATCGGAACGTTCTTTTTGTTGATGTGTGGTTTGTTCCTGATCATTCTTTTTGGAACCGATAAGTTTATTCCATGGTTACAGAAAATGTTTGCGAGAAAACCGAAAGCGGAGAAAAAAGAACCCGTGTTGAGAGATGAAGATGTAAGAATCGGTGAAATGGTTGAACAGGATGACAGCATTTCGAAAGTTGTAACCGAAAACGATACTGTAGAGACCATTTTTGATCCGGATACGGATGAACTTGAGATTGATGATAAAATAGATGTTTCCGATATCGAGGAACATGTAAAAAGTCAGATGAGCGATTCCGAGAATGAGGATGCGGAAGATGATTTGGAAATGACTGTTGAGAAGATCGAAGAAGAAACAGATGAGGATTATGAACCATCTATCGGGGGTGATCCTTATGATCCGACATTGGATTTGTCGAATTATAAATTTCCATCCGTCGATTTACTCGATGATCATCCTTCGGGAAGCAATGAGGTCAGCAACGAGGAATTAATCTCGAACAAGAACAAGATTGTCGAGACTCTCCGTCATTATAAAATTGAAATCGTAAAAATTCGGGCTACAATCGGACCGACCATTACGTTGTATGAAATTGTTCCGGCTCCTGGTGTACGAATTTCAAAAATTAAGAATTTGGAAGATGATATTGCCTTAAGCTTGGCAGCATTGGGAATTCGTATCATCGCACCAATTCCCGGTCGTGGAACAATAGGTATCGAAGTTCCTAATCAGCAACCGGAAGTTGTTTCGATGCGCTCGATTGTATCATCGAAGAAATTTCAGGAAAGCACGGCCGAGTTACCTGTTGTATTGGGTAAAACTATTTCAAACGAAACGTTCCTGATCGATTTGGCCAAAATGCCCCATATTCTGGTGGCGGGTGCTACAGGTCAGGGGAAATCAGTTGGTTTGAATGCCATTATTTCTTCGCTACTTTATAAGAAGCATCCATCGCAGCTGAAGTTGGTTATGATTGACCCCAAAAAGGTTGAGTTGAGTTTGTATTCGACAATCGAAAAACATTTTCTGGCTAAGTTGCCGGATGATGAAGAGCCGATTATTACTGATATTCAGAAGGTGAAGAACAGTTTGAACTCACTGAATATCGAAATGGATAATCGCTACGACCTGCTAAAAAAAGCGCATGCCCGTAATATAAAAGAGTACAATGCCAAGTTTGTTGATCGGAAACTTAATCCGGAAAAAGGACATCGGTTCCTTCCTTATATTGTTGTAATTATTGATGAGTTCGCCGACTTGATTATGACAGCCGGTAAAGAAATTGAATTACCGATTGCCCGTATTGCACAGTTAGCACGTGCCGTCGGCATTCACATGATCATTGCTACGCAGCGTCCTTCGACCAACATTATTACTGGTGTAATTAAGGCAAACTTTCCAACGCGTATTGCTTTTAAGGTAGCCTCGATGATCGATTCGCGTACCATTTTAGATACGCCGGGGGCCAATCAGTTGATTGGTAAAGGCGATATGTTGATTGCCATGGGAAGCAGTATGACACGCTTGCAATGTGCGTTTGTTGATACACCGGAAGTGGAGCGTATTTGTGAACACATTGCAAATCAACAAGGCTATCCAACAGCATTTCTGTTACCGGAATATGCTGGCGAAGGAGATGGAAATCCCTTGGCTACAGATTTAAATAACCGCGACGAGTTATTTGACGATGCTGCTCGTGTAGTGGTGATGAATCAAATGGGATCGACGTCGATGATTCAACGGAAGTTCTCGATTGGATATAATCGGGCCGGACGTATTATGGATCAACTTGAGGCAGCAGGTATTGTTGGACCAAGTGAAGGTAGTAAAGCCCGTCAGGTGCAGGTTCAGGATGAATATAGTTTGGAACAATTATTGAATAGTTTGTAAAAAGATTTTAAAATGAAAAAATTACTGTCCTTAGTTGGGCTTGTCCTACTTGTTTTTTCCGTGTCAGCACAAGTTGACCAAAAAGCAAAATCAATTTTAGAAAACGTAACCAAGACAACACAGTCTTATTCCTCCATACAAGCCAATTTTGACTATATAATGGAGAATAAGGAAATGGATATTCACGAAGAGAATAAGGGGAATATCATTATGAAAGGCGACAAATACTTGTTGAAACTGTCAGATCTTGGGCTTGAACTTTATTGCAATGGCACCGATGTTTCAACCTTTATGAAAGATGCCAATGAAGTGACAGTTTCTCCTATCGACGCTGAAACGGGCGATATGATGAACCCTTCGAAATTGTTTACCATCTATGAAGAAGGTTTTTCCTATAAGTTTGTAGAGGAGAAAGTTGTTGGAGGTAAAAGTTTGTATATTATTGATTTGTTCCCTGAGACAGATGACATTGAATATACTAAAATTCGAATCCAGATTGACAAGCAAAGCATGTTGATCAGCAAAGCAGAAATGTTTGGCCAGGAAGGGAACGTCTATATCGTTGATGTGAATGACCTTAAAACGGATGTTGATGCTCCCGATTCTATCTTTGATTTTGATAAAGCAAAACATCCGGGAGTTGATGTTGTTGATTTACGCTAAGAACCAGATATTCAGAAATAAAAAAAGGAGCTTTAAAGCTCCTTTTTTTATTTGGTTTGGAATAATGCTATCCCTAAATGTTTTCTTTCTGAGTCAATTTCTCAACAGTTGAAATTTCCATGAAGGTAGAACCTCCACCGATACCGAAACTTCCGCCAACATAAACAATTTGATCTGCTTCTTCAAGCGTACCTTTTCCTGTTAATGCTTTTAGCGAGTTACGAACCATTTTGAATTTGTCTTTCTTGGGTTCAATAACATCAGCGTAAACACCATATGAAAGAGAAAGAATACGAGCAACGTGTGGTTCGTAGCATTGAGCGTAAACTGTTTTAGTTCCGCGGAATGCTGCTAAATAACGCGCTGTTCTACCAGTCTTGGTGTTGGTAACGATAGCTTTGGTTGGTAGCTCGTTTGATGCCTGAATCGCAGCTTCAGCTAAGAATGCAGGAATTTCGTTTTCTACCAAAGGAATTGTAATGTCGTTACGTTTGTCTTTGCTATGTTCAACTTCGTTCGCAATTTTGTTCATGATTTTCACCGCTTCAACAGGGTAGTTACCATAAGCAGTTTCACCACTAAGCATAATTGCATCAGCACGAGAGAAAATTGCGTTGGCAACATCACTAACTTCAGCACGGGTTGGACGTGGGTTATCAATCATAGTATGCAACATTTGCGTTGCCACGATAACTGGTTTTTTACGTTCAACACATTTTTTGATCAAATGACGCTGGATTCCTGGAATCTTTTGTGCTGGGATCTCAATACCCAAGTCACCACGAGCAACCATAACACCATAGGCATGATCTAAAATCTCATCGATGTTGTTCACACCGTCGAGGTTTTCGATTTTAGCAATGATTTTGATCGGGCTGTTGTATTGATCAAGAATTTTTTGAACGTCAATTACATCCTGTGCATTACGAACAAATGAGTGAGCGATAAAGTCAACTCCCAATTCTGCTGAAAACTTGATGAATGATTCATCTTTAGCTGAAATTGAAGGCAAATCAACAGTGAATCCTGGTGTATTCACACTTTTCTTGTTTTTGATTTTACCTTTATTTTCAATGCGGCAAAGTACAAAGTCTGCTTCTCTTTCAACGACAGTCATCTCAGTTTCTCCATCATCGATCAGAATTGTTCCGCCGATTGGAATCTCCAGGTGAATTTTGTCATAAGAAACGCTGAATTTTTGACGACCAGCTTCGCTTTCTTCACGAAGAATACCCGACACTTCAACCATTTCGCCTTCTGCAACAACCAACGGTTCATCAATTCCAAGAGTTCTGATTTCAGGACCTTTGGTATCAACCAAAATGGCAATCTTGTCAGAAACTGAACGAATGTTGTTAATTACAGGGATTGCTGTATCCGGTGTCATGTGAGCGGTGTTCATACGAACAACATTCATTCCGGCATCAAACAGGGTTTTTAGGAACTCAGGATCACATCTTAGATCTGAGATTGTAGCTACGATTTTTGTGTGTTTCATTTCGAACGATATAAATTATGGGGCCTCAAAATTAGATATTTTTATTGAAGCGGAGTAAAACATTTTAATTGGTACGAAAGAATTAACTCAAACGTTAATTTTCAAGAAAACTTTCGATCCCCAATCGGTATGAATCGAGTCCAAATCCCATAATACTGCCCTTACAGGCCGGTCCTATGATCGATTCGTGGCGAAAGCTTTCTCTCGTCAGAATATTTGAAATGTGAACTTCAACAACGGGGGTATTTACTGCTGCGATTGCATCACGGAGCGCAACCGAAGTGTGCGTGTATGCTCCGGCGTTTATAACAATCCCATCATAAGAAAATCCGACCTCATGAATTTTGTTAATCAACTCCCCTTCAACATTAGATTGGTAATATGCTAAATCGATCCCAGAGTATTTAGTAACCAATCCATTGTAATATGTTTCAAAACTAGTTTCACCGTAAATGCCTTTCTCCCTTTTGCCTAACAGATTTAAATTAGGTCCATTGATTAACAATATTTTCATTTTTATTTTATTTTTTTGAAAATTCTAGTAACTTTATGATTCCAGCATCGTATTGAAAATTATGTAATCTTGGGGAAGAAACTATTTTTCAGACGTTTGTCGGAATTATTAAACTCCATAGGGAGTCAAAATTATTTAAATTGTTCTTAGAAAAAAATTAATTTTTTTATTATGAAATGGGAAGATAGTAAAAAAGGTTTTGAGACTTTTTTGAGACTGGAGAAATCACTTTCTCAGAATTCGATTGCTGCGTACATTAATGACATCAATAAGTTGATGGCTTTTCTGGATGAGAGTTTCAAACGCTTAACTCCGGAAAAGGTGAGAATTAATCACTTGCGTAGTTTTATCGAATATATTAACGATCGTGGTGTTAGTCCTCGTACTCAAGCCCGAACAATCTCGGGAATTAAGTCTTTTTTTAAGTATCTGTTAATGGAAGGCAAAATTAACAGCGATCCTACAACTCTATTGGAATCACCTAAAATTGGTCGGAAGCTTCCGGACGTACTTACGATGGAAGAAATTGACCTGATTATTGATGGTGTGGATTTAACCAAAGCGGAAGGGCAGCGAAACAAAGCAATGTTGGAAACTCTTTACAGCTGCGGGTTGCGTGTTTCAGAGCTTGTCAATCTGAAAGTAACAAACTTATTTTTCGATCAGGGCTTTATTAAAGTTGAAGGGAAGTCAGAAAAAGAACGTTTGGTACCTGTAAGTTCTAAAGCTGTTGAGGAAATTACAAAATACACACAGGGATATCGTAAAACGCTTAAAATTAGTCCTGAGAGTGAGAATGTTTTGTTTTTGAACAGAAGAGGAAAGAAATTAAGCCGTGTTATGATTTTTACAATCATTAAAAACCTGGCCGAAAAAGTTGGATTGAATAAGAAGATTAGTCCGCACACATTCCGTCACTCGTTTGCAACACATTTAATTTCAGGTGGAGCAGATTTACGTGCTGTTCAGGAAATGTTAGGGCATGAGTCAATTTTAACGACAGAAATTTATACCCATTTGGACCGTGATTATCTGAAAAATACACTGACACACTTCCATCCGCGTTCATAACGCCATTTGGTGTTCTTCAGTGTTATTTTGAAAGAATACAAATAAAAGTATCACCCGAATTTATGTTTTGTAAGACAGCATTTCTTGAAAATGCTGTCTTATTTTTTTTATAGCTTGCAGTATGTGTTTGATAATGACGCTCGGTTGGTTAATTGTGTACGCCGTAGTTTTATTATCGATAGCATTCAGCACCACTTGTGCTGGGATTATAAATTTCTTTAACTGTTTTACTTATGAGAGATCTTGATTTATCACTTTACGGCATTGAGAATGTCAATGAAGTTGTTTATAACCCTTCTTACGACCTATTATTTGAAGAGGAGATTAAGCCTGAACTGACGGGCTTCGAGAGAGGACAGATCACAGAGTTGGGAGCAGTAAACGTTATGACCGGTATTTTTACCGGACGTTCGCCAAAAGACAAATACATCGTGTATGATGACACGACTAAGGACACGATTTGGTGGACGTCCGATAAAGTAGAAAACGATAATAAACCAACTTCGCCTGAAGTTTGGTCACACCTGAAAGCTTTGGTCGCGAAGCAGCTTTCAGGCAAAAAACTATATGTTGTTGACACTTTTTGTGGCGCGAATCTGGACACTCGGATGAAAGTTCGGTTTGTTGTTGAAGTTGCCTGGCAAGCTCATTTTGTAAAGAACATGTTTATTCGGCCAACCGAAGAAGAGCTGGAAAGTTATGGAGAACCCGACTTTGTTGTACTTACCGGATCTAAAACCAGTAACCCGAATTGGAAAGAGCAAGGCTTGCACTCTGAGAATTTCACCGTTTTCAACTTAACAGAAAAAATGCAGGTGATTGGTGGTACCTGGTATGGTGGCGAAATGAAAAAGGGAATTTTCTCAATGATGAATTATTATTTGCCCTTAAAAGGAATCGCGTCAATGCACTGTTCTGCCAATGTCGGTGCCGATGGTGATACGGCGATCTTTTTTGGACTTTCAGGCACTGGTAAAACTACTTTGTCAACCGACCCACACCGACAATTGGTCGGAGATGATGAGCATGGTTGGGATGATGATGGCGTTTTCAATTTTGAAGGTGGCTGCTATGCAAAGACAATTAAACTTGATAAAGACTCTGAACCGGATATTTATCATGCGATCAAACGGAATGCTTTGCTGGAAAATGTGACAGTTGACGAAAATGGAAAAATTGATTTTAATGATTGCTCAGTTACTCAAAATACACGTGTTTCGTACCCAATCTACCATATAGAGAACATTGTTCGCCCGGTTTCGAAAGCAGGGCCTGCACATAAAGTTATTTTTCTGTCAGCTGATGCTTTTGGTGTTTTACCCCCGGTTTCGAAGCTAACACCGGAACAAACCAAATACCATTTTTTATCTGGTTTTACGGCAAAGCTCGCTGGAACTGAGCGTGGAATAGATGAACCACTACCGACTTTCTCTGCTTGTTTTGGATCGGCATTTTTAAGCCTCCATCCAACGAAGTATGGTGAAGAATTGGTTAAGCGAATGGAACAAAACAATGCGAAGGCCTATTTGGTGAATACCGGATGGAATGGCAGTGGGAAACGTATTTCGATTAAAGATACACGTGCTATTATCGATGCCATTTTAGATGGCTCGATTGAAGAAGCAGAAACCAAGGTTATTCCAATTTTTGATTTGGAGGTACCATTGTCGCTTCACGATTGTAATCCGGCTATTCTGGATCCGAGAGATACCTATCAAAGCGAATCAGTCTGGGAGGAGAAAGCTTTGCACCTCGCAGAACTATTCATCGAAAACTTTAAAGATTACACCGATACCCCGGAAGGCAAAAAACTGGAGGCCGCGGGGCCACACCTTAAGCTGGTAAAATAGAAAAAAGAAAAGCTTCCGAATTCGGAAGCTTTTCTTTTTTATCGTGTAATGTGTATGTCAGATTACATCAGGAAGCTTAACAGGATACCGGCAGCAATTGCAGAACCGATAACACCAGCTACGTTGGGGCCCATTGCGTGCATCAACAAGTAGTTTGTTTTATCGTATTCCAAACCGATAACTTGAGAAACACGCGCACTGTCGGGAACTGCCGATACGCCGGCGTTACCAATTAATGGGTTGATTTTGTTACCTTCTTTCAGGAACAAGTTGATGAATTTTACAAATAACACACCTACTGTTGTTGCAATAACGAAGGACAACGCTCCCAAAAAGAATATTCCGATGGATTTCCAGGTTAAGAAAGTTGTTGCTTGTGTCGAAGCACCTACAGTTAATCCTAGGAGGATGGTTACAATGTCAATCAGAGGTCCTTTTGCAGTATCAGCTAAACGTCTGGTCACACCACTTTCCTTCAGCAGGTTTCCGAAGAATAGCATACCAAGTAGCGGCAAACCACTCGGAACAATAAAGGTTGTAAGCAACATCCCGGAAATAGCGAATATCAGTTTTTCATTCTTCGAAACAGCACGTGGTGGTTTCATTCTGATTACCCGTTCTCTTTTAGATGTCAACAGGCGCATGATCGGAGGTTGAATTACCGGTACCAGGGCCATGTATGAATAGGCAGAGATTGCAATCGCACCCATCAAATCCGGTGCAAGTTTCGAAGAAATAAAGATTGCAGTCGGACCATCAGCACCACCGATGATGCCAATCGCACCAGCTTCAGTCGGACTGAAACCAAGGGCTAATGCAATACAATAAGCACCGAAGATACCGAACTGGGCTGCCGCTCCAATCAGGATCAATTTCGGATTCGATATCAATGCAGAGAAGTCGGTCATTGCTCCAATTCCGAGGAATATAAGAGGTGGATAAACCCCTTGGGCAACCCCGAAATAGAGGTAGTTCAGTACACTTCCGGTTTCGTAGATACCAATCTTAAAACCGGGAGAAAATGCAATATTGCCGACAAGAATACCAAAGCCAATTGGTATTAGCAGCATGGGCTCAAATTCTTTCGCAATTGCAAGGTAAATGAAAAGCAAGCCAACGCAGATCATGATAATGTGACCTACAGTAAGGTTTGCAAATGCAGTAAATGAAAGAAATTGCCCCAGGTGTTCTATAATAAAATCGAAAAAAGATGTATCCATGTTTGATCTCCCTTTTTATTAACCGATGGTAATTAAAATGTCGCCTTCCATGACCGAATCACCTTTTTGTTTGTGGATCGTAATAATCTTACCATCCTTGTCGGCTTCAATGTTATTTTCCATTTTCATAGCTTCCAACATCAATACTTTATCGCCGCGTTTTACCTCGTCACCTTCTTTCACGTAGATTTCGAGAATGGTTCCGGGAAGTGGAGATTTAATATTTCCACCACCTTTGGGAGCAGAAGGACTGCTTGTTTTCGCAACTGATGGGTGTGCGTCAGTCGATGGCACAGCTCTTTGGCGAACAAGTTTAGGAGTTTTTGAAGATTTAATTTCTTTGTCAAGCTCAACAGTATACGATGTTCCGTTGATCTCAATTTCGGCAATATTATCCTCGATATTCAGGATCTCAGCATCATATTTATTGCCGTTTATGGTAAATTTATATTTTTTCATTTTAGCGGTTTAAATGCGTGGATTTTTTCTTAACGTATAAATTTTCGAGCTCCATGGAGAATAGCTGCGAGCGACTTTTTTGATTGTCAAAACAGTGTCCTCATAGTCATGTTGTTCTTCCAGATGAAGGTGCAAAGCCATAGTAATGGCAGCATTGATCTCGCCAGATAGTTGCATCCCCTCGTCTTCTTCTTTTGCTTCGCTACTTGGTACGGTTTTCTTTTTCTTGGTGAAAAGCTTGCCGATCGCCAAATAGACTAAGAACAGAATTGCCAGAGCCAAAAACACAACTGACATGGCTACAACTACCATTCCCACGCCAGCTGGATCGTGCTGAACAAACTTTTCTCCAGCTGTTGCGTGACGACTATGGTCGTTGTCAGAACGTGGAGTCGTTTGCTCGTGAAGAGCCCATTCGTTAGAATCGATTGAAATACGGGCGTAGGAAACGTTTGGTTTTTGTCCGGTAGGAATTTGTAGTTCATCGAGAACTGACTTTCCGTTGGCATCAAAAAGGTAAATCGTTTTTCCTTCCGTCAACTCGAAATTCATATGAAAGACCCCACGAGATGGTTGGTTGTCGGCAAAAAACAAGACAAATCCACGTGGCTGAATTAAGGTTTCAGGTGAATTGGTGGCAATCCAATATTTCTTTGGGTTGTTTTTGTCATCGGTGAGAAAACATCCACCGATATTCACCTTACTATACGAAGAATTCACAATCTCGATCCATCCGCTGCGTTGACCATATTCGTCAATGAAGTTGGATTCATTGTGTACCAGAATCTCATTAAATTTCAGGTCGGATGCCCCTTGCGCTAAAAGCGATTTCCCGGCAACAACCAGCAGTAAAACGATGACCCCGGCAAATAAATGTTTGAATTTTCTTTGCATGATCATGAATTATAGTGGGATATTGGTGTGTTTTTTCGGAGGCATTACATCTTTTTTCGTTGCTAGAGACTGTAACGCGCGAATAATCCGGAAACGTGTGTTACGAGGCTCGATTACATCATCGATATAACCATATTGTGCTGCGTTATATGGATTCGCAAATTTATCTTTGTATTCTTCTTCTGCATCAGCAACGAATTTCACTCTTTCCTGATCATCTTCAATGGCGCGGATTTTTTTGCTTTGAAGAACTTCAATAGCACCTTTAGGTCCCATAACGGCAATTTCTCCGGTTGGCCATGAGTAGTTAATGTCACCGCGAAGGTGTTTCGAACTCATTACACAGTAGGCCCCACCGTACGATTTGCGAAGAATGATAGTTACTTTAGGTACAGTTGCTTCGCCATAAGCAAACAGCAATTTCGCACCGTGTATGATGATACCACCGTATTCCTGAGTTGTACCGGGCAAGAATCCGGGAACGTCAACCAAGGTCACCAATGGAATATTGAAAGCGTCGCAGAAACGTACGAAACGAGCAGCTTTACGAGAGGCGTTAATGTCGAGCACACCAGCCAGATAGTTAGGTTGGTTGGCAACAATCCCCACTGAGATACCATTGAAACGAGCAAAACCAACGACAATGTTTTGTGCGTAGTTACGGTGTACTTCCAGGAATTCGCCATAATCGACAATTGTATGGATGACATCTTTTACATCGTAGGGTTTGTTTGGATTGTCAGGAATAACTTCGTTCAACGAATCATCCAGACGATCGATTGGATCGTCACATTCCGCCAGCGGAGCGTCTTCCAGGTTATTTTGAGGAAGGTAGCTTAGCAATTTGCGAATCAATGAAATACCTTCTTGTTCCGTGTCAGCGATGAAGTGAGATACCCCCGATTTTGATCCGTGTACAGAAGCACCACCTAATTGCGCGTCGGTAACAATTTCGCCGGTTACTGTTTTTACCACTTTCGGTCCGGTTACGAACATGTATGACTGTTCTTTAGTCATCATGATGAAGTCGGTAAGTGCAGGTGAGTAAACAGCACCACCGGCACAAGGTCCGAAAATAGCTGAAATTTGAGGAATAACCCCGGATGCCATGATGTTGCGCTGGAAAATCTCGGTATAACCAGCCAAAGCAGTTACACCTTCCTGAATACGGGCACCTCCCGAGTCATTAATACCAATCAACGGAGCTCCCATTTTTAGGGCCATATCCATTACTTTGCAAATTTTTTGTGCAAAAGTTTCAGAAAGAGATCCTCCAAAAACAGTAAAGTCTTGCGAGAAAACATAGACCAGGCGGCCATCGATTGTTCCCTGTCCGGTTACAACACCATCACCTAAAAACTTATTTTTGTCGATACCGAAGTTTGTACAACGGTGTTTTACAAACATGTCAAACTCTTCGAAACTGCCTTCGTCCAACATCAAGTCGACTCGTTCGCGGGCAGTTAATTTACCTTTTGCATGTTGTGCTTCAATTCTTTTTTCACCACCACCGAGTTTAGCTTCAGCTCTCAGCTCTATGAGTTGTTTTATTTTATCCTTGTTGTTCATTGTAATTCATTCAAAAGTTGGTAGCCAAATAAATTATTCTGCGCAAAGTTCTGTTAGAACGCCCAAAGTTGCTTTGGGGTGCAGAAAACCGATATTCAATCCTTCAGCACCTTTGCGTGAAGTTTTGTCGATAAGAGTTACGCCTTTCTCTGCAACTTCTTCCAGAGCTGCGTCAACATTGTCTACAGCAAAGGCCAGGTGATGAATTCCTTGTCCTTTCTTTTCGATGAATTTTCCAATTGGTCCTTCAGGATCAGTTGATTCGAGTAATTCGATTTTGGTATCGCCAACTTTGAAGAAAGCTGTTTTAACTTTTTGATCTGCTACTTCCTCAACAGAATAACATTTCATTCCCAATACACCTTCGTAATAAGGGATAGCTTCGTCCAGGCTTTTTACAGCGATTCCAATGTGTTCAATGTGAGATATTTTCATTTTAATGAATAATTTATGTAATGATTAAATAGATATATATTGCTTATAAAAACGTCTTCAATTCAAATTTTAAGCCGATGCTCAAAAGATCAAAAGTAGGGATGCGATTAATCCTTTGTATTTAGTTCACTACTAATTACAAAGGGTTGGTTGTTTAAAGGTTAAGTTGTGGAGCAAGCACATTCCCAATTGAGAATATGCTTGCTGAGGTATATTAGTATGATTTTTTTACAAAATGGAAGTGAGATCCGAAACGCTCAAAAGCAGCCTGATCAAGAGAAGCTCTGTGGTCAGGGTGAGCAACAGAAATCAACAATTTAGCACGCTCCTGAAGTGTTTTGCCATACAGGTTAACTGCTCCATATTCAGTTACAACCCAGTGCATGTTTGAACGGGTACTTACAACACCTGATCCCGGGATCAAAATAGGGCTGATTTTGGAAACACCTTTGGCAGTTACTGATGGTATTGCAATAATTGGTTTACCACCTTGAGAATAACCGGCACCACGGATAAAATCGATTTGACCTCCAACGCCTGAATAGTGTTTGATACCAATTGAGTCGGCACAAACCTGGCCGGTAAGGTCAATGGCAAGTGCTGAGTTTATAGCAGTTAATTTGTCTAACTGGCGGATTACACTAACACTGTTGGTGTAACCAACGTCCATCATCGCTACTCGTGGGTTATCATCGATGAAGTCATAAAGTGCTTTTGTTCCCATTAGGAACGAAGCAACCATTTTACCTTTATCCAGTTTTTTGTGTTTACCGGTAACAACACCGTTTTCAACCAAAGGAAGGATACCGTCAGCAAACATCTCAGTATGAACACCAAGGTCTTTGTGGTTTCCTAGCTGAGCCAAAACAGCATTTGGGATACCGCCAATACCCATTTGCAGACAGGCACCGTCTTCAACCAACTCGGCAACGTTTTTACCAATTTGAGTTTCAATCTCTGTAAGGGGAGCCATATCGTGAGCATACAGGTCGATGTCGTCTTCAACGAAAATGTCGATTTCGTCGATATGAATCATCGCGTCTCCGAATGCACGAGGAACTTTTGGGTTCACAGCAGCAATTACCACATCGGCAGTTTCGATTGCAGCCAGGGTTGAATCGACCGATGTACCAAGTGATACATAGCCATGTTTGTCAGGTACAGAACACATGACCATGGCAACATTAACTTTTAAATAGCCTTCGCGAATCAGTTTTTGAGTTTCGCTCAGGAATACAGGAATGTAGTCGGCATAACCGGCTTGTGTTTGTTTACGTAGGTTTCCGCCAACGAAAAATTGCTCAGTAACAAAAACGCCTTCAAGTTCAGGGTCTGCGTAGTCCAATTTTCCTTCAACATGGATATGCTGAATTTTAACATCGTAAATTTCTCCGTTGCGTCCTCTTTCAACCATTGGTTTTATCAGCGTATGTGGCGTAACAGCCACACTACTGAGGTGAACACGATCTCCGGATTTTATAACTTTTACTGCCTCTTCGGGCGTAACGTATTTGATTTGTTTCATAATGTGGAAATAGTATAAATTGCTCTGAAAAATTGTGACCGTAAAGATAAAAAATTAGAGCGGTGGGGCTTGAAAAGGCACCTTATTTTGAACCGTTTTAATGAAAGCCATGGTATTTCTGAAATTAATGTTAAGAAAGTCGCTGTATATTTGTTAAGTATTGATTATTAGGAAATAAGGATGTTTAAGTCTGAAATATAAATTGAATAGTTTAGCTTGAATTATGATTTGATCTTCGCGGGATAAGACGTGAGTATTGTGATCTTATGTTTGTAATAAGGGCTAGCTCATTGTGAGGATTGTCTTGATCACATTTCGGGCGCCTATTTCAATTTGATCAATTGTGGCATCCAACATGTAACACGGGGTTGACACAACTCTGTAGTTCCGGTCGATAACAATTTCACCATGTGTAGTCTGGACATGTTTTCCGCCCATTGCTTCAATTGCACCTGCTGTGCCCGAGTCGTTCCCAATAGTGACGTCGACCTTACCCAGAATTTTGGTAATTACGGCGGGGGTAATGCAGAGTGCTCCGATTGGTTTACCTGCTTGAACAGTTGATTTTACAGCTAATTCAACATCTTCGTTTACCGAACACTCAGGACCTTCGAACGCAAATGTGCTTAGATTTTTTGCCGCACCGAAGCCACCAGGGAAAACGAGCGCATCAAAATCAGCTGCTTTGTACTCTTTCAGATCCTGAATTTCACCTCTGGCTATTCTGGCTGATTCAACTAGTACATTGCGGCTTTCGTTCATTTCTTCGCCGGTGAGATGATTAATGACGTGATGTTGGGTAATGTTGGGCGCAAAAAGCGTATAGGATGCTCCGGCTTTGGCAATGGCAAGCATTGTAAGTGTTGCTTCATGAATTTCAGCTCCATCATAAACACCGCAACCGGAAAGCACAACGGCTAATTTCTTTTGAATTGTCATGACTCTTCAATTTTTGAATGCTTAAAAGTAGCTAAATTCCACTAGAAGAAAAAAGCCTCAGAGCTGCGAATCCAGCATCTGAGGCTTTTTTTTTGATGATTTGTATTTTCATCAGAATGACGTATTTTTCAACGCTGTTTCTATTTGATATCTTCCAGATCGTAAGGCGTTTGCTGGTAGACGTAGTAGTTCAACCAGTTGGTGAATAGCAAGTTTGCAGCCGATCGCCATCGCAAAATGGGGGTTCCGTCCGGATTGTCATTAGGGTAATAGTTGAGAGGCACTTCAATTGGAAGATTTCTGGAAACGTCTCTTTTATACTCGCTGTCCAACGTCATGCGCGAGTACTCGGCATGTCCGGTGACGAATATTTGGCGGCCATTTCGGGCAATAACCATATTAACCCCTGAAATATCAGATTCAGAAACGATTTCCAATTCTTCAACTTTTTTGATGTCTTCAGCACGTATTTCGGTGTGTCGCGAATGAGGCACATAATGCGTGTCGTCGAAGCCCCGGAAGATGGGGATTTTTTTATCTGACACCCGGTGCTCGAAAACGCCGAACATTTTCTTTTCTAGCGGGTATTTCGGAATTCCATAGAAATGGAATAACGCAGCTTGCGACGCCCAGCAGATGAATAGCGATGAGGTGACGTTGGTTACCGACCAGTCCATGATTTCTTTCATTTCATCCCAGTAGGTGACCTCTTCAAAAGGAAGATGTTCAACCGGTGCTCCGGTAATAATCATACCATCGAATTTGTGTTTCTTTATCTGTTCAAACGTTTTATAAAACGCAGTCATGTGCTCAGCAGAAGTGTGTTTGTGCTCATGATCTTTTATTTTCAGAAACTCGATTTCAATCTGCAATGGTGAGTTTGACAGAACCCGAAGTAAATCAGTCTCAGTGGTAATTTTTAGTGGCATCAGGTTTAGGATCACAATTTTCAGCGGACGGATATCCTGGTGGGATGCCCGCGTTTGGTCGATCACAAAAATGTTTTCCTGAAGCAACAATTCAATTGCTGGTAATTTATCCGGTATATTTAATGGCATAACAAATTCCTTTTAAAGTGCCCGGAGCAATGAACTCCGGGCTATATGATTTACTGTTTAAATCTTGCTTAATGCCTGATCGAAATCGGCAATAATATCATCAATATGTTCCAGTCCGACTGAAACACGCAACTGGGCTGGGTAAACACCTGCAGCCAATTGCGCTTCGGCAGATAATTGCTGGTGCGTTGTTGCCGCCGGTTGAATAATCAGTGTTTTGGCATCACCAACATTGGCCAAATGGCTCACCAGTTCGAGGCTTTCTACTATTTTTTTAGCCTCTTCAACTCCACCTTTTACTGTGAACGACAACATACTTCCGGCGCCTTTTGTCAAATACTTCTTCGCCAGTTCGTACGAAGGACTGCTTTTCAGTCCGGGATAATTCACGCTTTCTACTTTCGGGTGGTTTTCCAACCAATCGGCCAGTTTTTCAGCATTCTCAACGTGGCGTTCCATTCTTAACGACAGTGTTTCCAAACCTTGCAGTAATAAGAATGAGTTGAATGGACTTGGAGCAGGGCCGAAATCCCGCAAACCTTCAACACGTGCTTTAATAATAAAGGCAATGTTCCCGAATGGGCCGTCAAAGTTAAAAATATCCCAGAACTTTAGACCATGATATCCTTCAGATGGCTCCGTGAAACTTGGGAATTTACCATTTCCCCAGTTGTAGTTTCCAGCATCAACAATAACCCCCCCAAGGCTGGTTCCGTGCCCGCCGATCCATTTAGTGGCCGATTCGACTACAATATTAGCACCGTGCTCAATCGGGCGGAACAAATAGCCTGCGCCGGCAAATGTATTGTCGACAACCAAAGGGATGTCGTATTTTTTTGCAACTGCAGCTATCGCATCGAAGTCAGGTATGACAAATCCCGGGTTGCCGATTGTCTCCAGGTAGATGATTTTTGTCTTTTCGTCAATCAGTTCTTCAAACGATTCTGCATTCAGATCTTTTGTCATACGGGACTCCCATCCAAAGTTTTTGAAAGTTACTTTGAATTGGTTGTATGTACCACCATACAGATAGGGAGAGCTCACAATGTTGTCACCTGATGTTAGCAATGTGCTGCAAACCAGAAATTGTGCTGCGTGGCCAGAAGCCACCGACAAAGCTGCAGCACCTCCTTCAAGAGCCGCAACACGTTTTTCAAATACGTCGGAAGTTGGATTCATTAACCGAGTGTAGATATTCCCGAATTCCTTTAGGCCAAATAGGTTCGCGGCGTGATCAGAATCTTTGAATACATACGAGCTGGTTTGGTAAATTGGTACTGCTCGTGATCCGGTTGCGGGATCGACTTCTTGTCCTGCATGCAATTGCAGCGTCTCGAATTTAAGATTTTTACTTGTCATTGTTTTTGTTATTTAGGATTTTGAAATAGCATTTGTTTTAGTTATTCCCGAAAAATATTTTGTGAATTTCCTGAATTGCTTTGGTCTTGTCCTTTTCATCGACGATCAGGTAGCTAACCAGGTCGGAGGCCCCTGAACCGCTAATCAGCACATTGATTTTGTTGTTGGCAACGGCTGAGAAAAGTGCCGCTGAAATACCATGATTTTGCTGCATTCCGTGGCCTACGATCGCGATTAGCGAAACTTTTTCTTCGACTTCAACCTGACTAACCGAAGGCAGGTCTAATTCCAGAGCCAGTTTCCTTACCCGTTCAGCCGAAGTTTTGTCAATCATGATATTGATGCTGGTTTGTGCAGTAATAACAGACCGGATGTTGATATGGTTTTTATTAAATGCTCCCGTTACCTTAGCCAAAATACCCGGTTTGAATCCCACACCCGGACCATTCAGCCTTAGAATGGCAATGTCGTCGGTGTGGGCAACGCTTTTTACCACCTGTGAAGCGATGATGCTTTTCGAGTTAATTCGGGTCCTGAGAATTTTCTCCCCGTCTTTAAGCTCATAAACGTGAATCGGGATGTGCTTTTCGATGAGCGGCTCCACGATGCGCGGGTGAATACCGGAGTAGTTGAAGTATGAAAGCTCGGAGGCCTCAGCGTAAGTGAGACTTTCGATATAAGTTGGGTTCGATACGAAATTTTCGTCGGCAGTTTTAAACGGGGTGCCGATTTGCCAAAGCTCCAGACGATCGGTATTGAAAATTGAAGCCAAAGTGGCTGCAGTATAGTCGGCAGCACGGTTCCCGATGCGGGCTATTTTTCCGCCTTTGGTAACTCCGTATGAGCCAGGCACTAATGTGATCGCTCCGAAATTGAACGTTTTTATTTGATTCGTTGATTCTTCAATCTTGACCGAAGCATTGCCAAACTCATCACTGACAATTAAGCCCAGGTCTTCAGGGAAAACAATCTGCGACTCAATTTGATTGCTCCGTAAAATATCGGCCACCAAAACGGTAGCTATTTTTTCAGCAAACGAGAGTACTTGATCCTGCAGGGCCGGGGAGAAGTCGCCGGTATAATGAATTCCCTTCAGTAAAATTTCAAGCTTTTCGTAAAGATCTTGAAGAGTTGTAAAAGCATCAAGCTGTTGGGCATTTCTAATTTTGTCAACTTCAGCATAGATCTGTTTGATCAGCAACTCAGGATTCCCTTTTGGGCTGCTCAGGGTTTTAATCCCATTGGATAGCAGGTTCTGGATTTCTTTCGGAGCCGAGACAATTAAAATGTGTTTTGAGTTGGCTTGGGCAAGTAGTTTGACCAAACTGGTGATTACAAGCGGTTCTTTCAGGTTGTTACCGCTAAACCGGACAATACATTCGGGCATAGCCTAATATTTTTTGAAATAAATTTTGGAAATCTTAAACTCGGAATCTTTCATGCCTTCAAACCATATTCGCGGGGAATACCGAATGAAGGCTATCGCATGCACATAGACATGGATGGCATGAAAACAGCAGTAAGCATCATGGAAGTGGTGCTTGCAGTAGAAGTATATGTATTGCTGTTAATCATCCGTTTTGTGTGATAAGTAGCACAAACGTAGGAAATAGTTTAAAAATAACAAAGCCTTATTTAGAAAAAATAAAAATAGGATGTATGGAGAGGTGTTGGCTTTTGTTTTAAAAATACTGAAGCTGGGATTTTTTCTTAATTCACAGGGAAAAGAACTTGCTTATAATCGAATTCCAGGTTTTTGTCATCTACTGGTATGACGATTTTCAGGTAAGTAGCATCGGGGCTGGCGGGGAAGAAGACTTTCCCAAACATCGCGAAATTGCTTTCCAATGTTGTTTTCCGGATGGTCCCGTGTTCCCAGGCGTCTTTTAGTTCATTTAAATTTTGCGCTTCAAATCGGGCTTCATCACCAATGGCGTATGAGGTTGCCATAATCCCGTCGGTCACAGCATAGCGAATGTTATCGTTTCGCGGATTGCCAGTTCCGATAATAGCATTGGCAGCGATACTGGCACCAATTCCCATAATAACTATTCCTAGCTCATTTTTGGCCACTGCCTCGTTTTGTGCAATACCTTTGTCGAACTGCAGAATTTTTCCCTCAGGGTCAATGGCATTGACTGGTTGTGTTGTTTTGGGATTCATTAATTCGTCGAAAGCCTGGCAGGTATATTGAACAGGATCGACAAGCAACGACATATTTGAATGGTTGATGATATGGAAATCGAACCAATAAGCTCCATCCTGGTAGCGGTCAAAGCCAATTTCGTAGCTTATTCCGTAGATCGAATCAGTCAGAAGTGCTTGCCCGTAGAGCCACTTGTCCGGTTCCTTTTCCGGGATGAGTTTGGTAATTTTACCGGGACCGGTGCAGGATTGAAAAAGTAAAACACCGGCAATGAGCAAAAAGGGTAGGGTGACTTTTGATTTCATGGTTTCAGCGTTTTTTGACAATCCTTCAAGTATTGTACCAATTAGTCGGTTTTAGCCAGTAAATTCCGAAGGACTACTGAAGCGATGTGGCAACCAAACAAGGGTGGCATATATGAAATGGTGCCAACAGCTGATTTCTTGTTTCGTCCTTCTTCCTCCCGAACTCTTGCTTTCTCAACTTCCTCTGGCGAGAACACAACCTGCACTCCCTTTTTTACGCCCAATTTGGTCAGACGTTTCCGAAGAACACGTGCTAATTTACAGTTGTACGATTTGGAGATATCGCAGCTTTGAATGAGCGACGGATCAAATTTACCGCCGGCCCCCATAGAGCTAACAATCGGAATGTTGCGCTGTAGGCTGTGATAGATCAGAAATGTTTTGGGAGCAAGGGTGTCAATCGCATCAACTACGTAGTCGTAGTTGTCGGCTTCCAAAATCTCAATCATCCGCTCATCTTTCAGGTATTCGTTGATGACATTGACCTCGATTTTTCGGTTGATATCGCGGAAACGGGCTCCCATGATTTCAGCTTTGGGTTTTCCGTCGTTGCTAATGAGCGCGGGCAACTGGCGATTACGGTTGGTGGCTTCAACCACATCGCCGTCAACGATGGTCATTTTGCCAACTCCGGCCCGGCAAATTTGCTCGGCAGCATATGCGCCAACTCCACCTAGCCCAACAACCAATACATGTGCATTCGTTAATTTTTCCAATCCTTCTTCACCCAGCATCAAGAGGGTTCGTTCCTGCCAATTCTTCATTTTCCTGTAATTTGCTGATAATTCCGAAACAGCTGCTGTTTGAGTTCTTCAACAGCTATTTCTAGTTTTTCGGCGGCAAAAATATAAATACTTTCAATATTTTCCGTGTTTTCATCAGTTTCAAACAAGAGTTGAGACAGTGGGATTTCCAGAAGCGATTGATTGAGTTTTTCACGATCGTTCAAAAGAATTGTGCCCATTGAAAAGAAGAACCCTAAGCGAGCCAGCTGTTTGGTGGTTTCAATATTTCCCTGGTAGCCATGCAAAATCCACGGAATGTTGCTTGTGTGTTGCTTTTTTAGTTGCAACAAATCCGAGTAGCTGCGTACGGCGTGAAGAATCAGTGGTTTGTTCTGTTTCTCCGCCAGTTTTAGTTGAGGCAGAAAAAAATCAATTTGTCGTTCAACGGAAGTCTCCAAGGTTCGGTCGATGCCGCATTCGCCGATGGCCAAAACCTGCGGATGCTTCGACACTTCTTCCAGTTGCTGCAGCCAATCGGACCCGTTTGCTTCATCTAAATCCCAGGGATGTAGCCCTGCCGAATACAATTGCCCCTCCGTCGGTTGAAAAGGCAACAGCACCGAATGATTGACCAGACCAATCTGTCCGGCTGGTAAGTTGAAATGTGTATGTAGGTTGACGAGTTTCAAATTTTCAATGTTAGTGACTTTCGTCCTCAGCCATTAAAGCTCTGCCCAAATGCGGGCGAGCGAAAAGCCGGGGGCATCGATTTGCAGATCCAAAAAAAAGCCGAAAGGTGTTTGGGCTGTTTCGTATCCGGCGTTCTGCAGCCTTTTTTCGGCCAGGTTAAAAAGCTCATGTGTGTATGGAACCGAAGCTTTCGATTCGGATAAATGGGCGAACGAATGCAGGATTATCCGGTTTGCATTATTCTTTCGGGCCGTCCACTTCAAGTGGTTGACCAGTTTTTTTTCGCGGCTACCAACACCCTTTTCTTCATCTTTTTCTTCCACCTGAATAAAAGCCAAAACCGAGTCGGTAAATTCCCGGCTCTCGTCCAGCTCTTCAACACTCTCCAGGTTTTTCTCCGCTGTTTTGTAACCAAAGCGGTTGACATACATAACAAGTACCTTCATCCTTCAAAAATAACGAAAAGTTGACAGGTTCGCCGTTTGTTGAGCAGGCATAATCAGCACATTCGGCAACATAAAACTTTTGCTTTGTATCATATTCCGGTTCAGATAACCGTTATTTTTCTAAATTTGATTGAATAGTAAATAAACTTATGCACTTAAAGTCCTGTTTCCTGCTTTTATTTTGTTTGGCAGTTATGCCTGCGGTGGCTCAGTTGTCGCAAGGAGGAAAGCCGATTGCCATTCAGCAATTAAAAGTTGCCCGCGATAATCAGTTTGTTGAGCTGACCATTCCGCGGAGCGAAATAGAATTGGTGAAAAAGCGGCAGGCGGAGCATAAAAGAACCAAGGCTTTTCGGTTCGCTTATGCTATTCCGCTGGATTGCACGCCGCAAAATTCTGGAAATTGGATTGATGCCGGAAACTACCGCGTTTGGCAGCTGAAACTATATTCTCCCGGAGCGCGCTCGCTGAATGTTATTTTTGGTCGTTATAATCTACCCGATGGGGCTCGTTTGTTTTTGTTCTCAGAAGATGGCAGCGATCTGTTGGGAGCCTTTACCTCGGAAAATAACAAGCAGGACGGCATGCTGGCAACGATGCCAGTGGCGGGCGATAAAATAATTCTGCAATACGAAGAACCGATGGATGCCAATTATAGTGGTGAGTTGAAATTGCAGTCGGTGAATCACGATTTCATTGGCTTGAAAGCTTATAGTGGCGGTCGCCGTCCGTTGGGGGAATCGGGGAGCTGTAATGTGAATGTCAACTGTGATTATCTGACTACATATCGGGAGGCGGCAGATGCTGTTTGCCGCATTTTAGTTGGAGGCACCGAGCTGTGCACCGGAACCCTGCTGAATAACGCCGCGCAGGATGGCACTCCATACCTGTTGACCGCCAATCATTGTATCACGACTGCGGCGGACGCGTCGACCAGCGTATTTTTATTTAATTACGAATCCCCCTATTGCGAAAGCATTGATGGGGACGTGGAAAATTCGTTGAGTGGGAGTAGTTTGAAAGCGAGCTCTGATGACCTGGATTTTTCGCTCGTAGAACTGAGTGTTGCGCCGCCCAAAAGTTTTCAGCCGTATTATTTAGGCTGGGATCATTCATCAACCCCTCCGGCGTCAACAGTTTCAATTCACCATCCGCTGGGCGACATTAAAAAAGTGGCGATTGATACCAATTCACCAACTGTTGCTTCCTACACCTCCGACTATGTTGCGGGTGCTTTTTGGAAAATTGGCGAGTGGGAGGAAGGTACGACTGAAGCCGGATCGTCGGGCGCTGCTTTAATCGATCCGAATATGCGGGTGCGCGGCTCATTGGTGGGCGGAGAGGCTACCTGCGCCTATCCGATCGATGACTATTTCTCGCAGTTTCGCTTTGCCTGGGATCATTATACTGAAAGCACAAAGCAATTGAAAGCCTGGCTCGATCCGAATAGTAGTGGGTCGAGTGCGATTTCGGGTTACAACCCGTATGCCGATGTCGAAAAATGTACAATGGTCACCAACTTAAAGGACAGTGATACGCACACTGATGGATTGATCAATGCCGGGCAGGAAAGCGATGGATACTACGGCGGAACAAATAGTTACGGTTTTACGGAGTTTGCGGAGGCTTTTCAATTTGAGACCGATTGCAAGATCCAGGGCCTTAGCCTGGGCGTTGCTGAAAAGGCAATCAGCTCGAACAACGCGACATTG
Source organism: Mangrovibacterium lignilyticum (assembly GCF_010882175.1). Lineage (GTDB taxonomy): Bacteria > Bacteroidota > Bacteroidia > Bacteroidales > Prolixibacteraceae > Mangrovibacterium > Mangrovibacterium lignilyticum. Next base: position 1,395,108 of record NZ_WKLH01000002.1, on the reverse strand, counting down.
ACGCTTGCTGTTTATGTCGGGGGCGATGTTCCCGGGAGCCTGATCTACAGCCAGGATTTTGACCTGGGGACAGTGGACGAAGGCGTGATGAATTATTTCGCCTTTGATCAGGAAATCAGTACGGACGGATCATTCTACCTGGCCTGGTCGGTCGAAAACCTGGCGGCGAATGATGTATTTGCGGTATACCTGGCTGAACGCACCAACGACAGTGCCAACTCCTTTTTTATTCGCGATGGTGGCGACTGGTACACCTATCCCGGGAAAAGCAACTCGACCAACGGGGCAGCGGCCGTGATGGAAGCTTTGGTGTGCTACCACGACGACGTTCAGGATTACAATCCGTTTGAAGCCGAAGACGTCGATCTTGTGGCTTACCCGAATCCCTTCCGATACGGGCAGGAACTGGTTGTTCGCTTTGAAGAACAGGTGCAGCCGGTTAATCCACAGGTGTTCGATTTGCTGGGACATACCTATACTGTCAATTCCACGGTGACCGGTCTCGACCGGATTGCCCTGAACTTCGACCGCTTTCTGCCGGGCATCTACTTTGTTCGGCTAACCAGCCAGGTGACCGGGAAAGTGTACACCCAAAAGGTGCTTTATTTGGGCGGAAGCTAAGTCGGCTAAAAGATCATTCTGCTTTTAACTTTTTTTAGGCAACCCCGGCCTTTGATCATCAGTAAAAATAAATGGCTTGATTATTCAGGGAAGAGATTCACTGGTTTAAGTCGATTTTTCACCGTGTCATCAAAAGGTTATGAAGTCTTTCAAATCAATTTTGATCCTTGTAATCCTGGTGTTGGCTTTCGCGGCCACGTTCGCCCAGACCAGGAGAGAGATTCTGAATGCTGTTGACAGTCTGATGCTGGTTAATGACAGTCTGCAGAACGAAATCGGGAAATACATTCAATTTGAAGAACACGTCCGGCAGCTGATGCTTCACGGGATTGATTCGGGGACACCGCTGATGGAAGTTCAGGCCGAACTGGATCGGGTTATTGCGAAGCAGGCAACCAATAAGGCCGGTTTTCCGAAAACCAACGGAATGCTGCTGGACTCGATTGCCGGTTTGCAACATGAAATCAACGCGATGCAAATTCGTGAAGAGGTGTATGCCGGTATTCTGGTTTCGGCGTTAAGCAACGCTTCATTCCCGCAATCGGAGGACGAGTTGCAGGGCAGCTGGGATCTGTTTCTCAATCCGGTTCAAATTTCCGGCGATCCCTTCCAGTCGGGCATCATCAGTTTCAATCCTTTTCTGAGCGACGAGGTGATTCGAAAGAATAGCATTTATAAAATTGAATTTGAAGCCGACGAGTTGGCGACCCTGTTTTTTTATGGCGGACGGAGCCAAAAATGTTTTTATAAAGTGACTGGTTTCAGTACCCAGTCGCCTTACTCCATTCAATTTGTCAAACAAGGTGAGTTTAGTTTGACCCTGATGATTTCGCCGCTGCCAACCGGCTTGATGGTTTCGTACGAAACATCTGAAGTTCCCCAAAAATATTTTTACTATTACGGTTTGATGAAGAAGTAGCCGCAACTTCGAAACCCCAAATTTGGACACTGCTCCGGCGATTAACAGGGCTGTTGGGAATTGTAAGCAAGGCATTGCCTCCGTTTTGAAACACAAAAAACGGGCTGCTTACTATCGCAGCCCGTCAAAAAAACCGAAATTCAACAACTTATCAAATGAAAAACGCGGCGATATCTATTCGCCCACTTGTAATTTTTTTTTATTCGACGTACGTGTGCTGTTGTTTTAACGCCGGTACCTAATGTCACAATTTTGTCATAAACAGTTTGGAAGCTTCACCTATTTAACGCGACAAAATTCTTTTTGTCTTATGCAAGTTATCACCATCTATTGTTAAATTCAATAGAACTTTTGTTTAATTTTTGTGTTGGGGAACATATTTTTGAAGTAGGAATGTTCCCTTGAGATCTGAAGCCCCTTCATCCGATTCCGGATGAGTGCTCCAGGGAGTTGGATGGCGTATTCTCATTTCGGTTGAAGTCTCCACCGCTTTTGATAGCCATTTAACAGAGAGCTGCCGCAAAGCATATCACTGGAAAACGGATATTGAAAGCTGTTCCTTATTTTGCGAAAGCACTTGACGGAAGTGCGGCAATCGATTTAAACCTTAAACCAATAGCATATGTCAGTCATGCAAATCATGTCGGTAGCGGCCGGCTTAGTTGTGATGTTTTTACTAATCGCGTCCCATTACGAAAAGAAGGCCCGGAATAAGGAATAAGCTTTTGACGGGCTACAAAATCAGCACCCCGTCAATCTGGTCCACTTTTTCGGTGATCTCAATGATTTGATCCGCACTTTCCATTTCTGCAACGCAGGTTATTGAAACATGCTTGAGGTTTGCGGTATGTTTAAACGAAAACCGTCCGTTTGCGGGTAGCAGCGATTTTATTTCATCAACCTTTCCTTCGTTGTTTGGGGTGATGAATTTAAACATGTATTCCAACGGCCATGTCTCCGTTTCCATGAGCCGGTATCGTAAGCTTGTAAATTTATCTGTTTTCATAGGCATACTTTTCCACTTCTTTCTGTGCGTTAATTTCTACTTCGATTTGTTGCCAGTACTGAAATTCCAATCCTGATTACTGGTCAAAATAGCTTCGACTTTTCATTTTTAACAGCTAAATACTTTGGTTTGTTTGTAACAGGCGTTCGTTCTGTTCTCCCGAATTCGCATCGTCCGAAACCGAAATACCAGGGCTAATCGTAATGCTACTGCATGGCTCCCAGTACTTTCAATAGGTGTTTCATGGCGGGGACATCCAGTTGTTTGGCAATGATTTTTTTGTGCTCGTCGAGCAGGAAGAGCGACGGGGTTGTGCGTACGCCGTACAGCAGTTTCATGTCCGAAATTTGCTTGGGGTCCCAGAGGTTTTCCCAACCGTTCAATTCGTGTTCGGTAATAAAGTCGGTCCATTCCTGTTTGTCGGTCATGGTATAAACCGCATAAACGGAGAGTTGCGACGGTCTGGCTGCCAGAAACAGCTCGTCGTACAGCTTGGGGATTTCCTTTTTGCAATGGCTGCATCCGGGTTCCCAAAAAGCCAGCAAGGTATATGGTGTCGGACTTTGTTTCAGGCTGTGAAACTCGCCATCGGCATCTTCGAGCAGCAGTTCGGGTGCTTCGTTGCCCACCAGGTTGTGTTTGCGCAGGGCTACTTCGCGCTGAATGTTCTCCAGCGTTTTGGCATCAGCCCAGGTGGCCTGACCGCTCAGGTAGTAGCGCTCGGCCAGGGCTACAAATACATTTTCGATGCCCATTACTTTCGACTGGATACTGTTGTTCACCAAAAAGGAAGTCAGGTTTTGGTACAACTCGGGCGTATCGCGGTACTTTTCGATGGTGGCTATGGCTTCGGGCAAAACACTGTCAGGATTTTGCAGCAGCACCCGGTTGAAATATTCGTTCAGCCGGTCTTTCACAAACGGAGTATGCCACAGGCGCAGGTCGCCTAAATCGAAATAATCCCAGTAGTGCGTTTTGCGAAAATTATATTCGTACACCCATTTGAGTGAATCGCTTGCTGTGTATTTGGCGGGGATCTGTGATTCGTCCGGTTCAACCTGGTGGTTGGCCAGCAACACCTTCCCGAAGAAAAATGCGCTATTCTTTTGTCCTTCCTCGAAACGGTATTTCTTCACCGATTCATCCAGCTTTTTAATTTTATTTTTCACCAAATCCAACGAATCAGGCTGATCTTTCAGCCTTCCCTGTTGGGACGAGAGTGCAGCAAATCGTTTCTTTTGCTTGCCCAGGTAGTCGATGTAAGCCTGAAAATTTTCGCTTTCGGGCGCAGCTTTCACCTGTGCTGATTGAGAACCGGGTGGAACAGTAATGCTGAATTGCTGATCTTTGCCCACCAGAAAATCGAACTGGGTATTTTTGTTGATGTACAGCTGGTAGATTCCCTGGTCCAATGGCTTGTCGCCTTTAAAAACAGCCCGACCGTTCGCATCGAGTTGCAAGCTGTCTTTCACAAACAGACCACCAAAATAGTAACCGGCAACGATTAACTGGCTATCGCGGCAGGCAGGTATATTGACGTCGATTTTGTATGCTTGGGCCTGACTGTTTGCAGGTAGTAAATAGAGTAGAAGAAGGCTACAAATGCTCAATAATCTTTTGGGCGTTAACATCATTGGAGTAAAATGTTTCTAATTTTAGTTTTCGCCGGTGGATGTCCTCTTTATCAAATTTAAGCTCAATCAACTTTTGGATTGTCTGAATCATTTCCTGCGGCGTGTCTGCAATATGGCAAAGATTTTTCAAATCTGTTCCCTGAACCATGATTGAATTTGTTACGCAATGTTTGCCGCCAAAGAGCGAAGCCAGCAATTTCAGCTTCATGCCGGATGATTGGAAGGCCGGAATCAGGCAAATCTGTGCATCGTGAATCAGTTGATCCATTTTTTGGCGCGAAGGATTTTCAACCAGTGAAATGTGCGGAATATCCTTTACCATCTTTACCAGCCACTCGGGCGGATTTTTGCCGGCAATAATAAAACTTAGCGTGATTTCCGAGAATATTTTCCGAATGAGATATTTCACGGCCTTTTGGTTTTCGGTCACGCTTAAATCGCCATGAAACAGCACATAATCGCCATAACCCTTTTCGCAGCTTAGTTCCCTGAACGGGTGAAAAGGAGGAATGAAGGTGGCCGTTTCAAATTGATCCTGAAAATAGGTGGTATCGGTTTCGGAAATAGCCAGGATGTGTTGCGCGTGCTTCAATTTGCTCTCGAATAGTTTTAAGCGAAGACTCTCAATGGCATAATAGCACCGTTTGTAAAAGGTTGTTTCCGAATTGTATAAATTGAAATAGTATTGGTGTTCGATGTTATGTGTCCGGACGATTTTTTTGTAGGCTCCCAGCAACGGATGCACCAGGAAATAGCAAGCGTGCAAACCCTCGAATAGAATGGGCGCGGTAACCGAAAGCAAATTTTGGAGCAGTTCAGGATGATTTCGTCCTTTTACAATAAAGGGAAGTACACTGAGTTGTGCTTTGAAATCGGTTTGCCGCGGGTAGTAGAAAATTTTGTGACACAGCTTTTCCAGCTCAGGATCCCGAGGGCGGTTGTATTCGAAACAATGCAAATATATTTCGATACCGGCCCGATGCAAGGATTCAAGCTTGTAATAAACATCAATCACTCCGCCGTAATTGGGCGGACTGGGGATATTAAAACTTATAATGTGAAGCTTTTTAGTCATACCACTCGATGACTAAAATACGAAAAAACCGCAAGTGCGGTACTTGCGGTTTTATGTTTTAGGGTAGAACTTGCTAATTTAGCTTGATTCCGCCGTAGCGACTTTTGATAATTACCTTTTGGGCTCCGGTTGGAGTCCCTACATTTCCCTGAACTTTCAGGCTCGCATTATCTTTGGCCCGGTTGCCTTGAAAATCATCTACCGGATATTTCACATCGCAGTAGTCGCAGCTGGCATCCAATTGGTACGACAGGTCGTCCATACCCAGCGAAATGCCACCGTAGCTGTTGGTAATCTGTATCTGGCTGAAATCGGGCAGGACACGGCCGACGCGAACCGAACCATATTCTGTATCAATAGAGAGTTCCTTACTCAGTTCATCCAGCGTGTAATTGGTGTATTTCGATTCAGCGATAACGGTTCCGACCCGTCCCAGTTTCACCCCGTCATATTTCGATTCCAGGTTCAGTGAATTCAGTTCGTCGACATTTAATCCGGAATATTTAGTTTCCAGGTTTAAATCTCCAGCTTGCCCGATAAAGACCTTCGAGTATTTGATTTCACCAGTCATTTTATTCACCGATTCAAGATCGGCTTTTCCGTACGACAGTTCCATCAGGATGCCATCACCACCGGGTGCATTCAGTGTTCCGGCAGTCATATTGCCGTATGCAATGTCGAAATTTCCGGCTGCCTCCAGGCTTTGCACGGCTACATTTCCGAATTTATTGGCCACAGTCAGGTTGCGGTCTTTGGGGATGTTGATTTTATAATCGATCGAGAAGTTCTGTTTCGATTTGAAATCGTCGTTAATCACTGTTTGAGCATTCAGCACACCACCACTCCGGTTGATGTTAATTTGAATCAGGTCCATCAGCTTCTCTGCCCGGTCTTCACTGTTTGTTTCAACGGTGATGATTACATCAACTGTTACCGAGTCGCCGCCAAAATCGTTGATTTCAATGGCTCCGAACTTATTGCTAACATCAAGAGCTGTAATCTGAGAGTTTAAATAGCCCTTGTGTACGTTCCTGGTAAACTCTTCCGCTTTTAAGCTAAACGGAAGCAGCGCTAAAAGAACGATGAGGATTTTAAATTTCGCTTTCATAACTATTTGTTTTTTGTTTTTTTATTTCTTCCAACTTGTCAATAATCAGGTTGATGATGCTCAACCGTGTTTGATACAATTCGAGCATGGCGTTGATCACCCGTTCGTCTTCGGGATTGGCAGCCAACTCTTTCTGCAGTCGTTTGTATGTGGCATCGAATTCGGTTATTTCCTGTTGCATCATTTCCTGTTCGTCCGGAGTGATAACACCGTCTGCTGTCAATTTTTCCCAATGGCGCATTCCCTGATCAATGGCTGATGTATAATAGAATTCAGCTTCTCCGTATTCGGGCGAAACGCTGGCCAGGGTTACTGGCTGCACCTCCGGAACCTGCAGGTACATGTGAACCTGGTTGCCCAGTAGTAGTGCAAAAGCTACTGCTGCAGCGATCTGCAGATACAATTTCCTGCGGTTTTTCAGCGGGCGAATTTTCAGTTGGTTCAACCGTTGCTCAAAACGTTCGAAGTGACCTTCCGGTGCATCTTCCTCAAAGATCGCTTTGTTCTCGCGAATGGTTTTTTCCAGTATGTCGTTTAAATCATTCATAACTTTGTTTTTACATTCCACTTAATTGAAGGAAAACAGTTCGTCCTGTACTAAAATATCCCGCAATTTTCTCTTGGCCCGTAGCAGTTGTGTTCGTGACGAAACATTGGTAATATTCAGAATTTCCGCAATTTCGTCGTGATCATAGCCTTCCAGCAGGTAAAGACTCAGCACGACCCGGTAGCCTTCCGGTAATTGCATCACTGCTTTCTTCAGTTTGTTTAGGTCGATTTCGCGAATCTCCATCCGGGGATCCGGCTTTTCTTCCATTATCCGCTCGTTGATCTCCTCGAAAACCACCTTGCGTTTTTTTAAATAATCCAAAGAACGGTTCACCACAATTTTTTTTAGCCAGGCGCCGAAACTAACTTTTCCCTGGTAACTGTCCAACTTATTGAAGACACTTAAAAACGATTCCTGCATAATATCTTCGGCGTCGGCCGAGTTGCCAACAATTCTCAGACTGGTGTTGTACATTGATTTGTAGTACAATTTATACAGCTGAAACTGTGCTTCGCGGCTTCCCAACCGACATTGGTCGATAATGTCCTGATGTATGTTTTTATACTGTGTTTCCAAGGTTTATCCGCTTATTCTGATTGAAAGACGATCTGCCTTTGCCGAATGTTGCATCAGTCTTTGTCCATTTTCGCAAAATATTTATTACAAACGGAGTGGAGCAGGTGAATATCGCTTTCTCCCAACAGGTTTAAACGTTCCAGTATTCGGGGGTAAATGGCTGAATCTTCTTTGAAATCAAGTGCTAACAGGATTTCGCTGCTTTTTTGTTTTAAAGCTCTAAAACCTTCAGCGTTGATCTCAGCTTTGTTCGTTTCCGGTTCTTTTTGTTGCAGTTGGCTAAGTTCGTAGGCATACAGCATGACAGCTTGTGCGAGGTTGAGGCTTGGGTAGGTGATTTGCAGCGGCACTGTGCTGACCAAGTCGCAGCGGCGCAATTCTTCGTTTCGCAAACCGCTGTCCTCGCGGCCAAAAACAATGGCAATGTGTTGAACAGTGTCTCCTTTGCCCTCAATGATCGGTACTAAATCTCGGGTCGAGTAATAGTCTTCTTTCACCAATCGTTGTTTGGCTGATGTCCCGATAATAAAATCGATATCCTTGACGGCGTCTTCAAACGACGGGAAAATGGTTGCGTTTTCGAGAATGTCATTCGAAGCGTGTGCCAGCCACCGAGCCGGATCACTCAGGTGATCGCAGGGATTGACCAGGCGCATGTCCGAAAATCCCATGGTTTTCATGGCTCGTGCCGCAGCTCCGACATTTTCCGGTACAGCCGGTTCAACCAGAATAAAACTTATTTTCATTGAGTTCATATTGAGTTACAAATATAGTTGCCCGAACGTAGTCTGGAAACAGAAATGTGATACCGCCCAAAAAGCAGCGAAAATGTGAGTCGATTTTGGCCTGTTATTTATACGTATTATAAATAAATTCTGAACTTTGGCCCGGCGGGAAGTTTAAAAACGAATCCGGCTGGTTTATTTAAGTACTTTCAAATCTAAAGAGACGGCAAACTAAGATTTATTATGGGACACGATCACGCACATCATCACCATCATTCGCATAACCGATTAGGGATAACCTTTTTGTTGAATATTGTCATAACTGTAGCTCAAATCATTGGAGGGCTTATTAGTGGCAGTTTGGCTTTGATTTCGGATGCGATTCATAACCTGAGCGATGGCGTGGCGGTTTTGCTGGCTTATATCGCTGATCGTTTGGGGCATCGCGAAAAAACAGCTAAGCATTCATTTGGCTACAAACGAGCCGAGATTCTAGCCGCCTTCATCAACGCGCTGGTGTTGATCGCGATATCTTTTTACCTGATGATTGAAGCTGTTGACCGGTTTGCAAACCCACAGGTTGTTGATTATAAATGGATGCTTGGACTGGGGATTCTTGGTTTTTTTGCCAATGGATTCTCCGTTTTTCTGTTGCACGATGATCATCATCATAACCTGAATATCAAAGCGGCTTATTTGCATATGCTGGGCGATGCGCTGACTTCGCTGGCTGTTATTGTGGGGGCAGTTTTTATCTGGGCTTGGGGATGGACTTGGATTGACCCGTTAGTCACCTTGTTGATTAGTATTTATTTGCTGGTGCATACTTTCAAATTGCTGAAAGAGTCAACTGAAATATTGATGCAGTTTACTCCGGCTTCGATTGACCCGGAAGAAGTGAAAAGTACACTTGAAACGATGGACGGTGTGAAACAGGTTTATCACATCCATATTTGGCGATTGACTGATCATTCCATTCATTTTGAAGCACATGTTGAGTTGGATTCGGATCTGCAACTCTCGGAAACAAAATCGATTGATGCGGAAATGAATGAAATATTACATCACGATTTTTTCATTACCCACGTGACACTTCAGTTTGAGTACAACTGTTTGCACAATGGGAAAAGTTGCTAAAAATTACAGGATCAAAGTAGACTTTATTCTCTTCTCGTTTCGACGTGTTCTTAGCTGGTAAACTGCAGTTCGCTCAAGGTGTAGTAAAGACCTGAAATATCTTCAACCAATTCCTGGTGAGTACCCTGCTGAATGATTTGCCCAAAATCGAGCACTAAAATCTGATCGGCTGACCGGATCGTTGATAAACGGTGTGCAATCACGATGGATGTGCGTCCCTTCATCAGTTTCTCCAAAGCTTCCTGTACCTGGCGTTCCGATTCAGAGTCCAAGGCCGAAGTGGCTTCATCCAAAATGAGGATCCGAGGGTTTTTTAGCATTGCCCGGGCAATTGCAACCCGTTGACGTTGACCGCCTGAGAGTTGAATGCCCCGCTCTCCAACAATGCTCTCCAACCCATTAGCCGACTCCTGAATGAACGACCACGCATTGGCATTTTTAGCTGCTTCAATAATTTCTTCGTCGCTGGCCTTGTGGCATCCATAGGCGATGTTTTCACGAATGGTGCCGCCAAATAGAAAAACATCCTGAGGCACTACGGCAATTTGCTGACGTAGTGCAGTTAACGGGATTGTGCGAATGTCTTTGCCATCAAAAAGAATCTCTCCGGCAGAGGCTTCATAGAAATTCATCAACAAATTCACAATGGTTGATTTTCCCGCTCCACTGGGGCCTACAAGTGCGATTTGTTGGTTGGCTTCAATTTTAACCGAAATATTTTGAAGGACATCAACATCCTGCCGACTGGGGTAACGAAATGAAACCTGCTTGAATTCAATATTACCCTCCAGTTGGTTTTCCGGGGCTATGGGTGTTTGTGGCTCAACCTTTTCAATTGGTTCATCCAGAATTTCCAACAGGTTTTCTGTGGCACCGATCGCTTTTTGTAGGCGGGCATAAACATCAGCCAGTCCGCCCATCATTCCGGCAATAAAGGCTGTATACAACACAAATGAAAACAGCTGCCCGGCGTCGATTTGTCCGGTTGCGATCATGCTGGTACCTCTCCAAATTACAGCCAGCATGGCTCCAAACATTCCGGCAATCATAAAGGCCGAAAACCACGACCGATACCATCCGCCTTGAATGCCTGTCAACGCGACCTGGTTTGTTTTCTCTGTGTAACGACCAATCTCGAAAAATTCGTTGGCATAAGCTTTCACATTCTGAACTCCTTGGAGGGTTTCCTCGACAATGGTGTTTGAGTCTGCAACGCCTTGTTGAACCTTTTTTGAAAAACTTTTGATGAATCGCCCGAAAATAATGGCAATAATCACAATGACCGGCAACACCATAAGCATAAAGAGCGTCAGATGGGCAGAAATGAAAAACAGGAATGTGACGCCCCCGATGATGATCAAGACAGTTCGTAAGAAATCGGCGACCGTTGACGTTAGCGTATCTTCAAGCAGCGAAATGTCGGATGAAATACGGCTGTTGAGTTCGCCAACCCGGCGTTTCAAAAAGAAACTCATCGGCAAGCGAATCAGGTGGCTGTAGGTGTGCTGCCGAATTGCAGCAAGCGTTTTCGAAGTCACCCGCACAAACATGTTGGTTCGGATGAAACTGGAAATGGCCTGTAATGTTAATACTCCTGCCAGCATCAATACAACATGGTTGATTTCGTGTTGTGATTGTCCGGTTGTCCCTAAGTCGACCAGTATTCCTAAAAGTTTTGGAAAAGCTAAGGTGGCTAAGCTGGTTATAAACAGGAAGAAAAGGCCGGTGAAAAACTCGACTCTGTATGGTTTCATAAACTTATACAGTCGAAGTGTTTTCCGCAGTGCGGCCATTGAAATCTTTTTCCGTTGTTTCGTGTTTTCCATGTTGCGATTAATGCTGTTCTATCTAATTTGACTAGTTCACCCCACAAAACAGATCAGGGCTGAATTAGTTTAACCGGTTTTGGGTTCAAGGCCGGAGAAATTCGCTATTTAGGCATTGTTCAAATTATTTCTTCCGACTACGGTAACGTTTTAGACCCGGGCACAAAGATATTTTAATCTGGACAGAAAGAACCAGAAGGAGTTGATTCATCTGTTTTCGAATGAAAGACATTGGTTTTCATATATAAAGTGAAGCATAGATTTGTTCAATTAGTTGTAACTTGGGGATTCTATTGTTGTTCTATTAGTTAACAGCAAGCTTTGTTTTTTTGTCGGACATCGGTTCTTGCCGAATTTATCAGTATCAAATAAAAATAAACTACATAAAACGAAAATCCTATGAGACAATTTTCAACTAGATTTTTTCCCGGAATGCTTTTGGCTTTTGTGTTGTTCAGTTTTAAAGGCTATTCGGAGGACACTCGTTTGTTAAGAAGTCCCGCAATTAGTGGTAATAAAGTATGTTTTGAGTATGGTGGCGATTTATGGCTGTCGTCCTTGGATGGCAGCAAATCGTTTCGTTTGACGGTTTTTGAGGGAGTGGAAACAGATCCTGTTTTTTCGCCTGATGGTCAAAAGATCGCGTTTACTGCGCAATACGATGGGAATACAGATGTGTATATCATCCCTGTCACAGGTGGCACGCCGCAGCGGCTGACCTGGCATCCCGGTTACGACGGAGCTGTTTGCTGGACTCCGGGGGGCGATTCAGTGTTGTTTGCATCATCACGTGTCCAAATGCCTATTCAACTCCCGAACCAATTGTGGAAAGTGTCTGAAAGTGGAACCACTCCCGAGCGTTTCATACTTCCTCAGGCCATCAATGGGGTTTTTTCGCCAGATGGTCATTCTTTTGTTTTTGAAAAGAACTTTCCTTGGGAAGATGAGTTTCGCAATTATCGGGGAGGGCAAAATACGCCGCTTCGAATATTTGATATGAAAACCTATGAGGTTGAAAAGTTACCATGGACAGACACCCGCGATATCAACCCGGTGTGGATGGGGAAGATAATCTATTTTTTGTCGGATCGTGATTATGGCATGAATATTTGGTCGTACGATACGGAGTCGAAAGCGCTCAAACAAGAGACTTTCTTCAACGAATTTGATTGCAAGAATCTGAAAGGGGACGATCAACGGATGATTTTCGAAAATGGTGGTTATTTGTACACCTGGGTGCCTGGAGACGGAGAACCACAACAATTGCATATTACCGTAACCGGTGATTTTCCCTGGGCCCGTCCGCATTGGGTCGACGCTGATAAATTTGTTGAAAGTATATGTTTGTCGCCTTCCGGTAAGCGAGTTGCCCTAAGCGCTCGTGGCGAAATACTAACGGTTCCGGTTGATAAGGGAAGTCCACGGTATTTGACGAATCTGCCGGCTTCAGCTGAACGTGCTGTAGCCTGGTCGCCCGATGGGGAACACATTAGCTGGTTCTCGGATGCTTCCGGTGAATACCAGTTGGTGATTGCCGATCAGTTTGGAAACAACCAGCGAACAGTCACCGTCGACGAACCAACTTTCTTTTATCATCCGGTTTGGTCTCCCGATTCAAAATACATTAGTTTTTACAACGAAAACCGTTCGCTGTTGCTGTTGAATGTTGAAACTGGGGAGATCGCGGAAATTGACAACGAAGGATTTGCGCATCCGGAGCACATTATATACCCGGAATGGTCGCCCGATTCGAAATGGATTGCGTATGCCAAACGATTGACGAATGAGTACGGAGCTATTTTTGTCTATTCATTGGAACAAAATAAATCGTTTCAATTGACTGACGGCATGTCGGATTGCAGGATGCCAACTTGGGATGCCGGCGGCAAATACCTTTATTTTTCGGCAAGTACTGATTATGGAATGAATGTTGGGTGGTTAGACATGTCATCTTTCGACCATCCTGTTAATCGGGGTATTTACCTGGTTGTTTTATCGAAGGATGAAAAGTCGCCTTTAGCACCGGAAAGTGATGACGAAGAGATAAAAAAGGAGGACGAGGAAACAACAGTTTCAGAAACGAAAAAGGATAAGAAAGGGAAGAGCAAGGGAGAGAAAGAGGATGATGAAGATGAGGATGGTGAAGAGGAAGAAGTGACCGTTAAGATTGATTTCGACGGGATCGGAAAGCGTATTCTGGCATTACCTGTCTCCGTGAAAGATTATCAAGAGTTACAGGCAGCCGAGGAGGGGGTTATTCTGTATTCGGAACGGAAACCGGAACAGAAAGGATTGACTTTGAATCGGTTCAAACTCGAAGACGAAAAGGACGAAGTAGTCGTAGATGGAATTAGGGGGTTTGAGGTATCGGCGGATAAAAGCAAATTTTTATACCAGACTACCGACAACCAACTGGTCGTTTCGTCCACATCAGGAAAGCCAAAGCCGGAGGATGAAACTGTTAGTATGAAAGGTATAAAAGTGAAAGTCGATCCGGAATTGGAGTGGAAGCAAATTTTCCGGGAAGCCTGGCGTTTTCAACGCGACTATTTCTATGTCGACAATGTTCATGGACTGGATATGCAGTGGGCTTACGATACCTATTCGCCATGGGTTGATTTTGTCCGTCATCGCTCCGATTTGAATTACATCCTCGATATTCTTGGCGGTGAAACCTCCATTGGGCACTCTTTCGTTCGAGGTGGTGACTTCCCTGAGGTTGACCGTGTGCCGGTTGGGTTACTGGGGGCCGATCTCGAAGTGGCCGACAATCATTTCAAAATTGAGAAGATATACGATGGTGAAAGCTGGAATCCCGATGTAAAAGCGCCATTGAGCCAACCGGGCTTAAATGTCAAAGAAGGGCAGTACATTGTCGCAGTTAACGGGCAGCCGATCGATGCTTCTATAAATTTCTACGCTCATTTTGACCAAACTGCCGACAAGCAAATTTTTCTGTCCGTGAATGATCAACCCAAGATGGATGGTGCGACCGAAGTTACCGTTGTCCCGGTTTCAAGCGAGGGTAAATTGCGCCAACTGGATTGGGTCGAAGGAAACCGTCGAATGGTAGACTCATTATCAAACGGGAAATTAGCTTATGTCTGGTTGCCAAATACGTCAAACGCCGGGTACGATAATTTTAATCGCTATTACTTCGCACAGAAAGATAAAAAAGGTGCAGTTCTCGATGAACGGTTCAATCAAGGCGGTTCTATTGCAGACTATATTGTCGACCTGCTTGCCCGCGATTTGCTGGGCTATTTCAATAACCCGATTGGCGATCGTCAGCCTTTCACAGCGCCAAATGCGGGAATTTGGGGGCCGAAGGTTATGATCATTAACGAAATGGCCGGATCGGGGGGAGACATGATGCCTTACATGTTTAAATACCGGAAAATTGGGCCGCTTGTCGGTACGACAACATGGGGCGGATTAGTTGGTATTTGGGATGTGCCAAACCTGATTGATAATGGTATGATCACAGCGCCTCGCGGAGGCTTCTACAACAACGATGGCGAGTGGGATGTGGAAAACAAAGGTGTGGCGCCCGATGTAACGATGGAACAAACAGAAAAAGAAGTTATTGGCGGGCACGATCCGCAGTTGGAAAAAGCAGTTGAGGTCGCTTTGGACTTACTCAAAACAAAGGGAGTGAAACTGAAACCGCAACCGGCAGATCCGGTTCGCGTATTACGTCCATCAAAATGAATTTTACTAAAATAATCAGAAAAGAGGGCAGAAGGCAGTGAGCCTGATCTGCCCTTTTTTATTGATGTTTAGTCGATTTTGAGCGATCAAATTATAAATATATTGTTAATAAAAATTAATGTACTTGCATTTTTACAATACAATATCGTACCTTTATGTCTGAAATTGCAGCGCTTAAAATAATTCGAGATCAATGGAATTCGGATTATTCTCTTATATGGTTTTGACATAATACGGTGGATGAATTCTTTTGACCTTCAACTAAACAGGCATGGTGTCAATGGTAGGAAGTTATTCCCGGAAAGTATCGATACCCTCACTTTCCGAAAATGCGCTTTTGAGATATTTCTCTTTTACAGCACTCTATTTTGCACAGGGTATTTCACAAGGATTATTATGGTATTCCCTTCC
Source organism: Mangrovibacterium lignilyticum (assembly GCF_010882175.1). Classification (GTDB taxonomy): domain Bacteria; phylum Bacteroidota; class Bacteroidia; order Bacteroidales; family Prolixibacteraceae; genus Mangrovibacterium; species Mangrovibacterium lignilyticum. Next base: position 1,379,809 of record NZ_WKLH01000002.1, on the reverse strand, counting down.
CGCATGGTTTGCGATGAACGGCAAAACTCCGATGCAAATCGGAAGTTTCATCGCAGTTATAGGGCTTCCCTGGAGCCTTAAAATTTTTGTCGCTCCGTTTATCGATCGGTTTTCATATTTGTGTATGGGGAGACGAAAGCCATGGTTGTTGTTCGGGCAGGCCGGTCTGGTGGTCGGATTGATTATTTTGTCTTTAGTCAATGAACCGCTCCAAAATTTATCCTTATTGATGGTTATTGGGTTTGCCCTGAGCTGTTTCAGCATCTTCCAGGATATAGCGATCGATGGGATGGCAGTTGATTTACTTCCACAAAAACAACAGGCTCGGGCTAACGGATTAATGTGGGGAGCCAAGGCCATTGGAATTTCCGCAACAGTCGCCGCAACCGGTTTTATGATCGTAAACAGGGGGTATTTCTGGACAATTTTTACATTGGCTGGTGTTGTTAGCCTGGTTATGCTTGTGCCTTTGGTATTGAAGGAGCGATCGTGCGAAAAACGGTTCCCGTGGTCGCCGGGAAAGGTTTCACCCGAGGCACTTTATTTAAATACGAAAGATTGGAACTCAGTTGTAAAAAGTGTGTTGCAGGTAACTTTCCTTCCAGCCAGCATCCTGATGGGTTTGACAGCATTTGTATTTGCGATTGGTCGCGGTTTGATTGATGCGGTTTTACCTGTTTTCACCGTTCAGGAGTTGGGATGGTCCGATGTGCATTATTCCAGCGTATTTTCAACAACGACAATGATATCGGGACTTCTGGCAATGGGAGTTGCCGGTGTAATGATTGATTTTTTTGGGAAGAAAAGGATGTTTACAATTTTCGTTTTCACCCTACTGCTAATAGTTGGATCAATGGCGGTATTCTCTTTTTACTGGACGAATTCAAGCTTCGTAAGCGGATTTTTCATCCTGTTTTACACCCTCGATACTTTTGTCACCATCGCCATTTTCGCCATCGCCATGCAGCTTTGCTGGAAACGCGTTGCTGCCACACAGTTTACGATTTATATGGCTATTTCGAACCTCGGACTTTCGTTTGGGGCCTGGCTTATGGGGCAGTTAAAACAATATATGACCTGGGAACTTATATTCCTGTTTTATGCCGGATTGATGGTTATTGCTTTAACGTTGATTTATTTCCTGAATTTGATGAGACACACACAACAAGTAGACCTATTGATGGACTATTATTTTGATGAGAGAATAAGGAAAAAGGCTTTATCCCGGGTGTCTGGCCGATCAGCTTAATTTTCCTTTATAATCTTCATACCCAAATTTCCGAATCAGTTGAAATGTTCCGTCAGATTTGATCATCCCGATTGAAGGATGCTCCACGCCATTGAAAAAAGTAGTTTTCACCATGGTGTAATGAATCATATCTTCGAGAATCAGATTGTCGCCGATCTCCAACTCTTCACCAAACGACCAGTATCCGTAATAGTCGCCGCTTAGGCAAGTATTTCCTCCCATCCGATAGGTTGGTTTTTCGCTTACAGGACCAAACTCGGCATTACGAATGCGTGGTTGGTAAGGCATTTCCAAACAGTCGGGCATATGGGCCGCAAACGATACATTGAGCATGGCAGTTTTGATGCCTTTATTTTCAACCAAATCCAAAACACTGGCTTTCAAGAATCCGGTTTCCCAGGCAAAAGCGCTTCCCGGTTCCATGATGATGTGCAGGTTCGGGTAACGGTTTTTCAATCCCTTCAGCAACTCTGTCAAATGATCAATATTGTAGCCTTTTCGGGTCATCAGGTGGCCACCTCCCATATTTAGCCATTTGACTTGTTTCAGGAATTTGCCGAATTTCTGCTCGACTGAAGCCAAGGTTTTCTCGAGGTCGGTAGAGTAGGATTCACACAATGTATGAAAGTGCAGACCATCAATTCCAGCAGGAAGTTCGTCGCCAATTTGTTCAGCAATCACGCCGAGCCGCGAGCCGGGAGCACAGGGATTGTAAAGCTCGGTTTCAACTTCAGAAAACTCTGGGTTGATGCGCAGAGCCACCGAAATGTCTTTCCCCGATTCCTGAATCAAGGGATAAAAACGCTCGTATTGGCTAAGCGAGTTGAAGGTGATGTGGCTGGAAAGTTGAATGATCTCCGGAAAGGTTTCCGGATCATAAACTGGCGCGTAGGTATGCGCTTCGGTTTTCATTTCTTCGAAACACAATTTAGCTTCGTGCAACGAACTGGCTGTTGCTCCCGAAATATATTCCCGCACAATGGGAAAAGCACTCCACATGGCAAAACCTTTGAACGCTAATATAATTTCAACTCCGGCTCGTTGAGAAACGGACTGAATTAACTGCAGGTTTTTGCGCAACAGGTTTTCCTCTAAAACAAAGCATGGTGAGGGAATTTCCGGGAATTCAACTTTCATATTAAAAACGTTTTTATTGTGGAAATCGGTTTTCCAAATTAAGCAATAATAAAGATTAAAAAATAAAAGGCCATTGAATACAGTTGAAAAATCCCAACTGCTTCCAATGGCCTCTACTTCTTTTCAGCGTTGTTCGGGATTTAAAGCATCCGTCTCAATTCGTCTTCCAAATCCTTCCGAAGTTCCGGACTGGCCGGGTAAAGCGGCAAGCGTACGACACTGGTTGATTTGCCCATAATTTCCATCAGGGCTTTGATTCCGGCAGGGTTTCCTTCGCGGAAAATAAGTTTCAACATATCGACCAGTTTCAGATGTAACTCACGTGCTTCAGCAAATTTTCCATCGTTGGCAAAATGAACCAAATCGGCCAATTGCTTAGGCATCGCATTGGCAATTACCGAAATAACACCAATTCCACCTACTGCAATTACCGGTAAGGCCAACACATCATCACCCGAGATCACGGCAAAATGATCGGGTCCGTGTTTGACCATTTTAGCCACTTGCGAAGATTCGCCCGATGCTTCTTTTACAGCAATTACATTGGGACATGCTTTGGCAATGGCAACTGAAGTTGCTGACTCCATGTTGATTCCGGTTCGTGATGGTACGTTGTACAGTACGACCGGAACAGGGCATGACTTGGCGATCAATTTATAATGTTCAATCAGTCCTGCTTGAGCGGGGCGATTGTAATAAGGTGTTACAGAAAGGATTCCGGCAATGCCGTCAAAGTCTGTTTCGTTGATAGTCTTTATTACTTTTTGAGGATCATTTCCTCCGAGACCAAGCATAACAGGTACCCGTTTATTTACCTTCGATTTGATGCAGTTAACCACTTCTTTTTGCTCATCAGCGGTTAGTGTTGGAGTTTCAGCAGTGGTACCCAAAGCAACAAGGTAGTCGCTGCCACCTTTAATTTGCTCTTCAACCAAATCTTCAAGGGAATTAAAATCAACCGAGTAATCTTCTTTGAACGGGGTGACCAAGGCAACCCCTGCGCCTTTAAAAAGGTGTGTCATGCTTTATTTTGTTTATTTTATTTCATTTAAATAATGAATCAGCTGTTCTGCCAAAAAGTAGGCATCCCTGCGTTGGCTGATATCAATGCTGAAATCGAAATAGTTGGGAGTGGCTAAACTCCAACCGGTTTTAAACGATGCGAGCGAAAGCGCCCGGACAATTTGTACCGCAAGACTGTCTGAGAGACTGATATCGAAAAGCAGATCGAAGCGTTCATTGATAAAATCATTGACTGCCTGATTTTTAGTCTTAGCCATGTACGAAAAATCTTTATTGCTAAAAGTAATGGCTCTGTCTTCGTCCGAATAACAAAGATCGATACTTTTAATTTTTCGTTCGTCCAAGTATTTCTTCAGCATTTCAAAAGCAGCCCGGTCATTCTCGCTCCATATAATTCCCACGCTTTGCGCATGGTTTAGATTGATGAATTTCCTGGTGCGTTTTCTGGATTTTTCCAAACGTCCAAGCTGCCAGTAAACTAATCTGCTTTTTAGTCCCATATAACGTGCGCAAAAATAAGAATTTGTTTGTGATTAAAACCTGATCTTTTAAAAAGTAATCGGTAAAATCTTTTTGTCTTGATAAATCGAAAGCATTCAGTGGCTTTGCCTTGATAATTCGTAATGCCGGATGCCGGCTTAGTCTATTCGATCATTTTCAGAAATTCTTCTTCGCTGAGCATGGGGATCCCTAGTTTTTCCACCTTTTCGAGTTTAGACGGTCCAATGTTACTTCCGCCCAACAGGTAGGAAGTTTTCTTGGAAATCGAACCGACACTTTTCCCGCCATTTTTCTCAATCATTGCCTTTAGCTCGTCGCGCGAGTGTTTTTCAAATGTTCCGGAAATAACGATGCTGAGTCCTTCCAGTTTTTGACTGCGTTCGTTCAAAATAGATTGATCCAATTCAAATTGAAGTCCCTGCGCTTTCAGTCGCTCGACCAGCGTGGCATTTTTCTCGTCCTGAAAATAGGCCATCACACTCTCCGCAATTCGGCCACCAATTTCATCAATGTCGATTAATTGCTCCAGACTTGCTGCTTTGAGTTGCTCAATGTTGATCAGTTTCTGGGCTAGCTTTTTGGCTACTGTTTCGCCCACAAATCGAATCCCCAAGGCAAACAAGACCCGCTCGAAGGGGACTTTTTTCGATTCATCGAGACTTTTCAGAATACGTTCGGCCGATTTTTCCCCCATACGCTCCAGAGGGATGAGTTGTTCTGCTTTCAATTCATACAAATCAGCAGCGTTATGTATCAAATCTTGCTGGTAAAGGAGTTCAATGGTTTCCTGTCCTAACCCATCAATATCCATGGCACGTCGGCTAATGAAATGCTCAATTTTTCCTTTAATTTGAGGCGGACAGCCAGTTTCGTTAGGGCAGTAGTGAGCCGCTTCACCTTCTCTGCGAATCAGTTCGGTGTTGCACTCCGGGCAATTTTTGATGAATTCGACTTGCTGCGCGTCCGGTTTCCGGAGACTGTCGTTTACATCGACTATTTTCGGAATAATTTCACCGCCTTTTTCAACATAAACGGAGTCTTCCAGGTGCAAATCCAATTTTGCGATGATGTCGGCATTGTGCAATGAGGCGCGTTTCACGATTGTTCCGGCGAGCAAGACTGGGGTGAGATTGGCCACGGGAGTAACTGCTCCGGTACGTCCAACCTGGAAGCTGACAGACTCCAGCGTTGTACTTACCTGCTCGGCTTTAAACTTGTAGGCAATAGCCCAGCGAGGCGATTTTGCCGTAAATCCCAGGTTGTTTTGTAAACGGCGTGAGTTTACCTTGATAACAATTCCATCGGTCGCTACCGGCAAGTTAAAGCGTTCGGTATCCCAATACCGGATAAAGTCGATGACTTCATTAATGTTGGCACACTTCCGGGTGTGCTCCGATATTTTGAATCCCCACTTTTTGGCATGTTGTAAACTCTCAAAATGGCCATCGTCCGGCAAATTCTCACCGAGTAGATAGTAGAAATAAGCATCAAGTTTACGCTTGGCAACCTCCGATGCATTTTGCATTTTCAATGTTCCTGAAGCAGCATTTCTCGGATTGGCAAAAGGCATTTCGCCCGCTTCCTCACGTGCTTGATTCAAGTTTGTAAAAACAGCAAAAGGCAACAAAATTTCACCCCGCATTTCAATATTGCCCGGGTAATCTGTTCCTTTCAATTTTAAAGGAATGCTTCTGATCGTGCGAACGTTGCCAGTTACATCGTCGCCCTTTTCTCCGTCGCCGCGGGTAACAGCACGGGCTAAGCTTCCATCTTCATAGATCAGGCTCACCGAAGTGCCATCAAACTTCAACTCGCAAACATATTCGTAGCTTTCTTCAGTCAATTTTTTGATGCGCTGATCGAAATCAGACAGTTCGTCTTCAGAATAGCTGTTTGAAAGCGACAACATCGGGTATTGATGTTTTACCTGAACAAATTCCTGGTTGATGTCGCTTCCCACGCGTTGGCTTGGCGAATTTGGATCAAAGAACTGCGGAAATTCTGCTTCCAGCTTTTCCAGTTCTTTCAACTTCATATCAAACTCATAATCACTGATGGTGGGATTTGACGCCACATAATATTGGTAGCTATACTCTTCCAATTCGTGGCGCAACGCCTCAATTTTTTCTTTTGCCGTGTCTGAATTCATTGCTGATCAAAATTTGCCCTAAAATACAAAAACCCTTCAGATGGCACATACGACTGCTCTTCTTTATAGCGGTTCATTTTTTATCGGATTACAATCAAATCGTTTTCTTTTGGCTTGTATAACAGGCAGATTATAACGTGTATAAATTGTGAAATGACAGCTTAAATCATCAAAAATGAGGATTGAATTCGGCAAGGGATGATGCTATTTTTAGTTGCAGGCGTTGCGTTGAATTTGGACTAATGTAATGGGGGTGGGCTTTTCGGATGCTTGAATGCACTTACCACTTCATTAATAATCATTGTACACTGATCTGAAAACGGAGGTGATCCGGGTAAGTCGGTCCAATCAGATGCCTGTTATATTGCAACGTCCGGATTTAGTGCTTTGACGAAAAAATAACGAGTCAGGTTAATCGCAGTCACATGTTACGCACAGCACTTTCTTTTATTACGAACGAATTGAACGGGGATCTGCAATTCAAACAACGGTATTAATTCTTGAATGAATTTAGATTAATGGAGGTCGTTAAAAAATATATGTTTTTGAAGGTATTGTTGCTAGCATTTTTCCTGCTAATAGCGAATGCCTGGTTGACTTATCACATCGGCAATGACTTTATTCAGAAGTATCTTGTTGGTGGTGTGTTTGTGTTTTGTGGTTTTGTCAGCTTTCTGGTTCAATACCTACAAAAAGAGGAAGAGGAACACATCAAACAGGTTTACGGTCGGTGGCTGAGTCGCTTCATGAATTTTCAGGTGATTGGCGGTTTGTACATTTTACTGTTTATGGTCGGCTGTTTCGTTTCGTCGGTCCATATTTCAACCAATAAAGTACAGTCATCGGCGATGGTTTCATTGCATCCCGGTGGTCGCTCGGGTGGACAGCCAATTGGTCTCGAACTTTCGGGTAAACGCCCCTCGGCGCAAAAAACAGTAGTGACAACGCCATTTGGCCGAATCTTCACCATTGATACCAAAGGTTATCAGCAGGCAGAGTTCCCGGTTTTCCCATGGCTTGGAAAGCGCATTAACCTGGAGCATGATTTGGCTGTCTCGCCAACAATAATTGTTCGGGTGCCCATTGAGTACTTCCCGCAATTATCGCGGGCAAAAATAAATGTGGAACACAACAAACAATTGGCGACGACTTACGAACTGAACAACCACGCCACTATTATTCTGGGACAGCTTTCGGAAATTCCCGAGCGCTTTTTTGATCGATGGCAAGTTGAACTTCGGGCTTTGTATGAAGAGAATGTTGTGATATACTCCGGCTTGAACAAATGGACGATACAAGAGCCTTTGATAATCCCCATGGATTTTCAGGTGTATGATAGCCTTCGACTTGAACTGACATCCTCTTCCGGAAAAATATTTGCCGTTTGCGAGGGAATTCCGGGCACGGAAAAATTTAAAGAACTTCAATTTAAAACAGTGAAAGAATGAAATATACGTTTGTCTTCATCGTTTCGATGGTGCTGTTTGCGGGGCAGGTTTTTGCCGAAGAGAAAAAGCCAATTCAGGTAAAATTCATCATTACCGAACCGCAATACAAGAATTTCTACGAGGCGGAGATCAAAGCGATTGAACAACAATGTTCGTTGTTAATGATTGAGTTTCTGAACAGCACCTTCGGCTTTTTTCATTTTCAGGCCGGAGCAGGGGAGTCGGTCCTTCAAATTGAGTTAGCTGATGCCGAGCAAAATTCGGGATCGCATTCCGCTTTGAAGGAAGTTGGGTTCAAACTGACCATTAAACCACAGGTAAAGCCCGGTGATAGTCAATCTGCGTATTGGGTATTTCGGCCTGTTGAACGTTACATCGAACAATTGCCTGACGTCAGGGAGGAGTTTGTCGATGAGATCATTCAGACATTTAAACTTGGCGCACTCAATAGTAAGGAAGAGTTGGTGAAAGATATTTTGAGTCAGGTTGAGGTGGCCGACGATTTCTACTTCATCAAGGAGCAGAAAATGTTCATTTTACCTTTGGCGGAGAAGGAAAACAATATCGCCAATTTCAGCCTTTTCCTGATTATTACGTCCGTGCCTGATCTGGTTTTTGGTACGGTCGAATCGTACGATACCACGCAGGTTTTCGCAGCGATCGAAAATATGCAGGAAGCTGTGCAGCGGTTTCACCTTCCGTCAAACTATCCGGTTGGTAGTTTGGCGTTGAAAAAGTTGAAGAATGGTCTGATTGAACTACCCGAAGAGTCATCGGGAACAAGCCCGGTTGAAAAGAAAATTTTTATCCTGAAACATGTTCCCTTACCCGAATCGGAACTCGAGATTATCAGCCCGGAGAATTTGCTCGGCAGTGTCAATGCAGACTAACATGAAACGAGTCGTGAAGGTCAACGCTCAAACAAAGGGGCATGCTTATCACGGCGAGTTACAGGTGGCAATTACAACCAAATTATAAAACACATGAAAACAACCATATTCATCTTTTTCCTGCTTTTGGGCTCAGGTCTTTTTCAGAATCTAAAAGCTCAAAGCCGCAGCCGGTTTAATGTTGATGAGATTTGTGCGCAAGCTCAGAAATTACCTTTGGAGGAAGGAATAGCCCTGTTGGAAAGCAATCTGGATAATTGTCAGAATTCTTCCGACGAATCAGCCTGCCGGTTGAAAATGAATTTTACGGCCGGTTACTTGTACCAGTTGGCTTCATCAAAGTCAGGGGGGAGTGCGCAAGCCATTTTGGGAAAATCGCTGGGATATTATCAAAAGGCGCACGAAACTGATCCGAAGAACCTGGCTGTTTTGAATAATTTGATCATGGTGAATAAGCTGTTTGGTAATTCAGAGGCAGCGCTGCATTTGCTGGATCGGGCTCTTGAGTTGGATCCGGGGAATCGGGCGAAATATTTGACAAACAAAGGGGAGATCGTTTATGCCCGGGAGGATTTGAAATCAGCTATTGGCTATTACAAACGCGCCTATTTTGCCGATCCAAAGAATGAGGCGCTGGTCTGGAAAATATTTAGTGCATACAACCGCTTGCCCAACCAGGAAGAAGCCTATGAGGCGGTTTTTAAGTTTTCCGGCCAACTGTTTGACGCCGGACATTATGATCTTGCGCGAGCAGGCTTCCTGAATGCAATCGGCAATGCACTTGCTTTCGAAGGCTATGAGAAAGCGACGGGTGCCTGTATTCGTTGGGCCGAAGTTCTTGCAACAAAAAATCAGTTGAATGAGCTTTATGCCGGGGAACTGCCTGATTTGAAAAGCTGGAATTCGACTTGCAATGAGGAGATTCAGCTGTTGCTGACGAATAAGTATGGAAACATCGAGCAGTTGGGTTGGTGGACAATGAACGAATATCGCCGGCATATTATCGCGACAATTTTGTTGAAGATGGAATCTGCCGAATTGATGAGGGGAGACATTGAAAAAGCGGTGCAAATGTTGGAATCAGCCTTGAGGGTTGCCCCCGAGTTTTATGTCTATGATGATCCAAAGCTGAAGAACTACTACCCGGTTAAGATGGACATTGCCATCGAACTGTCGCGTTTGTACAATAGGTATCCGCAATTGGATTTGGACAAGACAAAGTATGATCGGCTGATTCAACAGCTTTTTAACGAGAAAAGTGCCCACTATTTGCAGAATGATCCGGAAGCTATTCAGAAATCACATACTACGCTCGGGTTAATTTTTGCCGACAGGGGAGTGTGGGAATCGAACTGGTATGCGGGCAACGCCATTTTTCAATTGGAGCATGCCATTCAGTTTCAGAAACAAATTGAAGCCGGTAATCCGGGAAAGTATAAGCCGATTCCGTCGGTTTACCAGTTGTTGGCCAAAGGATATCAAAAAACAAATCAGCAGGAATTGGTTGCCAAAAACCTCGTTGAGGCGGCTGCTGGTTACCTCGATTTGGATAATTTAACGATGGCCGATTCTTTGATCAGGGCTGCCGGAAAGGCTTCCGAACAATCACTGGATGTCAGGGAAAAGTTGAACGAGTTGGTTTTAATTACCGATATGCGATTCAATATCCGAAAAGGCAATTACGATTTTAAGGATAAGGATGTTGCTGCTTTGGAAGGAACCATTAACAGCAGTGCGCTTTTCCAAATGGAGGCGACGAAAAATGAGCAATCTTTTCTCAACCGACAAAAATTCAAGATTTTATCAGACCTGGGCACTAAATGTTCGGAGCAAAATCCGGATTATCACTATCCCTATTTCGAGATTAAAGCGCTGGATTACATCAGCCAGGAAAAGGCGCTTGGGAATTTTCAGGATATTAATCGCCTGAATCAGATTGAAGAAAAGTTTCAACAAAACCTGGAACCGGATGGACGGATTCAACTGGAACAACTTGACAAGTCAGCGGATCCCAAAGAACAATCCCGAAGTTGGCAACTCAATTCGGGCAGTTTTCAGGGGCAGGTCAAAGTCAATCCCGATTTATTTGTTGCCGGAAAAGTCTACGAAGACATTCAAAATGAAAACAAGGGCAGGACAGTTGAAGGACTGGAGCAGATTCAAATTAAGCAGGGAAATGTTGTGATTCCCAAAGACCTGCAGGACAAAGAAGCACTTGATCAGGGAAAAATTCGCCAGGTTAAAGGGGTTAAAGATGTTCGTGTTACCAATAAAATCCGGAAAGAATAAGCTTACAAATTGTTGTTTGAGTTACTTATTGAACAAGCTATCGCCATTGGAATCCTCTTGCTTTTAGTTGCAGTGACTTTCTTCGTTGGCGCAGTTTTTAATCGATGCGGGAGGCACCTCCCGTTCGTCTTTACTTTAATCGTACCATTCAAATAAAACTCCCGCTCAAATCACAACATATTCAGCTCCGTAGGAGCGATACGAACAATGCAGCCGTTTTTAGTTTCTATTTCAAGGATCACCGATTTACCGATCGAAAAAATGTTTTTCACAACGAATAACGCGGGATAGACGACCTACTTCGACGCGCTTTCAACCTATACGGACGGAATAACGATTGATAATGGGCCATTCACGATTGTTAAGTTCGTAATCACGATTGATAATCTGATAATCATGATTGATATTTTCATTTTCATGATTAATAGTGGGGCAATCACGATTAATATATTCGTTTTAACAATTAATAGTGTGGTAATCATGATTAATAAAATCATTTTCATGATTGATAAAGTCGTTTTCACGATTGATAAAATCATTTTCACGATCGTGAAAAGGGGTATATTGTTCAATAAACACCCTTTTTCGGCTGTTTTTGGATCGAAAAGCCCAAAATGACATTTCTTAAAGGGACAATCGGAATCAATTTAAAAACCATCAGAAATGAGGATTGAATTGTTAAGAGCGGTTCGATACATTAGAAGCTACAGGATCGTTGAAAATGACCAAAAACAAAAATCGTTAACCTTTAGTAGCTGTTGAGAAACTGCGAGTCGGGTATGAATCAGCTTTCGACAAGTAGAAATGTCTTGCAGTTTGCAGGTTTTAAGCGGACTGACGAAGGACATGCGGCCTTGGCAAGTTGAAACCTTAAAGCGAACAATAAAATTTAAAGTGAGAAATATTATGTCATGTTAAGCTCAATGTTTTAACTTGGGCTTTATTTTTCAGACACGGTGCAAGGGAGTGGAGTTGGAGGCCTTTTGAAACAAAAATTTTCAGACTATGAAAAACATTCTTCAAATAGCGGCAGCAGAGCTTGGGGTCAAAGAATTTTCGGGTGCCGAGCACAACCCGGTAATCGTGAAATACGCCAAAGAAGCGGGTTTCAATAATATTACCGACGACGAGACTCCCTGGTGCAGTATTTTCATGAATTGGTGCAGCCTGGAAGCCGGCTTGCAACGAACACACAAAGCCAACGCGCGAAGTTGGTTGTCGGTAGGAACACCCGTTGATGATCCTATTCCGGGCGATGTGATCATTTTATGGCGCGAAAGCCCCGACTCGTGGCTGGGACATGTCGGTTTGTTTTTTGGTTTTTCAAAAGACCGAAGCCGGGTGTTCATCTTAGGCGGTAATCAGCGCAACAGTGTCTCCATTCAGGCTTTTGATGCCGGAAAAATTCTGGGTTTCCGCAGGTTGGCGGTTGTTGAAGGGCTGGAGATTCCGATGGGAACATTAAAAGTGAAAAGTTCGGGACAGGAAGTGATGAAATTGCAACGGATCCTGAATGATCTGGGATTCGATTGTGGTTCGGTCGATGGCATCTTTGGTCCGAAAACGGAAGAGCGCTTAATGGCCTTTCAGAAAAAGTCCGGATTAAAAGATGCCAATGGTATCTATGACCAGAGCACAAAAAATAAGTTCGAAAGTATTTTTCAAAGTTAATTCAATCAGATTATGGCTACAGAAGTTAATAATGAAGGGAAAGAAAAATTGAAAAGCGGACTGGGTAAGCTTTTTCAAAAAATCGGTCAGGGCATCGAAGATGCCGCTTCGCTGGAAGTTACAACCTTTACCGGGAGCTTCGAATACAAGGTGTCCGACGTTGTTAAAAACGGCGTCGATAAAGTTCAGATTGAGAATGTCTTGAAAAACCTGACGGTTCAGAATGATTCGAAACTGGAACTCGTCGCGTTTACCAGTGTGAAGATTGATTCGGATGTATCGACGATCGTTAAAAAGGATCTGTCGCAAGCCGACGAGGAATTGCTGAAATTGCACAAAGACATGATCACCTCGGCCAAAGAATCGCGTCAAGCCTTCATCAAATTAGTTACAGATCTGATTAGTCCTGCAAAATAAAGATGCCTGATTCCCTGGAATGGATACTATCAAAATGTGAAAGTGAATTGGAAAGCTTTCCCGAACCTGCTCCCGAAATTAACCAGCATTTGGTTGAACTCGGGTATGCGCCGGCTCATGCGTTGTCGTTTCCGGAGGGGCGGTTGATGCAAAAAGCCCGTGATGAATTTGAAGCGGATTTAGGAAACTCGGACCTGTTTCCTGTTGAGGAGTTACGAATGATGCGCAGAATGGGGAAGAACCGTTTTCTGCAACATTATCTCCGCCGGCTGACCGACATCGACGAAGGGATTGTGCTTCCAGGCTTGCCAAGCCGGGGCGAAATCAACCTGGCAACCCGCCTGGTACACTATCGGCTTGATTTGATGGGGCTATGGGAAATGCCTGTCAATTCGTCCTTCGGCACATCGTCGGTAGTAGGCCTCGAACGTTTGGCTGACTTTGGCAAATGCACACCATTTGAAGCGATTAATCAGTTGGCCGACATCGAACAGTTCACGGTCCGCCTGTTGGCAAGCTATCCGGAAGAGAGTTTTATTGTCACCTTTCAATCTGTTCGAAGCTCGGACGACAGCCGTTCCAAACTGGCGCACCGAAATAGTTTCGGCCGGCAGTTGAAACAGGATTTTGGCGAACGAACGGATTTCCTGAAGTTTTTGCAGCAAAACATTTTCAACCGTCGGGAAGAAACGATTGACTACAGTTACCTGGCGCGGGTCTCGAAGTCTGACTTTAACCGGTTTCTGGTTCGGCTCATCCAGGTGCACCAATGGCAGGAAGGTTTTTACAACGGTTTGCTCGATTCGGATCTGGGTGATTTGAGTCTGAAAAGCTTTGTTGATGCCATTAAGGCCTATAACCTGGCCGATGAGAAGGATGTGAAGATCAAACGTTTTCTCACTTACCTGGGGCAGGACTATTTCATGTTCAATGCCTTGTTTTTTCTGAAGGAGTACATGGTAGAACACGAACCGGCCGGGCAGGAGGATGTCTGGACGCAGTTGGCAACTCAGGTTGGCAAGGCCGACGACGACAGTCAAAGCGTGTTTTCTCAGCGTTTGGATCAACTTCAGCGGGAAATCAGTCATAACAAACAGCCGGAAGAACGCCGGGGCTTGCTTGCCCGGATTTATTACGGTGTGAAGAAGTTGTTGAAGAAAGCCCTGCGTTTTGTCCGAAAGATTTACCGCTGGGTTATCGACAAAGTAGCGCAAATGTGGTCGTTTCTGAAGAAGCTGTTTGCTGATTTTTTCGAGAACCTGGCGCAAGGACTCAGTATGTTTGTCAATGGCGTTCGTTTTTTATTGGGACGGAAGATTATTGCGACAAGCAGTGGTCGCGAAAGCTTGATTAGCAAGTTTCAGCTCGACGGCGATGTCAGCAGCATCGCTTTTCAGGCAAGTTCTGAAACGGTCAGGCTTCACCTGGATGAAACCCGGAACACACTCGGCGAAATGAACTTCTCGCTGACCGTTGTGGGGATGATCTTAAAAACAATCATGCAATCATTAAGCTTGATAAGCTGGCCTTTTTTGCTTTTCACGATCGTGAAGGGATTCCGGCAAGTCAGTGCAAATTTCAAATACTATAAAACCTATTAAAAACAGCAATTATGGCTAAAATTGACGAAGTAATCGAGAAGATTTTTGACAATATCGGCGATTTGTATACCCTGAATATCAAAACAGTCATGGGGAAAATGGAGTCCGATGCCAATGGCGACATTCATATCAAGTCGAACCAGGAAGTGAAGGGAATGACCAGTTCCATTAATTTGCTGGATGGTGATATCAACACGGAGATGTCGGAGGAATTTTACCAAAAATACCCCGAGTTGGTGCAGTTTCATCAATCGCGCGAAGCCAAGGGAAGTGAGATTATCGAAAACAACATTCTCACCTTGAAGACAATCGTGGAAACCCTGTTCAAGTTCAAAGAAAAAAATAGCTGATTATGCCTTCGAAACAAAGTATGATCAGTTCGATTCTGGAGGACTTGACGCATTTGCAGGTTGATACGATTATCAAATCGGGGATGATTGCAGTCGATCCGCCCGAACGGGTTGAAGACTTGCTCAAGAGTCTGCACAACGAGTATGTTTGCCGGATCGCGATCATTATCCGGCACAATGATGTGGATTTTAAGTTCAACCCGAAGGAATGCCAGTCTTTTGAACAACTCTTTCAGTTGTTGGATGATATGCAGGCCTATTTCGATCGGAATTCCGTTCGGATTGAAGATTCCGATTTCATTATTTTGCAGCGGATTTATTCGTTTTGCGAGTTTATTAAGCCCAAAAAGTATGCAAACCTGGATTTGTATTCCGTGGGGATGAAGACCCTGGTGAACAACACGCAGGCAGGTAATATTTCAACCCGCGACCTGGCGAAGTTGAAGCGCTTTCATGATCTGGGCTGCGAAAAGGTGGTCATGCAAACCCGCATCGGGATTGATGGAGATATTATTGGCCGGATTGAAGAAGAATTCGCTAAAAAACCCCTGCCGCTTTTGGTCGATTTGCACGACAAGCATACGAATCTTTCCATGAAGTATTGGAACAGCCTGGTTGATGTTGTCGTGAACTTAGTGACGAAATGGAAAGATAATGAGAAGTAACCTGCTCAGAATAAGTGGTGAGTTGAAAGAAGTGTTACGAACGGGACGTCTGGCAGTTTACAGTCCTTCGAAAGACAATGCGGAGATGGTCTCAATTTTATACCTCGACGCGGATGTCGTTTCCTATGTTTGGCCCGAAAAGATTTTGGAACATCCGGAGATCGTGGACCTGCATTACGGGAAACTTGAGCAATTGGTCGCAGATCTGCAGTTACCCTGGCGATTGATCGGGAAAATCTGGGCCGTCATTGCACCGTTATTTTCGTTAGCAGTGTCGCTTTATTTCGATGGCAATTATTTGAGAGACTTTATCATTACCGGTGCAGTCGGATTGATTGCCCATTACACCAGGAGCGCCATGGGGAAGTTGGTCCTTCATTTACTAAGCTTGAAATTGAGAAAAGAACTGGGGGGCTAAAAAGGGATTTTTCTAAATCACCTGCGATTTCACCGCTTCTTTGATTAGTTCCGCCGTATTCTTAGCGTTGAATTTCTTTTTCAGGTTATTGCGGTGTGTAATCACGGTGTTGGGGCTGATATTCAACTTGTCGCCAATAATTTTTGCAGAATCTCCGTCAGCAATCAGATTCAGAATTTCCTTTTCCCGGGCCGAAATATGGCCTCCCGTTTCAAGATCTTCCGATTTACTCCAATGGTTTTTCTGAATGACTCCAACTAATTTATTGGAATGCAACAACAAGGCATGAAAGCTAATTTTCATCCATTCACCACTGGTTCCTTTCATGCGGAAGCAGAAGGAATGCATGGATTCGTACGGATTTTCCGGTGTCCGACTGCCTTCACCTTTTACAAACTCAATCATCTCAACCAAAAACTCGTTGTAATCGGCCGGATGGATTAATGATTTGATGAAAAGGATGCATTGGTCAAAGGTTTCTTTGCATTGATGACCGGCCAGTTTTTTAAAATCGAGGCTCACATGCAGGATTTTGTCCTGATTAACATCGTAAATGAGGTCGGAGCTCATTTGACCGGAATTGTACTTCTTGAAAAAAAGATCTAAAAGGGAATACTCCGCATTCGGGTTATTCAACTGCGTGTTTGAATTACTACCTACTACCATTCTTCCTAAACTTTTTGATTCTTTGAGTTATGTGTGATCACAAAGTCACGTATCTACCTCGGGTATATCGATAGTGTTAAGAGATAAAGGTCGCCTGTTTATTACTGAAATAGAACAGCAGGTTTTGATTATTGTTTATGTTTCAAAGAGCATTGATCGAAATCGCATATTCGCATCTGTATATTAGGTATATTCTGAATTTCAGGAAAAGGAAACCTGCGTTGTGTAATGTTTAGAAACAGACAAAAAAGTTTGTTTTTCACTTTTATGTGACAATTTCATTGTTTTTGATGATTGGGATTTTGTTTCTTTGCGGGAAACTTCGACTTTGAAGACGACAGATAGCTATTAATTAAAGGATAAAAAGACTAGCATGAAACACATTATTTCTACAACAAACGCACCGGCTGCTATCGGCCCTTACAGCCAGGCTGTTGAAGTAAACGGAACACTTTACATCTCGGGACAGGTGCCCATTGATCCTGCTACGGCGAAAGTGGTTGAAGGTGGAATTACCGAGCAAACAACCCAGGTGATGAAAAACATTGAAGCAATTCTGCATGAAGCGGGTTATTCGTTTGCAGATGTTGTGAAATCAACTTGCTTGTTGAGTGATATGGCAAATTTTAAAGCCATGAATGAGATTTACGGGAAGTGTTATGCTGAAAATCCTCCGGCAAGAGCTGCTTTCGCGGTAAAAGAATTGCCTTTGGGCGTTTTGGTCGAAATTGAGACTGTTGCTGTTAAATAATTTACGGGAATCAAGTTTCCGAACAACTAAAAAGGAGCCAGGTGCTCCTTTTATTTTTTGACCGGGTTTAGCGGTATTAAAACCGAAAAGCAACTTCCTTTTCCGGGGGTGGACGTTACTTCGATCTTCGCATCCAGGGCTTGAGCAAGTCCTTTGCTGATCGAAAGCCCGAGTCCAAAGCCTTCAGAAGACATTTCTATTTCAGGCGAGCGGTTAAAGCGTTCAAAAATTCCGTTAATATTTCGTTCCGGGATTCCAATCCCGGTATCTGATACCGATATATGCAGGAATTTCTCATCCATCGAACAGCTAAGTTTTATTTCTCCTTTGGGCGTATATTTCACCGCGTTGTCCAGCAGGTTATATAGAATCTGGTTCAAGCAATCAGGATCCGTTTTTATAGTTAGTTTTTCGCAGGATGGCTGTCTTTCTAATTGGAAGTTCAGTCCCTTTTGCTTGAGATTCGACTTTTTCGATTGATAGATTTGATTGATGTTTTCCAAAAAATCGGCAACAGGGACGTCCCGAAACGAAGGTTCAATCATTTTTTCCTGGATCTTGGAAATTTCCAGCACATTGTTGATGATTTTCAGGAGCATATCACTATTCCGGTTGACCTGATCGATATACATTTGACGCGTTGTGTCATCATCGTCGTTTTCAAACAATAGCTGGCTGAACCCGACAATGCCGTTTAAGGGTGTTCTTATTTCGTGCGAAACATTCGACAAAAACGCAGATTTTAAACGATCCGATTCTTCCGCTTTTTCCTTTGCTCTTTTTAACTCGGCCATCAATTTAGACTGCTTCTTTATTTCACGACTGATCAGGATGTACAAAAATACAGATGTGCTGACAACAAAGAACCAACCTTTGTAGGTCTGCATTTTTGTGATCAGGTAACTGTCGTCGCTCAGTGTCGCAATGAACTTATCTGAAAATAAAATCCAGAAAAAGCTGATTGTAAAATAGATCAATGTTATTTTTGATGCGCTTCTCATTAAGTATCTGAAATCGGATTGACTAAGTTTGTACCTAAATTTAAGGAATACCTGTTTGCATTATGCCTGATTCGAGCACAAATATCAAATATTACCTTGAAAATGGAAATCCAAAGATTTTACCATTGCCGGAATTAATGGAGAAACCTGCCCTTCAAATCTACGAGGTGTTGCGGGTGATTGATGGAATCGCCTTGTTTGAAGAGGATCATTTTGCCCGGTACTTTAATTCTTGTTCAATATTGCATGTTTCAACGTTTGTATCAGCCAAGAAGTTCAGCGAGCAGATTGCTGCATTGATCAGCCTCAATCAGCTTGCGGAAGGTAATATTCGGGTTGAATTAAATACGGGTGCTTCCGGAGAACAGCACGTACGAATGTTTGTTTTCCCGCATCAGTACCCAACTTCGCATCAGTATCAGATGGGCGTTAAGGTTGGTCTTTTGCGTGCTGTTCGCGAAAATCCGAAAGTAAAGCTTGTGCAGCAATCGGTTCGTGATCGGGCAAGTCAGGCTATGCTCGAAAATAAGTGGTTCGAAGTTTTATTGGTTGATCACGATTCGTGCATCACGGAAGGGAGCCGTTCCAATGTTTTTTTTGTTCGCGAAGGTGCTTTTTATACTTCGCCGGGAAATAAGGTGTTGAGCGGAATTACCCGAAAGAAAATCATGGAATGTATCAACACACTTGGAATGCATTGTTTTGAACTGGATATTAAGGAAGATGAGCTTGATTCGTTTGAAGCGGCTTTTATCAGTGGCACATCGCCCAAAATATTGCCAATCGCATCAGTTCAGTCGATAGCCTATCAAGTCAATCATCCCTCAATGAGACAACTCATGCATGAGTTTGATCAGATGATTTTGGCTTATGTAGAGGAACGAAAAACGCCGTAGCTTTTTTGTGAAGAAATTTGTTTCAAAGTCTAAAAATAGCTGACGTACAAGACTTGTTTGGGCTGTAATGGCTATATTTGTAGGCATTCGTTGAAAAATGCGAAATAATCAAAAAAACGAATTACAAAATCAACTGAATTCATACTATTATGGCTGAATTTATCTATCAAAAACCTTTCCCGATTAAAAAAGATACAACCGAGTACCGGTTGCTGACTAAAGACCATGTTTCTACCGTTGAATTCGACGGGCGTAAAATTTTAAAAGTGGCTCCTGAAGGTCTGGAGTTGCTTGCCAAAGAAGCGATTGCTGATGTCTCTTTTTATTTACGTTCAGCTCACCTCGAAAAACTTCGTTTAATTCTGGATGATCCGGAAGCGACCGACAATGACAAATTTGTGGCTCACACGATGCTGGCTAACCAGGTTATTGCTGCTGAAGGCGAATTGCCAACTTGCCAGGATACCGGAACAGCTATTGTGATGGGTAAAAAAGGTGAAAATGTGTACACGGGTGCAAACGATGCTTTGTACTTGTCAAGGGGCGTTTACGATACTTATAAAGATCGTAACCTGCGTTATTCTCAGGTTGTGCCGTTGACGATGCTCGAAGAGAAAAATACCGGAAGTAACCTGCCTGCGCAAATTGACATTTACGCTGAAGAAGGTAGCAAGTACGAATTTTTATTCGTCGTTAAAGGTGGTGGCTCAGGTAACAAAACTTACTTGTACCAACAAACAAAGGCTTTGTTGACAGAAGAAGCGCTGACTAAATTTGTCAAAGAAAAGATCAAAGATCTTGGTACCTCTGCTTGTCCTCCTTATCACCTGGCGTTGGTTATTGGCGGTACATCGGCCGAAGCAACATTAGCTGCGGTGAAGAAAGCTTCAACCGGTTATTTTGATCACTTGCCAACTGAAGGAAACGATGGCGGTCAAGCCTTCCGCGATTTGGAATGGGAAGAAAAAGTATTGAAGATTTGTCGCGAAAGCGGTATTGGCGCCCAGTTTGGGGGTAAATATTTTGTACACGACGTTCGTGTCATCCGTATGCCTCGTCACGCTGCATCTTGCCCGGTAGGTTTGGGTGTTAGCTGTAGTGCCGACCGTAATGTAAAAGGTAAAATCACCGAAGATGGTATTTTTCTGGAGCAACTGGAGAAAAATCCTCGTCGCTTTTTACCGGAGAGTGCACCGGAAATGGCTCCTCCTGTAAACATTGATCTGGATAAGCCGATGGAAGAAGTGTTAGCTGAACTGACAAAATATCCAATTAAAACCCGCCTGAACCTGAGCGGTACACTGATCGTAGCCCGCGATATCGCGCACGCTCAAATCAAGAAAATAGTTGATTCAGGCAAGCCGATGCCGGAATACTTCAAAAAATATCCTGTATACTATGCCGGTCCGGCGAAAACACCCAAAGGAATGGCCTCAGGTAGTTTCGGACCGACAACTGCCGGACGTATGGATCCATACGTAGATCAGTTCCAAAGCATGGGCGGATCAATGGTAATGGTGGCGAAAGGTAACCGCTCGAAAGTAGTAACCGAGGCTTGTAAAAAGAATGGCGGTTTCTACCTCGGATCAATCGGTGGGCCAGCTGCGATCTTAGCGAAGGAAAGCATCAAGTCGGTCGAAGTGGTCGATTTTGAAGAACTGGGAATGGAAGCGGTTCGTAAAATCCGCATCGAAAACTTCCCGGCGTTTATCATCGTCGATGATAAAGGAAACGACTTCTTCGAGTCGTTGTAGTCGATTTCAAACAAATTATTCAATAAATTCAAAGGAGTTTCAGCATAGCTGGGGCTCCTTTTTGTATTTCAGTCAAAAGAATATTAATACTTCATATTCATTTAGTTCGTAAGATTTTGTATCTTGAGTAAGGTTTTTACAAAAACCGGTAATTGCGATTCGAGTCCTCTCATCTTAATTGATTGTTATTGAAATTAAGGATTTACTAAGGCTAAGCTAAATATGTTTTGCGTGAGCTTTCTGTGATGGAATTCAATGGAAAGACGTTTCATAGTTCCTCAGAAAGGCCACTCATGAACTGACTAATCTCTTATTTCCAAATCAATGTCGTTGAATTTTGAAACCATAGATTTCATTACCGCCGACGGGATTACATGCAACCTGAAGCATTTGATTCAAAAAGGTTCTTCGCCCAAAGGACCGGTTTTGTTGGTGCATGGGGCAGGGGTGCGGGCAAATATATTCAATGCGCCTACTCAAAAGAATATCATCGAAGTTTTGGCTGAGGATGGTTATGATGTATGGCTGGAAAATTGGCGGGCAAGCATTGATTTGAAACCTCGTCCCTGGAATTTGGATGAAGCTGCCCTAAACGATCATCCGGCGGCAGTTCGGAAGATTGTTGAACTAACCGGTTGCCAGGAAATGAAAGCCATTATCCACTGCCAGGGAAGTACCAGTTTCATGATTTCCGCAGTTTTGGGGCTGGTTCCTCAGGTAAAAACAATTATTAGTAACGCGGTATCACTTCATCCGGTCGTCCCCAACTTTTCTGTCTTTAAGCTCAACGTCATTTTACCCGTGGTTAAGTTGATTACTGACGATCTTAATCCGGCCTGGGGATTAAAGGCCATCGATCTAAAGTCACGGTTGTTTCGGCTGCTCGTCCGGTTAACACATTGGGAAAAAGACACCTTTGTGGGGAAATTCGTCAGCTTTACTTATGGTGCGGGTTTTCCGGCACTTTGGCGGTTAGAAAACCTGGATCGCAAAACGATGGATTGGATTCAATACGAATTTGCCTCAGTGCCGACGAAATTCTTCGATCAGATTAGGAAGTGTGTTCATCGGGGCGTTTTAGTACCGGCAGATTCAGCTTCAGGAAAGACTTATGCCGACGAGGAACCAAAAACCGATGCCCGGTTTATATTTTTCGGAGGAGAGTATAATCTCTGTTTCAAGCCTCAAAGTCAGGCCAACAGTTTCAATTATTTTAATCAAATCACCCCGGGACGTCATAAATTTTATCTTATAAAAGGATATAGTCATCTCGATATCTTCTTGGGTAAAAATGCGCACGAAGATATATTCCCATTGATGTTGAAAGAATTAAATACCTAAACGTATGAGTATTCCAAAACGAATTAAAAGGTACACAGGCAAGTATGCATTGGTTGATACCATTCCCTACGAGATGCCGATTAATGCTAAAGATTCGCCGGCATTGATGGCCGGTTTTTCCTGTAATTGGGAAAAAGCGAATGCTTTGCTTCCGGGCGAAGAAGTGCATGCGCTGCGATTGCCAAACGGAAAGGCTGCTTTGCTGGTCACGGTCATTAATTACATCGACACAAGTATCGGAAAATACATCGAGTACAGTATTGCGATTGCCTGTACTCATGGTCGAAAGCCGGCTCCCAAAATCCTTTCGGCTGTAATGATGAACACTTATGGGACCGGGCAGTATATTTTGGACTTGCCGGTAAGTAGCGAGATATCAGTGAAAGGCGGGAAGGGAATCTGGGGTATGCCGAAGCACCAAGCCAATTTGGATTTTAAAATCGGGAACGAAACGGTCTCAAGTCAATATGAAAAAGACGGACAGTTTGCCTTTCGCATTGAGATTGATAAGCCTAAGTCGCCCAGCTTGAAAATGAAGATTGGGACGAAAAACTATTGCCGCTTCCGGAATATGTTGATGCTTTCGTACATCTACTTTCAGAGTAAAGTTGGTGTTAATTTGTTGGGAAAGGCTAAGGGGAGGTTATTCATAGGCGACCATCCGAATGTTGCGTATTTACGCGATATTGAGCTTAATCCTGATCCGTTTTTTACCATGTTTATGGAAAGTGCCAATGGTATTCTGGACGATCATTTTGAAAGTTGGTTTATGACTTACGACTCGCCACCGGCTGAGATGCCGCAGGGGTTGGAGAGCGTCTATCATTTGGGGCTAAGCGAAGAATGGCTCAGCCCTCCTTCGGTTACTGACTATCAGAAGTATAAAATTTAGCCTATCCCTAACTCGAACAACCACTTAACTAACAACGATAAAACTTCTGCTATGAAAAATCTGAAACAAACGTTGATTGATATTAACAATGCCTATATCTTCTTTTGTTCTTCTGTCTATCTGGGCATGTTTTTGTCGCTTCACTTTTTTTGGTTCCCTCATTATCCGAGCACGTTGACGCTCGATAACTATTACAATGCGATAATTCCGCAAACGACTAGTGCCACTAAGTATTTCTTCATCACGATTCCGATTATGGCTGTGGCCATCGTCATTATGCTGATTACCGAATGGAAAAGCAAACTAAAATGGGTGCCAATTTTATGGATTCCCGGCTTGTTTGCTCCGGTCATCGTTCAGCAAATTTTCATTGAAGACATTAATGATGCCTTTAAAGCCGGAGTTACTGATATGGCGACTTTGCAAAGTCTGTTGAAGGAATGGATGTTTTTGAATGATGTTCGTTTTGTGATCCTGGCCTTTATGTGGGCCGTTACCATGTATTTCTTCCTTGCAAAAGCGAGAATGAAGACGAATTAACAATTAATCGCCCGCTAAAACGAAAGTAGAATGAAAAAGTACCTGAACTTGATTGTCATATTGATTTCAATTGCGACGGTTGTTTCCGGCCTGCTGCAGTTAGTCAAACCCGGAATTGTATTGGGACTTATTGGCTCAGAGATTACGCCAACAAGTTCTCATTTTTTTTCAATCGTTGGCATGTTTATGCTTTTGTTTGGCCTGCTCATGCTCCATGTCATTTACAGTGCCCATTCGAATCGGGTTGCTGTTTTCTGGTGTGCCATGCAAAAAATAGGAGCTTCGGCTGCTGTTGGTATTGGTGTGGTTAACGAAGTATTCGGAGTTCTGGCACTAGGCGTAGCTCTCTTTGATTTGTTGTCGGGGATTATTCTGTTTTGGTATTTTAAAATAGCGAAGGCCGATGAAATCGATTAGCTACTTTTTCTTTTTCACCTACGTTGGATTGGTAACCGTAGCCGGTTTCTGGGGAGCGTTTGTCAACCCGGTATTTGATTTTCAGTTATTGTTCAAGCTCGACGTTTTCTCCTTGCCGGAATCAATCCGAATCAACTTGTTAAGCCAATACCGTTTTTTGCGAGCCATTGAGTTGGGATTCGGAATCTTCTCACTGTTGTTTATCAAAGAAATTTTCAGCGAGCTAAAGTTTAATCGTTTGTTCTTGTCCATTATGGCCATGGGGGTTTTAGCCCGCGTCTTCTCCTTGTATGCTGAAGGGCAGCCAAGCGCTCTGTTTTACCTGTTTCTTATCTGGGAACTGTTAGGAGTACTGTTCATCTTTCTTTATTCACGAAAAACAATGCAGCTTTATGCCGGTTAATTCAGTTCTCATATCACCCAAAACTGATGCTTCTCCTCGTCGCTCGTTGATGTTAGCCGGCGGAGGAATTCGTGTGGCGTACCAGGCCGGTGTCATGATGGCATTACAGGAACAGGGGCTTCAGTTTAGTCATGTCGATGGTACTTCTGGAGGCATTTTCAATGCCGGGATGTTGGCGTCGGGACTGACTGTTTGCGAGATTACCCGCAACTGGCGAAAAGTTTCCATCAAGCATTTCAGTTCACCAAGCCCGCTCAAATCATATTTTAAACCTCTGAACATGAAAGGTTATGCTGATGCTGACGGGATACGGAACAACGTATTTCCGACCTTGGGGATTGATTGGCGGAAGATCAATGCCAATGATGGGATTCAGACGACGTTCAATGTTTGCAATTTCGCTGATAAAACAGTTGAAAGCATTTCCGGTCATCAGGTCAGTGAAGATCACCTGATTGCCGGAGTTTCCTTGCCGATTGTGATGCCGGCTATTCAAATTGACGGCGTGTGGTATTCCGATTCCGTGTGGATCAAAGATACCAACCTGGTTGAGGGAGTAAAACGGGGAGCGGAGGAGCTTTGGCTCATTTGGGCAATCGGCAACTTTAGTGAGTACTTGCCGGGAGCGTTGAACCAATATGTGCACATGATTGAGATGAGCGCCAACGGCGGTTTGCTGGAAGAATACGCCCGGATCAAGCTAATGAAGCAACAGCCGAATCCGGACAGCGATTACATTCCCGGCTTAAAACTGCATGTCATAAAGCCTGATATTCCGTTGCCACTAGATACTGATTTGTACCTGAATAAAGTGGATGCGCGAACATTGATCAATATGGGCTATGCCGATGGAAAACGGTATTTGCAGTCCATTCCTCCCAGTGGAGTTCCGTTTTCTATTGAAGCCACGAAAATGAAAAATCCAGGTAGTCGACTGAATTTCAGATATGTGTTTAAAGGTTCGTTGGTTTATAAAAGTCGCACAACGAGCTTTCATTGGTATCCGTCATTTTGTTGGCGAGAGAAAGATTCAAAGACTGAGTTGTCGTTTGTTTCCTCCTTGAAGATTAACGATGATGACAACGAAATATCGACTTTCAATAACCGGATTCGATTTGTGAACAAGGAAAAACAACGGATTCTGTTGGCGGAAATGTCGTGTATGCTTGAAGGGGAACAGCATCACTTGCAGGCGGAACTTGTATTGACTAATTCGATTGATTGGTTTTTGGGAATTGCATTTAAACGCCTGAAAATTTCCCTTCAAAGAAATACAAAGCTACTGGCTGAGGGAATGCTGTTTAATGAGTTCAATGATCGGCTCGCATCTGTCGTAAGCCGGAATTTCAGGAAGCAAGATGGAAGTTGTGGAAATATCGTTCAGCGGTATAAATCTTTAACCAAACTGTATCGGTATGAGTTTTAAGCAAAAAAAAATGGTTAGGTGGTTCAGTGTAACACAGCTGGCAGCTACCGGTTTGAAGTCGGTTGTTTCAGGCTTGTTCGGAAATTTTGCCGACAAGCGCGAAATGCAGGCCGCCTTGGATATGCGCACTGGTAAAACCGGAAAGAACTACCATGATAAATCCAATCACGATGAAATTTGGTTCGACTATGTTTCAGACTTGGGCGACGGTTTTGATTCGACCTATACCCTAGCGCATTTGTTGGCAAAGGAATCGCTGGAGCTTGAAGATGAAAGGCTACCTCGTGGAGAATTTCTGGTGATGGGAGGCGATCAGGTTTACCCAACGCCGGAAATGGAAGAGTACGACAATCGGCTTCGTGGTCCCTATTCTGCAGCTTTCCCGAAAGATGAAGAGTCGGACAATCGCCCGTCGTTATTTGCGATCCCCGGCAATCACGACTGGTATGACGGACTGTCCAATTTCATCAAGTTATTTTGCCAGGAACGATCGCTAGGCAATTGGAAAACGGCACAAAAAAGAAGCTATTGGGCTATTAAGCTGCCGCACCACGTTTGGTTACTGGGAATTGATATTCAGCTTTCTTCAGATATTGATTATCCGCAGTTGCAATATTTTGGGAAACTGGCCAAAGAGGATTTTCAGGAGGGGGATCGGGTTGTTTTGTGCACGGCCGAACCGGCATGGGTTTATGCTTCGTTGAATGAAAAAAATGAATCATTCAAGCGCTTGGCCTTTTTCGAAAAGCAACTGTTGGAGCAATGCCGTGGAGTGGAGGTTCAAGTCTTTTTAACCGGCGATTTTCATCATTTTTCTCATTACGAGACTGCGGCTGGAATCGGAAAGGACAAAACTCACTTTATTACAGCCGGCGGTGGTGGAGCATTCCTGCATCCAACTCATTTGTTGAAGGAGGAACTGAAAACACACCATCAGGTAGACGC
The DNA here is from genome assembly GCF_010882175.1 of Mangrovibacterium lignilyticum. GTDB lineage: Bacteria > Bacteroidota > Bacteroidia > Bacteroidales > Prolixibacteraceae > Mangrovibacterium > Mangrovibacterium lignilyticum. Next base: position 1,352,969 of record NZ_WKLH01000002.1, on the reverse strand, counting down.
ACAGTTGAAAAGCGTATTTCCGGAGAAACGAGACTCGGCCAGACTGGCTTGGCACAACCTACTCTTTCCATATCTGAATTGGAGAATGTCAGCGTTTTTTGGGCTTTACTTTTTATTGATTGTTTGGCTGTTGGAAACTCATTATCAAAATACGATGATGCTGCCATTTACATATTGGATCGGACAATTGTCTTTCGCTGAGTTTTATTCCGCTTTGTATGGCGACATACTCCCCGGCTTATTCCGATTTCCTGCAGCCTTGATTTTACACCTCGTCCTTTTTCTCGGGCTAGTACTGTTTGCCGATACCGAAAACGGACTGAAAAAATGGAATTATTTGGCCGGAATACTACATGGCGCTGCACATATTGAAGTCTTGTATCTGAGCACCTGGCTTGTTGCTAAATTATTTTTTGGTAATGCGGAGGAGTCTCAGAGTCTGTGTTGGATGATCTTCGGATTCGCGCTGTGCTTATTTCTATTGGGCGCCTTATTAAGTGGTCTTGTGTTTGGTATTTATTTGCTCATCAGCTCCTTGATTTTGAAATCGCATCCGGACGAATCCTTCTCTTCATTCAGATATGCGGGGTATAAGAATTTCCTCCGTTTACATCTGACGAAAGAACAGCTGACCATTTACCCGATTGGAATCAGGAACGTTACCAGCGACTGGAAAAAAGTTGGTACAGATGAAAATCCTCAATTTAAGGGGACTGAACCGAAGATAAAGTTGATTGGAAAACCGATAAAAATTGAAATGAAATCATGAAAAAATTATCAAGACCCCTGACGCAGTTGAAGCCTGAATATGATGTTGTTGTTATCGGTTCAGGATATGGAGGAAGTATTGCGGCCTCTCGAATGGCCCGGGCTGGCTATTCAGTTTGTTTGTTGGAAAAAGGAAAAGAGTTTTTGCCGGGCGAGTTTCCGTCGAGCTTGTTGGAAGCGCGAAAGGAAATTCAAGTCAAGAAGGACAACCTTCAAATCGGCGCTGAGAATGGTTTGTACGAGTTTGTGGCCGGGAAGGAGATTAGTGTATTTAAGGGCTGCGGACTGGGGGGAACCTCCTTGGTCAATGCCAATGTTTCTATTGAAGCCGAAGAGCGGGTCTTCGACGATCCGGTTTGGCCGAAAGAACTGCGAAAGGATATGGATGGTGTGAAACAGGGGATCGAAAAAGCACGTGAAATGCTTCAGCCAAACCCATATCCGGAAGGGAAAAATGGCTACCCGGTGTTGAAAAAGTCTTTGGGAATGCGAAAGTCAGCCGAGGCTTTGGGCGAAGCTTATCGGCTCCTGGATATCAATGTGAACTTTGAGAATAAGATAAACCAGGTTGGTGTTGAACAGCGTCGGTGCAATAATTGCGGTGATTGTGTGACCGGTTGTAACCATACCGCAAAAAATACCACCCATATGAATTACCTGCCGGATGCTTGCAATCACGGTGCGGATATTTTTTGTGAAGCCGGTGTTCATCACATCGCCAAAACAACTGGTGGCTGGTTGGTTTATTTCAATGTTTTTGATACCGGACGGCAACGGTTTGATGCGCCACCATTATTTGTCAAAGGCGCCAAAGTGATCGTGAGTGCCGGCTCGTTGGGCAGCACTGAAATTCTGATGCGATCAGCCAAAGAAGGATTGGAGCTGTCTCCCATGTTGGGCAAACACTTCACCGGGAATGGCGATGTGTTGGGCTTTGGTTATAATAATGACGAGCCGATTCATGGAATTGGGCTTGGCGATAAATCGAAAGAGGATGAGATCGCCAACGTTGGACCTTGTATCACCAGCGTGGTAGACATGCGACACAAGGATAAATTAGAAGATGGCATGACCTTGGAGGAAGGAACGATCCCGGCTCCGCTACGTTCCATTTTGATTCCGGCATTTATTCCGCTGTCCCGCCTGATTGGCAAAGATACCGATTCCGGCTTTGGAGACTTTATCCGTGAACGTTGGCGGGAAGTACTGAGTTTCTTCGGTGGTTCTTTTCGCGGGGCAATGGATCATACGCAGGTGTATTTGGTGATGACACACGATGATGGTGAAGGAGAAATGAAATTGTCGAAGCATGCTGTTTCCATTTCGTGGAAAGGCGTTGGCAAGCAGAAAATATTTGAAAAAGTGAATGAAAAACTTGAAACCGCAACCAAGGCGTTGGGAGGGTGGTTCGTTAATAATCCTTCGTGGACAAAATTGCTGGATTATGATTTGGTGACAGTTCATCCGTTGGGTGGTTGTGTGATGGGTGACAATGCGGCCAGCGGGGTAGTCGATCACAAGGGACAGGTATTTGCAGGTTCTTCCGGAATGAAACGTCATAAAGGACTTTATGTGATGGATGGTGCGATATTACCCCGTTCGGTGGGAACCAACCCGTTGTTGACCATTAGCGGATTGGCTGAACGGAATGCTAAAATCATTCTTGGGGAAGATCAGAAAACGGTGTCCTACGATTTTCCGAAAGTAAAGCCCTTGTTAGAAGAACCAAGAACCATCGGAGTTCAGTTTACCGAAGCGATGACCGGTTATTTCTCCAATAAGGTGACTGATGATTATGATCGGGCCTACGAAAAGGGTGTGGTCGACAATTCCGAATTTCGGTTTATACTGACCATCCGCTCGGAGAATACCGATCTGTTTATCGACGACCCGGCACACACCGCGGGAATGTTTGGAACAGTAGAAGCTCCCGCGCTGTCAGCCGCACCGCTAAGTGTTTCCGGGGGAATGTTTAATCTTTTTATACCCGATCCTGCAATTCCGAAACGAAAGGAAATGCGCTATTACATGGTGATGAACAGTGTCGAAGGCAAACAGTTTTATTTAGAAGGCTTTAAGGAAATAAAACAAGATGAAGGATTTGATATGTGGCACGATACCACTGTTTTGTACATCACTGTTTATAATGGTCCTGAAAAGTCGGACAAAATCATCGGAAAAGGAAAGTTGAAAATAAAGCCTACCGATTTCGCGAAGCAAATAACGACGATGCAGGGAATAAATGAACGTAATACCGGTGAAGGCCTGCGCTCATTAACCAAGTTCGGGAAATTTTTTGCCGGTAACTTGTGGGATACCTATGCGAAAGATCGTTAGCATATTTTTTGTCAGCTTTTAAAAACATGGCTTGGTTGAAGGGAAGGAGATTTAATTTCGAAGAGCTGGTTCACTTTAAATGGTCTTCCCCCTATACGAAAAAATAAGAAGCGGGAATTTGCCCTATGACAAATCGCTGCATTTTTTTTATATGTTTGATAAGTATTGCCCATGTGTTGACTTTCACCTCTTTAATGCGGTAGCTTTGTTGCTAATTATCACGCTGACTAAGCTCAGTGAATAAAAACTCCAAAAATCCGTATTGTGAAAACATTCAAATTGACATGTATTTGTTTGGCATGCGTAATTGTTTTTTGCGCTTGCCGCCACGACGAAAGCCTTTCCGAAACCGGAAGGCTGATCCTTGAAACCAGTATGAACAGTCAGGTTGTTGAAATGGGCTCTGATTTAAAAGCGGCAACAATTACCACCCCTGTTGACGAATTTTGGATTTTTCTGTACTGTAACGATATTCTTCAGGACAATTATCCAATGCAGTATGGGAACCTTGCACCCGAGATTGAACTGAAAGTTGGTACCTACACCATACTTGCTTTGAGCATGTTGCCGGAAAATGTTGTTTTACCAAACCGTGATGCAACAAAAGGACTTTATTATTCGGGTGAAACTACCGTTGAGATTGTTGCAGAGGAGACGACACAAGCGGAAGTGGTCGCAACCCAGGCTGTCGCTTCCGTCACTGTTCAGTTTTCCGACAAATTTAAACAGGCCTTTCCGACTTATTCGGCAAACGTATCGGGTATTGTGTTCGACGAGTCAAATACAGCTATCGCGTTTTTCGAAGCCGGAAGCAAGTTGCAGGTTGAGTTGACTTATTTGGATAATGGCGAAGAAAAGACCCGCAGCTTCGAAACCAGCCAGGCTGTGGCTGCAGGCGATGACTGGACATTGTCTTTTGATGCCACAGGTGATCTTGTTCTTAACGGTAACGGAGCCATAACGATAACCGTTTCCACTGCAACAACTTCTCAAACAGAGAACTGGAACATTGAAATCGGCGGTTCTTCCGACGATCCTGCAACGCCAGCCGAGGGGGACGGAACCTTAGAAAACCCTTATTCGGTAGCACAAGCTCAAACCATCCAGGATGATATTACAACAGCATGGGTACAGGGATATATTGTCGGGAATATAAGAAGTTCGACGAGTGTAACGACCAATTGGGAAGAAGCAGGCGATACAAATATTGCGATAGCTGATCAGTCCGGCGAAACGGATGTCAATAAAATGTTGTTCGTGCAATTTGATAGCTCCGGATCGGCGCGTACCACATTGGGACTTTACAGCACAGAAGGCTCATCGTTGGGGATGCTCGTTAAATTTAACGGTCGGTTGGGAACTTATTTCGGCTGGTACGGACTTAACGGGGTGAACCTGGATAGTGAATATGTTATAATAGAATAAAACCTAAGGTGGTTACTTGTTGGTTGTTTTATTTAAGGGATCCGATCTTTTTCAAGGATCGGATTCCTTTTCCTTAGGGTGAACGGGCTTTAAATCTTTTTCGCAATCATCTGGCTAAGCCCTGAATCCAGCTCTTTTCTGCGGATCTGTTTAAACCCGGCAGTAGCTAGCATTTCGCTTACCTCCTGCTCGGTAAAACAATCGCCTCCATCGGTGCCTACCAGCATGTTGATGGCAAAAATTGCTCCCGATGTCGGTTCTGTGCGGTCATTGTTCATAATCCAATCCTGAATGATAATCAGACCATTGGGATTTAGGGCTTTGAAACATTTCTGTATTAACTGTTGATTCGTGCGCAGTGGATTACTGTGAATGATAGCTGACAGAAAAACCAAGTCGAAGCCTTCAGGCAGCTCATCTTTTGTATAGTCGCCGGTATATGTTTTGATTTTGTTCGCGAAACCTGCCTTCTCAATAAATTTTTTCGTAATCGGCACAACGTTGGGCAAATCGAAAACAGTTGCTTCAATCTCCGGCGTTCGGTTTATAAATTCCATGGAATAAGCCCCGGAGCCTCCACCAACATCCAATATTGACTTGATGCCTGTCAGATCGAGACCCGCCAACTGTTGCGGTGCTTGTTTGATTGCCCTATCGTGCATAGCGGTAATAAAAGCGGAAAGCCATTCTTCTCCTCTGCCATTAATTTCGGAGGGATGGGCCGATGCTCCGGTTTTTACAACCTCGGTCAAATGGCTCCAGGTATTCCACAAGTGGTTCGAATGCATCAGTCCTCCCTGGTAATCGGGACTTTTTCTCGATAAGAAATTGAAACTGTCTGCGGTATTAAAAAAGAGCTGCTTTTGCTTGGAAAGGAAGCCCAGAGATGCCAAGGCATTCAGCAAGCGATCGCAAGCATGTTCGTTCAATTGCAGCTTGCGGGCAAGCTGCTTGCTTGTTATGCCCGACTCTTCAATGTTTGTAAAAAGGTCGAGCTCAAAACCGGATAATAAAATTCTGCTCTTTTGATACGAATAAACAAATTCTTTGATCGAAGATGGATTCATAGCTCAAATTTTAAAGGTTACTGTCGATTCCTTTCTTGGGTAAGAACGCTGTTCAATAAATTTCTCAAATTATTTCAGAATGAATTCCCTTTGGTTGCATAATCTGTGTTAAACGTGCGATATAACATATCTGCACTCGATAAAAAAAAGGATCCGATCTATTTTGATAGGTCGGATCCTTTTATCACGCCAGCCGAAATTGGTAATCAACCTCGTTCTTACCGATAAAACTTCGCTTCGTAAATGCTTTCGTTGCCCACGCCGTCTTTTACGACCAGTTGCAGGTTGTGCGACTTGCCAAGTTGTAATCTCTTTTCGTCGAAATTGTATTCGAGCAGCCTGTTTTTGGCGTCGTATTCAAACAATACCCAGTGTCCGTCAATCTCGCCGCGGTAGCTGTCTATTCCCGACAGGTCGTCACTTAGTTTGAAACTCACTTTATCGCGGTTGGTCAAGCTCGAATGGTTTTTAATATTGACCGGCGTGATATCCGGAGCCTCGGTGTCGGTGGCAATGGCAAAGGTTCCCAGCTGGCGAACCATTGTTTCAACCCAGCCGTCGCTCTGGTAGTTACCACCAACTGCATATTGTTTGCCGTTTTTTGGAGCAATTGCAACGATGATAGCTTTGGGCTCCAGTTCGCTCGGAAGGTTTTCCGCTTTAATTCGAAGTTTATAGGATTGGTGAACCGGAATATCGGATTGGTGTAATTGAATACGTTCGGAGTATAAGCCGGCTTCAGATGGTAATTCCTGGTAGTCCAGTTTGAAGTTGGAATAAAAACTTCCGGCTTCAAACTTAGCTTGAACATGCTCTTTTTTTATCGCAAGTTCCTGATTGTAATGCACCGGGATGCCCGCTTCCTGAAGGGAGCTCTTCATGGGCGATTTTCCCTGAAGATTGAAAATCAGTCGGCTTACATTTCCATAAACATCTTTGACGAGGTAGCTAACCGTGTAAGCTTGTCCTTCCTTAATTTCAACTTTGCCTTTGTTCTCCTGAATCGGGTAGTTGTTCAGTTCATTCCCGTCTTCCAGCCAGTTTTTGTGGTAACGGCTGTGGTGATTAAACAGGTAGGAATAATCGATATGGCTGTTCAGGTAGCGACTTTCATCAAAACTCAGTTCATTCATTTTGAACGAATAGATCAGCTTTTCATTTACCGTCAAATTAATCTCATAGACGCCGCATTTGGCCCAACTTCCATCCAAATAATCGAGTGCTTGCAAGCCAAAGCCAATTTCGCCGCCCGCAGTAATTGCCGGGTTTCCCTTTAGGTGATAAGCACCATCGTAGTACACCAGGGCGAAAGGCTTTTGCTTGGATTGGCCGTCAATTTGTGCACCGTCGGAGAGCGGGTAGAGCATTAGCGACATTAATTTGGGGGGCATGTCATCTTTGATTTTAAAATTGAAAAGCAAGGGGTTGATCGGATGCTGTGACTCTGTATCGCGAATCTCGAAATGTAGGTGCGGTCCTCCGGAGCTGCCGCTGTTTCCGCTGTAAGCTACCAGCTCGCCTTTCGACACCTTGAACTTGCCTTTAGGAACATTGATATCAACAGAGAATGATTCTTTGTCATATTGGACGTTCCTGGCGTATTCGGCGAGATCGTCGCGCAAACCACTCAGGTGCCCGTATACGGTCGTATATCCGTCGGGATGCTCAATATACAAAGCAGTACCAAAGCCCACCGCTGAAATATTGATTCGGACAATGGTGCCTTCGGCGGCAGCATAAACCGGTAAGCCTGTTTTCCCTTGCGTTTTAATGTCGATGCCCGAGTGAAAATGATTGGTGCGCAATTCGCCAAAGTTTCCGGCCAGGTACATCGGAACTTTTAACGGCGGTGCAAAGTAATTGGCTTCGATAGATGGATTATAAGGAGTTTTAAGGAGAAACAATAAAATGCTCAAAAGTACATACTTCATAAAAGTAAAATTTAGTCTGCTATTTGTCGAAATAACTTCATTTAAATTATTTGTTATCAGGCTTTCCCTCTTCAAATCAGATCTTAACAGAAGGCGCTACTCACAAGGGCTGTTGATAAGATTCTCAACCAGCAGTATGCTATTCAACAAATAAACCTATCTTCGTATAATGAATTGGGCAAAAATATTATTTTTGTCCGGGAAAGCATACAAAAATGACCGGGGAAGATCAACTTTTACTCGATGATTTTAAGGCAAAACTTCGGATACTCATAAAACGCCACACAACGCTGAAGAGCGAAAAGGCAGAGTTGCTGGAGAAAATGGCTGAAATGGAAAGTACAATTGCCGATTTGAGAAGAGAAAATGAAGAGCTGGTAAAAAAGTATGAAGACTTAAAGGTTGCAAAAGTTTTGGCTGTTGTCGACGAAGATAAGAAACAGGTAAAACAGCGCATCAACAAAATAGTGCGGGAAATTGATAAATGTATTGCTCAGCTTAACGTGTAGCAAATACAGTGAAAAATGGCAGATAAGCTTTCAATAAATATTAATATCAACGGGCGAATTTATCCGTTGAAAATCGACCGAAAGGAAGAGGAGAGGATTCGGAAAGCTGCGAAGATGATCAATGATATTGTTCTGGAATACAAAAAGAAGTACGTCAACCAGGATGCACAGGATTTCCTGGCAATGACAGCATTTCAGTTTGTATTGAAAAATCTTGAAATGGAAGAGCAGACCGATGAATCGCCGATTATAGAAGAAATACGCTTATTGGATGAACAACTAAGCGAATTTTTGTCATTGAACGAATAAAATACAATATATCGAAAGCCCGCTTTTGTTTCCTTGTTAACCCGATCAGGTTGATGACGAAATAAGTAGTGGGCTTTCATTTTAATTATCAGTAATAATTTAAACAAATGGAAATATTATATGTAATTTCTGGCTTTTTGGGCGGAGGGGTCTTGTCCTACTTCTTGTGGGATAAGGCAATGCGTAGCAAGAAGAGTAAGATAATCAGCGAGGCTGAAGCTGAAGGAGAGGTAATCAAAAAGGATAAAATCCTCCAGGCAAAAGAAAAATTTCTGCAGTTAAAAGCAGAGCATGAAAAGTATATTGGCGAGAAGAACAACAAAATTGGTGCTCTCGAAAATAAGATGAAACAAAAGGAATCTTCGTTTATGCAAAGCAAAAACGAGTTCCAACGTACCGTTAAAGAGTTTGAATCTGAAAAACGACAGGTTGAATCGATCCGTGAGAACCTGACAGCGCAGATTAATTTGGTTCAGCAAAAGGAAGACGAACTGGAAAAATTGCACCGTCAAAAGGTGGAGCAATTGGAAACGATCTCCGGTTTGTCGGCAGAAGAAGCCAAAGCTCAGTTGGTTGAATCGTTGAAAAACGAGGCAAAAACCGAAGCCATGTCATATATCAATGAAATAATGGAAGAGGCTAAACTGACAGCGAATAAGGAAGCCAAAAAGGTCGTTGTAAAATCAATTCAGCGAGTAGCTACAGAGACCGCGATTGAAAATGCAGTGACGATTTTCCACATCGAAAGTGATGAGATCAAAGGTCGTATTATCGGTCGTGAAGGACGAAATATTCGTGCTTTGGAAGCCGCAACAGGTGTCGAAATTATTGTTGATGATACCCCTGAGGCAATTGTTCTTTCCGGTTTCGATCCGGTACGTCGCGAAATTGCCCGTTTGGCTTTACACCAGCTGGTAACAGACGGACGTATTCACCCTGCCCGCATTGAAGAAGTAGTCGGTAAGGTGAAAAAACAAATTGAAGAAGAGATTATTGAAACCGGTAAGCGCACAGCGATCGACTTAGGAATTCACGGTTTACATCCTGAGTTGATTCGCATGATCGGTAAAATGAAATACCGCTCGTCTTACGGACAAAACTTGTTGCAGCACTCTCGCGAAGTTGCGAATCTGTGTGCTATCATGGCATCAGAATTAGGTTTGAATACCAAATGGGCGAAACGTGCCGGTCTGCTGCATGATATCGGTAAAGTGCCGGATGATGAGCCGGAGTTGCCACACGCAGTATTGGGTATGAAGCTGGCCGAGAAGTTTAAAGAAAAGCCGGAAATATGTAATGCGATTGGTGCTCACCACGACGAAGTGGAAATGCAATCCTTGCTGGCTCCGATCGTTCAGGTTTGTGATGCGATTTCAGGTGCCCGTCCGGGTGCACGCCGCGAGGTGGTTGAGTCGTATATCAAGCGTTTGAAAGCGTTGGAAGATTTAGCTCTTTCTTACCCGGGTGTTTTAAAGACTTATGCGATCCAGGCTGGTCGTGAGTTGCGTGTAATTGTTGGTAGCGATAAGATTTCGGATAAAGATACCGAACAGCTGTCATACGATATCGCCAAGCACATCCAGGATGAGATGACTTATCCGGGACAAATCAAGATTACGGTTATTCGCGAATTACGCGCCGTAAACTACGCGAAATAATTCCATTGGAAATGATAATACAAAAGCTCGCTTCGGCGGGCTTTTTTTATGGCTTCAAATCAGTATAGCTGACATTTGTCATCTCTTGCCTGTGCTTTCCGATCAAAGAGGAATCATTCGATCAATAAACATTAATTTTTGCCATTTTTTAGGACGCATTAGTCCTTTTTCTAAGTTTGACTGATTAGATTTGGGTGCAGATGATGGGATTTTGGGGGAAATTCGTCATTCCTTTTGTCATACAGTAATACGAATAATAACTACAACAAATCATGATGAACAAATTGTTTTTAGGCTTGCTTTTGCTCGTTGCAAGCTTTTGGGCAAATGCGCAGGTTCAGTCCGATTCCTCGCTTTTGACCCTCCACCGGATTTATGCCTCCGGTGAATTTCGTGCTGATTTTCAGCCAACGATTAATTGGGTTGCCAATGGCAATGCCTATGTCATTACCGAGATGAATGGCAAGCATCAGTCCGAGTTGGTGAAGTACGAAACTGCATCGGGAAAGAAGTCGGTGCTATTGTCGGCCGCGGATTTAACTCCTGAGGGAGCAACTTATCCCATTGGGATGAGTAACTTCTCCATGTCGGATGATGAAAGTAAAATTCTGATTTTTACAAATACCAAGCGTGTTTGGCGAAGTAATACCAAAGGCGATTACTGGGTATTTGATCTGACCACAAGAAAGCTCAAGCAGCTAGGCGCAGGTTTTCCAGCTTCATCGTTGATGTTTGCCAAGTTCTCTGAAGATAACCGATCAGTGGCTTATGTGGTCGATTTCAACCTTTATGTTGAAGATTTCACTTCTGGGAAAACGACGAAGATTACGACTGATGGCAACGGTGATATTATTAACGGAACATTCGACTGGGTGTATGAAGAGGAGTTTGGCTGCCGCGATGGGTTCCGCTGGTGTCCGGACGGAAAGACCATTGCCTATTGGCAACTGGATGCCTCGCATATTGGCACCTTTTACATGATCAATAACACCGATTCAATTTATCCGGAAGTGATCCCTGTTCAATATCCCAAAGCGGGGCAGAATCCGTCGTCCGCTAAGATCGGGTTGGTAGATCCGATAAATGGCAAGACGGAATGGATTGCATTGGATGGCGATCCTGTTCAGAATTACATTCCCGGTATTCAATGGGTGAGTGAGCATTTGTTGTTGATTCAGCAAATAAACAGGAAGCAAAATGATCTTAAAGTATGGGCCTACGATTTAAGCACGAAGCAAAAGCGTTTGGTTTACGAGGAGAAAAATAATAGTTGGATCGACCTTCTGTATCCGGACGTTTCATCAAATCATTGGGCTAGTAACGACCTGATTTTGGTAGACCGGGCAAAGTCGTTTTTACGAATGACTGAAGATGACTGGCGGAAGATTTACAAAGTCAATATTGAGACCGGAGCGAAGCATTTGATATCACCTGCGGACTACGATGTTGCAACGGTATCGGGTGTGAGTGAGAAAGACCTTTACTATATGGCGTCGCCTGAGGAAATGAGCCAGCGTTATTTGTACGCAGTGGATCTGGGCGGGAAGCAAAAGGCACACCGGTTAACCCCGGATACCTATTCAGGGGTGAATAACTACAACATTTCGCCAAATGGCAAATATGCGGTTCATACCTTTACAAGCGCATTGCAACCAACTCAGATCGAATTGGTGAGTTTGCCTGATCATAAACTCATCAAAACAATGGTAAGTAATGAGCGATTGACTGAAAAGTTGAAAACACTGGAACTACCAGTGGTTGATTTTTTTCAGGTAGAAACTGAAGATGGTTTAACGGTTGATGGTCGTATGATCAAACCAGCTGATTTTGTTGCGACGAAAAAATACCCGGTCCTTTTTCATGTATATGGAGAACCATGGGGGCAGGTAGCTTTGGATAGTTACATTGGTTTGTGGAATGTGATGATGGCGCAGAAAGGCTTCATCGTGATTGATATTGACGGGCGTGGAACACCAAGTTTGAGAGGTAGCGCGTGGCGAAAGTCAATCTATCGTAACTTGGGCCGGATCAACATCAAGGACATGGGACAGGCTGCCCGGGAAATTTTGAAATTCCCGTATCTGGATTGTGAGAAAGTAGCTGTATGGGGATGGAGTGGTGGTGGATCATCCACCTTGAACCTGATGTTTCAGTATCCCGATGTTTTTCAGACGGGAGTAGCGGTAGCGGCTGTGGCTAACCAGTTGACTTATGACAACATTTACCAGGAACGGTACATGGGTTTACCTCAAGAGAATCTGGAAGACTTTGTGAATGGCTCACCAATTAGTCATGTTTCGGGCCTGGAAGGAAACTTGCTGGTGATTCATGGTACTGGCGATGATAATGTGCATTACCAGAATACCGAGATGTTAATTAACGAACTTATTCGTCAGAACAAGCAGTTTAGTTTGATGGCCTATCCCAACCGGTCGCATGGGATTTATGAGGGACAAAATACCAGTCGGCATTTATATACTTTAATTACCAATTATTTATTGGAACATATGAAATAGAACAACCAGAAATCCAATACACAAATTCTATAATGAAAGGCTTGCGTTAGCAGGCCTTTTCTATTTTAAAGGGCTTAAGTAAGGACAACTTCCGTTTATTGTGGCCGGGATAATGGTAAGAACGGATTCTTTTAATGCGAAGCTTGCGTTTTATGTTTGCCTCTTCTACGCAAATCTGTATTTTTGTGCAAAAATTAATTCATATGATTCAACGTATTCAAACAGTTTATATGCTTATCTCAGCGATCCTAATTGGATTGTTGTTTGCACTTCCTTTTGCCGAAATAGCTCATGAGGGACAATTGTATCTTTTTGACATTCGTGGCATTGTTCACCAGGATACGGTAACTGAAAACGGAATGGCTATTGCTGGTCTGATTGGTATCATTCTGATATTGCATGTAGCGGCCGTCTTTCTCTATAAAAAACGCATTTTGCAAATTCGGTTTTTAGTGCTTTCTGTTCTCTTGAGTATCGGCTTATTCGGGATGTTTTATTTTTTCACTTACTACAGTTTTGACGATGCTGAAATCGGTTTCAAGATGCCGGTAGCTTTTCCAATAGTAGCTATAATTCTGGATTATTTGGCTATTCGTAGTATCGGTAAAGATGAAGCATTGATCAGATCATTGGATCGACTTCGCTAAAGATATTTTTGACCTCATAGAAACGGAAGCAGCTCATTGGGCTGCTTTTTTCATTTGACGATGATGGTACAGATAGTCATTTGTTTGGTATGTTGCGATGATTTCACGGACCTCATCAGGTACCTCGTTTTCCGGTGTCAGGTTGCTGTTTTGCTTGTTCCAACGATAAAACGAAAGTTGTTTTCAATCGCCCGGAACAGCTAAATCATCACCTGTTGATAATCCAAGTTTCCGGTAGTTTCCAATAAAAGCGCGTCCACTGTCTGTTGGCAGGGTGCTTACATTTTGATCGTAGAAGTTTGATTACAGATGTATGTAAATGTTGATATGTGTCACTGGCTTTCGTGAAAAGCAATAAAAAAAAGGTGAAGTCTTTTCAACTTCACCTTCGATATCATTGTGAGATTTTCTTTTTATTGTAGCGGGAATATTCCGTTTTCGCGGCAGAATTCGATAATTTTTTCCGGGTTCTTTCCGTTGTCGGTCGCCGAAAGTTCCAATGATGCGTTTTCCGGTTCATCGAACGTAATATCAATTCCAGGTACATATTCCAGATTTTCCTGGTTATAGAATTCCGGCTTATTTTTCTTGCAGAAATCTAAGTCAGCTTTCATGTGGAACAAATGGAAACGGTCTTCGCCAACGATTTTGGCGACTTGTTTGCGGATCTCTTTGTCAGGCGAAATGAATGAGCAAATGGTGATAATTCCCTGGTCATTCAAGAGGCGGCAAACTTCTGCAACACGGCGTAAGTGTTCGGCGCGATCTGACGGTGAATAATCCAGTTCTTTGGACAATCCTGAGCGGACAGAACTACCGTCGAGCAGAACAACTGTTGCCCCCATTTCAAAGAGTTGTTTCTCGAGGCTGAAAGCCATTTCGTTTTTGCCGGAACCGTGTAAGCCGGTTACCCAAAGGGTAGCGCCTTTTTGGTTGTAGCGTTTTTCATATTGCTCATTGACAATCAAGCCTTCTCCCCGGCGGATTTGCAGGCGTTCGTCTTCAGTAATTCTCGAAGGCAAATTGTCCGAGCTTAGTTTGTCGATGATCATACCCACGGCGACGGTATTGTTTGTCATCGGGTCGATCAACACAAATGCACCAGTACTCTTGTTCTTTTTGTATGGGTCGAAGAATAGCGGTTTGTTGGTTGTCAGTACCACACGGCCGATTTCATTCAGACTAAAGAAATCGATCGACGATCGCTCCATAGTATTAACATCAACCTTATATTGAATTTTGTCAATCCGTGCTTTCGTATTGTTATTGGCATGTTTGATAAAGAAGTGAGTGGTCGGATCCATTGGTTTTTCGTCCATCCACACCAACATCGATTCAAAGTGACGTTCAACACGTGGTAAACTGTCCGGGTAAACCAACATGTCACCACGAGAGATGTCAATTTCATCTTCCAGAGTAACAGTCACCGATTCGGGTGGGAAAGCTTCGTCCTTTTCGCCATCGTATGTGGTAATGCTCTTAATTTTAGAGGTTTTCTTTGACGGCAGCACCATTACGGTTTCGCCTTTGCGTACGATACCTGAAGCAACTCGTGCCGAGAATCCACGGAAATTATTGTCGGGTTTCAGTACATATTGTACCGGGTAGCGCATGTCTTCGAAGTTACGGTCAGAGCTAACGTGAACATTTTCCAGGAAGTTCAACATACACTTGCCATTATACCAAGGCATCTTTTTTGAAGGTTCAACCACATTGTCGCCTTTCAATGCCGATAGTGGGATGAAAGTTACATCCGGAATGTCTAATTGAGCGACGAAGTTTTTATAGTCTTCGCAAATTTGGTCGAAAACTTTTTGGTCAAAATCAACCAGGTCCATTTTGTTGACAGCCAGCACGACGTGCTTAATTCCGAGCAATGACACCAGGAAAGTATGACGACGGGTTTGCGTAATCACTCCTTTGGTGGCATCAATCAAAATGATTGCCAGGTTTGCCGTTGACGCACCGGTTACCATGTTGCGCGTGTATTGTTCGTGTCCCGGAGTATCGGCAATAATGAATTTTCGCTTGTTGGTCGAGAAGTAGCGGTAAGCTACATCAATGGTAATTCCTTGTTCGCGTTCGGCTTTCAAGCCATCTAAAAGCAAAGCGTAGTCGATATCTTCGCCTGCATGTCCAATTCGCTTACTGTCGCGTTCCAATGCTGCCAGCTGATCTTCATAAATCATTTTGCTGTCAAACATCAATCGGCCAATCAGGGTTGATTTACCATCATCAACTGAACCTGCAGTCAGAATGCGTAGTAAGTCTTTTTTCTCATCCTGATTTAGGAAGTCTTGTATGTTTAATTTTGTTTCTGTTGTCATTTTGCTAAAGTTGAATTCGTGTTACTGTTTTTGTGTTTCGAGGTAACGAGTAACCCGTTTTTAGAAATATCCTTCCCGTTTCTTTTGCTCCATACTACCTTCCTGGTCGAAGTCGATTACACGTGTTGTGCGCTCTGAAACAGTGACCGTCATCATTTCTTCAACGATTTCTTCGATTGTTTCGGCGTTCGATTCAACAGCACCGGTGAGCGGGTAGCAGCCTAAGGTACGAAAGCGGATTTTCTTCATTTCAGCCTTTTCAGCTAATTCTTTCGGCATCCGATCATCGTCAGCCATAATCAGGTTGCCATCGATATTGACAACAGGGCGTTCTTTTGCGTAATAAAGAGGTACGATTGGAATGTTTTCGAGACGAATGTATTGCCAAACATCTAATTCAGTCCAGTTGGAAATAGGGAAAACGCGAATCGATTCACCTTTGTGAACGCGTGCGTTGTAGATATCCCACAACTCAGGACGTTGGTTTTTTGGATCCCACTGGTGAAATTTATCGCGGAATGAGAAAATACGCTCTTTGGCCCGAGATTTTTCTTCATCACGACGGGCACCACCAAAAGCGGCGTCGAACTTATATTTACTCAATCCTTCGAGCAGTGCCTTTGTTTTCATGGTATCAGTGTGTACTTTACTTCCATGAGTGAAAGGACCAACGCCGGCTTCGTATCCTTGTTTGTTGTAGTGTACGATCAAATCCCAGCCATTTTCTTTCGCATAATTATCGCGGAATTCAATCATTTCCTTAAACTTCCATTTGGAGTCGATGTGCATCAGTGGAAAAGGAACTTTGCCCGGATAAAAGGCTTTTTCAGCCAGCCTGACCATGACTGCGGAGTCTTTGCCGATGGAGTATAACATCACCGGATTTTCGAACTCGGCAGCTACTTCGCGGATGATATGAATAGCTTCTGCTTCAAGCTCCCGCAAATGCGTCAGATTATATTTCTTCATAATAACTTTATTTTGAATTTTCCTTGTATCGTCAAGGGTAAATTAAGTCGCATGCAAAACTAATCGATTTTACCAAAGGATCGATGGGTATTAATTCGTATTTATTGATTGGTAATATCCTCAAACAATTAACACGGTAAAAAGATCGAAATTTTCCAATAGTAAGTTTGAAATTAAAATGGCCAAATCAATGGAATGAGTGTAATCGAAATGATGAACGCGATGATGTTTAGAGGTAGTCCTATTTTTGTGTAGTCGATAAATTTATAATTCCCGAGACCTTGTACTAAAAGATTGGTTTGGTAACCAATTGGCGTTGCAAAGCTGGCAGATGCAGCGATACAGATGGTGATGAAAAAGGGTTTCGGATCGACATGTAATTGCTCGGCTGCCGAGAAGGCAATCGGGAAAACCAAGGCTGCCGCCGCATTGTTTGTAATAACTTCGGTAAAAACTGTCGTTAGCAAATAAATGGTAATCAGGACTCCAATTGGCCCCCACGATTTAGAAAAGTTGATCGCTGTCATCGCTATGCTGTCGGCAGCTCCGGAATTTTGCAGGGCTTTGCTGAGTCCAAATGCACAGGCAATGGTAATCAGCACGTCCCACGATATAACCTTGGTGTATTTCCGGTTAGGCATGATGTTGATCCAGGTCATGACACAAGCGACCAAGGCTGCGAAATAAAACATGTCCGGTTTGGCGCCGTTTATCTCGGGCAGGTATTTGCCAATGGTAGCTCCAACAATCATTAATAAAACCAATAACAATGCGATAAGTCGTTGGCCCTTGTAGCGTGGGGGAGGGATTTCTCCGATAAAAGATGTCAGGTAAAATATTTTAGATTCGCGCCAGTTTTTGATGAAGTTTTCGTTGGTCAGCAAAACAAGGCTGTCGCCGTCTTTCATGCGAACAGAGCCCACATTGGTCGAGATCGTCTCACCGTTTCGATATACGGCCAGGACTTCAGCCTGGTAGTGGTTTAAAAAATCAAACTGATCAATTGTCTGGTTAATTCCCGGAAATCGCGGCGCAAGCACAACTTCAATCTGCTTGATGTCGGTGCTTTTGTAGAATTTGCCAAAGCCCTTCATCGCTTTTAATTCCAGCTTTTTGTGTGTGATTAGTGGAATTAGCGAGTCGGATTTCACCGCAATAACAAGTTTGTCGTTCTGCTCCAGCGTGAATTTTCCCTTTCTGCAGTCAATTAACTTGTTATCCCGCTCAATGGAATGGATGATGATATTTTTTAGCGCATGTGTGCGGCCGTTGTTTATTTCTTCTCCGATTAATGAGCTGTTATCGGGAAAAGTCGCATCCAGAAAATATTCTTTATAGTCATATCGGCTTCTGCGAAGATTATTTTTCTCACCCGGCAGAAGCTTGTGCCCAATTAGTGAGAGGTAAAGAAAGCCGGCTATTGCGATCCATATTCCTACTTTTCCCAATTCGAACATGTTTAACCCGGGCAGGCCATTTTCGAGCATCAACCCGTGAACAACGAGGTTTGTGGAAGTACCAATCAACGTACATATTCCGCCCAGGATTGTCGCATAGGAAAGAGGAATGAGGAATTTTTGAGGTGAAAGATTCATTTTTTCAGCCCAGTTTTTAATCATGGGGGCAAAAATGATAACCACAGGGGTGTTGTTTAAAAACGCTGATAATACCGAGACAGGTAACAGAATCCGAGGAAGTGTGAACGGTAATTTGCCTCTTCTTCGCGGAAGAAATGCTCGCCCCATAATATTCAGTGCGCCGGTTTGCCGAACACCTTCGCTAACCAGAAAAAGAACAGCCACGGTTAGCATGCCTTTATTTGAAAAGCCGGCCAAGCTTTCTTCAGTGTTAATTACTCCAGTTGCCATTAAGATCATTAATGCCGAAAACAGGAGTAACCCTGGTCTCATCAAGTCATAAATAAGTGCAATAATCATAAGGATAATCACACCTAAAACGAAATAGCCCTCAAATGTCATCTGAAAGTTGATTTTGCCTCAAAGGTAGTTTTTATTGATTATGTACAAATGGGATTAAATACTTATTTGCGGATAGGAAAGAGATGTGAAAAAAATATTTGTGCTTAAATTTCTGATAATCTGAAAGTAGGCTTTTGCGGGTGAAGTTTTTCTGAAAAAACGTTGGATTTTGTTTTGGACTATTCAATTTATTCTCTAGTTTTGCAACCGCTTTTAAACAAAAAGGCGCTACACAATGAGGATGACTCAGTAGCTCAGCTGGTAGAGCACATCCCTTTTAAGGATGGGGTCCTGGGTTCGAACCCCAGCTGAGTCACCAATTAAGAAGTCAAAAAGACTTAAAAGCACTTAAATCATAGGTTTAAGTGCTTTTTTATTTTGCGGCAGACATCAAAATATGCACCAAATCGCAAAACAAACGAGACCATATCGAGACCTGTTCTCTGAAAACACTTAAGAGGTCTCGATAATCGATGTAGATTTCTGATAATCAATTCATGTTGAATTAATTTGTTTCGTTTTGATGCTTGGGTTTGTGAACCTCATAGCTTAACTTTAAGCATGGAAACGAGACCATTTTTTAATCTAAAAATGAGTTGAGTTATGAGAATTACAGTAAACTTTTCCTTGAAAAAATCAAAATCACGCACCGATGACAAATGCCCGATTTATTTGAGATGTACTATGCACGGTCAACGCTTTGAATTGTCGACCGGTATTTTTATTGATCCAGTAACTTGGAATGAAGAAAAGCAACAGGTAAAAGGGAGAACTGAAGAAGTCAAAATTCTGAATAGCCGCTTAGATAAAACTGTCTCTCGTGTTCAGGATATCTACAATCAACTGGAGTCGAAAGGGGAGCCGTTCTCAGCGTTGCAAGTAAAAAATAAGCTACTGGGAGTGAGCGGAGAAAAAGGTGTGCTCGAAATTCTTGACGTCATTATTAAAGGAATAGAAGGGCGAATTGGCAACGACTATTCTGAAGGGACGCTTAAACATTATAAAACAACTTATTTTCGGTTGTCCGAATTCATCAAGATCAGATTTGGTAGAACAGATCTCTTATTATCAATGATTGATTTCAATTTTTTGAATTCGTTCGATCTCTATCTTAAAACAGACCTTTGGTTAAAACCGAATACTGCGCTTACATATCACAAGCACTTAAAGAAAGTTTTGAATACAGCGATAGCAATGAATTTACTATCCGTTAATCCATACAATTCTTTCAAAGTGAAGCGTAACGAAACTCATCGGGATTATCTAACGCTTCAAGAACTGTATCACTTGGAGAGAAAGAAATTCTCAACGGTTAGAATGGAAATTATTCGTGATGTCTTTGTTTTTGCTTGTTATACCGGATTGGCCTATGCTGAGCTTCAGAAGCTAAGTGATGAACACATTTATATTGGAAACGACGGAGAAGAATGGATCATCATAGATCGGACAAAAACAGATATCCGGTGTCGAATTCCAGTGCTGCCAAAAGCCAAAGCGGTGTTACATAAATACAAAAACTTTCCTCTGAGTGAAAACAAGAGAAGATTACTTCCCATACATTCGAATCAGAAAATGAATGAGTACTTGAAAGAGTTAGCTACGATCTGTGGAATAAACAAGAACCTATCGATGCACGTGGCTCGACATACATTTGCAACATCGGTGACTTTGGCGAATGGTGTTCCATTGGAAACTGTTTCAAAGATGTTAGGACATACCTCTATAAAGACTACTCAGATCTATGCGCGAATTGTCGATTCGAAAATATCGGAAGATATGAAAGGATTAGCTATGAAAATAGGGTAGGTATGACAAGATTTGAACCCGACTCGTAAATGGTCTATATATCAAATATTTATGGTCTTGTGAATTCGATGGTTCACCGTTTTGTTCACATTTAAAGAACGTCTTGGTATTTCTATACAAATATACAAAAGTTAGATCATTGTAGATCATTTTGATAGCTATAAAGCTTTATTCCAAGTTTGTATCGGATCAATGGTAAACAGCCTGTTGAGAGACATAAAAGCTCGTGGAAAGCTGCTTTGCTATTCATGGTAAAAGGCAAATGTGTGACTTTTCAAAAGATGAGGATTGAGGTGAGTCTAACAAATTATTCCTTTTTAGTTAACCTATCGGGCATGCTTTAATTTTCAAGACAACTTGTCTCAATTAAGTTGAAGATGTGACAGAAATAGTTTTCAACTTCGAGAATAAGATCCCTTAAGTTTGCCTGGCATGGTCAAACTCCTTCAGAAAACTGCTAGAGTGTGTGCTAAGCTGGTTCATTATAGCTGTTAAAAAAAGGCAACAAATTAATAATGAATTTGTCGCCTTTTCATTTTTAGTGAAGAAGTTCGTTAGCTCACTCTCCAATCAGGATTCCAGTCAAATGCCCCAATTGCTTTTTCACAGGAAAGTGATTCGTCAGCTTCAGCAACATTATATATTCCTGGCTGTCCTTTTGTAACAGCAATTTCGGCTGCTTTTGCCGCTGCTTCGACGTGCACAGAGGCAGGAGCAATGGGAGTATCAAATCCAGTCTTCGGCCCATAAAGAAGACCATAGCGAAGTACAATACCCTCAACGCCAGATTCCGTTACTTGACGCTCTAAATTCCGAACACCTTCTGCTGTTTCTCCATAAACCGGGTGTGAAAGTGGTAACAATGGATCTTCCTCTAAATGAGGTATCCTACCTTCATCGTAAACAAACGAAATGCTTTGAGCAATAATGCGTTTGCAGCCGGCATTGACAGCTGCATCAATCAGGTTTTTTGTACCTTCTGTCCGTAAACGCGCATTACTTACCAATGCAGCTTCCATTTCATCGGCATTTAAAGCATATGGTAGATCTGTAAGCTGGTGAATTACGACTTCTGGCTTAATATCAGCAAGAATATCTTTTAATTTCTGCGCTTCATAAACATCTACAACTACTGGTTCCACACCCATTTCATTGAGTAAAGAAACTTTCTGTTTCGAGCGAGTTGTTCCATATACTTTCCACCCATTTTTAATAAGTAACGGTGAAAGAACCTGACCGATTGCTCCGGTAGCTCCTGCTAAGAAAATAGTTTTTGACATTGTTGTAATATTTAAATTTATATGAAATTTTGTTTCTGATTGTGATTAATTTCTTGACATGCATTACTTTGCCTGCCAATAGCATCGTTTTGGGGAAATAATAGTTCCTTCTTTTTTTAATTCAGCCATTGCCTTGTCTACAACTTTACGGTCGAGACCAGATAGCTCTGTAATTTTACCAGCATTTAAAGGTGAACCATCGTTTTTCATTACTTCTAATACTTTTTCTTTTGCTTCCATAATCTTTCATTTTATATTCTCACTAAATGACATTACAAACGTACTTCACCGCGATATTGAAAAAATTAAGCTGGTTTAAGAAAACTATATTTACTTCTATTTTTATGCGAAGATTCCAAGGTAAGATTCAACCATTTCTTTGGGGACACGGTCAACAAAAGCGGGAAATGAGTTACTAAAGTGAAGATATAACTCCTCATTTGACATGGTTCGCAGAAATTTGGTTTTCGTTTGCACTGCAGCCAAATTTATCTGCATAATGTTATTAAAGTAAATTCCAAGTTTGGGAATTTTCTTAATCAATCGCCCATAACTATCCTTATCTAATTCAATAACTACAGACTGTTCAGTCGCTTGAATATAGTACTCCGATGAATGTCGACGAATAAGACTGTTGTAATCAGTTATCCACCATCCTTCAATGGCAAATTGAAGGATATGTTCTATTGAATGTTCATCTAAAAAATACATTCGCAAACAACCAGAATTTACATAATAATGGGAGAGACAAGTCTGGTTCTTTCTTAATAGAAAGTCGGATTGACGCAGATGGAAAGTTTTTGTAACCTTCTGAATTACCTTTTCTTCATCAGGATTAAGTCCAATGAACTTTTTTATATGCTCCGGTAATGTAATGCTATTATTCATTCTGCCAACTTTAACAGTTGCTATTGAAATCTTGTCAATAGCAACCGAACGACAATACAAAAGTAGATGAAGGATGTATCGAATAAATTAAGCTGGTTTAAGAACGAACTAAGAATTCCTTTTTCTCAATTCGCTGACATACTCCGGAGTAAGTCCAAGATAAGATGCAACCATATATTGGGGGACGCGTTGCATAAATTCCGGGAAATTACTACTGAAATGATAATAAAATTCTTCTTTTGACATTTCATACAAATACTTGGTTCGTAGTTGAGATGCAGCAAGATTTTTCTGCATGATTATTCTAAAATACCGCTCTAGTTTAGGAACGGCTTTTAGTAATTCATCGAAAGCCAGTCGATCAATCGAAACCAATTTCGAGGCCTCAATCGTCTGAATAAAATAGTCTGAAGGAGTGTTGTCCATAAAACTAAAGAAGTCCGTAAGCCACCAACCTTCTAAGGCGAACTGAGTAATTTGTTCTGCCGATTTATCATTAATGAAATACATTCGCAGGCACCCTTTTTCAACAAAATATAACGACCTGCTAACTTCTCCATTTGAAAGCAAAATTCCCCTGCGTTTAACAACCTGTGATTTAGTAAACGAGCTCAGTATTTGTTTTTCGCTTTCGCTTAAGGGGACAAATCTATTTATATGTTCATCAAGGCTTAATTGCATATTACTATTGTTTAGGAAAGGTGGTATTTATTAAATCCTCAATTTTTTTGAGCCATTGATTTCTCCGAGCGTCATCACTTTCTTTAACTAGGCAGAAGTTCCTGTACTCAATTTCTTTAACTCCACAAAAGTTGAAAATGTTGTTTTTCCATATAGATTCCTGGGGGCTATCCTTTTTGTGATAAGGCGAATTTGAAGTATTTAAAACTATGGCGTTATGGGCCTTTAACAAACCCTTTGGAATATGCTTTTCCACCTCATTTGTAATAAATTTGTAGGCAATTCCAGGTAAAAGAACTCTGTCTAACCAACCTTTAATGATTGCAGGAGGTTGTCCCCACCAAATGGGATGAATTATAATAATTCCATCGCTATTTATTAAGTCGTCGCAGTGAAGTTGTATTTGTGGATCTAATTTAATTTCAGAGTTTTTACTATTAACATGACTCACAGGATTGAAGTTCTCTGCATGTAAATCATGAAAGAAAACTGAGTGGACATTTGCCTCAAGTTGTGAAATACAGGTTTGTGCAACGGCATGGTTAAAGCTTTTAGTGTCTGGATGTCCTAGTATGATTAATACATTCATATACTTCGCAAGATTCGAAAACAACAGAAAAAATCGCAATTTAAGATTTTAATTTACTATTGATGTGTTAAAATTGTTTGCTAAATATTGAATACTGTTCATTGTGTATCTTGATTGGCTTGAGATTCAAGTAGTACCTTTTCTTCTGAGTGAACAGAAAATAGAAGGTCTGTAAGATATTGTTTACAAGTAAGTTGTATTTTGAGTTGAGCGCTCAGCTCCTTATTTGAGATCAAAATAAGTCAGTATTTTGAAAACTTGAGAAAGCACAAAAGATATCACATAATGTGTTGCTTCCGGTTATCCGATAGTCTTGAAAGACTTTGGCGCAAATTAATAACTGGTAAAGCTCTTGAAAAATAAAGGAGAGTAAAAAGGCAGTTTCTCTATTAGTAAAATATTATTGTTTGAAGGATCGTAATATTTTTAAATTTGCACATATGCAAACGATTCAGGGAATGTTTAACGTCAAACCAATCGGGACATATCTCCATCACAATTTAATGAGTACTTTTTAATAATCAAATTGAATTTAAGAGACTTTTTTGTTTAGTCGTCTTCTGTGATTTAGAGTACTAATTTTTATTCGCTTTCGCTCTTTTAAAATCTGTGAACCGTAGTTGCGATACACTGATTCCGGCGTTAGATTCGATAATGATTCATGATACCGGTCATTGTTGTAATAATCTACAAAACCGTCGATTTCGTGCTGCAATGCTGACGGTAAATAGTAATGTTGCAACTTAATCACGTTCTTCATGGATCTGTGCCAACGTTCGATCTTCCCCTGTGTTTGTGGATGCAATGGTTTCCCTCGAATATGGTCAACACCTAGATTCGATAAGTATTCATCCAACCCATTGGCGATATAGCAAGGACCATTATCTGAAAGCAACTTGGGAGCGTTCTGCTTGCTGATTCCTTCTTTTTGAAGCGCGTGCTGAACGACTCGTTCCACGTCATCTTTCTGCATCGTCTTACACAGCTCCCAATGAACAACATACCGGGAATAATCATCCAGTATTGTTGCCAAGTAATCCCAGCCCCAGCCTTGTACTTTTAAATAGGTAAAATCAGTTTGCCACATTTGATTTGGCCGACTTGTTTTATGCTTGTACTCATCCGAAGCCTGCATAACAATCCAGGCTGGACTCGTAATCAATCCATGGCTTTTAAGTATTCTGTAAACGCTGCTTTCACTGATGTAGCGTTTCTTTTCATCAGTATACTTGAAGGCTAATTCCCGTGGTGAAAGATCTTCGTAATCCAGGGAATACTCCAGGATCTCTTGTCTTTCTGTTTCCGGTATTCTGTTCCAGTACTGGTTCCTGGTACTCTTTTGCGGGAGTAACCCATCGTAGCCGTATTCTTTGTAGGCAGCATACCAACGATAAAAGTTACTGCGCGGTATTCCAAGTTCCTGCAGAGTCCGTTTCACGCCAATTTCGGAACGTTCCACCAGGTCAATGATGGTCTTCTTTTCATGTGCACTTCGTCTCATATAGGCCTTGTTTATTCTAATCCAGTCAGATTTTTTTTTGCCATCCAAAGCTCGAGTGCCTGTTCCGCTAAAAGCTGTTTTAAATCCCGGTTCTGTTGGCGCAGATCTGCAACTTCACTACTGTTTGCTTCTCTCTTGAAATCGCCGGATAAGCGTTTTTTACCGGCTTCCAGGAAATCCTTACTCCAGGTATAGTAAAGGTTGCTGTTGATGCCTTCTCGTCGGCATAGCTCAGCTATGGTGTCTTCTCCTCGCAAGCCTTCCAATACAATACGGATCTTTTCTTCCGCTGAATAAAGTTTCCGGGTACGACGCTTAATTTCTCTGATTGTTTGTTCGGCTGATAGAGCCCTTTTTTGATCGCTCATAACAATTTATTTCTTTAAAGTTAATGAATTAAGCACTCATTAATTTCGAAGACAAATTGTCCCAATTCAGTTGAAGATATACAATATTGGGACCGCAACAAGATTATTGGCAATGAAGCGTCCTGATGTTTTTGTGTGTCTGGATAGTAAGAATAAGCCGGCTCTTTGTGGGGCTTTTGGTATCAAACAATCAAGCCTGACCTATGAAAGCTACTGGGAGGATATCATTTTGCAGGTTTATAAAGCAGAATGGTGGTTGAATCCCAAACCTCAAAACAACAGAGAAAAGCAAGTGAGTAATTCAAGAGCAGCTTTTTTGGATTCATTGTATTATGAAAAGTGAACAGGTTTTTCTACAGCAGATCATTGCTTTCATTTGAGCAGGTAATTAGAATTTGAATCAACAATTTTAGATTGGCTGATGTGATCCGTTCTACACGCATGTGCAAGAAATCTACTATTGATTATCAAAACCATGCTTCGCGATTGTTTTTTGAAGAATTTTAAAATGATTCCGATACTGCTTTTTTATTTCGGGGGCTTCCATGATTTCTGCGGCTTTGTATGCATATTTAATCGCGTTGCCACGATGTTTGTTTTCCAATTCAAGCAATTCTCTATTCCAATAGCCTAGATTATTACAGGTTAATATGTAACGTTTTTGATTTGGGAGTTCTCTTTTCTTGATTCCTTTGTAAGAGAAAAGGCGGTAGAGACGAGATTTATAAATAACCTTGATATCAGTTAAGTTCTTTTCTTTAGCTTTTTCTGCTTTTAGATGTTGCCGCCTTACAACCCTTTTCATACGGCGGTAAAAATTAGATATGCGATTGTTTTTTACCAGGGTTTGATAGCCATAGAATTGGAAGCCTAAATAGTTAAAAGGAACATTTACTTTTTGTTCTCCATTGGGATCAATGGCATAGCATTGCAATCTTTTTGTAGATCCGATTTGGTCATAGCGAAAGAGAGTACGTTCTGTTTTGTTTTCAGAGAGTTTCAGCTTGGTGAGGTCTCCTGAAATCGTATTGCGGATAAATTCCTCAACGAACTTTTGTTGATCAATATTACAAACCAAAACAATGTCATCCGAATACCGGCGGTAAAATACCTTGTGTTTCAGGTATAATTCATTATACACGGCCTGATCGAATTGATACATATAAATGTTGGCCAAAAGGGCGCTGACGGGTAACCCTTGTGGTATACCTACAAGATAGCGTTTCCCATCTTCCTGCTTGTGAAATTGATTCCTCCGAACAATAAAATCTTTTGCTTTTAATCGCTTCCTGAAGTCATCCATCGAACTAAAGAAAGCGTCGATTCCATTTTTCTGGTATTTGGCAATCTCTCGTTCATCAAAACCACCTTTTACCGTTCGCAAATCATTTAAATTGATATAACGAAACTGAGTGATGGATTTATAAACATTGAAATGGTCGTCAGGCAGACGTTTTACGTTTAATACCTCTTTCCAGCGCTCCAATAAAATTTTATGGTTGAGAGTTGAAAAGAAGCTTTTAACATCGATAGCAATCGCCATGCATTCACCACGTCGTTTTATTTCATCAAACGCATCTTTGGCAAAGTGTATATTCGATTTATTACGAAATCCTTCGGGAGCCGGAATCTGTCGGTAAGCCGAAATACAATCAGATAAGCCCGGTGTTCGCCTTAAAAGGTCTTCGTACGCAGGAGTCAATTTTTTGTGATTGTAATAGGCGTAGATGTGAGCATCAATGTGAGCAGCGTAATGAATTGGTCTTACCTTTTTTGTTGATTCACCTGTTTTACGATCCGAGTGAGACCGGTAAAAAACACCGTCGCTGTATTCAAGCTTCTTGTATTTCCGTTCCGAAATTGTTTTGTAAAGCAGTGGAAGGAAGGCATGTTTAGCCACGTATCGTTCATTCGATACTTTTTTTAAAATTACGGACTTCTCCGCAAGGGTAATTTTATTGTCAATGTGGCGATAGCCTCGTGGTTTAAACCAATCCTTTTGTTTCATAGTAAAAAGTTCCTGAAACCATACAGAGATATCGTTAACGAAGCTTGTTTACACTTTTCAGTTGTACCGCAACCCGGGTTCCCGAGTTCTCTTTACATTATACTTTGACAGTTGTAGCCATTGGCTCCATGATAACGCAAATAAATGACATACACATGAACGATTTCTTCAATGAACTAGCAGTATCCCTATGCTGTCAGCTTGTTGTGCATATGCTCAACAGGCTGGCAGACACGGCAAATTTCTTAACGATGGAAGATTCAATCTTTAAGAAAATTGCATTAACTACTCGATCCTACCATCTCTAAAAATGATAGTTGATTCTAAAAATTAATTTAGAACACAATGGTACTAACAGTAACAGGCTCCCGGCTCATGGTTTCAGAAACTTACCAAATTTAAAAAATAATATTTAATTTAGTAGACAAAAGATCAACCCCATGAGTAAACCTTTCGAGATTGGCCAGTTAGTTGGCATATACAATCATCCCTATTTTCGAAATTTTGAGGAGAATAAATCTGAAGAAGATTATAAATACGTTGGGAGTACCATTTCCTGTTCGTCGGATAACTATCCGTTGATGATGGTGAAGGAGTACACTCAAAGTATTGAGCAGAAGAAAGAGCTTGATATAGAAACAGGAGAAGTTAAAGAAATCTCAAAACTGAAAACAAAGTATGTGTGTGTTTGGTATGATTCAAAACTAGGTAGTTTCCAGGAAGCTTGGTTTAAAGAAGAAGCGTTACTAAAATTCCCTGGTGAAATTGAATCAGTAAAAAAGGATGATCTTCCCGCCGATATTTCAATACCAACACAAGTGTTTCTTCGAACTACAATTATTGAACGCTATAAGGAGGTTAAAAATCAAGCAAGAGAAAATGATCGGTTTGTATCGTCTTCTTTTATCATAAAGGATTCCAAAAGAGAAAGTCAATCTGAGTGGCAAAACGAGAAGCAAGACTATTTGGAAAAGAAAATTGCATCAATTAAGGTCAAAGTGCAATGGTTTAATGTTGCCAAAGGGAAATACAGTGAGGAATGGTTGCCTATTGAGTTTTTTAAACTTACTCCTGATGTAATTCAGAAAAAGTGGAAAACAATGGAACCAGATGCCAAGAATTCGGCAAGGAAGTTTGGAACTAGAAAGCTAATGTTATATTTGAATGGGGGAGAACACAACTATGTCCCGGCTAATAGTGCGGTTGGGAAAAGTTTGGAATCACTTATCTATTTCTACATCAAGAGTAAGCGAAAGGTAATACTAGATGAAAGGGTACATGCTATTGACCGATATTTGAAAAAGAATGGATATCGGGTTTATAAAGCTAAAGTTTCTGTTAATAGTGACGGACTTCGAGATTATGAACCGTTTTTTGCTCCGGTTGATCTTATATTAAAAGATGAGGAAGACAAATTAATTACTGTTGATTTGCTATCTGGTAGCGGTTTAATCGAAGATGGCCAAGCTCCTTCAATAGTATATTCTTCCACGGAATTATCTGTGCGAGAAAAAGATGGCGAGGTGATTAGTGCTGGGGAAAAGGAATTGGGTCTATATAATGGAAGAGCATATATCACGCAAGAGTTACTCGAGAAAAAATATGGTATGGAAGGTATTCAGTCAAAGCTGCTTGTGATTAATAAATCGCTTAAAAATGTTCTAAAAGAGTATGATGTAAAGAAATGTCCCGAATCTTTAGCAAAGGTTAAAAAAACTGATTAGGGTTACTTGTGGGGATAACTGAAGTGGTTTGTTTAGTGAGTGATTAAGGAGTGTAATTCTTAAATAAAAAATAAAACAATGGCTGATAATAGGAATCCGGTTTCTATTCAATTAATTAAAAAAGGTACATACAAACTTTCAATTAAATTGGACAACTGGGAGATGTCCCGAGAAATAACAGAAAATGCATTAAAGGGGCTATTAGAGGAAATAAACAATGTGACTGGATTGACCAAAATTTCTGAAACATTCAATTGTTCAGGTGAAGATGCAAAAAGGATTAGAGAATTTTGGGATTTACGAAGCAATTGGACACTTTGTAATAAATGTAAATTTAAGTGGCATGAGTGCTTCGATTGTATTATAAAATGTGACAGTCCTTTAGAGCGAAATTTGCTTTTGGAATTGAGGGCGCAAGAGATTAAGCCTGTTATACAACGAAGGATTAATAAGGATGGAAGTTATTACGAGTTCCCCAAAGAAATTGATTTTGACCACATCTTAACGATCCCAGATTTTTATGTAGAAAAAGAAGGTGCGAAACTGTGTGTCTACGCTGATGGTCACACTTATCATGAGAGGACTGAAAAGCAAGCACTGCGAGATCGAAATATTGACAGAGAACTTCAAAAACTAGGGTTCAAAGTATTAAGATATACAGGACAAGAGATTCGCAAAGATGTTTCTCTTGTTGTTGAAAATATTAAAATAAACCTTGAGTAAGGAAGGCGCCCCCGCGCGCCGAAATCGCGTGGTTCATGGACAAATATGACTAAGATAGTTTGTTGTTAAATAATGCAAGAAGGCAAAATCAATATTGAGCAGATGGTTGCTTGGGGCCAGGTATTTCTTGAGGAATATAGTACCGCTGTGCTATGGCTGGTTTTTGCTATCGTTTTTCTTGTAGGCTTTATTCGCATATACTGCTTAATAAGAGATCACAACTTGATCAAATCGGTTACAACATTTAAAAGAGGTACAAGAAGTGAGCGTGACCTGGTCTTAAGACTGAGGAAGCGAGGAATATCTGCCGACGAAATATTTCACGATCTGTATGTTGAGAAGCCAAGCGGAGATTTCTCACAAATTGATGTCGTTGTGATGACTGAGATCGGAATTATTGTTTTTGAGGTGAAGGAATACAGCGGTTGGTTATTTGGAACCGGAAATCAGCGTCAGTGGACTCAGGTTTTGGGGTATGGCCGGGAAAAATATCGCATATATAATCCAATTCTTCAGAATAACAACCATATAAGAGCATTGAAAAATAAACTTACCGGATCTGAAGACATACCTATTTATTCGGTTGTGGTGTTTTATGGTAATTGTGAGCTAAAAGCTGTCAGTTATATCCCGCAGGGCACTTACCTGGTAAAATCGGAGCGGGTAGACGAAGTGCTCGACATTTTAACGAAAATAGGTAGGCCTGCGCTTTATACCGGTAAGTGGGAAATTATAGACTTCCTCAGGTATGCCGTTAAAGTAGGCGAGAATCCTGAGATCCAGATTCAGCACATTAATACGATTAATGATATGTTGGGAAAGAATAGAATATTTGATTAAAGGCCACTTTCCAAGGTAGATCAGCAACCCGAGTTTGAGTTGTATTGAATGATGTTTCTGGAGTGCATTTTAGAAATATACAAGAACTTGGTGAACTTCACAATTCTTCTATTACAGAAGACTCCTCGGTTGATCGGAGTGATGGTAGATTTAGAGTGTTGTTACTCCTCAAATTTGCCGAAAGTTATTGATCGCTTCCCGGAATAGGCAAGGGTATATGAATCCCGCTCTCGCGTTCCCCTTGCCTTAATGCGTGATAGCTCAATGGTAGAAACTCAAAATTTGAGTTTAACCGGCGAGCCAGATGCCAACAAAAATCCCAAGGGCATGGGTGTTTTACATGTCAAAAGAGTTTCAAATCATTTCTTCTTACACAACCAAGCAAGCTGTCGAAGATGGCGTGTTGGTCCCAGTTGATAGCAAGATTTCGGAAGAAGCAGGAATTGTTTACCCGGTGTTAATGACCGGAACGGTATGGAACCGGTACATCCGGAAACCTGATGGTATGGAGCATCAGGATTTGGATGGTCGATTGTGGGATTTGTTGTTTATGTTCGCCGTTCAGGCTAGAAAGTCAAAGGGTGGTGCGCTATTGTTTTTCAAAGTGCTGTTCCAGCTTCCAGTAGATATGAGTTGGCTGGATAATGAGAAACGGGAACTCCAATCGGAGCCCGAAACCCGGTTGGTTACCTTAAAGGCTGTTGTTTCAGCCCATGATATTGATAATCCAGCTCCAGCAATTTTCATCATGCTGCCAGAAGACGACTGAGCGAAAGGGGAATTTCCCCTTTTTTGTTCGTATTTTAAAGCATGTTGGATCGTGACTTTTTGGGCGTCAGTTGCCTTAGATATCATTTCAATTTAAAGACAACCACTCCATGCTCTTGTTTTTCGTTTAGTTCTTCCATTGGTTAGTGAAAGTCAAATACGCTGGTTTTCATGGATATTCTTCTTATAGGTTATTTTACCTATTACACTCAAATTTCTGTCAAAGTTATTTACGCTTCCCGGAACGGTAAAGGGGAACTCGCTTTTCGTGGCTCGTTTCCTTCGGATGCGTTCATTCCGATTATTATCGGAATGACATGCACCCCGTTGACCTAATCCGGGATAGCTCAATGGAGGTACGCCAAAAATTTAAGTTTAATGGCGTGCCAGAGATTCCCTTGGTTCAAGAGGGTGCCAAAATAAGTCTGTAGGGCAGCAGCAAATTCCTATGAAATCTTCATTTGATATTTATTAAATGGTTACGAACCTGATTATTGAACGTTTGGAAAAAGGTGTTATTCCGTGGCAGATGCCGTGGAAAGTAGAAAACGGTTTACCGCAGAATATGATTCACCGTAAAGTTTACAGGGGATTCAATTTCTGGTTATTATTGACTGTTGCTGATAAATTCGGATCACCGTATTTTCTCACCTTTAACCAGGTTAAAGAACTTGGAGGTCATGTTTTGAAAGGGGAGAAGGGCTTCCCTGTTGTTTTCTGGAAGATATTGGAGAAAGAAGAAAAGGACGGGAGTATTGACCAAGTTCCGTTTTTGAGGTATTACACCGTTTTCAACCTGAAACAAACCGAAGGTATTGACGAAAGTAAGATTCCGTCATCAGAAGCTCATGACCATGATTTTGACCCGATTGCACAGGCAGAACAGGTTATAGAGTGTTGGACGGATTGTCCCCAAATCAGGTATGACCAATCACATGCCTTCTATTCACCTTCCGGGGATTATATTGGAATGCCTAATCCGCGAACCTTTTATAAGGATGAACAGTTTTACGCGGTTCTCTACCATGAAGCAACCCACGCAACGGGGCATATCAACCGGACAGGAAGACATGAAAAACTCCCTGATCATCGATTCAATTCCAGGGACTACAGTTTCGAAGAACTTGTAGCCGAGATGGGAGCGTCCTTTCTATGTTACCTGACAGGTATCCAAAATGCTACGATAGATAACAGCGCTGCATACATCAAAAGCTGGATTCGCAAGTTCAAGGAAGATAAGAAGATGCTGTTGATTGCGTCCTCCATGGCTCAGAAAGCTGTCGATTACATTTTGGAACATCAATCCGAACCGCGACCGGCTAGCAAGAACCAGTTAGTTCCACAGATAGCGAAGGCAAGTTAGCCTTCGCTCTTTCATTGTAGATAATTACAATTGAACACTTAAAATCAACGATTATGAATCAGTTAAATGGTTTTTCCCAGTATATTCTTCAGATCGCTTACAAGTACGGTTTGAATTCTGTTTTTGATGATTTTCTTGAGATGACAGTTTGCGCCTTATCCGTAGGTGCAAAAGAAGATCGGTACCACGAAATTGTCCGGAATTACGAGAAGCCGGACGCCTACCTGATGGCCGAAGCTTTTGGGGTATTGGTCCTGGAAATGGACAATAATGGAGCAGGCCTGAAAGATGGTTTCGGTGACTTTTACATGGAATATATCAGTCATGGTCACAACGGGCAATTCTTTACCCCGGAACCGGTATGTGAATTAATGGTCCGAATGACTAATCCTGTAGGATTTGGAGAGCGGGTTGCCGATTGTTGCTGCGGTTCCGGTCGGATGCTGCTGGCTGCTGCAAAAATAGAGCGGGACTGTCTGTTTTTCGGAGCCGATATCGACCGCACCTGCACGATGATGTGCTTGATTAACCTATGCCTGAACGGACTTTTAGGTGAAGTTTGCTGGATGGATACGCTGGCCAACCGGTTTTATACGGGTTGGCGGATTGAACTTCACCCGGAGCACGGAGTACCCTATATCCGCGAGATCACTGAAACGGAAAGCTATATGGTGTTGAGATTACCAGAAAAGAAGCTTGAGCTAGTTGACAATCCAAGACCAGCAATGGGAGCCGGGCAGCAATTGTTGTTTGAATTTTAGAGGGGCAAAATGTGCCCCCTTTTTTGTTCGTTACATTTTGGTAGATAAAACACTCCATCTAAAATTGCAGGCAAAGTTATTTACGCTCAACGGAACGGGCAAGAGCATGTAAATCTCACTCGCGTTCGACGCTTGCCCTAATCCGTTGCAGCTCAATGCCGGGGACGCCGAAATTTTAACCGGCGTGCCAGATGCCAAGATAAATCTCCAGGGCAGGAGTAAAAGGTATGACTAATACAGCTAAGAAAGTTGAGAGTAAAGAACAAGTGAAAACTTCGATGGAAGTAGTTAAAAAGGAAGAAAAGGCAATCGCTGAAATTCCATCGCTTGAAAAGCGAATTCAGAAAGTGGAAGACTTGAGCATGCTCATTGAAAAGTGGCGAAAGCTGACCGATACAAATCGGAACCTTCAGACCTTTTCGTTAGGTGCCGACGGGATGGGAGCTACCGTCTTCCTTCGGGATGCTTCGGGGAAGGAGTTCAAAACTTCGAATACCCCGGTTGTCTCAGCCGTGATGGACGAAATCAAATCCACCTTGGATGAGAAAATCAAAGAGGTTGAAAACCAGATTAAGTTCTATTTTTTGGTCGTTTGACTTATTCAAGAACTTGTATGCTCACCCAAATTAATTGATTTGTAGCAAGAAATAATGGTGTCAATATAAAAATGTCGATTTGAATCGACATTTTTATATTATTTTTGTCGTATTAAATCGACAGAATTATGGATGTACTATTTGAATTTCAGGAAAACCTGTTGCGTCCGGTAACCAATGATTTTCGAAGATATTTGCATAAACAAATTAATTGGGGCCAACGGATGGTTGGTATCAAGGGGCCTCGTGGAGCAGGTAAAACAACACTGATGTTGCAGCATTTGAAATATGATCTCGGCTTACCATCTAATGCGCTTTATATTACTGCGGATCATACCTGGTTTTACAATCATACCTTATTGGAAACAGCCAATGATTGGTATAAGCAAGGCGGAAAGATCCTGTTTATTGATGAAGTTCATAAATACGCTAACTGGTCCGTCGAATTGAAAAACATCTATGACGGCTTGCCAGATATGAAGGTTATTTTTTCTGCTTCTTCTGCTCTGGACATCTATCGTGGTGAAGCAGATTTAAGTAGGAGGGTCGTTAGTTATCTGCTTGCAGGCCTCTCTTTTCGGGAGTACTTGTTATTTACCAGTGAGATAAGCTTTGATGCAGTAAGTATCGATGATATAATTAGTGATCACCGAAAACTGAGCCGGATGATAACGGATGGCTTCCGGCCATTGCCTGCCTTTCAGAAATATCTACAAGTAGGGTACTTGCCTATAATTGTAGAAGGAGAGGATTCCTATTTGCTGAAATTAAACCAGGTTATCAATACGATTGTTGATACGGATCTGGCTTATATTGCGGGGTATAACACAGGAACGGCAACAAAAATTAAGAAACTGTTGGGTGTTATTTCAGAGTCGGTGCCATTCAAACCGAATATTGCAGCGTTATCCCGTAAGCTGGATCTGAGCAGGGATAGCGTGTACCAATACATTTACCAATTGAAAGATGCTAGGTTGCTGAATACGTTGAGTTCAGAAGGCAAGGGAGTATCTACCCTACAAAAGCCGGATAAGATATTTTTGGAAAACACAAATCTCGCCTTTGCGTTAAAAGAAAAGCCGGATATGGGAAATATCAGGGAGACATTTGTTTTAAACCAGTTATTGAATACCGGGATGCAAGCCAGTTCACCGTCGGAAGGAGATTTTGCAATAAATGGATTAACGATTGAAGTTGGTGGTAAAAATAAGAATGCTTCCCAGGTGAAGCACCTGGATAATTATTTGATTGCTGCGGACGATATTGAGATTGGAAATGGGAATAAAGTTCCGATCTGGCTCTTTGGTTTTTTATATTGACGTGTTAGAATGATACGGTAACAGTACTGATGTTACAAGTTTTTAATTGGATCATTCAATTAAATTTGCCTATATTTGTATTGTAATGTATTGATTATCAATCGAGACTATATCGAGACCTTTAGATTTAGGCGTTTGCGAAAATATTGATAATCAGCTGGAAATAGAGATAGGTTCAAATCCCAGCTGAGTCACCAATTAAAAAGAGCAATTCGGAAGAATTGCTCTTTTTTGTGTTTTAATATGATGGTGAATTTCGCGAATCTTTTCACCGATGAGTTAACGATTACATCACCCTTTCATACTCCCACTGTCTTCCGGTTTCAGGATCTAAGTAGACGTAAAATTCGCTGGATTTAAGTCTGTCTAATTCTTTTCGGATGCCTCTTTTTCGAAGACTTTTTTTGAACTTCATTAATGTGTCATCTTTTAGGATGAGTAACCCCTGGCTGTAGATGTTGAATCTTTTTTCCATGATTTGAAAGGTTATATGGTTAATGAAAAAAGTGACAACTAATTTGTTCTTATACTTTTATTGAGGAGTATTTGTTGCGATTTTTTGGAGTTATGGTTGAAGTTAGAATGTAACTTGATTGTAGGGCTTTTGTGAGTTAAATGTGGCGCAATGTCTTAATCTGTAAAGTAGTTGTTTTAATTCAATGGGGACAGCGAGAGGAGCCTAATTTGGTGTGGGATTGCAATAAACGAAAAAAGGTTGTCAAAAATAGACAACCTTTTTCGTGACCCCGGCAAGACTCGAACCTGCAACCTTCTGATCCGTAGTCAGATGCTCTATCCATTAAGCTACGGAGCCATTTCTTAAATGCGGTGCAAATATAGTATTTTTCGTTTGAAACCAGCAAATTTTTTCAAAAAGTTTTACTTGTTCGATCAAGTCTTTTATGAATTCTCATCGCTGCTCTTGAAAAATGAAAAAGGGTCATCAAAAATTGATAACCCTTTTTAGTGACCTCGGCAAGACTCGAACCTGCAACCTTCTGATCCGTAGTCAGATGCTCTATCCATTAAGCTACGAAGCCATTTGCTAAAAGCGCTGCAAATATAGTGTTTTTAAGATTTAATCCGCAAATATTACAGCGAGTTTTTTCTATTCGTATTTGTGTATTTTGTCTTCAATCGTTACATCTTCTTGAAACACAGTTTGTATTTTGATGTAAGTCATTAGTTTTTTTGTCCCACTTTTTTCCAAAGCGATATGAACACGCTTCACCAAATCCATTACTTCGTCATAATAACCTTCAATAACGGTTTCAAAAGGGCACACTTTATACTTCAATCCCGATGCTTCAATTTCGGCAATGGCATCATCAACTAAATCGTAACTGTTTTTTCCTTCAGCTTGAGGTAGCACCTGTAGAGCCAGGTTAATTTTCTTATGTGTCATTTTCTTCTTCATCTATATTTTCTTCCTGGTTCAGGAAGGTTCTTATTTCGTCGATCGATAATTGTTTCACATTGGTGATGATTACATCTTCACGCAGGAAATTCCCGTATTGATTGCATTCCTCAATAAAGGACTTGAAGATATCCTGCAGGTTCTTTTTTAGCGGGAACAGAAAAAGACCAAGTGCGAAACCTTTGTCGAAATTCATCTCTTCCAATTCTCCTTCGCTCTTATTCAGAAAATACTGAAATTCTGTCTCGATGAGCTTTTTCTGCGTAGGGGTGAAATCTTCTTCAATATCTTGGTTCAGCAAAGTGATGAAATAACGAATATTCTGCCCTTTTCCTCCTAATCCGGTGGATATGTATACCTGCTGTTCATCCAGCAACGAACTTTGCAAAATCATTCGGGCTTCTTGTATCGCCAGGATAGCCCAATTGCGCATCGGACCTTCAGCTTGCGTTCTAAAACGTTCAATAATTCTAAAAGACTCTACTTTGTCGTGCCCAGCTAATCGAACCAATAATTTCTTTTTGTCTGTTTCACTGATTTCCGGGTCATATAGTTGCGCTTCGGCAGCTTCAAAGTCTTCAATTCCCTGGTTGTTGGTTTTGTCTTTGGTGAATTCAAAATATTGCATCTGAAGCTCCACATCAATTTGTTCCTCCAGAATACTGAAGTTATCAGGCAGAGATTCGATGGCCTCCTGGATCTTTTTCAGATTATTATTTTCTTCCATAGTCAAATGTGTAAGCCTACAAAGATAAACGAAAGGGTAGAGCTTGGTGGGCTATTCGTATTTTTTTAAAGTTATTTTAAAAACTAGATTATCTTTGCAAGTCTATTTTTATTTAAATCAAATTAGGGTAAGGATAACATCGGGTGAGACTTTCAGAAATAAAAAATAGCGAATCAGTTATCATAACGAAGGTGCTTGGGCATGGTTCTTTCCGTAAGCGGATCACCGAAATGGGATTTGTTAAAGGAAAAGAAGTGAAGGTGGTTAAAAACACGCCTTTTAAAGGCCCCATCGAGTTTAAGATAATGGATTACAACATTACCTTACGACGTTCTGAAGCTAATTTGATTGAGGTTGTTTCGTTGGACGAAGCCAAGCTGACTCCAACACCGGATTATGAAGGTGTAATCGACCGGGAGATTCTGAAACGGTCGGCTACAGAGAAAGGGAAAGTCATTAATATTGCCTTAGTCGGAAACCCTAATTGCGGAAAAACAACCTTGTTTAATTTCTTGTCCGGATCGAAAGAACACGTCGGGAACTACAGTGGTGTAACCGTTGATGCAAAGAAGGCTTCATTCAAGAAATTTGGCTACAAATTTAATTTGATTGATCTGCCCGGAACGTACTCGCTAACAGCTTATTCTCCGGAAGAAATTTACGTTCGGAAGTTTATTTGGAAAGAGACTCCGGATATCGTACTAAATGTTGTGGATTCTTCAAATCTGGAACGAAATCTCTTTTTAACAACCCAGCTCATCGATATGGATATTAAGGTGGTTTGTGCCTTGAATATGTACGATGAATTGATTCGTAATAAAAGTGTTTTTAACTACGAAAAGCTGGCTAAGCTAACCGGAATTCCATTCATACCAACGGTTAGTTCAAAGGGGAAGGGGATTGATGAATTGCTGCAAAAGGCAATTGATGTGTACGAAGATCGGGATCCTATAGTCCGGCACATTCATATCAATTACGGGATGGAAATTGAAAAATCCATCAAACGAATTCGCGAAAAAGTAAAACAAAACAGACCGATTACCGATAAAATTTCCTCGCGTTTTTTGGCGTTGAAGCTGCTTGAAAAAGATAACGAAACGCTATTCAACCTCTCGAAATACACCAACTTTGATGAGATTAAATCTGTCACAAAAGAAGAGTGTACGCGTATTGAAACCCTGTTTAACGAGGATAGCGAAACGATCATTACAGATGCAAAATATGGCTTTATCGCCGGCGCGCTAAAGGAAACTTTTAAGCAAAAATTAAGGGCAAAAGATTCGCGCTCCGAGAGAATTGATAAAATTTTAACGCATCCGCTTTTCGGGATGCCGATTTTTATTCTGCTCATATTCGGAACGTTTTATGCCACATTTACACTGGGCGCATATCCAATGGGATGGATTGAAGCATTTGTTGCCTTATTGGGCGATACCGTGCACAATCTAATGGGCGCGGGCATGCTACGGGATTTGCTGACAAATGGAATTATTGACGGAACCGGCAGTGTGTTGGTTTTTTTACCCAATATTCTCATTTTATTTTTCTTCATCTCTTTGATGGAGGACTCCGGCTATATGGCTCGTGCGGCTTTTATTATGGACAAGGTCATGCACTTTTTTGGTTTGCATGGGCGCTCGTTTATTCCAATGATTATGGGCTTTGGATGTAATGTTCCTGCAATTATGGCAACACGTACTCTCCGTAATCCGGGCGATCGATTACTGACCATGCTGATTATTCCGTTCATGTCGTGTAGCGCACGGTTACCGGTTTATGTTTTGTTTATTTCTGCTTTTTTCCCAAACTCACCGGCTTTGGTTTTAGGGGGAATCTATTTTGCCGGGATTTTGATCGCTTTTTTGATCGCTCAATTATTTAATAAAACGATTTTCCGAAATAAAGAGACACCTTTTGTATTGGAGTTGCCTCCTTACAGGGTTCCGACCTTCCGAAATATTTTGGTGCACATGTGGGATAAAAGCTACCAGTACCTTCGTAAAATTGCCGGCGTTATTTTAGTTGGCGTTGTAATCGTTTGGGCGCTGGGATATTTTCCACGACAGAATGTTGAATCGGAAGCAATTGGAACTCAAATTGCACAGTTGGAAACAAGTAATACTCCCGATCGGAACGAGCAAATTCAACATCTTCAGGTAGAGCAAGAGTCGGTTCGTTTGCGAAATTCATATTTAGGACAAGTTGGTCAGCTAATTGAGCCGGTCATGCGTCCATTGGGCTTCGACTGGAAAATGAGTATCGGGCTGGTAGCTGGTTTACCGGCTAAAGAGATCGTCGTCAGTACGCTGGGAGTCCTTTACCAGGTTGAAGCCGATAATTCACTTTCGCTGGCTGAGAAGTTAAGACTGGAGCGCTATGAAACCGGGGACAAAATGGGAGAAGCCGTTATTTCGATGCCAGTTGCTTTAGCTTTCCTGATTTTTATTTTGATTTACTTCCCTTGTATTGGGGTTATAGCAGCCATTCGAAATGAATCGGGTAAAGTGTTTTGGGCTGTATTTACCATGGTATATACAACTGCGCTTGCTTGGTTAATGGCCTATTTAACGCTGATTGTCAGTTCCTGGCTTTTGAGTTAGTTTGAACAATCTTGCTCCAAATGGTATTTAGTAGTTGAAATGATTCAGGAAATAATAACATATCTAATTTTGGCAATAGCCGCTGGTGCTAGCGGATTCCGCTTTTTTAAAGTTATTGAGCGAATAACTTCACAATCGAAAAAATCGCAGACTGGCGGAAAATGTAGCGGATGTACAACCGAATGCAGCGCACGGGAATTGTTGGCGGCTAAGAATTGCGATACAGTCGGCAAAAATCAATGTGTACCGCTACACTAATTTCAACTTACTAATTGTTTCTGTTGGGGAGCTTGATCCGAAAACAAAACTTCCTGCAACCAGTACATCAGCTCCTGCTTCGATCAACTTTTTACCGGTGTCGTAATTTACACCGCCATCAATTTCAATCAGGCATTGAGGGTTTTTCGCATCAATCAATTGGCGCACTTTGCGAACTTTGTCGTAGGTATTCTCAATAAATTTTTGCCCACCAAAGCCGGGATTCACCGACATCAGCAATACCATATCTAAATCGCCGATAATGTCCTCCAACGAATGAACAGGCGTATGTGGATTTAGGCATACACTTGCTTTCATTCCGGTGCTTTTAATCTTACTGATTGTGCGATGAAGGTGTGTGCAAGCTTCGTAATGTACTGTTAAGATTGAGGCTCCCGCTTCTTTGAAGGTTTCAACATATTGATCCGGATTGACGATCATGAGGTGAACGTCAAGCGGTTTGCTGGCAATTTTATAGACATGCTGAATAATCGGTATTCCAAACGAAATAT
Source organism: Mangrovibacterium lignilyticum (assembly GCF_010882175.1). Taxonomy (GTDB): domain Bacteria; phylum Bacteroidota; class Bacteroidia; order Bacteroidales; family Prolixibacteraceae; genus Mangrovibacterium; species Mangrovibacterium lignilyticum. Next base: position 1,311,798 of record NZ_WKLH01000002.1, on the reverse strand, counting down.
TCGGGACAAATACACCATCCATCACATCACAGTGAATGTAATCAGCTTCACTGTTATTGATCATTTCAATATCCTGGCCCAACCGGTTGAAATCGGCTGATAGGATCGAGGGAGCAACTAATCTTTTCGACATAAACATGAATTTGACCCAAAAGTAAGTTTTTAGATCATTTAGGAAAATAAGTTAACTGAAAAAAAAGGATTATTGTCCGAGGTATGCTTTCAGCAGTCGGTTTCGATAGTTATTTTTCAGTTTCTTTATTGATTTCTCTTTTATCTGACGCACACGTTCGCGGGTTAAGTTAAAGACATCGCCGATCTCTTCCAGGGTATGTTGACGATAGCCATTCAACCCAAAATAGTGTTTCAGGATTTCAGATTCACGTTCTCCCAAAGTTGAAAGGGTCCGTTCAATTTCTTTGCGAAGTGAATTTGTGATTAAGCCACTGTCGGGGCTGGGCGATTCGTCATTCAGCATTACATCGTACAGGCTGTTGTCGTCTTCATCCCGAAGCGGAGCATCCATCGATACATGATGGTTTGAAACCTTGATTGCTTCTTCAACCATATCGGATGATGTTTCCAAAATGGTAGCGACTTCTTCAGGGGTTGGCTCGCGCTGGAACTCTTGTTCCAGTTTCGAAAACGTACGATTAATTTTGTTAATTGATCCGATCTTATTTAATGGGAGACGAACAATTCGTGCTTGTTCAGCAAGGGCTTGCAGAATCGACTGACGAATCCACCAAACGGCATATGAAATGAACTTAAATCCACGGGTCTCATCAAAACGTTGAGCGGCTTTAATTAAGCCCAAATTACCTTCATTAATCAGGTCGGGTAGGCTTAAGCCTTGGTTTTGGTATTGCTTGGAGACGGAAACGACAAAACGCAGGTTAGCTTTAATTAACTCTTCCAACGCTTGGCGGTCGCCTTTTCTAATTCGTTTGGCTAACTCCACTTCTTTATCAGCACTCAATAGCTCTACTTTGCCGATCTCATGAAGGTACTTATCAAGAGATAAAGTTTCCCTATTTGTAACTTGCTTGGTTATCTTTAGCTGCCTCATGTGGTTACCGAGTTATGTTAGTACTTTAGAGTTTGGTCATATACTTAAACCAATATAATTGGTTATTGTTTATTGGTCGAAATTAATCATTAAAGGGGTGATTTAAGAAAAACTAATCGTGATTTTTACGAAAGAGTGGTTTTGAGTGGTGAACTGGCTGTTTCGCCTCATGAACGAACATTTATTTTAAAGGTTTGTTTGGATTTGTGTAAAGTGCACCGAATGTGAGCTGTGACGATGATTAAAAAAACTGTTTTTTTTTTGGTTTTATTTAGTTATTGGTTATAATTGCAGAATAATTCGCGAGAATCTATTAAATCCAAATTCTTAATCCTTTTATCATCACATACTTCTCCAGATAACTTTTGGGTTGTAAATTAATTTTCAAAATATGTACGATATTATTGAATTAAGCAGAAAGTTACTTCCTGACTTGCGGGAAATAGCAAAAGAGCTTAAAATCAAAAAAGTAGAATCCTATAAGAAACAGGATTTGATTTATAAAATACTTGATACCCAGGCTATTCTTGCCTCTGAAAAGAAATCCGAAACCTCCAAGGATAATAGCCCCAGAATAAAAGCCACTCCGGCAAAGAATGTTAAACAGGAAAACAAAAATGAGGAAAGTAAACCTGTAGCTGATAAAAACCAGGATTCCAAGGAAGAACAACCTAAAAAACGTCGTCGTACTGCGGTGGTAATTAAAGCCGCTTCAGCTTTCGATTTTGCGAAGAAACAAAAGCTGAAAGAGCCTGAAGTTGATGAGGTTCGGTCTGAGGATAAAAAAGAGGATGTACCTGTTCAAGAACAAAGATCACCAAGAGTGATCAAGGTGGAAGACCGCTCGGAGCAAGATAAACCAAAGGAAAAAGATGCTCCCGCGACGCAAGCAGCTCCACAAGAGCCGAAGAAAGAATTTACACGTGATCAGCAAAAAGATTACAAAGATCAGCGCCCCAAAAATAAACCCGTGCAAAAGTGGGATAACCAGCAAGGTCCCAAAAGACAAGGCGGAGGCGAAAAACCTTACGAGTTTGAAGGTATTATTACCAATGCAGGTGTATTGGAAATAATGCCTGATGGTTATGGCTTTTTGCGTTCAAGTGATTATAATTATTTAAACTCACCTGATGATATTTATGTTTCACAGTCTCAGATTAAATTGTTTGGACTGAAAACAGGTGATACTGTGGAAGGAACCATTCGTCCTCCGAAAGAAGGCGAAAAGTATTTCCCTCTGATCAAAGTGCTGTCAATCAATGGTCGTACACCGGATTATATCCGCGATCGTGTACCATTTGATCACTTGACTCCACTTTTCCCGACTGAAAAATTCAATTTGACCGGTAATGGTCACGATAACCTTTCGACACGCGTTGTTGATTTGTTTGCGCCAATCGGAAAAGGACAGCGTGGATTGATCGTAGCACAGCCTAAAACAGGTAAGACCATGTTGCTGAAGGAGATTGCCAATGCAATTGCGGCAAACCACCCAGAAGTATATATGATTGTTTTGCTGATTGATGAACGTCCGGAAGAGGTGACAGATATGGCTAGAAGCGTGAATGCTGAGGTTATTTCGTCAACTTTCGACGAGCCGGCTGACCGCCACGTACGTGTTGCAGGAATGGTGCTGGAAAAGGCAAAACGTTTGACCGAGTGTGGTCACGACGTCGTTATTCTGCTGGACTCTATTACTCGTTTGGCCCGTGCTTACAACACCGTTGCACCAGCTTCAGGTAAAGTATTGTCGGGTGGGGTTGATGCCAATGCATTGCACAAACCTAAACGTTTCTTTGGTGCTGCCCGGAATATTGAAGAAGGTGGCTCATTAACAATCCTGGCAACTGCGTTGACTGAGACTGGCTCTAAAATGGACGATGTGATCTTCGAAGAATTCAAAGGTACCGGTAACATGGAATTGCAGTTGGATCGTAAATTGTCGAACAAACGTATGTTCCCTGCTGTGGATATTGTTTCGTCAAGCACGCGTCGTGAAGATATGTTGATGCCGAAACCAATTATGGATAAGATCTGGATTTTACGTAATTATCTGGCTGATATGAATTCGTTGGAAGCAATGGAGTTCATTAAAACCCGGATTATGAGAGCAGGATCGATTGAAGAATTCCTGATTTCGATGAACGAATAAGATATTTTGAAAGATATATGAAAAACGCCGGTCTCTTAGCCGGCGTTTTTTTTATGTTTAAATTGCTTGTGTAATTTCTTTTAGGAAGTTTTTTTCTTCTTCGTTCAACGAAGGCGAAAGTTCCAGGTTGCAACGTTCGTGATAGCTGTTTAGCCAGTTTACTTCAGCCTCGGTCAACAGTTTCTTCTCGATTAACCGGGTGTCAATCGGACAAAGTGTTAACGTGTCAAACTTCAGAAAGCGGCCGTATTCGTTGGTTTTCCAATCTTTACAGGCAATTACATTCTCGATTCGAATTCCGTATAAACCTTCCCGGTAAAAAGCAGGTTCGTCAGAAAGAACCATGCCCGGCTCAATAACCCGATCGTTGTATTCCTGGCGAATACTCATCGGTCCTTCATGAACATTCAGGAAAAATCCAATGCCATGCCCTGTGCCATGTCCGTAGTTTCTGCCGGTTTGCCAAAGCGCATGTCGTGCAGCTAAATCGAGGTTGCATCCGGCCGTGTTCGCCGGAAATTTCAGTTCAGCCAAGCCAATTGTTCCTTTTAGTGCCAGCGTATAGTCTTCCTTCGCCAATTCGTTTGGCTCGCTCAAACTAACAGTGCGGGTAATGTCGGTTGAGCCTTCCAAATATTGACCACCTGAGTCGAACAACAGAATTCCGTTAGCTTCAATCGATGCAGCAGTCTCGGGAGTAACCGATCGGTGTACAACTGCACCATTTTCATTGTAACCAACAATAGCATAGAAGCTGCTTCCCTTGAATCCTTCTTGCTGTGAGCGGAATTCTTCCAACTTGAGTAAAACATCGTATTCGTTAAAGGCTTTCTTACCAACCGTACTGTTGAGCCAGTAGAGGAATTTCACCATCGCAACTCCGTCTTTTTGCATGGCTATTTCAAACATTTTCAACTCATGTTCCGATTTTATCGCCTTTAAAATAGCCGCTGTTGAGAGTTGGAACTGAATGCCAGCTTCGGGCGAAATTGCTTCAACCAGTGCTTGGTTTGTTCGATCCGGATCGACGAGTATTTTTCCGGCGATCGTTATCAGGTCAGTGTAAACTTCTGCGTATTCTTTTAGTAGAATTCCTTCTTCGCCTAATTTCTTTTGTAGGTCGGCCGAAACTTTGTCCAAATTCAGGTAAAGTTGAATATCATTTTCAGTAATTAACGCAAACGAAACGAAAACCGGGTTGTAAGTAATATCGGTGCCACGCAGATTGAAAGTCCAGGCAATATCATCCAATGCCGTAAGCAGAATTGCTTGTGCTTTCGATGCTTTGAGCTCTTTTCTGATAACAGCGATCTTCTCCAATCGAGATTGTCCGGCATATTTTACATCGTGTTCAAAGATCGGGTCGGGAGGAAGGATTGGTCGGTTAATCCAGACTGTTTCCATCAGGTCGCCACAATCTTTCAATTGTAAACTTTCAGCAGCCAAACCGGTGCGCATACTTTTGTACGACGCTGTTGACATACAAGCTGCATCCGTTCCAACAACACCATCTTCCTTTAAAACTTGGCCCAACCATTTAGCCGGAGTTGGAGTTCCCTCCATCCGAAGTTTCATCAATTGGATACCGGTATCTTTCAACTGTTCTGCCGCTTGCAGGAAATACCTTGAGTCAGTCCATAAGGCCGCATCGTTTAACGTAACCACGAGGAATCCGAAGGATCCGTTAAATCCGCTAATAAATGTTCTGATTTTCCAATAATCAGGCAGATATTCACTCAGGTGTGGATCTGTTCCTGACAAATACCAGGCGTCCAAACCTAATTTTTTCATTTCGAGCCTTAAACTTGCAAGGCGTTCTTTGATACTGTTTTCCATCTTAATTAAGACTATTTTCTGGTTTTCTGTAATTGTTCAATCGTGTTGCGCATGGACAAAAAAGGCAGTTCATCCAGATCGATATCGTGGAGGTGATGATACTCGACAGCAGTGATATCATCCTGAGGCTTCAGATTTTCCAAGGATTTGAGTTTGATGATAAAAGTTGAATCGAGTGTAAAAACAATCATACCCGAAAATTCATACTGATTGGGAAATGTTCCGAAGAAACTCATTTCCTCCACTTCTGCTCCCAATTCTTCATTTAGCTCACGAATAATCGCCTGTTCAGCTGTCTCGTCATGTTCGACAAAGCCTCCCGGCAAGTCCAGCTTTCCCTTGTGTGGATTAATTGCCCTGCGGGTTAACATCAGACGCCCTTTTTCGTCAAAAATAAGTGCGCTGGCAGCTGCCGAAGCGTTGAAAAAATAATCGAATGAGCAGTCCTCACAATGTTTGGAGCGGGGACCTGAAGTGATATAATTTGAAGAGCCGCAACAAGGGCAAAATTTAAAGACGTTTACGGGGTGAATTTTTGAATCCATGTTGTTTGAATTTGGTATGAATTACGAGAGTAGTGATTGGCTTCACAAATGAACCGCTAAAAAGATTAAAGTCAAAGATAGGAATCTTTGACTTTAATTTTCTTGATTAATTCCCAAGTTTGAACTTCAGGAATTTCGAATTTGGGATATAGATTGACTTATCTTTTCATTGTTCGCACGCTAAAAACCGGTCCGGCGCGATGACCTTTGTGAGGAGCCAATTTCACCTTTATTTTTCCTCCGTTGACAGTCAGACTGTCCGGAAGTTCGTAAATTTTGTAGAAGAACTCACCCGGTTTGGCATTCGACAGGTTTTCTGTCGCAATCTTGGTTCCTTCAACCAAAATATCGAATGTTAATGATCCGGGGAAACCTCCCCAGTATTCAAACGCCAAGGCCATTGGTTGTCCCGAATACACGCCCATATCGAATGAGAACCATCCGCCTCGGTCGGCTTGTCGGTAACGTTTTTGTTTGAACTGGTCGTTGAACGCGTTTTCAGCTGCGAAGTTATGGTCGCGTTCCGGTTGCATTTCTCCCATCTGAAAATAGTCAATCGTCATGCGTTCAATTTTCTTTTGCTGCTCTTGTTTCGCCCGGTATTCAGCCTGCTTTTCATTCCAATTCTGTTCGTTGAAAAAATCGAAATAGACCGAGTAACGTCTTTCATGTGTTTCATAAAAGGGCTTGAAAACAACGTCGCGCGGACGGCCAATATTCTTTGTTTTAAACGTATTGGGTTCTCCCGGCACGGCTTCCATCCAATCGGCCGGATTCCGGGACTCGGCCATCAATACTGGAACATACATCAGTTCGCCTGCTTTAGGATCATTCTCAGGGCCCAAATCGCCGGCCAATACCAACGGGCCGTACATCACAGCTGCCCGGCTCGAATCGTCGGGCATACTTTCCAAACGCAGGCTGAATGGCATCTTCATTTCGACAATATCACCGTCCTGCCATTTGCGTTTTAAAGCCACAAAACTCCCGGGTTCAGTTTCGATGTTTTGCTTTTCTCCGTTTACACTGATTTCGAAACCTTGGTTTGCCCAATAGGGATAGCGCAATTGCAAAGTTAGCTCAAGCGGTTTGTCAGTATTGACGATTAGTTTCGTAGCCTGTTCGTCCGGATATCCGGTCTCTTGTGTAAGCCTTAATCCTTTGTTCTGCCAAGTCAACTCAGAAGCGATAAACTGACTGACGTATAATTCTTCGTTGTTGTGGTAATAAATATTCCGTCCGTATTTTGAGTGGTTTTCCATGCCGGTTCCTACACAACAGGTGAACCACAGCGGATCCTGGTATACTTTGTGGCCACCCATTTCGAGCGACAGGTTGTAAATCACGCGACCGTCGTGCGGATTTTGAGACGACAAAATGTGATTGAACAAAGCACGTTCGTAAAAGTCAGCAACTTCGGGATTGGCGTCCCATTCAAAGAGGTGATTCGAAAGCTTCAGCATGTTATACACGTTGCAGGTTTCGGTCGTGCCGTCGCTCAACCGGTTACGAAGCGTATCGGGTGGGCCAAAATATTCATGATCGCAGTGTCCGCCGGTTACGTAAGAATGGTGGCGTACCACACGATCCCAAAAGAATTCGGCAGCTGTTCTGTCGTCTTCATTGCCGGTTAACTCATAAATCCGGGCCAGACCAACCAGCTTTGGAATCTGAGTGTTTGCATGTTTCCCTGGAAGAATATCCTTTTCGTGTGCGAGCGAATCCAAAATAACTTTGTGATAGAATGAATTTGTCATTCCCATATATTTGGCTTTGCCTGTCGCTTCGAACAATTCAGCTAAAGCCTCATTAATGCCGCCATGTTCGCAGTTCAGCATTTCCTGAATTTGATCATCATTCAGATCTCTAACAACGGTGTCCAGCCAATCGGCAAACTGCATTTCGATCGTCAACGCCTTTTGAATGCCACAGAGCTTGTAGGCATCCATCAAACCCATCATGACTTTGTGCTGGGTATAAAAAGGCACCCAAATACCATTCAGATCGAAGCCTTGAGAACGAATGTCACCCTTGGCGACTTCTTCTTCCAGAATGCGTTTCCCATCAGGGAAAGCACCGATGTATCCGTCGCCATCAGCTTTTTGACATTCTTCCAACTCATCAACGATGTATTTTACCCGTTTTAAAAACTGTTCATCACCGGTGGTTTTGTACATCATGCAGATGGCTGACAGGTAGTGCCCCAGGCTGTGCCCAGCAATGGTATTGTCTTCCCAGCCGTGGTAATGCTCTGCTTTGGGCTCCAAGCCGGCTTCGGTGCGGAATTTTGCCAGCAAGCAATCCGGCTCGTAGTTCAGCAGTGATTCAACATTGAGTTCAGTCGCCTTCTTAAAAGGGCCATCAAGCAATTTTACATCCTCCAGAGGGAAGGTCAGCACCTTGAATTCGACAACCTCACGCCCGTTTGCACGAATATGAGGGTCGTTTTTCGGTTGGCAACGACTCATCGAACAAGCGATTGTTAGTGCTGTCAGACTATGAATGAGGAGTTTTATTTTCATATGTAACGTGTTGCTTTATTCGGTGTACAAGTTTCCTGCACTGTGGCACGAAGGGCTTGTTTCAAACGCTGAAAAATACTTACTGATAATTTCATATAAGGCAGGATCGTACTTTTTCAGATCTTCGCGCGTATTAACCCAGTTATGTTTCCCATCGGGGGTTAGAACTTCAGCGTTTACATTAAACCAGTCTTGAACGCCTTCCGCCCAATACTCGTAAATATCGGTTTTCGCGTAGGTTTTTTCATACTTGCCGGCAGCAACGGCGGCGTCAAGTGTTGTTTGCAGTAAATCGTTGAAGGTTGAATCCAGGGGCGCAATGCCGATCAGGTGAATGGCATGGGAGAACTCGTGGATCGTGATATCTTCAGCGTGGTACTTGTCGATTTGGTAACACAGGAGGTTTTCTTCCGCACATGTTGTTAACGGCAAATTCATATCTCCTCCCAGACCGCGGGCGCGTAAGTCCCAATTCAGGGTTGTGTCGTTCGCCAGATCGGCATGCTCCGGAATATCTGTTGTGCCCTCGTAACGAGCCATGATTCCTAAACGGGCATTCATTTTCACCATCTGATTCAGCACCTCTTTTGGCAAATCTTTGGTCATGAAATCAATGATGCGACATGCCTGAACAAAGGCAGAGTCGGGGACACGCCATGAGCTCATAATGTCAATGCCATTGACATCTGAATATTTTTTGTAGAAAGAATCCAGATTTAGTGAAGCAGGGGGAGCAGTGATTATATATTCCGTTTCAGAACTACAGTCATCTTTTTTATCTTTTGCTGATGAAAATTGAACCAGGCAAAAGCTGGCAATAAGCAGTAGCGTTAATCTTTTTAATTCCATTGTATTTTCAATTTTAATTGTTGTCTTGCATAAATAGCCAGTACTAGTTGACTTTCCACTCTAATATTCCTGCCGATTCGTCTTTTTGTAACTGAGCCTGAAGACGGATAGCTTTCGTTTTTACGGGTTTAAAGTTGATAGTATTGTACTGGTCTAAAGCGACTCCGTATTCATCACTTGTTTCAACAGGATGCCAATTGCCTTTACTGTCCTTATATTGCAATGTCCAGTTTTCCGGAACACGGTAGTTTCCATCGTAATGGTCCATGTTTAACCAGTAAACTTGCGACTTTGACACGATCGTTGGTTGTTCAAATTCGTAATCAACCCATTCTTCAGATCCTTTTTTTAACCACCAGTAGAAATAAGATTTATCCGTATCGTCTGAGCTTTTTGGGTCGAAACCATCGTTTAAGCCCGGAGCCCAATCGGTAGAAGCTACAGCTTTAGCTTCGATAGATGGCAGGGGCTCCGGTTTCACAACAGTTGTTGCTTCTTCGTTGGGTAACCAAACCAGCATGTTCGATGTTCCGCGGTTGTTCCAGGCGTAGTACGGAATAGCTGTCAGGCTCGTTGGTGTAATCATTTTTTCATTGTTCTCAATGCTGACTTGGCTACCGTTTAGCTTCAATTTTACAACACCACCTAATAAGTTGCCGTCGAATTCGGCATCAACTTTTTCTTCGGAAGTGGCGAAATTGTCAAACATGAATCCGTCGTTATTGTCTTTGTCTTCAAAGCAGAAAACAATAGGGCCGCGCTGGTAGGCGAGTTTGCCCTGATCGTTCTTTACGTTTTCATTGGCCAGTACCTTTCGGACAGGCATCGGGAAGTCCAGTGTTACGACATCGCCGGCTTTCCAGCTTCTCGAGAGACTGATGTAACCTTTTTCAACATCGGCCGATTCTTCTTCACCATTAACTGTTAGGGTGAAAATTTCGTTATTTGTCGTTGCAAATTGGTAAAGGTCGGATGGTACCGGCGTGTTTTGCGCCCATCCCGGAATGCGAATTTTTAGCTTGAATTTTCCGGAAGGAGCGTTGTTGATTTTAACTTCAACTTTGCCATCCCACGGATATTTTGTTTGTTGGCTGATTGCAACAGTATCGGCTCCTAATGGAACGTTGGCATTGCCTTCAGCGAATAAGTTTACGTAAAGCGAATGCGAATCGGTGGTGTAAATGTAACCGGGTACCGATGCCATAAACCGGGTGATGTTTCCCGGGCAGCAAGCGCAGCCAAACCATGGTGCCCGATCGTGATTGTGGGCAGATTCCAAGGGGTTGTCGTAGAAAAATTTGTTACCACTTAATGACACTCCTGAAATAACGCCATTGTACAAAGAACGTTCCAGCACGTCGTAATATTTGGCATCGTGTTCGTTCAAAAACAGACGGTAGTTCCAGTACACGTTCGAGATGGCAGCACAAGTTTCACAGTAAGCTGTCATATTGGGCTGGTCATAGTTTGCTCCAAAGCCTTCGCCTTGTGCAAGTTGTCCGATTCCACCTGTAATGTAGAGTTTCTTTGAAACCACATTTTCCCAAACACGTTTGGTTGCTTCCTGCAAAGCTTGGTCGTGTTGCAACGAGGCAACGTCGGTAACGCCTGAGTACAAATAGCCTAAACGAACAGCGTGGCCAACAGCCTCAGCCTGGTCGACAATCGGCATGTGGTCCTGGCTATATTCACTAAGCTTATGCCCGTCGGTCCCTTTCCCTGTTTCATCGATGAAATAGCGCGCCAGTTTCAGATATTTTTCATCGTTGGTTACGCGGTACAGTTTCACCAAGGCCATTTCAATAATCGGGTGACCGGAAGGCACATGTTTTTGTCCTTCGTTCGGCCCGAACACCTCATTTACTAAGTCGGCATTTTTGAGGGCAACATTGAGTAAACTGCGTTTCCCTGTTGCCTGGTAATGGGCTACTGCTGCCTCGTAAAGATGACCGCTGTTGTATAGTTCGTGACTGTTTAAACGGTCCCAACGGCCATTTCCCCACCAGCCTTTTAGACGCTCTGCTTTATTGGTAACGCAAGTCGTTAGGTAGCCATCTTCTTCTTGTCCTGCAGCAATCAACGTGATTACGCTGTCGAGGAAACTGTCCAGTTCCGGATCGTATTCTGCAGCCAGCGTGTAAGAAGCACCTTCCAATACCTTGTAGACGTCGGTGTCGTCGAAAGGGAAATCTCCTTGGTGTTCGCCTTCAATTAAACCAGCGGCTAAGGCGAAATTGTCAAACCGACCTGTTTCTTCACATTTCCCAAATGCTGAAGGGATCGATACCGTCCTGTTTGTTTCAATTTTAGGTGCCCAAAAAGCATCTGTCAGGTGCACCGCTGTAAATGGAACCGGGGTGAGCGGCTCATTAATTTCTGCTTTTTTTGTGCCACATGAGAAGGCCAGCAACCCGGCAAAAAATAAATAGCTAATATTTTTAAGTGTCATAATCTTCCAATCTTTATTAATCCTTCTACTACTTAATCCAACGACCATTCAAAAATTCCGGTAGCGTACTTTTCCGGTAGTTTTATTTCGAGCTTAATTGCTGTGGTTTTTACAGGCTTAAACGAAAGCTCGTTGGCTATTCCTTTTTTTACGATGTAGTCAGAAGTATTCTCAACTGCAACCCATTCGCCTGTTGTATCCTTGTAATAAACTTTATACCATTCAGGAATGCGACATCCACCCCAGGGCGCATCGTCGTACCAGTAAACTGTTGAGCTGCTAACTGTTTTTTCTTCTTCGAATTCGTATGAAATCCATTCGGTTGTCCCTTCTTTCGGCCACCAGTGGTAGTATGGTACTGTGCGGTCGTTTTCGTCTTTCGGCACCAACCCGTCGTTGATGGAGCTGATCGCTTTCACCAGATGGGAGGCGTCAATTTTGCTCTCAGATGCAATGGTTGGTTGCTGTACCGGGCGGCTTGCGCTGATTTCGTTAGCCAGCCAGACGGCCATTTCGCCACTGCCGCGGTGAGCCCAGGCATAGTAAGGAATCATATGCAGTTCGGCATCCTTTACTTCAATTTTACCGGCTTCGTTGTACGACAAAAGTTGGACATCTGTAGAGATCATATTTAAGCCGTAAAGCAGGTCCGGTTTGCTTTCGACCTTGAATTTCGGTTTCTGAGGAACGATGGCGTTCAACACACTGAAATCATTGTCGGGCCACTCGGCACAATAAACGACTGGTCCACGTTCAATAGAAATTTTTCCCTGGTCAGCTTCAACCAACGGGTGGGCTTTCACAGTGCGTGGTTCCATGTCGAAGTGAATAGAAACTTTATCGCCCTTTTTCCAGCTTCGACCGATGGTGAAATAGCCATCTTTCAATTCGCTTTCAACAGTTTCGTCGTTCACTTTTACAGAATAGCTTAATTTCTTTTTATCGGTGAATGCATATAAATCGCTTGGAACAACTTCACCCAAAACCCAACCCGGAATACGAATTTTTAGGTTGAAATTTTGTTTTTTCTTCGGTGCCACTTCCAATTCAATGTCACCGTTCCAGGGGTATTTGGTTGATTGCGTTAAACTAACCAGCTTCTTATCAACCTCAATTTCAGAAGTGTTTGACATGAAAAGGTTCACGTATAAATCGTTATCGTGCACCGCGTAAATGTATCCGGGCAATGAAGGAATGAAACGACAAACATTTGACGGGCAACAGGCGCATCCAAACCATGCCTGGCGTTGGTGCTGGCCGATTGATTCGAGCGGGTTAGGGTAGAAGAACCCGTCTCCGTCGAGCGAGATGCCGCTGATCAGGCCGTTGTACAGCGTGCGCTCCAAAACGTCGAAGTATTTGGATTCACCATGAAGCAGAAACAGACGGTAGTTCATGTAAACATTCCCGATGGCAGCACAGGTCTCGCAATAAGCTGACATATTGGGTAGTTCGTAGTTTTCTCCGAACGCTTCACCATGTCCGGTTGCTCCGATACCACCAGTGATGTATAGTTTCTTGCCAACGATGTTGTCCCAAATGCGATCGATGGCGTGAATGTATGCGGTGTCGCCGGTAAGGGCGGCTACGTCAGCCATGCCGGTGTACATGTAAGCAGCGCGCACAGCATGCCCAACAGCTTCATCCTGTTCCAAAACCGGCCTATGCGACTGGCTGTATTCTGATTTGATAGTGGTATGACCACGCTCGTCGAGTAGGTATTTGGCAAAATCGAGATATTCCTTTTTACCTGTTAAAACGTACAATTTAGCCATTGCCATTTCAGCAATTTGGTGGCCTGGAACAACAGTTGCCTGTCCCGGATTTGGACCAACTTCGCGGACTGCGCAGTCAGCAAATTTTTCCGAAATATCCAGGAAATTTCTTTTGCCGGTTGCCTGGTAGTGCGCAATGGCTCCTTCAATCATATGACCGAGGTCGTAAAGTTCGTGGCTGAGATCCTCTTCTTTTTCCCAGCGATGTTCTCCGGCCCATTCGTGTGGGTGAGCTGGATTCATCGTACGCGAAGTGTAGAGATAACCATCAGGTTCTTGCGCTGCGGCGACAATCGTCAACACGCTGTCGATGTATTTGTCTAGTTTTGGATCGGGGTAAGTTTGCATGGAGTAACTGGCTCCTTCAATGGTTTTATATACATCGGTATCGTCAAATGAAAAGCCGGTGACTTTAATCGTATCACTCGGGTGGGCTGCATGGACGAAATTCTCATATCGGCCGGTTTCTTCGCATTTGCTAAAGGCGAGAGGTATGGTTGTTTCGCGGCTTGCTTTCAGGCGTTGCCCCCAAAACGAATCAGTGACTTTTACTGCCGTGAATGGTACCGGCGAAATCGGATATCCTGCTGTTTGTTTGTCTTGTGCATTTGCAGACAGACAAAGTACAACCAGGATAAGGGATAAAAAATTCTTCATAGTAGTCATTATTGTATTTCTATTTTAATTTTCTGTCTGAACGATCTGAATATAAAGAACCGATAAAATCACTGTTTCAGCTATTTTGTTTGTTCAAAAGAATAGTACAAATGTCCACATGTCTAAATTTGTTAGAACGGCAAATATTTAGATTGAACGGATCGAATATTAAATTAGTTGTAAATGAGCGGTTTTAATGTCAGAAGTCGGTTGGTCAACTAAAATTGTTAATCAAAATTGAAAACGAATAACATTTTTGTTTTTTATAGCTTTTTGCGCTTCTCTGCGAACAGTACAACAGGGACGGAGTTGATCACAATCCCGGATTATTTCGTTCCTGCAGGGTAGTTATCGATCACATTCGTCAGGTAATTTACCCGGTTCGTTAACCATTGTTGCATCCGCTGAGTTTCAGTCTCATTATTCTTGCCAATCGGCCAACGAATGGCATCTCTGCCCATCGCCTCTGCAAAACCATTCGCAAAAGTTTGGGTTGTCTCCCAATATTCCGCCATAATTTGATCTTTCACCACGAGCCAATTTGCCTTGTATTCATCAACAAATCGTTCACTTTTGAAGAGGTCCGTGAAGAAGGCAGGAACGATGTAACCTCCCGTATGGTTAACCGGATTAGTTCCCAAAACCAGTTCCCGGTAGCTATAAAAGTAGTCATGGCCTGTGTACATCGTTGCCCAATCAAAATCGAATCCGGCATCGAAATCCCAAAGTGGGCCCATCGTCCACTTTCCGCCTTTGTCTCTATACAGATTAATACTACGCGGAGCTGCCACTTCAACATTGTAAACCAGTTCCTGAATGATCATGAAATTGATAAATGACGAGATGTCCATTAATTGCTCAACCGTTGTGTAGTCAGCACTTTTAATGGCAGCTTCTAATTTTGCAAATTCAGCTTGAATGGAGGCTAAATGGCTTTCGTCTATTATGTCCGGAACTTTTACACGAACCGGCATGTGGTAAACCGACGACCAAAAATTATCGGTTTCTTCGGGTGCTAGTTCCGGTCCGTCGTCGGCATCGAGGGATAACAATAGTCCTTCAACCTCATCAATTGCAACACGATTTGATCCCTCTTCGACCTGCTCTGTCAGCATATACAGACCAACGTAATCTTCGTTCAATATTACTTCAACGTAGCGCGAATGGTTGGTGTAAGGAAGTCCCAGCCCTTGTCCAACGGTGAAAACAAAAGTGTTCATTAGGTGAGTCGGGTCCCGATAATCGGCCAACAGTACCCAGTCCTTGTCTGCCGCCAGTCCCAGAATCTCAGCTTTATCGTCCAGTTTTATCCGGTAGGGTTTTTTCGGATACCAAAGCCAGGTTGAGTTGCCTCGACCTCTAACCCTACCGGTGCCTGAATAGGACCAATCTTCATTTTCTGAATTGATGGATATGATGCAATTCACGTAATCATCCTTTGAAGTTATCGCTACGGCATTTTCAGTTGAGATATTCAATTGGGCCACTTGATAAATAGCCTCTGAGGCAACTTCTTCTCCGTTATAATCTTCGGCAGGTTCATCGTTGGAACAGCCAGGGAACAGCAGGGTCGATATGAAAAATATTACGGGTAAAAACATTGTTTTTACCCGTAAGTCAGTATTTAAAATCATCGAGACGATTTGGTTATTCTAAAGTGATATTGAACACGAAGGTAACCTGAACGGACTTGCCTGATTCGTATTCATATACCAATGCTTGTTTAATCGTAAATTGATCACCGGAAACACAATGTCCGGGATATTGACCGATTGAAAAGGTGAAAGTTGAAGCATCATATTCAGAGAATAATTTGGCTTCTTCTCCCCAACTACAGACATTGCCATCGGCATCGAACCAATGTCCGTATCCGTTTGCTGTTGTTGTAGCGTTTAGTGTTCCATCGGATTCAACACCATAGAAAGTAACTGCGTTGCCCATTTTTTCTGAAATTTCTGAGCTTTGCAGTACAAAGGCATTGGCCAGTTCTGTTGCATCAACAGTTACCGACGTGCCCGTATAAGCATCAGCGTTAACGGCGAATGTTTTATTGAAGGTCAAGGTTGCGTCAGATGGAGTTTCATTTCCCTCAAAAGTCACATTGCCCAGTATGTCGGTGTTGCTGAATTTTACTTTGTAAGGCCACTGATCGTCGTTGCTTTCCAGTTCATCCCAGGCGTGGCTTTCGTATGAACTTGGTGCTCCTAAAACAACAAACCATAGTTTTGCACAACCTTCAGGCACCGTGATCTCCGCAGCTGTTGATGTTGCACTGTTCATTTCGCCGTAAATGCGTTCCCCACTTTCAAGCAAGGCAACATAGCCGTAACGCCATCCTGCTCTCGTAGTCGAGCTGTTGTTGTAGGTTGTGGTGGTCATGGTTGTTCCGTTTTCTGAATATTCGCCCGGGTCGTTAGCAGCCAAAGCAGAACCTGGTAGCAGGCCTGTAAAGGTTGTCGTGACCACTGTTCCCGCTTCAGGAACGTTCAGCGGAATAACATTATAGCCGGAAGTTCCCGGGCAGCGACTGTAGGCTACCTGGTAGCTACCATCTTCAAGTTGAAATAATTTGTAGGTGTGCTTGCCGATGTAATTTGTTCCGTTGTCACGAATGGCATCTAAATCCCAGGTGACAAAATGTGCTGCAGCATCATATAGCTCAGCATTCATTTCTTCAATGCTCAGCGAGTTTAACCGCATATAGGTTTCGATTGGATCCTCGGGGCTTTCAGCTTCGCGCCACAGTTTGCCAATCTCGTCAATCCCGTGTTTATCAGCCCAGTAATAGTGCATCCAGTAACTGGCGTAACGTTGCCATTCATGAAAAACACTTCGGTGGTAATTTTCCATGTAAACAGAAAAGTTGTACGACGCAAATGCTTCAACGGGATAAGATTGAAAAGACTGCCATTGTGCACACTGTTCCCAAAATGCGTTTCCGCCATTACCGCCAAAGCCATAGCGGTAACCACGCGTATAGTCGTTCGAAATACCTCCGTAAGCGATCAAGTCAGCGTACACCTGGTATTGAAAGCTATGCCCAATTTCGTGTGCAATTGTCGATCCTACTGGTTGACAGGTACTGGGGTTTACCCAAAGAGCACCGATCATATCATCGTATCCACTTCCGACCGCTAGCCATTCTGATTGGTAAAGCAGGTAAATCTCCATTTTGTAGGTGTCCAGATTTGATTTACCCACGCCCAACTCAGCAAATCCAAGCGTGTTGATATTCTTATCGAAAAATGATTCCGCTTTTACTAGGAGATCATCGATGTCAACTTTCATGGTTGCAGGAATAGTGTCGGCATTAGGATCAAGACCAAAACCTTCTTCCCAAAATACCACAAAATGGTCCGATTGCTTGCTGCGGACAAATGACCATTTGCTGTCGCTGCGAAGCATGTCCATACTTGCGAATTCAGCCGGTTTGTAGTATTTGTCTAAATCGGGAACCTCAGATTCTTCAAGGATAGTCACCGAAGGAGTAGTTGTTGTATCTACAGGTTCCGGATCCGGTTCCGCCTCATCCTTTTGTGCCCAGTGTATGGGATCGTCTCCGCTACCGCAGGCGACAAAATAAAAAGATGAAAAGGCCAGAAATGTGATTAGCAAAATGGATTTGCATAAACCGGGCTTTCCCGGTTTATGCATTTGAATATCTGTTTTTGATATTTTCATTCGTTCCTTAGTCTATGTTGAAGGTAATGTTGAATGTAACTGAACCGCCATTTAAGGTTGCAATATAGGTTGTGCTTACGGAATTGCCAGCTACAGCATTCGCCGGGTGATTACCACCATACAGGTACAGTTCAGTTTCGGTATATCCGATGCTGCACCAAACCAGGCTTTCTCCCCATCCGCCTGCAGTTCCTTCGGCTGTTAACCAGTAACCAGGTACATCAGAGGTATATTCAGGATCAGTTTCAGTGATTGCTCCCTGGTACAATTTCAATTCGCCAGTCATAATAGCCCGACTGATTTCGTAGGTCGTCATTTTAAAGGCATCGCGAAGCGTTTCTTTGATATCAGCTTGAACACTTGCATAGTCATCACCGTACGCTTTGCTCAGCGTAATGTCTGATGACAGGGCCTGTGGATCACCGGTCGGTGCGGTTTCCGGATTCGTGTACGGAACAACAGTAATTGCAAAGTCCAGCATTACGATTTTGTTGTTGGCAAATATGCCGTATTTTATGTCGTAAGTCTGCTCTTCTGTAATGTTACCCGGGAACTGTCCGATGCTGATTTCGTTATCGGAGAATTCACCGTAGTAGGTGTAGAAACTTGCGTTTTCACCCCAGCTTCCAACATATCCGTTTAAATCATACCAAAAACCTACTCCGTCGATAACGGGTTCTTGGTTGTACGATCCATCTTCGTTTACACCAATGAAACTAACTTCATCGATAGAGCTTACGCCAAGGTCAGTTAAGGCCTGATCCAAATCAAACTCAATAGAGTCGGCATCATATCCTAAACGAGGGTAAACATCGACACTGATATTTTGTGTGCTAACAACTTCAGCAGAAACCTGTCCCGGAGCTTTAGCATTGATGGTAACAACTACGGCTACGCGCAGTTCGTTGTATTTCAATGCCTCAATGATTTCCAGGGTCTGGCCATCTTCCAAATGTCCCGGGTATTGACCAATGGCAAATTCACCGGTTTCATAATCGAATTCGGCAAAAACCATGGCGGTTTCACCCCAAGTCGTTATTTTATTGTCGGCATCCCACCAGTGGCCCCAGGTCGAGTTGGTATTGGTTGCTGAAGCGACATCGGAGTGAGTTTCACCTTCCATCGCAAAACCTTTAATTTCCGGGGCACCGCTTTCTTCAGCAATACCGGCCAAAACTTCTTCTTCAGTCAGTCCAAAAAGCTCGGCAATTTGGTCAATATCAATCGGAAGACTTACTCCATCGTAAAGCGTACCACTTGTTGTGATATCAACCGAATACTCGAGTACTAAATTGGCGTTGATTTTATTTTTAGCAGCTTCTTCAATCGAATCTTGACGAGCGATTTCAGCGATCTCGTCAGCAGTCAGTTCGTGTAGACTGCTGAAATCTGCATTGTCCTCACAGCTGATAAACCCGGCAGTGAGAATGCAAAGAATAATATATAGATATATCTTGTTCATTGTTGTCAATTTTAAGTTGCCTGATAATTATTAATTCGCGCCTGAATATCCATCGTTTTGAACGAGTGAAATATTGGCATCGATTGCCGCTTTCGGAATTGGGAAATAATCCCAGTGAGTTTCAGTAGTTGCATCTTTACAGAACCATGATTTACCGTTAAACACATTTCTTCCGTCTGCCATTTTGAAACGAATCAGGTCTTGACGACGGTGATGTTCACCTACAAATTCCCAGGCCAGGTCATCCAATAAACCACCCAATTCGATATCATCTCCACCTTCGTTGGTAACCACGTATGATGCAGGATCGTAGTTGGCATAACCTTCACTGGTGTATTCACGGTGTCCGTAGTCGTAAGCACTTCCGCCTTTAAGGTCAGCCACGGTACGAACAGCTTTTGCAGCTGAATCGAATGAACGATTGCGAATTTCAGTAATCAGATCGGCTGCTGTTTGCTCATCTTGTCCAAGACGCAACAAACATTCTGCTTTGATGAACATGGCATCTGCCAGGCGGAAGAAAGCTACGTCATTAGCATACGTTCCGTCGTCGCCGGCTACAATCTCACTTTTTACAAAGCGGTAGCCTTCTTGTTGATAGGCACCGGGATTGTCAATGGAGTGAACTTTAACGGAGTAATTTAACAGGCCTTCACCGGCCCAGTCATCAGAAGAGAATGCAATTGGATCGCCCGATTGGGGAACGGTGTTGCCATTAGAATCTTCAGTTGCCATGTATTGTACACCTCCTGCCCATGTGTAACCCAGGCGATTGTCTGCATCGTCGTAGCTTTCAATGAACTGAGGTACAGCACAGCTACCGTTCCATGGTGAGCCATTGTAGCCATAGGCCGCAGCACCGGCACCAACCAAACATTTATTAACCAAATAGTTGTGAGAAGCATTCTTTTTATCGAGCGGAAGCGCGAAAATTACTTCAGGTGAAGAAGAGATATCTTGTTTGAAATTATCTAAATAATCGGCAGCAAGAGAATAACCTCCTTCAGTGATGATTTCTTCCACTTCAGCTAATGCTTTTTGATAATAGGTATCATCGCTCGTTCCAAAATAAGTGTTGTAGTTCAGGTAAAGTTTGGCCAATACCATGCAAGCTGCATATCTGTTTGGATAACCAAAGGTTTTATCTGTTCCCAGATCGTCTTTGATAGCGTCTAATTCCGCTACACAGAAGTTGAAGATATCCTGTGGTGTAGCTTGTTCCGGTAAATAGCCGGCTTCAACGTCCTGGGTTGTTTCCAACGGAACGCTGCGGAAGGCATCCAGCAATACGTAGTAGTTAAGAGCACGCATAAAACGCATTTGTGCCTGGTCTGAACCTGTCTCAGGCAACACGTCAAGTGTTGTGTTTGCATATCCAATGCCGACATAGGCATAATGCCACAAAGCTTCAATATGTCCCTGACTTGCATTCCAGCTATGTTTGTGCATGTTGATGTATAAGTCACCCCAGCCGACACCAATACGTTTGGGTGTCATGTAGGTGTCGCTACATTCTTCCATCACGTCGAAGTAGCCATTCCAGCCCCAATATAGAAAACGAAATTGAGCAAACACTTCACCCATCATGTAGCCTACAATCTCGGGATCGTTCACATCAATTGTTTCGTCAGTAAGTTGGTCGTAAACAGTTTCGTCCAGGTTGGTACAAGAGCCGACAAGCATTAAAGTACCAACTACAAGGCTATAAATTGAATATTTTATGAGTTTCATAATTTACAAGTTTTTAAAAGTTAACAGAAAGTCCAAACGTGTAAGAACGAACGGTTGGATACTTATCACGGTCGTCGATGCCCGGAGCAAGGAAGTAGTTAGACACTTCAGGATCGAGGCCCGAATAACCTGTAATTGTGAAAAGGTTTTGACCTGACACATACAAGCGCAATTTTTGAATGTATTTACTCAATGATCCTGTAATTGGCAGATTATAGCCGAGTGTCGCATTCGTTAGCTTGACAAAATCACCATCTTCAATTTGATCGCTCCAAACACCTTGAGACATTGAACTGGACAATGCGACCATTAATTGATTGCCATCGTCACCCATAACAGCCTCGCCGTACACATCGGTTGCAGGATGAAGATCGGCTGCTGATTTTAAGCGGTTGTAGGCAATTGAATTGTTTTCGTAGAAACTACGTTGAACGTTCAGAATCTTGAAGCCGAATTGACCGGTAAACTGCAAGTTCAGATCGAAGTTTTTGTAGCGGAAGGTGTTGTTCCAACCGGCATAAATTTGTGGGAGACCGTTGCCCAAACGCTGGCGATTTGCTTCTTCATTGTATTTGGTGTCGAACTCTTTCACGGTCCAGTTTCCGTCGGCGTCTTTTACTTCAATTAAAACAAAACCGTCTTTGCTGACACCGACTGATTTTAATCCCCAGAAATCACCCAAACGATGTCCGACTTCCATGGCGTGTGTCGCAACTGAGATTGGATCGCTTACGCCTCCAACTTCCTGAAAGTTGTCCGTTTCATACAAATCGTTGGATAAGCTTAATAGCTTGTTCGCATTGTGCGAAAGAGTTATTGTCGTATTCCACTGAAAGTCTTTTTTGCTAACCGGAACGCCTGTCAGCATGACCTCAATACCGCGGTTTTGCATCTCTCCAACGTTCGCAGTTGTATAGTCGTACATGTTTGGAGGTACAGGAACGGCATAGTCATACAGCAAGTCTACCGTTTTTTTCGAATACACATCGATTGTACCACTCAGTCGTGCATCCAGCATCGACCAGTCAACTCCAATATTATATTCTCTTGTTGTTTCCCATTTCAGGTCAGGGTTCGGGTTTTGAGCTACCTTCAGAGATGGGGTCCAATCACCACCTGCACTTAAATGCTGGCCATAGGCGTCGTAGTCGAAAGTTGTCAGAGACAAATAAGAACTGCCGGGAATAACTCCGGTCACACCGTAGCCGGTACGAAGTTTTAAATTATTCAACCAGGAAGCACTTTGCATAAAGCCTTCGTTGCTTAGGGTCCATCCAAGTGAAACGGAAGGGAAGGTACCCCACTTGTTGTTTTCACCAAATTTAGATGAACCTTCACGACGAATACTCACCATGGCATTAAATCGGTTGTCGTAGCCGTAAGTGGCCCGTCCGAAGAAACCAATTAAAGTATTATCGTTTTTGTACGATCCCATGCTCGGAGTATGATCGTCATCCGTTAGATAAGTACCCTGTGATAAATTGTTGTAGAGATACGACTCGGATGGGAAATTTGAGTTTCCGGCACTGAATCCATCATAAACATTGTACAAGTAGCTGTAGCCAACAAGAGCAGTTACGCGGCTTTTGTTGAGCGTGAAGTCGTACCGAGAGGTCAACTCCAGGTTATCGCTTTTTCCGTTGGCTGAGGATTTTGTTGCCGTACCGCGAATACCGGCTGTTGCCTGAGAATAATATTCGCTGGTATAGTAATTTTCTGAAGTTGATTCTGTTTCTTTTCTAGAAACCATCAGGTTTGTTTTCCAGCCTTTAATCGGTTCTAAAGTGATATTACCAACGATACGGGCATATTTTGAACGGGTATCGCCGATCAATTCATTTTGAATGGCAACCGGGTTGTAATACTGGAAAAGGTTGAAATCTTCGTAGTATGATCCGTCTTCGTTGTAAACCGGCGAAGAGGGGTTGTGGATCAAAGCCTGGCGGTAGACATAGCTATTGTTGTTGTTTGTATTCTTATGGGTTGAATACAGTAAATTCACGTTGAATTTTAAGATGTCATTCAGTGCATACTGACTGAAGTCGAGCTGAGTTTTTATGTCGTTGCTGTCACTCTTACGCATAATTCCTTCTTCGTCAGAATAAGTCACGTTTGCTGAGTAGGCCGATTTATCCGATCCGCCTTCCAGACTCAAAGAATGGTTTTGTGTGAATCCTCCCTTGCGGGTTACAGCAGCCAACCAATCTGTATCGTATCCTTCGTAATTGAAATTTGTACGACCGTAGATTACATCGTGTGTATCCATGAAGTCAGCTTCTTTGTACCATTCTGATACCGAAACATAGCTGGAATAAGAAGTCCGGGTTTCAGTATTGCGGGTGCCTGATTTGGTGGTGATAATGATAACACCGTTTGCACCCCGTGTACCATAAATAGCGGCTGCCGAAGCATCTTTCAGTACATCGATCGATGCAATGTTTTCGGGAGCTACAGTTGTTAAAGATCCTTCGATACCGTCGACCAGCACCAATGGTTCAACACTACCCATGATTGTTGTAATACCGCGAAGCATAATGGTTGATGTGGCATTTGGGTCACCTGATGATTTCGTAATGCTCAAACCGGCAATTTTACCTTTTACCAACTCGGCAGCATCGCCGATTTTACCAACCGAGAAATCCTCAGATTTAATGGTTGTGATGGCACTGGTAACATCACCGCGTTTCTGAGTTCCGTAACCAATAGCTACCACTTCACCAATGCCGATGGACTCTTCCTCCATGGCGATGTCCAGGAAAGATTGTTGTCCGACGGGAACCTCAAGATCTTTATAACCAATAAAGGAAAATACTAAAACATCGCCTGATGAAGCCTGGAGGCTGAACTTACCATCAATATCAGAAATGGTTCCTTTCATGGTTCCTTTGATCAGAATCGATGCCCCGGGAATAGGATCGCCTTGTTTTGATTTTACTTGTCCTGTTATGGTTTTTTCTTGCGCAAGATCGGTGTCAACCGCATAAGCGGCATTCGTGATCATTGCTGATAAAACAAGAACAACCGTAAACCTCATCAATTGGAGAAGTTTGTTTGACAATCGAATTTGATCGCCATAGTTCCAAAGTTTTTTCATTCATTAAATTTTTACTGATTATACACTGAGAATTTTATTGCCAAATAGGAGGAAGTTTTGGTCGGCTTGTCTGACGTCAACTTTCCCTGAATGCTCTTTCGGCAAAGTAGTCGTTCGCGATTTTACAAACTTTAACAATTGTGTAAAAAAGTGATACGAATGTGTAGTCAAAGATTGCATGTTTTGTGATCTGTCGATCGGTTGAAATTTGGTAATTGTCATATATATAGGGCGTTGCGTGTTGTTTGTTCTGATGTTTTTATTGGTTTTAATGTTTAAGTGTGGCTTACGAAATGAAAAAAAATGTGGTAATTCGATAATGAATTATAAAAAATTTGATGAAAATGCTTGAAAATTTAGTGGTTCGTAAAGCAGGAGATTGCCTTAGAATTTCTATAAATATTTCCCTGAATAAGTTCAGGTGTAGAAATGAACGATCAAATTCAGGTTGGGGTAATACCAGTATCTTTTGTGCCGTTTTCTCATAGATTCAAAAAATAGACTTGTCGGAGTTTTGCTCGCAGCGGCAGCGTGTTCTGCGTATTGCCTTCATATCTAAAATGCCATAAAGGTGAGCATCGGGGGGAAATTGTTTCTCATTTAGCAACGCTGGTCTGTTTGTCACCGGAGGAGAACATCATATTTTCAGCGTTTCGGATTGGAACGGGGAGAATTTGTATTTGTAGGAAGAGCACTTTCGAAATAACATACTTTTCAGCTTGATGAGCTCTGAAGGTTCAATTCTGGCAGTTATTTTGTAATGGTGGAGTCGCCAAAATTTGTGAGTACGAATCGATTCAGTTTCTTGCAAAGGTCAGTAATTTGGGCTATTCCCTTAAGTCAGATCATTTTCAGACAATTTCGTCGTTAAAAAAGTTGACGGTTACGAATTCTTTTCACTAGATTTGTACTATTAAAAGTTATTATTGTATTACGATTTCTAAAGCGGAACAGAGAGGGCAAACTTTGTTTCGCTTTTTTTTGTGAAAAGATCTCAAGTTTTCGGACTACAAGTTCGGCTTTAATTGATTCAGCCTGATAATGTGTGTAACGTTATCAGGCTGAATTTCTTTGATCACTAACTTTAGGTCAGTTAGCGTTATTTATTCGTACGATTTGATCTCGTAGTTATGAGGAGGCTTAGCACCCATCAGGTTTTCGACAAAATAATCCCAGCGTTTGCGCAGGAAGAAGGGAACTTCGAACACACTACC
Organism: Mangrovibacterium lignilyticum; assembly: GCF_010882175.1. Lineage (GTDB taxonomy): Bacteria > Bacteroidota > Bacteroidia > Bacteroidales > Prolixibacteraceae > Mangrovibacterium > Mangrovibacterium lignilyticum. The sequence goes on along the minus strand of NZ_WKLH01000002.1, from coordinate 1,286,762 downwards.
GTGATTTTTATTCGGAATAATCAGCATATCAAAATCTTTGTTGTGCTTGATGAATTCGCCAGCCATGCGCAGGGTTGAGGCCGGGTTCACATTGTTGTCCAAGTCTCCGTGAACAAGTAATAGTTTGCCTTCCAATTTATCCGCCAGGTTGAAATTCGACTGCTCGTCGTAATGAGTGCCAATCGGTCCCATGTATTGTTCTGGCCACCAGGCTTTGGCAATGCGGTGATCATGGTTTCCTGCAGAAGAGATGCCAACTTTATAAAATTCGGGATGTGTCAGCAACGCATGACAAGCGTCGTACCCGCCAGCTGAGTGTCCGTAAATCCCAACGCGTGTTGTATCGAAGGATGTATGATTTTTCGCGAGACTTTTAATGGCTTTAATATGGTCTTCAGCACCAATATCACCCAGATTTTCGTACGAGAAATCATGGAATTTCTTGGAGCGCATGGCGGTTCCCAGTCCGTCAACAGTAACAACGATGAAACCCAGCTCAGCAAACGAAACATCGTATGAGCGGAAAGCACTGTTAAAGGTTTTTGGCGTGCGAACAGCCTGAGGACCTGAATAAGTTCCGTCGATCACCGGATATGTTTTGGTTGAGTCAAAGTCCGACGGATAATAAATTGCACCATAGATATCGGTCTTGCCATCGCGAGCCTTTGTTTTAAACGGTTGTGGGAAATGCCATCCGGTAGCGAGCAAAACGTCTATGTTGGCGGTAATCGGTTGGCTTAGGATTTTGCCGTCTTTTGCCGATCGGACCACTGAAACAGGTTTTGTGTCGATTCGCGAATAATTGTCAACAAATGTTTTGTAGTCGGGCGAAAGTGTTACGTTGTGATAAGCATTCTCTGGCGTTAAGAGTTTCAATTCTTTTCCATTCATCAGAACACTGTAGAGTTGTAAGTAGTACGGATCGATTGACGGGTCTTTGCCGCAAGCGGTGAAATAGATCTTGTTGTTTTTTTCATCGATTGCCTTGATGCCGGTTACCACAAAATCGCCGGTTGTTACTTGGTTGATCAGTGCTCCATCCTTGTTGTAGCGATAAATATGATTCCAGCCGCTACGTTCAGATGTGTACAAAAACTCTTCGTCATTTTTGATCCAGCGGCAAGTTGTTAGCTGTGTTTCGATCATTGTTTTAGCCTGCTCGTGCAGGATGACTTTTGCGTCGCCGTTACTGGAATTGGCCATGTAGATATCCTGCGATTGGTAGCCACGTTTGTAAGCGCCGATCATGATTTTGTTTGAACCATCCATCCATTGTGGGCCAAAACTCATACAGATATCCGGAATTGTCGGGATGTCAAGTTTCGTTTGCTTTTTAGTCACAACATCGAAAACATAGTACTGCTGCATAATTGTTGGTTCGCCCGGGATGGAGCGTTCGTAGGCCAATACTTTGGCTCTGTAACCGCTGTCCGGAGTGCTTTGATACAGGTACATCAAGCCAATTTTTGAGCGGTCGATTTTGTAGGTGACAAACTTTTTGGAATCTTCCGACCATTGAATGTCGATGTTGGGATCGTATTGGTCACCTTTCGAAATATCAATCAGTTTCTCCCAGTTGTTGGCCGGATTGGCATATTCATTTTTTTCAACACCATCGGTTGTTAGTGTGGTTTCTTCTCCTGTCTCCACGTTTTTTAGGTAGAGGTTGTATTGTTTCAATGAAACAACCCATTTTTTGTCTGGTGAGACAGACTCATATTTTGGTGTTGCTTCCGGCTTTTCCTCTGTTTTGGAAATGGTATAGTCAGAGAGTTTGACAAAAATACGCTGGTCTTTCAATTTGAAGTTGATTGATTTTTTATCGGAAGAAAACTCCAAATCCATTAGATTGAGAGAGTCGGGTGATACACTTTTGCCACTTTCTTCGCTGATCAATCTGGCCAAAGCTTCCTGGTCAAAGGCTGGTTGGCTTTTCGTTTTTCGGGAATCGAAAAGCATGTATCGACTACCCGTTTTTGTTTGCTCTGCATACCAAAAATCGGAGCTTTGTCCAATCCAATGTGGGCGGAGATCGATGTTTTTAGCCAGTTTATAAATGTTCTTCGGAAGAAAGCTTTCCGCTTTCTCGTAGCGGCTTAACATGTCCTGGGCAAAGGACGACGAAAAGCATAGCACTAAAAACAATGCAGTTGTTAATTGTTTACGACGTTTCATGTATTACGATTTTGTGTTTTGGCTTGTTGTCAGTAAAACACGGATGAACCTGATTGACTGAATTTCGTTGTAACCGGATTTTCAGGACCGAGCGGATGTATTCCTGACAAAAGCGTTCTTGATAAATGATATTATAAAGGGGTGAATAGAATTCAGGGGGAGCAATAACTCGACTAATTCATCCAGCATTCGTAGAGACCAATGCCGAATTTATGGTACAGGTTGGAAAAGTATTTGACTATCTTTTTCATGGTGGGAAGATACTCTTTATTTCTAATTGCTTAAAGCATGCCGATGTAAATTGTTTGAAGTTTTTAAATGTCTTAATGTTTTAAACTGTGTTCTGTTTTTTTATATTAGTCGGCGACCGGAGTTTTAGATTGTCATTGTGGTGGTTTATTCTATAAAAAGAAAACATTGAGCCCAAATGATTTTCCTGTTCCTTTAACACTTTGTGTTGGTGTTTGAATCAAGGTGGAAATCACTCTGGAGTCAATGTTTTCGTAGCCTTGGGAAATCTTGCCGAGGCTAAGGATTGATTTTTATTATAAAATAAATTTCATTGTTTTCATCCAATCGACGAACATGTCCGGCCATTTCTCCGTCGGCAGGTCCATTTTTTTCATTCCAAAGCCATGTCCTCCTTTGGCAAAAATGTGTAATTCAGCCGGGATATTGTGTTCTTTTAGGGCCATGTAGAACCGGATGGAATTTTCAGGTACCACGCCGTGGTCGTCATCAGCCAGAACGAAAAAGGTTGGTGGCGTGTCGTCGGAAACATGCAATTCATTCGAGAATTTTGAAGCTACCTCCCAATCATTGGTTTGGCCAATCAGGTTGATTCTGGAGCCGGTATGGGTGATTTTCTCGTCAAAACTGATGACAGGGTACAGTAGAAGCATAAAATCCGGACGGCTATTGATCTGCATCAACGGATCAGCTGCTTCAGGATCACCCATGGTAAAATGTGTTCCTGCTGTCGAGGCTAAATGTCCACCGGCTGAAGCTCCGGCAATTCCCACTTTTCCCGGATCGATTTTCCATTCCGATGCTTTCGACCGAACGTAGCGCATAGCTTGAAGTGCATCAGTCAGCGGGATTTCCGAATTGCCATAGGGGAGACGATATTTTAAGACAATAGCTGCGATTCCATGTTCTTTCAGGTATTCAGCGATTTGAAAGCCTTCATGATCAATGGCTTCAACCCAATAGCCACCGCCAGGGCATATAACGACTGCCGCTCCGGTATTTACAGATTCATCGGGCAAATAGACAAATAACTCGGCCTCGGAAATATTGCTGTAGCGATAGGTGCCACCCTGTTCGTAGTATTGCTCATCGCCCGGAGGCGTGTTCTTATTCGGAGCTCCGTCGGGCCAAAGCTTCAATTGGAAATCTTGTGCCATTGTTTGGGTTAAAATGAAAGTCAAAAGTGTCAAAAATGTCAGTTTTCTCATGGTGTTGATTTTAGTTGATGACAGAGTAGTTTTTGTTAAGAGGCCTAAAATTACAAACTAAATTTTCTGACGGAGGCGATTTGTTAAAAAATGTAGGAAATCGGTTCTTCTACTTTTGATAAAATGCTTTTATGTTATTTTTGTACCATGTTTTTGTCGTTATTTCTAAAGGGGATCATAATTGGGTTGGCGGTTTCGGTGCCGTTGGGGCCTATCGGAATATTGATTATTCAGCGGACGGTGAATAAAAATCGTATCAGTGGATTCTTATCCGGGATGGGAGCATCAGTGTCTGATGCTATTTATGCAGTTGTTGCAGGGTTCAGTTTGACCTACATTATCGATTTCATACGGATTCATCAGTTGGCTTTTCAAGTTGTGGGAGCGGCGATGGTGCTTTTTTTGGGAATCCATATCTTCTTCAAAGATCCGGTTACCGATTTGAGAAAATACCGGAGAAAGGGAAGTTCTTACTTCCAGGATTTCCTGTCTACTTTTCTAATCACCTTCCCGAATCCGATGGTGGTTTTTATCTTTTTGGCTGTTTTTGCCAGTTCCGGCGTCGTTTTTCAGATGGATAATCCAACACAAGCCATATCAATGGTTGGTGGTGTTTTTGTTGGGGCCAATAGCTGGTGGCTGGTATTAACGGGTTTGGTGAGCTTGTTTCGGCATAAATTTAACCTACGGGTTTTGTGGTGGTTTAATAAAATAGCCGGTGTTATTATTGTCATCATAGTGCTGATGACTTTTGTTTTTACCCTTGTTGAGCACTACAGCATCTAGATCATTTCTGCTACCTTATCGGTAAAATACTTGGGTGCACGGCACGGTTTTCCTGTTTTTTCGTCGAAGAATGCCAAGATGGTTTCCCCTTCGTTGATTAGCTCACCCTTTTCGTTGTATATCTCTGTTTTAATCGGGAATTTAACCTGGGGAACTTTTTCAATGATCGTTCGCACGGTTAGCAGATCATCGTAGTAAGACGATTTAATGTAGTTTATCTTCAGACTGCTTGCGGGAAGCATGATCCCCGATTCTTCCATTTCTTTGTAAGATATTCCTAAGCTTCGGATTAATTCGCTACGTCCGATTTCGTAGTAGCGCGGATAGTTACCATAGTAGACAACACCCATTTTATCCGTATCGTCATAATAAACACGGATTTTCGTTTCGTGAACCAGCATGTTAGTTATTTGAAAGGTGAATCCGGCTCTTTCGCCATGTGTGTGAAAGTTAACTTATCGAGTAGTGCCGGCCAGAATTTTCCAAGGAAAACAGTCATCTTTCCTTCAAGGAAGGTCAGGATAAGCTGTCTTTTTCGCTTTTCGATGGCTTTTACGATATATTTGGCACAAACCTCAGCCGACATCATTTTTGCTTCATTTCGCGGAGTCTCTCCCTGATTCCCACCTGTGGCTGTTAGAGCAGATTTGCGCACTTCAGAGGATGTGAACCCGGGGGCTGCAACCAGTACGTGTAATCCGTTCTTTATGTTTTCAATGCGCACAGTGTCTAAAAAGCCTCGTATTGCAAATTTGGATGCTGCATAGCCCGTTCTTCCGGGAAGCCCAACAAAGCCTGCAATAGATATGATTCCGACAAGCGACCCTTTGGCTTTTAGTAAGTGGGGAAGGGCATATTTAGAGCAATAAACGGTTCCCCAAAAATTAACATCCATTAGTTTTTGAAGAACGCTTAAGTCGACGTCCTCAAAATTGGCCCGCATAGAAATTCCGGCGTTATTGATAAGGATATCAATTTTTCCAAACTTGGAGATTGCAATTTCAATGAGTTCGCGACAATCCTCCTCTTTGCTTACGTCTGTTTTGTGTGTTATTACTTCTGTGTTGTTTAGTTCCTGTTTCAACTGTTCGAGCAACTCAGTGCGTCGTGCTGCTAAGACAAGTTTTGCTCCTTTTGAGGCAAACTCACAGGCTAAAGCTTTACCGATTCCGGATGATGCACCGGTTATAATGACAACTTTGTTTTCCATTGTTTATAAAAGCAAAGCACAAATGTAAACTTTTTTTAGTTGTGTCCCGAAGTCACATTTAACAATGGGCTGTTGATAACTGCGAGTAGCTTTTTTTCAAAAAATGTAAGCTAAAGTTTGCAGATAAAAATTGAGTTTTTACCTTTGCAGCGCCTTTAAACAAAAGGGCACTACACAATGAGGATGACTCAGTAGCTCAGCTGGTAGAGCACATCCCTTTTAAGGATGGGGTCCTGGGTTCGAACCCCAGCTGAGTCACCAATTAAGAAGTCAAAAAGACTTAAAAGCACTTAAATCTTAGGTTTAAGTGCTTTTCTATTTTGCGGCAGACACCAAAATATGCACCAATTCGCAAAGCAAACGAGACCATATCGAGACCTGTTCATAGATAAACTTCAATTGGTCTCGACAATCGATGTAGGTTTTTGATAATCAATTCATATTTAATTAATTTGTTTCGTTTTGATACTTGGGTTTATGAACCTCTTAGCTTAACTTTATGTATGGAAACGAGACCATTTTTAAAACATAAAAATGAGTTGAGTTATGAGAATTACAGTAAACTTTTCCTTGAAGAAATCAAAATCACGCACCGATGACAAATGCCCGATTTATCTGAGATGTACCATGCATGGTCAACGCTTTGAATTGTCGACCGGTATTTTTATTGATCCTGTAATCTGGATTGAAGAAAAGCAGCAGGTAAAAGGGAGAACCGAAGAAGTCAAAATTCTGAATAGTCGCTTAGATAAAACTGCTTTTCGTGTTCAAGACATCTACAATCAATTAGCGGCGAAAGGGGAGCCGTTCTCCGCAATGCATTTGAAAAATAAACTACGGGGACTGAGCGGAGAAAAGGGTGTGCTTGAAATTCTTGACGGTATTATTAATGGAATAGAAGGACGAATTGGCAATGACTACTCGGAAGGAACACTTAAGCATTATAAAACGACATATTCTAGATTATCCGAATTCATCAAGATCAGATTTGGTAGAACCGATCTCCTATTATCAATGGTTGATTACAATTTTCTGAATTCGTTCGATCTCTATCTTAAAACAGACCTTTGGTTAAAACCGAATACTGCGCTTACGTATCACAAACATTTAAAAAAAGTATTGAATACAGCTATAGCTATGAATTTGTTATCAGTAAATCCATACAATTCTTTCAAAGTGAAGCGTAACGAAACTCATCGGGATTATCTGACGCTTCAAGAACTTTATCACTTGGAGAGAAAGAAATTCTTCACGCTAAGAATGGAAATCATTCGTGATGTCTTTGTTTTTGCTTGTTATACCGGATTGGCTTATGCAGAGCTTCAGAAGCTAAGTGATGATCACATTCATATTGGAAATGATGGTGAAGAATGGATCATCATTGATCGAACTAAAACAGATATTCGGTGTCGAGTTCCGCTATTGCCAAAAGCCAAAGCAGTGCTAAACAAGTATAAAGACTTCCCTCAGAGCGAAAACAAGAGAAGATTACTTCCCATACATTCGAATCAGAAAATGAATGAGTACTTGAAAGAGTTAGCGACGATCTGTGGAATAAACAAGAACCTATCAATGCACGTGGCTCGACATACATTTGCTACATCGGTGACGTTGTCGAATGGCGTTCCATTGGAAACTGTTTCAAAGATGTTAGGGCATACCTCTATAAAGACTACTCAAATTTATGCGCGAATTGTCGATTCGAAAATATCGGCAGATATGAAGGGATTAGCGATGAGAATGGGTATGACAGAAATAGGGTAGGTATGACAAGATTTGAACTTGATTCGTAATGTATTTATATATCAGATATTTATAGTCTTGTGAATTCTTTAGTTCACCGTATTGTTCACATTTAAAGAACGCTTCAAAATTTGTCTAATTTAGTTACAATAATTTCTGGATGCAAATAAATATTGGTTCTTATATGCGTTCGAAATTCGAAAGTTAAGCATTTAGATCTGATTTTTCTATATTCAGTCGTGTCATATCCGTATATTTCTTAAAGAAGTGGATATGCAATAAAAATACTTTACGGCTAGTTAAGTGCAACGATGCTATTCTTTGATTTTTTATTTGTTGCCCTTTTAATGTGATGTTGAGAGTTCTTTCTTTGTTAGAATTGACAAGAAGGGAATCTTTTACATTTTTGAAACATCTTTAGAATTCAATCAACTTTGAATCATGTAGGAAAGGGAAAAATCGAGAAACGATGCATCGAAGATCTTGTCAATGGAGATATGCGTGCTTTTGACGAAGTATACTTTTTCTTTTAGGCAAAATTGAACAAATTTGTTTGTTCTATCATAAAATCGGAATCAGATGCTGAAGATTTGGTTCATGAGGTTTTTGTGAAGGTCTGGGAGAATAGCCAACGATCGGACATTTGTCTCAAAGTACATGGGGCGCAATATATGAGTTCCCATTTTGGGAAACACTTCGGAACCATCCTCCATTGACAACTGGTTTTAAGCACATAGAAGATGCCGTTAAATATTTCTATCAAAGAATAGTTCCGTTTTCCTTTATCCTTTAAAATGGCTAATATTACATCATATTGGGTATCGGTTAGGTCGGTAAAATACATTCTTTTGGTGTTTTATGTGTTTGACTATATGTGGGATATGGATTTTTATTTCATTTGCCAATTTGATAGTCAATTATTTGTGCCTGTTTATCTAATATTAAACAGTTTCCCATTATCATGCATTTGTGAAACGTAATTATGACAAAACTGTTGAAACTAACAATAATAATATTATTGTCGATGGCGGTCGTTGTCGTCAAGGCCGAATTAACCAACAATATATTCGACATCAAGCATATTGGCTATTCGGAGGGGCTCAGCAGTCAACGCGTATTTTCAATTGTTGAAGATCAGAACAGCGCAATGTGGATTGCCACAAAAGCAGGAATCGATCGCTATAACGGCAATACCATAAAAAGCTATACGTTATCGGGCAACTTTTACTACGGTGATATGGGCGGGCGTACACTTCGTTTGCTGTATGATAAACATTACGGATTATGGGCATACGACAACACCGGGAGAATCTATCGTTATTCGATTCTGGATGACAATTTTGAACAGTACATGTATTTGTCCGAGTTTATCAACGAAGAAATCATTTTAAACAAGTTGTGCCTGGATCAGAACGGAACATTATGGTTGGGACTTAGCAAAGGGCTGTATAAGAAAGAAGCTGATAAACCGATCACTCCGGTCCTAAGCGGACAATATGTAAATGACATCATATCTACAGGCGAATCGCTTTTTGTTGGTACATCCACCGGGGTGTTAAAACTTTCGTACGCGCATTTAGACCAAGCACATTGGCTGATAAAAGGAAAGGATGCACAGACGCTCTTTCACAACCTAACCGACAATGAACTCTGGATAGGCACTTTCAATAATGGTCTGTGGGTGATGGATTTGAAAACTTCGGCCCTGCTCCCTCTGAAAGAACAAAGTTCCGGTTTTCTATACCCGATAAGAACAATTACGAGCTATGATGAGAATACCTTGTTGGTAGGAATAGATGGAGGAGGTGTGTATGCAGTCGACCGAGACTCAAAAAAGTACCATCTGCTGATGAGTACAGAGGACAGTACCGACATTTTCTTACCGGGCAACGGGATTTATGCTGTCACCAAGGACAACCAGGGAAACATCTGGATAGGAAGTTACACCGGGGGCGTATCTGTTGCCATTCTGTTGAAATACCCGATTACGATATTAAGCCACCAAAGAGGAAATCCGCAATCACTGGCAAATAACAATGTCAATGATATCGAAGAAGATACCAATGGAAACCTATGGTTTGCCACCGACTTCGGAATCAGCATCCGCGATAAATCTTCGCATCGGTGGAGTCATGAGTTAAACGGGGGCGTAGTTGTTGCTTTGTGCAAAGGGGAAAATGGCTCAGTGTGGGCAGGAACTTACGGAGACGGCATCTACCTTCTGAACAGCCGGAAACAGGTCGTCCGCCATCTTACCAAACAGCAGGGAGGACTTACAACAAATTATGTTTTTTCGCTCAAACAAGATACAGACGGGAACCTATGGGTGGGTGGTCTGGACGGACAACTGCTGATGATGGATAATCAGGGACGCCCCGAAAGAACATACGATATTAAGTGGATTCATTCCATAGAGGAGGTAAACAATGACCAAATAGCCGCCGCCACAGTGAATGGGTTCTGCCTGGTGAATAAACGTACCGGAGAAATCCAACGCTACGCAAGCTCCCAAGAATATCACGAACAAAATGTCAGCGCCTATATTATATCCATGCTTTTTAATGCCGACAGTACTGTATGGCTGGGAACAGAAGGGGGTGGGCTAAACCTGTATGATATGCGAAGCCGAGAGTCAAGAATATTCACCACGCAGGAAGGGCTACCATCCAACGACGTATATAGCCTGCAACGAGATGCCAGAGGACGTTTGTGGGTAAGTACGGGGAAAGGACTTGCGCTAATCGAAAACTTCCAGGTATCGAACCTCAATTATGTGGGCGATATCGACAAAGAATATAACAAATCCTCTTTTGCCCGGCTGACAGACGGGAAATTTGCCTATGGCAGCACGAACGGTGTTGTCTTGGTTACGCCCGACGCGATAAGCATGACAAACTATCAAGCCCAATTGAGATTTACCGGCTTGACCATAGACTACCTCCCCGCTGAGGAAGAAAAGCGTTTACGTCCTGCTATCTATGACATGCTGGCTAAAGGCATGATTGAACTTGACTACAAACACAACTCATTCTCAGTCACCTTTGAGTCGATCAATTATCGTTTTCAGCGAGACATTGCCTACCAGTATATTCTGGAAGGATACGAGAAATCATGGAGTAACTTATCGTCCAATGGAGTGGTGAGGTACACCAATGTATCTCCGGGCTCTTATCTCCTCAAAGTACGCAGCTTACGACGGAATAACGGGAAGATTATATCCGAACGAACAATTGTAATAAAAGTCGCTCAACCCTGGTGGAATTCGTGGTGGGCATGGGCAGTTTACATTGCCGTCGCGGGTATCGTCATTTCCTTTATCTGGCGCTACAAGAGCAATCAGCTTCAGAAAAGGTACGATGAAGACAAAATAAGGTTCTTCATCGATACGGCACATGATATCAGGACACCTGTAACACTTGTTATGGCGCCTTTGGACGACCTTTATAAGGAAAAGGGACTCTCGGACAAAGCCCTTTTCCTCCTGGAACTGGCGCACAGCAACACGAACAAGCTCTATACGCTCATCACGCAGCTACTCGAATTTGAAAAGGTAGATACCCACAAGCAACAGCCTGTATTAAGCCCGTTGAACCTCAACGACGTCCTTGCCGAAGAGATTGCCGGTTTCCAGCCGTTGTGCGACAAGAAACAATTGAACTTAAGTCTCTCTTTGCCCGATGAAAACGTTTATGTTATGGCAGACATGCATATCGTCGAAATACTGCTGGACAATTTGGTTTCCAATGCCTGCAAGTACACGATGCCGCAGGGTGATGTCCGCATAAGTTTAAATTACACGAAACGAAAAGCCATTATAGAAATCAAAGACAGCGGTATTGGCATTCCGAAAAAGGCAAAAAAACACTTGTTTACCGATGTCTACAGAGCAGAGAATACGCGAAAATCGAACGAAGGCGGAACGGGCTTCGGCCTCTTACAGGCACGCCGGATAATAAAAATACTGCACGGAAAGATCAGCTTTCAGTCCGAGGAAGACAAAGGCAGCACCTTTACGGTAACGCTGCCAAGAACCTATGCCGTCCCCAAAGCTGTATCAAAGCAGACTGTTACTCCACGGGAAGTTTTGTTCTCCGGAACCGCCGACATTGCCAAACAAGAAGTGAGCAAGAACAGGAACATCAACCGGCAAACAGGAAAAGATACGCTGCTTATCGTCGAAGATCACGAAGCGCTGCGCTACTACCTGCGTAAAACTTTCGAGTACGACTACCGGGTGGTTGACGTTTCTGATGCTCAGGAGGCTCTCACATATCTCTCAAACGAATACCCTGATCTAATCCTATCCGACGTCATGATGCCGGGCATACAAGGGGATGATCTTTGCAGGCTGGTCAAAGAAAATCCGGACACCGCGGGCATACCTTTCATTTTGCTTACCGCGAAAGTTAATCATGATGCCACTGTTGAAGGACTGAAGAAAGGTGCAGACGACTATATTCCCAAGCCTTTCAGTACCGAGATTCTGAAACTGAAGGTACAGAGTCTGATAGTCAACCGAAACAGGCAACGGGATTTTTTCATGCGGCAAGCTCTTTTACAAGTTGAAGCAGAAAAAGGAAGCCTGAACAATAACGACAACCCGGACTTATCAGCAAAAACCAACGACAATCAAACAGATGAACCGGCTTCGGATATGCTGCCGGAAAGCGATCGTCAATTTATTATACAAGCGACTCAACTTGTCATCGGGAACATGAGTAACGTTGATTTCAATATTAACACGCTGTGCCAGGAGATGGCCATGAGCCGGACGCTCTTTTACAGCCGCCTTAAATCGCTGACCGGAAAAGGCCCACAAGAGTTTATACGCATCATCCGCCTTCAGAAAGCAGCAGAACTATTGAAGGAAGGCAGAAACGTGACCGAAGTTGCTACCGACACCGGATTTGTCAATACAAAATATTTTAGTTCGTTGTTCAAGAAACAATTTGGTGTACAACCCAGCAAATACAATCAATCCGATTCTGCTTCATAACTGATTTTAGACCGGAGCCTTTTCTTTCAAACGGACGATAACTGATCTTGTTGGCGCTTTTTACTTATCACAACGCCGGAAATTTAATATCCCCAAACACAGTTACAAAGGTCTCTGAAAGCCCCGTGGAAAGGGCTTAATAGAAAAATTGTCTGAAATCAAACCCTATTTGTCAGCTATCAGCCCATCGGTTTTACCTGCATTTTGCATTTTCACGCCGCTCTTTTGAGTAAAAAGGCCGACCAAAAGAATAGACGTTCTTCCGAGTTCGACTCTCGGAGGATGTTTGTTTGCGGCCGTCCTCAAAACAGCCGGGAAAACAAGTTTAACCTAAACATTTTAATATGAAAAAAACAACAGTCTTTCTACTACTAATGTGTTTGATGCAACAATCCTGCTCGTCAAACGATGAGGTGGTTGCAGGAAAACAAGAGCGTTTTTATTTCAAAGACGATTTTGAAACTTTTAACGGAAACATATGGACGAAAGAAGTGCACGAAGCAGGCTGGGTAAACCAGGAACTGCAAGCCTACGATGCAGCGCATGTTTCGGTGGGTACCGACGACGGTAAATCGGTGCTGATTTTAACAGCCGAACGCAAAGGCAATAAAATCTACTCCGGACGTGTAAATACCGAAGGAAAAAAGAACTTCAAATACCGAAAGATAGAGGCAAGCATTAAGCTTCCCAAAACCGGCAACGGCCTTTGGCCCGCGTTCTGGATGATGGGAGACAACGGAAAGTCTTGGCCGCAATGCGGAGAAATTGATATTATGGAGATGGGCGAACGTAATGGAATTGCCGGAGCTACCACCGAAACATTCCTGAACACAGCCATCCACTACGGAACCGATACCGGAACAGGACATCAGCAAGAATTCCGGGCTTCAAACTTCCCCCACAGTTTACAGGACGGCCAATACCATGTCTACACCTTGGACTGGAGCGAAAATAGTTTGACCGTATCGGTTGACAACATCGAATTTCATTCGTTCGACATTAGCGCAACCAGCGGACGCTCTGCATATTTCCACGACAACTTCTTCATTCTGTTTGACCTTGCTGTAGGTGGTTCTTTCACTGGTATCACCAACATAAACGAAATCACTGCTTTAGAAGACGGTGAAAAAGTGAACATGTATATTGACTGGGTGAAAATCTATTAATCTTAACTATAAATTCGATGAAAATAAAAGCTTACAAATACATTTTGTTTTGCGGACTATTATCTACCTGCCTTTTCGGAAGCGTGTTTCAGATGAAAGCGGCCGGTTTAAATGATCCCGCAGCAGAACAACAAGAACTTAAAATTACAGGAACGGTGAGGGATGCCTCTGGCACCATCATTGGAGCAACTGTTGTAGAAAAAGGAGATCTCCGCAACGGGACTATAACCAATGAAGAAGGCAAATTCAGCCTGAATGTCCGTCCCGGGGCCATTCTTGTTATCAGTTACATCGGTTATAAAACCCAGGAAGTAGCGGTTGGTCAGCTTCCGCTGGACATTGTTCTGGAAGAAGACAACAAAATGGTTAGCGATGTAGTCGTTACTGCACTTGGAATCAAAAGAGAACGCAAAGCGCTGGGTTATAATGTGGCCGAAGTAAAAGGCGACGCCCTGACAAAGGCCAAGGAAACCAATGTCATCAATTCAATGGCCGGTCGTGTACCCGGGTTGGTGGTCAGTCAAACTGCTGGCGGGCCATCGGGTTCTACCCGTGTACTCTTGCGCGGAAATACCGAGATGACCGGAAATAATCAGCCCCTGTATGTTATTGATGGTATTCCACTCGACAACACCAATTACGGTAGTGCCGGCACATCCGGTGGTTTCGACCTTGGCGATGGTATTTCGGGCATCAACCCCGATGATATCGAAAATATATCGGTGCTAAAAGGTCCGGCCGCATCCGCTCTTTACGGTAGCCGCGCCAGCCATGGTGTCATCCTCATCACGACGAAAAAAGCCAACGGCAAAGACAGTTTCGACGTGGAATACAACGGAACGGTGACCTTCGACACACAACTTGTCAAATGGAACGACATACAACAGACTTATGGGATGGGCAGCAACGGAACCTACAGCATCGATGCCGTATCCAATACCAATAAAAGCTGGGGTGCGAAAGCTGACGGAACCAATTCCCTGAAATATTTCGACGGCGCAGAGCGGCCATATCTCATCATACCCGACAATACCTCGGGCTTTTTCCGCACAGGTCTTACAGCCAGCAATACGGCCATCATCAGCACAAACAACGGCAACACCGGCGTACGCTTCACTTACACCGACATGCGGAACAAAGATATTGTTCCGGAAACCCATATGAGCCGTGACATCTTTAACCTGCGTGCCAATACTTCGCTGGACAAGGTGGATTTTGATTTCAATGCTAACTATACGCGTGAGGCCGTAAAAAATCGTCCCGCGCTGGGCGACAGCAAGTCGAATATTGGGAAAAACCTGATGACGCTGGCTACCACCTACGACCAACGGTGGTTAAAAACCTACCAGGATGAGAATGGCGAGTACGCCAACTGGAATGGCATGGATCCCTACAACGTGAATCCTTATTGGGATGTCTATAAAAATAGCAACGACTCGAAGAAAGATCAATTCCGCTTCAGCGGAAAGGCTATTTGGAATATCAATAAACATTTGAAGTTGCAGGGAACAGCGGGAGCCGAACTCAACTGGTTTACTTTCGAAGACTTTAAAGCCCCCACCACTCCCGGTTTTGAAGCAGGACGCCTTCAAAGCAGTTCGTTCCAAAATCGCATGTACAATTTTGAGCTGCTCGCCCTTTACAACAAAAGCTGGGGAAATTTCGACCTTAATGCGACCCTCGGCGGGAACGTGTACAAAGTGAACAACCAAACCACGGTTATCACAGCTCAGGATATGCAAATTCGCGACGTAGTGGCCTTGATGAGCTTCAACGAAACCAGCATCGAACTGAACAGTTACCGCAAGCAAATCAACTCGGTCTATGGTGCTGTCAATCTGGGTTGGAAACACATGCTCTATTTCGACGCCACGCTGCGCGGCGACCAGTCGTCGACGCTTCCTACCAGCAACAACATCTATGTCTATCCTTCTTTTTCGGGTAGCTTTGTGTTCTCCGAACTGGCTCAGGTAAAAAAATTCATGCCTTACGGAAAGCTCCGCATGTCGTGGGCCCAGGTAGGCAGCGATACGAACCCCTACCAGTTAGGGCTGGTGTACACCAAATCCAAATTTACTTATCCCGGCTACACCATCGGCTATATCGACAACAACACCATTCCAAACAAGGACTTGAAACCGACAAAGACCAACTCTTTTGAGATCGGTTTAGATACAAAATTTCTAAAAAACCGGGTTGGCGTTGATTTTACCTACTATACGCAGACCAGTAAAAACCAGATTATGGGCATGGCCGGTTCCTGGACATCGGGCTACAACTACCGCCTGATTAATGCCGGCGAAATTGAGAATAAAGGTATCGAAATAGCACTCAATACACGTCCCGTTGAAACCAAAGACTTCTCCTGGGATGTAAATCTGAACTTCTCGAAAAACAGCAACAAAGTAAAAAAGCTTGTCGACGATATGGATATGTTCGAATTGGAAAAAGCTGCCTGGCTCGATGTTCAGGTGGCAGCCAAGGTCGGCGAGAATTTTGGTTCGATTGTAGGACCTGATTTTAAGTACAATGATAATGGAGAAGTACTCATCGACCCGCAGACAGGTTTGCCCCAATATGACAAGAGCAATCACGTGCTGGGTAATGCTTCCTGGGACTGGACCGGAGGTGCAACTACAACCTTGACTTACAAAAGACTGTCGCTTTCAGCAATCTTCGACGTAAAAGTGGGAGCCGACCTCTACTCCATGTCTGCCCGTGCAGCCTATGAATCGGGCAAGAGCAAAGAAACACTTGCCGGACGAGAGGGATGGTACCGCTCTGAAGAACAACGTCAAGCTGCCGGCATCGCCAAAGGGTCTACCAGCTGGAACCCCACCGGAGGATTTGTCGCTCCCGGGGTAATTGACAATGGCGATGGCACTTATCGTCCCAACGACATTTACATCAACCCAGAGGATTACTGGATGAGTGTAAGCCGCAATGCACCGTCAATGTTTGTCTTTGACAACTCGTATGTGAAACTACGCGAACTAACGCTGAGCTACAATGTTCCGAAATCCCTGTTGAAAAATGTTGTAGAAGGTCTCAACCTCTCGTTTGTTGCACGCAACCCATTTATCATCTGGAAAAACATTCCGAACATCGATCCGGATTCCAATTACAATAACACGACTGGTATGGGTATGGAATATGGCTCATTACCGTCGCGCAGAAGCTACGGGTTCAACGTCAACATTAAATTCTAAACGAATTTCAAGTTTAATTCATTCACAAAGAATATAATACAATGAAATACAATCTATCCTATATAGCAATAATATTGGTGACCTCTGTCCTGTTCTTTGCCGGCTGCACTGATCAGTACATGGAAAATATGAACACCGACCCCTCGAAGGCTGCCTCTGTTGACCCCAACGCCCAGCTCACTACGGCACAGCTACAAACTTATGGAGACCTGGGAATGGTTGAAATTTACCGCAACTATCTCTACGCTTTCAATCAACAGCTCATGGGATGTTGGAATACCACAAATTATGGAGGACGTCACACGCAAGACAACAGTGAGATGAGCCGCATCTGGACATCGTTTTATCCAACAGCCATCAAAAACATCACGGACGCTGAATACCATACTGCCAACGACAGCCTAAAGGTTAATATTAATTCAGTCTTGCGTATATACAGAGTCTATCTCATGTCTGTTATCACAGACATTTATGGTGATGTACCTTACAGCGAAGCTGGCAAGGGTTTTCTCGAAGGAAAGTTCAACCCCCGTTATGACACGCAGGAAGAAATATACAATGATTTCTTCCTGGAGTTGAATAGCGCTGTTGAAAACCTTGACGCCGCCAAAGACAGAATTACGGGCGACGTTATTTACAACGGAGACATTGTAAAATGGAAAAAGCTGGGCAACTCACTTCGTCTGCGCTTTGCCATGCGAATCTCCGATGTAGCACCGGAAAAGGCTCAGGAAGAATTTGAAAAAGCGCTGCAAACCGATGGCGGCATTCTGGAGACTGCCAGCGACGACGCACTTATCAAATACATGGATATTTCGTTTAGCTTTGGGCAGGAAGCCTATTCCGATTATCGGGGTAATGCTCTGTCTCAGTTGCTTTTCGGTAACGACCCTGCCAATAATCCCAGCTATCTTTGTTCTACCTTATACAATCAACTTTACAACACTGGCGATCCCCGTACTTTCAGAATCGCCCGCTTCTATTACGACGGGCTTATGAGTGCCACAAGTCCGGCCAACCGTGTTGATTTAACTGACGAGATAATCGCCAAAGGCATCCAAACGAACCCCCGCGATCCGGGAGCTTTCTCATGGGAACCGTGGCCTACAGGCTACGACAGCGATATTTTGAAAGAGCTGGCCAAGACCAATCCTTCAGTCAATCCGAGTGTAGCCCGCGAGACCGAGCCAAAACTGGCTAATAATTTTCTCAAAGGCAGTAGTCCGGGGGTTGTGATAACTTCGGCAGAAGTGAAATTCCTGTTAGCAGAAGCCAAATTAAAAGGATGGAATGTTGGAGCTAGCTCTGTTAATGACTTGTATATCCAAGGCGTGCGGGCATCTATGGATTTTTTGACCGATAACTATAATTGTGAGGCAGTGTCCGACGATGATTTTGACGCGTTCATCCCGAATATAAACATAGGCTACACCGACGAGCAAAAAAAGAAAGCGATTAATACACAAGCATGGATTCTTCATCTCACCAACCCGGCCGAATGCTGGGCCAACCTGCGCCGCTCAGGTTATCCCGCACTTAAATCTCCGGCAGATTACGGCTTCGGCCAGTTCCTAACCGGAGGTTCAGAAATTCCGGTACGTCTCTGCTACCCGGTACTCGAATCGTCATACAACAAAGCAAGTTATGACGAAGCGTTGAACCGGATGGGGGGCGCTAACAGCTGGAACACACCTGTATGGTGGAACAAAATAATTACGGAATAACGATAAAGATGTAAATAGAAGAAATATGAAAACAATATATTTTATACTGGTTGCCGTGCTTGCGATGAATTTTACATTCACAGCGTGCAACAACGAAGATCCGTTCTCTACAGCTACTGCCAGTGACGACCCGCGGATACTCGATCCCATTTTCCCGGATCGCGTAAACGGCGAACTGCCTGTTGTCGCCAACATTAGCCGGAATACCAACCTTCAAATGGAACTGACCGTCACTCCGGCTGACTATACCACCATTTCATGGCAGATCGACGGAGTTGAAGTACAAACCGGAACGTCACTCGATATCAACCTCAAAGCAGGGACATACAATTTTAAGGTAATCGTTTCAACCGAAGCCGGTAAGTCGACCTATCGCGAGGGTATTGTACAGGTAAATCCCTTGGCGGACGACCCCTGGACAACAGAAGTCGGCTTTGAGCGTATCATCGCGCCGGGTATAAGCGCCCGCCTTTATGGCAACAATCTCGACAACGTAACGAGCATTATTATTGATGGAATAACCATCAATAATATCGTTTACGTCGCTTCAGAAGACAATCCCTATATCGAATATGAAGTTCCGGCCGACCTGGCCGAAGGTGAGCATCGCGTGGTACTGGTAGACAATGAAAACAACGAGTATGGTGGCAACACCGTCAAAGTCACCTACACGGCACTTATCACTTCAGGGGCCGACCGTACCAATGCGAACAGAGAATGGGTAATGACCGGTATCAATCTCGACCAGATTGCTTCACTGACCTTCGCAGGACAGACGATCACCGGGTTCACCCGGCAATCTTCCACAGAAATCGCAATTACCTGTCCTCAATTGGATGACGGGGAATACCAACTGACAGGTGTTATCCAAAGCGGTGCAGGCTTACAATTCTATGTTGATAAGAATGTCGTTACCGAACAAACAGTCACTGTTTCTTCAACCACTGTACTCTGGCAAGGACACCATTACGTGTCGTGGGATCTTCCTGACGACAGTCCGAACAAAACCTTCAACCTGATTGGCAGTGATGTATTTGCCTCGTTAAAAGCCGGTGCTGTCCTGAGTATTCACTATTCTGTAGCCGCTGAAGCTGCATATCATCAGCTACGCACCACGACCGGCTGGTGGAATGATCTACCGGGCACTTCTGTAATCGAGTTCTCAACAGACGGAGTGAAGGAAGTACAGTTAACACAAGAGGTTCTGGATAAAATTCAGGCTGAAAGCGGATTTCTTTGCGTAGGACATGGCTACTATGTAGATATGGTAACCGTACAGTAATATGAACAAAAAATTAATCATTGGCTTATGACACTGAAAAAAGTATTACTAATTTTTTCATCAACTATTATGGTTGCCTGCACTACGCAGGTAACCCCTCCTTCAGCAATTGCGGAAGATACTAAGATAGAGCAGCAGGTGAATGACATCATTAAAAAAATGACTCTTGATGAAAAAATAGGTCAAATGACTGAACTTAGCATTGACGTATTAGGTGAATTCGTTAATGATGAATTCAAACTTGATGATGCCAAACTTCACAAGGCCATTGCTGAATTCAAAGTTGGTTCTTTTTTAAATGCCCCTGGTCCTGTTGCACAAAGTCGTGAGAAATGGCAAGAGATTATCGGTAAAATACAGGATGTATCGATGAAAGAAATCGGTATTCCCTGTATCTATGGATTAGATCAGAATCATGGCACCACCTACACATTGGGGGGTACTTTATTCCCGCAAAATATTAATATTGGGGCTTCGTTCAATACCGAATTGGCATACAAATCGGCCCAGGTTACTGCTTATGAAACCCGTGCAGCCAACTGTCCGTGGACTTATTCCCCGACTGTGGACATGGCACGCGACCCGAGATGGCCACGTGTTTGGGAGAATTACGGCGAAGATTGTCTGGTTAACTCAATCATGGGGAGTACTGCCGTTCGTGGCTTCCAGGGCGACGATCCTAATCATATCCCAGCAGATCGTATCGCGACTTCAGTAAAACACTATATGGGGTACAGCATGTCGCGTACTGGTAAAGATCGAACTCCAGCTTACATATCCGATGCCGACCTGCGTGAGAAATGTTTTGCACCTTTTAAAGCATGTGTTGAAGCCGGAGCATTAACCATCATGGTCAATAGCGGATCTATTAACGGAGTGCCGGTTCATGCCAACTATGACTTGCTGACCAAATGGTTGAAAGAAGACTTAAAATGGGATGGAATGTTGTTAACTGATTGGGCAGATATTGACAATCTTTACACACGGGAACACATCGCAGCCAATAAGAAAGAGGCTATCCAAATAGCTATTAATGCAGGGATCGACATGGCGATGGAGCCTTACGATCTTCATTTCTGTACACTGCTGAAAGAATTGGTGGAAGAAAATAAGGTACCCATGAGCCGCATTGATGATGCTGTATGCCGGATTCTCAGATTAAAACTCCGCTTGAATCTCTTCAATTGCCCTAATACATTGACTGAAGATTATCCGCTTTTTGGTAGTAATGAACACAAGCAATTAGCACTCCATGCTGCTGAAGAGTCGATGATTCTGCTTAAAAATGAGAATAACATATTACCTCTAACAAAAGGAAAAAAACTCCTTGTCACTGGCCCAAATGCCAATTCGATGCGCTGTCTGAACGGTGGATGGAGCTATTCATGGCAAGGACATCTTACCGATAGGTTTGCCGGTGAGTATAATACCATCTACGAGGCGATATGCAACAAATTTGGTGCGGACAATGTACGCTTGGAACAAGGAGTAACCTATAAACCGGAAGGTAGTTATACGGAAGAAAATGAGCCGGAGATTGATAAAGCTGTTGCCGCAGCACGCAATGTAGATATCATCATTGCTTGTATTGGTGAAAACTCTTATTGCGAAACGCCCGGTAACCTCAACGATCTCGCCATTTCTCCAAATCAACGTAAACTTATAAAAGCCTTGGCCACTACAGGAAAACCAATTGTGCTAATACTCAATGAAGGTAGGCCTCGTATTATCAACGATATTGTGCCGCTGGCAAGTGGTATCATAAACATTTTGTTGCCAGGTAATTTTGGTGGCGATGCGTTGGCCAATATTTTGGACGGCAGTGTCAATCCGAGTGCCAAAATGCCATACACATACCCGCGCAATCAAGTCGAACTTACCACCTATGATTACAGGGTAAGCGAAGAAATAGACAAAATGGAGGGAGCGTATGACTATGATGCAGTTATCTCTGTACAATGGCCTTTTGGCTACGGACTTAGCTACACTACATTCGAATACAGTAATTTCAAAACGAACATGACCTCATTTACAGCTGAGGACGAATTACATTTTTCTGTAGATATAACCAATAGCGGTCCGAAATCAGGAAAAGAAGCAGTTATGCTTTTCAGCCGTGATTTGGTGGCGTCGCTTACACCGGAGAGCCGTAGATTAAGAGCATTTAAAAAAGTAGAACTGCAGCCTGGCGAAACCCAAACTGTTACCTTGTCCATTAAAGGCAGTGACTTAGCATTTGTTGGTGCAGATGGTAATTGGACACTGGAACAAGGAGGTTTTCGTATGCAAAGCGGTAATCAAACCTTGAATATTGAATGTAGCAAAACATACAAATGGAACACCCCTAACAAATAAATTGCGGAGCAGTTCTAAACTTGCTGAGTGGTATCTGTAATCGCAAATTAAATATTCAAAACTGAAAGTGCCTCGTGGGCAATTGGTGTAATTTGCCGTTTCTAAACTAAACTGATAGCAAATGAAACAAACTTTTTTTGTGGCATTCATGGTCTTTTCTCTTATTGTGAATGCACAGAAGTACACGGAGTCTACGCCTTTTGGATTTGATGTGTCCCGATCGAATATTCCACATGGGAAAATTGATACACTTGTTTATCACTCGGAAACAGTAGGCACCAATCGACGAGCTTTAATCTACACACCTCCGGGATATTCTGATGATACAAAATATCCGGTTTTATACCTGTTGCACGGTATCGGTGGCGACGAAAAAGAATGGTACAATCAGGGAGCTCCGCAAGTTATCCTCGATAACCTTTATGCTGAAGGCAAGTTAGCACCGATGATTGTGGTGCTTCCCAATGGGAGAGCGATGAAAGATGACCGTGCAATCGGGAATATTATGGCCCCGGACAAAGTGGCTGCTTTTGCTGCCTTCGAAAAAGATTTATTGAACGATCTGATCCCTTTTGTTGAAAAGAATTACCCTGTATTGGCGGATCGTGATGATCGTGCCATTGCTGGATTATCGATGGGAGGTGGTCAATCGCTGAACTTTGGGCTGGGGAACCTCGATAAATTTGCCTGGGTGGGTGGATTTTCATCGGCTCCAAACACGAAAACCCCCGAGTTGCTTGTTCCTGATCCGGGAAAAGCGAAACAGCAACTGAAATTACTTTGGATCTCGTGTGGAGATCAGGACGGCCTGATCAACTTTAGCAAACGTACACACGATTACTTAGAGGCAAATGAGGTTCCGCATATTTATCAGGTAATTCCTGGTGGTTACCATGACTTCAAAGTATGGAAAGACAATCTCTGGCAGTTTTCTCAATTACTTTTTAAATCGGATGGAATGCTGGGTTCGCAGCAGATGCCCGACCCTAATTTCTATATTTTCCTTTGTTTTGGTCAGTCCAATATGGAAGGAAATGCTCGGATTGAAGCACAGGACACCATCCATGTGAGTGAGCGGTTTCGGCTAATGGCCACTTTGGATTGTCCGGAGCTGAATAGAGAAAAAGGTCAATGGTATACCGCTGTCCCTCCGTTATGCCGATGTAATACTGGCCTGACTCCGGCTGACTACTTTGGCCGCATGTTAGTCGACAGTTTGCCCGAAGACATTCGCATCGGCGTGATAAACGTTGCAGTAGGGGGATGTAAAATCGAATTGTTCGATAAGGATAGTTGTGCTGAGTATATCGCAACGGCCCCTTCGTGGATGGTTCCATGGATTAAGCAATATGATGATAATCCTTACGGGCGGTTGGTTGAAATGGCAAAGGAGGCACAAAAAGCAGGTGTTATTAAAGGAATTTTGCTTCACCAGGGAGAATCAAATACGGGCGACCATCAATGGCCTGTTAAGGTGAAGAAAGTATATGAAAACCTTTGTGCTGACTTGGGCCTCAGTTACGATGCAGTACCATTGCTGGCTGGTGAAACCGTTAATGCCGACCAGGGAGGAGCCTGTGCGAGCATGAATGAAATTATTGACAACTTGCCCTCAGTTATTCCAAATGCTTATGTGGTCTCGTCGAAAGGCCTGGCTGTAATTCCAGATAAACTTCATTTTACAGCAGCTGCTTATCGGGAGCTTGGACGCCGCTATGCTGAGAAAATGCTTGAACTGATACGCCCGGTTGTCGTCAATCATTAACCGGAGGTGGATGATGACTGATGCAACCGAGACCAAGCAAATAATTTGTGAGCAAGGCAAGTTTTTTGGGAGACTTATAGTGCGACGGAAACTTCGTAATACTCTGCTGTTTCTGCTTTTTTTTACGTGTACTTCCGGTTTCTTTTCGGTAGCGGCCCGACCGGTGAGAGTTTCTTCTCCGAACAACTGCATTCAGGTTGAGTTGCACGAGCAGGAAGAATTAGGGGGATGGATTCTCCGGGTTAATTACATGGACAGTGGTCGCACAGTCCTTGTCATTCCGAAGATTACGCTGGGGCTTTCGCGCAGCGATCAGGATTTTTCGAGTGAATTGAAATTTTTGAAAGTCGGAAAGCCAAGATTGGTAAACGAACAATATACCGCCATTCATGGCAAGCGTAGCCAGTGTAGCAATCAGGCCAATGAAGTGGTGGTGTCGTTCGAAAATCCTTCGAAAGCAAAAATGAACCTCATTCTCAGGGCATATAACGACGGAATAACTTTTCGCTACGAATTTCCTGAAAAGGAAGGAGCTTTTGTGGTGAAAGACGAATTCACGGCTTATTCCATTCCCGATAGTACTATGCGCTGGCTCACCAAATTCAACCCGGCCAACGAAGGGCTTTACAGTACCCAACCAGATGGCAATGAGCAGGAAGACTGGGGCTACCCCGCGCTTTTCAATACGCCCGACAAAGCTTGTTGGTACCTGATTCACGAAGCCGATTTGGACCGCACTTATTGCGGCACAAAACTCACCAATTACGGCGAAAAAAACAACTATAAACTTACTTTCCCAGACAAGTGGAACGCTCGCGAGAAAGGCGATACACAGCCAGCCATAACACTTCCATGGAAATCGCCCTGGCGCGTGATCATTATTGGAACACTTGCCGATATTGTTGAATCGACGCTGGTTGACGACGTTTCGACACCACCGACCATGGCGAACACCGATTGGATTCAACCCGGAAAGGCGTCCTGGAACTATTGGTCCGACAATCACGGAACCCGCAGTTACAAAACCGTTTGTGCCTTCGCCGATTTGGCAGCATCTATGGCGTGGCCTTATACCTTGCTCGACTGGGAGTGGGATGCTATGGCCGATGGCGGTAATCTCGACGATGCTTTAAAATACATCTATTCCATCGGCGTGAAACCTTTGATTTGGTACAACTCGGGTGGCGACCACACCTGGGTGAACGCTACGCCCAAAGACCGCATGCTCACCCATCAAAACCGAATGGAAGAGTTTGCCAAATTGAAAGAAATGGGAATCTATGGAGTGAAAGTTGACTTCTTCGAAAGCGAAAAACAGGACATGATTAACTATTACATCGACATTTTAGAAGATGCTGCCAAATTCGAAATCATGGTTTACTTCCACGGCTGCCTGGTGCCACGTGGCTGGGCGCGCACCTATCCGCACCTGATGACCTACGAAGGCGTACGTGGTGCCGAATGGTACAATAACGGTCCTGAGCTTACGACCACAGCGCCCGGGCACAACTCCATCCTGCCTTTTACCCGCAACGTGGTGGGCGCCATGGACTACACTCCTGTGACCTTCACCAACTCGCAGTACCCGCACATCACATCATACGGTCATGAGTTGGCCTTGAGCGTGTTGTTTGAGTCAGGCATACAGCATTTGGCCGATCGCCCCAAGGGGTATTACAATCTGCCTGATGCCGCTAAAAATTTCCTGCGTGAAGTTCCCAATGCCTGGGACGACACCAAATTTTTGGATGGGTTTCCGGGAAAAGACGTCATTTTGGCCCGCCGCAAAGGAGCCATTTGGTATGTGGGAGGCATCAATTCTGAAATACGCAGGGATGAAAACAAGCTGTTGAAATTCAATTTTCTACCCAAAGGGGAAAAATATCGGCTTACGTTGATTGCCGATGGAGAATACGATACAGAGTTTTCGACACGCTACTTGGTTGTCGACAACAATTCTGAAATAGTAGTGAAAATGCTCCGTAGGGGAGGATTTGCAGCTAGTTTAAAACCGATTAACTAACTTTTACTGAATGTTTATGAATATAGTTAAATATTGGAATTATAGAAGTGCTTTGCTTATGGCACTGTTTCTATGTTTTATGGGCACTTTGCGCGCCCAGCGATACCCCTATCAAAACCCTGAGCTGAGTTCCGAGGAGCGGGCAAAAGATTTAATATCGAGACTGACCATTGAAGAAAAGGCCACCCTGATGTGCGACCAATCGGACGCAATACCACGTTTGGGAATTAAAAAATTTAATTGGTGGAGCGAAGCACTTCACGGATATGCCAATAATAACAACGTAACCGTTTTCCCCGAGCCAATCGGCATGGCGGCCTCGTTTGACGATGCACTATTATACCAAATTTACAATGCCGTTTCAGATGAAGCCCGTGCCAAATACAACCAATGGATACAATCGGGCAACGAGAACAAGCGTTTTTTGAGCCTTTCGGTTTGGACGCCGAATGTGAATATTTTCCGTGATCCGCGCTGGGGACGCGGTCAGGAAACCTATGGCGAAGACCCCTACCTGACTTCCCGCATGGGTATTCAGGTGGTAAAAGGCTTGCAGGGACCCGAAGATGCCAAATACCGTAAGTTGCTGGCCTGCGCCAAACACTACGCCGTGCATTCGGGGCCGGAGTGGAGCCGCCACGAGCTGAACCTGAACAATGTTGACCCGCGCGAGTTGAACGAAACTTACCTCCCTGCTTTTAAAGCCTTGGTGCAGGATGCCGATGTACGGCAGGTGATGTGCGCCTACCAGCGCCTGGACGACGAGCCCTGCTGCGGTAACACGCGTTTGCTGCAGCGTATCCTTCGCGACGATTGGGGCTACAAATACATGGTGGTGTCCGATTGCGGCGCCATTACCGACTTTTTTACCAGTCACAAAGTTTCGTCCGATGCTGTCCATGCGGCTTCCAAGGCTGTTCTGGCTGGTACCGATGTGGAATGTGTCTGGCAAAACTACCCCTTCATGCAGCTTCCTGAAGCTGTTGAGCGTGGTTTGATAAAAGAAGAGGATATCGACAAAAGTGTGATGCGCTTACTTGTCGGCCGTTTCGATTTGGGCGACTTCGACCCTGATTCCATTGTTCCATGGGCACAAATTCCGGCATCGGTTTTAAATAATAAGGAACATCAGCAACTGGCACTCAATATGGCCCATGAAACTATGACACTTCTTCAAAATAAAAATAACGTATTACCCTTGTCCAAAAATGAAAAGCGGATTGCCATAATTGGGCCTAATGCCAACGATAAGCCAATGTTGTGGGGAAACTACAACGGAACGCCGGTCCGTACCATTTCCATCCTGGACGGCATCAAAACGAAAATTTCGGAAAAGAAAATCGTTTATGATAAAGGTTGCGATTTGGTCGAAGATAAAGTGACAGACAGTTATTTTGGACAGTTTTCATTTGATGGCAAAGCAGGGGTGAAAGCCTCCTTTTGGAACACCCCCGACTGGGAAGGCGATATTGTTGCCACACAGCAAATTACCGACCCGATAAAAATGACCACAGCCGGTCAGCACGAATTTGCATCGGGCGTTAAGCTTGAAGGTTTTTCTGCGCTTTACGAAACTGAATTTGTGCCTAAAGTGACCGAAGAAATTGTGTTTAAAGGCGGTGCCACAGGCTATTTCGAACTGGTGGTAAATGGGGACACGCTTGCTAAATACAACAACTGGAGAACACTTCCTGCGAGAATTCCTTGCCAGGTTGAAGCCGGAAAGAACTATAAAATTCAAATCCGCTACGCCCAGAAAAATGATTGGCAGGCGAATATTGAATTCGACTTTGGAAAGGAAGTAGACGTTGACTATACCAATCTAATCAGCAAACTGAAAGGTACAGATGTGGTGGTGTTTGTTGGCGGGCTTTCCGGTAAGCTCGAAGGCGAGGAAATGCCGGTCAATTACCCCGGCTTTAAAGGGGGCGACCGTACCAATATCGAGTTGCCGTCGGTTCAGCGTAACTGCTTAAAAGCACTGAAAGAAGCCGGTAAAACCGTCATTTTTGTGAATTGTTCGGGTTCGGCCATTGCTCTGTCTCCCGAAACCCAAAGCTGCGATGCTATTCTGCAAGCGTGGTATGGCGGCGAGTCGGGCGGACAAGCTGTTGCCGATGTGTTATTTGGCGACTATAATCCGGCCGGGAAACTGCCCGTCACCTTTTATAAGAACTCGGATAAGCTGGGCGATTTCGAAGATTATTCCATGAAAGGCCGCACCTACCGTTACACGACCGATTATTTGTTTCCTTTTGGTTTTGGACTGAGTTACACCGCATTTAAGATTGGTGATGCAACTTTGAGTAAAACAACTATCGGAACGGACAATTCAGTTCAACTAACGGTACCTGTTACCAATTCAGGCCAACGCGACGGGATTGAAATCGTGCAGGTTTACGTTCGGAAGGTGAATGACCTGGAAGGTCCTTTGAAAACCTTAAAAGGTTTTAAACGGGTTGAAGTAGGGAAAGGAAAAACCGTGAAAGCGGTGATTGACCTGCCTTCATCTTCCTTTGAATTTTACGACTGGAACAGCAGAGAGATGGCTGTTACCTCCGGCGAATACGAAATTCTGTACGGAACCAGTTCTGATGTAAATGATTTGAAAACCATGAAACTTACAATTCAATAAACAGACATGAAGAATATAGCTTTTTTCATAGTAGCAGCGATGATAGTTGTTTTCAGCGCTTGTTCAAATGCTCAACCCGGGCAGATAAAAGTTGAAGGTGGCTGGATACAGGGTACCGTTACCGATAGTATGACCATCTTCAAAGGAATCCCTTTTGCCGCCCCTCCGGTTGGGGAATTGCGCTGGAAAGCCCCTCAGCCGGTTCAACAATGGGAAGGGGTGAAGCAAACTATCGATTATGCACCAGCTCCTATGCAGGGTGGAAATCCTCAGTCGGGCAAAAGCGAAGACTGTCTGTACCTGAATGTTTGGACCCCCGCAAAATCGACGAAAGACAAAATCCCGGTTTTAGTTTGGATTTACGGTGGAGGCTTTAGTTTTGGCTCAACCTGCGATCCCATGTACGACGGTGCCAAACTGACTTCAAAAGGGGTGGTACTGGTTAGCATTGCCTACCGCGTTGGTCAGTTGGGTTTTCTTGCTCATCCGGATTTGACTGCTGAGAGTCCCGATCATGTATCCGGTAACTACGGTTTGCTTGATCAGATCGCAGGCTTGAAGTGGATTAAGCAGAATATTGCCCAATTTGGCGGCGACCCCGACAAAGTAACTATTTTCGGTGAATCAGCCGGTGGAATTTCTGTAAGCATGCTGTGCGCCTCGCCGCTGGCAAAAGGTTTGTTCCAAGGGGCAATTTCCGAAAGCGGCGGTTCATTTGGGCCAACCCGTCCGACCACGTACCCGGGAGAAAATATGAAAACCCTGGAACAGGCTGAAGCAGATGGTATTGAATATGCAAAGCAATTTGGTGCTTCGTCGATTGCGGAATTGCGTCAGATGGATGCCGAAAAATTTATCCCGGCGGGATGGACAATGCCCGGCGGATGGCCCATCGTTGACGGTTACGTCATCCCGGGAGACCAGCACATCATGTATCAGAACGGCAACTATAACGATATTCCGGTGCTTATTGGCTACAATTCCGACGAAGGGGCAAGCTTTTCAAGGGAAAAAACGCCGGAACAATATATCGAAGGCGTAAAAGCGCGTTACGGTCAGTTTGCTGATACATTGATCGCTGCCTATCCGGCGGGCGAGAATTCAGTACCCAAAACAGCGCGTGATTTAATGCGCGATGCCGCTTTTGGATGGCAAACCTGGGCGTGGGCACGCCTTCAATCCGAAACCGGGAAATCGAAGGTCTATTACTATTATTTTGACCAACACCCGGATTTTCAGGAAGGTTCGCCTATGTATGGATTCGGTTCTCCCCATGGGCAAGAAGTTGCCTATGTGTTCCAGCATCTGAACAACGCAGACCCGAATACTTCGGCTTCGGACAAGGAAATATCGGAAGCAATGGGAACTTACTGGACAAACTTTGCTAAATACGGAAACCCGAACGGTGAAGGGGTACCCGAATGGCCGGCTTTCAGCGATCAAAACCCGAAGGTAATGTACCTGGGCCCAACACCGCATATTGGGCCGGTTCCAAGTGAGCAGTCATTGAAAGTGCTTGATACCTATTTCGAATGGCGGCGTACCCCCGAAGGACAAGCCTGGGCCAAGTAATGTCGGGGATGAGACCTGAAACAAACTAATTCCAAACGATTCAACAATGCAGAAAACGAAAACAAAGCTAATACTGGTTATCTCTTTGTCGGTGATGATACGGGTTCTGGGATATGCCCAGAACCCAATCATTCAAACTTATCACACAGCCGACCCGGCGCCGATGGTTCACGACGGCACGGTTTATCTTTATACCACACACGACGAAGATTCGACGGTAAACAACTTTTTCACCATGAACGATTGGCGCTGCTATTCGTCAACAGACATGGTAAACTGGACGGATCATGGTGCAATTTTACATTACAAAGACTTTAGCTGGTCCAGGGGCGATGCCTGGGCCGGTCAATGTGTTTACCGTAACGGGAAGTATTATTTCTATGTCCCGGTAAATCAAAAGGGAGGTGGAAATGCGATTGGCGTGGCGGTATCGGACAGTCCAACCGGCCCGTTTAAAGATGCCATCGGAGAACCCTTGCTGATTGGTTACGGATATATTGACCCGACTGTGTTCATCGACGATGATGGACAAGCTTACTTGTACTGGGGAAACCCGAACCTTTGGTATGTAAAACTGAACGAGGACATGGTTTCTTACGACAAAGAAGTCGGCATTGTACAGGAACCTCTCAATGACGAAACCTTTGGTTATCGCTCAAAGAAAATTCAAAACCGCACTGCTGCATACGAAGAAGGCCCGTGGTTTTTCAAACGTAACAGCAAATATTACATGCTTTATCCGGCAGGAGGCGTGCCCGAGCATTTGGCCTATTCAACAAGCAACGGACCAACCGGTCCGTGGGTTTACGGCGATACCATCATGCACGTCATTCAAAATAAGGGCGCCTTTACCAATCACCCCGGATATATCGATTTTAAAGGAAAATCTTATCTGTTCTACCACAACGCCGGATTACCCGATGGTACCGGGTTCAGACGCTCGGTCTGTATTGAGCCTTTTGAGTTTAATGCCGATGGTTCCATCCCGTTGATTACACCAACCAAAGAAGGTGTAACGGAGAGCGCTTCAAACTTAAACCCTTACGAAAGGGTAGAGGCCGAAACCATTGGTTGGTCTGAAGGGCTGAAAACACTCAGTTCCGATGAGGTCGGGGTTTATGTGACTAAAATTGACAACGGCGACTACATCAAAGTGCGTAGTGTCGATTTTAAAGAGGGTGCAACGAAGTTTGAAGCAAGTGTTGCCGCAGCGACTCCGGGAGCAAAAATCGAAATCCGTATTGACGCGAAAGACGGTGAGCTGTTGGGAACATTGGATGTGAAAAATACCGGCGGCAAGCAAAATTGGGAAACACAGTCATGTTCAATCAAAAAAGCGAAAGGGGTGCATGATGTGTATTTCGTATTCAAAGGCAGCATCAACTTCGATTGGTGGAAAATGAAAAAATGAGCTAAAACAGCAAACTTAACCGAACTATAAAACACGAAAATGACGATGAAAAAACAAACAATAAATAAAATAGACTGCTTTTTTACAAAGTTGGTTGATTCTCCGAAATTGATTTTGACTTTTGGAATTGCCGCCTTTTTCGGCAGTAGTATCCAAGCTCAAAATCCGATTGTGCAGGCTCATTTTGCGCCCGACCCGGCGCCGATGGTTTACCATGATACCATGTACGTGTACACCGGGGACGACATTCCCGGCTTCGACTTTTATTACATGACCAAGTGGCGGGTGCTGTCATCAACTGATATGGTTAACTGGACGGATCACGGTGTTCCGATAACATTGGAGTCATTTGAGTGGGCGCGTGACCGGGCCTGGGCAGCTCAGTGTATCGAGCGCAACGGAAAGTTTTACTGGTACATCTGCGCCCAAACTGTTGAAAACAACATGGCTGTTGGCGTTGCGGTGTCTGATTCGCCAACCGGACCATTTAAAGATGCGCTTAGAAAGCCTTTGATTAGCAATGGTAGTTGGTCAAATATTGACCCGACGGTTTGGATTGACGACGACGGACAGGCTTACCTTTATTGGGGAAATGGCGGTTTGTTCTATGTCAAGCTAAATGAAGACATGGTTTCGTACTCGGGCGATATCGAATCTGTTCCAACTACAGTGGAAACGTTTGGAGGTAACAGGGAAAACCGCAAGTTGGGCATTGAAAATAAAGACATGTATGTTGAAGGGCCCTGGTTTTATAAGCGAAACAATAACTATTACATGATGTATGCCGGCATGGGTAAAGGGGGCGAGAGCCTTTCATATTCGATGAGCGAAAGCCCGGTTGGCCCCTGGAAATACCAGGGCAAGATTATGGAAAACCAGAAAACAAACAGTTTTACCAATCATGGAGGGATTATCGATTACAAGGGCAATTCCTATATCTTCTATCATACCGGGCTGCTTCCGGGAGGCGGAAGTTACGGAAGGGCAGCATGCGTGGAGCAATTTACTTACAATGCTGATGGTACCATTCCTTCGGTGAATATGTCATCGGAAGGCCCGCAGCCGGTGGGGGAGCTCAACCCTTATCAGCGTGTTGAAGCGGAAACCATGGCTTGGTCGGAGAAATGTGCTATTGCCCAGAATGACCAAGTTGGCGTTTATGTTTCGGATGCCCGCTTGAAGGGATACCTGAAAGTAAGAGAGGTTAATTTTGGGACTAAACAAGCCAAGTCTTTTTCTGCCTCATTGGCGACAGGGGTTGACGGAGGTATCCTGGAAGTCCGCCTCGATAGTGTAGCAGGCCCGCTTGTGGCATCCATCGACCTTCCCCGCACCGGAGGATGGGAGAAGTTTCAGCTTTTTAGGTCTGAACTCACTTCTCCGGTGACCGGGAAACATGATGTTTACCTGTGTTTTAACGGGCATAACATCACTGCCGGTCGTGAATTATTCAACTTCGATTGGTGGAAATTTGAGTAGAAATAGCTGCTTGTTGAAATAATTTAAGAAACAGGAAGGGGTGAGTGTTCCGCCCCAAAATGACTAAATTCGACGGTCACTGGAAAATAAATCAAATCCTATACTAATGAAATTAATCTGTTATTCGCTGGCTTTTGTGTTTATTCTGGGCGTAAGCTGCAAATCGCAGTCGTACGAAAAAACGGCCTCAGGGATAAAAATAACCATCGATTCCACGGTTGTGGAAGTCCAATTTTATACACCCGGAATTGTTCGGGTAATCAAATCGCTTCCGGGAGAAACCGTTGAAAAAAAGAGCCTTTCGGTGGTGAAAGAAGCCGAAGCTGTCCCGCTTAACGTAACTGAATCGGATAGCACGATATCGCTGCTTAGCAATGTGTTGACGGTGAAGGTCAATACCAAAACAGGTGAGGTGTCGTACTTGTCGGCAAACGGTGATGCCTTGCTGACAGAAAAGGCTGGAAGCACAGCTTTCACCCGGTTTAACGATGCCGGAAACGAGACTTATTCGGTTAAGCAATCCTTCACCCTCGACCCCAATGAAGCAATTTATGGGTTGGGAATCCTGCAAAACGGGAAAATGTCGCAACGCAACCAGAAAGTTCACATGGTTCAGAATAACACCTGGGACTTTTCAACTTTCTTCCAATCGGTAAAAGGCTACGGACTGTTCTGGGACAACTATTCACCTACCGATTTTACCGATAATGAAGCCGGTACCGAATTTGCTTCGGAAGTTGGCGATTGCATCGATTATTATTTCATGTATGGTAAAAATGCCGATGGCGTGGTTGCCGAAATGCGCGACCTGACCGGCAAAGTGCCTATGTTCCCGCTCTGGACCTATGGTTTCTGGCAAAGCCGCGAACGTTACAAAACACAGGACGAAACCGTGGGTGTGGTTGAAAAATACCGCGAGCTGGGTGTTCCATTGGATGGTATTATTCAGGACTGGCAATACTGGGGCGACAACTACCACTGGAACGGCATGTCGTTTCTGAACCCGGGCTTTCCGGAACCGCAAAAATTTGTTGACGAAGTTCATAATCTGAATGCACACCTGATTATTTCAATCTGGGCATCTTTTGGACCGGAAACACCACAATACAAAGAATTGAAAGAAAAGAACATGCTGATGGATTTTCAAACCTGGCCGCAATCCGGGAAAGATATCTGGCCGCCTGACATGAATTATCCTTCGGGCGTTCAGGTGTATGATGCTTTTAATCCGGAAGCACGGGACATTTACTGGGAATACCTAGACAAAGGGCTTTTCTCGTTAGGTATTGATGGTTGGTGGATGGACTCCACAGAACCTGACCACCTCGATTTCAAACCAAAGGATTTTGATAACAAAACCTATCTGGGGTCTTTCCGCAAAATGCGCAACGCCTTTCCGTTGGAAACCGTTGGAGGCGTATACGACCATCAGAGACAAGTATCTTCCGATAAGCGCGTATTCATTTTAACCCGTTCCGGTTTTGCCGGTCAACAACGCTATGGTTGTAATGTTTGGTCGGGCGACCTGGGTTCATCCTGGGACTCATTCCGCAACCAAATTCCTGCCGGTTTGAACTTCACCTTAATCGGAAATCCGAACTTCAATTCCGATATCGGCGGGTTCTTTGCCGGGGCTTACAACAAGTCGTGGAGCGATGGAACAGCAGCCAAAAATCCGCTGTTCCAGGAATTATATGTGCGCTGGTTGCAATACGGCGTATTTACCCCGATGATGCGTTCACACGGAACAGATATGAAACGTGAAATCTACTACTTTGGCAAACAAGGCGAGCCGGTTTACGATGCCATTGCGAATGCCATCAATTTGCGCTACTCTCTGCTGCCGTACATTTATACCACTTCGTGGGATGTTACCAGCAATAATTCCAGCTTTATGCGCGCCTTGGTGATGGATTTTCCGGCCGACCAAAAAGTGTGGGATATGAACAGCGAGTATATGTTTGGCCAGTCGTTGCTTGTAGCGCCGGTCATGAACGCGCAATACACCCCCGAAAAAGTAGTGAAAGTTGACGAAGCAAGCGGCTGGAACAAAGGGAACGCCAAAACGAAAGAAGGCTTCCCGGCGGTTGATTTCACCGAAGTAAAATCGTCGCCCGTTTATTTGCCGGAAGGTACGGCCTGGTATGATTTCTGGACCAACGAAAAGTTCGATGGCGGACAGGAAATTGCCAAAGAAACAACCATCAATACAACGCCCGTGTATGTTAAAGCCGGAGCTATTCTGCCTATCGGACCCAAAGTGCAATACGCTACTGAGAAAAAATGGGATAATCTGGAGATCCGTATTTACGAAGGTGCTGATGGCGAATTCACCCTGTACGAAGACGAAAACGATAATTACAACTACGAAAAAGGGGTGTATTCAACCATTACATTTAAATGGATCGACGCTAACAAAACTCTGACGATTGGCAAACGCAATGGCGAATTTCCTGGAATGTTGACCGAACGGACTTTCAACATAGTGCTTGCTTCGAAAGACAAAGCAAAAGGAAATGAAATTGTGAGCCAGCCGGATAAAGCGCTGACGTATTCGGGCGATGAGGTTGTGGTTAAACTATAAAGTATTACCAGAGAAAAAGAACCGTATGAACTTTGCATTTCAACGGAATAGTTTTGGAACAGCGGTAATCCTGTTATTGCTGTTCATTTCATGGAGTGGTTTTGCACAGAGTGCCAGCCCGGAAAATGGCGATAGTATTTACCTGGATTTCAAAACCGAACTGATGTGGGAAGCAAAGGTAAAAATCGGCACTATGTTGACTGTTGGGGAGAGCAAACGGGGTACGCGGCGTATGATTCCGATTACCGGTGGCACGTTTAGCGGGCCAAAAATAAAGGGCGAAGTGTTGCCTTATGGCGAAGACTGGCAACTAGTGCGCCCTGACGGCGATACCGAACTCAATGCACGTTACCTGCTGAAAACCGATGACGGCATTCTTATTCGGGTTGCAAACAAGGCGCTAATGCACACTCCGGCAAAAGGTGAAGAAGGCGGCTTTTATGTGAAATCGGTGATTGACCTCGAAGCTCCTTCTGCAAGTTCATATGACTATTTGAATCATGCCCTATTTATAGGAACACTGGATATTCCAAAGCTGGAATCCAATGAAGAGCCCTATGTGGTGATTAGTGTATATAAACTAATGTAATACAAGAGGAATTGTAAATGAATAAGAACAGAATAGCATTTGTGAGCATTTCTCTGCTCATCTTCAGTCTTTTTCTGGTGAGCAGTCGGGAAGCAGCAGGTGCAAGAGGATTTCATAAAGGGAAAGATGGCGTTACGTTTCAGGTGTCGAACGGCACGCTGGCCATTTATCCGGTTGCAGATAACGCGGTTAGGGTGACTTTTACCAAAGATACACTGGCCGTCTTGCCCGAACTGATTTTTGTTCGCGAACAGCCTGTTCCTGCTTTTAAGGTGGAAGAGAGCGCTTCAACCTTAAAGGTGATTCTGAAAAACATGCAGGTAATTGTTGAAAAAAGCAACGGAAAATTATCCTATGCCGATTTGTCGGGAAGCGTGTTCCTCAACGAGGTGGGCGGCCAGCGGAAGCTTGATGCCTCTAGTATTGCGGGGCAAGCCTGTTATGTAGCGGAGCAAAGTTTTGAGTCACCCGACGATGAGTCAATTTTTGGTCTGGGCCAGTTTCAGGATGGCAATTTTAATTTGAAGGGCATCACCCGGAGCCTGACACAGGTGAATACGCAGATTGCCTTGCCGTTCATCTACTCCAGCAAAGGCTATGGCTTACTTTGGCACGAATACGGTTTAACGGACTTCAACCCAACAGAAAATTTTGTTGAATTGACCAAACAACAAAAAGCGGGAGAAGAAAACCAGCTGGTCGAGGTGACCACAACTTCTGGTACGCAAAAAGTTTCGCAAAACCAATCGTTTTATACCGGAACATTTCGGGTAGAAAAGGACGGGGAGTATTCTGTTTTTCTCGACTTAGGCAATATGGGCAACCGCCATTTTGTGACCATTGACGGAAAGCCCTGTTTGGATGAAAGTAATATGTGGTTGCCGCCAACTGCCGGAACATTGGTTGAGCTGTCTGCAGGTGAACACCAGGTGCAATTGATTTGCAAAGCCGATAATCAACCAAAACTGTCATGGAAACTGGTGGATAATACCACCACATTCCGGTCGCCGGTTACCAAAAAGCTCGACTACGTGGTGTTTTACGGCCCGTCGGCAGACAAGGTGATTTCCACTTATCGGAATTTATCAGGCAGTGCCCCCATGTTACCTAAATGGGCCTATGGTTTCTGGCAATGCCGCGAGCGATATTCGTCATCTAACCAGTTAATTGAAACGGTACAGGAGTTCCGAAACCGAAAACTTCCGATGGATGTTATCGTTCAGGATTGGCAGTATTGGGGTAAAAATGGCTGGGGCGTGCCGCAGTTCGACGAATCGAATTACCCAAACCCTTCTGGTTTCATAAAGCAGTTGCATGATTTAAATGCTCATTTCAATATTTCTATTTGGTCGAACCCCGACCAGAATTCGGAAATAGGGAAGGCTTACGTGGCTGAAAAACGCTTTATCCCGAATACCAAATGGCTGGACTATTTCAACCCGGAAACCCGAAAAGCCTATTGGAATACCTTAAAAAATAACATGTTCGACAACGGTGTGGATTCGTGGTGGATGGATGCCGTTGAACCGGAAAACGATGCGTTGAAAGGCGAAACAACCTATGCCGGATTGGGCGATTTTTACCGCTTGACTTACCCGTTAATGGTGAGCAAGGCCGTTTACGAAGGGCAGCGCGAAGCTACTTCCGACAAACGGGTCTGCATTCTCACCCGTTCGGCATTCCTGGGGCAGCAACGTTACGGTGTCATCAACTGGTCGGGCGATATTGGCGGCAATTGGGACAGCTACCGTCGGCAGATTGTAGCTGGGCTGAACTACACCATTACCGGCTTTCCGTACTGGACAACCGATATTGGTGGTTTCTTCCGCCCGGGCCCATCGCAATATTCCGATGAAAAATACCACGAGTTACTCATCCGCTGGTTCCAGTGGGGAGCGTTCAACCCCGTCTTTCGCATTCACGGTTACATGAGCGAAACCGAACCGTGGAAGTACGGACAAGTGGTGGAGGACGACATGCGTAAAATGTTGAATCTGCGCTATCAAATGCTACCCTATATTTATTCTGAGGCTTGGCAAGTAACCGAAAACGGTTCCACATTAATGCGCCCGCTGGTCATGGATTTTCGAGACGATTCGGTAGCTATTGCCCAAACCTTTGAGTACTTATTTGGAAAATCGATTCTCGTAGCCCCGGTTACAGAGCCGATGACTCGCGAAAAGACGGTTTACCTGCCTAAAGCGTCTGGCTGGTACGATTTCTGGACAGGCGAAAAGCTGAAGGGCGGACAAACGGTGATAAAAGAAACCCCACTGGACATTATTCCGCTCTATGTAAAAGCTGGTTCAATATTACCAATAGGGTCCAAAGTGCAATACGCTAGCGAACAAAACGGCGACAACCTGGAAGTCCGCATCTATGAAGGTGCTAACGGCGAATTTACGTTATATGAAGATGAAAACGATGGTTATGATTACGAAAAAGGTGTGTATTCTGCGATTACTTTTAGGTGGAATGATACCGACAAAACCTTGACAATCGAAGATAGGAAAGGCTCATACCCGGGAATGCTGGCTGAACAAACGTTCAATATTGTAAAAGTCTCGGAAAACAAAGGTGCAGGGGATGTAGCTGTCGAAAAGTATGATAAAACCATTACTTATAATGGTGAGAAGACAATTGTAAAACTCTAGCATCAAAGATCGAAACAAAAACCAAGAATGAAAAATCCATTAAAGATAGTTACAATGTTGGGTGGGATGGTAGTGAGTTCTGTCAGTTTTGCCCAAAACCCGGTAATTCAGACCGTATTTACGGCCGATCCGGCCCCCATGGTCTATAACGACACGGTTTATCTTTACACCTCGCACGACGAAGATTCTACGCCCGAAGGCATGGGCGGATTTAGAATGAAAGACTGGCGTTGCTACACCTCAACCGACATGGTAAACTGGACGGATCACGGGGTAATTGCCACACTGAAAGACTTCACTTGGGGACGACAGGACAATGGAGCCTGGGCGCCGCAATGTATTGAACGGAACGGAAAATTCTACCTGTATTGCCCGGTGCAGGGAAGCGGAATCGGTGTATTGGTGGCCGACAGTCCTTATGGCCCGTTTAAGGATCCGCTGGGAAAACGCTTAATTGAATCTGATCATATTTGGCAGGATATTGACCCCAGTGTTTTTATCGACGATGACGGACAGGCCTACCTGTACTGGGGAAACCCACAGGTGTGGTATGTAAAACTCAACGAGGACATGATTTCTTATTCCGGTAAGGTTGAAACCAGTCCTGAGTTTGTCAAGGTAGAAGGGGAGAAAGACCCGTATCATTATCAGGAGGGCCCTTGGATTTACAAACGGGATGGGCATTATTACCTGGCTTATGCTTCAACTTGTTGCCCCGAAGGGATTGGTTACTCCATGAGCGATAGTCCCACCGGCCCATGGGAATTCAAAGGTTACATTATGCGCCCTAATGAAAAGTCTTCGGGAAACCATCCGGGTATTATCGAATATAAAGGGAAGTCTTATGTCTTTGGCTTCAATTACGAACTGAACTTTCTGCTCACCGATAAACACCACGAACGGCGTTCAATCTGTGTGGATGAGTTCACATATAACCCCGACGGAACTATCCCGGAACTGCCTTGGTGGCAGAAAAAAGGGATTGAACCGGTTGGTACCCTCAACCCTTTTAAACGGACAGAAGCCGAAACCATTAACTGGACAGAGGGCGTGAAAACAATCAACGACACTATTTTAGGCGGTGTTTATGTAACTGAAATTAATAATGGGGATTACATTCGGGTACGCAATGTCGATTTTGGAAAAAGGGCCAAAAAGTTTGAAGCTGGTGTTGCAGCTTTGGCCGGCGGCAGCATTGAAATCCGTGTTGACGAAAAAGACGGAGAACTGTTGGGAACACTCGATGTAAAGGGTGACGAAAGCGGTTGGATAACCCAATCCATCAAGGTGAAACAAACAGAAGGGGCGCACGATGTTTACTTCGTATTTAAAGGCGACGAAGGCGACCTGCTCAACTTCGACTGGTGGAAGTTTGTAAACTAGGGAATTAAAATAAAAAACAACAAAATACACATGGGAAATAACTATAAGATGTATAAAGCGATAGCGTTATTTTTTACTTGTTACATAATCACAATCAGCTCGGTACTGGCTCAAACTGTATGGCTCGACGAGCTGGATTTGAGCTCTGCGACCCAAGGATACGGGGTTCCCGCTTCGAATAAAACAGTTGATGGGAAGGTTTTTACGATTGCCGGTAAAACTTATGACCGGGGTTTCGGGACACACGCCGAAAGTTCGTTGACCATTTTATTGGAAGGAAAAGCCATTGAGTTTACCGCAAAAGTTGGTATGGATGATGAAGTCGCCGGACATCAACCTGCCTCTGAATTTGTGGTTTACGGCGATGGTAAGAAACTATGGTCGAGTGGGGTAATGCGTTTGGGCGATGAAGCCAGGGCCTGTTCTGTTCCACTTATCGGCGTAAAGAAGGTGGAACTGGTGGTAACCGACGGCGGAAATGGCAATTACTACGACCACGCCGATTGGGCAGATGCCAAGTTTAAAACAGATGGCGTAAGCACCTTTAAAACATATAATCCTGTGTCAAGCGAGCCGTATATTTTGACGCCTCCTGCCCCGGCCGAACCAAGAATCAATGGAGCCCGAGTGTTTGGTGTCCGTCCGAACTCGCCTTTTGAGTTTCGTGTGCCGGCAACCGGCGACCGCCCGATGATTTTTTCAGCAACCGGATTACCTGCCGGACTGGAAATTGATCCGAAAAGCGGCGTTATTACCGGTAAGTTGTGTGAGCCCGGAACTTTTGAAGTTACACTCGGCGCAGAGAATGCCAAGGGCAAGGATGTGAAAAAACTGCGGATTGAGTGTGGCAATAAGATTGCACTGACCCCGCCAATGGGCTGGAATAGCTGGAACTGTTTTGCCGGCGAAGTTTCGGCTGAAAAAATAGAACGTGCGGCCGACGCGATGGTCAAAAGCGGACTGGTCAATCATGGCTGGACTTATATCAATATCGACGACTTCTGGCAAAATAACCGCGACTCCAAAGACCCGTCATTGCGGGGCGATTTACGCGACAAAGACGGGAATATTGTACCAAATGCCCGGTTTGGCGACATGAAAGCGCTAGCCGATTATGTACACAGATTAGGCTTGAAAATCGGGCTTTATTCCAGTCCAGGCCCTTGGTCGTGTGGTGGTTGTGCCGGTAGCTACGGCTACGAACAACAGGATGCCGAGATCTACGCCAAATGGGGCTTCGACTATCTGAAGTACGATTGGTGCAGTTACGGAGGCGTAATTGACGGTATGCCGGATAATGATCCGTATAAAGTGTCTTCTTTATCCTATCAAGGGGGAGAGGATTTGGAAACCGCTAAAAAACCATTCGAAATTATGGGTGATTACCTGGCTGAGCAGCCGCGTGATATTGTTTACAGCTTGTGCCAGTACGGGATGTCCGATGTCTGGAAGTGGGGCGGTTCTGTTCAGGGCAACTGCTGGCGAACAACCAATGATATTACAGACACCTGGTCGAGTATGAGCGGTATAGCTTTGTCGCAGGATAAAGCTGCACCGTATGCGAAACCGGGCAACTGGAACGATCCGGATATGCTGGTGATTGGCACTGTGGGCTGGGGAAATCCGCATCCAAGTATGCTGAAACCTGACGAGCAATACATGCACATGAGTTTGTGGAGCCTTTTTTCAGCGCCACTGCTTATTGGCTGCGATATGGAAAAACTGGACGATTTCACCCTTAACCTGCTAGCTAACGATGAAGTAATTGCCGTAAATCAGGACCCGTTGGGTAAACAAGCGACCTGCCTTCAAACAATCGGTGATTTACGTATTTATGTGAAAGACCTGGAGGATGGAAGTTATGCCGTAGGCTTCTGCAACTTTGGACTCGATATCGTGGATATTTCGTACAAAGATTTTGAAAAACTCGGAATCTCAGGTCGCCAAACGGTGCGCGATTTATGGCGGCAAAAGGACATTGCCGGCATTGACACCCAAAGCGATTCGCTTACACTCAAAGTTCCGGTACACGGGGTGCTTCTTTATAAATTTACCCCTGTGAATGAAATGTAAATTCTATTCTCAGCATAAAATATATAAATCAGTTATAATGAAAGTATTGATTAGAGTATTTGTTTTATTCCTTTTGTTGAGCATCGGGGTGGGTACCGTTTGGGCGAGCGACGGCGTAAAAAAAGCTAGTCCTGACAAAAAAATTGAAGTTTGGGTCTCT
This sequence comes from Mangrovibacterium lignilyticum, assembly GCF_010882175.1. GTDB lineage: Bacteria > Bacteroidota > Bacteroidia > Bacteroidales > Prolixibacteraceae > Mangrovibacterium > Mangrovibacterium lignilyticum. The sequence continues at coordinate 1,244,331 of NZ_WKLH01000002.1, read as the reverse complement.
GTTACTCCGGAAGGAAGGCTTTCATATAACGCTAAGTCAAACGGCATCCAAGTATTGGAGACGTCACCCTTAGGTATTGTTGTTGATGGCCTTGACTTGGGGGATGGTGCAAAAATCGTTTCCAAACCTGTTCGTACAAAAATCGATGAAGCTTATCCGGCAGGAGAAAGCTCAGTGCCGAAAACTGCGCACGATCTGATGCGGGATGCTGCTTTCGGTTGGCAGACATGGAGCTTGGCGCGTCTTCAATCAGAAACCGGAAGGTCGAAGGTTTTTTATTACTATTTCGATCAGCATCCCGATTACCCTGAAGATTCGCCGATGTTTGGTCACGGTTCTCCTAACGGGCAGGATGTGGTTTACGTTTGCCAGCATCTCGATGCTTCGAACCCGCAAACTTCTGAGTCTTATTTGGAAATCTCGGAGGCCATGGGGACCTACTGGACAAACTTTGCCAAATACGGAGATCCTAACGGTGAAGGAGTCCCCGAGTGGCCGTCTTTCAGTGCCGAAGACCCGCAGGTTATGTACCTCGGGCCGAAGCCACATGTGGGGCCGGTTCCAAGTTCGGAGTCATTACAAGTTCTGGATAGTTATTTCAGCTGGCGCAGAACTACGGAAGGTGCCGATTGGGCTGAATAATTCATGATAAAATACGATCAAAATGAAAACGAAAAATCTTCGCTTAATACTCTTTTTTACAGTTTTTCTGACGATTGGTGTCAAAGCCGAAAAACAGGAAGTTAAGAGCCCTGATGGTAATTTGGTTGTGCATGTCTTCTGTGACGATGGTACGCCTGCTTATAGCGTTTTACTAAACGGACAAAGTTTTTTAGAATCGTCTCCGCTCGGAATGAAAACCAACGTAGGCGATTTTTCAACCCAAATGACTTTGCTTGATGATGTCAAGCGTAGTGAAATTAGCGGAGCCTATGAACTACACAATATCAAAACAAGCACTGTTAATTTCAGAACTAATGAGGCTGTTTTCTCATTTCACAAAGACGGTAACATCGCTTTTGATGTTACATTCCGGGTCAGCAACAATGACATTGCATTTAAATACCGGATTTATCCGCAGAAAGATAGACTAGCATGCGTTGTTAATGAAGAAGCAACAGGTTTTGCATTTCCCGAAGGGACCACAACTTTTCTTTGCCCGCAAGCCGCACCAATGGGAGGGTATGCACGCACATCGCCCAGTTACGAAACATCCTATACTGTTGATGATGCAATGGGTAAAAACGGCTGGGGAAATGGCTACACCTTTCCCTGTTTGTTTAAAGTGAATGAAAAAGGTTGGGTATTAATTTCAGAAACAGGTGTTGACAGTCGCTATTGTGCAAGCCGTTTGATTGGACATGAAGGCGGATTGTATAGCATTGGCTTTCCGCAACAAGGCGAGAACAACGGCAACGGAACAGCGGAGCCAGGTATTATGCTTCCGGGTGAAACGCCTTGGCGGACAATTACCCTTGGCGAAACCTTGGCTCCGATTGTTGAAACAACGATCCCTTTCGATGTTGTGCATCTGAAATATATGGCATCTCAACAATATCAATACACAAAAGGTGTGTGGAGCTGGATTATCAAAATGGATAATAACACGACCTTCCCTGTGCAAAAAGAATACATCGACTTTAGTGCAGCCATGGGGTGGAATACAATCTTGATTGATGCACTTTGGGATACACAGATAGGCCGCAACAAAGTAGCTGAACTGGCTCGATACGGTGACAGCAAGGGGGTCGGTTTGTATCTCTGGTACAACTCCAACGGATACTGGAATGATGCTCCACAGGGACCGAGAGGACTAATGAATAGAACTAACGTCCGTCGCCAGGAAATGGCCTGGATGAAAAGTATAGGCATTAAGGGGATTAAGGTCGACTTCTTTGGCGGCGATAAGCAGGAAACTATGAAACTGTATGAAGATATTTTGACTGACGCGAACGACTTTGGGATCATGGTTATTTTCCACGGTTGCACATTGCCCCGTGGATGGGAGCGGATGTACCCGAACTATGCGTCGAGCGAAGCAGTGTTGGCTAGTGAGAACCTTCACTTCGGTCAGGGAAGCTGCGACCACGAAGCGTTCAATGCCTGTATTCATCCGTTTATTCGTAATACTGTTGGTAGTATGGATTTTGGTGGAAGCGCCCTTAATGAGTTTTACAATGCTGACAATACGCCAAATAAAGGAAGTCACCGGGTAACGTCTGATGTGTATGCGCTGGCAACGGCTGTGTTATTTCAGAGTGCGGTGCAACATTTTGCATTGGCGCCAAACAATTTGACTGATGCTCCGGCCTGGGCGATCGATTTTATGAAACAAGTTCCTACGACCTGGGATGAAGTGAAGTATATTGACGGTTATCCCGGTAAATATGTGGTGCTGGCGCGTCGGCATGGTAACAAATGGTACATTGCGGGCGTTAACGCTCAGGCAGAAACACTGAGACTAAAGGTAAAGCTTCCGATGCTGGAGCCAGAAGAGGCGTTGACTTTATACGCTGATGATATGAACCTGCAAGGTGATGTTTCTGTCGTCAAATTGAATAAAAATAAGGAAGTAGAATTAAGAATTCCTTGTAATGGCGGGACGATCATTGTAAACTGACTTAATCTAACCGATGAGGGAATCCAGCGTCATTGGGGAGAACTTATTACTGTAACTAGTTCTTGTACGTATGTTTGAAAAAAAGAAGTGAAATGTTAGAGCGTGAATCTGATCTGTTGGATGGTCTTAAAAATAATGATGAAAATGCTTATAAAATCATTTTCAAAAGGTATTATTCACGTCTTTATTATTTTATTTTCGAATTTATTCCGTACGATGATCTTGTTGAAAATGTGATTCAGGATACATTTTTAACCTTATGGAATAAACGTTATGACTTGGATGATGACACCAATTTCTCAGCCTACTTGTTTACAGTTGCCCGAAATAATTGTTTGTATCGTTTACGTAGCGAAAAGTACAGGAAAAAATTATTTGTAGAAGGTTCGGCAGATAGCATGGAACTGGAATTGAATGCCAGTATTTTATCTACAGTTGACACCTCTGTCTATGCTTTTCGGGAGATTGAACGAATTATTGAAGAAACCTTAGACCAGCTGCCGGCACAATGCAAAAATGTATTTCTGCTTCGGATTAATGCTAAAAAGAACAAGGAAATTGCCGATGAGCTGAATATATCGGTAAAAGTAGTCGAAAAGCATGTCACAAAAGGGCTTAAGGTTTTTCGAAAGGCATTGAAAGATTATTTGCCGCTTATCGGTTATTTATTTACGTTGTAAAAAAAATAGAGAGAGAGGGGGGGGGAGGAGCGGCTTTCGTGCATTCTAATGTTAAACGAAATGCATGAATAAGCTTGAGGACCTGATTGATTTAATTACCACGAATCTGGATTCGCCCGAAAAAGAGAAGCTGATCGCGGAAATTGAAAGAGAGCCGGATAAAAAGAAATTATATTCCCGATTAAAAACGACTTGGGCGTTAATTGCCTCTGAGCGGCAGATGTCGGACGCTAAGGTTGAAACCTCCTATAAACAGGTAAGAGTTCAGTTGTCAAGAAACAGAGCACCCCGACTGATAAGTTTAGTCCGTTTAAAGTATGCAGCTTCAATTGCTTTACTCATCGGGTTATCTGTTGTCATGTTCTATTGGGGACGATATAGTAAGTCCTGGGATGAAACGTTAGTCGTGAATTCAGTTATTGCTCCGAAAGGAGAAATCTCGAAAGTTATACTCCCGGATAGTACCGTTGTGTGGTTGAACTCGGGTACAACGTTGAAATACGACAATCATTTTGCTCTCGATAACAGGCGTTTGACAATCTATGGTCAAGCCTACCTTGCCGTGAAACGCAATGAAGACTTGCCTCTTGTAGTATCAACCGGACAGATAGATGTAAAGGTATTGGGAACCAAATTTGATGTCTGCGCATATCCGGAAGAAGATGACATTCAGGTTGTTCTTGAGTCGGGGAAGGTTGAGCTGTTGAGAAGCGAAGACCGGAGCGTACTTGACATGCTTAAGCCCGGTCAAATGGCCAAATACGATATCTTGAACCATAGACTTGCAATTGAAGACGTTCAGCCTAATACATATATGTCGTGGAAGGAAGGAGAACTTCTCTTTAAGGATGCTCCAATGTCCAATGTTATTAAAAGATTGGAACGTAGGTTCGACGTAGCCTTTGTTGTTAAAGATCCGGGGGTTTACCGATCTGTACTAACCGGTAATTTCAGGACTGAAGGCTTAAAGGAAATTATGGAGTACATCCGGTTTTCTTGCCAAATTAATTATTCAATACAGAAAGACTCTGTTTCAAACACTTCTACAATTATTCTTCAGTCGAAATAGTCGTAAATCAAACTCAAAATAAAATAACAGCTTATGACCTAACAAACAGAAAATAAAAAAGGAGATGCGTCAACATCTCCTTTCCATTGTGTCGCTGCCGGTAGTCGTCCAAAACAGCCGGTAACTAAACTTGAATTATAAATCCAAATCATGACAAATTTATGAAAAAAACGAATTGTCGAATGATTTCTTTAGCGTGTTCGCTTTGGAAATCAAAACTATTCAGAATTATGAGAATCATGTGTTTCTTGTTAATTGTGGGGATGGTTTCCGCTTTTGCGGAAAAAGCCCATTCTCAAGCTGTGCGGTTTAGTTTAAACTTGCGAAATGTCACGACCAAAACGGTACTTCAACAAATTGAAGAGCAGTCGCAATATTATTTTATTTACGATGCCTCGGTGGTTGATGTAGAACGAAAGACAAATATCTCTGCTGAAGATCAGTCGATTGTTGCTGTGTTGGATCAGCTGTTTAGTCAGACCGACGTGATTTATAAAATCAATGATCGGACTATTGCTCTGTCTTCCACTTCGATCCCGCAAAACGCTTCTCAAACAATTGGCGTGTCCGGGAAAGTTACAGGGGATGACGGTGTACCGCTGCCAGGGGTAACTGTTGTAGTAAAAGGTAGTACTAATGGTACAATTACAGATGCGGAAGGAAATTATAATATTCCGCAAGTAGACGGTAATGGTATACTTCATTTTTCCTTTGTTGGAATGAAACCTCAGGATGTAAGTGTTCAGGGACGCACTGTTATCAACGTTGTAATGGCAGAAGAAGCAATCGGCTTGGATGAAGTTGTTGCAATTGGATACGGAACACAAAGTCGGCAGAATCTAACCGGCTCTATTGCAAAAGTGTCTAACGAAATACTCGAAAAAAAGCAGGTAAGTACCATTGAATCAGCTTTGCAGGGAGAGGTTGCTGGTGTGTCTGTTGTGAATAACGGAGGTCCTGGAGTTTCTCCGACAGTTCGTATAAGGGGAATTGGCTCTGTTAACTTTAATGCCGATCCGCTATATGTTGTTGATGGCTTACCCGTAGGTAATTTGAACAACTTTGATATTAAAGATATGGAGTCTGTCACAGTTCTGAAGGATGCGGCGTCTGCTGCAATTTACGGCTCAAGAGCTGCGAATGGAGTCATTATTATCACGACCAAACAAGGAGCTCGTAACAATAAAATGACTGTTTCAGTGGATGCTTCTACTGGGATTCAGAAAGCCTGGAATATGCTGGACCTTTTAAATCGGGATGAATATCTTCAATTTGGAACAGAACTCTTAACTAATGCCGGCGATGCAGCTCCTCCTCGTTTCTCCCAGATGAATGAACCGATATATGAAGGGACTACACAAACATTTGCCCAAACAGAAACCGACTGGCAGGATGAAATGTTTCGCACAGCTCCGATCTCTCAACTAAATGTCAATATATCAGGTGGTAATGATAAAATTCGTTTGTATACGTCATACGGAAGATTTTCGCAGAAAGGGATTATGCTTGGTACTGACTATAACCGACACAGCTTCAGAGTTAATACAGAAAGCAAGGTTAGTGACCGCATAACTGTGGGAGAGAATGTGAAGGCAACTTACAGTGAAAGAAGCAATCAAAGAACCGATGGTGGGCGTACAATAGTAAAGCATATGGTCAATCAGGTGCCTTATATCCCCGCATATGATCCAACGAAAACAGGCGGCTTTGGCGGACCTGAAACTGTTGACGGAAGTGATGCAGCTAATCCTTTGCGAATTGCGACTTTTGAATCGGATAAAACAGATGTTGTGAATTTGCTGGGTAACGTGTTTGCGGAGGTAAGACTGACAGACTGGTTGAAATTTCGTTCCAGTGTTGGTATGGAATATACTTCAGACCGAAATGTCATCAAATTACCAATTTACAACGAGGGATATAATCAGCGGGTTGATAATGAGTTAACAGATAACCGCTTCACCTACTTCTCGCCGATTTTTACGAATCAGCTAACCTTCAATCACGCTTTTGGTAATCATTTGATCAATGCAGTTCTTGTTTCTGAACAGCAGAAAACCAAGAGAACTGTTCTTAACGGCTACGGCAAACAGGCGACGAACGATCTTACTGAGTTAACCGGTTCTACTGCCCAAACAGTAGATGGTTACAAAGAGGAAACAGCATTGATTTCTTACGCCGGCCGATTGAACTATTCGTTTGCCAACAAGTATTTATTTAATTTTTCAATCCGTCGTGACGGGTCGTCAGTATTTGCTCCTGGCAAGAAATGGGGTTATTTTCCGGGAGTCTCTGTTGGTTGGGTTATAAGTGAAGAAGGTTTTATGGACAACGTAAATGTCATTTCTAACCTTAAACTAAAAGCGAGTTACGGAACCTTAGGTTTTAACGCAGTGGGAGCCTATCCATGGCAGTCTTCCATTTCTTCCAATACAACCGCAGTATTCAACAACAACTACGAGAATAATCCTGGTGCCTATTTCGATAAATTGCCCAACAAGGACTTGGAATGGGAGATCACCAAAATGACAAACTTTGGTTTTGATCTGGAACTGCTCGAGGGATCGGTATCTTTTTCTGCTGAGTATTTTGAGCGTAAAACAGACAACCTGATCGTAAATAACCCGTTGCCGACTTCAATGGGGTATGCCGTTAATCCTGCGACAAACATTGGTTCTATGAAAAACTGGGGATATGAATTCAATGCAGGATATCATAAAAGCTTCGGAGAACTCAATTTATCAGTAGACGGAAATATCAGCTTTGTTGATAATAAAGTTTTGAAACTGAGTACTGGACAACCTAATATCGATATGGGAGGTGTAACTTCAGACTATGGTGGTTATACGATTACCAGGACGCAAGAAGGTTACCCGATACAAGGTTTTTACGGTTGGGTGGTTGATGATATTTTCCAATCTCAACCTGAAATCGACGCGTTAAATGCAGATTCCGGCGGATTTTATCAGTCTGAGAGCACAGCTCCGGGGGATATCAAGTTTAAAGATATTAACGGACGCGATGCCAACGGAGAGCTCACCGGGAAACCTGATGGTAAAATTACAGATGATGACCGAACGTATATCGGGAGTTACTTGCCTGATTTTTCATACGGTGTCAATATTTTAGCTTCTTACAAAGGATTTGATATTTCAGTTGCGTTGCAGGGAGTACAAGGCAATGAAATTTACAACGGAACAAAAGTATTGACGCAAGGCATGATGCGCCTATTCAACATGGATAAAGCGGTGCTAAATGCTTGGACTCCTGAAAATACCAATACGGATATACCGAGAGCCGTTAATGGTGACCCTAACCACAATGCTCGAACTTCGGATCGTTTCGTGGAAGACGGATCTTATTTGCGAGTGAAGAATCTGACGCTTGGTTACACATTCTCTCCGAACATGATGTCCTCGATATCGAAAGGGGCAGTTTCGTCACTTCGTCTCTACTTCACAGCTCAGAATCTACTCACTTTTACAAAGTACAATGGTTACGACCCTGAGATTGGAGCATCGTCAACTTATTCTGGAACGAATGCAACCTTGCTTCAAGGTGTAGATTTTGGATTTTATCCGCAGCCAAGAACATTCATATTTGGAATTAACGTGTCATTTTAATGTCGGTTAAACCCTTAAATTCAAAAAGTATGAAAATTAAAATAGCATATAAAACAGCTTTCTTGTTGACCTTATTTTTAGCAGTGTCCTGCGATGAAAGCATTTTGGATCAGACAAATCCAAATCAATTTACAGTGGATCAGTATTACAAAGATGCCGACCAGCTCACGGCTGCAACGAACGGAATCTATTCTGAGTTTTATGGAGCAGCGCTTTGGGGAAGGATGATGCAGTATTTCTGCGACGGACGAGCCGATGAGCATGTTCCGGGCGGAGGTCAATTGGAGACGCATAACCGTCAGTTACTGGAGGGAACTTATGACAATGGAAACTACACGATTAGTGTGGTTTGGAGAGGACTCTACCGAATCATCCACCGGGCAAATGCAGTCATTCAGTTTGGACCTCAAATTGAAGAAATAGATGCCGCGGTACAAAAGCAACGGATTGCGGAAGCGAAATTTCTTCGGTCCTGGGCCTACTTCTATTTGGTGGTGAATTGGGGGAAGATTCCGGTTTACACTGAAATTGCTCAGTCTCCGGGCGATGCACAACCTCTTTCTGAAGAGTCAGTGGTATATCAGTTGTTGGAGACAGATTTGACAACTATTCAAAGTGATTTGGCTTGGAATTATACCGGAAGTGATGCTGGACGTGCGAGCAAAGGAGCTGCGAAGTTATTGCTGGCTCGTGTCTATATGCACCAAGGGAAATATTCTGATGCCCGCGATGTGTTGGAGGATATTTATCAGAATGGTCCATATAGCCTGGTAGCTAACTATTCTGATAACTTCATGGAAGAAACAGAATATAATGACGAATCTATTTTCGAAATCGGCTTTGCCGGAACTGGCTTTACCTGGAGTGAGGATGGAAATTCATCCAATGCCCGATCAAATGTTATGTTCCAGGATTATAGCCCGGTAGCTTGGCGAAATTGTATTCCCTCCGATAAGTTGATGGATGATTTTGAACGGCCTTATAAAGGAGATGCAAAGGAAGATCCACGTTTGCACGAAACGGTTTATTTTTCGGGTGATACTTTCGGACCCGCTGAAAGTCCAATTGTACTTACCGATGAAATGCAAAACGGCAACTCATCTCAGTTTAATGGTACAACTGTAAAGGCTAGTTGGAAAAAATATTCCCCCATGTACAAGTTGGACCCAGGTGGCTATTACACCTCCAACATTAATTACAGGAATATGCGCTATGCGGAGGTTTTGATTAAACTCGCAGAGTGCGAAAACGAAATTGGGACCCAAGCCAAAGCGATAGACTATTTGAATGAAATCCGAGCCAGAGCGAGTGTCGATATGCCAGCTTACCCTACTGCAAACTATCCTTGCGATAGTTACGATCAGGTAATGCGGGCTATAATGCACGAATCCTATGTCGAGTTTTCGGATGAAAAGCTGAGAGAACTGGAACTGGCAAGATGGCGGAAAAACAACAAATTCTCCACGCTCAATCCAGATCCGATTGATTATATCGTATCAGATCCGAGTAAAGCTTATTTGGTTTATCCAAATGAAGAGACAACTGCAAATACAAACATCGATTAAAGACAGGTGATTGTTATCTGTTAATTAGAATCACCTTAAATTCCTGCAGACCTTATTCCGGTTTGCAGGAATTTCACTGAGAGCTAAGCCCTTTTCGGTATCTGTGTTTGTTTACGGACTCGACAACAAGTCAATCCCGCCGAAATTATCTAAGATCAGAAATTCTTTGGCTGCATTTGAAATTCGAAATGAGAGGCAGAAGGTAATTTTAAGGAACATTTGGCTCAACTCTCTAAATCCTACATTAAACCAAATAAAATGAAATTCCTAAGCTTACGATTCGGACTATTCTTATTCCTATTTCTCATCGGCTCTCAGTTATTAGTCGCTCAAAAACTGCATAGCGACAATGGCGACGGTACCTACACCAATCCGGTAATTCCGGCCGATTTTCCCGATCCCGATGTCATTCGGGTTGATGATACCTACTACATGGTCAGCACCACCATGTGGGTGTTTCCCGGAGTAACCGTGCTGCAGTCAAAAGACCTGGTGAATTGGGAATACTGTTCAAATGCAGTGCCCCGGTTCGACTTCAGCCCTTGTTATAATCTTGATGGTTGTAACCGTTATGGACACGGGCAATGGGCAACTAGTATCAAGTACAACAATGGTAAATTTTACCTGCTTTTCATCACGCTTGACGAAGGTGGCTTTATTTGCTCGGCCGACAAGGCGGAAGGGCCTTGGGAGATTAAGATGCTGCCTAAAGGCTTTTATGATCCAGGCTTGTTTTTTGATGATGATGACCGCGTTTATGTGGCACATGGCTACGGAACGATCCGCATAACGGAATTGAATCACGAGTTTACAGCCATTGGCCCGGATTCGCTCGTCTTTACCGGCGATATTCGGGGTGGGCTCGAAGGCATGCACGTTTACAAAATCAACGATTTTTATTATCTGTACGGAACCTACGGCGGCGTTGACGGGATTCAGGTGGCCCTGCGGTCGAAAAATATTTATGGCCCCTACGAGCAAAAAGTGGTGTTGGAAGAACGAACACCAGGCGTGAACTTTGGCGTTCATCAGGGAGCGCTCATCGAAACGCAAAGCGGCGAGTGGTGGACCATGCTTTTTGTTGATAACGGCCCGTTTGGGCGCATGCCAAACCTGCAGCCGGTGAGCTGGGTTGACGGCTGGCCGATGGTTGGGCTTGACGGAAAGGCTGTTGTTACTTACCGTAAACCGAAGGTTGGTAATGAATATCCCGTGAAGGATTTTCCACGCTCGGATGAGTTTGATGAGAACACGCTCGGCATGCAATGGGGCTGGAACCATAATCCGGATTCAACCCAATGGTCTTTGACTGAGCATCCGGGAGTTCTTCGGTTGAAAACGGCGAAAGTTGTTACCGGCTTGCTGGAAGCCCGCAACAACTTAACTCAACGTCCGTTCACGCATTACGATCAATCCATTCCTTCCGTCGCAACGACTAAAATTGAAGTGGCAAATATGAAAGAAGGCGATGTGGCAGGTCTTGGTATTTTCCAGGAAGCTTATGCCTTTATTGCCGTGAAACAAGTGGCAGGTGAGAAACAGCTCGTCATGGTGAATAAAGGCGAAACGATTGCTTCCGTTCCGCTGAACGAGGCGTCGACCGTTTATTTGCGAACAATAGCTTCAAACAAAACCAAGCTAGCAACCTTCGAATACAGTTACGACAACCAGTCGTTCGACCAATTAGGCAATGAACTGACCATGGCCTTCAGCCTGAAAATGTTTACCGGCAACAAATTTTGCCTGTTCAACTATGCAACCAAAGAATTGGGCGGCTACGTCGATTTCGACTGGTTCCGGGTGGAATAGTGCTTTGTTGTGAGTGAACGAGGATACGGTGGATGAAAGAATTCCAAAATATTTGGGAAAAAGTAGGTGATCCTGGGGGAAACTCTCAGCTCTTTAAATCAATGTAACAGAAAATCTAACCAAACCAAAAAATAAACTTATGGACAGAAAGTTAGAAATGATCGCATTTTTAGCGATATTATTTTTTTCCTGTTCAACGAGGCTTTTTAGCCAACCTCTAAAAATAAATGATCAGGGATATTTTGAAAAACAGGGGATTAATGTCCTTGTGTTCAGCAACAACTACAACGGTATGTTTTTCGACGAAAAAACTGCCGGAATTGAATTGATTCATCATGGCGTTAGAACAGCAACCGGAGGAGCTGTTAGGCTTCAAAATACTCCCGAACAATGGGACTTGGTACCGGAACTAGTGAGCCGAACTGTTGATCGGGAAAATAATATTATCAATGTGGAATTGAGGTATGAAGAGTTTGATTTCAATTCAAAAATTAGAGTCACGGCTAAAGATCGGGGAGTTGAGATTGCTGTCTTTTTAGATAAGCCGCTTCCTGAAAAGTTGGAAGGTGCCGCCGGTTTCAATCTGGAGTTTTTACCGGCTTCCTATTTTGAGAAGAACTATTTTGTAGACGGTAACCCCGGTATTTTCCCTCGTTATCCGGCAGGCCAAACCAAGATAGAACCTAAGTCGGAAAAAATTCCCCAGTTTGCCGGACACACCACCTTCGAAGATCGTGGAAGGGACGAATTTATTGTACCGTTTCCCTTGACTTCCGGGAAAACCGTTGTGCTGGCACCGGAAGATCCGGCCAATTATGTGAAAATTCAATCCGATACGCCAATCAGCCTTTTCGACGGGCGCAACCTGGCGCAAAACGGATGGTTTATTGTCCGTAGTTTGCTTCCTGCAAACAAAACAGGCAAGGTGTTGAGCTGGTACCTTGAGCCTAATGCGATAGCCGGGTGGGTTCGCAAGCCCGTTGTCGGATTTTCGCAGGTAGGTTATGTGCCGGAACAGCAAAAAGTAGCAGTTATTGAACTGGATACAAATGATAGCGCCTTGGAATCAGCTTCAATTTACAGGGTGACTGAAGATGGCAAATACCAAAAGGTGCTTGATGGAAAAGTGACTCTCTGGGGACAATACCTGCGCTACAATTATGCGAAATTTGATTTCAGCGAAGTGAAAGATCCCGGAATTTACTGCATCCGGTACGGCGATCAGCAAACCAATACTTTCCCGATTGATCCCGGCATTTATCAGGACGTCTGGCACCCGACACTCGATGTTTGGTTCCCGGTACAGATGGACCACATGCAGGTGAACGAAGCCTACCGAACCTGGCACGGCGAACCTTATAAGGACGATTGCCTTCAGGCTCCGGTAAATCACGAACATTTTGACGGATACAGGCAGGGGCCGACAACCGAAACAAAATACAAGCCGTTGGAACGTATTCCGGGAATGGCCGTTGGCGGCTGGTTCGATGCCGGTGATTTCGATATCCAAACGGGCTCACATAACAGTGTCATTTCAAACTTTGTGGACCTGTGGGAAGAGTTTAAAGTTGACCGCGACGAAACTTATATTGATCAAAAGACCCGTTATGTGGATATTCATCGTCCCGACGGCAAGCCCGATATTTTGCAACAAATTGAGCACGGTACTTTAAACCTGGTGGCACAATGCGAAAATATTGGCCATCCGGTACGGGGTATCATCGTGCCCAATCTGCACCAATACCATCATTTGGGCGACGCTTCTACTGAGACGGACAATTTGCCCTACAACCCAAATCTGAAACCTTACGAAACCGATGGCGTGTCGAGTGGCACTTTGGACGACCGTTGGGCTTTTACCAACCGGAGCTCATTCCTGGAATACCAGACTGCGGCAAGCCTGGCAGCAGCAGCCCGCGCGCTGAAAGGTTACAATGACGATCTCGCTGCAAGGAGCCTTGCCAGCGCTACGCGCTTGCTTGAGGAGGCTGACGAAGCATTGAAAAATGCCGCAGATAGTAGCGATGAACCGTGGATGCGGATGATGGCTCGCGGCGCCGATTTGAATACGGTACTTCAACTGTACATTACAACAAAAGAAAAGAAACACCTGGATCGGTTTGAAGCGAAAATATGGGATGCCCTTGAGCAACCTGCCGGCAACCGCGATTTTGGGCAAATGTTTTTTGCAGGCCGTAGCCTGGTTCCTGCCCTTAAAGCCATTCCTTATTTGGGTGACGCCTACAAAGAAAAATTGAAAGGCTACATCGTGAAATACAATGAATCGATAGTCGAAATGGAGAAAAGCAACCCGTACGGTCTGCCCATATCGCGCAGCGGTTGGGGCGGTAGCGGAATGATTGTGAATGTAGCTATTACAAGTTATTATGCGCACGAGGCTTTTCCGGATATTATCAGCAAGGATGAAGTATTTAATGGCTTGAATTTCATTTTTGGTTGCCACCCGTATTCCAATATTTCGTTTGTGAATGCTGTTGGAACACGTTCAAAAAAAGTGGCCTACGGGAATAACCGGGCCGATTTTACCACCATTGCAGGGGGTATTGTTCCCGGGTTGTTGTTACTGAAACCCGACTTCCTCGAAAATAAAGACGACTGGCCATTTCTGTGGGGCGAAAATGAAGTCACCATAGGCGGTTCTGCCGAATATATTTTCCTGTCAAACGCCGTGCAACATCTGGTTTCGGAGTAGTATAATGATTTTTATATAGTAAAATAAGAGCATGATAACAATGAAAACAAAAGGTGAACTCAGAGCGAAACTGGCGGCGATGGTCGTATTTTCAGGCTTGGCGATTGGTAATGTGTCAGCGCAAAACCCGATTATTCGTAACCAATTTTCGGCCGACCCTTCTGCTCGTGTCTTCAATGGGAAGGTGTATGTTTTTCCGTCGCACGATATTCCGACACCGTCTGAAAAACCAGGTCGAAAGGATTGGTTTTGTATGGAGGACTATCACGTGTTTTCGTCGGAAAACCTGACCGATTGGACTGACCACGGAGTGATTGTCAGCCAGGAAAATGTGCCTTGGGTCGATTCGACCTCGTACAGCATGTGGGCGCCCGATTGCATTGAACGCAACGGAAAGTACTACTTCTATTTTCCCGCAAACACCAAAGTTGTTGATGCTAACGGACGCAAAGGTTTTGGAATTGGCGTAGCTGTTGCCGATAAACCTGAAGGGCCTTACCTGCCGCAATCCACGCCGATTGAAGGGGTACATGGTATCGACCCCAACGTATTTATCGACAAGGATGGGCAAGCGTATTTGTACTGGTCGATGGGCCGAATTTTTGTGGCCAAGCTGAAGGAAAATATGCTGGAGCTGGATTCTGAACCAATGGCAATTGCCAATCTGCCGGAAAAAGGATTAAAGGAAGGGCCTTACCTGTTTGAGCGTAACGGAATTTATTACCTCACCTTCCCGCACGTTGAAAACACCATTGAGCGGCTTGAATATGCAACGGCCGACAATCCGATGGGGCCGTTTACTATGAAAGGAGTTATTATGGACGAATTGCCGATGAATTGCTGGACGGTTCACCAATCTGTAATTAACTTTCAGGAACAATGGTACTTGTTTTACCATCAGAATGAATATTCGCCGAAATTCGATAAAAACCGTTCGGTTTGTATGGATAGCTTGTCCTTCAATCCTGATGGCTCAATTTGTAAAGTAATCCCGTCCAGGCGCGGAGTAGGATTGACATCCGCCTCATCCCAGATACAGCCCGACCGTTACAGTGCGAAAAGCGAAGACGTGTCCATCGCTTTTCTGGACACAGCCAACACCTTTGCCGGGTGGAAGACGGTTCTTCCGAACGAGGGGGACTGGGTACAGTACAATGCGGTTGATTTTGGTGACGGAAAGTTAAAAGCCCTTCAACTAAGGGTGCAAAGTCAAAACAAAACCATGTTGAAAATCTGCCTGGATAATCTTAATGGAAAGGAGCTGGTCCGTCAGCAAATCCCCGCTAAATCCGGGTGGCAACTGATTGATGTTTCGGGTCTTCCTGCGCTTGCCGGGGTTCACAACCTGGTGATATGCCTTGTTGGTGAAAATCCGGTTGAAATAGATTGGATTCAATTTAAGCCATAGAATAAACCAAACAAAAACAGTTATGAAAAAAATCTTACTCTCACTGGCTTTTGCGTTGCCGGTCATGCTGAATGCGCAAAAAGCAACAATCCGTTTTGATGTTGACCGGACAGTGAGTAAAATCGACCCGAAAATATATGGTGTCTTCATGGAACCGATTCACTTTAACGGTGCCCGCATGGGACTGCCCGATACGGTTGAGTTTAATACGCTATATGGGACTTTGTACGACCCTTCGTCGCCGCTGGCTGATAATAATGGCTTCAGGAAGGATTACATTGATGCCATGAAGGAATTGAAAGTTACCAATATGCGCTGGCCCGGCGGTAACTTTTTGATGGGCTACAGCTGGCAGGATGGTATTGGCCCCAAAGAGCAGCGTCCGGCGCGAATCAACCTGGCTTGGGGCGGAGTTGATAACAACCATGTTGGCACTGATGAATGGTTTGCCCTGAACAAAGCGATTGGCAGCGAAAACGTGGTCTGTGTTAATTTAGGGCTTGGCAATATTTTGGATGCCTGTTACTGGCTGGAGTATTGCAATTATCCCAAAGGGACTTATTACTCCGACCTGCGGGCAAAAAACGGACACCCCGAACCTTACGGCGTAAAAATATGGGATTTGGGAAACGAAGTTGACGGAGCTCCATGGGAGTTGGGACATAAAACAGCCGACGATTACGTAAAAATTGGCCGCGAAGCAGCTAAAGCTTTAAAGTCGGTTGACAGTTCGATAGACCTGGTAGCTTCGGGCTCGTCGTATTATGAAAGTACCGGGCAGTGGGTTGACTGGAACCGCAAAGTATTGCTCGGCATGGGCGATATGATTCATTACCTTTCCATTCACCGCTACTGGGAGAAGTCGGATGATTACTATTCGTACATGGGCGAGAGTGCCATGGATTTTGAAGAAAAAATCAATGTGGCAGCCAGCGAAAT
This sequence comes from Mangrovibacterium lignilyticum, assembly GCF_010882175.1. Taxonomy (GTDB): domain Bacteria; phylum Bacteroidota; class Bacteroidia; order Bacteroidales; family Prolixibacteraceae; genus Mangrovibacterium; species Mangrovibacterium lignilyticum. The sequence goes on along the minus strand of NZ_WKLH01000002.1, from coordinate 1,227,908 downwards.
TGTGACGGCTAAAGCCATAAAAGGCTATACCAATCCCATTTATCTTTCGGTGGACGAGTGGGGTATCATGTCGCGCAACTTGCTGTCGGTACTGCCAATTGCCCAGTGTTTCAATTCGTTTATTCGCCACGCCGATGTGGTTAAAATGGCCAATTTTACCATGTTGACCTCACTGCTCAACAACGACCGGGAGAAAGGGACTTTTAAAAGCCCGTTGTTCTATATTTTCAAAGCTTATTCCAATAACTGCCTCGGAAATTCGGTCGATACCTGGGTGCAATGCAACACCTTTGACGGCGAAAAGTACAAAGGCATTCCGTACCTCGATGTCACAACGGTCTATTCTCCTGACGATAAAATCGTTTACATCAATGTCGTCAATCGCAACAAGAATGAGGCGATTGCGGCGGATATTATTCCAACAACAGGCGAACTGTCAGGTGTGGCGGAAGCGACTTTAATCGCCGGTGCTGACCTGAACGAACCATTCACCTTTGATAATCAGGTGAAATATGTTCCAGTGACAAAGAGTGTAAATACAAGAAAAGATGGAGTTAGCTATTCATTTCCGGCTCACTCATTCACCCAGATAAAATTGAAACTGAATAAATAAGACAACAGCTCCCCGAGAGACTGAAGTCAGTGTGCTTTCAGGTGTTGGCTGGGGTTACTAATTCAATGATTCTGTAAACTATTCATTCCCGAAATAGAACAAACAAAAACAAAAGAACATCTTATGAAAATCCGTTTATTAACCGCATTGTTCGTATCTGTATTTATTGCAGGAAATACGCATGCACAATCTCCGACTGAAGTTGTCGAAGATTTTAAGCCTTCGTCGGTCAACCAAGCCGGTAGAGAATACCCTCAGGTGAATTCGGAAGGTCGGGTTCGCGTCCAGGTTGAAGCTCCTGATGCCAAATATGTCCAGCTCGATATTGGCGGGGTGAAGTACGACTTGAAGAAAGACGACAATGGCCTCTGGACAGGCGAATCGGCTCAGCAGGACGAAGGTTTCCATTATTACCAGTTGAATATTGACGGCGCTTCGGTGCCCGATCCCGGAAGCCTTTACTTTTACGGTGCCGGTCGTTGGGGAAGTGGTATTGAAATTCCTGCAGGAGATCAAGACTTTTATGCTGTGAAGGATGTCCCGCACGGCCAAGTTCGCGAGCAGATCTATTTTTCGAAAACCACGAATGGCATGCGTCGCTGTTTCATCTACACACCTCCCGGTTACGGTAAGGATGCCTCAAAACGTTACCCGGTACTTTACCTGCAACATGGCGGCGGCGAAAACGAAACAGGATGGTCAAATCAAGGACATGCCAACCTGATTATGGACAATCTGATTGCCGAAGGGAAAGCAGTTCCTTTTATAATTGTAATGGACAACGGTGCCTGGACCATGCCGAGAGGGGAGCGCCCTGCAGCCGGAAACTGGCCGCCGAAAGGTTGGGCGGATGGCTTTATGAATACCTTGCTCAATGATATTATTCCGATGGTTGACGCCAATTATCTAACAATAGCCGACCCTGAACACCGTGCTATGGCTGGTCTTTCAATGGGCGGTATGCAAACACGGGTAATTACCCTGGCTCACCCTGAAAAATTTTCGTACGTCGGTATGTTTAGTGGTGGAAGTATTACGACCGACGATCTGAAAGACTCTCCGGACTTCAGTAAAAATATCAAACTGGTTTTTGTTAGCTACGGAAGCCGCGAGATTGAAAACGGGCGGACTGGTTTTGGTGGTGACCCGAAAGCAAATACCGAAGCGTTGAAAGAGGCAGGGATGAACACCCATTTCTATGTTTCACCCTTAACGGCTCACGAGTGGCAAAGCTGGCGGCGTGGTTTGCACGAGTTTGCCCCGCTTATTTTCAAAAACTAAAAACAGAATACAAATGAAACTATTTTCGATAAGCTTAATCTTAGTCCTTATTTTATCGGGTTCACTGTGTTTTTCCCAGTCCGGAGAACCGGTTAAAGAAGATTTTAAACCTTCAGTTTTAAACCAACCAGGGAAAGAATATCCCATGGTAAACTCACAGGGGTATGCGCGTTTTCGTATTGAAGCCCCCGAAGCACAAAGTGTTGTGGTGAGCCTTGGTTTAGGAGGAACAAAAGGCGGTACTCCGCTTGCAAAAAACGAGGATGGTGTGTGGATGGGTACAACTTCAGGCCCGATGGACGAAGGCTTTCATTATTACCATGTGACCATCGATGGCGGTGTTTTTAATGATCCGGGAGCGTTGAATTATTACGGTTCGGTACGTTGGGAGAGCGGCATTGAAATTCCGGCGCACGATCAGGACTTTTATGCACTGAAAGACGTTCCGCACGGCAATGTCCAGCAGGTGTTGTTCCCCTCTAAAAGTACCGGGACTTCGCGCCGTGCCTTTGTTTACACCCCTCCGGGTTACGGGCAGGATAAAGCCAAACGCTACCCTGTGCTGTATTTGCAACATGGCTGGGGCGAGGACGAAACGGCCTGGAGCAACCAGGGACATGCCAACCTGATAATGGATAACCTGATTGCTGAAGGAAAAATCGAACCTTTCATTATTGTAATGACTTACGGGATGACGAATGAAATAAAATTTGGAGGCCTGCGTAATTTCGATATTACTCCGTTCCAAACTGTTTTAGTTGATGAATTGATCCCATACATCGATGCCAATTTCCAAACCTTGGCCGACCAACCGAACCGCGCTATGGCCGGGCTTTCAATGGGTGGTATGGAAACCCGGATGGTTACTCTGAACCGGCCGGATGTTTTCTCCCATTATGCTTTATTAAGCGGTGGCGTTTATGCCCCTGAAGATCTTATGGATCATTCGAACTTGAAACTGGTATTTATCAGCTGCGGAAGCAAAGAACGTCCGGATGGAGTGAAAAATGCCGTAGTGGCTTTAAAAGATGCCGGATACAACGCGGTTTCGTATGTTTCGGAAGGCACCGCACACGAGTTTCAAACCTGGCGTAGAAGTTTGTATCAATTGGCTCCGCTACTGTTTAAAGAATAAGTTATGAAGAATATATTCTTGGTAATTACAGCTTTATTCATCAGCGGAATTTGTACTGCTCAGGATTTGGTAGAAGATTTTAAGCCGTCATCGGTAAACCAGCCCGGCAAACAATTTCCTCAGGTAAATTCTGAGGGCCGGGTTCGCGCGCAGATATCGGCTCCCGAAGCGAACAATGTGAGGCTCGATATTGGCGGTGTAAAATATGAAATGGTAAAAGACGAAAACGGCGTGTGGACCGGCGAATCGGAACCGCAGGATTTTGGTTTTCACTACTACCAGTTAAATGTGGATGGCGCATCAGTTCCCGATCCCGGAACCAAATATTTTTATGGCGCCGGCCGTTGGGGAAGTGGTATTGAAATTCCTGCCGACGACATGGATATTTATGCATTGAAAGATGTGCCGCATGGTTTGGTTAGCGAGCAAAATTACTTCTCCGAAATTACACAATCATTTCGTCGTTGTTTTGTTTATACGCCTGCCGAGTACAACGCTAATCCAGAAAAGCGTTATCCGGTGCTTTACCTGCAACACGGAAGTTTTGAAGACGAAACCGGCTGGTCCGGACAAGGACATGCCAACCGTATTTTGGATAATCTGATTGCCGCGAATAAGGCGGTGTCCATGATTATTGTTATGGACAACGGCTATGCTTATAAACTACAAAGTTCAGGGGGCGGTCGTCCGGCAATGGTTTTTGAAGAAGTTATGATGAACGAAATCATTCCGATGATCGATAAACGTTTCCGAACAATTGCTGATCGCGAACACCGGGCTATTGCCGGTTTGTCGATGGGCGCCAACCAAACCATGCGGATTTGTATGAACAACCTTGATAAGTTTGCTTATTACGGCGGTTTTAGCGGTACTTCAAACTACCCCAGTTCCGACGAAATTAATGTGGAAACGTTCTTAAACGGAGCCTTTAAAAACGGAAAGTCTGTAAATGACCAGATAAAAGTTTTCTGGCTGGGGTTGGGAACCAAAGAACCCAAACCTTTTCCCGGCTCGGTTGGTGCTTTCCGCAACATGCTCGAAAAACAAGGCATTGATTATGTGTATTACGAATCGCCCGGAACTGCCCACGAATGGCAAACCTGGCGCAGGGATTTGTATCAATATGCACAATTGCTTTTCAAATAATACGTGAAACGATGTTTCGCTTATCTCTGCGACCTGGTTTTTAAACAAAAGAAACTCTTTTTGTTCTTCTGTTTACTAACAGGATTGGTGAGAATCGCGTAGTGATTTTCCAATTATTGAAGGCAAATTGAAATTAAAGTAGTAACGATGAATTTAAATAAGCTAAAATTTCGCCTGTTGATTGTTTTGTGTTTTTTATCATATTCGTTTTGGGCGGAGGCACAAAACGACGAGAACTTAAAACTATGGTACAACAAACCAGCCGAGAAATGGGTGGAAGCACTTCCTGTGGGAAATGGCCGGTTGGGAGCGATGGTTTTTGGCAATCCGCAAAACGAAATCATTCAGTTAAACGAGAGCACGATTTGGGCCGGACAGCCCAACCGCAATGATAATCCCAATGCAAAAGCATCGCTGGATGAAGTCAGAAGATTAATTTTTGACGGCAAGTATAAGGAAGCGCAAGATCTTGTTAATCGTGATTTTATTAGTGAAAAATCGCACGGAATGCCTTACCAAACTGCAGGTAATCTTAAGCTTAGTTTCCCTGAACACAAAGATTTCACCAATTACTATCGCGAACTGGATATTGAAAAGGCGGTAGTTTCGTCGCGCTATGAATCGGGCGGGGTGAAATATAAAACCAAAATGTTTTCTTCGTTTCCCGACCAGATAATGGTCACCCGAGTTTCTGCGGATAAAGCGGGCGCCCTGAATTTTTCTGCAACCATGGACCGGCCCTCAGAAGTTACCCTAAAAACTACTAACAACAACGAGTTGGAAATGTCGGGAATGACGAGTGACCATGAAGGCGTAAAAGGCGCCGTTCAATTTGTTGTGAAAGTAAGAATTCTGACAGAAGGCGGAACTGTTTCTGCATCTTCAGTTTCCGAATTGAGCGTGAACAATGCGACAACTGCAACTATCTACATCTCAATTGCTACTAACTTTAATAATTACAACGATATTAGCGGCAATGCCGATGCCAAAGCAGCAGCGTATTTGCAAAAAGCGCTTAAAAAGGATTATAAACAGGTTTTGAACGACCATATTGCCGATTATCAGAAATACTTTAAGCGTGTAAGCCTCGATTTAGACTTAACTGATGCAGTGAAAAATCCAACTGATGTTCGTGTGGCAGAATTTGCCTCGGGAAACGATCCGCAGCTTGTAGCATTGTATTTTCAGTTTGGCCGTTATTTGCTCATTTCTTCATCCCGACCAGGCGGACAGCCTGCCAATTTACAAGGTATTTGGGCCGATGGATTGATGCCACCATGGGACAGTAAATACACCGTGAACATCAATACTGAGATGAACTACTGGCCGTCGGAGCTGACGAATCTTACAGAGATGAACGAGCCGCTGGTGCAAATGATAAAAGAGCTTTCGGTAACCGGGCAAAAAACCGCGCAGGATATGTATGGAGCGCGCGGCTGGGTACTGCACCACAATACTGATATTTGGCGCATAAATGGTCCGATAGATGGCTCACAATGGGGAATGTGGGCAATGGCAGGTGCCTGGTTTTCGCAGCATTTATTTGATAAATATGCGTTTAATGGAAATAAGGACTACCTGGAATCTGTTTACCCGGCAATGAAAGGTGCGGCTCAGTTTTTCCTTGATTTTCTGGTTGAAGAACCCGATCATCATTGGTTAGTGGTTAGCCCCTCGGTTTCTCCTGAAAATACGCCGGCCGGGCATCCTTCGAATATTGCAGCCGGAACGACCATGGATAACCAGCTGGTTTTCGATTTATTCAGTACAGCAGTAAAAGCAGCTCGGATTCTGGATACGGACCCCGAATTTGCGAATCAGGTGAAAGCTGCTCTGAGTCAGTTGCCACCCATGCAAATTGGCCAATGGGGGCAGTTGCAGGAATGGCTGTACGACTGGGATAATCCCGACGATAAGCACCGGCACGTGTCGCATCTGTGGGGCATGTTTCCTTCGAACCAAATTTCCCCCTATCGCAATCCCGAATTGTTCTCGGCCGCAAAAACCTCGCTCATAGCTCGTGGTGACGAATCAACCGGCTGGTCGATGGGCTGGAAAGTAAACCTATGGGCCCGCCTGTTGGACGGCGATCACGCCTACAAGTTGATTACTGACCAACTGAGCCCATCCATTCAGCCCGATGGTTCGCAAAAAGGCGGCACTTTTCCTAATTTGTTCGATGCCCACCCGCCATTCCAGATTGACGGAAACTTTGGATGCACTTCGGGTATTGCCGAGATGTTGCTGCAAAGCCAGGACGGAGCCATCCAGCTGCTTCCGGCGCTGCCTTCGGTTTGGAAAAATGGTCAGGTAAGCGGGTTGAAAGCGAGGGGCGGCTTTGAAGTGGCCATTGAATGGAAAAATGGAGAACTGGCTTCAGCCTCAATTCAATCCAGGATGGGCGGAAATTGCCGGATTCGTTCGTACGTTCCGTTAAAGGGAAAAGGATTGACAGAAGCTTCATGCGCAAATTCCAACCCGTTTTATTCGGTGGCGCAAATCAAGCAACCGTTGAATCATTCTGAAAAAGCAATCGCTAAACCCGAGCTGAAACCGGTTTACGAATATGATGTTGTAACAGAGGCAGGACAAACCGTGGAGCTGGAAAAATTATAAGCCGGCGACAGACGGCCATACAATCCAATGTAGAGCCGGGCCTGCCAGTATCGCACTTAGAATGCAGTTGGCGGACGAGAGCAACGGTTTAGCCCATCTGAACCTTGACCGCATTAGGACAATAGCGGTCAAGGTTTTTGCTGTCTGGTGGCTTTAATGGCTCCGGGGGGCTCAGGAAACGGCCATATCTAATTTTAAAATTGATTTATCTAATATTTAATAGCAGTTTTGATTTCACCACTTATCATTGTTGGGTTGAATTTTTTGACGAAACCTGATTTTAAACCTAACTTATGATGACACGAGTGACAAAAATGGTCATTGGGCTTCTATTTACTTTTTGCTCCCTCACAGCCAGTGCCTGGCAAGGAATGCCAACTCCCCAACTTCATGTCGAAGGCCGATATTTAAAAGATCCGCACGGAAACACAGTCAACCTGCATGGTTTTGCACAAACCTACAGTCCTTGGTTCAACGAGCGGGGGCAATATTGGACGAATTACGATGTTGATGGCTGTTTGGAATACAACCAGGGAATTATTGATGGTGTTTTGAATGCCGGATGGAAAGTTAATTTCCTGCGTTTACACATGGATCCGTATTGGAGCAACACCCCCGGCTGTACGCCCGATGGCCACGAGCTGCCAAATTGTTTTGATGAAGCGCGGTTTCGCAAATACCTCGATGAGGTTTTTATACCGATGGCCGAATATGCCATCTCCAAGGGATTGTATGTAGTGATGAGGCCTCCGGGGGTCTGTCCCGAAGTGATTGGGCTGGAAGACGACTATAACTATGCCCAATACCTGATGACTGTTTGGGATATTGTTTCATCCCACCCGAAAATAAAAAATAACGATGCCATCATGTTTGAGCTGGCCAATGAACCGGTGAAGGTAAAACTGGCCGATGGTTCGGTTGGCAATAATAGCCAGGCTCACTTTGATGTGCTGAAAGCAATCTTTCAACCGGTTGTGGACCGGATTCGCGAAAATGGATTTCACAATGTGGTCTGGATTCCCGGATCGGCGTATCAGGCGCAGTACAAAGGCTACGCTATTAATCCGGTTGAAGGCGAAAATATTGGCTATGCCGTGCATATCTATCCCGGATGGTTTGGCAGCGCCGATGGCTATGAGGTTTTTCAGCGCGAGTGGGATAAAAACGTCAAGCCGGTTTCGGATTTTGCACCAATCATGATTACCGAAATGGACTGGGCGGACGAAAAATACGATTCATCTTGGGGGAAAGGTTATACCGGTACTGCCGGAGGTGATGGCTTTGGTGCTAACTTCAAGAAAATTGCCGATGATGCAGGCAATGCCAGCTGGCTGGTTTTCACCAATGCTGATCTGCTCGCAAAGTTTACCGACGTGGCGCCCGCAGAGGGCGAGCCCTATACGTTTCTGAATGACCCCGAGGCTTGCCCCTGGCCGGTTTATCATTGGTTTCAGAATTATGCTGAAAGCCAGTACCCCCGACCGGATTTTAGCCGCCGCCCAACGGCCGACAATGGCGACGGTACCTATACCAACCCCTTGATATTTGCCGATTTCCCCGACCCGGATGTGATTCGCGTGGAGGATACCTATTATATGGTTTCAACCACCATGCATATTTTCCCCGGAGCTACAATCTTGAAATCGCACGATCTGGTGAACTGGGAGTATTGCAGCAACCCGCTCGATAAAATTGAATCGACGCCTTGTTACAATATGGATGCCGCCTGCGACCGCGAAGAGGACCTTTTCCGCTATGGTCACGGGCAATGGGCAACAAGTTTAAAATATAACGACGGTACCTACTACCTGCTTTTTACAACCCTGGAAGAGGGCAGTTATTTACTGACTGCCAGCAATCCGGAAGGTCCCTGGCAGAAGACGAAACTGTCCGGTTCGTTTTACGATCCTGGTTTGTTTTTCGACAATGATGGCAAAACTTACGTCATATTCGGAATAAATACCCTGAAAATAGCAGAGCTGGACGATGATTTTGAAGTTGTTCCCAACTCTGAAAAGGAGGTTTACAGCTGGACCGTGAAGGAAGGGTTGGAAGGAAGTCACCTCTATAAAATCAACGGTTACTATTACATTTACGGTACCTACGGCGGCTGGCCAGCCTATCAGGTTGCTTTGCGGGCGACCAGCATTTACGGGCCTTACGAAGAGAAACTGCTTCTGAACGATGATAACATTCACCAGGGAGCGCTCATTGAAACCCAAACCGGCGAGTGGTGGACAATTTTATTCTACGATAAAGGCGCTTTCGGCCGTTTGCCGAACTTGCAACCCGTTAGTTGGGAGGACAACTGGCCGGTAATCGGTGTTGATGGCAAAGGGGTCACCACTTACACGAAGCCGAATGTCGGACGCGAATATCCAAAAACCTTTCTGCCCATAACCGATAATTTTCGTAACTACCAGTTGGGAATGCAGTGGGGCTGGAATCATAATGCCGACGACTCGAAGTGGTCATTGACAGACCGTCCGGGATATCTCCGTTTGGAGACAGTGAAGGTTGTTGAGGATCTGAAACATGCCCCAAACACCCTCACCCAGCGCATTTTCGGATATCCTGACGACCTTACGCATTCCTATGGAACTGTCAAAATGGATGTTGAAAATATGCAGGAGGGTGATGTGGCCGGGCTTGCAGTATTTCAGGACCCCTATGCTTACATCGGTGTGAAGATGGAGAATGGCCAAAAGTGGTTGTACCAGGTGAACAACAGCGTGGCCACCACTGGCGAGAAATTTACAGGGACCGAGCTGTACCTGCGGGCCATTGCCAATTACACCACCAGCAAAGCGAGCTTCTATTATAGTCTGGATAACGAAACTTACACCGAGTTCGGCAGCGATCTGTATATGAAATTTGATTTGTCGGTATTTACCGGCAATAAGTTCTGCCTGTTCAACTTTGCCACTCAACAAACCGGAGGCTACGTTGATTTTGATTGGTTTACAACCGAACCTGTTTTCACCGAAGACAGCTATTACGATGATTCGTTTGTGGGGTACAGCGAGGAGGAGCTGACCCTTTCGGATTTGCTTGTTGAGGGTGGCGATATTCAACTGTTAACCGGCGGGATGTCTACTTTTACGGTTACCGCCGTATACGCCAGTGGCCGCACCAAAGACGTCACTCTCAGCGCAACTTACGAAAACTCAAATCCGGGTATCATCGAAATTGTGAACGGGAACATCGTGGCCAATGCCGATGGCGAAGCAACCATTGCGGTGAGCTACAAGGGGGAACTGGGCGACCCGGTGACAAGCTACTTTACGGTGAGTTCATCCACATTTCCGTTGTCCGATGAGCTTTTTGACCCTTCAATATGGGAAACCGGTTCCTTCGACGAAACCACCGGCAGCCTGATCACCGGGCAGTATGGCTTTGGCGGTTGGCAATACGCTGCTGGTATCGACATTTCCGACTACAAGTACCTGGTTGTGAAACTGGCCAGTGCCGGAGCTTGTGGCGCATCGTTCCGGCTGTTCGACAGCAATAATTACTGGAGTTCGCCGGCAGCCTACGATCTTACTGGTAAAACCATGCAGGTGGTGACTCTGGCATCGATGACCAATGGCGACGGAGCAGCTGTGGATCCTTCTCACCTCTACATTGTCGGGTTTTGGTCGACCGGGGCCTGCACGATTGAGATTCAGGATGTTTATCTGTCGAATACGGATGATTACATACCGACTGCTACCGATGATATCCCCTTGCAGGACGACTATGACGAAAATGCCATCGTGGATGTTTATTCCATGCTGGGGGTGAAAATCCGCTCCGGCGTCATCCGGCGAAACGCGACAAAAGGCCTCCCTGTTGGTGTTTATATTGTTGGTGGCGAAAAAGTGGTTGAAACGCGGATCTGGTAAAGCCTCTGCAAGATGTTCGGTTTATGATGAGAATTGAACGAATTTATTTTGTTTTAAAATATGACAACTTAAAGTAGTTAGATTAGAGCTAGTAGTAGTGAAGGGAGGATCAGTTGTTTACAGCTGGTTTTCGCTTTTACTGCTGTTAGGATTAAGTTTTCTTGAAAGAGGTTAATTGGAAAATACTATTTTAGACATCTTAAACAGTTTTCTGTTGGGTGATTTGCATCAATCACTGCGATCCAGTAGAAAAAATTGTTTTAGCTCTGTTTAAACAATAGGGAAGAATATGAAATTTGTCGGTCGGGATGAATGATTCGACTTAGAAATCGCGGGTATGAAGTTAAGAATTCAAATACAGATAGTCTCCGTCTTTTTTTTGCTTATTGCACAGTTGATTCCTTTGGCGGTTTCTGCGAATACCCAATTTTACAATATCAACGAGGAATATGGAGTCTCCATACGCGAAACCAATAGTGTTTGCAGCGACCTGAACGGCTTCATCTGGATTTCCTCGAAGATGGGAATTGTGCGTTTTTCGCAGAATGATATCCGTACTTATCAGCTTCCCTATGAGACGGAGGATGTGATTACGGTAAAACTGCTGTACGAGTATGAAGAACTGTATGCATATACCAACAACGGGCAGATTTTTCTATATGATGCTATTCGCGACCGTTTCATTTTGCTGGTGAATATCGCTGAGAGCTTAAATAATCCGTACGTCTCAATCAATTCAATCCTGATTGACAGTCAAAAGCGGATATGGGCTGCTTCCTCTTTTGGCCTGTATTGTTACGATGCTTCGAGCGGATTAAAGTCGCTGGAGCAGAACGAGACGATACATTACCTGGGCTGGTACGACGAAACCCATTTTTTTTACTTCCTCGACGGAGAGGTGAAGTTGTTTAATACGATTCGGTATACGTCAGCTTGTTATTATAAATTGCCCGATAAGCTAACTTGTGCTGTCTCGAGTATGTGGTTCGATAAAGCACAAAACGAACTTTGGTTGGGCACCTTGGGCGAAGGGCTTTGCCTGTTGACTGGAACGCCGGATAGTCTTCAGTTTATTAATTTCAATCAGATACCGAATCAACCAATCCTGGCGATAGAACCAATCTCAGATGCAATTTTGTTACTGGGCATCGACGGACAGGGCGTTTGGGAGTTCGACAAGACAAACCGCCGTGTGGTTTCGGTATATAAAGAGGATGCGGATCGCCCAAACTCCTTGAAAGGAAATGGGGTGTACGATATTTATTGCGACCCCAACAACCGGGTATGGGTCTGCACCTACAGCGGTGGAGTCTCCTTTTTCGATCAGGAGAACCCAATTGTGACCAAAATCGGGCATTTGGTGAATAATCATAATTCACTAATTAATGATGAAGTGAATAGTGTCCTTGAGGATTCGGACGGTAATATCTGGTTTGCAACAAATAACGGAATTAGCCGGTGGGATGTGAAAGCCAATCGATGGGCCTCCTTTTATTATAATAATGAGGAGCATGCTCAGGTGTTTCACGATCTTTGTGAAGATGATCTGGGACGGATTTGGGCCGGCACTTATTCGTCAGGACTTTATGTGCTGGATCGGAGAACAGGAAATGAACTGCATCATTATTCTTTTGAGGAATCATCCGGAACGTTTAACGGTGATTTTGTGTTCGACATCGTTAAAGATGTTCAAGGGAATATTTGGATTGGTGGCGTGCGCGGCGACTTAATCCGCTATTCCCCCACAAGCAAACGATTCCAATCATTTGAAAATTTTACAGTTAATGTTCTTGCTAATTATGGCGAAGACAAATTGTTGATTGGTACAACCTTTGGATTACAGATATTTGACAAAGAAAAAGGAACAACCGAGACCTTGGTCGATGGTTATTTGGTATACGACCTGTATGTGAAAGATAATATTATATGGTTGTGTACCAGTGGAAATGGAGTTGTTAAGTATAATCTCGAGACGAAAAAAGCCGAGGTTATAACAACTGACACTGGTCTCCCTTCCAATTATGTCAAAAGTATTGTCTATGCTAGTGGATATTTCTGGATTGGAACAGAACAGGGGTTATGTCGACTGAGAGAAGAAGATAGCGAGGTACTTACCTTCGGTTCGAATATTGCGCTAAGCAACGTTTCGTTTAATCAAAATGCCCATACAATCCTCTCGAATGGGAAAATTGCTTGGGGCACAAATAAGGGAGCCGTTATTTTTGATCCTAAAGTTGTTGTGCCAACAAAGGATCATGGAAAGATATTTTTCCAGGATTTAGCAATATCCGGACGGTCTATCAGAGATATTGCTGCTATTGAGTTAAACAAACCGCTTGATAGCCTATTAGATATCTCGCTCAAGTATTATCAAAATACCGTAAGTCTGGAGTTAATTCCTATTGGTGTGATATCGCCAGGTTCGAAGTTTTCGTGGAAACTTGATGACTTGGATAGACAGTGGAGTAAGCCAGGAAATAACCGCATTCTATCCTATTCGAACATTCCGAGCGGAGACTATACGCTGCGGATTCGAATGTTCGACAGTTCATTGACTGATATTCTAGCAGAACGATCAGTGAAACTCAATATCGTTCCACCATTTTGGGAAACCTGGTTATTTCGGATTTCTGTATTTGTTTTGCTAGCTGGAATGGGAATATTTCTGTTTGCATTTTATATTGGCCGGCTGAAAAAGCAGCATTCGGACGAGAAAATTCGTTTTTTTGCCAATACGGCACATGATATGCGCACCTCGTTAACATTGATAAAAGGCCCGATTGAAGAACTCAATAAGGAAGAAGGCTTGTCGGCTAAAGCATTGCAGTACTTACATATTGCGACCGAGCAAAGCCGACGCTTGTCCAAGGTGGTTACCCAGCTGATGGATTTTCAGAAAGTTGATATCGGAAAAGAACGTTTAACGCTGACGATGGTGGATTTGGTTAAGCTGATCGGTAACCGGATCATGATGTTTGAGTCGTATGCAAAAACCAAAAAAATCGAACTGAAATTTAAATCCGAGTTCCCCGAATTTGTCACTGCTGTTGATGAAGTGATGATCGAGAAAGTGATTGATAATCTGCTGTCCAATGCCATCAAATATTCCTATGCCGATGTTTCGGTTCATATTAACTTTCAGGTGTCGGGCAACAAATGGGTGCTCGATGTGCAGGACATTGGCATGGGAATCAGTAAAAAAGCGCAGCGGCAGTTGTTCAACGAATATTACCGCGGCGAAAATGCGGTGAACGCGAAAATTGTTGGATCGGGTATTGGCTTGTTGTTGGTGAAGAATTACGTGAGTCTGCACGGAGGGAAGGTGAGCTGTTACAGCCAGCAAAGCGTGGGTTCCAGTTTCAGTATTTCAGTCCCGGTGATGAAAACCATGGACGCACACGAGCCTGAAAATAAGCAGAACGATACTGTACCGAACGGTCATGTCGCAGCGAAGGTTGTCCGAAATACAGTACTGATGAGTGAAATGCAGTCACTGTCCAGGAATAAAATGAAAGTTCTGATCGTGGAAGATCACGATTCTTTGCGCGAGTTCCTGAGATCGACCATGGAGGAGGAATTTCAAATTGAATTGGCTGAAGACGGAGAGCAGGCCTGGGAAATGATTCAGAAAAATACGCCCGACCTGGTCGTTTCAGATATCATGATGCCGCGAATGGATGGTTATGAGTTGTGCGAAAAATTGAAGTCGAATTACGAAACTTCACATATTCCGATCATTTTGTTAACGGCCTTGTCGAACAAATCGCAACACCTGAAAGGACTTGGACTTGGCGCCGACGACTATTTGACCAAGCCATTTGATGTGACCTTGCTTCAGCAACGGATTAAAACGATTATTCAGAATCGCGAATTGATTAGGGACAAGGCGCTGAAAATCATCAAGCAGACTGAGAACGATGAAGCTATTCTGGATAATGAGCTAAACGATAAGTTTTTGAAGCGGATGGGAGAAGTGGTGCGCGAAAATATCGCCAACTCGGAGTTTACGAAGGACGATTTTGCAGCAGCGATGAACGTGAGCCCTTCATTGCTGTATAAAAAGATTAAATCGCTGACCAACCAGTCGCCAACCGATTTTATCAAATCCATCCGCTTGGATCATGCCGTGGATTTGATTCAATCGCATAACTATACCGTGACCGAAGTCAGCGAGTTATGTGGCTTTTCTTCGGTGGGCTACTTCAGTACCGTATTCCGGAAACACTATGGCAAATCGCCAACTCAAGTGGTATGAGTCTGCGCTGTTTGCCAGGGCAAAAGCCGGGATTCTGTTTTTCAGGATTCCGGCTTTTGCTTTTCAGGAAGTGGGTGAATGCTAGCTTGGCCGACTGCAATGTTGTCGTTTATTGGCTCCCGGGGCTAAACGATCGCCCGGGAGCTCCTGATTCTTTCATCGCGTGGGCTGATTCCCGGGACTTTGGGATCTCTGTTGCTGTTTTCCTCAGCATTGCTTTTCCGCTGATTCGCTCAATACGCGTTCCCGACTGTGCCCGCCAAAGAAACCTGGCATTCATTTTTGCCTGGCTTTTAAATAATCTATTCTCTAAAAAGCAGTAGTATAGGTGTTTGTGAGCTTGTTGTTGTGCCGTATCCGAAATTGAAAATCAAATATTCAAAATTGAAAGCGTCCTGAAACAGTCCGATCTACTTTTGATTTCAGTAGGTGTCGGAGTCTGAACGGAACATCGAATGCAGCTCGATAGCTAACTAAACAATTACTCGCTATTAACCTAAATGATAAATAAAATGAAGAAAATTATCTCCATTTCTATTCTTCGTGGAGTTGTGCTTTTGCTCGGTGTTTCAGCCGGTTTGATTTCCTGTAATTCTTCGATTAAAGCAAATAAAGTGCAGTTTGCGTCGGATAGCCTGGTGGCACATTTCGACTATTTCACCTATAAGGGTGAGGATGATTTTTACAAGGAGAATCCGCTACCCGGCGACGACTATTATTATAACCCCATACTTCCGGGCTGGTATTCCGATCCAAGCATCTGTTCCAATGGTCAGGATTACTTCATGGTCACGTCAACCTTTTCCTTTTTCCCGGGTGTGCCTCTTTTTCACAGTACCGATTTGATGAATTGGAAACAGGTTGGTCATGTCCTTGATAGGCCGGAACAATTACCACTGGAGGGACAAAGAACAAGTGAAGGGATTTTTGCACCAGCGATTAGTTACAATCCGCACAACAAAACATGGTACATGATCACAACGAACATACGCAGAGGAAACTTCTTTGTGAAAACTCAAGATCCGTTTGGTCCTTGGTCAGATCCGGTTTGGTTACCTGATGTACACGGTATCGATCCTTCTTTTTTCTTCGATGAAGATGGTAAAGCATACATTGTGAATAATGACGTGCCCGACGGTGGTTCAACTTACGAAGGACATCGGGCTATCCGTGTCCTGCAATTTGATGTGGAAACGGAGAAGACTCTTGGTCCGAGTATAATGCTGGTTAACGGTGGTGTAGACCTGACCGAAAAGCCTATTTGGATTGAAGGCCCTCATTTGTATAAAATCAATGGAAATTATTTTTTGATGTGCGCCGAAGGTGGAACATCTGTAAATCATCGGGAAGTTATTTTTAGAGGCGATTCACCCACCGGAAAATTTGAACCTTGGACTAGAAATCCAATTCTTACCCAGAAGCATCTGGATCCAGAGAGGGAGCTTCCGATCACTTGCGCGGGACATGCAGATCTAATAAAAAAAGATAATGGTCAGTGGTGGTCCGTTTTCCTCGCGTGTCGACCTATTGATAACGAATTCGAGAATTTGGGGCGCGAAACTTATCTTATGCCGGTTCACTGGAGCAAAGATGGTTTCCCGTTTATGACCAAAGGTGATGAACTTGTTCCCCGAATCGTTCAAATGGAGGGTGTAAAAAGAGATAGCACCGTTACTATTGGCAACTTTGAAAAAATAGATGATTTCGATTCTGATGAGCTTGGAATGGAGTGGATGAGCTTACGAGGTCCGGCTCGTGGATTGTATTCTTTAACCGAAAATCCAGGCTATTTGACCTTGAAATGCGCAGACGTTTCTTCGAATGAGCTGAAGACTCCTGCTTATCTGAGCCGCCGTTTACAACATCACAAGTTTGAATGTAAAACTCGCCTGTATTTCAATCCGAAATCAAATTCTGAATCGGCGGGACTACTGCTATATAAAGACGAAGGCCATCAGTATACCATGTCTCTTACAAAGGATGGAGATAGCTGGCAAGTCAATTTGAAGAAAGTAGGACGAGATGGCGTTGAAGTGATTGCTTCTCAGGATGTATCTGCAACTTTTGGCCCCGTTGACTTAAAAGTTTCATCGACCGGAAAGGAGTTCAATTTCTCATATATGCTTGATGGAGGACACTGGAATGTTTTAGCCTCTAATGTCGATGCATTCTATCTGTCAACAGCGCAGTCATATGGGTTTACTGGGACTAATATAGGTCTCTATGCTTCCAATAAAAACTATTGAGTTAAAAATCGTCAATCACATTGTCTATGATTGGCGATGGTTCCAAATAAATCGATTAATAACCAAAACTAAGAATTTATGATTAAAAACTATCTGAGTGAGAAATCGCTGCAAAGCTGCCTTTTCTTTCGGGTTCTGAAACGAAATTGGCATGAACGGTTCAGGATTGTCCATGACCATCAGGGACAAATTTCCATTTGAAACGATGAACTCTTATGTCAATTTAATTTGAGAATGTAATGAAAAAAACAAATGAACTATTATCTCAAAAAGAATCCTTGCCAAACAGCCTGAGGATTGGACTGTCAAACTGCCTTCTGGTTCTGATTTTTGCTCTGTTTTCGGTTTCTGTTTTTGCTCAAAATAGCAAGCAAATCAGTGGGGTTGTTACGGATAGCCAGGCGAATCCGGTAATTGGTGCTACTGTCATGGTAAAAGGCACTACGATCGGAACAGCAACAGATGTAGACGGGAAATTTACCTTAAATGTTCCCGAGGACACCAGAGTACTTCTTGTTTCATTCATTGGGATGGAACCGAAGGAAGTTGAGCTTAAAAACAAAACAAGTTTTAAAATTTCGTTAAACGACCAGACGACCGAATTAGGAGAAACGGTTGTGGTTGGTTACGGACAACAGAAGAAGGAAAGTATTGTGGGCGCCATTGCGCAAACAACGGGAGATGTGCTGGAGCGATCGGCTGGTATTTCCAATGTCGGACAGGCATTAACCGGTAACCTTCCGGGGGTTGTCACTATCTCAAGTACCGGGATGCCTGGGGAAGAAGATCCTCAGATTTTGATTCGTTCAGCCAGCTCGTGGAACAACAGCGAGCCGCTTGTACTAGTTGATGGCGTTGAACGTCCGCTAGGTGCTGTGGATATCGGATCTGTTGAGTCCGTTTCGGTGTTAAAGGATGCGTCAGCCACCGCCGTTTTCGGGGTAAAAGGTGCAAACGGGGTAATTCTGATTACGACCAAACGCGGTCGCGAAGGTTCTGCCAAAATTGATGTGGCGATGAGCGCTACCATGAAAGTGCCTTCAAAACTGCCCAATAAACTGGACTCGTACGATGCCCTGATGGCCCGGAATTATGCAATCGAACATGAGCTTGATCTGACTCCGGAATCGTGGGCTTACATTACGCCACAGGACATTATTGAAAAATACCGCTACCCCGCTAACCTGGAAGAAGCAGAACGCTATCCAAACGTGGATTGGCAGGATGCTTTGTTCAAGAACTTTGCCATGTCGTATAACGCGAGTGTCAACGTTTCGGGGGGAACCAAAGTCGTGAAGTATTTTGCTGCTGCCGATTTTGTGCACGAAGGCGACCTTTTCGATATTTATGACAACGGCAGAGGTTATCAGTCGGGATACGGTTACAACAGGCTTAACGTACGCAGTAACCTCGATTTTCAATTAACAAAAACCACAACCCTTAAAGTAAACCTGGCCGGTTCCAACGGAGCCAAAAAAAGTCCGTGGAACCAGACAAACTCGTCGGATTGGGCCGTTGCTCAGCAATGGGCCGGTGCTTACAATATTGCACCCGATGTTTTCTTGCCCGTTTATTCCGATGGTTCCTGGGGGTACTATCCCAACATCGTGAATGTTACGAACTCGGCAGCCAACCTGTCTTTATCAGGGGTTATGAGCACCACAACTACCCGGATCAACACCGACTTTATTCTTGATCAAAAACTGGATTTTATCACCAAAGGTTTGAGTATTAGAGGAACGGTGTCCTGGGATAACGTATTTGTTGAATACAACCGCGGTGTCAACGACCTGTACAACGATGCCCAGTACAAATGGATCGATCCTGAAACAGGAACGGAATATTATGCAAATGATTTCGACAATAATAATAAGTTCGATTTTATGCAAGGGGTTCTCTGGACGATTGAAGGAGGAACCATGCAAAACTGGGCAACCCAGCGTAACCTGGATTATCAGGTGCAATTAAACTGGTCACGTCAGTTTGGCAAGCACGACATTTCGGCCATGGGATTAGGTAGCCGTAAAGAGCGGGCAACAGGTAGTGTTATCCCTTCATATCGCGAAGACTGGGCATTCCGTACTACCTACAACTATGCTTCAAAATACTTCCTGGAGTACAATGGCGCTTACAACGGTTCCGAAAAATTTGATACCAAATACCGGTTCGGATTTTTTAATTCCGGGGCTATTGGCTGGATGATTTCTGAAGAAAATTTCATGCAAAACATCGGCTTCCTGGATATGCTGAAACTACGGGCATCGTATGGTGAAATTGGTGACGACAGCGGCAGTCGCTGGTTGTATTTGACCCAATGGGCTTATGCCAATGGTGCAGGAGCAAGTTACATGGACCTGAATGCGACGCAAAGTCCCTATAAATGGTACACCGAAACATCAGTCGGTAACCCCGATGTACGCTGGGAAAAGGTAAGTAAGCTCA
The DNA here is from genome assembly GCF_010882175.1 of Mangrovibacterium lignilyticum. Classification (GTDB taxonomy): domain Bacteria; phylum Bacteroidota; class Bacteroidia; order Bacteroidales; family Prolixibacteraceae; genus Mangrovibacterium; species Mangrovibacterium lignilyticum. The sequence goes on along the minus strand of NZ_WKLH01000002.1, from coordinate 1,208,290 downwards.
ATGTGGGCGCCGATTATGCTTTCTTCGATGGCTTACTGGCAGGTAGCGCCGAGTATTTCCGCGATGTACGTACCGACATTTTAATTGCCGGTGGAGATCGTTCTGTCCCTTCATACTTCGGAACAACCCCGGCTACTGCAAACCTTGGAGAGGTACACACACGTGGCTATGAGTTGCAAGTTCGCATCAATAAGCGGTTATCAAATTCACTGCGTCTTTGGGCCGATTTAAGCATGACCCATGCTGTAAACGAGATTATTAACAGGGATGACCCGCAGTTGTATGCCGATTACCAAAAGCAGGCCGGATACAGTATCGGGCAGACCAGATCGTATGTTGATGCCGGTTATCTGAACTCTTATGATGCCCTTTACGGTAGCCCGGCTTACGATGCAAACGATGCGAATAAATTAACCGGTGACTATTACATTATTGACTTCAATGCCGACGGTGTTGTGGACAGTGAAGACCAGGTGCCGTATGGATATTCAAGTTCTCCGCAAAATACCTATAACGCTACGATCGGTTTTGAATGGAAAGGCTTTAGCGCATTCGCTCAGTTTTATGGTGTAAACAATGTAACACGTGGTGTTTCGCTTACCAGCTTTGGCAGTATGCTGAATACCGTATACGACCAGGGAAGTTGGTGGTCGGTTGACGATCTGAATGCCGATGTTACGGTTCCTCGTTACGTGTCAAGCACAAGCGGTTACAGTCGGGGTACCCAGTACTTGTACGACGGGTCTTACGTTCGTCTGAAAAATGCTGAAGTTGCTTATACATTAACCAATGGATTTGTTAAGCGGTTAGGAATGAGTAGCCTGAAACTCTATTTGAGTGGAAACAACCTCTGGGTGTGGTCGAAAATGCCTGATGACCGCGAATCCAACTTTGCCGGATCGAGCAATACCGGAGCTTATCCCACCATGAAACGCTACAGTTTTGGTGTCAGATTTACATTATAAAATTAGAGACGATGAAACAGCATAAATACAAAATTCTGCTATGGGGCAGTCTACTGTCATTTCTAACATTCGGCTTATTCTCCTGTGAAAGTTATTTGGAGAAATCGCCCGACTCAGTTGTATCAGAAGAAACAGCTTTTGAGAATTTTACAAATTTCCAGGGCTTTATCGAAGAAATGTATAACTGCATCCCGGATAAAGAAAAGAAGTATTGGACAACTTCATTTAACTGGGGCGACGACGTAATTTTCAACCCGTCAGGTAACTGGCATGTTACTCATCAGATTGATCTGGGTAACTTTTGGGCCTGGCAGGTGGGTAAATTAGGACAGGATGGTTGTTGGTTTGACGACGCATCTGCCAATCCTACTTCCAGCTCACGGTTTGATCATGGACTTTATTCACATGCGTGGTATTGTATCCGGAAAGCCAATATGGGCCTTGCCAACCTGGATAAGCTGGTCTCGGCAACGGATGAAGAACGTGATCTTATCGAAGGTCAGTTGTATTTTTTCAGAGCTTGGTGGCATTTCGAGATGATGGAATACCTGGGCGGATTACCTTATGTTGATCAGGTATTGCCTGCCGGCGAAGCACTGACCCTGCCACGGGAATCGTACCAGGAGTGTGCCGATAAAGCCGGTGCGGATCTGAGAAAAGCAGCCGACCTGCTGCCCATCGACTGGGACAATACCACTGTTGGGAAAAATACCCTGGGTAAAAACCAGTTGCGTGTCAACAAAATTATGGCCTTGGGTTATCTGGGGAAAAACTATCTGTGGGCCGCCAGTCCTTTAATGAAAAACGGCGCACAAACCGGTGGCGGAAATACCTATAACTACGATGAGAGTTATGCTCAAAAAGCAGCCGAAGCCTTTGGCGAATTGTTAGCTTTAGTTGAAGGTGGTGAAACCCAATACGAATTGGCTGAGTTCAACTATTCCGATGTCTACAATCATGAAAGGGCAAGTGGTGCTACGAGTTGCTATAGCGACATATTTTATACCTCGGGCCAAAGCTGGTTGATGCCGGGTAGTACGGAAGCGATCTTCAGGGGGCCGTCAAACGATTATAACGGTAGTAACTGGGGAGCCACCAAAACGTGGGGGCCAACGATTAATAACCTGGTTGAAGGGGGAGAAATTCGTACCCCGGCTGCCAATTATGTCAATTTATATGGAATGGAAAATGGCTTGCCTTTGGACGATCCAAATTCAGGCTTCGATCCGGAATACCCATTCAAAAACCGCGACCCGCGTTTTTACCACGACATTGTATTCGACGGCTTCAAGTACGTGAACGGTACCATGACAAACGACATGGAGTATCTGCGTTATTGCGGGCTTGCGACTAACGGAACCATGAGATCGGTTACAAACGGTAGCCGTACCGGTTATTTCATTCAGAAATTAACCCCGCACACGGCCAACAAATACGACGGGTTGTACAACTGGAGCGGTAACCTCCACGTGTACCTGCCTTACATGCGTTTGGGCGATATTTATACCATGTATGCCGAAGCTTGTGCTGCTGTTGGTGGCGCCAGCGCAAAAGCATCCAATTTCTCGAAAACGGCCGAAGATGCCATTAATACCTTGCGCGACCGAGTAGGAGCCGGCCATGTGGGCGCTTCTTACACGGGTAGTCGGGATGCTTTTATCGATGAAGTGAGAAGGGAACGTGCTGTTGAACTGTCGTTCGAAGGGTTTCGGTTTAACGACCTGCAGCGCTGGTTGCTGCTCACCGAATACCCGTATAATATTAAAACTTCTCAGGAGTTCGACCGGGTTGAAGACAATAGCTTCTTTACGGACAATGACCCCAAAGATGCTAAAGTGTCCAACTTTAGGCAAGAACTTATTTTAACTCGCGATTTCGGAACGAAACACTATTGGTTTCCTTTAAAAATTGAAGATGTATCCATGTATCCGGAGTTCTACCAAAACCCCGGGTGGTAATCTTACTGAGTTAAAGTAGCATGTAATATTAAAGGAATTAAAAAATGAAATATATACAAAGACGATTCATTTTATATGCAATGTTTGCATTACTTCCCTATTTGTCGGAGGCACAAACAGTTGCGCTAACCGGATCCGATTCGCTTAAGAACGATGAAGATCAGTTGGTTCAGGTCGCCTACCGGAAGGTAGCACAAAACGACCTTCTGGGAGGAGTTTCTGTAGTCAATTACGAAGAGTTGACAAAGAAAAACTATAATACCTATACGCTCGATAACCTGCAGGGCTACATCGGTGGCTGGAATGGTAATTCGTTGTGGGGAATGGATGAATACCTGGTTTTGGTCGACGGGGTTCCGCGCGACGCAAATAACGTTTCACCAACGGAAGTTGCACAGGTTACTTTTCTGAAAGGCGCATCGGCAGTGGTGTTATACGGTAGCCGGGCAGCTAAGGGTGTCATCTACATAACAACCAAGAGAGGGCAGGAAGGAAAACTGAAAATTGATGTGCGTGCCAATACCGGCATGTCCGTTCCCAAAAGTTATCCGAAATACCTTGGCTCGGCAGAATATATGACGCTGTATAACGAAGCCCGCGCAAACGATGGTTTAAGTGCTTTATACAGCGATGAAGAGATCTACAACTACGGTTCAGGAGCAAATCCATATCGTTATCCGAATGTCGATTTTTATTCGTCGGAATTCTTAAAAAGTGCCTACAACCGAACCGATGTAAGCACGGAGATCTCAGGCGGAGGTGAGCGTGCACGTTTTTATACCAATGTTGGGTTTAATTACGCTGACGATCTGCTGAATTTTGGCGAAGCCAAAAAGAATAATACCAATCGTTTAAATGTTCGCGGTAATGTAGACCTGAAACTGAACGATTTTATCACGGCTTATATTGATGCCAATGTCACTTTTTATAATTCGAGAAGTGCCAACAGTAACAATGGTAGTTACTGGAGTTCGGCAGCAAGCTTGCGTCCGAACCGTGTTGCTCCGTTAATTCCGCTGAGTTATATTGATCCGAACGATTTGGCTTCTCATGAGCTAATTAACGGGAGTAACAATATTATTGGCGGTCAGTATTTTCTTGGCGGAACACAGGTTGATCAAAGCAACGTATTTGCCGACTACTATGCAGCCGGACACAGCACCTGGACCAGCCGCCAGTTTCAATTCGATACCGGTCTTGATTTCGATTTGAAAGGATTGCTGGACGGACTTGCGTTCCACACCTTGTTTGCTGTTGATTATGCCACCTCGTATTCTACCTCCTACAATAACTCTTACGCTGTTTACGCACCAAGCTGGTACAATTACAACGGTGCCGATGTTATTGGCGGTTTAACCAAGTACAATAAAGACGAAAAATCGGGTGTGCAAAACATCAGCGGAAGTACAAGTAACCAAACGGTTGCTTTCTCGGGGTATTTTACCTACAAAAAATCGGTAAATGATGTGCATAACTTTTCTGCCATGCTGTTAGCTTCAGCTTTTCAGAAAACACAAACAACAGTTTATCACAGGACCAGCAACGCAAACCTCGGATTTCAGCTGTGCTATGATTACAAGGACAAGTATTTCGCCGATTTTAGCACCGCTTTGGTACACTCTGCAAAATTAGCCGAAGGTCACCGCGAAGCGCTTTCTCCCTCATTGACCTTGGGCTGGAAATTGCACAACGAAGATTTTCTGGGCAATTCGTCCGTAATCGACGAACTTGTATGGAGTGTTTCCGGAAGTATTTTGAATACCGATTTGGATGTGAAATACGGCGACGACGAGTACTACTTGTACGAAGGAACTTATACCCAGGCCGACGGAGCCTGGTGGGGCTGGTACGACGGGGCATCGGAACACTCGACCAACTCGGTTAGAGGCGCCAACGAGGATCTCACCTTTATTAAAAGAAAAGAATTCTCGACGAATGTAAATGCTTCTCTATGGAACAGGTTGATTACGGTGAATACGTCTTTCTTCATGAATTCGATGGAAGGATTGATTATCCGGCCATCAACGCTTTTCCCCAACTATTTCTTTACCTACTATCCCGACGCTTCGTTCATTCCGTATGTCAATTACGACAACAACAAACGCACCGGGGTTGATTTCAGTGTCAATTATAACAAGAAGGTTGGAGAAGTTGACTTTTCATTAGGCGTGTCGGGTACTTATAATACGACAAAAGCTACCCGGCGCGATGAAAATTACGAGTACGACTACCAAAACCGGGTTGGAAAAGCAATTGATGGTATCTGGGGATTGGAAAGTGCCGGTTTGTTCCAAAATCAGGAGGAGATCGACGCATCTGCGGAGCAAACTTTTGGTGGCACCGTTAAACCCGGCGACATCAAATATGTTGACCAGAACGACGATGGAGTTATTGATGATAAAGACAATGTATTTCTGGAAAAAGGCGGCTGGTACGGAGCTCCCCTCACCTTGGGCGTTAACCTGACAGCCAAATGGAAAGGCCTTACATTCTTCGCTTTGGGAACCGGAAGTTTTGGCGCTTATGGTATGAAAAACAATTCGTATTACTGGGTTTATGGCGATGGCAAATATTCGGAGCTTGTTCGCGATAGATGGACTGAAGCGACGGCAGCAACCGCCACTTACCCCAGGTTAACCACCGAAAGCGGAAGTAATAATTTCCGGAGTTCTGATTATTGGTTGTATAAAACCAACCGTTTCAATCTGGCTAAAGTTCAGGTAACCTACGACATACCGGAACAGAAGTTGGGTAATTCGATCATTAAAGGGCTCTCTGCTTATGTCAGCGGATCAAACCTGTTAACGATTTCGAAAGAACGCGAAACCTTGGAATTAAGCGTAGGTAGCGCTCCGCAAACACGATTCTATAATGTCGGTATAAAAGCCACGTTCTAACGGATAAGTAATAAAAAAGTAATTCGATTATGAAAAATATATTCAAACTTTTAATACTGGTCGTTCTGTTGCCGGTTGCTGCTTGCGACGATTTGCTTGAACCCGCAATTGAGAACAACAGGGGACTGGAGGCTATGTATGAGGAACCATCTTATGCACAAGGTATTTTAGCCAATGCCTATATTCTTCTGCCGTACTCGGGCACGCCGAACAGTGACCTGGCAACCGACGATGCAGTTTCTAACGATAACAGCAATAGTTATCTAGCAATGGCGACCGGTTCGTGGACCTCGGAGACTAATCCGGTGTCGCAATGGCAGGGGCGCCGAAACGCAATTCAGTACATTAACCTGTTTCTCGAAAATGTGGATCAGGTTGTCTTGAGTAAGGACGAAGTCATTAGTTCGATGTATAATGATAAGCTGAAAGGTGAAGCTTACGGCTTGCGTGCCATTCAGTTATACTATCTTTTATTGGCTCACGGCGGATGGACCAGTGGTGGCGAATTGTTGGGTGTGCCAAACCTGACAGCCTCTGAAAACACGTCTTCAGATTTTAACGTGCCGAGAAACACCTTCCAGGAATGTATCGACCAAATCATGTCGGATGCCGATGAAGCTATCGATCTGCTTCCACTTGATTTTGGTGATATTTCCAGTTCCGAGATCCCTGCAAAATACGTGTCCCTGGGAGTAACAAATTCGAGCGACTACAACCGTGTTTTTGGAAACCTGATGCGTGGCCGTCTTACCGGTCGTATTGTTGAGGCGGTGCGTGCCCAGGCTGCACTTTTAGCCGCCAGCCCTGCTTACAGTGCAGGAACTACGGTAAGTTGGGAGGATGCTGCCAACTACGCCGCGACTGTTCTGGACCGTATCGGTGGCGTTAGTGGTTTGGCCGCAAACGGAAATACTTGGTATGTCAATACTTCCGAAATTGCAAGCCTTGCTGCCGGGGCAAATCCTGCTGAGATTATCTGGAGAAGCGATGTTAGTCAAAGCAATACGCTGGAGGCTGATAACTTTCCTCCTTCACAGTATGGCGACGGGCGTGTAAACCCAACACAAAACCTGGTGGATGCTTTCCCGATGTTAAACGGTTATCCCATCGACGACGCCAATAGCGGCTATGACGAGAATAACCCGTATGCGAACCGCGACCCGCGTTTGTCGGATTACATTGTGGTTAACGGAAGTACCCAAGGCCCGAATAGCGACGTAATTACAACTGGAACCTATGGTACCAATAACGATGCAATTAACCGCGAGAGTGGATACTCAACCCGCACTGGTTACTACCTGCGCAAGTTGTTACGCTACGATTGTAACCCGAATCCGAATTACGATACCCAGCAAAAGCATTATACAGCTCGCATTCGTTATACCGAAATTTTCCTGAATTATGCCGAAGCTGCCAACGAAGCCTGGGGGCCAACCGGAAACGGAGGGCATGCCTATTCAGCTTATGATGTGATTAAAGCAATTCGCGAAAGAGCCGGAGTCGGCACGGCGAACAACGATGCTTACCTGGAATCGGTTAAAGGCGACAAGGAGCAAATGAGAGCGCTGATCCGGAATGAAAGACGCCTGGAGCTGTGCTTCGAGAACAAACGGTTCTGGGATTTGCGCCGGTGGAAAGTGACGCTGGGCGACCTGAACGAAACAGCTGCCGGAGTGCAAATTGATCAAACAAACGGCACCTTAAGCTATACCCCTGTCAATGTTGAATTGAGAACATACAAGGACTATATGTATTATGGCCCGATACCTTATGGTGAAGTACAAAAGTGGAGTAACCTGCAACAAAATGCAGGCTGGTAATTCACCGATTAATAACATGATAAAGATTGTAAAATATGAAACAGTTTAAATTAATATTGATCTTATCTGTCGGATTATTTTCCTTACTGGTAACTTCTTGTCAGAACCAGGAGTTTGATTTCCCTGACTATGATTATTCTTCCGTTTATTTTGCCTACCAATATCCGGTGAGGACGATTGTTTTGGGTGAAGACAGAACGGCCGACAATACCCTGGATAACGAGTATAAATGTAAAATCTATGCAACAATGGGTGGTGTGTATTCCAATGATAATTCGATTGCAATTGACATTGCTGTTGATAATTCGTTGTGCAATAATTTATACTTCGACGAGGACTTTGCTTCTCCCGTTACAGCAATGCCATCGAACTATTTTTCAATGGCAGCTGATCAGATTGTGCTGGACAATACACTGACTGATGGTGTGGAAATCCAATTGACAGATGCCTTTTTTGCCGATCCGAACGCATTGACCAATACCTATGTGATCCCATTGCGGATGACCAGTGTGGCCAATGCTGATTCAATTCTTTCAGGGCAACCAAAGTCAGCCACTGCCAATAGTGTGAACCCGGCGGATTGGGACGTGCTTCCCAAGGACTATGTGCTTTATTGCGTCAAGTTTATTAACCCATGGCACGGGTATTACCTGCGCCGTGGTGTTGACCAGATTACAGAAGGAGCTTCAAGCACGACCAATGTCAGACACGAAACTTATGTGGAAGACGATGAGGTTTGTGAAATGACAACCGCTTCATTAACAACCGTTGAATATCCGGTAAGCGTTGTAAATACCAGTAATGTGGCCGAAACATGTACATTGCTCCTGACCTTCAATGGGAATGGATGTACCGTTTCAACAAACGATGAGGGTTTCACGGCTTCGGGTAGTGGCTCTTATGTTGTTGATGGTGAAAAGAACAGTTGGGGAAATACGGACCGTAGTGCAATCTATCTCGATTATACCATTGACATGGACGGTAAAACCTACGCGACAAAAGATACGCTTGTTGCCCGTAACCGAGGTGTTGTTTTGGAAACATACTCTCCATCATATAACGAAAATTAATCGCTTAAATCAAGATGAATATGAAATATTTAAATAAAATATTGCTTGGTGCGGTTACTCTTTCGGTAATGGTATCTTGCGTCGACGATAGTTTGCTTGACTACAAGGTGGAGAAACCGGAAAGTATTGCCAAGCTGGAGTATTTGAACGATTACGATGTGCTGAAATCTTATGTCGATCGCAGCACGGACCCCGACTTTAAGTTGGGGGCTGGCGTATCGGTTGGCGATTTCAACAAACAAGGATTGGCATACAGCCAAATCGTCAGCAATTTTGATGAAATTACGGCCGGCTGGGAAATGAAACACGGTGCTGTCGTACAGAGCGACGGAAGTTTGGATCTTACGAGTATAGAGAAATTTGCAGCTACAGCCCAAGAGGGTGGCCTGAGCATTTTTGGACACACCCTGTGCTGGCATGCCAATCAAAATGCAACTTACCTGAATGGCGTAATTGCACCCTTAGCCGTCGAACCTCAGGTTATTGCCAACTCGTTGGATCGGAGTGGGCTGGAAGATGGCTCGTTTAATGGCTGGGGAACGGATAATAGCGGAGATGGTATTACCATCGAAACCGGTGGAGGAATGGCTGCCGGCACCGATGCCATAAAGCTGGTTGCCTCGTCAGCTTCATCAGAGGCAACGGAACTTCAGCTGACAACTCCGGATGTTACCCTCGTTGAAGGGCATGCCTATAAAATTATTCTTTACATTAAGTCAGATCAAGTCGGCGAAGGACGTCTTTCCTTCCAAGGCTTGTCAAACAACACCCCATCAAAAGACTGGATGGGGACGGGGGCAGCTACCGAAACCTTTGTAACACAAAAATACTGGAAAAAGGTAGAATGCCAGGTAAACGATTTTGAAGCCGGTACATTTAAAGTTAATCTGGACTTAGGCTATCAACCTGGCGTTACTTACTATGTTGATGTCGATAACTTCTTTGTTATCGACACCCAGGGAGAAGCTTCTTTTGTTAACCTGATTAACAATGGCGATTTTGAAGCCGGAAATATTAACGGCTGGGGAGGCTGGGGAAATTCCTCTACGCGAACCTTGTCTGCTGATGGCGAAGGATATGGCGGATCTGGTTACTGCATTAAAGTTTATAACCCGTCGGCGGTTAATTTCTGGGAAGTGCAATCTGCTTACACGTTTGATGCTCCTTTGGAAGAAGGAGAAGAATATGTGTTGAGTTTTTATATCAGACATGACAATCCGAATGGAGACATCAGACCAGAGTTACAAAGCAGTTCGTGGCAGGATGGTGCAGACGGTTTTGGAACCGTTTACCTAAATAACGACTGGACTAAAGTGGAATTACCGGTTACTCCAACTTCTGGTGAGCGTATTAATTTGATTATCAGTTACGGCTCAATGGCGGGAACAGTCTACATGGATAATTTTGTGCTTGCGAAAGCCTCTGGCGGTTCTTCGGAAGAAGGATTTGTTGTCGAAAAAAGCGATGAGGCCAAAAAAGAATTGGTTGACGCAGCCTTGACTGATTGGATCTCTAAAATGGTCACAAATACCAAAGATTACGTCAAAGCCTGGGATGTGGTCAACGAACCAATGGATGACGGCAGCCCTTACGACCTGAAATCGGGCATCGGTAAAACAGACCTGGCAGCCGATGAGTTCTACTGGCAGGATTACCTGGGCAAAGATTATGCTGTTATGGCTTTCAACCTGGCTGCTCAGTATGGAAACAGTGACGATAAGTTGTTCATCAACGATTATAACCTGGAGTACAATCTGGATAAATGTAAAGGCTTGATCGCTTACGTGGCGTATATCGAGAGTAAAGGTGCCCGGGTTGATGGCATCGGAACCCAAATGCACATTAACGTCAGTTCGGATAAGGATAAGATTAGCCAAATGTTCGAACTGCTCGCTGCAACCGGTAAATTGATTAAAATTTCGGAATTGGATATCGGTATCGACGGCACAAAAACATCAGAAGCGACTGATGAAGATTACCAAGCGCAAGCAGAGATGTACAAATATGTTGTTCAAAAATATTTTGAACTGATTCCCGCAGCGCAACGATATGGAATTACGGCTTGGAGTCCGCTTGATAGTCCGGCGAGCTCATCGTGGAGAGCAGGAGAGCCCATTGGTTTATGGGCCGAGGGGTATTCCAGAAAGCCTGCTTATGGCGGATTCGCTGATGGATTTGAGAGTAACTAAGAAGTATATACTGTTCTATCATTGGAAGGGAGATTGTCTTTTTGGGACAGTCTCCTTTTGTTTTATTTATGCCGGCTTCGGATTACAAACCGGAGATGCAATATTGGGTAAATAAGACGACTTCCTTGGATTGATACAGGCGCTACAGCTCTCTTGAAATGACTTTGTGTATAAAATTAGAAATGAAATATTCGAAATTAGAAATCAGCTTCAGAGAGGTGGTTTATTTTTGAAAGTACGGAATAGCTTATTGGCTGTTTCGCTGAGCGAAAATACAGATTCGTTTAAAACCAAATTTATCAAACCAATTCAATGACTAGACCAAACCAATTGCTGCTATCCCTTTTGGGGATATCTTTCCTGCTTTTGTCGGGATGTTCAACGGATACGAATGACGAAATTGAAGTATCCGTTTCTCTAGCTTTCGATGAAAGTTCTCTTCCATCTGAAGATCTTCCTGCTGATGGTGGCGATGTTGTTCTGGACGTGAATTGGGCTAATACGAATTGGACGGTTAAGGCAGGAGATGTTGTAAGCGGCGAAAAATTTATTAGTCAAATTACACCCGGTTCAGGAGGGGATGCCGACAAAGGTGACTCCCAAACGACTGTCACAGTTTCCTTTTCTGCAAACCAGACGATGAGCGCCAACCAGCAGAAAATTATCCTGCGTTCGTATAGTGGTGGGCAAGCTGACACAATTATTCTGAAGCAAGCCGCTAAACCAACTCCCAAGATTAATATTTCTTTAGACCCCAATACCAGCTATCAGACAATTTCCGGATTTGGTGGCGCCAATATGATCTGGGGTACGGATTATTTAAGCGAAAGTGAAATGAACTTAGCTTTTGGTACCGGGGATGATGATTTAGGACTCTCAATATTGCGGGTACGTTTGTCCTCGGATAAAAATGACTGGGCTGGATTGGTAAATACCATTAAGCTGGCGAATGAGCGTAAAGTAAAGGTACTGGCCAGTCCCTGGTCTCCGCCGGCAGAATGGAAAAGCAATAGCAGCACCGACGGAGGCGGACATTTGCAGGAAGAGCACTATGCTGATTTTGCGAACTATATTAATGAGTTTATCCAATATATGGATTCACAGGGTGCCACGGTTGATGTGGTTTCAATTCAAAACGAACCCGATTGGCTAGCCGGTTACGAAGGTTGTGAGTATACCATCGCTCAACTGTTAAATTTTATGAAGAACAATGCCGGTTCCATTTCCGGAGCCAAAGTTCTGGCTGCTGAGTCTCTAAATTCGAATCATGCTTATACGGACGACATTTTGAATGATCCGAACGCCGCAGCGAATCTCGATATTATTGGCGGACATTTATATGGCTCGGGACTGGCAAGATATCCTCTTGCAGCGCAAAAAGGGAAAGAAATATGGATGACAGAACACCTGCTAAATCTCGACAGCGGTAATAATCCGGATAATTGGACAGCAGATACCCCTGTTGGTCGTGTTTGGAACGAAACCATGGAAATGGTGACGGAAATTCAGACCTGTTTGAGTTATAACTGGAATGCTTATATCTGGTGGTATATCCGTCGGTATTATTCGTTTCTGGGAGATGGTGAGCGAGGAACAACTCGCGGCCAGATTCTGAAACGAGGTTATGCGATGTCTCAGTTCTCCAAGTTTATCCGTCCGGGATCCGTTCGAATTAAAGCAGAACTTGATAACACAACAACAGCATTGAGTTTGACGGCTTATCAGGGCGATGATAAGTTGGTAATTGTTGCTGTCAATCCCTCTGATTCCGAAATTCCGGAGGTGACCATCGCATTACCCGGTTCCGCATCTTTGGCCACTACATACAGGACCTCTGAGTTTGTAAATCGCAAGAAGGAGATGCTTGTTGCGAATGATTCGGAAGTCGGGTTAAACATACCCGCAAAGAGTATTATAACGATTGTAATCACGAATTAGGACCGAAAAATAAGAAACAAAAAGCAATTCAGGAATATGTTTTTTTTTACAAGTAAATTGAGGTGGCTGCTGTTTTTCTGTACATTATGCGGATTGATGAGCTGTAACGCGCAGGTAAATCAGGTGATCGGCGGGCGCCAACGAATTCGGATTAACAACGATTGGCACTTTTACAAATACCCTTCAGGCTCACTTGCTGATAAGTTGATGTATGATGTTCGTCCGCAAACCGACGAGGGGAACCTGGTGAAAGACGCCGACTCGAAACCGACTGAAAGTGTCGGGATTGAGTTGAAAGCCGATGTTTTAAAGCCCTGGATATTACCTTCGGCCAATAAGTTTATCGCCGAAGCAAACCCACGGCACCTGCGCCCCGAAGGGAACCCCGGTGGCGATTTCCCTTTTGTGCAGCTTGATTTCGACGACCACGAATGGGAAACGGTCAGGCTACCCCATGATTGGGCCATCAAAGGCCCGTTTCAGGAAGGCTGGGATTCGGAAGTGGGAGGCGGCATGGGCCGTTTGCCTTCAAACGGGGTCGCCTGGTACCGTAAAAAGATTGCTGTTCCGGCCTCCGACAAAGGCAAATCCATTTTCCTGGATATCGATGGTGCCATGTCATACGCCATGGTTTGGTGTAACGGGCACTTGGTTGGTGGTTGGCCCTATGGTTATGCGTCTTTCCGGCTCGATTTAACGCCTTATTTGGTTTATGGGCGAGACAACCAGTTGGCGATTCGCCTGGATAACCCAAACTATTCGGCACGCTGGTATCTGGGCGGCGGGCTGTACCGGAATGTCTGGCTTGTCAAAACCAATCCGGTTCATGTGGGGCAATGGGGCACTTACATCAGTTCAAAAAATAGTTCAAAAGAGTCGGCAACGGTTCTTTTAGACTTGAAAATTGATAATGATTCCCCGACAGATGCTTCAGTTCAGCTTGAAAGCAAAATTTATACCTTGGATGCTGACGGAAACCGGACAGCGACAGCTGTTGCCTCATCTTCGTCGATGGATGCGATGGTACCCGCAGGGGAAAGCGTTCGGCTGAAGGATTCTGTTTTGGTCGAAAACCCGCTGCTCTGGGGGCCGTCTCCATCGCAAAAACCGAATTTGTATGTGGCAGTAACCAAGGTTTTGAAAAATGGCGAAACGATTGACACTTACGAAACACGTTTTGGCATCCGCGACATTCAATTTGACCCTGATAGCGGGCTAGTTGTAAATGGTGAAAAAATTAGAATTCAAGGGGTAACCCAACACCATGACTTAGGTGCATTGGGCGCCGCATTCAATAAACGGGCTGCTGAACGGCAGTTGGAAATACTGGCTGAAATGGGCTGCAACGCCATTCGACTGGCTCACAATCCACCGGCGCCGGAGTTGCTCGAACTAACGGATCGCATGGGATTCCTGGTAATCGACGAAATCTTTGACTCGTGGGAGCGAAAGAAAACGCCGTACGATTTTCATTTGATTTTCCCGGATTGGTCGGAACCGGATACACGGGCATTCATCCGTCGCGACCGGAATCATCCCTCGGTAATAGCCTGGAGCTTCGGGAACGAAGTGGGCGAACAATATAATGGTGCTGCCGGCGCAGCAGTGGCTCAGCGAATGGTTGATTTTGTGAAACAGGAAGACCCGGCGCGTCCGACCATCACGGCAATGAACTTTGCCAAGCCTTTTATGGAATTGCCCGCAGTTGCCGATATGATCGGCCTGAACTACCAGGGCGAAGGAATCCGGCAGGACAAGATGTTTGAAGGAACCGACCGGATTCGTACAGCACCGCAATACGAGGCATTTCACGCGAAATTCCCGGATAAAATGATTATAAGCACCGAGACAGCTTCGGCTTTTAGTAGTCGTGGCGTGTACCTTTTCCCCGTAACCGATGCGGTTAGCTCGCCGGTTCGCGACGGGATGGGCGGCGATTCAAAATTGGCACAGGTCAGTTCGTACGAACTGTACGCTGTTGATTTTGGCTCCAGTGCCGATAAAGTGTTTGCTGCCCAGGATGCCCATCCGTTTGTGGCCGGCGAATTTGTATGGAATGGTTTCGACTACCTGGGTGAACAGACACCTTACTATCAGTCGCGTAGTTCCTATTCCGGAATCATCGATCTGGCTGGCTTCCCCAAAGACCGTTTTTACCTGTATCAGTCGCGCTGGCGCCCCGATTATCCGATGGTGCACATTCTGCCGCACTGGAACTGGCCGGACCGGCTCGGACAAATTACCCCGGTGCATGTATTTACCTCAGGCGACGAAGTCGAATTGTTCCTGAATGGAAAATCGCTGGGTAAAAAGAAAAAAGCAGCATACGAGTACCGCCTGCGTTGGGACGATGTGCTATATGAACAGGGCGAGTTGAAAGCAATAGCCTACAAAGATGGTCAAAAATGGGCTGAAGAAGTTGTTCGCACAACTGGCAGCGCAAGTCAGTTATTGGCCAAAACAGATCGTAGCGAACTAATTGCCGATGGCGACGACCTTGCATTTATAACTGTGAAAGTAGCTGATAAAGGTGGTCTGACGGTGCCGGATGCATCGAATTTAATTCAGTTTAAGATAGAAGGTTCGGGCGAAATTGTAGCGACCGACAATGGAGATCCAACCAACATGAAATCATTTACTCTTTCCGAACGGGAGGCTTTCAATGGGCTGGTATTGGTGATTGTTCGGGCAAAGATAGGTGAACCGGGAACCATCATTCTTACAGCCGAATCCGAAGGTTTGCAAACAGCCCGGATTCAAATCCGAGGAAAATAAAACGCCGGAGAATTGTCATCTGAATCTTAGCTTGACTGAAAATTGATTTACTAAAACCG
Source organism: Mangrovibacterium lignilyticum (assembly GCF_010882175.1). Taxonomy (GTDB): domain Bacteria; phylum Bacteroidota; class Bacteroidia; order Bacteroidales; family Prolixibacteraceae; genus Mangrovibacterium; species Mangrovibacterium lignilyticum. The sequence goes on along the minus strand of NZ_WKLH01000002.1, from coordinate 1,192,619 downwards.
ATATAACTAAAAAATATGGAAATAATGAAATTGACACTTTTTTTCGTTTTCCTACTATCGATTTCCAAGGCCTTATTGCTCTTGTTTATTGGTGTTCTGGTTAAAGCACTATTTGAATCACTAGTACCTAATTTGTTGAATAATTATGCAATAAATTGTGGTGGAGACTGGACTTCTGGTAATCTTGTTAAGTGGGGGAAATGGATAGGCGTGGCGATCATTTTAGTCGCCGTGTTCTACGGTGTACAGTCCTTCGTTCAATGGTTGGTGAGCATGCAAATTCCCAATACGGTACGAGAAATGATATTGAACAATTAAAAAAGGAAGAGCTTCTGTTGTGTTAATCATCGATGTTCCTTCGCCTAATAAATGATAGAAAATCAAGCCAAAAACAATGATTGAAAAAATTTACAATTTAATTTTAACCAGAACGATGAGGAGGACTATTTTGTGGCTCGTCGTGTTTTTTCCGCTGCTGGCAACGGCGCAGCGCCAATCCGACAGCATTACGTTTTTGAAGTTGAACGGAAGCATCTCGGTTGCTGAAAATGGCAAGGCTACGCCAGTGGTTACTGGTGAAAGCGATTTTCCCGGAGTGAAAATCGTCGCCGGTTGGTTCTGTCGCGATATTGAAATGGTTTCCGGTCAAAAGCCAGACTATTGTCAATCCGAATTACCTGCTGAGAAACAGTTAATCCTGATTGGTACCATTGGTAAAAACCAGTGGATTGACCAGCTAATAACGGACGGTAAAATTGATGTTTCGGACTTAAAAGGCCAGTGGGAACGGAGCCTCACGCAGGTGGTCGAGAATCCGTTTCCGGGAGTCGAAAAAGCGTTGGTGCTGGCTGGTAGCGATAAGCGCGGAACCATTTACGCCATGCTGAATTTGTCACGTGCCATGGGCGTTTCTCCCTGGTATTGGTGGGCCGATGTGCCGGTTGAAAAACACGAATCGGTGTATGTGAAAGCCGGCCGCTCTGTTACCGAAAGCCCCAAAGTGAAATATCGTGGCCTGTTCCTGAATGATGAGGAACCGGCGCTGGGAAGCTGGGTGCGTGAGAAGTTTGGCGGTTTCAACTCTAAATTTTACAGCCATCTGTTTGAGCTGACTCTTCGCTTGCGCGGGAACTTTCTGTGGCCGGCCATGTGGGGAAAAGCCTTTTTCGATGATGATCCCGAAAACGGTGTGCTGGCCGATAAATTGGGTATTGTGATGAGTACCTCGCACCACGAGCCGATGGGACGTGCGCAGGCCGAGTGGCACCGCTACGGTTCGGGCCCCTGGGATTACAACAAAAATGCCGAAGTGCTTTCCGACTTCTGGCAGAAAGGAATGGAACGCAACAAAAACTGGGAAACGATAGTAACCGTCGGTATGCGCGGCGATGGCGATGAGGCGATGGAGGAAGGGACCAACATTGCCTTGCTGGAGAAAATCGTGAAAGATCAGCGTAAAATCATCAGCAAAGTAACCGGCAAAAAGGCCGAAGAAACGCCGCAGGTTTGGGCGCTTTACAAGGAAGTGCAGGACTATTACGACAAAGGCATGCGCGTTCCCGACGATGTGACCCTGCTGCTGTGCGACGACAACTGGGGCAATGTTCGCAAGCTGCCCGATGTAAATGCACCGGTCCGCAAAGGTGGTTACGGCATGTATTACCATGTTGATTATGTTGGAGGCCCGCGAAGTTATAAGTGGATTAATGTGAGCCAGATTCAGCGGATCTGGGAACAAATGAACCTGACCTACAGTCACGGGGTGGACCGTATATGGGTGCTGAATGTGGGCGACCTGAAACCCATGGAGTTCCCGATTAGTTTTTTCCTGGACATGGCCTGGGATCCTACAGCCTTCGATGCCCAAAACCTGTTTCAATATACCGAAGAGTGGTGTTCGGAGCAGTTTGGAGAGCAATATGCAGCCGATGCTGCCCGGATTCTCAACTTGTACACCAAATACAATCACCGGGTGACGCCTGAGTTACTGGATGAGAAAACATTCAGCCTCGAAAATTACACGGAGTTTGAAAGTGTGCGCAACGATTATCGCGACCTGACGCTGGATGCGCTGCGGATTTATAACTTCTTACCAAACGCGTATAAAGATGCTTTCGACCAGTTGGTGCTTTTTCCCACCAATGCAACTTCGAACCTGTATGAAATGTACTATTCGGTGGCAAAAAACCACCAGTTGGCAGCCGAGAACAAGCCGGAAGCCAACGACTGGGCCGATGTGGTGGAAGCCTGTTTTGTTCGCGATTCGCTGTTAACCATTCATTATAACCAGCAAATAGCCGGCGGGAAATGGAACCACTTGATGGACCAGACGCGCATTGGCTATACAAATTGGGCGGATCCGAAAACGAATATTCGCCCCGAGGTGATACAGGTTGAAGTGCCGGAAGTTCCGAATTCGGAGCTCGCGTTCGAGGAAGCTGATGGCTATGTTTCCATCGGGGCGGCGAATTATCAGAAAGCGAATGGCTCGGATAAAATTCATTGGGAGGTGATTCCCGATTTGGGCAAAACCGGCTCCGCAGTGACGACTTTTCCGCAATACGCTTATCCGGCAAAGAGCGATTCGGTTTACCTGGAATATGCCATTGATTTTAAATCGACCGGTCGGTTTGATGTGCAGGTGCTGGTTTCGCCAACGCTGAATTTCAACGCTAATAAAGGATTGCGTTACGCCATTTCGATTGATGGAGGCGCCGAGCAAATCGTCAACTTCAACGGGATGTATCGCGGCGAATTGGGACAATGGCAGGCCGAACGGATCATTGGAACAACAACGCAGCACGAGATTCCGCAGGCCGGTTTGCACCGTTTGCGCATCCGCGTGCTGGAACCGGGAATTGTACTGCAAAAAATACTAATCGATACCGGAGGTTTGAAGCCCAGCTATTTGGGTGCGCCTCAGAGTAAGCCAATCAAATTTTAAGAGATGAAAAGATATGAACTGACTTTCGGGCTGTTTCTTTTACTGCTGTTCACGAGCCTTTCGTATTCGGCCAAAGCTGCTGTAAAACTGCCCCGGCTGGTGAGCAAGGGCATGGTGCTTCAGCGCGATGTGCCTTTGAAAATCTGGGGTTGGGCCGATCCATCCGAAAAAGTGAAGGTGGAATTTTTAGGTCAAAGCTATGCGACAAAAGCTGATCGGGAGGGGAACTGGACGGTGGCGCTACCGCCTATCCCGGCGGGTGGACCCTACACCATGAACGTAAATGAGCTGGAGCTGACCGATATTCTGGTTGGCGATGTGTGGCTTTCGTCGGGGCAATCGAACATGGAACTACCGGTTCGCCGGGTGATGGATTCGTATGCCGATGAAATTAAGCGGGTCGATAACGACAACATTCGCTTGTTTCGTTCTTCAAGCCGAAAAGAACCGGAAATGCCACAGAACGATTACCCCGATGGCGCGTGGTTGCCGGCGACGCAGCCAAATATCGGCGAGTTTTCGGCAGTGTCGTGGTTTTTTGCCAACGACTTGTATCAAAAATACCAGGTGCCCATCGGCATCATCAGCACAGCGATCGGCGGGTCGCCCGCCGAGGCGTGGCTGAGTCAGGATAATGTTGAAGCGTACCTGGATGCCTGGAAAGCGGACAAAGCACACAGCGATTCCATCCGGGCAAAAATGAAGGCTGAAGAACCGGAGAAGCTGGCCTATAACTGGAATGTTGAAGTGAATAAAAATGATCCCGGCGCCGGAAAATGGTCCAAAGCGGATGTTGATGTTTCCGGTTGGCCGCAAATTTCGCTTCCCGGATATTGGTCCGATAAAGGCGTGGAGTTGCGCAATGGCTCCATCTGGTTTTGCAAAGAATTTGAGCTGGCCGATTCGTTGGCGGCGCAGGAAGCCGTTTTGCGTTTAGGGCGAATTATCGATGCCGACTCGGCTTTTGTGAACGGTGTTTTTGTTGGCAACATCACCTATCAGTATCCGCCGCGCATTTACGCGGTACCGCAAGGGGTGCTGAAAGCCGGCAAAAACAAGCTGATGGTGCGTGTTTTCAGCCAGGGATGGCGTGGTGGTTTTGTGGAGGAAAAGCCGTACGAATTGCGGGTGGGCTCGCAGGTTATTGACCTCACCGGTGATTGGAATTACCATGTCGGGGCGAGTCTTAACCCGCCCGTTGTTCCCGGCGCTCCGGGATTTATGCCCGGCGGCTTGTACAACAGCCTGGTCGCACCGGCCTTGAACTTCGGCCTTAAAGGCGTGATCTGGTTTCAGGGCGAATCGAACACCGGACGTGGAAAGGAATACGAGCAGCTGTTTAAAACGATGATCCAGGATTGGCGGGTACATTTTGCTCAGCCTGAGTTGCCATTTCTGTTTGCGCAGCTGGCTAACCTGGGATTGCCGCAAAAACGACCCGTTGAAAGTGGTTGGGCCGAAGTTCGCGATGCCCAGCGTCGCAGCCTGGAGCTGCCTAATACCGGCATGGCTGTAACTTTCGATATTGGCGAGTGGAATGACATTCACCCTTTAAATAAAAAAGAAGTAGGCAGACGCTTATTTCTGGAGGCCGAACGGGTTGCGTACAGTGATAGCCCGGTGGTCAGCTCCGGCCCGTTGTACGAATCGATGAAGGTGGAGGACGGAAGTATCGTTCTTCAATTTAAATCGGTTGGTGCCGGTTTGTATTCAAATAGCCTGCTGAACGGTTTTCAGGTTGCCGGTGAGGACGGTCGCTTTGTTTGGGCCAATGCGGTGGTGCTGAGTAAAAACACCGTGAAGGTTTGGAGCAGAAGTGTTTCTAATCCCCGGGCAGTGCGTTATGCGTGGGAAGATAATCCGGCTGATGCAAACCTGAGAAACAAAAAAGGGCTTCCGGCTTCACCTTTTACAACCGAACACAACTAACTAAAATGAAAATAATGACGCAGAAGATTTCTGTATTGGAGAAAATTGGCTACAGTCTTGGCGACCTGGCAGCCAACTTGGTTTTTCAAACCCTGATTACTTACCTGGCCTATTTTTACACCGACATTTACGGACTGGAAAACAACCATGCTTCCATCATCATGTTGTCGGTGGGGCTGGTTGCCGCTTTCCTGTTTAACCCGGTTGTAGGCGCACTGGCAGACCGCACGGATTCGCGCTGGGGGAAATTCCGCCCGTGGATTTTGTATACGGCCATTCCACTTGGCGTGATGGCCTTGCTGGCGTTCAGCACACCTGACTTTTCGTATAAAGGAAAGCTGATTTACGCCGCCGTGACCTATTCGCTTTTGCTGGTGTTGTATGCGGCTAACAATCTGCCTTACTCGGCCTTAAGTGGCGTGATTACCGGCGACATGGGCGAGCGCAACAGCATCTCGTCGTATCGGTTTGTGGCCGTCATGTTTGCCCAGTTTTTTGTGCAGGTTTTCATGCTGCCCATTATCGAATACGCCGGCGGGGGAAATAAAGCCGCCGGGATGGAAACCGTGATGACCTGGCTGGCGATTATCGGGACTGTCATGTTGCTGATTACCTTTTTGACAACCCGCGAGCGGATTATTCCCAAACCGGAACAAAAATCGAGTGTGACCGAAGACCTTTCCGATCTGGTGAAAAACCGTCCCTGGTTGATTATGCTCACGGTGACAATCATGATTTTTGTGACATTGGCGATGAAAGGTGGTTCGTACGTGTATTATTTCAATAACTATGTGGATGCTGAAACGCTTGCGAATTTTATTAGTCCGATCTTAGGCGCTTTGTCGGCTATCGGCCTTAACTTTTTTGGTTCCGATCCGGTTTCGGCCGGCTTTGGCTTGTTTAACGCAGGAGGAATCATTTTTATGATTGTCGGCATTTCGTTTTCGAAAAAATTGGCCGACAAATACGGGAAGCGCGACGTGTACATCAGCGGCTTGCTTGTTTCCACCATCTTCATTTTCATTTTCTTCTTTTTCCCGGCAAAGAGCGTGGGGCTGATGTTTACTTCTCAAATTTTTCACGGTTTCTTCTACGGCATCACGATCCCGATTCTTTGGGCCATGATTGCCGATGTGGCCGACTACTCGGAATGGAAAACCACCCGTCGCGCAACAGCGATCATTTTTTCGGCAATGATGGTAGGGCTGAAGGCCGGCCTCTCCATTGGCGGCGCGTTGGTGACCTGGATTTTGGGCCTTTACGGCTACATCCACAAAGACGCGACCATGGTAGCCGGCCAGGAAATTATTCAACCTGAATCGGTGGCTGCAGGCGCGAAAATGTTGGTTAGTGTTTTCCCGTCCATTCCATTTTTGCTGGCTGCAGTTTTGCTCTTTTTTTATGTCATTAACAAGAAGATGGAAACGCAGCTTCAAAACGAATTAATGGCAAGGCGTAATGAAAATTGAAACAATAATTGAATATCATTGATATGAAAAAAATGAAATATAGTTCCTTCCTTTTCGCCCTGGTGGTGTTGCTTTCCGGCGGGTGTGATGGCGCAAAGGAAAAGCAGCACGAGACGCTGAAGGATGCTTTTCCCGGTCAATTCTACATTGGCACAGCGCTTAATGAATGGCAAATTACCGGGAAGGACACTGCAGCAGTTAAAGTTGTAAAAGAGCAGTTCAACGCCATTGTCGCTGAAAACTGTATGAAAAGCGGCGAGATACAACCGGAAGAGGGCAAGTTCGATTTTTCGCTGGCCGACCCGTTTGTTGACTTTGGCGAAAAAAACAACCTGTTCACGACCGGGCATTGCCTGATCTGGCATTCGCAGGCCCCACGCTGGTTTTTCACCGATAGCCTGGGTAACGACGTTTCGCGCGAGCTGTTGATCCAGCGGATGAAGACGCATATTGAAACCGTGGTTGGGCGCTACAAAGGACGGATAAAAGGCTGGGATGTGGTGAATGAAGCGATTATGGAAGACGGCTCGTTCCGGAACAGCAAGTTTTACCAGATTATTGGTGAAGATTTCATCAAGCTGGCTTTTCAGTTTGCCCACGAAGCCGATCCCGACGCCGAGTTGTACTACAACGACTATAACGAGTGGTATCCGGGCAAACGAGATGCGATCGTGCAAATGGTTAAAAATTTGAAAGCTGAGGGCATTCGGATTGACGCTGTCGGTATGCAAGGGCATATTGGTTTGGATGGCCCCTCGTTGGACGACTACGAAGCAGCCATAACAGCCTATGCCAGCGCAGGTGTAAACGTGCTGATTACCGAGCTGGATCTATCGATTTTGCCGAGTTCAAAACCAGGTGATTTAAGCGCCGACATTGCTACAAACTTCGAATACCGGAAGGAAATCAACCCTTATGCAGACGGACTTGTTCCGCAGGAAAAGCAAGACGAATGGGATGCCCGCATGGTGGATTTCTTCAAGTTGTTTCTGAAACATGCCGATGCCATCAGCCGGGTAACGCTTTGGGGCGTTTCGGATCGTGGTTCGTGGAAAAATGATTTCCCGGTTCGCGGACGCACGGATTATCCGCTGTTGTTCGACAGCGATTATCAACCCAAGCCGGTAGTGGCAAAAATTATTGAATTAACGAAAGAGTAAAGAATTGATTTATGAAAAAGGCAAGATATTTAGTTCCGCACCTGTACACGGCCGATCCGGCGGTGCATGTATTTAATGGCAAGTTGTACATTTACCCGTCGCACGATGTGGAGTCGGGTATTCCGGAAAACGACAATGGGGACCACTTCGACATGCGTGATTACCACATCTTCTCGATGGATGACATCCAAGGTGAAGTGACCGATCACGGCGTTGGTCTGGCGGTGAAAGACATTCCCTGGGCAGGACGTCAGTTGTGGGATTGTGATGTGGCCTGCAAGAATGGCCAATATTACCTGTATTTTCCGCTGAAGGATCAAACCGATATTTTCCGTATTGGTGTGGCCATCAGCGACAAGCCCGAAGGCCCCTTCATACCGCAGGAAGCGCCCATGAAAGGAAGCTATTCCATCGACCCGTGTGTTTTCGAAGATGAAGATGGGGCGCACTACATGTATTTTGGCGGTTTGTGGGGCGGGCAGCTGCAGCGCTACCGCAACAACAAAGCCATGGAATGCGGACAGGAGCCCAAGGATGATGAACCGGCGCTGCCATCGCGCGTGGTGAAATTGAGCGACGACATGCTGGAGTTTGGGGAAGAACCGAAGGAACTGCTTATCGTGGATGAAAATGGTCAGCTTATCACGGCCGGCGATCACGATCGTCGTTTTTTCGAGGCTTCGTGGATGCACAAGTACCAGGGGAAATATTACTTCTCCTACTCAACCGGCGACACCCATAAATTGTGCTATGCCGTGGGCGACAACCCTTACGGACCATTCACCTACCAAGGCGTGATTTTAACGCCAGTAGTGGGATGGACAACCCACCACTGTATTGTTGAATTCAACGAAAAATGGTACCTGTTCCATCACGACTGCGTGCCTTCGGGCGGCAAAACCTGGCTGCGAAGCCTGAAAGTTGTGGAACTGGAATACCATGAAGATGGTACCATAAAAACGATTGAAGGAATCGGTAACTAACAGGGCCCTTGTTGGGCAATGATATCAACGAGAGAGGGTGCCGGCTTATTCCGACACCCTCTGTTCGTATTGAGGACAAGGTGCTACAAATGCTATTCTGATTTCACCTGTACGGCTTTCGGTTATTGATTGCAGTGGCGAATTAACCGGATCAGGCCGCTTTCAGTTTTAACCCTGACTTTCTCTTTTTGGATATACTTTTCGATGTCCGGTTGATACGATTTTAACTCCTCCAGCAGTATTTTCGAGTTCTTGACTACTTGAGGGATTGCATCACCCTCAGCGATTAAGTATTCGTCGTCCAGGGGAGTAAAGCGATTGGGTTGTGCATCTTGAAACCCAATGGCTTTCGTGGCTTCTTTCAATTCAATGCGGTATTTTTTATAAAGCTTGATGTTTCCGTTAACCAACAGTTCCAGGACCCCTTGTTCGGTCTCATTTTTTGTCCGATACCCCGTCTCTAAAAAGGTGTGGGAACCAAGCTTGAATTGATAAACGTGTCCCGAATTGCTAATTTCCAGAATTTGGCCATTGGCATTTTTAAATTCGATTTTGTCGGAATAGATGTTGTATCTCAAAGGTACATTCTCAATCAAAATGCTGTCATTGATGATAACTTTTCCGATTACGAAATTCTCGTCAAGAAATGGAGAACCTTCGATGTTCGTATAGGTGTTTTCGTTATTTCTCTTGTAGGTCAGGTGATCCGATAAGCTGCTTAAATCACGAATTGTAAACGCCTGTGAATATCCAATTAGGTTGAAAAAAAGAGATAGCCCAAGCAATGCCAGGTTCTTCATTATTGTGTTTTTTTAGGTTTGAAATATCGTTGCGAGGTTAAATTTAGGCAGGCTCGCTGCGGTTCGTATTAAAATTTAGATAATAGTTTTGCTATTAGGAGTATTCTGCATGGCTGGATTTGTGAACGGGAGGTAATTGTATCGATCGATGTAAGGTTAGATTGAAAGTAAATTGAATTTTGGGAGCATCAGATTACCTTCTTCAGCCCATAGTAGCTTTCACGAAACTCGGAAGGCGTGCATCCCTGGCTTTTTCTGACAGTCCGGTTAAAGTTTGAGATGTTGTTAAAACCGCATTCGTAACATATTTCGGTAACCGTTTTATTCGACTCAATGAGTAGGCGAGTTGCATAACCTAATCGCAGCTCGTTCAGGAAATCGACAAAGGTCTTCCCGGTCCGATGTTTGATCAGGCGGCCAAACGAAACGACCGACAAATCAACCAGGCCAGCCACCTCTTCGAGCTTTATTTTTTTATTGTAGATGGCCTGAACGTAGTTGTAGACCTTCTTGATCTTTTCGCTGTTCAGGAAATTATCCTTCTGCGAAAAGGAGATGTTGGTTAGCAATTGCTGTTCTCTTGAAATGGCGAGATCATACAAAATATTCTGAAATTTCATAAAACTGTCAAAGCCTCTTTTTTGACTTAGCATCAAGAGTTTTGGTTTATATAATGATATAGATCTCACTTGGTTTCCAATTTATCTTAAAAGGCTACTTCTAAGCTTAAATCGTAAGTAGTTGAATTTGGTTGTGTTTCAGTTCTCCGGTTCAATTGGATAATTTATAGGGATAGTATTTCTGGGTCTTATACAACGGTTAAAAGGACTGTTCCGTAGGAAAACCGCCCACTCTCCGGCACCAAAAGCAAAATTTTATCGTTGATCTTCAGTCGTCCGGATTGCAGTAAATCATCCAAAGCAGCAAAGATTGAGGCGGAAGCAATGTTTCCGATTTCAGCGAGATTGGTGAACCACTTCTCTGTTCCCAGATCTATTCCACGAGTGGCGATTTCATCAGCCAGCTTTCCGTAAAAGAACATAGAGGATACATGCGGGATTACGTAATTGATTTCAGAGGCTTCTGTGTTGTGTTTTTGCAGGCAATCCTGCAAGTGGTCTACCCAGTATCGGATGATGTTCGGTTTTAGAAGACGAATGTCTTGTTTGACAGCAAGTACTGATCGGTTAATCAGCTCCTGACTGCTAAATTCTTTCCAGCTTTTTAGTTCTCCATCCTCTCGTAATTCTGCCCCCATAAACATGCAGGTCGGTAGTTCATTGGCATAAGAAGTCATTTCAATCCATTCTACTTTCAAAGAAAGACTGTTCTTATTCTTTTGATCCGAGAGTAAAACAGCACTGGCACCATCACTGAGCATAAAACGCAGAAAGTCTTTTTCAAAAGCCATGTAAGGATCTTCTCCTACTTTACTGCAGTGCTCATACTCTTCCTGGTAGTTCTTTGACAGGAGCGTAGGAGATGCCAGTTCCGAAGTAGAACAAATGGCTTTGTGAGTTTGTCCGGACAAAATACTCATGTAAGCCACCTTCAGAGCTTGTAGACACGTTAAGCAGACTCCCGCACTACTGTAGATTTCCATAGGCCTGTTCTTCATTAGTCCGTGAACCATGGAAGCATGCGAGGGCAACAACTGATCCGGGTTTCCGGTTGCACAGGCCAGTACATCAATATCGTTTGGAATGTTTCCGTCCGGGAAAAGCCTTTTAATGGATTCCAAGGCCAATTCCGCATTTGTATGCGTTATCTGCTGGTTTTCATCCAGGGCATAGTACCTGCATTTGATCCCGTTTTGTTTGAGCACAATTCGGCGAACGCGCGAGGGGTTTCCGTTGATAAGGCCAAGGTAACGTTCCATGTCTTCATTCAAGACAGGTGAGTTTGGCAGAAATTTACTGACTGAGGTAATAAAAACAGCTGGATACATAACAATAAAAAATACTGATTGGTATGTAAATATACGAAGTTTTAGTTAGCATGTGCCAGCTAATTGATAATTAAAATTTGATTTGGCTATAAATGTCCAGGTATAATCGAAGCAATTCTTCTGTGTTAAGCCCGTGAGAAAGGCAACGGTCAAAGGCTAAGCCGAGGAAGCAGCTCCGAAATAAAACAGCGTACCTTTCCGGCTCTATTTTTTTTATTTCTTTGGTCTGGATAGCATTGCTAATCACTTTCTTCCAGATACCCAGTTCCTGTATGGAATTTTGAGTCATGATCTCCGAAAAGTTGGGATAAATACGAGCTGCCTGGAGGTATAGAGAAAAATAGTTCTTGTAAATATTGATGACCGATAGTGACAGCATCTTCGACATCGTATCATTGATCCCGTTGACGTAGCGATAGATGAACTGTTCCAGGGAGATATCATCAGCATACTTAAATTTCAGATAGGGATTCTGAGTCTTAATGATAAAGGTGTCAATGACTTGGTTGAATATTTCTTCCTTGTTCTCAAAGAAATAGAAGATAGCTCCTCTTGTTTTTCCCACGGCATGTTCAAGGTCGCTGATACTGACTTTTTCATAGTTGTTACGGAGGAAAAGTTTGAAAGCTTCCAGGACAATTTGATCTTTTGTACTCATTTTGTGATGGTTGATTCTTCTCTTACAAACTTAGTTAAAATGTCTGGTTTTTAAAGAAGTTATAGTTTTTGGAGTCTCTTTTTCTCGAAAAATGATTGCTGGTGAATTTCCCGCAACTTAATTGCTGATTAGATAAGAAGTTAATGCAAGCTTATTTGGGAAGGTTTGTTTTTGTGATTGATGGCGGAATGCATTTTAAATTAACAATAGTTCACTATAGTGGCTTCTTTGGTTTTAAATTGATTTAAAAATAATAAATATTGTTGCAATTTAAATAAAAGGGCCGTATTTTTGAAATACATACTGTGTGGTATGTTGGGTTGAAATTGCTAACTGACGTGCCTTTGGTGTGCATTAACGTAAAAAAAGCACCGATGTTAGTCTACGCACTGAGCCCGAGAAAAAGGGGAAGTTTCCCGGCCCGGTTAAAACAGGTATCTGCATAAAATTATTATTCATTTTCTATTTTTTCGAATTTTCAAACAGCGTGGTACTGTTTGAGAAGGGAGTGTTTTACCCGGACCTGAATTGAATCAAACAATTCAGCGTATGAATGGAAGAAAGAAAGTATCTCCGGTGAAAAAAGCGGAGAGGAAGCGTGAGCCGGAGGGGTCACCTTCAAAGCAATGGTACTTGTTTTACCTTTGGCCTAAGGCCGAAAAGTCCGTTTTTAATGAGCTAAGAAAGCGGGGGTACGAAGTTTTTTATCCGACATACCGTGCGCAGCGGGTTTGGAGGAATCGACAGAAAAAGGTGATCGAGCTTCCGCTCTTTCCGAACTACCTGTTTGTTCGCACCTATCAACACGAACTGTACACGATTAAATGTCTTCCCAGGATCGTGACCTATATCGCGTCAGAAGGTAAACCCTCTGTGATTTCAGAACGAGAAATAGAGGGGATCAGGCGGATGATAGGTCTTGAGAAGAAAATTACAGTGGAAGCAAAGTTTTGTGAAGGGGAGTATGTACGAATCTCCACAGGACCGTTAGCCGGTTATGACGGAATCTTAGTCCGGAAGAATGGCAAATCGAGATTCGGAATCGTATTGAAAGCGATCAACCAGACTGCTTTTATTGATATTGATGCTTCCGCACTTGAAAAGACAGATCCTGATTTGTAAATCTTTATAAGATTGAGTTTTGGAAAATAGAAAATTATTTGATGTCATTTTTCGATTAAAGCCTCTGCCCGAAAAACTAACAGAAGCGAGCTATGCTGATCAGCTTGTTGCCGCGGTCAATGAGCGTCTGACAGTGACGGAACATCGACACCGTTATTTACTTCTGAATAGTGGTCACGTAGCCGATTACATGTATTTTGTCGAGCGGGGAACTGTTCGTTGTTTTTATTTTGGAGAAAGTACGGGCAAGGAAGTTACTTCAGTTATTTGGGAGGAGGGGGGAATCGTTTGCGACCCGGTCAGCTTTTTTCATCTCAAAGCATCCGATATGAATATTGAAGTGATGCCCGGCACCCGTTTGTTGTCGATTTCTTACAGGCAATTGCGGGAGATTTTTCTGGATTTTCCGGAAACAGAGATTTTTTCGCGATGTATATCGCTGCAATACGTCTACTATTTTACCCAACGAACCCGACAATTAGCAGATTGGACAGCCTGGGAAAGGTACCGGCACTTGTTGAAGACTCATCCGGGGATTGAATTAAAGCTGACCAAAGAAATCATTGCTTCTTATCTGAATATCACGCCACAATCACTTAGCCGTATGATTCGGCAAAATGGACATCCATAAAACAGCAAGCCTTGCTTTGAGTTGTCTGATGATTATTAAATACTTATCCTAAGTTAAGTTATTTTGCTATTTAGGATTAGGTCGTTCTGAATTCAGGACAATAGCCAGGGAGGTCCTCTTCCATAATTTTACAAATAATCAAATCTGTAAATATGGAAAGGGGACAAAACATTTCGAATTATTCAGGATACATCCTACGATGTGATGGGTGCGAGACGGCTAGCAAGGTCCTTTTAGGGTGTATTCCGGAAATAAATGGAGCTGCCCCGAGTGTATGGCTGCAAGCTGTTTTCCGGCGGTGATTCCGCCGCTATTATCTTAATGTTGCGGTGGCTATTGCAGAAGCATAGCCACCGCAGGTGTTTCCCGCCAAAGCGGAAGAATATTACCCCCGATTTAAAAAAAAAAAAATAAACGTATGAAAAAGTATGCATTAATTCTCGTAGCAGTCGTGCTGGTGATGAGTGCCAGTGCTTTTGTAGTAGCTAATCAGAGTAACTCGCAGCCACCGGCAACCTATTGGTTTTTGATGGATGCGTCCGGAACTCAAGTGACAACAACCCAATCATCCGATGTGGATCTGGATTGTTCTAATAAGGACATTGAGCCGGATTGTGCTCGCCAGTACCTGGAAAGTCAAACCGAGATTATTGGCGGAGTGCGTCATGTTAAAGCTTCGGAAGTCAATAATTTTATTGACTATCGCTCCAAAGAATAGAAAAAAGGTGCCCTGAAACGAGCACCTTTATCGCTGTTTAACTAAACCCGGGAACAGGCTTCCCGGGTTTTTATTACGCTACTGCCGGATGTTCTGGGGAAGGTTTGAGAGTTGTATGACATCGTCGGCAATAGGTAATGTATAGTTTGGACTGTTTGGCTCCAACATGTAAATGGTTCCGTCAAGGTTTCGGTAAAGTGTTTTCGCTGTTGACGGATCAAGGTTTAAACGTCGAAGATCGGCCCAGCGGATACCGCGGAACAGAAGTTCCTTTCGTCGCTCCACTAAGATCGTTTGGAGTGCCTGCTGCTGATCAGTCAGGTCGATCGGGCTGAACGTACCCTCCCGGTACCGGGTGATAAGTAGTTGATTCAGGGTGCTGAGCGCTTCCTGTACAGATCCTTTTCGTGCAAGACATTCGGCCCGGGTAAGGTAGCATTCGTCAATGGCTAGACCGTTAAATATTTGTAGTGAGCCGTCGTAGCTGCCTTTAAAAGTATAGTTGCCACTTACTGTGCGAAACCAGGCCTCTTTGCGGAGATCATCTTCCACATATGATTCGTACAGCGTGGAGTCCATAACCAGTCGGGAGCTGGCCAGCGGGGTGTAACGGGTCATGCGACTATGGAAAATAACTTCACTGTTATATTGCTCCATAGGGTAAGACGCTGAAGTATTTAAGGTATTAAAATCAATCAGTTCATAATTAAAACCAATTGCTGAATCAGCATAGACAAGCGCGTTGTCGTAATCCTGCATCTCCAGGTAAGTTCGCGATAGCAGGGCGCAGGCCGCCGCTTTTACCGGTCGTGTTTTGTAACTGTCTCTTTCCGGAAGTAGCGCGGATGCTTTCTTCAAGTCTGCGATAATCCGGTCGTAAGTTTCCTGGATAGTTGACCGACCGACCGTTACATTCAAATCAGAGCTCAGGCGAATCGGCAGTCCATCGCCATTGTTGGAGGAAGAGGCATCAAACGGGGAACAAAACAGTTGCGCCAGCTGGTAAAAGGCATGCGCCCGGTGAAACAAAGCAGTGCCTTTCAGTTGATCATACCACTCGGGATCTATGGACCTGTCAAGTTCGTTCAACCCTTCGAGTACGTAATTGGCATAGAATACCTGCTGGTAGCGGTTGTTCCAGTCGATGGATATAACGCCTTCCCAGATTTCTTTCGCCCAGATGTAACCGTTTTTCATATAGGGAGATGATAAGGCATTCCAGCGGTCATACAAAATATAGTAGTCGTCAGAAGATAGTTCTCCCATGCCCGGAAGGTTAGCGTTGTGGACTTCGTAGTAGTCGTTTAAAGCCTGCAGGTCCTCCATCGTAGATGGGACAACCAGTCGCTTGTCCGGCTTTTCGGCCAGGAAGTCTTCACTGCAAGAGGCGACAAGGACAAGCAGGCATATGAATAATAATGGTGTGAAATGTTTCATAATTGATTAAAGAGTAAGGTTAATACCCAGTGAAAAAGTACGCGATGCAGGATAAGGCTGGAAGCTGTAATCCGGGTCAAGTCCCGAATGGTTAGCCCGCCAGATGATCCCGATGTTGTTGATATACCCGTAAAGTGAGACCTTGTCAAAAGGCAGCCAGGGATATTTCGAGTGAAGCAGGTCGTAAGAGAAGTTGATATCCTGGAAGCGGATGTGATCTCCTTTCTCGACATTGATGTCAGCAAAGGTGTACACAAAATCGCGTGTGCTGCTGGTTCCGGCCGCCGGCATTGATGGTACTTGTGTGACAGCTTCATCGCCGGGGTTCATCCACCGATCGGCGAACTCTTCGTGTCCCGTCCATGAGTTATACAGCGCGTAGTAGCTTAGCGAGGGCCTTCTGAAATAGTAACCAAATTTATAAGTGATGTTAAACCCTATTGCAAAATCGCCGAGACGAAAATTCTGTCGAAGTGATCCGTAGCTCGTTGGGAGGGCCGATCCTTCACAAATCAGATCATCCATGGTGAGGTTCGAAAGAATGGAGCCGTAATCTTTGGTAATCTCGCCTCCAAGGTAAATCTGTGGATCACCGTTCTCCGGGTCAAGGCCGGCCCACCTGAGACTGTAGATGCTGTAACGGGGATTGCCAGGAACAGGCACGGGAACAGAAGTGAAGTAGGCCGATATCGTGCTGCTCTCATAATCATAACGGGTAATTTCGTTGGTAGAATGGCTGTAAAACAACTGTGCTGTCCAGTTTATTCGCCCGAAGTTTTGATTCAGATTCAGCTGGATATCCACACCCTGTCCTTTTAATTCGGAGTTATTGCCTATAAACTCATTACGTCCGCCAACAGAAAAACCAATGGTCGGATCAAGCGGAGAGCGTCCTATCAGGTCAAATCCCTTTTTACGGTAGTACTCAACGCTGCCCGAAAGCACATGGTTTTTACTTGCAAAGTCAAGTCCCAGGTTGATAATCCTGATTTTTTCCCATCGAAGGTTGGGATTAGGCGGGGTGAGAATCTGGATGTAGGGCAGATCGGTATAGCGATTACTGTAATAATAGCCGGTGGCGTAGGCCGTCAGCGATTTATTCACATTACCGCTGTAGCCGTAGGTTGTCCGAAGCTTTAGCACCGGGAGCCAGCTTTTGAAGGGATAGAACTCTTCAGAGCTCAGCTGCCAACCCAGACCGGTTGACCACAGGGGAACGCCCTTGTTATTGGCATCAACACCAAACAGATTTGACTCGTCTTTGCGTGCGCTACCCGAGAGCATATAACGTTCGCGGTAGGTGTACGACAGGTTCCCGTACCAGGAGCGGTTGCGATCGGTGAGTTCACTGAGCGAGTTGCCGTCAGGGATCACATCCGTGTAACCATCGGGGCTAACAAGGTACTCATTTCCATAGTCAATTGAGCTGAAGGTTAATAGTTCGTCATTGTAACCGTAAATTCGACTTGAGAGCCCTTTGCTGCGTGCCTGGCGAACTTCAGCACCTGCGAGAACGCTCAGGTGGTGAACATCGTTCCAGCTTCGATCGAAATTTACTTGTAAACGTCCCGAGTGTGCGTAGAGATCCGAATAGCTGTTATCCAGGATACCGCCTTCCGGGATTGGAAACTGGACGAAACCATCATCATCGGTATAAGCATACTTGTTGATCAGGTTACGCGTATAATACATATCGGTGCTTTGCAGGTGCCGACTATGCTGGTTCTGGTGCTCAAACTGGTAGCGACCTTCCAGGTTCAACCAATCGGTCAGGCGGTACGTCAGGGATGTGTTAAGCCGGATGTCCCCGGTGGTAACCGTGTAGTCATTGGCCCGGAGATCCTGCAAGGGGCGGTACGACCAGTCCATGAGCCCGTTTGCCTCGGCCTGGTTCACAAAATCGGTATTGTAATCGCGGACGACAGCCAGCGGGTTTCCGTTATCGTCAGTCAGCTGTGCATACGGATACAACCCATAAGTTCCACCGCTGCTAACCGAAGCCATGCCACCGTTGTTTTGATCTGTTTTACTGTATGAATAGCTGATGTTAGAGGAAACCTCAAGCTTATCGGTTGGGTGATAAGTGAGCATTGAGTTCACACTAACCCGGTCAAGACCGTTTCGAACCAGGTTGCTTTTATTGCTGTCGAAGCCGCCACCGAGGTAATAACTGACAGCCTGTCCTCCACCTTTGAGTGACAGCGAATATTGCTGGTTCACACTTGTTTGGTAGAAGTAGCGATCAAAGTCGCGACGAACATCCCGGCTGCGGTACTCATTAAGCTGCGCTTCGGCGTCGGTGGAACTAATCAGCCCATCCCGCTTGGCGATCAGCAGTTGTACGACGGGCGACATCGCAGGGTAGGTGTAATAACCTTCCATCCAGCTGTAATAATCCTGGTCGAAAAGACTTTGCTCGACATCGATAAAATCCGACGAGTTCAAAAACTGCGGATTGTAATTTAAGTCAGGCTTTTCGCCGATAGTCACATTGGCATTGGCCTGTATGGTCATTGGTTGTTGCAGCCGCCCGCGTTTAGTGGTAATTACAATTACCCCGTTACCGGCCCGAACACCCCAGATGGAAGCTGCGGCAGCATCTTTCAGGACGGTGACGCTTTCAATATCATTGGGATTGATGTTGTCAATATCGCCCTCGTAAGGAAAGTTGTCGACCACAATCAGCGGGCTCTCGTCAGACTGGATCGTGCTTTGGCCCCGGACGCTGACAGATGGAGAACCTTCGAACCGGCGGTCAAAAAGCAACCCCGGTGTGATGTTCTCCAGGCGGCTTAAAATATCAGTACTCACCGAGCGGTTGAGCAGCCGGTTATCGATCTGACTGTAGGAGCCAGGTGTTTTATCACGATTGATGGTTTGGTAGCCGGTGGAGACAACCACCTCGCCAATCGACACGAATTTCTGCTCCAGGTAAATGGTCATCGGACTGTCGTCCTGCGGTATATAAGCTGTTTTGCGGGCAAAGCCAATGTGTGAAACCTGTAAAACGGTTGTCTCTTCAGGAACAGTGATCTGGAAGTGTCCCAGGCTGTCGGTGACAGCTGATGATCTTAGGTCGGTTGTTGTGAGGTACACACCTGCCAGTGCTTGGCCGTCGGCGGTGCTTACCGTGCCCGACAGGTGCCTCAGCTGGGCGGAAGCTCCCGGGGCAACCCCGAGAGTAATCATCAGTAGTACGAGGTAAACGAGTTTCTTTTGTATCATTTCAGGGGTAACTTTTAGCGTTGTTTTTAATTTGTCTGTTCGATCACCAGCATGTCAATATCGCACAGCTCACGTTGCAAACTCAGACCATAGGATTGCAGAAAGGCGTTGAACCGGGTAATATCTGGCATGTCGGTTGGGAAAGTAAGGTCGATGTCATCGGTAATGCCGGTTCGGTCGACCAGGGGAAGGTGCTCCTTTTTAAATAAGATGGAAAGAACGCGGCAGAGTTCTGAAACCGGCTGCTTACTGAAGCTGAGCTGTCCTGGGGTATCGGCATCAATCCGTGGTTTCTCGCTACGAGAAAGAAGTTTTTCGGTAGATCCGGTTTGTTTCAGAGCCCAGCACTCCATAGTCCGTTTCTCAACTTTGGCATTAATATGGTACAGGGCGCCGAAAAAGCGGTTCAGGTCTTCCAGCATCAGTTCGTTGGCCTGGTCTTTCAGAGCGGCAGGAACAATCAGCTCGTAGCAATAGTACTTATCGCGCACTTCGGGCGCATATTCAGGGATATCTCCGGGGGGCATCAGTTTGGCAACCTCTGGATCAACAATGCAGCGGTTGGGATGTCCCAGCGGGGTAGTTACTCCCAGTTTGAAAACCGATAGGTATAGCTGCAGAATTGAGCCATTCAGAGTTCGAATCTTGTAGTGTCCAAGGCTATCGGTGCCAACTCCGCCGCCGCCGATTCCATCGATGTAGCCGGTAATCAGCGAGCGATATTGCAGGTCGGTGGCTGAACCACCGTTACCATCCAGTAACAAAGGTTTGGCGGACTTATAATTAAAGTCGAACTTCTTTTCCGCCAGAGAGCTGAGCTTACCCGAGAGCACGCCCCTGATGTTTTCGGCCGTTACTGCCTCGTGGGTCGTTAGGGCAAACACTTTGCGGTCTTTAATCCAGACCTGGTAGGGAACAAACTTATGCGGGAACAGTTTGATGAGGTATCTCCCTTCAGTAACCGAGGGAAGCGAAATGTTCTTTTTCTGAAGAAAGGCATCGATTGTGGTCGCCTTCTGGGTACTGACCAGCAGTACCTGCAACTGACCTTCAAACTCTTGTTGAAGCTGCTGCATATGTGGTAGACCTCTAACGCAAGGTACGCACCAGGTTTCCCAAAAGTCGATGATGATAAGTTTTCCGTCGAAGTCGGAGAACCGGGCCGAACCTCCTGGGTAGTTAACGACATGCTCGAGTAAAAGGTCCGGAACCGGGTCGCCGATTTTGAGCTGTTGGGCTTGAGTTTGGAAATAGAATTGCAGGGACAGGACACAGATGGCTGTGCCTGCCAGGTATTTGGTTAATTTCATAGAACTATGGAATTAAGTGTTACGGATTAAGTGAATGTATTTTTCAGCTGCTACCAGCTGTCGTTAGTGGCAAGACAACCAACTCACTCAGGCGACTTAATCTTTTTAGCGTACAGGATCCGGCGGTGACGCAGAGAGTATACGTCCCAGCATTTAAAAGGCCCGAAATATTCCAAACGTAAGATTAACCCTTGTCGGGGCAGAACGAAAATATATGAGTTTAAGCTATCGAATCGGAGCATGATCTCTCAATTTATCAGATGTTTAACGCATATCCAATCGTGTCGTAGTACGAGAACGGGCGAACCGTTTTGACGGGTGTTCTCTATTAGAGCAGGGCATACAGGTCGCAGCCCCATGAAAAATGAAAAGTTTTTCATATACTTGGGGTGTTAATTTAATTGTCTCAATTGTTAACGATCAGGCCTGCTACACGTCGCCAAACAGTTGTAGCGGGCTTTTGCTTTTGTTTTAGCAGGATTTTCGGATTTATTAAGCCATAGGCAACACTATTCTATTTATTAAAGTATAATCGACTATTGCATTTGTTTTCAATGCATACGATGTAGCCAAGTTAAAAGGCCGTTTAAAACAGTAAGCACTTAGCGATACTTAAATGCTCCTATTCAACTTGCGGTTAGAGGTACTGACGATTTGATGACCTGGTGATGATAATATCATTAATGATCTAACATTATGAAGTCTATAAGCATGCCAGTATTAAGGTTCTAGACTATGGGAAAAAAGCTTGTCTCTATTTTTAATTGAAAAAATGCAACTCTCAATAGTCAAAAGCAAATATAGAAAATGAGATTTTGTAATCCAAGTGGATTACAATAAAAAATTGGATTATTACAAAATTGCAGTATGGGCAGGCTAACAAAGGAAGATACCATACTAAAAAACAAAATCGCAGAGAGAATAAAGTTTCTGAGGGAAGGAACTGGACTGTCTCAGTCTGAATTTGCGAAAAAATACGATGTTGATAGGCAGATTCTAAACAGATGGGAGAGCAACGGCAACCCTAGAGGAGTGACAATATATACAATACAAAAATTCTGCGGTATGCTAGGAATAACCCTTCGGGATTTTTTTGATTTTGAGTGAATGATTTCTAATACCTGTTTATCAGGTAATGCTTCTTTTCAGTTTTCTTGTTCGTAAATTGCAATAACTTCTCTCTCGAACTTCTTTTTATGTACCCTGAGTTACAAGCTTACGAAGTTTCGAATTCTTCTTCAATAAGTTTTAGGAGCATGCTCATGGGGCGGTGACCCCGATTTTTGTCTTTCATTAGCTGTGATACCAAAATATTCCGTTGTCCAGGATAAGGAGGTAGTGTATCTTCCTTATTGCCTAAGTCGATTACCCCTCCGTATTCGTTGCATGTATCGAATCAATCTCCATCATTTTTCTAGGTAACGTTAAATTTCGTGGGTTTAATAATGGATTTGAGAACCTATGTTGCTAATAATAGTGAGATGTATGATGATTAATGTCCATTTTTGTGGCTATTGAGTTGGTTTTCTTATCTTTGTAGTTCGTCTCAAATGGTAAAGAAGGCCTGTGTCGATGGTTGCGTCGTATCGGGCTTTTTTTATTGATCGCTTGCATCTCAATTTCTTCTTCTGTTCAAACTTTTGATTTGTTTTAACTCAATTCTTCGATTCATTCATATTTCATGAATAATGCTCCGTGCCTAATAGTGGCTGGATGCATCCTACGTTTTTCCCTCTTAACGTATGTGTTTGATGTGCAAACACGCAACGCTTTTTGAATTTCGTCGCCGGCTTCTGTGAAGTCGGCTGAGGCGCTATTCCCTATACCTCCAATGTGTTACAATTTGAACTAAGCTAATTTTACTTGATGGTGTACAATTTTACAAACGATTATTCCCGTATTGTCTGCGAGCTGGAAGAATACATGGAGCAGTTGGTACTGGCTCCCGAAAGCCGGTTGACGATAGCGAAAAAAGGAATCGAAAAAAGCAGATCGACGCTTGTTGAATTGAAGCGACTGGTCATTAAGAATGGTTTTCCGGATTCAAAGTCAGAGATCCACTTTTTCAAAGAGATAAAACCGGCAGTACAAAGCTACCTGCTATTTTACCAGGCTGTTTTTGATGTAGAAAGCTTGCGTCCCAAGTATCATTCAAAACGATTGAAAAAGTACATGCAGCGTAAGCTGGAGGAAATCCAAATCTTTATGCAGCAAGAGTCGCGTTGTGTTCAATATTATAATTGTTGTTTTACCTATCTGGATGAACTTTATTTTATCCGTGATAGGGAGGATATTCCAATTGAGCTTAGAGGAAACAATTACCTGGAGGACGGGCAGTTTGTCACGTGGCGTGATCAAACTTTTGCAGAGATCCGGGCACGGGAAATGCTGACAGATTATTTACTCACAGAAATAAGGAAGCTTGGACAAGTTGGTGTGAATAGCCTGTTCAGGCTAAAAAAGGGAAAGTGGACGGGGAAAAAGATTTACTTAGCAGAAATTATTTATGCATTGGATTCAGCAAAAGTCATTGATAATGGCAGGATGTCCATTCAGGAACTAACTCAACTCTTTGGATATATATTTGGGGTAGATCTGACAAAAGACATATACGATTACTATAAACAAATACGGGGCAGGAAGAAAGACCAAACCCTTTTCCTAAATTTCTTAAGGGATGTCCTCCAACAGCGGATTGACGAGAAGTTATCCTGAAACTGAACAATATAAAACTCCCCACCAGGTAACAACTATGCAAAAAGGCAATTTTAAGCGATGCAAATTTGGAGCAGTTCAAATTGTATCATTCAAAATTAAAAGTTATGCCATCAGAGATTTTAACCACCGATGATCTTCGGGAGTTCAAAATTGAATTACTTTCCGAACTCAAAAGACTGCTCAAGGAAAACCAGGGATTAACTTCGAAAAAATGGCTCCGTTCCGGTGAAGTCCGCAAACTACTGGGGATATCACCGGGCA
Source organism: Mangrovibacterium lignilyticum (assembly GCF_010882175.1). Lineage (GTDB taxonomy): Bacteria > Bacteroidota > Bacteroidia > Bacteroidales > Prolixibacteraceae > Mangrovibacterium > Mangrovibacterium lignilyticum. Next base: position 1,169,306 of record NZ_WKLH01000002.1, on the reverse strand, counting down.
CATTGCAAAATATGCGGGTAAACGGCACACTCCCGTTTACCAAGATGGGCGGAGTTCTTTACTACGATTCACAGGATATTCAGAAGATTCTGGAGTCAGGTAAAAGCCAATCACAAATCGGATTTGGTAGCCGGTAATGAATTACCTTCGGCACCTGAACGGATTCTTCGAGCGGCTGGATGAAGACGAGCGTCTGTCGTCCTACCACATCAGCCTGTACCTGGCCTTGTTCCGTCAATGGAATGCCAGCCGGTTTCGGGAGCAGTTTGTCATTTCCCGAACAGAAACGATGCTGCTGGCACGGATCGGCTCGGCCAATACCTATGCCCGTTGTATGAAAGAACTCGCTCAGTGGGGCTACATCCGCTACAATCCTTCCTCTAATCTTCACTGCGGTAGTACCGTCAGTTGTGTCTGCTTTGATTCGGAAGTGGAGAAGGTTTCCAGTACCGAATCTGATACCGGCAAGCCGGATCAAAATTCAGATAATCCTTCAGTTGCATTTTCCGGTCTTCCTGCCGGTACTAAAACTGATACTGCACCCGATACAGGAAGCGATACAACAGCTGATACCGGTACTTCCTGTAATACTGAAAATGATACTTCAAAGAATACAGCAAGTGATACCAGTACTGAAAATGATACTGCTCCCGATACAGGAGATGATACAGCAACTGATACCGGTACTTCCGGCAGTATCGAAAGTGATACAGCAACTGATACCACAGGTGATACCGGTACCGCTTGTGATCTCAAAACCGATACAGCAAGTGATACCGGAGATCGAAAAAAGAGTACTGCCGGTACCAAATCTGATACCGGAACTGACACAGCAAGTGATACACCTCTTATAAACAATACAAACAAGAATAAACAAGAAGAGAATCAAAAGAAGAAAAGCTACGGGAAAGGAATTGGAAAGAAGGGAGATGAGAAGAGGAAAGAAAATCTGAAAAATGACGTGGAGGAAAAAGATGGAATTCCGGATTTTTCGCAGGTCAGTTCATTTTTCAGAGAAAGCGGCTTTCCTGAAAGTGAAGCCAGCCAGTTTTATGCCCGCTATCAGTCCGCCGGATGGAAAACGGGAAATAATCAATCGATCCGTTCCTGGCAAGCCCTTGCCCGGAAGTGGATGACAAACAATCAAAAAAACAAAAGCCATGAACGAACATTCAATCAAATCGGGCCCGGCAGGTTCGGTGTCACGACCGACAAGGATTATTCAGAGCCCTTATGAGCAGGTTGCCGAATTTAAATCCGGCGTGTTCAATTTCGATTTTCAGCGGAGCGTACTCTGGATGGAAGAAAAAGGGAAAATGCTGTTCGGAAATCATTTCAGGATTGAACCCGAAGATTTGGAGTTGATTTACAAGCTAATCGTCTATGCCATCGGAGATAAAGAAAATACGGAAAGACACGGAATGAGCCTTGCCAAGGGGCTGCTGGTCGCCGGGCCAATAGGATGCGGGAAGACCAGCCTTCTCCGGCTGACGAGCTGGTTTTGTCCCCGGGAACGGCAGTTCCAGGTTAAACCCACCCGCGAAATCAGTTTCGAATTTGAAAAGGACGGTTATTCGGTTATCAATCACTACAGCAAAGGTTCTTACTTTAAAATCGGTGGAATGCCGATTCCCAAAGTCTGGTGTTTTGATGACCTGGGATTGGAGGAGACCCCTAAACATTTTGGGAATGGGTGCAACGTGATGGCCGAAATCCTGCTGGCCCGCTATGACTTGTTTACCACCAAAGGAATGTTGACCCATGTTACCACGAATCTGTCAGCTTCGGAATTAGAGGCCATCTATGGCAACCGTATCCGAAGCCGGATGCGGGAAATGTTCAATCTTGTAGCTTTTGATAAAAAAGCCAAAGACAAGCGTAGCTGAAATGAGTTATGGAAGATATTGGCTCCTTTTTTGTTTTACGCGGTTTATTGACGTAACTTGTCTGTGATTCGTTTATAGACATAGAAACAATCCCCAGATAGCTGCAAAATCAGATGATGATCTTGTGGCTATTGGTTTTTTGTAGCGTTGATAGTTGATCCTGCGGCCTAATCGCTCCGCTTGCTTCGCGCTGCGCTCATAAGCCTCGGTGTCAAAAGAAAGATGCCGACCTCCGTTACACCCACCGGAGCCAGGCTGAGGCCTGACTACCTAGGGGATTCACTGCGGCGACAACTTTCCTGTTTTGTCAGAATCTAACCAGTTGTTTGAAGTTGTTCGATATCTTGTAAGGTGTTTCCCTTGTGCAGCGGAACCATCGCTCCGTCTCGCTCAGACGCTTCCTTTTCCCGCTGGCCACGTCCACCGGAACCGGTTGCTCTTTCGCTCATCTTCACTCCGAATCCGCTTTGCACCCCACGGCAAGAGAAGCCCCTTCACTTCGCTCTGCTCCATTTCGGGGCTACACTTGCCCTTTTGCCCGCTCACACTTCCCAGATCTTAGAGAAGGTATTTGGAAAAGTCAAAACCAAACGGAAAGCCAATTTAGCCGGCCTTCCACTCAAACTGCAAGGCCATAGCAAGTGATCCGTCCGGATTATGCCTGGAATATTAATCCGGTTTTTGAGTTTTAGTCGAATTTCCGGACGAATCAGCCTTGCATTTTGTTCCCGTCCGGCTGAACCATCGGCTTTCTTTCTTTTTTTGCCTTTTTTCTTTCTTTGAGTTAAAGTTTTTTCTCCCCTCCAAAATCAATCAAAACAAATCATTTGAAGTGGGGTGCTTTCCATCCCGGATATCAAACAGGCTGGTATGGTACCAAAGTGAATGAAAGAGCCGTGGCTGGTTAAAATCTGTTTAACGATATAAAACACCCCCCTGGGTAACAACTATGCAATTTTGTCTCTCCGGACTTCCAAACTTTGTTCCGGCGATCAGGCAGCAGCTTTCCAGTTCCTGCCTGCTTTTCGCCATCATAAGCAAAACCTTAAACAGAAGCAAAAATGTTTGGAATCGATCAAATCAGTTGGGGAGTGTTTGGCAGTTTTATCCTGCTGGCTCTGGTGTTCTGGTACCTGTCTGTTATCCTGAATGCTGTCTCAAAAGCAAGACAACGTAATCGGCACAGCCTCTTTGAAGAAGAGCAAGCACCCTCATTGCTGTCGCAGGAACTAAATCCGGTAGCAGTCCGCGCATCAGATCTGCCATCGGAAATCCTGCCGTTTCCCTGGGAAAGTGATGTGCCGCTTCCTACTTCCTTTTATGAGGAAACCGGCCTGGATGAAGGTTACGACATCAACTGCTTTACCCGACAGGGTGATCCCAGCTTACCGACAATCCTGGAACAAGTCCAGTTTCAACAATAACCCTTAAAAATTGACAAGTAATGAAAAAACGCAAGCAAATGATTTTTCAGCGTTTGGCAGCTTTGGCTGTCATCCTTTTGTCCGGTGCTCAGTATGTGGCAGCCCAATCCTCTGCCGGTATTGACCAGGCTACTTCGGAAGTGAACTCGTATGTGGATCCCATCTCCAACCTGATTATTGCCATCGGCGCTGTTGTCGGGCTGATCGGAGGTGTCCGTGTGTACATCAAGTGGCAGAGTGGAGACCAGGATACCCAGAAAGCGATTATGGGCTGGTTTGGAGCCTGCCTGTTTTTGATCCTGGTGGGCGTAGTTATCAAATCCTTCTTTGGCTAATGGAAAGCTATCCGGTCAAAAAAGTGGATACCCGGCTGTATATCAAAGGGCTTTCTGGCCCTTTGGTTTTCCGGGCCCTGTACGGGATCATCGCGGCCTTTTTCGCCTTCTCGGGGATCTACATCCTGCTGGGTGTGTTTCCTGCAGTCGGACTGATCATCCCCGCCATGTTTGCTTACCTCTACCGGCTGAATCAAATCCAGAAACGCTATGGGCCGGAAGGCTGGGGTAAAAAGCAAACAGCCCGCAAGCTTCCCCAATTTATCAGCTGCAAACGACGAATCAATTATTCCAACCAAACACATCAGGGAGAATAGCTATGAAAATTAAAAATCTGGAAAATATTCTACCATTACTGGGCTTTAAAGGTGATGTGCTGGTTTCCAATAACCTGGATCTGACCATCGGTTTTCGCCTCCGGCTTCCGGAAGTACTGTCCTGCAGCCGTGAGAAACTTTATAGCCTGCACGACACCTTTCAGCGGATGATTAACCTGCTCCCCCCGGGGACCTTGCTGCATAAGCAGGACCTCTTCCAGCTTCGGGAGTTTACGCCGGAAGAGGATTCTTCTCAAGGCAAACACCAACCTGCAGCCAGTCTGAACAATAGCTACCTTCAGCACTTTGAGGGACGCGATTCACTAAGCCATGAGTGCTTTCTCTATATCAGCCTTTTGAACCGGGGACTTTTGAAAAGCTACCTGGAGTCAGCGCTAATCCTTTCCCGGAGGCAACGACAGGCTGACAAACTGCGTTTTGACCAGCTTGACGAACTGAAAGGCAATGTGACTGCGATCCTCACGCAAAACGGGATCGGTTGCCAAGTATTGAGTGGCGCTGAAGCCAGCGGTGATGAAAAATCACTGGGACTGATTGAACGCTTCTTAAGCCTGAACTTTACCGATGATCACCCCGTGCTGGGAGGAATTGATTTTCGAGACCGGCTAAAGGTGATGGATCAGTTTGTGGAAGTCCTTTCCCTAAGTGACTATTCCCATATTCCCGGGGAACTGCAACCCTGGAGCGGACATCCGCAAACCGGGCAGCCGGTCTCGTTTGTCTATCCGGTGAGTTATCACCTGCCGTTTTCACATATCACCAACCAGTTTATTTTTATTCCCGAACAGCAGGAGATTAAAGCGTACCTGGAAGGGAGTTACAAGAAGATCTACAGCCTTTCGAAGTTCTCTTCGGAAAACAAGATCAATGCCGGGTTGATTGAATCATTCCTGGACCAGGTGCAAACCTCGGGGGAGAAGATTGTCAAAACCCACTTTAATGTGATGCTCTTTGATTCATCGCTTTCGGATCTGAAGCAGCATAAAAGCGAAACAGCTTCCGCCTTTTCGCTGATGAACTGTTTTCCGTACCGGCATACCCATGATCTGCCCATGCTGTTTTTTGCCTGCCTGCCATATTCTACGCAGCTGCCGGAAACAGAACTCTTCACCACCCAGGTACCGCAGGCCTGTTGCCTAACCGGCTTTGAAGGAGCCATCCGAAACAGCCAGTCGGACTTTTTTATCCGGCTGTCGGACCGGCTGGAAGGTTGCCCGGTACGGATTGACATCTCGGATGAGCCGATGGAAAAGCACCTGATCCATAACCGCAATAAAATTATTATCGGTGGCTCCGGATCCGGCAAATCCTTTTTCACCAATCACCTGCTGCGCCAGTATGCCGAAAGTGAAAACTGCCACATCGTGCTGCTGGATGTCGGACGAAGCTATGAGCTCCTGACCGGCTATCTGGCAGAGCGATTAAAAGCCCAGGGCGGGGCGATGATGATCGAGTTTACCACGGAGAACCCCGTCTCCTTTAATCCCTTTATTCTGGAAGGAGATCTGGATATCGAACGCAAACAGACCATTCTGTCTGTAATCTACACGATCTACAAGGAAAACCTTTCTGAGATGGAAAAGGATGTGATTGCCCACTCGCTAACAGCCTTTTTTGAAACGGAATTAATCGCGGAACGATCCTTTAACAGCTACTTTGAGTTTTGCCGGGAATATATTCCGGGGCTTGTTCGGGAGCAGTCGCTGGATTTTAACACCAATGAGTTTTTCTTTATCCTGTCCAAGTATTACCGGGGAGGGGAGTACGACTACCTGCTAAACCGGCAGATGGCCACCGATGAGTTTTTCCGTTGTCCGTTTTTGGTCTTCGAGCTGGATAATATCAAGGATTCGCCGATCATCTTTCCTGTCGCCACCCTGATCATTATCGATATTTTCATTCAGAAGATGCGGCGATTAAAGGGTGTACGAAAAGTGATCTGCATCGAAGAAGCCTGGAAAGCCATTGCCACCCCGCAGATGGCCTCCTATATCAAGTATTTCTACAAAACGATCCGCAAGTTCTTTGGAGAAGCGATGGTGGTTACCCAGGAGGTGGATGATGTCATCTCCTCACCAGTCATCCGCGATGCCGTGATCAACAATGCCGATACCCGAATTCTGCTCGACATGAGCAAATTCCGCAACAAGTTTGACGGGATCAGTGAGACCCTTGGCCTGTCAGAATTCCAGAAAGAACAAATCCTGTCGATCAATAAGAACCTGCCCTCAGGGCGCAAACTCAAAGAAGTCTTTATCGGGCTGGGCAGCCACTCGCAGGTCTATGCACTGGAGGTTAGCCGCCCGGAATATTACTGCTATACATCTGAACAGAGCGAGAAGGAGCTGATCCGCCGAAAGCTTGCAGAGGACACATCTCAATCCTTTTTAGAAACCTTAAAATCCAGCTAATATGAATCCAAGAACTAAAACAAGTAAACTGTTCCTGTCGCTTATTGCGATACTTCTATTGGTCAGTCTGCCCTGGAATAACTCCCGGGCGCAGGCACCGGTCACCGATGTCGGTGCCGGTATCCAGCGTGAAGCTCTCTGGGATCAGGAAAAGGGAATCCTGGCCGATATCAACTGGTACAATGTGCTGATCAAAGTGCTGAATGGGGATATCAAAGGATTGACCGGAGAGCTGTTGGGGATTGATCAACAGATGCTGGAAAGCCTGCAGCGTGTATCGGCCTTAATCAAGGATTACAAACGGATCAAGGAGACCAAGAACATGCTGGATAAGATCATCCAGGTGTACACGGATAAAGTGCCCCTGCTGGTAAAAGACGGGAACTTCACTCCAAAACAGGCCGCAGCGATTGTCCAATCTTTCGATTTGATACTGGATGACAGTCGCCAGCTAACGACAACGGTCCTGAATGCGATTGTCAAAGACAACCTCTTTTTAATGGATGACAAGCAGCGCTATGATACCATTAACGGAATCTACGAAGATGTCCGCAAACATTACGGAACCATCTGCTACCTGTACAACAAACTGTTGTACGCCTCTTATCAGAAAAGCTATGAGTCCGGCCAGTTGAAAAGCTTTGCCTTCTACTATTCGCTGTATAACTGATCCGGGTATCTCAACCCAAATGATTCACACCAAAAACAAATTCAAAATGAGAAGAGCAATTTATGTGATTGGCCTGTTCATAGCCCTTAGCCTGTTTAACAGGCCTGTGGCAGCCCAGTTGATTGATATTAAACCCTGGCACGGGTACTACCCGGAGATGAAGGGAAGCTATCCCCTGTCTTTTGTTGCCTTCAAAGGATGGTTAATACCCAGACCACACTACTTTGTGCGAACCTGGCCAACGCATTACTACCTGGAAGTCGGAGCCTTACCTGTGTCGGATACGGGAAGTTACACCGACCAGTTGCGCATCAATTTGGTCAAATTAATTGCGCGGTTGATTGAACGGGGAAGGATGAAGGATCGGCACCAGGCTACAACCGGAATCCGGGATAACAGGCAGGCTGAAAAGGCAATTGAACAGTTGATCCAGGATTCGCGCTTCGATGAATTACCGGATATTTTTGATCTCACCGGCTCCTTTGTCAAGCTGTACAAAAGCATTAAACGGATTGACCAGTTGGATAACTGCAGTTGGTTGAAAGAGACATTGGAAAAAGATGCAGATCGTCTCCTGACCCGCTTTATCTCGGTGAACTTTCTTCAGACTGATCACGGGGAGAAGTTGGCCGCCTTTGCCGAAATCCGGAAAGAGCTGAACCAACAAACCGGCGATGCAGACTATACCTACAGAAAAGTACACTACTACCAGTACTACGCAAAGCAAGGAAAGCAATCGTGGTCTTTCTTAAGCAGGTAGTGTCCCAAGCCCAATACATGCAGTTTCCTGAAATCTAAAAAAATGATAAACGATGTTATTACAAGTAATTACAACCAGTGATTTTTTCTCCTTTACCGAGGTGTTGATCCAGGGCGGCCTGGATAATGCCCGCCTGCTGGTGAATATGGCCCGGGCGATTGGGGGCATTGCCGCTTTCTTTTATATCTCCAAGCGAATCTATGAACAGCTGATTGCCGATAATCCCATTTCTATTCTACCGCTGCTCCGACCCTTTGCCCTGGTCCTGGTGATCAGCTTTTGGGGACCCTTCGTGCAACTGCTCATGGTCCCCACTAAGGGGCTGACCAAACTGTCTGAAGCCATCTATGCTGATAAAAAGCATATTGTCGCTGAGCGACTGGAAGAAAAGCAGGAAGCCATCCTGTATGCTGATCTCCCGGCTTTCCAGGAGAACCAGGAGAAAGAAGCCACACTCTGGGATAAAGGAATCAACATGCTTTTAACCACTTATAATGTAATCTCCGGGCGGGCATTGCAGCATCAGATCAACTTTTATGTGATGGACGTCATTCGTCAACTGCTGGAAGCCCTGTTTGAAGGGCTGATCTACCTGATTGCTTTTCTGCGAACGGTCTTTTGTGTGCTGCTGGTTGTCTTTGGTCCGCTGGTCTTTGCCATCTCCATCTTCGATGGTTTTCAGGATAACTACCTGGGCTGGATAGCCCGCTTTATCAATGTCAACCTGTATTTGCCCATTGCCCTGATTATTCTCTCGCTGGTGCAGGAGGTGCTGATTTTTGTACTGGAGGCGGAGATTACCCAAATCAAAAGTACGCTGATCTATATGCCTTCCCTATACTACGTCTCCAGCCTTGTGGTACCACTTTGCGGCATTGCAGGATTGATGATGGTACCCAAGATCGCCTCCTGGATTGTCAATGCTTCAGGTACCAGTACCGGGGGAAGCCGGTTGGTACGCACGGCTGCAGTAATGGCCATCACCAAAGGAGCCATGAAATAAGCAGGCAAATATCCAATAACCAAAACTCAATACCCAATAATCAAGAATGAACACACCATGAAGAAGGTTTTTGACATCCAACGAAAATTCCGATTTACCGTCTATGTGCTGCTGGCTGTTAGCATGGTGATGACTGGTTTCGCGGGTTGGGTATTTACCCGCTCGCTGAGACTGGTGGAAAGCTCCCGTGAGAAGATCTATGTGCTGGATAACGGCAAGTCCCTGCTGCTGGCCCTGCGGGAGGACATCTCGGAAAATCGTCCGGCCGAAGCCCGGGATCACATCAAACGCTTCCATGAGCTTTTCTTTACCATGGAACCCGACAAACAGTACATTGAAAACAATACCCGGGAAGCCCTCTACCTGGCCGATGGCTCTGCCATGCGCCAGCACCGCTCCTATAAAGAGAATAATGTGTATAACCAGGTGATCGCCTCCAACATCAGTATGACCCTGGAGACCGACTCCGTGCAGATTGATTTTTCAGCCTATCCCTACCAGTTTCACTATTACGGAAGGCAGCGGATCGTTCGCCAGTCCAATATCACCATCCGGCGGTTGGAGACCACCGGCCAGCTGCGCAACAGCTCCCGGACGGAAAATAATCCGCACGGCTTTCTGATTGAAAACTGGTTGATCACCGATAACCGGGATCTGGAAACCCAGAAACGCAAATCCTTTTAAGCAATAAAATTCCAAAACGATGAATGCACAAAATCAGAAAAATGAACAACGCCGACCGCAGGCACCCCGCTTTGAGGATGTCAGCCGGATAACCCGACTGGTGAACCAACTGGATCGCCGGGATCTGGCCTTGGACCCGGTCAAGCGCAAACGCAAATGGCTGGTGGTACTATGTACGCTCTTTGTCCTCTTTCTGCTATCCTTCCTGTTACCCTTTCCCCGGTTGACTTACCAGTCGATCGGCAGCGAAGGGATGTTTTCCCCGGAGGATTCCGGGATCGGTCAAAAACCGAAAGAAACGCAGTCGCTCGGATTTGAGATGCCGGTAGATTCCTTTGAAAACCTTTTAAAAAGCCATATCAATGCAAACATACCTAAAACGAAATAAGCCCCTATTGTTTCTCCCATTGGTACTGATCCCCTTTGTTGTGCTGATTTTTTATATCCTAGGAGGAGGCGAAAATCCGGCCTCGGAGCAAACAGCGGAACAATCAGCAGAAGTCCCACAGGGAGCCAATTATGAACTTCCGGATGCCGATCATAAGCTTGAGATCCGCGATAAAACAGAGCTGGATCAGTCTTCCGGGGATATTACGCTAACGCATGATTACAATATTCTGGGAGAGGATGGGGGAAGCAAAGTTGATTCAACTGGTCATGATGATCCGGAAGAAGTTCCTGAAGCAGAACTTTCAGTCAACAACAATGATCCCGATGAATTACTCAAACATATTCAGCGACGGGAAAAGCAAATTCGGACAGAGTTGGATGATGGAGAGGACACACCAGCTAAACCAGAACCTTCCTTTCGTAAAGCAGTTTCGAGGAAGCCCTCCCAAGTGGGGGAAGCAACAAAAGCTTCCGAAAAAGAATCCGGTACCACGTTACCTGTAACCGGTATTGAAGAGCTGGACCGGGTCTTTCGTCAAAACAAGCAGCTTTCGCGTCAAAATGATTCGCTGCGGTTAAACCTGCAAAAAGCGGAGGCTTTTCAAAAGCAAGTGGAAGCAGAACGCCAGCAGTCCTTCAGACTTCAAAAAGGAGGTACCTCGGTTTTCAAACCATCAACTGTTGGGAGCTCACAACTGAAGGCCGAGGTGTATGAAACCACCACCGTACTGACCGGGAACCGCTTGAAACTACGCTTACTGGATGACGCCACAATTACGGGTATCCGACTACCGGCAGGAAGTTTTCTGTATGGAACCTGTGAGGTGGCTAATGAACGGCTGCGAATCGCCATTCGTCAACTACCGGTCGGGGATTCCTTTATTCCTGTCGATATCAGCGTCTATGATCTGGATGGGATGGAAGGCCTTTATGTTCCCGATAATGCTTCCCGGAAAGTGATGAAAGAAGTTGGCAGCTCTACCAATACCTCATCAATGTTCGGAGTCACCGGAAACCCGCTGACCTATGCCGGTGTGCAGGCCGCAGACCGTACCGCTCAATCTCTGCTTAGAATGGTCCGGATTAAACGGGTCACCATCAAGAAAAATACCCAAGTCTGGTTAATCAATCAATCCAAATAACAGAAAACATGAAAGCAACAATTATTATCATCTTTTGCGCACAGCTGCAACTGGCTGTGAGCGCACAAAACACAAGCAATATCCTCAAGGTTTCGGATACTAAAACCACCCATCTGGTTTGTCCGGATAAGGTGGATTATGTCCAGGCTGGGGATTATTCACTGGTACAGGCAGAAGTGGTTCCTGAACTTTCCAACCTGGTGCGCATCAAAGCCACCCATCCGTTTGACGATACAGCTTCACTGACGGTGGTCTGCGATGACCGGATCTATTCCTTAGAACTCAGCTATGGGAATGATGCACCAATCACCTATCCGGTAGAAGACTTCGACTCACAGGAGGCCCACACCTTCAGTGGCAAGCTGATGCCGGACTATGTCCTTCGGGAACTGTCCGATGAAATCCTGGATGAGCATTGGCATAACTACCGGAAACGAAAAGCAAAAAAGGACGGTATCCAAATCCATTTAAACTCGATCCACCTGCATGAGGATGCCCTGTTCTTCGAGCTTGAAATCTGGAATACAACACAACTGTCCTTTGACGTGGAAAGCTGCTACTGGTGGATTACCGATAAGCGGCAGACCAAAGCTACCAACGTTCAGGAATACCAGGTTCTGCCGGATTACCAGCGTAACAACGTGACCAGTATCCCCGGGGAAACATGCGTTCGGGAGCTGTTTGTATTCCCGAAAATGACCATCCCCGATCAGCGGGTACTAACCATTCAGCTTAATGAAAAAGCATTGGGCAATACCGGACGCAAACTGAGCCTGGAGCTGAAAAACAAGGACATCCTCAAAGCAAGGAAACTCTGATCTCTTATCAATCTAATTATCGAATCTTCTAACATTCCAATCTTCCAACGATGAATCACGAGCCGCACGAACTGGTTAAACTGCACGAAGGGTTTCGCTTCTTCTGCTATCTGCTGCTGATCCTTTCACTTTATGTGGGTAGTGTCGGCTACTTCACCCGGCAGGGGCTGGTAATTCTGGAGTTTGGACCACTCGTGGAAAAGCTGCAGCGTATGGAATTCCTTTCGGATCGCTATCAGTCGAAAATTGTCTGCCTGGTGTTTCTGGCCATTACCTGTATGGGTACCCGCGCCCATAAAGACCGGGAACTGGCTGTGGCCGTGATTGTTCGTCAGGTGCTGGCCGGCCTGATCCTCTACTGGGGAAGCCTGCTGCTGTTTAATCGCTACACTTCGGCTTACGTGGTGCTTAGTTTTTTCGGCTTTGTTCTGCTGAATATCGGCTTTGACAACATCTCCAAGCTGATTAATGTGAACCTGATGAAAGACCGTTTTAACATCGAAAATGAAAGCTTTCCCCAGGAAGAATTGGTGCGGGAAAATGAATACTCGGTGAATTTGGAAACAAGCTACAAATACAAAGGGAGGGAAAAGGATGGGAGGATCAACATTGTTAACCCGTTTCGGGCAACGATGGTTATCGGTACACCCGGTTCCGGGAAATCATTCTCGGTGGTCCTCCCTTTTATCCGTCAACACCTGGCCAAAGGCTTTTCGATGTGTGTCTACGATTTTAAGTTTCCTGACCTGTCGCTGGTTACCTACAATCATTTTTTAAGAGCTCGAAAACAGGGAGACTTGCCGGAATCGGTCCGATTTTATGTGATCAACTTTGAAGATATCCGGAAATCCTTTCGGTGTAATCCCCTGGCTCCGGAATCAATGGAAAGTCCCGTGGATGCCTTTGAGTCTTCCCGAACTGTGCTCTATAACCTGAACCGGGAATGGATTCGCAAGCAGGGGGAGTTCTTCTCCGAAAGTGCCGTTTCCTTTTTTGCTGCCGTTATCTGGTTTTTGAAAAAGTACCGCGACGGGGAATTCTGTACGCTGCCTCATGCTATTGAGCTGCTGCAGCTGGACTATGACGACCTGTTTGCTGTGCTGGAACAGGAAAAGGATGTAGCCGGTATTATCAATCCTTTTATCAATGCGCATAAGCGCGGTGCCAGTGAGCAGCTGGAAGGGCAGCTGGGAAGCCTGAAGATTGCCATCTCCAAGATCATCAGCCCGCAGGTGTACTGGATCTGTTCCGGTGATGACTTTTCCCTGGATATCAATAATCCGGAACATCCCAAAGTGATTTGCCTTGCCAATAACCCACTTCGCGTGGAAATGTACGGTGCTGTTCTTTCACTATATATCACCCGAATGCTGAAGGTCATTAACAAGAAACACCAGCGGCCTACATCCCTGATCTTTGACGAGCTGCCAACGATCTACTTTCGGGGACTGGATACGCTGATTGCCACAGCACGGAGTAACCGGATTTCAACGCTGCTGGGCGTACAAACAATCGACCAGCTGATCCGCGACTACGGGAAAGAACAGGCCAATGCGATCACCAGCAATATTGGCAATATCTTTTGTGGTCAGGCAGCCGGTGAGACCGCCCGCTTTATTCAAAACCGAATGGGTAAGATCCTGCAGGAACGTCAGTCCGTGAATATCAATCGGAACACCCAATCCTCCACTTTCTCGACCCAGCTGGACTACCTGGTACCGGAAGGGAAGATTGCCACCTTACCGCAAGGCTATATGGTGGGGCAGGTGGCTGACAACTTTGGAGAGGCCGTTAGCCAAAAGAACTTCAATGGCCTGATCAAGGTCGATGTTGCCGCTTTGGAGCGTGAGGAAAGCCGCTACCAGCCCATTCCGGACTTCTACAGCTTTGATAATATCAAAGAGGTATTGGAACGCAACCTGACTCGCATCCGCAATGATATCCGCTCCATTATCATTCAAACACAGGAGCCGGAAGAGAAAGAACAACCCCAATAGTTAATAACGAACAAACCATGAACGAAAATACAAGCTATATCACTTGCCGCCCTTCACAACTGGTCAATCTGAAATACACCCTGTTGACCTTGGTGATGGTTGCTGTCTTTTTCTTGTTGAGAACAGTAATCCCTCGTTTTCTGGAGGAAGTGCCCATCCCGGAAAATCTTGCCGTTCATCTGAAAAGACTACCAGTCTATCTGACCGTCATAGTGTTGATCCGTTTGGCCTGCCGGATCGTAAAGACCAGCTGCATGCGCTATGAGATTACCCCTGAGGAGCTGGAATACCACTCCGGGATCTTCAACCGGAAACACGAATACATCGAGCTGTATCGTGTGAAGGACTTTGAGATTAATCGCCCATTTCTATACCGCTTGTTTGGTCGGGGAGACCTGATCCTATACACCTCAGATAAAACTACACCGGAATTTTGGATGCAGGCCATCCGGAAGCCGGAAGAAACATACACGATACTTCGGGCTTTTGTCGAGCGAAACCGCCGGCTAAAGCATGTGTACGAAGTTGATTAATAATCCTAAAATCAAAAGATCATGGAACAAAACACACGCATGTCGATGGACCAGATTCCTTTCGACAAATTGGAAAAAGTAGGAATCAGCCGCGGGCTGATAGAGAAAATGGAAAAACGGGAAATGACCGATTTTCTGAATGGCTACCGTTCGGACAAGCTCTACACGGTTAACGCCAAAGTCGGAGATCAGGACTACAAGATCCCGGCTAAAGTCCGTCTGCAAAGTAAGGAGGACGGCTCAGTAGACATTCGGCTACACCCGATTCAACGCCTTAATGTGCCGGATGAATACCTGGGACATAAGTTTACCAAAGAAGAAAAAGGTGCGTTGCTGAATGACAAGAACCTGAGTAAAACAGTCGAATTGACCGGTAGGGACGGGAAGAAGGATAATTATTACCTGAGCATTGATCCCAAGACCAATGAAATGATTCCGCTACGCGCCCGGTATATTCAGATTCCGGATAAGATCAAAGGAGTAACCCTAACTGCCGAACAGAAAGACAAGCTGGCAGCCGGCCAAAAAGTGACTGTGGACGGTATGACCGGCAAGAATGACAAGAAGTTCTCTGCCACACTCCAGGTAGATGCCGCCGGCCGCAACATCAGCTTTAAAGATTTTAGAAGCGAGAAGCAGGAGCAAAGCCAGGAACAAAAGGCTGACAAAAGTAAAGGAGCCAAACAAAAAGTGAGTTAGTATAGTTAAGTCTCGTTTCCATCCGAAAGGGAAATTCTGAAATCAGGTTTCCCTTTCTTTTGAGCCGTTTGGAGATGAAACGAAGAAGAAATTCAGAGGAGAAATCTTTATAGAAAGAGGGGAATGCAAGATGTGTTTTTGTATATACAAAAACCTTTTCACCTTGCCCTGCGGGGCCAGCGCCCAATCCCCGAAAAGCCTGCTGATTCCCCTCTTTCAATAGCCCGTTAGCCACCAGTAAAGTTACTTATGCGACCCAAATTAGATGATAAAGATGCCCGTAGTGAGATGCTGCTTGTCCGGTTAACCCGGGAAGAGAAGCTTCGCTTACGCGCGTTGGCCAAACGGGGGAAATATCCTTGCATGAGTGACTTTCTGCGCAGCCGGGTCTTTAGGTCAGTGGATCGCAAACAGATTTCCCTGGATGCAGAGACTACGAATCAATTAAGAAGTCTGGACTATGAGCTCAACAAGATCGGGGTGAATCTGAACCAGCTTTCCAAGCGTATGAATTCGTTTTCCGGTTACCGGGTGAGTGATCAGGATCGGCAATTGCTGAAACAGGCCTTTGACAGGATGCGGGACTGTCTGATTCTTTTGCAAAAACACCTCCGATAAATCTTAGCAGAAGGGATCAAGCATGATTATTAAAATCCATCAGGCCTGCAGTACCAAGAATGCTTTGTTCTACAATGAACGAAAGGTGGAACGGCAGAAAGCGAGTTTCTACCATTGCCAGAATATGCCGGTTATGAATCCTTTCCTGGCAGATAAAAATGACAGGTACCGGATCTTTGAGGAGATTGAAGAGCGCAACACCCGGGTGAAAAAGCCGGGGCTGCATATTTCGGTGAACCCAACCGTTAGTGATTTGGTGAAATTAGGGGATACCGGTATCAGAAATGAGATCGGCAAGCTGATGGAACACTTGGGCTACGGGCACCAGCCTTACCTGGTGTACAAACATGCCGATATTGACCGGATACATTTTCATATCGTTTCTACCCGTATCGATTGTGAGACCGGTAAGAAGATCAAAGACAACTACGAGCGGGAAAAGACGCAGCGTTTTATCAAATCCCTGGAACAGAAATATGGGCTTACCAAAGACGAAAATCCACAGAAGTTGAACTATCGCTTTTCCGGTTCCAGTAAGAATCTGAAGCAAAATCTGGAGAGTTTGTTTGGGCAGCTCAACCAAATGGATTTTATCAGTTCGAAAGCGATGTATGACGAGGCCCTGAAAATGTTTAACATCGAGATCCGACCGTTCGGAAAAGGTTATGCTGCTTTTGTAACCGATGGTATGGGTAATCCGGTTCGCTATCCGATCCGACTTTCTGAATTTGATCAGCGACCGAATTTTTATGCTGAGAGGAATTTGAATCAGGAAGTCACGTTTGGCGTAAATCAGAAGATCCGTTTTCCGGAGACTTTCAAGAGAGAACTGATGAAAGCATTAGTCTATCAATACCGGAAAGAAGAGAAAGATCCCACGAGATACTTAAGAAAACGTAAAAGGATTGGTCGAAATAGAAAAGGAAGGTGGCTTTAATGACTATTTGGAAGCGTCATGGCTCCAAATATGAAAGAAAAAATTGTTGGTAACAACAATCTTGAAGTGAAGGGGCGATTTCTTCGTCCTTACAGATTTGCAACTTAAATAGTGGCCTTGATCAAGAAAAGCTATACCTTCTAATTTTGCCCCTGTTTATATGCTTATTTTTTGCCCTGTTGCGGGAACTCAATAAGAGTCATTTACATTTTGTCTTTTGTTGAATAGTTAGCAAGTGTTGAAAACTTGATTGGAATTATGATGGATTTAATTAAAGTTCATTTGTATCTTGTTGATTTAGCTAAATATTGACTAACAACAACATGTTTATTAAAGAATTCTCGATTTCAAAATTTAGGTCGATCGATCAGTTGCACTTAAAGTTTCAAAAAGGCGTAAATATAATTATTGGTGAAAACAATACCGGAAAGACAGCAATAATTGATGCTTTAAGATTGTGTTTAAGCTACGGTAGTCAAACACGAGAAGTCTACATCAAAAAGGATGAGGATTTTTATATTGATTGCAACGATCCCGGAAACCAATCAAATGAAATAAAGTTCGACTTGGTATTTGAAATTGAGACGGAAGAGGAAAGAGCTATATTTCACGATTTCATTAGGCAAGATCAACAAAATGCAGGTTACCAAACTATCGAACTACATTTTAGATACTTTTTGGAGTTCAGGAATGAGAAGTCAATATTAAGGTGGTCAGTTTGGGGAGGAGAGAATGAAGGGCAAACAGTCCCGGTAGAAGCTTTACAATTAATAGACCATACGTACCTCAGTGCTTTGAGAGATGCTGTTGAAAAGTTGAAGCCTCACACTTATGGAAATAAAATTGCCGAGCTTTACAAAAACTTGAAAAGTTATAAGGACGGAGATAATTCTATCGATCTGTCAGAAGAAGTCAGAAGTCGTTTAGTACAGGATATTCAGCGAGCATTTGACGGAAACTCATGGAGCAATGTGATAAAAACCGGTAATAATAAAGTACTGGAACACATCACACACTCAGCTATTAACGGGAAGGAACCTAATGTTGAGTTTAGCTTTTTGCCATACACGTACGAAGGTATTGTTGATAGTATTCAAGCGAGGAAGCCTGTTTTTGATAATCCTCAAGGCGGAACTACCAGCCAAAAATATTTCAAGATTAGTCAAAACGGACTAGGAGAAAATAACCTTATCTATGCAGGTACAGTCCTTGGTGATTTGATAAAAAAAGTGGAATCGGGTGAAGCGAAAGACAAGTATTTCGAAGCATTACTTATTGAAGAACCCGAGGCGCATTTACATCCACAAAAGCAAAATACCTTTTTTCAGTATCTAAGTTCCTTAAATGAATCTGGAATTCAAATATTTATTACTTCACATTCGCCAACAATAACCGCAAAGTCAGATTTAAACTTTATAACTGTCTTACAACGGCAAGCAAATAGGATTGATGCTTTTTCAGTTAATTTCTCAGAGTTGGATGAAAAAAACAAAAAGTATTTGGCAAAATTTCTCGATGTAACAAAGTCTCAACTGTTCTTTGCAAATGGTGTCGTTTTAGTTGAAGGAATTTCCGAAGCATTATTGTTGCCAGTGCTATCGAAAATTATTGGTGAAGATCTTGATAAAAATGGTGTTGAATTGGTCAACTTGGGAGGGGTTGCATTTGATCATTTTGCTAAATTGTTTAATTCTGATGAACCTGTTAAGAGATTGTTAGCTCGATGCTCTGCCCTGACTGATGACGATAGAGGTCAAGTCTCGATTCGAAGTTTTATTTCAGAACAGATAGATGAAGCATCTGCGAAAATAGTATTTGAAAGGCTGAAGAATGCAGAAATTGTAGATTCTTTAAATCGAATACAAGAAACGGAATTAGCCAATGTTGATTTAGTAGGATACCCGATAGATGAAATTACAAGCATTCTTGAAGCGTTAAAGGAAAAAGAATCACCTAGAGCTGCAATTATTCGTGAGCTGGAGAGAGGAAATTTGAAAGTGAAACTAGCAGAGATTACATTTGAGTACGAGTTGATGATTGCAGATAGATTCAACCTGAGGCTAATAAAATTAGTTTACTCAAAAATGCATCAACGAATAGTACTGCTCCCGTCAACTGAAAGTCTGGAAAAGCAAGCGCAAGAGGTTCTCATAAAGCTTTATTCAAATAAAGATAAATCAGAACTGGCTCATCACTTGTCTGTATTGCTGGAATCTCAACACCACCTGCGAAAACGCTTTGTTGTTCCGGAATATATTTCAGAAGGAATTAGTTGGGTTATTAATGGGGAGACGATATGAGTCTAAGTGAGTTACAGCAACAAATTGTTGACGCAAGAGGGAAAGTTGTAGTAAAGGCTTGCCCTGGGAGCGGTAAAACATACTCCGTAGCAGCTAGGATAGCTACTTTATTGAAACAAGACTTTCACCATCAAGGTATCGCTGCTATTTCCTTTTCCAATACAGCATGGAAAGAAATCAACGAAAAGTTGACTGATGATTTTGGAATCCGCACACCTCTTCCTTACCCACATTTTGTTGGAACTATTGATAGCTTCTTGAATAAATATGTGTTTTTACCTTTCGGCCATTTAGTATTAGGAACAAAAGAACGCCCCAATCTCGTTGGAGAACCACATTCCAAATGGAGTGGACGGTTCTATGCTGATTCTTTCTTTGATGACATAACTTTTGACATTAAAGGCTCTTTAGCTATTAGAAAAGGAAGTCAAATTCCCTTGAGGCTAAGAGAAGGCAAAGGAAATGTGTTTTGGGCAAAAATGAATTTAATTCGAAGAGGGTTTTGTAATCAATCTGATGCCAACTTTCATTCAATGATGGTTCTAAAAGAATTTCCTTTATTTGCTCAGAATCTAGTTAATCGTTTTCCATATTTGGTTGTGGATGAGGCTCAGGATACCAATGATATTCAAATGGAAATCATAAATATTTTGGTAAGTAATGGTCTAAAGGAAGTCATGCTAATAGGGGATCCGAATCAAGCTATTTTTGAATGGAATGAAGCTAAGCCTTCATTGTTTTTAGATAAATACAAGGAATGGACTCCCCTGGACTTAGACATAAATAGAAGAAGTTCCTCAAATATTTGTAGTTGTACGAATACCCTAATTGGAGAGGACGTTTCAAAACCAAATGAAAAAGGTGAAGTATTTGATTTTACACACACTCCCAGAATCATTGCTGTAGAGTATGAAGAGGGGATGGATTTTCAGGTAGAGATAATAACCCCATTCTTAAAAGAATGTGCAGATAATGGTATTGATGTAAACACAAGGAATGTCGCTGTCCTTTATCGATCGAAAAGTTTTCAAAAATATTTTGGGCGAGTACCTAATGCCGGTGAACTACCTTGGAAAAATGGATTCTACCACATCCGAGACATCGTCCAAGGAAAATACCTGTATGAAGAGGGACTGCTAAAAGATGGTTTTAGGTTAGTTGAGCAAGGGCTTTACAAAGGGCTTCAACAGGTTGCACATGCAAGACGCGCAGATATTAAAAAGGAGGAGGAAAAAGAAGGATTCGTGCAATACCGAAAAATGGTATATGACTTTATTTCGTTACTCCCTGATACAAAGAATGTAACTCTATCGCAATGGATTAATGACGCAAACGATGTATTGAAAGAATTGCAGATTGAAATTGGAATAACGAAGGCGAAATCAAACGTACCAATAGAATCTTTATTTAGTGATGTGAATACTCACAGCTATCCATATTATCACGGTACTATTCATTCCGCGAAGGGATGTACGTTTGAGGGTGTACTGCTTTTAATTAGTGAGCATGCAGGTACCTCCGGGAAATATAAAAATTTCCTGAAAACGGATTATTGGGAGCTCACTGGATCTAAGCAAGAAGAAATTAGAGCTATCTATGTCGCGATGACAAGGCCTAGGAAAGTCTTGAACATTGTAGTGCCTGCTATTGATGAGAAGCTTTGGAAAGATAGATTGCAGTTAACTTAATGGTTCTGAACTTTTGGATGTTGTAACAAAATGTTTTGATTAAGGTTTTCCGTTGTCCTATTTAGCTTATTTCGATCACTAAGCAATAAAAAAATAGGTTGATATAATGAAAAAACAACTGGAAAAATACAAACAACAAAAAAAGAATCACAGAATTGTTAAAATAACAGAACATATGGAAACTAACGAAACACAGATGTCTATTGCCTCTCTGAATCAAATTTCTGATTTAGTTGACAAATACTTTATATATCGAACAAAGTTACCAAACAAAGAAAGCAATTCTAGATATATAAGAAGCGTATTAGAATCTAGGATTATGGGATATTTGTCTAATAATCAATTGAATCGATTGCTGATTGATAAGGGTTTTTTGTTTGTGTTAGACAATATTAATAATTATTGTTTTAATATTTCTCTCGCTGACTTAAAAGTGCTATCTCGGTCAACCTTCATAGTGAACACACTTGCGAAAAAATCTAATTCTTCTTTTGCTAAGTTGGTAAAGCTTCATGGAGTCAAAAATGTGGACGATTACAAATACACTTTTAAGACGATCATAAAAATGAACTTCAAAAGTACTTTTCTCGAGAAGATTTGTACCGAGCAAGATGTATATACTGTTATTGCAAGAGAGGTTGGAATTAATCCAGAAGAGGCAAGGGAATATATTGACGCATTTAATATCCCAGATTTCCCTGATATGCCTAACGATGTATTAATGCGCCTTTTAGAACTATTTAATATCAAAGTTGAGGAGTGTAGGACGGATGATAATTATTGATGCTGGCTCATTAGCAGCAATACAAAAGAAGAAGTAGTCGTAAAACAACTAAGCTATGAGTAACAAAGAGAAATTTTTTCCAGAAAGGTACTCCGCAAACCGTTATTATGCGAAGAAAATGCTTAGCGCGTTCAAAGGCGCTGATTTTGACCCTGATTTTAGCAAAAGAATTGGTGATGAAAGTGATATAGACGTATTGCGAGAGTTTATTCGTAAGCCTGTTCATGAGTGGCATGAAGGTTCTTTCTTACCTGATGAGATTTTGGATGAACGAGATGACATTTTGCATAGAATGCAGAAATATCAGTACGAGCTTCCGGTAAATCCAACCGCCGACGAATATAAGAAGTGGAGCGGACTGCAAAAAATACAAATGCAATCGCAAGAGTGGAAAGAATGGTCAAACTGGCTTACGAAAGCTGAAGAAATGATAGTTGTTCATCGAAAACTAGAACAGGAGGTGATAGTTGCTCGAGACTACATTCGGTTTAGTCAATGTGGCCGTAATATTTTTGAAATCACACCATTTTTACTGAGACTTCTAGAAAAAACGGATGTTGGAGATATTAGATTTCGAGATTTTAAATTACCATATAAGACGATCTATTTTCATTTTGGTACGCTCGAAGCACTAGAATATCCAGTAGAATATTATGAACAAAAATTTGATGCTTACGTTGCAGAGCCGTTCAATTTTGAGACAATTGAAGATGAGGATGAATACTATCAAAAGAAGAAATTTCTTTTGGATGGTGCATTTATTTCGATGACAAGCGAGAACTGCATAGATATTCAATTATGCTTCAAAGACACTAATGATAGCTTTACCAAAAATGTAAATGTTGTAAATGATCACAGGTTTCCGACTTTCGACTTTACATTAAGCTTTGGTAAACGGAATAAAGATGAAAGCCATACTGAATATGATGAAGAAACGACATTTAATGAATCAACCGTAATTTTTTGTGATTATTGGGATGAAAAAGCCGAACTTGGAGAGATTGGATATGGTAAGCTTAGTCGTCTCACCAATGAACCCGAAAAATGTTTTAAATCAGAGTGGAAAGAATATGTCCTCATGGACAAAGCTTTAAAACTAATAGTCAACTGTATTTGCTATTTGAGTGCCAATGAACTGGATATTGAAGTCTTTGCGACTAACGAACAAGCAAACGAAATATTAGAAGAATTATACAAAGCTAGTAAGACACAAATAAGGAATAAGTTAGAAAAAAAACTCTCTAAGTTTTCATACAGTAAGGTGCATTTAGTAGGCCATAAATTGAAGGCATATTTTGACAGAAAGGAGTCGGACAATGAGGTCGAACCACACTGGAGACGTGGTCATTGGAGAAAGCAACCTTTTGGAGAGAATTTGTCGGAAACAAAATTAATCTGGATTAAGCCAACAATTGTACGAAAAGATAAAGGAGAGCCCAAGAAAGGGCACGTTTACAATTTGTGACAAAGTCTTTTTATAAATGAAAATTAATGAGGTTTTGTGTTTGAGTTTATAATCTGGAACCGAATGTCACTATTAGTATAGCTAAAACGGGATTGTAGTTACTCCTCAAATTTGTCGAAAATTGTTTGTCGATTTCAGTAAGATGCAGCGGGAATTGTGTCCTGCTGCATCTTGCTATAAAGAATCAGTGAAAACCAAAGTCAACTAAATATGAACTCAAAAAATCTTTTCCATCCTTTTTTCTTTTTAGATAATTTAGAATTCTTTCTGGAAACCCAAGGAGTCCGTTTGTAAGCTTCTTGATTGTCCCACGCTTCAGCATTAATTACTTTATTTTCTCTAATCCAGTAATGAGATTGGCACGGAAAATCCCAATTGCCGATAGATGGCTTGAGCGAGATCGTTTCTCCATCGTAGCTCAGATGCCAGTCATCGGGCGACAACGGTGTCACAACTTTTTCGCCACACCCACAGGCACAGGAATGAATGACAACAGAATACTTCATGGAAACATACAACTCCCCTTGAAGAATTTCTTCAGGCATGTATTCGACAAATTGAACTGAAAATTCGTTAACTTTCATCTTATTCATTGAGTAAATCGTTATCATTGATCGAATACATTGAATTGGCTTCGCAAGTTATGTCATGGTAAAAACCTAACATTTTTTTCCATCTTATTATGGCATGGATAGCAGCCAAAGCATTAAGTTCCGCTATTTGTATGTTACTAGCGTAAACATCATCTTTCGCATCGTCGCCACCAAAAGCTTCCTTGATATGCCCATAACGCCCTGGAAATCCAGAAGTGATTCGTACCAAGCCCGAAAGTTTGTTTTCTGATAGATTGACACCGAGTCCTGAATCAATGAAAGATAGTCCTTTGTCAATCAAATAACCTCCAATTTCTTTTCTCACACAAACGCTATCAACGCTTAAGAAAATATAATTCATTTCTTTGAGCACATCAATGTTATCTGGCGTGATATGCTCTTTGTGAGGGATAATACGCGTGTGCATTTTACTGTATCGTCGGGCTAAGTATTCCACTTTTGAAAGCTGTTCTTCCAGCTCTTCAACAGAAGCCGCTCCTGGAGCGCGAAAGGCATTGTGAGTATTAAAAACATCCAAATCGTACAAATGGATCTCTTTCACAGGTGTTTTTGAGATGAAATCAAGGATATAGGAACCAGTACCACCAACTCCGACCAATGCAATTTTAAGAGGCCGAAATAACTCGTTAAGAAATGTAACATTAGCTCGACTGGCATTTGTATCCATGTAGGCCATTGGACTGTCGTCCTCATGTACTACAATTGGCCTTTTGATTTTATCACATGCTTCTTTGTCCAGGTTTAATGCAGGAGAGGATATTATACTGGCATATGTCGTGACCTTATCGTAATAGTCTGTATACTTGCGACCATCGGGATGACACGAAAGAAAGAAATCACTAACTATATCGCCAACCAATAGTTGCTTTCGAGGTGAATTTACAAGTGATGGGACAAAGCTACCATTAATGTTACAAGGTCTTTCTCCAACAAAATATGCAGTATGATCTCCTGGTTTACCGACAATATTTCCTGATGTCGTTAAACTCATAACTAAAAGACCGGACTTTATTTCTTTTGAACGATTAAGATAAGGTATATGGTGGATAACTAAATATCCACCACATACTTCTATCTCGTAATTTTCGTTCTGCAATCTAAGCAGATCCGAACTACGATTGATGAGTACTTGCGACATTGAAATTCATTTTGTTTTTAACAAATACTTCCGTCCCCTGAGACATCATACCTTTGGGGTTTTGATGAGGTCCATCGGTATATTTAACCTTGTAACCGCGACTCGGATCATAGTTGCCAAAGGCCAGTTTGACCACCTCTTCATAGGAAATCTTTGACTTATTGAATGGCTTTTGAGACCCATTTACGATGAGTACTATCTCGTTCGTATCATGGCGAGACACGAAATGTTCTACACCTGGTCGGGCTAAGTCGACCACTTCATCATTTGTGATTTGATCGTCTTTCCATCCACCGGGAAGATCAAGAAATATCAAATCGGAATCGGGAATTTTACCGAGCTCCCGGATTTGAATTCCTCTGATATACTGTTTATACCAGGTGTACATCACTTTGTTGATCGTAAAATGCAGCTTTTTTTTGACGAAAAAATACTCGGTCTCGGGCCTTGCCAGATTCACTGATTTTTCGTTTTCGATCAGCTCATCCATATAAGGTTTACTGATAGACAAAAATAACTGTGTTTCTAACGGAATACCAGCCAATTGTTTCAGTTCTGCACCCGTTTTGTACTGATCGAAGGTTTCATACTCTTTCCCTTCGATAATAAATTTCAAGGGAATTCTTTCTTTTTGCGTTTCAGGCGCCCCATTATTCCTAATCATAAAATATAATTTAAAGTGTATAAAAAATCGTCTTTATAATAACCATATGTTCTCACTTCAATACCTTGCTCATTTTTTCTCGAACCATTTACACTTCTCTAAATTCGATTTATCTAGAAGCTTAACAAGAGCTTGTAGCTATTTCGAAATCAAGTTGTGTGGTTACGTTAATCTGTTGTTATTGCATTCAGTTTTCTTTTACATAGTCATTATACCACAAAGCGTGACATTTTTTATAACTTTGGAGAAACTAGCGTATTGCAAAATTGCTTGTCACGCTTACGGGTATAAATTAAATGACACAATATGGATGTAAAGGGAGGTAAGAAGGAGACTATTACTTCATATACAGACGAAGACTTGTTTTTTTTAATGTCTTTAAAAGATGAAGAAGCAGCAGAAGCACAACAAGCTTTTGGTATATTTTACGAAAAGTATAGCAGATTATTATGGTCTCTATGTTATTCGGTTTGCAGAAAAATAGATGTTTCTAATACTGAAGAATTAGCAAAATGTGTTTTTTATAATACGATGACAACAATCTATGAACATCCGACATATGATGCTAAGAAAAGTAAGTTATCTACCTGGATTTCAAAAATAGCATATCATGAAACTCTAGATCTTATAAGTGAGTTTAAACTAAATGAAAGCAAGCGAAATATTTCGTTGAACGAAAAGGTAATTGCGACTGTTCCAGAGAAAGATGAGATTATTGACACTGAGACTCCTGAGAAAAAAATATTAAATGAGGCATTAGATCAACTGAAAGAAAGAGAACGGGAAATTCTCTTAACCTGCTTGATGTACAAAGAAGAACACAAGCACATACCAGATGAAATTTTATTAGAATTAAGTCAAAAGTACGATACGACCGCTGTTAATATCAGACAGATAAGAAAAAGAGCATTGGATAAGGTAAAAGCTTATATAACAACAAATTCCAATTTATTAAGCTAAACGTCAATGAACATGAAAGATAAAATTAAAATATACAACGAAGATTTTGAGGAATATCTTGAGAATGCACTAAAATCTTATGGATATATATTTCCTACAACAGATAAGCAAATGTCATGTTATGAGGAAAATATGGAAGAAATACCTCTGCCAAAAGAGTTTGAATCTCCCGACTTTGCATTTGTCAATAAAGGGAAGATGAAACTCGAGAAGAAACATATTATCAAAGACAATTCTGAAGCAGACAGAAATTGGGCATTAGCAGCACGAGAAGGGAAAGATATTCCGGAAGACGTTCTCGAGAAAATGAAGAAAGATAAGGAAGAGGCAAAGAAGAAACAGGATGGAAATAAATGAATACAGAAAAAAGGAATTAGCCAATTTGGCTGAATTTATTTCTACTGATTATTGCCCCACAGGTAAGATTCTTCCTGAGTTCATTGCTGAACAATCTGGTATTACTTATAATTATGGTGAATACGGCGATTGCTTTGATGGTCTTCTTGAGCATGATTCAGGAGATTTTCATGTTTACTTGAATACACAGTCTATCCTGTCCTCTGATAATAACCGCCTCAGATTTTCATTTGCTCATGAGTTAGGTCATTACTTTATTGATGATCACCGGAACGCTTTAATGAAGGGAAAATCGTTACATAAGTCTTACTACAGATTTTTGAGAAAAAATCTTGTTGAGACTGAAGCTGATTATTTTGCTTCGAACTTATTAATGCCAATAGGGAGGTTCAAGAAGTGCGCTCAACAAAATAGAAAGTTCGATTTTTCTGTAATTGAATATTTATCAAAAGAGTTTGGAACAAGTCTTTCTGCGACGCTTCTTCGATTTATAGAGGTAAATACTTATCCTATAATGGTTGTCTTTTCAAAGAGCAATACAATCGAACGCTATTGGAGTTCTGTAGATTTTCCCTTTAAATACTTCTTGGAGCATTCCTCCAAAAGACTACCACCATTGACTGTTGCTGGTGACTACTTTAATCATGGTATTAAATGTGAAGATACAGAATCAGTTGATGCAAGTGAATGGTTTAGCTCTTACAGTGATATTCGGGGAGTAAAGCTTTACGAGAAATGTATATATCCAACTTTTAACAATACCGTGATTAGTGTTATTTGGTTGAATTAGAGTAAGCATTTGCCGACTCCCGTTTTGTATACTGCTATACGGTTTTGGATTCTCTGATAGTTTCTCTAAAATGTTCGGAGAACTTTGAGAGATTTAGGAGTGACTTTGGATTGTTGGTTTTCGAAGTTGCGGCACAATTACACAGAAATATCCAGACTTTACTGCAGCGCTGTTGTTGCCTTAGAACAGCTAATTTTTTCTTCCCCAAGTGATGGATCGAATGCTTCTGATTTAGTTAGAGATTAAAATTCGTAAATGCTATATTTACCATATTAAAGCGTATCACCATTAGAACGTGAAAGAATTGTTATTGTGAAGAAGCTAAAAGTATTTATATCAAGTGTCCAGAACGAGTTTGCCAATGAGCGGGTAGAGCTGGCAAGTTATCTAAGGCAAGATCCGTTACTTGGAACATTTTTTGAACCCTTTATTTTTGAAGAAGTTCCTGCCAATACTCATTCGCCAGGCAAGGTGTACTTGACCGAAGCAAAGGAATCGGATATTTATATTGGGTTATTGGGAACATTATATGGCTTTGAAGATGAAATGGGGGTTTCTCCAACTGAAAGAGAATATGATCAGGCAAAAGCGGAACATATACCCAGATGGATTTTTATAAAGGACATCGGCGGAGCAGATCGCCATCCCAAAGAAATTGCCTTAATCCGGAAAATTGAGCAAGATGTTTCCAGAAAGAAATTTTCCAATCTTGATTTGCTGAAAAAGGAAGTTTATAATTCAGCAGTTCTGTATTTAAAGCAAACAGGAAAGATTGAAAGTCACGATTTTGACGATTCGCTACATCCTTCTGCAGACATACTCTCATTGGATGAAGATAAAGTTAAAGAGTTTGTCATTATAGCGAGAAATAAGAGAAGCTTTCCCTTAAAAGAGACAGCATCAGTTGATCAAGTATTGAAACATTTAAGAATGATCAAGAATGGAAAGCTTGTAAACAGTGCTTTACTAGCTTTTGCTCCTGATCCTCAATTGTTTTTTCCATCATCAACTATTAAGTGCGCTCATTTTCATGGGATACAAGTGCAAAAGCCGATTCCAGACTACAAAGAGTTTGGTGGAACTGTTTTTGAAGTTGCTGACGAAGCTGTAAATTTTGTTCTTTCTAAAATAAGCTTATCGACCGGTACCAGAGAAAAAAGTAATCAGGTTGAGACTATTTACGAAATTCCTCGTGCTGTTATCTCTGAAGCAATTATTAATGCAGTGGCTCACCGTGATTACTATAGCAAAGGCAGTATACAAGTTTCGGTTTTCAGGGATCGAATTGAAGTAACTAATCCTGGCAGTTTACCACCAGAGTTGGACATAAATGATTTGAAAGAACCTCATAGTTCCTATCCTCATAATCCGTTACTTGCAGGTTGTATGTTTTTGACAGGAGAAATTGAGCGCTATGGTACGGGAACACTTGAGATGTTTAAACTAACAGAAGAACGAGGATTAAGACCGCCTCTTATTGTTCTTGATGAAGGTTTTAAGGTGACGATTTGGCGACCTTCAGCTGAAGCCATACATGATGCCGAACATGATACCATACATGACGCCGAACATGACAACATACATGATGTATCCGAGCTATTCTCGGAGATAGTAGAATTGCCCCATCGTTTGGTGCTGGTTTTAAAAGGTGAAATGAGCAGGCCTCAGCTGATGGAGATTCTTGAATTAAAAAACAGACCGCATTTTGCGATTAATTATCTTGAACCAGCTTTAAAAGAAGGCTTAATTGAAATGACTTTGCCGGAGAAATCGACCAGTAAAAATCAAAAATATCGGTTAACCTCCAAGGGATTGGATTTGAAAGAGACGCTGGAAAGTAAACTACGGAAATGATCAATTCCTTATTGAACCCAAGTGTGTTGCATTGAGTGTTTAACCAATGAGTTAGAACAAGAATGGCTAAATTTGAAAAGATAGAAGATCTGCTTAGCGAGCTATATAAATACCGAAAGCTTTTCTCAGGAATGTTTGATAAACGGATGTCTCCGATACAGGAAGAAATGGTCGTTTCGTTGGTTGAGCATGATACGGAGAAGCTGGAACGGCTGGCCGCTTTTGACCTTCTATTCCGAAATCAAGGCCTGATTAGCCTTGAACCTCGATTGCAGGAATTTTTCGAGGAATTTATGGAAGTGGACGAAACGGTTCATGTTCTGTATATCCAGGAGAACCTTGATCAGATTAAGAAAAACCAATCCTATTATTTAAAAGAGAATCAACCCAGCAAACGAGATCAATATCTGGTCAAAATCAAGAAACACTTGTACCGGATTAACCAAACCACCCTACAAAATATAAAGGCACTTCGGGATAATACTGATGAAACCTATAAAACAGAAACAAATTTTGAGATTAAGAAGGAGAAGTTAACGGACATCAGAAATCAAAGAGATGCACTGGAGGGAGTGATTAAAGCCGTTGAACGCGTATTGCAGGACGATATATTTTTCAAAACAGCGGCTGATGCGGAGTTGCAGCTTATCGTCCATCGGTTACGATTGGCCTTGAATGACAGCATCCATAATCTTATTGAAATTCAGCAACAGATTATTGAATACCTAAACCATATCGAAAAACGGGTTCATGTTGTTGAGAAAGTGTTGCGATTGAAGATGCTGCGGGATAAACACTACCTGAAAGAACGAACCAATTTTTATTGGATCGTCGGAGCCAATCAGGATCTTCCTTTAAGGAAGGCCGAAGGCTTCCGTACCCGACTATCCATTCAGGATATGTTGAATGAGGAAGAAAAACGGAAGCTGATCTTAAAGGTTCGGGAAAAACAGCAAAACCAGCGACTTTTAGCTCAGAATACCGCCGGCAGCATATCTGATGAAGCTTTCAATGATAAAAATGAGATAGACAGTGTTTTCAATTACCATGCATTGAAACGAGTCTTCATGGGGAAAAACCAGGACCTCTTTTCTTTTGTCATGCATCATCAGTTTGCCGAAGAAATCTCCATCAACAAACGTATTCAACTATACTGTCGGCTTGCCTCGCTATTCGAAGCGGATTTTACGTTCTCTGAGGAAACCGGCCGGTTTGAAAACCTCGAGTATGCACTCATTTATCCGGCGTCGAATTTAACAACAGCCAATCCCCAAACTACTAACACGATAAACGATCCAGTCTAATGATAGATTCAAACAACAGAACTGCAGAAATATTTGATATTCTGAGCAAAGGACAGTTTATATGCTCCAATGCGATAAACGCACAACGTCGTTACCTGTATCAATATATTGAAGAGAATATTTATGAGCTGGAGCCTAAATTCACAGAAATTGGATATCAACTGGAAAATGGGAACAACTATTACTATTTCTCACGACCAAATGAAAGCAACCAGAATGTGGAGAACAAGATAGAAAAGGCTTTGCGCTGGCTCGATATACTGGCATTCTTTACAACTTTTAGAAAGGATTTGTGCCGAGGGGCGCGTTTCAAGCTTTTCGACATTTTGCAACAGATCGATATCAACTTGTCGTTGAAAGAACAGTTAACCGATTTACAAAAACGTATAAATCCCGGCAGAAATTACCAGGAGATGCTCAATGATCTGATTCGGGAAGTGCAAAAGGAAGGTTTTATTGATCTTGAAAATGAAATGGATCAAACCTGGAAGATTCTGGATTCATGGGATTACATGGAAAAGTTAGTCATGGCTGTGAATATTCAAGACGAAGAAATTAGTAACCAACCAGAGGAATTAAACTGAGATGAAACAATTAAGCCGCATTGTGCTGATTAATAGCGCAACTGTTGATTTTTACGAACTTCAACTGGATGGAAATATTCATTTTATTGGAACACAGGGAACCGGCAAAAGTACATTGCTCCGGGCTATTTTGTTTTTCTACAATGCTGATGCCCGCAAGCTGGGAATTTCGAAAGAGAAATCGTCTTTTAGCGACTACTATTTTCCGTATGCCGATTCCTATATTGTTTACGAGGTGAGTCAGGAAAGCCGTAACTTTTGTGTTTGGTTGTACAAAAAACAAAACCGCTTATGTTTTCGATTCATTGACGGGCCATACAATCGCGAACTTTTTATCTCTCAGCAGCAGGCATTAACAGAAGGACAGGTGATCGAAAAGGCCAATCAACAGGGATATAAGGTGCACCGACCGATCCATAACTTTACCGAATACCGTGACATTATTTACGGTGCGAACAAGGGAATGAACCGGTTTCATGTACTTCAAAATCCTGCCTATCAAAATATCCCCAGAACGATTTCAAACATCTTTTTGAACTCCTCGCTTGATGGGGGCTTTATCAAAACGACGATCATAAACTCGTTGAGTGATGATCCATTTGAACTGAACCTGGATGCCAACCGGCACCATATCGAGACAGCCAGAAATGATTACCGAGATGTTTCAGAGTATCTCCTTCATGAGAAAAAGGCGCAGAACATAGTGACCCAGTATGAAAAGCTTCTTCAAATGGAAGATGGAAAGAAGGAGCTGGCGTGGCAAATAGGTGCTTCATATAATTTGGCAAAAGATAAGGAGCGTGAACTGGAAGACGATCAGAACGTGATTGGACAAAAGGTACAAGATCAATCTGAAAGAATTGAAAGGATCGAAGCTGAATTTTTGGTGAGTCAACGGCGCATCCAAGACAAGTTATCCCCTATAAAAAGAGATATTGCAAAAGCCAACCAATTGGCAAAAGCCTATGCTGCTAAAAATATCCAGCAAATTCTGGATGAACATGCTAAAAAGCCAGCATATGAAACAGAAAAATCTCAAATAGAAGCACAACTGGCTTTGCTGACTTCAAGTTTGAAAGATGTTGAGAGTCAGTATCAGACTGACAAGCAGCGGCTGGAAACACAATGTCAGCAAATCATTCTGGATTTTGAACGTTCTCTTTCCAAAGAGAAAGAAAAACTCCAGCAGGATTCAGCTGATCTGCTTAATACATTCTATAAGAAAAAGGAACAGACTACAAAAGACCACAACGGTAAGCTGGACGAACAAAAAGAAGATAAAACGATCGTTGACCAGAAGCTGCGTGATATTGACCATCAAATTGAGGGCGTACAGAAGACTACTTTTTTGAAGGAAGAGGTTGAAAAGCAAGTTCAGAAACAACAGGAGCTTTCGGGAAAAAGACAAACTCTTATTTCGGAAAAATTGGTTGCAGGGATAAAGAAAGAAAACGCGATAAAGGAAGGTGAACAAGAATCCGAGGTTTTTAGTCTGAAGAAAAACAAAGAGAATGAGGTCTTGTCCGAAAAGAAGAAATCACTGGAAAAAGAGATAGAACAATTGCAATCAGAGCTGCAGGCTTTATCCGGTTCACTTTTAGAGTTTTTGGACCAAAATAAACCAGACTGGCATCAATCAATTGGAAAAGTAATTTCTCGGGATGTTTTGCTGAAGAGTGATTTAAAGCCTTCACTGAAAGATGGAAATAGTATTTATGGTCTGGATCTTTCCCTGGAGCAACTTCAACCGCTGGAAATCTCAAAATCAAAACTGGAGGAAAAGTTGGAAGCTTTCAAGAACCAGTTGAAAGAACAAAGCAAACTCGTTGAACAACATCAACAGGAAACGCAGGATCAGAAAGATAAACTTCAGAAAAAGTACAACAAGAAAATTTCAGAGCTTAGTCAGGAAATCGCCCAAAGCGCCTATCAGATAGATAAGATTGATATTGACCTTGAAAAATGTGGGATCGCTCTGGAAGAATTAAAGGAGAAAGCTGAAAACCTGAAACGCCAGGAATTGGTAAAAAAGGAAGAAGAAAAACACAAGCTGAAAGTCGAACAACAGAAAATTCTGGATTTTCTAGAAAAGCTACAACAGCAGTTTCAAAAGTCCATCCATGAAATTGAATCAATTAAAAGAGGACAAGAGAAAAAGATCAGCAATCAGTTGATAGAACTAGATGATAAAATAAAGTCAGGGAAAAAAGAGATTACAGAAAAATTCAATGTCCAGATCCAAACGCTGCAGGAACAACGAAACTCACTTTTGAACGAAAAAGGGGTGGATACAACAGAAATTCGGCGATTGGAGGATGTGCAAAAAACCGTAAAAGGCAAATTATCAGAGATAGCGAAAAACTACCCGACAATAATTGAGTACAAAAAAGATTCGGCAGAATACATTGACCGATTGGACGAATTCCGTCAAAATCGAAAAACGCAGGAAAATGATTTAGAGCATCTGCAGCAACTCCACACCAATAGAATAAATAAGGAGAAAGCAGAACTGAAATTGTTACAAAATCAAAAAGAAGAGCTTTCTAAAACAATCGGAGAACTAAAGCGTGAGTTAAGCACTTTTGATCTCTTTAGCAAGAGTCATTTGTTTGACGAACTACAAAATTTTATTGAACACCACGATAAAGCAGAGAAGTGGGACTGTGATCAAAATATTCGCAAGTTGCAGGAGTTAGCTCTTGAATATGAAAAGTATGATAAGCAATTCACAGAGCGGATTACGGAGTTTTCCGGTTATTTCAGTGAACACAATTGTCTTGGATTTGAAACCAGCTTATCCGGCAGGTTGCAATATCGGGCCTTTTCTGAAAATTTGAGAGAGTTTGTTCGCGAACAGAAGATTATAGATTTTAAAACAGAAGTGACGCGGAAGTATGCGATGGTATTGATAAATATCGTCAATGAAACCAATGAGTTGCTGCAGAAGGAAGAAGATGTTGCTAAAGTGATAAAACGGATCAATACCGATTTTAAGAAATCGAATTTTGTTGGTGTTGTTAAAAGTATTGAAATGCGCCTTCAGGAAAGTTCCGATAAGATCATTCAGCTTTTGCGGAAAATAAGGAAATTCCAGTCCGAGAACAATCTAAACTACGGGGAAATCAATTTATTCAATCAAGGTGGTTCGGACAGCAATAATGATGAAGCGGTAAAATTACTGGAAAGCTTGCTGTCGCAAATAGGACAGGCGAAGTCAAAGGTTCTGAAACTGGAAGATGCTTTTGACCTTGAATTTAGGATTCGCGAAAACGAGAACGATACGAACTGGGTCAGCCGTCTGGCAAATGTAGGATCAAACGGAACTGATGTATTGGTCAAGTCGATGATATACATTAATTTGTTGCATATCTTTAAAAGTAATGGTTCCACCCAGAAAATCGATACGATTTTGCATTGTTTGATTGATGAAGTAGGGATCCTGCACGATAGTAATGTGACAGGGCTAATTACTTTTGCGAGTGAACGAAACATCCACCTGATTAATGGATCGCCAAATTCGCACAATGAACAGGATTACAGGCATATCTATATGTTTCGAAAGAATCCGAAGTCAAATAAAACAGGTATTACCAAACTGATTAGTCATGAGCTCTAAGCCACTGCCTCTGTCATTTGCCCGTTGTCTGATTCGATTGCAGGATGGTGAGCAACTAAATCCAAGTGAGATTAAGTCAAAAAACTTACTGAAGCGATTTTGTGAGGATGGAATCATTCAAAAGAGGGCTCTAGGTAACCGCCGATCTGGTTATGTTTGTATAAACGCGGAAGTATTGCAAAACTATCTTAGGGTACAGAATGGTATTCTTTCGTTGGAAAATTATATTGCAGAATTTGAGAATGATGCTTCCGACGGGGTGAGCTCACTTGGGGCTTCCAAATCCACCAAGACATTTCGTGGTAAAAGTTTGCAGGGATTTTTTATCAAGGCAATAAATTCTGAAATGCGGATTTCCGGAAAGATAGTTCTACCGGAGCCCCAAGGCATCGAGTTGTTTGTTCATCAGCCGGAGCACTTGCAAATTTCAAAGACAGCACTAGTTGTCGGGATTGAGAATCCGGAGTGTTTTCTGAAATTTGAAAAATTGGCTCAGCTTTTCCCCCAGCAGGAACTGGTGATTGTTTTGCGGTATATGAGCAACAGTCCAAACAGGTGGCTTCAGACCCTATCAAACAACTATCTGCATTTTGGCGATTTTGATCCGGCTGGTTTGAGTATCTACATCCATGAATACCGGAGGCATTTGCCCGCTCACCGATGTGATTTTTTTATACCGCCAAATATTGAACAACTCATTAGTCGATATGGACTATCTGACTTATATGATCAACAAGTACATTTGCTGGAGAATATAAATCGCCAGCAGTACCCTGAAATAGAAAAACTACTGGTTATCCTCGATACACAAAAGAAGGGGCTGGAACAAGAACGTTTGTTGACGTTTATGTAGAATTGCTGTATTAGAAGTTTTTATAAGTTTTTTGAAGTTTCATCTTGTTCTCAAATGTTTGTCAAAGTGATTCATCACTTTCTTCAGCCGACAAATGGAGACGAATCAAAAAAGCGTTTTTTCAAATAGTCATTTTAAACTATTCTCAGATTGCTTATTTGCACTAGATTCAGCATGTCCTTTCCCGAAGAGTACGGATTTTAGACGGTGTACCTCTTCTAGCAGAATGTCTATCAATTGATCTTTCTTTCTTATCAATGCATTTAGTAATTCAGTTTCGGATTTGACGTTATCAATTTTTTGTTCTGGTGCGGTATTGTCATTCTGTTTACTGTGCTCTAGAAAATAGGGAGGGTAGCCATAGATTATGTAGTTCCAGTTTAGGTTCTCACATTTTTCATATATCAGGTCGAAGTTGATATTATTTCTACTTCTCCAAGAGGAAAAAGTAGATAGGGGAACCCCCAGAAATCTTGCGAGGTCTTGATCTCTTTTAATTTGTATGCTTTTTTGATTCTATCTATTAATAGATTCTTATCGATATCCTTTTTAGCCATAGTCACAACTTAGTAGCAATCGTAAATGAACTGGGTAATTTATTACGATGATAGGATAGTTTGCCTAGTAGATTGTGTTTTACCATAAAATCACAGCTAAAATTAAAGAAGTTATCAGTAGAGAGTAGCATGGAGCAATAACTTATTAATTAAATTTCAGTTAGGTAAGTATTGCAGTTGAGATTCTAAGATTATTGAGTTTCTAAAGGTCCTTAGATTGTCCCTTTTAGCTGTAATGATTACTCCTCAAATTTACCGAAAGTTATTGATCGCTTCCCGGAAAAGTCAAGGGTATATGAATCCCGCTAACGCGTTCCCCTTGCCTTAATCCGGATAGCTCAATGGTAGAAACTCAGAATTTGAGTTTAACCGGCGAGCCAGATGCCAACAAAAATCCCCAGGGCAAGGGTGTTTTATATGTCAAAAGAGTTTCAAAATATTTCTTCTTACACAACCAAGCAAGCTCTTGCTGATGGTGTATTGGTATCAGTTGATAGCAAGATTTCGGAAGAAGCAGGGATTGTTTACCCAGTGCTCATGACCGGGACGGTATGGAACCGGTACATCCAGAAACCCGAAGGAATGGAGCATCAGGATTTGGATGGTCGGTTGTGGGATTTGTTGTTTATGTTCGCCGTCCAGGCTAGAAAGTCAAAGGGTGGTGCGCTATTGTTTTTCAAGGTGCTGTTTCAGCTTCCGGCAGATATGAGTTGGTTAGACAATGAGAAACGGGAACTCCAATCGGAGCCTGAAACCCGGTTGGTTACTTTGAAGGCTGTTGTTTCAGCTCATCATATTGATAATCCAGCTCCAGCAATTTTCATCATGCTGCCAGGAGAGGACTGAACGAAAGGGGAATTTCCCCTTTTTTTGTTCGTATTCTAAAGCGGGTTGGATTGTTATTTCTTGGGGTATCAGTTGCCAGACATATGATTTCAATTTAAAGACTCGACTCCATGCTCTCGTTTTTTAGTATAACTCTTCCTTTGGTTTTGTGACCGTCAAAGATGCTGGTTTTCATAGATATTCTTCTTGTTGGTTATATTTTACCTATTACACTCAAATTTCTAACAAAGTTATTTACGCTTCCCGCAACGGTAAAGGGGAACTCGCCCGTCTGACCGCGCAAGCCGGGCAGGCTTTTCGTGGCTCGTTTCCTTCAGATGTGTTCATTCCGATTATTATCGGAATGACATGCACCCCGTAGTGTTTCTTTGCGATTCGAATTAAAAAGGATCTTTAGATTTCCTTTAGATTTTAATTGTTAATTTCCGCTATGAAATTGTTAATCATTGAAGATGAAACAGAATTGTCAGCAGTCATTGACAGTTATCTGTCGAAAAATGGATATATCTGCGAGCAAGTGACTAATCTGACAGAGGCCATGGAAAAAGTCGCGATATACAATTACGACCTTTTACTATTGGATATAGGGTTGCCAGATGGTAACGGATTAGAGTTGATGAAGGCGATTAAAAAGGTTCATGCGAAAACAGGAGTTATCATACTTTCTGCAAAAAATTCACTTGACGACAAGGTAACAGGTCTTGATTTGGGGGCGGATGATTATATGACAAAGCCCTTTCAGCTATCAGAACTAAACTCCCGCATTAAGGCGGTACTGCGTCGTCATCATTTTGAAGGATCAAGTAAGCTTCAGTTTAACGAGTTCACTTTAGATACCGAAAGTAAGACCGCATCTGTAAAGACAAA
Organism: Mangrovibacterium lignilyticum; assembly: GCF_010882175.1. Taxonomy (GTDB): domain Bacteria; phylum Bacteroidota; class Bacteroidia; order Bacteroidales; family Prolixibacteraceae; genus Mangrovibacterium; species Mangrovibacterium lignilyticum. The sequence continues at coordinate 1,131,420 of NZ_WKLH01000002.1, read as the reverse complement.
CACGCTTTCCTTGACCCGCAAAGAATACGATTTGCTGCTTTTCTTCCTGGTGAATAAAAATCGGGTGCTAACCAAAGAAGTCATCGCGGAGCATTTATGGGGAGATCATATTGACGCTGCCGATAATTTTGACTTTATCTACACTCATATTAACAACCTTCGAAAGAAAATAGTGAAAGAAGGAGGTACGGATTATGTAAAGACGATTTACGGTATGGGCTATAAATTTACTGATCTATGAAGCTCATTAAGAAACTAAATCGAAATTACATTGCCTATTCCTTTTTATGCTTAATTATCGCTGGAATAGTGATCTATTACAGCATTTCTATTGTCGTATCTATTCAATTGGAGGAAAAACTGAAAAATAGCACTCTGCAAATCGAAACAATGCTAAAGCAAGGGGAGGAGATCAACTATCTGCCGTCGTTAGTTGAGGTTTCAAAAATATCAGCTGCAAATCTCCCCCCTTTATACTCAGACACGGTGATTTATAATAACTACGAAGACGAATACGAAGAATATCGACAACTTAGCAAGACCGTTCACGCAAATGGACAGCATTATCTCATAACCGTTCGCGAATCAAAAATTGAATCGGAAGATTTAGCGATTACTTTGGTGGTTGTCATCTTTCTGACTTTGATATTGTTTACCGGAAGTCTTGTGTTCCTAAGTCGGAAGGTGATGGTTAAGATTTGGGCGCCTTTTTATCAAAATCTTAAAACGATCAAGCAGTTTTCGGTGAAGGATCATTTCCCTGTTCAATTAAAACAGACTAATATACAGGAGTTTGATGAGCTTAATGAGGTGCTTTCCCTGTTAACGACAAAGATCAGTGATGATTACAGAAGTCTGAAACAATTTACAGAAGACGCCTCACATGAAATACAGACACCCCTTGCTATTATTACGGCTAAGTTGGAAGCTTTGATCGATGACAGTGAGTTAAGTACGCAACAAACGGAAACTATTCGCTCTGTATTCAACTCGGTGCGACGGCTTTCCCGTTTAAATCAAGGTTTGGTTTTACTCACTAAGATTGAAAATAACCAGTTTGTAGACTCAAAGATACTAAGTGTAAACTTGTTGATTGAAGAAAAACTTCAGGATTTTCATGAGTTGTTGGAACTAAAGGAAATTCAAGCTGAAACGCTTGTAAAGGCAGAGTTGATGTTGGAAACCAACCCGGTACTGGCAGACATTGTGATTAATAATTTATTTTCGAACAGCGTCAATCACAATAGTCCCAAAGGAAAAATTCAAATCAACATTTTAAAGGAACAGCTGGAAATATGTAATTCCGGTGAAGCTCCGATTCGTAATTCCGAACGGTTGTTTGCCCGCTTTTATAAAGAAAACTCTTCGTCAAAGTCGGTTGGACTTGGACTCGCAATTGTCAATAAAATTTGTGAGGTTCAAGGCTGGCAAGTCGACTATCGATTTGAGGCGGGCATGCACTGTTTTAGAATTCAATTCAGCCCCCAAAAGTAACTATGATACAGTATTTCAAAGATAAATTTGATTCGATAAGCAAGCTTAGTTTTTTATCGCTGCTACTGTGGTCAATTAACACACAGGCGCAGAGCACTTTTTCAGCATTTGTCGACAGTGCGATGATCAATAATCCGGAAGCCATTTCCATCAAAACCCAGCTGAGACAATATGATCTCGAAAATCAGATGATTTCAGCGGTATTGCAATCGCCGAAAATGTACTTGACCAGCGATGTTTTGTTTGCTCCTTATTTTAACAACAACGGTAAACTGGTAGACATAGCACCTTCCGATCAGGCTATTGGCTACGATGTTGGGATTACTAATGGTGGCTTGTATTCAGCGTTGTTCAATATTGATATTCCTGTGTTAAAGGGCGCTGAAGTCAACCACCGTCAGCTACAGAATGAGTTTGCGAAGAAGAAGTTGACTATTCGTTTGGAAACAATTCGGGCTGAATTACAGCAATCTGTAGGTACACTTTACTTTGATGCATTGAGCAACCAAGCGACAGTCGCAAACAACGAGAAAAATACGGCGCTTTTGAACGAAGAGATTCAGCTTGTCAAATTATTGACCCGCAAAGGAATGTACCGGATTTCGGATTATAAGTTACTGGAGTTGGAGCTGCAATCTGATTCTGTTCTGCTGAAAAGCTCGGTTAATGATCTGGAACTGGCAGTTCGACAACTGAAAGCTGCCTGTGGCATTCAGAATACGGAAGCCGGGTTTTTGACAAACCCGACGATGGAGATGAGTACTCCGGTAACCGGCAACTCGTTATTTACCCAAAGTTACGAGCAAGACAGCCTGGCCGCAGCCAATCAAACGGATATTTTCAACGACCAGTATCGACCTCAAATCAACCTGTTTGCCAATTCTGGTTTGAATTCAACCTCTATCCCGTCTATTGAGCGCCATCTGGGACTGAGTGCCGGTGTGCATTTGTCGTACACGCTTTTTGACGGGCATCAGAAAAAGATCAATGAGCAGCAGCAGATGCTGGCTATTGACGAAGCTGCGACCCAAAAGGAATTGAAACAAAAAGAAGTCCGAAGCCAGGCAAATGCCTACTTACAGACCATCGAAAAAGCGAAGGATGAGTTGGCTCAGCAAAAACAAATACAACAGCAATACGACGCCTTACTGAATTTATACCGCGACGAACTGCAGCGTGCCCAAATCAGTGTGATTGATTTTGTGGCCTACCTGAAAAAATACAGCGATGTGAATCAGGCCGTCGTTCAAAAAGAAATTACGCTAAAGAAATTGATCAATGAATACAATTACTGGAACCACTAACGCCTTTCGGCGTGCCTCGTACGGATTGGTACTGCTCGTGATCGCGATGACAGCATGTACATCAGCGACTTCGGAGCAGGAGGCGGAGACAGAGGTCAAAAGTGATGTGAATGTTACCCAACCTGTGATTGCTACGATTGAGCAAACGTCAACTTTTAAAGGGACCACCCGCTACTTGCAATCCAACACGTTTCGGGCGCAGGTCAGTGGTATTCTCAAAAGTGTCGGGTGCCAGGTCGCCGGAACTGTTTCTGACGGACAACCGCTGTTTATCGTTCAGCCCATGGAGGCAGCTGCGCTTCAGAAATCAGGCTTTAACGACGAAGATTTCAATGCGTTTCAGGACACTACCTTTTCAAATCTGAATGGAACCGTGTCGAGCCTGAACGTGCAGGTAGGGGACTTTGTACAAGCCGGCGATGTGCTGGCTACCTGCATTCGGACAAACTCCATGCGTATTGTCATTGATGTTCCTGCCGAGCAGCTGGGAAAAGTTCGAACAGGCATGAACTGCACGATTCTTTTGCCGGATGGGGAGACGGCTGCAGGTAAGGTGATTGGACAGTGGCCCTCGGCTACCGTGCAAAACCAAACTCAACCTTTTATTATCAAACCTACGAATGCGTTTAGCCTGGCTGAAAATATTAGTCTTTCGGTTCAATTTGAAACAGGCAAATTGCTGGATGCTTTGTGGATTCCGAAAAGTGCTTTGCAAGGCAACGAGCTGCAAACGGAGTTTTGGGTAATGAAGCTGGTTAACGATACCACTTGCATAAAGATTCCGGTAACGAAGGGGCAGGAGACCGATAGTCTTGTTCAACTTCTGGATTCTCCAATAACCAATGCGGATCGGTTAGTATCTGAGGGAGGATACGGTCTGCCGGATACCGCTATTGTGCGAATCATCAAGAATTAGAATGAGAACCTGCGGGAACGCTGGTCAAACCACATTTTTGTAATTCATCATGCAATTGAAAGAAAGTTTCTATCATAAGTTTAAGAGTCCGCTGGGAATTATTTTCCTTATCATTATCGCTGTGGGGCTTTATTCGTATAGCCAAATGAAGGTTGAACTGCTGCCTAACGTTACGTTTCCCAAGGTGAAGATCATTGCTGACAATGGCGAGCAACCGGTTGACAAAATGCTGATCACGGTTACGCGTCCACTGGAAGAGGCAATCAAAAAGAGTGAAAATCTCCAAATGATTCAATCAACAACGTCGCGCGGAACCTGCGAGATTTCAGCGTTCTTCAATTGGGACGCGGATATTGACCTGGCTCGGCAGCAAATCGATGCCCGGATCAGCGAAAGCCGAACAGATTTGCCTGCAGACCTGAAAGTGGTGATTGAAAAGATGAACCCCTCGATTTTGGCTGCTGCCGGTTATTCGCTGGAAGGTGATCTTAGTCCGGTTGCATTGAAGAAAATCGCTGTATATACGGTGAAGCCCTACCTGGAGCAAATCGACGGAATTCGGGAAGTTGCCGTTACCGGTGGCCGAAATAAAGAATATCAGTTAGTGCTGAACCCCGAAAAAATGAGTGCATTGGGCATAACACCTGAAACAATTGGTACGGCACTTAGCCAGACAAACTTCATCCGCTCCAACGGCTACCTGAACGACAATCACCGACTTTACCTTTCTCTGACTGATGCCGCGGTTAAAGATCTCGGGCAATTGGAAAGAACGGTCGTCAGAAGTACCGGAAACAGCACTGTTCTTTTGAAGGATGTAGCCGACGTAAAAATTGACGGACAAATTGAGTACCTGAAGATCAAGGCAAATGGCAAAGATGTTCCGTTGATCGCGGTGATGAAGCAGCCTGAAGCGAACTTGTCGGATATGGACGCACAACTGAAGCAACGCGTGAATGAATTGAACAGCCATTTATTGCCCAAGGGGGTTAAAATGGTGCCCTATTACAACCAGGCTGATTTTGTAGACACGACCATCAAGAGTATTCGCGACGTGCTTTGGGTGGGGATCCTGCTTGCCATCATTGTCACAATACTCTTTCTGCGCTCATTCAAAAGCAGTATCGTCATCCTGATTACCGTGCCGGTTTCATTGCTGCTGACGATTATCGCGATGAAAGCTTTTGGTTTCAACCTGAATATTATGACGCTTGGTGCCATTGCCGCCGCTATCGGCTTGGTAATCGATGATGCGGTTGTGGTGGTGGAGCAGATTCACCGAACGCACGAAGAACATCCGGAGGAAAACTATCGGACGGTGGTTCCGAAAGCCATCAAATACCTGTTGCCTGCCATGGTGGGATCATCGTTGAGTACCATTGTCATCTTTTTACCCTTTGGGCTGATGACAGGCGTTGCCGGTGCCTACTTTAATATCATGACGCAAACCATGATTATTACGCTGACGGCATCTTTCCTGGTTACCTGGTTGCTGTTGCCGGTGCTCTATCTGATTTTCTTCGGTAACACACGCGAAAAGCACTTGAAAACAGCAGAAGTGCGGAAGCAAAACTGGGTGCTGTTTTTCCTCAAAAGGCCATACATTGCCATTGCGTTGGTCGTTGCCATGATCGTGGCAATTTTCGTCATTTACCCGGCTTTACCGTCCGGTTTTCTGCCGGAAATGGATGAAGGTTCCATTGTGCTTGATTTCAACAGTCCACCAGGAACCTCGCTGGACGAAACAGACCTGATGCTGCAAAAAGCAGATCAAATCGTCACGAGCATGCCGGAAGTGGAAAGTTATTCCCGTCGGGCCGGTACTCAAATGGGCTTCTTCATTACAGAACCGAACCGCGGTGATTACCTGATCAAGTTGAAAACCAAACGGCAACGAACAACGGAAGAAGTTATTGACGACATCCGTACCCGAATCGAGGCTCAGATTCCGGCTTTAACTGTCGACTTCGGGCAAGTGATTGGGGATATGCTTGGCGACTTGATGAGTTCAACCCAGCCTATTGAAATCAAACTGTTTGGCAACGACACCAAGCAACTGGAGGAATACAGCCAAAAGATCGCCGATGTTGTTGATCACGTACCCGGCACTGCCGATGTGTTTGACGGGATCACCATCGCCGGTCCTTCGGTTGTTGTAGAACCGGACGAGGCCAAACTGAATCGTTTTAACCTGACGCCCGATAATTTTCAGTACCAGTTGCAAACTCAATTGGGGGGAATTGTGGTCGGCAATATTCAGGAGTCGTTACAAATGTGCGATGTGCGAATGATTTATCCCAATCGTTTAGGGACGACGGTTGATGCACTAAAGGAATCTCAGATTTTCCTGCCCGACGGGCAACTGGTGCCAATGAAACGGGTTGCTGATGTTAGCCTGTCACAAGGCGTAGCAGAAATGAATCGCGAAAACCTGAAAAGTGTGGATTACATTACAGCTCGACTGAATAACCGGGACTTGGGAAGTACCCTGGCTGATATTCAAAAAGAAATACGCACGAAAATAAACCTGCCACCGGGAATGAATCTAGAATACGGTGGCGCCTACAAAGAACAACAACAGGCATTTCAAGAGCTGATGCTTATCCTGATTCTGGCCAGCGTACTCGTCTTTACAATCATCCTTTTTTTGTTCCGAAGAATAAAGGTAGCGCTGCTACTTATCTTCCTGGTGATGCTGGCCCCAGCCGGAAGCGGATTGCTACTCTATCTCCTGAATGTGCCGTTGAATGTTGGTAGTTATGTGGGAATCATCATGATTATTGGGATCGTAGGGGAGGCTTCTATTTTTACCTACCTGCAATACATGGAAGAGCGCCAAAAAGGAGAAAGCGTTAGAGATTCGATCGTTTATTCGATTTCAATCCGTTTGCGCCCGAAACTAATGACAGCACTCAGTGCCATCATGGCCTTGTTACCACTTGCTCTCGGTATTGGTTCCGGGGCACAAATGCACCAGTCGCTGGCCATCGCGGTTATCGGAGGATTGGTATTTGCCTTGCCTGTGTTGCTGATTGCTTTGCCAACTTTCCTGGGATTGATTGAGCGAGATTAGATCGGAAGTAACACGAGCAGAATTTAATTTCTGCGCTTCAGGATTCCTTTAGAATCGTAGTTTAAGTTTAGGTGTAAATCAATAAAATAAGAATATGGAAACACTTTCACTGACCATGATTCTTTGGGCGTTTTGCTCAATCGTTTTTGCCGGAAATCCTCCACAAAAGGTTTTGCAAACTTTCCAAAACAAGTTTACAAATGCGAAAAAAATTAGCTGGAGCAAAGAAGATGCCTCTGAATGGGAAGCTGAGTTCGTTTTGAATGATCAGAAAATGTCTGCATCGTTTGATCTTGACGGGAATTGGCTCGAAACAGAAAGAGAGCTCAAGCTAAATGACCTGCCAAATTCTGTAAAATCAGCTTTGTTGAATAAATACAGCGATTATAAAATTCAAGAGATTGAAGCCATCCAATCCCCTTCCTTTGACGGTTATGAATTTGCCCTGAAAAAAGGGAGCGTGAAAAAGGAAGTTTTGTCTGACTCGCAGGGAAATCTTACGGAGAAACACGAATAATTTCCGCTCGCCATCTAAAATTTTGTAGCAGTACGCATTCGGTATTCGTAAAGAACCAACTAGCCTTCTAAAAGTACGCTTCAGATTTCCTTTAGAATTGAACCTTAAGTTTGGATCGGATAAAAGCTGAATGACATGAAACTTCTTGTATGGCTTATGATTCCACTGACGATTGTTACAGCCGAACAGGTTTTTCAGTCGCCCAATTGTCAGATCCTGGATTCGTTTGAATCGCGATTTGTGGATGCCAGGAATATTCATTGGCAACAATACAAGAACGTGTGGCATGCGGATTTCAATCTGGGAGAACAGCTTGTGACCGCGTGCTTTGATAAAAAGGGTAATGTGTTGAAAATAAAAACGAAGATTGAGGTAGAGGAACTCCCAATCACTGTTCGGTGCGCTGTTCATAAGAATTATCCTCATTATTCCATCATCGGAGCAAGTGCAATGTGCGCCATTGATTTCTCCGGTTATGAAGTGAAGTTGAGAAGTGACTCATTAATAGTTGAACTCAATTTGACGAAATGGGGTGAGCTATTAGAGCAAGGCGTCGGAAAATGACTACCACTCAGAATAGACAAGTTACGAAAGAGAGCGGTTGTTCAGGTGAATGGTAAAATAGCGAAACTGGAATACCGATGGCCTTATTTACTTTTTCGTTGATGGACAGCAAGGTTGAATGTGTATCTGAAAGACAGCTTTTATCAAAATGGAATTGAACTTTTTTTAGTAAGACTTAAAGTATGAGGTATTTCTTATTTGTTTTGCTGTTGAGTGGACTTTTGTTTTTTTCGTTTTTGGGAGGAACCAGCGTATTTCAGGTTGCTGAAGCGCGGAACGCGGAATGTGCCCGTGAAATGATGGAAAGCAGCGAGTGGGTTGTTCCAACTTTCAATGGGGAACTTCGGACAGATAAACCGGCCTTGGAGTATTATGGAATGATGGCTGGTTATTGGTTATTGGGGGTTAATGAAGCAGGAGCCCGCCTTTTTTCTGCTATTTGTGGCTTGTTCGTTGTGCTGGCTACTTTTTGGATCGCACTTCGCCGTTTGGGGAAAAAGGCTGCTTTGTGGTCGGCATTGACCTTGCTGGCCTCGATGCATGTCATTATTCAATTTCGGCTTGCGACCCCCGATCCGTATCTCATTCTTTGTCATACGCTTTCGATTTATTTTTTCTACGAAGGATGGTATTCACGTCGTTGGAAATGGTTTGCCCTAATGTACGTTTTCTTGGGACTGGGCATTTTAGCTAAAGGGCCGGTTGGACTGCTGTTGCCTGGTTTAACCTATTTGCTTTTCATGTTAATAACAAAAACATTGAGTTGGAAACGGATAGTTGAGCTGAAACCTTGGTGGGGAGTTCTGTTGGTCGCACTTGTGGCTGTACCGTGGTACTACGCCGTGCATGTTAAGACAGGTGGTGAATGGACTCGGGCTTTCTTTTTGGAACATAACCTGAATCGTTTTGACGAGGGACTAAAAGGGCATCGTGGTCCGTTTGTAATGCCTTTCGTATTCTTGTTGGCAGGTATGCTTCCGTTTTCGGTTTTTGCAATACGAGCATTTAAAGAAGTCTGGAAGCAACGAAAAAGTAATTCGTTGATGGTGATGGGAGCGTTGTCGGCTTTGGTTGTGGTTATTTTCTACGCGTTCTCCCAAACAAAACTGATTAATTATACTTCACCGGCTTATCCCTTTTTAAGCTTGCTGATTGGAAGTTTCATTGCAGGACTGAGCAACGATCGGGAATCATTTCGCAAATCCCGGATCGAAACTTATATTATTGTATTTGTTGCGGTATTGATGCCGGTTGGCATTTTCTTTTTTCTGAAGAGTACGCCGCCTTTGCAGAATATTGGCTGGAATGCCTGGTTGCTATTGCTATTGCCTATCGGCGCCATCGCTGCTTTAGTGGCAAGACGAAAATCCGTTGAATACGGAGCGCTTTCAATAGCGATTGCTTTTATGGCGACAACATTGATTATTTTCTGGAAGCCGTTCCAGGTGATTGATGATCAGTCGCCGATTCAAAAGTATGGAGAACTTGTCCGGTCGCATGAGGAGGTGGTTGCCTATAAGGACTTTGACCATGCTTTTGTATTTTATGCGCAGAAAAGAATTCCTGTATTTCAAACCGAACAGGAGCTGGAAATTTATCTGGAAAGGCACGATGATGTGTTGGTACTTGGTCGCGGACATGACCTGAGTTTCATGGATTCAATACCGAACCTCCGGTGTGTTGGTGTGGGTCGGGATTTGTTTAGTCGGCGTTCTTCTGGAGTTTATCTCGAATGGCAGAGGAATTATTAGCCTTATCCCATAGGAACCAATAGTATTTTTTAGGGTTTCCACTCAATTTTTCAGAAAGATATTAATCGCTTCCCGGAACAGGCAAGGGTATATTAATCCCGCTGCCGCGTTCCCCTTGCCTTAATCCGTGACAGCTCAATGGTAGAAACTCAAAATTTGAGTTTAACCGGCGAGCCAGATACCAACAAAAATCCCCAGGGCAGGGGTATTTCATATGTCAAAAGAGTTTCAAATCATTTCTTCTTACACAACCAAGCAAGCTCTTGCTGATGGTGTATTGGTTGCAGTTGATGACAAGATTTCGGAAGAAGCAGGAAATGTTTACCCGGTGCTAATGACCGGAACGGTATGGAACAGGTACATCAGGAAACCCGATGGTATGGATCATCCGGATTTGGATGGTCGGTTGTGGGATTTATTGTTCATGTTTGCTGTCCAGGCACGAAAGTCACAAGGTGGTGCACTTTTGTTTTTCAAGGTATTGTTTCAGCTTCCGGCAGATATGAGTTGGATGGATAATGAGAAACGGGAACTCCAATCGGAATCCGAAACCCGGTTGGTTACATTGAAGGCTTTTGTTTCAGCTCATGATATTGATAATTCTTCACCGGCAATTTTCATCATGCTGCCAGGGGAAGATTGAGCAAAAGGGGAATTTCCCCTTTTTTTTGTTCGTTTTTATAGCGTGTTGGATCGTGATTCTTTGAGTGTCAGTTGCCTGATTTCAATTTCAAGACAACGACTCCAGGCTCTCGTTTGTTTCGTACAGTTCTTCCTATGAGTTTGTGAAAGTCAAAGACGCTGTTTTTTAGATATTTTTCTTGTTGGGTTATATTTTGCTTTTTACACTCAAATTTCTGTCAAAGTTATTTACGCTTCCCGGAACGGTAAAGGGGAACTCGCCCGTCTGACCGCGCAAGCCGGGCAGGCTTTTCGTGGCTCGTTTCCTTCGGATGCGTTCATTCCGATTATTATCGGAATGACATACACCCCCGTTGACCTAATCCGGGACAGCTCAATGGAGGTACGCCAAAAATTTAAGTTTAATGGCGTGCCAGAGATTCCCTTGGTTAAAGAGGGTGCCGAAATAAGTCTGCAGGGCAGCAGCGGATTCCTATGAAATCTTCATTTGATATTTATGAAATGGTTACCAACCTGATTATTGAACGTTTGGAAAAAGGTGTTATTCCGTGGCAGATGCCGTGGAAAGTAGAAAACGGTTTACCGCAGAATATGATTCACCGGAAGGTTTACCGGGGATTGAACTTCTGGTTACTACTGACTGTTGCGTGACAAATTCGGATCACCGTATTTCCTCACCTTTAACCAGGTCAAAGAACTTGGAGGTCATGTTTTGAAAGGGGAGAAGGGCTTCCCTGTTGTTTTCTGGAAGATATTGGAAAAAGAAGAAAAGGACGGGAGTATTGACCAAGTTCCATTTCTGAGGTATTACACCGTTTTCAACCTAAAACAAACCGAAGGTATTGACGAAGGTAAGATTCCGTCATCAGAAGCTCATGACCATGATTTCGACCCGATTGCACAGGCTGAACAGGTTATCAAGTGTTGGAAGGATTGTCCGGAGATCAGGTTTGACCAGTCACATGCCTTTTATTCACCTTCCGGGGATTATATTGGAATGCCCAATCCAAGGACATTTTTCAAGGATGAACAGTTCCATAGCGTACTTTTCCACGAATGTTGCCACAGTACAGGGGATATCAACAGGACAGGCAGACATGAAAAACTTGCCGGTTTTAAATTTGATTCTAAAGATGGTTGTTACGCCTTAGAAGAACTTGTAGCCGAGATGGGAGCGTCCTTTCTATGCTACCAGGCAGGTATCCAAAACACTACGATAGATAACAGCGCTGCATACATCAAAAGCTGGATTCGCAAGTTTAAGGAAGATAAGAAGATGCTGTTGATTGCGTCCTCCATGGCTCAGAAAGCTGTCGATTACATTTTGGAACATCAATCCGAACCGCGACCGGCTGGTAGTAATCGGTTAGTTCCACAGATAGCGAAGGCAAGTTAGCCTTCGCTTTTTCATTGCAGCTAATCACAATTGAAAACTTAAAATCGACGATTATGAATCAGTTAAAAGGTTTTTCCCAATATATTCTTCAAATCGCTTACAAGTACGGTTTGAATTCTGTTTTTGATGATTTCCTTGAGATGACAGTTTGCGCCTTATCCTTAGGTGCAAAAGAAGATCGGTACCACGAAATTGTCCGGAATTACGAGAAGCCGGATGCCTACCTGATGGCCGAAGCTTTTGGGGCATTGGTCCTGGAAATGGACAATAACGGAACAGGCCTGAAAGACGGCTTCGGTGATTTTTATATGGAATACATCAGTCACGGACACAACGGGCAATTCTTTACTCCGGAACCGGTCTGTGAATTAATGGCCCGGATGTTAAATCCCGCCGGCTTTGGAGAGCGGGTTGCCGATTGTTGCTGCGGTTCCGGTCGGATGCTGCTGGCTGCGGCAAAGATAAAGCGCGACTGTTTGTTTTTCGGAGCCGATATCGATCGAACCTGCGCAATGATGAGTGTGATTAACCTTTGTTTGAACGGACTCTTAGGTGAGGTCTGTTGGATGGATACGCTAGCGAACCGCTTTTATGCGGGTTGGCGAATAGAGCTTCACCCTGAACATGGAGTACCGTATATCCGGGAGATTACAGAATCGCAAAGTTTTATGGTTCTGAGAATACAGGAAAAGAAGCTTGAGTTCGTTGATCATCCAAGATCAGCAATGGGAATCGGGCAGCAATTGTTGTTTGAATTTTGAGGGGTAGGTCAATGCCCCTTTTTTGTTCGTTTCATTTTGAAAGATAAAACCACTCCATTTAAAATTGCAGGCTAAGTTATCTACGCTCAACGGAACAGACAAGGGCATTTGAATCACGCTCTCGCGTTCCCCTTGCCTTAATCCATGACAGCTCAATGGTAGAAACTCAAAATTTGAGTTAAACCGGCGAGCCAGATGCCAACAAAAATCCCTAGGGCAAGGGTATTTCATATGTCAAAAGAGTTTCAAATTATTTCTTCTTACACAACTTAGCAACCTATTGAAGATGGCGTATTAGTAAAAGTTGATTTTATCTTTAGCAGTGAAGCCGGTATTGTGTATCAGGTTTTAGTGATTCGAACTGTTTGGGATCGCTATGTTGAAGTTCCTGTTGGAATGAATCATCAAGATTTGGATGGCAGGTTATGGGATCTCTTGTTTATGTTCGCCGTCCATGCACGAAAGTCAAAGGGTGGTGTACTATTGTTTTTCAAGGTGCAGTTTCAACTTCCGGCAGAAATGAGTTGGCTGGATAATGAGAAACAAGAACTTTAATCGGAGCCGGGAACCCGGTTGGTTACTGTGAAGGCTATTGTATCGACCTACGACATTGACGAGCCTTCGCCGGCGATTATTATCATGTTGCCAGGGGAAGACTAAGCGAAAGGCGAATTTCCCCTTTTTTGCTTACATCGAAAAATAGCCCTGGATTATAAATGTTGAGTCTTTAGTTCAGTTGGTTAAAATGATCCAGCTTGATTTGAATCTGGCGTTTTCTTGATTGGGGTATCTTTAGCCAGTTTAACAACGGTTCAAGCGTTGTAAAAACCTGGTATTTGGAGGAGTGTTTATAATTTCTAACAAACTGAACGGTTTTGCTTAAATGTGCATTCGGTGACAGGATCGCGAATTTCCGAAGACTGGTGTGTCCCAAATGTTCATAAACAAAATTGCTCAGATCTGCGATTTCGTCCGAATCCAATTCAATTATTGCCTTTCGAATGTCGATCAGGACAAAACAATCTTCTCGCATAAAGGGGATCGCTTTAATTTCTGTAATTATTCGTCCAATAGTTTCCTTGTTGAGCAAATTGCGATGAGAAATAATCATTAATCCCAGGCTTTCCATGAAATGGAGGTTCTCTGTTCGGGGCATTGTAATTGTATGAATTTTTGGCTCGGAAAACGATAATAAAACGGTTTGTGTTGTGTTCAAATTGTATCTGAATTCAAGTTGAGTCTGAAGTTTTTTAGTTCCGAATTGAAGTTGTTAATATAAAGGCAGTTGTACAAGAGACGAAATTCCCTATTTGCATCACTGTATTTTTAGATCGGCTGAAACAGGGATCGTTGCACAGATAGTGAATAAGCGGTGATATTAACCAGTAATACTTTTGTTTTTTTGAGTATAGAATTAGAACGAATAGTCAAGTATCTTTAGGCGGTTTTGAATACTTTAAAAGGACTCCGCCGTTCAAAAGTTGCTGAGTCGAGATAAGAGATAATTTTTTAGGCTGTATTCCTTGTTTAAACAAAGGTCGACCACCGCCCAGAATAACCGGAGCGATCCCAATTCTATATTCGTCAAAAAGATCGGCATTAATAAATGATCCAGCAAGATATGCGCTTCCAAACAAATACATGTTTCCGTTACCTTCCTGCTTCAATCTGGAAATTTCGTCAGAAGCATTTTCTGTAATAAGGGTTGAGTTGTTCCATGCAACAGATTTTAATGTTTTCGAAAAAACGAGTTTGGGGATCTTATTCATGAGTTCTGCAATTTCTCCTTCTTCCGTTTTCCAGTAAGCGGCCATACCTTCGTAGGTTACCCGGCCAAAAACGAGGTAGTCAGCCGAATTTAGCTGTTCAATACTGAGTTGCTCAAGTTCGGGTCCCCAAATAGTATCATGGAAGGATAAGTCCCAGTTTTCTATTCCTTCAAAATAACCATCAAGCGTGATGATGTTCCACATGATTAATTTTCTCATCTTAACCGGTGTTTTTAAAATTATCACTTGGCGAGTTCTTTTACAGCGGATTGAATGATAATGGATTTTCCTAATCCTTGGTCACTCAACGATTACTAAGCGGTTCGGCCAGCCCGATAAGCAGCCCTTCAGGACCGCGGATGTAGCAAAGCCGATACGAGTCCTTATACCGGACGACTTCGCCAACCAGTTTAGCTCCGTGTTTGCCGAGCCTGTCTACCACATCATCGATATCTTCAACGGCAAACATGGCACGCAGGTAACCGAGCGTATTAACCGGGGCGTTCCGGTGATCTGCAACGACGGAAGGTTTAAGAAATCGCGAGAGTTCAAGCCTGTTATGTCCATCGGGGGAGACCATCATGGCAATCTCAACGCTTGGGTCGCCCAAACCGGTAACACGCCCGGCCCATTCGCCTTCGACCATGGCACGTCCTTCCAGTTTCAGTCCAAGCTCGGTAAAAAAAGAAATGGCCTCATCGAGTGATTCTACGACAATGCCGACGTTGTCCATTCGTAATAAGTTATTTTTCATCCGATTTCTATTTCAGGCTTTAGCGATCATGCATCCGGAATCTCCGGCTCCACCAGTTTTTTTAATTTTTCTAATGATTCCTGCCATCCCAGGTAGCACATCTCTACCGGAATAACAGCCGGGATTCCTTCCTGCACAATATGCAAGTCGGTGCCGCATGAAACCTTTGTCAGCCGGACTGTTGTGATCATCTTTCCGGGTAAATTGGGATCGTCAAACTGATCGGTGTATTTGATAAATTCATTGGGCTTTATTTCCAGAAATTCGCCTCCGAAGGAATGGCTATTGCCAGTCGAAAAATTGGTGAAAGACATTTTGTAGCTTCCTTTTTCTCGAAACTCCATTTGATGTATTTTACAAATGAAGCCATGAGGAGGCAGCCACGAGGCATAGGCATCTGAATTAGCAAAAGCCCGAAACACTTTATCGGGAGAAGTCGTCAGAACGCGATGTAATATTACGGTGTTGTTCGACATGATGATTTAGTTTTAATGAATTAAAAGTAGGTTAGAAATCGGAAGGCTCTCATTTTATTTTGACTTCCGCGTCAATTGTGCCCGCCCTGATTCTCTGGGCTCATCGCGAGATTACACTACTCCATCTAAAAAATCAGTGACAGCACGATAACGTTTTGCCTGTTTGTTCTATTTTATTCAACATTTTAGTTTTGGAAAAAGTTTTTAGAACTGGGCCAAGTGCGATTAATCGTTCAAAAGCATAATTGTAAGATTTGATAGGCTGATAAAACATCTAATAGACAGGCTACAGCTCAGAAGATATAAAGAAATAACAACAGTAGGCCACAAAAACACGTGTCGGTGCGCCACTGCATATCAATCGTGCTCTTACCAGTCCAACAGTCTCTTTTCTCCTTCTAATGCCTTAATCCCTGAAATTTCCTGGGATACCTCAATCACACCCTTGTAGGTTCCCTGCTGATCCCGAACGGCAAAGTATTGAATGAGAATAAATTCGCCTTTCATGTTAATCCAAAAGTCGGCATGATCTTTTTCTCCTTTCCGAAAGGATTCTACAATTTGTTCTACAACATGAACGCTTTCGGGCGGATGACAGTTGCTCACCTTACGTCCGATAATGGCTGTGGTGCGCGGAAAAATTCGCTTTGGCGGTGTAGAAAAATAGCAAACCTCGTTGTTTTCGTTTACATAAGTGATGTCGACCGGCAGGTGGTTAAAAATAAGCCTTACCTGTTCAACGTTCAGTTTACCGGTTCCAAGATTGATTACATCTCCTTCAAATCCGGTCTCTGATTTTGCGCTTGGTTTGAGAGCCGGTTTGATATAGGGATAGCCAATATCAAAGCCTTGGCGGTTCATGCTTTTAAGTTGATTTTCACCGATGGTTGAAAGAATATATGGAAACAAAATTCGTTCTTCCCGGAACTTGATAGCATGCATATTAAAGAAGATATCGCCCACGCACTTTTTGAAAGATCTTAATTGAATATTTCCGTTCCGTAACTGCGTTAATACAGTTTTTATATTTTGGCGGATATCGTCATGAAACGACCACATAATCTTTAAGCAGCGGTAGTCGGGCCAGGTTTGCTCGATGACAGGGAAGAGCACATTTTCCTTAATGGTATAATGCTTGGCGAATATTTCAAGCTCGGTGAAGAGCCCGATAAGTTCTGTTTGGATTTTTTTATCTCCGGAATCTTTTACAAAAGCCTTAAAAACCGGGCGAATTTGATCCAGCAGAAGCTCCATTTCACCATTGTTTCGCTCCAGAATTCCTAAAAACGAATCAGGTTCCGGTGTAATCCGTTCGAAATTCAGGATGGGGAGGTGGAAAATATTAAGCAGTTTGTTGGTCAATACTTTAATATCTTCCATCGGGTAGCCGTCCCGAATGATTTCATCAAAAAGAGTGATGAAATCGCTTGGAATCACTGTCGGAATGAAGGTTTCGTTTTCGACGACAAATGCATGAGCATTACCTGTTTCAAGTATCTGTTTCGAAACCTCTTTTAACTTTTCAATTCGCCCTTGTTTGGTATTTGTAAATTCTGACATTCAGTTAGTTTTTAAAATAGACCCAATATTCGTCTTCTCCTTTTTTGTCCAGCCAGTGGTGGTAATTCAGGCTTAGCGATTTATCGATTAACGGAGCAGGGATAAAGGGTGCGACAACCTTTAGTGTTTCGTTACCCTGTAATCCTTTTATGACAGAGAGGACCTCGTGGACCGGCTGCTCACCGGCGTTCAGTATTTCGCGAATATCGATTGTCCGGGTAATTTCTGTCTGGTCGAACCACTGGGGCTTTTCTGTGATGTAATTACCAGTCTCCTCAATGATCGTTTCCACGGATGTTTGCCCGATTTCAGATCGGAGTCTGGTGATCATTTCTTCCACCTTTACACCGCCAACGATGGCCGCCTGGGCCAGTGTGGTTACCCGGGCAATGGTTTTACGCAGTACCGGGTTTTTGAGCTTTTTGAACGGAGGGGCGATGTCAATCAGGGTCTCTTCCAATTGGGGATAAGCCTCCAAAAGGTCGTATACTTTTGTTTTCGGGGTTATAATTAATTTTTCCATAGCTTCATTTCTTTTCATCTGAATAAGACAGAATTCTCCTTTCACCTTCCAGTGCCCTGTTTTCTGTCAGGTCTTGGGACACTTCCAGTGTGCCGAGGTATTCCCCGTTATCATCACGCAGGGCGAAGTATTCAATCTTGATGAATTTGCCTTTCATCTGAATCCAGAACGGTGCGTGCGATGCTTTTCCTGTCTTGAAATCATCCAGTATTTTCTCAACAATGTGTGTACTTCCGGGCGGATGACAGAGTCGTACATCGCGGTTGATAATGGAGCGGTTGCGGACAAAAATGCGCTCTTTCCCCTGTGTAAAGTATTTTACCTTGTCATTCTTATCCACAAAGGTCATATCGAAAGGCACAGAGTTCAGAATAGCCATGATCTCTTTCGCGGTAAAGCTTCCCGAAGGTAACTGAATACTGCCGTCCGTGGAGACGCCTGTTTCCTCTTTTTCTGTGCTTAGGCCTTCCGGCAGCCATTCAACAGCAGGATCGTACAGGCAAAAACCAAATTCAAGTGTTTGTTTGTGAATGTGCCACCAGTCTTCGGTTGTCAATACGTCCATGCTCATCGGGAAAAGAATCTCCTCTTCCTTTTGGATCATATCGGTCAATGCCTGTAAGCTTGGAAAGAAGAGCAATTCCAGAGATTCTGCCAAATCGGGTTTTGTTAATTCTTTTGTTTGCAGGACTTCGATGCAGCCCCTTAACTGTTCTCTGATTTCATCATGTTTTCCCCACATCACTTTGGGTGGGCCGGTAATATCGTTCTTTTCAAGATAGGGAAAGACCAGGTATTCTTTACGCTGATAGTGTTTATCTACGTCCATCAGTTGGTTAAATAAGGCTTGCAAACCAAAAATGTAGGCAGGGAACTCTTCGTCCTTGACGGTATTCAGTTCTCCCAATGCCCATTTCGCTTTGTCGGCCACTTTTTTCAATTCGATATTTTCTCTTGTGAACACATCAATCGGGTGACCTTCCGGAATATCTTTTGCGCCGCTTAAATCAACATTTCCTTCCAAAACCGAACCGTGGACATCGCATAGTTTCAGAACTTCTTCTTGAGGAAGTCCCTCCTGCATGAGTTCCTGTTCCACTTCAACCACTTCGCCGTAGGGGATATTTGTTAATGACTCGATTAATTGGCGACGAACTTCTTCTGCAGATTCACCTTTGTGTAGTTTTAAGATCAATGCTTTTAAGCGTTCTTTACGATAGCGTGAGTTATTGATTAATTCACTCATAACATTGTATTTTGGTTGTTTTTACTCTGAATCAGTAATTGTGGTTCATTTTTTCCTGAGCACGATTTTTAGACAGGGAATTTCTCTACTATCGGATTACCGGGTATCCCGGGCAAAGTATTCTTGAATTATGGCTTCAACATGAATCTTGGTGGTGTTTAGAAACGGAATATCCAGGTAGTTTGTTTCATGGAACATCAGCGGAAGTTCCGTGCAGCCAAGGATAACCGAGTCGATATCATTGCTGGCTTTAAATTCGGCAATTAGATGCAGAAAAAGATTTCGGGATTCATCTTTAATGATTCCCAATTCCAGTTCGGAAAAGAGGAGATGATTGATTTGGCTTATCTGAGATTCATTTGGGCTGATAACTTCGAGCCCGTGCCGGCGGAACAGTTCGTGATAAAACTGGTTTTTCATGACGAATTTCGTTCCGAGCAGCAAGCAGCGTTTCAGTTTCATTTGAACGGCAGTTTGGACGCAGGCTTCAACAATACTAATTAGTTTCAATGTTGTTCCAGATTGAACTTGGTCGAATAGCAGGTGAGGCGTATTAGCACTGATGGCACCAAAGTCTGCTCCCGCTGCCAATAGTTTATTCAGGCTCCCGGCAATGTAATCAGCAGCAAGCCCGAATTCACCCTTTTCAAGTAAGCCGATAAAATGATCCATGTTGACACTGTAAATGATCATCTCGGGGTAGTCCAGTTTCCCGTTGTTGGTTTGCTTAAAAGAGTCAATTAGTTGGTTGTAATAATCAACCGTTGCTTCGGGACCCAAGCCTCCTATTAGTCCGATAGTTTTCATATGCTTTGATTTTTATTGGTATTTTGAACAACTCGTTGTTCGGATAGCTCCTGTCTTTGGGAATGTTGTTGGAAATGAGTGCAATGGTCAGCAAAATGGTAACTCCCGTTGAAACGGGGTAAACCAGGTACCAATACCCCAATCCAATGACTTTGGGAGTGCCCAGGTTGGCGATCAATGCAGTGGCTCCTCCCGGAGGGTGCAATGTTTTGGTGCATTGCATGGCTATGATTGATAGCGAAACAGCCAATGCTGCATTTAGCCAAAGCAAATCCACCCCACAGAGCAATTTGTAAATCGTAACGCCAATAAAGGCACTGATCAAGTGGCCTCCGACCAGGTTTCGGGGTTGAGCCAGCGGACTGTTTGTTGCACCATAGATCAGGACAGCTGAAGCTCCGAATGATCCAATCAGGAAGACCTTGTCACTCATCTGAAATGTGCTGAATGTTTCGTGGATCAGCCCGATAAGCCCAATGCCGGTAAATGCCCCGATAAAAGTCCATATATGATCTTTGGGCGCGACGATCGTCTGTCGATAAACAATGTATCTTGCAATCCGGTAATTTTTTCTAATTCTGCTCATTGTTTGTCAGTTGAAACGCCATCACAATTAGACATGTAACCTTTAGAACTTCCAAAACACCGTAAAGGAGATGGATGGGGGAGCTGGTCGGGTGCCCACCTTCTATGATTATATCTGCACGGGCAGATAGATGGGGTAGCAGCCATATGGTTTGGAGTAAGAGCACTAGCGTGACTGTTGAGAGCAGAAGTTTTAAGCTCAGGGTGGATGTTTTGTGCTTTTGAGGGACGATAAGTACAAGGAGCCAGCTTAATGCAGCGAAAATTAATTCCACCTTATTCAACGAGGAAAAGATGAGCTTTCCAATTCTCAAGCCAATATCGAGGCTAACACCTTCAGCACGGAACTTTAGCCAGGCTTCAAAAAAGCTGATGGCCGAAACAAATCCGGCCCAATAGACAGGAATAATCGTACGAATTCTCTTTAGGTACATGGATAAACGGATGTTTATATATTTTTTATGAATAGATGATTGCTGAAGGCAGAAAACCAGCTTTGCTTTTGAAGCAGCAAGACGACTTAACTTTTGAAAACTAAATGACTCTGTTCAGAACAGCTTTTCCTTCCCTTATTTTATCAGAAAGTGATTGGATTGTTTCGGTTTTGACGATCTGGTAAAAACCATCTCTTACTGTTTTGTATTGATCATGCAGTGGGCATGGATTGTCATTGTCGCAGGCCTTCAACCCAAATCCACATTTTCGAAAGAAGGCATCGCCTTCCAATACGCGGATTACATCATACAAAGTCGCCGATTTCTGATTATCCCTGAAAAAGAATCCACCGCCACGTCCTTTCATTGATGAGAGGAGTTCGTGGCGGGTCAATGTATGCAGAACCTTGGCGCTGAAGGCTACCGGCGCCTCGATCTCTTTGGCAATTTCTTCAACACCAGGCCGTTTTTCCTGCTCATTTCTCAGGTGAACATAGACTAACGCACGAATAGCATACTCTGTACTTTTGGTAATCATCAATTGTTTTTCTTTAATTCCTTGAACAAAGCTAATGCTTTTATAAAAAGGATATTATTTTCCAGGTGAATATGCCGGTGTAAATCGCGCTCAAATGCTTGCAATGTTTCGTAAGTCACGCGAAATGTATTACATCCGTCCGGCGGACAAGAGTAGGAACCTGAAAGTCTGGAGATGCGTTCGAAACGGTCGCCTTCAGTCTGGTGATCTTCCAGCATAACTTGCAAAGTTTTGTCAAAATCACTGGATATTCCCGATAGACTCTGCATAAGTGTCATTTTGCGGATCGCTGGGAATACAATTGATTCTTCCATTTTCAGATGTTCAGTTAATGCATCTGATGCCCCGTCAAAAAGGAGTTTGATTTCAAACAGCTCTGGATGATTAGCTCCGTGAACATCACACAGCTTTTGCAACTTCGCTTGCAGGAAAGGTACAGTTTGGTAGATGTAGCTGTGGTGGGTTTTCTCGATGTATCCACAAAGTTCATCAAGTGGCATATTCTCAATATATTGAGAGTCGGGGTCTGCTTTGCTAACTATTTTGTTGACCTCATCCAGTATTTGGGTGATGTTGAGGTTGCGATCAGAACAGGCTTTCTCCAAACTGATACCGCCTCCACAACAAAAGTCAATTTGATGTTGCTCAAAAAATGGTGCCGTTTGGAAATTAACCCGAACGATTTCTCCGATTTTAGATTTCTCTGTGATTTGCATAGCTTTTCAATTTTGTCTTCGCAAATATATCTATTTTTATAAAAAGACAAGCGGGTCATTTTATAATTTTATTACATTTGTCGAATAATCGTTATTAAATCTACTAACTATGAATGTAAAGAAACTCTGGATCGGATTTATTCTGGTCATGCTTATTTCGTTCGGCATTTTAGGTTATTACGGACGTGAAATCTACCGGCAGGCACCGCCAATCCCGGAAAATATAATTTCAGCTAGCGGTCCAGTTGTGTGTACCGATAGTGATATTAAAGACGGTCAGAACGTATGGCAGTCGATGGGGGGCCAGGAAGTTGGTTCCATTTGGGGACACGGAGCATATAAGGCACCGGACTGGACAGCCGACTGGTTGCATCGTGAAGCCCTGTTTATATTGAATCACTGGTCTGAGAAAGAATTCGGCCAATCCTACCAGCAGCTTGATAATGAAAAGCAAGCTATGCTTCAGAAACGTCTGCAGAATGAACTTCGGAAGAACACTTTTGATTCGGCAACCAATACAATTACCATATCGGATTTACGGGCCGAAGCCTTTCAGACAATTAGTAAACACTATGCCGGGCTGTTTATGGCTGATCCTGCGCTTGCAGATTTGAGGGAAGCGTACAGTATCCCTGCGAATTCGATTAAAGATGAAGCTCGAATGGCTAAAATGAATGCCTTTTTCTTTTGGGCATCCTGGGTTACCGTGACCGAACGTCCGGGCGATGATATTACCTACACCAATAATTGGCCGGCAGAGAAGCTGGTTGGAAACGAGCCGACAGGGGCTTTGCTCTTATGGACAGGATTTAGTGTGATTGTTTTGTTGCTGGGAATCGGTTTGCTGGCTTCTTACTATGCCTCAAACAGGGAGGAAGAGGATCATGATGAGCTTCCGAAGGTAAACCCGTTGTCGGGAACAAAGATGACCCCTTCGATGAAAGCCACCCTGAAGTACTTCTGGGTTGTTACAGCACTAATCCTGGTACAGATTATCATGGGAGTCATCACGGCACACTATGGGGTTGAAGGCTTGGGCTTTTATGGTTTGCCTTTAGCTGATTTCTTACCGTACTCCATTTCCAGAACCTGGCATATTCAACTTGCAATTTTCTGGATTGCTACTTCGTGGCTGGCGACAGGCTTGTTTATCGCACCGGCTATTTCCGGGAAAGAACCAAAATTCCAACGCTTCGGTGTCAACTTCTTATTTATTGCACTCTTGATTATTGTGGTTGGTTCGCTTGCCGGTCAATGGATGGGCGTTATGCAGAAGCTCGGGCTGGTTGAGAACTTCTGGTTTGGACACCAGGGGTATGAGTATGTCGATCTCGGTAGATTCTGGCAAATCTTCTTACTCATTGGTCTTGTGCTTTGGCTCTTTTTGATGGGGCGGGCGATTTATCCCGCAATTACTTCAGAAAATAAAAACCGACACCTGTTGACGATGTTTTTGATTTCATCGGTCGCTATTGCTGCTTTCTACGCAGCCGGACTAATGTGGGGTAGACAGACTCACTTGGCTATTGCTGAATACTGGCGCTGGTGGGTGGTTCACCTGTGGGTTGAAGGTTTCTTTGAGGTGTTCGCGACCGTTGCTATAGCCTTCCTTTTTGTGAGAATGCAGCTAATTAAGTCGTCGATCGCAACCTCTAGCGTGCTTTTTTCGACAATCATCTTTTTGTCGGGCGGGATTATCGGAACCTTCCACCACCTCTATTTCACCGGTACGCCGACTGCAGTGCTGGCCTTGGGAGCTACCTTTAGTGCCTTGGAAGTCGTACCCTTGGTATTGATGGGATTCGAGGCATATCATAATATCCGTCTAAGCAGGGCTAAGGACTGGGTTGCGGCATACAAGTGGCCGATCTATTTCTTTGTTTCGGTTGCTTTCTGGAACTTCCTGGGGGCCGGAATCTTCGGGTTCCTGATTAATCCGCCTATTGCTCTGTATTATATGCAGGGGCTGAACACAACTCCTGTGCACGGGCATACAGCCTTGTTTGGAGTTTACGGTATGCTTGGAATTGGATTAATGTTATTTGTGCTGCGTGATATGGATCTAGGTGTTGTGTGGAAAGAGAAGAATATTAACGTGGCATTTTGGGCAATGAATGTTGGCTTGCTGTTAATGGTTGTCTTAAGTGTTCTTCCGGTTGGTTTGGCTCAAACTGTAGCCAGTGTTAAACATGGATTATGGTATGCCCGCTCTGCTGAGTTTTTGGAAACACCAACGCTGGAAACAGTCCGTTGGCTGCGAGCCATCGGTGATACTGTATTTGCTATTGGAGCATTTTATTTGGCTTGGTTTGTTTTCGGACTGAAAGGTGGATGGTCTGTGAGAAAGTGATGGGTTTAACTGATTATAGTTCTCAAAAGGGTTCAGCTATTTTGGCCGAGCCCTTTTTTCTTGATCAGACTGCTGACCTTGCTACGTCGTATTGGTGCTGTACTCCGTTTTAATGCATTTTTTCTAGTTGTAGTATTCAAAAAAATCTCCTGTAAAAGCTATTGTGGTGTCATTCAGGATATATTCTTTGGCTGATCTATGCAAAGCGGCATAGATCTTTAGGAATAGCGTAGAGAGTGTTGTTCCCAGTTTAGGGGAATTCAGTTTTATGAAGTTACCTAGCTGCTGTATGTGTGTACGCTGTTTTGTGCGGTTGGCAAATAGTTAACGCCAAACCAGCAAATAAGCAACAGGGCAAAGGCGATGACCAGAATCCACATGGCTTGTTTGTGATTATCGTTATGCTGGTAGCGGTAATGAATGTAGATGAGGTAAGCCGTCCAAGTAATGAACGCCCAGGTTTCTTTAGGATCCCAAGTCCAGTAATGTCCCCAGGCTTCTTTCGCCCACAAGGCTCCAAACAGCAGGCCCATGGTCAGGAAAGCGAATCCCAGATACACAAAGTTGTCGGCCAGGTCCGGAACTTCCGACCAGTTTTTTCTTCGGTAGTCCATGTAAATAGCTTTCAAGCCGGCTAAACTTGAAGCGGCCAGCAAGGCATAGGCAAACATGTACACAATGACGTGAGGCACAAACCAAATGCTTTGTAAGGCCGGCATCAGGCTTTTATCGTGCGTTTCGGGTTTCAACAGGTTTATCAGCAAGAAGAGAGCGCCCATAAACAGGCTGTATAAAAGCAGCCAGTTGTATTTCCAGCGGCGAAAGCTCGCAATACCAATGGCCGGTAACAGCAACGAGTACCATAAACGGGTTTCACCCAGCGTTCTCATGGGCGGCCGGTCGATGCGGAGCCAAAGTAAACCGATGAAAATGGCTAAAACGAGGGTGCCCGCAATAGCTGCCACGCTGGCCCAAACCTGTGTGGTCCGACTTTTGGGTTTTATCACAACAAAGGCTGAAGCTGCCAGCCAGCAAATAAGGCTAACAGCAGTAAAAGCTTCAAAATTAATCCAAGTC
Source organism: Mangrovibacterium lignilyticum (assembly GCF_010882175.1). Classification (GTDB taxonomy): domain Bacteria; phylum Bacteroidota; class Bacteroidia; order Bacteroidales; family Prolixibacteraceae; genus Mangrovibacterium; species Mangrovibacterium lignilyticum. The sequence goes on along the minus strand of NZ_WKLH01000002.1, from coordinate 1,106,167 downwards.
ATGGTGTACTCCTTTCTTTATAGCAGCGCCGTCGCGCAAGAGGAACAGTGTTCCAACCAACAATAAAAACACGCCGATGTACACAGCAGGCAACCAAGGGTCGCGTACCAGTTCAATCACACTCAACTCCGACCATCGGCCCTTTTCCACGTCGTAACTCAGCTGGTACAGTTTCCATCCGTGTATGCTGAAGGGTTTATTCACTTCGAGTGTGGTCGTGTATTGTTCGCCATCGGGAAATAAAACACGGATGTCGGATTGAAATTTTTTGGGTTCGGGAGGAAGCATTACCAGCGAATAAGGATCGCCGACTTTAAAGGCGAAAGGCTGCTGGAGGAAGCTGCCCGAACTAATCCATCCACTACTGCTTTGACCATTGGTGGTATCGGTTACCTTTAGCAAGGCAGCCGGCGGAGCTCCGATTTCGTTTACCGGCTCAAAACGTTCGCCGATATAACCTGATTCGGGCAGATATTTTTCCACTTCGACCCGGTAATTGCCGAGCATACACGGCGCATCGGCCAATGAGAAATACTGGCTTCTTTTATTTTGCAGCACAATTTTCCCGGAGTTGTGGTCAATCAGGGTGATTTTCGGGGGGTATTCTTCCAGTTTGAAATCCTTCAACTCAATGGCCAGCGGAAGTTCCACAAGTCGACCATTTTCATTTTTGGCTCGCCATTCCACCTTGCCTTCGTAGCAAGCCATGCTCAGTCGTTGCAGGTCACTGCTGCCAAGGCTCGCTGCGACCAAGGTCAACCAAAGTCCCAGGTGATTGAGGATGTACCCGAGGTTTTTCACCTTAAAAGGAACGAGGCGTTTTAGGGTTGCCATGCCCAGGCAACTCAAAAAATACAGGTTGGCCTGGGCAAAGAGCCAGGAACTTGTCAGGGAATTTAATCCGATTGCGTTAATAAATCCGGAGGAAGATTTTGTTTGCGGGATGACTCCCATTAAGATTGCCAAACCGCAGTAAAGCGCCACTGAAGTGACTGCGGCCGGAACCGAGCGAAACCATTTGACAACGCCGCTGTTGCGATAGAAAAGGTGAAGGAGTGCAAGGATGCCTGAAAAAGACAAAGCCAGGTATAAGTTGCCAGGCCACTCCGGAATTTGTATTCCTCGGCCGTGCAACGTCAGTTGCATGGCAAAACCAATGAGCACTAGTCCTGATGCAATCACAATTCCTTCCCGGTAGGACCAGGGAGCTTGCCAGGTTTTTCGTTTCATAGTAGTATTGTTTGTTTGGAAGATATTGTTTTCGGGTCTGAAAGCAAATGATCAAAAAAGGGAGCCATGGTCCGGAATGAACTGGGCCCCCGAATACAAATTTATTGGAACACTTATTTCAGAAAGTTCGGTGTAACCGTAAGCATGATATAGCCCCAGTAGTTGGAGGTTGATTTATCGCCGTCTTTCAGCAATTCCATGCTGTCGGTGCCGAATAACATGGAGTAGCCGCAACTAATGCTTGCTTCGTCACTGATTGTATAGGCTGCCTGCAAGTCTATTTCGGTGCCTAAACTCCTTCGGGCGTTGGCGCTGATGTCTGCAGCAGCAGCAAAATAGTGGATATGTGCATCAATACCGAGTTTATCCTTTTTGTATCCGTATTTCAGATAGAAGTCGTCAAGCCCAACACTATTCAGATGGTTGCCAACGTAGAAGTAGTCCATGTAACCGTTGAACTTGTGGTTGGTACCATACAAGGGGGTGAAGGATTTTGCTTTGGTGTCGTCGTAAGCATTTCCCGAGAGGCGTTCGAACCCGAGAGTGAATCCTTGTTTGACTGATGCTTCCAACAGCAGATTATAAGCGCTCAGTTCCGCGTTCGCGGCCGTTTTGCCGGTTTGCAGATAAGCATTGCCCGCAAAGTTTACCGCACCGATAGCAAAGCTTGCGTGTCCGCCAAGGGTTTGGTTGTACCGCACTTCCTGTTTATCGCCGGTTGTTACAGCAAGGCCGTTGTTCAGGGCCAGTAAACTCAGGCTGGCTTTGTCCCATGTCTTGTTGAACCATAAAAATTGAAGGTTTTTATACGCATCGGCTCCATCGTAGAGGTTGTTAGCCGGATTGCTGTTTTCGTGGTGGGCAAATCCAAAATGCAGATTGATGTCTTTTTGGTACTTCAGAATAAGCATGTCGTGTGAGCGTGCTTGTTGTGCCCAGCCGACGTTTCCGAAAATACGCTGATCGTCGTATACAACTTCCTGGCGCCCGGCTTTTACCGAAAGGGTAGGGGTTAGCAACATTTCAGCCCAAGCCTGATGAATGGAAGTTGCATAATCTTCATTAGTTGTTAGCTGCGCCTGACTTCCCCAGATGCGAACATCCTGCAAACTCATCATCGTAATCACTTTTTCGGACTTGTACAGTGCATTGAGGCGGGTGCGTTGTGAAGTGTACCACGATGCATCCTGGTCGGGTGTTGCCAGTGTTTTGTATCCGTGGCTGACTTCAGTACGCGGGCGAAACTCGCCGTTTAGACTAAATTGAGCATACACTGGGCTAGCCGCCATCGCCAAGAGGGCGACGACGGATAGGATAATTTTTTTCTTCATGTTTTTAAGTGTAGGGGGAACCGAATTAATTTATCGATACTTTCCAGCCATTTTCTCGTTCTTTGGCTTTTTGCAGCCATTGCGGAACAATGGTTTCCTTGAATACTCTTTTCTCTTCGTTCAGCTTTTCCATATCAAGGCCAATAAACTCCTGTGCTTTCGCTTTGGTACTGATATCCGGGTAAGGCAGCTCTTCGTTAAAGCCTTTCGAAGCCAGTAAACGGGCCAGGCTGATGCGGGTTTCCTGGGCAATCGTGATACCGGTTGCAATAATGCGCCCAACTTCAATTGGGGCATGGAACGAAGCTCCGTGACTTGCTGCTGCATAATCCCAACGCCATTGTGCATGGCGGATTCCCATCAGAATATCGTTCATTTCAGCATCGGTTGCTCCCAAATCCCAGGCTTTTTTAGCTTCCAGGTGGGCACGAACAAGCAATTCCTCCAGCTTGTCGCGGTTCTCAATAATTTTATCCTGACGCTCGTAAACGTTTTGCACTAATTTTAAGGTTTCCTCCCGGTGACAAACCTGGCAGGAATTGGCCACGTTATTCAGCGGTGACTGAATGTGGTGGTCAGTGAATTTTTGACCGCCTTCTGATTTGTATGGCATGTGGCAATCGGCGCAGGATACGCCCCGTTGTGCGTGGATCCCCTGCAGGTAGATTTCATAACCTGGGTGTTGCGCTTTCAGCATCGGTGTTTTACTCAACTGGTGTGTCCAGTCACTGAAATTCATTTCATCGTAGTATTCTTCTGCAGCTTCAACAGTCATTCCTTTCTCCCATGGGAAAGTAAGGTAGTTGGCGCCTTCCACCTTATGTTTGTCAAAATAATATTCCACATGGCACTGGGCGCAAACCAAGCTACGCATTTCCTGGTGGCTGGCTTTGGTAACATCTTTACCCATGCTTTCAAAAGCTTCCACCAAGGCTGGACGAGTAATACGCAGATTCATCGTGTTTGGATCGTGGCAATCAGCACAGCCAATCGGGTTCACAATTTCGGAACCCAAACGTGCCCATTTGCCTTTATAGAATTCGGCGACGCCTTCTTCCTGCATAACTCGAGGAACATCGGGGCTTTTGCAAGTCCAGCAGGTTGATGGCATTGGCCCGTCTTCATCATTGGTGGGACCACCAGTACGCAAAATATCACGGACATCATCTACAGCATAGTAATGGCCGCGGCCTTGATTGTATTCTTTTGAAAATGCATAGCCGGCCCAAAGTACGACCATGCGAGGATCAACTTCGAGCATGTCAATTTTATCACTGCCATTGTATTTACTGCGGAAAATGGTGTCGGCAGTTTGGTAGTAGGATTGGAATTCGCGCGGATAGTTTTCTCCCCAGACCTGGTTTCGGGGTTCATTTTCTGAAATTTTCACTTTTGGAACATTTACAAAGCTAGCTTCTGCACGGCGTTCCATAATTGAAGAGGCAAGTAATCCGAGCAGGAAAACAACAAGTAGAGTGGAGAAAAATAGGAGCCACCCCATAATTGGTCTTTTTTCGACGATAGTTTTGAGTGATTTCATTTGGTCAGTATTTTGTTGATATTTTTTGAATGAATAGAATGTTAGTCGTTAAGTTTTTTAATCCAGTCAGGTACCGGGCTTTCTGGTAGTGGCACCTGTGCATTGGGGGTACTGGACAGGCTGTTTACCCGGCCGTGCGGGACTTCGCGATGGCAATCCCAACACACACGTGAGGTTCGGTTTTCTTCGTAATTGGCAAGACAGCCGCTTTGGCGAGCATCGAGCAGCTGGCGTTCATGGCATCGAATGCAGTTTTGGTGGACAACTTCAGCACCTGCCTCGTGGATAAAAATCACCTGGGGTTCCTGTCGAAGCGTAAAAATAGTTGCGTGGCGCAAGCCGTCTTGTGCTTTAAAGAAGTACTTGTTCAGAACATTGTTGTGAGGAACATGGCAGTCGTTGCAATTGGTCCATTGCCTGTGCGAACTGTGGTTCCATGTAGCGTACTGCGGTGCCATAATGTGGCAGTTGACACAGGTTTGCGGATCGTCCGATAAGTAGGAATGTGCCTTGGATAGGTACACCAACAGGCAAAACAAGCCTGCCAAAATACCCATCGAAAGGATTACCGGGATCTTCCAGATTTTTGGGGGTAAAAGGCGTTGAATCATGTTGATTTTTTTGTTTTATAGTCTAAAATTATGACGTTTCTGAATACTAATTTGTAACCAATGTTACAAACTAGGCACTTTGTGTAAAATAACATGTGAGAGGTAGATCGTCCTCTTAATTTTTTGTTTGGCGGATAGCTTTTAAGCGACAAAAGAGAAGTTCAGAATCGGAAATTAATAGGTCTTCTGTGCATAAAGATGTTGCGGACCGGAAAATATTAAAGTCTTCAGTTGATTATTTTCAATTAAATTTGCCTATATTTGTATTGTAATGTATTGATTATCAATCGAGACTATATCGAGACCTTTAGATTTAGGCGTTTGCGAAAATATTGATAATCAGCTGGAAATGGAGATAGGTTCGAACCCCAGCTGAGTCACACCGAAAAAAGATAAAGCCTTGCAAGTAAGTAACTTGTGAGGCTTTTGTTTTTTATTGGTGTCAAATTCGGTATAAATATCTTTTTTGCCCATGAGGCTTTCTTTTTCCAATCCGAAACCCCAACCCTATGGGTTTGAAAAAAAATACGGTATGAAGCTACTGTGCTTTTTATTCCGTTTCCTTTTTCAAAGCAGTTCCCGGAGCTTTCATTCTTGCGAATCTTTGATATGGTTTATTTGAGGAGATAAATGGTGTAATAGTGTATTGCGACACCGAGGCATTGAAAGACTGATTAAGTCGTATCTTTAAAGTATCGAAAATTAGAATGAGCTACAATGTATCTAAACAGTATGTAGTGAATGGCTCGTTTTGAACACATTTTGAAAGATTAATGAAATATCCTGCTATTTTTGCTTGCTTTGGAAAAAATGCAGCTTGATGACTATGTTTAGAGACGAAGTGATATTGGATGTATTAAAAAGCAATAAGAATGAAGGGATTCGAATGCTTTTTGACCAATATTATTTTGTTTTGGTCGTATATGCAGAGCAATTTGTGAAAGACAGAGGTGTAAGCGAAGATATTGTACAGGAGCTGTTTGTCAGGCTTTGGTCGCACAACTATCTCGAAAAGATTGAGCCCAAAGATTTACGCTTTTATTTGTATCGAAGTATTAAAAACACGACATTAACCCACCTCGGTAAAAATGACCTGCTTCGAAATCCGGAAGAGTTACAGTCGGGCCAAATTGCCGAAGAAGTGTTGCCCCGGCTGGATGAAGTCAGGTTGGAAACGGTGATCAAGGAAGTTTCGAAACTTTCGGACCGAACAAGGGAAGTCGTAGTGAAAGTGATGATGGAGCATAAGAAATACCAGGAAGTCGCGGATGAAATGTCCATCTCCATCAATACCGTCAAATTTTTACTGAAAGAAGGCTTGAAGAAAATTCGAAGCCGCCTGTCATTCAATGATGAGGAGTGATTTCAGTTTCGTCGATTCATTATCAACTTCATTTTAATCAAGACGTTCGCCCCCGGTATGGCATGCGTGTTACATTCGCGTAAAAGTAGTTTGGCAAGCTTAAAAGATACCCAGAGATAATATTTTTTGATTTTTTTTCAAAAAGTACCTACCCGTTTTGTCGTTTTGGTAGTCTTTATAGAAAAGGCAATCAAAATGACAGAGTTTCCCGATCATATTTTCGATTTATTAATGAAAGAATTAACCGAAGGACTCGACTTCGGGGAAAATGAACAGCTGCGACAGTGGCTCGGCAAATCGGAGGAAAACAGGACTGTTTACCGCGAAATGCAGGAGTTGTGGTTGAGCGGAAGTTTGGCAGGTCTGAAAACAGGGAAGAGAACAACCACTGCCTGGGCGGAAATTTCGACTCGGGTAAATGCCCGGAAAAAACGTAGACTGCTTTTAACTGCCGTTTCGGTTGCGGCATCGGTCGCCATAATGGTAGGTGTCTATTTGGGTATGGAGCAATTTCGGGGCAATACAGATAATCAATGGGCCGAGTTGAACATGCATGCTGTTTCGACTGAGTCGGTTCGTTTGGTCTTGCCTTCGGGTGAGGAGCTTGCTCTTGCTGATTCCGTTCGTGGTGATTTGGACGTCGATGGCGAATCTGTTTACAAAGATTTGTCTGGTATTTTCTATCACGACTCGTTGAATGCAAAAAGCCAGGTAGCTTCTGTTATTCATGAATTAATTATTCCCAAAGGAGGACATTATGTGCTGACTTTAGTTGATGGTACCACTGTGACTTTGAACTCGGAATCGTCCATTACATATCCGACACACTTTAGCGATTCATTGCGGGAGGTTTGGCTCGAAGGAGAAGCCTATTTCGATGTGGAACACAATCCCGCTAAGCCGTTCATTGTTCATTCGGGCGGTATGAGAACCCAGGTTTTGGGGACCCAATTCAATGTCAAAGCTTATGACGGAGATGTGCGTCAGTCGGTTACCCTGGTTGAAGGTTCGGTTGAGCTTAGCATAGCAAGCGAAAAAGTAAGGTTGAAGCCGGGATTTCAGTTCTACCGGGAGACCGGAGAACAAGGCCAAAGCGGGGTGGAACAGGTGGATACGTATTTGTACACTTCATGGAAAGAGGGCATCATGTATTTCGACGACATTACGCTGCAAGAGTTGATGACCCGACTGACCCGCTGGTACAATTTCGATTATGAATTTAAAGATCAAGCACTCAAAGAGCGTTTGTTTACAGGCGGCGTGAAGAAGGGGGACGACTTGCAAAAGATTTTCAGCCTGATTGGAATGGTTAACGACGTATCGTTCTCAATTAAAGGCGATCGGATTATTATCGACAAAAAATAAAAGCAGACAAGTAGTTGCAATACCTGTCTGCTTCGAGTTAATAAAAAGGGATAGCTCCCTAGTTAAAATGTTTAATTCTCAAATGTATGAAAAAATTTCTATGGAAAAGGTATGTGCAGCCCGATAGGTGGCTGAGTGGAAGGTTAATTATCCTGACCTTCCTTACCCTTCTGTGTTTTGATCAAGCAAATGCGCTGTCGCTGACAGATCTGCAGAAAAAGGTGACGGTGAATTTTAAGGATGAGCCGTTAAAGGAAGTTTTAAACGAAGTGCAGCGTCAGAGCGGAATCATCATCATGTATAGCAGTGAAAAACTTGATGTTTCGAAGAAAGTAACTGTAAATTTAAAAGATGCAGAAGTTGGAAGTGTACTCAACTTAGTTTTAAAAGGAACCGGTTTAGTTTTCGAAGTGATGGATAGCTATATTCTGATTAAACCGGTTGTGAAGGAAGTAAGTGGGGATGAGTATGGCAAAATTGAAATTAAGGGAAATGTACTGGATGAAGAACGTTCGCCTTTGCCCGGAGCTACGGTAGTTGTAAAAGAAACCCGAATTGGTGTTACAACCGATAGCCAGGGAAATTTTTCGCTGTTAACCAGTAATCGTGACACAATTACGCTGTTGTTTTCGTTTATCGGACTTAAAACAAAAAAGGTGGTTTACAATGGGATAAACCCGGTGAAAGTTCGAATGGAGCGTGATAATCACCTTGTTGAAGATGTTGTGGTTACTGGTTATCAGACGATTGATGAGAGTCGTGTCGCTGGTGCTGTCAGTAAGGTAAAAAGAGAAGATTTGAACCTAAACACGATCAATTCGATTGAACAGGCTCTGCAGGGTAAACTTCCCGGAGTAGCAATTACAAATGTTAGCGGAGAAGTAGGGACGAGACAGAAAACGCGTGTTCGCGGTACTTCAACTTTTATTGGTAATCAGGAACCCATTTGGGTCGTGGATGGAATTATCCAGGAAGACCCCCTTCCGTTTTCATCTCAGACACTCGACGCTCAAGGCGGTATTAACCAGGATAACTATGATTATATCCGGAACTACGTTGGGAACGCGATTTCCTGGTTGAATCCAAATAGTATTGAAGATATTACTGTTTTAAAAGATGCGTCGGCAACGGCTATTTACGGGGTTCGTGCAGCGAACGGCGTTATTGTTGTTCGCACGAAGCAGGGAGAGGTTGGTCCTTTGACTGTATCCTACTCGATGGGGATGAATATCGCAGAAAAAGTAACCTACAATAAACTGGAATTGATGAATTCCAGGGATCGGGTTGGCGTTTCACGCGAGATTTTCGAACGAGGTCTTGTTGCAGATTGGTCGGATGTAAAGCTCGGTTTTGCCGGAGCGTTAAATGATTATTTCGATAAGAAGACGACTTACGAAGAGTTTAATGCTCAAGTCGCTAAGCTGGAATCAACAAATACGGATTGGTTTAACATCTTGTTTCGAAACCCGTTCAGTCAATCCCATACCATTGGTGTATCCGGAGGAAATTCGCGACTTCGAGTTTATTCGTCTTTGGGCTTTGCCGGCCGTAATGGTACTGCTATAGGGAATGACACTCAGGATCTGAATGGTTCGATTCGACTTACAAGCCAGGTGACAGATAAATTGAATGTTGGATTCACGATTAGCGGGAGCAAAACAAAAACTGATGGTTTTTATGACGTCAGTCCATACTCTTATGCGACAAAAATCAATCGCGCAATTCCGGCTTTCGACGACAATGGCGATTTGTATTATTATTCAAAAGACAACGGTTACTTGTATAACTTCATCAATGAACGTGACCAGTCGGGTAACGCGAATAACATGCAAACGGTCAATACCAACTTGAATGTGAATTATAATATTTCCAGAAGTTTGAGAATTAATGTGCTGGGAAGTTATAACATGTCTTCAACGGAAGGTCAGTCTTATGCAACGGAGCGGACTAATGCCATGACGGATCTTCGGGGGTATGAGTATGGGGAATCAACAGCAACCGAAGGAGGATATTCTTCGTCGCACTTGCCGGTGGGCGGAATTTTAAATGAAGATACAAACCGCTCGGCAAGTTGGAATTTTAGAACTAATTTATCTTATAATAGCTTAATTGCGAAAAAGCACGCTTTGACAGCCCTGCTTGGTTTCGAAATGCAAAGTGTAAAGTATGATGGTTATTCGTCAACGGTATATGGCTACCTGCGTGATCGTGGAAAGTCATTTGCAGTCTTGCCCACAACCCTTACATCCTACGGCTTTTCTTACGCAAATTATTTGTTGGAGGCGAATACGAACAGTATTAGAGATCGGTTGACTAATAATGTGGGGTATTACCTAACCTTGAATTATGCCTACGATGGTCGTTATGTGGTGAATTTTAGTGCTCGTGGAGATGCGTCGAATCGATTTGGGCAGTACCCGAACGAGAAATTTAACCCGGTTTGGGCAGGTGGTTTGCGTTGGAATGCCAGTAGAGAGAAATGGTTGGAAAGCTCTGCTTGGCTATCTGACTTAAGTATCCGGACATCATTCGGCTACCAACGGAGTATGTCTGCTAGTTCTAGTCCGAGTTTAATTGTTTCCATTCCGGGTACAGGTGTAGGATCGGCCAGTAACCAGGTTTATGATGTGAATACAGGAGAATTCTTATTGAACATTAAGAATTTACCATATAAAGACTTGCGCTGGGAACAGACCTGGTCTATGAACTCAGGTGTTGATCTGAGTTTATTCCAGAACAGAGTGTATGTATCTGCGAACTATTATCGGAAAATCGGTAAAGATATGATTTCCAATCTGGACATACCCTACGCGTATGGCGTAGAGACGATGCCGGTTAACGGGGCGAGTATGAATAACTTCGGTACGGAATTGACCGTTGGATTTTCGCCGGTTCGTACGAAGAATTTTGTTTGGAGTCTGAACTTCAGTACATCGAAGAACAAGAATGAGGTGACAAAAGTTGGTACTGAAAGCGCTATCACCTGGCGTACTGCTGTAGCAGGAGCACTCTACAAAAAAGGATATGCTTCAGGCTCATTCTGGGCATTTAAGTACGATGGTGTAGATCCGGAAACCGGTTACCCGATTATTGATCTCTCGGTGAAAGACGGTGTGGATCCGGATAAAGACCCAACGGCTTATATGGTATACGCAGGGAAAGCTGACGCAGATTTTAACGGTTCCATTTCCAATAGCTTTCGTTATAAACAGCTTTCGCTCAGTGCTAGTATGTACCTTCAATTAGGAGGAAAGAAATTCTTGAATCCACCGTACCAGTCTTCAACCATGCCAACAGAGTATGAGAATTTGTCGGCTGAGTTGAATGAGAGGTGGACACCTTCAAACACAAATGCGTCACTTCCTGGTTTGCCTGATCAGTACGTTTACAATAACGCGGTAGAGTTACCAGGTACGAACGATCAATACGCTTTTCTATATGATATGTATACTTACAGCACTGATCGGGTTGTAAATGCTTCATCGTTGAGAGTGAATTACCTGAGCCTGAGCTATAATTTATCAGAAAAACTGTGTAATAAATTGAATTGCAAGGCTGTCAGCCTGGGACTTGGGGTATCGAATGTTTTTTCGATTGTTAGCAAGGACTTTCACGGTCGTGACCCGGAAGTTGCTACAGGCAACCAACCGCGCACCCGTTCTTATTCACTTAATTTGAATGTCAACTTTTAATTGAAAAGAAAATGAAATTAGTAAATACAATCATAAAGACATCCGGTTTAGTTTGCTTGCTAGCGATGTGTTCCTGTGATTTTTTGAAAGAAACCAGCCAGGATGAAATCATTCCTTCATCGTTAGAAGATTTAACCTCAACGATGTATGCCGAAGCATATCCCTATAAATTAAGTACAGACGTTTACTTGAATTTATTGACCGATGATGTCAAAAGTAACGGGTTAACAAACGATCATTACACCAACCAATATAAATACGGGATGGGGATTTTTAAATTCGATCCGGTGATGTTTGATGGTGGCTATGCGGTTGTGGACGACGCTAATTCGTGGAAAAACTACTACGAAAAGATTATGGGCTGTAATGTTACGCTGGATTACCTGGATAAAGTGACCGGTTCAGACGATGATAAGATGGCCGTAAAAGGACAGGCTTTGCTTTTACGCGGATATTACTATTTGCGCTTAGCGCTAATTTACTGCCAGATGTATAGTGCAGAAGGTGTTGATCCGAACGTAGCCTTAGGCGTACCTCTTATGTTGACCATGGACGTGTCTGATGATCTTCCGGTACGTGCAACTTTGAAGAGTACTTATGCACAGATTGAGAGCGATTTGACGGAGGCTGAAGCTTTGTTGAAAGAGTATTATAGCAATAATTCAGTATTTCGGGTAAGCTATTTGGCTGCAGATGCCTTGCTAAGTCGTTTGTACCTGTATCTGGGACGTGATGAGGATTGGCAAAAAGTTATCGATTATGCCGATAAGGTATTGGCCGAAAGACCGACACTGACTTCTCTTAGTTCTTTCTCCTCGCAATTTCTGCAGGTAGGAATCTGGGACACCGAGGTGAGCGTGGAACCAATTTGGTGTTATGGTCTGCCTAGTTACAATGATGAAAATTATTTCATCAACGAATTGAATCTATATTGGGGAGATGTTCCGCCGTATACGATTTCACCCAAGCTTCTCAGTTTATACGATGAAAATGACCTGCGCTACGATTCGTATTTCTTTACAGAGGATATGTATGGTGAGGTAACAACTATCGGCACTGCCAAAGTCTCATCCTTTTATCAAACGAAGTATGGTGATTGGGGCGTACGAAATGCGGAGATGTATTTAAACCGGGCCGAAGCTTATGCGCGCTTGTATAAAGCAGGAGGCAATTCGGAATATTGCACAAACGCGATTGCCGATCTGAATTACCTGCGCGAAAATCGTTACGCAGAAGGAACCTACCAGGAAGTGTCGATTACAGATGCTGATGAATTATTAGATTTTTGTTTACAGGAAAGACGTCGTGAACTCTCAATGGAATGTAGTTTCCGTTGGTTTGATATCAAACGTTTGAATTTGTCGGTGACGCATACGTTTGAAGATGTTGCCGGGCTGTCTACCGACTACACGTTGGAATCGGGTGATCCGCTTTATGCACTGCCAATTCCGAACAGCGTAATTGACAGAAATACAAATTTGGAGCAGAATCCACGTTAACGAGTTTGAACATTTAAAACAAAAAAGAATGAAATTAAAACAAATATATTTCCTAATGGCATTGGGAATAATGCTGTTATCGGCATGTAGCAAAGAAGAAGGGGAGTTGGAACCTTCCGGTATTCCTGTTGGTTACACCGTACCCCAGGGAAGCCACGATTTCGATACAACAATTGTGAACTATTTCAACAGGTTCAAGAGCTACCTGCTTTATGATTTCACGGAGAAAGATGCCTATTGGACGCCTACAGCCTGGAAAAATGGCTATCCTTCAACGGATGATCAAAATGGAAGGGCAGGTATGGAAGTTACAATGCCGGATCTTGACTATATTGCTCCTCAACTTGATTTATTAGACAAGGCCTGGTTCAGTTTGTATCCTGACAATTTTCTAAAGGAGTTTCTGCCCCGGCTAATTTTGCTTTGCGATGATGTGAGGTATTACAATATTAATTACTGGGTATGGCCTTGGACGTATGACGCAAGTTCTATCTATGCAATTTCAAACTATCAAAATATCTGCGTATCGTACGCGAATGCTGACGTAGAGAACATGACAGCTGCCGATACCCTGGCATTTGCGAGTGCTGTTAACAATGCCTTTTTGTCGAGTATGATTAATCGTGATAAGCTGGAGCCAACTGATGAATTTATTTCGTCGGCTAACTATACCAATGCTAAAAGTTTATATACAAACTCAGCGTCATGGGCTTATGGGATTTTTCAACCCTATTACGAGGCATCAGCGACGAACGATTGGGAGAATTTTGTTCGGATGATGATTGTCTGCTCTGAAGATTATTTGAATCGTGAGGTCAGCTATGTAAATGACTATGATTTTGGCAGCGGTGCATGGGAAGGTCTTTTTACAAGTTTGAAGGACACGAACGGTTTACTCAAACAACGCTATACCATCGTGCGTAACTATTTTATCGATAACTACGGATTCGATTTGCAGGAGGTTGGTAATAGGGTTGGAGCTCAATAGGTCTTAACGACATTTTTCGAAACAGAACTTAGTAACTATAGTCCCGGCACATTGGTGCCGGGACTGGATTAAAACAATTATGAGAATAATACTGACATTGTTCTTTATCATGTTGTTAGGGGGGTCTTTTGCTTCTAGCACAGATAAAAAAGAAGACGAAAAACTAGATAACATTCAAAAATTTGTTGAAGGAGCACAGGTCGCTAACAGCGGATTTGTGAACTATTACCAAATTAAGGAACGACATTATCTCGAAATTCCGAACCGGATTTTGGGACGCGATATTTTGACGACTATTACGATTTTGAAAGGGGCACAGCAAAATGATCGTAACAATGGAAAACGCTTTGGATATGGAGGCGATTCGATGAATAGCACTATGGTCCGGTTTAAAAAGGAAGGGGATAAAGTAGTTTTAGTTCAGCCGGATATCCATTACACCGAAGCTGAAGATGCAGCATATGGGACTTATTTTTCAAGCCTGATTGATCCGATTATACAATCTTTTAATTTGGTTGCTTGTTCCGATAGCTCAAGTTTAATCGATATTACAGATTTTTATTTAGCAGACAGTGAATTGTTTTCGCTGGCTGCGGCGCAACAACCTCTTGAATTGGGCGGATATATACCGCAGGAATCTTATTCTGAAAAGGTGAACAGTTTCCCTACGAACATTAACTTCCGCTCTGTTCGCTGTTACAGCGCCGGAAATCCGGAGAAAAGTACGTACACTAAACTATTGTGGGAAGTTGGTTCTTCCTGGTTTTTGTTGCCGGAGAAGCCGATGAAAATTCGGATGGAGGATAGCCGGGTTGGCTATTTTAATACCACTCTGCGCGGACAAGTTTACGGGGACACGGATAACGAATTGTTCGATATAGCCAATCGTTGGCGTTTGGAGCCGAGGGATGAAGACATAGAAAAATACGTTCGCGGAGAACTAGTTGAGCCGGCCAAACCAATTATTTTCTACATCGACCGGGACATGCCACCCTATGTTATTGATGGTATTAAAGCAGCAGTTGGTTCCTGGCAAAAGGTTTTCGAAAAGGTAGGCTTTAAGAATGCGATCTATGCACGCGTTGAACCAACAAAGGAAGAAGATCCGGATTTCTCGATAGAGGATGCTCGCCATTCCTACATCTCTTATAAAGCTTCACCGGTGCCCAATGCATACGGACCGATGGTTGTTGATCCACGTTCGGGGGAAATAATTTGTTCCCATGTAGCCATGTTTCATTCAGTTATGGATTTGGCCCAGATGTGGTATTTCGTACAATGCGGTCAAGCTGATCCCGAAGCCCGCAGTTACCCGTTGAAGCATGAGATGATTAGCAAGCTGGTGAATAGAATTTTGACACACGAAATAGGACATACGTTGGGGCTTCGGCATAACTTTTTAGGAAGTACCAACTTTTCGACAGATAGCTTGCGCAACAATGACTTTCTGATTCGTAACGGCTTGGGAACGTCTATTATGGATTATGAACGATTTAACTATGTGGCTCAACCGGAGGATCGCATTGAAAGCGAAAATTTGTTGCCTAAAATAGGGGTGTACGATGAGTTCGCGATAGAATGGGGATATCGTTATTTCCCGGATACTGTTAGTGTAACCGAAGAATCGGATCGGTTGAAAAGTTGGATTAGTGAAGAACAGAAAAAAGGCGGACGCCATTATGTTAGTGAGTCAATTAGAACCGATCCGCGTGTTCAGGCTGAAGATTGTGCCAACGATCCGGTGCAGGCCAGCGAGCTCGGTATGAAGAACCTTCAATATCTGATGGCGAATCTCGAAGACTGGACCAACGAGCAAACGACTGAGGATTACGTCTTGCTTCGCCGCCGCTACCTCTATATCCTGGATCAGTACGAGGCCTATATCGGTCATGTTATGCAACTGATCGGTGGGTTTTACGCGGAAGATTGCAGTTGTGGAGAAACGGTTCGCTTTAACTACAAGTCGGTGTCTGCCGAGAAGCAGGAACGTGCAATGGAGTTTCTCAATAAATATTTTTTGTCGGAACCTGAGTGGTTGGTGAATCCAAGCTTCATTCATAAAATCGAATTTGACTATGGCCAGCGGTTTGCAGAGCCGGCCTTGAACCACATCGGACAGTTAGCGGCTTCAAACGTTGATTATTCGATCAGTAGCGCAATTGATCCGGAATCGCCATCATATGCTCAGTTCCTGGACTACATGGTAAAGGCACTATTTCCTGAAAATAAAGAGAAAGAAGTTGTTTCGGATTACAGGCGAATGTTACAAAGTGCTTTGCTGACTCAGCTAACGATCAATCTCGAAAATACCGGAAATATCTCCTATACTATTTTACAGGAGCTCAAGTTGAAAATGGATGCAATTAATGCTTATGCCGAAAAAGGAGCCTTGTCTGCCGACGAGAAGACCCGCGTGCATTATCAGTCTGCGATCAACTTTATAAAGGTTTGGAAAACAGGTAAACAAAACTTTTAGTGAGGATTCTATTCGTAAATCCTATTGAAATAATAACGTAAAAACGTCATGAGAATATTTTTAGCATTTTCATTTATAATTAGCCTTTGCCTGAATGCATTGGAGGGGGTAGGGCAAGGCGGCTATGAGCCAAAGACCTTCGATCAATTTTATGATTCGCAAAAGATGTCCCAGACTGATGGACATTTCACAATATATCAATCTGGAAACAGCTATTTCCTGGAGATTCCGGAAGCGGATTTGGGTAAAGATATATTGATTACGACCCAAACAGTTGTGGGATATGACTCGTCTGTGTCACCAAGTTCAGGTGTTGTTCAGTTCCGTAAGGGAAGGAATAATGGACTGGAAATGTTTCGAAATAAATCGAATACATTTTCGGCCGACAGCAGTGACTATTGGATGGAAAAGGCCATTCAAAAATCGGGTCTGGTAGCATCGGAACGGGTTTTCACAGTTGCTGCCTGGGGGAAAGATAAAAAATCGGTTATCATCGACATTACCTCAGATTTGAATAGCCCGAGTGGCTTGTTTGATTTAACCGGCAGTGGAAACTTGAACAGTCCAGATCCAAGTCGTTCCTGGGTTCAGGGTTTTCGTTTGATTGACGGGGGCGTTGTTTTTTCTGCCATTCGCTCGCAAACGCAGTATTTCCAATCCAGTACTGGTACAACCAGTGGCGGTAAGGCAACATCTTTCCAGATTGAAATGCTAATTCAGCGTGTTCCGGATCACGAGGTCGAAATCAAAAAAGATCATCCAGCCTATGGTTTTGAAACCGTACAGCATATTGAATACGACACGGACAGCTATCGTGCGAATACAGTGAACATGATTAAACGATGGAGTTTGACTGCATCGGCCAAAGATCGGGAACTTCAAAAAAAGGGTGTTGCTGTAGTACCGAAAATGCCGATTCAGGTGTGGATTGACTCGATAATGCCGGGTGTTTATCAGGAATCAGTGAAAACGGCTCTAAAGCAATGGGAATACGCATTTGAGCAAGCAGGCTGGAAAAACGTCTTCCAGTTTGTAGACGACGGAGCGCTAGGCTACAAAAAGATTGATTTTTACTGGGGAAATGCCTATAGTAATAATACGAACAAGTTGATATGCGATGAAGTGACCGGCGAGATTTTAGCCGCCCGGGTTAACCTGATGGATGAGGTTGCCAAAAATACGCAGCCCAATTATGTGATGTGGTTTGGTTCCTTCGATCCGCGGGTTAAAACGAACAAACAGCCGCTGAAGATCCGCCAGCAAATCTTAACATCGCAGATGGCTGGTATGGTGGGTGAGCTATTGGGTATGAAAGCCAATTATCCTGCAGTAACGGCATTTTCGCCCGAACAATTGCGCGACGCAAACTGGCTCCAAAAGTATGGCCCTACAGCTACTGTTGTGGGAGCAACCACTGCCGACTACCTGGTGCAACCAGAAGATCACATTGATCCCGCTTTGTTGTTTCCGAAAGTTTCTGTTTACGATATTGAAGCTATTGCATACGCTTATGGTAGCAGGAACGAGTCACCTTCTTTAAAAGCTACTTTTTACGCCGGAAGTGATAATATTGATCCATATGCTCAGTCAACATTCCTATCGAATGATTTAGTTGAAGCGAGTAAGTTAGGATTGAAAAATCTGGAGCGGGTTTATCCGCAAATTCCGGTAATCGTTGCTGGCTGGCCGGCCTATCAGAATACACCCGAAGAGATTGCAGCACTGGCAAAACAGGCTTTCTCGGTTTATCAGTTTTATATCAACCAGGTTGCGATGTGCGTCGGTGGTCGTTCAAAGCGTAAAGTGATTCGTGGGGAAAATGAAGTGCCTGTGCGTTATGTTCCTAAAAACAAGCAGGAGGAAGCGCTTGAGTTATTGGCAAAATGTGCGTTTTCAGGATTGCCGGCCTGGTTTGATAATGACGAGATAAATCGCGTTTTACCTGTCAGCTTTGATGGGAACGGTGTGAATATGGCCAACTCGGTTATGCAGAACCTGATGCGTAAAGAAGTGCTTTGGTCACTGGTGGAAGCCGAAAAAGAGTTGGGCGATCAAGCGTATACTTGTTCGGACCTTTTCAGCTACTTCGACCGGGTGTTTTTCAATAATTACGATCCAAAGTCAACCTTCAACGCTGTTCAGATGAATATTCAGTACGAGTTTGTGGTGAACTTGTTAACTACCGTCAATCAGAATAACATTACCGGAGGACTAAATGATGTTTCTTCGGCTTTAAATGTCTATCTGGTTCAAGTGCGTGATCATTTGGAAAAACTGCTTGAATACAAAAAGCTGGAACCGACAGTTCGAAGTAACTTTGAACTGATGCTCTTAAAAATGAATCGCGAATATTTTGGCAAGACGGTATAAATAAATAGTTGATAGAATGAGGGGATTATTAAAAATACAACTTTTGCTTTTGCTTGTCGGACTGTTGTCAGTCCGGCAAGTGAACGCCCAAAATCGGGCTGTCGACTTTCTGTCTATTTCTTTTGATGAGGCGTTGAAAATCGCTGAATCACAAGATAAAATTATTTTTATAGACTGTTATATCGACGGTTGTAAGCCGTGTAAGATGATGGCCGAGAACGTTTTTAAAGAAGACACTGTTGCCGATTTTGTTAACAGCAAGTTTGTGTCACTGACCCTGAATATGTTTAAAAGCGAAGGTTCCGAATTGAGAAAACGTTATGGAACTTTTGCCTATCCGACTTATCTTTTTATTGATGGGAGCGGGAAGCTGTTGAACAAATTTGTAGGAGGCATGGCGGCCGATAAGTTTATCGCCAGAGCCCAAGAATGTTTCGATCCGAATAATCGTTTTTTAAGTTCAACCCGGAAGTTTGCCAGCAAAAATTACGATCACGCTTTCATGCGTGATTACATTCATCTGAAATTCGAGCTTTGTGAATTTGCAGAGGCAACCGAATTAGCCAATCAATATTTTGAAGAACTTACCGGTAGCGAACGTAGCAGTGCCGAAAACTGGTTCCTGTATGGAGGGAGTCCGTACAGTAATCGCATCGCTTATCCCAATAGCCCGGTTAGCAATTACCTGGTCGATCATTGGGCAGATTTTAAAGGTCAGGTTCCGGATTCTTCGGTGTATGCTAAGATTACAGAGAACTTCCGTGAAATTACCCGAAATGTTTTTAACGGACGCTATTTTTCTGCTTATGGAAAGAATGCAGCAGATTTTGATGCTTTTACAGCCCGGATAAATAAAATAAACGGTTTTCCTGGAAAGTCCGTCTGTGTGGAAATGATGGATATTGACAAAGCGGTTAGCTTAAACGATACGTTGAAAGCAGAAGAGTTACTAGCCAACTATATTTCTGATTTCGACGGTGAAAGTCAGACAGTCTTGCTTGATTTTTTGAGTGTGTACCTTGCTTCCATGCAGAAAAATTCGAATGTGGTTTACGAGATTATGCGTAATACTGTGCTCAGTAGTAAGAATGAGAGCTTGGTTGAATTTTTGAAACTTTCGCTGGACGGTAATGATCCAGGTGTTGAAAAATACGATGTACCCAACCTCGAAAGTAGATTCGGACAAAAATCGATTGTACCGTTTTTTCATCCAGATAAGCCAATCTGCTATTTTTCATGGCATGGTCCGGGGGAGAAGTCGCACTTTTTAAGTTACGAACCGGGGAAAGGGACGCATACTATTTACGACAAGCGTGAGATCGATTCACTGCTATTGGCCCAAGGGATGGATACCTCATACGTTAATTTTTCACCATCGTTTGATGAGGATGGTATCGTGGCCGGACTCAATTCCGGTGGCAAGAATCTGATCTATAACCCGGGGCGCAAATCGCTGGATGAGGCCAATCCAAAGCAATACAAGTCGGTAAACTGGGGCTTATCGCCTGATGGAAAATTTGAAGTTTTTGTAAAGTCGGATAATTTGTATCTGCGAGACTTGAAGGACTCTACCGAGCAGCAGTTAACAAGTGATGGTGACGCCGGTGCTTCATTTCAACTGGCGAACCTGAAATGGCTATCGGACAAAGGAACATTCGTTATATATCGCGAGAATAAACGTGGTATTCGTACTATGACAGTTATTAATTCAGTTGCTCAACCCTTTCCGATTGCTCGCAACTACGAGTTTGAATTGCCTGGTGATGATGTAATCGAAAGTACGGAAGTGTACTTTGGAGATGTGAGAAAGGCGGCAGTCAAGCAAATTGATGTAGAGCGTTGGAAAGGGCAGCAGCTGATCCCAATACATTCAGCCGAGGTTAAGGATCAATTTTATTTCCTGCGGGTAAAACGGACGCGTAACGAGATTGAGCTTTGTTCGGTAAATGAACAGGGAGAGCTGAAAAGTTTGGTACACGAGGTCTGCGAGCCGCTGTTCAATGATTTGATGTTTTCATGTAAAATTATCAATGGTGGTAACGATATTTTGTTCTGGTCAGACCGCTCTGGTTGGGGGCAATATTATCGGTACGACAAAAACGGTCAGTTGAACAACCCACTGACAACCGGCAAGTGGACTGCCGGCCGTATTGCGAAAGTTGATGAGAAAAAACAACAAGTGTACCTTTATGGTTATGGTCGCGAAGAAGGTCGCAACCCGAACTATAGTTTCTTGTACCGGGTCGATCTGGATGGAAAGAACATGCGCTTGCTGACTCCTGAAGATGCAAATCACAACGTGTTTGTGCATTCGGACGCAAACTTGATCGTGGACAATTATTCACGAATTGATTTGGCTCCGCAAGCAGTAGCCCGAAACTGTGACGGCGCCCTGTTAGATACAATTATTACGACAGACATAGAACCGTTGCTGGCTTATGGCTGGAAATATCCGGATCAGTTTACTGTAAAAGCAGCCGATGGTAAAACGGATTTGTATGGCATTATGTGGAAGCCATTCGATTTTGACCCGAATAAAAAGTACCCTATTATCTCACAGGTGTATCCGGGGCCATTTACTGAAACGGTATGGACGGATTTCACCGTGCTTGATCGATACAACAACACGGCATTGGCTCAGCGAGGATTTATTGTGGTTTGTATGGGACATCGGGGAGGTTCCCCTGTCCGTAGCAAAGCATATGCATCTTACGGTCATGGAAATCTGAGAGATTATCCGCTGGAAGATGATAAATACGGGCTGGAACAGTTGGCACGTCGCTTTAGCTTTATCGATTCAACCCGAGTAGGAATTGTTGGTCACTCAGGTGGTGCGCTGATGTCTGTTGTGGCGATGTGTACTTATCCCGATTTTTACAAGGTTACTGTTGCTTCATCAGGTAATTACGATAACTATATCTACCACCGCAATTGGGGCGAATTTTACCAGGGTATTGGCGAGGACAATTCCTTTTCGGTGAAAACGGCCATGGAGCTGGCTCCCGGTTTAAAGGGGAAATTGCTCCTGGTTACCGGTGAGTCGGATGACAATGTCAATCCGTCGAATACCTATCGGATGGTGGATGCCTTAATTAAAGCCAATAAGGGTTTTGATATGATGGTTTTGCCTGGGCAAAATCACCATTACGAAGGACCCTATAAAGCTTATTTCGAGAAATGTAAGCGTGATTATTTTTCAAAATATCTTGCCGGTCGACAGGCGAATAATTAAACAGCAATTTCCTTCTTTCCCCCTTAAAAGAAGGATGTCGATACTATGAGAAAGCTGACCTTCGGGGCAGCTTTTCTTTTTTAGCTGTATTAACGAGAGCCGTGCTCGCAATTTAAGTCACGTAATCTCAAAGCGTATTTTCAATTAGGGAGTAAAACATCATACCAGGATATAATTAAATCTGTGTGAAGTTTAATATATTGATTGCTAGTTGATGCTAAGCCGGAACGGTTTAAAAAAAGAGCTTTGGGTGATAGTGATAATCTGTTGGCTATTCCAAAAGGTTCGAATCCCAGTTGAGTTCCCCATAGAAAAGAGCAATTCGAAAGAGTTGTTCTTTTCTATGGGGTGTCTTATTACCTCAAATGATCCGTTGCGGTCAAAGTATAAAACTTGTGCTTGTTGTTTTCCGCCGTTGTATATTGTTGTTTTTACCATTTGGGTGAATGTTAATTTTTGCTGATGAAAAGATGGCGTTATTCAAAATTTGTCTAAGTTTGCTACTGGAAAACTAAAATAGTCGGTTAGGATTTTGGTCAAATCGATGTGTTTTTAGGAAAAGCTAGGAGAACAATTAAAAATATAAGGATCGGTATAGATTACGATTGATGGGAACAGTATTTTTTCGACCTGTTTATAGGGTTATAAATCAGTTTTCAACGTTACATCAATGTGGTTTTAATCGAAAAATAATATCTTGTCCGTATAATTTAATGGTATTGTATTCTATGTTATTTATTTCTTTATCCAGACTTAGATGCATTGAAATTAGCAGTGATTCCTTTATAAAAACATCAATTTTAATAATCGATTGAGGATTATTCGACTGGAAGACTAATCCGGTTTTGTGAAATGCCAGTTTTGGTCGTTCGCACTCATGAAGCCAATAACTGACTATCAGGAATTATTACGATTTGTAAAATTGAGAGGAACAGTTGGAAACACTGATTAAAAAATATAGATTTTTACTGCTTGCAGGGATTATTGTTCTGGCTGCATTGTCATTTATGCAATTTGACAAACTGCGGATTAATCCAAGCTTCAATGACTATATTCCCTCTGATGTGGGCAATCGTGCCTATATGCAGAAACTGGACAGCATTTTTGGCGGAAACGAGAAAATCATGCTGATTATTACCAACGATGACGGTATTATTAATCCGGAAAGTTACAGCCACCTGGTACATTTAACCGATGAGTTAGCAGATGTTGATGGTGTTGAGCGCAGTCTTTCGTTGAGGGATGTTCTGGAAATAAAACTGGAAGATGGTTTTACCTCCTTCGATCCGATTATTCACGAAATTCCAGCTGACTCAACAGCACTTCGTAATTTGGAAAATCGCTTGCTTAATAATGAGATGGGGAAGCGTTTTGTGTCAGCAGATTTAACGGCAACAGCCATCATTCTTTCGAAATCAAATGATGTTGCCGATAATCAGATTATTCCCGCAATTCAAGAGGTACTTCTGCAAAATCCCGGAAAGGATCAGGTTTACATTGGTGGCCTGTCGTACATTCGTCAATCCATCAAGTCCTACATAAAAACCGATTTGGTGACCCTCCTGCCAGCAGCATTAATACTGATGATCTTAATGCTGTATTTTTCTTTTAAGGAATGGAAAGGTGTTGTGCTTCCTTTTGTGGTTGTGATTTTGTCTATCATTTTTTCATTTGGATTGATGGGCTTATTGGGCTGGGAAATTTCGCTAATATCAGTGCTGTTGCCGATTATGCTGATCGCTATTGCGAATGATTACAGCATTCATTTGGTGAATTTATACCAGGAAAAGTACAAGGAGGGAAAATCAACCGACCTCAAAATAATAGCCGTCGCTATAAACCGCGAGCTTCGAAAACCAATTATAATTACTGCGCTGACCACGATTGGCGGGATGTTGGGATTGCTTTCGCACAAAATGGCTCCAGCTGCGCAGTTGGGTGTTTTGGCGTCGTTCGGAATCGGACTGGCTTTGTTGATGAGCCTTTACCTGGTACCTGTTTTGTTGAGCTTTTACCCCAAACCGAGAATCCGGAAACGCGATCACAGCGGCAAAAAGTCTTTTATCGACCGGATTCTGACCTTGTTTTCAGACTGGATTACTCAATCTCCCCAAAAAGTATTATGTGCTTTTGCACTTGTTGCAGTTATTAGTATTGCCGGGCTGTTTTTGGTAAAGGTTGATACGAATGTTGAAAGTTATTTCATTGGAAAATCAGATATCAAAAAAGGAATCGAATTAGTTAACGAGAAGTTTGGCGGGTCACAATATGTATCGATTCTTTTTGAAGGTGACGTACTTGCACCGGAAACATTGAGACGCATGGACGAGTACACTCATAAGATACAAGGTGTTGAGGAAATCGGTCACATTATTTCGCCGAGTATTTTTATGCGCGAACTCAGCAAAGGGATGAATACCCCTGAAGAGGCAGGCTACGGTCAGTTGCCGAAAACTGAAGCTGAGGCAGAGCAATACTTCGAACTTTTATCGATGACGGGTTATGACGGGCAGGTTTCACAGTTTATTGATTACAACTATGAGCATGCCCGGATATTGGTAAGCCTCAAAGATGGAAGTAATCGTACCGGCAAAAAGGTACTGAAAGCTTTAAAGGAAATTACAGAGGGGGATCCAGCAGTGGTGTGTATTGCGGGCCCCGGTTTGTCGAAGATACAAATAGCAGATATGGTCATTCATGGACAAATATCATCGATGATTTTAGCCTTGGCGATTATCTTCATTCTTTTGGCACTGATTTTTAGATCGTTTGCCGCGGGAACCAAAGGTAGTTTACCATTGTTGTTATCATCGTTATTCCTGTTCGGTTTGATGGGCTTTTTGAATATTCCGCTGGATATTGTTACCGCGATGCTATCGTCGATCATGATTGGCGTTGGTGTTGATTATACCATTCACTTTTTGTGGCGTTACAAAGCTGAATATGCATCGGCCGGTGATCGGAATATTGCTGTAGCACGAACATTGGAAACAGCCGGAAGAGGAATCGTTTTCAATGCTTTTTCGGTTATTGTGGGTTTTTCAGTACTTATTTTCTCGAGTTTTGCACCCCTGCGTTTCTTCGGGGTACTGGTGGTTGTATCCATCTTCTCGTGTTTGATTTGTGCTCTGTTGCTCATCCCTGCAATAATCATCGTTTACAAACCAAGGTTTTTAGAATCTTAATGAAACAAGAGATATGAAGAAGTTACTAATCGTTTTTGGCTTTGCCGTTATAACATTAAAGTTGTTTGCGGGCGATAATGTTGAAGCCAGGAAAATATTTGAAAATTCGAAGCAGAAGTTGTCGTTGAGAAATGTTCACCTGGTGCTCGATCTCCAGAGTTTCGATGCGAAAGGCAATGAAAAAACGAAATCGATGGATGTTTCTTTTGCGGAGTTTGGCGAAGAGAAAAAGGTGATGGTTGAAGTGACCGCTCCTGAGAATATTAGCGGAACCAAGATTTTGACCACTGACTCCAAAGATCAGAAGGGGATTATTGAAATATATATGCCTTCAACAGGTAAAATTCAGAAAATTCGCGCCAATCAGCGAAACTTGAAAATGTTGGGTAGCGAAATTCCGATTAACCAGTTTAGCTCCGCTGTTGGTGCCGATTCAAACATGAATATAGTAGGTGAAAAAAGCATCAACGGAACGCTGTGTCACCAAATTAAAATGCAGAAAGAGGATGAGAAGGAATACGATGTTGCCTACATTTCTGTCGATCAGGAACGGTTGGTTCGAATTGAAACCTTCGATAGTCGCGATAACCTGGTTACACAGACGGATTTGTCAAATTATATGAAGGTTGAAGGCATCGGATCGAAAATGTATCCGCGCGACATTCATGTCAAAAATTTAAAAAGCGGGAAAAGTTCGTTGTTAAAAGTTCGTCAGGTTGATTACCTGGGCAATCTAAATATCAACGACTTTAAACTCAGCTCAGCATCTTAATTTTTTTAGTAAAAAGCGATTTCACCTTGATTGGATATCAAAAGTTATGATTTTTCATTCCCCCATAGAACCTATCTATTTCCTATTGCCCTTATTGGGGTTTATAATTGGTTTGTTTGGTACCATGCTCGGCGGAGGTGGAGGATTTTTCTTTTTACCAATTCTGACTTTGCTTTTGCACGTTCCAACGCAAACAGCGGTTATTACATCGTTGGTTGCAACTTTGCCAATTGGCTTGGTTGGTTCGGTTGGTCACTACCGAAAGCAGCACATTAATTTCAAGATCGGGATGTTGTTTGCCTTGGTCGGGATAATTGGAGCATTTATTGGGGCTGGAATTACAAGTCGGATCAGCTCGGAGCAATTGAAAACCAGCTTTGGTATCTATTCCATTTTAATGGCGCTGAATATTGCCTACGGAACTTATAAAAAGAAGAAGGCGGAAGGTGAAGGGAAAACACATAATCAAAGTAGAAAACACAAGGTTTTAAAAGGTTCGTTTTTCGGCTTGTTTGCCGGCCTGATTACCGGAACGTTTGGAACAAGCGGAACAGCACCTGTTTTGGCGGGCTTATTTTCATTGCGCATCCCAATTAAGATGGTTATTGGAACTTCGTTGCTGATTGTTTTAGTGAACACGTTTTTTGCAATTGGTGCGCACTTTCTGGTTGGGAAAATAGATCTGACATTGGTTTATTTCCTGACGGCCGGTTCGGCGTTGGGTGCCATATCGGGTCCCCGGTTATTGTCAAAAACTAAGATTGACCGGTCTGAAAATAATGCCCGTTATTGGTATGCCCTCGTTATGGTGGCCTTGGGGGGGGTGATGATGGTTGGTTAATTAAGAATTATATAAGAGATGATTCAAACAATTTATATCATAATTCTGGCTTATTTCGCACTTGGTGGATTCGGTTTTTACATGATTAACCGCAAAAAAGATCCGAAAGTTGCTAAAGAAAGCTACACGAAGTTTATTGCATATTTTTTTATTATTAATATCTTGTTTTTCAGTATTGTGATTAAGCCTGAGATTTTCGGATTTCTGGCTGTTGTAATCAGTGTTGTTGGTATATTCGAATTGATTAAGCTTTTCAGATTAAGAGAGTTTAACCGGAAAGGTTTTTTCATAATATCGCTGATAATCTATTTAGCTCTGGCGACAGGATTTTTCTTTTTCAGTCGTTTGGAAAAGGAACTGATCCTTTTTTCATTTTTAGTGCTTTCTATTTTTGACGCTTTCAGCCAGATTAGTGGTCAGCTGTTTGGGAAGACAAAAATATTGCCCTCAATAAGCCCTAATAAAACGCTGGGTGGATTGGTTGGCGGAGCGATATTTGCTATTGCGAGTGCTTTGTTGTTGAACCGCATTTATGATGGAACATGGGGCAAATCAGTAATATTGGCGAGCGGGGTTGTGGCTTTTGCTTTTGCCGGCGATATCGCAGCTTCGTATTACAAACGAAAATATAATGTCAAAGATTACAGCAAGCTGATTCCCGGTCATGGTGGTTTTCTTGATCGCTTTGACAGCCTAATTGCAGGTGGATCGTGGGTCGCTTTGTGTATGTACATATTAAACTTTTAAAGGAACTTAGAGAAGAAATGGGAAATATCGTTGTACTATCATTTGTTTACCTGGTCGGAATTGTACTTCTGCTAGCCTTTAACGAGTTGAATTACCGGAGGCTTAATCTGAAGGGTGAATTCACACGTAAATTTGCTCATTTTGTGGCAACTTTGGCCGTGGTTCCCTTCCCTTACATTTTTCCTTCGCATTGGTATATTTTAGTGCTGGCGCTGTTGTTTTTTGCAGCCTTGTTTATAACCCAGTACAGTAAACAGCTGAAATCGATTCATGATATTGAGCGTAAGTCAATTGGAAGCTACCTGCTGCCAATTTCAATATATATTACATTTTTGATATCAAGCCTGTTGGAGAATAAGTTTATTTACATTCTTCCAATGTTGATTTTGGCTATTTGCGACCCGATGGCTGCGATACTCGGAATTAACATTAAGAGCTTCAATGGGCATATTAAAATTTTTGGTCGTAAATTGAATAAAACTTGGTTGGGATCCGGAGCATTTCTGGTTACCAGCTTTGTCATCAGCATAATTGCCCTTTATTTTCATTGGGGCATATTCAGTTTGAAAACGTTCGAGCTGGCTTCGACCGTTGCTGTTGTGAGTACGTTGGGAGAACTGGTAAGTTGGAGGGGATCAGATAACCTAACAATACCATTAAGTGTATTACTGGTGCTGATTCTGTTTATGTAGACAATTTATTCAATTTTTAGATAGAAAGTATTATATTATTATAGCCTGAAAACAAACAAGTTAAAAAGAGAAGAAATTAAAAAGTTACGTTCATGAAGAGAATTATAATAAATGGCGCCAATGGCTATGTAGCATCCAATTTCATTAACGATTTGCTGTTGCAAAATTTCGAGGTCGTTGCATTAGTCCGGGGAAATGAGACAAAACCGGCGGAAATGCGGATGAAGAAAGCCATGGTTGATATCAATGAAGGCTCATTCGTTAAACCGGATAATCTGAAGATTTTCAATTATTCGTTGCTTGATGATAATTTTGGTATTCCGGAGGAAACACTGGAAGAGCTCTTCGATGGGGAAGTGGATTATTATCATTTTGCAGCCAGCTTGAAATATGATTTTAAAGCTAAGGATGAGATTTTCCAAACAAATATGGATGGCGTTCAAAACTCAGTTCGGGTGTTTTCAAAATTTGCCGGTAAAGAATCTCGCTTTTTCTTTATCAGTACAGCCTATTCGTGTGGTAAGTTCGACGGCTTGTTCGAAGAGAAATTTTACGATATAGCCGATATCTCAGAGTTTAGGAATTATTACGAACAATCGAAACGTTATGCCGAGAACCTGATTCGCAAGCACATGGACGAAGAGGGGTTGAAAGGTCATATTCTTCGCTTGTCGCAGGTTGTTGGTAACAGTAGAACCGGTGTAACAGTAACCGATTATGGTATTTTTGACTTTGCCCGCCGTATTCAAAGTTTGGCAGCCCGCAATCCCAATCGCACGGTTCGAGTGAAAGTAGATCCGGAGTCAACCCAAAATCTTATTCCGATCGACACTGTGGTCACTTATTTGATGCAGACGGTGAAGGTTCAAAACTTACCGGTTATCATGAACATGGTTGCGAAGCAAGCCGTGAGTAACCGGTTTATCCTGAAAGCATTGTGTGATTTGTTGCCCATTAACTTAGTGCCGCAAGTGGATTTGGACAAATCGGAGATGGATTCATACGAACGGATCATCTCGATTGGAATGTCGTTTACAAGTAGTTATACCGGAACCAACCTATTGTTTGATACCCGGAAATTGGATGAAGCATTGACGGAAGAAGTGAGCGAGATGAGCGAAGACGCAGCTTTACGTATGCTGGAGTATTTCCTGGGAAAATCAAGTGACAAAAAAGCGAAAGTCGCTTGTTAAACAATTAGAAAAACAGAAACATGAAACCTATCACAGTTAAAGGGGAAAAGATAATAAATGTGCCAAATTTTATCAGTCTATACCGACTGTTGGCATTTCCTGTAATTTTATATTTTGCGCTTACCGGAGGAGAGAAATGGTATGTCATTCTCTTATGCATTAGTTTGGTGAGCGACGTGCTTGACGGTAATATTGCCCGTTTTTTCAAGCTGCAAACCAACTTTGGCGCAGCACTGGACAACCTGGCCGACATTTGTACTTATGCGATGGCTTTGTTGGGACTCTTTGTCTTTAAATGGACAGAGATTGAGCCTCATGCCTGGATTTTGTATTTGTTCCTAACCCTATTTGTACTCAGCTACATCATCGCTTTTTATCGTTTCGGTAAAATTCCCGGATTGCATTTGTATTCAGCAGTATCGGCCGGATACGTTCAAAGTATTTTCTTCTTCATACTTTTTGTCTTCGGGTTTTACACCTGGATGTACTATCTGGCCTTAGGTTGGGGAGTGATAGCCTACGTTGAAAAAATTCTTGTTTTGCTTCGTTTGGATGATATCCGAATTGGAGTTAAAGGCCTTTACTGGGTATTAAAAAGCGAAAAAAGCAGACAATAATTACAGTCAAATGTTAAGGAAATTTACTATCGCCATATTAATGGTCGTTGTAAGTTCCGGGGTTTTTGCGCAAGTGGTTTCTGGTGTTGTACAAGATGCAAGTACCAAAGAAGCTATTCCTTTTGCTAATATCTGGATTAAAGGAACCTTGCAGGGAACGCAATCGGATCTTGATGGCCGTTTTGTGTTGAAAGCACCCAAAGGTGATACACTGGCTGTATCTTCGGTTGGCTACGTTCAGCAGGAATTCAATTTGAAAAAAGGAGTTGATACGCAACTTTCAGTTGAGCTGGCAAAGGATGTTAAGCAAATCGATGAAGTTACTGTCAAATCGGATATTCCTTTTGCCAAGCTTGTCTTTAGCCGGATTCAAAGGAATAAGAAAGCGAATCAGGATCGGCTGAAGCAGGTTCCGAACTACAAAGAGATTGAAAATACCACCGTTTATATCGCTGTTGATACGACGGCCAAAGTAAGTCGTTTCTTCGATAATATGGAGGACGTGACGGTTGAGATGGAAGGGCAGGATCTGCGTTTTTCACCTATTTACTTGTTGGAAGAAGCAAGAGATATTTCGGCTGATTCAGTTGATTTTGTTTATTCACAGAAAGACGGGATTTTTCCCCGGTCAATCTCCTTCATTGAAAGCTATATTTTGATCAATGTTGCCGTCGACATGGACTTTTACGAGGAGCAGATTAAGATTATGGATCGCGGGTTTATTTCTCCGATTGCCAAATCGGCACAATCGTTTTATAATATTTATTTCAACGATACGATTTTCGACGGGGATCAGAAATATTACCATTTAACTTACGCGCCGAAGAACCCTCGAAATCCGCTGTTTTCCGGAAGCTTCACGGTTGATGCCGAGACCTACGCCCTGAAAGAGATCGATGCTTATATTTCGGGGAAAGCGAACCTAAATTTCATCAATGGTTTTCACGGCAGTGCCATTTACCATAACAAACCTGACGGTGATTACTTTTTCGATGAGAAAAAGGTCGATATAAATTTGTCTTTATTTACCAATAAAGACTCTACGGCTGCATATAGCTCCCAAAGGTTGCAAAATGTATCAAGTGGGAATTGGTTGATCAACAAGACGACGCACTACTCAAATTCGCCCAGACTAGATAATGTGAAGGCGCGCGAATGGAAAAGCCAACCGGAGTTTGCAGTCGATAAGCTGGGAGAAGACACGTATTCCAGTGTCGATAATTTGAAGGACCAGAGTATTGTTAAAGGTGTTGATAAGGTTGGGGGAGTGGCGTTGACCGGTTTTTACAATGCCGGAAAAATTGATATTGGGCCGCTTTTCGACATTTATTCGACGAATGAGATTGAGGGGAATCGGCTTACGATTCCCTTGCGGACAAGTGATGAAATGTTTGAGCGTTTTTCGATAGGAGGATTTTTAGGATACGGTACCCGGAATAAAGAATTTAAGTTCGGAGCCAATTTCGATTACCAACCGGGAGAGACGGATAAATTTTTGCTACGCTTCCGGTATTATAATGACTACAACCTGGTTTCACAGGATCGGTTCCTGAGATTTATCAAACACAATCCGAACAACAAAGGGAATGGTAATTTCATTGCTGTATTTACCACCAAAGAGAAAAATCCGTACCTGAAAGAGGAAAGATACCTTGAAGGACGAATTGAATACAACAGTCCGAACGATTTTCATTTAGAGGCTTCGCCCTATCTGAATTGGAATTACAGTACACCTTTTGTTTCATTTACCAAAGACGGGGTTGCCTACAATAACTTTACAAACGTTGGTGTGCTTTTCGATGCCCGATTTGCATTTGGGCAACACTACGACATGTATTTTTTCGATCGGATTTATTACGTCAATCCGATACCGGTGATTGATATTGGGCTGGATTTGGGGCATGTTTCGGTACCTGATATGGAAAAAGAGTTTGGGCTCTATGCTCGCTTTCATGCTTCAATCCAGGGACGGTTTGTGCTTGGTCAAATGTTTATCAACTACATGTTGAACGGTGGTTATATGTTTGGCGACGCACCCTATGATCAATTGGATCTGCCCGTTGGATCAATGTCTTTGGGCTATGCAAAGTTCCGATACAATCTGCTTCATCATGCTTCGTTTGCCCATAATGCCTACACAAATTTGCATACATATTTGAACGGTGGAGGTGTTGTGTTAAATAAAATACCATTGGTTCGAAATTTAAAATTGAGGGAAATTGTGTCGTTAAAGGTACACTACGGACAGTTGACTAACGGGTATAAAGGGGTTTTTGATCTGCCTGATTACTATCATAATGAGAAGAATAAGCCCTATGCTGAAATTGGATTTGGCTTTACGAATATATTTAAAGTGTTGCGCGTTGAGTATGTCCGAAAGTTAGGCGGAGCGTATAAGAATAGTGATTTTACAGATAAAAATGGTATCTTTTTCCGCACAGAAATGAGTTTCTAAAACAGGCTAAAATCAAGGAATGAAAGACCTCAACGGGAAAGTTGTTTGGATAACGGGTGCCTCATCCGGGATTGGAGAGGAATTGGCTTACGCTTTTGCACGTGAGGGGGCATTTCCTGTTCTTTCGTCACGCGATGCTCAAAAGCTGGAAGTGGTTAAAAAGAAGTGCCTCGAGTATACATCCAAGTGCTGGGTGCAGCCGGTTGACCTTTCTAAAATTGAAGGTTTCCCGAAACTGGTTGATGCTGTTGTAAAGGAGGCTGGTCGGATTGATTTGCTGGTAAATAATGCCGGGCGAAGTCAACGCTCCTGGGCAAAAGAAACTCCAATTGAAATTGATCGTGCGATCATGGAACTGAATTTCTTCAGTGTCATTAGCTTATCAAAACTGGTGTTGGCACAAATGCTGAAAACTGGTGGTGGTCATTTAGTCGTTGTCAGCAGTATAACCGGGAAATTTGGGTTCCCGATGCGAACGGCCTACAGCGCATCAAAACATGCTTTGCAAGGCTTTTTTGAGGCATTGAGGGCCGAGCTGGTTGGTGATGGTGTTGATGTTACCATTGTTTCACCGGGGCGGATAAATACGAATGTATCGAAAAATGCCATGACGGAAACCGGACAGGCCTACAATAAAATGGATGCTGGCCAAGCTAACGGAATGCCGGCTGATCAATGTGCTGCACAGATCGTCAAAGCGATCAGGAAAAATAAAAAAGAGATTTTGGTCGGTCGAAAAGAGTTGATGATGGTTCACATTCGTCGTTTTTTCCCGGCTTTATTCTTTAAAATGGTTACTAAAATTAAAAATTAGGGCGCAAGCTCTTGAAAAATATACACCCTGAATATGAAGAAAAACATTTGCGGTATACAGCAGGTAGGTATCGGCGTAGTGAATGCAAAACAAGCTTGGAAATGGTACCGGAAAGCTTTCGGAATGGATATCTGCGTTTTTGAAGATACAGCGACAGCAAAGCTTATGAAGCACTACACAAATGGTAAGGAATGCGATCGCTACGCTGCTTTGGCCATGAACATGGAAGGCGGCGGCGGTTTCGAGATTTGGCAGCATACCCAGCAAGTTTCACAGCCGCCTGTGTTTGATGTAAGATTGGGCGATTGCGGGATTTTCATTATCAAGATGAAATGTAGTGATGTGGAAAAGGCTTACAAGTTGCACGGCGAGATGGGCTTGAATATTTTGGGTGAACTGATCAGGGATCCACAGGAAAATTTACATTACTATCTGATTGACCCGTACAACAATATTTTCGAAGTGGTTGCCGATTCCCATGTTTATATGAAACAAGAGTCGCCAACAGGTGGCGTTGCCGGTACGGTTATCGGCGTATCCGATATTGATGAAGCGCTGAAGGTATATTCGGGGATTTTAGAATACGACCAGGTGATTTACGATCAAACGGGCGTGTTTGAGGACTTTGCTGTTTTACCTGGAGGAAACGAAAAGTACCGCCGGGTATTGTTAAAACATAAGCACAGAACCGGACCTTTCAGTCGACTTTTGGGACCTACTCAAATCGAGTTGGTGCAGGCTTTGGAACGCACACCGGATAAAATATTCCGCGAACGGATTTGGGGCGAATTGGGATACATTCATTTGTGTTTCGATATTCAGGGGATGGAGTTTCTGCAAAAAGAAGCTGAACAAAAAGGATTCCCCTTCACCGTCAATAGCGCCGACAGTTTCGACATGGGTGTTGCTGCCGGGCATTTCTCCTATATCTCTGATCCGGATGGAACACCAATTGAATTTGTTGAAACTCACAAATTACCAATCATTGAAAAATTAGGCTGGTACATGAACCTGAAAGGGCGGGATCCCAAAAAGTCCTTGCCTGACTGGATGGTTAAGACCTTACGGTTTAGCCGGGTTAAAGACTAAAAAAAGACACAACAGCGATAAAGGCAACTCAAAAGGGTTGCCTTTTTTATAACTTGTTTTGGTTGTAATGTGGGCAGTTTTTCTGAATTAATGCTTTTCAAACATAAAAACGCGTTTCAGAAATATGACAAAAATTAGGGAATTTCTTCTAAATTCGTTCTAACCAACGACCCATAACTGAAACTAACCTTGCTAAACAGAGGCCAAAATAGAGACGATACGCTTGTTTCTCAAGTTCGGAACGGAAGTATTCAATCGTTCAGAATATTGTATGACAGGTACAATAGGAAGGTATTTCTGTTTTCCCGGAAATATTTAAGAGAGAAACAAGATGCAGAAGATGTGTTGAATGAAGTTTTTCTGAAAATTTGGGAAAACAGACATTCTCTCAAGACGGAAACCTCTTTTCAGTCTTATTTATTCACAATTGCCTACAACAACATTCGAAAGCGCTATCTGAAAAAAAGTAAGGAAGAAGAAAATATCCGGAAGTTTGCGTCTGAATATGTTTTGGAAACTAGTGGAGATGAGGAGCAGCTTGACTACAATCTTTTCATTCGAAAGCTGGATAAACTTGCTGCCCAATTGCCGGATCGGAGGAAAGAGATATTTCTGCTGCGGTATCGACAGGACTTGAAAAATAAGGAAATAGCCCAGAGGCTGGATCTTACAGAACAGTTTGTGAAGAATCAACTTTCTATCGCCCGAAAATATATGTTTTCGGCTATGACCAGTGACCGGGAAATGCAGGAGTTTTTTCTTTTCTTTTTATTCCTTCATTAAAGCCGAAGAAAAAAAATCAGAAAAAAAGATCATTTGAGAGGTACGTTTTTCCGGTTGCAGGATATAACCAGTAAAACTAACCAGCAAAATGACCATTGAAAGAAACCGCATAGAGCGCCTTTTTGCTCAAAAAGGTAGTTTAGCTGACTACAAAAAGCTGGATGAGTATTTTGCGGATGAGCATTTAAACAAACAGGTCAAAGAAGCTATTCGGGAGCAATGGGAGAACTTCGATCCTGACTCTGATTCCGATCTTGCCCCGGTTGATAATTTCCACAAACAATATTTTTTGCTTGAACAGAATGGCGAGACAACAGGCGGTAAACATCGCTTGCTTTTCCAGTTTAGGCAAATTGCAGCCATATTGGTTGCTGGCTTAATAATAGCGGGTGCGATTTATTTTACGCGCAGCAAGACTGCAGGTATACCCGCACAGGAAATTCAGTTTTACTCGCACGATGGTTTTCGTAGCCAGTTTACATTGCCCGATGGTACAACCGGTTGGTTGGGCTACAATTCGGTGCTTAAATACCATGTTGACAACGATGCTGTACGAACTGTTGAGTTGGATGGACTGGCTTATTTTGATGTTCATCACCTCGATGAAAAGTATCCCTTTCAGGTAACAACCCCTTCCAAATTGAATATTGAAGTTTTGGGAACAAAGTTCAATGTCGTTTCCTATTCCGATGAAAACACCTGCGAGGTGGTGTTGGAACAGGGAAGTGTCAGCCTAAATGTGCACGAAAAGGAGGTCGGACAGCTAAAGCCAAATGAGAGAATGGTCTTCAATATTAAAGAGAACAAACTCTCAAAATCGATTGTAAATGTGCACGATTTTCTGGCATGGAAGGATGGAAAACTCATTTTGCATGATTTGTCTCTTGAAGAAACTTGCGTAAAACTGAGTCGGTTTTACAATACAGATATAGTACTAGAGTCGGAAGAGCTAAAGGACAAGAAAGTTCGATTGGTGCTTGAAGATGAAAGTCTGGAGGAAGCTTTAGCATTAATAGCCCTTTTGTTCCCGGTGGAATATGAGGTCGTTGAGCGAAATATGATTGATAATAACAGTTTTACTAAAAAGAAAATCATACTAAAACTAAAAAAGAAAATGGATTGAATGAAATGTAAAAAAGCAGGAAAGCACTGCTATGCCGTCCTGCTTCGATTGTAAAATCTATGAGTTTATAAATTTCACTAACAACCAAATTTATGAAAAAAATGAACAGGTGTGAGGTGTGGGATCATCATGCCTTAAAAAAAATCATTCGTATGATGCGTATAGCACTTATTTTCATGTTGGTTTGTGTATTCGAGTCGTTTGCGCTTGATTCATATACTCAATCAGCAAAAATATCGATCTCCGAGCGAGGAGCTAAACTCGAAGAGGTACTCCTGCAAATTGAAAGTCAAAGTAAGTATCGATTTGCGTATAACCGCTCCGAACTGGATTTAAATGAAATTTATACGTTAACGACCACTGACTCGGATATTGCCGAGGTGCTCCATGAACTGTTTGGTGAAAGTTCGATCAGGTATACCATACTTGGTAGACAGATTGTGCTATCGCCCAATCAGAGAGTAACGCAGGTCGAACAGACGATTACTGTTTCGGGAACCATTCTAAATGAGCAGAATGAACCTTTACCAGGAGTAACAATTGCTATTAAGGGAACGAGTACAGGAACGATTACAAACCTCGATGGTAAATATTCCTTGCCGGATGTTCCGTCGAATGCGATTCTTGTTTATACGTTCGTAGGTATGAAATCACAGGAAGTGCCGGTTGCCGGGAAATCGGTGATTGACTTGGTTATGGAAGAAGAAACAATCGGCTTGGAGGAAGTTGTTGCAGTAGGTTATGGTTCTGTACGGAAAACGAATCTAACAACAGCTCAGGTCGGTGTATCCACCGAACAAATGGAAAAGACGGTCAATACGACCTTGGAGCAAGCGATTCAGGGGAGGGCCGCTGGTGTTTATGTCACTCAGAACTCAGGTCAACCCGGTGGTGGAATGTCTATGATA
Organism: Mangrovibacterium lignilyticum; assembly: GCF_010882175.1. Taxonomy (GTDB): domain Bacteria; phylum Bacteroidota; class Bacteroidia; order Bacteroidales; family Prolixibacteraceae; genus Mangrovibacterium; species Mangrovibacterium lignilyticum. The sequence goes on along the minus strand of NZ_WKLH01000002.1, from coordinate 1,069,251 downwards.
ATTAGGGGAGTTAGTACCATCAATGGCTCAACTGAACCATTGTATGTGATAGATGGTCTTCAGATTGGCGGCTCCTCTGTAGAGTATGGAAATACAAGTTCATCTAACGCTTTGTCAGGTATCAACCCTTCGGATATTGAGGATGTTCAAATCCTTCAAGGGCCATCAGCAACTGCTATTTATGGGTCCAGAGCCACGAACGGTGTTGTTATTATTACAACTAAAAGGGGGCGAAGAGGAGAGGCCGATATCACTTACAATTTCTCTTATTCAGTTCAAACCACACCTAAGCATTTGGATGTGATGAACCTGAGGGAATACGCTCAAATGGTCAAAGAATTTCATGCAATTGCAGGAGGGACTACGCCGGAAGAATTCCTTGATCCCTCGATTTTGGGTGAAGGTACAGATTGGCAAGAGGAATTATTTAAAAATGCTCCCATGCAGAAGCATCAAATTAGTTTTAGTGGAGCAGGGAAGTTGTCAACTTATTATATTTCCGGAGAGTTTTTAAATCAAGAGGGCGTAGCTACAGGTTCGGGATTTAAACGCTATAACTTACGAATAAATACCTCACAGGAGCCCAGAAAGTGGTTGCGGTTACGGGAAAACGGCAACTTCAGACAGATCAAAGAAATTTTAACCACCACCCAGGAAGGGGTTATCAGTAATGCTTTGCAAAACACGTCACAAGTACCTGTTAAGAATATCGATGGCAGCTGGGGTGGATTTGAAACAAAAGAAGGGTCCAATCAATATGCGCCGATTAATCCGGTCGCTATTGCCAGTTTAAGAACGAATGAAAATGTGCGGAGAGAGCTCAATGGCGGTTTCAATCTAGAGGCTGATCTCGTGAAAGGCCTTGTTTTCCGAACATCAGTAAACGGAAGTTACGATACCCGTAATGCGATCTATTTTAGTCCGAAGATGAAGATTGGCTGGTATGTAGTTGATCGGGCCAGCTTTAGCGATTTTATGGGAGTTAGTACTTTTTACAGCTGGGATCAACAGTTAACGTACAACAATAAATTTGGAGAGCACACCATCGATGCCACTACTCTGCACGAATACAAAGAAGGAAGTTGGAAACAAAATACGGGTTCCCGCACGGGCTTTCTGACCAATGATATCATGGATTTGAATGCTGGTGATGAAAGTACTTCTGTTGCCAGTGGCGGGAGCAGTTCCTGGGCCATGGAATCCTATCTTTTACGCGTTAATTACAATTACAACGATCGGTATCTTGTTCAGGCCTCGATACGAGGGGATGGTTCTTCCAATTTTGGTGCTAATAACCGATGGGGAGTGTTCCCTGCTGGTTCGGCAGCCTGGAGAATCAGTAATGAAAGCTGGTTTGATATGCCTTTCATGAATGAATTGAAACTCCGTTTCGAAACCGGGTTAACCGGTAACTCAGGAGGAGGGGCCGGGATCTATTCCCCTTTACAGACCACCGCGACCGAATGGGGAACAGGCTTCTCGCCAAGTAAAATTTCCAACCCGGATTTACAATGGGAAGAAACCATGACCAACGACTTGGGGATCAATATCCACTTGTTTGGGAATCGCATTCAGATAAAAGCGGATATCTACAAGAAAACAACGAATAACCTGATTTTTGATGCAAGTCTTCCCGGATTCATGGGAGGTTCGGGTAATGGAGGAGCCAGTTCTCCGACTGTAAACTCCGGTAAAATCAGCAATAAAGGTTGGGAGTTTGCTTTGAATTCAACGAACATCCAGACAACCAACTTTAGATGGGATATGGATTTTAATATCTCCGGTGTTAAAACAAAAGTGGAAACGCTTAATAGTGAACTGGGATTCTTCGATCGTACTTCGTGGTGGATGAATAACTGGACACAGCGAACAGCCGTTGGTTACTCGCCGTGGATGTTTATGGGGTATAAATACGACGGAATTTTCAACTCTGTTGACGAAATTTATAACAGTGCAATTCCAACCGACGCGAATGGGAATAGACTAGAAATCAGTGAGGATGGTGTCTGGGTTGGTGACGTAAAATATAAAAATGTTGGCGGAGAGGATGGTGCTGAAGGAGTTATTGATGTTAATGACCGGACATACATCGGTAATCCATGGCCAAAGTTCTTTGGTGGTCTAACCAATAACTTCACTTATAAAGGTTTGGACTTAAGTGTCATGATCACGTTCAATTATGGAAACGATATTTACAATTATGTGCGCATGGTTAATTCGAACCCGTCGCAGATCAATGTAGGGAGAAACCTCATGACAGACGCAATAGACTACGCAAAGCTAGCGACCAGCGGAGATGGGGATGTGTATCTGGTCAATCCGGATACCGATTTACCCCGGATTTCATATGGGCCTAATAGCAACTGGACTCGTTTTTCCAGCAGATGGGTGGAAGACGGATCATTTATCAGAATTAAAAACATAACGCTGGGGTACACTGTGCCAGCGGCGTTATTGAACAAAACAGGCTTTGTTAAAAGCGTCCGACTCGCATTTAGTGCTCAGAACATCTATACAATGACGAAGTACAAAGGTTATGATCCTGAGGTTGGCTCCTATGTCGGAAGTCAGGCTTCCAGTGCCAACCAGGCCATAGGAATTGACACCGGACGTTACCCGTTGACTCCAACCTATACGTTTAATTTGATGGTAAACTTTTGATAAGCAAAAATTATGAAGATATTTAAATATAGCTGGCTAATCAGCCTCATTGGATTTTTTGCTCTTACCAATTGTTCTGAGGATTATTTGGTGAGACCACCTGAAGATTCACTGACCGACGTTGATTTCTATAAAACTGACGAAGAAGTGATGGCAGCAACCGCTCCGCTTTACAGCCGGATGTGGTTTGATTACAACGATAAAGCGTCTTTTAGCATTGGAGACTTAAGAAGCGGTATTCTGATGGCTCCGTGGAATAGCCGGGAATTTGGTGCGTTTAACGCCAACGGCGACAATTCAGAAGTCATTGCTGCCTGGAATGCCTTTTTTACAGTGATTCAACAGTCGAACCTGGCGATCCGAAATATCAATACCTATGCTACAGCAGATGTTTCGGATGAAGTAAAACAAATGGCCATTGCAGAAGCTCGGTTTATGCGCGCTTGTGCTTATCGCAACCTGGTTTTGGCATGGGGAGCTGTTCCAATTATTACAGACAACATTGAGATCATGAACTCAACAGATACTAAACGAAATACGATTTCAAGTATCTGGGAGTTCTTGACCAGCGAGATGCGGGCAGTTATCACTGATCTGCCTGAAGAACCGTACGCCACTGGACGCATTACAAAGTACTCCGCCGAAGGGATGCTGGCCCGTTTCTATTTGTCGCGTGCAGGTGTTGAATCAGCTGGTGGAGTCCGCAATGAAATGTACCTGGACAGCGCCCGATATTATGCACAGGATGTGATTCAAAATAGCGGTAAGTCGTTGTTGGATGATTACAGGTCGCTGTTCCTGTATAATTACGATAATAACAATGAATCGCTGTTTGAACTGCAATGGGTATACTCCACTGCGTGGGGACCCAGTAATTCAGTACCTGCCTATTTAGCTTACAGCTCCGACATTGGTAATGGCGATGGATGGGGAGGAGCTTATGGTGCATCCTGGTATATAATTTCTCAATATGAGGGGATTAACCAGGTTGGTACAACCGGTGATACGATTCAGGGGGCGACACTCGATACCCGATTGTATAACACATTCATGTTGCCGGGAGCACATTATCCGGAAATCACACAGGATTATACGGCGGATGATGGAACTGTTGGTCAGCGGGAATGTATTTACCCGAATAACACCAGCGATGCCAGCTTCGCCTGTACAAAAAAATACATCGTTGGTAAGGCTGGAGACGTAGGTGGAGAGGCTTCCTCTCAACACTATCCGAACAATACCTACATGCTCCGTTTGGCTGAGATATACCTGATATATGCGGAAGCAACGCTTGGAAACGATGAGCAATCGTCGGATGCAACGGCACTGGAATATGTCAATATAATTCGTCGCCGGGCAGGGTTAAGTAATCTGCCAAACGAAGAAGGAGATGGGGATAAAACGTACTTCACATTCGATGATGTATTCAAACAGAGAACCCTCGAATTTGCGATGGAAAGTATGTTCATGTACGATTTGAGCAATATTTTCTCTTACGACAAAGCTAAGGCGTTGAGCATCCTGAATAATCAGGATCGGGGCTTATTCGCCATCTACCCGGATGTCTACCCAAATCCGAACTCCTGGAAATTCGTAAAAACGTCATGGCATACAGAGCGATCAGTTACGGCGACCGAAGGAAATTTTTACCTGCCTATTCCAACGGCTGATTTAGGAGCTATGCCAAGCTTGACAGAAGATCCGGTTGATTATTACGCAGCAAGTAACTAATCCTGGAGTTACTAGTTTGAAATTTAAATTGATAAAGATGAAAACAAAATTTCGATACATATATCTGGCACTGGTCGTAATCACACTCGGGACTATTTACAGTGCATGTAATGACGAGGATACCTCAGGAGTCCCGAGAATTGACTATGTCCGGATTACAGCGCCGGAATCAGCCGATTCGTTGATTGTAAGCGCCGGTCAGGGACAACTGATAGCCATTATGGGCGAAAACCTGGGTGGTACTGTTCGCATTGAATTCAACAATATTGCAGCTGAAATCACAACCCCGTACATTACAAATTCGTCTGTTTTGGTTCGTGTTCCGGCGGAGGTTCCGGAAGAAGTAAATAACCAGTTGGTGTTGTATTTTGACGACGGAACGAGTTTGGCACACGATTTTACAGTAGCTATTAACAAACCAAGTGTGACCTCAATGGATTGTGAATATGTGAATGATGGTGGTGTCGCAGTTATTCACGGCAATTATTTCTACGAGCCGCTCACTGTTATTTTCCCCGGAGATTTGGAGGGGGAAGTTGTTTCGGTTGAAGATGAAACGATCAAAGTGATGGTGCCTGAGGGAACGTCTCCTGGACAACTAGCTGTGCGATCAAATTTTGGAACCGGCTTGTCTTCCTTCAAATTCCGTGACGACCGGAATATCGTACTCAATAGCGATCCTTTCGTTGGTTGGGCGGGTTCAAATTATGTGGTGTCAAATCCGGGGACTGGAGATCCGGAACTGATCAACGGAAACTATATCCGTGTCAAGCAGCAAATCGGGGCCTGGGGCTGGACAGATGTTGCTGCCGGCTCACCCTCTGACATGGGAGCTCTTAGCAAAAATATACCTGATGATGCCATCTTGCATCCCGAGTTGTACAGCCTGAAATTTGAAGTCAATACCTTAAAACCGTTTAACGGTAGTGGTGTAAGGCTCGTTTTGGGGTTAACAGGTTATGACCCCGGCTCATATACGTGGAATCCTCCGTACGATAGCGAAGGGAATTGGGCGACAGTGACGATATCGTTTAAAGAAATGGTGGATGCCTATGTTGCTGCAGGATCCGAAATGATAGTCACCATTGATGGTTACTATACCCGGTTAACGATCTTCGGAGGAACTGCTTTAGACTGTGACATGTGTTTTGACAATTTCAGAATTGTGCCCAATAAGTATTAAAAATTAGAAACTGACAGAAATGAAAAATCGACTAAATAATAAAATAAAACATTTCCTGCTCATTCTGATTTTATTTGTGGCAGGTGCAAGCATGGTCCTGGTATCATGCAATGATGATGACGACGATAACGGCGGTAGCAAAATCGAACTGTTCAGTTACGGTCCGATGCCAATTGCCCGTGGAGCTGAACTCAAGTTTATTGGCGAAAACCTGGATCAGGTAACATCAATTATTCTTCCGGATAATATTGAAATTTCGGCAGCTGAATTTACATCGGTTACTTCAACCCTGTTGACCTTAACAGTACCGCAAACGGCTGAAGTGGGCTTCGTGACATTGAAAACCCCGCAAGGGGATATCGTAACGAAGACACAGATGGGCTATTCGGAACCAATAGCCATTGATGCCTTTACGCCGGATTCAATAAAACCCGGAAGTGAATTGACAATCACCGGTGAGTATTTGAATTTGATTGCTGAAGTTATTTTCTCGGACAATATAAGCATTGACAGTACCCTGTTTACCAGTCAATCGAGAAAAGAGTTGAAGCTGATTGTTCCCGCAGAAGCACAAACGGGTCCAATCGCTATTTCCAACGGTGCGGCCGATCCGATTGTCATTGCAACAGAGGATACCTTGTATGTCACGCTACCCGAAATCGGATCGTTTACGCCAGCTGAAATCAAAGCCGGGGAAACATTAACCCTAAGTGGTACCGATTTGGATTTGGTTAAAACAGTTGTATTTAGCGGGAATAAGAGTGTTGGCGAAGACGTTTTCGTGTCGCAGAGTGCAACTGAAATTGAGGTGACTGTGCCGGTAGATGCGCAGGATGGCACCATCGCGGTGATCACCGCTTCAAATCTAAAAATTGAATCAGTTGATGAGTTGACGATGATGGCACCAACGATTACTGCAATTGCTCCAAATCCGGGTAAAACGGGGGCTGATTTGACGATTACGGGAGTCGATCTCGATCTTGTATCGGTGGTTACATTTAGTGGAGACGTTGAGGCAACCATCGTAAGCCAATCAGAAACTGAAATACAAGTCACTGTGCCCGATGAGGCGGTGACAGGACCGGTAACCGTATCAACGCTTTCGAATAAGAGCGCGGTCAGTGCTGAGCTGAGCCTGGTTAAACCAACAATCACTGCGATAGATCCAATGGCGCTTATTGCCGGCAATGATATTACCATTACCGGAACGGATCTGGATTTGGTAAGGTCTGTGGTGTTCAACAGCAATTTAAGTGTTGACGTCGCTCCCGATTCTGAAACTTCGCTAACGGTGACTGTTCCCGAAGCGGCCGAAAGTGGCACTATAAAACTTGTTACAATCAATGGAGATCAGGTGGAATCTACCGAATCGTTGGATATTACCACTCCGAATACGCCCGTTATCACCTCAATTACGAGTGAGGTTTATCCGGGACAACTAATGGTTATTGAAGGTACAAAACTGAATTTTGTAGAGTCCGTCATATTCCAGGATGGCATTAAGGCAACGCAGTATGGAATACGGTCGGAAACGATGATCGAAGTTTATGTTCCCGAAAATGCAACTTCCGGAACGGTTACCTTAAAGTTAATCGCCTTTGATCTGACAGAAATCACCTCTCCTGAGTTTAAAATACCGGGAACGGACCCGATTTTACCAACAACAATCATGATCAATGATTACGAGCAACATGGTGATCACAATGGTTATTGGGATAATAGTTGGTCCGGTATTTCAGAAATACTGGAAGAGAATGGTAATACGTTCTTCAGAATTAATTCAGAAGCTTCAGGAGATGCATGGTTGATTAACTGTAACCACCAGGCTAACGGCGCGTTAGGACCGGTTGTCGCGAACATTGATAACTATGCGTTCAAGCTGGATGTCAGGATAGAGGAAGGAGTGACGGGAGCTGAAAATGCGGCCTTGCAATTTGTGCTGGGAGACGGCTGGTATTGGTATGGTTCAGGATTATTACCGGCTTCAACAAACGGAAAATGGATAACCATATCTGTTCCAGCAACGGCATTGGGATTGTCCGGAACATTGGATTTGTCCAGCGGAACCAATGGTCTTTATGGAGGACCAATTCCAGCCGGCATTTCATTCGATAATTTCAGACTTGACCTTAAATAAGTAGATTTCTTTAATTTTTGGGAAAGGCCGTTTGATTGTCTGAACGGTCTTTCTTTTTTTCAGCATACATAAACATGAAGACTAAAATAGTAGTTGCTTTAGCGTTGATTTTCTTACTGGGCTGCTCGGGCAGCGAGGAAGAAGTTGTCAAGGAACCGCCTGTATTTAAAAGCAGCGTACCTGCAAATAATGATGAGAATGTCAGTCCTTCAACCCAAATTGAAGTGACCTTCAGCGAGGTAGTTTACCTGGTCGAAAACCACGGAATAACGGTGAATGGTAACGCGGTGGATGTTGAGGAAGCATACACTAAAATACGGATTATTGCGGCCATGGTGAAAGGTGAAACCTATGTGGTTAATATTCCCAAAGGGTCTTTAATCAATATGGATGGCGTGCTGTTGGCCGAGTCCGTTCAGTTTTCCTTTACAACCGAAGCATCGATTCCGGTTAACCTGAATCAAACGCTTGTGACGGCTAATCCGTCGCCGGAGGCAGTCAATGTGTTTCAATTCCTGTTGGAGAATTACGGGAGCAAAGCGGTGTCGGCAGCAATGGCCAATGTGAGTTGGAATGTAAATGAAGCCGAGTGGGTGTATCAGCATACCGGCAAGTATCCGGCGATGGCCACGTTCGACTATGTGCATCTGCAAAGCTCGCCGGCCAACTGGATCGATTATTCAAATACGGCTGTTGTTGAGGATTGGTGGAATGAGAATGGGTTGGTGGCTGCCGGCTGGCATTGGAATGTGCCGGTTTCGGAAGGCTCGGAAACCTTTTCGTTTTACACCGAAAACAACAGTTTCAGCGCAGCCAATGCGGTAGTGGCAGGACGTTGGGAAAAGGACGTTATTGACGCTGATTTGGAGAAAATGGCTGGTTACCTCAAGCTTTTGCAGGCAAAAAATATCCCCGTTATCTGGCGGCCTTTGCACGAAGCAGCCGGCAATATTTATGAATATAACGGAGGAACAGCCTGGTTTTGGTGGGGCGCCGATGGTGCCGACGCTTATAAGGCGTTGTGGGTTTATATGTTCGACTATTTCGAAGCGCAGGGCTTGAATAACCTCATTTGGGTATGGACAACGCAAACCAAAGACAATGCCTTTTATCCGGGTGATGCTTATGTGGATATCGTTGGACGGGATATTTACAACCAACCGGATGCTGCGGCAATTGCAGCAGCCTACACCGGGATTCAAGAGACTTACAACACCAAGATGGTAACCTTAAGCGAATGCGGAAGTGTTGCCACGATTTCCAGCCAATGGTCAGCCGGCGCAAAATGGTCTTATTTCATGCCCTGGTACGATTACAACCGAACAAACGATGTTAATGAGAGTGATTTCAGCAGTACCGATCACGAACACGCCAATGCTGACTGGTGGATTGATGCATTCAATAACAGTGACGTGATTACACGCGACGAGATGCCGGATTTAAAATAGAACAAACGCAAATTCTAAAAGCAATATAGTTGAAAAAGGCTGCAGGTTTCCCACTTCCCTTCCTTCCTGTTAGCCGCCAAAAGAGTCATGTTCCCCATGGCTCTTTTGTTTTTGCAATCTGGATGGTTTGAAGCCAAAGCCGGGAAACCGGTAGCCGGAGCCTGACGACACCGATTGCGGTACATGATGACTCGTTTCGTTCCATATAGCATGTTGCAAATTATATTCAATTTTCTCAAAATGGATTTGGAATTGAACAAAAGAATGTCGTAAATTTAATACTCGAATCGCATTTGTAACAGGTTGACAGGACTAATAATAGACTTATTTCGAATCGGTACAAACTTTATGAAACCCGGAGATGGTGTGTTTTTTGCATAGCCATATCAAATCCGTTATGAAGAGGAAACAGGATTATGAAACAAGAAAGCAAAATTAAGCTGGTTGAGCTCGCACTCAAGATCGCAGTAGACATGAAAGTAATCATCGGACAGATGAAAAAGTACGAAGAAAAGGACTGGCTGAGTCCCGAGGATGAGGAGAGATACCGGAAATTGCAGGACGTTTTAAAAGACGTTTTACCGGTGATCGCACAACTGCGGGATTTTTTCGACCAGAAGGCCTACTGCCATGCAACCGCCTACTACTACCATGTGAAGGAAAAAGCAGCTGATGGCGATCTGCGTGCAAAGGTTATTTACGACGATCTTCGTCCGCTGTACGAGCAGGCTTTAAACGAACAAATCCATAAAAACTAGTAAACGCATACAATCAGGACCTTCAGGGTCCTAAACCTCTCGTGTTCTTTGACATGCTGATGTGATTTTTCAAGGACAATTAAACTTTTAAGCGGTTTCAACGCTAAAACTGCTCCCCTGGGAAGCTTGTCAACGGTTGACAGGGCCGAACCGGCAGCAAGGGGAATCCAGTTGCCAGGCGAAAAGCTCGAACCGGCTCATGGGGAAGCCAGTTGCCTGGCGGAAAGCTTCAACTGGCAGCAAGGAGAAGCCAGTTGCCTGGCGAAAAGCTTCAATCGGCAGCAACGAGAAGCTGGTTGCCTGGCGAAAAGCTTCAACTCGCAGCAGGGAGAAGCCAGTTGCCTGACCATGGGACAACACGAGTTGGTGTCCGGAATTGTTTGATTACCTAACGAAAAGAGATCTTTTCGAAAACAGCTATCGGTAAGCAGGTCTTGTCTAAGCAGGTCTGTTGCAGAGGCCGGTAGGCCGGTCTCCCGATCAATCTATTCAAACTTAAGGAAATAAAATTATCGTAATGAAAAATGGACTAAATTTCAACTACTTCAATGGGGCGGCGTTTTACGCTTTTGTTCGCGCCCTGTTAAATATTGTCGACTCAACCAAACTATCAGACGGAGTTCTTCACTCGCTCGCTGTGAAACTGGAAACAATATACCAGTCGTTCAGCAAAGGAGTGGAATACGACCCCAAAGATCCCTTAACGCCTGTAGCTGCGGCTGCCGACGATAAACGCGATCAGTACTTCAACGGGATGAAATCCTATATCAGTTCCTTTCTGAAAAGCCCGGACGGGAGCATTCGTGCTGCAGCTGAAAAGCTGGAAGCGTTGATTCGGAAATACGGCTGGAGTGCCCAGACTTACAGCTACGACGAGGAAACAACGGCTATTGCCAAGTGTATTGAAGAAATGAACGCCTACTATGCTGCCGAAGTCGCTTTGCTCAACCTGCCGGTCATGTGGCTTACGCCGCTCACGGAGGCGCAGGCCGGGTTTGAAGCCATCCAGGAGCAGCGTATTCAGAAGGGGGCCATCGAGGTACCAACCGTGTCGAAGTATCGAACGCCATTGCGTCTTGCGATCATCAAGCTGGTGGAGACCCTGGAAACCTTCGCCGAAGAAACCGGAGATGTGGCTATGCAGACTTATGTAGCTGAAATTGACGAGTTGATCGGCGAGACGATGGCGACACTCAAAGCTTCGAAAACCCGCGAAGAAAACACCGAAGTAGCGGGCCTGTAACGATCCCGGCAAAATCACATCAGCAGTTAAAAACACGCAACGCATTATTTGGGAATCAGGGATGAGAGCTAAACATGTCAAATCAGAAAACAGAAAACAATGACAAATCCCGAAGGACTGTTAAATCGAGGCGATGGTTTTGAACAACTGGTGCAAACCATTCGCCAACGCGCGGAAAATCCACATCCGCTGGAACCCGGCGGTGAATTCGCTGCCTGGTCGTATACCGGCTGGCAATACCTTTACGGTGAAAAGGAGCCCATATCGGCCATCACCGGAATCGACTGCGAACTGCTGCCGGCAAACGATACACTGGACAAGAAACAGCTGGCAATTTTGGCCAACGAACTCGAAAAACTGTTGCGGGTTTATCATTTTGTACTCGATTTCCCGGTTAACTTTCCGCCGCACCTGCGCTATGAATTTATTATCCGCTTTTGGCGCGAAGAACACCTGGAGTTTTCGTCGGGCGACAATCACATCGATTTTTGTAATTACCAGGGAGAAACGGCTTGCCCTTTTTCCGGCTATTGCATTGTCTGTACCGATGTGGAAGTTTACCTGCGAAGCGGACAGCGCTGGGATCATATCCGGAAATACGAAAAAGCCCGCTTGTGGGCGCGGTACACCCCATCGCGTAAAAAAAGGGACGGCTTGGTGACGCAGTTACAGGCGGCACTCGAAGCTTGTTAAACCAGAGCCTTCCACGGGATTCGAACCCGCGACCTGCTCATTACGAATGAGCTGCTCTACCAGCTGAGCTAAGAAGGCAAAAATGATAGTCCGAATTTAATCGATTCGGGCTATCGTTGTTCTTCGAAGACAAAAAATTTTAAGCGATAAAGGCTATTTGTTGTCGAAAGCGATCTTGAGTACTTCGTCAAAATAGTCGATGAAATGCGCAGTGATGCCTTCTTTCAGGTAATCGGGCAGTTCGTCAAAGTCTTTTTTGTTTTCGGCCGGAAAGATCAGTTCAAAAATTTTTACCCGGCGGGCGGCAATGGTTTTCTCACGAACGCCGCCAATCGGTAATACTTTCCCGGTCAACGTTAATTCCCCGGTCATGGCCAATCCCCTTTTTACCGGCTTGTTGATGGCCAGCGAGTACATGGCCAAAGCCATCGTGATTCCTGCCGACGGCCCGTCCTTCGGTGTTGCACCGGCCGGCACATGCAGGTGAACCAGGTGATTTTTGAAAAACTCCTTTTTATCGTCTTCAAGCAGGCTTTGGACGTACGAGTATGCGATCTCGGTCGACTCCTGCATGACGCTACCCAGCTGACCGGTTTGTTTCAGACCGGGGCCGCGGCCTTTTACGCCTTGGGCTTCGATGTAAAGTGTTGCACCACCCATGGCCGTCCAGGCCAACCCGAGGGTGACGCCGGGAAAGGACTTTTTGTATAGCTCTTCGGTGGTGAATACCGGTTGGCCCAGGAATTCAGCCAGATTGTTTTTACTGACATTGATTTTCGCATCTCCATTCTCTGTTAGCAAAAGCGTGGCCTTGCGCATAATTTTTTTGATCTGGTTTTCCATGCCACGGACACCCGCTTCCCGGGCATAGCTGTCGGCAATCTGCACCAGAGCTGTGTCTGTGATGTTTACCTCGTTGGCTTTCAACCCGTGCTCTTTGCGTTGTTTGGGAATAAGGAAGCGTTTGGCTATTTCAACCTTTTCTTCCAGGATGTAACCGGATAGCTTGATAATTTCCATACGGTCGAGCAAGGGGCGGGGGATGGTGTCGAGCTGGTTGGCTGTTGTCACAAACAGAATGTTGGAGAGGTCGTAACGAACATCAATGTAATGATCCAGAAAATCCCGGTTTTGTTCCGGGTCGAGCACTTCGAGCAAAGCCGAGGCTGGATCGCCCTGGTAGCTGGCACCGATTTTATCAATCTCGTCGAGCATGATCACCGGGTTGGAAACACCGGTTCGCTTCAGGCTTTGAATGAGTTTACCGGGCATGGCACCAATGTAAGTCCGGCGGTGACCTTTAATCTCCGCTTCATCGCGCATGCCACCAACCGAGAAACGGTAAAATTCGCGTCCCAGCGCATCAGCAATCGATTTACCGATGGAGGTTTTCCCAACTCCGGGAGGGCCAACCAGGCAAATGATCGAACCGGATACTTTGCGGCGTTTCACGATGGTGCTTACAAACTCGAGAATGCGTTGCTTCACATCGTTGAGGCCATAGTGTTGTTCGTCGAGTATTTTTCGGGCTTTAGGCAGGTCATAGTTATCTTCAGAAAATACGCCCCACGGTAAATCCGTTAACCAGTTGAGGTAAGTGCGTGAAACCTGGTATTCGGCCGAGCCACTTTCCAAAGTCAGCAGTTTGTTGAGTTCTTCTTCGATAGTTTTGGCTACTTCATCACTCAAGACCAACTTCTGAATTTTCTTTTCAACCGCCTCAATTTCGCTGGTTTTGTCATCTTTCTCCAGTCCCAGTTCTTGTTTAATAATCTTTAGCTGTTCACGCAGGAAGAATTCCCGCTGCTGTTTCGAGATTTTTTCTTCGATTTGTTTTTCAATATCCAGTTGCAGCTCATTGAGCTCGATTTCCTCTTTCAATAATTTTAGCAGAAGGTCGCTTCGTTCGAACAAGTCAATCGCTTCGAGCAGGGGCTGAAGTTTGTCGCCATCGGCAGTCAGGAACGAAGCGACTAAATCCATCAGCAGGCCCGGTTTTTCCATGCCTACCTGAGACAAGGCCAGTTTCATTTGTTCCTGGAACATCGGGTTCAGCTTAATCAGTTGCTTAACCGAGTTGATAATGGCTAGCGTGTAAGCCTTCAGTTCATTCGAAATCGCGTGCTTATCTTCGTAGTCATATTCAACCTGCCAGTGCATAAAACCATGGCGGGCAATTTCCTTTTTATAGTGGAAACGCGTTACAGCCTGTGCGAAAAACTGAATGTTGTCGCTGGCTTTATTGATGATTTTTAAGATTTTCAGCAGTGTCCCGGTTTTGTATTTCTTCGATTGAAAGAAATCATTGGGATTGGTCTCTTCAATAAATGATACACCGATGAACCCATTGTTTTTGTCGATGGAATAAAGAATTGATTTTACAATGTCGCGGTTGACAAAGTTGAGAGGCAGTGCCAAACCGGGGAAAACAGGGCGGTTCTCAAGAGGAAGGACGACAATATTATCCGGGTAAACCTCCGATACCAACACGATTCCGGCATTTCCAGTGGTATTGTTTTCCATGCGTACAAATTTTAGTAGACTGACTATTTGTTTTTACTCTTCAATTTAGAACATGTTTGCCTTTTTATAAAAAGCATTGGGAAACTTTTTTCAAACATAACCCCGAAACAGAAAAAGAAACGCGTTGACAGCCCTACTGATATTTGGGATCGAAGCTGGTCCCGGGAATGAATATTTTGACAGCAGTGGGGTATCGAAGCGGGAAGGGCCGGATGGCCGGATGGGGAAGAGGCAAAAAAAATCCCGATTGGAATTTCCAACCGGGACTTATATGGTGTTTCGAGATTAATCGACTAGTATGCAGTGATAATACCGATGAAGTCTTCAGCTTTCAGTGAAGCACCACCAATCAAACCACCGTCAACATCAGGGCTTGCGAACAATTCAGGTGCGTTGCTTGCTTTACAGCTACCACCGTAAAGGATTGAAATTTCGTCAGCAACTTCAGCGCTGTATTTTGCAGCGATAGCTTCGCGGATGTCTTTGTGCATTTCCTGAGCTTGCTCAGTTGAAGCAGTTTTTCCTGTACCGATCGCCCAGATTGGTTCGTAAGCGATGATCACTTTCTTGAAGTCGTCAGCGCTCAGGTTGAAGATTGTTTCTTCCAATTGGTTGATCACATATGCTTTTTGAGTACCCGCTTCGCGAATATCCAAAGCTTCACCGCAACAATAGATCGGAGTCAATCCGTTTGCTAAAGTCAAGGCAACTTTTTTATTCAGAATTTCACTTGTTTCACCGTAGTATTCGCGTCTTTCAGAGTGACCTAAAATAACGTATCCGGCTCCGGTTGATTTAACCATTGAGGCAGAAACTTCGCCGGTGTAAGCACCTGAAGCTTCAGCAGCACAGTTTTGAGCAGCAACGCCAACAAGAGCAGCATCAACAGACTCAACAACTTTGGTAATATGTGTAAAAGGAGTTCCAAGAACAACTACAACGTCTTTTGCGTCTGCTTTGGCAACCAGTTCGTTTACAGCTTTAGCTAATTCAACACCTTCCTGAACGGTGGTGTTGCATTTCCAGTTACCGGCAACAACTTTTTTTCTCATGATTTATTTGATTTGTGGATAGAAAATTATTGATTTCAAAAATATCGCCACAAAAGTAAGAAAAGCAGGCTAAACCTCCTATATTTTGAATCGAATGTCCGGGGATTTAACCATTGTTTAAACCCATATGCTATTAAAAATTGAGCGTATGCCATCCTTCTTTTAAGTAGTTGGTTAACGGGACTCCCATTGGTCGAACATCAATATTCAGGTCTTCCAAATCCTGATCGACACCATAAAGCTTGGCGCAGGAAATACAGGCTTCAACAACCACACCGGCGTCCATCATTTTCTGAACATCGGCCTGAAGGTCTTCATCTTCGGATAAAAGTTTAGCAGATGGGCCCCAAACAATGAGTACAACATCCTCGAACCAACCTTGCTTTTTGGCATTCAGGGTATACATGAAGCAAACCTTTTTAGCCACTTCCGGGTCGCCGCTCGACCAGATCACCGCCAGCTTGTTATTGTTTTCGTTCATTTTTGTCGTGTTTTGTGCCTTTAAAAGGAAACTTGTTCCGGTAAGAATCAAGAGTATTAACAATAGCTTTCTCATAGTAAATCTTGGTTTGATTGGGCAAGTTATCATGCTTGCTAAGGAATTCAAAGTCAAACAGAAAGATTTAAACATTTTTTAGTATTTCTTCAGTCGATTTAACGCGAGTGCAAGTCTTTCATGTCCAGTAAATCGAATTCCGAATAATCGAGCTTATTGACTGCAATAAATTCTTTGTTGATCATGAACAACCGGCTGTTGAACTGATCCTGGGGGAAGGTGTTTTCGGCAGAAAATTCCTCATCGTCAAATTCGGTGAAATTCAATTCGCAGGCCGACAGCTCCCATTGATCGTCGTTCATAAACAGCAGCGGTAAACCATGCGTGCGGCAAATCACGGGCCGATGTTCATAAACCTGGCAAGCGTGGTCTTTCAGGAAAATGCAGCTACCTTCTTTTGACTCCTGCGTTTCAACCGGTTTTTGCTGCAATGCCTGTTGAATAGCAAAATATTCAACAGGGAAGATCCGGTAGTTCATGCAACACAGGTCGCATCCTTTGCGGCATTGCATGTGGCCTTTGTGCAGGCTCGAAAGTTGGTCGGCTAACTTATTAACTGTCGCAATAAACAGTTGGTATTTCTCGAAATTGTAAGTCATTTCTGTAGAATTTTGTGACAAAAGTAAGAAAAACATACAGATCGGTTTTCCAGCGTGACCTGCGAACCAACAGAGATCGCCTGAATGACCCTGGTTGCTAATAGTAACGTTCGGGGCCTTGTGAGTAGGGTCAAAAGAAAATAGCTGCAAGTTCGATTATTAACAACCCGGCCGGAATTATTCACAAAAGGGCTCTTTTAAGGTCTTCAGGCTGAATCTTCTTAAGGAATTTTTATCTTTGCAGCGTCTTTCAGACAGCCTGGCTTGGGCGAACTTCTACCAAACCCGATTTGGTGCGATTTCAACCCGGGACAAGCTAATTATAAAATGGGTCTAACAACCCGGGCATGTCAACTTTATCTTAAACAGAGATTTAACATGATTTCATTTTTTAAAACTCCTCAAAACAGCATTATTGCTGTTCAATCAACAAATGCGATTGCTGACACGGATGTCGAAAAACTGGTCTGGTTGTTTGGCGAAGCAACTTTTGTTGAAGGTGAATCACTCGAAGGCTTTTTTGTAGGCCCGCGCAAAGAAATGATTACGCCCTGGAGTACCAATGCAGTCGAAATTACCCAGAATATGGGTCTTTCCGGCATAATTCGTATCGAAGAATTTTTGGCCGTTCCGAATGCTTCAGCTGGTTACGACCCTATGCTGCAACGCATGTACGATGGTTTGAAACAAGATATTTTCACCATCAAAAAACAACCCGATCCTATTATCGGAATCGAAGACATTGCTGCCTACAACGAGCAGGAAGGTTTGGCGTTGAGTGAAGATGAAATCACTTATTTGGATGACGTGGCCGTGAAACTAGGCCGCAAGTTGACCGACAGCGAAGTATTTGGTTTTTCACAAGTAAACTCGGAACACTGCCGCCACAAAATTTTCAACGGAATTTTCATTATTGACGGGGTGGAGATGGAAAGTTCGCTTTTCAAGATGATTAAAAAGACATCGGAAACCAACCCCAATAAAATTGTTTCGGCTTATAAAGATAACTGCTCGTTTGTTGCCGGACCGACTGTCGAGCAATTTGCCCCACAAACACAAGATAAACCCGACTTTTTCGAGGTAAAAGATATTGATACGGTACTTTCGCTGAAGGCGGAAACACACAACTTCCCGACTACGGTTGAGCCGTTTAACGGTGCAGCAACCGGTACAGGCGGTGAAATTCGTGACCGGATTGCCGGTGGTAAAGGTAGTTTGCCAATTGCCGGAACTGCTGTTTATATGGCGTCGTACCCACGTACTGAAAGCTCGCGCAATTGGGAACAAGCGACCGAAGAGCGTCCATGGTTATACCAGACACCGGAAGAAATTCTGATCAAAGCATCGAACGGTGCCAGCGATTTTGGTAATAAATTCGGACAACCGTTGATTTGTGGTTCGGTATTGACCTTCGAACATTTCGAGAATCACAAAAAATATGGTTTCGATAAAGTGATCATGTTGGCCGGTGGTATCGGATTTGGTCGTATGCAGGACAGCTTGAAAGAATCTCCGAAGAAAGGCGATAAGGTTGTTTTGCTTGGTGGCGATAACTACCGGATTGGTATGGGAGGTGGCGCTGTATCGTCTGTTGCGACAGGCGAGTTCAAAAACGCGATTGAGTTAAATGCGGTGCAACGTGCCAACCCTGAAATGCAGAAGCGCGCCTACAATGCGATTCGTGCGTTGTCTGAATCGGATATAAACCCGATTGTATCCATCCACGACCACGGTGCTGGTGGCCACTTAAACTGTTTGTCGGAATTGGTTGAGGAAACCGGTGGTTTGATTGATACCGATAAATTGCCTTGCGGCGACCCAACCCTTTCTCAAAAGGAGTTGATTGGTAATGAGTCGCAGGAGCGTATGGGCTTGGTGATGCACGAAAAAGATGTGGATTTGCTGAAGACAATCTCCGAACGCGAACGTTCACCAATGTATGTGATTGGTGAGGCAACCGGCGATATGCAGTTCACCTTTAAGAATTCGAAAACCGGCGAAACACCAATCGACTGGCAATTGTCGTACATGTTTGGTAACCCGCCAAAGACGGTTTTGACCGACACTACTTCGACTGAGAAATTTGAAGAACTGGCTTACGAGTCATCCAAAATAGAGAGCTACCTGGAAGATGTACTGCAACTGGAAGGTGTAGCTTGTAAAGATTGGTTGACCAACAAAGTTGACCGCTCGGTAACCGGCCGCATTGCGAAACAGCAAGGTGCCGGAAAACTACATTTGCCGCTGAATAACCTGGGTGTCATCACCTTGGATTATCAAGGGAAAGCTGGTTTGGCAACTTCAATCGGTCATGCACCGGTAGCTGCCATGGTTGATGCCGAAAAAGGCTCGGTACTTTCAATTGCTGAATCATTGACCAACATCATCTGGGCACCCATGCCGGACAAGATCCGTAGCATCTCTTTAAGTGCAAACTGGATGTGGCCCGCTAAAAACGATGGCGAAAATGCCCGTATTTACAAGGCGGTGAAAGCAGCTAGCGACTTTGCCTGTGCCTTGGGTGTGAATATCCCCACCGGTAAAGACTCGATGTCGATGACACAAAAGTACAAGGATGATGTGGTCTACTCTCCGGGTACAGTAATCATTTCAGCTTCGGGTGAAGTAACCGACGTGAAAAAAGTGGTTGAGCCGGTATTGGTGAACGATGCCAGCAAACCCTTATATTATATTGATTTTTCATCAACAGCATTGTCTTTGGGCGGAAGTGCTTTCGGTCAGATTATCAACAAAGTTGGACAAGAAGCACCGACAGTTGCCGATACCGAATACTTTGTAACAGTATTTAATGCCATTCAGGATTTAATTGAAGAGGAGTTGATCGTAGCCGGCCACGATGTGGCTTCAGGTGGTTTGATTACAACTTTGCTGGAGCTGTGTTTTAGTGATAATGAAAGTGGATTGAAACTTGATCTTTCAGGATTGGGTGAAGCCGATAGCGTAAAAGCATTCTTTAACGAAAACCCGGCGATTGTCATTCAGGCTGCTGATGCTGCTGTATTGGAAGGCAAATTGTCTGCTGCCGGTGTTCGCTTTGTAAAAATTGGTACTCCTGCTGTAGGTCGCGAATTTACCCTAACAAACGGTAGCGAAAGCTTCAACTTAGATATTGACTCGTTGCGCGAATTGTGGTTCAAAACATCATATTTGATGGATCGCAAACAGAGTGGCGAGAAACTGGCATTGGAACGTTTCCAAAACTATAAGAAAAACGAGCTGGTTTACGATTTCAAAGACTTTACAGGTAAAGCTGCAGATTATGGTATAGACCTGAAACGCCGCAGTGCAAGTGGTGTGAAAGCTGCGATTATCCGTGAGAAAGGTGTGAACGGCGACCGTGAGATGGCTTATATGTTGTACCTGGCTGGTTTCGATGTGAAAGACGTTCACATGACTGACTTGATCGCAGGACGCGAAACACTGGAAGATGTGAACCTGATTGTGTTTGTTGGTGGATTCTCGAACTCTGATGTTTTGGGATCGGCCAAAGGATGGGCCGGAGCTTTCAAGTATAACGACAAAGCCCGTATTGCTTTGGAGAACTTCTATCAACGCGAAGATACCCTGAGTCTGGGTGTTTGTAACGGATGTCAGCTGGCTGTTGAGTTGGGCTTGATTTATCCGGAGCATGAGAAAATGCCGAAGATGTTGCACAATGAATCCCATAAGTTTGAGTCAGCCTTCCTGGGGGTTGAAATTGCTGAAAACAACTCGGTGATGTTGAAATCAATGGCGGGTATGAAACTGGGCGTTTGGGTTGCTCACGGTGAAGGAAAGTTCAGTTTCCCTTATGCCGAAAATGAATACAATATTCCATTCAAATACAGCAATAAGTTCTACCCCGGTAACCCGAACGGCTCCGACTTTGATGCAGCTGCAATTTGTTCAAAAGATGGACGCCATTTGGCAATGATGCCTCACCTGGAACGTGCTTTCCGCCCATGGTTATGGCCGTATTATCCGGCAAACCGCAAAAAGGATGAAGTCGCGCCTTGGATTGAAGCATTTGTAAATGCCCGAGATTGGATTGTCGAAAACAAAAAAGCATAATTCTAAAAACCCTCAGAAGAGGGTTTTTTTTTGCTCGGGTTTGAGGTATTTTGTTGAGATTTTTCTCTTGTAATGCGCTGAATAACATCGATTCGATTATTGATAATTGAAAATTATTGACATCTTTGTAATAGGCCTTTAACTATATGGAAAAACTACTGTTGCTTCTTATGGTATTTTTGCAAATTGATCTGTTTGCTGTTAGTCAAACAGATAGTTTACAAAATCTTCTTCCTGAGCTTGAGGGGGAGGAAAAGGTTGGCGCCCTACTGCAACTTTCACAGCTTGATGGAAGTAATGATACAGCGAAATCACTGGCTTATCTACGGGAAAGTATCTCAATCTCAAAACAACTGGAAAAACCGGCATTATTAGCTAAAGCTTATTTATCCGAGGCTGATTACTTTTTTAATATTGACGACTACCTTCATGCCATTCCATTGTATGAACAAACAATTAATCTGTACCAGGAATTGGATAGCACTCAGCTGATAGGTGAAATTTACAACTCGATTGGTCTATCCTATTATTACCTTGGAGAATTTGAAAAGGCGCTGGCTAGCCAGATTGAGGCTGTTAAGAATTTTGAAGAAAGCGCTAACCTGAGAGATTTAACACGGATCTATATTAATATGGGGATGGTTTATAATCGTTTAGGCGATTATAACTCCGCTGTGCAATATTATCGTAAAGCCTCACAAATAGCGGAGACTACTGGTGATATCGAACGCTTGGGGAATAGTTACAACGGATTGGGAACAGGGAATTATAATGCAGGACGTTTGGATTCGGCCAAGTTTTACTACCGTAAAGCGCAGAAGTATTTTACTGAAGTTGGAAATGAGCAGCGGTTGGCAGCCGTAATCAATAATTTGGGAAATATATACACCGATGAAGGGGACAGCCTTGAGGTTGGGCTATCGTATTACCAAAAAGCATACGACATTTATTCAAAACACAACGATCTTCGTAATAAAGTTTTTGTAATGGAGGGCTTGGGGTGTGTTTACAGCGAACTCGGTAATTTGAAAAAGGCCTTGCAGATTTTTAACGAAGGCTTAAAAACGGCTCTTGCCAATAATTACGGCTATTACATTACCCAGCTTTACTACGAGGATATTGCCACCGTTTATGAACGCGAAGGAAAGATAGAACAAGCTTTCAGTGCTTATAAGACCTACAAATTGTATCTGGATAGCATGCGGCAAGAAGAGCGTTTGTGGCAGGCAACAGCTATCGAAAAGAAGTATGAGTTTACAAAGAGTGAGGCTTTAATTTCGCGCCTGAATGCCGAAAAGGAATTGGCGATGATACAATTGGAAAAGGATAAGGCTTTTCGGAATTTGGGGGTTTTTGCAATCCTTATCTTGCTGATTATTATTACGTATGTATCTTTTGGGAACTATAACCGAAAGCGAATTAATAGAATATTGGTAGAGAAGAATATTCAGATTGAGGCACAGCGCAATGAACTGGAACAGCTGAACGCGTCTAAAAACCGATTTTTTTCCATTATTGCGCACGACCTTAAAAACCCGCTACATACCGTGTTGGGATATTCTTTTTTGTTGCATCACGAATACGACCGGTTTAGCGACAAGGATAAAAAGAAATATGCCCGGGATATCTATAACTCCACAAATAACATTTTTCGGTTATTGCAGAATTTGCTTGACTGGAGCCGGTCGCAGACCGGGAGGTTGAAATATGAGCCGATGATCTTTGAACTATCATCGCTCCAGGAGAAGATTTGTAATTTGCTGAAGCCTGTTTCTGATCAAAAGAATATAAGCCTGAATTATGAGGTTCCCGGAAATATTCATGTTTATGCTACACCAATGATGGTTGAAACCGTTCTTCGAAATTTGGTGAGCAATGCTGTAAAATTCACACCGGATGGGGGATCGGTTTCAATCAGTTTTAAACGCTATGAGCGTGATATCTCGGTTTGCGTAAAAGATACGGGTATAGGTATGACCGAAAGTGAATTGGAACAGCTTTTCGCGATTGATTCAAAAATCAAGAAGAAAGGAACCAATAATGAAGATGGTTCGGGACTGGGCCTGATTCTCTGCAAAGAGTTTATTCAGCTCAATAAAGGTAAAATTTGGGCCGAAAGTCAAGCCGGCAAAGGAAGTACCTTCTGTTTTACTGTCCCTTTGGCGCTTGAAGACAGCTAGTCCCAATCTTCGACTAGCATAGCCTTTGCCAAATGATCTGCTTTTTCTTTTCCAATCAGGAGTTCCGAAATTTTAAGTGCAAAATGTAATGCGGCCCCTACACCACGACCTGTAATTATATGACCATCGACAGCGGTTGGCGTAGTTTCGATCTTTGCACCCTTTAGTTCACTTTCAAATCCGGGATAACACACAGCTACTTTGTTTTCGAGGATATTCAGATGCCCAAAAACAAGCGGGGCAGCGCAAATGGCTCCAAGTGGTTTTTGCTGTTCATGGAACGTTAGAATTTTCTCTTTTAGCCCTTTATGTGCATCCAGGTTTTTAGCGCCCGGCATTCCTCCCGGCAATATGATCATATCGATTTCATCGTAGTTTAATTCTTCAAACAAGAGATCAGCTGCCACCGGAACTTTATGTGCCCCGTTTACTAACCGATTGCCTGTTATTGATACCGTCTGAACGTTTAATCCAGCTCTTCTCAGTACGTCGATGATTGTAATTGCTTCGGTTTCTTCAAATCCGGTTGCCAAATGCACAGCGATATTTTTCATAGCATTTCGTTTTTAAAATTAAAGATAATCACCAACCGGCTGAAAACAAAAAATGGCCCGAAATCCGGGCCATTTTAAGAATTGAAAATGTTACTATGTCTAAAACTAATTTGCGTAATCTTTCAGAGATTTTTCAAGTTTCTTACGGGTAAAGAAAATGCGGCTTTTCACTGTACCGAGCGGTAAGTTCAAATATTCAGCAATTTCTTTGTATTTGTATCCATCAAGAAACATGGTAAACGGAACTTTGTATTCATTCTCCAGAGCATTAATGTTTTTCAAAATTTCTTTAGAACTGAAAAATGAATCCGGAGATGGGTAGATTTTGTCCTTCGAGAATTTCAGGTGAAAATCATTATTCGATCCGTCAAATGTATTTTTTGCTTTAACGTTTCTTCTGTAGTTATTAATGAAGGTGTTCTTCATGATCGTGTAAATCCATGCCTTGAAATTTGTATTTTGCGTGAATTTGTCACGATAGGTCAGTGCTTTCAGGAAAGTTTCCTGCAATAAATCTTGCGCTTTCTCCTGATCCGATGTTAAGCTTAGAGCGTAGTACAAGAGTTTGTCTTGAAGTCCAAGCAATGCGTTGTTAAATTGAAGTTGTGTCATGGCAGCGTGATTTAACGTTATTGTTTAGAACAAATATAAATAACCTTCACTCACAATAAAAGATTTTGCAGTCTTTTATTGTTCGATTTTATTTATTCACGATAAAAAATATTGATAGGGTGTATGGTCTTATCTATCATTTAAGAACTTACGTTGTTTCTTTGTTTTTGTTGAATCAGATTTCTCTGTTATTAAACAACTATTGATTCCATTCAAGTTAGGTTAATTATGGGAATTATCCTATCGAATTGGGACAGAATGGCTACAGTGAACGTCTAATTTATTTACTTTTGGGGCTTTCTGTAAAGAAAAATTAATCAATGAACAAGTTATTTAATAAGCACAATCGGGCTGAAGTTCTTTTTTTCAGACGTTGGAATGGACATAGCTATTCGTTGTTTCAAGCTTTAAATAAACAAGTACATATTGCTGCCCTGGTCGTAGCGTATTTGTATGTAAGCTTGCCGCACGAAGCTGTTGCCCAAACCGACTCGACGAAATTGAGTACGGATTACAACCTCGATGAGATCGAGGTTAGTGCCCAGAGAGCACCTGTGACGTATTCGCAGGCAGCACGGATTATTTCCGTGATTGAGCGTGAGCAAATTGAGGCGGCACCCGTCTCCAGTATCCAGGACCTTTTAGAGTATGCCTTGGGAGTAGACATCAGGCAGCGCGGCACTTACGGAGTGCAAGCCGATGTTTCCATCAGAGGCGGGTCGTTCGACCAAACGCTAATTCTTCTCAACGGGATCAACATTTCCGATCCGCAAACCGGTCACCACAACTTCAATGTACCGGTCAGTTTAAAAAGCATCAAACGTATCGAAATTCTTAATGGCCCTTCGGCCCGTGTGTACGGTCCAAATGCCTTCTCGGGTGCAATAAATATTGTAACCGAGCCCGACAATGCTGAATCGATTCGCATGGACGTGGCCTTTGGAGAACACGGCCTGCGCGATTTAAATGCATCGGCCAATGTGCAGACCGGCAAGCTGACCAGCTTCATTGCTGCCAGCAACATGGCATCGAACGGGTATATTAATAATACCGATTTCGATACCTATAATATATTCTACCAGGGAAGGCTGAAGACCGAACCGGGTACGCTCGATTTCCAGGCCGGTTATACCGACAAAGGATTTGGGGCCAACAGCTTTTACACGCCCGCTTACCCCAACCAGTACGAGGCCACCAAGACAACCTTTGCTTCGGTGAAAATGGAAACTGGCAAGAAACTTCATTTTACACCTGCGGCATACTGGCGCCGGCATCAGGATCGATTCGAACTATTTCGTGATAATCCGGCAAGTTGGTATTCAGGGCATAATTATCACATGACCGATGTGTTTGGTTTGAACCTGAATAGTTGGTTTCAGTCTTCATTAGGAAAAACGGCCTTTGGAGCGGAGTTCCGTTCTGAGAATATTTTGAGTAACGTTCTAGGTGAAGATTTAGGCGATTCAATCAGTGTTCCTGGTGAGTCAGGGCAATATTTCTTCAAAGGACATTCCCGCACCATTATTTCATACTTTGCCGAGCACACCTTTTATGTGGGCAACCTGACCGCTTCGCTGGGCGCAATGGCCAACTGGATCTCGGACCTGAACAACGCATGGAACGTGTACCCGGGCGTTGACCTGAGCTACCGGTTTACCGACCAGTTCAAGGCTTTTGGCTCGTTTAACAAGTCGCTGCGCATGCCCACGTTTACCGATTTGTACTACTCGGGGCCGACCAACCAGGGAAACCCGGAATTGAAGCCCGAGCGCTCAACCACTTACGAAGCCGGTTTGAAATACCGCACGCCCGCCTTGAAAGCCGAAGCGGCCTGGTATCACCGGGTCGGGAAGGATATGATCGACTGGGTGCGCCTGACCGATGCCGAAAAGTGGCAAACCGCCAACCTCACCGAAATTAAGTCGGACGGGCTGGAACTGAGCACCGACCTGAACTTCGGAGCCATCGCGGGGCCGTCGTTTTTCATCAAACATATCGGGGTGAATTACGCCTGGAATTCGCTCGACAAAGGTTCGAGCAGTTACCTGTCGAACTACGTGCTCGATAACCTGAAACACAAGCTGGTGTTCAGCCTCGATCACGCCATTTGGCGGAATATTTACGCCGGTTGGAAGGTCCGTTTCCAGGATCGTAACGGCAGTTATGGCAAGTACGAGAATACCGCTTATGTGGGCGAGCAGGCGTACAAACCGTTCTGGTTGACCGACCTGAAAGTATACTACAAGAACCGTTCGACGCAGGTGTACTGCACGGTGTCGAACCTTTTCGACCAATCGTACGTCGACCTTGGCAACGTTACCCAGCCCGGTCGCTGGATCAGTGCCGGCGTCCGTTATCAAATCAATTTTAGTCAATAACCTACCGGAAAAATAAAGCACGAAAGCGCTGCCCGCGAAGCCTCAAACTTCGGTGCAGCGCTTTTTTGTTTTGTTGGTTGCCTGGTTTCCGGCTTTGACATCAAGTTCCGCTTTCTATTGACTTGTTACCCTTGATTTATCAGCCATCATCCCTTTCTTTTGCTTAAATATCTCTTCATTATCTTACAGTTACACTTAATCCGGACTGAAGTAATCTTCTTTAGGAGACAATTTAATTTTGGGAAACTGGAAGAAAAATAAGGGGAAGAGGATACTAACTAAGATAAACTAAATGCAAACTAAGTGTAAGTAAAAGAAAGTTAAGCGGTAATGGATACCAGCAAAGCGGAACAGGATGCTACAAGAAAGTAATAGGAAGCGGATGAACAGGAACTAAAAACAAGATAAGCGGAACAGGATTTGAACTTAGCAGAACTGGAAGATAGCTAAGCAGAAAAGGAGGCGGAATAAGTGAAACAGGAAACTAGTGAATTATCGATGTCTTATGCTGTGGAATATAGTCTGTTTTGTTAACTAAGTGACTTGAGTGTTGTGTGATCCCAGCTTGGAAGTCGTAACTTATGCTGAAAAAAGCCGAAAATGGAACAATTAGATTGGATTGGTGTTCTCAAACGCCGGTATAAAGCAAGTGGCTGGAGTATTCAAAAAGTGGCGGGCAAAACCGGGATGACTTACTCAGGCGTTTGGCAGTTGTTAAAACGGAACGATGTGCGCCTGCAACGGCTGGTAAACTTGTCGGAAGCATTTCAGTACAATTTTTTGCGCGAGTTGGCCGAGCAGTTACCCTATAGCGAGCCCGAATACCGGAAGGAACCGGCCGAAATACCTGTGGCTGAAACTTCGGAGGCCGATAAGCGTGTCATGGAGGAGCTGGCGGGCCGGGTCAAAGAACTGGAACTGGAGTTGAGGGTGCTGAAAGAGGCCATTGTGCTGATGCGGGGGCCGGTGGCGTGATCACAGCCCCGGAAAAAGGCGGCAGGGGAGTCGTAGTTTTCAGATCGCATCTTTCCGATCCTTTCGGAATATTATTATCTTCGCCTCCGTTAAAAAAATGAAAACAGATTATGTTGAAAGGTATATTATCAATTTCAGGGCAACCGGGTCTATTTAAGCTGGTTGCAGAAGCAAAAAACAGTATCATTGTCGAATCGTTGCTGACCGGCAAACGTCAACCGGCTTATTCAACCGCTAAAATCAGTTCGCTGGAAGATATCGCTATTTTTACCCAAACCGGCGAGGTAGCCTTGAAAGAGGTGCTGAAGACGATTGCGGAAAAAGAAAACGGCGCTGAAGTTGGCAAACTGGACGGCAAAGCATTGAAAGCATATTTTGCTGAAGTACTGCCGGATTACGATGAAGATCGGGTGTATACTTCGGATATGAAAAAAGTGATTCAGTGGTATAATCTTCTTTTGACAAACGAGTTATTGAATTTTGACGAAGAAGCTGACGAGGAAGTCGAAGCAGAAGTTGAAGCAAGCAACGACGAAGAAAAATAAGACAAGGCCATGCAACAGCATGGCTTTTTTGTTAAAATAGTTTTTTCTGGAAGGCCTCGCCGTTCCCCGAACCATTGATGTGTTTTTGCAGGATCATCTCGAAAAGCTGCACGGTTGCCAACGCATCGCCGGCAGCACGGTGCCTTCCGTCGATCCCGATATTCAGATCATCGCAAATCTTTCCTAAGGAGTACGAAGTATGGCCCGGCAAATATTTCCGGCTCAGTTTAACGGTGCACATGGTTTTCCGTTTGTACTCGTATCCCAAGCGTCTGAATTCCTCCTGTATGAATTTGTAGTCGAACGAAACATTGTGCGCGACGAAAATTGATCCGGCAGTCAGTTCAACGATCTTTTTAGCGATTTCATAAAACTTGGGCGCACCGGCAACCATATTATTGTCAATCCCGGTTAGTTCGGTAATGAAGTAGGGGATGTGACACTCCGGATTGACGAGGCTGGCGAATGAATCGACGACCTGAATACCGTTGTGCCGGTAAAGCGCGATCTCCGTTATTTTGCCGTCCTTATAACTCTGTCCTGTCGTTTCTATGTCGATGATTGTATACAACTGCTTCCCTGATTTCAGGCAAAAATAGGGAATCAAATTTTAACTTTTTAGGGATTTAAATTTTAAATCCAGATATTTTCAAAGATGTTGAACAAATTATCAATCAAATAAAATAAATTAGCGAAAATTCAGTTTTCAACATAGTAACCAATAATCTCTGTCTATGAAAAGACAAATTCTACTTTTTGCACTAAGTATGATCATATTATCTGTTTCTGCGCAAACTTCTGACCGTAAGTGGGCTGTAGGGATTGGATCCGGAGTATACGGTGCTTTGGGCGAAAATAGTCTGGGCTACATGCCAGAGCTTAGTGTTAGCCGTTATTTAAGTCCGTCTTTGGACGTTTTCTTTCTGCAAAACCTTGGGTTAGCAAATAACAAGATCGAAAGCAATCTTGATGTTGCCTTGAGTACGATTGGTGTTCGGTACAAATTATACAACGGAATGATTCTTCCGGAGAGCAGCATGCTGAAACCGTTTGTTTACGGAGGCCCTTCATATATTTCGGATAACAATCTTAATCGAATCAATTTTAACCTGGGGCTGGGCGTTAAATATCCAATTAAGCGTAATATTTCTTTGTATGCCCAGGCGGGATATGTCTTCGGTGCCAATGTGAAAGGATTTAGTGGAACCTATTCCGACGAGAATATGACATTTGAATATGTGGTGCCTGCTTACCGGGATGATTTATGGAAAGCAACTGTTGGCGTTGAAATTTCGATCGGTGGCTCCCGCGATTCTGACGGCGATGGTGTTCCGGATAAGAGAGATAAATGTCCGAAGACACCGCGCGATGTTTTTGTCGATGAACATGGGTGCCCGATAGATACCGATAATGACGGGGTAATTGATCACCTGGATGATTGCCCGACCGAAGCTGGTCCTGCATCAACCAAAGGCTGTCCGGATGAAGATGGAGATGGAATTGCCGACAAGGATGACGCTTGTCCGGATGTAAAAGGGAAAAAAGAATTTAACGGTTGTCCGGATCCGGAGGCTGAGAAAGAAGATGACGACATTAAACCGTCGGAAATGACCGCTGCTGAAGCTATCGAAAGCGGGAACACACGCGTGTTGGATATTAAAATCCGGCCGGTGTATTTTGTGGTCGATCAAAGCAACCTGACTGACTATTCAAAGAATAAAATTGCTAATATGGTTGAAATGCTGCTGAAAAATCCGGCTTACCTGGTTCGTTTGTGGGGTTACACAGATGATTTGGCCAGTGACGATTACAACCAAAAACTGTCGGAAAAGCGGGCTGAGTCGGTGATGCGCTTTATGACTAGTATGGGCTTCGACCGGTCGCGTATCGTGTCGACTAATGGTCTGGGCGAGGCAAACCCCGCCGCACCGAATGTTTCGGAACAAAACCGGCGCTTAAACCGTCGGGTTGAGTTCGAGATCTTTGTCGCCGAATAATTCACACAAAATCATAGTTTAAGCTCCACTGTCAGTGGGGCTTTTTTTATGCCTGTCAACCACCGATTAAGGGAGAATCTATTATCTTTGCCCATCCCTTAAAAAATGACAAACATGCTTATTGAACAAATAATTAAAGAGAAAATAGCGGAAGCTGTTCAGCAGCTTTACGGACAGGAGTTTGATTCACAAAAAGTGCAGGTTCAGAATACCCGCAAGGATGTTGAAGGTGATTTGACTGTTGTGGTTTTCCCTTTTCTGAGAATCTCTAAAAAGTCGCCCGAATTAACCGCAAGCGAGTTGGGACAATACCTGCAGGAGCAGGTAGAAGAGGTGGCTTCTTTTTCGGTGGTGAAAGGATTTTTGAATTTTACAATTTCAACTTCATATTGGATTAATCAGCTGGCTGAAGCTTTTAATGATAGTGAATTTGGTTTCACCAAAGCTATGGATGATTCACCGTTGGTAATGGTTGAGTATTCTTCGCCAAACACAAACAAGCCGCTACACCTGGGCCATATTCGCAACAATTTGCTTGGTTTTTCCCTAGGCGAAATGTTAAAAGCGAATGGTAAGAAGGTTGTAAAGACCAATATTGTGAACGACCGGGGGATCCATATTTGTAAGTCAATGTATGCCTGGCAACAATGGGGTGAAGGACAAACGCCTGAAAGTACAGGAATCAAGGGTGACCATCTTGTCGGTAATTTTTATGTGTTGTTCGATAAGCACTATAAGCAAGAGATTGAAGCGTTGATTAGCCAGGGCTTGTCAAAAGAAGAGGCTGAGCAAAAAGCTCCGTCGATTGTTGCTGCCCGCGAATTGTTGCTAAAATGGGAAGCCAAAGATCCGGAGACGATCGAACTTTGGTCGATGATGAACCAGTGGGTTTACGATGGATTTGATGTTACCTATAAAGAACTGGGCGTTGACTTCGATAAAATTTATTACGAATCGGAAACCTACCTTGAAGGGAAAGCTGAAGTGCTGAGAGGTTTGGAAGAAGGTGTTTTTGAACAGCGCGACGATAGTTCTGTTTGGGCCGATCTGGTAGAAGAAGGATTGGATCAGAAAATTCTGTTGCGTAGCGATGGTACTTCTGTGTATATGACACAGGATATTGGTACAGCCAAACTGCGCTTTAAAGACTTCGACATCGATAAAATGGTTTATGTGGTGGGGAACGAACAGAATTACCATTTCCAGGTACTGTCGATCTTGCTGGATAAATTAGGCTATAGCTGGGGAAAAGGTTTGCACCACTTCTCGTACGGAATGGTTGAATTACCGCATGGTAAAATGAAGTCGCGCGAAGGTACAGTTGTCGATGCTGACGATTTGATGGCCGGGATGATTGATGTGGCTCGCAAAACATCTGAGGAATTAGGTAAATTGGAGGGTTACAGCGAAGAAGAGGCCATGGAGACTTATAAGACAATTGCTTTGGGTGCTTTGAAGTACTTCATTTTGAAGGTGGATCCGAAGAAAAATATGCTTTTTAATCCGGAAGAATCTATCGATTTTAACGGTAACACAGGTCCGTTTATTCAATATACCTATGCCCGTATTCGGTCGGTATTAAGAAAAGCCGCGGATAAGGGAATTCATCCATCGATTAGTTTTGATGCATCATTACAGATTTCAGAAAAAGAAACTGAATTAATCAAAACAATATCGTTGTATCCTGTAGCGGTTGCCGAGGCTGCTGAAGCATACAGCCCCGCGGTAATCGCCAACTACGTTTATAACCTGGTAAAAGAATACAATCAATTCTACCACGATCATTCTATTTTGAATGAATCAGATGAACAAGTGGTGAACTTCAGATTAGTTTTATCGGCAAACGTCGCTAAGATTGTTAAGTCGGGTATGGGATTGATGGGAATTTCGGTTCCGGAACGGATGTAATCAATGTTGTGAAAATATAATGCTGTGGAGGGGAAGCTCAAACCACAGTTTTTTAGAAATAGATATAGAAGAAGACAGTTGGGAACAATTGTCTTTTTTTATGTTCTAGTGTGAAATATTCAAGAGTGGGAGAGACGGCAAATCGTAAAAAATGAAAAAAGAAAAGGGGGTCCGCTGACCCCCAAATTCTAGAAAATTGCGATTCGTGAAAAAGGGACTTTTTTAATCTGAATTAATAGTTTTTATTTAAGCTATTAACCCTTTTGTTCATTGAGGGTTTGGAAACGAATTGTTTCGATGAATAATTTCCTTGAGATTATAATTAGCAATAACTGTATATTGTCGATTAAAATACTCATTTCAATTATTTAAATCGGAAAGTGTCAATAGATACCACTCTATTTTTCTCTTTCGTTTCTTGCGCACTCGTCTTTTAATTCCGTTAAACAGAAAAAGGATACCCCCTAAAACAAAATATTTTTAAAAAATTCTTCTTCGTATTATTTTTGTACTTTTGCACGAGCTTTAAAAATCAATTGTACTTCTGCTATGTTTGAAAATCTTAATGAGAAGTTAGAACGGTCATTTAAACTGCTGAAGGGGCAGGGGAAAATTACCGAAATCAATGTTGCTGAAACATTAAAAGAAGTCAGAAGGGCCTTGTTGGACGCTGACGTCAACTTTAAAATTGCCAAATCGTTTACCGAAAAAGTAAAAGAAGAAGCACTGGGGCAAAATGTGCTAAATGCCGTTAAGCCCGGTGAGATGATGGTAAAGATTGTTCACGACGAATTAGCTACCTTAATGGGTGGAACTTCTGTCGAAGTGAATCTACAAGGCAATCCTACTGTTATTCTGATGGCCGGTTTGCAAGGTTCGGGTAAAACCACTTTCTCCGGGAAACTGGCAAAGTTCCTGAAGTCGAAAAAAGGCAAAAACCCATTGCTGGTTGCCTGCGACGTATACCGTCCTGCAGCGATCGACCAGTTGAAAGTTTTAGGTGAGCAAATCAATGTTCCTGTATATAGCGAACCCGGAAATTTGGATCCGGTTAAAATTGCGAAGGCTGCCATCAAGTCGGCAAAAGAAAATAATCAAAACCTGGTTATTGTCGATACTGCAGGTCGTTTAGCAATTGATGAGCAAATGATGAATGAGATCGCTGCTGTAAAAGACGCGATTAATCCTCATGAGATTTTGTTTGTGGTTGACTCTATGACCGGTCAGGATGCTGTGAATACTGCTAAAGAATTCAACGATCGTTTGGACTTTGATGGTGTGATTCTAACCAAATTGGATGGTGACACCCGTGGTGGTGCAGCGATCTCAATTCGTTCGGTTGTTGATAAGCCAATCAAGTTTGTTGGTACCGGCGAAAAACTCGAAGCGCTGGATGTGTTCCACCCGGAACGTATGGCCGACCGTATTTTGGGGATGGGTGATATCGTATCGTTGGTTGAACGTGCCCAGGAACAATTTGATGCAGATCAAGCGCGTCAGTTGCAGAAAAAACTGGCTAAAAATACCTTTAGCTTTAACGATTTCCTTTCTCAAATTCAGCAAATCAAAAAAATGGGTAACCTGAAAGATTTAGCTGCGATGATTCCAGGAATGGGAAAAGCATTGAAGGATATTGACATTGATGATGACGCTTTCAAGCACATTGAAGCCATTATTCATTCGATGACCCCTACAGAGCGCGATAATCCGGCTCTGCTGAATGGAACACGCCGTAAGCGAATTGCTGATGGTTCGGGAACCGATATACAAGAAGTAAATCGCCTGATCAAGCAATTTGACGAAACCCGTAAAATGATGCGTATGGTGTCGAGCGGGAAAAACATGCGTGGCATGATGGGAAATATGAAAAGACGTTAATCAGATTATAAATAATACGCATGCAATTAATTGACGGAAATAAAACTGCTAAGACAATCAAAGCAGAAATTGCTCTGGAAGTAAAGAAGATTATGGCAGACGGCGGTAAAGCGCCCCATTTGGCAGCTATTTTGGTTGGACACGATGGAGGTAGCGAAACTTATGTCGCTTACAAAATTAAAGATTGCGAAGAAGTTGGGTACAAGTCCAGTATGATTCGCTATGAAGATGATGTTACCGAAGCTGAGTTGTTGGCAAAAGTTGAAGAATTGAACAACGATGAAGATGTAGACGGTTTCATTGTTCAATTACCACTTCCAAAACATATTTCCGAACAAAAGATTATTGAAGCCATTGATCCGAAAAAAGACGTAGATGGTTTTCATCCAATCAACGTAGGACGTATGGTTATCGGGTTACCATGTTTTGTTTCGGCGACTCCCGACGGTATCGTTGAGCTAATTAAGCGTCACGGAATTGAAACATCGGGTAAAAATTGTGTAGTCGTTGGCCGCAGTAATATTGTTGGTCGTCCAATGAGTGTGCTGATGTCTCAAAAAGAGATGAATGCTACTGTTACTGTCGCTCACAGTCGCACAAAAAACCTGAAAGAATTGTGTGCAAGCGCCGATATCCTGATTGCAGCATTGGGTTCTCCCGGCTTTATTACCGCTGATATGGTGAAACCGGGTGCTGTGGTGATCGATGTTGGTACGACACGTGTCAAATCAACCGAAACTAAATCCGGTTGGAAACTGAGGGGGGATGTGGTATTTGATGAAGTTGCTGAGAAATGTGCATTCATCACACCTGTACCAGGAGGAGTAGGACCAATGACTCGTGTGTCTTTGTTGAAAAACACATTGTTAGCTGCTAAAAAGGAAATTTACAGCTAGAAAATACTTCATAGATATTAAGAAAGGTGACTGTTTGTAGTCACCTTTTTTCGTTTCAATTTGTTTATCTTAGACTATCAAAATTTAATACTATGAAAAGACGAATGATCCTGAGCTCTTTAGGGTTTGCAATTTTACTGACGATCTCGTTAGTCCTTCATTCATGTAAAACCGTGCCGTTGACCGGACGTAGCCAGTTGAGCCTCTATCCTGAGTCAGATATGGTTGCGATGAGTTTGAGCAATTACGACGAGTTTTTGAAAGAGAACAAACTTTCAACGAATAAAAAGCAAACAGATTTGATTAAAAATGTGGGAGCACGTGTCTCTGCTGCCGTGGAAAAATATTTAAAAGATAATGGGTTTGAAAGTTATCTCGGGAATTTTAACTGGGAGTTTAATCTGGTCGAGAGTGATGTTCCGAATGCTTGGTGCATGCCGGGAGGAAAAGTTGTTATTTATACCGGCATTTTGCCTTTCACACAAGACAAAAACGGACTGGCAGTAGTTATGGGGCACGAAATTGCCCATGCCGTTGCTCGTCACGGAAATGAACGAATGAGCCATGCCATGCTTGTCCAGATGGGGGGTGTTGCCTTAGCAACGGCCACACAGGAAAAACCCGAAGAAACACGGGCGATTTTTAATGCGGCTTACGGAGCAGGTACCCAAGTTGGTCTTATGCTGCCTTTTTCCAGAAAACACGAATACGAGGCCGATGAAATGGGCTTGATTTTTATGGCAATTGCGGGATATGATCCGCGTTCAGCAGTCGCCTTTTGGAAACGAATGTCTTCGAACGGGAGCGGAAACCCGGAATGGTTAAGTACACACCCGGTTGATGAGAACAGAATTGCAGCTTTAGAAAAATTAATGCCGAAAGCTTTACAATACTATCAAGGGCAATAAAGTGAACATTTGTTGGCTTATTTGGACCTGATCTGTTTATGAGCAGTTTTTTATAATTTTCAGAATATTTGTTTACTTTTGATAAACTAACGATTGACTAATCAAAAACAAATAAGATGGAAGGCTTTGAAAAGAATGAAGAATTGAACGAAGAAATGGATAGTAAATTCAGGCAGGAAATTTATTCAAAAGCTGTACGGGCCGGTAAAAGGACATATTTCTTCGATGTTAAATCCACAAGAAAAGACGAGTATTATTTAACGATCACCGAGAGTAAGAAACGATACGATCAAGATGGTAAGTTTCATTTTGAGAAACATAAAATTTTCCTGTATAAAGAGGATTTTGAAAAGTTCGCTGATGGCTTGAATGAAGTTGTCGATTTCATTGTTGGCAATCAACCATTGGAGTATTCTGAAGAAGATAATTTCGATCAGAAGGAAGAATACCAGGAAGAATTAGCCATTACTGATACCGTTGATTTGGATGAAGAAATCGGTGTTGATGAAGAGGAGATGGTAAAGAATTATACCGATGTCGAATTTGAAGATTTAAGTAACTAATAGAGTTCAACAAAAAAGAAAGAGGAAGTTTTAACTTCCTCTTTCTTTTTGCAATAACATTTGCTGATCTATTTTTTCCAGTCAACCGATTTAATCCAGTCGACTACAAATTTGGCATTTTCGTAAGGGATGTCTGGTAGGAATCCGTGCCCCAGGTTGAAGATCCAGTTCGGATGTTTTTGAAAGAATGGGATGTATTGTTCCAATCGTTCTTTTAGTTCTTC
The DNA here is from genome assembly GCF_010882175.1 of Mangrovibacterium lignilyticum. GTDB lineage: Bacteria > Bacteroidota > Bacteroidia > Bacteroidales > Prolixibacteraceae > Mangrovibacterium > Mangrovibacterium lignilyticum. The sequence goes on along the minus strand of NZ_WKLH01000002.1, from coordinate 1,032,978 downwards.
GGTGGTTCCGTAAAGGTAACGTGGATCCAGGTTGCCTTGTAACCCAACTTCTGGGTGAACTAATTCACGGGCATGGTCAATTGGCATTTGCCAATCGATGCTAACAAAATCAGCTAGCTCAGGTGTTACACATTTTAAGCCGGTGCCGATTCCTTTTGGAAAGAAAATAAACGGTGTCCCTGTTTCGCGGACTGCCGCACTGATCTTCTTCACGGCCGGCATAAACATCTCATTATACATTTCAATCGGTATCAGGTTGGCATGGGTTTCAAACAACTGAAAGGCTTCAATACCATGCTCAATTTGCTTTTTTGCGTAATGAGCCGATAAATCTGCAATCGCGTCAATCAGGCGTTGTGCTTCCTTTTTGTGTTGAAACAGGAATTTAATGGCATCAGGGAAGTTCGGATTCGAGCTAATACCCTGTACCATATAACACAAGGTGGTTAGCGGAGCACCGCAAAAACCAATTAATGGAATATTGGCCGGACGTTGACGAATGATTTCCTCAATATTGTTGTAGATATATTCGAGCTTTTCAGGAGCCGGTACCAAATGATCTGCCGGATTTTTCAGTCCTTTCAGAGGTTTGTTGAAAACCGGTCCGTGATCCGTAAATTCCAGTTCCATTCCCATCGCATTGGGGATGACCAAAATATCGGAGAACAAGATGGCAGCATCAACTCCAAGGTCGTGAATTGGCATCAGTGTAACTTCGGCCGCTAGCTTTGGATCTTCCATTAGCTCATGGAAGGTATAATTTTCCTTCAGCTTATTATAGTTTGGGAGTACCCTTCCCGCCTGGCGCATAAACCATACCGGTGGACGATCGGTTTGTTGCCCTTTTAATTTCTTTAAGAAGATTGAATCTTGCATGATAAGTTTGTTGATTGGTTTAGAGGCTTTTTAAGGCTTTTTCGTTGGCTTCAAGCAAATACTCCAGGTCTTCATCGGTATGTGCGTCAGAGACGAAGAAACATTCATATTGAGAAGGACCAAGATAGATGCCGCTTTCTAAAGATTTTTTGAAAAATTTGGCATAGCGGGGAGCATTGGATTTCATAGCCTGATCGAAAGATTTTACTTCTTTTTCTTCGGTGAAGAACAATGTCATCATAGATCCAATGCGGTTGATGATACCCGGAATACCAGCCTTTTCAAGATTCGCCATCAATCCGGCTTCAACTTTAGCTCCTTTTCGGTCCAGCTCTTTATAAATGGATGGATTATCATTCAGCGTTCGTAACATGACCGAACCGGCAGCCATTGCTAAGGGGTTTCCGGACAATGTTCCGGCTTGGTATACGGGTCCGTTGGGAGCCAGCATATCCATGATTTCTTTTGAACCACCGTAAGCGCCAACCGGCAATCCACCACCAATAATTTTACCAAGAGTTGTCAAATCTGGCATCACGCCAAAGTGTTTCTGCGCACCTCCGGCAGATAAGCGGAACCCGGTAATAACCTCATCGAAAATCAGTAAAGCCCCATATTGTTTGGTGATTTCACGAAGGCCTTTCAAAAAGTCTTCATTTGGAAGTACACAACCCATGTTACCGGCAACCGGCTCCACAATAACAGCAGCGATTTCTTCACCACGAGCTTCAAATAGCTCCTTAACGGAATCAAGGTTGTTGTATTCGGCTGTCAATGTATTTTGGGCTGAAGCTTTTGTTACACCCGGGCTGTCCGGCAGCCCCAGAGTAATTGCGCCCGAACCTGCTTTGATCAAAAAGCTGTCTGCATGACCGTGGTAGCAACCGGCGAATTTTATGACCAGGTCGCGTTTAGTGTAGCCGCGAGCCAACCGAAGAGCACTCATAGTCGCTTCAGTTCCGGAGTTGACCATCCGAACTTTTTCAACCGATGGAACCATTTCAGTGATCAGCTTGGCCATTTCAGTTTCAATCAATGTTGGCGCACCATAACTGGTTCCCAATTCGGCCGCTTTTTGCACTGCTTCAACAATTGCAGGATTGGCATGTCCTAAAATCAGCGGTCCCCAAGAGGAGACAAAATCAATATATTCGTTGTCATCGATGTCCCAAACACGGGCACCTTTTGCTTTTGCAATAAACAAGGGATCGGCCTGTACACTTTTGAAGGCACGAACGGGGGAGTTTACTCCACCGGGAATTAATTGTTTGGCTTCGTCAAAAGCCGATATACTTTTACTGTAATTCATACGATTGAAGTTTTTCGAAACCTTACACGCGGTTTCCTTTTTTCAATTCACTTAAAACAAATTCTTTGGCGTGATAGGTAATGATCACTTCTGCACCTGCACGTTTCAGGGAGGTAAGGATTTCCTTAATCAGTCGTTCCTCATCAATCCAACCGTTGGCAGCAGCAGCTTTTACCATTGAGAATTCGCCACTCACATTATAGGCAACAACAGGCATATTAAAGGTCGTTTTTACCCTGTGGATAATGTCCATATAACTTAAAGCCGGTTTCACCATCACCATATCGGCCCCCTCAATAATGTCTTGTTCTACTTCACGCAGTGCTTCATCGCTATTAGCCGGATCCATTTGGTACGTGCTGCGGTTGCCAAATTTTGGAGCGCTCTCTGCAGCATCGCGGAAAGGCCCGTAAAAGCCTGATGCATACTTGGCAGAATAGGCCATGATTGGAGTCGCGTGAAAGCCGTTCTCATCCAACGCTTTGCGGATAGCACCAACGCGGCCGTCCATCATATCGCTTGGAGCAATAATGTCGGCACCAGCTTTGGCCAGTGTTACCGACTGTGCTGCCAGTGTGTGAACCGTACTGTCGTTGTCAACGTCTCCGTCAACGATGGTTCCGCAGTGTCCGTGAGTTGTATATTCGCAATTGCAAACATCAGCAACGATTAAGATATTGGGGATTGCCTCTTTTAATGCGCGGATCGCCTTCGGGACAATAGCGTCGTGATGACAGGCTACATGACCGGTTTCGTCTTTTTCCTCTGGTATACCGAAAAGGAGAATTTTGTCGACGCCTGTCGTTTCAACCAAATCCTGAACTTCTTTTACCAACAGGTCAACAGACAGTTGGAAATTACCTGGCATTGATTTGATGGGATTGCATATATTTTCGCCCGGCAACACAAAGTAAGGCATAATCAGATCGTCGCGATTTACTTCTGTTTCGCGAACCATATTGCGTATAACAGCTGATTTACGAAGTCTCCGTAAGCGTGTAACAGGATAACTCATAATCTTATATTTTTTAATGTTGTAAGAATTCAATTGTTGTTTCAGCCAGTCCAATATAAGTCGCTTCTTTAGCAGTGGCTAAAGGTTCGATTTGTAATTCGCGACAGGCAGCAGTCGTTGTTTTGCCAATGCTGATTATTCGCCAATCGATATTTTTAGGCTGAAGTGCAAGGTATAAATTTTTTATGGCCGAAGGGCTGCTAATTATCATCAGATCGTAGAGATTCTCTTCAATTAATTTTAAACATTCGCGGCTCCAAACCTCAGGGCGCTTTGTTTGATAAACATTGATCCGTTCCACCAAATGCGTTGCACTTAATTTAGTTTGAATGGTGTCCGGAGCCAACTCACCAAGTAGGAGTAGAACCGATTCATTTGGCTTAAAGACTTGTTTGAGTTCCTCCGCAAAATCACTACCTGATCGGCCGGTTCCAATATAATCCGGTTCGATATTGAGTTTGTGTAATTCGAAGGCTGTTCCTTCACCCAAAACAGCAATCTTGTTGAAATCAAGTTTTTTCAATTCCGCAGCGAAGGAGCGAACGCCGTTTTTGCTGGTGAACACTAACCACTGGTAATTTGAAACGTTTTGATCGAGATGATAAGAGCAAGGTTGAATTTCAATTGCAGGCATAGAATATACTGTAGCCCCCGATTGTTCGAGTAGGATTGCAAAATCGTCCGGTTCGGGTTTGGGGTAAGTACAGATGATTATTTTGCCATGAATTTTATTTGCGTCTTGCCTGTCTGCCATTGTTTTTAAACCGCGCGAATCTGATCGAGAATCTCTTTGCCACCTTCTGCAATTATTGATTCCGCCAGTTCAATGGCTTTTTCAGAACCTTGGTCCATCGGGCATGTAACAACCTTGCGAATAACTTGCTTGCCATCAACAGACGCGACGAGACCGGTTAAAGTGAGTTGATCTTTTTCAACTTCAGAATAACAAGCGACAGGTACCTGGCACCCACCTTCGAGTGTGCGAAGCAACCAACGTTCAGCCATGGTTGTGTTCCAGGTGTTTTCATCCGAAATGGCATCAATAATTCGTTGGATGTGTTCGTCATCTTCTCTGATTTCGATAGCGACGGCTCCCTGGCTCACTGCCGGTAGAACGATTTTGGGATCCAAAAATTCGGTGATATACTTGTCATAGCCTAAGCGGATAATTCCGGCACCAGCCATCAACAATGCATCACAGTGATCTTCGTTCATTTTATTCAGACGGGTATCCACATTCCCGCGGATATCAACAATATTCAGGTTGGGATTGTATGCCAACAGCTGCGCTTTGCGGCGAAGGCTGGAAGTTGCAATCCGATCGGTTGGCGTCATTTCATCCAGCTTTCGGCCATCTTTTGAGATAAATACATCCCGAACTTCTCCGCGTGGAAGCATCCCTCCGATACACAATCCTTCTGGCAACTCGGTGGGTAAGTCTTTTAAACTATGAACGGCCAAATCGATTTCGCCATTTAAAAGCGCTGTTTCAATTTCTTTGGTAAATAAACCCTTATCGCCAATCTTCGATAAAGACACATCGAGTATAATGTCGCCTTTGGTTTTGATGATAATAGTTTCTACAATTAAATCGGGAAATGCAGCAGAAATAGCTGCTTTTACTTGTGTTGCTTGCCACAGAGCAAGTTTGCTGCCCCGTGTGCCTATTTTGATCGTATTATTGCTCATTGGTTTGGGAAAAGAGATCGTTGACAACTTTAATAAATTCGGTTTGACGTCCGTTGTCACTGATTGTTTTCAGATTTTTAATCATTGAATTGATTAGTTTCTCTGTAATGTGTTTACCGTATTTCTCCATGTGCTGGATATCTTCTTCCGAATGAAATTTTTTGAAAACCTCCAATTCGTTCGAGTTAACAGTGCTGATGGAAGAAATAATCTGCTGAATGGCAGGAGATAAATTACGACTGTTTAACCAGTCGGAGAACTCGGTAACTTTCTCCGAAATAATATCTTCGGCTACCGATACTAATGCTTGTTTTTTCTCCTGATTGCCTGCTACCACTTCCTCCAGGTCATCCACATTGATCAGCGAAATTCCCGATAATTCGGTCACATCCGGGTGAATATTCCGCGGAACTCCCAAATCAATCATCATAACTTTCGGATGACCGTTCAGGTGTGGTTTTATTGTTGTTGCATTGAAGATTGGTTCTTTTGTTGCAATCGAACTCACAATAATTTCAGCGTCATGGACACCCGCCATCATTTGCGAATAGGGGAGTGCTTGCCCGCTATATCGTCTGGCCAGCTCTTCAGCTTTGGCAGCGGTGCGGTTGGTAACAGTAATATTTTTACAGCCTTTTTTGAACAGGTTTTTAATGACCAGCTCACCGGTTTCTCCAGCTCCTATCAATAGGATGTTTTTATCCTTCAGGTTTCTGAACTGATCGTTACATTTCTCAACAGCGGCATAGCTAACTGAAAAGGCGCCTGTACTCATTTGCGTATTCGAGCGAACAAGTTTTCCTGTTTCGAGTGCTTTGTGGAATAAGCGTGTCAATACTTTACCAACAGTTCCGTTTTCTTCGGCATTTTTGAATGCTTCTTTGATTTGGGAAACAATTTGATATTCGCCCAAAACCATCGACTCAAGGCTTGAAATTACCCGGAACAGGTGGGTTATTGCTTTATCAGCTGCCAAACGATAGAAATGCTTGTTCATCTCGTCACCAACCTCAGCTTGTCTATGCAGGTAGCTGATAATAATATTGAAGGCACCGGAAGAGCAGCATTCATCTGCTTTGAAATAAATTTCTGTTCGGTTACAGGTTGACAAAATAACGATTTCCCGGATATACTTATTCTGGCAAATTAGCTTCGCTAACCTGGCGCTTTCAGTTTTATCGAATGCAAACTTTTCGCGAATATGTACAGGTGCCGATTTGTGGCTTAATCCAATAATTCCAATCATAATGGAGATAATAATTAAACTTCAGGTTGTTTTACTAGCTGGTGGTCATTATGCCAAATCAGGAGGAGATAACCCGAAGTACCTGGTACAGTAATTGGAATGATAATGCGGTCGTAAAGGCGGATATAATTCGTTGCCTCTGATTTCAATCTTATCCGGCAATTCAATTTGATCAGCAATCGACGCCTCTGAATTTAATTCCTCGGCTAATTTATCCGGGAACTTGTATTCAGAATAATGAAAACTGATTGATGTATTGTCGGTAGACGTTGATGTTGCTGTTTCGAGGACAATCGTTTTTACCGGCTCTTTGGACGCTGACAGCTTCTTTAATACTTCGGTGTTTGCACCTAAAGTAAAAACAAGCATTACGCCCATCAAAAGGATGTAAGGTATCATCGATCCGGCTAGTCCTACAAAAAACATCTCTTTCTTTTTAGTTGAAGCAAAGTTAATAATCCCTGTTAAAGTTATGGTACTGACGTAGCTGTAAAATATTGATAGATGTCAATTAAGGTTCAGATAATAATCCTGAATGACCCTATTTCACAACTGACAGAGCAATAAACAATACAGAGAAAGATATGTTCCCCTGAATTCGGTTTTTTTTGGACAGAATGCTTTTTCCCACCGAATTAAAGGTGAAAAAAATCCCCGGTGAACGGGGATCTATTTTTGTTGTTGAAATTACTAAGGAAGAAAACTAAGGAGTGTGTCACCTCTCAACCCACGTCTCAGGGTTTCCAGAGGGATTACTTCATTTTCGGCGATATTGCCAAGGTTGACATTGGGGCCGAGAAGCTTGATAAACCAAACCTGTTGATTTTTCAAGGGGGCTTCCCATAAAATTTTATCCGGATCGACGTGATTACGGATCTCCAATACCAATTCAGAGTTGGCGGACCCGTCATCGTTATAGATGCCCATATTGCCGGCTTCACGAGCTTCTGCGATTACTTTCCATGCTCCCGCGTCCAGTTCTGAAAGCATCCAGCTAACCCATTGGTCGTTGGTTATTTCTTTGCCTTTTAGTTTTGTTCCAACTTCCGATAAAACCACAAAGTCTTTGGCCAGCTCGCTAATGTATTCGCATTTTTTACCGTGTTCGATTGGTAAAACTCCGTCGGATACTTCAGCATGTGCAACACCGGCATCAGCAATGAATTTACGGTATTCGTCGAACATGTCGCGGGCAATAAAAGCCTCGAATAAAGTTCCTCCAAAATAGGGGCGTAAGCCCGCTTGCTGATAGATTTTTATTTTTTCTTTGACCTTTGGAGTCAGTAATCCTGTTCCAAATCCCAATTTTACAATGTCTGTGTATTCAGCAGAAACCTCACAGAAGTTTTCCGCTTCGCGTAGAGATAATCCTTTGTCCATCATCATTGTCACACCCGACTGTCTGGGCTGCGCAGGTCTTTCAGGGACAAACGGCAAATTAAAATTCATTTTCTATAATTTGGTTGATTCGTGTTTTTTAATCAATCTTTTTATGGATTCATTTTGAAGGGCTTCAGGATAATAATCAAACAAAACCCGGTAACTGTTAAAATCGACCTCCAGCGCTTTTTCAAAATAACCGGTCGCTGACAGTTCGTCATCATTTTCCAGCAAATAAGCTGTTAGCCGATAATTGATAGCCGGGTCGTCCGCAATAATTTTAGATGCCTTTTTCAAAATTTCAATCGAGCCGCTTAGCTTTCCGCGATCATACTCCAACTCGGCAAATGAGATCCAGCCATCGGTATTGTCAGGGTCTAAAACAGTTGCTTTTTTAAAGGCAGATTCTGCTTGATCAAATTCATCCAATTCGTGATTGATTTTACCGTACATCAACCAAAAATCCGGATTTTCATCATCCAGTTTCAGCGCTTTTTTCAAAAATACCAATGCTTCAGATAGTTTTCCCTCCATCCACATAATCAATCCGGAACCATACCAGGCGTTCGAATTGTTTTTATTTAGTCGAATTGCTTTCCGGTAATTGACAAGCGCGTCACCGTATTGCTCCAAATTCAAATAACACTCACCTAAATAACAGTGTGCATCATCATTCTCTTTGTCACGTTCCATATACTCTTCGTAACATTCAATCGCCTCTTTATAGCGGTTTCCGTTCGAAAGAGCATTGGCTTTATTGAAATATGCTTGCTCAAAGTCTTCATGCAATGCGATCGAAAAATCGTAAGCATTGACTGCTTCGTCATGTTCTCCGATTCGGTTGTGGGTAATCCCTAAGTTGTACCAAACCGATGCATTGAACGGATCGATATCCAGGTATTTGTTGTAGAATTCAATACTCTTTTTAAAATCCTGAACGCGATCATAGTAATAGCCCAGTTCGTACAATACCAGTTCGTTGTCCGGATTGTTTTCGAACGCTCTTTCCAGGAATGAAATAGCCTTGTCAACTTCGCCCGCCTGACCCAATGTTACTCCAATGTTGTACATCAGATCATCATTGTCGTCGTAGTTTGTTTCCACAGCTAATTCATAAGCGGCAATAGCTTCATCAACCATTCCAAGCAAGATTAAAGCTGAACCTTTCACCAAATAGATATCAGGGTTGGTGTTTTCCACTGATTCTATAAAATTGGTCAGTTCAAGACTTTCCTCAGCTTTTCCGTCGACTAATAAAATTTGAGCTTTTTTAGTTTTTAAAGCGATCGATGAAGGGTGAATTTTAAGACCGCTTTCAACTGCTGTCGTTGCTTTCTTAATCTTACCGTCATCCAAAAAGTAGTCAATAATTCCCTCGTATTCAAATACATCGAAGTATTCGAAACGCTTATCCTTGATCATCTTTTTGAATCGGTGTACAACTTCATCGATATCTTCGTTCTCTAAATAATCCCTTGCGTCCTCATCCATATAAAGAAAATTGCAGGTGCAAATTTACAAATACTTTTGAATTCCTATCCCTCCGGTTGGTGCTCTTTTCTTAAAAGGTCGTTAACAGTCTTAACCGGATTGAAGGTTTGGATCGGAACTTCCACAAAAAGCGTGTTCCAATCAGCCATGGCTCCGTTCCACAGACCGGGCAGTTCCTGAGCTTTTAAATCTTTTCCATTTTGTGATTTCTTAGATATAAAACCGGTTGCCGGGTCTACGAAATTGGACAGATCAAATTTTTCTCCTTTGTAGTTTTTGAAGGCACACACCAAATCAACCGGGTTGAAGTGGGTCGCACCGTCGACCAGCTCCTTTTGTTGCGGGTCCGATAAGTCTATTTGTGAGCTTTCCACCACCTGTAGCGAAACCGAATCATCGCTGTTTTTTGCCCAGAACGGCCCTCCGCCTGGTTCTCCCTCATTACGGACCATACCACAGATCCGGATCGGGCGGTTAAATTTGTTTTTCAGGTAGTGGTAAATTTCTTCTTTTTCAGTATAATATTGGGGAGAAGGTGGTTTAACGTTTAGGACATTTTCCAGGAAGTAGGCTGCCTCGGAAAGAAACTTGCTGTCCAGCGCATAATAATGACGTGTGTCAAAAATTTCCTGGTAGCTGAATATTTTCTTTTGCAGATTCAGCAATAAACCACCCAATGCTTTTTTATATGTTACAGTTTCCGGCTTCATATAGTCGGGAACGACATTGTCGATATTTTTAATAAATACTACATCGGCATCTAAATCATTCAGGTTTGCCAACAATGCACCGTGACCACCGGGACGAAACAGCAGGCTGCCGTCTACGTTTCGGAAAGGCTCGTTTTCAGGTGTCACCGCAATCGTGTCGGTTGATGGTTTTTGTTGGCTGAACGTAATACTATAGTTGGCGTCAAATTCTTTCTCGTATTTCGCCTGTATTTCGGACAGGTGTGCTTCAAATTTAGGTTGATGATCCGGTGATACCGTGAAATGAATAGCAATGTTGCCGTCGCTTTTCTTAGCATACAAGGCTCCTTCAACACAATGTTCTTCGAATGAAGTCCGGTTGTCATCCGGGTAATTGTGAAATTTAAGTAAACCTTTTGGCAGGTTACCGTAATCCAGTCCTTTTTCAGTTAAAACTAAGCTTAAGACGTCCAGAGCAGTGAGCTCTTCGGGAGGCTTACCGGCTACTTTTTCCAGATCGGCATAAAAAGCAAACTTCTTCAGATTATCGAAAAAGTATTGAATGTCTTTGTTGCTTTTTACTTCAGATTCCGGTGCGCCATTTGTCAGTTTTTCCATGGCTTCGTAGAGCGATTTAAACATTCGACTGGCAGCTCCCGATGCAGGTACAAACTTGAGCAAAGAGGTGCCTTCTGCTGTTTTTTCATCGAAATTGCGGATACTCTCGGCAGTGTCATGCTCATTCAGCTGAATGATACCGTCGCCTACGGTAGCCGGTTTAATAACTTGAAGAAATGGAAAACCCGTGATGAAGTTCTCAATCTGTTTCTTGACTGTTAGTGGATTACTGCCTCTCTCCTGAATTTTTGCGCTGTCATTCTCAGTAAACATAGTTTTTTGTTTTTGAGTTAGTATAAAGTTAATCAAATAGAAGCTACAAATCAGGTGCTGCAGGACCCGAGCCACCTGAAAGTTTTCAACATTTGTTGATAAACCGTTTTCGGAATAGTATTGAAATACTACGCATCGGTTCTTTTTTTATGATGCGTCAATTCCTGTTCTGTCCTGAACTTTATTGCTATTTTTGCACGATAAAACACACTAAGAATTAAACATGCAATTTTCCTGGAATCACGATCGGCGATATAACGACTTCCCAAGCTATTTTAAATCGAAATTTAAAGAGCGGGTCCAGAAGGTTTCGGTTGATGCCGGTTTTACCTGTCCGAACCGTGATGGCAATAAAGCTTTGAACGGCTGTTCCTATTGTAACAACAAAACCTTCAAACCGGATTACTGCAGACTCGAAAAAAGTATTACAGATCAATTAAAACATGGAATTGACTTTTTTGCTCGGAAGCATAAATCCATGCAGTTCCTCGCTTATTTCCAGGCTTATTCGAATACATATGCCGATGTTTCGGTACTGAAAGAGCGTTATGATGAGGCGCTGTTGAATCCGAAAGTAATTGGGTTGGTAATCGGAACCCGGCCGGATTGTTTGACAGATGAGGTCCTGGATTATTTGGAAGAATTAGCAAGTAAGCATTACCTGATGGTTGAGTTTGGAGTGGAATCCGTCAAGGATGACACGCTTAAGCGGATTAATCGGGGACATGATTTTGCAGAAGCACAGTGGGCAATTCAAGAAACTGCTCGAAGAGGAATCCATAACTGTGCTCACCTGATTTTAGGTTTACCCGGCGAAAATCGCGGAGACTTTCTCAATCAAGCCCGTGAAATCTCAAAGCTGCCGGTTGAAAATCTGAAATTGCATCAGCTTCAAATTCATAAAGGCACGCGGATGGCTGTTGAATACGCAGAAAAGCCGGAAGACTTTGAGTTGTTTAGTGTTGAAGATTATATCGAATTAGTGGTTGATTACCTGGAGTTGTTGAATCCGCAAATCATTCTTGAACGATTTGTAAGCCAGGCTCCTAAAGATTTGTTGATTGCACCGAAATGGGGGGTGAAAAACTTCGAGTTTGTTGCCAAACTCGAAAAACGGCTGGCTGAACGAAATACATGGCAGGGGAGGTTGTATTGTTAACGGAATCTTTGAGAGCTATCTGCAGCCTTTTCAAACAGCTTGTAGCACACTTTGCAATACCGTCTGTTGATTTTGAGCACTATTAAAAGGATGTTAAGAACTCATTTTTTGTTTTACAATATGAATGCCGGTAGTTATAAAATGTCAACTTTGTATTACCCGCTGTCACCAGTTCTGTAGGGATGGTTTTGATGGTTAGTAAGTGAATCGGGTAAATCAAAGTAATCGAACTAATTAACCAATTGGGATGATCAAAAAACTAAATCCTTGGCTGCTCGTATTAATCGCCGTCGTTCTTCCTTTTAATGCTGTTTTGATGAATTATCTGTTGAAAGCGGGCATGTTTGAGCCCCTTAGTATCGCAACAAATTATTTAATTCAACCGACCTTGGTGGCCAACGCGATCAGCATTGTTGCTTTTGCAGCAATCATTTTTCTTTTCGGAAAGTTAGATTTGGAAGCGGTTTTGGTTTCTAAAGAGAAGGTGATTCCGGCTATTCTGTTTGTTTCTATTCTCTGGGTTTTGTCGCAGCTCATTTCCATTGGACTCTCGTTCTTTCTGAAAGGAGATCTGGCCTTAACGGAGGATTTTAGTGTAACGATTGGGAAATTTACAGGGCAATTTTTCGGGAATGCAGCGTTTGAAGAATTGATTTACAGAGGGGTGTTTTTTGTGCAGTTGTATTTGATTTTAAAAGTGAAAGTGAAGAACCGAACAGCAATCTTTTCGGCCGTATTGTTGTCTCAATTGTTCTTTGCATTGATTCATATCCCGAGCCGGTTGATGATTCACCAGGTCGATAATTTGGTTGCTGAATTATTGAAATTATTTGTTGTCGGCATTATTTTGACTATCGTTTTCATTCGCACGGAAAACCTGTTGTTTTTAATTGGTTCCCATGCGTTGATCAACGCACCGGTGAATATCACAAAGCCTGTTTTTCCAGTCGAACTGATCGTACTCCTGGTAACCATTTTGGCTGCGCTTTTCTGGAATAGACTTGTGGTGAAAAAAGATCCTTCTTTTAAAACAGAACCTGTCGGATTTTAATGCACTGATCGAGGTTTGGATCTCTTGGTTGGGAGAAAATAAATTGTCGATTGGAACTTTTTATCTCCCGGAATAAATGGACTGGCAACAATTTGAGGTCTGCAATTGATCCCTGTATCTATGTTTTTTTCTTTTCAGTTTGAACAGATTGAAATGGGACTTGCCCTGTCATGAGGGGGAGCAAAGTTCAATACATTTGTATTCATAGTGTAACCTATTTCAAATTTATTCAAGATACATTGCGGCTCGATAATTCTAAATCTCAGAAATGAAATGTTCAATGCTTTTGGCTTGTGCCGCTGTTTTGTGCGCAGCCTGTTCTCACAACCCTTCAACTGATAATCTGCCGATTAACCAGTACCAGGTAATTGGATCGCATAATAGTTACAAACGGGCTATTGAGCCGGCATTGATGGACTCGATGATTGCACGCGATCCAAGAGCTACCGGCTTGCAATATGCGCACATTCCGTTGTCCGATCAGTTATGCCTTGGTTTGCGCAATCTCGAAATTGATGTGTATGGCGACAGTGAAGGCGGGCGCTATGCTCACCAGAAAGGTTTGGATTTGGTTCCGGCGGTTCAGCCATATGATCCCGATAGTCTGATGCCGGAACCGGGCTTCAAGGTGTTTCATATGATTGATGTTGACTTTCGAAGTTCGTGCCCGACACTAAAAATAGCCTTGCAACAACTGAGACAATGGTCGGATGCACATCCTCATCATTCTCCGGTCTATATTACGCTGGAAGCAAAGGGGAAGGCTGATCAACTCAAAGATGAAGATGGCTTGACAAGCATGGAGCCTCTGACAACAGGAACTTTCGATTTGCTGGATAGCGCTCTTTTGGCCGGGTTGGGGGAAGACAAACTCATTACGCCCGATATGGTTCGAGGCGATTTTCAACCTTGAATGAAGCTGTAGTGAATGATAATTGGCCAAGGTTGAAAGAGGCTGAAGGACGTTTCCTGTTTATTCTTGACGATGCCGGCTTCAAGCGCGATCTTTACCTGGAGGGACACCCTTCGTTGAAAGGACGGGTGTTGTTTGTAAATGCCGAAGCCGGTACGGCGGAATCGGCTGCGTTGATTTTGAATGAACCGGAAAATCCGAAAATTCCGGAGCTTGTGAAACAAGGCTATTTGATCCGTACACGGGCAGATGCCAATACTGTGGAGGCTCGTGCGAACGATTATCGCCGCTTTGAAAAAGCAGCTGCTTCGGGTGCGCAAATCATAACAACTGACTATTACCAGCGCAGTACGTTTTTCGATTCACCCTATCATATCGCTTTTGCTGATAGTACTTATATGCGGATAAATCCGTTATTCCAATAATTTAACAGCACTTTTTTCTTCCCGTTTTTTTCATAGAATTTGTTCGATAAACGACGCAGGCTCCATATTTAAATGGGAGGCCAGCGTTTTTTTGTTGGTGTGGATTAGTTTAGCCCGGCTCTAAAATTGGCGATAGCCATTCCGGCTTTTTTGATTCTTTTCGGAAAATAGAGAGCTGGAGTACCTACTATTCGGGGCATGGAAAGTGTCGGAAATGTTAACTTAGTTCACCTTCAATTTAAATTTTTCACTCCAAAATCAAAAATATAATGCCGGATGTTTGTCGATCGGGAAATAATGCTTCTTTTGCGAATACAATGATGACAACCAATGTCCATATTACTCTCGTCGTAGCAGTCGCGGTCTCCGTGATTAGATAGGGAAGAGTATGGATCGATAAGATATTGAATTTAAAATTACAAGCCATTCTCTTCGGAGGATGGCTTTTTTTGTTTTCACATGAGTCGAATTTTCACGAATACAATTGTGGCGGTCGTTGCGCTCGTCGTTGTGGAACATTCCACATAGGAATAGGACTGTATTGCTTATGCAAAGCCCTTTCCGGTGTGGTCGCCTGTAAAGGGCTTTTTGTTTTGTCAACTTAAAACTTAAATACAGATTTATGGAAAATCAGTTTCCCGAAGAGAAATTTTCAACACAATACCGGAATATTCCGGTGTCGTTTGTTCGGAGTATTTTAAATGCCATTGGCCAGCAAAAAATGATTTCGTTTGCTGGTGGTTTGCCCAACCCATCATTGTTCCCGGTCGGGGAATTGGCTGAAAGCACCCGGGCGGTGATGGCTGCCCATGGTGGTACCGTTTTGCAATATGCCGGGTCGATGGGCTACTATCCGTTGCGCGAATGGATTGCAAACCGCTACAGCGCGAAATATGGCATGAGCATTACGCCCGAAATGGTGCTGATTACGAATGGTTCGCAGCAGGCAATTGATGTTATTTCGAAGTTGTTCATTAATCCGGGAGATGGGGTGATTTTAGAAAAACCAAGCTACTTGGGAGCAATACAGGCAATGTCGGCCTATTTACCCGATTTCAGGGAGGTTGATTTGGAGGAAGACGGCGCCAATCTTGCTCAGATTGAAGAGCTGTTTCTGGATGAAGATATTAAGCTGATGTATGCGGTGACCAATGCCCAAAACCCGTCCGGGATTAGCTATTCGGCTGAAAAACGTAAGGATTTGGCGATGCTGTTGCGTAAGTACAACCAGTTTTTGCTGGAAGATGATCCGTATAACGAGATCTGTTTTGACGGTGAATTTCCTGCACCGGTAAAGAAGTTCGCACCCGATCATGTGGCATGGACGGGTTCGTTTTCGAAGATGGTGGCTCCCGGTTTGCGCAATGGCTGGGTTGTTCTGCCGCCGGCTTTGGTGCCCCATTTCGATAAAGTGAAGCAGGCAACAGACCTGCATCCAAATAACCTGACACAGTATGTCTTGCATCACTACCTGGTACACAATGATCTTGATGAGCATTTACAGCGAATTCGAACAAAGTATGCCGGGATGGCCGAATGTATGGTCGAAATGTTGAAGCGCTATTTGCCCGATGAAGTTCACATTACCCAACCGACTGGCGGTATGTTCATTTGGTTGACCTTGCCGGAGGGCTTGCGTGCTGACGAACTGATTCATCGAACAATGGAGCGAGGAGTAATATTTGTGCCTGGAAATTCTTTTTATACCAAAGGTCAAGGGAGCAACCATATCCGATTGAATTTCACCAATGCTGAACCGGATGATATTCAGAAGGGTGTGGCGATTATGGCGGAAGAGATGAAGAAGCTGTTGTGTGCCGTGTAGTTTGCAGGGCTGGCATCTTCCTAAAAAGAGCCAGCCCTGCAAATATCTTATGATTCAATCTCAAAGGGTACTCTGAAGCTACAGCCACCTTTGAAGTTGGTGCAGCCGTATGCCGTTTTTCCTTTTATGATTTTACCAACGTTGCATTTCGGGCAGGAGCTGTCGGCCTTGATTTCTGTTTGAAGAACAATCTCACTGCTTGCATTTAGGATCAGTTTACCGTCTATCTTCAGATCATCGAAGGAGAACCCTTTAATCAATGGGGTTTTCCTTTTGGTGGACAATGTTGCCACCTGTTTGTCGGTTAATTTCTTTTCGTGAACGGCAAACGGAATTGTAAAACGGCAGCCGGCTTTCCATCCCGAACAGCCCCATGCCGAGTTCCCTTTCAGCAGTTGACCTTTTCCGCACTTGGGGCAAGTCAAATCGTCGGCGACTTTTTGAGCAGCCTCTTGTTTCTTTAGTTTTGCTTCTTCCTTTGCCTTGGCTTTCAGCGTTTCTTCATCCTCTAAAATGGTGATTTGTCTGCGTGGCGAGCTTTTTACCTGGTTGATCACGTCCGAAACCATGGTCTTCATCTCCTCCATAAACAGGGCAATTTCCAGTTCTCCCGATTCAATCTGTCGCAGTTTGCGTTCCCACTGTCCGGTTAGCTCGGCCGATTTTAGCAAGTCATTTTCAATGCTTCCAATCAATTCGACGCCGGTTGGTGTTGCAACCAGTCGTTTGCGTTCTTTCTGAATGTATCGGCGACGGAACAAGGTTTCAATGATGTTGGCCCGCGTTGACGGGCGCCCAATACCGTTTTCTTTCATCAATTCCCGAAGCTCTTCATCATCCATGTTCTTGCCTGCCGTTTCCATGGCACGCAGAAGAGTTGCTTCGGTGAAATATTGGGGCGGCTGGGTTTGCTTTTCCTGCAGATCGGGCTGGTGCGGTCCGTGCTCCCCGGTGGTGAAAGCGGGGAGTATCCGATCCTCGCTGTTGTCGTCCTTTGCTTCATTCTGAAAAACAACCCGCCATCCCGGTGCTAAAATTTGCTTTCCGGTTGTTTTAAAGTTGTGCTGACCGATTGTTGCTTCAACGTTTGTGTTGGCAACTTTACAATCGGGGTAAAATACGGCGATGAAACGCTTGCAGACTAATTCAAAGACCTTGCGTTCCGCATCACTCAAATCAATTCGGTTCTGTCCGGTTGGAATGATGGCGTGGTGATCGGTAATTTTTTTATTGTCGAAAACCTTCTTCGATTTACGAATCTTTCCACCACCGATAATGGGCTGCGTAAGGCTTTCGTAGCCTTTCATGTTTTTCAGGATCGATGGCACCTTCTTATAAATATCGTCCGACAGGAACGTGGTGTCAACACGGGGGTAGGTGGTCACCTTTTTTTCGTACAGAGACTGAATGGTTCGCAAGGTATCGTCGGCACTCATGCTGAACTTGCGGTTGCATTCAATTTGCAGCGAGGTGAGGTCGAACAGCCGCGGAGGGTGCTCGTTGCTGTTTTTGGTTTCAATGTTTCCAATGTACAGGT
Source organism: Mangrovibacterium lignilyticum (assembly GCF_010882175.1). Classification (GTDB taxonomy): domain Bacteria; phylum Bacteroidota; class Bacteroidia; order Bacteroidales; family Prolixibacteraceae; genus Mangrovibacterium; species Mangrovibacterium lignilyticum. The sequence continues at coordinate 1,015,482 of NZ_WKLH01000002.1, read as the reverse complement.
CGATGCCCGAAATTTCCGCTAAAACAGTCTGTGCGTCTTCCGGTTTTTGAAAACGGCCGCTGGTTGCTGAGAAAACCGTGTCCCGGTAGGTCGTTTTGACTTCCCAATAAGGAACCGGCTTAAAGTTTTCAATCTCCAACTGCCGTTCAACAATCATGGCCAGCGTTGGTGTTTGAACCCGGCCAATGGAAAGTACCTGTTTGTTTTGTCCGTATTTGAGGGTGTAAGCACGGGTGGCGTTCATGCCAAGCAGCCAGTCACCAATCGCTCGGGCACTTCCGGCTTCGTAGAGCTTGTCAAATTCTTCGCCCTGATGCAGTTTGTCGAAACCTTCGCGGATAGCCTCTTCTGTCAACGACGAAATCCAAAGCCGTTTCACCGGTGCTTTGTTGACCGCTTTGGTGAGCACCCAGCGTTGAATGAGCTCTCCCTCCTGGCCGGCATCACCGCAATTAACGATCTCGTCGGCCTCGCCAATGAGTTTCTCCAATGTGTTGAATTGCTTTTTTACCCCGCCGTCATCAATCACCTTAATGCCAAAGCGGGGAGGAATCATGGGCAAATAGCGCATGTCCCAGTATTTCCATTTGTCGGTATAATCGTGTGGTTCTTTCAGCGTACACAAGTGTCCAAAAGTCCAGCTTACCTGGTAGCCATTCCCTTCAAAATAGCCGTCACGGCGGGTTCGGGCTCCCAAAATCTGAGCTATTTCCTTGGCAACACTCGGTTTTTCAGCAATACAAAGTTTCATTTCTTGAGTTTCGGGTTTCAAGTTCCTGGTATCGGGTTGTCGCAATGTTACCCGATTCGTTCACAGTATTCTCGGTGGAAAATTCAACGTAGTCTCCCTTAGACTTTAGCCTGCGACTGAATGCTATTCCGCCAGGCGAATGCCGTTCTCTTCGATTGTTATCATCCGTTGTTTGTACAAGGCGCCAATCGCTTTTTTAAAGTTCTTTTTACTGATACCAAATATTTTGGAAATCTCTGTAGGGTCGGTTTTGTCGTTGGCCGGTAAAAAGTTTCCCGCTGCTTTCAGTTTATCCAGCACACCTTGCGCGATGCTGTCAATTTTCTCGTAACCGGGCTTTTGCAGCACCAGGTCAATCTTTTCGTCTTCCCGAATTTTTTTGATGTAGCCTTTCATCCGGTCGCCTGTTTTCAGCGGTTGAAAAACCTCATTTTTGAACAGCAAACCCCAGTGACTATTGTCGATGATGGCTTTGTATCCCAGGTCGGTTTTTCCGGCGATAATGAGGTCGACTTCTTCGCCTTCTTCGTAATCAACCGGCAGGTTGTCGATAAATTTATCCAGTTTTGAAGAGCCCACGATACGCTGGCTTTCATCGTCGAGGTAAACAAAGCACAGGTAGCTTCGCCCTTCTTCCATCGGGAATTGTTGTTCGCGGAAAGGCACCAGCAAATCTTTTGGCAAGCCCCAGTCAACGAACGCACCAATCGGAGTGGTCGAAATAACCTTCAGCATGGCAAAATCGCCTACCATGGCGTATGGCTTATCGGTAACTGCAACAAGGCGGTCTTCCGAGTCAAGGTAAATAAATACTTCAATCGTGTCGCCAACCTGACAGGTTTCCGGAACATAGCGCTTCGGCATCAGAATTTCGCCATGCGGTCCGCCATCGAGGTAAACACCAAAATCGACTGTTTTCAATATTTCCAGTTCGTTCATTAAACCTATTGCTGCCATAAATCTGTTTTTGTTTGTGCGCAAAGGTAGTTCTTTCGACCGAATTTGCCAGTTGTGTTTTTTCACCTGTCTGGCATAAGAAGGCTAATTGATGTTTTCAGTGAAATGATGTCGCGGCCAACATTTTTCGGCGAAGTTTAAATATGAAAATGGAATTGAAGTCGGCGTTGATGTTTTTCCGCTGATTTGCTTCAAGCTACGAGAAAAAAATTATTTTTGCTTTTAGCTGAATGTGTGTGATACAGTTAATGACATTCAGCGATGATGGAGAAGGGATTATCGGGACGAAAAATCGGAATTAATCAGATGAAAGAATTAGAACGGAGTAGTGGAGTTTTATTGCATTTGAGCTCGCTGCCGAATCAACATGGTATTGGTACACTCGGAAAAGATGCGTACGAATTTGTCGACTTCCTGGCGGAAACCAAGCAACGTTTTTGGCAGATCTTGCCTATTGGCCCCACCGGCTATGGTAATTCACCCTATCAATCGTATTCGGTGTTTGCCGGAAACTTGTTGTTCATTAGTCTGGACCGCTTGGTTGATGACGGACTGCTTGATGAGGCGCATGTGTTGCAATTGCCCGAAATGTCGGAAAAGACGGTTGAATACGATGTGGTTTCGAAAGAAAAGTCGGCGCTTTTGCGGGAAGCCTTCGGAGCTTTCAAAATTAATTTCGACGACTGGAAAGAAGAATATTACACGTTTCTGGGCGAACATTCCTGGTGGCTGACAGACTATGCCTTGTTTCGCGCCTTAAAGAGCAATGATGAGGATTTGTGTTGGAAAGAGTGGTCGCGGCCGTTGCGTCATCGCGATGAACATGAAATGGATGTGGCTTTGCTGAAGCAAGATGCGGAAGTGAATTACCATCGTTTTGTTCAGTTTATCTTTTTCCGTCAATGGTTTCAGTTGAAGAACTATGCCAACTCCAAAGGCATTCTCATATTCGGCGATTTACCGCTTTACGTCTCGCTCGATAGTTCGGATGTTTGGGGGAATCAGGATATTTTCCTGCTGGACGAGAATTGTGCAATGACCCATGTCGGTGGCGTGCCTCCCGATTACTTCAGCGAAACGGGTCAGTACTGGGGCTGCCCGGTGTTTAACTGGGACCGGCTAGCTGAGCGAAATTACGACTGGTGGGCGGCCCGCATTCATTTTAACCTGCGCATGTTCGACCTGGTTCGCATTGACCACTTCAGGGGATTGGAATCTTTTTGGTCCATTCCGTCAACAGAAGAAAATGCGATTAACGGGGAATGGTGGCCTGCTAAAGGGTTCGAAATGCTGAGCCTTTTGAAGTCGCAATTAGGCTATTTGCCGGTTATTGCCGAGGATCTGGGGATTATTACTCCGGAAGTGGAAGCTTTGCGCGATGCCTTTGAGCTGCCGGGTATGAAAGTGCTTCAGTTTGCTTATGCCGGGAATGAAAAAGATGTGAACTTGCCCCACAACTACGGCACTAATTTCGCGGTTTATACCGGCACACATGATAACGATACAACTTTGGGCTGGCTGAAAACAGCAACCAAAGAAGAACGCAAAAATTTGAAACGCTACTACAGCGCGAGTTGGGGAACCTTGCACCGCAGCCTGATTGAAGCAGCCTGGGCATCGGTCGCCAAGATCGCCATTGTGCCCATGCAGGACCTGCTGGAGCTGGATGGAAAGCACCGCATGAATACCCCCGGAACGGTGATTAATAATTGGGAATGGCGCATGGAATGGCGTATGCTGAAAAAGGCACACAAAGATTTCCTGGTCGATCTCACAGAGAAATATAACCGGGTGGTAGAGCTTTAATTGTTATTTTTGATCTTTTTTAGTTGCACACTTTTCTGGACACTATCCAGTTTTTTTGACCTTGCGAAGACGTGTTCAGCCTTTTAAGAAGGTTTTTGGGCTATATGCATGAAACGTTAGAACCATATTGCCTGTTTTTCGAGCTTTATAGCTTGATTGCAGAAAGCTAAAAAGCGATAAAAACTTTTGTCTTCATCGCTTTAGCTTTATTTTTATTCTATCAGAGTTACAATCTGGATCTCAAAATTTCGCCTACTTCTTCGGGACCAATGTCGGCATGTTCGCCAATTTTGAAGCCACGTTGTTGAAAACGATTAGCTATTTTGGTGATTGTGTCAGAAGGGACACCGTAATCGGGCAGTTTTGTTTTGATGCCCATTTTTTCGAAGAATTCAATGGTTTTCCCGATTGCAGCATCAATTCGCTGATCGTTGTTCCCTTCAGTAATTCCCCAAATGCGTTCGCCGTATTGTAATAGTTTGGCTTTCTTGTTTTTGCGTTTCAGATTCATCATTCCGGGTAAAACAATCGCTAACGTTTGAGCATGATCAATACCGTGGTAAGCGGTTAGCTCGTGCCCGATCATGTGTGTTGCCCAGTCCTGCGGTACGCCAACGGCAATCAAACCGTTTAGGGCCATGGTTGCGCTCCACATAAAATTTGCTGCCGCTTCGTAGTCTTTCCGGTTAGCCAATACTTTAGGACCTTCTTCAACTAACGTTTGCAGAATCCCTTCTGCAAAACGATCCTGCAGAGGCGAATTGACGGGATAGGTGAGGTATTGCTCCATGACGTGGACAAACGCATCGACAACTCCGTTGGAAATCTGTCGATCGGGAAGAGAGAAGATCACTTCGGGATCAAGAACCGAAAATTTAGGCATGACTGCCGGAGAACCGAAAGCCAGTTTCTCCTGCGTTTCAATCCGCGAAACAACTGAGTTTCCATTCATTTCCGATCCTGTTGCAGGAAGCGTCAGGATGGCACCAATTGGCAATGCGTTGGTAACTTCAGCTTGTTTGGCTAAAATATCCCAGGGATCTTCACCCTGAAAACAAACAGCAGCAGCGATGAACTTGCTGCCATCCAAAACCGATCCGCCGCCAACAGAAAGCAGGAAGTCAACTTGCTCTGTTTGACAGATTGCCACAGCTTTCATCAGGGTCTCAAATTTGGGGTTTGGTTCGATGCCGCCAAATTCAATTACATCCAACCCTTTGATCGCTTCTTTTACCTGGTCGTATACACCATTCCTGAAAATACTTCCCCCACCATAGGTAAGCATAATTTTACCTTTGGCGGGCAGTTCACTTGCAATCTCGTTAATCTGTCCTTTTCCAAATAAAATTTTTACCGGATTCTGAAAAATAAAATTGTTCATAGTGATTCTATTATTCGTTCTAATTCTTGTTGAGGCTATCAAAGTTATAAAATGAAACAGAAACTCTCCGTTAATAAGTTTTAAAGGGTTAATTTTACCCCAAAACAACTGCTATGAGTTTTCCCGGAAAAGAAGAATTAATTGACCGTTACCAAAAGTATTCTGATCAAGAATTAATGGAGATTCTGCAAAATCCCAACGACTATCAGAAAAATGCTGTTGAAGCGGCCCGAGAGGTGGCGGAAGATCGGGGATTGGATTTATCGGGAAGTGAGATCAACGCACCGAAGAGTTCTTCTGCACTGTTTCCGGGCTTTTCATCTCCCGATATTGCCCGGAAAGTTATTAAAAGTTTACAGCGTGTGCTTTATTTGGTTGCGCTTGTTCCCCTGGTGACAGCGGCATTAAGTTTTGCCGACGGTTACCCGAATTTGGCGATTGCCTATGGTTTTACTGCGGTTCTTTGGGGGGCATTGTCATTTCTTGCTGTTCGTCGGAAAAGACATCAAATGGTTTGGTTATTGTTTTTGCTGCTCAGTTTTTTGCTGATTTTAAGATACCTGACTAACGGGTTTCCGATTGATTTTCGGTTAGTCGACTGGACTGTCTTCGCGATAGCATTAGGCGTGTTGATTTATGTGCTCTTGTACTTCAAAGTCCTTATTCGTAATTACCTGTCTAAGTCTTAATTCACCTGCCTTTCCATAAGCAGGGGCTATTGTCCTTTTACCTCTAAAAATCGGCCATTCATCGATTGGGTGAATTGTGTGCCCGTGTGACTACTTATCTTTGAATTGTAATTTAAATGTATGAGACATTCTACTTCTATATTGATGCTTTTGTTGCTGTTGAGCTTTAGCGTTTCTTTCACGGCCTGTCATTATTCCCGAGTGGACGATGAAGAAGAAAAAAGCATTCCCGTAACTGAGTTTGACAAAATTTATGTGAAAGGAAATTTTACCATTCTTTTAGAGCAGGGCACCGAGCCCGCCTTGACTATAAGAGGCTTGAAAGAAACTCTGGAGACCACGGAAGTGACCAGTGATACACTTTCAGGTTGGCTGAAATTATCACGCGATAAGTTTAGCTTAAGTAGTCCACAATTGGTGATTCGGTTCCGCGACTTATCCAGACTAAGAATTGAAGGGGCGGCGACTGTAGAAACAGCCGGCTATTTGGATTTGAATGATCTTGATGTTCGTGTTGAAGGTGGTGCCCGGTTGGATTTAAAAATGAAAGCACAAAAGGTCAGTTTGCGCGGAGAAGGAGGAGTGGTGTATGAGTTGGAAGGCGTGTCGCGTAGGCTTGAGTCGAATCTTCAGGGAGCCGCTTATCTGAAGGCTTCAGCCTTTGAAACAGATACTGCCGATATAAACATTGAAGGGGTTGGTGTAGCCACCATACATGTGAATGATTTGCTAAAAGCTCACATGGAGGGAATGGGAAAAATAAGCTATACCGGTGATCCTGAAATCGATCAGAGAATCGACGGATTAGGAAAAATAAGCAGAGAGTAGTCTTTTGATTTACGTTAAATAGTTTTTGCAGGAAGGTTTTGAGTGATCGAAATCTTCCTTTTTTTATTTGTCAAAATGGCTTTCAGTCCATTTTTTAGGGTAGGTTTTTAAATCATTATTGCTATTTTTGGGAATCGCGCTTAAAAATCGTAAAAAATTAAATTACAAAATAATATTAAATGTTTAAAAACGAGGTGTTTATGAAACGTATTTTATTGGGAGTTGTATTCTTGCTGGGAACTGTTACCGGATTTGCGCAAGATGCAGCCGAATTGATTAATCAGGGAAATGATGCATTGACGGCGAAGGAGTATGCCAAAGCTTTTCAATTGTACGACAGTGCAATGAAAAATTTGGGTGACGTGCAGGTTGATGATGCCATTAACTTCAACATTGGATTTGCAGCTTTTCAGGCTGATAAGTACGAAGATGCAGTGAAGTATTTTGATAAAGCAATTGCTGCGGATGCAAACACGGCAGCTGCAAAGGAATACAAAGCCAACGCATTGGCGAAATTGGATAAAACTGATGAAGCAATTGCTGCTTATAAAGATGCAATCACAGTTGCCGAAGATCCGGGTAGTTTGAATTACAATGCCGGGATTGTAGCCTATAAAGGGAAAAAGTATGCTGCTGCTGCCGAATTCTTTGCTGCTGCTGATGCTGCCGGTTACAACAGCGAAAACGCGATTTATTACAAAGCAATGGCGCTGCGCAAACTGGACAAGGATGATGAGTACAAAGCAACTTTGGTTGCCGGTGCTGAAAAATTCCCAAGTAATGATAAAATTACCGGTGCTTTGGCTAACGTATATGTATCAGAGGGAAACGTATCTTACAAAAAAGGTGTGAAAATTCTGAACGCTGCTAACGCGCAAGTTCAGGCCGGAACAATGAAAACAACTGACGAAGCGTATACGAAAGCTGTTGCTGATTCGAAAGTAGAATTCCAGGCTGCTTACGACGTTCTGCAAAAGGCGATTGCTTTAGATGCAACAAATGCGAATGCTAAGAAACTGATCGACGCTTGTAAAACTGTGCTGTAATTAGGCATATGATAACAGAATATTAAGGGTAGGTTTAAAATCTACCCTTTTTTTATTTTTAACTTTGAGCCAATCAACCCTCGGTTGCTGATCGTTAATTCTAAATTCAGTAGTTCGTAGCCGGAACAAACCCTGGAATTACTTAAAAGAAGATGAGAAAATTTCTGTTCTTGTCGGTCATTTTATTCGCGTTCATAAGCCTCAGGGCTCAGAGGGGGCGTGATTTTTACCTCTGGAGCAAAGTTGCGATAGATCTAAAACTTTCTGAGTCGAATCAAATCGTTTTCAGTGAGCGAACGGACTACCGAACGTCTGACTCATTTCGGGAGCTGACTTATATAGATCTGGCCGGATTGCACAGATTAACGAAATGGTACAGGATCGGACTGGCTTTTCGGGTCGCTCAACAGCCTGTCGCCGGCAGAGATATATACGAGTATCGGCCACAGTTGATTAATTCCTTTTCTTGGGGTGAAGGGCTGTTTCGGTTTCGCGGAACATTACGCTTAGAGCAACGATGGTTTTCCATAGGAAAAAATCATCAACGCCTCTACCAAAAATTTTTCGTCGACCTTCCCGCTTTAACTTCAAAATGGATCCAGCCTGCGGTCGGGGACGAGTTATTTTATAAGTTGAACGAAACAGGCTTACATCAAGCTCGTCTGTATGCTGGAAGCCGTGTTTATAGAGATCCTCTCTTTACGGTTAGCCTTTACTATGTTTGGCAAACTTCGAAGGTATTAAGTAATTGGCGGCAACACGACGCACTATCGTTACAGTTGCGTTTTCGACTCAACTCAAAAAAGGTATTTGAGGCTGATTGAGCCCGCAAGGTTGCGCGGTAGACCGGGATAGTAGTAACGCGGAGCCTGGTTGCCAAACGAGCTGGCATTAATCAAGACCATCGAAGCGTAGTGCTCGTCGGTTAAGTTGAGGGCGGATGCTGTAACATTCAGTTCCAGACGATCCCAACGTTTTTTATAATTCAGCGTCAGGTTGAATAACTGGTAAGCATCGGTATAAACCGAGTTGTCGTCACGTAAGGGGACTTGGCCGGAGTATTGGTATTGGAGTAACAGCTGTAAGTTTCGGTAATTAGTGTCCGACACCACATTCAGGCGTGCTTTCGGACTTCCGGTTAAATCGTTGCCGCTGTAATCATTTTCCCCGTCAACAAAACGATCGAAGCTGTAAGGACTGTAATTCCCGCTGAAGCGAACAGCCGATGTTAAAGCCCGATTCAGCCAGTGGTAGTCCAGTGCCAGTTCTACTCCCGGATGTTTTGTTTTCCCCGCATTAACGCCCATATACGCATCTTCAGCGGTACGGCGTGCTACGAGCAGGTTCTGAATTTCCATATAATAGAACGACAGGTCGTAAAAGAATTGGCGACCAGGTGTGCCGCGGCTTCCGATCTCGTAGTTCCAACCGGTTTCGGGTTTGATGTTGGTATTGCGCTGTCCATCGGGCCTCAGGGTTTCCTCGAGGCCGGGAGGTGAAAAACCGTGGCTGATCGTACCGTAGACGGCTGTTTGTCGACTTAAGGAATAGCTGATTGCCAGACGGGGCGAAACAATCGGATCAAAGCTGTGGTCGGCCGATTGGTCATCGTCCAGGAAATAGAAGTCGCGGTAATGGTAGCTGGTTTGATTAAGGTTGACGCCTGTTGAAACCCGCACTTTGTTGGCCGTATAATTCAGTTGCGCGAAAGCATTGAAATAGTTTCTTTTCTCTTTGTTGTCCGAAAGGGGAATACTGTGGATGTTTGTATCGAAAGTGCCCCAGTTGTAATTCTCCCAAAAGCTTTCATTGCCCAGGCTGGCCGTTAGTTGGTTGGTTCTGAAGTACCAGCTTTTCTCTCCAATCAGCCTGAAGCCTTTGTAGCTGTTATCTTCCTGTAAAAAATTAAATGGCCGCAGTTCGTCCGACGTTTTACGCTGGCCAAACAGGCTGATACGGCTGGTGTAGTTGTTTCCCCAATCGGATTGCACCGAGAATCCACCCATTTGCTTCTGGTAGTCTTCGTAGCCCTGCACTTCGGCCCAGTTACTTGCCGCCTGTCGCGGGTTATTTTGGTAAGTATCCCAATCGAGCGAACTGGGAATATAAGCTCTCATGTCGGTTTGAAGCAAGATGAGGTTGAACCGGTGTTTTCCGGCCCGGTAATGACCGATGTAGCCCAGATTCGTCCGGTCGGTGCGGTTATTCTCGCGGTAGCCGTCGGCTTTCAGTACGTCCAGGTACAAACCATGGCTCCACTCGTCGGTGGTTAGCTGAATGTTGGCTCGGTAGTTCTGTTTATTATAGCTTCCAAAGTCTCCGGCAAGCGAAAATCCACTTAGCTGCTGCTGATCGGCCTGTAAAAGCAGCGTCCCACCCAGTCCGGAACCGTAATAGCCTGCTGCCGGTCCTTTAATGATTTCAATATGGTCGATTAACGAGAGGTCCAGATCTTCGAGCGTGGTTTCGCCGGTTCCATTGGTCAGCGGAATGTCTTCAAAATAAGCTCGTACTTTATTGGAGGCATAAGGCGAGCGGCCACCAATGCCGCGAATGATCAGTCGGTTGGTATTCAGACTGCCACTTTGCATGAAAACGCCGGCAACCTGGTTTAACGGGAAATCGATTTGCTGCGCCGGCACCTCGCGCAGTTGTTGTGCCGGAATCAGCGCAATCGCTCCCGGTGTTTCGCGTAGCTTTTGGGCATAACGAAAGGCTTGCACCCTGATTTCGGCAATCGGGATGCCTGGCATTGTAACAAGTGAATCAGTTTGAAGGTGTGTCGTGGTAGTCTGTGCCTGAAGCAGGGGAGGCGTAAGTGCTAAAACCAATAAAAGACAGCAAACAATCAGGCTGTTTTGGCCTTGTCTTTTAGTTTTTTTGGTTTGCAGACTTTGTCTTCGTTTTTTGCCTTTGCTCCACACTTTTTGCAATAATATTTGGGGTTTTCCGGTTCTTTGTAGTCGTCTTTTTTACACGCTGTTTTTCCCATTTTCGTAAATTCAAAACTTTAAATGCGCCGTCCGGTTTGCACCGAACAGCTAATCCCTTCATTCATCGGAACAGGGTTAGAAATCCTGTTCCCGATGACTAAGAACAACATTCACCTTGAAATTGTTTTTCAAATGCTTAGCCATTTGCTCGGCTGCGTACACCGAGCGATGCTGCCCTCCGGTACATCCAAAACCAACGCTCAGGTTTGTAAATCCCCGGCGGGTGTAAGTGGTCACCGATTGATCGACCAACGCAAAAACATGTTTCAGAAATTCGGCCATCTCCGATCGTTCTTCCAGGAAAGCAATCACTTCCGGATCTTTCCCGGTTAATTGTTTGTATTCGTCGTATCGTCCGGGGTTATGTATGGCGCGACAGTCGAACAAATAGCCACCGCCGTTGCCCGACGGATCGTTGGGAAGGCCTTTCTTGTAGGAAAAACTGCAGACACGAACGGTTAGTTCTTCGCCTTGTTTTCCAATCTCACGTAAATAGTCCGATTCGGCAACCGATTTCAAAACGGCAAAAAGTTCCTTCAGCTCAACCGGGATCGTATGGTTGTCGATCAGGTACGCCAGGTTGTCCAGGGCGAAGGGGATACTCTTCAGGAAATGTTCCTTTTTCTCGTAGAAGCCACGGAAACCGTAAGCGCCCATAGCCTGCATGATTCGGATCAGGACATAACCCGAGAAGAAAGCTTTGAAACGGTCGCGGTCAACGGTTTTGTATTTTTCCAGCTCATCGAGGTAAAACTCGAGCAGCTCGTTACGCAAAGCTTGCGGAATATCGGCTTTAGCATCGTAAAGCAAAGAGGCCAGGTCGTATTGCAGGGGGCCTTTGCGTCCACCCTGGTAGTCAATAAAGGCAACCTTGTTATCGCGGAGCATAATGTTGCGCGACTGGAAATCGCGATACAAAAAGTAGTCGCTTTCTGCCTGCAACAGGTATTTGGTGAAAGTCTTAAAATCGTCTTCCAGTGCCTGTTCGTCAAAGGGGATCTTAGCCAGCTTCAGGAAATAGTACTTGAAATAGTTTAAATCCCACATCATCGACTGCTTATCGAAGGCAGCCCGCGGATAACAACGCTCGTAATCGATGCCCTGCCCGGCCGAGATCTGCAACTTGGGCAAATCGCGCAATACTCGTTTGTAAACCTGCACGATTTTATTCGAAAAGCCTTCGCGTTCGCGTGTTTTACTCAGGTAATCAAACAAAGTGAGGTCGCCAAGGTCTTCCTGGATGTAACAAGTCTTCTCGCTGTTAACCGCAAAAACCTTGGGGACCGGCATGCCTTCGGCAAAAAAATGATTGGTGAAACTAATGAAAGCCTGGTTTTCTTTTACGTCGGCATTGTGTGCGCCAATGGCCTGATGGCTGGCACTTTTAATGCGGCAATATTCGCGGTACGAGCCCGAAGCGGGTAAAAGCTCGAATCCTGTCATTTCTTCCTCAAAATATTTCTCGTACAGCCGAATGATCTCTTCTTTTATTTTTAAATCCACGCGAACAAAGTTTTTACGGTCTGCGACCGGTTGATGCAATTAACGATTTGGGAGCCGGGGAAAACGGTTAAAAAAACGGTTTTTTTCGGATCGAAGACAAAGATAGCAGATTTTCCGAGCCCGCTTTTCAGAATCTTGTCTCCGCGGAAAAGCATTTCACCGGATCGTCTTTTTTTGACTTTTACTTCGAACAGGTCGATTTTAAACATCAAAATTCAAAAATATGCTACGCAGCACATTTTTTAACATTGGGGTAACATTTCTTTGTGTTTTTCAGCATATCTTTGTCGTAGATTTTATTTCATAAGTTTAGGTTTGATTAGTTTTATTGGTTTAGTTAGGTTTGAAAAGGGTAGATAGAGATCTACTCTTTTTTTTTGCTCTAAACCGATCGCTAGGTACTTATCATCAATGTGCATTTCTTTAATTAGAAATATTCTGTACTTAACGTCAGCAAGTTCTATTTTGTCTAGTGATTTCAGTATTCGGTTTTTATTCTGGCAATAAGCGAGCAATTAATTACTAATAAGAATGGTCTAGCGTTTGCGATATTCCCGGGGAGACAGTCCCATCACCTTTTTAAATTGACGTGAGAAGTAGAATTGATCGTCAAAGCCGATTTCGCGGGCTATGTCGGCAATCGATCGATCGTCTGTATCAAGCAATCGGCAGGCTCGCTGAATTTTCAGCTGGATAAAATAGTCGATGGGCGAATGCCCGGTTCTGTTTAAAAATAGCCGGGAATAGTGGGAAGCTGAAAGTTTCACGGTTTTTGCCAATTCTTCCAATTTATATCTCCGATTAATATTCTCGAGCATTACATTGATACTTTGACTCACCGGATCTTTACTGATTTGTTCGTTAACTGAACGAAATTGCGTGAGGTAAGTAAACGACGCGATCAGGCGTGGCAGCGACTGGCTGATATATTCCAGATTTTCGAAACTGTGGCCACGCTCGAGGATGTAAAAAAGCTCATTGAAAAGCTCAATTCGTTCGCTAACTCGCGAGTTGCTGCTGCGAGGTACGGGTATTTGCTGAAGACCCGGCTTCCCTATGTGCTTGGCCTTGGGACCGGCAAAGTGAATCCAGTAGATTGACCAGGGATCGTTTGCATCGGCAGAGTAGGCGTGTGACACTCCTTCCGGAATAATAAAGAAATGATCGGGGGGAAGGCGCATTTTCTGGCTTCCCACGATGATATTCCCGGTTCCTTCTACATTGTAGATTAAAATTGTCTGTTCACTGCCGTTTGGTCTTTCTCTGAAGTGATGACGTGCCTGTGGGTAATATCCGATGTCGGTCAGGTAGATATCACTGCAAAGCGGTGACTTTTTTAGCTGGTCGACAATGCGCTCCGGAATGACATAACTTTGCTGACCCAGAAAGCCGTCTTGTTTTTTCATCATGTCAGTCTCGAATTTGAATTGTTAATGTTTTCGAGTTTCGTTTTTATTTGTTTCTCACTTTAATGGCTTTAAATATAGCTATTTGTTTGGTTTGTATGGAGAATTATTATCTGAAGACAATTAATCAGTCATGATAATATAATCCATGTTTTTGCAGGATAGTTCATTCCCGGACTCGTGGAAGGAAGCTATTTTTGGAAAACTAAATCAACTACTTGTGAACCATTACAAATTTAATCAGCCTTTTATTTTAGGAATTACCCTGGTTTCCGCCATGGGGGGATTGCTCTTTGGTTACGATTGGGTCGTTATTGGCGGTGCAAAACCTTTCTACGAACGATTTTTCGATATTGCCAGTTCGCCGCATCTGCAAGGTTGGGCAATGAGTAGCGCGTTAGTCGGTTGCCTGTTTGGAGCTGTATCGTCGGGCTATTTAGCAGAGCGTTTTGGGCGCAAAATCCCTTTGCTGGTTGCTGCGGCCTTATTCACTCTTTCTGCATTTGGTACCGGAATGGCCGACCAGTTTACCCCTTTTGTATTTTATCGCTTGATTGGAGGTTTGGGTATTGGTTTGGCTTCTGCTATTTCGCCCATGTACATTGCCGAAATTTCGCCGGCAGCTATCCGTGGGCGTCTGGTTTCGGTTAACCAATTGACAATCGTAATCGGGATTTTAGCCGCGCAGTCGGTCAACTACTTCATTGCCGAAGCAATTCCTGCTGGTGCTTCCGATGCCGATATTCTGCACTCGTGGAATGGACAAATGGGTTGGCGCTGGATGTTCTGGGCAGAGTTGGTTCCGGCATCGCTGTTCTTTTTCCTGGCCTTTTTAATTCCCGAAAGCCCGCGTTACTTGGTGAAAAAAGGAAATCTTTCCAAAGCAAAATCAATCCTGAGCCTAATTGGTGGTGACGCTTATGCGGCCGAGGAAGAAAAAAATATTGAGCAAAATATAAAAGCTATTCCGGCGAAAGTGGAGGTCAAAGAGCTATTTTCACACAAAATGAAGCCGGTCCTGATATTGGGGATTGTATTGGCTGTTTTTCAGCAATGGTGCGGCATCAATGTTATTTTCAATTATGCCGAAGAAATTTTTACTGCAGCTGGTTATTCCGTTGGTGATATGCTTTTCAATATTATTATTATTACTGGCGCTGTTAACCTGGTTTTCACTTTGTTGGCGATGACAGTCGTTGACAGTTGGGGGCGACGGAAACTGATGATTCTTGGTTCAAGTGGTTTGGCTGTAATTTATTTCATTTTAGGTGGAAGTTACATACTCGAGCTTCAAGGTTTTATTGTGCTGATCCTGGTTTTGTTGGCCATTGCAACTTATGCAATGACTTTGGCCCCGATTACCTGGGTGGTACTTTCAGAGATTTTTCCGAATCGTCTGCGGGGTGCAGCTATGGCTGTCGCAACAACAGCGCTGTGGAGTGCCTGTTTTGTGCTCACTTACACCTTCCCGATTTTGAATGACCTGCTAAAAGCGGGTGGAACCTTCTGGCTGTACGCTTTCATTTGTCTGTCGGGCTTCCTGTTTATCTGGAAGAAATTGCCGGAAACCAAAGGTAAATCACTGGAAGAAATTGAATCAAACTTCTAATTGAACCATAACCATGAAAATAACTTTTGTAGCTTCCCTATTATTGCTGCTTTTTTCAGCATGTTCACAAAAAACTAATCGTATCGAATTAGCAGGAGAGTGGCAGTTTGCAATCGACCCGGATGATTTGGGGCAAAGTGGAAAATGGTATACACAAAAACTATATGAAACCGTTTTGTTGCCTGGTTCAATGGCTGAAAATGATAAAGGCGAAATTCCCGATTTACACACACCATGGACGGGAACGATTTACGATAGTTCTTTTTATTTCAATCCGGCGCTGGAAAAGTATCGTCAGGAAGGCGATGTGAAATTTCCGTTTTGGCTAACGCCGAACAAATATTATAAAGGTGCGGCTTGGTACCGAAAAGAAGTTACCGTACACGAAAGCTGGATAGGTAAACGTGTCGTGTTGCACCTGGAACGACCGCATTGGCAAACTACGGTTTGGGTGAACGACCAAAAAGAAGGATATGAAAACAGTCTTTCGACCCCGCACGAATACGATGTGACTAAGCTACTAAAAGCTGGTAGCAATTTCATTACCGTTTGTGTTGATAACCGCACCGATTCGATTAATGTTGGGCCGGATTCACACAGTGTTTCGGATCACACACAGGGTAACTGGAACGGTATGGTCGGTGAGCTTTATTTGCAGGCCGGATCGCCCTTGTACATTGCTGATATGCAACTTTTCCCAAACATCGATACGAAGAAGGTTAAAGCAATCATTCTGCTGAAAAAGGAAGATGGCGCCGCTGTTGATGCAGATGCGCATTTGCAGGCCCGATTGAAGAATGGAGAGGCAAAAACACTGCCGATGGTCAGCCAAAAGGTTCAGCTTTCGGGGGATGGAAAAGTGGTCGAAGTAGACTATGATATGGGTGAAGAAGTCAAATTGTGGGACGAGTTTAGCCCGAATCTGTACGAAATGACAGCGACGGTTGAGGCCGCCGGAATGGAAACGGATGAGCTTCAGCAAACATTCGGGATGCGTAAAGTTACAATTGCTGATGGCAAAATTTTGGTGAACGGTCGCCCGGTGTTTATGCGCGGAACATTGGAATGCAATACCTTCCCGTTGACCGGCTACCCACCAACGGATGTGGAGTCGTGGAAAGCGATCATGCAAACGTGCAAAGAGAGCGGTTTGAACCATATCCGTTTTCACTCGCATTGCCCACCCGAAGCAGCTTTTATCGCTGCCGATGAACTGGGTATTTACGTTCAGCCCGAGGCGGCTAGCTGGCCTAATCATGGTACTTCGCTGGGCGATGGCCGACCAACCGATGATTATATTTTGGCAGAAACGGAGCGGATCATCAAAGCTTACGGTAACCACCCGTCCTTTGTGATGTGGGCTTATTGCAACGAACCTTACGGCAACTATGTGCCTTTTCTCGATAAAGATTTGCAGAAATGGAAAAGCAAAGATTCGCGTCGGATCTACACAGCTGCTGCCATTGGCCGCAGTTGGAGTGTTAACCCCGAAAGCGAATATTTGGTGCGCTCAGTGCCGCGTGGATTACCATTCAAACAACAACCAAATGCATCCTTCAATTTCGATGAGCGCATTGCTGACGAGAGGCGTCCATACGTGACTCACGAGATGGGGCAATATTGCGTGTTCCCTGATTTTTCAGAGATTGACAAGTATGCAGGAGTTTACAAAGCCAGAAACTTTGAAATGTTCCAAGGGATATTGGAAGACAATCATATGGGCGACCAGGCACACGATTTCCTGATGTCTTCAGGAAAGTTGCAGGCACTTTGTTACAAAGCTGAAATTGAAGCTGAGTTCCGGACAACGACTCTGGATGGCTTTCAATTGTTGGGACTGAATGATTTCCCGGGGCAGGGAAGTGCGATTATCGGTATGCTCAACGCGTTTTGGCAGGAAAAAGGCTACATCACCAAAGAAGAGATCAGCCACTTCTGTAATCAAACTGTACCTTTGGCCGAGTTTCCTAAGTTCGTATTTACAAATGCCGAAATCCTGAAATTCCCTGTGGCAGTTTCACATTACGGAGCTGAAAATCTGGAGAGGCCCAAAGCCGGTTACACTATTTCAACAGAATCTGGCAAAATTTTAGAGACGGGTAAGTTTGAAGTTTATGATATTCTAACAGGAGGACTAAGTGAGCTGGGTAAAGTCATTTTCCCATTGGATAGTTTGAAGGAAGCCGTTCAATGCAAATTGGAAGTCGATGTAGCTGGATTCTCTAACAGTTGGGATTTCTGGGTATTTCCGGCCAAGCAACCGACTCTTGAGAAAGATGATATTTACTATGCCGATAAGCTGGATCAAGCTGCTTTGAAAAAACTGGACGCCGGAGCATCAGTGCTGCTGAATGCCTCTGGTAAAATTGAAAATGGGAAAGACATCGTGCCCAATTTCACGCCGGTATTCTGGAATACTTCCTGGTTTAAAATGCGGCCGCCGCACACCACCGGAATTTTAGTGCAAGAAGATCACCCGGCTTTGAAAGACTTCCCAACTTCGTATCACAGCGACTACCAGTGGTGGGAAATCGTGGACGGCCAGCAGGTGATGTGTCTCGACAGTTTTCCGCCTGCATTCCGCCCGATCGTTCAACCCATCGATACCTGGTTTTTGAGCCGCCGTCTAGCTCAGCTGTTCGAGGCCAAAGTGGGTAAAGGGAAACTCGTAGTCACAACCTTAAATATTAACCCAACAAACGGGCCGGCATCAGCTCAGCTGCGCCAAAGCCTTGTGAACTATATGAATTCCGCAGCCTTCAATCCCAAAGATGAATTGGATCCGGCCGTGATCCATGAATTATTTGAAAAGAAAGATCGCCAGGGGGTGAATTTGTACACCAAAGGAACACCCGACGAACTGAAACCTACTAACAAAAATAAAAAGTAGAAATAGGCTTCAAAAACAAGCGCTTATTCCATAAGAAACAGCAGAGATGATCTACTCAGCTTTTTTTGATATTAGATTGGAATGCGAGCTTATTTGTTAAAACAAATGAATTACACAAGAAAACTGAAGCAGATGAAAATAACGTTTATAGTCTTCGCATTACTGCTAGTAGTTACTGCATGTACACCAAAGTCAAACCGCATTGATTTGTCCGGTGAGTGGAAATTGTGTCTCGACTCGACAAACGTGGCGCAAATTGATCAGCTGAGTTTTGATCAATCTGTGCAACTTCCGGGAACACTGGATGATGCCGGAATTGGAAAACCGCTCAATCTGGCACCTGAACTTGAACGGGAGGTGATGCTTCACTTATACCGCAAACACGAATATATTGGGAAAGCCTGGTATAAGAAAACTATCACAGTGCCAGAACTTCAACCGTCCACCAACAAAAGTATCCTGAAAATGGAGCGCGTTATGTGGAAATCGCAGGTTTATGTTGACGGTAAACCGGCCGGTGAGGCCAACAGCCTTTGTGTTCCCCATGCATACGATTTGACAGATTTACTCACTCCCGGTGAACATGAACTATTGATCTGCATCGACAACAGTCGGCAATTTGATTTGAATAACAAGGATATGGCTCATGCTTATACCGAAGAAACCCAGATTAAATGGAACGGGATTTTGGGTGATTTTGCAATACATTTTTATCAAGGAGCACCGTTGACTGATATCCAGGTGTTCCCTAATTTTCCCGATCAAAGTGTTAGTGTAAAAGTTGGAGGATCATTTGCGTCCGGCATGCAATTGAGGCTGGCAGTTAAAGATGAAAATGGAGAAACGGCTGCTTCAAGGCGGTTTGAACCCAATTCATCAGGGAATTATGCGATAAAGATGGATGAACAAGTGAAAAGATGGGATGAGTTCTCACCGATGGTTTACACGCTGGAAGCAACCCTTTTGGAAAATGGAAAAACAATCCAAACAAAAACCGAAACTTTTGGTTTTCGTGAGTTGCAGTCAAAGGGTAAAAGCCTCGAATTAAATGGAGATCCATTGTTTCTGCGCGGTACTTTGGAGTGCTGCATATTTCCGTTAACCGGGCATCCTCCGGTGAGCGAAGCTGAATGGATGAAACTTTATAAAACGGCAAAAGCTTACGGCCTGAATCATATTCGCTTCCATTCGTGGTGCCCACCGGAAGCTGCTTTTAGTGCTGCTGATAAGCTTGGTGTTTATTTGCAGGTAGAAGCTCCAAACTGGAACACGAAATTCGGGGAGGATAAAGCATCTGTTGATTTTATCTGCACTGAAGCGGAACGAATAATTCAGGCCTACGGCAATCATCCTTCATTCTGTTTTATGTCGATGGGGAATGAGCTAGAAGGTGATTTCCAGCGCTTGACAGATCTTGTGGTGGAATTAAAGAAACAAGATAAACGCCACTTATATACCACCACAACATTCACTTTTCAAAAAGGGCATGGTCTGTATCCTGAACCGGTCGATGATTACTTTATCACGCAATATACCGAAAAAGGTTGGGTACGCGGGCAAGGCGTATTTGATGCAGAATATCCCAATTTCAGAACAGATTATACGCGAGCTGTAACCGATTTGCCAGTGCCGCTGATTACGCATGAGATTGGCCAGTATTCGGTTTATCCAAATTTGAAGGAGATTGATAAATACACCGGCGTTTTGGAGCCTTTAAATTTTAAAGCGGTACGAAAAAATTTGGAAGAGAAAGGCCTTATTCATCTTGCTGACGATTACCTGAAGGCTAGTGGAAACCTGGCGAAACTGTTGTATAAGGAGGAGATTGAAAGAGCATTGAAAACGGTTGGTATTGCTGGTTTTCAACTGCTTGATTTACATGACTTCCCTGGACAGGGAACCGCTTTGGTTGGTTTGCTCGATGCTTTTTGGGATTCGAAAGGGATTGTTGATTCAACTGAGTTCAAAACATTTTGCTCGGAGCTTGTTCCATTAATTTGGATGGAAAAAGCGGTTTACAGAAATTCCGAATCGATATTTGTTGAGTTTGGTGTTGCCAACCATTTCAAAACGTGGAAAAAACAAAAGGTAGAGTTGAAACTGCTGGACACCGAAGGGAATGTCGTCAAAAAGTCAGACTTGGTGACTGATGAAATTGTAAAAGGGGAAACATCGAAATTGGGAACTGCCGAGTTCAAGTTGGCAGATTTCAAAGAAGCTGCTCAATACACGCTTCGTCTTTCGTTACCCGGAACAGCTTACACGAATAGTTGGCCAGTGTGGGTTTATCCGGATACAACAGTCGAATTGAATGATGACCAAATCCTTGTTACCCGTTCTTTTGCAGAAGCGCAAAAAGCGTTGGAGACAGGCAAAAAGGTATTGCTTAATCCGGAATTGGCAGCGATGAAAGGTCTCGAAGGCAAATTTGTTCCGGTATTCTGGAGCCCGGTACACTTCCCGGATCAGCCAGGAACGATGGGATTATTGATTGATGCAGAGAATCCGGCTTTCAGTTACTTCCCAACTGATTATTATACAAACTGGCAGTGGTGGGATTTGTGCAAGACATCGAAGACACTCGAGTTTGCAGATCTTCCTATTAAACCAATTATTCGGGTTGTGGATAATTTCTTTAGAAACAGAAATCTAACCACTCTATTCGAAGCTAAAATTGGCGAAGGTAAGCTGTTGTTCAGCTCAATGGATTTAAGTGAAAATCTGGATAAGCGACCGGCAGCCAAACAATTGCTGTATAGTCTGGAAAAGTATATGGAGAGTGATGCCTTTGCGCCCAAAAACAGTTTAACGATCGAACAGTTGGAACGATTAGAGTCCAATTAAAACATCTCTGCTTCTCCTTATTTTATAGAGGGAAGCCTGCTCCGAATTAATTAAAATCTCAATACTATGATAGTCGAAGCATCGCTCGAAAAATTGATCATTCCAACGTACGAGTTGGGGAAATCAGAAATTAACCCGGTTTTTTTCGAAAAAAGGGTTTACCAGGGCTCATCCGGTAAAGTGTATCCGGTACCGTTTATCGACAAGGTTTACGATCACAAGGTCGATAAAGAATACCAGGCTGCCATTTTGGAGAATGCGTTTGTAAAAATGGTGATGCTACCCGAAATCGGCGGCCGTATCTTCGAAGCTCAGGATAAAGCGAACAATAACTACAACTTTTTTTATCAGCAAAAGGTGATCAAACCGGCTTTGGTTGGTTTGGCAGGGCCATGGATCAGTGGGGGAGTCGAATTTAACTGGCCGCAGCACCACCGTCCGGGAACTTACCTGCCTACCGATGTTTACATTGAAGAAGAAGCCGATGGTGCCAGAACAATCTGGATGTCGGAATACGATCCGATGTACCGATTGAAAGGGATGCACGGAATTCGGATTCGCCCCAATAGCGCCTTAATTGAATTACGCGGACGCCTGTTTAACCGCACACCGCTCACTCAGACTTTCCTTTGGTGGGCCAACGTAGCTGTTGAGGTGCATGGCGATTACCAGAGCTTTTTCCCGCCTGATGTGCATTATGTAGCCGATCATGCCGTGCGCGCCCAAAGTAGTTTCCCTTTGGCGGAGAACGACTACTACGGCATACCTTATCACGAGCGTCAAGGCAGAAACGATTTGCGTAACTACAATAATATTCCGGTGCCAACCAGTTACATGGTTTGCGACAACAAATACGATTTCTTCGGAGGATATGACTTTAAAGAAAATGGTGGATTCATCCATGTTGCCAATCGTCATATCGCTCCCGGTAAAAAGCAGTGGACCTGGGGTAATGAAGCCTTTGGTCGTGCCTGGGATCGCGAATTGACTGACGAAGGTGGACCGTATTTCGAGTTGATGGCCGGTGTTTATACCGATAACCAACCGGATTTCACCTACCTGTTGCCGTACGAAACCAAGACTTTCTCGCAATTCTGGTGGAGTTACAAAAATTTGGGACCGGTCCAAAATGCGAACAAAGATTTGGCAATCCGTTTGGAGATTCAGCAAGGCAATAAACTGGATTTGGGAGTTGCCGGCAGCCGGAAATTCGAGAACCTGCAATTCATCCTGCTTATCGGGAACGAGAAAAAAGTATTCGACAAACAAAGCATATCACCTGAACAACCTTGGAAAGACAATTCCATTCAAATTGAAGCCGGACAGGAAAATTCAATTTCCCTGATCGTATTGGATGAACAAGGAAATGAATTAATCGCTTATCACCATCGCGAAGTGAGCAAAGAGCGGAACCGGAAGTTGGCTTTCGAACCGAAGCAACCGCAAGAGGTTGAAAGTGCCAACGAACTGGAATTAATTGGCGAGCACCTGGAGTTGTACCGTCACCCGACCCGCTATCCGGAGCCTTACTGGAGAGAAGCGATCAAGAAAGATCCGAAGAGCTACAAATCATATATTGCACTGGGACGCGTGGAATTGAAAAATGGCAAGTTTGCCGAAGCCGAGAAAAGCTTACGGGCCGCTATTGAGATCATGACCACTTATCATCCCAACCCGGCATCGGGCGAGGCGCATTACTTCTGTGGTTTAGCCTGCTCGCTTCAAGGTCGAAAAGATGAAGCTTATGCTTTATTCTATAAATCAACCTGGAACTTCGAATGGCGTTCATCTGCCTACTACCAATTAGCAACCTTGGATTGTTTGAAAGCGGACTACGAAACTGCACTGGAACATCTCGAAGCTTCGTTGGATACCAATCGTCAGAATAACAAAGCCGCGATTTTGAAGGCTGTTGTATTGAAACGTCAGGGCAAGAAAGAAGCAGCGCAAAGCGTGTTGGCAGAACTTTTCAAAGCGGATGCGCTGGATCAATGGGCTAAATTTGAATTGGCCAATTTATCGGGTAATTATGCTGACTTTATTCAATCGTCACGGAACGATGCTCAGACGATCCTTGACATTGCCTTTGATTATGCGGAAGCCGGATTTTACAAGGAGGCAATTGCCGTTATCGAGTTGCATCAACAAAATGAAATTCCGGACTGTGCCGTGCCAAATCCAATGGCAAAATCAATCATGACCGGGTTTACTTTAGCATGGTTGTATGCATTGAGTGGTGATCAAACCAAAGCTGCAGAAATCCTGGAAATGACGAAGACAGCTTCTTGTGATTACGTGTTCCCATCTCGCATCTACGAGCAGCTCGTGTTGGATTGGACTTTGCAAGTCGACCAAAAGAATACGGTTGCAGCCTTTGGATTGGGTAACTATTTCTTCAACCTGAAACGACACCAAGATGCCATTCACGTTTGGGAAATGGCTGCTGATGCCAATAGTCGTTATGGAACTTTGTACCGCAACTTAGGCATCGCCTATTGGAACACTTTTGAGGATGGAGACAAAGCCAGACACGCATTCCTGAAAGCTGTTGAATTGGTTCCGAATGATATGCGTGTTCGTTATGAGTTCGACCAGTTAAGGAAAAAACTGAACGATAGCCCAAAGGAAAGATTGGAAAGTTTGTTGCCAATTCTGAACCAGATAACCACCCGCGATGATTTTTCGGTTGAATTGGCTGCGCTCTATAATTTTAACGGTGAATGTGAGGAAGCCTTAAACTTGTTGGAGAATAGACACTTCCACCCTTGGGAAGGCGGCGAAGGACAGGTGCTGCGACAATTTACCTACGCGTGCTTGAAGCTGGGCCAATTGGCATTGCAGGCAGGCAATGCAGAAGCAGCTTTGGCATATTTCGAAAAATCAATGAATACACCGGATAACCTAGGGGAAAAATACCATCCATTGCAGGCCGTTGCTCATATTAACTACTGGAAAGGAATGGCCTTGAAAGCTTTGGGCAAAACCGAAGAAGCCAATGTTCATTTTACCGCTAGCACCAACGAGGAGGGCGACTTTATTGATATGGCCGTCAGTGTCTATTCGGAATTGTCGTATTACAAAGCCCTTTCGTTGAAACAATTGGGCAAAACTGCTGAAGCGGAAGATTTGCTGAAGAATATAAAAGCATTTGGTGAGGCAAAACTGAAGGAGAAAGTGCAGATTGATTATTTCGCAACCTCTTTGCCGTTAATGCTGGTATTTGAGGATAATATGCAAAAACGAAATACAATCGACGCTGAGTTTTTGATTGCTCTGGCCGAAGTAGGCCTCGGTGATGAAAAAGTCACTGCACAACAAACCAAAGACATATTGGAGCTAAATTCAATGCACGTTGGAGCATTTGATTTGGCAAAAGAGCTGACTAATCATCAGAAATTGAATTAAATTTCAAGAGAATTTGAATGTTGTTTTAACAAGAATATTGAACCGAATCAACCAGACTTTCATGAAATACATCTTCTATACGATCATACTGATTCTAATTGGAGTTGGAACCGGCGGGGCGCAAAACCTAAAATGCATCGATGCGTCGAAGCCCGGCCCTGTAGTAATTTCCGGCCAGCTAAAAATGGGGAATTCCGGCCCCGAAGGGAAAGAGCTGGAAGTAAATAACCATTACCTGACGCTGAACGGAAAACCCATCATCCCGGTGATGGGAGAGGTGCACTACTCGCGAATCCCCAAGGAACAGTGGGAAGATGTATTGCAGAAAATGAAGGCTTGCGGGGTAAATATCATCGCTTCGTATGCGTTGTGGATTCATCACGAAGAGATTGAAGGACAGTTTGATTGGAGTGGCAACAAGGACATCCGTGAGTTTGCGAAGCTTTGCGCCAAACATGGTTTATGGTTTTATCCGCGCATTGGTCCCTGGTGTCACGCTGAGGTACGTAATGGCGGCACGCCCGACTGGATTCTGACAAAAACAAATCTGAAAGACCGCTCGAACGATCCGGTTTATCAGCAGTATGCTGAGGAATGGTACAAGCAGCTTGGGCTGCAGTTGCAAGGTTTGATGTATAAAGATGGGGGCCCAATCATCGGTGTTCAGTTGGAAAATGAATACCGCAGAGGAAAGGGCGGAGAAGCACATATTATGTGGTTGAAGGAAACCGCCCGGAAATACGGATTCGACACACCGCTCTACACCGTTACCGGTTGGCAAAATGGATCGGTTCCACCGATGGAGGTCATTCCGTTGTGGGCTGCGTATCCCGACGCTCCCTGGGCGGATAACCTGCGACGAAACGAAGACAAAAAGGACTTCTTGTTTAAAAAATACCGGGATACCGATGCCGTTGGCGACAATGTGCAGCAAGATCGTGGGGCGTACATCGATTACGGGGCTTATCCGTACTTCACCTGCGAAATCGGCGTTGGAGTTATGAATACCGACCACCGCCGTTTGCAAATTGGCTTGCGCGATGGCTTGGGACTGATTATGGCGAAGATTGGCTCGGGTAGCAACTTGCCTGGTTATTACATGTTTGCCGGTGGTTCCAATCCGTTGGGGCAGCTGACTACCTTGGAAGAAAATCGGGAGGAAACCGGTTATTACAATACCAACCCGGTTATTTCGTACGATTTTCAGGCGGCTATTAACGAATCGGGACGATTGAACGGGCCCTACCACGAAGTGAAAAAGCTGCATTACTTTTTGCACGAATTTGGCGATCGTTTGGCGCCCATGGTGCCGGTGTTCCCGGAAGATAATGCCGACTTCCGATATGTGGTTCGCTCATCGGGAAAGGCAGCCTTTATTTTCGGCATGAATTACTTTCGTCATCACCAACTGGAGACGCAAAAAGGGGTTCAGTTTGAAGTGAAGTTGGCCGGTGGAACGGTCACTTTTCCATCGAAACCCATAACAATTTCGGATGGTGCCATTTTCATGTGGCCGCTGAACTTTGACTTGGAAAATATCAGTCTGAACTATGCCACAGCCCAACCATTTTGCCATGTCGGCAATAAATGGGTTTTTATTGAAGATGCCGATGCTTCGCCCGAGTTTAGCCTGAAAGCTGAAGGTTTAAGTAGCGTAACGGCGAGCACGGGGAAAGTGAAAGAAGAGGATGGCAATTATCTGGTAAGCGATATCAAGCCAGGTGTTGATTGCGAAATCAGCCTGACAGGAGCGGATGGCAGCGAACGGAAGATTATTGTACTGTCGAAAGCCGAAGCGCTGAACAGTTGGCTACTGGATGCCGAAGATGGAGGAAAAGCATTCTTCATTTCCGATGCAGATTTGTATGCTAACCAAGGGAACGTTTTCGCGTTCGATACCAAGCCGAATATCTCTGTTTTGAAACTAAACGCGGATGGAGACCAAAACTTCGAAAAATACGCGTATCAACTACCGGAAAAACAGCTACAGGTTGCGGTCGAAAAAGTAGAACTGCTTCAAAATGCAGCCTTCCTGAAAACATCGGCAGTGGACGTGCTGGATAGCAAGAGCATCCTGCGTCACCGTTTCTTCCTGAAGGAATTCAGTCTGAATAATCCGTCAGAAGTGAAGCGTGCTCAGTTGCTGATCTATGCGGATACCGATTGCAAAGTGCAGCTTAATAACCGCTGGGTAAACCAACCGGTAACGCCGGGCGAACTGACCATGCTGGATGTGACCGGTTACACGCAAAAAGGCGAAAATAAGCTGATGATCGATTTTCCGTTTGAAGCCGGGGATCAAGCTTTTGCTGCGGAACTGCAAGTAGAACATTTCAACTCGAATCGCATAGAGTTCGCCACCAACCAGTCGTGGCTGATGAAGGATTCGTATATCTACCCGAGCTTTTTAACTGGCTATGGCGGCTTTTCGGCACCTGAGGTGGTCGGGCGTCGAGAGATTGCTGGGGAAGAACAGTTGGCCAATCAGCATTACACGTTCAGCTTGCCGGAAAATTATGCCGATGGTTTGAATAATGTGTATCTGCAAATTGATTATACCGGCGATAAAGGGAAACTGTATTTCAACCAGTTGTTGGTAGCCGACAACTTTTACAACGGCGATTTGTGGGAAATTGGGCTCAATCGTCTGCATTTGCCATTGGATGCTCAGCCGCTGAAGTTGGAGATTAGTCCGATGCCAGCCAACTCCCGTGTTTATTTTGATGATGAGCTAGCTCAGGAAGCGGCAACAAAAGCTTTGGTTAATAAGGTGAGCCTGGTACCGGAATATCGGGTGTCGGTCGCTTTTTAATCGCTATCTTTCGAGGTCGGATGATGAATGAATAATTAGGAACACTCATAATGAACATGGCAATGAGACTGTACTTTAAGAGGATGCGAAAATATACCTGTTTTTTTCTTCTGTTGGGAATCATGAGTTCGTGTACAACCAAGATTTCCCGAGTGGCTTGTGTAGGCGACAGCATTACTGAAGGCTATGGACTGGCCGTTCAAAGTAAGACGGGATATCCGGTGGTGCTCGATAGTATACTTGGTCCAGGATACCACGTGTTAAATTCCGGCAGAAGTTCCACTACTTTACAAAAGGAAGGCAATTTTCCTTATTGGATTTGCAAGGAGTTTTCCAATGTTTTTGTGTACAACCCCGATATCATCATTATCAAGTTAGGAACCAACGATACTAAACCGCAAAACTGGCAAGCCGATCGGTTCGAAAAAGATTACCAGGCTTTAATCGACACCTTTAGAACGATTCCGGAGGATCCACAAATTTATTTATGTCTGCCGGTTCCTGTGTTTAAAACCAAATGGGGGATTAACGATTCCACGGTGATTAATGGTGTAGTTCCGATCGTTGAAAAGCTGGCAAAAGAAAATCAGCTACCCGTGATTGACCTTTACCACCAAATGCAGGATCAAGGGGCCGATTTCCCGGATAGTATTCATCCCAATGAAAGGGCCGTCAAAGTGATGGCCGGAATTATTGCAAAAAAAATAGCAGAATAAATATTCGGGTTCAGCTCTATTGGTTCCGATTGGGCCAGCGTGTTCTGCTTCACATTAGCCAAGCCAACCGGAAGGATACGATAGCTTTTTTGTGTCGGATAGCTCAGGCCTTTGGATTTGCGCAACAATGCCCGGTTACAGTTTGGAAAAGGACATTTTTGCATGGCATTTTGGGGAATGTGTACCGTTTCCGCGTCTAATTAGGTAAGAGGCATCAACTAAACTTAGAACGAATGAAAACCTATCTGAAATGCATTTTTTATAGTCTTGGCATTACCTTGCTTTTCTGCACAGCAGCAGTCGGTCAGAACACGAAAGTAATCGAAGTCAAAACGAAATCAACCTCGCTTGTTTATGCAGTTGATCATAACAAACGCCTGGTCTTTCAGTATTATGGAAAGGCTGTCGATGCTCCCGATAGTTTTCTCCGACAGCAAGCCTATCCGAAACCGGATACCAATCGTGATTTTTCTTACGAAGCGTATCCAACCTTTGGCTTGGGGAATGTTAATGAACCTGCCTTGGCGGTCATTAATGCCGATGGAAGTTTGAATACAGAGCTGGCTTTTGAAGGAACAGAAACAAAAAGCCCGCAACCGGGTGTGTCAGAAACGGTAATTCACTTAAATGACCGGATTTGTAAGTTTAACGTCGAACTTCACTTTAAAGCTTATTGGGCAGAAGATGTGATTACGCAGTGGGCTGTGATTACAAACAATGAAAACCAACCGGTGAATCTTAGGCGGTTTGCCTCGTCGTTTTTGCCGATCAAAGCCGAGACCTATTATTTGACACACTTTTATGGCTCATGGGCCGGTGAGATGAATGTGACAGAAGAAAAGCTTGAGAACGGCATAAAAGTTATCGAAAGCAAAAAGGGAGTGCGTACAACACAAACAGAAAATCCTTCGTTCATTTTAAGTGTCAACACCCCAGCCTTGGAGAATGCCGGAGACTGTTATGGCGGAGCTTTGGCCTGGTCGGGCAATTATCGCTTGGCTTTTCAGGTTGACGAGTGGAAAAGGTTGAATATAACTACAGGGATAAATCCCTTTTTATCATCTTGGACATTGAAGGTTGGTGAGCGTTTCACGACTCCCGAAATGATTTATACATTCAGTAGTCAGGGGAGAGGACAAGTTTCCAGAAATTTGCACGACTGGGGACGAAAATATGGAATGGTCGGTGGTACCAAATTGCACGATATCGTATTGAACAGTTGGGAAGGGGCGTATTTCACCTTTAACGAGAATACCTTAACAGGAATGATGGATGATGCTGCCGAAATGGGCATTGAAACTTTTGTATTGGATGATGGCTGGTTTGGGAACAAATATCCGCGTAATAACGATGATGCCGGTTTGGGTGATTGGCAAACCAATACGCAAAAGCTGCCTGATGGATTGGATTATCTGATCGATTACGCACATTCAAAAGGTTTGAAATTCGGTTTGTGGATTGAACCCGAGATGGTGAACCCTGAAAGTGAACTGGCGGGGAAGCACCCGGATTGGATTGTTCAAAGCCCGGGGCGTGAAAAAATAACCTGGCGAAACCAATTGTTACTGGATTTATCCAATCCGAAAGTGCAGGATTTTGTTTACAATGTATTTGATAGCCTGTTGACAACTCATCCGGGAATCGAATACATCAAATGGGATGCGAATCGGCATGTTGAACAGGCCGGATCGACTTGGTTGCCAACGTCGGAACAAACCCACTTCTGGGTTGACTACACGAAAGGTTTATATTCCGTTTATGAGCGGATTCGTGCAAGATATCCTGATTTTGTGATGCAGGATTGTGCCTCTGGTGGTGGGCGGTTGGATTACGGAGCCTTGAAATACCACAACGAATTTTGGACGTCGGATAACACTGATCCACTTTCAAGAATTTTCATTCAGTATGGAACAAACCTGATTTATCCGCCCGTTGGAACGGCTTCGCATGTTTCTACCAGTCCCAATCATCAAACGCAGCGGATGGCACCATTGAAATTTCGCTTTGATGTGGCCATGACCGGTCGATTGGGAATGGAGCTTCAACCCAAAGATATCCAAGGGAAAGATCGGGATTTTGCAGCGGATGCTATCAGAAATTACAAACAGTATGTTAGACCATTGATTACCAATGGTGACTTGTACCGGTTAAAATCACCTTACGATGAGGGAGGATGGGCATCTCAGATGTATGTCTCAAAAGAGAAAGCCTCTGCAGTGTTGTTTGTTTTCAGCCTTGAGCCTCATCTGCGCGGTGTGTTCCCCACCATTAAGTTGAATGGATTGGACACGACGAAGACTTATCAGATCGAGGAAATCAACCCGAATGGCCGATCCCGTTTCTGGGGAGATGGTCAAACATTTAAAGCCGATTATTTGATGAATGCAGGATTGGAACTTTATGTAGGCGGTCAATACGAAAGTGCAGTTTTTATACTTAAAGAGACAAATTAGACATTACCAATTCAATATGTATGTTTGAAATCAGATCGATAGTGAATTCGATCTGATTTTTAATTTTAATTCGATCTGAGGATAGAGGTTGTTTCGTAGACTTTCTTCTGAAATAGCATTGGTTAAGTGTCTATGATGCAGTCTTGTCTATTGGATGTGTGATTTTTTATATTCACGTTTTATGTTGATTGAAAGGAGAACAATATTTTTACTGGACGAAAATGAGCCCGTTTTATGATTTATAGAATTGTTTTGGTTAATAAGAAAATTGAAATAATTTTATTGTGAAAAAGTACTTAACGAGAATAGTTCAAAAGCCGGATAATTTTAGGCTTTGAAAATGGTGACTTATAAACAGAGACCTCAACTTAAAATTCCGGACATTGGACGAAATAGGGAAAAATATATTTGAAAAATTTGTCGTTAGAAAAGATCAGGATTCATTCGCGCAACTTTTTGAACATTATTTTAACAGGCTTTTTCAGTTTGCGATGACAATCGTAAAATCAGAATTGCTGGCTGAAGAAATTGTCCTGGATGTTTTTATGAAACTATGGGGAAAGAGAGAGGATTTGGCGAGGATTACAAATATTAAAGCTTACATGTATATTGCTGTACGAAATAGTGCAATTACTGCAATAAGAGCAAAGAAGAAGGTTGTCTTCGAAATTTTTGATAGCGCGTCTGTTTCTTTATCAGACTATCAGTTGTCAGCAGAAAATGAGCTTATTGAAGAAGAAATGTTTCAGGATTTTAATGAGGCTGTTAAAAGCTTACCTGAAAAATGTAAAATAATTTTCAAGTTGATCAGGGAGGATGGATTAAATCGAAATGAAGTGGCAGATATTCTTGGTATTTCTGTCAAAACGGTTGATAATCAGATTGCTATTGCTGTTCGTAAAATTGCTGATCGATTGAATATAGACCTCTGTAGCCCGGCAAAATCAATTAGCCTGTTGGCTCTTCTTTTTAGCGCGAACTAAATTTTAGAAAATAAAAGGATATTCTTTTGGGGAATATCAGCCAATGCTTAGTCTTATTAATAAATGAGCATCCCGATATGGAGAAAAAGTTGGCTGAAATTATAGGAAGATATCTTATGCGTGCTGAATCTGAAGAGGAAAGACGCTTGTTGAAACAATGGGAGGACAATTCCCCGGAGAACCAATCATTTTTGAATTTGCTTAAGCAATATTGGGATAGCCCGGAGAATTCGGAACAAGCAGAAAGAATGGAATCGGCGAAAGGCAGATTGCTAATACGCACAAACGAAACCTCCACTGGCAAGTCGCTCAATAAGCTTAGAACAATCAATTTGAATTTCAAAAGAATTGCAGCTGTTCTTTTGATTGTTTTGTCGGTTGTGTCTGTAACAGCCTATTTCCTTGGTCAGCGAAACTACCCGTTGACAAACAATCAATTTGTTATATCAACTCTTCCGGGACAGAAGAGCAAAGTTAAGTTACCTGATGGTACGAGTGTTTGGATTAATTCAGACACTGAACTTGAGTATTCTACGGATCGCAATAACCGAATCGTGACGCTCAGTGGTGAGGCTTATTTTGAAGTTGCTCATTCAAAAGATCATCCGTTTGTCGTGAAGTTGGGAGGTTGGAATATCCGGGTATTAGGAACAAAATTTAATGTTTCTAATTATCCGGAATCAGAAATGAAAGAAGCGTCTCTTTTGGAGGGAAAAATTTCGGTTCAGACCAGGAATCATGAGGCAGATATGGAAATCATCCCTGGTGAAAAGATCACTTTCAATGCGAAGACTAAGGATATTGTAAAAGAGAAAGCCTCAGTGAAAGATGATATACTCTGGGTAGATGGCGTGTTACTATTTAATAATGAGTCATTTCAGGAAATTGTACTGCGACTGGAGAAATATTACGGGGTGAGTTTTGAGTATAACCCGGATGATTTCAAAAATATCCACTATACGGGGCAGCTCGATAATTTAAGCCTTCGCAATGTGTTGGAATTTATGAGTTTAACGATGCCTGTGAAATATAAAATCGAAAAAAACAAAGTAATAATAACCAGAAAATAAAAAAAGGGTGGTACCCGCGCCAACGAAATACCACCCGAAGTCAATTTGATTTAGTAACAAAAAATCCTAGCTAAATTATGGAAAAAATCGAACTATCAACTGCTTTGCTCAGGTCAAGGTGGTTGAAAATTTTTAGAATTATGAAACTAACAACCTGTTTCTTGTTACTGTGTTTGCTTCATGCAAATGCTTCTGTGTATTCTCAAAATTCAAAAGTGACCATGAAGCTTGAGAATAATTCCTTGAGTGTAATTCTCGGAGAAATAGAAGAGGTGACTGAATATCGCTTTTTCTACCAGAATGAACAAATTAAAGACGTAAGACATCAGGCAATTGAAGTTGTCGATGAAGATATTGATGATTTGGTCGGTGAATTATTAGAAGGAACAGAACTAACATTCAAAGTAGTCGATCGTAACATTGTGATTTTTCCGAAATCGGAGGTTGATCAGGAGGCGAGATTGCAACAAACCTTGTCCGTTAAGGGAGCTGTTTCCGATTCATCCGGAAATCCGTTGCCTGGTGTAACCGTTGTGTTAAAAGGAACATCCCACGGGACAATTACTGATTTCGATGGAAATTATGTAATTAATAACATTCCCGGTGATGCCATATTGGTTTTTTCATTTGTTGGAATGAGTTCGCAGGAAATTGCTGTTGCTGGAAAGTCGACTATTGATGTCGTTCTTCAGGATGAAACAATTGGCTTGGAAGAAGTTGTAGCAATTGGATACGGTACTGTCAAAAAGAGCGATTTAACCGGTTCTGTAGGAGTCGTTAAAGCCAATCAGTTGGATCAGCAAACCAATAGTAATTTGGGAACTGCAATTCAAGGGAAAATAGCAGGTGTTTCAGTTGAATCAGCCGGTGGTGCCCCAGGTGCCGGAATGAACCTTCAAATTAGGGGGGCCGGATCGCTTAATAATAATAATCCATTGATTCTGGTTGACGATATTGCGGTGAGTTCGATGAACAATATCAATCCGAACGATATTGAATCGATTCAGGTCCTTAAAGATGCCTCCGCTGCAGCTATTTATGGTTCGCGTGCAGCAAATGGTGTTGTTTTGATTACAACTAAGAGCGGTAAAAAAGGTGCAGTAAAGATTACCGCTTCGGTTGATTTCGGCATGCAGGAAGTAGGCAAAACCTTGGATCTGGCTACTACTGAACAATGGACAAAGATTATAACAGAAGCTGCAACAGCTGCTGGAAA
Organism: Mangrovibacterium lignilyticum; assembly: GCF_010882175.1. Taxonomy (GTDB): domain Bacteria; phylum Bacteroidota; class Bacteroidia; order Bacteroidales; family Prolixibacteraceae; genus Mangrovibacterium; species Mangrovibacterium lignilyticum. The sequence continues at coordinate 982,124 of NZ_WKLH01000002.1, read as the reverse complement.
CAGTGTTCCTGACATTGCTTTGAATCCGGAAGAACCGGGGACAGGAGTCGATTGGCAAGATGAAGTATATCGAAATGCCATGGTGCAAAATTATAGCGTCGGTGCATCCGGTGGTTCTGATAATCTGAAATACAATTTTTCGCTCGGTTACCTGGATCAGGACGGGATTGTTGACAAAACAGATTATAGTCGCCTGAATATGCGATTAAAATCAGAGTTCCAAAAAGGGAAAGTGAAAGTTGGAGAATCTATCCTTTTAACACAGGAAACAGTGCACGATATGCCTGGTGTTGGCGGACAGGGAGGAAATGTTGTTGGTGCAACAGTTATGATGATTCCCGGCTTTTCAGTTAAAAACGAAGACGCCATAGGTGGTTACGGAGGTGCTTCCGGAGCAGTGCTTGATGTTTTCAACCCGGTAGCTGCATTAAATCTTAAGAGTAGTCAAAGTGACTATTACAAGGCATTGATCAACCTTTACGGAGAAATCGAAATAATGGATGGTCTTAAGTATCGGTTGAGTACCGGTGTAACCTTGAACGAACACAAAAACGATAGCAAGGAAGCTGCTTACCAGGTCGGAACGTTTTTCTCAAACACACAAAACTATGCCTATAGAAGCAGTGCAATGACGAAATACTGGCAAATTGAAAATACCTTGTCTTACGCGAATGAGTTTGGTAAACATTCGGTAAATGCAGTTGTCGGTTACACAACTTATAAGAATAAGTACGATTCTTTCTCTGCTTCCAAAAAGGGAATGGCCGACGGAATCTGGGCGTTGAACGCAGGCTCTGATTCGCCAACATCAGGAGGAACAGCTTCTACAAATACCATGTTGTCTTATTTGGGACGTGTGATTTATTCATACGACAACCGCTATATCTTTACCGGAACATTTCGCCGGGATGGATCTTCCCGCTTTAGTGACACAAAGAGATGGGGTAATTTCCCATCGATATCAGGGGCCTGGAATGTTGCTAACGAGCGTTTCTTTGAAAACATGAATCGGACAATTTCTCAGATGAAGGTTCGGGCTAGTTATGGAAAACTAGGAAACCAGGAGATTGGAGATTATCAGTATGCAGGTGCGATTACTTCAGGAGTTAGCTATGCCTCGGGTGATCCGAATACGCTTTGGGTGGGTAATATTCAAACAGAATATGTGCCAACCAATCTCAAATGGGAAACCACGACTACAACGAATGCCGGGTTAGATCTCGGGTTTTTGAACGGAAAAATAAATTATACATTAGACGTATTCCAAAAGAAAACAACAGACTTGTTATTAAGAGTTCCTATTCCATTGTCGGCAGGGGCTAATCAAAACCCGTATAGCAATGCCGGAGAAATTAAAAATAAGGGGTTCGAGATGATGTTAAACTATAACGGTAATATTAAAGATTTCAAATTCTCGGTTACCGGTACTTTATCTCATATCAAGAACGAAGTGATGGAATTGTCGACTGGTTCACAGGTGTTAACGGGGAGTGGTGCTACTCATGGCGGATCGGCAGTTACTTATACCAAAGTTGGTTATCCGGTCTATTCATTTTTCCTGATTAAAACGGATGGCTTATTTAGATCAGAAGATGAAATTCAGGCGCATAGTAAGGATGGTGAGCTGATTCAGCCGAATGCACAGGTTGGAGATATCCGTTTTGTTGATGCGAATGATGATGGACAAATAGACGGAAATGACCGTGTATACTCTGGCAGCCCGTTCCCTAAATATGAATACGGATTGAGACTGGAAGGAGCCTGGAAGTTTATCGATGCCAGTGTTTACCTGCAGGGAACACATGGGAATAAAATTTATAATGGTATTCGTACCTACACCGAGTCTGCGATTTACACCTGCGAATACTCCACCGATCTGTTAAATTCATACTCGTTTGATACATCTTCAGATATCCCTCGTTTAGACATGAATGATGCAAATGGTAATGGAGTTGATAACAGTGATCGTTTCCTGGAAGATGGATCTTATTTGAGGATCAAAACAATTCAAATTGGATTTACCTTACCTGACAGTTGGACCAAACGGATTGCTTTCGAGAATTGTCGCTTCTATATTGGAGCAAATAACCTGGTTACCTGGACCGACTATAAAGGGTATAACCCGGATATTGGTAACAGTTCTATTTCCGCAAGAGGTATCGATTTCAGACAGTACCCTTTAAATAGATCTTATCATATTGGATTACAGATGAATTTTTAAGACCATAAATAACCAGATAATATGAAACTTAAATATTTTCCAACTATCATTTTATTCATCCTCATTTTGAGTTCGTGTTCAGACTCTTTTCTGGATGAATCAGATCCAAACCAGATTACAACCACTGAGTTTTGGAAGAGCGCAGGTGATATTGAATCTGCTTTAGCTACGGGATATAATGCCATTACTGATGACTATAATGGGCATTATGGTACGGTTAATTGGCAATTAATGGAGTCGAAAACTGAAAATTTTATTGAGCGAAATGATGTTCGTGCTCGTTACGAGATTTCAGTATTCCAGAATACCTTTAGTAACGACTACGCCGCTAATTTGTATAAAGGTGCATACGTCGGTATTTTCAGGGCAAACCAAATTATTCAGTATGGTGGAGCAATTGAAGGAATTGATACCAACGAGCAGAATAAACTTTTGGCAGAGGCCTATTTTCTACGCGGATTGAATTATTTCTTTTTGGTAACCGATTTCGGCGCAGTTCCTGTAACAACAGCTGTCGCAGAGAGCTCAGGTGACTACTTTAAAGAAAAATCAAGTATGGAACAGGTATGGAATCAGACGATAAAGGATTTCAAGGCAGGTGCCGAATATTTGCCGAATACAAGAGAATCTGCAGAGAAAGGACGTGCTACTCGTGGTGCTGCTTTGGCTTACTTGGGACGATCATATTTGTACCAGGCTGATTACGACAGTACCATTATCATGCTTGAGCAGATCGTAGATAATGAGGATGATTTTGGTTACGGATTACAGCAGAACTATGCTGAATTGTTTGATGGACAACACGAAAATGGCGTCGAAGGGGTATTTGAAATTCAATACAGTAACATTGGCGGTACAAGTATTTGGGCCGGCAATGAAGTTGATAAACCGCAAACGACCTTTATTGCCCAGGAATGTGCTCCGGGCGAAGTGGGAGGTTGGTTTGAGATGCAACCCTCAAAAGTTTTACGCGATTCATTTCTGGTCGAGCCTACAGCGGACGGCGAAGTTGATCCCAGAGCTTTGGCGACTATTGCTTGGGATTATCCGGGAAGTATGTACTATCAGCTGGATTTTGGCGCAACCTTTGGAGATGAGGTTTGGCTTCGTAAAAACCAAAATTGGTGGGATGCCAACGAAGGCGAATGGAAGTCGGAGCTAAATGAGTATGGTATCCGGTATGCCGATGTGCTTTTAATGTTGGCCGAAGCCTACACCATGACCGGTGATGTTGCTGGAGCAGCTCCGCTGGTTCATCGTATTCGCGAACGGGCTAACTTGAGTAATAAGCTAAGCGAAATGACGCAGTATTCACAGGATGAGATGATGCAGGAGATTCGTCGCCAAAGAAACCTGGAATTTGCTCGCGAAGGATTGCATTTCTACGATTTACGTCGTTGGGGATTATTGGAATCAACGATTAAAAATGCGCAACAGTTGGGCTATCAGAACTATACTTCAAAATTTGAATATTACCCAATTCCAGAAAACGAATTGAATAATAATCCAAATATGACTCAGAGTGATGTATGGAAATAGCCTAAATGAGACAAATAAGTAACGTTTTGTTTAGTATAATAATTGGGGATGTGAACTTATCTGTTCGCATCTCCTTTTTTGTTTCAATTTGAATAATCAAAAAAGTAGATAGGGTAATCCCTTTTTATCATTGTTAACAGAAAGGTCCGGGAGGGCTTTTAAAAATTAAAAATCGATAGGCGAGTAATCTAGAAATTGAAGGAGAAATGCCTCATCCGAACGGCTCTATTTCAGTAGCCTATAGCAACTCAAAAAAAGGTCTGGAGGCCGAAATCAACTTGCCTGATGGTGTAAGTGGAACCTTTGTTTGGGAAGGTAAAAGCTATCCCTTAAAAGCAGGCGAGAATACGCTCGGACTATAGTTAATATGTTCGTTTAAATTCCGATAATTTTGCCCTATTGACGCAGCTTCGAGGCAATTGTCAATAGGGCATATTTTTTTAATTTGTTCTTGTTCGTTTATAAAATGTCTAACGGATGGGCTTATAGACAAAGTTTTTGAAAGTGACTTTTCCATTGCCAATAGCGCACAGCCCGATTCGTAAACTTAGGAATCCGCCAAGAACGTTGTGATGGAATCCTGATACTTCAAGAGAGTTCTCAGTTTGGGTCCAGTTTTCGCCGTCTAGACTGTAATACATGTTCACGACGTTATCGACATTCTGAATGCGGAGGAAAACATGGTGGTCGATCACGTCTTTTTCGGTCACAAATTGCCATCCTTTGATGTTTGTCAGGATATTTTTGCTGTCGGCTAAAACGCCCGATGAAGCTTGCCGGTTGTAGAACATAGCCAACCCGCCAATAGCATCACCTTCAATTTCCAGTTCTACCTCGGCCGTATAGGAATGGTCGGTTGGGATGCAGAGCATAGGGGAACAGTCGGCAATTGCATGGCCCTGTCCTTCAATGGTGATGCTGTTATCGGTCAATGTGAAGCGGCCTTCATCGTATCCGCCAAAGAATTTCCATTGCGGGTTTAGGGTATTGTCGTCAAACTGGTCGCTTAGAGGGTAGCGACTTTGTACGACTTGCTCACCGTCAGACAGTTTAATTGGCTTGGCAATATCAATATCGTCCGGAATTTTGTACCAGCCATCTTCTGTCCATTCGACCGGGACCAACATGGTTTGGCGTCCCATGTTGTAGTGGCCGTTTTCGTAACCATGGAACAACATATACCAGTTTCCTTTGCCATCGTCGAACACCGTTCCGTGTCCAACGGAGCACCAGCGCTCCTTATTCGATTCGGCCCTCAGAATGGGATTGAAAGGGGAGTTCTCCCACGGACCGAGTGGCGATTTAGAGCGGGCCGAAATAACCATGTGACCAGTTGGTGGTCCGGCTGTTCCGCCTTCGGCAACGGTGAGATAGTAATAATCCCCCCGCTTCATCAATTTGGGTCCTTCCATACAAAAACATTCGATCGACCAGTCGCGCGGAATTTCCCAGCCATCGTAGCTGTGTTGAATATCTCCGGCGATTGAAAGCCCGTCTTTCGACAACGGCACATAACTGCCACTGCTGAAATACAGGTAGCGGTTGCCTTTTTCATCAACCACATGGCCTGGGTCAATCATCGTAACTTTTAGCTCTGCCGGTTCGCTCCACGGACCTTCAATGTTGTCGGCCGTAATCACATAGTTCGTGTTATCGGCCGGGAAGTAGATGTAGTACTTACCGTCATATTTGACCAAATCGGGAGCCCAAACGGAACCAACATAGGTGTTTAGAGCATTGGCTACCGGAGTCCAGTTGATTAAATCAGTCGAATGCCAGATCAGCAAGCCCGGGTAGTATTCAAACGACGAATGGACGATATAAAAATCATCGCCATCGCGCAGAATACTCGGGTCCGGGTAATCGCCGGCGAAAATCGGGTTCGAGTAGGTGTTGGTCGGGACTTTCCCTGATGTACTTTGTGCGTTGGCAATTAGCCCCAAACAAGCTAAAAGGATGGTAAAAAGAGCTTTCATATTTTTGATCTTGACTTTATTTGAAGTAGATACGATTGTTGAGTTTTAGATTACAACTTTCTAAAGCGAAGCAGATACACATCGTTTTCATGGAGTGGAATTTCCCGCTCGAAGCTGCCGTCAGCCTTCACTTTCACTAATTCTGATTTTTCAGGCATTCCGTTGCTGCTTTCTTTTAGAAATTCAACCTGTTGCTTGCTCAGTTGACTGGGCTTACCCAATTGGTCGTAAAGACTATATGGATCATTGTGCATGTAACCAACCTGGTAGACCTCAAGCTGGTAGTTTCCTTGCGGAACACCGGAAATGGAGACACGACACGAACCTTTGCTTTTCGCTGGTAAATTCCGAATGTAGTAATCCTGGTTGTTAATTGAGTCGTCGGGCAGGGTATAAGTGTAATCCCAAAGCAAAAGCTGGAAATTACCCTGTTCGTTTTTGCAAGCCCACGATTTATCGTCGGTATTTGCCAATTCGGTATCGCCTAGTTTGTTCAGGAGCGCGTAGGCTTGATAGGCCGGCTTTTTAATGCCTTGCGTATTCATTAGTCCGAAGCCACCGTGGAAGGGCGTAAAGCGTGGGCCCGGTTCCTCGAAGATATCGGTGAATACCCAGTACGACATGGAAGTAGCTGCATCGCCTATTTGCTTAATCTTGTTTAGAATATAGGCCGCTTCGTGATAGCTGTCGTGAATGGGATCGGCCGGTGTGTACGAAGAACTCCACTCTGTATAGTGTAATTCGAGTTGCGGTTTAGTCGATTCCGTGATCTGTTTTCTGGAGTTAATGACATCCTGGCTGACTGCCCGGTCGTTTGCACTTAGACGTGTGCCCGTACCTCCAAATTCATCTAAAAAGCCGACATCTACCCCGTAGGAGTGCGTGCTGATAAAATCAATGGGCACGTTGTTCTTTTCGCAGAATGCGATGGTCTCGGGTACCCAGGCAGCTCCGGCTGTTGCTGGTCCACCAACTTTATAGGCCGGATTGACGGCCTTAACACCTTGTGCCGCGTATTGATACAGTTTAAAATATTCGTCCTGTGTACCGGTCCAGAAGCCGGGAGAGAGGTTTGGCTCGTTCCAGACTTCGAAGTACCAGGTTTTAACTTCTTCTTCGCCGTAACGGTCGGTCCAGTGTTGAACCAGGTTGCGGATCAGCGCTTCCCATTTGTTGTAATCTTTGGGAGGCGTCACGTTGCCGCGCCACCAGAAAATGGTTTGGTCGCCGCTAGCCAGTGCATTCGGCATAAAACCGAGTTCTACAAAAGGCTTCATCCCAATTTCCAGGATGTAATCGTACAACACATCGATGTATTGAAAATTATATACGGGGTTTCCCTGGCGATCTTCTTTGTAAACAGCCATATCGTCGGTTAGCAAACCGTGCATACGAATGTATTTGAAATCACAATCCTGTTTGACTATTTCCAATTGTTGCTGCCAATCGGCCCGTAAGCCTTCGTTGGCGCGGCCGGCACCAATGCACTCCTTGAACATGGTGTTCATCGGGCCTTTTTCGTTTTGCAGATTTACCGAGATAAGCCGTTCCCCCGAATTGCTTTGAGCGAGGACGCTCTGCATTGACAGGAATATGGCGAGGCAAAAAACAACAGATGATATTTTCATACTTTGTTTAGTTTGGTTGTTTATTGATTCTAAAAATAAGAAACTGCAGGTATTGGAAGATGCCGCATACAAGAATAGTTTTTTGAGTGAATTTTTCCTTGACAAAAACGGCTAAACCTTTTGCAAAAAGTTCATGATTGCCTGTCTTGTCGAAAATGAACACCTTTTGTTATCAAATTAGCCTATTGCAGCTGACAGTTCCGGTATGCTTAGGGACTTGTGTTTAATTCACTTTTGAAAACTCAGTTGATTGCATGGACGGTCTTTAAAACCGATTTTTTCATCGGTGGAGATCGACTATTTTATTTGGAGGCCTTAAGATAATTAAAGACGACAAACCTGTCCACAAGAAATCGAAATGTGTTTTACACCGCGCAATGGTTTCCAATTTTCGGCAAAAGGAAGATATTAACTATATTCAACGGCTCGGAGGTCCTCTTACTTACAAAGTACGGTAAGGTCTTCTGAGGAAATTTATTCAAGATTTAATCAATGCAAGCGTTTATCGAAAAAGTAAATCATATTTCAGCTTTGTCAGATAAAGCAACTGAAGAATTGGTGAATTGCCTCCACACAACTTCTTACCGTAAAGGGGAATTAATCCACCAGGAAGGGAAGGTTTGTAAAAATCTTTTTTTCATCGAATCCGGTCTGGCCAAACATTTTTACTATCATGATGGCAACCAGTATGTTTTTCGCTTCTTCGAAGAAGATCATTTTTTCATTGCTACCGATAGCTTCTTCAATGATTCGCCTGCTGAATATTCCACCCTGGCCTTGGAGGATACAACAATTATTCACCTGGAGTATGACGATTTCGAAGGGCTTTGTCAACGGCATCATTCGTTTGAAACCTTTGCCCGGAAATTTGTCTCTATTGTTGCCTACACGGCCATCTCCAATCTTAAAGGGCTGCTTTATCTTGATGCCACTGGGCGCTATACCAAGTTTTTAAGGGAATACGGACATCTGCAACAGCGAATCAGCTTAGGCGATACAGCCGCTTTTCTGGGGATCTCCCAGGTATCTCTCAGCCGGATCAGATCTAAAAAGTAACTTTTTAACATTTGTAAAAAGAATTCCGCAACCAGGAATCTACATTTGTATCACAATCTTTTTCAATAAACTATATCGATTGTCATAAAAAGGCGCCTTTATGACGTCATGACCATAAAGCTAAAAAAAAAAAAAAATCGGGCTTTAAATGGGTTTGCTATGCGTTGACGGATCCGTCTCCGGATTCATACAGACACGCAGGACAAGATTGTAAAAAGCCTCAGGGCTGAGTTGAAAGTTAAACAAGTGCAGAACAGAAAAAAAAAACAGAAAATGAGTAAAGTATTGTACATCAAGACGAATGCAAAAGCAGAAGGGGAGTCAAGAACGTTCCGGATATCCGACAGTTTTATCGAAACCTACAAGGCAAACAATCCCGGCGACGAGGTGGTAGAGCTTGATTTGTACGACGCGGGTTTACAATTCCTGCCAAAAGGTAAGATGATGGAATTGCGGCAGGCCGTGCAAAACCAGGACAGAAATCATCCGGTCTTGAAATTTGCCTACGAATTTATGGATGCTGACAAGTATGTTGTTGCCGAGCCAATCTGGAACCTCGGTATTCCGGCTATTCTGAAAGCTTACATCGATTATGTGGCTGTTGGTGGTATCACTTTCACTTACACCGAAAAAGGACCGGTGGGCTTATGCCAAAATAAAAAGGCCGTCAATATCATTACACGCGGGGGCGACTATTCTTCAGCACCGGTTGAATCGATCGAGATGGCCGATAAGTATTTGCGTAACATTTTCGGATTCATGGGCATTACCGATTATACAACCATTGCGGCTGATCGCCTGGACATTTTCACAGAAGACACTGAAAAACTCTTGACTGATGCTGTCGGCAAGGCACAAGAGGTTGCATTAACCTTTTGAGAAGCTATGGCCAGATGGGGTGAGATCGTTCCTGCCTGAATAAGAAGGACTTGTTTGCGCTCCAATTTTGAAATCATGAATTTAAATCAAAGAAAAATGAAAAAGAAAATTAAAATAGCAGTGGTTTTACTGATGGCTTTGGCCGCGTTCTCCCCGAAGCCGGTTTATGCGCAGGAGGCAGAAGCACCGGCTGCACCTTCGGCTCCAATTCCTTTCGAGGTATTTCTGGGAAAGGATGGTTTTACATCGCAGTTAATTGTCGATAAAAAGTTTGTCGGGATTAACAAATTTGGCCTTTTCGGATTGTCGTTTTTGAAAGCAGATTACGACAACGAGGACTTCTTGAGAGAGTCAATAAACATGGCGGTATTAAAGTACGATGTGGTGAAGAATGTAAGTGTTGTCGGTGGTGCGCTGTTCAATTCAAATTGGGGATTCCGACCTTATGCCGGTGCCCAGTATGGCTATCACAGTCGCACTTTTATGGGCGTATTGAGTTCGGGATTCCATTTAACAGCAACTCATAATTTCGAATCATTGGCAATCGTCGAATATCGCCCTCAATTAAAGGATGCCTGGTCGTTATACACACGTGCACAGGGCTTGTATAGTCACCTGACAGAAACCGGGAAACACGATCGTAGCTTTTTATACAGTCGCCTGGGAGTGAGCTATAAAACCGTTTCGTTTGGAGCTGCGCTGAACTACGACTGGTACGGGAATGGTCCGATGAAAATTGAGAATCACCAGTGGGGAATTTTTATCAGTACGATCTTAAACTAGTCCTGAGTTGATCTATTTCATCTTGTTCCTGGGATTGTACTTTGATGGAATACAAAACTCGTTAAAACGAAGTTATACGATGAAGAATACGAAGCTGTTGGAGATAACATTGCTATTAGCGAGCATGTTAACGATTTTAGCAAATGCGATCATCGCGCCATCTTTACCACTCATTAGCGAGACGTTCAAAAGTATCGGAAATGTGGAGATCTTGACAAAGATGATGTTGACACTGCCGGCATTGACGATTGCCATTGTTGCTCCGCTGGCAGGCCGCTTACTCGACAAAGTGGGCCGGATTAAAGTGTTAAACGCGTCTCTTTTGATCTATCTTTTGGCTGGAACCTCCGGCTTTTGGTTGAGCGATCTTTGGGGAATCCTGGTTGGCCGCTTTATTTTCGGTCTGGGGGTTGCCGGTATCATGACGGTATCCACAACCTTGGTGGGCGATTATTTTACCGGGGCCAAACGGGAACATTTCATGGGACTGCAGGGAGCATTTGTTGCTTTAGGTGGATTGTTGTTTATAACAACGGCAGGAGTATTGACCGATATAAACTGGAGATATGCTTTCTTGATCTATGCATTTTCTGCCATTGTAATGGTTATGGTACCACTTGCCTTGCACGAGCCAAAATCGAACATGGAGCGATCTGTGTCCAGCGCTGAAGATTCTGATGCGGTTCCTCCGATTGTTTGGCTGGCTTTTATCAGCGCGTTTATCACAACAGTGAGTTTTTATGTCATTCCGGTGCAATTGCCTTTCTTTCTGCAACGGCTGGAAGGGGTGAATGGGAACAAAGTTGGGCTGGCACTTGGTAGTCTTCCGTTTGCACAAGCCATTGCTTCATTCTTTTACAAACGCGTAAAAATGAAGCTCGATTTTATTAGCATCTACATCTTGGGTTTTATTCCCATGGCAATCGGCTTTTGTATTATTGGTTTCAGCGTGCTTTACTGGCAGGTTATTTTGGGAGTGATGACTTGCGGACTGGGAGTGGGCCTTTTAATTCCCAATGGTAACTTGTGGGTCATTTCCCTGGTTCCCGTTCATGTTCGCGGTAAATACATCGGCATGTTAACGACAGCAACTTTTTTAGGCATGTTTTTCTCACCGATGATTATTCAGCCGGTTCAGAAACTGGTCGGCATGAATACGAGCTTTTATGTGCTGGGAATTGCCCTGGCTTCTTTAACTGTCCTGTATTTCGTAATCCGCAGACAGACACTGCGGATTGCAATCAATTAATCAAACAAAAACGAATAAAATGAAACAGATACTAATTGCCGGAATTATTGGCGCAGTAATGGGATTTATCATGAGCTTCCTGATGAATTATCTAATTGTTCCTGTTCCCGAAACCGTCGTTGACCATGCGTTTGCACACGGCATAACCGGCGCCATCAGTGGTTTTATGGGTGGCTTTATGGGCGTTTACTCATTTTTATCACAGGGGAAAAGAAACAGAAAATTGCTGGTAACTACTAATAAGGTAAACTCTACTGAAGTTGAATAGAATTTTCATTTGTCCTCAGAGTTTATTTTTGGGGGACTTTTTCGTAGATGTTTTTCCCTAATTTTATATCAACCTCTAAATAAATTCCCTTGCTGCTTTAATTCACCGACCGGTACTCTGCCGGCGACATGCCGACCTGTTTTTTAAACATCCGGGTGAAGTGCTGGGGATGTTTAAAGCCCAGCTCGTAAGCGATTTCACTGATTGATTTATTGGCGTCGAATAATCGTTCTTTAGCAAAGTCAATCATTTTTTGCTGGATATGTTCCTGTGCCGATTTGCCTGTTTCCTTTTTTAATAGGTCTCCCAGGTAATTAGCCGAGAGAAAAAGCTTGTCGGCGCAATAGCGAACACTAGGGGCACCGTGCTCGAGCGCCATTTCGGCAGCGAAATAATCATCCATAACTTTTTCAAAACGTATCAGCAGGTCTTTGTTGACGTGGCCACGGGTAATAAACTGACGCTCGTAAAACCGTTTGCAATAGTTGAGGAACAGTTCAAGGTAAGATACAATTAACGTCTTGCTATGCGTGTCAATGGCATGTTCCAGTTCATATTGAATGTTTTCTATACATTGATTTACCATTGCTCGTTCGCGGGCGGAAAGGTGAAGCGCTTCGTTTACTTCGTAGGAGAAGAAGGTATAATCCTTAATGTGTTTTCCCAGTGAAGTTCCGTGAATCAAATCCGGATGGAAAATTAAAGCAGTTCCTTGTGCCTGTCGCTTCTCGTTATTGCTTTCCACTCCGTATACTTGTCCAGGAGCAATAAAAATCAAGGTTCCGTCTTCATAGTCGTAATTGTTAATCCCGTATGTGATATTGCCGCATTTGATATCCTTTAGAAAGATCGCGTAAACATTCATTTGTGCTTTGAAAAAGCAGAAGGGATCCATCTTCGCAAAGTCAATAACACTGACTAGCGGATGCAAGGTTTCCTGCCCCACAAAATTGTTGTATTCTCCGACTGAATTGATTTTTAAAATCTCGCTCATAGCCTTGTTCTTGTTAACTGCAATAAAAGTAAGGAACTTAATTCAAATACGTTATGGCTGTAATGCATGTTCAGTAATTGGGGTAAGTCTTTCCGTAATTTGGGTAATTCGCTGGGGAAGTTTTGGCGGACCTTTGTATCCTGCTTTTCGTAAATAAACGATGAAGATTAATCACAAGAGAACAATACATATGAGAAAATTATTGAATAATCTACTTGTTGCGTGTACAGTCGTTGCGCTTTTTTCACTGGCAGGCTGTAGTTCGCAGAAAGATCCCGTAAAACAGGTGTCGCAAGTATTTCAGCAAGGGCAATTAGCACCTGCTCAGTTTTTTACCGGAAATGCTTATGTCACTGGTTTGGTTTCCAATGATTCGGTTTTTACTACAGCAGCCGGGGAAGTCTATTTTGAAGCAGGCGCTCGCAGCAACTGGCATTTGCACCCAAGCGGCCAAATCCTGATTGTAACTTCGGGTGTTGGTTATCACCAATTAATCGGCGAACCAATCGAGGTCATTCATAAAGGCGACGTGGTAAAGTGTCCACCCAATGTGCTGCATTGGCACGGAGCTTCGAAAGATTCAGCAATGAGCCACATCTACATTGTTCCAAATACTGAAAAAGGCATTGTGGAATGGAAGCAGCCGGTTACGGATGAGGAATATTTAACCGTAAACGATTGAATGAAATGAGCACAACCATTTTTGAACGATTACAAGCTGGCGAAGCAGTCCCATACACTGATCCGCAGTACCTCGATATCAGCGAATTTGCGACACGTACAACGCAATTGCTGGTCGGGTTAAATGCAACTCCCGATGTTGAGGAAGTTCGCAAACAGTGGGGCGAGATTACGGGTCAGCCACTCGACTCCAGTTCGACGATCCAGATACCGGTGTATGTGAACATCGGCCAGTTCACGCGAATTGGTAAAAATGTCTACATCAATCATCTCTGCTCGATGCTCGATATGGGAACAATAACCATTGAAGACGATGTGTTGATTGGCCCGAAAGTGAATATCCTGACAGAAGAACATCCGGTAAACCCGGCAGAACGTAAAGCTTTGTCGGTAAAACCAGTCGTGATTAAACGAAATGCCTGGATTGGGGCAGCTGCAACCATTTTACCAGGTGTAACAGTTGGCGAAAATTCGATAGTGGCAGCGGGAGCAGTGGTTAACCGGGATGTTCCGGATAATACAGTTGTTGCAGGTGTCCCGGCAAAGGTTATCAAGCGTATTGACTAAATATTCTCAAACATAAATCCTAAACCCAGATCGTATGAGTGAAAATCAGTTCAACAGAAAAAGCTCGCGAAGAGAATTTATTCAGAAAACGGCTTTGGCTGGTGCCGGTGCCTCAGTTTTATTGAGCAACCCGGCTACTTTGTTTGCAAATAATTCAAATTCATCAAATATGGAACAAAATATCAAATCGAAAGGTTATGCAGCCTTCGATACATCCGGAAAGCTTCAACCCTGGGAGTTTGAACGTCGTGCGGTTGGCGACAATGACGTTCTAATTGATGTCAAGTACGCGAGTATTTGTCACTCTGATATTCACCAAATGAAAGGTCACTGGGGACCGCAACAATACCCCCAAGTTCCGGGGCACGAAATTGTTGGTATTGTAGCAGCCGTTGGAAAAAACGTGACCAAGTTTAAAGTGGGCGACCGTGCCGGAGTTGGTTGTATGGTCGACAGCTGTATGGCCTGCGATAATTGTAATCACGGTGATGAACACTACTGCGAGAATGGACAGACGTTGTTCACCTATGGTTACCCGGATAAAACATCACCAACGGGAATCACCCAGGGAGGCTATTCAAAGAACATTGTTGTTCGCGATCATTTTGCCGTGCATATTCCGGAGCATATCAGTATGCAGGAAGCTGCGCCATTGCTTTGTGCGGGGATCACAACCTATTCGCCCCTGATGAAAGCTGACTTCAAAATTGGAGACAAAGTTGGTGTTGCCGGAATTGGTGGTTTGGGACACATGGCCGTAAAATTGGCCGTATCAAAAGGGGCCGAAGTGTATGCCTTTACGACTTCAGCTGACAAAGTGGATGACATTAAGTCGTTTGGAGCCAAAGAAGTGATTGTGGTCGATAGTCCCAAGAAACTACAGCCAATGAGAGGCAAACTGGATTATATGATTTCAACAATTCCTTATGCGTACGACATTTCATCGTATGCAAGCTGCGTAAAACCTGACGGGCACTATACGCAAGTGGGGGTTCCTGTTGGTGGGCAGTTAACGATTAATACCTTCAGCTTAATGTTCAGCCGGGTGAACCTGAATGTTTCGTTGATCGGTGGTATTCCAGAGACTCAGGAAGTTGTTCACTACTGTGCGGATAATGGTGTGAAACCGGAAATTCAGATGATCAGTGGAGATCAAATTAACGAAGCCTGGGAGAATGTCGTCAATAAAAAAGCACGTTACCGTTACGTGATTGATACAGCTACTTTCTAGTCGTTAAAATCAAAAGGAATTGAAATCCCGAAACAGCCTTCCGCAAGTCCGGAAGGCTGTTCTTAACGTATAAAATATGCCACATTTTCAAATAAAGTTGCTCGAAGGGAAAACCGAAGAGCAAAAGCAGAAACTAGCTGAAGAAGTTGTGAAAGCAGCTCAACGCGTGATCGGATATGGTGACGAATCTTACTCTGTGACTATTGAGGATTTTACCTTCGGAGAATGGAAAAATAAAGTTTATCCCACTGATATTATGGGCCGGAAGGAGATTCTTTACAAGGCGCCGGGTTATAAGATGGAGTAAGAAACAAGCAACCCGGTTACTTCAAATAGTGAGCGAACCTGCGGGCGATTTTCAGTATCAAGCATCGAAAAAGACAGTAAGGTAAAGTTGCCCGAATTTCTATCCCCTCCAAATACATGCTTCGGTAAAAGTGGTAAGTAAATCCGTTATTCTGGTATTCTCCTTAATTGCCTAATACCGAACTTTGTATTGTTGATTTTTACCGCCCGATTGGCAACGCCGATTACTGGTTATGCAAACTGTTCAGTAGATGTCAACAACAAAGAATTAAAACAGAAATTGTTATGAATAGGGTAGAATTAGGTGATAAGAAATGCGAAGAATTGTTTGGGAAACACACTGGTCCGCTTGGCGAAACTGACCCGGATATGCAAGAGATGCTTAACCGCTTTATTTTCGGTGAAGTTTTCTACCAGGGTAACTTGTCTGATAAACTAAGGGAGTTGATCACGTTGGTTGTTCTAACTACCAATCAAACATTAGAACAACTGAAGGCGCATGTTTTTGCAGCCCTTAATGTAGGAGCTTCGCCCGTCGAAATTAAAGAGGCGATCTACCAGTGTGTCCCTTACCTCGGATTTCCAAAAACATTGAATGCCATTCAACAGGCCAACGAAGTTTTTAAAATGCTGGGTATTTCGCTTTCGGTGGAAAGCCAAAAAACGGTAACCGAAGAATCCCGTTTCGACGAGGGGCTAAACATGCAGAAAAGCATCTTTGGTGAAGTGATTGATCAAATGCATCAAACCGCGCCGGAAAACCAGAAACATATTCAGAATTACCTCTCGGCATTTTGCTTCGGTGATATTTATACCCGCGGATGCCTGGACCTGAAAGTTCGTGAGCTTTTAACCCTATGTATTTTAAGTGCCTTGGGCGGTTGCGAAAGCCAGGTTAAATCGCATGTGTTTGGAAACCTGAAGGTGGGAAATGACAAGAACACCTTAATTGAAGCAGTCACGCAATGTTTGCCTTACATGGGTTTCCCACGTACGCTGAATGCGCTAAGCTGTATTAATGAGGTGATACCGGAAAATAAATAATAAACTAAAAATAGAGGAGATAAAATAATGAGTGAGTTTAAACAACCATTTCCGTTAGGTCAGAAAAATGACGCTTATGCCCAATACTTTATTGGCCAAAGTTATTTAGCCGTGTTAACACTTGAAGGTGTTCCGGCATTTAACGTAACCTTCGAGCCGGGATGTCGCAACAACTGGCACATTCATCATGGTGGCGGACAAATATTGTTGTGTACTGCCGGTACAGGATGGTACCAGGAAGAAGGTAAACCAGCACAAGCTTTAAAACCAGGAGATGTGGTCAATATTCCCGCCGGAGTAAATCACTGGCACGGAGCTGCAAAAGACAGCTGGTTTGCGCACGTTGCACTTTCGGTACCTGTTGAAGGTTCAACTAACGAATGGTTAGGCCCTGTTACCGATGAAGAATATAATAAGCTGGGGGAATAAATCAATTTCCGCAGTAGTTGAAACAATTGGATAAGAACCAGAAAATAGAAAACAATTTTTAATGAGAAAAATCGCATTAGTTGTGCTGATGTCTGTCGGAATGCTGGCATCAACACAAGCAAAAGAAACAAAGAACATGAAAAGAACAGCAGATCAATACACATTTGAATTAAGCGATGACGTTACTCGCGAAAAAGTACATTTTACAAATCGTTACGGAATTACCCTGACTGGTGATTTGTATCTTCCCAAAAACCACAGCAACGAAAAATTGCCGGCGCTGGCCATTAGTGGTCCTTACGGAGCAGTAAAAGAACAATCATCGGGATTGTATGCCAACCAGTTTGCACAACGCGGTTTTGCCGTGGTGGCATTCGACTCTTCATATACCGGGGAGAGCGGTGGAGAACCTCGCAATGTTGCTTCACCGGATATCAATACGGAAGATTTCAGCGCTGCTATCGATTTCCTCGGAACACAGGAAATTGTAGATCGTGAAAAAGTAGGCATCATGGGGATCTGTGGTTTTGGCGGTATGGGATTAAATGCAGCTGCAGTTGATAAGCGTGTGAAAGCGGTTGCTGTTGCCAGTATGTACGACATGTCGCGCGTTACAGCACGTGGTTATTTCGATAGCATGACAGCAGAACAACGTTCAGAAATGCTGGAACAGTTGGGACAACAACGCTGGAAAGATGCTGAAAACGGAAAACCGGCCTACGGACAAGCTGGCTTGCCGGAAGCGGATCAATTAACAGGTAACGAGCCGGAATTTGTGCAAGGTTACGTTAACTATTACAAAACCGAAAGAGGTTTTCATCCTCGCTCAATCAACTCAAATGGTTCATGGACAGCAACCAATCCTTTGTCATTCATGAACATGCCGTTACTGACATACATCAATGAAATTTCACCTCGGCCAATACTGATTATTGCCGGCGAAAATGCCCACTCCCGCTATTTTAGCGAAGATGCCTATGAAGCGGCGAACGAGCCCAAAGAATTGATGAATATCCCGGGAGCTGTTCACACTGATTTGTATGACAAAGTAGATGTGATCCCATTCGATAAGTTGGAGTCATTCTTTGAAGAGAATTTGAAATAATAGAGCTGAATAAGCCTAATGAGAAAAACGCTCTGTACTTACGGGGCGTTTTTTGCGTGTAAGAAAATTCGGATCTGACTTGGCTGTATTTGTCCGGTTGGACGGAGAAAAGGATCAACCATGCAGATAGAAACCAATATGCTTTTCGCGTCCTGGCGGTGGGGAGTAACTCCCAACGCAACTGGAGCGACGAAGTAAACAGTTACGTGCTTTAAACCGGGTACGATTCATTTATTTTCGGGAGAACAGACAGCAGTTGATGTGTTTTTACGGTTTCAACCAACAAAACCAATAAAAAAAGGGAGGCGGGAACTTCCCTTTTTTGCTGTTTTATTGAATTGTTTGGACTGCGATTAAATTGAATTGTAGTTAAGGTGAGTTCCGAAGACAAATTTGTCAATTGAACTGATCCCAAATGATGTTATAATGAATGCATAATAATGCTTCTCATTTTTGGTGGTGTATCGTTATACAAAGCAGCCGTCAAAGTTGGCATATATTTGCCCTGCTACTGCGCGAATCCCCGTTTGCGACAGGCAAGCTTTCGCGTGGTATTTAGTGGGATTACAAAAGGATCTGTTCCGGTAGGTCATCGCGTGTCTTATGACCCGATACAGAATTGTCGGAAGATTTGGAAAAAGTTATCCTTCGTAAATTCTTACATTTGCGGTCGATAAACAATTTAAACTCGTGCATCAAGAGCCTTTTATAGCCTTCAAGTCAGCTGTCAGCCATTTGGTTGTTCCGGAACAATTTCCCTATTTGTACACCTACGAACCGCATCCGTTGTGTCGCATCGCAGCAGATGAATTGCAGGAAAAGATTTGTCGAAACCCCGAATGGAATAAACGCTTTGGCCTGGAGGGCGAACAAGGCGGAGTCGGGAAGATGTTTGGTGTTTTAGTGGTGCAACAACAAGAAGGCACCCTTGGCTACCTGGCAGGCTTTTCGGGTGCTATTGCGGGCAGTAATAATTACCCGGGTTTTGTTCCTCCTGTTTTTGATTTGCTGAATCCTAAAGGCTTTTTCAAACAAGGCGAGATTAAGCTGAACGAGATCAATGCAGCGATCGAGCAATTAGAGAACAGCAACGGTTTGCAAACGGCTAAAAATCAGTTAAACCTTGCAACAGAAGCATTGGAACAATTGCAAACCGATTGGAAAGCCCGAATGAAAGCCGGTAAAAAAGAACGGAAAAGGCAGCGCCACGAAGCAGCGGAAAGCCTGGAAGGAGAAGCCCTTGAAGATTGTTTCGAAGAGTTGAACCGTGCGAGCCAGTTAGAGAAGATGGCTTATAAGAAAGCAATGGCAGAACAAAAAAGGGAGGTTGAGCTGGCGCAGAAAATATGGACAAGCTTACTGGAGCCGTTGGAGGCTTTGAAGGAACAACGAAAAGTGAAGTCGGCACAACTGCAGTTTGAAATCTTTGATCAGTTCCGGCTGCTGAATGACAAGGCGGAGGTGAAAACGGTTCCGGAAATCTTTCGGGAACTGGGAGAAGACACTCCGCCGGCAGGTGCCGGAGATTGTGCCGGTCCAAAGCTGTTGCAGTTTGCTTTTCAGCAAAAGTTAAAACCTATAGCGATGGCTGAGTTTTGGTGGGGAGCATCGCCAAAGTCGGAGATCCGGAAACACAAACAATTTTATCCGCCCTGCCGCAGCAAATGTGCGCCCATCATGCAACACATGCTCAAACACCTCGATATGGAAACGGATCCGTTGCACGGGGAAATCTACCAGCCCCGCGAGTTGGAGATGATCTTTGAGGACGATTGGTTGATGGTAGTCAATAAGCCGGAGCAGTTTCTTTCTGTTCCCGGGAAAGAAATCACCGACTCGGTATTGCAGCGGATAAAACAGATGAGGCCCGAAGCTGAAGGTCCTTTGCTGGTTCATCGGCTCGATATGTCAACATCAGGAATACTCCTGGTTGCCAAAGATCAGCTAACACACAAAGCACTGCAAAGTCAGTTCATCAAACGAACCACCCGTAAACGTTATGTGGCTATCCTGGATGGTTTGGTACAAGAAGATCGGGGAGTGATTGATTTACCCATTCGCGTTGATCTGGATAACCGTCCCCGACAACTGGTTTGTTACGAGCATGGCAAATCGGCTCGTACAAAATGGGAAGTAATCAGTCGGGAGAACGGGAAAACACGCATTCATTTTTACCCGGTTACTGGGCGTACTCACCAACTTCGGGTACATGCTGCCCATCCTAACGGCTTAAACACTCCAATTATGGGCGACGAACTTTACGGCATAGCTGCCGATCGTTTATATCTTCATGCTGAATACATCGGGATCATTCACCCCCAATCGGGCGCGAAAATGGAATTTACGATTCCTGCTCCTTTTTGATTTTAGAAACTAAGCAGCCTGTTACATTTGATGCGTTCAGAGGCCTAAAAAACACCCCAAATGTGGATACAACATTTGAGGTGCTTTTCAATTTCCGGACTTTCAAAAAAAAAGCAAATTGACCGTTTAATCTCCCTTCCGTTTACTGAACCGAAACCTGCACGTCAACCGGATTGATCAGGGTATTGAATACCGGAGACTGTTTGGCGAAGTTTAGCAATTGTTCCTTTTCTTCGTCGCTCGCACCTTCGATGTTGAATTTAACACGAATCTGGCTGAATTCTTTCTGAACACCGGGATCCATTCCAAGAAATCCCTGAAGATCGATATCTCCCTCGATACTGGAAGAAACACCGGATACTTCAATTCCCTTTCCGGCGGCCAGCAAAACCATTGCCGTTGTCATACAGGCCAGCAAACCATGCAGCAGTACTTCGCCTGGATTGGCGCCTTTGTTTTCACCCAATAATACAGGAGGTTCATCGTTGTCGTAAACAAAAGGCGTTTCGCGTGATGTGTCTTCCTGGCAAGCGCCATAAAATCCCTGGATATAGCTGCGATTGTGTCCGCCTGAGATCCAGTTGTTTTTTGCACGTAGTTCGAATTTCGCGATTTCAGGATTGCCCTGAATGGCAGTTACTGTGTTCATGATTCCTTCTGCACTGAAGCCGTTGATCATCTTTACTGTTGTTTCCATTTTAATTATTTTTTAGGTTAAAAATCAAGTAACAATGCAAAGATACAGGCGACCAACGCCATGGGGATAGACACCTTAGCTCATAAAATATGCAAAAAAGGCCAAATGATCTTTTTCTTGAAATTTGTGTCGGATTTCGATTTAGAGAAACACGGATATTCAGAATGACTGGGCTTTAACTGAACGGTACCGAAGAGGAGTACAGTTAAATTTTTGCTTGAAAACACGAATAAAACTTGAGGGTTCTTCGAATCCGCTTTCAAATGCAATTTGGCCGACCGGTTTATCTGAAGTTAAAAGAAGGTGTGACGCAAAATCGAGTCTTTTTTGCGTTAGCCATTTACCCGGCGATGAATTAAAAGTTGCTTTAAACAGTCGTTTAAACGAGCTTAAACTTGTATTGCACAGTTTTGCAAATTCTTCCAGCTTCAGGTTATAGGCAAAATTCTCTTCCATTACCTGTCTCAGTTGTGTACTCTGATCCATGTTGAGCGAATTCAGGTATTTGGCTACATTTTTATGCAAAGGACGGGTGAAAATATTCAATAGCAGTTCTTCGAATTTATGGACCAGCAAATTCTTGTCAGGAACAAAATCGCCTCCCAGAAAAATTGCGAGGGAATTGATATAGGACTCCAAATATTCATCAAGCTGGATCCGGATTACGGAATCTATTTCAGCGTTTTCTCCGGCGACCCGATGAATCGCATCTGAAAATCGGGTCATAAAGTTTTTGATGAATTCGTCCGGGATAAAGACCATCAAGGCACAATAATCTTCATCGAAATACTGGTGAACCAGGTTGGCGCCTTTTTTTACAAATAATGAGTCTCCCGTTTGTACGACATATTCATTATAAATGCTTTTCCACATTTTTTTGCCGCTGGTCACAAAGACAAAATAATTTGTATCCGACCAAATGCCTGCTTTGGTTTCTTCAACCACACACCTGTACTCAACAAACAGCAAGTCGTCTATTACCAGCTTTTTGTAGTATTTATTGTTTTTGATATAGGAATACAGGTCAATCATTTATGGAAACACTAATTTTTTATCGCGGGCATTATTTAAAATGTCGGTTCCAAACTATTTTGAAATTCCGTGAGCATACAAGATCGTATTATTAAATAAAAAAGAAGGACGATTTGTTCATTTGGGTGGAACGCAAAACGCCGGATAGCCTAACAAGGCCACCTGGCACTCTTCTTTACTTCCAACGTGCCCACCGGATTGTTTCATGACTTTGTTTCGCAGATTCATAAGCGATCGTTCTTCTGAATATATTTTGGGGAAATTTCGTAAATTGAAGAAAACAAAAAACAATTTGAACACATCATAGACAATGGTGGCTTGCAGGTGTTTTTTAAACCCAATATGGCGAGGAGAGAGCACTTCGAACCAAAGAACGATAATAAACAAGCCCCTTGAGTTTAATACAGGAGAAATGAAATGACACTTGAAGATTTAGGATATAATTTGGAGTTGGAAAACTATCGAAAGAATCAGAATCTTGATTCATTTGGAGTGGCACGGGTTATATCGGAGCATAAAGAAAGATACCTTGTAAAAAACGCTGAAAAAGAATATGATGCTGAGATCCTTGGGAATTTACGCTATACCGCACAAAGCAGGTCTGATTTTGCAGCTGTTGGCGATTGGGTCGCCATTTCCGAATATGATGAAAATAAAGTGCTAATTCATGCTGTCTTTCCACGGAAAACAATTATCGAACGTCATGCAGTCGGAAAACAGGGCGAGAAGCAAATTATAGCGACAAATATTGATTTTGCATTCATTGTTCAAGCTGTTGACAGGGATTTTAACATCAACCGGATCGAAAGATACCTGACCATTTGTAATACTTCGAAAGTAAAACCAATTATCATTCTGAATAAAATCGATTTGGTAAATGAGGCCGAATTAACAAGCTTGATCGGCAGTGTTCAGGAAAGGATAATGAAGGTGCCACTATTTGCCATAAGTAATGAATCTCAAAAAGGGATTGAGCAACTGCAAGAGATGATCGAAAAGGGCAAAACGTATTGTTTGTTAGGCTCATCGGGTGTGGGGAAATCCACTTTGCTAAACAATCTTTTGGGCAAGCATTGGATGAGGACAAATGCAATAAGTGAAAGCTCAAACAGAGGCAGGCATGTTACGAGTCATCGGGAATTGCAGGTTCTTGAAAATGGCGGGATTTTAATTGATAATCCGGGAATGAGAGAAGTCGGAATTGCAGATGCTACAGGCGGATTAGAAATGACATTTGCAACAATCGTCGAACAATCAAAGGGCTGTAAATTTAAAGATTGCACTCATACAACAGAGACAGGTTGTGCCGTTATCGCAGCGGTAGAAAGAGGTGAAATCGATAAGTCGTCCTACGAAAATTACTTAAAAATGGAACGGGAAAAAGAACATTTTGAATCGACTATTGCTGAGAAACGAAAGAAAGACAAGGATTTCGGGAAAATGGTGAAGAGCTATAAGAAAGATAATTACAAAAAGTACTAAGAGTGACATTGTGCATAAGTTATGGCTGCAATTCGACTTCCACGACAGTTCCCCGGGGCGGTAGCAAACAGCAACCAAAAACACCCCCGTTCCCAAGCGAGGGTGAGGAGAAAACGGTTACCTGAGGGTGTTCAACCCTTACTCTTTATTTCATACTTTCTTTATGCCGGAAGCAACTCACCAAATGATCATTCACCATTCCGGTCGCTTGCATGTGGGCATAAATAATGGTGCTCCCCACGAACTTGAAGCCTCGCTTTTTCATGTTTTTGCTGATTTGATCCGAGATCGCTGTTGTGGCAGGAACTTCCTTAAAACTGGTGTAATGGTTCACAACAGGTTTATGCCCGACAAATTCCCAGATGTATTTGGAAAAGGAACCGAATTCTTTTTGAACCTCCAAAAACCGTTGTGCATTGGTAATACTGGCTGCTATTTTCAAACGATTGCGCACAAGCCCTGCGTTTTGCATTAGTTCGTCGAACTTTCTTTCATCGTAGCGTGCCACTTTCTCCGGATCGAAATCGTCGTAGGCCTTCCGGTAGTTCTCCCGTTTCTTCAAAACCGTATGCCAACTCAGTCCGGCCTGTACTCCTTCCAAAATCAAAAATTCAAACAACACCCGATCGTCATAAACCGGTACTCCCCATTCCTGATCGTGATACGCACGGTACAAGTCATCCTTCAAACACCACTCACATCGATTTTCCATGTTCTGCTAATTGTTAAAAATTCGAAATCAAGATAAAAATACTTAAAACAGCTGATACCGGGCTAAAATATTATTTTTGCTCTTCGTAAATTGTCCACCCTATGAAATTTAAAATATTCGTTGTTTTCATTCTTCTGAGCACTGTCGCTTCGGCACAGTTGAACATCAACCACTATATCCGGGTTGGGCAAACCCGTATTTCGATTGGAAATTATGTGGGAGCGATTGAAAACTTCAACATTGTGATCAAGTTTAAGCCGCAATTGCCAGAGCCCTATTTTTTAAGGGGATTGGCGAAGCATCAGCTGGATGACTTCCGGGGAGCGATTGCTGATTATAATGAAGCCCTGAAAATAAAACCGTATTACCCCGATGCCTACATCAACCGGGGATTGGCTCACTTGTCGCTACATGAGTATGCCGATGCCATCGCCGATTATAACAGTGCCTTGGAGCTTTCGCCACGCAATGCCGGAATATATAATAACCGGGGGATTGCGAAAATTTCGATGAAAGACGTTGACGGAGCCATTGCCGATTACGACAAAGCACTGGAGGAGAATCCCAACTTTGTAAATGGTTACATTAACCGAAGCAACGCCAATATTGTGAAAGGCGATTTAAAGGAAGCCATCCGCGACTTAAACCGGGCGATCGTTATCCGGCCTCATTATGCCAGCGCTTATTTGTTGCGGGGTTTGGCTCGTTTCGAAATGGATGACTTTGCAGCGGCTTTGCGCGATTTTGACCAGACCATTAAGCTGGACGCTCAAAATGCTTATGCGTATAACAACCGGGGGATTGTGAAGCAACGTTTGGAGGATTACCAGGGAGCCATTATGGATTACGACCTGGCCTTGCAGTTGGACCCGACCATGCCGAACGCTTATTTCAACCGGGGGATTGCCAAAGAAGCACTTGGCTTGCCGGGCTATGAAGAAGATTACCGCATAGCGGCGAAACTGGATCCGAAACTGGATATCAAACGTCGTCCGACCGAAGAAGAATACTACGCTCAGCTGCAACAACAAAAACAGCAGCAGCAACAGGGCCAAAGTCAGAATCAAGGTCAGGGCCAAACACAAACACAGGGACAGGCACAAAACAACAACCAACAGCAAGCACAGGCCAATGCGCAAGGTCAGCAAGCGGATAATAAGCCGAAGGATGAAGAAGCCGAACGCGAACGTCGTCGTTTCAGACTTTCACTGGCCGATACGCGTAACATCCCGAATTACGACGAGGAGGTTGATGACGGACGTATTCAGAATAAAAATGTGATCATTGAGCTTCAAAGTATTTTCCGCATTGCTTCGTTCAGCGAAAACGCGGTGAACTACGAACGACTTCAATATTACAATATGGCTTTGGAAGAGTTGAATAAATACAACAACTACACGCCACAAATGACCATTACAAATCACGAAACCAGTGATTTTACCGATAGTTTCCGGAATAACATTCTTTACTTCAACGAAAAGATAAAAGCCAACCCATCGTCGGAAAACTACCTGAGTCGGGGGATTTTCGAGTTCCTCACCAATCGGTATAATGAAGCGATGGATGATTTCAACCAAAGTTTGAAGGAGGATAATAAAAGTCTGATGGCTTATTTCAGCCGGGCAAATTGTAAGGTGAAGATGGTTGAATTGCTGGAGTCTGTGCCGGATTTATCGCAGGATATGACTATTGCGATGAATGACGACGCGAACAACCAGACGGTTAAAAAGGAGTTCCTGAATGATTATAAAGATATTCTGAACGATTACGAAAACTGTATCAAGCTAAAATCGTCCTTCCCGTTCGTTTACTACAACAAAGCGTATATTTTGTGTAAATTGGGAAAATACGACGAGGCGATGGGGAACCTGGATAAAGCCATTGAGTTGCAGCCCGATTTTGCTGAAGCCTATTTCAACCGCGGGTTGACGCGCATCTATCTCGATGATGTTAACGGTGGTGCAATCGATTTGAGTAAAGCCGGCGAGTTGGGTATCGAGGAAGCTTATAACATTATAAAACGCTATTGTAATTAACGCATATAATTTCTCTCTTTCGAAAAATGAACCGCAAAGGACAAGCATAATCCTTTTAGAACGATTGCTTTGGCGGGGTTCATCGGACCACTGAGATACAAACTAAAAAACACATGAAAGATCCAAAAACGTTGAATAACCATGAACTGCTCGAAAAGATGGCCAAACACAGAACAAGAGCTTTCTTTGCCGTGATGTCCGTTTTCGCATGTATGGCAATTATCATCATTTATAAATTGCATTTCCTGTTTATTCTGGTTGTCGTTGTTCCCTTTTTGCTTGTTGCCCGCGGCTTTTATAAACATTATAACGAAGTACAACGCAGACACCTGGGATAATGAGTCAACAACCACTGGCAGAACGCTTGCGTCCGAAAACATTAGACGATTATATCGGTCAGGAACACCTTGTCGGACAGGGAGCCGTTTTGCGCAAAATGATTGAGTCGGGAAATATCTCATCGCTGATTTTGTGGGGACCTCCAGGGGTGGGAAAAACAACCCTGGCTAAAATTATTGCCAACACTCTTGACAGGCCTTTCCATATTTTAAGCGCTATTAGTTCGGGGGTGAAAGATGTTCGGGAGGTGATTGAAAAAGCACAAAAGCAGCAATTTTTCAATCGCAAGAATCCAATTCTGTTTATCGACGAAATTCATCGTTTTAGCAAAGCACAGCAAGATTCGCTGCTGGGAGCAGTCGAACAGGGCTTGGTAACTCTGATTGGTGCCACAACTGAAAATCCGTCTTTTGAGGTAATCTCTCCGTTGCTGTCGCGTTGCCAGGTTTATATCCTGAAACATTTGGAGAAAGCCGATTTGTTGCGTTTGCTGGATAATGCCTTTGTCAAAGACGTTGAGCTCAAGCAGAAACAAGTTGATTTGAAAGAATATGAAGCGCTGCTTCGGTTTTCAGGTGGTGATGCGCGTAAGCTGTTAAATGTATTGGAGCTGGTCATCAACGCTGAAGAAAACAACCAAGTTGAAATTACCAACGAGAAGGTGACCAAACGCCTTCAAAACAACTTAGCCACTTACGACAAGAAGGGCGAAATGCATTACGACATCATTTCGGCCTTTATTAAAAGTATTCGGGGTAGCGATCCCGATGCGGCTGTCTATTGGTTGGCACGAATGCTTGAAGGGGGTGAAGATGTGAAATTCATTGCCCGGCGCTTGTTGATTTTATCGGCCGAAGATGTTGGCTTGGCAAATCCCAATGCTTTGCTGCTGGCTCAGAATACCTTTGATGCCGTTCATAAAATCGGGATGCCCGAAGCCCGGATCATTCTTTCGGAATGTGTAATTTACCTGGCGACTTCACCCAAAAGCAATTCGGCTTACGAAGCAATCAATAAAGCCATGCAAATGGTTCAGCGAACCGGCGATCTTCCCGTTCCCCTGCCTATCCGCAATGCACCCACTAAGCTGATGAAAGAATTGGGTTACGGTAAGGAATACAAATATTCGCATGCTTACGACGGCAATTTTGCTGAGCAAGACTTTCTGCCTGAGCAAATTAAGAAAGAGCATTTCTACGTGCCGCAAAACAATGCGTCGGAACTAAAGATTCTGGAACGGCTCAAGAATTGGTGGAAGAAACGTTATTGATGCTTGTGTTTAATGCACACATTGGTGACAGAAGCTATCGTTTTAAGAATATTTTTATAGATTTATGCCCAATGAAATTGGGAATGGGAAGCGAAACGACACGAGATCAATCCAGTGTTTGGATCAAACGGTTGCAGCAAGGTGATCTGCAATCTTTCGATATAGTGTATAAGCAATATAGCCAACGGTTGTATGGTTTTGCATTTTCCATTCTGAAAAATCATGAAGACTCCAAAGAAATTGTGCAGGAGACCTTTCTGAAGTTGTGGAATACAAGGGAAAAGTTAAAGAGCGATCAATCGCTGAAAGCCTACCTGTTTAAAATCTCTTACAATATCTCGATTGACCTGATTCGGTTTCGGCTTAAAAATGAGAAGTATTTCAATTACCTGAAGCTTCACTTTTCGGAAGACGCGGGAGATGTTGAAAGCCTGGCCGATTTTAATGCCTTAACCGAGGAGTTACAGAAGATTACTGATGAATTCCCGGAACAACGTAGAAAAATATTCCGGATGAGTCGGGAAGAGGGATTAACTCACGCGCAAATTGCGGAGAAACTGGGTATATCACCCAAGACGGTTGAAAACCACATTAACCTGGCCCTTAAAACTGTACGAAAAAAATTAAGTAACGGAAATTTCGGAACGCTTTTATTTTCAGCTCTTTTCTTTTAGTTGTCATCCTTTTTTCAATAAAAAGTGTTTTTTTTTCATTTTCCATTGGGGGCTAAGTCTTAGTTCTCCGTAATACCTTTGAACTTCGATAAAAAACAGTAATGTTTTGCTGAAGTTCTTAATACGGTATTTAAATGGATAAATCAGAGAACATAGGCTTACTCATCGAAAAATATCTGAATGATCAGTGTTCAGTGACCGAACTAGAAACGGTGGCGGAGATTTTTAAGTCAGATGAATATCGGAAGAAATTGCAACCGCTCCTTTCCGATTATTGGAATAACACGCCATCTTTTAGGAATGAAATTGCTGAAAACGAATTGGGACAGATGCTAGACTCTATTCATCACCAAATAAACATAGAACGAGCAACTAAAAGGCCTTTTGTTAGGCAGTTGTATTTATATGCTTACAAAGCTGCAGCTATCTTATTTATTCCGTTGTTGATTTTCTCGGTGTGGCAAGTTGTTTCCAATTCAAGCATCTTGGGCGAACGGTATCTTACGCTGGAAACACCGATGGGATCGAAGATGAAAACGACCTTACCCGATGGAACTGAAGTCTGGCAGAATGCCGGGACTACTTTAAAATATCCAACTGATTTTTCAGAAAGAAATCGGGAAGTAATCCTGGTTGGAGAAGCATATTTTCATGTAACATCGGATGAAGCACATCCATTCCATGTTAAAACAGCTGAAGGAACGGTAACCGTAACCGGAACCCGATTCAACGTCTCTAATTATGACACAGACGATAATTATTCGGTTGTATTGGAAGAAGGAAAGGTGAGTTTTACACCCAAAGGCGCGTCTGGTGAGATCCGCCTGAAACCATCGGAACAAATTGTATTACACAAAAAAAGCGGTCAACTGGAAAAGAGGAATATTGATGCAGAGAAGTTCACTTCGTGGAAAGACGGGAAATTGATTTTCAGAAATGATCCGCTCGAAGAAATAGTGACCCGATTGAATCGTTGGTACAATGCTGATATCAAGATCGCTGACCCGGACAAAAAGCTAAAAGATTACACGTTTACAATGACTGTTCAGCAAGAAACGGTTGAACAAGTGCTGCAGTATATCACACAAGCTTCCGGGTTAAAATTAAAACAGGAAGAAATTAAGTCAAATGGATCAGTGATAAAAACCAAATATGAAATTTCAAAACAAGATTATGAAATGAGATAAAAGGTGTTGAAAAATCAACAAGGGAAGATGCTGGCACATCCTCCCTTAAGGTTGAAAAAAATACAACTTGAGAATTTAAATTGTTTAATTCAAACCATTACAAAACTATGGAAAAAATTCGTAAAAGGTTTGGCCCTGGGTTATATTATCCCATGGTCGCTAAATTTATGAGACGTATGAAACTAACTATTGTATGCTTGCTACTCCTCGCAGGACAGGTGTTGGCAATTGATTCTTATTCTCAGACGACCCGAATTTCGGTCAATATGCGCAACTCTACAGTGAAAGATGTGTTGATGCATATTGAAAAAAGCAGTGATTACTTTTTCTTGTACAGTAATAAGTTCATCGATGTTGATAGACGAGTTGATGTGAACCTGAATGAAAGTAATATCACAGAAGTATTGGACGAAGTTTTTCGCGGGGTTAATGTGAAGTATGACATTAAAGATCGTCAGATTATTTTGAGCCCTGATACTGAAAACGGGGAGGCAAAGAATTATTTCTTTCAACAACCCACAGAAGTAAAAGGTACTGTTTTAGATGAAGATGGTAACCCTGTTCCCGGAGCCACTGTGGTTTTGAAAGGAACAACGAAGGGAACAGTTACGGATTTCGATGGTAAATTCACGATTAGTGTTAGCGGCGAAAATCCAATGTTGGTTATTTCGTTTGTAGGAATGGAACCGACTGAAGTAGCTTATACCGGACAAGGTACATTGGACGTTACGTTGAAATCGAGTACAATTGGGCTCGACGAAGTTGTAGCAATTGGTTACGGTTCTGTTAAAAAGGCTGACTTGACCGGATCTGTTTCTTCTGTTGATCATGCGAAATTGGAGAAAGCAAATAAAGTTGATGCAATTTCAGCTCTTGAGGGACAGACAGCAGGGGTTTTTATTCAGCGCACTGATAACAAACCTGGTTCGGGAGGCTTTAATATTCGTATTCGTGGTGCGAGTACAATCAACTCAAACCAAACGGCAGACCAAGGGGGATACAGCCCGGGACAAAACCCACTTTTCATTGTTGATGGTATTTTCGTTGATGATATTTCATTCCTAAACCCTGCGGATATTGAACGTATGGATGTGTTGAAAGATGCTTCTGCGACAGCTATTTACGGTTCGAGAGGTAGTAGTGGTGTTATCTTAATAGAAACGAAAAAGGGTAAAGAAGGGTCATTGAAAGTAACATACAACGGCTACGTAGGAACAAAACAGGCTTACCATTTACCACCAATGATGGATGCGAATGGCTATGTTCAGATTGTTAAGGATGCTGTTGTTGGAAACCAGTATGCAGCAGGAAACCTGGATTACTCAATCGATGATGTTGTTATGTCAGACGTGTTTGATGCTGAAGAGTTGGAAAATATTGCAAACGGCGTGAATACCGACTGGGTTGACCTGATTCTGGTTAATGGCTTTCAGACAAACCATACCGTTAATTTGAATGGAGGAACAGAAAAAACACTTTACTCTGCGGGTTTAGGTTATACTAAAGATAACGGAACAATTGAAGGGGAGGACTTTAAACGATACAATATCAGAGGTAGTTTGTCTTCAGACCTGGCTGATTGGTTCAACTTTAGTATCAGTAACTATACAACTATTGGCATTCAAAATACCGGAAGTTGGGAAGCATTTCGTAGTGCCTATCGGTTAAAGCCAATTGGTCGCCCTTACAATGATGACGGTTCATTACGTTACTATGCTTTGGCAAAAGAAACTCAAATTACGAACCCGTTATTTGAAGCTGATAACATCACTAAGCAAACAAAATATTTGCAGTGGCTTGGAGATATTGCAATTAAGTTAACCCCTGCAAAAGGTTTGACGTTTACCTCTAAATTCTCTCCAAATATTAAGTATACACGTTACGGCGAATACCGTGGACTGTATTCGAAAGCGGTAAGTGGGAATGTTTCTAACAGAAGAGCCCAGGTGAATAACTTTAATTATTTCTCTTACTCATGGGATAACATTTTTAACTACAAGTTTACAAAAGATGTTCATAGTTTGGATGTTACAGCGGTAGTGTCAAGATTCTCAGAGCAATCTGAAGGATATTATACCCAAGTGAGAAACTTCACTACTGACGATTATCTTTTCCACAATTTAGGAGCCGGCTTAAGTATTAATGACGTTTCAAGTGATTATTCAAAACAAACGTTGGAATCGTACACTGGCCGTTTAAGCTATAGCCTGATGGATCGGTATCTGTTAACTGCTACAGGTCGTTACGACGGTTCGTCAATACTCTCAAAAGAAAATAAATGGGCTTTCTTTCCATCTGTAGCTTTTGCATGGAAAATGATGGAGGAAAATTTCATGAAGAGTCAGGATGTTTTGTCCAATGCCAAGTTGAGATTAAGTTACGGACAAACTGGTAATAATGGACAAGGAGGAGGATTAGGCCCGCTGGCATCTCAGTCATTGTTGGGAAGTAGTGCAACTAATTTAGGTGACGCTTCTGTATCAACTGCTTATGTTACCGGATTGGCGAACAAAGATCTGACTTGGGAGAAAACGACTGAGATCAACCTGGGAATTGACTATGGATTCTTAAATAACCGGGTGTTCGGTTCAATTGATGTTTACAACAGAAAAACCACCGGCATTATCTTTTATACACCGCTGCCAACTGTAACCGGTTATAGTGGAACATATGATAACGTAGGGGAATCGACCAATAAAGGGATCGAGATTGGTTTAAATACCGTGAATATTGATCGAGCTGATTTCAAATGGACAACAAATTTCAATTTTGCAACCAATAAAAACAAGATTGATAAACTATATGGTGATTTGGATGAAATCATTTTCAACGTATCCGGTACAAATTTGATCCACAAAGTTGGAGAATCAATTGGTTCTGTTTATGACTACGAATTTGATGGTATCTGGCAACTCGATGAAGTGACCGAGGCTGCCAAATACGGACAAACTCCCGGTCAGGTAAGAGTTAAAGATTTAAACAATGATGGTGCAATTACTCCTGACGGAGACCGGAAAGTAATTGGTCAGGTTACTCCCAAGTGGACCGGAGGTATTTCAAGCAATATGGAATATAAGAATTTCGATTTCTCATTCTCTTTGATTATGAGTTATGGAAATAAGATGTTGAGTAATTTCCATAGTTCGGCATCGTTCCCATGGGATGGCGACCCATCAAGAATGTTTAACGCCTATGATGTGAATTACTGGACTCCAACAAATCAAATAAACAGCTGGTATCAGCCAGGTAATGGTGGTTCATATCAAAATGCTGTCAAATACAAGGATATCTCTTACACAAAGGTTGGATACATTACTGTAGGGTACAAATTGCCTTCCAGCATCTTAAACAGAATGCATGTTGATGGTTTAAGAATTTATACCACAGTGCAGAATCCGTTCATCTTTACTTCTTATGACGGATGGGATCCTGAGAGTGCAGGTAGAAATACTTGGGGAGCTGCATTTATGTCACGCACATATATGGCAGGTATTAGTTTAAACTTTTAACTACCAATAAATGAAATTAAAAATGAAATATATTAATTCTAAAATATTAGGAATACTGTTAGCTGCCGGTGTGTTAGTTACCGGTTGCGAGAGTTACCTTGAGGAAGAAAACTATACTTCGTTAACGATTGAGACTGCGAAAAGCAATTCTGAAACCTTTGACCAGTTAGTTGCTTATGTATATGAAATTTCCAGAGAAACAACGACTCATTACACTTCTGACATGTACTATTCGTTGGAAGATCTGGGAACTGACATTGTTACCCGCGGCTCCGCGGTTTCCGGTACCAGTGATATAAACGACTATGTAAATTTCAACTCTCAAAACTGGAATGTTAGTGTTTATTGGACTAATGAATATGGCATTATTGCTGCGGCCAATGTCGCAATAGACAATGCTGAAGAGATTCTGAATTTGGATGAAGACGTTAAAGCAGTAGGTCTGGGTGAAGCTAAATTCTTCAGAGCGATGTCGTACTTCAATTTGGTTGAGAATTTTGGTGGCGTACCATTGGTTTTGAACCAGGTAACTACTGCCGAAACAAACTATGTGCGTGCTTCAGAACAGGAAGTGTACACCCAAATTGTTGCGGATCTGGAAGATGCCTTGGCTGCAGTGCCATCAAGCCCGGATGCATACGGACGCGTTTCAAAGGACGCCGTAAGACATCTTTTGTCAAAAGTTTTATTGACCAGAGGTTACAAGTCATTTGGTGCAAGTACCGATTTTACCCAAGCAGCTTCTTTGGCTGAAACAGTAATTTCAAATCACGATTTGGTTGGGTCTTTCGAAGACTTGGTAAGTATTGATAACCAGCGTAACTCGGAGGTTGTATTTGCCTATTTGTTTGGATCGAACTCGGTTAGCAGAGGTTGGGGTAACTCAAAACACATGATGTATAAATTCCGGTTCTTCGATTATCCGGGGCTGTCGAGAACAGTAAAAGGTCTTGGACCAATGCCTACTCCCTTCTACTACTCTTTGTTTAGCGACGATGACGAACGTGCTGACGCTACATTTGCCAGAGTTCTTTATGCGACAGAAGATTATGAGGCTACAGTTGGAGGAGAAACAAGGTATATGACCGTTGGAGACACTGCCATGTATTTTCCTAAAGTAGCATGGACAGATGCCGAAAAATCAGCTGTTCCTTATAAAGTGATTAACCCGGACGAGTATTTGACAAGTGATGGTGTGACAACAGTTCATTATCCGATGTTTAAGAAGTTTGATGACCCTGGTGTAACCTTCACTCAGCCTGATCAAGAATCTCAGGGCGAAAGAGATATGGTAGTGATGAGAAGTGGTGAGGCTTACCTGGTTGCAGCAGAAGCTTACCTGGAATCATCCAATAGCACCAAAGCTGCTCAGTTGCTTACTGAATTGCGCTCCAGAGCAGGATTAACAGCAGCTGTTGCTGCGGGAGATGTTACGCTTGATTTAATTCTTGACGAAAGGGCCCGCGAGTTAACCGGAGAGGCAAATCGCTGGCTGGATCTGAAGAGAACAGGAAAGTTGATCGAACGTACTTTAGCGCATAATCCACATGCTGCGTTAAATAATGCGCTTGAAGCAAAGCACCTTTTAAGACCAATTCCTCAGACAGAGATCGACAATAGTGGCGGAACTATTACGCAAAATACAGGTTATTAATAAGATCCAAAATACAGGTTTATACCTGAAAATTTATTGAGCTATTGATATAGGCAGGTGAGCAATTGCCTGCCTATATTTTTAAATATACTTTGTTGAGTTTCTCTGCGGATTCTCTTCCTGAAATAATCCTACTAGCTAAATATCAATGTATTTATATCGCGTTTATTTGAAACGAAGTATTCGAAGTTTATTCATTGTGCTTCTTGTTTTTTCTTGTTTTTTCTTTGCTTCAGCAAGGGGAAGCTCAAATTCAGAGGCTCCTAAAAAAGAGGGTGTCGGAGACACTCTTGTTGGTAGTCACACTGAATTCGACCACGAACTCTATCAGCGGTTGATTCAGGCAAACGACCAAACGGTAAGCAATCTGCTGAATAAAGGCATTCAAAAGGACAATCCCCGAAGCCTGAGCGTTCAGTTTGGAATATTAACAGCGTCGTTTTGTACCATCGGCGCTGATTATTTCAATTCTGAAGCCGTATTTCAACGGCTCATGAAGATCATGGGGTACCTGCTTGATGCTCAACGCGCGAATGGAACCGTTGATGCAGGAGGTAACAAACAATCACCGCCTGATACTGCTTTTTTGATTGATAATCTGGGGCCGGCAGCAAAAGTGTTGGCAAACCGAAATTCAGAAGAGTCGATGCTATTGAAAAAGCGGTTGGATGACTTTTTACTAAGTGCTGGCGAGGCTTTAATAACCGGTGGAATCCATACGCCTAATCATCGTTGGGTGACCTCTTCCGCGTTGGCTCATCTCTATCAAATTTATGGAGACAACCGATACAAGGAGCGTATTGAGGAGTGGTTGTCGGAAGGTATTTATATCGACGAGGACGGTCAGTATCCGGAACGAAGCCGTATTTATTCCAAGGTTGTAGACCATGCACTAATTACAATGGCAACAATTCTGGGGCGGCCGGATTTACTGAAGCCGGTGCGAAAAAATCTAGAGACCACCTTTTTCCTGATGGAGAACAATGGTGACTTGGTTTCATTAGATTCCAGAAGACAAGATCAGAACATGATTATTCAGGCAACTAACTATTATTGGTGTTATCGCTTTATAGCTGTTCGGTTGAATGATTCTCTTTTTGCTGCAATAGCCCGTAAAATTGAAGATATGGACACGTTTGACGAGCATGTCTTGTCTGGTGCTTTGCTTCATTTCCTTGATGTTCCATTGTTGCAGAAAAAACTTTCGCGGGCAGATGCTCTACCTGAAGATTTCAACGTCGACTTGTCTGCTACCAATATGGTTCGTATGAAGCGCGACCGAATGACGGCAACAGTATTTGGGGGAAATGATTTTCCATTGCAAATTTCATCTGGTCGTTCGACCAATCCAACTTTCTTCACTTTTCGAAAAGGGGAGGCAATTCTGGAATATGCCCGTTTATCTACTTCATTTTTCAATACCGGGTATTTCAGAAGTGAGGGGCTGCGGCAAGAGCAAAACAGCTGCATGCTACATGAACGGAAAGAAGCTTATTACTACCAACCTCTTCCTGCGGACAAACAAAATCCAGAGGGAGATTATAAATTAACGGAATCGCCGGACGGTCGTTTTTGGAGCAAAATGGATTTTAAGGACAGGTCCGTCAGTGATGTCCAGGCGATGGAAACAGACGTAACGATACGGGAAAATAAGGGCGAATTTGAACTGGTGATTAACGTAGATGGTCCCAAAGGAGTAGACGTGACTTTGGAACTTTGTTTCAGATCCGGAGGGCAATTATCGGCTGTGCAGAAATCGGAAAATGAATCGGATTTCTTTTTGAAAGAAGGTTATGCGACCTATCAATTTGGAAGCGATAAAATTCAGGTTGGACCCGGAATCAGGGAACATCAAAACGTAGGCCGGATTGACGGCGAACTATATTCGACCCATTTTGGATCGATCAAAGGAAAAGGAATGCACCTGTTTTTAACCGGAAGAACACCATTTTTACATGTGATAACGTTGAAGTGAGATGAGGTTTGTATTTAAAAAAATTGAACGAATGAGATTATTACAATTACTGATTTTCAGTTTGTGTCTGTCCGGTTGTCAGGAGGCCGTTCAACAAAAAAATGTTGTCGATTATGTGAATCCGCTAATCGGTACGGCGCCGTCTACAACGATCAGTGCAATAAAGCACGGAGAGGGAAGTGAAAACAACTCGCAGGTGGTTCCCTATGTCACTGTTCCTTTCGGTATGACCAATTGGACAGCTCAAACCAAAGATACAGAAACCAAGTGTGTGGCTCCTTACTATTATACCGACTCGGTTATCCAGGGATTCCGGGGAAGTCACTGGCTGAGCGGCTCCTGTGTACAGGATTACGGAAGCATGACTATCATGCCGGTTGCAGGGCAACTGAAATGGCTGCCTGAGGAACGTGGTTCATCGTTTTCCCATGACAACGAAATTTCAACCCCTTTTTATTACGGCGTTCACTTGGACGACTACGCGATTCAGGCGGAGATAACTGCCACTAAACGTTGTGGTCTTTTCAAATTCACTTTCGAAAAAGGAGGCGAGTCGCATATTGTAATTAACCCGAATAGCGACGAGGCACAAGGATACATTCATATACTTCCCGAAACGAATGAGATAGTCGGTTACAATCCGGTTCACCGGATTTATCAGGGATGGGGCGAACCAGCTGGCTTCAGCGGTTACTTTGTCGCGCGGTTCAGCCACGATTTTGAAAGCTATGGTGTTTTTCAGGACAGCATCATCAATGCGATGAGTACCGAACTGGCCAATCAAAGCAAGCTCGGCGGCTGGGCTTCGTTCTCGCTGAAGGAAAATGAGCCCGTTTATGTTGAAATAGGAACTTCGTTTACGAGCATTGAGGAAGCGCGCAAAAATCTGGATGCCGAAACCGCAGATTTGGATTTCGATCAGGCAAAGGGACAACTGGAAGAGACTTGGAAGCAACTGCTTGGTAAAGTTCAGGTTGAAGGAACGAATGAGGAAGATAAAATCAAATTTTATACAGCACTTTATCACAGCTTTTTGCAGCCCCGGACATTTAACGATATCGACGGTTCATATCCAAGTTTTGCAGGAGGAAATGAACAGATGAATTCCGGAGATCGGGATTACTTTGTTGATTTCTCGATGTGGGATACCTACCGGGCTTCGCATCCGTTATTCAATTTGTTGGTGCCGAAAACCAATGCTGATATGATGTACAGCTTATTGGACAAGGCTCAGCAAGGCGGTTGGTTACCTATTTTTCCCTGCTGGAACAGCTACACCTCGGCTATGGTTGGTGACCACGTGATTGCTGCAGTTGCGGATGCCTATTCAAAGGATGTCATTGATTTGAGTGACGCTCAATACGAATTGCTAGTCAAAAATGCCTTTCAATCTCCGGAGACTTTTCCTGAATATCAGGAAGGGAAAGGTCGCCGGGCGCTGGAGTCGTATCTGGAATACGGTTACATTCCTTTAGAGGACAGCGTACAGGAATCCTTTCATAAAAAGGAACAGGTTTCGAGGACCTTGGAATATGCCTTCGATGATTTTGCCTTGAGCCGGATTGCTGAAAAAAGGGGTGATACAGTTAGGGCTGATCAGCTAACAAAACGTGCTTTAAACTATCAAAATGTATACAGTGCCGCCGACTCGTGTGTTCGCGGACGCTATGTCGACGGCAGTTTTACCACTGAGTTTAACAAGTTTATCCGCATGCCTTACATTACCGAAGGAACACCTTATCAGTACACTTGGTACGTTCCGCAGGATATTAAAGGCTTGATGCATTTGATGGGCGGACAGGAGGGTTTTAATAAGAATTTGGATCATTTTCATGCTTCCGGCCAGTATTGGCACGGCAATGAACCGGGACACCAGATTCCGTTTTTGTACAACTATTCAGGCCAGCCGTGGAAAACACAGCAGTTGGTCTCTGAGATCATGAAAACAGAATATGGTGCCGATGCCGGTGGTTTAAGCGGTAATGATGATGCGGGCCAAATGTCAGCCTGGTATGTGTTTGCTGCGCTCGGATTTTATCCGGTTAGTCCGTCTGTGCCCGAGTATGTTATTTCCGGGCCGCATTTCGATAAAATCACGATTCAGTTGGAAAGTGGCAAGCAGTTGGTTATAAATGCCGACGGAGCCTCGTCCGGTAAAAAATTCATTCAGCGACTGAAGCTGAACGGCGAGGAAATAACACAAAACTTTCTGAATCATTTCGATTTGGTCAAAGGAGGAACAATCGATTTTGAGATGGGCGACCAGTCCAATAAATCATGGGGCGTAGCGCCTGATGATCAACCTTATTCACTGTCGAACGACTAAACGACTAAAATGATGAAGCAGAATCAAATCAAGCTCGGACTTTTAATTTTCACACTGTGTTTTGCATTCGTTGCTCAGGCGCAATTGCACCAGTTTGTTGATCCGTTGATCGGTTCCGAAGGACTGGGCAATGTGTTTATTGGTCCATCCTGCCCTTATGGCATGGTTAAACCTGGACCGGATAATGATGTATCGTCGAACAGTGGCTATTCATCTGATCCGGCGAAGCCAATCTACGGCTTTAGTCAAGTGCATGTAAGTGGCACCGGAGGCGGCCCAAAATACGGGAATGTATCTGTGATGCCTTTCTCCGGTGATCTGGAGGCCATTGATCAGGAATCGGTAAAAGGAGAAGAACAAGTTAAGTTGGGTTATTACAGTGTAATGCTACAAAATTGGGGGATTCAAACCGAGATTACCACTTCGGATCGGGCTGCCTTTTATCACTTCTCGTATCAACCGGGAAATAAGCAGGCTGTGAAAATTGACTTGGGTAAGTTTTTGGGCGAGCCGAATATTCCGAACCCCGATGCGCGTGAGGCACAGCAGTTTGTTGGTTCCGAAATTGAAATTATCTCAGAAACCGAAGTGCGCGGTTACACCCGGATTCGCGGTGGATGGAATAATGGAAGTGCCTACACCGTTTATTTTACAGCGGTATTTGATCGACCCTTCAAGCAGTTTTCAACTTGGAAAAATGATCAAATAGAAGCTGGCCGGAAAGTCAGAATTGATGACGGCGGAAAAACCGGTGCCCTGCTTTATTTCGATTCTTCGAGTGATGATCTTCAGCTAAAAATTGGTATTTCTTTCGTCAGTAGTTTGAAGGCGCATGAAAATATAAATGCAGAAATTCCGCATTGGAATTTTCAACAGGCATTGACCGAAACTCAGGAGAAATGGGAGAGAATTCTCCAACGGGTTGAGGTTGATCAAGATGCTTCTTCTGAGCTCAAAACCATGTTTTACACCGGTTTGTACCATACCATGCTGATGCCGGTTGATCGCACCGGGGAAAATCCAAAGTGGGAAAATAATAGTCCGTATTACGATGATTTTTACGCCATTTGGGATACTTATCGTTCGTCGAGTCCGCTGATTACTTTGTTGACACCATCGCGGCAAATTGCTATTGTAAATGCCATGCTTCAGATATACAAGCGCGATGGCTATCTGCCTGAGGCCCGCAGTGGAAATTGTAACGGTCGTACGCAGGGCGGATCGAATGCAGAAGTGGTTATCGCCGATGCCTTTGTGAAAGGGTTGGACGGAATTAATTATAAACTGGCGCTTGAAGCGATGCTGAAAGATGCCACAGTTCCTCCCGGTGGCAACGAGGAAAAAGAAGGTCGCGGTGGACTAACGGATTATAACCGGTTGGGCTATGTTTCGACTGATTTTGTCAGGGCAGGCAATCGCACGCTGGAATATGCTTACGACGATTATTGCTTGGCAACGGTTGCCAGGGGCATTAAGCGAAAAGGCGAATACTGGCGGTTTATCAAGCAATCGGATAACTGGCAAAACTTGTGGCGGGATATTGACGATCATGGATCGAACGGCTTCATTATGCCTAAAGATGCGCATGGCAATTGGGTCGACAGTATTCAGTGTGACGCCAGTAACGGCCGGATCACTTACATTCCATACACACCGGTTGCGCAGGATTGGCCAATTTGCGTTTGTTGGTGGTGCGGTTTCTTTTACGAAGCGAGCTCATGGGAATATTCGCTTTCCGTTCCGCACGATGTGGCGACGCTGGTTGAAAAATCAGGAGGGAAAAAAGCCTTCAGAAAACGCCTCGATACCTTGTATGATAAGGGGCTTTACAATGTGGCTAACGAGCCTTCGTTCCTGAGTCCAAACCTGTATCATTGGATCGGTCGCCCTGAGTTGAGTAGTGAGCGAATTCACCAAATAATCGATGAGAACTACAACAGCAGTCACAGCGGCATTCCAGGGAACGACGACTCCGGAGCAATGTCATCCTGGTTGGCTTTTCACCTCATCGGATTGTATCCGAATGCCGGCCAGTCGTATTACCTGATCAATGCTCCTTATTTCGAAAAAACGGTTATTCATCAGGAAAACGGAAAAGACTTTGTCATTTTGGCGAAAAATCGATCACCAAAAAATAAGTATATACAATCGGCCGAGCTTAACGGAAAAGACTTCCCGAAAGCCTGGCTTGAACATCAAAATATTGTAATGGGAGGAACACTAATTCTGGAGATGGGGCCCGCGCCTTCAAAGTGGGGAGCGGAGCTCCTTCCTCCTTCAAAATCCGATCAGGAACTGTAGCGATAAAAAAAAGTAATGTTATTCTCCCGTAAAAAGAATTAGTAATGAAAAATGTAAGAACAAGTGTTTTATTTCTGTTGACGCCAATTCTGCTAACTGCTTGTATAAATTTGGCAAAGAAGGAAAATATACAAAGCGCAAAGTTGATTGCTAATCCAATTATTGATGGCTATTTCGCCGATCCCTGTATCGTCAAGGACGGTGATACTTTTTATATCTATGCCACAATTGATCCTTGGGGAGGAGAAGAGCTGGCTGTGTTTTCAACCAAAGATTTTTTGACCTTTGATCGCCATCATTTAAACTGGCCAACTAAAAAGGCTTGTACAAGTGATGGCTCCAATAATTCGATGGTTTGGGCGCCTTCTGTCCGGAAAGCTGCCAATGGAAAATATTACATGTATGTATCGGTTGGAAGTGAGATATGGGCTGGTGTGAGCGATTTGCCCTTAGGTCCCTGGCAAAATGCAAAGGAGGACAATTCACCACTGGTTGCTTCCAGTGACTTTCCCGATGTGCATACGATTGATGCTGATTGCTTCATCGACGACGATGGTCAGGCATACCTGTACTGGGGATCCGGATTTCATTGGATCAATGGCGTCTGTATGGCGGTTAAGCTTAATCCGGATATGATTTCCTTTCAGGGAGAACCGGTTGATGTCACTCCGGCTGACTACTTTGAAGCGCCGTACATGATTAAGCGTTTCGGAAAATACTATCTGATGTATTCGTCAGGAAAGGCGATTGATGCGACTTACAAAATGGGTTATGCGGTTGGGAATTCACCTCTCGGACCTTTTGAAACAGGCATTAATAGTCCAATATTGGAAACTTCTGCGGACAGTACAACTTATGGGCCGGGGCACCATTCGGTATTCAACGAAGGAGGACAGGATTACATTTTGTATCACCGCATTTTTCCGCAAGACTCAGCGTATGTGTTACGGCAGTTATGTGTCGATAGCCTAAACTTTGATGCAAATCACAATATCTTGAAAGTTAAGCCCACCGGCATTGTAAACTTTTGATTTTAACACTAAAAATTTCGAAGAATGAGTGCAAGAATAAGATTGACTTTCCTGTTCGTAATATTTGCCTTTTCATTTTATGGATGTAAAACGCAGAAACAGGAGACTCAAATAATCAGTCCCGAAGTAGACTTGATCCAGCGAATTATTCCGGAACGGGCCGACCATTTTGTAGTAGAAATTATTCTATCAGACACAGTCGATTGGTTCGAGCTGGAATCGAAGGCTGATAAAATTGTTCTGCGCGGAAATAACGGCGTTTCTGTCGCTTCTGCCCTGTATTATTACCTGACAGAATATTGCCATTGTCAGATTACCTGGAACGGAACGAATCTGAATTTACCGGAAGAGTTACCGGTGATTCCGGAGAAAGTGCGCAAGGACAGTCCGTACGAGTATCGCTATTATTTGAATTATTGCACCTTCAATTACACCATGAGCTGGTGGGATTGGGATCGTTGGGAAAAGGAAATTGACTGGATGGCGTTGCACGGCATCAATATGCCGCTGGCCATTACCGGCGAAGAGTCTGTTTGGGATGAGGTTTACCGGTCGTACGGTTTTACCGACGAAGATCTGGATCCGTTTTTCAGTGGGCCGGCCTATTTCGGTTGGTTTTGGATGGGCAACCTCGATGGCTGGGGCGGTCCTCTGCCTAAGAGCTGGAAGGAAAGCCACCGCGATTTGCAAAAAAAGATTGTGCAGCGCGAGCGCGAGCTAGGTATGAAAACTGTTTTGCCGGCCTTTACCGGACATGTTCCCGCTTCATTTAAGAAGTACTTCCCCAATGCCCGGTTGAAACAAACCAACTGGGGGAACGATTTTGAGGATACTTACATCCTGGATGCCGATGATCCGCTGTTTGCCGAGATTGGTATGAAGTTTCTGGAAGTTCAGCGGGAAATTTACGGAACCGACCATCTGTATTCTGCTGATACCTTCAACGAGAATGAGCCGCCATCAGACGATCCGCAATACCTTTCTGAATTGAGTGCCAAAGTTTTTGAAGGCATGAAGTCGGCCGACCCCGAAGCAGTTTGGGTGATGCAAGGGTGGTTGTTCTATAGTCACCGCGATTTCTGGAAGGCGCCGCAAATTCAGGGTCTGTTGGGCGCCGTTC
This sequence comes from Mangrovibacterium lignilyticum, assembly GCF_010882175.1. Lineage (GTDB taxonomy): Bacteria > Bacteroidota > Bacteroidia > Bacteroidales > Prolixibacteraceae > Mangrovibacterium > Mangrovibacterium lignilyticum. The sequence continues at coordinate 938,459 of NZ_WKLH01000002.1, read as the reverse complement.
CCAACGACCGGATGATTATTCTGGATTTGGCAGCCGAGATTGAGCCAGTTTGGAAACGTACCGAGGCGTTCTATGGAAAAGAATGGATCTGGTGCATGCTGCATAATTTCGGGGGAAATATCAGTTTATTTGGGCGCATTGAGAATGTGGCTGAGCATCCGGCAGAGGCACTGAATGATTCGACATCGGGACAACTAAAAGGAATCGGCCTGACCATGGAAGCCATTGAGCAAACGCCGGTGCTTTACGAGTTAATGACCGACAATACCTGGCGCGATACACCGATCGACTTGACGGAGTGGTTAAAGAAATACATTCGCAATCGCTATGGTAACAATAGTTCCGATATGGAAAAGGCCTGGGACATTTTGGTCCAAACCGTTTACAACGGGCAGGTTATTCGTGACGGTGCGGAGTCTATTATTGTTTCCCGGCCAACCTTCGAGGGATATCGTCGTTGGGCACGCACAAAACTGAATTATGCTCCGGAAGATTTATTGCCGGCCTGGGACTCATTTGTTGAGGTTATCCCGGAGTTCGGTGCATCAGACGGTTTTCAGTATGATTTGGTCGATCTAACCCGGCAAATACTGGCAAATTATGCCTTACCTGTTCAGCAACAAATTGCCATGGCTTATAAAAGCAACGACAAAGATAAATTTGCGCAGTACAGCCGCGAGTTTCTGGAGTTGATTGCAGACTTGGATCGTCTGTTGGCAACGCGCAAGGATTTCCTTCTGGGACCCTGGATTGCTGATGCCCGCAGTTGGGGAACAACGCCGGATGAGAAAGCATTGTATGAACAGAATGCCCGCGATTTGATCACCCTTTGGGGAGGAGCTGATAATCGGTTGCACGAATACAGTAATCGCCAGTGGAGCGGCTTGCTGAGTGATTTCTACAGACCGCGCTGGGAACATTTCTTTTCGGAGGTAAGTAACAACTGGGGAAGTTTTGATCAGGAGGCTTTCGACGATCAGATGAAACAATGGGAATGGAATTGGGTGACATCGCAGAAAGAATTTCCGATTCAAGCGAGTGGTAGCCCAACGGGAGTAACCGAAGAACTTTATCACAAATACCGCGACCGGATAGCGCCGCTGACGAAAACTTTACCTGTCATCAATTACAACTACTAATAATGGAACAAATAATCAAACAAAAGCCGGAACGCTTTCTGTCGCTCGATGTATTCCGGGGATTAACCATTGCTTTGATGATCGTGGTAAATACCCCCGGAACTGGTGCCAGGATATACGACTATTTCATCCATGCGCATTGGTTCGGCTTTACACTGGCCGACTTGGTTTTCCCTTCTTTCTTGTTTGCAGTTGGGAATGCCATGAGTTTCTCGATGAAAAAGATGAAAACCGCTTCTCCGGGGCAGGTTTGGACCAAAATTATTAAACGCACCGTGATTATCTTCCTGCTCGGTTACCTGATGTATTGGTTTCCTTTCTTCAAAATTGGTGACGACGGAAGTTTTCTTCTCAAGCCAATTGCTGAAACCCGTATCATGGGAGTTCTGCAGCGGATCGCATTGTGTTATTTCTTCGCGTCAGTAATCGTTCTCTACTTATCAGAGCGGGTAGCGATCATCATTTCAGTGGTCATCTTATTGGCCTACTGGGGAATTTTATATGCCTTTGGCGAGCCGGGTGCGCAATTGGAAATGGCCAGCAATGCTGCAACCAAATTCGACTTGTCAATTCTGGGCTACGGCCATATTTATAAAAAGGATGCTATTCCTTTCGATCCAGAAGGTATCCTGAGTACCTTGCCGGCTATTGTCAATGTATTATGGGGATACCTTGCCGGTGTTTTTATTCAAAAGAAAGGAAAGTCGTTCGAAGGAATTGCCATGCTATTGCTGGTTGGTTTTTTGATGACCTCAACTGCACTCTGGTGGGATCTGATTTTTCCGATTTCCAAGAAACTGTGGACAAGTCCATTTGTGCTTTATACTGTTGGATTGGATCTTTCGATTATGGCAGTGCTGATTTATTTGATTGAACTGAAAAACCTAAAAGTAGGCGTTAATTTTTGCGATGTATTCGGTAAGAATCCCTTGTTTATTTATCTCTTCTCCGAACTCTTTTATGTTGTATTACGGATGATCCCCGTTAATTCGAGCCAGGACGCTTTTGAGTGGGTAAGTGAGCAGGTCTTTCAACAAATCTTTCCCGGAGCTTTTGGCTCATTAATGACCGCCATTGCCTATGTTTTGCTGTGTTGGGCACTGGGATGGTGGCTACATCGGCGAAAGATTTACATTAAAATTTGACAGAATTCCAAACTCCATGTATTATTGATTATAGAACGTCTTAAACTTTGTGTAATTTCAGACTTTAGCTACTACATACAAATAACCAAGAAACTATTCACTATGAAAAAAAAGATCATTATTTCGATTTTCTGTGCGATCTGTCTCCTTCCTCAGATGCAGGTTTATGCGCAAAAGGCCGGAGAAATTAATTCCTTTACGATTTCAGAAAAGAAAGCGGCCTCAGCTATTTTAATTTCTGAAGACGACGCTAAAGTGGTCTCGATTGCTGCTAATCTTTTTGCCCGCGACGTGGAAAACATTACAGAGAAACACCCCAAGATAATAAATGAACTTTCCGAGTCGGCAGACGAGTTAATCATTGCCGGAACAATGGGTAAAAATGATATCATCGATCAGTTGATTGCTGAAAAGAAAATTGATGTTTCTGCCGTTGACGGTAAATGGGAAAGTTGGTCGATGCAGGTGATTGAGAAGCCTTTTCCCGGCGTAAAGAAAGCCTTGGTCATCATTGGGAGCGACCGACGGGCAACGACCTACGGTATTTTGGAGCTGTCGCGCATGATGGGTGTTTCGACCTGGGAATGGTGGGCTGATGTGTTGCCACAAAAGCGTAAGGAGATTACCCTCGATATTGAAAGTAAAACCTACAGCTCGCCTTCGGTCAAGTATCGTGGTTTGTTTTTGAATGACGAAGATTGGGGACTTCAACCTTGGGCGGCAAAAACCTTTGAGCCGGAAACAGGCGACATTGGTCCTAAAACCTATGCAAAGATCTTCGAGTTGATGCTGCGTCTTCGCGCCAATACCATTTGGCCGGCTATGCACGGTTGTACCAAAGCTTTTTATACCATCGATGGAAATGCTCAAACAGCCGATGATTATGCCATTGTGGTGGGAACTTCGCACTGCGAGCCGATGTTGTGCAATATCAATGCCGAGTGGAATCACAACACCATGGGCGAGTGGCGCTATGATAACAATGCTGAAACAATTCGTGATTTGTTTGAAAAACGGACAAAAGCAACTTCAAACTTTGAAAGCATTTACACCATTGGTATGCGTGGTGAACATGATTCACCAATGAATGCGAAAGATTTGACCAAAGAGGATCAGATGAAATTGCTGGAAAAAGTAATTGCTGATCAGCGTGAAATCATGGCAAAGGAAACCGGTAAAGATCCGGAAACACTTCCACAAGCTTTCATTCCTTATAAAGAGGTGCTGGACTACTATCAAAATGGATTGGAAGTTCCCGAGGATGTGACCCTGATGTGGACCGACGATAATTACGGATACATTCGCCAGCTAAGTACGCCAGAAGAGCAAAAGCGCCCTGGTGGTGGCGGTATTTATTACCATGCTTCGTATTGGGGACGTCCGCACGATTACCTTTGGCTCAGTTCAACAAACCCGATGCTGATGTGGGAAGAAATGTATAAGGCTTACCAGTTCAATTGTCACGATATGTGGATTCTGAACTGCGGCGACATCAAACCACTCGAATACAATATCGAGATGTTCATGGATATGGCTTGGGATATTGACGCTTTTACCGGGACAAAGGGCGTTGAGAAACATTTAAATGGCTGGTTGAGTTCTCTGTTTGGCAAGGAAAAGGCTCCGCAATTGACAAAGCTCATGATGGACTATTATCACCTGTGTTTTATGCGTCGTCCCGAGTTTATGGCCTGGAGTCAAACTGAGCCAACAATAAAACCACAGGAAACTGAATTGACGCAAATTCGTTACGGAGATGAGCTAACAAAATATCTGCAAGCCTGGGAAAGGCTGGCGCAAGAAGTGAAGGTATTGGATGATGACATTCCTGCAGGACAGAAAGATGCCTTTTTTGAGTTGGTTTACTATCCGGTTACAGGTGCTTCTTTGATGAATCAGAAATGGTTGTACCATTATAAAAATGAACTGGTTGCCAGCCAGGGAAGAGCCAGCGCTCAAGAATTTGCCAAGTTGTCAAAAGAGGCTTACGAACAGATAAAAACAGAAACTAAAAACTTCAACAATAAATTGGTAAACGGGAAGTGGAAAAACATGATGAGCATGGCACCGCGTAACTTGCCTGTTTTCTCGCAACCTTCGTATGCGTTGCCTGCAGAGGATGGTGAAGCTGATTGGGGATTAGTTCTGGAAGGATACGATATAGAGGCGAATAAAAGTATCCCCAATGCTTATTCCGATGTACTTCCTCTGTTGAATGCTTACCTGAAAGATTCTGCTTTTGTTGATGTGTTCCTGAAAGGAGGAAGGGAAGTGGATTGGAAAGCTGAGCCTAAAGCTCCCTGGATTCGCTTGTCAGCCGATCATGGGAAACTGACAACTGCTGCGGGAGAGCAAGAACAGCGCTTATGGGTAAGTATCGATTGGGATCAGCTTCCACAGGGTGAGAATACAATAGAAGCGCCACTGGGACAAGATTATCAATTGATTCCTCCTGCATATAAGGTGTATGGAACTATTGAGTTTAGCACGGATGATACAACTGTTACGGTTAATGTATCAACTTTCAACCCTAAATTCAAAGATTTGGAAAATTATGAGGGCTTTGTAGAGGGGAATGGCTACGTGTCAATTAACGCCGAAAACACCTCATCGAAAAAGGCAGGAAAAGAAGCAGACTGGAAACAATTTGGAGGAATAGGATACAGCGGAAATGTGGTCGTTGCTCTGCCTTATAATGCAAAACCCGTTGTTGAGCCTACTGCGATAAAAGAACAAAGCCCCATGTTGGAATACGATTTTTATACCTTCAACTTCGGTGAAGCTGATGTTCAGGTACAGGCCGTACCTACTCATCCGTTTTACGAGGGAGCGAGTGTTCGCTGTGCTCTGGCTGTTGACGATGCTGAACCGGTTATCATCGATTTTAAAACCGTTGGCCGCAGCAACGAGTGGAAGCAAAATGTGCTGAAAAATGCAGCAGTGAAGTCAGCAAAGCAAATGGTAGCTGAGCCCGGTAAGCACAAACTGAAAGTATGGATGGTTGATCCGGGCGTGATGATTGATCAAATTTTAATTGATTTGGGTGGATGGAAAAGCAGCTATGCCTTTCCACCTGAAACAAGGAAAAAATAAGTGAAACAGTGAAAAGAATATTTTCAATCCAACACAGCATGGCACTTGTCATGCTGTTTCTTTTAATAAGCGCTTGTACAAGCAAGCAGACTGAGCAGCCGAAGGATATCAAAATAGCATTCCTGTCGGACGTGCATTTGCAAAATTTGTACGGGAAACTTTCCGACAATGATTTCAAGGGCGTGTTGAATCCCGGTAATGGTCGCTACGTGTTGGGGCGAACGATGGAAGCCCAGTTGCATTCAACCCGGCTGTTCAACGAGAACTATTTTGCCTTTTTGGCGGCCTTGGACGATGTGGTTCGCCGGGGTGTGAAATATGTCGTGCTACCCGGCGATTTTAGCGACGACGGACAGCCCTTGAATGTTCGGGGAATGCAGGAAATCCTTCACGACTATGAATCGAAATACGGTCTGCAGTTTGTCGTCATCACCGGTAATCACGATCCTGTCCGGCCTTTTGCGACGGATGCCGGAAAAACAGATTACCTGGGGGCAGACGGAAAGAACCAGGTGTTGATGAGCAAATCCGGAATGTATACGCCTAAAGATCCGAAGGAGAATCCGGTCGTGATAACGAATGATATCCACAAAATGGGCTATGCCGGAATCATGAGTGAAATGGGTGATTTCGGTTTCTTTCCCAAACCAGGTGATGTCTATTGGGAGACGCCTTTTTCAACCTATAATTATGACGATTATTCGTTCGAGAAGGCGAAACAGGAAGCTCAAATGAAAATACGGCAGTACCCGATTCCGCCCACCAATTCATTATTGCCGGATGTCAGTTATTTGGAAGAGCCCGTTCAGGGGCTTTGGTTGCTGGCTATCGACGGCAATGTTTATCTCCCCAAAGAGAAAGCAGCTGCCGATGGCGCTGACCCGGAAAATTACGAGGGAGCCAGCATTGGCTACAACCAGGTGTTGACCCACAAAATGCATTTGCTGGATTGGGTGAAAAAGGTTTGCAGAGAAGCTGAAAAGCGCGGGAAAACCTTGATCGCTTTCAGTCATTATCCGATGGTGGAGTTTTACGACGATGCCAGCCCCGGGATTCGGCAACTTCTGGGCGACCAAAGCATGGAGCTTCATCGGGTACCGGCCGAAGAGGTGGCACGAACGTTTGCCGAAGCAGGCATCAAACTGCACTTTGGCGGGCACATGCACATCAACGATACGGGAATTCGAACTTACGATGACGGGAAATTTCTGGTGAATGTTCAGGTTCCTTCATTAGCAGCTTACATACCGGCCTATAAATTACTGACGATTCACAACTCAAGTCTGATTGAGATCGAAACGATTCAGTTGGATTCAGTGCCTCGTTTTAAAGAATTATTTCCTTTGTATGAACGCGAATATGCCTGTCTGGATAGTCTAAAAAGTCCTTCAATATGGAACCGCGAGATTCTTTCGACAGCCAACTATCACGATTACACAGCCTGGCATTTAAAGGAATTGGTGCGTTTGCGTTTTCTGAAGGCTGACTGGCCCACTGATCTTCGGAAGTTTATTGTTGGCTCGACCGGACGGGAAATGTTGGATTACCTTGTTCAAAATAGCCGAGGTGCTGAGACTGAGACTGAGACTGAGACTGACTTTAATGCTGGCGATTGGACGGGACAGGACCTGATCTATGATCTTTACCGTTTGAGGAGTGCCGATAAATTGGCTTTCCCGGATATCGGAAAAGAGAGATTGGGGCAGTATCAGCGCTTCTTTGCCCTTGTTGAACAAGCCACGCCGAACACAGAAGCAGCGGAACGCGTGGAGCAATTAAGAGGCATCGGTCGAATTTTGGACCATTTTATGCAAGGTGCACCGGCCGATCATTTCTATATTAATTTGAATTCTTCCGACTCGATTTTAGTGGCGGTCGATTAAATATTTAGGTAATGTGAATAGCCGTAGCACTTGTCATCTGTGATTTAGCGGTGATTGTTTATCTTAGCGGTTCTACTCAAAAAAACGATAAATTATAATGAAAAGAATTTTCTTCCTGCTACTGTTGGCTTTGGCGACAAGGCTTGTGTCGGCCCAGCAAAATGAATACAACCCACTTATTCCGGACAACCTGGCCGATCCAACCATCGTTCAGTTCGGCGACACTTTTTACCTTTATGCCACAAGTGATGTGGGGGATATTGAAACGGATCTGGCCTTCTCCGGAAGTCCGGTAGTGTGGAAATCGAAGGATTTTGTCAACTGGAGCTTCGAAGGGATTTGTTTCCCCGGTATCGATTGGCACGAACACAAATACTGGGCGCCCGGGCGTGTATTGGAACGCGACGGTAAATATTACCTCTTCGTAACGGTTGATCATGTTACCCAGTTGGCAGTAGCTGATTCGCCCGAAGGTCCTTTCAGTTTTATTAACGGCCCTGAAAACTACACTGGCGATGAAAAGCCGTCGATGGTGATCGATGATATTGATGGTTGTCCGTTTATTGATGACGACGGACAGGGCTATATTTTCTGGCGGCGCAAAAAGGCCGCAAAGCTCAGTGCTGACTGGACAAAGCCGGAGGGTGAGACCATCACCATTCCAACGCAGTGGCATGGCTATTCCGAAGGGCCGTTTATGATCAAACGAAAAGGTATTTATTACTATTTCTATACCATGGGCGGTTACGCCGATTACCAAAACGGCTACGTGATGAGCAAGGAGTCGCCGCTTGGACCTTTCGTGACGCCAGACAATGATGTCATTATTTCGTCGGATTTGGATCAACAAGTTTGGGGACCGGGGCATGGTTTTGCGTTTTCTCCTGAAGGAAGCGATGACTGGTATTTTGTCTACCTCGAATATGGCATTGGCGGTACCTCTCGTCAGGTGTATTGCAATCAAATGGAGTTTAACGAAGATGGCACAATAAAACCAATTCAGCTGAATCGGAAAGGCGTTGGTGCTTTGGCAAAGCTTAAAACGGAGCAACCGATGGATTTGTCGAACGCCGTTGCAACGGCCTCTTCTGTTAAAAAGCCGATGGAAGTTCAAGCCCGCAAATGGGGAGATCCCAAGCAATTGAAATATAATCTGCCCGAAGAACCAATCTATCGCCACCATGAGTTTAATCCGCAGGATGCGATCGATCATTCGAACTTCACCCGCTGGTGGGCGACTCCCGGGGATACGGAAAAATGGTGGCAGCTCGATTTAGGCAAAACTGAGAAGCTGGATCACCTGGACTTATTCTTTGTGCATCCGTCGCTTGGTCATGCTTTTGTCTGCGAGAAATCAATTGACGGTAAAAACTGGGAAATTGTGAAGGAGCAAAAGGAAGTGGCTGTTCGCTCGCCGCACAAAGTTGAAGCGATTGGCAAAGCTCGTTTCTTGCGCGTGAAGATCCTTGCAGGACAGCCCGGCATCTGGGAAGCCAAATTATACAACTAGAAGATCGCGCCACCGAAAATTAAAGAGGAAGCCGTTCGTTTGCCCGTTGGCAGCTTCGTTATTAAATTCGCAGAACGTGTGTGTAATAAAGTTATTCATTTTTAATAATTTATCACTTACACAGTTTTCTAGACACTACCATTAAATTCGGAGAACGGTGCAAAAACGATTGACACAGTTTAATGAACATTACCAACATTACCTAACTGTTTGGTCCGGCATGGTTACTGAAAGGTCCAGGTCTTCAACTGTTTGGTCCGGCATGGTTACTAAAATGCCCGGGGCTTCAACTGTTTGGTCCGGCATGGTTACTAAAAGGTCCAGGTCTTCAACTGTTTGGTCCGGCATGGTTACTAAAAGGCCCAGATCTTTAACTGTTTGGTCCGGCATGGTTACTAAAAGGCCCAGGTCTTTAACTGTTTGGTCCGGCATGGTTACTAAAAGGCCCGCGTCTTCAACTGTTTGGTCCAGCATGGTTACTGAAAGGTCCAAGTCTTCAACTGTTTGGTCCGGCACAGTTACTACGAGGCGCAGCACATCGACTTGATGCGACCTCCTTCCGTCGAAACGGAGCGATAGAGCAACTCGATCCTGCAGATTTATTGCTAGGCCTGCCGGCTTTGTGCTGAAATTGTGCTGAAAGATCTTTCGACGCACGTCGTGAACAATAGATAAATGGGATACGGTTAAAATGCGGAGGCGAAACCGGGGAGTCGTTTCGCTGTTTCTGGCAAAAAAGGCAAAAAAAAAGAGTAGATCTCTATCTACCCTTTTCAAACCTAACTAAACCAATAAAACTAATCAAACCTAAACTTATGAAATAAAATCTACGACAAAGATATGCTGAAAAACACAAACAAATGTTACCTCAATATTAAAAAACGTGCTGTGCAGCATATTTGTTGATTTTCCTTTTTCATAAAAAAGCCCTATCTGCAAGAGAGTAGGGCTTTATATCTTTTTGCTTCAGTTTATTAAGTCTGAAACAGGCTGTTATTTATTCAGTTATTCTTTGTTTTTATTTTGATCCTCTCCGGAAATGGATTCCCGCATCTGGGTGTCTGCCATGATGTTTTTGTATTTCATGTAGTCCATAATTCCCAGGTTGCCGCTTCTGAAAGCTTCTGAGATGGCCAGTGGGATTTGTGCTTCAGCTTCAATCACTTTGGCCCGGGCTTCTTGAGCTTTTGCCCGCATTTCCTGTTCTGAAGCTACAGCCATTGCGCGACGTTCTTCAGCTTTGGCTTGTGCAATATTTTTATCGGCATCAGCCTGGTCGATTTGCAGACCGGCACCAATGTTCTTACCGATGTCGATGTCTGCGATATCAATTGACAAGATCTCGAAGGCAGTTCCGGCATCCAAGCCTTTTCCCAATACGACTTTTGAAATTGAATCAGGATTTTCCAAGACAGCCTTGTGGGTATGTGAAGAACCGATTGTTGAAACAATCCCTTCGCCCACACGGGCAAGAATGGTGTCTTCACCGGCACCCCCAACTAATTGTTTGATGTTGGCACGCACGGTAACACGGGCTTTGGCAATCAGCTGAATTCCGTCTTTAGCCACAGCCGCAACCGGGGGCGTGTCTATTACTTTCGGGTTAACCGACATTTGTACTGCCTCAAAAACATCGCGACCGGCCAGGTCGATGGCTGTAGCCATGTTAAAGCCCAAATCGATGTTGGCTTTCTCGGCCGATACTAAGGCATGGACGACCATGTCTATTTTCCCTCCGGCCAAATAGTGTGCTTCAAGTTTGTCACGGTCTAACTTGATACCTGCTTTCGTTCCTTCAATTAAGGCACGCACGATAACTGATGGCGGTACTTTACGAAAACGCATCAGAAAGAGTTGAATGAGCGAAATGCGCACTCCGGAAACCAAGGCAGAAAACCAAAGGCCTACCGGAATAAAATATAAGATGATAATGACGAGGACAAAGATGCCCACAATGAGACCAAAAGTTCCAAAATATTCCATTTTGATTAATTTATAGGTTCTACAATAACTTGTGTTTTCAGGACTTCTACTACCCGGATTGAAACTTGTTGATCGATAAAGCCAGTCATGGCTTTCGCTTCCATCGTTTGGTTGTTGATTCTTACTTTCCCGGTAGGAGCTAATCGGCCAACGGTGATTCCTTCATCGCCCGGATGAATGATGTTGGTGTCTATTTCATCAACTTTTCCGGTAATCTCAGATTCGAGCACCATTTTTTTTCCGGTACGACTTTTAAAGAATCTCAAAACAAGAAGGGGAGAAGCAATTAAAACGAATGCTGTTGTAAGGAGCCCGGCAAGAATACCATAAGTGTCAAAAGCCAGGTAAATACTGGCGCCAAGCAGTAAGACGCCTCCAATTCCAGCAATTGTAATTCCCGGCACAACGGCAAATTCGAGCAGCAACAGAATGATGCCCAAAAAAATGAGAAACAGGATGATTAGAATGGTCATAGTGTGGTTTCGGTTAATCGATCGTAGCCTTCAAATCTTTAGCGATTAAGGCTTGTTTCATAGGCCTAAGGTAGCTAAAACTTCCTTTCTTTACGTCACATTTTCCGTTATAATGTGTCAATAATGTACATTGTACGGCCTGCTCCTGTTCATGCTCACAGATAACCATCAAAGCTTCAATGACATAATCAAAAGAATGATAGTCATCGTTGTGAAGGATCAGAAAACGCTCCTTTTTTGTGTTGACATTTTCTTCCTTGGCAGGCTTGTTTTTTAAGTTTTTATTTGGGTCCATTACTCTGCAATTTTCTGGCTTCCGCTACCGGTATTCGTTCGTTGTTTTTATATGCTGCTATAGTGGCATTACTTACACCTTCTAATTTAATCTGTTTTAGCATTTGTTGTGCATCATCATACGATTTTAGTTCACCAACCGTGTAAACTGTAACTCCCTGGTCATCCGTGTATTGATCAATACGCCTCAATACCGATAATTTTTTGAATAAGCGTTGCACCCATTCCGGGGGCGAGTTCTTATAAGCTCCAACCTGTATGCGGTATGTAATCTCATCAACAGGTTCAACTTCAGCCTGAAGCGTGTCTATGGCCAGTGAGTCGTTTTGTTCTACGATGATGATTTGAGCTTGTTGCATCGCTTCTAACTGAGCTTGTTGCTTTTCAGCAGCAAGGCTATCCCTGAGCAGCTGGATGCTTTCCTGGAATTGGCTGACTTCGGCCCAACTGGCTTGATCCCAATAGGCGGATTCCTTGATATTCGCGTTTTGATCGTTGACAGCGATCTCCTGATTCAATTTATAGGTTTCTTGTTCCAGCAACAAAATAGAATCTGCCAATTGCATTTTTACCAATTCATTCGCGTTTTCATAGCGTTCACGCAAGTCTTTACTTTTGGCCAACTCCTTATGGAGTTTATTTTCCAGCCGGCGTGCTTCCAGATAGGATTGACGGGCTTCATCCGATTTAAACTGATCAATCTTTAGGTAAGTAATCTGAGCATTTACCGGAAACGAGATGATCGAATCGCTGTAATCCATTAATACGGTATCCGGTTTGGGCTCTGAAACCGAAATAGCCGGACTTACTGAAACAGATGGCTCAGGTTCAATGGTCTTGTTTGCTGTCGGTTCGCTTATTGTGCTTTCTTCTTCGGCTATTTGGTAGGGATTGATTTGTTGCGCACACAATTGCATCATTTCATCCAATGAAACGGACTTAAGATCTTTTGCCCCTGCATTGTCCTTAAACTCCTGGTAGGACTCCATGGCATTCGCCCATTCTTTGTTGGCATGATAATACTGCGCCAGGTACCAGTTCGCTTTTTCCTGATCGGAGATGATTAAGGCTTTTTGTGCTGCAGGGATAAACTGCCCGGTTTCAATCAGGCAGGCTCCGTAATAATAGTTTATTTTCGGATCGGTAGGATATAGCCGAGCAAAATCTGTAAATAAAGGAAGGGCTTCGGCGTATTGACCATTCTCAAAAAGCTTCTTGGCCTTGGTTTCAGGATCCGATTGAGCTTGAACAGCCCCATTGGAAATGAAACAGATACAGGTGAACAGGTAAAAAAACAGATGAAGAAACAGAGGGCGTTTGATTTTTGATAGCATATAGCATGTTTGTTTACCGATCTAAAATTACAAAAAATGTTCCATGAAACCCGGATGTTCATTGCTTTCATTCAGGAATTAATTTAAGCTTGACGTAATTTCCGCTTTGTTGAAACTAAAGCTCTGAAAAGTTGTTTGAGCTATTGATCCTGTAATGGTTTTTGAGGGTAGTATTGAAACATTTTGAATGCCAGTTAATTCTGATTTATTGTTTATTGTTGCCCCGCATTTCGGATTTATTAAAGTATATTTGTGTAATTAATCAATAAAGGATTATGGCTTTATTAAACAAAGGAGATCAGGCTCCTGATTTCAGCGGATTAAATCAAAATGGTGAGACAATTTCGTTACAAGACTTCAATGGAAAGAAGGTAATTTTATACTTTTATCCGAAGGACAGTACTCCGGGATGCACCGCAGAATCCTGTAATTTAAATGACAGCTACGACTACTGGCTGGGGCAAGGCTACGAAGTGATTGGCGTGAGTCCCGATGGTGTAGCTTCACACAAAAAATTTGCGGATAAGTACGGTTTCAAGTTTAATCTCATTGCCGATACCGAGCAGGAAATACTGAAGGCTTATGGCGTATGGGGTGAGAAAAACATGTACGGCAAGAAGTATATGGGCGTTTTGCGGACCACTTATGTGATTGACGAAAACGGAGTAATTGCTGAAGTTTTTGAGAAAGTACAAACCAAAGAGCACACAGATCAAATAATCAAAGCTTTAGATTTAAAGTAAACTATGGCAAAAGAAGAACAAAATAACGTGAACAAGGAAAAGCTGAAAGCCCTTCAGCTGACCATGGATAAAATTGAAAAAAGTTACGGTAAAGGCGCGATCATGAAAATGGGCGACAGAGTCGCTGATGAAGTTCCTTCTATTTCAACCGGATCAATCGGATTAGATATTGCCTTAGGAGTAGGTGGTTTTCCGAAAGGTCGTATTATTGAAATTTATGGCCCTGAATCGTCGGGTAAAACAACGTTGGCTATTCATGCAATCGCTGAGGCGCAAAAGGCCGGCGGTATTGCTGCCATCATTGATGCGGAACATGCGTTCGATCCATACTATGCCGGTAAATTAGGTGTAGATATCAACGAATTGCTGATTTCACAACCGGACAACGGAGAGCAGGCATTGGAAATTGCCGATAACCTGATTCGTTCGGGGGCAGTCGATATTGTAGTTATTGACTCGGTTGCCGCATTGACACCAAAAGCAGAAATTGAAGGCGATATGGGTGATTCGAAAATGGGTTTGCAAGCTCGTTTGATGTCTCAGGCTTTGAGAAAGCTAACCGCCAATATCAATAAGACAAAGACTTGTTGCATTTTCATCAACCAGTTGCGCGAGAAAATTGGTGTGATGTTCGGTAACCCGGAAACAACCACCGGTGGTAATGCCCTGAAATTTTACGCGTCAGTTCGGTTGGACATCCGTCGAATTGGACAAATCAAAGACGGCGAAGAGGTAATGGGTAACCACACCCGTGTGAAAGTGGTAAAAAACAAAGTGGCGCCTCCGTTCCGCAAAGCAGAATTCGATATCATGTATGGTGAAGGTATTTCTAAAACCGGTGAAATCATCGATTTGGGAGTTGCCTACAACGTGATTAAAAAGAGCGGTTCGTGGTTTAGCTACGGCGAAACCAAATTGGGACAAGGTCGCGAGTCTGTGCGAACAATCATGAAGGATAATCATGAATTGGCTCAGGAAATCGAAGGCAAAATTATTGAAGCAGTAACCATGGGAACGACGGCCGTGAGTTAACGATATTGCTATGCAGTAAAATCCGGATGGAGTACTGCTCCATCCGGATTTTTTTTGCCCGAACACCACGTTCTTTTATTTGTTATTCGTTTCACCGTTGTATCACCGGCTTAAAAGCAATCGTTGAAAACAGATTCGGATCCGTATCGATAAGCGTATTGAGAGCATTTACCGGTCAGGATTTTTCCCTTTCAAATTGAAGTTAAGCAATGGTTTAAATGGCGACTTTTGTAAGTAATAATTAGAAAATAATAATAAATAAGCATATTTTTGCCGCTTGTTATGATACCTGATCAAAGTCAGGTTTTAGAGCTGAAGAAATTAGCATGATAGCCCGAAGAGGTCGTGAAATGAATATTTCTCAATCATGCGAATGACATGCGGCAAAGTTAAATTTATAAACGCATGAAATTTGTATTCAAAATACGTCTAAAAGCGGGGAGTGCTTAAAATAGTAGTCGGATTTTGAATAAATCTATTTAATTGATACCTAAAATGAAAGTGTTGAAATTTGGCGGTACTTCTGTTGGAAGTGCCGAGAATATCCGAAAGGTAAAGGAGATTGTAAAGAGTCAGAGCGAAGATGTAATTGTAGTGGTGTCTGCTTTGGGCGGTATCACCGACAAAATCTTAAACGCAGCCAAAATGGCTATTCTTCGAACCGATTATTTCAGCACGGAACTCACGGAAATTCGTGAGCGCCACGAAGATGTTGTGGAGCAATTATTTGAAGGAGCTCGCAAAGAAGAAGTTAAAGATCAGGTCAGCCATTTACTGGATGAGTTGGAGCGTATTATCGTCGGTGTTTCAATGATCGGTGAACTGACCGATAAAACCCTCGATAAAATCGGTGGTTTTGGAGAACGTCTTTCATCCTATATTATCAGTGAATTTATAGAAGGAGCCAGTTGGATTGATTCGTCAAAGCTGATTAAAACAGATAGTTCTTTTGGTAAAGCACAAGTCAATTTCAGCTTGACAAATACCTTGATAAAGGCTGCTTTGGGCGAGCTTAAAGGAGTTTGCGTTGCACCGGGATTTGTTGCCAGCAACGCCGAAGGAGAATATACGACCCTCGGACGTGGTGGGTCGGATTATACCGCCTCAATATTTGCAGCGGCTCTTGATGTTTCGGTTTTGGAAATCTGGACCGATGTTGACGGGTTCATGACGGCAGATCCTCGGGTGATCAGCAAAGCCTATGTGATTAAATCATTGAGCTATGCCGAAGCGATGGAATTGTCGCACTTTGGTGCCAAGGTTATTTATCCGCCAACAATTTTGCCGGTTTACAAGAAAGGTATTCCAACATACATTAAAAATACAACAAACCCGCAGGAGCCCGGTTCATTGATTACTAGCAGCTTGGCAAACGGCAAAGATCGGCCAATTAAAGGGATTTCATCCATTTCCAATATCAGCCTGATAACAGTGCAGGGACTGGGTATGGTTGGGGTAACCGGTATTTCCATGCGCCTATTTAGCGCACTGGCGCTTCAGAACATCAACGTGATTTTGATATCCCAGGCATCGTCAGAAAATTCAATTTCGATTGCGGTTGATACCTCGAAAGCAGGAGTTGCTGAGCAGGCGATTCGTTCCGAGTTTGAACGGGAGATTCTGAATAGCCGAATTAACAAGGTTGAAGTGGAAAGCGACTTGTCCATTGTGGCGATCGTGGGCGAAAATATGAAACACGCTACCGGTATCGCCGGGAAACTGTTCAATACCATTGGTAAAAACGGGGTGAATATTATCGCGATTGCTCAGGGTGCTTCAGAGTTGAATATTTCGTGGGTCGTTAAAAACAGCGATTTGCGTAAAACATTGAATGTGGTTCACGAATCGTTCTTCCTGTCCGAAAACGTGGAAGTCAATGTATTCCTTTTGGGGATTGGACTGGTAGGTGGAAACTTATTGAATCAAATTCAGCAACAACAGGCGAAATTGCTAAAGGAAAATCACCTTAAGATAAAATTAGTCGGTGTCGCCAATTCGCGGAAAATGCTTCTGAACCGCGATGGAATTACCATTGAAGGGTTTAAAGAGCGTTTGGAAACTGAAGGACAGGCATCGGGTTTGCAAGCCTACAAGGATGCGATTATCGATATGAATATTTACAATTCGGTTTTTGTGGATTGTACCGCGTCGAATGAATCACCAACTGTGTATGCCGATTTATTAAATGCGAACGTATCGATTGTTACGGCCAATAAAGTGGCGGCATCTTCCGATTACGACAACTATCGAAATCTGAAAAGCATTGCTCAGAAAAAGGGCGTGAAGTTTCTGTTCGAAACCAATGTTGGTGCCGGCTTGCCGATCATCAATACCCTGAATGATCTGGTGAACTCAGGAGATAAAATAATCAAGATTGAAGCTGTTCTTTCAGGAACACTCAACTTCATCTTTAACACCATTTCTGCTGACGTCCCTTTGAGCAAAACCATTCAGATGGCGAAAGAAGAGGGATTCTCGGAACCCGATCCCCGTATCGATTTGAGCGGTATCGATGTGGTGCGTAAGTTATTGATTTTGGTTCGGGAGTCGGGTTATAAAATCGAGCAGGGGGATGTGAAAATCAACAAATTCATTCCCGATGAGTATTTTGAAGGCACCATCGAAGACTTTTGGGCGAATATCTCAAAAGTGGATGCTGATTTCGAAAAGCGTCGTCAGGTGTTGGAGGCCGATAGCAAATGCTGGCGTTTTGTTGCCAAATACGAAAACGGGCTCGCCGAAGTTGGTCTGCAGGAAGTAGCCCACGGGCATCCCTTCCACGACCTGCAGGGAAGTAATAACCTGGTGATGTTTACCAGTGAGCGTTACAACGAGTTCCCGATGATTATTAAGGGGTACGGCGCCGGTGCTGCAGTAACAGCTGCCGGGGTTTTTGCCGATATTATTCGGGTGTCGAATATATAGATTTGAGTAGTGAGTAGTGAGTAATTTGAAGTTGACATTTTTTGATTTCTGTTCTCAAGACTCAAGACTTTTAGATGTGAGATATAATTTGGAATTTGAAACTTGGAATTTTTAAGATGAAATATATAATCGTTTTAGGAGACGGCATGGCTGATGAGCCATTGGAAAATTACGGAGGAAAAACACCGCTTCAAATGGCCAATATACCCGAGATTGATCGGTTGGCTAAATTGGGCCGTAGCGGACAATTGGTAACTGTACCCGAAGATATGCATCCGGGAAGTGAAATTGCCAATATGTCGGTTTTGGGCTACGATGTACCCAAAGTATTTGAAGGACGCGGAACACTGGAAGCAGCCAGTATGGGTGTGGTTTTGGAACCCGGAGATCTGGCGCTGCGTTGTAACCTGATTTGTTTGGCTGGTGAAAACATTAAGAACCACTCGGCAGGACACATTTCAAACGAAGAAGCCCATGAGCTGATTGACTTTTTAAATGAGAAGCTGGGAAGCGATCGCGTGATTTTTCACAAAGGTGTTTCGTATCGTCACTTGTTGGTGATCAAGGGTGGTAAAAAGCAAATGGCTTGCACTCCGCCTCACGATGTACCCGGCAAGCCCTGGGCTGATTACCTTCCGAAAGCAAAGACAGATGAAGCAAAGGATACGACTGCACTGTTGAATGAATTGATTGTAAAATCAATCGAAATACTGGACGATCATCCGGTGAACCAAAAGCGCAAAGCTGCCGGTAAAGATGTGGCCAATAGCATTTGGCCCTGGTCGCCGGGCTACAAGCCGGAGATGCCAACTTTGAAAGAAATGTACGGGGTTGAGAAGTCAGCTGTTATTTCTGCTGTTGACCTGATTCAGGGAATCGGTGTTTACGCCGGAATGAAAGTGATTCAGGTTGAAGGCGCTACAGGTTTGTACGATACCAACTATGAAGGAAAAGCGCAGGCTACAATTGAAGCTTTAAAGGATTGTGATTTGGTCTACCTGCACATTGAAGCCAGTGATGAAGCCGGCCATGAAGGTGATGTAGAGCTGAAAACAAAAACCATCGAGTACCTGGATCAACGGGTGGTCAAATACCTGCTTGAGGAGACCGCAAAAATGGATGAGCCGGTGACCATTGCTGTATTGCCCGATCACCCAACACCATGTGCAACAACCGTACATACCAAAGACCCGGTTCCTTTCCTGATTTACAAACCAGGCAATGTGGCCGATGAGGTTGAAGTGTACGATGAATTTGCTGTAACCAAAGGAAGCTATGGCTTAATTCATGGACGCGAATTTATGGAAGCCTTATTGAAGGAAGAATAGAGTTTACAATTTAAAGATTGACGTAATAAATAAAAGGGGGGAGTCTTCAACCTGAAACTTTTAACCCGAACTTGAAACCCAGTTATGCAATACTATAGTACCAATAAATCTGTCCCTGAGGTGTCGTTAAAATTAGCGGTTACCAAGGGTTTAGCCGACGATAAAGGTTTATTTATGCCGGAGCGCATCAACCAATTACCGGCTTCATTTTTTGAAACAATTGAGCAGTTGTCCTTTCAGGAGATCTCTTTCGAAGTCGCTAAAGCCTTCTTTGGTGAAGATATCCCGGAAGCTGACCTGAAGGCATTGGTTTTTGATACGCTTCAGTTCGACTGTCCAATCGTGCCGGTTCACGATAACATCTACTCACTGGAGTTGTTTCACGGACCGACATTGGCTTTTAAAGATGTTGGCGGACGTTTCATGGCGCGTTTGTTGGGCTATTTTCTGAAAGGCAACAAAGAGCACGTCAATGTGTTGGTTGCGACCTCCGGTGATACCGGTAGTGCGGTTGCCAACGGATTCCTGGGAGTACCGGGTATCGACGTTTATGTGCTGTATCCGAAAGGCTTGGTTAGCGAAATTCAGGAGAAGCAGTTCACTACACTGGGGCAAAATATTACATCTCTTGAAATTGACGGTACGTTCGACGATTGTCAGCGCCTGGTGAAAAGTGCGTTCATGGACGAAACGCTGAAAAGCAAGTTAACCCTGACTTCGGCTAACTCGATCAATGTTGCTCGCTTCTTGCCACAGGCCTTCTATTATTTCAATGCATATGCCCGTTTAAAAGAAAAAGGATTGCAGGACGAGCTGGTCGTTGCGGTGCCCAGTGGGAACTTCGGTAACCTGACTGCCGGTTTGTTTGCACAAAAAATGGGATTGCCAATTAAGCGATTCATTGCAGCCAATAACGAAAACGACATTGTATACCAGTACCTGCAAACAGGCGAATACAAACCACGCCCGTCGGTAGCAACCATTGCCAATGCGATGGATGTTGGTGATCCAAGCAACTTTGCCCGAATTCTGGATTTGTTCGACAACTCACACGAGGCTATTTGCTCCGTGATGAAAGGCTTCCGTTATTCCGATGCGGAAATACGGGAAGTGCTTTTGAAGGTTTATACCGAAAAAAACTACCTGCTTGATCCGCACGGCGCTTGTGCTTACAAAGCTTTGGCGAAAGACTTAGGCGAAGGCGAAGTTGGTGTGTTCCTGGAAACAGCTCACCCGGCTAAATTCACCGAAACGGTGGAGCAAATTATCGGTAAAGGAAATGTTCCGCTTCCGGAAAAACTGGCTGAGTTTATGAAGGGCGAGAAGTTGTCCGTCGAACTGAGCACTTCCTTTGACGATTTCCAAAAATTCTTGTTGGAAACAGCGAAATAGGAATCAGACTCCGGGTCTTAGTTTATAGACCTCCGGGATCTCGATTAAAAAGATAGACAAAGACAATCGCTGCTGCAGAACAATTGCAGCCGATTGTCTTTTTTTCGCTAAAAGTTTCTCCAATTAGATGGTTTAGATGTTGTCCTTTCGGGAATGAGTTATAACTATTTTCAATTACTCAAGGTCTTATCAGACAAATTTTACTTCTTGTCTTAACACAAAAAGTAAACAAAAAAGTCAAGGCTGATTTTTATCTTCAACCTGCATCTTCCTAAAATCTGAGTTCAACGGGTGATTTCCTCCCCCGATAGCCATCGGGGTAACGGAACTTCCCGTTTGCACTATGATTTTAGTTTGATTCCGGCTTTGATAAAAATAGGCCAGTCCGTTCCCGGGAATAGCAAAGAAGATATTCAATTGGTATTGACTTGGCAAGTTTGTTTTGGAGGCTCTGGCATCCTTGTAGATTGATGGGCTCATATCGCTTGGGAAAGGGGATTATTATTCCTTAAAACGTCTTTTTCAAGCTCATCCCTAGTCCGAGGACGTTTCCACTTAAGTCACCATAATCCACACCGGCCTGTCCCGAGATGACAAAGTTTTGTTCGCTCATATTCCAGCTTATTTCCCCAAGGGAGTACCATTGATCGTGACGATTTAAATAGGGCCGGTCGTAGGTCCCGAAGTTCCGGGTATAAGTAAGCAGCGCTTTCCAGCTTAGCCGAGGGTAAGACAAGTAGCCTTTCGCTCCCATATGCCAGGCACAAACCCGGTTGTTGGCAAACCCGTATCGGTGGGCTGTCGGATTTTCGAGTGGTGCAAACAGGGGAGTCCCCATACTGAATCCGTTAAACGTATATCCTGAACGATAAATGTAATGGTTAAAGTAATTATCTCTCCCGCGCATCCGTTCCTCTTTTGGTCCTGTTACGTTGTGTACCCGGCCACTCTGGTGTTTGGTGTACATAAATTCAAGTAGCAACGCATCTACTAGTTTGCCTGTTTCTTTCCGTTTAAGAAATAAGGTCATTAAGTTGTCTCTCCAATTTTCCATTTCCAGTCCGGAGCGATCTTCAAAAGGGTGGGAAATGCGAAATTCCACTTCCAAATTGGCGAAGGATTTTTCGAAGCTGATAATATATGCTCCCAAAATATTTCCGGCAATATTCATTTGCTCTCCGATGCCGAATTTTTGGTCTCCGCTTTTACATAAAATTGTCCGGAGATAACTTTCGAAATCGGACGGGAGCTTGGTTCCATCGCGGTTGGTTCCGCCCCAAAAAGCATAGCGGTTAATCCCGGCAGTTACACGAAAGTCCGTTTTTATCTGGTAGCGGAAATAGATATGATCGTGGTGCAACATGGCATGTTCAATGTATCGATCATCATAGAGGTAGCCTTCTTCGTAAATGAATTTGAAGGAGAGTCTATCCTTCAGCAGTTTCTTTAAAATCGGTAACCTCTGAAAGCGATTGGTTCCCAAACTAATTTTAGGAACGGGACGGTAGTTTACCGACTCGACAATGTCGCCATTGGAAGAGGATAGGCCTTCGAATAAGAGCTCATTCGCTCGTGAGCCCACTGTAAATTTCATCCACTCGTTTGATAGCCCCAGGTATGCCTGGATGATTTGTATGCGCGGGCCGGTCACATCGTAGCCTGCTGTCAGCTCCGTCCCGGTTACCAGGTTTAAATCCTGTCCAATTGAATAAGTCCCGGTGAAATTCACGTCGCTTAGGAGCTGATATCCCACTTGCTGTTTAAATTTCCCCAGCTGGTTATGGGTGAACCAAAAAGGCATTTGGTTTCCTTTTCGGGCGAGTGCAACAGATTCTACCGTTACGGTGCTGTTTTGCGAGAAAACCGTAAAAATAGTAGATACAAGTATACAAACTAAGGCAGTTGTACGTTTCATGGCTTTTTTGAATCCTGTTTCTGGTCTAACGAGCCACGAATATCGCTATTATTTTACAAAATATCAGCTTAGGGGATAGGAAAAATGAAACGTAACAGCAGCTCAAATCGGCAGAGAGAACCTCTATATGGATGACGGTCTTGCAGGTAAGCTGCTCCGCTGACAGATTTGGAAAACAAGAAGAAGATATTGAATTTATACCGCCCTGTTTCACATATTTCAGTCTACCGGAGGGTATCTTAATTCTCTTTTGTATTCGGCATAGCTGTAGTCCTGAACAGACTCGAAAGCGGGTTGTTTGCGGTCCTTTTCCGACAACTGAATGTCTTTGACTGGGATAAGCCAGTCAATTTCCAACAGCGGATCATTCCACAGCATACCGGCATCATATTCCGGGGCATAGTAGTTGTCGCATTTGTACGCAAATACAGCTGTTTCGCTTAATACGACAAAACCGTGAGCAAACCCCTGCGGCACCCATAATTGGCGATGGTTTTCCGCCGACAAGCGAACGGCAGCATGTTTGCCGTAAGTCGGTGATCCGATTCGTATATCAACGGCTACATCCAATACTTCTCCTTGAATACAACGGACCAATTTGGACTGGGCATAAGGTGGACGTTGAAAATGTAAGCCACGCAAAACCCCATAGGATGATTTCGATTGGTTATCCTGAATAAAATGCGTTTTGCCAACGGCTTTTTCAAAGACATCCTGACGGAAGGATTCAAAAAAATAACCACGAGCGTCTCCAAATACTTTCGGCTCGAAGATTAATACGTCGGGTATGTTTGTTGGGATGATGTTCATGTTGATTAAATGTTGATGTGTTGATGTGTTGAATCGTTGATGTGTTGAATTGTTGAATCGTTGAGTTGTTTGAAGATGTTGATGTGTTTCGGAATGTTGAATTGTTTAACGAAAGCAACTGTTTCTGAGTGCATTTAATTTGTTAGCGATCTCATCAATTTTAGGTCTGAAATCCTCATTGGTTTCTTTGGAGATATATTCGAGCTCAACAGCCAAAATCAGTTGGCTTGTAACCTCCATTAGAGAGCCGAATGCTATCTCATAGAAACGGGCTTGATTCTTTGAACTCGTTCTTGCCGATCCCTCTGCAATATTTGAAGAAATGGAAACCGATGCTCGCCTGATTTGATTCGTGAGACCAAACTTCTCTGTTTCCGGGAAACGAATAGAAGTTTGATAGACCATTTTAGCTAATTTGATCGACAACTGCCAAACATCCAATTTTTCGAAAGGGTATTGATATTGATTCTGCATGATCGATAGTAACAGTTAAACAATTCAACGATTCAACAATTCAACAATTCAACTCCCGATTGCTGCCGGGATTAACAGTTGAGCATCATTTTACCAGCTTTATCAGATACTGGCCATAGTCATTCTTTTTTAATGGCTCTGCCAGTTTTAGCAGTTGTTCCTTATTGATATAGCCCATCGTGTAGGCGATTTCTTCAATACAGGCAATCTTCAGGCCCTGGCGGCTTTCGACGGTCTCTATAAAGGTGCTGGCGTCCAGAAAGGACTTGTGTGTGCCGGTGTCCAGCCAGGCATAACCGCGGCCCATTAATTCCACCTTCAAGCGGTTTTCAGCCAGGTAGTGCTGGTTGACGGTTGTAATTTCGTATTCTCCGCGTGCAGATGGCTGAATCTCTGAAGCTACCTTCACCACATCGTTCGTGTAAAAATAAAGACCTACAACAGCGTAATTCGAAGCGGGATGCTCCGGTTTTTCTTCAATCGATGTTACGTTGCCATTTTGGTCAAAAGTTGCTACGCCATAGCGTTCGGGATCATTCACGTAATAGGCGAATACGGTCGATTTCCGTTCGATCTCGACATTTTTCCGGGCATCCTGCAATAATCGGGTGAATCCCTGACCATAGAAAATGTTATCTCCCAAAACCATGCACACGTCATCTTGTCCAATGAATTCAGCTCCCAAGGTAAACGCTTGTGCCAAACCGTCGGGGCTGGGCTGCACCTGGTAGCTGAAACTCAATCCGAGTTCTTCTCCGGTTCCCAGGAGCTTCTCGAAGTTGGGTAAATCTTCCGGGGTCGATATAATCAGAATCTGCTGGATACCTGCCAACATTAAGACCGAAAGCGGGTAATAGATCATCGGTTTATCGTAGATGGGCAGCAACTGTTTGGAAATACCTTTGGTGATGGGATAGAGTCGTGTGCCGGATCCTCCGGCTAATATGATTCCTTTCATTTGGATGCGAATTACACGAATTTGATACGAATGATTACGAATATACAGGAAATTATGCGAATTGTACGAATCGGACATCGAACAATGCAAAAGCTCAACCGAATCGATCTTTTGTCCGGTCCGGTATCGCTAGTGCGGCAGAAAATCGATCTTCTTTCAGGCAGGCCCTGTAAGTAAATCGAGTGCCCAATCAAAACCTTAGTTCAGGAGCTGCCTTCGGTTTCTTTTGCCATTTAAGGCGTTAATAACCGCCACCTTTAAGCATGACCAGGATTCCTTTGCCAATAATCCACAAGTCTAATTTCAGGACTTTCCAGGGAGAATAGTTCTTGTAGCGGTATACGTACTCATATTCGTAGATCGGTAAGCCAAACTCGGCTGTTCCTTTACGGATGTGGCCATAGCCCAACAGGCCGCCCCGAATTAATGTTCGGGGAACATTGCCTTGTGCCTGATCGCGTTCGTAGTGGTGGATCGCCAGGGGGCGGGGACCAACAATCGACATATCGCCTGCCAGCACGTTGAAGAATTGCGGAATTTCATCCAGGTAAAATTTCTTAACGAATTTACCCAGATTGGTTCGGGCTTCCGGTATCCATTCATTTTTATAGGCATGCCAGTCGCCTTTGGCTTTTAATTCCTGATCAATGTATTTGGTTTTTATCAGCCGGATTTTCCATTTCTTGAATACTTTCCCCCGGCTTACCGCATTGTAGTAAAAAAATAAGGGGCCTCTGTTCTCCGGAATAAACAGGCCTTCCAGTACATTAAAAACCAATAAAAAGAAGATGATTGGCAGGCAACACAGGAGAATGGACAGCGCCAGCAATTTGTCAAACAGTAATTTGGGAAAGGGCACCGGCAGGGGGGTATTCAGTTCAAAAAGCTCCTGGTATTTTGCTTTTATTTCCGGTGTTGGTGGTTTGTAGGGAAAAGCTTCTTCCGGTTCTTCCACCTGCACTTTCGCTGCAGTTGTGTTTATCATAGATTCGATCGTTTTAAGTTTTCGGCAGGTAAAAATGGTACTTTTTTTCGGATTCGATGCGGCTTAATCAGGTTTTTATTGAACGATTCATCGGGCATTCTCCCGGGCTTTGGAGCTGAAAATCGTCTTCCATATGATGTTGAAATCCCAAATAAAGGTCCAGTTTTCGATATATTCCCGGTCATACTTAACCCGTTTTTCCATTTTCCAAAGTTCGTCGGTTTCGCCCCGGTAGCCGTTTATTTGTGCCCATCCGGTTACACCCGGTTTGATGTAATGACGGGTCAGGTACTGGTCGATCAGACCGGCATATTCCTCGGTATGCTTTAGCATGTGCGGGCGCGGACCAACAACTGACATTTGCCCGATCAGCACATTGAAAAACTGGGGGAATTCATCCAGGTTCGTTTTTCGTAAAAAGTGGCCAATTGGTGTAATCCGGCCATCGTTTGCTTTCGCTTGATGAGAATCGGCCTGGTTGTTGGGCGCCATGCTTCGGAACTTCAGGCAATAAAAGACCTTGTTGTTTAGTCCGGTTCGCTTTTGAATGAAGAAGACTGGCCCTTTGGACGTTAGTTTGATGATAGCGCCGATAATCGGTACGAGCCATGAGAGGATCGCAATGATGATGATGAGTGAAAAAACAAGATCGAAGACACGCTTTGAAACGCGGGCGCCAATATCGTCGAGCGGGATTTCCTGCGGATTAATAACCACGAGGTTTCCAACTGATTCCATATTCATGCGGGATTTGAACCAACGCTGGTTTTGCGGCACAAAGCGAACGCGAACCCCCATGCGGTTACAGATTTCCAGGTATTTGCTGTTGTTGTTTTCACCGGCAATTAACGACACGGATATAAAAACCAGTTGAATGTCCTGCTTTTCAATTTCACGAATCAAATCATCCGGTGTTCCCAGAATATGATCATCAACATTCGTTTTTGAGGTGAGGAAGCCACAAAATTGGTATCCCAGTAAGGGATTACTGGCGATCATCCGTTGAAGCAGCAACGAAGTATCATTATAACCGATGATAAGTGACCGTAAGGTATTGAGTCCTTTTTCCCGTCTGAATTTTAAGTATTTATACAGGAAATAATAAAAGATAACTTTTCCGACAAAGAAAAGGGCCGCATATTCGAGGAAAAATGCCCGGGAGAAATAACGGGGCATGAATATAAATCCCAGGACACTGGCAATCAAGATGAAAATCATGGTGCGCTTGGTGATCCGTTCAAGCCGGTTCATAAAACTGTCGCGCAAATAGAGGTTTTTCTTCGAAAAAATGGAGAAGGTAATCAACCAGGAAAGATTGGCATGCAGGACGTAGGTTCCGGTCTGTTTCAAATCATCGATGGAAATATCGAATCGCATCCATGCTACTAAGCTGATAGCCAGATTCAATATTAAAAGGTCAAAAAATAAGAATATAATCTTCAGTTCAGATTCGCGTGAGCCCATTGTGTTCCGTTAAGCCAGATTTTTCACTTGTTTTAAACTTTTGCAAATAAACGGAATCCGCCTGAAACCGCCAAGTGGTCATGTAAATCGTTATTAACAAGTTTAATTGATCTGATAGGGGGGCAGAACACGTGACGGCACGATGGCGCGAAAGCACGATGGCACGACGGTACGACGGCAGGAAGACACGAAGACACGAAGACGCGACAGCAGGAAGACACGAAGACACGATTGCACGAAGACACGAAGACACGATGATACGATGGTGCGAATCATGTATTATTTTGTTTTAGAAAGTGAAGCGGGGAATGACGAACGCATCTGGTTTGGACAATGACTGGCAATCCACTTTACCCGTAGGGCATTTATTTCGATAGCGCTATGACGAGCTCATTTTTTCCAGCTTGCTCAATGCCCCGACGGGGGGAAATATTTGTAGCCACGGGTGTAATCCGACGCAGGTGGATGAAGCCCGAGGGTAGGGTAGTATCCGACAAACAGGCGCACCGGGAAGGTTGATTAAAGCAACCTGGATGTATGCGCCGCATGATGATAATCTTCAATTAATCAATCTTTTTGTCCTCAAGCCGGACAGGCTGTTCATTTTGTCTTGATACAAAACGAACCAAAAGATCAAGACTGCCCGAGGCAATTGCTGCGCACCGCTCACTTTCAACACTCCATGCCTGACGCTTACGCGTCGCACTTCCGTGTTTTCACTCGCTATTGCTGCGTGCAGTCTATGCTTCGAGAAAGTTTGGCATTCACCCCGGCGGGGTGAACTGTTTATAGCCGTGGGTGTATTCCGACGCAGGAGGATGAAACCCGCGGGTGAGGTAGTAACGGACAAACAGGCGCACCGGGAAGGTTAATTAAAGCAAGTTGGATGCATGCGCCGCATTGCAGCATGGCCGGGGGCGTGTTCATACTATATCTTGAATTGAGTTGTAAACTCGAGGCAACAAGCCCCATCCCGAAAGCCATCAGGACAGGCTGTTACCGCTTCGCTCATACGGATTTGGTGAGGCACGATGGTACGATCGAACGAAGGTACGATAACACGAAGCCTGCCTGTTTTTTCTGGAAATGAAGCATGAAAAGACGAATGCATCTAATTTGCACGAAGCCTGACAATCTATTTTGCCCGTAGGGCATTTATTTCAATAGCATCACGATACCCCTTATTTCCCTGCTCCGTTGCTCAAGGCACTGAGGTTGATGCGATCCGCATTCGCAGACGGTGGTGGTATGAGTTACAAACTCAGGACAACCCGCCCAGCGTTACCGCTTCGCTCAAACGAGAGGCAGGCGGTTAAAAGAAAGGTCCGGCTAAAATAGCCAGACCTTTAAATTCTTTATTCGGATGCAATCCCGATTTTATTCGAAATAGTTCATCACCTGGTAGCCACCTGCTTTCAGGTAAGCGTCTTTTTGCATGAGTTTGATATCTGATTGCATCATGTCCTTGACCAGACCTTTCAGGTCGTATTCCGGTTTCCATCCTAAAACGGTGTTCGATTTGGTTGGATCACCGATGAGCAGATCAACCTCTGTCGGTCGGAAATACTGCGGATCAACCTCTACGATCTCCGCTTGGGTCTTGATTTTAGCCTGGATGTTTGCCAGGTATTGTTCGCCAACCTTTTCACTGAAAACTTTTTCGTCAACCGCTTCGATATAGGCTTTTTCATCAGCTCCCTCGCCTTTGAAGCCGATTTCCAGTCCTGCTTCAGCACCGGCCAGTTTAATGAAATCGCGAATTGTGGTTGTAATCCCCGTCGCAATCACATAATCGTCCGGCTGGTCTTGTTGCAAAATCAGGTACATGGCTTTGATGTAGTCTTTGGCGTGGCCCCAGTCCCGTTTGCTCGACAGGTTTCCCATATAGACTTTATCCTGCATGCCCAGTACAATCCGGCTCATGGCTCGCGTTACCTTGCGGGTGACAAAGGTTTCACCGCGAATCGGACTCTCGTGGTTGAACAGGATGCCGTTTGATGCGTGCATTTTATAAGCTTCGCGGTAGTTCACCGTGATCCAGTAGGCGTACATTTTGGCAACGGCATAGGGCGAGCGGGGATAGAAAGGGGTCGTTTCCGATTGCGGAACAGCCTGAACCAATCCGTATAGCTCGGATGTTGACGCCTGGTAGATGCGTGTTTTCTCGGTTAAGCCCAAAAGGCGAACAGCTTCCAGGATACGCAGGGTGCCAATGCCATCGGCATTCGCCGTGTATTCCGGAGTGTCAAAACTAACTTTCACATGGCTCATTGCAGCCAGGTTGTAGATCTCATCGGGTTGTACTTCCTGGATGATCCGGGTCAGGTTCATACTGTCAGTCAGGTCACCATAATGCAGAATCAGGTTCCGGTTTTCGACATGCGGATCCTGGTACAGGTGATCAATGCGGTCGGTATTAAACAAGGATGAACGACGTTTCAATCCGTGTACGATGTATCCTTTTTTCAGTAAAAATTCCGTCAGGTATGCACCGTCCTGTCCCGTAATCCCGGTAATGAATGCTACTTTTTGTTTCGTCATCTATTTGTCGTTAATGAGATTTATGCTTGTTGTTTTATTTTCTGAATGCAAATAACGGGATTTTAGCGTTGCTTTCAAAGGGGGAGAAGATTAGAATTGAAAAGTTAGAAGGATGGATTGAAGGAATGATGGATTGATGGAAGGCAGAGGGCATGGAGTTTAGAGGCGGAAGATACGACGGCACGAAGACACGAAGACACGAAGACACGAAGGCACGATGGCACGAAGACACGAAGACACGAAGATACGATGGTGCGAATCATGTATTATTTTGTTTTAGAAAGTGAAGCGGGGAATGACGAACGCATCTGGTTTGGACAATGACTGGCAATCCACTTTGCCCGTAGGGCATTTATTTCGATAGCGCTATGACGAGCTCATTTTTTCCAGCTTGCTCAATGCCCCGACGGGGGGAAATATTTGTAGCCGCAGGTGTAATCCGACGCAGGTGGATGAAACCCGGGGGGAAGATAGTATCCGACAAAGAGGCGCACCGGGAAGGTTGATTAAAGCAACCTGGATGTATGCGCCGCATGATGATAATCTTCAATTAATCAATCTTTTTGTCCTCAAGCCGGACAGGCTGTTCATTTTGTCTTGATACAAAACGAACCAAAAGATCAAGACTGCCCGAGGCAATTGCTGCGCACCGCTCGCTTTCAACACTCCATGCCTGACGCTTACGCGTCGCACTTCCGTGTTTTCACTCGCTATTGCTGCGTGCAGTCTATGCTTCGAGCAAGTTTGGCATTCGTCCCGGCGGGGTGAAATATTTGTAGTCGCGGGTGTATTCCGACGCCGGCGGATGAAACCCGGGGGGAAGATAGTATCCGACAAAAGGCGCACCGGGAAGGTTGATTAAAGCAACCTGGATGTATGCGCCGCATGATGATAATCTTCAATTAATCAATCTTTTTGTCCTCAAGCCGGACAGGCTGTTCATTTTGTCTTGATACAAATCGAACCAAAAGATCAAGACTGCCCGAGGCAATTGCTGCGCACCGCTCGCTTTCAACACTCCATGCCTGACGCTTACGCGTCGCACTTCCGTGTTTTTACTCGCTATTGCTGCGTTCAGTCTATGCTTCGAGCAAGTTTGGCATTCGTCCCGGCGGGGTGAATTATTTGTAGCCGCGGGTGTAATCCGACGCAGGCGGATGAAACCCGCGGGAGAGGTAGTAACCGACAAAAGGCGCACCGGGAAGGTTGATTAAAGCAAGCTGGATGTATGCGCCGCATGATGATAATCTTCAATTAATCAATCTTTTTGTCCTCAAGCCGGACAGGCTGTTCATTTTGTCTTGATACAAATCGAACCAAAAGATCAAGACTGCCCGAGGCAATTGCTGCGCACCGCTCGCTTTCAACACTCCATGCCTGACGCTTACGCGTCGCACTTCCGTGTTTTTACTCGCTATTGCTGCGTTCAGTCTATGCTTCGAGCAAGTTTGGCATTCGTCCCGGCGGGGTGAATTATTTGTAGCCGCGGGTGTATTCCGACGCAGGCGGATGAAACCCGCGGGAGAGGTAGTAACCGACAAACAGGCGCACCGGGAAGGTTGATTAAAGCAAGCTGGATGTATGCGCCGCATGATGATAATCTTCAATTAATCAATCTTTTTGTCCTCAAGCCGGACAGGCTGTTCATTTTGTCTTGATACAAAACGAACCAAAAGATCAAGACTGCCCGAGGCAATTGCTGCGCACCGCTCGCTTTCAACACTCCATGCCTGACGCTTACGCGTCGCACTTCCGTGTTTTCACTCGCTATTGCTGCGTTCAGTCTATGCTTCGAGCAAGTTTGGCATTCGTCCCGGCGGGGTGAACTGTTTGTAGCCGCGGGTGTATTCCGACGCAGGCGGATGAAACCCGCGGGAGAGGTAGTAACCGACAAACAGGCGCACCGGGGAGGTTGATTAAAGCAACCTGGATGTATGCGCCGCATGATGATAATCTTCAATTAATCAATCTTTTTGTCCTCAAGCCGGACAGGCTGTTCATTTTGTCTTGATACAAAACGAACCAAAAGATCAAGACTGCCCGAGGCAATTGCTGCGCACCGCTCGCTTTCAACACTCCATGCCTGACGCTTACGCGTCGCACTTCCGTGTTTTCACTCGCTATTGCTGCGTTCAGTCTATGCTTCGAGCAAGTTTGGCATTCGTCCCGGCGGGGTGAACTGTTTATAGCCTCGGGTGTAATCCGACGAAGGAGGATGAAACCCGGGGTGAGGGAATATCCGACAAGCAGGCGCACCGGGAAGGTTGATTAAAGCAACCTGGATGTATGCGCCGCATTGCCGGGAGCCGGGAGCCGGGAGCAGAACAGAGGGCTGGCGGGAACAAGATCCGGTGGCTTTGATGCAGGGCTGCTCTATGCTATGAAATTAAAGATCCTCTGCTGCCAATCTCCAACTGAAAGCTTTGGTTTGCTGCTATTCCTGGAATTGGGCTGCTTTTTATCCCTTGTTGTTCCAATAGCTTTCGTACAGCTCCCGTACAGGTTCAGTACAGCTCCCGTACAGCTTCAGTACAGGCTTAGTACAGCTTCAGTACAGGCTTAGTACAGCTTCAGTACAGCCGTCGTACAGCGGGCGAATTTCAGCTGTCATCCGACGGTTGGGTGGTTCGTTCGTTAATGCCCGCCATTGCTGGTTGTTTGGCGCTTTTTTGAAAAATGATTTTGTAATGCCTGGTTAAATAGTTGAAGCGTTTTCGCATCCGGAAGGGAGCAGGTGCTTTGGTTTTCTTTATTTTTCAGTAAGATTCTGTGATATAGTGTTTTGGGTTTGTGTTCCTGTCTGTTGTATTCGGTTGGTTGGTAAACTTTTGTTTAGTTGTGATGTATTTATCGTGTTGTTGTTTAGGTGATTAACGATTTACGGTTGATAACTTTTTAGACTGTTCGAAAATAAAGTGTTCCGATTATAAGATAATGCTTGTATTTTTGATTAAAAGGAATTAAGCAAGAAAAATATAAACAAGATATGAATAGGGTATTGTTAATAACAGTGGTGTTTGATGTGTTGATACACAGGCTGGTTGGGATGTTGCTAACGAATAAGGCTGTTATGAACAGGCCTTTTGCTCCTCGTGCCCGTGAAAACGGCCGAAATTTCCTCTTCAAACGTGCCTGATGCACGGTATGTTGGCCTTCCAGTTTAAGGGGCCTTTCTTATAAGCCATTAAAATCAGAAAATATGGCAAAGATTAGTGGTAACCCCGCCGTTAAAGGGGCAAGCGGAATGGTTGGCGGAACGCTGGTCTACCGCAAATTCGGAAAGGAGACGATTTTGGCATCGGCTCCGGAGAAGAGCTCGAAAGAGCCGAGTGAAAAACAGGTGGAACAGCGGGAGAAATTCCGGCTGGCGAATTTTTATGCTGCCCGGGTTAAGGCGAATCCCGAATTGCTGGCGGCCTACCGGGATGCTATGATTCGCCGCAGCTACATCAATGTTCACAGCCTTATTATTGCGGATTATTTTCGGGAACCGGAAATTATAAGCTTTAACCAGGAAGTGGATGAAACAACATCGGAAGTCCGAATCGCTGTGTTGGTGGTTGCTCTGCTGCAAGCCAAATCGGTCACACTGCGTATTCAAACTCCCGATGGTACAGTGCTGGAAAGCGGCCCTGCCGTGATGGAAGCCGACCAGCAGATCTGGTTGTACAGTCCGGCAGACCCGGCTCAACTGGCAAGTGGCAACCTGATGGAAGTCGAGGTAACGGATTACCCCGGCCATCTGGTTACCAAGTCCTTCGTGCTGTAACACGTACGGACTTCGGTTGAAGAGGGAGCAGGTCTAACTGCTTCCTCTTTTTATTTGCTTTCCGTTGGCCTATCGAAGTTACAGAACCTAAAATCAAATTACAACTTATATTGTTTAGTGTGAACGATTCTGTCGTGTTCGGGAGTGATTTGAACAGCGTAGATTTTCTCCGCGTTCACTCAACATCGTGAAACGAGTTACAAACTCAGGACAATAAACCCCTCGTTACCGCTTCGCTCAAACGAGGGGCAGGCTGAGTGGTTTGAGTGCTCCACA
This sequence comes from Mangrovibacterium lignilyticum, assembly GCF_010882175.1. Lineage (GTDB taxonomy): Bacteria > Bacteroidota > Bacteroidia > Bacteroidales > Prolixibacteraceae > Mangrovibacterium > Mangrovibacterium lignilyticum. The sequence goes on along the minus strand of NZ_WKLH01000002.1, from coordinate 904,993 downwards.
ACGAAAAATGAGCGCCCCCTGAAAGAATTGAACCGCTTCACCAGTAGTTTTGACCCGTCCATGAGCAGTTTCTCACAGTCACAGACCAGTTTGACCTTCCCCGGGAGTAGTTTCCGACTATTACAACGTTCGTTGATCGCCCAAACTTTATTCTGTCGCGGTTGCCCGCCTGGCCATTGGAGATTTATTGACTGAATTGGAGGCGAAAATTCGGGCAAACAGGAGATGGTGAACTTTCCCGTCATCATTTGAATTCAAATATTCTTTATAAAGGCGAGTAAATCGTCATCAGCATGGTCTCCAATCTGTTTCAAACACTTAAGCTGGCTGAGTTTATTTAAATGCTTAAGAAGATCACTTTCGTTATAAATTGGGTAGATATATTCTTTTTGTGCAAAAGCTTTGGTTGTTGCGTATTGGTGATCATTTCGATGTTCCTTAAATTCTGCTAGTCGAGGTAACGTCAGTAAAATCTTGCCGTTTTTTAGACTTGAGATTATCGTCCCCATGCCAGCATGGCTAATAATGATTTTTGCCTCATTGAAATGGGCATTAAATTCTTGCTCCGTCAGGAACTCTTTATGTTCGATGTTTTTAGGGATATATTTTCCTTTATTGGTTTGTGCAAAGCACTTCATATTACTATGACAGGCCCATTGATCAACAAGTTCAATTAGTCGGTCAAAAGGAGCTTGGGTTCCAACGGTAATAAAAATCATATAACTGCTCCTTTGTAAATTGTTTTTCCTTTTTCCAAATGTGGCCACTGGGTTAAATGGTAATGGGCAAAATATTTTGCAATCTTACCGCTTAGCGATAGCTGCTCAAAATTGGCGATGCTATCGATCCAGACTGTCTTTGCCCCGATTAATCTACCGACTATAATGGCTCCTATTCCGACAGCAGCTCCAGTGGTGATGACTTTATTGGGCTTTTCTTTCCATACGATTTTTCCAACCTGCCAGAATTGTTTGATTAGCCTCATTTTATTCCACCTGGAGGCTTCCTGCACTGAGTAATATTTGAAGCAATTATTTGGAAGTATCGGTCTGCATGTAAAAGTAGATACTAGTATTAGTCGTTCTTTTTCTAAAGCTGGGAGAATCCTTTTTAACTGAATCCAATGTCCTCCCTGCGATGATATGGCGATAACTTTCTTCATTTCTTTTTATATAGGAATTAGTAAGGATATGATCCTATTTAGAAGAAAACTCACTATGAATTAAGTTTTCGTCTCAATGATTTTGAGAAGTAGTTCAAAATATCTTGATCATTTATTCTTTCTTTTTTGCGAAAATATGAGCTGAAATATCCATCGCAATAACCTTTTGCATTTTTAAATTGACCGATAGCGAAATACTTAATAATCTTTATTGTCGCATACATCGGGGGAATCCCCCTGAAATAGGCAGAGTAGCCATAATATGCATAATTTACCTTATTTCCAACTTCTCGGCATTGGTATGATAATTCTTTTAATGTTTCTGCTTTCCATCCTTTCAATTCAGCTTTGCAAACTGACAAAGCATCTGCAGAAGGCCCTATAATGTAACCGGCTTCTCTAAAACATTCTATCTTCCATAAACGACAGTTTCCCCGAACCCAATTTTTGCTTTTCCCATCATAAACTCCATCAAGTGAATATGCTAATCCACTGGCGATACCTAATTGTGGATCCTTTTCCATAAACTTGATAAGGTCTTGATAATATGTTGGGCCAGGAAAGCAATCTGCATCTAATATTCCGATGAAGTCAAGCTCATCGATTATATTATTTTTCCTAATATATTGAAACCCTTGATTGACTACCGTCGCATACTTGATACCAAGTTCATATTTTTCGGTCGGTAATGAAAAGTGTAGAACGATAAAATTCTCAACATTTTCTATCTTCTTGAATTTAGATAGTAGCTCTTTAGATCCATCAGTACTTCCGTTTTCAACTATGACCCAATATTTAATAGGATGCTTTTGTTTAGATATTTTTTCAACGAGAATCGGTATGTTGTCCTTTTCATCCTTTAATGGCGTTATGATCGCTACATTTTTTAATAATTTTTTAGACATAGGTTTGTGTTTTTTTGCTAAGCATTGATATCAATATTATATAAGAGAATGTAAAGGGGAAACTTACAATTATGTTGCCTGAAAACATTGGAACAAAAAGGATAGAAGCGAATAAAATTTTATGTGGGGTTGATAAAGCCATTTTTACTAAGCAAAATAAATATACAGCAGCCCCTATAAATCCTCTCTCTATAATAAGTCGCACATAGTCATTATGAGGATCTCTTACCATAAAACTGTAAATATAGTTTCCAGCAGTCATTGTTTTTAGCCCCTCTCCCAATAGCAAGGTAAGAGTGTTGTGCGATAAGAACTCTCGTGTTAGCATCGTCCAGTAGGTCATACGCCAAACTAAACTGCTTTCTGAGCCCATTGAACCCCTGTCTGCCTTATTCGCAATATTATCAAAGTCAACTAAGGAGACTTTGTGGTAAAGTGATTCAAGTACACCAGTACTTAACCCGATGGCTCCCATTAAAATTGCTAAAATGAACAGTGACGCAAACGTTTTTGCACTAAATTTTCTAATTAGTAAAAAATAAAGTAGTAATACTCCTAAAAATGCAGCGATCCCACCAGAACTAATCGTGATAATAACAATAATAAAAAGTGCAAATACGTAAAGCCATTTCTTTTTTCCTTCAGTAAAAAGTAAGTAGAATAGCAATGGAATTAAAGTGTAATAAGCCAAGTGGTTTGAATGAGGAAAATAAGCTCTATATCTAACTGGTATGACGAAGATTAATGGCGAGCATAGAACGATTGAAAACAAGAATAATTTGAAAAAGAGCTTTTGCTCATTTTTGTTAAATCTTAACCCGATTACTGCCAATGCGACCCATGATATTTGCTTAATCAATTCCTCGAAATATAGTATTGGGTATTTTAAGAAGGTCACAGATGATAAAGCAAGGCTTGCGATCAACATCCATTTTGTGTATTTTACCACTTTGTAGTCGATTAATTTACCTTTTTTTTTAATAATATAACCAACAAGCCAAAGCGTTAATGCAATTGCACCGATTCCTGGATATAGGTTGCCAATGACGAATAAAACAAATAGGAGGTAGACCTTTTTCTCGTTTATGCGATGACTATCTTCGAATTGTATTATTTCTTTTTGCATTCTGAGATTCGATAGTTGCAGATTTTTTAGTTCGGGGGATTTGGGATTATATTCACCCAGATCTTAGTTGACATATTTTAACACTTTTGCAGGGTTTCCTGCAATAATGGCTGGTTTCTCGAAACTTTTGGTTACAATTGTTCCAGCGCCTATAATGCAATTAGAGGCTATTTTAATACTACCTATGATGACAACATTAGCACCGACGTCAATGTTATCTCCAAGAACGGCTCCGGCGGATTTTGACCCATCTGGATTTTTCTTATTGCCGATGGTCACTCCTTGTCTAAGTGTACAGTTAGCTCCTATTATTGTAGATTTGTGTACCACTAAACCTTGTCCGTGCCATATTTTTAGGTTCCTGTCTGCTTTTACTTGAAATTGGAGTTCAACACCTAAAATCCATTCTATGATAATACGATAAAAAATTAAATAAGGGATAAGTAAAATTTTGACAAATTTATTTATCGTTGCTAAATGAGCTATGCGGAATAATAGCATTATTAGCCTACCTTTTAGATTTCTTTTGTTGGCATTCCAATCCTGAAAAATATAATAACTATGTGACATGATTCTTTTCTTGCAAACTAGTACATTCTTTTTTGTATTTCATTGACAAATTCGTATTTAATTGTTTTTTCTAATCTAAAAAAGTAATACCAAATAATTCTACAGAAATTTAGTGGTCCCTCTCGTAATAATATTTTTAAGAAAAATTTCAATATGGAGTAATTCCATTCTGGGTGGTTGATGAATTTAAAGAAATAATTCCTTTTAATGGTATTTCTTAACATTTCTTCTATAACTTCATAGGAGTAGGTTTGATAAGTCATACTATTTTCACGTTCAACTGTAGTATATACAGGTAGCTTTTCTATATGATAATTTCGACAAAAGTAACTAGCGCAGAAGGTGAAAAACATATCATTACCTTTTATGACTTCTGCAAAATTTAAGTTAAAATCTGAAATGAATTTTCTTGAGTACATTTTATACCAAGGAGCATTTACTTTGTATTTCAGATCGTTTATAGCATCTGCGCAAGTATTGTCATAAGCCCTTTCTATATATTCATTTAATTTTGATACTCTTTTTGATGGCTCAAAAGTGTCGTTTATGATAGCTATAACGTTGAAGAATAATATATCAAAATTTAGATCTTTATATCGATCAAGTATTAATAAAAAATTTGTGGTAAAGAAATCATCTGAATCTGCAAATAAAATCCACTTGCCTTCGCAATGTTTTAATCCTAAATTTCGCGCGTGCCCAGCGCCTTTCCCTTCTTTCGAAAATATAATTTCAATATTCTTTTCATTTTTTCCTGGGAAGTTATTAAAATCAATTTTTCCCGGATCACTATTGTCGTCTACTACAATGATTTGAATGTCAGCTCTTTTAGGTATGGAGTCAAGACATCGCTGTAATAAATCAGGAGTGTTTTTGTGAGGAATGATAATCGTATAATTAATCTTTACTCGTGATTCGAATCTTGCAGGCTCAAATGCCTTTTCGGGTGATGTGTAAATCATACAAAATCAAATAATTCAATTTTCTTATTGTGTTAAACTATTGAGATTATTTGTATTAATATTTAATTTACTATCATTTATAATTTGCTAGTTAAATATTAATACAATAAGTCATTTCTTGCCTATAGAGTGAGATTGTTTTTGTTGAAACTCGGTGATTTTTAGCAAATATAATGGTCCCTCTTTGGCTTTAACTATTTAGAAAATAACCTAAAATATAATTTGTCCGTCAAAAGATTAATGATATGTGTATAAGTAATAGCTTTTACTGCCGGTATAAAACCAAAGTGTCTATTTAAATAAATATAGTGCTCATATGGATTAACACCCAGTGGAGAATATAAATTTCTGAATCTCTTGAAAATAGAAACTCCTTTTTTGCGAGATCGATTATTGTTGATTAAATTAGGGTCACAGAACCCTAAAAATGTATATGAACTAACAATGTATATATTCTGCGCAATTGAGCGTAACCCATAATCGCGATCTCCAAAATGGTGATGAAATATTGGATCAAGAAATCCAATTTTATTAAAGACAAATCGAGGAATTAGAACAATATTACCATTTAGAAATTTAATCTGTTGGAAAGTCCCGTTTGGTATAACTTTATCCGAATTTTTGTCTCTCCCTCCATACGTAAATTTATTTGTTTTAGGCGATTTTACTGCTCCACAAATAATTGCTCGATTATTTTGAAGTTCAGATATGTGAATTAACTCAGTAATACTGTTTTTAAACAACTTTACATCATCATTTAGCCAAAGATAATAGTCAAAATTATAATTCTTGGATGCCGTTCTCCATGCTAAATACATACCCCTGTTCCAATAAAGATTCCCGTTTCCAATGACCACATTTACATTAGGATATTTCTTTTTTACAACTTCTCCTGTTCTGTCGGGAGATAAATCATCGACGAGGTAAACATGAATTTGAAAATACTCTGGAACTTTTGCTCCATTTAAATAATCCAGACATGTTAATGTTATATCTTTTCTATTAAAACAAGTTAAAAGTATTGCAATTGATTTCATTCTAAACTTTTCTAATGAATTGAGCCGGATTGCCACCCCATATTTCGTTGTCGGGAATATTTTTGGTAACTACGCTACCAGCTCCAATAATTGACTTCTTCCCAATAGTTACACCTTTTAATACAATACAATGGCCACCTATCCAAGCTCCTTCCTTTATATGGATTGGCGCAGTAAGAACGTATTGATCTTTTATTCCTTTCGTGTACTGACCTATCCTATTTTCATAACTCAAAGAATGAAAATCTGTATCGTAGAATTTGCATCCACCACCAATCAAAACTTTGTCTTCGATTTTAATTGAAGTACTGCAGACTATAGTTGAATTAGATATTCCTACATTATCCCCAATTATTAATTGAGCATCCTTCCCCACGATCATGCGTAAAATTATATCGCCTCCAATTGGATTTGCATTTTTTCCTGAATTTGCTTTAAAATTGTTCCCAATTACTAATCTGCCATGATTTGATAATTTTAAAATACCAACAATTTGCCAGTCTTTTCCAACTTTTATTTTATCATCAGCCAGCTTCCATTTATTAATAGCTCGCTGGATCACTCTTATGGGAGTTTTTAATAAACTTCTCATGTTTTTCATTGAATTACTTATTCCAAATACCGGAGGCTTTTATATTAGTTATTTTATATACCTGGATTGGAAGAATTACAGCAGCAAATAATAAATTTAAATTAGTGGCTAGTATAACTCCAGAAATACCAATACCTAAATTTTTAGCGAGTAAAATTGCTAATGGAATATTGGTTAAACATTGAAAAATAGAAATATATAATTGAATTTTGATTTTACCCACCCCATTCAAGAATTGGGAAAACATCCCAGACCACGATAATAAAAGTGCGTAAATCGCAAATGAAGCAGACAAATTTAAAGGTATCTGAAGGTTGTCGCCAAGCCAAATTCTAAATATCCATGGAGATAGAAGAAGTATAAAAAGTATTCCCGTAGCAAAAAGAATCCACATTTTATTAAGATTTTTAAGAACCCTTTTTATCCATTCGAAATCTCTTTTTGTTATTGCTTCTGTATACGCTGTCCAAAAAGGAGCTATTAATATTGTGAATATGCTTAATGTAGAAGCAAAAAGTCTATAAGAAATATTGTAAGGAGTTACATCGCTGGGGCCATATAGTTGGGCAATTATAAAGTTACCGGAAGAAAACATTACAATGGTTGTAATCTGAATAAAAAAGAACTTGATTCCCAAAGACATCATACTTCTAAAATATTCTTTATGAAATTTTATTGTATTAGGGACAACTGGAATAATTTTCTTTGAAAACAAAATGATTGTGGCGAAGGTGTATACTATTAAAGGCATAACCATAAATGCAAAAGATATAGTTTGTAAATTTGCCTTCTCAGTTATTCCGAAGATCCAAATTACTATTAATGATAAAATATTTCCAATTAATATCAGCGCATTACTTAATGCTGTTTTTTGTATTGACAGCAATATTGTTGTTATATTTTTTAGAATCAATTGAAGCGAAAAAAGCCCAAAGACAACCCAAACAATTGTTGATAAGTTTTCGTCAAAATCCTTAGGAATATTTAGCAGGGAATTCCAATTAAGAAAAGGATGCATTAGAGAGTAGACTGAGAAAAAACCAATTGAAATAATAATAGTGGATGAATATATTGTTTCAATGAATTTTTGTGCACTTGATTTATCCTCCATTGCAAGTGCTTCCGCAAATTTATTTCGAAATCCATTTCCAAGTCCAATATCCATCATATTGAACCAAGTAACAACCGTATAAAGTGTTATCCAAATTCCGTACTTTTCCTTATCAAGAAGATTCAATGTTACAGGTACAAGTAATAAGGATGTTAGGATACTCAAACCCTTTATAAAAATGGATCCTAAAATATTCTTCTTAATTATTACAGAACGTGTTGATCCGGAATTGAGTTTTTTGAGTATTATATTAATATGCCTCATTCTATTTCAAAATTCCTTTTATAATATACTTTGTGACCTTATTTTTTATCATGTACATTGTGATTTTGTTTAAAAATGGGGACGACATAAGTGTCAAAAACAAAGTGATTTTAATTTTTGAGTGAAATGAGAGGTAATATTTATAAACGTTATCGTAGATAATTCGAATATCGTCGATATCATCGATTTTATCATTCCTTACATATTTTTTTAATAGTGTTGTGTAAGTTATCGACATACATATATCTAAAAATTTCTTTCTATATGCCTTATTTAAATTAAGAGGTATGTGCGAAAGCGTCGAAAGACCTTTTCCAACAGTTGCAAATGAATATCCATCTCCTCTAGGTGGGATATATTTTACAATCGGGATGGAAGAAAATTTTACAAGAATTTTCTTTTCATCTAGACCTTTAAAAATTGGGATTAAGTGTGGAATATAAGTATAAGAGTACTCGAATGCAAAAGGTATATAATCTTTGAGTCTGCATACGTTGTACACATTAGTGGATATAAACACTAAATCACCTCTTCTTAAGTGGCTACTGTCGTAATAAAAATCAATGTATTGTTGAAGAGTTCTGACAGTTGTGTCCTTTTGTTTAGATTCGGGCCTATCAATGGCGAATTTAATCATCCCGACATCTTCTGAACATTGCGAAATTTCATCAATAATATTTGTTAAGGAGTCTGGTTTGGACTCATCGTCATCAGAAAGGAGCCAAAACCATTGGGTCTTGCAGTGATAAAAAGCATTTGCTATATTTATTGGAGCTTTTATGTTTAATGAGTTTTTTATTACTCGTATTTTAGAGCATTTTAAGGTTGTTACTAAATCATAAACATCATAATTGCTATTGTTGTCAAGAATTAGTATTTCTTGAATCGCAGATATGTCTTGGCTTATAATGCTATTTAGTTGGTTAAGAAGTTGATCCCTACGGTTATATGTTGGGATTATTATACTCAAAGATTGAGATGTGTAGTTTTGTGTCATTATGGTTCTATGATTCAAATTCCATTTGTGTTAGCGGATTTCCAAACAACATTTTGGGATACACATTTGTATGGATATCTATTTTTACATTAAGCAAAAAGGGATGTTCTGGATTTTCCCAAAGCTTTTGGATCGCATCATTGATTTGCTCTTCTAAATCAATAGTCATAGCGTCGATTCCGTAAGCCGTAGCTACTTGAGCAAAATCAGGTGAACTATACCCCCATACTGTTGACTGGTAGCAAGAATCGAAATAGGAATCCTGAAATTGACGAATCATTCCTAGACATTGGTTGTTTAAAATGACTATTTTAATAGGGAGCTTGTTCCTTTTAATCGTTTGTAGTTCTTGAATGTTTATTTGGAAACCACCATCCCCTGAAATAGAAACAACTGGAGATTTATTGTTTGCGAATGAAGCTCCAATTGCAGCCGGTAAAGAATATCCCATAGCTCCCATACCTCCAGATGAGAGGAATTGCTGCTCCTGCTCACTTTCCCATGATTGTGAGGTCCACATTTGATTATTGCCTACATCAGTTGTGATTGCTTTTGCCAATTTGGACTCTCGAGACAATTGGTGAATGAATTTATTTGGGTTAATTCCTCTGATATTTCGCAGTTCATCTGTGTCCTTGCGCTCAGTATACTTTTCTTTAATTTCAGCCAACCAATTTTTAGCATTATATCCAGTAGAGGTTTGGGCGCTAAAGGCAGAAAAAAATGATCTTAAGTCAGCTTGTACTGTATAACAACCTTCAATTCTATTATTTAATTCCGCCGCATCAATATCGACATGGAATATTTTCTTCCCTTTTTTAAAGGTTTCAACATCAGCTCCTGTTTGTCTTAAATCTAGTCTACTTCCTAAAACTAAGAGCAAATCTGACTCACCTAAGGCATAGTTTGCCCATCGGTTTCCATAGGAGCCTATGAAGCCGATTCTAAGAGGAGAATTGTATGGGAGAACATCGAATCCTAACAACGATGTTACAATGGGAACTTCTAATATTTCTGCTGTTTTTGCTAAACAATCCTGGGTTTTGGATATTGCAATTCCTCTTCCTGCTAAAATAAGCGGTTTTTTTGCTACTCTTAGTTCCTTTAGAAATGAGTTTATAAAACCATCTATATCTTCAGAGAGTGCGCATAAATGAGCTTTACCATCCAATTCATCGCTTAAGTCAGACATCTCCATATTTTGAATGTTCATTGGGATATCGATTAGCACAGGTCCGGGGCGTCCGGTGGTTGCAATATTGTATGCTTCATGCAACGCAAGTGGAATATCATTAGGAGAAGTAATTGCGTAAGCTGCTTTGGTAATCGGCTTAACAATTGGAATAATTTCAGTTTCCTGAAAACCCAATTGGCGAGTTATTCTATTTCCTTTTTGTTCGTTCAGGTTAACCTGCCCGGTAATAAATATCGCGGGAACCGAATCAAAGTAACAACTTCCAATTCCAGTGATCAGGTTGGTTGCTCCTGGTCCGCTGGTTGCCATTGCAACGCCAGGTTTGTTGGTAACACGAGCATAAGCATCTGCTGCAAATGACGCTGCTTGTTCATGATGCATACTTACGATTTTAATTCCACCTTCACGGTAAATCTCATCAATAATGCGTGTAATCATACCTCCCTGTAATTCGAAGACACATTCAATGCCTTTTTCTTTCAGAAATTTAGCTATGTAAGTTGTTACTTTCATTTTTGCTGATTTTTATGAAATTCTATTGAGTGTTTCAATCCTTCTTTTATTCCTAATCCAGAGGAAAGATCAACATTAAAAACTTTGCAGAACTTTTGGTTACTTCCATGAATGAACATGTTTTGATTCTGGCGATAAGGTAGTTGTCCAACGTGTAGCAATTCCTTAGGTTTGCCCATTAATTCAACGATCTGGTAGAGAATTTCTTTGATGGAAGTTGCCTTGTTATTACAAATATTATAGACCCCTGATTTGTTTTCTGGATCTTCAATTACTAGATTAAGTTGTTTTACAAAGTCATTGATGTATAGGTAATTGTATTTTTGCTCACAAGCCGTCAAAGCAATCGACTCATTTTTTAATAACTTATTGATGACTGATGGCATCAACCAACTGTCATTCTCATATTCCCCAAATAATGAGAAAACACGAATCCAGTACCATGAAATAGGTGAGTTGTGAAATTTTGCTCTCAAATAGTTGGCAGTAAGCGTTTTTACTGCTCCATAAGCATCGTCTGGCTGTAACTGTGATTCTTCTGTGGCTACATGGATTTGTCGTCCATATTCGGCTTGGGATCCGAGCGCTATTATCTTATTAATTCCAGCTTCTTCGGCCAGATCAAAATATTCTTTCGACAGCTTGAAATTTCGGAGTTGAAATTCCCAATTATTTCGGTCAGCTGCTTCAATTCCTCCCCAAGCAGAATGAATTAGAACCACCGGTCTAATCTTAATGATGAGTTCTTTCCAGTTCGCATTCTCCGTATTAACCCAAAGGATGTTATCTTTAGTTCTTTCACATTTTCGAAATGAAGACGATGATCGATACGTCGCGATAACGTAGTGGTTGTTCTTCACCAAGTATTTGGCAATATTTGATCCAATGAATCCAGTTGCACCGGTTACCAGAATATTCATGCTTTACTTACTCCCAATCATCCGTTAATACCTGGTGTGGCGGCACACCGTTTTTAACCAACTTATTTTTGAAATCCTTAATCATAATCGGGGGACCGGAGATAAAGTAATTGGCAGTTTGTCCATTCTCTGCAAATATTTGATTGATATCCAGTATCCCGGATGTATCCTGATAGATGAGGCTAAGGTTAAGGTTAAGGTTGAGGCTGCTGGCCTCCTCCAACTCTTTTTGGTAGATATTAAAGTCGTTGGTTCGAAAGCCTAAGTAGGCCTTCGGGCTCTCGTATTCGCCAAAGGACTCGTGTGTAAAAAGCGAAAGGAAAGGGGTGACTCCCGTACCTCCCGCAATAAACACGGTGTTGGTTTTGTCATGTTCTTGCTGGAAGAGGTCGCCATAAGGGAGTTTTAACCACACTTCGGAGCCTACCTGCAATTGTTCTTCCATTTGCCGGGTAAAATCACCTTTCACAGCGTAGGTTATTTTAATGGAATCCACTCCCGGGCTGCTCTGCATCGAAAAACAACGCGATTCGGGCCATTGACCGGCACCGTCGTATTCTTCATCCAGGGCAACGTGAAGAAATTGGCCGGGTAAGAATTTGTATTTACCGCGCAACGGGACAAACTCGACCGTGTAAATGCCTTCGAAAGGGTTTTCGATGGATACGACTTCGGATTTGTATTTTTTAGCTAGCATATTATTGAGGTTAAGGTTGAGGTTGAGAAAGGGCTTTGATGATTTTATTCAGATCATGAATGAGTGAGTTGTACTTTTGAATTGTCGCATCAGTTTGGAGGCGTTCAAAATAACCAACTTGTACTCCATAGATCAAATGATTTTGTGTTTCAAATACTGATCCGCGAGCAAAAACATGAAAATTAGATTTGTCTTTGGACGTTTTTCGACCAAAACCTTCAGCTATATATGCAGCAATGCTGTTTGCTGATCTCCGAATTTGCGATGTCAAACCATAATCTTCAGAACGGGGAAGAGCCGAAGTCAGTTGAAAAATCTCAACCGATAGCCTACTGGCATGCTGCCAAACTTCCATATCTGTAAAACTTTTGTACATCGCTATCTCAGCCTTTACCTTAACCTCAACCTTTTTAAATTATTTTGTCTTCTCTGCTATAAACTCATCCAGAATACCTTCCGCATAATCGAACATTTCCTGGATCAGGCCTGGATAGGTTCCGAGGAAGAAGGTGTTATTCATGATGTAGTCGGTATTCTCCAGGTGATCTGCAATTCGCCAGTTCTTACCGATGAACCCGGGCTGCTTAGTCATATTCCCGGCAAACAGGTTACGGGTTTCAATCAGCTTTTTATTTAAATAACCGGTTAGTTCGTCCCGTGTAAATGGGGTTCCTTCTTTGAGGGTTACAATAAAGGCAAACCAGGCCGGATCGGCTTGTTCTGTTGCTTTGGGGAGTACAAAATAATCTGGATATTTACTAAAAATAGCTGTCCAGTGCTTGAAGTTCGCCTTTCTGCGTTCGCAGAATTCCGGAAGCTTGTCGACTTGTGCCGCTCCGATCGCTGCCTGAATATCTGTCATCTTCAGATTATAACCAATTTCGGAGTACACGTATTTGTGATCAAAGCCGAAGGGGAGGTTTCCGAACAGCTGGGAAAAACGTTTGCCACAAGTGTTGTTTTCACCCCCGGCACAATAGCAATCGCGTCCCCAGTCGCGGAAGGCGCGAACCAGTAACGCCAGTTGTGGATCGTTGGTGCAGATGGCACCACCTTCTCCGGTTGTAATATGATGGGCCGGATAAAACGATATGGTTGACAAGTGGGCATAGCTACCTGTTTTTTTACCCTTGTAAGCACTTCCAAAGGCGTCGCAGTTATCTTCGATGACCCAAAGGTCATGTTCGTTGGCCAATTGCATGACTGCTTCAATGTTGAATGGGTTTCCTAGGGTATGGGCCAGGAAAATACAACGCGTCTTAGGCGTGATGGCCTGGCGCATCATCTCGATGTCGATGTTGTAAGTAGGAATATCTACATCAACAAAAACCGGGATCAAGCCATACTGGATGATAGGGGTTACAGTTGCCGGGAAGCCTGCTGCTACTGAAATCACTTCATCGCCCGGTTTTAACCTTTTGTCTCCTAATTTTTCAGATGTCAAAGCTGAAAAGGCCAGTAGGTTTGCAGAAGATCCTGAGTTGGTCAATAAAACATGTTCAACTTCCAGAAATTCCGCGATCTTTTCTGAAAATTCCTCCGAATAGCGGCCTTCCGTTAGCCAGAAATCCAAAGAAGCATCAACAGCATTGCAGAGTTCTTCTTCATCGAACACACGTCCCGCATAGTTGACCCGGGTTTTTCCGGGAATGAATTCTTTCTGAGCAAAGCGAGCTTCGTAGTATTCTACCGTTTTTGCCAGAATTTCTTTTCGGAGTTGTTTAAAATCAGTCATGATATATTGAGTTGTTTAATTTTACAGATTAATTAAAATTTAAGATTCACCACAGATTGCAGGGATGAACATAGACTAAACATTTAGGTATTGTTCGATTTGTGCGTAAGTTTCTTTGCGGATATTTTCTCCGGCTAACCAGGCTTTGTTCCAGGTAACGATACTTCTCAGGGCTTGTTGAATATTCCATTTTGGGTACCAGTCCAGTTCTGCTTTAGCCTTGGAGCAATCCAATTTCAGGTAATTGGCCTCATGAGGCTGGGGGTTATTATCGATATTGTAGTTCGCATTCTCTCCCCATAATTCGCAAATCGTTTTTGTAATCCATTCTACATTTTGGGCATCAGCATCATCCGGGCCAAAGTTCCATCCTTCGGCATAATGCGCTCCATCGGTGTAGAGTTTTGCCGCCAAAGTCAGATAGCCGGTAAGTGGCTCCAGTACGTGTTGCCACGGGCGAATAGCATAAGGGCTTCTTATTTGTAACTCTTCACCCTTAGAAATTGCTCGTATGAAATCGGGAATTAAACGATCGTTTGCCCAATCGCCGCCGCCAATAACATTACCGGCCCGGGCCGATGCGACGGCCACGCCATGCAGTGCGTAGTCTTTGGGGTTAAAGTAGGAGTTCCGGTAAGCAGACGTCACTAATTCCGAACAACCCTTGCTGTTGGAGTAGGGATCGTAACCGCCCATAGGTTCATTTTCCCGGTAGCCCCAATGCCATTCCTTGTTTTCATAGCATTTGTCGGTTGTAACGTTCACAATTGCTTTAACGCTGGGTGTATGGCGGCAGGTTTCCAATAAAGTTACCGTACCCATCACGTTGATCGCATATGTTTCGACCGGTATTTTATATGAATCACGTACCAGCGGTTGGGCAGCCATATGAATGACGATTTCGGGTTCGACCTCAAGCAGTACTTCCTGGAGGTGTTTTAGGTTACGGATATCACCGATATATGATGTCATTAATTCATCAATGTGTGCTTCCTGGAATAAGGATGGTGTAGTTGGTGGTTCTAATGCGTATCCATAAACATCAGCACCCAACTGGTGTAACAGGAGGCAAAGCCATGAACCTTTAAACCCGGTATGTCCGGTGACCAATACTTTCCGATTTTTATAGATATTATTGAAGAGTGTCATGCTATTCGATTGAGGATAAGACATAGGTTGAGCTTCAAATTTACCATTTGACCCAGGGGGCGGTGTTGGAATCAATCATTTCCTCCAGCTGGGTTTTATCCCGAAGAGTATCCATTGGTTTCCAAAATCCCTGATGCTTAAAGGTGTATAGCTGTCCATCTTTGGCCAAATTTTCCAGTGGTTTTCTTTCGAAGATGGTTGGATCACCATCGTTAATGTAATTGAACACCTCGGGTCGGCAGACAAAGAAGCCGGCATTGATCCAGGCACCGTCACCTTTGGGCTTTTCCTGAAACGAGTTTACCCGGTTGTCGCTGTCAATTTGCAAGGATCCAAATCGGCCTTCCGGTTGTACAGCTGTCATGGTGATCGCTTTCCCGTGTTTTTGGTGGTACTGCACTAATTCGGCAATATTCACATTACTAACGCCATCTCCATAAGTCAGCATAAAAGGCTCATTACCAACGTAGTCTTGTACCCGTTTAATCCGTCCTCCGGTCATGGTTTCCAATCCGGTATCAATTAAAGTAACTTTCCAGGGTTCCGCATGGTTCTTATGGTAGGTGGTGGAGTTAGTGGCCAGATCAATGGTCATATCTGACCTGTGCCGGTAATAGTTGGCAAAATACTCTTTGATCATATATCCTTTGTAACCGCAGAGAATGATAAAGTCATTGTATCCATAACTAGAGTAGATTTTCATAATGTGCCACAGGATTGGACGTCCTCCAATTTCAACCATTGGTTTCGGCTTTAATACGGTTTCCTCGGATAGGCGTGAACCTAAACCACCTGCAAGGATAAGTGTTTTCATAGCGCAAAATATTTTAGATACCATTTTGAAAATTCAGAAATACCTTCTACAATGTTATTTGATGGAGTGTAGTCTGTTACCCCCCTTAATTTCTTTAAATCAGCCCAAGTGTGTTTTACATCTCCATTTTGCATCGGCATCATAATCTTCTCGGCTTTTTTGCCCAATGCAATCTCTATGGTCGAAACAAACTCCATCAAGTTAACAGGACTTCCATTGCCGATATTAAATAGTCGGTATAAGTTTGGTTCGTCAGCGTCTTGATTTATTAGGCGGGTAATGCCCTCTACGATATCGTTAATGTAGGTAAAGTCCCGCTCCATTTCGCCATTGTTAAACACTTTAATTGGTTCACCTTTCGATATGGCGTTGGTAAAAATCATAGGGGCCATATCCGGGCGCCCCCACGGGCCATAAACTGTGAAAAAGCGAAGTCCTGTTGTTGGGATTTTGTATAAGTGGCTGTATGTATGTGCCATCAATTCGTTACTTTTTTTAGTAGCAGCATACAAACTTACGGGGTGGTCTACTTGGTCTTCTTCAGAGAATGGGATCTTTGCATTGGCACCGTATACTGAAGATGAAGAGGCGTAAATTAGCTGTTTGATCGGATTATGACGGCAAGCTTCCAAGATATTCATGAATCCAACAATATTACTTTGGATGTAGGTGTCCGGGTTTATAATGCTATAACGAACACCGGCTTGTGCCGCTAAGTTAACAACAACATCAAACTTCACCTGTTCGAAAAGTTGTTTAATTGCCGGTTTGTCTTCGAGGTTTAAGCGAATAAATCGATATTTGGCGTTTGTTACGGACGAAATCATCTTCCCAAAGTCAATCTCTTGGTAAGTTCGGTTTTTACCTCCGGAATGATCTTTTTCTTTGGGAGCGTAAATACCTGTTTCTGCCAAACGGGCATATTTTAAATTGATATCGTAATAGTCGTTGATGTTGTCAAGCCCGACCACATCAATTTGCTCGTTTAATAATCTTTGTACGAGATGAAACCCAATAAATCCGGCAGCACCGGTGACTAGTATCTTCATCGTTTTAAATTGTCTTTTTTAGTTAGTTTTCCAAAGAAGCAAACTGTTATTCGCTTTCTTTAGTAGGCTATCCTCGTCCTCCACTTTAAAAGTAGAAATAAGGACCTTTCGATTAATTAATGCTTCAGC
Source organism: Mangrovibacterium lignilyticum (assembly GCF_010882175.1). Classification (GTDB taxonomy): domain Bacteria; phylum Bacteroidota; class Bacteroidia; order Bacteroidales; family Prolixibacteraceae; genus Mangrovibacterium; species Mangrovibacterium lignilyticum. Next base: position 888,066 of record NZ_WKLH01000002.1, on the reverse strand, counting down.
TTTCTTAAGCAATTTCTCCAAATACTCTTCATCAATCTCATTTCCCACAATAACAATCTCAATTGCCTTGCTATTTTTTCCTGCTGCCATTTCACCCACCAACCAAGCCCGTTCGACTTTCCCTAACTTTGAAATCACATCCTTGATAATCCGGTCAATCCCAACATGTTTTAAGAGGATGTCATGGATATTGGAAAACAGGGGGTGTTGTTTATTTGCCGCGTAAACTTTTTTGTTTTGCTCCCAATTGCTGGTGAGGAGCCCGGCACCTTCAAAACGGTTCAATTCCACCCGGATGGCGTTAGTCGATTCCTTGAACTCAGCTTCCAAACCACGTAAATAGGCCGTGGTGTCGCTGTTCAAAAAGAATTTGAGCAGGAGCTTTAAGCGGGTTTGGGAGGTGATTAGGGATTCGAGCATGGGGAGGGGGGGCGAGTTTTGAGTTTCAGGTTTTAAGTTCCAAGTTCCAGGTTTCTGCAGCTGAATACTGCGACTGGTAACTTTTTGTTGTGTTGTTGAGGACTGTTGAATTGTTGAATCGTTGAGAACGGTTGAATTGTTGAATCGTTGAATTGTTGAGAACGGTTGAATCGTTGAATGGTTTAATCGTTGATTTGTTGTTTTTTGTAAATCGTTATTCCTTTTCGTTGAATGTGATCGATTAGCTTCCTGTTGCTGATGTTCCTGTAAATTGAAAGGTCGAACAAATACGGGAGTAACAAATCATCGATTTCGATACTTAATTTTTGAATACAGCTAAAGTCAACCTTGGTACCCTTTAGGCTCAAGTCGATGTCGGAACCTTCGTGGAAGTCGCCTTTTGCCCGGGAGCCGTAAAGGATTACTTCATCGATTTCCTGATGTTGGCTAAAAAGCTGTTGCAGACTGGCTAAGGTTTGATCGCTTAATCCATACGGCATAGTCGATCCATTTTGGTTTCGAAGCTTTTGAATAAATCAAAATAGGAATTAACAATTCGGTTCAGGATTTGTGTTGAAATATCGTCCTGATAGGTATGTGAACTTAGGTTGCGATCGGCAATCATGCTCATCCACAGTTCTCCATTGGTGATTAATTCCCGATTAAATGCCAGGCGAGTAGCATCTTTTGAACCATAGATGCCGGTTTCTCCTTTATCCTTCAGGAAATCTTGCATGACTTTCCAGCTTAGTTCATGGGTGAATTCGAAGCCCTGAATCAAACCCTGCTTTTCCAGGTCGGAGAGCCCTTTTTCGTGGTATTGTTCAATACCTTTTGTTAAAGTGGCTAAGGCTTTTTTATAATTGGAAAATCGCTGTTTCCATCTGGTGTCATCGTGGCCTGTCATTTAATGGTCGGTTTGCTGAACGGTTTCAAGTTCCGGGTTTTAAGTTTCAAGTTCCAGGTTGCAGCGAATGAACACTGCGATTGATTTCTGCCTGGTGTCTTGTGGGTTGTTGAATTGTTGAAAGCCGTTGAATTGTTTAACTGTTTAATCGTTGAATTGTTGGGGACGGTTGAATTGTTTAATGGTTGATTCGTTGGTTTAAGTTGTTTGTTTTCTGTGAGTTGTTTGTTTGGTTTCCGACCTTTTTTTCACAGCTTCGCCCTCTCAGTCCCATTGGGGTGAGCGGGCTTTCCGGTTTCTGGAGGGGGCTTTTTAGGGCACATCACAATGCGCTTTTTAAACTATCGTCCTATTCCGGTTAATGGCGCAAATGTAATGAATAAAAAAACTACTCAAAGGAGATTGGTGGGAAATTTGTTATTGTAAACTAATCTTTAAAAATGGGGCGTGAGGAATGAGAGGAATGTTGCCGCAGTCTGTGAACTCAATGGGAGACTCCGTGTGACTCTGAGGTTGACAGCGGTTGAATCGTTGAATCGTTGAAAGCGGTTGAATTGTTGAGCGGAAATTTACTTTGCGCCTTCTTTGCGCCTTCTTTGCGTTCTCTGCGGTTTGGTGGCATGGGGTGGAGTGCATGGGGTAGAGAGAAATGCGGTGAGGAAAGATGTCATTTATTGTCAATGATGGTCATTCGTTGTCGCAGTTTATGAACCTAGTGGGAGACTCCGTGTGACTCTGAGGTTGAAAGCGTTGAATTGTTGAATCGTTGAAAGAGGTTGAATTGTTGAAAGAGGTTGAATTGTTGAGAGGGAACCTACTTTGCGCCTACTTTGCGTTCTCTGCGGTTTGGTGGTATGGGGTGGAGAGTAGAGCAGAGAGTAAGTGAGGCGGATGGGCATTCAATTGTCATTTGTTGTCATTTGGGTGGAGGAGGTTGTCATTTGTTAGCTCTTAACTATTTCCCCGGATTGCCAGTTGGTCCAGGGGAACGGAGAGGGTGATGGTAGACTGGAGTTGCTCAATGCGAATGCCGACTGTTTTCTTGCCTTTTAGTTGCACAAAGGTGGCTTGCAGCCCTACCAGTGGGCCACTGATGACTTCCACTTTTTGACCGGGCTTGAGCAGGCGGGGGCAGAGATCGACACTGATTTCCTGCTGGCTTAACGCTTGTTGCATGGCAGTGATTTCTTTTTCCCGAATAGGAACGGCTTTCCCGTTGCTGGTAACAAAACAACTCACATTTTCGGTTTGCAGGGTGAGATCGTATTCGCGACGGCTGATGTTCACAAAGAGGTAACCGGGGATAAAAGGTAGCTCGACCAGCTTTTTACGGTCGCTCCACTGCCGGAGTTTTTTCTGCAGGGGCAGATAGCAGGCAATGCCTTTATCGTTTAATCGTTGCCAGGTTTTTTTCTCGCTTCGGCTTTTGACATAGATAGCGAACCATTGTTTTTGTTCCGGTTTTGTCTCGTTCATTGGTGATTTTTCTAATAGCGATGCAAAAGTAGGAAAAAAACGATAGCACGTTTGCACGATGGGGCGATTGCATGACGACACCTGGATGCGTTGCAACGGCGGCACGATGTGGAGAGAGTACGAGGTCGCAGGGCAGAGAGACCTACGTGGTTTGTTACCCCGGAGGGGTGAAAGCTTTGTAGCCCCGGGTAAAACGAAGTGACACCCGGGGTTCGGGTGGTGTCCGGTGTTTCAGGCGCACCGGGAATGTTGCTCAGGTCGGTTCAGTTGCATGCGCCGCATGGTGATGCCACTGTCTTTGGGAGAATATTCTTTTTTCTTGTCCTCCAGCCGGACGGGCTGTCCATTTTGTCCTGTCACAAAACAGACGAAAAAGACCAGACTGCCCAAGGCAATTGCTGCGCACCGCTCACTTTCAACACGACATGCTTAACGCTACGCGTTGCACTTCCGTGTTTTCGTTCACTATTGCTGCGTGCAGTCGAGCGCTTCGAGCAAGGCCTAAAGTATGCAATTGCATTGTTCGGATCGGCTAATTTATAGCCAGCGCGGAAAATGAAGTGTAATACTCATTTTGTCGGAGATGTGTTGGTGTAGTCCTTGTTTGGTTCTCCCTTCAGGGAGTTAGTGGGTAAAACAAGGACGGTTTGCCTTCGCCGCATGGTGATGGTCTTGTCTTTGGGGGAATAATCTTTTTTCTTGTCCTCCAGCCGGATGGGCTGTCCATTTTGTCCTGTCACAAAATAGACGAAAAAGACCAGACTGCCCAAGGCAATTGCTGCGCACCGTTCACTTTCAACACGACATGCTTAACGCTACGCGTTGCACTTCCGTGTTTTCGTTCACTATTGCTGCGTGCAGTCGAGCGCTTCGAGCTAGGCCTAAAGTATGCAATTGCATTGTTCGGATCGGCTAATTTATAGCCAGCGCGGAAAATGAAGTGTAATACTCATTTTGTCGGAGATGTGTTGGTGTAGTCCTTGTTTGGTTCTCCCTTAAGGGAGTTAGCGGGTGAAGCAAGGACGGTTTGCCTACGGTGCATGGTGATGCCACTGTCTTTGGAAGAATATTCTTTTTTCTTGTCCTCCAGCCGGACGGGCTGTCCATTTTGTCCTGTCACAAAATAGACGAAAAAGACCAGACTGCCCAAGGCAATTGCATCGCACCGCTCACTTTCAACACGACATGCTTAACGCTACGCGTTGCACTTCCGTGTTTTCGTTCACTATTGCTGCGTGCAGTCGAGCGCTTCGAGCAAGGCCTAAAGTATGCAATTGCATTGTTCGGATCGGCTAATTTTTAGTCAGCGCGGAAAATGAAGTGTAATACTCAATTTGTCGGAGATGTGTTGGTGTAGTCCTTGTTTGGTTCTCCCTTCAGGGAGTTAGCGGGTGAAACAAGGACGGTTTGCCTTCGCCGCATGGTGATGCCACTGTTCTTGGGAGAATATTCTTTTTTCTTGTCCTCCAGCCGGACGGGCTGTCCATTTTGTCCTGTCACAAAATAGACGAAAAAGACCAGACTGCCCAAGGCAATTGCTGCGCACCGCTCACTTTCAACACGACATGCTTAACGCTACGCGTTGCACTTCCGTGTTTTCGTTCACTATTGCTGCGTGCAGTCGAGCGCTTCGAGCAAGGCCTAAAGTATGCAATTGCATTGTTCGGATCGGCTAATTTTTAGCCAGCGCGGAAAATGAAGTGTAATACTCATTTTGTCGGAGATGTGTTGTTGTAGTCCTTGTTTGGTCCTCCCTTCAGGGAGTTAGTGGGTAAAACAAGGACGGTTTGCCTTCGCCGCATGGTGATGGTCTTGTCTTTGGGGGAATAATCTTTTTTCTTGTCCTCCAGCCGGACGGGCTGTCCATTTTGTCCTGTCACAAAATAGACGAAAAAGACCAGACTGCCCAAGGCAATTGCTGCGCACCGCTCACTTTCAACACGACATGCTTAACGCTACGCGTTGCACTTCCGTGTTTTCGTTCACTATTGCTGCGTGCAGTCGAGCACTTCGAGCAAGGCCTAAAGTATGCAATTGCATTGTTCGGATCGGCTAATTTATAGCCAGCGCGGAAAATGAAGTGTAATACTCATTTTGTCGGAGATGTGTTGGTGTAGTCCTTGTTTGGTTCTCCCTTCAGGGAGTTAGTGGGTAAAACAAGGACGGTTTGCCTTCGCCGCATGGTGATGGTCTTGTCTTTGGGGGAATATTCTTTTTTCTTGTCCTCCAGCCGGATGGGCTGTCCATTTTGTCCTGTCACAAAATAGACGAAAAAGACCAGACTGCCCAAGGCAATTGCTGCGCACCGTTCACTTTCAACACGACATGCTTAACGCTACGCGTTGCACTTCCGTGTTTTCGTTCACTATTGCTGCGTGCAGTCGAGCGCTTCGAGCTAGGCCTAAAGTATGCAATTGCATTGTTCGGATCGGCTAATTTATAGCCAGCGCGGAAAATGAAGTGTAAAACTCATTTTGTCGGAGATGTGTTGGTGTAGTCCTTGTTTGGTTCTCCCTTCAGGGAGTTGAATCATAAAGAAACTTTGCCATTCAAAAAAAAGCCTGCCTTTAGGGGGCAAGCTCTTTTGTCTATCGTCTAATATCTAATATCTTCTTGTCTGGTCTCTTATCCTTTACCAATCGAGTGTAATTTAAATCCAATTGCTTTTAACTCGTCTCTGTTCAATATGTTCCTTCCATCAAAAACGAAGGCGGGCTTCAACATGTTGGTGTAAATTTTTTGCCAATCGTAGCTTTTAAATTCATCCCATTCCGTGAGGATGGCGATGGCGTGTGCTGCTTCCATGGTTGTGTAGGGATCGGCATGGATGGTCACCAGCTGTTTGATTTCTTCTTCACGAAGGGATTCGAATTGTTCCGAATTATGCGAATTTGTTCGACGGTGCTTCTGCAAGTATTCCAGGTCGGCGTAGACTTGTTCGGCACTAACCTGAGGATCGTAAACATGAATTTCGGCCCGATCCTGCAAGAGCTCGTCTGCGACATAAATGGCGGCAGATTCGCGGGTGTCGTTGGTATCCTTTTTAAAGGCCCATCCGAGGAAGGCGATTTTTTTGCCGGAAACGGTATTGAACAGCTTATCGATGATGCGCTTGGCAAAGCGGTGTTTCTGGTAATCGTTCAGGATCACGACCTGTTCCCAGTAGTCGGCCACCTGCGGCAGATTGAAGTGATGACACAGGTAAACCAGGTTCAGAATATCTTTTTGGAAGCAGGAACCGCCAAAGCCAACAGAGGATTTCAGGAATTTCGATCCAATCCGGCTATCCATTCCCATCGCACGGGCAACTTCGTCGACATCGGCACCTGTTTGTTCGCAGAGGGCAGAAATGGCATTGATGCTGGAGATCCGTTGCGCTAAAAAGGCATTAGCGGTTAATTTGGACAACTCGGACGACCACAAGCGGGTTGTGATGATCTTTTCGCGCGGGATCCAGTTGGCGTATATGTCGACTAAGGCGTTAATAGCCGTTTGCCCGGCCTCATCATCGTCACCACCAATCAAGACCCGGTCGGATTTGTACAAATCTTCGATGGCGGTCCCTTCAGCTAAGAACTCCGGGTTGGAAAGTACCTTAAACTGAACGCCATTGCTTTCAGATTCAAAGATCGTTTTGATCGACTCGGCCGTGCGAACGGGGAGGGTTGATTTTTCCACGACAATCTTATCATCTTTCGCTACCCGGGCAATTTGACGGGCACAGAGCTCGACGTATTTCAGGTCGGCAGCCATGCCTTTGCCAACACCAAAGGTTTTGGTGGGGGTGTTCACCGCCATGAAAATCATTTGTGCATCAGCAATTGCCTGGTCCACATCGGTGGAGAAAAAGAGGTTACGCCCGCGGGCTTCACCAACAACCTGATCCAGTCCGGGTTCGTACACCGGAAGCTTGGTCAGATCCGGATCATTCCAGGCAGCAATCCGTTTTTCATTTAAGTCAACAACTGTTACCTGGATGTGCGGACATTGTTGCGCAATCACAGACATGGTCGGTCCGCCGACATAGCCGGCGCCGATACAAGCAATTTTGGTAATTTTAGAAGGTATCATATTTAAAGCGAATTATACGAATTGATATACGTTTCGATAATTATTCCTGTTTATTTCTGTTGTAAGTTAAGACCCTGTTTTATGATGAGCACAATAAATCAGGCACTAATTTTAAAGCTTCAAACAAAATTAACAATGGATCAATTGGTCTTTTATTCCGAGGAGGGACGATTAAAGGATTGAAGGATTGGCGTTGCTCCGCGGCTTTTGTGTATTGAGCGACCTTTGTGATTTGACGGGAATTGTTGATTTGGGTTCGATGGGCTGTTCTTTTTTCGTGCACTAGTCGCTAAGCGGTTTGAACCGCTAAGCGACTAGTGCGGCCTTCAGGTAGCGTCTCGTTGATTAACCCGCAGTGTTCCACTGTTTTTTGACAGAGCCGTAGAACTCCCGGCCAAAGACCAAACCTGTTCCCAGGATTCCACCCAGAAAGACCCAGATGATCAAAATCATTGGGCGGTTGGGTTTTGATTTCTCTGACGGTACCCGTACCGGCTCGATAATCGTCAGAATCGGGGTGTCTTCCTTCACTTGTACCTGCGCCTGTTCCAGTTGTTTCGCCCAGTCGGAATACAAGGCGTAAGCCAGGTTGTATTGTGTTTGCAACTGTTCAAGCTGGGTCGAGGCGGTGGCGGTTGTAATGTATTTGTTGCGATCGCGGAACTCTGCCAATTCCTGTTGAATCAGCTCAAATTCCGCTTTTTTTTCTGCATACCGGGCTTCTATAAACTTCAGTTGTTCGTTTGCTTTGTCGAGCTTGTAGCGTGAAACGTAGTCCAACAGCATTGTTTGCGTTTTCCGGGTTACCTGGGCGGCCAACAGCGGATCACTGAAACGACTGCTTATTGTTAAGAAGCCTTCTTTGTCATTGATCTCCAGGTTGATTTGTCCCTGCAGTATTTTCACGATTTTGTCCTGATCTTCGGTCAGATTCAGTATGCTGGCCGAAAGTGTAGTGTCCAGTAATTCTCCCTGCTCCGGTTTTCCTTTTAGCGCACCAATCAGCAACCCCGGCAGTCCCAGCGTGTATTTTTTGACGTTTCCAAGTACTCCCGGTTTGTTATAGTTGACGAAGTAGTCATATAAACTAACCGGATGATCGACTTTCGGGCAGTTGAAGGTGCTGTTCATGAGTTCCAGCTGGAAGGGAATGGACTGAACAATTTGCGGATAAATATTCGGTAGAAGGGATTCTTTATCACCAGCGCTGCTCATGCTTACCCCGGCCAGGGAAGCTAACGAAGACAGGCCACCCAACTTGCTGGCGATGCTACCTCCGGTTTGCGGCACCATAGTGGTTGAGGCTGTATATTCTTTCGGGCTCAATAAGGCAAAGAGCAGCCCTAAAGCCATACCAATGAGTGTAAATTTAATGACAGTTTTCCGCCCATCCCAGAGTGTTTTGGCTAAAGCGATCAGATCGATTTCATCGTCTGTGTTTGTCGTCGTACTTGTATTATCTTTTGTCGTCATAATTATCTTTTGTCTTTTGTTGTAGCTTGTGCGATCCCGAAATCACGTTGTCACGCAAACACGTCGACACGATTGTGTCCTTATTGCTTAAACGACCATCGTTCCGGATTCGAACACCTATTAATTAACATCGCAATGATGTGTTCATAACGGTCGTATAATAATTGATGCTCCTCGTAACTGATGTAATTAAAAGAATGAGCAAAGTCGAGCCATACTTGTGTCTCTGAGGCTTCTGCCTCAACATCGGTTAATTTCGAAACAAAGTTCTTAGGATATCTTCTTTTTCTCCATAGTTCAGCTAAATTGGCACAAACAGAGCGAGAGCTTCTTCTGATTTGATCAGTTAGAGAATACTTTTCTTCGGCTGGGAATGATTTGCTAATCTCATGGATACGTATCGCAGCCTTAAATCCTTCCTGATAGACGTTTAAATCTTTATGTGATTTTATTTTATCCATATTGAACGCTCGTTATATGCTATACTCGTGTTTTCGTATTCCCGTGCCATCGTAATATTCGTACCCTCGTGCTGGCGTACCCCCGTGCCTTCGTGTCCTCGTCTTATCGTGTTTTATCGTAGTACGGCTGCAATGGCGATGGCTAGGGACGATAAGGTGCTGGCAATCGCTAACCAGGTTGTTACTTCGGTTTTTTGTTTCTCTGGTTTTTGAGGCACAATGATCTGGCTACCCGGTTCTACTTTGGGGTAATTCCGGAAGATAAAGCCTTTGGTTGCAGCCGATGTGCCATTGGCATAAACAACGTAAATTTTTCCTTTTTTGGCTTTGCTGCTGAAACCACCGCTGGCATCAACGTAGTATCTCGCTTTTTTGCCTTTTTCGTAGGATAAACCGGTTGGGTTCATAACTTCACCGTTCACCCAGATCTCTTCGGATTTCAAGGGGACGAAGATTTCATCACCTTCTTTCAGGGTATAATCATTCTCTGATCCGGGTTTGTTGAGGATTTGTGCCAGCTGTAATTCCAGCGATTTAAACTGTTGGTGCTGTATGGCTTCCAAAGTTGTATCCGCTTCCATTCGCATTTGGTTGGCAATTTCAATTTGCTCTTTCAGCTGGGCATCCACTTTGCGTCGCATGCGGGCACCTTCTTCGAAAGCGAACGGTGTCAATCCTCCGGCGCGTTTAATGAGGTCGGAGATGCGTTCGTCTTTACTGCTGATGCTGTATTGCCCCGGGTACTTCACCTCGCCCAATATGGTCACTGTTTTTTGAGGCTGGTACGAAGGTGCTTTGCGCACATAAACCTGGTCGAAGGGCTGCAGGATGAAGGCGGCGTCCTCGCTCGATAAGTCGAGATCGCGGCTGACTGCAAAGGTGTATAAGCTCACCATTTTGCTGTTGACGTCGGCCGCTTCTTCGTAGCTGTTGCGCCGGGCAACTTCAATATACGATTCACTCGCTGCTTCCCGCATACCACCAGCCATAAAGATGAGGTCTTTAAGGGTCATGTTGCGGTAGAAGTTGATTTCTCCGGGCTTCATAATTTCACCTAAAACCCGGATTGTCTTTTGCTCGCCGATGCTGTAAATATCGCGGATGATCACCTGATCTTCTTTTTGGATGATTGGATCATTGGTTCCTGTCAGCACTTCATTCACATCAAACGGAATGGTATTGGGATAGAGTTGTGAATCCAAACGAATAATTAATCCCCGGCTGGCAAAATAGTTGGGAACCAATCCGCCGGCCTTTTTAAATAAGTCGGAAAGGTGCATGTTTTCTTCCAAGGCATAGGTTCCGGGACGATATACCGCACCATCAATACTGACCCGGTTTTCGAATAGATTGATTACTTCTTCGGCCCGGATCACATCGCCGTTTTGCAGCTGAAATGAAGCAAACTGGTCTTGTTTCACATCCTCCAGTTTATAACCATCTTCCGTAAAGCGGGTAATTAAGAGACGTGCTTGAGACGCTTTATCGGTAAAACCTCCGGCATAGCTCAGGAGTTGGTTGATGTTTTCGCCTTCTTTCAATTCGAAAATGGCATCCCGCTTGAAAGCCCCGATGGCTTCTACGCGTTTGTGATAAGTTGGTATGAATAGGATATCCTGGTCGCGCAGCGCGATATTGTTGGTTGTGTTGTTGTTTAAGAGGTAATCGTAAACGTCAATTTCCCCGGCCAGCTTATTGTCGCGCATCACCCGAATGGAACGGAACGAGCCGTTTTCGTTCGGACCACCAGACAGGTACAGGGCATTAAAGACTGAAGCCGTTGCCGGAAGCGTATAAGTTCCCGGGTTGATGGCTTCACCAACAACATTGACTTTAATGGAGCGCAGGTTGTTGATACTTACTTCGGCGAAGGTATTCGGGTTGCTTCCGGTCATACCGTTGTAAATCGCCGAAAGTCGGTTTAAGAGATTGGAACGAACTTTTGAGAAATTTTGTCCGGCCACTTTAATCGGGCCCAAATCCGGAATATTGACGGAACCGTTTCCGTCGACCTGTAACAGGTAAGTTTGTTGGCTTGCTCCCCAGACATTGATGGAGAGTTCGTCGCCAATTCCCACAACATAGTCAGAAGGAACAGGGATATTGACTGAAGGCTCGAAACTCAAATTGTCCTGGTTGAAAAGCTGGTAGCCAAAGATTCGTTTATTTTTAGCTGTTGATTTTGAAGCACTTTTTTGAGCACCGACCTGACTGTCGGAATAGTTTGCTTCCTGTGGGGCCGGAGTCGCTCCTTCACGATACGATACTGAACTGTTTCCCGTTGTTCCGGACAGCTGAACCTGCTGGATGCGGGCCATTAACTGATCAATCTGTTGTTGTGAAGCTCCCCGGGCACGAGCCAATTCAGTCGCTTCGTTGGGTGTTAAACCCCGATCGTTGATTTCATCGACTATTTGTTTGATTTGTGCATCGGATAGTTTTTCAACCTTGACGGTTGAAAAATTGGTTTGTGCCTGAAGGGTAATTTGGGCTCCGCAAAGTAACAGTAGGAGCGACGCAATCACAAAGGATCTAAACATGTTTATCATTTTTCGTTTTAAACCTGAATCCATACCTGAATTTTTAGAGAACCGGAAAAGACTGCTAAATAATAGGCGTTTTGTTTCTCCGAAAAATCCATTGTACAGTTAAAGACTCTTGTTTTCGTAATTATTTTGTTTAAAAGCACGGCAAATTTAAAGAATTAATTCGATTTAGGATGAACTTTTTGAGGGATTGTCGACAATGATAAATTGACTGAGATATGGCATACCGGAAGATCGGTCATACGTCGGGCTTGAAGCAGTCGCAACCAGGGTGGGGTTTGTACCGAAAGGAATAAAAAACTCAATTTAGAGGACCCCACATTAGGATGCTTTAAATTGAGTTTTGACTTGTTGGAGCTGGTTTAATGGTTATAGCCTGATCATTCTCAAATGGGTTTTGTGCTCCAATTTGGCCAACTCTGAACGAATGGCTTCAGCTTTTTCAATTAGTCGGGGAGCAAAGGCGTACTCTTTCGTTGTCCGCTTCATCAGGTGCGGTTTGTAGATACTGTCAATCGGGATGAAAGTCGTATTCCGGTAGTTCCATTGCCGGTTCAGGTATTTGAAGATCATACAATCGATGTCAACCAGGCTTGATTCTTTGATCACGATGTAATTTGATGCGTTTAAGCGTCTTCTATTTTCAAGAATTCGCCTGTTGTATTCAATCCAAACGTTTAGAAAGTGATTGGCCGCTTGCTGTTCGAATAGTTGATATTTTATTTTCTGAATACCCTGTTCAATTGGGTTTTTGAAGTTTTGGATGGCCTTATGCTTGCGTCGAAAGAGCGAGTCGACCACCTGATGATAGTCCCGGTAAACGATGATGCAATTGTAGGAAGGGATGATTTTATGCCACAAATCCATGGTCAGGCAGGTTCGGGGGTCTTTCCATCCCCAGCAGTCTAAATCCTTCCGGTCGTCATAAAGAGCAGCTGCCTGGCTGGCAACATCCTGTGAATAGTTGAGTGATATTGGTTTGCTTACCTTGTACGTTTGATTGTTGGCCTTCAAAATTGTTTTATGCAGTTGATAAAATTGACGGTCCTCAAAATGCCCGTCACTATTGCCATTGCCAGGGCCAATCATTTCCTTGCCCATATCGAAGCCGCATTTTGTGAGCCATTGTGCCAGCATCGAAGTGCCGGATCGGTGCATACCCAGAACGATCAAAGGGTGTTTATTGATTCGGTTCGCTTCCTTTGGGAAACACGAGCTTTGTTCAAACATCTTGTTGGTGAATTTAAAACGTTATTGTCGGAAGTATTTCAGTTAAGATTCGATTGACTGATTGACGCTCAGTTTCGTTTGCAGTATAAAGAGTCTGGTCAGGTGCTGCTGGCTTTTCGAAGGGAGTGTGGATTCCGGTGAAATTTTTAATCAATCCCAGCCTGGCTTTTGTGTATAAGCCCTTGGTGTCGCGTTGTTCGCAGACAGAAAGTGGTGTGTCGACAAAAATTTCGAACACATCTTCTCGACCAATAATTTGATAGGCCATTTGTCTCATTTGCTCCGTTGGACTGATGCAGGCACAAATTGTTATGACGCCGCATTGCAGCATCAATTTGGAGATCTCAGCAATTCGCCGGATATTTTCGATTCGATCTTCAGCGTGAAAACCCAGGTTGCTGTTAATCCCGGAACGGATGTTGTCACCATCGAGAATTTGCGTTAGAAAACCGCGCTTGACCAATTCCTGCTCAAGCAGGGTTGAAAGCGTTGTTTTTCCTGAGCCGGAGAGACCTGTTAACCAAATTACTTTTGAGCGTTGTCGCAGTTTATTTTCTTTCTGCTTCCGACTTGTCAGGCGTTCAAATACCGGGTAAATGTGTTTTATGTCTTCCTGAAACATATTGGCTTGTTTATGATACGATGAAAAATGGATTCGTCAATTCTTGTTTGTTGTAGACGAGCGGGGTTAATTGGTCCATTAAGGTTAGATTCTTGCCGGCAGCGTTGGCAATTGCGTGACCGGCTGCGGTGTCCCATTCCATTGACGGTGCCAGGCGGGGATAAACGTCCGCTTTTCCTTCGGCAATGAGGCATATCTTGAGTGAACTGCCCATGCTGCTATATTCCACTTTTCGGTTGGCAGACCGGAGTTGGTGGACGTATTGTTGGGTTTCTTGGGTTTTGAATGAACGGCTACCAACAACCCGTAAGCGTTTTGATTTACGCTGAAAAGGCAAGCGAATTGCTTGTTTTTGCAAGTCGTCAAAGTCTGTGGGAAGGTCAATACAGGTGGTTTTCCAGGCTCCAATGTTTTCTCCGCCCCAGTATAGTTCCCCGGTTACGGGCACATAAATGACACCTAGTTTGGCTTGACAGTCTTCAATCAATGCAATATTTACCGTGAATTCACCATTGCGTTTCAGAAATTCTTTGGTTCCGTCCAGCGGATCGATCAGCCAGAATTTCTGCCAATCTTTTCGAATTTCATAGGCGATGCTTTCACCTTCCTCGCTTAAGACCGGTAAGCCGGTTTCTGCAAGGGTTTGTGTAATGACCCGGTGGCTCTTTTTGTCAGCATTGGTTAACGGGCTCAGGTTGGGCTTTATCTCGACCTCTAATCTTTGGTGGCGGCTGTTATAAATCGAACGGATTTCGTGCCCGGCTTTGATGGCGGCTTCCAGGCAAATGGATAAATAGCTTTGCATAAATCAAGTCTGTTTAATTGTTTTCTTGATTCAAATCCAGTTGGCAAAGTTTTTACCCTACTTTAACGATCAAAATTTTTTGTGCTGTTGTTGGGAGGGAACGGGATTTGTTCTTGCCGTGAAAAAAGATGTTTAGCCCGGTTAATTTCAGGGCATAAAAAAAGGATGTTGTCATCTGACAACACCCTTCAAGTATTTTAGAATTGAAAAACGCTTATAAAGCGTATTTCGCTTTTCTGTTCTCTTTTATTTTTTCATCAGTCAGGTAATCTTCGAAATCCATGTACTTATCGATCACGCCGTCAGGTGTCAGGTCAATCACCCGGCTACAGACCGATTCAATGAATTCGTGGTCATGCGAAGCCATTAATACCTGGCCCGGATATACTTTCATGTTGTTGTTGAACGACTGAATCGATTCCATATCCAAGTGGTTGGTTGGGTGGTCGAGAACAATCACGTTCGGATGCTCCAACATCATTCGGGAAATCATACAGCGCATTTTTTCACCTCCTGAAAGTACCTGAACATTCTTTTGGAGATCGTCGGTTCCGAATAGCATTTTTCCGAGGTAGCCTCTTAGGAAGGATTCACTGGTGTCGTGTGAATATTTACCCAGCCATTCGTAAAGTGTTTCCTTATTCTTGAAGAATTCGGTGTTGTCCATCGGTAGATAAGCGTTCTTGATGGTGACTCCCCATTCAAATTCTCCGGCTGTCGGCTGAAGTTCGCCCATGACGATATCGAAAAAGGCACTCATGACCCTGTTGTCTTTTCCCAGGAACACAACCTTTTCATCTTTCTCGATAGTGAATGTGGCATCTTTAAACAAAACTTCCCCATCCACTTCGTAAGTCAAACCTTCCACGCGGAGGATACGGTCTCCGGCTTGTCGTTCAGGTTGAAAAATAATTCCGGGATAACGACGGGTTGAAGGTTCAATTTCTTCAATATTCAGTTTGTCCAGCATCTTTTTACGGCTGGTTGTCTGTTTCGATTTTGCAACGTTGGCGCTGAAACGGCTGATGAACTCCATCAATTCTTTTCGTTTCTCTTCAGCTTTCTTGTTAGCATTCGCTTGCTGGCGTAAAGCCAATTGGCTGGATTCGTACCAGAACGTATAGTTTCCGGAGAAGGCGCGGATTTTACCGAAATCAATATCAACGATGTCGGTACAAACGTTGTCCAAAAAGTGACGGTCGTGGGAAACGACAATTACCGTATTCTGGCAATTGGCCAGGTAGTTTTCCAACCAAAGTACCGTTTCAAGGTCAAGGTCGTTGGTTGGCTCATCCAGTAACAGGTTGTCCGGATTACCGAACAGCGCTTGTGCCAACAGCACACGGACCTTAGCTTTGGCATCCAGGTCACCCATCAGGGTATAATGAAAATCTTCTTTTACGCCCAAGCCACTTAATAACATTGCGGCATCACTTTCAGCATTCCACCCGTCCATTCCGGCAAACTCATCTTCCAGTTTGGCAGCCAGCATTCCATCTTCTTCCGAAAAATCAGCTTTGGCATACAGGGCATCCTTTTCCTTCATCACACGCCACATTTCTTTATGGCCCATTAGAACGGTATCTAAAACCGGGAATTCATCGAAGGCATGGTGATCCTGCTTTAAGACCGATAAACGCTCGCCAGGTCCCATTAGGACTGAACCACGGGTTGGATCTAATTCATTCGATATCAAACGAAGGAAGGTTGATTTTCCAGCGCCGTTGGCACCGATTACTCCGTAGCAGTTGCCCGCCGTGAATTTCATGTTAACATCGGCAAATAAGGGTTTCTTACCGAACTGGATGGCTAAATTTGAAACGGTTATCATAGCAGTAAAACTTTCATTATCAATTAAGGGGCGCAAAGGTAACAGTTTTGACGGGTTTCACCATGAATGCTTATTAATAAATCCTTAAGTCGGTTGATAGGGCGGAACGAGGAGACCCGAAAACAAAGAAAAATAAGATCGAAAGGTGGCTCGATACACGCTGAGTTTTACTCGTTGCGAAAATCTATTTTTCAGATTTGTACTTTGTAATTAACCATTAACTTTGATGCTTACCAACGGGAAGAACTTTATTGTGCCCGACTTTTAATTGAATATCCTGTTATGAAGAAATTGGAAAACATAAATCCGCAGCCACTTTGGAACTATTTTGAGGCCATTTGCCAGGTTCCACGACCTTCGAAAAAGGAGGAACGCATTCGTCAGTTTTTAATCGATTTTGCGAATGAGCATGGTTTGGATAGTAAAACCGATACGATTGGGAACGTGCTTATTTTAAAGCCGGCTAGCCCGGGGCATGAAACGGCGCCAACTGTTATATTGCAAGCCCATATGGATATGGTTTGCGAGAAAAACTCGGATAAAAATTTCAATTTTGACACGGATGCAATTGTTCCCGTAATTGATGATGGATGGGTAAAAGCAGATGGCACAACATTGGGCGCAGACAATGGAATTGGCATTGCTGCTCAGTTGGCTGTGTTGGCTAACCCCGCTCTCGTGCATGGGCCGTTGGAATGCTTGATTACGGTCGATGAAGAAACCGGATTGAGCGGGGCTTTCGCGTTGGAACCCGGTTTTCTAACCGGTAAAATATTGCTGAACCTGGACTCGGAAGATGATGGCGAAATCTTTATTGGCTGTGCCGGCGGAGTCGATACGATCGGTGAACTGGAAGTCGTGAAGGAAAAAACTCCGGGCAACTCATTTGCACTGAAAATTATGGTGCGCGGACTTTGGGGGGGCCACTCGGGCGACGATATTCACAAGGGACGGGGAAATGCCAACAAAATTCTGGCACGCTTTCTTTGGAAGGCAGTTCGCGATTTTGGTGTCCGTATCGCGGATTTTAATGGAGGAAATTTGCGTAATGCCATTGCCCGGGAGGCTGAAGCGACGGTTATTGTGCCCTCAGTTCAAAAAGAGCAGTTGGTGGCCGAGCTGAATATTTATTCGGCCGATGTTGAATTTGAGTACCAACGGACCGAACCTAATTTGGTGGTTGATCACAGCAGCACCACGTTGCCCGCAAAGGTATTAACACAGGCAAGTCAGGAAATATTCCTAAATATGTTGGTTGCCTGTCCGCATGGTGTGCTCGAAATGAGTACACGCATGAAAGATATGGTCGAGACGTCCACCAATATGGCGTCGGTGAAGTTTGTTAGTGATTCTAAGGTTTTGGTAACAACAAGCCAGCGAAGCGAACTGGAAAGCCGGAAATATGCAGCAGCACAGATGGTGCGGTCGGTATTTGAACTGGCTGGAGCCGAGGTAAAGCATTCAGACGGTTATCCCGGCTGGACACCAAATCCCAACAGTTATGTTGTGGGAATCGCAGCCCAATCGTATAAACGTTTATTTGGGCAAGATCCCGTTATTCGAAGTATTCATGCCGGCCTGGAGTGTGGGCTTTTTCTGGAGAAGTATCCGGAACTGGATATGGTCTCATTTGGGCCAACAATCCGGAACGCGCATTCACCGGACGAACGTATTCATATTGAAGCCACCGGGAAATTTTGGCTTCACCTGCTTGATGTGCTGAGAGATATTGCGGAGAACAGCTAGTTATTCAATCACGACTTCTTTTCGAAACGGATCTTTTTTGCCGCTTCGATTGTTAAATTGAGGGTTTCCACTGTGTTCGATTGACAAATTAATATTAAATGCGTGTTTTTGTGACAATGTAATAATTGTTTGCGGACACAAATTTATATGTTTGTTTGGAAGTTGATTTATATCTTCTAATTTCACAATGGAAACATTACTGTGAATGCAATCGCTTGATTGTTGAGTGTTACCGTTGGTTAAAAGGCTGTTAGTTGAGTGATTGGGAAAGACTGAAGCTGCACCCCGTTTACGGTTTCATTCAAAGGCAGTTTTTTAGGAAGATAGAAATGGGTTGGTTGTCATATTTCTTCTGAACGAATAGGAACTGATGTTTATGCAAAAAGGGGGCGATAGCGATTATTTTCTTTGGAAAAGAATTAAATCCGGAAATGCTGAGGCTTTTCAGGAACTCTACAAGCTGTATGCGGATATTCTTTTTTCGTTTGGCACTATTTTCACCAAAGATCATGAGTTGGTGAAGGATTGCATCCACGACCTGATTTTTGATTTGTATAAATACCGGAAAAACCTGGCCGATAATGATAATATTCGGAACTACCTGTTTAAAGCGCTCAAGCGGAAGATTCAAACATCAGGGAAGAAAAGCTTAAAATTGGTTTATTCTGAAAATATGTCCAATGAATCGCTTCATTCAGACTCGGTTGCAGAACAGGAACATGCTGATGATGAGCAAATGCAAATGAAGCGGATTAACCGGTTAATCGATCAACTTCCCGGAAAACAAAAGGAAATTCTGAATCTTAAATTCCAGTTGGATATGCCTTATCATGAAATTGCTGTGGTCATGGACATTTCAGTTGAATCGGTGCGGACATCTGTTTACCGGTCAATCAAATCGATTCGCGAGCAATTGGACACCAAGGATCTGCTATTTTTATTTATTTTCATGAGGAATTCGCCTAAAATGTTATAATATTGAATTGCTAATGAAATAGATCCGCCGTTATCGTCATCGAAAGATACTATCGTTTTAAACTGTTCAGCGCATCCTGGTAAACGAGTTCTATTACAGGTGTTTAGGTGTTGGACATTAAAAGGGAAGAAAAGAAAGACAATGCCGGCGGGTTATTGTTGTTAAAAGAGAAATGAATAATAAGGACTTACATAAAAAGGCTGAAGATATATTAACCGATGATTCGTTGCGGGAAATGCTGGAGCACGATGATTCCAAGAGGCTGAACCGGGGCGATGACGACTTTTTAGTGGCCCGAAATATATTGAGTGCCACTCGTTCCAGAAAAGCAGCGTTAAACTTTTCCGATAAGAAGGTTTTGGAAGAGCGAATTCTTCAAAGTATCAATCGAGAAAAGCGCAGTCGGCGGTTGATTTGGTTCAGTTCCGCGGCAGTTCTTGTTTTTACATTGGGCTTAACGGTGTTTCTGAATGCTCAACGCGGGTCGGGATTAAAGCAATATGCCACCTTGAATGACCAGTCTTACAATTTAGGTTTTACACGACTGCTTTTGCCCAATAACCAGGAAATTAAAATTGAAACGACCGATTCAAAAATTGACTATTCGGCCAATGGTACCGAAATTAACATTGATGAATCGGATGAGCAAGGGCAGGTTTTGTCTCAGGAAGCGACAGCCTACAATACGCTTGTTGTTCCTTATGGTAAAAGAAGTCGCGTGAAATTGCCCGACAATACCGTTGTTTGGCTAAACTCGGGTTCTAAGCTGGCCTACCCGGCAAAATTTGAGCAGAATAAGCGGGAAGTTTATTTGCAGGGTGAGGCGATGTTTGACGTTAGCCATGACGAAAAAAGCCCTTTTTATGTCTTAACATCCGAAATGGACGTGAAAGTATTGGGAACCAGTTTCAATATCAGTGCCTATGACGATGATTCAACGGTAAACACCGTATTAGTTCGTGGATCGGTTGAATTGCGGTATAAAAACAAGTTGTTGGGAATGCCTGCAAGCGAGAAAATGGTTCCCGGAATGCTGGCTGTATTCGACTCGGAAAGAAAGTCTGTTGTGCAAATCAAAGTCGATCCGAAAAATTTCACATCGTGGAAAGACGGCTATTTAGTATTGGAAAACAGTACGCTGGGCGATATTGCCAAAAGATTGTCACGGTATTACAACGTGCAAATTGAGTTTGAGAAACAACAATTGGAAGCAGAAACATTCTCCGGTTACCTTGATTTGGGAAGTTCAGCCATTGAGGTGATGGAAATTATATCAGAAATAACCGGAACAGAAGTGGTGGATGATGGGACTGTAATAAGAATAAAAGAGCAAGAACGATCATGAATTTCGTGTTAATTGGGTTGAGAAGGAAGTGATCTGATCGGTGAACAGAATTGCGTTGAATAGGAACGTGGTGGTTTAAACGAAATACTTCACACCGAGCCGGAAAATCGCAGATGATTATGCCTGGAAAGGGAAGCCAGGGATGACAGACGCGAAACATTATTCCGGAAATGTCTCTTTATACATATGAATAGGAACACTTAATTACCCTGCTGATTGACATCCCGGCAGGAGATGTTGGTTGTTTTGTAACGAGGAATATGAATAAGAAAGTATTTTTTATACTACTGTTTCTTATTGGTGCTTTTTCATTGGTGAAAGCCCAGGATAACAGGTTTACCGCTCAACTCAAGAAGGTAAGCCTGAAGCAGGTTTTTGAGCTTATTCAGCAACAAAGCGAATTCATTGTTTTTTACAATGACAGTCAGGTTGATTTGAATCGCAAAGTAACCGTTTTGGCTGATGATTCTACGGTTGACCAGGTTTTGCAACAAGCTTTGAAAAATACCGGATTGAGTTACAAGAAGTTTGACCGGCAAATTATCATTCTGAAAGACCAGTCAGGCGATTCTTCGGGTAAGCAGAATGGTGTGCTTTCCGACGAATGGAAAACAATAGAAGGAAAAGTTACGGATGAAAACGGCAATTCGTTACTGGGTGTTTCTGTATTTGTACAAGGAAAAAGTTACGGAGTCACCACGGATGTGTATGGTGATTATTCGTTGAAAGTTCCTGTTCAGGAAGATTTCCTGACATTTTCATTTGTAGGGATGAAGTCGAGTCAGGTCAATATAGACGGCAAAGCAAGAATCGATGTCGTGTTGATCCCTGACGATTTTGGAGTCGAAGAAGTGGTTGTTTCTGCTTTAGGGATTCGCCGGGAAGAGAAGTCATTGACTTATGCGACTCAAACAATTGATTTTAACGAGATAAACGGGCGTGAATACAGTTTTGTCGGGACACTTTCAGGTAAGGTCGCCGGCATGGAGATCAATCACAGCGCTGCCGGCGCGGGTGGTTCTTCGAAGGTGCTGTTAAGAGGCAATAAATCGCTCAGTGCTGCCAGTGAACCTTTGTTTGTCATCGATGGTATTCCGATGACTAATAACAAAGGAAATCAGCTTGGTTTATTCGATGGGGCAGATCAGGGAGATGGACTTTCCCAAGTTAATACGGACGACATTGAGAGTATTACCGTTTTGAAAGGAGCGAATGCCGCGGCGCTTTACGGAAGTGAAGGGGCAAACGGGGTCATTCTGATCAACACAAAAAGAGGAAAACCTGGGAAATTGAAAATTGATTTGAATTCATACTTCACGGTTGAATCCATTCAGAATATTCCGGAAATGCAATATGATTACGGAAGTATTGGAAATGCCAAAGAAAGCTGGTCGTACACCAAAGGAAATTATGCCAATAATTATATCAAGGATTTCTTTCAGCATGGTACCAATTGGGTGAATTCGTTGGCATTGAGTGGCGGCGGTGAAAAAACAGTGAGCTACTTTTCAGTTTCCAATACGGCTTCGGAAGGCGTTATTCCTGGCAATAAATACGAAAAGCTCAACCTGGCGTTTAAGCAAACGTCGACCATTTTTAATGACAAAGTAAAAATCGGTTCAAATATCCTGTTGACGAATGAGAAGGTCAGCAATAAGTATGTGGCCGGTTATTATCTGAATCCACTAACCGGATTGTATTTGTTTCCCCGTGAAAAAAATTTTGCGGCCTATGCTGAAAACTACCAGGTTTTCAATGATGAGCGAAATATGTACCTCCAAAATTGGTATGTTCAGGACCATTTTCAGTCGAACCCGAATTGGATTGTGAACAACGAAAAGCGGACGGATGAAATTAAGCGCTTAATTGGTAGTTTGTTTATTGATTATGATTTGCGCGATAATCTTCGGTTACAAATGCGCGGCAGTTACGATTTTGCAAGAAAAGTATATGAAGAGCAGCATAAGGCCGGTTCGAATATAACAAACGTTGATAAAAACGGACGTTGGGTCTATGAGAATGTTACCGATGAATTAATCTACGGCGACGCCATTCTCTTTTTCAATGATCAAATTGGGAAATGGCGTTTTAATGCAGTTTTAGGTACCAGCTATCAAAAGAGCACCTATGGATTGGGCGAGAGCGTAGATACCGGTACGGACGGTCTGATTTATCCTAACGAGTTTTATTTTCAAAATATTGAAAGTAATGTTATGGTTAATTCGGTACTTGCCAGTCGTTTGATCAAAGAAGCGGTGTTTGGGAATGTGCAAATTGGCTATGATGAAAAAGTATTTCTCGATTTATCCGGGCGAAATGACTGGGCATCCAGTCTTTACGGCACAGGCAATGATTCCTATTTTTACCCCTCCGCCGGAATAACAGCTTTGGTGAGTGAATTGGCAGAGATGCCTTCATTTATAGAATTTGGGAAGATTCGTGGTTCATACGCTATGGTTTCCAATGAAGTTCCGTTTAATCGGATTAATCCACAAAACAAAATTACGAAAGTAGGTATTGAATTTAACACCGTAAAACCCCTTGATGATTTAAAACCAGAATCGATTCGAAGTTTTGAAATCGGAACTGACTGGAAATTATTCGATAATCGTGTTGGTTTCGATTTGACTTATTATCGGGTGATTAGTCGCGACCAGTTTATTGAGTTGCCCGCACCTTCGGGAGTTGATTATACGAGTTATTATATTAATGCCGGAAAACTGATGAATTCGGGCAAGGAGTTGAGTTTATATGTCAAGCCGGTCCGGAACTCAACTTTTGAGTGGGTTTCAACTTGGAACTACTCGGACAATAAAAACAAAATTGTCAGTCTGCACCCTGATTTGAAAGATCCGATTGTTCTGTCTGATAATGAAGGTTACCAGTTAATCATTCAGAAAGGCGGTTCGTTTGGAGATATCTATGTGCACAAGTTTCTGAGAGACGATCAGGGACGTATTCTGGTGAATGAATCGGGAACGATTCCCAAAACGGAGAATCAAGAATATGTCGGTCATTCAAGTCCTGGTTGGAGTTTGGGCTGGAACAATCACTTCACGTATAAGAATTTCACCTGTGAGGTTTTGCTGAATGGTAAATTCGGCGGAAAGGTAATCAGCCAGACAGAAGCGATGCTGGATGGTTACGGTGTAAGTAAGGCAACAGGAGAAGCCCGTGATTTAGGTTATGTGAAAATTAACGGAGTTCTATCTGATGGAACACCTGTTGATCAGGTTGATCCTCAACTTTACTACACCTATGTTGGAGGAAGGGACGGTATTAAAGAAGCTTACACTTACGATCGCACAAATATCAGGCTCGCTCAGTTCATGCTGTCTTACGACTTCAAGTTTGAAAATAAATTCATCAACAAGATGCAATTCACCCTCTTTGGGCAAAACCTCTTTTTTCTTTACCGCGATGCTCCTTTCGATCCTGAAATTACACTGAATACCCTCATCGAAGATCAGGCAATTGATAGTTTTAGTGTTCCATCTACGCGTTCTGTCGGTCTGCGTCTTAAGTTTCAATTCTGATTTTGCCGAAAAAGAATATAAAAAGAGTTAAAAATTTTATATTTTTAAGTTGCTGATAGTCAGACTTAAGAATCCTTGTTTTAGACTTGGATTAAAAAAGAAATAAAAAAAGTTAATTTTTCCTGTCTATGTTTTTGCCTTATCGTGCTTATGGTTTGTAAATGCGCAGAAATTTTAATTCTGCAGCAACAGAACAAGCTCGGTAATGAAGAACGAAAAGATTAAAAATAAAGTTGAAGATATCCTTACAGATGATCTCCGGTTGACGGAGGTTCGGGAAGATGTGGCGGGAAGCGTAAGGGGAGAAGATACGAATTACAGTCTTGCTGTTCGGATTTATCGTGCTTTGCTGAACAGCCGGAATTTTTTGATGCCCAAACAAAAACAACTATTGGGCGATCAAATTCAACAATCAATCCAATCGTATAAAAGAAAAATGTTTATCCGTCGCTTTAGTGCCGCTGCGATGTTTTTGCTTTTTATCAGTGTTTCTTATTTGTATCTGTCTGATCGCGAGTCCGGAATCAAATTGTATGCGCAGGATTATGAATTGCCGACAAACGGATCAACCCGCTTATACCTTTCCGGTGAGCAAACGGTTGATATCAATTCGGAGGAATCGGTGATTGACTATTCGGAGAATGGTAATCTCATCGAGATTGACGCTTCCGAAACGGTCAATCAGGCTGTCGATCACAAAGAAATGGTGGTTAACACGGTTGTTGTACCTTACGGAAAGAGAACTAAGATTACCCTCAGCGATCAAACCTCGGTTTGGCTGAATTCCGGTTCAAAATTAGTTTTTCCCGCACGTTTCGAAAATCAGGATCGGGAAGTTTATCTCGAAGGGGAGGCCATGTTCGAAGTTACGCATGATCGGCGCCATCCTTTCCATGTTCTGACAAATGAAGTAGATGTGACGGTTCTGGGTACTGTTTTTAATGTGAGCGCTTACCGCGATGATTCTCTAACGAGTACTGTTTTAGTCGAAGGTTCTGTTGAGTTAAGTTATGAGGGCCATTCGTTAATTGGAAAATCAAAGGAGCTCATGCAGCCCGGTACAATGGCCAGCTATGATGTTTCCGCAAAGAGGATGAAACAACAAGAGGTTGAGACCGAATTATATACTTCATGGCGCAATGGTTACCTGGTTTTCCGTCAACAGCCATTGCCTGACATTCTTAAAAAAGTATCCCGCTATTATAACGTCAACATCAAGCTTGACGATCCCGAATTAGTTCATGAAACCTTCTCAGGGAGTCTTGATCTTCGTAATTCAGCTTTCGAAATTTTAACGATTGTGGCTGAAATAGTCAATGCTCAGGCTCAACAACAAGACGACCAAATAGTAATCACCAGAATTTAAGGAGAAATCAATGACGAACGTGAAAAATTATAAATATCCGGAAAGTGTGTGCGGTAACACCTATGTGTCAGTACGACATAATAAAAGCAAGAACAATTATATATTATCTCTCTATGGATCCAAAATGTATTCATCAAATTAAAACGAACAAACTATGAAGAAGTTATTCTTATTATTTTTTGTACTCGTCCTGATGGGGACTGTGTCAGCAATGGCACAAACCGTTACCGGACGTGTTGTCTCAGAGGGAGACAATGAACCCCTGCCCGGTGTGGCTGTATTGGAAAAGGGTACTGTCCATGGTGCAGCTACCGATTTTGACGGGAACTACACATTCAAACTGGAAAACCCGGATGGTGCTGTTTTAGTGTTTTCATTTATGGGCTATGAAAGCCAGGAAGTAACGGTTGACGGAAGAACGTCAATTGATGTTGTGTTGAAAAGCAACAACATTGCTGTTGACGAAGTTGTTGTTACTGCATTGGGTATCAAGCGTGACAAGAAAACGCTGACTTACTCTTCTCAGGAAGTAAGCGGAGAAGATATGATGAAAGCAAGAGACATCAACTTTATGAGCGGCTTGAGTGGAAAAACAGCTGGCTTGGAAATTCGTAAGAGTACTTCCGGAGCTGGTGGTTCTACGCGTACAGTGTTGCGTGGTAGCAAATCAGTTAACTCGGTAAGTGATCCGTTGTATGTGATTGATGGTATCCCGATGATCAACAATAAAGGCGATCAATCAGGCATGTGGGGAGGTACCGATGGCGGTGACGGTCTTTCTCAGATTAACCCCGATGATATTGAAAGCATTAGTGTACTGAAAGGTGCAACTGCTGCTATTTTGTATGGTAGCCAGGGAGCAAACGGTGTAATCATTATTACCACTAAAAAGGGTAAGGAGGGTAAAACAAGTGTTACTTTCAATACCAGCGCCATGTTTGAAAATGTCATTTCTACACCGGACCTGCAGTACTCTTACGGTAGTGAAGGCGGTGCAGCCGAAAGCTGGTCTAATACAAAAGGAAACTATGCTGACAACTATGTGGATGATTTCTTTGAAACCGGATACAACTTGGTGAACACGCTTTCTGTTACAAGTGGTAACGAAAAAATGTCGACTTATTTTTCGTATGGAAATACAGGCGCAGGTGGTGTAGTCCCAAATAACAGCTATCAAAAGCATAACCTGACATTTAAGCAATCGACTAAATTGCTGGACGATAAGTTGACTCTGACATCAAATATCATGTTAACGTCGGAACGTACCAAAAACCGTAACACTGCAGGTTACTACCTGAACCCGTTAACTGGTTTGTATCTTTTCCCACGTAGTGGTGCAACTTCACTTGCAGCTTCAGATTTAGGTGCACAACCTTTTTCTTATTTCAAGGAAAACTATCAATATTTCGATGATACGCGCAACATGGACCTGCAAAACTGGTTTGTTTCTGACCACTTGCAATCGAACCCTTACTGGTTGCTTAACAAACAACCTAAGTTGGACTTGACCAAACGCGTTATTGCGAGTTTGACAATTGACTATCAAATTACCGATAAGTTGAAGTTCCAGGCTCGCGGAAGCTACGATTATGCAAACAAATCATACGAGCAGAAATTTTATGCCGGTGGTAACCTAACAAATGTCTCTAAAAACGGTCGTTGGAGCTACAAAAAGTACTACGACAAACAAGTTTACACCGATGGAATCTTTACTTATCAAGATGATTTTGGTGATATCAGTTTGAATGCTGTAGCTGGTGCCAGCTACCAGGAAGCTGTTTACGGTGATGGACTTAGCGTTGATAATGGTACTAAAGCGTTGGTTTATCCAAACGAATTTTATTTCCAGAACTTACCGTACAATGTTCCTGTCCAATCAATTTATGGAGGTAAGGTGATCAAAGAAGGTATTTTTGGAAACCTGCAATTCGGTTATAAAGATGCAGTGTTTCTGGATTTATCAGGACGTAATGACTGGTCTTCAACATTGGCCTTAACTGGTAACGAATCTTATTTCTATCCATCTGTTGGTTTGTCCGGTATTTTAACTGAAATGGTAGATATGCCTGATTTCGTTACATTTGCCAAAGTACGGGCTTCAAACTCTACTGTTAACAATGAGGTGCCTTTTGGTTTGATCGAAGTTAATGATAACATTGATCCGGTAACTCCGGCCATCACTAAAAACACTATTGCTCCATTTACCGATGCAAAACCTGAAAAACTGGTAACTTGGGAATTTGGTACCGACTGGCGTTTATTTAATGGTAAAATAGGATTTGACTTCACTTACTATAACATTAAAAGTACAAACCAAGCGCTGTTGGAAACAGCAAGTGCTAGTCAGCAAGCCAACGGTTATACGCAAGCATACTTCAATGCCGGTGAAATCGTAAATAAGGGGGTTGAATTAACGGTAACTGCAACTCCGGTAGAGACGACCAACTTTAAATGGAATACATCGGTGAACTTTTCAAAAAACACCAACGACATTGTCGAGTTGTATCCGGGAGATGATACAAAATATATCGACTTAGGTACTTCCGAAGGTTACTATTCGCGCGTATACGCTGGTGGTTCAATTGGTGATATGTACGGTTATAAATTCAAAAGAAACGATGCTGGGCAGATTATTTTGGATGAGACGTCAGGGGCGCCAACTAAAACAGCAACAATTGAATATATGGGTAACCTTGAACCAGACTTTAGCTTAGGTTGGAACAACAGCTTTGACTACAAACAATTCTCGTTGAACTTTCTGGTAAACGCCAAAATTGGCGGTAAAGCATTCAGCCAGACTGAGTCAATTCTGGATGGTTACGGCGTGAGCCAACGTACGGCAGATGCCCGTGATCAGGGATATGTTGTGATTGATGGTGTACAGGGAACAACTGCTGTAACACAGATCGATCCAGAATTGTATTATACAACAATTGGTGGCCGTAATGGTATCGGCGAAGCTTATGTGTATGACCGGACAAATATTCGTTTGACGCAATTGGCCCTTTCGTACGATTTTGATGTGCAAAAATTAGGTTTACCGTTGCAAGCTGCTTCATTCTCCGTTGTAGGTCAAAACCTGTTCTTCTTGTATAAAAAAGCTCCGTTTGATCCGGAGTTGAGTATGAGTACTGATTTAAACTCTCAATCATTGGATAACTTTAATGTTCCGGCTACGAGAACTTATGGTTTCAATCTTAAAATCACATTCTAATACTGAAGCATCATGAAAAAAATACTATTCATAATTGTAGTCGCACTCTTCGCCAACGCTTGTACGGATGGCTTTGAGGAGGCAAACGTTAATCCTTACGAGATTACCTATGAGTCATCGACTCAGGATTTCAACCACATCGGTTCGTACTATCCGACTTTGTTGAGCAATATTTTTGGTCACCAGATTGAAGAAAACCTGGTTGCAGAATCGTTCTGCGACTATATGGCTACTCCAACTCCCTTTGTAAGCGGTGTGAATAATACAACTTACTACATTCGTTGGAACACTTACTGGAACAGGATTTATAACAACCTCATGTCTCCTGCCAGTCAAGTAATTAAAAAAGCTGAAGAAGGTGGTTACGATGTGTTCGTAGAATGGGCGAAACTGATAGAAATTTTGGGTGTATCCCGCTTGACTACTTATCATGGTCCTGTGATTTATTCAACTTACGGACAGGCAGAAGCCAGCTATGACAGTGAAGCAGATTTGTACAATGCATTCTTTGCCAATTTGGATGAAATTCAGACTGTTTTTGCTGCAAACGAAGATTACGCGGGGATGAAGAACTTCGATGCAAGCTACGGTGGCGATGTTAAACAATGGATGAAGTTGGTAAACTCGATGCGTTTGCGTTTAGCAATTCGTATCTCCAATGTTGCCCCGGAATTGGCAAAAGCCGAAGGTGAAAAAGCGATTGCAGATGCAGCTGGTTTGATTACTTCGAATGATGATAACTTCTATATTTCGTTGTACGGTTCTGACCTTTACCTGTCAATCATTTGCTTCCAATGGGACGATACAAGAATGTCAGCAGGTATGGAATCATTTCTGGTTGGTTTAAAAGACCCGCGTATCGCTTCATATTTCCAACCGGCAACCGACGAAGCGTTGTTCGTTGATCACCCTGAATATCCATACAAGGGTATTCGCAATGGTGCGTCGTTGGTTGCTAAAAGTGATCACACAACCTGTTCTAAAATTGCTGAAAGTTTCGAAACGATCGAGTCAAGACCATATATGTCGGCTGCTGAAGTTAACTTCGACCTGGCTGAAGCTGCCTTGCGCGGTTGGACCGGTGCTGGCGATGCAGGATCAAACTATGAAGCCGGGGTGCGTGCTTCATTCTCCGAATGGGGAGCCAGCGGTGTTGATAGCTATTTGGCCGATGCAACAAGTACTCCGATCGATTATAATGATGCTGCCTATGAAGGAGCTGTTAATGACTTCGTATCTCGTTCAACCGTGACAGTGGCATGGGATGAAGCGGCAACGAATGAAGAGAAACTGGAAAAGATTATTACACAAAAATGGATTGCTGGGTTCACAAACCCGAACGAACCTTGGGCTGACTTCCGTAGAACCGGATATCCGAAGTTGGCACATGTTTACAAGAACGACAGTAGTTCAGACTGGGGTGTAATTCCAGCTGACGAATGGATTAAAAGGATGCCGTTTGTTGATGCAGAACGTACAAGTAATGCTTCTGGCGTTGCTGCTGCCGTAGCAACAATGAAAGGTGGCGATTTAATTAGTACGCGTTTATGGTGGGACACTGGTAGTGGTTCCAACTTCTAGTAATATAACTGATTTTTAAAAGGCTCCCGTTCGGGAGCCTTTTTTTGTTCTCCGCAACGGTTATAGGCAACACCCACGTCCATTATAAAAAACAAAAAGCCCGGCATTATGCCGGGCTTTCGTGTTGTATGTCGGATGGATTAATAATCCATTTCCAAATCGGTATTTTCAACTTCATTCCAGGGTAACCCGTGGACGTTCAGTTCGGCCATAAACGGATCCGGATTGAACTCTTCGACATTGAATACACCCGGTTTTTTCCACAAGCCTTTCAGGTACATCATCGCACCAATCATGGCCGGAACTCCGGTTGTGTAACTTACACCCTGTGTCCCTGTTTCCTTGTAGGCAACTTCGTGGCTGCAGTTGTTGTACACATAGTACGTCTTTTCCTTGCCGTCTTTCAACCCTTTAATCCGACAACCAATAGAGGTCCAGCCAGTGTAGTTTTCTCCCAAGTCGCCTGGGTTTGGCAGTACAGCTTTCAGAAACTGGATTGGCACAATTTCTTTGCCTTCGTACATGATTGGCTCAATACCGGCCATGCCAATATTTTGAATCACACGGAGGTGAGTCAGGTATTCCTGGCCGAAAGTCATCCAGAAACGGGCTTGTTTAATCGTTGGGAAGTTTTTCACCAGCGACTCCAGTTCCTCGTGGTAAATCAGGTACGATTCTTTCGGGCCAATTTCCGGATAGTTAACCGGTTTATGAATTTCGTGCGGCTCGGTTTCAATCCATTTACCGTCTTTCCAGTATTTTCCTTTTTGAGTGACCTCGCGGATGTTGATTTCCGGGTTGAAGTTGGTCGCGAATGCTTTACCATGATCGCCGGCGTTACAATCAACAATATCGAGGTAGTTGATTTCGTCGAAATGATGTTTGGCCGCATAAGCTGTATACACACTTGTTACCCCCGGGTCGAATCCGCAACCCAAAATAGCTGTAATGCCAGCTTCTTTGAAGCGATTTTGATAAGCCCACTGCCATTTATATTCATACTTGGCCTCATCCTTGGGTTCGTAATTTGCTGTATCCAGGTAACTGGTTTCCGTTTCCAAACAGGCGTCCATAATCGGCAGATCCTGGTAGGGAAGGGCAACGTTTACCACTAAATCCGGTTTAAAGGTGCGGATCAGCTCGACCAGTTGAGGCACGTTCTCTGCATCAACCTGAGCAGTTTGAATACGGTTACCACCAATTTTGTTTGCAATCTCGTCACATTTTGATTTGGTACGACTTGCCAACATAATTTCGGAAAAAACTTCCGGAAGTGCAGCCATTTTATAAGCAACTACTGTACCTACGCCACCTGCACCGATGATTAATACTTTTCCCATTTAATAGTTTAAATAAAAGGTTTTAAAAAGTGTGTAAACTTTGTTTTCTCTAAAAGCCGAGTTTAACACGTCCTTGCAAATTACATTACAACATCGACCTTTACAAGCGCCAAAGGAAATAAATTTTTGATGTCTGCAAAATAGCTACCCAAATTATTTAAGAAAAAATACACTCGGCTAAAGGAGGTAAAGAAACAGGTGGGGTAGAACGCTGTGATCTGAATTCGCAATGGCCGCTATTGCTTCATTCAGAGCAAGTTGATTTTTCCTTTTTCTGCTCTGTAAATGTGTATAAACACGTATCCCAATCATTCCAAAAACTTTTTACTTTGTCTGTCGGTTTTAATACTGAGTGTTGAATGGCGAAAAAGAAATATTTTCGAATGAAAATACGTAATTTTGAGCCGCATTTTATTCAAAAAGATAGCATCATGAGCGAGGAATTAGCAAAACAACTCAATACGGAATTTAAAGAAAGTGAAACACTAGATACATTGAAGGCATTGGCTGAACGCTTTGCCGGAAAGGTAGTTTTCACGACCAGTTTTGGGATTGAGGATCAAGTGATCACGGACCTTATTTTCAAAAACAACATCGATATTAAAGTGGTTACGCTGGACACCGGGCGTTTGTTCGAAGAAACGTATAAAGTGTACGCGCGAACTATTGAGAAATATAACAAGCAAATCATTCCATTTTATCCACAGCACGAGCCACTGGAGCAATTTGTCGCTGAAAACGGGCCAAACAGCTTTTACGTGTCAGTTGACAACCGGAAGATGTGTTGCCATATTCGTAAAGTTGAACCGCTTGGAAGAGCATTGAAAGGCATGGAATGTTGGATTACCGGCTTACGGGCTTCTCAATCACAAAACCGCGAAGGGCTGGAATTCTTTAACTGGGATGGTGGTTTCAAGCTCACGAAATACAACCCGCTTTTACATTGGGAATTGGAAGATTGTAAAAAATATGTGCTCGACAACCACGTTCCCTACAACGTATTACACGATCGTGGATTTGTGAGCATCGGTTGTGCACCCTGTACGCGTGCGATCCAACCGGGTGAAGATTTCCGCGCAGGACGTTGGTGGTGGGAGAGCAACTCGAAAAAAGAGTGCGGTTTGCACCAGCACTAAGAGTTTCGAGTTGGAAGTTTCTTCCAGTTTAAAGTTGAAATCGCAGCTACTTAAATAATTTCTTGGGTAGCTGCGATTTTTTTTTAGATTGGCTAAGACTCTGGATTAGAAGAGTTGATAAGCTAATTTGAGACCGATTGTTTTTAAGTCGGATTGCCAGTAAATATAATTGTTCGATATATTTCTTGAGCTGTAGTTTATCTCTACACTCACATGTTTGTAGCTGTATCCCGCACCACTAACAAGGTTGTGCGCGGGGCTGTTATTGCGACGGGTCACAAGCTCATTATCTTGGCTTCTATAAGTCATTTTTGAATCCATATTAATAGAAGCCACAACGTAAGCAATGTTAACGAAGATTTTGGACTGGGGGTCTAGTAGAAAGTAATAGCGAAGCCCGATTGGAATATCGATAGATTTGAAGGAAATATCCGCATTAAGGATACTTTCTGAGGGAGAGGTTATCGTAATCGTCTTTTGGGAATCGAAATGCGAAAAGGCAGGCTCTGAAAAAATAGACCATTTCCCTTTTTTGAAAGGCATTACATACTCTGCTTCAAATCCCAATGATGCATTTATTTTAGAACCAAAATCGACATTGGTTTCATCATCGAGGTCATTTTTCACGGTTAGCGAAGAATTGTTTGCAGCTATTTTGATGCGGAAATTAAATGAATCCCGTTTTTCCTTCGCAACGAAGTTAGTTGCGCGCCCTGTTTGACTTTGCTGAAGGCGGGTAAAGAGACGCACAAGATCAGATTGGTTGTAGTCTACTCGTTCGAGTTGGGAGGCTGTTAAACCCTGGCTCATTAATGTAAGCAATAATTGCTGTTGATAACGTTTGTTAACCATAAGCTGGTTGTCTTTGGGCATGTAGCGTTTGTAAATCAACTGCTCTATTTGGCCGTTTGCATCTTTGATAAAGAAGCGGCGTACGGTGTGGTCTTCATAAGCGTAAAGCGAGATGTTGCCTTCAACCTGTACTTTCAGAAATAAAGTTTCTTTTGAAAAGTCCGGTTCGCGATCTTTTGACAGGCTACTAAGAATATTGCTCGAACGATCAATTTCAACTTCCGCCCGAACAAATTTAGCATCTTTATCGAAAGCAAATTCAGCAATCTCATCAATGGTGGCCGTTTGAGAAAGGTCGTTTTCTGAAATCTTATATTGGATCTCTTTCGGATTGTACCTCCAGCCCTTGTTTTTAATAAGACACTCGATTCGTTGATTGTTGTTGTCAATCAGATAGCCGGGTTCGAATTCGATTTGAGAAAAAGCGGTTACGGCAAGCAGCATGGTGCTTACCAATAGAATAATCTTGTTCTTCATAGAGATTGGGGTGGTTATTGTCTAAAAATTCGGCGCTAATTTATATTATTATCATTGGTGTTAACGCGGATTTTATGAAAAATACCCCTTGGAAGTTCTGATTTTTGTTCGTTTCGAGTTCCAAGTCTAACTCATCCACCCTTCTGGACACTGCGACTGAATACTGTTCACTAGCTATACAACTCGTCTTCCAAAGGGAGTGAGAGCCAGACTGACCAGCTTGAAATGTTGTTTGGCAAACGGAATTCCGATGATGGTGATGGCAAACAGCAATCCGAAGACCAGGTGCGTCAGGGCAATCCAGATGCCGCCAATGAGCAACCAAATAATATTCATAATGGTTGAGAGACATCCCGGCGCATAATCCATGTATTCAATTTTAGCCCCGAATGGCCAAAGCGCTAACAATGATAGCTTGATCGCTTGCAGTCCGAAAGGGATTCCGACGATGGTCAGGCAAAGTAAAAGCCCGGAAATCAGGTATTCCAAAAAGATAAAAAAGCCGCCGAAAACAACCCAGATAATGTTTCCCAATGTTGACATGGTTTCAGATTTTGATTTGAAGCGAAAATAGGCAATTTGTTATAGCGGTTGTTCCCCTTTTTCGGTGAACGGCTTTTTTTTGCCCGTGAGTCAAGGACAAAATTATTACACCTTTCGCAATTTCCATTTCCCTTGTTTGAAAATTGCGACTCCGATGATCGTCAGCAACGATTCCGAGATCACGATAGCCATGCAAACACCCGCCAAATCATAGTGCCACTGAATGGAAAGCAGGTAGGCCAACGGGATTTCAATCATCCAAAAACAGACGAGGTTGATTTTTGTCGGTGTAAGTGTATCACCGCTGCCGTTGAACCCTTGAACAACCACCATCCCCAAGGCATAAAAAATAAAGCCGGTTCCCATCCATTGTAGCGTAGTTACTCCGCTTTGCACAACTCCCGGATCCTGAATGAACAGCAGAACGAGTCTTTCCGGGATGAGCAGAATAATCACACAAATAGCACTCATCATCACCACATTAACACTGCCGGTAATCCATACCGATCGTTCAGCCCTGTCGGGTTTGTCAGCACCCAAATTTTGTCCGACAAGCGTGGCGGCGGCATTGGAAAGTCCCCAGGAGGGCAACAAGGCAAAAATGATAATCCGGATGGCGATGGTGTAACCTGCCAGAACATCGGCGCCAAACACCGAAATCATTCGAACCAAAATAATCCAA
This sequence comes from Mangrovibacterium lignilyticum, assembly GCF_010882175.1. Taxonomy (GTDB): domain Bacteria; phylum Bacteroidota; class Bacteroidia; order Bacteroidales; family Prolixibacteraceae; genus Mangrovibacterium; species Mangrovibacterium lignilyticum. The sequence continues at coordinate 853,430 of NZ_WKLH01000002.1, read as the reverse complement.
CTGGAGGTTGCGATGAGGTATTGAAATATTCCACCAATGGAAAGCCGAAGCAATTTCACCATCACTTTGAGGCGAACGCTCAGGTTTCGGATATCCAGGTGAATGCGTCCGTTGCCTTTAAATAGCAGGTAGAACTGGTACAAAACCGCGATGCCTCGTCCGGTGGTAGTGGCAATAGCTGCACCTTTGATACCAAGAGCCGGAATGGGGCCCCACCCAAATATAAGCAGCGGGTCGAGAATCAGGTTAATGATATTAGCGAGCCACAGCACCCGCATCGAAATAGCTGCATCGCCCGAACTTCGGAAAACAGCATTGATAATGAACAGCAGCATGATCACCAGGTTGCCGCCAAACATGACCATCGGGTAGTAAAATCCTTCTGCAGCCATTTCTTCGCTGGCACCCATCAACATTAAAAATTCTTTGGCAAATACAAAGCCGGGAATAGCAACAATAAAGGAGAATACAGCGCCGACAAGAATGGCCTGAAAGGCTGCATTCCCTGCTTTGCGTGGTTCTTTTTCGCCCACCCTGCGCGAAACAATGGCTGTAGTCGCTGTGCTCAGTCCAATTCCGACAGCATAAACAATGGTCATAACGGATTCCGTAATGCCGACCGTTGCAACGGCGTCGGAACCCAGCCGCGATACAAAAAATATGTCGACCACAGCAAAAACGGATTCCATCATCATCTCCAAAATCATGGGAACAGCCAGCAGGAAAATTGCTTTCCCAAGGCTGGTAGTTGTGAAATCACGCTCGCTGCCGGCAATAGCTTCTTTTACATCCGCCCAAAGCGACTGAATGGAAATTTTGTTTTTAAGGTTCATAGAATTGGGTTCATTCTTCCGGATCATGCCTTTTCGATTAGGCGAAATCTGATACTAAAACAAGAACTTTTGGACTAAGTTCTTGAGCGGTGAAAATTCGGTTTTAAAAAACACAGAAGACCGAATGGAGCAGAAGTTATCGAATACGGACTTCAGTATTCGGAAGGGCAATTTTCATTTTCTCCACCAGCGAGTCGAGTTTAATGTTGTAATGCACCGGGTAGACAATCTGCGGTTTCAGGCGCTTGACCACTTTCACAAACATGTCTTCGTCCATGGTGAAGGGCAACATCATCGGGATGAACGCGATATCCGGTTTCATGAAAAAGCGCATTTCATCGATATATTCAGTGTCGCCGGCAATGTAAACGGTTTTATCGCCAAACACCAAAAAATAGCCGTTTCCTTCTCCTTTCGGGTGGTATGGAACGTCATCGGGACGTACGTTCACAACGTTATAGGCGGGAACTGCTTTGATATAAATCTCGTCGAAAGTGGTTTGCTGTCCGTTTTCCAGAAACTCGCCAAAATCCATCTTTTTGATACAGGCTTTGGAGGCAATTACTTTCGTGTCGTATTTCGACAAAAACTGAATGACATTGGAGTTTAAGTGGTCCCGATGGTCGTGGGTGATCAAGATCAGATCCGCTTTTGGAAGCATGCTGATGTCACCAACATTTGGAATCGGATCAACATAAATATTGAGGCGGTTGAATTTGAAATGGTAGAAACAGTGCCCAATGACGGTAATTTCCAAATCACCTTTTGATGTTGGAACAACATCTTTAATACGGTATTGCGATCGCACAGATTGTGGGTAAAGCATGGCGATAGCAATCAGCAGGCAAAGTAGAATGGGAGTGGTTTGTTTCATAAAGGGCAAAAATATCAATTTTAAAGTTTTTCGAAAAGGGCTTTCCATTTTTCTTAGCGTCAATTGGCGTTTAAAGGTGAGAATAATATTTTTGTTGAACACTCTGGTCTACTGGACTGTTGAATGTGTAAAATTTTCAACTTCAACTTATGAAACCGAAGCAATTCCTACTTACATTGTTACTGCTATCTTTTTTGGCCGCCTGCAAATATCGAACTGCCCCGGAACAGGCCGGAAGTTCAGATACTATTCCGCAATCGGAGATTTCACTTGGTGGCGTGTTGGCTGAAAAAACAAACGGTCTTATGCCTCTTGACTCTGCAAATTCGGCGCGTCAACCCATAGCGATTGAGGGAATTTTGAATTTGCAGGAAAAGGTTGGGCAAATGGTTCAACAAAGAGACCCCACAATTTCGGATAGCTTATTGGGAGAATGGGAAACGATGCGCGGCGATGTGGCGCTTAATTTTGAAAACTTAGCTGACGCAGATTTGCAGAAATGGACTGAGCTGAACGATTCGCTATTGAAGTATACCGGATTGGTTTGCTTTGCAGATGAACTTGAAAAAGTCTTCTTTAACAGCCAGTCGCCCGGCGTTGTGACTGAAGACGCCGTTAAATCAGTTTCTTACACGCGTCGTTACGATCGCATTTATGTGAATATATACAACAATTCGACCCTGGATTTTGAGCATACAACCGGCGGTAAAATACGGTTGATACAGGATACAAGTTATCCAAACGATGGGAGAATTACGTTTCGGGTTGAAATAGAAGATACACGTTACATGGATTTGTATGTTCGGATTCCGGAATGGTCGAAGATATCGGCTGTAACTGTGAAAGGTGTAAAATACCCGGTTCATCCCGGGCAGTACACGGAGATTGCCAAGAAATGGAAAAATGGCGATGAAGTTGAGGTGATCCTTGGATTACGGCCTGAGGTGGTTGAAAATGAACAGGGTCAGTTTGCTTTCACTTACGGCCCCTTGTTCTTAACTTATATCAAAGACAGTACGTTGGTGTCGGGCTTTGCCGATACCGATCCGATAAAATACCTTCAGTTTGTTTCTCCTCCCGGAAAAATGCCAACCTTCACTTTTAGTGGCATCATTGATCACACCTTGGTATTACAACCGTTTTACGCTGAAAAGGAAAACGGAACTTCTCGAACAGTTTGGATTCCAAAACAGTAAAAACGATCTTTCGTACTGGTCAATAGGTCTGCAGTTGAAAATTGAATGTCAGTCAATTATTTTTGATGCTGGATTATAGATATTTCAACAATATGAATTAAATTCACAGACCAGAACAGAACAGATAAAACCTATCTATGAAAAATCTACTTTTACTTGTTGCCCTTGTGGCAGGAATGAGCCTGAATTTGATGGCTCAGTACCAATATCCCTTTCAAAATCCTGATTTACCCATTGAAAAGCGGGTCGATGATTTGGTTTCCCGCTTGACCCTTCAGGAAAAAATTGATCAAACATTATTTGAAGCTCCGGCAGTTGGTCGTTTGGGAATCCCTAAATATAATTGGTGGAACGAATGTTTGCATGGGGTTGCCCGTGCCGGTTATGCCACTGTGTTTCCACAATCTATTTCAATAGCTGCTTCCTGGAATAAAGATTTGATTTTCGATGTGGCATCGGTTATTTCTGATGAAGCCCGGGCCAAGCATCATGAATTTGTGCGTCGTGGTGAACGCGGAATATACCAGGGGCTGACCTTCTGGTCGCCCAATATCAATATTTTCCGCGATCCGCGTTGGGGAAGGGGACACGAGACTTATGGTGAAGATCCTTACCTAACCGGACAAATGGGGATGGAATTTGTCCGTGGACTGCAAGGTGACGACGACAAATATTTGAAAGTGGTCGCGACAGCTAAACATTATGCTGTTCACTCCGGCCCTGAACCGCTGCGACACGAATTTGATGCCGAAGTAAGTGAGCGTGATCTGCGGGAAACTTATTTGCCGGCTTTCCGAACCTTGGTCATTGGTGGAGGAGTTTATTCGGTCATGGGAGCTTATAACCGTTTTCGGGGTGAAGCGGCCTGTGCAAATACTGAGTTGTTCGATATTTTGAGAGACAAATGGAAGTTTGATGGTTATTTTGTATCCGATTGCGGAGCAATTGCCGATATCTGGAAATATCATAAAGTCGTGCCGGATGCGGCTGCTGCTGCGGCACTGGCTATCACCCGGGGATGCGACCTGAACTGCGGAAGTACCTACGAAGCTTTGACGGAAGCGGTTGAAGATAGTTTACTATCAGAAGCAGAATTGGATGTTGCGGTTAAACGGCTGTTCACGGCTCGTTTTAAGCTGGGAATGTTCGATCCGATGGAAAAAGTAGCATATGCACAAATTCCTTATTCAGTTAATAATAATGCTGCACACAACACACTGGCCCGAAAAGCGGCACAGGAAAGTATTGTTTTACTAAAGAATGAAAACCAAACCCTTCCATTTACAAAGGATTTAAATACCATCGCGGTTATCGGCCCAAACGCTGATGATGTGCAATCGTTATGGGGAAATTACAGTGGTGTTCCCAGCAATCCGGTTACTGTGTTGAAGGGTATTCAGAATAAACTGGTTCCTCAAACCGAGGTGTTGTATGCACAAGGGTGCGATTTGGCAAACGGCATCCCGGCCATGAAAGCCATTCCGTCAATTTATTTGAAAACTGCCGATGGCGAGCAAGGACTAAAAGCCGAATATTTTGGCAACGCCAAGTGGGATGGTGAACCGCTCTTCACTCAAATTGACGACAAGATTGATTTTGTTTGGGACATCGATACACCGGATCCAAGATTGGAACCCGGGAATTACAGCATTCGTTGGACCGGGTTTATAACCGCACCTAAAACAGGGACTTACTATTTCAGTGATTGGGGAAAACCGTATATGACCATTGAGTTTGGCGATGATGAAAAAGGTGGAAATAATGAGCATCATCCACGGATGAGAGAACTCAAAATTGATTTGGTTGCTGGTGAGTCGTATAAAGTTGAAGTTAAATATCAAAATTATTACGGTGATGCCACGGCTCGTTTATTGTGGTCTGTTCCGCAGGATGATATGTTGCAACAAGCCGTTGAAACCGCCAAAAAAGCGGACGTTGTCGTATTGGCTTTGGGTTTGAATGAACGCCTCGAAGGGGAAGAAATGAAGATTCAGATTGACGGTTTCTCAGGTGGTGACCGCACGAGCCTCGATTTACCTGCAACGCAAGTTGCGCTGATGAAAGCGATCGTTGCTACCGGCAAACCCGTTGCATTGGTCTTGATTAACGGAAGTGCGCTTTCAATCAATTGGGCAAACGAAAATGTCCCCGCAATCCTGACAGCCGGCTATCCCGGACAGCAAGGAGGAAACGCGATTGCCGATGTGCTGTTTGGCGACTACAATCCCGCCGGACGTTTGCCCGTTACCTGGTACAAGTCGGTCGATCAGTTGCCACCGTTTGAGGATTATGACATGGAAGGACGGACTTATCGCTATTTCAGGCAGGAGCCGCTTTATCCGTTTGGTTTTGGGTTGAGTTACACAAGCTTCGCGTACTCCAATTTACAAATGCCAAATAGTACCCGAATGAATGAACCCGTGACGATATCGGTTGATGTAACTAATACCGGCGAAATGGATGGTGATGAGGTTGTTCAGTTGTACCTGACCGATGAGAAAGCGTCAACACCACGTCCTATCCGACAATTGGAAGGTTTTAAACGCATTCATTTGAAAAAAGGAGAGACTAAAACAGTGCGTTTTTCATTGACACCGCGTCAGTTTTCAATGATTAATAAAAAAGACGTATGTGTGGTTGAACCGGGTTGGTTTACCGTTGCTGTCGGGGGCGAGCAAGAAAGTGGTGACGGACGCACCGATGCTGATACAAGAACTGTTTCCGGTCGATTCCAACTAAAAGGAAAAACGATATTAATAGAAGACTAGAATAGCAACATTATATTGTTAATCCCGGTTAAGTCATTAGCCGGGATTTTTGTTTTCGTTGCTTTGTGAGCGTAAGAGGTGAAAAGAATTAAGTTTTAGATGAAGATTTTTTGCAAAAAAATGCCTTCCGGCCTAAAAGCATTTAAAATTAACAGAATAAGGAATTTTTAGTTGAGCGAGATATTCTTGTGCAAACGTTTGCGATAAGCCAGAGGTCTTTCATCTGCGATGTTATTGCCGCAAGGCATTTTCTGATTTCAAATGCTTTTCCTTATCTTTAATTCCGACAGTGGAAAGACAGCTTTGAAACTGGACATAAAAAACTAAACTAACTTGATCGGAAGTCTGAGATTATGCCAAATTTTGAACAGGTTTTCAGAAAATACCATGACTCGCTTTTTTTGTATGCCCACAAATTTGTTGCTGACGAATCGGTTGCTTTGGACATTGTTCAGGACGTATTTACGCTTGTCTGGGAAAAAGAAAAACAACAGCTCGGTGATGAGCATCTGAAAGCCTATTTGTTTAGCGCCGTCCGAAACCAGAGCCTTAATTACTTGAAACATCAGAAAATCGTCCGTAAGCATCAACAGCATCATCAGTCGTTGGAGTCCGAAATGGAAATTCGGTATTACGAGAGCGGCGAAAAATCACTTATTCAAAAGGAAAATCTGGATCAGATTTATGAGGCCGTCAATTCCCTTTCAGACATTAATCGCGAGATCATCGAACTCAGTCGGTTTGAAGGACTCAAAAACAAAGAAATTGCAGATCGGTTGCAACTTCCGGTTCGTACTGTTGAAACCAGAATATTTCGTGCTCTCAATGAACTCCGGAAAAAATTGTCTGAAAGAGTCATTCGTATTTTGTTGAATATCTATCAATTAGGGAAATAATTGATTTTTTCTTAAATTTCATGACGTAGTTTTTTACCGTTAGTTGTGTTAGGTGTAAATGCCTGATACATGAAGATGACCGATAAAATAGAGCAGATGATTGGCGCCTACTTAAACGGCGAATTGTCGCGTGATGAAGAAGCTGAACTGATGAACTGGATTCAGGCTGATCCTTCTAATAAATCACTTTTCTACAGCATCAAAGATACCTGGGATAGTACAAAACCAGTAACGGCTGATGTTAATCAACAATTACTTTATTTTTATAAAACACAAGCCCGGAAAGCGTCCCCTAAGCGTGTTTTACCGATATGGACAAATGTTGCCGCCGCGGTTGCCATTTTACTTATTGGCTTGTTCGCAGCTCAGTTTATTCCATTTCTCCAAACGGGCAACAAAAGTATGGTCGAATCTTTTCAAGTTCCCAAAGGTTCCCATTCTCAAATTGTTTTGGCCGATGGAACCAAGGTGAACCTGAACTCAAATAGTCACTTGGAGTTGGCACCTGATTTTTCAGCCAAAAACCGAAAGGTAAGTTTAGAGGGAGAAGCTTATTTTGAAGTCAAATCGGATAAGAGCAATCCGTTTAAAGTTCAGACACATAAGTTTGATATTGTTGTAACGGGAACAAAGTTTAATGTGAACTCGTATAGCGAAGATACAAACATAGGTGCAACATTGGCGGAGGGAAGGATCACACTTCAAACCAAAAATATGAGAACGATCACTCTTAAGCCCGGACAAAAAATAACTTTCGACCAGCAAACGATGAAAGCTGTATTAAGCGAAGCAGATGTTGAATCAGATTTAGCTTGGGTTGACGGTGAATTTAATTTTAAGGCTATTCCTTTTCCCGATCTCATTCGCCGATTAGAGCGTTGGTACGATGTAAAACTGGTTTATGAAGGCCCGGAGTTTGATTCGATGGTGTATACCGGCCGTTTTAAAAATCAGGAAACAATCTGGCAAGTACTGGATGCCTTGAAATTGACTACTTCCATTGACTACACAAAAATAAATTTCAGAGAATTTAAGCTGTACTTAAAATCAAATAGTATGTAAAAAAGGAAGGCGGTATGTCGCCACAACATCCCGCCTTAACAATCAATAATTAATTGTCTAAACGTCTCAAAAGTATGAAAAAAAATCGTAACGGGAGGGAGTATGCCCTACAGGTAAACTTTCCCAAAATCTTTCGGATTATGAAATTATTTTCTTTGTTCATGTTGGCCTGTATGTTGCATGTTTCTGCTGCAACCTTAGCACAAAATACAAAGCTGAATATTACAGGTAAAAATATGACTATCGAAAAAGTCATGAGCCAGATTGAAGATCAATCTGAATTCTCTTTCTTTTATAATGCACAGGAGGTTGACCTGTCGAAGTATGTCAACATTGATTTTAAAGATCAAACGATTGATGAGGTACTGGACGAACTTCTCGCCGACACCGGACTAACCTACACCATTAGTAACAAATTGGTTGTCATTCACCAAGGCAAAGATGCCTCCGAAGTGAAGATAAACCAGCAAGGAGAGGTCACAGTTACCGGTACAGTTACTGATGATACCGGATTTGAGCTGCCGGGAGTGACAGTTCTGGAAAAAGGTACAACGAACGGTACCATTACCGATGGGATGGGAAAATATTCGCTGAAAGTAAACAGTAATGCGGTGTTGCAGTTTTCTTTTATCGGAATGAAAGCACAGGAGATTGCCGTTGCCGGTCAATCGGTTATCGATGTAAAAATGATGGAAGAAACGATTGGCCTGGAAGAGGTTGTGGCCATTGGATATGGCGTTCAAAAGAAAAGCGACCTGACAGGAGCATCCAGCCGATTGACGACTGAAGATATGAATAAAGCGACAGCTTCTTCACCGGTTGAAATGATGCAGGGGCGTGTGTCCGGTGTTAACATTACGCAGAACAGTGGTGAGCCGGGTGGCGGCATGTCTGTCCGTATTCGTGGTTCAAACTCCATTCGTTCCGGTCAGGAACCTTTGTATGTTGTTGATGGTGTTCCGTTGGATAACACGGATCTGACACCAGAAGGCGGTGGCTCTGCCGGTTACGGTGGCGGCTCCAATAAAAACCCGCTGAGTTTTATAAATCCCGATGACATTGAAACAATTGATATTTTGAAGGATGCTTCTTCAACAGCCATTTATGGTTCCCGTGGTGCAAACGGAGTTGTGTTAATTACCACGAAAAAAGGTAAAGCCGGAAAAGGAACAATATCTTATGATGGCTATGTGGGAGTTTCTTCTATTCGCGAAAAACTAGATCTGTTAACGGCCAAAGAATTCCGTTCGTACACGAAACCTGATGGATCGAAATTATTGGATTTAGATGCTTCATATGATTGGCAGGATGAGATCTACCAGGCAGCTGTAACTCAAAGTCACAATATTTCCATGGGAGGTGGTAGCGAAAAGTTTACTTACCAGGCGGCCATCGGTTATTTGGACCAGGAAGGAATTGTCAAATCAACTGACATGTCAAAAATTAACGGAAGCGTGAAAGTGACCCATAAAGCATTCGACGATAAAGTTCAGATTAACGCTGGTCTTGTTGCTTCGCATATAGAGGATACGCGGGCTCCGATTACTGAAGCTGCAGGATCGGGATTTGAAGGCGACCTAATTTTGTCGGCTCTTAAGCTTAATCCAACTTTCCCGATTAAGAATGATGATGGTACCTATTACCAGCATTCCGTCTCTACACGTAACCCGGTGGCTATGCTAAACCTGGTAGATGATGTTACGCAAACAGATCGCATTTTGGCCAACTTATCAGTTGACGTGAAATTGGCCAAAAACTTAAATTATAAACTGAACCTGGGGGTTGACCGAACCGTTGCCGAAAGACGGGTAAACCAATTTGAGGAATTGAGCTATCTGCCCAATAAGGGGGAAGCCGATATTAATTCTGTTTCTGCCTCGAACAGGCTGATGGAGAACTATATCACCTACCTCAAAGATATCGGTGAGGATCATTCCTTTAATTTCCTGTTGGGACATGCTTACCAATCATTTAAAGGAACCACTTCGGAAATGAATGTTGACGGGTTTGAAGTGGCAGACATCAAGTACACCGATAACTTAGGTTATGGAAATTCCAGTAGCGCCGAGGTTAGTTCTTCTGCTTACGAGCGCGAGTTGCAGTCATTCTTCGGACGTATAAACTATTCCTATAAAGACAAATACCTGCTTACTTTTACCGGTCGTGCTGATGGTTCTTCCAAGTTTGGTAAAAACAACAAGTACGGTTTCTTTCCGTCGGCAGCCTTTGCCTGGCGAATTATGCAGGAAGACTTTATGCAGAATTCAGGGATTATCAGCAACCTTAAATTCCGATTGGGTTGGGGGTTAACCGGTAACCAGGAAATACCGGACAAGATTTCGAAACTGTCGGTAGGAACAGAAGCAAGCGCTAACTGGTTTGTTGATGGAACGTTTCTTCCGGGGATTACTTTCACCAGGACGCCTAACCCTGATATCAAATGGGAAACAACCACTCAAACAAATATTGGATTAGATTTTGGATTTTTCGAAAATCGGCTATCAGGAACTGTTGACTATTTCAATAAAACAACCAAGGATGTTTTGCTGGAAATCCCGGCAAAGGCACCCGCGCCAACAGCAACACAATGGCTAAATGTTCCGGATCTGAAGATTGTTAATCATGGTATTGAGCTGGGATTGAACGGAGTGTTGATGACTAAAAACGATTTTACCTGGGATATGGGGATAAATGTAGCCTACATTAAAAATGAAGTTAAAAATCTTCCGGTGAAGTTGATCCAAACCGGTGCTGCTGCTGGCCCGGGATTATCGGATACACGCGTGCAGATTATTACGAACGGACAACCGGTTGGTACTTTTTATGGTCGGGTTTTCCAGGGATTTGATGCGAATGGATTTAGCACCTATAAACAAACCACCGACAGCGATGGGAACAGTGTGGATGCATTAGAATACCTCGGAACTGCATTGCCTGACCTTACCTACAGTTTGAGTTCGAAATGGCAATATAAAGACTTTGATATCAGTATGTTTTGGTATGGTTCGCAGGGGAGTAAAGTCTATAATAATACGGCAAATGCAATCTTTACCAAGGCTTCTCTCAATGGCGGAGGTAATGTAACCAGGGATGTATTGACATCAGATGAAAGCCCTTCAAATTCGAATTCTTTCTCATCCCGCTTCATTGAAAACGGTTCATTCCTAAGACTCTCGAATGTGACGATTGGTTATACCTTAAACACCAAATCAATCGAGTGGTTGGGAAAAGCCAGGGTTTATGTAACCGGAAATAACCTGTTACTCTTTACTGATTATTCAGGCTATGATCCGGAAATTAATTCGGACGCTAATGTTGATGATGTGCCTTCATTGGGTATTGATTATACCAGCTATCCCAAACCAACCACATTTACTTTCGGTGTTAACCTTCAGTTTTAATTCTTAAAATATTATTGAAATGAAATCATACAAAATCATATTATTCAGTACCGTATTGGCCTTGCTGGGGACAGTTGCCTGTACTGATCTGGAAGAAAATATTCTGGACGAACAGTTGGGGTCCAATTTGGTCAACGACCCATCAAACGTACAATCATTGATCAATTCACCCTACGCCAGCCTAAGACGTACAATTGAGTGGAGTAAATATTGGGGACTACAGGAGGTGACCACTGATGAAGTAATTATTCCTACCCGCGGAACAGACTGGGACGACAATGGTGCCTGGCGACAATTGCACCTGCAAACCTGGGACTCAGACCATATCCGTTTTAAACAAGTTTGGGAGTTTCTAACCCAAGGCTATTCCCGGGCGAATACAGCTATTTATTATATCTCGCAATTTGATTCAAACGAAACAAATGATCTATACATTAATGAAGCTCGTTTCCTGCGCGCCTATTATATGTACCTCATTAACGACTTGTTTGGGCAGGTTCCTTACCGGGCTGCAAGCGACCAGAATTTCTCGGTTTCTCCCGTTGTGTTGAATCGCAAAGCTGCTTCAGATACGATTATCAGTGAGTTAAAAGCGATTATGCCGAACTTGGAAACCAAAGCCCAAGTCGGATCTACCCGTGCGACTGTCGGTGCAGCTGAGGCTTTACTGGCCAAAGTGTACCTGAACTATGAAACGTATACCGGTGAAGCAAAATGGACAGAAGCCATTCAATATTGTGATCTGTTGATTGCTGACACTGACTATGCTGTTGCTGACGATTACTGGTCGATGTTTCAGTATGACATTGCTGAGCATTCAGAATTTATTTTGAGGGTACCAATGGATGATAATGTGGATTATGGTGACGATGTACAATGGACTAATTTTGCTTTACACTATAGCCAGGTCTTTGGTAGTTTCACCAGTTTGTGGAACGGCCCTTCTACCACTTCCACTTTCTTTAATACCTGGGATATGGAAAACGATGCACGTTTTTACGACGATCGTATTAAGAGCGTGACCGGTTTTAATCAAGGCTTTTTAGTGGGGCAACAGTATGGTTTGGACGGTACAGCATTGGAACAACGCAACGGTGATCCGCTGATTTTCGTTCCGGAAATCAATTTGGGAAGTTCAGCTGAAAATGCCGGAATTCGGGTGATTAAGTTTGCTCCGAATCCAAATACTGCCGATCAGTTCCGTTCACCAAATGATATACCGATTATGCGTATCTCGGATATTTACCTCATTCGTGCTGAAGCCAAAATGCGCAGTGGCGACGAACCCGGGGCAAGAGCTGATGTAAATTATATCCGCTCAAAACGAAATGCCTCCGGAAAAACACTCCCTCAATTGTCAGTGGTTACGCTGGATGATATTTTGTTGGAGAGGGGCTACGAATTGTATTGGGAAGGGCTTCGTCGTCAGGACTTGGTCCGTTTCGGAAAATTCACCGATGCATGGCAGGAGAAACCAGCCACCAATGCTTCCCGGACTATTTTCCCGGTGCCGACTTCTGCGGCTGATGTGAATGAAAATCTTGACCCTAGCCTGGGTAACTAAACCTGTTATAACTATTGTGGTCGTCGTATTGCGGCGGCCACCTTTTGTATGTTTGGATAAAGTTTGGAGAATCTCAGGATCAACCTGATCTTGAGATTATTCAACTTCAGGAAAATATTTCTTGTCTTGAACAGTCCTTGTGGACTGCCGGTACTGGCGAATGAATCGCATTTGAGGAAAACAAAAAACAGATGAACGATGATTAACAATCTTAGAACAATTGGTCTCCTGATTTTTATAATTTGCTTTTGTGGAAACTTGTCTGCACAGGTTGATCCTCTGCGTCAATATCCACAGTTATTTAGCGATGTACAGCTTCAGCACATTTTCAAAGATCAGAAGACTTTTGTGGATTGTAACCCGAAAATAGCCCCTGACAGTTTGGAGTCGTTGTACAAGAAGCTAAAACTACAAGCTGGTTTCAGCTTGAAAGATTTTGTTGGTACTTATTTCGACACGCTTCAGAGTGACACGACGGCGATGCTACAACATCTTCACTTTTTATGGAATGAACTGACGCGTCAACCCGACGAGCAACAGCAATATTCCACGCTTCTGCCACTGCCAAATTCCTATATTATTCCCGGGGGCCGTTTCAAAGAAATTTATTACTGGGACAGCTATTTCACCATGCTGGGTTTACAGGTTGACGGTAAAACCGAAATGATCCGGAATATGGTCGATAATTTTGCGTTCCTGATTGACACTTACGGACACATTCCAAACGGAAATCGCAGTTATTATCTCAGTCGCTCACAACCGCCTTTTTTTGCCTTAATGGTTGAATTTCTGGCCAGTGCAACAAATGATGAGAATATTTACCGTGTTTATTTGGACGCGATGGAAGATGAGTACAATTATTGGATGGCAGGTGAAAAGGTGGTGCATCTTGAGAACGGAGTTAAATTGAACCGATATTGGGATGAAGAAAACACGCCACGGCCCGAATCGTATGGACACGATGCTGAGATGCTTGAACCTTCAGGCCGCGATTCATCACTTTTCAGGGATATCAGATCAGCTGCCGAATCCGGCTGGGACTTTTCAACCCGCTGGTTCGAGGACGGACGAAACTTACAGACGATTCAAACGACTCAGTTGATTCCGGTCGATTTAAACTGTCTGCTATATAAAGTGGAAACGATTTTGTCGAAAGCTTATAAATTGAGAGGTGACGAGCAAATGGCCGCTTCCTTTTTCAGGATAGCCGGGAATCGAAAAAAAGCGATTCTTCAATATTGTTGGAATGCCGAACAGGGTTTCTTTTCCGATTATAATTTGGCCACTGCTGCATGTTCGCCACAGCCAACTCTTGCGGGTCTATTCCCTTTGTTTGTTGAGATTGCCAATCCGGAACAGGCTGAAAAAGTCATATCAAAAATCAACGCTGATTTTCTTAAAGCCGGCGGTCTGGTGACGACATTGGTTGAAAACTCAGGGCAGCAGTGGGATTATCCGAACGGATGGGCTCCTCTGCAGTGGGTTGGTTACATCGCATTTAAAAATTATGGCAACACCGAACTGTCCAAAGAACTTGCCCGTCGATGGATTCGGCTAAACGCTAAGGTTTATTTTGAAACCGGTAAGATGAAGGAGAAATATGATGTGGTCGATCCTAATCGTCCCGGCGGCGGCGGCGAATATGAGGGGCAGGATGGTTTTGGTTGGACAAACGGTGTTTTCCTAAGAATGTGGAATGACCTTCATACGAATGAAAATTAATAACAAAATAGAACTACCATGAGAACAAATCGAATTCGATCTTTCAGCTTCACTTTTCTGATTGTGTTAAGTCTTATCTTACTCGTTTCCTGCGGTAAAACAAAGCAACAGGCGCAAATCGGGGAAGGAATAGCAATTTATTACCCGGAAAACTTTGTGCCTGAACGGATGTTGCCATCGATGGCTCTGCTGAAAGAGCCTGTTGAAGAGGGGAATGTTTCTTCGGCAATGAAAGTCACCCCTGAATTTTACCAAAAGGAGGGTAAAAATTGTGCCCGGATTGCTGTTGAGGAAGGTACAGATCTATATGGAACCGGCGAGGTGGTTGGAGATCTGAACCGCAATGGTAAAGAAGTGACTTTGTGGAATACCGACAACTATACTTATGCCAAGGACGAAGGTAAACGTCTATACCAGTCTCACCCCTGGATTTTAGGCGTTCGCACGGATGGCACTTCCTTTGGTATATTGATCGATAATACCTGGAAACAGGAGATCAAGCTCACAAACCCGATTGAAATTGCCTCAGAAGGGCCGGCTACCCGAATCATCATTATTGAGAAAGAAACACCGCAAGCCGTGTTGGAAGCCCTGGGACAATTGACCGGAAAAATGGAAATGCCACCGCTTTGGGCGTTGGGTTACCAACAATGCCGTTATTCTTATTTCCCGGATAGCCGCGTAAAAGAAGTGGCCAGCGAATTTCGTAAGCGAGCTATTCCCTGCGATGTTATCTGGATGGATATTCACTACATGCAGAACTATAAGATTTTTACATTCGACTCGGTCACCTTTCCAAAACCGGCAGAACTAAACGATTACCTGCATAGTATCGATTTTAAGTCGGTTTGGATGATTGATCCCGGTGCCAAAAAAGAAGCAGGTTATTTTGTGTACGACCAGGGAACGGCTGGTAATTATTGGGTCCAGGACAGTACCGGCAACGCTTTTGTTGGCTCAGTTTGGCCCGGGCCATGTTCATTCCCCGATTTCACTATGCCTGAAACAAGCGCCTGGTGGGGCGGATTGTACAAAGATTTTATGGCAACCGGAATTGATGGCGTTTGGAATGATATGAATGAGCCAGCTGTGTTTGATGGCCCTGATAATACGATGCCAGCGAGTAATTTGCACCGGGGAGGAGGGGAGCTTCCTGCCGATGTGCATGCACGCTACCACAATGTTTACGGCATGTTGATGGTGAAAGCCAGTCGCGAGGGAATTTTGAAAACCAATCCGGATAAACGCCCGTTTGTCCTGTCACGCTCCAATTATTTGGGAGGGCAACGCTACGCTGCAACCTGGACCGGTGACAACGCTTCGACCTGGGAACATTTCAAAATGGCAACTCCAATGGTGCTTAATCTCGGGCTTTCCGGACAACCGTTTAGTGGCCCCGATATTGGTGGTTATAAAGGCGACCCGGACACGACCTTACTTGCTAACTGGATGGCCGTTGGCGCTTTTTATCCCTTTAGCCGTAATCATACCGAGGTGAATGGAGTTGATCAGGAACCCTATGCCTATGGCGATGAAGTTGAGGATATTTCCCGCGTTGCATTGGAACGCCGATACCGGTTGATGCCTTATTTGTACACTTTGTTTCACGAATCATCAGAGACCGGACTTCCGGTGTTGCGGCCCGTATTCTTTGCTGATGTGACTGACCCGAAGTTGCGTGAAGAACAGGAAGCTTTCTTATGGGGAAGTGACCTCCTGATTGTGCCTAAATGGGCGGAGAATCCGGCATTGCCAAAAGGAATCTGGACAAGTGTTTCTCTTGTTGGGGAAGATTCAGCCAACGATCCGGTTCAACCGGATCTGAAACTGCGTGGAGGCTCCATTATTCCGCTGGGTAAAATTATTCAATCTACCGAAGATTACAGTACGGACTCGTTGACACTTTTAGTTTGTCTGGATGAGAGCAAAAAGGCTGCAGGAGAACTTTACAGCGACGCCGGGAATGGTTTTGAATACCAAAATGGCCAATACAGCATTGATCAGTTTAAGGCCAATGTTACCGGCGGAAATAAGCTCGTTGTTAGTTGTTCAAAAGTTGACGGCGATATGGCGGAAGAAGTACGCTATTACCGCGTTGGCTTGGTAACTGAATCAGGAATTCAATATTCTGAATGGGACAATGATGGTGAGATTGAATTGCCTTTGGTTCCTTAAAACAGATTAATCAAACTAAAACCAAACGATAAGATGAAAAAGAATATAAGCTGGCTCATTATTCTGTTACTAGTTCTGTCAGCGGTCTGTTGTCAATGTCCGAAATCAGATGTTGAACGTTCCGTTGATCGTAAATGGTGGAAAGAGGCGGTGGTTTATCAGATTTATCCGCGCAGTTTTAAAGATACTGATGGCGATGGGGTTGGCGATTTGAAAGGAATCATCGAGAAGCTGGATTATATAAAAAGCCTGGGGATTGACGTGATCTGGCTGAACCCGATTTACAGTTCGCCCAATGATGACAATGGCTATGATATCAGCGATTACCGGAACATTATGGCGGAGTTTGGTACTATGGAAGATTTCGACAGCTTACTTGCCGGCATGCACGATCGTGGAATCAAATTGGTAATGGATTTGGTGGTCAACCATAGCAGCGATGAGCATGAGTGGTTCAGGCAATCTCGTTCCTCACGCGACAATCCATACCGTGATTATTACCATTGGTGGTCGGCCGAAAAAGGCAAACCCAACTACCGCTGGAGTTTTTTTGATGAAAATAGCGACGCCTGGCGGTACGACTCCACGACCAATGCCTATTATCTGCATTATTTTTCGCGGAAGCAACCCGACCTGAATTGGGAGAATCCCCAAGTGCGGCAGGAAGTATATGCCATCATGAAATTCTGGTTGGATAAAGGAATTGATGGTTTCCGCATGGATGCTTTTCAGTTCATCGCGAAAGACACAACATTTCCGGCATTTCCGGAAGGCTTTGAGAAACAGGTGATCAAATATTACGGCATGGGACCGCATATTCACGATTATCTGAAAGAAATGCATGATTCAGTTTTGAGTAAGTACGACGTGCTAACTGTTTCGGAAGGAGCTGGGAGTACATTCGAGGATGCTCACAACCTGGTGGATGCTGACCGAAAAGAGTTGAGCATGGCTTATCATTTCGAGGGGATGGATATCTGGAATAACCCGGAAAATAAAGATTTGCTGGAGTTTAAAAAGGTTTATACCCGCTGGGACAGTGCATTTGCTGATAAGGGGTGGTTGTCGATTTTTTTGGCGAATCACGATGTGCCCCGCATGGTTAGCAAATTCGGGAACGACAGTCCTGAGTTTAGGGCGGTTTCGTCGAAAATGCTGACGACGTTCATCCTGACCATGCGTGGAACATCCTACTATTACAATGGCGATGAAATTGGTATGACCAACATCGGGTTTGACAGTATTGGTGATTACCGGGATGTGGCGGCCTTAAATGAATACCAAAGGCTACAGCGCCAAGGAGGAAATTTGGATAGCCTGGTCGAACGGCTTAAGTTCATTTCGCGCGATAATTGCCGTACTCCCTTCCAGTGGGATACTACAGCTAATGCCGGATTTACAACAGGCACGCCGTGGATTCAGGTTAATCCGAATTATAAAACAGTAAATGTGGCTGTTGAAGAAGGAGATCCGAATTCCTGCCTGAGCTATTTTCGGAAAATGGTCAAGTTGCGCAAAGAGAGTCCGGTGTTGGTTTATGGCCGGTATGAAATTATTGATCCTGAAAATAAGCAGGTTTACGCTTATTCCCGAACACTAAACGACGAAAAGCTTTTGGTTGTCCTAAACTTTTCACAAGATACTGTCGATTTTCAACTTCCTGAAGGAATGAAGGCTGAAGAAGAGATTTCGTGTAACCTGGAGACTGGTGGCGAGTTTATCAATGGACAAATCACATTAAAACCATACCAGGCGTCGGTCTACAGGCTGGACTAAAAAATTTGTTTTAAGATTGAAAAACCTAAAATCAACTAACATATAACCGAGAATATGAGCAAGCTATTTTTCGTAAGTTTTGTGTTGGCAGTTTTCTGTCAGTGTTCAACAAGCTCTAAAAAGAGTGCAGATTCTGAAATTCCGGGCCGTCAATGGTGGAAAGAAGCAGTCGTGTACCAAATTTACCCGCGAAGCTTCAAAGATACCGACGGCGACGGCGTTGGTGACCTGAAGGGAATAATTGAAAAGCTGGATTACATTAAAAGCCTTGGAATTGATGTGGTTTGGTTAAACCCGATTTATGGCTCACCTAATGATGATAATGGTTACGATATCAGCGATTATCAGGATATCATGGCCGAATTTGGTAACATGGCCGATTTTGATGTCATGCTGCAGGGAATGCACGACCGAGGTATTAAGCTGGTGATGGACCTGGTGGTTAACCACAGTAGCGACGAGCACCGGTGGTTTCAGGAATCACGCACTTCCCGCGATAATGCGTACCGCGATTATTATCATTGGTGGCCAGCCGAAAAAGGCAAACCGGCCAAGCGCGTAAGCTTTTTCGATGTAAATAACGATGCGTGGCTTTACGATTCGACGACCAACGCTTATTATTTGCACTATTTTTCGCGCAAACAACCTGATCTGAATTGGGAAAACCCAAAGCTTCGTGAGGAGATATACAGTATGATGCGCTTTTGGTTCGACAAGGGAATTGACGGTTTCCGGATGGATGTGATTCCGTTTATTTCAAAGGACACGACATTCCCTGAAATCACTCCGGAAGAACTAAATGAAAAATACCATGGTGACTGGGCTTTTTTCTATGGTCATGGTCCGCACATTCACGATTATATGCAGGAAATGAACCGTGAGGTATTGAGCAAATACGATATCATGACGGTTGGCGAGGGGGCAGGTACTGTGCTCGACGACGCCTTGTTATACACCGATCCCGATCGTCACGAGCTGAATATGTTCTACCATTTTGAAGGGGTGAGCATTGGTTATTTGCCAGGGAAATTTAAAGTAATGGACCCGGACGGCTACAAGTTGACCGAATTCAAGGACGTGTATTCGAAATGGGACAGCGTGTTTGCCGAAAAAGGGTGGGGAACCGTCTACCTGGGAAATCACGATCAACCGAGAATGGTCAGCCGTTGGGGAAATGATGCTCCTGAATACCGGGCACCTTCATCTAAAATGCTCACTACGTTCCTATTGTCGATGCGGGCAACGCCTTACTATTATTTTGGCGATGAGCTGGGGATGAGCAATATCAAGTTTGACAGCATTGGCGATTACAAGGATATTGAAACGTTGACTCATTACAAGTTTCTGCAGAATACGGGCGGCGATATTGCGGAGTTTATTGAATCACAAAAGATCTCAGCACGCGATAATGGTCGCACCCCGTTTCAATGGGACAACACAAAAAATGCCGGGTTTACTGATGGAACACCTTGGATTAAAGTAAATTCGAATTACGCGACGGTGAATGTTGAAACAGAAGAGATTGATCCCAACTCCTGTTTGAATTATTTCCGGAAGATGGTGAAAACCCGAAAGGATAACCCGGTTCTGATTTACGGGAAATATCATTTGCTGGACAAAGACAATCCGAACATTTATGCTTACACCCGGGAGCTAAATGGTGCGACACTTTTGGTTGTTCTCAATTTTACGGATGAAAATCAGGTTTGGGATTTACCCAAGGGGGAAAATTTGGGAGGCGTATTGATCAATAATTATAATGATTTGGCAATTGCCGACGGATCGTTTAAACTCCGACCTTACCAGGCGATTATCACTGAACTTGAATAATGAACGTGTCAAATTAAGAAGTCAGGATCGATTTTATTTTTATGAATGATCCTGGCTTTTTATTTAAACAAAAACTGGAATGGAAAACCAGAAACTTCGTCGAACCATAAAAGCCTTGCCGCTGAAATTATAGGCAAATCAAAAAAAAAATACATATTTGTATCACAAACTGATGCATTTGCAATAAATGTTAACTGAACCTTCTGCCTTAGACGAATTTCTATTTCTTCAATTTAAAAGTGGAAACGAATCTGCTTTTGAACAGCTGTTTAAAGCCCATTATAATCCAATAGTTGGCTTTTGTAACCAGTTTATTTCCGATCACGATAAGTCGGCTAGTTTGGCTCAGGAAGCTTTTATCAACCTTTGGATGAATCGGTCGAAGATTCAGTCGCCGAATGGAATCAAGTCGTTTCTGTACACCTTTGCCAAATCAAGTTGTCTGAATTTTATTCGCCATCAAAAGGTAGTCAGTAAATATGAAGACCGGCATTTGCAGGCGATGGAAGGAAAACTTAATAGCGAAGTATTGGACTCGTTCGACTTTGATGCGCTCGAATTTTCAGAGATGGAGGAATTAATTTATCGGTCAATTAGCGAACTCCCTGAGAAATGTCGACAGGTTTTCATGGCAAGTCGCTTCGAAGGCAAAAAGAATAAGGAGATCGCGGATGAGCTTCAAATCTCAGTAAAATCGGTTGAAGCAAATATCACGCGTGCCTTGAAAACATTAAGCGTTAAGCTAGGCGAATACCTACCCGCAGTTTTGGTTCAAATGATTATGCATTACATGTCGTAAAAAAGATTTCATTTTTTTTCTTTTCGATATAGGGTGTCCCCCAATGTGCGTGTACTAAAAGTACAAAGCGACAAAAATGGAATACGCACAAATCATAAAATACATTGCCGGCGAAGCTTCTGAAGAGGAAGTAAGAGCGATCTTTCAGTGGATCGAGTCTTCGTCAGACAACAAAGAAGAGTTTGTCAAACTTAAAAAAGCTTACGCCCTCACTTCAAAATCGGCAGACAATGCGCAACATGTTTGGAATGATGTGATGATTCGCCGGATTCATCGTAAGGAAAACCTCCGTCGTCTCTACACTTACACGCGGTATGCCGCAATTATCGTTTTATTTTTCGCGTTGGGAATGGTTTTTCAAAATCAGCTCAGATTTGGAAAAAGTGCCGAGACGGTTTACGCTTCTAATATGAGCATTGATGTGCCTTTGGGGCAAATGTCAGATCTGACTTTACCCGACGGTACAACCGTTCAATTGAATTCAGGAAGTCATTTTGCCTACACTGGTAATTTTGCAGCAGGTGATCGAACGGTCGAACTGCAAGGAGAGGCTTTTTTTGAGGTTGCCAAGGATGCAAATCACCCTTTCACCGTAAAGACAAAATCGCTTGATTTTAAGGTTTACGGAACTTCATTCAACATTCAAGCGTACGAAGATGAAAAAGAAGTTAACACAACGCTTGTTGAGGGGAGTTTAGGCGTTCTAAGTAAAACCGGGAAAGAATTTACCCGCCTTGTTCCCGGCGAAAACGTTAAATATAATGACGATTCGAAAGAGCTCGTTGTGAAAAATGTTAACACAGATTTATATACCTCCTGGCAGAAAGGACTAATTACCTTTCGAAACGAAAAGCTACAAGACATTGCTAAAAAGATGGAACGTTGGTACAATGTCGAAATTAAAATTGAAGACCAAGAACTGGCAGATGAGCTTTATTTCGGTACGATCATGAAAAATAAACCGATAGACCAGATTCTGGAAGTTTTCAGGATGACTTCTTCTCTTCAATATCGCATTTTACCCCGCCCCGGAGAACCGACCCTGATTTATTGGGAATAACATCAATATTTAATTCGTACAAACCTATCTATTAATCATTAAAGAACGATCTAACATGACAGACTAATCAAAGAAACAGGCCGGAAACAGGGTTAGTATTACCGGCCTGAACTGTATGGAAGATGTTGGAAGCATCCACATACAGTAAGTAATAAAAGCCTTCTGAAAAAGGCCAGTATTCACTTTAACATTTCAAATTTATGAAAAAAACGGAATCTGTTCCACCTAAAGTGGGGCATAAACAAATTTTGCGAATTATGAAGCTAACTACATTTCTTGTATTCATCTTTAGTATGCAGTTATATGCAGCTTCTTACGGTCAAGCCGGAACTATTTCTTTAAAAATGAATTCGAGCTTGAAAGACGTTATTGAGCAAATTGAAGAGATCTCTGACTACCACTTTGTACTGAAATCAGATAAACAAATTTTGGATAAGGTCGTTAGTGTCGACTTCAATGAAGACGATATTGAGAAAGTTTTACAAGACTTGTTTCAAGACACAGGCTATACCTATAAAATTATTGACCGTTACATTGCAGTAACTGATGCTGGTGTTGACGAGAAAATTGGAATGCAGCAAAGTCAGGTTAGTGGTAATGTCACGGACGATACGGGGGCGCCGCTTCCCGGTGTAACGGTGGTGGTTAAGGGAACCACAAACGGAACAATCACCGATTTTGACGGGAATTATACTCTAGGAAATATTGGACAAAACGATGTATTGGTTTTCTCTTTTGTGGGGATGCAGTCGCAGGAAATTGCGGTTGCCGGCCAATCGGTGATCAATGCCGTTTTACAGGAAGAGACAATTGGCCTGGCCGAGGTTGTAGCCGTTGGTTACCAAATTCAGCGTAAGGCAGACTTGACCGGTGCAATTGAGGTAATTGAGTTGCAATCTATTGAGAATGTGAGTTTGAGCTCTGGTAATCCAATGCAGGCTTTACAAGGACGCGTGCCTGGTCTTTATATTGAAAAGAATGGTTCGCCAAACGCAGCAAACAGTCGGATTTTAATTCGTGGTGTAAATACGCTGGGCGATAACAATCCGCTTTATATCATAGATGGTGTTCCAACCAAACGTCCCGAGGTATTTCAGGGGCTAAGCGCCGGATCAATTGTTTCGGTTCAGGTATTGAAGGATGCCTCCGCCTCTTCTATTTATGGTGCGCGTGCATCGAACGGTGTTGTGATTGTTACAACCAGAAACGGTTCAGAAAAGAAGGGAAAAGTTAAGGTTGAATTCAACTCAAACTTTTCGGTACAAAGCGAAAAACCGCAACGTTTCAAAATGCTAAACGCAGTCGATCGTGGTCGCGCTTTATGGCAAGCATCAGTAAACGATGGTGTTGATCCTACAAGTGGATACGGCGAAATTTACAACTTCGACTGGAATGGCGATTACAACAACCCTGTATTGAACAGTGTTACAACACAACCCTTTGTTGGTGGTGATTCGAATGTGCCGGCAGGCGATACTGATTGGCAGGATGCAACTTATGAAACCGGTTTTGTTATCAGTAACGATTTGACCGTTTCCGGAGGCACCGAAAAGTCATCCGTGTTAATGAACGTGGGGTACATCAAAAACACCGGTATGCTGAAATATACCAACTACGATCGGGTAACTGCCCGTATTAACGGACAAACCAGCATGCTGGATGATAAAGTTAAGTTTGGTATTAACGCACAGATCGTTTCTTCAAATGAGACACTGGAAACACCCGACTTGGGTAGCGCTCCTACTCCGGGATTAGCAATTACGCTGGCGCCGACAATTCCTTTGTATACCAAAACAGGCGAATATGGCGGCCCTCTCGGTTCCGGTTATTCAGACCGTAATAACCCGGTGATGATGCAATACATAAATCGTTGGGACAATACCAATCGCCGTTATTTATTTGGAAGTGTTTATGCCGAAGCGCAACCGGTTAAGAACCTTGTTTTACGAACCACTTTAGGTATAGACTACTCCATGGTTGAGGACAAAGATATTGAGCCGGCATTTACGAATGGGTTCATCGCCCGATCGGTCAATAGCCTTCAGATTTACAATAGTGACTTTACCAGTATAACATGGTCAAACACGGCTCACTATAGTTTGGAAACAGGAAAGAGCAGATTCGGATTTCTGTTGGGTATTGAAGCAGTAAGCGATGATTTTAAAGATTTCACCGGATACAAGGAAGGCTTTTCTTCGCAAACCGAAGAGTTCTTTGTATTGAGTGCAGGTACCAGCAACGGGAACAGTTTTGGTACCGCTACAGGTAGCCGTCTTTTCTCTCAATTTGGTAAGATCGATTACAACTACGACGAGCGATTCTTGGCTTCGTTTACTTTACGTCGCGACGGTTCATCCCGATTCGGCAAGGACAACCGTTATGGTTTCTTCCCTGCAGCGACCTTCGGATGGCGTCTCAGCGAAGAATCATTTCTTCAAGGCATGGATAAGCTCACCAATTTGAAATTCCGTGCAGGTGTTGGGCGTGTAGGTAACCAGGATGTTGGTGACTTTGCCAGCTTAGGTTTATTTGAGCCTCGTTACGGAGCAGTCGCCAGTCAGGTCGATGGCGTTTTCCATAATGACTTCTTTGATGATTATTGGAATGTTGGCTCGGCTTATGCTTTGGGCGGTCAGGATACCGGAAACTTGCCGTCTGGCTTCGTTTCGGTTCAAGCGGCTAACCCGGCATTGAGATGGGAAACAACCGATGAGTTGAACCTTGGTATTGACTTCGGATTTTTCGATGGCAAATTAGCGGGTTCGTTCGACTGGTACACCCGTAAAACAACCGATATCTTAATTCAACCACCAGTTGCTTCGGCCTTAGGTGAAGGTCAGTTGCAGTTTTTGAATGGTGCAACCAAGAAAAATAGCGGTTGGGAATTTGCATTGAGTTATCGAAAAGAAGTGAATAGCGACTTTAACTACGAAATTGCAGGTAGTGCCAGTCACTTTGCCGATAAAATCACCGACTTGCCGGAAGAAGTTAGAACAGCTTACCCAGGTAACTCGGAACAAACAGTTGTCGGACATTCAGAGCTTTCTATTTTTGGTTACGTAGCCGATGGCATCTTTAAAAATCAGGGTGAGGTTGATGATCATGCCAGCCAGGTTGGCGCTGCACCGGGACGTATCCGTTGGGCAGACTTGAATAATGACGGAGAAATTAACTCCCTCGATCAGAAGTTTTTGGGAACATTACTTCCAAAACTGGAATATAGCCTTCGGGTTGATCTGAATTATAAGAATTTCGACTTGTCAATTTTCGGATCAGGTGTGGCCGGAAAAACAGGATACGATCCTTACACATTCTACAACGACTTTATTCGTGGCCGCGACAACGTAGGACCTGGTGTTTTCAGAGCATGGACAGCTCAAAATCCAAACTCGGACGTTCCTGCTTTGACCTTATCAGACAGCAACAATGAAACCCGCCCATCAGACTATCTCAACGTAAATGCTTCGTACTTCAAATTGCGGAATGTTCAGATGGGATACAGCCTGCCTGCTTCGACAATGGATAAACTAGGTATGGAAAAATTACGCTTGTATGTTATGGCTGAAAACTTATTCTGGATTAAGAGTAAAGAATTCCAGGGACCGGATCCTGAAAGAACAGATGTGAATGTCATTCCGATTCCGAGGACTTTTTCAGTTGGTGTAAATGTTTCATTCTAATCAATCTAAACTTAAGAAATCATGAATATAAAAAACATCAAAAAATATATAATCGTGCTGGTTAGCCTTTTAGCTGTTTCATGCCAGGGTTATCTTGAAACCGATCCGCAAGGGTTTATTACGGCAGGAAGCCCGAGTGTTGAAGGTGCGGAAGGTTTGGTTACTGCAGCCTATGCCGGTATTGGAAATGACGATATGATTGGCCCGATTGCCAGTATGTGGGTGTACGGAAGTGTCCGTTCGGATGATGCTTACAAAGGTGGTGGTGGTGTTTCCGATGTGGAGCCCTTCAACTTTTACGAGCAGTACAATTTAACCCAGCCTTATCAAAGTTGGTTGGCTGGCTTACCTTACACCTGGGAAAACTACTATCGCGCTATTTCACGGGCCAATTCGGCTTTACGTACGCTGAATGAACTCACGGATGAAGATTTCAGTATGCGCCAAACCCGTATTGCTGAAACCCGTTTCCTAAGAGGACACTCTCATTTTATGTTGAAAGTTTTGTTCAAGTATGTTCCCTATATCGACGAAAGTTTGACAAACGAAGAGATTCTACAAACGTCAAACAGGGAGTACACCAATGACGAACTTTGGAACAAGATTGCCGAGGATTTTCAGTTTGCAGTTGATAATCTTCCGGAAACCCAGGCTGAAGTTGGTCGTGCCAACAAATATGCTGCGGCAGCTTACCTGGCAAAACTGAGATTGTATCAAGCTTACGAGCAGGATGAGAATAACCAGGTTACCAATATCAATCAAACTCGTTTGCAAGAGGTTGTTGATCTTTGTCAAATGGTTATCGAATCAGGAGACTACAGCTTGCAACCTGATTTTGCTGAGAACTTCCTGAACGGCTACGACAATGGCCCGGAATCGATTTTTGCAATTCAATTTTCCATTAGCGATGGAACAACTTCGGGCCGGTTAAACTTTGAAAATGGGTTGAACTATCCACACGGAGCTCCGCAATACGGATGCTGTGGTTTCCACCAGCCTAGTCAAAACCTGGTCAACGCATTTGCAACAGATGCCAGTGGTTTGCCTAAATTCCAGACATTTAATGATGTTGAATTGAGTGCGGCAGACATTACGCCTACCGGTGTGACTGTTGATCCGCGTATTGATCACTCTGTTGGAATTGACGGTCACCCTTACAAGTACCGGAACGAGGATACTTATATCTTCAGCAACAGTTGGGTTCGCGACCCCGGTGTTTACGGTTATTTCCAAAGTATGAAAGAACAGCAGGCGGCCGATTGCTCTTGCTATAAAAAACAAGGTCCGTTCATGGGCGTTTCCAAAAACATCGATATCATTCGTTATGCCGATGTGTTGCTGATGCAAGCTGAGGCTTACATCGAAATGGGACAACAGGATAAAGCGATGCCTTTGATCAATGAAGTTCGGAACCGGGCATCAGAAAGTACCGGAAGAACACGCTTCGCAGATGGAACTGCTCCTTCAAATTATATGATTGCCGAATATGACGGTTCAAATTTGAGCTGGACGCAGGAAAATGCCCGGATGGCTTTGCGTTGGGAACGTAGATTGGAGTTTGCATTGGAAAGTCCACGCTTTTTTGACCTGGTTCGCTGGGGAATTGCAGAAGAGACTTTAAATGCTTACCTGGCCAAAGAAAAAACACGGAAAGATTTTTTGAACAACGCCATGTTCACAGCCGCGAGGGATGAATATTATCCGATTCCTCAGCGTGAAATTGATTTCACCAAAGGCTTATATACTCAAAACGTGGGTTATTAAAAGGATGTGTGATTCATGGAGTGGAGAATAAATGCCCTCCATGAATCTTCTTTAACTTATACCAACCTGACTGAGACTTAAACTTAAACAATGAAAAAAGCTATTCTATTTTCACTTTTGTTGGCGATTATTCTTGGAGCTTGCACGGAATCACAAACGGATGCGAAACTTCATCCCGGAATTCATTTCAGCTTAAACGATTCCATTCTGCAAAGCCCGGTCGAATTATTGTTTTACGATGGTAGTTACCACCTATTCTACAGCTATATAACCCCTGGGGAAATAGAAAAGTGGGGGCAGGTTGAAAGTCAGGATTTAATTCATTGGGAAAATGGTCCGTTGTCACTCGGACAGGATTCGGCGATTTCTATGGAAATGGGAGCAGTTGTGCTGGATTGGAATAATACCAGCGGGTTGAATGAGGAAACTCAGAGCTTGGTTGCTCTGTATCAAACCTCTTCGCACGAAGTTTCCGGTCAACATCTTTATGGGGAATTGAAGCTTTCTTACAGCAACGATAACGGAGCCAGTTGGACCGATTATACTGGTAGCTCGATCGTGTTGGACAACTATTACGAGCCGATCAGAGACATCAAAATAATTTGGAATGATGATCTGCAAAAGTGGCTGATGCTGGCGCTATCCGGTTACGAAGTTCGTTTTTACGCCTCAGATAATTTGATCGATTGGGAATATCAAAGTCGATTTGGTGATGATGTCTACCTGAAAACCGGTGAGTGGACGGGCCTTGATTTTTTTCCGATGGAAGTGAATGAGACAAGCGAAATGAAGTGGGTTTTGTGCATTAGTTCTAATGCCGGCTCGCCGAATGAAGGCAGTGGCATTCAGTATTTCATTGGCGATTTTGACGGTTTTGTATATAAGTCAACCCACAACAAACCGAAATGGATCGATCATGGCAGTGATGTCTGCACAGGGATTGTTCTGTCTGATTATTTTACAAACGATAAACCAGCCGTCTTTATGGCGGACATTTATAATTCAATCTATTCAAAATTCAATATTCACCCTGAACCTTCGGGCACTTTTACGCTGGTTCGCCAATTCACGCTAAGCGAAAGATACAACGATTACTATCTCATTTCGAAACCTGCAGAGGCCATTGAAACAATAGAAAAGAAGAAAAATTCAATTCAGGAAACAAAGATTACCGGTGATTTGGATATCAAAAAGAGTTTTCAACTACCCGTTGAGATTAATCTGACTTTCGATGTAAATGACAGGTTATACCTCGGCTTGGCTGAATCGTTTGGCTTGAAACTGAAAAATAAAGAAGGTGACCAATTAATGGTGGGATACCAGGCTGAACGAAGATATTTTTTCATTGCAGATCCGTCAATACAGCGGGATTTTCCTAATACTTGGGATGGTTTTAATTATGCACCCTACATAACGAGTGAACCAACTTTGGATATGAAATTGATCATTGATCACAGTTCGGTTGAGCTGTTTGCAATGAATGGATTGGTGTCACTCACACGAAAAATTCCCTTTTCAGGCAATTTGGATCAGATTTCATTGTATGCCGAAAGCGGAAGTATCAAGCTGGAATCAGGAACCCTGATTGAACTTGAAAACATTTGGTAATATTCATTTGAAAAACCTGTAAAACGATTATACATGAACCTAAAACATTTGAACTACTTCGCAGTATTTTTCTTGCTGATTAGCTGGGCTTGTTCTTCCAATTCGAAAAAACAAGTGATAGCTGAGCAGGACAAAGCTTCTATCGAGCAATATCGCCCGCAATATCATTTTACGCCCGACTCGGCGTGGATGAACGATCCGAACGGGATGGTTTATTATGAAGGGGAATACCATTTATTCTATCAATATTATCCTGACTCAACAGTTTGGGGCCCCATGCATTGGGGACATGCGATCAGTACCGACCTGGTGCATTGGGAGCACATGCCAATTGCATTATATCCGGACAGTCTGGGCTATATCTTTTCAGGCAGTGCAGTGGTTGACTGGAAGAATACCAGTGGTTTCGGAACCGCTGAGAATCCACCGCTTATTGCCATTTTCACCTATCACAATCCGGAAATAGCAGAAGCCGGCGGCGTTGATGTTGAATCGCAGGGCATTGCTTACAGCCTGGACAAAGGCCGAAGCTGGACTAAGTATGACACAAATCCGGTCATCCCGAACGATGGGAATCGCGATTTCCGTGATCCGAATGTGATTTGGAATGAAGAAATTCAGAAATGGAACCTGGTGCTTTCAGCTCACGATCATGTACAGATTTATTCGTCGGACAATTTGAAACAGTGGAGTTATGAAAGTAGTTTTGGAGCCGATGCCGGTGCTCACGGCGGCGTTTGGGAATGTCCCGATTTGTTTCCTCTACAAGTTGAAGGAACTGATGACACAAAATGGGTATTGATAGTCAACATCAATCCGGGAGGACCAAATGGCGGATCCGGAACGCAATATTTTATAGGTGACTTTGACGGGCACCAATTTACGGCTGATTCCAAAGAAACAAGCTGGATTGACTACGGACGGGATAATTACGCTGGCGTCACCTGGTCGGATGTTCCGAAAGAAGACGGACGCCGGATTTTCCTCGGGTGGATGAGCAATTGGGACTATGCGCAGGTTGTTCCGACAGAAAAGTGGCGCAGCGCAATGACTTTGCCTCGAGTACTTTCGTTAGCAAAGGTGAATGATAATTATGTGGTGAAATCAACTCCTGTTAAAGAAATGGACTTGATTACAGATCGGAAGTTGCCCGTTCAAAATGAAGCCTTAGAGATTTCGGGTGAGCGAGAACTGGATTTGCACGGAATTAATCTGAATCAAAGTCGCCTCTCGCTGGAATTTGAAACGAGTGAGAATGCACCGGAGTCATTCGGATTAGTCTTTGAAAATGAGCTTGGTGAGAATGTTAAGTTCAGTTATTCATCGGTTGATAAACAGTTTTACTTTGATCGGAACCATTCCGGTGATATGGGTTTTTCAGATAAGTTCGCCGGAATTGATAAGGCATCTTATGAAGCATATTCACAAATTAAACTGGAGATTTTTGTTGATGCAGCTTCGATGGAAATATTTGTTGATGATGGTGAGTTAGTGATGACTGAGATATTTTTCAGTACCAAGCCATTTACAAAATTGACCGTATTCTCCAACGGAAGCCCGTTAACACTGACAAAGTCGGAATTTGTTGACGTAAATTCTATTTGGTAATTGTATTATGCATGAAGTGGCACCAACAAAAAGTTGGAGTATGGGCTTCGACTAAACCAATAAAACGATGCAAACTATATACAAAAGAACTATAGGAGCCTTTATCCTGATTTTGAGCTCCTGTCTGTTGTCTTTCGCTCAAAACGCAAAAGTAATCGAGATCCAGACAAAATCTACCTCGCTGGTATACGCTGTGGATTCCAATGGCCGGCTTGTTTTTCAATATTATGGGAAAGCAGTCGAGTCGCCAGCGGCTTTTTTGCTACAAAAATCCTATCCTAAGCCGGATACAAACCGCGATTTTTCATATGAAGCTTATCCTACATTTGGACTGGGAAATGTGAACGAGCCAGCGCTTTCAGTCGTCCATGCTGATGGAAGCATGAACACAGAACTGGCGTTTGATGGGGTTGAAAAAGGCGAAACATTTCAAGGTGTTTCAGAAACCATCATTCGCTTGAAAGATCGGATTTATGCATTGGAGGTTGAATTACACCTAAAAGCTTTTGTTGAAGAAGATGTGATTACCCAGCATGTGGTTATTCGGAATAACGAACCTGAAGCTGTTCGGATGACCAATTTTGCCTCCTCTTTTCTTCTGTTAAAATCTTCGGAGTATTATTTGACGCACTTTTATGGCGCATGGGCAGGCGAGATGAGTGTGGTCGAGGAAAAGCTGGAAAATGGTATTAAAGTTATTGAATGTAAAAAAGGTGTTCGTACTACCCAGACTGAAAACGCATCTTTCATTGTAAGCTTGAATCACCAGGCACAGGAAAATGAAGGTGATTGCTATGGAGGAACCCTGGCATGGTCGGGTAATTACCGATTGACTTTTCAGGTTGACGAATTGAAAAAACTGAACATTGTTTCGGGTGTCAACCCATTTTTATCGGATTGGCATTTGAAATCCGGCGAGAGCTTAACAACGCCTGAAATGATTTATACGTTCAGTAGTCAGGGGAAAGGGCAGGTTTCGCGCAACTTTCACGATTGGGGACGAAAATATGGAATGGTGGGTGGTACCAAATTGCACGATATCGTATTGAACAGTTGGGAAGGGGCGTATTTTACCTTTAATGAAGCAACACTGACTGGCATGATGGATGATGCGGCAGAAATGGGGATTGAAACCTTTGTGTTGGATGATGGCTGGTTCGGTAACAAATATCCGCGTAATAACGATGATGCCGGTTTGGGTGATTGGCAAACCAATACGCAAAAGCTGCCTGATGGATTGGATTATCTGATCGATTACGCACATTCAAAAGGTTTGAAATTCGGTTTGTGGATTGAGCCAGAAATGGTGAACCCTGAGAGTGAATTAGCCGCTAATCATCCGGAGTGGGTTGTCCAAAGTCCCGGACGGGAGAAGATAACCTGGCGGAACCAATGGTTGCTGGATTTATCCAATCCGAAAGTGCAGGATTTTGTTTACAATGTATTTGATAGCCTGTTGACAACTCATCCGGGAATTGAATACATCAAATGGGATGCGAATCGGCATGTTGAACAGGCCGGATCGACTTGGTTGCCAACGTCGGAACAAACCCATTTCTGGGTTGACTACACGAAGGGTTTGTATTCCGTTTATGGACGGATTCGTGCAAAATATCCTGATTTTGTTATTCAGGATTGTGCCTCTGGTGGTGGGCGGTTGGATTACGGAGCCTTGAAATACCACAACGAATTTTGGACGTCGGATAACACTGATCCACTTTCAAGAATTTTCATTCAGTATGGAACAAACCTGATTTATCCGCCCGTTGGAACGGCTTCGCATGTTTCTACCAGTCCCAATCATCAAACGCAGCGGATGGCACCATTGAAATTTCGCTTTGATGTGGCCATGACCGGTCGATTGGGAATGGAGCTTCAACCCAGGAATATTCAAGGGCCAGATCGGACATTTGCCATGGAGGCCATTCAAAATTACAAGCAAGCCGTTCGGCCATTAATCACCAACGGTGATTTATTCCGTTTGATATCGCCTTATGATGAAGGAGGATGGGCTGCACAAATGTATGTCAGCAAGGACGAAACAGATGCTGTATTATTTGCATTTAGCATAGAGCCTCATACCAGAGGTATTTTTCCAACGGTAAAACTAAATGGTTTAGATCCGGCGAAGAGATATCAAATAACAGAAATTAATACAAACGGCCGCAGCCGGTTTTGGGGTGACGGGCAAACTTTACCGGGTGACTACCTGATGAATGTTGGCCTTGAATTGAAAATATCGAATCAATACGATAGTGCGGTTTTTTTGCTGAAAGAGATAAACTAAACAAGAACGATTAAAACTAGCTAATACGCTAAACTTATGAAAACAAATAATCAAATTCACACGGGCTATTTATATTGGACCACCTTCGTAGCCATTAACGGCGGTTTGCTTTTCGGCTTGAATATGGCTGGTATTTCCGGTGCAGTGGATATGCTGAAAGGTGAATTTTTGCTAACCGACAGCGGATTGGGAACGGTCGCAGCCCTGTTAACTTTTGGCTGTCTGATCGGTGCGTTATTTACAGGTAATTTCACTAAAAACTACGGACGTAAAAAAGTCATGCTGGCCACGGCTGTGCTGTATATTATTTCCGCCCTTGGTTGTGCCCTGGCCGAATCGTCGGCTGTTTTAATCATCTTCAGGGTTCTTTCCGGTTTGGCGGTTGGGGCAACATCTGTTGTTTGTCCGATGTATATTTCGGAGATTTCCCCGGCTCATAACCGTGGGCGATTGGTGTCGATGAACCAGTTTGCCATTACCATCGGGATTGTTTTAGCCTATATCTTCGATTATTTGCTGATCGGACTTGGAGATAACAGCTGGCGTTACATGCTCGTAGTACCGGCTCTTTTCGGAGTGCTATACCTGATCCTTATCTTGATTTCATTTCCGGAAAGCCCAAGGTGGCTGGTTGC
Source organism: Mangrovibacterium lignilyticum (assembly GCF_010882175.1). Lineage (GTDB taxonomy): Bacteria > Bacteroidota > Bacteroidia > Bacteroidales > Prolixibacteraceae > Mangrovibacterium > Mangrovibacterium lignilyticum. Next base: position 819,892 of record NZ_WKLH01000002.1, on the reverse strand, counting down.
ACAGGGAAGGAAAAATGATGCTGCTTCAGTCATGCGTAAAATCGGTGGTGAGCAACTGATTAAAAGTGAGCTTGCAGAGATCGAAAGAACGATAGCCGAAGAAAAAAAGAAAAAGCAACTGGCGATTTCCGAACTATTTCAGGGAAAGACCGGGAAGATCGTATTGATTGGAACCCTGATTGCAGCCTTACAACAAATCACGGGGATCAATGCTGTGATCATGTTTGCGCCCGAAATGTTTAAAGCAGCAGGGGCTGCAAAGGCCGATTCGGTGATGATGTCAATGATCGTCGGGTTGGTAAACTTTTTAATGACCATTGTCGCTCTTTGGCTGGTCGATAAAAAAGGGCGCAAAACCTTGTTGCTGTGGGGAGCAGTTGGCATGATTGTTTCGCTGGCTTATCTGACCTGGGAGTTTGCAAAACCTGTGCAATACGGCCCGGGAGTGTTGGCCGCTATGCTGGTTTATATTTCCTTCTTTGCCGCTTCGTTTGCTCCTGTTATGTGGGTAATTATTTCCGAGATATACCCCAATCGCATTAAAGGTGTGGCCATGTCGTTTTCAACAGCCGTAAGCTGGCTGTGTACCTTTCTAACGGTTTACTTTGCTCCGGTCATTCAGGGAACGTTGGGATTAAGTTACCTGTTTGGTATTTTCGGAATCTTCTCCGTAATCGCCTTCGTATTTGTTAAAATATGGATTCCCGAAACCAAAGGAAAATCGCTGGAACAAATTGAAAAAGAATTAGGACTTATTTAGATATCAAAACATGAATCAAAAATCTTTAGTAATCGGACTTGGAGAATTGTTGTGGGATGTATTTCCTGATCACAAACAAATGGGTGGTGCGCCATGTAATTTTGCATTCCACGCGTCAAAACTGGGAATGGATAGTTTGGCCATCAGTGCTATTGGCAAGGATGAGTTGGGAGCTGAAATTATTGAAAAACTGGATGAAGTAGAATTGAAATATGATATGCAGCAAGTGGACTATCCAACAGGGACTGTAAAAGTTACCTTGAGTGGTAACGGGATTCCCGAATACGAGATCTGCTATCCTGTGGCATGGGACTTTATCGGGATGAAACCGGAATATGAAGCCATTGCCAAACAAACCCAAGCAGTTTGTTTTGGATCACTGGCTCAAAGGGGAGAAGTATCTCATAATACGATTCGCAGCTTTGTCAGCCAGGTGCCTGATACAGCCTTAAAGATATTCGACATCAACTTACGTCAGCAATTTTACTCGAAAGCGTTGATTGAAGACTCGCTTAAGCTGAGCAATGTGTTGAAAATAAACGATGATGAGATTAAGATCGTAGCTGATTTATTTGGCTTAACAGGAACCGACGAGACCGTCTGCCAGACATTGATTGAGCAGTTCAATTTAAAACTGGTCGCTTTGACTTGTGGTACAGCTGGAAGCTATTTGATTACTCAGAAAGAAAGTAGTTTTTTGGAAACGCCCACCGTTGAAGTTGCAGACACTGTTGGAGCCGGAGATTCGTTCACAGCTGCCATGGTGGTTGGATTACTGACTGGTAAATCGTTAAAGGAAACTCATCAAATGGCAGTGAAGCTTTCAGCTTTTGTATGTACCCGACATGGTGCCATGCCGGAATATCAGACGGACTTTGTCCTATAAATTGGAAATTGTATCGGGTTGAACGTATTTAATTTGAGAATTGATTGGGAATTACAAGAAGCTTTCGGGCTTCTTTTTTTCTGAAATCAAGCGGGGAATGTGGAACAAAAGTGCGTGTTTATACGTCTAGGCTTACATAGCGGACTACTTAGTCTTATTCTCTGGCGAAATAATGGCGAATTATCAGTTGGTCACATCTTAAACGATTCCCAAAATATTCACAATAAAACGGGGCGGTTTTTTTATTAGATATTTTCAGAGGACAATATTTAATTTTTACGAATAATCTTCATCCGCCCTGTTTTTTGCAAAAAATGAAAGGTTGAGCAGACATTAATCCGTTCAACCTTTTTTTTATGATTTTTAGTGTATTTGCCTAATAAAGAGGCGGATATTTTTTCACATCCGTTTCGCGCATCATATTATAAACAGCTTCATAGATCCGTTCTACCGTTGGTTTGGTGAAATACTCTCCATCAATGCCGTATGCCGGACGGTGTTCGGCAGCCGGTAAAGTAACCGGAGCTGTATCAAGGTAGTTGAATGCTTTTTGCTCTTCCATGACTTTTTGCAGCATGTAAGCTGAGGCGCCACCCGGCACATCCTCATCAACAAAAATTACTTTGTTGGTTTTCTTGACCGACTCTGCGATCATGTGGTTGACATCAAAAGGCATTAGTGTTTGCACGTCAATTACTTCTACCGAAATATTTTTCAGTTCTTTCAGTAATTGAGCCGCTTTTACAGCATGATGTGCATTCCAGGCATAAGTAACCAAGGTCACATCAGTTCCTTCATTCAGTATTTCGGGAACTCCCAGCGGAATTTTGTATTCGCCGATATTAGATGGAAGCTGTTCTTTTACATTGTAGCCTTTCAGTGGCTCGATCACCAAAGCCGGATCATTCCCTTCGAGCAGGGTGTTGTAAAAACCGGCAGCTTGGGTCATGTTTCGCGGAACACAAAGGAAAACTCCACGCATAGAACCCAAAATGAGCTGCATGGGTGAACCTGCGTGCCATATTCCCTGCAATTGGTGACCGCGGGTACGCACAATTAATGGAGCCGCTTGTTTGCCCATGGTACGGAATTGCATACAGGCTAAGTCGTCGCTCAAGTTGGCCAGTCCGTACATCAGGTAATCCAGGTATTGAATTTCAGCAATGGGACGGAAGCCCCTTAATGCCAATCCAATTCCTTGTCCGATAATTGTTGATTCACGAATGCCAGTATCGGAAACACGGTGTGCACCATATTTTTCTTGCATCCCTTTCATCCCTTGGTTCACATCGCCCATAAAGCCGGTGTCTTCACCAAAAGTGACTAAGTTGGGATATTTTTCAAAAAGCTTATCGAAATTTTGGCTGATTACTTCACACCCGTTAACCATTTTAGCATCTTCAGCAACTTGTACCGGAACAGCTTCAACATTTAAAGTTGAATCAGCTCCTTCACGGTGAAGTTGACCATTGTAAAAGTTGCGTGTTCGACCATCGAATTTCTCCAGCCAGTCGGCAAGTTGCTTGTGTTCGTTTTGTAATTCCTCAACTCCGTGAAGCTCAAATTTCAGTCGTTTGGCAAAACTAAATAGCGCTCGGCGGGTAGGGAATACCTTATTTTTTATTGTCTCTAATTCTTCCGTATGATCGATTGGCTTGCCCTTGTTTTCTTTGATCCGGACAATAATTTCTTCCAGACTATCAGTTTCAGCGGCATAACTTCCGGTGTAATGTTTCCATGCTAAATCACGTGCCTCCCGTGCCCGTTTCGAAGCTCTTTTTTCAATCGTCTTCAGTGCATCTTCATCAGCCTTGCCTGTCTCCAGCAACCACTTTTTAAACTGATTTAGACAGTCATATTCTGTTTCAAATTTCAGGCGCTCCTTGCTCTTATATCGTTCATGCGAGCCTGACGTTGAATGTCCTTGTGGTTGGGTAACTTCCTGTACATGAAAAAGGACAGGAGATTGCTTTTCCCGACAGGTTTTAATCCCCTTTTCAAAAGTCGATACCAGGTCCGAATAGTCCCAACCTTTACAGGTCAGAATATCAATTCCATTGGTTCCTTTTGTTTTTTGAAATCCTTTTAAAGCTTCGGAAATACTAGCTTTAGTGGTTTGCAATTCTTTAGGAACACTAATCCCGAATCCATCGTCGTAGACAGCTATTGCCACTGGTACCTGCAAAACACCGGCAGCGTTTATTGTTTCGAAGAACATGCCTTCGGAGGTACTGGCATCACCAATTGTACCAAAAGCAACCTCATTGCCGTGAACATTGTTGTTCAAATGTTCTTTCATTTCCGGGTTTTCCCGAACCAGTTTCGAGGCTTGAGCCAATCCCAGCAAACGAGGCATCTGTCCGGCAGTTGAAGACACATCAGAAGCTGAATTGTATTGCTTCATCAAATCTTTGATCTCGCCTTTTTCGTTGATGTTTCTCGTGCTGAAGTGGTTGTTGAAATTACGACCACCGGTCGATGGATTAAAATTGAAGTCGGTGTCGCCGTATATCATGGCAAAGAATTCTTCGGGTTGAAGTAATCCTAAATACAACATGAAAGTTTGGTCGCGGTAGTAACCCGAACGCCAGTCTCCCTTTTGAAAGTTTTTAGCATAAGCAATTTGCGCTAGCTCTTTACCATCACCGAAAATCCCAAAATGAGCGCGGCCGTTATGAACTTCTCTTCTTCCTAAAACACTTAGTTGTCGGCTAAGATAAGCCAGATAATAATCGTTAAGGATTTGGTCTAGTGCTTTATTTTCAGTCGATTCCAATAGTTCTGATTTCTCAAGGTACATGAATACACTTTTGATTAATACTTTCTTCAACTCTTGCTTAATTCGCGTGCAAAGTTGTCAAAAAATTTATCAAATAAACGTTTCTTAAGTGCTTTTGTTTGTGCACCAATTGTTGCAAAAAACAGGCTGAATGTATTTATTTTACAAAATGTGAATTGGATTTGTCGTCTAAACTTCAGCAAGTCAGACCTATGTGTCTTCTATTTTTGAGTCGCTGGTTGAATTGGGAAAGGAATTTACAAATACAGAATATGTTTTGAAACCTAAGATTGAAGCTGATTAGCAATATTTTATTACTTTGTGCGAGCCTAAAAACCACAATTAACCGAGAACGATTTGGACCAACCGTTTAACGTAGAGCAACTTCGGCGAGGTGATTCACGAGCCTTCAAACAATTCTTTCAGTACTACGGTGAGAAGGTTTTTGCCTTTGCTTTTTCGTATCTGAAAAATGAAACAGATGCTCAGGAAATCGTTCAGGAGGTATTTCTGAAAGTCTGGAAAAACAGGCAAAACTTAAAGGTTAATACCTCACTTCAGGCCTATTTATTCACGATAACGTTCAATGCTGTAAAAAAAACTTTCCTAAGAAGATCGAAGGAACAAGCCTTTAAACACAGCCTGGTTGACGAGCTGGATTCGGAAACCGATGTACAGGATTTTGAAAACCAATATCAGTTGGTCATCGCTAAACTTGAGCTATTTATTGAGGAAATGCCGGAAAGGAGGCGACAGATCTTCATCGCCCGGAAGAAAGAAGGCAAACCGGTTAAGCAAATCGCTGAGGAAATGGATATCTCCGTTAAAACAATTGAGAATCAAATAACAGAAGCGATGAAATACCTCAAAAATCGTTTTGGGACTGAGTTGCCCGAAGGTCTTAATCTTTTGGTGCTTTTTCTGGATTATGACCACTGATAGCCATTTAGTATCGTTTAAAAACTTTTTGTGTAATTTTTTTCATTTCGGATAGGGGGTTTCAATTTTTCAGGATATAACCTGTGAAAAATGAAATGATCTTGAGGATACGAAATGGAGAAACGAGATAAATATAAAGGAGCATTCAAAAGGTTTGAAGAGGGGAAGTATACCCGTTCAGATTTCAAGCAGGTGAACGAGTTGTTTGAGGCTGATTCGGAAGAGGAGTTGAGTGAATTCTTACACGATAATTGGCAAAGCATTCCGGAAGGGGAGACAAAGTCGCCAAAACTCAAACGATTTATTGATCAAATTCATGACGGAATATTCCCGGCGAAACCTTCAACAGTGAAGATCCTGTTGAATTACTACCAACGCGTTGCCGCTATTCTTATGATACCCATATTGCTGTTTGCAATTCATTGGTTTACTGTTAAAGAACCTCAACGTGCTGAAGCCATGGCTACGATTGTTTCGCCTCTCGGTGCCCGCACCAGCTTTGTGTTGCCTGACGGTTCTACCGGTTGGTTAAATAGCGGCTCGGAATTGACTTACCCCATAAATTTCCATCACGAACGAGAAGTGAAATTGGTTGGTGAAGCATTTTTCCATGTAAAACACCAAGATGGCGACAAATTTCATGTCCGGACAAACGGATTGACAGTGCAGGTTTTAGGAACCCAGTTTGATGTTTCTGCCTATTCGGCCAATGAAAAGATAAGCGTTGTGTTGAAGGAAGGAAGTGTGCAAATATTCGACAAAAATGATCAGGCAGCTTACCTGATGAAACCGGATGAACGCTTCGACTACAATACACAACAAAACCAAGCTGTAATTAGCAAGGTGGATGCGACAGAATTTGTTTTGTGGACTGAAGGGTTGTTGCAGTTCAAAGGTGAATCGTTGGAAGACGTGATGGCAAAATTATCTCGCTGGTACAATGTCGATATCGAAATTCATGACAGTCAATTAAAGAAATACAATTTCAGGGCAACTTTTAAAGATGAGCAGTTGGATGAAATATTGCGGATGATTGCCCTAACTACACCGATGAAATACCAAATAGAAGAACGCAAACCAAACCAAAACGGCATATATGTAAAACGGAAAATTATTATTGAAAAGAAATGACAAGAAGCAAAAAATCAGGAAAGTGCTGGTATCACTTCCCTGATCAGGCTTGAAGAATCGTTACAGTGTATTTTAACAACTCTACAAACGTAAATTTATGAAAAAATCTAAGAAAATCAGGGACTGGTATGCTCTGAAAAAAACTTTATTGATTATGCGACTAACCGCACTTTTTCTGCTAATCGGATTCTTTCAGGTGTCCGCTCTTTCGGGATACTCACAGCAGTCCCGCATGACAATCAGCTTGACAAACACACGTTTGGCTGATGTGTTAAATGAAATTGAAAATTTATCGGAATACTACTTTTTGTACAATCAAGATTTAATTGATGTGAATCGAAGAGTAAGTATTGTTGCTGATAATCAAGAAATAAACAATATTCTTGATGACCTTTTTGAAAATACAACGGTGAAATATGTGATTAAAGATCGCCAGATTATCCTGACGAATTTAGGTGAAGATTTCAGAAATGTTCAGCAAAAAGGTGATGTCAAAGGAAAAGTCACAGCACCCGATGGTGAACCAATTCCTGGCGCGACAGTGGTTGTAAAAGGAACATCAAACGGAACAATTACCGACTTTGATGGATTTTACCAACTATCCAATGTCCCGGCCGATGCAGTGCTTCAAGTTTCATTCGTTGGAATGCGGTTACAGGAAATTGATGTAAATGGATTGACCGCTATTGACGTTGTTTTGCAGGAAGAAACAATTGGGCTGGAAGAAGTGGTCGCGGTTGGTTATGGCGTACAAAAGAAAAGTTTGGTTACCGGTGCCATTTCCAGTGTGAAAGCGGAAGATTTACAAAGTGTTCCGGTTGCCCGTGCCGACCAAGCCATTCAGGGACGTACCGCTGGGGTCTCAGTTCTTTCAACTTCTGGTTCTCCCGGTGCCAGTACAAAAATTCGTATTCGCGGGGTAAACTCCAACGGAAATTCAAACCCCTTATTCATTGTTGACGGGATGAAAACCGGTGATATCAACAACATCGATCCGGCTGATATTGAATCGATGGAAGTATTGAAAGATGCTGCTTCAGCTGCGATCTACGGTACAGAAGGTGCCAATGGGGTTATTATTATCACCACTAAATCAGGTACAAAAGGTAATCGGGCCAAGATTACTTACGATTTTCAATATGGAGTACAAAGCGCGCGTAGCGACATGGAACTGATGAATGCAGCGCAATATAAACAGTGGATGGCTGAATCGGGAGCCGGTGAAGTAACACTTGATGGTACAGATACCGACTGGATGGATGAAGTATTTGGCGATGCACCGATGCAAAAGCATCATGTGAGCTATTCTTCGGGTACTGAAAAATCCAGTTATATGTTGTCTGGATCATACTTCTCTCAGGATGGTATTGTTGGTGGCGATAAAGCAAGATATCAACGCTACACAGCTCGTGTAAATTCAAAAAGTAACATGAATAAGTGGTTGGAAGTTGGTAACAATATGAGCTTCTCTCATTCGAAACAGCGCTACATTGGCGAAGATGATGAGTATCGCAGTGTCGTGAACAACTCTTTGTTGATTGACCCGCTGACTCCGGTTACTTACGACGGAACGCCTGATAATGTGCAATCGTTGTTGGATCAAGGGTACAGTGTTTTGCAAAATGAAGAAGGTCAATATTATGGTTTGGCAAAATATGTAACCGGTGAAACAACAAACCCGTTGGCTTTGCTTCAAACTTACCACAACACCATTGAACAAGATAAGATCCTTGGATCGGCTTATGCGACAATCAAACCCTTGAAAGGTCTTTCAATTACATCACGCATTGGATTGGATTTAACTTACCAGGTTCAGCATAGCTGGACTCCGGAATACTACTTCTCCAGTGAGAATCAAAACACGATGACTACGATCGATGATACGATAAACAAGTGGTATACCTGGTTGTGGGAAAACTTCGCCTCTTACAATGTCTCTGTGGCTGACCACGATATTACATTATTAGCCGGTTATTCGGCACAGGAATACCAGGCGCCAGACTGGACAATGCACTCAGGCCCAATGATTGCCCCAGGTGACCAATATGCTTATCAGGGATATCGTACATCAACCGAGTTTGACCAGGTTGGAGGATTGTATGTGAACCAGACGATGAATTCGTACTTCGGACGTTTATCCTATAGCTACCTGTCAAAATATTTATTGGAAGGGTCCATTCGTCGCGATGCTGCCAGTGTTTTTCCAAGCAACAACAGAGCCGCGTATTTTCCTGCTGTTTCTGCCGGTTGGGTAATTTCACAAGAGGATTTCTTTGCGTCGGAAACCATTGATTATTTGAAGCTGAGAGGTAGCTGGGGTGAAAACGGTAGTAAATCAAACTTACCGGGTAACGAAGATCAGGAATTCTGGGTGTTCTCCGGTATTAAGTACCCCGGAGCAGATGATGTTTACCAATCGGGTGCTGAAATTGAGAAATTAATCAATACCGACTTACGCTGGGAAAGAACCAAGCAGGTGGATATTGGTGTTGATTTGCGCGCTTTTGGAAGCAAATTGAATTTCGCGGTTGACTATTACAACAAGAAAACGACTGACTTGATTGTAACCGGAACCGGACCATTATCAGTTGGTAAACCTTACCCTTTTGTGAATGGTGGTGACGTTGTCAATAAAGGGTTCGATTTTGAACTGGGCTATCGCGGCGATATCGGAGATTTCAAGTACAGTGTTAACTTCAATCTGTCAACGCTGGATAATGAGGTTTCAAGTTTGAATGTCGACTCTCCGGTTGCAGGTGACAACCTTCGCGGGTACAACCTGACCTGGTTCGAAGAAGGCTATCCAATCTGGTATTTCAAAGGATATAAAACAGCAGGAATTGATGCCGCTACAGGTGATCCGATTGTTGTCGATACAGACGAAGACGGCGAAATCACGGCAGCAGATCAAACTTATATTGGAGATCCTCATCCGGATTTGCTTTATGGTGCAACATTGAATTGTGCTTATAAAGGTATTGATCTGAATGTATTTATTCAGGGAACTCAGGGGAATGATGTATTTATGGGTTGGTTCCGTTCAGATCGTCCATTCTCGAATAAGCCTGCTTTTATGTTTGAAGATCGCTGGACAGCTAACCATACCAATGCCAGTCGTCCGGCAGCCAACAATACCAGTGACTACGTTTATCGGAGCGACCTGATGATTTCTGATGGTTCTTACTTGCGAATTAAGCAAATACAAGTGGGGTACACATTGCCAGCTTCATTAACTGAATCGATGAAAATTGACAAGGCCCGTTTGTTTGTTTCATTGGATGACTATTTCACGTTTACCGATTATCAAGGATTGGATCCTGAAGCCGGAAGTTCAACGGATAACCGTCAGGGTGTAGACCGTGGTATTTACCCGATTGCAGGCAAGATTTTATTTGGATTCTCGCTCAATTTTTAATCAAAAATTACTGAACAATGAAATTTTTAAATCGATATAAATTAATTGCAGGTCTTTCAATTCTGCTTTTCAGCTCATGCAGCGAAAGCTTTCTTGAAGTTGAACCGACGGGGCGCTTAACCAGCGAATCATATCTGAAAACAGATGATGAAGTTAAAACGGCCATGATTGGAGTCTATAATTCGATGCAGCACAACTTTTCAAATGGTAGTTGGGCAAGTGTCTTCTTTATTAAAAACCTTCCCGGTGACGATTGTATGGCCGGTTCAAGTGAAGGTGACCAAACCGGTTATCAGAACATTGACGACTTTAAGATCCAAACCGACAATGTGAAGCTCGAACTGATTTGGACTAATTTTTATAAAACAATCAACTCGGCCAACACCCTCATAAACAAGGTTGAAGGAGATACAGATGCGAAAAAGGCCATGATAGCCGAAGCCAAAGCGATTCGTGCCTATACTTACCTGGAGTTAGTGACTTTGTTTGGTGGTGTTCCGTTAATGACGACAAATCCAACAGATGAGGGTGCTTATCACCAACCCCGGGCAACTGCTGCCGAAATTTATGCCCAGATTGAAACCGATTTTACCGAAGCAATTCCTGATCTGCCGTTGAAAAGCGAGTATGATCCGGCTGATATTTTCCGGTTCTCTAAAGGCACAGCACAGGCTTTCCTTGGAAAAGCATACCTGTATCAACAAAAATACAGCGATGCTGCAACTCAGCTGGCTTCTGTAATCAGTAGTGGCGAGTATGATTTGGTGCCTGATTTTGCAGATGTTTGGTCAAAAGAAACAGAGTTCGGCGACGAGTCTCTTTTCGAAATTTCGTACACCGCACAAGAAGTTTATGACTGGGGAAATTTCCCCTGGGGTGGAGGTAATGAAAGTAATATCGAAGTGCAGTTACAAGGGCCCCGGAGCGATTTATTCGACTTGAGTAATTCAACTTTGCCAATTATCAATGGTTGGGGATTCAATATGCCTTCTGCAAAAATAGGTCACGCATTTGAGGCTGAAAATGATGTTGTACGTGGTGCTGCTACTTTGATTTCCGCAGCTGATTTTGAGGCCACCGGCGGCGTGATTAGAGATCCCAATGCTCACGATTACGAAGGATACATGCGTATGAAATATGTCACTCGTTCGGGTGAAACAAGCGATCAGGGAATTGGCGAATTGAACTACACAACCAACTGGAGAATTCTTCGTTACGCCGATGTTTTGTTGATGGCTGCTGAAGCCTATCATTTCAATAGTCAGGATGGCATGGCGCTTACTGAATTGAATAAAGTTCGTGAACGTGCTCAATTGGATGATATTACATCATCAGACGATGTTTTTCTGGCAATTGTTAAGGAACGTGAACTGGAGTTAGCGTTCGAAGGTAGTCGCTATTGGGACCTGGTTCGCTGGAATTTAGCTTCACAGGAGCTGGGTGACCTCGGATATCAGGCCAATAAAAATGAATTGTTTCCGATTCCTCAGAATGAGATTATTGCCAATAATGCGATGAGTGCGGATGATCAAAATCCTGGATATTAGTTTTAGGTATAGCAATTGATAGTTGATAACTGATACAGCCCTGACTGATGTCAGGGCTGTATTTTTAATAGGAAAACGTATGAGTAATACCAAATATGTTTTTTGGGGAATCACCTTTGCTTTAATGGCTTGCCAGGCGAAACAACAGGAGCCGCAAGTGAAGGAGGAGATCGCGATAACAAGAGTTCCGACGAAGGTGGAAGTCTTTCAAACGGCTGAAAATACAGACGATCAGATTACGAAGGTGCAGGAACTACAAATGGCAGATTTTGGTCAGCCAACCGAGCGTCAGCCATGCGTGTTTGTTGATCCGAAGCACAAATTTCAAACTTTTGTTGGTATTGGTGGTGCCCTGACAGACGCTTCGGCTGAAGTGTTTGCAAAGTTACCCGAAGAAAAACAAGCGGAATTTTTAACCGCTTATTACGACAAGGAAAAGGGAATTGGCTACAATTTTGCCCGGACCAACATTGCCAGTTGTGATTTCTCGGTTGCCAGTTATGATTACGTGGCTGAGGATGATGGAAGTCTCGAAACATTTAGTATTGAGCATGACCGACAATTCCGGATTCCGTTTATAAAAAGAGCTATTGATGCTGCAGGAGGTGAGTTGAAAATGTTTGCAAGCCCCTGGAGTCCTCCGGCATGGATGAAAGATAACAACGACCGTTTGCATGGCGGTCATTTACTCGACGAGTATAAACAGGCTTGGGCTAATCACTACGTGAAGTTCATAGACGCTTATGTGGCCGAAGGAATTCCTGTTTGGGGCTTGTCGGTTCAAAACGAGCCGATGGCTGTTCAAATTTGGGAATCATGCGTTTACTCGGATACAGAGGAGCGTGATTTTGTGAAAAACTACTTGGGGCCTGCCTTGGAAAAAGCAGGGATGGGCGATAAGAAATTGATTGTATGGGATCACAATCGCGATTTGGTTTACCAACGGGCATCGACCATGTTGAATGACCCGGAAGCAGCCAAATATGTTTGGGGAGTCGGCTTTCACTGGTACGAACCCTGGGCAGGTGGTGGTATGCAGTTCGAAAACCTCAAACGGGTGAAAGAGTCGTTTCCGGATGTGAACCTGATTTTTACAGAAGGCTGTGTGGAACGTTTCGGGATGGATCGCATCGGTAATTGGGCGCTGGGTGAGCGTTATGGTCATTCTATGATTCATGATTTTAATGCCGGAACAGTTGCCTGGACTGACTGGAATATATTGCTTGACGAGCGTGGTGGTCCAAACCATGTGGGTAATTTTTGTTTCGCACCAGTGCATGCCGATACGCAAACAGGAGAGTTGATTTATACCAATAGTTACTATTACATTGGCCATTTCTCTAAATTTATTCAACCCGGAGCCAAACGCATCAGTTGTTCTACCAGCCGTGATTTTCTGGAAAGTACAGCCTTTGAAAATCCGGATGGCAGCTTGGTGATTGTCGTGATGAATGCAAGTGAGAAGGACACGCCCTATCATTTGTGGATTGCAGGAAAAGCGGTCCAAATAGAAAGTCAGGCACATTCAATACAAACGCTGGTTTTGTAGTTGGACTGGTAGCCCGTGGAACGAACCTAAACCAACCCGTTTATGTTTTCGGATTTTAAAAGGCCGATCGCATAAAAGGGTTTTCATTTGCAGAATGTTTATCTTCATGGCTGACTAATTGCTCCTAAAATTAACTCCGACATGAGAAGATCATTGCTGCTTTTTGTTTTTCTTTTTACTTGTGCTGCTTTTCACGCGTCGATCGCAACAGCTCAGGATAATCGTGTATTTCAAGTCTTTCAATTTCCGGCCAATCAAATTCCCGTGATTAATGGCGATCGCTCCGATTGGGACCTGGTGCCTGAAGGCTTTACGGTTGGAATGAATGAAGTGTGGGATGACAGCAAAAAGCATTCGGAAACAAATCCGGATAACCTGGACTTCAGCGTAACGGTTGGCTGGGTGAAAGGAATGAACCGGTTGTACTTTTTGTATGAAGCTTACGATGATTACTGGGATTTTTCGAAACCCGGCTTGCATAACGATACCTTCGAGCTGATTGTTGACAGTGATCAGTCGGGAGGGCCGTTTGTTGATCGTTTTCACCCAAATCAGTCACTTTCCGAAATGGATCGATATTTCTCATTTCATGGCGTGCATGCGCAGAACTACCATATTTTCACGCCCGCAGAAGGAAAGGACTGGACGTTGGTGTGGGGAAGCCAACCCTGGATAAAGGAACTGCCCTATGCCAATGCGGCTTACGGCTACGATTTCGAACCCGGCGAGTCCGGTAAGTTAACGCTTGAATTCTGGGTTACTCCGTTTGACTATGCCGGCAATGATCCTTCGCGCGCCGTGGAGTCCGTTCTGACTGAAAACAAGTTGATCGGTCTTTGTTGGGCGGTAATCGATTACGATGATGTAGATAAGGAAGCAAACAATGGATTTTGGAATTTATCGAAAGAGCACACCATGTACGGCAACGCCTCTTATGCATTGCCCTTCAAACTCATGCCGCTTGACTCCAGCTATCGAAAGCCAATTGAAGCAGAATGGGCTTTTAAGCTGATCGATCCAAATCAGCGGAGGGTTGCTTTTACTGATCATTCATATGGCGAAGTGACCAGGTGGCGTTGGGATTTTGGAGATGGACAAACGTCAACCGAACAAAATCCGGTTCACGAATATGCCGAGGCTGGAAAATACCTTGTTGTACTTTGGGTTGAAGGACCCGCAGGAAAATCGCGCATGGCCAAATTGTGGGATGTGGCCGTAAAATAGACTTCCGTTATCCACCTCATTTTACCGGATTAAAACGGAATAATAAACTGCGACGACAGGCTGTCTTTATATTTATTATGACGTGACTTATTGATTAGCCGCAATTTTATATCCTTAATTTGAAGATTAAGTGGTAAATTGATTGGTAATCAACCTCGCACTCCCAAACAATATAGTTACCTGCTAATTGAAATCAACATTCGATATGTGGTTTAATAGAATATGTGGGTTCGTGCTAATTGCTTTGTTGGGAATAACCGGATGTAAGATTAGAGGGAATGAGTCAGCTAATGCTGAAAAACCGCCGATGGTTGAAGTGCTCAAAGTCTCGTCGATGGAAGTCCGGAAAAGCCTCTCGTTTAGTGGTAATATCGAAGGAAATACGACTGTCCGCCTGGGTTTTATGGTTGCCGGAAAAATCAATTTCATAGCTGCTGAGGAAGGAGATAGTCTGCGAGCCGGTGAATTGCTGGCTAGTATCGATCCGGAAAGTTACCAGATTGCCAAAGTTATGGCTGATGCTCAGGTTGATCAGTTACAGGATGATTATGATCGCTTGAAAGAACTGTACAATCGAAACAGTCTGTCAGAAAGTGATCTGGTTAAAATAACCATGTCTTTGAGAGCAGCTAAAGCTCAGCAGCGTTTACAGGCTAAAAACTTAAGAGATTCAAAATTATATTCTCCAATTGACGGAATCCTGATCCGGAAAGGCGTTGAAGAGGGCGAGATTATCGACAAAGGGCTGCAACTTTTTGCGGTTTCCGATATCAGTAAAGTAAAGGTTTTGGGAGCAATACCCGAGATGGAGCTCCGTTATATGTCGGTCGGTAGCGATGCTTTTGTATATGTCGCTTCGGTCGATTCAACCTTTACAGGTCAAATTGTCGAAATCGGAGCATTGGCCGATCCTGCCACGCGAACCTTCTCCGTAAAAATAGAACTGGATAATTCGGGTTTACTGCTTCGGCCGGGAATGACTGCCGAAATTCAAATGGAGACCGATAAAGAGACCTTTCACATTGCTATTCCGGCCGCTTGTATATTGCGGGATTCCGATAATTCATCCTTTGTATTTGTTGTTGACACGGTTAAAAACAAGGCGTTTAAACGCTTGGTCTCAGTTGGGAGGATTATTGGAAATCAAATTGAAATTACCAGTGGATTGTTGCCCAATGACCTGGTTATTACCACCGGAATGTCGAAGTTAAATAATGGTTCTTCAGTGACTTTAAATAATCCGGGATGAATTTTGTCAAAGCGTCCTTAAAATACAGGCAGGTTTCCGTAACTGTTCTGGTGATGGTTTTTGTCGCCGGAATCTATTCGTTATGGACGATGCCAAGGCGTGAAGATCCGCAAATATCATCACCCATGGGATTGGTAATTGCTTATTATCCGGGAGCAACCGCTATTCAGGTTGAAGAGCAACTGACCTCCCGGATTGAAGAGTACTTATTTCAATTCCCCGAGGTCCGGAAAGAGAAAACATATTCAACGACCTGTGATGGTGAGTTGGTTGTTAACGTTTGGTTGAACGACGGAATTACCCATCCGGAAATTTTCTGGAGTAAGCTTCGCCACCAGCTGATTGTAGCCAAAGTGCTGGAATTGCCGGATGGAGTTATTGGCCCAATTGTTAATTCTGATTTTGGCGACACCGAGGCTTTGCTGATCAGTGTGGAGTCTGATCAATCTTCCTATACGCAGCTGAAGGAATATGCCAAGTTACTGGAAGACCACATCCGGACAATTCCGGCAACATCAAAAATTAAACGCATTGGAGAGCAGAAGGAACAAATTTCAGTTTACTTCAATCCGGACAAATTAGCTCAATATCATGTTAATCTGGAATGGGTTGTTAAGGTCCTGCAATCGCAAAATACCATTAGTTCATCCGGTGTTATTAAAACAGATCGGAATAATGTCGCGCTGCATACCGAAGGTTACTACAATACTGAAACGGAGCTGGCGAATCAGGTTATCGGCACTTCCGAAATCGGATCAGTGATCCGCCTGAGCGATATTGCGACCATCAAGCGCGAATACCAGGAACCGGAAAACGATCTTCGGGTGAATGGCAAAAAAGCCGTGATTGTTTCAGTGCAAATGAATGAAGGCAACAACATTGTCAAATATGGCGAACAGGTTGATTCGGCTATTTCGGTGGTGAAGGAACTGATCCCATCGAATGTTGAGATAAGCCTTGTGGCCAATCAGCCGCTTTTGGTCGATGAAAATGTCAGTCGGTTCTTGCGTGAGTTTCTAATCGCGATTCTAGCTGTAATCGTCGTCATCTTGTTGCTGCTTCCTTTCCGGATTGCAGCGGTTGCTGCGACTGCCATACCGATCACAATTGCCGTAACATTTACTGTTTTGCACGCCATTGGGGTTGAATTGCACCAGGTCTCGCTGGCTGCCTTGATCGTGGTGCTGGGGATGGTTGTTGACGATGCAATCGTGGTGGCAGATAATTACGTTGAATTGCTGGATAGTGGCGAGCATCGCTGGACTGCCGCCTGGCGCAGTGCCAATGATTTGGTCATCCCGGTTTTTACGGCCACCATCACCATCATAGCAGCTTTTCTGCCGATGACTATTTTAAAAGGTGCTATTGGCGAGTTTATTCACGATCTGCCGATTACTGTTACCGTAGCGCTGGCATCTTCATTTGTTGTGGCGATGTTCTTCACGCCCATGCTTTGCTTTGCATTTATCAAAAAAGGGTTACATGATCGCACTGTGCGGTGGGATCAGAAGGAAAAGAAAAAGTCCTTGCTCGATCACATGCAAACCGGTTACGGCAAAATTATTCAATGGTGCGTTAAACATGCCTTTCTGACTGTTGCCGGTAGCTTGCTCACAATTGCTTTGGCTGGTCTGCTGTTTCAATTGTATGTCGGGCAGAAATTCTTTCCCGCTGCCGAGCGAAATCAATTTGTCGTTGAATTATGGATGCCAACCGGTACCAAAGTCGAGCAAACGTTAGCCTCTATTTTGAAAGTTGAAAGCTGGATTAAAGATGATGATCGTGTTGTCTCCTATGCGACCTTTACGGGGATGAGCGCTCCCCGCGTTTATTACAATTTTTCGCCTGAATTTCCGGTTAGCAATTACGCTCAGATGCTGATTAATACAACCAGTGAAAAAACGACCGATGAACTGGCGGCAGAACTTTCGCAGGAAGTGGAGGCACTGGTGCCTGAGGGAACGGTTCAGGTAAAGCTGATGCAACAAGGGCTACCGCTTCAGTCTCCGGTTGAGGTACGCATTTTTGGCGACGACATTCATACCTTAAAAAAAATCGGAGCATCGGTGAAAAATGTTCTTCGGGAAAGTATAGGGAGCCACTTTGTGCACGATGATTTTCGGGAAGACTATTTTGGTGCCAGCATTCAATTGAATAACCAGGCCTCGCGCCTCGGGTTTACAACAGGTAGTGTTGCCAAGCTCATGTATATTAGTACCAGCGGTGCTTCCGTCTCAAGAATGTACGAAGGTGATAATGTCATAGCGATCGTTCTGCGAATGGACGAAAGTAAGCGAAGGAGTATTGAGGCCCTCGAAAACATGTACATTGAATCGCCGGTTACAGGTGAGAACGTTCCTTTGCGGCAGATTGCCCAGGTTGTACCGCAATGGCAAGCCGGAAGAATTATGCACCGCAATGGCATGCGCTGTCTGACAGTTGGCAGCGAAACAACCCGACAAGTATTACCATCTGCTTTGCTGAATGAAATTCAACCTAAAATTGCTGAAATAAAACTTCCGGTTGGCTACCGCATCGCCTATGGTGGTGAGCAGGACAACAAACAGGAAGTCATGGGGAAAATGATTGTTGCCCTGGGGATCAGTTTGGTGGCTATTTTTCTGATCCTGTTATTCCAGTTTCGAAATATTAAAGAAGTCAGTTTTGTCATGCTCACCATACCCTTGAGCCTTTTTGGTGCTGTTTCGGGCCTGGCAATCACCGAAAGTAACTTTGGCTTCACTGCTTTTCTCGGAATTATCAGTTTGTCGGGCATTGTGGTTCGTAATGCGATCATCCTGATTGAACATACCAATGAACTCATCAACCTGGGGATGGATATCAGAACCGCGGCCATGGATGCTGCCGAGAGGCGTTTGCGACCGATTTTTTTAACGGCGATGTCGGCTGCCTTCGGAGTTGTTCCCATGATCTTATCCGGATCGTCACTTTGGGCTCCGCTGGCCAGTGTAATTGCTTTTGGTGTGGTTTGGAGTATGATCATGGCTTTAATAACCATTCCTGTCCTTTATCTGAAAATAATAAGACGGAAAGACAAGGAGTATCTGTCGGACGAGAAATCGTACTCGTATAATAAACCGGATTTATGGGGCATATAAATGTTGAATAGACGAAGCTTTATGAGGAAGAAAATGATATACAGTTTGTTCTTGCTTCTGGCCGCAACAACGATGCAGGCTCAGGAATACATGACATTGCATAAAGCCAGGCAAATGGCCCTGAAGAAAAGCGAGGATTTGAAGATTGCGGAATCCACGCTGGACAAGTCTGTATACGATCAAAAAGCAGCCCGCACCAGTTACCTGCCTGTTATATCGGCTTCGGCCACCGGAATCTATTTGGCCGATGATTTTGGAAGCGAAATGTATTTGCCAACTTACACAGCCGATGGTGTAACCGGTGAACTGCAGCCCAATTTAATCCTCGATCAGAACGGGCAACCGCTTGTCGGAAGTGATGGAAGTCAGTTGTTTAGTTTATATGCCTTTCTGCCACTCGAGTTAAGTTTGAAAGGGGCTTACCTGGCGGGTATTAAGGTAGAACAGGCTATTTTTACCGGTGGCAAAATAAGCTCGGGTAACCGAATGGCTGACATCGGCGTTGAAATGGCCAAAGAAAATCTGGATATTCAACGTATGCGAACAATTGTGGAGGCCGATAAGTCGTACTGGCTTTACGTGTCGGTACAGTCGAAAGTGAAGTTGGCGGAAACCAATCTCTACATGTTGGGAGCTTTGCTGAAAGGTGCTCAGGATAGCTACGATGTTGGCTTGGCGAAGCGAAACGAAGTGTTGAAAGTCCAGGTTGAATTCGATAAGGCGCGGCTTGATTTACAAAAAGCCCAAAGCGGTCTGGAGTTAACCCGTATGTCGCTTTGTCGGGTTACCGGTTTAGACTTTGCAACCGCCATCAAAACAGATTCTATTCGTGTTGTTTCGGATGAATTCCGGCAGCAAACCGGTGACGAAGATGTTACTTTAAGACCCGAATATCGTCTGCTCAACAAGAATATTGAGTTGGAAGAAAAACGCATAAGTAACGTTCGGTCCGATTACCTGCCAACAATAGGTCTTAGCGCGGGCTACGATTATTTGGGCCATGTTGAATTGAGCGACAACAAGATTAACGAGGGGATGGTTAATGTGATGGCGAATGTGAAAATTCCACTGTTTAATTGGGGTGAAGGGCGACAAAAAGTTGCAGCAGCCCAGGTTGTCAAAAGCATCAAAGAACAGGAATTGGAAAAGAATAAACAACTGATGCAGCTGGAGATCCGGAAAGCGAAACTCAACCTGAAAGATGCTGCTCTACGCATTCAAATTTCGGAAGATGCGCTCCTACAAGCCGCCGAAAATTTGCGTGTCAGCAAGGACAATTACGATGTCGGTCGCGAACTGATGACAGACCTCTTGATTGCGCAAACGCAATGGCAAAGAGCCTCGAGCGAGCTGATCGAAGCCCAAACAAGCTATAAACTCAGCGAAACAGAATACCTGCGGGTTACTTCCCAACTCCTTTCCGGGGAATCAACCGGGAAGTGATGTCTTTCATTGACCTCAACGCATTTTCAGACTGGCCGTTTTTCCGACGTGCCGGACCGTGTTTGGGCCCGAAAAGTGGGGGCTCAAGCTTAAAAATTTAGTCAGCTAATTAATGACCAGGGTGTATCAATCGTCAGGGACTTAACCGGATTGGTAAACCTGTTGGCGCCGGATCTTTTCGTTTGTCGAGAGACCAATCGCACCGGTCGGCCTATGCTTGCTTGTTAGTTCGATAGGCAGATGGACTTGTGTCCAGTTCACTTTTAAATACCCGGTTGAAATGGCTTTGACTGTTAAAGCCGACTTTGTAAGCAATTTCCCCAATATTCAGGTCCGATTCGGCTAACAATCGTTTGGCTTCGTTTATTCTGATTCGGTTGATGTAGGTTTTGAAGTTGCAGTTAAAACCGGCATTAATGGCATTGGTTATTCGACGCTGTGGGATACCTGTTTCTTTTGCAACAAGATCGAGGTTCAGTTCGCTATTGTGAAAATTCCGGTTGATATACGCCATACATTTTTCGTCGCTTGTTTTTTCCTCAGTGGTTTCTACCGGTTGATAGGACACCAGGATCCGTGTCGTCTTATGTTTCCCGGACATGACGGCATAAAGAGATCCATAGATCAACGAAACGAGGGCGAGATAAGCGAAGGTCAATGTGGTATAAAGCCGACGATTGTTTCTAGTGAAAGCGACTGAATAGATCTCCAGTGTTTTTAGTTCGTCGATATCCGGAGAAAATGCGGAACCAATATTCAGGTGAAGAATCTCTGTTAAATCGATTTGGTCGTTGTTTGTTTCCGTCATTTGGTGCAGATCTTCCCACCATTCCGGATGCTTAAGCTGCCCAAAAGGAATATGGTAAGTTTCGGGTTGATCGGATATGCTTAAATAAGAATGGTAAAGCGTTTCATCCTGCGTCTTGTTTTTCTGGTCACTCAGTGGTGGGTTGTATAAGGCAATGCCAACCCGATCAATTCGGATTCCCCGCATTTGAACGGAGATTTGATTGTATCGTTTTGCTTCAATACAGTGGCTTGTTTTTGGTGTGATGCTTAAGCCGGCGTATGGACTGAAAAAGCCTTCATTTAATCTGAATTTCAAACAAAGTAGCGAATCTGTTACCGAAAAACGCTCTATTTGTGATTTTCCACCATCTGATTCGTCGGTGTAAGAATCGTAATTATATAAATCGGAGTTGGGAAAGATGGTTTGATCAGGAATTAGGGAAAAGTAAACAGCAATAGCAGCGAAAAACAGTGATACTGTTGCAATGGGACCGACGAAATATTTTGATTTGAATATTTTGAAAGCCAAATTTTCGATCATGGAGTTTAGAGCTGTTGGGTTGTTGTTTGGTTTCAAAGATAACGAAATATCGTTTTGCGAATTAATGGCAACTAAGAAGGAAAGTGACAAACTGAAATTTACTTGTCGTTTCGGTTTTGCTGAATCAACGATACGAGGAACTCAATCCACACAGGCGGAGAACGGATTGATCGGGAAGAACAAGCAGTAGGGCTTTTAGCGACCTTTAATTGAAGGGCTGTTTTTTAGGTATTCAGCCAGCAATTGTTCATAGCGTTCGGTTGTATCCATATCATCCAACTTCTGGTTTGATTCAAGACAAATCACCTGGTCGCTAAATTCGCGGATTAGTCGTTTCGCACCTTTTTGCCCTTTCAGATTCATTAAATCATTGACGTATTTTTGATCAAATAACGCGGGAACGCCGCGCCAGCCATCGGCTGATTGCGATGCGATTATTTGATTCAGTCGAGGCGTGAATTCCGCTGTTAGCTTGTTGAGATACTCCGTTGTTACCATCGGTTGGTCAATTAATGTAATTAGTATGCCTTCAGTTTCAGGAAGCGTTTTCATGAGGTGACTGACTCCGGCGGAAATGGAGCTGCCCATCCCGGTTTGCCACTGCTCATTGATCAGCATTGTAACCGGGTATTTTTCGATCAGGGAACTGATTTGATCGGCCCGCGAACCTAAAACAACGAATACCGGATGTCCCGTGGCGAGCAGCTTTTCAAGTTGATGCTCAATCAGCGTGGAATTACCCCAGGGGAGGAGTTGTTTGGCTTGTCCCATCCGGGACGATTCTCCCGCGGCTAACAGTAATATGCAGATTTTAGCCATGAATTGAGCCTACCTTTTCCCGCAAAGCGATTGGTTTTTGATGTCGGATTACACTCAGAATTTCAGCTAAAATGGAAACAGCAATTTCCGATGCACTTTCGGCGCCGATATTGATTCCAGCCGGACCGTGAATCAGGTCAAGGAATTCCGGCGATATCTCCGGATCGTAATCCATCAGCATGGAAAGTACCCGTTCGCGTCGTTTTATCGAACCAATCATTCCAAGGTAGGCCGGGTGGATATTTTTCAACGCGAGCAAATACTGAACATCTTTATTGAAACTGTGCGTCATCAATACAACGGCGGTTTGTTCATCTAACACCAGCTTGCCAATGGCGTCGAAGGCAGGTGTGATTAACGAGTCAGCGCCGGGAAAGTAATCACAGGACTTTGGTTCGTCGGCAGATGCGACAATGGTTACTTCCCATCCGAGTAGGTTGGCAGCTTGTGACAAGTGCACTGCATCATGCTCTGCGCCAAAAATATAAAGTTGAAACAGCGGTTCGAAATGTTGGGCGAAACACGCTTGCTTTTCAGCTTGATTGCTGTTGAATGCTGGATTTAACGGGAATACCCTGCCGGGAAAATGAATCAGTGTACCAGCTGTTGCTGTTTCTCCAATCGTCAGCTGGTAGTAAGTTTCCATTTTGAAAGGTTGCCGTTTTTTCAGCAGCGAATCGAACGCATTCAAAAGTTCTTCGCTTAGATAAGCCGGTTCAATGAGCATGTAAATAATGCCCTCGCATCCGATTCGCAAGCGGCCATCGTAACTGATTAGTTTAGCGATCCCCGTTCGGAAAACACTTTGCGCTTGCCGCTCTATTTCTTTTTCAACACAGCCTCCGCTAACGGCGCCTGCCATTTCGCCCGAGTCATTGATAATCATACGAACCCCCGGACGCCGGTATGATGAGCCATCGAGGGCTACAACTGAAACAAAAACAGCTTTTTCACCCTGTTGTTGCCAGTTTTTCAGCGTATGAAACAATTGCTTGATTTCGTGTGTCATGCTCCCAAAGATTTCTTTTTTGACTACGATAGCTCGAACGTGTTTTTGATAAATGGTTGATGGTAGTACCGTTCGCCGGTTGCTTTGTACAAGGCATTTGCCAGTGCCGCCATCACCGGAGGGTAAGGCGGTTCGCCGAGTCCGGTCGGATGAATATCATTGTCAACAAAATGGACTTCAATTGATTTTGGTGCCTCGGTATGACGAATAAGCCGATAAGCATCGAAATTATTTTGATCCGGTTGACCATCGGTAAAGGTGAGTTGGCCATACATGGACTGCCCAATTCCATCAATAATGCCTCCTTCGGTCATGTTAACCGCTGCATCTTTATTGACAACAATGCCGCAATCAATGGCCGCGTAAACTTTTTGAATGACAGGTTCGCCATTCTCAAGCTCAATATCCAGCACATTTGCCACATACGAATGATGGCAAAAATAAGCGGACACGCCGCGGTTCTTGTTGCCTGATCCGGTGTCCCATCCTGATTTTTCGCGTACAAGTTCAAGTACGCCGGCATATCTTGCAGCATCGTAATCGTTATTCTCACCGACGGGCTTCTCCATGGCCCGATTCAACAGGTCGAGACGAAATTGGATCGGATCTTTGCCTGCCGCTTCAGCCACTTCATCGAGGAATGACTGTTCCGCCACAGCATTGAAGTTGGAGCCTGGTGCCCTCATCGCTCCAACGCTAATGTTGGACTCAATGGTCCAGCTTTCGGCCAAATAGTTATCGACAGCTCCTGCCGGGAATCTGTTTGCGTGAAGGGCATGTTCGGGGATACCACCCATTTTGACGTGGAAGCCAATGAGATTATTATCTGCATCAAGTGCTGCCCGGTATAAAGCATGATAAGCCGGGCGATAGATTCCAAAGGTCATTTCATCTTCCCGCGAGTATATCAGTTTCACTGGTGCTTTCATCGTTCTCGAAATCAAAGCAGCTTCAACCATAAAGTGTCCGTACAAACGACGTCCAAATCCACCGCCCATTCGGGTCATCTGGATGTCGATTTTTTCGAGTGGCAAGCCCAGTCGCGCTGACAAGGTCTTTTCCATATATTCGGGAGATTGGATTGGTCCAACTAATACCGCTTCATCGTCTGTGACATCGGCAAAGAAATTCATCGGTTCCATTGGACTGTGAGCCAGAAAAGGAGCCGTATAGGCACGTTCAATCACTTTCGCAGCCTTTTTGAAGGCTTCTTCCGGCTTGCCGTCCTTGCGTTCTGTTCGACCGGGTTTAGCTGCGGCGGCTGCCATCTTTGCATTGTGACCGCTTGTACTTTCAAGCCCGGCAGGTACTGTCACCTTTTGAACTCCTGCTCCCCAGCCTGCGGCATTCATTTCATAATCAGCAAAGGGCTCCCATTCTACCGTTAACATCAACTTGGCATTCATGACTTCCCAGGTCGATTGACCAACAATGGCCACCAGCTCGGGGAATGAGCTTGTATCGGACCACTGTAATGCATAGTCCTCGGTGTAGGTTTTGAAACTAAAAACGTCTAAAATACCCGGCATGGCCTTCGCTTCGGTTGCGTCGAATGATTTCAGTTTCATGCCAAATGCCGGAGGATGGGCAATCATGGCGATTAGCATCCCTTCTTTTTTGTAATCAAGACCAAATAAGGGCTGACCGGTTGCGATCTTAAATCCATCCACATTTTTCTTGGATGTCCCGATAATTTTAAAATCTGTCAAATCTTTCAGTTCCACTTCTTCCGGAACGGGCAGTACTGCTGCCGCTGAAGCGACTTCGCCATAGCCTATCTTTTTACCACTGTTTTGATGAAACAAGACCCCCAATTCGGTTGTGATTTCTTCGACCGGAACATCCCACTTTTGGGCTGCAGCTTCTTTCAGCATTTTGCAGGCTGATGCACCGGCCACGCGGAGCGCATTCCAGCTTTGTCTGATAGAATCACTTCCTCCGGCGAGCTGCCGGTCAAAAATGTCGGTGTTAAGCGGCGCCTGTTCAACAATTACATTTTTCCAGTCTACATCCAGTTCTTCCGCCACAATCATCGGCATGGACGTTTTGACATTTTGTCCAATTTCGGGATTGGGAGACATGATTGTGACCACTCCGTTTTCACCAATCTTCAAATAACCATTGATTTCGAACCACTCGTCGGGAATCGTCAGGCCTTTGGGCGCATTTGTGCTACAGGAAGCCGCCAGCCAGTTAAAGCCAATCAGCATGCCTCCACCCGCTAATACAGAACTTTTCAGAAAGGAACGTCTATTGAATTTTGTCTTTACAATTGTCATGTCACTTGATTTTAGATTAACTATTCATCTGTCAACAAGGTAATTTGTGATGCGATTGGACCGGAAAGTCCCCTAAGAGTTCGCGGCCGTTTTAATTGCTGCTTTAATTCGGTTGTAAGTACCACAACGGCAAATATTGCCATTCATGGCCGCTTCAATATCGGCATCGCTGGGATGGGGATTACTCATTAACAAACCGGCAGCGTTCATGATCTGTCCCGACTGGCAATAACCACATTGCGGAACATCGTGTTCGATCCATGCTTTTTGAAGCGGATGGTCTCCGTTTTCAGAAAGCCCTTCAATGGTCGTTATTTCCTGATCGCCAACTGAATCCACAAAAGTAATACACGAACGCACAGCGAAGCCATTTACAAGAATGGTACAGGCTCCGCATTGAGCCATTCCACAACCAAACTTAGTTCCAACCAGGTTGAGATGATCCCTGAGTACCCAAAGCATGGGAGTGGACGGGTCGACATCCACTTCATGTTGCTTACCGTTGATTTTAAGATTAAAAATTGCCATGTGTTTGCGTGTTTTTGTGATTAACTGTTCTTTCTGTTGGCCTCATTTTCTGTCGTATTTGGTCGTCAGCAGCCCGTTTAATCAACCGAAACTGCCTAGTGAGGCTTTATTTTGTCGTCAACTTCTTTTTTGAAATTTCTGCTGATTTATTTTGAGTACAGAAGATACGCAAATAGTTTAATTATTCAGACGATTTGAACTGGTTTTTTCAGTTGAGGCTTGTCGCTTATTCTTGTTGGACAGTTTATTAGAGATCGGAAGCGTTGCTTTGCCGGTTGGAGTCGGGAAAGGAGGGGCGGACTAAAAATATGGTAGTCGTTCAACAGGCTGGCCGGCTTGTTTTCAGAATGGGTGTTGTTCGGGTCCGTAGAAAGGCAATCCAGTCCCTTCCATCCGGCTTGGAAAGCAGATCGCCCATGCCAATGTGAAAGTTGAAAGCTCTTGCGATCGTCTGAATTCGTGGTGCAATCGCAAGTGGGTCTTTATACCGGAATCAACTTTGTCTTGATTTTTTTGATGTGGTAGCTGAAATGAGGAATGGTCGCAATAGCTATCAATACAAGTATAAGCAAACAACTCATGTAGAAGAAATAGTCTTTGATGAACAGCAAATTGTTTTGATTGGCCACCGTTTTTCCCAACAGTCTCATCGCTCCGGAACGACTCTCCGGGATGGATGCACCACCTTCCAGCAGGGCTTGTTTGTACTGCGTTAAACGATCTGCCAGTAAGGGATCTGCCTGGGTAATAGAGCTGCTAAAGCTTTGTTGATGAATCTTTCTGAAGTACAATCCTGAAGCATTGGTGAGGGCCATCGCACTTGTAAACGTACATGCCCGGAAAGCAACACCGGTTACCGATGCGGAAAAGCCAATCTCGGGCGGCACTGCCGTCACATAAAACAGAACAATGGAAATTATCAGCATGCCGTTACCCAATCCTTGTAAAAACAAAGGTAACAGAAGATCGCTTATTTCAGCCTGGGTGTTTATAATCGACAAGCTGAAAAGGTGGTAGCCTAAAAGTGCCCCAAATCCCATCATCCAGATGATTCGTATTCGCATGCCTTCCAGCAGATAACGGGCAGCCAGAAACACACCGACGACAATACCAACGAAATTGATTAACATGACATAGCCGTAGTGATACACATCCAGGTTAACGCTGTTGCTTATAAAACCCGACAGCAAACTCATATCGCCTTTGCCCAGGTAGAATAAAACCAACAGGCCCATGCCAATTCTAAAATTGCGAGACTTGAAAACCCGCAAATCAATGAACGGAGTCTTCAAAATGAGTTGCCTGATCAGGAACAAGACCAGCAGAACCAGGGCGGCACCCAAACAAAAAACCATTCTCCGGCTTTGCAACCATTGGTAATACTGACCATACAAAATAAAGTAAGCCAGTGTGAGCATTGCTGATGCGTACAGCACATAACTAGCCCAATCCAATGATTTTAGTGACGTCTTTCCATTTCGTCTCAGGTCAATATCATTCCGAAGAATGACGCACAGCAAGATCAATCCGGGGAGGGCGCCAAAAACACCGAATAGAAACACACTGTTGAAATTGAAATTGGAAAAGAGCCAGGCATCCAGTAAATAGGATAGGGGAGCCGATCCGAACAAGGTCGCATACATGGTGGCGTATCCCAGAACACGGCTTCGCTGTTCGTGAAACTGACTAAAAACCAAGGTGAAGACGATGCCTATTGAGCCCAACGAGATTGTTCCTGCCACAAAGCGCATGACCAGAAGCAGGGCGAAACTGTGGCTGACATAAAGGATGCCGTTAATGAAGATGGAAACAGCGACACAGCCAATCAAATAGGGCTTGGAGGTGAAGTTCCCCGAGAACCGGGCCTCTAGCGGAAAACTGACAACAATGGCCAGGTAGTAAATGACAACCGAATAGCGGATATCGATTGTATCGACTCCATAATAACTGGAGGCGGTGCTCATCCCTCCCATATAAATGCCCAAAGCAGCAGCAATGGGCACTAAAAAGAGAAATAAGGAAAAGAAGACTAACCAGGTAGGCACCCAATCCTTAAAAATCTTGTTGTTATTGTCATTTGGCATCGCTTATTCCTTTATAACGGAAACTTCCGCATTCATCCCGGCCTTTAGTTTGCTCAGCACCGGGTTACTCCCTGTAAATTGAATCTTCACCGGGAAGCGCTGGGTAACCTTCACAAAATTGCCGGTGGCATTGTCTGACGGTAACAGGCTAAACTGCGATCCGGTAGCCGGCGAGAACGATTCAATAGTTCCCTGAAAAGACTCACCCGGATAAGCATCTATGGTTATCAGAGCTTGTTGTCCTTCATGAATCGCCGCAATCTGTGTTTCCTGAAAATTGGCAACCACCCATAACCCTTGTTGTTTGTCGACCATGTAGCCGATCGTTTGCCCGGTCTGAATGTATTGCCCCACCTGCAGTTTCTTTGTTCCCATAAAACCATCTGACGGAGCGGAAATAACGGTGTATTGAAGATCGAGCTTCACGCGTTCCAGCTGGGCTTTCTTTTGTTCCAGGTTCGCTTTGGCCACTGCTATTCTTGCTTCGGCATCAGTTATCTGATCCTGCGAATTAAGATAGGTGTTCTTCACCGTTTGATAGTTCGATTTGGCGATCTCCAGTTGGGTTTTTACCGCTTCGAACTGTTGCAGGGTAACTGCTTCGCCTTTCAGCAATTCCTGGTAACGCTCAAAATCTTTTTGCTGTTTCCATAATTGCGCTTCAGCAGCACTAATTTGTGCCTGGTGGATGTTGGCACCACTCGAAGCCACATGAATATTAGACTGCAAAACCTGTAGCTGAGCTTCGGCCGAGGCAATCTCCGCTTTCACTTCCTGCAAGCGCACCAGGGCTTCATTTTTATCGAGAACAACCAAGGTATCACCCTTCGAAATTTGTTGATGGTCCTGAAACCTGATTTCCTGCACAAAGCCTTTGGTACGGCTCAATATCGGGTTAATGTATTCCATAACCTGGGCATCATTGGTTTCTTCGTATTGGGAAAAACGAAACAGCTTTAACGCTCCCCAGACCAGCAAGGCGGCAAGAATGACCAAGGCCACCGCATAGGATATTTTTAAAACCACATGATCTACTTTTCGGTATTTTTCTAACTTATCGCTCATTATAATTGACCTGTAATTTTTTGTAACTGATAGAAGTGTAGGCGTGCTGAAATGTAGTTGTTAACCAAATCGAACTGCGCTCGCAACAGTTCAGTATCTGCTTCCAGTAAATCGGTTAACAAAGACAGCTTGTTGAAATAGGTTTGATGGACGATCCGGTAGTTTTCTTCGGCCTGCTGAATATTAATCTTACTCACGTCAATATTATCCTGGTCCTCCCGGAAGTGCAGGTAAGCCGTTTTAATTTTGCTTCGCAGGCTTTCTTCGGTATTTGCTTTGGCCACCTGTTGTTGTTGCACCTGCAGACTGGCAGCAGCGTGTTTGTGTTTGTGAGTATAAAGCGACGAGAGATCATACGAAATCTTAATTCCGGCAACTCCAAGCAGGTAGGGCGAATTCGAATAGGGGTACAGCATAATCTGCGGATAGGAATAGCTGTACTCACCAAACAAACCAATTCTTGGTCGCTTTTCCGCCTTCACTTCCTGCTCATTAAGCTCGCTTAAGCTAATTTGCGTTTCAGCCATTTTCTCAAAAGGCGACTGTTCCATAGCCAAGGCCACATAATCGGCATATTGACGTTCCGAATCAAGCGTTGTAAAGGATATGCTATCGGCAAGCCTAAGCGGATGATTATCCTCAAAGCCTAAAATCTGATTCAGCTTTTGACTCGCAATACCGACATTGTTCAGCATCTTTTGCCGGTTTATCTTTTGTTGCGACAGCTGCAACTGTGCCCGAAGCAGGTCGCTTTTCAGCACCACGCCGTTTTGATAAAGCTGCGTAATTTGTGACAGGCGTTGCTCGTTGCGGGCAATGTTGTGCTCAATAATTTCACCGAATTCTTTTGAACGCAAGATGTCCAGGTAATACTGAGCCACTTCGTAATGAATCTCCGATTGCGTGGCCTGTGCAATATGTTCCGACAGGTCGGCTTGCGACCGGGCCTTTTCAATAGCCAGTTTTGTTTTGTGCCCGTTGTACAGGTTGAAGTAAGCTTCCATTCCTACATCGTAGGTCGAATGGTCCTCGATTGGAATGTACTCCGGTTCATTCAAAATACCATCCACAAAAACAGGGATGTTGGCTAATTTCCCATAACTGGCACTCGCCTCCACGCGGGGAAGCCTTTGTTGTTGGGCGTCCTGTATATGCTCGTTGTTGATTTGTTGATCCAGTCGTTTCGAGCGCAACTCCAGGCTATAGTCGTCGGCTCTTTGCCAGGCATCCTCTAAGCTCAAAGGCAAACTGTCAGCTTTCATTTCTTGTGCCAGGCATGGTGTTAGCAAGCTTAAACTGACCGTCAAAAGCCCTAAAACTTTCCTCATATTCTTTCCCTCAGATAATTCGGGTGCAAATTTCTTATTAATTTTCGAGGCGTATTTCTTATAATTAGCCAATTGTTTTCGAATTTATGCCAAACTTTGAAGACTATGAAGCAACCGACAAGTATCATCGAGCAGATTAACCGGTATGACGAGTCCTTTTTTGTGATTAACTCGGAGATCGAACGCCAGTTCCCGATGCACACGCATAACAAACACCAGATGTACTATCTGGAAAATGGCATCGCGTTTTTCAATACGCCGGAGAACTCCTTTTTCCTGCCGGCTCACCATTTCCTTTGGATTCCTGCCGGATTAGAGCATAACATAAGCCCCCGGACATTGGTCAAAATGGTGCATAACGTTTATATCCCAAGTGCCTTAATCGGGTCAAATAAAAAGCTCGAAGAAAGAGCCGGCGTTTATCCGGTGACGAATTTGTTGGTTGAAATGATCAATTATATCAACGATTGGAACGGCGACATTACAAGCGACCAAACCGAAAAATACCAGTTCCTGATTACGTTGGCGAATGTGATTGTCGAAGCCGCGAAAGTACCGATCCCCATTGAACTGCCGACCACACAAAATGAAAACCTGAGAGTCATCTTGCGGCATATTCACCACCATATTGAACAGCCATTGAAGCTGGAGCAACTTGCGGAAGAATATGGCTACAGCACCCGATCGTTGTCGCGCTTGTTTCAGCAAAACATCAACACTTCTTTTCTGCAATACGTGAAACTATTGCGGATTATTAAAGCCATGGAGCTGTTGTTGCAGACCGATTTGTCGATCAGTGAGATTAGCTATCGCAGTGGCTACAACAGCCTGTCGTCCTTTAGTTTTGCTTTTCAAAAGGTTGTCCGTTCATCACCAGCCGAATTCCGAAAGAGAACCAGGCAGATTTAATAGTCTGCTGTGAGGGGTAATACCCTGCAGGAGGAGTGGCTGACGTGTCATGGGCCAGCAAACCGGTTCATTGCCGGATTTCTTCCTTTTCAGTAATTGGACAAGCTCCTTTCGTTCAGTTATTCGCTATTTCGTTGGAATGACCTCCTGAATGGTGCCATCTTCATTATAGTATAATTTGTCGAAGCAAATCGAGCGGCGGTAAGGATGAGGGCTTCCTTCATGTCCCCACCCAAATTTTTCTTCAAGCTCGGGGTGATTCCTGTAATAGAGGTCGGAGTTATGATAGAACAGGTACCATTGTCCTTTGTATTCGACAATGGAATGGTGGTTGGTGCCGCTATTCATCTTTCGCAGAATAACTCCCCGGTATTTAAAGGGCCCCAGTGGATTGTCGCTGGTGCAATATTTAATTTCACCACTCTCCGCAGCATAGGAGAGATAATACAAGCCTTTGTATTTATGCATCCAGATTGCTTCAAAAAAATCATCAGTCCCTTCCAGCAGGTATACTTTCCCGTCGTACGAAATCAGATCGTCATTGAGTTTTATGGCATTAACAACCAGTTGCCCCATATAAAGATAAGCTTGCCCGTCATCGTCGATAAAGACTGCCGGATCAATAAAGTCGCGGTTGCAAACCACCCCGGGCGAATTAATATCGATTAAGGGCGCGCCTAAGGGGTCTTTGAAATAACCATCAGGCCGGTCACTAACGGCAACCCCGATTTTACTTTTCTCGACCGGGTAATAGAAATAGTATTTCCCATTTCGTTCGATACAATCAGGAGCCCATGCGAATTCCTTTGCCCAGCTAATATCATTGAGTGAAAATACGACGCCATGATCGGTCCAGTCCTTCATATTGGTTGTCGAGAAAACATGCCAGTCCTGCATATAAAACTTCGTGGCTGTGTCTTCATCGTGCGACGGATAGACATACAGCATGTCGTTAAACACTCTTGCCGAAGGGTCTGCCGTGTACATATGCGTTATAAATGGATTCTGAGCCTGACAGACGTTTCCAACGATTAGCAGTAGAACGATTAATTTCAAATGTTTCATGGTGTCGTTGTCTTATGGTGAGCAATGGTTAGTTCTTGTTGCAGAGCGGTTTTACTGTTTAAAGATAGCAGAATTACAGATTCGCAGCATCAGTCGGGGAGCTTTAAAGTGGTGCGGAATATAAGTCTTTGACACAAGTTTAGTTAACCTTCGATGAGGAAACAAATTCCTCTCTGCAAACGTATCGGGGTTATTGATTATCACTAAAGCTTTTTTTAGTGGCAAAAACAAACCAAAAATTAACGATCGTGAAGAGAAGTTTCTGTTTGCTTACATGCTTCTTCATCTTGCTAAATCTTTATAGCCAGACCAGCAATGAACAGGACATAAACCGGGATTACTTTCTGGAGAAAAGTAAACGTTTGAATAAGACGGGGTGGATTCTGCTGGGCGTTGGTACACCGCTCGCTGCAGGGGGAATGGCCGCGATGAATAAAAACTTCGGGGATGAGGGAAGTGCAGCTGACTTTTATGCGCTTTTAATGGTGGCCGGTTTTGCGATGGATATTGCGAGTATCCCGGTCTTCATATCAGCAGGGAAGAACAAAAGGAGAGCCGCGACATTCACACTTGATTACCAAAATCTCTACCCTCCGGAGAATTGGTTGGTTGCTCGCCGAAATCAGCCAATACCGTCGGTCACATTGCGAATTCACTTTTGACAGGTAGCTCCTGTTGCTTCTGGTACAACATCGTTGGCATTCCAAATCCTTAGGGGCAGGAGAGGAATCCGGTTATTCCTGTCTAAATTGATCCACCCAATGGACAAAGGCTTTTTTCCAGTTCGAGACTTCCTGTTGTTCATCGTACGCCAGTCCAAAACCGTGGTGACCATCCGGATAAATCCATAATTCGGAATGAGGCACTTCCTTTGCGACCATCTTTAAATAGGGGATGACTTTATTCATTGGTAGTTTCTCGTCGTTTTGAGCGATGGCCATAAAGAACGGAGGAAGCTTTTCCGGGTTGTCGGCATTCCTGATCAGTTTGATGTTGTTCCCATGATAAATCAGTGCCACAAAGGCCGGGTTCCATTCATAGTCGCCTTCGTAATATTTATACGTAACACGCTCGGCTAACCAGCCACCGGCCGAAAAGCCCATCATACCAACCTTATTGACATCGAAGTCTAAACTGTCGGCCAGCGACTTCATCATTAACATACTCGTGCGAGCATCCTGGTACACCGCCCCTTTGTAGTCGTCAAAGTCGATGATCCAGTCGTCATCTTCGTCCCGCCAGTTGGTTCGGTATTTCACAACCATACAGGTGATTCCTTGTTGGCTGAGCCACAAGGCAATGTCGGTCCCTTCTTTATCCAACCACACATTGCGCAAGCCGCCACCTGGAAAAATAACGACGGCAAGGTGCCGGTTTAGTTCCTGATTCGCCGGAAAGAGCATATAGCCTGGTTCGGTAACGTACCGGTAAACGCGGTTTAAACCGGAGAGCGATTGGCTGGGGACACCCGAGTCGACAAATAGTTCCGGCTCCGGATAGCTGACCGGATTGTCGGCAATACCATTGGGATACAAGGGGTGTTCGGGGGGAAGTTGGGCCAGCAGTTCGATTGAAAACAGCAGGCAGCAGAGTAGCGTTAGTTGTTTCATAAGCTGTAATTTAGTTCGTCGAGTCAGCTGTCTAAATTACAAATTGTTTTGGTTTGCCCAATCTGTATTCAATCTGTGAATCAAGGATTAAGCGAAATATAGAACCGTTCTGCTTAAGCAGGATTACAAAGCTGCGCCAGCTAAGATTACTAATCCAATGTTAACACGGGGCGGATTTCAAATCCTGACGAGCGGAGGCGGTCTTACTGTTATAAGATAATAGAATTAGCATCGGTGGACATGTGCCTTTATTCAGTTGGTACGGGGTCATTACTACTCCACATGCCATAGGTTGAAATCCACTTGCCTTCCTCGTTTCGTTTTAATATTTCGGTGTATTTCCCGACCTCCACGATTGTATCATTCGCTGCCCCGGAAAAACGCAATGTAAATGTTCCAATCTCATAAGCTAAATCGCCATTGCTTTTTGCATCAATTGTTTTTACGGATGCATCAATAATACCCGCATCGATGGCACCTTGCCAATAGGCTTGTATGTTGGTACGCCCTGTAACGATAGGCTCGTTGGGAGGTAGTAGGGAAGCATTCTCGTCATAAAGATTAGCCGCTGCCAACGCATCTTTTGCCGTTAAGGCCTTTGCAAAATCTCTGTTCATTTGTCCGAGCTCTTCAACAGTTGCTGATTGGGGCAGTTCTGCGACTTTAGAATCTTTACTTTGCTGACTGCAACTCAATAGCGTAGATAAAACAAGTGCTGTAGCCAAAAGTGTTACGATTTTTGATGTTGTTTCCATTTTATCAGATTTAGTGACTTGCCTACTCTGGTTGGTTTTCGGCCACCCCATTTTTAATGCCATTTCGTTGTTCAGCATTACGCACAATGGATGGTCCAAGTTGCGGCACGGATTTCGAAGAGCCTCAGTGTGAGATAAAACGGGACCGCCGGGAGAGGAGCGGAGACAATGCACCGCACGCTTGCCGGACAGGATTTATAATCCGATCCTTTGTAACTCCGGATTTGTCATCCTGTTTAAACAGCCGGTCAGTATTGACATGTCCTGAAGAGCGGCTATTCTAAATCCGCAGCATCAGTTCTTTCTCTAGGTGAGGTATTATTTGTCTTACATTAAGTAGATCAAGCCTTCTTGAACGTATTGAGGATGTCGATAAGGTAATTGATTCTGATAGCGATTAGATTTTCTCCATATTCTTTATCGTTTTGATTCTCAACATCGCTTTCTATTATTATTCTAACGGTTATTGTTCCCTTATCCGTGAATGAGACATATTCAATTGTTTTCAAATCTGTTTTTTCTAAAAACTCATCTGATGAATTAAGCATTGAATGAGCCATCGTATTCCTTAGATTTTTAATAAAATCTAAGTTTTTTCCGATGTCTTTACCATTTCCATGAAAATCAAAGATATTTGCTTTTCTTAAAGAGTTAAAAAGTTTAATTTTTTGGTCAAATGTTAGTGTGTCTGAAAATAGATATTTGTCTATTGACTGTCTAGTCTTTTCAGTTGATAGAAGATTGATTAGTAACTCTGATATTATCGCCTCTATTGTTATTGTCCTGTCAATTATTGACGATCTTATATTGGAAGATATCGTCTCAAGCTTAATTAATTTCTCAGATAATAAATGATTCATTTATCTTTTCTTTTCAAATTGGTTTGTAACGGTCACTTGTAAGTTGTAACCCGTTTTTATTTTATTTGCTTTATCGGCTCGTCATTTTTATAAATAATGATCATTGTTGTGTCTTTTGAGAAAGGGTCAAAATCTATTTTTTCTCCATTTTTCATATTGTCTTTATATTCAGTCGTCGTTTCAAGACTCCAAAAGAACGGTCGTGTACGAATATTTGCACTATATTTTTTCCAAATACCCTCTTTCTCTCCGTTAAGATATTTCCCTTCTAGTTTGACAATCTTTGGTTTATAAATCTCTGATAAAGATGTTCGTGTTCTGATATTAGTATTTGAATTTAATACCGTTGTGTCAATCGGGTATTCTCTCCAAAAACCAATTTTTTCGTTTTGTCCATTGTATGAACCACTGTCTTTGAGCGTTGCCCAAGGAGTTAAATCAGCTTTGTAGTAATACGTTTTTGAGTATGGTATTTTGTATTTTCCAATTGTATCTACATGGTCTCCAAAATCCAAAACAATAAATGCACTATCAGCTTGACTGAACAAATTCTGGAAGGACAAAAGCAAGATTAATATTGTAAAAGTTAGTCTCATTTCAAATTAGTTACTAATTTATATGTGTAAAAAACCACACAATATTTTCTTATTTTGAGTTTATTGTACACCTTTTGTCCCTTTCATTAAAGGCATTTCCCAAATTACCAATAATATTTGATATTGATAACCCGAGTTGATAATTTGATAATAATCAGCATTAAATTAGAATGATTCTTGTTAAGCAGGACTCACCCTTTTATCCCGCTCTAAAGCGAGAGACCTGCCTGGCAGCAGACCGGGACGAGCATGTTGTTGGTTTTAGGGGGCTGAGTTAAAAACACGGAACTCGCGTTTACAGTAACAGATGGATAAAAAAAGAAAAAGTGCCTGCGTAGTAGCTGTTCGTTCGGGAACGGCTTAGAGAACGTAGCTGTTAACCGGATCACTCCATTTGCGGGAAGGGTTGGAGCCGGCATAAGCAGCGCGGAACACGTATTCCTTCCCCGGAGTGAGGTTATCAATTTGGATTATATGCCTGGTGTTTGTTGTTTCGCGCCAGATGCTTTCGGCAGTCAATGGAGCATCGGTGTATTGAAACAGGTAAGCACGGGCATTGTGTAATACATCACAAGAGAGTTTCAGAGAGCCGCGTCCGTCTCCGGCTTCGACTACCAAACCGGTAGCACGCGGTAGAGGGCCAATTGTTGAGCGGGGTTTAGTCAACTCGAAACCACTACTAAGAATAATGGTCCGGTCGCCGCCGCTGGTTTCATCAACATAGTCGGCCAGGGCTTTGAGGACAACAATCAGTGCGTCTTTTTTATCATTTTTAACGGATGTAGCCAATGTGCCGCGATCACGTGCCTGGTCCAATGCTGTATCATAAGCATCGAGCGCTGCTGTCAGCTCTTCGAGCGTTGGCACGGGGGTGACAAAATTGGGGTTGGCCGTCATCTTTTCCTTCACACTACCGGCAAAAACGCTTAAACCGGCATTGGTGAGTTTGTTGGATGAGAAATTCCTGGATACACTATAAGCTGTCATTATTTTTAAGCTTTGTATCTTTAAGGGCGAATTTCAGGCACTTTTCCTGCTGTTCGATTAAGCTGCGGGCGAATAAAAACGGTAACCTATCAGGGGCTAACTCATTTACACACTTTTTTGGACACTCTCTATCTGGTCTCAATACTCACGAGTTAGTTGACTTAACTCGCGGGTAATGTGCGATTACTCGCGAGTAATTTGATTTGATTGGCAAGTTAAGCGACAATACTCGCGAGTAATTTCATTTAACTCGCGAGTATTGTGACATTACTCGCGGGTAATTTGACTTAACTCGCGAGTAATTTGAGTTAACTCGCGAGTTATGCGACAATACTCACCAAAATTTGCCTGATTTTTGTGTTTTTATCGACCGAGGCGGTGATGAACAGTTATTTTTTATCATCAATCTGTCAAAGAACGAATGCCATTCATTTCGAATTGGTTACAGCAAGTTCCGAAAAGAAAGCATGCGAAAAATCGTTCATTTGATTGAAAAACAGGCTGGTTTAATGGTATATGGTTAAATACGGGGGCGAAGCTCCTTACTCCCCATCTTCGTCCTCACTCATCAGGCGGTACAAGGTGGCATCAGACACCTTTAGATAAGAGGCCAGGTATCTCAGCTTGATTAGCAGGAAGTACTGCGGAAAATGATCTTTCAGGTACAGGTAATGTTCTTTGGGGGTAAGCGATTTCATGCACAGCAGTAATTCGTTTTGCCATTCGTTGTAACAGCAACTAAACTGCTCAATAATTTCGCGGGCCGGTTGGTATGTATTCAAACAGTACAGCACGTCGCTGTAATGGATCGACCAGTAGCTCAGTTTGGTCAGCGCTTTAATCTGCACCCTGCTCCGCCGGTTTATTTTATAGGCATTCAGGTTACTCACGAACTGTCCGGGAAAATAGAACTCGCGGATAACGTTTCCCTGGCTGGTTGGAATCTCGGAACAGGCAATCCCTTTTTCGATTAACCAAAGGTGCGACCAGGGCTTATCGATCTTTTGCAGGCATGTCTGCCGTTTACACCGGTGAAAGTTAAAGAGTTGTTGCAGTTCGTGTTTAGCCAGTATCTCCAGCTCGCTAAAGCGGGGAAGCAATAGCGGCAAGTATTCGCTCATAAATGTTTTCGGGATCGTTGGATCGCGATGACACCTGTTAAGCAGCTCAGTTAAGTCCAAACGAGGTTGCTTTTTCATTTTTTATCACCAGTGAAGTTCAACAGTTACTTCAGCTGATAGCGGAGTCACAGCTCTCCCCTCAATCCAACCGCAGGTCCTTCCAACTACCAATTGTATTTATCGAATTGCTAATAATTTTTTTTAACGTAAAATAGAACGATAAGTTACCTCCGGTGTTTTGTTTGGTCGGTGGAGGAGCGGGAAAGATTGCTCACAGTTGTCCTGTGTTGATGTTATGCGCCCTTGGTACGGAAGACAGCGGTGCGTGCAAATCCTGGTTTAGTGGGAAGCAGTCCTTGTTGGCTAAACAAAAAAAGTAAGATTGCTATTCAGCCTGATCCCAAAAATCAAACAGGTAACGCTCATCATAATTGATTTCAAACTTTTCGAGAATGCAGATGTATTCTTCCCGAAAGCTTTTCGTGCGGTGATGAATATGTTGGTTTAAAATGTAGTAATAAATCGGAACAACGTTCGAATGGCTGTATGAAAAGGCTCCATAACCCGCTTGCCAGTAAAACTGATCCGGGCAAAGCTTGGCCTCATTGATAAAAAGGGCCGAATTTTGTTTGAGATCAAGAACAGTCTCCGAAATGGATTTATTGGGATTCAAACCAAAGAACAGGTGAACGTGATTGGACGTCCCGTTAACAATAATCGACTTGTGTCCCATTTGTGTAATCGTTGCATCCAGGTACATGAATATATGTTTGCGGATGGCGGGGGTTATGGATGCATTTTGATTACCCACAGCAAAAATGATGTGAATATACAATTGCGAATAAGATGCAGGTTTCATCGTCAGTTGGTTTATGGGCTAAGGAGTTAATCGATTAATAAGTTACGGATTTTTAGCCGTTTTTCCATGTAAAAAAGGTGGTTTTATTCAGAATGAAGAGTCGTGTTTAAGCGATTGTGAACGGGCTTGAACAATTGTAAGAAGTCCTTCCGTCATCGTCGAAATGAATAGCATGGCTATCGAATTCAGAAACCGACATTTCAGTTGATTCGATCTTTCGAAATCCTACCAAAATGTATGATTTTGAAAACTGAGGAATTGTAATCGATTGATCATCAGATAGCCTTTTGCAAGGATGCGTTTTTGGTGCGTTATCTGTTGGGTGAATAACAAGATTTGACATTGACACCGACTGAAAAACAAAATCAGGAAGGAAATTTAGTTTCCTTATTCGTCCTTATATTTGAATATAAAATACCAATAGATATGCCGATCACCCAAAACGATACCATTCAAACAATTGCAGATCAGTATCCCGATTTAATTCCTCAATTTGAAAAAAGTGGGTTTGCCAGTTACTTCAAGCCCGAAAGCCTGAAGAAGATAGGCCGGTTTACCCGACTGGGGACATTGTTGCGTTCTGCAAACATCGATGTTGAGGCTTTCCTGGGCATGCTGAACGAACAGTTAAGCCAGGGCGCAGCGGTTTCGACTGAAGAGAAGGCCATTCATGAGTTACACTTTATGGCCATGTTGCCTTGCGGACTGCGCAATCCGTTTAAAGATTTTTTGGAAAGCCATATTTTGGATCATCCCGAAGCGTATGCCGGTTTGGATTACCTGACGGAAGGGAATGTGAATCACGAGCTGTCGTATTACCCGATGTTGGATCATGTTTCGTCGGCCGATGAGTTGCCGGAGATTATGCTGGCTTCCGATGTCAATAACTTCTTTCACCGTCCGTTTCAGGAGCGCTTTGTGGGGAAAGGCATTTTCGAAACCTTTACACCCTACACGCCCAACCCGTATTTGGAGAAGTCGGGTTTTGCCGATCCGTCGGGCAACTACACCATGCTGACGGCAAATATGTTGGTGATGGCCGTTGATACTGAACGTTTGGGTAACACGCCAATCCCTGAAGTGTGGTCCGATTTGTTGTCTGAAGCCTTTACCGATGAGATTATCATGCGGGGGGAGGACGATTTCTTCTGTAATGCGATCATGCTGCCTTTCTACAAGGAGCATGGTTTTTATGCCATCCGGCAAATGGCTCAAAATATCAGGACCGGTAAACACCCTGCAGAGATGGTGAAGCTCGCAGATAAGGGTGGGGACGATGCTGCGACGATTTATATTATGCCTTATTTCTTTGCAAAGAAAATAAAGAACCCGAACGTGAAATTGCTTTGGCCCACTGACGGTGCGATTGCCAGCCCTGTGTTTATGATGGTGCGGAAATCGGCCATGGAGAAACACTGCTCGTTGCTGAACTTCCTGTTGTCGAAGGAAACCGGTGAACTGCTGGTGAGTCGTTTTTTCCCGGCCATCCATCCCGATGTCAAAAACACCCTTCCCGAACCGGTGAAATGGCTGGGGTGGGACTTTCTGAATAATAACGATATTGGAAAACTCAAGGATGAAATCCGCGATGTATTTATGGAAGTCTGGAAACAAAAAGCAGTTGTATGAGTATAGCCGATTTACAGTCGATTTGTTTTCAGCCCATCGGATTGATTCACACGCCACATCATGACCTGGTGAATATGCCTATTCAACCTGTTGGTGCAAAAGGCATGGAAGGAATGATTAAGTTGAATCCCGAGCTGCAGGAAGGGCTGACCGATCTGGAAGCGTTCTCGCATATTACCCTCATCTACCACCTGCACGAAATAAAGGGACATGAGCTGATGGTAAAACCGTTTATGGACGATAAGAAGCACGGTATATTTGCTACCCGTTCGCCCAAACGTCCAAATGCAATCGGTATCTCGACGGTTAAGTTAAGCCGCATCGAAGGAAACCGGATCTATTTTGAAGGAGCTGACATGTTGGACGGGACTCCTTTGTTGGACCTGAAACCTTTTTTCAGGCAAACCGATAACCGCCTCCATGCTGTTTCGGGTTGGTTGGATGAAAAGGATGATAAGATGGCTCACAGTCAACGTTCGGACGATCGTTTTACGAAATAAAGAGAAGCTATGGATGGAATTCGCCTGATAACCTTTGCCGGACCGCCCTCGTCGGGAAAAACATCGGTCATTTTAAAAATGATTGAAAGTGTACCGGGGCTAAAAGAGCACTGCGGGGTTATTAAGTTCGACTGCATCAGTTCGCTCGATGAAGAACGTTATGCTTCGGTCGGTATTACAGCTCAAACCGGTATTGCCGGAAACCTTTGTCCCGATCATTATTTTGTGTCGAATATTGAAGCTTGCCTGGATTGGGCCCGGTCGAACCAACTAACTACCTTAATTGCCGAGAGTGCCGGTTTGTGTAACCGCTGTGCTCCGCATTTAAAAGAAATGATGGCCATTTGTGTGCTCGACAACCTGAGTGGAATCAATACACCGCAAAAGACAGGGCCAATGCTCAAATTAGCCGATGTCGTGATTGTCACTAAAAGCGATCTGGTTTCGCAAGCCGAGCGGGAAGTGTTCCGCTTTAAAATCCAACAGGTGAATCCCAAAGCGACGGTCTTGTTTATCAATGGAATTACAGGGCAGGGCGCTGATAAACTGGCTCGGATGATTGGTTTAGCCCAATCGGTTGCCAATGCTGAAACACTTAAACTTCGTTTTTCAATGCCTGCTGCCTTGTGTTCGTATTGTTTGGGTGAAACCCGTGTCGGAGAAGATTTTCAGGTGGGCCTGAACCGCAAAATTAAACTGTCATGATCGCTACTGAAAACATCATACAACAACCCTTAAGCGAATTGGTGAAGGATTGCCCGCCAGTGCTTGATTTTCTGTCGGCCTATCGTTTAGAGGTCGCCAATGAAAGTTTTGCAGCACTGGCTGCCAGCTTGTCGGCTGAATTTTGGAACGAGTTTGAAACCAATGCCGATGAACTAGCCGGTCAGTTTGTCGACTTTGTTGAGGGGATGCAGGATGCGGCCTCTGTTCAGCAAATTCATTCACTGGAAGTGATCGGTGGACAAAATAAACTGGGCGAACCTGAAGCTTGTAACCTCCTGATTAAACCCGGAGAGATTACCTGTATTGTCGGTCCAACCGGATCGGGGAAAAGCCGTTTGTTAGCCGACATTGAATGGTTAGCCGATTTTGACACTCCAACCAAACGGCGGGTGTTGCTGAATGGCGAACTGCCCGACGAAAACCTGAAGAGTAGTTTCGGAGGAAAGCTCATCGCGCAGATTACGCAGAATATGAACTTTGTGCTCGACATGGATGTGCAAAGTTTTTTGTTGTTGCATGCTCAAAGCCGTTTCCTGGCCAATGCCGATGAAAAAGTGGCCGAAGTTATTGACTTAGCCAACCAGCTTTCCGGAGAAACCTTCGACCCGACTACACCGGTGACCTTTTTAAGTGGTGGCCAATCGCGTGCTTTAATGATTGCCGATGTGGCCTGTATTGGTCAAGCGCCCATTGTATTGATTGACGAAATTGAAAATGCCGGGGTCGATAAACGTAAAGCATTGGAAGTGTTGGTAAGCCAGGAAAAGATCGTTCTGATGGCCACACACGATCCTTTACTCATCTTACAGGCCGACCGCCGTGTCGTCATTAAAAATGGAGGCATGCACAAGATTATTCAAACCAACGAACACGAAAAAGCCTATTACGACGAGCTGTTCGAGATTGATCGGAAAATGCAGCAGGCCCGCAATTTTTTCCGTTTGGGGAACGAATACCACGGGGCGTTTTGAACTATTGATTGCATTCTGGGTATTTTCTGAAGCCTTTGTATTTTCTGAAAATTAGTTTAAGTTTGTGTATGTCTCAATGATCCATTGGGTTGTGATGACACATAGATACTCGCTAAACTGAACTAAACTTGGTTATGGAAGACACCATTATATGGGAGCGGTTTAAGCGTGGGAATGAACAAGCATTCTCTGGCATATACCATCAGTTTTTCCAAATACTCTATCAATATGGTTTCCGCTTCACTCAAAATCAAGAGCTGATCGAAGATACCGTTCAGGATCTTTTTGTTGATTTGTTTCGGAATCGCTTAACCATTGGTGCTACCGATAACATTAAGTTGTTTTTGCTAAAATCCTTTCGCCGAAAATTACTCCGGCACTTAAAAAAAGAAAGTCGATATACTGCGGAATCCGGTTCCGAAATCACTTTTGGTATTTATCTTTCTCCCGAGGATAATTTAATTATGAATGAAACCGAGCAGGTTAAATGGATTCGGTTTAATAAAGCCCTGGAACAGTTGAGTCCCCGACAGCGTGAAGCGATTTATCTCCGTTTTAAAAAAGAATTGGATTACGATGCCGTTGCCGAAATTCTGGGAATAAGTGTTGAGGCTTGCAGGAATTTGATTTACAGGGCTGTTAAGTCAATTCGGCAAATGCTGCAAGAAGAAATTTTATCGGCAAGTATGCTCTTTATCTACGGTATTTTAAAAAAACATTAATTTTTTTCATTTTTCGTGATGATGTTTTCTTTCCGGTTGCCTTATTTGTGTAAGTGACCCCGAAATAAAATGAAAAAATACGCTCAATATACAGCTGACGATTTTGTAATGGACGACGAGTTCAGAGCTTGGGCTTTGGGTAAATTGTCCAAAGAGTCTGCTGGCGAATGGGCGTTGTTTTTGGATCGCTATCCTAGAAAGAAAGCCGATATTGACCAGGCGATCTTTATATTGGAAGGCTTTGAGCACTTGGCAGAATCTTCCGCTTCGGAAGAGCAAATCAATCGAATGTGGGGCAACTTTAAAAAGCAAACGGCACCCCGACGGATTTTAGCCTATTCTGGTTTTCTGCGTTATGCCGCAGTCTTTATTATCGCCCTAATGATTGGCGCATGGGGCTATAAAACAGTTTTTTCAGTTATGTCGGAGGAAGTCGTTGCGACTAATGAGATTATTGTTCCTTATGGAGAACGGTCTGAGATCGTTCTTTACGACGGTACCAGGGTTTGGCTGAACTCGGGAACCCGATTCACATTTCCTACCTCGTTTTCAACGCACGAACGAAGAATTCTACTGGATGGTGAAGCTTTTTTTGACGTTGTTCGTAAAGACAACGAACAACCGTTTGTTGTCAGTACACCGGCGATGGACATCAAAGTATTGGGCACTCGGTTTAATGTTAATGCTTATAGTGAAGACCACAAAGTCACTACAACGTTGGAAGAAGGAAAAATCCTTGCGATTAACAATGCAACCCATGAGGATGCTGATCTACTCCCAGGCAATCAACTTTCATTGGATATTTCAAGTGGTGAAACAACTCAGCGGAAAGTTGTTACCGAATTATACACTTCCTGGAAAGAAAATCTGTTACGTTTTCAGGATGCCAGTTTCGAACAAGTTGTCAAGAAAATGGAACGCTGGTACGATGTTGACATTACAATAGAAAAGAACCTAAACGTCACCAAACTATATACTAT
This sequence comes from Mangrovibacterium lignilyticum, assembly GCF_010882175.1. Lineage (GTDB taxonomy): Bacteria > Bacteroidota > Bacteroidia > Bacteroidales > Prolixibacteraceae > Mangrovibacterium > Mangrovibacterium lignilyticum. The sequence continues at coordinate 775,119 of NZ_WKLH01000002.1, read as the reverse complement.
GACCATTAAAACGGAAAGTTTACGTGAAATGTTGAATTTATTGTCTTATACAACACCAATGAACTATGAAATAGACGAAGACCAAGTATTTATCAGTCATCGTTGAAAAAAAAAAGGAAAGTGCTGGAACCACTTCCCTCTAATTTTTCACGCGGTGCATGAATTTGCGTAACAAACCCCCTTAACAGGGAAAATTGTAACACTAGAACTACAAACTTATGAAAAAAAAATTGTTTAGTACGGAGGAAGAATTATGTCTTCTTCAAAAATGGTTGCGTATTATGAAACTGACCACTATCCTGCTCTTAGTTACATGCATGCACTTAAGTGCAAGCGTTTATTCTCAGCAAACAAAGCTGAACCTAACCTTCAGAGACACAAAAGTCCGGGAAGTTTTGAAATCAATTGAAGATCGGACTGATTTCTTCTTTCTGTATACGAATGAAGATGTTGATGTAAACCGGAATGTCTCTGTAAGTCTGGAGAATGCCAATATTGAAGAAATCCTGAGTGAAGTTTTCGAAGGAACAGCCGTTTCGTATCGAATTGCTGACCGCCAGATTATTTTAATGAGAAACGGAGAAAATCCGTTTGCCAGCGAGCAACAGCAAGGAACTGTAACCGGAGTTGTGAAATCAGCTGGCGGAGAACTGATTCCCGGCGCGACCATTGTCGTAAAAGGAACCAGCAATGGTACAATAACCGATTTCGACGGTAAATATACCATCAGTAATGTTCCGGCAGAGGCGATCCTGCAAGTTTCTTTTGTAGGTATGAAAACGCAGGAAATACCGGTTGCCGGGAAAACTCAAATCAACGTTGTTTTGGAAGAAGAAACAATTGGTTTGGAAGAAGTTGTTGCCATCGGTTATGGTGTGCAAAAGAAGTCGGATGTAACCGGTGCTACGGTAAGTGTTAGCGCTGAAGAGTTAACCTCCCGGCCGGTGAAAAATGCTGTTGAGGCGATGCAGGGTAAAGCTGCAGGGATCGATATTTCTTCGAACGAACGTCCCGGTACAGTTGGAAGCATTTCCATTCGCGGTGTGCGTTCTTTAACTGCGTCTAACACGCCACTTTATGTCGTCGATGGTATTCCTTTGGTTTCCTCAACTTCAGATATACAGGGGGACGATAATAACCAATTTACATTTGGAGGAATTGACAACCTGAATCCAAACGACATTGAATCGATTGACATTTTAAAAGATGCATCGGCTACAGCCATTTATGGATCACGTGGTGCAAACGGTGTTGTTTTGATTACCACCAAAAAAGGGAAAGCCGGCAAGTTTACCTTGACTTTCGATTCTTCGGTTACGATGGAAAAGGTACACGAATACGCGCCTTTGTTCAGTGCTGGCGAGTATGTTGAATATCGTCGTTGGGCAAAACATTACGAACTGGCGTCTCCGGGCGTTTATCCGAGAGGTGATCAGCCTACACTGGAAAATGATGCCTTAATTTTTACCGGGGATGAAACCGCTTTCAGTAATATCGAAAAAGGCTGGGCCGGTGGCACTTGGGATCCATCAAAGTTAACAACAACAAATTGGACTGATTTTGTTACCCGTACCGGTATGACCACCACAAATACAATCAGCGCCAGTGGTGGTACTGAAAAGATGACAGCCTATGGATCCTTTGGATATACCGATAATACAGGTGTTGTAAAAGGACAAGGTTACCAGCGTTATAACGGAAGCGTTAGTATTGACGTTACCCCCACCGATTGGTTCTCAATGGGTGTTAAGCTGAATTCGTCTTACAGTATCCAGGAATTCGGTCAGTCTACTGCAGGTAACGTTGCGGTATCTGTTCGGGACGGGTTGTACGACCAGGCCTATAGTGTCTTCACTTATACATTGCCTTATGATTCTGAGGGCAACAAAATTGATTATCCCGGTGGTGATATTGCTGTAAAGACAATCATCGACGAAGATAAATATTCACAAGACCAACGGACTACCGTGCGTACTTTTGGTAGTTTTTATGGTATGGTGGATATCGGTAATATTCTGCCGGTATTGGAAGGCTTGAAATACCGCGTCAATTTTGGTCCGGATATGGAAAACTGGCGCAACGGTGTCTATATTGACGGAAATTCGGTCATCCGAAGCGGTTCTGCCTATGCTCTTTTACAAAAAAGACAGCGGTTGTCTTATACGCTCGACAACTTATTGTTATATAATAAAACGATTGGGGAACACGATTTTGGGGTGACTTTACTGCAGAGTCAAACAAAATTTAAATCAGAAAGCAATTTGATGGCTGCAGATAATATTCCGCTTGAAAGCCAAAAATGGAATGCGTTTGATGCTGTTAGTTCCCTTAAAAGTTGGGATTCCGGCATCACCAAATCATCATTGCTTTCTTACATGGCACGTTTAACCTATAGTTATAAGGGTAAATACCTGTTAACGGCATCAGGGCGTTACGATGGAGCCTCACAATTGGCAGAAGGCAACAAATGGTCATTCTTCCCCAGTGCTGCTTTGGGATGGCGTATGGACCAGGAAGACTTTATGGCTGATGTTGATTGGGTAAACCAGTTAAAATTACGTTTGGGTGTTGGGGCTACCGGTAATGCAGCTATTGACCCGTATTCTACAAAGGGTAGGCTGACTGCCATATTCTATCCATTTTCAAACGTTTCTACAGCCGGGCAATATACTGATCCAACCTTCGCCAATAAAGATTTGGGATGGGAAAAAACCACGCAATACAACGTCGGACTTGATTTTTCAGTAGTGAAGTCAAGAATCTCCGGTAGTTTAGATTTTTACACTTCTCACACGACCGATCTGTTATTGCAAAAATCAATCCCTACTGTTACAGGTTATTCTGATACCTATGCTAACATTGGGGAAACCAAATCCAGCGGTCTCGATTTAACATTAACCACCGTCAATGTTTCCGTCAATGATTTTGAATGGACAACCACGTTTAACGCTTCTTACCAAAACAACGAAATTGTTTCGCTGGCAAACGGTAAAGAAGACGACATCAACAATGAGTGGTTTATCGGTGAATCTCAAGACATCATTTATGACTATGCGGCTGCCGGAATCTGGCAGGAATCGGATGCTGCTGAAATGGCAAAATTCAATGACAACGGGCATACATTTACAGCAGGTAATGTCCGTCCGGTAGACCAGAACGGTGACTATAAGATAGATGCGAATAACGACCGTGTCATCATCGGTAGTGAGATTCCGAAATATATTTTGGGTTTAACCAATACGTTTACCTATAAGGGCTTAGAGTTATCAGTCTTCATGTACGGACGTTTCGGATATACTTATGACGCCGAAGGTGAAGGAGAGGTTGGACGCTATCAACAAAGAAAGATTAACTACTGGACTCCGAATAACACCAACTCCGATTATCAAAAACCAATCTATTCTGCCGGCTTTGGTGACCAGTATTATGGATCGTTGGGCTTTGAAAATGGTTCTTTCTTAAAGATCCGAAATATTTCTTTAGGTTATAATTTACCTAATATGATTACCGGTAAACTGGGCGTTTCCAAGCTACGGGTCTATGTTCAGGCATTAAATCCTGGTTATGTTTTCAAAAAAGTGTCTTTCAGGGATATGGATACGAAAGAACACTATGCGAACAGAGGTTTTGTAATGGGTGTTAATCTACAATTTTAAGACATGTTAAATTCAAAAAGAATGAGACTTATGAAAAAGAATATAAAAATATATACACACCTATTAACGCTTTTTGCATTAATAGTAGGTGTAACTTCCTGCAACCAGGATTCCTTTTTGAAAGAAACCTTGGAAACAGAAAGGGACCTTTCATATTTTGATACAGAGGAAGGGATTCAGGAACTAGCAGTAGGTGCTTATTACCATATTTTTGCTTATCCGTTTCGCACGGAATATCAATTTGGTACTACCAATTACGGAACCGATGAGTTTCATGTAGGAGGTGACGATACCAATAGTGCATGGAATAATTATGACAGCCGTTTTAATTCCAGTATCACTACGATCAGGACTACCGCTGAGGAACCCTGGGATAATGCTTATCTCGGTATTGGCTATGCTAACCAGTTAATCGAATCGGCAACCAATATTGAATCGACAAACAATGCGATCAAAGAAACGGCTTTGGGCGAAGGCTATTTCTTACGCGCCTTTGACTATTTAAAATTAGCTCGTCAATATGGTGGTGTTCCTTTAAAATTGGCACCAAGTACGAGCGTTGAATTAGAATTCACACGTGCAAGCGTAAAAGAGGTATTAGCGCAAGTAATTGAGGATTTTACCAAAGCCTATGAATTGTTAGATAACTCAGCTTCAACGCCGAATAAAATCACGAAAGATGCGGCCGCCCATTTCCTGGCAAAAGCTTATTTAACACGTGCCAGTGAAATTAATGACTACTGGAACTCAGATACAAAGGCAGCAGACCTACAACAAGTGGTGAGCTTGTCGGAGGAAGTGATTGCCAATCACCCGCTCGCCGACAATTATCAGGATCTTTGGTATTATACTGAACCTGATGGCGATAATGAATCACTGCCGGAATTAATTTTGTCGGCATCATTTAGTCGTGATCCCGCGCTTGACACTTATAACCAAAGTCACGTATTTTTTACAGCCCGTTACGATGACATGGCAATGATGAAACGTGACTTGACGGGAATGCGCCCTTATAGCCGTATGGCTTGTACCTATTTCACTTATGATGTGTTTGACCATATCAATGATTCCCGTTTTTGGAAAGTATTCCGCACGAAACATCGGGTAAACAAAGGAGGCGAATTTGGTGGTATCACTTACACTCCGGGTGTTGATTTAGGAATCATGTATGTGATCAACTCTGCTGATGATACCCGTTTTTCAAACACGGTAAATAACAACGATCCAAATATCTTGTACAGTGAAACAGGAAAGACGATCCCTCACGTATATGTGGCACATGCTGCCGATGGTGTAGGGCTCTTGACAAACCCAAGGTGGCCTTCATTATCAAAGCACTTTGAATCAGACCGGACAGCCATCAATGATAACAGAGGTATGCGCGATGAAATTCTGGCCCGTTCTGCGGAGACTTATTTGATGCTTGCTGAAGCAAAAATACGTTTGGCTTCTTTGGGCACCGGTTCCTATGCCGATGCACTGCCTTATATTAATGAAGTTCGTAACCGTGGCGCTTATCAAGCCGGAGAAGACCGTTCATACTATATGGATGGTGCCGAATCCTATCCGACATCCGATTATACTCAGCCGTTTAGTGATAACTCTTATATGAATGAAAATTCATATTACGAGTCCAACAACATTCCGGAGACCACAGCTGCTACCAGTTTGACAATTAGCAGTACTTCGAACTTACCGGCAGAAGATGAAGCGATAATGACGACATTAGGGTATTCAAGTGACTATGATCGCATGATGTGTTTGGTTCTGAACGAACGCACGCGAGAGCTTTGCGGTGAATGGTTGCGTTGGGAAGATTTAAGCCGTACCATGACATTGGTAGACAGAGTACGCGCCTATAATCCTGAAGCTTCTCCGAATATTCAGACTTATCATAACCTCCGGCCGATCCCGCAGACATTCCTGGATGGAGTTTACACCGAGGGACGTCCACTGACTTCAGATGAGAAGTCTGCTATGCAAAACCCGGGTTATTAATTGCTCGTTTGATGATATGAAAATACAGGGGAATTTTCCCCTGTATTTTCTTTTTTACCTATTGATTGATTTAGGTTAGCCGTTGCATATGTTAGCGCTTTACGATAGATGAAAGCTGTTTAAATGTTATCTTGCAGAGACTTTTCGCTACTATAGAAAACTACTTAAACCAATGAAAACTAACCGCAGTGTCCACCCATCCCGGAAATTTGCGTCCGCTCATTTCAAAATACTGATTCTATTTCTGTTTCTGCAAGCTCAAGGGGTGTTTGCTCAATTCCCACCGTGTTATTCCACCGAAATGGTTGCGAAAGCTGAAGTTGATCCGCTGACGAGAATCTATCTTGCACCCCAGCGAATTGTGTGGACTTCGCCCGATTCACTAATTACGAATCCCGATGTTTTACTGAATAAAGGCAATAGCCAAGCGTTCTTTGGCTCTCAACCGATTTGTAAAATCATCAATAAAGGCGATTCCCCATCGGGAATTATTCTTGATTTTGGCAAAGAGATTCAAGGAGGGATTCAGATTACCACATCGCAAAGTAATCGTGTGACGCGGAAAGTGCGCGTACGCTTAGGAGAGTCGGTGAGCGAAACCAGCAGCGATGTTATTGGCGACGGAACAACCGGCGAGGCGGGCGGCGCAACCAACCACCACGCCATGCGCGATTTTGAATTGACTTTACCGGGTTATGGATCGGCTACAGTCGGTAATACAGGCTTCCGTTTTGTGCGGATTGACTTGCTGGAACCAGATGCTTTTGTTGCGATTAAAGAAGTTCGTGCAGTGGCTACCCTGAGAGACATTCCTTACCTGGGATCGTTTAAGTGCAGTGACGAACGACTGAATAAGATCTGGGAAACCGGCGCCTACACGGTTCATCTTTGTATGCAGGATTACCTGTGGGACGGGATCAAGCGTGACCGCATGGTTTGGGCAGGAGATATGCATCCTGAAATAATGACCATTAATGCCGTATTCGGCTATAATGAAGTCGTTCCGAAAACACTGGATTTTCTGCGGGAGCACACGCCGCTGCCGAACTTTATGAATGGCATTCCTTCGTATTCGATGTGGTGGGTGATTATGCAGCACGACTGGTATATGTACCAGGGACGGCTGGATTATTTGACGGAACAAAAAGGGTATTTGCTCGCTTTACTCGATCAGTTTACGCACTATGTTGATGACGACGGCCATGAAAAGCTCGAGAATGTTGGGATGCGATTCATGGATTGGCCCTCATTCGATAATAAGGAGGCTGTACACGCGGGTTTACAGGCTTTGATGGTCATGACTTTTGAAAAAGGAGCCCGGCTTTGTCGATTTCTGGGTGAAGATCTAAAAGCAGCAGATTATTCGAAACTTGCAGCAAAGATGAGCGAAAATGTTCCTGATCCCAATAAGTCGAAGCAGGCTGCTTCGTTGCTGGCGCTTTCCCGTTTAATGGATGCGGCAAAAGCAAATCAGGCGGTTATTGAAGTTGGCGGACCCCAAAACTTCTCAACTTTCTTCGGATATTACATGCTTCAGGCACAAGCAATGGCCGGCGAATATAGGGTGGCACTGGATAATATCCGTCAGTATTGGGGAGGCATGCTCGATTTGGGAGCGACAACCTTCTGGGAAGATTTCGATTTGGAGGAAGCAACCAATGCTGCTCCGATTGACAGTGTTGTTCCGGAGGGGAAACTGGATTACCACCACGACACGGGCGACTACTGTTATATCGGTTTGCGCCGGAGCCTTTGCCACGGCTGGGCATCGGGACCAACAGCCTGGTTAAGCGAGCATGTGCTCGGGGTACAAGTACTGGAGCCGGGCTGCAAAAAGCTGAAGATTGAACCGCATCTGGGTGATCTGGAGTGGGCCGAAGGTACTTTCCCGACACCAATGGGCGTTGTTTTCCTGAGATATGAGAAGGATGAAAACGGGGACATGACGTCAACGGTAAGGGTACCTGATGGAATAGAAATTGTTGACTAAATGAAACGAGACTACTAAAACCAATTAATAGACTTCATGAAAAATTTATTACTACTCGCGATTGTTGTTGCCATTTTCTCGTCATGTACACCGACGAAAAACAAACTAAAGATTAAAAAAGTTACCGTTAAAGCGCCTTTCGACATGCCGGCCATTTCTTACCCGGATTTCAGCGATTGTCCGGCGTTTCTGATTACTGATTTTGGAGCAGCCCAAGGCGATCAGCAAAAAACATCCAAGGCCATTGCCAAAGCTATCGATGCGGCTAACCAGATCGGCGGTGCTTCGGTGGTCATTCCTGAAGGCGAATGGTTGACCGGTACGATTCATTTTAAAAGCAACGTCAACTTACACCTGCAAAAAGGCGCGGTGTTGTTGTTTTCCGATAATCCGAAAGACTATTTGCCAGCCGTGCACACCACTTGGGAAGGGTTGGAATGCTACAACTATTCACCGTTGATTTACGCCTTCGAATGTCAAAATGTGGCCATTACCGGTGAGGGAGAGTTGAAAGCCCGGATGGACTTTTGGAAAAACTGGTTCTCGCGTCCTGCTGGTCACATGAACAGCTTAAAGCGCTTGTATGAACTGGCAGGAAAGGGAGTTCCTGTTGAAGATCGTCAAATGGTGAATGACACAGCCAACATGCGCCCCCAGTTTATTCAGTTTAACCGGAGTGAAAATGTGTTGCTCGATGGTGTTAAAATCACTAACAGCCCGTTTTGGACCATTCATCCCTACCTGTGTAAAGATGTGGTCATTCGTAATTTGCAGGTTTATGCACACGGCCACAACAATGATGGCGTCGATCCGGAAATGACTCAAAATATGTTGATTGAAGACTGTGTGTTCGACCAGGGCGATGATGCCATCGCAGTTAAATCGGGACGGAACCAGGATGCCTGGCGGTTGGACACACCAACCAGGAACCTGGTGATTCGGAACTGTTTTGTGAGAAACGGACACCAGTTGCTGGCGGTCGGGAGCGAATTGTCGGGTGGCGTTGAGAACGTGTTGATGGACAACTGCGCTGTTGCCGATGGCGCAAGTATGTTTCACCTGGTTTTCATTAAAACCAATGAACGCCGGGGTGGCTTTGTGAAAAATATTTACGTGTCGAATGTTAAAGCCGACAAAATGCGTGAGGGCATCCTGGGCATTGAAACCGATGTGCTTTACCAATGGCGCGATTTGGTGCCCACGTACGAGGTTCGGTTGACACCGATTTCCGACGTCTATCTCGAAAATATAAAAGCCAATAATGTGAAATTTACCTACCGGATATTAGGGCAGCGGGAGATGCCGGTTAAACGGGTCGGCCTGACGAATGTGGATGCCGACACGATTCGGGAAGAGCGGAACATTGCTGAAAACCTGGAAGGCTTCACCTGGGATCAGTAACAGGAGATGCCAGATACTGAAAATTGCCCCCGGGATTACTGCAATCGGGTAGTTCGGGCAATAGCGTGACGATTGAAAAATTACTTGTTGTAAATTGATAAACTAAAAACCATAAACGATGAAAATGAAAGCTATTTTACTGAGCGCTTTGGTTCTGGCATTGGGCTGGAACAGCGCGAGTGCACAAAAGGTGAACGATGTAACGACTCCGCTGCATCTGCTTCAACCTGATTACCCCACGCCTTACGGAAAGCCGGGAGTGGCTGCCATTGAGCAAACCCTTACCCGGATTTATGACTATCTGGATGCAACAACACCGGCCAGTTTGGTGGATAAAAACACGGGCGCCGAAGTAACCGACCTTTCGAAAGTGGACGAAAATACCATTTTGAAACCGGGCGACTTCCGCCTGACCAGCTACGAATGGGGGGTTACTTATGCCGGCATGTTACTGGTCTCGGAACAAACTGGCGACCCGAAATATGCAGCTTACACAACCGAACGCCTGAACTTTTTAGTCAAAGCGCTTGAGGCTTTCGAAGCCTTCGAACAAAAAAGTAAGAACAAAGATTACCAGGTATATCACTCGGTGCATCCGCATGCGCTCGACGATTGCGGCGCTATTTGCGCGGCCATGATCAAAGCAGCCAAAGCCGGTAAGGCGGAGGGACAGGATGGTATCATCAACAAATACATCGACTACATCAGCGATAAAGAGTTCCGTTTGGAAGACGGCACGCTCGCCCGCAACCGCCCGCAACCCAACTCGCTTTGGCTCGACGACCTGTTTATGGGCGTTCCGGCTTTGGCGCAAATGGGTAGCTACAGCGGCGATACCAAATACTACGACGACGCCGTGAAACAAGTGGTGCAATTTGGTCAGCGCATGTTTAACTACGACAAAGGCCTGTTTATGCACGGTTGGATTCAGGGAATGGACGAGCATCCGCAGTTTCACTGGGGACGCGCCAACGGTTGGGCTGTAATGACCATGGTCGAGTTGCTGGAAGTGTTGCCTCAGGACTACGCCGGTCGCGACCAGGTGCTGGATCTCCTGCGCAAACATATTCGCGGTTTGGCCAACTACCAGGACGGAACGGGTTTCTGGCACCAGCTGCTGGACCGCAACGATACCTACCTGGAAACTTCGGCAACGGCCATCTATACCTATGCCATTGCCCGCGCGATTAATCGCGGTTATGTCGATGCCAAAGTATATGGCCCAATGGCTTGCCTGGCCTGGAATGCTGTAGCCAGCAAGGTGAACGAAAAAGGTGAAGTGGAAGGAACCTGCGTGGGTACCGGCATGGGTTTCGACCCGGCATTCTACTATTACCGCCCAATTAATGTGTACGCCGCACACGGCTATGGCCCGGTGTTGCTGGCCGGTGCAGAAATGATTGAACTGGTGAAAAAGCATAACACCAGCATAAACGACAGCTCTGTTCAGTTTTACGACGAATAAACCGGGGATACGTGGATGGAGACGGCCGGGTAGGGGTAAAAGCGCTGCCCGGCTGTTTTTTTTAGCTGTTGGCACGCTGAACTCCCCGGTTGGAGCGTGACTAAATAGTTAAAGCCTGCCCGACGCTCCGGTGGAGGCATGACTAAATAGTTAAAGCCCGCCCGAAGCATCGGTGGCGGCGTAACTAAATAGTTAAAGCTTCCCCGGCGAAGCGGGAGCCCGTGACTAAATAGTTAAAGCGCCGGCTGCACTTTGTTTGTAACGAGCGGCGAGTTGTTCGTCTTTTCAACCGGCAAATGGCCAGCGTTTATGGTGATAATCATTAAATTTGCATGCAACTACGATTCAAATCAAACTAAACGACCCATGTTTCAAAAATCACTCGTCTTAATTTTCTTACTACTGGCCGGTGTTACGCTTCGGGCGCAGCAGGCCGGCGTGTACAATGTGAAAGACTTTGGCGCGTCGGGCGATGGCGTGCAGCTCGACAGCGAAGCCATTCATGCCGCGATTGATGCGGCATCGCAGGCCGGCGGGGGAACGGTGCTGTTTCCGGCCGGTGAGTACCTCAGCTTTTCAATCCGAATGAAAAGCAATATTAATTTGCACCTTGGAGCCGGAGCGACCCTGGTAGCCGCCAATATGGACGAGCACAACGGGAAATACGACGATCCGGAACCGAATATGTGGGGCGACTCGTTGCACTACCAGGATTTTGGTCACAGCCATTTTCAGAACAGTTTAATTTGGGGTGAAAATCTGGTGAATATCTCAATCACCGGACCCGGTTTAATTCATGGAAAGGGCTTGCAGAAGTGGGGCAATCCACGGCCCGGTTTAGGGAATAAATCCATTGCTATGAAGAAATGCCGCAATGTTGTGCTGCGCGATTTTTCAATTTTACATGGCGGGCATTTCGCCATTATCGCGACCGGTGTGGATAACCTGACCATCGATAATTTAAAGATTGACACGAACCGCGATGCCATCGATATTGATTGTTGCCGCCATGTGCGGGTCTCAAACTGTTCGCTGAATTCGCCGAACGACGATGCTTTGGTGCTGAAAGCCTCGTACGCGCTGGGCTATGCGGCTCCCTGCGAAAACGTAACCATTACCAACTGTGCGGTTTTTGGCTTCGACGAAGGGACTTTCCTCGACGGCACGTATCAAACAACACAGCAAGTCGCGCCCGACAAAGGCGTTGTTACCGGGCGTATTAAACTGGGAACTGAGTCGAATGGCAATTTCCGGAATATCACCATTTCAAACTGCACCTTCGAGCATTGCCGCGGATTGGCACTCGAAACGGTTGACGGCTCGGTACTGGAAGATATTACCGTCTCCAACATCGTGATGAAAGATATTCTGAATGCACCTTTCTTTTTCCGATTGGGTAGTCGGATGCGCGGCCCCGAAGAGCTGCCGGTGGGGAGCTTCAAACGCGTGCTGGTCGACAATGTTATCGTAACGGCTTCGAACCCGCAGTATGGCTCCATGCTCATGGGCATTCCCGGGCATGATGTCGAAGATATTGTCTTTTCAAACATTTGGATTCGGGTGAAAGGAGGAGCTCCGGCATCTCAGGCGCTGGTTGAGGTTCCGGAGCTGGAAAACAGCTATCCCGATCCGCAGGAGTTCGGCGATATTCCCGCCTGGGGATTTTACATGCGCCATGCCCGCAATATCAGTATGCATCACATCACCCTCGAAACCGAAATTCCCGATGCCCGCCCGGCATTCATCCTCGACGATGTGAAAGGAGTTTCGTTCTCGGATATCCGGGTGGTGAACCAGTCTGAAGGTCCGCTTTTCAAGCTGAAAGACGTTGAAAACCTCGACCTGCAGCGGGTAAGCGACCTGGACGACAGGAACGAAAAAGAAGTAAAAAGCTTAAACTTGTAATTCAAACGGAGTCATGGGTGATGTGTTTTCCAAGCGTGTCGCGAAAATAGAGTCAGCGGTTGGAAACCGCTGCACCCCTAAAGCTTCAAACTAAACACGAATAAAATAAACCTGATGAGAAAACTATTCACGATTGGAATCCTGCTGAGCTGGGCGTTCAGTGCGCTGGCTCAAAACCCGCAAGCCTGGTTCCCCGATAATGAGCTGACCACCGTTGGAGCCTACTATTATCCTGAACATTGGAATGAGAACCAATGGGAACGCGATCTGAAAAAGATGGCCGACATGGGCTTCGAGTACACCCACTTTGCCGAGTTCGCCTGGGCACAGCTGGAACCGGAAGAAGGGAAGTATGACTTTGCCTGGTTGGACCGGGCTGTTGAACTGGCTGCCAACAATAAGTTGAAAGTCATTATGTGTACCTCGACAGCTACGCCGCCGGTGTGGCTGGTACGCAAATATCCCGAAGTGCTGAAAACCCGCGAAGACGGAACTCAAATGGACCACGGTTCGCGGCAGCATGCCTCGTTCTCGAGCGAACTGTACCGGCAGTATTCGATGAAAATGATTACCGAGCTGGGCAAACATTACGGCAAAGACAGCCGCATTATGGGTTGGCAGCTCGATAACGAACCGGCTTCGAATGTCGATTTTGGTGAAGATGCGCAAACGCGTTTCCGTGCCTGGCTGAAAGCCAAATACCAAACCATTGACGCCCTGAACAAGGCCTGGGGAACCAATTTCTGGAGCGGCACTTATACCGACTTCAACCAGATTGACATTCCGCAGCACAGCCAGTGGGGCATGAACCTGTATCAGCGTTTGGATCACAGTCGCTTTTGCGATTTCGAAACCGCAAACTTCCTGGATGAGCAGGCTAAGGTGATTCGCCAGTATGCCGGGCCGAAACAATGGATTACCACCAACTATATTCCGAATTACGATGCCCGTTACATCGGCGCCAGCAAGGAGCTCGACTTTATCAGCTACACCCGCTACATGGTTTATGGCGAGCATCCCGGCATTGGGCCCAAAGGTTACCGGGTGGGAGAATATTCGCGCATTGCTATGGCAAACGATTACTTCAGGCCATTGACGCCGCTCTATGGAGTAATGGAATTGCAACCCGGACAGGTTAACTGGGGAAGCATTAACTCGCAGCCGCTGCCCGGTGCGGTACATTTGTGGCTGTGGCATGTGTTTGCCGGAGGCAGCCAATTTACCTGTACCTACCGTTTTCGTGCGCCGATTTATGGTTTCGAACAGTACCATGCCGGAATTATCGGCACCGATGGGGTGACACCAACATCCGGCGGTTTAGAGTTTGAACAGTTCATGAAAGAGATGCAACTGCTGCGGAAAAACTACAGCGATAACAGTGTACCGGCCGACTACCGGAAACGCAAAACCGGCCTGCTGTACGACCCGGATAACACGGTTGCCATTAACCAGAATAAGCAAACTTCGGTATGGGATACCGAAGCGCATGTGCTGAAATATTACAAGGCGCTGAAAGGTTTTGGCGCGCCGGTCGACTTTATCCGCGACACAATGGATTTTGCAAAATACCCGGTGATTGTGGTTCCGGCTTACCAGCAAATGAGTTTGGAATTGATCTCGAAACTGTGGAATTATGCCAACGACGGCGGCAACCTGGTGCTGTCGTGCCGCAGTGGTCACCAGGATGGGTTTGGGCATTTGTGGGAAGCCCCGCATGCTGCCCCCATCTGGGCAATGATTGGCGCGGAGATCGAATTTTACGACTTGTTGCGCCCTTATGCACCGGATACCGTGAAGATGGACGACCGGAAATTTGCCTGGACCAGCTGGGGCGACATTCTGAAACCAAACACCGGCACCGAAAGCTGGGCCAGCTATTCGGATGATTTCTATGCCGGTGAGTCAGCGGTGACATTCCACCAGCTGGGAAAAGGTACGGTTACCTACGTCGGCCCCGACAGCAATTCGGGTGATTTGGAACAGGCCGTGTTGACGAAACTGTACAATAAGCTGAATATTCCGGTTGAAAACTATCCGGAGGGCATCATCGTTGAGTATCGCGACGGCTTTGGCATCGCGCTCAACTATTCGGATAAAAACGTTGAGATGAACCTGCCTGAAGGCACTGAAATCTTAGTTGGAACAACAACGCTCCCAACAGCCGGTGTGCTGGTTTGGAAGTTGAAGTAAGTGTTAGTTATCCAACGCAACAAAAACAGCTCATCCAAAGCGGATGAGCTGTTTTTTGTTGTTATCGAGGTAGGTTATTTCCCCTTAAATTCAGGTTTCCGTTTGTCAATAAATGCCTGTATACCTTCCTGCGAGTCCTGCGTATCAAAGCACGCCGCAAACGAGTCAATTTCAACTTCAAAGCCATTCTGTTGATAATAGGCATTTGCGCACTCAATAACCTTTGAAATTGCTCCCGACGATTTAGCGATTATTTTGTACAGAAGCTCCAAAACCTTCGTTGTTAATTGGTCTTTGGGTGTCAGGTGGTTGACCAATCCGAGCTGCAGTGCCTCCTGTGCATTGATGAAATCACCGGTCATCATCAGCTCTGTTGCTTTACCTTTCCCGATGTACCGGATGAGGCGCTGCGTTCCTCCGTATCCGGGAATGATGCCCAGATTGATTTCCGGCTGGCCGAACCGGGCCTGTTCCGACGCGATTCTAAAATGACAAGCCATGGCAAGTTCCAGTCCGCCGCCCAAAGCCAATCCGTTTACCGCTGCGATGATGGGTTTCGGGCAATTCTCAATCTTGGAAAACAAGTGGTGTCCTGTCTGAGACAGCTTTCTCGCGCCATCACCCGACAGACCGCTCAGCTCTTTGATATCAGCTCCGGCAACAAAGGCTTTTTCTCCGCTGCCAATAATGAAGGCAGCTTTTATATCCTGGCCGGAGATAATTTGGTCAACAATTTCATCGAGCTCCCGAAGAACCTGGCTGTTTAACGCATTCAATTGTTCCGGGCGGTTGATTTCTACTTTAAGAATTCCGTTGTTCAGACGTGTATTAAGCAGTGATTTTTGGAACATAATTTCTAAATTAATGTTTTGTCCCGACTTTTTCTGTCAACAGAGACCGCTGCTTTGAAGCGATCGAGCCAAGATACAGTCGCACCTATTTAATCTTAATTTGCTGAAGATTTTCCCGTGTTTTTGGCGAATACCAAATGGCACATACTTCCTGAATTGATGCTTTCTCGCGGTTTACCATTCTTTCGGCAACCGGTTCGCGCAAGAGCTTTTTAATGCTGTTAAATGCAGTCGCGTCTTTTTTACCTAATTCGCGGGCTTTAGCTTCTGCCTCGCTGGTTAGTTCTTCCTCGGTCGAAACCTGGTCAATCATTCCAAGTGTCAATGCTTCTTCGGCCATATACATCGATCCGCTGAAGAGAACCTTTTCCGCATTTTTCCATCCTGCGCAATAGCCCAGCATTTCAACAGATCCGGCTAATACCGACGATCCAAAGCCAATCTCGTTGAGCGCTATTTTTGATTTTCCGGAGACCATTATTTTCCAGTCGCAAGCCGAGGCTAACATGCATCCACCGGCCATCGTATGTCCGTTTAGCGCTGCAATAATTGGTTTTGGAAAAAGAAATACACGGGTATACAGGTTGGTGAACTGGGTTAGGAATTGGGCGAAATCATCTTTTGAAAACGACAGGAATTCGGGAATGTCGAAACCGAAGGAGAAGAATTTCCCCTGACCGGTCAGGATGATCGAATTGATTTCCGGATCAATCTCTAAGTCCGATAGGCATTCATCCAGTTCTGCCACGACAACTTCATTGATGGCATTTACCTTTCCTCTTTGCAATGTAATTGTTGCAATTCCTTCATTTTTTGAAACCGATATGAAATTCATATTGTGCGTGTTTTTTATTCCGATTGGCGGTTAATGTTGAAACAGGGACAAAATTTGATTTGTCCGGCATGAGGAGTCAAATTTAAAGAACATTCTAATTCATCTTTAAAATATCAATAAAATCAGTTTTGTTTTTAATGCTTTGATAGCTTAACCGGATTCGGGTGCTTCCTGTCAACGACAAGATATTAGCCTTCGAGCTATGAAAAATCAAAAATCAGAAATATCTTAGCCGTTCCTAACACTGAAGAACCAAACTGATTTGCACAAACTGGAGCTAAACACGGAGAAGGAACTTGTCACCCGATTTATTTCAGGCGACCAGTTGGCTTTTGAGCTGTTATTTCATCGCTATAAAAACAAGCTTAACGGTTTTGTGATGAAACTGGCGCCTTCTCAAATTGATCCCGATGAGGTTGTCCAGAAAGTGTTTATCAAAGTTTGGATACAGCGGGATAAAGTCAAGCCCGAAAAATCATTTTCCTCATTTCTATTTACCATCGCAAAGCATGAGTTAGTCGATCAACTGCGGAATGCGATCAATCGGAAACTTTATTTTGTCGGTGACGAGGCAATTTCTGATCTGTTGATTTCGGACAGCACGGCCGAAACTGCAAAAATAGAGTTGGAAGAAAAAGTTACCGGACTGATTGAGAAGCTCCCCGACAGAAGACGGCAGATATTTGAAATGAGCCGTTACAACGGTTTAACCTACAGGCAAATTGCAGAAGAACTGGGGATTTCCGAAAACACAGTCGACACTCAAATTCGGCTGGCACTGAACTTCATTCGCAAAGAGGTCACGAAGGTGAAAGTGATACTATTGGCAATTTTCTCGAAATAATTTCATTTTTCCTTCACGGAAAGCTATTGGTGTATTCGTATCAAAGGTAAAACACACACCTATGAACGATCACATTCAATCACTTTTGGGTAAATTTCTTCGGAATGAACACTTGAATGAAGGTGAATTACGAGAACTCAAATTTTGGTTTGATCGACCTGGAAATAATGCGGCAATTCATGGCTGGATGCAAAAAGAATGGATTGGAGCTGACGAAGTTGAATCGGAAGTAGAGTTTGAAGCTTTGATCAATCAACTGAATCGGCAGTATCAAACTTCGCTTCAACAACCGAATAGAACGATTCATCGTTTCCTCGTCCAATTTCAGAAAATTGCAGCCATCCTTTTTTTTCCGATTCTTTTGCTGTTGGGCTATTATTTGTTCAATCGTTCAGACAGCACCGGTGAATATGCGGAGATAATCGTTCCGCAGGGGCAGAAATCGGAAATCATACTTCCCGACAGCAGCCATGTTTGGATTAACTCGGGGTCTCGGTTGAAATATACAACAGGCTTTTTAAACGGGTCATCCCGGGATGTTTTTTTGGAAGGTGAAGCCTACTTTGAAGTCGTTAAGCAAAACGGAAAGCCTTTTGTCGTTCGCATGAATCATGCAGCTGTAAAGGTTTTGGGAACAAAGTTCAATGTGAAGGCTTATGCTGATGAAGAAACGGTAGAAACCTCGCTGCTCAGCGGAAAAGTCAATTTCATTTTGAACGACGGGCTGGAAAGCAAGACCGTTTTGGAAATGATCCCGGGACAAAAAATGGATTTTAACCTGCAAACCAATAGCTACCAGGAAATGGCGTTTGTTCCCGATGAGATTGTTGGCTGGAAAAATAACCGGTTGATCTTTCGGGATGACACGTTCGAAAAGTTAGTTCGGAAAATAGAACGGTGGTACGATGTTAAAATTCAATACCAGCATGAACGATTGAACGATCAACGGTTGACGCTGGAATTACAGGAGGAGGAAAGTATTGATCGTTTGATGGAAATTATTTCCAAGGTGATGCACGTTGACTACGAAATCAATAATAAACTAATCAAAATAAGGCCGATGGAGAATAGTTGAAACCCAGATAAATGATAAACGGGTAGTCCTGCGCCAACATAAACTACCCGAAATCTTACGTAAACAAGAAGTTTAACGAAAAACTAAACAAACTTATGAAAAAAAGTAAAATCTATCCGCATTGGTGGAGTAATCTGCTATGCAAAAAAATCTTCAGAATTATGAAACTGATTTTGATTCTAACCTTTTCGGGCGTAATGGCATTTGCTTCAAAATCCTATTCCCAATTATCAACGGTAACACTTGATTTAAAAAAGGCCTCGGTTGTTGAGATTTTTGATATGCTTGAGAATCAGACTGACTATCAAATAGCTTACAATAGCAACAATCTAAATCTGAATGACAGGATCGATTTAAAAGTTGAAAACCGACCTATTTCGGAAGTACTCGATCAGATTCTCAATGGTAGCTCAGTTCAATATGAATTTGTTGGGCGTTATATTGTTATATCCGACAAAAAGGGAACTGAAAGTCTGATCGATTTCAGTCAACAGTCTCTTACTGTTAGTGGTAAAGTCGCAACAGCCAAAGGGGAGCCAATTCCCGGTGCAACGGTTGTATTAAAAGGAACAAGTACGGGAACAATCACGGACACTGATGGTCATTATTCGTTGCCAAATGTTCCTGGTAGTTCAATTTTGACGATTTCATTTGTTGGAATGAAAACGATGGAAATACCGGTCAACGGTCAACAAGTAATCGATGTTACTTTGGTCGAAGATGCGATTGGTTTGGAAGAAGTTGTGGCCATTGGATATGGATCAGTTAAAAAGAGAGATTTAACAGGATCCGTGGTTTCGATTGGAGCTGATAAATTGGAAGACCGGCCTTATACGAATGCCATGCAATCACTGGCTGGACAGGTGTCAGGGGTTCAGATCATGCAAACACAAGGTGCTCCGGGTTTGGCACCAACCGTAAAAGTGAGGGGAGCGTCGTCTATTAACGCCGGTACAACTCCTCTGTATGTAATCGATGGTATTCCTTTGGAAGACAACACAACCAATTCAACAAGTACCGGTGCCAGTTCAGGCAGCAATATGGACTTCAACCGTAACCCGTTGAATTTTATAAATCCGAATGATATTGAGTCAATTGAGGTGCTGAAAGATGCTTCTTCGGCAGCAATTTACGGTTCTCGTGGTGCCAACGGTGTTGTGCTGATTACCACCAAGCAGGGGCGGGCCGGTAAAACGAAAGTTGAGGCTAATTACGAATTTGGGGTATCGCAAGTAAAGCGTAAAACAGACATGATGGATGCCAAGCAGTGGATGGAATTCCAAACGGCTGCCAGAGATAATTCATGGGCTACTATTGTAGCAGCTAATCCTTCGGCAACAAGAGGATTAAACGTGACAGTCCCGACTGAATTTTCCGATCCGGAATGGATTGCACGCATTGGAAACGGAACCGACTGGCAGGATGTTTTATTCCGCACGGCACTGTCGCATAACTTGCAAATATCGGCTTCGGGAGGAAGTGATAAAACACAATTTATGGTCTCAGCCGGTTATCTGGATTCAGAAGGTGTTGTGGATCAAAATACCTATGATCGCATCAATCTGCGTTCCAACCTGAAACATCAGGTCTCTGACAGGTTGCGACTGGGAGTAAATGTTGGAATTAGCCGAACAAAAGAAGCTCCTTATGGTACGGCCGGAAAGTCGGATGTTGTGAGTTTGGCTCTGCAAAGTGATCCGATTTTCCCCTTATACGTTGAGACCGGAAGTCTTGGGTTCAAAGACCCCGAATCGATCTGGAATACCTTTGTCAAGTATGGTATGCAACTGTGGCATCCTTATTCGCTGACTCGCGAAGCGCAGAAAAAGAAAACCACGAATGTCATTACTGCCAATTCATACTTCGAGTGGGATGTGATGAAGGATTTGAAATTTAAATCATCATTGAGTACAAACATCGAAGATTCCTTCTACAACTTTTACTGGAACGAAGGTCAAAATTGGGGATACTCCGGATGGGTTCCGGCAACAGCTGATTTCATCACCTTACAATCGTTTAACTGGATTTGGGAGAATACGGTTAATTACGCCAAGACAATTAATGATGTTCATGATATCAGCGTATTAGCCGGTTACAGTGTTCAGGAACAACGCACTGACTATAGCAACATGCGCGCCGGTAGCTTCCCGAACGACTTGGTACATACCTTAAATGCCGGTGTTGTGAACAGTGGCAGTACTTCAGCACAAGACTGGTCATTGATCTCTTATCTTGCACGTGTAAATTATTCATATAACGATAAATACTTGCTGACAGCAGCTATTCGTACCGATGGTTCATCGCGCTTCGGAGCAAATAATTTGTGGGGGTACTTCCCTTCAGGTTCACTTGCCTGGCGCATGTCTCAGGAAGAATTTTTGAAAGATGTTTCCTGGCTCGATAATTTGAAAGTTCGATTGAGTTATGGGGTCACCGGTAACAACCAGATTCCAAACTACGGGTCAATCGGTATCCTGGGTTATTCTTCATACGTTAGCGATGGAACAGTTGAACAAGGTATTTATACCGAAACTTTTGCCGACAAAAATTTGAAATGGGAAAAAACAGGTCAGAC
The DNA here is from genome assembly GCF_010882175.1 of Mangrovibacterium lignilyticum. Lineage (GTDB taxonomy): Bacteria > Bacteroidota > Bacteroidia > Bacteroidales > Prolixibacteraceae > Mangrovibacterium > Mangrovibacterium lignilyticum. The sequence continues at coordinate 754,334 of NZ_WKLH01000002.1, read as the reverse complement.
TAACTTCGGTATCGATGCAAGCATGTTTGATCAGCGTATCAACCTGACTGCAGATGTCTATTATTCAAAAACCCGTGATTTGTTACTTGACGTACCAATACCAATTTTGACAGGTTTTTCTTCAACCTTAACCAACATTGGAGAATTAGAAAATAAAGGGATTGAAATTAACCTAAGCACCCGAAATATTGATCGTGATTTTAAATGGAATACCGACTTCAATATTTATGCAAACCGCAACAAAGTGTTAAAGCTTGGCGAAAACGATGCTCCAATTGATATCAATGTGAGTAGTATGACATCGCGTACGGTAGTTGGAAGGCCAATCGGGATGTATTACGGATATGTTATTGACGGTGTTATTATGTCGCAAGCAGAACTAAATAGCGGAGCATATCCAGTGTGGGCGGGTAGCGAACCCGGAGATCCAAAAGTAAGGGATGTGAATGGAGACAATCAGATTACTTCAGATGACCGTACTTTTATTGGAAATTATGAGCCGGATTTCTCATGGGGTATGACAAATACCTTCTCTTATAAGGGTGTTGAGTTGTCAGTCATGTTGAGAGGAGCCCACGGCGGTGAAGTGATGAACCACAACGCGCGCTATCTGAAGTCAGGCGTCGGTGGTGGTAACCGAAACATGTACGAAGAAGTGTCCAACTTCTGGAGATCTGAATCCGATCCCGGTAATGGAATGATTCCGAAACCCCGTATGCTGCCAACTACAGTTCGTGACTTTGGATCCAGTTATTGGGTTGAAGACGGATCATTTGTACGAATCCAAAACATTCGCATTGGCTACAATCTTCCTGAAAATTTAGTTGACAGATTGAAAGTGGATGGCGTGAAGCTTTATCTGAATATGGAAAATGTATATGTATTCTCTGATTACTTGGGATATGATCCTGAAGGAAGTACTTATCAGACTGGTGTTTTAGTAGGTTTCGATTATGGTGCCTATCCAAATCCGTTTGTAGCAACAGCCGGTTTAAACATTACGTTCTAAACATTCAGATGTAACCATTTAAAACTTAGAAAAATGAAAAAATTAAGATATATCCTGATTCTATTTAGTATGATCTACTTCGGATGTGGTGAAGAATTTTTGGATCGGACTCCAATTTCAAATCCCAATGAAGCGGACTTTTACAAAACTGAAGCTGATATTGAAACCGCACTCTGGTCGGCTTACAATACGCTTTATACCACTTACGCACCCGAAAGTATGCCTTCGTTTTTTGGCGAGCTGATGTCTGACAATGCTTATAGCGATAATGCTGCCGGTCGTATACAGGACTATGAAGGGTTTGAAAACCATACAATGAGCGATGATAATGAGTTGGTTTTGGGTTACTGGAATAACTATTACCAGTACATTTATATTCTGAATAATATTATCGTAAATGCAGAAAAAGCCGATTTCGATTCGAAAAATGCCTTGATTGGTGAAGCCCGGTTTTTGAGAGCGATGTATTATTTCGATATGGTTAGAGCCTGGGGAGATATTCCGTTAGTCTCAAATCCAATTAGTATTGATGAAGCTTATGCGCAGGGACGCACACCAAAAGCTGATGTTTATACTTTAATCGTGGAAGATTTAAACTTTGCTGCTTCTAATTTACCGGCTAAAGCTGGCGAACGTTTTGTTGGAGCAGCAAACAGCGATGCGGCAAATACCTTGCTGGGTAAAGTGTATCTCACTTTGGGAATGAAAACAGAGGCCGCTCAGGCACTTCAAAAAGTGTACGGCAAATTCGAATTGGTACCTTATGCCGATTTGTGGGATTTGAACAAGAAAAACAACGCTTCGTCGATTTTTGAAATTCAATATAAAGGAGGTATCTCAAATCCATACAGCTTATACTGGGCCATGTTTTCGCCGCTGGATAACCGGATTGTTACAGCTTGGGGAGCCGGTTTTAACCAGGTGACACCGGATTTGTGGGACGCTTATGAAACCAACGACCCAAGACGCGATCTCTCCATTCAGGATGGTTACACGTCAACCGACGGAAGTACGGTCGAAGTTAAGTTCCCGATAAAGTGGAAAGATGAAAATGCGGAAGTGTCGGGGTTGCGCGAAGCGGCCGACAACAACTTTATTATTCTGCGTTACGCGGATGTGTTGTTGATGTTGACCGAAGCAACCGGTGACGAACAGTATCTGAATGAAGTTCGCGATCGCGTGGGCTTACCCCATTATGGTGCTGCCGGCTATCCTTCAGCATACAATACAGTTGCTCTAGCACTGGAACATGAGCGTCAGGTCGAGTTTGCCTTGGAGTTCCATCGTTGGTTCGACTTAATTCGCACCGGACGGGCTATTGAAGTCCTAAAAAACTCAAGTAAGAACATCACGACCACGGAGGAAAAACTTTTGTTGCCAATTCCGTTGGAGGTGATTACTCAAAATCCGGGTGTTATAACGCAAAATGAAGCCTATAAATAAAGGGAGTTAATAGAAACGCTATGAAATTGAATAGCTAGCTGAACACTGCCGATCTGTATTCCTGCCGATCGGCAGTTTCAATTTATAGAAAGTTCGCTCATTTTAGTAATTTTAGACTGCCTGCATTTTTAAACCAAATTAATACGAACGACCTGTGAAAAAAAAATCCATCCGATTACTTTCCGGCATTGTTGCGGCATTTCTGGCGTTGACCGGAAGCACCGCTGCACAAAACACAAAAGGCGAAATAAACAGGTATTCCCACATCATTAAATCAAACGTCTATCAGGATTTTAAGAAGATGTACCGCCCACCAAGCGGGGCCTTGAAGTTTCCTTTTTTAACACCCGGAAGTAACCAGTATGCTAATGTATTGTGGGACTGGGATTCCTGGTTGAGCAATGTTGCACTTCGCCAAATATTAGCGGATGTGGGTTCTCCTGCTGATTCGAAAGAAGCTTTGGAATATGAAAAAGGCTGTGTCTTGAATTTTCTGAGTTATGGTGATTGGGACGGCTATATCCCGATTGTTATCTGGGAAGATTCGAATCCCCGGGATTTCGAAGCCGACGAAATATATAAAATGAATATGCACAAGCCGGTTTTGGCCCAGCATGCTGCTTTTTTGTGTCAGGTTCAGGATAATGACGCTGATTGGCTGCGCGAAAAATTTTATTACCTGCAAGCTTTTGTTAACGCCTATAACGCCTATCATCGGGATAAAAATACGGGCTTATTTTACTGGCAAACCGATGTGGCTATTGGAGTCGATAATGACCCGTGTACCTTTTTTAGACCCAACGGAAGTTCTGCTTCAATTTACCTGAATTGCCTCATGTATCGTGAACTGTTGGCGATGGTCTACCTTGCTGATTGTTTAAAGATACCACAGCTTGGCGAGGAGTTTAAAAACGATGCGGTCAAACTGAAAGCTGCGATTCAGGAGCATTGCTGGGACGAGCGTGATGGTTTCTTCTACAGTGTCGATTTAAATTTGCGACCAGTCAGGATTCAGCCCGACAAATCGTTGGGAAAGGAATTCATGATTCATGCCGGTTATCCCCGGGATTACGATTGTTTGATTCAGCGAATAGAGGTATGGTCGGGATTTTTGCCTTTATGGGCAGGCATTGCGACACCGGAACAGGCCGAACGAATCGTTCAGGAACACTATGCTAACCCAAAAACATTTAACTCTCCCTCGGGTGTTCGTACGCTTTCCAGGATGGAAAAAATGTACAGCCTCAGAGCCAGTGCAAACCCATCGAACTGGAGAGGTCCGATTTGGGGAATTTCAAACTATATGGTTTTTCGTGGTCTTGTTCGCTATGGATACGGTCAGGAAGCGACTGAATTGGCGACCAAAACGGTAAATTTGTTTGGCCGCGACTTTGAAACGAACGGGGCGCTCCACGAATACTATGAGCCGGAAACAGGAGAGCCCTTGTTGAATAGAGGATTTCAAAACTGGAATTACTTGGTCATTAATATGCTGGCATGGCTCGAAAACAGACCGGTGGTTGGCGAGTTTTAGATAAAATCAATTCAAATAAAACCAATACAAAAAAGATGAAATCAACTGCACTTATTGGCTGCATTTTTACCTTGTTATTATGTGTAGGAAAACTGTCTGCCAAAGAATACAATATACTCGACTATGGCGCTGTCGCTGATACGAGTGTTGTTAGCACAAAGGCCATTCAACAAGCCATTGATGATTGCGGAACGAATGGAGGCGGTAGCGTGCTGGTTCCCTCAGGCCTGTTTAAAACAGGATCGCTGTTCTTGAAAAGTCATGTTAATCTTCATCTTGAAACGGGGGCTGTTCTGTATGGAAGTAAAGATCTGAATGACTATCAGAAAATAAAGCCCCAATACATTTCGCTTAGAACCCAAGAGGCAACGATTCAGCTTATTTATGCAGAAAACCTCACGAATGTGAGCATCAGTGGGTTTGGAACCATCGATGGGCAAGGGGCTGTTTTTAAAAAGCTGAGTTGGAATGATGAAGGAATCACCCGGCCACATTTGCTGCGGTTTATTACTTGCCGGAATGTGCTTATTGAAAATGTCCGGTTGCAGAATTCCGGTTGCTGGATGCAGCATTACCTGGCTTGTGAAGATTTGCAGATTAGGGGACTAAAAATTTTCAACCGGAATAATTACAACAACGATGCGTTGGATCTGGATGGCTGCCGGAATGTGACGGTCTCCGACCTAATTTGCGATTCGGACGATGATGGGGTGACCTTAAAAAGTACTTCGCCACGCCCCTGCGAAAACATTGCGATTACAAATTGTGTCATCAGCAGCCGCTGCAATGCGATTAAAATGGGAACGGAATCGAACGGTGGTTTTCGGAATATCACCATTTCGAATTGTGTCGTGAAACCATCGACGATAAAAGAACCGACCTTTTATGGTAAGCCAACAGGGAGTTCAGCCATTACCCTGGAGATCGTTGATGGCGGAAAAATGGAAGGAATCAGTATTGACAATATTGTCGTGGATGGAACCGAAGGTCCTATTTTTATTCGGCTTGGAAACCGTGCCCGAACCTATCAAAAAGGTTTGATAATTGATCATATTGGCGAAATTAGCGATGTTTCGATCAGTCAGATAACTGTTCGCAATGGCGGTAAAACAGCCTGCTCGATAACCGGACAACCTAGTTTTCCTGTTCGGAATATTAGCTTGTCAGATATACAAGTTCAGACAGCAGGAGGAGGATCGTTGGACGATTTTGAACGCCCGGTTGAACATCTGCCAAAAGACTACCCGGAGTCCACCATGTTTGGTTTCTTGCCGGCTTACGGATTTTATGTGCGATACGCGGAGAACATTCAATTTAGAAATATCAGTTTTCAGAGCATGCGTGAAGAGGCAAGGCCAACTTATTTTTTCGAACAGGCAGAAAATATAGTCATGGAAAGCCCTAAATTCAGGAATATGCAAGGAGGCGAGATTGGAATCTACATGAAAGAAACAGACGATGTAGCGATACTTAATGCGCAGGTATCGGAGCCGTTAAAAACATTGGTCAGGTGTGCAGCTGCGGAGACTTCAAACATCACCATTTTTGGTTCGGTGTTACCGGAAAATTGCCAGAAGCTCGAAGGAGAAAAGTAAAAAAGGAATTAGGAGCGGCACTCTGTTTGTTTTGAGTTTAAGTAGCGTAAAATTGTCGGTCCATGATTAATAATTGTTTCGAATAAGATAATTGGTTCTATTTTTTGATTTGGCAGTCTATTGGGCGACGAAGCAAAGGCTGCTGTGTATCTGAATGTTTTGCGTGAGCGTGCATGTCGCGATGCGGCCGACTTTGATGCTAACATGAAGTTGTCGACAGCTTCTATGGAAGATGTATACGATGAATATGCCCGTGAGCTTTGCGGTGAATTTGGTCGCTGGCCGCTGTTAAAACGGCACCAGGCTTTTGAAGAGCGACTGCCGTCAGCGATCCCGCGTGCAGCTTTGTCCTTTAGCGGTAAAAATTATTTGCGTCCAATTTCGTACGATTTCCTCAGCCAATTTGATAATGCAGATGAATATGGCACAAATGGTTATTAGAGAGTTGCCGGATTATATGGCAGAATAATTAGTTAATTTTGATCTTGGAAAAAAAGGTTGCTCGATTTGTTTTCGGGCGACCTTTTGTTGTATTGATGCAGTGATTTTCACGAATGTTGCAGATCGCCCTTTGTGTTGTTTGTTTTCGAGTAGGACTGACTTTGTTGCGATAGTAAGTTTGCATGGCGTGAAGTTGGTATTCGTGTTAATTTATAAAAAGCAAAGAATCAAAATTGAGTCTATGCCCAAAAGTTGATTTCTGAAAAAAGAAAAGAACGGTTAATTCTGGCGTTTACAAATCGATTTTGGAGCAATTGAATGGTTCTAGATTTACAATCTATTATATCTTTGTTTCCCATTATTGCCTGAGCAACTGGTCAAGAATTAAATGAACCAAATCAAAAATAAAATTAAATATTATGTTGCCAACTGTTAATCCTACCACAACAAAAGCCTGGAAAGCATTGGAGGCCTATTTTGCCGAATTTAACGGGACACAAATCAAAGATCTTTTTGCCAAAGACGAAAAGCGGTTTGAAAAGTATTCACTGCAATTCGAAGAGATATTACTCGATTTCTCAAAAAATATTGTCGACGATAAAGTTCGATCACTTTTAGTGCAGCTCGCTGAAGAATGCGGGTTAAAATCAGCTATTGAAAGCGAATTTTCAGGTGAAAAAATCAATCAAACTGAAAACCGTTCAGTGCTTCATGTTGCTTTACGTAACCGAAGCAATACGCCGATTTTAGTGGACGGTAAAGATGTCATGCCTGAAGTAAATGAAGTGCTTGACCAAATGAAAGCTTTTTCCGAAAGTATAATTTCAGGAGAATGGAAAGGTTATAATGGCAAAGCGATTACAGATATTGTAAACATCGGTATCGGTGGTTCGGATCTTGGCCCGTTAATGGTCACTGAAGCGTTAAAATCCTACAAAAAAGAAAATATAAACCTGCATTTTGTTTCAAATGTTGATGGTACTCATATTGCCGAAACATTGAAAGCTGTAAATCCGGAAACAACCTTGTTTATCGTTGCTTCGAAAACCTTTACGACACAGGAAACAATGACCAACGCCAATTCGGCTAAATCGTGGTTCCTGGAGGCTGCCAAAGACGAGAGCGCCGTTGCGAAGCATTTCGTGGCATTATCGACCAATGCAGGTGCCGTTTCTGCTTTTGGTATCGACACCAAAAACATGTTCCGTTTCTGGGATTGGGTTGGCGGTCGTTATTCATTGTGGTCGGCCATAGGTTTGTCAATTGCCTGCGCCATTGGTTTCGATAACTACGTAGCACTGCTTGAAGGAGCACATGCCATGGATAATCATTTTAAATCGGCGAACTTCGACGAAAACTTTCCGGTAGTTTTAGCTTTAATCGGTATTTGGTATAACAATTTCTACGGAGCCGAAACTGAAGCCATTTTACCTTACGACCAATACATGCATCGTTTTTCGGCCTATTTCCAACAAGGAAATATGGAAAGTAATGGTAAATATGTCGACAGAAACGGCGAAAAAGTTACTTACCAAACCGGCCCGATTATTTGGGGAGAACCGGGAACAAATGGTCAGCACGCTTTTTACCAATTGATTCACCAGGGTACCAAGCTTATTCCCTGCGATTTTATGGCACCCGCCATTAGCCACAATCCGCTGAGCGATCACCATCCCAAATTGTTGGCTAACTTCTTTGCACAAACCGAAGCCTTGATGGTCGGTAAAACGCCAGAGCAGGTTGAAGCCGAATTGAAGGCAGCAGGTAAGTCGGCCGATGAGATTGCAGCTTTGCTTCCGTTTAAAGTGTTTGAAGGAAATATTCCAACCAATTCATTTTTGTTCAAAAAATTGACTCCATTTACATTGGGTGCGTTAATCGCAATGTACGAGCACAAGATTTTTGTTCAGGGAATCATTTGGAATATCTTCAGCTTCGACCAATGGGGCGTTGAGTTGGGCAAACAATTAGCCAACCAAATTTTGCCGGAGTTAGGTGGTGACGGAAAAGTAACGGGCCACGATGGTTCTACAAATGGCTTAATTAACGCTTACAAAGCGATGCGTTAATAAGATTGGATTTTACATTTATTCAATAATATAAACAGAAAAAACTGCATCATGCAGTTTTTTCTGTTTATAGCTGTCCCGATTGTTCATTTATGACATTTCCTTTTAGAGGATAAAACGTTTAGAGTGCTGAGAAAATGAATTTTTACCCGGAAGCGAGTGGGAGTAGCAATCTTGATAAAAAAAAAGCTAACTCTGCATAAAACGTTTCAATAATGGAAATGATACAAGGGTTATTTGGATTGGACAGAGAAGGTCCCATCGTTAATAGTTTTTAGCGATGGCTTGATGGTTTTCAGAGAATATTCTAGTTTCACTTTTTTTTTGTGTTGTAAACGTTTTCATATATGTTTGTTAATTGATTATTTCATGCAGTAGGATCTACTGTTTTACCAGATATCAACCAAAATGAACTTTAAACCGACGAAAAAAATCTCGAGCACTGCTTTGCCAACCGAAAAGCAGTTTGAATCAATTTTTCGGGAGTATTTTGTTCGTTTGTGTTGTTTTGCTGATCGATATACCAACAATATTGAAGAGTCGAAAGAAATTGTCCAGGAGGTTTTTCTAAAAGTTTGGGATAAACGCGATGTATTGCCGATGGACGATGATTTAAAGTTTTACTTGTTTCGATCGGTAAAGAATGCCAGCCTGAATTTATTACAACACAAACGGGTTGTCGATGACTTTCAATCCGTACTTTACTTGTTATATACGGCAGATGGAAGTGAAAATCAGGTTTTTCAATCGCTGGAGGTTATTGAGCTGAAGGAAAAAATTGATGCTGCTGTAGCAAGTCTTCCCACAGAATGTCGACGCATTTTTCTACTGAGCCGGGATATGGGATTAAAGTATGCTGAAATTGCGCAAGAACTCAGCGTTTCGGTAAAAACGGTTGAAACACAAATGAGCAGGGCGTTGTCACGCCTTCGTCGGCTACTAAAAGAGTATCTGTAAACGACCATTTTGGTGCTTTTCAAAAGAAAAGAAAAATAAATCGAAGATTTTTGTCAGGGTAAATTAATCGTGAACTGTATTGCTTATATAGAAACATAGTTCACATGGCTTCAATTATTGACGAAAAACGATTAGTTCGCTTTATTCTTCGGGAAACAACGGAGGATGAAGACAAAGATATTATTGGTTGGGCATCGCAAGCTGAAACCAATAGGGAAGAGCTTAGGCTATTTTACGAAACCTACAAATTAAGTACTCATGATCAGTTGTCGACAAAAATCAATGTCGATCAAGAGTGGGATGAATTTTATTCTCGGCGTTTAACCCAATCGAAGGCGCCGAAATCAATCTTTTTTCAGGCCTCAAAAAAGTGGATCAATATTGCGGCGTCAGTATTAATTCTGATCAGTATTGGTTTTGCAGGTCTTCAAACTTATCGGTTGTCCCATATTGAAAAGTCCGGGCACCAGTTGTTAACAGTGAGAGTGCCATCGGGCGAAAAATCAAATCTGGTTTTACCTGACGGTAGTGTTGTTTGGTTAAATTCCGAATCAATTCTCAGCTATAACGTCGACAATCCTCGAAAAGTGAACTTGTCAGGGGAAGGCTACTTCGATATTACCAAAGATCCGAAACATCCTTTTGTTGTAGAGACACTATCGGGAATGAATATCAGGGTGCTGGGAACTCAATTTAATGTTCGAAACTATGAAAACGAGCCATTTGAGGCCACCTTGGACGAAGGAAAGATTGAGCTTTTTGGGAAAAGACTCTCGCAAGATCAGGCGATTAAGCCAGGGGAGCAAGCCATACTGGAAAATGGGACGCTAAAGATTCGGGAGGTTGATCCGGCAATGTATAGTGTTTGGCGAAACAATGAACTAAAATTTGAGGATATCACTTTTGCAGAACTGGTGCCTCGAATTGAACGCTGGTACGGTGTGAAAGTAGAATTGGACCCAGCGCTGGCAAATCGGGATTATTTTACGATGACCATTAAAACAGAAAGTATTCGCGAGTTATTCAAAATGATGCAATTAACTTCAAATTTTAAATATGAGATAAACGGTAGTCATGTACAATTGAAACCAAACTAAAAAAGGAAAGTGTTGCAGCACTTCCCTTTCCATTTATTACGGTTGCAGCCGTAACAAATTTGTTAATAATAAACAATACAAACTTATGAAAAAAAATGGTATGAAATTTCGGATACCCCTATGGTATTTTCCGAAACAAATTTTGCGTATTATGAAACTAACTGGCCTGTTTTTACTGATGGCTTTTCTTCAGGTTTCTGCAAGCGTTTATTCGCAGAACTCAAAGATGTTGCATATCAAAGCAGCTAACGAATCCATTGTTAATGTTTTGAAAGAAATCGAAGATGAATCAAATTTTACTTTTCTTTTTAATCGGGCAAATGTTGACGTTGATCAGAAGGTAAATGTTGACTTTGAGTATTCGGACATTGAAAAGGCATTGGATATCCTGCTGAAAGGAACGAATATCAGATATCGCTCGTTCAACAACAGTTACGTACTTTATTCTGAAGACAACAATTCTGAATATTATAATAGTCAACAAACCAAGACTATAAATGGGACGGTGACTTCATCAGATGGTTTTGCAATTCCGGGCGCAACAATCGTCCTAAAAGGAACGAGCGTTGGTACGGTTACCGACGCCAATGGGAATTACACCCTTACTAATGTTCCCGCCGATGGGACATTGGTTTTTTCGTTTGTGGGAATGCAGTCCCGGGAAATCAGTGTTAATGGTCGTGGTGTTATTGATGTTCAATTGGAAGAAGAAACAATTGGACTTGAGGAAGTTGTTGCCATTGGTTATGGAACAGTGAAGAAAAGGGAATTGACCGGATCTGTGTCTTCTGTGAAAGCTGAAGATTTTAATGAGATTGCAGCCAGTGATGCCATGCAGCTTATTCAAGGTAAAGTTGCCGGTTTAAGTATAACCCGCACCAACGGTGGCGACCCAACCGAAGGATTCGAGATTCGCTTGCGTGGATCTTCATCTATCAGTGCCGATCAGGAGCCTTTGGTGGTGGTTGATGGGATTCCAGGTGGCGATCTGAACGCGATTGCTCCTGAAGATATTGAGTCAATGGATATTTTGAAAGACGGTTCCGCAGCTGCAATCTATGGTACGCGTGGTACCAATGGGGTAATCTTGATTACCACCAAACGCGGTAAGCAAGGTAACATGCAGGTTGAGTTCACATCGAAATATACAACACAGTCGATCCTGAAAAGAGTTGAAGTATTGAATGCTGACGAGTATCTCCAAATGAAAACCAAGCTTGAAACAACGCATCCAGAAGTTGCTGCCGGGATGGTGGACTATGGCTACGATACAGATTGGTTTGATGAGATTACCCGCACACCTTTCAGCCATGTTCAACACTTGTCGCTAAGTGGTGGAATGAATAAAACAACCTATCGTTTATCGATGTATTACACTGATCAGGAAGGGGTGATGCTCAGTTCTGAATTGGGCGAATATCGGGCCAATTTGAATTTACGCCAGTTAGCACTGAATGATAAACTTCAATTCACCGTTCAGTTGGGTTTGTCTGACCGTACCGATCACCCGGTAAACTACGACGCATTCCGCCAAGCAATAAAGCGTAACCCGACCGAGCCGGTATACAACGAGGATGGTAGCTTGTTCGAAATTGATGGCTGGCAATACGAAAACCCGGTTGGCCAATTAACTGAACGTACTCGCGATAATACATCATCATCGTTATTTGCCAATTTGGGGGTCGAACTGTACATGACTGATTGGTTGAAAGCAGGCGTTGTTGGTGGTATGCAGAAATACCGTTCGCTCGATGGCTATTACGAGCCGAGCTATGCATTCACTCAGGAAACAGCCGGTACCACAGGTACTGCGAAACGGGTAGCATCGGCCAACGAAACCAAAACATTGGAAACAACCCTTGATTTCAACAAAGAAATGGGTGGACACACAGTAAGTGCAACAGCCGGTTATTCTTTCCAGGAATTCACCAATGAAGGCTTTGAAGCAGAGAATTCTAATTTCATATCCGACGATTTGTTGTATAACAACATCGGATCGGGAACGAAACTAACAGATGGAAATGCGGATATGAGTTCTTACAAGCTTGCAAACAAACTAGTCGGCTTTTTTGCCCGTGCGTCATATAACTACAAAGGAAAGTATTTTTTGTCAGCCAGTGTACGGCGCGAAGGTTCTTCTAAATTTGGTGCAAACAACAAGTGGGGTACTTTCCCTGCCGTATCCGGTGCCTGGGATTTAACCAGGGAAAGTTTTATGGCTGATTCTAAATTGGACCAATTGAAGGTGCGTGCTGGTTATGGTGTAACCGGTAACCAGGGGATCGATCCGTATTTGTCTTTATCAAGAATGGGGCAGTCGGGCTTCTTCTTTTACAATGGTGAGTTTATCCCAGGATATGGCCCCGTTAGTAACCCGAATCCGAACCTGAAATGGGAAACCAAACACGAATATAACTTCGGGATCGACTGGTCGATGAACAGAGGAATTCTTAGCGGTACAGTGGACTTCTACATTCGCGATACTAAAGATTTGCTCCATTTATACGATGTACCTGTTCCTCCAAATCTTTATGAAGAAACAATGGCGAACGTTGGTTCCATGCGCAACTCGGGTATTGAGGTGAGCTTGAATGTGCTTGCAGTGAATAAAAAGGATTTTACCTGGAATATCTCGTTCAATGGGGATTGGAGAAAAAATGAACTGCTGTCCTTATCGAATGATTATTACCAATTGGAGTACCGAAATGTAGGTGAAATCGGATCTCCGGGTGTTTCGGCCTGGACTCACCGTTACTACGAAGGTGGTTCAATCGGAAACATTCACGGTTATATTTATGAGGGACTGACAGAAGATGGAAAATGGATTTTCAAAGATACTGATGGTGTTGAGGGAATTACAATTGAAGACCGGACAGATATTGGTAATGGTATTCCGGATTTCTATGCAGGGCTGACCAATACTTTTAAATATAAAAATTGGGATATGTCCATTATGTTCCGGGGAATGTTTGGCCATCAAATTATTAACATGAAGCGAATTTTCTACGAAAACCCAATCATGTTACCGTTGAACATTATGAAGTCAGCAATGGATTCTGAAATATGGGATACGCAGAACTTCTCAAGCTACTATGTTGAGAACGGCGATTTCGTAAAATTGGACAACCTGACTTTTGGCTATACATTACCTCTGAAAAGCAAAAAATGGTTGAAGGCCGGACGAATCTTCTTTACAGGAACGAACTTGCTTGTGATTACAGGGTATAAGGGAATTGATCCGGAAGGCGCAATTGGAGGATTAACTCCCGGCTCTGACAATCGAGGAGATTATCCAAGTACCCGTACGTATACAATTGGCTTTAACCTAAAATTTTAAAATCGAGGAATCATGAAAAAACTTATCATACTTTTCGCACTATTCGGCATGTGGTCGTGCACGAACCTCGACGAGGAAGTCTACGATACCATTGTTAGTGACGATTTTTATCAAACGGAAAAACAAGTACTGGCAGCGGCAGGGCCTGCATATAACGAATTAAGAGGCTTGGTTCAGGTATCCGGAATGTGGGGGATTAATGAACTGTCTACCGATGAAGCGGTATTACCTACCCGTGGAATCCACTGGGATAATGGAGGTATTTACCGTCGGTTGGCATTGCACACCTGGACTTCGGAAGAAGGGTATTTTAACGACGCCTGGAGATACGTTTACAATACCATTTCAAACTGTAACCGCATTTTGTATCAGTTCGATTTAATTGAGGACAAGAGCGATGCATTGATCAGCATTATGAACGAGCTGAAAGCTGTTCGGGCATTTGCATATTTCACCGGTATGGATGCATTTGGGAACATTCCAATTGTTGATAAATTTGATGTGCCTGATGGTTATGCTCCTGAGAACAATACAACAGCCGAAGTTTTTGAATTTATAAGAACAGAGCTTGAAAGTAGTCTCGACGTTTTAAGTAAAGCGAAAGACATGACAACATACGGGCGCATGCACTATTATGCAGCGCAGGCTATTTTAGCCAAATTATACCTGAATGCAGAAGTTTATGTTGGTGATGAAATGTGGGATGAATGTATTGCAGCCTGTGATGATGTTATCACGAATGGTGGCTATTCGTTGGCAAGCGACTACTACTCCAACTTTGCCATTGAAAATGAAGGTTCTTCGGAAAACATTTTCGTAATTCCCTTCGACGATACCTATACCACATCATGGGGGTATATGAATCAGTTTCAGTACTGGACTTTGCACTTTACTGCCAATAGAACCTTCAATATGGAAGCAGGCGGATGGAACGGTTTCTGTGCTATGCCTTCATTCTACAATTCTTACGATGAAGATGATTTAAGACGCAATGCCTGGTTGGTAGGTCCTCAGTTATCATCCAGTGGTGAGCAATTGTATTGTAACCAGGAGTTGGCAGGAAAGCCACTCTCATATTCAATTGAGCTGACTTCACTGGAAGGTTCATACGAAGATGAAGGCGCCCGGTTAGCAAAGTATGATTATACAGGAGCAAAAAACTGGACTGTCTCTTGCGACTATGCAGTAATCCGTTACGCCGATATTTTAATGATGAAAGCGGAAGCCCTGATGCGTAAAAACGGGGGAGCTGCAACTGCCGAGGCTGTCGACTTGGTAAACGAAGTTCGTGCACGTGTTTTTGAAGATACAACAGGTAAATTATACACAACAACTACCTTAACTATGGATGCCCTATGGATGCCCTGTTGGCAGAACGTGGCTGGGAGTTTGCCGGGGAAGGCTGGCGTCGTAACGACCAGATCCGCTTTAGCGATTTTACACAAGGACGCTGGACGTTCAAGGACAGCGATTCGCCTGCAACACGCAGTATTTACCCAATACCACAATCTCAACTAAACTCTAACCCAAATCTGGATCAAAATCCAGGATATTAAAGTTTGATTAGCATTAGAAAAACAGGGACCTCTCGGGGTCTCTGTTTATGCTTTATCGACGATCTGTTTTATAGCCTACAGGTTTTATTATTTATTTTGACGGAATACGCCATGACTTCATTTTACAACCGACGTGACTTTATCAAAAAGTCAGCGTTAACGGCCGGCGCAGCTAGTGTTTTTATTCCGGTTTTATCCGAAAGTAGATACGATTCCAAGAGCACCGATCTTTCTCCTGACAAGCGAGCTGTGCAGCGTTTGCCTATGGATCAGCTCAAGAAGTGGGAAGAACTAAAGTACGGCATGTTCATTCATTTTGGCATGAGCACTTTTTCAGGTGAAGAGTTGGGAACAGGAAAAGACCCTGCATCATTGTATAATCCAACAGAGCTCGATGTGGATCAATGGGTGAAAGTTGCCCGTGATGCTGGGATGAAGTATGTTATTCTCACGGCAAAGCATGTATCCGGACACTGTTTGTGGCCAAGCCAGTACACAGACTACCACGTGGGAAACTCGGGCAATACGACCGATGTAATACAGGCGTTTGTTGTCGCTTGCCAAAAATACCAGCTGAAAGCCGGATTTTACTATTGCAGTTGGGATAATCATCATTTATTTGGTTCAGCCACGCCCTCAAATGTCGAATGGGAAGACAAATTTACAACCGCCAACTATGTGCAATTTCAATTGAACCAAATCGAGGAACTAATCACTAATTATGGTCCCTTTATGGAGGTTTGGGTAGATATTCCCGGTATGCTCAGTTACCAGGACCGTGTTCGGGTGTACGAAAAAATTACAAACCTTAATCCCGAAACGCTTATCATGATGAACGGGGGAGCAGGACCTAATCATTCAATAAAAACAGATTATTCCTGGCCAACCGACTTGTTGTCGATGGAACGCGGTCTGCCCGCTTCGCGTGATGGATACAATGCCCGGTATACCGTAAAAAATTACCTGGGAGAGGAGGAAGAGTATTATATCCCCGGTGAGGTATGCGACACCATTTGCTACAATTGGTTTTGGAAAGGACACAAGCGCGTTCGCTCGGCAGCGGAGGTTTTGGGAATGCGCTTGATTGCAGAAGAAAGAGGTGCGAATTTTCTGCTAAATGTGTCGCCGGATCAGCGAGGACTCATACCCCAACATCAAATTGATGCGCTGAACGAATGTGAAAGGTTGTATCAACTTTGTCGAAACTAGGATAAATAGGGAATAAATGATAACGAGCTTTCGATTTTGAAATTCTACAGCTAAAAATGCGCTCGATATAGAGCGTGGCGAATCAAAAAAACATGGCCAAATTCGTTCGTAACGTTTTCAGATTAAAAAATAATTGTCTATAATTAAAGATCACAAATACAGTGATATACGAAATGTAAACGTTATCATTAATTTTCTAGAAATTAGAAGTTTATCATCAAGCTGAAGACTGACTCAATTTTCAGAATTACTGACAAAGGGAGCAAAAAATGACGTTTTACATGAATAAGCAGCTGGATTTAGACCGATAAAACCGATCGAAAACACAAACTAAAACTAATGAAACAACTAACTTTTCTCCTTTTTAGTCTGAGCTTATTCTTTGCCTGTTCTTCTCCGAAGAACCGTATTGAGGTATCGGAGTGCTCGCTTGAAGGCTTTTCTGTGAGACTGGCATTGATAGAAACACTGCACCCGCAATTCAGTTGGAAGATGCAATCTGATTTTGGAGGGACCAATCAATTTGCTTATCAAATTGAGGTTGGCTTTGATTCAAAAGATTTGGAGACCAATCAAGTTTGGAATTCAGGAAAAATCGAATCAAAACAAGCTCAGTTAATCCCTTATGGAGGCGAGGCGTTAAAGGCAGGAGACAGATATTTCTGGAAAGTTAAGGTTTGGGATGAAAAAGGGAACGAGTCGGCATGGAGCGAAGTTTCCTCTTTTCAGGTTGGATTGCCGAATAAAGCTGATTGGGATGGTGCCAAATGGATTGGATATGAAGAATTAACCGCTGATAAACGTTTGGTCGAAGGAGTAAGCGGCTATGGTGATGTTTCAAAAGATAAGGTTGAGGAAAGAGCGATCGTACCGCTGTTTCGGAAAGAATTTGCGGTTGATAAATCGATCGCTTCGGCAACGCTTTTCGTTAGTGGCCTAGGGCAATACGAAGCTTCGCTGAATGGGCAAAAAGTTGGTGATGCTTTCCTTGCTCCGGGTTGGACGCATTACGATAAAACGGCTTTGTACAACAGCTACGACGTAACAGAATTACTTCAAAACGGCGATAATGTATTGGGAGCCATTGTCGGAAATACGTTCCATTACAACAATCGCGAGCGCTATCGTAAGCTTATTATCGCTTATGGTTTTCCGAAGCTGATTTGCAAACTACAATTAAAATATGCCGATGGCCGAATCCAAACTGTTATCTCTGATGATAGTTGGAAAACATCGCCATCTCCAATCACCTACAGTGGAATTTATGGTGGTGAAGATTACGATGCTACTCTTGAACAGTCAGGATGGAATAAAGCTAGTTTTGACGATCAAGCTTGGCAACCTGTCAAATTGGTCCAGTCTCCTGCAGGCCAATTAAAAGCCGACCTGAATTATCCGATTAAAGTGATGGAGACTTTCAATCCTATAACAATCAAGCAGATTAACGATACGGTTTGGGTGTACGATTTTGGTCAAAATGCGTCTGGAATTATCGATGTAACGCTGAAAGGTGAAAAAGGACAAACCGTTAAATTCTCTCCAGGTGAAAGTCTGAAAGAAGATGGCACTGTTAGTCAACGCGGTAGTGGTTCTCCATACTATTATAAATATACCTTGAATGGCGAAGGCGAAGAAAGCTGGCAACCTCGGTTTTCCTATGTTGGTTTTCGATATGTGCAGATTGAAGGTGCGCATCCCGATTCTGTTCGGTCGCAGTTACCGGCTCTATTGAAAATACAATCCTTACACACCCGTAATTCGGCTCCCCAAGTAGGGACTTTCGAATGTTCAAACGAGCTATTTAACCGTACTTTCGACCTGATCAATTGGGGGATTAAAAGCAACCTGCAGTCGGTAATGACTGATTGCCCAACCCGCGAAAAATTGGGTTGGATTGAGCAAACCCAGTTGATGGGAACCAGTGTGCACTTCAATTTCGATATTTATAAACTTTACCAAAAGTTGATTGCCGATATGGAAGACGCCCAAACTGAAAAAGGTTTGGTGCCAAGCATTGTTCCCGAATACATCAACTTTGAATATTACGATGCTGCTTTCCGCGATTCGCCGGAGTGGGGAAGTGCGTCAATCATTTTACCCTGGCTGATTTATAAATGGTATGGTGATGCTGAAGTGATGACTCAGGCCTGGCCAATGATGCAGCGTTACATGAGTTATTTGGAAAGTAAAGCCGATAATAATATTCTTTCGCATGGTTTGGGCGACTGGTACGATGTTGGTCCCAACGAGCCGGGCTATGCACAACTGACTCCGGTTCCGTTAGTGGCGACCGCTACCTATTTCTACGATGCACAATTGATGGCTAAAGTTGCGGCTAAATTGGATAAAAAGGATCAAGCTGACCATTTCGAAGAATTGGCCCAGAAGATAAAAGCAGCTTTCAATAACAAATTTTATAAACCCGACTCGGCTATTTATGCTACCGGAAGTCAAACGTCGATGGCCATGCCGCTAAGTCTTGGTCTGGTTGACAAAGCGAATGAGGCAAAAGTTTTAGAGAACCTGGTAGCAAAAATAGATGTGGATAATAAAGCGATTACAGCAGGTGATGTTGGCTTTCACTATTTGGTTGATGCGTTGACTCGCTTCGGGAAATCGGAATTACTTTATGAAATGAATAACCGCGATGATGTTCCCGGTTATGGTTATCAGCTTAAAATGAGAGCCACTTCGTTGGCTGAGTCTTGGCAGGCATTGCCGTCAAAATCGCTAAATCACTTGATGCTTGGCCATTTGATGGAATGGTTCTACCAGGGATTGGGTGGCATTCGGCAAGCGGAGAATTCATTGGCTTACAAATCAATTGTCATTCAACCGGAGATTGTCGATGAACTGACTTACGCCAATGTATCATTCGACTCACCTTACGGAACAATCGTAAGTAATTGGAAAAAGAATGAAGACTCATTCATGTTGCATGTAGAAATTCCGGTGAATACCACGGCTAAAGTAATTTTGCCATTTGAGGGTGAGGTAGAAGCTCGGGCTTTACAGCCATCGGAAAATGGCATAGAGCTAATGAAACTGCAGGAAAAAGTGACCGGAAACTCGGTTTGCGAAATCCAATCGGGCAGCTATGAATTTGAAATCAAAATCAAACAATAAACCGGTCATTGACCGCTATGAAATAGACAGATGAAAAGAACATTTTTCGCATTAGCACTTGCAGCGCTTTCAATGGTGGCATGCTCGCCCAAAAAGAAAGCATTGCCGGAATCGGTGTCTCAACAGAAGATGGACGAGATTTATAACGAGGTTAAAACGCCATATAAATATGGATTAATCATGGTGCCAGATAGCAATTCGTACAAAATGGATTGCCCGACTATTTTCCGTCACGATGATCAATGGGTGATGACTTACATCATTTTCGACGGACGCGGTTATGAAACGCATCTGGCTTTGAGTGACGATCTGATTCATTGGGACGAGCAAGGAGCGATTATGCAGTTCTCGGATACCACCGATTGGGATGTGAATCAAAAAGCGGGCTATCCGTCACTGATTCATTACGATTGGGGTGGTGATTACGGCATTGATACCTACGATGGAAAATATTGGATGAGCTACTTTGGAGGCAATTCAACCGGGTATGAAAAGGGATTGCTGTCGGTTGGAATGGCTTTTACGAAAGAAGATCCGGCTACTTTACACCAGTGGGACCGCCTGAAAAAGCCGGTAATAACCTCAAACGATGAAGATGCTCGTTGGTACGATAACAGTACGATCTATAAGAATTTTATAATCGAAGACAAAGAGCGCCTGACGGGGCATCCGTTCGTGATGTATTACAATGCGCGTGGTGACAGCATCAATCCGGATCGCGGTGCTGAACGAATCAGCATGGCTGTTTCGGATGATATGGTCAGCTGGAAACGCTTTGGCAACAAGCCTGTGTTGAATCATCATAAAGGTATTACCGGCGATGCGGTAATTCAGAAGATTGGAGATGTCTATGTGATGTTCTTTTTCCGTGCCTATTGGCCCGATGGTCAAACGGTTGTTTATAACAGCTTTGCCGCCTCATATGATTTGGTGCATTGGACCGAATGGAATGGTCAGCACCTGATTGAACCATCAGAAAGCTACGACGATTTGTTTGCTCACAAAGCCTATGTGATTCAAGTTGACGGGGTGGTTTATCACTTCTACAATGCTGTGGATAAATTGGGTAATCGTGGAATTGCTTTAGCTACATCAAAAGACTTGGGCAAAAGCTCGATGACCTTTAGTTCAACAGAAGAATCAGCCGTAAAATAGCTTTTCAAACCGAACCGGAAAACCAATGAAACAACGATTTAAACTACTCACTTTTATTTTCGCGGTGGCAGCCTTTGGAGGTTGTCAACCAAAGAAAATTGCAGAACGTCAAAGCTTTGATAAAGACTGGAAATTCATGTTGGGCGACGATTCGCTTGCTTATCAGATCAGCTACGACGATGGAGCCTGGCGTAAGCTAAATGTGCCGCACGACTGGAGCATCGAAGGTGAGTTTAGCGCGGATGCACCGGCAACCACGGAAGGTGGCGCCTTGCCAACCGGAATTGGTTGGTATCGTAAGAGTTTTCAGCTAGTGAAGCCGGCAACGGAAAAGCAGTTCTATATCGATTTTGACGGTGTTTTTTGCAACAGCGAAGTTTGGATAAACGGCCAGCATTTAGGCAAACGGCCTTATGGCTATATTTCGTTTCGCTATGATTTGACCCCGTTCCTGAAGTTCGGTGAAGAGGATAATATTCTGGTTGTTCGGGTTGATAATTCGGCTCAGCCGGCTTCACGCTGGTACACCGGTTCCGGAATTTACCGCCATGTTTGGTTGGTTGAAGAGAATCCGGTTCATGTGGCACATTGGGGAACTTTTGTGACCACACCCGAAGTTTCGGCTGAACTGGCGAAAGTGAAATTGGATATTCAACTTGAAAATACGACTACTCTTGAGCAAGAAGTGATTGTGAAATCATCGGTTTTGGATAGCGGAGGAACAGTAGTCGCAAAAGCCGAGTCAGCGCTAATGGCGATCACTGGAATTTCAACTTTGACTCAATATTTTGAGTTGAAAGAACCGGCCTTGTGGTCGCCCGGAAATCCAAATTTATACAATGTTAAAACGGAGATTGTCGGAGACGGAAAAGTATTGGATGAGTACGACACGCCGCTAGGTGTGCGTTGGTTCGAGTTCACCCCGGAGAAAGGCTTTTTCATGAATGGTCAGCCATACAAGCTCCATGGTGTCAATCAACACCACGACCTCGGAGCTTTGGGCGCTGCTGCAAATACGCGTGCGATGGAGCGCCAACTGGAGATTCTCAAGGATATGGGAGTGAATGGCATTCGCATGGCCCATAATCCGCCGGCACCTGAACTACTACAGTTGTGCGACAAGATGGGCTTCCTGGTGATTGACGAGTCTTTTGACGAATGGAAGAAAACGAAAGCCAAGAAAGGCTATCATCTGTATTGGGACGAATGGCATAAGCGGGATCTGGAAGATATGATCTTGCGGGATCGAAACCACCCTTCAATTTTTGTTTGGAGTATCGGAAACGAAATTCCGGAACAGTTTGATACGACTGGTATTCGAATTACCCGCGAGTTGGCTGATATTGTTAAAGCTTTGGACACGACTCGACCAATAACAGCGGCTTTAACGGAAACTGATCCGGAGAAAAATAACCTCTACAAATCCGGCGCACTGGATTTGCTGAGCTTCAACTATAAACACGAGGAGTATTTGAAATTTCCGGATCGTTACCCGGGCGAGTGCATGCTGGCATCCGAAAATATGTCGGCTTTGTCGACCCGCGGACATTACGATTTTCCGTCAGACAGCGTGCGCATCTGGCCTCCTGCATACAATGCGCCTTTTGACGGAAATCCGGATTTGACTGCTTCATCCTTCGACAACTGTATCGCCTATTGGGGGGCAACCCACGAAGATACTTGGGCAGTGGTGAAGAACAACGACTTCATCCCGGGCATGTTTATTTGGTCGGGCTTTGATTATATCGGTGAGCCTTTGCCATACCCGTATCCGGCTCGTAGCAGCTATTTGGGAATTATCGACCTGTGCGGTTTCCCGAAAGATGTGTACTACATGTATCAAAGTGAGTGGACTGATAAGACAATGTTGCACTTGTTCCCACATTGGAATTGGACAGAAGGACAGACCGTCGATTTGTGGGCTTACTACAATAATGCCGACGAGGTGGAACTGTTTGTGAATGGTGTTTCTCAAGGCAGGAAATCAAAAGAAAAAGATCAATTCCACGTGATGTGGCGGGTTTCGTTTCATCCCGGAAGCATTAAAGCAGTGAGTTATAAAAACGGCGAAAAAGTGGCCGAGCAGGAAATTCGCACAGCTGGTCCAGCCGCAAAAATTGAGTTGATAGCTGATCGTAGCGAGATAAATGCAGACGGAAGCGACCTTTCTTTCATTACGGTGAAAGTGACTGACAAGGATGGAAATATGGTGCCCGACGCAGCCAATCTGGTCAATTTTAAAGTTGACGGAGAAGGATTTGTGGCTGGCGTAGACAATGGTTACCAGGCGAGCACCGAGCCGTTTAAGGCCAACTATCGGAAAGCGTTTAACGGCATGTGTTTGCTGATTGTGCAAAGCACTGAAAAAGCCGGATCGATAAAAGTCACAGCAAGTAGTGACGGCTTGGAGACAACTCAAATTGAATTAAAAAGTAACTAAATATTTTGAACTTGAAATAAGAACCGGTTCATGACAACAATAAAAAACTTTAACCTGTATTCGGCGAAGGCTGCTTTGAAAAAGCCTATTGCGGACTCGACTCATACGCTGACTGAAATTTCCTTTCTGGTTTTGCGTATTCAAATCCAGAAGGGAATTGTAGGCGAATCCTATTTGCTCAGTTTTCAGTACAGCCCGCAGGCCATCGCCGGAGCGATCCGCGATGTTGGGCAGCTGGTGTTAGGCGAAGAAGTATACAATACGGTGAAGGTATTTGAGAAAATTAATCATGCGAACGAATACTTCGGGTTGGAGGGTGTAAACCGTTGGGCACAGGCCGCTTTTAATATTGCGATGTGGGATGCCTGGTGTAAAACACTAGGGCAACCAATCTGGAAAGTTCTGGGAGCTTCGCGCACCGAAGTGCCGATTTACGGCAGCGGAGGTTGGCTATCTTATTCTGTTGAAGAATTGATTGGCGAGGTGAGCGATTATAAGGCGCGCGGATTTCAGGCGGTCAAAATCAAAGTCGGCAAACCCGACTGGCGGGAAGATATGGAGCGTCTTCGCCTGGTGCGAGAGGCCGTTGGCAACGACATTAACATCATGATGGATGCCAACCAGGGCATGGATGTTCCCTCGGCCTTGGCTTTGGCACGCGCTGCCCGCGATTTGCAGATTACCTGGTTTGAAGAGCCAATTAACCATGCCGATTTTCAGGGATTCGAGTTATTGAAAAATCAGGCTGGTGTTTCGCTGGCAATGGGTGAGCGCGAGTACTCAAGCTTGCCCTTGCGGGAGTTGTTGCAACGGAATGCCATCGACATTTGGCAGCCCGATATTTTGCGGTTGGGAGGAGTTGAAGCCTGGAGAGATAGCGCGGCATTGGCCGGTAGTTTCAACATCCCGGTTTTGCCCCATTACTATAAAGATTACGACATTCCGCTGTTGTGTACGATACCTAACGGAGCGGGTGCAGAATCATTCGACTGGATTGATCCGTTGATTGATCATCCGCTTGAGATTGTCAATGGAGTAGCCCGTCCGCACAATCGTCCGGGATGGGGATTTCAGTTCAAAGATGAATGTTTAACGGAGCTGTAAGTAACGTCAAAAAAGTAGGAAAATGGATCTACTGCATAAATTTTATTCGCTCGAAGGACTGACTGTGGTTGTGACAGGCGCATCCAGTGGATTAGGGCTGGATATGGCCGTTTGTATGGCGAAACTCGGTGCTAAAGTTTTTGCACTTAGCCGCACGGGGCAATCTAAAGTTGAGCGGATGGAGCTTTTACCTGAACAGATCGTGCATCTATCGATGGATGTATCGGATGAACTTTCCGTTACCAATCGAATCAACGAAATTGGTAATCAACATGGAATCGATGTGTTGGTAAACAATGCAGGTGTAAGTCTCCGCAAAAAGGCAGAGGAACTGACAGAAAAGGAATGGGACAAAGTTCACAATGTCAATTCGAAAGGGATCTTTCTGTGCTGTAAACACGCGTATCCTTTCTTGAAAAAGTCCACTTTGCCGGGGCGAGTGATTAATATTTCGTCTATGGCTTCTTATATGGGGTTTTCCGAAATTATAGCCTACAACTCGAGTAAAGCATCGGTTTTGGGGATCACCCGTGCATTGGCTACTGAATGGCGCGAAGATGGAATTTTGGTTAATTCTGTGTCGCCGGGATGGTTTCCTACGCTGCTTAGCGAGCAGGTGATGGATGATGACCGGCGTGAAAAAATTTTGCGAAAGATTCCAATGAGACGTTTTGGAAAACCGGAAGAATTGTCGGCTATGATTTGCTTTCTGGCCTCACCGGCCGCGACCTACATCAATGGACAGGATTTTTCCGTTGATGGCGGAGCATTGACTTATGGTTATTAGAATATTGAAAGAAAAAGAAACATTGAAAATGAGACCACTAAAACTAATATTGGCACTATTATTAGGAGTTACCGGGAGTATCGGAGTAAATGCGCAGGGAGAAACCGGCGTTTTAGCAGGTATTCCGCCATTGAAGACTACTGAGATGGCCGAACCATGGGAGAACCCCGAGGTTAGCGGTATCAATCGCGATGCGTCGCGCGTGACTGCTTATTCCTTTGCGTCAACCGAAGATGCGCTGAGAGGCGATCGGGAAACCAGTGGCCGTTATGAGAGTTTGAATGGTGACTGGGATTTCTATTTTGCCATGAAACCTGCAGGTGCTCCCAAAGACTTTTACAAGTCGAAAGTGAGTGGCTGGGATAAAATTGAAGTGCCGTCCAATTGGGAAATGAAGGGGTACGACAAGCCAATCTATAAAAGTGCAGTTTATCCGTTTCGCCCAATTAATCCGCCCTACGTACCAAATGATTATAATCCCGTAGGATCGTATCAGCGTTCATTTACGATTCCTGCCAATTGGAAAAATATGAACATCACCTTGCATTTTGGCGGCGTGAGTTCCGGATTCAAAGTTTGGGTGAATGGTAAATTTCTGGGTTATGGAGAAGACAGTTGTCTGCCTTCCGAGTTTAATGTAACTCCCTATTTAAAGGATGGTGAAAATACGGTCTCCGTACAGGTGATTCGCTGGAGCGACGGCGCTTACCTGGAAGACCAGGATCATTGGCGCATGAGTGGCATTCATCGCGAAGTGTACCTAATGGCAGAGCCGAAATTGCGGATTGCTGATTTCTTTTATCAAACCAAATTGGATGATGATTACCGGGATGCGACTTTCAGTCTTCGTCCGCGTATTGAGAACTTGACAGGAGATAGCGTGAAAGGCTATGAGCTGGAAGCTATGTTGTACGATCCTTCCGGAAAACCTGCATTGAAAGAGCCCTTGCATAAAAGTGCTTTGGATATTTTAAATGAAACATGGCCACGCCTCGACAATGTGAATTTCGGGCTGCTGGAAACAAAATTGAAGAATCCGCTGAAATGGAGCGACGAAGAACCAAATTTATACACACTGGTTTTGACCATGAAGGACAGCACCGGCGCTGTAACAGAAGCCAAAAGTTGTAAAGTCGGATTCCGAAAAATAGAGTTTGATCCGGTAACTTCTAAGCTGTTGGTTAATGGTAAGGAGACCTACATTTACGGCGTCAACCGGCACGATCACGATCCGGTGAAAGGAAAGGCGCTTTCCCGGGAAGATATTTTAAAAGACGTGCGGCAAATTAAACAGTTTAACTTCAACTGTATTCGCACCTCGCACTATCCCAACGATCCGTATTTCTACGATTTGTGTGACGAATACGGAATTTTGGTCATCGATGAAGCGAACTTTGAAACTCACGGTCTGGGAGGAAAACTGGCCAACGATCAAAAATGGTTGAATGCGCATCTGCAGCGGGTGGTTCGCATGGTTGAACGCGATAAAAATCATCCCTCTGTCGTTATTTGGAGTCTCGGAAACGAAGCTGGCCGTGGTCCGGCAACAGCAATTATGGCCGCTTATTGTCACGACTACGACATTACCCGACCTGTCCACTACGAGCCTGCCATGGGCGACCAAAAGGTGAAAGGCTACATTCCACCGGGTGATCCCAACTACCCGAAGGATCATTCGCACCGTATTCAAACACCGCTTGACGAATCATATATCGATATCGTTAGCCGCATGTATCCGGCTTTGTATACCGGTCCGCTTTTGGTCAACCAGGATAACGGAGATAACCGACCAATTTTCTGGTGTGAATATTCCCACTCTATGGGAAATTCAACCGGTAACCTGAAAGAGTGGTGGGACCAAATCCGATCAACCTCGCGTATGATTGGTGGTTGTATTTGGGATTATAAAGATCAGGGATTGCTGAAAAAGGATGAAAACGGAGCCGAGTTTTACGGTTATGGTGGTGATTTCGGCGACACGTTGTTAAACGACAATAATTTCTGTATAAACGGTATTGTTGCTTCGGATGGACGGCCAAAGGCCGCGATGTACGAATGCAAATGGGTGTTTCAACCGGTCAGTTGCGAGCTGGTGGATGCTGATGGATTTAAAGTGAAAATCACCAACCGTCATGCAGTTCAAAACCTTTCTGATTATGTGCCGACCCTGAAATTTCAGGAAGATGGTAAACTGATCAAAACGGTTCAATTGGCCCCGATTTCTTTGGCAGCCGGGAAGGATACATTGATCAGTTTTAAAGATGAACTACCGAAAATGAAGGCTGAAGCTGAATATTTGGCGACTCTTTCCTTCCGATTGAAAGATAAAACAAGCTGGGCTGATGTCGGATTTGAAGTGGCTTTCGATCAATTTGCCTTGACGGGGCTGAGTTCGGAAACTTCTTCTGTAAAATCGCAACCAACGATTGAAGTGCAAGAGACCCCCGAGGCTTTTGTGCTGACTGGAAAAAACTTCAACCTGAAATTTGACAAAACTAATGGAGCACTGAGTTCCTACAAATGGAAAGGAGAGGAGCAGTTGTTTGCGCCGCTGTTGCCGCATTTTACCCGCCCGCTCACCGACAATGACGAGCGAGGATGGAAACCGCAGAAGAAACTGAAAGTTTGGTACGATGCCGAGCCTAAACTGCAATCGGTTGGAACAGATACCAAAGCAGATGGAACGATCGAGGTTCGTAGTAATTACGAGATTGTTCCGGGTAGCGCTTCTTGCTCCGTTGTTTACACCTTACGCGGCGATGGTGCCTTGAAAGTTGACTATGAACTAAAAGCTTCACCGGAGTTGCCCAATATTCCTAAACTTGGTATGCAATGTGGTATCGCTGATGCCTATCGTCGGATCAGCTGGTACGGAAAAGGCTCGCTGGAAAACTATTGCGATCGAAGCTTTGGCTTTGAGGCTTCAACTTATTCGGTTCCCATTGATCGATTTATCGAGCCTTATGTAATGCCTCAGGAAAATGGTAACCGCACGGACGTTCGTTGGATGTATTTGTCGAATAAGCCAAAAACGGAGGGTTTGCTGGTCGTGGCTGACAGCCTGTTGAGCATGAGTGCCTGGCCGTGGACCGAAGCGAATATCAACGCCGCCAAACATACCAATGAGTTAAAAGAAACGGGCTACCTGACATTGAATATAGATTTGAAGCAAATGGGAGTTGGTGGTAACGATAGCTGGTCGGATGTTGCTGCGCCGGAGCCGCAATACCAGATTCCTTCGGGTACTTACCATTACCGTTTTTACCTGGTGCCTTTTGCTGCCGGCAAGAATGAAATCAATAAGCAAATCTTTCAATACAAGTTTTAGTTCAAACCCAAACTGACGAATGAAACGAATCAAACCGATACCAATCCTTTTAGCCATTGCCCTGGTGGCGCTTGGAATTTCTTGTGTGCAAGAAAAAGCTCCAAATGCAAAAGTTGAAGTGCCTACGGATGATGACGCTACTGTTTGGACCTTCTGGCACTGGGTGCATGGAGCTGTAAGTAAAGAGGGGATTGCCGCCGACCTTGAATCAATGAAAGAGCAGGGGATTGGAGGGGCCTATATTTTTGCGATTCGCGATACGGCCGGTCTGTACGAAAATCAACTGGTAACTTATAGCCCCGAGTGGTTTGATGTTGTGGAATACACGGTGAAAGAAGCGAAACGTCTGGGGATATCTTTGGGCTTCAATACTTGCGATGGATTTACAACAGCCGGAGGCCCCTGGATTACGCCGGAACTATCGATGCAAAAGGTGGTTTGGGCAGATACAATTGTCGAAGGTGGAGGACAGCTCCATTTCTCGCTGCCACAGCCAGAGGATTATAAAGGCTATTACAAAGACATTGCAACTTATGCTTATCCCGTTTCTGATTACGAGCAAGATTCGTGGGTGATCCTGCCTGAGGTTAGTTCGAATATGGAAGAAGGCGATTTACAGTATTTGGCTGAAAAGAATAACGAAAAAACTTTTACATCTAAAAATGAAGGTTGGATAGAATATGCTTTCGATAAACCTTTTACTTGTCAGACGATACAAATTTTAACCGGATGGGCGAATTACCAGTCGAACCGTTTGATTGTAGAGGTAAGTAATGATGGTGAAAAATTCTGGGAGCACATACGCCTGGTGCCTCCACGTAGCGGCTGGCAGGATTTGTATCAGCACAATACTCAGGCCATTCCTCCGGTAACTGCTAAGTATTTCCGCTTCGTTTTTGAGAAGGGAGGCTCGGAACCTGGTGCAGAAGATTTGGATGATGCCAAATGGAGTCCCAAATTACAATTAAAGGGTTTGCGTTTGCTATCGTCGGCACGAATCAATCAGTTTGAAGGAAAAAATGCGTCGATCTGGCGTATTGCTGACGAGACAAAAATAGATGCAGAGGATGGGCAATTTGTTCCAATAAATACGCTGATTAATGTGACGGAATACCTTTCTGCGGATGGCGTTTTAAAATGGAATGTTCCTGAAGGAAAATGGAAGATTATTCGCATGGGATATACATCAACCGGTACTGAAAATTATATTGGTGGTGGTGCCCGAGGTTTGGAATGCGATAAGTTTAATGAAGATGCAGTCAAACTACAGTTTAATAAGTGGTTTGGCGAAATTTATAATCAGGTTGGTGAGGATGCTCATGGTACACTTACCCGAATGCTTTGCGATAGTTGGGAATGCGGCAGTCAGAACTGGACTGCAAAGTTTCCTGAGGAATTTGAAAAGCGCAGAGGTTACAGTTTAATGGCTTATTTACCGGTTATGGCTGGTATTCCGTTGGAAAATGCAAATCTTTCGGAAAGCGTGTTGCGCGATGTTCGCGAAACGGTAGCCGAATTATTTGCCGATAAATTTTCGGGTACAATGGCGGCTGAAGCGCATAAACTGGGGGTGAAGTTTGTGGAGGAGAGTAACGCGCCAACGGGAGTTGTCGATGGGATGCTGCACCAGAAATATGTTGATTATCCGATGGGGGAATTTTGGTTCCAGAGCCCCTCACACGACAAACCGAATGATATTTTAGATGCTGTTTCTGCTGCACATATCTATGGCAAGCCGGTTGTTCAGGCTGAAAGTTTTACGGAGATCCGATTGGATTGGAATGAAACGCCGGCGATGCTCAAACCTTATGCGGATCGAAATCTGGCACTTGGGATCAATAAAATCGTTAATCATGTTTTTGTACACAGCCCTTGGTTGGATCGAAAGCCGGGCATGACATTGGATAAAGTTGGAACCTTCCTGCAACGGGAGCAAACCTGGTGGAATATGAGCCATGGGATTTGGACTTATTTGGAGAATAGCCAGCGTTTGCTGCAAAAAGGGATGCCGGTCGTGGATATTGCTGTTTTTACAGGCGAGGAGATCCCCAGACGTGCCATTTTGCCGGATCGGCTTGTCAGTACCTTACCTGGCTTATTCGGTAAGGAGCGTGTTGCGTCGGAAAAAGAACGTTTGGAAAACGAAGGCTTCCCGAAATACGAAATGCCCCGGACTGTAAGTACGCAGGCGAATATGGCCCGACCGGAAAATTGGATCGATCCATTGCGGGGATATGCTTACGATTCATTTAATAAAGATGCCCTCTTGAATTTGTCTACTGTTGAAAATGGAAAGGTTGTGTTTGCTTCAGCAATGAAGTATTCAATTCTTGTTATTCCGGGAAATCGCAAGATGGCTCCTCAGGGAGGTGAACGCATGAGTATCGAAGTTGCCGGGAAACTGCTTGAGTTGCTAAATAATGGCGCGACTATTTTGATGCAACAAAGGCCAACAAAAACAACCAGCTTAATTGAAGATGATGAGCGCTTGAATGCCATTCTCGATGAAATGTTTTCCGGAACGGAGAAAAGCACTGAGCTAAACGGTGAAAAGCTGAAATATATTCAAAAAGGGAAAGGACGATTAATATTTGGTTCGTTTGAAAATTCAACCCTCGAACCTCTCGGTATTCATCCTGATTTTACATCAGATGCAACAGGTAAATTAGCCTGGAACCATCGGAATTCAGACGAAGAAGACATCTACTTTATTGCCAATCAGAGCGCAGATCGCGTAACCGCAACCATGTCCTTTCGGGCGAATAGTGAAGAGCCAGTTCTTTATAATCCGGCCACAGGGACATACGCTGAATGTACCTATCAAACCGAGGAAAGCGGGCGGGTGATGATAAAATACCCCTTTCATGCCTACGAATCGGTATTTGTGCTCTTCGGGGCTGAAGTTCAAGAAACAGGAGAAAATCTGCAATTGTCAGATTTCACTCAGGTTAGAATGATCAACAATGCCTGGGAAGTAAGTTTTCATCAAGATTTTGGAGGCCCGAAAAGACCGCAAACATTCGAAACCTTGACCGATTGGTCGAAAAATGCCGATGATGCCGTTAAATATTACTCGGGAGAAGCGGTGTACAAAACCACGTTCAATTGGGATGGTGATACGGAAGGACTATGGTTAGACTTGGGGAAAGTTTGCGATGTGGCAGAAGTTAGCCTGAACGATAGCGAACCTGTTGTGCTTTGGACTGCTCCCTATCAATTGGCTTTAAAGAGTGTGAAA
This sequence comes from Mangrovibacterium lignilyticum, assembly GCF_010882175.1. Taxonomy (GTDB): domain Bacteria; phylum Bacteroidota; class Bacteroidia; order Bacteroidales; family Prolixibacteraceae; genus Mangrovibacterium; species Mangrovibacterium lignilyticum. The sequence continues at coordinate 722,909 of NZ_WKLH01000002.1, read as the reverse complement.
AAAGGCGAAAATTTGTTGACAATTAAAGTTGCCAATACCTGGAATAACCGCCTGATTAGCGACCACGGTTTGCCGGAAGAAGAACGCATTACGTGGACGACGGCTCCTTACCGTTTGGAAGATCAACCCTTGCTTCCGGCAGGTTTGCTGGGACCTGTAACAATTAAAAATCAGAATAAAAACGAAGAATAGAAATGAAGAATTTGATTCAAAGACCTTTATTGATTTTATTGCTGTTGCTGACTGCTCCTGCAGTTTGGGCAAAAGTGAAAATGCCGGCTTTGTTTGCCAATAATGCCATTTTGCAGCAGAAAAGCGAAGTTGCCATGTGGGGATGGGCCGATGCAAAAGCAACAGTTGAAGTAACGCCATCCTGGAACAACAAAACCTACACGGCCAAGGCGGATAAGGAAGGAAAGTGGAAGCTGCAGGTTGAGACACCGGAAGCTGGTGGTCCTTTCGAAATTAAAATCAGTGATGGTACCGAGTTGGTACTGCAAAATATTTTGATTGGTGAAGTTTGGTTGTGTACCGGCCAGTCGAACATGGAGATGCCGATGAAAGGTTTTCCGGGACAGCCGGTTGTTGGTTCCAATATGGATATCCTGAAATCGACAAACGACCAGATTCGCTTGATTACGGTTCCTCGCAGTTCGCAAACTGTAGCTCAGGATAATTTTGAAGCCAAGTGGAAAGAGGCCGATCCGGCAGCCGTTCGCAATTTCAGCGCAACGGGCTACTATTTTGGCCGCATGTTGCAGGAAATGCTGGGTGTTCCCGTTGGTTTGATTGAGGTGAGCTATGGAGGTTCCTGTATTCAAGCCTGGATGAGCCCGAAAACTTCGGTTTCATTCGAAGACAAGCAAGTGCCTGCGCCGGGCGATAGTATTCCTGTTCCCAACCGCACGCCGACCGTGCTTTTCAACGGTATGTTGAATCCCGTGATTGGCTACGGAATTGCAGGCTGTATTTGGTACCAGGGGGAAACCAACTACATTGAACCGGATCGTTACGAGGAACTTTTCCCAACTATGGTGGCGGAATGGCGCGAGTTATGGGGAATCGGCGACTTTCCGTTCTACTACGCACAAATTGCGCCGTTCGACTATTCGGTTTTTACTCCCAAAGAGTATGACGAAAAATACAACTCGGCTTACCTGCGCGATGCACAGCGTAAAGCAGAGGCAAAAATTCAGAACAGCGGCATGGCCGTGCTGATGGATGTTGGTGAGAAAACCAGTATTCACCCAATGCACAAACAAGAAGGCGGCGAGCGTTTGGCTTTATGGGCGCTTGCTAAGACCTACGGATTAAGAGATTTTGCCTATAAAAGTCCTTCATACAATGCCTTCGAGGTAAAAGGCAGCCAACTGATTGTGTCTTTCAACGACGCTTCGAACGGATTGACAACCTATGGTAAAGAATTGACTGGTTTCGAGATTGCCGGTGAGAACAAAGTGTTTTATCCTGCTGAAGTCTTTTTGAGAAGTAAGTCACTTGTGCTTTCGTCACCACATGTTGAGAAGCCGGTAGCGGTTCGCTATGCCTTTAACGATTTTACAGTAGGAAGCCTTTATGGAACGAATGGATTGCCGGTTTCATCTTTTAGAAGTGACGATTGGTAAATCAAATATTTTGAGGATTATAGTTTTAGAAGAAAGGAATGTGAGTTGAGCGCGTAATTTGATTGCCGCTCGCTCGCGTTCTTTAAAAAAAGACCAAAATGAAGAAACACATTCAGATAACAATTGCGATACTTTTGCTGCTTGTTGTAAAGCTTTCGGCACAACGCGCCGAGCTGGATGATTACAACCTGGTTTGGACCAGCCAAAGTGCAAACTCATCCGAGTCTATGCCTTGTGGCGGCGGTGATGTTGGGCTGAATGTGTGGGTTGAAAACGGTGATCTGCTTTTCTATGTCTCGCAAAGCGGCACGTTTGACGAAAATAACTGTATGTTGAAGTTGGGCCGTGTTCGGGTGAAGCTGACTCCAAATCCCTTCGACAGTGAAAACTTCAAGCAGGAATTACATCTGAAAGAAGGCTTTGTAATCATTGATGGTGAAAAAGACGGATTGAAAGTTACAGCCAAGCTTTGGGTTGATGTGTTTCGTCCGGTAATTCATTTTGAATTGGAAGCGAATCGTCCGGTTGCTGCGGAAGCGACTTACGAAAGTTGGCGGACGGAAGATCGTCCGTTGGGAAAACTGGAAAGCTTTGCTAATTCGTACAAATGGGCAGCTCCCGGAGGTTTGGTGACTAAAGCCGATCGGGTTGAGTTTGCTGATGACGGCGTGTTGTTCTGTCATCGAAATTCCGGTGAAACGGTGTTCGACGTGACCGTTCACCAGCAGCAGTTGGATGGAGTAAAAGATCGACTTTATAACCCGCTCGAAAATCTCACTTTTGGTGGTTTGATGCATGGAACAGATATGATTCCGGCAGGAGAGACATCCGGGAAATATGTCAATACCGAGTTCAAAGGTTTCAAACTGAAAAGTAAGTCGCCTGCGAAGAAACAAGAACTAAGAATCTACTTACATACAGCTCAAACTGAAAGTTGGGATGTTTGGACGACTGAACTTTCAGCTCTGCGTTCACAAAGCTTGAAACAGGGAAACGAAGCTTATCAGCAAACACAACAATGGTGGGCTGATTTCTGGAATCGAAGTTTCGTTTTCATTCAGCCCAATAGCAAAAACGAACAATCGGAACGCTGGCAAGTTGGACGGAATTACCAGTTGTTCCGCTACATGTTGGCCTGCAACGCTCATGGTAAATATCCGACCAAATTTAACGGGGGCCTGTTTACGGTTGATCCTGTTTTTACGGATTCAACGCGGGTATTTACACCTGATTTCAGGAATTGGGGAGGCGGAACATTTACGGCTCAAAACCAGCGATTGGTGTATTTCCCCATGCTGAAAAATGGGGACTTCGATATGCTCCCGTCTCAATTCGATTTCTATTTACGGACCTTGAAGAATGCGACGCTTCGATCTAAAACGTATTGGGGACACGATGGTGCCTGTTTTACCGAGCAGTTGGAAAACTTTGGTTTGCCCAATCCAAGCGAATACGGTTGGAAGCGCCCCGGAGACTATGACCCAGGCAGACAATACAATGCCTGGCTGGAATACCAGTGGGATACTGTTCTGGAGTTTTGCCATATGATCCTGCAGGATCAGCAGTACTCGGGAGCTGATATCTCAAAATATCTGCCTCTGATTGAGAGTTCGCTTAAGTTCTTCGATGAACATTACCGGTATCTGGCACGCCAGCGCGGTGCAAAGGAATTGAATGGTGACGGACAGTTGGTATTATACCCGGGATCAGCTTGTGAAACATATAAAATGGCCTACAACTCCACCTCCACAATTGCAGCGCTAAAAACAGTTTTGGAAGAATTGCTGGAATTACCGGAGGAGTATGCAGTACAACTTAATCGCGAGTTTTTCGCAGAGATGGCGACGCGTATTCCATCGATTAATTTTCGGGAAATAGACGGACATCAAGCAATCGCTCCGGCCAAGCTGTGGGAGCGGGTAAACAACACGGAAGTGCCACAACTATACCCGATTTATCCGTGGGGAATGTATGGCGTTGGACTGCCGGATCTGGAGGTTGCGCTGAACACTTGGAAATATGATCCGGATGCGCTGAAATTTCGCAGTCATAAAGGCTGGAAACAAGACGCCATTTTCGCTGCCCGCCTCGGCCTGACTCACGAAGCGGATTCGTTGGTGACGTTGAAATTGAAAGACTCTGGTCGTCGGTTTCCCGCATTCTGGGGGCCTGGTTTCGACTGGACACCGGACCACAACTGGGGTGGCTCTGGAATGATTGCTTTGCAGGAAATGTTGGTGCAAAATGTCGGTGATAAAATTTACCTGTTTCCGGCCTGGCCAAAAGAAAAAGATGTGCAGTTTAAGCTGCATCTACCCAATAAAACCACGATTGAAGCGAAGTGGGAGAGAGGACAATTAGTGACGTTGGATGTGTGGCCTGAAGAGAGAAGCGCTGATGTCGTGAATTGTTTGGAATGATACGGACAAGTCAAACCAAAAAACCTAATAAACAATGAAACTAACGCACAAAGAACGCTTTTATGCCACCATCAACAATGAACCGGTTGATCGGCCGGCTTCCTGGCTCGGGCTCCCCGTTCCACAGGCAGAGAAAGCATTGATATCGCACTTTGGTGTCAAATCGGTGGATGAACTTCGACAGCTGATTGACGATGATGTGTATCCCGTTGAAGTGCCCTACAATTTCCCGCCTTCAAACCATATTGCCTGTGCTTTTAAATTTGCTAAAGCAGTGCATTTAGACAGTCCGGATGAACGGACATTGACGGCTCCGGGATTTTTCGAAGATTACAGCGATCCGGCAGATGTGGATCTTTTTGATTGGCCCAATCCGGCCAAATACCTGGATTGCGAGGAGGCGCTACGACGCGTAAAAGCCGTTGATCCGCAATACGTGCGTATGGGGATTTTGTGGAGTGCCCACTTTCAGGACGCATGCTCTGCTTTTGGAATGGAGACGGCCCTCATGAATATGCTGATGAATCCGGAAATGTTTCAGGCAGTGATTGATCGAATCACGGATTTCTACCTAAGAGCAAACGAATTATTTTTTGAAGCAACCAAAGGCTATTTGGATTCCGTGTTGATTGGTAACGACTTTGGGAGTCAAAACGGCTTGATGGTTGATCCCGATCTGCTGCGAACCATGGTGTTCCCCGGAACAAAAAAGCTGATCGATCAGGCAAAAAGCTACGGGCTGGCAGTAATGCACCATTCCTGTGGTTCCATCTTTCCGGTGATTGATGACCTGATTGAACTGGGGGTGGATATTATTCATCCCATTCAGGCACTGGCGGCCGATATGGATGCACCCAATCTGAAAAAGCATTTCAACGGAAAAACGGCATTTTGCGGAGGCGTGGATGCCCAGTATTTACTGGTCAACGGAGATACAAAGTCAGTAGCTCAGAAAGTTCACGAATTGAAAGAACTATTCCCAACGGGCTTAATTGTCTCTCCTAGTCATGAAGCTATTTTACCTGATATTCCACCGGCAAATATTCAGGCTATGTTCGACGCATTAAACGGTAAATCATGAGCAAACGATTTGGACAAATGATTCGGCTGAAGCCGGAGGGAACAGCCAAATACATTCAACTTCATGCTGAAGTATGGCCTGGTGTTTTAGACAAAATTAAAGAATGTAAGCTGGCGAACTATTCAATCTTTTTCAAAGATAATTACCTGTTCGCTTACTTTGAATATGACGGTTCTGACTTTGAACAGGATATGACTAAGATGGCTGCTCATGCGGAAACTCAGCGTTGGTGGGATGTGGTAAAACCACTGATGGAGCCAATTGAGAATCGGGAACCCGGCGAGTTTTGGAGTACCATGCATGAAATTTTTCACCTCGATTAAAAGAAATACTATGGTACCATCAAGCCCAATATTAGGAACAATGTTACATGCGATTGGAGGCGTATCTGCCTCGTCGTGTTATGTGCCCTTTCAAAAAACGAAAAATTGGTCATGGGGAACATTCTGGTTAGTTCAGGCCATGTTTGCCTGGATTTTGATGCCGGTAATTATCGGATTGCTTACGGTGAACGATTTTTTTACGATCCTGAAAAATGCCCCTTCTCATGCTTTATGGGGAGCTTTTATATTAGGAGCAGTTTACGGATTTGGTAGTATGTCATTCGGTGTGGCAATTCGCTACATAGGTTACTCACTAACTTATACATTGGCGATTGGTATTTCTGCGATTGTCGGAACCGTGCTTCCTCTTGTGATCTTCGGAGGGCTGGTTGATTATTTTACCAACCCCGGAGGTGGCATTGTGCTGGCTGGAATGCTGGTGTCAGTTATTGGTGTTGCCGGTTGTGGCTGGGCCGGTTTTCGTCGGGAAAAGGAATTGGCACCGAGTACTGATGCAGGGCAAAAATCCAATATGATGATTGGTTTGTTTCTGACAATCGTTGCCGGAGTGCTGTCTGGGGTATTCAACATTTCGCTGGAGTTTGGGCAACCTATTGCCGACATGGCTGCAGCGAACGGAGCCGGCCATTTTGAAGGCAATGCCAAATTGATTGTCTCAACAGCAGGATGCTGGGTGGTGAACATGATTTGGTTTTTGGTGCTTGGCATTCAGCAAAACACCTTGCGTGAGTTTACGGGCAAGCTCGGAATCGAAAACAAAGTGCTATTTAAAAATCTGGTTTGGTCAGCTTTAGCTGGAACCATGTGGTTTTTGCAATTCTTCTTTTACGGACTGGGGCATGTTAGCATGGGCCGATTCCAGTTTGCCAGCTGGGTGTTGCACATGTCAATGCTTATTTTCTTCAGCTATATTATTGGAGTTCTGATGAAAGAATGGAAAAATATTCACCGTTCGACTTACGTCTTGCTTCTTGTGTCCCTTTTTATTTTGGTAATTTCATTTGTAATAATAGCATACGGAAGTATGGTTGGTGAAAGTAAAATGTAGTTGAAGAGAAAGAAAATGCAGTTGATATTTTGCATTTTTTTAAAGAATAGTGCTTTAAAAGAAAGTAAAACGAAATAAAACAAAAATAAACGAAAATATTTAGAATTGTTTTTGCTAAATTGGGCATCAAATTTTTCGAACCAAAAGATAATAATCAAACTAAATCAATAACTATGCAGATGAAAGGAGAAGCAGTATCCGGCGGGGGCTCTGGTAGCCTCATTGAACGGCTGGATGCGCTTTATGAATATGACAGGGAACCTGTTTCCGAAAAGAAATTACACGGTTGGAAAACCTTTATTGCCATGTTTGCCGGCGAACACGTTGCCGGTACCGAGTTTGTACTTGGCCCATTAATGGTGATGCACGGTGTGTCAGCGAAAGATTTTTTTCTGGGGTTATTGGTCGGCAACATTTTGGCCGTTTTGAGCTGGGCATTAATGACAGCGCCGGTCGCAGTAAAAACCCGCCTGACCATATACTGGCAACTTCGAAAAATAATCGGACCTTATTTGACGATTGCTTACAGTGCATTCTATGCTGTCATTCTTTGTCTATTGGCAGGAGCAATGGTTACCGTGGCTGTAACCGCCATTTCCATTCCCTTTGGAATTCCGAATCCGGATTATGTGGCCGGCGATTTGATACCATCAATTCCATGGATGGGGCTGGCTTTAGTCGTGGGAGTGGTTATTGCTGCTCTGGCTGTTTTGGGTTTCGAAAAGATCGCGACTTTCTCTAAAATTTGTGCACCGTGGATGGTGTTGGTTTTCTTCGCCGCAGCTATTGCCGTGCTGGGAAAACTGGGAGCTACCTCTTTTAGCGATTTTTGGCAAATTGCCAACGATAAGATTTTCACCGGCGTTCCGATCGGTAATAACTCCAAGTATACTTTTTGGCACGTGGCCGGCTTTGCGTGGTTGTGTAATGCACCTCAGCATCTTGGAATGTCGGATGTGACTATTTTCCGATATGCGAAGAGTTGGACGCAAGGTTTTGCATCTGCTTTCGGTATGTTTTTAGGTCACTTCGGAGCATGGATTGCATCAGGCATCTTATGTGCTGCATTCCTTTCTGAAGGTTTTGTGAACCCGCAACCGGGTGCAATTGGTTTGTATGGTGCCGGCATCGCCGGAGCGATTAGCGTTGTTATTGCCGGATGGACGACCGCTAACCCGACATTGTACCGTGCAGGCTTGGCCATTCAGGTGGCTACGCCAAACTGGAAACGCTGGAAAGTGACTTTTGCTGCCGGAGCATTCATGATTTTTACAGCCTGTATCCCGGCGGTGAATGCCAATCTTGATCGTATTGTGAGTTACAATGCCCTGTTTTTCGTACCGCTGGGTGCATTTGTATTGATGGACGTTTGGGTCTTTCCAAAGCTTGGGTTAATCAGCAACTTCACCGAAAAATCGAGAAAACTTTTTAGCTGGCCTGCAGCCATTGCTTGGGTGGGATCATTTCTGATTTGTTTTATTGTTTACGGAAAAGATCATCTAGCCTGGATGAAGAGCATGCTTAACGGCGGATTGCCAAGCTGGTTGGATGCCATAAATATGGATTTAACTTACCTGATTGCCCCCGAATGGATTTTGGCCTCGTTGATGTACGTCGGCTTCAGTTATTACCAACAAAAATCAGCAAAGAATACGCAACTAATTGCAGAAGGAGGTTTGTCATGAAAAAAGTATTGATCATCGTTTCCTTTATCGGATTGCTGTTGACGATTATTCCTTCCATCCTGGTTTTCGAACAGTTCATTGAGCTGAAGTCGCATTTCCATCTGATGGTTGCAGGGATGATTATGTGGTTTGCAACGGCCCCGTTTTGGATGAAGAGCAAATCGTTGGATGAGGAGGAGAGTAATTAAGTTTTCAGATCGAAAAGCATGAAGCAATTGAAACTATTCAATTTAAGAACAGAATATAAAAACAACCCAGTTGGCGTAGGAACCGCTGAACCACGTTTCAGCTGGGAATTAGAGGATCAGTTGCGTGGAAGTCTGCAGCAAACCTGTCAAATCCGATGCGCTTTGTCGGAAGCCGATTTAGTGGCGGGCAATAACTTGCTTTGGGATAGCAGTAAACTGGAAAGTTCGCAGTCCAACCAAATGGTATATGCCGGTCACGAGCTAAGCTCGGGGATGCGGGTTTTCTGGCAGGTTCAGGTTGAAACCAATCACGGCGAAAAAACTGACTGGAGTGAAGTTGCCTGGTTCGAAACCGGTTTGCTTGCTCAATCGGATTGGGAAGCACAGTGGATCGAACCGGATTTAGATGAAGATACTTCGACATCGACACCGAGTCCGTATTTGCGCAAAGAATTCCCGACGAAAAAACTGGTTCGCAAAGCAACGGCGTATGTGACTTGTCATGGTTTATACGAACTTCGCTTCAATGGGAAGGTGGTGAGCGATCATTTGTTTACCCCCGGATGGACCAGTTACCGACATCGGTTGCAATACCAGGCTTACGATGTAACTGACCTGCTTTGCGAAGGGGAGAATGCGATCGGCGCTATTTTAGGAGATGGCTGGTATCGTGGGTTCCTGGTATGGCAGGGCAATAAGAATTTATACGGCGATAAGCTGGGTTTATTATTTCAGCTTCAACTTGAATACATTGACGGGAGCACGGAGCTGATTGGCAGCGATGACAGCTGGAAGGCAAACACCGGTCCGATTCTGAAATCGGATATTTACAATGGCGAAACTTACGATGCCCGCCTGGAGTTGGACCGATGGGATCGTGCCGGATTTGATGACCAAAGCTGGAAGCCGGTCTCGGTTCGCGATTATGGCTATCAGAGTTTGGTTTCGTCGGATGGTGTGCCGGTCCGGATTACCGAGCGACTGAAACCGATTGAAAAGATGATTACACCGAACGGTGACATGGTCTTCGATTTCGGGCAGAACCTGGTGGGCTGGGTTCAGTTTAAACTGCAAGGAAACAAAGGGGACAAAATTACTCTGAATCATGCGGAGGTGCTCGATCAGAATGGCAATTTCTACACGGCCAACCTGCGTGCTGCCAAAGCTCAGGATGAATATATATTTAAAGGCGAAGGGACTGAAGAATACGCGCCACGCTTTACCTTTCACGGCTTTCGGTATTTGAAAATCAGTGATTACCCCGGAGAGGTGAATGCTGAAGATTTGGAGGCTTGTGCCATTCACTCGGACATGGCGCCAACCGGCGATTTTGAGTGTTCGGATGAGCTGATCAACCGGCTGCAGAAAAATATTCAATGGGGATTGCGAGGCAATTTTCTGGATGTACCAACCGATTGTCCGCAGCGCGACGAGCGTCTGGGATGGACCGGCGACGCACAGGTTTTCGCGCCAACGGCTTGTTTTAACAACGATGCAGCTTCGTTTTACACCAAATGGATGCAGGACTTTCCGATCGACCAGAAGCCCAACGGTAGCGTGCCCTGGGTGGTACCCAACGTTGTGGAAGATGGTGGAGGAACCGGTTGGTCCGATGGATTTGGCTCAACAGCATGGGCCGACGCCGCTGTGATCATTCCGTGGACTGTTTACCGCGTTTACGGCGACACCCGGATTCTGGAACAACAGTACAGCTCCATGAAAAGCTGGGTGGAATATATGATTGCTGAATCGGGCGACGGATTCATCTTTAATACCGGTTTTCATTTTGGCGACTGGCTTTCGTTTGCCGAATATTACTCGTACAACTACAACGCGCCCGACTATGGCTATGCAGGCGCACACACCGATAAGGAACTCATTGCTACTGCCTACTTCTATTACACGACCGGGCTGATGCAACAAACTGCTAGTTTGGTTGGTAATAGCGAGGATGCAGCACGATATGCCGACATTCTACCCAAAATAAAAGCAGCCTTTAACCGGGAGTTTGTAACCCAAACCGGGCGCTTGACCTCGGGAACACAAACGGCATACATCATGGCTTTGTGCTTTGGCTTGCTACCCGACAAGCTAGTTACGACAGTGGCTAAACGCTTGGCCGACGATGTGAATTATTTCGGCCACTTGACAACCGGCTTTGTTGGAACGCCGCTGCTTTGCAAGGCTTTGAGCGATCACGGTTATCCCGATGTTGCTTACAAATTGCTCTTCAATAAGCGTTATCCGTCGTGGTTGTACCCGGTTACCAAAGGGGCGACGACGATTTGGGAACGCTGGGATTGTATTAAGCCGGATGGTTCTTTTCAAACCGAAGGCATGAACTCGTTTAACCACTACGCATACGGTGCGGTGGGCGACTGGCTGTATCAAACCGTTGCCGGTTTGCAGGCTGACCCGAAAACACCGGGCTACAAAAAGATTGTCGTCAAACCAACGCCTACGGAGCAATTGCAGTTTGCCAAAGCGAAGTTTCAATCCATGTACGGCTGGATTCGGTCGGAATGGGAACGGAGCGAAAGTTGTTTTACGCAAACCGTAGAATTTCCGGCGAATACGTCGGCCCGGGTTTATTTACTGGCCGATGAAAAATCGATTGTTCTGGAAGACGGTAAGCCGATCGGGAACCGAGAAGACATTCGCGTTTCAGGGCGCGAGGGCGACTATCTGGTGGTCGAAGTTGGCTCCGGAACGTATGTATTTCAAATTCAAAAACCGAATTAAATCATGGTGAAAAGATATTTTGTTACGCCGGTTTTACTGGTTCTGGTGACCTTTCAGTTGGCACAGGCACAGGATAAAAGCCTGGTGAACACCTCGAAAAGCAAATTCGCGAAACTGGAGTCTGTGAACCTGACGGATGTGCGGTGGACCACCGGTTTTTGGGCCGACCGCTACCAGGTGTGTGCGAAAAGTATGATGCCGCATATGCTGGACATGTACCTGAACGACTCGATCAGCCATGGTTATGCCAACTTCGAGATTGCCGCAGGACTGAAAGATGGGGAGCATATTGGTCCTCCGTTTCACGACGGCGATTTTTACAAAATGCTTGAAGCAGCGATTGTTGTGGCCGCGGAAACAAACGATCAACAGTTAGATCAAAAGATCGACTCCATCATTGCTGTGATTGGCATGACGCAACGGGCCGATGGCTACATTCACACGCCGGTGATGATTAATGAGCGGGAGCACCCGGAGAAGAAAGCGGAGTTTGCCGAGCGCATGGACTTTGAAACCTACAACATGGGGCACCTGATGACGGCGGCTAGTGTGCATTACCGCCTGACGGGGAAAATGAACCTGATGGATATTGCCATCAAAGCGACCGATTTTTTGTTTAAATATTACGAAGAGCACGCGTACGAACTGGCGCAAAATGCCATTTGTCCGTCGCATTACATGGGCGTAACCGAGATGTACCGCACGCTGGGTGATCCGCGTTACCTGGAGCTGGCTCAGGGCTTGATTGATATTCGCGACCAGGTTGACAACGGGCACGATCACAACCAGGATCGCATTCCTTTCCGCCAGCAAACCAAAGCTGAAGGACATGCTGTTCGCGCCAACTACCTGTACGCCGGAGCAGCCGATGTGTATGCCGAAACGGGCGATGAGTCGCTGATGAAAGCACTGGATGCTATTTGGCACGACCTGGTTGAGAATAAACTATACATCACCGGGGCCTGCGGCGCACTGTACGACGGTGTTTCGCCCAACGGAACCACCTACGACCAGCCTTCCATTCAACAGGTGCACCAGGCGTACGGCGAGGATTACCAACTGCCGAACCTGACGGCGCACAACGAATCGTGCGCGAACATTGGGAACCTGTTGTGGAACTATCGCATGCTGCAGGTGACTGCCGATGCGAAGTATGCCGATGTGATGGAGCAGGTCATGTACAACAGTTTGCTGGCTGCCATCAGCCTCGACGGCATCCGTCATTTTTACACCAATCCGCTGGCCGTTGCCGATGAGGTTTCGCCCGATCTGCGCTGGTCGAAGGATCGAGAGCCCTACATTAGCTATTGCAACTGCTGCCCGCCCAATACCATTCGCACCATTGCCGAGATCAACAATTACATGTACAGTTTGTCGAACGATGGTTTGTATGTGAATTTCTACGGGGCGAATGAGCTGAACACAACATTGGAAAATGGCGATGTCCTTCAACTAAACCAGGAAACAGATTACCCGTGGGACGGGGCGGTTGAGTTGGACGTGCAAAAGACGTTGAAAAATGAAATGACCCTGCACCTGCGCATTCCGGCCTGGTGCCCGGGAGCCGAACTGAAGGTGAACGGGCAGCCTGTTTCGGAGAAAGTGCAAGCCGGAACTTATGTTGCCGTTTCGCGCAAATGGAAAAAGGGCGACCAAATCAGCCTGAACTTGCCCATGCCGGTGCAGTTGATGGAAGCGAACCCGATGGTGGAAGAAACCCGCGGGTTGGTGGCTGTGCAGCGTGGACCGGTAGTGTATTGTGTGGAAACGGCTGATTTACCCAACGCGGTCGATGTGTTCAATGTCGCTGTTGATGCCGCCACGCAGCTGAAGCCGGAAGCGATCGAAATCGATGGTGCCAGAATGCTTGCCTTGAAAGGCGAAGGTGTTGTACTGACCGGTAACAGTTGGAAAAATAAATTGTACCAGCCCATCAACTCGGTTCAACCGGCTGAGCGGATCCCGCTCAAATTTGTGCCCTACTACGCTTGGGACAACCGGGGAAGAGGGGAGATGAGCGTTTGGATTCCCGTTAGGAGATAGTTTTTGTTGATATGATAATTGTTATTTGATTGTATGAAGAGTTTGGGGCGGATCTGATTCGCTCCGAACCTCTTCGTTTCAACCCGAAATTTAGTGAACGTCATAGTTTTAGTATAGCGATTAGTTTAAGTTTGCCGCCTTCTTTGCTTTAAACACAGTTGGCGGCTTTTTATTTTCAAAAGGTTGACAAATTGAACGGCTGTTTGTTCTGGTGGGTTGAAGCGGGAAAATTGGACCGGAATTACATGATATGTTTGGCCTCGCCAGGTATGAATAGTCCTAAAAATCGTGTAGTTTTTATGAATCGGGTAGGTTTCCTAAAAACTGTGCGCCATGTTTTTATCTCGTTGGTTGAATTCCTAAAAACTGTGCGCGATGTTTTTAGGAATTCGTGCTATTTCATTAAAAACCTGCGCGGTTTTTTTATGAATATGGGGGAATTGGTAAAATGTGCGTGCGTTGTTTTTATAAAAACATTGATTTTCATTAAATATCGTCGTAAATTGAAGGAAACAACCAAAAAATCAGACCGATGACAGCTGTTGAATATTCACCCGTTACCCCCGAAATGATTTATGCCGGTTTGGCCGGCGAGGCCGCCAATGAGGCAACTCAAGCGAAAAGCGAGATGTGGCAGCACAATCCCTGCGGCAACAGTTATATGGACTTGTTTGCCAACCTGGCACGGAAATACGGAAAGCGACCGGTGAGTTGGTACGCCAAACAGTTCGGCGTGGATGTGCAATGGCTCGACGGGGCGATCCGGTGTATGGCAGGGATGAGTGCACACGATTGGATTAACGGATACCTCTGTTTGGTGGCCTGCGACTTGCTGGAAAAAACAGACCACTCGTTTACCGAAATCGGAAAGATTCTCCACATGTCATCCAGTAGTTTTACGCAGTTCTTCCAGGCTTATCGGAACATGCAACCCTACCAGTATCGAAATCTCAAGCAGCAGGGGCGAAGCCGGCGCTACCATTTTAGAGGCAGCGGACGCTAGCTCGTTGGGCAACTAATTACGGCAAAAAAGGCCCTGATCAAACGATCAGAGCCCTGGTATTCGTGGTTTTGTTTGATTGTTATTTGTCCGTTTCAATGGCCGCCAGAATAAACGGAGCCACTCCTTTGGTGTCGTTGGTGTTGATTTTTTCGGTGGTGTAGTACTCGTAGCTGCCGTCGCGATAGGTTGGTTTTCCTCCCAAACCGCAGCTGCCGCAAATATTCACCATATCGGGCAAGCCATCGGCCCCGGTTACAATGAATGTTGCCACCATGTCGTCAAATGCATCGGCTGCAATTTCCGTGTATTTCGGATCGAGATAACCCAGTCGCGCTCCTTTGGCAAACGCATAAATGTACATGGCCGTTCCCGAACCTTCGAGGTAGTTGCCTTTGCGGTTGCCCTGGTCCAGCACCTGGTACCAGGCGCCCGATTCCGGATCCCGAACTTTCAACAAAGCATCGCAGGTTTCCTGCAGGATTTTGATGATTTCTGCGCGGTCTTTATGGTCTTCCGGCAAATAATCCAACACATCGACAATGGCCATTACATACCAGCCCATGGCCCGGCTCCAAAAGTGTGGCGACTGCCCGGTTTCCGGGTTAGCCCACTTTTGCTCCTTGCTTTCGTCCCACGCATGGTACAGCAGGCCGGTTTTGGGATCGAGGGTTTTCTCGTGCACCAAGATGATTTCGTGCGTGGCCACATCGAACCAGCGCGGATCGTCGAAATCTTTGGCATATTCAGCCAGGAAAGGCATTCCCATGTACACACCGTCGAGCCAGATTTGCCAGGGGTAAATTTTCTTGTGCCAATAGCCTCCGGTTTTGGTTTTCGGATGGTTCTCCATCTGCCGTACAAACTGGCCAAGCGCCTTTTTGTACTTTTCGTCGCCGGTTTTCTCCCACAAGATCAAGAGGTTTTTGGCTGGGTTGACATAGTCAATGTTGAATTTTGTTGAATCGTAGCGGGCAACATGGCCGTCGTTGTCAACCATCGCATCCATATCAGCTTTCATGTAAGCGGAATATTTGGGATCAACATTTCCCAGTTTATCGATCGCCATTCCTAACAGGGCAACATCGTACGACCAGCCGCGTCGGGTGCGGCCGTTGTAATGGCCTAGGCTGTCGCTGCGTTCCATAACGGCGTCAGCCATTTTGATACTCCATTTTACTTGTTCAGTGTCTTTTTCATCGTTCTGCTTTGGTTTGCCCGATGAACAGGCCGTGAAAAGTGCCAGTAAGCAGAAATAAGCGAAATACTTCATGTTTGTTTAGTTTTTATTGAATAATATCTCTTCGGAAAATCTTGCTTGAGCAGGTCCCCCAAACGAAAAAAAGAATCTTCAGTTAAAACGATTGGGCTGTTTCCGGAAAATTGTGTGAAAAATACAATTATCTGAATGAAATCGTTTACATTTGCCGTGATTTTTTCTACTTTAGGGAAATCAGTATAAATGTAAACCTCAAATTGTATCCATTTTATGGCAAGTATGAATGAAGTCGCCAAACGGGCGGGTGTTTCTATCGCGACTGTTTCCCGGGTATTGAATAACAGCGACAGTGTTAATGAAGAAACCCGGATGAAAATTCTCAAAGCCATTAAAGAGCTTAAATACCAACCAAGCAGGGTAGCCAAACGTCTGCGTTCGAAAAGTGGTGCCGGTAATTTGCTTGGTGTGCTTATTCCCGATATTCAAAACCCTTTTTATGTTGATGTATTGCGTGGTATCGAAGACATAGCCTATCAGAACAATTATGTGATCATCATGTGTAACTTCAACCAGGATGAAAAGAAAGAGGCGGTGTACCTCGATATTCTTGAGTCGGAAGCTATTGACGGATTAATCGCAGCACCTGCTCATGAGGATGACCCGCGGATCAAGAAGTTTTTGCGTAGTGGGTTGCCTGTTGTTTGTGTTGACCGTGGGTTAAAAGGTGTGGATGTAGATGTGGTTTGGGTGAATAACGAAGAAGGCGCCTATCAGGCAGTCAGCTATATGATTGAAAAAGGATACAAACGGATCGCTCATATCGGTGGTTTGCCTACGATCCCTTCCAGCCGATTACGATTGGATGGTTACCGGAAAGCCTTGAAAGATCATGGTCTGGAAATCGATGAAAACCTGATTGTTCAAGGTGACTCAACTTATACCAGTGGTATTGAATTCACTGGAAAACTGTTGAATATGGCGAATCGCCCCGATGCATTGTTTACCGGTAACAACCTGATTACTTTAGGAGCTTTGGAAGCGGTTAACGAGCGGAAACTGGATATCCCCGGTGATATTGCTGTCTTGGGTTTTGACGATATGAATTGGTCAAACGCCCTGAATCCACCGCTTACTGCTGTTCGTCAACCGGCCTACGAAATTGGCAAGCGGGCCGGAGAATTGCTGATCCAACGCATTAAAGACCCCAAACGTCCCTGTATTCAAATGACTTTAAACAGCGAACTGAAAGTACGCAGTTCCTGCTAGTTGAAAATCGTTTACATGAAATAATGTCCTTTAAATAAGACATTATTTTTTTGGTTTAATTTGGAAAATGTAAACGTTTACATTATCTTCGACCTGTCTTTGGAAGCTATCACAGTATTCGATCAAGAGCATTCTTTCCTGAGGTCGGAACAGTTATGCTTCCGCGGAATCGTCATCAATAAGAACATAAATTAATGGATCTAATCAAATTAAATACGCCTTCACAATTGGTTATCGGAGACGGTAGTCTTTCTCAGTTTTTCGAAGATTTCTTGAAATCGGGACAGCAGCGTTTGTTTGTCGTGAGCATCCCGGTTATCCGCCAGTTGTTACAACCATATTACGATAAAATAGAACAGGCTGGTATCATCATTTGTGTAAATGAGCAAATAGCGGCTGAGCCAAGTTTCGCCGAAGTTGAAGAGATTCTGGCTGAAGCCAGACAGTTTGAAGCCGACGCTGTGGTTGGTATAGGAGGCGGAAGTGTGCTGGATGCTGCAAAATTCATTGCTGCGCAGCTAAGAAATACACAAACTACAACCGAGATCATTGGCATTGGTAATCTGAACGGGAGGTCAACCTACTTGGCTTGTTTGCCAACGACTGCAGGTACCGGAAGCGAAGTGTCACCGAATGCGATTTTTCTTGACACAACCGACAACGAAAAAAAAGGCGTTATTAGTCCGTTTTTGATGCCTGATGCTGCTTACGTTGATCCGCTATTGACTGTTGGCGTACCACCGGCAGTGACTGCTTTTACCGGGATTGACGCTTTCACGCATTGTCTGGAAGCTTTCATCAACCGTTTCGCACATCCTGTAGTCGATCGCTTTGCGCTGGATGGCATGCAGCTTATTTTCAAAAATCTTAAACAGGCTTACGATCATGGTAATGATTTGGAGGCTCGCGCCGCGGTGGCGCTTGGTAGTGTTTACGGCGGAATGTGTCTTGGACCGGTAAATACGGCTGCTGTTCATGCCTTGGCTTACCCGCTCGGAAGTAAGTATAAGATTGCTCATGGTTTATCGAATGCGGTGATGTTGCCCTATGTATTGGAATACAACATGCCCGCTGCAGTCGAGCGCTTTGCTTTGCTGGCTAAAAATTTGGGTATTACAGGGTGTTCAACCAACGAGGAATATGCTTCGGCAGGGATCGCCGCTATTCAACAATGGATGGAGTCCATGGATGTTCCGGTTAAGTTGTCAGCTATTGGTATCCCGGAATCAGCATTGAATGATATTGCAAAATCGGCGATTAAAGTTCAACGCTTGTTGAAAAACAATGTGCGTGATATCGCACTAAAGGATGCGAAAGAAATTTATAAACGAGCTTTTTAAGGACATAGCAATTGAAAAGCCTGATCAAATACATGAAATGAAAGAAAATAATCGCTATAAAGGAGTCATCGTTCCGATGATTTCACCATTGAAAGATGATTTTACAGTTGATACGGAAGCTGTTGGGCGAATTGTCGACAATTTTTTGCGCTACGATGTTGCTCCTTTTATTGGAGGAACAACTGGGGAGGCAAGTTCTCTTTCGATTCCTCAAAAAGAGGAGTTGGTAAAAGCAACTGTGGCGCACGCTAAAAGTAAAGCGGTGATTTATGCCGGTATTGCTTCAAACTGTATTGTTGAAACGGTTGATATGGCTAAACGATTCGCCGATTTGGGGGCTGATGTCGTTGTGGCTAATGTCCCCTCTTATTATCCGATCACCGATGCGCAGGCTGCGAAATATTGCGAAAGCCTGGCTGATGCGTGCCCGGTGCCCTTGATTTTCTACAATATAACAGCTACAACGGGGTATTCAATTCCCCTGGATATTGTCGATAAGCTAAGCTATCACCCGAATGTTGTTGGCTTGAAAGATTCGGAACGCGATGTGGAGCGATTGGACCAGGCATTGAAGCTTTGGAAAGATCGCCCTGATTTTGTGCATTTAATCGGTTGGGCGGCTATATCTTCTTACGCCTTGAAAAATGGATCGGACGGTATTGTGCCAAGCACCGGAAACTTTACACCTGAATTGTATGCTGATTTATATGCCAACGCTCTAAAAGGAAATTGGGATGAGGCGGACCGCTTGCAGGAACTAACAAACAAGTTGGGAGCGCTTTACCAAAAAGATCGGACACTAGGGGAATCTTTGGCGGCCTTAAAAGTGGTTATGAAAGTAAAAGAACTTTGCGGAACACAGGTGATGCCGCCAATATATCAAATGGAAGAACCGGCCGAAACAGCCTACCGCTTAGATGTAATCGCCTTTTTGAAAAACCTGAACTTATTATAAAAAGATGAAAAATAATTCAATCATACTTGCTGTTACCATGGGGGATCCTGCCGGAATTGGCCCTGAAATAGCAGCCAAAGCTTTTGCAGATAAATCTGTTTTTGAAAAATGCAGTCCTATTTTAATCGGAAATGCAGAAGTGATGGAAAAGGCGATTCAATTGACGGGTGTTGATCTGAAGTTGAATCCGGTAACTAAAGTTGAAGATGCGAAATTCGAATTTGGAACAATGGATGTTTTTCACATTCCGGCCGATCTCGAAAAAATACAACACAGCGTGGTAAGCGCTGAGGCCGGTGACTTAGCTTTTAAAGCTGTGCGAAAAGCCATTGAGTTGGCAATGGATGGTAAGGTTGACGGAACCGTTACCGGGCCAATCCACAAAGAAGCCATTAATAAAGCAGGGCACCACTTCTCGGGGCATACCGAGATTTATGCACACTTTACCAATACCGAAAAATTCACCATGTTGTTGGCCGATGACAAAATTAAAGTAACACATGTCAGCACGCATGTTTCGCTTCGTGAGGCTTGCGACCGCGTAAAAAAAGACCGGGTGTTTGATGTTATTCGTTTAACGAATGACGCACTCAAGCGTATTGGCATTCAGAATCCCCGGATTGGCGTTGCTGGTTTAAACCCGCATGCCGGCGATGGCGGACTTTTTGGAACTGAAGAAACCGAAGAGATTTTACCAGCAGTTGAAAAGGCTAAAGCAGCCGGGATTGATGCAGCAGGCCCGTACCCTCCGGATACTTTATTTTCATTGGCTAATGGAGGCAGTTTCGATGGTTGTGTGGCGATGTATCATGACCAGGGGCATATTCCGTTCAAATTGGTTGGCTTCATCTGGGATGAGGAAAAACAAGCCATGAAGAGTGTGAAAGGAGTAAATATCACGCTTGGACTGCCAATTATTCGCACTTCGGTTGACCATGGAACAGCATTCGAAATTGCCGGAAAAGGTATTGCGAGTCATGATGCATTGGTGTATGCAATCGATTATGCCATCAAACTTCACGAGAACCAGTAATCCGGAATGATATGATAGCAGTTATAGCAGATGATTTTACCGGTGCTGCAGAAATTGGAGGAGTAGGCTTAAAACACGGTCTGAATGTGTTGTTGGAAACCGAGGTGACTGGAAAAGGTAATCCCGATCTGTTGGTTGTTGTCGCTGACTCACGTTCAAAGACGGTGGTGGATGCCAAGGCCCGAATTGAAAAGATAACCAGCCAGTTGCTGGATTTGAAGCCTCGCTTCATTTTCAAGAAAATTGACTCGGTACTGCGCGGTAATGTTTACGAAGAATTAATTACACAACAAGATATTTCGAAAAAGGATAATGTGTTGGTTGTCCCGGCAAATCCACATTTCGAACGAATTATAAAAGAAGGTATTTACTACATTCAGGGGACGCCGCTTGCTGAAACCTCATTTGCCAACGATCCTGAATTCCCGGCCAAATCGAGCAATGTTTGCGAGCTGCTTTGTGATTACCCGGAACAGGTGTCAAGTGTTGGGCTTGGCGAAGATATCGTTACGACCGGATTTATGGTTGCTGATGTGGAGTCGGAGGAAGACTTGGAGCAATGGGTGTCACGAATGAATAGTGATACTGTTTATGCCGGTGGTGCGGGGTTCTTCGACGCAATTCTTCGGAAGGAATTTGACGAAAAACCTGTTGACGGAAGTCTGGAAATTGCTGAAGATTCTAAAGCCTTGTTTATCTTTGGCAGCACATTTCCAAAAACCGTTGAGTTTATGACAAAGTTAAAGCTCGCCGGGGTCATGTTTATCAACTTGTCCGAGGAGTATTTTCAACATTTGGATGAGATGAAAGATCATATCCGTGAAATAGCGGAGAATATAGCTGGCTGGCTGGTGCAAAACCGCAAAGTCGTGGTTACAACGATCTTTCAGGAAGAAATTAATTTTCCGCCTGAAATCGTTCGAAATGAAATTGGCCTTTTAGTGAAAGAAGTTTTCGATTTGGCTGAGATCAATGCCTTGTATATTGAAGGAGGAGCAACAGCAGCTCAAATCATCCAAAATCTAAACATCAAACAGTTGACTCCGATACGGGAGTTAGACTATGGAATAATTCAGATGGAGGTTGCCGGTTATCCGGGTTTAAGCCTCATTACAAAACCAGGAAGTTATAATTGGCCCGAGAGTATTATACCGGATACAAATTAAACCAACAGTAAGGAATTAAATCAAACGAATCAATCAAACTAAATCAAATCTAAACCAATGAATCCTGTTCCGAGTATACATTTTCTCGACTACTTTATCATGTTTCTGACCCTGGCGGTATCGCTGGGAGTCGGATTTTGGTTTTCGAAAAAACAGAAAGATACAGACAACTACTTTAAGGCAGCCGGCTCGATCCCATCATGGGCAATCGGGATTTCTATTTTAGCTACGCTGATTAGTAGTATTACTTTTTTAGCTTATCCGGGTGAAGGTTTTACTTCCAACTGGATTCGCTTAGTGCAAGGGTTGATGGTCCCCATCGTACTGGTGGCAATTGTGGGAGTTGTGGTGCCTTTGTTCCGTCACGTGATCCGTCTTAGTACCTACGAGTATTTTGAAAAGCGTTTCGGCCTTTTTGCTCGTTTCTACACGTCGCTGAGTTTCATTTTAACACACTTCTCAAAAATGGGAACCGTGTTCTTTTTGATCTCTCTGGCCTTAAGTAAAATGATTGGGATTGAAACAAGTACCATCATCTGGGTTATTGGTGCTGCTGTAATTCTACTGACCATGCTGGGAGGTATCGAAGCAGTTATCTGGCTGGATGTGATCCAGGGATTTCTCTTGATTGTTGGGGGAGTAATTGCTATGTTGATCTTACTTTTTACTCCGGAAGGTGGCCCTGTCGCTGTGTGGAATGTTGCGATGGCGAACGGTCACATCGGTTTTGGACCTTTCGACTGGGACTTCGTCAATCTCACCTTTATTGTGATGGCTCTGAATGGTGTATTCTATGCCATTCAGAAATACGGAACCGACCAAACCATTGTCCAACGCTATTTAACAGCGAAGTCTGATAAGGATGCGATTCGTGCATCACTGATTGGCGTTTTGCTGAGTGTGCCTGTGTGGGGAATGTTCATGTTTATTGGTACAGCACTGTTTTCATATTACCAAATTACAGGCGATAGCTTGCCTGCCGGGATCGAGGCAGATGCCGTTTTCCCGTATTTTATCCTAACGAAATTGCCCGTTGGAATTGTCGGCCTGATTCTTTCTGCATTGATGGCTGCTGCGATCTCGAGTCTGGACTCGGATTTGAACTGTTTATCTGCGATTCTGACTGAAGATTATTACAAACGATTCAAACCAAGAAGCACCGACAAACAACAACTGATGGCAGGACGAATTTTCATCGTTCTGGCTGGTCTGGGAGCAATTGCTGTCGCTCTGTTTTATGTGAATGCCGGAAGTGAAGGAGTGCTCGGAATCATCTTCACCCTGTATTCGATCTTCTCGGGTGGTATCGCCGGAATGTTCCTGTTGGGCATTTTCAGTAGTCGTGCCAACAAAAAAGGATTGTACTGGGGAATTGGTGCAAGCGTTGTCTTTACGGCATGGGCTTTGCTCACTTCAACGCCGATAGGAACAAGCGGGAAAGAATCAATCATCCTCGATTTGGGGAATTTTAATTATGCCCATCATAAATACATGATTGGCGTGTATAGCCATGTAGTACTGATAATTTTCGGTTACCTGGGAAGCCTGCTTTATAGCAGTCATGAAGTGGATTTATCCTTAACATGGAAAGGCTGGAAACAAATGAAAAAGCAACTAAACAAAGCATAAAACTGAAAAACTGAATGAACATGAAAAATCTAATTTTTGTGGGATTGTCCCTTTTGCTGCTGGCCTCATGCGGACAGCAGGTGAAAAAGGAAGAATCAAATGAACTTGAATTATTAAAAGTTTCTGATAACCATCGCTATTTCGAAACAGAGGATGGAAAACCGTTTTTCTGGTTGGGAGATACAGGCTGGTTACTTTTTACGAAATTGAATCGGGAAGAAACCGGGAAATACCTTGAAACCCGCAAAGAACAGGGCTTTAATGTTATTCAGGTCATGGTTTTGCATGGTTTAGGCGCGGTTAACGTTTATGGCGATTCTGCTTTGGTTGATCACAATGTGGCAATGCCCAAGGTGACAGCCGGAAATGATTTCAACGATTCAATACAATACGATTACTGGGACAATATGGACTATGCCATCGATTTGGCAGCACAAAAAGGGCTTTACATGGCCTTGGTTCCGGTTTGGGGAAACAACGTGAAAGACGGAGGAGTATCGCGCGATGAGGCCGCTGTTTACGGGAAATGGCTTGCTGAGCGCTACAAAGACCGCAAAAATATTATTTGGCTAAATGGTGGTGATACCATGGGAAGCGACTCTATCGCAACCTGGAATATTTTAGGGAATGCCTTACGGGACAATGATTCGAACCACCTGATTACGTTTCACCCTCGTGGCCGCATGCAATCGAACGACTGGTTTTTGGATGCCTCCTGGATGGATTTCAACATGATTCAATCCGGACACCGTCGATATGATCAGGATGATACCGAGCGTGCTTACGGACAGGACAACTGGCGTTACATTACCGAAGACTGGGACTTGACTCCCGTTCGTCCTACAATTGACGGAGAACCTTCCTACGAAGGAATTCCGCAAGGTTTACACGATACGCTGCAACCTTTCTGGAACGATGCGGATGTTCGTCGTTATGCCTATTGGTCGGTATTTGCCGGAGCCTTTGGCTACACTTACGGCAGCAGTGCAGTAATGCAATTTTACCAACCTTCGGATAAAGGAGCTGCTTACGGAGCTAAGAAATATTGGGATGCCGCGATCAATGATCCGGGAGCAACCCAAATGAAATATGTCAAAGAATTGATGTTGTCGCGTCCGTATTTTGAGCGTGTACCGGATCAAAGTCTGATTGCCGGCGAGAATGGCGAAAAGTACGATTTTCTGATTGCTACTCGTGGCTCTGATTATGCTTTCGTATATACTTACAACGGGCGCAATATTCCGGTCAACATGGGCAAAATTGAAGGCGAAAAGGTGAAGGCCAGTTGGTTTAATCCAAGAAACGGGCAATACGCAGAAATCGGAGTTTTTGACAATACAGGTGTGCAGGCCTTTGATCCTCCCGGCGACGCCGGAGATGGTCATGATTACGTTTTGGTCTTGGATAGCGTAAAATAGGATGATCATGAGAAATCAAATAGTAGCATTTGGAATTGCTCTTTTGGCGCTGATTTCCTGCTCGAAGGAAAAGGGAGTATACGTTTTCAGTACATTTCGCGAACCGGCCGACAAGGGATTGTTTCTGGCATACAGCGAAGATGGCTACCATTGGAACGATTTGGGTGGTCCCTGGCTAAAACCAGAAGTTGGCCAGCAAAAAGTGATGCGTGATCCTTCGGTGGTGCAAGGACCAGACGGCACTTTTCACATGGTCTGGACATCATCCTGGCGCGGTGATCTGGGGTTTGGCTATGCCAACTCAAAGGATTTGATTCATTGGTCGGAAGAACAGTTCATCACGGTGATGACCGATACGGCAACGGTGAACGTTTGGGCTCCCGAGCTTTTCTACGATGACGACAACGACCGCTTCATCATTATTTGGGCTTCTACTATCCCGTTCAAATTTGAAAAAGGGGAGGAAGAAGAAAAGAATAACCACCGGATGTATTACACCACCACGAAAGACTTCAAAAGCTTTACCGACACCAAATTATTTCTCGATCCGGACTTTAGCGTGATCGATTGTGTAATTGTGAAGCGGGGAGTAAAAGATTATGTGCTGGTTTTAAAAGACAACACGCGACCGAACCGAAACATAAAAGTGGCTTTTGGTGAAACACCATTAGGCCCATGGAATGATATTTCGGAGCCGTTCACCGGATTTTTATCCGAAGGACCAACAGTAGTGAAGGTGGGCGAGGACTACCTGATTTACTACGACGACTATGGGAACAAGAAATACGGATGTGCTCGTACGGGCGATTTCAAATCGTTCGAGGATATTTCCGACCAGGTATCGTTGCCGGAAGGACACAAACATGGCACGATTTTTAAGGCGAAACAATCGGTTGTTGACGCCTTGATGAAAAAGACGATTGCAGACACTGAGAATTAGTTAAAAAAAGCAGAGTCCGGTTAGAGGGTTTGATGCAGCCGGATTCGCTTTTTTCTGAACTCAATTGAATAAATAATCAGAAACATGAACTTAGGAAAGAAATTAATCAACTTGTTTTTTCTGGTAACGGCTGTAACCGGGCTGTCGCAGGCTCAGGAATTGCCTTCTTATACCGGAAAAACCTTAAATAATCCCGATTATCACCACGGGCAGCTAGCACCTGTTTTAGGTGTTCACAACATTGAAACTTTCAGAGCAAATCGCGAATTCCCGGAGATGGCGGATGGCTTGGGTTGGACCTATAACCATGCGCCAATGATCGCTTACTGGAACAACACTTTCTTCCTCGAATATTTGAGCGACCCGGTGGGTGAGCACATTGCTCCGGGTGCCACATTGATTCAGACATCGAAAGAAGGTAGCGAGTGGACGAAACCAGAGGTCATCTTCCCGGCATATGATATTCCCGATGGATTCAGTAAGGAAGGAGATACAGCCGTTGCACGCAATTTGCAATCGGTGAATCACCAGCGCATGGGCTTTTATGTCAGTTCAAACAACAAACTATTGGTATTGGCCTACATGGCTATTTCGTTAAATGAAAAGGACAGTCCGAACGACGGAAACGGAATCGGTCGCGTGGTTCGCGAAATAAAGGCAGATGGTAGCTGGGGACCAATTTATTTCATTCGATACAACCACAACTGGAACGAAAAAAATACAACACTTCCTTTTTATAAGAAGAGCAAGGAAAAAGCATTTGTAAAGGCTTGCGACGAATTGTTGGCGAACCGGTTGATGGTGCAACAATGGAACGAGGAAGCAGACCGTGACGATCCGTTGATCTCACTGAAAGGCGAGTACAAAGCATTTAACTTTTATCATTTAGCTGACGGTAAAGTGGTTGGTTTATGGAAACACGCCCTTACTGCAATTAGTGAAGATGAGGGAAAGACCTGGACAAAACCAACGCGTGCACCGGGGTTTGTAAACAGTAACGCAAAAATTTGGGGACAACGCACTTCTGATGGTCATTATGCTACGGTTTACAATCCTTCTGACTTTCGTTGGCCTCTGGCTGTTTCGACCAGCGACGATGGTTTGAATTATACGAATTTGCTCTTAGTGAATGGCGAAATTTCGCCGATGCGTTACGGCGGAAACTACAAATCGTACGGACCGCAATATGTCCGAGGTATTGCCGAAGGAAACGGTACTCCTAACGGTGGTAATATGTGGGTGACTTACAGCATGAACAAAGAAGATATTTGGGTTTCCAAGGTTCCTGTTCCGGTTGTTGACAAAGAAACTTCGGATGTTAACGATGTTTTCAACCAGATGCCGGAAGGAAAAGAATTGGATCGGTGGAACATTTTTAGCCCTGTTTGGGCGCGTGTTGCTATCGAGAAAGATGCCAGCGGAACGCGGTGCCTGGTGTTGAACGATCAGGATAAATCTGATTATGCCAAAGCAGAACGTCTTTTTCCGCGGACAGCCAACGTTTCTGTCGAGTTCAAAATAGCAGCAGCTCAAAATGATCACGGGCAGTTGGATGTTGAGCTGGTTGATGAAAAGGGAACAGCCGCTTTACGTTTATCTTTCAACGGCGAGGGGCAATTGCAGCAAAAGAATGGTTACCGGATGAAGAATATCCTGAGCTATGAAGATGGAAAAGAATATGACATTAAGATTGAATTGACTGCGGGAAATCGCTTTTATCATGTCTTTGTAAATGGTGAGAAAAAGTCGACCGGCCTTTGTTTCGCTCCAGTGCATGCTGTTGAGCGCGTGACTTTCCGGACCGGAGATGTTCGTCGGTTCCCGGATGTGGATACGCCTACCGATCAGGATTATGACCTGAAGGAAACCGGAAAACCGGCGCCGCTTGCTCGCTTTTCAATTTATTCGTTAACGACAAAAGATTTATAGAAAATGAATTTCAATAGAACAGTCTCTTTATACATCATGGTTTTGTTAGTTTCCCTGACAGGTTTAAGCCAGGGAAACCTTTTAGCCGCCGGAAAATCGAAAGATAAGAGCATTTTAAAGGTTGACGATTTTAAACACTATGTGGATTATTTCAACCGCATGGAAGATGAGAATTTATCGTTTGCCATTCCGAACGCAGAAGCCTGGGATTGGATGAAAACAAATATTCCTTTGTTTGAATGCCCACAGGATAACTTCGAAGAAATCTATTACTATCGCTGGTGGACTTACCGCAAGCACATCAGAGAAACTCCGGCAGGTTGGGGAATCACTGAATTTTTGATTGACCGTCCTTATGCCGATAAGTATAACTTGATTGCTTGTGCCATGGGGCACCATATAATGGAGGGCCGTTGGTTACATAATCCTGAATACATTGAGCAATATGTACATGTTTGGTACCGTGGTAATGATGGCAAACCAATGGGTAAATTGCACAAATTCAGTAGCTGGACTCCTTATGCTTTATTGCAAGCTTACTACGTGAATAGCGATAAAAACTATTTGGTGGATCTATTACCGGATTTGACAACTGACTACAACCGCTGGGAGCAGGAACGACGCACATCAAACGGGCTTTTTTGGCAGAACGATGTGAAGGATGGCATGGAAGAACAAATCAGCGGTGGAAGACACGTGAAAAATGAACGTCCTACGATCAACAGTTATATGTGCGGAAATGCTGAAGCGATTTCAGAAATTGCCCGCCTGAAGGACGATAATGAAACTTCAACTTTATATGCGGCAAAAGCCGATACGCTGAAAGAACTGATCGATAAAAATCTTTGGGATTCGGAAGATCAGTTTTTTGAGACAGTGAAGGAGTCGGGTGGTTTTGCAAAGGTCCGCGAACAGATTGGATTCATTCCCTGGTATTTCAATTTACCTACCCCATCGCAGTCGGTGGCTTGGGACCAGATTATCGATAATAATGGCTTCTCAGCTCCTTTCGGATTGACGACTGCTGAGCGTCGCCATCCCGATTTCCGATCGCATGGTTGTTGTAAGTGTGAGTGGGATGGCGCTATTTGGCCGTTCGCAACAGCTCAAACATTGACTGGTTTAGCCAATTTGCTCAACAATTATAATCAGGATGTAGTGACCGATAGCGTCTACTTCCGCCAAATGGAATTGTATGTCGAGTCGCAATATTACCGCGGACGCCCGTATGTGGGTGAGTACCTGGATGAAGTTACCGGCTACTGGCTGAAAGGCGACCAGGAACGTAGCCGCTATTACAACCATTCAACCTTTAACGATTTGGTCATCACCGGCTTGGTTGGATTACGTCCGCGTGCTGATGAAATGATTGAAGTAAACCCATTGATTCCGGAAGGAAAATGGGACTGGTTTTGCCTCGATAACGTGCTTTATCATGGTAAAATGCTGACCATCGTTTGGGATAAAACCGGTGAAAAATACAATCATGGCAAAGGTCTTTACATCTTGGTTGATGGCAAAGAAGTTGGTCGCACAGCAACACTTCATAAACTGGAGTGCAAATTGTAATTTGAAAAGGTAGGAAGATGAAAAAAACAGTATTGGTGGCTGTATTGCTTGGGCTCATTTTTAGTTTGCCGGCATCAGCTCAAAAAAATAAATGGAAAAAAGGCATTTTGGTTGACGAGTTTATTTACACTGAAGCGCCTTATCCATCCTGTCATTCTGCAACGATTGCCGAAACTCCGACCGGATTAGTCTCTGCTTGGTTTGGAGGAACCCGCGAACGAAATCCCGACGTTGGTATTTGGGTGAGCCGCAATGAAAACGGCAAATGGACTGAAGCAGTGGAGGTGGCAAACGGCGTGCAAAACGACACGTTGCGTTACCCGAGTTGGAATCCGGTGTTGTTTCAAATGCCTGGCGGTGATCTGCTGTTATTTTATAAAGTTGGCCCGAAACCTTCGGAATGGTGGGGACTGATGATACGTTCGTCTGATAATGGAAAAACATGGTCGGAGCCTGAACGCCTGCCACAAGGCATTTACGGGCCAGTGAAAAATAAACCGCTTTTGCTGGCCGACGGATCTTTGATTTGTCCAACCAGTGTCGAAGGTGATGGCGGGTGGAGGACCTATTTTGAGTTTACTCAGGATGAAGGAAAAACTTGGGAGAAGGGCGACTACATCAACGATGGTAAAATATATTCGGCTATACAGCCCACATTGCTGATCTATGCTGACGGACGGATGCAAAGCCTTACCCGTACCAGAAATGCTGTCATCGGTTCGTCCTGGTCGGCTGATCAGGGTAAAACATGGTCGCTGATGCAGCCTTCCGGTTTGCCGAGTAACAACTCAGGAATCGATGCGGTAAGTTTGAAAGACGGCCGTCAGCTCATTGTGTACAATCACGTGAAGACGCCGGTGAATGCTCCCAAAGGCTACCGGACACCGTTGAACGTGGCGATCTCGAAAGACGGCAAGCATTGGGAGGCAGCTTTGGTTCTGGAAGATTCGGAAATTAGCCAGTATTCTTATCCGTCGGTTATTCAAACCTCCGATGGTTTGGTGCATGTGGTTTATACCTGGCGACGCGAACGTATAAAACACGTGGTGATCGATCCAACACAGCTGGACACTGAGAAAATAGTTTACGAACAGTGGCCGGAATAGAGAAGAAGTACGCAGTGATCATCCTTCGTTTTCAGTCAGTTGACCATCAATGACTATGAGTGAATGTTTAATCACTTAGCCTCAAAATAAGAATAGATGAAACGAATCAAACTTGCAATCATCGGAATCGTACTGCTGGCATTCTGTGCCAATGCGCAACTGGTGAATTCTGATAATAAATATCAACGTCCTTTAAACGAAGTATTAAAGGACATTGAGCAGCGTTACGATGTGCAAATCAAGTTCTCAGAGAAAGATGTTGCCGGATTAATGCTCAACTATGCCGATTGGCGTTTGCGTCCGGAGTTGGAAGAAACCTTAAAAAACGTTTTGTCACCTTTCGATTTGGTCGCGAATCAGGATGAAAAATCAGGAGTTTATAAGGTTGAAGAATTTCGTTATCACCGAAAAACAGTTGCCGAAGCCCGCGAGTTTTTGGATTATCTGAGTGGGTTGTACTCGAATAAGGAAGAATGGGAAGCTCGCCGAGCTGAGCTAAGAAGTTGCTTGCCAACGGCTGTTCGTTTGGATAAAGCTCCTGCAAAGCCTGATTCGAAGCCAATCCTGACCAAAGTAAGGGAGATGGACGGATACACCATTCAAAACATAGCCTTGGAAGTATTGCCCGGAGTTTATGTTTGCGGATCGATCTATCGCCCTGCAAAGATCAAAGGAAAAATTCCGGTTGTACTTTGCCCAAATGGTCATTTTGGTGATGGACGTTACAATCCAGATATTCAAAAGCGTTGTGCCGGTTTGGCCCGCATGGGAGCGATGAGCATTAGCTACGATCTGTTTGGCTGGGGTGAATCCGGCTTGCAGTTCCCAATGAAATATCACCGGAAGAGTTTGGCCAATACGGTGCAGGCTCTAAACAGTATCCGCCTGCTGGATTATCTGCTCAACTTTGATTACGCAGATACTGATCGGGTAGGAATTACGGGAGGTTCAGGAGGTGGCAGTCACACGATGCTGATTTTAGCCATCGATGACCGGATTGATGTGAGTGTTCCTGTTGTGATGCTATCGGCCATTCATTATGGCGGTTGTCCGTGTGAAAGCGGTAACCCGATTCATCTTTGCGGAGGCGGAACCAATAACGTTGAGATTGCCGGCTTATTCGCCCCTAAACCACAACTTGTTGTTTCCGACGGAGGTGACTGGACTGCCAATGTTCCGGAACTTGAGTTCCCATTTTTAAAAAGGATTTACAGCTTTTATGGCCCCGATGCAGTGGTTGAAAACGTGCACCTGCCGAATGAAAAGCACGATTACGGGCCATCTAAAAGAATCGCCATGTATCACTTCATGGCGAAGTATTTAAAAATGGACGAGTCGAAGGTTTTTGACAAGGAAGGCAATTTGGATGAATCAGTTATCACTGTTGAAACGGGCAATGACCTGAAAGTTTTTGGAGACGATGGTGAAAACCTTCCGCCGAATGCACTGAAGGACTTCGACAAACTGGAAGCGATGTTTCAGTAAAATAAGACAACTTCAAACTTATGAATTCATTTCAAACATATTCGATTCTCATAGCGATTGTGCTATGTAGTTGTTCGTTGAATGCGCAGCAACTGGCTTTTTCCGGTGCGATGGGCTACGGGGCCTATTCGCAAGGAGGTCGGGGCGGCAAAGTAATCGAAGTAACAAACCTGAATGACAGTGGCCCCGGTAGTTTGCGTTCTGCAGTTGAAGCAGAAGGACCGCGAACTATTGTTTTTAGGGTTTCCGGAAATATTTCACTGAAATCGATGCTCACGGTTTCGAATCCGTACATTACAATTGCCGGACAAACAGCTCCGGGAGATGGCATTTGTTTGAAAGATTTTCCGTTGCATATTACCGGGACTCATGATGTTGTTTGCCGGTTTATCAGGGTTCGTCCGGGCATTGAATCCGGATTGATCGGAAGCGAAATTGATGGCATCGAAATTCGAGATAGTAAAAATGTCATTGTAGATCACTGTACCATCAGCTGGACGGTAGATGAAGTGTTGAACACCTGGCATGGAACCGAAAATATTACGGTACAATGGTGTATGATTTCAGAACCGTTGAATAAATCGGTACACGAAAAAGGAGCGCATGGATTCTCCGCTTCTTTGGGTGGTAACCGGGCCTCGTACTTGTTTAACTTGTTTGCTTCGGGTGTGGCGCGCAACCCAAGTATTGGCGGCAACCATATAGAAAGCTCAATCGACGTTGATTTTCGCAACAATGTGGTGTTTAACTACGGATATCGTACTGGCGACGGGAAACCCCGATCCATAAACTTTGCAGGTAACTACTACAAGCCGGGCCCGAATACCAGCGAGGTCGTTAAAAACCGGTTCGTTCGGGTCGACAATGCACAGGGCTATCATTTTCAAGGAAAATGGTTTGTGTCCGACAATGTTATGGAAGGTAACGATGCGCTTGCCAGCGACAATGCCAACGGTGTTGAATTTGAAGACGGTGTAAATGCAGCGAATGGTTTGCTTCAAGAAGCATTACCAACCGTTGAGACACCGGAAGTATCTGCGACAAAAGCTTACAATCTGGTGTTGGAAAATGTCGGTGTAATTGTTCCCCGTAGAGATTTGCGCGAAGATCATATTGTTGCGCAAGCTGCCGGCGAACTGGCTATTGAAGGAACAGGTGTGATAAATAAAGTGGAGGAAGCCGGTGGTTGGCCACAATTGAAAAGTTTGCCGGCTCTTGTTGATACTGATGGCGACGGAATGCCTGACG
This sequence comes from Mangrovibacterium lignilyticum, assembly GCF_010882175.1. Taxonomy (GTDB): domain Bacteria; phylum Bacteroidota; class Bacteroidia; order Bacteroidales; family Prolixibacteraceae; genus Mangrovibacterium; species Mangrovibacterium lignilyticum. The sequence continues at coordinate 690,430 of NZ_WKLH01000002.1, read as the reverse complement.
ATTGGGAACTGAAAAACGGCCTAGATCCCAATGATGCAGCCGATGGAGGGATGAAAGCTGAAAAAGGTGGCTATACCAATTTGGAAGTTTTCCTGAATCAGCTTGCAGGGGAAGTAAAAATATAAACAGCAGTTCTCTTGACGAAAATTTCAAGGAATAGAATGCATTGGAAGTGGGCGATTAAGAAGATTAATATTAATTTCCCACTAAAATTTCATATTACATGTCGGGAGTTTTTCAACCATCATATAATTGGACTAATGAATGGAGGCAGTTTAAAAAGGGCGATCACGAATCCTTTCGTCGGATTTACGATTTCTTTTATGACCGTCTTTTTCATTACGGTACGAAAATAACCAACGACGACGAATTGGTGGAAGATTGCATTCAGGAATTATTTATCAAGTTGTACACTCACCGGGAAAATCTTTCAGATACGAAACAGCTTGAGTTTTACTTGTTAAAGTCGCTTAAACTAACCATTTATCAAAAGCTAAGAAAAAAGAGTCGAGTTGAAGATCTGAATTTGTCGTTGGATGCCTTCAATTTAGAGCTTGAAATTGAATCGGAAGAACACGTTGGAATCGAGAACAAACGCATTCAGTTGGTCAAAGATACCGTTCAGGAACTGACGCCCTCAGCCCGTGAAATACTTTATCTCAAATTTTACAGTAACCTTTCCTATAAAGAAATTGGTGAGTTATTGGGCATTCAACCCGATTCGGCCAAGAAACAAGTGTACCGCATAATTTCCCGGTTGAAGGAGATTTTGGCCGATCAGTTTCTTGAGCTCTTTTCACTTCATATTAATATTAAGTCCTTTTTGAAGTAGTTTTCCGCTAGAAATTGGGAGACTGCTATGGATGTGTTTTAGAGCATGTTGAGTTTTTTATTTTTTCATGTCCACTTTTGTCCTGCGGCATCAATTATAGGTTAAACTAACAAACTAAACATGCCAGTAGCGAAACAGCACGTCACGGAAATGATGCAGTGCCCTTTGGAAAAAGATTCCAGAGTAGTTCGCTTATTCAGAAACCGAATAATCATCAATCACATAATTTTCTTTCAGTCGGGATAAGCCGGAATTGATTCAGAGGCGAGCAACCAGGCCCGCCGACGGAAAGCAAATTAGATCATATTCATCACAAAATATTACGAATGAAAAACTCGATCAAATAGGTCCTGGAAAACCCCGGATAATCCAGTCAACCGACAAATGGTGGCACATAAATCGGTATATGACAGTTTGATGGAAACCAGTGGCTTTAGTTATTAATCTAAACAAACCAAATTTATGGAACAAAAATCGTTAAACGTCTTCCCGTTATGGGGAAGAGTTAAAACATTGGGGAGAATTATGAGATTAATCGCACTTTTCTCTTTGTGTTTTGTAGTTACGGCTGCAGCCAACTCTTATTCACAAAGCACGAAGCTGAACCTAAAACTTACGAATTCGTCGGTTAAAGAAATCTTGAACCGGATTGAGAGTGAAAGCGATTACATTTTCCTGTACAATTTAAATGAATTGGACGAAACAAGGAGAGTGAATATCGACTTGGAAAATGCTTCAATTGACGAAGCACTTAATGTTATCTTGAGTGATCAAAATTTAAAGTACTCCATTTACGATCGTCAGATTATCATCCGCAAAAATGATAATCAGGCTGTGCCTAATCAAGGGCAACAGTCGAAGACAGTTACCGGAACGGTTAAATCATCCGATGGAGAGCCTGTCCCGGGTGCCACAGTGGTGATAAAAGGAACCACGAACGGGGCAATAACCGATGAGAATGGTAAATTTCAACTGCCGGAAGTATCGGTAGGTGACGTGATTGCAATTTCTTTCGTCGGCATGGTGACACAGGAAGTTGTCTATGAAGGGCAAGCGACACTGGAGATTAAACTGCAGGAAGAAACCGTTGGTATTGAGGAAATCGTGGCTGTGGGTTATGGTACTACCTCAATTAAAGATGTAACCGGAGCAGTATCTCGTGTTAGCTCCGACGATTTTAACAAGGGAATGGTAGCTTCTCCTGAGCAACTAATTCAAGGACGCTCTCCCGGTGTTCAGATCACTTCGTCAAGTGGTGAGCCCGGTGCAGCAATGAACATTAACATCCGGGGTACTTCATCGGTGCGTAGTGGAAACAACCCGCTTTTTGTGGTTGATGGAGTTCCATTGAGTGGTGATGATGTTTCTCCTCAAGGAGAGGATGTCAGCTTCGGTGGAAGTACAGCCCGTAACCCGCTTAACTTCCTGAACCCGGATGATATCAAAGATATTACCATTTTAAAGGATGCATCGGCAACTGCAATCTACGGTTCTCGCGGTGCCAATGGGGTTGTGATCATCACAACAAAAAGTGGTGCAGGCGGAGATACCGGAATCGACTACTCTTCTTCTGTAGGTATCAGTTCCATTACACAAAAATACGATGTACTTGGTGCACAGGAGTACCTTGATGCTATTGACGGCTATGGTGGGAATTCATCATCATTGGATGGCGGTTCTGAAACTGACTGGCAAGACGAAATCTTTCGGACAGGTGTTTCGCAAAACCACAATATCTCGTTCGGCAATCGCAATGACCGCGGTGACTACCGGGTTTCAATCAGTTACCTGGATCAAAACGGTATTGTTAAGGAAAGTTCGCTGAAACGCTACACGGTACGTGTCAATGGTAATCGTAGCTTTTTCGACGACCGCCTGAAGTTTGAAAGCCAGTTTACAGTATCTGATGTTGAAGATAGTGGCGTGCCAATCGGAAATAGTCCGAACCACTATGGTGACCTGATTGCCTCGGCTTTGTATATGAATCCAACTCAACCGGTTATGGTCGACGGTGAATACAACCAAAGCTCCTACGATCAGTTGAACCCGGTTGCCATGTTAGCATACAGCAAGGATAACACCAGTACGTTACGTTCGTTGGCAAGTCTGTCGGCTGAGTTGAAAATTACCAAGGATTTAAGTATTAAAACGATCTACGGTAACGACTTCTCGAAATCGGAACGGAAATATGCGTATTCACCTGATTTGTATGCCCAGTACATATACGAAAACGGTAAAGCCGGTATTAGTACTATCAGTCGGAAGAACAATCTTTGGGAAAATTATCTGACTTACAATAAGGAAATGGAAAATTCAAAATTGAATGCATTGCTGGGTTATTCCTATCAATCGTTCGAATTGGAAACTTCAAGCATGCAAGCTGCCAAATTCCGTTTCAGTGATGTTGATTTGATGATGAATAATATCGCAGCGGGCGAATCAATTGTTGGGAACTCAAGTGCTCAAAAAGATGAACTGCAATCGTTCTTTGCTCGTTTAAACTACGTGTTTAAAGAAAAACTTCTGCTGACAGCGACCATGCGTGCGGACGGTTCAACACGCTTTGGTGATAATAACAAGTATGGGTATTTCCCATCCATGGCATTGGGGTATCGTTTGTCTGAGGAAAGTTTTATTCCTGAAGCATTCAGTAATTTGAAAGTTCGTTTGGGCTGGGGGATTACGGGTAACCAGGAAATTCCGCACAACCTGTATACGCAACGGCAACGGTATAATAGTTCGGCTTTAGACGGTGAGGGCGAAATAAATACCGGAAGAATTTACTTTGTTACTTTTGATAATCCGGATCTGAAGTGGGAAACAACCAGTCAGTTCAATGCCGGTATCGATTTCGGATTCCTAGGAAATAGTTTGTCGGGATCCATCGATTTTTATCGCAAGAAAACAACCGATTTATTGTTGCGTTTAAACAGTGCGCAACCGGCACCACAGTCATTTTACTGGACCAATATGGATGGAAACATTTATAACACCGGGGTTGAGTTTTCGCTGAATGCTGATGTGTTAAGCAAGTCCGATTTTAATTGGGGAATAACAACCAATGTTAGCTACAATAAAAACATTGTAAAAGATTTATCAACGACCATTGAAACTGGTGTGCTCGACGGACAAGGCTTGTCGGGGGTAACCATTCAGCGGATTACCAACGACCAGCCAATGTACACCTACTATATTCGGAAATTCCAGGGATTTGATGAAAACGGAATTTCAGTTTACGATGGCGATTATCCGCAATACTATGGTGAAAGCCCCATTCCCAAAGTAAATGTCGGTTTAACCAATACATTCAGTTATAAAAATTTCGATCTTAATATTTACCTGAGTGGTCAGTTTGGACATATGTTGTACAGTAACACTGCAAACACCTTTTTCTATGCCGGTAACCTGGCAAACGGCCGCAATGTGACCAAAGACATCGTAACCAACGGTGAATCTCCGCTGAACACTGCCGACCCTTCAACCCGATTCCTGGAGAGCGGTTCCTTTGTTCGTTTGCAGGATGTGAGCCTGGGCTACAATGTACCTTTAAAATCGACCAGCATTCTCAAGAGCTTGCGTTTCTATGTGACTGGTCAGAATCTGGCCGTTTTCACTAACTACAGTGGACAGGATCCTGAAGTGAATGTGAATAAAGGCAGCAACGGTGTGCCTTCATTGGGTATCGACTATACAACCTACCCACGTTCTCGGACAATTTTATTGGGGCTTAAAGTGAAATTCTAATCAATTCAAATTTGAAACAGTTATGAAAATCAAAATACAAAAATACAGCATGCTGTTCCTGGCCGTATCGATGCTGATGTTGGGGGCATGTACCGACCTGAATGTGGAATATCTGGATTCGATAAAAATTGAGCAATCGGAAGGTGGTGGAAGCATTGATATTGAAGCAAACCTGAACTCGGCTTATAATAAATTGGGCGATATTGTCGGATCGTCGTATACTGGTGTTAGCGGTTTGAACGAACCTACATCTGATGAGATGATCATTCCTACCCGATCAACCGACTGGGGAAATGGCGGAGTCTTTCGCGAATTGCACTCGCATGGTTGGGATGCCGGTCACTCGTATATTTTGGATGTGTGGAACGATTTAAACCAAGGGGTTTATTACTGTACCCAAATATTGGCTGCCGGACCAACGGAGTTGCAAGCGGCAGAAGCGCATGCTTTGCGTGGCTTCTTTTTGTATAATATTATCGATTTATTTGGGCAAGTGCCTTTTCGTGAAGTGGGGCAGGGGGTTGATGTTGATCCGGTTGTCTGGACTCGCTCGGAAGCTTTTGATTATGCTGTGAATGATCTGGAGACAGCTATGAGTGACCTTCCTGTAGGTGGTCCCGGTTATGAAGATTTGACGAAAGTGACGCAGGCATTTGCACACGCATTGCTGGCTCGTTTCTATCTGAATAAAGCTGTTTACAAGGCCGATGTGCCGGCCGGTCCTTATTCATTCGGTGCGTCGGACATGGACATGGTGATTGAGCACTGCGATGCCGTTGCTGACATGGGCTTCGATTATGAATCCAATTATTTTGACAATTTTAATGCTACAGGAGTAAGTGAAAAGATTCTAATCTATACCCGTTGGTGGAATGGCATGTGGATTTGGCCACAATTGCATAACAGCCAGGGTGGCTGGAACGGAGCTACAACGCTCGGCAGTTTTTACGATATTTTTGAAGATGCTGATCAGCGTATCGGTACTAAACCTGCCACCGGTCGTGGTTTTGGATTTTTGGTTGGAGCGCAGTTGAAAGACGATGGCACTCCCTACTACAATCGTACTGGTGATCCTTTAGTCTACACACGCGAGATCCTGTTATCGGGTAACCCCGACTATGCAGGCTTCCGGGCATTGAAGTATGATCCGAATAGCGATGGTGGTTTTGTGCTGATGCGTTTTGCCGACGTTCGCCTGATGAAAGCTGAAGCTATTCTCCGAGGTGGTTCCGCAACGAATGGCGAAACAGCGCAGAGCATTGTTGATGAATTGCGGGAAGTACGCGGAGCAAGCCAAATGACTGCAAGCCTGGATATGATGCTCGATGAACGAGGTCGTGAAATGTACTGGGAAGGTATCAGGCGTACTGACCAGATTCGATTCGAAACATTTACAAAAACCACTTGGGAGCAAAAGACACTGGAAGACGATAACAAAGTGTTGTTCCCGATTCCGCAGCAAGCTATGGACTCCAACCCGAATTTCACTCAAAACCCGGGATATAAATAAGATTCTAAAGCATGGATGATATGACTTGAGAACGATTTTCTCATACGTTTTTATATACATGGTTTATAGGCAGTTTGGAAAGAATCTTTTCCGGCTGCCTTTTTTTTGCTACAATGGTCGAGGACTGTTATACTGTTGAAAGGTCATTTCTCAGACAAGTTTGCAGGGGAAAACTATCGTTGATCGCTTGCTGCTGATAAGTAATTTCGGAGAGTGTCATGAATCGGAGACCGATGTGTTTTGCAGCATGTATTTTTTCCATAAATGTATGTCCACTTTTAAGCATTCTGTGCAACTAGAAGGTAAAGACACAAGACGAATGAAAAATTTGAAAGACTACATTGAGGATCCGAGATTTATTCGTTGGACGATGGATAATGATGTTGAAGCCAGTGCTTTTTACCAGAAGTACATGGAAGAACATCCTGAAGAAAAAGCCGCTTTGATAAAAGCCCATGAAGAGTTGTTGTTGCTCGCTGTTCGGAATAAATCAGTGTCAGAAAAAAGAAAGGATGCGATATACAGAAATATCCTGGCTCAAAAAACAATTGAGCAGGAGATCAAGACCAGGTTGTTGTATCGAAAGTTGCTGCCTTACGCCGCAGTAGCGCTTGTTTTCTTTTCGCTGGGGAGTTTAATCATGAAACTGACCGAGCAGGTGAACCCCCATTTTGTATCTGAACAGTTGTTGGTAAAAAGTGCAGCCAATAATACGACGATCTATTTGGCCGATGGCAGCAAGAAAGAAGTTAGTAACAGTGATTTGTTGATTGATTTTGTATCCGACCGAAAGCTTATTTTAGGGAACGACACGCTGGTGATGAGCGCCACGGGATCCGAAAATCGCGTAAATATGGTGGTTGTACCATACGGAAAGCGAGCAAGAGTAGGCTTGCCTGATAAGAGCCAGGTGCAGTTAACTGCCGGTAGTCGGATTCTAATTCCGGAACATTTCTCCAGAACAGACCGATCAGCCTATCTTTTGGGCGAAGCATTTTTCGACGTTTCCAAAGATCCGGATCATCCGTTTTTTCTCAATACAATATTGACTGAAATTAAGGTACTAGGAACCAGCTTCCGAGTGCAAGCATATGCCGATCTGCCTGAACAACGAACATTCCTGAGTGAAGGAAAGGTAATGATTCGCAACGCAGAACACTCGGTTCTTGCCGGGTGGACGGAAATGAAACCCAATCAGGAGGCATTAACAAATGGTGCGACAGGCAATACCCGCTTAGTGAAAGGCGACCAGAAGGCTTATTCCTCGTGGAAAAAAGGAATTCTTGAAATCAACGAGGAACCACTGGTTGACGTGATTGATAAGGTTGAGCACTATTTCAATATTACGATACAAATACCGGATCCTCAAATTCAAAGCCGTGTGATGAGCGGTAAATTGAACTTGAATGCCGAATTAAATGAAGTTTTTGAATACCTCGAAAATATTACTGATGGAAAAGTGAATAAAATCAGTGCAGGTGAATATGAACTGAACTAAATGAAAAAACCGGAAGATGGTGGCACATCCTCCGGTTTATGCCAGTTCATTGTAAACCAGCTGATTTAGTTATAATCTAAACATTTCAAATTTATGAAAAAAAAGTCATTAACTGACTTCCCTTTTAGGGGAAGCGTTAAAAAGTTATGTAGAATCATGAAACTAACCTTGTTGATTACGTTTTGCTTCGTAATCACAGCAGCTGCGAGCACCTATTCGCAGTCAACGAAGCTCAACCTGAAACTTAACAACTCAACTGTTAAGGAAATTTTAAACCAGATAGAATCTGAAAGCGATTTTGTTTTCTTATATAATTTGAATGAACTCGATGAAAGTAAGAGAGTTAATGTGGACCTGGAGAATGCTTCAATAGAAGAAGCTTTAGCAATCATTTTAAAAGATCAGAACCTGAAATATTCGATTTTCGATCGTCAGGTTATTATTCGGGAAGATGAGTCTTCCACTAAAGCTGGTAAATCAGCACAGCCACAAACCGTCACCGGACAAGTAAAAACAACCGGCGGAGAGCCGATTCCGGGTGCAACGATTGTAGTGAAGGGAACCAGCAATGGAGCCATCACCGATGTCGACGGAAATTTTTCGTTGGCTGATGTTCGAGAAGGGGATGTTCTCGTGATATCTTTTGTGGGTATGCAGAGTCAGGAAGTACTTTTCCACGGGCAGACCAGCCTAAATGTACTATTAGAAGAAGAAACAGTTGGTATTGAAGAGGTAATTGCCATTGGTTACGGTACGATGAAAAAGAGTGACCTGACCGGTTCGGTGACGCGCGTATCTGCGGATGACCTGGTAACGGTAAATGGATCAAATCCTATTCAGGCTCTTTCTGGACGTGCCTCCGGTGTAGCAGTGATGAATGCTGACGCTTCTCCTGGTTCTTCTCCAACTTTACGTATTCGTGGTAGCGGTTCTATTAGTGCCGGCAACGATCCGTTGATTGTTGTTGATGGCTTTCCGCTTGTCAATAACAACCTGAATGACATTAGCAGCAATGATATCGCATCAATGGAAATTCTGAAAGATGCATCTTCTGCCGCTATTTACGGTTCTCGTGGTGCAAACGGTGTAATTCTGATAACCACCAAAAGAGGTTCCAAAGGAGCTAACAACCTGGAGGTTTCCGGTTCGTTGGGTGTCAATACTCCGGCTCGTGTTCCGGAGATGTTGGGGCGCGAAGATTTTCTGGACTTCATCAATGAGGCTTATACATACTCCAATGGAATGCCGGTGTATTCTTCATCCAATCCGGCTCCGGCTTACGATACGGACTGGCAGGATGAAATTATGCGCGATAATTCATTGACTCAGGATTACTCAATCTCTTTCGCCGGTGGTAAAGACAAAACAACATACATGCTGTCTGGAAACCTCTACAATCAGGAGGGGATGGTTGAAGCTGCAGCGTTCAACAAACTATCTGTTCGCTCGAACCTGAGCCACGAGTTTAAACCTTGGTTGACTGTGGGTACACACATGCAAATCAGCCGTTCGCAACGTGATATCCGGACAGATCCGACAGAGAATATTTTTCGCTACGGATGGCCAACAGTGCCCGTCAAAAACCCGGATGGATCGTGGTATTACGCCACTGAAGATCCGGCAATCAGCTCTTATTTTGAAGGAACCTGGAATCCTGTGTCGGAAGCCAGCGAAGTAACAAACCAATTATCGAGTGATCGGGTATTGGGGGATGTGTATGCTGAGTTCAAGTTTTTGAAAAACTTCAAGTTTAAAACCAACTTTGGTGTTGATATCGCGAATGAAAAAGGCTACGAATATTACACGTCAAAATCGACTGCAGGTATCGGATCGGGTAGTACAGGTACTGGTGGACAAAGCAGTTACCGGAAGACCAGCCGCTTGACTGAAAATATTTTGAGTTATACGAATACTTGGAACGATGTTCATCGGCTTACGACTACAGGTGTTTACTCATGGCAAGATTACGACTACGAAAGCATGGAAATTTCTGGTAGCGGTTTTGTAAACGATGCTACAGGGGCTTACGATATGTCGTTATCCGATACCGAGAGCATTAGCTATGACACCGATAAATATTCCAATCGTTTGATTTCGTGGACTGCACGTGCAGCTTATTCATATGCTGACAAGTATTTGCTGACTGTTACCGGTCGTTACGACGGATCTTCGCGTTTTGGTAAAAACAACAAATGGGGTTTCTTTCCATCAGTTGGTTTCGGATGGCGAATTGACCAGGAAAACTTCATGGCTGACCAATCGGCGGTTACAAACCTGAAGTTGAGAACCAGTTATGGGGTAACCGGGAACCAGGAAATTGGTAACTACAAGTCGCTGTCTACACTGCAGTCGGTTTACTACATTTACAACGCGGTGCCAATTCTTGGTTTCACCGAAACGATTGGAAACCCCGATTTGAAATGGGAGCGCAACGTACAGTATAATGTTGGTTTAGATGTTAGCTTCTGGGATCGGTTGGACTTCAACCTGGACTATTATACACGCCGGACTTCAGATTTGCTGTACAATGTACCAATTCCAACGACTTCAGGGTATTCAAGCATGCTCGACAATATTGGCGAAGTGAAAAACTACGGTTTGGAATTGACGACACACGCCCGGGTAATCGATCGCGAACTGAAATTGGATGTGACGCTTAATGTTTCAAGCAATAAAAATGAAGTGGTGGAACTTTATGGTGATGTTGAGGAAATCAACCTGGGATCATCATCATCGGGCATTGCCAGTTACCTGAAAATCGGGGAGCCGGTAAACAGTGTTTGGGCACGCGAATCAGCCGGAATCATCAAGACTGATGAAGAGTTGGCAGCTTACCAGGAAATTCGTTCTTCCGCTCAGTTGGGAGAAGAAATGTATGTTGATCGCAACGATGATAAATCAATTAATTCAGCCGACTACATCAATATTGGTTCAACGATGCCGGATTTCTTCTACGGTATTTCAACCCGTTTGAGCTATAAGAATTTCACCTTGGATGTATTTGGACAAGGAGCTTCCGGAATCGCATCCAACGACGATGATAATTACTTGATTTATGGTGAGTACCAGATTCAGAACCGCAACTACCTTCCTACAAAATATGCCTATGAGCGTATGTGGAGCACTACAAATACCAATGGAAACATGCCTCGGGCAGGTGCGCAAGAAGCCTATCTAAGCGACAAAACCAATGGCGATTGGAAGTATTTCGTAATTCAAAATATCAAATTGGGATATGATTTCTCAAGCATCATCAAAAAGTATAATTGGGTTAATGAACTGTATTTCTATGTGAACGCTCAAAATTACGTCAACTTCGCCAACCACAGGGGATATAATCCGGAGAACGGCAATTCAAAATTTCCATATGCTAAAACCATGCTTTTCGGTGTAAGAGCTAAATTTTAATCTCAAAAATTAGAAAGACTTATGAAACTATTAAAATATATTCTTTTCAGTCTGGTAATCTTTAGCTTTACCTCATGTACTGACCTGGAAGAAGATCCGTATACCTTCCTCTCACCGTCTAATTTCTACCAGTCAGCTGATGATTTGGAAATGGCCCTAACCAGTGTGTATGACGGCTATCAGGAAACCTTTGTGCGCTATTACAAATACATTATGCAGTTGGAGGTGATGACCGAGTTTGGCGCTCCCGCTTATGCCAAAGACAATGTACATTTGTGGAACGTTTGGTCGGACATAAACAATGCCGATAAAATGGTCTTCGGAAACTGGGACGATGCCTACGCAACGATAAACCGCGCGAACTTGGTGGTTGGTCGTGGTGCTGATATTGATATGGATGAAGATTTGAAAGCGCAATATTTTGCTGAAGCTCGTTTCTTGAGGGCAGCGACTTATTTCAACCTGGTACGCATGTATGGTGGGCTACCAATTCCTGAAAGTTTTACAGAAGGGCTCGAAGGACTGGAAGTTTCACGTAGTACGGTTGAAGAAACCTATAACTATATTGTGGCTGATCTTGAGTATGCAATTGCAAATCTTCCTAAGAAATCGGAATACGCCTCAAGCGACGTTTGGAGAGCTTCGCAGGGAGCAGCGCAAGCTCTGCTCGGCGATGTTTACCTGACGATGGGAGATATGTTGTCGAATGACAGTTACTACCAGCAAGCCAAAGATTACCTGGGGGCTGTGATCCAATCGACTGAATATGAATTGGAACCCGATTTCAAAGATCTGTGGTATTGGTGGAACACTGGCAATAAAAACGGTGTCGAATCAGTATTTGAAATTCAATTTGGCAACTATGGTAACGAATACAACAACCTGCACGTGATGTTTGGAGTGAATATTACCGAAGCAACAATCGGTTGTTACATGTATCGTCGCTTTGGTCCGACCATCGACCACTACCTGTCATATAGCGACGATGATGCACGTAAGGAAGGGACATTTTTAACGCGATTCTACCAGACAGAAAAAGGAAATACATCGAATATTTTAGACACCCTTGTTTTTGTACCCGAAGACAAGGGATTTTATCCCGGAACCAGAGGTTGGAAAACAGCCTCACCCGGTAATATCAAATTTTACGACCGTACTGAAGAATCTGCCAGTTTGAAAAAGCCACAGGCCGATTTCTACGCCATTCGTTATGCCGATGTGTTGCTTAATTATGCCGAAGCGGAAAATAACCTGAACGGAGCATCGGCTGATGCATATGAGAAAATTGATATGGTTCGTACTCGTGCCGGATTAGATGATCTTCCTGCTGGTTTGAGTACAGAGCAAATGGCTGATTCGATCTACCGCGAGCGTGGCTTTGAATTGGTTGGCGAGGGGCAATTGTTCTTTGATGAACTGCGTACCAATCGCATTGGCGAGAATGTAAGTAATCATGTTGCATGGGGGGTAACACAGGGAATTTATATGTATACACCGTTGGAGTTTGTTCCTTCAAAGGATTTCTTGTTTAAGATTCCTCAGTATGACCTGGATTCAAACCCTGCATTGACACAGAACGATGATAATGTATCTCAATAGTTAGTGAAAAATTATATGGAGAGGGAGCTTTGGGCTCCCTCTTTGTTCTTTCGCGAATGAAGACCTCTATCCGATATTTTGAAAACAGATCACGCGAATAGATAATAAAAGATTGTTAATGGAAAGACCGGCTGATAACGTTTTCAAATATTTTGAATTAAATTGAGTTGTGGAACTGAGATTGTAACTGTTCTACTTTCGGATTATTTTCTTATTTCCCTTAAAAAAAATAACTAAATTAGCGGTTTACAAAGCATGTATCAATTCTAAACCTATTTTTATACTTATGAGATTGTCGATCAAATTACTTCTTTTGTTAGTTGTAAACGTTTACATTAGTCTGCAGGTTTCTGCCCAATCTACTGAGCTGGTTTACTTGTCGGGAACAGGCGTGGATAAGCAGGTTGAGTGGGATTTTTATTGCACAGCAGGTCGCAATTCCGGTGAGTGGACAAAAATACCTGTTCCATCCTGTTGGGAGCAAGAAGGATTTGGAGTTTATAATTACGGACATGCCAAAGATGAAGAGCGTCTGGATGAAAAAGGTTTGTATCGCTTCCAGTTCTCCGTACCAAAAGAATGGAATAAAAAGCAAGTCGAAATTGTTTTTCAGGGAGTGATGACCGATGCAAATGTGAAAGTTAACGGAAAATCAGCCGGTGTAGTCCACCAGGGAGCTTATTACCAATTTCAATACGATATCAGTAAGTTGCTGAAGTACGGACAGCAGAACCAGTTGGAAGTTACTGTAGCCAAGCATTCTAACAACGAATCGGTTAAAAAGGCTGAAGGACATGGTGATTATTGGATTTTCGGAGGTATTTATCGCCCGGTGTACCTGGAAGCAAAACCAGAGCAAAATATTGAACGTGTTGCTATTGATGCGAAAGCAGATGGCGAGTTCACAGCTGATGTATTTCTGACAAGTGTATCGAGTGCTGATGCCGTGAAAGCGCAGATTTACAGCCTCGAAGGGCAACCTGTAGGTGTCGCATTTTTTACTGAGCTTAAAAAAGGAGCAGATAAAGTACAGTTGCATGCTAAATTGAATGGCGTTGAAGCCTGGAACGCAGAATATCCGAAACTGTATCAGGTGAAATTTGAGCTGCAGGCTAACGGCAATACCGTTCATGAAAATACAACTCGTTTTGGATTCCGCACCGTGGAAATCCGCCAGCGAGATGGCGTGTATGTAAACGGCGTAAAAGTGAAATTTAAAGGGGTGAACCGTCACACATTCCGCGCGCAATACGGACGTGCATCGAGTAAGGTAATTAGTATCGAAGATGTGGAATTGATCAAATCCATGAATATGAATGCGGTTCGGATGTCTCATTACCCACCGGATTCACATTTTCTGGAAGTTTGTGATTCGCTCGGGCTTTTTGTGCTGGACGAGCTGACCGGTTGGCATGCAACTTACGACAACGAAGTAGGGCCTAAGCTGGTAAAAGAAATGGTGACGCGTGATGTGAATCATCCATCAATCCTGATGTGGGATAATGGCAATGAAGGCGGACATAATCCGGCATTCGATGAGCTGTTCACCCAATACGATATTCAAAAACGACTGGTAATTTATCCGTGGATGGAGCACAATGGCCTGGCCACACAACACTATCGGGGGTACGATTACGGTGCCGGAACCTTTTGGAATGGCCGGTTGATTACCATGCCAACTGAATTTCTGCATGGGATGTATGATGGCGGGCACGGAGCGAGTTTGTACGATTACTGGGAATACATTTGGAACAAACCCAAAGCAGCCGGTGGATTTCTGTGGGATTTGTTCGACCAGGGAATTTTGAGAACTGACAAGGAAGGCGAAGTCTACGACACTGACGGCAACCATGGTGCCGACGGAATTGTAGGACCGAAGCTGGAGCGTGAAGGGAGCTACTTCGCTATTAAAAAAATTTGGTGCCCGGTTCGTTTGGAAGACCTGGAAATTACGCCAACTTGGGAAAAGAAAATAGGTATCGAAAACCGGTATATTTATACTAACCTGAACGAATGCAATTTCAGCTATAAACTGCAAAAACTGCCTTTGCCTGGTCAAATGGTCATCCAAACAGTGGAAACAGGTAGCATTCCTGTACCGGATTTGAATCCGGGAGCAAAAGGACAACTGGTGATTCCGCTGTCGGAAAATTGGGCCGATTTTGATGTGCTGGAAATCACGGCAACCGATCGTTACGGAAAAGAACTATACACATGGAGTTATCCGCTGCATACTGCAGGTGAAGTTGCAAGTAATTTGGTGGAATCTGCATCAAACTCGGATAAATTGAGCCTGACTGAAGGGGATGATGCATTTGTGATTCAGGCCGCTAAGAACCAGTTTTCAATTAGTAAGAACAATGGGATGTTGCAGCAGGTGAAAAACGAAGAGGGTATCATTCCATTCAACCAAGGCCCGTCATTAAGCGCGGGTGTTACAGCCTTTAAGAATGTAGAGGCGAGAACCTCAAAGGATAGTATCGTTCTGATTAGTTCTTTTGAAACAGGAGATGCAGATTCATCACGGATGAAAGAATTCACCTGGACTTTTTACCCGAATGGCTGGGCCAAACTGCACATTTACTATTTCCCACCGGTTTACGATGTTGATTTCGACTTGATGGGAGTGGATTTCTCTTATCCGGAAGAATTGGTTGAAGGAGTAGAATGGTTAGGAAACGGCCCCTATCGCGTGTGGAAAAACCGGATGCAGGGAGCTGAATTCGGCTTACATCAGAAGGCTTACAACAATACAATAACAGGTGTTAGTCCGATTATTTATCCCGAGTTTAAAGGCTATCATTCCAATCTGTATTGGGCAAAAATACAATCAAAAGAACAATCATTTACAGTGGCAACATCAACAGATGATGTCTTTTTGAGATTGTACACACCGGCGCAGCCTGATCCGTTTGATCCTCGCGTTGTACCGGCTTTTCCCGGGGGTGACATCTCGTTTATGCAGGCAATCCCGGCAATCGGAACAAAATGTAACGAGGCTTGGAACATGGGGCCTGCAGGACAAAAAAATAAGTTTTTCGATTACGGACCCTTTGATGACTGGCGGATTCGCAGTCAGCAAATGACGCTGTATTTCAATTTCTCTTCAAACCAATAGTCGATTTCTACTAAAAAAAACAAACCATGAAACGATTTAAACTTAAAACCATACTTGCTTCGATACTGGTGGCGGCCTTTAGCTTGTCAGTATCAGCAGCTGATATTTGGGTTTCACCTAACGGTAAAGATTCCAATTCGGGTACTGAGAAAAAGCCCTTGTTAACCATCCGGAAGGCTTTGGAAAAGGCGAGAGAGCTTCGTAAGGAAAATCAATCGGCTGTCAAAAACGGCATTCAAATTATTTTGGCAGAGGGGACGTACGATTTAAATGAATCAATTGTAATTGGCCCCGACGATTCCGGTACAAAGGAGTCTCCAACAATCATCCGCTCAGCAGAGGGGGCCAAAGTTGTTGTGAGCGGTGGTGTTCAGGTAACCGGTTGGGAACAGTATGATGGCAACATTTACAAGGCCAGTCTGGATCGTGACACAAAGCTGCGTTCGTTGTTTGTAAATGGCAAACGGATGCATATGGCTGGAACAGATGTGCCGGTTAATGGTCTGGGGGATTGGGGAACCTTCGAAATCGACGGTGATGAAGATTGGGCTTTTGGTGCTGGCTCTGCGATAGACGGAATTAAGTTTGCTGCATCCGATATTCAGCCGTTTTCCAATGCTGACGATGTTGAGTTGGTACAATTCAATATCTGGACTGAGAAGATTTTGTGCGCTCGTGAAATGGAGCAGATTGCTGATACGACTGTGATCAAGCTGCAGCAGCCCTATGGCGCCATTGCAACAACCATGGCCTGGGCAGGCAAGATTAATTACGAAAAGAGTTTTGTGATTCGCAATGCTTTTGAATTACTGGATTCACCGGGAGAGTTCTATTTCGACCGTCATACAAAAACACTTTACTATTACAGTGATGGCGAAGACATGGCCACAGCTGAAGTGATTGCTCCGACAGTAGAGGGTTTAGTTGAAGTAAAGGGAAAATCGACTACAGACCGGGTCAAAAATATTCGCCTTGAAGGAATCATTTTTTCATACGACCATTGGTCGTTAATGGAAGTGGCCGGATCACATGGTTTGGCCGGTATTCAAAGTTTGGGCTTAGCAGTGAAATATATCCCCGGTGGAAATTGGCATACCACCGAATACAACAGTACAGATGTTCCACCCGGAACAATTCAGGTTGAAAATGCCGAAAATATTGAGTGCGTTCGAAATCGCTTCGTTGGCATTAGCTCAGGTACTGCCATCAATTTGGTAAATGATGTAACAGACAGCCGGGTAGAAGGAAACTATTTTCAGGACTTGCTCGGGAATGCTGTTAACGTAGGACACCCGCAGCACTATAAGATTGGCGATGCTATATCCGGCGAAAGCGCTGCCGTGCAACATGGCGATCTGCTGCTCGCTGATGCAGGTTCAGTGATCAATGGCAATGACAACAACCGTGACGATGCTACTTATTCATATACGTCATCGAATGGCGATACCTATGTACCCACATACAAACCAGGTGATGGCGCCATTTACCTGGCCGGCATAGAAGGGCTGTGCGAAAACAATCAAATAGCCAATAATTATTTGCGGAATGTAAGTCTCGATTTCCGGCAATTCGAAGGGATTACAGCTTTTTTCGTGGCGAATACAAAAATAGAGCACAACGATATTGAGTGGACACCCTACGGAGCCATTGTTTGCGGTTGGTGGTGGGGGAACTCTGAGATTCCGGCATCGACCGTTGCAAAGAATAACAGCATCAGTTTCAACAGAGCCGGTAATACGCACCAGGTATTAGATGATGGTGGAATTATTTACCTGCTTGGTGAGCAACCGGGAACGGTGGTCGAAGGTAACTACATATTTAACGGGCCACGTTGTATTTATCCTGACGATGGATCTGCTTATCTGACCATTACACGAAATGTGATCGGTAACGATAGTTACAAATGGATGTGGTTGCACCTGTGGACTAAGCGGTGCCACGATATTACTGCTCGCGAAAATTATGTAAAAAATAACCTATTGATGGACAATGGTACGAACGATATCATTGAAGAAACCTACGCTTTTCGCGAAGATGAATTTCCGGAGGTAGCACAGAAAGTAATCGAGAATGCGGGAATTGAGGATGAGTACAAAGATATTATCCCGGAAGAAGAACCTGAACGAATCAGCATTCACCCGAAAGGTTTTAAAGAACGCGATGTATTCCATTAAACGGAAGTCAAGAATATGAAAAAGATCAATTTAATTCGAGTTTTCGGAGGATACTTCATTTTGCTCCTCTTGGCTTCCTGTAATCAGTCCGGTAAAAAGGTAACAGTAGCCGGAGAGGAGTCAACAGCGGAAAGTTACCGGGTTGCCATTGAGTTGATTCTGGAAGAGGAACCGCTTGTTGATTCTCTTGCGGACCAGCTGGGCGAAACAGGATTGGATAGCTATCGCTGGAAAAACCACTTGGTGCTGTTTGGAGAAGCTGCCGATACAAGCGGCCTGAGCAAGAAGATTTTAAAAACAGGAATCAAGCTGCAGATAAAATATTACAACGCACCCTTTTACGCATTTGATCGGACAAAGGATTGCGGCGATAGCTCGGTTGTGAAACCTTGGCGCGATTACCTGCTGACTGCTAATCTGGTTGACGATTCGGTGGCGCAGGCTGAGTACATCCACTACCATGCTGTTCAGTTTGACGAGTGGCCCGAGGTGGCAGAAGGTTTTTGCTATGCCGGCTTTCAACAATTGCTGGTTTTCAGAACAGGTCGCCAATTGATGCTCGTCATTTCAATTCCAGCAGATAAAACCCTTGATGAGCTTGATCCCAAAACGGTGGAAAACAATCCCCGCATGGTCGAGTGGAACAACATCATGAGTAAATACCAGGAAGGAATAGAAGGAACAGAACCTGGTGAAACCTGGGTTTTTCTGGATCCTGTTCAACCGAGGGAAAAGTAACGACAATCATTCAATTTGAAATAACAGAAAACGGATGAATTTTCAACGAATAAAACACAGTTTATACCTTCTTGTTACCCTGATTACGTTCTGGGCTTGCACTGGAAAAGGGAAAGTAGTCATCGTATCAGAACAAAGCAGCCCGCGCGAAAAGTACGCCGTTGAGCAGCTTTCAGCCCGGTTGTCAGTAGCCGGTTATCAGGTTGAAATTACTACAGTTGCGGATGATACAAAAGACGCGAAAATTATCCTGCAACAGATTCAAAAAGATACAACGAAGGTGGATGATGGTAGAGCTAATTTGTCAGAAGAGGCCTATGCCATCGAAAGTAAAGGCAGCAACATTCAGGTGACCGCTACCGGAATCAGCGGGATATTATATGGTTGTTTGTATCTGGCCGATCAGTTGAAAGAAAAGGGAGAACTTCCTGCTGACATCAATTTGGCCGATCAGCCGGAGATGGTCATGCGCGGTACTTGTATCGGACTGCAGAAAACAACTTATTTGCCGGGAAGGGGCGTTTACGAATATCCCTATACACCGGAGAATTTTCCTTGGTTTTACGACAAAAAGCTTTGGATCAAGTATCTCGATATGATGGTTGAAAACCGCTATAATTCCTTGTATTTGTGGAATGGCCATCCATTTGCCTCACTCGTGAAGCTGAAAGATTATCCGTATGCCGTTGAGGTCGACGATGCAACCTTTGAAAAGAATAAGGAGATGTTTGCGTTCCTGACCAAAGAGGCAGATAAGCGGGGGATCTGGGTGATTCAAATGTTCTATAATATCATCCTTTCCAAACCGTTTGCCGAGCACAACAACCTGAAAACGCAGGATCGCAGCCGGCCAATCACGCCTTTGATTGCTGATTACACGCGGAAAAGTATCGCCGCCTTTATCGAAAATTATCCGAATGTTGGTTTGCTGGTAACTTTGGGTGAAGCGATGAATACCATTGATGACGATGTGGACTGGTTCACCAAAACCATTATCCCCGGTGTTCAGGACGGCCTGAAAGCTTTGGGATCTGACCAC
Organism: Mangrovibacterium lignilyticum; assembly: GCF_010882175.1. Lineage (GTDB taxonomy): Bacteria > Bacteroidota > Bacteroidia > Bacteroidales > Prolixibacteraceae > Mangrovibacterium > Mangrovibacterium lignilyticum. Next base: position 670,770 of record NZ_WKLH01000002.1, on the reverse strand, counting down.
GAACCTCCGATTGTGTTGCGTGGGCACGACACCGACGCCAAACGCGTGATGGGCGCCGCTTTGCCGATTTATAAAAACCTGTACACGATGTTTAAGTACAATGGTGAATCGCTCACAACATATACGCCGCGTGATTCCTGGTCATCTATTCCGACGGCGCTTAGCCAGCTGGGATCGGTGCATATTTCAAATGTGCACATCTTGGCCAATCTGGAACCATTCCGCTATGGTTCGCCCGACTTCATTCAAAAGAGTGTACAGGCTATGCACCGTGATCAGGGAGCAAATGGTGTGCATGTATATCCACAGGCTTCATACTGGGATTGGCCATACTCGGCCGATAAAACCGACAACAGGTTGCTGGAAATGGATCGCGACTGGATCTGGTATGGCGCCTGGGGACGTTATGCCTGGAAAGCGAAGCGTGACAGCCTGGAGGAAGTGAATTACTGGTCGGGGAAGTTGAATGAATTTTACGGCAGCAAAACAGCCGGTGAAAACATTTTGACGGCTTACGAAGAAAGTGGTGAAATTGCACCTAAGCTGCTGCGCACATTCGGGATTTCGGATGGTAACCGCCAGACTTTGTTGCTGGGTATGTTTATGGGGCAATTAGTCAATCCGCAGAAATACAATGTATACAGCAACTTCTGGACATCGAGCGGCCCTGTGAAAGAAGTGTTGCAGGTTTATGCTGAAAAGGAATTTAAAGGTGAAGCGCACGAAGGTGAAACTCCGTCGGGAATTATCGACGAAGTGACTGCGAATGGGCGGAAAGCGGTGGAAGCTATCGATGCCGTTTCAACCCAAATCACAGAGAATACAGTGGAGTTTGCACGACTTCAAAACGATATGCACTGCTACCAGGCTTTTGCCGATTGCTTTGCCGAGAAGGTGAAAGCGGCCATGTTGGTACTCAAGTACAAGTATTCAAACAAAATTGATGACCTGGAATTTGCATTGCCGCATTTGGTGAAGAGTTTGGAGCATTATCAAAAGTTGGTTGATCTCACTAAAGACACTTACCTGTATGCGAACAGCATGCAAACAGCCCAACGTCGCATTCCGATTTCGGGGATCGACGGAACCAATAAAATATGGGAGGAACTGTTGCCACATTATCAAACGGAGGTCGATAACTTCAAGCGCAATTTGCAAATGCTGAAGGACAATGTTGGAGAAGTGAAGTCTGATTACCCACAATTGAAGTCGGTTAATGTACAGGTCCTCAATGCAGGCGTGAAACGCTATCCATTGACCCCAGGCGAGAAGGTGTACACCGACAATAAAGCGACAATAGCAGCAGTAGCTGACGAATTAAACGGCTTGTCGGGCGTGAAATTTTCGGATAATGAGCAGCGCGAAAACGGAACTGTTCTTCGCTTTAAATCTGAAAAATCGGTGAAGGTAGTGGTGGGCTATTTTAACACAAACAGCTACACCGTTTTAGAACCACCAACGCTCGAAACGAATGCAAATGCCAACGATCGCGGACAGGCAGATATTAAAATTGCCAATGCGATCGACCTGCCGGGATTGTACCCGGTGAATGTTTACACCTATCGCTTTGACGCCGGTGAGCAGGAATTGGGTTTAGGTAAAGGCCGGGTGCTGATTCTGGGCTTTATGGATGCAGGACAAGACATTGAAATTCACGATGCCGGTATGGTCGATGATCCGAATGGACCGGCCGTTGACTGGCTTTTCTATTAAGCACAAACAAAAGAGATACCAGGTTAATAGACCGGAGACGAAAAATAATAAAGATGAAAAGAATAAGAATAGCTAGCGGATGTGTGAGGAGGCGTGTTTTAATACTGCTGACATTGGTTTGTTTTGGATTAAGCGGAATGGCACAGTCCGATGGCAAGATGAAGCTTTGGTATAAACGACCGGCTTCAAATTGGAATGAAGCGCTCCCGATTGGGAACGGACGCTTAGGTGCGATGGTATATGGAGGAACAGATGTTGATCAGATTCAACTAAATGAAGAAACCGTTTGGTCGGGAGGCCCAAACCAAAATATTAATCCGGAAATTGCTGATGTAATGCCGGAGATTGTTAAGTTGTTCTTCGAAAGAAAGTACCAGGAAGCTGACGGTTTGGCCAATGCGGAAAAGCGTTCCCCTAATAACGGGATGATGTACCAACCTGTTGGTAACCTGTGGTTGACTTTCCCTGAGCAAGGTGAAGTGAAGAACTACTACCGCGAGCTTGATATTGAAAATGCCGTTACGAAGGTGGAGTATCGCCTGAACAAGGTGAACTATTCCCGTGAGTACATCGCTTCACTCGATAACAACACCATCATGGTGAACCTGACAGCTGACGAAGAAGGAAAGATCAACTTCAAAATGGGACTCGATTGCGGCCTTCGCAGTCGTGTGAACATGGAAAAGGATTCAACCATTCATTTGTCGGGAATTACCGATGATCACGAAGGAGAAATTGGACGGGTTCGCTTCCACGCGCTGGTTAAACCTCAGATCGATGGCGGCCAGATGATGTTGGACGGCAATGAGTTGATTATTACCGGAGCAAACAGAGCAACGGTTTTCATTTCAATAGGAACGAATTTCATTAACTACAAGGATATTAGCGGCGACGGACTGGCGAAAGCTGAAGATATTTTACACGAAGCGATGTCTGGTGATTTTGAAAATTCAAAAGCGAAACATGCGGAAATCTACAAAAGCTATTTCGATCGTGTAAGCATTGATTTAGGCGATAGTGAAGCCTCTGCTTTTCCAACTGATATTCGGGTTGAACGCTTTAAAGGTGGCGACGATCCGCAGCTGGTAAGCTTATACTTTCAGTTTGGCCGTTACCTGATGATCTCGGGTTCGCAACCAGGTGGACAGCCATTGAACCTGCAAGGGATCTGGAACGATCGGGTAACACCTCCCTGGGATAGCAAATATACCTGTAACATTAATGCTGAAATGAACTACTGGCCAGCCGAACTGACCAACTTGTCGGAACTGCATGAGCCCTTTCTGAATATGGTAAAAGAGTTGTCGGTGAGTGGACAGGAAACTGCCCGCGTATTATACAATGCTCGTGGTTGGGTACTTCACCACAATACCGATATTTGGCGGGTGACTGGCCCTATTGACTGGGCACGGTCGGGTATGTGGCCAACCGGCGGGGCATGGGTTTGCCAGCATTTGTGGGAGCACTATCAGTATACAGGCGACAAAAGCTTCCTTAAAGAAGTCTATCCGGCGATGAAAGGTGCTGCAGAATTCTTGCTGGATATCTTGATTGAAGAACCTGAGCATGGTTGGTTGGTGATTGGCCCTTCTGTGTCGCCCGAAAACAGCTATTTACCGGGTATTAATGTTGGAGTAGGAAATACCTGCGACAACGAACTGGTATTCGACCTTTTCTCAAATGTCATTGAGGCATCCAAAATATTAGATACAGATACGGCATTTGCCGATACGTTAGCAACGACAAAAGATCGTTTGCCGCCCCTCCAAATTGGAAAAATCAGTCAATTACAGGAATGGATTAAAGATTGGGACCGGGCTGATGATAATCACCGTCACGTTTCGCATTTGTATGCTGTGTTCCCGAGTAACCAAATTTCACCATTCCGCACACCCGAGTTATTTCAGGCTGCCAAAAACTCATTGGAATATCGTGGCGACGAGTCTACAGGCTGGTCAATGGGCTGGAAAGTGAATTTGTGGGCTCGCTTCCGCGATGGTAATCATGCTCTGAAATTAATTGGTGATCAGTTGTCGCCTTCTGTACCTCCGGGTGGCGGAAAAGAGCACGGTGGCACTTATCCGAACCTGTTTGATGCACATCCACCTTTCCAGATTGATGGCAATTTTGGATGCACTACAGGTATTGCCGAAATACTAATGCAAAGCTACGATGGTTGTATCGACATTCTTCCGGCTTTGCCTGATCAGTGGAAGGATGGAGAGATTGCCGGGCTAGTGGCTCGCGGAGGTTTTGAAATCGATATTAAATGGGAAAACGGAAAAGTTGCCGAAGTGGAGCTGCTTTCAAAATTGGGTGGTAATTGTCGTATCCGTTCGCTGAATCAGTTAATGAGCAGTAACGGGAAGAAGTTAATAGTTGCTCAGGGAGAAAATGAAAATCCGTTCTACCAACTGAGTGAGGTGAAAAAGCCTTTGATTTCAAACAAAGCAAAACTGGAACCGGTGAATCTGGCGGAGACTTTTAGCTACGATCTGCCAACGGAAGCCGGAAAAACGTACATCCTGAAACTAGCAAAATAGAGATTCATGATTGGTCGATTAAAACATAAAAATAGAAGTCGAATAGCGCAACTTGTTAAGGGTGGTGTTTTGGCATTTACCTGCTTGCTGAATGCACAATTCAGCAATGCCCAACCACTGGATAAACAGCAGCCGGTGCGAAAGCAAGTTAACTTAAACGAGCAATGGAGAACGCTTTTGCTCGATGAAGAGAAAGCATTCGTTTATTATTCTGACAATCGCTTTTCAGAGAGTGACTGGAAACCGGTTGATGTGCCGCACAACTGGGATGATTACGCAGGCTATCGACGGATGGTTCATGGTAATTTGCACGGCTCAGCTTTGTATCGAAAGAACCTGACAGTTGACAAGCTGGAACAGGATAAACAGTATTTTCTGTGGTTTGAGGGGGTGGGATCTTATGCTACTGTTTGGCTCAATGGCGACTCTATCGGTTACCATGCCGGGGGGCGCACAAGTTTTACGCTCGACATTACCAAAGCACTAAAAGCCGGCGACAATGAACTGCTGGTGAAAGTAGATCATCCAACCGAAATTCGCGACCTGCCTTGGGTTTGCGGCGGTTGTAGCGCCGAGTGGGGATTCTCTGAGGGATCACAGCCTTTAGGGATTTTTCGACCTGTTCACTTGATTGTAACCGATAAAGTTCGAATCGAACCCTTTGGTGTGCACATTTGGAACGACAATAATGTCAGCGAAAAAGAAGCTGAACTGAACCTGACAACAGAGCTTCGTAACTACGGTTCACAGCCACAAAAGCTGAAAGTTGTCAGCCGCTTATTGGATGTTGATGGCCAGCTTGTAAAAGAAGTTGTCTCAAAAATTACCGCAAAACCGGGAGTTACAGACACTATCAGTCAGCAGCTCACATCAATCGAAAACCCAATTCTTTGGTCGATCGAAAATCCGTATTTGTATACGGTTGAAACGTCGGTTTACAAAGGCAAAGAATTGCTGGATAAACTGGGCACCCCCTACGGTATCCGATGGATAGAATGGGATGTGAATCACGAAGGTGCAACGAACTGCTTTTACCTGAACGGAAAGCCGGTTTACATTAACGGAACTGCCGAGTATGAACACCTTATGGGCCGTAGTCATGCTTTTACCGATAAGCAAATTAAAGCCCGCGTTCAACAAATTGTGGGCGCCGGTTATAACTCGTTTCGAGATGCTCACCAACCGCATAACTTCCGATACCAGGAATATTGGGATAGCCTGGGAATTTTGTGGTGGACCCAGATGGCTGCACACATTTGGTTCGATAATCCCGATTTTAAGAAGAATTTTAAGCAGCTGATGACCGACTGGGTGCGCGAGCGCCGAAACAGTCCGTCTGTTATCCTATGGGGACTTGAAAACGAGAGTACTCTCCCAAAAGAATTTGCTGAGGAATGTACAGACTTAATCCGCAAGTTGGATCCAACAACCAGCTCACAACGATTGGTAACAACTTGCAATGGAGGGGAAGGAACCGACTGGAATGTCATTCAAAACTGGTCGGGAACCTACGGCGGAAAGCCGTTTGAATACGACCAGGAGCTTTCGAAACAATTGCTGAACGGAGAATATGGAGCATGGAGAAGTATTGATTTTCATACCGAAGGGGACTTTGAACAGGATGGTCCGTGGAGTGAAGACCGTTTCAATTTGCTGATGGAGACAAAGATTCGTCTGGCTGAAAAAGTGAAAGATCGTGTTTGTGGACAGTATCACTGGTTGTTGAATTCGCATGAAAATCCCGGGCGCACACAGGGAGGTGAAGGATTTCGTGAGCTGGATCGCGTCGGTCCGGTGAACTACAAAGGATTGCTTTCGGCCTGGGGTGAACCACTCGACGGATATTACATGTTTCGCGCAAATTATGCGCCCAAAGAGACCGAGCCGATGGTTTACATTGTATCGCACACATGGCCCGATCGCTGGACGGAACCTGGCCTGAAAAACGGCATTCGGGTATTCTCTAACTGCGACGAAGTTGAATTGTTTAACGGCGTTCGTGAAATATCGTTTGGAAAGCAAAAGAATCCGGGACGAGGCCATCACTTTGTGTTTAATGATGTCGACATTCAAAATGATGTACTAATGGCTGTTGGCTATGTTGATGGCAAAGAAGTGGCGCAGGATGTAATCGTATTGCATCATCTTCCCGAGGCTAAAAATATTGAATTGTTGGCTGGTAAAATTGCACCGGAACAAGGGAGTCAAGGTCGCAACTACATCTATCGGGTAAATTGCGGAGGAGCAGACTATGCCGACCAATCGGGAAATACCTGGATGGCTGATGTTCGCTGGGATGGCGGTGACAGCTGGGGATCGCGCAACTGGACGGACGATTATCCCGGCTTACCGGCTTTCTATGGTAGTCAACGCCAAACTTACGATCCAATACAGGGAACGAAAGAGTGGCCGTTGCTGCAAACCTTCCGTTACGGGCAACATAAACTGGGTTATCATTTTCCGCTGGAAGATGGCGATTACGAACTGGAGCTGTATTTCATAGAGCCTTGGTTTGGTACCGGCGGTGGTGCTGTTTGCGAAGATTGGCGGGTATTTGATGTGGCTGTTAACGGTGAAGTTGTGTTGAAAGACCTCGACATCTGGAAGGAAGTAGGTCACGACCGTTTGCTGAAAAAGAAAATTCCAGTTTCGATAACCGATGGCCAATTGGATCTGTCGTTTCCAACCGTAAAATCAGGGCAAGCTGTGATTTCAGCTATTGCCATTTCAACTGTCGACAACACGTTAAAAGCTGCACCGGCATCTAAAACGCTCATTCAACCTAGCACAAAAAACAAAAGCTGGACCGCTGAAAATTGGTTGAATACAGGTGAGTCAATTGATGGCGCCGGTACTTGTTTATTTTCGTCATTAGCACCAGTGCTCTATGGTACTGAGTGGTTGAAACCTGGAAATGTCGAAAATGCGGAAAAACTCGAATTCTCGGTTGCTGCCGAGGCTGATATTTACCTCGCTTTAATTGATACCAATTTAATCCCCGATGGATTTAGAATATCTCCTAAGACAGGTGTGAAGATTACCCGGAATGGTGAAATTGAATACCAATTGTACCAAAAAAGAATAAAGGCAGGAGAACCCGTGACGCTTGATGCAAACCAGGGATCTGTTGCCTGTGCTTTGGTTGCTGCTGTTCCGGTTAGTACGCTGGACGATGCCCGTGATTTACGTCCTTCGGTGACCTACCAGGCAACTGATGCTGAAGGAAACGGCAATACGGTGTTGGAGGAATATTTGGAGCAGCCGGCACAAAAGCTGTTGAAAGCTGGTGACGAAGCAATCTTTACCTTCCAGGTTGGACTGGCCTCGAAATACGGGTTGGAGTTCCGTTTTTCAAACCCTTACGAAGAAGATATTCCGGTAGAAATGTCGATTGAAAGTAAAGACGGTCGTCCAATGAGTTCGATGGATCTGGAATTCGTTCCGGCCATAAACCGCTGGCGAAGTCTCCGGACAGATACCGGGACGATCATCAATGCCGGAACCTATAAATTGAAATTGAAATTGAAAAAAGACGGGCCGCTGTGGTTCCGCTTTGTAAAAGTACAGTAAGCCTTTCGACCTAAATAAAACCAATTAATGAAACGAACCAATTATCAACTAATCGATTTCCTGGATTTCGACCCTGCCTTCAAGGGGGACGAGTTCCTTTGGAAATGTGGAGAACCGCTCGCTGTTCGGGAGGAACAAGGCGATGCGGTGATAGAAATACCCTTTCAGCGCCAAAAAGCACAAAACGACTTGGAGCCCGACACTGACTGTCCTGTACAAATGGCGAAACTTCGTATTCGGGCATATGGCGATAAAATTTTACGGGTGGCATTTGGCTTTGAGAATGCTGAATTGCCAGGTTCCGAGATCCTGCACTTTCATACTGATGTTCAGCAAAAAACTTTAAAAGTTATTGAAGATACTGATTGCTGGAAAATACAAACAGCCGATGGCCAATTAAAAGCATCGATCAACCGCAAAGCGTTTCAACTGGACTATTGGAGCGATTTGTTACCGGCAGCTTCCAAAGGTTTGGAGTTGGTGTTATATCCCGATGCAGAAAAGGAAATTCGGATAAGTGCCTACGACCAGTTTTTTCCTGCCCGCCACGATGCATTTGCATTGGCCTATGTTGAGAAGGAAGGGGAAACACGATGTACAACATTGTCGTTTCATTGCGAGGCTGACGAATGTTTTGCAGGAACCGGTGAACGTTTTACCAAAATGGACCTGGCCGGACAAACATTCCAGTTGAAAAATCAGGACGGGCAGGGCGTGAATAATCGCCGAACGTATAAAAATGTGCCTTTCCTGTTGTCGAGTCGGAAGTATGGTGTTTTCATGCATACATCAGCTTATTCGAAGTTTTCCATCGCCGACCATTCCAGTCGCTCAGTGCAGCTGATGAGTGAAGAACCGGTATTGGATCTGTTCTTTTTAGGTGGCGACACACCTGAAGAAATTTTATATAACTATCGCTGCCTGACAGGTTTTCCAACCAAGCTTCCCTTGTGGAGTTTTGGTACCTGGATGAGCCGTATGACATATTTTTCAGAGGAAGAGGTGAATGAGATTTGCCGTCGTTTGCGTGCCGAAGATTTTCCTTGTGATGTGATTCATTTAGATACCGGCTGGTTTCGCACGGATTGGCTTTGTGAATGGAAATTCAACCCGGAGCGTTTTCCCGATCCAAAGCGGTTTATTAAAAACTTGCGGGAGGACGGCTACAAGGTGAGCTTGTGGCAAATGCCTTATATTGCCCGGGAGGCTGAGCAATGTGAAGAAGCATTGCAGAACAAGTACATGTGTATTCTTGAGCAAAGCGAAAAGCAAGGCGGGTCTAACTTTAGTGCATTGGACTACGCAGGCACCATCGATTTTACTTATCCCAAGGCTGTAGAATGGTACAAGGGATTGCTGAAGGAACTGCTCGATATGGGCGTGTTGTGTATCAAAACCGATTTTGGTGAAGACATACATATGCAGGCTAAATACCACGGTATGGAGCCTGAAAAACTCAACAACTTATATGGTTTGCTTTATCAAAAGGCAGCTTACGAGGTGACCAAAGAAATAACCGGTGACGGTATTGTTTGGGCGAGGGCCGGCTGGGCTGGTTGCCAGCGTTACCCGCTGCACTGGGGAGGCGACTCAGCCTGTTCCTGGGATGGACTGGCCGGATCGCTAAAAGGAGGATTACACATCGGTTTGTCCGGCTTTGGTTTCTGGAGCCACGATGTGCCGGGCTTTCACAGCGTCCCCGATTTTATGAACTCGGTGGTGCCTGATGATCTGTATGTGCGCTGGACCCAGTTCGGTGTGTTTTCATCGCACCTGCGTTATCATGGAACCTCCAAGCGCGAGCCCTATGAATATCCTGCTATTGCCGGAATCGTTCGGAAATGGTTGAAATTACGCTATGCAATTCTGCCTTATTTAGTGGAGCAAAGTGACAAAACAACGCAAACCGGTTACCCGGTGTTGCGGGCCTTGATCTTCCATCATGCCAATGATAAAATGTGCTGGCACATCGACGACCAGTATTATTTCGGTGATGATATGATGGTTGCCCCGGTGATGAACAGTGCCAATAAACGCGACGTGTATTTACCGGAAGGCGAGTGGGTAAATTTGTTCTCTGGGGGGCAATTAACCGGCGGCAAATGGCTGAAGAATTTCGACTGCCCGCTGGATGAAATGCCTGTGTGGGTGAAAGCCGGTGCAAAGATCACTGTTTACCCGGAACCGGTCAGCAATACCGATGAAATGGATTTTGCCAGAACTGAAAAGCTTGTATTCGATCAAACTTACAGCGGCCTGGGCAACAGTATCCTTGCCAACCTGCTCAAAGTCCAAAAATAACGTTAAACCAAAACTAACTGAAACATGAATACCTGGAAAAAAAATTGGGAGGAATCCAAGAAACATTATACTGATTGGTGGAATGGTAAAGGCATTGTGCTGAGTATGTGGGAACACCTGCAGGAAGGTGTTACACCTTACGAGAATATTGCACAACCTGCAGCACCTCAAAATCTGCAACAATACTGGTTCGACCCCAAATGGCGGGCCGACAATTTGCACTACTTGCTGTCTCGCAGCTCCTTTTTAGCCGACATTCCACCGATTGCCAATACGCACTTGGGCCCCGGCTCGCTGGCCGCGTTGATGGGAGCAGAACTGGATGGCGGAGAAGATACCATCTGGATCCGCCATAAAGCCGGAACAGAAATGAAACTGGAGTTTGATGAGAATCACCCGATGTGGAAACTGCATGTCGATCTGTTGAAAGCTAGTAAAGCCAATGCACAGGGCAAATACTATGTCGGCTGTCCCGACCTGGTTGAAGGGCTGGATGTGCTGGCCAGTATTCGCGGCACGCAGGAGGTGTTGATGGATATGATGATGCAGCCGGATGAATTGGAGCAACAACTAGCTCAGATCAATAAGGTGTATTTCGAGGTGTTCAACCGGATTTACGATATCATCCGCGAGGGCGATGAAAGTGCCTTTTGCTATTTCTCGCTTTGGGCACCGGGCAAGGTTGCCAAAGTCCAGTCTGATATTTCCATCATGATCTCGGAAGAGGATTACCAGCGCTTTGTCTTTCCATTTATCAAGGAGCAATGCGAGAAAATCGACTACACCCTTTATCATTTGGATGGAGTGGGAGCACAGCGCCACCTGGATATGCTGCTTGATATTCCGGAGCTGAATGCCATCCAGTGGACCCCCGGGGTTGGTGAGCCACAAGGCGGCGATCCCTGCTGGTTTGACCTGTATAAGAAGATTCTGGCTGGTGGGAAATCGATCATGGCCAACTGGGTAACACTGGATGAACTGGAGCCGCTGTTGGACAATGTCGGTAACCAGGGAATGCATATCAATGTTGACTTTAAAAACGAGAAAGACATTGAAGCGGCCATGAAAATCATTGAAAAATATCGATAGTAACTCAAAACTGTAAACTTTTAACTTAAAACTGTAGAATATGCTTCGACTAGGAATTTTGGGATTGGGGGAAGGCAGAAGCACGATGTCAGCTGCCTTGAAAAGTGAGAAATGGGAGTTGAAAACTATTTGCGACAGAAATGAAGCACTTTGTCAGCAACGCTGCAAAGAGTTCGACTTTCATAATTACACGCTTGATTTTCAGGAAATGTTGGACTACCCGCAGATTGATGCCATTGGCATTTATACGCCTGATCATTTACATGCCACGCATATTAAGATGGCATTGACGGCTGGTAAACATGTGGTGTGTACCAAACCCCTGCTGGATAATTTAGCCGATGCTGCCGAGTTGCTAAAGATTTCTGAAGAAACCGGGAAAAAGGTCTTCGTTGGTCAAAGTTCGCGTTTTTTCGAGCCTATGAAACGACAACGGCAGGATTACGTTGCCGGGGAAATTGGTGAACTGGTAACCATTGAAGCGAACTACAATGCAGACCATCGCTGGTTTTTAGGGAAGGGATGGTCGTTACAGGATAGCTTCAAGTGGTTGTATGGCGGATTAAGTCACCCAGTGGATTTGGTGCGTTGGTACTTGCCCAATATTGAAGAAGTGATGGGCTATGGAATGCTCAGCCCAAACGGAAAAGCCGGAGGGCTGAAGAATGAAGATACGATGCACTTTATTTTGAAAGCCACTGATGGCCGAATTGCCAGTGTTAGCGGTACTTACACCTGCCCGATTCAACCACAACAACGCGACAGCGAAATGACCTGTATTTTGCGTGGAAGCGAAGGATGCAGTCAGGGCGATTACATGGATTTACGCTATGCAATTACTGATAAAACAGGGGAAGAAAAGCTGATCACCTTCGACCATAAACTAAAGCACTATTTCCGTTTTGAAGGCAAGTCGCATCATGCCGGAGAATACCAAAATTACCTCGAATATTTTGCCGATTGTCTGGAAAAAGGAGTGACGGCTTATCCCGATTTAAAGGAGGGAATTGGTACCATCGCTGTGATGAAAGCAATGGAAGAATCACTAAAAACAGGGGTGCCTGTCAAGGTGAAGTCGCTTCTCGAAGATATTCCATTATGAAATAAATAAACCAAATTAAACGAAATCATACCTAAACAAACAACATGGAGAGTATCAATAGTTTTTTGCAGCCAATCGATTTTATTGTCGTTGCGCTGTACCTTATTGTTCTGATCGGAATTGGCTATTGGGTCAGTTTTGTGAAAGGACACGACGAAGATGAAAATCTGTTTTTGGCAGGCAAAACCTTAGGATGGTCCAGCATCGGGCTGACGATGTGGGGTACCAATGTTGGACCTTCGATGTTGATTGCTTCGGCCAGCATCGGTTATACAACCGGTATTGTTGCCGGAAACTTTGGCTGGTATGCCTTTGTTTTTATTTTGCTGTTGTCGCTGGTTTTTGCTCCCCGTTACCTGGGGGCGAATGTTCAAACATTACCTGAATTTATGGGGAAACGTTTTGGACAGTCGACACGAAGTATTTTGGCATGGTACACATTGGTGACCATACTGATTTCGTGGTTAGCGCTGACGCTTTTTGCCGGGGGGATCCTTGTTGGGCAAATCCTCAATTTCCCACTATGGATTTCGGTGATTATTCTGGTCTGCATCGCTGGCTTTTTCACTATAGCCGGTGGATTGAAAGCAATTGCTTACACCAACGTATTTCAGATGATTTTACTGATAGCTGTTTCCTTGTTTTTGACGGTTGTCGGTTTGGTGAAAGCCGGAGGACCGATGGCTGTTTTCGAGCACACGCCAGGCAATTACTGGAATTTATTGCTGCCGATGGACAATGACAATTATCCCTGGCTGGCTATCGTACTCGGCTACCCGGTAATGGGCGTTTGGTTTTGGTGTACCGACCAGTCGATGGTCCAATCGGTTTTGGGTGCCAAAAATTTGAAGCAGGGGCAGCTTGGTGCTAACTTTACAGGTTGGTTAAAGATTCTGGATGTTGCTCTTTTCATTATCCCGGGAATCACTTGTTTCGTTCTTTTTCCAAATCTTTCGAACCCGGACGAAGCGTATATGACGATGGTCACTCGTTTGCTGCCTTCCGGGATGATTGGGATGGTCATGGCTGTGTTGATCGCAGCTTTGGTGAGTACCATCGATTCAGCACTGAACTCTCTCAGTACCGTTTTTACGATGGATATCTATGTGAAGCGATTCCGCCCAAAAGCCACGCAAAAAGAGATTGTGCAGATTGGTCGGGTGGTAACAGTTTTGGGAGCCGCTATTGCTGTTTTAATGGCATTGGGCATCGACTCGATTAAAGGCCTGAACCTGTTCGATGTGTTCCAGGCAATTTTGGGTTTCATTGCGCCACCAATGGCTGTTGTCTTTTTGTCCGGAGTGCTTTGGAAACAAACAACGCGCAGAGCTGCCAACTTTATTTTGTCTGTAGGAACGATCTTAAGTATTGGAACCGGAGTGTTTTACCTGTGGATTTTCCCGAAAGAACAATATGACTTTTGGCCTCATTTCCTGTTGCTTTCTTTTATTTTATTTGTGGTTCTCTCGGTATTGATTGTCGTTATTTCATTGCTCGATAAAACAAGCAATACCGTTAACGAATTGGACTACGGGAAATTGTCGAAGCCTTCAAAAGGGGTTGTCGGCCTGTGGATCGCCTTGGTTGTTGTCATGGTTGGACTTTATATACTCTTTAACGGGCATTAAGTCTATTTTATTGAAATAACGCAAGCGATAAAAAGAGGGATGCAGAGAAAAACTGCTTCCCTCTTTTTGTGTCGAAACTCCTCCAAAAGATCTGTTTAAAAAGAAAAAGGGAAGGGGCTGCTGGCATTGTGCCCGTCCAGTTTCAACGTCCAGAAACTACCCGGTAACCTTTTTAGCACCGTTGGGGATAATGTTTTCCGGGAAAGAATCATGATTTTCCTGGAACAAATCATGATTCCTGTGGAATAAATCATGATTTCTCTGGAATAAATCATGATTTTCTTGGAACAAATCATGATTTCTTTGGAATAAATCATGATTTTCTTGGAATAAATCATGATTTCTCTGGAACAAATCATGATTTTCTTGGAATAAATCATGATTTTCTTGGAATAAATCATGATTTCTCTGGAATAAATCATGATTTCTCGATAGTGTCTCAGATTTTGTGTGAAGATTAACTGTGTCAATTGTTTGAGGGGTGTTGAGGGCGTTCAAATAACTGTGGATTGTTTTCTTGCAAAAAACTGCACTGCAGCAATGGTCGTTTACCAACATACATTAAAGCATGGCAGCTATAACATAGAATGCTGCAGCAGCTCAAAGCACAAATGCAGGTTGAAATGGACATCGAACTGACTCACAATAAAACATTAGTTCGCTGTAAGGAACATTGCCCGCCCGACGGTCTCCAGCGAAGTCTCCCCGAGAAGCTTACCATACTGCAAGAACTGTTATGCAAACGTTTACAATAAAAGCTTAATGTGATGTATCTTGTTTAATAACTGTTGTTTAGCGTATTTAGACTGGTATTTGTAAATGTGTATTAGAGCCCATTTGGTTTATTAAAAGCTGATTTTTATATTTTACCAAGAGGGTGAAAGCTGAAATTCGGCGCTATCGTGTGGCTGCTATGTTGCCAAACATTTTTCAAAACATTAAATGTAATCGTTTACATTATATCTTTCGGATAATTAGATTGTTAGCTCTTGTTTTGTTGAAACTAACTGTTATTTAGGCTTTTCAATATCTTAAATTATCCGGCAAAATGCTTGCAGCATTAAATTCTTCTGTTTACGTTTGTAATCCAAACTAGATCACAATTAACTATTGATTTCTAATATTAAAATTTATCAACTTATGAAGAAAACGTTTTCAAATCTAAGATGGTTGCCAGTTCTTGCTTTAATCCTTGGGGTTATCGCGGTGTCATGTAAGGACGACGAGGTGGCAGAACCGGTTTACCTAATGACAACAAATGTTACGTCCATTAGCTTAGACATGAACGATGGAGATGTTGTTACTGAAACGATCACTGCGTCAACCACTAAAGATGGTGAAGCTTTTACGGAAAATTACACATTCACTTCAGCTGATCCTCTTGTGGCCAGTGTCAGCAATACAGGTGTTGTTACAGCTGTAGGGGGTGGAAATACAACTGTATCGGTATCAGGAACTTCTTCTGGTCTTAAAGTAACTATTCCTGTGGAAGTTATCGCTGCTGAACCTGCTCCAACGTTTACAGAGCTTCGTTTGCTTAACGGTTCAGTTGAGTATACCTGGGATACTGAAAAGATGACCGTTACTGATGTTGTTGTTTATGATGAAGCAGGAGAGGTTACGCTCTTAGGAGGTGATCTTGAGGCTGATAAAAATGCCATCGACTTCTTTTTCTTGCCCGATTATACAAATGGGTCTTTTATTATGAAACCTACCGGAAGAAGCGATAAGTTCAAAGCCGGGGTGACTGTTCAGGTGAAAATTACAGTTGAGGGATCAGAAGATCCAGTATGGAAAAATCCAACAGTTCACGATCAGTTTGCCACTACAGACAGAACGCTTACTACAATTTCTTTCGACTGGGATATTGCCTGTGTTAACAGTGGTATTGTGCCAGCAGGTGTAAATGTTTATTTGCGTGGTGCCCCTATCGTAGATGGTGGATATTACGTCAGAGGCGATGCAGTTAGCTATGCAGAAGTAGGTTCTATTGTAGCAGATACTGCTGTAACAGTTTCAGCTCTTATTTCAAACGAGTCTTACTGGTTCGATATTGTTGATGCCTCGGGTACTGTGTTAGACTCTACCAATACAACGATGCCAAGTCCAATTTCAGGAATACAGGCATCTAAAAATGAGTCTGTTTGGTATGGAGATGCTTCTTCTGCACAAAACAGCATGGCTGAGTGTCGTAGAATCACTGATCGTATCCAGATTGGAAATGGTGTGACTTATGAAGATATTTCATCCGTGCAAGTTAAAGATGCTGCCGGTAACGTCCTTGCTGAGATTGGTGCATGGAGTCAAGACAAGACAGTTTATGAATATTCCTATATTAACGCGGACGCTCCTTATGTGACTCCGACATTCGATGAAGCTGCTGCGCTTACAGCGGCATATGTTCATGAAAAAATTGATCCGGCAGATGGTAAAAATGGTGAATTCAAATATATCTCATTCTACGATCTTCCATATTCTGAGGATGCTTACACGGTAGTTCTTAATACTTCCGATGGTGAGAGTTACGAGAAAACTTATAATACGAAGGCGAATAAAGAAGTTAAAAACCGTGCTCAGGTTCGTATGAAATACGCCGATGCGACTGCTATTAACGATGCAAATGTACAAGTGATGTTCTACACCAATGTGCCAGGAGACGAAGGCAATATTACTTTCAGAATGTCTGATACGAATATCGCATCAATATCTGATCAAGGTGTGATTAATTTCACTGAAAACGGTAAATCAGTAGTTTATGCTGAAGCTCCATCTGGCCAAAAGTATGAAGATGGTGTTCTCGCAGCCCTTTCTTACGCTGATAACTATTGGCAATTTAATAACAACGGTGTTGATGTTGCTGGTACACTTGACATTACGTTTAAATCTGAAGTTGAAGGTGCAACTTTTGCTTCTGCGACTTCAAGCGACGAAGCTATTGCCACTGTCGATGGATTAACTGTTACTGGTGTTGCTTCCGGAACTGCTATCATTACGATCACAGACAGCGAGGGTAACACTGCTCAAATGACGGTTGTTGTTAACTAATCTGATCACATACAAATAATATAAAAGCAAGCCTCCGGGCTTGCTTTTTTTTGTGCCATGTTATTACGTGATTTTGAAAGTTAATGTCGTGTGGAACAGGTTTGATAATATTCTTTGTATTTTGTCAATTAGTTGTATTTTAGGTTATTGTAGCCAGTTTTGCACGAGTTATTATATTTTTTGAAATTTAATGTAAACGTTACCATTATTTTTTATTACTTTTGACTGCATGATGGAGTGTTATCCGATTTCAAACCTGATGCTGACTTAGAGTTAAGAGGTGCTTATTGAAAACAATAGTTAAAGTGTACAATGCTTTAAATATTAGAGTTCTACGAAAACAAATCTTTACTCCAGGTTAGCTCAGAGTTGTTGCAATCACAAAATAAAAACCTGACTGGCATTCCATGTAAACGTTTCCATTTGATTACTACTTGGCCGAATGAAGAGGTCGCTGGTTGTAAAGACGATGGAAGTTTAGGAAAAGTTGTTGCATTCTCAAACCAGCACTATTTAACTAATATGAACACGATAATTACTAATTTAAACCACAAAATTTTATGAGAAAAGGTCTTTATTCTAAGTTAGCTCCGGGTTTTGGGAGACTACCTTTTCCGGCGAAAATGACGTGTCTGCTGTTTGCTTTCATGTTATTTACACATGTACAAGCTACAGCATCGGTTGGCACTCTTGCTTCAACAATTACTATCGAAGCTTCAAATGAGAAGTTGTCAACCATTCTACACAGAATTGAAGAGAGCACAGGTTATCAGTTTATTTACGAAAGTAATGATGTGAATTTTGATGAATTGGTAAGCATTGAGGCAGAGAATGCATCAATTGAGACCGTTCTGAGCGAGGTTCTTGCAGGACAAAACCTTGAATACAATCTTGCTTCCGGTAATAAGATCGTTATTGTGTCGGCTGACTCACCTTCGGCTACAATGCAATCTGAAGACGTTATTACTGTATCGGGGGTAGTCAGAGACGATACTGGCCCGCTTCCCGGCGTTACAGTTGTTATCGCAGGAACAACAAACGGAACGATAACCGATGTCAACGGTAAATATTCGCTCGCACAAGTTCCTGCCGACGGTTCTATTATATTTTCGTTTATCGGAATGGAAACTCAAACGATTTCGGTAAAAGGGAGAACTTCCATTAATGTTACAATGGCCTCCGGAAATATTGCACTTGAAGAAGTTGTTGCTGTAGGATACGGAACACAAACTAAAGGAGCTCTTACTGCTGCTGTCGCTACTGTATCAGCGCAGGAAATTTCCGAACTTCCGGTTTCAAATTTGTCGGAATCATTGCAAGGGGTAATTCCCGGGCTTAATATCAGCAATGTTTCCAGTCGGCCGGGTGAATCGGCTGATGTGAGCATTCGCCAGACTTTTAGTCTGTCGAAAGACGGAGGTACTTCAGTTCCTCTTGTAATCATTGACGATGTGATGCAATTGGATGCCAATACCGGCCTTCCAACCTTGGAACAGTTTAATATGCTGGACCCTTCTGAGATCGAAAATATAACAGTGCTTAAGGATGCGAGTGCTGCAATTTACGGAGCTCGTGCGGCGCAAGGTGCTATCATTGTTACAACGAAAAGAGGAAAGCGAGGAGTTGCAAAAATTACTTATTCCGGGCAAGTTACCTATAACGATGCAATCAGCCACGGTAAAGTTTTAAGCGGAGAAGAATACGGTAATTACTGGAATACGCTCGTGGATATTACCGGCGACGCGGAAGTAAATGACCTTTACTCGATTAACGAGATCTACGATATGTCCCGCGCCAATTACAACTGGCTTGACGAAGCCTGGAAGGCGAGTATGACACAAAGACACTCGGTAGGGGTTAGCGGCGGTTCAGACAATGCGACCTATTATGCAGGGATGTCTGTTTTTGATCAGGGAGCAAACCTGGGGTCGCAGGACTATCAACGCTATAACTTCCGTTCAAATGTAACGGTGAAAGTTGCAGATGGCTTAAAATTGAATGCAAACCTTAGTGCAAACAAGGGAAATCTGGAACGTTCGTACACAAAAGCCAGCGCAAATATCAGGAATGGTTATGCTACAGGGACGAGAAGTGATTACGCCGTTCTTTTGCACATGCCAACGCATATCCCATGGGAAGTAGCGTATGAAGACGATAACTACTTTTTCTCTCCGCTAATGGGAACGACGATTGCGACTACGGCATCTTCGGTCAACTCGAAATCGAGCATGGCGGGATGGAACTATTTTGCAAATGAGGCTTCGGGTTCCAAATCCATTGAAGAGTCAATGTCTTATAATGCTAATTTCGGGTTGGAATATGAAGTGCCTTTTATCAAAGGCTTATCGGTGAAAGGAACCTACAGCATTCAGCAAAGCTACACCGAGGGCGACCAGGTCGCACTTCCTGTAGAGTTGTTGTACCAGGAAAATACAAATCAGGTTAACCACCACCTGTACGACCCTGATGCCAGTTTTGTATCGGCAACAAATAATGGGGGTGATGATTTGGAGATTCTTTATGATACCCAATATAACAAAAGAGACCAATACAACTTTTACGTCAATTATTCGGGTTCATTCGGCGAACATACTATCTCTGCGATGGGGGCAATAGAACGTTCCAAAGGATACCGAAGCAGTCAGCGTAAGATCTATTCCAACCCGGATGATCCCTATTTAGGGGGTAGTTCTACTGCCGGTGATATTCAGGATGGGTCCTATGTCATGAGATATCAAAATGCCTCGATGTCATACATTGGTCGTGTGAACTACTCTTACAAAAACAGGTATTTGGCGTCATTCCTTATTCGTAGCGATGCCTCTACAAAATTTGCCCCGGATAACTATTGGGGGACATTTCCTTCCCTTTCTTTAGGTTGGGTCATGTCTGAGGAATCGTGGTTTGAAAATGCACTGCCTTGGGTTGATTATTTAAAAATTCGTTATTCGCTTGGTGTTACCGGTAAGGATAATATACGTGCATGGCTTTGGTTGCAACAGTATGATTATACTTCAGACGGTGGTACAGGGTTTGGCGAAGACGGAGGTAACAAAGTCGAAGGTTTAAAGCCTGGGAAATCTCCTAACCCGGATGTTAAGTGGGATAAAACCTACAAAAATAACTTTGGTATTGATGCAAGCGTGCTGGACGATCGTCTGACGCTGGGCTTTGATTTTTACTACGATATGTCGCGAGATATGTTGACAGTGATGAGTGCACAGCTGGGATCTCCGATTACAACAGGAGGAGCCTTCACGGAACAAAACTACAGCGCGATTGATGCCTGGGGATATGAAGCACAGATACAATGGAGCGATAAAATTGGTTCCGAATTGCGCTATAGCATTGGTGTTAACTGGGGACGCAGTAACAACAAGGTTGTGAAGTATTTCGAATCGAACTATCGGTATCCTGCCGATGTTAGCATGAAGGAAGGCGAATCAACCATCCGTCCTTCGTTCGGTTATAAAGCCTGGACAGCGACTTCGGGTGGCGATGGTATTCTTCGCACCCAGGGAGATATAGATAGCTATTGGGACTACCTGTCGCAAAATGCTACGACTGCAGGAAGCGATGGAGCTTACTACTTTGGTGTTACCGATAAAAGTCAAATGCAATTGGGTAACTTGGCTTACCAGGACCGTTATGGTAAACCCAATGACGATGGCTCGATGAGCGAAGCCGACGGTCGTATTGGTGAAGATGGTAGCCAGGATTTCTACGAGCTTTCAAAAGCAAATGCCCATCATGGGTTTGTAACGAACCTGGGACTTAACTATAAATCATTCGGACTAAAAACACAGATTAGCACTTCGTGGGGAGGTGTAAGATATATTGACAGAGTACAATCATACACCAATGATTTCTTCTGGAATCCTGAGATTTTTTGGGCTGATATGTATAATCCGAACAATCCATCGGCTGGGCGTTACCCAATTTCATCTGTATCCGGCAACCTGAACGAATCAGATTTCTGGGAAGTAGGCACATTCAGATGCTTTGTAAGAAATATGTCTTTAAGCTATAATCTACCAAAAGATTGGATGAAGGCTATCGGTGTCGATAAAGCTTCCTTTGTTGTGACTGGATATAACCTGTGGGATTTATACAATCCATATCCGAAGAAATATCGAAATATGTACGACTCGTCAACGGCCGGCTATCCGACTTTACGTTCCTGGTCATTGGGAGTAAATGTTCAGTTCTAATCAGGATATTGAAGATTATATTTTAATACTAAAGATTATTCAAATGAAAAATATACTGAAACATATAACATTAGGGCTGGCTATTCTGACTGCGTTCAACTCTTGCAGTGAAGATTTTTTAAAGGAAGCCGGGCCAATTGACCGCTTTGGAGATAATATCTACGAAAGTGAAAACTTGCTGAATCGCCACGTGGCGACACTTTATACCTACTATTTTTCGGGTTTTACTTCGCCTGATCGGAATTTGGTCGGAGTTTATACAAATATGCCGTCTCGCCTTACTGAAGAGCGTGGAGGAGGAATTTCTTCGTATAAGTGGATTCAAACAAATGCATCCTATTCAACCGGAGATGACTCCATGTTTCCATCATACATTGGTCCTGACCGCCTGAGCAGTTCGGTTACGAACTATTCGTACGACCGGATTCGGTACGTTACAGATGTTCTGGAGAAGATAGATGCTTACGGAGCTGATTACCTTTCTGAAAAATTCAGAAATGAAGTGAAAGGGCAGATGTATTATCTGCGTGCTTTACAATATTACGACTTGATGAAGGTTTATGGTGGTGTTCCAATTGTGACCAGTGTGCAAAATTCATCAAGTGATGATGAATCGATCAAAATTCCTCGTTCCACAACAGGAGAAACGGTTGCGCAAATTATTTCTGATTTGGATATGGCAGCCCAGTTGCTTCCCGGTACCTGGAGCGATCCTGCTTCAGACTATGGACGTCCTACTTCCTGTGCGGCGCTGGCCCAAAAAGTTCGTGTGCTGTTAACTTATGCCAGTCCGCTGTTTAACCCGAACTGGGAAGATGCATCCAGATGGCAGGATGTTGTAAATGCAGGTATGGAGGCAGAAACCGCCTTGGAGGCTGAAGGTTATGGCCTTTATGGAAGTTCTGTAAAAGATTGGGAAGAAATGTTGAGCGAAGATGCTTACAGTGCGTCAAGTAATATGGAGGCAATTGTCATTCAATTATTGAATGCCCCGGAAAGCGGTTCGAGCAATGCTTACCAAAACAACTGGGAAAATGGTTTGCGCCTGGCTAGTCAGGGTGGTAGTGGGGGCGTTGCTGTTCCCCGCGATATGATTGATCTATTTCCAATGGCTGACGGTTCCCGTCCAACTCCCGGAAACGGTTACGATTCTTTCAAATTCTTTTTGAACAGGGATCCTCGTTTTTATCGCACATTTGCATTTAACGGGGTAATTTGGCCTTACCAGGAGAATACTGCAGACACCTTATATACCTACATGTGGCAATCGGGTTCTACTAACTATTTCGCCGGCGAGAATGATAATATTCAGAGCCCCGTGTTTGTGCGTAAAATGTCTGGAAATGCCAGTGCATCCAGTACGAATTATTCGTTGTCGGGAATTAACATCATGGAATATCGTTATGCTGAATTTTTGTTAATCATGGCCGAAGGTTACGCAGGTGTTGGCAATACAGCCATGGCTGCGGAATACATCAATCGTGTTCGCAACAGGGTAGGTGCCGGAGAGATTGATAATCCAAATGGAAAAATGGATGCATTTAACGCCGTTTTATACGAGCGCCAGGTTGAGTTGGCATACGAAGGTAAACGCTACTGGGATATGCAACGCTGGATGTTGTTCAACGATGGAGGAGACGAAGCGATTACCACAAATAATACCTGTAACAAGATTGGTGTAGAGCCAATGGCCGGTGGCGCACGCCGAGGTTATTTCCTTAAATACACAGGTACTGTTTCCGGCAAAGATGATCCGATTGCTGAGGCTAACTTAGTCGCAGCCGATCCAAACTCGGCCAACTTTCAAAGTCAATTGGAGGACTTAGGCGCTTGGTATGATGCTAATTTTGAAGAAGCGGAACTGTCCAATTATATGGATCAGTACTTGCAGCAAGAGAATGTGTTTACATGGAATAACAACTACTATGTGAGTGGCTTCCGTTCAAACCTGCTTACCCAAAATGATTGGTTGGTGCAGACAAAAGGATGGAGTACTGAGACTGGTGCTGCGGGAACATTTGATTTCCAGGCAGAATAATATTACGCTTCAAATTAAATTATTGAACAGAATTCTTTAAAAATAAGAATATGAAAAAAATTATAAATTACTTGGTACTTCTTGGGGTGGTACTGAGTATGTCTATGGCCTTTAATGCCTGTAAAGATGACATAGACGGAGGGGATGAAGTATTCATTTTTCAGCCGATTAACCTGACTTATTCGCTTGATCAAGATAAATTCTCAAGCACGTACAATATGGGAACTTATACGTGGGAAGATCGGGACGAAACTCCTGCTACTCATTATTTAGTGACCACCTATAAGGGACTGATTGAAGAAGGTGGCACGCCAATCTCAACGGTCAAAGAAGTTACTCACATAGAAGGAGTTGATGATTATAGTGTGCTGGTTGATGAAGAACTCCTGAGCGGAACAATATACGAAGTGGAAATTATGCCCTATATGAACGAAACTCAGGGGCATGCGGCAACGATCACATTCGAGTCTGTTATTGACGACATCGTGGGAAGTAATACGAAAGTTGCAACAACTGCAACAACAGCAACCTTTAAATGGAAACCTATTGGTGCCGGGGTGGCAAAGAAAATTGTCGTGACGCCGAATGAAGATGATCTGAATCCGAATGCTGAGGAAACGGCTGTTGTTGTTGAAATGGAGATTCCTTCTTCTTCTACTTCGATAACCGTTGAAGGGTTGGTTTCTTTTACTGGTTATACTGCAGAACTGATCGATAAGGACGGCGGAGTTGTTGGCCGCTATACGTTGAAAACATCAATGTCAGGTGGAGCAATTGTGTACAACAGTAGCGAATTGGCTATGGCTATCGAAGAATTTATGTCGAGCGGCGGTGCAATTACGCTTTCTGCTGAACAAACAACCGATTACGAATATTCAGGCCCCATGCCTACCGGCGATATTTACTTGATGGGACCTGAGTCTTACGACGGTACGCAAGCTTCTACTGTAACGATTAAATTGGCTGTTGAATACCAGGAACAAAGCGGTATGCTCAACTTGATGCGACTAAACATCGATGGTAATAATGAGTTAGAAAACTTCATTACGTTCCAAAGTGCCAATATGGATGTTGTGGAACAAGGTGTTCCTGCTGAGGCAACTGGTATCAATATTCAGGATTGTTGGGTTGTTAATTATACCGGATCAGCGATTTACTCGCCGAAAGAGGCTTACCAAAGACTCGAGAGTATTACGATTTCGAATACGACTTTTGCAAATATTTACGGTAGCCTGATTGACTTCAGAAAATGGGACGAGGAAGGCGTAAACTCGAAATTTGAGGCAGGTAACCCATATTGGTGTTCAGCTGTTAAAAATATTACAATCGAGGGATCAACAGCTTATAAGGTAGCCACTCAAGGTGGTACGATTGAAGGTGATGTTTATACACGTGGAAATTCTTTGGTGAGAATTGACGCTGGTAAGAATTTAAATAACAACACCTTGGGAAGTACGTTTACGCTTTCTAACACGACCTTGATTGCAATTGCTGATGAAGCTCCAATCTTCCTGGTTGAAGATTACAACTATGAGGGAAAATCATACGCGGGTGGTATCTTTGTGCAAGATTGTTTGTTTGCCAATATCAGCAATGGTTCGTATTCAACAAGGACCGGACAGATAGCTAATGGCTACAACTTTAACCCGTCAACAAATGAGGCGGCCGATGCAGTGTCGATGACTACAAGAACTTCTTTAGCTCAATTGTACGGTGCAAACTCAAATACGGTGAATAATCCACTCGCAGGACCTACAGTTTCTGTCACATTTGCCAATCTGAATAACCTGGACTTTACGATTACCGGTGGTTCAGCATCGAAAGGTAATCCAGCGTTATATGAATAGAAACTCGATTTATGATGATGAGTCACTCTAGAACAGACTGACGAGTTGTTAACTGATATAGGAGAAACCGTTGAGATTATTCTCAGCGGTTTTTTTCTTTCCTTAAAAAGGAGTTTTCATGTTAAACCATTTTTTAATTTTTCTAAAAGAGACCCTCAGTATGTTCTACAACCTATTTTTAAAAGTAATATTCTGGTGTTGTAACGATTACATGTTAGTTTTAAAAATAAAGTTTAAAATACTCGTAAATAGTGCCCTGTAAAATGTAAACGTTATCATTTTTGTATTATTTTTGAAGACGTAACATGATGAGAGAAGTGTTTCTGTTAAGATATTTCAAAATGAATTCGAACATGTTGCACTCAATTAAACCTCATTAACCGATGTGCTGGAAATAGATGTTTAATGAAGAAGCTACAAGTAAAACACACTACTTGTGCCCCGTTGGGTGTGATCCAATTAGCGGCACCTCACCTATTGGTAACTGCTATTTGCTAAAAATATAGGGAATAGTTTTTGTTTAATAATTGAAATGAAAATAAGCAATTGATCTAGAGGTAATTGTAGAAAAGTATAATATTATGAGAAAGAAGTTTAGAAGATTAGGAGTCGTTATTGCATTAGCAGCCTGCACATTCTATTCAGGTTCTGTGTATGCACAGTATCCAACAATTCCGGATTCAGTGAAACATGCAGCAGAAGAACTGATGAAGGCAGCGGAAGAGCATTCCGACATAGCTTGGGAAAAAGCGATACCGGCTATCGAAAAAGAAGCCGCTCAAGGGAAACCATATGTACCTTGGGCAAAGCGTCCGACTGATTTGCCACAGGCTGTAATTCCTGCTTTCCCTGGTGCTGAAGGTGGCGGTATGTACACCTTTGGAGGTCGTGGTGGACAAGTAATTACAGTAACTAACTTGAACGATGATGGTCCTGGTAGTTTTCGCGAAGCTTGCGAAACTGGTGGTTCGCGGATTATTGTTTTCAATGTTGCAGGGATCATCCGCATTAAATCTCCACTGATTATCCGGGCACCTTATATCACTATTGCCGGACAAACAGCACCTGGCGATGGCGTTTGTATTGCCGGTGAAACTGTTTGGATTAATACGCACGATGTGATCATTCGTCACATGCGTTTCCGCAGGGGTGAAACCTGGGTTGGTCGTCGTGACGATGCCATTGGTGGTAACCCGGTCGGAAACATTATGCTCGATCATATTTCGGCCAGCTGGGGACTCGATGAAAACATGTCGATCTATCGTCACATGTATCTGACTGATCCTCGTAAACCGGAAGAAAAACTGGGTACCGTGAATATCACCATCCAAAATTCAATTTTTTCTGAAGGACTGGATACCTGGAATCATGCTTTTGGAAGTACCATTGGTGGCGAGAATTGTTCTTTTATTCGCAACCTTTGGGCTGATAATACCGGAAGGAATCCATCGATCGGTTGGAATGGTGTCTTCAATTTTGTCAATAATGTTTTGTTTAACTGGGTACACCGTTCTTTAGATGGTGGAGACCAGACTGCTCGTTACAACATCATCAATAACTATTTTAAACCTGGTCCGTTAACGCCTGCTGATTCACCAGTGGGGCATCGAATACTGAAGCCTGAATCGCGTTATACCATGAATGGCCGGAAAGTTTACGGCTTGGTTTATGTGAATGGAAACGTTGTTGAAGGAAACGATAAAGTAACAAAAGACAATTGGGATGGTGGTGTGCAGATCGAAGAGATGGAAGATGCCGGCGAGTATACGCCCTACATCAAATGGGATAACCCGCATCCGATGCCTTATATGACTATTTATCCTGCAAAAGAGGCTTTCGAATATGTGTTGGACAATGCAGGTGCTACCTTCCCCAAACGCGATGCTGTAGATGCGCGTGTTACCAAGCAGGTTAAAACCGGTGTTGTCGAATATCCGAAGAATGTTGATTTAAGCCATGTTCCTCATTTTAAATACCGTCGTTTGCCGGAAGATTCGTACAAAAAAGGAATTATTACCGATATTGCTCAAGTTGGCGGTTATCCTGAATACAAAGGAACACCTTACAAAGATTCTGATGGCGATGGTATGCCAGATGCTTGGGAGAAAAAGTATAAATTGAACCCGAATGACCCATCTGACGCTAACGGAGACCTTAACGGCGATGGTTATACAAACATCGAAAAATACATTAACGGAATTGATCCGACTGTGAAAGTTGATTGGACCAACAAGGAGAATGATTACGATACGTTGAACAAAAAAGACGGTAAACTTTGGTAATCAATTAAAACTTTAAAAATGAAGATGGTGTCCGGACGCTTTAAAAGAAATATGAGTAAGATGTTGAAACATGTTTTTTTGCTACTACTTTCTTTAGGAGCTATTTGGTCTGCAAATGCGCAGAAGAAAAAAGAACAAACACCGCCGCTTCAGCTATCAGAAATCGGGAATTTGGTTTATTCAGCGGACACGCTGGGAAATCGGGTTCCCGATTTTTCCTATTGTGGCTACAAGGCTTCTTCCGAGAATATTCCTTTTGTTCCGGTAAAAGTGATGCTGGGGCCAACAAAAGGTGATGCTACGGCAAGCTTGCAACAAGCAATTAATTATTTGGCGGGGCTTCCTCTCGATAAGAATGGTTTTAGAGGTGCTTTGTTGTTAGAGCCGGGGCAGTATAATCTGGCTGGCCGATTGATGATTCATGATTCCGGAATTGTGATTCGCGGAGCCGGTTTCGGAAATAACGGCACGGTTTTAAAAGCCGCTGGTATTAGCCGTGAAACTTTGATTCGGATCGAAGGGGAAGAGGTAACACTGAATGAGAAGCAGGTAGGGCTGAATCAGGATTACGTTCCTGTCGGATCGTTTAAGTTGAAGGTAGAAGATACGACGATGTTTCCGGTAGGCACAAAAGTGGCCATTACACGCCCTTCAACCCAAAACTGGATTGACTTGTTGCAAATGAATTGGTTTGGTGGCGAAACGGATTGGCTGGGGTGGAAGCCCGGGGGAAGAGATTTGCGATGGGATAGGACCGTGGTCTCGGTAAAAGGAGATACCCTGGTGCTGGATGCACCCTTGACGACGGCTCTTGATCGTAAATACGGAGGTGCTTTTGTTCAAGCTTATCAGGCTGATGAAAGGATTAATCACATTGGAATAGAGAACTTGAGTATTATTTCCGATTTCAATACGGACAATGTGAAAGATGAAGAACATTGCTGGAATGGAATCAGTTTTGAAAATACGACGGATGCGTGGGTTAGACGAGTTCAATTTAAAAATCTGGCTGGCTCTGCTGTTGCTGTTTTCGAATCAGCATCGCGGATTACTGTCCAGGATTGTATGTCGTTTGATCCTGTGTCCGAGATCGCAGCATTGCGTCGCAATACTTTTTTTACCGAAGGTCAGCAGTGTCTGTTTCTGCGCTTGTATGCGGAGTTTGGGTATCACGATTTTTCAACAGGAGCATGTGCTGCCGGCCCAAATGCATTTGTGCAGTGTGAATCGCATTTGGCTTCGAGCTTTAGCGGTACTGTTGATAGTTGGGCATCGGGAGCGTTGTTCGATATTGTAAATGTTGATGGTAATGCGCTGAGTTTCCGGAATCGGGAAATGCATGACCATGGCGCCGGATGGACGGCTGCCAATTGCATGTTCTGGCAATGTTCTGCGGCATTAATAGAGTGCTACAACCCACCGGGAGCGACTAATTGGGCGTTTGGTGCCTGGGCACAATTTGCAGGCAATGGCTACTGGAAAAATGCCAATGAGCATATTCATCCACGAAGTCTGTTTTTTGCTCAACTAGGCGAGCGTATTGGGGCTGATAAACTACCCAAATCGCCGGTGATTGATATAACAACCAATGAAACGAGTAGCCCGACTTTGGAAGAAGCTGCAGAGCTAACAAAATTTGCAGAACACCCGGCTGTTACATTGATTGAATTCATCGAACAAAAGGCAGCCGAAAATCCAATCTCATTAGCTTCAGAAAATGCAATTGCATACAGCAGGCTAAATATCAAAAAATCGACCGATGCGCCGAAGGAATTAGCGCCAAAAATGCATGTTGATAACGGATGGTTAGTTCGCGGAGAAGAGGTGCTGACCGGTAAACGACATACGGTGCCATGGTGGAACGGTAGCTTGCGTCCGCGAAAAGTGAAACAGGCCCAGCCCGCAATTACACGCTATGTGCCGGGAAGACTGGGAACCGGATATACCGATCGATTGACGGATGTCATCCAATGGATGACGGATGCAAATATGATTGGGGCTGAGCAGCATTATGCGCTTTGGTATGATCGCCGTCGCGATGATCACGAGCGCATCCGCAGGATGGATGGTGAGGCTTGGGCTCCATACTACGAATTGCCTTTTGCCCGTAGCGGTAAAGAGTTGGCTTGGGATGGCCTGAGCAAGTATGACTTGACGAAATACAACCCTTGGTACTGGGGGCGCCTGAAGCAATTTGCCGATATGGCCGATCAGGAAGGGCTATTGCTGATTCATCAAAATTATTTTCAACACAACATTATTGAAGCAGGCGCACACTGGGTTGATTCACCCTGGCGAACAGTCAATAATATCAATAACACCGGCTTTCCGGAGCCAGTACCTTTTGCAGGAGACAAGCGTGTGTTTATGGATCAGCATTTCTACGATGTAACCAACCCGGTTCGTCGCGAATTGCATCGAAAGTTCATCCGGCAGTGTTTGGATAATTTCAAGGATAATAATGGTGTCATTCAATTATTGAGTGCCGAATATACCGGACCGCTTCATTTCATGCAGTTCTGGCTGGATGCGATTGCTGAATGGGAAAAAGAAACCGGTATTCATGAGTTGGTAGGATTGAGCGCTACCAAAGATGTTCAGGATTCTATTCTGGCTGACCCGGTTCGCTCAAAAATCGTTGACTTGATTGATATTCGATACTGGTCGAGTCGTGACGACGGTAGCCAATTTGCACCACTTGGCGGTCAACATTTAGCGCCTCGTCAGCATATGCGTTTGGAGAAGATCGGAAAACGTTCGTTCGATCAGGTATACAGTGATGTACTTACTTATAAAAAAGCTTTCCCCGAAAAGGCAGTCATGTATTCATTCGACCAATCGGATAAGTGGGCGTGGGCTGTTTTTATGGCTGGCGGGTCGCTTGCCGGTATTCCTGCAATTAAAGTTGACGGTTTTCTCGACGCGGCTTCCGGTATGAACGTAGTGGATGTTGCTGAAGAGGGGGTCTACAAATTAGAGCAAGCAGGTGGAGGAAGTATCTTCTTTTTGAATGGGAAAAACCCCGAATATTCGGTCGAAGTTCCAAACGGAAATTATCAGCTTGTTCAAATTGCCCCTTCATCAGGCGAACAGGTCGGTAAGTCCGTTCGGGTAAAAGGAGGAAAATCAGTTCAGCTGAAAGCCAACAAGGATTCGGACGCTGTTTTCTGGCTTCGAAAGATGTAGACTGAAATCAAACTAACATGAAAATGAAAAAATCAAACTATAAAATCATAAGTCTCTTTTTGCTTGCTGCGCTATGCCTGAATACGGTTAGTTGCCAGTCAGCAAGTAAGAAAAGCGAAAAAGAACAACAGTATAAAATTGCTGTTGTCGACCTGATGATTCTAAAACGGCAAAAGCTCAGTGCTTTTCCTTTGGCGAAAGAAATTGGAGCTGAAGGATTGGAAGTGGATATGGGAGGTCTGGGGAAAAGACCAACTTTCGATAACAAGCTGGCCAACGATTCATTGCTGAACTTGTTTTTACAGGCATCAAAAGATAACGGAATTGAAATTTGTGCCTTGTCCATGTCCGGTTTTTATGCTCAATCGTTCCCCTATAAGGAAACTGCAGTTCAGGCGGTTCGTGATTGCATTACTAGCATGAAAAAGGTTGGCACAAAAGTTGGATTTCTGCCTTTGGGCGTCGAAGGTGACCTTGTGCAACATCCGGAACGCCGCGAGGCTATTGTTGAACGGCTAAAAGAGGTGGCAAAATATGCCGAAGAAGCTGAAGTCGTAATTGGAATCGAAACCGCACTGGATGCAACGGGTGAAGTGCAACTGTTGGACGAAATTGGTAGTCCGGCTATTCAAATTAGTTTCAACTTCTCAAACCCTCTGAAAGCCGGACGCGATTTATACCAGGAACTTGAAATACTGGGAGCCGACCGGATCTGCCAGATACACGCAACCAATAAAGATAGCGTTTGGTTAGAGAACGATCCCGAGATTGACATGCAGAAGGTGAAGAGTACGCTCGATAAAATGGGATGGAGTGGCTGGTTAATTGTAGAACGGTCGAGAGACGCCAATAACCCACGCGATGTTCGTGGAAATTTCGGAGCCAATGTGGCTTACTTAAAATCAATTTTTCAATAAAACTAACAAGCAGACAAGATGAAAAAGATAAGTTTAATCGCTTTTGTGTCGATCCTGGTTTTTAGCCTGAGCGGAATGGCACAGCAAATGAATTATAAAGAGTTTACCAATCAAGAATATTGGGAAGTCGTATCCGGAAGGGCAGCAAAAATTGTTGAGTCCATGGATTTGAAGGATGCCGCGAAAGAGAAGCAGGTGCAGGACTTAATTGCGGCACAGTATTACCGATTGAATGGCATTCACGACACCACAGACGAGAAAATAGAGGAACTGAAAAAATCGGATCTCGAAAAGGCCAAGAAAGAAAAGGAGATTGAGAAGCTAAACGCCAAGCGCGAAAAGGATCTGGCTAAACTGCATAAATCGTATTTAAAAGACTTGTCTAAAGAACTGACTGCGGAGCAAATTGATGAAGTTAAAAATGGTATGACTTACAGTGTGTTGGTGCATACCTGGGATGGCTATTTGGATATGCTTCCCGACTTGACCAAAGACCAGAAAACCTACATTTGGAATGCGTTGGTTGAGGCGCGCGAAAAAGCGATGGATGCCGGTTCATCAAAAGCAAAACATGCCTGGTTTGGTAAATACAAAGGCCGGATTAATAACTACCTGTCGAAAGAAGGTTATGACTTGAATAAAGCCAGTGAAGAATGGCATGAACGTTTGCGGGAAAAAGGAATTGAACTGTAGCCTGAAACCTTCGTTGCAAATCAAAACTAAACTTAATGAGATATCAAGTATTAAAGATGCTGACGAGGCGGGTTTTTCCAACTTTTTGCGGAATTATGTTCTCAGTTTCTCTGTGGGCCGGAAGCCCAATTGTAAAGATCGACTTCAACCAAGCCGGGAGAAGTGAATCTGAAACCAACACACCTGGCTATGAGCCTTGGGTTAGCTATACAAATCCTGTAAGCATGACATTTGACGGTGTTAGCTTTACCTTGGAGAAGACAGGTGCAGCCGGAGTTGGATTGAAAAGTAATTGGTATAAAGCCGGAATTGGCACGGCAAAGTTAGTCAGTGATGGTGTAACTGTAGACAATGGCAATGCTGGAGGTGAAATCACATTGACCATCAGCGGACTTGAAGCCGGGGATCATTCCTTGCTGGTTTATTTGAATAATGTTGATAGTCCGACAGCGGGGACGTTTAGCCCTGTCGATATTCTTGTTAACGGAGAGCTTGTTGAGGACAATGTTGTTCCAACAATCCGAGCCGCTACCAATTACGAAGCTAAGATTGTTTATCTGACTTTTACCGTGCAGGAATCAGAAAATGTTGCAATCACGTTTAGGGCAGAGACAGCTGGTGACGAAGATTTTAAAAATGTTGTTGTAAACGGCATCGAGCTCAACACGCCAAATATGCTCGACCAAGCCATCAGCCCAAGTCCTGAAAATGGGGACGAACATGTAGTTGCCGATAACGGATCGGTGGCACTTAGCTGGACAGCCGATGATGAAGCGACTTTGCACCTAATTTATTTTGCTACCGATTCAGCAACAGTGGCTGATGCGACAACAGATGATGCTGCGTATAAAGGTTCCCAAGCTGAAACTGAATATCAATTGACCGGCTTGAATACGCAAAACGATTATTTCTGGCGAATTGATGAACAGAAGGAAGACGGAACACTGACCAAAGGAAATATATGGTCATTTCGTTTGGCTCAGCTCTCTTTCCCCGGAGCTGAAGGTTACGGACGCTATGCTAAAGGTGGCCGTGGAGGTAAAGTGGTACACGTTACCAATCTGGATGATAGTGGCGAAGGTAGTTTGCGATATGCCATAGAAAATGAAACCGGCCCCCGAACAATTGTTTTCGATGTTTCAGGATTGATAACATTACAATCCCGTTTGGTTTTGGCGAGTAGTTATGTGACTATTGCTGGCCAAACTGCTCCCGGAAAAGGAATTTGCCTGCGCGATGCACCTTTTGGTCTGAGTGGAGCAAACGATGCGATTGTTCAGAATATTCGGGTTAGACGAGGAAATATTGGTGATTACGATCATGGCTTGGACGGCATGGGGATGCAGGGAAGCAATAACTGCATCATCGACCACTGCTCTATTAGCTGGACGATTGATGAGGCATTTAGTTCCCGTTCGGGGAAAAATATCAGCCTGCAACGAACGCTGATTTCTGAAGCATTAAATGTTGCTGGTCACCCGAATTATCCGGAAGGTACTGCTCACGGCTATGCGGCCAGTATTGGTGGCGATGTTGGTAGCTTCCATCATAACTTGCTGGCCCATTGCGAAGGGCGTAACTGGAGTTTAGCCGGAGGGCTGGACGGAAACGGTTACTATGCGGGAAGACTCGATTTACGGAACAATGTGGTTTACAACTGGGGCCACCGGGCTACCGACGGTGGAGCAATGGAAGTCAACTTTGTAGGCAACTATTATAAACCGGGAGCGGCAACTAATTTCTTTTATGCATTAAACATGCAACATGAAGGCACGGGAAATGGAACACAAAGAGCTTATTTCGATGGCAATGTGATGCCTGGCCATTTTGATGAAACGAACCAGGACGAAGGTCGAAAATTTACGATATCGAATGGTGCTATTGTTGATTGGGAGACCTTTGTAAGCGAGCCTTTCTTCGAATCTTATGTTGAAACACAGACAGCCAAAGCAGCCTACAAAGATGTTTTGTCTGACGTGGGATGCGTTCAGCCGAAACTCGATGACCATGATGTTCGGGTGATTAATGAGTCGTTAAACGGAACATACACCTACTCCGGCAGCGTTTCCGGAAAAGCGGGCTTGCCCGATGATCAGGCGGATGTTAGTAGCTGGGAAGATTACCCGGAAGAGAGCCGCGATGCATCCTGGGATAGTGATGGAGACGGCCTTCCTAATTGGTGGGAAAACTACTACAATCTAAATATAAATTCGGTTGAAGGTGATTACTCTGAAGCCAATCAGGATCTTGACAGTGACGGTTATACCGAGTTGGAAGATTACCTGCAATGGATGGCTAAACCACATTTTATCCAGTCGGTTAACAAACCAATTACGATCAATTTGACTGAGTTCTTCAAAGGCTATGAGGCTACTGCTTCATTTGTTGCTGCCAATGTAACAAACGGGAGTGTGGAGATTACAGACAATGTCGCTGAATTTAAATGCGCGACATGTGGAATGGCGTCCTTTATATTAACAGTGACTGATGCAGATGGAGACAGCAAGACAAAAGAGGTTGTGGCATTTTTTACGCCAAATAACCAGGGAAGCTGTACGCCCGATTTTTCAACCGGGATGAATGACCTTCAGGAGAAACTGAACGATATTTACGTTGTTCCTAACCCGGTTAACAACCCGTCGTTTACCTTGGTGGGGTTCAGCAATGGCGATGTTATTAAATCGGTGACGGTCATTGACGTTTCAGGTCGGGTGCTTCAAAAGAAGCTACTAAATCTTCAGGTGAACGGTGATTACCGGAAAGAGTTTAGTTTGCCTGACATGAATACCGGGATTTATATTGTGAATGTGGAATTTACAAACAAAACGGAGGTGTTGCGCTTTGTGAAATCATAGCGGACATCTTAATTCATTCTTAAGGAACAGATAGAAATAATATAAATTTCTACATTGGTTTTTGCTTTAAGTCAGTCGGCAACTTAGTCGGCTGGCTTTTTTTATTGTTTCAGCCTTTGACGATAAGCGCGGGGTGAAAGTCCCATTTTCTTCTGAAAATCCTTCGAGAAGTAATAAGCGTCTGTGTAGCCCATTTTGTAGGCAATTTGCTTAATCTTCATACTGGTTTGATCAAGGTATTCGCAGGCCTTGCTAATTTTCAGGTGTGAAAAGTAACTTAGTGGGCTGTAGTTGGTGACCCGCCTGAAAATCGTTGACAAATAAGTAATTGAGTAGCCGCTTTCGTGCGCAAAATCATTTAATGTCATTTTCTTTTCAATATTCTGCTCCATAAAGCTAATCAGGTTTTGAACCATCGGGTTTTCCTCGGTCAAAAGATCATCCCCGGTTCGCGAGGCAAATACAAATGTAGCCAGTAGGTGGGCAAAGGTGAAGTTTATATAGTGCATGTTCGCGTTGTTGTACCCTCTGCTCAGGTTTGCAAAAAGCTCGTCAAACAGCATCTTGCGATTGGCAACGAGGTTGTTTACCGATGGAACAAGGTCTCGAACCGCTGTGAATTCTTTTTCAAGTATCTTGGTCTTGGAGCCGTTAAAATAGCATAAGAAAACATTTGTCGGCTCGCTTTCTCCGACTTCAAAATGGTATTGAAAGCCCTTAGGGATGATACAAAATTGCTCTTTCTGCATCCAAACCCTGTCGGAAGCAATGGAGAGTAATAAATGGCCCTTAGTGCAGTATATTAATAGGTAATCATTCAAGGGAGTGAGCTGTTTGTGGATTGTTTGTTTACCCATCAACAATTCGGTCAGTTCGCATAAATACAAGTCCAGGGTGAGCTCATCATGGCGCTGTGCGCTCAGAATAACGTCGGGAACTTTCGAAAATCTTCGTTTTATTATCATTTGTATTTTCTTATTTTTCGAAGAAAGTAAGATAATACATCTTTTTCAAAAAATGGACTATTTTTTATGCCTGTTTTCACCGATAAATTTGTGGAGAACCTGATTAAACTGATAAAATATGAGTGATTTATTGAATCAACTTTCGGAATGCGTAGAGTTTGGAAAAGTCAATAAGGCTGCTCCGTTTCCGCCACAAATGAAAGGAATGGACGGAGCCGATGAAATTACACGTCAGGCAATTGAACAAGGCGTTGCTGCTCAGGATGTGTTAACTAAGGGCCTGATGCCCGGAATGGAGCGTGTTGGCGTGAAGTTCCGCGAAAACAAAGTGTTTGTCCCGCAAGTATTGATGTCGGCAAAGGCAATGAGTACTGCGATGGTCCATTTAAAACCTTTCTTTGCTTCAGGCGAGGCCAAACAAAAAGGAACCTTTATAATCGGAACTGTTTTAGGCGATTTGCACGATATTGGTAAGAACCTGGTGGCCATGATGCTGGAGGGTAATGGTTACAAGGTGATTGATTTGGGTATTGATGTAAATACAGATAAATATCTGGCTGCCTTGGAGGAACATCCGGATGCCGCAGTAGGTTTGTCGGCTTTGTTGACAACAACAATGGCCAACATGGAACGCATCACGCAGGAAATTAAAGCTGTTTATCCCAATACACTGGTTACCATTGGTGGTGCTCCGGTAAATGCAGATTTTAGTCAGAAAATCGGCGCCGACTATTACGCACCCGATCCACAAGGGGTCGTTGAATTCTTAAACAAGCAAACCGCTTAAGCCAAAAATATGAACGGAATAGAATTATTAAAGAAGGCTTTTAAGCTGGAAGAAACTAAACGCGCACCCTGGGTGCCTTTTGTGGGTGTTCATGGAGGAAAGCTTATCGGTGTTGACGCAGAAACTTACTTGAAAGATGCGGAGTTGATTAAACAAGGTATCGAGAAATCCATTAGCTTGTATCAACCTGATGGTATTCCTATTGTGTTCGACTTGCAGGTTGAAGCAGAAATTTTGGGTTGTAAACTGGTGTGGAGTAAGGAAAATCCACCGGCTGTGATTTCACATCCATTGTTGGAAGGTACGCCTCTGGCCGACTTAAAACTGCCTGAAGCAACCGATGGTCGTATTCCTGTCGTGTTGGAGGCGACCAAAGCCATTAAAGGTAAGTACCCCGAATTGGGTGTGTATGGTTTAATTACCGGACCGTTTACTTTAGCCTTGCACCTGTTGGGTACTGAAATATTTATGAAGTTGTTTGAAGATCCCGATTATGTAGTTGAGCTAATGGATTTTTGCACTGAAGTGGGGATGCGCTATTCGGAAATGTTACTGGATTCCGGTTGCGATGTCATTGCCGTAGTTGATCCAATGACCAGCCAGATTGATCCGATGTCTTTCGAGACTTTCGTAAGCCCTTATGCCAAACGAATTTTCGACTTCGTTCGTTCGAAAGATAAGTATAGTTCTTTTTTCGTGTGTGGTCATGCGCAACAAAACATTGAAGTGATGTGTGACTGCCGTCCCGATAATATTTCGATTGATGAAAATATTCCATTGGATTTTGTGAAGGAAACAGCGCTAGCCAAAGGAATTAGTTTTGGTGGAAACCTGAAACTGACCAGTGTGCTGCTTCTTGGGAACGAGCTGGATTCGAAAAAGGAAGCTGTTAGCTGTATCGACTTGGGAGGCGTAAAAGGATTTATTTTGGCTCCTGGATGCGACTTGCCAATGGATACGCCGGTTGAAAACCTGCAGGCGGTAACCGAGCTTGTTTATAGTGAGTATGCACAACAAGCTACCCGCGAAATGGAGCATGTGGCTTCTTTGGAACCAATGAGTCTGGATGGACATTTTGCCGACGACAAAATTGTGGTCGATATTATTACACTTGATTCAGCTTCGTGTGCTCCTTGCCAATACATGGTCGAAGCGGTAAAACAAGCGGCTGCCGATTTTGATGGAGCAGTAGAAGTCATCGAACACAAAATCAAAAATGTGGATGGTATTCGCATGATGATGGCGTTGGGCGTTCAGAATGTGCCAACTACTTGTGTGAATGGTAAGGTGGCCTTTATTAGCCA
Source organism: Mangrovibacterium lignilyticum (assembly GCF_010882175.1). Taxonomy (GTDB): domain Bacteria; phylum Bacteroidota; class Bacteroidia; order Bacteroidales; family Prolixibacteraceae; genus Mangrovibacterium; species Mangrovibacterium lignilyticum. The sequence goes on along the minus strand of NZ_WKLH01000002.1, from coordinate 632,694 downwards.
GATCCCACCGAAGTCTGCCATTATTGAGGCATTCGAAAAAGAACTGGCCGTATGAGTATTCCCTTGCAATTAATTACCGGCTTTCTGGGAAGTGGCAAAACCTCTTTCCTGAAACATTATTGGCCATACCTGTCTCAGTCGAAAAAAGTGGCGGTTATTCAAAATGAATTTTCGCCTGTCAATATCGATGGGCAGGAGCTGAAAGCCGATTTTAGTTGCGAGATGCTGGAAGTGAATAATGGATCGGTTTTTTGTGTCTGTTTGCTGGGATCGTTCATCGATTCGCTCCGTCAGTTTGTTGATCAGGTAAAGCCTGATCTGCTGTTGATGGAAGCTTCCGGTCTTTCTGATACCCTTGGGGTTGGGCAGGTTTTTCAATCTGAAAAATTACGCGGAAAAATATATTTGGATAAAGTTTGGTGCCTGGTTGATGCGAAACATTTCGACCGGGCTCCGGCTTTAAAATTGCGTCTGGAACATCAAGTTCGCAGTGCTGATATTGTACTGTTGAATAAGCTTGACCTGTACGACGGGGATTTGAATGAACTGAAAACCGACATTCAAAAGATGAATCCATTCTCGGCTTTGGTCGAGGCCCGGCACGGACAAATTGAAGATTACGAGCTGAGCGGAAAACCACGTTTCTTTATGGTTGAACAGGCGATCGGCGGGCGCCCTGATGTGGAGTCGGTCGTAATTAAAAGTGCACAAAGTATTAGCGAAAAAGCACTGCGCTCGTTTGTTCAGAACTTGAACGGAGCATGTTTTCGTGCCAAGGGTTTTGTTCGACTCGAAAATGGAAAGCAGGGTTTCATGCAGGCTGTTTTCGATCAGCTCGAAATTAAAGAGTTGGATCAGCAGGCAGGCAGCACCGAATTGGTGTTGATCGGGCAGTTTGATAAAAGCGTTAACTTACAGCTTAAATACGATGAATATTGTCGGCTATGATTTACGAAATATCCTTTCGTTTTGAAGAATTGGAACTGGATGAAGAATTCATTTCCCGGGAACTGGGCTATCCCCTTGATGCGATGCCCGAACCCTTTCCTTTTTATCTGAGTGAAGCGCAAAATCTTGCTTCATCAGTAAACGATATTGTCGGTTCCTATCAACTGTTTGAACCTTCGCAGTTTCTGACCAACGGGCGCTCTTTGCATCTAAAGGGGGTGAAGCTGAAGCCGGGCAAAACAATTACCGGAGAGTTAAGAGAATCAAGCCATGCTGCCCTGTTTATATGCACAGCCGGCAAAACCATTTCCGAAGAAGCCGACCGACTTTTGCGCGGTGATGATCCTGTTTATGGTTATGTGCTGAATGTTTTCGGATCAGCCATTGCAGAAGCAGTGGCCGATCGGTTACAGGAGCGTATTCAAGCCGAGGCTCAGGCACAAGGGATGCAAATTACCAATCGGTACAGCCCGGGCTACTGTCATTGGGATGTGGCCGACCAGCATGCGTTGTTTTCTCTTTTTGAGGGTAAAACAGGAGGTGTTTCGCTAACGCCATCAGCCTTAATGCATCCGATAAAATCGATTAGCGGAATTATCGGTGTCGGTTCTGACGTGCAGTACCGGGACTATCACTGTGATTTGTGCCAGATGAAAACCTGCATGCATCGCAAGATGTAGTTTCAATAATAGGATCACTATCCGGGTGCTCCTGTGTTCTGCGTATTTTTCAATATAACGAACCGGCTGAATCAGTTCATTTTATTCTGAAGGTTTTGGGGTTTTGCATCGGTTCATTCGTTTGGCGAAATCCGCTAGAAATTCTTCACGCCAGCGACTAACTGTTTTGGCTCCGATGTGATCGCCTTCAGCAAATTCCGGGTTCGGATTGTCTGTCCACCAATTGGGGAGATCCGCTGCTGGTTGATTTGCGAGCTTAGCCGAAGGAATGAAAGCAGTTATGCTACCAGTCATCCCGTTTAGTTCCTCGATATTACTGTCAATTGAAAATTGGAAAACTTTGGCACTTTTAGGCGAGAAACGAAAGCGCACTGAATCGTCACCGAGGAAATACCCCGTCAGTGCCTGGTTGTCGACTTTTAGAAAGGCTTGTGGTTGTTCCTGCGTCTGCTGCTTTATTGGCAATGAAAGTTCCATAATACCAAATTCCTGCATCCTGTCTTTTTCTTCCGGCATTTGAGTGAGCTGGTAGTGAGGGCGCTCCCATGCCCGAATGTATTGGCCGCCCCATCCCGGTTGTGTGGGATCTTCCTGGTTTCCGTTCAGCAGCCAGGCCAAAGAAGGTGTATCGCCCATTTTGATGGTTCCTCCCAATTGAGTCATGAAGAAGTTGGCTATGGCGCCACGGCCGGCAATTGACTGGGCTGGAAAGCCGTTGTTGTTCAACGCTTCTGATTGATTGCCACCGGTAAACCAGCCTCGGTATGTTGAATTCGATTCAATAATCCACAAATTGGGGTGATTGTCGACCATGTATTGGTAGGCGTCGGGTGACCATTTTTTGTTGGGACCTCCAATCCAGTATACACGCAACCTGGGCAGAATGTCGGGAGCATCGTGCAATGCCTGAGATAAGTCTTCGATGCCACCCCATATCAGAACATAAAGCGGTCGGTCATCGTTGCGACGCGCGCAGTCGATAAGCCACTTTGAGCCTTCGGTTGGTTTGCCGACCCCGCTATAGCCGGCGATTTCTTCGGCGCCTTGTTTGGTGATTTGACGAAGTGAATCTGCCGTGGGGTATTGATCCGAATAGGTTTTCAAATTTGGGTAATCTTTTTCATACTCATCAATTACGGCCAGTATGTGTTGTTTGCGCCCCGGACCGTAAGCCGAGGATATAATCCCTTCTAAATCGATCACATCTGCATACAGAAACAGGTGTACCATCGACTGAAAATCATCAGGGTCTGTGCCGCCAATATCGCTCGAGACAATCACTCGAAAGCGGGTGTCATTCTGGGTTTGTGTATTTTTATTTATTGGGGATTGGCAGGAAATTAGCAGGAATGTTAGGGTAATCAGGTAACAAAATTGTAAGGCTTGCTTTTTTCGATTTCGCTTCATGATGCTTGTTTTGAGTTGAAAATTATCCTTAAATGGTAACCAAAATTAGTTTAAGTTACTGTAGGCTTAATGGTTTTATTCGTTCTGCTTTCTGCGTACAAGTAGAAGCCAGTCGGATTGCTGATCGGGAGGGCTAAACGAAACTAATTTATCCTTTTTCAGAGTGATCGGAGCAATGTTTTGTTTTTCTCCGGTTATCGTATTCATCCAGGTATTGTCGGTGTAATTTCCTTGGTTCAATCGAAGTTTGAAGGAATCTCCTGTTGTCGAAAATACCAAATATTGTTGGGCGGGCTCAGCCAGACACCAAACATGTTTTTCATCGCAGTCGGCCAATAATGAGTCGGCCGGGTTCATGGTGTAAAACTGTACTTCGCGATTCATTACTTCGCTCAGCAGATCTATTTGGCGGGCAGACGCGGCATAAGGATTATCATCGCCAAAAAAGGGCAAGCCTTCGGGGCCGAAAGCCACGAGGGAATCTTCTCCAGCGTGCCCACACCAGTTGAATGATGCTCCGGCGGTAACACAGGCCCATGCCGATTGGCGTAAATCGTCGCGTGTGGCTTTCGTTCGCTGTTGCCAGAAACGCCTCCATAGAGCATTGCCTTCAATCATGTAAACCGGTTTGCCTGGTACATAACCGGCCAAACAAGCCTGATGATGTGTCCATGCGTCCTTCCAGTAGGGACGGTCAGCATCACGATCATCAGAGAAAATAGAATGGTTTTCGATTGCGGCGAAATTGTATTCCGGTCGGTTGTACTCGTTTTCTACCGGATGTTCATCTTCGTATGTTCGGAGGTGATCGAACACATCGTATTTCTGAATAAGCCGGGCCCATCCCAATTCTGAGTATTCACGGTCACCGGGAACTTCCCATACAAATCCCCAGCCCGCAATATTGGCGTACGGGGCCAGACGGGCAACCGTATAACGCACCAGAAAATCTTTTTCCTCTTCGCTCAAATTCGACCACTCAGGCCCATCGTTTTTACTTCCGTCAAATCCCAAAAACAGGTGTAGCCCGACATTTCGGTCGTTAAGCCACGAAACATGCTGTTCCATTAGTTGCCACACATTAAGACGCATTGTTTCCGAAGCTTTGCCATCTTCGTAGAGTGTCAGATCTTGTGTTGCAGGGGCGGGACCGTCGTGGTAGATTTGCGTGAAGCAGCAAAGTGAAAGCAGCCAGTTCACCATAAGGTGGTTGTACCCGCGGTCAATCATTGGTTGGTAAACGTTGGTGGTGATCCAGTCGAAAGGTTGTGCAATAGAGCCGTGTCCGCTTTCGTAATACGATTTTAGCCAAACCGGCTCGGTGCCGTTATAGGCCAGCCAACGCGGATTTTTGCTGTAAGCCCGTAAGATACCTTTGCCCGCGTTGGTTGTATCACATATAAATCGATCTTCTCCGCCGGGTGTGCTATCGCTCCATTTCCATTGATAGTGCCATGCGCCGATTTCATCAGGAATGAAGCGAAACTTCCAGATAGAACCGTTTTTCTTGTCGCCACCTCCAGCTCCGTCACCATCGAAAAAGCCGATAAACTTCGTCTTTTTCCCTGATGGAGCGATAAACGTACATTTTAGCTCAACACCGGTAAACTTATTTGAATAAGGCGTGGTGTTTTCCAACGACTGTTCAAAAGTGCGGTAAAGGCCAACCCGAGATTCTGGCTTTTTGGGTGTACAGCTGAATGTTGAATAGATCAAGAGAGCAAAAAGAAGGATTCTGTTTCGCATGGTTTGGTTAGTTTGATGAAAAGTTATTTCAAAATTTGTTCGCTTGGTATTCGTTGCATAATAGTCGGATATGAACGATAAAATTACTCTTTTGGGTAAGGTGTAGAGAGAGAATGCCGGTTTTGCATCTTACCAGGCAGGCAAAGCAAAACCGGCAGTTCTTTGGTTTTAAATTCGAATTAGGTTTGAAAAGGCGATTTTATTTCTATCTATTACGGGCGATTTACTTCAACAGATTCAATGCTGTCTTAGTCAATCCTTCGCCCGAAATTCCGTAATAGTCGAAGATTTCCCCCTGAGAGCCGGGAACGGTATCTTCGTCGGGTATGCCGACAATCTTGAACGGTACGATGGCTTGATTTTGAAGCAGCACTGCAGCGCAGGCTTCACCCAGGCCACCATGCACGCTGTGTTCTTCGACCGTAATAATCGCTTTGCATTTCGAGGCCAATTTTAAAATCGCAGCCTCGTCCAGTGGACTGATGGTGTGCATGCTCACCACCTCTGCTGAAATGCCTTTCTCTTCGAGCAAGCGGGCTGCTTCGTAGGCCGGAGCTACCGTTTCGCCACAAGCAATGAAAGCCACATCGGAGCCTTCGCAAATCACCGATGCCTTGCCGATCTCGAATTTTTTATTCACGCGCGGCAGGTGGGGCATATTCTTCTTCCCAAACTTAATGAAGATTGGCTTTTCTGATTGAGCGGCGTAAGTAATGACCTCCCGTGTTTCGAAGTTGTCGGCAGGTATCACAATCTGCATGTTGTGCATTGCACGAAGGGCGGCAATATCGTGAAGCGAGTGATGAGTTGTACCAAGAGCTCCGTAGCTAACTCCGGCGCTAATGCCAATCAGGCTAACCGGGTAGTTCGAATAGGCTACATCGTTTTTGATTTGCTCGAGTGAGCGGGTCGCCAGAAAACAAGCCGGCGAAACCGCAAATACGCTTTTGCCGGTCGACGCAAGGCCTGCTGCCACGCCAACGAGGTTTTGCTCGGCAATACCAACTTCAACAATTTGTTCGGGCAGTTTTTCGGCATAAGACACCAGTTTTCCTGATCCTCGAGAGTCGCTGGTAACCGCCAGTATTTTAGAGTCCTTTTCTGCTAACTCAATCATTGTTGCTGAAAATTCCTCGAGGTTTGCTTTCCCTAATTCTAATGCTTTTAAGCTCATTATTTTCAGTTTATGAGTTAACAGTTTCAAGTTGTTTTTTCAATTCAGCTTCCTGGGAATCCAGTTCGGCGATGGCTTGTTTGTATTCTTCATCAGAAGGTACACCGTGGTGCCATTTTTTTACGTCTTCCATATAGCTAACGCCTTTGCCTTTTACCGTGTTTGCAATGACCAATGTTGGCTTTCCCTCTTCAGCCGGAGTCGCATTCAATACTTTGCGAAGCTCCGGAATGTTGTTTCCGTCAACAATCACAACCTTCCAGCCAAAAGCTTCAAACTTTTTGTCGATTGGGTAAGGAGAACAAACATCTCTGTTGCGGCCGGTGATCTGTAAGCTGTTGTGGTCCAGAATAGCGGTCAGGTTATCCAGCTTGTAGTGGGCTGCCATCATGGCGCCTTCCCAGTTCGATCCTTCGGCCAACTCGCCGTCGCCGAGCAGTGTGAACACCTTGTAGGGCGCCTTGTCTTTTTTGCCGGCAAGTGCAATGCCGGCGCTGATGGGTAGTCCATGGCCTAGTCCACCGGTGTTGAACTCGATGCCATTCACTTTCCGGGTTGGATGACCAACATATTTCGACTTGAACCGACAGAGCGTTTCCAAATCACTCTCAGGATAGAACCCTTTATCGGCCAGCACCACATAAAGCGACTCGACGGAGTGTCCTTTACTTTGCACATAGCGATCACGATTCGGATCCCCAAAATTTTCAGGCGACACGTTCAATACGTCATTGTACAAAACGTTTAGAATATCTGTACTGGAGAGGCTTCCACCCGTATGTCCGGCTTTAGCTATTTTGATGTATTTGAGTAATGCTTTGCGGTAGTGAACCGATTTCAGCATCAATTCAATGTCACTAAATCTTTTCATTCAATTTTCTACTTTAGATGTTATTCGTGGGTGTATAAATCCCATCCGAGATAGTTGCCAATGGCTTCTTCCAGAATTTCAGATACATGTCCGCGAACCATGGCAACGTGGTGTTCAAATCCGTTTTTACACATGTACTTCATTAGGTTTTGCAGGTTCGGGATTTCACAAACGGCAATACCGCCATCCATTCCGTAAGGATCGTCGGTCATTGTGCCTTCGCCCAAATATGTTTTGATTGTACCTTTTACATCGTCTGTTGAGATCCGGAAGTAAGTCATGTTGCCGGCAGCAACTTTTCCTTTGACTGCTCCGAAAGTATCTTCGCTACCCAAAACTGTTCCCAGCACATCCAGACTGCCAATTTCGATGTCGTTTTGGAAGAATGATTTGGGGTAGTTACTGCAGTGTGTGCAGACCACTTTGTTGCGGTCTTCAGCAAAGTTGTTGTTCCAGTCCAGAATTGCTGATGGTGTTTCGGCGGCCAAAGCCAGCGCGTACATGGAGATGGTTCCTGCAACATCAACTTCGCAGGCCGATGGCATCAGTTTTTCACCCATCATACTCATGGTGACGCAAGCGGCACAACCGTAGTTCTTCTCGATTGATTCCCAGCATTGCAGGGCAGAGATGTCAATGTCGTTATCGTTGATCCAGTTTTCAACAGCCAAACCGAAACGGGCCTGTTTTGCGATTTTCTTTTGCGCGGTGATGGCGCAGCTTCCGTAAGCCTGAATGGCTTTTACTTTGGCTACAACAGCCGGATCGTTTTCGTCGATTTTTTCAGCCGCGGCAATAATTTCCGACATATCAACAGGAACGATTGTGATGCCGTATTTTTGAAGCAGCTTCTCACTGTAGCGCATGGTTTGGAATCCGATAGGGCGGGTTCCGATTGCTCCAACACGAAGACCGTTCAGGCCTTTGACCACGCGGCAAATGCCGGCGAATTTCAGCAGGTCTTTGGTGAATTCAGCACTGTCTAAGTTATAAGTGTGATAAATGGTATCGGTGAATTTAATTCCGTACTGGTAGAAGTTATTGCAAACAGAAAGCTTTCCGCAGAAAGCATCCCGGCGGCTTTTCACATCAACTTTGTCGTTGTCGTCGTCGCAGGCTACAACCAATACTGGTACGGTAAGACCGGACATTTTAATGGAATTCACAACGCCGAGTTCGTCGCCAAAGTTTGGCAAAACAACCAGGATCCCGTCAATTTTATCGCTGTTTTCCTTGAACAGCTTTGCGCACTTAACAGCATCGGTGTATCCTTCAATATTTCCGGTTGGTGTTTCCGACTCCGCGAGAATCACATGGTCGTAACCCATGCTATTTAATTTTGCTAATACTTTTGCGCGGGCATTAACTGCCAATTGCGAGTTGAAAATATTTCTTGTCGCGATAATTACGCCAAAGGTGTGTTTCTTTTCCATGATTTATTTTGTTTGATTTTATAATTGCAATTGTCTATTCAGTTAGTCGGGCTCTTTTCACTGCTGTTTCCCAGCCTTTCACTAAAGCGCTAACTTCATCTTTATTCATTGTTGTATTGAAGGTTTGACTTTCGTCGCGAAGGTTTTCGAGTTCTTTTTGATCTTTCCAGAAACCAAAAGCCAGACCGGCCATATAAGCTGAGCCCAGTGCTGATGCTTCTTCGATTTTTGAGGGAGCTACTTGTTGCCCTAATAAATCAGATTGGAACTGCATCAGGAATTTATTGCGTGTTGGGCCTCCGTCGACCCGAAGTTCTTTGAGTTGAATTCCTCCTTTTTTAGCCATCAGGCTTATTAGGTCGTTCACCTGGAAGGCTATACTTTCCAAGGCGGCACGAACGATATGTGCCTTGGTAGTGTTGCGTCCCATCCCCGAAAGGCATGCTCTTGCCTGGTTGTCCCAGTAAGGAGCTCCAAGCCCAACAAATGCAGGAACCAGGTAAACGTTGTTATTATTGGGAACAGATGTTGCTAATGATTCCGTTTCGGAAGCGTCCTGAATCAGGCCGACATCGTTTTTTAACCAGTTAAGTGTGTCACCGGTGCAATGAATATTTCCTTCATACACATAGTACACTTTTTTTTCACAGCTATAGCCAATCGAGCTTACCAGGCCTTCAGGTGCATCGAGGCATTCGAGTCCAACATTCATCATGATGGACGATCCGGTGCCATAGGTTGCTTTGGCCATTCCCGATTGAAAGCAATTCTGTCCGAATAAAGCGGCGTGCGAGTCGCCAATTAGTCCGGCAATTGGTTTGGCTTTTTTAAAAAGATTCGAAATGGTTGTGTATCCGTAGATTTCGTCACTGAAACGGACCTCGGGGAACATATTGCGATTCAGGCCAAACAGTTCAATTAATTCGTCATCCCAGTCCAGGGTGTGAATATTGAATAGCATGGTGCGACAGGCGTTGCTGTGGTCGGTAGCGTGAACTTTGCCGTTGGTTAGTTTCCAAAGCAACCAGCTGTCCATTGTTCCCAATAGCAGCTCGCCTTGCTGAGCCAGTTCTTTTAAGCCAGCAGTGTTGTTCATGATCCAGCTTAGTTTACTGGCCGAAAAATAGGGATCAATTACCAAACCTGTTTTTGAGCGGATCTTTGCTTCCAGTCCATCGGCTTTCAACTGCTTGCACATTTCTGCACCGCGTTGGCATTGCCAAACAGCGGCATTGGCTACTGGCTCTCCGGTGTTCTTGTTCCAAATCAGGGCCGTTTCGCGCTGGTTGGTAATTGATAATCCGGTAATTTGAGCTTCGCTTACTTTTTTTTCGGCTATCACCTGGTGAATGGCAGTGCAAGTATTGTTGTAGATCTCAATCGGATCGTGTTCTACGAATCCTGGTTGAGGGTAATACTGTTCGTGGCTTATAGTTTTGCGGTTAATCAGCTTTCCTGAACGATCAAAAAGAATGGCTTTTGTTCCGGAAGTACTTTGATCGATGGCCAGAATGTAGACTCCTTGCATACTCATTTTTTGCGTTTATTTCAGTTTTGTTAGATTTTCGAAAACAAAAATAAAAGAAAATAAACGAAAACAAAAGAAAGTCTTTGGATTTGTGCTTATAATTCGTATTTGAAATTATTCAATTAAGATTAGGCGAGAAACAGGAATTTAAGTAGTTGGATAATTGTTTATTTAAGAAAGGATCAGTTTCACATCATTTTCCTCGAAAAGCTTCATGTCATCCTTTTTGATTTTCGAATCGGTAATCAAAACGTCAATGAGTGAAAGTGCGCCCAAGCTGGCAAATGAGCTTTTTCCTATTTTGCTGGAGTCGGCAACCAAGTATACTAGGTTTGCAGATTCAATCATGCTTCGTTTAACGCAAATGTCGCTAATACTAGGATAGGTTAGCCCCGATTTAAGGGTGATGCCAGCTGTTGCCAGAAATAGTTTGTCGACATGTAAATCGTTAAAAAAGTCGGCAGCTTTTTGCCCGGTCAGCGAAAGAGTGGGTGCTTTAAATTCACCTCCGGTTAAAACCAAATTGATTTCCGGGTCGGCACCAAGAATCAGTGCAATATTCAAGGAGTTTGTGATTACTGTGAGGTTTTTGTAGCCGTTAATCAATTTTGCAATTTCGGTTGTCGTTGAGCCGGAATCGAGAATAATGGTATCTCCATCATTGATGTAGTCGAGAGCTTTTTTAGCAATGGCTGCTTTTTCGTGGAGGTGCTCCTGGTTCTGCAGCGAGATGTTTTTGACGCTAATGCCAATATTCTTGAGGTAAGCTCCACCGTGTTCGCGTTCAATAAAGCCGTCTTTTTCCAATTTTTCAAGATCCTGCCGGATGGTTACTTCAGTTACTTTGAAGATTTTACTGAGTTGCAGAACTTTTGCATGACCGTCTTCGCGGATCATTTCCAATATTTTTTCACGACGTTGATTGGGGAGCATTGCCATTGTTATTTGGTTTTTAGTCGATGGATTTTTCGTCCATATACTCAAGTAGTTGTTTGATTGTTATTAGTTTGATGTTCATTTTTTCAGCCAGTAAACAAAGGTCGGCGTAACGAGCCATAGTACCGTCCTCTTTCATGATTTCCACCAAACTGCCCGCAGGTTTTAGGCCTGCCAGACGCGGTATTAATACGGCTGCTTCGGTGTGTCCCTGTCGGGCGCGCAAACCACCGGGATGTGCAATAATTGGGAAAATATGCCCAGGTCGACCAAGTTCCTTAGGCTTTGTATTCGGGTCGGTTAATGCTTTGAATGTTTTCGAGCGATCGCTGGCCGAGATTCCAGTTGTACATCCATGACCGATCAAGTCGATGGATACGGTAAAGTTGGTGGTGTTGGGCGATGTGTTGTCTTCTACCATGCGATTAAGATTCAGTTCTTTACATCGCTCCCCGGTAAGAGCTGCACAGATCAATCCTCGGCCATGTGTGGCCATGAAATTCACAATTTCAGGACTCGTCAATTCTGCAGCAGCAATAAAATCACCCTCATTTTCGCGATTTTCATCATCGGTAACAATAATCAGCTTTCCATCTCTAATGTCAGCAATAGCTTCTTCAATAGCTAAGCATTCCGCCTCTGTCATACCTTAATAATACTTAAAAGTTGAAACGCAAATATAAGAAAATATACGGAAGTAATTTTGGTTTGAATCGAAAGGTGGTTTACTCGGGTTGCGCGATGATAACGTTCGTTTTCGTCACCGGAGAGATTATAAATCTGGTAAATTACTGAACGATTTTAAATGTGAGGAATCAGAAAAGAGAGCAAGTTGTTGGGATTGTGCAAGCTGTCTTTGTGAGACTGACTGTTTGTACAAAGAGTTTCAATCGGAGCAAGCACAATGGTCAAGGCGTTCATTGTTAATTAATTGATCTTTTTGTACCTGCCGAAGGGGTGTATTGAAAGTTATTATATTTTTTCATATCGATTGTCTTTATCTAAATTTGCTGGGGCTTACCCCGTATTGCTCTTTGAAACTTTTACGGAAATGAGATATGCTTTGAAAGCCAACTTCTGAACTCACTTCGGTACTTGTTTTATTTCCTCCCTGGAGAATAGAAGCCGCTTTTTGGAGCCGATATTTACGGATAAGCTCTCCGGGACCTTCGCCATTTAGTTTTTTCATTCTTCGATAAAACGTAACGCGACTCATGTTTAAAAGATTCCCAAGGATGTCTGCATTGAAATCCGGGTTTGCGAAATTGTTCTCCAATAGCAGTAAAATCTTTTCCATAAGTAGTTTGTCCCCCTGATTCATCTCTTTCTGTTGGTTGGCGCTAAACTGTGCAATGTTTTTCCTGATTTCTCCCCGCGTATTTAGAACACTTTGTATCTTCGACAAAAGCAGGTTCGGATTGAAAGGTTTTTCAATGTAGTCATCTACATTAATTTTGTACCCTTCAATTTTGGAGTCCTCGTCTGTCTTGGCACTGAGAATGATGATCGGAATAAAACGAGTATTCATCTTTGTCTTAAGAGTTTTCGAAAGCGTTATGCCATCCATCACAGGCATCATAAGGTCTGTGATGATCAGGTCCGGAATATTTTCGTCGATTAATTTTAGGGCTTCTTTGCCGTTTGATGCAGACTTTACTCTATAAACGCTTCCGAGCAAAGAAATTAAATAGTCCATGAGTTCCGGGTTGTCTTCAACAATTAAGATCTCCTCGCCCGGTTGATTCAAGTTATTCAAATTGACGTTAGGAGGTGGAATGGTTGCATGGCTTAACGTTTTGGGCTCGCCTGTTTGGAGCTCAGATTCCTTGAAATGGGATTTTCCGAATTTAAAGCTCAGTCTGAAGGTCGTTCCATCTGATTCTTTGCTGACACACTCAATGGACCCTTTTTGCAGCTCAACAAGTGCATTGACCAGCGCTAATCCCACTCCGTGTCCCTCTGTATTGGTTGCAACTTTATCGCTTCGATAAAACCGCTTGAAAATGTTATGTTGTTCTGTTTCTGATATTCCGCATCCGGTGTCAGTTATTTTTATTATTAGTTCATCTTCATTTTTCATCAAGTTGACAAATACCGATCCCCCGGCGTCTGTGTATTTTATGGCATTGGACAGGAGATTGTAAATGATTTTGTCGGTCTTGTCTTTGTCCAGCCATACAAAAATCCTTTCCTGGGGATTCAGTAAATCAATGTTTATGTTTTTTCGGAGAGCCAGTTCTTTGAAGGAGTCCGCGATTTCTTTTACAAAGCTCACGATGTCGAAATTAGAGACTTCAAGTTTTAATTCCCCCTGGTCGTATTTTCGGAGATCGATAAACTGATTGACCAGCCTGAACAATCGGTCTGAGCTTCGTTTAATATTGGCCAATACAAACTGATTCACTCCCTGTTCTCGGAGGCTTTCAATATTTCCCATGATGATTGTAAGGGGAGTTCTGAATTCATGCGAAATGTTGGTGTAGAATTTTAGTTTAGCCTGATCAGCTTCGTGCAGTTGATTGCTCAATTCAACCATCTTCTCTTTTTGAGCAATGATCTTATTTTTCTGTTCTTCTATGGAGTTTGTTTGCTCTCTGATTTGTGTTTCCAGCTGGAGGTTCCATTTTTTTATCGTGTAAATACGAAACTTGAATATCGTGACAACGACGGCAATAACAATTACAATTAGCAAAATTTTAAACCACATTGTCAGGTAAAATGGCGGAATAATGGCAATAGCCAGGTGTTTGGGTTCGCTCCAGTTTTGTTTGTCGTGACTGGCTTCAACCTCGAACGTGTATTCTCCGGGAGTCAGGTTGGCGAAAACGGCCCGACTTTCGTGCTTTGCTGTCAATATCCAGTTGGATGACAATCCTTTGAATCGATACCTAAAATAAGTGTCGTCTGGGAAATTAAATGGAAATGCATCGAAGTTTAGCGAAAAGCTGTTTGTACTGTAACTCATTTGGATGGCATCAAGGTATTGTAGCGACTTCGATAGAATTAGTTGATCATCGACGGTTTGTCCGACTTCAATTTTGCGGTTGTTGATATATAACTCGCTAATAATGAGTTTGGGTGAAACCGGTGAGTTGTAAATATCTTTTGGATTAAAGCTGATGAACCCATCATAACCTCCAAAATAGATGATGCCATTGTTGTCTTTAAAAAACGCGTCATCCATAAAAAGGTCTTCCGGCAAAAAGCTTTCGATATAATGATCTGCCAATCTCAGCCGGCTAATTCCACGGTTTGTGCTCATCCACAGATGATCGGTGTCTTGAATGATACTATACACTAGGTTGTTTGACAAGCCGTCTGTTTCAAAATAGCTGGCAACAACTTTTTCTTTGTTGACATCAAATGCCATTAGTCCGTTATTGCTCCCAATCCACAGCGTATCGTTAATGAATTCAAGTGTATATAATTTGTTGTCCGTCAAACTGTCTTTTTCGTGGGTGAAATACCGGAGGGAGCCATCTTTTGACAGTTTGCACAAACCCCTGTTGTCAGCAATAAACCAGTAATTTGACCTACTGTCCTTTACCAGACTCCTGATCGATTCAGTAATGTAGTTTGAAGGCATCGATATTATTTGCAGAGTGAGATTTTCCAGATCAACGATTCCAATTCCCTGTGGACTGGTGATGGTTAGCTTCCCTGGTGTAAACTCTTTCATGAAATAGCATTGCAACTGCCAGTTCCAGCCGTTTGAAATTGAATTGCGCTCGTTGAGTAGCAAGAGCGATTCGATTCGGTCCCGTTTTTTGTTGTACATGCACAGACCTCGGCTGCTGCCAATCCACAAGTTGCCTTGTGAATCTTCGTACAACGAGCGAATGTTTTCCAGCGGTTTAACTTCGTTGTTTGGGAAGTGGATTTCAGAGTACAATACCTGACTGTTCCCGGGCTGAATTTTGACAACTCCAAGCCTGTCAAATCCCGTCCATGTTTTACCGTCTCTTGTTTTGCAGATGGCCCGTACCGGATCGATTTCCTGATCTGATTTTGACAAAACGGAAATTTGGTGGTGATTGAAAAGATTCTTTCTTCGGTCGTACAAATTAATGCCGTACTTCGAAGTTCCAATCCACAGATTTCCGTTCTTGTCGAACACCAGGTTGCTCGCGTCTTTCCCGTGAAACGAATAATTATTGAAGGCATCGTACGAAAACCGCGATATAGCTTTAATCTGTTTGTCTTCAAGAGTAATTAAAGCGAGTCCGTCATTAAGGCCCAACCAGATCTCGTTGTTGTAGCCGGCCGCTGAATAGATGGTGTTCGATCTCAAAATCTGGTCTAACTGCTTGTTGGGTTTCAATGAAGTGATGACCCGATTTTTCACATTCAAAAGTCGCAAAGAATCGGAGAACAAAACACATAGCGAGTCATTGTAAACGCGGGATAATATTCTGACTGGCGATTTTGAGATTAGCGCTCCTTGCTGCTTATTATCGGTAAAAAGCAGGCCTCCGTTTCCCCAATATAGCAGATTTTGGCTTCCGGCGTATTCAACTCTTCCGTTTGGAAATGGTGTTTCAATTTTTGTGGTTTGATTTTTATTCAAATTATATTGATAGAGTGACGAGTTGTCGGTAAACCACAATAAAGAATCGGAACGCGAAACCATGCTTGTCAACTCCGAAATATTGGAGGGATAAAAGCAAGTATCGTTGTATAGTTGAAATTTTTCTTGCTGCGCATTGTACAGATTTAAGCCTTTGCTGCGAATATGTACCCAGATGTTACCGTTCGGGCAGGCCGATAACTTATTGATGAAGTTTCCCTTCAGCGTATTTCTTTGCGACGGAAAAGAGCGGTAGGTTTCAAATTTGTTGCCGTCGAATCTGGTTATTCCCTCCAATGTTCCGATCCAGATATATCCGGTGGAATCAACAAGCAGACTGTAAATATTATTTTGAGAAAGCCCTTTGCGCGTGTCGAAATGATCGAAGCGGATGTGCTGCGCCGATAAACGTTGGCAGTTAAACACAATAAGCCAAAGAAAGAACACAAGCACAAAAAGTCTTGGGCAATTATCGGTTGGTCGGTTTCGGTTCATGTAGGTATGTTATTCAGTAAAAATAGGATATTGAAACAATATCACCTAAAAATGAAATAAAAACGTCCTTCGATTCCCGATGTTGAATCTACTTTTGGGATATGTAATACAAAATCAACGAACTAAACACATATTAAAACGATCACTTATGAAAAGGAAAATGTTTCTTATAAGTCTCATCTGCGTTCTTTTTTTAGCTGTACATGCGCAGGATTCGGGCTGGGAAGAATTGTTTAACGGAAAGGATCTTTCCGGTTGGGAGCAAATCAATGGCAAAGCAAAGTACGAGGTTGCCAACGGTGAGATTGTCGGCACCACTGTTTTTGGTACCCCCAATTCATTTTTGAGAACCAACAAAACTTACAGCGATTTTATATTAGAACTTGACCTCTTGGTTGACGATCGTATGAATTCGGGTATTCAAGTTAGAAGCTTGAGTTCGAAGGATTATCAAAATGGTCGGGTCCACGGTTATCAGTGCGAGGTTGATCCTTCACCCAGAGCTTGGAGTGGCGGAATTTATGACGAAGCCAGAAGGGGTTGGCTTTATCCGTTGGAGCAAAATTCCAAAGGTCGGAAGGCCTTTCGAAGCGGTGAGTGGAATCATTACCGTATTGAAGCAATTGGAAACTCAATCCGGACTTGGCTTAACGGGGTTCCATGTGCTGATTTGGTGGACGACATGACAGCCGAAGGATTCATCGCACTGCAAGTGCACAGTATAGAAGACAAAGCGTTGGAAGGAAGTCAGATTCGCTGGAAAGATATTCGCATAAAAACAGAAAACCTTCAGGCAAGCCCTTGGACCGACATTCCGGTGGTTAACCTGATTCCAAATTATTTGTCACCGCAGGAGCGGGCACAGGGCTGGCAGTTGCTTTTCAACGGAAAAAGTACGGATGGCTGGCGTGGTGCCGGAAAAGAAAGCTTCCCAAGCAGAGGCTGGCATGTTGAAAACGGAGAGTTGGTTGTTGAATCGGCAGATGGTGCAGAGGCTGGTAATGGCGGCGATATTGTTACGTTGGATGAATATTCCACTTTCGAATTTCAGCTCGACTTTAAAATAACTGAAGGGGCTAACAGTGGTATCAAATACTACATCACCGAAAAGTACGGTTCTGATCAGTCGGCTATTGGTTTGGAGTACCAGATTTTGGACGACGAGCGCCATCCGGATGCAAAGTTGGGGACCGACGGTAACCGAACAGTGGCTTCGCTTTACGACCTCATTCCAGCACACAAAAATAAGATTGTCAATAAACCGGGAGAATGGAACCATGCGCGGATTTTAGTCTGCGGGGTTCGGCGCGACGAATGGCTGAAAGGCAACAATATTACTGCCGATGATTTTGTGGGTTCACATGTAGAACATTGGCTTAATGGTCGCAAAGTATTGAGTTATGAGCGGGGAACGCAGGCTTTTTATGCGTTGGTAGCACGCAGTAAATATGCTGTTTGGGAAGGATTTGGCTCGTGGCAGTCGGGTCACCTTCTATTGCAGGATCATGGGAATGAGGTGCACTTTCGTAGTATAAAAATCAGAAAACTAAACCAATAAACCTGAAATTATGAATTCAACCAGAAGGGATTTTATACGAAAGGCTGCAGTGGGGGTGGCCGGGCTTACAGTAGGAGGTTCTGCCATTGGTATGTCGGCCAAAAGCTACTCGCGCATAATTGGATCGAATGAACGTATCAGCGTCGCTTTTATGGGCTGCGGACGCCGGGTAGGGGCATACTACTCGTCGGTGATAAATAAAAACAATAATGTTGATTTAGCTTACATCTGCGACGTGATGCAATCGCAGCGCGAGCGCGTTGCTCGCCACTTGAATGGAAAGGTATCCGGAGAAGCTGTATTGATTAACGATATCAGGGAGGTGTTGGCGGATAAAAAGGTCGATGTGATTTTTAATGCTACTCCCGACCATTGGCATGCCCCGGGGGCCTGGATGGCCATGGAGGCCGGGAAACATGTGTACCTGGAGAAACCTTGCAGCCACAGTCCGCGAGAAGGAGAGTTGTTGGTTGCTTTTCAGAAAAAATTCGATCGGATTGTTCAGATGGGCAACCAGCAGCGGTCATCGGCGGAAACAATTGAGATCATATCCGATATTCACAAAGGGGTGATCGGTGATGTGTACCGGGCAGTTGCTTTTTACTCGAATACCCGTGGTCAGGTGCCGGTGCCGACAGTAGCTCCTGCGCCAGATGGTTTGGATTGGGAATTGTGGCAGGGACCTGCTCCGCGCGAAGCTTATCGCCATAATACCTGGGACTATAATTGGCATTGGTATGGATGGAAATGGGGTACAGCCGAAACCGGGAATAATGCAACTCATGAGTTGGATATTGCCCGATGGGCGTTGCAGGTTGATTACCCGGAGTATGTTGAGGTGCAGGCTGCCAAAAGGCATTTCCTGAACGATGGCTGGGAGATGTATGATACTATGGATGCCAGTTTCCGGTTTCCCGGAGATAAAATGATCGTATGGGACGGCAAGAGCCGCAACGGATATAAGACCTATGGAACCGATCGGGGAACAATTATTTACGGAACCGAGGGGACGGTTTATGTTGACAGAAACGGCTACAAACTTTTCGACAGGGGAGGTAAGTTGGTTCGGGATAGTCAGTCGGCAACTGTTGAGGCAGGAACCGCTCTTGGTGGAGGCGGAGATATGACGGATAATCATATCGTGAACTTCCTGAATGTCATCCGGGGGAAATCCAGTCAGCTGAATTCGCCAATTGATATGGGTGCTAAAAGTCAGCTATTGACTCATTATGCAAATATTGCTTCCCGCATCGGAAAATCATTTGATGTGGATACCGAAAGCGGCCGGATTTTCGATCGGGATGCGATGGACCTTTGGAGCCGCGAATACGAACCGGGCTGGGAACCTCGCTTGTAAGTGAACGGCCTTGTTATACACCGATTTTAAATTGAAATTCCACAAGTAATAAAAACGAAAAATTGATGTCGGCTGTGTCGAAATACACTCATCAATCTATTGCGGGAATGAATTCGGTTCTCGACCTGGTTTTAATTGGCGTTTCGGAAGAAACAGCTACTGAAATGAGGCGCACTGTGCAGCGGGAAATGAGCAGACTTGAAAAGCTTTTAAGTCGGTTCAATCCAGAGGCTGAAACATTTGCTGCGAATCAAAAGGCTCATAATAATTGGACTGGTGTCAGTGATGCGTTGTGGGATATTCTGCAAGAATGTGAACGATTCAATAAGCTGACCTTGGGGTATTTCAATATCGGCTTGGGACATTTCAAGAAGAATGCAGAAACAATTCCGACCGGTATTTCCGGAGGCGAAACGGTTTATTCGAAACCCGAAATTGTGCTTGATTACGAAAGCAGGAGGGTTAAGTTTGCAAATCGTTTCACATCACTCGATTTTGGAGCGATTGGGAAAGGACTTCTGCTGAAAAAAGTGAAGACAACACTGACGGATTTAGAAATCGAAAACTGTTTTGTCAGCTTTGGCGGGAGTTCCATTCTAACGCTTGGAAAGCATCCTTCCGGGAACGCCTGGCCGGTTTCCTTCCGGAATGATAACGGAAATTCCTTTGTCTTTCATTTGAATGACCATGCTGTTTCGATCAGCGGAGCCCGGCAGGGCAAAGAGCAGATTCACCATATTATCAATCCAATTCGTTTAAAGCTGGAAACCAGCAGCCGGCTAGTCTTTGTTCAGGACGAGTGTCCGCTCAGGGCAGAGGTGTTGTCGACTGCTTTGGTAGCCGCCGAAGAGAACGATTTCGATCAAGTGATCAATCAGTTTCAACCACAAAAAGTCAGCGTTTTTATTCAGCAAAAAACCAACGAACTAAAACGAATTTATGAATACGAAAACTAAACCGGAGAAAAGCAGGCGCGAGTTTCTGAAAGACCTGGCAATGGGCGGGTCTTCCTTGTTTTTATTGTCAGCACCTTGGTTGCAGTCGTTTGCAGAGGATAAGCCGGTATCTCTAAGTCTGTCCGATCAACTCAGCATTGCCGTTATTGGAACGGGATCAAGAGGAACGCTTCTGCTGACCATACTTCTGAAAATCAGGGAAACGGCCAATATCCGGATCGTTGCGATTTGCGATAACTATCAGCCCAATCTTCAGTACGCTCAGGCGGTATGCCGGAAGAATATGTGCGAGGTAAAAACCTATAGCGATTACAGAGAACTTCTGGAGCAGGAAAAGTTGGATGGTGTTGTCATTGCAACTCCGCTGACGGAACACGCTGCTATTACAATGGACTGTTTATCTGCCGGGATTCATACGTTTTGCGAAAAAGCAATGGCCCGTACGCCGGATGACGTTAAGCGGATGTACGACGCTCATAAGTCAAGTGGTAAAATTTTGCAGATTGGTCACCAGCGTATGTTCAACCCGATTTATTTGGAGGGCATGAGGCGCATAAAGGACGGTGAAATCGGACAGGTAACGCAGATGCGTGCTTATTGGCACCGAAATAATAATTGGCGTCGACCGTTGCCCGACAACAATTTTGATTTGGAACGACAAATCAACTGGCGGTTATACAAGGACCTTTCTGTGGGGTTGTTGACGGAATTGATGACCCACCAGTTACAGGTAGCTTTATGGGTAACGGGCAAAGTGCCGGTGAGCGTGATCGGAACCGGGAGTAATGTTTTTTGGAAAGACGGTCGCACCGTTCCCGACAGTGTTTCCCTGACTTATACTTTTCCCGACGGAGTTCAATTCGTTTACGATTCGATGACCAGCAATAAAAAATACGGATTGGAAGAGCAGATTCTTGGAAGCAAGGGAACGATTGAATTTGAAGCAAATCGATTTTACACCGAGGTTCCTCCGCCTGCACCGGGAATACGGCAATTGATCAACAACATTGAACACGGAATCTTTGATAATATCCCTATTGGAGGAGAGTCCTGGGTGCCGGAACGAGCAGTTGAATACAAGGGAGAAGAGCTGATGCCCGAAGATTTTTACGAAGACAGTATGCTGCAGATGGAGGCTTTCGCCAACTTTATCCGGCAGGGGAAGATTCCACACCGGATGGTAGAAGAAGCCTATTACACCAGCTTATGGACATTATTGGGCGAAAATGCGATCGACGAAGAACGCAAAATAAGCATGCCTGATCACTATCGAATCTAAATTCGTTCATTTAATGACTCAATCAATGAAGAAAGTACAAATCAACCCGCTGCGACAATTAATGATTTTGATTGTTATTTTTCTTTTTTTCAATTTGTTAAATGCTGGTAGTATTCTCTATTATAAAACAGATTGGAATGAGCTTTATAGTGAAATAGATTTTGTTTTGGTGCTTACAACAGGTGGATATCTGGGGTATGTTGTTATTAGTTTGATTTTGAATTCCTTTCTAAAGGAAGATATCATGGAATAGCAACGCTACTAATGAACGAAATCCTCCAAAGGCCATAACGACAAGTACATTAGCTACTTGCCGCATTCGCACGCGTAAGTGGTCGTCGTCTCTTTTACTTGGTAATTATCCAGAGGAACAGGGCAACTTGTTTTAAACTCTTCGGGGGTGTGACAATAAAAAAAAAGGAGCTGATAATCAACTCCTTTTTGTGCTCAGTAAAGTAGTTTGCAAAATCATCGCTCTGAATTGAAAGATTCATGTATGAGTTAGATTTTTTATTTGAAGATGACGTTTTTGCACTGTATGAGGCAGATGCAGAAATGGCAGTTTTTTGTGTCCCCAAGAACACAGATTAAAAAGCAAAATTATAAGTAAAAAACGATACTTAAGTAGTCATATATTCGGCGAAAATCTTATAAAAATCGCTCGATGATATGTACCAACGTTTGCCCACCTTTTTAGCTGGAATTCTGCCAGATTGAATGTGTTTGCGTACAGTTCGATTTGTTAGGCTTAATTTATTGGCAACCTCTTCAACAGTCATTAATATTGTGTCTGTGTTATTCATGTTGTTTATGTTTTATTTTGTTTGAGTGCACTTTATAAACGGTATTTTGTATCCCAATTGATAGGACTGTTGAGTGCTTGGTATCACATACCTTTATATATATGTCTTTACGGGTCAAAGACGTAAAAAGCATTGTTTTTTATATTAGTAAATTATTAAATGCGCATGCTTATGTCTGTTTGTGGCTTAAATTCAGTTGTTTATGATTTTGTATTCCTTCACTTCTTTTTTTGTTTTGATTGTATTGACAACACCAATGGAACTGCTACATTTGACTGGACGGTAGGTTAAGTATAATTTATTTACCTACATTATGAGTCCTATGAGAAAGAAGTTTGACAAAGAATTTAAAAAAAAGGCAGTCGAATTATCCTATGCCAGAGGGAATGCCAGTGAGATTGCAGATGAACTGGGGATCGACCGAGCATTACTTTATCGATGGCGTAAGGAATTTAGTCAGTATAAAGACAATAGTTTTCCGGGACACGGAACCCCAAAGATGACGGATCTGGAACGGGAAAATGCTCGCTTGCAGAAAGAGCTTAGAGAAGCCAGGATGGAACGGGATATCCTAAAAAAGGCAATCAGCATCTTCTCCGCGAACGATGGGAAATCTACCAGTTTATAAGTGATCACCGCAATCGGTTTTCTATCGAGATGATGTGTAAAGTATTCAAAATAAGCAAAAGCGGTTACTACCACTGGCTTCAGACCGGAGATTCTGGTCGTTGGCATGAAAACCAGAAGTTATTGGTAGAAATTAAACGGATTTTTCAGTATAGTGGTCAGAGCTATGGAAGCCCACGGATGACCGAAGAACTCCGCTCTTTAGGACACAAGGTGTCTCGACCACGTACAGCACGAATGATGAACGCAGCAGGACTGCAAGCCAAGCGGAAACGAAAGTTCAAAGCGACAACTGACTCCAGACATAAATATCCGATTGCTCCCAACCTGTTAAATCAGGATTTTTCGGTTATGGCTCCAGCCAAGGTTTGGGTTTCCGATATCACCTATATCAGAACAAACAAAGGCTGGATGTACCTGACTGTCATTATTGACTTATTTGATCGTAAAATAATTGGCTGGGCGATGAGCAAAGGCATGAGCGCGGAAGAAACAAGTATTCCTGCATGGAGAATGGCAGTAAAGAACCGTCCGATTACAAATGAACTAATCTTTCATTCTGACCGTGGCATCCAGTATGCCTGCAATGCTTTCACCAATCTTCTGGGATGTGAGAAGTTAGTTAGCCGAAGTATGAGCAGAAAAGGCAACTGCTGGGACAATGCCGTTGCAGAGAGCTTCTTTAAAACCATTAAAGTTGAACTGGTCTATCACGACAGATTCTTCGACCAGGAACATGCTAAATTAACCTTGTTTGGCTGGATTGAAACATGGTACAACAAAAGAAGAAGGCATTCGGCTTTAGGATACAAAACAATAAAAGAATTTGAACAACTAAATAATAATCAAAGAATAGCAGCATAGCGCTTAACTAGCCGTACAGTTTTTTGTTGCATATCCATTTTCATCATGCTGCCAGAAGAGGACTGAGCGAAAGGGGAATTTCCCCTTTTTTGATCGTATTCTAAAGCGGGTTGGATTGTTATTCTTTGGGTATCAGTTGCCAGACATATGATTTCAATTTAATGAATAAAATCACCATAAAAAGTACTTCTTTTGAACGACATTAAATTATTATAGCTTTGTAACATTAAACTAATCTAACAAATGGATTATTGGCAGATAATCTGGAGCGACTTTAAAGCCGGAAGCGAAACTGCTTTCGAGAAGATATACAATCAATATGTTGATATATTGTATCGTTACGGATCTAAAATCAGTTCCGATGACGATTTGGTAAAGGATTCAATTCAACAGTTGTTTGTAGAGCTTTATTCTTCGAGAGAACGATTATCAGTTCCTGACAGTATTGAATTCTATCTTCTAAAAGCACTAAAACGGGTACTCATTCATAAGCTGACCAAAGAGGACCTGTACTTCGAATACCAGGATTCGGTACTACCATCTTTTGACATTGAACTTGACATCGAAAATAAATTGGTGTCGACAGAACGAGAACAATCCAAGCTTCAGCTCTTGGAGAAAGCATTAAACTCCCTGCCATCTGAAAAGAAAGAATTACTCTATTTAAAATTCTACTCTGGTCTAAACAACCAACAAATTGGAGAAATGACCGGAAAAAAATCAGAAACCGTTCAAAAGCAAATCGTCCGATTATTACAAAAACTGAATGTCAATTTTATAGATCAATTCCTGGAACTTTTCTCCTTGTGTTTTAGAGCATAAAATCTTTCTCTTATTATTTGTCCGATTTTCAACGTCCGGCCCACTATAAGGAAACGCCTGTTTCCATGTCCAAGTACAATGATTACATAAATGACCCGTATTTCATGAAGTGGATCTTCCAGCCGGATGAACTAACCGAAAAATACTGGGCAGAATTTATTCAAAAAAATCAGGACGAAAAGAGACTGATTTTATCGATCAAAGAAGAGCTCTCGAAACTGAAATTGAAAAATAAGGAGCTAAGTGCAACTGAAAAGAAACACTTACTTCAAAATATTTTGGCAGCTAAAGAAAAGCCAGTTCCTGTAAAGCAGCTCAGAAAATTTAGTTCTCATATTTTACGGTACGCTGCAGTTGCCTTATTCTTCCTTATGCTGGGAAATCTCGTCATGTATTTGATAATTTCAAACGACGTATCACAAGAAGACATTAGGCCCCTTGCTGCAACCGATTATTCTTTTCACTCAAACACGGCCCAATTATTATTAAGTAATGGCAACACAATTCCTCTAAAAAGAAACTCTTCTGTTGTTTACAAAGGAGATAAAATTATAGCCGACGACTCCCAGTTTAACATGATTGAAAAAGAAGATTCGAATAACAATCAACTAATCGTACCATACGGCAGCAAATCGCAAATAACACTTAGCGACAATACCGTTGTATATTTAAATGCTGGCAGTCGATTGATTTATCCATCAACATTCAAGGGAAGCTCAAGAGTTGTGCACCTGATTGGCGAAGCTTTTTTTGATGTTTCTAAGAACAAGCATAAACCATTCATTGTCAAAACTGATCAAATCGACATCGAAGTTTTAGGAACGAGGTTCAACGTCACGACTTATCCTGAAAATGAAAAAATAGAGACAGTACTGGTTGAAGGATCTGTTTCAGTTTCCAATGACATATCATCACAATTCGAAAAGCCTGTTTTACTCAAGCCCAATCAAATCTTAACCTTCAACAAACAAACCAAAAGTGTAAAAATTGACAGTGTTGATACAGAATTTTATACACTATGGAAAGACGGGATGTTGAAATTTGAAGACGCTGAATTAAATCAGATAATTCACAAGGTTGAAAGACTTTACGATGTTAAGATAATTCTAAATGATCCAGAGAAGGGAAAAATGAAGATCAGCGGAAAACTTAACTTAAGTGAGAACAGTGAAGATGTTTTAAACTACCTGTCGGTAATTACAAGAATGAATGTTGAACCAATAAATGAAAAAAACTATGTAATGAAATAAAGAAAAACCGGAAAATGTTCCCGCATTTCCCGGTTTGGCAAATAATCACTAAACCCATTAGTAAATTATTCACTTAAGCAACACAAATTTATGAAAAAAAAATTGTCACGAAGTTTCCTCACAGAGGATACTTTAAAAGTATGGCGTATTATGAAGTTATTAACGCTCTTTATCTTTGGTTGTGTGATGGCAGTTTCCGCCAACACTTATTCCCAAAATACGAAACTAAGCCTGGAGTTGGAGAATGTAACAATCAGGGATGCAATCAACTACATCGAACGAAATAGCGAGTTTATATTTCTTTATAAAAATGAGGAAGTTGATGTAAATAAACGGGTTGATGTAAATCTTAAAAACGCATCAATTAACGCGATTTTAGAACGGCTGTTAGACGGACAAAATGCTTCTTATAAAATTCTAGGTAGACAAATAATTATCACAGGTACAGAAAATAGTCCCGAAACAAAGGTGCTAAATCAATTGCTGTCGAAAGTTACCGGACAAGTAAATGATACATCGGGTTCCCCTATTCCAGGGGTAACTGTTGTAATAAAAGGCTCAACAACAGGAGTAATAACCGATGCCAACGGAGAATACACCCTAAAAGATGTGCCAGGAGATGTCATATTGGTTTTCTCTTTTGTCGGAATGAAAACTCAGGAGATTCCTGTTGCCGGACAAAGTATAATTAGTATTGTATTGGAGGAAGAAACCATTGGTCTGGACGAAGTCGTAGCAATAGCATACGGAAATACGACACAACGAACATCTACAGGATCGCTCCAAACCGTAAAATCAGCTGAATTGCAGGAAATCCCGGTGGCTCAGTTTACACAAAAGTTGCAGGGTAAGTTTGCCGGTGTAAAAATAAACCAGGGAACGGGACGTCCCGGTCAAGGAATGAGCGTCCAAATTCGCGGTTCTGCCTCCCTCTCAACCAGTTCGTCACCCCTCTATGTTGTCGACGGATTTCCTGTATCCGGGGGTATTTCTAATATTAACCCAAACGAGATTGAGACTATTACAGTACTAAAAGATGCTGCTTCAACCTCTCTCTATGGTTCACGAGCAGCATTTGGGGTAGTTTTAATTACGACAAAAAGTGCAAAATCCGGCCAAACTAATATCAGCGTTGCTGCATATACCGGATTTCAGGATGTTCCTCAAAAAGGAAGACCCGATATGATGAACGGAACTGAATGGGCTCAATTCAAAAAAGAATACTATGAAGATCTGGGACAAACAGTTCCGGATGCCTACCAAGATCCCGAACAATATGGTAAAGGGTACGACTGGTATGACGCTATGCTAAGAACCGGAACAATTAATGATTACAGTGTTACAATTAATACCAATAAGGAAAAATTCAGCAGTGCTGTTGTCGCCGGGTATTTTAACCAAAAGGGCGTCATGCTTAACTCAGACTACAAAAGATTCTCCCTGCGTGCCAATACCAAATTTAATCTTGCAGACCGATTGACATTGGGTGTTAATGTTGCACCGACATACAATTACGGTAATTCACCATCAACTGACGGACAATTCTTTGGCTCCGGCGGATTGTTGCTGAATGCTGCATTAACCCCTCCGGTGTTAGCATACCAAAATGAAGACGGCACATACCCTGTTACCGTAACAACACCGGGTATAACAACCTTTCCGACTCCCAACTGGGTTCGGTCAATCGATGAAATTTCAAACAAGACTATTGATACACGCCTAATATCTAACGCCTATATCGAATATGAACCTATCGATGGTTTGAAATTAAAGTCAAGTGCCAATGTTGAATTAGTACAGACGCTTGTTCATTATTTTCAACCATCTACTGCGGGAAGGGCTTTTGCCAGTGCTCCTAGCCAGCTAACCGCAAACCTATATGAAGCTAACAGAAGATTTTGGACCTGGTTGTCGGAAAATACGGCGGAGTATTCAAAAACAATTAAAGATCACAATTTCCAAGTTCTTGCAGGTTATACGGCGCAAAAGTATAGATACGATGCCAGTTCCTTCAGTGGATCTAATTTTTCAGATGACAGAATCCAGACAATTGATGCTGCATTGGTAAAAAACAACCCATCGATGGATATTCAGGAATGGAGCCTAATCTCGTATCTTTCTCGACTTAACTACACTTATAAGAACAAATATTTAATAACAGCAAGTATTCGTAGAGATGGATCTTCTCGTTTCGGTTCGAACAAAAAATGGGGGAACTTCCCTGCGGTATCAGCGGGATGGGTTGTAAGCGAAGAACCGTTCATGCAAAATCTTGATTGGTTGTCATTTTTGAAAGTACGTGGTAGCTTCGGAGTCACAGGTAACAATAACATTGGGAACTATACGCAATATAGCACTGTTTCCGGTGGAGTAAATACGACCTTCAATAATGGAAGCTATTCGGGAATCGCTGTTACCAACCTGGGGAATGACGAACTAGGTTGGGAAAGAACCAAAGAATTTGATTTGGGTACAGATTTCAGTTTTGCTAATGACCGTGTATCTGTTACTTATGATTATTATAGAAAGGAAACCACCAACTTGTTGTATACCCTAGCAGTACCTACAGAATCCGGATTCAATAGTTTCACCGGTAATGTTGGTAAAATTAGATTTTGGGGGCATGAAATTAGCGTTAACTCTGATAACCTTGTTGGAAAATTGAAATGGAGCTCGAACTTCAATATTGCATTTAGTGACAACAAAGTTATAGAGCTTTCCTCATTGAGTGATGAAATGTATGTTTGGCAAGGTTTTGTTTCTACAATCACAAAAGTCGGAGGACGAATTGGTCAGTTTTATGGATTAATCCAGGATGGAGTTTACGTCGATCAGCAGGATTTTGACAATTCGCCCAAACTGGTAGATTCTCAGGTTGGAACGATTAAGTTCCGGGATGTTAACAATGATGAAAAAATAACCACAGGAACCGGAGAAGACGGAGACAGAACAGAAATCGGAAATCCATTCCCAAAATTCACATTTGGTTTCACAAACAATTTCAAATACAAGAATTTTGATCTTTCAATCGTTGCAACCGGTTCTTACGGGAATAAGATTGTTGCAGCAATGGAACAAGGTTTTGTCAACCTTGATGGTGTATTTAATGCTCTTAAAAATGTTAAAGATCGTTGGCGTTCCGAAGATAATCCAGGAGCTGGCTTGTATGGTAAGACTACTGGTTCTACCGGGCATGACAGAGATGATTTCCATAGTCGATTCGTGAAAGACGGTAGTTATCTGACCATCAAAAACATAACCCTTGGATATACTGTGCCAACCAAAACGCTGAACTTTATTAAAGATCTTCGTCTTTATGCCAGTGTTCAACAAGCCTTTGTATTTTCAAAATATGACTACGGTAACCCGGAAGTTGGTATTGACTTCAATGGAAACCAACCAGGGTCAACTGCTCAGGGCATCGACTTTTCCGCATATCCTGTGCCAAGAACGTTTACGTTTGGGGTGAATGTTAGTCTTAAGTAATCAACGAAACTAAAACTTACGATACAATGAAAAAAAATATAATAATCTCACTGGCTACCATTCTCTTTTTGGTCAGTTGTAAAGAAAGCTTCTTAGAGATTCCATCTAAAACGTCTTTGAGTACACCAATTTACTTTTCAAGTCAAAGTGACTTTGAACAGGCCATAAATGGAGCATATGCGCCACTACGAGGATTATACAATGGAATAAACGGAGCATGGTTAATGGGAGAACTAAGATCGGACAATACGACCTATAAGTACAATTCCAACGATCGAGGTACAATTTGGCCTGAGTACGTTGCCGACTTCATTGAAGAAAATACAAATGGTGCCTTGTCAGCAAAATATTCATCGAACTATTCGGTTATTGCGCGAGCTAATCAAATTATTGCTCTCATTGATGATGTCGATTTTGACGAATCTGTGAAGGATAACATTAAAGGACAAGCTTATTTTTTGAGAGCTCTCGCCTTTTTCGATTTAGTCCAATATTTTGGTGAAGTCCCATTACATCTGGAACCTGTAACAACGCTGGGGGAAAGTGCACTTCCGCTTTCGAGCGTCGAGGTGATTTACGACCAAATTATTGCAGATGCGACTGTAGCGGTAGATCTTCTACCTGATAAATCAACACAGGAAAAAGGCCGTGCAACTTCAGGAGCGGCAAAAACATTGTTGGGCAATGTCTATATCGTGTTAAAAGATTGGTCGGAAGCTGAGACAATTTTAAAAACTGTAACCGGTTACAGCTTGGTGCCAGATTATGCAGATGTATTTGATCCTGCCTCGAAAAATAACAGTGAATCTGTGTTTGAAATTCAATACAAACAAGGAACAGAGGGGTTTGCCAGCAATTTCTTTTATACATTTTTGGTCCAACCGATCACTGCAGAGGAAATCACGGCAGTAACGGGGATACCTGAAGTTTCGAGAACAATTGAAGGATACAATATACCTACTCCGGATGTCATTGGAGCCTACGAAGCGAGTGATGCCAGAAAAGAAGCATCAGTCGGTTATATTTCCGCTAGCGGTGTAAGTTATCCTTACATCAAAAAATATGCTCATGCACATGAGCTAACAAACAACACAGATGATAATTTCCCGGTATATCGATATTCTGAAGTTTTGTTATTCTTGGCAGAAGCATTAAATGAACAAAATGAGCCCGATCAAGCTAGACCGTTTTTGAATGAAGTAAGACATAGAGCAGGGTTGGAGGATACTCCAGCTACGACCCAATCCGAAATGAGAGACGCAATCTTACAAGAAAGAAGAGTCGAGTTTGCATTTGAGAATAAAAGATGGCTGGATTTAGTTCGTTCAGAAAAAGCGGAACAGGTGATGAAGGCCTATGGCGAAAGAGTGAAAGCAGATCCTCAAGCATATTATTTCCCTGAGGGAATCACTGTTGCACCTGCTTCATATACAACAATCAATTTGTTGTTTCCGTTGCCGTCTTCTGAAACAGCATTAAATCCGTATTTCTAATCGTTCAAAAAAAAAGAGTGAGAATACAATAACCTAGATATTCTCACTCTTATTTTTTTAAAGTAACAGTAGCGATGAAAATATCGCGTTGAAATTGCACCTATTTTTTTCATTGCATGTAGAAAGTGCTATGCTCAGAAAACAAAGAAAACCGGAAACCTTAACAATTTAAAACTAATGAGAACCCTAAAGTTATTTGTACTCCTACTTCTCACCCAATGTACACTTATTAACCAGGATGTAAAAATCACCAACCTGAAAGTAGAATACACAGAAACGCCATTGGGCATTGATGTAGAGATTCCTAGTTTTAGCTGGCAAATGGAGTCACCTGATCATAAACGCGACTGTAAACAAATTGCCTACCAGCTGTTGGTTACTGACGAAACTGGTCAAACAGTTTGGGATTCAAATAAAACTGTTAGCGACGAATCTTTGAACATCAAATATCAGGGAACACCTTTGTCTCCAACTACCCGTTACTCCTGGAAATTGAGTGTTTGGGATAACGAGAATAAGAAGCACACTGCAAAATCGTGGTTCGAAACTGGATTGATGAATCCTGGTCCTATGCTTTCTGCCTGGAGCGGTGCAAAGTGGATTGGCGGGAGCGATGATGACATAGTGCTTTACGCACATTATCTTCCCGTATTTAGGATAAACTATTCTTTGCAACTGAATGAGAAATCGCAATCGACAAAAGCAGGTTTCATTTATGGGGCAAATGATGAACGCCTGATGGATAAAAATAAAAACCTGTATCATCTGGCAAATCAAAAAGACGAATGCTATGTCAAATTTGAGATTGAAATTAGCTCTTTAAATTCGAATAAAAATGCCAAACTGAATATCTACAGAGTTGGATATCATCCCGATGATAAGAAAGATGTTCCATTTAGAACGTTCTCAATTTCGTCAGCAATTATCAATAGCGAAAATAAATACCAGAAGCATCGTGTAACCATTGATTCAAACCTTGGCTTTACCCGCATATACCTTGATGGTGTGGATGAAAAAAATCGTATAGCAGAAGTTAACCTTAATCCGCTGGGACAAGGAGGCGATTTCATTGCCTTTCCTGTTGTCGGTGATATCGGTTTTTCCATTTCCGTCGGACAAATAGCGTCTTTCTCTGATGTTGAGATCCGCAATTTCAGATCTCCATCAAATATCCTTTTTTTAGAAAAATTGGATGAACAACCTTATAGCGGAATTTTTTCCGGTTCGCCCCAATTGATCGTTGAGAATAATAATTATAAAATTTCTAGTGAAGCATCCGAAACTCAAATAATGGCCGATCCAAGTCGGAACTCTGTCCCAATGTTACGGACAACCTTTTCTGCTTCTTCATCGAACATTTCCAAAGCGCGCTTGTACGCAACTGCCCGCGGGATTTACGAAATGTATCTAAACGGTAATCGAATCAGCGAGAATTATTTCGATCCGGGTCTTACCCAATACAACAAAACTCAGCTTTATCAAACATACGATGTTACTGACCTTTTACAGCCCGGGGAAAATGGCTTGGGAGCTGTACTAAGTGAAGGATGGTGGAGCGGCGGTATCACCTACATGGGTGAATTCTGGAACTTTTTTGGTGATAGGCAGTCGCTTCTAGCCAAGTTGGTTATCACCTATAAGGATGGGCACGAAGACGTAGTCGTTAGTAGTCCGGAAACCTGGAGTTACTACAATAATGGTCCCGTCGTTTACGGAAGCTTGTATCAGGGAGAGGTTTACGACGCGTCAAAAGACTCGTTGGTTGAAGGATGGACCACGCCATCTTATGACGCATCACTTTGGAAATCGGCTTCAGAGATAAACTTAAGCAATCAGCTTACCCGAGACGGCATTAATCCACATTACAACATGCCTTTAGTTGACGACTTTTCAGAGCAAAAGCTTATTGGGCAAATTGGCAACTCGGTACAAAAAGTGAGGGAACTTACTGCAACCTCGGTAGACGAAGTACGACCCGGAGTTTTTGTTTATGATATGGGACAAAACATGGTTGGCGTCCCGGCTATTGAGTTAACAGATATCAAACCGGGAACAAAAATCAGCTTAAGATATGCTGAAGTCAAATACCCTGATCTTCCTGAATACAAAGAAAATGTAGGAATGATCATGCTGGAGAATATTCGGGCAGCTATGGCTCAGGATATTTATATCGCCAAAGGAGGAAATGAAAGTATTCATCCCCGCTTTACTTCTCATGGCTATCGTTTCATCGAAATAACCGGGATTGATAATGCTCTTCCTCTGGTAGCCGTTAAAGGAACAGTTTTAAGCTCTGTTCATCAACTTGCTTCTCACTATGAAACATCAAATCCGTTAGTCAACAAACTCTGGGAAAACATAACCTGGTCGACATTCGGAAACTTTTTGTCTATACCAACCGATTGCCCGCAACGAAATGAGCGACTCGGATGGAGTGGCGATATCTCGGTGTTCTCCCGTTCGGCTACCTATTTGGCAAATATTCCTCAGTTCCTGAGACGTCATATGCGTGCGATGCGAGATGTCCAACGGCAAGACGGACGGTTTACCGATGTTGCTCCTTTAGGTGGTGGCTTTGGCGGGGTTATGTGGGGAAGTGCCGGAATAACTGTGGCATGGGAAAACTACCAACAATACGGAGACCAAGACCTGTTGGCGGAGCATTACCAAGCAATGAAAAATTATATTAACTATTTGAAGAACGAGATAGATCCGATATCAGGGATCCTTCAAGATAAAGACCGTTGGCAATGGTCCAGTTTGGGTGACTGGCTTAGTCCGGAATATGATAAGAGTGAAAAGACGCTGCTATGGGAATCCTACTTTATTTATGATCTGGAAATAATGCAGCAGGTCGCAGCAATTCTGGACAAAAAAGAAGATACAGATTCCTTCATGCAACTTTGCGCCGATAGAAAAGCCTTTTTTAATCAAACCTATGTGGATGAAACAACTGGCAAGACCGTATCTCATGGCAAACTTGTTGATACACAAACTTCCTATGTGCTTCCTTTGGTTTTCGACATATTTAATGAAAAAAATAAAGAGAAAGCAATTGAGAGCTTTGTTGAAACGGTAAAAAAAGAAAACATTGCTGATAACGGGAATGTATGCTCGCCATATTCATTGATGACTGGTTTTATTGGAACTGCCTGGATTAGTGAGGCATTGTCTAAAACCCGAAATTCGGATGCAGCATACCGATTACTGCAACAAACCTCCTATCCTTCATGGCTATACCCGGTAACACAAGGTGCCACAACGATCTGGGAACGGTTAAATTCATATACTCATGTTGATGGTTTTGGCGGAAATAATCGCATGAACTCATTTAACCATTACTCTTTCGGAGCAGTGGCAGCCTGGATGTATAATTATTCGTTAGGAATAGCCCGAGATGAAAGCCATCCCGGATTCAAGCATTTCATTTTACAGCCAGAACCGGATTCAACAGGTGAAATGACGTACGCCAAAGGACATTATGACTCAATGTATGGCCGAATTGAAAGCAGTTGGGAACAAAAAGAAGACGGACACCATTATCGTTTTGTTGTTCCGGCAAACACATCGGCTACGGTTTACATTTCCGTAAATAGAAATGAAACAGTAGAGACTAAAACTAAGATATCGAGAAAAGAGGACGGAAAAGTTGTTTACGAAATTGGTTCTGGAGAGTATTATTTTTTTCAAAATCGCTCTAATTAATGACTAAAAGTGATTTTCTATCTGCTTTCAACGTGAAAATTAGAATAAATCTAAAGCTACAGAACTTCTTATAGGTTGTTGTATTACACTCAAATTTCTGACAAAGTTATTTACGTTTCCCGGAACGGTAAAGGGGAACTCGCCCGTCTGACTGCGCAAGCCGGGCAGGCTTTTCGTGGCTCGTTTCCTTCGGATGCGTTCATTCCGATTATTATCGGAATGACATGCACCCCGTTGACATAATCCGGGACAGCTCAATGGAGGTACGCCAAAAATTTAAGTTTAATGGCGTGCCAGAGATTCCCTTGGTTCAAGAGGGTGCCGAAATAAGTCTGCAGGGCAGCAGCAGATTCCTATGAAATCTTCATTTGATATTTATGAAATGGTTACCAACCTGATTATTGAACGTTTGGAAAAAGGTGTTATTCCTTGGCAGATGCCATGGAAGGTAGAAAACGGTTTACCGCAGAATATGATTCACCTGAAGGTTTACCGGGGATTCAACTTCTGGCTATTACTGACCGTCGCAGACAAATTCGGATCACCGTATTTTCTCACCTTTAACCAGGTCAAAGAACTTGGAGGTCATGTTTTGAAAGGGGAGAAGGGCTTCCCTGTTGTTTTCTGGAAAATATTGAAAAAAAAGAAAAGGACGGGAGTATTGACCAAGTTCCGTTTCTAAGGTATTACACCGTTTTCAACCTGAAACAAACCGAAGGTATTGACGAAAGTAAGATACCTTCATCAGAAGCTCATGACCATGATTTTGACCCGATTGCACAGGCAGAACAGGTTATCGAGTGTTTGACGGATTGTCCCCAAATCAGGTATGACCAATCACATGCCTTCTATTCACCTTCCGGGGATTATATTGGAATGCCTAATCCAAGGACATTTTTTAAGGATGAACAGTATTATCAGGTACTGTACCACGAAGCTTGCCATGCAACTGGTTATGTTAAGCGAACGGGGCGTCATAACAAACTTTCAGACCATCCATTCGCGAGTTCTGATTATCGGCGCGAAGAGATTATTGCAGAAATGGGAGCATCCTATCTCTGTCATTTGACAGGTATCCAAAATGCAACGATAGATAACAGCGCTGCTTACATCAAAAGCTGGATTCACAAGTTTAAGGAAGATAAAAAGATGCTGTTGATTGCTTCTTCGATGGCGCAAAAGGCTGTCGATTACATTCTGGAAAATAGGAAGTCAGGAGTTACGGAAGTTTCGTTTTCTTGAAGAGAACTGATTATCATTATGGGAGCGTAGTTATGAAACTAACGATGCTCCCAAATCTTTTTTCGTATTCATTAAACTTGCATCACGAAACTGCCTATTGATTTCGTTTTTCAGCTTATAGGGCCGATTGAAGGCTTCCTGCGAAACGTGAAAATACTCGGATAGTCTTCGAATTGTCTCTTTGGATAGACCTTTTTGGTAATTTAGAATCTTTGAAACCGTCCCTTTTGACAACCTAAGCAGTTTAGCCAATCCAACTGCTTTCATCCTGTGCTCTTCCATTAACGACTTAATAAGTTGAACGGGATCCAGATTATTAAATGAATTATATTCAGCATCCCACTTCTCAATCAGAAGTGTTAACAATTCGACTTCATCCTCCAGGGCAGGAGAGTTCTTCGAAATAAGATCCTCAAGAATATTGCAGTAGCTGTTATACTGTTCTTCCGTTTTTATTACCGTATATTTTAAAGTTTCCATGTCTTTCGGGTTAAAAGATATCTACAGAATATTGTTCTTCTTTAATACAGAGCTTAGTATAAAAAGCGTGTGTTCCGTCCATTTTATAAACAGATGTACTTTCTGCCTACCAAAATAATATTGACAGATGACCCTGTATTTGTTCCCGCCAATATTAAAAACAACTCTGTTTGATCCTTTCTCCAGAATATCTGCAGAATTAAACGTCTTGACAATATCCAGGGGGGCTATTCCAGTCAGCTCTTTTCACAATCGAAAGCCACGTTTCAAAAGCTTTTTTACTTTGAACATTATCAATTACATAGTTCTCGATTGACTGTACTTTTATTAGATGAACTTTCATTATTCTACTTGGCAAAGTTAATAAATGTTTCACAAAGGGAAACTTACGGGTTGAACTTTTAATTATTGGCGTCCAGTTTTGTTTGAAGTTGATTCATGTCATCGGAAATCTTTTGATCTAGAATTCTGGCATAAATTTGTGTTGTTTTTAAGGTCGTATGCCCCAGGATTTTCGACACTGTTTCAATTGGAACTCCGTTGCTCAGTGTTACAGTAGTCGCAAAAGTGTGTCTTGCCATATGCATGGTCAGGTTTTTATTGACTCCACAAATATCGGCCAGTTCTTTCAGGTAGCTGTTCATTTTTTGATTAGTGAGAACGGGAAGCAATAGTCCTTTTATTTGAAATTGAGGAGTATCTCGATATTTTCCTAGAATGGTATTGGCCATCGGAAGAACAGGTATTCTACATCGATTATTTGTTTTGGTTCGGTCTATGAAGATCCAATCTTTATTGTCAACCCCTGTTCGGAGATGATCTTTATGCAGTTTGGCAATGTCTGAGTAGGAGAGGCCAGTGTAACATGCAAAAACAAAAATATCTCTCACAGCATCAAGTCGGGGAATTTTGATTGTTTTTTTCCCAATTGCTTCGAGTTCTTTGTTGGTTAAATAATCACGATTTGTTTCTTCCAGCGGAACCTGGTATTTCGAGTACGGATTCTTTTTTATCAATCCCATTGAAACAGCAAGGTTAAGGACACGCCGTAGATGTTTATGATAGTTCCAAGCCGTATTTTGATGGACTTTGTACACTTTTTTTAGGTAGACATCAAATGATTCGAGAAATTTGAAATCTACTTTTTCAACTGGAAAATCTTTTCGTTTACTGTATTTCCGTACGAATTCTCCAAGTCTCTTTCGTGACGATTTGTAATGCTTATACGTTTCCTTGGAGTAACTAATGTTTAGTTTTTCATGCATGTTTCGGAGGTAATAGTCGAAAATCGTTAGAAGCCCTTGGCTGTCCTCAATGTTGCGTAATTTGTTTTTAATGGTGATAACATTGAATTCTTCACCTGCTGATCTCAATTGATTATAGTAATCTTGGATCTCATTTCGAATTTTATCCAGTCTGTTTTTAAGAGTTCTGCTAGTCTCGTTTCTACCTTTAAATTGCTGACCAGCATCATCCCATCGATCAGGATGGCAATAAATGCCAGTAGATAGTTCTACGCGTTTTGAGTTTAGAGTGAATCGGACATAAACAGGTATTTCTCCATTCATTTTTTGTCTCGCCTGCTTTACAATGAAGTTAATTGTCAATCTCATTTTTTTCAATTTTAAAGTTTAACGAAAAAATTGGTCTCGATTGCAGCTGAAAAATAACCGTTTTGACAGTTATTTTCAAACTCAAATCGAGTCAATTTGTGTCATTTTAAATGTTGAAATAGAGATATTTACACGGTTTGTCGAGACTGGTTTGTATTAAAATGTATGAGTCTTGATAAAGTCTCGGTTATATTGACTTTATTTGTGCTTTTTTGACTTTACCTAAAAAACAAAAAGCACTTAAGTCATTGATTTTAAGTACTTTTATTGTTTTTTGATTTTTAAATCGTGCCCAGTAAAGGACTCGAACCTTCACGTCCAGATGGACACTAGTCCCTGAAACTAGCGCGTCTACCAATTCCGCCAACTGGGCAATAATTTGTACTTTTGTTACTGTCGTTACAGCTGCACGATTTGCCTCGTCAAGTGTTTTTCTCAGAGGCGATGCAAATATAGAAAAATTTTGTCCCCAAGCGATGCTTACATTGAAAATTATTGAAATCCGATTAAATTTTTTAAATCGTCGATTTTGACCGACAAATGGCGGCTATTCGTCGGAATTCCGGAGGATCCTGAAACAGAATTGATTCTCTTTGGTAATAGAAAATGAGAAAGCCCAAAAATTACACAATACGATGAAAATGCCGAATCAACTTTTGACAAGCTGGAAGGAAACCAAAGCTAGTTTTCCAATCAATTTGCGCCAATATACCGAACCAGAACAAGTAAAGAGAGAACAAAATTTTGAGCAGTTCTCGGAGTATTTGAAGCAAAAGACGAAAAAGTCGAAAGGTTCACTGGAAGCTATTCGTAAAGAGAAAGCAGACTTGATCGACTCGATGGCCAACTTTTATAGAAACACGCTGGACTATTCAGAAGATCAAATTCAAACAATTCTTTCGGAGCAGATGGTGAAAAGTACTTGGTCGTTCTTAAAGGCGGCGAAGAAATATGATGCTGCTTTGAACTTTGAAGATGCTTTTCAGGCGTTGCGAAATGTTTGGATCTTAAATGGGCTGCAGCTATTGATGGGGAAAAAGGTTGAATTGACGGCTTCCATTTTTGCCTACAGCATGTTGTATCCCTACACCGACAATTACCTGGATGATGCCACTATTTCAGTAGGCGAAAAATTGGCTTTTGGTGTTCGGTTTGCCAGCCGTCTGGAGGGTGAAAATGTCGAACCACAAAGCTTACAGGAAGAAAAGATTTTTGAAATGGTGCAGCTGATCGAAGGGGAATGGTCGCGCGATTTATTTCCAGAATTGTATAAAAGCCTGCTTGATATTCATGGCGCACAGTCCGATAGTGTTCGTTTGATAGCAGGACTGGAAAACCTGGCTTTCGAAGAGCGGTTGGCTATTTGTATTCATAAAGGAGGCACCTCGGTGGTTGCTGATGGCTACTTGCTGGCCGGTACTCTTTCTGCTGAGCAGGAGTCGTTTTTGTACACCTATGGAGCCTATCTGCAACTTCTTGACGATTTCCAGGATCTAAGTGATGATTTGAATGAAGATGTGCTAACTGCTTTTGCTTATGCCGCAAAAACGCAACAGTTAGATTCAATATTAAACCGGACATTTCATTTAGGGCAGTTGGTTATTCAGCAAGCAGAGGCGATGGAATCTGACGAAGTTCCGGTTTTTCAGTCCCTGATGCAAAAGAGCATCGAATTGTTCCTAGTTGAGGCAGTCCAGGCTAATAGTCCGTATTTTAGTCCGAGCTATGTGGCGGCTTTTAGTAACTTCTCGCCGTTGAGCTTCTCGTATATTGAAAAGAAAAGCGGTACTTTTTCGCCTTACCAAAATCAACTGTTCGAGAAATTGATTCAGCAGGCATTAGATTCGAATGAAGATGAAGAGTTTCCGTTTTTACAGAAAAAAAGCCTGTTGAAACAACAGGCTTAAGTGATCTTCTATGTCGATATTGAATTATTTCATCAAATTCATTTTAAGGAAGTCAGTCATTTTTTGATACAAATGAAGGCGTGTGTTTCCTCCGGAGATTCCATGGTTACGATTTGTATAAATAGCCATGTCGAATTGAACACCGGCCTGGACCAAGGCTTCCGAGAATTCCATGCTGTTTTGCAGATGAACGTTATCGTCGGCGCTACCATGTACCACCAGCAGTCTGCCAGTAATTCCGCCGGGATTCGACAAGGGTGAATAGTCATTGTATCCATCCGGGTTTTCACGAGGAGTGCGCATGAAACGTTCCGAATAGACGGTGTCGTAATATTTCCAGTTGGTAACTGGTGCAACGGCAATCCCGGCTTTGAAGATGTCGCCTCCCTTTTCCATACTCATTAAAGTCATAAAGCCGCCGTAGCTCCATCCCCAAATAGCAATATTGTCTTTGTCGACGTATGCTAAGCTTCCCAGATATTTGGCTGTTTCAACCTGATCGTCAGATTCGTATTTCCCCAGTTGCAGATAGGTTATTTTTTTGAAATCTTCGCCGCGTGCACCCGTCCCTCGCGGATCGACACAAGCCACAATAAATCCTTCCTGGGCGAGGTAATTGTACCAGTCAATATCGAATTGGTCGAGTACTTTTTGCGAATTCGGGCCACTATATTGTGTCATCACAACCGGGTATTTTTTTGAAGAGTCGAAATTTAGCGGTTTAATGATCCATCCATTCAGCTCAACGCCTTCTGATGTTTTAAACTGAAACATCTCCCGTGGCTTGATTTCGTAGTCGGCAAGCTTTTCCTGTAATCCTTGATTATCTTCCAGCACCCGAATTAATTTACCGTCGATGCTGTACAAAGCTGTTTGCTTTGGCGTAGACAGGTTCGTGAAAGTATTGATGTAGTATTGGAAGCCGGTGCTGAATTCAGCATTATTTGTACCGGCTTTGCTACTCAGTTTTCCTTGTTTTTTGCCATCAAGACTGACAAAATAGATTTCGCGCTGCGTTGGCGATTCTTTGGCTGCCTGGTAGTAAAAGATTTTCTTTTTGGAGTCAAATCCGTAAAATTCGGTTACGTCGAAATCTCCGCTGGTTAATTGGCGAACTTCAAACCCTTGGCGATTGTATAAATAAAGGTGTGAATAGCCCGACTTTTCGCTATTAATAACCAGGTAATTATTGTCTGGTAAAATGGTGAAGTCGTCCAGAAACTCTTCATCAACATAGCGTTTGTTCTTCTCGGTATAAAAAAGGCGGCTATCTCCGGTATTGGGGTTTACAAGCAATACATCCAGTTGGTTTTGGCGGCGGTTTAGTCGCATAACAGCAATGTCAGCAGCGTCAGCCATCCATTTGATGCGTGGAATATATTGGTCCGTATCGGTTCCCAGATCAGCCTGAATTGTCGTTTTCGATTTCAGATCGTAAACCTGAACACTGACAACCGAGTTTTTTTCGCCTGCTTTCGGGTATTTGAGCATGTCCTTTCCCGGATAAACTGAATTTTCGTTCAAAGTCGGATTTGAACCTTTGTACATCGTTATAGCATATACAGGAACTTCAGTTTCATCGAAACGCAAAAAGGCCAGAAATTTAGAATCGGGCGACCAAACAAACGCTTTACTGAAACTGAACTCTTCTTCATAAACCCAGTCGGGAGCTCCGTTTATGATTTCATTGGTTTTTCCATCGGTTGTTACCTGATTCTCAGTGCCGAATTTTAAGCTTTTCACGAAGATATTATTGTCGCGAACAAAAGCGACACGTTCACCGTCCGGCGAAAATGTTGCCAGCTGTTGCTTACCTTTAGCTGAGAGCTCCGTTAATTCTTCCGTAACCGAATTCCAGATGTAATAATTGGCTGTCTTCGAGTGACGATAAAGCTTTTCCTCTTGCGTGCAAAGCAAAATTTTTGTTTCATCATCGCTGAATTCGTAGGATGAAAAATGGTTGATCGCTGCATCTTCGATTTTGCTCAGGTCAAAAACGTCACCCACTTTTTCACCTTTTTTATAATCGTATTTTACAATCTTACTGCCTTGCTCCAGGGTTGTGTAGTGCAGGCCGTCATTCATGGAATACAAACCATCAACTGATTTTTGATTGAAAGTTCCGTAAGCTTGAACGTCCTCCAGTGTTATTTTTTTTTGAGCCTGGGAAAGGGAACCACACCCTAAAATCAGGATAAAGAGATAAATTAACTTGCGCATGCTTGAGTCTATTTTTTAGGAATGCTCAAAACAGTAAAAAATTTCGCAATAAAAAAAGGGTAAATCATACGAAAACACATTTTTGTCAGTTAATGAAAAGGTTATTATTCGATTCGATTTTCTTTCCAAATCAGCGGAAAGTGCTTTCAATTTAACCAAATTTTGTATTATTGAACATTATAATCTATCACTATTTAATATGAAAAAGATATTACTTGTAGCGCTGGTGGCTTTGGCCTCTTTAAAATTTACTTTTGCCCAATCGGACGTGGCCGACATGTTGCGTTTTGGTACGCACGACGCGAATTTGCTGATTGAAGCTTACGTAGAGCCCTATGCCAAAGGATTGGGTGTGGGGATGAATAACTCGTGGTATTATACAGCCGAAACTCATAAGTTGTGGGGCTTTGATTTGGCGTTTTCGGTCAGTGCATTTAAAGTTCCCGGATCGGA
The DNA here is from genome assembly GCF_010882175.1 of Mangrovibacterium lignilyticum. GTDB lineage: Bacteria > Bacteroidota > Bacteroidia > Bacteroidales > Prolixibacteraceae > Mangrovibacterium > Mangrovibacterium lignilyticum. The sequence goes on along the minus strand of NZ_WKLH01000002.1, from coordinate 590,794 downwards.
CAAAACATTTGATGTAAATGAATTGGGCCTAAAATATCTATATGCTCAGGAAGGTAATAGTATTGCGTCGACAGCAGCCGGCGACGGAGGCGGTGTTACCCTTTATTACGATGCAGATTACCAGGGACAGACTGTCTCAATTCCCTATTTTTCGACTCCAGGCGGAAGTGATGTAGACATGGTGCCGGTGCCAATTATTCAGGCATCTTTTGGCTTGTTGCCCAATACCGATCTGATCGGTCGCTATATTCCCAAAGTAAAGTTTGATATCGATAATGAGAAGGCCGATATCGGTTTGTGGGGAATTGGATTGAAACACAACATCCGGAAATCACTTCCTTTTATTAAGCATCTGCCTATTGATATCTCGGTGTTTGGTGCCTATTCGCAAATTAACGGCGAATCGACCATCCATTTCGATTACGAAGACTACGGATTTGCGAACCCTCCGGGGTATTCACCCGATGAAAATCAAAAAGGTGATCTTACATCGAAGAACTTTAAATATGGTTTGATCGTGTCGAAGAAAATTGCCGTGATTACTTTCTTTGCTTCCGTAACCGGTAACACGAGCAAAACGTCATTCGATATTTTGGGACGTTTCCCGATGCCTGATCCGGAGCAATTGGATGGCAATTTTACGAGTGTTGATGCGTTACTCGCAAACGCAATGACTGATGTCGATGATCCGATTAGCTTGAATTATAAGGACACTTATATTGGTGTTGATGCCGGTTTTCGGTTGAAACTAGTTTTCTTTAGCTTGTTTGGTTCAATTGCCAAAACAAACTATGTCACCTACAATGCCGGTGTAAGCTTTGGTTTCCGCTAGATAATATTATCGTTTTATACGATAGATTGAAGGGTGCTCCATGGGGCACCCTTTTTTCATTGGAGCAAAAACCACGCGTGGTTTCACCTAAAACCGAAGGTGGCTTTTTCAGCGTATGCCTCTCGAACGATTTAGGGGATAAAATCCGGGGAATCTACCTGAAACAGCGAAGAATCATTATCTTTGCAGGCTGAAAACGAAGGTGAAAACAAGTTTGTTTTGTTTTTGCTGTGTAACTTTCAGATCAATAAGAGATTATAATTAATTGAGGCTGAAAACCTCTGACTCATGAATTGACAGATGATAAAGATTACATTACCTGACAACAGTGTCCGCGAATTTGAGAGTGGTGTTACCGGTCTCGAAGTTGCAAAAGCCATAAGCAGCCGTTTAGCAAAAGATGTTTTGGCCGTTTCAGTAAATGGTGAAGTTTGGGATTTGAACCGTCCCATTAATCAGGATTCAGCTATCAAATTGTTCACGTGGGACGATCGGGAAGGAAAAGAAACTTTCTGGCATTCATCTGCTCACTTGATGGCTGAAGCAATCGAATTCTTTTATCCGGGTACCAAGTTTGGTATTGGCCCGACTGTCGACACGGGGTTTTATTATGACATTGATCTGCCGGAAGGCAAGCAGTTGACAGATAAAGAGCTGGCTTCTATTGAGAAGAAAATCATCTACCTTGCACGTGAGAAGAACGAGATTGTTCGTAGCAGCATTACCAAAGCTGATGCCATGGCGATGTTTACCGAAAAAAATGATGAGTTGAAGCAGGAGTTGATCAGCGAGTTGGAAGACGGTACCATCACTTTGTACAACCAAGGTAACTTTACCGACTTGTGTCGTGGGCCTCACTTGCCGAATACCTCTTATATTAAAGCCGTAAAACTGACCGCAATTGCCGGTGCATACTGGCGTGGCGACGAAAAGAATAAAATGTTGACCCGTGTTTATGGGGTGACATTCCCAAAACAAAAGTTGCTGGATGAATATCTGGTGATGATTGAGGAAGCCAAGAAACGCGACCACCGGAAAATCGGTAAGGAAATGGAACTGTTTACCTTTTCACAAAAAGTAGGACAGGGACTTCCTTTGTGGTTGCCGAAAGGAACCCAGTTGCGTTTGCAATTGGAGGATTTCCTGAAGAAAGTTCAGAAGAAGTTCGGATACCAGCAGGTAATGACCCCGCATATTGGTGATGTGGCCTTGTATAAAACGTCAGGTCACTTTCAAAAGTACGGAGCCGATTCATTCCAAACGATTAAAACACCGGCCGAAGGCGAAGAGTATATGCTGAAGCCAATGAATTGCCCGCACCACTGTGAGATTTATGCGAGCAAGCCACATTCGTACAAAGATCTTCCAATTCGTTATGCAGAGTTTGGTACCGTCTATCGTTACGAGCAAAGCGGCGAGTTGCACGGGTTGACACGGGTGCGTGGTTTTACGCAGGATGACGCTCACTTGTATTGTCGTCCCGATCAGCTAAAGGATGAGTTCAAGAAAGTAATTGATATTGTTTTTATTATTTTCAATAGCTTAGGCTTGAATGATTATACGGCGCAGATATCATTACGTGATCCGAATAATCCCGATAAGTACATTGGTTCACCAGATAACTGGGATAAGGCGGAAGCCGCAATTATTGAGGCTTGTGAAGAAAAAGGATTGAACACCGTAACCGAGTTGGGTGAAGCGGCTTTCTACGGCCCGAAACTAGACTTTATGGTGAAAGATGCCTTGGGGCGTAGCTGGCAATTAGGTACTATTCAGGTGGATTACAACCTGCCTGAACGTTTCGAACTGGAGTACATTGGAGCCGATGACAAACGGCATCGTCCGATCATGATTCACCGGGCACCGTTTGGATCAATGGAACGATTTGTGGCTGTGTTGATTGAACACACAGCCGGGAAATTCCCATTATGGTTAACTCCCGATCAGGTTGTCGTTCTTCCAATCAGCGAAAAATATAACGATTATGCTCAAAAAGTTTCAGATTTTCTAAATAATTCCGATATTCGCAGCCTGATTGACGATCGAAATGAAAAGATTGGTCGGAAAATCCGGGATAGTGAGTTAAAACGCATTCCATATTTGCTTATTGTTGGCGAAAAAGAAGCCGAATCCGGCCAGGTTTCTGTAAGGAAACAAGGCGACGGAGACAAGGGCAGCATGTCGATGGAAGAGTTTGCTCAGTTCCTGAATGACGAAGTAAAAGAACAATTGTCAGCATTTTATAACTAAAAAGAATAGGAGGTTTTTCTTATCGCAGTTAATAGGCCAAATCGCAGAGGACATCGCGTAGATACAACGCCTCAGCATAGATTAAATGAGAGAATTCGTGCTCATCAAGTACGGGTTGTTGGAGATAATGTTGAAAATCAAGGTGTAATTTCCCTGAAAGAAGCTTTGGCTCTTGCCGAACAAATGGAACTGGACTTGGTTGAGATTTCTCCAAACGCCGATCCACCTGTTTGTAAGATTATCGACTATCAAAAGTTTCTTTATCAGCAGAAGAAGAAACAGAAGGAAATGAAAGCCAAAGCCGTAAAGGTGGTCGTGAAAGAAATTCGTTTCGGTCCGCAAACCGACGAACACGATTTCCAGTTTAAATTACGGCACGCTGAAAAGTTCTTGGCTGAAGGAGCAAAAGTAAAAGCCTATGTATTCTTTAAAGGACGTTCGATCCTGTTTAAAGAACAAGGTGAAATTCTTTTGTTGAAGTTTGCTCAAGCTTTGGAAGAATTCGGTAAAGTAGAGCAGATGCCTCGTTTAGAAGGAAAGAGAATGACCATGTTTATTTCACCTAAGAAGAAGAAGTAATTTCTTTGATAATTAAAATTAGGACAAGATGCCAAAAATGAAAACCAATTCCGGAGCAAAAAAACGGTTTAAAGTAACCGGCACCGGTAAATTGAAAAGGAAACATGCTTTCAAAAGTCACATTTTGACTAAAAAAAGCACCAAACGTAAACGTAACTTGACCCACGCTGGTTTGGTTAACAAAACTGATGAGAGCAACGTTAAGTTGTTGCTTGCCATGAAGTAATCCTTTTCAGGAGATTAAAAAAGAGTTTATAACGAAGTGAATTAGCTAAAAAGTTCCTGATAAGACAGGACGCTAACCGCTTAAAAATTAAGATTATGCCAAGATCAGTAAATCATGTCGCATCTCGGGCTCGCAGAAAAAAAATCCTCAAACAAACCAAAGGTAATTGGGGTGCCCGTAGAAATGTGTGGACGGTAGCAAAAAACACCTATGAAAAAGGTTTACAATATGCTTACCGCGACCGCAAAGCTAAAAAACGTAACTTCCGTGCCCTTTGGATTCAGCGTATTAACGCTGCGGCTCGTATGGAAGGACTCAGCTATTCTCAGTTGATCGGTCTGTTGAAGAAAAACAGCATCGAAATCAACCGTAAAGTTTTAGCTGACTTAGCTGTGTATCAACCACAAGCTTTCAAAGCTATTGTTGATAAGGTGAAATAACAATCACTCGAATAAGGTAGAAATAAACATATAGCCCTGTTCCGAATTTCGGAACAGGGCTTTTTCTTTATAGTCGGATAGACTAAACAAGTCAGAACGAATTTTTTGAGAGAGAAATGTTTTTCATTCTTTTCTCCTTAACCCTCATCAATTTGAACATTATACAATTGAACGCTGTAGTTGAACAGTGTTGACTTCCCTAAAATCTGCTTATCTTCGTGTGCATTTTCAATTCTCAGATATGACTTCAGAAATCATTCAACTCATAGCAGGCAATCTCAAGCTTGCCGTCAACCAGGTAAAAAATACAATCGAATTGTTAACCGATGGCGCGACTGTGCCATTCATCTCTCGTTACCGGAAAGAACGCACGGGAAGTTTGGATGAAGTGCAGATTGGTGCGATTAAGGATGAGAAATCCCGATTTGAAGAATTGATCAAGCGAAAAGAAACGATTTTGAAAACGATTGCCGAACAGGAATTGTTGACAGATGATCTTCAGAAACGGATTGAACAGTGCTGGGAAAGCAATGCATTGGAAGATATTTATTTGCCATACAAACCGAAGCGAAAGACCAAGGCAAGCATTGCCCGAGATAAAGGTTTGGAGCCTTTGGCAAAGATCATCATGAAACAGCAGGAGCGAGAAATTGAAGCTCGTGCTTTTTCATTTGTAAAAGGAGAAGTCACATCGACTGACGATGCCTTGTCGGGTGCACGCGACATTGTTGCCGAATGGATGAATGAAAATGAGAAAGCGCGGAACATGGTCCGTCGTGCTTTCGAAATCGGAGGCGTTATCCGGAGTAAAGTTGTTAAAAATAAAGAAGATGAAGGTGCCAAGTACCGTGATTATTTCGATTGGGAGGAATCGTTGAAGCGCTGCCCTTCGCATCGACTTCTAGCAATGAGGAGAGGAGAGGCTGAAGGTTTTCTGCGATTGTCAATTGCTCCTGATGAAAACGATATTCTGGAGCGTTTGGATCGCTTTTTTGTGCGCTCAAATAATGAGTGTGGCGATCAGGTGGAGCAGGCTTTAAAAGACAGTTACAAACGCTTGTTGTCTCCATCTATGGAGACGGAGTTTTCGAACCTGTCCAAAACAAAAGCTGATCAGGAGGCCATTCAGGTATTTGCTGAAAACCTGAGACAGTTGTTATTGGCAGCACCTTTGGGACAGCAAAGGGTATTAGCGCTCGATCCCGGCTATCGTACGGGCTGCAAGTTGGTTTGTTTGGATGCTCAGGGAAATTTGCTGCACAACGAAACCATTTACCCGCACAAACCCCAGGAGGAAACTAAACAATCGGCCAGAAAAATCACTTCATTGGTGAGTGCTTATCAAATAGAAGCGATTGCTATTGGCAATGGAACAGCCAGTCGCGAAACAGAACACTTTGTGAAGAAACTTCGCTACGACCGCGACTTAAAAGTTTTTGTCGTTTCAGAAGATGGTGCTTCGGTGTATTCGGCGTCGAAGGTCGCTCGAGACGAATTTCCGCAGTATGACGTCACCGTTCGGGGAGCGATCTCCATTGGCCGCCGTTTGATGGACCCATTGGCCGAGCTGGTGAAAATCGATCCTAAATCGATTGGGGTGGGACAGTATCAACACGATGTGGACCAGAAAATGCTGAAGGAAAGTTTGGACACCGTTGTTGAGTCAGCGGTAAACAAAGTAGGGGTCAATGTAAATACAGCGTCGAAACACTTACTCACCTATATTTCCGGATTGGGGCCGCAGTTGGCGCAAAACCTCGTTGATTATCGGAAGGAGAACGGAGCATTTACATCTCGTAAAGAACTGATGAAAGTGCCGAGAATGGGAGCAAAAGCTTTTGAGCAAGCAGCTGGTTTTCTTCGAATACCAGACGCAAAAAATCCTTTGGACAATTCTGCTGTTCACCCCGAGTCTTATGCGGTTGTGCTGAAAATGGCTAAAGACTTGAAATGTGGGGTTGCTGATTTGGTCGCCAATAAAGCCTTGCTGGATCAACTTGAATTATCGCGATACGCGACTGCTGAAGTTGGTTTGCCGACATTAACGGATATTAAAAACGAATTAGCGAAACCCGGACGTGACCCTCGAAAGGGAATTAAAGTGTTTGAATTTGCGGATGGAATTTTTAAAGTGGAAGACCTGCAAGAAGGGATGGTTTTGCCCGGGATCGTAACTAATATTACCAAGTTTGGGGCTTTTGTCGATGTGGGCGTCAAGCAAGATGGCTTGGTGCATATTTCACAGTTGGCTGATCGCTTTATCAGTGATCCTAATGAAATTGTGAAGCTGCATCAACATGTCAAAGTAAAAGTGACCGAAGTTGATATCGCCCGCAAGAGAATACAGCTAAGCCTGAAAGATGTCCCCCAGGATTAGCAGTTTTCACTTGTCTGAAGATTAATAACCTTTTTCAGGAATTACGATCCATAGAATAATATAGACCAACAGCCCGGGAAAACCAGCACTGAAAATGGATAGCAAGACATATGCAACCCGCACAATCGTCGGATCCAGGTCGAGATGCTCTGCTATGCCTGCCAGCACTCCGGCAATCATTCTGTCGTTAGAGCGTGTTAGTCTTTTCTTTTCGTTGGATGCATTCATACGTGGCTTAGCTTTTCATTAATCCTCATCATCTTCGTCTTCGGCGTAGAGGTTGTCCTGGCTTTCAAATTCATCATCCAGAAAAGTCTCTGCATCCTCTAGTAAAGCTTTGATTAATTCTTCCGAAACCGGCGGTTCACTCAACCAATGTACTTTCTGATTCGACCAAAAATCTTCAATGTCACTTTCAACAATGAATTTAGGCTCTTCGTTGTGAACAACAAAAATGGTGTCCGGGCATTCCTGAGAATTGTCTGCAAGTAAAAATTTTGGTAACATAATCGGGATTTGTTTAATCGTTGTATAACAAAAATAGATAAAAAGCGATTTAAATACCGCTTTTGAATTTTTATTTTTTGTCTGATACGATTTAAGGGCAATGAAGTTGATATTTTAGAATAAACAGACCTTTAAAATATGCGACTGGGTAAATTGAATCTTAATTTAAAAGCTGCATTTTATGGGAGAAAATCAGCTTTTTTCTACCATTGGTAAATTAATTCTGAAAAATGAACTCAGAATTTCAGATGAAGAGAACAAAATGCTATTTTAGGCATCAAATTAAAATCCACCTATGTCAAAGTTGAATGATTTTCTTGCCCTGATCGATAGTTATATTGGCGGTAGTTCCTGGTTTGTTTACCTGTTGTTGGGAACCGGTTTGTTTTACACCATTTACCTGAAATTTCCCCAATTCCGTTATCTGAAATATGCGGTTCGAATAGTCCGAGGTAAGTTTGATAAGGACGATGATACAGGAGATACTTCTCACTTTCAGGCTTTGACAACAGCTTTGTCCGGCACGGTTGGGACAGGTAATATTGCCGGCGTGGCCTTGGCGATTCACCTAGGTGGTCCTGCTGCGTTATTTTGGATGTTGGTTACTGCCCTGCTGGGGATGACCACCAAATTCGTGGAAGTTACCCTATCTCATAAATATCGCGAAAAAACGGAGGATGGAACCATGGCCGGGGGCCCCATGTACTACATGAAAAACCGGTTGAACATGAAATGGCTGGCAGTAATTTTTGCGATAGCTACGGTCCTTTCTTCTTTTGGTACAGGGAGTTTGCCGCAGATCAATTCTATTTCTAACTCCTTATTTGCAACTTTCGGTATTAATAAAATATTGACAGGTGCTGTATTGGCATTGCTATTGGCCTTTGTAATTATTGGTGGTATTAAACGAATTGCCAAAGTAACATCGCGCCTGGTGCCGTTAATGGCCTTCATTTATTTGGTTGGTGCGCTCTCGGTTATTCTTTATAACTATGAAAATATTATTCCTTCCATCATTGCAATTTTTAGCGATGTATTTACCGGAACAGCTGCTACCGGTGGCTTCCTGGGGGCGGGTTTTGCATTTGCATTTAACCGCGGCGTAAACAGAGGATTGTTTTCAAACGAAGCAGGACAGGGATCGGCACCTATTGCTCACGCGGCTGCCCGTGCACACGAACCGGTTTCGGAAGGTTTGGTTGCACTGCTGGAACCATTTATTGATACGATTATCATTTGTATGCTTACAGGCCTGGTCATTCTTTCTTCCGGAGTTTGGAATGAAAAGGTGGAAAACCAGTTTCAAACGACAGATGTGGTTGTTATGGATAGTCGCTACGATGAATCTAAACCGGAGGATCAGGAAGCGCTGCACGACTTCTTATTAGGGCGTACTAATTTGCCAGAGTTTACCGGTGATCTGAAAATTGTGGGCGGAAAAGTACAAGATGATTTGACAATACTTCATGCTCGTTCGGTGGCCGAAAATATTCGGGTGCTCGAAGATGGGCTGCCATATAACGGAACAGTCACTGTGGTCAATGGAGTGATTCCGAATAATGAGTACCTAACGTTTGTCGGAAAATCGCTTGTTCACAGTGCGCCACTGACGACTGTTGCCTTTACTAAAAGTTGGTTTGGCGAGTTCGGACAATATATTGTAGCAATTGGACTACTGCTTTTTGCATTCTCTACAGCCATCTCCTGGAGTTACTACGGTGACCGTGCTGTAACGTTCATGTTTGGCACGAAAGGGGTTGTCTATTTCCGTATTGTCTACGTCATTGGATTCTTTTTGGCATCCTTTACCGATACCACTATTATTTGGACATTATCGGGAATTACCATAGCTTTGATGACGATTCCAAACTTAGTTGGAATACTGCTGTTAAGGAAGGAAATGAAATCGGAAGTGAAAAGTTTTTGGGTTGAATATTCAGATCGTTTTCCAGACGAACGCGCTCCGGTTGATTAACTAATCTAGTTGTAAATTGCATGTCGGTTGAACAGGATTTCTCAAATTTAAAACTATTAGTGGTTGATGACAGCCCGATAAATCATCGGGTTGTAACCTTGTCGTTGCGTGGTCGTTTTAAAGAAATCGAAAGCGCCTACAATGGCTTGGAGGCATTCGAGAAATACAAGGAAGTTCCTTACGATGTGATCCTGATGGATGCCATGATGCCGGTGATGAATGGTTGTGAATCGACCTTGGTTATACGGATGTTCGAAAAGGAACAGCAGTTTGATAAAAAATCATTTATCATTGCAATGACTGCAAGCGATGCCAACGGAGATATCAAGCACTGTCTGGATGCCGGGATGGATGCCTATATAGGAAAGCCCTTTATTGCGGCAAACTTCCTGCGGATGGTCGAAGAAAAATTTAAACCTTTGGCATAACCCGTACTTCTTGCTATTTTTGCGCCTGCAAAATAGAACTGATGGCAAAAATTTATCCTGATAATTTTGAAGTTAAAATTGGTTTCGATCGAATTCGGGATCTGTTGAAGGGAATCTGTCTGAGTACACTCGGACAAGATAAAGTCGACCAGATTGAATTCATGACGAAACCCGGACATTTGAATTTTGAATTGGCTCTGACCGATGAGTTTTCAAAATTATTACAGGATTCTGACGCTTTTCCCGTTAGTTATTACTTCGATATGCGGCCGGCGCTCGCTAAAATTAAGACGGAAGGCCGTTTTCTGGATACCAATGAGCTGTTTAATCTGAAACGTTCGTTGGAAACGATTATGGCTATCGTTCGCTTTCTTACTCAGCAAAAGGAAGAAAGCTATCCAACCCTGAAAAAATTGCTGGAAGAAGTGCAGGTTTTCCCTTACGTAAAACAACGCATCGACCAGATTTTGAATCAGCACGGAAAGATTCGTGATAATGCTTCTCCCGAATTGGCCCGCATTCGCTGCGAGTTGTTTTCGAAGCAAGGTAACGTGTCCAAACGCCTTCACAGTATTTTAAAGCAAGCTCAACGAGATGGTTTGGTTGAAGATGATGCAAGTGTGTCTATTCGTGATGGACGGCCTGTGATTCCGATTTCTTCAGCTATGAAAAGACGGATTAGCGGCATTGTGCATGATGAATCATCAACCGGTAAAACCTCCTATATTGAACCGGCCGAAGTGGTTGAGTTGAACAACGAAATTCGCGAACTGGAATATTCCGAGAAGCGAGAAATCGTTAAAATATTAGTTGAGTTTTCAGATGACATTCGTCCTTATTTGTCGGAATTGATGAACCAGTACGAGTTTCTGGGAACAATCGATTTCATTCGGGCGAAGGCACAATTGGCCAACCGAATGGATGCGATTAAGCCTAAAATAGAATGGGAAGGTCAGTTGGAATGGGTGAAAGCGGTGCATCCGCTGCTAAAATTCAACCTTGAAAAAGAAAAAAGGGCTGTTGTGCCACTTTCGATAACACTGAGTCAGAAGGATCATTTGTTGTTGATTTCCGGTCCCAACGCAGGGGGGAAATCAGTTTGTCTGAAAACAGTTGGTTTACTGCAATACATGTTGCAATGCGGGCTGTTGATTCCGGTTGACGATAGTAGTCGGGCTGGCATTTTCGAGCAAATATTCATTGATATCGGTGATGAACAGTCGATAGAGAACGACTTGAGTACCTACAGTTCGCATTTGATGAACATGAAGTTCTTTCTGAAAAATGCGAATGAAAAAACCTTGGTGTTGATCGATGAATTTGGAACGGGAACCGAACCCATGTTGGGTGGTTCCATCGCCGAAGCCATTCTGGATCAGTTAAATCAGGCTGGAACTTTCGGCGTGATTACAACACACTATACTAACCTGAAACACTTCGCTTCGTCGGCCGAAGGCATCGTTAACGGGGCGATGATGTATGACTCGCATCGCATGGAACCGTTGTTCCAGTTGGAAATTGGAAAACCGGGAAGTTCGTTCGCTTTTGAAATTGCCCGGAAAATTGGCATGCCCGAAATTATTTTGCAGGAAGCGACTAACAAGATCGGAAAGGATCATATTGACTTCGATAAGCACCTGCGCGATATCTTGCGTGACAAGCGTTATTGGGAGTCCAAACGACAGCGTATTCGCCAAGTTGAAAAAAGCCTTGATGACGTTTCATCCAGGTATGAAACCGATTTAAAAAAGCTGAATGACCAGCGTAAACAAATTCTGGAAGAGGCTAAAGCCGAAGCGGCCAGGATTTTGGCTGAAGCGAATAAAAAAGTAGAAAATACCATTCGCGAGATTCGGGAGAACCAGGCTGAAAAGGAAAAGACTAGGGCTATTCGGAAACAATTGGAGACTTTTAAAGAAGAAGTGGTTGAAAACGATGCAGACCAAGACGAGTGGATTCAACGGAAAATTGATAAGCTGAAGAATAAGAAGGAAAAGCGTAAAGAAAAGAAAGCAGCAACTCCTGAAACTGCGAAGAAGGCCCTTCAACCCAAAGAAGAGAAATCACTGGAACAGGGTGATAAAGTCCGAATTGAAGGACAGGATACTATTGGTGAAGTCCTGGAATTAAATGACAAAAATGCAATTGTGGCTTTTGGACAATTACGTACGTCGGTGAGCCGGAAGAAGCTGACGCTTGTTTCGAACAATGAGGCTAAGCGTGAACAAAAGACCTATAATCAGACTAAGGCAAACATCAATAAGAATCTCTCGGCTAAGCGTCTCAATTTTAAGCCCGATATCGATATTCGCGGGCAACGTGCAGAGGAAGCCATTACCAATATTCAGGCTTTTATTGATGAAGCTATCATGCTTAATGTACACGAGCTGCGCATCCTACACGGAAAGGGAAGCGGCATTCTAAAAGAAATGATCCGAAATTACCTGAAGTCTGAGCCGGCGGTAAATTCATGTCGCGATGAACATGTCCAGTTTGGTGGTGCCGGAATTACGATTGTGGAGTTGGGATAAGGCCGTAATTTAATATCAGATAGCTTCTTGAGGGAAGGAAACGATATTGTACCAATTTATAAATTAAGGGTTTCACAGGTTGTGGAGCCCTTAATTCTTTTGTTTTGGAAAGATAAGAGCGGTACTTATTTAACTCTTCGTTAAGCTTTGTTAAGAATTCCTCTAAATAAAGATATCCAGCAGAAAAGGTTGTAAATTTTCCAGATGAATCTCTTTCGCAACGAGATTTAGGAATGTGTAGATCAAATTAAGAGTCTTAAGTGCTGTTATTCGATTAATGCTTTTTCGGGGTAAGTGGAAAACATGTTTGGAGAAAAAATTTTAAATGTAGGACATGAAGAGAAGTGTGATCAAAAAGAAAGAAAATCAGGAGCCCCATAAGGAATTTTGGCGGACCGGCTCGTGTACTGAGGCTATCTTTTATCTGATGAACAAGGAGTTTAAAAATAATCAGTATAAGACTCATGAAAAGGCAGCGAATCCACTAACCGGCTATATTTACCAACGAGAGTTCCCTTGCGGCATGCTCTGGGGTGCAGCACTTTCTATCGGAACAGAGGCTCTAAAAGAATACGATGATGAAAAGAAAGCTATCAGTGCAACCATACAAGCTTCGGGGAAACTGTTCAAGACATTTGAAAAACAGTCTAAGGCAATTAACTGCTGGGACATACAAAGTGTAAAGCACCAAAGCAAAATTGGCTATGGGAAATACCTTTTGAAAAGAGCATTGTTAGGGGATGCGCATTCCACTTGTTTCAGCCTGATTAATAAATGGACTCCGGATGCCATTAAGGAGGTGAAAGGGAATGTTAAGGTGAATAAGGATGAAGTCCATTCGGTTACAAATTGTGCCTCTGAGGTCGTAAGGAGGTTAGGAGGCTCTAAAGAAGAGATGGTTATGGTTGCAGGTTTTGCTGGTGGAATTGGTTTGAAGGGGCATGCCTGCGGTGCTTTTAGTGCAGCTATTTGGTACAAAACGCTCAGATTAGTAAAGGAAAACGAGGGAGTAGACCAAGCAAAAATCAAACAACCAGATATAAAAGGTATTTTGAGGAAATTCTATATGAAGACAGACTCCGAATTATCCTGTAACCGAATTTGTGGCAAAACTTTTGCCAGTATTCAGGAACATGCCGAATATATTGAAAATGGAGGTTGTGCGGCCATTATCGAAACTCTCACAGAAGATTAATCCAGGAAGAATCAATTGTTATGATCTTAAACAGACTAAAGCGAGTTTTTCGACACCGATCAAGTGTTTACCTCGATTATAATGCGACGACCAATATTTGTAAAGAAGTTCAGAAAACGATGAAACGATCAATGAAGCACCATTGGGGAAATCCTTCATCTGGTTACCGCATCGGAAAGAAAGCGAACAAAGTGCTCGAACAGGCGCGGACAAGAGTTGCAAAATCAATCAATGCGCGTCCGCACGAGATCTATTTTACCAGTTGTGCTACAGAGTCGAATAATGCTATTTTAAAATCCTTAAGCCTTCAGTTTTATCCGAAAAAAAAGAAAATTATTTCAACTCCAATAGAGCATTCTTCCATTATTTATACCCTCGAATATTTGGAAACACAGGGAATTGTGGTAGAAAACTGTCCGGTAGACTCTTATGGCTTTGTGCAGCCGGAAGTTTTGAGCTCGATGATCGATGAGGATACTTTTTTGGTATGTTGCATGTTGGCAAATAACGAGTTAGGGACAGTTCAAAATATTAAAGAAATCTCAAAAATAGCGAAAGACAAAGGGGTTCTGATCTTGTCAGATTGTGTTCAGGCGTTGGGGAAAATACCAATTGATGTCCGGGATTTAGGGGTTGATTACGCGTCATTTTCGGCACATAAAATATATGGTCCCAAAGGAATTGGAGCGTTATACGCGAGAATTACGGCACCAATGATTCAGTTTATTCATGGTGGACATCAGGAAGAAGGGCTGCGGGGAGGAACGGAAAGTATTCACAATATTGCCGGGTTTGGAACGGCTTGCCAACAAATCGGAATTTTAATTCAAAAAACGGAAGAAATGGTTGAGCTCAAAGACTATTTTGAACGGGAGGTTAAGGCTATCTATCCCGATGTAGTAATAAACTCGCCGGTAGTGAATGGCGTATCTAATACATTGAGTTTGAGTTTTCCCGGGATTCAGAACAATGAGCTGATGATGATGTTGGATTCCAATGGAATTGCTGTTTCGTCAGGTTCTGCATGTAGTTCACAAGAAAATAAACCATCGCACGTATTGAAAGCAATTGGGCTTAGTGACGATGTGGCTCAGCAAACTATACGGGTTAGTTTTGGTGTCGATACGACTAAGAAAAAACTGAAATATGTGTTGACGGTGCTCGAAAAATATCTGAAAGAACGAGCAAGTTCCAGTGACGTGCCTCAGCGAAATTTTGAAATGGAAAAATTCGCCCGTTAGAATTGCGGGATCTAACCAAACACCGGATTATACTGGTAATGAAATTCAGGCGGAAATAAGTCTGGACACCATCGAAAACATCGGGAACTTATTTTTGGAGATCACACTTCAATTATGCTTTTTCTCAGGTACCATCAAGATTAAAAAGTTGATGACGAAAGCAGACAAAATTAACCAATTTGCCCAAGAGTGGCCGTAGCTCGAAACTAGTATTTTACCGCAAAGGGCAACCAAGCCACCGGCGAGCATAGCTACGATACTGAGGCGCTTATTGACTTGCAGATTTGTTAACGCTGCAATAATCGGGATGATGAATGCTCCCGAGTAAAACGCGAGAGCCAATAACAATGTCCCAATAATCGAGGTGATTTGCAGAGCGATTAGCATACTAGCGATTCCAATCACAACGATGAAGATCCGGGTGGTATTCAATGATTTTCGATTATCAATGTCTTCGTTGAATAATTCGCTTAACATCATTGAGGCGGTCAACAGGGTTGTGTCGGCTGACGATAATACAGCAGAAAGCAGCGCTGCTGCCATCAATCCTAAAACCCATTCAGGCAAATATTGGGCGATTAAATCAACCAGCACGACTGAATGTGTCAACTGTTCAGCAGAGAGGTTTTCGACTGCAAAAACACCCAAATAGGTCATGACAAAGGCGAAAGGGATGAGAATACCCGCCACCAGAATGATGCTTTGCCGGGCTGTGCGTTCATCTTTTGCACAAAATACACGGGAATAAATATCGGGCCCAACAACAAAAGTACTGGAGAATGTGAGAAACAAAATCAATAAATCAGTAGCGCCAAAATGGCTGTTAAACGGAAAGCTTTCGCCGATTGAGCTTGTGTGCGGACCGTGTGTAAATGATAGGAACAAAGCCGAACAGGCAATTCCAACCAGTATGATAATCGCTTGCAGAAAGTCGGTTTTCAGGATCGAAATCTGGCCACCAATCAAAGTGTAACCAATAAAGACAGCAGAGGAGATGATCACTCCGTCAGCATAAGGGAGCGCGAATAAGCTGAAGAGGATCTTGGCTGCTGCAATGATTTGTGCTGCAACGATACCGGTCCAGGCCATGGGAATGATAATGGCTGCTGATTTGCGAGCCGTTTGTCCGTAGAAACGGCCAATCATGTCAGTGAGGGTAAACTTGCCGAGTTTGTTTACTCGACTGACTAAAGGCAGTAATAGCCATAATCCTGCAGAGGCGGCAAGCAAATACCATGCAGCCGCCCAACTTTGGTGAATAGTCAGGTTGATAGAACCCAAGATGGCTGACCCTCCTAAAATAGAGGCCAGCAAACTCCCCGAAATTTGCAACATGCCATTTTTCCTTCCGGCTACAAAGTAATCGGTCGGGCTTTTAATTTTTAATGCAGAAAGAACTCCGATGATTAGAAGAATGAGGCCATATATGATGAGAATAGTGATTTTCATATAGAAATTGCTGATTACACAAGTGTCGAGAGACAACAAAAATAGAAAATGTACCAAGGAATCGGCCAGTCGACAGGGTATAATCGGGATTAAAATCGATTTTGTTTGAACACAAGGAGCCAGGTGCAACTGATATAAGGCATTGTTTAAGCGGACAATTCTTCTTAACTTCTGTTAAATCAAACGAAACGATTTATGAAACGCGAACTGTTTCTCGGGAACGAAGCTGTTGCACAGGCGGCTATTGACGCCGGCATCTCCGGTGTTTATGCGTATCCCGGGACTCCATCCACTGAAATCACAGAATACATTCAACAAAATTCACTGGCTGTTGAACGGAAGGTTCACAGTAAATGGTCGGCTAATGAAAAGACAGCCTACGAAACAGCTTTGGGAATGAGTTATGCCGGCAAGCGAGCCTTGGTTTGTATGAAACAAGTGGGCTTGAATGTTGCGGCTGATGTGTTTATGAATTCGGCGATAACCGGTATTCATGGAGGACTTGTATTGGCCGTGGCTGATGATCCGGGCATGCACTCATCTCAAAATGAACAGGATTCCCGCTACTACGGGCAGTTCGCGATGATTCCGGTTCTGGAACCTTCGAACCAGCAGGAAGCATACAATATGACGTATGAAGCTTTTCAGTTGTCGGAACAAACTCAACTACCGGTTATGCTTCGCTTGACAACCCGTTTGTCGCATTCCCGTTCCGGCGTTTGGCGTCGTGAAGTCCTTCAACCAAAAACATTGCGATTACCAAAGAACAGCAAGCAGTTTCTGTTATTGCCAATTTTTGCCCGTAAAAACTATGCTCGTTTGCTGGAAAAGCAAGTGCCGTTGAACCTGTTGGCTGAGCAGTCGAAATATAATTTCTTTCGGGATGGTCAGGATCACAGCTTGGGGATTGTGTGTTGCGGATTGGCTTGGAATTACGTTCAGGAAGTTTATGCAGGTTCAGCAATTCCTTTTCCGATAGTGAAGATTTCGCAATACCCGCTTCCTGAAAAACTGATGGGCAAGTTGTACGAAAGCAGTGACGAATTACTGGTGATAGAAGAGGGCTACCCTTTGGTTGAATCGCAACTGCGAGATTTTTTCGGGAAAGGCAAACCGGTACATGGGAAGCTTGATGGTTGGCTGAATCGTTACGGGGAGCTGACAACTGATCAGGTTGGGAGAGCCTTGAAGGTTGAATATGATGCTGTTTTTGAGTCGCCCGATTGTGTGGTGCCGCGCCCGCCGTCGTTTTGCATGGGCTGTGGACATGTTGATGCTTTTGTGGCGCTGCAGGAAGCAGTCGCTGAATTTGGGGAAGGACATGTTTTCTCCGATATTGGTTGCTACGCCCTGGCAGCCCTTCCTCCTTTCGAGTCGATTTATTCCTGTGTCGATATGGGAGCCTCCATCACCATGGCCAAAGGCGCCGCGGATGCCGGCTTGTTCCCGGCAATTGCAGTCTTGGGCGATTCAACCTTTGCCCACTCCGGGATGACCGGGTTGCTGGATGCTGTAAACGAGCATACGAACATGTTGATTGTTATTTCAGACAACAAGTCGGTTTCAATGACCGGAGGGCAGGATTCGGCAGCGACAGATATTCTGGAAACAATTTGTGTTGGCTTGGGGGTTGATACCCGTCATATTCGAATCGTCGTTCCCCTGAAAAAGAATTACGCAGAAATGGTTCGGATCTTTAAAGAGGAAATTGCCTTTGTGGGAGTTTCAGTGGTTATTCCGCGAAGGGAATGTTTACAACGGGCAGCACGTCGGTTGCGGCAATACAGAATACGAAGAACTAAATAGTACAAAATGAAAACGGATTTGATTATCGCGGGAGTCGGAGGACAGGGAATTTTGTCGATCGGTGCCATCATCGGGCAGGCGGCGTTGTATGATGAGCTCGAAATTAAACAGGCTGAAACACATGGAATGAGCCAAAGAGGTGGCGCGGTGGTCTCGCATGTCCGGCTGTCGGACCAACCGGTCTACGCTGACTTAATTCATCGCGGGCAAGCCGATTTAATTTTGGCAGTCGAGCCGATGGAGGCTTTGCGTCAGCTGCCGTTTTTAAAGACAGACGGGTATCTGGTGACGAATACTGAGCCTTTCCGCAATTTGTCCAATTATCCTTCCAGATCGGAAATACAGGAAGCATTCGATCGTTTACCCCACGTGCTTTTGCTCAATGCGACAGACATCGCTCATCAAACCGGGAATCCGAAAGCATCAAACCTCGTGATGCTGGGCGCACTATCCGCCTTTATTCAACTGTCATTGCATGCGTTTGAAACAGGAATCGAGTCGGTATTTCATTTGAAAGGACAAAACGTAATCGACATCAATCAAAAAGCTTTTATTGCCGGAAGGGAAGAAGCACTTTCCCAACTTGGAAGCAGCCGGCAAACGGGTTGACTTTGTTCTTTTTCCATTAAAATGATCGTCTGAAAAATATCTTTTTTAACTTTATGGCGCTACACTATGCTCTAAAATTACAAACGATGAAAAGAAACTTTTTGAGTGGTCTCGCTGCGCTTTTATTGCTGACCGCTTGCCAAAACGCTCCCAAAGAAGTTGTTGAACAACAAAAACCGAATATCATTTATATTCTGGCTGACGATTTGGGATACGGCGATTTGAGTTGTTACGGACAACAGAAATTTCAAACACCAAACATTGACCGCCTGGCAGAAGAAGGGATGCGTTTTACCAACCATTATGCCGGTTGTGCGGTTTGTGCGCCGTCGCGCTCTTCGCTTTTATCGGGTCAAACGACCGGTTTTACACCCATTCGTGGCAATGTTGGAATGAAGCCTGAAGGACAGATTCCCTTGCCCGCAGAAACTTATACATTGGCCGAAATGCTTCAGGAAAACGGCTATGTTACCGGTGCTTTCGGAAAATGGGGGCTGGGATTTATCGACACCGACGGAGATCCGAACAAACAAGGCTTCGATCAATTCTACGGTTATAACTGTCAAACCTTGGCGCATAATTATTTCCCCGATCATTTGTGGGATAACCAGACCAAAGTTGAATTGACGCAGAACGCGGACAATCAGTTTGAGGAATATGCACCCGACATGATCCACCAAAAGGCATTGAAGTTTCTGGAGGATAATAAGGATACCTGCTTTTTCATGTTCTATCCAACTGTAATTCCGCATGCCGAACTGTTGTTGCCTGAGAAATATTTAGCTGAATACAGAGGGAAGTATGAGCCGGAGAAATCGTTTGAAGGAGCTGATTACGGACATCCGCGATTCCGCAAAGGCGGGTACGGCTCGCAGGAGGAATGCCATGCTGCCTTTGCAGCGATGATTTCGGTGTTGGATACGCAGGTGGGAGAGATTATGGCCAAGTTGAAAGAACTGGGTCTGGATGACAACACGCTGGTGGTATTCTCATCGGATAACGGCCCGCATATTGAGGGAGGAGCAGATCCGGATTATTTCGATAGCAATGGCCGGTTGAAAGGCTATAAACGTGATTTGTATGAAGGTGGAATTCGCGAGCCGATGATCGCTCGCTGGCCCGGACATATTGGTGCGGGAACAAGCACAGACCTTGTTTCGGCTTTTTGGGATGTGATGCCTACATTTGCCGATTTAATTGGCACTGAGCAACCGAAAAATATTCAGGGAATTTCATTTCTGCCTACCCTGCTAAACGTAGAAGGACAGAAAAAGCACGATTACCTGTACTGGGAATTCCACGAAAACGGCGGACGCCAAGCCATTCGTCAGGGAGACTGGAAATATGTTTCTTACAATGTTTCGGATCCGGAAAAGCAGACGCACGAATTGTACGATCTGGCAACAGACCCGGGAGAGGAGCATGACCTGGCTGACAAGTATCCTGAAATTATTGAAGAAATGACCCAAATACTTTGGGCGGCACGCACCGAGTCGGCCGAGTTCCCGTTTGATCTGGAGACAAAGTCGACCACACATTAAGCGGCATTTGAAAGGAATAGCACAATGGTCATTAGCCAGGCAACAGCTGCCTGACTAATGACCATTGTTTTTTCCTCCCATTTCTGTTTTATCTTTGGTCGACGACCGTATTTTTAGTTTCTTTCGCTTATGGAAACCCGCTCAATAAAGCAAATCAGGGACGAGTTGAAAAATTACCCGCCAGACCAGCTGCAGGCACTTTGTTTGCGCATGGCGAAATTTAAAAAAGACAACAAGGAATTGTTGACTTACTTGTTATTTGAGTCGGAACAGGAGGCGGATTTTATTCAGTCGGTGAAGGCAGGAATAGACCGGGGATTTAAAGATATGAATCGGGGTAGCGGCTACTGGATTAAGAAAAGCCTTCGCAAAATTCTGAAGGACACGACCCAGGCCATTCGCTATTCAGGCATTAAAACCACCGAGATTGATTTGTTGATTTACTTTTGCCGCAAAATGCGGACCGAGAAGATTACGATGAGCACCAGCCCGGTTATTCGGAATATGTATGTGCGGCAAGTCCAAAAAATTGAAACAACAGTTTCGAAACTGCACGAAGATCTTCAATTCGACTACCAGGAAGATCTGACTTACCTGAAAGCTTGATTGTTTGACGACCGGAATTGCTTTTCCGGATTCCGTTTGAAGCCTCCAACGTTTTTGGACGCCATTCCCGAATCTGTTTTGTGCATCAAAACTCCCTGTATGTGTTTAAACGAAAGAGGTTGCTTTGTCAATTCAAAGCAACCCCTCTTATTTCATTTTCAGAAACGAATCTGAATTAGTCGTATTTGTGTTCTGTTTCAGCAGGGCCGCAATCACAATTGCAATCCAATCCTTTCTCGTATTGTTCAAACGCACGCATGCTCATACCCATTGACGAGAATCCTCCGTCGTGGAATAAGTTCTGCATGGTAACTTTTCTTGTCAAATCCGAGAACAAGGTGATACAGTAGTCGGCGCATTCGTCGCCGGTTGCATTACCAAGTGGAGACATGCGTTCGCCGAAGTCGAGCAAACGGTCGATACCTTTTACACCACTACCGGCAGTTGTGCGGGTAGGAGACTGAGATACGGTGTTCACACGTACATTCCGTTCGCGACCGTAGATGTAACCAAAGCTGCGGGCAATTGATTCCAGCAACGCTTTGGCATCGGCCATGTCGTTGTAACCGTAGAACGTACGTTGCGCGGCAACGTATGATAACGCAACTACTGAACCCCATTCGTTGATGGCATCCATCTGACGGCAAACCTGCATTACTTTATGGAAAGAAATCGCAGAAATGTCCAGTGTCTTGTCCAGGTAGTTATAGTCCAGGTCACTGTAATGACGACCTTTACGCACGTTTGGAGACATACCGATGGAATGCAATACAAAGTCGATTTTTCCACCCAGCACTTTCATCGATTCAGCCACCAGGTTTTCCAGGTCAGCTACATTGGTAGCATCGGCAGCAATCAAAGTCGAGTTTGTTTTCTCAGCAAGCTGAGCTGTATCCCCCATACGCAGGGCAACGGATGTATTCGATAATGTGAAGGTAGCTCCTTCTTCGTAGGCGCGCTCTGCAACTTTCCAAGCAATTGAATCAGCATTCAGGGCCCCAAAAATAATCCCTCTTTTACCTTTTAGTAAATTATAAGCCATGATTTTAAATTTATGAGTCTTTTAACAACTCGCGTTTAAAATGGTTTTGAAATATGGTGTAAAACAAAAAAATACCGGCTTTTGCCGGCATCGTTTTAAATTCTCTCAATACTGTTTGATAGTAACCATCCCTGGTTTCCGTCAGACAGGCGAATTTGCATCCAGCTTCCCAAACTATCCTTGATTTCAACTTTTAATCCTTCGTGAATCAGGAATAAATCTGTTCCGCCTTCCGATGGTGAGCTTTTTACCGTCACACTTGGTTGTGTGATGATGGCAAAGTTATGCTCTGTCATTCGCTTTTTATGCCGGGCCGCAAAGTTAAAACTAAAAATGGAAATAACTATTATTAAAATGCCCGCCCAAAATGAGAGGCGCTTAACAAGACTACTCCGGGTAAAGAAAAACAGACCGGCCAGAATCAAAAACAAGATGAAAGATACGACACTGACTTTCGCCCATTGGTCAACCGAAAGCTGGTTGGTAACGCCATTCCACCACCGGATAAAGAAAACCTGGGGCAGGGGATCGATGGCATCAACAACGTGCTGGTTGGCCAGGTCGAGGTTGAACTGAATATCCTCGTCACTTGGTGCCAACAGTTTGGCGCGTTCGTAATTAAGAATCGCCCGCGTAAATTGGCCGGATTTGTAATACGAATTTCCAAGATTGTAATAGACCTCGGCCGATTCCTTATTGCTGTTCAGAATTTCGGTGTAGGTTTCAATCGCCTGATCGTACTCGCCGGCAATGTAATGCTGGTTGGCTTTGTCCAGTAAAGCGTCCTGGGCAAAAACAGACAGGCTCAACGTCAGCAAAAATATAATTTGAATGAACTTCTTCATGTTTGTTTTCTTTTTTCAGTTACTCAACGGATTTGTTTTTCCAGTTTGCCCATTAGGTTGGCCGATTTCTCGAACACTTCCTCCAAGGCCGCGTCTGAAGCAGTTGGTGCATAGCGTGCAAACTCGCAGGTGTCAATAATGCTGATAAATTCATCAACCAACTCTTTGCTCACACCTCGTTGAGCGAGTGTCATGGCAGCACCGTCCCGGTTCAGTTTTGCTACCGGAATGCTCAGCTTGTCGCTTAGGTAACCCCAGAACGACTTCAATACCGCTTCGTAGAATTGTTCCGCGTTATGCTGTTTCAAATAGACAGCGGCTTGTTTCAAGCGTTTCTTAGCGACCTTATTCGCCTGCTTGGTTTTGACCAGTTGAATGTTGGCATTTTCACGCAACTTCTTCCGGTAAACAATCGCGATAATGGCAAATAATACCGATGAGCAGATATAAAGCAGCCAGAAGCTTAAACTTCCGTAGAATGAATGTGCCACATTGCGCAGCTGGTAACGATTTTGCTTGATATACCGGATATCCTTGCCGATAAAGCGAACATCTTCTTTACTAAATGCGCTGGTTACCGTTGTGCTTTGCTCGTCCGTTCCTTTTTCAATTGTTAAGTTGAAGGACGGCGAAGTGCTTGTCTTATATTTCCCGGTAGTGGGGTTGAAGCTTGAGAATTTTACCGGAGGAATGGCATAGTCTCCCGGGTAGCGCGGAATAACCAGGTATTCGAAGGTTTTGCTTCCTTTAAGGCCGCTGCTGGTGGCGTTCAGCTTTTCGTTGGTCTTTGGATCGTAAACTTCAAAGTCGTTCGGGAACTCTACTTTGGGTGCGTCAATCAGGCGAAGGTTTCCGGTACCCGAAACAGTCAGTCTCAATGTGATTGCTTCGTTGGTTTTCGCGCCGGTTTTATCAATTGCCGCCGAGAAGTCAAGATCGCCAACGCCACCATAGAAACCGTCGGGATGAGAAGGCAAATCTTTCACCTGAATGTAAACCGGATCACTGGTGACCTTGGCCGACACATTTCGGTAGTTGTCAAAGAAATCGTCGAAGAAACTACGCTGGCGTTTGATTTGCTGGCGAACCAGACAGGTAATTTCAAAGGGATCAATTTTGATACGGCCGGTTTGCTGCGGAAATAAAATAGTTTTTTTCAATATGCCAACCTGGTAAATCTTCCCTTTGTACACTTCCCGGTTGAAGGTAATTTGATTGGGAATATCAATATCCTGTGTCCAGAATCCTTCATAAGAAGGAAGTTTCACGTCTTCAAAATTGGTGATAGGCACATCGGGACTCACGTAAATTTTGACCGTGGCCATCACTTGTTCACCCTTGTAGACGTTGCTTTTGTCCAGGTCAACTTTCACAAACAAATCATCTTTGGTGATCTCGGTCGTGGCAGGTGCCGTTTGTTGTTGCTGGCCTCCGCTGCTACCCTGACTTTGTTGTGCATTACCCTGACCTTTGACAACCTGAATTTCCAGCTCGTTCGATTCGTATACCTTCCCGTCAACTTTTATTGAAGCCGGGCGGATGGTGTAGGTGCCTACCTCCTTAGCTCTCAGTATGAAGATATAGGAGAAGTTCACCGTCTGGGTTGTTTGCCCGTTGATCATTTGGATACTCGTGCTTTGCGAGGTCGATGGTCCCATTAACACATCGAAAGCTGACAAATCGGGTAACTTTAAATCACTTCCTTGTTCGTTTAAGGTAAAAGATAAACGGAATTGTTCCCCGGTGGATACAACATTCGGTCCGGACATGCTGAAGCGAACATTGTCGGCAGAGGCGAACCAAGCCGGTAATACAAGTAAGATGGAAAGGATGAGTCTTTTAATCATTATACTCCTCATGTATGCGTTGTTATTTCAACTTCAAAATTAATATATAAAGCAAAAAACAGTGAAATCAGTCTTTTTAGTCTGTTGTTGGCAATTATTTTTTCAAAATGTTACCAATCTTTGTCTGTTGTACGCTGCTTGGCTTTTGCCGCTTTTGCTTTTTTTACTTTTTCCTGAATCTTTTCTTCATCGTTTTGCAGGGCTTGTAACAAGCGCTCAGCATTTTCTTTCGATATCTTTTGTTCTTGCTGCTGTTGTTGCTGCTGATCCTGATTCTGTTTTTGTTGGTCTTTATTTTGATCCTGATTCTTATCCTGCTGATCTTTGTTCTGGTCCTTGTTTTGATCCTTATTCTGATCTTTATTTTGGTCCTGCTTGTCTTTATCCTTATCCTTTTGATCCTTGTTCTTGTCCTGGTCTTTGTTTTTGTCTTGTTTCTTTTTCTGCTCCTCTTGTTTCTTTTTCAAATCCATAGCATAAAGCAGGTTGTACTTGGTATCCAGATCATTTGGATTGTTTCGAAGCGCTTTTTTATACGCTTCAATACTTTCATCAATTTTTTTCTGCATCAGCAACGAGTTTCCGATGTTGTGAAAAGCCCGGGCTTTTTCATTTTTATCGGTACTTTTCTCTGCAATCTCCTCGAACGTGCTCTGTGCCTGATCAAATTGCATTTGTTTATACTGTGCATCACCCACATTGAAATTCCATTTCAGATCGTCCGGGCGTTTGTCCAGCGCTCTGCGGTAGGCCACTTCTGCCTGGTTGTACAGGGCGGTATCTTGTTTGGTTGTATCGGCCAAAGCTTGTTCGTACAAACTATTTCCCTGGCGTACAAATTTACGCTCGTTTTGTGCTTGTACCGTTATTGAAAGCAATACTAGCAAAATGCTGAAAAGTGCGGTATACTTTATTGTGTGTCGTCTCATTTTCCAAATATTTTGATGTTTTTCAAATATTTGTTTTTTCGTTCCAAAATCAGATAATCCAGGAGCAGGAAGAACAAAGCCAAGGCGATGAACCATTGGTATTGTTCGGCATATTCGGCATAAACCACCGATTCCATTTCGGCGCCCTCCATTTTATTGATTTCGTTGAACAAGGTGTTTAAACCTACCTGCGCATTGTTGGCACGAACGTAAACCCCGTTGCCGGCCGCTGCAATTTGTTGCAACATTTGCTCATCCAGTTTGGTAACAACAACCTGACCGTTTTTATCCTTTCGGAAATCTTTTTGGCCATTGTTTAAAACCGGAATTGGCGCTCCCTGCGGAAGGCCCATTCCGATGGTGTGTACGATAATGCCCTGTTGAGCGGCGGCTGTCGCTGCACCAATCGCATCATCTTCGTGGTTTTCACCGTCGGTTATAATAATGATGGCTTTGTTGCCTTCGAACTGCGGACTGAATGAACTCGCTGCTAGGTTAATCGCTGCACCAATGGCTGTTCCCTGTCGCGGAACGATGCTCGTGTTAACTGAATTCAAAAAGAGCTTTGCCGAGGAGAAATCAGTTGTAATAGGTAACTGTGTGTAGGCATCTCCTGCAAACACAATCAATCCGATCTTATCGTCATCCAGGTTATCAACTAATCGGGAAATGGCTCGTTTAGCTCGTTCCAGGCGGTTGGGTTGAATGTCTTCAGCCATCATCGAGTTTGAAACATCAAGCGCGATGATTAATTCAACTCCTTTTCGTTTTTCAGTTTTCAACTTACTCCCGAATTGAGGTTGTGCAACCGCAAAAATGATGGAAGCCAAAGCCAACATCCAAAGCATAAACTTGATCGTCGGACGGGCGGTGCTAACGTTTGGCATTAACTGATCGATTATTTCCTTTTCGCCAAATCGGGCCAGCGCTTTCTGACGCCGAATCCGGATAATACTGAAAATAATAATCAGGATCGGTATGATGACTAATGCGTAAAGGTATTCGATATGTGCAAATCTGAACATTTCCATTTTTTTTGTCTTAAGGAATGTTTCTGAATAGGGTTATTTTCAGGAATAGTCCTGCGAGCAGGATCAACCCTCCGAAAAGAGCGTAACGTTGATATTCTTCCTGTTTTCGACTGTATTCCTTGACCTCAATTTTTGATTTTTCGAGCTTGTCAATTTCTTCGTAAATATTTTTCAACGAATTATTGTCCGTTGCTCTGAAGTATTGACCGTCGGTGATGTCAGCAATTTTTTGTAGCGTCGCTTCGTCAATTTTAACTTCCACATCGCGGAGCTGCGTTCCAAATGGTGTCTGAACCGGGTAGGGGGCTGTGCCAATAGTTCCAACCCCGATCGTGTATACGCGGATGCCGTAAGTTTTTGCCAGTTCGGCAGCAGTTACAGGTGCGATTTCTCCCCGGTTGTTTTCTCCGTCGGTCAACAAAATGATGACCCTGCTTATGGCATCGCTTTCTTTGAGGCGAGCAACGGAGGTGGCTAGGCCGTTGCCGATGGCTGTACCGTCTTCTATCATCCCGCTTTCAATATCCCGAAACAGGTTGATCAACACCGCGTGGTCGGTCGTAAGCGGACACTGCGTGAAGCTCTCTCCTGAGAAAACGACCAATCCCATTTTGTCGTTGGGACGACCGGCAATAAACTTAGTGGCCACATCTTTGGCGGCTTCCAGCCGGTTTGGCTGAAAATCGCGGGCCAGCATGGAACTCGAAATATCGAGTGCAACGACAATATCGATCCCTTCAGTTGTAACATTTTCCCAGCTACTTGACGATTGTGGACGTGCCAGTGCTACAATTAGCAATGCAATGCCGGCCATTTGCAACACAATCGGGAAATGGCGCAAATAATGTTTCCAGCTTTTACTAATGCTGCTAAATCCCTTAATCGTTGAGAAGCGAATGCTTGCTCCCGATTTTCTGAACCTGAAAATGTACCAGGTCAACATCGGGATTAATAGTAGCAGCAAGTAAAAATATTCCGGATTTTTATAGGTTATTCCGTTCATCTTTTTCTTTCTATTCGTAGAAACTTTTTAGTGACGTATATTTTCTCTTATCAGGCAAAAATGGCTTGTGCCATGCTAATAGTCGTTATTTCATTTCAACATCTTCACCTTCCCGTTCATCCTTAATTACTGCTTTTTTATCTTCAAGCTTTGTTTCATTTACAAAGAAGAAAGCATTCATTAAGGTGAGATTGTGATCATCAGGCAATGGCTGGTATTTGGCAAATTTCACCAAATCGGATAAACTGAGGATGTCTTTTAGCTGGCTTTTCGACTTATCTGTTAGCAAGTCTTTTTGCCGTTTGAAAGCCTCCAGCGTTTCGTCAGTTGTATATTCCATTGCGTTGATATGGAAGCGCTCGTCGATGTATTCTCTTAAGGTATCAGAAACATCGCTGTAGAACATTTTAATTTCGCCGGGTTCGAGCCAGTGTTTCTCTTCTTTAATGCGTTCCAGTTCGCGCAACGCGATCACGTGCGGTGCCTCTTTCGGTTTGGCCGGTTTGCCAAATACCGGTTTGTTTTTCCTGCGTCGCTGGATGTAATAGAAGATGAAAAAAGCAATGGCCAAAATAAGAATGGCCCCTAAGATGTAGGGCGATGCCTCGGCCAAAGTAACTGGTGCGGCATATGGTTGCTTAATATCGGTTGGTCCTTTGGTTGTATCCAATGGCATGGAATGAACAAAGAACTCCGCCGGCAAGGTCTCCAAATCCTGCTGCATATCATTCTGAACCAGTTTAAATTTGAAAGCCGGAATAACCTGTTTACCGGTGTCAAAACTTGTGATGGTCAGATTTTTAATGATTTTCAGCTGTTCGCTGTTGTCCAGTTTGAACGTATCCAGTGGCGATTGTTCAATAACTTCTATTCCTCCTTCAATCGTGTCTGGTATCTGAGGAAATTCAACCTGAGCATCGTTGGGCTGGTCCAGTTCCAACCGAAGCTTAAACTGGTCTCCAATCAGGACATGGGTTGAATCAATCACAGCTTTCACTTTGACACCCTGTGCCATGGCAGAGGGTTGGAATAATCCGAGCAGACCTAAAAGAAGTATTGTAATTTTTATTCCTCTCATACTTTATGCTTTTAATCCCCGCTTTTTAAACAAGGTCATCAGGGATCTGACATAGTCCTCTTTTGTGTTTATATTGGCGTAGTCAACTCCACTTTTCTTAAACGACCAATCCAATTTATTGCTGATTTCTGTCCACCACTGCTCGTAGCTTTCACGAACCTTTCGGCTATTGCTGTCAACCCAAATATATTCACCGGTTTCAGCGTCTTTTAACTTGATCATCCCAATAGGAGGGAGACTGGCTTCCCGTTCGTCGAAAATGCGCAGGGCGACAACATCGTGCTTGTTATTCGCGATGGTTAGCGCTTTGTCAAATCCAGTTTCACCATGAATAAAGTCTGAAATGATAAAGCAGGTACAGCGCTTTTTAATGGCGTTGGTCATGTATCGCAAAGCTTCGGTAATATTCGTGCCTTTATTCTCGGGTTCGAAATCGATCAACTCCCGAATGATTCTGAGGATATGCGATTTCCCTTTCTTGGGCGGGATGAATTTTTCAATCGTTTCCGAAAAGAAGATGACTCCAATTTTATCATTATTCTGAATGGCAGAGAAAGATAAAATGGCTGAAATTTCGGTAATCACATTCTTTTTAAATTTCTCGAATGATCCGAAATCCCGCGAACCGCTGACGTCAATCAACAACATGACGGTCAACTCACGTTCTTCCTCAAAGATTTTGATGAAGGGCTTGTTGTAACGGGCGGTCACATTCCAATCGATATTGCGGACATCGTCACCAAACTGGTATTCTCGCACCTCGCTAAACGCCATCCCGCGGCCTTTAAACGCCGAGTGATATTCGCCGGCAAAAATATTGCGGCTCAATCCCCGGGTTTTGATCTCAATCTTTCGGACCTTTTTTAATAATTCTGTATGTTCCAAGCTACCTAACTTATTGGTTCAACTACTTCACTTATTCTATCGGTATAAATTCCAAATTCCATAATTCAAAAATCAATTAAAAAATATCAACGACTTAGTTTTGTAATGATTGCGGAAATAATCTTTTTCAGTTCATCTGTTTCCCCAATCAAATCATGAAGCTCTTTTGAGAATTCCCGATTTGTATTCTCCAAAATTGTCAGCCAGTAAATCGTTTCTTTGGCTTCCTTTCGGGCAATTCTCATACGAAATAACTTGTCCTTGTCGCCTAGAGACTCATTTGCCTCAATGTAATTTGAACCGATCGAACCGGAAGACCTGACCACTTGCTTGAAATCTTCAACATTGGAAGTATTTCGAGGCAAATTTTTCAATTTTAATCGAATGTCGATCGCAAATTGAAGGCACCTGTTTTCAAGTTCGTTCATTTTTTGATCTTTGTTCCTTGATATTTGGAATTTGTTCCGCTACGGGACTTCAATTGTGTTCAAAATATCAGTAATGATCTCTTCCGTTGTAATATTGTTGGCTTCTGCTTCATAGCTTAAGCCGATCCGGTGGCGCATCACGTCGTGCGATACAGCACGCACATCTTCCGGGATAACATAGCCACGACGTTTGATAAACGCGTAAGCTTTGGCTGCCTGAGCTAAGCTAATGCTGGCACGGGGCGAACCTCCGTACGAGATCATATCAGCATATTTTTCCAACTTGTATTCCGATGGGGTACGCGTTGCAAAAACAATGTCAACAATATATTTGCTGATTTTCTCATCCAAATAGACATCTTTAACCACGTCGCGA
The DNA here is from genome assembly GCF_010882175.1 of Mangrovibacterium lignilyticum. Taxonomy (GTDB): domain Bacteria; phylum Bacteroidota; class Bacteroidia; order Bacteroidales; family Prolixibacteraceae; genus Mangrovibacterium; species Mangrovibacterium lignilyticum. The sequence continues at coordinate 560,738 of NZ_WKLH01000002.1, read as the reverse complement.
GCCTTGATAATGGCTTCGGGTGACAAAACAGTTGATGGTATTGGAAATTGTTTCAACAGGTTTTGCTGAATAATCAGTTTTTCCTCTTCCTTTTGCGGGTATTTGATCACAACTTTCAACATGAAACGGTCGACCTGAGCTTCCGGAAGCGGATAAGTACCTTCCTGCTCAATCGGGTTTTGCGTTGCCATTACCAGGAATGGCTCCTGCAGCTTGAATGTTTTATCGCCAATGGTAATTTGACGTTCCTGCATGGCTTCGAGCAGTGCTGACTGAACTTTTGCCGGTGCACGGTTAATTTCATCAGCCAATACAAAGTTGGTGAAGATCGGTCCTTTTTTGACAACAAACTCTTCATTTTTCTGACTGTATATTAAAGTCCCCAGCAAGTCGGCAGGGAGTAGGTCGGGTGTAAACTGAATGCGGGCAAAGTCAGCATCAATGGTTTTCGCCAATGTGGTTATAGCTAAGGTTTTTGCCAATCCGGGCACACCTTCCAATAAGATGTGGCCTCCCGATAATAAACCAATCATCAAACTTTCAACAAGGTGTTTTTGTCCGACAATGACCTTGTTCATTTCCATGCTGATCAGGTCTACAAAAGAACTTTCTTTCTCAATTCTTTCGTTGAGCTCACGAATATCAACTGCTTGATTCATATTATTAGATCTATTTTATATATTTTGGTTGACGAAATTAGTGCATACTTGTCCAAAAAAGGGTATAACTTTGTTAAAAGTTGTTAAGTTAAAACCAGCTAAAAGAGCTGTAAAATTAATAAAAACAGGGTGACAGGGAAGCGCCCGGTTCTATTTTTTATCTTTAAATAAATCATAAATTGAAACAACGATATTTTGTTGAATTGGCCTATAACGGAACGCGTTTTCACGGGTGGCAAATTCAACCCAATGCGATTAGTGTTCAGGGGGAATTGGAGCATGCTTTGAGTACAATTTGCCGCGAAAAAATGGCGGTTACCGGTGCGGGAAGAACTGATACCGGAGTGCATGCCAATTACTATGTTGCGCACTTCGAAACCGAGAAGACAACCTTGGACGATCCGTCGTTCACATACAAGTTGAACAGCTTTTTAGGGAAAGACCTTGTTATATACAAAGTGACTAAAGTTGATGCGGAGGCCCATGCCAGGTTTAGCGCCGTGTCGCGAACCTACCATTATTTTATCAACCAGCGAAAAGACCCGTTTGCTCAGGAATTATCCTGGTATTTCAGTCATCCGTTAGATGTTGATTTGATGAATAAGGCTTGTGAAGTTCTTTTTGAGTTCGAAGATTTCACCAGTTTCAGTAAGCTTCACACGGATGTGAAAACCAATAATTGCAAGATTTATAAGGCTCAATGGACCCGGGACGGTTTCAATTTGCAGTTCACTATAAAAGCAGATCGCTTTCTGCGCAATATGGTTAGGGCGATTGTAGGAACCTTGGTGAGTGTGGGGCAAGGCAAGTTGACAATAGATGATTTTCGTAACATTATTGAGGCCAAAGATCGCGGCACTGCAGGGTTTTCGGTACCCGCACAAGGACTTTTTCTTACTGATATTTGTTACCCAGAAACAATGTTTGTGCGATCGAACGAAGGATGCTGAACTTACAATAAGTCAGAAATGGAGCTCAGATCATTTACTTTCTCTTTATACCCGACAGCTTCGTAAGCTTCAATCAGGTTGGCAAGCAACAATTTGATTATTTTCCGATCTTCGCATGGTGTTTGAAAAAGCATCTCATCGATTTTTTCATTCTTTTTCATGAAAAACTCGATTTCTTTTCTGCCGATAATCGCACCATTATTGGCCGGATTGATATAAAATAAAACTGGTGAATCGTAATCTTCGCCATGCGTCTTTTTTGCTAACTCGGCATCAACATAGGCCACCAGTGGATTTTGAGGAAAATCGATTAATTGAACCGGAAATCCCAGGTCGCGGGCAATAATTGTGTAAAGTATGGCCAGTGAAACCGGGTTGCCTTTCTTGGTCTCAAGCAACAGGTTTAAATAGCAATTTTGCGGTAATGTAGGATTGGAATGGTTAATGGCAAACTTGTTGACATCGTACAAAATGTGATTCAATACAGTGATCTTTTCAATTGATGTCAGCCTGTTATTAATCTCCAACCAAACATCGCTGCTAATCTTTTTGAGCTGGCTCTGAATGTTTTTCAGTTTTAAATCAGGATATTGATATTGGCTGATCAGGAAAAAACCTTCAAACAAATCAACTTCCTCCTGGTTGGTCCAGCTTTTTATCTTCTTGCTTGTTTCCCGAAACTGGATTTGTTGAATGAGGTCTTCAATGCGGTTTTGCATTAACTCATCCAGGCTGGTTTCCCAAATGTGCTCCAATTCTTCAACCTGCAAAGCATCCTCCTTCAACAGTTCTTTCTCCACCATTTCAAATACCGCTTGATCCGGGTCATCTAAAAGGCTAATTAGGGCTTGAAGTTTTTCTGAATCCATAAGCTTAATGTATTGGTTGAAGATAGATTATTCTGTCAATTTATCCAAAACCAGTTGAATGAGCTTTTTCATTTGTGGTTGATATTCGCCGTTTGCACTTTTGCTAAGTCGGTTTGCAATAATCAAGCACACGGTTAAGGCATGGTGTCCGAGTAAAGCCGATAAGCCGTAAATAGCCGAACATTCCATTTCGTAATTGGTAATTTTTTGATTGTGGTAGCTGAAGCTTTCAATCTTTGAGTTGATATTGGGATCGACGATTGGCAGACGCATCACCCGACCTTGAGGGCCATAAAAACCCGGTGCGGAGATGGTGACTCCTGAAGTAAATTCACCATTGTCTATTTTATCAAATAACTCGTCCGATGCATTGACAACGTATGGTGAAGTCAACAACATATTCCAGTTAACATGTTTTTTGAAATGATCCTCAAAGTCCAGATCAGCTACAGAGTTGCGGCCTGCATAAAAGTTCAGCAATCCGTCAAAGCCAATCGCTTTGCGTGAGATAACAAAGGAGTTCACATCCAAGAACGGCTGAAGGCCTCCTGAGGTGCCAATTCGAATGATGTTCAGACTTCGTTTCTGAGCCTTTTCCTTCCGGCTGGTAAAATCAATATTGACCAATGCATCCAGTTCATTCATGACAATATCAATATTGTCTGTACCGATTCCCGTTGAGATGACTGTGATGCGTGTTTGTTTGTACAGGCCTGTCATACTCACAAATTCGCGGTTGCTCACTTTAAACTCAATGCTCGAAAAATACGATGCAATCATGTCAACCCGTCCCGGATCCCCAACAAAAATGACTTGGTCTGCAACTTGTTCCGGTTTTAAATGAAGATGAAAAATACTTCCATCGGGGTTAATTATGAGCTCTGAAGAACCAATCATAGATCATTCTGCTTTTGATTATGGTCAAAGCTAAATAAAATTAATTCGTCTGTCAAAGTATTATTTTGATCAGTTTGAACGAACTTGTGGAATGGCTTTTGTTTAATTGACGGCAATTGCTTAATATCGTATAATTATATATTGAAAACTTACAAGAATGAATACTTTGAAAAAATCCTACTTGATTATTATTGCAGTCGGCGTTTTGTTGCTTATTTTCTTCGGAAGCAGTATGTTTTATACGCTACAGCCCGGTGAGCGGGCAATTATTTTTAAGCCTTTTAACGACGGATTGGATAAAGAGAATATCTATTTACCCGGATTTCACGTGGTTGCTCCATGGAACGATCTGATTGTTTATGATGTGAAAGAGCAGCAGCGTGAAGAAACGATGGATGTTTTGGACAAAAACGGGCTGTCAATCAACATGGATGTATCTGTACGGTTTAATCCGATTTACGGCAATATTGGTACCCTGCACGAAGTGTTTGGTAAACGTTATGTCGATCAGTTGATTATTCCAGAAACGCGTTCAATGGTACGGCAGGTAGCCGGTCGATATACCGCTGAAGAAATTTATTCGACTAAACGCAGCGAAGTTGAACAGGCGATTATTGATGAAACAAAGATTATTTTGAAAGAAAATAACATCGATATGCGTGCCTTGTTAATTCGTTCAATCAATCTACCAGACCAGATTCGTGTAGCGATCGAAAATAAACTGAAAACTGAACAAGAAGCATTGGCGTACCAGTTTCGTTTGACTCGTGAAACTTCCGAGGCAGAACGTAAGCGCATCGAAGCAGAAGGTATTGCAGCATTCAACCGAATCATCAATTCAAGTTTGACCAATAATATATTGACCCAACGGGGAATTGAAGCCACTATAGACCTAGCTAAGTCGCCGAATGCGAAAGTTATTGTTGTGGGAAGTGCAAAAGACGGTTTGCCTTTAATACTCGGAAATAACTAGACGATATAAATGCGGTCGGGAAGCTTTTCCGGCCGTTTTTCTTTTCTAACTCTTTTTGGTCATGAGAAAAATAGTTAATGCTCATCGCAACGATGATCCCGAATTCTATCAATGTATTGGTTGCTCACCGCACAACACGATTGGCTTAAAACTTGAATTTTGGGAAGACGGAGAAGAATTGTATGCTGAATGGGAACCCAAAGAGCAATTTATGGGTTGGGTGAATGTGCTGCATGGAGGTATAAAGGCAACGATGTTGGATGAAATATCAGCTTGGGTTGTTTACGTGAAATGTGGGACAGCCGGAGTGACAACAGCGTTGAATGTGAAATATAAAGAGACCGTTTATACGAATGCGGGCAAGCTTGTTTTGCGGGCTAAACTGCTGGAACAACAAAAGCGGTTGGCTAAAATTCAAGCTCAACTATTTAATTCAGAAGGAAAGTTATGCACCGAAGCAGAAGTCACTTATTTTATCTTTCCTGAACGGATTGCCCGCGAGAAATTTCACTATCCCGGAGTGAATGCTTTTTTTGAAGAGGCAGACGCTTAGTCCATTTTTTCCATGAGGTGGGTTGATTTTTGACGAACCACCGATTTAAAGCCGGAATCAGATTCTAAAACTTTGGTTTCTTCTTTCGGATTTATGTAAAGCGTTTTTTCTTCCTCCGTTTTTTCAACAGCTGTTTTTGTCAAAACTTGCTCCTGTTTAGCAGGCGTAGGATCTGCGTCAGGCTGATTTTTCTGAGTCAACTCAATATTTTGAGACATTTTCAAACCCAGCAAATAGAATATTGAGGAGGTTAGAATAACTGCTTTCATGGTGTCGGATCAAAATTTCCCTAAAAATAGGTTTTTCTGAGCGCCACGAATAAAAATTTCGTTAAAAATATTTAATAAGCAGACAAACAGATGTTTTATAGCGGTAAAACATGACAAAAGGCAGGAAATGTGAAAACATCAATTTCATATTTCCTGCTTTTTGTTTAATTCCTAAGTTTATTGATCCGACTAATTAGTTCGAGGCAAAACCGCCCATTATGATAGGGGCACTTCCATTCATCAACTTTTGCATTAGGATAGGGAACACCTTCTTTGTTGACAATGGCGTACCATTCTCCATGTTCATGGTCGACAAATTTAGAATCGATTAATTCCCAAGTTTTCACAGATGCGTTTAGGAACTTCTCTTCGCCCGATAACTGCCAGGCGTTGAAAAAACCAACAACAGCTTCGGCTTGCGGCCACCAGTGTTTGTCCGAATCCAGAATTTTGCCGTTTTCACCTTCGTAAAAAATGCCGCCGTCGGTGTCTGTTCCATTTGTCAAAACTTGTTCTGCCATTGCTACTGCGATCTTCTTCGAACGTTTCAGGAGTTTTTCATCTCCCAATACCTCGGCTGCTTCGTAAATCAGCCAGCTTCCTTCAATGTCGTGGCCAAAAGAGCGGTGTTCCGACTTCAGGGTCCAATCCAAATCAAAGAACAGGTTGAAAGAAGCGGCTTTTGCATCGACAATCCGGTCCAGAAAAACTTCGAGCGTATGCTGTAGCTTTTCCTTCAGGTCTTCATCTTTCCAAATGCGGTAGAGGTTGGTGTAAGCTTCCAGAATGTGCAGGTGCGTGTTCATCGACTTTTTCGTGTCCATGTCCTTTTCACTTAATCGTTGATCGCCTACTTCTTTCCAGTCAGCCGAAAGGGCTTCGATATATCCGCCGTGTTCCGGATCGAATCCGTAGCGCTCCAATATCCAAAATAAGCTAATGGCCAGTTGTTTGGCTTGTTCAATGCCAACAGCCATATAATATTCGCTCAATGCATAAATGGCAAAAGCCTGCGCATACATTTGCTTTTTAGTATCCAGTGGCTGGTTGTTTCCATCGATACTCCAGTAGATTCCGCCATTTTCCGGGTCCCAAAAGTCTTTGATCAGAATATCGTACGATTTGGCCATGATTTGCAAATAGCTTTCATTCGGAAATTGGCGGTATGCTGCTGCGACGGTCCAAAGGATGCGCGCGTTGATGATGGAGGCCTTCAGGTACTCCGGATGGGCGATTTCATCGTTGTCGATTTTCCCGATAAATTGGCCGGAGGCTTTGTCGAAGACTTTTTCCTGCCAGTATTTTAAGATATTGTGCAGCAACTCTGTTTCGAGTTGCTGCTTCATGCTGTTTAAATTCATGCGAACTAATATTTTCCTTTATTCTGATCGATCAGCGCATTGATTGTATTGACGCTTTCGGCTGACCGGAGCTTATCTTCCGGTGTGTTTAGCACATAATCCAATAAACGATCAATGCTGCTGGTGGCTACATGCATACGCGTGTCCGACGAGGCGTAGTAAATAAACACTTCATCTTTTTCGTTGCAAATCCACCCGTTGGCGAATAATACGTTCGAAACATCTCCGATACGCTCTTCACCTTCCGGAGCCAGGAAGTAGCCTCCCGGACGAGCGATTATTTTCGATGGATCTTCTAAATCAGTCAGGAACAGGTAAAGCACATAGCGCAAGCCGGCCGCACAGTTTCGAACGCCGTGTGCTAAATGCAACCAGCCTTTCTTTGTTTTCAATGGCACAGGGCCCTGTCCGTTTTTCAATTCTTTGATGGTATGGTAAACTTTCCCATCAATTATATCTTCCTTGAAAGCTTCAGCCTTGGTGATGTCATCCACCAATCCCCAGCCAATACCGCCACCGCCGCCAACGTCGATGAAGCCATCCTGCGGTCGGGTGTAGAATGCGTATTGGCCATTTACAAACTCGGGATGCAGAACAAGGTTCCGTTGTTGTCCGCTGTGTGAGATAAAATCGGGCAGACGCTCCCAGTTTACCAAATCTTTCGTGCGGGCAATTCCACCGTCAGCAGTGGCAGACGACGTGTCGCCGGCGGGAGCTTTCGGATCCTTGCGCTCAGCGCAAAACACACCGTAAATCCAACCATCCTCGTGTTTGGTGAGGCGCATGTCGTAAACATTCGTTTCCGGAATTTCTGTTTCCGGTAAGGTAATCGGACGCTCCCAGAACCGCCAGTTGTCGATGCCATTCGGGCTTTCGCAAATCGCAAAAAAGGATTTGCGATCCCAGCCTTCAACCCGAACAGCCAGCAGGTATTTGCCATCCAGATAGATTGCTCCGGAGTTGAACGCTGCGTTAATACCAATTCGCTGCATCAGGTATGGATTGCTGTCGTAGCTCAGATCGTACCGCCAATGCAGGGGCGTGTGTTCGTTGGTTACGATCGGGCGTTTGTAGCGTTTGTAAATACCATTGAAATTTTTGACCGGCTTGTTTCGTTTCGTCAGGAAGCTTTCGTGCTGTTCCTGCAGCTTCCGCAGTCTTTTCTTAAATTCTTTTTCTGTGGGTTTCATAATTCTACTTCAAATTACTTTTCTTACTGTTTCGATAAGTTGTTGTTGATATGAGATCAGTCAGCTCCCGTTGGGTGGGGAAGCTGACTGAGTATTTTCTTTCGTACTTAATTTTCCGGCAGCTTGTCCCACCAGGTCTTTTTGAGGATTACTCCGCAAACGATTGATATAATGATGGTGATCCAGATCGGGACTGTATCGCTTAGAACAATGTAGATCGGTAACGCAACCAAAGCTGTTTGGGCAATCGTGCCGATGACGACGTTGAACATGTCGAGCTTGAAGTTTCTATTGGGTTCGAAAGTTGGATCTTCGGCCATGACTTTTGCTTTGATTGGTCCCCAAAAACCCCATGGACGAACTGTGCGGTAGAATTCCTTCAGCACGGCTTCGTCGGTTGGCTTGGAAAGGGATGTACCCAGTAGAGCACCACTAACCGATATTAAGAGCAACCAGGGGAAATAATAGAGATCCAGTGTTTCGGTAAAGATGTACGGAAAGATCAGGGCCGGAATCAGGCCGGCGACCATTCCCCAGAAATAACCGTAACCGTTGAATCGCCACCAGTACCATTTCAAAACGTTTGATACCACATAACTACCATACAACGCAGACACGATCCATTGAAGCAGGCTGTTCACGTTTTCGGCAAAAATACCAAAGATGATGCTGACGATCACAACGATAATCCCGGTGGCGTAGTTGATGTTTTTAATTTTATCGTTGGGCGCTTCGGGGTTGACATAGCGCAGGTAAATGTCGTTAACCACGTAGGCCTGCGCGGCATTCAATGTTCCGGCAAAGGTTGAGTTGAACGCCGCCAGCAAGCCGGCCAGCAGCAGCCCCATAAAGCCAACCGGAACGAACTCGGCAATGGCAGAGGGTAGAATTTGCTCAAAGTCGATCTTTCCGGCAACCATCAGGTTCAGCCGGTCGAAATAAAGAATTCCCAGGACTGCAAAACCGGCAATCATGAAGTAGCGAATCGGCATCAGCACAACCGACACAAAGGCGCTCATTTTAGCGGCATCTTTCGGATTTTTGGTCGACAGAATTTTTTGCATGTCGTAGGTTGGCGCCGGTCCGGCAATAGAAACCAGCAGCCCTTTGAAGACCATCATCATAAAGAAGATGGTGAACAGCGAATAACCATCGCTGGCAATCTTGTTGTTGACCTGGTCGATAATTCCCCGCCAGTCGAGGCCATCGAGTCGCCACCCAAAGAAGGGGGTTTTCCAGCCATCGGGCACGTTCAGCGTTTCAACCGTCAGTGCTTTCATGGCCAGTACGCCAATCAGGATGGCCGAAATGGTCATGATGATGTATTGCAAAACGTCGGCCCACACAATACTGGTCATTCCACCTAAAACCGCATAAAAGACAGCAAACAGGGTGAAGGTGATTCCATAAACGTGAGGAACGTAGGCCTCGGAAACGGTGAACGGCACATAGGGAGCAACAACATCCCAGGGGATGAAGATCATCACGAATTTGCCTAAGCCGATGAACCCGTAGGCCAGGTAGCCAAGGCAAAGAATGAGCGCGAAAATGACGACGACTCCATGCGATAAATTACTGTCCATCTTCCGCCCGAAACGCGTGTTGATCCACTCGGCTCCGGTCGTTACATTGGAGCGGCGAAGCCAGATACTCAGGAAGACCATTAAAAAGACCTGGTTAAAAACCGGCCACAGCCAGGGAATCCAGATACTCTTCAACCCGTAAACAAATAGCAGGGTTACCAGCCACATGGTTCCGGAAATGTCGAACATGCCGGATGCGTTGGACAAACCAAGCATGTACCAGGGTAATTTGTTTCCGCCAAGAAGATAATTGGATTTGCTCTTTTGAGCTACTTTTTTCAAGACCAGTCCGATAACGACTGTCGATACAAGATACAACGCAATGATGATTACGTCTGTAATTGTCAGATTCATTAGTTGGGGTTTATAAGTTGTGCGCTAAAAATAGTAATAATTGTCATTATAAGGCGGTGGAGCTGCTGGTTTTTGTTCCGTTCGGTGCGAAAAAATAAGTGCAATCCCATCTGATTGATCACGAAACTGAAAAAGATGCAAATTTTGACAAACAAGCCGCAAGTTTTTGAATAAATTGGTGTCAAAAACCGAAACTGAATATTCAACAGATGACTGATCAGGAATTGGTGCGACAAATTAACAGTGGCGACGACAAGGCTTTTCGGCTTTTGGTCGATCGCCATCAAAAGCTGGTGTTGCACACTTGTCTGGGTTTCGTTCAGGATCGGGATGATGCGGAAGATTTGGCGCAGGAGGTGTTTGTCGACGTTTATCATTCGCTGCCTAAGTTCCGGGGCGATTCGAAATTATCGACCTGGATTTACCGGATGGCAGTCAACCGTTCGCTGAATTTTGTTCGCGACTACAAACGCCGTCGTTTTTTCCAGGCAATCGGGATCGGTTCATCGGACGACTTCAACCGGGATGTTGCCGACGAAAGCTGGAACTCGCGTCCCGACCATGAAGTGGAAAATAAGCAGCGACGAACAAATTTGTATCATGCAATCAACAGTTTGCCCGAGCGCCAACGCGTGGCCTTTACGCTGAGCAAACTCGACGATCTCTCGTACCAGGATATTGCCGGGGTGATGGGGCTTTCCCTGTCGTCGGTCGAATCGTTGATTCACCGGGCAAAGCTGGGATTACAAAAGAAACTGTATCAGTGTTACAAAAAAGGAAGCTGATCGCGCAAGTTTGAACCGAAAAATGTGTCTACTAAATATGAAAACGATGAATCACCAGACCGTTCGTAATAAACTGATCTTCTACCTGGAAGAACGTTTACCCGGCGATGAGCAGCAAAAGGTTGCCGATCACCTGGCCGATTGTGGTGAATGCCGCCGCTATTTTGAACTGCTAAAGGGGGAGCTTCAGTTGCTCGACGGGAATCGGCAACAGGAGGCGGGCCCGTATTTTTATGCCGGAATCAAAAACCGGATCGAAGCCCGGAAAAGCTGCAGGTCGTTCCCCTGGCAACGGGCGCTTCAGCCGGTCATGCTGGCGTTGTTGCTGGCCGTCGGCATCCGGTTTGGCATCTGGGTGGGCAACCACGCGCAGGCTGAGCTGTCGACCACCGAACAGGCCGTGCTTGTGCCGTTCGACGATTTGTCGGAAGAACCGATTGAAGAATTTCTTTTAAACGTTGAATGATGTTTCGAAATGTAAAACTATTAAGCTGGCTGGTGGTGATCTTGTTGGTCACGAATCTGGCAACCATTGCAACGGTCTTTTACCATACGCACCAGGAAACGATCGCGCAAAAAGGCGAGCCTGAAACAGATGCGCCGGGCGACCGGCGAACGCGTTTCTTTAAAGAGCAGCTGAACCTTAGCGACGACCAGTTGGAGCCGTTTCGCGAAGCCAACCGCCGGTTTAATCGACATGCCCGCGGAATTAGTCAGACGATGAGCCAGCTTCGGGTTGATATGCTCGATGAGCTTTTTGCCGATTCGGCCAGTCGCGACAACCTGCAGCAAATTGCCCGGAAAGTGGGGATGCAGCACGAAGACCTGAAAATGGCAACCTGCGATTTCTACCTCGAACTGAAATCGATTTGCAACGACCAACAGCGCATGCAACTGGCCACCATCTTCCAGTCGCTGCTGAATAGCGACGAACGGGTGAAGCTGCCCGGCAGGCAGCACCGCAAAGGACGGCCCCAATAGCTCTTTTTATTTGTTGGATGAAGAATCCTGAATCGGACAACCGGTTCAGGATTTTTTGATGGCCTTTTCCGGACCCGGAACAGGGATTCCGGGTGTTTTGATGGCCTGATCCGATTCGGGTTGAAAGGCCCCATGTTTTTAATGGCTTAAACAGATTTCGGTTGAAAGCCTCAGGGTTTTTGGAGGCTTCAACAGATTTGGATTGACATCCTCAAAACTTTCAGAGGCTTCAGCATATTCAAATTGGTAGCCTCAAGGTTTTTGATGCCCCCAACAGATTCGGAATGAAAGGCCCCATGTTTTTGGAGGCTCAAACAGATTCAGATTGAAAGCCCCAGGGAGTTTTGATGACCCAATCAGATTCCGGTTGAAAGGCCCGAAGATTTTTTCAGCAAAAAACATACCCGATTCCGGGGAACCACCAACAGGGATGAAAGAGAACGAACTGAGAGGACTTTCCATTGCAGAGGAGATGCCTGGAGCCGATCGGCCTTTTTTTATCAAGACCTGAATCAAACTAAAAGTTTAGTGCAGACGGGAAGTTCCGACGTGAGGAGGAAATCACCCGCCGAACTTAGCTTTTAGAAAGATGGGGGTTGAAGATAAAAATCAGCCTTGACTTTTTTTGCCTACTTTTTTGTGTTAAGACAAAAAAACAGGTGGGGTTTGGGGCAACGCCCCATTAGTTGTATCGACTGAAGTTTGTTGCATCACGTTTACATCCCCTAATTTCTGGTCAGGGAGAAAACTTTCAGCAAAAAAAAACCGGCAACCACCGCAAGTTTTTAATTCAATCGGTGTCCAAGCAGTAAAACCTTCTCATCCGAAGGAAATTCAAAGACATCGAAATAGCATTAAGAACTCAAAAATCAAAAAGTGATGAAAACAACAATTGGAATTTTAACCGTGATTTTAGTGGTGGCCTTCGGCGTTCAAACGAACGCTCAAAAACAGCAACGGAACTCCTGTATTAACGGGATTTCAAACTTAACCGAGGACCAAAAGACCTCGATCGGCGAGTTGGAAACAACCTTTCAAAAACAGATGGCCGACTACCGCACAGAACGGCAGGCGACAACCGATTTGGATGCGAAGGCGAGCATTCGGGCGAAAATGCTGGCTACTCGAACCAGTCATCGCGAACAGGTGAATACCCTATTGAACGCCGATCAGCAAAAAGAATACGCTGCCTGGCAGGATGCCCGCCAGCAACGCGGCAACAAGGGAAATGCTGTAGGGCCGCAAGGTAAACAAGGCAAAGGCAAGGGCAAAGGTCAGTGCAACGGCCAGAGCCGTTCGGGCAAAGGACGAGGAACTTGTCGTGCCAACAGCTAATCCCAAGGTTATGAAAACGAAGGTAACCGGAATTTTACTGGGGGTTTTACTCTCGGTTACGATTAGCGGCTTTGCCGGCGTTGGGAACGAAAGCCTGCCCGACGAGGTGAAAGCCGGATTGCTACACATGCGCGAAGAAGAAAAACTGGCGCACGACCTGTACACGGCATTCGGCGATTTGTACGACCTGCGCATTTTCGGGAATATCCCGTCGGCTGAAGCCAACCACATGGCGGCCATGCTTAGCCTATTGGAAGCTTTTGGCTTGGAAGATCCGGCAAGCGCCGATGATGGTGTTTTTAACAATGAGGCGTTGCAAACGGCCTACGACAAACTGCTGAGCGACGGAACCGTTTCGCTGGTTGCGGCACTGAAAAGCGGCGCCTATGTTGAAGAGTTGGATATTCTGGATTTGGAAGAACAACTGGAACTGACGACCGACGAATCGATTGCGTTGGTGTACTCGAATTTGTTGCGGGGCAGCCGGAATCACCTTCGCGCATTCAATCGGGTATTGGCGAACAACGGTGTTGATTACCAACCGCAGTTAATGTCGCAGGAATCGTTCGATGAAATTGTGAATGACGACATGGAACGAGGCGGCGGAAAAGGGCAGGGGTGCTGTCGCGGCCGCGGATGTCGCAGCAACAACTAGAACCAACCAAATAGCAACAGGAAGAGCGGACCAAAATCCGCTCTTTTTATCATCTATCCCATGATAACTTTGACATCGCAGGTTGTTTTGTCGGTTACCGGAACCAGGTTGCCGTCGACCTTTTGGCCGTCAACCCAAAGTTCTTTTAAGCCTTTCATCACGCTATCCGGGTTGCTTACTTCAATGTTGAAGGTCGTTCCGCGGAAGGTTCGGCTTACGTTAAACCCGTCCCATTCAGCCGGAATACATGGATCCATCAACAAGCCATCGTAGGTTGGGCGGATCCCCAAAATGTACTGGGTGATGGTGTAATAGTTCCAGGATGCTGTTCCTGTTAGCCACGAGTTTTTAGCTTCGCCGGGTTTGAAGGCGTCTTTACCGGCAATCATCTGGGCATAAACGTATGGCTCAACTTTGTGCAGTTCGCTGAGGTGTTCGGTGTATGCCGGGCAAATCTTTTGGAAATAATCCCAGGCCCGGTCGCCGCGTCCCTGCACGGTCTCACCAATCATGATCCACGGGTTGTTGTGGCAGAAAATACCGGCGTTCTCCTTGTACCCGGGTGGGTAGGACGAAATTTCACCGTATTCGATATAGTATTTTGTAAAAGGCGGATTATTGAGCACAATGCCATGTTCGCAGTCCAGGCGTTCTTTGACCGAGTCGAGCGCTTTGGCAACCAATCCGTCTTCCAGACCAATTCCGGCCATGGTGCACCAGCCGTTCGATTCGATGAAGATTTTGCCTTCCTCGTTGTCATTCGACCCGATTTTGTTGCCATAGTAGTCGTAAGCACGCAGGAACCATTCGCCATCCCAGCCGTGTTGCTTCACGGCTTCAATCATGGCGTCGATGTGTTTTTCTGCACGGTCGGCCTCTTTGTTTTTGCCCAGTTTATGGCATAGCTCCATGTAATCGCGACCGTATACCACAAACAAACCGGCAATCATTAAACTCTCGGCTTTGGTGCCTTCTGTTTTATTCTCGGTCGTTTGAAAGCTTTCGTTCGGATCGTTTGAGAAGCAGTTCAGGTTGAGGCAGTCATTCCAATCGGCACGTCCAATCAGCGGAAGCCCGTGAGGCCCGAGGTTGTTTACCACATGGTTGAATGAAACAGTGAGGTGCTCAAACATGGAAACTTCGGTGCCCGGTTCGTTGTCGAAGGGAACCGGTTCCTCGAGAATGCTGAAGTCGCCGGTTTCTTTGATATAGCTTGTCGCTCCGAGGATCAGCCACATCGGGTCGTCGTTAAAGCCCTGGCCAATTTCGTTGTTTCCCTTTTTTGTTAATGGTTGATATTGGTGATAGCAACCGCCGTCGGGAAATTGAGTTGAAGCAATGTCGATGATGCGCTCGCGGGCACGTTCCGGAATTTGATGTACAAAACCAATCAAATCCTGGTTTGAGTCGCGGAATCCCATTCCCCGGCCAATGCCACTTTCGAAAAAGGAGGCAGAACGTGAGAAACAGAATGTGATCATACATTGGTACTGGTTCCAGATATTCACCATCCGATCCAGCTTTTCTTCTTTTGAGTTGAGGGTGAAAACGCCCAGCAATTGATTCCAGTAGGCCTTCAATTCCAACAACGCAGCATCGACCTTTTCAGGTGTATTGAAACGCTCAAGGGTTTCTTTTGCCTTGGTCTTATTAATAATGTTTTTCGATTCCCATTTGTCTTCCTGTTCGTTTTCAACATAGCCCAATACGAAAACGAGCTCTTTGCTTTCGCCGGGTTGCAGCTCCTCTTCAATAAAGTGAGAAGCGATCGGAGACCAACCATGGGCAACACTGTTGCGCGGGCCACCTTCCTGCACCGTTTGTGGCTCATCAAACCCATTATACAAACCGAAGAAGGTTTCTCTATCGGTTTCGAAACCTCCAATTGGTGCATTGACCGAGTAGTACGCATAGTGGTTACGACGCTCTTTGTACTCTGTTTTGTGGTAGATGGTGCTGCCTTCAATCTCAACCTCACCGGTCGAGAAGTTACGTTGAAAATTTTCCATGTCGGTGGCAGCATTCCACAGCGCCCATTCGACAAAGGAAAACAGCTTAATTTTTTTACTTTGATCGGTGTTGTTTGTCAGTTTTACCTTTTGCACTTCGGCCCAGGTTTTCAAGGGCACGAAATACAGCACCTCAGCTTCAATACCGTTTTTTACACCTTTGATTGTTGTGTAATTCATTCCATGACGGCACGAATAATCATCTAATGGCGTTTTGCAGGGTTTCCAGCTCGGGCTCCAAATTGTTCCTCCATCGTTGATGTAGAAATATTTGCCACCGGCGTCCATCGGTACGTTGTTGTAACGATAACGCGTAATCCGGCGAAATTTGGCATCCTTGTAAAAGGAATAACCGCCGGCAGTGTTGGAAATAAGACTGAAGAAATCTTCATTGCCCAGATAATTAATCCAAGGCCAGGGAGTTTTTGGGTTAGTAATAACATACTCCCGATTTTCGTCATCAAAATGTCCGAAATTCATACGTTAAGTTGTTGGGTTTATAAGCCAGAATTGTGAACGTTGTTGTGCTGCATAAAACTTTTGTTCGCAGCCCAACCAGAAACAAATCCAAAACAAAAATAGCATATATTGTAAAAACTACAAAAAGATGTTGCCAAAATAAAACATGTTATAGAGAAGTTTTCCGCAAAAAACGACAGATTATAGCTTTTGTAAACTTTGTATGAATAGGAGAAGTTCGCTCTTATAGACTTGAAAACAATCATTTAGCTTTTTAACGCGTTTGCTGACAAATTGGGATAGTTTAACCTGATCATTAGCCGTTTGAAGCTCGTCCAGAAATTCCCAACGGATTTGTTCAAACCAGTTTTCATTTCGAAGTATCCGTCGGCCACCATATCTCACTTCATAATATACGAAAACGTCCTTCGCGTTTATGACGGAAATGTCTTTTAATAGAAAGCGAAGTGCTCCGGAGTAGGCGCGGATGAACAACCAGTTCTTATTCAGCTCATCTGAATATTCGATCATAAATTTGAGTTCTTCAATTTCCTTATAGAACTGATCCAGTTTTCTTTCATCGATATAAGACTGAAGTTGTATGAGGGTCTTTTGAGTCGATTCCGTGAATCGAGTTATGGTTTCATTCGATGTTTTTTGTCCCACGCTCTGGTCCGAATCATCTAGTTGCTTAGCTGAATTGTTCAGATCATTTAAAAAGCTTTCAACTTGAGTCATAATAGCTAAATTTTAAGGCAATTTAGTTCTATTGAAATGAATTGCCAATGCTTCAAGGAGTCCAATTAGTAAATTGAGCTATTAGGTTAGCGATTGAAATACTAGGCCGAGCAAATGAAATATAGTTTACTATTTAGGCTACATCTACGATCGAAGTTGCGTCATCTTCGACTAAAGAAAATTCATCTTTTATCGAAGTTAGCTAAAAACAGATCGAAGTCGACCGTTTATTGCTTGAAGATGGTTCAGCTTCAACCTGAAAAAAGTCGTCTACGGCCGAAGAGGAAGCTGATTGTGTTTCGTTGATAAGAAGATGATTGCAATTAGCCAAACAAACAAAAGGACGGAGCCGGATGTTTGTAAACAATGGACTCATTTCAGTAATACCGGCTCACACAATGACAGGCATATTTTCAAATGAATAGCATGAATCCAAAGGTTGATGAATATTTGAGTAAAGCCACTAAGTGGCAGGACGAAATGACTTGTTTGCGAACAATCATTTTGGCCTGTGGCCTGACTGAAGAATTGAAGTGGGGAAAACTCTGTTACACATTTCAGGAAATGAACATCGTTATTTTGCAGGATTTTAAACAATACTTTGCGCTGCTGTTTTTCAAAGGCGTTTTGTTGAGCGATCCCAATGGCATTTTGGTAAAAACAGGAGAAAAGACCCGGGTTGGACGCCAGATTCGTTTCAATAACGTGGATGAAATCATTGAATTGGAAGACATCCTGAAAAGCTACCTCTTCGAAGCCATTGAACTTGAAAAAGCAGGTTCGAAAGTTGCCTCGGCAAAGCCAACAAAGCTGTTCATTCCGAACGAATTTCAACAGAAACTGGATGAACTCCCGGCTTTAAAAGAAGCTTTCGATTTACTAACTCCCGGACGGCAGCGAGGATATCTTCTTTATTTTTCAGCAGCCAAACAAACCAACACGCGTGAGTCACGGATTGAAAAATTGCTGCCACAAATTCTGAATGGAAAGGGATTAAACGATCGGTAGATTACCATTTTGTTTTATCGGCGGTATAAAAAGTTAAAAATACGTTTATCATTTCGGCTTCGTGCTTATGTTTGGGGCAATTTTTGTAAGATGAATCCTAACAATTCAAGAAATTAAAAAAAGTAGCTTATGAACTTCCTGAAAATTGTTATCGTGCTTGCGATAACTCTTGTCTTTCACAACTCCATTTTCTCGCAGAACATTCAGTTTGATAATCCGATTGCCGAACAGCGTGCCGATCCCTGGGTGTTTAAAACCGATGACGGTGTTTATTACTTAATTGCCTCGGTTCCCGAATACGATCGCATTGTGATCCGTAAAGCCCATAGCATAAATGGCATGAAGGATACTCCGGAAAAAGAGGTTTGGCACAAACACGATAAAGGGGTGATGGGGCACCATATTTGGGCGCCCGAATTACACCGTTTCGACGGAAAATGGTATATCTATTTTGCGGCAGGTGAAGCCGAAAACATTTGGAACATCCGGATGTGGGCCTTGTCGAACGCTTCGGAAGATCCACTAAAAGGTGAGTGGAAAGAAGAAGGACAGATTAAAACCCAACGCGAGTCTTTTTCGCTGGATGCGACGACATTTGAGCACAAAGGCAAGCAATATATGATTTGGGCGCAAAACGTTCGCGGCGGACAGCATGGTACCGGCTTGGTTTTGTCAGAGATGAAAGATCCCTTAACATTGACCGGCCCCGAGGTTGTGATCACAGAACCCGATTTTAGCTGGGAACGGGTGAAATACAATGTCAACGAAGGACCGGCAGTGATTAAACGGAACGGAAAGATCTTTGTGACTTATTCAGCCAGTGCTACCAACGACAACTATTGCATTGGTTTGTTGTGGATTGATGAAGATGCTGATTTGCTGGATGCCGCAAATTGGGAAAAGTCTCCTGCTCCGGTTTTTCATTCCAATGAAGACTTAAAAAGATACGGTCCCGGTCACAACTCGTTCACAACTGCCGAGGATGGTAAAACGGTAATCATGATTTACCATGCTCGCGACTACAAAGAAATACAGGGAAATGAATTGTCGGACCCGAACCGGGCGACACGTGCCCGCGTTGTTCAATGGACCGAAAGCGGTTTCCCCGATTTTATGCAGAATCAAGGAGATTAAGCATTAAACTAGAACTTTTAAAGATGCCTTTCTGATCGCACGAGGGGCATCTTTTTTCGTTTATTGCCCTACCTTTGCGTTGCTAAGGTTCAATTTTCAGGAATAGTATGAGATATAAGCGCCTTCATTCACGTTTGAAAGGCTCTTCAGCGGAAAACACATTCGATCAGTTAGCGAATGCTTTTGAGGCAGAGGGGCAGGTTCTGCAACATTCGTTTGCGCCGCTTATCCATCACCCGGTTTCGGATTATGGCGAAGAAATTGAACGTATTCGAACGATTGATGCCAAGCTCGGGAGAACTTTTGAGCGGTTGAATCGGCATCAGCGACACGCTGTTTTCCACGAAGCTCAGCATGTCATTCTTTCGGCCATGGTGGGAAGCGGCAAGACAACTGTTTTGATTGCGAAACTTTTCTACCTGCATTTTATCGCGCATGTTCCCTTCGATCAGATAGTGGTTTTGACCTTCACGAACAAAGCTGCACGGGAAATTAAGGAGCGCATTGCTGCTTTCCTGGGAGAAGTTGATTCAACGATGAAGGAGCAGTTACGCTACTTTGGTACTTTCCATGCTGTTGCCCGTCAATTGTTGCAGGAACATCCGAAGCTGGAAAAAATCGGCTTTAAGCCGGGCTTTCTCATCATGGATGAACAGGAAAAGCAAGAGTTCCTGGAGCGGCTGATTGCGCAGGAAAACCTGACGATAAAGTATGAGAACCAGTTGGCTAAACGTTGGCGGAACTACCACCGGAACGGCGAAATAATGATGGGCAACATGAAGGCTGAAGATGATTTTGAACAGTTGGTTCGGTTAGCTGAGTCTGAAAAACGTGCCCTCAATACAATGGATTTTGACGACCTTATTGGTTTATGTAACCGTTTGTTGGAAGAACAAGTTCCAGCATCTCCGAAATGGATTATCGTTGATGAGTTTCAGGATTGTAATGCGGAACAACTTCAGTTGATAGAACAGCTCAGAGGCAATGATTCGAAGCTGTTTGTGGTTGGCGATCAAAATCAAAGTATCTATGGATGGCGGGGAAGTAAAGAGCGTCTTTTTCAGGAAGTGCAAAGTTCGTGGGAGGCGACGTGGATGGAGCTGCCTCAAAATTACCGAAGTACAGGGACTATCCTTTCTGCTGCCGAAAGTTTGCTCAATCAAAACGAGGGTGCGCTGATTGCAACCCGGCAGAGTGGAATGCCGATCGATCTGGTTCGTCATTTCGACGATCAGCAGGAAGCGTATTACCTGCGCGAACAGATGCTTTCGTTGAAGCAGGATAATATCGCGCTGGACACCGTTGCCATTCTCTTCCGAACCCATCAGCAGATCAAAATTGTGGAGACTGTATTCGGGCAGGCGGCTATTCCGCATCAATTGGTGAAGCGAACAGAACTGCATGAGAATCCTGCTCAAACCTTTCTGCTTCGAATCTTTAAACTGTGTATCAATCCCAACGACTTTGATGCTTGTCTGTCGGTCAGCTGCGATCCAACATTTGGTGCTTTAAAGCGAACGCCTAAACTCATTCAAACGCTGCATTTACGGGAGTCAGGTACTTCAGTCTTGCAAGCCATGCACCAATACCTGGAGAAACGAAAAACGTCGGCCAAAGAACATCTCCAACTGTTGGAACAGGTTGAGAAATTCAAGCAGGAGTTTTTATCGGAAACGGAGGATTCTGCACAGCAACTGATCGATTTTTTAGCCCTTCGATCTATCCTGAAACCAACATCAATCCATCACGAGGCCTATCTGACTGCTATTACCGAGGCGTGGGATCAGTTGAAAAGGTATATGAAGGAGCAAGGCTGGGGCGATGCTTCATCGATCTTTCACGTTGCTTTGGATCAGGTTGTTTTGGAAGGCACTTTTCAAATCAATAACCGGATTAAGGAAGAAGGGCAGGGCGTTCACCTGTTGACCATTCATGCTTCAAAAGGACTGGAGTTTGATCGTGTATACATTGCCGGTGCCAATACAGGAGTCATCCCTTTGACGCAGCACCAAAAAGGAAGTCAGAACATTAAAGAAGAAAAGCGCCTGTTGTTCGTTGCAATGACCCGGGGTAAAAACAAAGTAGAGATTGGCTGGCATGCTCAGCCGGCTTTGCGGAATGCAGAGCCAAAGCCTTCCTATTTTCTAAATTCGATTCCTGATACCCTGCTCAATCATCGTGTCTCAGTAAGTTCGGCGGAAGGCACAACAGAGCCCGAAGTTGTTGATGAATGGCCAATCAACAGGACTGTTCTGCACAAAAAGTATGGTGCTGGAAAAGTCACATCAGTGGACGACAAGGAGCTTATCTGTACTTTCGATTCTGTTGGCGAGAAGTCTTTCTCCAAAGCATTTGCAAAGGTGTTGCTGACGAAGGTTGAGTAGCCGGTCTCAAATCCCGCTACTTTGAGTCATCTTCTTTTCCGCCCATCATTCGGCGTATTTTGAGTTCTTTACGCTGGTCAGTTTCACTTCCGGCTCTTAGCGACAAAGTATATTGTTCGGGTACTTCGACCAGAATGGACAATTCCGTTTTTAAGCCCTTAATCACAGTCTCGTTATTGGCGATTTTCAAGATGCCAGGCGGAAGATACAAGACAATGGTTTCGGCTGTTTGCTCCATGCGCATGACTTCTTTCAGGAACTTAGCCCCGAAGCGATCTTCCTCGTTGAAACGCTCCAGTAATTCAGTCCAATTTGGCTTTACCTCTGTCCATTTCATCTTAGGCAGTGACGATTCCCGGGCGCGATTCAGTCGTTCGCCAATGACTCCCGAGATCGGAGACGGCAACTCTTTGTAGAAATTGCGAAGTGCCCAAAGAATTAGATTCTTATCAATCCGGGCATCACCTACGCATACCGGGCAGCCGTTTTTACAGCTACAACCTTTCACCAGGGATCCGGCATTCTGAATGATCTGATCAATGTAATCAAACACCTTTTCCGAAAATCCCAATCCTCCGGGATAGCCATCATACAGCACAACGGCATATTTGGTCTGCTTGGTTTCTACATCAACAAAGGAGAAAATATCACCTCCCAGATCGCTGTCAGTGGCCATCACTTTCATCGAAGCCGCTGCCTTAATACAATGCACCAATCCTTCGCTGTAGTCGAAACGGGGCACTTTACCTTCAGGAGGCCCTTGCTCCAAAGCAGGAGCTTTACCTGTTGCCACGAAAGTGCGGACAACAATGTCCGGGATTTCGATCCAGCAGGCTTCGGTTTCCATCTTTGTTCTCAATATCTCGGACAGCTCCGTGAAGCCCAGGTTCTGATGAGTGTTGAACTCGACCATCTTGAAACCGGTGATCATCACAGTCACCCGAACATCGCCAAAGAACCGGTTGATCCGATGCTCTTTCACATGTTCGTGCTCCATCAAAATAGCGATATTGCCGGGCTTATGTGGTTCCGTATAGTAGTTTGAATTGACTTCTTTGATAAAGGCCGTTTTGCTCTCCAAATCAAGTTTGATGGATTTGTACTGCACACTGTCGTGCAAGTAGATGGCACCGGGATAAAATTCTTTCTTCGCCTGAATAAGGTCGACGGTTGTGACGGTCTCTTGCTTGTCCATGTCCACAACCTTGATGGTGTCGCCCGTAATATTACGCAAACTTATTTCGTGCGCCGGCGAAATATCGCCGCTCCACTGGTAGGTATTATTTTGTTCCAGCAATTCTCCTTCCTTCTCCAGCAAGGGAATGATTTCTCCCAAATCGGGGAAGCTGGCAATGTCATCAATGGTCAGGGGTAACTCGGCCGAAGCTGCCCGTATGTGCGAAAGTTGAATATAGAGGTTGTCGCGGTCGATGATGGCATTCTCCGAATCGGCCTGTAACAACCAGTCGGGATGTTTGCCCACATATTGATCCAGTGGTTTTTCCTTCAACATAACAATGGCATGGGCTTCGGATCCGTTTCTTCCCGCTCGTCCCAGCTGCTGCCAAAAACTGGCACGTGTTCCTGGAAAGCCTCCCATGAGCACAGCATCCAAACTTCCGATATCAATACCGAGTTCCAGCGCATTGGTCGACACAACACCCAGCAATCCTCCTTCAACCAAATCCTTCTCAATTTTGGCTCGTTCTATCGGTGTGTAACCTCCGCGGTAAGCGGAAATTTTATCGGACATGTCTATGCCATATTCCATCGGGTCGGAAGCCAGTACATCGCGACTCTCTTTGGTTACAATTTCCGTTTCGCGGCGGGACTGGCAAAAAGTGATTGATCGTACGCCCGATAAAACCAATTGCGGCAGAATTGCTTTCAACTCTTCACTGACGGCTTTTTTCCGTTTGGCACCCTCTAAATATTCCGGTTGAAAGAAATGAATATGCTTGGCGGGAGCTGGTGAACCGTCTTGTTCAACCAGCTCAAATGGTGTGTGACAGATATTCTCAGCCAATTCTCCCGGATTCGCGATGGTGGCAGAACTGCACAAGAAGCGGGGTTTATTGCCATGGTAATCACAAATTCGCAAGAGCCTTCTGAACACATTGGAAACATGCGAACCAAATGCTCCGCGGTAGGCGTGCAACTCATCAATAACAATGGTATCAAGGTTTGCAAACAGGTGCGGAAATCCGTATTTGTTGTGGTTTGGCAAGAAACTCGCGTTAATCATATCCGGGTTTGTCAGAATGATGTTGGCTTGCTCCCGGATTCGGCTACGCTCATTGGGTGCAGTATCGCCATCGTAAATTCCTGCCTGAATTCGGTTTTCACCAAAGAAGGAAACAAATTCCTTAATGTTGCGATATTGATCTTTGGTCAATGCTTTTGTTGGATAGATGAAAACGGCCCTTCTTGAGGGGTTTTCCAGGATTCGCTGCACCACCGGAAGATAAAACGATAAGGATTTACCGCTGGCTGTTCCGGTTGTAATGACAACGCTTTTCCCGGCATGAGCTTTCTCAAACATCTCTGCCTGATGCGAGTAAAGTTTGTCGTATCCATTCTGCTGCATCCAATTTTTAAGCTCGGGATGCAGGTTTATCGGAGGATCAACAAAAACAGCCGGGCGCGACTTTAAACTACGCGTTGCAATAACACGTTCAGCATGTTTCAATAAAATACGGGATACGGCATTACTCATAGCTCACACTTCAGGATGAGCTGCAAAGATAGGTTTTTATCATCCCCCAAGTAAGATATCCGGCTTCAAGTAAAAAGGTCGAATTCATTTTTTTTCGCTACAGCAGGATGGATAATCCAGAAGAATTAAAGCGAATTTTTTACCGGATATCCCAGATTTTGTGTTGCTGAATGGACAATTGCCAGCCCGGATTCACCAAAATATAATCGATACATTCCTTTAATATGTTCCGATCCAGGTTCATGCGCTCTTTCTCTTTTCCCAGGAAAACCGGACTTAAGTAATAATGCAGAGCCTCAGGTAATTCGCTAATTTCATATTCGGGCTTTTCGTTGAAAATACATTTCATCTCGGAAACACCGTTCGGGAAATTCTTTTTCAGTTGAGTCGCGGTAACTTGTTTTGGCGAGCAGGTTACAAAATCAAGATTCGCAGGAAGGGCTTTGGTGCCGTTGGTTTCAATAGCCTGATAATACCCGTGATTTTTGAAGAAACCGACAATCTCTTCAGTTAATTGCAACGCGGGTTCGCCGCCTGTCCAAATGATGTTTTTGCAGGGATACTGGCTGATTTCTTCGATCAACTTGTCGAGCGAATAATCTTCGCCAGACTCGAATTCGGTATCGCAAAACCAGCAATTCAAATTGCACTTGGAGAGGCGAATAAAAATGTTGGGTACTCCGGCTCTTGATCCTTCTCCCTGAAGTGAGTAGAATATTTCGTTAACAAATAAGTTCACAGACATTTCCAAGGCTTTCCTGAATGACAACTTTTGTACACCAAAAACGTTTGCCGGCTTTTTTTGTCCCGATTGTCTGAGCAATCCATTGGGCCATGTTTTCGACCGTTGGGTTTGGAATAATATCGTTCAAATGCTTATGGTCGAGTTTTTTGAAAACAACTTCTTTTAAATAATTGAAGTCGACAACCATTCCGTTTTCGAGTTCGGAACAGGCTACGTAGATGTCAACCAGCCAGTTGTGCCCGTGAAGATTATTGCATTTGCTATCGTATGGGAGATCAAGTATATGACTTGCCGATATTTCAAACCGTTTCTTTATTGTCCATTCCATCTTTCTATCTCGTTAAATTCAGTCCTGCTTTTGCGGTTTTCTCCTTGAAATTTTCCGAAGAGCAGTCATGACTTTTTAAAATTTCTGCAAACCTAACAATATTTGCTTAGAAAATGATTGTCAAAACAATAACAGGTCATATTATCTCTTGTTCGGATGTGAGGCCTTTTTTAGGCCATTTTCGGAATTTTCAGATTTGTTCCTAATTCCTTGTTCAGGTTTTCAATGAAATGGGCTGAAAGTAAGGGCGATTCTTTTTCCATGTTTTGGTGAACGAAGAAATAAATATCCCGCAATCCCTGATCGACCCAGCTTTTCAAACGGTCAACCCACTCGTTCAGCCGGTCCCTGTCGCTTTGATGATCGTTTGCGCCAACATAGCGAATAAAAGCGACTGGTGTCGTGAGTCGCATATGCAGCAAATCGCGACGTCCGGCTGTGTCAACAATAATATTGGTCATGTTGGACTGCTCAAACAGGTGATATACCTCGTCCGAAAGGAGGTCTTCGTTAAACCAGCTGGTATTGCGAAGTTCGACAGCCAGCGGAATTGCCTTTGGAAAATTTTCCAGGTAATTCACTAACCGATCGTAATTTTTATAGCCAAAGTTATCGTGTAACTGAAGGAAAGCCATCCCCAGTTTTTGTTCAAAATTGGAAATATTGTCGCAGTATTCTTCGGTTAGTTTTTCTACATTATTTAGCCGCCGCATGTGGCTAATGCTTTGTGTGATTTTTGGAAAGAAACGAAAATCGTTCGATGTTTTGTCCCGCCATGTTATCACCCGGTCAGCCGGAGGCATTCCGTAAAAAGTTGCATTTAGCTCGATCGAATTAAATTGCGTTGAATAATAACTTAGTTCATCTTTGGTACCTCGCGGGTAAAAGCCTTTCAAATCGGTTTTATTCCATTTCGCACAACCCACGTATACATTTAGTGGTTTTGATTGATCGTTGCGCTCCAAAACAACCGCTGTTGCCGGATGGTCGGGTGGAAGACTAAAGTTTATATCGCCGGGATTTGGTACTTGTCCGAATTTCATAGAAGTCCTTTTTGTTTTTAGTGAAGATAAAATAATAAGCCTGAATAAGGCAAAAGTGCAAAGCGGGTATCTTTATATTTTTGTAGTTGAGTTGCTCTAAATTGTTTTGGTGACTTGGATGCAATTCAATGTTACCGGAAATCTTTTCGGTACTCGCTTGGTGTTTTGCCCATCAGTTTCTTGAAGTAGTGGTTGAAGTTGGCTAAGTTATTATAGCCGCAGTCGTAACCTATTTCGGTGACTTGTTTATTGGTTTCGGCCAGCATCTTCGCAGCAAATCCAATCCGTATTTTGATGACATATTCCATAAAAGTCAGTTTGGTTTTCTTTTTGAAAAACCGGCAGAATGAGCCGGGCGCCATATTTAATAAGGTAGCAACCTCCTGCAGTTTTATTTCCTCCTGAATGTGCTGAAAGACGTACTCGTAAATCTTATTGATTTGCTCAAAGTCCTGCTCAAACCCACTAACTTTCATCGGAGCTTTCGAAATAAATTCCCGTTTCTCACAACTTAATAACAGGCTGAAAATTTGCAGGAGGCCGATGTAGCTGTTCAACCCTTCTTTTTGGGTCAATTCCTGCAACAGGTGTTTGATTGTCGGGATTTCCAAGCCGCTGAAAAAGATGCCTGTTTCAGCCTGTTTTAGTAAATCCACAATTTCTTCGAGTTCCGGTTTGTTGAAGAAGTCAGAGCTGATCAGGTTTTCGTAGAAGTGAATAACAATGCATTTGGGCGGCTCTTCATCCTCTGTTTGAAGAATCTCCCAGCAATGCGGTAAATTGGGTCCCAGCAAAACCAAATCGTCCTTTTCAAAACTTGAAATGTTATTTCCGACAATACGCTTGCCTGAGCCTGATAAAATGAAGTTAAGCTCAAAGTTCTTGTGCGAATGAACCCGGGCAGTATTCTTTTGGAGTTCCATTTCCCGCGTAATGAAGGAGTGTTGATGCGGAACAAATATCTTATCGAAGGTGTACTCCATTTATTAAATATTAACAGAAAATGTAAATATAGGCAAATATAAAGATAGCATTGGTTAAAATATGCTGTGTTTGGGTTAAAATCTGCGATAGGGATATTATTGGAATAACGTTCCTTTGTATTGACAATCGTATTTTTGACCGATTTAATATTCAAAAAAAAGAGATCGATGAAAAGGTATTCAAAATTACTGTTAGCACTATTGGTACTAATTGGATTCAACAGTTGCGCGAAAGAGCGAACGTGGAAAGAAGGAATTCTATCGGACGAGTTTATCTATGAAGAAGCTCCGTTTCCCGCCTGCCATGCGTCAACAATTGCTGAAACTGAAGATGGAACAATGGTTGCATCGTGGTTTGGTGGCTCTAAAGAAGGTGTTGCAGATGTCTGCATTTATGTTAGCCGTAAAGAAAACGGCAAATGGACAGCTCCGGAATTGGTTGCTGATGGTGTGATGGATGACGGAACGCGATTGCCAACCTGGAATCCGGTATTGTATCAGGTTCCCGGCGGTGATTTGCAATTGTATTACAAAACCGGGCCTTATCCGGCCGATTGGCATGGTTGGCTAAAAACATCGGCTGATGGCGGAAAAACATGGTCGGAAAAGCAGATGTTGCCGGTCGGAAATATTGGACCTGTCAAGAATAAACCGGAACTCGTCAATGGCGTATTGATCTGCCCTTCCAGCTCAGAGAATGACGGACTATGGCGGGTTCATATGGAGTTGACACCTGATTTTGGTAAAACCTGGACCCGTACCAAAGAACTGAATGACGGAGTCGAAGTTATTGCCATTCAACCCAGTATTTTAAAATATGCCGATGGCCGCTTGCAAGCATTGTGTCGCAGTAAAAACAGGGCTATTCTGCAAACATGGTCAGAGGATGGTGGACAAACCTGGTCGGAACTGACGAAAACAAGCCTTCCGCAGAATAATTCCGGAACTGATGCTGTCACACTTTCCGATGGAACGCAGGTGTTGGTTTATAACCATGTGCTTCCTCCGGGAGACCACTATAAAGGAATCAGAACTCCCTTGAACGTTGCTGTCTCGAAAGATGGTGAAAACTGGTCGGCAGCACTGGTACTGGAAGACACGCCGGATTCTGAATTTTCTTATCCGGCAGTGATTCAATCCAGCGATGGCATGATTCACATTGTTTATACCTGGAATCGCGTGAAAATTAAACACGTGGTTGTCGATCCTCATAAGCTGGTCTTAACGCCAATTGTTGATGATGAATGGCCAAAATCACAAGAATAAAAACAATAACCAACGGGAGAATGGCTTAGGCCGAGGGAGCACAAGTGTCCTTCAAAACTGTTCTCCTTTTATACAACAATAAAATGAAACCTAATTTTTCAATGCCATTGAAAGGAATTGTTCCTCCTTTGGTTACACCGTTGCTTGACAATGATACGCTTGATGTTGAAGGACTCGAACGCTTGATCGAACATGTTATTTCCGGCGGTGTTCATGCCTTGTTTTTGTTGGGAACAACAGGCGAGTTTGCGAGTTTGAGTTATAAAATTCGCGAGGAACTCATTCAGTTGAGTTGTCAGTTTGCGAAGGGGCGGGTGCCCGTTTTGGTCGGAATATCAGATTCGGCTTTTACCGAAAGTTTGAATTTGGCGCAAAAAGCTGCTCAATACGGTGCCGATGCGGTTGTAATCACACCGCCTTATTATTTCTCATCCGGACAACCCGAATTGCTTGAGTACCTGAAGCGCATTATGCAACAGATGCCTTTGCCCTTGTTCATTTACAACATGCCGGTTCATACCAAAGTGATGTTTGCACCGGAAACGGTTCGTGCTGCAGCCGATATTCCCGGAATTATCGGGATGAAGGACAGTTCAGCTAACCTGTCCTATTTTAACCAGGTTCAATATTTATTGAAGGATCGACCGGATTTTACGTTCATGGTTGGTCCCGAGGAAATAACAGCTGAATTTGTGCTAATGGGCGGGCACGGTGGTGTGAACGGCGGAGCCAATATGTTCCCCAAGTTGTACGTTGATTTGTACAATGCGGCTGCAGCGCACGACATGCCCAAAGTATTGGAATTGCGTGAAAAGGTACTGCAAATTAGTACAACGATTTACAATGTCGGACGGTTTGGCTCAAGCTACCTGAAAGGGTTGAAATGTGCCTTGTCGGTAATGGGAATTTGCAGCGACTTTATGGCTGAGCCTTTCCACCGTTTTAACGAACCGGAGCGCAAAGTTATTGAAGATGCGTTGGAAAAACTGAATTATAAATCCCTTCTTTGAACCTAATATTTAATCAATTTTCAAACCTAAACTTGAAATAAAATCGAATGAGTAAGCTGGACGTTATCATATTTATAGCCTATTTAGTTGGAATTGTTTTATTCGGCAGTTCATTTTATAAAAAAAATAAGTCAGCCTCAGCTTTTACTTTGGGAAATCAGAGTATCCCAACCTGGGTGATTTCCTTGTCGATTTTTGCCACTTTTGTGAGTAGTATCAGTTACCTGGCCCTACCGGGTCAGGCTTATCTGACCAACTGGAATGCCTTTGCTTTCAGCCTATCGATTCCATTTGCATCGTATATGGCGGTGCGCTTTTTTGTTCCGTTATACCGTTCTGTAAACAGTCCTTCGGCATACACCTACCTGGAAAACCGATTTGGTACCTGGGCTAAAGTTTATGTGTCGGTCATGTATTTACTCACGCAGTTGATGCGGGCAGGAACCATTCTTTTTCTGCTGGCACTGATGGTACACACATTGCTGAATTGGGACATGGCGACCATTATCATTGTAACCGGATTCAGTGTCATGCTTTATTCGCTCCTGGGCGGAATACAGGCTGTTGTATGGACAGATGCCATTCAGGCGATCATTTTGATTCTTGGAGCGGTATTCTGTATTGGCACGTTGATATTCGCCATGCCGGAAGGGGTGGGGCAGATTTTTGAAATAGCAGCCGCAAACGATAAGTTCAGTTTGGGGAGTTTTGGTACGGAATTGACCAGCTCAACCTTTTGGGTGGTCTTGATTTACGGTATTTTCATCAACCTTCAGAATTACGGAATCGACCAAAACTACATTCAACGTTACATGACTTCCAGTTCGGAGCGTGAAGCCAAGAAATCAGCTTTGGTGGGAGGACTACTTTACGTACCGGTGTCGGCCATGTTTCTGTTTATCGGAACAGCACTTTTCTCTTTTTATCAGGCAAAGTCCGGTTTATTGCTGGAAGGAACTCCAGCCGATAAAGTATTCCCTTGGTTTATTGCGAACCAGCTGCCTGTTGGCTTCACCGGTTTTCTGATTGCTTCGGTTTTTGCGGCCGGGATGAGTACCATCTCAACCAGTATCAACAGTTCCGCAACGGTTATTCTGACTGATTTTTTCAAGCTGTCTGATGATCCTGAAAATGGGAAAAAGTCGATGATGATTTTGTATTCGGCTTCATTCTTATTTAGTTTTTTTAGCATTGGAGTTGCTATTGCTATGATTAATGTGCAAAGCGCATTGGATGCCTGGTGGAAATTGGCATCAATCTTCAGTGGCGGTATGTTGGGGCTCTTCCTGTTGGGCTATGTCGCTCCTAAGGTGACCGGTAAACCAGCCATCGCTGGGGTAATTGTGGGCGTATTAGTAATTGGTTGGATGAGCCTTTCACCTATTTGGTTCCCGGAGTGGGGACTCGAGGACTATGCGAGTCCGCTTCATAGTTATTTGTCCATTGTTTTCGGTACAGTTGCCATTTTTGTTGTTGGTTTTCTGGGGGGGAATGTCATTCATCGCGTAAGGAAAAAAGTCGCAGTGAACGCCTGAGAATGTGTCGGATTCGTTTTCCGTTCTGACCCTTTGTTGTTCGTAAAGTTGAAAAGTCGACCTGCTTCTCCACAATGGCGGCACCTCTGCCATTATTCGTTGACTTCGTTATCAGCTCTTTAGGATAGATATGACTGTTCTGTCTTTCACTATTTGAATTCGCAAAGCTGATATAAATGAGGAGACTAAGCTAAGAGTTCATTCTCGAAAGTAGTCTGAATTAGGAATCAGAATGAACTTTCGGGCTTTTCCTGTTTTTGTCTCCAAGTTTACTATATTAGTAGTGCTGTTAGTTTTCTCTGAAATTAACCAGCGTGAATACAATTCTCTACGAATAATATCAACCTAATTTACTTTAAAGATGGTTTTGGATTACGAAGAAAGTGAATCGTTGAAAAACGATTACAGTGTTGACGAATTAAAGCATCTTAATTTACTCGCTGAAAAATTTCCAACTGTTCAGTCTGTATGTACTGAAATTATTAACCTGGAAGCTATTCTGAACCTACCAAAGGGGACGGAACATTTTCTGACCGATATACACGGGGCATACGAAACGTTTAGCCATGTTTTACGGAACGCTTCCGGCATGGTGCGTAAAAAAATTGACGCCGTGTACCAATATTCATTGGACGAAAAAACGAAGCGACAATTAGCCACACTCATTTATTACCCGGAAGAAAAACTGGAAATCATCATGCGAGAGGAAGAAGATCTTGAAAGTTGGTATTCAGTCACGCTCCTCCGCTTGATTGAAGTGGCCCGCGTTTCGGCTGATAAATATACCCGTTCGAAGGTGAGGAAAGCAATGCCGGAAGATTTTGCCTATGTAATCGATGAATTGCTCAATGAGCGAAACGCTAAAAAAGAACAATACTACAACAGTATCATAACGTCAATCATCAATGTTGACCGCGCCAATCAGTTTATTGTTGCCATAAGTAAGTTCATTCAAACGCTGCTGATTGATCGCCTGCATATTATCGGGGATATTTTTGATCGCGGCCCTCATGCAGACAAGGTAATGGATGTGATTCATAACCATAAATCGGTTGATATCCAGTGGGGAAATCATGATATTTTTTGGATGGCTGCAGCAGCCGGAATTCGAGCGAGTATTGCAGGGGTAATCCGCATTAGTGCCCGATATGACAACCTGGATACCCTCGAAGATGCTTATGGCATCAATCTTTTACCACTGGCAACTTTTGCAATGAATGCTTACAAAGGTGATCCTTGTGAGGCCTTCATCCCGGTTAATACACCTCCCGAAAATATCGGATCAACCCATGTAAAACTGACCAGTAAAATGCATAAGGCTGTCATGGTTCTTGAGATGAAGCTTAGCGCCGAAATTATTAAGCGAAGTCCGGAAATGCATATGGAGGATCGTTTACTGTTGGATAAAATTGACTATGAAAAAGGTAGGATTACAATTGATGGACGTGAACTGGAGTTAACTGATACCAATTTCCCGACCATTGATCCTAAAAATCCGTATGAGTTGACTCCCGAAGAAAAAGAGTTGGCTGAAAAACTTCGTTTTTCGTTCCTCAATTGCGAGCGCTTGCAGCGACACGTGAGGACGTTGTTTTCCAAAGGAAGCACTTTTTTGGCCTACAACTCAAATTTGTTGTATCACGGATGTATTCCGCTGGATGACAAAGGAGACTTCAAGGAAGTTACCATTCACGGAAAGCAATATAAAGGAAAGGCTCTGTGTCAGCAATTCGATCTTATTTCGCGGCGGGCATATTACAACCGTGAGCGACAAGACAAGAGGAGCAGAGATCGCGACTATATGTGGTACTTATGGTGCGGCGCCGATTCTCCGCTGTTTGGAAAGAAAAAAATGGCCACTTTTGAGCGCTATTTTCTGAATGATAAAGAAGCCCAACGGGAGGAGAGTAATACGTATTACAAATTACGGGATGATAAGGAAACCTGTGTACGTATTTTAGAAGAGTTTGGACTCGATCCTGAAAAATCACATATCGTTAATGGGCATGTTCCGGTCAAGGTTGCGAAAGGGGAGAGTCCGGTTAAAGCTGAAGGAAAACTGTTTGTAATTGATGGAGGAATGTCCAAACCATACCAAAAAGTAACAGGAATTGCAGGCTATACCTTAATCTATGATTCGTATAGTCTGATTCTTGCAGAACATGCTCCTTTCGAGTCCAGACGAAGCGCTATTCGGGAGGAAGCTGATATTGTTTCGACACGAAATATGATTGAGCGGGCAACTGACCGGATCATTGTCGGGGATACCGATATCGGTGTTAGTTTCAAAAATCAGATTGGAGATTTGAACCGACTTCTTGATGCCTATCGAAAGGGAGTGGTAAAAGTTAAGAGTGTTTAGAGGGATAAAATGAGCACTCGTTTTTTAACAGTGTCAGTGAAAGATCTAATCGTGAAACGATGATTCTTAATCAAAACTAATCATGAAGAAAATTGTGGCTCTTTTCATACTAATGACAACCATCGGTTATGTCAATGCTCAGATTATAAAAATGCCAATTCCCGATAAATTAGTTGTGCTCACGTTCGACGATGCTACAGCCAGTCAATACAGCATAGTCGCGCCATTATTGGAAAAGTTTGGTTTTGGAGGTACTTTTTTTATCTGCGAATTTCAGCCCAATTTTAAGGATAGCAGTAAATATATGAATTGGCGGCAGATTGCAGCCTTGAATAGAATGGGGTTCGAAATTGCTAACCATACGCGGCACCATGAGCATATCAACAGTTTGTCGAAAGAGAAAGCAGTGGAAGTACTCAAGTATATTGATGATAAATGCGATTCGCTGGATATTCCAAAACCAACCAATTTTGCATACCCGGGCTATGGACTCAATTTGTCAGCCTTGGAAGTTTTAAAAGAAGAAGGGTATCATTTTGCCCGGGCAGGGGGAAGTCGTGCCTATAATCCGGTAGTTGATCATCCGCTTTTAATTCCAAGTTGGGCAATGAATTCGGAAAATAAACAGGAGATTATGCAAGCCTTTTCCGAGGCGAAAGAAGGCAAAATCGTGGTGCTCACAATCCACGGCGTGCCCGATGTTGAGCATCCTTGGGTAACTACTCCGCCGGAGCTATTTGAAGAATATCTGACTTATCTTTCCGGGAATGGATTTTCGGTTATCTCACTCAATCAATTGGATGAATATATTGATGTGAAGGAGGCGGTAAGAAGCATTATTCCTGATTTTACCAAGCCACTTAAAAACTAAGAAAATTTACAGGAGAAGTACGGTTGTTTTATTTATGTCGGACTCATTTGAACAAACTCTGCGAGTTTATTTTCAGTCAGTTCAATCATGTGATGGCTAAATGAAAATATGGTAAGGTATAAACGGTAATTATATCTTATGCTTTTTGGGTTTACATTTTAGGTACTCAAAGAGTTGAGTGCCTTATTTACCTATAGCGAAACAGTATTTTGATCGAATTTTGCTTCCCGGATATCTACCGAAACGCTCATTTCATTGTTGCCGTTACTGTATATGACACCTTTCAATGGGGGAACATCATAGTAGTCTCGTCCCCAAGCAACCACCAAATGTTGATTTTCCGGAATCAAATTGTTGGTAGGATCAAAGTCGACCCACCCAAAACCGGGAATGTAAACTGAAAACCAGGCATGTGAAGCATCTGCTCCAATAAGCTTTTCTTTGCCTTCAGGCGGAATGGTTTCAATATATCCACTCATGTAGCGCGTTGGCAATCCAACCGACCGGATACAGGCAATAGCTATTTGAGCAAAATCCTGACAAACACCTTTCCGTTCTGCGAAAACCTCATGCAGTGGAGTCGCAACATCCGAAAAACCGGGTACAAACTGAAAATCGGTATAGATTCGTTGCATCAGTTCGCGGGCTGCATCAAACACTGAGCGGTTGGGCTGAAAAGATTCTGCACCATACTCCCGTATTGCCGGCGCAATTTTTCGAATTAGGGGAGACTCCAGAATATATTGCCGGGCATCTAAACACTCAGGAGTCAACGAATTCATGCATACCGTGGCTTGTTGCATGGTGACTGACCGGCAAGCATCAGATTGGTATCTTGCCGTAATATCTTGATAATTCCGCTCAATTATACTTTTTGAAACCACTTTGAGCTGGTTGTGAGGCTCCTGAATTGAAAAACGGGTCAAATGATTTCCAAAGAAATCCAAACGTTCGCTGATTTCAGATGTTTGTGGACCAATCTCCAGCTTAAAATCCAATAGTTTCTGTCCCTCCATATTGCGAGGTTTTAGCGTAGCCATATTGTGGCAATAGCTGACAAAGTTGTCGTACTGGTAATTGGTTTTATGGAGTACCTGGAAGATCATATTATTCTGAAAAACTTTGATGAATTAATTGGTTTTGTCGGTAGCTATGGCTGAAATATGTTGTTGTTATCGACAAGGATGTTTGAAATAAAAGATTACTTAATTCTGAAAGCAACCGATCCAAATTTTCTCGTAACCCGGTTTCCTCATCGGTTTTACCTAATTCAACGCTTGTTGCCAATCTTAGTTTGGAAAATCCTTCAAAAATGAACTTTTCGTAGCTGCTCAATTCGTGGGTGACCTGTGATTGCGGTAAAACAGCCAGGTCTTTATTTAAGCGGTTAAAACGAAATGCCACAGATCGGGGATATTTCTGGTCTAAAATAATCAAGTCAATCACATTTTCCATTTTGATGTACGAGCGGTAGCTATGCCGGTATATATTCAGACTTTCGTGACTGTTTAGCAGCGATTCAAGAATTTCATATTCAATATGTTCATTGTATTTTACGACCAACAGACTGCGACATTTGGAAATGTTGAGCATACTGAGTTCCAACTGAAGACCAATGAAATACAACAGCAGCCCCTGTTCAATAAGGATGCTTTCTTCAACCAATCCCATAAATGCAATCAGGCGCGTAATTAATTGATCGAGAGTTTGGATCAATTTTCTGTTTGTAATGTTCTTTTCGTTTTCAATCGTTCTCCAGATCGTATTTATACGTTCAAAAACCCGCCACATGTCCGATGACCAGAGATTTCGGATTGAATAGTAGGCATTGAAAAACATAGACATGGTGTGCGACAAGCTCCCTGATCTGTTCTTGTCTAAAATAACCGAATAGATTTCAGCAACCGGGTCTTGAATGGGTTTTTCTCCAACGAAGCCCGGAAATGTACAGGTCAGGTTAGTAACGGCCCGAAACAGCGCATCAAGACTTTGATTATTTGGTTTTCGCTCGTTGAAGTTGGTGAAATTCATCTGTTTCAGAACCATACGCAGAAAGCGGGATGTGGACAATGCCCGGCCAACATAGCGTCCGGCCCAGTATAGATTCTCGGCTGTTAAACTAGGTAAGTCGTCCAATCCTTTACCAATTATATGGGAAGGTGTAATCAGCGAAAACCGGCTATTGGCATTATCTTCCTTGTCATCAATTACCCAAAAATCTTTACTTAGTCCGCCGGTTTGATTGGATACAACCGAATTGTTAACGGACGAAGCTACCCGAACCAATCCTCCAGGCATAATTTCGTAGCCTTTCTCTGTGGCAACCCCAAATGTGCGGATAGCCATATTGCGGGCTTCGAGGGTTTGATTAATCAGGGTCGGAGTGGTTGAAAAACCGATTCGCTCCTGTGCAACAAAGCGGTAGGGGCGATCGATGATCTGCTTTCGGAGATGATCTAAATCTTCGGTGTTCATTTCATAGCAGATGAACGAATTATCTTTTTGTGGTCGGTCAATTCGTCGAACCACCAACTCATTCAAATGGTTAAGCACATAGTTGCGTTCCTTTTGCTGTCCGCACCACCATGATGCGACTTGCGGAAGGATTAAATCTTCTTTCAAAAAATATCGGGCAATACCGGGAATAAATGGAATAAGTCCCGGGTTTTCCAGTACTCGGGAACCAATGGGATTGATGATATTCACATTCTTCAGTCTGACAACTTCAAGCAGTCCCGGTACTCCAAGTTGCGAATCTTCCCGTAGCTCAAGCGGATCCGTATAAAAGTCATCAACCCGGCGCAGTACCACATCAACCCGTTTTAACCCTTTGAGCGATTTCATCCACAAATAGCCATCACGGGCAACCAGGTCATTTCCCTGAACCAGCGGATATCCTAGGTGTGATGCCAGGTAGGCGTGCTCAAAATAGGTTTCGTTTAGCGGTCCGGGCGTTAACACCACAATATTGGGCGAATCCGTTTTGCGAGGTGACGCATTAATTAAAAGGTTATTGAAATGTTGAAAGAATACCGATAATTTGCGGACCTTCAATCCCTGCGCCAATTCGGGAAGAACCCGTCCAATCGTTTGTCGGTTTTCCAGCGCATAGCCCATTCCGGAAGGAGCCTGGGTGCGGTCGCTGTAAATCCACATTTGGCCGTCGGGACCACGGGCTATATCGGCTCCGTATATCAACAGTTGCTTATCCGATAAGTACGAAATTTGGTCGCAAGGACGAATAAACCCCCTGTGACTGTATATGACTTCTTGAGGAACAATTCCTTTTTTTATTAATTCGCGTTTGCCATACAGATCTTTCAGAATCAGATTGAATAATTCGGCACGTTGCTGAATCCCTTTCTCAATGACTCCCCATTCTTTCGAATCCATAAGCGTTGGAATCGTATTGAGATTCCATGGGCGGTTAAGTCCATGAGGGTCATTATAGACGTTGTAGGTAACACCGTTCTCCGACAGATACCAATTCAGATCCGATTGGCGGGAACTCATTTCCGCGTAACCAATCTTTTCTATATTTTTAAATAGAATGTTCCAATGCGATATCATCGAAGCGCTCGACCCAGTCACTTCGTCATTGGTACATTGCAAGATGTATTCATTAAACGGCATGTCCTTTATTTCTGGCATTCACTTAATCTGTTTTCCAATTGTGACGTAAATCCAGCGTATGCGGAAATTCCATGCTCACAGGAATTTCTTTATAGTCGAATGTTTTTAGGGCAGAATGTTGTGCGATTGTTCGCCCCGG
The DNA here is from genome assembly GCF_010882175.1 of Mangrovibacterium lignilyticum. Classification (GTDB taxonomy): domain Bacteria; phylum Bacteroidota; class Bacteroidia; order Bacteroidales; family Prolixibacteraceae; genus Mangrovibacterium; species Mangrovibacterium lignilyticum. The sequence continues at coordinate 522,961 of NZ_WKLH01000002.1, read as the reverse complement.
TTCCTGATTGATAGCCTGAGTTTCGGGAGCTGCAATTTCTCCCTGCGTGTGGCCAATATCCCAGAAACGGTTAATTCTGCGCGATTCTGCTTCGTAGCTGTTGACCGGGTAAGTATCGTATGAACGTCCTCCCGGGTGGGATACGAAATAAGTACAACCTCCGATCGATCGTTTATTCCAGGTATCAACAATGTCGAATACAAGCGGAGTATCAACTCCAATTGTTGGATGGAGTGAAGACCAGGGTTGCCAAGCCTTGTAACGAATGCCTGAAACAAATTCACCTTTTTTACCGGTGCTGGTCATCGGTACTTTTAATCCATTACACGTGAGCGTATATCGTTCATCAACGAAATTGTTCAGTTTAATTTGTACCCGTTCGATTGATGAGTCCACATAACGGGAAGTTCCACGGCCGGACATTTCTTCTCCAAGTACATTCCATGGTTCAACAGCCATGCGTAATTCGAGGTCAATACCCTGAATGTTCATCATTCCGTAGAGTGGAAAACGGAATTCAAAGAATGGATCAAACCAATCGAGTTTGAATGGATAGCCTGCTTCGTTAAGTTGCGTGACAATATCTTTAATGTCTTCTTTCACATAGTGTTCCATCAGGAAGCGGTCGTGCAGTTCGGTTCCCCAGCGGACCAACTTGTGCTTATACGGTTTTTTCCAAAACCAGGCAACTAATGTACGAACCAGCAACATTTGCATCAAACTCATTTGTGCGTGTGGCGGCATATCAAAAGCCCGCAGTTCCAGGATTCCTAATCTCCCTGAAGAGGAGTCGGGGGAATAAAGCTTGTCGATACAAAATTCAGCCCGGTGTGTATTTCCGGTAATATCGGTTAGCATATGACGGAACAAACGGTCAGTTAGCCAATACGGAACTTCTTTCCCTTCCGGTATTTGCTCAAAGGCTATTTCCAGTTCATACAGGTTTTCATACCGGCCCTCATCCACACGCGGAGCCTGACTTGTTGGCCCGATAAATGCTCCGGAAAACAAGTACGACAATCCCGGGTGATGTTGCCAGAAAGTAAGCAAACTGCGCAGCAGGCTGGGACTTCGCAATAAGGGGCTGTCGGTTGGTGAGCTACCACCAAGTGTTACATGGTTACCGCCTCCTGTACCGGTATGTTTACCGTCGAGCATAAACTTTTCGGTTCCAAGCCGGGCTTGTTTGGCCTCTTCATAAAGCGTTAGGGTGTTGTCTGTTAATTCCTTCCAGTTCTTGGCAGGATGGATGTTTACCTCAATAACACCAGGGTCCGGTGTAACTTTCAGCAACTCAATGCGGTTATCGCGTGGAGGTTCGTAACCTTCGATGATAATCGGAATTTTTAATTCAGCCGCTGATGCTTCAAGCGCCGCGGTTAAATCCAAAAATACTTCTGCGCTTTCGAATGGAGGAAGAAAAACATAGAGTTTCTTTTCCCTCACTTCGGCACAAATTGCAGTCCGGATGAAGGGTTGAAGCTCTGTAAGCTTTTTAGGACCTGCTTTTTTGCGGCTTTGAACGATCTTGTCGTATTGCCCCAGATGATCTGTTTCAGCAAACAAATCAGGCTCAAATGTAGGTTCACTGTCCATCGTTGGGCTCTCCAAAAGCGAATCCAGCGGAAGTCTTAAACCAACCGGTGAAGTTCCGGGAGTCAAAAAGAGGTTATTGCGCCGAAATTCCCATTTGCTGCTAATCCAATTTTGTTGAAAATGGTTTAACGGAAGAATGAAGCCAACAGGTTCATTCATGCCGGTGTTCAATATCTCACTTAACCTTTTTCGCTCCAGAGGATCTTTCAAGTCGCTTTTCAAAGGATCAACATCAACCGGCAGCTTGCCTTCTTCCCAAAGGAAATAGAAAACATCTTCATAGGCTGGCAGTATTGTTTCGGTGCTCATGCCCAAATATTGGGTTAGCGTTTTCAAAAACAATTCAGGTGTCTTTGAATCCACTTTATATTCTTTGGTGAATGAGGCAAGCAGTGACGGGTCTTTCCAGACTGGAAGTCCATCTTTACGCCAGTAAATGCCGATTTGCCAGCGAGGCAATGCTTCACCTGGATACCACTTACCTTGCGCGTGATGTAACACACCACCTTTGCCAAAACGTTCGAGTAAGCGATTTGACAAGTTAGCCGCAAGCTCGCGTTTGTGTTCTCCGTCGGCACTGGTATTCCATTGCTCAGACTCCATATCATCGATGGACACAAATGTCGGTTCACCTCCCATAGTCAAACGGACATCGCCCTCCTGTAATTCTTTCTCAACCTCAAAGCCCAGGTTATAAATGGCTTGCCATTGGTCGTCGGTATATGGTTTGGTAACCCGTGGCGATTCAAAAATTCGGGTGACACTATTAGAATGGAAAAACTCCGTCTGGCAAACATCGGTATAACCGGTAACAGGAGCTGCACTTTCATACGACGGGGTGCAGGCCAGCGGAATGTGTCCTTCGCCTGCTAACAAGCCGGAAGTAGCGTCGAAGCCAATCCAGCCGGCTCCGGGAACATAGGCTTCAGCCCAGGCGTGCAGGTCCGTGAAATCCGCTTCGGGACCGGAAGGGCCATCCAGCGATTTCTCATCGGCAGTAAGCTGAACCAAATAACCGGAAACAAAACGGGCACCAATACCTAAATGTCGTAAAACTTGTACAAGTAACCAGGCAAAATCGCGACAGGAGCCGGAGCCTTTTTGAAGGGTTTGTTCACAACTTTGAACACCCGGTTCCATCCGGATGGTATAATTGAGATGTTTAAACAGCTTTTGATTTAACTCAATCAAAAAGTCGATCGTTTTTCGTTGCGACTGATCCACTGTTTTAATCCATTCAATCAGTAATTTCCCACTTTCCCGAATCTCCAGATAGGGGATGAGTTCTTTTTGCAAGGTTTCATCGTACTGGAATGGAAATTCTTCGGCAGATTCTTCAATGAAAAAATCAAAGGGATTAATCGTTTTTAAATCGGCAATGATTTCAACATCAATTGATAATTCGTTGGTTTTTTCAGGGAATACCAGCCGTGCCTGATAGTTTCCGAAAGGGTCCTGTTGCCAGTTGAAAAAATTGTTTTCCGGTTTTATTTTAATCGAATAAGCTTCGATAGGTGTACGGCTGTGTGGAGCCGGACGTAACCGAATGACGTGCGGAGACAGGTTGATCATCCTGTCATATTTGTACGTTGTTTTATGTGAGATGACAACTTTTAGGGCCATATGGAATAGATTGTGAGTTACATTTTAGTGATACTGTTTTCAATAGAGAAAAATGAATCAGCAATTGCTGACGATACGTTATTCAGTTTTATCTGGAAGTTATCCAAATATTCGTGCATCCCTGTTTTTATGATATCGTTGATATCGGCGTATTCCAATTGAGAAGTCAATATTCCGACTTCTTTTTCGGCTAAGTTACTATAACCACTGTTTTTCCCTGATATCATTTTTAATGACAATGCTGTGTGTTCCAAACAGAGTAACATGGAACGAGGAAATTCTTTGTCAAGAATGAGGAAATTAGCGATACCGGAAGGAGTCAGTTTTCCGAAAAGCTTGCGATACATGTCATAAGCACTAACCGATTTTAGCAGTGCAGCCCATTGAATTATATCCAGTGCACTGCCGATATCCTGCGGCGAGGGTAATAAGATATGGTATTTAACATCTAAAATTCGTGATGTTTTGTCTGCTCGTTCCAGCAATTTCCCGATCCGGCCAAAGTGCCATCCTTCAGTTCTCGAAATTGTGGCGTCGATAATTCCCCAAAACAACTGACAGCCTTTTTTAATTTCGTCAAAATACATCCTCGGATCCCGCTTAGTCCATATTTTTTTAGCAAGACCGTCTTTTACGAAATAGTACAAATAATTAATCTGTGCCCAAAGTTCTTTTGTTATTTCGGGACGAATTGACCGGGCGTTTTCCCGTGCGTTGATAATACAGTTATAGATTGAATTTGGGTTTTTAGGATCGAAGCCCAAAAAATAGATTACTTTCTGTTTGCTAATGGTTTTGTTCATCACTTGATATAACTCCCAGTCTCCGGTTGTAACAACAAGGGGTTGCCATTGTTCAGAAACATCAGGAGGTAACTCCAGCGACAAGTTAAAACTTACATCCATAAAGCGGGCGTAATTTTCAGCCCGTTCCATATACCGGTTCATCCAGTACATTGCATCTGCAACTCTACTCAGCATTTTCTCGAATTTTAAATATTATCAACAACCCATGTATCTTTACTCCCGCCGCCTTGTGATGAATTGACCACAAGCGAACCTTTTTTGAGGGCAACCCGCGTAAGTGCTCCGGGGGTGACTTTTATTTCATTCCCATACAGGACATAAGGTCTTAAGTCGACGTGGCGGCCCTCGATGGTACCGTCCTCGGTAAGGGTGGGAACGCGTGAAAGGTTGATTGTGGGTTGAGCAATATAATTTCTGGGATTCTTTTTGATTTTTTGTACAAACTCTTCCTGTTCGGCCTTGGTTGACTTGGGACCGATTAACATCCCATAGCCACCGGAAGCATCGGTTTGTTTGACAACCAAGTCGGCAATATTTTCGATTACAAATTTCTGGTCGTCGGGGCGGTTACAGATGTAGGTTTGTACGTTGGGAAGAATCATTTCTTCGCCCAAATAGTACTTGATAATATCGGGAACATAGGCATAAACGGCTTTATCATCGGCGACTCCTGTTCCGGGTGCATTGACTAAAACAACGTTGCCTTTAAGATAAGCTCTGAATAATCCGGGAGTTCCCAAAAGCGAATCGGATCGGAAAACTTCCGGATCGATAAAATCGTCATCAACACGGCGATAAATAACATCGACCCGCTTCAGCCCTTTCGTTGTTATTTTATAAACGATATCATCTTTCACAACTAAATCGCGACCTTCGACTAATTCTGCTCCCATTTGTTGAGCCAGGTAGGCGTGTTCAAAATAGGCTGAATTGTAGATTCCAGGTGTCAATACCGCGATAGAGGCCGGAGAAACGGGTGAAAGTGACTCCAGCATGTCTCTCAAACTATGTGTATAATTGGCTACGGGGCGCACAGCCAGCTTCTCAAATATTTCGGGGAATGTCCGTTTCAAAATTTCCCGGTTCTCTAGCATATAGGAGACACCCGATGGACAACGCAGGTTATCTTCCAAAACATAATAGCCACCATCACCTCCGCGAATAATGTCGGTTCCTGTAATGTGTACCCAAACTCCTTTGGGGGGCTTAAATCCGATACATTGCTTGAGATAAGTTGAACTGGACAGAATTAGTTCTTTTGGGATAACCTTGTCTTTCAATATCTTTTGGTCATTATAAATATCGTCTAAGAAAAGATTCATGGCATAAATCCGCTGTTTCAGACCTTTTTCCAAGTAATCCCAGTCCTTGCCGGTGACAATTCTGGGGATGATATCCAAATGTAATATCCGCTCGATTCCTTGATTGTCGCTGTAAACATTAAAGGTCATTCCCAGAGACATTTGAACACGATCGGTTGAATGTTGCAATAAATTAAGCCGCTTAATTCCCATCTTCTGCAACCGATCAGCGAAATACTTGTAATGTGGCTTAACTGTTTTGTCTGATTCGAAGGTTTCGTCGAAAAAGCCTTCTGTTTCGTAATTCTCAATATTGATTCTTGCCATATTGTATAGTGAGATGTTTAAGCTTATAACATCCAAATAAGCTTTTGGGTTTTTATTTCTTCATTTTGTCAATGTCTGTGTTTAAATATAATGAATTTGTTATTCGAATGTGATCAATAGATGCAAATGTTCAAAAAGAAGTTCACGTATTAAATGATTGTTACGGGAACCTGATTTCAACGTAAATCACTTATTGTATTACCCCATTTGACTACGTGATTTGTTTTCGTAAATATATAATTGGGAAAGAGATCGGTTTGAAAACCGGTTTCATAATGTTAGAAACTGTTGCTTAAAATTTTCTTTTGTGTCATGTTATTCAGGTGAAGAATAGAAAAATGTAAAAACTCAATCCTTTTGCAATAAGATAAGTTTAAATTCTGTTCCGAGATCTTTTAAATTTGTGTGCGGTCAGACGAATTTTCATTTATTTCGCGGGTCGCTATCATAAATAATCTATGGAAAACCGAAATATCAAACGAATTCAGGAGCTTAGTAAAATTTTGCTTGAAGTGGGCTCATTACTGATGGCCTCAGGAGCCAATTCCTCCCGAATAAGAATTACAATTATGCGTATCGCCAGTGCTTATGGTTTTAGTGCTGAATTACTGATTACCCACCGGGCGCTGATGTTAACTGTTTTTGATGAAGAGAGCGATTACTTTCACAGTAGTTTGAAGCGTACTTCACCACATGGCGCCAATTTTAAAATGGTTAGCGGGATTAGTCGCATGAGTTGGCGGATTGTTGAAGAAGGTTGGGATTACGGTAAAGTTTGGGCTGAAATTGACCGCCTTAAATCATTGCCTCATTATCCGCGATTGATCATTTTAGCCACGGTCGCGCTGGCCGGAGCATCATTTTGTCGTCTGTTTGGCGGTGGGCCGGTTGAAATGCTGATTACTTATATTGCAACTTTCTGTGGCTTGTTTATTCGCCAGGAAGCGGTTAAAAAAGGCTTCAATGCTTATCTCTGTATTTTCTTTGCTGCATTTACATCCTGTTTAATTGCAGGAAGTGCCGTGAAGTTTCAACTGAGTGTGAATCCGGAACATGCTTTTGCAACTTCGGTTCTTTACCTCATCCCGGGAATTCCGTTGATCAATTCGTTATCAGATCTGCTTGAAGGAAATATCATGAATGGTCTGGTGCGAGGAATGAATGGTTTGATGATCGCGTTCTCAATTGCTTTGGGTATGTTGTGTACAATTTTAATTTATAATATTTAGGCTGATGGAATGGTTCTCATTTCTTGAAAAATGGATTTGGTTAGGTTTTGCTGCTGTTGGATTTGCAGTACTGTTCAATGTTCCTGTACGTACCTTGTGGGTCATTTTTGTTTTGGGGGCTTTGGGGGGTAGCTTGAAGTTTGTTACGATGAAACTTGGTGGCGGAATTATTTTAGGGTCATTCTTTGGAGCGATGTTGGTCGGTTTTCTAAGTATCTATGCAGCCCATTTTCGTCATGCACCTCCTTTTGTATTTGCCATACCCGCTGTGATTCCAATGGTTCCCGGTGCATTCGCTTATCGAATGATGCTTGGTATCATTCATCTTACTGGGGATGTCGATCATGCTCTATACGGACAGTTATTGGATGAAACGCTTAACAATGGGTTGAAGGCCTTGTTTGTGCTGATGGCCCTTTCTTTAGGTGTTTCGGCTCCCATGTTGCTAACCCGCCGCGAATCGGCCAAGCAGATTAAAGTTCCGTTGAAGATTGATGGCTTGATTAGAAAATAGGTTGTCTGCCAATCGGATAACTGGTTCCGCATTAAATTACTGTTCGTTGGTTCTCTGTTTCTTTGGGAATCGTTAAATTTGGGTTGAATAGATTTTTTCGAAACCCCAAAACCAGAGCATTCATGTTCAAATCGGTATCCAACGAGTGGAAATTAATCGGTGTCATCGCTTTCATGAAGTTGGCCTTGCACCTGTTCACTTTTGCCAACTATGAACTTCACAGAGATGCCTTTCTTTACTTTTCGTTGGCGCAACACTTAGACTGGGGATATGCTTCGGTTCCACCGGGAATAGCCGTGGTCGCCGCCTTTGCGACCGGCGTGTTCGGCAATACCGTTTTTGCTCTTCGGATTATTCCTGCTTTGCTTGGCTTCTTTTCTGTTATTCTGGTCGGGAAGATTGTTTTGGAACTGAAAGGTGGGACCCGGGCTATTTTGATCGCCTGTTTAGCCTTTGTGCTTTCACCTGCTTTTCTCCGATCGAATGCCTTATTTCAGCCGGTCTCGTTCAACCAGTTTTTTTGGCTGTGGTCTGGTTATCTGCTCATCCGCTTGGTTCGGACGGAGAATACCCGCTATTGGCTGTTAGTCTTTTCGGTTTGGGGAGTGGCATTTCTAACGAAATATTCGATTGCCTTTTTTCTGGTTTCAAGTTTATTGGCGCTCTTTTTCAGCGGGCATCGGCGGCTGTTCTTTTCGGGCCATTTTCTCCTTGGCGGCCTGATTGCTGTTCTGATCATTTCACCCAACCTATATTGGCAGTACCAGCACAATTGGCCCCTGATTCACCATATGAGCGAGTTGCAAAAGACGCAATTTGCGAATGTGTCGATTATTGGATTTGTACTTGACCAGTTTCTGATGAATATTCCCGGCTTTTTTATTTGGACAATAGGCTTGATTCGTTTTTTATTTTTCAGATCGGTAAGGAAATATCGATTCATTCCTTTGGCGTTCTTATTGACTGTCGCGGTTTTGTTGTTAATGCAAGGGAAGTCATATTATACACTTGGTTTTTATTCCATCTTGTTTGCATTGGGAGGTGTGGCGATTGAAAAGTACCGTAAGCCCGGTTGGCAGCTTTTCTATTTGGTTTTTATGCCGATCGTATTGTTGCCTTTGCTTCCGTTTAGTTTGCCGATGTTGGGTTTGGAGCGAATGGCACGTTACTCGAAGTCATCGGCGCAATTTACAAACCGTTGGGAGGATGGAAAGGTCTACCAACTGCCGCAGGATTATGCCGATATGACCGGATGGCGGGAATTAGGAGAGCTGGTAGGTAAAAGCTGGCAAGCTTTACCGGACTCCGTGAAGAAAAATGCTTTCATCTTTGCTCAAAACTACGGTCAAGCCGGAGCAGTTAATTTTTATGGCGAGAAATACGGTTGTCCACAGCCCGTCTGTTTCAATGACCAGTTTCTGTTTTGGGCTCCCGATACGATCGGAATGCAGCCATTACTTTATATTGATCAGGACATGGGGGATATCGAATTTCTATACCAGGATGTGAAGCTCATTGGACAAGTCCAAAATCCGTATTTTAGGGAGAATGGACTGAAACTGTATTATTGCACTAATCCAATTTCCGGTTTCCCAACTTTTTATGGCAATAAGGTGAAAGAGCTAAAGTCTGTCTACTCCAAGCCTGAATAGTATTATTGTAGCATGATAAAGCTATTCTGGTGCAGTGATTTTGAGTATAGTTTCATTCGGTCCTTCCATTCATTCAGCCTACTTTATTAAATTTCACTTATATAGTTAGAAGTTTTTTCTCAAAGCTATTGAGTCTAATAAAGGAATTACGTATCTTATTGTCGTGCTTGCATTAGCTAACTAATGTCAATAATGCATTCGATAAAAATCAGGATTAACTAATACTGTGTTCTGTCTGGTCAATTTGATAACGGGACTCGCTTCATAAGCTGGTTTTGCAATCTGATACATCCAAAAAGTCAAGCTGTCTGGGGCGTAATTCTTAGCAACTAAAACTAAACACGAAATAATGGGAAAGAACAACTTGCAGTTTGTATGGAATGGAATTGATTTGGAGCAACTGCGTCAGCAAATGGATACCGCTTGCGATGACGCGGTGTTAGCAGTTTATAATTCAGATGATGAATTGGATCTTCGTGACATTTTGAAAAAGATGGCAACGAATGATAGTTTTGTCACAACGGAATTTCCTAAAGTCATGCATGATTTTGTGCAAAAGGAACTTACCTATCCGTTTACAGAGGAAGACATCAGACAGTTTGAACTGACGCACGAGGTATGGAAAAAGAAAGGCATGTATTTCGTTTTTATCCTGTTTTTCCGTGCATTGCCCTACACTTACATGGCTGAAAAACCGGCCAATGTTTTACGAATTACCAAGCTATTGAAAGAGCATACCGAACGTCGGGTTTTCGAAACTGCTCAATTTGTTTTTGACGTGATGGATGAGCATTGGTGGACACCTGAAAAACGAGGTATTCTGACCGCTTTGAAAGTTCGCATCATGCATTCAGCTATGCGGCATCTCATCAAAAATTCGCGGGTTGAAGGTGAGGAGTGGAATAAAGAATGGGGGCAGCCTATCAGTCAGGAAGACCTGATTGCGACGAACCAGGTTTTTTCGCTGGAATATTTTAAAGGGATGGAAATGCTAGGCGAGCCATTGACCGAGGAAGAGCAGGCTGCCTGGTTTCATACCTGGAAAACCATTGGACGCATTATGGGGGTCAAGGATGAATTGATCGCGAAAGATGTAGCTGATGCATGGGAACTTCAGCATAAAGTGTATGCTCATTTGTTTAAGGACAAAACTGAAGCCGGAATACCTCTGGCAACAGCTTTGGTTAAAACATTGGATCATTTTCACCTGCCTGAGAAACTGAGTTTGCTGATGATGCGTAAAATGCTGGCTGATGAGCAATTCCCGGACTGCTTTAATCGGATGCTCGGTCCGACATTTTCAACGGATGAGAAATACAATAAACTGTTCGAGAAACATGCCGATCCCCACAAAGCAGAAGATCATGAGGACGAATTGGATGGCCATTTGAAGGACGAATTGCATCAGTATCACAAAATCATGCAAGAGAAGAAATCGCAATACCGGAAAAAGGGTTTTTTAGCCTGGATTCAGGAGATGATCTTGGTGGTCGTCAGTTTCTTTGGCGGTGACATAACCAAGGATCAACAGTTAATTGACATTCATATCAAGGGATTACATATTTCGATCCATGTGCCCGGAACAGACCTTCCGGTCGACCAATTGGAAGAGGACGCGATTGAAGATTCTCTCAAATCAGTTGGTGGAATCATGATCGCCATTTTGAATCATCACTTCAGAAAAGATAAAAATTCAGGCTTCCGGATTCCGCAGTCTCTGCAAGACCATTGGGCAATGAAAGGCTAATTAAAATAGAATAAAAATGGATTTTGAATACAAAAAATCAATTGTCAGCTATTACGACAATACCCGCCTTGATTACCGCGTATTGTGGTTTCGGCAAAAAACACGTTCGGTTCATTTTGGATTTCACGATGAGCAGGCCAACACACACGGAACAGCATTGACGAGATTGAATGAAGTTATGGCGAATCAGGTTAATATCGGCGACGACGACCGCATTCTGGATGCAGGGTGTGGTCAGGGAGCCAGTTCTATTTGGTTAGCCGAACAGTTTGATGTGGAGGTGAATGGCATTACTTTGGTTCCACACCAGGTTGACATTGCTCAAAAAGAAGCCGGGAAAAGAAACCTTCAATCCAGAGTGATGTTTTCGGAACAGGATTATCACCGCACCGATTTTGCGGATGAGTCGTTTTCGGTGATTTGGGCTTGCGAGAGCATGTGCCATTCAGCAGATAAAGTCGATTTTTACAAAGAAGCGTATCGCTTGTTGAAACCCGGTGGACGGCTGATTTGTGCTGACTATTTTCGCACCGATCGCCCTCTTCAACCTGACGGAGAAGACTTATTGCATGCCTGGTTAGATGGCTGGTCAATAAAGGATATTGACACACAAACAGAACACAAGCAGAATGCCGAAGCGTGCGGATTCTCGGATTTTCAGATGCAGGATATCACGCAATATACACGCCCTTCGCTACGGCATTTGTATTCCATGGCCAGCAAGCTCTGGAAATTTGGTCAATTTTTAAAAGGAATTGGCTTACGCAATAAGGTCAATCATGGAAACCATTTTGCTTCCATCCGACAGTACGAAGCATTGGAAAATGACCTTTGGTTTTACGGTCTGCTATCCATCAAAAAGCCTTAATATGATTGCGCCTGAAACACAGATTCTATCTCAAGCTTACCAGGAGTTGCGAACGCTTTTTAAAAATGAAAAGAATGAGATCATTTTGGCTAAGCGACAGGCTGATGGTGAACATGTGGTTTTGAAACAGTCGCAATTGCTCAACGGCAATATTGTCCGTGCCTCAAAACTAGCCCATGAATACGAAACGCTTAAGTCGCTCAAGCATCTGGCAATTCCAGCGGTTTATGATTTGTTGTATGATGGGGTTGTGGTGACCTTGGTTCAGGAATATGTTGATGGCAGTGACTTGAGAAAGTTGGTTTTTGAACGGAAATTGTACCCGAAGGAAGTGCTCGAAATCGGGATTCAATTGGCTGAGGCATTGCAATATTTGCATCTGCACGAAATTATCCATAAAGATATTAATCCCAGCAACATCATGCTGGATCAGCAAGGTCGGCTGAAACTGCTCGATTTTGGAATTTCATCCAATTTGCAATCGGAAACCAACGATTTGTTAAACCTGGAGCAAATTGAAGGAACTTTGGCTTATATCGCTCCGGAGCAAACCGGACGAACAACTTACTCTGTAACCAAGAGCTGCGATTTCTATTCATGCGGTATTTTGTTGTATGAGCTGTTGAGTGGAAAACCGCCGTTCGATTCAGTGGATCCTTTAGAAGTGATTCATTTTCATTTGTCGCGGAAGCCTTTGCCGGTGAGTGCGGTTGTTGAAGACATGCCTGACGGTTTTGAGCAGATCATTTTTAAACTGCTGGAGAAAAATCCGGATGACCGTTATCGTAATGCTGCAGCTCTGAAGGAAGATCTGGAGCTGGTTTTATTGCACGCGAAAAAGGGTAAAATGTTAGCCGATTTTAAGCCGGGAGCCAGCGATTTTGTTGAGCATTATAAACAGAGTCAAAAGCTTTATGGCCGCGAGGCTGAGATCAACCAACTGATGGACATTTATCACCATCGATTAGCAGAAATTCAATCTGTTTTAGTCCTCGTCGGGGGTTACTCCGGAGTTGGAAAATCAGCATTAATTCGGCACATCAAATTTCCGATTATTCAAGCCGGAGGAACCTTTATCTCGGGGAAATTCGATCAATTTAAAAAGGACATTCCGTATTATGCATTTATCGAATCTTTTCGCGAATTTATTCAGAATTTGCTTTCCGAACCGGAAGCTAAAATCGAGTATTGGAGAGATCGGGTAACCAGCGTTTTGGGGGATAATGCCGGATTGATCACAGAGGTAATTCCACTGTTAAGTAAAATATTGGCCAGGCAAGTAGAGGTGCCCAAATTGCAACCGGCTGAGCAGGAGAACCGTTTTAATGCGGTTTTGCTCGACTTTATTTATGCCTTCAGTTCTCCCGAGCACCCATTGGTGATCTTTTTGGATGATTTGCAATGGGCTGATTTACCTTCACTTAATCTGGTTAAGCGGGTTTTGGAAAATCCGCGACACGATCAGATTTTACTTCTAGGTGCCTATCGTGACAATGAGGTTGACAAGGGGCATCCGCTGATGATTACCCTAAAGCAATTGCAGGGATCAGACAGCAAAGTCAGAACAATCAGTTTGAACCCATTGGACCAGGAAACGACCTGCCGGATTACAGCCGATTCATTTGGTATGGCAATGGCAAAGGCGGAAAAACTAGGCATTCATGTACACACAAAAACCAAAGGTAATCCTTTCTTCATCCACGGATTTTTAAAATCGCTGTACGATAGACGGTTGGTGAGAAAAGATCCGAAAGAAGGGTGGAGCTGGCAGCAAAAGAAAATTGATAAGTTGGCCTATACCGACAATGTCATCGATCTAATGACAGAAGGGCTAACAGTCCTGCCCGAGAATACCCGAAATGTTTTAAAGTATGCTTCGGTGTTGGGAAATACTTTTCAACTGTCGGATTTAGCCAATAGTACAGAGCGGTCGCAGGCGCAGGTTTATTTCGATCTTGTTCCGGCCGTGAAGGAAGGTTATTTACACACCGGAAATAAACATTACCGAACCTTTGCATTGAGTTCAGTTCGCATGACTCCGGAACTCGAGCAAGAATTAAACGCACAAAGTCCGTCATTTTCATTCACACACGACAAAGTACAGCAAGCTGCATATAATCTCATTACTGAAGATGAACTGGCGCTGCTGCATTTAGCCATTGGTCGCTTGTTGTTGCAAAGCCGAACGGAAATTCAGATCGAGGAAGATATTTTCGAGCTACTAAATCACTTTGTCATTAGCTGCCATTTGATTGAGGATAAGCAGGAGAAGAACCGTGTAATTTGCCTTTGTTTGTTGGCTGCACGAAAAGCAAAAGAATCGATCTCCTATGGCTTGGCAGTTAATTTTCTGCGAACAGCGCGTAGCTTGCTCGATTCGTTCAGCTGGGTTCAGAATTACGACAATACGTTTCAGGTTTACTTTGAATTGGGAACTTGTGAATACCTGAACGGCGATCCGGACCTGGCCGAACAATATTTCAAAGAGGTACTGGGATATGCCCGGACCAATTTCGAAAAGCTGAACGTGTATTACATGCACTCTTCCTTGTACCTTAAAATAGGGAATACACGCGAATCCTTGCGTCTGGGTTTGGAAGCAGCCAAGCTCTACGGTATTCGGTTTCCAAAAAGTGAAGTGGGAAGACAGCTAAGCTCGTTATATACCTTAGGGAAATATCTTGTTTTAATTCACACAAAATATCGCGATCGACAGAAATTGGCGGAGTTGCCTGATTGTACTGATGAAGAAATGATCGCGCTCAACACCTTTATGATTGACCTGTCGACCAGTGCTTACCAGGAAAATCGTTTCCTGATGATGTTATCTGTTTTCCAGGTGATAACGCTCTACCTCAAACATGGTTTTTCGAATGCTTGCGGTTGGGGATTTTCCGGATTTGCGGTGTTGGTGTTGGAAGTATTGAAATTGCAAAAACTGGGTTTTTCGATTTGGGAAATTACAGAAAAACTAAACAGACGGACGAAATCACCTCTGGTGAAATGGCGTCTCTCGTATACGATTTACTGTTTTTATGCCCATTGGCGCTATCCAAGACGGGAGGTTCTAGATCAAATTCCGGAAGTGTTGAAAGGGTGTGTCATGAATGGCGATAATATTTTCACAGGCTACACGGTCGCTTTGTCCTTGCGCTATCGGCTCGCGCTGGGAGACCAGTTGGAGACTTTATTAGACGAAAGCGGGGACCACTTGGGGCTGATTCGAAATGAAAAAGGGGGAGGTGACTTTTTTTACAGCTTGTATCAGCTTGCTAAAGCCTTGGCCGGAAAAACAGAGAACGGAAGTTGGGATGATGAAAGTTTTAATAGTGAGGCGTTTGGCCAGCGATTAATGGCGGAGGGTAATCGAACGAAAATAGGCTTTTATCAATCCAGTAAATGCTTTCTACTCTATTTTCAGGGAAGAAAGAAGGAAGCATTGGAGCAAAGTCGTGTCGTCCTCGATTTTGCTGAGAATAATCTTGGCGATATCATTATTTCGGAGAACAGTTTCTATATCGCACTCATCATATCAGCCTGTTATTCCGATATGAATAAAAAAGAAAGAAGTAAGTATCGAAAGGAATTTAAGACGCATCTGAAAAATTTCAAGTACTGGAGAAACGGCAATGAACAAAACTTCAATCAACATTTGGAGCTGTTGCAAGCCGAATGGTATGCCATGGAAGGATCTGTGGGGAAAGCGCTTCAGTATTACGAAAAAGCAATCGCGACGGCCCAGCGGAACCAATTTAAACATGTTGTGGCTATTGCCAGTGAGTGTGCCGGAAATATGTGCGAAGCTGCCGGTCTCTGCGCTCAAAAAGAAATGTATTTCCGCAAAGCCCGGGAAGCTTTTCGGGCTTGGGGAGCCGTCTTGAAGTGTTGGCAATTGGAAGAGCGTTTTCCGGAATTGGTCGTTGAAACGAATAAGCCAAGGTTGAGCCACCTGGTAGGAACGGCTACATCGACCGGTACATCCAGCAAATCGGCATTGGATTTGGCCAGTGTGTTAAAGGCATCGCAAAGTATTGCCAGCGAGGTGAAATATGAAGGCTTATTGAAGAAACTGATGCACATAACCATCGAAAATGCCGGTGCCGAGCGGGGATGTCTCTTATTGATGCGGGACAATCAATTGTATGTTGAAGCGATTGGCCAATCGGGAAAAGCAGGGATCGAAATTTTACCGGGAACGCCGATTGCAGAAAAAGAACTCGTCCCGTTTTCTGTGGTCAATTTTTGCCGGAGAACGGAGGAGAGTGTTGTCATTGACGATGCTTTGCAAGAAGAACGATTCCGATCTGATCCATATATCCAGCAGCATAAAATAGCTTCGATTATGTGTGTGCCCATCACCGCCCTTGGAAAATTGAGTGGTTTGATTTATTTGGAAAACAGCCTGCTGAAAGGAGTCTTTAGTAACGATCGGATTGAGTTGTTGCAAATGCTCTCCGGGCAAATCGGTATATCAATTGAGAACACACGTCTTTACGAGAACCTCGAAGAAAAAGTGCGGGAGCGCACTCGTGAAATTGAAAAGACGATTGCCGAATTGAAAGCAACACAATCGCAGTTGATCCAATCTGAAAAGATGGCTTCACTGGGAGAACTGACCGCCGGTATTGCCCATGAGATTCAAAATCCACTCAATTTCGTGAATAATTTTGCCGAGGTGAGCGTCGATTTGCTGGAAGAGATGCAGGACGAAATGGCTCAGAAAAACTACGATGAGGTTGGCGAGATCACGAATGACCTGAAGCAAAACCTGGAGAAAATAAATCATCATGGTAGCCGGGCAGCCAGCATTGTACGAGGTATGTTGGAACATTCCCGGATTGATGATCAGAATAAACAAGCGACAGACATCAATAAACTGGGTGAAGAATATTTGCGATTGGCTTACCACGGGTTGCGGGCCAAGGATAAGTCCTTCAATGCCGAATTGAAAACTGAGTTTGATGTGTCGATTGGTAAGGTTGAGGTAATCGCGCAGGATTTGGGACGTGTATTGCTGAATCTGTTCAATAATGCTTTTTATGCGGTCAATGCCCGAAAAGCATTGGAAGGCCCAGAGTATAAGCCAATGGTCAGTTTAAAAACGATCGCGCTTGAAAATCAGATTGAGATCAGGGTGGGGGACAATGGCACCGGCATTCCGGACAAAGCGCTTGAAAAAATATTTCAACCTTTTTTTACAACAAAGCCTACCGGACAAGGTACCGGTTTGGGTTTAAGCTTAAGCTACGATATTATAACCAAAGGGCATAAAGGTGAGTTAAAAGTTAATACTGCACCCAATGCAGGAACGGAATTTATAATCATATTACCGACAAACGAACGATGAAAATATTAGTTGTTGACGATGAAAAAGATATTCAACCGTTGTTTATGCAGCGGTTTCGGAGGGAAATCCGGAAGGGTGAATTTGATTTTGAATTTGCGCTTTCAGGAGAAGATGCACTCAACAAAATGGAAAGCTTTCAACATGAAGCGGTTCTTATTCTTTCGGATATCAATATGCCCGGAATGAGCGGTTTACAGTTACTCGAAAACATCAAAGTGAAACAGCACACGCCACCCCCTGTTGTGATGATGATAACTGCTTACGACGATTCTGGGAACTACAATAAAGCGATGGAACTGGGGGCAGACGATTTTCTGACCAAACCGGTTGACTTTAACAGCTTAAAAGAAAAAATTAAAAAACTAGGCTCATGACAAAAATTCTGGTGGTTGATGATGAGGCGGATCTGGAAGTTCTGGTCAAGCAGAAGTTTCGGAAAAAGATTAGGGAGCAGGAGTATCAATTTGTCTTTGCCAGTAATGGACGGCATGCACTCGAACAGCTGAAGGATCATGCGGACGTTGCCGTGGTCCTGAGCGATATCAACATGCCTGAAATGGACGGTTTGACACTTCTCGGACGTCTGTCGGAAAATCACTCGCTGCTCAAATCAGTCATCATTTCGGCTTACGGCGATATGGAAAATATCCGTTCCGCGATGAATAAAGGAGCCTTCGATTTCATCACCAAACCAGTTGATTTCAGGGATTTGGAAGTGACACTGGAAAAAACAATCCGGCAAGTGAAACAGATTCGCGAAACCATGCGGGCCATCAAAGAAAATAATATTCTAAAGATGTATGTTGACGAGACTGTTCTGAATTTTATGGGAACCCGTGAATTTGAGACCACCTTAATGAGCAGCGAAACAGTTGAGGCAGCAGTGGTATTCATCGATATTTGTTCGTTTACAGCGATCTCTGAGAACGAATCGCCGGACACCGTGGTCGAGCTGTTGAATAACTATTTTGATTTGATGGTGAAAGAAATCATTGCTCACGGAGGCTTTATTGATAAGTTTATTGGCGATGCGATTATGGCCGTTTTTAAAGGCGAATATCAGCTGGACCGTGCTGTTGATGCCTGCTTGGCTGTCCGTAATAAAATCAGTTCACTACCGATGGTTTCCAATCATGTCAAATTTGAACCGAATGTTTCCATCGGAATTAATTATGGTGAAATGGTGATCGGAAATATTGGCTCTTCCAGTTTGAAGCGGCTGGATTATACGGTAATCGGTGATGCCGTGAATTTGGCGCAACGGCTGCAGGGAGCTGCCTCACCGGGACAGATATTGATTTCAGAAGAAGCCTATCACCGGATAAAGGAGTATTTTAAGTGTCGGGAGATTGGTGAAATTGCCCTGAAGAACAAACAAAACCCGATAAATACATACGAAGTTGTTGAATAAAACTTCATGATGTAGCCGAACTGTATAATTATGAATATTACGAAATTGAAAAAATATATACTGGAAAAATTCCAGCATTTGATCCCCGGAAATTTAAGTTACCATGGCATTCATCACAGCTTGAGTGTGTTGGAGGTTTGTGGTCAATATATTGGTCAATTGGAAATAACGGAGCATGATGCCTTTTTACTTCAAACAGCCGCGCTCTTTCACGATTTGGGCTTTACGCACGGGTATGATAACCACGAAGAGCAAAGTGTTCTGATTGCCGCGGAGGTTTTGCCGGAATTGGGCTATTCAATCACCGATATTGAAAAGATTGCCGGCATGATTCGGGCGACTAAACTCCCTCAGAATCCCCAAAACCTGTTGGAGGAAATTATTGGTGATTCAGATCTGGATTATCTGGGAACCGACGAGTTTTATACAACCGGCGAAACGCTCTATCAGGAGTTGTTTGCGAATGGTAGAATTAGCAGCCATGAAGAGTGGGACCGCTTGCAGGTAAATTTTCTGCGCACACACCGCTATCACACAACTTTTGCTCGCCAATACCGGGAGCCTCGTAAGCAGCAACACTTGCAGGAAATTCTGGACAAATGGTCCTGGACTATTTAACTTTGCTATTTGAATATGAATGATTAAAACGAACAAGCTATGGTGGTAAAGAACAAAATTCATTGGAAAAGTATCTATTCAGTTAAATCAATTATATACACTGTTTTGGGTGTGTTATGCGCGATTGTCGCTTTAAAGGGGTTTATGATGCCTAATCACTTTTTGGATGGTGGTGTGACTGGTTTGTCCATTTTGGCACACGAGTTTACCCACTATAACATTAGTATATTTCTAATTCTTTTCAATATCCCATTCCTTGTAATTGGCTATCATAAAATTAGCAAAACATTTGCAGTCCGAGCATTCTTGGCCGTTCTGCTGCTGTCAGTCCTGATGAATTACATCGATATTCCGGTTGTTACGAACGATAAAATACTGATTGCTGTCTTTGGCGGATTTCTGATTGGTTTGGGCGTAGGATTGGTGATTAAAGGAGGTGGTGTGATTGACGGTCTGGAAATAATTGCTGATTACACCAACAAAAAATCAGGCTTTAGTACCGGTGAAATTATTCTGCTCATCAATACCTTTATTTTCCTGACTGCTGCTTTTGGTCTGGGTATCGAACCGGCCATGTATTCGATTCTGACTTATTTTACGGCAGTAAAAACCTCCGACTATGTCGTTGATGGATTTGAAGAATACACGGCACTGACGGTCGTTTCGAAACACCATGAGGATGTGAAGCACATTATTGTGAATGATTTTCAACGGGCAATTATGGTTTACAAAGGAGAGCGGGGCTATTTGCCCGATAGTTTCGATCTGAAATACGATTGTGATATTGTGATGAGCATTGTCACCCGCCTGGAGATTCACCGCATAAAAAATGCGATTCTAACCAAGGATCCTGAAGCGTTTTTTTATGTGCAGAGTATCAATGAGGTAAAAGGCGGAATCGTAAAACAATTGCGTAAACACTAGACGAAAATAAGTTCGTTTTAAATTGCTAATAAGCAGATTTCGTTCCTGGAAGAGAGCTTTTTAAAGCTTCATGGCTGAAGGTGATCTTATGTGAAAGGGATGTTACAACATTCCATGAGCAGTTCCGGACAAAAAGAAGCCAGAGATCTCAATGCGCTTGCAGATAAATATTTGGGATTGTCTTATCATGGGTTACGGGACAAGGATAAATCGTTTAATGCAGATTTCAGGTTGGAAGTCGAAGATGGTATTCCCAAACTGAATGTCGTTCCGCAAGATATTGGGCGGGTTTTGCTTAACTTGACGAATAACGCTTTATGTGTTGTAAGTGAAACGGTTAAGCGGAGGGGCACCTACGGTCCTTTAGTTGTTGTAAAAACATTGAAGACCGGTAATGGAATAGAGATCTATATCAGAGATAATGGGCCCGGCATACCAGAAACAGTAAAAGAGAAGATATTTCAACCCTTTTACACGACAAAACCCACAGGCAAAGGAACCGGGCTCGGATTGAGTTTAAGCTACGATATTGTGAAAGTACATGGCGGTTTGATACAGGTGAATTCTACCGAAAATAAGGGTGCTGAATTTACCATCGTATTGCCGTTCTGAACAGAACTGGGCAATAAGATGTACGAATCTTATTGTCAGATAAGTATTTGTATTTGTAAATTTTGATAACAACCATTCAACCCATATGAAAAAGATCTTTTTTACAATACTAATTATCAAGTTAGTTTTTATCGCTACTCCGTCTTGGAGCCAGGATACACAGATCAGGGGATTTGTAGATGTACTTGGAAAATATGAAACGGGAGATAAGCTGTCCTTTGGATTTGGGGAACAGGATCTTTTTATCACTTCGGTGTTAAGTGATCGTATTTCATTTTTAGGAGAAACCGTTTTTAAGTTTGATCCTTTGTCGCATTCCGAATTTTCGATAAGTGTCGAGAGGGTTATCATCGACTATAATCTGAAGGGAAATAACGATTTACTGATGGGCAAAGTACATACTCCATTGAACTATTGGAATGATACTTACCACCATGGTCGGCTTTTTTTTCCCACCATTGAACGACCACTTTTATTTAAAGCAGAAATTATACCGATACATACAGTTGGCGTTGGTGTACGCGGACACGATTTGGGAGACCTCAGGTTCGGGTATGATCTGTATATCGGGAATGGAATAGGATCAGAAGATGTTAAAGACAATGATAAAAACAAGTCGATTTCCATGGCGGTTCATGTCAAACCCGCCGGACGGCTCAGGCTCGGGCTTTCGTGGTATAACGATGTGATTTCGAACGGAGCCGATTTGCATGGTAGAACGTTAGACTGGAAGGTAAAACAAAATCTGCTGACAGCATCAGTTTCAACCTTTGGGAAAAAAGTTGAAATCCTGGCAGAAGGTACCGCTGGCTTTAATAAAACAGACACTACAGGGGTGACCAAATCCTTCGCTTCTTATGTTTACGCGGGGTACAAAGTCACCCCTAAGGTAATACCCTATTTACGTTACGATTACTTGCATTTTCAGGAAGGTGAAATTTACTACAACAAAAACAATGTAAGCTCCGTGGTTGCAGGTATTCGGATTGAACTAAACTATCTGGCGGTTGTGAAGCTGGAGTATCAATACGAACATTCCGAACTTTCGGACAATACGAGTACAATAATGACCCAATTTGCAATAGGATTTTAGAATGAAAAAACAACTTACATATCATCTAAGACTCCGGAAAAATCATTTTCGGACAAGCTGGTTCTGCCTGGCGTTTCTGCTATTGTTTTTGGTGAGCGCGAGAGCCGAACAACCTCGTCTGACCGTTGTGGGAAATCAGTCAGGTGCTCCACTCGCGATGAAGTTTTCTGAGTTAAAATCGGTCCTTATGGGAGAAAAGCTAAAATGGGACGATGGAAAAAGAATACTCATCGCGCTTATGAAAACAAGTACCGAGGTGGGGAAGACAACGTCTTCGGATCTATACGACATGACGGGTGATGAACTGAATAAATACTGGCTGTCCCTGGTGTTCCAGGGTAAGGCACAGGCTCCCAAATTTTTCAATACAAAATCAGAACTCGAAGCTTATGTGTCACAAAACCCCGGAGCAATAGGTGTTATTGATGAACCTTTGGCAAACAACGAAATAAAGATTATTGCCATTGATGGGGCAACCCAACTCAATTCGTCGGAATAGAAAGATAATTTTTAAATAGCAACGCGTATGATTTTCTCTCTAAAATCGAGAATTTGGCTTACCGTATTTTTAATAGTGGTAATGTTCACCTTTTTTACGTTGTACTACTTCCCGGAGCAACAACGCAAGGCGTTGCTAAAGAATTATAATACCGAAGTTCAGAACCTTGTAAATTCTGTTGCATTGGGCGTAAACATTGCGCTAACCGATCAAAACTTCGAAAACCTGGGGGCTGCTGTTCAACTCGTTAAAGATGATTCACGCCTGAAGTTTGTGAGCATGGTGCAGTGCGATACGGTGTGGAATGAAGATCATACCAGTTTTACGATTGAGAAATCAGTTTTTCGAACATTTCCCGCCACCGAAAATCCTGATCCGTATATTGAGTCATTCGAAGGTCTGGTCATTAAACGGGGAACCTACAATACACCCATTATTTGGGGCGATATCATACTTGCTTTTACGACCAACGAGATCAACCGAAGTGAAATGAAGATCCGATACACTTCGCTTATTGTGAGTGGATTTGTACTTTTTATCGGTTTGCTTTTAGGCTTTCTGCTATCTCGAAAAATATCAGTCCCGGTACTTGCTTTGCGCGATGCCGCCCGAAAAGTAGGTGAAGGTAACCTGAATTTGAAAGTGCACATTAAATCTTCCGATGAAATCGGCGAACTGGGAAATGCCTTTAATAAAATGGTGGAAGACCTTTCGAATACTAAAAATGAACTCGAAGAAAATTATAAAGAGTTAGCCCAAACAAATACCACATTAAAAATTACCCTTTCCGAATTAAAATCTGCTCAAGCTCAGTTAGTGCAGGCCGAAAAAATGGCTTCGCTTGGTGAATTGACTGCCGGCATAGCCCATGAAATTCAGAATCCACTCAACTTTGTCAACAACTTCTCTGAGGTGAGCAATGAGATGATGGATGAAATGAACGAGGAACTCAACAAGGGAGATGTGGAAGAAGCTAGGGCAATCTCAAACGACATCAAGCAAAACCTCGAAAAGATCAATCACCACGGCAAGCGGGCCGACGCCATTGTAAAAGGAATGTTGCAACATTCGCGAACATCGGTCGGGCCCAAAGAATTAACCGATATCAACGCGCTTGCAGATGAATATCTGCGCTTATCGTACCATGGTTTTCGGGCAAAAGACAAATCCTTCAACGCTGATTTTAAGTTAGAAGTAGAAGATAATATTCCGATGATAAATATTGTTCCGCAGGATATTGGTAGGGTGTTGCTAAATCTGATTAATAATGCATTTTATGCGGTTGCGGAAAAGGCCAAACAAAACATAATAGACTATAGTCCGTATGTCATTGTAAGAATAAAAAATCTTAAGAACAAGATCGAAATTAAGGTAAATGACAATGGTGATGGTATTCCCGATTCTGTCAAAGAAAAGATTTTTCAGCCCTTTTTTACCACTAAACCAACCGGGCAGGGAACCGGACTTGGACTAAGTTTAAGCTATGATATTGTGAAGGCTCATGGAGGGGAGTTGAGGCTTGAATCTGACTCTAAAACGGGAACGACGTTCATTATAACACTAAACGAAGTATAATCATGGATAAGGACTTTCGCATTAGAACACTTGTTATTGCACTATTGCTTTGCTGTTTTGCTCCTGCTTATACACAAGCACAGAAGGTAGTATTAACACATTCCTATACTTTTGATGACGGTACAGCTAAAGACGTTGTTGGGGATGCCGATGGGGTGATGAAAGGCGGTAAAATTAAGAATGGGAAGTATATTACCACAAAAGAAGGCCAGTATATTCAACTACCCGCTAAAAAGATCAAAATAAACACCTACTCTTCTCTGACATTAGAGGCTTATGTTGTTGCCGGCAAAGATAATGTTGAAAACACGATGCTGTCCTATTTTGGAAATGTAAACGATTGGCGAGGAATCAATTATATCTTTCAATCGCTAAAAAATAATGGAATCAGCAGATCAACCATCTCCTGTAAAGATGACTTGACTCCCTGGAGTTCTGAAACCTCATCCTCATCCAACAGTCCGATAGACGATGGGTTGCCACATTATTTAGTAACGACTTTTGACAATAAAGAACTCCGGTTTTATATTGACGGGCTATTGATGGATGTACAAACCATTGAAAATAACGCCTATAATTTTCTGGAAAATATAAGTGATTCTTTGGCATATCTGGGTAAAAGTGGATATAGTCGCGATTCAACCTGGCTGGGAGCTATTGATGCCTTTAATATTTATGAAGGAATTCTGGATGCCGAAACCATTGAAAATTCAGCGCTTGACTACCTTCCAGAGCAAGTTTTAGCAGCCCGAAGTAAGTTGGAAATTAATCCGAAACCGGTATTAGAGCATGCTTATACCTTTGATGATGGCACTGCACGAGATGTAGTTGGCCATGCGGATGGATTGATGAAAGGGGGAAATATAGCAAACGGGAAATACATAACTACAGAAGAAGGACAATACTTAGATCTCCCCGCCAAATTAATCAAAATAAATGCTTACACTTCTCTTTCCTTGGAGGCATATATCATAGCAGGCAAGGAAAATGGTGAAACTACTATGCTTTCCTATTTTGGGAATGAGGGTAAAATTTTGGGAACGGATTACATTTTCCAATCTGTAAAAAATAGTGGTTTTCCATTATCATCCATTTCCTGTAAAACAAAAACAGCGCCGTGGTCGACAGAAACGAAGACTACTTGTAACCCATTTAATGACGGTCTACCTCATTATATCGTAACAACGTTTAACAATTTGGAGCTAAAGCTCTATGTCGATGGGATCCTTGTCGATTCTCAAACGAACAGGGAATATCCGGATAATCGCCTTGAAAATATTGGAGATTCGGTAGCTTATTTGGCCAAAAGTGGGTTTAGTTCAGACCAGACATGGCTTGGCGCCATTGACGCCTTTAATATTTACGAAGGAATATTGGATGCTGAGACCATTGAAAAATCAGCGCTTGCTTATCTCCCTGCTCAAGTTGTGGCTGCTCGTGGCAAGTTAAAAGGTGGCATGCAGATCGTTCAATCCACTAATATCGACAGTCTTCAGACACTTATCAATCAAAGCAAAGACAACGAAGAAAAAGTTAAATGGTTGAACGATTACGCCCGTTTTCAATTTTACAATAAAGATTACATCAAGGGGTTTGATGCTACCATTAAGGCCCGTGAACTTGCCAAACGGGTTGATTTTAAAGCAGGAGAAATAATGTACCATTATACCTTGGCAGCATTTCTCAGATATGGTGACTTATATAATTACCATGTATCAAAAGCGCTTGAACTTGCCGTTAAACTA
The DNA here is from genome assembly GCF_010882175.1 of Mangrovibacterium lignilyticum. Taxonomy (GTDB): domain Bacteria; phylum Bacteroidota; class Bacteroidia; order Bacteroidales; family Prolixibacteraceae; genus Mangrovibacterium; species Mangrovibacterium lignilyticum. The sequence goes on along the minus strand of NZ_WKLH01000002.1, from coordinate 497,474 downwards.
AATCTTAAAGACCAAGTTGTAGCCCCGGTTATCCCGGACAATTATTACCCTTTTCAGATAGACGAGTATCAAAATTTTAAGTCGGCATATGATTATTATAAAAAGCTGGACGAAACAGAAATACAGGCAACAATAACCGCTTGGTTTATTAGCGTTTTAGAAGCAGAGAAACATCCAGCTGAAATGATTCCTCAACTTGAAATCCTAATATCATTATGCAAAAAAATAGGTGAAATATACCCGGTATTGTCTGCATATAGTTATCTGGTTTATCTTACTTCTATCACAGGAGATTTAGAAAAAGGAGAAAAAGTCAAACAGGAGTTAAAGGAATTTCTTGGGACCATTAAAGATCAAAATGCGCTGGGTCCTATCAATTTTCAATTGGCTAACTTTTACAGGGACAATGGGCAATCCGATCTGGCTTTAAAACATTATCTCAATGCGTTAAAATACTCTGAGTCAATAAAAGACTCAAATATGATGGTATATGAATACGATCAAATGACGGATTTATATGGGACGCTGGAGATATATTCTAAACAGGTGGAAATCAACGATAAACTAATTGGCCTATTGTTAAAATTAAAAAGAGACGATGAAGCAAATTGGGCAAAAGTCAGAGCGATATTTGCCTTAAGGTCAATTAAAGATTATGATAAAGCACGCAGGTATATCCATAGTGCTATAAAAAACGGAAACAGCGCAAGTCACATGCCCATGGTTGGGAATAAGAACGAATTGGAAGGACTGATTGCAATGGATGAAGAAAATTACGAAGATGCTATTAGAAAATTTAATCAGGCTTTAAATATTTATGTTGCTTACGGTGCAAACGACGGAGTCCAGTGGATTAGAAACTATCTTGCATCTTGTTACCACAATTTGGATGAAAATAAAATGGCATTGAAGTATGCTTTAATGTCAATTGAAAACTCAAAAGCCAGAAGTAAGGACGACAAATATGAAAGGGTAATTAACCTTACAACCTCAAAAATTTATGAAGCGTTAGGAAATGAGTCAATGGCATATCAATACCTGAAAAAATACCAGGAGATTATTGACAAACACAATAGCATAGAATCCAACCAGGGAGTATTTCAAACCTTAATGAGCTCAGTTGTTGAAGACAGCCAGCAACAAATTGATCAACTGGAACAGGAAGGGGCTCTAAAAGAACAGCAAAATAAAACCCAGCGCTTATGGATTTTTAGTATAACCGGAGCTTTGTTGTCAGCAATTCTGGTACTGTTTATTCTTTATCGGAACAATAAAAACAAACAAAAAGCAAACAAATTGCTCCAGGAGCAAAAAGCAGAAATTGAAACACAGAAAAAGAATGTTGAGGAAACATTATCAGAACTCAAGTCTACCCAGGCCCAGCTTATCCAATCCGAAAAAATGGCATCGCTTGGTGAACTCACCGCAGGAATTGCGCATGAAATACAGAATCCATTAAATTTTGTCAATAACTTCTCGGAAGTCAGTATTGAGCTAATTGATGAAATGAATGAAGAACTTGAAAAAGGAGAAATCAACGAGGCCAAAGAAATATCTGGCAATATCAAGCAAAATCTGGAGAAGGTAAATCACCACGGTAAGCGGGCTGATGGTATTGTAAAAGGGATGTTGCAACATAGCCGGGCTGGATCGGGACAAAAAGAAGTTACCGACATCAACAAACTGGCGGACGAATATCTGCGGCTTTCGTATCATGGGTTACGGGCGAAGGACAAGTCGTTTAATGCCGATTTTAAACTGGAGGCAGACGAAGACCTTCCTAAAATAGAAGTTGTTTCGCAGGATATTGGGAGGGTGTTGCTCAATTTGATCAATAATGCATTCTATGCTGTAAATGAAAAAGTTAAGCAAAACAACAACAGTTTCAAACCATTGGTTGTTGTACAGACTAGAAAAGCTGATGACAAAGTTGAAATAAGAGTAAAGGACAACGGCCCGGGTATACCGGAAAATGTAAAGGAAAAAATATTTCAACCATTTTATACCACCAAACCAACCGGGCAGGGAACAGGTTTAGGCTTAAGTTTGAGCTTTGATATCATTAAGGCGCACGGAGGAGAAATACAATTAGAAACAAATGAAGGAGAAGGAACTGAGTTTATCGTTCGATTGAATATCTCATAGGACTAACAGATAAAACCAAGACTGTTATGATACGTTTACATAGTCAGTCATAACGTCTCAAACGAGTAAATTATGAAAAAGCTGATTTTTGAATTCTGGGTAGTACTTACTGTGGTTTGCGGCTTTTGTATAACCAGCCTTGCACAGTCTATCGAATTCAGGAAAGTTGTGCCCGATGACGGCGGCAATTTTACTTCGGTTACGAATATCAAGCAGGACCGGGACGGTTTCATCTGGTTTACGACCAAGAAAGGACTCTACAAATACGACGGGAGTCAATTGACTTCTTTTGCAAACGACCCCAATGATCCCAATTCATTATCAAACAACTTTTTGCTTTGCCTTCATATCGATGACAGCGGCATAATCTGGACGGGCGGGCTGGGAAGCGGTATGGATCGTTATGATCCGGCCACCGGCAAATTTACGTGCTATAAACACGATCCTAATAATTCGGGCAGCCTTGCAAACGATACCATCAACGACATTTTGAGGGATCGATATGGTATATTGTGGATAGCTACCCAGCAGGGACTGGATCAATACGATCCGGGAACAAACACTTTCAAACATTTCAAATCGGTTAAAAGTGATCCTGCCACACTCAGCGACCGGATGGCTCGTATTCTGTATGAAGACCGTCAGGGAACTTTGTGGATCGGTACGGGAAGTCCGTTTGCAACAAATGGCGGACGACCAGAGGATGGAGGCTTGAGCCGTTACAACAGAAATAATGGAACATTTACCAGGTTCCAGCATATTCCGGGTGATGAGCACAGTTTAGTGAATAATAAAGTTAGTGCAATTTACGAAGACAGGGATGGTATATTGTGGATCGGAACCGTTCACAATGGTTTGCACAAAATGAACCGGGAAAACGGAACTTTTACTCGGATTTTGTACGATCCTGCACACCCCGAAAGATTGAGTATTCCGGAATATACCGGGCCAAGTGAAAACGACTTTATCCATTTCATCACACAGGACACCTTGGGCGGCTATTGGCTGGGAACAAAACGGCAGGGGCTTTTTTATTATGATCCGGCAGAAGGGGAGATGCATCAGTATCTTCGGAACCTGAATGAAGAAACCGGCTTTGCCGACATCTGTGCGCGAATAGCACTGACTTCAAACGACGGCGTATTCTGGGTGGGAAGTGACCAGGGAAATCTCTACCGTGTAAATCTGTTGTCACGCGAACTGCCGCACACGAAAGTTGCAACTGCTCCTGTAAATCAAATTTTTGAAGAGTCGGACGGATCTTTTTGGATAGGAAGCCGAAAAGCGCTGATACGAATGGATAAAAAATCAGGACAGACAAAAAGCTATGGTCCGGAAATAAATTATTCTGATGACGGCGCCACAAATTATGGAATCTACAGCATGAGATACGATCATGAGGGGAATTTATGGATTGGTGGAGCCAGTGGATTGTACCGGTGGAATGCGTCCGATCAAACATTTACCGGTTATCAGCATGATCCTAAAAATGCGAATTCAATAAGTGCTGATGTAGTGTTTTCAATTTTTGAGGATCGTAATGACAGCCTTTGGGTGGCTACGTTCCGCGGGCTAAACCTGTTGAATCGAAAGACCGGAAGTTTCAAGCAATATTGGATCAATCGGGCAGATACAACCCAGGGCGGCACTAATTTAATCACATCAATTGTTGAGGACAAAGCAGGTAAGTTATGGACCGGTAGTTGGAGTAGTGGGGGGATCAATCAGTTTAATCCGGTTACCGGAACTTTCAGAAATTATCTGCGAGGATTTTCAGTCGGCTTTACGTTTGAAGACTCTGACGGAGCTTTATGGGTAGGAACCAATAAAGGACTATTCACATACAATCCAGAGATTGACAATTTTATTCGGATTAAGGATTTCTCTTCCGATGTTTACAGCATTGTTGAGGACGATCATAAAAATCTGTGGGTTGGAACGTCTGACGGAATTGTGAAACTGAACCCGGATAGAAACGAAACCAGTTTGCTTGCTTCTAATTTGGGCGTAAGCGATTTGTCCCGGTTTTCAGGATATAAAGCAAAAAACGGGGATCTCTATTTTGGAAACGGAACCGGTTACTATCATTTTAACCCGGTTGATTTTCTCCGAAAATTACCGTTCCCCGAGATCGTTTTTTCAGGATTTAATATTTCAGACCAGGTCATACATCCGGGTAAGAACGGGCCTTTATCGAAGAAGCTTCAGGAAACCAACGAAATCACATTAAAATACAATCAAAACATTTTTTCGTTCGATTTTACAATCATTGACTATAGCAATCCGGAACAGAACCACTTGTTATATTATCTCGAAAATTACGATAAGGAATGGATTGAAGCCAATTCGGGCCGTAAAGCCTACTATTTCAATGTTCCACCCGGCAAGTACGTCTTTCACGTTAAAGGATCGAACGGTTATGGCGTCTGGGCTGAAAAGCAGGTTTCGATAACAATTTTGCCCCCCTGGTATCGGAGTTGGATTGCCTGGCTGACTTATGCTCTGATTTTTATTGGTTTGGTGTTTGCATTCGACAGGTTCCAGCGGAGAAGGATTGTTCGAAAAGAAAGGCAGAAGAACCAGGAGCGGGAGTTGGCTCAGGCCAAAGAAATTGAAAAGGCATACAATGATCTGAAGACTACTCAAAAGCAGCTTATTCAGGCGGAAAAGATGGCATCACTGGGTGAATTGACAGCCGGTATTGCCCACGAAATTCAAAATCCCTTGAACTTCGTGAATAACTTTTCGGAGTTGAACAGCGAATTAATTGCTGATCTGGAAGTTGAAGTTGAAAAAGGAAATCTGGAAGAAGTAAAGGCAATTGCCAAAGACATTAAAGATAACGAGCAGAAAATCAATCATCATGGCAATCGGGCCGATGCCATTGTAAAAGGTATGTTGCAGCATAGCCGTGCCGGATCGGGACAAAAAGAACCCACTGATATCAACAAACTGGCGGATGAATACCTGCGGCTTTCGTATCATGGACTGCGGGCCAAAGACAAATCGTTCAACGCCGATTTTAAGCTGGAGGCAGACGAAAAACTGCTCAAAGTGAACGTGGTTCCGCAGGACATTGGGCGGGTATTGTTAAACCTGATCAACAATGCTTTTTATGCGGTGTCGGAGAAACAGCAAGGTCAACCGCAAGGCTATCAGCCCCGGGTGCTGGTTTCAACACACCAATTGGACGATGCGGTCGAAATCAAAGTTTCTGACAATGGAAGTGGAATCCCTCAGGATGTTGTCGATAAAATTTATCAGCCGTTCTTTACCACCAAGCCAGCAGGTCAGGGAACCGGGTTGGGTTTGAGTATGAGTTATGATATCGTAACAAAGGGACATGGAGGTGAGTTAATAGTAGAAAGTAAAGAAGGACTAGGGACCGAATTTAAACTTATAATACCCATAGCGCGATGACAAAGATCTTAGTAGTTGATGACGAAATGGACGTCCAGCCATTGTTCGAGCAACGGTTTAGACGAGAGATAAAGAATGGTGAAATAGAGTTCGAATTCGCTTACTCGGGTGAGGCTGCTTTAAGCTGTATGGAGAAATACTTGCACGAAGCAATTCTAATTCTCTCTGATATCAACATGCCGGGCATGAGCGGCTTGCAATTATTGGAACACATTAAACTGAAAAATCACACACCACCTCCTGTTGTCATGATGATTACTGCTTACGGAGATTCAGATAATTACAACAAAGCCATGGAGCTGGGGGCTGATGATTTTCTGACCAAACCGGTAGATTTTGCAGCGTTAAAGAATAAAATTAAACTGTTGGGAACATGACAAAAATATTGGTAGTTGACGATGAAACGGACCTTGAAGTTCTCGTAAAGCAAAAGTTTCGAAAGAAGATTAGAGAGCAAGAATATGAATTTGTTTTTGCAATAAATGGCGTGCATGCACTGGAGCAGTTACAAACACATACCGACGTCGATATTGTTTTAAGCGACATTAACATGCCTGAAATGGATGGGTTGACTTTATTAACCAAAATTAGCGAGCAACATACTCTTTTGAAATCGGTCATCATTTCAGCCTACGGCGATATGACCAATATCCGAACTGCCATGAATCTTGGAGCCTTCGATTTTATTACAAAACCCGTTGATTTTAAGGATCTGGAACTTACTCTGGAAAAGACCGTGCGGTTCGTCAACCAAATGCGGGATACGCTTCGGGCCGTTAAGGAGAACAACATTCTGAAAATGTATGTCGATCAAACAGTTTTGAATTTTATGGACTCCCGGGAATTTGAGGCCTCCATTACTGCTAACGAAACGGTTGAGGCTGCTGTAGCGTTTATCGATATCTGTTCCTTTACCTCCATTAGTGAACACGAATCGCCCGATACGGTTGTGAAACTACTGAATAGCTATTTTGATATCATGGTGAAAGAAATCATTGCACAAGGAGGCTTTATCGATAAGTTTATCGGCGATGCCATCATGGCTGTTTTTCGGGGCGACTACCACATGGATCGGGCCATTGATGCTTGTTTGGCGGTGAGGAATAAATTGGAATCCTTGCCATCAATCACAGAAACTGTGAATTTTAAACCAGACGTTTCTATTGGGATCAATTGTGGAGAGATGATTTCGGGAAATATTGGTTCATCTAGTTTGCGGCGGCTGGATTATACGGTGATTGGTGACGCTGTCAATATCGCCCAGCGGCTTCAGGCGTCAGCAGCACCTGGGCAAATCCTGGTCAGCGAAAATTCTTACCAAAAGGTCAAGGAGTTTTTCAAGTGCCGGATAAATGGTGAGCTAACATTGAAAAATAAAACTAATCCAATAGCAACATACGAAGTCATTGAATGATATTGTATTGAGAGGTGTTTCTGATTTTACCTCTTCAGTACTATTCATTTAAGTATACCAAAAGCAGAAATCATGGCTAAGAAAAACAGCGTTAAGTGGGAGTCGATCCTTTCTTTGCAATCCATCAGTTTAACTTTAGTGGGAGTGTTTATTTCCGTTGTTGCATTGGAAGGATTTTTGATTCCCAATAATTTTTTGGATGGCGGTGTTACGGCGGTATCCATTCTGTTTCGGGGAATCTTCAACATTCATATTAGCATCTTGTTGGTTGTTATTAATCTCCCTTTTCTATATCTCGGTTATATAAAGATTGGAAAAACTTTTGCCGTCCAGTCACTCATGGCCATCTTGATGACAGCTTTGCTTTTGCTGGTTATTCATATTCCTGCTTTTACTGATGATAAATTACTGATTGCTGTTTTTGGCGGATTTTTGATGGGTTTGGGAATTGGCCTGGTGATCAGAGGTGGAGGAGTGGTTGACGGGCTCGAAATCATCGCTCATTATACCAAGCGAAAAGTTGGCTTTACAACCAGCGAGATTATCATGCTGTTTAATTCCTTGGTTTTGCTAGGGGCAGCCGTCAAATTCGGACTCGAGCCTGCCCTGTACTCTATTCTGGTGTACTATACGGCCATGAAAACTTCTGATTATGTGGTGGATGGCTTCGAAGAATTTACATCGCTCAGTATAATCTCTAAAGATTACCAAGCTGTCAAGTCACTTATTGTAAATGACTTTGGGAAGCCGATTACTGTTTATAAAGGAGAACGGGGATACCTTCCCGGAGCTTACGATGTCAAATATGATTGTGATATTGTCGTGACGGTGATTACACGGCTGGAAATTCACCGGATTAAACAGGAAGTACTAAAACTAGATCCCAATGCCTTCTTTTTTGTCCAAAGTATAAAAGAGGTGAAGGGGAGTTTTCTACCCAAGCATAACAAGAAGAATTAGCAGGGGGTAAGTTGCCGAACATGATCAAAAGAAGCGCAATGAGAATTATAGAGTTGAAGAAAATGGTGACAGATAAGCTTAAGGCTGAACTTTCAGAAAAACTGACTTATCATGGAGTCCATCACACGCTCGGAGTTTTAGATGTTTGTGAGGACTATATTGAACGAATGAATATCACTCCAAAAGAAGCTGAACTTTTGCAAACAGCTGCTTTATTGCACGATACCGGATTCATATGGACTTACACTGAGCATGAGGAACGAAGTATTGCTTATGCCCGCGAAATATTGCCCGAATGGAATTATTCGCAGCCTGAGATTGAGATCATTGCCGGAATGATCCGTTCGACCAAAATCCCGCAAAAGGCGAATACCGTTTTGGAACAAATTATTGGAGATGCCGATTTAGACTATTTGGGAACTGATTCCTTTCCTGAAATCAGTGAAACATTGTACCAGGAACTTGAGGCATTCCATAAAATTCAAAACAGGGAAGAGTGGGAGCTTTTACAAATCAGCTTTTTAACAAACCACCGTTTTCATACGGCCTATGCCCGGAAGTACAGGGAGCCTGTGAAACAAGTGTTTTTGCAGGAATTGCTTTCTGAAAATCTGTAAGGAATTCAATACGGATTCGTTCTTTGGTGGAATTTCAATCTTGTAAGTTGCTGTTTGTTAGGGTGTATTGTGATTGCGTGATAGGCCGATGTTCCATGATTACGTCATTCCGATAAATTGAATATTTCAAATTAGATAGGATGGCCTTTAGAGTCGAATTATTTATTTTGAATAAATCTAAATAAGATGTAACTATAACTGCTACTTTATTCGTAGTAGTGAGTAATTGTTCAAATTCTAAAAATCCAAAAATCATACTCCTCATCTGACTGTGGCGAGAGTAAGTCACTCGTTTTTACCTGAATTGAAAACGACTATGTGATATCATGAGGGCAAATCAGTATGATTAAAATACCCGGCAAGGCAAAATTATTCTTACAGTTTCATCAATCGAAATTGTACCATCATATCCGCAATTTAACGCAACTACGAAATTTTGTAATCGATGAAAAACTTAGAGCTTTTGAAAAAAGGATACCAAGCTTTTGGTGAAGGTAATATCGCGGCTGTTTTAGAGACTTGGCACGACGATATTGTATGGGAAGAATGTTCTGGCATGCCCATGGTTGAAGGTGATGGTAAATACGTTGGGGCCAATAATGTGGTGGGAAAAGTACTTGCCCGGCTCCTTGAGTATATTGACAATTTTAGTCTTGAGATCTCCCACTTTATTGATGGAGGAGATCAAATAGCCATGGTTGGTTACTATAAAGGTACTTTGAAAAGTACCGGAAACACATTCCGGGCTCAAGCCACACATGCGTGGAAATTCAAAGACGGGAAAGCGAGTCACTTCTTCCAGGCAGTTGATACAGCGACCATTCTTAAACCTTAACTGTAGCGTTGCGAACTATGGAGAATTTATTTCTTAAAACCACTCGGCAACTGGAGAAGTTCTAAAGCAGGTATTTTGATCTTCTTATTAAAATTTTCACCCCGCTGTTCAAAACTAAATTTAGCATTCGAGCTAAAAGATAATCCGTCAGAATTTCACTGATGGTAAGCTATTTAATCCTAAAAACGATACTTATGAAACGAATTTTGACATTAACGTTGATTGTATTTTTGGCTCTTAGCCTCAAGGCGCAGGAAAACGACGCAAAAGAGTACTTGTTATTCGAGTTTATGCAGGTTCCCGATGAAAATGGAAGTGACTATTGGGATGTTGAATCCTTTTGGTCTGGTATTCACCAACAGCGGGTAGCCGATAAGTCGATCATTGGGTGGGATCTTTGGTCATTAGTTCCTTCAGGCACCAAGCAGGGATCACAGTTCCTTACCGTAACAATTTTTCCGAGTTTAAGCGCGATGCTCAATGCGATGAATTCGCTCGATGTAATGGGCTACGCGAAAAAAGCATACCCGGATAAAACAGATGAAGAATTAGGTGCTATGCTTACGAAAACCGTCAAGTCCAGAGATATGGCACATCAAGTTTTGTTTGTCGGCGTCGATCAGACCAAAGATGATTTTAAAATGAAAGTTGGCACCATTGTTACTTTAGATATTATGAAAAAATTGGATGACAGCTATGAAAAGGTTGAGTCTGAAATCTTCAAGCCTTGGCATCAACAGATGGTGGAGCAAGGCAAGAAAGCTCACTGGGGTTTGCTAAGAACCATTTTGCCGGCTGGTAGTCAGGCTTATGCAACTAATATTGCCTACAGTTTTTATCAGAACATGAATCAGTTAGCCGAATTTATGGAAGGTTCGGGAGGTGAAATGGATATGAGAACCAAGCTTGCTGTATCGAAAGGCTTAGAAACACGCGAGTGGAAGGAGATGAGAATCGGAAGACTGGAGATGATGGTCAGATAGGGCGGGAAAAGAGTACCATCGACGATCAGGTAAGCAGCTTTCAACGAAAGCATGTTGCCTGATCGTTTCAGGTAAATCCCAATTGGTTTATTCAAAAAATGGAAATCTGACAAATTAGATTTCAACAGATATTCTGATTCCTGAATAACCATCCAATTATTGATTAACTAAATGAGAAGATGATGAGAAAAACAGGATTGCTAATTTTCGTACTTTTAGTTGGATTCACTGCGGTATTTGCGCAAACATGCCAGCAAATAGGTGAGCGACTAAATCAATTTCTGACAACTTTAAGTCCGGAACAAATCCAGCAAGTCAGTTTGAATTTTGAGGATTCGTCGAGGGTGAAATGGACCAATCTCCCGGTTGGCATGGCCAAACGTCCGGGGATCAGATACGGTGATTTATCGGAATCAAGCAAAATTCAGTTTCATCATCTGTTAATCACTTTGTTTAGTTCTCAAGGGTATTTGAAAACAACCAGCATTATGAAGCTGGATGACATTATAAATGAAGTTTACGAAACGGCCTATCAAAAAAAGGAAATCAACGACGATTTAATCGCTGAGCTTAGGGCTCTGAACTGGGGTTATGGTAATTACTACATTGCGGTTTGGGGTAAGCCTGGAGATACAAACCCTTGGGGATTTAAGTTTGGAGGTCATCATATTTCAATCAACTTATCTGCGGTTGGTGATGATCTTTCGGTTACTCCCTTTTTTCTGGGTGCCGATCCTGCCGAGGTTCACACAACAGAGTATGCCGGGTTGCGGGTTTTGAGCAAAGAGGAAGATTACGGGTTTCAGTTGATTAATGCACTGTCAGCAAAGCAGCAGGCCATTGCCACTTTAAGTAAAGGCGTACCGGCAGATATTATCACGAACCCAAACAGCGAGCAACGGATAACAACATACGAGGGGATTAAAGCCAGCGATTTGAATCCCGAACAACAGGAATATCTGAAGTACATCGTTACAGAGTACATCAACAACCTTGAGCATGAAAAGGCACATGAATACCTGAACAAATTTTACAAGACAAGTTTAGATAGCATCTATTTTGCCTGGATTGGAAGTTATATCGCTCAAAAGGCACATTACTATGTCATCAATAGTCCCACCTTTTTAATTGAGTACGACAATATGGGATTTCAGAAAAACGGGAATCACATTCATTCCATTTGGCGGGAGAAAGGAAACGACTTCGGGGAAGATATTTTGAAAGAGCATTATTTGGAAGACAAACATTCACTATCCGACTGACAAGCAATAATACAGTTCTTTCAAAATAGCCGTCAACAATGGTATGAGAATAAACTCGGCTTAATTTTCTACCTTTAATAAATCTTGGGAATATTAATTCTGCTAAAAACAATAACAAATTGAAGACTACAACAGAGAAACATCCTTATCCAAGCGTTTTCATGTTTCTACTGATGCCTTTTGGTGTTATGAGTGGATATGTAACGGTCACCATTGGATATTTGCTCACTCAAGCTGGAATACCTCTAGAAAAAGTTGCGCCAATTGTAGCTATAACTTTACTGCCCAACATTTTTAAGTTTGCTTGGGCGCCACTCGTTGACACCACATTAACCGTAAAAAAGTGGTATGTCATTGCAAATATTGGCACTGCCTTAGGTATTTTTTTAACGGGCATTCTACCCTTAAAAGTAGAATCGTTGACACTAATGGCCGTAATTGTATTTCTCCTGAGTTTGGTAAACACAATTGTTGCCATGTCAACGGAAAGTTTATTAGCTCACGATACACCAGACCATTTGAAAGGAAGAGCCGCCGGTTGGTTAAATGCCGGAAATTTGGGCGGATTGGGATTAGGCGGAGGGGCGGGACTCTGGTTAGCACAGCATCTTTCAGAACCTTGGATGGCAGGGGGAATCATTGCATTGGCCTGCCTGTTGTGTACTTTTGGATTACTGTTTTTATCGGAGCCAACGTCGTTTATTAAAGACAAGACTTATATCAAGACAATTGGCAATCTCAATCGGGATATCTGGACACTGATAAAATCGCGCATGGGATTTTTAGCGCTCTTTTTATGCTTCCTGCCTTTAGGAACGGGTGCAGCATCAAATTTATGGTCGTCGGTTTCAAATGATTGGAACGCATCAGCTGACACCGTAGCTACCGTTGTGGGAGTTGGAGGAGGAATACTTTCCGCAATAGGCTGTCTAATCGGAGGATGGATTTGTGACAAAATGGATCGGAAGAAGGCTTACATTCTTTTTGGCATGGTACAAGCATTATGCACCGTTGGAATGGCTTTCAGTCCTCAAACAGAATTGACGTTCATTATTTGGACCTCACTTTATGCCTTAAGTTCGGGGTTGGCTTATGCCGGATTTAGTGCCTTTGTTCTTGAAGCCATCGGGAAAGGGGCAGCCGCTACAAAATATAATGTATTTGCTTCGCTTTCGAATGCACCAATTTATTACATGATTTACATTGATCAATGGGCTCATGGGAAATGGGGGGCGTTTGGTATGCTTTCAATAGAATCAATTATGGCGCTTTTGGGAGCAATCTTCTTTGTGACAATTTTTGTATCATTAAACAAAATGAGACCTGTTGTTGTGACTAATAGATAGAACTTCAACTCATAGTCGGCGTGAGTTTGCATTTTTTGTCTGGAGATAAGTTTGAGACTTATTAAGATTGCTGTGAAACTTTTCGGAAAATACGGTAGCAACTTGTTGCCGAAAATAACGTGTCGGATTATTTACGTTACGCTGTTGGCGAATTACTTGGGTCGTAACTGGTATTCTGATCGCCCTGCAGTTGAACAATTGGAACGAACGCCACAAACAAAATATAGAAAAGAATTTGATTGTTCAGTCGCTGGGTGCAGACCTGAGAATGGACACACTGATTCAAATAGCCCGATTCGGGTTTGATCCCAAAATTCACGCAAAGGTGACGTTTCACGACAATACATTAAAAAGCTTGCTGTCAACCGGGTTATTTCATAGGAACGGGTATATGCCAGTTAGTCTTTATATATCCGGTTTTCCTGTTCGGCAACACGAATAAATGTTGTGCGTTTAGTCAGTTCCTTCAACTTAGATGCGCCAACATAGGTGCAGGTACTGCGGACACCTCCTAGAATGTCAAGTACCGTCTCCGTTACAGGCCCACGGTAGGGGACTTCAACGGTTTTTCCTTCGCTGGCGCGATAGTCAGCTATTCCACCAACATGTTTTTTCATTGCAGTGGCAGAACTCATTCCGTAAAACTGGCGATACTTTTTGCCATTCCGCTCAATGGTTTCGCCACCGCTTTCATCGTGCCCCGCAAACATACCACCTAACATCACGAAATCAGCACCGGCACCAAAGGCTTTCGATACGTCACCCGGCGTTGCACAGCCTCCATCGCTGATAATCTGGCCGCCCAAACCATGAGCGGCATCCGCACATTCTATAATCGCTGAAAGTTGCGGATAGCCAACACCTGTCTTAACTCGAGTTGTGCAGACTGAACCGGGACCAATGCCAACCTTGATAATATCGGCGCCGGCCAGCAGTAATTCTTCTACCATTTCGCCGGTGACCACATTGCCGGCCATAATAATTTTATCAGGAAATCTTTGTCTCGTTTCACTTACGTAATGGACAAAATGTTCAGAATAACCGTTCGCAATATCAATACAAATGAATTTTAGGTGAGGGTTGTGTTTGAAAATCTCAGCTACTTTCTCCGAATCGCTTGGTCCTGTTCCAGTGCTCACTGCGATATAATTTTCAGTGCCTTTGGGGGCTTTGGCTAAAAACGAATTCCATTCCTCGATTGTATAGTGTTTATGCAGTGCCGTGAATAATTGGTTATTCTGCAGTGCCAACGCCATTTCAAAAGTACCTACGGTATCCATGTTTGCAGCCATTACCGGAATACCTGTCCACGTTTGGTTAGTGTGCATGAACTTGAATGTGCGCTCCAGACTAACTAAGGAACGACTTTTTAGTGTAGACCGTTTGGGTCTGAACATGACGTCCTTGAACCCAAGTTTAACTTCGTACTCGATTCTCATTTTTTTGTCGTTTTAGTGTTGCAATACAAGGTTAAGGCGAATCAGGCAAAAAAGCAACCTGTTGTATTGCCGTTTTCCCGGACCGATGCAGCAACTGTTTTATTGTGAAAATCTCATTTGTATATTATAATCAATTGAATTTCAGAAAATAATAAACGTATTTACATTACAGACGTATTTGTATTTTATTATTTATTGCGATAACTTTAATAGCAAATAGTTCGAAATTTAATCCAAATTAATATGACGACAGTAAAAGCATATGCAGCGAGTGAAGCAGGCGGCAAACTGAGTCCGTTTAAATACGATTTACCCGCATTGGGAAGCGAGCAGGTGGATATTAAAGTTCATTATTGCGGGATCTGTCATTCTGATTTGAGCATGCTCAATAACGAGTGGGGCATGACTACTTACCCCTTCGTGCCAGGCCATGAGATTATCGGTGAGGTGATTGGCGTTGGGAATGAAGTTAAGAGTATTAAAGCAGGCGATTTGGTGGGACTCGGCTGGAATTCATCTTCCTGTATGCATTGCGAACAGTGTATGAACGGCAGTCACCATCTTTGCTCAAGCGTCGAGGGAACCATTGTTGGACGTCACGGTGGATTTGCCGATTATGTGCGTTGCCATTGGTCGTGGGCTATTTCG
Organism: Mangrovibacterium lignilyticum; assembly: GCF_010882175.1. GTDB lineage: Bacteria > Bacteroidota > Bacteroidia > Bacteroidales > Prolixibacteraceae > Mangrovibacterium > Mangrovibacterium lignilyticum. The sequence continues at coordinate 482,405 of NZ_WKLH01000002.1, read as the reverse complement.
TTGCCTGATGGAATTGACCTTCAAAAAGCTGGCCCGCTTCTTTGCGGAGGAATCACAGTCTTCAATCCCATTTTTTTAGCTGGTGTGAAGCCAACTGATAAAGTTGGTGTAATTGGCATTGGCGGATTGGGCCATATGGCTTTGAAATTCCTGAATAAATGGGGATGCGAAGTTGTTGCTTTTAGTTCGAACCCCGACAAGAAGGAACAAATATTGGCGATGGGGGCTACCAAGGTTATCAACTCAAGAGATCCAAAAGAGTTGGAAAGCATCGCTGGAAGTTTGGCTTTCATCTTGAATACAACGAATGTGAAGCTGGATTGGAATGCGTATTTAATGACCTTGGCTCCAAAAGGCCGATTGCATACCGTTGGTGCTGTACTGGAGCCGATGGAGATACCCGCCTTTTCTTTAATTATGGGTGAAAAATCGGTCGCCGGTAGTCCGGTTGGAAGTCCGGGCTTAACCAAAACCATGCTCGACTTTTGTGTTCGGCACTCAATTTACCCAATGGTTGAAGAGTTTCCGCTGAACCAGGTTAACGAAGCCATGGCGCACCTCGGAGCGGGGAAGGCCCGATATCGAATCGTTTTAAAAGTCTAAAGGATGGTGCTTAAGGTAATATTCCTTTGTTCTGAATTCTTGATTCATCTATCACCAGAAAACAAATAAGAACTGATCCCTGTCTGTCAGAAGATGAACTTCTGTTTCAGTTACTGAATGAAGTGTAGCCTTGCTCGTTACTTCTTTTTTGGTAACTATGAATTTCTTTCACGCTAGCAAAAGTAAGTATGTTTACACTCCGAAAAGAAGCAGCTGGAACTGTTCAACTTCCTACATTATCTGAAAATGCTTTTGTAAGGTATTTTTCTTTTGCCGCTTTGTATTTTGCACAGGGTATACCGCAAGGACTCTTGTTGTATGCATTGCCTGCGTGGATGGCGATGAACGGCAAAACACCGGTTGAGATAGGCAGCTATTTGGGCATAGTAACCTTGCCTTGGAGCTTCAAGGTGGTTGTTGCCCCCTTGATGGACAGGTTTACCTATTTGCCAATGGGACGTCGAAAACCCTGGATTTTGTTCGGTCAGGCTGGATTAGTAGCCAATCTGATTTTTCTGGCATTTGTAAAGGAGCCGCTGGATCATTTGTCAGTTTTAATGTTTATTGGATTTATGACCAGCCTTGCAGGAATTTTTCAGGATATCTCGATTGATAGCCTGGCGGTTGATATTTTGCCGGCTGATCAGCAAGCGCGCGCGAATGGACTAATGTGGGGATCAAAAATCGTCAGTGTATCGGCTACTGTCGCTGTTACAAGCTGGATGATTGCGCATTTGGGATTCTTAATTTGTATGCTCATTTTAGGATCCGTTGTTATGGTGATGATGATAATTCCGTTGTTGTTGAAAGAACGGCCGGGCGAAAAGCTGTTTCCCTGGTCGGCAGGGCAAACCTCCCACGAAGCGCTGAAAATTCAGCTTCATAGTTGGCGATCATTATTTAAAAGTTTACTAAGCGTTTTCATTTTGCCTGTCAGTCTTGTAATGGGAATAGCTGCTTTTAGTCAGTGTGTTGGGCGTGGTTTGATTGATGCGATTCTACCGGTGTTTACCGTTCAGCAGTTGGGATGGACAGATACCTATTACTCAAACGTTTTTGCGACAACAACACTCGTTGCGGGTATTCTGGGCATGTTTGTTGCCGGAGCCATGATCGATATTTTTGGGAAAATCCGGATGATGGTGCTTTATGCTTTACTGCTCATTGCGCTGCTGCTGATAATGTCATTCTTTACCCAATATTGGACCAACAAGATCTTCGTTATTGGATTTTTTGTGGCTTTTGCGACGCTCGATGCATTTATGGTTATTGCCATTTTTGCGATAGCCATGCAGCTATGCTGGAAAAGGGTAGCGGCAACGCAATTTACACTCTACATGGCAATCTCAAATCTTGGACTCGCTGCAGGAGCCTGGCTGATGGGGATCATGAAAACACATTTTACCTGGCAGTATGTATTTATGATTTACCTGGTGTTTATGGCGGTGGTTCTAATCTCCTTGCGCTTTATTCATTTCGAAAAACACCAAAAAGGTGTTGAGGAACTGGAACGGAGATACCAGGAAAGTTCCGGAAACTAAACTTTCAGCATGATTCATCTCAACTTTTATCTTCAATAAGTCTTTCCCTGTTTCTTTTATTTTTCCTATTTTTAAGGCCATTCCAAAGAAACTGATTTGCCCCAATTCACACGGTCCGAAGAGAAGTTTTGAGGGATGTAAGCCTAATAAATTTGACAAAATTATGAAGATACCTGTCGACTTGATTGAGAAATATAATGTTCCGGTACCCCGGTACACCAGCTATCCACCAGCCAATTTTTTTGAAGACTCGTTTGGCACTGCGGATTATTTAAAAGCAGTGAAGCAGTCGAATGGGGAGAAACCGGAAAATATATCCATCTACATTCATGTTCCGTTTTGCACCCAGCTTTGCCTGTACTGTGGCTGTAATACGCACATTACGCGCGATCAGGAATTGATGCGTAGCTATGTTGACGCTCTTAAAAAAGAGATTCATATGATCCGCCCTTTACTGGATAAAAGTCGCAAAGTTTCGCAAATCCATTGGGGCGGAGGAACGCCAAATGCACTGCCATCTTCCCAGATCGGTGAAATAATGAGCATTTTGACTTCGGAATTTGAGTTTATTGAAAAGCCGGAGATTGCCATTGAATGTAACCCCGCATCGCTGGATGAAAAATATATTGCCGACTTAGCTTCGTTTGGGTTCAACCGGATAAGCATGGGGGTGCAGGATTTTCGCGAAGACGTGCTGAATGCAGTTCATCGTGAGGTACCCAGACTGCCAATTGAAGAGCTGGTTCGAATGATCAAGTCTCACAAAGGCATGTCGGTGAATTTGGACTTTATTTACGGTCTGCCTTTTCAAACCGGCGAATCGTTTGCCAAAACCATTGCCCATGCGATAGAGATTTCGCCGGATCGTTTGGTGACCTTCTCGTACGCGCATGTGCCATGGGTGAAAAAAGCCCAGCAGAAATTGGAAGAATTTGGTTTGCCATCGGCCGATGAGAAAGTCAAAATGTTTGAAACCTCTTGGGCGCAAATGAAGGCTGCGGGTTATGTCCCGATCGGACTCGATCATTATGCCCGGCCGGAAGATGACATGAGCAAGGCTTTGCAATCCCGTACGTTGCATCGGAATTTTCAGGGCTATTGTACGCGTGAAACAACCGGACAAGTCTATGCTTTCGGGGTGACCGGAATCAGCCAGCTGGAGAATGTTTATGCACAAAATGCCCGCACAGTAAAAGAATATTTAGAACACATTGATAAAGGTGAAATATTGGTTGTTAAAGGCTATTCGCTTACGCCGACTGAGAAGATCATTCGCCAGATCATCAACGAAATCATGTGTAACCAATATTTGTCGTGGACAAAAATAGGAGAGCGCTTTAACCAAAATCCGGAAGAAATTAAAGCATTGCTCAACTTCACCAGTGACAAACTCGACCCTTTTGTAGCTGACAATCTGCTGGAATACAATAACGACGAGATCATCATCTATGATTTGGGACGTTTCGTGCTGCGTAATATCGCGGCAATTTTTGATATCCATGTTGGCGATCCGAGCCGTAAATTTTCAAAATCAGTCTGATGAGTCAAAAAGTAGCTGTTATAGGAGCTGGACTCACGGGCCTGACCACCGCTTATTACCTTCGAAAACAAGGTGTTGATGTGACCATTTTTGAGAAAGCTGATCGGGCCGGAGGGGTCATTCAAACCTACCACCAAGATGGCTTTATTTATGAGAATGGTCCTAGTACCGGCGTTTTGGGAACTCCAGAAGCTGCTGAGTTAATCGAAGAGCTGAGTGATCTGTGTCAATTGGAAATTGCCGATGAAGACGCCAAATACCGTTGGATCTGGAAAGATGAGCGGTGGGTGGCCTTGCCATCCGGATTACTGGGAGGTATTACAACTCCGCTATTTACTTTTGGCGATAAATTGCGCTTATTGGGTGAGCCTTTTCGCAAACGGGGAACAAACCCAAACGAGTCGCTGGCCGGCATCGTACGCCGCCGGATGGGGAAGAGCTTCCTGCAATATGCGGTCGACCCGTTTATTTTGGGTATTTATTCCGGCGATCCCGAAAAGTTGGTAACCAAATATGCTTTGCCCAAGCTTTATAATTTGGAGCAGGACTATGGTAGTTTTATCCGCGGAGGAATTAAAAAAGCGAAAGAGCCGAAAACCGAGCGCGATAAAAAAGCGACCCGCGAAGTATTCTCCATGCAAGGAGGACTTTCTAATTTAATCGATGCCATGGTGCAAAAAATTGGCGTTGATCGCTTGATTCTTAAAGCTGAAAACATACAGATAAAGCAGGCTGAATCGGGCTATTTGCTTTCATACAATAAAGAAACAGACCTGCCTTTCGACCGGGTAATTTCGACTGTTGGTGCCTATGCGTTGCCTGATATTTTCCCGTTTTTGCCGGCAAATCAGTTGGCTGCGATTACCCAGTTACCTTATGCCAAAGTGGTGCAGGTATCGATCGGTTTTCGTAAATGGGAAGGAATCGAACTCAAAGCATTTGGTGGACTGGTTCCCTTTTGTGAACAGCGAAAAGTGCTGGGAGCCCTGTTTTTGTCGTCTTTTTTGAAAGGAAGAGCGCCGGAAGGAGGTGCCTTAATTTCGACTTTTTTGGGCGGTGTTCGTCGGCCTAATATGGTTGACTTGACCGATGAGCTGCTGAAGGAAATCGTTCAATTGGAACTTCAGGATATGCTGGGCTTAACAAAGTGGGAGCCGGATTTGTTAGTGATTAACAGGTACCAACATGCCATACCGCAGTATGGAATTGAGTCTGAGAAAAAATTAGCGGCAGTGACACAATTAGAAGAACAGTTTCCCGGTTTAACAATCGGTGGTAATTTGCGCGACGGTATTGGAATGGCCGACCGGATAAAACAGGGAAAATTGCTTGCCGGCTTATAACTTTCAAAACAAGAATGAGTACGAGACAACATAAAGTAGCGACGGATTATCGTACGCTGCAACAAACGATTTGCCAACGACTGGAACAAGCTGATGGCGGTGCTATTTTTACAACCGACCATTGGACAAAGGACATTGGTGAAGGATACACCATGGTGTTTCAGGAAGGAAACGCGATTGAAAAAGCAGCGGTGAATTTCTCGGCCGTCAGTGGACCGGTAAGCGAGCGCATACGACAAGCACTGAAGATTGACGATGGGCAGGAGTACTTTGCCAGCGGCATTTCGTCGATCATTCATCCACGTAACCCACATGCACCCATTACCCACATGAATGTGCGCTATTTTCAGCTTAGTTCGGGCATTTCCTGGTTTGGTGGCGGTATCGATCTGACTCCGCACTACGTCGATAAAAAAGAAGCCGGTTGGTTTCACCGCGAGTTAAAGACTGTTTGTGACCGTTTTAATGCCGATTATTATCCGAACTTTAAGAAATGGGCCGACGATTACTTTTATTTAAATCATCGAGCTGAAACACGTGGTGTAGGTGGTATCTTTTTTGACCATCAGCAAGCTGGTGACGATTTGGCATTTGAGCAGTTATTTGCGTTCACCAAGGATCTGGCACAGGCTTATCCGCGGATTTACATCGAACTGTTGAACGCGAATCGGAACAAAGCTTTTTCGGAAGCAGAAAAAAAATGGCAATACTTGAGAAGAGGGCGCTATGTGGAATTTAACCTCTTATATGATCGCGGGACAAAATTTGGATTGGAGTCGAATGGCCGTACGGAGTCGATTTTCCTGAGCATGCCGCCAATGGCTTCATGGGCGTATGACTACCAACCAGAGCCTGGTTCACGCGAAGAAGAGACTTCGAACTTACTAAAGAAAGATATCGGTTGGATCTCGTTTTAGCTCTCTGGGCTGGAACCATCGATCTGCAATCAACCGTAGCCTCTGTCCAAAAGGACAGGGGCTTTTTGTAGCCGCAAGATTGCGTATTGAATAAAAAAACAGGGAATCAAACAAAAAGTAACGATTCGGTGTAGGTAGATTGCAAATATTATCGTAACTAGTATATGCAATTGCGATAATTCAATGTTTATTCAGCACAAACAAAACATTTCACAAACCCTTATCTGGTACAAAAAGGTAGTGACTTTTTTACGAGCAGGGCGGACGCTCCACTTCTTTTCTATTGCATCGATCTGCTTGATTTACTTGTTCCAGCAGCGACTTGTTCATAGTGAAAACTGGTTGTTTTCATTTTATTGGCTGCCTTTCCTGTTCTTTTCTTCATTGCTTGTAACAACACAGCTCGATGCCTATAGCAGGTATCAGAATTACAAACAAATTAAGGATTTGCTGCATCAATATGGTTTTCGTGAGATCATCATTTGTCCCTTATCGAAATCAAATTGTCAGCGGGATGCAGTTCGGGAGGCTGCGCATCAGCTGGATTATAAAGATCCGACCCTGCGGTATTTCCGGAAATTGTGTTACCGCTGGTATCACATTGTTCCAACTGTCATTGTTGAAAATCCGGCGTTGCTGTTAACGAAAGGTTATTGGACTTCGACCTTTTTTGTCCAACATTATAAAAGCAAATATTTTCTGTGGTGAATCAAATTGAAGCAAGTCATATTAACCTGCATTACGGCAAGCAAAAAATTCTGAATAACGTTGATGTTAGCATCAGGGCGGGCACTATTACGGCTATTGTCGGGCCAAACGGTGCAGGGAAGAGTTCAACGTTTCGTATTCTTGCGGGGCTCGTTCACCCCGATAGCGGGCAGGTTTCATGCAACGGCGTAAACTTAAATCATTTCAGCGAGTTGCGAAATTACTGCAGTTACCTGCTTGAATCGCCAGATTTTTACGCCTATCTAAGCGGAATTCGTAACCTGAAACTATTGTTGCGACTGTCTGGAAGCAGCGCTGATGCGACCAGGTTGTTGCGATTGGTCGGTCTGGAAAAAGATGCGACCAAAAAAGTACAACACTATTCGCGCGGCATGAAGCAGCGTTTGGGACTGGCACAGGCGTTGGCTGATGACAAGCCATTCCTGGTATTGGACGAGCCGTTCAATGGACTTGATCCTGAAGTGAAAGTGCAAATGCTGCAATTACTTTTTGACCTGAAACAACAAGGAAAGGGGATTTTGGTGTCGACTCATCTGCTGGAAGATATTGAAGCTATTGCCGATGATTTTGTATTGCTAAACAGGGGCCGCGTGTATTTAACCGGCTCGATGCAGCATGAGCGGGAGAATCGCCAGATGGTTCGTTTTTGGTTTTCAGACGAAGCCGATTTGCCGGAGAACGAATTTCCGGGACTTCAGTTTAAAGGAAATTGTTGGCAAATGCAGGCCAGCATTAACGAGTCGGAACAGCTATTGCAAAAGATGGTTGCAAAGGGATTGGTTCCTTACCGGGTGGAACGGTCGAGCTTGTTGTACGATAAATATATGGAGATAGCGCATGATAGCTTTAATTCAATTTGAACTGAAAAAACTGTTGCTGAAGCCCCGAACCTGGCTCAGTTTGTGCCTGCTGGTACTGCTGGTCGCCCTTATCTTTTGGGGAATGAAAGCCCAGGGACAGGAGGCTGTAGCTTACTTGCTACAGGCTCTGCAGGCTAATTTTGTCATTGAGGGAAGCATTTTGAATGCCTACTTGGTTGTCTATCTGATCCTGAATACGCTTTGGATTCATGTGCCGGTGCTTGTCGTGATTGTGACCGGCGATTTATTCAGCTCCGAGCTTGAGAATGGCACCATTCGCCTGTTGATGACCCGCCCCGTGAAGCGTTACCAATTGGTTTTGGCCAAGCAATTAACTGCTGTTGCATTTGTTGTTTTGTTTCTGATGGTTTGGATGCTGGTGACCATCGCACCTGGTTTTCGCCTGTTTGGCGGTGGCGACCTGGTGGTACTCTTTAATGGGTTACAGATTATCGAAGAGCAGACCTTGCCCTTGCGCTTTCTGGGTGCCTTTGCTTTTGCGCTGCTCGGAATGAGCGCACTGGCTGTCTTTTCAGTTACTGTTAGCTTCTTTACGCGCCGTTCGCTGGTTACCATTCTGATCACTCTGGGGGTTATCGTCGTCAGCACGCTGCTGCAAACCCTGGCACCGACTATTTTCCCGGGTTGGGATAATTTTCTGATCACTTACCACTTAGCCCAATGGCAATTATTTTTTTATTCCCAACCCGATTATGGCGAAATTCTGTGGTCGGTGGGATGTTTGTCAGGCTTTATTGCCTTGGCTGTTGTTGTCTCTGTAATTCGCTTTCAGCGCTTAAAAATTACCGAATGATGAAGAGAATCTTACTGCTATGTTCAGTCTTATTCGTTTTTTCGAATGCTGTTTCAGCTCAGCCCGATGTACTTGCGCAGTTGAAAGAACGCTATGATATTCCGACTGGGTTTAATGCGATCATTACTTTAACGATTGATGTTCCGGGGATCGAAGCCCCTCAGAAAAAGGTTGAAATTGAAGCGCAAAACGACGGGAAAATCAAGGTGAAAGGCGAAGGGCTTATTTTGTTGCCGAAAAAAGGTTTGATGAAGCAGTTTACTGAGTTGCTGAACCAGGCTGTTCATTGGATTGAAACCGGAGAGAATGAGGCCTACCAGACCTTTAAACTGGTTTCGCTCGACCCGAAAAGCGATTGGGTAACAGCCGATATTAAGCTGCTGAAGGCGGAACCCCGAATCGATGAAATGGTGCTGACGACCAAGGATGCCGGCCTGTTTACGATGGTTCACCATTACTCGCAAGGAAACTATCCGGATCAAACAATTGTGTCGTTCGAGACAACCCGGTTTTCGGTTCCGCTAAAATTCCTAGGCAAATCCGATGGCAGCAAACTCAAAGATACCAATGGCCTGATCAAAGGTCAGATCCAAATTGATTTCGACCAGTTGGAGATTTTTTAGGCCACAAGTAGCCAACGCAGATTGTTAGCAACCTTTTTAAGACTACAAAAAGTTGCTTGTGCTACAAAAAAATAAATAAAGGATAATAAAACAGGTCATAGATGATATGTTAACTCAGCAAAAGGTGATAACTTGAATGAACTTGCGATTGGCATCCGATCTTGTTGCGAAAAGGCACGTTTAATTAGCTGTCGTTTTTAGTGGGTGAAGGATTGATAGTAGACTGGATGGAGAAGTAAGTATGACTCTTAATCTTGAATATTAATTATAGAATCTATGAAACAACTCAAGTTATTTTCAGTTAGTACAGTTATGTGTTTGTTGGCATTCTCCTTTGGAACGTTTGCGCAAGACAAACCCAATATTCTGGTCATCATGGTTGATGACGTTGCCCCAAATGCATTAAGTTGTTACAGTTTGGGCTTGCAGTACCCAACACCCAATATCGACCGCATTGCGAAAGAAGGCGTGCTGTTTACTGACCACTATTCGCAGCCCAGTTGTACCGCCGGGCGCGCTGCTTTCATTACCGGACAAAAGCCGGTTCGCACGGGCTTAACCACGGTTGGACAACCCGGAAACCCACTGGGGCTGAAAAAGGAAGACCCAACCTTGGCCGAATTGCTAAAGCCGATGGGCTACATGACCGGACAGTTTGGTAAAAACCACCTGGGAGACAGGAACGAACACTTACCAACAGTTCATGGCTTCGACGAATTCTACGGAAACCTCTATCACCTGAACGTTTCGGAAGAAGAAGAGCAAGCTGACTATCCCAAAAGCAAAGAGTTCTACGACCAATATGGTCCTCGTGGGATCATTGAGTCGTATGCGGCTGACAAGTACGATTCAACAGAAGATCCGCGCTTTGGCGTTATCGGTAAGCAAAAGGTGAAAGATCTTGGTCCGCTGACTTCGGAAATGATGAAAAGTTTAGACGATACCCTGGTTGCCAAAACCGAAGACTTTATGAAACGGGCACACGATGCCGGCAAACCTTTCTTTATCTGGCATGCTACCAGCCGCATGCACGTGTATACCCACTTGAAAGAAGAATCGCGCAATCTCGCTACACCAATCAGTACCGATATGGACCTTTTTGGTTCGGGTTTGATGGAGCATGACGGGCAGGTTGGTGAAATTCTCGACTACCTGGATGAGCTCGGAATAGCCGATAACACCATCGTGATTTACACCACCGATAACGGCCCAGAGCAAAGTACTTTCCCCGATGCCGGTGTGACCATGTTCCGCGGCGAAAAGATGACAACCTACGAAGGCGGTTTAAGGGCACCATTTCTGGTGCGTTGGCCGGATGAAATTCCTGCCGGTTTAATCCGCAACGGCATTTCAGCTCATGAAGATGTCGTTCCAACAGTGATGGCGGCCGTGGGTGACCCGAATATAACTGACGAACTGAAAGAAGGAAAGAAAATCGGCGATATGACCTACAAAGTGCATATCGATGGGTTCAACAACCTGGATTATTGGGAAGGAAAAACCGATAAGTCAGCCCGTAATTACTTCTTCTACTATTACGAATCCAGTTTGACAGCCATGCGCGTAGGCCCCTGGAAAATGCATTTCGCGACCAAAGAACGATACTTCGACGATATGGTGACACACACGATGCCCCAGCTGTTTAACCTGCGGAAAGACCCCTTTGAAAAGTATGACGATATCTACGGTTTCGAACTGATTATGCATAAATCGTGGGTGATGCAGCCGGCCATTGGTTTACTGCAAAAGCATCTTGAAAGCTTCAAGGAATTCCCGCCGCGTCAGGCTGCTGCTTCACTCGATGTTAATAAAGCCATTGATGCCATCCTGAAATCGGATACAAGACAATAAAATATTTTCGTTACAAAAACAGAAAGGCATCCGAAGGGGTGCCTTTTTTTGTCAAAAAACATAAAAAACATCGGATAGATGATATGTTAACTCAACAAAAGGTGATAACTTGAATGGACTTGCGATTGGCAACTGATCTTGTTGTTGAAGGGGATGTTTAATTAGCTGTCGTTTTAGTGAGTGAAGGATTGATAATAGACTGGATGGAGAAGAAAGTAGGATTCTTAATCTTGAATATTAATTATATAATCTATGAAACAACTCAAGTTTTTTTCAGTTAGTACAGTTGTTTGTTTGTTGGCGTTCTCCTTTGGAACGTTTGCGCAAAACAAACCCAACATCCTGGTCATTATGGGTGACGATGTTGGTTTTTGGAACCTCAGTTATAACAATAAGGGAATGATGGGGTATAAGACGCCCAACATCGACCGGATTGCCAACGAAGGAATGCAGTTCACCGATTACTATGCCGAGCAGTCGTGTACGGCAGGGAGGGCTGCTTTCATTACCGGCCAGATGCCGGTTCGAACCGGGATGACTAAAGTTGGACTACCGGGATCTACGCTCGGAATTCAGCCCGAAGACCCTACCTTAGCCGAAATGTTAAAGCCACTGGGGTATGCTACCGGTCAGTTTGGTAAAAACCACCTGGGCGACCTCGATGAGTTTCTACCCACCGAACATGGTTTCGACGAATTTTATGGAAACTTGTATCACCTGAATGCGGAAGAAGCGCCCGAAAATCCGGATTATCCTAAAAATCCAAACTTCAGAAAACAATTTGGTCCGCGTGGAGTAATTCATTCCTATGCCGATGGTAAAGTGGAAGATACCGGCCCGCTGACTAAAGAAAGAATGGAAACCGTTGATCAGGAGTTTTTGAATGCAGCTGTTGATTTTATGGAAAAACAGGTGGATGATGATAAGCCATTCTTTTGCTGGTTCAACACATCGCGTATGCATTACGTGACTCACCCGCCGGAAGAGTATGCCGGTAAATCAGGGTTAAATTTCTATGCCGACGGAATGATGCAACACGACGACCAGATCGGGCAAATTCTCGACAAACTCGATGAAATGGGCATTGCCGAAAATACGATCGTTATTTATACGACTGATAACGGCCCGCACTTTAACATGTGGCCCGACGGTGGCATTACACCTTTCCGAGGCGAGAAAAACACCAACTGGGAAGGCGGTTACCGGGTTCCTTGTTTGGTACGCTGGCCTGCTAAAATCGAAGCCGGTAGCGTTACCAACGAAATCGTGGCAGGAAACGATTGGGTGCCGACATTGATGGCCGCTGTGGGCGATCCGAAGATCAAAGAAGAGTTGCTAAACGGCTATAAAGGTGTCGACAGAACCTACAAGGTTCATTTAGATGGCTATAACCTGTTGCCTTTCCTGACGGGTGAGAAGCAGGTCACCAAAGATGAGTACGGCCAGTCGAACTGGCCACGTCACGAATTCTTTTACTGGAGCGATGACGGCGATTTGGTAGCTATGCGTTACGACCGTTGGAAAGTGGTATTCATGGAACAGCAATCGTCAAAAATGGGGGTATGGATGTATCCTTTCATTAAACTTCGTATTCCATTGCTTTTCGATCTGCGTATGGATCCGTTTGAACGTGCTCAGCACAATGCCAACGATTACTATACCTGGATGGAAGAACGAGACCAGTTTATTGCCGTTGGTGCACAGGCCTATGCCGCAAAAATGATCGCGACCTTTGCCGACTTCCCGCCGCGACAGAAACCAGCTTCCTTTAACCTGGATGAAATTATGTCCGGCTTCTCAGAAGCCGGCGCAGGTAAATAGAAAAGGCTGACACAGCATATTCAGAAAGGCATCCGAAAGGGTGCCTTTTTTTGTTCTGTTGCTTCGCTGACCGAACGGACAAGGACACAAAAAGTGGGTGGAGTCCTGGGCAAAGCTCCAACGAATTGGTACCTTACGGCACATAAAAAGCGCCGACCCGAAGGCCGACGCTCAACTAACCTAACATTTATGGGAAAAATAAACGTGAGTTTCGCAGGCTGTTAAACCAACTCGGTTGGTTCGGGTTGTTGGATTTTACGCTTTTTCACCACTTCGTTATTGGTGGCAATAATTTCGACAACAACCGTGGCAAACGCGGTGTACGTGTCGGGGGCAGTCACCACCAAACCGTTCAAAACCGTAATCAGTTTATCGTTGATTAGTTTCACCACGTCGCGTTTAATGTGTGTCGCATTGGACTTCAGCCCTTCAGCAGCGCATTCTTCCTGGTACGCCAGACGGGCCGCTTTAAAGGCATCCTGTGCTGTTTGTAAATCAGCAATCAATGCCGCACTTCCGGTTAGTACCGCAATGGCAGCGGCGAGCTCAGGCGAGGCTAAATCCAGCAACAACGAATCCAGTTTCGAACTTTCCATGTCGTAATTTTCCTCGGTAACAGCAAGTCCGTAATGGTTGAGCACCGCCAGTATTTGGGTGGCTGCACTCCGGGTTGCCGCCGTTGAGCTCAGGCTTAAACCATACACAAAATAATACAGGGAATGGTGGGCGCTGTCGCGTTTGGCATCCATTACTTCCAGGTCCGATTCGGCTTTCATCCGCTCTATCGCGACCGTTAATTTCTGGTTGCCCGAGTCGATTTCCACGAAGAGCGGACCAAGAGTCAGGTCACCTTCCAGTTTCTGATGATATTCATCACTAATTCGTCCGGTTACCGCGTTTACCTCCGTGTTCCGGCTGTTTATTACTAATTTGGGAATCCTCATGTTGATTGGTTTTTTGGGATTAATAAATCGGGATATTGTTTTTAACTTATTATTGGTCAGTTGAATTTCTAAGCAAGTTACTGCAAGTGAGCGATATAAATCAAGCCCTTTTTTATGTCCTCGAACATGTATTTGACATAGTTGAAGTTATTTTTCGGAGATGGCGTTCATTCCTCTCCGATTGATGGTAAAGAATGGTCGTTATCAACTAATAATTGCCTGCCCGACGCATTGGTGGAGGCATTATCAAACGATAATTGGTTCCCCTGAGGCTGGGGAGGTAATTATCAACTAATAATTGCTTGCCCGACGTATTGGTGGAGGCATTATCAAACGATAATTGGTTCCCCGGAGGCTGGGGAGGTAATTATCAACTAATAATTGCTTGCCCGACGTATTGGTGGAGGCATTATCAAACGATAATTGGTTCCCCGGAGGCTGGGGAGGTAATTATCAACTAATAATTGCCTGCCCGACGCATTGGTGGAGGCATTATCAAACGATAATTGGTTCCCCGGAGGCTGGGGAGGTAATTATCAACTAATAATTGCCTGCCCGACGCGTTGGTGGCGAAATTATCAAACGATAATGCCCCGACCATGCCAACTACGCATGAACAACTATTTATTGCTCTGGCCCTGCCAGCCAGTTGGCCGAGCGAACATTCGTTGAACGGTTGATGCAAAATTAGCCTCATTGGTAACAATTTCTTTTCGTTGTATGATCTGTTTAGTCGGATGAAAAATGTTAAATTAAAGAACGAAAATCGACACGATCAAAAACCAAAAGCAACCCAACATGAAAACCACTTACCTGATTATTTTCTTTGTCGTTGGAAGCATCGGCCTGGCTTCCGGAATTTATGTGAAATATTTTAAAAACTACCAGTTCGATATCCGGATAGGCCAGGCAGACGATGCCGGACTGTCGATCCCGGGACACCTTCGACTGGGCGAGCAGATCGACTTTTTAGCCAAGCTTGATCGGACATTCAGTTCGTTGGGCATTGAACGCGTTGCGGGTGACAGGCTGCCGGAAGCCTTAACGAAGCTGAAAACAATCAATGCGGTAGCGATCACCATCATGGTTCTGTCGGCGATTCTGATGGTGTGGATGGCCCGGCAGTGTTACCGCAGATCGTGCAGCCCCAAGTTGAAATCGATTCGCTTTTAGCTGTTTTTGCCGAATGGAACGGCTCCTGCGTTTCGGACAGCAAAAAATGGAGCAGGCGATAAATTATTTTCAGCAAGTATAACCAAAAGCTTTTTTAACGAGTAAAACAAACCTACAACAAGTTAAACAGTCGTCCTTCATGTCAATACCAAAACTAATCGCATTCGTCGTCGTGTGCTGCGTTCAGTCGCTGGCCGGTTTTGCAACGGTGAACGGCCCGCAAATTATCGACTTCATTGGTTTTGACCCGCAAACAAATTCGATCCTTTTTACCCGCACCGACTGGTCGGACTGCGACTGCCCAACCGAATTATACACGTATCACATCGATACAGACCTGCTTGAAGTTAATTCGGACTGGAGCCCCCGCGATGAGTATACCCGCGACAAAAATCAAATATTGCAGTCGAAGGGATTGACTTATTTAGCGGAATTGACCAGTGCCGAACTGCCCGAATTTGTCCTGTTTAGTTGGGAACCGGAGATCAGCTATTACAGCAAAATTAAGGAAGGCATGGTCGTTAGTTCGCCCTTTAAGATTTCAATTTTCAAGCAGGATTATCAATATTACCAGTGTTCGGAAGAGAGCGGCGAGCCGAATATTATTCATCTCAGCATTGATTCAGATTCGGGATTGGTGTTCGTTAATTTTCAGGGAGACTGTTATGAGGGGAATTGGAAAGACTCGCTGATTTATTATTCGAAAAAAGCGGGGAAGACGTTTAGCAAAAAACTATCGCCCGATAAACTTCCGCCCATCGGGTCGTATCAAATAGGAAACCGGGAAGCTCCGAAATAAAAGGCGCAAACAGATGGATTTAGAAACCAAACGACTAAAACTAACTGCAATTTGCTGGGACGATGCCGAGGATATTCATCGGCTGCACTCGCTTCCGGAGGTCGATAAATACAATACGCTTGGCATCCCTCAGTCGCTCGAAGAAACCAAAGCCAATATGTGGCCACGAATTTCGGACCGGACATCGGTCAACAGAACCATGTACCATTGGAAGATTACCCGGAAAGACACCGATGAATTTATTGGTGAGGCGGGAATGACCCTGTCGGCCAATAAATTCAAACTTGGAGAAATCTTTTACAACCTGCTTCCGGCGCAATGGGGCCGGGGATATGCCACCGAAGTTGCCAGGAGGTTAATTAAAGCAGGCTTCGACGATTTTAAACTGCATAAGGTGGAAGCCGGAGTTGCCACTGAAAACGCTGCATCAATCCGGGTGCTTGAGAAATCGGGTATGATCAGGGAGGGATTGCGACGGAAGATTTTGCCGATTCGGGGGGAGTGGAAAGACAATTATCATTATGCCATTGTGGAAGACGATCCCCGGGCTGAGGAATGAAAAGCACCTTAATTCTATCGTATGGCATCCGTTGAGATGCTTTTTTTGATCAAATTAGTTCTGTTTCCAACTATTTTAGTTCTGTTTTAGCCTGACTATCCTTTCGTTTGGCCTGTTTCGAGCGGTTTACTATGAGCGTTCTTTAGTTGTCTTATTGCTTGCTATGTTGCCGTTGAGCGGTCAAAAAGATTTCGAATGGCGTTAAATGTTAAGATTTAGATATCAATATATGTTCGATGGAAACAAAAAGTATTAAAGAATGTTAAGAAACGTGATATTTGATTAATTAAATCAGGAAAAATAAATATTATGAGAATTAGAATTCAGGTTTTACTAGCATTTTTATTTCTCTCAGGTTGTTTGTACGCGCAGTCGTACGAAGTAAGTGGGGTTGTAAAAGATAATGGACAGCAGCCCTTGCCGGGAGCTTCTGTAATCATCAAAGGAACTTTCAACGGCGCATCGACTGATCTCGATGGAAAATTTAGCATGGAAGTTAAACAAGGCGATGTTTTGGTTGTCAGCTTTGTTGGATTTGATGCTAAAGAAGTACTTATGGACGGCAAGACGTCGATAACAGTTATCTTGGAACCGGGAATTGAAATTGCAGAAGTCGCTGTTGTGGGAACAAGAAACCCGAACAGGACGGCAGTGGACACACCCGTTCCGGTTGATGTGATTGATGTCAGCGAACTTACTTCAGCAGGACCACAGGTCAATCTGAACCAGATACTGAATTATGTCGCTCCTTCATTTTCTTCGAATACACAAACTATTTCGGATGGTACCGATCATATTGACCCGGCATCGTTGCGGGGCTTGGGACCCGACCAGGTATTGGTACTGATAAATGGGAAACGCCGTCATACTTCGTCGTTGGTAAACGTGAATGGTACGTTTGGCCGGGGTAGTGTAGGGACCGATTTAAATGCCATTCCGGCAGCCAGCATCAAACGGATCGAAGTAATGCGCGACGGAGCTGCTGCGCAATACGGTTCCGATGCGATTGCAGGGGTTATCAATATTGTCTTAAATACGAGCACCGATCAGTTGGATTTTAAAGTAACAACGGGTGCTAACGTCAGCAAAAACGCCAACGATCAAACAGGTGGTGTTGACGGCGAAACCGTGAATGTAAGTGCTAATTATGGCCTGGCTTTAGGCGATAAAGGTGGTTTCATCAACTTCACCGGTGATTTTGATTACCGGGAAGACTATAGCCGGATGAAGGAATGGGAAGGTTCTGTTTTCAACCTGTATAACACGGTGGAACGTTTCGCAAACAACGATGGTTATGATTTGTCTTCGTTGTTGGACGACGATGTTACGGATGTTCTTCAGTATGCCAACGAAGCAGGAATAAACCTCAATGGTGCTACTTCAAAATCGGAACTTCAAGGGATCTTATCAGCTGATAATACCGATGCGGAACTGGCTGCACGCGGATTTACCAGAAGCGATTTCAATATGCGTGTCGGACAATCGGCTTTGCGCGGCGGACGCTTCTTTGCTAACTTCAGACTCCCTTTGGATGATAAAGGAACAGAACTGTATTCCTTTGCGGGCGTTAGCTCCAGAAATGGTAATTCAGCCGGTTTCTACCGTCTGCCTAATCAAAGCAGAACATACACACCGGCCTATATTAATGGATTTTTACCGGAAATCAATTCAGAAATTTCAGATAAGTCCGTTTCAATGGGGATCAAAGGAAAGGTTTCCGAGTGGAATGTTGATTTCAGTAATACCTACGGAAAGAACGCGTTCATGTATATTATCGGAAATACCTTCAATGCATCGATGCAGAAATCATCTCCAACGACTTTTGATGCCGGGGGATTCGCCTTTATGCAGAATACAGTAAACCTGGATGTGGACCGTTTTTATGATGATATTCTATCGGGCTTAAACATTGCTTTCGGAGCAGAATACCGGTTGGAAAACTATGAGATTATGGCTGGCGAACAAGCTTCGTATGCACAATATACCAGCGAAGGTCAGGTCATTACGTTAGCCTCTCAATCGCCATCGGTCGATTTCTTCGGTTCAGCCAGACCGGGCGGATCACAGGTATTCCCGGGATTTAGCCCAAATAACGAATTGTCGAGAAACCGGAACAGTATCGCCGGTTATTTCGATATAGAAGCCGACTTGACAGAAGCCGTATTGGTAAGCTTTGCGACTCGTTTTGAAGACTATTCCGACTTCGGTTCAACCATTAACTTCAAGTTGGCGACCTTAGTTAAAGCCGGCGAAAATTTGAATCTCAGGGCTGCTTTCAATACAGGTTTCCGCGCACCGTCGCTTCACCAGTTGTATTTCAATTCAACTTCGACAATTTTCGACCAGAATGGTAACCCGCAGGAAGTTGGTACCTTCTCGAATGATAGCCGCGCCGCTAAATTGTTGGGAATTCCGAAACTGAAAGAGGAAACTTCACGCAGTGTGAGCGCCGGTTTTACAGCTAAAGTACCAACAGCCAATTTAACGGTTACGGTCGATGGTTATTTTATAGCGATTGACGACCGCGTTGTATACACCGGTCAATTTCAAGGACCGGGAACAGGTACCGAGTTAGACAATCTGTTGGCTCAGGCTAATGCAACCGCTGCATCTTTCTTTGCCAATGCGATTGATACGGAATCGAAAGGTCTGGATATTGTGCTGACTCAGAAAACCAAGATTGGTCAGAGTTCGCTATTGAAATCAGACCTTTCCGCAACCCTCTCCAAAACCAATCAGGTTGGCGATATCAAATCATCGAAAGTATTAAGAGATGCCGGATTGGTAAATACTTATTTCCCTGAAGATAGCCGGGTGTATTTGGAAGAAGCGGTGCCACGCACAAAAGTGAATTTGTCCAACTCGTTAACCACATCGAAGTTTAATGTATTTCTTCGGAATGTTTATTTCGGAAAGGTTACCGAAGCGACGACTAATATTGATCGTCAACAGGTATTCACGGGCAAGGTTGTTACAGACTTGTCGGTTGGTTATAATGTGGCCAGTGGCGTAACTGTGACTGTTGGAGCAAACAACATATTCGACATTTATCCGGACAGAGCCAAGCAGGAATTGGCTGACGGCGGAAATAACAGAAGTGACGGCCGTTTCGACTGGTCGAGAAGAGCTCAGCAATTTGGAATTGGCGGAAGATTTCTTTTCGCTCGCTTGAGCTTCCTGTTGAAATAGCAGATAGAAAGCAATCTGAGACAGATATAGAAAGGGGGCACATGGTGCACCCTTTCGTCATTTAAAACCCGCTGAATATTTTCGGTATCTTCAATTATCTTGTCGTCTAAACACCACTTAGAAGCCGGCAGCTTTATCGTCGCCACGCGGGTCGGCACCACCTTCGAGTGTGCCGTCGGGTAATACCAGCACCGCATCAACCTTGCCGATAATGGGAGAGTTGCTTAGATCGATCAGGTAGCCCAATTCACGCAAGGGAGCAAACACCAGGCTGTCGAAACCCGGTTCGAAGCGAATATCATCCGGTAGCCACTGGTGATGGAAGCGAGGCATCGAGACCGATTCCTGCATGCTCATATCGTACTCCAGCACATTCAATATATTTTGCGCAACCGAGGTAATAATGGTTGATCCTCCGGGTGATCCCACCACCATTTTTAGCTGGCCATCCTGTTCAACGATTGTCGGTGTCATCGAGCTCAGCATGCGCTTTTGAGGCGCAATGGCGTTGGCTTCGGCGCCGATTAAACCAAACATATTCGGTGTTCCCGGTTTCGAGCTGAAATCGTCCATCTCGTTGTTCAGGAAGAATCCGGCACCTGCCACATACACTTTCGATCCGTAGGCGCCGTTCAGAGTTGTCGTTACAGAAACGGCATTCCCCTGTGAATCGACAATGGAGTAGTGGGTTGTTTCGTTGCTTTCGTAGCCTTTTAGTTCACCGTGCGAGACATCGCTTGACAGGGTCGCTTTGTCCCAGGAGAAATCAGCCATTCGCCGGTTCAGGTAGGCTTGATCCGTCAGGCTGTCTGTTGGGATATCGACAAAGTCGGGGTCACCCAAAAAATGTGCTCGATCAGCATAGGCCCGGCGTTCGGCTTCGGTGAGCAGTTGGATGTATTGAACGGAGTTCTGCTTATATTGCCCGATGTGAAAGGGCTCAATACTCTTTAGAATTTGCGCCAGGCAAATTCCTCCGCTTGAAGGTGGCGGCATTGCTATAATTTTGTTGTCTTTATAGGTGAAGGTGATTGGTGTACGCCACTTCGCTTCGTAAGCCGCCAAATCTTCCATGGTCAGAATACCGCCCAATTGTTGCACATAGTCGACGATTAGCTGAGCCGTTTGACCTTTATAGAATTCATCCTTGCCATTGTTGCGGATACGGGTTAGCGTTCCGGCCAGCTCCTGATACCGGATGGTGTCTCCGGCTGTCCATTCCTTGTCGAGCAGAATGGTTCTGCCGTTGGCTGTGTTGAAATGCTGTTTGTAATGGTTTAGTCGATTGGCTTGTTTTTCGCTGACCACAACGCCTTTTGTCGCCAGGTCGATGGCTGGTTGAATCAAGTCTTCCATCGGAAAGGAACCCAGTTTTTCATGAACCGCGAATAACCCGGCAATGGTTCCGGGAACTCCGATTGCCATCGCACCGAGTGTGCTGTTGCCCGGGATTACTTCGCCCTTGTCGTCCAGGTACATGTCGTGCGTGGCTGCCAGCGGTGCTTTTTCGCGGTAATCGATTGCTCCGCAGTCGCCATTGTTCAGGCGATAAACCATAAAGCCGCCACCACCTATGTTGCCGGCAAAAGGGAAGGCAACGAGCAACGCCAGGTCGGTTGCCACCATGGCATCGAAAGCATTGCCACCTTCTTTCAGAATAGCCAGTCCGATTTCGGAAGCTTCTTCGCGGGCCGAAACGACCATCGCTGATTGAGCAACCAGACCGGATTTCCGATTAATTCCAGCTTTCTTTGGAGCCGGGGTACATTGAAGCAAAACTGCAGCAAGCAGCAGGAGGGCGATTATTCTTTTCATAGAAACAAGTATCGGTTGTAGCTATAAATGTATTCAACTTTTCAGAAGTACGGTTAAATACCGGCTTATTTCTATGTAAAGGATAGCATTCCGGAAATACGATAAATGAATAAAGGCAACCCGAGGGCTGCCTTTCTAACGATATGTTTGCATGTAATTTTTAAACCAAACCACTGAATCCCATGAAAGCCATGGCCAGAATACCGGCAACGATCAGTGCAATCGGTGTTCCTTTCAAACCTTTGGGAATTTCGATTAGTTCGAGGTGTTCGCGCAGTCCGGCAAACAGAACCAGTGCCAGACCAAAGCCAAGTGCGTTGGCAATCGCAAACACAACACTTTCCATCAGGTTGAAATCCTTTTGAATGGTCAGAATGGCAACCCCCAAAATCGCGCAGTTAGTGGTAATCAGCGGAAGGAAAACACCCAACGCCTGGTACAGCGAAGGACTTACTTTTTTAAGGATAATTTCAACCAACTGAACCAGCGAAGCGATAACCAGAATAAAGGAGATCGTTTGCAGGTAACCAATGTTGAAAGGATCCAAAATGTTTTTCTGAATCAGGTAGGTAACGATGGTCGCCAAAACCAACACAAAGGTGACGGCACCGGTCATTCCCACGGCGGTGGAAATACGTTTCGATACACCAAGGAACGGACATATTCCGAGGAATTGAGAGAGTACAATATTGTGTACAAATACGGCTGATATAATGATTAATATATATTCCATGTTCGTATCTCCTATACTTTTCTAATTCGGTTAATTAAAGCAATCAGATAACCTAAGGCGATGAATGCACCTGGTGCCAATACAAAAAGGAGCATCCCATAATCTTCAGGGAAAATTTTGATGCCAAACATCATACCGCTTCCCAGGAATTCGCGAATGGTTCCCAGCATGGTCAATGCCAGTGAGAAACCGAGTCCCATGCTTGCTCCGTCAACTGCAGATGACAGCACATCGTTTTTAGAAGCGAATGCCTCGGCACGTCCCAAAACAATACAGTTCACTACAATCAAAGGGATGAACAAGCCTAAGCTCTTAAACAGGGCAGGGAGGTAGGCTTGCATGAGCAGCTCAACCACGGTTACAAAAGCGGCGATGATAACGATGAAACTTGGGATTCGCACTTTTTCAGGAATGATATTTTTAACCATTGAAACCACAATGTTGGCCATCACCAGAACGAAGGTTGTTGCTAATCCCATCCCCAAACCATTGATGGCCGATGACGTTACTCCAAGGGTAGGACACATCCCCAACAGCAAAACAAAAATGGGGTTTTCCTTAAAAAATCCTTTTGTGAAATTATTCATTTGATTCATGATTCACCTCCTTCTGATTCTGGTTCTGATGAAACCGCCGGCTCTTCTTCGGCAGCCGGTAAATTGTTTTTATAAGTGTCGTAGGCGCGACGTACAGCTTCCAGAAACGCGCGAGAAGTAATTGTCGAAGCAGTAATCGCATCTACCTGACCACCGTCTTTACTAACGTGCATGTCGGTTGTTTCCGGGTTTTTGCCGATGATATTTTGTTTGGGCTTTGTTTCGTTGCTGAACCAAGCTTGAGCCTTCGATCCTAATCCCGGAGTTTCTTTGTGTTCCAATACCTGGTAGCCGCTGATTTCACCGTCGGGCTTAAAGCCAACCATGAGCTCAATTAATCCGCTAAAACCATTTTTGCTATAAGTTTTAACAGCGACACCAACCAGATTTTTCGAAGCGTCGTAAGCAGGGAAGAAGGTCAGACTGTCTCCGCCTTCTGTCGGAGCTGCTTTCCAGCTTTCACCTAAACTATCGAATTCCGGAAGAATTGATTTAATCGCTTCGTTTTGAGCTTTTAGTTTCGATGCCTCAATGGCATCTTTAGTCAGACTGTGTACAAAACCCAGTACTGTTGCCGATATTAGGGTGACCGCAAACAGGGTCAAAACCATATTCTGAAAACTTGATTTTATAGTAGCCATTAGTTTTTCCCTCCAAAGCGTTTAGGTTTCAGGTACACGTTAATCAGCGGCGTGAAACCGTTCATAATTAAAATGGCAAAGGAAATACCTTCAGGATAAGCTCCGAAATTACGAATAAGCACGGTGATCACTCCAATACCCAACGCATAAACAAACTGTCCTTTGTGGGTCATTGGGGAAGTTACCATATCGGTTGCCATGTATATCGCTCCAAGCATGGCTCCACCGGTTAACAGGTGAAATACCGGCTCGATAAATTTATAGGGATTCAGCAGGAACAAACCTCCCTGGAACATGAAAATGGTTCCCAGTACGAAAACCGGAATGTGCCAGGTAATTACTTGCTTCCATAGCATATAGGCAAACCCCAATATTAAGAGGGCTGCTGAAATTTCACCCATTGAACCGGCGATATTACCATACAGCAGATCAATGCTTGACGGCAGTTTGTGCATCAGATCGGCAATTGGCTGTCCCGCTTTTACACCTTCTTTTAAAATAGCCAGCGGTGTAGCTGTAGTCACAGCATCGGTTTGCGCATGGATGCCAACCGGCCAGCTGGTCATTTGAACAGGGAAAGATATCAGCAGGAACACACGTCCCACCAAAGCAGGATTGAAAGGATTGTTTCCCAATCCGCCGAACGATAGTTTGCCGACTCCAACAGCAACAAGCGCCCCAATGATGATGATCCAGCTGGGAATTGACGCAGGTACGTTAAAAGCTAATAAAATACCGGTTAAGGCAGCCGAACCGTCTGTAATTTTCGGTTCCTCTTTCATCATGAAACGTTGGATCAGGTATTCAAATCCCATACATGCCACGACAGCCAGCAAGGTGACACGGACAGCATCAAGGCCGAACATGAATACCGACCAGACTAAAGCCGGAACAAGGGCCAGAATAACCCGGTACATGATCTTATTCACCGACTCGCTTGTATGAACGTGTGGTGAAGGTGATATGGTAAGCAGTTTACTCATTTTTATTTATTCTGAATGATTCGTTGATTTTTGTTTGTTGGTTTTATTTCTTTCTGCTGCGGATGATTTGTCCGACTTTGCCTTTCCCAAGTCTGATGTAGTCGAGCAATGGGCGATCGGCAGGACAGGTGAAACTGCAGGATCCACACTCGATACAGTCCATGATGCAATCAGACTCGGCCCGATCCCAGATCTGTCTTTCAGAGACTGTCATCAGCAGGAAAGGCTCCAATCCCATTGGGCAAACAGTAACACAACGGCCGCACCGGATACAATTTTGACTTGTTTTCCGCTTAGCATCCTGGTCAGGCATAATCAGGATTCCCGAAGTTCCCTTGGTTACCGGAACGTCCAGCGAAGCGATGGCTTTTCCCATCATAGGTCCACCGCTGATTACTTTCCCTGTATCTTCCGG
Source organism: Mangrovibacterium lignilyticum (assembly GCF_010882175.1). Taxonomy (GTDB): domain Bacteria; phylum Bacteroidota; class Bacteroidia; order Bacteroidales; family Prolixibacteraceae; genus Mangrovibacterium; species Mangrovibacterium lignilyticum. Next base: position 457,916 of record NZ_WKLH01000002.1, on the reverse strand, counting down.
AAGGCCGCCAGCCGCATCAATCAGTTCGTTAACCGGTGTACCGACACGAACCATGAAATTGGAAGGCTTGGATACTGACTTTCCGGTTACAGTTACAACTCGCTCAATGAGCGGTTTATTTTTTTGAACAGCTTCGTAAACTGCAAAGGCTGTACCCACGTTACTCACAACCGCACCAACTGCAATTGGCAGAGCGCCTGAAGGAACCTCACGTCCGGTAACAGCTTTGATCAGCTGCTTTTCTCCACCTTGCGGATATTTTACTTTTAAAGGAACAATTTCGATAGACGACTCTGACGCTGTTAACTCTTTCAGACGACCAATTGCATCCTTTTTATTATTCTCAATTCCGATGTAGGCTTTATTAACGCCCAACGCAGCCATTAAAATGCGGGTTCCAACCAGGATCTCCTGACCTTTTTCCAACATCAAACGGTGGTCGGCAGTCAGGTACGGCTCACATTCAACACCATTAATAATAAGCATTTCTGCCTTTGATCCCGGAGGAGGCATCAGTTTTACATGGGTAGGGAAGGTGGCACCGCCTAAGCCGACAATACCTGCCGCATTAATTTTATCGATGATGGTTTTGCTGTCTGTATCGAATTTCTCGATCAGCTTGTCATCCGTAATAATGGTATCTTCCCATTCGTCTCCTTCCACATCTATAAAAATGCCTTGTTTCGGGTAACCGGAAGCATCTGTCGCCAGATCTACTTTCTTAACTGTTCCTGAAACGGATGAGTGAATGTTTGCAGAGACAAATCCGCCTGCTTGGGCAATAATTTGTCCCACTTTAACCTGATCTCCTTTTTTAACCAGCGCCTGGGCCGGTGCTCCAATATGTTGGGCGACGGGGATAAAGACACTTTTAGGTAAAGCCAGCTTTTCAATGGCTTTATCGGCTGAAAACTTATTTTCAGCAGGATGTACCCCACCAATTTTGAACGTTTTTAACACGATTGGCCTCCTTATTTAGTTTCGTTGTTTTCGGTTTGACTATCTGTTGCCGACTCTTTTGGAGCTGCTGCTTTTTCCACAGTTTTAGCTGCAGGTTTTGGTGGCAGGTCGGTTTTGGGTTTGCGTGGTGGAAAGTTCAATTCAACAATGGCATTTGTCGGACATTCAACCACACACTTACGGCACAACTTACATTTGTCGGCATCGATATAGGCCAGGTTGTTGGCCATCGTGATGGCATCAAACGGACATACTTTAAAACACTTGCTACAACCGATGCAGGCAACCGAGCACGATTTTTTAGCCACGCCACCTTTATCTTCGTTCCGGCACGAAACGTAGATCTTACGATCTTTCGGGGCTTTTTTGCGTAACTCGATCAAGTTTTTCGGGCAGGCATCTACACAGGCGCCACAGGCCACACACTTGTCATCAATCACTTCGGGTAAGCCGGTTTCCGGATTCATGTGAATCGCATCGAAATCGCAGGCAGTAACACAATCGCCATGGCTTAAACAACCGTATTGGCAACCAGTTTCGCCACTGTAAAGTGAAGCAGCAACCGCACACGAGGAGGCCCCGTCAAATTGGTTTGTTTTTGGTCGCTGGTCACATCCTCCGTTACAACGGACAACGGCAACTTTCGGCGTTTGCACAACGGCTTCCATGCCTAAAATGTCGGCGACACCTGTCATGCAATCGTTTCCGCCAACCGGGCAAAAAAGATCTGATAAATCAGATGCTTTCACACAGCTTTCAGCAAATGCACGGCATCCTGCAAAACCACATCCACCACAATTGGCTCCGGGCAGCGCTTTTTCAACGTCATCGATCCGTGGATCTTCGTATACTTTAAATTTTTGAGCAACAAAATACAGAATCACCGCTGCCAAGGTTCCGATTGCGCTCAAACTAACAATAGTATAAACAATAGTCATGTTCATTTCACTTATTATTGTAAAGGCTTGATTTCAAATTCAAACGTTTTTTTCATCCGGTTCCTGAAAAGAAAGAGGATAAAGTAATAAGGGACCAAAATAGCTAATGCCAGTAGGCCGCCAATTCCTTCCGAAATATTTAGCGAGGTTGTTATGATGAGAACGGTCAAAAGAAGAATGAATGGCATTAAATAACCCCAAAGCAGGGCTTTGAAACCTTGAGAAGTTTTGCCAATAACCGTTACCTGTTGTCCGACCGAATAATTCCCTTCGAAGTGATGAATCTCAACTTCTTTGTCTTTCATGTCTGCTGCTGTGCAACTCCCTTGGGCATGACAAGAGGCACATGCAGATTCGTTAATTATGCCAACGATTATCCCCTTTTCTGAAAGCTTCTTTATAATTCCCGTGTGTGTAATTTCTCCTGACATCCTTCTAAATTATTACCCCCCTAAAAGCTTTTTCGCTGCAAAACTATACCTATTTGAATAACTTGCTTATGTTGTAAAATCATTTTTAAAATATCTATTCTTATTTATATTCTTTATAAATAATAGAGATTATTTATGATTTCATGTTGGCTGATATACAGGTAGATATAGCGTTTGTTGACAAAAGTCATTGTTTTTGACGACTTTGTACAATCGATTGCACGGCAAATGTAATTACTTTATTTTGAATTCAAAAAAAATGCTCCTCAAATTGCTGTTAGCTAATAATGCTCCAGTCGAACTCGGTGGTTTTCATCCGTTGTAAATGGTAGGATAAAAGTTGATTGTCACGACTCTGAAGATGGGGGTCGTTATCAAGAATGTCTATTGCTGCGTCTCTTGCAATGCGGAGTATTTCGCCATCTTTTCCCAGGTTGGCTATATTCAGGTTGAAGCCGATTCCGCTTTGTTGTGTGCCTTCCAGATCGCCTGGTCCACGAAGTTGGAGGTCTACTTCAGCGATCTCAAAACCGTCGTTGGTGCGAACCATTGTTTCCAGTCTTTTCCGACTTTCATTACTGATTTTGTATGAAGACATCAGCAAGCAGTAGGACTGCTCGGCACCCCGCCCAACACGGCCGCGCAACTGGTGAAGTTGTGACAAGCCAAAACGTTCAGCACTTTCGATGATCATGATCGAAGCATTCGGTACATCCACACCAACTTCAATCACGGTGGTGGCAACCATAATTTGAGTTTTTCCGTCCTTAAACTGTTGCATTTCGAAATCCTTTTCTGCCGGTTTTAGCTTGCCATGTACCATGCTCAGTTTAAAGCGGGGAAATACCTTTTTCAGTAACTCATAGCCGTCTTCAAGGCTTTTCAAATCGAGCTTCTCCGACTCGCTGATCAATGGGAAAACTATGTAGGCTTGACGTCCTTTGTTGACCTGATTGCGAATGAAATCATATACCTGATTACGTCGGTTCTCGAGGTAGTGGCGGGTCTCTATGGGTTTACGTCCCGGAGGAAGCTCGTCGATGACAGAAACGTCCAGATCTCCATACAGGGTCATTGCCAGGGTCCGCGGAATGGGAGTGGCGGTCATTACCAAAACATGTGGCGGGATGCCCGCATTTTTCTTCCACAATTTAGCCCGTTGTGCCACGCCAAAGCGGTGCTGTTCGTCGATGATTACCAATCCCAGTTTTTGAAAGTTGACGGTATCCTCGATTAATGCATGTGTTCCAATCAGGAACTGAATGTCGCCGTTTTCGATACCTGAGTAAATGCGTTCCCTTTCTTTTTTGCGGGTTGATCCGGTTAGCAGGGCCACATTTAGCCCAATTCCCTGAAGCATTCGGCTGATTGTATTGAAATGCTGAATAGCCAGAATCTCAGTTGGCGCCATCAAGCTGGCCTGATAGCCATTGTCGAACGCGATTAAAGCAACCATCAGCGCGACGAGTGTTTTTCCGCTACCAACATCTCCTTGCACCAGTCTGTTCATTTGCTTTCCGCTCCCTAAGTCGCGCCTGATTTCTTTGGTCACTTTCTTTTGCGCCCCGGTCAGTTCAAAGGGGAGATTATTCTGGAAGAACGTGTTGAAATTGTAGCCAACCTGTTCAAAAACAAACCCTTTAAAAACTTCCTGCCGTTTGTGCTTTAAGCTTAGGATCTTGAGCTGAATGTAAAACAACTCTTCAAACTTCAATCGGAAGGTGGCTTTTTGCAGGTCCTGAGTGTTTTCCGGAAAATGAATCTGCCGAAGGGCTTTTGCCAGCTGCATTAGTTTCAAAGGTTCGCGCACCGTGGCAGGTAGCGTTTCATATATTTTTCCTGTGATGGATTCAGCCAGGTTGTGTTGAATTTTGTTAATGGCTCGGGTGTTCAGGAAACGCTTTTTCAAGGTTTCGGTGGTATTGTAAAAGGCCTGTAGTACCCCGGTGCTCACCTGTTGGCTGCTCTGGCTTTCAATCTCCGGATGAATGATGTTCATCCGACCGTTAAATACAGATGGTTTGCCAAAAACAATGTAATTCTGCCTCGGCTTCAGGTTTTCGCGAATGTATTTGATGCCGGCAAACCAAATCAGGTCCATGCTTCCGGTTTCGTCGTGGAAGCTTGCCGTTAAACGCTGCTTGCGACCTTCGCCAATCAATTCGAAATTGCCTAGCGTCCCTTTTACCTGTATGTAGGCCTGGCTGGCATCGAGCTCCCTGATTTTGTAGAATTTGGTTCGGTCGATGTATTTGTAAGGGAAATAATACAGCAAATCCCTGAAACTTGAAATACTAAGTTCCTTTTTCAACAGCTCTGCTCGTTTGGGGCCAACGCCCGCTAAAAACTTTATATCTTGATCTAAAAAATCAGGCATGAAGCAAAGATAAAAATTAACCTGTTTTTGATTTACTTCAGTTTAAAAATATTATCAGACGAAAATTATTCCTAAAAAATCGGTAATCGTTTTATACTAATTAAGGTTTTTCTGAATCTATTTTCGTAGCATATGATTATATTTACTTGAATTTTTTGAAAACAAACAATTAATCTCGAAAACAATTAATACCAGAAAAAAGCTAACCCATGAAAGAAGTCATTCATCTGAAAGATATTGTTAAGAATTATAAAGTAGGAACCCAGATCGTTCGAGCTCTCCGCTCTGTGAGTTTGGTCATTCACGAAGGTGAGTATGTGGCGATAATGGGTGCTTCCGGATCAGGTAAATCAACGATGATGAACGTTATTGGTTGTTTGGATACACCAACCAGCGGCAACTATGTTTTAAACGGAATGGATGTTGGTTACCTGTCGGACGATGAACTGGCAGAGATCCGTAATTCTGAAATCGGTTTTATCTTTCAAACTTTCAACCTGATGCCCCGAAATACAGCTTTGGAAAATGTGATGTTGCCTTTGGTTTATGCCGGAGTAAAAAAGCAGCAACGGGTTGAACGGGGCGAAAATATATTAGCCAGTGTGGGGTTGGATGACCGGATGGAGCACAAGCCCAACGAACTGTCTGGCGGTCAGCGGCAAAGGGTGGCCGTGGCTCGTGCGTTAATTAATAAGCCGGCTATTTTATTGGCCGATGAACCGACCGGGAACCTGGACTCCAAAACATCGGAGGAAATAATGCAACTGTTTTCAGAAATTCACAAACAAGGAAATACCTTGATTGTTGTTACACACGAAGAAGATATCGCGCGCCATGCTCATCGTATAATTAGGTTAAAAGACGGGCAGGTTGAATCGGATGTTGTTAATCCGGAGCCGGTATATTAGTTAATTTTAATTCTCTTATTTCCTGCGATATTGATGAATAGGGAAGTATAATAAATGAATGGTAGAATGGAAAAAGAAGTACGAATTTATACAAAGACAGGTGATGACGGGACGACCGGGTTAATTGGCGGGAGTCGCGTTAAAAAGTTTGATATTCGTTTGGAAGCTTATGGAACAGTTGATGAGTTAAATAGTCATGTCGGGTTGGTTTTATCAGCAACAGACGATGACCGGGCCAGGGGAGTGTTAACTGAAGTGCAGTCGAAGTTGTTTGTTATTGGCGCTCATTTAGCGATGGATGAAAATGCGGGGGCCTTGAAAGAACAATTGCCTTGTACCGAAACAGATATTCAGGTTTTGGAAAAGGAAATGGACGTCATGTTTGAAGTGCTTCCCAAACTGGATCATTTTATATTGCCTACCGGATGTCAGGCAGCTTCGTTTGCCCATGTTGCCCGCACCGTTTGTCGTCGTGCTGAAAGACGTATTGTAGAGCTGGCAAGCCAACTTTCAGTTGATCAAAATCTGGTCAAGTACATTAATCGACTTTCAGACTACCTTTTTGTACTATCGAGAAAGTTAAATTTTGACAAAAAGATTGCTGAAACCCCATGGATTTCAGGGAAAGATTAAGAAATAAATTTTTTGTTGTACATGTTCTATTTTTTTCTATATTCGCAAAATCATTAAAAATAAAACTAAAAAATACCCTCGAATATGTACTGGACACTAGAATTAGCATCAAAACTGGAAGATGCCCCCTGGCCAGCCTCCAAAGACGAGTTGATCGATTTTGCGATTCGCTCCGGGGCGCCACTTGAAGTCATTGAAAATTTGCAAGAAATTGAAGATGAAGGCGAAGTTTACGAAAGTATTGAAGACATTTGGCCGGATTATCCGAGCAAAGATGACTTTTTCTTCAATGAAGATGAGTATTGATTTGAGCAACGATAACACTCAACTGAAATAGCAGGATTTTTTCCTGCTATTTTTATTTTATAAAGATATCTTCCAGTGATTTCGGACGAATGGCATCTAACCATTCAAAACCGGGCAAGGTTTTTTCGGTATCCGAGATATCCGGTACCGGAATTAGTTTCCCGTCGGGAGTCGTTATAAAAGCAATTCGGGTAACCTGGCTTTCTTTCAAGCGGATTTCAATCGTGCTGCTTTGGGCTTTGTTCAGGCCAATAATACCAGTGTCGTCGCTTGCGTAATACAAACTTTGCCCGTTTCCGTCTACATCAATTTTATATAGTTCGTTTCCTCTGATAAACCCTTTCATGTTTCGACCTTTAATCTGGTTGAATCGGGTCGAATCTTCCTGAGCGATAATAAAGGCATCTTTTCGCATATCAAATTCCTGGTTGATGGAATCCTTGGCAACCATCTCCATATATTCCGCCTTCATTTGGTTGGACTGCGACCAGATCACCGGATTGTGATATAAGCAGAGGGTTGAATCCTTGGTAAAATAGACCAGCGAATCGCATTTGCCTTGCAGGTCAGTTCTGAAAAATTTGACATCGTAGTAGCCCAAAACGATCTTCTCATCTCCAATCGTATCCGGCAGGGTTTTCAGCGTGTCAGCATGCATAAATAGCGTGTCTTTGGGCGTGTAGAACAGCACAAGTGCTGAATCGTTCACCAAGGACTCCTTTTTTATATCATTATAGTTAATCCGGTTTCCTTTTATAATGACCCGGTTTTTAAAGTCGTGAATGCTGGCATCGCCAACGGCCAAGCCATCGCCTGAGATCTTATTGTAGAATATGGACTCTGCAGTTATATCTTGTTCTTTTGTTTTGATCAGTGGGTACTCGTGAAGTTCTGTTTCGCCTGTTTCCGTATTGTAGAAACCGGATGAAGCAATTAATGTATCTTTTTCATCGAAGATCGTAGTTGGTCCCACAAAAGACGTAACACCTGTTGCCGTTTCATACACTAAGGTATCAGAAAGCATTTTATAGGTGTCGGTAACTACATCGACTTCGGTTTTGAAAAAAGCCTTATCCAGTTGGGTGTAATATTCTCCGATTTTGCTGTAAAGCGTGTTGGTGCTGTCTTTTACGGTACCATAGTTATCGTAATAGCCAACAGAGTTGTTCATATCGTAATTGAGCGTATCCGTTGTCAGCGTAACTTCTTTGTTGATTAGTTTGACATTTCCCTGGGCCAGCGCCCATTTAGTATCGCCATTGTAACGGACAAAATTTGCATACAAATGCAGCGTGTCCGATTTTAATATGTGGACATGTCCAAACGCATCAACCATGTTAATTTCGTTGTAGGAATAAGCACTGTCGCACCACATCCGAATATCATTGTGGTCGATGATTACATTTCCCAAAAGGCGGTTGGCATTTTTTACGACAGCTTGGTTGTTACGCATCACATCAGCTTGCACAATATCAACTTTGGCTTTATTTTGAGCCATAGAAGCGAAGGGAAGGGCGAGTAATAAAACAAGTATAGCAATAATGCTTTGACCTGATTTAGTCATAGTCGGGTGATTACAGAAGTTTTTCGATCAGCTGGTCGACTGAAATGTTTTCAGCTTCAGCTTTGTAGTTTTTGATGATCCGGTGTCGCAGAATATTTTTAGCTATAGCCTGCACATCTTCAATGTCAGGTGAATATTTTCCGGAGACAGCCGCATGCGTTTTGGCACCCAAAATCAGGTATTGCGATGCGCGTGGACCAGCACCCCATTTCAGGTATTTGTCAGCCAATGGATCTGCTAATTCGGTTCCGGGCCGGGTCTTCGCAGCCAAGGTTACGGCATAACGCAGGACATGATCATTCACCGGGATTTTCAAGATCAGATCCTGGTAATAACGAATTTCCTCTGCCGATATAATCGCTTCCAGGCTTGATTTTTGGCTTGAAGTCGTGTTTCTGACAATGATTAGCTCATCTTCGAATTTTGGATAATCTAACCAGATTGAAAACATGAACCGGTCGAGCTGAGCTTCGGGAAGGGGATATGTTCCTTCCTGTTCAATTGGATTCTGGGTTGCCAATACAAAGAAAGGCTTGTCCAGTGTGAAACGTTGCCCTGCAGCTGTAACGGCCCGTTCCTGCATAGCTTCCAAAAGCGCTGCCTGTGTTTTTGGTGGTGTCCGGTTTATTTCGTCAGCCAAAATAATATTGGCAAATAATGGTCCTTTGATAAACTTAAAATCCCGCTCTTTATCCAGAATTTCTGTTCCGATAATATCGGAAGGCATCAGATCGGGGGTAAATTGGATACGGCTGTATTTCAGGCTGAAAACTTCGGCAATGGTATTTACCAACAAGGTTTTAGCTAGTCCAGGTACTCCAATGAGCAAGCAGTGTCCACGACTGAACATGGAAATCAATACTTGCTTCACAATTTCGTCCTGCCCGTAAATGCGCTTTTTGACCTCCTCGTGTAAGGATTTCATTTTCGCACTCAGGGTGTTAACCGCTTCAACCTCGTTTTTGAAGTTCATCATACAACCGTTATTTAATCCAATTTTCGAACTTAAAGTTACAGTTTACATATGAATCGTCAATACGAATGTAAGTTTTTGCCTGTCTTTCGCCAATCCATTTGTTCAGCGCATCCTGTTGTTTTTCTTGCAGGTACATATCATTTAGCAATTGGTAGTCATCCTGCAGGTTGGCTCGGTGTTCTTTTGACCGGTTGATCAGTTTAACGATCTTGTATACTGTGCGTTGTTTGTCATCAATTGTTTGAAAAGGATCAGAAATTTCATTTTCCTTCAACCCATCCAGCACTTTACTGACATCCGGATCAATTTCTTGTTTTTTCCATTTCGATGACATGGTGTATGGGTTGATGGTAATACCACCTCCGTTACGCGAATTTTTATCGGCCGAGAAACGCATCGCTGCGTCTTCAAACGAAATTTTGTCGCGACGGATAAGTGAAGCCAGACTGTCGAGGCGGGTAGAAGCGTCTTCCATTGCTTGTGGTGTCGGTTTTGGCTTAAGAATGATATGACGGGTGTTAACTTGTTCACCGCGACGATCGACTAACTGGATGATGTGATAACCAAATTCACTCTTCACAACATTCGAGACACGGTCGCCACGAAGGTTGAAGGCCACTGCAGCGTAAGTCGGGTCGAGTTGTGCACGCCCCATGTAACCCAATTCACCACCATTTGGTGCCGAAGGTCCTTCAGAATAAAGAACGGCCAGTGTCGCAAAGTTTTCACCATCCTCAATCCGTTTTTTGAAATCACGAAGCCGGGCTTTGATCCGGTTTTCTTCTTCAATTGAAATAGGAGGATAAACACTGATCTGAGCATATTCGACCTGTGGTTCAACCATCGGCAGGTCTTCCGGTTTTGAATTTCTTACTTTGTAACGAACTTCTGCAGGTGTGATCGAAACTTCGTTGGTGATCGTCCCCTGCATTTGTTGGGTCATTAATTGGTTTTTAATAACCTCTTGAAGGCTCGCTTTGATTTCAATAATTGGTTTTTTGAAATAAGCTTCAACCGCTTTTTCGGATCCCAGGTTCTTGGTGAAGTATTGCATCCGTTGATCCAGCTGTTGGTTAATTTGGCTGTCGGTTACAACGATGTTCGTGTCCAGTTCTGCTTCGGCCAGTAATAATTTTTCTACCAGTAAATCTTCCAGGATCTCACATTTCATATCACCATCGGAAGTGATCCCCTGAGCCTGGTTATTTTTGTACATTTCTTCAATGTCCGATTTTAGGATGATGTTGCCTCCAACAATGGCAACAATCTCGTCTACGATTTTATCTTGAGCAAATAATGTATAACTGCTTGTCAGGCAGGAAATCATCATAAAAGCAGTCAATACTTTTCTGAACATATCGATCTATTTTTTTATATTATAAATTTTAAATTTATTCGACGCTAAACCTTCTTTGTAGATGTCGTCTTCAATATTCTTCAAAAATTCTATTTTGCGTTCATTCAAAAGAATATTGCGAATTTCGGAGCTGACGAACTCAACGGGAGCGTTTTCACCCTGCAGCCGAAAATCCCGGATACAAATAAAGTAATAATAATCTGTATCGCTACTTTCAATAAACTTGTTTCTTCTTAAAAATTGTTGATCTATGTTAATTTCTTCGGGTATTTGGCTGTTGATATTTTCCCAGCTAACCCATTTGTCTCCAAAGCGGTCAAATACTTTGGAATATTGAATTCCATATTCACTAAGTTGTGTTAGTTTCTCAGCATCAAGGTCGGTGCAGAAGGATTTAAGAACCTCGCGATTGGCGACTTCAAGCGGTATTTTTAAGTATACCGCTTTTATGATATTGTCCTTCAGTTTATAACGATCAAGATGTAGATTATAATAGGCAAGAATGTCAGAATCGCTGATGACTGTATCCATTTTTTGGGCCATCAGTTCTTTTTTGTACCGGTAAGTTATCAGTGAGTTTCGGTATTCATCTAATTCCTGATCGACATTTTTCTGCTCATCAGTTAGGTTTTGTTCGGCATTGAGAATTACCAATTCTGATTGAACCCATTTCCGGATGAAGTCATCAACCCATAATGTGCTATCAGCACCTTTGAGGTTTTCAGGAATGACTTTTACTAAATCTTCCAGGTATAAATATGTTTCACCAACCTGAGCAACGGGCGTTTTTTCAATCGTCTTTGATTGACAAGCTGAAAGTATCAGTCCGGCGATCAAAAAATAAAACAGTTTGTTTCTCATTTTATGCTTTCAATTGTTTTCAAAACTTGCTTGTCCACCCGGACTTTATATTCTTTTCGTAAACTTGAAATCCATTCTTTTTCGAGTTCATCCTGGTAGGCTGAAAGAATTTGTCCACGGGCCTCATTTAGTAACTTGGGTGAAGGCGGAATCAGATCGCCACGGACGAAGTAAAGTCCGTCTTTAAAATTTTGAGGTTTACTGGCATCCCACACCAAATAATCGACTAAGTTGTTATTTCCGCGTGCAAAGATACCTTTTTGGATGAAAGCCTGATTAGGAAAATCCAAATTCAGTAAATCCACCAATTCGTTTTTCTGGATCATGGCGTCCTCTGCAAATATTTCGTCGATGTAGTCTCTTACAGTCTGGCTATTACACTGAATCGCCCAGCCATCAAATCGCTCTTCCCAAAGGAAATTATTTTTATTTTTTTCGTAAAACCGCTGAAGCCCGACGGTGTCTTCCTGTGCTTTGTTCCAAACTTTTTCTTCCGATAAATTGAAGAGAAGAATACCATCGTAATATTCTTGAACCAGATCGCGAAATTCAGGATACTTGTCTTCCAGCTTGTTATTCTCGTTTTCAAGCAATTTGTCATGGACGAATTGGGTGTATAAATGATTGAGTTGTTGCTGGATATTTGAAGATGCCAGTGGTTGCTTTTTCAGGTAATCAACAAAATCCTGTTGGGTGACTTTTGTTGAATCGAATTCGAATAATAAGCTGTTTGGTTGCAGACTCTGAAAGTCTGTCGCTGCTTCTTGTAGGTATTTCGAAGTATAGTTTTCGACTAGCTTGTTTAGCGCTTCCGTATTTTCCTGAAAATGATAGATTTCTTTTAAATGGGTTACAAACAACTCTTGATTGTGCTGCGTGATGACCGGATTGCTCCGTAGTTTTTCAATAATCATTGGCTTCATCGCTTCAAAATCCTGTACCGGCTTGTGTGCTATTTGCTTGATAATGTGAAAGCCAAAAGCAGTGCGGATAACGTTTGAAATGTCGCCATCTTTTTTTAAGGCAAAGGCAGCATCAGCAAATTCGGCTACCATTCCCGAAGAAGCGAACCATGGTAGTATACCGCCATTCATGGCCGTTTGCTGATCATCGGAATACTGACGGGCAAGTGCTGTAAAATCAGCTCCCTGATCCAACAAGTTTTTTAAACTATCCATTTCCTGCTTGGCTGATTCAACCCACTTATCATCTGCATCCGGCGAGACTCGTCTCATGATGTGGGCAACCTGCAGTTGTCCGGCCGAAGGACGTTTGTCGTGAACTAAGATGAGATGGTAGCCAAATTTAGTTCGAATTGGCATCGAAACTTCACCGGGTTTAAGCTGAAAAGCTGCCTCGTCGAATTCGGGCACCATTTGAAACCCCGCAAAATACCCCAGCAATCCGTTGTTTTTCACAACCGATGGATCGTCGGAGTAGCTACGGGCCATTTCTCCGAAATCAGCACCGTCCAGAAGTTGCTGACGCAACTTCAAGCATTGGTTATAGACTGAATCAGCTATTTCTTGCGGTGCATCGGGAGCAAGTTTGAGTAAGAGGTGGCTGGCTTTGACTTCCGTTGTCATTCGTTGATAGGCGTCGTGCAACGACTCGTCGGTGATGTTGGAATAGCTAAGATATGGCATGGCTACCTGGTCGCGGTATTGCTTGTATTCTTCTTGAAAGGACGCAAGCGTATCCATCCCGAGCTCTTTTGCCTGCCGAACTTTTAACCTGTAGTTTATGAACAGTTCGAGATATTCGTCGGGCGTTTTTCGAAGGCTGTCGTCCTGTAAATTTTGGTTGTTCTTGCGATACAGGCGGACAAACTCAGTTTTCGAAATCGGCTCCCCGCTGATTGTCAGCAGAACCTGGTCTTCTGATTGACTGAAAACCAGGTAAGGCAAGTGCATCAGAAAGACGCATACCCCAATCAGGAATTTAATTCTTTTCAATTTTTAGCGCTTAAGATTCATTGTTTATAGGCGAGAGCTGTAGTTTGGAGCTTCGCGCGTAATTGTAACGTCGTGCGGGTGACTTTCCTGTACGCCGTTATTTGTAATTCGTGTGAATTTAGCCTGCTTTAACACGTCAAGGTTTTTTGCACCACAATACCCCATTCCTGATCGGAGACCACCAATTAACTGGTAAAGCACTTCGTATAGTGAACCTTTATAGGGAACCCGTGCGGCAATTCCTTCAGGTACCAGTTTTTTCATGTCTTCTTCCGCTTCCTGAAAGTAACGGTCTTTTGATCCGGCCTGCATGGCTTCAACAGATCCCATCCCACGATAAGTTTTAAATTTTCGTCCCTGGAAAATAATGGTTTCACCGGGCGATTCTTCCACACCGGCAAAAAGGGACCCGGCCATCACACAACTTGCGCCGGCAGCCAGGGCTTTCACGATATCGCCGGAATACCGAATACCGCCATCAGCAATAACCGGGATTTTGCTATGTCGCAAAGCTTTCGAAACACTGTAAATAGCCGACAACTGCGGAATGCCAACTCCGGCCACTACGCGTGTTGTACAAATTGATCCGGGGCCAATTCCAACTTTAACGGCATCGGCACCGGCCAGCACCATGTCGGTAGCAGCCTCGGCGGTTGCGATATTTCCGGCAACGATGTCGATCTCCGGATATTTGCTTTTTGCTTTTCTCAACATGTCCAACACCCCTTTCGAATGCCCGTGTGCCGTGTCAATGACAATTGCATCAACTTGTGCTTTGACGAGCTCATCAATCCGGTCGAATATATCACCGGTCAGTCCCACACCGGCAGCAACGCGCAACCGGCCTTTGCTATCCTTGCAGGCCAGCGGTTTGTCTTTTGCTTTTGTAATATCTTTATAAGTAACCAAGCCAATCAGCTTATTGCTTTTGTCAACCACCGGGAGCTTTTCAATTTTATGCTTTTGAAGAATCTCTGCGGCCCTCAATAAATCTGTCGATTCGGTTGTATAGATCAGGTTCTGCGAAGTCATCACTTCTGAAATGGGCTTGTGAAAATCGGTTTCGAAGCGAAGGTCCCGGTTGGTCACAATTCCAACCAGTTTACGTTGACTGTCGACAACAGGAATTCCACCGATTTTATAGGTCTTCATCAGTTCGAGCGCGTCCCGAACTTTCTTTTCCTTTTCAATAGTTATCGGGTCATAAATCATCCCGTTTTCGGCTCTTTTTACCGACATAACCTGTTTGGATTGCTCTTCAATACTCATGTTTTTGTGAATAACTCCGATACCACCTTCGCGTGCAATGGCCATAGCCATGGGGGCTTCGGTCACTGTATCCATTGCTGCTGTTACAACAGGTGTGTTAATTTGAATGGAACGGGAGAAATGGGAGCGCAGGTCTACGTCACGGGGTAACACTTCAGAGTAAGCGGGGATCAACAGAACATCGTCGAATGTCAATCCCTCAAAAATTACTTTGTCCGCAAAAAATGGCATTGTCATTATTTTTAGATGTGTATATCTCTCAAAACTACAAAAAATATACGGATATTATCTTTATTTGCAATTTGTAGGGAAGGGATAAAAAACATAAATTCCGTTTTATTTTTACAAGCAAAAGGCTTTCTTTTTAGAATTCAAAAAATTAAGGTGTCGACTTTTCAGAGTATACTTCAAAAATATTGGGGATATCCCAAATTCAGACCTTTGCAGGAAGAGATTATTGAATCTGTTGCTTCAGGAAAGGACACGCTGGGGCTGATGCCTACAGGTGGTGGGAAGTCTGTTACCTTCCAGGTCTACAGTTTGTCGAAGCCGGGGATATGTCTGGTCATTACTCCTTTGATTTCCCTGATGAAAGATCAGGTTGAAAATCTTCAGAAAAGAGGCATTCGGGCGATGGCCATTCACTCGGGGCTGACCAGGCAGGAAGTGAAATTAGCCTTCGACAGCGCCGCTTGGGGTGACTATAAGTTTCTTTATCTCTCTCCGGAACGGATTGCGACGGATCGGTTTAAGGATCGTTTGTCCCAGATGGAGGTCAACTTGATTGCAGTTGACGAAGCGCACTGTATTTCTCAGTGGGGCTACGATTTCAGACCTTCCTATTTACGTATTAAAGAGCTTAGGGACTTACTCCCCAATGTGCCGGTTTTAGCGCTAACTGCTACTGCAACTCCTAAGGTCGTTAAAGACATTCAGGAAAGATTGAATTTTAAGGCGGAGAATGCCCTTCAAAAGAGTTTCTTCCGTGAAAACCTGACTTACCTGGTTCGTGAGCGGGAAGATAAAATGCAGTACTTACTGCAATCGGTGCTGCGGGCTAAAGGAACCGGAATTGTGTATGTGAGAAGCCGGAAATTGACGAAGGAAATTGCCGATTATTTGCGCCAGAACCGGGTTTCTGCCGATTTTTACCATGCGGGGTTGTCTGCCGCCAGCCGGACCTTGAAGCAGGAAAACTGGAAGAGTGGGAAAACTCGGGTGATCGTGGCGACCAATGCCTTTGGAATGGGGATTGATAAGTCAGATGTTCGATTTGTGATCCACATGGGGCCACCGGATTCGCCGGAGGCTTATTTTCAGGAAGCAGGGCGTGCCGGTCGCGACGAGAAAAGAGCTTTTGCGGTATTGATTGCAGCCAAGTCGGATCAGCTTGCTTTGAAAAAACAGGTGGAAAAAGCATTTCCGCCGGTCGATGTTATCAAACGGGTTTACCAGGCATTGGGGAACTATTTCCAGTTGGCAATCGGTTACGGTAAAGATCAGATACTGGATTTCAAAATTGGTGATTTTGCGAGCCGTTACAGCATGCAAATTCAGTTGGTTTTAAGTTCGCTGAAGATTTTACAGCGCGAGGGTTATCTTGAACTGACTGAAGAGCTGGATAATCCGTCGCGTGTTCATTTTATCGTGAATCGGGATGAATTGTACAAATTTCAGGTTGCCAACGCTAATTTCGATGGTTTTATCAAATTATTGCTGCGTTCGTACTCCGGCTTGTTTACCAATTACGTAAGTATTGATGAAGATTTGTTGGCAAAACGCGGAAATATTCAACTTGATGCAGTGCACCGATTTTTAAGCCATTTAAGTTCGAATCGGATTATTCATTATATCCCGCGGAAAAAGACGCCTTTCATCATCTTCAATAAAGAACGACTGGAGGTGGAACGGCTAAAGATTTCGAAGGAAAATTATACCGACCGGAAGAATGACTACAAAGGTCGAATTGATGCCATGTTGAATTATTCGTTTGGTAAATTGAAATGTCGAAGCCAGATTTTACTCGAATATTTTGGGGAGAAAACTTCTGTCCGGTGTGGTAAGTGCGATATCTGCATGGAGCAAAATCAACTGGGCTTAAGCCAGCTGGAACTCGATAAAATGGGAGAGCAGTTGGAAAATTTACTCCTAGAGCCTTGCCCGTTTGAAGAACTGATTTTCAAACTTGACAAAAACGAAGATGAACTCATAAGTGTCATTCGGTGGATGATTGACAATGGCAAAATTGTACATCGGATCGATAATTGCCTGGAATGGGTGAAAGAGTGACAGCGAAAGCATTTTGTGATTAATTACCGTTTCTCCGGATTCGCGACGTCTTAAGCAATAATAGAACCAGTAAAACCTGAACTTCAAATAAGGGAAAACCTGTTTGTTAATCTTGTTAACAATTGTTCTTCTTTTAAGGCTGTCAATTTTCTTACTATTGTACTTCAATACGAAAAACAGGACTCACCAAAAGCTTTTTCAGATCGATCTGGCGCGATGCAGTTCCACGAAATTTCAACCTACTTTAAACATATTATGAAACGTTTAAGCATTTTATTGGCTTTATTTTTAGTTGCAAGCAGCATGTTCGCTCAACAAATTACCCAGCAGGAAGTCAACCAACAATTGAAAGATCTGCCTTTTGAATCTTTCGCAATCACGATTCCAACCTTTCCGGACCTAACATACAATATTGCCGATCGGGGATCAATTGGCGATGGTGTATTCAAGAATACTGAAATCATCAACAATGCTATTCAGGAATGTTTCAAAGCCGGTGGTGGGCAAGTTATCGTTCCGCCCGGAATTTATCTGACCGGCCCAATTACCATGGCAAGTCATGTGAATTTACACCTTGATGCAGGTTCGGTTATTTTGTTTAGTGCTGACTTGGAAGACTATGATTTGGTTTATTCTTCGAGCGGCAATGCAAGTATGCCGTCGCTAATAAGTGGTTCCGACCTCGAAGATGTAGCGATTACCGGAGAAGGTGTTATTAATGGAAACGGGGATAAATGGCGACCGATTAAGCAAGAAAAGCGGACAGAAAAACAGTGGAAAGCTTTAAAGAAAAAAGGTGGAGAGTTTAGTGCCGATGGAAAAATATGGTTCCCGCGTAAAGGTACGCAAGCAGCTATCGAATTAAAAAAGACCTTGAAAACTTCGAAGATGACAAAAGAGGAATGGGACAAAGTTCGGTTGATCTTGCGTTCATACACTTTAAATGTTGAAAACACCAATAACATGTTGGTTGAAGGTATTACATTGATGAATTCGCCCCACATAACCAATATGCTTCGGGGAATTGACGGACTGGTGATGCACGATGTGAAAATATTGAACGAGTGGTGGTACCAGAATGCCGACGGCTTGGATATCAGCAGATGTAGAAATGTGTTGTTGTACAACTGCACCGTAAATACTGGCGATGATGGTATTTGCATGAAATCGAGCGGAAAAAAAGAAGGCCAGTTCCGTTTGGAGAATATTGTGATTAAAGATTGTAAAGTATACCACGGGCATGGAGGATTTGTTGTGGGCAGTAACACCGATGGGGGGATGAACAACATTTATGTGAAAAATCTGACTTGCAGCTTAACCGATATTGGCTTGCGTTTTAAGTCGGATGTTACCCGTGGCGGAAAAGTAACCAACCTCTTTATAGAAGATGTTTATATGACCGATTTGCTGGGCGGAGCCATTTCATTCAACCTAAACTATAAAGACAATGCGGCCATCCCGGTTCATGCGGATGAGTCTAAGTTTTTAGCTCCCCGGTTTGATGGAATTCATTTTAAGAATATTTATTGTTACGGAGCTGAACAAGCTTGCATAATTGGTGGGGTTGATGCGAATCTTAATGTGAAAAATGTGTCGTTTGAAAATGTGTTGCTTCAAACTAAAAAGGGATTCGAAGCCATCGAAAGCGAAGGAGTCAGTTTGGATAATGTGCAGGTGATGGCCGAAGAAGGTCCTGCTTTTTTATTGAAAAACACCACGCACTTTAGCTTTCAGAATATGAAAGCAATCGATGGCAAAGGCGTTCTCGTTCAGGGAGAGGAAACGGAAGGCTTAACTCTGGGGAAGTCAGAAATGAACATTGACAATTTTGAGTTTTTGGATGGCGCTGATCCGAAGAGTGTCGTCGTGAAATAGCGAAGTCACGCCATATTGTGATCCTGAGCTTTTCTATTTTTTTTCGATGTAAAAGGAGAAATCGGACGAAATCGTATTCTTTTCAGGTCAAACTACGAAATTAGGAAGTGTTGAATTGGACAAAGTAACTATTTGACGACTTGCAGATACACTGCTCCTTGCCAGCTTATATCGATGGATTTCAATCAGTACAGGGCGAACTCTGGTCTTTCAATTTATCGAATCTTGCTGATTATTAATTTAAAAGCAATCGAAATTAAGTAGGGGTTTCGAATATTTTAGCGTATATTTGCACTTTAATTTACAATAAATTATTTTATATTATGACTGGAGTAGTTAAATTTTTCAACGATTCTAAAGGATTCGGATTCATTACACCTGATGGCGGTGGTAAAGATGTTTTTGTTCACGCTAATGGTTTGAAAGACCAAATCAATGAAGGCGACAAAGTAAGCTTTGATGTTGAAGAAGGAAGAAAAGGCCCTAACGCTGTTAACGTTATCGTAGTTAACGACTAAGAAAGCCTAAATAGCATATCGGATTTTTGATTGGTTCTTTCATCATGGCCAACAGGCAAAATAATAAAAGAGACAAGCCAAAATTCCGAACTATTTTGAAAAACATTTGGTGAAAAATAAAATTCCGATTTAGTTAAGAAATGACTCTGAATCGGAATTTTTTATTTTTAGTCCCCACGTACACATTTTTTTTTGTCAACGGATCACTTGATCCTTATTTATCTGACAACTTCTTGGATCAGTCATTACGTGTATCGGGCAGTTGATCTCAATCTTTCCATAATACCTCTTTTCGCATTATTACATTTCAAGCGGTTCTAATGAAAAAGACGGTGGCTGACTTAAACGAATAAATACTGGTTTTTGATTACCATGATTGTGAATATGGCAACAGAAATAGTTTATTTACTATCGGTTAGCATATATTAACGAATCGTATTAAACAATTTAAACTTTAGCGAGTTTTTACTGTCATAGATTTCAATTATCCACTTCAATAACAGTTTACCGATGAGAAAATTTAGCTTGCTTTTTATGCTTTTGATTGCAGTTGTTGTTTCGAAAGCGACGGGAACAAACGACGATGACAGTAAAATCAGTTATCCGATGCCCACTGATGTAAAAATGGTGATAGAAAGCAAATGCTTCAATTGTCACAATGATGAAGCCAGGGGCGATAAATCCAAGAAAGCCTTGAACTTTAGTACGTTTTCCGATCTGAGTACCATTCAAAAAATAGCCGGGCTAAACGATATTAAAAAAGAAGTGGTTGAAGGGGAAATGCCACCGAAAAAGATGCTGGAAAGACATCCTGAAGCGGCGCTAACTCCGGAAGAAACTCAGCTTTTGGTCGAGTGGGTGAAAAGTGAATCACAAGCTTTACTGAAAAAATAACAGACATCCATAACTTACACTCACTTATCATCTGATGATAAAAAAAAATACCCGCATCTATTTAATCATTGTTTTAGTCGCTTTGGTTGGCATACAGTTTTTTCAGCCGAAAAGGAACACGGCAGCGATTACTTCGGATCACCTTTTTCAACAGACTCATGTCCCTGGAAATGTGCAACAGGTGCTGAATCATGCTTGTATGGATTGCCATTCGGACCAAACCAAATACGAATGGTATCACAAAATTTCGCCTGTGTCGTGGTACATCAATCATCATATCAGTGAAGGAAAGCATGAACTGAATTTTTCGAACTGGAGATCAATTTCCCCTCTGGATAAAATCAGTCTTCTTGAGGATGTTAAGAAGGAAGTTGGCTCGGGAAAAATGCCTTTGAAGGCTTACACTTTGATACACAGAGAAGCCCGGTTAACAGTTGCGCAAAGAGATTCGCTTTTCAGTTGGGTCGAAAAATACCAGGAAGAATTGATGCAGGAAGCTTTGAATTGAGCTTTCGTGACAAAATAAAATAGGAGAGGACTGCCCATTAAGTTGGGTAGTCTTTTTTGTTTGGATTTTTTTTTTGAAGGTGGAATTTTTACGGACAAGGCTTTGAGGTCGTAACAAGACTAATATTTTTGTGCGATTCTTCGCAAATATGGTGCTAGAAATTGAGGTGGAAATGTACAGTGGTATCTTAGGCCAGCTTTAAATCAGTCAACTTTTCACAACTAAAGCATAAGCATTTGAATTATTTCGGGTTCTTAAGCCAAAACTTATTATTTTTGCGGGATATATTAGTCAATCTATGTCAGAAGAGCATTTAAATCAGTTAGTTTATTCCAAACAAGTCATTGAGTTTGTCACTGTTGCCAACGAATATTGCAAGTTTATTGAATCGGCCGGTTCTATGGACACGAGAGATATGCTTTCGAAGATTCAGAAGATCTTGCCGTTGGTTTACCTGAAAACTTCGATGCTGCCTGAATTTGAAAGTTCGGAAGAGATAGTTTTAGAGAAGTTTGTAAGCGAAGTTGATTACAGCTATCTTCAGCAACGCATATTGAATATGCTGGGAACACACGACGATTACCAGGAAGTGTTTGACCGGGATATGCAATTCAGTGAAGAGCCGCTTACCGCCAGTATCTCGGAAAACCTGGCCGACATTTACCAGGATTTGAAAGACTTTGTACTGTCGTACCGAACTGGTGACGAATTGGTAATGCAAGAGTCGTTGTGGGAATGTATCGACAACTTCAAAAATTACTGGGGTCAGAAACTGGTGAACAGCCTGCGGGCTATTCATGCGTTGGTTTATGGCGATGCAGATTTTGATCAGGAGCTTAAATTACCTTCTGATGAAGAGGAGACCAGCAAACCTGCTTGGTTGAATAATTTGTTTAACGATCCGTTAGACTAATCGTTAAGATGAAAAGCCGGAACTGAAGGTCGGTTCCGGAACTGTGATATTAATTAATAGACGAATAGCAATACATGTTTCAGGAGAGTATTACCAAAGAAGAATTGGAGGATCTTCCTCAAAAAGCGTTTGACGGAGAGATTACGGTGGTTGATAATTATGGCTTGTTGAAAGAGGCCGTTGACTACCTGAATCAATCAGAAATTTTGGGGTTTGACACTGAAACAAAACCTTCATTCAAACGTGGGCAAATTAATAAAGTGGCGCTGCTTCAGCTCTCAAATGCTGATCGGGCGTTCTTATTTCAGCTTCATAAAGTAGGTTTGCCCGACGAACTCAAGACTATTTTATCCAATCCTCAAATCCAAAAAGTGGGTGTCGCTATTCGTGATGATATTAAAGCCTTGCAGCGATTAAGTAATTTCAAGCCGTTCGGTTTTGTTGAGCTGCAAGAAAAAGTGAAAGGTTTCGGTATCCAGGATTTCAGCCTGAAAAAGATTGCAGGAATTGTATTGGGCGTACGCATCTCCAAATCGCAACGTCTGACCAATTGGGAATCTGATGTTCTATCGGGTGGACAACAAACTTATGCTGCCACTGACGCCTGGGTCGCTCACGAAATTTTTCAATCGTTAATCGAAGCTCAATCATGACAAACACTGTCGCTACAGTTGTTCTTAACAAGGGAAAAGAACAATCATTAAAACGTTTTCACCCTTGGGTATTTTCCGGAGCAATCAAAAAAATAACAGCCGAGGTTAAAGAAGGTGACCTGGTTCGGGTAGTGTCAAATTCCAACGAATTTTTGGCTGCCGGCCATTATCAAATTGGTTCGATCGCGGTCCGCATCGTGAGTTTTAAAGATGTGGCCATTGATCGCGATTTTTGGAAACAACGCCTTTCCGAGGCTATCAACCTGCGTTCATCATTAGGATTGTTGCACAATGAGCAGACCAATGTTTTCCGCCTTGTGCATGGCGAAGGAGATGGTTTGCCCGGCCTAATTATAGACTTCTACAATGGAACTGCTGTTTACCAGGCACATTCGGTCGGGATGTATCACATTCGCCATTTACTGGCTGAAATACTGAAAGAATTGTTGGGCGATCAATTGGTTGCTGTCTACGATAAGAGCGACAAGACATTACCTTTTAAAGCAGATATTGAGCCTGAAAACGGCTATTTGTTGGGCGAGTCGAGTCCAACTATCGTGAACGAATACAACAACGCTTTTCGGGTCGATTGGGTTGAAGGGCAGAAAACCGGCTTCTTTGTCGATCAACGGGAAAACCGTCGTTTGGTGCGTGAATTTTCAAAGAACCGCGATGTTCTAAACATGTTTTGTTACAGCGGAGGATTCTCGTTTTACGCTATGCAAGGCGATGCTAAAATGGTGCATTCAGTCGACGCTTCGGCAAAAGCCATTGAGCTGACCCGTCAGAATGTTGAACTTAATTATCCGAAAGACCCAAGGCATGAAGCTTATGTAGCAGATGCTTTCGATTTTATGCGGGATATCAAGGACAAGTATGATTTAATTATTCTTGATCCTCCGGCATTTGCCAAGCATCGAAATGCCTTAAGCCAAGCCCTGCAGGCCTACAAACGATTAAATGCCCGGGCTTTTGAGCAAATTCGGTCCGGTGGGATTGTATTTACCTTTAGTTGTTCCCAGGTTGTGACGAAAGATAAGTTTCGTGAAGCAGTATTTTCAGGAGCTGCCATTTCCGGTCGAAAGGTACGTATTCTGCACCAGTTAACACAGCCAGCCGATCATCCGGTCAATATTTATCATCCGGAAGGTGAGTACCTAAAGGGATTGGTTCTTTATGTCGATTAATTGTCACGGCCAATCAGATTTAATTCTGATGAATATTCAATAAAAAAACTTTCACAGTCGCTTGTCAATTCAAAACTATCTTTAATTTTGTATAGAGCTATGGTGTAATGACTTGTAATAAATGAACAGGAAAGTAACCTGCCTTCCGGTGCCTTAATTACGTGCATGACCAGTTTCTTTGAACATTTGTATTTATTTAGGGTAGGGTCATCGCTTTTAGGTTCCTGTGATTTTATTTTAATTTTCAAAACAATCGCCGTTCCGAAGAATCCTTGATTTTACCAGCTGTGTATTTATTTTTTTAATTATTTATTTGTCTCAGATTATGAACATTTACGTAGGTAATTTAAACTACAATCTTTCGGAAGAAGATGTTACTGAACTGTTCGCTGAATTCGGTGAAGTTGTTTCAGTAAAATTGGTTACAGATCGTGAAACCGGACGTGCAAAAGGTTTTGGTTTTGTTGAAATGGCAGATGACCAGGCAGGTGCAGCTGCAGTTGCTAAATTAGACGGAGCGGACGTACAAGGCCGTAACATCAAAGTGAACGAAGCTAAACCAAGAGAAAACACTGGCGGCTCAGGTAGACCTCGTCGTGACGGTGGTTATAACCGAGGTGGTGGTGGTTTTGGCGGTGGTGATCGTTTCCAGAGAAATCAGGGAGGCGGTGATCGTGGTGGCTATGGTGGCGGCAGAGACCGCGACGGTGGTCGTCCACAAAGACGCGAACGCTACTAAGAAGCTTTTCAAAAGCTATGCAATACAGTTCGCTGGGTTTCCCCGGCGAACTTTTTTTTTTTGCTTAAAATTGCTCGCTGATGAGCTCACATACTTCTTCCAGAAATAGCTGGTCGTCGTTTGTGAACGGAGCAGGAGAGTGGCTATCAATGTCTAGTTCGGCAACAAATTTGCCACTTTTCATCACCGGAACCACAATCTCCGATTGGACATCCAAGCCACAGGAAATGTAATTTTCAATTTGGCTGACATCCTGAACTATCATGGTTTCTTCCCGTTCGGCTACTTGCCCGCAAACGCCTTTGCCCACAGCGATGTGGGTATGTTCGGTTGGCTTTCCAACATAGGGGCCAAGCACCAACCCTCCATTTTCCATGACATAAAATCCGACCCAATCGTAATGGTAGATTTGCTCTTTGAGAATTTTGCAGATTCCGAGTAACAACTCCTCGTTTTTCGATTCAACTAACTGCTTAATGGTTTCCAAACAAGCACTAAATTCTTTCTTCATCTTTCTTTGTCTACTTACAAATTACTTGATTACCATTTGGTGTTGGTGAGTGATTTTCTCACAATATTTACATTTCAACGCTAACGGACTTTTTGATGTTACTT
Organism: Mangrovibacterium lignilyticum; assembly: GCF_010882175.1. GTDB lineage: Bacteria > Bacteroidota > Bacteroidia > Bacteroidales > Prolixibacteraceae > Mangrovibacterium > Mangrovibacterium lignilyticum. The sequence goes on along the minus strand of NZ_WKLH01000002.1, from coordinate 433,190 downwards.
TGAATGACGTTAGTACATCTTCGTTGTTGGTGATACATTTAGGGTTGAAACATTTCACAATCCCGATAACCTGGTCCGGAACTTCAACAACTTTTTTCTCAACAACTTCATAGTCGCGTATAATGTTTAGCTTCGCATTTGGAGCAATTAATGCAATCCGGTTAATGTCGTCGTTGGCAAAGAACTGGTTCGATACTTTGATAATGGCTTTGGAACCTTGTTGCTCGCTGTCGAGATTAGCGCCAAAGGTAATCATGTTTGTAGTTTTGTCCAGTTCGAGAATGGAGATGACCTTAAAAAGGTTTTCCGATGGAATATGGTCGATAACAGTGCCTTCGCTGATTGCACTGACTTTCAGTTTCAGTTTCTTTTTTATTTTATCGCTCATGGCTGCTTATTTTAGACTTAAGGTGTGGGCAATGATAGCTTCGCGGGCAAAAACGCCGTTCAAAGCTTGATCAAAATAATAAGCTTTTTCATTTTTATCTACATCAGTGTGAATCTCGTTAACACGGGGCAGCGGATGCAGAATGCGCATATTAGGCTTGGTATTGGCCAGCATGCTATTTCGCAGGATGTAGACATTCTTGACTTGTTCGTATTCAATAGGGTCCGAAAAACGTTCTTTTTGTACACGTGTCATATAAACGATATCGGCTTCCGAAATGATGTCGGTAAATTCGCGGTGTTCGAAAAAGCGAATCCCTTTCTCTCGCAAGTAAATTTTGTATTCCTCCGGCATTTGCAATTCATCAGGAGCAATGAAATTGAAGATCGGATTCTCGAACTGGGAGAGTGCCATTAGTAGCGAATGAACAGTTCTTCCGTACTTGAGGTCGCCTACCATGAAGATGTTAATGTTATCCAGCCGCCCCTGTGTTTTCATGATCGAATACATATCGAGTAGGGTTTGGGTTGGATGCTGGTTGGCTCCGTCTCCGGCGTTGATAATTGGAACGGACGATACCTCCGATGCGTAACGGGCACTTCCTTCCAACGGGTGGCGCATTACAATCAGGTCGGCATAATTAGAAACCATGCGAATCGTGTCGTGCAAGGTTTCACCTTTGGTTACACTGGATGAATTAGAATCTGAAAAACCGATTATTCTTCCTCCCAGTCGGTTAATTGCCGTTTCAAAGCTCAACCTGGTGCGGGTTGAAGGTTCAAAGAAGAGGGAGGCAACAACTTTGCCTTCCAACAATTTTTGGTTGGGATTTTGCTCAAAATCCGCAGCCAATTCCATAATCCGAAGGTACTCCTCTTTCGAATAGTCAGTGATGGAAATTAAATCTTTCTTCATTTATGGTGTTTGTTTTTTAGTTTGACACGCAGACACAAAAAAAACCAACAGGAACAAAAGTAACTGTTGGTTTCTCAAAGTCGTTAAATTTTCTGATAGGTGAAATTGCTTAAAATGAACGCTTAATCGACGGGAAAAATAATTCAAAAAAGGGAAATAAATAAAGGAACGGTTGCTGCCATTCGGTGGAAAATAATATCGATTAAGCGGACTCTTCATTAAAACATAAATTTAAGGAGCTCTTGTTTATTAAAGCATGATTTTGAGCAGGAATTATTAATGACTTACTAACAATCAGGTAACAACTTAAATGAGGTTGATCCGAACACCCTCAATGTTTTTAAGGAGGCTAAAAATCCGTTCTGATTCGCTTTCCCGGATTGAAGAGCGAATTTTGCACCTTAAGTCAAATTCGGTTTTCTTTTGCGGCAAAATCTCATCTTTAAATACTTTCATGACACTGTTCATATTCAGATAGTCAAATTCAACCCAAAATGGTACTTCAACCAGTTGTTCTACAATTTTTGCTTCGTCTAATGCAGCAATTGCTGCAGACCGATACGCGTTGATCAGGCCACTTACGCCCAACAAGGTGCCACCAAAATAGCGAACAACCACAATAAGAACATTGGTTAAATCGAGTCGCTGTATTTGTCCTAAGATTGGTTTACCGGCAGTGGAAGATGGTTCACCATCATCATTTGCCCTGAATTGTGTTTTGTCGGCACCCAAACGCCAGGCATAACAATGGTGACGAGCAGAATAGTGTTCTTTTTTTAAGTGCTGTATGAGCTCCTTAATCTCGTCTTCTGTTTCAACAGGGTAGGCAAAAGCCAAGAATTTACTGCCTTTATCTTTGAAAATCCCTTCTGTTGGTCCGGCTATCGTCAAATAAGAGTCTGTCATTTTAACAGGTAAAAAAAAGGCAGATCGTAAAGACCTGCCTGATAATATCTACATTTTCAATTTCTTTTCTATTTCATCGACAAAACTCCTGAAGTTCTTGTCGGTCTCAATGAGGTTATTCACTGTTTTGCAAGCATGCAGAACAGTTGCGTGGTCTTTATTTCCAATTTGCGATCCAATAGACGCCAGAGACGATTTGGTCATGCTTTTGGAGAAATACATGGCTAATTGACGAGCCTGTACAATTTCACGCTTCCGGGTTTTGGTTTGCAAGTTGTCAACCGGCAGATTGAAATAATCGCAGACAACTTTTGAAATATAATCGATTGATAATTCGCGTTTGGAGCTTTTAACCAATTTATTGACCATATCGCTTGCCAGCTCGATGGTAACCTCTTTTTTATTTAAGGTTGACTGTGCTAACAGTGAAACCAAAGCGCCTTCAAGCTCACGTACGTTATTACTAATGTGCGAGGCAATGTATTCCAGCACTTCGTCGCTAATTTCGATTCCGTCTTTGTACGTTTTCCGTTTCAGAATCTCCATGCGGGTTTCAAAATCAGGCACTAAAAGTTCAGCGGTAAGTCCCCATTTGAAACGAGACAGCAAACGCTGCTCCATTCCTTTCAACTCGATTGGTGGTTTATCCGATGTTAAGATCAACTGTTTTCCACTCTGATGAAGGTGATTGAAGATGTGGAAGAAAGTCTCCTGCGTTTTTTCTTTCCCTGCAAATTCCTGTACATCATCTAAAATCAGAACATCAATCATTTGGTAAAAGTGCAAGAAGTCGTTCCGGTTATTATTACGGGTTGCTTCAGTAAACTGCGTTTGGAATTTATTTGCATTTACGTAAAGCACTACTTTGTCCGGAAATTGTTCTTTTACCTGTATTCCGATGGCGTGAGCGAGATGGGTCTTTCCCAAGCCTGAATTTCCAAAAATCATCAGTGGGTTGAACGCGGTTCCACCCGGGTTTTGCGCTACTGCAAAACCGGCAGCACGAGCCAAACTGTTGCATTCACCTTCTACATAGTTTTCGAAGGTATTATCCGACTTCAATTGCGGGTCAACGTGCAATTTCTGAATTCCCGGAATGATAAACGGATTTTTAATAGAGGGTTTCCCCTCAGTCTTAAGCGGCACATTCAGCGGCTTGTTCTGAATCTTTGAATTATTATTGGTTGGATACTTCACGGTATAGGGTTGCGCATTGGCTTGATTCCCCATTACTACCACGTACTCTAATTTGGCTTCTTGCCCGACTTCTTTACGCAAAGTTTTGCGCAATAAATCAATGTATTGTTCTTCCAGATATTCGTAAAAAAACGGACTAGGTACCTGGATGGTCAACACCTGATTATCGATTCGAAGCGGAACAATCGGCTCAAACCAAGTTTTAAAACTTATAGTTGGAACGTTATCACGAATCACACCGAGACAACGATCCCATACACCAAGATGAGTATTAGTCATTTTGAACAGCAGGATTAATTGAGTTCGACAAAAATTTTCCCTTTATTTTCTTTCCCTGAAACAAAAGTGTTCAAAAAAAAAGTATAAAAAAAATGCAAAAGCCCTTGACTTTTTATGAATAATTATAAAGGGATTAGAACTCAATTACTTAAAAAGTTGAAAAAAATTTATGCTATACAACGTGTTGTTTATCAGTTAGTTGCAGTATAGACTCTCGCTAAGTACCGAGAATAAAGGGGATTAGAAATTAGCCACTAAATATATATTATAATCATAGTTAGTTGTTGATCTTACGCAAAGCTTTATCCAGCTTGACTTGGTGGCCTTTTTTGAACGCAATGATGCTGGCATCCGGAAATGATTTCTTGGCCTTCTCTAAAAGTGGATATATTTCCTGAATATCAGATGAATTTCCGATTGAGTAGTTATAAATGCCCGCAATTTCGGTTTCTTCAACCTTGGTGAAACCTTCAAACATGGGGCCGTTGATATTAAGCCGATCGGGACTGGATACAAGGTGTATTTTAAACGTATAGTCAGAATTGCTGATGTCCGAATCTTTATCGGGGTTAATATAGATGCTCTTTCCAAAATCGAGTGCAGCAAAGTGAACATACCGTTTGGGGTTTGTACGGAGATCTTTCAGTAAGTAATCCAAACTGAGACTCAATTGTGTCAGGTTGTGATACAATTCGGGATCATTCACCAGTAGACCGGCTGTTCCTTCTTTGGAGTTTACTTTCGCAATGATTTGATTGACTCCATCAGTTGTTTCCGCAAGGTTTTCCATCATTTCCTTCAGGTTGACCGATGAAATACTATCGGTGATATTTGCGAGATTTCCGGCAATTGATGAAAAATCGTCGGAGCTTTCAGCTAACGAAGAACTCAGTTTGTTCATGTTGGCCAGAATCCCCTGGATATTGCCTCCTTCTGAATGCAGAAGCAGGTCTAGTTGGGCGGAAGCGCTCTCGAGGTTGATGATGGTTTGATTAATATGCGCAAAACTTTCAGATAAATTTTTCCGGGCTTCAGGGTTGAAGACATAAGTAATAACGGTAATCGCAGAATCGAGTGAGGCTATAAGTTGTTCCGCCTTATTTTTCAACGGCAAAACCTGCATGCTCACCTGTTCCTTTAAATCGCCCTCTACGCTTGACGGAATTGTATCGTTTGCCTGGTAAAATTCGTTATTTGGATTAATGAGAAGTTTAATGGAGCGGGTTCCCATAATGTCGCTCGAAATGATTCGTGCTTCTGAACCTAACGGTATTTTAAAGCTACCCTCAATTGAAAAGGAGACCATCAATGTGCCATCATTTTTCTCCGAAAAGTGGATGTCTTTTACTTGCCCAACCTGGTAACCATTGATTGTGACAGAACTGGACTTCATTAGCCCGTCAACATGATCGTAAGCGGCGTAGTAAGTTGTATTGGTATTGAAATAGTCAATACCTTTTAAATAATTAATTCCCCAGATAAATATGGCAACACTTAAGATAATCAATAAACCGAGTTTGGCATATTTCGAAATTTTCATGTTGATCTTTTTTAGGGTTTTTGTTGTTTAATTATAGGAACAATACAGGCTTTTTATGAAGTTTTACAAGACCTTCATTATGCAATAATACTAAGCATTCGAGTAGAAAACAAACCGGATGAAGAGAACTAAGGCGATTGCAGATTCCTCGCTTCTTCGATCGAAATTTGCTTCCCGTCGCAAAAAGCCGTTACAAATGCATCATTGTAATGCTGTTGTGCTTCCGATTTACGCTTCAAAACGTCATTGTAACTTTGTTCCTTGGCGTAGTAATACTTATAAACACCATTGTGTTCAACCATATAAATTGACTTCAACCCCCGGAAATTATAAGGTTTGGTGTCGAGCTTTTTGCCTGCTACAGCGATTTGGATACTGTAGTAGAGTTCTTTTGGACGTTGTTTTTCAACAATTGAATTTGTTTTTTTGAGTTCAGTGCTGATGGCAAGCTTTTTATTCACCTTTTCAACAGTTTTTTCCTTTGAATCTTCCTCATTTGCTTTTTCGCTTGCCAATTGTTCTTCAACGACCAAATCGTGCAATTCAAAACCGTTTCGTGTTTCAAAACCGGCTTTGTATGATTTTACGGCGTCGCAGATAGCTATTGCGAGTTGTTCTTGTCCATTAGCTGAATTTAAATAGGCAGCCTCGTCTGCATTACTCAAGTAACCCGCTTCAATTAAGATACTCGGCATGCTTGTTTGGCGAAGAACCAGGAACCCGGCTTGTTTAACCCCGCGATCCCGTCGAAGTGCCTGGTTTTTAAATTTGCCCTGCACCAGGGCAGCCATGCTGACACTTTGATCGAAATACTCTTCCTGAACCAAGTCAAACATGATATAGGACTCTGAAGAATTGGGGTCGAACCCTTCATATCGGGTCGAATAATCGTCTTCAATTAAAATTACAGCATTTTCCTTTTTTGCAACTTCAAGGTTTTCTTCAGTCTTGTGCATCCCTAAAACAAAGGTTTCGGTTCCGCTAACAGAGGGAGTGGGGCACGAATTTGCATGAAGCGAAAGAAATAAATCGGCTTTACTGTTGATGGCTTTCTCTGCTCGTTCGTGCAGTGGAATGAAAATATCTGTTGATCGGGTATATTCAATTTTCACATCGGGCATTTCCTGCTCGATTTGTTTTCCCAGTTTCAGGGCAAGCTTCAACACAATGTCTTTTTCCCTTATGTTCTGATAAATAGCACCCGGGTCATGACCTCCGTGACCAGGGTCGATAACAATTTTAAAACTCTTTCCGTTTAAATTTTTTGCGTTTAAGTTATTCGTGACGCAGCAAAACGTGAGCAATATCAAAAGGGCTAACCAGCTTCTGTTTATCATGGACAATTAAAATTAGCTTCGATAAAAATAGAAATATTAATATTATTTTTCTGCTGTTAACCTCTTAGTCGCCGATGAATTTATATTTTTGCACACCAACAAGCCACAGAAGGCAATTTTTATGGGCATCTTGAAACGTATACTAATAATATATCTTTTTATTATAACTGGCTTGGCTGCTCATGCGCAGGAAAAGCCCAAGCTGGTGATCGAAGAACTTGACTTTCCGGATTCATTAATTAGTATCGCCCCTGATACTTTGTCACTGGCAATTCCGGATAGTCTTACCTTTTCTGTTGATTCGTTGGCCAGTGATTCTGTTTTGAATGTTCCAAAGGAAAAAAAGCAGGTATTGGAAGCAACGATCAACTATAATGCGACCGATTCGATCATTATTTCGCTTGACGGGAAAAAGGTTTACATGTACAAGGAAGGTTTCGTTACCTACGAAAACATCGAGCTTACCGCAGACTACATTGTTTTGGACCTAAATACAAAAGAAGTTTATGCTGAAGGTTTGCCTGATTCAACCGGCGTTATGCAGGGAACTCCGATATTTAAAGACGGAACGGATGAATTTGAGTGTAAAACGCTACGCTATAACTTCCAGTCGCAAAAGGGAATTATTGAAGATGTAAAGACAGAGCAAGGAGAGGGGTATGTGCATAGTGCACGCACGAAAAAGATTGATAAAGATGCGTTTATTCTCAAAAACGGGAAGTACACGACCTGTGATGCCGATCATCCGCACTTTTACCTGAAAATGACCAAGGCTAAGGTTATTTCAAATAAGAAGATTATTACGGGACCGGCTTATATGGTGCTTGAAGATTTCCCGATTTATTTTCCGATTTTGCCTTTCGGATTCTTTCCGAACTCACCGAGTTATTCATCAGGTATTATTATTCCATCATACGGTGAAGAAAACAGCCGGGGATTTTTCCTGAGGGAAGGTGGTTACTACTGGGCGGCATCTCAATATTTTGATGTTACCTTGAAAGGAGACCTTTATTCCAAAGGTTCCTGGGGAACTTATTTCAATACCAATTACCGGAAGAGATACAAGTTTAACGGAAGTGTTAATGTCCGCTATAATGTCAATAAATACAGCGAGGAAGGATTGCCTGATTACAGCCGGAGTCCGGGATTCAGTGTTCAGTGGACACATTCTCAGGATGGAAAAGCGAATCCTTACCAGTCATTCTCTGCCAGTGTAAACATGTCGAGTTCCAGTTACGATAAACAAAACTCGTACAATGTTTACAGTTATTTGAACCAGCAGAAGTCGTCCAGTATCAGCTATTCCAAGAAGTGGGAAAATTCACCTTTCAATATGTCGGTGAACTTCCGGCACTCGCAAAATTCATCCGACTCGACCATGACGATCAGTTTTCCAGAGATGACTTTCAGCATGTCAAAAATCTACCCTTTCCGCAAGAAGAACCGTGTAGGGAAAGTCAAGTTCTGGGAGAAAATCAGCATCGGTTATACCGGTAATATTAAAAACTCAATAACAGCAAGAGAAGACTCTATTTTTAAAATGTCGTTGGTGAAAGATTGGCAAAACGGTTGGCAACACAGCATTCCAATTACTCTGCCTAGTTTCAACTTGTTGAAATTCATTAATATGAGTCCTTCGTTTAGTTATAAAGAACGTTGGTATACCAATGAAACACGCTCTCGCTATATATTCAATGATTTGACAGGTGAAGAAGTTTTATTGAAGGATACAATCTACGGATTCAAAAGAAACTATGAATATTCCTATGCATTAAGCGCTTCGACCAATATTTACGGGATGTACCTGGTGAAAAATCCGAATTCGAGGATTAAGGCTATTCGTCATAAAATGACACCAACGATGAGCTTTAGTTATCGTCCTGACTTTGGTGATCCTAAGTATGGATTTTGGGAGCGCTATGTTGATGAACGCGGAAAGGTGAAATATTATAACCGGTTCCAAAACGGCGTTTTCGGTTCAACGTCCAGGGGCGAAAGCGGGGCAATATCATTTGGCTTGTCCAATAATGTTGAAGCGAAAGTTGCGGCGAAAAATGATACGATTAGTGCAGGCGATCAAGATGACAAAGATAAATATACCAAAGTGAAAATTTTGGACAATTTAAGTTTCAGTGGATCATACAACCTGGTTGCTGACTCATTGAACTTGAGCAATATCGCTATTCGAGGCAGAACAACGGTCAAGGGAATCAGTATTAATTTTGGAGGAACACTGGATCCGTATTTGACCGATACAACCGGGACGACGAAGATTAATCAGTTTGCCTGGAATAACCGGAACGGTATTGCCAAGTTAGGTCGACTGACGAATGCGAATTTGTCCTTTGGTATGTCTTTTAAATCGAAAGATAAGAAATCAGAGAAAACCGGTGGAGGAGGAGGTGGACAAAAACCACCGAGTGGCACTGATATGGTCGATCAGGGATTTGATGAATTTGGCGAAGCAATGCCTGTGGTAACCATGCTGGGACCCCAATACTACGATTTTAGCATTCCCTGGGAGTTCCGTTTTGATTACACGATGAGCTACTCAAAATCGAATCCGTACAAATCGGCAACGGTAAATCAGAGTGTTAACTTTAATGGTCGAATGAGTTTGACGGATAAATGGAACATGTCTATGACGACAAACTTTGATATCCAGGCCGGAAAGTTCTCGTTTACCACATTCAATGTTTCACGATCATTACACTGTTGGAGTATGAGTTTCAATTTTGTGCCCTTCGGAGATCGGAAAAGTTACAGCTTCTCGCTAAACGCATCTTCTTCGATGCTGAAAGACTTGAAAATTGACAAAAAGAAGAGTTGGTACGATAATTAAGCCAGACTTTGCGAACCAAAAGAGCTGCAATTTTTTGATTTAAAATTGCAGCTCTTTTATGCATAGCCCGAAGAGTAAGGTCGGGCATGACACATATGCGATTTTAAAAGATTGGCAACGTTTTTGATATATCCACTTTAAATGGGGCTAAATCAATTCGGCAGGAAGCAAAAAATGGATATTAAGTCGGTACAAACTACTTGCCGAAAGATACCACAAAACAATAGGGACTGGCAACGATTGAGAAACTCCTGATAAATATTTGTTAAGAGTATTGAATGGTTGCCTGATGAAATAAACTAATGTTGGTTTATGATGTTATCTTTAAATAAAATAAATAAGAATACGGTGTCTTTTTTTATCTGCATGAATTTTATTTCTTTGCAGTTTAATTATTAAAAATCAATCTAAATAATTTTATATGGCGATTTCAAAAAACAAAATGGTTTCTCTGACCTACGATCTGAGAATCGGTGGTGCAGAGGGTGAAATGATCGAACAGGCGACAGCTGAGAGACCATTGAACTTTATTTACGGAGCTGGTACAATGCTTCCTAAGTTTGAGGCTCTGTTGGAAGGTTTGGAACAAGGAAAATCATTCGAAATAAACTTGAATAGCGCAGATGCTTACGGTGAGGTTGACGAGAATGCAATTGTTGATCTTCCGAAGTCTATCTTTATCATGGAAGGTAAATTTGACGACGAAATGATCAAAGTCGGAAATACAGTTCCAATGATGAGCACCAGCGGTCAGCGCATGAATGGCTTGGTTTTGGAAGTTACTGAAGAAACTGTAAAAATGGACTTCAATCACCCGCTTGCAGGTGAAGATTTACATTTCAAAGGTGATATTTTGGAAGTGCGTGAAGCAACTGACGAAGAAATTGCAGCCAGCGTTCAAGGTGGATGTGGAAGCGGTTGTGGTTGTGGCGATGGCGAATCCAGCTGTGGCGACGGCGGTTGCGGATGTGAAGACGAATCATGTTCGACTGAAAGTACACAAGGTGGTTGCGGTTGTGGCCACTAATTGACTCGAAAACTCATTAATTCTCTCACCTTGCCATTGAGACTCTCAGTGGCAAGGTTATATTTTACATCTAATGAATAGCTTTGGACAAATCTTCAGATTAACTTCTTTTGGTGAATCGCACGGACGCGGTATTGGTGGTATCATTGATGGATGCCCTGCAGGATTGGAAATTGACATGGATTTCATTCAAAATGAATTGAACCGCCGCAAACCAGGTCAATCCAAGATCACCACACAGCGAGCAGAATCTGATCAGGTCGAATTTTTATCCGGTATTTTTGAAGGAAAAACACAAGGAACACCGATTGGTTTTATCATTTGGAATAAAGATCAGCATTCCAATGATTACAATAATCTGAAAGATGTTTTTCGTCCTTCGCATGCCGATTATACCTACATCAAAAAATACGGTAGTCGCGACCATCGCGGAGGTGGCCGATCTTCAGCACGGGAAACAATTGCCCGGGTAGTAGCTGGTGCTATTGCCAAATTGCTGTTGAAAAAGCAAGGCATTCAGCTTGATGCTTTTGTGAAACGTGTAGGCGAAATTGAATTAACAAAAAGCTATCAGGAGTTGGATCTGAGTCAGATCGATTCAAATATTGTTCGCTGTCCGGATGCGGAAACTGCCGATAAAATGATTGCCCGTATTGAAGAAGCGGGTAGAGATCACGATACCGTTGGAGGAGTTATTCAAGGAGTTATCCAAGGTGTTCCGGCCGGTTTTGGAGAGCCGGTGTTTAATAAATTACATGCCGATTTGGGGCATGCCATGTTAGGAATCAATGCCGTGAAGGGTTTTGAATATGGTTCCGGTTTCGAAGGAACCAAGTCATCCGGATCGCTGCACAACGATATTTTTGTCAAGACGGAAAGCGGAATTCGGACAAAAACGAACCATTCCGGAGGTATCCAGGGCGGAATCAGCAACGGAGAAGACATTTATTTTAATGTCGCCTTCAAACCCATTGCCACCTTATTAAAAGAGCAACAAACAGTTGATAAAGAAGAAAATGAAACGGTCATCAATCCGAAAGGAAGACATGACCCCTGTGTTCTCCCAAGGGCAGTGCCTATTGTTGAAGCAATGGCAGCGCTTGTTTTAGCCGATCATTACTTATTGAATAAAATAAATCAGATTTAATGCCACGGAAAAAAAGAGATCGCCGATTACTGGCTCCTCCTTCGATTAAAGGATTATCTGTTTATGGGCCGAAAAATCGCTCAGAGCAGGTTGTGCTTTATTTTGAGGAGTACGAAGCCATTAAATTATTGGACTATGAGAATATGACCCAGGAAGAGGCAGCTGTTTGTATGGATGTTTCACGTCCAACCCTGACACGAATCTACGAGTCGGCCAGAAATAAGGTAGCTCAATCGATGGTGGAGGGGAAAGACCTGATAATCCGTGGCGGTAATTTCCAGTTCGATGAGAATTGGTTTTACTGTAACAACTGCCAGGCAAAGTTCAACCGTTTCGTTGAAGCCGAGAAAACCTGTCCTGTGTGTAATTCTTTGGAAATAATCACTTTGAATGATTTTTATTCAGATGAAAACTAGTCTTTAGTTTTCTATTTCCACTGCACCCCTAAAGATTCCCTTGTTTATTCGGTTAGCGCCAATAAATGAGGGAATTTTTTTTGCGCTAAGCCGGTTCCTCCGGCATCGACAAAGTCCCGTAAAACTCTTCGTTTTTAAACCAATGTTTTTTCACCTTCACTTTTAGCGATAATAACAGCACCGCAGCTGTCGCTCCAAACATTGACTGAAGTTCGGTACATGTCCAGAATCCGGTCAACAGCCAGAATAAGGCCGACACCTTCGAGTGGCAGATTTACAGCCGACAGAATAATTGTAATCATGACCAGACCGGCCATTGGGATACCGGCAGCTCCTATTGAAGCCATCAGCGCGGTGACAACAACCAGCATTTGCTGGCTAAAACTCAAGTCGATGCCGTACACCTGTGCGATGAACATGGCGGCAACACATTCGTACAAGGCTGTTCCGTCCATATTTATTGTAGCACCCAGTGGTAAGGTAAAGCTGGTAATTTTGTTGGATACTCCACTGTCTTTTTCTACGGCTTCAATTGTCAGTGGTAACGTAGCGCTTGATGAAGATGTTGAAAATGCCGTTAAAAGGGGCGAGATCATATTTTTTAGGTGTCGGAAGGGATGTGCCCTGCCGACAACTTTAACGATGACAGGTAGCGTTATAAAGGCATGGATACTTAATGCCAGGATAACGGTTAGCATGTAAATGGCCATACTACCGGCAAGAGAGGTAAGCTGTTCTGCATTTCGAGCCACTTCTTTAGCAACAATTCCTAAAATACCAAGTGGTGTAAACCGAATGATAAACATGGTCATCTGCATCATCACGTCAAAGGCGCTATCGAAAAAGTTCGTGAGTGTTTGCTGGTATTTGGTTTTGGCCGCATTGATGAAAAAACCAAAAAGGATTGCAAAAAAGATAATGGAAAGGATGTCTCCATTTACGAGGGACTGAAAGATATTTTCAGGAATCATCCGCACAAAAATGTCTGAAATATGGGATTCGTGTGCCTCAAATGTCCCGGTATTGGCTGTGAGTCCCATATCAACACCAACTCCCGGTTTAATCAGGTTTACCATTACTAGACCAGTTAGAATGGCAAAGAGTGAAGTTACCATGTAGTAGAATAGTGTTTTCAGTCCTAATCGTCCTAAATTTTTCCCGCTCCCCATACTCGTAACACCACTTACAATCGAACTGAAGATAAGCGGGATAATAATCATTTTTAACAAGCGCAGGAAGATGTCTCCCATCCAGGCAATGTACTTTACTTGATCGCCGAAGAGATAACCAAGGAATACAGCAACTACTAAGGCAATTAGAATTTGCCAGTGCAATTTTATTTTTAAGAGAGACATATGCGTGAGTTTAAATTTCTAAAATATAGAATATTACCGGCTTCTATTCATCGAATACTTAAATGTCTGTTTTCAGGAATGAACGCTGTCAATTTGTACATTTTATCAAACAATTTCAGAACCGTTTGTCACAAATCTAATGATAAAAAATGTTTATCAGCATAAAACAAGCTAAAAGAAAATATTCTAAATTGCAGCACAGTACAGCACAATACAATGAACCAATAAAATAGAATCTAATATGTCAAACCGTTTAATCGGACGTTTACCCAAAGTAGGTATCCGTCCTGTCATTGATGGACGTGAACGCGGTGTTCGCGAATCGCTTGAAGTTCAAACCATGAACATGGCCAAAGCTGCCGCTACTTTAATCGAAGAAAATTTACGTTTCCCTTCGGGTGAGAAAGTTGAATGCGTTATTGCCGATACGACGATCGGTGGTGTTGCCGATGCTGCTAAATGCGCTGACCAATTCAAGCGGGAAGGAGTGGAGGTATCATTGACTGTTACGCCATGTTGGTGTTATGGAACAGAAGTGATGGATGCCGATCCTTCGATCCCTAAAGCAGTTTGGGGTTTCAACGGAACGGAGCGTCCTGGCGCTGTATATCTGGCCGCAGCATTGGCGGGTTATACGCAAAAAGGACTACCGGCTTTTGGCATCTACGGCCGCGATGTGCAGGATGCTGGCGACACAAGCATTCCGGCTGATGTCAAAGAAAAGATCCTGCGGTTCGTCAAGGCTGCTTTGGCCGCCGCTCAAATGAAAGGTAAATCTTATTTGTCAATTGGCTACACCTCAATGGGGATTGCAGGTTCAATGGTTAATCCGGACTTTTTCCAGGATTACCTGGGGATGCGCACCGAGTTTGTTGATTCGGTTGAAGTCAAACGTCGTATCGATCAGGATATTTACGATAAAGATGAATTTGCAAAGGCTTTGGCTTGGGTGAAGGAGAATTGCAGCGAAGGCGAAGACCGCAATGCGACTGAAAGCCAGTCGGATCGGGAACGTAAAGATTGGGAGTGGGATACTGTGGTGAAAATGACTCTCATTTGCCGCGACCTGATGATTGGCAATCCTAAACTGGCCGAATTAGGTTTTGGCGAAGAAGCGAAAGGGCACAACGCCATCACAGGAGGTTTTCAGGGGCAGCGACAGTGGACCGATTATTACCCGAATGCTGACTTCACGGAGGCTATTTTAAATTCATCCTTCGACTGGAATGGTATTCGCGAGGCCTTTGTGTTTGCGACTGAAAACGATAGCTTAAATGCGGTGCCCATGCTTTTTGGACACTTGCTAACCAATACAGCACAAATATTTTCCGATGTTCGGACTTTCTGGAGTCCAGAATCCGTGAAGCGGGTTACCGGAAAAGAACTTTCCGGTTTGGCTAAAGATGGAATTATCCACTTGATCAACTCCGGATCCACGACCTTAGATGCTACAGCGCAGCAAAAAGATGTTGATGGTAATCCAGTCATGAAAGCGTTCTGGGATATTACGGATGAAGATGCAGCGGCTTGCCTTGAAAATACGGTTTGGAGTCCGGCCGACTTGGGCTACTTCCGCGGTGGCGGCTATTCTTCTCAATTTAAAACAGCGGGTGAAATGCCGGTAACCATGTCACGCGTAAATTGGGTGAAAGGACTTGGACCCGTTTTGCAAATTGCAGAAGGTTGGACGGTTGAATTGCCTGATGATGTTCACGAGGTGCTGGATGAACGAACCAATCCAACCTGGCCGACAACCTGGTTTGTACCTCGCCTGACTGGTGAAGGTGCTTTTCAGGATGTTTACAGCGTAATGGCAAACTGGGGTGCCAATCATGGAGCGATCTCCTTTGGACATATCGGTGCCGATTTGATCACCTTGGCATCAATCCTACGGATTCCGGTGTGTATGCACAATGTTGCGGAGAATGCTATTTTCCGGCCAAGTGCATGGGCTTCATTCGGAATGGATAAGGAAGCGGCGGACTATAAAGCTTGCCAAACTTACGGGCCTATGTTTGCCTGATTCAATAAATGAATTTTATCTTAGCGAATATTTCAGTGGTTTCGGTTTTTTTGCCGAAACCACTGTTTCTAATTTGATTTAATTCTACGACATGTCATTTAAAAAAGGACAATACGGATTCGACCTGGAGTGTCTTCAAAAAAGCCAAACGGTAATTGAACTGGTCGGTGAAGAGTCGCGCGTTATAGTTGCTCCCGATTTGCAGGGAAGGGTTATGACCAGTAGCACTTCCGGCAAAGGCGGTTATTCTTTTGGATGGGTAAATCACGAGCTGATTAGCACGGAGGAACGTTCGAAACAATTTAATGCTTTTGGCGGCGAAGAGCGCTTCTGGCTTGGTCCCGAAGGTGGTCAGTTTTCTTTTTATTTTGAAAAAGGAAAGCCTTTGACAATGGATAACTGGAAAGTTCCGCAAGCGATTGATACCATGCCTTGGGAAGTACAGGAAGTGATGCCGGAACTGGCAACTTTATACAAAGAATTTAGTTTGAAAAACTATTCGGGAACCGAATTTTACTTGGCTGTAACCCGCCGTGTAGGTATTATTATGCCCGACGAAATTTCCTTTGTTTTGAATCATCAACCCGGTTCATCGGTGAAGTCTGTTGCTTATGAATCGTTGAACCAGGTTAAAAATACAGGGAATAATGCGTGGAGTAAGGTCGATGGTTTACCATCAATATGGATGTTATCGATGTACAATCCTTCACCGGATGTTGTAATTATCGTGCCATTTAACCCGGATGGGGAAAGACCGGTAGTCAAATCGGACTATTTTGGCGAAATTCCGTCTGATCGTATTAAAATCCTAGATGATTATATCCTGTTGAAAGCCGATGGTCAGTGCCGGAGTAAAATTGGTATTCCTCCAGCGCGTGCCAAGCGCTTTCTGGGGAGTTACGACCACCAAAATATGCGACTGACTATTCTTGAGACGACCCTTAATCCTTATGCCACTGACTATGTCAATTCGGCTTGGGAAGAAGTGCAAACGGAGCCTTTTAAGGGGGATCTAATCAATGCCTACAATGACGGTCCTTTAGCGAATGGCTCGCAACTTGGGCCTTTTTACGAGCTGGAGTCCTCTTCAGAGGCGCTTCAGTTGAAGCCAGGGGAGAGCCATATTCACATCCAGCGGACCTATCATTTTGAAGGAACTGAATCCGACTTAAATGAGATTGCTAAAACGGTGCTGGGTGTTTCATTACTGACTTTAAAAGATGCCTTTGATTGATATTCAAACCAAATAACTAAACAAACAAAACCAATCGTGAAAACCAAACAAAGAGTTGTACCGACGGAATACATCATTCCGTTTGTTTTAATTACCAGTTGCTTTGCCTTGTGGGGCTTCGCCAATGATATTACCAATCCGATGGTGGAAGCCTTTTCCCGTATTTTCAATATGGGGGTTGGTGGAGGAACCTGGGTGCAAGTTGTATTTTACGGTGGCTACGGGGCGATGGCCTTCCCAGCTGCCTTTTTCATTCGTAAATATTCCTATAAAGCAGGTATTCTGATGGGGCTAGGGCTTTATGCCACTGGTGCTTTGCTGTTTATCCCGGCCAATGCTATCGGCATGTATTATCCCTTCTTGGTTGCCTATTTTGTGATGACCTGCGGCCTTTCTTTTTTAGAGACAAGTGCCAATCCTTATATTCTGTTTATGGGACCCGACAGCACAGCTACCCGCCGGTTGAACCTGGCGCAGGCGTTCAACCCGATGGGCTCTCTGACTGGAATGTTTGTCGCTAAAACGTTGATTCAGGCTCGTCTCGATCCTCGGGGAGCCGATGAACGGGTTTTGCTGTCACCCGAACAATTTGATGCGTTGAAAACGCACGATCTCGATATTTTGAGTTCGCCTTATGTCGCTATCGGGGGTGTTATCATCGCGGTATTTCTTGTCATCCTATTTGCTAAAATGCCAAGGAACGAGGAGTCTTCGCATGATTTGAATCTTATCGGAGCATTGAAAAACCTGATGAAAGTGCCGCGTTATTACGAAGGAGTTGTAGCTCAACTTTTTTATGTAGGGGCGCAAATCATGTGTTGGACTTTCATCGTGCAATACGGACAGCGAATTTTCATGGAGCAGTTTGGGATGAGTGCCGGAGAAGCTGCACAAAAGGCTCAAATGCATAATATTTTTGCGATGGGTAGCTTTTTGGTAGCACGATTCGTTTGTACCTTTTTGCTTAAATATATTCGTCCGGGGCGCTTGCTGATGATCTTATCCGTTGGAGCGATAGGCCTGTCTGCAGGAACCATCCTGTTTCAGGATATTTGGGGATTATACTGTCTGGTTGGAATTTCGGCTTGTATGTCGCTTATGTTTCCAACGATCTACGGAATTGCGTTGCGCGGCATGGGCGAGGATGCCAAATTTGGTGCTGCAGGATTAATCATGTCTATCGTTGGTGGTACTTTCCTGCCAAAGATTCAAGCATATGTTATCGATCAGGAAACCTTGTTTAACCTGCCTGCAGTGAATATTTCGTTTGTGATACCGCTCATTTGTTTTGTCATAATCGGCATTTATGGCTATCGCACCTTTACGATTCACTATTATGCAGATTAGGTTCATAAAACGAACTGATTCAAGGATGAGATTAAATTGTTTTTTAGGAAAAGCTTTGACAGAAGTTAGTGGTAATTCGGGCAGAATTGCTATTTTTGAAGCGAATATAATGGCAGCCTTTACCGGTTGCTTTATGAAAACTTCAATTAATATCCAATCTCGGATGTTAATGCTTTTCTACTATATTCAGATAAGTTGTTGGGTTTATAGGCCTGAATTGCAGTGGCAATTCAGGCTTTTTTGTACGCGAATGTGAACTATGAGTTTTCAATTTTCAATTAACAAAGCTTCGGCTCAAACTAAAATTCAGCAGTTGTTACATGCCATCAACGAGGCAATTAGCAACGGCGACTTAAAAGAAGGTGACTTTTTACCTTCCGTTAACCAGTTGAGTAAATCCAGCGGCTTATCGCGCGACACGATTTTTAAAGCTTACAGCCTATTAAAGCAACGCAGTATTATTTCATCAACGCCGACTAAAGGGTATTTTGTGAATTCAGTTTCGTTTAAGGTGATGATGCTGCTCGACGACTTTAGTGCCTTTAAAGAACAACTATACAGCAATTTTCGCAATAATTTGCCTGAAAACTATGTGGTTGATCTACTTTTTCATCATTACAACCCAGATGTGTTTGAGCAGTTAATTCAAAATAGTCTGGGGAGGTACAGCATGTATATTGTGATGAACATCAAGCATCACCGGATGGAAGAGGTGGTACGCAAAATTGATCCCAATAAACTATTGATTTTGGATATGGGAACGCCTGATAGTACTGATATTTCAACGTTGACGCAGGATTTCGCAGAAGGTCCGGTTGCCTGTTTGCAGGAAGTTGCCGAGCGCATTTCAACTTACAACCAGTTTAACCTGGTCTTCCCCCAAACGACACCTCATCCGGTCGAATTTATCGATTCATTTATTTCATTTTGTGAAAATAACTCGATTACCCACAGTATTATAGATCGGTTAACGGATCAATTAGTTCAGGTTGGTCAAGCTTATTTTGTCATTAAAGAAGAGGACTTGGTTTACATTGTTAAAAGCTGTAAGAAACAAGGCCTTCAGCTTGGAAAAGATGTTGGTTTGATTGCCTATAACGATTCACCTCTGAAAGAACTGGTGGGCGATGGCATTACTGTGATCTCGGTTGACTTTTCTGAAATGGGAGCTAAAGCGGCCCGTTTTGTTGAGTCGAAAGAGAAGATCTTTGAGACACTTCCTCCGAAGCTAATTCTTCGCGGATCATTGTAAATCGGTTGAATTAGAAGCCTTATTTGGCGCTATAAACTAATTCTCCCGACGAATAGGTTTTCAATATTTTGGCTTCATGAATTTGCTTCCGGCTGGCGGTCATCAAATCAATATCCATTAATACAAAGTCCGCCCATTTGCCCGGTTCTAAACACCCTTTTTCTTCTTCTTCAAAACCGGCTTTAGCAGCCCATATGGTCATGGAACGCAAGGTTTCTTGCCTGGACAAAGCATTTTCAATTTGAAAACCACCTTCTGGAAAATCATTTGCATCCTGCCTGAAAACCGAAGCACAAAATGTATACATTGGGTTGATGTTCTCCACCGGAAAGTCGGTCCCGTTTGGTAGCCATCCGTTTTGCTGTAATAATTGTTCGTAGGCATAGGCACCTTTCAATCGGTCCTCTCCAAGCCGATCAACGGCCCAATACATGTCGGACGTACAGTGTGTTGCCTGAACCGAAGGAATGACCGAAAAGGCAGCTAAACGATCAAAATCGTCCGGATGAAACACCTGCGCATGCTCTATTCGCCAGCGTCGATCATTTTTGCCTTTAAGCAGGGCAGAATAAATATCCAGTACTTCGCGGTTTCCGGCATCGCCGATGGCATGTGTCGCAACCTGGTAATTGTTTTCAAATGCCAGTTTACAAATTTCTTTGATCGACTCTTCGGAGCTAAGATGTAGCCCGTGATTGCCGGGATCATCCGAATAATCCTCAATTAGCAGCGCTCCGCGTGAACCTAGAGCCCCATCAGCGTATAACTTAACGGTATTCACATGCAAGTAGTCAGTTTTGTATTCTCTCTGCTTCATGAAATAATCCAGGTTTTCTTCTGTAGGCGAAATCATTGCATTTACCCGCATTTTCAGTCTTCCTGCTTGTTGCATCTCATCCATCAGTAGAATAATATCTTTGTCAAGCCCGCAGTCGGTAACAGAGGTTAATCCGACTGCAAAACAATTTGCTTGTGCCAGTTGAAGCGATTTTTCGTTTTCTGCTTTGGTTAAATTTGGAATTAGCTGTGCCACTGAAATAGCAGCTCGGTCTATTAGTATCCCCGTAGGCTGACCGTCTTTTAGTAAAATTTCTCCACCTTCAACCTTCGTCGTAGAACTAATTTCAGCCAGTTCCAATGCTTTTGAATTACACCAACCCGCATGCCCGTCGATCCGTTCCAGAAAGACCGGCACATCAGGGAACAGTTCATTCAGCCTTGAGTTATCCGGAAAGCCGATTTCGTCCCAGTCATTCTGATCCCAGCCGCTTCCCAGAACCCAATCACCGCCGTATTGCGCGTAGTGTGCTTTTATCCGCTCATATATTTCTTCCGGATTTTTGGTGCCGGTTAGGTCGGCATATTTCATGCAGTTTACCCCGTAACTGAAGAAATGACAATGGGCATCGTGAAAACCGGGATAGATGAAAGCGCCTTTGGCGTCAAGCATTTGGGCCGACTCATACCTTTCGGCCAATTCATCGAAGTCGCCGGCTGCTACAATTTTGCCGTCATTAATAATCAGGCAATTGGCGGTCGAGAAATCCGCATCAACCAGATAGGCCTGCGTATTGGAAACGATTAAATCAACTTTCATTTTAGAGGAATGACTACATGAGATGAATAATCCCGTAATGATCGTGAAAATAAGTTTGGAAAATTTCATGCTTGAAGGATTAATTTGCACTTCAATTTAAGGAATAAAAGCAACAAATGAAACGCGAAACAGAAGCAGGTCGTCTCTTTCATCCAGTTTTTAAGCTTCATTTTTTCTTCGTTGCAGGATCGCCGATTAGGATTGAAATGGGAATTCAATCTAATAACTAATAAAAACTATGGTTTGTAGAAATGTTTTTTGAAGTAGTTTTATTACATTTATAATTGCGAACCAATTAAACGATCGTTCTAAACGGGTAGCGCGTATATTCTGATTTAAAAATGACTGAAATGAAAATTAAACTGGAAAAGGAAATCTTAGACCGAATGAGTAAAGATCCGGGTAACTGGGTTGGCCCTTTTTATCACAACCGGAGAGATCCACGTTTGGTCGTCCCGAAGTATAATCCGAATATGGGGTTAACGTTGAATTTTGCGAGTCCGTATGCCTGGCTTACTTTGGCTGGCATTATTGCAGCTTCTATAGCATACGGTTTTTTGTAATAAGAGGGAAGAGGCATCTTGTTGAAAAACTGAAATTCAGAGATCCGGAAGTTATTTGGGAGAACGGTGGTGCGATCTGTTTTGAATAACAATAGACGCAGCAGACTTAGCCTTACAATACTGCAAATATTCATTGCATTTAGAGCAAAAACTTATTGCCTAAAGGGACGTAGAGCACATAAAATACATCAGGTCGTTTTATTAGCTTCGCGACGAACAGCATTGGTGAACTGGTGAGCAAAATATTGCACGTTCCGGTCGAGCAATCGATATCCAAAAGACGACAGCTCAAAAATAGCCGGGAAGTATTTCAGCAAGATTTTGTTTAATTCGTATTTTACCTTCTGAATTTCAACTGTCTGGTCCGAAGAAATAGTCTGCTTTGCCAGCAGGACCGAAAAAGATTTCAATTCCATTTCCTGACGGTATTCGGGGTAAGTACGGTCTTTCTCGACTACCGCGTTTGAAAGGCGTAAGGCTTCTTCTGCCATTGCATCAATAAATTCGATTAATTCGTCGGTTTCCTGTACTTGATAAATATCAGTGATTGCCGAGCTGAATGCCGCATAAAAATCATTTTTGAAACGCGTTTTAAAGGCATCCATTTTCTTAAATTCCTCAAATATTTCGCGCATTACTCTCTCTTTATTTAATTCCATAGATTCACTTTTTTAATTTATAACATTTTTGCTGCTCAAAAAGATTAATGGTTTATATTCTAAAACAGTTGTTTTTTGTAACATAAAAGGAAAAAAAAGAACCTATTTGATCTTTTGGTCAAAATAAAAGCGGGAAAATATATCTCTAGAGATCTAATCCCGCTTTAACCAGCTCTATTTATCCCAGTTTGCCTATGGGCATAACGACTTCTCCGCAACAACTTCCCATGTATCAAGAGCAACATAGCCACTCCCAACATAGTGGTTCCCCATATCACCCATAATATTCCAGTGAATTGTATAGTTATCCATCATACCCTCTTCAAATTTAATCCGGTCTTTTTCCTTTATTTTAAAGGTTTCGCCGGTCATCTGGCTGGTAAGTTCTCCTTCAAAATTGACCAAAACCCATTTGTCTTCATTAGCCAAAATATGCCAGCGAAAATGCGCTGTAATGTCCCCTTCCAGGTAATCAATCATTTCACCATCACAAATTAGTGGAGTGAAGTATCCGCTTTCAGTTTTCCACTGGTAGGTTTTTGTGTCGGCCGATTTTAAGGTGGATTGAGTGGCGTCATTCACAAAATCATCATTCTTATTACATCCTACAGCAATAAAAATGAAGCCAAGCAATAGAACAAGAATTTTTTTCATGATTATTGATTTTTAGGTTTTTGTGTTCAAATTAAGGATAAGAAAGAGTACGTTCAATCCGTAATTTTCCTGAAATTCTGCTTATTGTAGCAGGTAGGACGCGATTTTTGTCGACTTCTGCCTGCGTTAAAACGATACAAGCATGATCTGTAGACCCGGAAAATGACCTGCGTTGGGGGAAGTGTTAGTGAACTGAAATTAGGAATTAAGCGATTGCCTTTTTTAGAAAATAAAAAAGAGGCCGGTTAGGCCTCTTGTATAATGTGATGGAGTTGTTTGCTTATTTGACGAGCAACCAGACAGTTTTGCCTTCTTCATTGATGGCTATGTTCAGTTCGTTGTAAGCAGCGCTTTTATCGTGAAATGCTTTGTATGCTACGCGAAAATATTCGCTATTAGGCCCCCAGTTACGCTGTACAACCTGCGATTGATAGCCTTGGTGCTCCAACTCTGTTTTATAAGCTTCTGCCAGGTCTGCTTTCAGAAAACTGCCGGCAATCAGGAAATATTTGTCTTCGGGTTTGGGCGCTGGTGCGACAGGTGCAGCTTGCACAGGAGTTGCAATTGTGTCTTTAACCGGTTGTTTGACCATTTCTGCCGGTAAAGATTTAGGCTTATCTTTGCAGGACGAGAACAGTAGTGCGAATACGAATGCTGCTGTAGCGAATTTTTTCATGAATTTCAGATTATAAACGTCATTGCAATGTTTGTCTTGAGCTTTCAATGACCAGTTTTAAAATAATAAGCACATTTTATTCTTAAAATAAAATCAAGCTAAAAGTAATAATTATTATAGCTCGGAACAATCGTTGGTTGATAATCGACGATAATTAATGGTTCGACTTATAAGGATGCAGATTTTGATTGTTTTGGTGTCTGCATGAGTTCGTTTAACAGATCTCCTAAGCGGTAACCGGCCTTTTGAATTTGTTCCAGAACAACAGGGAAGAACTGGTAATAGTAAGCGTAGCTATATGATTTTATTCCTAAGTGATTGTAGATGGTTTTGGTAATTTCGTGAGACTCATCGGCCCAGTCTGCAATCGAACTATCCAATAGTTTGGGCAGATCTACATCGGCGGGCTTTCCCGCAAAGCGGGCCAATTCGGTATAACTCAACCGGCTGTAATCGATCATATTTTCGTCCCATACCTTGTGTAGGTTTGAGACCTCTTCAAACCATTTTACCTCAACTGTATTACCACCCAAATCTTCAGCTAACCCAATGTGCATGGGTTGGTGAACGTCGGCCACAAGGTGGATAATAAACTTCAAGGCCGTTGCTTTTTCCTCATTCGTCGATGTGGAATTATTAAGCGTGTCGATCATGCCGTTCAGTAGGGTTACGATATCGCCGTTAGCATTTTTTTTAGCTGTCTCGTAACTGTCGGTAAAATCCATATTCACATAGTGTGGCACGGTTCCAAGCGGATTGTCTTTTTCGGAACGAATATCATCGGCCCAGGTGGCAACAAATGGTAAATAGTCGTCGCCGAGGATGCTTTTGATCTTGCTTTTACTTTCCGGAGTCAACTGTTCCCAGGCAATTTGAGCGACAGCCCGGTGTCCTGTACTTCCCCAGGCTCCGGCTGAAAGGTTTAGCAAACAGGTGAAAGCGGCCAGAAAGAGGTAAAAAAGATAATTTTGTTTAAACGTTTTCATGTTGTTTGGGAGCTTGTATTGTTTTTGTTTTCAGGACAAGAATATACATTTTCACTGTAATTTGATCTGAAGCTGCGAAAAATGATTGTCATAATCTGTTACAAATTGAAAACGAGCCTAGTAAATTAACTTTTCAATAAAATACCAGCACATCATCCCCGAAACAACTAGCTTTAGAATGGTTCCGGCCATAAATCCCATCAGAGAACCGATCCCTGATCTTAAGGCTTGCGAGGAACGTTTTCCAGCTAATAGCTCACCGACAGCAGCTCCAACAAATGGCCCAATGATTATCCCCAAAGGTCCCAGAAAAACAATTCCCAGTAACAGACCGATAATACTTCCCCAAACTCCATGTTTGCTTCCGCCGAACTTCTTTGTTCCCCACGCGGGAATCAGCTGGTCGAGCAGGTAAACAGCCAACGCTATGACTGCCCAAAGAATTAAAAATTTCGTACTGAACTGGTATCTTGAGGTGAAGTGGAGCAAAAGTAACCCGGCATAACTTAGCGGAGGTCCGGGTAAAACCGGAAGTACTGCTCCCGCAATGCTGACAATCATCATCAGCGAACCAATCGTAATTAGCACATAATCCATTAAACGGCGGGCTTACGTTTAAATGCTGCGAACAGACCAATAATGACTAAACTGAAGAGAGCCAGGAGATAACTGATATGCAATTGTTCTTTGCGTTCGAGGAGGAAAAACGAAAACTCAGACAATTCCCGATAATATTCAATGCTTAGTAATACCAGTAAATTATTGATGGCATGTCCCAGGATGCAGGCCAGGATATTACGGGTGACGATCATGATCCAACCGAGCAGACAGCCCAAAATAAAGGTTGCCGGAAACTGCCATGGGTTCAGGTGAAAGAGTGCAAACAACAGCCCGGAGAAAAAGATGGCAATCAAATTGGGGTAATTTCGCATAAATCCGTGCATGATGATGCCACGAAAGATCAGTTCTTCAATGATCGGGGCAATGATGACAACTTTTAATAGTGCTCCCCATATGCCAAAATCATTATTGAAAATTTTGTCAAACATTTCCCAGAACCAGGGTGGGGCAGGTATGGCCTTATCGACCCAGATGTTAACTTCGTTCAGGAAAACGTGAGCGCTTATCAAAAACAGGGTCATTGGAATTAAGATCAATGGATTGAATCGTTTTAGCGGGAACAGATTTTTTAACGAGGTCCCGGCCTTTCGGTAACCGAAATACAGGATAAAACTAATTGAGCCAATACCAAGGATTATCTTTTTGGTTGGATTGTACAATAAATCAGTTCCGTGATAATAATCCCAAATCGCCAACGGAAAGTCTACTATCGTCTGAATAAATATGTATAAAATAACCAGGTGTGCGGCACCTAAAAAAGTAGGATAAAAGCGCTGTTGCTCGGTATTCATTCGTTTCAGATTACTTCTCCGAAGATAAGTTGTTTTTGATAAATATAAAAAAAGGAGACAGATGAATTCGGTCTCCTTTAGAATCCTTAAGAAATAGCTATTATAAATCTTTTTTGGCCAGGTAAAAATCCATCATTTCATAATCTGATTTTTCGCGCTCTTCCATTTCTGCAACTGTTTTAGGAGGAGGAACAATTACTTTTTCACCAGGAACCCAGTTCAACGGTAGTGCTACACCATGTTTGTCTGATGTTTGCAAGGCCTTCAATACCCGAAGGATTTCGTTCATATTGCGGCCAACATTCAGCGGGTAATACATAATCAACCGCACTTTTCCGGTAGGGTCGATGATAAAAACAGCCCGAACAGCAGCTGTTTCACTTTCGTTGGGCTGCAACATGCCGTAAAGTTTCGACACCTTCATGTCGATATCAGCAATAATCGGGAAGTTGAACAGCACCCCGGAGTTCTTCTTAACATTGTTCACCCATGCCACATGAGCGTGGATACTATCGATACTTAAACCGATTAGCTTTGTGTTTAGCGCTTTAAATTCTTCGCTATTTAAAGCGAATCCGCTCATTTCGGTGGTGCACACAGGGGTGAAATCTGCCGGGTGAGAAAACAGAATTACCCAGCTTCCCTTATTGTATTCCGAAAATTTAAGAGGCCCATAGGTTGTGTTGGCTTGAAAATCGGGAGCCATATCACCTATTCTAGGCATTTGATAAATTTGGTCTTCCATAATAACTTGAATTTATTGTTTTTTATCTTTGAGAACCGATTTGTTTTCTACGGAATTGTTGCATGCAAGTCTATTTGTAAAGCCAATGAAAGTTACAGCAAGTTTCCGACAATGTCAACCAATAAGAAATACTTTCTTAGCAGTAATCATGAATAGTCACATGTGACGCTTGTGTTTAATATACAGGGCGTTTGGTTGAATGATTTGGCATGTGATCCCACGTCCATGGTGCTTGTTTTCCGGGTTCCTGCTTTAGTTGTATTTTTTGCTACCCAATTTAACGAGATCATAGAGATAAAATTGAAGTTTGTTTTGTGAAATTTGCAGATGAATTGAGCCTAAAAAGATATCTTTGACTTATCAGAAAGCACTTCTCTATTCATAGGAAAAGTCAAGGATTTGAATCATCGTATAACTGATTGTGGGATTGTTTACTTCTAAAAGTCATTTTACTTGCAAAAAAGTGCAAAAAACTTTACTAACGGTTTGATTATTTAAATAAAAAGCGCTTATTTTGCGAACTGTTTGAAAAACGTGTGATCTTTGTAAAAAAAATAAGACAATGTCAAGAATTTGTCAAATAACCGGAAAAAAAGCGATGGTGGGAAACAATGTTTCTCACTCGAAAAGAAGAACCAAACGTCGGTTCAGTCCGAACTTGTTCAAAAAGAAATTCTATCTTCCAGAAGAAGATCGTTGGATTTCATTGACTGTTTCGGCTGCCGGGTTGCGTACCATTAACAAGAATGGACTGAGTTCGGCATTGAAAAATGCCAAAGAAAAAGGTTTGGTAACAACTATTTAAAACCGTAGAAAATGGCTAAAAAAGGAAATAGAGTTCAGGTTATCTTGGAATGTACCGAACAAAAAGAAACCGGAGTTCCGGGAACTTCACGGTATATTACAACTAAAAACCGTAAGAATACAGCAGAACGTTTGGAGTTGAAAAAATACAACTCAAACTTGAAAAAAGTAACTGTTCACCGCGAAATTAAATAATTTGAGATATGGCTAAGAAAGCAGTTGCATCATTGCAAAAAGGTGCCGGTAAAGGTTATGCGAAAGTAATTAAGATGACCAAGTCATCTAAATCCGGTGCATATACATTTCAAGAAGGTGTAGTGCCAAACGAAATGGTTAAAGATTATTTTAAAAAGTAATATATACTTTGCTATAGAAAAGCTTTCACATTTGTGGAAGCTTTTTTTGTGTCTTGTTTTTTGGGTCACGACCGTTGAATCTCATTACTGGTTCTTCTCCGGCAAAAACTTCCAATGACGGTGTGGCATGTGTTGGCGTTGCAGCTTCTGATTTTTGCGTTCATCGATATTGATGTGTTTAAAATAGCTTTTCCAAAGCGTTTGATAAATCATTTCGTCTTCTTTTAACAGGTTTTCTGACAGCTTGCCGTTGTACGTTGAGAATGTTTTTTCATTCAACACCACTTCCCTGACAGTTTCCAGATTGTAGAAAAAACCGTAATCCCGTTTCAAATCGTAGATCAGCCAGCGCTGGTCAGCAAAACGATTGCGAAAATGCTTGATCGAATAGGGTAGCACATCATATTGCGGCTCAAGGGCAGCGAAATAAATGTCGTCAATGGTTTGCTGAAAACGTACAAATTGGAGTACCCTCATCGACTCTTTCATCACCTGACGTTCAATCTTTTTTAAGGCCAAAACATCCTGGTCTGCAAAATCGGTATCAATTCTATTGGATGATTCAAAAGCCCTGCATATAAATCGAAACAAGCGCATTTCAATCCCGTCTTCCTCCGAGAGGAAAGTCCGAATCGGTAACTCGCGATTTCGGGGGTGAAGTTTTTTGACTAATCCGTGCCATACGCGAGTTGATTTCTGCTCGTCGGTTTCAATTTGCACCTGCTCACTAAATAGGCTCTCCTGGAAGGCTGTTTCCCTGCAAATATTCGTTGGTTTCAGCTTCCGGGCGTAACACTCGAAAACAACCGTTAAGAATCCTGCGAAGGTGCCGTCGTATACGATTATTGCCATTGTTTAGTGTTTGAAGTGAACCGGTAATTCAGGGATGCTTACAGGAGGTGAATGATGAAATAAGCTCAATTGTGTATCGCCGACTTTGCGGTATTTGGTTTGGCTTTCGTGGATGATATGACTGCGCAGAACCTGCGAATCCCAATAGCCTTTTCGGGCAGGAAGTTCATTGCAGGTAATGAAGTATTGGGCTCGCTTCATGACAATCCCGATCTTCTTCAAGTGAAAACTGTTCAATCGATGAAAGCGTCGCGCATCAACAATCATTTTGGCTGATTGAACGCCAATGCCCGGAACACGCAGGATCATTTCGTAGTCGGCTCGGTTAATGTCGACAGGGAAGAGGTGCAAATTTCTCAAAGCATAAGCCAGCTTCGGATCAATTTCCAGGTCCAGAAATGGTTGATCATCACTGAGAATTTCATCGGCTTTAAAGTGGTAAAAGCGCATCAACCAGTCGCTTTGGTAAAGTCGGTTCTCGCGTACCAATGGTGGTGACTGCACCGCGGGGAGTCGCTTGTCGTAGTCGTTAACGGGCAAATAGCCGGAATAATAAACTCGCTTTAAACTCTGATGTTGGTAAAGACCGGTAGCCAAACTTAAGATCTGGCGGTCGCTTTCAGGTGTTGCGCCAACGATTAGCTGGGTGCTTTGTCCGGCTGGAGCGAATCGCTCTGTCTGGCGGTATTTGCGCCGTTCTTCTTTGTAGATCTGAATGCCCTGATGGATTTGATTCATCGGTTGAAGGACGGTGTCGAAGTTTTTCTCCGGCGCCAGACGTTTTAATTGTTGTTCGGTTGGAATCTCAATATTTACGCTTAACCTATCAGCGAATAGCCCGGCCTGTCTGATTAATTCAGCGCTGGAGCCAGGAATAGCTTTGAGATGAATATAGCCATTGTAGCGTTCTTCGGTTCGCAATTTTTTGGCTACAAGCATGAGGCGCTCCATTGTGAAATCCGGATTTTTGATCACACCGGAACTGAGGAACAAGCCTTCAATATAATTCCTGCGATAAAAATTGATTGTCAGATCAACGACTTCCTGAACCGACATCGTAGCTCGCGGCCGGTCGTTTGTACGGCGGTTGATACAATAGGCGCAATCGAAAATGCAGTGGTTGGTCATCAACATCTTCAGAAGACTCACGCAGCGGCCGTCGTCCGTAAAGCTGTGGCAAATGCCGAAAGCTACAGCACTTCCTATTCCTCCTTTGCTGTTGCTTCGATTACTTCCGCTTGATGCACAGGAGACATCATATTTTGCTGCGTCGGCTAATATTTTTAGTTTTTCATGTACAGAATCTTTCATATTATCCTATTTTTAGCGACACGATCCAATGATTTGGATCAAAAATACTAATAAAATTAGTTATACCTGAAAATATTAGCTAATTTTATGTGGGATACTAAAAATTTGAGCAGCATGAATTTTCTTCCGGATAATCTAAAATATCTCCGGCAAAGTCAGCAGATGACACAGCAGGATTTGGCAGATGTTTTAAACCTGAAACGTTCCCTCATTGGTGCGTACGAAGAGGGTAGGGCGACCCCCAAAATTTTGGTCATTCAGCAAATTGCTGCGCATTTCAACTTGACACTTGATCAGTTCATCAGTTCGGATTTGAAAGCGGTCGGAGTCGGCGCGAATGGGCCGGTTGAAAAGGATTTGAGAGTTTTGTCAATCGTTGTTGATGCTCAAAATAATGAGCTGATTCCGATTATTCCGATCAAAGCATCGGCCGGATATTTGAATGGTTTTGCCGATCCAGAGTACCTGGGGCAGTTGGCTGCTTTCAATATGCCGGTGCCGGAATTATCGCCGGGGAAAACGTTTCGTGTTTTTCAAATTAAAGGCGATAGTATGTTGCCTGTTCAGCCCGGGTCGTATGTTTTCTGCGAATTTGTGGAGACCATTTCAGCAATTAAAGAAGGGCAGACTTATGTTTTAATAACCAAAGATGAAGGATTAGTTTACAAGCGCGTATTTTTGCAGGGCAATCGTGAATTACGACTTCAATCGGATAATTCGGTTTATGAACCTTACACAATTGATGTGGAAACCGTCCTTGAACTATGGAAAGCTGATGGTGTTTTGAGCTTCAATCTACCACAGCCTAATCACTTGGAAATTAGTCGCCTTTCTGATATCTTAACGGAAATGAAAGAGGAAATCCGGCAGCTTCGTAAAGAGTGAATTATTTTGTTTCCAAAAACTCAGCTAATCTGCTAAATACTTACCTGTTATTCGGCATAATTTTGTAAATTGGCGCACTCAAAATACAAGTTATATGGGTCTTTTCGGATTATTTTCCAAAGCTAAAAAAGAGAGCCTTGATCAAGGCCTTTCCAAAACTAAGGAAAGTGTTTTTCAGAAGCTGAGTCGCGCAGTTGTAGGTAAATCAAAGGTTGATGATGAGGTGTTGGATAACCTGGAAGAAGTATTGATTACTTCGGATGTGGGTGTGGACACGACGTTGAAAATTATTCGCCGGATTGAAGAGCGTGTTGACCGGGACAAATACCTTGGCGTTGATGAATTGAATTCAATTCTGAAGGAAGAAATAGCTGCGCTGCTGGAAGAGAATAACACGGAAGATGTGACCGATTTTGACCTTCCGAAGAGCGAAAACCCCTATGTTTTGATGGTTGTTGGTGTCAATGGAGTTGGAAAAACGACTACGATTGGGAAATTAGCGTACAACTTTAAGCAAGCCGGCAAAAAGGTTGTTTTGGGTGCTGCAGATACGTTTCGTGCGGCTGCAATTGACCAGCTGGAAGTTTGGGCCAAGCGGGTAGATGTGCCGATTATTCGTCAGAATATGGGCTCAGATCCGGCTTCGGTAGCTTTTGATACGCTGAAATCGGCCAAAGCCTCGGGTGCTGATGTCGTGATTATTGATACTGCCGGTCGTTTGCACAATAAAGTCAACCTGATGAGCGAACTTTCCAAGATCAAAAAAGTGATGCAGAAAGTGGTTCCGGATGCCCCGCACGAAGTTTTATTGGTGCTTGACGGTTCAACCGGACAAAATGCCTTTGAACAAGCCAAACAGTTTACAAAGACAACTGAAGTGACCTCGCTCGCGCTAACCAAGCTGGATGGGACAGCCAAGGGAGGCGTTGTGATCGGCATTAGCGATCAATTTAAAATCCCGGTGAAATACATTGGCATTGGTGAGAAAATTGAGGATTTACAGATTTTCCGCCGTGCTGAATTTGTAGACTCACTGTTTTCCTGAAATACAAAATAAAAATCAACCAATCGATAACGAATTCTCAGGTGATCTTGGCAATCGCCTGAATGACTGTGTCTGTCATTATTCAATCGCAGTCGGTATCACGAATATCAGCTTTTTAAAACCAGAGCGGTATTCGATTGTTGTAGTGGACGAAATAATTTGACATGAATATGAAGAGAGGAAAAGTTAATATCATGACCCTGGGGTGTTCGAAAAACCTGGTTGATTCGGAAATGTTGCTGAATCAGCTGGACCTAAACGGGTTTCAGGTCGTGCATGATTCGGACAAAGATGATGCAAACATTGTCATTCTAAATACCTGTGGTTTTATTGCCGACGCCAAAGAAGAGTCGGTAAATACCATCCTTAATTTTGCGGACGCGCGCAAAGCCGGCAAATTAGATAAATTGTTGGTGATGGGCTGCCTGTCGGCTCGCTACAAAGAAGATCTGACCAAGGAAATTCCGGAAGTAGATAAGTTCTACGGCAAGTTCGATTTCAAAGAGGTGGTGAAGGATTTAAATGCTACTTTCTACGAGCAAAAAATGTATCACCGGGTGAGAACCACTCCGGCACATTTTTCATATTTGAAAATCAGTGAAGGCTGCAATCGCCACTGTTCTTTCTGTGCTATCCCACAGTTTACGGGGAATCACAAATCGCGTGAAATGGAGAGTTTGGTCGAAGAAGCGAAGGGAATGGTTGCCGGCGGCGTGAAGGAATTGTTGGTTATCGCGCAGGACTTGTCGTATTACGGAATTGATCGTTACGGCGAAAGTAAACTGGCTGAATTGATTGACAAACTGGCTGACATTGAAGGTTTGGAATGGATTCGTTTGCATTACGCTTACCCGTCGAAATTTCCGATGGAGGTGTTGAAGGTGATGCGTGAACGCAAGAATGTGGCTAATTACCTCGATATTCCATTGCAACATATTACCGATCGGATGTTGGGAATTATGCGTCGCAAAATTACCAAAGACGAAACGATTAAGCTGGTTAACAAGATCCGCGAAGACGTTCCCGGAATTGCATTGCGTACAACTTTCCTGGTTGGCCACCCCGGCGAAACAGAGGAAGACTTTGAAGAATTGAAGGCCTTTGTTCAGGAATATCCGTTCGAGCGGATGGGCGTTTTTGCTTACTCAAGCGAGGACGATACCTATGCCTACAAAATGTATAAAGATGATATCCCGCAGGAAGTGAAGGAAGCTCGTGCTGCCGAACTCATGGACATGCAACAGGGTATTTCCGCTCAATTCAGTCAAAAGCAAATTGGCAAAACGTTGCAGGTTTTGGTTGATCGGGAAGAGGAAGAATACTTTGTTGGACGAACAGAATATGATTCGCCCGAGGTTGACTGCGAAGTGCTCATCGACAAAGCAGCGGGCATGCAGGTCGGACAGTTATACGACATTAAAATAAACGATGCGACCGAATTCGATCTTTTCGGTTCAATCTAAAAAATAGAACAAGGGCCAACTTTCGAAAAGGGAGTTGGCCTTTTTAATTTGCTGCGCGCCAAGCAGCCTTCTGGTCGTCGAAATTTTCGAAAAGGCCATTTCGGTCCAATTGGTGCCGTCGAAATTTTCGAAAGGGCCAACAGGACCCTTTTCATGCTGTCGAAAATTTCGAAGAGGCCAAATGGACTGTTTTCATGCTGTCGAAATTTTCGGAGAGGCCAAATGGACTCTTTTCCTGCTGTCGAAATTTTCGACAGGTCCGCGAGAACACTTTTGGCGCTGTCGAAAATTTCGACAAGCTCCCGACAACCAATTTGGCGGTTTCGAAATTTTCGACAGAATCTTCGCCGGGTTTCTGCTCCTTTTTCTTTTTGAAAGCACACAACTGCCCTTGCAGCGCTTCAACCTACCAGTTCGAATGCGTGCCCAAAGACTTTGTTCCGGTAATCGATCGGCGGGGACTTCGCTTATTTGAGCGGTGAAATGCCCATTGTTTTTTCGGCAAACCGAATGGTTGCATTTTCCACTTCATTCTGGCATGTCGAGAACATACCGCTTCCAATTACATGCACCCCCGAATCGAAAGCTTGCTTTTGCTTCAGTTCGGCTGTCGTTCCAAGCGCATCAAACATTTTTAAGGCGGCATCAACCCGAACCACCTCATCCTGGTGCGCTTCATCCTTATAATAATAGCCCAGAAAAACCGGAGCTTTCACCTGGTTAAATGTGCGGGGTACCATGGTTGCATTGACCAGCTGCTCGAGGTAAACAACGGCTTCGAGCCGGTAGAAACAGTTCCAGTAGGCACATTCTTCGTCATCGAAATTTGTGTTGACGTAGCGGTAATCCCCGTCATACACCTGTCGCGCAATTTGCAAGCCCCAGGGCTGCGACAGCATAAATGCCGCTTTGTTATTGATGGCCACGTTCGGAGACAGCAGGATGAGTGCATCGGTGAGGTCCGGAAATTCGGCCGCCAGTTTTAGCGAAAGCGTTCCTCCGGTCGATGTACTCATGATGATCACCTTTTTACCTAAAAGATGGGCAATTTGAAGCGCTTCTTTCGCAGATTCGTACAGGCGGTCCGGCGTCATATCCAATAGCGGTTCCGAAACATCGAGTCCGTGCGATGCCAGGCGGGGCAGGTAAGCATTCATCCCAAAATGAGCGGCGAAGTTGACATGCGTCGGGAACCCTTCCATGCGCGATGCCGAGAAGCCGTGTAAATAAAGCAGACACCATTCGGTTTGCTGTTTGAGGCTGTCGTTAGCCCAAACCACCACGCTTTGATTGTCCGGTTTAACCGGGAGCTTGCTTTCCTTTTTAGCAAGGTATTGGTCGAGGTTGCGAAGCTGAACTTCAACTTTGGGTAATTCGTTTGTCAATTCGGGAGCCGGAAACTGCGGGCCAACGACATATAAAAATAACAGGAAAAGAAGTGTTGCCAAAAGAATCCGAAGGAGGCGGTTCATAGTTCTTATTTTGAAAGCGAATTTAATACAATCGGCTGGTCAATAAAGGAAAAATTTTGACAAAATAGGGTATTGCGTGCATTGCCCGAGCCGATTGAGCTGCCTTACCGGGCAATCTGGGCTTCAGCCACCGTGTTTGGGGGCGCATATTGGCTGTTGTTTCGATCCGGGTTGATGGGCAGGGGGCAAGGAAGTCAGCCTGAATGGTTGGCGAATCTTCTTTTCAATACAAGAATCAATTCTTATTCGGGAACAAGGCTGGTTACGATTCAATCATCTTGCGCAACACTTTGTAATCTGTTTTTCCGGTTCCTAACAGCGGTATTTCATCGGTTTGAATGATCCGTTTTATTCTGGCTATCGGAGCCACGCCGTTTTTCATCAGGTAGCTGTTCACCTGGTCCAAATCGAAAGGGCGAATTGTAAACAGGACAACCTGTGGCGGCGTAATTGTGTCGGAACCTTCCACCGCGAGGACCTGTTGCTCTTCCTCACCGTATTTCTCAAGCAGTATTTTTTCAATAAACGGCAAGCTGATCATTTCGCCGGCTATTTTAATAAAGCGTTTCAGCCGCCCTGTAATGAACAGGTAACCTTCCTCGTCGAGATAGCCGAGGTCTCCTGTTTTGTACCAGGTTTTTCCGCCGATTTGTTCAAACGGACTTGTTCCTCCTTCACCCAAATATCCATGAAACACATTCTTGCCCCGCGCATAAATCATTCCCGGCTCACCGGTCCGGCAAGGCTTTCCTGTGTCCAGATCAACGATCAGACCTTCAACATCCTGAATGAATTTCCCGACGCTATTTAATTTTTGTTTTTCCAGAGGATTTATGGTCAGCACGGGCGCACATTCGGTAATTCCGTAGCCCTCGAGCAACAGTGCGTTGGTCGTGAGTTGGTCAAAAAGCTCCTTCAGAACGGGAGGCATGGCTTCCGCGCCGGTGATTACATAGCGTACTGACTTAAAGAAATATGAAGTGCCCCGGCCCATCATCAGTTTTAGGAACCCGGGGGTGCCCAACAGAATATTTGCTTTGGTATGCTTCAGGATTTTCAGGACTTCACGCGCATCGGTTGGGTTGGGCGTGTATGCCACTTTCACGCCCGAAACCAGCGGAAGAACCGACAATACGGTAAAGCCAAAGCTGTGGAACGGAGGCAGAAACCCCAGGAAAGTCAAATTGTTTTCAATTTGCAGGCTTGAGAAAACCCCGTGCAAATCGCTGACGATGTTTTTATGCGTGAGCGGAACAGCTTTGGGCATGGCTTCGCTGCCCGATGTAAACAGCACTACAGCCGTTTCATTCAGTTGCTTGTATGGCAGAAAAGATCGTGGAAATTTGGCAGTGATCAATCCTTTCAGTTTGGTAATAATGCCAGCCCGCGGAACTTCTTTTTCAAGCAGTACCAGTTTGTTTATAACACTTTCCGGTAGTTGCTCCTCAATTCTCCGAATGAAAGTTCCGGCTGAAAGAATCACGTCAACATCGGCCGTTTTCATGCAATGTTCCAGCACTTTTTTGCCGACTGTCCAGTTGAGCATAACCGGTATTTTGCCGGCCATGTAACTTGCAATTATCAGCGTTGTGGTACTTTGCAGTGCAGGCAGCATAATACCAACACGCGGTCCGTTGACGCGCTTTTTGATGATTTTTGAAACCACGGCTGCTTTCAGCATGAAATTCTTCCGGTTGGTACAGCCCAACATGGCATCATATGAAAAATAGTCTTTGGGGTTGCTGGTGAACGTATCCAAAAATTGCCAAAGTATGTTTTTCTCCGGATCAACCTGAATGTTTCCGGTTTTGGATAATGATTTCTCCAGGTAGGAGGGTTTTAGATCCGCTTCAGATGTAAATTGGCCCATGGCCACAAGGCATAAGTCGCCGATTGTTTTAATGTCGTTTATTTGAGGGGTTGAAAATGTGTCAAACTGGTTTTCAATTTCAGACATTATCTCCACCAGGTTGAGTGAATCGGCGCCCAAATCATGACTCAAATAGGAATCAAGTGTTATTTCTTCCGGGTCAGCGCCGATGACAATGGCAACGATTCCTTTGACTTTCTCCAGCAAGCCCGGTTGAATGATCTCATCATCGGTTGGCAGGGCAGCAGATTGAATTTCTTCTTCCGATTGATCAATTTGACTTGGCGGTTCTTTCTTTAACTGGGGCATGAAAAAGAAATGCTTCAGAAAAACCGCTTGTTCTTCACCATGAAGATTATAGAATTCCTCCAGGTAGGAATTAAATTCGTTGCGTCCCTCACGGGCTTTTTGCTTCGCTGCAGACGTCAGATCTTCAAATTCAAAAACAACCTTTCGCTTGGGTAAAAAGAAAATAAGGTTCGCCAGGATATAAAACATGCCTTTCAGCAATTGAACGGAAAAATTGGGTGATTCGCCGGTCCATGCTTTCGACCACATACTTCCCCATAAACCGGTCATTCGTACCCCCACTATTTTTACATTATCGGGTACACGGCTGGCAATTTTGTGTGCAGATTGTTTGTTGAAAATCCTTTCGTAGCCCTTCCCGGCAAGCTGTCCGCTCGGATAGAGCAGAATGTTTTCACCCCGGTTGAATCCTTTGAGCACGGAGCGGGATACTTCGTTTAGCACTTTAACGTTACGGCTGCCTGATTCCAGGTTACTGACCCGAATGGCTCCCCACATTTTAAATATGGATTTTAGCACGGGGATGTCGTAATAATTTGAAATGATGACCGGAATTGCTTTGGAATTGCGATGAATGTGACACATTAAAAGAATCGGATCAATCAGAGCCTGATGGTTCGGTAATATAAAGACAGAAGAGGAGTTTTCTAAAATTTCGCCTCCCTTAACCGTTACGTTGTACCGTAATGAAAGAATTTTTCGGACAATGAATAGTAAACTTTTCACAAAGCGAATAATAATAGGAGAGTGATTCCTCATGGTTTTTTTGATGTGATTAATACCTTTTGCCGTTCATTCAGACTCCTTGTTGGGTTGTTATACTTGTATTCAGATACCTTGGTTATGGCAGAAATCTGGTCAAGTATTTCAAAATTTCTCGTTTTATCATGTTTGTTAATGCTAAAAACGATACACCGGAATCCGGGAGAATATTTGGATATAAAAATAAAAAAGTAAATTTAGCAATATCCATTTTAGTTGATCAACCATGAAAAGTACTTCCAAAATGCCTGTCAATTCAAGCAAAGTCATCAATGCCTGGTGCTCGTACGATATTGCTAATTCAGCCTACAATCTGAGTATTGCTACGGTATTGTATCCTATTTTTTACCAGGAAGTTACCAAACAGGCTTTTGGATCGGAAATGGTCAACTTTTTAGGAATAACGATCAAGAATACGGTGTTGTATGAATACGCGATTGCTTTCGGTTATTTTGTCATTATTTTCTTAACCCTGTTCCTATCCGGAATTGCTGATTTGGGAGGATATCGCAAACGATTTATGCAAATGTTTACGCTAATCGGTGCTTTGTCTTGCATGGGACTGTTTGGTTTTAACGGGGAAAATATTGGTCTGGGAATAGGCCTTCCTGCACTTGCAGTTATAGGGTTTGCCGGTTCACTTGTCTATTACAATTCGTTTCTTCCCCTCATTGCAACTCCCGACAGGCAGGACCGAATCAGTGCAAGAGGGTTTTCATTTGGGTACGCCGGAAGTATGCTGCTGCTGATATTCAACTTATTTTCGATCGAAAAATATGAGTTGTTTGGATTTTCAGGGAAGCTGGAAGCAATAAAATATGCTTTTGTTGAAGTCGGTATTTGGTGGCTGGCAATATCTCAATTTGCTTTTTACTACCTGCGCGAGGATAGCAGGAAAATTAAATTGGATACAAAAATCCTGACCCGCGGATTCAAAGAGGTCATCCATGTTTTTAGTTATATAAAACAACATCAGGCGATGTATCGCTTTTTGCTGGCGTTTTTCTTTTTTAGTATGGGGGTTCAAACCATTATCATTATTGCCTCCTTATTTGGAAGTGCTGAACTTGGTATTACCGGCTCGAAGCTGATCATCACCATTCTGATTATCCAGATTGTCGCAATTCTGGGTGCGATCCTGTTCGCTAAAGTATCGACAAAATACGGGAATAAAACCTCGTTGCTATGGATGCTCTCTATTTGGATTTTTGTTTGTGCTTCAGCTTATTTAATCCAAAATGAATACCAGTTTTATGGACTGGGTGCGCTGGTTGGTTTAGTTATGGGCGGAATCCAGTCGCAAGCCCGTTCCACCTGGTCAAAACTGATTCCCTCCGGAGCAGCTGACACTGCTTCTTATTTCACTTTTTATGACAGCACTGAGAAACTAGCGATTGTATTTGGGATGTTGGGATTTGGAATTATTGAACAGATTACCGGAAGTATGAGAAACAGCGCCTTGCTGTTATCGTCATTTTTTATGGTGAGTTTGCTGATTATTGCGTTTACCCGCTTAAAAAAGGAGTGATTTTGAATTGACCGGATAGCCTAAGTCGCTCTGAAGAGATACAGAAAAGGCAGCCTCCAAACAGTTTGCGTCATTAGCCAATACACACAAT
Organism: Mangrovibacterium lignilyticum; assembly: GCF_010882175.1. GTDB lineage: Bacteria > Bacteroidota > Bacteroidia > Bacteroidales > Prolixibacteraceae > Mangrovibacterium > Mangrovibacterium lignilyticum. The sequence goes on along the minus strand of NZ_WKLH01000002.1, from coordinate 393,945 downwards.
TAGTTTCTGAAAACTAAGAGAAATGTCTTAACTCGGAAAGTGCCGGCCTCCAACTGATAGCTCAAATATATTATGACCTTTTAGCTTATCGTCAGCATGTTGTCAGAAACAGTTGCAGTGTAGCTTGCCAGGCTTCTGCTTGCCGGACCATTAATGACAGCCCCGTCAATGGTAAACATTGACCCGTGATTATTGCATCGGATTTGATTCGTATCCGGTAAATATTCCAGGGTGAAGTTTTGGTGTGTGCAATATTTGCTCAAAACCACGAAGCTGGATTCGCCGTTCCGGATAATCATGTATTTACCATAGTAGGCATATCCGCCAACGGTGTCCAGCGCTGAAAATTGACTGTCCGTTAAATCAATGGTGATCGGGCCAGTGTTTGAACTATCAGGGGAATCAGTTGAGCTATCACCACCTTTACTGCAAGAATTCAGGTAGAATGGTGATGCAAATAAAATACTCCCGCCAATTGCTACTTTTGAAATAAAATCGCGTCGTCTCATAATTTCCTCCGTTAAAGTTCGAGTTCAGTTCAAAAACAAGATAATTCTCAGGAATGACTAATGATTTGTGGTCTCTGTTTGAATTTCTATAAATAACTACCTAGGTTTATGAAAAGTTTAAAATCGTTACAGAATTCAAGACATTTGTTAAACTTTAAAAACTACCATTTGTTAATCTTTAGAGCTTTTTAAAACATAAGGTCGGAATAATCGAACGCAACAAAATGGATAAATATTCTCTAGTTGGAAATCAAGAAATTGCAGCCGTAGATGAGCTTTATCAGGATTATCTGAGAGATCCTGAAAGTATTGAAGAAAGTTGGAGGCATTTCTTTAAAGGCTTTGAGTTAGCGCGTACTAATTACCAGAGCAAATCGGAATTCTCAGGAAGTAATATTGACAAGGAATTCGCCATTCTGAATTTGATTCACGGATATCGCCAACGTGGACACCTGTTTACTAAAACGAACCCTGTTCGCGCCCGGCGAAAGTACAAACCTACCCTTGACATTGAAAACTTCGGTCTGGACAAAAACGATCTGGAAAAGGTTTTTCAAGCTGGTAATAGCATTGGGATCGGGCCGGCCAAGTTAAAAGATATTATAGCACACCTGGAAGCGACCTACTGCGATTCAATTGGTATTGAATACATGTATATCCGGCATCCGGAAATAGTAGACTGGATGCAAACCAAGATGGAAAGCTCGAAAAACTCGCAGCCTTTTACTGATGAAAAGCGGAAGCATATTTTTTATCATTTAAAAGTGGCAGTTGGCTTCGAAAGCTACATTCACAAAAAATTTGTTGGTCAAAAACGATTTTCATTGGAAGGAGCTGAAAGTTTAGTTCCGGCTTTGGATGCCGTTATTGAACACGGATCAGAGCTTGGTATCAGTGAGTTTATCATCGGAATGGCTCACCGCGGTCGCCTGAATGTGCTGAGCAATATTATGAAAAAGCCGTATCAAAATATTTTCAAAGAATTCTATGGTACCGAATACGAAGAAGATATTTCGATGGGGGATGTGAAATACCACCTTGGATTTGAAAATACCATTAAATCAGATTCGGGTAGAGATATCAAATTAAGTTTGGTGCCGAATCCGTCTCATTTGGAAACTGTTGCCAGTTTGGTGCAGGGGATGTCCCGGTCACGTATTGATTCTTTATATGGAGGCGACGAAGACAAACTGGCGCCAATTGTAATTCATGGTGATGCTGCTATTGCTGCTCAGGGGATTGTTTATGAGATTATTCAAATGTCTCAGTTAACTGGTTATCGAACAGGCGGTACTATCCACCTTGTGATTAACAATCAGGTTGGGTTTACAACCAACTACCTTGATGCACGCTCAAGTACATATAGCACCGACGTTGCTAAAGTGACCCGTTCTCCCGTTTTTCACGTTAATGGAGACGATGTGGAGGCCTTGGTATATACGATTAAATTGGCGATGGAATACCGTCAGAAATTCCACTCTGATGTTTTTATCGATATTCTTTGCTACCGCAAATACGGTCATAATGAAGGCGATGAACCTCGTTTTACACAGCCCTTATTATACAAAGCAATTGCCAAACATAAAAACCCAAGAGATATTTATGGTGAGAAACTGACCACCCTGGGAATCCTGAGTCAAGATCAGATTAAGCAGGATGTCCTGAATTTTGACAGCTATCTGGATGAAATGTACAGTGAGTCGGAGAAAATCGACAAGCTGAAAATCAAACAATTCTTAGTTCAGGAATATGAAAATTTCCATAAGCCGCGTAAAACTGACTTTACTAAGCGGATTGATACGAAAGTTTCAAAAGATAAGCTGCAGCAATTAGGTGAGCGAATTACAACGCTTCCTCAAGATAAAGTTTTCTTTAGCAAAGTAAACCGGATTATTTCCGATCGTAAAATGATGCTTTCGGATAATAAACTGGACTGGGCTATGGCCGAGTTGCTTGCTTATGCCAGTTTGCTGGATGAAGGTTTTCCGGTTCGAATAAGCGGACAAGATAGTGAACGAGGAACTTTTGCACATCGTCACGCGTCTTTTGTCGTGGAAGATATGGACGAGAAATACTTCCCCTTAAAGAACATCTCTCCGGAACAGGCACCTTTCCATATTTATAATTCACACCTGTCGGAATACGGTGTCATGGGCTTTGAATATGGATATGCTATGGTACAGCCTAATGCACTCACCATTTGGGAAGCGCAATTTGGTGATTTCTCGAATGTTGCTCAGGTTATAATCGATCAATATATTACTTCGGCCGAAGAAAAATGGGGATTGATGAACAACCTTGTGCTGTTCTTACCTCATGGATACGAAGGTCAGGGACCAGAGCACTCCAGTGGTCGTATTGAACGTTTTTTAACCCTTGCTGCCAATAACAATATACAGGTGGTAGTTCCAACTTCGCCCGATAGTCTGTTCCATATGTTACGCCGTCATTTGCTTTGGGATACCCGGATGCCATTGGTTGTTTTCACACCGAAAAGTTTGCTGCGGCACCCAATGGTTAATTGTACATTGAACGAACTGGCAGAAGGAAGTTTTCAGGAAGTGATTGATGATCACATTGCAAACCCAACCGAGGTTAAACAAATCGTGTTTACCAGTGGCCGTTTATACTACGACTTGGTAAAAGCACGAATAGATCGCGGAGATGAAACAACTGCGATTGTCCGTCTGGAACAACTTTTCCCGTTGCCAATCGATCAAATTGAAGCAATTCTCAAGAAATATAAAAAGGCCAAACGGTTGATCTGGGCACAGGATGAGCCGGAAAACATGGGAGCTTGGCCATTCATTCAACGTAAACTAAAGCACCTGGATATTATCGTAGCATCGAGACCTGAAAGTGGTACGCCAGCGGGTGGTTTAATGAAACAACATAATCTGCGCCTCGAAAAAATTATGAATACAATATTTAGCGAAACTATTTTCGCTTGAAAAAAATAAAAAATCATGATCATTGAGATTAAAATACCTACACCCGGTGAATCCATAACCGAGGTAGAGTTAGGTAAATGGCTTGTAGAAGATGGAAGTATCGTTTCTAAAAATGAAGAAGTAGCTGAAATTGAATCCGACAAAGCGACGCTAACCCTAGTTGCCACAGAGTCGGGAAAAATCAGTTTTAAAGTAGAAGAAGGCGACACTGTTGCGGTTGGAGAGCTCGCCTGTACAATTGATACAGATGCGGCCGGAGAAGCGCCTGGTCAGGCTTCGCCGAAAGAGGAAAAGAAAGAAGAAGAACCGGTAGCTAAAGAGACCATCACAGCCGAAAAAGCTCCTGTTGCAGAAAAGGATCATCCCAAAATTAAAACGACGGCTGTAGCCCGAGAAATGATGGAAGAACACCATTTCTCGGTGGATGATATCATTAATGGCTTGCAACGCATCGGTAAGAAAGAAGTTGAAGCTGTTGTTAGTCATCCGGTAGAGCAAGCTGTTGTAAACAATGCGAAAGCACTTTTCTCGAGAGAGGAAAAACGCGAGAAAATGTCCATGCTTCGTCGCAAGTTAAGTCAACGCTTGGTTTCGGTGAAAAACGAAACAGCGATGCTGACAACTTTTAATGAGGTTGATATGAGTCCAATTATGGATCTCCGTAAGAAATACCAACCGAAATTTGTTGAGAAACACGGATTCAAGCTCGGCTTTATGTCATTCTTTACAAAAGCTGTTGCTACGGCCGCTCAATTTCACCCGGCAGTGAATTCAATGATTGATGGCGAAGAGATTTTGACTCCGGCTTTTGTTGATGTTGGTATTGCTGTATCGACTCCAAAAGGCTTAATGGTTCCGATTGTTCGTAATGCTGAAAGTAAAAGTATTCCGGCAATTGAATTGGAGATTAAGGAACTGGCTGAAAAAGCCAGAACGAAGAAAATATCAGTGGAAGAACTGACAGGTGGGACATTTACCATTACAAATGGTGGAACATTCGGTTCGTTGCTTTCAACACCGATTATCAATCCTCCACAGTCGGCGATTTTGGGTATGCATAACATTGTTGATCGACCGGTGGCAGTCGATGGACAGGTGGTAATTCGCCCGATGATGTATGTTGCACTGTCATACGATCACCGGATCATTGATGGGAAAGACTCAGTTGGTTTTCTGGTAAAACTGAAGAATTTATTGGAAAATCCGCAACTGCTTTTAACTGATGGTAAAGCTCCCGAAGAGTTATTACTTCAAATTTAGTGGACAGAAAAATATTGTTGGATATTGGCAGAGTAGCATCGTTACTCTGCTTTTTTTGTGGTTTTTTTGCTGTTTTTGGTAGGGGAGTATCGAATGAAAGTGGATTATTGAATAAAGTTTCGAATGAAGTTCACTTTATCGATCGTTCTACTTAACAAATACAGTTTGATAAATGATTAATTAATGACAAATTTGTGGTTTACAGAAAAAATAGCTCCAATTATCTAATTTAAGAGCCTTGTCAGGAATACTAGGATGGTTAAACGTAATGAAAATACAATACTGAAGATCGTATGGCATTTTTTACTGTGGTGTGTTATTACGCTTGTTTTCCATTTTATACTCTTGCAATTTAGTCCGGCTGATAATCAATTTAGACTGGTTAAAGGGTTGATTTTTTTGGCGGGTATCTTTTACTTAAATTACAATTTGCTGATTCCACGATACCTTTCCAAACGCAAATTAAAGCAATATGCAATCTCTGTTGTTGGAGCCCTGACAATCGTATTTTGTGTGAATCATTTTATCGAACTGTCGTTTAAGGACCTGTTTAATATACCTCCTCCTGTAATTAAATATTCAGGAGGGAATGGATGGATAAATTCATCCAGCAACCCATTTTTTGTCAACTTTGGGATGATATTGCTGTGTGTTGTTTCATTGGCAATTAGCACAAGCATCCGGGTTACGAAGGAGTGGTTTAAAAATGAAACTCAGCTGAAAGAAATTGAAAATAAAAAGTTGTTAGCCGAGCTTTCTTATTTGAAAGCACAGATCAACCCGCATTTCTTTTTTAATACACTGAACGGCATTTATGCCTTAGCCCGGAGAAAATCGGATAAAACACCGGACGTAATTATGATGCTGTCGGTTGTTATGCGCTACATTATTTACGATGCGAGTGCGCCCAAGGTCTTACTGAAAAAAGAATTGACTCATATCGCTAACTTTATCGACTTACAAAAACTGCGGTTAGCAGAGATGGTTAAAATAGACTACCAGGTAAGTGGGAAGCCAAAAGATATTTTAATCGAACCGCTATTGTTTACTGTATTGGTTGAGAATGCTTTTAAACATGGAATTGATTATTCAAAAAGAAATACCATTAAAGTGCATATTGGCATAGGGAACGATGAGCTTAGCTTTTTAGTTTCCAACCCGGTGATTCCCAATCAAAAGAAAAAGAACCGGCTCGGAGGTGACGAAACAGGCATCGGACTGGATAATATTCAGAAGCGTTTGGATTTACTTTATCCAGGACGCCACAAAATGAACATTATTGAAAAGAATTCATTATATATCGTTGAATTGAAACTAAAACTAGAGAATACGAACCATGAAGTGTATCATAATTGATGATGAACCGTTAGCACAACAAATCCTTGAGGATTATATTTCACATATTCCGTTTTTGAAATTGGAGAAGAAATGTAGTTCGGTCTTCGAAGCTTTAGAAATTCTGCAGAAGACGAGCATCGATTTGATCTTTTTAGACATTCATTTGCCGAATGTTTCCGGCGTCGAGTTTATTAGCAGTTTAGATGCCAAGCCCATGTTTATCTTTACAACGGCGTTTTCGGAATATGCCTTGGAAGCTTTTGAACTGAATGCGGTTGACTATTTGCTCAAACCAATACCATTTAAACGCTTCCTGAGAGCTGCCAATAAAGCTTATCAGTTATACGCCTCGAACCGGAAAGTTAAACGCGAAGAAATCAGCGAAAATTCGGACTCAGAGCAAGATTTCATCATGGTTAAATCGGACTATAAGTCTGTGAAAATTCAATTGAACCAGATCTTATTTATTGAAGGCCTGAAAGATTATGTGAAAATCTTTATTCAAAACGAAGACAAACCGATTATCACCCTTAATTCCCTAAAAAAAATGGCCGACAGTTTACCGTCAAGCCATTTTCTAAGAGTTCATAAATCGTTTATTATTAATACGAATAAGATCAAATCAGTAACTAAAAACAGGATTATTATTCATGACCGATGGATACCTGTTGGAGACAATTATAAGAGTGATTTCCAAAGTTCAGTTATCAATCGGTTTACCTTGTAGTTTTTAGTTGAATTTTCGTTGTTGGAACCATAAATCATGCATGGAGAATCCAACACGCAGGCGAACAAAGTTTTCCTGAATCAGGCGTTTTGAAGTTGTTCCTTTGGTGCCAGCTTCAAAACTTACATCGATTTTTGACTTGCCATTGCGGATGGGCAATCCCAATCCAAACGAACCGGCCACTTCTTCCAGTTGAATGCCTCTCAAATCGAGGTATGATTTAGAGTAATTGAAGCCAAGTCGGTAATTGACTTTGCTAAAAAAACTGGCCAGGAAGTTTGTGCTTGGTGTAAATTGCAAACCTGTTCTGATGTATGGATTGTTTTTCAATTTAACTCCGCTCAAATCATAGCTGTAGTCCGACCATTTTTGCATACCTGCATCAAGCGCGTAGAGTAGATTTTTATTGTTATCAACCACGAAACCGACCCCGATTTCTTCTGGAATCTTAAAATCTTTTTGGCTGTCCGAGCTAGAGTCGAATACAACACCAGACGAGTTATAAGATGTCTGGTCGCGTTTGGTAACCAATGCTTGCCCCGGGTTGTAAATCGCACCGATAGTCACACTGTATTTTTGGATCTTTAACGCGTATTGCGCTCCAAATTCAAAATAGAAATTGTGAAAATAATCCGTGGTTTCGTTGTAAACTGATGTACTTCCGATCACCGACAAATTATGATACTGTGTTTGTTTTAGCGATCCAAAAAGGAAAGAGGTTTTAATACCAATCGACAGATTTGGAATCGGAGCAATTGATATGGCTCCGTAGGCCCGGCTGATATCTCCTGACCCGATAATGTTCAACGGATACTCAGATTGAGTACCTTCAACCTCAGCCGTAGTGTTGATTTCATATCCGGCAGAACTAAAAGGATTCAGCCCAAATCCAGCAGCAATAAATGAGTTGATTCGCCATCCGAGCGCCAAATAGCTAAAATTGGCATCTTGTAAGCTGGCTGATTTACCTTGCGATTTAAAGGTTGTATACTTTCCTTCGATTCCCGTATCAAAAACAAAGCTTAAACTGTCGATGCCTTGATATGAAGCCGGGTTTAAAGTGTTAATGAAGGTTTTTGAACTCAATCCAAATCCAGCTCCACCCATTCCTGTGTTTACCGGGTTTAACTGAGACCGAAGTTCTCCTAATCCGTACATAGAGTAGGGTGAGCGCGTGTTATTTTGAGCCATCCCCGTAGAAGGGTACATCAATACAAGTCCAAGCAATGTGGCTAATATGTGAACAGGGATGAAATGCTTATTCATATTCTAGAAAATAGAGATTCAACGTTGGTTTTTGATTCTTAGCGCTTCCTGCATTTAAAATCAGGAGCTGTGCCTGGTTGTAGATATTCGTCGATGTGAAGCCTACAAAAAGACCATGGTTAGTATCATAAGTATCATCGGACAATTCGCTTTGCAAATAATCCGTAATATCTGCAACATAGTAATATTCGTTTGTCAAATAATTCGATACGAGAGTTGCAGAGACACTTACAGTGGTTCCTGACGATGAAGTAACCGATAAAACATTGCTTGTGCTAAAATCGTTAAATCGATTGGTCGCGTAAAAATTCAGCGAAGAAGGAAGATCACTGTAATTATTCTCACTTGCGGCAGGTAATTTAATTTCAGCTTTAATCAGAACCCGATCTTCAAGAGTAAAAATTTTCTCTATGCTAGGAAAATCGAGTCGGCTTAATACCCCGGTTGTTCCCTGAATATAGCTTATGTTTCCAGTGGAGTCTGACGGTAAAGCTTCTGATTGCACCTTTAGGCCTGAAAAGGGAGTGTTGCTCCTGTCGGCGATTGATTGATTGAAACTGGTTCCTTCTGTTGTCTTATTGAATTCGTATGTGTTTTCAGTAATCGTTAGATCAACAACATGGGTATACAGTTTCAACTGGATATCATCCTCATTGGAATTGTCAAAGCCGAGAATTACATCATCATCCGAGGAAACCGTCATGACAAATCCTTTCAGCAAAGTCAGGAAATTGTCATTATTAAGATTGATTGATTCAGTATTCCAAAGCCAATTGATAATTTCTTCACCTAAAGCCGGATCCAGTTTGAATTCAATACTATCGTTTGATGGACTAGGAACAATGGTGTAGCTTCCAAGTGGAGTTTCATCATAACTAAAAGAACTGGTATTATAAAGATAATCCAGATTATTTGCATCTGTCAACAAGTCTAACTCATCAGTTAGCCTGTGAAGCGAAAAGGTAACGGGGGTAATTGTGTCACCAATGCTAAAGCCCGAATAGTTGAATTTGACCGTAATGGAGTCAAATACATCTTCAAATTCAGTAATTGAAGCGTAATCACTGGCCAAATCAACATTGAAGTAATGTCTTAATTCCGTGGTTCCTATCTTCGGATTTGAATATTTCCCGACTAAGGCCGATGTTGGATCTGACGTTGCAAGAGAATCTACTAGTACAGTTGATAAATTAACAGCAAAACTATCGATCATCACAATCTTCGATCCTGATTCAACTAAATCCTGCCCAATTTCAAAATTACCAACATCGGTGTTACACGACGCCATAAGGCCAATAATGAACACCAAAAGCCAATTTTTATTCATATAAAGTTTGAATGATTTTTGTATACAATATTAAGAAAAGATACCTTAGGCTGCAAAGCAATCATATTACTGGAAGTCTCAAAAGAAATATAGACTAAAATAGCCTAAGTATCTATGAAGTTTTTAAATGTATCGACGAAACGGCAAATAATACTGTTGATCACTTAAGTTTTGTTAAAATTACCAAATTATTTTAACGAAATTTTAAAATTTATCTATAAACGGGGTAATTATATAGACATATTCGAATTACCTATAAAAATATAGTCTGTTCGTCTATCATTTTTTTTTAGATATCGTTAACCACTTATGTTTGCGGCCAAACTGAATAATTTTTAGCAAATGATTCGAAAAAATTTCTTTGTACATAAATGGTCCATCCGTGCCTTAAAGATTGGATTGGTACTGGCTATTATAGCACCATTAGTCTCTTGTAGTGGAGATGATGATGAAGACTTGGTAGGAAACTGGGTTGAGTTGTCTCAATTTGAAGGTTATAAAAGAACCGATGCAGCGGGAACAACAGTTGATAATGTTGGCTACATCGGATTAGGGTTTGACCAGGATAAAGATAGGTTGAATGATTTCTGGAAATATGATGCCACTGCAAACCAATGGACACAAATTGCTGATTTCCCGGGAGAAGCCCGTAACTCAGCTGTTGCTTTTGAGGCAGGTGGCGATTTGTATGTTGGTACCGGGTTTTATACGACTACCACAAATGCAAGCGTTTACAGCAACGATTTTTACAAATACGACACAAGTTCTGATACTTGGGAGCAGATTGCTGATTTCCCTGGAGCAGGTCGTATTGGTGCCGTTTCATTTACTATTGATGGTATTGGCTACGTTGGAATGGGACGTGACGGTGGTAACTCATACAAAGATTTCTACGCTTATGATCCATCAACGATGGCTTGGACGCAAGTGAACAGTTACGGTGGTAATAAATCATCTGACGGTGTTGCATTTGTAATCGATGGCGAAGCGTATGTTTGTACCGGTGTTGATAATACCTACAATGACGATTTCTACAAATACAACGCTTCTGCGAATACATGGACAAAGCTGCGTTCTATTTCTGATGCGACAGACGATGACTTTGATGATGACTATGATATTGTAAGAAACAATGCAGTAGCGTTCACCTCAGGTGGAAAAGGTTATGTAGCGACAGGTGGAAAAAATACGTCAGGAAGCACTGTATGGGAATACAATCCTAGCACAGACCTATGGGTTGAGAAGACTTCGTTTGAAGGATCTGCACGTTATAATGCCGTTGCCTTCACAATTAACGATAAAGGTTTCTTGACAACCGGTCAAAACAGTAGTTATTATTTCGATGATATCTGGCGTTTTGATGCTAACGCAGAATACGACGAATACGATTAATTGCAGATTGAACGTGATCGCTTGAAGAAAAAAGATATAGAATACTCCCGGGATTTCCCGGGAGTATTTTTTTTATAGAACAGAAATGGAAAGACCAACGTTAATTCTAGTTGAAAGTACCACCATTCGTTTAATGTAATATTTCGGAAATGAAAATTGTAGTTTTAGATGGGTATGCCTTAAATCCGGGAGATCTCTCCTGGGATCTGTTGAGTAAACTAGGCGATTTGGAATTGCATGAGCGTACGGCACCGGAGGATGTTCATAAACGCATTCAGGATGCAACAGCTATTGTTACCAATAAAGTAACTCTGACAAAGGAGTTACTTGAGGGGGCATCAAAACTAAATACATCGGAGTTTCGGCTACGGGGTACAATGTGGTGGACCTCGATGCAGCAGATAACGCAGGGATTACTGTAACCAATATTCCGGCCTATAGCACTGACTCCGTCGCGCAATTGGTTTTTTCATTCATCTTAAATATCGCGAACCAAGTAGCTTTGCATGCTACGGAAGTAAAAAAGGATGCTTGGTCAGACAGTGACGATTTTTCGTTTACATTAAGTCCTCAGGTAGAGTTATCCGGTAAAGTTTTAGGGATTATTGGATTTGGTAAAATAGGGCAGCGGGTTGCTGAAATTGCTCAGGCTTTTGGAATGAGAGTGATTTTTCAAAATCGGTCGGTGAAAAAGGAAATTCCGGAGGGCATGATGCAGGTCGAATTGGACGAATTACTTCAACAGTCCGATTTTGTGAGTTTGAACTGCCCGTTAACAGGGGATAACAAAGAATTTATGAATAAAGATAAATTTGGCCTGATGAAAAAAGGAGCAGTCTTAATCAATACTGGTCGTGGTCCATTAATTCAGGAAGAAGACTTAGCCAATTCCTTAAATAACGGACACCTGGCGGGGGCAGGGCTCGATGTCCTTTCAACCGAGCCACCGTCAAAAGCAAATCCATTGATAAAAGCGCAAAACTGTTACATTACACCACACATAGCATGGGCAACAAGAGAAGCTCGAACACGATTAATGGAAATTCTTGCAGCTAATTTTGAGGCTTATTTAAGCAATAAACCTCAAAATGTTGTTAATAGTCCAAAGTTATAGATTGACGACGACGACCTTGGTGAGTCAATACTCTTCGTCTTCTTCATCATACAAATCGTCGTCTTCGCGTTTGTAATTCGTCAGATCATAATCTTCATCTTCGAATTCATCGTAAATTGATAAACGCTTTTTGCCGCTTTTGTCTCTTTTAGCACCCTTGCCAATTTGGCCACCAATGTCAGTTTTCTCAATATCAGAATGCTTGAAATTCTTTTTTGAAGGCTTATTCGTTTTCATTTTTAAGCTATTAACTTAGATTACAGAAGTTTAAAAAGTAATTAGAGAATTAGAATTCATATTTCCCAAACTACTCGATTTTTTTTTTATTTTCCAATACCATGGCGTTTTTTTTAGCCTAAAACGGTAGAATTAGTTGTTTTTCTTCTCATTTGCTTAATATTCTTAACATTTTGGTTTCAATATTTCGCGGTTTTATACTTTTTGATATCCCGAAGACAAGAATAGGAGACAACCAAAATTATATTCCTGTTGTTATTCTTTAAAAAGTTAGATTATGAGTTTTACACTTAAAATTGGAGATAAGGCAATTCCGTTTGACTTGCCTGCAACAGACGGGAAAAATTATACCCTCGATAGTTTCTCGGACAGTCGTTTTCTGGTAATTTTCTTCACCTGCAATCACTGCCCGTATGTTATTGGAAGTGACGAAGTCACACGCAAAACGGTTTTGAGATTTCAGGATCAAGGCGTCGGTTTTGTCGCTATCAATTCAAACAGTAAAAACACTTACCAGGATGACGATTTCCCGCATATGGTAAAACGAATGGAGGAATTCAATTTTCCATGGGTTTACTTATATGATGAAAGCCAGGATATTGCATTGTCGTATGGCGCTTTGCGTACGCCTCATTTCTATGTTTTTGATCAGGATCGAAAATTAGTTTATACTGGGCGGGCAGTGGACAGTCCTCGTGATACCTCGAAAATGACTGTCAATGACCTGGATCGGGCTTTGGAAGAATTGATTGCAGATAAGGCCGTTTCTGTGCCGGTTACCAACCCAATCGGCTGTAATGTGAAGTGGGATGGCAAAGACAGGCATTGGATGCCGGCTGATGCCTGCGATCTCGTCTGGAACCAGTAATTGGCAATAATTATTTTAGTTCCCCGTTTGTATTCATCAGGTGTTAAGAACATTGGATTTAATACCCGAAATTGTAGTTTAGTAGCCTATAATTACTGATTATATAATACATAAAAAACTAAAATTCAAGCCATGAGAAAACTATTATTAGCAGGAATCCTGTTTCTTTCGTTTCAATTAACCTATGCCGGCTCTCCGATAAACCTGGGCTTAAAAGCAGGTTATAATTCGTCAAAAATAACAACAAGTTTGGACCAGTTTAACGATGGTTCCATTAGTAACTTTTTGGTTGGTGCTTTTGCCAGGGTGAATTTGAAAGATTGGTATATACAGCCTGAAGCTTATTTTACTTCAAAGGGCGGTAAACTGGAAGAAATTAGTTCAACCGAATCATTTGATCTGAAAACCATTGATGTTCCCGTTTTACTGGGGTACAAGGTCTTTAAAGCTGCTTCAGTCAATGTTCGCCTAAACGCCGGTCCTGTATTCTCATTTGTAACCAAAAAAGACGGAGAAACCAGTGGCGGTAGTTTTGACCCCGAGAATATTAAAGACAACTATGTTGGGATACAATACGGAGCAGGAGTCGATTTTTTGTTTCTGTCGCTTGATGCCCGGATGGAAAACAGTTTTGGCGATATTCACTCAAGCAGCAACGGCAGCGAAGAGAAGAGTAACCTGTTTATGATTACTCTGGGGATTAAATTCCTTTAAACAAGGTTCTCTTCGACGTCAATGTTTGGCAGATAGGAAAAAGTAGCTGTTTAATTTCAAAAGTCGAGAAATCAGGTTTATTTTTGAAGAATGAAACAGTTACTTTTTCTGATTCTATTGTTTTTGGTTGGGGCGAGTTCCTACGCACAATCCGATTCTATCGTATTTGAAACGGATCCAGCCGAGTACGAATTTTTATACCACGAATTATTTAATTTTAGTGCCAATTCAATCTTTGGTGCGGTTAACTCAGAATTGATTTCCCCGAAGCTAAATTTTGCAGAGAGCAATATTTTAGATCTTCAAATAAATACTCCCCAAATCATTGACTCACGCTTAGTCCATCCGTTTACAAATGCCTATTGGATAAATCCATTCATTTCGGGCTATTCGCTGAATTCTGCTGCAGTTTATAGGTTGTCTGACAAATTTAAAATTGGCGGAAGTAGTTTTTCTGCGAATTCTATTTTTAATCCAACGCCTCTGAATTTTGATCCGAACAAGATGAATTTTCAAGGGATTAACTTTTATATGGAGTATAAAGTATCGGATAAATTCCGAATCGGTGGAGGAATTCAGATTAATCATCAATCTTCCGGCTATTGATGAAATTTTGACAAAGAATCAGAAGGTTTCATCTTGTTTTGACTGATAAAGTTCAGTATTTTCGCTCCACGAACCAAGGATCCGCATGACAGCTTCACGTGTAAAAGAAATCAATCCATTTATTGTAATGGAAGTGCTTGAAAAAGCACACGCCATGGAAAAAGAAGGGAAGAGCATCATTCATCTCGAGGTGGGTGAGCCAGACTTTGATATTCCGGTATGTGTGAAAGAAGCCGTCTGCAATGCTTTAAATGGTGGGCGTACGCACTACACCCACAGTTTAGGCGATCCGGAGTTGAGACAAGCAATAGCCGATCAGTATCAGCAGGAATATGGAGTAACTGTAGATCCTGATCAAATCATTGTAACATCGGGCTCTTCGCCGGCTATTTTAATGGCACTTTCTGTTTTATGTGAAACCGGGGATGAAGTGATTATTTCTGATCCAGCCTATGCGTGTTACGACAATTTTATCCATTATATTGGAGCAAAAATCGTTCGTGTACCGGTATCTCCCTTGGATGGTTTCCAATTTCATGCTGAAGATATTATCGCGAAAATTAATGAGCGAACGCGTGCGATCATTATCAATAGCCCGATGAATCCAACGGGAAATTTGCTGACAGATGAGTCACTTCAAATGATGGCTTCGCTGAATGTACCCATTATTTCAGATGAAATTTATCACGGATTGGTTTACGGACAAAAGGCGAGGAGCATCTTAGAATTTACCGATCAGGCTTTTGTTTTGAACGGTTTTTCCAAGCGCTATGCGATGACAGGTTTGCGCCTGGGCTATTTAATTGCTCCCAAACCTTATATCCGAACCCTGCAGAAGATTCAGCAGAACCTGTTTATTTGCGCTAGTTCTACTGCTCAAAGAGGAGGAATTGCCGCACTGAAGCAAGGTGCTAAAGCTGTTTCCGAAATGGTCGAAGTTTACGATGAACGTCGTAAGTTTATGATTCAGAGGCTTAGGCAGTTGGGCTTTAACATTCCGGTTGAACCCACCGGTGCGTTTTACATCTTTGTCGATGCGAGTCATCTCTCCAGTGATTCCTATCATTTAGCCTTCGATATCCTAGAAAAAGCCCATGTTGGAGTAACTCCGGGAATTGATTTCGGGCCAGGAGGCGAGGGCTATCTGCGTTTTTCCTACGCTAACTCACTCGAAAATATTACCGAAGGCTTAAATCGATTGGAAAAATACCTTCAATCAAGTCTTCAAACGACCAATTCTTAGCATTCTCTTTCATTCATAATTGTTGTTTACAGATTATTTTGCCTCGTTTACCTGTTGACTGACTTTGTTTGTCGAAAGTGAAGGTTCTGACTGTAATTATTTGATTTTCTGATCGTCTACTAAAGGTGAGAAGCAAACTACAAGAGATCAATTAGAAAACAATTTCAGAAATTAAACATTTAAAACGAACAGTCATGAAAAACAGAATCTTCCAATTTGCAACAGTAGTTGTTTTGCTGAGTCTAAGTTTGTCGTTGAGTGCAGCAAGTGGTAATCGTACTTATGATGATTACACAATTGAGCCCATGGAGCAGGCAAATCTCATTCAGGGAGTTGATAAAGCCTGGCGGTTAGCTTATGCTACCGATGAAAGCCCCATCGTTATTTCATTTAAAAACGGAAAACACTGTAAAACCTACGTCGTTCGTGGCGATCATTTTGAAGTGGTTTATGAATGTACAAAAAAAGGTTTTGGTGCCCGTATGGTAAAATCTTCAGAAAGGATGTTCCCCGTTGAATTGACTCGTGCTATATTAAATGAAACAGAACTTTCGAAACAGCGTATCCTGACTCCGGATAAGGTTGATGATCAACGAGCTTTGGCTCTAATCGCAGGTTTTCTGCCTGATCTGGTAAATCCCAGCTATCAACATTTGTTGAATTAGCCGTTTTAATAATTAAATTTTATCAATTCGAGTGCCGCTTTCGTCCCCCTGAAAGCGGCTACTTTATTTTAGATACACCCGCATACAAATCCGTCTGCCATTCCTTCCTGCAAATCTTTTACTGCTTTTTTCTCGTTTTCAGTTCCCCTGCAGTTTTCACACACTGGAAGATTAATCTCGATATTTTTTGAACAGCCTTCATTAACAGGCTCTTCGCACACGAAGCATTTTTTCTGGAAATTCTCAGTCATATTTTTTAATCTCGGAAAAGACAAAAATAGAGCTTTCCACCTATTTGCCAAACACCTAACAAAGCTGCTTTTATGTCACTAAAAATTCGGGAATATGTAATTCTGTCTCTATATTTAGGGCTTTCCGAAATGGCATGATTATTATTGAAAAAAAAGAACCCGCCAATAAGTATCGTAATTCATTATAATTACTTTTGTGGGCAGTTAAGTAGAATTATACGAAAAATTAAATAGAATGGCCTTTATCAGTAAAATCCTTGGAAAATTTCTGGGGAACAAATCAGACCGGGATATTAAAGAAATCACTCCGATTCTTGAGAATATCAAAATAGAATATGCCCGGATCACCCAGCTCTCCAATGATGAGCTTAGAGCAGAATCCGAGAAATTAAAGAATACTTTAAAAGAGCGGATCAAGCCGGAAGAAGATGAAATTGCTTCGTTAAAAGCTCAAGCTGAGGATGCCGACATCCAGGAAAGTGAACAACTTTATCAACGAGTTGATAAACTGGAAGAACAGATTG
The DNA here is from genome assembly GCF_010882175.1 of Mangrovibacterium lignilyticum. Taxonomy (GTDB): domain Bacteria; phylum Bacteroidota; class Bacteroidia; order Bacteroidales; family Prolixibacteraceae; genus Mangrovibacterium; species Mangrovibacterium lignilyticum. The sequence continues at coordinate 376,953 of NZ_WKLH01000002.1, read as the reverse complement.
ACCTTAAGATTGAAGAAGTTTTAGATGAAATACTTCCTGCTGCTTTTTCTGTTATAAAAGAAACAGCCAAGCGTTTTACGGAAAATGAAAAAATAGTCGTTCAGGCGAACGATTTTGACCGCGACACAGCTGCTGCAAAGGACAATGTTGAAATTGACGGGGAGAAAGCTATTTGGTATAACTCCTGGATTGCCGGCGGAACGGAAATTACCTGGCAAATGATACACTATGATGTACAACTTGTTGGTGGTATTGTTCTGCACTCAGGGAAAATTGCGGAGATGGCCACAGGTGAAGGTAAAACATTGGTTGCTACACTGCCCGTATTTTTGAATGCATTAGCAGGAAGAGGCGTACATGTGGTAACTGTAAACGACTACCTGGCAAAACGTGACTCGGAATGGATGGGACCAATCTTTGAGTTCCACGGTTTAAGTATCGATTGCATTGATAAACACCAGCCAAACTCCGATGCTCGCCGGAAAGCTTACAATGCGGATATCACTTATGGTACCAATAACGAATTTGGTTTCGATTATCTGCGTGATAATATGGCGATTAACCCACGCGACCTGGTTCAACGCAAACATCATTATGCCATTGTCGACGAGGTTGACTCCGTGTTGATTGATGATGCTCGTACACCGTTGATCATTTCCGGTCCGGTTCCCAAAGGTGACAATCAAAAATTTGAAGAGTTAATGCCGCGGGTGGAGCGTTTAGTCGCAGCACAGCGCAATTACACAACTCAATGTTTGACTGACGCAAAACGTTTGCTCAACAAAGCAGACGCTACAAAAGATGAAAAAGAAGAAGGAGCAATGCAATTGCTGCGAGCCCAGAAAGGGATGCCGAAAACGAAATCGTTGATTAAGTTTTTGAGCGAAGAGGGCATCAAAGCAGTGATGCAGAAGACTGAGAATTATTACATGCAGGACAATAGCAAGAATATGCATGTTGTAACCGATCCTCTTTTCTTTATAATTGACGAAAAACAAAACTCGGTTGAGTTAACTGATAAAGGGATTGACTTAATATCGTCAGATGTTGAAGATCCTGAATTCTTTATTTTACCAGATGTGGGTTCTTCAGTTGCTGAAATTGAAAACGACGCCGATTTAGGTAGCGAAGAAAAGATTGAAAAGAAGGACATTTTGCTGCAGAATTATGCTGTAAAATCAGAACGTGTCCATACCATCAACCAGTTGTTGAAAGCCTACGCCATGTTTGAGAAAGACGTGGAATATGTGGTAATTGACAACAAAGTGAAAATTGTTGACGAGCAAACAGGTCGTATCATGGAAGGCCGCCGTTATTCGGATGGATTGCATCAGGCAATTGAAGCGAAAGAACGGGTAAAAGTTGAAGCGGCCACGCAAACATTTGCGACAGTGACCCTTCAAAACTATTTCCGGATGTATCACAAACTGGGCGGTATGACAGGTACTGCGGAGACTGAAGCAGGAGAATTCTGGGACATCTACAAGTTGGATGTTGTGGTTATTCCTACAAACCGCCCGATTGTTCGTAACGACTGGAATGATAAGGTTTATAAAACCAAACGTGAAAAATATAACGCGGTAATATTGGAGATTGTTGAATTGAATCAAGCTGGTCGTCCTGTATTGGTTGGTACAACTTCTGTAGAAATCTCTGAATTACTGAGCCGGATGTTGAAGATTCGCGGGATCAAGCACAACGTGCTGAATGCGAAACTGCACGCCCGCGAGGCAGACATTGTTGCCGATGCCGGTAAACAAGGAATGGTAACCATTGCGACTAATATGGCTGGTCGTGGTACCGACATCAAGTTGACTACTGAGGTAAAAAAAGCCGGTGGATTGGCGATTATTGGTACCGAACGTCACGACTCTCGGCGCGTTGACCGACAGCTGCGCGGTCGTGCCGGACGTCAAGGAGATCCGGGGTCTTCGCAATTCTTCGTTTCGTTGGAAGACGATTTGATGCGCCTTTTCAACTCGGATCGTATCACAGGAATTATGGACCGTTTAGGTTTGGAGGAAGGCGAGGTTATCCAGCATTCCATGATTACCAAATCGATTGAACGGGCACAGAAAAAAGTTGAAGAGAACAACTTCGGTATCCGTAAGCGTCTGCTGGAATACGATGATGTGATGAATTCACAGCGCGAGGTAATTTATAAAAAACGTCGTCACGCATTGTATGGTGAACGTTTGGAGGTTGACCTGCTGAACATGATGTACGATTCACTGGAAGCTTTAGTGAATGAGTACTACGAGGGCGATTTCGAAGACTTCAATATGGAGTTGATGCGTTTAATGTCCATAGGTTCTCCGATTTCAGAGGATGAATTCAAACAATTGAACCCCGATGAAATTGTGGACCGCATTTATCATGCAATGATCAATTCTTACACCCGGAAGGTGGAAACTATCTCAAAACAAGCTTTCCCGGTTATTAAGGATGTATATGAAACCAAATCGCATTTGTACCAAAATATTGTAGTGCCAATCTCTGATGGTAAGCGAATTTTCCAAATCGTAACCAACCTAGAGAAAGCATACAGCAACAAAGGCAAAGAATTGGTGAAATCGTATCAGAAACAAATTGTTTTGGCAACGATTGATGAATCGTGGAAAGAGCAACTTCGTGAAATGGACGATTTGAAACAATCGGTGCAAAATGCTGCATATGAGCAAAAAGATCCACTTCTGATCTATAAGTTTGAATCGTTTAACCTGTTCAAAGAGATGATTCAGAAGGTCAATAAAGACATTGTATCCACTTTAATGAAAGGTCACATTCCGATCTCTGATCCGAACCAGGTGCGTGAAGCAGAAGCTGCACGGCGGACGGATATGAGTAAGTACTCGACTCAAAAATCGGAAGTTCCGGAGCTTGGTTCCGGTCGCCAACAGGAACATAAAGAACCACAAAAGGTTCAGCCTGTTAGAGTCGAGAAGAAGGTCGGTCGTAACGATCCTTGTCCTTGTGGAAGTGGTAAAAAATATAAGAGTTGTCACGGTAAAGGATTGGAATAAGTAGCTTCGGCTACTTATTCTTTTTTTAGCTTTATAGTAATCAAAATTTTTAAGTCTGTGGTAACAGACAAAATTACAAACTCCGGAAAATGCAATCGACATTAGCTTTCATTCACTGGAACGTCAATCCTGAAATTTTTCATATCGGATCGCTTTCTGTACGTTGGTACGGATTGCTCTTTGCCAGTGGTTTTTTGATTGGTTACAACATCGTTGAGAAGATGTTCAAGTTTGAAAAATCAAATGAAAAGTGGTTGGAGAGCTTGTTTATTTACATGTTGGTAGCCACTGTTATTGGTGCTCGATTAGGGCATGTTTTCTTTTACGGATGGGACTATTACTCTCAGCATCCGGCTGAAATCATTAAAGTTTGGCACGGTGGATTGGCCAGTCACGGCGGGGCACTGGGGATTTTCATTGCTTTGTTTTTCTGGAGCCGTAAAGTATCGAAACGGTCAGTGCTGTGGGTGTTGGACCGTGTAGTTGTGCCAACAGCTTTGGTTGCGTCTATGATTCGCTTAGGTAACCTGATGAATTCAGAAATCTATGGTGTGGCAACAAACTTGCCTTGGGGATTCATTTTTGAACACAACGGAGAAACAGTTGCCAAGCACCCAACTCAAATCTACGAATCCTTATCCTACCTTTTTACGTTCGGTTTGCTAATTTATATCTTCTTTAAAACCAATCTTAGAAAGAACGAAGGCTTCATTGTCGGACTGTTCTTTGTCTTGGTTTTCTGCTCTCGCTTTTTAATCGAGTTTATCAAAGAGGATCAGGAAGCGTTTGAGGCTGGAATGGCTTTAAATATGGGGCAAATTCTGAGTATCCCTTTTATAATTGGTGGTCTTTATCTGATTTTTAGAGCAATAAAAAAGCCGGAAGTCAATTATCCGGCTGCAAAGAATTAATAGTTTTTGCTATTTATTTTTGGAATCGCTCCAGTACTTCTTGTCGTTGCTTCAGTTTCAGTAAATAGTTTTGGGTTTGCTGCATGTATTTCGTGTAATACGATTTGTTTGCCCATTCAACTGCTGAATCCAGGTCACCCAACATTTCGGAGGCTAGGGATAAGTTAAATTCAGCTTTGCTTTTTATTGCTTTTTTGTCGGAATTGGAGTATGAAAGCCAATAGTCATAGGCACCTTGCCAGTTATGCTCTTCAGCCAGTTTATTTATGCGTGAAGCGTCGCCATCTTCAATTAGAAAGAAAATACGGTTTTCTTTAACCCAACTAGGTGACAGATGACTGTCTATTTCCAAGGCAACCTGAATACCAGTCTGGATCAAACAGTCTTTAATTTTTGGTAAACGCGAAAAAAGGGCTTTCGTTGATGAATCAGCGTCCTGCCAGGATATTGTATCGTCAACCACCAGCTGACGAATAATCTCTTTTCGGGCAGGATCATATATCTTGACCACTGCATCGTACTTCGAATCAATTGAGGCAGATGCATATTGAGGTGTTCCATCAGGAGACGCGTACACTTTATATTTGGTCATTATTTTATTGTAATAGCGCTCAATAACCAGCAGAGCGTCGGTATCGAATGTATTGCACATTTCTGAGACTTCGTCCCAATCCAGCTTTTCAGGCATTAAATAGAATGCCTTATTCCGATCCAGGTATCTTTCTTCCGGAATTACCACATCATACCTGCCAGACTCAAACAGTAATTCTCCTAATGCTTTCAGCGTAGTATCAGCAGCCATACTATCCAGCACTACTGAATTATAATCAAAACCACGGGAATAGAAAAATTGTTGCAAACTATCAGCCTCAAAGTTTTGAAAGTCGCCCGTTATTCCCCGGTTGACTAAAGTCAAACTGTTAATATCATCAGGGAGCATATGAGAGGATGGACGAGCCGTCTCAATCAGCAAATTTTTATACGATGATGCACAGGAAGAAAAAAGAAACATCAAAAATAAAAGGCTGTATAACAGCTGTTTGTTTCTAGTAGTATTCATAATATTCTAAAATTGAATCGGTCTAATAACCCTGTAAGTTAGAAAATCTTTGCAGATGACTAATAGGAGCCCCAAAATTTTCTCAAAAACCATTCCAAACTGAAAAGCAGAATAATAACAAGGGCTAACCACTTCAGTGTGATAAATTCTTTAAAAATCAGTTGTTTGATTTTGTTTTCCCGGGAGACCGAGTCTCTTTTTATTTGCTGAATTATTTCAGAAAAATGATCATAACTTACAAATTGACCACCTGTATTTGTTGCTATTTTGTAAAGTAAATTAAAATTGGCCTGCAGGTCGGCTTGTTCCAACTGTAACTTGTCAATCCGGAATGTGCCATTTTCCTTAAATGATCGGGTCCCCAATTGGGCAGAAGCTTCAAACGAGTAACTCCCGACAGGTAGATTTCCAGTATTCAGATCGTAGTGGTCAACAGATTTGTCAAAAACATAGTCATAGCTTGTTCCTGAATCTGAAATAATATGGATAGATACATCCGGATCGGTAACAGGTTCAAGGCTTGCATTTAGTAATTCAGCTTCAAAAGTAACCTCTTGGTCTTCTGCATTTTTGGGTTGAAAATAGACGGTGAAATTATCTTGATTAGGTTTTAAAATCAGATAGTTAATCAGCTTTAACATTAAGCCATCAAAAACATCAAACGATCCGTTTTGCAAATAATCATTCATGCGCCAGCCCCATATACCTTCACCGGCAATCAGGGCATTTTTTACACCGTCGGTACTCCCCAAACTAATTAAAGGCCGTTCCAAATTGACTGTTTGGATACGTTGCTTAAGCAAGGTCTGCCAATCGCCGGATAATTGAATATCAGCAAAGGGAACATGCAATGGCGGCCAAGTTTCAATCTGATTTGGCCAAAAATCATCCAGTTGGAAAACGTTAAATTGCGGATTTACAAAAGCGGACGCTAATTCAAACTGCTGGTTGTTGTCGAAGGTAAATCCGGTTTGTTGTTTGTTCAAATATGGGATAGATGATTTCAATCCGACGATCCAAAGCACCGGTAGCTTTAATTGTGATATTTCCTGTAATAACAGGCTCTTCGCATTGCTGTTGTTTGGCAGTTGGTAGGCAATTACTAAATCATAATCAGATAAGTCGAGATTGGATTCACCGGATGTAAAAAGCTTATAACTGTAGTTTCTTTGTGGTTCTAGTACCCTAATAATGGATGCCAGATCAGGATGAGATCCGTTTCCGATAAGCAGAATCTTCTGCTTTTGGTCAAGAACCCGAATGGAGAACTCATACTGGTTATTCTCGGTATTCTTTTCATCTTTAAAACTTTCCAGTTGAATCCGGTAATTAATAATGCCACTTTTTTCTGCTTTTAGTCGCACAAATTCCTGGTGAAAGAAATCATTTCCTTTGGCCGCTAAATTTCGCTCAAACACTTTTTCAGATCCCTGCCAAATACTTAGTTTCGAGTCCTTTCCGGAAAGGTTTTGATAGGACAAATTTATCTCTACGGGGAAATAATCGTTTAGAAAAGTTGTTTGATTGGTGACGACCTTTAAAATGGCGGCATCTACCTGGCTTGTAGAGTCTCCAACACCAACAGTGTAAACCGGGTATTGAAATTGCTGACTGGTAAAGGTTGGATCGGTACCTGTGTTGAAAATCCCATCTCCAACCAGCACCATGCTTGAGACACTCTCAGGTAAATAGGTCGAATTGACTGTCTGAAATAAATTACTGTAGTCTGAGCGAAGTTCTGAATAGTTGTTTTTTTCGCTTTGTTTGGCCTTTTCTCCAAAGGTCCAGTATTCAACATTGAAATCACCAAGCTCTTCTTTCGCCTTATTGATAAGCCCTTCGCTTAGTTCTGTGTAATTTTTCAGCGATTCTGAATTATCAGTGGCAAATACAATGATTGGTTTTATTCGGTGATATTGATACCATTGAATAGCCGGAGCCAAGAGCAAGACAATTAACAGAAAGAAAGAGACAAAACGTAAACTAGCTAAGATCCGGATCTGACTTTTGGCGTAAAACTCTTTTTGCGTCTTCGACCTGTAAGTAATAAAAACAAGTAAACCCGCCAAAATCAAGGCAGGTATTAAATAGAGTAATGAATTTGTCTGTTCAAAATAGAGTTTCAAATGGTCTTCTGATTGATTAAATACTAGAGAGTACCAGTCAAAATTAGCATACTTCTTCAAAAATTAATGCAGTAAACGTCGATTAAAACTAATCAGGGAGATTTTAACTGAATTCTTACCAAATTGGTTAATTGTACCCGATTACTAACCGAGGTTTTCAAGTAAATTCTCGAAGCATGATCCTTAACCGTTTGTAAACTGATAAATAGTGAGTCAGCAATTTCCTGGTTCGTTTTACCTTTGCAGATTTGCTCTACAATTTCAGCTTCCCGCTTCGAGATTTCGTAACGTTCACAGAATTGGCTGAAGCTATTTCCGCTTTCTTTTCTGACTTCGAAATCACCAATTTTGAAATAAATAATAGCTGGCACCAATGCGGGTGAAATAAAGTAGCATAGGATGAATAGATGCTCGATAATCCAGTGCGAATGGCGGAAAAAGTATAGCGCTATAAACATTGTCGCAGGAGCAATAATGCTCATAATCAGCAGGGAAGGAGAGATGATGTTCTTCTGTTTTGATCGGCCGTATATTAAGACTGCAGACACACCTAAATAGCAGGTAAAATGGATGATTAGAACAATTTTGTACAACTGGTTCATATCAAAATCGTCGGTTGGCAAGTTGATCTTAATCAAGTAAAGAAAGATGATCAAAAGCGGTAGTGCCAATCCAAAATAGATGAATGTCAATAGTCTTGGGAATTGCAGTTTTGAGAATTCAAATGCGAATCGAATCATCAAAAACCAGGAAACGAGTAATAGTGGTGATCCCAAGGCGGGAATTACACTGATCAGGTTTTGAATAAAAGGTGTTGACAATTCGGGTGCTCGCGCCAGATATTGAAAAAAAATCATTCCCCATATCCCATAGAATCCAAATGCGGTCATAAAAGTACTCCAGTAAAAAAGTGTTGACGCAAATGCGATTAATGGATTACTTTTTAACCTGTACGAGGTAATAATTCCAAGCGCTGAAAGCCCGAAAGATAAAAATAGCAATGTGATGAAAATAATGAATTGCACATCCAGTGTTTTTACGAGAGTGGCGTAAGTTTATGATACCAAAATAGGAAAAAGATTCTTCAGGCTTGCCCTACTTTAGTCTTATAATTCATTTCTTATTGATTTTGAGCCACTACTAAAGTTTAGTATTTGCAAAACACGACTAAAGTCTGAAGGAAATATAGCGGTGAAACCCTAAGTTTGAAGTAGAATTTTAAAATATGAAAAGATGGAACTTATCAATTACACCCGTTTAACACCAACCTTTGGTGGCAGCTTCAGCAATGGTTGGGAGGTCATGAAAAAATATTTCATGTATTTGTTGCTCGTCGTAATCATTGTCGGCTTCTTTAAAGGTCCCAGTGGAGGTATTAAATTTTCATCTGACAATATGGATTGGCACCTTCTACCCGTTATTCTGTTCCTGGCATTTATAGGGGTGGCGTATGCTTTTCTGGTAATGCCCGTTATCACTTATGGTTCCAAGTTAATTTATCTGGATGCCGTTCGAGACAAGGAAATTGACATCAAAAAGATGTTTGATGGTTTCCGGAATTATTTAAACGTCATTTTGGCGAACCTTTTACATACGGTCTTGATTTTCGTAGGTATTTTGTTTTTCATTATTCCCGGGATCGTTATCGCCTGTCGGCTGGCATTCGTTCCTTATTTAGTTATGGATGAGAACCTGGACGGGGTGCAGGCCATCGAGCGAAGCTGGAAGCTGACTAAAGGAAAAGGATTCACAATTTTATTTATGGCAATTGCGTCATTTTTCATTGGCATTGCTGGAATTATCTGTTTGATTGTCGGTATTTTACCGGCGCTGATATGGATTCACTCATCTTTCGCCAGTTTGTATCAGGCAGCATTAAATAAAGAAAACGGAACGATTGATTACTAAAAATAAAATAAGTGAAAAATGTGATGGGCTGGTAATATTTACCAGCCTTTTTTTATATTTTCAAACTCAATTCCAGTATAATGCCGATGATTCGTATTAAACTCACAGCGCTATTTTTACTTTTCGTTTTGTACTTTCCGGTTCAGGCGCAGTATTTTTCAACTGGCTCGGATCCCGGGAAAATCGTTTGGCGCCAGATTGTGTCTGAGAATTTTCAAATCATTTTCCCGGACGACTACGAATCGCAAGCCAAAAAACTGGCTGCAATGTTGGAGAAAGTGTACGAGCATGGCTATATAAGTTTGGAAAGTCCGCCTCGTAAAATCTCGGTAGTTTTGCATACACACACGATCAACTCCAACGGAATGGTTGCCTGGTCGCCAAAGAGGATGGAATTATACCCGACGCCAAATCAACGAATTTATGCTCAAGATTGGATTGAACAGTTAGCTGTTCATGAGTTTCGGCATGTTGTTCAGATGGATAAAATTGAACAGGAACTTCCCGGAATATTTAAGGTGATATTCGGCGAACAGGCCGCCGCTGCTGTTGTTGGAGCCTATTTGCCATTTTGGTTTTTGGAGGGTGATGCCGTCATCTCGGAGACAGCATTGACAAAAACAGGCCGTGGAAGAGACCCCAATTTTCTGATGGAGAATAAAGCGCAGCTGCTTCAAAAAGGCGTGTATTCCTATGACAAGGCTACCTTGGGCTCATACAAAGATTTTGTCCCTAACCGATACAAATTTGGCTGGTGGTTTGCCGGTGGGATTCGGCAAAAATATGGTTCTCAAATTTGGTCGGATGTTTTAAACCACGTAGCCCGCTCACCACTGTCAGTTAACCCGGTAAATTCAGTGTTGAAAAAACAGACCGGGAAAAATAAAGAAGCACTTTACAAGGACTTGTTTCAGGAATACAAATCTGAGTGGCAAGGAGAATTGGAGCGCCTGAAATTTAGCCCACACGTTAACTTGATAAAAAAAGAAGATCGGATTGTCAATTATTTGTATCTCAGTATTGTTGGTGATGAACAACTGGTTGCATATAAGCAAAGTAGAGATGATGTTGGGCGAATAATCTCGTTTGATAATGGGAGAGAAGTAACCCTTTTTACTCCCGGGACAATTCTCTCCGAATCTTTCTCTGGAAGAGGTCATAAATTAATTTGGTCGGAGAGACGCCCCGATATTAGATGGACGCACGCAGACTATTCAGTCGTTGTAGTTTTTGATCAGGCAACAATGACGAAATGTGAGTTTCGCCCTGATTCAAAATTGTTTAGTCCGGTTATTTCGCCATCAATGAATTCATTTGCAGCAGTGTCTGTCGATAATCAAAATCACTATCAACTTCAGATACGGGACCTTAAACGTGGGATTTTGGTGGATGAATTTAGTATGCCTCAGAATGATTTTGTGATGAGTCCAACCTGGAGTGAAGATGGGCAATCTCTGTACTTCATAGCCCTCAATAGTCAAGGGAAATATTTTGGGCAGTTAGACTTGGTAGATAGCCAATTTAAGCAGTTGACAGCCCCAGTTTTATATGACATACGAAATCTTTCCTGCAAAAATAACCAACTGTTTTACACATCGGCTGAAACAGGTATTGACAATATCTTCTGTTTGGATTTAAAAGACAATTCAATTAAGCAACTCACGAGTGTTGAGTTTGGAGCTGATTATGCTGTCGCATCTGACCATGCCCTGTTTTTCAGTGATTATTCAGCTAATGGTTATCAATTGGCAAAATTAAGTTCTTCCGATTTCCTGAATATTCCAGTAACAGGCAAGGTAATGCTTTCCAATCCCTTGGCTGATTCTTTGGCAAAACAAGAAGCCGTTGTTCTGAACTTGTCAGAGGATGATCAGGCAGACTATCGGTCTAAACCTTACAGAAAACTGGCTCATCTATTCAATTTTCACAGCTGGGCTCCAGCTTACATCAATTTGAACGATTACGAAGTTCGGCCAGGTGTTTCTCTTTTTTCGCAAAACAAGCTGGGAACGGCAACGACTAATTTGGGCTATGAATATGATATGTCGGAAAGGACAGGAAAGGTAAAAGCCAACTTTGAATACACAGGTCTGTTTCCTGTCTTGGATGGCGAGGTCAATTATGGTAAACGGAAATCGAGATATAGAATAATACAGGAGAATGGCGATACTATCACCAATACGTTTTCATGGAACGAATTATCGTATGAGTTAGGAGTTCGCGTGCCGCTAAAATTTAGCGAGGGAAAGTACAGTCAACTGATTCGGCCTGAAATTCGTTATAACTTCACTCAAATTTCTCATGACCAGACGACACCTGATGAATTTTATCAGGGATTTTATCACGCAGTAAATTACCGACTCTATTTCCAAAACGTACTGAGAAGCGCAGAGTTGGATATTATTCCCCGTTTGGCACAAGTCGTGGATGTGGCTTACAAACACAGCCCAAACGGGGGCACCGGTATTGGCGATTTAAAAGCGCTCCAAACATACCTGTATTTCCCTGGAATCTGGAGAAATCAGGGTATTCGCATCTACAATGGATTTCAAAAAAAGAATACCGACCTGGATATTTCGTTCTCTGATGTCGTGCGGTTTCCAAGAGGAATTCAACGAATCAGTAACACCGATTTGTATACTTTGGGAGCAGATTACGTCATGCCTCTGTGGTATCCGGATCTTAGTTTGAGCCGGTTGTTTTTCCTGAAACGTTTGAGGACTTCACTATTTTACGACTTTTCATCGTTGAAGGGGTATACCTATAATGAAGATGGCTCAGTGCACAGTATCTATAAAAAATACCTTACTTCGGTTGGACTTGAATTGACTGGTGATGGGCACTTCTTGCGCTTGCCTGCTCCGGTCTCGTTGGGTTTACGTTCCATTTACCTGCCTGACTTCGAAGAGTTCCGCTTTGAGGTTCTGTTTTCAATTAGTTTCGATGCGATTTGAATGTAATGTCAGCAGGGTAATTTCCGGGTTCATGTCAATTCTTCCCGGAAAGCCAACGCATCCCCAACCTTGATTGACGTACAGATATTGATTATTGTTTAGGTACAAACCAGCCCAGAATTTTTGAGCCAAATACATTGGGCTAAACGTAATGCCGGCAATTTTTAATCCGAATTGACCACCATGCGTGTGTCCCGAGAGAGTCAACGCAATATTCGTTTTTGGGAGAACTTCGGCTTCCCAATGTGCCGGGTCGTGTGTCAGCAAAATTTTAAATGCTGGAGCCGGAACATTTTGCATTGCTGAGTCTAATTCGGCATACTGAGGAAAAGGTTTATGCCCCCAGTTTTCAACACCAACAATGTATAGGCTCGTATCATTCATCTCAACTTTCTCATTTCGGTTTTGTAAAAGCTTAAACCCGGCATCCCTAATTTTCTGGGAAACTTTAGCATGATTGATTGCTTTGTCCTCCGGCTCATCCCAGTTCGAATAGTCGCCGTAGTCGTGATTGCCAAAGATGGCAAACTTCCCGTACGGAGCCTTCATTTCTTTCAATGCATTCTCAAAGCCAATCATTTCCTGGTAATAATTATTTACCATATCGCCGGTAAAAACGATCAAATCCGGCTTCAAACGATTAATCTCAGCAGTCGTTGTTTGTAGAAATTGATCACTTTTGAAAGAGCCTAAATGAAAGTCAGATATTTGAACGATCTTTAACTGGTTGAGCTGCGGTGGAAGCGAATCCAAATAAAGATCGACTTTGTTCGTCTGCAAAGTTTCCTTTCCAAAAGTAATTCCATAGGCAACGCTTAGGATTATCCCCAAGCTGATCAGTACGCCGGAAAGTAAAATCAGTTTCGATAAAAATTGATCCCGCAGCATCCGAAATGGAAACGATATGATTGTTGCCAGTGCCATCAAAGCTTTCGGGAATAAATTCATGACCGAAAGGGCAATCACGAAATAGAAAAAAGTGTAATCTGTCGTTTGTCTTATTTTTTCAGGATTGAAAAATGCGATCATCCAAATAACCAGAAAGCTCATGGTTGTGAATCCATAAATAATGGATCCCAGCTTTCGTTGCCGTTTACCTGATATTAACTGAAGAATTCCCAAATAGGCAAGCACTTCAATCAGGATTATGACCAGAAAAAAAACGATAACTCCAGATCCGGGTATTCCGCGCATATTAGTTTGAATAAATGATTTCGATACTAAAAATAACAATACTGGACTGCTAAATGATTTAAAATGGGTAAAGTTTGTTGAATTTCTCTGGACTAACAGAACGTTGCCTACTTTGGATATGTGTCTATTGAGTTGAAATAAAGTATATTAGGTGCTATAAAAGAGAGAATTAAGCTCGCCAGAATTGAATAGAATGAAATAGATGCCCAACTGCACACAAATAGCATCCGGATTTAGACTAAATCAGCTCATCAACTAAAATTCCCAAATTGAAGATTGTAATCGGCAGAAATACCTCTCCTCATACTGTAGAAAAATCTAAATTCTAAAAAGTAAATAGTGAGATTGGTGCTGCTCTTTGATATTGTTACAAAAGTAACTTGACGAATAAACAGCGTAGTTACAGAATTTTAACGCAAAAATGACATTAATAATCAATACAATTAATTTCTGTAAACACTAAGCAATGGGTAATATTAAATCAATTGTATTTTCACATAAAGTACTTGTAATCAGATTTAAATTAGCTTTATTTGAATAGTAAGATGAAGAATAAGTGATAATCCCCCAAAAAGAGAGCTATATTCGTAAAAATATTTCTACTATGTTGCTATTTATCAGTATTTTGCGTGATTCACTTGAAGTGTAATCGGAGGTATTTATGCGAATCTTGCAGATATCTGGTTCTTATTCATATTTGTATATTCACAAATGTATCTCAATGCAATTCACATATGTATTTTGAATGTTTCTTTTTGTGTTTTATATTTGTGAATACAATAATTGACATTTATGAATATCAGGATTAAGCAAATAATGGACTATAAGCAAATCAGTTCTTCGGAGTTAGCCGATACCATCGGCGTGCAGCGCTCTAATGTGACTCATGTGCTTCAGGGGCGAAATAAACCCGGCTTCCAGTTCATTAGTAAATTGCTGGAGACTTTTCCCGATATAAACGCCAAATGGTTGATTACAGGACAAGGTGATATGCTGATTGGAGATGTACCTAAAAAAGCCGATTTATTCGATTCTCAGCCGCCTAAGCAAGAACCGGAACAGCGGGCGCCGATAGAGGATCCTCCCGTGATTAAAGAGGAAAAGCAAGCTGAAGTTATTAACAGCAATCCACCCACGCCTGAGATTGTGAAGAGCATGGTGCCACCATTAAACAAAGAAATTGAACGCATCGTGGTGTTTTACACGGACCAAACTTTTAAACAATACCTACCATCTAACTGATTTTTCTCCTATATTTGCCGGCAAATTGAACTTGGAATGAGAAAAACTGTCCAGGAGCTTTTGCTCGTTGAAAATACACAACTAAATCATGACAATTTTCGCTTGGTTTTACAATCGGAAAGCGAATTGCCGCCTATATACCCCGGCCAGTTTGTGAATGTTGAAATTAAAAAGGCATCAGAGATATTTTTGAGAAGACCATTCTCGATCTTGGATATCGACCCTGCTAAAAAGCAATTTTCACTGTTGGTGAAGATTCTCGGACGAGGATCTAAAGTTTTGACAACCTACGAAGCCGGAGATAAGATTAGTGTAATTTACCCCCTTGGGAATGGCTTTAAAATGCCTGAACCCACCGATAAAGTTTTATTGATCGGCGGTGGTAGCGGTGTTGCTCCAATGCTTTTCCTCTCGAAGGTTTGTGGCCTCAATACGGATCAGGTGCATGTTTTGCTAGGTGCACGAAGCGATAAGGACCATGTTGATATCAGTGCCTATAAAGCAAACGGTAATTTCTACTTCACAACGGAGGATGGTAGCCTTGGAGAGAAGGGATTTGTTACAAATCACCCTGTATACAAAAGTAAACTATCTGAATTCGACAAGGTTTACACATGTGGACCAAACCCGATGATGAAGGCGGTCGCTGCTGATGCGGCCAAAGCCGGAGTTTTCTGTGAAGTATCGCTTGAAAATATGATGGCTTGCGGCTTTGGTGTATGCCTTTGCTGTGTGGAAAAAACAACCTCAGGACATAAATGTGTGTGCACCGACGGACCGGTGTTTAATATTAATGATTTGACATGGCAGATTTAAGCATAAAAATTAAAGATCTTTATTTTAAAAACCCGGTGATGACTGCTTCCGGAACTTGCGGGTTCGGACAGGAAATTGCTGATTTTGTCGATCTGTCTAAGCTGGGAGGTGTAGTTATGAAAGGTACTACACTTAAACATCGCGAAGGAAATGATTACCCAAGAATGGCCGAAACGCCTTCAGGGATGCTGAATGCGGTGGGACTGCAAAATAAAGGGGTTGATAACTTCGTTAAGAATATTTATCCGACTATAAAAGATGTTGATTCGAATTTCATAGTCAATGTAAACGGATCAACCATTGAAGAGTACGTAGAATTGACAGAACGTATCAATGAGTTGGACAAAATTCCGGCAATTGAGTTGAATATTAGTTGCCCGAATGTAAAAGAAGGTGGAATGGCCTTTGGTGTTAGTTGTCCATCGGCTGAAGCTGTGGTAAAAGCAGTGAGAGCGGTCTATAGCAAGCCGCTGATCGTGAAACTGTCGCCTAACGTAACGAATATTGCAGAAATCGCCAAGGCAGTTGAAGGTCAGGGTGCCGACAGCGTTTCACTTGTAAACACCTTTTTGGGGATGGCTGTTGACGCAGAGAGCCGAAAGCCGGTTTTATCAACCATTACAGGTGGATTATCGGGACCAGCAATTAAACCAATTGCGTTGCGCATGGTTTGGCAGGTTGCACAAGCGGTAAAAGTACCGGTAATCGGCATGGGAGGTATTATGAATGCAACTGATGCCATCGAATTCATGCTCGCAGGAGCTACAGCGGTTCAGGTTGGAACAGCTATTTTTATCGATCCAACGATACCCCTTCAAATAGTCGATGGAATTAATGATTATTTAGAGCGCCACAAATTTAGTTCTGTAAATGAGATCATTGGCGCCTTACAAGTTTAAACTGAATTAACAATTGTAACGTGAGGTTTATTAAGTATCTATTTATAATTATGGTTTTGGTATTTAGCTATAGTTCAAAGAGCTACCATACCCATAAGCAGATACCACCATATTACCAACTCGAATTACAAGGACTCAATAATCGGATTACAAACGAACTTTCTGATTTTTCCGGTTCCGGGTATATTGAGAAACAAGTGAACCGTTTTCGTCGGCAGTGGGCGTTGCAGGGGGTTTCTGTTGCTGTTGTAAAAGACGAAAAGCTGGTTTATGCGCAAGGTTTTGGCTCTGCAAATGAAAAGGAAGAACTTGTACAGCCTGGAAATTTGTTTCGTGTGGCCAGCGTGTCCAAGTTGTTGACAGCCGTTGCGATCATGAAACTTGTCGAAGAAAATAAACTCAAACTGGACGACACTGTTTTTGGTCCGAAAGGCATCATCAAGGATTCCATTTTCAACAAAGTACGCGATAAACGAATCTATAAAATAACCGTTCGTCAATTGTTGGCGCACTCCGGAGGTTGGTCGCAACGTTATGGCGATCCGGCCTTTAATTCATTAACAGTCGCTAAAAAAGTTGGCGACGAAGCTCCGGCAACAATTCAGTCCTATTATAAATTCATAGCCTCACGACGATTGTCATTCTATCCGGGTAGCCGAACGTCCTATTCAAACATGGGATATATGTTATTAGGTGCAGTTGTGGCAACTGTAAGTGGCGAGCCGTACGAAAACTTCCTTCAGGATAATATTCTTATTCCAAATGGCATTACCGATATGCATTTGGGCAATAGCTACCAAAAGAACAAGCGTGAAAACGAAGTATGTTATTTTGAAACAGAGGGTAGTTTGTTAGTTCCTGAATATACCGGTTCGGGGAAAATGGTTGAAAAATCGAATGGCGGAAACCCTGTTGAGCTCTTGGGTGCCGCCGGAGGATGGATTTGCTCAGCGATTGAATTAGCCCGGTTGATCACCTATATTGACGGAGAGCCAGGTGTGAAAGACATCCTGAAACCTGCTTCAATTTTGGAAATGACTGACAATACTTATGCAAAAGGGCCACTGGGCTGGAAAACCACTTTCAATAACGGTAACTGGATCAGAACAGGTAGTATGGCCGGAACATCAGCCATGATTAAACGAATGGATGACGGATTAACCTGGATATTCATCTCGAATACCAGTAGCTGGAAAGGATCACTGCTGGCCAATGATATCAACTCGCTAATGGCAAAAATATGTCACAAGGTTAAAGATTGGCCTAAACAGGATCTGTTCAACTATTATCCGATCCACACACTTCCGTTGGCACGCTCTAATTGAGAGCCATTTAATAAATTTTAACGTCTTTTAATTTTCATGTTGCCTTAATCTTCCTAATTTAGGAGGGAAATTTAGGGGGCGTAATGAGGATACTGTTATTTGTTTTTTTTGCTGGTTGTTGTTGTTTCTGTGCAAAAGCGCAAGAAAAGTATGTATTTAATGTTGATCCTCAATATTCCATTCCAACGATCAACGAATGTCCTCCCAACCAATACCTCAGTCAAGATGTTCGACTCAAATTAGCCCAATTTGATTTTCTATACTCAAAAAAGATAAATATGGGGGCGCCCAATTTTCAAACTTCAATTGAAATCCTTAAACCCGATTTATATTATTCAGTCCAAAAATTGTCGAAATATTTCTGCAAATGCATGAAAAAAGGTATACTTCAAAAGGAAATTGCAGAAGATGAATTCAGAAAAATTCTTGAGAAATGTTTGATGATTGTCGAAAAGGACACGACTCCATTGGAAGCGGAATTACGCGCGACCAATAATCCGGCAGAAATTGTCGGAGTTTTTGATAAAATAGTTATCAAAAACTGATTTCAGCTTATAAAATCCCCGTTAATTTTATTCGCATATTTTCAGCCACTGAAAATCCAGCTTTATGAGGCCACATCAAAGGTCTGTAAAGTCTGATTTTGCTTGAACATTTCGAATTGCTGTGTGTTTAAGGTGGTGAAAATTCCAGATAATAAAGTGTTAAATAAATAAATTGGAAAATGTCAGAGTTTAAAATCCAAATGCCCAAAATGGGCGAAAGTGTTCAGGAAGCGACTATTACAAAGTGGTTTGTAAAAGAAGGAGACAAGATTGAAGAGGACGATATGCTTTTCGAAATCGCTACAGAAAAAGTTGATTCAGAAATTCCTTCACCCGTTGACGGTGTAATTAAAAAAATTCTGTTTGAAGTTGATTCAATTGTTCCCGTCGGAGATATTGTTGCCATCATCCAGACTGACGACGATGATGACGATTCCAGTTCCGCAAGCGAAACAACTACTGATTCAGCCGATACAGAAGCCAAAACTGAGAAAACAGCAGAGGAAAAAGCTCCCGCTGACTTTAAAGAATCTACCCGTTTTTACTCTCCACTTGTGCGATCGATTGCCAAAGAAGAAAATATTTCTTTAAAAGAATTGGAAACAATTGAAGGTAGTGGCGCTGGCGGTCGTGTTCAGAAACAAGATGTTTTGGATTATATGGCAGGAAAAGGAGCGAAAAAAGAGGCTCCGGTTGCGGCAAAAGCCGAAGCAACAGCTGCTTCAGCTCCAAAACCAGCAGCTCCGAAAATGAATATTACAGTGGGGGCTGACGATAAAGTAGTTGAAATGGACCGGATCCGTAAGATTATTTCAGAACGGATGGTTCAGTCGGTAACAACAGCTCCACACGTTACTTCAGTTGTTGAAACGGATGTAACAAACGTTGTTCTTTGGAGAAACAAAGTAAAAGATGAATTCCTGTCTAAATACGGTCAGAAATTAACTTTCATGCCAGTATTTATCGAAGCTGCTGCAACTGCCTTACGCGAATTCCCAATGTTGAATGCTTCGGTTGATGGAGATAAAATTATTCTTCGTGGTCGAGTAAATATTGGTGTTGCCGTTGCTAAACCAGACGGAAACCTGATTGTTCCGGTAATTAAGGACGCTGATCAGAAAAACCTGGTAGGTTTAACATCATCGATGAACGACCTTGCAAACCGTGCCCGTTCAAATAAATTAGGTCCGGATGAGATTTCAGGCGGTACATTCAGTATTAGCAACTTCGGCACATTCAAAAACGATATTGGTACGCCAATTATCAATCAACCAGAAGTGGCCATCCTGGCAACAGGAAACATCACTAAAAAACCAGCAGTGGTTGAAACTCCTGCAGGCGATGTTTTTGCTATTCGTCACAAAATGTTCTTGTCACTTTCTTACGACCACCGAATTATCGATGGTGCATTGGGCGGTGCCTTTATCAGACGAATTGCTGACCTTCTCGAAGAATTTGACGTAAACAGAAAAATTTAATCCAAATGAGCAGTATCTATCCTAAAATTTATACGATAAAGAATGTTGATAAGGAAACCCTTCTCAAGTGGTATACAACGTTGGTTGTAGGCCGCAAACTTGACGAAAGAGCTCCAAATTACCTGAAACAAGCTATTGGTTGGTCTTATCATGCCCCTTATGCCGGGCATGATGGAATTCAGTTCGCGATTGGCCAGACTTTTGATCGCGCAACCGATCACCTTTTTCCTTACTATCGTGATATGATGACGTGTTTCTCGGCCGGTTTAACAGCTGAAGAAATCATTCTGAATGGTATTTCGAAAGCTACTGATGTTGCTGGTGGAGGTCGTCACATGTCGAACCACTTTGCGAAACCGGAGTGGAATATTCACAATGTTTCGAGCTGTACCGGAAACCACGACTTGCATGCAGTGGGTGTTGCCCGTGCACTGAAATATTACGGTCAGAAAGGTGTTTCAATCACGTCGCATGGTGAATCTTCAACATCGGAAGGTTACGTTTATGAAGCGATTAACGGAGCATCGCGTGAGAAACTTCCTGTAATTTTTGTTTTGCAGGATAATGGTTACGGTATTTCAGTACCGAAAAACATGCAAACGGCTACCCGTAAAACAGCTAATAACTTCAGTGGCTTCAAAAATTTGAGGATTATTCATTGTAACGGAAAAGACATTTTCGATTCAATGAATGCTATGACTGAGGCCAAGAAGCATGTATTGGAAGCAGGTGAGCCTGTAATTATTCAGGCCAACTGTGTCCGAATGGAATCTCACTCGAACTCAGACCGTCACGAGTTGTATCGTAGCGAGAATGAGCGTAATTACGTTCGTGTTTACGATCCGCTGGCGAAATTCACTCGGATGCTTTTGAAATACAAGCGTTTTACAGAAGAAGAATTGGCTGCCGTTGAAGCGGATGCGAAAGCCATTGTAAAAGATGCGCACAAGAAAGCGATGAAAGCTCCGGATCCTGATCCGGCGACAATATTCGATTTTGTAATGCCAGAGCCTTACAAAGCTGAGAAATATCCGGAAGGAACGCATGATGCAGATGGTGAAAAAATCAAGTTAGTTGATGCCATCAACAAAACATTGAAAGAAGAATTCCGTGAAAACCCGGATACCTTCATTTGGGGACAAGACGTTGCCAATAAGGAAAAAGGTGGTGCATTTAACGTTACCAAGGGGATGCAACAGGAGTTTGGTGATCAACGTGTTTTTAGCGCGCCGATTGCTGAAGATTTCATTGTTGGTACAGCCAATGGTATGAGTCGTTTTAACGACAAAATTCGGATCGTTATTGAAGGTGCTGAATTTGCCGATTACTTCTGGCCGGCTATGGAGCAATACGTTGAGTCTAGTCACGATTACTGGAGATCTAACGGGCAGTTCGTTCCAAACATGACTATTCGTTTGGCATCTGGTGGTTACATCGGTGGTGGTTTATATCACTCTCAAAATATCGAAGGTGCGCTGGCAACTATCCCGGGTGTACGCATCGTATATCCAACCTTTGCAGACGATGCTGCCGGACTACTGCGGACATCAATGCGTTCCCGTGGTATGACCGTGTTCATGGAGCCTAAAGCGCTTTACAATGCACCTCAGGCTGCTGCTGCGGTTCCTGATGATTTCGAAGTTCCTTTCGGCAAGTGTCGCATTCGACGTCCCGGAAAGGATTTAACTTTGGTTACTTATGGAAATACATTGATTCACAGTCTCGAGGCTGCTGAGAAGTTGGCTGAAGAAGGAATCGACGTGGAAGTAATTGACTTACGTTCTATCGTACCTCTGGATAAAGAAGGAATTCTGAATTCAGTGAAAAAGACAAACAAAGTAATGGTTGTTCATGAAGATAAAGTCTTTGCCGGCTTTGGCTCAGAAGTCACATCAATGATTATGGAGGAAGCTTTTGAATACCTGGATGCTCCGGTTAAACGTATTGGATCGCCTTATATGCCGGTTGGGTTCAACCGTATTCTGGAAAAAGCAATCTTACCAAATACGGATAAGATTGTGGCTGCAGCAAAAGAATTAATCGCATACTAAAAAGAAAATCATGAGCAAAACAGGTATATTTTATAGTTTCCATACAAATAAAACCTCTAAAGTAAGTGAGAAAATAATAGAGGCTTTTGGTCGTGAAAACCTTGAAGTAGTGAATGCCGAAGAGGTAGACGAAGAGAATTTCTTAAAGTTTGATAATTATATTATTGGAGTGGCTACATGGTGGGATGGTGAATTGCCGAATTACTGGGATGAGTTTGTCCCGGCGATTGAGGACCTGGATTTATCAGGGAAGAAATTTGCCATCTACGGTTTAGGAGATCAGAAAGGCTATCCGGAAAATTTCAACGATGGAGTCGGCATTTTTGCTGAATTGGTTGAATCTCGTGGCGCAACAGTTGTTGGTCACACTTCTCGTGAAGGATACACTTATGAAGGATCGAGAGCTGAATGCGGAGATAACGAATTTTACGGTCTTTGCATCGACCAGGAAAATCAACCAAGGCTAACTAAAGGCCGGGTTGAAAAATGGGTTGAAAGCCTCAAAAAAGAGTTCAAATAGAAGAACCTACAATAATTCTATTTTCAAGAGCACGGTAATTATTATCGTGCTCTTTTTTTTGTGCTACCTTTCTGTTAAGTAACTCAGGTGAATTTATAAAGAAGACAATCAAGTATGAATTAATGAACTAATTTTGCACCGGATTTAACGATGAAAAAACAGAAAGAGAAATGAAAAAGAAAAAGACAATTGCGTTAGTTGCGCACGATCACCGAAAAAAAGACATGATGGAGTGGGTTGCCTATAACTGGAAAGAATTGATGCCCCACAGTTTGGTTTGTACCGGTACAACAGGCAAATTGATCCAGGAAACCGTCGAAAAAAAGTGTCACCAAAATGACGAAATTCCACCTGAAGTAACCCGTTTGAAGTCTGGGCCGCTGGGAGGAGATCAACAGCTTGGAGCATTAATTTGTGAAGGCAGTGTTGACCTACTGATCTTTTTTTGGGATCCAATGCAGCCACAACCTCATGATGTAGATGTAAAAGCACTATTACGTATTGCAACGTTGTACAATATTCCTACCGCTCCGAATCGCTCTACTGCTGATTTTATCATCTCATCTGACTTATTTCATGAAAGTTACAAACCGATATTGAAAGATTATTCAAGTTATATTAAGAGGGAAGTAGATCTTTAGTAACATGTGCTTTACATTTTCTTAAGAAAGTCATAATTTATCGGTAAACTCTTGATTCCAAAGAAGGTTGTAAATTTGGTTAAAAGACTAAACGCCATGGAACAAGAAAAATTAAGAAAAATGATTAAAGCCATGTATCTTTTGAAAGATATCATGTCTAAAAAGCGTGATGATGACCGAGCTTTTAAGCGTAGACCAAAATCGAAAGTAATCAGAGATATCCAAGATATTATTAATCTGGGCTTAGAAGAATTTTACACACTCCGGACGAATTAAAAAGTCAGATAGATCCGGTTTATTCTAATTTACAAATATTAATTATACTTGATCCTGAAAGTAGTTTGCTTTTCAGATTTTTTTTACCGCACAGTTCATTATAGTACAAATCGCTGCAAATGAATTACTTAATAGATTCACAAATGTGTCTCATGTGTCCAAATGTAAAGTATAGCGATTCCATGTTTATTAGTGACGGTGCCAATGTATCTCTCGATTATTCGTAGTCTATTTTAACATCAACAGAATTTTCACTGTCGTAACATCAGAAGAAATTTTCAAGGAAACACTATAGAACTACGAACGAGCTTCCCACTAAATATTGCAAACATAATTAAGTGGAAATCCTTCCGATATTTTTAATTGAACTGCTACTTGCCGGTATACATTCGAATTTGGGATTTGGTAGGAAAAGAACCTTACCAGGATGTTGGGACAAGTTGAGAAGCTTAAATGTGTCATTAAAACTAATCGATAGGTAAAAGACTGTCAAAGTATGCCAGGGTTTCAAAATACTTGCCTTGAGGCATCTTTAAGCAGAGAGTTGATTATTTGTCCAATTACTATAATTTCAGATCTCACCATGCAGTTTAATTATATAGTGTTGTCTTATAGTTGATATTATGTTTTTTATATAGATATAAAAAGAGAGGGAATAAATCCCTCTCTTATATTTCTAAGATTATTTCAAATCTTCGAGTTTCTTGTTTACCTCATCAAACTCATCCATCATTTTTAAGCGATAGTATAATTGTTTTAGAGATTCCAAAGAGAAAGTATCTTCAGGATTTACTTCAGAAGCTTTTTCCATATAAGGAATTGCTTTCTTGAATTCAACATCTGCTTTACCTTTTTCTTCTTCGTATTTATCAGGTTGGTTTGTTGGAACTGCATTCGCAACATCCAGTTGTTTTACACCTTTATTATAATAGATAGCTCCTAAGTTATAATAAGCATCAAAATAATCGTCTTTCAATTCCAACGCTTTCTCATAAGATTGAATTGCGGCATCTGTATTTCCCAATTTGTCATTCAATGCTCCTTTTGCAAAATAGAACGATGCATTCTCCGGGTCTTGTTCGATTGCCAATTCCAGGTATTTCATGGCATCATCAGTTTTGTTGGCATTCATGTAGATGTTGATCATCTGTACAAGCAATGCGCTGTTTTCAGGATACTTTTCAAAACCTTCCTGTAAAGTAGTCAACGCGCTAGCTGTATCTTGCTCAGCCAAATAGCAGGCATTAATCAATTCGTAAGTACGTGCGCCGTTGTATTCATATTTTGCAGCTTCTTTGTAGTACTCGATCGCCTTGTCGTATTTTTCGGCGTTGTAAGCAGCTAGTCCAGCGTTGAAAATAATAACAGTATCAACAGACGCAGGATCTTCTTGCATTAAAGGAAGTTGTTGAATTTCCAGGATCTTTTCGAATGATTTCAATGCAATGTTATAATCGTTGTCATTAAAACCTTTAACAGCTTGATCTGTAAAATCATTGATTAACAGTGTTAAATTGATTTTTACACCATTGCTACCGCTACCTTTGGTGTCTAATTCAATCGCTTTTTCGAATGATTCCAATGATGTTTCCAGTGGATTTTCAGCAAGCTTTTTAAAATTTTCATCCTTGGTTTTATAAAGCTCGTGATAAATCTCACCACGTACTTCCCAAGTTCTTGACCATGGAATTGATTTTTCAGCTTTAGGGTTATTTGGATCAATAGCTTCATTGATCGCTTCCAGTGCCTTATCTAATTTCCCGCTCTCCTTCAACGTTTGAGCACTGGATACTTTGCCCTTTTGAGCATAAGAGCCAGCCACGGTCGAAATTAATATGGCTAACAATAAGATAGTCTTCTTCATCATCATAGTTAATTTAAGATACTTTTTTTGCTTCAAATTTAATTTTTATTGTCGTGCAAACAAATTGCTGTTTATTCTTGATCTTCATTTTCAGAAGATTCTGAGCTTTCCTGACCGTCTGATCCAGTAACATCATCGATTTCGATATCCTCGATTGTTGTTACCTCATCCTCTTCAAACTCAACTCGTGCAATCGACGCGATCGCATCATCACCTCTTAAGTTAATCAGTCGAACGCCCTGCGTAGCACGTCCCATTACCCGAACTGCAGAGATGGGTAACCTGATTGTAATACCATTTTGAGTGATAATCATCAAATCGTTCGCGTCTGAAACACTCTTAATAGCAATTAAGCTTCCGGTTTTTTCGGTCACATTAATTGTTTTAACTCCTTTACCACCGCGGTTGGTAACACGATAGTCTTCAATTGAAGAACGTTTTCCGAAACCTTTTTCAGAAACGACAAGAACGTCTTCGGATTGATTTTCTACAGATATCATGCCAACCACCTGATCATCTTCATTTCCAAGGGTTATACCGCGCACTCCGGATGCTGTCCGCCCAATTGCACGGACAATGTTTTCGTGGAAACGAATAGCTTTACCGGATTTCACAGCAATCATTATTTCATGATTTCCGTTCGTTAAACGAGCTTCCAATAAATGGTCTCCATCGCGAACGGTGATTGCGTTAATTCCATTTTGACGAGGGCGAGAATATGCTTCCAGCGATGTTTTCTTAATAACACCTTTTTGGGTACATAAAATGATGAAGTTGTTGTTGATGTATTCCTCATCATCCAAACGCTTCACATTAATATATGCTAAAACCTGGTCGTCTTGCTCAATATTAAGCAGGTTCTGGATTGCCCGGCCTTTACTTGTTTTTGTTCCCTCCGGAATTTCATAAACTTTCAGCCAGAAACATTTTCCTTTTTCGGTGAAGAGCAATAACGTATTGTGCATGGTAGCCACAAAAAGATGCTCAAGGAAGTCTTCATCCCTCGTGTTACTTCCTTTTGAACCAACACCGCCCCTTCCCTGCGTTTTGAATTCAGTTAACGGCGTACGTTTAATGTAACCTAAATGAGAAATTGTAATCACCATTTCTTCATCAGCATAGAAGTCTTCGGGATTGAATTCTTCAGCATTGGGGACAATCTCGGTTTTGCGTTCGTCACCATACTGTTCCCGAACCGCTGTCAGCTCATCTTTGATAATTTGCATCCGAAGCTCCTCGTTTGCCAGGATTTCACAGCAACGTTCAATGAATTTAACGATATCTTCATATTCTTGATGCAGCTTGTCTTGTTCGAGGCCTGTCAACTGACGCAATCTCATTTCAACAATTGCACGTGCTTGAATTTCAGAGAGGTTGAAACGATTGATCAATCCTTCGCGCGCTTCATCCGGTGTTTTTGAACCACGAATAATCGCAATGACTTCGTCAATGTTGTCTGAAGCAATTATTAACCCTTCGAGGATGTGTGCTCTTTTTTCTGCTTGTTCCAACTCATATTGCGTACGACGCACGACAACATCGTGTCGGTGTTCCACGAAATAGTGGATTAAATCCTTCAGGTTAAGCAACTTTGGACGGCCTTTGACCAGTGCAATGTTGTTTACGCTGAAAGAAGTCTGTAACTGCGTGTATTTGTACAACTTATTAAGAACGACGTTGGATATTTCATCTCTCTTAATGTCGATTACAATACGCATTCCATCACGGTCCGATTCATCGTTGACATTTGAGATTCCTTCGATCTTTTTGTCATTCACCAATTCTGCGATTTTGATGATCAACTCGGCTTTGTTTACCAAGTATGGAATTTCGGTTACAATGATTCGTTCACGTCCGTTTCCGTAAGTCTCAATATGAGCTTTACCACGAATAACAACACGGCCCCGACCTGTTTCATAAGATTCTTCAACCCCTTTGTAACCGTAGATAATTCCACCTGTTGGAAAATCCGGTGCTTTAATAATCGGGATTAAATCAGCGATCTCAATGTCCTTATTATCAATGTATGCCTCAATGGCATCAATAGTGTCTGATAAGTTATGAGGAGGCATATTTGTAGCCATACCTACTGCGATACCGGAAGCTCCATTGACCAAAAGGTTCGGAATTCGGGTTGGCAGAACGGTTGGTTCACCTAAAGACTCATCAAAGTTCGGTTGAAAATCAACTGTGTTTTTGTCAAGATCGCTAAGCGTTTCCTCAGCAATCTTTGCCATGCGGGCTTCTGTATAACGCATCGCTGCCGGGCTGTCCCCGTCAATTGATCCGTAGTTACCTTGTCCGTCAATTAGCGGGTAGCGCAGCGACCAATCCTGCGCCATACGTACCATGGTCATGTAAACTGATGAGTCACCATGCGGGTGATATTTACCTAAAACTTCACCAACTATCCTGGCTGATTTTTTATATGGTCTGTTGGATAAGATTCCTAACTCGCTCATACCGAATAAAACACGGCGGTGAACAGGCTTTAGACCGTCACGAACGTCTGGCAGAGCACGTGAAACAATTACCGACATCGAATAATCGATGTAGGCAGTTTTCATTTGCTCCTCAATATTAATTTTAATAATTCTTTCGCCTTCAGTCATTTAATGCTCCTTTCAAAGATTTTTACTTGTAAAAAAAACGACTTACAAAAATAAAAAAATACTGTTAATACAGGCGGAAATACTTGCTTTTTAATGCTACCAGGGGAATTAAATTTCAACAGCACAATGTTTAAAAAATCAATAAGCCCAAAACCTTGCCATAGCGCCTTTTGTGTAAATTTAAAAGGATAAATGCTATTTTTACAGTAAGATTCGGAACAACCTTTTCGGATTGAATTTTGTTACAGAAAAAACCATAACAATATAATCTAATGCATATGGATTCTCAATTCTCTCCAAGAATAAAAGATGTACTTTCCTACAGTCGCGAAGAAGCGATCCGTTTAGGGAACGAACAAATTGGGTTGGAGCATATTTTTCTGGGAATTTTGAGAGATGGTGAAGGTATTGCTATTGACATTTTAACTGGTTTAGGAATTGACTTATCAGAGGTTAAAACGGCCGTTGAAAGCGAGCTTAGAACCGACAAAGAAATTGATCCGCAAGCTTCGGTACAACTCTTGAAATCTGCAGAAAAAGCTCTGAAACTGGTTTATTTAGAAGCGCGTGCGCTCAATAGCCAAACAATCAGCACTGGGCATCTGTTGCTGGCTATCCTAAAGGATAAGGACAGTCAGATCTCCGGTATCTTAAACGAATATCACATCAATTACTATATTCTAAAGTCACGGTTGGAAGATTATAAGCAACCGGAGGCTAAATCAGAATTTGGTGGTGAAGATGATGATGAAGCTGATGATCCATTCTCAAAATCTCCTTCTTCCGGCTCACAAAAGAAACCCGGATCAAATAAGTCTGAAACTCCTGTGCTGGATAATTTTGGTGTTGATATCACCAAAGCAGCCGAAGAAAATAGTCTTGATCCAATCGTTGGCCGTGAAAAGGAAATTGAACGTTTGGCTCAAATCCTTTCTCGCCGGAAAAAGAATAACCCAATTTTAATTGGTGAACCGGGTGTTGGTAAGTCTGCAATTGCAGAAGGGCTGGCTCTTCGTATTATTCAGAAAAAAGTTTCTCGCGTGCTTTTCGATAAGCGTGTCGTGAGTCTGGATATTGCGTCGATTGTTGCAGGTACCAAATACCGTGGGCAGTTTGAAGAAAGAATGAAGGCTATCTTGAATGAGCTTTCGAAAGTAAATAATGTAATCTTGTTTATCGACGAGATTCACACCATTGTTGGAGCAGGCGGCGCAACCGGATCACTGGATGCTGCCAACATGCTGAAACCGGCACTGGCCAGAGGTGAGATTCAATGTATCGGAGCGACGACGCTTGACGAATATCGTCAGCAAATCGAAAAAGACGGTGCCTTGGAAAGGCGTTTCCAAAAAGTGATGGTTGAGCCTACTTCGGATGAAGAAACCGTTCAGATTCTGAATAACATCAAGGAACGTTACGAAGATCACCACAATGTAATTTATACACCTGAAGCGATTGCGGCTTGTGTGAAGTTGACTTCGCGCTATATTACCGATCGTTTTTTACCGGATAAAGCAATTGATGCTTTGGATGAAGCTGGTTCACGTGTGCATATTGCAAACATCAATGTTCCTGATAGAATCGTCAAACTGGAACAAAAAATAGAGAATACCCGTGAAGAAAAAATCAAAGCTGTAAAAAGCCAGAATTTTGAATTAGCTGCCGGTTTCCGCGATAAAGAAAAGAATTTGTTGCAACAGCTTGATCAGGAAAAAGAAGCCTGGGAAAAAGAGTTGTTAAGTCATCGCGAAGTGGTTTCGGAGGAAAAAGTTGCCGAAGTTGTGGCGATGATGTCTGGTGTTCCGGTTCAACGGATTGCACAGGCTGAGGGCAAACGCCTAATGAATATGGGGCTGAAACTGAAAGGTTCAGTTGTTGGTCAGGATGAGGCGATTCAGAAGATCGTAAAAGCGATTCAACGGAACCGTGCAGGTTTGAAAGATCCCAACAAACCAATTGGTACCTTTATCTTTTTGGGTCCGACCGGTGTTGGTAAAACACAATTGGCGAAAGTAATTGCAAAATACTTATTCGACAGTGTTGATTCGTTAATTCGCATCGACATGAGTGAATACATGGAGAAATTCTCGGTATCACGTTTGGTCGGAGCACCTCCGGGATATATCGGATACGAAGAAGGTGGCCAGTTGACCGAGAAAGTACGTCGTAAACCTTATTCGGTTGTGCTGCTCGATGAAATTGAAAAAGCACACCCTGATGTCTTCCACCTGATGCTTCAGGTTTTGGACGAAGGCCGTTTGACTGATAGTTTGGGACGAAACATCGATTTCAAAAACACGATTATCATTATGACTTCAAACATTGGTTCTCGCCAGTTGAAGGAATTTGGCCGTGGTGTTGGATTCTCGACCTCAAAAACGGTTGAAGACGAATCAGATCATGCGAAGTATATCGTCGAAAAAGCTTTGAAACGTGCCTTTGCACCTGAGTTCCTTAACCGGATCGACGATGTGATCATGTTCAACACGCTATCCAAAGAAGATATCTTCAAAATTATCGATATTGAATTGAAAGGGTTGTATGACAGGGTTGCAGCGCTGAACTATAAGCTGAAGATTTCGAAAGCAGCGAAAGAGTTTATAGCTGAAAAAGGTTATGACACCCAATATGGTGCACGCCCTTTGAAGCGGGCTATTCAGAAATACCTGGAAGACGAGATGGCCGAAGTTATTATTCGGGCTTCCGTTACCGAGGGAGACACCGTTTCGATCGGATTCGATAAAAAGAACGAGAAGATAAAAGTCAAGATCTTAGGAACAGCTCAAAAAGCATAACTAAATAGAAAAGCCGGTTTTAAACCGGCTTTTTATTTTCTCCCGGATTGGGCAATACAACCCGTGTTCGCGGTAAATGTTGCGGATATTTTTCTTGTACAAATTTGATCAGCTCTTCCCTCACTTTTACGCGAAGATCCCATGATGTGGGAGAATTTGCGGCACTGACAAGTGCTCTGATCTCCATCGTCATTTCCTTGGCATCGGTTACCTGCAGTACGTTTACATTGCCATCCCATTCTTTTGTGCGTTCTAAAATTCGGGTCAATTCATCCCGCATCGCATCAACCGGAAAACCATAGTCGACATAGATAAATACGGTTCCTAATATTTCGGCCGTTGTTCTGGTCCAGTTTTGAAATGGCTTGTCGATGAAATAGGTAATTGGAACGATTAATCGTCTCTTATCCCAAATCCGGACAACCACATAAGTCAGCGTAATTTCTTCAATCCACCCCCACTCTCCTTCAACAATTACCACATCATCCAGCCGGATGGGTTGCGTAAACGCAATCTGGAATCCTGCCAGAAAAAGAGCAATACTTCGTTGTGCAGCGAAACCGATAATGATACCGGCGATACCGGCACTTGCCAGTAAACTCATTCCCACTTGTCTGATTTTTGGAAAGCTCAACAAGGAAACAGCAAAAACAAATAGAATAACCAATACAATCAAAATCCGCTCAATAACAACCATTTGTGTCTGAATTTTTCGTGCTTTAAGGTTGTTCTCCGAATTGATGTCATACTTCGCTAAAACAACCAAGCGCAAGCTTTTGATGGCGATGATTAACAGCCAGCATATCAGGATATTAAAAATAATGGATTGGATGATGTGCATATCAATTGGCCAGTTTTCAAAGATGTCGCCCGGAATGAAGATTGCTGCCATACTGAACATGATCAAAATGCTAAGCGGAAGGCTCAACCGCTTCAGTACTTTCTTCCAGATGTGTTCATGATCATCATTCTTGGCGAGGCGCCTTAATAGTCGGATAACTAAACTGGCCAAAATCAATCCGATGAGAATACTAACGAGACCAATCATTATACTTTGAAATTCACTCATATTGAAATATTTCTTAGTTGAATTGAAAAATTTGAGACTAATACGCTTTTTCGGATTAGACTTGACTATTTGTGGCAGTTTAGTTTGAGAGGCTTGTATGTTAGAGCGCGCATAATTAACCTTTGTACCGAATGACCATTAAACTAATGTCGTCGGACTGATCAGCATGACCTCTAAAAGCAAATAATCGGTTCAGGATAAATTGGGTTGACTCTTTTGCCGACACATCTGGTAGATTTTGAATTGTTCGGAACAGATTACCCGATCCAAAGAACTCTCCTTTTTCATTTCTGCAATCCGTAACACCATCAGTATAGAGAATGATACGATCCCCGGCTTTCAATATTCCAGAATCACCACTGTAAGCCTTCGACGAATAAACACCGATTGGCAAACCATGCGTTTTATCCAATACCCGAACTTCATTATTGCGTGTTAAAATATAAGGGTAATTGTGTGCTGCATTACAATAGCTTATCTCCCCGGTTCTGACGTTTAATATTCCAAGGAATAAGGTTAGGAAGTTTTGATTCGAATTCTGCAAACTCAACTCATTATTCACCTGTTCGATGATCTGGTGAGCATCCAGTCCGTTCGATTTGCTTTTAATCATTGTGTGAGCAACAGCCATAAACAAAGCAGCCGGAATTCCTTTCCCGGAAACGTCTCCCATTGTAAAAAGCAAATGGTCCGAATCGATAAAAAAGTAATCATACAGGTCTCCCCCAATTGTTTCGGCAGGATCCAGTGACGCGAACAACTCAATTTGTGGATGTTTGGGATCCATTTTGAATTCAGCAGGGATAATTGCTGTTTGAATTTCTTTAGCTGACTTTAAATCCTTTTCAATCTTTCTGCGATCCTTTTTACTTTGATTTTGCTCATTCAGATGTTTCGTGTACTTCAGTTGAAGATCGTTTAAACTTGATGAGAGTATCTGTATTTCATTGCGTTGATCACTTAATCGGATATCTTCGGTGCTTAATCGTTTGATTGATTTGGCTATAGCTGATAAGGGAGATAGCATTTTTCGGGTGATCAGAAAGATGATTAGCAAAATAACCAACAAGCCGGCTGCTGACAGCAGGATGATTTTTCGTAACAACTGGTCGAGCTCCAAAAACAACTTCTTGGCCGGAATAATGATGGCAATAGTCCAGTAAGTATAAGGAACCGGTGCAAAATGAAACCAGGAACGCTCATAGTTGAACATTTCCGGGTAGGCAAAACCTGAACCTTGCTGATGCGATCGCAATAAAGACTCATATTGCATTCGATTCACCGGGAATATCTTATCCGGAACATCGTAAATGTTTTTCTTCATGACCCAGTTGGGATTCGGATGGGTCAGAAAAGTTCCATCCTGGCTCAAAATAATTGAAACCCCGCCTTTTTCAATATTTATTCCGGAAACAATTTTGCGCAGAAAGTTTAAGTTGATTTGTCCGGAAATGTATCCAAATAATTTTCCATCATCGGTCCTAATGGCTTTTGTAAAGCTAATTACCAATAAACTTGTATCTAAGGGACAGTAAAACGGATCAGACCAAAGGCCTTCTTTTTCATTTTTGACAATGCTCTTAATCTCATCAATATTTGGAAACTGACAGTACTTCTTTTCATGAAGCACAAGGAGTTCATTCTGACCCTTATTGAAAACCGAAAGATACCGATTCTCCTTTTCGCCTGGTAATTCAATCCGAAACCCTGATAGTATCGGATTCATCTTCAGCACATTCGTAAGGAAAGGCTCCAGACCATCATGCGCATTGTAATATGGAATCTGAGAACTTACATTTCGTGTGACTTCCTGTGCGGTAATGACGTAATGTGCGATTTCATTGGTGACTTTATCGGACTGATGAACAGCATTTTCTTCAATCTTTTGCATTAGAATTTGCTTACTGAAATTGTAATTCAGATACACACCCAATGCCACCATTATCGTAACGGTAGTAAGAATATAGAAACTAAGCTGAAACGCTATACTTCTGTTAACCATCTTCTAAGCCTCTAAGTGAATACAAATTATGAAAAAAATATTTAACGGAACTTACTTTGCTGAAGTTCTTTGAAACAATTTCTTGTCCCGGTATAATTACAGGTAGCAGTAGCAATCTTTCCCGCCTTAGCTAAACTCGTTTTGAAATTTCGGTCTTTCAACCAGTAATAACAAAAAGCTCCATGTAGAAAATCACCTGCTCCAAGGCTGTCAATAATTTGCTGATTTACGGTCTGGATCTCTTGAATATCGCCCCCTTCGCAATATAGGATTGATTTCTCTCCCCTGCTAATAGCTATTTGGGTAATCCCTTGGTTTCTAAAATATTCAAATACATCCTGATGTGTTGAACAACCGGGAGGCATAAATTCTGCGGAGCATATAACCAAATCCAACAATGGAATCAGATCTGACAAATGAGGTTTCCAGCTTCCTCCATCAAAAATAGTGGTGATATTCTGTTCTTTAGCTGCGCGGCAAAGAGACAATGTCATATCGGGATAAAACCCGTCAACCAGAATTGCGGCAGGTTTTTCTTCAATTAACAAGTCCGCAAAACTCAAATCGAGTTTGTGATTTTCAGGATGATGCGAAAGAATGGTCCGATCACCATTTGAACTTGTTATCACAGATGCAAAAACAGGATTGACCTTTTTCCCCTCAATAAAATCGATTGCCCGGATGCCGAAACGTTTAAAATCTTCGTCAATAAATTGATAAAAAGAATTTGCCCCGATTGCTGTTAGTAGTAAAGAGTCTCCATTTAGAAAAGCGAAAGCTGCTGCAGCATTCGCAGCAGGACCTCCAACCAAAATATCCGGAGGTTTACATTTTACTTTTTCGTTTGATCCCGGAAACTGATCTACCTGATATTGCATATCAAGCGTGGTCAGACCGGCAAAAAGAACTTGGGGCATGGTTCTTTGGTTTTGTTTGTCTGTTGGTATGGTTAAAAATAAAATAAAAAGCCGGACTGAAAATCAATCCGGCTGAAATTATCCAATTTGCTAAGAATTCATTAAGTATTCATCGCGCCGCAAACATTGATTGTTTGCCCGCTAACATACGAAGATAAATCAGATGCAAGGAACAGAGCAACTTTAGCAACTTCCTCGGGAGTACCACCGCGTTTCATTGGAATGTTTGCTTCCCATGCTTTGCGGGCATCTTCTGGAATAGCACCAGTCATTTCAGTAATAATGAAACCAGGAGCGATTGCATTACTGCGAATGCCGCGCGAACCAAGCTCTTTAGCGATTGATTTAGTGAACCCAATAATCCCTGCTTTTGAAGCTGAGTAGTTTGACTGGCCAGCGTTACCGCTTACACCAACAACTGAACTCAAGTTGACGATTGAGCCACTACGTTGTTTCAGCATCACTTTTTGAGCTGCTTTTGTAAAGTTGAAAACTGATTTCAGGTTGACATTGATTACAGCATCCCACTGGTCTTCTGTCATACGCATCAGCAAGGTATCTTTTGTAATACCGGCATTGTTTACCAACGCATCAATCCGGCCAAAATCTTCAACGATTTTACTAACCACTGCATCAGTCTCATCGAACAATGCGGCGTTTGATGCATATCCTTTTGCTTTTACACCTAATGCAGCCAATTCAGCTTCAGTCGCTTTCATGGTTTCATTTTCAAACAGGTCTGTAAATGCAATATTGCAACCTTCTTCTGCAAATTTTAAGGCGATGGCTTTACCGATACCTCTGGAAGCACCGGTTACAATGGCTGTTTTACCTTCAAGTAATTTCATGTGTTTAAAATTTATTTTTATTGGTCATTGCCTCTGATAAATCAGCCTCATTCCAACTGCGGGGATCAACCGTTACCAGCTCAATTTTTCCAATTTTAATTTTGCTGAACAAATATAGTGCTTTGATTTATCGAAGTACCAACTTGCCCAATAATTTTGAGAAATGGCTGAGCTCCTAACTAAATTCTTTAGAATCTTTGACCGAAAAGTTTTATAGATTCAGATGTAACTACTGTACATCGTGGAGATCCCAAATCTTATTTTGCGTATTGTTGTAAAGATTTCAATACTTTTGCTGAAAATACAGAATATGCTCGATCAAGCTACCATTTGTGCCATTGCAACATCTCCCGGAATGGGAGCAATTGCTACGATTCGACTCTCGGGAGAAACAGCCATAGAAATTGCCGATGTGGTTTTTCAATCGCCTAATAAAAAGAAAAAGCTCGCCGACCAAAAGGCAAATACGCTTCATTACGGAACCATCAGCGAAGGGACAGAAATTATTGATGAAGTGGTGATTTCGTTGTTTCGTGCCCCCCACTCTTTCACCGGCGAAGATATTATCGAAATTGGTTGTCACGGATCGGTGTACATTCAGCAGCGTTTGTTGCAGGTATTAATAAAACACGGTGCGCGCATGGCTCGGCCTGGCGAATTTACTCAACGTGCCTTTCTGAATGGTAAGATGGACTTGTCGCAGGCCGAAGCAGTGGCAGACCTTATTTTCTCCAGTAACGCTTCCAATCACAAAATAGCGTTGAAACAAATGCGCGGTGGCTTCTCAAAAGAGATTAGTAAGCTGCGCGGACAGTTGCTGCACTTTATTGCGATGGTTGAACTTGAGCTCGATTTCAGCGAAGAAGATGTGGAGTTTGCAGATCGCAAACAACTCATTTCACTCACAACTGAAATAGAAGCAGTGCTCAGCAAACTAGCCAATTCTTTTAAGTTGGGAAATGTGCTGAAGAACGGTGTCCCGGTTGCAATCGTTGGTGAAACCAATGTTGGAAAGTCCACCCTGTTAAACGCGCTATTGAAAGAAGAAAAAGCCATCGTTTCGGATATTCACGGAACAACTCGGGATGTGATTGAAGATGTAATTAATATTGAAGGAACTGCTTTCCGCTTTTTTGATACAGCGGGGATTCGTGAAACAACCGATCAAATAGAAAATCTGGGGATTGAACGCAGCTACAATAAGTTGGAGCAGGCAGAAATAGTGCTGCTGGTGACAGACCTGACCAACCCAATGAGTTTGATTAGTCAGCGCATTGATAAAATTAGGGAACGCTTACACGAACAGGCTTTAATTATCGTGGGTAATAAAGCCGACCTTGCGGGACGTGATAAACTATCGGAAATGCTTGCCGAAATTAGCTTGGGCGATCAGGAAGATTTGGTATTTATCTCTGCCAAACAACAGCAAAATCTTGAAAACCTGATTGACTTGCTAAAAGAAAATGCCAATTTACAGCAAGCTGAAGGGACTGATATAATTGTTTCCAACATCCGTCACTACGAGGCGCTTATGCAAGCTCATCAAGCAGTTGTGCGCGTTATTGATGGTTTGAATAACGGTATTAGTGGCGACTTTCTGGCCCAGGATATCCGCGAATGCTTACACTACATCGGAGAAATTACGGGAGAAATATCCAACGACGAAATCCTGGGACACATCTTTAAAAATTTCTGTATCGGAAAGTAACGACCACAAAACCAGCACGTACATATCATCTAAAAAATCTACTAAAAAAGCCCTTTTAAAAAGGGCTTTTTTAGTTAGTCAACTTTGTTTGTTTGAAACTACTTGCTAGTCTGTACTAGCTTAATCTGATTAACCTAGGTGTAATGTCGGCCTATTCTTAGCGGGATATTAGCACTTGATTCCATTTATTCTCTAACGAATAACAAACGATTTTTAAGTTATTCAGTTTTTCAGGAGGATGTCACTTTTTATAACATTTTTCTTTCAAAATACCTCCTACTTCTTACAACCTTCTTAAGATTTAACCGTAATTTAAGATAAATGCATCCCGATCTCCTAATAATAATCTTAAACCGGTGAAAAATGAAAAAGTTACTATTTACCTTCAGCATTTGTCTCTTAGTATTCGTAGTTAGTGCTCAACCAGCTTCAAAGAAACACGGACTGATACACAAAAAGTCAAGCGTTGAATATACAGCAAGTTCAAACGGGCACAGTCTTACAACAAAAAAACACTGGCAGTCGAGTAATGAATATAACGCTAGTTCAGATGGACACAGTCTGGCAACCAAAAAGCACGGACATTCAGGTATTATATTTACAGCAAGTTCAAATGGACATAGCCTTGCATCCAAAAAGCACGGACATTCAAATACCAGATTTGAAGAAGAACCCAGCCTTGCTCAAAACCTGGAAAATAACACTTTGGACGATCGTTAGTCGGTAAAATTTTCAAAAAACAAAAGTGCCGGGTCTCCCTGTTTGTTATTAAACAATTAGGTTTCGAACTTTAAAATACAAAAAGTCCTGCGAGCAATCGCAGGACTTTTTGTATTTGGCCAATATTATTTATAGCAGGTCCATTCTTGTAGTATCAGTATTACAATACTCAAAAAAAGTACAATATTTTTTTGATATTCAATTGTATTTCCTAAACCGGAAAGTAAATTTGCCCCCTACTTTGTAAGTGTTTTGTGTTTTAGTATGAAAAAGGATCTGATTTGTAGCTTACAATCTGTAACCACGATAAATATTGACATTTAACTTTATTGATCTTTCATCAGCCTTGAAGCATTTACATGTTCTATTGTTATTAACGACACGTTTATATGAAACTAAAAAAGTTTATTCCAGCCTTGGCAGCGGCTATTAAAGATGCCGGATTTGATCAAACATCCAAAGATGTTGAAGATATAGCTGTCCCGAAAATCATGTCGGGCGCAGACTTGATTGTCAATGCATGCGAAGGTTCAGGAAAATCAACAGCTTTGGTTATAGGAATCATCCAACAATTAAAACAGGCCATAGAAGAGGCACCACGAGCAATTATTATTGTTCCAACAAAGGAGAAAGCCTATGAATTGGAAGACCAGTTTAAAATGCTAGGGAAAGAAACCGACTTACGCACATTCGTGGTTTTTGACAAGGGCAATCTACTTTATCAGAAAGAAATGATTTACGAAGGATTGGACATCCTGATTGGTACACCGACGCGAATTGATGAGTTGTTCAGTGCAACCGGTATTCCAATGGTTAAAGTGAAAATCCTTGCTTTTGATGATGCAGAACAAATTCTTACACCCAAATATCAGCCCTTTGTTTATCGACTGGTTTACGCTCTTCCGAAAGCTCAGAAAATCCTGATGGCCAATTCGTGGAGCGAGCGCTTCGAAGAGCTTGAAGAGCGCGCTTTAACTAATCCGGTGGTGATTGAATTGACGGAGGAAGATGGCGACGAGAATTAATCAGGTCATCCACATCGGAAGGATACCAAATAAATTCATAGGGCAATTGCTCATTGAGCGGTTGTTTTTATTTCTTCATCCCGGCAATATCTGAAATCAGCGATTTCATGCGTTTGAAATGTGAACCCTTCCAATAAACCTTATTGCAAGTTGCACAATAATAAAACTCATTGAAACAAGTTAATGTATCCTTATCAACTAAATCGGTTACTTGATCACGTGTTTTGGGAACCAATAGCGCATTGCAGGTCATGCATCTCGTAAATGGTTTAAACTGACTTTTCAGATCAAATTTGTTAACGATCTCTATCAGCTGGTTATGCTTATGAATTGCTCTTATATAGTATCCATGAGTTATTCGTTTCGAGTTCAGTAACATTTTGTCACGCGTAAGAATAATTCGATTCTCCCTAAGGGAAATATTAATTATTTCTTCATCGCCAAAATCATTCCGGTATAAGGTGTCAAATCCAAGCATACGCAAGTACTTCGTCAGTTTACCAAGATGCGCATCTGCAATGAATCTTGTTTTTCGTAAGGCCTCTTTGTAAGTGGTTTTTAGACTGCTAATATCAAAAGTTTCAAACGTTGGGTAAACAGAAATATAATCACCATTTTCCAATTTATGCCAGCGTTCGGCAGGATTGCCATTCACCAATATCAGATCGATTTCGGACAAGGGTATCCCCAGAGTCGCAATGGCTTCAGAAACAAAAACCGGTGTTCTTAATTTTAAGACAAATGATTTGTATTTCCACTTATCTGCCAAAAAATCATTTAACTCTGCATAACATCTGAAAATAATGTCAATATAGATTCTATTGCTATCTAGCTTCAAAACAATTAGGAAAAAATATCAGTAACAAGTTAACGAATGCTTCTTTGATTTATACCGGCTTCTGAACTATTTTGTTGGCATGATTTCGACAGAAAGTAACTAGAAGAACATGAATATTCCTCATCGACTCTCTCTCTTGTATGACAATTAAAGCAACAAAATGATTGTCGTAATTTATTCAGGTTCATTTTCCTTAAAGTATATTTAATCTAACCTTCTTTTTGCGTATTAGATTCATGCTAAACCCAGAAATAATTTTAAGGACAAAAAATTAATCCTACTTTCGTGAACAATTCGTATTAGACTTGCGCAGAAAATAAGAAGCAAGGCAAATAACCAAACTTAGATCACACCAAATCCCCCTAGATTGAGAACAAGTGATTGCAGACCTCTGATTAGAGTGGAAGCTGAAAGGAGTTGAAATTATATGATTGAAAAGTATTTAAAACAAAGCACCTTTAACGATTTTGAAGATTTTAAAGCAAACTATAAATTAGTTATCCCCGAGGATTTCAATTTTGCTTATGATGTTGTTGATGGATGGGCTGCGAAAGCTCCAAACAAGAAAGCCTTACTTTGGACAAACGACAAAGGAGAAAGCAGTACTTATACCTTTAGTGAATTAAAAGAGATTACCGACCGCACAGCGGGTTATTTTTCGTCCCTCGGAATTCAAAAAGGTGATATGGTTATGGCGATATTAAAACGCCGTGCCGAGTTTTGGTTTACCATTATTGCATTGCACAAAATTGGAGCTGTCATTATACCGGCAACCCACCTGCTAACCTCTAAAGATATTGTTTACCGAGCCAATGCGGCCTCTATTAAAGCAATTATTTGTGATGGGGATGATACGATCTTAAACCATGTGAATAAGGCCATGCCCGAGTCTCCATCGGTTGAAAAACTGATTTCCATTGGCCCGAATATTCCCGAAAGATGGGAGGACTTTCAGACCGGAATTAAAAATGCTCAGCCTTTTGAGCGTTCGGAAGAACCGACTAAAAATGAGGATCCGATCATCGTCAGTTTTACCTCGGGAACCACGGGCGATCCTAAAATGGTTACGCTGGACAGTGTTTACCCATTGGCACATATTGTTACTGCAAAATACTGGCAAAATCTGCACGAAGACAGTCTTCACCTAACCATTGCTGATACCGGATGGCTCAAGGCTGTCTGGGGAAAATTGTATGGACAATGGTTGGTTGGTGCGACCGTTTTTGTATACGACCACGAAAAATTTACACCTTCAGCGATATTGGAAGTTCTTTCGAAATACCGGGTTACGTCGCTTTGCGCTCCGCCAACTATTTTTCGCTTTCTGATTCGTGAAGATCTGTCCAAATACGACTTATCGGCACTGGAATGGTGTACCATCGCCGGTGAAGCATTGAACCCGGAGGTGTACGAAAAATTCCTTGCCATGACTGGTATCAAATTACGCGAAGGATACGGACAAAGTGAAACAACGCTTACCATATTTACCTCGCCTTGGGTTAAAGCCAAACCCGGATCTATGGGCTTACCCAATCCGCATTACGATATCGATCTGCTTACACCTGAAGGGCATTCAGCCAAAGCAGGAGAACAAGGTCAAATTGTTGTTCGCTATGGTGAAAAATATCCATCGGGACTATTTAACGGTTACTACAGAAATCAGCGACTGACAGACGAGGTGATGTCAGATGGAATATACTATACGGGCGATTTGGCCTGGAAGGACGACGATGGCTATTTCTGGTTTGTAGGAAGGGCTGACGATGTTATTAAAAGCTCAGGATATCGGATTGGGCCTTTCGAAGTGGAGAGTGCACTAATGACTCACCCTGATATTGTGGAATGTGCGATCACTGGCATCTCCGATGAGATACGCGGACAAATCGTAAAAGCCACGGTCGTATTAGCGCAGGATTGCAAGCATAAAGCAGGTGACGATCTTGTAAAGGAGATACAAAATCATGTTAAGGAAGTAACAGCTCCTTACAAATACCCGCGTGTTATCGAGTTTGTAGAAGAACTTCCTAAAACGATCAGCGGAAAAATTCGCCGTGTAGAAATCCGGGAACGGGATACGAACTAATTTATATTTCTGGATACTGAAGAACCTCAAAATACATTTCCCTCGCCTACCAGCGGGGGATTTTTGTTAGCCCCAAAAAAACCGAGAATAGGATCGGATCTTTTGCGGAGGAGCTTCATTTGTCGGCAAACTATTTCGGAGATCTAATGAAGAATGAAACAAGAATATACGTTCTTCTTATTCAATTGTTATTATATTTTCTCAGCTACATTGATTTGATAATCAGTAGGTCTGTATTTTTGTATCTGCAAATAAATTAAACTACCCTATTTTTACATATTGCTGTTTTCAGTATTCGAATGTGCCCGAATAATACTTCGCCTTTCCAACCCTCTATAGATTCTAGTACCGGGGAAACAAACAATATTCTAGATGTAGGGTAACTCGCATCAAACATAAAATGACCACTTTCGTATAAATCACAAAACCAAAATCACCGGATGGACTAACCAATCAGAGTGTACATTATGCGAGTGATTTTTTTTTTGATAGCATGA
Organism: Mangrovibacterium lignilyticum; assembly: GCF_010882175.1. Lineage (GTDB taxonomy): Bacteria > Bacteroidota > Bacteroidia > Bacteroidales > Prolixibacteraceae > Mangrovibacterium > Mangrovibacterium lignilyticum. The sequence continues at coordinate 335,006 of NZ_WKLH01000002.1, read as the reverse complement.
AATTCAAGATGTTTGTGGAATTCATAGGTCATAAAATATGAATACAGAACAAGAAACAATCAAAAGAATCCTCAATATCCTACCTGGGAGTCACTCACTTTCGAACAAATTTTTCGAGTCTGATGCAGAAATAATCAACTACAATGGAAGCAAACTACTGTTCAGCATCGATGAATTTTCTCAAGAAGATTTTTTTCGAGATGACCATCCCTACAAGCTCGGATGGAATGTCGCTGCATGTACAATCAGTGACATATTTGCTTCAGGCGGAAAACCTGTTTTTTATGGACACAGCATTTCTCTTCCCATTGAATGGGATAATGAATTTATTGATTCTTTCACAAAGGGGATATCAGATGTCCTGAACCAGTTATCGGTCGGATTTATCGGAGGCGATATTGGGAAATCAGCTAGCTGGCATTACACTGGAGTCGTTATTGGCGAAGCGTCCTCCCCTGTAACAAGAAAAGGCGCCAGCGAAGGTAACTTGATTTTTATGACTGGTCATGTAGGGGCCGGAAACCTGGAAGCAGCACTTAAATTAGTTGGTAAAAACAAGTTTATTGAAAAGGTCATTCGAAATTATCAACTTCAATTTCCAATCAGGTCACGTGAATCAGAATTGATCGGTCAATATGCCACAGCTTGCATCGATTCAAGTGATGGGCTTTTAAATGCGCTAAACACGATTGCTGAAATTAATCATGTCGGATATAAAATCACTAACATCCCGTACCTGAGTGCAGGCACTCTCGCCTGTAAATTACTTGGCAAGCCCAGAACTGCCTTGTTTTTGGGTGAGTGCGGTGAATATGAACTTGTTTTCACCATCAGAAAGAGTGACGAAAAGGCATTTTACGACCGGGTAAGAGAGAACCATTTCGACATAACAAAAATCGGAGAAATAATCGATGAAGCTAAAAAGGTTTTAGTTCTTAATGGAGCTGAAAAAGAACTTAATGACTTTAATTTAAAAGCCAGAAATTACGAACACATACGCGATTATGTGAATGATTTGACCAATTACGCAAAAACATTAGATAAAGTATCATGAGAGTGAATGGCTCACATATTGAACGTTATCGCTATCATCCTCTCCACTCTAATGCAGGTAAGCTTATCGAAGCTATAACCTATTTTATTGCCAAATCAGTTGGCAAAGTACTAAAGTTCTACACTGCCGATAGTGTCTACTGTCGAAAAATGGGAAAGCTATTTGCAGAAAAAATTCAGAATGGGGAAACACTCTATTTATTGGGAATAATACCAAGTGGTCATAACGCTGCTGCTGCGTTGATTGAAGTTTCATCAGCTAAAGGCATAAATGTTCTGTGCAATAATGAAGAAGAAAGATACAGCGGGATTAAAAATGACGGTCATTTCCCGGAGCATTCGTTGAATGATATCCTCAAAAAAATGGCAACGATGGGATTATCTCCCAAAGATATTTTTTTAGTTGTTGCTTCCTGGGACTACATAAAAGGCATCGCGACGGTTGTTCGACATGCCGTAGAGGAAGCTCCTCAAAGTTTTAACCTTGTTAACGAGAAGGCCTCGCCACACATGAATTTTTGGCATTTTATCAGAGCACTAAAGGCTCCGAATAGGCTGAAAAACTATCTCCAGTCCAAGGAACGTATTCCAGTAATCGGCATGAAACATCATAACAATCACGCTTATTATGCCTACGCGATGTCTCCTTTTTATAACAGCGAAGATCCCGTTATTTTGGTGGTAATGGATGGCTTTGGCGACGACGGTTCCATTTCTCACTATGTTGCCCAGGGAAATAAGATTGAACGAATTCGAAATTATTCCGGCATAATGGATTCACAGGGCTTGTTGTATGCCGTAATTAGTTCAACGCAGGGAGGTTGGGAACCGTTGAGCAGTGAAGGCCGATACATGGGAGCAAGCGCATGGGGCGACATGAACCGGTTATCCAATCCATATTATAAACGGTTAAGGCAGATCGTACAGTTTCAGGGTGAAGGATGGGTATATGTAAATCGGTCGTTAATCAACTACCACAAATACGGGCAGGTTAAGCCTTATGCAAAAAGCCTGATAGATATTCTTGGCGAGCCTATTCCCCAAGATAAAATATGGAATCCGGATATTGTTTTAAATGTTGATGATATACAACACGCTCCCATCACCCGCCAACGGGTTGACAAGGCTGCAGCTTTGCAGCTGGTTTATGAAGATGCGTTGTTTCATATGGTTGATTACCTGATAAAAAAAACAGGCAGCAATAAGCTTATCCTTAGTGGTGGAACCGCATTGAATTGCATTGCCAATATGAAATTGCTGAACCAATTTAACGCTTCCTATTACAGGAAAAACTTACAAAAAAAGGATACGAGACTTCATTTATGGGTCCCTCCCAACCCCAGTGATACGGGGACAGCAATGGGAGCCGCCTATCATTTTGCGCTGCTAAATAAGGTGAACAAATGCACGCCTCTAAAACATGCCTTCCTATGCGGAAATCCGCCGGATAATGGTGAAGTCGTTAAAAGCATTCAGGCACATGAAGATTTGGGATCAATCAAACTTGGTAACCTGGAAGACAAAAATGAGTTAAACAAAGTTGCTGATTTCATGGCCTTTGTAATTTCGAAAAATGGAATTATCGGACTGTATCAAGGTGCTGGGGAAACAGGGCCTCGTGCATTAGGACACCGATCAATTTTAGCAAACCCGTGTAATCCGGACACCCTTAATTTATTAAATAGCCAGGTGAAATTCAGGGAGCGTATTCGCCCTTTGGCCCCTGTTCTCACACTGACGGAAGCAAAGCGCTTTTTTCACCTGTCAAAAGGAGCTGCAATGGCTAATTACAATGCTTACAACTACATGGTCCTCACTGTTGAAGCTAAAAAGAAGAGTTATGCTATAATTCCATCTGTGATTCATGTTGATGGAACAAGTCGAATTCAGATTTGCAGGAAGGAAACCGATCCTCTCACCTATGCCATCCTGAAAAGCTTAAAGCAATATATCGGAGTGGAGGTTGCCGTCAACACGTCATTAAATGTTGGCACCCCTATCGTTCATTCGCCGGAACAGGCCATTCAAACGTTGTATCGGTCGAAAGGGCTCAGTGCATTAGTTTTGGTTGAGAACAATGGAGATGCACACCTGATTTGGCATGCCGTTGACAAACCACCTAAAGACGCCGGCAAACAACTTGGGAGTTGGTATGAGGAATGGAAATCGCTTGCTCAGAAACAAGCAATAATTCATTCGTAGTCAATTGTCATTAAGATGTCTGAAATGCAAAAAATATTAATCACCGGAGGTGCAGGTTTTATTGGCAGTCATGTAGCCGAATATTTCTGCAACAGAAAGCTTAATGTTTTTTGCCTGGTCAAAAAAACAACTGACCTGACATACATCGAACATCTTCCTGTTCATATTGTGTACGGAGACATACGAAGCCTTTCATCCTTTGTCGGGTTATTAAAAGATATGGACAGTATCATTCATATTGCAGGACTCGTTAAAGATTGGGGGAAATACAAAGATTTTTATGATACCAATGTCACGGGTACGCTAAATGTATTGAAAGCATGTGAGGCAAATGGCATTACGAACATTATCATAACCGGATCAATTTCAAGTTATGGCGAAGAGGATTCAAAAGAAGTTAAAACAGAGAACTCCCCATTCAACTCGCACTACAAGTACTTCTTCGATTCTATTTTTCCCTGTAAAATGAACTATTACAGGGATACCAAAGCAATGTGCACAAAGGAAGCACTGAGATATGCACAGGAAAATAATCTCAACTTGACGATCATTGAGCCAACCTGGGTTTATGGAGAAAGGGAGTTCAACACTGGATTCTTCACTTACCTGAAAACTGTAAAAAGCAAGATCCTGTTCTTCCCGGGAAGCAAAAGAAACAAGTTCAATGTGATTTATGCAAAAGATCTGGCCCGGGCATACTTTCTTGCTTTTGAAAAAGCGTTGAAAGGTATAAACCGAATTATTGTCGGAAATCGGGAGAATGAGCAAATGGACTATATATTTTCCATTTTTTGCAATGAACTCGGGGTGACGAAACCCGTAAACATATCATGGGCACTAATTTACCCTCTTGGTTTTATACTGGAACTAATCTATACACTCTTTCAATTGAAATCCCCACCGCTGTTATCGCGAGGGAGAGTAAATATGTTTTACGATAATATTGAGTTCTCAACAGAAAAAGCAAAGTCACTGCTCTCCTATTCAAACGAGTACAGCTTGCAGGAAGGGATTAAGAGAACGGTGAATTGGTATAAAAAGCAACACCTAATCTAAACCAATATGGAAACGCTTGAGATAAAAAACTACATAGGTATTCGGAAAGAACTGGTTGGGCTAAAAATAAAAATCTTCACTTTCATTCATTTCACGAAGGAACTTTTAGGTGGACGCCTACCCGCAAAACATTACATACGGGTTCTTAAGCGGTTGTTGTATTTTCTAAAAAAAATGAAGCACAACAAGTATGTCAAAATTGGCAAATACACAAAAATCAACCTCTATGTGCCGGGCTTCCCGTCAAAAGCTTTTTACCGGGCATGTCGTAAAGTTCTTGAGTTTAACGGTAAAATGCCATGTATCACATGCCTGATTTCGGTAACATCTGCCTGCCGCTATAATTGTCCTCACTGTTATCAAAAATTTGATCAGGGAAAAGATGTTGACATAAACATACTTGTTCAAACAGTTAAAAAGCTACAGGATAAGGGGATTGCTTTCTTCAACATTGAAGGTGGTGAGCCTTTCCTGGTGTTTGACAGGCTCTTAAAAGTTTGTAATGCAATTGATGACAGATCTGAAATACTTATTAACTCCACAGGCGATGGAATGACCTTGGAAAACCTAACAGCGCTGAACGATCGCAAAAACCTGTTAGGAATAATGTTCTCTCTCCATTCAGATTCATCTGATAAGCTGAATCATTTTATGGGGACTGACAAGGCATGGGAAAACCTGGAAAATGGTATTCAGTTATGTCACCAAGTTGGAATTCCGGTAACCTTTAATACCTGTCTTTTAAAGGAAGCCTTTTGCGATGGTACTTTTGAAAAGATCTTAGAGGTGTCCAGAAATTTCAATGGTGCAATATTGCAGCTTATTAAACCAAAGCCTGCTGGAGGATGGCTTGATAAATCACTGGATAAATTTACGCCGGAAGATACTGAACAGTTATTAGCAAAAGTCGATGATTATAATCTAAAATCGAAACACAAAAGAGATACGGCTATTTATGCCATGATTCGGGAAGAATCCAAAGATTTCTTTGGATGCACGGCCGGTGCAACTGATCGATTCTATATCAATGCCAAAGGCGATTTACAGCCCTGTGAGTTTCTGAATATCTCATTCGGAAATATTCAGAATGACGATTTTGAAGTGATCTATAATAAAATGAGAACAGTATTCGAGAAACCTTCTTCTTGTTTGCTGTGCGAGAAATATGCCAATTCTGTTTTCGAATTAAAACGCAGCAACAAGCTTAAATCCTTACCACTGCCTCCTGATATTTCAGAGGAGTTATACGCCGGTTGGGAAAGAGAAGGCGTTGTTGAATTTTACGACAAAATAAACAACTTGTAAAAACGAAAATATGGAAGTAGCTCCTGCAATCGGATTCTTAAAAGCTTATGTCAAATCAATGCGTTTGTATTATGCTTTTGTCACTGGAATCGTTGGATGGCTTGGGATATCTTACTATCAATTTATTGCGAGTGAAGATTATTATAACCCGATGTCTCATTTTGTACACACCATACAGCAGCCTACTCCTCTTGTAAAGAAAATTGTAATCATTATTATCCTCTTCCTGGCATGGGGAACAAATCAAATTTTCAATGATTATTTGGGTTTGGATGAAGACAGGGTCAATGCACCTGAGAGACCAATGGTAACAGGAGAATTAAATGCGAAAAGCGCGCTTCTGATGTCCGTATCTCTTTTATTTATTACGTTTCTTGTTACCTGGTTCTATCTTGAACCGGTTGCTATAATCCCTTTGCTTATCGGTATTGGGTTGAACGTTGTCTATGAGTACGCTAAAGGACATGGGATCTGGGGGAATCTGGTTTTCGGGATCATGATTTCCATGTGTGGCTTATATGGCTATTGGGCAGCCGGCCCCACCGATACCTATTTTACCAAAAGTACAATTAGCGCGCTTATCCTCATCGTTGTCACGAATGGCTTAATGACTTATTATACTTATTTTAAAGATGTTGACGGAGATAAACTGGCCGGCAAAAATACCATTGTTGTCAAATATGGCCTTGAAAAGAACCGGTATATTGCAATCATTGTATCGTTTCTCCCATCGGTTATTTTTCTGATCGGCTATTTTATTTTACATGCGATCGAAATTGAGCTTAACCATATTTTTGTGATTCTGGGGTTATTAACTGTTTTCCTGCAAGTCTGGACCGGATATCTGTATTACCGAAATCCGAAAGGTGAATTAACCTATTATTCTCTTGTGACTAATATCAGGGCATGTACGTGTGCACAAACTGCTATTGTTGCTTTGTTTAATCCCGAACTGGGGATGATTCTATTTATTCTGACTTATGTTTTTGTTGGTTTTCTTTTTAACATGAATACAAACGTTAAAGCGTAAACACAATCATAATGGAATTATTTGAAAGGGCATATATTGGAAAATGCGAATTAAGCAATCGGATAATTCGTTCTGCAACATTTGAAGGAATGTGTGATGAGAAAGGTTTTCCTACTGAAACGTATAGGTCTTTTTATGAACAGTTATCGAAAAACAAGATCGGTGGCATAATTACCGGATTTTCATATATTTCAGACGAGGGCAAAGCAATGCAACCCGGACAAGCCGGAATCTACAGCCCTGAATTCATTCCATATTATAAAAGAGTAACAACAGGAGTTCATGCCAATGGCGGAAAAATATTCATGCAACTTGCTCATACCGGACGGCAAACTCGGGAGCAAGAGACAGGGAAAGAAGTTGTTGGTGTTTCCACTAAACGATCTCCCTATTTTAAAAGTAAGCCCAGAACCCTGAAGCCGAAAGAGATCAATGAGATCATCGAAAAATTTGGGGATAGTGCCCTTTACGCGCAAATGTCGGGATTTGATGGGATTCAATTGCACGCTGCTCATGGCTACCTAATCCATCAATTTATCTTTCCAAAAATTAACAACCGGACTGATCAGTTCGGCATTGATAAGAAAAAAGGAATTGGAACAAAATTTCTTGATTTGATTATCGCGAATATTCGCGAAAAATGTGGAGAGGACTATCCGATTCTGATCAAAATAAGTGGTGGAGATGATCACTATCCCACATTCGGTATAAAGCAATTGATCAACCTGATTCGATTCCTGGACGAGAAGGCTATCGATGCTATAGAGATCAGCTATGGAACCATGGATTATGCCCTGAATATATTCAGAGGAGATATGCCGATTGATTTAATTTTAGCCAAAAACAAAGTTTTCAGATCGGAAAACAGACTTGAAAAGCATTTTATCAAACTGATCTATTTCCCTCTTTTTAAACGAAGACTCAAACCGTTTTCATCAATGTACAATCTTGCATATGCGAGCCTTGCAACGAAATATACAACTAAACCAATTATCTCAGTTGGTGGGTTTCGGACTGGAAAAGAAATGGAACATGCTGTTAAAATTGATGGGATCAATTTTATTGGTTTATGCAGACCATTTATATGTGAACCTGATTTTGTAGTGAAAATAGAAACGGATTCAAACTACAAATCAAAATGCCTAAACTGCAATTATTGTGCAATTATGTGTGACACCCAAAGTGTAACCCAATGTTATAAAACGAAAAGCAATGGAAACACTACTGAAAGTAATAGCAATAATTCAGGCAAATAAGGAGAATTGCCTGGATGTTTTACCGGATACCGATCTGGCTGAAGGTTTGGGAATAGATTCTTTTGACACACTGATGATTATCAATGCAATTGAAGATGAATTCTCGATCGAGTTTGACGGAAAAGATCTTGAACAGATCAAGACCGTGAATGATATCGCGGAGATATTGGAGACGAAATACCTCAAACTAAAAAAAACGACATGAGCTGTGAAGCATTCTATGGAAAGTTTCATTTGGATGATCAGTTGATCAGAAAGGCTGCTTTTAATCCTTATTATTTGACGGTTCAATCGGGCCTCAATGATATGATTATTATTGAAGATGAAGAGGTTGTCGATCTGGCATCCAATAACTACCTGGGCATTGCCAACGATCAACGGGTAAAAAGAGCAGTTGTAGAAGCCGTCAATAAATATGGCGCATCAATGTGCGCGACGCCCATTTCCGTTGGTTTTTCCGATTTGTATAAGGAAACCTGCCAGAAGTTGTCGTCATTCATTGGGCTTGAAGACTCGCTTATATATCCTTCATGCTACCAGGCAAATAATGGTGTATTTTCTGCAATTGCCAAACAAGATGATGTTATTGTAATCGATCAGTTTGCACATTCATCATTAATTGAAGGAGCCAGAGCAACCGGGTGCAAAATACGCCCGTTCTTACACAACAACCTCGACAGCCTTCAAAACAACCTCAAAAACTGTGAAAAGTATAGCCAAATATTTGTCGTAACTGAATCCGTTTTTTCAACGGAAGGGAGCATCGCTCCATTTAATTCAATTGTCGATATCTGCCGGCAATACAGTGCCTTACCAGTCATCGACGATTCCCATGGGATTGGTGTTTTGGGGGCAACTGGCAAAGGAATTCTGGAACACCTGGGCATAACAGACTATGACGGAATTTATTTGGCGTCACTTGGCAAAGCACTGGCCAATCTGGGAGGAGTAGTCAGTGGAAAGAAAAGTCTGATCGATTACCTAAAATATTTCTCATCTCATTTGGTTTACTCCACAGCACTTCCACCACATGTTTTAGCTGGGATATTGGAGGTCCTGAATATTATTGAAGATGAGTTTGATAACTTAAGTCAAAAAATGTGGTTTGCTCGAAACACGCTTAGGGATGCTCTGAGTGAAAGTGGCTACCAACTGTCGCCTGCTGAGGCTCCGATTATTTCAATTAGAACCGGAGATTCCGTTGATACGATTTTGTTTGCCAAACAACTATTCATTAACAAAATTATCTCTACCCCTTTTATTTATCCCTCAGTTCCAAAAAATAAAGGTGTCATCCGGATGATCGCCGGAGCTAACTTATCGACAAAAAATCTTGATCGGGTAATTTCATGTTTCAAGGAAATTAAAAGAGACTTAGCATGACTTATTTTCTGATCATAAATCCAAAAGCCAAGGGAGGCAGAAGTCGTAAGTTGACTGATTCCATTTTTTCCCGGCTTGATGCATCGCGCATTGCTTATGAATTTAAAATAATTGATGACATCAGTGAGGCAGTTGAATATTCGTCATTAGCGAACAAAAAAGGATATGATGTCATTGTCGCTGTTGGAGGAGATGGCACGATAAGAGCAGTGATGAATGGTTTTTATGATGATGAAGGCCGGCGAATTTCGACATCGGCTATGGGCATCATATACACCGGTACTAGCCCCGATTTTTGCAAAAGTTATCAAATCCCGTTAAATATTGATGACGCCATTCATACCTTATTGAATAATCACCGGCAACAAATTGCTGTTGGGAAAATCGTATTCTCTGAGCAAAACAATAATAGCTTAACTGATTTAGCAATAACTAATTGCAAAATCACAAAGACCGAATATTTTGGGTGCTGTGCCAACATTGGTATCGGATCCAGGGTTGCAAGAATAGCAAATAGCGGGATCCGGAAATATCTGGGTGATTTCTTAGGCACTTTCATTTCATTGATCTCATCCATTCTTAAATTTCACCCATCTGATCAGTCTGTCGTATTAAACGGTGTGCCCTGTTCAATATCGAAACTTTACAATTTGTCAATTGGAAAAACCCGGTACATTGCCTCTGGTATCAAAGTATTTAATCAGCTGAATCCAGACTCAAAACAATTGTACTGCATTGTTGCGAGGGATTTTACACTACTAAGGTTGCCCGGAATATTGAAAAATGCCTACAGCGGAAAGAGATTCAAAAATTCGGAAAGGTTCTATTTAGAATATATTGAACAAATTGAGATCCAGGGGAACTGTGAAAATCCTGAAATAGAACTGGATGGAGACCCTTCCGGATACTTACCCTGTAAGATTGAAATCGCAAAGGACTACTTGACATTGGTCACAAATGAAAGGGAAATGGCGTGACATTACCCCCTGTTTTATCAGACAAACATCGATATTTGGTGTAGCGCTCTACCCTATTCGTATTTGAATCAACAACACTTTGCCTATCGAGGGTATTGGGAAGTTAGCCCGTCTTTTACGAACAATTCGAACTACTGCAGTCAAAAAAAGCAATAGCTTTCTTAATGTTGCTTAACACATCTTTAATGTTGACTTAATACCTAATTGTATTTCGGACGCTATCTTTGTGATAGATTTTATTTCATAAGTTTAGGTTTGATTAGTTTTATTGGTTTAGTTAGGTTTGAAAAGGGTAGATAGAGATCTACTCTTTTTTTTGCTCTAAACCGAACGAGTCCTAAAATCATTTTAGAAATATTCTTTCGATCTTTTTTCCCACGTCATTGTCTCCGTTTAAGCGGCTTCCCTAAAATCTTCAGCTCTGTTTTCTTTTGTGATAAGCTTTTATCTCGCTAAATGATACCGTTTTGTCTTTTTTGGCTGCCTATTATTTTGTAACTTGATAAGCCTGAACATATGGGATGTGGCTATAAGTTAATCTTATGGTATCATAAGTTCAATAAATAGGCATTATCGTAATTTTATCCATAGAAACAAAATAGTTAATCTAAAAACTGCTAGAAAATGGAGAATACAAATCAATCGAGTTCTTCAGCTCACAATGCTAATAATGAAAGTAAGTGCCCGTTTACGGGAGGAACTTCAAAACACAGTGCCGGTGGCGGAACTTCGAACCGCGACTGGTGGCCAAAGCTATTGAACTTAAATATTTTACGTCAACATTCCTCTCTGTCCAATCCGATGGGTGGAGAATTCAACTACACTGAGGAATTTAATAGCCTCGATTTAAAAGCCGTAAAAAAAGATCTGACAGACTTAATGACCAACTCTCAGGACTGGTGGCCTGCCGACTTTGGTCACTACGGACCACTCTTTATCCGGATGGCCTGGCATAGTGCCGGTACCTACCGCACCGGTGATGGCCGTGGTGGCGGTGGTAGAGGACAGCAGCGTTTTGCTCCGCTAAACAGCTGGCCGGACAATGTTAGTCTCGACAAAGCAAGGCGCCTGCTATGGCCTATCAAGCAAAAATATGGTAAGAAAATTTCCTGGGCCGACCTGATTATTTTAACAGGTAACGTGGCACTCGAAACGATGGGATTCAAGACCTTCGGTTTTGCCGGTGGTCGTGAAGACGTTTGGGAACCCGACCAAGATGTATATTGGGGTTCTGAAAAAGAATGGCTCGACGATAAACGCTATACCGGCGATCGCGACCTGGAAAACCCACTGGCAGCCGTTCAGATGGGATTGATTTATGTGAATCCGGAAGGACCGAACGGAAATCCGGATCCTCTAAAAGCGGCCATTGATATCCGCGAAACCTTTGCCCGCATGGCGATGAACGACGAAGAAACTGTTGCACTGATTGCCGGAGGACATACCTTTGGTAAAACACACGGTGCTGGTCCTGCAGATCATGTTGGTGCCGATCCCGAGTCAGCTGGTTTGGAAGAGCAAGGTCTGGGTTGGAAAAGTAGTTTCGGAACCGGTAAAGGTGGTGATACGATTACCAGCGGACTGGAAGTAACCTGGACGAAAACGCCAACTAAATGGAGCAATAACTTTTTTGAGAACTTGTTCGATTATGAATGGGAACTTACCAAAAGCCCGGCTGGCGCTCACCAGTGGAAGCCCCGAGGACAAGCCGGTTCCGGTAGTGTCCCTCATGCTCATGATCCAGAAAAACGCATTGCACCCAATATGCTGACAACTGACCTGTCATTAAGGTTCGATCCGATTTACGGACCGATTTCAAAACACTTCTACGAAAACCCGGATGAATTTGCCGATGCCTTTGCCCGTGCCTGGTTTAAACTAACCCACCGCGACATGGGGCCGCGTGCCCGCTATCTTGGACCGGAAGTACCGGCTGAAGAATTGATCTGGCAAGATCCCATTCCTGCTGTCGATCATGAATTGGTTGATGAAAAAGATGTGGCGGACTTGAAAGCTAAAGTATTGGAATCAAGCCTTTCTGTTTCAGAGCTGGTATCAACAGCTTGGGCTTCGGCTTCAACCTACCGTGGTTCCGATAAACGAGGTGGTGCCAATGGTGCCCGCATTCGCCTGGCGCCACAAAAAGATTGGGAAGTGAACCAACCGGCCCAGTTGGCTAAGGTGTTGAATACCCTCGAAGGCATTCAGGATACATTCAACAAAGCACAATCAACTGGCAAGAAAGTTTCGCTGGCCGATCTGATCGTTATTGCCGGGTGTGCCGGGGTTGAAAAAGCAGCAGCGGATGCCGGTGTGGCTGTAACTGTTCCGTTTGCTCCGGGCCGTGCTGATGCGTCGCTCGAACAAACCGATGTTGAAGCGTTTGCCGTGCTCGAACCGAAAGCGGATGGGTTCCGCAATTACATGAAAATGAAGTACTCGGTTTCGGCTGAAGAAATGCTGATTGATAAAGCCCAGCTGCTTACGCTGACTCCCCCCGAAATGACCGTATTAATCGGCGGTATGCGCGTACTGGGTGCGAACTACAACCAGTTGAAAAATGGCGTGTTTACCGACAAACCCGGAGTGCTGACCAACGACTTTTTCCTGAACCTGCTCGACATGGATACCCAATGGAAAGCAACTTCGGAAGAACAAGATCTGTATGAAGGCAGCTGTCGTAAAACCGGCGCTTCGAAGTGGACGGCCACCCGTGTTGACCTGCTCTTCGGCTCAAACTCCGAACTTCGTGCCCTTGCCGAAGTATACGGATGTGCAGACTCAAAAGAAAAATTCGTTCAGGATTTTGCAGCAGCCTGGGCCAAAGTAATGAATTTGGATCGGTTCGATTTGGCTTGATCCATCTAATCAAATAAAAGACCGATGTTATATAGGCAGAAGGTGGTTCCGATTGGAGCCACCTTTTTTATGCAGTGCTCCCGACGATATATGAAGGAGTTGCTATTTAAACAAATCAAGCAGTTCATCGGGGCTAACATGACCAAAATATTCGGTGAGCTTAACCGACGACAAAATTTGCCTGATGTTTTCAGTCTCATGGTTTTCACCGACAAACTTTTCTTCCAGTTCTTCAATGGGTTTGGAAGCAAAAAAATCGCCGAAAATCTTCGCTTTTTGAATGACTCCTTTTTTGACATCCAGGTGCAGCTCGACAAAACCTGCTGCCACTTTAATGGCTTTATTGAAATTGTAGGCCGGCGATACGCCGAAGTTCCAATCCCAGGTGCTGTATTTTTCCGCAGCCAGTTGTTCAATTTTTGCCACCTCATCCGGATTGAGTTGATGAATCGCGGCATTGTCATCATTCTCGTTCAATATTTGGTCGATCAACAGCTGCTTAAATTTCTCAATGGTGATTCCTCCCGGGAAATAATCAATCAAATTGGTGACCCGCGCACGAGCCGACTTAACAGCTTTATCTCTGAACTTTAGCGGATTAATTTTCAATGCCTCACTTAACACCTGCATCTCGGAGTCGAGCAAAATGGTTCCGTGTTGAATCATCTTCCCATTGCGGGCCAGCTTGGCATTGCCGCTGAACTTTTTGCCGTCGACCAACAAATCATTGCGTCCTTCCAATTTCGCCGGTACGTCCAGCTTGTTCAACAGGTCAACAACCGGCTGGGTGAACCTGGAGAAATCAGCGAAGTCATCCGTTCCGTCTTTACTATGAAACGAAAAGTTCAGATTTCCCAAATCGTGGTACACCGCTCCTCCACCCGACAGCCGCCGAACGACCTTAATCCCGTTTTTAGTTACATAGTCGAGATTGATTTCCGCAAGCGTATTCTGAAATCGCCCGACAATGATGCTGGGGGCATTCACGTACAGCAGGAAAATCTCTTCACCGGGATATTGATGCAATAAATATTCTTCGAAAGCAATATTGAAATAAGCGTTGTTCGATGGAGAATCAATAATCAGCATAAAACCAAATTTTGCACAAAAATAGTCAATTAAAAAGAACCGAGTTTTAGTTTCAGAGAATCCCACGGATTTTGCCTGGAACGACCTGAATTGAAAGTACGGAAACAAAAAAAGTCCCGCTATTACACGGGACTCTTAATTAAAAGCGATATGTGTTTAAACTATGCTAGTTTAACATTGATGGCACTTAATCCTTTTTGACCTTCTTTCAGGTCAAACGTTACTTCGTCGTTTTCACGGATACTGTCTTTCAGTCCGGTTGAATGCACGAAATACTCTTTTGTTGAATTTGCGTCTTTAATGAATCCGAATCCTTTCAGATCATTGAAGAACTTTACTGTTCCATTGTTCATATAATATGTAATTGTGTGTGCTAATAGTGGATTGACAAATCGACGATCATCAATTGATTTTGCGCCAACTCAACATCCGGAGAGAGCTAGAGTTGCTCAATGATTTCTTCCAATTCATTCTTCGTTTTTCCCAACCCTGTAGCGATTGTGCGGATCAAATAATCTCTTGTTTCATGTCTCCAAATTACGTCAGCATTAGTCAACTGTGGATATTTTCTCAGTAGCTTAATTTGAATGTCACTCCATTTTTTTTGATCTAAATCTATTCCCATCTTATATATTTTAATTAAAAGAATAACAATGCAGCTCTAAAGAAAACTTAATCATCTATGTCGCGGAATAAGGTAAATCGCAAAAGAAAAGCTTTGCAATTGAAAGTCGAAACTTTTAGGTAATCCGATTCAGAAAATGAGTTTTCACTTTCCTGATCAGAAATGTGAGATCTGACGAGAGAAGCGGTGCAAAGATAGTAAACTGAAAACAAGAACTGTTATAATATCCAATAAATAAGTTACATCAGTCACCTATTGGTTGATTTATTAGTGGCTGATGCCCTTTCAGTGCGTTGATTTCCATCTTATCTGTATCCAAAGAGGCCAACAGCACGCTAACGGGTTTTTGAGTCAAGCACAGGTTCACTTTTGACTCGATTCCTCGTAATATCGAATAAACCAAAATCTACGACCATGAAAAAATCTGACCATTTATCGAATAGTTGGTACCTGAAACCCGGGAAACTTTTTCTCTTCATCGTCGCTGCTATTGTAGCCTCAATAGCCGGAAATCGCGTTCTTGCTCAAAATCCAATGCTTTTTTCGGTCGGTTCAATTTTGGCTCAGCCAGGCGAAAAAGTTACAGGTAGGTTGAATGTTGAACAAGGAAATGACGAAGCGACCTTCATTCCGATCACCATAATCAATGGCGCCAAATCAGGGCCTGTGTTGACATTGGTTGCCGGGGTTCACGGTACCGAATATGTCCCCATCATTACGGCGCAGAAAATCATTCAGGAGATTGAGCCGTCAAAACTGTCGGGAACACTTCTGGTAGTTCAGATTGCCAACATCCCGGCCTTCCGTGCCAAGGCTGTGTATTTAAGCCCCATCGATCACAAAAATCTAAACAGGATATTTCCCGGGAAAAAAGATGGTACGGTTTCGGAGTGCATTGCCTATACCCTATCAACCGAGATTATAAGTAAAAGCGACTATTACATCGACATGCATGGCGGCGAGTTTACCGAACAGGTTGTCGACTATATTTATTACTGCTCAAGTAATTCGGATTCCGATTTGTGCCAAAAGTCGGAAATGCTGGCGCTTGCTATGGGAAATAAATATCTCATTCCCGATGACTACAGCTCCTATCCCGACTCATTGCCTTCTAAATATTCGGAAGTGGAAGCCTCTCGCCGGGGTGCTGTTTCCATCACCCTTGAATGGGGTGATCGTGGGATGGTTAAAACGGATGAAGTTGAGTTCGCGCTACGGGGCATCAAAAATGTGATGAAAACCATCGGCATGCTCGAAGGTAAGCCCTTTGTTAATGAACACCCCGTATATCTCATCAATGAGCAATCAATTAAAAGTTCGTACGACGGAATTTTGTACACTTTTGTCGATAAAGAGCAATTTGTTACACAAGGCACCTTAATCGGTTATACCACCGATTATTGGGGGAACATGCTCGAAGAATACCATTCTCCGATAACGGGAATGGTCACTTTTGTCAAAGTTGCTCCATCGATCACTACAGGTGAATACGTTTATCGGGTGGATGAACCATTGGACAAAATTGACGAATAATCAGTGATTGAGCGTTCGTAAAATTCGGCTCATTCCATCTCCCCCTTTAGCGGATCGAAACCGCTGGATTATGAGGCTCTTCTCTCTTTTTACCAAGGGAGCACGGGCATCAGGTTTGGCTTACAAACTAACCAACACAATGATGGCGATAAGCACAACAACGACCACCCATGAAAACGGATTCGCAAAGTTTAGCGTAAATCCCATCCAGCGACTGTATTTGGGAACGATCAGCCGCGGATCTTTGCGGTTCACATAAAACGGACCTCTCCAGTTTCCCGGATCCCGGTTCATAGCGTCCAGAATTTCTTGTTCTAATTTGCGTTTCATTTGGTTGTTGTTATTGGTTTTTATCATTCGTTGGCTATTGCCCCTTCAGGGCGATAACCTCCTTTTTATTCCTTTTCCCACGGCGTTGCCGCGGGCTATTGCTATCAGGCCGTTGGCCTGTCTCGGTTCTCCATCCGGGTCTCTTTCCCGCACCAACGGTGCCAAAGCATCAGGGCCTGTTACCGATATGTTCGTACGTACCCGAAGTCCTGAAGGGGCGTGAGCCTTCCGAGGCTATTTCAGGGATCGTTTCGAGCATTGATGCAATTACGTTTAGCACGATTAGTAGCATTATTCCGTAATCAAAAAACAAATTGTATTTTGAACCGTGCGCCCCATTATCAACGATATGGTAAATTCTTTCCTTAAACATCAAAGGTTAATTGAGGTTGAGTCTTTAAACTTACCCAAATTACTCCAAAATAATTTCTATTAAGCAGCGTTTCTATCCACTAGTTATCAAAACCAAATTATCGTTTTCAAGTCCGAAATTCGCGAGTAGTCCTCCCTTCGCTTTTCCCGGGGGGATGCTCGGCCTTAGCAGCCTCTTCCGCTTTGGTAGCCGTGTTGCTCTCGTCTCTGGTAGGCTCTTGCTCATGGTTCGTAGGCTTGTTCTCCTTGTTAGTCCTTACTTCCGCTGAATTAGCAAACTCTTCCCCGGTGTTAGGAAACCTTTTCGCATGTTAAGCAGCCCTTCACTCCTATCGATCAAAGCTTTCCTCGTCTTTCGCAGTTATTATCTCACCTTTCGCAGCGTTTTCCTCGCCTTTCGCAGGCATTTCCTCAAATCTAAAAAGCTTGCTAAGGGCGCGCCATTATTGGCGATACAGGCATTTGGATTGTCGGAAGTCTCTGCCATAAAAACCAGCCTGCCGTTGCCTGAAAATAATCCGTAGCATGCAATTGCAATAAAAGAGCTACATGTCCATAATTTAAATGCTAATTTCAACCATATGTTTCGAAACAGTGAGTTTTTCATAACTAAAGTATTGACTATCATATTCGAGGGCCGTAACTTCGTGTAACTTTTTGTTTAATCATTTTTAAATCCCAATAAATCTTCAACTTATGAGTGCAAATTTTCATTTCAGTATGGGTACGCTCACGCAACGGGGCGACCGGGTAAATGACCTGATGTTACGCGATGCCGCTCAATTTGCCTTGCGCGGATACGACGAAATCTTCCGAACCAATTTCGCGAGTAAACTAACGAACTTCCGCGAATTACCTTCCGACAACTACTGGTTGGCTCAGCAAACGCTAAAGACCGATGCCAAAAATAAAGCGAACAGTACGGTTGTCGACCTGTTGGTAAGCCTTCGCTACCGCTGCAAGCATGCCTTGGGCGAAAAATCGGTTGAATACAAAGGCCTGCGTTTCAATCAACTGAAGGATATTAAATCTCCTGATCTCATTGTACTGGCGAACCATATTTGTTTAACCTGCAACGAAATGCTAGACAAACTGGCTGCGCGGAATATTACGGCAGTAACGCTGGACGAAATTGGAGCGGCCACCGCCGTTCTGGACAATGCCATTGACGATCAAAAGGAGGCCATGTCGACCCGCGAAGCGAAGACTATTGAACGCGAGAACACCGCCAACGAGCTCTATGCGCTGATTTCGGAGATCTGCGAAGCCGGCAAGGATATTTGGAACGGGCTGAACGAGGCCTACTACAACGATTATGTGATTTACGGTTCGCAAGACCCGATTGAAGAAGACGAAGAAGTGCAGGAAGAGACACTTTGACGAATGACTGGCGAGCAAAACCAGTTAATTTACCAGAATACAGATTGGTGATCATAGTCCTGCCTAATGCCTATTACCTCTTATCATCGATCTGTCGAAAGCCCCGGAATTGCCGGGGCTTTTTTTGTCGCAATCCGCGGCTAGCAACAATCAAACGTCATCGTCGTTCATTTCAATAATCAGGTTGGCAATTAACGAGGTCCAGCCTGTTTGGTGCGAAGCCCCCAGCCCTTCACCTGTATCGCCGTTGAAATATTCGAAAAACTGGTGGTAGTTGAACGACCCGTTTTCCTGGTTATAAACCGGATGATTGGAGAAATAATGATAGGTTACGCTGCTGTTCTTTTCGAAGATCCGAAGCAGGCGGTTGGTTAACTCCATGGCAATTTCTTTCAGGTTCAGTTGTTTTCCCGAACCTTTCGGAAATTCGTAAGTGACCGTTGGCCCGTAAAATTTATAGTATTTTTTCAGCGAAATAATAATGAGGTAATTTAACGGGAGCCAGATCGGTCCGCGCCAGTTTGAGTTACCGCCAAACATGGGCGATGAGCTTTCGCCGGGCACATATTCAATCGTATGCCTGCCCCCGTTATACTCGAAAGCATACGGGTTTTCTTCGTGGTATTTCGACAACGACCGGATACCATAATCCGACAAAAACTCGGCTTCGTCGAGCAAACGATCCAGGATCTTTTCGAGCCGGTCGTTGCGCATAATGGCAAACAGGTATTCACCGCGACTGTTTTCGACTTCGATATCGGAAATCAGGGAGGCCAGATCGGGGCGCGACTTTATAATCTCGACCGCCCGACGTTTGAAGCGCCGTAAATTTTTGAAGGTGCTATCGTCGATGACCTCCACCGCAAACAAAGGCGTAATGCCCACCAGCGAACGCACACGAAGCTTTTCGTTCCTGCCGTCCTCGAGGCGGACTACATCATAGAAAAATTTGTCTTCGTCGTCCCATAGCGGAATTTCTTTATCGCCGATGTTGTTCATGGCCCAGGCAATATTCAGAAAATGTCGGAAAAATTTGGCAGCCGACTCTTCGTACACCAGGTTATGTTGCGCCAGTTCGAGCGAGATCTGCAACATATTGAGGGAAAACATGGCCATCCAGCTGGTGGCATCCGCCTGCTGAAGGTCCATAATACCGAGGGGCATGTTGTTTCGGTCAAAAACACCAATATTATCAAGTCCCAGGAAGCCGCCCTCAAAAACATCGGTTCCATCGGCGTCTTTTCGGTTAACCCACCAGGTGAAATTGAGCAATAGTTTTTGAAAAGCCTTTTCCAAAAAAACAAAATCACTTTTCCCGGTCTTTTTGCGGTCGGTGGTATACACCTGCCAAACGGCCATGGCATGTACCGGCGGGTTCACGTCGCTGAAGTTCCATTCGTAGGCGGGAATCTGACCGTTGGGATGCATGTAATATTCCTTGAGCATGAGCAGCAGCTGGCGTTTGGCAAAGCCAACATCGATGTGCGCAAATGACGTGCAGTGAAAGGCCAAATCCCAGGCGGCATACCACGGATATTCCCACTTATCGGGCATCGATATGATGTTTCGGTTGGTCAGGTGCTGCCAGTTGTGGTTCCGCACAATGTCGCGCTCAGGCGGCGTCTTTCCCTGTTCGCCGTTCAGCCATTTGTATACGTCGAAATAGTAATACTGCTTGGTCCAAAGTAAGCCGCCCAATGCACTTTTGGCCAGGAACTTTTGTTCGTCACTGCTACTGTTGGTCAGCAAACCGGCGTAAAAAGCATCGCTGTCGGCTTTGCAGCGGGAAATTGCCTCTTCAAAATTTTCAAAGGGATTGGCCAGCTTATTTTTGCTTAAGCGGACACAAATCTCTGCCGAAGCTCCTGCGGGGATTGTTTTTGTGTACCAAATGGCGCATTTCGTGCCCGTCTTTGCAGGGTTCACCGATGCTTCGCCGTTGACGACGTGATTGTTGATGCCATCTTTGACATAGTCGAAGTCGTTTTCGAGCTGGTAGATTACCTGGTTGTTGGTTTCGTTCTCACAAAACAACTGCTCGCCCCCTTGATGATAAAAATAGAAACTGCCATTTCGGTAGCTGTTTGTGTGAATCGTACTCTCCCCCAGCGTTTTGATCTCCGGCCGCTTAAAACGATCATTGTGTTTCCAGAAATTCCGGAACCATAAATGGGGCAAAACATGAATCAGGGCTTCTTCGGGTCCCCGGTTAACCACCGTAATTTTCATCAAAATATCGTTGATCCCTGCTTTGGCGTATTCAATGAAAATGTCGAAATAGCGGTCTTCTTCGAAAATTCCGGAATCGGTGATTTCAAACTCACGCACGTTCCGGTCTCTGGTCCTGTTTTGTTCCACAAGTTCCTCGTACGGAAACTCTTCCTGCGGATATTTATACAAATACTTACAATACGAATGCGTTGGAGACGATTCGAGGTGATAGTAAATCTCTTTCACATCTTCGCCATGGTTGCCCTGTCCATTGGTCAGTCCAAACAAGCGTTCCTTCAGAAAAGGGTCTTTCCCGTTCCAAAATGCCGGTGCCAAACACAGAATTTGCTGGCTGTCGCAAAATCCGGCGATACCATCTTCTCCCCAGCGATAAGCATTGCTGCGTGCGTGGTCATGTGAAATCGCATCCCACGTCTGTCCGTCCTTCGAGTAATCTTCGCGAATCGTTCCCCACTGGCGTTCGGAAACATAAGGCCCCCACTTCCGCCAGGTTCTGTTGTCGGACGATCGTTGCAAACGCTTTATTTCTTCTGTATTTTCCATCACTTTTGCCAATTATAAAAAACGAATTATGAAAGTCAAACAGGTAATTTCCGAGTTGAAAATACTTGTCTTGAAAGTGAATTTCGTAGTGCTGTTCTGAACCATGGTATAAGTTAACAACAATACGAGCATTGCTCGCTATATAAACGCTCAAGCCTTCTGATTGTTAATAATGGCTTCTAAAAATTAACATCGAAATCAGGCATCGTGTAAACAATGTTTTTGGGATCGTTACAAATTGATAGTTTTTCGGCCGATAGATATCTTAATGTCAGATGAGATAAGGCTTATTCATAGAAAAACCACCGCTGAAGCAGACTTGTGATTTGCGCGTTAAAAAAAAGAGCCGGAAATTTGCGAACGGATTTCAAACAGAACTTCTGATGACAATACAAACTGGTAGTCCGGACGATTATTCGTAAATTGCCGGTCTATCGAGAACCCACAAAAGCACCCAATTAGATAACGACATGGAAACCAACAAAGAACTGGAACTGGCCTGGAATTTTGTCAACCTGACGGATCGGAATATTTTCCTGACGGGAAAGGCGGGAACCGGTAAAACAACGTTCCTGAAACGCCTGAAAAACCTGGCATGGAAACGTTCGGTGGTGTTGGCACCAACGGGTGTTGCAGCTATTAATGCCGGCGGGGTAACCATTCACTCCTTTTTTCAGCTCGCATTTGGCCCTATTTTGCCGGTGCCCGAAGGTGCCAATGAGCAAAATGAGCTGAACAGCCACAAATTTACCAAACGCAAGATTGATATCATCCGCTCGTTGGATCTGCTGATCATTGATGAGATCAGTATGGTGCGGGCCGATTTGCTCGATGGAATTGACCGGGTGCTGCGGAAGTACCGGAACCGTTTTCAGCCTTTTGGTGGTGTGCAATTACTTATGATCGGCGATCTGCAGCAGCTGGCTCCGGTGGTCCGAAACGACGAGTGGAACATCCTGCGGTCGCACTACAGCAGCCTGTTCTTTTTTGGCAGCAAAGCCTTTCAGCAAGCGCAGGTTATCAGCATTGAGTTGAAGCATATTTTCAGGCAGTCGGATGGTGCTTTTATTCAAATTCTGAATGAGATTCGCGAAGACAAACTGACACAGCAATCGCTCGAAATCCTGAATAAACGATATCAACCCGATTTCAACCCGAAAAAGGAAGAGGGTTACATTCACCTGACCACCCACAATTCGTCAGCCGACACCATTAACGGCCGCGAGATGGACAAGCTGACGACCGGACCACATCAATTTAAGGCGAAGGTTGAAGGCGTTTTTCCGGACCATGCCTATCCCACTGCGGACAAGCTGGTGCTGAAGGAAGGCGCACAGGTGATGTTTGTGAAGAACGACAGCTCACCCGACAAACTGTATTATAACGGGAAGATCGGCACCGTAGAATCCTTCGAGGAGGATTTGATCATTGTCCGGTGTCCGGGCGATTTCGCTTCCATTCCGGTTGATCGGGAGCTCTGGAATAATGTGAAATATGTATTGAACGAGCGCACCAAGGAGCTGGAAGAAAAAATTGAAGGCTCATTTTTGCAATATCCGTTGCGTCCGGCATGGGCCATCACCATTCACAAAAGCCAGGGACTTACCTTTGAGCGGGCCATCATCGATGCGCAGGCTGCTTTTGCTCACGGTCAAACCTATGTGGCACTTAGCCGCTGTAAAAGTATGGAAGGGTTGGTGTTGAGCAGCGCCCTCTCTAATAAGGCGGTGATTTGCGACCGTGAGGTCAACGGGTTTAACAGCCGCATGGCCGACAGTCAACCGGAGCAAAAGGATTTGCAGCAATCGCAAAAGGCTTACCAGCTCGCTTTGCTCGAAGAGTTGTTCAATTTCAAAACGTACGAATACCAGGTTCGGCAGGCTGTAAAGATCTTTGGCGAGAATGCCGGTTCAGTGCTGGGAACACTCGGCGAAAAGCTGGGAGTGATATCCGCACAATGCACCAACGAAATGATTCCGATGTCGGCTAAATTTATGCGTCAGGTACACGAGCTGGCATCGCTTGCCGACGATGTGGAAAACAACGCCGATTTGCAGGAACGCATTAAAAAGGCCAGCGCCTATTTTCACGATAAGTTGAAAGTGGACTGGCAGGAGGTGCTGAAAGCCGCTACCTTTGAAACCGACAACCACGGGGTGAAGAAAGACATTAACGGACGCCTCAGGAAGATGAACGAGATTCTGCATGTGAAACTGGCTTGCTGGCAGCTTTGTCAGAACGGCTTGGTGGTTAAGGACTACTTGCCAACCCGTGCGAAGGCGCTGTTAACAGCGGCTCCGGCCGAAAAAGAACCGGCTGCAACTTCACGGGCCGTTGAAACAAATCACCCGGACTTGTTCCGTAAACTGCAAGCCTGGCGCAAAGATTTGGCCGATGAACAGGGTGTACCTGCCTACCAGATTTTGACCCAAAAAGCGTTGGTGGCCATTGTGAACACCTTGCCCGTAAGCACCAAAGACTTACTGGATTTGAAAGGGATTGGTAAAAAGACGGTAAAGCATTACGGCACCGCCATTTTAAAGCAGATCGCCGATTTCGCGCAGGATAAGCAATTGAAAATTGAGGTTCAAACACAACTGGATACTCAAGAGATGAAGCCGAAAGTACCGTCACGGGAGATTAGCTATCAACGGTTTCTGGATGGTGAAAGTATCGGGCGGATTGCTACTGAGCGGGATATGGCGGTGACAACCATCGAGGGGCATCTGGCGCATTACGTAACAACCGGCGAGCTGGAGTTAAGCCGCTTGATTGACCTGGACAAGCTGAATAAAATCCAGAACTATATGGAAGAGCACCCGGCAAGTACCTTAACCGAAGCGAAAAACGGCTTGGGTGATCAATTCAGCTATGGCGAGCTACGCATGGTGCAAGCGTGGCTGAAAAACGCTTAGTCATAGGGAGCGAAACACTCGTCATTGAATTTACGGGTTTAGTTGTAATCGCCTGGCTTGTTTGTCGGGCTTTTTAGAACATTTCCGGTGGAGCACCTTCACTGTTTTTAGCAATTCCTTTTGATCGTTGGTGTCCAGCATGCTTGGCTCAGGCTCGAATAAATGGTCGATGCTTGATTTCAATGACGGGCTGACATGGTCCAGATTTGCTTCGCAAAGCCGGGAGAAATTCGCTTCTCTCCGACTGGTGGGCAAATGATCCATCCACCGATAAAGCGCTGTCTGGATGGTTGGTTTTTGTCCTTTACTCAAGGCTTGCTTTAGCTTGCTTAACTGATGGGTATTGCTTTGCAAATAGAGCTTCCGCTTAAGGATAAACAGCCGAATATAATAAACCAGCAAGCCCAGCAATATTGCTAAAGCAGCAATCTTCAGCAAAAGCGGCAGCAGTGTTTTCCATTGAAAAGCAGCTTCATTTTCCAAATCACTGTTCTGAGTCGGATCGGCTGTTAGCTGGCTCAGTGAATCGCGCACGGATGCTAACATCGCCAGATCGGGATTGGCTGCTACTTCAACGATTATTTCAGGAAGGGAACGATCGATCCAGCGATTTTGACGTGCATGCCAATAGCCCATCTTTATGGCAGGCAGCGTAATGCGCCCTTCCCGCTCGAACAGATAAGAGATTTTTTGTTTCTTATAGGCTATCTGCTCAGAGCCTCGTTCCGGCATTTTGGTGTTGCTACCGGGCAATTCCGGATAAACACTCAGACCATCAGTTTTGACCCAGTCAATGTCGGGGAAAAAGGCCGCCATGGTGCCACTGGCCGACCAACTGATTTCCCGGTCAACAACATCACCGACTTTAACAGCCTTGAGCGACTTTGACCAGTTTTGTTTAACGCTGAGCCAATTGGCGACCAACCATTGACTTTTATCGACTGATACGGGAGCGTCGCTAACCAAGAGTTTCTGTGCTTTCGATCGGACTGTTTTCTCTTTTCCTTTAAAACCGCCGGGTTCGGGGGTGAAGAGTATGATATTGAGCACGGGGATTTCTACCGTTTCGTTCGAATACGGATAGATCATAAAATTAGTCGAGACGTAGCTAAAGGTGGTTCCGTTAATGCTTTCAGTTCCGACATTATTCTCAGAGGGAACCACAAATGCATTGGACAAAACCAACGGTGGTATTTTGGCAGCGCTTGTGAACCAGGTGTTGGTGTAAGTGGTAATCGACAGTTTTGCCGGTTGCCCGACATACACGTCGCCTGGGGTTAATTTGGCTGACACGAAGGTTTCCTGCGCGTTGGTGGAAAAAGCACAAGCCAGTATCGTCAGTATTAAAAACAATCGACTCATTGGTTTCGCTTTTTATTTTGATACTCAAACTTCTTTTTCAAAAACTCACCGGGATCTTCAGCTACATCACGAATCATGATTTTTTTGGCGTCTAATTCGTTGTTCATCTCAAACTCTTCAGGTATTTCATCCTCTTCTTTGCCGCCATGCATTTCATCTTCCACTTCTTCCATCATGCGGTCTTCTTTCATCTGTTCTTCGGTAGCTTCCTGCCCCCCTCCTCCAAAATCCTCATCGGGGTTTGTATTTTCGGTAGACTGATCTTCCAAATCACTGAGGTCGGGAATGGCTTCTTCGAGTTCAGCCAATGCTTGAGATTGAATCCAATCATTAAGTTGCTGTTCGGTTTCCTTTGCTTTCGTGAAGTTATCATCCAATTGATCGGCAAGGGCAAATGCATTCAATGCTGCTTTGTAGTTGCCCATTTTCATATAAGCTACCCCCAAGTTGTATTGGCCAATGGCGGTCGTGTCTTGTTGCAGGCTTTTAGCAGCCTCTTCGTAGTCGCCCAGTTTTAAATACGCAATCCCTTTGTGCAAATTCGACTCGAAAGTATTTGCCGCCGCGGCATAGTCGCCTGCTTCAAACTGTTTTTGTGCCATGTAATCGGCAGAGTACCAAAGGCGCGACCAGGCATTATCGGTGGTGTTCGAACAACTTGTCAGCATAAATAAAGCCAGCGAAGCGGTTACCATAAATCCACGGCGGAACCACATCAGGACAATCAACAGAATGGGAATGGTCAGGAAGTAACCAAATTCGATCCATAAAGTCTCCTGCACTTCCGGAGATTCCTTGAACAGGCGTTTTTCGTATAGCTGTGCTGCCAGTTGTTCCATATCGCTGTTGTCGAGCGTTAGTTGAATGATGCTGACATTTTCCAGTTGTTTCAGGGGATCCGGCAGACTGTTTCCGGCCTGGGCGCTTGAGGACAGTCCACTCTCCGGCGACAATGGCATAATCGTCAAGAGGTCCTTCGATCCCTTAAAACGTTTCTCCAGCAAAGCAATTTCATTCGCTCCAAGCTTATCGGTCAGCAAAATATAGTTTGAAGGAGCTTCGTTGTCAATCAGCACGGTATCCGCAAGGCTGACTGCTGCACCTAAATCTTCCCCTTCAAACGGCATAATTCGGGGTTCAATGGCTCCCAAATGGGTCAATATGGTGGAGTAATCGATGGTCGGTGGAATAACCAGATGAGCTGTGCCGGCATAGGCAATTAGTCCCACCCGAACACCGGGTTTTGCATCCAGCAGGTCGTTTACTTTAAATTTGGCACGTTCCAGACGGTTCGGCTGCAAATCGTCCAGTAACATCGACGGTGCAACTTTCAAAATAAACATCGCTGAACTTTCAATTTCGCCACCGGGCTTTTCAATTTGTTTCCAGGTTGGACCGCTGATGGCAACAACAAGCAATATCCAGACAATAAATAAAGATGTACGGGCAACATACAAAGCCCTGTTATTGCCTTTCAGTACAACAAACTTTCGCAGGTGAGGCGCCACATTATTTATCCAGTTCTCCTTGCGCTGTTTAGCCCGCAGGTAAAGCAACGGAGATAATATTGCAGGAAGAAGCAACCACAAAAATTGAGGTCGCAACCAATGAAACAGTTCCCAGTCAGGTATCCAATTCATATTCGTTCTGTTTTGAATTCGTCCGCTGGATTTGGACGCGTTACGTTCTTCCCGGCGGCTTGTGCCAAGCTTTTCAATAAGCGAATAATCCCCATGGTGTATTGAAACACCATACTGAGGAGAATCACTGCGATTAGGGGATAATAATACAGTTCTTCCACCGGCGTATAAGTTTCCACCTCATAATCAATAGGCTCCAGTTCGTCGAGCGTTTCATACACCCGGCTCATCGCCTCCGAGTCCATGGCCAGAAAATATTGCCCTCCTGTTAATTCTGAAATATTTTGCAACATCTCTTCGTCAAGGTCGGATCCCGGTTTTGCAGGGTCACCAATACCGATGGTGTGAATGGTAATGCTATCCTGCTGCGCCAGAACTGCAGCATCTGTCGGCGACATACCAATGCCGCTGTCAGAACCATCAGTGATCAGCAACATAACTCTCTGAGGAAGGGTATCGTTGTCGAAAAGCTCAATTCCTTTCCCGATAGCCCGGCCAATATTGGTTTGCTGGCCGGCCATGCCAACCCCAGTATCGTCAAGCATAAGCTGCAAGGAACTTAAGTCACTGGTAAACGGGGCCAGTGTATAAGCGTTTGAACCAAACAAGACAGCCCCGATCCGGTCGCTTTTGCGTTCAGCAATAAAATCAGCAAGCAGGTGCTTCACGGCATCCCAACGACTAACCGCTTCACTATTCAGGGTCCAGTCTTTTTGAACCATGCTAAACGACAGATCGGCTACGATAAGCATGTTCCGGGTTGTTTTAATCTTTTGCTCGGGCTCACCCACCAGTTGCGGCCTGGCAACAGCCGTCAGAATTAAAGCCCAGGAGATCCACACAATGAGCGAACGAAGCCAGGGGCGTTTCAGTTGCCGGACGCTGGGATTGGGTTTGTCGCCACCGGCCGCTACTGCATGCATGAAAAATGGGGCACGCAGGGCAGTCTTTCGCACCCGCATGGGCGGAAATAGATAGATCATTAAAAGTGGCAGCGGAAACAGGTAAAGTACCCACTGATATGCAAATTCAAAACTTTCACCCATGATGCTTGATCCATTTTTTGACCGATTCAACAATATTCTGATAATCCTTGTCGTCCAACCCTTTATTGTAACCGGGGTTGTAAACCCCAAAAACCACGGACTGTAAGTGCCCCTTATCGGCTCTCTTGTACTTTCCCAATAGAAAGCTGAGCCAGTCTTCGCCAAAGAGCCCGGCCACTTGGAGACGCCCATAGCGATACATTGCGACTATTTTTAACCACTCGCCCATCTTCTCAGTCAATTGTTGGTTCGATAGCCCGGATTCAGTCAATGCACTCAGCTCTTTGATAGCCTCGCGCCTGTATCTGTTTTTGTAGTAGCGATACACGAAAAACCCGATGGTGAGGACAACAACCAATGCAAGCAAGGCAAACAAAATGCTCCAGCCGATTGCCTCAAATGAAAATGCGATAGGATCCGGAACCATTATCTCCGGGGCTTCTATGTTTGATTGTGGAAGCATAGCTACAAATATTCTTTATTAGTACCCGGCAAAATGTTTGTGCACTTGTTTGTCAACATCATCAGTGGTATTAAAGAGCATCAGAGGAATGCCGGTTTGCGCCAACTCGGCTTCAAATCGATCCAACGACTCTTTCGTGATTGCAGCGTATTTGCGGTGTATGTCACTGTCTTTACCGTTAAAGTTCGATTGAAATTCACCGTCACTGAGGACCCAACGGTCTTGCTGCATCGCAAATTCCAGTCGATCGTTCACCTTGGCTAAGATCACGTCGTTGTGTTTTGCCAGCGATAGCAGGACTTCTTTCACTGTTGGGCGATAATACAAAAAGTCGCTAATGGCTATGATCAGGTAATTTTGCGTTTTTAGTTGCTGAACCTTCTCCAACCAATTTTGAATGGTTGCTGTCTCCGGATTTTTATGATCCTTGCCCGGCAATTCGTTGTTTGCCTCATGAATTTCCTGTAGAATATGAAGCCAGTTTTTCCGGTTATTTGCCGGTTTGATGTACACCGCTTCCTGATCCTTTAGGATCATTGCTCCCACACGATCTCCATCTTTTAGAACGCGATAGCCTAAAATCGCGGCCAGTCTGGCAGCGATCACCGATTTCAGGTAACGCTCCGATCCAAAAAACATGGACGAACTTTGGTCGATGATTAACAAGACAGGACGTTCCCGCTCTTCGCAAAACTCTTTGATGTGTGTTGTCTGAGTACGGGCAGTAACCTTCCAGTCGATGTTTCGCACATCATCGCCCCGCACATATTTGCGCACCTGGTCAAAATCGAGTCCGCGACCTCTCAGCTTTGATCCGTGTCGACCTGTGAGTACATTTTTAATCGCTTGTCGGGATGATAAGTTCACAAATGCGGCGAACTCCTGCTGCAGTACCAGGTCATCAAACGACACGCAAACTTCGGGCTGGTAGGATGTTCCTTTATTCATACCGTTTGTTTTAGATTACGCCAAAGCCACGTTTTCAATAACTTTATCGATCGCATCGTCGGTGGTTATTCCCTGCGCCTCTGCTTTAAAGGACAGGATGATGCGATGACGAAGTGCATCTTTGGCGATGGCCCTGATATTCTCGGGCGAAACATGATCGGATTGGTGCATCCAGGCATGTGCTCTGGCACAAACATCCAGGGCAATGGTTCCCCTTGGCGATACGCCGCACTCGATCCATTGGGCCAGCTCTCCGTCTACATTCTCCGGATAACGGGTCGCAAAAACAAGATCGGTTATATATGATTTCATGGCATCGGTCAAGGCTACTTTCGCAATCTCCCGACGAGCCTCAAAAACGGATTGTTCATTAATTTGTACGCTTTGGCCTGCTGTTGTCGAAGACTTCTCCCCTCGTACCAAATCCAGAATTTGCATCTCTGCTTCTTTATCCGGGTAACCAATTTTCACCTTCATCAGGAAACGGTCCATTTGTGCTTCGGGAAGCGGATAGGTTCCTTCCTGCTCAATCGGGTTTTGCGTTGCCATTACCATGAAGAGTGGTTTCATGGCATATGTTTTACCGGCCACACTTACCTGCCGCTCTTCCATGGCTTCGAGCAAAGCAGCCTGCACTTTTGCTGGTGCACGGTTAATTTCGTCGGCAAGGATCAGATTGCTGAAGATCGGTCCCGGTTCGAAAATAAACTTCTCGTCGCTCTCCGGCTGATAGATGGTCGTTCCGGTAATGTCGGAAGGCAATAAATCGGGCGTGAACTGAATGCGGTTAAAATCGCTTTTCAACAGCTTCGACAGACATTTAATTGCTCTTGTTTTGGCTAATCCAGGTAGCCCTTCAAGTAGAAAATTCCCGTCAGCAAGCAATACAATCAACATTTTCTCTACCAAGTCAGACTGCCCAATGATCGATTCATTAAGCTGCTTTTTTAGTTTTACTATTTCATTGTAAGCCATAGGTATTTGGAGTTTCAAATTGTTACCATACAAGTTATGACATTTCTTTAAAACACACATTCTACTAATCGTAATGTTTTTCAGATAAAGTCTAATATTACTTGTCTGGTGCAATTATCATCGCTCCTTCGGGTTTTACTACGGGCTAGTTTCAACGATACCGGATTTTCGTCGCCGGAAGTAATTATTCTCTAAAAGCTGAAAAGCGGAAGTCCAGAAATGATTGGTATTGGACTGGCTGGGGGAAATACTTTAACCGGATCGGATTCGGTTAATTGAAGGAAGGGTGTTTCGCTCATGACCGCGTATGAAACGCCCAAATTTTGTATATGAAAAAAACCGTTCAAGACAGCCTGAACGGTTTCACTTAATATCTTTTTTAACTGCCAACCATTTAAGGAAGATTCAGTCTTTTAAATCAAATCGGTTTGTTGCGCATTATTGCAGTTATAATCGAAAAGCGAATTTTCTTTGATGTGCCGATAAACCTTTTCGGGCAAAACATTTAACAAGCGCTCATCGCCATTGCGGATTAACTCCCGAATATGTTCTGAAGTTTGTTTGATCAGATCTTCAGATTGAATTTCCAGGAGCAGAATCTTTTTAGTTTCATTCAGGTACTGCCACAACAGTTTTTTGGAACCTTCAAAGTGGTCGGTGTCCGGCGAAATAATTTCACCGCTTTTCATATCAATGTACGGAAACAGGTAAAGCTTGACATTTTCATGGAACAGTTTTCCAACTGATTCCAGAAGGCCTCCCCTCAAATCGGGGTAAAGCGAACCATCCAAGATCATGTCGAAGGTTGGCATCCCCATAATCACCCGCAGCTTAATCATTTTAAATTGTCCAAAATAATTGACCAATTCGAAATAGCGGCTAAAATTCGAGACCATTACACTTTGCCCGACCATGTTCAGCAAATCAACGCGATGCAGGAAATCTTTCTCATCCACTTTGCGGTCCTGCATCAGGTTGTTGAGCGATATTTCACAAAAAGCAATGGTATTGTCAGGGCGATAGTCTTCGTCGCGTTTAAAAACTTCGAGGCTTTCTTCGAGGAATTCAATGACCAGGTTATTCACCGGGCGGAAGTAACCGCGCATTAACAATACGTTCTTCTTGTACAACATATCACCGGGTTGCTGCACTTTTCCGCTTTCGTCGAACATGATTGCAGGCGTCATATTATTACTGACCAGCATCAGGTTCAAAATCCGGTTGTCAACCCAGGTTAAACCGGGTCCTTCAACATAAATATAGTCCACTTCTACCCGCTCAATATCTAAATTGTCAAGCAAGGTCAACAAGAGCTTTCTCGGATCTTCCCACATAAACAGAGCCCCGTAGATCAGGTTGATCCCAAGGGTTCCAAGGGTGTATTGCTGTAATAGGGTATCCCGCTCATGCAGTTTCACATGAATGAATATCTTGTTCGGATTTTTCCGATCTGTTCCTTCAACGGCAATTCCCAGCCAGCCGCTTCCCTGGTTTGTTTTCGTATAGTTCAAGGTCTCTACCGTATTGGCAAAGGCAAAAAACTTTTGATCGATCTTTTTATCCAGAATGGTCAACAACTCATTGTACTCGTATTCAACCATTTTCTTGACCCGATCCTCTGCTACATATCGCGAAGGCTCGCCATGGTTGTAGAAATGATCACTAAAGCTTTTATCGTATGCCGAAATCGTTTTGGCAACCGTATTCGATGCTCCTCCGGCCTGAAATAAATGTCTGGCGGTCTCTTGCCCTCCACCGATTTCGGCAACGGAACCATAGTAGTTTGAATCGATATTGATGTGTACTGATTTTTCTTTCGTACCTAATGTGTTCGACATGTTGAGAATGAATTTATTGCGTTACAGCATGCAGTCTGCTGTTATTTCGGTTAATGAATTCAAATTAAGCAAATCCCCCTTTGGAACGTTCGCCAGTGGAATTTGTTTACTGCTTTTGCCCAAGAATTAAGGATTTTTAAAGAATAGCAGCTTCTGATGTGTTGATCTGAAAACGCGACAATTTGTTCGATTTAAGGGTTCGATACAAATTTTTTGATCCCGTTAAAAACGGAAGCTTGCGACACAGTTGTGACCGTCGTGTTAACTTAATTTAAAAGTTGAAAGAAATCTAAACTCTCCTGAAACTGATCTGTTTATTAAAGTGAACTTAAAAAATAAACGATTATGAGTTTGTTGGAACAATTGAAAACGATGACTGTAGTGGTAGCTGATACCGGGGATTTTGAATCAATGAAAATATTCACACCGCGAGATGCTACGACAAACCCTTCTTTAATATATGCGGCAACCGGAGATCCAAAATATCAACACCTGATTGATCAGGCGGTGGAATACGCCAAGGCAAAAGGTGGTTCGAAAGCAGAACAACTGAGTCTTTGCATGGATAAGTTGTCGGTGAATTTTGGTACCGAAATTCTGAAAATTGTTCCGCAACGCGTCTCGACAGAGGTTGATGCCCGCCTGTCATTCGACACGGAAGCCACTTTGAAAAAAGCGCACCAGTTGATCAAATTATATGCAGACGAAGGTATACCGAAGGAAAAGATTCTGATTAAAATCGCTTCGACATGGGAAGGTATCAAAGCAGCCGAGATCCTTGAAAAGGAAGGTATTCACTGCAACCTGACGTTGCTGTTTAGCATGGCCCAAGCCATTGCCTGCGCCGAAGCTAAAGTCATGTTAATCTCCCCGTTTGTAGGCCGCATTTACGATTGGTACAAGAAAGATCGTGGTGTAGATGACATTCCCGTCAGTGAAGATCCCGGCGTAGAATCGGTAACCGAGATTTTTAAATACTACAAGAAATACGGATATAAAACTGAGGTGATGGGTGCCAGCTTTCGCAAAGCAGGTGAAATTACCGAATTGGCCGGTTGCGACTTGCTGACCATTTCGCCAAACCTGTTAAAAGAACTGGACGAAATGGACGGAACACTGGAACAAAAGTTGAAAGCCGATGATCTGGATGG
The DNA here is from genome assembly GCF_010882175.1 of Mangrovibacterium lignilyticum. Taxonomy (GTDB): domain Bacteria; phylum Bacteroidota; class Bacteroidia; order Bacteroidales; family Prolixibacteraceae; genus Mangrovibacterium; species Mangrovibacterium lignilyticum. Next base: position 301,443 of record NZ_WKLH01000002.1, on the reverse strand, counting down.
TTATGATCAAGCGAAAATTTCACTTGATGAAAAAGCCTTCCGCTGGATGATGAACGAAGATGCTATGGCAACAGAAAAGCTGTCGGAAGGAATCCGCAAGTTTGCTGCCGACATCATCAAACTGGAAGAAAAAATCAGTCAGAAATTGTAACAGGGTAAAAAATAATAAACGTAAAAGGCAGATCAATTTTGGTCTGCCTTTTTCATTTATAAAATTGACAGGCAATATTCAGCTGATGCAGATAGCGGCTGCATGGAATTGAAAGACTCCGAAGTGAGTCAATTGGCCGTTTTAATTCAGTCGAAAGACCAAGCCACCTGAAAGACCGAACTGAACAAAAGGGACTGTACTCGATACACCGACCGATGCGCCGTTACCGACGTCCCACCAAAGGGACCCGCTGGCATTAGTAATCGGGAAGTTCAGGCTTGTTTGTGCAACAAAGCCAACGCGCCCGGTGAAGAAATATTTCAATCCGGCTTTGACCCCAACAGCGAACTTTGTGATGGTGTTCAAATCGCGTCCTTTGGGGGAGAAAATCCCGATTCCGGCTCCCATTCCACCAAAAACACGGAAGGCTTCCGAAAGCGGAAGAATTTTGGTTCCGCCAAGCAGCAGATAATTAGCGCTGATCTTGTCATCGTAGTCAAAACCGTAATAATCCGACCAGGCAGTAGCCCACGCATCCTGGCGTGAATAGCTCAACTCAATAGCCAGCTGGCTATCAACCACATAAGCGAATGTACCGCCGAAGGTAAATCCGCCGCCTACACGGCCATAGCCCCGATAAATGTCAAAACGATCGGCAAAGGTATATCCTGCAATTGGGGTGAACTCCACTGATTGGGCATAAGAAACTTTCAAACATAGAACGAGAAGGAAGAAGGTAACGGCAAATATTAATTTTTTCATTTCCGTAATTTTAGTCGATTTCCTTAAAGGTACGCTGAAAGTTATTTTTAGTCCAAGCTGAAAGCCATATTTCTCGAAGCTATTTTCGGGAAAAGCGATGACTATAAATGGACTCCGGAATGGTAATACCACTTTTCGCCTTGTTTCCTGAAAAGTGAGTTTTCGTGGATTTGATGCATTTCCCCTCGTTCCAGGTATAGAGCCCGAAACTCAACATGACCGCTACTATCGGATGCTTCTCCTGCTTGCTTCCCCAAAATAACCAGTCCCATCCATTGCACCGATTTAGCCCAGTTTTCAATCGCTTTTCGGTCTTTTACTGGTCTGGTTTCCGGGTGGTGACTTTTCATCAAATAAGCACCGTCAGCCTTTGTAAAGGCAGTGTATCGCGAACGCATTAGTTCCTCTGCTGTTGTTGCTTCGCGCTTTCCCGAGCTAATCAACTCGCAGCACGCATTCTTTAACTTTTTCGATCCGCAAGGACATAAACTATCGGCCATATTCTCTATTTGAAAAGCTAAAATAGAAAAACATTAGTTGTCGGGGCCGATTTACAAAAAGTATTTGCACAAAGGCAAAAAGTCTGATTTTCTTCCTTAATTTGTTAATCATTCAAGAATTTCCATCAAACACCCAGTCTCATCAATAATTATGGACCTGATCAGTTTTATGAAGTCGTATGTTGATTTAACACCGGAAGACGAAATTTATATTTCGCAATTTCTGAAGGTTGAGCAATATGGGAAAGGAGACATTATTCGCCAACCGAATACGAAAAGCAAGATTATTCATTTTATTGAACAGGGTTATGCGCGGAATTTCTATGAGAAAAACGGAAAGGATATCACGTATTTCTTTCTCAAGGAGAACACCTTCACGCTACCGGTTGATGCTGTCTATTTCAACGATCCGACAAAGTATGGCTTGCAGGCTGAAGAAGATCTTCAACTCACCTCTTTTATGTACAGTGACTTCCATCGAATGATCGAAAGGGTGCCGGGGATCCTGCATCTCTATGAAATTGAAATGGCGAAATTTATCCGGCAGTTGAGCGACAAATATTATCTCATTCAGTTTCAGCCGGCTCTCGAACGCTACAACTCCATGTTGGAAAAGTATCCTGATATCTTATTGCATGTTTCGCTTGGTCATATCGCCTCGTATTTGGGAATTACGCAGGAAACACTCAGCCGAATCCGCACGAAATAATTTGATGGTAAAGCGTTTTTTGATCCAGGTCAAAAGATATCTCCTCTTTTCAGCTCAACTTTGCATTCATCAATTTGAATGCGATGAATACAACCATCTTTCAGCTTCATTCATACCAACGATTAATCGGCACTTTAGATGCGTTGATGCATCCGCATGTGCATTCCATTTTTATTGCCGATGAGCCCGGATTGGGACATTCGTTCCCGGTTCTGAAACAAAAATTGGGAGACGGAAGCAAAATGCTTAGCCTGATCTACCTGCACGATGCTGAAAAGGCTCTATTCAACCAGGAGCTGCATGAGCTCACAAAACGAATGCCGCAGCGATTCCAGGTGCATTTTATTCCTTACAATCCAAGCGTCCCTGAAGACTCACGGGAGACGATTCAGGAAAAGCTGGAGCTGGAGATCAATTGCTCGTTGTACAAAAGGATCCGGTTTCTGGTAGCCGGAAGGCCCGAGTTTATTCTGGTTGTTTCTGAAATGCTGGAAATGTTGGGTATATCAGGTAGTCAAATTCAGGAGCTCTTGATTAAAAATGTGAAATAAACATGTACCGATATATGAATAAATATTTGATTTTAATCTTGTTGCAAATGGGGATTTCCAGTGCACTTCGGGCGCAGGAGACTACGCCGGCAGACACCCTTTATTTCGGATTCAGCGAGTCGCTGCAATTTTTGATGGAAAACAGCCAAAGCATCCAGGTTGCATCTCACCAAAAAGAAGCCAGTGAACATGAAAAGAAGGCTACGAATGCCCACCGCATGCCCAAGATTGGCATTACCGGCACTTATGCCATTATGGATGATGATATTGAGATGCAAGCCGATCTCTCGGAAATCACAGAGCCTTTGGGGAATCTCTTGCAAGGAATCGGAAGCTTGCTGCCTGCCGGAACCATTCCTTCAGTTTCACTTCCCACCGATCTAGGGTTAACCTTGCAAGAGCAGCAACTAGGTGTGGTTATGGGAACATTCGCGATGCCAATTTACACCGGCGGGAAAATAAATGCGGCTCACGGTGCTGCTGAAGCTCGTTTATTCGAGTCGGAAGAAAATTTGCGGGAAGTGACGAATCAACAGGTGACTGAACTGGTGAGTCGCTATTACGGTGTTCAGCTTACTTCGCGTGTTCTGAAGATCAGGCAGGATGCACTAAACAATATTGAAAAGCATCTCGATAACGCTAAAAAACTGGAAGAGCAAGGACAAATTGCACATGTCGAACGACTACATGCCGAGGTTGCCTATGCAAATGCCGCCCGAGAATTCCGTTCATCGACCAGCGACCTGGAAATCACGCAAAGTGCCCTTCAAAATACCTTGGGAACCAATCAACATATCGTTCCGCTCGACGAGTTATTTATCGCCACAAATATTCAACCGCTCTCGTACTACCAGGATTTGGCACTTAGCAATAGCCCGCTTTTGGGACAAATTGATGCCCGCAGGGACTTGGTTTCACAAAAGTTGAAAGCCGAGCGATCGGAGTACCTTCCGGATGTCGCGCTGATGGGAGGAGCAAATTTGGTTGATTACCAATTGACATCGTTAGCGCCCAAATGGTTTGTGGGTGTTGGTGTTCAAGTGAATCTTTTCGATGGATTTGAGCGCAGCAATAAAATTAAAGCAACCAAAAGTCAGGCGCTACAGGTCGATAGTTACTACAGTAAAACAACCGAAGATTTGAAAATGGCGGTTCAAAAGCTATATCAGACCATGGGAAAAGCTTACGATGAGTTTCAGTCGCTCAACACCACCGAAGACTTTGCCAAAGAATACCTCGATGCCCGTCAGAAAGCATTTACCAATGGGCTGGCCACGTCGACCGATGTGGTTGACGCCCAATTAAACCTGGAAAAAGTTCGAATCGCCAAGCTCCAAGCAGCCTATGCCTACGACATTTCGCTTGCGTCGCTGCTTCAATATTGCGGCGCCAGCGACACTTTCGATCAATACCGAAACTAAGAATAAATACTTAAACAAGAAGCACAACAGATTAGCGGCACGAAGCGATTCACCCGAATTTGAACGACTTATGAATTGCAGACACGCCCATTAACGAACGAATACTATGAATAAAAAAGCTTATCTCCTGTTTGCCATTCTCGTCGTACTGGTTGCAGTAACAGTATATGGGTGGGTCTTTGTCAGCCCTGAACCTGTTTTATTGCGGGGCGAGGTGGAAGCCAAACAAGTAAATGTAGCCACCAAAATCGTGGGCCGTGTATCCCGTCTTGATGTCGAGGAAGGTCAGTTTGTCAGCAAGGGCGATACATTGATGGTGATCGACAGTCCGGAAGTATACGCCAAACTAATGCAGGCTGAAGCAGCTCAGGCAGCTGCCACGGCGCAAAGCGATAAAGCACAAAAAGGCGCCCGATCGGAACAGATTGATGCCGCACGCAGCGTTTGGGAAAAAGCAGAAGCAGCTGCCGACCTGATGAAGAAAACCGATGAACGCATCCAAACACTTTACGAAGAAGGAGTCGTTCCGGCACAACGCCGCGATGAAGTGGAAACACAAATGAAAGCGGCCGTGCTAACAGCTAAAGCAGCCGAATCGCAATATATGATGGCCAAAAACGGCGCTCGTACGGAAGATAAAGATGCAGCTGCAGCCCTGGTTAGCCAAGCTTCGGGAGCTGTGAGCGAAGTGGAATCTTATATCAACGAGACTGAGGTGCTGGCAACAATTACCGGACAGATATCGACGGTTATTCCAAACGAAGGTGAGCTGATTACTCCGGGACTTCCGGTCGTAACCATCACCGATTTGGATGATTGCTGGATCAATTTTAACATTCGCGAAGATTGGCTTCCCAATGTCAAAATTGGCACGCAGTTTCCGGTAGCCATCCCCGCATTGGGCTTAAAAGATGTGCTTGTTGAAGTCAGCTTTATCAATTCCCTTGGAAGTTTTGCCACAAATACCGCTACGAAGTCGGTAGGCGATTACGACTTGAAAACGTTTGAAGTTCGGCTAAAACCGGTGAATAAGGTTAACGGACTTTTGCCGGGGATGAGTGTGGTATTGAATGCTGAATTATTCAACTAATACAGACTATTTTGCTGCTAAAAGACGAATATAAAGGATTTGGGGGATTGATGCGCAGGGAGTGGCATGAGATTCTGGGCAACCGCACACTTCGGCTGTGTCTGGTCTATTTGCCACTGGCCGTCTTGTTGTTCTTTACGCAATTGTTCAAAGCTCAGCAGCCAACGAATCTGCCGCTGGCGGTAGTTGATCAGGACAACAGTGCCTTGTCGCAAAAGCTGGTTCGCATGCTCGATGCAGTCCCCGAACTGAAGCTAATCCGCGATTATAGCGAGCCTTCTGCGGCCGAAGCAGCATTGGTTGCCAGTAAAACGTACGGAACGGTTCTCATCCCTGATGGCTTTGAAAAAGCGATCTTAAAGGGTGAGCAGGCCAACGTCGCGATGTATTACAACAACGAACTCCTGATTCCATCCGGGATTGTGAGCAAGGCTGTGAACAAGCTTACCGCGACCATGGGAGTCGGTATTGCTGTTAAGCGAAATCTGATGGCGGGCGATTCGTACGAATCTGCTTTGAAAAGAGCGCAACCGATTGTGATTGATTCAGAGGTGATGTTTAACCCAACGGTGAACTACCTGTTCTATCTCGTTGCAGGCATCTTGCCGGCCCTGCTTCAAATTTTTGTTTTGATGGTGGGCGGTTATGCAATCGGAAGGGAACTGCGCAACGGAACGGGCAAGGAATGGCTGGCCTATGCCGACAATAAGATGTGGAAGGCCGTTTTAGGTAAACTGCTTCCCTATGCCCTTATATTCACAATCGTCGGGCTGATTTATAACAGTGTGCTGTTTGATTATCTATCCGTTCCGATGTATGGAAGCCGGATCATAACCGAATCGGGACTGATCTTAATGATTTGCTGCTACCTCGGCATTTCGTTCACCCTGATTGCCTGGTCGGCCAATATGCGCTTTGCAGTAAGTGTCTCCGCCATTTTAGGCGCGTTGGCCTTCAGCTTTTCAGGATTGACTTTTCCGTTATCCGGAATGCCCGAAACGGCTTCAACGATTTCGCAATTCTTCCCCTTCACCCATTATCTTGAATTGATGCTAAATCAAGCCTTTTACGGAGCGTCTTTCGTGAACGGTCTTGCCGGAATTGCCTTGATGTGCGGCTTTCTGATTTTGCCGGTGCTTTCAATTCCCCGGATGAAAAAAATACTGGCAGATCCGAAGTATTATGGCCGATTATAAACTTAAAAAGCACGTAAAATGAACCCGTTGTTCGAAAAAATAAAGTCCATTGTCTACTTTGCCTCACTTGAGCTGTACAGCATCGTTAAAGATTCGGGCGTGGTTCTTATCTTTTTTGTGGCCCCGCTGATTTATCCGGCGTTGTATTCATTTGTCTACCAAAAAGAAGCGCTGCAGGATTTGCCGGTAGCTGTAATCAATTTGGATAACAGCCAGACCAGTCGCACTTTCATCAATATGCTGGATGCTACATCTACCCTTTCAGTAGCCGAAAAAGTTCAGGACTTTCACCAGGCCCAACAGCTCTTTCTGAATAAGAAGATCTACGGAATCATTACGGTCGATAAGGGATTCGAGCGCGATGTACTGCGTGGCGAACAGGCTCATATTGGCGTCTATAGCGACGGTAGTTACTTGATGCATTACAAAACAGTGCTTACGACAGCAACCAAAACAGGCCTTACTTTTGGCGGAGGTGTTCAAGCCAAAAAACTATTGATGTCGGGAGTTCCCGAGTCTCAACTGATGGCCAAAATAAATCCGGTGAATTTGGTTTCGAAACCATTGTTTAACGCTTCGGGGGGGTATGGTACTTATTTGATGCCGGCAATTGCAGCATTAGTTATTCAGCAGCTGCTGCTGATTGGCATTGGAATGATTGGTGGCACCCATCGCGAAAGCAATGAGGGTAAATTTGTCCTTCCCAAAGTTGTGACCGAACGTGGATGGGAAAGTTGGTTTTTGGGACGTGCCCTCACCTATTTCTTCATCTTCATGCTGGCCTCGTTTTACCTGTTTATTGTCATTTTTAAATGGTTCGAATTTCCCATCCATGGCAATTCGGTCGATGTAATGCTTTTCCTTGTCCCTTATGTGCTGGCCTCGGTTTTTCTGAGCATGTGGCTATCAACTTATTTCCGCTTCAGAGTACAATCGATGATGCTATTCCTGTTCTCATCCTTTGTCTTTCTGTTTGTGAGTGGAATCAGTTGGCCGGTCGAAGCCTTCCCGCCGTTTTTTAAATGGCTGGCTTACATTATTCCCAGTACACACGGAATTCAGGGGATTGTGAAACTTCAAATATTTGGAGCTGATCTGACTGCCGTCCAACCCCAGCTGAATGCGCTCTGGACGCTTTGTCTGGTCTTTTTCAGCACGGCCGTTCTTCGGTTTTGGCAGTTATCGCGGAAGCAGGAACTCCACAACGAAATTTAGCTATCGCTATATCATATATCCTGAGAAGTTGACTGAAAACAACTTTTTAAAGTGCCGTCTCAGAACCTGTTTTTTGAGGCGGTTTTCTTTTTTCTAATCCCGGTGTTCTGATGGATTATCCGAGTGAACAGCACGCCAAAGGGGGCAGTTACCGGCAATTGGCAATCCCTTTCTGTAGTTATTCAGCAGCTGAACCGATCGTTGCGCTAACTCCCTGCGAACAGCCCGTCGTTCCCCCTTAATTCGGGCAATCTTCATATTGTCGTAAGCCGTTGTTTGATGACGCATCCAGGCAATCACTGCTTTTGCAGCCCGTTCCTCTAACGGAATCAGTTGTGTTCGGGCCACTGTTCCGCTACCGACCGGTGTTGCATGAACAGTTATGGCTTGTGCCATCTTATGCCCAACAGCTTTGAAGTCCGGATGAAAATTGAGGTACTCCTCCACTGCCTGAAAAAACTCCCCCTGATACAACTCTTGTTTCTTTTCGCGACGCTTTAATTCGGCCGCGCGTTTCGTCCGGTAGCTGTCGGTCTCCCTAACAGCTTTAACTTCCGACTGGGCTTGATTAATGGTATCAGCCGGTGCCCAAACACCTTTGGAGATGGTCTTCCGTCCTTTTTTATATTGCACCCGCCAGTATTTGCCCTGAGCAGTAACTTTACGAGTTACACCGGCATCTCCGGCCGGTAGAAAACGCCAGTCTGATGGTGGCTTAACAGGCATACCGTATTCATTCAACAATTGTCCGTTCTTGCCGGGCGTTACGAGCTGAATTTGCTCTTCCTTTCTAATCATTTTTCTTGCGTTTTACGCCGCGAATGGCTTCTTCTGTCCACGGATCTTCCGGCCAGGCATGTTTCGGATAGCGACGTTTCAGTTCCTTTTTGACTTCAAAATAAGTGTTGTTCCAAAAGCTGCGAAGATCCGATGTTACCTGTACCGGCTTGTATCCCGGAGACAGCAAGTGCATCAGCACATTGATCTTTCCATTGTTCACCGAGGGCGTGTCGGCCAGTCCAAAAACTTCCTGCAGACGCACTGCCAAAACAGGCGGCGCACCATTGGACTGGTAACTCAGCTTAACCGATGAACCACTTGGTACTTTAACCCGCGCCGGTGCATGCCGGTCAAGCGTTTGCTGCTGTTCAGGAGTCAGATGATAATGCAGCACATTGGTCAAGTCTATTTTTTTCAGATCGTCCGCTTTGCGAACACCCTCCAAATAGGGCGATAGCCATTGCTCGTTACTTTGAAGCAAGGCTGTTGTTGAAACATCGGGCCAGTCACCATCGGGGAGCCATTTACGGATACTCATCACCCGATTTTGCCATTGGGTAACCTCTTCATTGAAGTTGAGCAGGTGCTCTCCGTCCTTTTTAACAGCTTCGGAAATGGCCTTTTGAAGATGGCTTTTATCCGGGTTGGGCAATGGTTTCGTTTGCAGAACAATGCTGCCAATACGCAACTCACTGTTGGCGACAACTCCGCCCTTTTTGCTGTCCCAGCTAATCACTTCCCGATTTTTAACCAAGGGTGCCAGATCGGTTGGGTCTAACGGCGATGCCAAAAATATAGTTCCCATTCCATCGCGTGCATTCAAATGGGCAACAGCCAACCAGGGTTCGTGAGCCAAATCATCCTGGTGTCCTGCTCTGGCCATGCTGCCGTTCGACAATTGAAAGGGCGCGTTATTTCCGGGGCGGGCAAACGCTATCCGCTCCGGATAGGCAAATACCAGCAACAAACCTGTTTCGAACGGATTAACGGGTTCATTGTTTGGCTTACAACCAATGATTTTGCGGTACGATTCAGCAATCTTTTCAATCCGCTTCATTTTATTCGACAGGCGATTTTCCCCTCGCTGCTTGCGGAGGGCTTCAATCCGCAGGTTGATATCGATACCGGCTTCTTTTCCCAAAGGATCACGTTCTTCCAAAACAGCAGCCAAATCGGTTGCCAATTCCATCTGACCGTTTTCCCTGGCCATGACCAACATATGAGCAATCCTTGGATGGCAAGGCAGACGATGAAGTTCTCTTCCCAAGTCAGTTATTTTCCCCTGCTCCAAAGCATCCAATTGGTGGAGCAACTCCGATGCCTGAGCGACAGCACCCCTTGGCGGAGGACTGAGCCAACTCAGTTGGTTTGGATCCATGATTCCCCATTGTGCCAAATCAAGCACCAAATCAGCCAAATCAGCTTCCATAATTTCAGGAATGCGATGTTCGGCCAATTGTTCCTGGTTTGCTTTTGTCCACATCCGGTAGCAGGTTCCGGGGCCCAACCGTCCGGCACGTCCGGCGCGCTGATCAGCTGAGTCTTTTGAAATCCGGATTGTTTCCAACCGCGACAAGCCTGACTTGGGATCGAAACGGGCAGTACGGGCATAGCCGCAATCCACCACCACCTGAACGCCTTCAATCGTCAAGCTGGTCTCGGCAATTGAAGTTGCCAGAATAACTTTCCGGTTTCCTCTCCGGCTTGGGAAAATAGCCGCCAGTTGTTTCGATTTGGGAAGCATACCGTAAAGCGGGTGAATCTCCAGATCAAGCTTCTCGCGTTTCAGCAGGCTTTCACAGGTTCGAATTTCTCCTTCACCAGGCAGGAAGACCAACACATCGCCTTCTTGTTCACGAAGAGCCCGCATAACGTTTTGCGCAGCCAGTTCAGCCAACATCCGAAGATCGCTTTCACCACTGTAAATCACGTCAACCGGAAACTGCCGTCCTTCACTTTGGATCACAGGCGCCTGCAATATTTCAGACAAAAGCGGCAAATTCAATGTTGCCGACATCACCACAATACGCAAATCGGGACGAAGGATTTGCTGTGCTTCACGACAAAGCGCCAAGGCGACATCAGCATGGATGCTGCGTTCGTGAAATTCATCGAACACAACCATCGACACTCCCTCCAACGAATTATCGGCATGTAACATGCGCGTGAGGATTCCTTCGGTAACCACTTCGATTTTTGTTTTTGCACTTACCCGGTTTTCAAACCGGATGCGGTACCCAACGGTCTCTCCCACGTCTTCGCCCAGCAATGAGGCCATGCGCTCGGCAATACTGCGTGCCGCTAAACGACGAGGTTCCAACATGATGATTTTCTGACCGGCTAACTCATCCAGCTTCAGTAAATCCAATGGAACCAGTGTACTCTTCCCCGCCCCGGGCGGTGCGGTGATAATCAGCGTGTTGGTCTGTCTCAGTTTTTCGCGGATCTCTTCCAGAATCGCAACAACAGGAAGATCGATATCATGAATATTAAATGTCAAAGCAGTTTTCATTTGAATGGATGCAGACTTCCCGACAGCTTACTTGCGGAAAGCGAACGCAAAAATAGGAAAAGCCCTCAAACATTGGCTGCTCTTAACGCTCCATTCTCTACGATGTAACGATATCCCACAAAAAACCCCGTTTTTTATCGCCAAGAAGTCACTTAACAGTCGAGTCTTATCATTTTATTAGCGAGTAATGTCATTTGATTCGCGAGTAATGTCGCTTAACTCGCGAGTAATGTCACTTAACTCGCGAGTAATGTTGCTTGATTCACGAGTAATGTCGCTTAACTCACGAGTTTTGTCACTTCATTCAACGTCCAATAGGGAATGTTCAAATAACTGTGTCAGTTGGAGAGTGTCCAATAAACGGTGTCAGTGAGTTCGTTTGTATGCCTTGAATTTACGTGTTTCAATACACCGAAGTACCACTAACAGCCGGGAGTATGTGACAGGAAACCATGAGCGCCGGACATACCGCTCGGATTGATAAGCTCACTCCCGGGAAACAATATGCGTTCCGCGTCACTTATGCCGGCACGGCCCCCTTCCGTAGTTGGAGTGCCCCGGTTAGCAGCTACGTTCTCCAAGCTGTTCCGGACAAACAGCTGCGATGCAGTCATGTTTTTTTTTACTTTTCATTGGTTCCGGTGTAACCTGCAAACAATCACCGGACTTATGCTTTCGTGGATGCAAAAACGGTCATGACCGCCGGATTTTAATTTTGTTAATAATCCTAAAAGCTGCGCTATCCGCTAAACACAGCAAGCTGTTTTGCGTTATTTTACTCGTCGAAAACAAACAACAAACGTATCAAAACAGGAGATCAACATAGGCGTATTTTGCAGGTAGCGATGAAGGCTGCGTGCTGTTTATTGGTATTTTTATCGTTCGTAGCAACCACCGTTTACGTTCAATATCAGAATCCCGATATCCTTTCGCAAATAGCTCCTTTTGCAGAAGAACAGCAGGAAGAATACAAAGAGACTCCGGCTAAAAAAGACTTAAAGAAATCACCTCAAATATTTCTTATCAACGTTATTGAGCAAGCAATGATGCTCAAAGTACGCCATCTGCAACAACAATATCATTATCAATTTACCCTCGACATTTTCAAGCCGCCGCAATTCGTTTGATGCAATTTTATTTCCAATTCTAATCAAACCGTACCCATTGGAAATCAAACAAATTGTAAAACAAAACCATGCATATTTTCAAGAATCTTAAAAATGATATTCCTGCGGGAGTCATTGTGTTTTTTGTTGCCCTCCCCTTGTGTTTAGGTATTGCTTTAGCCAGTGGCGCTCCCCCCTTCGCCGGAATCATTGCCGGAATTATTGGCGGTATCGTCGTTGGCAGTATCAGCGGATCGGCACTTGGCGTTAGTGGTCCGGCAGCCGGTTTGGCAGCCATTGTATTAATCGCCATTAGCAGTCTGGGGGGATATCAGAATTTTCTGCTGGCCGTTGTATTGGCTGGCCTGTTTCAAATTGCCCTCGGAATTGCAAAAGCCGGCGTTATCGGGAACTACTTCCCTTCGTCGGTCATTAAAGGAATGCTGACAGGAATTGGTATCATCATCATCATGAAACAAATTCCACACTTTTTTGGTTACGACGGTAGTCCCGAAAGTGACTGGGGATTATTTCAAATAAGTGGTACCGGGGTTTTCAAAGAGATGGCACAAGGCGTTAGTCAAATCTCCCTGGGCTCAACACTTGTTGCAGTTATGTCTCTTGGTATTCTTATTCTTTGGGATCAGGTGTTGGTGAAGAAGGCGCGGATCTTTCAATTGATCCAAGGGCCGCTGGTGGCTGTTGTTATCGGAATTTTGTATCAGAAACTTCTTGGAGCTCACCCTGTTTGGGGCGTTGAAGTCAGCCATCTTGTAAATGTTCCGGTACCGGAGAATTTCGACTCCTTCGTCGGACAGTTTAGTTTTCCAAACTTTGCTGCCATAACGAACCCGGAGATCTACCTGGTAGCCTTTACCATTGCATTGGTTGCCAGTATCGAAACGCTGCTGAGTGTTGAAGCAACAGACAAGATTGACCCGCAAAAGCGAACTACCCCTGCTAACCGCGAGTTAATTGCACAAGGTGCCGGTAACATTGTTTCGGGCTTAATTGGAGGTCTTCCGATTACGCAGGTCATTGTACGCAGTTCTGCCAACATCCAGTCGAATGCGCAGTCGAAATTGTCGACAATCTTTCATGGATTTTTACTGTTGACTTCCGTAGTCCTCATTCCCCGGGTGTTGAATCTGCTTCCCCTGTCTGTTTTGGCAGCAATACTGTTTATTGTTGGTTACAAGCTTGCTAAACCCAGGTTGTTGATCAGCATGTACCGATCGGGTTGGAAGCAGTTTATACCTTTTGCCTTGACAGTAACGTTCATTATTTTGAAAGATTTACTGTGGGGAATTGGTATCGGGTTAGCATTTGGTGTTGCCATTGTTCTTTTCAAAAGCTATCAGAACTCACACCTGGTGCACGACATCGGTGAGGAAAGTGATGACAGGCGAGTGAAAATGACGCTGGCCGAAGAGGTAACTTTCTTTAATAAAGCGTCAATTCTGAAAGAGTTGAATTCGATTCCGGAAAACACTATCTTAGAGATCGATATCAGCAAGAGCAGATACCTCGATCACGATATCATTGAAATTCTTTACGAATTTTCGGGCAAAGCCAAAAACAAAAATATCTCCATCGTACTTATTAGCAAAGATGGAAATTCAAAAGAGGAAAGAAGTCTGAACGCTATTTTTAAAGTTCAAGCTTCATAACGTTTAAATTTTAATTCTTTATGCCACACAGATTATACAAACAGTTACTGGATAACAACAAAAAATGGGTTGCTAATAAGTTAAACGAAGACCCCGAATACTTTACCCGATTGGCGCAAGGCCAGAAACCACCATTGTTGTGGATTGGATGTGCCGACAGCCGCGTTCCCGCCAATCAAATTGTTGGAGCCGAACCGGGCGAAGTGTTTGTTCACCGAAATATTGCCAACATGGTTGTTCACTCGGATATGAATATGCTCAGTGTACTCGACTATGCCGTGAATGTCCTGAAAATACAGCACATCATTGTTTGCGGTCACTATGGCTGCGGCGGTATTCAGGCTGCAATGGGCAATTCGTCGTTTGGGATCATCGACAACTGGATCAGCCATATCAAAGATGTTTATCGTTTTCACCGGCCTGAGTTGGATGCGATTAAGGACGAAAAAGAACGCTTTGATCAGTTTGTGGAGTTAAACGTCAAAGAACAGGTTTTCGGTTTAGCCCGCACATCAATCGTTCAGGCTGCATGGAAAAACAACCAGGATTTAATCGTGCATGGTTGGGTTTACTCGGTTAATAATGGTATTGTAAAAGACCTCGAAGTAAACATTAACAGCAATGAACAGTTGGAAAAAACCTTTCAGTTAGATTTCTAATTCGAATGACTTAAGGCTGGCAGAGTATCCAAATTGTTGTTTGGTTGCTGCCAGCCTTTTATAATTTCTCAAATTCAATTCCCCCTTCCCCTTCGTCCTTATTTTCGCGAAGCTTAAACCACCACCGGCATCTTTCTTGCCCTTGCATTCATTTATCGTTTCAAATTGATTTTTTCAGGATTCAGAACGTTAGCCGACAGCCGACGTATATAAACTCAAGACCATCTCAATCTAACTTTATCGGAAACATTTTTGAGTTTGAAAAAAAGTTAATCTCTCTTAATAGAACATGGAGATGGCTAAGGCACTCTCCGGATTTGAAAGCATAAAATAGTGTTGAATACTTAAATCTAATTTCAATGAAAAATATTGTCATTATAAAAGGTAGTATGCGGCCAAATAATTATACCTCCATGGCTGTCAATGTGTTGATTGATGAAATCAATAAAAACCACACGGTATCCTATCAAATCATCGATCCCAAAGATTTTAAGTTGCCTTTTCCGGGCACCAATGACCATTCGGTTGACGCTGTCAGGTTGACTGCGATTGTAAAAACGGCAACAGGTATCATTTTTGCGACCCCCGAATATCACGGCTCTTTTAGCAGCGTTATTAAGCTGATCATTGAAAATTTAGGATTCCCTTCTGCGTTGGCCGGAAAGCCAATTGGCCTGCTGGGGGTAGCTGCAGGCGATATTGGCGCTGTTAAATCACTGGAGAATTTACGAAGTGTCTGTTCGCACGTTGGCGGCATTGTATTGCCTGGGCCGGTATCCATTCCGCATGTTCGGGATGTATTTGATGACGATGGCAAGTGTGTCAATCAGAAAATGGAAAACCGGATCAGAGGGCTTTTCCTGAACCTGGTTGATTACATTGATCAGTATCTGTGCCCGAAAGTAAACCTGGAAGATCTGGTACGCAATTAATTTCGGAGCGACTTTTGAACCGTAAAACAGGAAAAGCAATCAGTCATGGACAAATTGAAAGAACAAACCTGCGAAGCATGCCGGGTTGGTGCGCCACAGGTAACCGACGAAGAGATTAAAATTCTCAGGGGTGAAATTCCGGAATGGGATCTGGTAAAAGAAGAAGGTATCAGCAAGCTACAGCGTATTTTTGTATTTGGCAATTTCATTGATGCGCTGAACTTTACCCATCGTGTTGGAGTTGAAGCGGAACATGAAGATCATCACCCGAGGATTACCACCGAATGGGGAAAAGTTACTGTTACCTGGTGGACGCACAAAATCAAAGGATTGCACCAAAATGACTTCATCATGGCTGCCAAAACGGACGCGTTGAAAGATTAACCGGAACGTTTTTCAATCTCAATTGTCCCCTTAATTCTCAACATACCTGTTGATTTTAAGCAACAGTTGTGGAATGTTTTGACTGATATTGGTTAACTTAGTAAGACGTCTTTCAAATTTTAAGAAAACAGAAAATTCAACACAAAAAAAATCAATAAATAATCAATCAAACATGAAGTATTATATCGAAAAGACAACTAATTATTCGTTCGACGAAGCGGTCAGTAAAACAACCGAAGAACTGCAAAAAGAAGGATTCGGCGTATTGAGTGAAATCAATATTGATGAAAAACTAAAGTCAAAACTGGGCGTTGAATTTAACCGCTACCGGATACTTGGCGCCTGCAATCCTCCAAATGCTTATAAAGCATTGCAATCAGAAATTCATATTGGGGTCATGTTGCCCTGTAATGTTATTGTTCGGGAGTTAGATGATAAAACAGTTGCTGTTGCAGCGGTTGATCCCGTTGCATCGATGATGGCTATTCAGAATGAAGAACTGGCTCCAATTGCCGGCGAAATTAAAGCCAGACTTGAGCGGGTAATTCAAGCCTTGTAACTTTCAACCGAACAAACAGAAAGAACCACCCATTAACAACAGAGAGCAAGAGTAGGTCAATGGGTGATTTTTTCTTGGGTATTGAAACTTTTACCACTATTGGAATCTCAGCGGTTATTTTGCAATGATCATTCCTTTTATAGACCACAGAATGGCCAACACATCGTTTTGCGTATCTTGATCGATTTGATGTTTGGTCAGTACTCCGAAAATATCATCCATTACATGCATGTACTCTTCAGGGCTGATATTCATCCCTTGATGGGCTTCAGGCATATCGCGACCTCCATAAACAGCAGGCCCGCCACTTCCGGCACTAAAAAAATCAACCGAATGCTTTTTGATTACACTTAGTACTTCCGGGGTTTCTTTGTAAGGAAGAAAACGAGCACTAACAGCCGGGTTATTCATATGCGCCTCAATTACATCGTCCACAATTTTCGTTATACCTTCAGTTCCTCCAAGGCGTTCAAATAATGGTTCACTCATAACATTCATTTTTTATATTATAAATTTAAACTGTTGTATTTTTTGTTTAGCTGAGCGCAAAACCAGTAGATCCGGTTCTATCCCCAGGTAAAAATGAAATAATTGTTTATCAAAGATATAACAGAGGGCATCGTGCTTACTAGCACATTTAGTTCAAAGAATAAAACTTTTAGGTCTTTTTATCTTTATGCTGTATGTGGATGAACCTTTAGATCGAACTTTGAATATACTCTGAAGGTAAAACGCCATACTTATTATGAAAACATTTCGTGAAATAAGAAGGACTGTTAAAGCCTGAATCGTAGGCTACTTCGGCAATACTTTTGCTTTGTTTTTTAAGCAAGCTAACCGCTTTATTAAGCCGGTAATTTTTCAGGAAGCTATTGGGAGACATCCCAATTAACGAAACCATTTTTCGATATACCTGGGACTTACTAAATCCGAGGTTTTTCCCAAAATCATCGACATGCAAGTTCGGATATTGCCATGTTTCTTCCAGAAAATTCATAACATCGGCTAAAAACTCTTCATCAGCAGGTGTTAGAACGACAAATAAGTCACGGCTCAAAGCTAAGTTCCGGTTCTCGCTACGATACAACTCATTGATTTCTGAACTAACAATTATCCTGGTATCTGACAGGAAAAACATTTGCTCAGCGCTGTGAACGGCTTCCTCGAAAAAGGATTTATCCTCCGTTACAGGAACACCTGCGCTAATACCTGTTTTCAAATTGAATTTTTTACAATGTGTTTTAGTGCTCCAATTGCGATAGTTGGAATGCAATTCGATGGCGCAAAATATGGCTTGAGAAACACTTTCAAACACAGCCATCAGTTGTTGTTCGTACTGTTTGACGACTTGTCCTTCATAACGGGTTAATGTCTCCGAAAGTAAGTCCATGCAGCAATTCAAATCAGCATCTTCTTTTTTAGCACTTGATTTGGACAACAGACATTCGTCAAAACCGGTAACCATGATCACCCGAAAAGCAGAATCATCAATAATATTCAGGTCACTATCGGTCTTTTTTTCCGGATCTTCAATGCGACCTAAAAACGATTCCACAATATCCGGACTTACCTCAATGATCTGGTGGGGTACTTCACCATGCGCCTCATCGTGCATTTTTTTAATCGCCTCTTTATCCGGCGCCTCAATCAGGCAGAAAGCTGTTTTGCGCTTATCATCAAACCAATACGTTAATCCGCGACAACCAAATAAGTGCTGAAGTTTTAAATCTTGTTGATGTAATTGTGCTACCACTTCTGCAGTAACCTGGGCTGATACATCATGTCGATCCATGTAAATTGGCATAGGTCTAAATTAAAGTTGTTGTACAAATTCAATCATTATAGAGGCTAGGTGCCTAGATAAAGGTATACCAGCCCAACCCCATTTTAGTTTCAGAGAAAATCGGCTTACGCTTCGCGTTTGTGCAAAATCAGGTCAATGTCGGAGGTAAAATGACCTGGACAATCCCTATTTATAATTTAAGTAACAAGAAAATATGAACTAAGTTCCCGGATAAAATTGATGAAGAATTTTCAGGAAATAACTACTTTTGATCAAAATTTAGATATGAATTACACCGAAATCATTATTAAGATCCGACAAATCGTTCGGTCAATCAATCTGGAATCAAAAAAGGTACAGAGTGATTTTGGTGTTAGCATTCCCCAGGTGTTGTGTTTGGAGTTTTTAAGGTCTGCTCCAAATTACCAAGCTTCTCAAAAAGACATTCGGGATCATTTAAAATTGAATTCGAGTACAGTTACCGGAATAATTTCCCGTTTGGAAGCCAAAGGGCTTTTAGCCAGGTTGCCAAAAACCGGCGATAAGCGCGTAACCAATATTACCCTGACATCGCAAGGCGACGAACTTCTGAAAAAGACGCCGGATTTACTCCAACAGCGGTTGTCTGTAAAATTATCTAAGCTTACCAATGAAGAGCTTGACAACATTAATGAGTCATTGGATCTGCTTACAAAGATGTTGAATATCCAAGGTGTCGAAGCATCCCCCATGTTGACTGCGGATGAAGATTTAAAACTGTAAATCTGTTTATTCACGATTAATCTCCAGTATCTGTTGCAAAATTCCGGAACAGACTAGTGTTGCCTTTTCGTGCCCTTTTTTCTCTCAAGTTTCAGTTATTAATTTCTATACAAACTATTTAATACACGATTAAATATTGGTTAATTAATATTGTTTTCACAGAACATTAATTCCCCCATCGTCACTAAGCATAGTGACTACGCATGTATGAATTATGGTTTTAAATAGCTGAAATAAAACCTATTAAATTTCTAATTTAGATCACAAATGACCGTTGTCGTCATATTGTATTTTTGACGGCAATTATAAAATGTGTACTTTTGTCGCACAGAATCTATTATGGTGTATTATTCTGACACCAATTCAATCAACAAATTTCTATGATTTTTAAAAACTTAAGGACGTCGCTTGTAAGAACGACATTAATTGTATTAACATTATTTATTGGCGTACATGCTTTTGCCCAGGAAAAGGAAAATAGTTTCAAAGTTGGCGGAGCTCTTCGTTTCAATGTGTTTGCCAAGAGTTGGGTAAACAACAAAACGCAACCTGAATTTACCCTGGATACCTGGCGCTTAAATGTCGATGGTTCGCAAGGAGGCGTTGATTTCAGTTTTGAATATCGCTTCTACCCTACTTTTGGAACCCATTTCATTCATCATGGCTGGTTGGGATATGCGGTATCGGATGACCTGTATGTGAAATTAGGTGTTGTTCAGGTGCCATTTGGAATTACAAAGTACGCTTCCCACTCCTGGTGGTTTCAGGGCCAATATTATTTTGGTCTGGAAGATGACTATGACATCGGTATAAAATTCGATTATGCCGGAATTGAAAAGCTGGATTTGAGTTTCGCATATTTCCGTCAAGCAGAACCGGAAGGACCTGTTGCCGGAGGAGATGTGACCTATGGAAATGCAGGTCCGGGACGCTATTCTTATGATATTACTCCGGGAGTCGGTCGTATCGGCAGCGAACAAGTTGACGCCCATATTCGTGAATTAAATCAATTCAATGCTCGCGCTGCTTACCATGTGAATGAATCTCTTGAATTCGGAGCATCGGCGCAAGTTGGCGGAATCTATAACAGTGTTTTGGATCAATCAGAAACCAGTACAGCTTTCGCTTTGCACATGGTTGCAAACTGGGGCAAAGGATGGAATTTCAAAGGATCATTCATCAATTATAACTATAAAGCAAAATCGGACGACGGCCGCATGCTGGACATTGTTCAAATGGGTGCTTACGGTACTCCTTATGACATTGCTGCCAAAGCAAATGCGTACAGTGCCGGTATTGCCAAAAGCTTTGATGTGGATTTAGGACCTATTAAAAACATTCAGGCATATGTTGACTACACGTTGATGGACAAAATTGAAAGTGAATATGCCAATGTACATCACCTCATTCCGGGAATTCTGGTATCTGCCGGACCGGTCTATACTTACATCGATTATGCCATGGGTAAAAACCAACCTTGGCTGACACCTAGTTTCGGCGAAGGAATGGGAGTTGGCGATGCTGATGCAGAATGGCAAAAACGATTCAACATTAACATCGGTTATTATTTCTAGTCAATGGAAAAAATTAGAATTGAAAATCTTTCGCTCGTTTTCGGGAAGGGCAAGAACAAAGCTCTTAAAATGCTGGGAAACGGCAAAAACAAAGCTGAAATTTTAGATGCGACCGGATGTACGGTCGCCGTTCGTGAAGCGAATTTAAGCATTGATGAAGGTGAGATATTTGTCGTAATGGGACTTTCCGGAAGTGGAAAATCAACCTTATTGCGTTGTATCAACCGCCTGATCAATCCAACAAAAGGTAAGATCTTCGTCAACAACGAAGAAATCACCAATATGAACGACAAAGAATTGTTGAATATTCGTCGGAAGGAATTGGCAATGGTTTTTCAACATTTTGGTTTGCTCCCCCACCGGACGGTTTTAAGTAACGTGGCATTTGGCCAGGAACTTCAGGGCGTACCTCAGCAAGAACGCGAGAAGCAGGCAATGGAAACAATTGGGCTGGTCGGTCTGCAAGGTTACGAAAACCAGAAAGTAAGTGAGCTTTCCGGTGGCATGCAACAACGTGTAGGTTTAGCTCGCGGACTAGCCAACAAGCCGGAAGTTCTGTTAATGGATGAAGCCTTTTCTGCACTCGACCCTTTAATTCGGTCTCAAATGCAGGATGAGCTGCTCATTTTGCAGGAGAAGATGAAGAAAACAATTGTCTTCATAACGCACGATTTGGACGAAGCCATTAAAATTGGTGATCGAATCGCGATTATGAAAGACGGTGAAATTGTCCAGATTGGAACCTCTGAAGAAATCATTACCAATCCGGCAAACGACTACATCAAATCATTTGTCGAGAATGTTGACCGCAGTAAAATTGTTACGGCGGGTTCAATCATGTTTGCTAAACCGAAGATCGCTCGTCTGAAAAAAGATGGTCCTGCCGGAGTGCTTCGGATTATGCGTGAAAATGGTGTTGAGCATTTGCCTGTTGTTCGGACGAACAGAACCTTTCTTGGTTTTATCAAATTAACTGATGTGTTACGGCTGAAACAGGAAGAAGCGAAAACGATTGACAAAGCAATCATTGAAGGAATTATGAGTGTCACACCGGACACAACCATTGAAAACATGCTTCCGTTGCTGAGTAAAACGAACCTGCCGATTCCGGTCGTCAATGATGATAATCATCTGATGGGCGTTGTATCGCCAACCTCTATTATCGCCGAAAGTACCGGTATGGATAAACACGAAATAAACGATATAATCCAAAAAGCAATTGAATTATGATAGTCGGCAAATATATAGAAGATGCCATTAATTGGATGACCATTAACTTCTCGGGCTTTTTTGATGCCGTGAATTATGGCATGTCATCATTGATCAATGTTATTGAAGCCTTTTGGGTCTGGTTGCCGTTTTATGTTGTTATCGCAATCTTCACAGGTGTTGCCTGGTGGAAAGCAGGAAAGCAAAACGCCATTCTTACCGTACTGGGGCTAATATTCATCTACTTCGCCGGCTTTTGGGTTGAAACCATGCAAACTTTTGCGTTGGTCTTAGCTTCTGCAATCATTGCCTTGCTCATGGGTATTCCGTTAGGAATTTGGAGTGCTAAAACTGAAACAGCACAAAAAATTATCCGGCCAATCCTTGACTTCATGCAAACAATGCCGGCCTTCGTTTACTTGATTCCTGCTGTCCTGTTCTTCGGATTAGGTACAGTACCCGGAGCTTTTGCAACAATTATTTTTGCCATGCCACCAGTCGTCCGATTAACGTCGCTGGGAATCAAACAAGTGCCTGAGGAGATTGTGGAAGCCACGAAAGCTTTTGGTGCAACTCCCCGCCAGTTGTTGTTTAAAGTGCAACTACCGCTGGCCATGCCCACAATACTGGCCGGTGTCAATCAAACCATCATGATGGCCTTGTCAATGGTCGTTATTGCCAGTATGATCGGAGCAAAAGGCTTAGGCGAAATCGTCCTGCAAGGGATCAGTCAGTTGCGAATTGGACTCGGGTTCGAAAGTGGATTGGCAGTCGTCCTCCTGGCCATTATTTTAGATCGAATTACACAAAATTTAGGAAAATCAAATAAAAAGAAATAGACATGAAGAAATTGAATCTCTTAACTTTTCTTATTGCAATCAGTTTAACTTTTTCCGCTTGTACCGGAGGAAATAAAAAATCACCTGACAAGAAGAAAGTGACCATCGCCATGGTAAATTGGATTGAATGTATCGCCAATACCAACTTAGCGAAGGCTGTATTGGAAGAAAAAGGATACGACGTTGAATTGGTTAACGCTGATGTAGCGCCTGTATTTGCCGCTGTAGCACGTGGAAACGCAGACCTGTTCATGGAAGTTTGGGAACCTGTTACCCACAAACCTTACATCGAAAAATTCGGTGACCAAATCGAACATATTGGTACCGTTTATACCGAAGGACGATTGGGCTTAGTTGTACCAAGTTATGTTACAATTAACTCAATTGATGAATTAAACAGTGTAAAGGATAAATTCGATGGAAAAATCATTGGGATTAATCCGGGAGCTGGAATCATGACTATTGCTGAGAAAGTTATCACTGATTACAACCTGGATTACGAACTGGTTACATCGAGCGAAGCAGGAATGTTAGCCTCCCTGAAAAAAGCTTACGATAAGCAAGAATGGGTTGTTGTAACCGGTTGGAAACCTCACACTAAGTTTGCCCGTTACGATCTGAAAATTCTTGATGATCCTAAAAAGACGATGGGTGATGCAGAGACGATCTCGGTTATTGCAACAAAAGGATGGTCCGAACAAAATCCGGAATTGGCTACCTTCTTTAAAAACTTTAAAATGGACGACGAACTGCTCGGATCGTTAATGCTCGCCGTTGAAGGAAACCCCGGAAAAGAAAGCGAAGCCGCTAAAAAATGGTACGAAGAACATAAGACAATTGTAGACGCTTGGTTTAACTAAGAAGTCAGACGTCTCCAAGGTCAAAAAGCGCAATTATCAGCAATGGTAATTGCGCTTTTTTTGTTTAGTATATTATCCACCGAACAACGTTTTTACGGTTACAACATCTCCTTTCTTAGATTCTTCATCAAAAATATTGAAATATGGAACGAATCTAAATAGCTGAAATGTATGATATATGTCATTATAACATGATGTGCTAAAATACTCAGATTCAAAAGAATATTAAAATAACGTAAATAATACAAATAGGTCCTGTTTTATTGCGGTTTATCACATTCGATTCTCATTTAAGATTATTAGGAAATTTAGAATAGTAAAAAATACTTTTTCAGTTATTTTTGGCATCCTCTAAGGGAGATTATGATAGTTCTCTGCAAGATGCAGAGAACATAGACGATTAATTCAGGAAGTAGAAGGAAGATGGTAGCAGGAGGAAATGAATCATATCGTATTATTATTTTGCGCAATCCCGTTTGCGTTAACGGCAATGCTGTTTATTTGGATTGTTTTGATCCTAAGACAAACCTGTCTGAATTCACCCATAAGCCTAACCTCGCTAACTATTATCAAGGCACTGTTCCTAAACCTATTTTTTCTACCAAGCTAAACGATTTTGTATCTAGTTGTCCTTCAGTGCTCTTTTTTTACGGCATTTTTCCGTTAACGTTGACGGAATCTAATCAAACTGCACTGATCAAAAACAATACGGATCAACTCACTGGTCAAAACCTGTTTCAAACCAAAATTGAAACCTGAAATCAATATTTAAAACCGATCAACCGATGAAATTAAATTCAAACATATCAAATTATTTATTGACAATCTGCTTGCTTCTGGCTTTCGCTTTAACGGCAAAGTCACAAGAACTGCGGGCATTCCCCGGTGCAGAAGGAGGTGGCATGTATACAAGCGGTGGCCGCGGCGGAAAAGTTTTATATGTAACGAACTTAAGCGACGATGGTAAAAAAGGATCTTTACGCTGGGCAGCCACCCGCAAATATCCCCGTACGGTTGTCTTCAAAGTTTCCGGCACCATTGAGCTCTCCAAAAAATTACTGATCCGAAGTGACAGTTTGACGATTGCCGGACAAACAGCGCCGGGAGAAGGTATTACACTTAAAAACTACCCGTTTAAAATTGATGCGGACAATATCATTGTTCGCTATTTGCGTTTCCGGATGGGTGATGAGACGGCGCAGCAAACTGATGCTATCGAAGGTCAATTCCACAAAAACATTATCATCGATCATTGCAGCGTGAGCTGGAGCACCGATGAAGCAGCATCATTTTATGGCAACAAGAATTTCACCATGCAGTGGTGTATCATTTCCGAAAGTCTCAATCACTCGGTTCACAAAAAAGGAGACCATGGGTACGGCGCTATTTGGGGAGGTAAAAATGCCTCCTTTCATCACAACCTACTTGCCCACCACAACAGCCGCAATCCGCGTTTCGACCATCCGGGCGTTTATGATTCAGCGGAACAAATGCAGGAATACCGGGGCAATGTTGAATTCGTTAATAATGTCATTTACAATTGGCACAGCAATTCGTCCTACGGTGGTGAAGCCGGAAAATTCAATATCATAAACAACTATTACAAAGCCGGTCCTCAGTCTAAAAATCCGGAACGTATTCTGCAGCCTTATGCCGAAGATGAGGGCTATGGATCTTTTTTCGTTTCCGGCAACTACCTCTTTGGCCATCCGGAAATAAGCAAAAGCAATCTTGAAGGCATCGATATGAGCGATGGCGGCGAATTTTCAAGTATCGCAGCTGCTATCCCTTTCTCTGTCCCCGGATCACTCAAAATTGACAAAGCAAAGAAAGCCTATAAAAAAGTACTGGCACAGGCCGGGGCCTCGCACCAACGTGATGCTGTTGACAAACGCATTGTTCGCGAGGTCGAAACAGGAACAACAACCTTTTCCGGGAAGGAAGAAGGAATAGCAGGAATCATAGATAGCCAATCCGATGTTGGTGGATGGCCGAAACTGACTTCGGTGGAAGCGCCCCTGGACGACGACATGGACGGAATACCCGATTACTGGGAGATTCAACACAAACTGAATCCCAATGATCCTGCAGATAGCCAACAATTAGACAAGTCGGGCTACACCATGCTGGAAACGTATTTAAATCAACTTATAAACAACTCAAATAATGACTAATGATATGAAATAGAAATGGTAAAAAAAGAAGAGAAAAAAAGGTACAAAAAATCAATTATCAATTATTAAACACAATCAATTTCAAACTAGTCAGCTGAATCACAAATTCTTCCACACGATAAAATGATTCAGGCTGTTTTTAAAAATTATCCTATGAATAAAAAGCTATTAAGTTTTTTACTGATGTGTTTGGTCTCGCTGAGCCTATTCGCTCAAACGACCCAGGTCACCGGGGTTGTTTATGACGATCAGGGAGAGACTTTACCCGGAGCATCAGTAATTGTGAAGGGCACCACGAATGGCGCCTCTACTGACTTTGACGGAAACTTTACGTTGAATGTAGCAGACGCAAAAAATCAAATGTTACAGGTCAGCAGTATCGGTTTTGAAACGGCAGAGGTATCTCTGGCACAACAAACTACCGGTATTAAGATCACCCTTACCTCATCGGTACAAATGGTAGAAGAGATCGTAGCAGTAGGTTACGGTACAATGAAAAAGAAGGACTTAACAGGATCTGTAGCACAGGTTAGTGCTGACGCTTTAAGAAATATTCCTGTAAGTTCTGCTTCGGAAGCGATTACCGGACGGATGGCTGGTGTACAGGTTGTAACCACTGAAGGTTCTCCTGACGCGGAGGTTAAAATCCGTGTCCGCGGTGGTGGTTCAATCACCCAGGACAATTCTCCTTTATATATCGTTGACGGGTTCCCGGTGAGCTCAATCAGCAATATTCCACCAACAGATATCCAGGATATCACTGTTTTGAAGGACGCTTCATCAACAGCTATTTATGGAGCCCGTGGTGCAAACGGGGTAATCCTGATTACAACAAAAGGTGGAAAAGAAGGCCGTGTTAACGTTTCTTTCAACTCTTATTTTGGTGTTCGCCAACGGGTTAAATCACTATCGGTTTTAAGTCCTTACGAATACACCTTGTATCAATATGAGCTCGATCAAGGATCAACATTCCAAGGTTATTATGGGGTGTACGATGACTTGGATATTTACAAGTCGGTGAAAGGTACTGACTGGCAAGATGAGGTTTTTGGTCGCACAGCTACCCAACAGTATTATAACTTGGGAGTTAGTGGTGGTACTAAAAAAACAACTTTCAACCTGAGTTTGACTCGCTCTGATGAAGATGCGATCATGATTACATCAGGGTTCGAGCGGAATAACCTCAATTTCAAACTGAAAACGGAAATTACAGACAATCTTACGTTAGATTTTAATACCCGTATGTCTCATGGGATCACCAATGGTGCAGGTACTTCTTCCGATAAATCAGGTGCGAATACAAAACTGCGTAACGCGGTAAAGTATGCCCCAACAAAAGGCTTACGCGAATTTAATCAGGGCGATGTTGCCGATGATGATATCAACAGCCCTGAAGCGACAAGTTTGTTGTATAACCCGGTAGAGTCGGTATTGGATGAATACAAAAAACAGTTCAAGTTGAATATGAACTTCAATGCAGCCTTGAACTGGAAAATTTCAAAACCATTGACTTTCCGCACTGAATGGGGTTATGCTTTCCAACAAAACCGAACAGACTACGTTTGGGGAGAAGCAACCAGTACGGCTAAAAACTATGCCGGACAACCTGTTGGACGCATTTATAACTACGATGGTGAAAACTGGCGTTTTGCCAACGTTTTGACTTTCGACAAAAAGAAAATCGCTCCCGGACAAGATTTAACCATCATGGTTGGACAGGAGATGTCTTCTAAAAAAGCGAAATCAGTAACAACCGAATCACGCTTCTTCCCTGCCGGGATGACCGCTGAATCTGTTTTAGCGAACTTCAACCTGGGAACTGCAATTCCTACCGTTACTTCGATTCCTGCAGACGAAAATCTGTCCTCATTCTTTACACGTGTAAATTACTCGATTGCTGACAAATACCTTATAACAGGTACGATGCGTGCTGACGGTTCCAGTAAATTCGCCGATGGAAACCGTTGGGGCTACTTCCCATCAATGGCTTTCGCCTGGAGAATGACTGAAGAAGGTTTCATGGAAAATACCAATGACTGGTTGTACAACCTTAAATTACGGGCCAGCTATGGTAGCGCCGGTAATAACAATATCCCAAGTGGTGCCTATTTACAAACGTTTAGTACGGATAACAACAACAAACCATACTATCCAAATGAAAGTGAAGGTGCCCAGTATGTTCCGTCAAGTACGTTAGCAAATACAAATTTGAAATGGGAAACAACGCATACTGCTAACCTGGGCGTCGATTACGGATTGTTCGATGGCCGTATTAATGGTTCGATGGACTTCTATTACAACCGTACGGTTGATTTGCTGATTGACCAACCGATTCCTGAAAGTACCGGTTACAGCTCTCAGTTAATGAATGTCGGTCAAACCTCTAACCGTGGGGTTGAAATCGTTGTTGACGCGGTATTGGTCGACAAAAAAGACTTCTCGTTGAACGCTTCCTTCAACATTACTTTCAACAAAAACAAGGTTGATAAATTCTCGAACGGAGCCTTAAATTACAAGACTTATTCTTCCGGCTGGAACGGTTCTGCTGCTCCAACTTCAGATTATATCATCCGTGAAGGGCATGAAGTTGGCCAGATGTATGGTTACGTGACTGAAGGAATGTATTCATTCGACGATTTTACGTTTGATCAATCAAGCAATTCATGGTCATTGAACGAATTCTATGCTGACGGAGTAACCCGTATTGCCGACGACAGCGGATTAACTTCTGCCGGATCTTATTTCGGACCTGGCGCATTGAAATTGAAAGACCTGAATGGTGACGGCATTATCGACGAAAACGATAAAACAATCCTGGGATCTGCTCAGCCAACTCACACCGGAGGTTTCAACCTTACCGGACGTTATAAGAACTGGGATTTCTCTGCGTTCCTGAACTGGTCATACGGAAACGAAGTCTACAATGCGAACAAATTAGACTACTCAAGCCAATTGATGTCTCGTAAATACCAAAACCTGATTACAAACATGGATCTGGCTCACCGTTTCACCATCATTGATCCGGCTACCGGAAATAACATCTACAGAGGTGAATTTGCTGATCCTGCATTATTGCAAAGCCTGAACGAAGGCAAAACAATGTGGTCGCCGTTGCATACAACGACTGTTTTACACTCTTATGCGGTTGAAGATGGTTCATTCCTTCGTTTGAACAACGTATCGGTTGGTTACACCATGCCATTCAACTGGAAACAGGGTGAAAACAAAGGAAGCTTGCGCATGTACTTTACCGGTTACAACCTGGCAATCTGGACTAACTACAGCGGTTTCGACCCTGAAGTAGATACAAGAAGAAGTACGCCGCTGACTCCGGGTGTTGACTATTCGGCTTACCCAAGAAGTCGTCAGTATGTTGTTGGTGTGAACTTAACATTCTAATTTTTAGAGCGATGATTAAAAATAAAATATTACCTGCATTATTAATTCTTCTGACGCTGGGCTTTGCATCGTGTACCGATTTCCTGGACCAGACATCAGATTCTGAAAGTACCAGTGATGTGGTATTTTCAAACCCTGCCTTTACGAACTCAGCCCTGTTAGGGATCTACTCAATCATGACTTACGATGAGATGTACTCGTCCCGTTTAAGTTTGATGTATAGCGAAAACACCGACATTGAAGTAGTTGGTGCCAACCAGGACTCTTACAACCAACAGGGTAACCGTGGTATTTCAAACTACATGGCATCTCCAAGTTGGGCCGGTCACCTGGACAGAACATGGAAAGCACTGTACAAAGGTATTGAGCGTGCTAACCTGGCAATTCAGGAAATTCCAAATAGCCCGGCATACTCAAATGCTGATACCCAAAGTGAAATGCAAAACTATTATGGTGAAGCATTAACCTTGCGTGCACTTTACTATTTCGAACTGGTTCGTAACTGGGGCGATGTACCATTCAAATTAGTTCCTACTCAATCTGACGGTGCTAACTTCTACCCTGCTGTTGCCGATCGCGATACAATCCTGGATCAGATGATCGACGACTTAACGGTTGCTGCCGATATGATGAATTGGGGAACAAGCCCTGAACGTATCGCAAAAGGATTTGCACTTGGCCTTCAAGCTCGTATCGCTTTGTGGAGAGGTGGTTACTCAATCCGTAACAAAAGCGGTTACCCAACTGAACGCGGAAGCAATTACCTGGACTATTACCAAATTGCACGCGATGCTACTTATAAAGTAATGACTGAAGGCCCACACAAACTGAACAGCAGTTATGTGTCCGTTTTCCAGAACCTTTGTGGCTTAAACCTGGATGTTAACACTTACGAAAACTTGTTTGAAGTAGCGATGGGACTTTCACGCAGTGGTGAAGTTGGATACTCAATCGGTGTGCGCTTCCGGACAAACACGAAATACGGTTACGGAAACAACACCAACGTCGTATCAACAACACCTTACTATTTCTACCAGTTCGATCCCAAAGATATGCGCCGCGATGTATCTGTTGCCTGTTACGAATATCGCCCGAATGCAGCTGAAGCCAATGCGCCGATGGAAATGTTCGTGAGCAATCCTTTCTCGTGGACAATCGGTAAATACGACCAACGCTGGATGAGCGAAGAATTCAAAAACATCAACATCAGTGCGACCTCTAAAATTGGTTCAGGTATTAACTGGGTCATGATGCGTTACTCTGATATCCTATTGATGTTTGCTGAAGCTGAAAATGAATTGAACGGACCGACTCAGTTGGCGAAAGATGCTTTGTCTCAAGTTCGCAGTCGCGCATTCAGTGCCGATGACCAAGCGTTGAAAGTTGATGCTTACATCGACGGTTTGAACGACAAAGATGCCTTCTTCAACGCCGTGGCGAACGAGCGTATGTTTGAGTTTGGTGGTGAAGGTATTCGCAAATATGATTTGATCCGTTGGAACATGCTTGGTGATAAAATACAGGAACAACGTGATGCGTTGAACGAAATGTACACAAGCGGCGAATTTGTAAACCAATCAGGTGTTACTGTTGATGTTCCTTCCGCTATTTACATCAAATACAATGACGATAACGAAACCATCAATTTCGACGAAGTTAATTTCTACGAAGATTTGGGAACAGATCTGATCGATGGTTACGAAGAGCCTGTCAAATGGTTTTGGGGATTGGATTCAGAAAGCAGTTCAAGAACACAACAACTACAAATGATCGAACGGTACAGCTCAGGCTTGAACAGCCCGGTTCAAAACCGTCACCTCTTCCCTATTTACCAGGAAATTGTAAGCCAGTCAAACGGAACGATTTCTAATTCATACGGATTTAATTAATCAATGCAAGAAGGTCAGTTTATCCCAAACAGACGTTCTTACTAAACGAGTAAAAGAATGAATTTCATAAAAAAGATAAATATTAAAATCCTTTTTGTCATCCTCTCAGGCTTGCTTGTATTCAATGCCTGTGTCGACAAAAACGATTGGGGAACGGATGACGATTATAATCGGATGTTCCGCCCAACCAACCTGGCTGTAACCAGTATTACAGCAACAACCGGAGATCTTAACTTTGTAGCGATTCCGGGAACTGAGTACTACCAGTTCGAAATGAGTAACGACAGCTTGCTTTTTGACGAGATCATCGCTGCTTTCGACACAACTGCAAACAGTTTCACCTTAACCGGTCTTGATGGAAATACTGCGTACTCATTGCGTATTAAAGCAATTCCTGTTGACAAAGCCAAAGGTGAGTCTGAATGGGCATCCGTTTACTTTAAGACCCGTGCAGAACAAATCATGGAAACTGTTGGTGCCGGCGATGTTGCCAGTCGTACGGTGACTCTTCGTTGGGAAGCCGGCGCTACGGTGACCAATTTTGTGATCAACGATGCGGATGGTACTGAAGTACAAAACATCACCATCACGGCTGAGCAAATGGCTGCTGGCGAATTGGAAGTAACAGGCCTTTCGCCTGAAACGGCCTATGAAGCCTTACTGATGAACGGAACCAAACAAAGAGGTTCTGCCAGCTTCACCACTTATCCGGATGTGCCGGAGGCTGAATATTATATTCGTCTGCAAGCCGGTGATGTTTTGACCCAGGAAATGTTTGATGCCATCACAGCATCTACAGTAACTGTGACTTTCCCTGCCGGTACATTCTTCACTTACGCCGAAACATTAACCCTGCCAGCCGGAGTTTCATTTAACTTCTTTGGATTGCCGGGTGAAACGAAAGCAATTTTAAACCTTACTCAGTTAGAGCTGGGAACCAATCACGACTATGTGAAGTTTGCCAACCTCGATATCTCTGGTTTGGTTTACGATGCTACAGGCACTCCAACCGGAGGTGTAAACAGCTATTTCATCAATCAAAGTGGCGAAACGAACACAACAGTACTTGAATTCTCAAACTGTTTGTTGCACGACTTCAACAACACGCCATTGCGATTGAAAGATTCGGCAGATAAATACATCGGAACATTCAACATTGATAATTGTATGGTTTACAATACACCCGACAGTTACTATGTGATCAATTGTTCTGCGTCAAACCACGTAGTCGATAACATCAGCATCACCAACTCAACGTTCTACAACATTGGCCGTTTGTTCCTGCACAACAAGTCAAACAACAGTAGTGTGTTGATTGCTGATTGTACATTCGATACCGTTGTTGCTGCCGGAAGATACTTCTTCGACTATAGTTCTTCATTTGGTCCGTCAAACGGATTTACAATGAGAAACTGTATTTTGGGTGCAACACAAGATGCTACCGCTAAAGGTATTCGCTTCAACGGAAGCCCAACAGTGACAAACACCTATGCAACATCCGATTTTGTGTTGGGTGGCGCTTCAATCAGCGGATTGAACAGTTATTCAGGCGCGTCAACAGACCTGTTTACTGATCCTGCGAACGGCGACTATTCTATTGCCGACGAATTGTTCGACGGAAAAACATCAGCTGGAGATCCTCGCTGGTATTTCCAATAGTCAATTAATCTGAGACTAGTATATTAAAGAGTTGTTCCTTCGGGGGCAGCTCTTTTTGTTTGCCTTACCGGCATAATTCTCTAAAAAAGGAAGTCAATTCTTTAAAGAAACACGACAGTTCATTAAAGAAGTGCGCTGGTTCTTTAAAGAACGCAGACCGTTTTAATCAACATTGCGGTAATGTTGATCAATATTGAGGCAGTTATAATCAACATTGGGCTAATGTTGATCAATATTGCTGCAGTTTTAATCAATATTGCTTCCCTTTTTGAAAGAAGCAGCACAAAACGGATAAGAAACAGCCCTTTAGTAACCGGAAAAGTTCCGGATTTTATGCTGTGATCAGCGAAACCGTCCCTTTTCAGTGCTGCATCGAAAAGAGAATGTTCGATCCCGGTGCAGTTCATCTAAACAAGCATACGAGTCAGCTGTTTCTGTTGATGAAAAACAGAAAACAATGCGAACAATTAAAACGATTCACAAGCCGGTTTACGAACCGATTGCCGATTTGGTCACTTACCGGGTTATTCCAACATCATCGATTAGTTACCTTGATCCGTTCTTATTTCTAAATCATCACGGGCCACAGGTTTATCAACCCAATAATAATGGCTTACCGTTCGGTCCTCACCCGCACCGGGGAATGGAGACAGTAACCTTTATTTTAGATGGCGATATTGCCCATTACGATAGCGACGGGCATAAAAGTGTTATTGAAGCCGGTGGCGTACAATGGATGACTGCCGGACGTGGTTTAATCCATTCGGAAGTTTCGTCAGAAGCGTTTAAACAAACCGGCGGCCCACTCGAGATTTTGCAGCTTTGGGTTAATCTTCCGGCGAAGAGCAAGATGACACAACCGTTTTACAAAGGATTGCAAAAAGAAGATATTCCGCGGATTGTTTCGGAAGATGGTTTAACAACCTTCAACCTTATTTCGGGAGAATATGCCGGAGTTGCAGGACCTTTTGATTCCGGAATTGGCTTGCATCTGGCGACTATTGAAATGAAGAAACATGCCGATTTTTCGCTGCAAATTCCGGGGGATGAAAATATCTTCTTCTATATTATTCGGGGAAAGCTGAAGGTTAATGAACGCGAAATTGAAAATAAAAGCCTGGTTGAATTTGAAAATGAAGCAGATTCGATCCGGATTTATGCCATGGAAGACAGTGTTTTGCTGGTGGGACATGCCGTTCCGTTATATGAACCGGTTGTCTCGCAAGGACCATTTGTCATGAATACCCGCAAAGAAATTGCACAAGCTTACGAAGATTACCGTTTGGGTAAGTTCGGAACCTGGCAACATTAGACAAAAAAGCGCTTTTACCAGCAGCTATTTAATTCGGGCGGTCGTTATTTGGGTATCAGCTGTTTTCCAGACATCAGCCAGTAGTTTATCGACTTCTGATTCGTGGTCTTTTTGGTTAAGCTTGGCATAGGCTGTCTTTAAGCCATGCAAAGCCCAGCCATTATTGGGTAATTCCTGCAGGTCTTCAGTGAATGTTTGAACAGCATCCTGATAATGACCAGCCTCTATTTGTATGGCGCCCAGGTTATGACGGACTGAAAAGAACCAGTCGGGCGGTTCGTTATAGTTCAGGCTGTCTTCCAGTTTAATGGTTTCCTTTAAAATGGCTATGGCGTCGTCAAAGTTGTTTTCACTCGCCAATATTTCAGCTTTTAGCACATCTCTGGCTATTTGGACCAGCTCATACGTTGAATTAATCTCCCAGATTGTAAGCTGCTTCAAACTTTCGTCCTGAGCGTATTTTTCCAAATCAGAAAATTCTTCTTTTGCAGCCTCCACGTCTTTCTTTCCCAGAAAGGCCATTCCCCGCGCGTACGATCTTATTGCAGCAGGATAAGTTAAAGTGGCGACTTCGGCTGGCCGTTCAAGAATTTTATCCCATTTCCCGAATTTCACATACACATAGTAGGGAATTGAATAATAGTGTTGAAGTGTTCCCCAACCGGGTTCCTGCATGAGTTGAATATTGATTTGCTGAGCCATTTTCTCTGCCGCTTTTATTCCCCAATAACTGTTTCCCTCCAATGTAGCTGTTGCTGACAGGAAATGGTAATTGTGCGGGTAATAAGCCAGCGGATAAACGCCTTGCGCATGACAAGCAGTGGTATACAAACTATCGACTTTCACTGCCCTGATATTCGCAACTGTTCCCAGGTGGTAATAACCTGTTCTGATATAAATATGAGAAGGCATATGAACCAGGTGCCCCGCTCCCGGAACCAGGCCATCGTCATATCGTTTAGCCGATGCCAGTCCCCTTTCAGGAGTACTTGAAGCTTCAACGGCATGAATATAGAAATGATTCGCTCCGGGGTGTTTGGGTGAAATCCGCATGACGTTTTCCAACGTGGTGATGATTTCCGGAGTCCACGGCTTGGCTGTTCCATCTGCCTCGTACAAATCCCAGGGATGAAGATTCATCATCGATTCGGCATAGAGCGTTCCAATATCCGGATCGTCCGGGTATTGTTGAACCAATTCTTTCAATGACTCCGAATAGGCTACATCCAGATTCGTCCGATCTTCCGGAACTTCTTTGGAATATCGTTTGGCCACGGTTTGTATAAGCGCTTTTTCTTTGGGTGTTACATGGTCCGATAACGCTATTGCCTTTTGAATCGCATCATAAGCCCGCTGGTAGTTGTCGCTCTCCATTCCTGCATTGTAATTTGGCCCCAAAACATAGGCATAGCCGCAGTAAGCCATCGCAAATTCAGGATCCAGTTTTGTTGCATAATAAAAGGAACGGGCCGCTTCTGCATGATTAAATCCGTAAGCCAGAATCAGCCCCTGATCAAAATAGCGTTGAGCTTCATCGCTATTCGTAGTTACCGGATAGTGATAAACGTTCAACCCTTCGAATACTGGCGCTTTCTTGTCTGTTTTATACCAGTCGCTGTCGGATGTTGGAGGCGGAGCACAAGTCGCAGTGATATAACTCAAAGGCTGTTTTTCTTTCTTCGTCGATTGACAACCGATGAAGAAAGACAGCAACGCAACGATGATTAAAAACTTTGTTTTCATGCGAACACAGTTTGGAGTTAAAATAAATCTGTTGCACATTTCTCAATAATCCAACGTACTGATTAATACTGAAATGATCTGAAACCAGATTGTTTCATTTCAGCGTCACATCTAACCCGCAAGTCGGCATCCGCAGGATGAACTTTTTGTATTCCATTGAAAGTTTTGACTATAAATTGGATATCAACTCTGGAAATAAACACATACTGATCTCTTGTAAAGTTCATTTCCTGCACACCGACGTACTTCAAATAACGTTAAGTATACGGCTATAAAAACCTTCACTCACCTCATTCCCAGACTTTGAAAATTTTGGCTGAGGTGACTTTTTTGAATACGAACAGCTTATGCCAAAGTTTTGATACAGGAAGCGATTTTTTGATTTCAAAACTACATGAGGAAAAATGCAAATCAGATAATTTGCAGATTACGAATCATTTAAATCATGTCCGTGTTGATTAAAAAAAAGACATCGATATCCTTAAAGTCGAAGTTTAGTCATTTCTTAGCGCGTCGCTTGCTTTCCCTTTCATTGCCAGGCGGTGTCCAGTGAAAACCCAAATCCAGGCACTCACCAACACCAAGGCAAAAACACCTAAGCTCCAATACAACAGGTTGAAATATTGGGCTGACAACAAGCTTGGCAGTGCCGATAAAACAGCCGGAATTAAGCCGATAAGCAAGGCCATCAAAACCAGTAACAAATGCCCTTTCAGACTGATGCGTCGAATCTTTGCCCGGGTAAAGCCAACAGCCTCAAGCAAGGCAAACACAGACCGTTGTTCAAACAAGCTGCGGAAGATAACAATCGCTAATCCAATGGTTCCAATCAACAAGCCTAAAGCACCCAACATCAGAAAAATATTGAGGTAAGTGTTTTCAATCTGGTAAAACAAAAGCAAGCGTTCCTGACTGGGCATTAGCTCTATTCCATAGTTGCGAAAGGCACTTTTTAAGCTGGCTTCCTCTTCGCCCGGAGCATCAATCAGAAATACCGAAGATCCACTTATTGATGGAAAGTTGGCACGAAACAGGCTATCTCCAATCAGGATGTTTCCCTGGAACACTGAATTTGCCAGTCCACCAACCAATTGCAGCACAATGGGCTCTCCCGATTCGTTCGTGTACACCAGCGTATCACCCACCGACTTGCCCAAACTCCATTGAATAACAGAAGCATCTGCGATTGCCGGAATGGCTCCATTGGGCAGTTGTTTCTTCAACGTCAGCCAGGAACTCCCGTCATTCAGCTCTTCACTTTTTGAACTAAAGCTGAAGGCTTTTCGTGCATTAAACTCAGTCGGATCAATTCCCAGCACCCGGGGTTTACTCACTCGATTCAGATTTAAACAACTCGCATCGGTGCCCTCCAGCGTCTGTAACTGGACAAAATGGGCTTTCGTATCTTCCAGCCCCAGTTGAAAACGGCCTTCCTCTGAATTCAAATCATACAAAACCGGGAAACTGGTTTCAGCAAAAAATTGATAGCCACCCGTTCCGGATGAGGCTTCTTCGGCGCCACTCGTCAAATCCTGCCGATTCATTCCGGTTGACAAAACCAGGAAGATGCCAATGGCTAAAAAACCGATCGTCAGGTTATTTCGACGCCGATCAGCAAAAGTCAACAGGGCTGAGAAATGTCCGTATGGTAAGCCATTCGCTTGTTTGGTAAGTATCTTTTGAAATCCAAAATCGACGAGAAATAGCAACCCGGGTAGCAACAAGAATCCCGCTATAAAAAATATTTCAGGCTGAATTTCGTTTCCGACTCCCTGCCAAAACATTAAAGCAATGGCCAGAATGAGCAAGACTAATCCAATCCATAAATTGCGCCGCTTTAGTCGGGCAGATGCAATTTGTTGTCGTTGTACACTGGTGATCGCTTCCTTCGAAAACTTCCGAAGAACAAACCACACACTCAGCATACAAATCACGAGAATGCTGAGAATAGCGATAAGAACAGATTGTAACTGCAAATAGGCCTCAGGCACAGATGTTCGGACGATATCCCGCCATATGGTATTGATCGCGTCCAAAACGACTTTGTTGTAAGCAATGCCTAATGGTATCCCAATCAGGATTCCAGGCAGAATGAGAAAGGCTCCTTCCAGCATAAACAGCTTCCGGATTAAGCGTGACCTAAAGCCCATCGCATGAAGCGTTCCGATTTCGTAACGCCGAAAGTTCAGGTAGAGCCGGAACATGAGCCAAGCCAGCAGCAAAGCTGCAAATAGAACAAAGAAGCTCAAGCCAATGAACAGTCCGCCAAAGTCTACCCCCTGACTGGCCGCTTGCAATCCCTCTTTCTGAACTGCAACAACAGCGTAAGCTAAATCTTCTGGAGAAACTGAACTTGTGATTTTCTGTTCCAACTGTTCCCGATCAGGAGTTGAAAAAAGAATAGCCGTTGCTTTGCCATAGCGGTTACCCCACAAGTGGCGAGCAGTTTTTAAGCTCACAAATGCCTTCGGTGTGCCTTTGTATGTATTCCAGTAGGCTTCATCTTTCGGACGAATAATTGACAAATCAACCGGGACACCGGTTTCCCAATCGCTGCAATGTCCGGCATCCGACAATCCGGGAATCTCAGGCATCAGTGCGGGATCATCCCATTTTCCGGAAAGAGGTACAATTCCTGTCAGCTTGAATTTTGTTTTCTTTTCCACCAATTGACGCAAGGGGCCGACTTCAAAATAGCTTAGTTCAATCGAATCGTTTGTTTCAACGTGCAAATCTTCAGCCAGCCATTCATTAATGACAATGGCATTATCCCCAAGCTGAAGCACATCATCCGGCAGCCCGCATACAAACGAATAAGGCGTCGATTGTCCGCCAGCGTCAAAATGATTCACAAAGTAAGTCAGGACAGACCGGGCGGAAGAATCTGCCTGCAAGATCTTGTTCTCCAAATCCTCTTCAATGAAAACCCGCTCCGAACGAATTCCCCATTTCATGTTGGCAGAATCACGGAATATTTCCAGGTTCAAATCAGCCAGCTGCCAGTTGGCTTGCACTTGGTTGATGATTGTTGCAGCATCTATTTGGACTTCCGGTATCAATATTAAATTTGCTTTTGCATCCAGCTGCATTTGCCGGTTCAGAAAATCCAGCGAAACAAAAACATTCAGCGGAGCAGACTGAATCGGCTGCAAATTAAAGTTCCCGCATTGATCAGCATTTGCCAGCGCTTTCACCTTCACCCGAAACGAAATGGTGCTTTCATCAGCGGAGACCAAAGGGGTGTTCGCCGGGTAAGCACTTTGCTTATTGACCCGCAACATAAGCTCTTCGCCAACATTTACGCCCAAAACAGTGGCCAACTTCTCGTTCAGTATCGCCTCATTACTGTTTAAATTGAACAAGCTGTCAGTGCCGGCAATTGGGTTGAATGAATGGTCAACTCCCCAAACCTGTAACTGATTGGCTCGGGCTTTTCCACCATCCAGCACAGCCATACCACGGCTAAACAACACAGGCGAATATGCTCCGCCGTCATGGTTCATTTCGTTAGCCAGTTGTTGCCGAAACAATCGTTCCCCGCCCGATACCGTCCACTGTGTATTTCCAAGGCGTTGCTTGCTTATTTTCTTCAGGTTGAAAGCGACCGTGTCGCCAA
Organism: Mangrovibacterium lignilyticum; assembly: GCF_010882175.1. GTDB lineage: Bacteria > Bacteroidota > Bacteroidia > Bacteroidales > Prolixibacteraceae > Mangrovibacterium > Mangrovibacterium lignilyticum. Next base: position 262,427 of record NZ_WKLH01000002.1, on the reverse strand, counting down.
TCATCAGCGCCCCCAGTAAAATAGCTGTACTGAGAGCGACTCCCAAAAGGATCGTTACATTTAGCTTCCAAAAATGAAGCAAGGATTTCAATACGTAGCGGATTGAATTCATTTGATCAGTAGTTTTCCGTCCGTCAAGTTGTAAATTTTGCCCATTTGAGAAGCGACACGCATCGCATGAGTTACGACCAGTAAGCTCACCTTTTCTTCCCGGTTGAGCTGAAGCAATAGCTCTACCAACTGATCAGCGGAATGCTGATCCAGTGCTCCGGTAGGTTCATCGGCCAACAGAATCTTGGGACGATTAATAAGAGCACGGGCAACAGCTGTGCGTTGACACTCTCCTCTCGAGAGTTGCGAAGGGCGCTGTTTCTGCAGAGAAGCTATTCCCAGGCGCTCCATCAGATAATCGGCTCGCTCCAGAACCAATTGGTCAATATTTCGCTGCTGAGCCAATACCGGAAGCAGTATATTTTCTTTCAAACTAAATTGCGGCAAGAGATGATGCGATTGAAAAACAAAGCCAACCGAATGGTTCCGAAAAACAGCTAATTCAGCTTCAGTCTTCGAGAACACCGATTCACCATTCAGCAAGATCGTCCCCGAATCCGGAGCATCCAAAGCACCGATCAGATTCAGCAGGGTACTTTTACCGGAACCTGATGGTCCAACAATGGCTACACGTTCGGCTGCATTAACGGTCAGGTCCAGTTCATCCAGAATGATTCGTTTTTCTCCTGAACCGGAGGTGAAGCTTTTGCAAAGTTGGTTGATTTCAAGCATAAAATGAGTTTCGTGTTATGAGTTATTGGGGTGACGCAGGATTCAGGGGACAGTCATCGGTCGTTACCCCCTGTGTATCTGTTTGCATCGAATTAATAGTTTCAATTTTTGACCTTTTCATAAATATCCACCAGCTTTTTAGCTTGTTGGTGAATGTCGAAATGCTTTTTCACGCCTGCGAGACCTGCCTTACTTAGTTCGCTCAATTTGGCAGGATCCAGAATCAGACTTTTCCAGGCTTTTGCTAATTTTTTCGGGCTGTTCGGGTGATAGATGACACCACCTTCAGAAAGGTTGACAACTTCGGGGAAGGCCCCCAGTTCGGGTTGAACAAGTGGAATGCCCGAAGCCAGTGCTTCCAGTTGATACAAGCCGAAAGCTTCTCCATTCAACACCGGAACAGACAAAAGCGCTACTAAGTCGAAAAACCGTTGACGAGCTTCCCCTTCAAATTCTTCCACCCAATGTACCGATCCGGTCAATCCAGCTTGAGCGATGACTTTCTTCTGTTCCTGAATAAATTTAGTGTCGTCGTTTGTTTTGCCACCAGTTATTCTTAACTCAACCGATTCGAAAGCAGGATCTTCTTTCAGCAAGATATAAGCATCAACCAAAATGTCGAGCCCATTATCTTCACACATCCTTGATATATATCCAATTATCGGTTTTTTTTCAGCAATTACTTTAGGTGAATAATCAGCCGAATCAACACCGATATGGTTGACGAATAGTTGCTTGTCATTGAGGTGAAGACGACGTTTCATATCGCCGGCATAGAAATCGCTTACAGCTACAAATGCGTCGACCTCTTTGGCCCGTTCTTTCATGATCTCCCAACATTCATCCCTGTTTTTCTCGCTCATCACATCAATCCAAACGTCTTCATCCTGGAGGGAGCAAACCACCGGAATCTTTAGTTTTTGTTTGATTCGACGCGCTAATCCCAATAGCAAAGCATTCGACAAATGGACAACATCAGGTTTGGCTTCTTCTTTCAGCCATTCCACCAAACGTTCCAACTCCTCTTTTTGCAGACCATCTTCTCCCAGTAACATTGACACAGTCATTTCTTCCAAGCCTTTCGCACGGGTTGAACCGGCATTTTGCGCCGCTAAATGCAAAACAGGTTTCGAGTTCAGCATTTTATCAACCAATGGAGGCATATATCGGAAAACCGGGAAACGCTGTTTCAGGTAAGTGTCCACAGCGCCATAAAAAACGGGTACTTCAGCTAAATCATGCGCATCTTCAAATAAAGGAAGGTATAGCGGCACTTTCACTACTTGTTGGCCTAAATCCTGCAGGGCCCGCATGTATTTGCTATCGCGAAGGCAATTGCCACAATAAAAGCTGCCTCCGGAACCTGGTATAATATGCGCTATTTTCATACTGTTTGGTTTAGTCTGTTCCGAAAATATAGATTCTGCCGTCACTTGCACCAATAATTAGCTTTCCATCGCTAATAGCCGGTGAGCCTGATATTCGGCTGCCAATTTCGTAAGTCCACAGTTCCTCGCCACTTTTCAAATCGTGCCGGTACAGCATCCCATCCATGGTGGCTGTAAAAACCGAATTTCCGGCAATGGCACTCGACGAGTCAATCCGATTGCTCAATCGCTTTGTCCAGACTAATGTACCATCTTTTCTATTGAATGCATAGAGTTGACGGTCTTCATTTCCAAGGACAATCAAATCGCCACTGATCGCGGGCGAAGCGATAAAGGGCAGATCTTTCTCCGGATTGTCATAGGTCCAAAGCACCTTTCCCGCTTGCAGGTCGACGGCAAAAAAACGACCGTCATAATCTCCCACATAGGCTATATTCTCTACGATAGCCGGCGAAGAAGCAACATAAGTTGAAAGCTCAATTGTCTTTTCAGCCTTCCCAACTGCCAGATCGACAATATGTAAAAGCCCATCGCAACCGCCAAATACAACAGTATTCTTGTATAGCGAAGGAGCTCCGTTAATGAAATTATTCGATTCATATTTCCACAATCCCTTCCCATCGGCCAAGTTCACTCCGTGGAGGAAATAGTCATAACTTCCAACAGCTAAAACTGTTTTTTCATCAATCACCTTCCAATTGGCTGAGCCGACAATCTGATTCTCAGTTTCGTATTTCCAAAGGAGCGCGCCGTCTTTTTCGTCCAGACAAATTAATTGCCCGTCCAGACAGCCAAATATAACTTTGCCATCCAATAGAACAGCAGGAGCTTCAATGCCATTCTCAGCTTGAAATTTCCATTTCAACTCGCCTTTCAGGTTGAAGGCATAAAACCATCCATCGGTCGAACCGCAAAACACGATGCCGTCTTTGACAACCGGCGATGCCTTTATTTCATCTTCCGTTTGAAAGGAAGCCAGTAGTTTCAGGTCAGGCGAAAGATCGGCCTTGATTGATGCGGTCAATTCCTGATTTCCTCTAAAAATAGGCCATTCGCTTTGGGCACTAGCCAAAACAGAAAAGCAAAGGATTGAAAGTAGTAGGTATATTTTTCTTCGCATTTTTAAATTGAACGCTTCATTTAAACTATAATTGTTCCTCCGAATCCAGTAAAGCCAACGCTCCAGTCGGGCACTTTTCAGCGACTAAAACCGCTGTTTTCTCCAAAGCCTTTTCTATCGATTCTGAAAAGGGAACGCCAATCCGAACATCAAATCCCCGCCCGATAAAGCTAAAGCCAAACGCTTCCTGATGCTGTTTGGTCAGTCGAACACAGATGCCGCATTTGATGCATTTATTGGGTTCGTAGACGATCTTTTTTGACACAAATTCTTTTTCAACGAGCACACGATCGTCATATTGGAACCGTTTTTGAACTGCTCCAAATTCGTCGGCCAACGCCCGCAGTTTGCAGCTTTCCGGATTTCGACAATCACAATGTAAGCAGCGTTTAGCTTCAGCCACGGCCTCTTCGCTGGAAAATCCGTGTGCCTTTCCTCCACTTGCATCCACGCGTTTATTGGTGTTGCTCTCCTTCAAATAGGTTACATACTCGGTTTCGATCAGCTTCCCAAACTTTGAATTGAATCGCTCCGGCAATGCATGCAGCACATCATTTTTAAAGTATTCATCCAGTAGGTGAGCCAGCTCCTTCCCTTGCCCGACCGACCGAACTGCCAGTTTTGAAGGCCGTAAGGCGTTGCCAATCGCAAAAACCTTTGGAAGTATCGTTTGGTAGGTTTTTTTATCGACTTCAATCCCACTTTTAGAGAGAGTCAACCCCCACTCTTCCATTGCACCGTTCATGGCTCCTGTTGCCAATATAACGGCATCAAAATTCTGTTGTAATTCTGTGAAGCGGACTTTATCAATTTCTGTTTGGTATTGAATGGCTACACCGGAATTCAAAATAGTTTGAATCTCGATTTCCCGAATATTCGCGGGTAGAACTGTTTCTTCAATTTTCAGCAAGTCACCTCCGGCTTTCTCATTTTTCTCGAAAATTGAAATTGAATGGTCTGCTTTGCTCAGATAAAAAGCAGCTGCCAGTCCGGCCGGGCCAGCTCCAATAATTGCAACTTTGCGGCCTGAATTGCTGCTTGACGCTACAGAGTGTTTATTTGTAGTCAATTCGTTATCTGCAGCAAAACCCTTCAACAGGCAAATGGAAACAGCCTCATCGATGGATTTACGCCGACAACCCGCTTCGCAGGGAGCAGGACAAATCCGTCCCAGAATAGCAGGCAAAGCAATGTCACGTTTCACAACCTCGATAGCCTTGCTGAAGTTCCCGCTGGCAATCAGTCGGTTCATCAGTGGGATATTCATACGGGCGGGACATACCAATTGACAGGGAGCTTCGCAATCGCCAACATGCTCGCTCAGTAGTAGCTCCAGTGACACTCTTCGCGATTCAAGGCATTCAGCGTCGTCGGTGATTATTTCCATTCCATCCATCGCCGGCATGGAGCAGGAAGCAAGCAAGCGACCATTGCCGGCATCTTTCACCAGGCAAACCATGCACGAGGTAAAATGCTCAGTTCCCTCCAGGTGGCACATCGTGGGTATATTGATGCCTAACTTTCGGGCTGCTTCCAAAACAGTTGTTCCTTTCGGAATTTCGATGGATTGGCTATTTATTTTGAGTTTAATCATTATTGCAATGTTTTGTGTTTCAAGTTACGGGTTGGAGTCTGCCAATTACTTTCTACATATTGGATGAATTTATTGATTTTTGCTCTGAGAATCTCATATTCACTAAGCAGTTCATTTAATCCACTATTTTCAAAATAGATTTCATTAATCATGCTTAGTTGCGAAATCGCTTCATCACAAGATGCATGTGCAAATATCAAAAAGCGAATAAATTCATCCTTGTATCTTCTTCGCCCAAATCCTTCAGCAATATTATCCTTAATGCTTTTTGAACTTCTCCGAATCTGACTCCCCTGCTCGTAAAGTTCATATTTCGGTAGCTCCAAACTCACCCGATGAACTTTGATCGCCAGTTTACATGCTTCCTGATAAACCTCTAAATCCTTGTAACTTTTCATTCTCTTCACTTTTGTTGTAAAGGCGAAACTTGTAACTCGAAACACGCAACTCAGAGCACTTTCACAGCGTCGACCGGGCAAACCGGGCGACAAGCATCGCACTTGATGCAAAGTTCTGTGTTGATCGAGTGCTTCTTATGTGCTTCAAATTTGATGGCATCAACCGGGCATTTCTGCGCGCATTTGGTACAACCGATGCAATCATCTGTAATCGTGTAGCTAATCATTTCGGTGCACTTTCCGGCAGGGCAACGTCCTTCCAAATGTGCTTCGTATTCCTCATGAAAATATTTGAGCGTTGTCAGAATTGGGTTTGGCGCTGATTTTCCCAGGTTGCATAAACTTCCTTTTTTTGTCCATTCAGCCAAATATTTCAATTCATCCAGATCCTTAAGCGTACCTTTCCCGCTGCAAATCCGATTCAGGATATCCAGCATGCGTTTGGTTCCAATCCGACAAAAAGTACATTTTCCACACGATTCATTCTGAGTAAATGACAGGAAGTAACGTGCAATGTCAACCATACAATCGTCCTCGTCCAACACGACCAACCCTCCAGATCCCATCATCGCACCCACTGCGGTTAGCGACTGGTAATCGATCGGTGTATCGGCCAGTGAGGCAGGAATGCAGCCTCCCGAAGGGCCTCCAACCTGAACGGCTTTGAACTTTTTTCCATTTTGGACACCACCGCCGACTTCTTCCACAATTTCCCGAATGGTAATCCCCATCGGCACTTCAATCAGTCCTCCGCGATTTATTTTACCGGCCAACGAGAACACTTTAGTGCCTTTCGACTGCTCGGTACCAATTGAACAATATTGTTCTTTTCCGTTGCGAATGATGTATGAAATTTGTGCGAAGGTCTCGGTATTATTGATGAGCGTGGGAAATCCCCAAAGCCCTTTCTGCGCCGGGAATGGCGGACGAATTGTCGGGAATCCCCGATTTCCTTCGATTGAAGTCATCAGTGCTGTTTCTTCACCGCAGACAAATGCACCGGCACCCTCGTAAATCTGCATATCGAAACTAAAGTTTGAGCCCAATATATTTTCACCCAATAAATTTTGTTCGCGGCAATTGATTAGTGCCTGCCGAATTCGAATGACAGCCAGCGGATACTCGGCGCGGATGTAAAAATAGCCTTCGGTAGCTTCTACTGCATAAGCGGCAATAAGCATCCCCTCAATGACCCGATAAGGATACGACTCGAGAATCATCCGATCCATAAACGCCCCCGGATCCCCCTCGTCACCATTACAAATCAGATATTTGTGTTCGGCTTTTTCTTTTTCAACAAACTCCCACTTCAAGCCTGTCAAAAAACCAGCGCCGCCACGGCCGCGTAAACCGCTTTCTTTAACCGTTTGAATAAGTTCCTGCCTGTCCATGCCCAGTACTTTCGTTAGCGCCTCAAAGCCGCCATGACTGCGATATTCGTCCATGTCGAGCGGATTGATGACCCCACGATGCTCAGTAGCAACTGGCAGCTGACGATCCAGAAAACCGGAAACCATGTCCTCTCGAACATCCAAAGCGTAACGTTCCACACCTTCCCATGATTCGTCGCTCTGCATTTTTTCCAGGAAGCTGTAGCCTTTGGCCTTCAACCTTCCCAGCAAACTTTTGGGCTTAAAGTGCGAATTGATAATCCCGGAAACCTCATTCGGTTTTACTTTCGCGTATAGTTTATGATTTTGCTTTTCGTCAATAACCTCGAGCAAAGGAACCTGGTGACACATCCCCACGCAGCCCACATTTTTGAGTTGCAGGTTAATCCCTGTCCCGATAATTGTATTTTCAACTTCACGTTTCACCTCTTCGCTGCCACTGGCAACACAGCACGATCCTAATCCAATTCGGATTTCGCCCTGAAACTCGGAGCCATCAGCATTGCGAAATTGCTTGCGATCGCCTCGCTTTCCAACCTGACTCTCAAAATCAGCAATGACCGACTCCACTTTATCCGAGGTGACATGTCCGTAGGTCACATCATCGACCTGCACAACAGGTGCCAATGTACAACAGCCCAGGCAAGCAACCTTTTCTAAAGTGTAAGTTCCGGTAATATCTGTTAGATCATTATCATTCAACTTAAAATGACGCTTAAATGAATCGTAAACCTGCATCGCTCCTTTAACATGGCAAGCTGTTCCAACACAAACTTTGATCATGTGTCGTCCCGCAGGCTTCATCCGGAACTGGGAATAGAATGTTGCGACACTGGTTATGTTTTCGGGCGTAATTTCGCTCTGTTCGACCAAGTATTGTAATGCTTCTTCTGGCAAATAATTGAAATGACGCTGAATGTCTTGCAAAATCGGGATCAGCGACTTTTTCGTCCGCCCCCGGTTACTAATGATTTCATCAACCTGCTTGTGGATATGTTGAAGATCTTCTGCCATACTAGTTACCTCCTATGCAATACAGATTTTCGACTCCCCTGAGGTATAGTTTCCCCTCCGAGAATACAGGTGTGCCAAAAGCTTTCTCCCCAAGATTAGACTCCGCAACCAATTCAAACTCTTTAGCCATCCTGATCACGTACATTTTGCCGCTCATGTCAATCGCATAGGCGTTACTGTCAGCATAAACCGGTGACGCATAAAAACCACTCGCAGCTTCATGTTCCCAGTATTTGTCGCCGGTTTCAGCATCATAGCAAGCCAGTACGCCATAACTTGTCGCAACAATCAGCAGACCGTTTGCTGCCAGCGGACTGGCCACTTCGGGGAGATATTCCTGCTCCTCCCAGATGATCTCTGGCGAGCCTCCCAACCTAATAGCAGCCATGGTTGCATACTCGTTTGCCGCGTACACCAAGCCATTCGCATAGGCAACCGATGGGCCAACCTCACCCATCATGCACTCAACAGTCCACAGTTCCTTGCCGGTTTCGGGGTCGTATCCGGCCACCAGCGGATCGGCCGTCAAAATAATTTCATCTCGTGTTCCTGTATTAACCAGAACCGGTGATGCCCACGAAATCTTTACATTTCGGGTTGTTTCCCATTTTTGAGATCCATCGGCAGTGGAGAGGGCGATCAGCTTGCCCCCTTTATTGGTATCGTACTGAATGAGTAATTTGTTTTTATAAATTACCAGCGATGACGAGTGTCCATAGTGGTTGTCGGGTACTCCAAGGTTTTTAGCCCAAAGTCTTTTCCCCTCAAAATCGAGTGCGATAAGGTCACCGGTTGCAAAAATTGCAAAAACAGCCTGTCCGTCTGTAGCCATTGTCGAAGCTGCTAATCCCGTATCTTCAGTAACCTTGGGCATTTTTGCCGGCGAGCCCGGAATATTGTCAGCAGCAGATTCCCACAAAAGCTTTCCGCTGTTTTTATCGAAGCAATACACCATGCGAGCCTCACTATCGGCTCCGGTAAGAAAGAGTCGATCGTTCCAAATTATCGGTGAGTTGTAACCATGCTTCGGAACACTCGCTTTCCACAAAACGTTTTTCACGTTCGGCCCGTCAAATGATTTTGGTACGCCGGTTTTATAACTCATTCCGTCACCATCGGGTCCCCGGAAGAATGGATAGTTTTTTCGAATTTGTTCTCTGGAAGGGACTGTCGGTTCGGACTTGATTTTCTTAACCTCTTCACTTTTACTCTCTATTTCTTCTTTTTTATCTAGTTCTTCATTTATAGGCACTTCGACTATTTCATCTGAAGTTTTTTCTTGCATACTAACTGACTTTGAAGAATCTGCAATAGTCTCCGAATTTTGCTCCACTGGCTTAGCCACAATGATTTCGACCGCTGAATCTGCCTCTTGGTCCTGTCCTTTTGTTGAATCATACTGATCCAGGATATTGCCCGATAAGAAACCGGAAAGTAAGGCTAGCATAAAAATTCCAAGAGCGGTATATATGACTCCTTTACGAGCGAGTTGTTTGTCCAGAAAGGGATTCTTATCGATGGATTCAAGCTCATCTAATTCGTTGCGAAGGGATTTCTGCCAACGAATCGACAGAATGAGAACCAATACTCCCAGAATCAACATCCAGGTTCCGGTTCTGATTTGCCATTGGCTGGTGAAGTAGGCTTTGCGAATCATTAAGTCGAGTGCCCGAATATTTTCCTTCAACACATCATCATGCGGATTTTCATGTAGTTGCTCCACGAGAACCTTCAGAGCCGGGCTTTCCAACGGATCAACAGATTTCAGTTGAAAGTAATTCGCAATCAACATCACGCTGACCACCAGGCTAAAAATAGCTCCAAACCAAGCAAGCCCCCGGGCCAAATGCTTTTTATCGTTTATAGTCATCATAGCAAAACCTCATTTTACGGGACAATAATCAACGCATCGTCCACAACTCAGGCAATTTGTTCGATCGGGTTCATAATCATTTCGTCGGCGGTAAGACGATAAATTCACCAAAACCAGTCCAACGACCAGCCCCATGAATGCACCGGCAATCCATCCTCCCCAATAAAATTGACTTTTAATTTTTTGTGCATCTACCACCAGCTCGTCCATCGTCTTTCCTTTTTGCATGAATGTGCGGGCATCAATATTTTCCTGATTAAAGCGGATATCGGGATTCTGGACCAGCATTTCAGCCAAATAAACTGTTTTATTGAATTTTGCCAACGTACCGTGTAGCATCGAACCGGAAAGCCCGCCGATCCCCATCCATATTGGAATGAGAATCAAGTAGGTCATCAATCGGTTTACATTTGAACGGCGTTTACCCTCTTCCAATAGTGGTTCTTCTATTGCTCCAAACGGACACGAGTTGGAACAAAGTTTACATTGAATGCAGGTCGAAGGCGTGATTGTGACGTGCTTTTTTGAGAACGAAGACATCCATCCCAACAATACGCCATATGGACAAAAAAAGCGACAATACGGGCGGGCTACAAATACGCCTACTAGAAGGAAAAGTCCACCCAGCAGTAACATCTGGAAGGTTCCGTCGAAGCGAAAGAAACCAACAAAGGGATCGTAGCGACAAATCAAAAACTCGGATCTGGTTGCCGCATAAAGTACTGCCAGCGATAAATAGACATATGGAATCAGTCCCAAGACTTTCTGCAACCAACGCGGCAATTCAATGGGTTTAAAAGCAACCAAATCCTGAATGGCCCCCAGCGGGCAAACACCTGCACAAAAGGTTCGGCCAGCGAAGAGCGCGGTTATCAACGGAATCAGGAAAAATAAGAGTGCCGTCAGAGGCAAAGTATAAGTAGGATCGAAGATCGCCAAAGCAACATTCTGAATACTTCCGATAGCACAGATGCAGCCCTCGCGGTAAAATCCGAAGTACAACAATGAGAATACTGATGTCCACAGCACGCCTTGACGCGAACGCTTCTTCAGTAAAAACCAGGATACCAAAATCAGTGCACCAATCAAGACAATTACATCCAGATATTCGAGAAACAATGCCCGTGGTAATGGTTGCTGGGTTGGCGGCTGCACATAACCGGTTTCGAATTCAGGTTTTGGAAATCGCTGCTGTTGTGCAAAGCTTGTAACCGCCAGGCAGATGAAAAAAATCAACAGGGTTAGTTTTATTAGTCTCTTTTTCATGGGCTCTATCCGGTTGGGCTTTGTTTTTTCTTATCCTGGTCTTTGGTCCACTCTCCTTTTATCAGGTATGGCTGAGAAGTCGGTACCCGCTGAAAGGCATCTGCGGGACAAACCCGTGCGATAGAACATTCATTGCAATTCACACATACATTGTGACGCACCTGCAAATGCAACGATCCATTTCCGAAAGCGGTACAACCTTCCACACAAATGCCACAGCCAATGCATAATTTCTCTTCTATTTCGTATTCAAAATAAGGCTCTTCAACGAACTTCCGACGTATAGCCGAGGTTGGGCACAATTGGTTCTCCGCCGCTGTTGACCGGGCATTCGCATTGGGTTTGAGGTAACCACCACACAGGTCGCAGTACCCGCAAAGATCGAAAGCATGCACGCATTTTACAGCCGAAGGGGTCATGACGCAATAATCGGCACACCGACCACAAGCCACGCACTTAAATGGATCGAGCTGCCAAACCGTATCATCGGCATGAACACGAAAAGCCACCAATCCACCAACTGCAGCGAGTCCTATCCCCATCGACAGCCGCATACTCTTTTGAATGAATTCGCGCCGGCTGGTTCGACTATTTTGTTGTTTATCCTTTTTCATTTTTCCTGTTTCCTATCGCTTGGTCTAAATCACAAGAAGCATATTTTGTGCAAGCCTTGCAGGTTTTATTTTCGGTGCAAGTCCAGTCAATTCTGTTTTTGCTGGCTAAAAGCACTACTCCACCAGCCATCGCTGTCAAAATTCCAACACGTGCCGATTGTCTTAGAAATTCTCTTCGTTTCATAGTTCCTTGTTTTTGGCTTCAAAAAAGCGAATCTGTTTCCGGTTGAAATCCAGCAAAACAATCCTTCCTTGATTATCAACACAAACGTCCGGCGCCAAACTGTATTCATCAAACTGATCGGGTGCAGCGACCACTCCCTGATATTCTCCGTGCTGGTCGTAAACCTTCACCCGCACAATTCCTTTTTCGCTGGTGATGAATTTATCCTGAGTGGCGATACACATATGAGCCGGATTGCAACAGCCACTGAAACCCGCTGTATTGGCGGACGATTTTGACCAGTAAGTGCGCAAACTTCCATCGACATTGAAGTTAATCAAACTGTGTGTTCCCGGATTTACAGCCCAGAGAAAGCCATCCTCACTCAACGCAACATCAAAATACGGGCTTGGAACAGTAAACCCTTCCAGGCCTTTCTGCTCATCCCGTTCTCCCAATTTTTGCTTCAACTCCCCCAACTTTGAAAATTGATAAACGACCCGATTACCGGCATCTGCAGCAAAAACTGATTGATCATCTACGGCCAAAGATGTTAGCACTGAGCGAGGACCTAAATCAGCCCATTCCTTTAGGACATCCCCATCCTTGTTTAAATTGATAATCCTGTTTTTTAAGGCTAACCAAATCGACTGATTGACAGCAATGGCAGTTGCCGGTACCGAAAGTTGAAATGACTTCAATATTTGACCTTCCTGATTGACTAGCAACAAAGTACTGTCGGCCACGACGTACATGGTATCGCTAAATATTGACAACGCATAAGCCTCGTTGATATTCAATTGGATCGCTTTTGTTTCCGCATATAAAATTTCTTCCGGGTTAACCTGTGCAAATTGTTTCAAATCCAGCTCATAGGGATTTTCCAACTGCTTTCCCTGTCGGTTGACTACAAAATCTCGTCCAATGATAAACGCAATGGCCAGCGCTGAAACGATTAGAATAATATTGATTAACGTTCGTTTTTTCATAGTCTTCTATTCACTGATATCCAAACAAAACATGGTTTTCGAATCGCGTAAAAGCAGCAAACCATCTGAGATGGACAAAGGAGCCCACGCATCATGCCCATCGAACAGCTTCTTGTGCGCCAACTGGATGTACTGATTGGGATCCGGCTTGATCATAGTCAGCGTTCCATCATCACTCAAAATGTACATTTTGCCATCAGCAATCAGGTAAGGTCCCAATCCGAACCGGCTGACCTTCCCTGAAGTCCACCGAATTTTTTGCACATCATCGGGGCTCACACAAACCAATTGATTCCGGTATGCACCGCCATCCTTGGGTAGAATGCCATATACAAAACCGTTGTAGTACACCGGCGTTTGTTGCTCACAAGCCAGTCCGTCTTTCGGTTTGTACTCCGCTAAAACATCAACTTGGTAGCTATCTCCTGTCGGAATTACTTTGATCATCATCCCTCCTGCACCATAACCTGCCGTCAGAAAAATCCGACCATCAGGAAAAATTAAAGGAGAAGGAGCAACCACCGAAAAACGCCATTCATTGGAATACCAACGTACTGTTCCTTCGTCGTCACCACTGGCCGATATGCCACAAATACCACCATTCGCACTGTACACATACATTTTTTCACCGTTTAAAGTCATCGGCATGATCGACGAATGCGACATGTTATACTGAAGGTCGTTCGGGCATTCCCAAATTTTTTCTCCGGTCTGCAAATCAACAGCGATCATCAGTTTACTTCCGGCCGGAGCCAGAATGACCTTGTTGCCATCGATCAAGGGACATTGGGCTGTGTACCACTGCGGAATGACTGAACCGTATTCTTTCACCATATCAATTCCCCATAAGTAATCGCCGGTTTTACGGTCAACACACATGACCTGACAGCGAGGACCGATGGTAACGACATAATCGTCAGTAACGGCCGGAACGGTGCGTGACATGCCATGATTCCGTTTCACATGGATGCCGTAGGAACGCCGCCATATTTCCTTTCCATCCAATAGAGAAAAGCAGCGTAACGCATCTTCACGGGATTCTTCATCGTAGTCCATTACATAAACCAAACCTTTGTAAATTGCAGCGCCGGCGTGCCCTTCGCCTAATTCGACCGACCATTTTATCTCCGGCTCACCGGCATCCCAATTGTCTTTCAAATGCTGTTTTTCGCTAACGATATTATCGAAGTTCTCGCCCCGAAAACGCGGCCATGTACCGACAAAACTGGATTCACTGGCTTTTCCAAACAGCTGGAACTTTTCACCGATTTTAATGATTTCTTCAATGAGGTTGCCTTTTTGCCGGTTATCTTTTCCCGGAACGCTAACGGCTAAATCTTTCACCGGATCGGTCGTAAACCAATACACAAAACCTGCCAATCCGACCAGGATCGCCAACAACAGAATTATATGGACCGGATTCTTTTTCACCTATTCTTTAATTTCATAAACCTGCAGTACATCGCCGTGACGCAGGAAAAGTTTGCCATCGTTAATAAAAGGATGAGCCCAATGCGGACCACTCCCCTTTTTTACCTGAAAACTGCTTACGACCTCAAATTTTTCCGGATCAGGTTTTACCAATGCCACCGTTCCTCGTTGTTCCTCGTAGATGTAAAGCATGCTATCGGCAAACACAATGGCTCCTTTGGTATTCCAAGGCTCGTTATAAGATATTTCACCGGTCTCCCAATTTTTGCACAACCAGTTCCCTTTGCGGTTATTTTCCCAGTTCGAACCGTATATGTAACCATCCAACTCAATTAGACCATGATGGTGATTGTCGAAAATGGTGTCGGTGTATAATTCTTCAAAACCTGTCCGGTCGTCATTTACCCTTAGCATCTTAGCCGGGTAATCGTACCCCATTGAGAGGAAGATCTCATCACCTTTAATCAGTGGAATATTTGTCCAAATCAGCCCCGGTTGATCCGACCATTTATCATGTTCGTAGTACTGGTAATTCATTTTGACAGTACCATCCAGCGGATCAATCACAAGTAAATTTGTAGCTGTTTCAGCCAAAATATATTGCTGCCCGTCTAAATTGAATGTCGTTGGTGAAGCATAGGCACGCTGTCCGCCGATACTGCCTGTTTCCCAAACCATCTCTCCCGTCAGTTTATTGAAAGCGACGACAGAGGTTTTCTTTCCACCGGGCGTACAAATTACCAAATCGCCCACGATCAGCGGCGATTCTGACACTCCCCAAATATGCCAATCGGCTTCAAAGTCACGGTCAACGTTTTGTTTCCAAATAATTTCACCGGTTTCAGCATTCAAACAGACTAATTCCCCGATTCCACTAATCAGATAGACTCGGTCGTCTTCAATTGTCGGTGTGCTTCGGGTGTCGGCAAACGATTTTTTCCAGGACTCACCATAGGCGACCTGCCATTGTTGTTCACCGTCAAAATCGATACAGGTCAGGCAATCCAGGGTGTCAATCATTCCCGAGGCGTAAATATATTTCCCATTTGAAATGACAGAAGAATAGCCTTTCCCTATTCCTTCCATTTCGAGTAATAGTTTCGGTCCTTCAGCCGGCCATGCTTTCATCAAACCTGTTTCCGGGAATTTTCCATCGCGCGAAGGCCCACGAAACTGGTAAATTTGTGCATTTGATAATAAGCAAGTTGCGACAAAAAACGACAGGGCTATTATTTTTCTCATTGATTCAGTTAGTTTTGTTAAGTTTTAAAAATCGGTCTAAACCGAAATTTTGTATGCGATCAAAGAATTTCCGTGTCGCACGTATAAAATATCATTGTATACCACCGGATGTGCCCAGTGTTGTGCCGTTCCAAATTCAACTTTTGCTTTTGAAATGATTTCAAAGTCACTTGGATTTGGATTGACCAACGCTAATTCTCCTCGCTCGGAATAGATTATAAATTTATCGCCTGCCATGATGATCACACCATTTCCCAAAGCTGAGGATTGCCATTTCTCTTCACCGGTTTTCCAATCCAGACAATACCATCCCCGACTTTTGTGACCTGATCCGTAAATAAAACCATCGACGATCTCAGCACCTCCCATTTGGTTGTCCATCTTTTCAGTGCTCCAAACTTTGGTCACGGCTGAGCCATCAGCATTCAAGTGCAATCGTACGCATCCTTGCCCGTAACCGCTAAAACAGAGCAAATCACCATCCTGTAAGATTGGCGTATTGGGATGAATGTTATATTGATTCGGATGCGGGTAGGTCCATAAAACTTTTCCATCCCTCGTATCAACTGCGACAATATCATCAGACATGTGAGTTACCAGGATTTGTCGGCCTTCAACTTGAACCAATTTGGGGGTACAATAAGCTGAAAGCTTGCCATTCCCTGAACTTTTCCAAATCAAATCGCCACTTATGCGGTTAAAAGCGACCAAATTAAAGTCCTTTCCACCCGGTGTGAAATACAATTGATCACCATCAACAACTATCGATTCGGTAAAACCGAAACGTAAGTTCTCAGAGCCAAAGTCTTCACTTAAGTTCTTGCTCCAAAGTCGCTTTCCTGTTTCTAAATTGACACAGATTAATTCTCCGTATCCGGTAGAAATGTATGCCAAATCACCAACTATTGTTGGTGTTGCGCGGGACCCGGGATAGCTCACTTCGAATTCGGTTCCATATTCTACTTTCTTGATCAGCTGACCCGATTCATTCAAAATAGAAATATACCCCAAACTGTTTGCCATTCCGGCGATATAAATTTTGCCATTTGCAAAAACCGGAGAAGAAAAACCATCGCCGAGTTCATCGAAATGCCAAATCACTTCCGGTCCTGTTTCCAGCCATTGCGCGATTAAATTAGGTGCTGGATATTTTGCTTCAGAGTTTGCTCCTCTCCATTGCGTTGCCTGCTGGGCATAGATATGTACGAATAGAAAGCAGCTTAAAAACAGAGAAAGAATATTTTTTTTCATCGTGTTAAGTTGATTTATGGTACTCAAATTTATCAATACTCGATCAGATTCGAGAATTAGAAGCTTAATTTAACAAGCTTCTAAATAGTTGGAAATATTAACAAATTCAAAGTTGACATTAATCAACTAGCAGCAAGCAAAATAAAGCACCAAAAAGCCAATTCAAGGGGATGGTATTATTTAGAAAGGCCGATAATTTTGAACTCGGTTCTGCGGTTTTGCGACCTCCCTTCGGCGGTATCATTGCCGGCTACCGGCACGGAATAACCATAACCTTTATATGCCAGGCGAAAGTCATCTATTCCGGCCTCAATTAAATACTGAGAAACTGCTTTGGCTCTGTTTTCCGAAAGAATCAAATTATAATCCTCTGCGCCAACGTGGTCGGTGTGTCCTCCAATTTCAATTGAAACACTGGGGTTTTGTTTCATGAACACAATCAATTGATTCAGTTCTGCTTGTGACTGATTGAGCAATTCATAGGAATCGGTTTCAAAGAAAATATTGCGCAAAACGGTCGAGTTCCCAACTTCGAGCGGATTTAAGCCAATTTCGAGATGAGTCGGATCTGTTATCTGTCGAACTTCCTTCAACGAGAAATTCTCTGAAAAGAATAAATAGCCGGTCTTTGAAACGTTGAATGCATATTCCCTGCCCAATGGCAAACACACCAAAAATTCGCCATTCGCGGCATTGGACTCTGTGCGGGACACGACCTGGTCCTTTTCCAAATCAATTAATTCAACGACCGTTTGCAGCGCTCTTCCCGTTAACTTGTCGTACACAGTACCTTTCACATAAGAAACCGGAGTCGGTTGCGCCTCTTCATTCAACTTAAAGCGATAAATATCAACGCCTTTTGAACCTGGACGGTCAGAAGAATAGTAAGCATTGTTTCCTGCAGCATCCACGATCATTCCTTGTTCGTCTTTACTGGAATTTATCGGGTAGCCTAGGTTAACAGGAGTTGTCCAAACGCTGTCATTTTTAAGTCGGGTGATAAACAGGTCGTTTCCTCCCAGGCCCGGCCAATTATCGGAGGCAAAATACAAAGTAACGCCATCGGCATGTACAAAAGGTGACATTTCGTTGCCTGTTGTATTCACTGAATCACCAAGATTTTCAAGCTTTCCCCAAACCGGATGCCCATGCAAATTGAAACCGTCCAAACGACAGCGCCAAATATCCATCCCTCCGTTTCCACCTTTTCTGTTACTTACAAAATAGAGGTATTCGCCATTTGCAGAAACTGAAGGTTGCGATTCCCAGGCGCCGCTATTTACCGGAGCTCCTGCGTTTTGTGGTTTTGTCCAGGAGCCATTTAACTGCCGGGTGAAATAAATATCGCAACTGCCGTATCCCTGAGGTTGATTACACGCTGTGAAAAAGATCAATTTCCCGTCGGCAGAAACACTTTGGGCCCCCTCATTCTGATTGGTATTAATCGATAATAACGGCTGTGCTTCCAGCCATTCGTCGGTTTGTCGCACCGATTCATAAAAATCTTCCTGGTAACGTGGCATCAACTCATTGGTTTGATTTCCACACGGCACCAACCGGGTAAAAATCAATGTTTTCCCATCGATAGTTAAGGAAGGCCAATATTCATCTAGATCAGTATTCACTGCATCACCCATATTTTCAGCATGAAACGGGACTTCGTTTTTCATCAATTCCGCTGCAAATCTACAGTCGCTATTACGTTTTTCTGTTTTTGAAGCCAGTTTCCCAGCCAAACCAGTTGTTAAAAAATTTTGATAGGCTTCTGAAGCCTGCGAATATTTACCAATGCGGTAATAAGCATTTCCCAATACGTAGTAGGCTTTTGGGAACTTAGAGGAATCTATTGCAATTGCTTGCTGAAGCGCATCAATTTGAAGATCTGTGGAATCTATTTCATTATAAATATCGGCGGCCAGCAAATAGGTGTCAACAAAACTAGGATCCTGCCGAATCGCATCATTCAGTTTATCCAAAGCTTTCTGGTTTTGCCGGTTGCTGTAATAGGTTTTTGCTTCATTGAACAATTTTAGAGCCTTCTTATCCTGTGCAAATCCGGTAAGCTGAATGATTAAAATCGCACTCACCAACAAAACAACTTTACTTATCCAAGTAAGTTTGATGAGAATATTCATGTTTCGTTTGTGGGGGGCTATTTTCACGGTTAAAATTTCACATGCACTCAACAAATATAAACAACCGTGTTTGTCTTTGGTCCATTTATGTTTAAAAAGATGAATAGAAACAACAGGAATTGGTATTTTTACCGCAAAAAGTGACAACAAATACGGTATCAGTTTTTCATTTCAATCCCACCTGCGAAATTGCTATTGCCAATGGTTCGCCCTACTATGTCCCGCCTAATTTGCTGCAGAAATTCGAAGCAGACTTAGCTCCATTAATGTTCGTCGTCGCGAAAGAAAGCGATATTGTCATTTGTGAAACGATCCCGGGTTCTGGCTTTGTTGATCAGCTAAGAAAAACAGGATTATCTGCTCCTACTTTCATGACAAAAGCGGAGGTACAACAATATGCCTCAGATCATCCAAAGATGCTGTTCGATTTCAAGCCATGGGGAAAAAGCCCGGTGGCAGCTCATTTATTTAAGTTTTTGAACTCCGACCTCAATGGATGGGATGAGAAGCAGAAAGGTTTGTTTGAACGAAAGGCTTCAGCCACATTTTTGTCTGAATTTCTGAAAGGAAATACGATTGCAGAAATCGGAGGGACCGAGATCGTTCCTCAGATTGTGACTACCGAATTGGAAATTGAAGAACTCCTGATAAAGAAACGGCCAATCGTGGTGAAAGCTCCTTTAAGTTCGTCGGGGCGGGGACTACTCGTACTGCGCAAGGATAAGCTAAATGAAGCGAACCGACAATGGATTAAAGGAGTTTTGGAACAGCAGGGATACCTGAGTGCAGAACCTTGGTTGAATAAACAAGCTGACCTTTCTTTTCAATTTGAGATTAGACAAAACGGTGACGTTTTCTATTTGGGATCCAGTTTTTTTTCCTGCAACAGTAATGGGCAATACACCGGTCATTTTTTGAACTTCAGCAATGACAAGAAGCCACCAATCTCAACGAATATTTTGGAAGAAGCAGGATCGAAACTAGGCGAAGAGCTTGCCAAATCGGCATTTTGCGAAAGCCATCGGGGAATATTAGGCATTGATGCCATCGTTTATTTAGACGAAAATCACCAACTCAAACTTCATCCGTGCCTTGAAATTAATCCGCGATTTACGATGGGTTATTTCAGTCAAATGATTGAGCAAAGAATTCATCAGGATGCCCACGGAGTCTTTAAGATTGTTTTTCACCCCAAAGGAGATTACAATGAGTTTGCTGAAAATAGGGCAAAAAAAAATCCGCCACTGTTAGCTGACGGTTACGTTAAAAAGGGCTTTATTGCGTTGACCCCTTACAATTCAGAGACCAGATTCGGAGCCTTTGCTGAATTATTTTAAATGCTTTTGGATCGCGTTCATTAAGGTTCTTAACCGGACAGGTTTCGCAATGAAGTCGTCACACCCAGCTTCGTAACTTTTTGATTCTTCACCAGATAAAATGAAGGCACTTTGAACAATGATTGGAATAGCAGGATTCATTATTTTGATCTGCCTCGTTGCCTCAAAACCATCCATCTCCGGCATATTAAGATCCATCAATACCAACTCAATGCCCGGTTCTGATTTAAATACAGAAACTGCTTCGACGCCGTTTTTAGCCCACAAGCTAGTTGCGTTACATTGCCCCAAAGCCGTCTGATAATAATAACGGCTCGTGTCATTATCTTCTACAATCAGAATTTTCTTCCCTGTAAGATCTAATTCAGTTGTTACCATGCGTTAAATAAGCTAAGAATAGTATAGTCAAACTTCTTTAAAGTTAAGGTTTCTTTTAATAACAGCATCCAGTTCTATTGGTTTAAAAGGTTTGCCAAGATGATCATTCATGCCACTTTTCATGAATAATCGAATATCATCGCTGTACTTATTAGCGGTCATTGCAATAATCGGGATTGGTGTTTCAACACCGTTTTGTTGTTCAATTCGCCTGATTTCGCGAGTTGCTTCTACCCCATCCATGCCTGGCATTTGAACATCCATCAAGATGATGTCAAAATTGTTTCGTTGAAACAGATCTACCGCTTCAATTCCATTACGAGCCAAAACCGTTTTATGTCCCAACTTTCGGATACACAACATCGACACTTTGGCATTAATTTCATTGTCTTCCGCCAATAAAATGTTCAACGGTTCTTCACTCGATAAAATAAAAGCGTTCGGATTTTCCGGCCTTTTCCCTGAAACGACAGGATCAAAAACAGCGGTAAACCAAAACAACGAGCCTTTTTCGAGCTCGCTTTCGACCCCTATTTCTCCCTTCATCATATGGGTCAATCGCTTGCATATTGCCAAGCCCAGACCTGTTCCTCCAAACTTTCGTGTTGTTGAAGTATCGGCCTGTGTGAATGACTTAAACAATTTACTTTGATTTTGCAAAGAAATGCCAATTCCGGAGTCTTCAACCTCAAAACGTAACTTATAATTATTATTAATAATCCCTTCGAGACTTACATTAAGTTTGACAAATCCTTTATTGGTGAATTTAATCGCATTGTTCAATAAATTAATTAAGATTTGCTTTAGCCGAAGTGGATCGCCAGTTATCAGTACGGGAACAGAATCGCTTACCGACACGGAAAAATCAAGTTTGCTTTGTTTGATTTTATAGGCCAGCAATTTCCGAACATTCTCTATCTCGTGCCGAATATTAAAGGTTATATTTTCAAACGAAATTTGACCAGCTTCAATTTTGGAAAAATCAAGAATATCGTTGATGATCATCAACAACGTTTCCCCCGATATTTCAATGATGTCCAGATATTCGCGTTGTTCGTCATCCAGTTTTGTTTGCTTCATGATATCAACCATGCCGACAATCCCGTTTAACGGAGTGCGAATTTCATGGGACATATTAGCCAGGAATAACGATTTCGCATTGGCCGCCTTCTCTGCGATTTCCTTCGATTTTTTCAACTCGTTTTGAACCCTTCGCAAAGCCAAATGGAGCTCAATTCGAATAATGAGCTCTTCATATTTAACGGGTTTTTGAACGTAGTCGAACTCGCCTGGTCGAAACATTTTTAACAAGCGGTCTTCATCTTTTGCCGGAGTAATAAAAATTAGAGGGACGCCTGGAGTTTGAACTTCTTTTTGAATCTTTCGACTAATCTCAATCCCGTTTTTATCCGATATCTCAACATCCAGGATAATCAGGTCAAATTTTTCACGGGTAGACTTTAAAACAGCAGCTTGAGTACTATTCATCCAAACAGGCAAATAGCCTCGACTAATTAATACAGATCTTAATTGATCCGTATTCCCCATTGTATCAGAAACAATTAAAATTGTAGGAGAA
This sequence comes from Mangrovibacterium lignilyticum, assembly GCF_010882175.1. Lineage (GTDB taxonomy): Bacteria > Bacteroidota > Bacteroidia > Bacteroidales > Prolixibacteraceae > Mangrovibacterium > Mangrovibacterium lignilyticum. The sequence continues at coordinate 240,481 of NZ_WKLH01000002.1, read as the reverse complement.
TGTTTTTGTTCTGCCATTCGCGAAAAACATAAAATTAGCTAATGCACTAAAAATCGAGTTCCCAAACTGAAATATTATTTGCTAAAACTCGATTTACAAGTTAACTTTTTTTTTAATTTCTAAAAGCAAAAACAAGATGATTATTTTCAATAATATATCGGCCCAACCTCTTGAAAAATCAACCTTAAAATGGAATCGACCTTTGAATTTAAGCTTCTTTTGAAACAAACATAAGCATTTCAAATAATATTGTCAATGTAAAAGGGCATTAGTATTCAACAGATATGCATATTTTTCAAAATGAATATATAGACAGAAAAAAAGATTTGTTAACGTACTCGTTTAAATGATACAGGTTTGGCACAAAACCAAACCTGTATTGTGATTAATCGAGCTTACGTTTTATGCTACAGCCTAATGGCTTTGTTTCTGCGACTGCGATCTTTTCACCCGCGGCCAGACTGGTAATCGCGTCTTTTAGATATTCTTCTTTAACATCGGAGGCATTCTTGTAGTTGTCATCGATTGCTCCCTTGTAAACCAAATTGAAGTCTTTATCGAAAAGGAAAACATGTGGTGTCGTTTGACCACCATAAGCATTCGCGATTAAACTTTCGCTGTCAACCAAGTACGGGAAATTATAATGCTTCTCCAAAGCATGCTCTTTCATGGCTTCCAGCGAATCATCTCCACTCCGCTTCATGTAATTCGAATCTAGCACGGCTATTCCCACATCATTCTTCTTAGCCCACTCATAGATGTCATTGTAACGATCCTCCCAAGCCAAAACAAACGGACAAGTGTTACAAGAAAATATGACAACAATTCCATTTTCCTTTTTGAGGTCAGTAAGAGAATATTCTTTCCCTGACGTGTCGGCCATCTTTACTTCTGTATGCTTCGCTTTATCACCGAGCATTAACTGGTTTCCACCTGCAATTGCAAGGCTAACCAAAAACAAAAAGCAAACTGTCAATAAACTTTTCATGGATATTAATTGTATTGGTTATAATTTTTGACAACAACGTTTTTTTGAGCATTGTTTACCGATGATTCAAGGAAATTCTAAATAATTTGTTAATGCTAAGGGATATAAGAAAAAACTACCAACGAGATAACCTGGAGGAAGATAAACTCAGCCAGGAACCATTGGATTTATTTCAAAGTTGGCTAAATGACGCTATACAAGGGAAAGAGGAAGAGCCAACTGCCATGACATTGTCCACGATCTCGAAAGGGTTTCCGGATTCCAGAATTGTTCTGCTGAAAGAGGTAAGCGCTTCAGGCTTTGTATTTTTCACCAACTATCTCAGTAATAAAGGCAAACAATTGGGCGAAGATAATCATGTAGCCTTGAATTTTTTTTGGCCGAAGCTTGAGCGACAGGTAAGGGTAAAAGGAATCGCAGAAAAACTTTCTGAGCAACTCTCAACAGACTACTTTAACTCACGCCCCCGTGACAGCCAAATTGGAGCATGGTCGTCGCCTCAAAGTCGTGAGATTACCGGACGAAAAGAGTTAGATCAGAACTTTGAATACTATACAGCACAATTTGAGGGAAAGGAAATTGTAAAGCCTGCCACATGGGGCGGATACCTGGTGAAAGCTGTTGAAATAGAATTCTGGCAAGGTCGGCCAAATCGCCTTCACGATCGGTTCCGATATACATTAAATGAAAGTATTTGGGAAATAAAAAGGTTGGCTCCATGATGTGGACCAACCCTATTTTATTTTGCTTATTTATCCCAATATTAGCTTACAAATCAACCAACTCGTTTTTTAGAGCATAGATAATAACTTCAACGATATTCTTTGAACCGGTCTTTTCCATTAGGCTGGCCCGATGTTTTTCGACTGTACGATCGGAAATCGAGAGTTCATCAGCGATAATTTTAATTGGCAATCCTTTGCAGGAAAGCTTTAAAACTTCCTGTTCCCGTTTCGAGAATAGGCTTTCCGACATTAGCTTTTGTGAGGATTGAGATTGAACAGCCGGAAAATCAAAAGCTTTTTGAAGTTTCATAGCCAATTCGCCACTTACATCTACTTTCTCTTCTGATAAAATTGAAACCAGCCTGTCATATTCATTCTGTTCTTTCGATTTTGTGTTTTCCACCGGTGCCAGCAAACCAATCATAAAAGTAAATCCCTTGTATTTTTGGCTGGTAGTCACATAGAGCTTAAACTGGTCTGAAGAACGTCTGGCTGTTGTTACCTCAATGATTTCGTCAAAATTCTTAATTAGCCCATTCGAGCATTTGAAGATTTTGGATTGGATTATGGCGTATGAACTGTCAGTCAACAAATCTTTCAAGTTCATTTTTTTCAAGTCATTTGACTCGATTCCAATCATTTCAGAGAAAGCTTGGTTAATTTCGTAGATTGTATCTCCGTCAAACAGAAAAATACCATTCGGTGAAAGTTCGACAAGTGCCTGGTAATCACTTTTCCCTGCATTCATCAATTTTTCATACTTCGCCAAACGTACTTTGATAGACTTCAATAGTTCCTCATTGCTAAACGGTTTGACGATATAGTCATCAACACCTAGCTCCATTCCGAGGCGGATATCTTCCAAATCTGACTTTCCCGATATATATATAAACGGAATTTTGTTTGTTATCGAGCTATCATTTAAGATATTATACACCTGATAGCCATCGATCGGTGACATATTTATATCACACAAAATCAAATCCGGACTATACTCGTAGGCTTTTTGAATGCCTTCGGCGCCGGTATTAGCAATTTGTACCTCATAGCCGTTAACGGTCAAAACATTTTTCAATGTTCTGGATAAGCCCTGATCATCTTCTATGATTAAAACTTTTTTAGCACTCATGGTTACGAATCTTAATAATGAACTCTGTTCCTTGATTTAACTTACTTGTAAAATCAATACTACCTCCCAACAATCCTACACATATCTTAACAATTGGTAAGCCGATGCCGCAGCCTGAAATCATTTTCACGTTGCTGCAACGCTTAAAAGGTTCAAAAACCAATTCCTTTTCTTCGCCAGGAATTCCAATTCCCTGATCTTCAATTGTTATTACCAGTTCATTTTCACGAGACAAAACCTCTAGTTGAATATCTTCTGAAGAAAAATTCAATGCATTCACCAAAAGATTATCCAAACAGCGCATTAATAGAATTCTGTCCGTAAAAAAGGGATCCATTAAAATCTCTTTTTTTACCTTAATCCGGCTTCTGTTAAATTCGCTGTCAGCAGCTTTGTTAACCACCTCATCTATGAATAGATTAAGATCAACAGGACTGTAGCGAGCTTTAACTTCACCTTTAAACGCAGTGTTTAAAAAATATACATTCTCTATAAAATCTGTCAACGAACTTATGGCTTCTTCACACAGCAAAAATGTGTCGTTCACCATTTTTTCATCCAGGTTAAACCTGAACGATTTTAATAATTGCACATTCGAACTTATAATTGAAAGCGGAGTCCTCATTTCATGAGAAATTAAACTAATAATTTGCTTTCCTGATTTAAATTCAGCTTCCCTTACCAAGTCCTGAACTTTATCGTCACTTATATCCTTCAAATTAAAAGTCATCTAACTGTGCTTTTACAAATGTACCACCTGTACCTTAATTAATTATAAATCCAGAATACTAATTCATGAACAAGTACTTTTTCGCCTTCTACCCCCCTCCATCACTGGAGGAAGCAAATGAATTTATTGTTTCGTTGTTCTGTATTTCTCCCTAAAGTAAACCCTAATTGCCAGTTTTAGTTTATCACATGCAATAATTTTACTCAATATTCATGTTGTGTTAACGAAATACCGAGGAAATAGAATTCTTCTTGTTATGCCAGCGATATAATTGCAAGATGATTTGATTCCTGTAACACATCAGACAAAATATTCTCAGCGTTTTTTGACAGTTATTTTTGGAATGGAAGCTTCCGGCGAAAATTGTATATTCGCATAAATAAAAAACAGAGATGATTCCAAAAATAAATTACCCCGGAGAGAATTTTATATTGATGGCCGGTCCTTGTGTTATTGAAGGAGAAGAAATGGCTTTTGAAATTGCAGAGAAGATTCTTGACATAACGACGAAACTACATATTCCTTTTGTTTTCAAGGGATCGTATCGAAAAGCTAACCGAAGCCGAATAGACTCCTTTCAGGGAATTGGCGATGAAAAAGCGCTTCGTATATTGAAAGCCGTTGGTGAAAAATTCAATATCCCTACCGTTACGGATATTCACTCGGCTCAAGAAGCGGCGTTGGCTGCTCAATACGTCGATGTGCTTCAGATCCCAGCCTTTCTGTGCCGCCAAACGGATTTGCTGATTGCTGCTGCAGAAACCGGGAAAGTTGTCAACATTAAAAAGGGACAGTTTCTATCGGCAGAGGCCATGCAGTTTGCGGTGAATAAAGTTAAAGACAGTGGCAACGATAAGGTCATGCTGACTGAGCGAGGAACGACTTTTGGGTACCAGGATTTGGTGGTTGACTACAGGGGAATACCAGTGATGAAGGCAAACAATTGCCCCGTAATTATGGATATTACTCACTCGTTGCAGCAGCCAAATCAGAGCAGCGGAGTAACTGGTGGAAAACCCGAATTAATTGAAACCATTGCCCGTGCAGCGATTGCTGTTGGTGCTGACGGAATCTTTATTGAAACACATCCTAATCCGGCTGTTGCCAAATCAGACGGTGCGAATATGCTCCGATTAGACCTATTGGAAGCTTTGCTTACAAAGCTGGTTAAACTGAAAAAAACGATTGACGAATTATAGTTCTTCAACGAGGGGCCACCAACGAGAAATGCAAGAATCGGAAAAGCAGACGGTTCTTGCATTTTTTATGCTTCTGTTTTCCGATTGACAATTAATGAAAGAACAAATAGCCCATAGTAATTGCGGCAACAATGCCGACAAAATCGGCAAACAGTCCACAAACCAAAGCATGGCGGGTTTTCTTGATTCCAACTGACCCAAAGTACACCGCCAAAATATAGAAAGTCGTGTCGGTTGCTCCCTGAACTGTACTCGCGACCCGTCCTACAAACGAGTCGGCTCCGTAAGTTGTCATCGCATCAACCATCATTCCGCGGGCGCCACTTCCGCTCAGGGGTTTCATCAACGCTGTAGGCAGCGCTTCCACGAAATCGGTATTTACGCCCATTTTTGTTAAAATCCAGGCAATACCATCAATAAACCAATCCATCGCCCCCGAAGTACGAAAAACGCCGATAGCGACTAAAATAGCCACCAAATACGGGATAATCTTAACAGCTACTTTGAACCCGTCTTTTGCGCCGTCGATAAACGCTTCATACACATTTATCCGACTGCGAACTCCGAGCAAAATAAAAGAAACAATAACGCTGAAAAGTATCAAATTACTGGCAACATTCGAAACCATCGTAATCTGATCTTTATCGATGGAAGAGAAGTACCAGATAATCCCGGCAATAATTGCAGTCAATCCTCCCAGGTAGGAAAGAATTGTCTTGTCGAGCAAATTGATTTTTTGATAATAGGAAACAGCCAACAGCCCCGCTAAAGTTGAAAAGTACGTTGCCAACATGATGGGGATGAAAATATCACTTGGATTGATCGCACCGAGCTGAGCCCTGTATACCATGATACTAATCGGCAAAAGCGTCAAGCCGGAAGTGTTCAGTACCAAAAACATGATCTGAGCATTCGATGCCGTATTTTTCTTCGGATTAGTCTCCTGCATTTCCTGCATGGCTTTCAGTCCCATGGGTGTTGCCGCGTTGTCCAAATTTAGCATGTTCGCAGCAATGTTCATCATGATAGAAGCATGCGCCGGGTGGTTGTCTCCCAGCTCCGGAAAGAGTTTGCGAAAAAACGGCCCGATCAACTTTGAAAATACGCGAACCACTCCCCCTTCTTCACCAATCTTCATAATCCCCATCCACAAGGTCAAAACGCCGGTCAAGCCCAGCGAGATTTCAAAACCGGTTTTTGCCGTATCCATGGTTGAATTCATCATCGTTGAAAAAATTTCGGTATCTCCGAAAACGATCAATTTCACCAAGCCTACAACAAATGCAATCAGAAAAAAGAAGATCCAAATATAATTTAAAGCCATATGAGGGGGTGTAACGTGTTTTGTTGCCGTGAATCTACAAAAAATGGTACAACAAATAAAGCGTACTACGAACAAGAAAGGCCACCACGAGGGCAGCCTTTCTATTTTTCAAGAAAAAAGTAATTATTGAATCGTAACAACAATAGGATTACTCAATTTTTCAGCCTCGGCAGAAAGATAGGACTTGAATCCATCCATTTTCTTCCACCTCGGATTTTCCAAACCCCAAACGGCAGCAAAATAATGCCGTGCAGGAATATCGTTCGAAACTTTTTGTGCCACGTAATATGTCTCCGAAATTACATTGCTAAAGCCCTTTTCCGGTACCGTTGGGTACTGGTCAAAATAGTTCACATCTGTTGATCTGGCAACTTTTGTAACCTCGTCAGCCTTTAGCATGACAGCCATTCCCAGTTCATCATGATTCTCCGACTGCTGATCCAATGTTGCAATCACATCATAATCGGCATTTGCGTTGAATTCCTCTGGTTTAGTAGTCAGAAAACTGGTAACAATACCAGTAACCAGCTGCTTCTCCCCAGTGAAGCCAGAAACGGTAACATCAGACTGGAACCAATACTTTCCCGGGTAAACGCTGATGCGTTCAACAGCAGAAAGCATTTGATCAGCAACAGCCCAGCCATCATATTTTAGATCGAAAACGGAACGAACAGGTCCTTCAGTGATCTTCTGATATTCGTAAGTCTCTGTTGAGCCTAAACGATACAGTGAATCGTTTTCCAACATCGCCAATCCACCGGAACCAAGCGAATTACCACAGTGCAGAACATCCATCCCCCAGTCTGCCAGTTCGTGATAACTGCCCATTTCATGCGTATGGATTTTGTCAATGATCAAACCAGGTTGTAACTTTCCAAAAAGGTCCTTGACATTCCGGCAGTCAAAATAGGTTCGAAAACCCATCTTATCATTTTCCCAGCTCACACTTTCTCCCTGTGCAATAATTTTGAAAGGCTCACTTGCAGAAGGCGCCATGTAATAGTCAACTTCTTTGTAAGTGTGATCTCCCTGATCGATTCCCAATCGCAGATTTGTTCGCTTCTCAAAAACAGGATAAGTATCTACATAAGCGACACTTAATTCCAACTTTTCATTTGGATGAAAACTGACCATAAAGGCCAACTCATCCCAGTCTCCGTCGGCGTCCAAATCGTCAAGTTGCGAAGGCAGAGTATCTGTTCCATTCAGAATCACCGGTAATAGTCCCGCTTTGGGAGCGGTAAAAGAAGCATCGAGTTGCTGACGATCCAGAACCAACACCTCATCGGCACGAGTCTGATCGATCGGATTTTCAACAAAAATGTGCTTCTCGTTACCACACGAACTGAATAAAACAGCAAAAGCTGATAACGCTATGAATAGATTTCTTTTCATAGCTAAATACTATAAATCGTTTTCGCCTTTTACGTAACCAAAGTTGGCCAAAATACCACCGTCAACATACAACACCTGGCCGTTTACAAAATCGGCAGCTTTTGAAGACAGGAACAAAGCGGCATTACCAATATCTTCCGGTTCTCCCCAGCGAGCAGCCGGTGTACGCATCATAACCAAGTCGTTAAATGGGTGACCACCTTCACGAATCGGGGCAGTTTGCGATGTTGCAATATAACCTGGTCCGATACCGTTGATTTGAACATTATATTTAGCCCACTCACAACACATATTAGCAGTCAACAATTTCAGACCACCTTTGGCAGAAGCATAGGCAGAAACCGAATTACGACCGTAAACGCTCATCATTGAACACATGTTAATGATTTTTCCATAACGTTTTGCAATCATTTTAGGAGCAACACGCTTTGAAACAATTAACGGAGCAACCAAGTCAACATCAATTACTTGTTTGTAGTCAGCAATAGGCATGTCCAAAATAGGGATACGCTTAATGATTCCTGCGTTGTTTACCAGAATATCGATATCACCTACATTTTTTTCAATTTCGCTAATACCGAAATCTACTTCTTCTTCGCTGGTTACATTAAATTTTACGGTGAAGACGTCGATACCGTCTTTTTTATATTCTTCCTTGCATTCAGCAAGTTTTTCTTCTGAAAGGTCGTTTACACATATTTTAGCACCGGCTTTGCCTAATGTTTTACCAATAGCCATACCAATACCATGTGTTCCACCGGTAACCAAGGCAACTTTGCCCGTCAAATCAAATAATTCTGTCATAATTAAAACTTTAAATGATAGCTAGATAGATTCTTCGTGATCTTATTTCAATTCGGTTGGTTGGATTACATCCATATCTGTATAATCCAGGTTTTCGCCGGCCATACCCCAGATAAAGATATAATTACTGGTTCCTGCAGCAGAGTGAATCGACCAACTTGGAGAAATAACGGCTTGTTCGTTTTTCATCCACAAGTGACGAGTTTCGCTTGGTTGTCCCATAAAGTGGCATACTGCCTGTCCTTCAGGCACATTAAAGTAGAAGTAAACCTCGTTACGACGGCTGTGTGTATGTGCTGGCATCGTATTCCAAACACTACCCGGTTTCAACTCAGTCATTCCCATCTGCAGCTGACATGTTTCTACTACAGTATTGATCAACAATTGGTTAATATCGCGTTCGTTTGATGTCTCCAATGCTCCCAAATGCAATACATTGGCTTCTTTCAAAGTAACGTGCTTTGTTGGAAACTCTTTATGTGCAGGAGCCGAGTTAAAATAGAAACGAGCAGGAACCGAAGCATCTTTTGAACTGAAAACAACATCTTTCGCACCTTTCCCAATGTATAAAGCATCTTTAAAGTCCAAAACATACTCTTTTCCGTCAACTGTAACCGAACCGGTATTCCCTACATTGATAATACCAACTTCGCGGCGTTTACAGAAATATTCTGATTTTAAGGCATCAACAGTTTCCAATGTTAAAGCTTCAGCAGCTGGAACAGCACCGCCAACAATATAACGCTCTATATGAGAGTAAACCATGTGGATTTTGCCTTCTTCCATCAGTTTTTCCACCAAAAATTCTTGACGAATTCTTTCAGTATCATACGATTTAAAGTCCTGAGGATTATAAGCGTAACGCTCTTCGAAAGTAATAGCCATAATGTCCTATTTTATTTGATTTATAAATCTGTAAAAATGAAAATATGTAATACAAGATAGACGAAACAAAGCTGAAATTAGTTCAATCTTTTTCATGTCGATCCGTATTTCATGTGCAAATATAAAATATAAAACAGAAAGATGCAATCGATTGCGCAAAAAGTTGTATTTTAGCTTGATTTTCAAAAATATTGCCATCTTTGTACTGAATTTCGAACTATGGATAATAAAGCTTCAATTACAATACACGATATCGCAAGAGAACTAAATATCTCTGCGTCAACGGTTTCTCGCGCCCTGAATGATAATCCAAGAATCAGCAAGGCTACAAAGGATAAAATTAAAGCGAAAGCATTGGAAATGGGTTATCAACCCAACACGATTGCTTCGAACTTGCGCAACCAGAAAACCAATACGATCGGTATCGTTGTTCCGCTAATCAATCGGCACTTCTTTTCAGCCTTTATCAGTGGTGTTGAAGATGTTGCATTCGCATCAGGTTATAACGTAATTATCTCTCAATCGAATGACTTACTGGAAAAAGAAAAGCAGATTGTACACTCGCTATTCTCAAACAGAGTCGATGGATTGATTGCGTCGTTAAGTATGCAGACCAACGAATTTGACCATTATCAATTGTTCTCGAAGAAGCATATTCCGATTGTATTTTTTGACCGCGTTGTTCCCGAATTAGAGGCCCACAAAATAGTTGTCGACGATTTCATGGTCGGTTTTAAAGCTACCGAGCATCTCATTAAACAGGGATACAAAAGGATCGCTCATTTAGCAGGTCCAACAGTATTGCATACCTATCGGGACCGGATGGCGGGCTACCGGGCTGCACTGGAGAAGTACAACGTCAACATTGACGATAACCTGATTATTCATGGTCGCCTGACCAGGATTGAAGGACAGGAAGCAATTAAAACCCTACTTGCACTCCCCCAGCCTCCTGATGCGGCATTTTGCGGGAACGACACTTCAGCTTTGGCCATGATGGTATATTTGAAGAAGGTTGGCATACGCATTCCTGAAGATTTTGGGTTGATTGGATTTAGCAATGAACCGTTCTCTGAGGTTGTTACACCGTCTATTTCAACTTTAGAACAACCCGCTTTCGAAATGGGTGTTAAGGCTGCAGAACTACTCATTCAGGAAATCGAATCGAAAGTTCGTTTGGAAGAGCACGTTACGATTACGATGCCTACCGAACTTATCCAAAGGGAGTCCTCTTCTCGCAATAAGTAATCTTATTGAGCTTTTAATTGGGTTACCGCGATCTAGGATTTCAATATTGACCTTCGAAAGAGACACTTCCACCGAATATTTCCGGAAAATGAAACTTTGGTCGCAAACGATCTTTTTTGAATGCATCACGAAGGTGTTTTCTTAAGTTTGCTTTCATTAACGATCCAAGATGACTCCATACAAAACGTATCGGGAAAACCCGATGTACCATTTTCTCATCTTACTTGTAGTTGCTTCGGCCATGGGTTTTCAGGGGTGGCGGACGCTGTTCAATAACTTTGCAGTTGATGTCGTTGGCGTCAATTCGGTACAAATCGGCATGATCCAGTCAGTTCGTGAAATTCCCGGTTTTCTGACTTTTTTCGTTGTTTATCTATTGTTGATTTTTGCGGAACACAGATTTGCGTCGTTTTCGGTTATTTTGTTGGGGATAGGTGTTTTTCTGACCGGATTGTTTCCCAGCTTCCGCGGTTTATTATTCACCATTGTTGTCATGTCGGTCGGGTTTCACTTTTTCGAAACCTGCAATCAATCCTTATCCCTACAATATTTCGAGGGTAATCGGGTGCCCCAGGTACTGGCAAAACTAAAAAGTTTTGGCGCCCTGACCAATGTAGCTGTTGGTGGTTTCATCTGGATCATCTCAAAATATCTTGAACTGAATTCCATCTTCTACATTATCGGAGGAATTGTAATTATCCTGGGAACCTACGCTTTGACCCGAAACCCGGTGGATAAAAATCTTCCTGCACAGCAAAAAAAATTGATTCTGAAGAAAAAATACTGGCTCTTTTATGTCTTAAACTTCTTAAGTGGAGCCCGCCGTCAGATTTTTGTAGTTTTTGCGGTGTTTATTTTGGTTGAAAAGTACCACTTCTCGATTGGTCATATCACGACCCTTTTCGTTATCAATAACATTATCACCTACTTTCTCAGTCCGTACGTTGGGAAAGCGATCAACCATTTTGGGGAAAGAACCATGTTGACCATTGAATACAGCAGCCTGATATTCGTTTTTCTGGGATACGCCTTGGTTGAGAACAGAAACTTTGCCACCGGCCTGTACGTGATTGACAACCTGTTTTTCAGCTTTTCGATTGCCATTAACAGCTTTTTCAGGAAATATGCCGAACCGAGAGATATTGCGCCGTCAATGGCTGTCGGTTTTACGATTAATCACATTTCGGCAGTTGTTTTACCTGTTGTTGGCGGATTACTATGGACAATTGATTGGCGAATTCCGTTTATAGCAGGTGCTATAATTGCAATTACATCACTCAGTTTTACGCAATATATTCGGACTTACGAACGTAAATTGCGTTTGGAGCAAGCATAAAAAAAGCAGGATACCCGAAGGTATCCTACTTCCAATAATTCTAAACCTATTTTAACCTAAACGTATTAGCTCAAAAATTTCTTCCGCAGGTCTTCAACCTGGTCATCGTTAATTGGAACCAGTTTACCTAAAGAAGCTCCCATAACAAGCGACTTAGCGCTAAACTCAGCTACTTCCAGTTTATCAAAAGTTCCCAGCAATTTGTCACCTGTTACAAGTACTGAATCGTTGTTGATGATGACAGCCGGAGTATCGTTTGAGATGGTATTCAAAATAGCTTCTTCGCCAGCAAAATGCGAACCAAACGGCATATTTGGAATATCCTGCAAGAAGATCCAGCTTTCAGGGATCGTACGTACATCTAACTTCTCATCAGTAACACTATAAGCCATCAAGTAAGGCGTTTGTGTTAAAATGATAGAGTTGATGCTCGGGTTGCGTTTGTAAATTTCCTGGTGCAACCAAGTTGACCGACTCGGAACTTTACCCGGTTCACGTTTTCCGTCTTTAATTTGCACAATATCGTCATTCTGCATATCCCAACGAGAAACTTGCGGAGGAGTGATCAGGAAGTCGTCGCCTCTCCAACGGACAGAAACTGTTCCGTACGAGCTGATCATCAAACCTTGATCGCAGGCACGGTGAACAATCTTCTTGATATCTTCACGAATAGCACGTTCATCAGAAGGATGTTCAACTGTTTCCATTTCCGGCAATAAACGAGGAATTTGAGATTCAAACTCTTCGATTTGCTCATCAGTCAAATATTTTGGCGTACCAATTTGACTACCATAGATGATCGTGCGACAGCAGAATTCCAAGGTTTCAAAACGTTGGTAGGCATCAATCATGTCTGTACCACCAACAACAGTACCGTGGTTTTCCATGATTACGCCACTGAAGCCTTTTTTGAATTCATCAGCAATTACATCACCTAAATCATCACTTCCTGGAAGTGCATAAGGCGCATAACCAATATCACCACAAATGTTCTTTGCCTGAGGAATGATGTTGGTATTCGGGATTTGACGCACAATACTGAGTGATACCAGTGCCGGCGGGTGAGCGTGAATAACTGCTTTAATTTCAGGACGACATTCATAAATAGCCTTGTGGAAAGGAAATTCTGAAGAGGGTTTATGACGACCATCAATTGTTCCGTCTTTACAAACACGAACAATATCTGAAGCCCGAAGTGTACCCTTGTCGATAGCCGACGGGGTTACCCAAATATCTCCATTTTCATCAATAATCGAAATATTACCTCCTGAAGTAGTCGTCAAACCGCTTCGGTAAATCTTATCAATGATCATCGTGATCTGGTCACGTGGATGCATCAATTTGGTGTCTAATTTTCTCATTTCTAACTAAATTTTATTGTGGAATTTAATATGCTGCTTCGTAAATTTTCACCGTTTCTTCTAAATTAACCGAACGAGGATTACCTCCTGTACAAACATCAGCTAAAGCTTTGTTGGCCATGGTTTCGAAGTCTTCGGCTTTTGCGCCCAGTTCTTTTAATCCTGTAGGAATACCAACATCGGACGACAATTTTTTAATTGCGGCGATTGCTGCTTTATTTGCTTCTTCTGTCGACATACCCGTTGTGTCAACTCCCAAAGCTTCAGCAATTTTTCGGAATTTATCGCCACAAACAGGTGCATTGAACTCTTCAACGTAAGGAAGTAGCACTGCGTTACAAACACCGTGTGGTAAGTCGTAAACTGCTCCCAATTGGTGAGCCATTGAGTGTACATATCCCAAGCCACAGTTCGAAAATGCTTGTCCGGCAATAAATTGTCCCCAAGCCATTTTGCTACGAGCTTCCAGGTTTTGACCGTCGTTTACAGCGTCCCGCAAACTTTCGCCAATCAACTGAATCGCTTTCAATGCCAAGGTGTCTGACCAATCAAAAGCACCTGCAGTAACATACGCTTCAACTGCGTGAGTTAATGCATCCATACCGGTAGCGGCTGTCAGGCTTTTCGGCATGTTCAGCATCAGTATCGGGTCATTAACAGCTATATCAACCAAACAGTTTTTGTCAACCATCACCATTTTAACTTTCCGCTCTTCGTCGGTAATTACATAGTTAATAGTAATTTCGCTGGCCGTTCCTGCTGTTGTATTGATTGCGATTAACGGAGCCGATTTTTTAGCCGATTTATGAATACCCTCGTATTCTTCAATCTTTCCACCGTTTGTTGCCAGAATCGCGATTGCTTTTCCACAATCCTGAGGTGATCCACCACCGAGCGTTATAATACAGTCGCAGTTGTTATCCTGGTATACTTTCAACCCTTCGTTGACGTTTTTTACAGTCGGATTTTGTTTTACCTGATCGAAGATCAAATATTTCAAACCGGCTTCTTTCAAAATATCTTCAACCTTCGCTGCCAGTCCAATTTGAACTAAAACAGGGTCGGTTACGAATAAAACTTGCTTGTATGCGCTATTTTTCAGATCCTCCTTCAATTCAGCCAAGGCATTAGGGCCAATCAAGCTTAAAGGGGGCAAATAAATTCTTGTTGCACTTTCCATTTTGTTATTGTTTCTGTAGTTGATTTTATGTTGATTTTTAATTTTTGGTCAGTTTTGTAGTTGTGCGAAAACCTACTCGGTCGGCTACAACCAATGCTGCGCCTAGTGCACTGGCATTATCAATTTCTGAGGTCACAATTTGCTTTTGCACAAAATGCTGGTTCAGTAAATGAATAAAAATCGGGTTCCGGGCAAAGCCACCGGAAATGTACAATTTCCGTGTTTCATCATTTTCGGGAATCACCAAATGAATAGATGTGATGCACAAAGCTGTCAAATCAATCATCAATTTGGTATAAGCTTCTTCGTAGTTTGAGAATTGCGTCAGACCGACCAGTTTCAATCCATCATCAAAGCTTTTTTTTCCTGTCGGGAAGAAGAGCGATTCATTTTTGAAACGATCATTCAAGCTATCAATTAGCTCCTCATCGCATTTCACATAGCGAAAGTGATTTTCATCCGTTTTGAAATGTTCGGCCAGTTTGGCGGCCCACACTTCGTGAAAATGCCCCATGAATAAACGAGAGGACTTCACTTGTTGTTGATCGGGACTTAAAAAGCAAAGGCAATCCTGTTCCAGCTGTTCCGCTGTTAGCGGTTCACTGTTGAACGGATTCATTGTTATACACCAGGTGCCGGTTGAAACCAAAATAAATGGTTCTTCGCTCCCTTTCAAATAAGGAACAAGCGAAGATGAACTGTCGTGAATTCCGGTTCCGACTAATATTTTTTTGTCGCCAATTGAAGCATCAAATACCTGATCGTTGGTTAACGGCTGTGGCAATTCAATGCCATTATCTTTTAACCAAGGATGATAAGCCATTTTGTCGAAATCCCACATAAATGTGTGGCACCCAATTGAAGTTGGTTCCGATACCACTTGGCCACTTAACGCGTATGTCAGGTATTGCGGGAAATGCAGAATTGAACGACTCTTCGCAAAAACTTCAGGCTTTTCCTGTTTGAGCCATAAAGCCTGAATTCCGGAATTCAGCAATAAACCCAAAGCCGGGCTTGCTGTACGTCGGCAAAATTCATCTTTGCCTCCGTTTTGATCAAAAAGAGTGGTCGCGATACTTTCCGGAACTTCTTTCAGGTAGTTATATACTGGGGTAAGGCGCTTTCCATTTTCGTCCAGGAACATCAACGAAGCACCATAGGTTGAAAAATTGACAGCCTTGAGATTATATTCACCGGCTTCAGTCAAATTGGTTAATTCTACTTTAATCCAATCGGTAATCCGATCAATATCATCACATTCAAAACCATCTTCATCTGCACAAACCGGGAATTTTTGTTCGTGTTGAAAAACCAGTTGCATGTCCTCGTCGAATAGGAGAACTTTCTTATTGGTTTTTCCAATATCGAATACTGCAATAACTTCTTTCATCTTCCAGTAAAAAAGGTCATCGACCTATTTAATCAACCTAACAAATTAGGTTGCTGCAGAAAAATTTGAATTTACCGGCACAGCTTACTTCCTAAATCCCGCTTCCGGTGCCGGTAAAATCTCTTCCACATTATTTGAATAAAAAACTATCGTTTGCTTAAAACTTCTTTTTCGTACTGCTGAATTTCAGCAATGTAATCTGATCCTGTTGGAACACCTTCCTGCAAGCAGTAGTAATCCCAAACAGCTGCAAATGGCATTGTTTTCAGCTCTTCCAACATCGCCAGACGCTCAAAGTTTTGACCAGCTTCTTCCAGTTCAATCAATGATTTAGTAGGCTCCAACATAGCAATCAAGAATGCTTTTTGTGCAGCGCGTGTACCCACAACGTAAGCACCAATCCGGTTGATTGAAGCATCGAAGAAGTCCAAACCAACATTTACACGTCCCATAAAATCGTTACGAACGATCTCAGACGCGATCAATTGAATTTCCTCGTTCAAAGTCACTACGTGGTCAGAATCCCACCGGATAGGACGAGTTACGTGAAGTAACACTTCGTCAACAAACTGAAGGCAAGACGAAATCTTATCACCAACAACTTCTGTCGGGTGGAAGTGACCATTATCCAAACAAATCATTTTGTTATTCTTGATCGCATACCCCAGGTAGTAGTCGTGAGAACCTACAGTCATCGACTCGGCACCAATACCGAACACTTTACTTTCAACGGCATCTTTCATGTTTTCTTTCGGATACTCAGTTGCAAAGCCTTCGTCCAACGATTTTGTTAATTGAGCACGCATGCCGTTACGATCGATAGGTGTATCCTTTGATCCATCAGGAATCCAGGTATTCAACACACAGGGAGATCCAAGTTGCGCCCCAATTTCGTTGGCGATTTCGCGAGAACGCTTCAAGTGCTCAACCCAAAACTTACGAACTTCTTCATCTTTTGATGACAAAGTAAAGCCACTGTCAGCTTTAGGGTGAGAGAAAAATGAACCATTAAAGTCCATGCCGATTCCCATTTTTTTACACCAGTCGATCCAACCTTGGAATTGTTTGACAGTGATTGTATCACGATCAACCATACCCTCTGAAAAATCACCATACAATGCGTGCACGTTTATACGTTGCTTACCGGGAAGCATGGCCATTACTTTTTCTAAGTCTGTTGTGATTTCTGCAATATTGCGCGCCTTACCCGGGTAATTACCAGTTGCCTGAATACCACCAGACAATTGACCATCAGGATTCTCAGTACCTGATACATCGTCGGTTTGCCAACAGTGCAATGAAATGGCCAGTTCGCTCATTTTTGCCATGGCGGCATCTGTATCTACGCCCAAAGCAGCGTATTGCTCTTTTGCTATTTCGTAAGCTTTTTTGATTAATTCAGTCTTGCTCATTTTATATTGATTTTTAGATTCTGTAATTCTTGTATCTGTTACTTTTCGTATTCGTTTTAAATACTATTTGGTTGTCAAATACGTTGATCAACCAACCTTTACGCCATGTAAAACACTTCTTCCAATTGCACACTCACAGGCGAATTATCGGGGTTTGTTTTCATGATATCGGCCATAAATGCCCACCATTTTTGCACAATTTCAGTTTGCCCTAAGTCCTGTGAACCACCCTCGCCGCTAACTTTTTGGAAAGCAAACAGGGTATTTGTTTCCTCGTCCAGAAAGATGGAGTATTCGCTCACACCGGCGTCTTTCAACAATTTTTTCAGTTCCGGCCAAAGTTCATTGTGCCGTTTCCGGTATTCTTCTTTTTGCCCTTCATTCAGGTGCATTTTAAATGCTAAACGGCTCATAACACGCTTGTTTTAATTTAAAAAATCACTTTTAGCAATACCCATAATTATTATAGATAAAAGGATCAGTCCAATTCCAAGGAAAATGGTCGTTCTGGTCTTACTGGAAACATCGGCCCATTCTTTGCGATAAAATCCCCAGAAATTAGCCGTAAGAATAATCGTAGACATGTGTAAAATCCAGGAACTGGCACCATTACCAATTTTTGTTTCACCCATTCCGTAGAAAAAAAACTGGAGGAACCAGGTTGTACCGGCTAATGCACAGAACAGGTAGTTCTTAAGCAGAGGCGACGACGAATCAACCAAATCGCCACCGGTTTTATTTTTAATGATAAGCGCAACCGACCAAATTAAATTGGTTGTTAAACCGCCCCATAGAATTACTAAGAAGATGATATTGTTCTCAAACAGGTAGGTTCCGTCGCTAACAAACGGGAAATTATTTGAAACCGCGACCTCACGAACGGCCTCGCCCATCTGTTTACCGGCATCGATACCAAAACTAAAAAAGGCACTTAGCACACCTGATATAGCTGCGATAATTAATCCAAATGTTAATTTAAATTCGGTGTTAACACCGTCTTTATGTCCCACGATGTCTTTGTCTTTCATCAAACCGGCCTTCCCGCAAAAGACAATTCCGACCATCAGCACAAGAATACCGAACAGAATCACACGGCCACTGTCGCTTGCCAACATATCTGTCAGTGAATCTCCTGCAGGTAAAACTTCAGCTAAATTGCCAACATTACGAAGAATTGGCAAGCCTAACGAGCCCACCAACGACGTAATTCCCAGTAGTACTGAGTTACCGAGCGACATACCAAGATAGCGGATACCTAAGCCATAGGTCAATCCGCCGATCCCCCAAAGAATACCAAGAACATAAGTTGTACGTACGACAGAAGAATCAGCTGCTGCCAAAATCCCCTGCCAGTCGGGAGTTGTTAAAAGAACTGCGATAAACGGCATGATCAGCCACGAAAAAAGTCCTCCAACGATCCAATAGACCTCCCAGCGCCATTTTTTTACTAGATCATATGGCATGTACCAGCTTCCGGACGAAGCACCACCGAGAGAGTGAAAAATAATTCCTAAAATAGCTTGCATAGTTTAGTAGATTAATCAGGTTTAAAATGATTATTTATACATTTGGTTTGATAATATTCATAAGTGCGAAACAAAAGTAGTCGGACAAAGGCTATTCATCAATACACAAATTGGCAAAACACTTGCACATTTTGACACTAATATCGAATGACAGATTTTTTAAAATACCTGACTCCGGGAGAGCGTGATAAAGATTGGGGAATCTACCTAAATGTAGCCGGATCATCTCATGTTCAGCCTAATAGTATCTATCCGTCACCACTCCACCCGACAGGTTATCACTTTAATTGGAAACAAGGACGTTTATTAAGCGAGTACCAAATAAACTACATTACAGAAGGCAAGGGAATTTTGGAAATAAACAACAGTAAATACCCGATAAAACCCGGAAGTATCTTGCTGATTTCGCCCAATATATGGCACCGTTACAAACCACTTTTAAAGACAGGATGGAAAGAACAGTACATCGGTTTTAACGGTCAAATCGCGGCGCAATTTTTAGCTCATCCCCTTTTTTCGGCTGAGTTACCGGTTATACAAATTGGAATGCACGAAGAAATACTCGACACGTATCTCAAAATTTTTGATTTAGCGAAGGAAGAAAAGCCCGGCTATCAACAAATAACCTCGGGCTTAATTGTAAAATTATTAGGGTACTTGCTTTCATTCCAAATGCAAAAAGAATTTCAAGGGAAACGAATTGCAACCATCATTGAGGAAGCTCGTTTTAAGATGCGTGCTGAAGTTGACAAGTCGATTGACCTGGAACAGATTGCCCAGGAACACCACATTGGGTATTCCTACTTCCGAAAAATGTTTAAAAGCTACACTGGTGTTGCGCCGCACCAATATCACCTGGAATTAAAGATCATGCGCGCCAAAGAGCTACTGCTTTCAACCGACAAAAGCATTAAAGAAATCAGCTTCGAATTAGGCTTTCAATCAATCCACTACTTCAGCCGGATCTTCAAGAGTAAAACCGGCGTTAGTCCGAGTGAACTTCGAAAATAAATAGGGATCCTTGTGGCCTGCGACGCCTACCGTGCTGGAAGATAATTTTGGAAATAATATTGCCACCAGGTGGTTTGCCTGACTCCGATTGAAGCTCGGCAACCAACTAATGGCAATAGCTTGCGAATTAAGAATAAACAGTCAGCACCAACATGCGAGGACCTCCATGATTGCGAAACTCACAAAGGTAGATCCCTTGCCAGATTCCCAGATTCAATTTTCCCCGTGTTATCGGAATGGTAAGCTCGGCTCCAATCACTGATGATTTAACATGAGCAGGCATATCATCACTCCCCTCTGAGGTGTGCGTATACATCTTATTGTTTTCCGGAATCATGATATTCAGGATAGACTCGAAATCGCGACGAACTGTTGGGCTAACATTCTCATTCAGGGTAATCCCTGCGGAGGTGTGCTTTACCAGAATATGCAAGAGTCCGGTATCAGGTAAATCAGACAGTTCTGCTTCTATTTGATCTGTAACCAGATGGTATCCGCGACGAAAGGCGGGCAATTTGATTTCTTTCTGCTGTATCATAAACTTTCGGGTTTTAGGTTAAACATTTTATTTCATCAAGTTTTTATTCGCTCAGTAATTTACGTTTGTCTGTGAACTCACCCTACCTAACGGATTGTTTTTCGAATACATGCGCTTTCGTCCCTAAAATCCGCGTCAACACATACAACTTCGATTCCCCACAAACTTTAATCTATAAAGCTCAAGATAATAAAATTATTCGTTCGGTGTAACAACGTCTACATACAAGCCGAATCCGTTGAAAGCCTGGACCAGCCTGATAAATTCGGAACGATAACCTGCTTTGTCCTTACCTCGACCTGCTTTCGCCAGTTCCAGTATTTGATTTGGTGTTGTACAGCCCTTGAACTCGGAACCTCGCAGCCACATTCCAAAGGAGGCAACAGCAGCTGCGAAATTGAAATCGGCGGTATTTTCTTCAGCCAACTCATTCGAAACAGCCAGTTCCATCAAGGTACTTTTTTTACTATCGGGCTGCTTGTAACGCCATTTAATTGTTAGCAGCTCATCGGCATAATCACCGGTAGATGGAATAGACTTGCTGTACTTTAACGGATCAACGACAACCTTTCCTGTTATGTTCCCAGCAGGAACAATCTCGTATAAAGCGGTCACGGTGTGCCCGGCCCCCATTTCTCCGGCATCTTTGGTATCATCATTAAAATCTTCATCGTTCAACAAGCGGTTTTCGTACCCAACCAAGCGATACGACTGCACTTGCTGCGGGTTAAATTCCAATTGAAACTTCACGTCTTTGGCAATCGTGAATAGTGTTCCTCCAAACTCTGACACCAGCACTTTACGTGCTTCCTGTATATTGTCGATATAGGCATAATTACCGTTTCCTTTATCGGCAATGGTTTCCATTTTATCATCTTTAATATTGCCCATTCCAAAGCCAAGCACTGACATAAAAACGCCACTTTCCCGTTCAATTTCCACCAGCCGCTCCATCTCCGAGGTGCTAGACACACCCACATTAAAATCGCCGTCGGTAGCCAGAACAATGCGGTTGTTTCCATTTTGCATGTAGTTTTCTCGGGCAATCTTGTAAGCTAATTTTAAACCGGCTCCTCCGGCTGTAGAACCGCCGGCCTGCAAATTTTCCAGTGTTTCCATTATTTTCTCCTTTTTATTTCCCGGAGTCGACTCCAACACGATTCCCGCAGCACCGGCATAAACCACTATGGCGACCCGGTCTTGCGGACGTAGTTCGTTCACCAGCAACGCAAAAGCACGTTTTAAGAGCGGCAGTTTATTGGCTGACGACATTGAACCGGAAACATCAATCAGGAAAACCAGGTTTGAAGGCGGCAACTCGCTTTTGTCGAAACTTTTGCCTTTCAAGCCAACCTGCATCAGATAATGACTCGGATTCCAGGGACAGCTCCCAAGTTCAGTGCTCACACTGAAGGGATGCTCACCTTCCGGCACGGGATAATCGTAGGAGAAATAATTGATCATCTCCTCCACCCGCACAGCATCTTTAGGAGGCCGCTGACCTTGATTCAAGTAGCGACGCACATTGGTATAGGATGCATTGTCTACATCGATAGAAAAAGTTGAAAGCGGATTTACCCCAACATCCTTAAAGCCATTTTCGTGAACCGTGGCATAGTTTTCAGTATTCCATTCTGCCGGCTGCTTTCCCGCTGTTGCAACTCCGCGAATCCGAATATTAGATGATGAACGGCTTGCCCGAAAGCTTTTTTGAGATCCATAGCCGATCACAACGCATTCTTCCATATCCATTGCAGAAGCTTTCAGTACAACATCGATCCGATTTTGGTCCGTAACCCGAACCTTTTCGGTATCCATTCCGATGAAAGAGAATATCAACACCTGATCTTGCGGCTTAAATTCTATTGTGTAATAGCCATAAACATCGGTTATGGTGCTGCGACTCGTGTTTGCAACCATGACATTAACGCCCGGCAAGGCCTGTCCCGATTCGTCACTTACTATTCCTGATATTTCTCGTGCCATTGCCAGTCCCGGCAGCAGCAGAATACTAATTAATAGGGATACAAAACATTTCATAATAACTGGTTTTAAAATTTGATTTCACCAGTGGGATGCCGCAGACGAATAAATTCCATAAAAAAAATTTAAAAACTTCATTTTTATTATTTTTGATTTGAATTCAAGCGCATGCAACTAAATCCTTTTCACCGAAAAAAAGAGGAACTCGCAGACGAAGATTTGCTCCACAACTACCTTCAAACCGGAGATATCGATATTCTGGGAGAATTGTATGCGCGCTATATGGATCTAGTGTATGGCTTGTGTCTCAAACATTTTAAGTCGCGCGAAAATGCCAAAGATGCAGTTATTGAACTTTTCGCAAAACTGATTCCCCTGTTAAGCAAACACAAAGTGCAAAACTTTAAAAGTTGGTTGTATGTCGTGACAAAAAACCATTGCCTCATGGAAATGCGTAAAGCTAAAGTAGGCCAGGTTCGGTCAATAGGTTACGAACAGGAGTTGCAAGTTTTTATGGAAAAAGCGAGTGAATCGCATCCTATTGATAAAGATCCGGAAGAGCAAAATGAGGAAGCTCTGAAAAGATGTATTGAAAAGTTGAAGCAACAACAAAAGGCGTGCATTGAGCTGTTTTACTTTGAAAATAAAAGCTATCGCGAAATTTGTTCGTTGCTTGACATGGAAGAGAAAAAGGTAAAAAGCTACATTCAGAACGGCAAACGAAACCTGAAAATCTGTTTGGAAACCAAAGAATGAACAAAGGCAAAAAACATATCGACCAGCAAGACTTTCGTCGCTACCGGGAAAATCGCATGAACGAAGAGGAACGCCATGCTTTTGAACGGGAATTGCAAAAGGATCCTTTCCTGACGGAGGCTTTTGAAGGATACGAATCAATTTCACCCGATGCCTTTGAAGACGACCTTAAAGAACTGAAGAACCAACTGCAACGCAAAAAATCTGATGGCCCATTCCGCTTTTGGGCTGTTGCGGCAAGTATCTTAATACTGTTGGGTGTCGGAACTTTATTCTATCTAACCGGAAATAAGCCGGATGTTCCCAATATGGCTCAGTTGAAAACGGAGCAGGAACGAAAAATTCCGGTAGATACTTTGGAGACTGAAAATAAGGATGAAATTATCCTGGGTGCAAATAGTGATGAGGAAAAAAATGGTGCTTTTGCTGTACCGGAAAAGCAGACACAAAATAAATTGAATAGCGACGAATTAGTACAAGTAGAAAAAGAGGACGAAATTGAACTGGATTTTATACAGGATGACACAGCAAGTAAAGCCGCAAAAATTGAAGTCGCTAAAATAAATCCGCCCCAAACTATTACACACGCTAACAACAATACTGAGTCCGTTATTCGGATTCGCGGAATCAGCTCTCTCCCGTCAAAAAGGAAGCAAATAGATAGTCTTCAAACTCATCAATTGACCAATGCCATTCCGGAACATACGCGTCTGGTGCTTGGACAGGTCGTAATGGAAGGAGATAGCATTCCCATTCCGGGTGTTAGCATTGTTGATAAAAGCACCGGTAACGGCACCATTACCGATATCGACGGAAGATTCAAACTGCTGCTTGGCAATAATGCCGATAGTCTGCTGGTTGCCAACTTCATTGGTATGCAAGCAGAAGAATTTTATCCGGGAAACTCCAGCCTAATCATCAGCATGAAACCGGACCAGTTGGCACTGGAAGAGGTTGTTGCCATTGGCTATGGCACTCAAACAAAATCAGAGTCCCCCGATCGCATTCAAAATGCTCGCCCTGCGAATGGCATGCGTGCTTACCACCAATACCTGGAAGAAAAAGCTGTTCTTCCGGCCGACTATTCGGCAAACAAAGTCGTGGTAAAACTTGAATTAACCATTGGATGGAAGGGCGAGATTAGCACTATAAAATACATCAACAATGCAGATCAAGAGCTAATTGAAGTCGCCAGTAAAATTGTCCGAGAGGGCCCCAAATGGAGCCCTAAAACAGTCAACGAAAATGCTGTCGAATCGACCATAAACCTGAGGGTAGTCTTTCGGAAAAAATAGGCTCAAACCGAGACTCGCTAATTCGATAGATTAAGATCGCTTTGGATTTACTATTTTTGCCCAAATTTAGAGAATGACTAAAGGCAAAACAGAATTATTGGTTCCGGCAGGAAGTGTTGATTCATTTCGGGCTGCTGTTCGTGGGGGCGCAGATGCCGTTTACCTGGGACTAAAACAGTTCAATGCGCGGGTTCGTGCCAACAACTTCAGTGAAGATCAGTTACCGGCCATCATGCAGGAAGCCCGTAATCACGGTGTAAAAGTGTACATTACACTAAATACAGTAATTAAAAATAAGGAAATACCCAAACTGCTGGACTTTCTGGCTTATCTCGAAAAAGTCGGCGTGGATGCAATCATCGTGCAAGATTGGGGCGTATTTGCTTTGACCAAACAATTCTTTCCCAGGCTCACCATTCATGCCAGTACTCAAATGGGCACACACAATTCAGCAGGTGTGGATTTCGCTTCGAACATCGGCATTAAACGGGTGGTTTTGGCCCGTGAGCTCACCCTGACGGAAGTGGACACAATTGCCCGAAAACCCGCTTGTGAACTGGAAGTGTTCATCCATGGTGCGCTTTGTTATTCATTTTCGGGCCAATGCTTTTTCAGCAGCTACATTGGCGGCCGTGGTGCTAACCGCGGGATGTGCAGCCAACCGTGCCGCATGGTTTATAAAGATGAAAAAGAACAAAAATACCTGTTCAACTTAAAGGATAACCAACAAGTTGAGAACCTCGATAAGCTCCATCAAGCAGGCGTTCATTCGCTGAAGGTTGAAGGACGCATGAAATCGGCTGATTATGTTTTTCGGGTGGCTTCAGCTTACCGTTTAGCACTGGATCATCCCGATCGTACTCAAGAGGCAGAAGCCATGCTGCAACTCGACTTTGGCCGAGCGAAGACCGGCTATTTTCTGGATCAAAATGTTTCGGACTCCATTGCCGACAACTCGAACACCGGTATTTTGGTGGGCCAAGTGATTCGGGCCTCAAAATCTGAAATTACCTTTTTCAGCACACATGAATTAAAAAACGACGACCGCATTCGACTTCGTGATACCACAAGCAACAAAACAGTAAGCCAGAAACTGGAAGATCTGTGGGAAGAAAACGGCCGATACAGTTTCTCCAATAAAAGCAAAGAACGAATAAATGCCGGCGACGAAGTTTATTGGATTGGAAGGCGTGAACAGTCCTTCCCTTCCCGACTGCCCAAGGTCCCTGCACCACCGGTCCGGTTGAGTTTTCAGCAGAAAAGCAAGATCATTGATCAACAGAAAATTTCAGGGAAATCAAATCCCCGCCAATCGCTGTTTTTACGGATTGACGAAAGCGGTTGGTTCCCCTTCATCCGGATTGATGAGATTGAATGTTTAGTCCTGACTTTGACCAAACATCAATTGCAACAGACAAATTTTGAACAAGGTTTTATTCAGAAAAACAAAGCAAAAATAGCTATAGAACTGCCCAAGTTTATCGCAGAAAGCCAATTAGAGGATTGGCGTAACTTGATAAAAACAGCGGAAGAAAAAGGCATCAGTCATTTCTTCATAAGCCACCTGTCTCAAAAGCTGCTGATTTCAAAAACCAGCCGAATTAGCAGCAATGAACAAGTTTATGTGTATAATGATGCGGCCTCTCATTTCCTGACAAAACAGCAAATGATGCATTTCTGCTATTCGGTGGAGGATGATTTCGAGAACCTGAACAACCTCCAAAATAAACAGGGAATCGTTCTGCTTCACAGCATTCCGGAGTTGTTTTATTCGCGGATGCCTGTCAAGCTCGAAAACGAGACGAATCAAATTAAAGACGAATTCAATAAAACTTACAGCAAACAGAATAAAGACGGAATTACCATCGTCGTTCCCGATCGCCCTGTTAACCTGTTTCAATATAAGAGCCAATTATTGAAAGCCGGATTTAGTCGTTTCATGTTCGACTTGAAGCACCAATCCCCCAATCCGAAATTGCTCAAGAAGCTGTTTCTGAATTATCGTTCAGGTGAAACCATTCAACCTTCAACCAATTTCAATTTTAAGAAAGGATTACAGTAATCATATTTTTTTGTGGAATAATTGATCAAAATTTATCTAATCTAACATTCATTTTTTATCTTAGAAGCCCTACTAACACTAAAATGATATCGATAGTATATTGATCATCACATTTTGAGTTTGTTCAAATACTTGAGAGACAAAAACAAAAGGCTTTTAGCCTTAACTGACGACCAAAAACCGATATGATTAAGAACCTGACTACTACAATATTTCTACTGATCATGGGAGTTGGATCTGTATCCGCTCAAATCAGCATGAAAAAAGAACAAGGAGGCTTTTGGATTACCGACGGCGGTAAAAATGTTGCCTTCTATCAAAAAGAACCCATGGGGTTTAACTTCGGTGAAAACCGGAATAATTTTCTGCATCCTGTTATGCTTCCCGACGGAACAAGTATTACAGAGAATGCACCTGATGATCATCCGCATCATCGCGGCATATTTTGGGCCTGGCATCAGATTTTAATTAACAACCAGCCGGTTGGTGATGGTTGGGAGATGAAAGATTTTCTGGTTGCTGTAAAAAGTGTTGAATTCAAACGCCTAATGAGCGGTGACGGAGAGTTGCAAACAACAGCTTTTTGGAGTTCTCCGCTGTATAAAGGCGGAGAAGAAGCCTATTTAAAAGAAATCACTACTTATACTTTTCACAAGCAAAAGAACAATTACCGAATTATTCATTTCACGATTCGTCTAATTTCGCAGGTTGATGACTTGAAATTAGGAGGTTCGGACGATGACAAAGGCTACGGCGGTTTCTCGGCCCGGATAAAACTACCGGAGGATGTTCATTTTAAATCAGATGCCGGCCCAATCACACCTCAAAATAACGCCGTTAGAGCTGGCGACTATATTGAAATCATCGGATCGATGGCGAGGAACGGAAATGGTCAGGGTGGTGTAATCATTTATGCCGATCCCAAAAACCCGATGAACATGCAAAGCTGGATATTGCGTGAGCAAAAAAGCATGCAAAATGCCGTGTTTCCGGGCAAAAATCCATTTCAATTGGAAAAAGATCTGCCACTCGAGTTAAATTACACCTTGGTATTATTTACCGGGAACATCAAAGAACGCACGGTTCTTAAGGAAATTCAGCTGGACGATTCAGCGCTTACAAAAGAATAGTTCGTTTCTCCGAATTACTCAACAAGCATGCTTCAAGAACGTGCAAACAATCGCGGCTTTCTTCCGGTTTAACCAACAATTCGGCACCATTCATAATAGCATCGGCAATATTTTCGTAGTACACAGCATAATTCCCCGGAACAGTTTCTAAACGCTGGCGAATGACTATGCCATCTTTTTCAGTATGCAAAAATCCCCATGCATCCTCTGGTTCTTCTCCCCAACCAATAGTGCCAGGCAATTTTCCGGCTTTCAACGCTTCTTCCTGCGGGTCGATTCCCCATTTCTGAAACGAGCCCAGAGTTCCATGAACGGAATAGCGTGGTCCAGGCTCACGAACCAGGTAGGAGCTCTTCAATAACGCAGAGAATCCGGGATACTGCAACCGAATATCGTAATAATCAGGAACATTTCCTCCGGTCCGCAGACAATCGATATGAGCAGTTACTCCTTTGGGCATTCCAAATAGACAGATGACCTGATCAACCATATGTGATCCCAGGTTGTACAATACACCTACCCGATCAATCCCCTCTTCTTTCCAGGTATTGGGTTGAATAAAATTGCGGTAACGATCAAAATGTGACTCAAACTCTACCAAGCGCCCTAAAAGGCCTTCATCAAGAATCTCTTTGACAGTCAGAAAATCACCATCCCAACGCCGGTTTTGGTAAACGCTGAGCACCAAACCTTTTTGTTTTGCCAAGTCTATTAATTCATTGGCTTGTTCAACAGTCTGCGTAAATGGCTTTTCAACAACAACATGTTTACCGGCTTCCAACGCTTGTTTGCACATGTCGTAATGCAGGTAGTCAGGCGTATTTACAATCACCAGGTCAATAGCCGCATCAGTCAAAATCTCATCGTAAGTACGCACGGTAGTTGCATCTGGATAATTGGCTTCAGAAAGATTTTTGGAACGTTCCAATATCTTACTCAGTTTGAAATTTGGATTGACCTTCAATGAAGGACCGTGGAACACCATGCCTGACATACCGAACGAAGCCAGTGCTGTTTGAATTTGTTGACTCATTTCTTCGTGTTTGATCACGAAGATAATAAAGGCAAGACGGATTGAAAAAGAGAAAAACGATTTTTAGCTTAAAATCGTCAGAAAATAGTGGGCTTAGAAATAAGAAAGCCGTCAGTGTGTGAAGCTGACGGCTTTTATTGTTTGAAAAACGTTTGAAATCTTGTGTGTGTGTTTGAAAAAATTAATTATTCTGAAACAACTTCAAAGTTGAAGTCAATCAATACTTCTTTGTGAAGTTTGATTTTCGCTGTGTATTTACCAACTTCTTTGATGCTGTCTTCAGTCAAACGAATTTGTTTGCGTTCAATGTCGAAGCCTAATTTGTTGATAGCTTCAGCCAATTGAATGGTGTTAACCGATCCGAAGATTTTACCGGAAGTACTGGTTTTAGCGCCAATAACAACTTCTTTGCCTTCCAGTTGAGCAGCCAATGCCAAAGCTTCATCTTTCAATTTAGCTTCTTTGTGTGCACGTTGCTTAATGTTTTCAGCAAGAATCTTTTTTGTTGACGTGTTGGCTACGATAGCCATTTTTTGAGGAATAAGAAAGTTACGTCCGTAACCAGCTTTAACATTAACGATATCGTCTTTGCTCCCCAAATTATTAATATCTTGTAATAAAATAATTTCCATTGTTCTTTCTTTTTCTTATTTCATCATATCAGTTACGAAGGGAAGCAAAGCCAAATGGCGAGCTCTTTTCACAGCTTTAGCCACTTTACGTTGATACTTCAAAGAAGTACCGGTAATACGACGTGGAAGAATACGACCTTGCTCATTCAAGAATTTTTTCAAGAATTCAGGATCTTTATAATCCACATACTTGATTTTGTTCTTTTTGAAGCGGCAGTACTTTTTCTTTTTAATTTCTACTGACGGGGGGGTCAGGTATCTGATTTCACCTTGATTACTTGCCATAGCTTAGTTCTCCTTTTCAGTTTTAGCTTTCAAATTATTTCTTCTTTTTTGACTATACTCGGCAGCGTATTTGCCTTGTTTGAAAGTCAGGAAACGAATGATACGCTCGTCGCGACGATACTGCAGCTCTAATTTTTCAATCAGTTCAGGTTCAGCTGTGAACTCAAACAAATGATAGAACCCAGTGCTTTTTTTCTGAATGGGATAAGCCAATTTGCGTAATCCCCAGTCCTCTTCATTGACAATCTCTCCACCGTTCTCGGTGATGATGCCCTTGAATTTACTTACCGCTTCCTTTATCTGAACGTCAGATAAAACGGGAGTTGAGATGAAAACGGTTTCATACTGGTTTTTCATAAAACATCTAATTTATTAAACATTAAAAAAATACACCTATATTTTAGGTGGCGCAAAATTAGGAATATTTTAGTTTTAAACAAACCTTTTAAAGCGAAAGAAAGTGCCAATTAGCGGATTTGCACCCCATTTAAAGCAAATTTTAAGCTTTTTCGATTTATGAAACGCGACAACACACTTTATGAATGCAGATCGAGAACTTTTCTACCTTTGTCGCACAAATAAGACATTATGGTATTAGATAAACACCCGAATGCCGAAGCGCTGATTTTTGATTTAGATGGAACGTTGTCTGATTCGCTTCCGGTGCACATTGCCACCTGGCACAAAGTCTGTGCCCACTACAACTGCCGATTCAACGAGAAAATTATAGAAGAAATGACTGGCATGCCGACGATCGCATTTGCTGAGCGGGTAATTGCGGAAAACAGATTACAAGGCGTTGATCCGAATGAAATGGTTAAATTGAAGCAGGAAACCTTTTGGGATCATGCGTCACTATTAAAGCCCCACAAAGATGTCGTGGAATTGGTTTACCGCTATCATGGTAAAATTCCGCTGGCTGTTGGTACCGGTGCTAGTCGCAAAAGTGCTGAAGTACAACTCGAAAAATTGGGTATCACCAAATATTTTGACGCTATTGTTACGGCAGACGACGTCACCAAACACAAGCCAGAACCGGAAACATTTTTGAAATGTGCCGAACTAATCGGTGTGAAAGCAGAAAACTGCCAGGTTTTGGAAGATGGTGTATTGGGAATGGAAGCTGCAAAAACAGCAGGCATGTACCTAATCGACGTACGCCCGTTTACCTACGAAAATTTTAGCCCTGTAAGCTAAACCATCAGCATTTTGACATGAAGATTTTCAAACAGTTATTCATTATTCTTGGCATCAATTTGGCTGGAGAATTGGTCAGTCGTTACCTGAACCTTCCGCTTCCCGGAAGCATTACCGGAATGATTATTTTGCTGGTTCTGTTACTCACAGGGGTGCTTAAAGAACGCCATATCCGCGACACTGCTGATTTCATGCTTCAGAATATGGGGTTCTTTTTTATCCCTGCAGGTGTCAGCATTATTGTATCTTATCATGCTCTGGATGGTTTTTATTTTGAAACCGTACTGGTCGTAGTCCTTTCAACCATCCTTGTTTTAGCAGTCACGGCACTTGCAACCCAGTTATTCATTAATCTGAGCGAAAAGAAAAATGGCAAGCATAACAACTAATACGCACCTATTTGGCATCCTGTTGACGGTCGGCTGTTTTTACCTGATCACCTTAGCCAAGCATCGTTCGCGGCTAAATTGGCTGAATCCTCTTTTGCTGTCTGTTATCATTATCATATGCATCTTGATCTTGGGCGACATCCCTTACGATCATTATATGAAAGGCGGAAGTGTCATTCACGCTTTTCTTGGTCCGGTAACGGTTGTTTTAGCACTCCCGCTGTATCGGCAGCGCAAGTTGCTGGTTCAGCACAAATACGCCATTATCGGAGGGATTATTTCCGGTGTTGCCTCGGCCATTATTTCAGTAGTTGTTTTAAGTCGCTTGTTGGGGCTGAATGACCTGCTTGAAAGATCGCTGATCCCCCACTCCGTAACTACACCAATCGGAATCAGTGTCAGCAACATGTTGCACGCAACTGAAGGGATCACTATTATTTCGATTATCATTACCGGGATACTGGGAGCCTCTATCGCACCAATGATGCTAAAGCTGCTACGAATTACTCATCCGGTTGCGAAGGGCCTGAGTATCGGGACTTCCTCGCATGCATTGGGAACGACAAAAGCGATTGAAATGGGTGAAACTGAAGCGGCAATGAGCAGTTTGGCGATCGGTGTTGCAGCATTAACGACTGTTTTAGTCGTTATTCTGATGCAGATGTTAGGTTGGTACTAAACAAGACAATGATACAGTCGTCATCCCGAAATAAATTCAGGTTGCAAACGGTGTTCTAATTGCCGTCCAGGTAGTGCTTCAACTCATGCACTACACGTTCATGATCAATATCTTTCCCAATAAAAACCAGCGTATTTACGGGCTCTTCGCCAGGTTCGACAAACGAACCTTCGGCATATGAAACGGCTCCACCGACAGACTGGACAATCGTTTTAAAAGGTGATTCAGTCGAATTTAAAATCCCCTTAACCCGGTAAATTTCACGTTGATTGATGGCTGCATAGTAGTCAAACCAATATTTGAAACGCTCCAAATTGATAAAACCCGGGAATTGGTGGGTGAAAGTGCTGTATTTCTTCGATTCAACCAGCCGAAACATGACAGGTTGCTGTAATTTTTGCTCAATCTTGCCTTGTACCTTTTGACTAAAATCATCAAGAGCAAACGCCTCTAAAAGCCCAAAATTGGTATGTTCTACTAAAGCAGAATTATTATAAGCCGATAACTGTCTTTCCAATGTTTGCAGGGCCTTCGCGTCAATTTCATCCGATTTATTAATAACGAGCAGGTCGCTCAGAATGACCTGCATTTGCTGTTCATTTCCGGCAAGCTGTTCTTCGTAATTCAGCGCGTCGACCAGGCAAATGCTTCCTTGGAGTTCGAAACGCTCTTTCAGATCTTCATCATCGTAAAACGGACGGATCACATTCGACAAGTCGGCAATCCCGGTTGTTTCGATCAGCAGGAAATCCAGCTCTCCAGCTTTGTCGGCCAAATCAAGCAAAGTCAGCGAAAACTCATTTGAAATGGTGCAGCAGATACAACCGTTGCTCAAATCGAAAATATTCTCTGCGCGCATTCCGACAATCAAATCCTGATCGATGGATTTTTCTCCAAACTCATTCTCTACCAGTGCCAATTTTAGATAATGGTGCTTTTTAATGACTTCATTGATGAAGGTTGTTTTCCCGGCTCCCAGAAAACCGGTAACAAGGACCACGCGTATTTTTTGATTCGTATTCACAACGGCTGAATTTTATAGTTGGAACGTTCGTAAAACGATCGCTCAGAACAATTCGACTAAAGCAGTCGGAAATGTGCAAAAATTAGTCACAAACAACTACTTTTTAGCAACATATAACGATTAATTGCTCATTGATAAGCTATTTTTAGCAAGCAATAACGAATTATTGCAAAGTAGTGAGCAATTTATAAACAACAATAACTACTTATTAGCTAGCAATAAGACTTTTCTGACAATAAATAACGAATTACAGAAAAGAAATAACTACTTTTCGATCAACGATCTCTTATTCCTGAATATTCATCCGTGCAAACGGAATAGCATCCATTTCAGCAAATTCGTTGTTCAAATACTTATAATGTCCTGTCATTGCAATCATCGCTGCATTGTCCATCGTGAAGGCAAACTTGGGAATAAACACATTCCAATGGCGTTTCTCAGCCTCAGCTATTAACGCATTTTTCAAACCTGAATTCGCTGAAACACCCCCGCCGACGGTCACTTCTCGAATTCCGGTCTGTTTCGATGCCTTCACCAGCTTGACCATCAAAATATCGATGATTGTCTTTTGAAGCGAAGCACACAGATCCGCTTTATTTTCCTCAATGAAATTTTCATTCTCCTTAAGACGATCGCGCAGGAAATACAGGAAACTGGTTTTTAAACCACTGAAACTGTAATCTAAATCTTTAATCCGGGGTTTGGCAAATTGAAAAGCATCCGGATTTCCCTGCTGTGCCAGTTTGTCGATCAACGGGCCACCAGGATACGGCATTCCCATCACCTTGGCGCATTTATCGAAAGCTTCACCGGCTGCATCATCAATGGTTTGCCCGATCACTTCCATTTTTAAATGATCTTTCACCAAAATGATTTGCGAATTACCGCCGCTAACCAACAGACACAAGTGAGGGAATTTTGGAGAGCGGTTTTCCGCCCCATCTTCTTTTAAATAGTGCGCCAAAACGTGTCCCTGCAAGTGGTTAATTTCGATCATCGGAATACCGGCAGCCAAGGCAAAACCTTTGGCAAAAGAGGTTCCAACCAACAACGATCCGAGCAATCCGGGGCCTCGGGTAAAGGCAATAGCTGTAATATCTTTGCGATCAATGCCGGCTTGTTTAATGGCCTGATCGACCACCGGAACGATATTTTGCTGGTGCGCTCTTGATGCCAACTCGGGCACCACACCACCATAAGCTTCGTGCACTTTCTGACTGGCAATGATATTCGAAAGCAGATAACCGTTTTTCAAAACAGCAGCTGAAGTATCATCACACGACGACTCAATTCCAAGAATGATAATATCTTTTTTCTGATCCATGCTTTTTTGGTATATTTTTAGACGAAAAACTTCGTTGAACGTCCAAAGAAATCCATCGATTTTAACTTAATTTGCGACTAATAAGGGGACAAAAGTATTAAAAAAACATTCAAAATAGCGGTTTGGTTTACAGGAGTATTGGCGCTACTTCTGCTCCTCATTTATCTGGCTTTTCAAACCAGTGTCGTTCAAACTTTTGTTGTCCGGCAGATTACAAATCAACTCAGCAATAAATTCAATACACACATTAGCATCAAACGGGTCGACATATCTTTTTTCAATAAACTGATATTGAAAGAAGTATGCATCGAAGATCAAAAAGCAGACACGCTTTTGTACATCGACAACCTGGTTGCCACAATTGGCCATTTAAGTTTTAAGAAGCGGGAGGTTAATCTTTCGGCTGTGAATTTGTTACGGACTAAAGTATACATGTCGTTAGATGAGCAGCATCTGCCAAACTATAGCTTTTTGTTGGATAGCCTTCGAAATTCGAAAGCGAAAGAAGATACTCTCAGTTGGAATATCAGCTGTGAAAAATTTTTGTTCGATCAGGCCCAGGTTGGGTATTCTTACTTCGCTCAAGAAGATTATCGTTTCATCGATCTTCAAAATATCCACCTGGAGGTTTCAAACTTAATTCTTGATAAGGATTCAATTTATTTTCGGATTAATGAGTTGCAACTTGACGACCATAAAAATTTCAGGCTTCAAAACCTGAGTACCGAGTTCGTTTCCTACAAAAAATACATCAAGCTGCATCATCTCCGCATTAAAACGAATGATTCGGAGCTTACCGATGCCGATGTCGTTTTAGACCAGACGCAGCTAAAAGATGGGGAGGATTTCAAAAAAACGTACCTAGATTTGAAATTGACCGCCTCTGAAATTAATTTGAAGGATATCGCCACTGTCGTTCCTGAAATCAGGGGAATGGATCAGAAAGTGAACATTTCAGGTCACATTTTTGGTCGGATTGATGAGTTAAAAGCCCGGAATCTTCAAATCAGGACAGGACAATCGACCGCAATTAACTGTGATTTTTATGTGAACGGATTGCCGGATATGGAAAAAGCATTCATTCAGCTGGACCTCAAAAATTCGACATTGGACTTCAATGATGTTGCAGAAATAAAGCTTCCGGGCAGTTCGGCTTCCCGGTATCCGAAAATCTCCTCTACCCTAACTGATGCCGGAATCATTAGCTATAACGGTAACTTTACCGGGTTCTTAAGTGATTTTGTTGCCTACGGTACCATTAATTCAAATTTTGGACGAATCAAAACCGACCTGTCCTTTCGACCGGCTTCCAACAGAGCACTGGACATTGACGGGCATATCCGAACAACCAATTTCAACCTGGGGAAACTTCTAAAGTCAAAGAACCTGGGGAAAGTAACCTTTGGCGGACAGATCAACGGGCAGTTTGATCAAATCAAAAATACGCTTGATGCTAAAATTGCCGGTAAGGTAGACAGCATTACCTACAGCAATTACAAATACAAGAATATCGTGCTTGATGGATTGATACAGGAGCACAAATTCGAGGGAGAATTAACCATCAACGACCAAAACCTTCAGGGAGCTTTTAACGGGAAACTAAACCTGGACCCGGATTCATCGTTATTCGACTTTGAGTTAAAATTGGACAAGGCCGATCTTGTTGCGCTGAAATTAGACAAGACATTTAAAAAGTCTGAATTGTCGATGCATGTGAACGCTAATTTCACGGGAAGTAACATCGATGACGTAAAAGGAGTTATAAATTTCGATGACGGCAACTATGTCAACGAAAACGATTCTTTAAAGCTGAATAGTCTGACGATTCGGACAACAAGCAGCGACAAAAACAAACTTGAGCTCAACTCCGATTTTATCGATGCGGAAATTGAAGGTCATTACAACCTCGCGACATTGGGCAAAACCATTGAGAATCTGATTTTATTGTACCTTCCTTCCAGTGAAGTAGAATACCAGGAAACACCACGTTCAAACAATTTCGATCTGAATGTTGAAATCAAAGATATGAACCCGGTTTTGAATACTTTCTATCCGCAATTGCGGATAAGTCCGGGGTATTTAACGGGGAAAATCGATGAGTTGAATAACACAATCGATTTTTACTCCGAGGTTGCCGATATTCAGCTTAATAATCTATTGATAAAAGGCTATTCAATATCTGTGCATTCGAACGACAAGCTGGAACTAAAAAGTCGAATCGAAGAGCTGGATTTGGGCGTAGAACAGCGACTTTACAACCTCGCTTTACTCGCATCGGCCAGCAAGGATAAGATGAGCACCAGACTCATTTGGAATAACTACGATGTTCTCACCTACAGCGGGGAGCTGGAAGGTAACGTGTTTTTCAGTAAACGGGAAAATGGCGATTCACATGTCGATATAAAGATTGAACCCAGCAAAATCTATGTCGCCGATACCTTATGGACCGTGCATCCTTCAGCAATATCAATTGACTCCAGTCGGGTTTCAGTCGACAATGTTATGATCTCGAATAAGGATCAGTTTATCTCAATGAACGGAATCGTATCCAAGAACCAGGATGACGCACTCGAATTGCGAATCAACCACTTCAAGCTTGAAAACCTGAACCTGATTACTAACGAGAGAACCAAACTGGAAGGGATATTAGATGGGACAATAAGCTTGATTGATATTTATAAACGCCCACTGTTCCTCGCAGATGTAAAATTGAACGATTTCGCCTTCAACGACACCAAAGTTGGCAATCTAAGTGTCCTCAGCAAATGGGACCATCCATCAAGTTCCATCCAGTCAGAGTTGATTGTAGACAATGAAAAAAGGCAAACGTTGTATGGTTACGGAAGCTATTTCCCCTCGCAAGACAGTCTTGATTTTACGCTGAACGCTGAAGGACTTTCGTTAAGTCTACTGGGACCAATCTTGGCAGGAAGTTTTCAGAATGTGCATGGAGATGCCACCGGTGAAGTGAAAATTAAAGGTGGGCTGGACAAAATACTGATGTACGGCGATGTGATGGGAACCAATGCGGGATTAGCGCTAAGCTACTTGCAAGTGAGCTATTATTTCAACGATTTGGTGAAATTCAGAGGCGACTCCATCGTTTTCGATAATATTACAATACACGACTTTGAGGGAAATACGGGTATATTCAACGGATCGATCCGACATGATAATTTCTCGAATATGGACTATGACTTATCCATCAACTCCAAAGATCTTCAGGTCATCAATACGACTCCTACGATTAATGAACGTTTTTACGGAAAAGCTTATGCCAATGGAGTTGTAACGATTAAGGGCCACGGCAAGAAAGTTTATATAGATGGAGCTGCGACAACTTTAAATCATACCGCCATAAATATTGCGCTCGACTACAACGAAGAAGCACAGGTTTACGATTTCATTCGTTTTATCAGTCACCACACCACCGAGGAAAAACCGGTTTTCAAGAGAGCGCCTAAGAATGAATCAGCGGTGTTCATGAATTTTAATGTAAACCTGACACCTGACGCGAGATTTCAGTTGGTCTACAACTCTCAGGTTGGTGATATGATCAGGGCCCAGGGGACAGGAAACCTGCAAATTAAAATTGACCCTGAATTCAATATCGATATTTACGGCGAATACACTGTGGACCGCGGAGATTACCTGTTTACATTGAAGAATGTGATCAATAAAAAATTCGATATTGAACAGGGAGGAAAGGTACAGTGGAGTGGCAATCCCTATGATGCCATTATCAACCTAAATGCGATCTATCGACTAAAAGCCTCCCTGAACGACTTGCTGGCTAATTCATACGCAAACTACGATTATTCGCAGCGGGTTCCGGTTAACTGTAAAATTGAGCTTCACGATGAGCTTAGCAATCCAACAATCGGATTCGATATTGAATTACCAACCATTGAAGATCGGGTGAGAGAAGAAGTCAAACAATATATGAATACCGAGGAAGATTTGAATAAACAGATTCTGTCCTTACTGGTGATGGGCAAGTTTTACACGCCGGAATATCTTCGAGGCACCTATCAGGCACAAAATCCCAACCTGATGGGAACAACTGCCAGCGAACTGTTCTCCAATCAGCTTAGCAACTGGTTGTCACAAATCAGTAATGATTTTGATATTGGCGTTAATTATCGCCCGGGAAATCAACTTTCGGATGACGAGATTGAGTTGGCACTAAGTACCCAATTTTTCAACGATCGTGTTACAATTAACGGCAATATCAGCAATAACGCGAATCAAACCGGTTCAACGCTTAACAACAACAGCAGTAATTTTGTAGGCGATTTCGATGTCAACGTTAAGCTCACCAATAACGGGAAATTACAATTGAAAGCCTATAATCATTCCAATAACAATATCATCTACGAAACCTCACCTTATAAACAGGGCATCGGAATTAGCTACCGCGAAAACTACGATACTTTTGATGAGCTGTGGAAAAAATTTTTACATCTGTTCGGAAAACGGGAAAGCAACTAATTGCCTCCTACCTCCTCAATAATTTCCACCTTTTTCCTTTTTTTGTAGTAAAAATCTTAGCGAAAAACCAAGGTTCTTCTATCTTTGGGAATCAAAATCTGAATAATTAACCTAATTTAAAAACTATGTTTATATTAATGGTGGTGGTGTTCGTGCTTGGCTATCTGGCGATTGCACTCGAACATCCAATAAAAGTAGACAAAGCTGCCTCAGCCCTGATAATTGGCACCCTATGTTGGGTCGTGTACGCCATTGGTGCCAAAGAAATATTGTCGTTGGATTTTAGTCCGGCGTGGGCAAAATTTTCTCACGAACACGGCATGTGGTTGACCATAGAAGCTGCACATGAGTTCATTGTCGAGTTTGAAATCATTCACCATCTGGGTGAAATCGCCGAAATATTATTCTTCCTGTTAGGAGCCATGACTATTGTAGAAACAGTCGACCAACACGACGGTTTCAAGGCAATTACCGATCGTATTAAAACCACCAACAAAGTAAAACTACTGTGGATCCTGAGTTTTCTGACGTTCTTCATGTCAGCGCTCTTAGATAACCTAACCACTACAATTGTTTTGGTAGCTCTGCTGCGTAAGTTGATTGATGACAAACAAACCCGCTGGTTTTTTGCCAGTATGGTCGTCTTGGCTGCCAATGCCGGCGGTGCCTGGTCTCCTATTGGTGATGTGACAACCATTATGCTTTGGATCGGTGGTCAGGTAACGGCTGCGAAGATTGTTTTAGGGGTATTTATCCCAAGCTTAATCTGTATGGTCGTACCGTTGGGAATTCTGAGTTTTACGATGAAAGGAAATGTTACGCGTCCTGAAGTGAACGAAGAAGAAATCGAATTGACAACGAAGTCGGAACAGACGTTATTACTCATTCTTGGAATTGCGGGTCTGCTGTTTGTTCCTATTTTCAAAACAGTCACTCACCTACCTCCTTACATGGGTATGTTGTTGTCATTGGGCTTTATCTGGGTGGTTTCTGAGATCATACACAAAGACAAAGACGATGAAATAAAGCACAAACTAAGAGTGACAGCTGTTTTGCGTAAGGTCGACGTACCTACGATACTGTTCTTCCTTGGGATCTTATCGGCAGTTGCTGCTTTACAGTCTGCCGGTCATCTGAATCTGCTATCCAAATACTTGGACGAACACCTCGGAAATGTTTTCCTGATCGATTTGGCCATTGGTGTCTTATCCTCTATTATCGATAACGTGCCACTGGTAGCCGGTGCCATGGGAATGTACCCAATTTCCGATGCAGGAACGACCGGCTATTTAGCAAGTTTTATTCAGGATGGTGTTTTCTGGGAATTCCTGGCTTACACTGCCGGTACAGGTGGTAGTATGTTGATCATTGGTTCAGCGGCCGGTGTTGCTGCAATGGGGTTGGAAAAAATTGACTTCATCTGGTATTTGAAGAAAATTTCCTGGTTAGCCTTGGTTGGTTATTTAGCAGGTGCAGCTTTCTATTATATTGAGTTCATGCTGTAAGGTCAGCTTAAAAATATTCTTATTTTTGCGAGGCATACTTTATTTTAGTGTGCCTCGTTTTATTGTTACAGGATTTCAAAAAACAGAAAACTATATGTTGAACTTCGTTTTACTACAAGTGAGCACACCAGTAACTGAAGGTGTTGACTCCGTGGCTGAGGCTGCTCAAGATGGCATTGTAACCCGTTTTTTCGATTTGGCGCTAAAAGGTGGATGGATCATGATTCCAATCATCGCCTTGTCGCTTATCGCAGTATTCATATTTATCGACCGCTACCTGGCTGTTAAGCGTGCCGGCAGAGTTGATAAATCACTTTTGGAGCGGGTAAAAGACTATATTATGCAAGGGAAAATTGACGCGGCCCTGGCTTTGGCCCGTTCGCAGGACACTCCTACTGCCCGCATGATCGAGAAGGGAATTACCCGTATCGGACGTCCAATGTCAGACGTTAACTCCGCCATTGAAATGGTTGGTAACCTCGAAATTTCGAAGCTTGAAAAGGGCTTGCCGGTTCTGGCCAGTGTTGCCGGTGGAGCTCCGATGATTGGATTCCTTGGAACGGTTATTGGTATGATCCAGGCATTTTACGATATGGCTAATGCCGGAAATAACATCGATGTGACACTCTTGTCGTCGGGTATATACCAAGCCATGGTTACTACTGTTGCCGGGTTGACCGTTGGTATTATCGCTTACTTTGCCTACAATATTTTAGTTTCCAGCGTCGAGAAAGTGGTTTTCAAAATGGAAGCTGCTACGTCTGAATTCCTGGACCTGTTGAATGAACCTGCAAAATAGAAACAATGGCCTTAAAACGAAGAAATAAAGTAGATGCCAGTTTCAGCATGTCGTCAATGACTGACATTGTGTTTTTGCTGTTGATCTTTTTTATGGTTACATCAACCTTGATCGCTCCAAACGCACTAAAACTGCTGCTACCCGAAAGCAACAATCAAACGGCGGCCAAACCCATTACAACGGTTTCAATCACCGCTGATCTGAAATACTATGTCAATACCGACGGGAATGTTCGACGTGTAGCTTTCAGTGAAATTGAACCGGCACTTCAAAAAAGTATTGGCAACAATCCGGAAGCATACGTTTCACTTCACACCGACAAATCTGTTCCGGTAGAACAAGTTGTAAAAGTGATGAATATTGCCAGACGCAATAAATACAAACTGATTTTAGCTACTGCACCTGAACGTTAATGAGTTATTTTCGAGAACATAAGGAAGGATTTTGGGGAACAATCATCATACATGCGATTGTTCTGATATTGCTGTTTTTATTCGGTTTCTTTACACCATTACCCTTACCGGGCGAAGAAGGTGTTTTGGTAAACTTTGGTAACAGCCAGCAAGGAGCAGGCAAAGAAGAGCCCGCACCTGCTTCCCGGCAAAGTTCTCCTGCTGTTCAAGAAGCAACTTCAACTCCGGTTCAGGCAAGCACACCTCCGCCGCCGCCAACATCATCTGCCGTCCCAGCTGTTTCGTCCGACCAAGCCAAGGAAGAACTGATGACTCAGGACTATGAAAAAACCGTAGCTCTGGAAGCGGAAAAAAAGAAAAAACAAGAAGCTGCTAAAAAGAAGCAGGAAGAATTAGCGCTTCAGCAAAAACTCGCTGATCAAAAGAAACAACAAGAGCTGGAGCAGCAACGCAAAGAGACTGCCAAAGCTGAAGCCAGGCATCAGGCTGAAATAAAAAAACAAAAAGAGATTGAAGCTGAGAAACTACGTTTAGCAGAGATTGAACGGCAAAAGCAAGCAGAATTGGAACGCCAGCAAAAAGCTGCAGAGGAAGAACGTTTGCGCAAAGAAGCTGAAGCACAAAAAATTGCCCAAATAAACAACCGGGCAGCTAATGCCTTTGGCTCAGGCTCGGGAGCCGGAAGCACTAGCTCGACAAGCACCGGACAAGGGACGACTTACCCCGGAGGAAACCAAGGAACTCCAAACGGTGGTAACTCAACCAACACCGGCGATGGCGGAACAGGAAGCGGTAATTCCGGTTCAGGACCTTCATTTAGTCTGGATGGTAGAAGTGCTACAGGACTGCCGAAACCTAATTATCCAGGCAACGAAGAAGGTGTTGTAGTGGTGAGCATCACGGTGGATAAATACGGGAAAGTAAGCAATGCGAAACCCGGCGTAAAAGGAACCAATACCTATAACGCTAATCTGCTAGAAGCAGCTCGTCAGGCGGCGCTCAAAGCCAGCTTCAACGCCGACCCAAATGCTCCAGCCTTTCAATCCGGGACCATCACCTATCGCTTTGTATTGGATTAATCAGGGATTTAGTAAATCCGGGTTGAAGAAGCCTAAAATCGATTGAGCCATTTCTATCCGGTTTTGTGCACCCGGAAAAACAGGATCAATTTCCAGTGCCTTCCGAAAACAATTGATCGCACTACCCCATGCTTCCTTTTTCATCTGAATCTGTCCTCTCAGAAAATACAGTTCAGCAAGTTTGCTATTTTTCTGCAGTCCTTCATCAATCAATCCGGAAGCTTCATCAAGGCGATTTTCGTCTATCAACTGACTTATTTGCTCAATTTGTTGTGCCATAACCTTCTATCATCAAAATCTACTGTTTTCGGGCGTTTTGAGTCCAAAACCAGGTTGAAAGGTACAAACTTATCTGTTCCAATTTTGTTTCTTCCTCTAAATTCGAAATAATTTGACTATGACTACGAAAGCAGAAAATATTGAGAACTGGATTCGAAACCGGAAATCAACTTTTGTAAACGGCCTTAAAAAAGGAAGCAAGATTGACGACTCCATAGTTGAGAAACTACTCGAGAATGCCAGCTGGGCACCCTCTCACGGATTGGTACAAGCGTGGAACTTCAAAGTTTTTACCGGAGACGCTGTGAAGCGCTTCTTCAGTGTTCAGCAAAAAATATACAAGGAAATTACCCCGGCTGATAAGTACATGGATTTTAAATATGAGGCTTATTCGGAGAAACATGAACGAGTTTCTCATATTATCGCGGTGATTGCCCAACGGGATAAATATAAACGATTTCCGAAGCAGGAAGATGTGGCATCGGTAGCTTGTGCCGTAGAAAACATGTACCTGAGTTTGCAAGCTTATGACATTGCCG
Organism: Mangrovibacterium lignilyticum; assembly: GCF_010882175.1. GTDB lineage: Bacteria > Bacteroidota > Bacteroidia > Bacteroidales > Prolixibacteraceae > Mangrovibacterium > Mangrovibacterium lignilyticum. The sequence continues at coordinate 197,406 of NZ_WKLH01000002.1, read as the reverse complement.
GTTATTTAAGTACAGGAGGTATATGTTACTCTCAGCAAATGAGAGATTTTTTAGAATTAGGGACTGAAGATGAACCGATTGGCTTTTTCATCCTTGGCGAAGCTGACGAAAGTGTTCAACGTCCTCCCCGAATGCGAATTCCTGTGGCTGAAAAAACAGAGTGGATCAGGGAATAATAGATTGACTTGAGCTTTTTATTTTAGATTTGAGTTCTTTAAAACCAACATTCATGAAGTCAAAAAGCGTAATCATTCTCCTTTTTGCAGGATTACTGTCATTCTCGTCGTGTAAAACCATTTTTGTAGGGAAAAATCAAACCGTAAAAACAAATGCTAACGGAGACATTCCACCAGGGCAAATGAAAAAACTAACCGGCAAAAAAAGCGCTAAAAAATATGCGCCCGGTCAAACAAAGAAAAACTAGTTTGACCTACTTCAATTGATCGATAAGTTGATAAAGTGTTCGGTGCAGATTTTGCAATTCCACTTGCGACATCTGCATACCTTCTGCCAGTTTGTATGGTATTTCCGAAGCTTGCTGTTTCATTTGTTTCCCCTTTTCAGTGAGCGAAACAATTACTTTTCGTTCATCTTTTGCCGATTTACCACGGGTAATAATGCCCTGAATTTCCATTCGTTTTAGCAAAGGAGTTACGGTATTGGTCTGCAAAATCAACCTTTTGGCAATATCGTTGACAGGCATATCATCAGTCTCCCATAAAACCAACAGTACCAAATACTGCGGATAGGTAATTCTCAGTTTATCTAAATAAGGCTGGTATTTTCGAATAACCAGTCTCGAAACGGAATAAAACGGGAAACACAGTTGGTTATCAAGTTTCAGTTGTTCCATAAATAAAAAGTTTTGCAGGCAGCCACAAAAGCCACCTGCAATATTTAAATGTATTACAGGAGTTGGAGTATATCCTCCTCCATTTTTTCGGGCTTCGTAATTGGGGCAAAACGCTTTACCGGTTTACCATCTCTGTCGATGAGGAATTTTGTGAAATTCCATTTGATCTTACTATTAAGCAGTCCCTTTTGTTCCTTTTTCAGGAAAGAGTACAATGCGTGTTCCTGATCTCCGTTCACATCAATTTTCTCAAACATCCGGAATGACACCCCGTAGTTAATCAAACACCCTTCCTGAATGTCTTTAGCTGAGCCGGGTTCCTGGTTACCAAACTGGTTACAAGGGAAGCCTAATACTACCAATCCCTTATCCTTGTACTTTTGGTAAAGTTTTTCCAGTCCTTCGTATTGCGGTGTAAAACCACACTTACTGGCCGTATTGACAATCACAACAACTTTGCCTTTAAATTCATTCAGTGTAACTTCTTTCCCTTGCAGCGATTTTGCTGTATAATCATAAATTGTTTTCATGGCTTTCTCTATTTTTAGTCGTGCGTATCAGTTGTTACGAATTTCTAAAGTTGGCTCAACAATTTCAATCTCCACCGGAATATTTCCTTTGGTTGCTTTCGAATACGGACACGTTGCATGAGCCAGGCCGGCAAGTCGTCGGGCTGTTTCCAGATCTACATTTTTTATTGCCACCCTCAATTTAACGCTCAAATCGAATTCCAAACCATTTCTGTTTAACCCGACTGTTGCTTCGACTGATGATTCTTTCTGCTTTAAACCTTCTTTTAATATCATTAATTGAAGGGCGCTATCGAAGCAAGCAGCATAACCCGCAGCAAACAATTGTTCCGGGTTCGTGTGTTGACCACCGGGGCCTCCCATTTCTTTGGGGATCTTGATCGTAAAATTCAATATTCCATCTTCTCTCTTTACACGACCATTACGGCCGCCATCTGCTTTTACTGTTGTCCTGTACATATCTGTTCTATTTATATCGTTTGCGATACAAATATAATCATTTTATATCGTCCACGATATTTATTGACATGTTTTAACATTTTTCACATAAATGTTAAATTTTTGGATATTGAAAAGAATCAGGTATCAGCGCGTGAAACATGCACGATACCCTTGATATGCTGCAATTTACGCATCAAAAAGTCGAGGTGCTGCAAATTATTAACATAGACTCGCAAAGTTCCTTCAAATTCGCCGTTAGCCGTATCAATATTAATTGAACGCATCGATACTCCGATGTCTTTTGAAATAACGTGCGAAATCTGGCTAACAATACCAACATCATCGGTACCTGACAGCTTTATGGTTGCCTGAAACGAACTTTTCTTATCACTTCCCCGCCATTTGGCAGGAATAATACGATAAGGGTAACGCTCAAACAATTGCTTGGCATTCGGACATGATCGGCGATGAATTTTAATGCCTTCGCCAATGGTCACAAAACCAAAGATGTCGTCGCCAAAGATTGGATTACAACATTGCGCTAACTTGTGATTAACGTTTTTGAGGTTGTTGTCGATAACTAAGTAATCATCGCCCCCCGTAAATTCCATGTCCTTGAACTGTTCAGTCGGCAGGCTATCCTCCAGTTTTTGCTTGGCTGAATGTGCCGTTTCTTCTTTGGCAGTGATCAGTTCTTTAATATCGAGCGTATCAATTTTTTCAGTCGAAATATTGTAATACAGGTCCTGCGCCAATTTCAGCTGATAGTGCTTCAACAAGGTTCTGATCAACTCATCGTTGTAGTCAATCTTCCAGTTTTTCAGCTTACGAACTAAGATTTCTTTTCCGTTATCGGCCTCCCGTTTTCGTTCTTCATTCAAACTGGATTTGATCCGGCTCTTGGCTTTACTGGTAATTACGATGTCCAGCCAGTCCAATTTGGGTTTTTGACTGTTGGCAGTGTCAATCGAAATTTGCTCTCCGTTTTTCAATTTATAGCGAAGCGTGACTTTTTTACCGTCCACCATTCCTCCAACACAACGATCGCCAACACCGGAGTGTATTTCGTAAGCAAAATCAAGCAAAGTCGCTCCGGCCGGAAGTCGCCTTAAATCGCCCTTGGGGGTGAATACAAAAATCTCGTCGTTATAAATATTGGTATTGAACTCGTCAATGAAATCAACGACGTTCAACTCGGGATTTTCTAATATTTCGCGGACACTGGCCAGCCATTTTTCCATTTCGGCCGAAGCAGAACCGCCCTTGTATTTCCAGTGAGCAGCTAAACCCTTTTCCGCGATTTCATCCATGCGTTCTGTCCGAATCTGAATCTCTACCCATTTCTTGTTCGGGCCTAAAACGGTCGCGTGCAAGCTCTCGTATCCGTTCGATTTGGGTACAGTAATCCAATCCCGCATCCGTTCGGGATTTGCCTGATATTCGTCGGTTACAATGGAATACACCTGCCAACAGTCTGACTTTTCAGATTCCGGCAGAGAATCTAAAATCACTCGAATGGCAAAAATATCATAAACTTCGTCGAACGGAACTCCCTGGTTCTTCATCTTCTTCCAGATTGAATTGATCGCTTTCGTCCGGGCCTTCATTTCAAACTTAAAGCCCCTCGATTTCAATTTTTCCTCAATCGGCTTGACAAATTCGGCCACAAAGTTTTTACGCTCTGTTTCAGATTCTGCCAGTCGCTCAGAAACGTGATAATAGGCCTCGGGTGTCAAGAATTTCAGACATAAATCCAGCAACTCTGAATTGACGTAATACAGTCCCAAACGGTGAGCTAACGGAGCATATAAATGGGAGGTTTCAACCGAGATCTTCGACTGAACATCAGCCGGATAATTATCCAAATGCCGCATCACGTGCAACCTGTCGGCTATTTTAACCAGGATCACGCGGACATCACCGGCCAAAGCCAGCATCAGTTTGCGATAATTCTCCGAGTGTAAGTCAACCGTATCGGTACCCAATGAATTAATCTTGGCCATACCTTCAAGGATGCCTCTCACAACCGGGCCGAAGTTCTCTTCAATTTCGCTAAAGTCGGGACGTTTGGGAACGTCTTCATAGGGTACATTGTGTAACAAACCAGCTGTTATAGAGTCAACTCCCAAGCTAATTTCCCCCGCAACCACCTGTGCAACTTCCAGTGAATGAATAATAATTGTCTCGCCGGTCGACCATTGCCGATCTTCCAAAATATCATAGGCATAGTCAAAAGCTCGCCTTACCTTTTTCCGTTCCGTTTCATTCAGATTCTCCCTACAGGCTTGCTCCAAATTCAACCAGGCTTGTTCTATATTCGTATTCATCTTGTATCAGTGGTTAGAGGACTATGAAAATAAAAAAAGGCCACCAAACCGGCAGCCTTTTTATCTATTCTTTTAAAAAATCTTATACTGCCGTGCTATCTACAAATGTGCGGGTCGCCAATTCACGATTCAACATGAACAGACCATTACCCTGACCATCGATTAAACGAAGATCATCGAGGATTCCATTGACGGTAGCTTCTTCTTCTACTTGCTCGTCAACAAACCATTGCAGGAAGCTTTGGGTTGCGTGATCGCTAGCAGCAACCGCTACATCAACCAATCCGTTAATCAATTCAGTAACTTTTTGCTCGTGCGCCAAGGTCTTCTCAAAAGCATCAATAATGCTATCAAACTCCTGGTCAACTGCAGCAATAGGCTCCAACAACACACGACCATTGCGCTCGTGAACGTAATCGAAGAATTTCATCGCATGAGTCAGCTCTTCCTGGTATTGAATTTTCATCCAGTTTGCAAATCCGGGTAACCCTTTGTCTTGCAACCAAGCTGACATGGAAAGATATAAATAAGCCGAATGCATTTCGGCGTTTATTTGAGCATTTAATGCTTTTTCTACTGTCTCTTTAAGCATAATCAGTTATTTTTTTGTGTTTTTCTCAAATATAAATAATTTCTATCTGATTTGAGAAGATCGTGGCAGTGTTAATCATATTTTCACACCGATTTAAAATAAAATTTATCAATGGTCACTAAAATCCAGGTTGAAGGTTTGTTTCAGCAAATTCACATTCGGATTTTTTTTGACCATCTCTGCCAGCTTTTCCCGTTCAGAATAAGGGCGGTTGGAAGTTCCTTCCAATTCAACAACCTCTGTGATCAGTTCAATGCTGGTATTCCGAAGCTCCTTACGTAGCCAGGAAACCAATTCCGGTTTTATTTTACTAATTTCAGTATCGATAATATTGCTGTCGATCTGTAGCTTCAGCTTACATGAGTCAAAAATCTGAGGTGTACGGCTCATTGATGCTTTCAGGGCAGGACGCCCATTCAAACGCAGGAGATACTCCGCCCATTTTTCATCAAAGGCTTCTTGTGTAAACGACTCATTCAACTGCTCACCGGTGAAATATTTCATCTTGTCGATGGCCGTTTCTTCCTCTTTCTCTTCAGCAAATTTACCGGACAAGGCATCTTTAATGGAAGGGGTAAATCCACTACCCCGCCGCTTGATCATCCGTTTGGTGGTTATTTTGGCTGCCGGAGCCTCTTCCTGAACCTCATTCTGTGCCTTCGAATGTTGTTGTTCGGACGGCTGAGCAACAGCCTGATTGGATTGAGCTCGTGGTGCATTGGCAGCCGCCTTTGTAGCGAACTGCTCAAAAATAGGTGCCAACTCCTCCGATTCAGTATCGTCAGCTATTTTTTTTTTAAGGTAAGTTGAGCCATTTTAATCAGGGCCAACTCAACCAGTAAGCGTTTGTTTTGACTTTGTTTATATTGAATATCACATTCGTTGCCGACTTTCAATGCTTCGAAAAGAAATTCCTGATCGCACGCAGCAGCCTGCTGCTTATATTTCTCTTTAATTTCGCCTCCCACTTCGAGCAACTGAACTGTCAGCGGGTCTTTGCAAACCAGCAGGTCGCGAATATGGCTGCTCAAACCGGTAATAAAATGATGTCCGTCGAAACCGTGATCCAGCACTTCATTAAACAGCATCAAGGCTTCCGGAACATTGTTTTTCAGGAAATGATCAATCAACCGGAAGTAGAAATCGTAATCCAGCACATTCAGGTTGGCAATCACATGCTTATAAGTAATGTCTTTACCCGAGAAACTAACAATCTGGTCGAAGATAGAAAGAGCATCGCGCATAGCACCATCTGCCTTTTGAGCGATTACATTCAACGCTTCCGACTCAATTTCCACCGCTTCACTCTTAGCCACATATCCTAAATGCCCTGAAATATCAGAGATCTTAATCCGGTTAAAGTCGAAGATTTGGCAACGCGACAAAATCGTTGGAATGATTTTATGCTTCTCGGTTGTTGCCAAAATAAATAAGGCATGTTTGGGCGGCTCTTCCAGAGTTTTCAGAAAGGCATTGAACGCCGACTGAGACAGCATATGGACTTCATCAATGATATAGATGCTGTATTTGCCAATCTGTGGGGGTATCCGAACCTGATCAGTCAGGGTACGAATATCTTCCACCGAGTTATTCGATGCCGCATCCAGCTCGTGAATATTGTACGAACGATTAGTATTGAACGCCTGACAGGATTCACAAGTGTTACAAGGCTCAGTCTCTGCGGTCAGATTTTGGCAATTGATAGTTTTTGCGAAAATACGGGCGCAAGTCGTTTTCCCAACACCGCGAGGCCCGCAAAACAAGTATGCATGAGCCAATTGTTGGTTTTTGATAGCGTTTTTTAGCGTAGCTGTAATTGATGCCTGACCAACTACAGAATGAAACGTATCGGGACGATATTTGCGCGCAGAAACAATAAAATTCTCCATAAATCTCCTTGTGAAAACCCAAAGATAAACATTTTAGCCTATTTTCGGGATTGAATTTATTAACAGTGCGGCGCGTTTTTTGTAAATCCTTCAACCTAAACTTTTTCTGAAAGCGACTGTTTTAAACTAAAATTTACTGAACAAAAATACCACTGGTGCAAACAAGCGTTTTTCACCATAAATGATTGTCATTAAAATTGAAAACCATGAAAAAATTTGAATTAGTCATCATTTTCGTCTTTGCGGCCTTATTAAGCTTCGGCCAAAATTCGTTTTACGATTTTACTGTGAAAGATATTGATGGGAATGATTTCGATCTGTCCAGCCTGAAAGGTAAAAAGGTGCTGGTCGTTAATACAGCTTCAAAGTGTGGGCTAACTCCTCAGTACGAGGGGTTACAGGAATTGTACGACAAATATGGCGGCGACAAGTTTGTTATTGTTGGATTTCCGGCCAATAACTTTCTGAGCCAGGAACCCGGCACCAATGAAGAAATTGAGGAATTTTGCCAAAAGAATTATGGCGTAACTTTCCCGATGATGTCGAAGATTTCGGTAAAAGGCGACGATATGGCGCCCATTTACCATTGGCTGACCGAAAAATCGAAGAACGGGGTCATGGACTCGTCGGTTGCCTGGAACTTCCAGAAATACCTGATTGACGAAAACGGCAAACTCGTTGACATGGCCAGCCCTAAAACGAAACCAGACGATGCCAAAATTGTGAGTTGGATTGAAGGGAAGTAAGTTGCGGGCACCGATTTAATACTTCATAATCATTTTACGGAAGGATCCGATCTTGGGTAAAGATCGGATCCTTTTTTGTTCGGAAAGGGACAGTAATTCTCCATTAACGAAAAAGAGCTTAGTATAGTAATGGAGATTTGAAGAGTTTGAACCTTGTGCGAAACATTTTGGATCTACGATAGAACTCATTGGCAGATAAATTCCATTTTTTTCTCATAAAAACGCTCACCAGAAGATTTTTCTCAATTACTTTGCAGCATGAATACATTCGAAGATTTCAAGATCAAAAAGCAATTGCAAAATGCCATTGCTGATTTAGGGTTTGAAAAGCCAACCCCCATTCAGACAGAGTCCTATTCTACGATTCTTGGTGGCTCCGATTTTGTGGGGATTGCACAAACCGGAACCGGAAAGACAATTGCTTATTTACTCCCGATCTTGCAGGATTTGAAGTTTTCAGATCAACCACACCCCCGGGTGTTAATCCTGGCTCCCACCAGAGAACTGGTCATTCAAATAGTCGAACAAATCGAAAAACTAACGACCTACATCAGCTTAAGAGTGTTAGGAGTTTACGGGGGTACCAATAACATAAATACGCAAAAGAAAGCCATTGCCGAAGGGTTGGATATCATTGTCGGTACTCCCAGACGATTGTATGACCTTGCCCTTAGTAATGTATTACGACTAAAATCGATCAAAAAACTGGTGATTGACGAAGTTGATATTATGCTTGATTTTGGCTATAAAACGCAGTTGAACAACATCTTCGATCACCTACCGGAAAAACGGCAAAACATCCTCTTTTCGGCCACCATGACTACCTATGTAGATGAATTGATCGATGATTTTCTGGTTAACCCGATTAAGAAAACCATCTCCATTAGCGGTACACCTTTGACAAATATTAGCCAGGAATCTTATGCTGTTCCTAATTTTTATACCAAGGCCAACTTATTAAACCATTTATTAGGAGATAAGGAAAAATATAGCAAAGTATTAATTTTTGTAGCTACAAAAACGAATGCCGACAGACTACTTGAAACATTGAATTTTGAATCTGAAACTTCGGTAATTCACTCAAGTAAAGAACAAAATCATCGTTCGAAATCCATCGAAATGTTCGAAAACGGCACAAGTAGAATTCTGATCGCGACCGATGTTATTGCCCGTGGAATTGATATTGAAAAAATTACCACCGTAATCAGTTTTGATACTCCTTTCTATCCTGAAAACTATATCCACAGAATTGGGCGAACCGGCAGGGCCGAACAGAGTGGGAAAGCCATCCTTTTATACAGTGAGAAGGAAACAGCTTTAAAGGAGTCGATTGAAAGCTTGATGAATTACAGTATTCCGTTCAATGAATTGCCTGAAGAAGTGCAGGTGTCGAACCAGCTTACTCCTGAAGAGAAGGACAAACCGATAGACCCTGATGAAATGTACCATAAAAAACCGGTTACTGAAGCAGGGGCTTCTTTTCATGAAAAATCGGCCAAGAACAGCAAAGAAAAAGTCGAGCGAAAAAGTTACCAGACCCTATTAAAAGAAAGGTACAAAAAACCAATCAGGCGTGGTGATAAAATTCAAAATATGAAGAAGAAAAAGAAGTGATGTTGTAGTTTGTCACTCGCACCTTTGAACTGTAAACGATTCCTAAATACATTGCGGACAAAGGAATTTCAATTAAAGTTAGTCGCACCTTACGATAAAACGTCTGAATCTGGCAATGATACCTTAATCGGAAACCAAAGGAAAACTAATACAAGTCGAATTGGATTTGGAGACTTTACAATTAAAATGCCCGTAAATGCTTACACTGCCCCGCCAGTGGACACGAACGGGAAAAGTGCTCAGAAGGCCCGCTTTTATTGCACTAACTGAATAAGCGGGTACGGGTTAGCCAATTCAGCTAACCCGTACCCGCTTATTCATCCGCGTGTACCAAATAAAGCCTTTCACCTTTGGATAGCCGCATTGTTCAATCGCAGTCACGTAGTCCCTCACCTGTTTCACATACTTCTCCGATTCGTGCTCGCCCGATTTATAGTCCACGACTATCACTTCATCATCCGACAGCATAATGCGATCGGGGCGCTTCACCCCGGCATAACCGGTAATAATATTGTGCTCGTTCAGTACCCTGTACGATCCGTCAAACCAGGAGGCAACCTCTGGGTCAGCAATCAACTCTTCCAACTGCGGCCGGATTTCAGCGGCTTCATCTTCGGTCATCATGCCCTTAAAAATCAATTCGTCACAAGCCTGTTCCAGCTGATCCGCTGTTTCAATCTGAGCCAGCACCTCGTGAACCAGTCGCCCCCGGTTGATTTTCTTCTCGTACGATTCACCCGGTTCGAAGAAATTTTCGTGGTTCTTCCGCAAACGTAGGTAAGCGCTGAAATCTTTAAACTGAAACCGATCTAAGGCCAGCGCTCCGTTTGCTTGCACTTCCTTTACCGGCGAAGCGCTCAACGTGCCGATCTCCATTAATTGCTTTTTTTCGTCGTAATTACCGGTTAATTTGGTACAGATATCTTCCCGCCCGTTAAACGGAAATCCTTCTTCGGTATTCACACTCATTTTCAGTAAGTCACCGACCGAAGAAAGCTTCTTTCCGTATTCCGACCAAGTGTACAGCGCTGTCTTTGCACGCGTAAAAGCGACATACAGCATATTCAGGTTATCGATATAGTTGGCTCGGATTTCGCTAAAATATTCATGAAAGAAATGCGACAATCCCATGGATTTGTTGTATTTGACCGGCACCAGCTCCAATTGGTTAAAAGGCGCCACTGCGGGCTGGCACCAAATTACCGGCGCATGTTGGGCCGAAATTCCCAACGACCAGTCGCAAAAAGGAATAAACACGCAAGCGTACTCAAGCCCTTTGGCTTTGTGGATGGTTTGAATGCGAATAGCATCCAGTTCCTCGGAAACCGAAATGGTTTTCTTTTGTCCCTGCTCGTCCCACCAGGCAAGGAACCCGGATAAATCAGCACTTCTGTTTTTCATGTAGTTTGACACATGATCGATGAACGCCTGGAGGTAAGCCAATTCGTCCTGAAAGTCAAATAAAAAGAACCGATTACTGAGGGTGAAAATTACCTCCTGTAAATTTTGAGCGGCCAATTGATGATTGAAATAGCTGCTCTTCAAAAACTCAAACAGTTTATTTTCATCCTTTTTATAATCTTCAAAACGTTCTGCCAGATCTGGATCATAAGGCGGCGTAAAATCCATTTGCAATTGTCCTGCACCGGGTTCCACCACCCAATCAACTTGTTTGTCCATTGCAGCCAATGCGGGCTCAATTGTCCCGTAAAACTCGTAATTGGCGAAGGTCAACGCCAGATCATCATCCGGATCTTTCAACAGGCGAAGCATGGAAATAAGAAACGACACCGAATCGGCATTCTTGACATACAAACTCTCGCCCGACAAAACGTTGAAATTGTATGTTTCGTCACCGGCAGCTTTTTCAGTAAGCAAGCAATCGGCGATCACTTTTGCTTCAGCTTTGGTGCGAACCAGGATCGCCATGTCGCTGGCTTTCACCCCCTTATTCTGTGCCGTTCGAATCGACTCGACCAATTCTCCCAAAATTAACTCCTCATTGCTGGCTTCATCGTCACTCCGTTTCTTCTCCAGAAAACGCATGTGAATGTATCCGGCATCTTTGGTCTCCGTTCGCCCGATTTCCTGCAAAGCTTCTTGATAAATTCCCAAAATCGCATCGCCAAACAAATTATCAGGTAAGCCTGCCTCGGCAATCTCAGCCGAGAAATGTTGCTGAATAAGCTGTGGCACAACCTGGAAAATCCGGTTATTGAAACGGATCACCGTCCCCGAACTCCGCCAGTTTTGGCTCAGCTGCTTCTCCTCCGCCCCATTGGCCGGAAAAGCTTGCGACACTTCGTTGGCCAGCAGGTTCCAATCGCCATTTCGCCAGCGGTAAATTGCCTGTTTCACATCGCCCACCAACATCCCCAGATTATTCTCGGCCAACGAATTTCCGACCAACGGCCTGAAATTACCCCACTGCAAACCGGAGGTATCCTGAAACTCATCAATCATGAAGTGCTTGTAATACACCCCCGTTTTTTCATAAATGAATGGCGTGTCCGAATCATCGATAATCTGCTTAAGCAGGTTTCCCGATTCGGAAATCAGAATCACCCCTTTTTCGCGGGTCAACTTGCGAACCGTTTCCTGTAAATCGACCAAAATACCCAACGTGTACAGTTGGTTGACAATGAGTCGGGCGGTATTGTAATTTGAAATGTTTTCGCGGTGAAAATCTACTGCTTCAACCAAAACAGGCTGCAGCTGATTCGCCAGATTAATGACATGGGCTGAAGCCTTTTTATCGTGAAAAACAGCCACATCACTTACCACATCCAGAACTCTGGTCGAAGGTGCAAAATCGTTCCTGGCCAGTTTATCGAAGGCTGAAGCGGCACCAGCTTTCTTATATTTAAAATCATCGACCGTCACACCACCCTGACGCATGATTCCCAACCCTTTTTCACCCAGATTCTTCAATTCAGTCTCAAAATTGACAATAATTCGGCGCAACTCGGCACGATACTTCCGAATGAATTTTTTGTCGCTCAGCTTTTCATTCAAAACCGGGCTTAACTGGCGGAATGTTTCATTGTAGATCTGGCGGCCCAGCGACAGAATATCACCCTTCAGGTTCCAGCCATCTCCTTCCCGGATTTTGTCCTCCGCAAACTGTTTCAACCACGACAGTAACTCCGGATCATCGTCGATAGAAAGCAACAACTGATCAACCGCTTCATCCAAAATCCGGTCATCTTCCAGATCAACCTGGTACGCCGTATTGATTCCCAATTCGCGGTTAAAGGCTTTGATTACCCGCTGAAAAAAACTATCAATCGTACTGATTGAAAAGCGGGAATAGTCGTGCAAGAGGTTCTTCAAGGCGTTTTGTGCACGCAATACCAGCTCCGGTTCCGACAAGTTCATCTCTTCTTTCAGCACATCAAGGTAAGCCGTCTTTTTGCCCTGTCCCAGCTCATACAGTTCCTCAATAACTCGCTCTTTCATCTCGGTGGTTGCTTTATTGGTGAAAGTCACCGCCAGGATGTTTTTGTAGTTGAACTCACCGGAAAGCGCAATTTTCAGGTATTCAACTGCCAGACGAAAGGTTTTTCCCGATCCGGCAGAAGCTTTATAGATTTGAAGTTGAGACATGCAGGGTTGATTTTAGCAACGCAATCCTTTTTGAGCTGCTGTGCTTGTAATTTGTAGCTAAAAGTACAATTTTCCGGGCACGGTTAATCACATTTTCCGGGCAAATTAGGATTATGAAAAGGCCCAAGAGTTTGTACATTTGTAGTTCACCGGAATTGCCAACGCATGACCTGCCCAAACTCAGGAACTTGCACAAAGCAATCGCTAAAATACAACGCAATGATTCTTCAATTTCTTCTGGTAATTGCTATCATCCTTCAGTTTTTTGCTGTGGCCGTAGCCATCAAGCTCACGAAAGAAACCAAATATAACTTCTCATGGATTTTGCTTACTATTGGGTTTCTGGTGATGGCCGTTCGCCTGTTGGTGGAACTGCTCCCCTATATCAGCAAATTTCAGTCGCAGGAATTGGGTGAATTTATGGTGTGGTCGGGTGTTGCCATGTCACTCACCTTTGCCATCGGTGTTTTCATGATTCAGAAGATTTTCAAGTATATGAAACGGGTGGAAGATTCGCGGCGGCTGACGGAAAAAATGTTCTTGAATGCGATTATTCAAACAGAAGAAAAGGAGCGCAAACGTTTTGCCAAAGATTTGCACGACGGACTCGGCCCCTTGTTATCAACCGTAAAAATGTCCATTTCCAGTCTGGAGCAACTGGAACACGATAAAAGCTCCATGGAGATTGTTAAAAATACGGAGATGGTGATTAACGAAGCGATAAAGTCGCTGAAAGAAATCTCGGACAACCTCAGTCCACACGTGCTTGACAACTTTGGACTGGCAAGAGCTATCCGAAACTTCATCAATAAAATCAACGCGACAAAGGCCTTGCACATTACGTTAAAATCGAATTTAGGCTCGGAGCGATTCGACAATAATATTGAAGTGGTCTTGTACCGTGTGGTGTGCGAATTGATCAATAATACAATCAAACATGCCAAAGCAAAAAAAATAGAGATCAGTTTGACCAAAGAAGAAAAAAATCTTACCATTGTGTATCAGGATAACGGCAAAGGCTTTCACAAGGAACGGTTGCTTGACCGCCCCAGTAACAGTGGAATGGGCTTTTCCAATATCTTCTCCCGGATAAACTCTCTGAAGGGCGAAATTCATGTTGATAGTCAGCCCGGAAAGGGAACACATGTACTAATAAAAGTTGGAATTGAGAATGAATGATTCGATTTTTAAAATAGTTTTGGTTGACGACCATACCTTGTTCCGCAACGGACTGCGTATTTTACTGAATACCATTCAAAAGTACCAGGTAGCCGGAGAAGCTTCAAACGGACAGGAATTTCTGGATTTATTGGAAGAAATGACTCCGGACATTGTTTTACTGGACATTGACATGCCGGTTATGGACGGGATTACTGCAGCCAAATTAGCGATGGATAAATACCCGAATCTTAAAATAATCACCTTGTCGATGTATGGTGAAGAGGACTATTATTACAAGATGGTAGATGCCGGGGTAAAAGGCTTTTTGCTGAAAAACTCGGACATGAACGAGGTGAAAACAGCGATTGACACCGTGTTGGAAGGAGGAAACTATTTTTCGAGCGAGCTCCTGCAGACCTTGGTGAACAGTCTGCGCAGTAGCAATCAAAATCAGGAGCCTCAATCGGGCTTATCAGATCGGGAGATTGAAATTTTGATTTTGATCTGCCAAGGATTCTCAAACCAGGAAATCGCGGATCAGCTGTTTATTTCGAAACGAACTGTAGACAAGCACCGGGCAAACATTCTTGAAAAAAGCGAATGTAAAAACACCGCTCAACTAGTCATGTACGCCATCAAAAATCAGTTGGTAGAAATTTAAAATCGTCGACGTCATCCCTTCGATCAGATAAACCTTTTGGCCACCGACAGCGCTTGCTGTCCGTAACTTCCGCCAAAAAGGTAATAATGATTCAGAATGTGGTACAGCTGGTAAAGCTGAACACGCTCTTCCCATCCATCATTTAGCGGGAATGCCTCCTGGTAAGCAGCCCAACATTTAGGAGAAAAACCACCAAACATCTGCATGATAGACAATTCCATTTCACGATGAGCGTAGTAAGACGCCGGATCTATTATCGCCGGCCCATTCGACGTGTACAGATAATTTCCCGACCATAAATCACCGTGAATGAGTGATGCGCCGGGATTGTCGGGAATCAATTGCGGAAGACGGTCAATCAAATCTTCATAAACGGTCAGTTCTGCGCCCGACAAATCGCGGTTATTGCGAATTAAACGGATCATCCATCCCAAGCGGTTTTCAGCAAAAAAGTCGATCCACGATTCGTTCCAATTATTGAGTTGCGGCGTTGCTCCGCAATAGTTGTCGTTTCCAAAGCCGTAATCTTTTTGTTGAACCCGGTGCAAATGTGCCAGTCCCCTTCCCAACTTTTCATCCTGATTTGAAACGCGTCCGCTTTCCAGATTTTCCATCAAAATGAATCCGCTCATCTCTCCGGCCTCCTGTGCCAAAATCACCTCAGGAACAACCAATTGGGTTCCCGCCAGTTTCCGCAATTCAGTTAAACATTCAGCTTCGCGAACAAATAAATCATCGGCACAGGAATAGTTCCACTTCAGAAAAAATACCCCCTTCGTTGTGTACAACCGATAAGTATGACTGATGCAGCCTCCACCAACTGCCTCTTTTCGCTGGACTTGAAAACCAGAACCCAACGTTTCAACCAGCTCTTCTTCCAAATAGTTAATAATATTGTCAATCATAGACTGAAAGATACAACAAGAAAATCATTTTATGCAAGAGGTCGAATTCGAAAAATTGAAGAGCATATTTATCGGATATCTTGAAAATAGTCCAATGATAATTCGTAATCACGAACCAGCTTTTTCATATATTTCTCCAACAGCAGAAAGTTGTAGGTCGCGACTTCTTCTACTGATCCGGATTGAATTAAAGTTAAACTCAATTGCTCCATCGTTTTTTTCGAGGCTGCCGATTTTTTGCGATTTAACTCAATCAGGCTGAAAAATACCAACGAATTATCCGGCTTGAAACTCGCATTCAAGGAATCGATCGTTTTCTGACCAACCGAGTCACTATTGACGAATTCGACCAATCTTTTGTCGTCTTCTCGGACCGTCCACTGATCCAATTCGGCAGTGGTTGTTTGGCAAATCTGTGAGACCATATCTCCGTGTACAATTTTCCAAAGGGTGTAACAGGTCTTGACTGCACCTTTCACCGAGTCGAAAGTGAAATTGACGACCGTTGCGGCCGAAACGGCATCGACATTGTAATAAGCATGCTCCGATTCCTTATCGGTCAGATCATCCATTTTGTAATACTGCAGGTTGCATTTGGGATCATTTAACAAGCGATGCAGTCGCTCGTAATCCTTTTGGGAAAAGGGCTGATGTCCAATCTTAGTCAGCTGCTGGCTATCGGCCAGGGCAATTTTCAGGAAATTCCCCCAAATATCCCAGTAAATCCGCAACACCATCTTCGCACAAACCGAATCGTCACATGGATATTGATCGATATCCCGGTAGTAATAGAGCGGTAACCCTTCTGCATTTTTCACCTGGTAGAATTCCGTTTTTCCCGATCCGGTATCATAACTATACAATTCAGCAGTTAGCTCTTTGGCGGCAGAGGGCCTAAAGGCCATAAAAGCAAGCACCATCCCCCCTATTAGAATGGACAAAAATGGTTTTATAAACGGCATATTGAATTTAACTTTCATCGTTGAACCGATATCGTCTGAAACTAAAAATCACTCTTTCCAGGCGCGATAAACGCCTTGGAAAGAGTATTTCAAATAAATGTAGAATCGTGATCCGAAGGTCAGTCGTTATTCTACAACTAAGGGTTTTACCTCGTTTTGCAATGCTGTCGCCAACGCGTTGATCGCATTGATCGCTGCCGTCGTTTTTTCTTCGTCACCCAGGTTATTGCGGAAAGGCTCCGGAATAGCATCCAAGGCGTCAAGTGAAGCCTGAAGTTTAGCTTTCATCGACGCATCAACCGACGCATCGAGCTCTGCTACATAGGCCGAAAGGCTCGCTCCCGGCGTACTTCCGTCATAGCCATTGATGTAGCTGTTTTGGACACTTCGAATGTTGTTTTTGAAGTCTGTCAATGAGTTCCAGCTGAACCATGATTCCACATCCAACACATTTCCGCTACCTACAGGCTCTGCAATTTTTCCGTTTGCAACCTCGTCGGCAATGGCAATCATCCCTTCGATAATTTCTTCAACGGCATTTACCTGCGACAAGTAACTGCTTCCGGCCTGACCGGCATTTTTCAGTTGCGCACCAAAGGGACTGCTTACATCAATACCCAAATCTTCCATAATTTGAGCCTCTGTAGTTCCATCATCAACACCGGCCCAAAGTGCCCAAAGAGTGATACAATCGTCGCGTAGCACTTCCGCTACGGCAGCCAGGTATTCTTTTTCGCGGTCGGTTACATCAGCAGCGGTACGCGCTGCTCCATCGCGGAATAACAAGTATTCGATCGTATGGAAACCGCGCAGCAAAGCGCCTAGTCCGTCGCGCACAAAGTCAGCTGTTAATTCCTGTTCGCCAGCCAAAACCTGGTCCAGCTGCGCCTGGTCCAATGGCCATGAGTCCAATAGCGGATCCAGGTTATTATAGTCTGCCGGACCAAACAAAAATGCTTCGCTTGACTCCCAGGCTTTACGTGTCGCTTTCCAGTCCAGGCAAGCCTGATCCAAATCGGTTTGTGCTCCTGTTTCAACAAAAGCGTCAACCGAGCTTAACAACTCAATCGAATTGTTTTTCATATCCGCATAAGTCGGGATGGCGGTATTCGTCACAAAAGCCTCTAAAATGGCTGAGTAATCGTAGCTTTCTTCGCTGTCGACCAGATCGTCTGACTTCGAACAGCTGTTTAACAAGCAAAGGGTAAGTATAAAAATTCCAATTTGTTTCATGCTATAAGATTAAAGTGGTTTCAAAATTATTTCGACATGAACCAGCCGGTATACACCAAAGCCAGTCCAAAAGTGTTTTCGTTGTTGTAGTCGCCCAATCCAATGCGACGAAGGCTGTAATCCGCTTTCAGCGCAATCGCCTGATTCAGAGAATAGTTTACACCACAGGTTAAAATATCGCGCTGGTAGCGTTTGTCTGCCAATTGGTCTCCGTCTGTGTTCTCCATTGAGTTATAGTACTCGTAGCGAACAAAAGGAGTCAACTTTGACCCCGGCTGTTTCAGGTAAAGGTTATAACCGAACTCACCGCCATAAGCCAATGCATTTTTAGCAACAGGTGTTCGTTGATACTGAATGTTTGAAGAAATACTCTGGTTAATCGTCGAGATCTCACGAGAATCAGTCAGGTCGCCGTAGATCACATTTCCACGGGCAGTCAGGCGGCGGGAAGTATATTCAAACTCACCCGAGACGATTGCCACTCTTCCGTCCAAATGAGCCATCTTTGCAGGTTTTTGAGTATTTCCGGTACTGTTTCCCCAGTAGCCGGATGAGGCCAGTCGTAACCCACGTATCCGCGTATTTTCAATCCGCCAGGCAAATGCGGGGTCAGTCATTTTTACATTTTCAAAAATGCCCTGTTTCCCGTCACGAACCCAGTAAGCCGATGAAAAACCGTTGGCATCCAGTCCGTTTACCACGAAAATCTGATAGGACCACGCCCTGTATCGCCCCAAAATCGAAAGACCGGTTTCGTGCCAGGTCAGCGGAATAATACTGCTTTCACTTTCCGGGCGAACTGTTCCGTAGTACAAAATTGATTCGTGGCGGTTATTGGTTTGACCAACCGGGATAATCATGTGTCCCACCCGAACACTAAAGTAGGGACTGAAAAACTTGGTTAAATGTATTTGTTCCAGAACCACCTCGCCTGCTTTCTCTACTTCCATTTCGTACTCTCCAAACTCCTCGTATTCCAGTTCCAGTGCAGAACCTGTTCCGCCATATTCGAACTCAACTTCCGAAGAAAAAGTAATGTCGGGAGTAAACTTGTAATCGAAAGTAAACACCACTCGTGGTATCGTCATTGATGCACGATTTTCACTCGGCGCACCACTAGGATCATTGTAGCGGTCGGCGCCATAGTCCATATGCTGGTAAAGAATTTCACCGTATCCTCCGAAGCGGTATTTACTAAAACCGGCACCAACGGAGTAGGTCGAATCCTGATTCTGAGCTTTTGCATTTGTTGTCGCAATCAGGAATATAATTACCCATAAGGGCAAAATAAGCTTTTTCATACTAAAAGATCTGTAAGAATTTAATTTATGCAAAGCAACACTCTTATCAGGAGTACTACAATCCCTAATAGTTGGGAATTTCATATTTATACTAAATATTCATTTGATTAGATTAATACCTTAGAGGGCATTCAAAAAAACCAACAAAGCTTCCCGATCAGCAGTTGATAGATTGATAAAACCATCCCGTGATTCTTCAGCTTCACCTCCATGCCACAAAATGGCTTCGGTCAGATTACGAGCACGTCCGTCGTGCAAAAAGCTGGTATGGCCGCTGGTCAGTTTTGTCAATCCAATTCCCCAAAGCGGGCGGGTTTTCCATTCTTTTCCGTTAGCTGCAAATTCATCGCGATTGTCAGCCAGATCATCTCCCATATCGTGCAATAGCATGTCCGTATAAGGGTAAATTTTCTGATTGCGGGCTTCCGCCAGTGAATAATCGGCTCCTGTGGTGAATGAAGGAATGTGACAAGCTTTGCAGTTCAGTTTATCGAAAACCTGGCGGCCTTTGATTACCTGAACATCATCCAGGTTTCGGGCAGCCGGAACTCCCAACGTTTGTCCATAGAAAACAACTTTTTCCACCTCTTCGCGACTAACTTCAACCGAAGTTATGGCCGTGTCGCCATTGGTCTGCCCGTAAGTATCCGGTACAGGGTGCAAGTAAGTTGTTAAGCCCATATCGCCACTGTATGCACCAACCGACTGGGCCAAAATACTGGCCGTTCCTGCTTTCCATCCAAATCGTCCCAGTTGCATCGACTGGCTGACAACATCCCACACATAGTTCGCCTTTCCCGATATACCATCCTCATCCAAATCATCCGGATCAGCGTTGGCCAGGATTGATTCATCCGGAATGGCGTCCAATAAGCCTAACCCAAAAACAGGCATCCCGATTCTTGGTGATATCTGCACATCAGCCGGCAACTCCATGTATGGATTGATAATTTCGTATTCCGGAACTTGCAGGCTTACTGCTGTTCCATCAGCTAATTGGACAACCCGCTCACTATAAAATACCTGCAACTTCCCTTCCGGTTCGTAGCCGTAAAGCGCCTGATGTTGCAACTGGGTGCCGAAACCGGGTACTGGTTTTGGACCTCCATGCTCGTCGGTTCCGGGAACACTGATGCGAAAGAAAAAGCCACTCATGGCGTTCACGTTTGACGGAAAAGAAGCGCGACCATCAGCAGGATGGCATGAATTGCACGCATTGTTGTTAAAAACAGGCCCCAAACCGCCGTTCTTAGGTGAAGGGTTAGAGACAAATGTTGCTTCGAATGCAACATCACCATTCTGATGAAAAATAAGGTTTTCAGCGCTTAAGTTTGGAGCAGGTGTACCAAAAGCCTGACTGGTACTCAGGTAAACAGTCATGTCGCCTCCTGCAGCCTCACCGTCCAGTTTTGAGGGTAAGTTATCATCGTTCTGACTAGTACAAGAGCATACAAAAAGTAATAGTAAAGCAAGGCAGATCCTTGCATCAAGTTTTTTCATGGCGAAACAGGTTATTATTCTGCTTCAAAAGTACCAGTACCCATTTCTACCGGCAATCCCCAATAATTGGGATATTAGTATCCATTTATATCAAAAATAAATTATTGATCAGCTAAGAAATCACGGCTAACAGTAATTCGCAAAAGCTGTCTTTTAATTAAAAAAAGACATAAAAAAAGTCCTCGTAAACAACCGTTCACGAGGACTCTTCTTTGGTCCAGTCATGTGATATTCTGGATCTATTTTACGATCTGTTCGATCAACTCAACGTTTCCACTGATTCCTGATGGCAATACTTCCCATTTGGAAGCATCCAGTGGTTTGTAATCAAGATCGACAATATTGATATTTTCAAATTTCTTCCATTCAATGCCTTCTTGATCCATGTAACGGATCCGATTGGCTGCCAGGTTGCAAACCTCGAGGCGGAGCGTATTTTCCCCTTTCGTCAGATATTTACCAACTTCAACCTCAAACGGAAAACTCCAAAGTGTCGCCACTTCCTGATCGTTCACAAACACTTTCACGGAAGCCTCTACTTTGTCCAGACGCAGCAAATAA
Organism: Mangrovibacterium lignilyticum; assembly: GCF_010882175.1. GTDB lineage: Bacteria > Bacteroidota > Bacteroidia > Bacteroidales > Prolixibacteraceae > Mangrovibacterium > Mangrovibacterium lignilyticum. The sequence goes on along the minus strand of NZ_WKLH01000002.1, from coordinate 176,524 downwards.
CCGCTTGCCTGAGGCCTTTTCATTTTAAATGTCGTCGTATATTGAGCCGTTCCGGCGAAATTTTGGTAAATGTCACCATCCAATTCAGTCCAGAATTTCAATTCAGGCAATGTAACCTCTGAGAACAACTCCGGACCACCGTTCAAAGCTTTCAGCTTCCACCCGTTTTCAAGAACCAACGCGTTTCCTTCCGCCATTGGCTGGTACTTTTCAACACCCGATAAATCATCATCTGTGAAATAAACAATTATCGACTCACCCGACTTCAAAGCAATTTTAACTTTATTCTGATCGGTTTCGGCTACAGCCATATCTCCGTTCATCGGATTCATCAACAAAGCATTCTTCGCAAAATACTTGAAGGGCAGCCACGCATCAACATCTTCCTTTTCGTGATTGGCAATAAAATAATAGTAGCCGGAATCGGTTTTACGCGAAATGCTTTTGATGTGGTAATCATTCAGGCTTTCTCGTTGGATGCCATAATCTTTTAGCGCAGCCTCGGCGTTTCCGACATAAATTGCCCCTTTCCCTTTTTCAGCAAACTGAAAATCATCTTTATCGGAAAACTGCAGTTTACGAACCAGTTCTGCCAGTTCTGCTTCTTTTTCCTGATAATTATTGAAGCCGGAAACCTGCTTGGGTATATTGCTAAAAATAATCGTCGCGCCTTCATCGGCCAATGTCAGAAGCTTTGTAAAAGTAGCCAATTTGATTCGATGAATCTTTGGCAACAAAATTGCTTTGTACGGAACACGGTCAACCGTAACAACATCTTTCCCTTCAACTTTCATGTCCGCGATAATGCGATCGGTTGTGAAATCGAACAAATAACCTTCATCAAGCAAATCCTCAATTTCCGGCATATTGACCCAGTTTTCTGAGTTATGTAACGTCAGCTTTTTTTCGAGACCGTTAGCATCGTAATTGTAGTCGTCCGGTGACCAAAATACAAGAAAATTGTTGGTATGCTGACCTGCTTGCAAAACCGACTGGCAACGAGCAATATAACTGTTCATCGCATCGATATGGGCCCATTGCGGATTATTCGGATCCATGTGTGTTGAAGCATAGAAACACCATCCCGGCCACCCGGCACGCTCTGGCGAATAGGCTGTTCCGTGAAAAAACAGGTGGGTTACGCCTTTCACAAACAGCTCGTCAAGCTCGGCTTTGCACTGATAAAGAGGTGTTTTGAAATGTTCGTTCAACCATGTGAAACTTTCGCAAGAAACAAGATTCTCGCCTTTCATATGGGCTGCAGACGATGAAAACTTTTTGAACAGTTTGTTGCTTTCGGTATGTTTAGCATCACTACGATCAATAAAATCCTGTAAAAACGGAAAGTTTGTCGCATGAAAAGTTTCCATTTCAGGAATACCCACCGCGGCATACAAATCGATCAAATTGCCCGGTGAACCATGCGCCTGGTTGCGGGTAACAGCACCATAAGTGTTGGCCCAGTTCGTCCATGTTTGGGTGAAATTATGAAGTAGCATATCACCCAAGACATCGCGGTAGTCGGCTTTCACACGAGCAATTGTGTCCGCGTTTCCTTCTCCGCTCATTTCCCTGGTATAAAGCGCCAGATCGTAGCCTTTCAATTTTTTAAAGGTTCCAAAAAGTTCTCTTGCAGCACTGGCGCTCTCCAGCTCGTAACTATCGTTAAAAAAGCAACGGACGCCTGGATTTCCATGAAAAGCTTTATCAAACCGATCCAAATATTGCAAGGTTGAACGTTTCGAGAAATGATTAAAAACCAAGCCTTCGCCACCGGGAGCTGCGCGTTTCACTTTTTGCCCTGTATTAGACTCGGTCACTGCGATGACCAATGTGTTGTCGTCATCAATATCATTCACTGAGCTTCCTTCGGCGAATAAATTTATCCGTTGATTTTCCTGATTAAAAGCAGACAAAGCGATCAATTCTTCCTCAGTTGAGCTTTTTATAGAATCGACAAATTGGTTTACTTCATCCTGAGAAAGACTTCCAAGTTGATGGAAGAGCATCTTTTTGGCTGCAAATTCATCGGTCACTAAAGGGCCGCCAAAGGGCCAACCGGTTCCGGTATTCATATCAACTCCCAAATCATTCGCCTGTCCGGTATCTACAGTCTCTTTGAGCATGCTTATCCATTTGGGTGACAGAAAATCGATATTATTTGCTTCTTCCCCTTTTACACCATAAATTGGCGTAATCTCAACACCACCTATACCTTTGTCGGCATATTCTTTAATCAATCGGTCAAGATTTTGCTGATCGACTGCACTTCCCAACCACCACCAACGGGTCCACGGTTTAGCTTCCTGCTTAATTTCAGGCCAGTACGAATTTTGTTTGCTATTGGATTGAGAATTTCCGGTAAATGATAATCCCCCAAAAAGGAGAATAAGTAGGTAACGGTTTAAACGGTTCATAATTAGTAGTTTTTGTTTCTATTCGCAGAAACATAGATGAATTGAGTAGTTAAAAACGTCACCAAAAATACAAATTTTAACGGCAAAAATTCCCTTAAACCGAAACGGAATCATGCTTTAGCCCTGACTTTTCCGGTGAAAAGAAACCAGAAACTGAAAAATCAAAAGAGGATGGATTTCAAGGAATCGGTTCGCGTAACTCCTAACAAACGAACCGAATTTAGCGGTCATTCTGAAAAGGAAAGTTTCCGCGGGTTATTGTGTCAGATCCGGGAGCCGCAATTCATGAAGGAATGCTTCACTGTGCTATTTCAAACATCAGAAGGAGAATAACTCCCCTCAACAGCGAATAATAGAAATAACGGATCAAAGAGCAGAGGAACTCCTACTCCATTAATTACAAGTCGTTTTCACCCTTCACATAGCCAAAATTGGCTGTAATGCCACCGTCAACAAAGAGCAATTGACCATTGACAAATTCACTCGCTTTTGCTGATAGGAAAAGGGCTGCATAGCCAATATCTTCCGGAGTACCCCAGCGTCCGGCCGGTGTTCGGGCCATCACCAGGTCATTGAACGGATGTCCCCCCTCGCGGATTGGAGCCGTTTGAGCAGTCGCAATGTAACCCGGACCGATACCGTTGATCTGAATGTTGTATTTTGCCCACTCGCTAGCCATGTTAGCGGTCAGCAGCTTCAAGCCACCTTTGGCTGCCGCATAAGCCGACACCGACGTGCGGCCGTAAATACTCATCAGCGAGCAAATATTGATAATCTTACCGGCACGTTTCGCAATCATGCCCGGAGCAACACGCTTCGAGACAATCAGTGGTCCAACCAGATCAATATCCAGTACTTGTTTAAAGTCGTCCACCGGCATATCAAGAATCGGCACCCGCTTAATAATCCCGGCATTGTTTACCAGGATATCGACCTGTCCTACCTCCTGCTCAATCTGAGAAATGCCTTCATCGACACTTTGCTCATTGGAGACATCAAAAGCAACGGTGAACACATCAATTCCGGCCTCTGCAAATTCAGCCTTCGATTTTACCAATTTTTCCGCTGAAGTTCCGTTGATACATACTTTTGCCCCGGCCTGTGCCAATACTTTCCCGATAGCCATCCCTATGCCATGACCGCCACCGGTTACTAAGGCCACTTTTCCTTTCAAGTCAAATAAATCCTGTATCATAACGTTTTCTCTCGTTTGCTAAATTGTAGCTGTTAAAAATGGGAATTACTAGCCTAACATCAGCTAAAAGTAAAAGAAATAATTCAATCGATTTTGCTAATCAATCTCAAAAGGCTGCGTGTTTGGTGAGTCCAAACCGCCTAAACAAAAGAAAAGCCAAAACGAACATCTCTGTCGATCAGTTTCCAGGTCGTTAGTCCAAAACTCATCTTTAACCACTTCTGGATAAGTGCCTGTATTGTTCTAATTTAAATTTCGGAAATTTGAGAGTCCGATTCACCCAGAGCGGGAGAAAGAATTCTCCCTGCTCAAAAGGAATGAGCAGAGAGGAATGGGATTTACTTTTTAGACTCTTCCAGTGAAACTTGACGGAACTCCTTCAAAAGCTTTGTCAATTCCAAACTTGATTTACGTGCACGAGTGCCTGCCGCTTTGTTGCCGTTTTCTGATTGTGATCCGGCATTCTCTTGAAACAAAGCAATCTCTGCGTTAATCTTTTCTAAAAGTTCTTTCATAATGTGATTCTCTTAAGTATTAATTCCGTCAAAAATAGAATTTTATTGATAACTCGTGCGTCTTGGATGAATATTCTTTGTTCTTTCTCTGCCAAATAAGCGGGGGAAATTGCTCCACCAGAGTTCTATGCTATAAGTAAACTGATGTAAATTAATGAATTCACCGACCAGTTTGATCCATCAATAAAAGAATGGGCTTCGGAATAAAAAGTTAGATCATAGAAAACCGGGAGGCATAAAGGGAGAAAAACACAGGCACTCATGGAATCGATGGAAGTACGATCGTCGAATGAATTTCTGAGACATAAAACAGAGAAACTCCGTTGAAATGCTAAATATCGACTGTCTCCACGTCTTTCCATTGTGAATCATTCGAGCTGACTCACGATATACCGAATCACACGATGTGTTTTGGAGCATATTTTGTCGAGCTTAAACGTTTAAACAATAGCTTTGTAGTGACAAATTAATAAAAGCCAATTTGATCTCTGAATTCTACCTGTATGAAAAAGAATGTATCACTAAAAGACATTGCCGAAAAAGTTGGGGTTTCTACAGCACTGGTTTCCTATGTCCTTAATGGTAAAATGGAAGGTAGAATCAGTAAAGAGGTTGCAGCACAGATCAAAGCTGTAGCAGAAGAGTTAAACTACCGCCCAAACCAAATTGCAAAAAGTTTAAAGACCAACAGAACGCATACTCTTGGTTTGCTATTGGCCGATATTGCTAACCCCTTTTCGTCTCAAATAGCCCGGATTATTGAAAACGAAGCCAATAAACTCGGATATACTGTTATCATCGGAAGCTCCGATGAACAGGTTGAAAAATCGAAAAGCTTAATCCAATTATTTTTAAACCGGCAGGTCGATGGACTAATCTTATCGCTCCCTGAAAACTCGGAAGAGATTGTTTCCGATTTAAAGGAAAAAGGAATCCCTTTTGTATTACTGGACCGTTATTTTCCTGAAATTTCGACCAATTCGGTTACTATCGATAATTATTCAGCGGCAGAGGCTGCAATAAAGCACTTACAAGAAAATAACATCGCGCGAATTGGCATTGTTACTTACGAAACATCCTTATTCCACTTAGAAGAACGTTTGCGGGGTGCCCTGGAAAGTTGCAACGGAAATGCCACAGTTGGGAAAGTTCGTTTGGGAAATATTGAGGAAGATGTAGAGGCTGCAATTACGGCGTTTTTAAACCCTGAAAATAAGGTCGAAGCTATTTTCTTCCTCTCCAATTTATTGGCGATTTCCGGTTTGAAATATCTGAATAAACTTCAGGTTACGATTCCCGATCAATTAGCTGTCATCGCTTTCGACAAAACCGACGCGTTCGATCTGTTTTACACTACGATTACCTACGTCAATCAACCGATGAATGCAATGGGAGTTGAAGCCGTAAAGCTTGTTCAGCAAGCGATATCCGGTGTTCCAACTGAGACTACTGTTAATTTACAAACAGAACTGGTCATTCAGCATTCAACAACAGGCTAATATTTTTTTTCACCAGTTGCTTAAACGATTAAACTGATTATGCACTTAAATATCCATCAATTATGAAATCAAAAAAATCAAACGTCAAAACGATTGTATGTTACGGAGAAGTACTTTGGGATATCTTCCCCGACGGTTCGAAACCGGGAGGTGCTCCAATGAATGTTGCTTACCACTTGAAAAAATTCGGCATTGATAGCCGGATGATTAGTCGTGTTGGTGCTGACGCTTTAGGTAAAGCTCTTTTGGATCTACTTGAAGAATGGAAAATTCCGACTGAAAATTGTCAGGTTGACGAACAGTACCGGACAGGCTTTGTCGAAGCCATTTCCGGAGATGATCATGAAATGACCTATGTGATCCACCCCGATGTTGCCTGGGACCAAATTAAGCCATGCAATCAATCTGGTGAAATGGTTGAAAAATCGGATGCTTTTGTATTCGGAACGCTTGTTACCCGCAGCCAAGCCTCCCGAAATACACTTTATAAACTACTGGAGAAAGCATCTTATAAAGTGTTCGATATCAATCTGCGCCCACCTTTCTACTCGAAAGAGGTTATTGAATATTTATTGCAGCAGTGTAATCTTCTGAAATTAAACGACTCGGAACTTGACCTGATCCTTTCTTGGTACAAGAACGATCTGCCCGACGAAGCAACTTCTGTCCGGTTCCTACAGAAAAGATTTGGCATTGGGGAAGTCATTGTGACAAAAGGAAGTTGTGGAGCGACCTATTACGATAGCAACAATACCTACAATTTCCCGGCTTTCAAAGTCGATGTAAAAGACACAGTTGGAAGCGGAGATTCTTTTCTGGCCGCTTTTCTGGCTAACAAAATTCAAAATGAAAGCATTGACACAAGCATGTCTTATGCGACAGCCCTGGGGGCATTTGTTGCTTCGAATGAGGGAGCCTGCCCTTCCTATTCCATTGATGAATTGGAGCAATTTGCCAACCTGAGCACGAGTATTTCTGTCTAAAATCAACTAACTAAACAAATCAATAATGACAACATTTAGTCTTAGCGCAAAATCCGCTGCGCCATCCAAATCCAAGGCAAATAGCTACATTTTGCCACTTATTCTTATTGTCAGCCTGTTCTTTATGTGGGGAATGGGAAGTAGTATAAACGACATCCTGATTAAGCAGTTCAAAAAGACATTTGAATTGACCGATTTTGAGTCCGGTTTAGTTCAGTCCGCTTTTTACCTGGGGTATTTTCTTTTTGCCATTCCGGCGTCGCTTGTCATGAAAAAGTTTAATTACAAGACTGGCATTGTGACGGGATTGTTCCTATTTGCGGCCGGTGCTTTTCTTTTTTATCCGGCGGCGCAGTTAGAGTCTTATGCCTTTTTTCTGTTTGCCTTGTTTATTATCGCTTCCGGACTGACATTTCTTGAAACTGCAGGAAATCCCTATGTGGCAGCTTTGGGAGACCCGGCAACCGCCACTTTTCGGCTAAACCTGGCCCAGGCATTCAATCCGATTGGTTGTGTTACCGGTATTTTAATCGGTCAGCATTTCATTTTAACCGGTGTTGAGCATAGCAAAGAAGAATTGGCAAGCATGTCGCATGCGGCCGTCCAAGCTTATTACACGGCTGAAGCTCACACCGTACAAATGCCTTATCTGATTATTGGTTTGACAATCGTAGTCGCTGCACTGGTGATTTTCCTAACAAAATTTCCGGTCGTGCGCGACGAAGAAACACAATCGTCAGTTTCGACCCGCCAAACCTTGAAATTTATACTTAGCAAGCGACACTACCGAATGGCCGTAATTGCGCAGTTCTTCTATATTGGTGCCCAGGTTTGTATTTGGAGCTACCTGATTCGTTACATCCAGGAAACAATTCCAGGCACATCGGAAAAAGACGCCGCTAATTTCCTGACAATCTCGTTGGTTGTCTTTACAGCAGGACGTTTTATCGGAACGGCCTTGTTAAAACGAATTAAAGGGCACAATTTACTTTGGCTTTATGCCGCCTTAAATGTTACGCTAATTGCAGTTGCTTTAGCATTCCCCGGAACAATTGGACTTTGGGCCTTGGTTGCTACCAGTTTCTTCATGTCGATTATGTATCCGACAATCTTCTCATTAGGTATTCGTGGACTCGGTGAGCACACCAAGTTGGCTTCATCGGTTTTGGTGATGGCAATCATTGGCGGTGCTTTGTTGACTCCCGTTATGGGATTAGTATCGGTGTATTTCGGTATCGGCAATGCCATTGTAATCCCGCTGATCTGCTTTGCATTTATAGCCTATTATGGTATGGTTGGGTACAAAGAAAAAACGGAAGAAGAGGTTCTTGCCTGATTTTTATTTTGGCTGAATGTTTAAACGTTTAAACATTCAGCCAATCTATTCACTGAAACTTTTAAAGCAATCATATATCCGGTCAAAATCTCACTCCGTTTTGGCTGTAAAAAAAACCTAATCATGAAACACAAAATCCAACTTATCGTCTTGATGATCACTTTTTGTCTCTCAGCGGAAGCGCAGGTTGTGATTACCAATACAAATTTCTCGATGGGAACAACCGGACGTATTGGTATCGGACTTTCGCCCAACGGAGAGGGAAATCAATGGAAACCATTAAACCTGTCAGGGCAGGGTTCGTTGGCTGGCAGAATGGAACAATACGATTATATCGACTTACTACCTGCCATACACTTTACGCCGCAGACCTATAATAAAGACACGACGGATGTTACGCTTCAGGTGCGTTTGGGAATGTATTCGGCGAATGGCCAGTTTATGGGAAATGTTAGTTCGCGTTCTCCCGAGGGACTAACGTTTATCCTGCCCGAAGCATACATCGAAGCACGGAATATCATGGGAAGTGACTGGTCGGCCTGGGCAGGTGTTCGCTTCAGACGTTATGATGACATCCATATTTGCGACTATTTCTATTTCGATGATCACTCGGCTCAGGGGGCAGGATTTAGTTATAAGAACACCGAACTGGCCGTTTATATGCCCTCGTCGTCCGATTCGGCGGGTGTTTATCCTTACAACTACGAAATTACCGTAAAAGGAGCGACCAATCCCGTTATTCGCCAGCGTTTGGTTTTTGTTGGAGAACACAGCTTGCATTTTAAGAATGGCAACTCGCTTAAGCTGTTGGGTGAATATCACAGTGTGGCGGCGAATTCCGCAGATGCAAATTATTCATATCCGTCAGATAAAGGTTGGGTAGCAGGAGTTAAATTTAATTCCCTTTTAAAAACGACGATGCCCGGATCGTTTAACCAGATCGCCGTTCGCTATGGTGCCGGAATTGCCAATGGTGGCGATAACGGGAATACCTGGACCTGGGCTACTTATGGCGCCCCGGACACCAACGGCAAATATGCCGGTGCATATTCGTTTACCCTGGTTGAGCACTTTCTATTAAACCTGCATAAAAGGTTTAGTTTAAACGGATATGGTGTTTTTACCCGGAGTAAAGGCGGTGCTTCAAGTACCGACAAAGCACTATTCTTTGACGGTAACGAGATCTATAACCAAAAAACGGATTTTGTACTTGGTTTTCGTTCACTTTATTATGCCACCGACTGGTTACACTTGATTAATGAAGCGCATTATGCAACGCGCAAAGACGGCGATAATCCAACTGCTGCCATGTTGAAATTTTCCTTCGCTCCTTCCATTGTCCCGTTGGGGAAAAAGAATCCATGGTGCCGCCCTCATATTCGTCTTGTATTTTCTGCTGCACGTTACAACGATTTTGCCGGTGACAACCAATACTCCCCATACCTGCAACTGAATCACCAGCGATGGGGAACTTACATCGGGATTAAAACTGAAATGTGGTTATTCTAATTTTTCACCAAATAAACTCACAATTATGCCAACGTTTGGAACTTCATACTTATCGTTTATTCCATCATGGTCTCCCGAAGGTGGCAAATATGCCATACAGAAATCTGCAGAATATGGATTCGATATGCTTGAGATCTGTCTGCCTTCATTGTTAGACTTTGATGTTCAGACAGTGAAAAAACAACTGACGGAAGCCGGTATCGAATGTCGGTTAACGTTAAATATTCCGCAGAGTTGCCACCTGCCCGCTTATCCCGAAAAGGCTTTGCGTTTGATAAAAAGCGCGCTTGATCTTGTTGCCGAAATGGAAGGTGATTTTCTGGGAGGTGTGCTGCATTCGGCTATTGGCAAGTTTACCGGGAAACCCTGTACTGCCGGGGAACGGAAAATTATCAACGAGGTCTTTACCGAACTGTCGGTTTATGCAGCCGAACGCGGAATCACGCTTGCACCGGAACCCATCAATCGTTACGAAAGCTATGTTTTCACAAGCGCCGGAGAGGTGCTGAATTTAATTGATGAAACAAAGGCTACGAACATCGGAGTTCATTTAGATACCTTCCACATGAACATTGAAGAAGACAATTTTTACGATCCGGTTATTTGGTGTGGCGACCGTCTGAAACACATCCACATTACGGAAAGCAACCGGGGCATGACCGGTGAAGGAAATGTGCATTGGGATGATTTTTTTAAGGCTTTGGCAGAGATTAACTACCAGGGACCGTTAGTTCTGGAAAATTTCTCATCGGAAATAAAGGCGTTAATTGGACCGACCTCGCTATGGAGACCATCGACATATAACTCGGAAGACCTGGCCAAAGGAAGCCTGGCGTTCCTGAAGGACATGGTTGAAAAATGGTATTAATATAGCTGATGTTACGCCGGCAATCAAGAACCGCCAAAGGGCAAGCAAGAACGACAGACGAAAAGATCACACACCGAGATACCAATTGGCAGCGTAGCATTTGACGATTCAATTTTCCGCAAAACGTTGTTATACCTTACCGGGTATTGCTATAGCGCCTTCAATTCCACCTCATTAAAGTACAGATTGCTAAAAAAGGATAAAAAGCGGGCAGCCGAATTATTCCGGAACTGCCCGTTTTTATTATTCAACTTTTTTGAATATTTCAGCTTCAACAATACGCAATTGGCCCTTGGTATCCATGCCCTCCGGATCTTTAAATCCGTCAAGCTCTTTGTTTCCGCTCAGCTCAATCATATTTTGAAAAGCGTCTTCATCCCTTCCGGCTCCCGTAAGTCTGATGGTTACTGTTTTCCCAACAGTACGTGAAACCGGAATTAGAATATAGCCCAAACTGCGCGCTGTTTCGCCTTCCCAAACTTTCTTGCCATCCACCAAAATATCGATCGGATATGAGGTTCTTCGCCATCCTGTCATCTTCAGCGAGACCGCATCAATCTGTTCTTCCTTCGCAAACTCGTAAGTAATCCACCCCGTTGACATTTTACCATCATTCGTCCACTCTGTCATCTCATTATCATCGATGCTATTCAGCGCTGTTTCCTGGTTGACCCCGGCTTTAACAGCTGTAATCGCAATTGTTTCGCGGGAAACCCGGTATGATGGCGTCGAAGGAGTTGGCCCTTTCGACAAATTCCCTTTCAATCCAGCTGAAGGCAGCTCGGTCGTCAAACCGTTTTTTCCGGCAAACGGGATCGTTTCCAGTCCAATGCTGGCAGACTCGAGCCCGGCAGCAGACGCTTTGACCTTAATCTTACCGGCCTTCGTTGTTGAGCGAATCAATGCCCGGTTCACGCCGCATTCCACAGGAAAAGTTGTCGCGCCGACATAGTTATCAGGACCTTTGGCAATACCGCCCAGCCACTCTCCTTCTCCGGATAAATCGAACTTGATCGGGTTAAGCGCTGTTGGGCAACGTTGCCCGTCTTTGTCGACCACTTCAACCTGAATCAGCGCTAAATCGGCACCATTAGCTTTAAAACCAACCGGCGACTGCACACTTGTTAGCTTAAGCGCAACAGGCTCGCCGGCTGTGTTGATCACATCTTCGGAAACCGCTTCGCCGGCTTCATTGTAGGAAATCGCTTTGATCTCCCCTGCTTCCCATTTGACGGCCGGGAAAGTGTACAGATAGCGGTATGAATTTTCGCCCAGACCCTGCGATTTGCCGTTAATAAACAATTCGACCTTGTCGCCGCCCGACACCACATAAATTGGTTTAACGGTTCCCGGTTCGTAGTTCCAGTGTCCGATTAGATGCGTTAATTGCTTTTCAAGATCGACCCAGCCGGCCCACATCACCTGATGGGCGAAAAAGTTATCTTTCGGAAGACGCATCGGATCAACCTCGCCGCTCCTGCGGTAATTTTCAGCTCCGCGATAATGCGTATTGGTGTCGGAGAAAATAATATTTGCCCCACCGCTGCTAACCCGCGTTCCTGTGCCGGGACGCTGGATATAATAGTCGTACCAACGAATAACATTCTCAATGGCATGCGAATCCTGGTTATGGTTGTAAGCGCTCGCATCGGTGACTTTGCTGCCATTGACGTTATGAGCAAACGTACCACCCTCTCCGTTTTTGTGATAAGGAGGCGTATACGCATCCCAATATTTACGCAGCCCTTCGTCGCGCGAGTATTCGGTAGCAAATAAAGGCTTTCCGGCACTCTTGTTGATGTAGAGCATTTCCCCACCATATTCGGCGACCTTACTATCGAGCATTTCGCGGCTGCCGATTGCACGCCCGCCATTGGGGTCGTAGGTGTCGCGGATGCGCTTTAACGCAGCCATATGCTCCTCGCTGATGTTTTCATTTCCGCCCTCATAGAAAAGAATACTCGGGTTGTTCCGGTTGTAAATGATCGCATCCCGCATGACCTCGCAGCGTTGGTCCCAGCGACGACCGGTAACATCGCGTTCGGCATCACCCGCCGGCATTACCTGGATTAAGCCCACCCGGTCGCACGATTCCACATCCTGTTTCCAGGGCGTAATATGCATCCAGCGCACAAAATTACCGTTCGACTCAACCATCAGGTGATTACTGTAATCGCTTAACCAGGCGGGGACCGACATGCCCACCGCCGGCCATTCGTTGCTGGTACGCTGCGCATAACCTTTCATCATGATGACGCGGTCGTTCAGGTAAACCATCCCGTTTTGGAAAGCTGTTTTCCGAAAACCGGTTGTAACAGGAACCTCGTCAATGGTTGCTCCGTCAACCACCACCTTCGATGTAACCTGGTAGAGGTAACCGTATCCCCAGCTCCAGAACTCGAGTCCGCTGACCGCTTCCGAAGCCGACAGGGTTTGAATCCCATTCGGTGAAATCATCCGGGGGGTGCCCTTAAAATTCGCAATCTCCCGGCCATCGCGGTCGTTGACGGTTATTTCCAAACCGGCCACAACGGCTTTGGAGCTTTCATTTTTCACTTCCGATTCAACATGAATGGTGGCTGATTTTTCGGGAATGTTATAATCGGTGCCATAAACATACACACCGGTAGTTCCCAGGGTTGAGTAAAGCGGAAGCGTTTGATAGACATCAGCCGCCGTGTGCAGGTAAACATTCTTTGGAAGGCCTCCGTAATTGGCATTGAAATTCTTGTCAGACCACTGATATTTCTGCTTGAAAAAACGCTCGTGGTACTCCCAATCATTATCTGTGCGAACGGCGACGACATTTATTGCCGGGTAAGGTTTTACCAGCTGTGAAATATCAAGTCCAACCGCCATGACCCCATTTTCGTGTAAACCAACCATGGTGCCATTCACATAGAATTCGCCGGTCTGGCGGACTCCTTCAAACTCGAGAAATATTTTCGGATGACGGTCGTTTTCGGGCAATACAAACGTTTTTCGATACCAGGCGATGCCCGTTGAAAGCTCCCGGATATCTTTCTGAAAAGCTTCCTGCTCGTTCCAGGCATACGGAAGCGTCACACTTTTCCATTTTGAGTCGTCGTAGTTTGCCTGCTCGCCCCCCTCCGGATCGCCAACATACAATTTCCAGCCGGCGTTGAAGTTATAGGTTTGGCGGGTAGCCTGCGCGTAAGTCGTTTGCTGGCTTACAAACAAAAGAACGCAAAGCAACAATGAATAACGAAGCCGGTTTTTAAATTCGAATAAGATCATTTTTTGATAGTTTAGTTAGAATTGCCCTTTGTAGTTTCAGGCGATATTGAGTAGTAATTTTATTTTTTCACAGTCATCTTTAACATGCACCCGGCGCTCCCCTGCCTGAAGCCGGAGAAGCTATCAGTCCCGGGTTCAGCCATTGTGCTGCGCACTAGCCGAACGCTTAGTTGCGGTTGTTTTTTTAATTTCCTGAAAAAAATGGCATAAGAATATACTGGGTAATCAACCATATAATAATCCCTATAATAATCGTCTTCAGTATTTTAAAAAGTTTATTCCGATGTCTTTTTACTGAATTTATTTTTGTGATTTTATCATGGGATGATGATTGGTTAATAGTCCCATGATTTTCTCCATACAAAACATTCACAGCATTTATTACTGGCTGTTGTATTACTTTCTTTGATTCGTGTATAATTCTCTGATGTTCCAAATACTCATCAAGAGAACTAAAGTCAAGAATATCTATTCCCGTTGGCGTCAATTCGTAGCTATATGGATTTTTACTACAAATCCAATTTCTTGCTTTTGCTTCATTGATTGCTTCTCTTAGCTCAACTGGAGAATCCTTGGTTAGAACTACAAATCCATCGTTTCGGCACTCTGTCAATACGCTAAATAATACATTTGATATTTCTTTATTCATTGGTAAAAATGTTTGTTGTTACCATATGTGTGCTAACGTTCAACCGCTATGTATATAACACCCGCCGCTTATTTCCCTTATATCACCAAACCCCGAAAGCCTTTACAATCGGTCGTTTCATCGGATTTCTCAACAATTTCAAGGACTGACTTCCTGCCTGAAATGAATTACTGTTCATCCGGGCCTGGGGGCTTGGTTAGCGGTTTTTATTTCGACGGTCAATTTAGCATATTCAACCCAAACAGCAGGCGATTGCTGCATTTAACTTATTAATAAAGGTTCAACAAATGTCCGCGCAGCCCATTGGCTGTCAGGTCGAAAGCAACAAATGGTTGATTCGGGGCGATTGGTTTTGCCGGGTCCTTGGCCCGTGAGCAATGCCCTCCCCATCCGTCGGGCAACCAATTGCCGATGAGCAATGCTCTCCCCAGCCGCCGGGGAACCAATTGCCGGTGGGCAAAACGCGGTAAGGGGCAAATTTGCGGTAAGTTTGGGACTTCGTTTGTCATTCGTCAGGTTCATGCAGACAGGTCTCCCCTCGCGAATGGCTTATTGGCGCAGGCAATCCGGTGTATATCGACTGTTAATCTTTGACACATCGCACCGAAAGCCCTGTTTGTTTCACATAGCCCTGCTGATTGATGGATTGATAGCCATCGAATAAATAATAACCGTAAGCATTTTCGCCATCAACAGGTGTTGCAGTCCAAAACATTCCCAGGCTGTTTGCGGGATATCCGGTTCCGATAAATGCACTTTGAGCTCCTCCGGGCAATGCCGTGAACCCGCTGCTGTTCGTTGCCAAATCATTGGGATGCCAGTGTGCAGTTCCTGTTTCCTTCAAGGCATTGCCGGCAACATCACTGCCGCCCACGAAAGTAATGAGTGTTTGCCATTCTGCGTCGGTCGGAACATGCCATCCTGCGGGACAAACATTACGGGCGTCGGTTACAGCATACCAGTTATACAGTTTGCCGTATGGAACGGCATAATCGGCCAGATTTTCATAGTAGCACCAGGCACCGGATGTGGCATTCTGCCATTCATTCGTATTCACCACATTGGGGATCTGATCGCCATTGGCATATTTGGTGGTCCTGAGATTTTCGACCAGCCAGGTCTGTGTGCCAATCGTTACAGCCGAGTAGGGATTCCCGTCCAAATCGTAAACCGTTGCATCGGGCATCGTAATGGCAATTTCGTTTCCATATCCGGTACCGGCAATATTGGTGGCGTAACTTCTTATATAGTACGTAGTAGCCGGTAACAGTCCGTATGGGTCGCTGTTGAATGTATTATAATTGCCGGTGGATGAGTTCAGAACGAGTTGGTCGTCGGTTTTGCTGTCAGCAATGGTTGGCCAAGGTGAAGTGCTCCAGCAAACCCCGGCATTTAGAATGAGCCCCTGTGAAAGAATATCGCCGCCGGTTGAAATGATGAACGTGCCTGCGTTGCTGATTTCTTTGGTTGTCAGTAGCGGATATCCCAGCGTTGTGAATTCGTAGTTGTCGCTGTAAAAAACCTCGGAGTTCGCAACGGCATATGCGCGCGTATAATACCTGGTTCCAGGTTCTAGTCCGGTAAGGGTAGTTTCGAAAATTCCGGAGCCACTGCCTGCTTCGGTCTTACTGTCGTTGATGGTCGGATTGGGTGAAGTGCCCCAGCAGGCTCCCCGTGACGTAACGGTTTGACTCGTTGCCAGTCGCCCGCGCATAAAGGCTTCATTGCCGGTAATATCACCAAAATCCATGATAACGACTTCAACATAAGACTGTGTGAAGGATAAAATGTTTCCGTAGCCGATGCCCGCGCCATTAACAGCGTAAGCACAAATGTAAAAAGTGGTGTTCGGCTCCAGCGCTACAGTCGATACGAAATCAGCATTGCCAACACCATCAATCGAGTAGAAAAAATCCTGTATTGTTGGCGTATTGTCGAGACTTACGCAAATCCCTTTCTGGAAAATCTCCGAGCCTCCGTCGTCGGTTATCGTTCCGCCGCTCGTTATCGTATAGAGATCAACAACCGTTATTGGCCGGGTTGTGAGTTCCGGCGGGGTCGGATTCTCGAAACAGGAATTCAGCAAAACACTTTGGCAAAGCAGCACAAGCACCACAAGTCCTTGATTAAGTCTGCTTTTATTGCGGTTCAGTCTTGGATTCATTTTCTTCAATTTAAAATTTGAAATGATAACCAATACAAATGGCGATCGGCAGCGGCTCTTTAATATCGTAACCGATCAACTTAAGATCATCTACCGCGTCGTTGAAGACCTGAGGACGAAATGGCACCAGTATTTCGGCGCACAGGAATGATTTTTCCTTTAGTTTGAATGCGGCACCAACACCGGTCGAAAAACCAAAATAAGTTGTTTTGGTTTTCATCCCGATCGCGTCAACAATCAATACACCATTGTATCCGTACATACCGGTAAGGTATGCGCTCAGCTTTTTTTGGCTTAGCACCTGCACCTGCGCCCCAACGTTATATCCCAGAGCATCGAAATTATACCCAAGAGAACCAAACAGGCCCAATTGTTCGATGGGCTTGTAGGTGAGCCGTGTTCCCAGTCCACCATAACTTAATCCGGCACCGACACCGATATCACCGTAGCTTGCGGGCTGTCCCTGCAGAACGGAAACCCCCAGCACCATAACGACTACAAACATCAGAACACGCTTTTTCAGCGAAAATTGAGTAAGTATCCTTTTCATAGCGAAATGGCATTAATGTACTTAGTAAATTAATGCTTTTTAGTGAAATTTCAATGGCCCTTTTACTTGCTTGAAAAACTGTTTGACGAACGGTAGTCCATAGGTACGACGGACTACAAGGAGGAGTTTTTTGATTTTAGATTCACCCTGGTTTTTAGCTAATTTTTCAGGCAGCGCGGTCTTCTTTGGTTATCAGTCAAAGCCTGACAAGCTTTTCTGCGACTGCAGGCAAAAAGTAACAGCCCGTCCGGCTAAAGGATATAAAAGAATAATTATCCGTATTTGCAACCAGGAGCCGGAAAACTCGCCCCTGAACGAAGTGAGCCTCGGGAATCGCAAAGATACCACGATACCAGTGGGGCCCTTCGCAGATGGGTGGCCGGGCTTATTTAATTTGTTGGCTTTTGCCGTCGATGTAGGACCGCAAAGCGTCTCCCCAGATTTGATAGCCCGCATCGGTTGGATGGCAGAAATCGCCGGCAACTTCCTTCGTTAGAATTTCCTCCGGAGTCAGCATTTGTGAGCTAATATCCAGCAAGGTGATCTCATTTTCGCTGGCAAACTGCTGAAGAATTTTGTTCGTCTCGTTGATCATCAGCCGGCGTGGGTTATCGGGCATTTCTTCGCGTGGCATAATTTGCATTAAAACGATTTTGGCTCGTGGTACTTTCGACCGAACACGCATGCAAACCGCTTTAACGCCTTCTGCGATCTCTGGAGCCGTGTTTATGCGTGCATTCTTTGTATCGCTGGTATTGTTGGTGCCAATGTGTATCACAACCAGTTTGGGATCGAGCCCGTCAAGCTCACCATGATCCAGTCGCCACAACACGTTCTGCGTACGGTCCCATCCAAATCCCAGGTTTAACACCCGATGACCGCCAAAAGTCGCTTTCCACGAGTTTGGGCCGTTCGGTTTCCGTGAAGTTCCGTCGGCATATTTCAGCGGCGGATACTGGCCTCCCCAGAAATGCGTGATGGAGTTTCCAATTAAAACAATCTCCGGATTCAATGAATCTTTGACCGCTAGTACATCGTTGTGTCGCACCCACCAGTCGTAACTGTCCTGCTCGAGTTTCGAAGCCGGAATGATCGCTGTATTCCGGGGTTTTTGATCGTCTTGCGATTTGTCTCCCATCAATTCCGAAAGCAGCGGTTCCATCGCCTGGGCCCAGGCCTCGGCTCCAGCTGGCGTGGGATGTAACCAATCACCCAACATGTCGTGATTGATCGAGCCATCCATATTCAGAAAAACATGGTTGACATCGCAGTAAAAAACGTGCTTGCCATCCGCCAAATGAGAAACCAAATCAGAAGCCCGTTCCAATATCCGGCGATGCGATGTTGGGTTTGGTCCGCCATAACATCCCGGGAAGCAACGAAGCACGATGATTTTCGCCTCGGGACATTTTTCACGAAGCAGGCTCACAATCTTTTCAATACCTCCAGCCAACTGCCCTGCCGTATGGCGTGTCGGGTAATTCTTTTCATCGATATTGTTGGTGCCAATCTCCAGCACAATCACTTTCGGCGACTGGTTCTCCAGCTCCCCGTTTTCAATATTCCAGATGATGTTTTCGGTGCGATAACCGGAAAAGCCCAGGTTGACAGCATTGCGAGAACCATAGTATTTGTTCCAGACTGGCTGATATGCCGGTTTCTCAAAATTGTTGGTGATCGAGTTGCCGACAAACAGCAAATCGTATTTGTGATTTTTAACCAGCGCGACCTTCTCAGAATGGCGTTTGGGCGAATAACCTTCAACCGGAACAGCCGCTGGATTTTCAGCTACCGTTGGTAAAACAAGTTCTCCGTTCAAAAAGGAAGTCAAAACAGCAATCAACCCGTTGTTTCTGGAAGCTCCGTCTTGCGCGTCTCCAATTGCCTGCCGGAAGGCCACGCCGTCGTATCCAATCCATGTTTTGGTGTATTCACTTGCCGCTTTTAACGCTGTTTGATCCAGCACCAAGGTATCGGCAATGCATAATAATTTTGTTTTTGTTGTCAGCGGAGGATTAACTACCGGAAAGACAATCCCCGGTGTTGTCTCATCGAAATTGGCTGGGTTAATCAAAATCAAATCGTCCGGACGCTCGTTTTCATCTAATTCGTATTCCGTTAAAGCGGCCAATTTTGCGCCGTTGGAATAACCAACCAAAGTCGTGTGATCTGTTTTTAAATTGAGATTTACCCCTGACTTGATCAAGCGAAAAGCTTTGATCGCATCGGCAGGTTTCAGGCTGTCACCTTTCAAGCTGGCAACCGAAAAACCCAATTGTTGAAATACCGTTGACATAGATCCATTGTCGGCGCCACTGCCCGGATACAACACAAGCACTCCTTTGGATAATTTGGAGTTCTGAATCTGTAGATAGGGCGCATCGCTGCCACTGACATCAGCCTTGCTGAGAACCGTACCGTCGAGATCAACAAACAGTTCCTTTTGCTGCTGACAACTGAGAATACTAATGGAAAAAATCGCCAAACAAAGTAATCGTGTCACTAATTTCATTGGGTATAAATTTTAATATTATAGAAGCCTTTCATCGAACAGACAGGTATCGATGTCGCTCTTATTTGTGTCCGGATGCGAATGTACCTTCTTGTTTACGGGCAAGCGAGTTCCAAAATTATTAAAATGCTGATAGAATGAAAGTGTTGAGAAACGAAATAATTCCAACAGCTTGAATTTTCCGAGATAACGGTTCGGCTATCAATCGCGGGTTCCTGTCTGGCCGCCGGACAGGACGTCAACACCTGGTTCAGCCACTGTGCTGCGCACTGGCCGAACACTTATTTGTTAGCGGCTACCATTCTACTTTAATTGAATGGTAATTACCTTTGGAGTATAAATTTTAGGATTTGCATTTATTATGGAAAAATCCGGATTGTTGATATCGTATGTAATGAGCATTTGATGGCGGGCAGTATCATAGTTTTGTATGCATTCCCGTGGCAGGTAACAAAAATTTGATTCGGTATAAGAAGGATTGCCAGGCGTTACTTCGGGGATTTCGTAAATATCTATTTCATCCGACCATGGACCGGTTAATTCAGGTGCCGTTCGCATTTTTATTTTATTGTCCCAAGGTCTAATATCACAAATCATTACCCATTGTTTCATTTCCGGATGATAGTTAACTGTAGTGGTTCTAAATCCATTGATTAGCGTATCCATATCATTTGTGTTTAAACCTTCGTTCCATTTCTTGTTCAAGGCAAAATATTCGTAGGGTTTTTGAGGATCATCAAAGACATCGACTCGTTTCCTGACCAGCACCTGAGCCTTGTCATGGCGGCTTACGAAGAAATAGAAGTAGCCATCCAAT
The DNA here is from genome assembly GCF_010882175.1 of Mangrovibacterium lignilyticum. Lineage (GTDB taxonomy): Bacteria > Bacteroidota > Bacteroidia > Bacteroidales > Prolixibacteraceae > Mangrovibacterium > Mangrovibacterium lignilyticum. Next base: position 156,252 of record NZ_WKLH01000002.1, on the reverse strand, counting down.
ATTACATAGGCTCCTATACTCTTGGATGGATATCCAAAGTCTGGTAAAGGAGTATACTCGATTTCCCATTTATCCGGTGCAGCGTCAGGATTGCTTATTTTTGCCAGCGTGTATCCTAAAAGGGAAAAATTAAAAGTTGCCTTTGGAGGTGCAGCTAACCGGGGCCCAACCTTTTCCAATAGTACATAGAGATTGTCATTCATCATAAATGCCTGTGGCACCCAATAAATATATCGATTGGTAAAGCTTTCAAAAATGGGTTTTGGATGCTCAGAATATTTATTTCTCCAGTAATATTTCACATCGGTTTCTCCATTTGGCAAACAAGTTTCAACAGCGACAGAATTGTTGACCATTTTCATACCCGGTTCCATTCTGCTCTGCTGATTTTTTGTTCCTACCCAAGTATCACTAAAAATAAATAAAGTGGTCGTTGCATTTATTGGAACAGACACATCACCATCACCACCAAACCAGCCATCTTTAAAAGGAAATTGAGGAATACATGTTTGGGAGATACCGCTGGATGATTTAACAGTTGATCCATCTAGCATACTATTTTCTTTCCCCTTATTATCAGAACGACTATTTATAAATGAAGTAGGATTGTCAAACAGCTCCTGGTTATTGTTCTGTTCTGCAAAAAATGATTTTAATTCATCCGTTTTGAAGGTTAACAACATGCCATTTTTCACCCATTCATATTTAAGCGGTGAATCATTTTGCATCGTATAATTATAAAACCAGGCATACCTGGGTTCAAAAAGCTGCAAAGTGTCGTTACAAATTTCGATTTTGTATAACGAATGAACCGAAAGGAAGGTATTTCTATAATATTCATCCCCTAATGTATCCGGGAATACACCGTTAAGGTCCAGATATATTTGATCCTTGATTTTTAAAAAGACGGCTTCAAATGTTGATGGGTTTGCTTCACTACCATATTTCAATAAATAGAAATTATCTCCAGCTTTTTGAATTGAAATCGTGTCTATCCCCTCAATGCACCATGAACCTTCGATTTCAGGTATTAACACAGCGTCCTGCTCTATAAAAAGTGGATGAAGTGATACTACTTCTTGCGAATATGCTTTTGAAAGAAACCAAAATGAACAAATAAAAAGGAGTAAGTTAATTTTCATGCGTTTAATTTTATAATATTCATTGTGTCACGCACATGGTTGCCGCGAACGGTTCGGCATCGAGTCGGCAAGGGGAATTTCCCCCCAAGCCTCTCACAGAACCGGACTTGACAGTCTCCCGTCATCCGGCTCATCTAATATCGGTCATTCTATGAAAAAGCCAAACCAGCATGGTCAGACAAAACAGCTTATCTCCGATCTGAAAAACCCATCATACTTGTTTCAGCTATCAATCCAGGGTTCCTGTCTGGCCGCCGGACAGGACGTCAACACCCGGTTCAGCCACTGTGCTGCGCACTGGCCGAACACTTAATTGTTGAACGAAACCTAAAGGTAGCTAAAGTGCTCAGGCTCCAGTACCTTTAGTGTTCATCAATAAAATCTGTTGATTATGAAAAAAAAGCACCACGTTAATTGAGCAAGCTTGTTTTTCACTCCCTGAATTTAAGCAAGTTTATGAAAAGCTGCAACGCCATGTTGAGCTTTTAGGCAAAAGTAAGAGTACCCTTGACAACTATTCCCGTTGCCTGGCCACGATGGCCCTTCACTTTCGATGCAATCCACTGGATCTTGAGGAAGATCAGGTGCTGGACTACCTCCACCTGGTCAAAACGCAAAGCCGCACACCTTCCGAAAGCTACTTTAAGCACACTGTTTACGGGCTTCGTTTTGCTTACCGGGCCATGGGGATGCCGCAAAAACAGGTGTTCCTGCCAAAAATGAAGCTTCCGAAGAAGCTGCCCGTTGTATTGAGTCAACAGGAAGTCAGGCGACTGCTCAGAGCACCGGCCTTGCTTCGGCACCGGTTGATCCTGGGCCTGCTGTATGGCTGCGGACTACGTCGCCACGAACTGCTGAACATCAAACTGGCCGATGTTGACCTGGACCGTTCGCAGTTGCATGTTCGCGAAGGCAAAGGCCGAAAAGACCGTTATGTGCCGCTTGGCGGGCACTTGATGCGTGGACTGCGCGCCTATCTGCAGGCTGAGCCTCCTTATGTGTGGCTCTTTAACGGAAAAACTAATACCGGACAGCTACAGCAATTTTCTGAAACCGGTGTGCAGTGGGTCATTACCCAGGCTGTGAAACGGGCCGGGATTCAGAAGCGGGTAACTTCGCACACGCTTCGCCACACTTACGCTACCCATCTGCTGGAAATGGGCATGGACATCATGACTTTGAAAGACCTGCTCGGTCATGTCGACATCCATACCACCCTGATGTACCTGCATATCGCGCAGCTGGGGCGCGATAAAGCTTTCAGCCCGCTCGACCGCTTATACCCCAAGTCATGAAGCCGGCTTTTGAAGTGGCCGATGTATTGCATAATCAAGCGCATCGGCTTGAGCAGCTTTGCCGCAGTAGCTAGCAACTGCGAACTCTGCAGGCTTTGTCGGTTTGCCGCACAGCTGCTTTGGGCGGGCACGTCGATGTGTGCGATAATACCAAGTGCCGGAAACTGCATATCAGTTACAACAGCTGCCGCAACCGGCATTGTCCCAAATGCCAGGGACACAAACGCGAACAGTGGATGCAGGCCCGGGAAAAGGAACTGTTCCGAACTTCATACTATCACCTGGTATTTACCTTGCCCGATGACTTGAACCGACTGGCATTGCATCGCCCCAAACTGGTGTATAGCTTGTTGTTTCAAACTGCCTGGCAAGTGGTAAAAGCGTTCGCTGCAAATCCGAAGTTCATCGGTGGCGCACCGGGCATGATTGCCATACTGCATACCTGGGGGCAGAACCTTTCGCTTCATCCGCACCTGCACTGCATTGTTCCCGGTGGCGGAATCAACACCTCCGGCAAGTGGAAAGCAGCCCGGGGAAAGGATAAATTCCTGTTCCCCGTAAAGGCCATGAGTAAAGTGTTCCGGGCTAAGTATGTTGAAAATTTAAGAGCTGCCAAGGTCGATGATGCCGGGCTGTACAAAGCACTGTTTGCCAAGCCCTGGGTGGTGTACTGCAAGCAACCATTCTTCGGCCCCAAACAAGTGGTGGAATACCTGGGACGTTACACCCACAAAATTGCCATCAGCAACCACCGTATCCGAAGTATCGAAAACGAACAGGTGACTTTCCAGGCTAAAGATTACCGCCGGGGCGGAGCCAAATACCTGCTAAGCCTTAGTGTAGAAGAGTTTATCCGGCGCTTTTCGCTGCACATCCTGCCACGCGGCTTTACCCGCATTCGTCACTACGGCATCCTGAGCAGTACGCTCAAAAAAGTTTGCGTAGAACTGCTGCAACAGGAACTCGGACGCATCAAACTTCCCGAACGCCCCGATATGCGTCTGCAATGTCCGGCCTGCCGCAAAGGAAAGCTGGTCACCATCTGGCGCTTTAACTCACGCGGGCCACCTCCGAATACGGACATCCTAAACTATTTGATAAATCTTGTAAAAAAGCCCTGACTGGCGGGGCCTGGCGGAGCTTTGCCCGGTAGCGAAGTAAAACCCGTAAACCGGTTTCCTAAACACAAATTCGGAAAGCAAATCCTTCGCTCAAACAGTTAAAAACAGGAGCAGTATCTGCCAAAAACAAAAATGCCCGACCATCGTGGTCAGGCTACATATCTTACTTTCCATCGGAAAACCCATAATACTTGTTTCGGCTATCAATCCCGGGTTACGTCAACACCGCGTTCAAGCGCTGCGCTGCGCGCGGCTCGAACGCTTAATTATTGTGTGCCGTTTTTCATTCTGTTTGGAAATTAGTACTTTCTGTAATTCTATAATCAAATCGTCCTGAAGTAACTTTTGTAATTTCCCCATTCGAATCATTAATCGAGAAACCAAATGTTCCTGAGATTATTACGATTTTAGACGTTTGTCCTTCGACACTAACATTTGAATCTTGAATACCGACATGTTTAAAATAAATCTGTCCAATTCCTTTGTTGTCATAACTGGATGGAGTGTAGTTCTCTATGTAAAAACCTATATTTTTAATTCCATCAAGTTGTATTTTATTACCATCAAGAGTTACTAACTCTTCAATTTTTGAAATCTTCAAACCTGTTAGATGGAATTCAATAGACGAGCTTTCGCCTGCAGTATTTCCGTTTAATCTTAACACAAGGCTGTCATTTTCCTGCCATACGTTAATAAATGGTTGATTATAAGAATAAGGGAATCCTATCGTAACAACTGATTTCCAAATATTATCATTTATAAATGCTCCCGCTACGTTATTTCCATCTTCTGTATATTTGGGAATTCGTGGGTCAATTGGGTCAGGTACAAATATGCCATCACATCCATTAAGAATGAGGAATAAAATTACCAATACCGTTCTAATTTTTATGAAGTAGAATTTTTTCATTGTATAGGTTGACTTTAATTCCAATAGATAAACAGATGTTTTTCAAATCGTGTATTTCGTTTTTGAAATTTCCAATTTCATCAATTTGATAATAGTTAAGCATCGGAAGTAATCCATAGGTAAATCTTGAATAACAACTAATTCTTTTTTCTCCAAAACAAATTATTCCCAATGCCAATCCTGTATCGAAATTATTGTATGTTTTTGTGCCTTGTTCAATATTAGTTGAGATTAAAGTACTCAGTTCGATACCTGCTTGGATTGAAATTTGAGTAGAAAGTGAATAATTAATTAATACGGGGAATGACAAGTAGTTAAATCTGAAAGAATAATTCTCCGTAAAATCTTGCTGATATCCTTTTTGAACAAATTCCAGCTCGTTGAGCAAGGAAATATTTTGAAATTTTTTGAAAGGGTAGTATTGAACAGACACCCCAAAATTGTAACCAAGTATTGGTTTTTTATTTTCAAGGGATACATTACTTCGAATATTTGAATAGTTTCCACCGGCAACAAATGCAATTTGAGCTTTTGATTTTACATGGCAGAAAAAAGTTAAACTGATAATAACTGCAATTTGAAAAAAGAGTCGTAAATGATTTATATTGATTTCGGTTTTTTCCATTTATCAAGATTGTTTGGTTGTCTGATTTCAATATGGTACACAACGTTAATAATATGAGCATGTAGCGGACTTTAAAGCGGTTTCGGATCAAGTTACCAAGTAGCCAAAGCTGCACCTTAGCTAAATAGTCAAATCGGCAGATTTGGCGGAGTTAATTAGAACCACTACCGCCCGAATACCCACAGAAACCGCTATTGCCTATGTTTAGTGTTGGCGCCAGTATTTTTATGAACATTGTAAAATCATCCAAGTTTTACTATAATCCTTATTCTTTAAATCCTCCTTTTTAATCCAAAAGTACAAACGACCAACATCTCCCCACATCATTCCTGTTTTTTCATCTTCGGAATCTATTTGTAATAATAAAATCCAGTCTTTAGTACCCTTTTCCAGTCCTTTTGCTTTTGGGTCATTGTATCCTGATGGGTCTCCACAATATAACCCATTTGTCACCAATTGACACTCAAGTTCCATTTCACTTTGGATATTATTTGAGTATCCAAGCATTTTATTTATTGCATAATCCTGAGGCAAATTAAGATATTGGTCAATTTCTTTTTCTGATAGATTCTTTTGCACAAATTCATTCTCCCAGCTTGGTAATCCAACAGTTGTTTTAATATCCAGTTTACATTCATTAAATCTCGAATAGTCAGGCAAATCACTTGGAAACTCACGTCTAGTCAAGTTATCAGTCTCAGTGCTACAATACACCTTAAACTTATCTTTGTCTTTTGGGTCAAATCCCCATGCCTCTTGCTCCGCAGAATAAAAGAAATAAATTATCCCTCTATCGGGCAGTAAGTTATCTTTATCGAAAGGGTGAATCTCACTCAAATTAATCTGTGCGATAAATGAAAGAGGTTTATCGTTATTCTCTTTAAACCAATCAACTTCTAGCGGCAAATCAGGTTGCCCACCAATTTTTGATTGTCCAAGTTCAAGGTTTTCAGAATCTGATATAGATGTTATTATCCTAATCTCATTTCTAAGCAAAGATTCAAATTTGTCCCAATGCTCACCTAATCCCAATTTTGCGAATCTATTTTTAAGTTCAGCTGAAGTCAAAATATCATTAGTATCAGACTCAATCGCAACTTGATTATTTATCTGGTTATTTGATGATTTTTTAAATAGTGAATTTCTATTTAGTAATCCGAAAACAACTAAAATTGTTAAACTAATCCATAAAATCGTACTCATATGTTTCATGTTTGTGTCTGTCTCCTATATTGGTACCAACATCTGTGTATTCGACGGGTGTATTATATGTCGCTTATAGGGCTCATGCTATAAGTCGTTGTTATTTTGCGTTTTATCTTTTAAAATCAAGTCTAATGGGCTTTTGATTTTTGCAAGAGACCTGGTGCTCACATGGGTGTAAATCTCCGTGGTTTTAGAGGATGAATGCCCTAAAAGCTCTTGGATATACCGAAGATCAACTCCCTGCTCTAATAAATGGGGTGCAAACGAATGCCCTAACGAATCAATCCGCACAACAGCTTGTTGCCGGTGTGTAGCATAACTTAGTTTGATGGATCGCTGTTCAGGCATCGGGCTCTTAACTGGTTTCAATCTTCAATTTACAAAACTTTACAAAATACTTATATCCGAAACCGCAATTTAGCTTTGTTCTAAACAGCCGGCTGCAACTTACCGGGTGACTTTCGAGTCACCCGGTAAGTATCTTTTCCCCCAACCTCTGATCCCTAAAAAACGACCGAACAATAGCATAAAACTCCGGCGCGGCTGCATAAAACCCTGGGAGTTTTGTATAAAACCCCGGCAGTTTTGTACAAAACCCGGACGCGGCTATACAATCCTAAGCCGAAAATATACTAAATATACCAGCCAAAAACAGGGGGTTTAAGCCCTGTCATACTCTGAATAAGTCGTTTACGTCCCAATTAGAACATTGCGCGATGTGTTTAAAAGCGCTGTAAGCAAAGCCGACTGTTGTTTCAACCAGGCTTCAGCACATTTTACCGAACAGTGATTTTTTGCCTTACAACAAACAAGGAGTTTATCGGAAGCAGGTTGCAAAAAAAATCCTGCTACCCCAGACCGGGCAACAGGATTCATCCGTGACATCTATGTTGCGTTTACTTCATCGCACGGTTGTTCAGAAAATGCTGATACCAATAATAGCTGCTCTTGGGATAACGTTGCTGCGTGTCATAGTCGACATAGATGAGGCCGAAACGTTCCGTGTAGCCAAATACCCATTCAAAGTTGTCCCAGCCACTCCAAACAAAATAGCCTTTGAGCTTCACACCTTCCTTTTTGGCCTGCAAAGCCGCTGCAATATGGCGCTGAATATAGTCTTTGCGTAAAGCATCAGCCACCTTCTCCTCTACCAGCGTATCTTCATCGTTGTGGAAACTGGCGCCATTCTCAGTGATAATGATTTCCGGATCACCGTATTCGTTTTTAACCCGCATCAACAAATTGTATAGCTCTTCCGGCCGAACAGGCCCGTTAGCCATTTTAACAGCATCGGTATTATTGCCCATCCATGAAACACCAAGCGGTGCATTATCGTCTTTCTTAACCTGGGCAGGTGCATAAAAATTAATCCCCAGGATATCGGGTTGATTATCCAACATCAACTGCAGATCCTGTTTGGATGGTTGAAAACCGGGATTATACTGCTGAATGGCAGCCAACGCTTTTTCCGGATATTTCCCCTTAAAAACCGGATCGAGTACAATGCGGTTCAACAATTCATCCTGCAACGAAACAGCCTCCACGTCTTCCGGATTGTTCGGGTCGAAAGGCAAACATGGAGACAGGTTGAAGGTGATCCCGATCTTACCGTTCAAATTCATCTCGTGATATAAGCGGATCGCTTCGGCACTGGCCAACAATTGGTGATGCACATTATTCATCTCACTTGCATAGCGCACGTTTGCCGACTCTTTACTTTGCGAAGGATTTATCAGGAAGTTGGCCACAAAGAACTCAATATATGGCTCATTGAAGGTGATAAAATGACTCACTTCATTCCCGAAATTCTCGAAAATTACCTTTGCGTAGTTCTTGTACCACTGAACAGATTCACGGTTCAACCATCCTCCCTGTTGCAAGAGCGCCAAGGGCAAATCGAAATGATAAAGTGTAACTAGCGGCTCGATACCGGCTGCCTTCAAATCCTGAATCAACAAATGGTAATGGGCTATTGCTTTAGGATTCACCTCGCCCACTCCATGGGGAATAATCCGACTCCATGGAATAGAGAACCGGTAGGTATTCACGCCCAACTCCTTCATGAGTTGAATATCTTTCAGGTATTGTTCGCGATCGTATTGGTTTATGGCCACATTCGCAGTTTGCTTCTCTCCGATCGTAAATTGAGTTACTCCGATTGTATTAGCAAAGAAATCCCATTTACTTTCACCCTTACCGTCAGCTTGATAAGCGCCCTCTACCTGGTAGGCCGCACTGGCAACTCCCCACAAAAAATCATCGGGGAAATCAGCTTTATCCGGTTGCGGACCTTGAGCACGGGAACTGCCGATCAACAGGCCCAGTAAAACGATTGTTACAGCTATTTTTTTCATTCGTATCAGTTTTTGTTTGATTGATCATTTTTCAAATTCCCCCTGTTTGGGGGCTGTTAAGGAAAACTTTTTAGAAGATCTCGACATTCAGAAAAGCGCCCCAATTCCAACTTGTTAGTTTATCGGGGCCTGCATACTGAACATTCAGTGCGGGACCAAAGCGAAAATGATGGTATTGTGCTCCCACTCGCCAGCGGTGATAGCTAAAGGCATGTTCGCTGGCCCAGGCCGTTAATCCCTGGAACCTAAAATACGGCTTAATCTTTTTCCCGTTCATCGGGTGCCATTCAACAATAGCCAGGGTGCTAAACTCGCCGTCTTTGTCAACTTCGTACACCGGCTGAACAACGATTCCCCAGGTTGGTGAAAACCTGGTGTATTCAACTGAAACCACCGGTTTAAAGCCGCCATACGCCTTAAAGTTGGTTCCCACCCCGGCATCAAATCCGTTATAAAACTCATAGTAGCCGATGGTTTGAATGATATAATCATCCGGTGTATAATCATTATCGTCAATCTCATAACTAATCAGGTTGAAGAACTTAAACGGGCTTTCCGGGCCGAAGCGTTTATTCACGATCAGTTGATACACATTGGAGTGGTTCCCGGCCATTACTTCAACAGGAATAGGCGAAGGAGGCCTTTCAGTTTGAGCAAAAGCTCCCAGGCTGATCGTCAAAAAGACAATCAGAATATACTTTTTCATAGTTCAGTTCTTTCTTGTTTGTTCGCGATCAGGACGATGAAATGGCTAGCAATTCATCCCCTATTTTTTAATTTGAATCAGTTTTACCGGCCCCAGCAAGCCTGATGGCAACAAGGACGAATCGGCTTTGTAAAAAGGCATCGTTGTATAGGTAATTTTTTCGGTAACGCCGGCTTGCATATCGCCAATCAGTCGGTTCACCCAAAGGTTGGTCACCTGTACTTCCAATTGGTTTTCGCCGGTCTGCACCGCATCGGTAATATCAACTTTGAATGGTGTTTTCCAAACGATTCCACAATTGACACCGTTGACAAATACCTCGGCCAGGTTCTTCACATCTCCCAGATCCAGCACAATCCGACTCCCCTCCTGCTTAGCCTCGAGTTTGAAACTGTTCTTATAACCGGCAGTTCCCGAAAAGTATTTAATCCCGGCATCTGCTTTTTCGGTCCAGCTGGTCAGGCTATCAAAAGTACTCTCAGCCGGTGCGCCTCTTCCAGCTTGGAAGCTCACCTCCCATGGTCCGTCAATCTCCTGAACAACCGACTCAAGTGTCAGCGGCAATGTCAGCGACTTTTGTTTCGCCTTTTGGCCAAAGACAATAAAGACAGCATCGTCAGGCGTCAAAGTCAAGGGAATGGTTGTCTGACCGTCAGCGATTGTATAGGGTACTGCAGACTGTTCGCCTGTTTCGGGATTCCACAATTCCGGTGTTTTTCCGTCAACCCGGAAAGTCAATTCAACTTTTTCGGTTCGTGCCTTTCGGTTGTTCACCCAATAAATTTGAGTGTCGTCAACCGCCCGGTGGACAAACATCAATTCCGAATCGGCTTGCGGCTGCGTGTAAGCGAAGTCGGGCGTTAAACCGATTGCATTTAATGCCTGAATGGCTGTCATTCCGGCATACACGGTACCACTACCAATCGTTTTGGCCTGGCCTTCAGCTCCAAATAATTCGTCACACAAACGGGCGAATTCAGCTTGATCATCCGATAAGCTCAAGTCTGAGCTTGGTCTGTTACCTACTACCGTAGCGCCGGCCTGCACCAGCTCGTTGATCCTTTGCAAAACCGGCAATGTCATCTGTTGACAACTTTCGTCGAGCACCAGCAACCGGTATTTGGTCCCTGTTTTAGTGGTCAGTTTGCCATCTTCCACACCAATCACATGGATTAACGCATCCGCATTAACGAAGTCGTAATTGTATCCCTCCGGAATGTCAGGCAGTTTGTTGGCAAACAGCGCCGTAATGTTTCGATCTTCGCCATACAGGTAAAGCACATCGGCAACAAAGTGTCCTTGCTGCAACAGATAAGAGCTTCGGGAAAGATAGTCGCACCAGGCATGGGCCTGCTCTGCCCAGGTTTCGTGGCGGTTAAACCATTGCCCGAAAGGGCCAAGGCCCAGACCGGGTATTTTATCGTCAACCGGTTGATGTACCGAGCAGTGAATCACAAAGCGATTCAATCCGCTGGCCAGTTCCAGGTCGGCTGTCGGTTTCAAATTCTCCGGGCAATATTTCCAGGCAGCTTCGGGCACTCCCAATGCGGTGAGCGACTCGGCTGCTACCAGGTTTTGTCCGTAAATGTGCGCAACCGATGCTGATTCGCGAATATCGGCTTCGTGCCTGATCTGATCCGGGCTGATGCCGCCGGGTGTCCACATGGCAGCCATTGGAACCGCTGCGGTACGCTTCACCTCCATCCCATCAGCAATCATCGCCCGACCGTTCTCGTGCGATTCCGAATAACGCTTCATGCCATATTCATTCAAAATTGCCGTCAGTCCATCGTAGTGGTAGTCCGAAACCATTTCACTCAGGGTTTCCCGGAAGTCAAACAAAAACTGTTCGCTGGCTTCGGCACTTTTCACAATAGCGCCGGTCAAAACCGGCATCCACGGAATCAGACTGTAACCTCTTCGTTGTTGAAACTCAGCAGGCAAATTGGCTGTCCAGTTTTGGGCACCAGCTTCCCAACTATCGGTAACCAGGTATTGCAGGCCTCCGTTAGCGCCCATCAAACCACCGGTGGCCGCCTTATACTGATCCAGGTAGTTGGTGAAATATCGTCTGATCGCATCGGGATCCAGTTTGTCAACTTCCAGTCCGGTAGCTTCAGGAGAAGCCGGATGGTTTTCTATTCCCATCAACGAATATCCCAAACGAAGTATCTTCCACTCGCCTTCCGGCGCTTCCCAATTCAATGTTCCGTCAGCATTCATTTGGGCTGTTAAATCCAAAACATTCGCCACATCTACGGTATCCTCACTCTTTGCCGTTAATTTTTCTGATAAATCGTCCACGGGAGCAAAAGCCGCCTTTTCTTCAAAGCAATTGATGACATCAGCCGGATGCAAAACGATCTCGGCAATTTCGGTTCCTGGTAAAATTTCAGGCTTCACGTCCATTCCAATTGCAGCAGCAAGCGGGTTAAATTTTGGAGGCGGATTATTCACCGTCACCCGGAAATAGTTGGCTGTAGTCTCGGGAATAGCAATGGTTTGTTGCAGAATTGCTCCTGCCGGAATATTGCAAACGAAATCGAAGTTGACACCGTCGTTACTTGCTTCTAATTGACGAGCATCGGGAGCCGTAGCTCCATTGCCAAACATGCCGGGTTCTCCGCCACCAACCATGGTTATCGCCTTAATCGTTTGAGCTTGCGGAAAGGCAAACTGAATCCAGCCTTTACCCGATGAATGATTCGGCAATAAAGCAGCCGTTGCCAGGTCGCCATCGGTTAGCTGATCGATGGTAAAATGACCACCACTGGAAGTTACCTTCGCCCCCAGCTCTTTCAGCGACAGATCAGCTTCCGGTACTTTAAAAGCCACGACTGCCACATCCTTATAGTAAGACGGTAAACGCTCCATATCTACGGGGACTCCAAATTCCGGCTGTTTCTGGATATTTTGAAACGGCCCGGTTATGTCGGAAGGTTTCGGCAGCTGAACGCCCGATGTTCCGCCTTTTACGCGTGTCTCCGTCCACACCAGTTTCTTCATTCCATCCTCGGGTGCTACCCAGGGACCTCCCGATTCACTCCATCCCGGAGATCCGGCAATCGCCATCTCCAGCTTCAACGAGTCAGCTAAATGAGCTGTGAGCTGAAAAGCATCTTTCCACTCGGGCGTCATGTAAGTGAGCCGTTTCTCCACAATTTGCGGCGTCATTAACGCGGCATCGAAATTTTGGAAACCACCGATTCCAACACGATCCATCCAAGCCAGATCTTTTCGAATACCGTCCTGGGTGACATTGCCATTCATCCAGTGCCACCAAACACGTGGCTTGGCACTTTGAGGCGGGTTTAGAAATTCCGCATATAACTGGTCTATCGATTCGTTCTGTTGATTCGCGCAACTTAGTAGTCCGATCGTCATTCCAGACAAAGCGAAAAGCCATAGTCCAGTTTTGATGAGTTTTTTTCTCATAGTCTTCAACTTATTAGTTTTAGTCAAGCTCATAAATCATTCAATTAAGCTTAGTTTAATTTGTTGGCATTCAATGTTTGTTATCTTTTGGGAGATATTCAAACCAATCAAAATCAGCATCTGAAGAGCAGGCTTCACCATTTCCCGTCGCATACAGTCCAACATAAACCCCCGTGAAACCACCAGCCGTTTCAGAGCTTAAAAACTTCGCATCTACTTTCTCTACTTCCTGGAAATTGTCTTCATCTTGTGCATATGAAAATGAAAAGCTTGATTTCTCGCCCGTGATTCTTAACGTTACTGGCCCTGAACTCAAAGGTATTCTCGCCGATTCAGAAAGAGTAGTGCCAAACATCAGTTTAACCGACAGGTACTTCTGTCCAGCTTCTCGTCCAATCATCATGTCGAAATAAGAACCATTATTGAGCAGAATCATTCCTGCTTCTTCTCCATCCTTATCAGGTTCAAACTCCAGACTGGTAGTTGCTGTGAAATACAGATGCTGTAATCTTCGTCCTGCAAAAGTTGGGGAGTCGGGTTCTGCAATTTTTGAGGCTGATCCTCTCAACCGCAAATAGCCTTTCCGCTCAGTCAAGGAATATTGATGTGAATCAGGAACACCAATGTAATTCCATTCCAGCCCCAATTGCTCTTCGCCAAAGTTCAGCCTTCCGCTTTCAATGTTTACCGGAACCAACGGTAGTGTCGGACAATTCATTTCTTCATTCACGGTACCATTGCCATTCACAACGGGCCATCCGTTTTGAGGCCAGCTGACTGGTGCCAGGCAGGTTTCGCGCCCAAGCGTATGCTGCGGATTATTTGCAATAGAACGGTAACCGTGGAACACAACCCACCAAGATCCATCTTCAGCTTTTACCATATCGGCATGTCCCACGCCTTGAATAGGTTTTCCCTGACCCGCTGCGTTGCAATGGGTCAAAATCGGATTAGCCGGATTATTAGCATATGGCCCCCAGATTGAATTGCTTCGGGCAATGGTTTCGCAATGCGCTTCCTCTGTCCCTCCCTCTGCAGCCATCAGATAATAAAAACCATCTTTTAGGTAGATATGTGGTCCTTCCGGATATCTACCCCCGGTGCCATGCCAAACCTTTCGACCTTCGCTTAATAGTTTCCCTGTATCCAAATCAATCTGAAATAGTTCGAAGGTTGAAGTAATTATATAGCTTTTCCCATCTTCGTCAAAAAACAGATCCGGGTCAATTCCTTTGGCGTTCACCCAAATTGGATCAGACCATGGTCCGGACGGATTTGTAGCAGTCACATAAAAATTTCCTTTACCAAAAAGGTTGGTCGTAATCATATAGAAAACCCCATCATGATGGCGTAAAGTAGCTGCAAACAAGTTGAATCCTTCCGGCAACTGATCTTTTCTGTGGATACAATGTCCGATTTGCTCCCAATTAATTAGGTCTTTGCTATGAAAGACAGGAACTGCAGGAAAGTACTCGAAAGTACTCGTAATCAAATAATAGTCGGCGCCCACCCGGCAAACGCTGGGGTCGGAGTAAAATCCCGGGATCACCGGGTTTTGGTAGCTAACCGCCCCATCATTGTTTTCCAAGGGGGTAAATGGATTTCTGGCAGACAACTCACTAAAGCTTATTGGAACATCTTGTCCTTTTATTGGATAGCAAATAATTACCAGCAGAATGACTATAATTTGTTTCATCTTCTATATTTTGTAAAAGGGTGCATCTGTTATAACACTTTCGGGTTATCACAGATAGCCTGTCAAAGCACTTACTGATTTCTTTTAAAGTAGGGCAATAATCGGAAAGGAAAATCCCTTCCGATTAATGTCCCGCAATGTGGTTAGAATTTATAACTCAATGTCAGGAAATAGGCTCTTGGGGGCAAGCTTAAAGTCGAATAAACGGCATCAGGATTGGCATCCAGATCTTCCTGCGTAAATCCTTGCCGGTCCAGTGAACTTGGGAAACCGCCCGGTGCGGACCAGCCCATAACACCATTTTGATTAAACACATTGTTGATGTTTAGCTGAAGCTGCCATTTTGAGGTCAGTTTATAGCCAAAATTCAGATTTGTCTGGTTATACGATGGCAAGTCAAAAGCATTAGCCACGTTAGCTGACCGTTTTCCCATGTATGAGAAGTCGGCAGAAACAAACATCTTGTCGGTGTTGTAGCTCGGAGATATACGTAATATGGCATGAGCACTATTGTCTGTTTTATTTCCTGAAAAATCTATAATCACGTCATCACTGCTTCCATTATCTCCCACATCCCAGGTTTGGAATTTTGTCGCAACAGCATCCTGGAACGTCGCAACAGTACGTACGCTAAACCGATCTGTAATATCATAAATACTTTCAATTTCAACACCAACAGTGCGATATTCATTGTACAGTGTTGGCAAAGAGTACATGCCGTCAACACTGCCGTCTTCACTAGCTGTAGTTTGCTGCGGCACATTACTCAAAAAACTCAAAAATGGTGTCACAAATAAATGGTGTTTACGGCCATTCATTTTATAACCTACTTCCAACTGTTGAATTTTCTGACTTTGCGGATCAAGGTTGTCTAATGCAAATTGATTATCGATGGCAACGAAGATGCTTAAATCCGGAGCTTTCTCACCTTGCGAATAACGACCATAGACTGCAGAAACATCAGAAAGCTTGTAGTTCACCCCTGCAGAAAACGAGAATGTATTCATGACCTGATCATCATAGGAATACACTTCCGCAATATCCGATTCGTAATTATCGTAAAGCGTGTAAACATTACCATCAGCACCACCATCATCGACAGCTGTTTCAGCAGCCCATTGATTTTCTCCATTTATAGCTATTCTCTCATAACGAATTCCCCAATCCAGGTTCAAGTCATCGGTAATTTCCCAATTGTGACCAAAGAAAAATGCTGTTTGACTTTGCGTTGCTGTAATATAATCGAAAGGAGCACTTGCGGCAGTACCTCCAATAATCCCATCCGGATTAGTCACGTAATAAGTTTGTCCATCAAATCCTTCCAGTGTAATTTCAGTTTGGCTGGGACGGGGGGAAGTCATTTGTGAGAATGATTCTGCAGCACCAAAACCGGATAGCTGATCCAACTTGGAATGGGCATAATACAATCCACCTGTGAAACTCATGTTGTCCAGCTTTTTCGAGATGGTCAGCTGATCGATGAATTCATCCATTTCATTTTCAAGATATACGACTGGGTTCATGAGTAGCGAATTGGCCTGAATAGACTCTCCCGGGAAGTTACTATCCAGCATCGTAAAATTGAATCCGGCAAAATTCCCGTCAATGATGTTTGGTGATTGCAATACTTTACCTAACAAATTACCGGTTTTCAAATCGTTGAATGAATATGTTCCAAAATGGCCCAATGTTCCGGCAATAGCATGGAAGATCAGATTATCAACCGCTATTGGATAGGCTACAGCAGTCGTATTCCAGATCGAACTTTTCATGGAATAGCGCATTTTATTCTCAATTTTCCATCCTTCTCCGAAGTTTTGATCCCAATTCATACCGAATGATTTGTCGATAGAATGAATTTTATCTGTAGAATCGAAATGTACGATCTTATCCGTTTGATTGACTCTGAAGTCAGCTGTAACCGGTGGAATCAACACCGAGTAATGTTGCTTAACGCCATCGGCCAACCGTGGGTTATCGAAATCAACTGAAGGCAAAAATTCAAACCAGGCATTCTTATCGTTTAAATATTTCACGTAAAACTTAATGTTTCCTGTACCATAAATTTTTAAAAGATTAGCTTTTAGTTGGCCTCCTTCGTTCATCGGATAACCAGGATAACGAGCTCCATCGGCACGACGGTAAAAGCCGCCAACATTATAGCGCAAAGTCCTTTCGGGGTCAAGCGATCCTCCTAAATCAAAATCGGCACGGTAATACGGATTTCTTCCATTTCCTTCCAACCCGTACTTGGCC
Organism: Mangrovibacterium lignilyticum; assembly: GCF_010882175.1. Taxonomy (GTDB): domain Bacteria; phylum Bacteroidota; class Bacteroidia; order Bacteroidales; family Prolixibacteraceae; genus Mangrovibacterium; species Mangrovibacterium lignilyticum. The sequence goes on along the minus strand of NZ_WKLH01000002.1, from coordinate 139,506 downwards.
CGCACTTCGCCTTCAAGTTTTTCACCCCCGGTTTTCGATACGTAATTGAAAATTCCACCCGGAGCATTATTACCTAAGATTGAAGCGGTACCTCCTCGAACTGCTTCCAGACGCCCCAATGTAGCATCAGGACGCAAATAGTAGTCAGGCCCATAATTTCCAAAGGTCGCATTGGTTACAGGCAGTCCATCTTCCTGCATCGACACATAGTAGTAGCCAGATTCACCATCATTAGAGCCTACTGAAACGCCACGCGAATAAACGGTATTCCGAATTTCGCCCATCGATGTATTCACAAAAACACCCGGAACATTTTTCAACAGATCACCGGCACTGGTTACTGCAAGCTGTTCGATCTGTTGCGATTTTATAGCAGTAATAGCCACCGAAGCTTCCATGCGGCTGCGTGGGTCAAAAACACCGGTTACGATCACCTCATCAACACCTTGAGTAGATTCTTGCATCACCACCTGAAAAGATGTCTGCACACCGATAGGAATGTCCAGTGTTTCCATTCCAACAAAGGAAACCGATAGGGTTTGCGCATCAACCGGAACATCCAGTATAAAATTTCCATCCGGGTCGGTAATTGTACCAATGGTTGTGCCTTTAACAATCACCGTGGCACCGGGCACTGCATTTCCTTTTTGGTCTTTAACAGTTCCCTTAATTTCTTTCTCTTCTTTCTGTTCGACAGGTAGAACAGATGGGTCCGGGTTTTCTTTGGGCGTAATAACGATCTGGCGATCGTAAATCTTGTAGGTGGTACCACTACCCTGAAGCGCTTGTTCCAAAACGGTTTCAACATTTCCGTTTTCTACATTTACACTAACTTGCCGATTAACGTTGAGTTGGCTTTCGTTATAAAGTAATATGAATTCGCTGTTTTGTTCAATTTCCTGAAAAACCTCGCTGATCGTAACGTTTTTTAGTTTGAAACTAAATTTCGTTTGTTGCGAATAGCTGCTGGCCGCCGAGGAGACCAACGATATTAACACGAATAGAGTTAGCAGTTTCATTTTCAGCAAAATTTCGGACATACCTCTTGCGGAGAAGTACTTCCCTGTTCGATTTTTTTTCATAATTTTGAATTGTTTAGATTAAACACCCGTAGTTTTTCAACTACGTCAGTCGGTAAGTTGGCAGACTTACCGGCTTTTTATTTCATTTTATTAATTTGGTTTCATGCTTACGTTAATTTGATTTCCCTGAATTTCGTACTGCAGCCCGCTCACATCAGACAAAACCATGAGCACCCGCTCCAGGGAGTCTTTTAAATCAAGTTTACCGGAGATCAACACATTTCCTGCTTTTCCTTCGACTCTGTTTACTAGGATATTTTTTCCTTCTACACCCTTAAATTGAACATTGTAGTAACGTTCCAATTTCGCAATGACACTGCTCAGCGGTTGCTGATGAAATTCCAGCCATCCTTCGATCCACGCAATGGCCAAGTCTGCATCCGGTTCATCCTTCACCGAAATCTCTCGCTGTTCCTTATTAAAAGTTCCCTTTTGGTTAGGTGCCAGAATGGTCTCCCGATTAAAAAGTTGCTTCCTGGTTAAATCCGCCATAGCAACCTTTCCTTCCAAAAGCGTAGTCTCGGCAACCGGCTCCGAGGCATAAGCCGATAAATTAAACTTCGTCCCCAGCACTTTTACAGCAATAACATCCGTATTCACAATAAACGGTTGCTGCGTGTTATGAGCGACCTCGAAATAGGCTTCCCCTTCCAGGTAAATCTCCCGTTGTTTTCCATTAAACTGACTCGGAAAGGCCAACCGACTTCCGGCGTTAAGCCAAACATGTGTTCCATCGGCTAAAACAATCTGCGACCGTTTGCCATAAGGGATAACCACCTCGTTCATCTTTGCCGGATCAGCCGTTTCCAGCTGCGTCATATCAATGACCCTGGTGCTGTCAATAATGAGTTGTTCATTGCCAGTCATCGTAATATTCGATGATTCATTTTCCAAAGGTACTTTGGTTCCGTCGGCCAAAACAATTTGCGACTGCTGCTGATCGGCGTCCTCAGGGCTGGTATTGAAAACATAGCTTGACAGCTGGCTTTGCTGAGAATAATGAAAAACGGCTGTTCCAACAGCGACAAGGCCAATGAAAATCGCGGCGTAACGCATTAATTTCTTCGCTGGATTTAATCTTCGTTCCGATTTGTACAAACGATCAAACGATTCTATGTTTTGCCAGATCGTATGAAAGTCTTCGGATGTTAAATGTTCAGATTCATCACGTAATGATTCGATCAAGCGACGAGCTTCTTTAACCGAAGGCTCAAAATCCGGGTGGTTGCTGATAAACTGCTCCCAAAGCTCTTGATTCGTTCCGTTGACAACCCAGGCAATGAAATCGCTGTTATCAACTAATTCTTCAATTTTATAATGTAGATATTCTTTTTTCACGGTATCCTCTATGCTTTTAATAAGATAAAGACTCAACCGCAAATTTTGTGGACAGGATTTGAGATTTTTTTTAACGACACATATAATTCACTGAAAACTAACGCACAGCAAGATCAACTTTTTGTCATTCTCTAATTGCTCCCGTAAAACTTTAATCGCACGAAAGACCAACTTGCGGGCCGAATCATATTTCAGCGTCATCAGCTCGCAAATCTGATCGTAATCAAAATCGCAGGTATACCGGTAATAGATGATCTCCCTTTGCTTGGGACTAAGCATTTGCAGGCTATTCAGAATAATACGTTCCCGATTATCCAATTTTTCCTTTCGCAGCAACTCTTCTTCCAAACTATACTTCAACTCCATGACCGGCAACTCCGGATTTAGTTGAAATACGTTGGCATTCTCGGTCTTCTTCAGATTTCGGGTTAATGCCCGCCGATACGAGCGCAACAAATAAAAATAGATGTTATCGGTAACTCCGAGCTTTGACCGGGTGCGAATGAGGTTGAAAAACAGGTCTTGAATGGTATCCTTGACCAATTCGCTGTTGCTCGTAAATTTCTTACCATAACTGTAAAGCGAATCTGCATGGCGACGATAGATTTCAGAAAGAGCATATTCCTCTCCCTTTCTGAAATCATTCCACAGTTGCAAATCCTCGCTCTGTTTAGCCATTCGTTTGGTATTACACAACCAAAGATAGAATTTTGCCCATGATTCCAAAATTTGGAACAGCTATTCTACAGCCTTAACTATTCTAAAACATTTTTAACAGGTTCCATCACATACCATGGGCTATTTCCATCCCCATCTTAAGGTCTTTCATCATCCAAACCTTCAATGGTTTTGATCGTGCCGTCTTCATCATATTCCAACTCAACAACTTTCAAACTACGCAACCAGGTTTTTCCGCCCGACGGCACGCAGTCGTGATGGAACAAATACCATTTCCCTTTGAATTCAACTATACAGTGATGCGTGGTCCAACCCACAACAGGAGTCAGAATCACTCCCTGGTAGGTGAACGGGCCGTAAGGATTATCGCCCACAGCATAGCACAACTTGTGCGTATCGCCGGTTGAGTACGAGAAGTAATAGTTGCCCTGGTATTTGTGCATCCACGAAGCTTCGAAGAAACGGCGATCGGCATCTCCTGCTTTTATCGCTTCACCGTTTTCATCTAAAATAATCAGTTCGCGTGGTTCTTCACCGAATTCCATCATATCGTCGCTCAACCTGACAGCGCGCGAAGGCAAAGCCGGCTCATCATCGGCAGGAAAGGCTGCACATTCGAGCGCTTTATTGTTGCGGTATCGTTGCAGCTGCCCTCCCCACAAACCTCCAAAATACATGTAGTGCGAACCATCGTCGTCGCAAAACACGCAGGGGTCGATGGAGTAACTGCCCTTCATCGGCGCCTCTTCCGGCACGAAAGGTCCCTCCGGCTTGTCGCTCGTAGCCACACCAATGCGGAAAATATCGGTTTGATCCTTCAGCGGGAAATAGAGGTAATACTTGCCATCCTTGTAAGCCGCATCGCAATCCCACAACTGACGACCTGCCCAGGGAATATCTTTCACGGCCAAACCCACACCGTGATCCGTCACTTCTCCTTCAATGTCCTCCAGCGAGAAAATGTGGTAATCGCGCATGTCGAAGTGATCGCCATTATCGTTTTCGGGAATGCCCGACTCCACATCGTGCGAAGGGTAAATGTACAATTTTCCGTTAAACACGTGGGCTGCCGGGTCGGCCGTGTATAAATGCGGAACGAGGTATCTTGCTTTTTTCATTGTATTGTATGTTTTGATTTATTCTTTTCTCTATCTAGATGCCCAAGATTTCGTCACCCCTAAATCCCTTGAAGGGGACTTTTAGCCTACCCTTCAAGGGTGGTTGGTAGGGTAAATCTCAAGGTCGCTCTTCAATTTATAAGTTGAAATCTATTCAATCCGCCTTTTTAGGCAGCCTCATTAGTCGTTTGCCAACTCAATAATCTTCGCCACCACCGGTTTGGGATTGTTATCGCGATCAAACAACAGCGGATAATCGGTACGACCATCGATTGGCCAGTAGTTCCGCCAGCTCTGGGCATCATTCACCCCCCACTGGGTCACCCGCGAAATCACATCCTGATGCTTCAGAAACAGGTTGAAAAAGTCGAGGTAACGCTTTTCAAATTGCACATTGACCGAATCAGGCAGACCTTCTTTGTAAGGATCCATTTGCTGTTGGTATTCGAAACTGGCCGAAACCTCTGCCCCAACATTCATATCGGGGAATGGCAAGAGCGTTAAATCCAACTCGGTTATCATCACCTTCACACCAAGCGCGCTGAATGCTTCAATGCTCTTTTCGAATTCATTAATATCCGGATGTTCAAGTCCAATGTGGGCCTGCATGCCAATTCCGTCGATGCGAACACCTTCCTGTTGCAACTTCTTCACCATGGCAACCACCCCTTCCCGTTTACCCGGATTAGCCATCGAGTAATCGTTGTAATACAGCTCAGCATCGGGATCGGCTTCATGCGCAAACTCAAAAGCCAGGCGGATAAAATCGTCGCCAACAAGTTGGAAGAACTTACTCTGACGGAATGAGCCGTCGTCCAACACAGCCTCATTCACCACATCCCAACCTTTTATGCGCCCTTTGTAGCGGCCAACAACCGTTTCAATATGCGTTTTCATCCGCTCGATCATCACCTCGCGCGACACATCATTTCCCAGACTGTCAACGAAAAACCAAGGCGGTGTTTGCGAATGCCAGATCAACGTATGCCCGGTAACAAACATATCGTTCTGCTCACCAAACGCCACAAATTTGTCGGGAAGTGCAAAGTCGAACATGCCTTCCTGAGGCTGAATGTTCTCACTTTTCATGCAGTTCTCAGGCACAATCGCATTGAACTGCTCTTGCACAACGCGAATTGCTGCGGTGTCTTTCCCGTTAATCTGAACAGAGTCTAAGGCCGCGCCGATATAAAACCTGCCGGCAAATGCATCTTTCAGGGTCGAAGGTTTTTCTACCTTTTCTGCCGGAGTACAGGCTACAGCATAAAATGCACAAGCCAGTACGCATATATTTCGAATGTATGCTCTCATCTTTCTGTTTTTATTTTCGTCTGTCAATCAAATCCTGTTCAATCTGCACTTCCATCTTTTTATTAATAAGATAGAAGAAAAGCAACACAAAAGCCAATAGAAACGGAATCGCCGGGTACACACTCATCAGCATTTTAACACCGGCTGAAACCGATTCAGGCTGAATGAGCTCCTGCCCGGCAGCTACCGCATCCTGATGCAGGTAACCGTACAAGCCCAAGATCCAGGCAACCAATGCCCCTCCTATTGAAAGACCTGCTTTCAGTCCAACCATCATTGCCGAAAAAATGATCGCTGTTGCGCGGCGGTTGTTCTTCCATTCCGAATAGTCAGCAACATCGGCAATCATCGCCCACAGCACCGGTATGGTAACACCATAAAAAAGCCCGTACAACATCTGGGAAGTGAACATTAACAGAACACTTTTGGGCGGGAAGACATAAAAAATCAGAATGAATAAGGTGGATATAAAAAGCCCCGACATGTACACGTCGCGCTTTCCGTATTTATCGGCCAGCCTCTTCGACAACGCAATGCCAACCATCATGAAAATGATCCCTCCCGCATTAAACAAACCAAAGCCGGCAGAAACAGGATCGTTACCAAAGAAGTTTAAACCAATGCCCGATAAGACAGCCAATATGGGGCTGATAAAATTCTCGAGGGCAACAGCATCGACATAATTGTTGAAGTAAAACACATGCGCCCCGCCTTTTATCGCCAGCGTCACAAAAATCAAAATTGTAACGGTCAGCATGATCAGCCAGGGCCGGTTTTTAACTAAATCCGAAAGATCTTCTTTTAGACTGGACGCTTGTTCCGCCGTAGGCACAATCCGCTCCCTGGTCGTGAAAAAGGTAATCAGCAACATCACTGTTCCAACGATGGCCAGCCAGGTCATCACCGTTTCCATGCCTGCTGCTTTGTCACCTTTACCTGCAAATTCGATAATCGGTAACATAAAGACCTGCACAAAAAACTGCGCAAACATCACTGCCGCAAAACGATAGGACGAGATACTGTTACGATCGCTCATATCGCCGGTTATCACGCCGCTTAAAGCTGAATAAGGCAGGTTGCTGGATGCGTAAAGCAACAACAATAAGCTGTAGGTTGCCGCCGCATAAATCAGCTTTCCTTTGTAGGCAAAATGAGGCGTTGAAAAGGCCAGCAAGGCCATCACCCCAAGCGGAACAGCCGTAAATAAAATCCAGGGACGGAATTTACCCCAGCGCGATTTTGTGCGGTCGGCAACAGCGCCAATAATCGGGTTGAAAAGAAAAGCCGCTACCAATCCGACCGACAACATAATGATTGAAGCATCGTTGTTCTTCAACCCGTAAATATCGGTATAGAAAAAGGCCAGATAGGTAATTAAGGTTTGAAATACCAGGTTCGCAGCCAAGTCTCCAAGGCTATACCCGATCTTCTCCACGATGGAGATTTTTTGAGAATTTGTAGTCATTAGGTCTGTGTTATTGGGTTCGTGTTTTAGTTGTTTGTTGAAAACGGAGAAGCCGGAAGTCCTTCCTTATTTTTCAGGTTCGCATCGGCCGGGTTATCGGCCCAGCCATATCGAACCGTTGTTGGGATTGCTACATTCTCACTCCACACTCTCACTGTATTTTTATGGAGGACCACTGCATGAGCCCATTCGAACCGGCCATCCTCTCCGGCAACCTGAAAACCTTGAAGCAGGCTATTGGTGAATAGCCCTGATCCCACCGAGCCGAAAGTCACGATGATACTGCCAGCTTTAACTTCCATTGCTTTGTAAAGTGGGCCACTGTAAACGACAGTGCTATCGTCATAGGCAACATGCTGTGCCTGCAATGACAAGCGACGGGCAACTTCTTTTTTATTTAAAGGATGAATGTCATTCCATTCACCGATGTCGCAGATCACGGCCATTCCGGTTTTGGGAAGTTCGAGTGTGCGGCGCTGCGCATCGCGCAATTCGGCCCAATTACTTTCGGCCGGCAATTTCTGAGGCTCACCCAGGTTGGCTAACTGCACAAACAGGAAGGGCAACTCAAGACGTTGGAACTGAGTCCGCCAATCCAAAATCAGATCGCCGAATAACTGTCGGTACTCTCCCGGCCGGTCCGTGTTCGATTCGCCCTGGTACCAAATCACTCCCTTCAGCGTGTAATTCAGCGCCGGATGAATCATCCCGCTGTAAAGTCCGCCGGGTTTATATTGAAAGAAGGTCTGCGAATCCAACGAGGGCATCTCAGTACCCATCCGGTAATGCCATTGCCCGGTCAAGTCGATCGTGTCCGACGGAAAACGCAGCGCATAAGGTTTATCCGGCATAAAGCCTCCCCTGCCGCTTTGGCTAATCACCCGAACCATCAGCTGGTTTTTACCGGTCTTCAACACAGAAGCGGGCACCTTGTAAATTCGCGGTGGATATTGGTAGGAAATGGTGCCAACGAACGTGCCGTTCACAAAGGCTGAATCCGCATCAATGATACGCCCCAGGCGGAGAATGGCATCCTCTCCCGCCAATTCATCTGTCAGCTCAAATTCTTTGCAAAACCAAACCGAACCGTTTTTGAACGCGATATTTTGCTCGCTCCAGTATCCGGGCAAGGAAATCCCGGGCCAGTCAGACACTTCAGCATCACCTGTCGACCAACGATTCACACCGGAATCTTTTTGATTCAGTTCATTATGCCAATCCCGGATTCGATTTTGATCGGCCGATTTTACGCTGTCAACAAAAGCTGCAGAACGGCATTGTTGAGCAGTCTCCCAATAGTGCGGGTATTTCTTCAAGCTCGTCTCGCTCAGCCAGGCTTCAGCCGGTGAGCCGCCAACGGCGGAGCTAATCAGCCCAATCGGAACCTGGTATTTTTGATACAAATCGGCAGCGACGAAATAAGCAACCGCAGAGAAATCCAGTCTGTTTTCGGCGGTCGCTGTCTTCCAATCGCCCCCTTCGTAATCCGCTTTCGCATCGGTAAAGACATAGCGCATCGGCACTTTAAACAATCGAATTTGCGGGTTATTCACCTGCCTGATTTCATCTTTGTACAAATCCATCACCCGGCGAATTGGCAATTCCATATTCGACTGCCCCGAACACAACCACACATCTCCAATCAAAATATCCGTCAGTTCAATTTCATTTACTTTCAATGCGTAAGGTCCACCGGCTGCTGTTGCAGGCAGGTCTATCGCCCAGTTTCCATTCTTGTCCGCTTTCGTGTTATAGTTTTCTCCCTTGAATTCAACGTTCACTTTTTCGCCCGAATCTGCCCACCCCCAGATTTTGATCGGCACATCGCGCTGTAACACCATGCCATTGCTCACCAAACGGGGCAGTTTCACAGCTGCCTGAGTCGACACCCCCAGGCCAAGCAATACAATCAGCAGAATCCAGATTTCACTTCCTTTATATTTCATTTAGTCCGGCTTTATTAGTTCACTTTGCGGCGCTCCCAGGAAACTCGGTTTCAGCCCGCCGCAGTCGATTAGTATTTTTTGAAGCACGATTCCCGGCTCCAGCACCCGAATCCGCAACTGATGTACTCCGGGGGCACTTATCTCGTGTTGCGTCGTCTTTTCAATAATCCGGTCGGCCTGCCATTGCCCCAGCTCTCCGCGATACTCACCATTCATGTTGACAATTTGTTCTTCTCCATTATCAACAGAAATCGCATAACGCAATCCCTTGTTAGCATTGAAATTCAAGCTGGGAGAAACCAACACATGCACATCGAATTTTCCGGTTGTCTTAAACTGAACGGCATACTGCAGATAGACAGAATCCGTCTCTGCCGGGTATTCGTTTTGCGGGAAAGTAGTTATGGCCGAGCCTGTTTTTCCCAGTTCTGGAATCACTTCCCAGTGAATTTTACGGGTTCCTTTTGCCTCCTGAAAGTTCTCTGCCGGGATAGAGATATAGCCATCTTCCTCCACGAAAACTTTCTCCGAATTTGGAATTTCCGGCACTTCAACCCGGAAAACCTCCGGCATCTTTCGCACATCGGGCTGTTGCCAATCGATGTAGCCAATCCTGATCTGATCCATTTGATGATTCCATTTACCGCCCGCGATTTGCTGGTTGTAATGAACCGTCAACAGGGAATCGCGATCAAAGCACTGCTGCACTTCAGCAGCCCAATCATTCGCTTCCGGATTATTCGCCGCCGCCAACTGGTGGTTTCTTGCCACGGCATAGTACATTTCGTAAAGGTTCGAACAGGCATTTGTCGGGAACAGCACGAGCTGGTCAAACGCGTCCTTGGATGCATTCGGAATCAGGTTATACAAACGCAGCGCCTCCAGCGCCAAACCTCGATAATCGTTACGCACGCGCTCGAACTCGTTGTAATTTTCCAGACTGAAAGTGTTTTCATCCAACAGCTCAGGCGTCACCCGGTGATTGTATTTTGTGTACAGGTCGATGACCCGTGCAGCGTCCTCGGCATAGTTCTCGCCAAACTGCTCAGCACACCAGTTAACTGTATGCTGAAACAAGTTTTGTGCATTGAACTGATCGGGATTCCAGGCCATGTCCAAAAAGAAACTGATCGGGTATTCCATCGGCTTCAAATCACCAACATTGACAATCCAAACCTTATCGACGCCATGACTGTATGTCAAATTCATTTGCTCCCAAACCCGTTGAATTTGGCTCACATTAGTCCATTTATAGTTTCGTGGCCCGCCAACATAATCGAAATGATAATACATGCCATATCCTCCGGGATGAGCCGGAGGATTGATGTTCGGCAGTTTACGTACATCGCCCCAGTTGTCGTCGCACAGCAACAAGGTCACATCGTCAGGCACACGCATGCCTCTATCGTAATAGTCCTGCACTTCTTTGTACAAGGCCCACATTTGCGGTGTTTCTTCGGCCTTCTTGCCGGTTACTTTGCTGATGATCTTCCGCTGGTCGCGAACGATTTTTTCCAGCAAAGCAATGTTCGTTCCTTCGCTCATCGCTTCGTCGCCATCACCACGCATACCAACCGTCACAATGGTCTCGTAGTCTTTCATGCGCTCCATGCCTTTGGCCCAAAAGTCGGTGAGCACTTTGGCATTTTTACTAAAATCCCAGGGGCCTGAACCGTAGCGACGCCATTCATCGTGTGCGCGGCCCAGCGGCTCGTGGTGCGACGTTCCGATCACAACACCCAGCTCGTCAGCCAAACGACCATTTTCCGGATCGTCATCAAAAAAGGCTTTCCCCCACATGGCCGGCCAAAGGTAATTCCCCCGCAGTCGAAGAATCAGCTCAAACACATGACTGTAAAATTTCCCATTAAAGTCGCCAAAATTATCTCGTACCCAGCCTCCCAAAGCCGGTTCTTCATCATTCAGAAAAATCCCACGATAGTTCACTTTCGGGCTGTCGGTCACGAAACGACCAGGGTTGATGGAAACTACCGAATGCTGATTAACCGGTACATCGGCCCACCAGTACCAAGGTGAAACACCCATGGCACGCGATAAATTCAGCATAGCATAAATAGTTCCGCGCTTGTCGCTACCGGCCAAAACCAGCGCTTTGTCAACTCCCGGAAACGGATTTTCAACAACCTGAACCAGGCTTTTCTCCCACTGCCCGCGAAGTTCTGATAAATCCAGTTTCCCGGATTTCTCCAATTCATCGAGCACGGGATTTTGCCCAACTGTTCCTATCAACACAATATTCGTTTCGGCGGGAACATCGCCAATAACCAGCTTGGGTTCAGCCAGGCCAATTCGCTTCAAATCCTCGACAAAAAGATTGGTTACATACTTGACACCTTTATATTCGTCACTTCCCAAAATGATGGTCGCTGTCCGACCTTCGTCAGACAAGACAAATCCAGTTTCATTTTTTTCAAACAAAACCAGCTTATCTCCCCCTTCGGCCATCAGTTTTCCTGTAGAAATCAACAAGAAAACAAATACCGAGGCAAATATTAGCCGTAAAGAAAATCTGTTAGCCATGGTTTTTAGTTCTGTTAGGTCAACGCCTTATACTCGAACCAATCGAAATCGGCATAATTACCCGATTGCTGCTTGTTCGAACTGGCATACATTCCAATGTAAGTGCCGGTGAAACCTTCGTTAACCGTTGAACTTAGCAGCGATGCTTTTTGATTGGCCACAAAGAGCGTTTTCTCGCCACCCGGCAACTGGTAATAAAAGCTGTACTCCAAATCCGTTGCACTTATTGTTAATATGACAGTTTTTGAAAATACCCCTTTCGCCTCGCTTATCAAAATATTTTTACCGCTTTCAGTCTTGTATAGCCGTATAACATATTCTTCTCCTTGCCGGCCTGCAACAAAAACGTAGTTGAACCGATGATCACTCAACAAAACCATTCCTGCTTCTTCGTTATCAGCCTTTGGATCGAACGCCATTAAACAACTGGCCTCAAAATTCTTATGCTGCTGTCTGCGTCCCACAAAAGCGGGTGTACAGATTTCGTGAATGACTTCGGGCTGCAAATGAATACGCAAGTGCCCGGGGTGTTCATTCAAGCTAAAAAAACCGGTTGAATACGGATGGACCGTGTTCCAAACAAGGTCGATTTCACCATGAAAATCGTCCCGTACCATCTTCACATGGAAAGGATGTTCCGGCAAATTCGGGCGACGCTCTTTTTCCTGAATCAACCCATAAGGCGTGTCCAGTCGAATCCAGCCATCTTCATCCCAAATGATCGGAGCCAAAAAGGTTTCGCGCCCAAGGTTGTAATTGATTCCTTCGTAAGGTCTCACACCTAGCAAAACCATCCACCATTCGCCGTTTTGTGTTTCCACAATGTCGGCATGGCCAACCACCGAAATGGGGTTCATCAGCGACACATGCCGGTGCGAAACAATCGGGTTACGAGGGCAAATCTCATAATGACCATCAATCTCTTTAGCCCGCGCCATCATCACACTGTGGTTGGTGAACGTACCGCCCTCTGCCACAATCATGTAATAAAAACCACCCTTCTTATAGATATGCGGTGCTTCAATCCATTTGCTGGTAGTACGATTCCCGTTCCAGACGATTTTCTTGTCGCCGATGATTTGGAAAGTCTCCGGATCCAGCTCACACAAATAAATTGCGTGATGGCCCTCGTACTCTTGCTTGTCGTAGGGGATGATACAATTACCGGCATACCAAACGCGGCCGTCGTCATCGAAAAACAGCGACGAGTCAATCCCGTCGGCGCCCGCAACAAAAACCGGATCGCTCCAGGGGCCCTCCGGTTTTTCTGCAGTTATTATGTAGTTATCTCTGCGAGCTTCCCTACCCTCAGACACAAAGGTGTTTATAATATAAAAACGCCCTTTGTGATATCTGATGGTAGGTGCCCACAAACCTAAAGATGTCTCACAATTCTTATAGTCAAGCTGATTGATGCGGTGAATACCATGCCCGATTTGTTGCCAGTTGACCAGGTCCTTGCTGTGGAAAATCGGCAAGCCGGGGTAGTACACAAAGGATGACGTTACCAGGTAGTAATCGTCGCCCACCCGACAGATGGAAGGGTCGGGATAGAAGCCACTCAGAATCGGATTTTCAAAATATTGACGATCCATACATCAAAGTTTTATAACCGCTTTCACGATATCGGCTTTATTCTTCACACAGTTTTGCAGGCCATTTTGAATATCGTCGAAGTCAAAAGAGTCCGACACAATGTCTTTGATTGGCACAATACCGGCAGCAACGCTTTCAATGGCCAGCGGGAAGATATTCCGGTAACGGAAAACCGACTGGATTGACAATTCTTTATCCATGATCAGGTTAACCGGCAGGCTCACTGTTTCTTTTGCGCTGTATCCGACAAACACAACCGTCGAACCTTTCTTGGCCATTTTCAGCAACTGTGTCATGGTAATTTCAGTTCCGGCAGTTTCAATCGAAAGATCCACTCCTTCGCCTTCTGTCAGTTCCATAATCTTTGCGACCGCGTCTTCTTCCATCCCGTTGATCACTCCAGTCGCACCCAATTCAAGCGCCTTTTCCAAGCGTTTCGGCAACACATCTACCACGTACACTTTCGACACGCCCATGGCTTTCATTGCCAACAAGCTCACCAAGCCAATTGCGCCGGCACCGGTAACAACCGCTGTTTGCCCCACCGATGCACCACCTTGAATGGCAGCATGGAAACCAACGGCCAAAGGTTCAATTAACGCACCTTCCATCGTACTTACATTATCCGGCAACTTGAAACATAAACCGGCTTCGTGGGTTACATATTCCTGAAAAGTTCCAGGCACCGGTGGTGTCGCGAAGAAGATGACATCCGGACACAGGTTGTATTTTCCCGACTTGCAGTGCTCACACACGCCACAGGTTTTTCCCGGCTCCAAAGCTACCCGATCGCCGACTTTCAAATGGCTCACGCTTTCGCCCACTTTCTCCACTGTTCCGGCACACTCATGTCCCAACACAAAAGGTGTTTCAACAATGAAATTACTGATGCGGCCATGCTCATAATAATGCAAATCGGAGCCACACACGCCTACATATTCTATTTTCACTAAAACTTCATTCGCTGTTGGAACCGGAATCGCTGTTTCCTGAATCTCTACTTTTTCCAGTTCGGTCATGATTGCTGTTTTCATTCCTTTTAATTTTAAGTTGGTAACGTTTTATTACTATGGTTCTATTTTGGTCAATATTGGATTACTGCCTGCGGAATCGGCTACTACCGGCACAGGCTGTACCTTGTTTTCTTTCTTATTTCGTCTTCGTTCCTCCAGCTCTTTTTCGATCTTAACCTCGGTCTTTTTATCGATCTCGTAGAAAAGCAAGAAGATGACAGATACCGCAAAAGTGATCGTTGGGAAAACACTCATGGACAGTTTGATTCCCAGAACCGTCAGATCAGATTGGACAGCAATCTGCTCTGCATAGCCAAACCAGCCCAATATTCCGGCTACTAAAGCACCGCCAACGCTCAAGCCCACTTTCAATCCGAAAATCATCGCTGAAAAGATGATAGCGGTCGCACGACGGTTGTTTTTCCATTCTGAATAATCAGCAACGTCGGCAATCATAGCCCAGAGCATAGGAATGGTGAGCCCGTAGAACAAACCATGCATGATCTGAATCAGGAAAATCGCACCTACCGCCCCCGGGCCGAAGAAAAAGAATGACAATTGAAAGGATGCTGATATGACGATTCCCCATTTAAACACTTCGCGCTTACCGATACGATCGGCCAAACGCTTGGAGAACATGATTCCGATGATCATGCAAATGGTTGCTAATGCATTGAATAAACTAAAACCGGAAGTCGCAATATCCTCAGGCCACTGAAAACCATGCAAACCAATCTTTACAAAGGCTGAATTCAAGCCGTCGATAAAACCGTTGAAGCCGATATTTTCGAGGAACAAGCCCAGCTTTTCACGGTTAACAAAGTCTTCAAAATAATACACATACATGCCGCCTTTAAGCGACACGGTGATAAACAGAAAGATGATAACACCCAACATCATCAACCACGGGCGGTTTTTACTTAAGTCTGAAAGGTCTTGTTTGACGGTTGCTTCCTGTTCTGCCTCTGGCACAATCCGTTCTTTGGTTGTTAAAAAGGTGATGATGAAAAAAACGATGCCAATGATGGCAAACATCGTCATCACTTTCCCAAAACCAACTGTTTTATCGCCATCGCCAAAAATGATCGCTAAAGGGAGCAACAATACCTGAATGATAAATTGTGAAATCATGGCCGCTGTAAAACGGTATGCCGAGATACTGTTGCGTTGCTGCATGCTACCGGTCATCACTCCGCTAAGCGACGAGTACGGCAGGTTGTTGGCCGAATACATCAACACCAAAAAGACATAAGTGCCAAGCGCATAAATGATTTTGCCGTTTGGACTAAAGTTCGGCGTTGCAAAAGCTAAAATCGCAGACAAGCCAAAGGGAATTGAAGTCCATAAAACCCAGGGACGAAATTTTCCCCAGCGCGTGCTGGTGCGGTCGGCTATAATGCCCATTACCGGGTTGAAAAAGGCACCGAACATACCGCCGCCGAAAATAATGGCAGAGGCCGTCACCGGTGGTATTTTATAAATGTCGGTGTAAAAGAAGGCAATAAATGCCATAAGCGTTTGGAAGATCAGGTTGGCAGCCAGATCTCCCAGGCTGTAGCCGATCTTCTCGACAACCGATATTCTTTCTATTGCGGCTTTCATATTTGATTGGTATTAGATTTGTGATTTGTTGATTTTCTAATTGTGGTGTGTCATGTCGAACTTGATTTGTTTCAACTTCTCTAGCACATGAACCGGGCGTTCCAGCTCCATCGGAATAGGCTTACCCGAAAAGGTTTGAAAATAGAGCAAACAGGCATCGCGCCACCACATAGCTTCGGTTGCCTGGATCGCCAATCTCGCCTGAACGTCCTTAAAACGTTGCACATCAATCTTCCCTTCCATCCGATCCCAGGTTTGCTGAAATACTTTTACCCGATCAACTCCAGAGGAATATTTGTAGCACAGTTCATCCCATAACGTATTGCCGTTGTGCAAGATGTAATCCCAGGACAAATGATGGAACCACAGCAAGTACATTTCGGGACAGGTTGAAATATTATCGTAGATTGACCGAAGCGGCTCCGCATATTGCAATACCGCTTCACTTCCGGTTGTTGAGCGATCGAAACCAATGCCTGCCGAATCCGCTTTGTGATAATAGGTCGGTAACCAATCCGGCCGTGCTCCCGGGATCTCGCACCAAGGCTCCGGTCCGTGATGATGGCTCCAGCCCATCAGGTGGTGCAAACCGATCGGGGTCATGTAATCGACAACTGCCTCGCGCGATTGCAGCATCACCGTTTGCATTTGAGCAACAAAATCCGCGTCTTGGGTGAAGGTTTGCTTGAGCCATTCGTTGGCAATTTCTGCTGAAGACAACTTATTGTTCCAAGCCAAACGTCCGAAAGCATACCAGTTTGATTGGGCAAAATGATGCCCGCACCAATTGGTATCTTCACCAATATTAGCTACCCCGGCAATTGCCGTTATAGAATCGTTAAACACTTCACCATCGGTAATCCGGGCTATTGTTGTGTTTGGCCCTTCCGCGTATGTATCCGTATTCAGGCACTCTTCGAAAAGCGTTGACAAGAATACCAGATGATCAGAGAATCCAAGGTATTCCTGTGTAATTTGAAATTCGGGCATTAGCGTGGTGTATTTCATCGCGCCAAACATCGGGCTGAAAGGCTCGCGAGGTTGAAAATCAATCGGACCGTTTTTCAGCTGGATGATCACATTCTTCCGGAACTGTCCGTCCAGGGGAACGAACTCTTTGTAGGCCTGCTTGGCACGGTCGTCGCCATCCGGGTTGTAAACAAAAGCACGCCACATGACGATACCTCCATGCGGAGCCAGTGCGTCGGCCAACATGTTGGCGCCATCAGCGTGCGTACGACCGTAGTCCTGCGGCCCCGGGAGGCCTTCGGAATTAGCTTTCACCAGGAAGCCTCCGAAATCGGGAATCATCGAGTAGATCTCATCTGCTTTATCGTTCCACCAGGCTTTTACCTGGTCGTTTAACGGATCTGAATTCTCCAAACCTCCCAATTCTTTAGGCGACGAAAAGTTAACCGACAAATAAACTTTGATGCCGTAAGGGCGGAAAATACCAGCAATAACTTTTACTTTTTCCAGGTAGTCTTTCGTCAAAATATCGGGATTGGCATTCACGTTATTCAACACCGCGCCGTTGATACCGATAGATGCATTCGCTCGGGCATACGCCTCGTAGCGCGGACTGATTGTTGAAGGCAACTCGTCCCATTTCCAGATGGAATGACCGGCATAGCCACGTTCTACTGTTCCATCCAGGTTGTCCCAATGATTTAAAACCCGGCGATGGTACGAAGGGATTTCAATCCGATCAATTTCTGCCAAATCGGAAGAGCTTGTTTTAATCAGACGCAGAAATTCGTAAACTCCGTATAATGTTCCAAACTCCGTGTTTGCAGCAATTAATATTGTACCTTCACCTTTCGATCTGCGAATGATGAAGCCATCATTTCCAAGCTTTGTCAATTCGTCTTCATTCAGCTGGCTGGCAATTGCTTTCGATTTTAAAGTTCCAACCAGTACGATATTTTTGGCGGTTTTTTGAGTGAAACTCACTTCACCGATTCCTAAAGCCGGAATACTTTCGGCAAGTTCCTCTTTTATAATTTGGAAAGTGGCTGATTCTTCCTGAATGCAAACAATCGTCGGAATCGCGGTTCTAACTTTGGCCGAATGCTGTTGGTTGGTGAACCACAATTGGGAACCATCAATCGCTTGAGCGAATGAGGCAGAATTGACCAACAACAGTATAAACAGGCTTGATATGATTGATTTTATTTTCATTGGTTTGTGGTTTTTCGTTAATTATCGTCAGAGTTTCAGTTCAATGGTGATTTCGGTTGACTTGAGCCGAGCGGACTCCGCTTTTAACAGAATTGGTCCTTCGGCTCCGGCCTGCGCTTTTACAATCACAAGGCAAAGTCCGCCAAATGCTTTTCGGTCGTGCGACGGGAAAGCGTTCATATCAGTGGGATCGCCGTTGTCGGTCGCCACAATTTCGCCGGGCCCTTCTACCCTGAAATGGATATTGTTCGCAGCATCCGGAACCAGCAGTCCGTTTTCATCAGTCACTTTTACGGTAACAAATGCCAAATCTTTACCATCCGCAGAAATTTTATTTCGATCAGCTTCCAATGCTATCCCTGAAGCCTCACCGGTCGTCCCAATAATTTGCTCAGCCCACTCTTTTCCATCTTTGTAAGCCACTGCTTTCAACTCACCCGGCTCGTAACGCACATCATCCCAGCGCAAGCGGTATTCAAATTCACCTTTGGTTTTCTTACCCAACGAACGGCCGTTCAGGAACAACTCAACTTCGTCGCCCGAGGTAATCACATGTACCGGTGTCACCAGACCTATCCGACCGGGCCAGTTCCAGTGTGGAAGAACATGAACCATTGGCAAATCGGGACGCCAACGTGCCTGGTACAGGTAGTAACGATCTTTCGGAAATCCCGCTAAATCGATAATTCCGGAATAAGAACTTCTGGCAGAATAGTATGGAGTAGGCTCGCCTATGTAATCCCAGCCAGTCCAGACAAACTCGCCGGCAACAAAAGGATGTGCATCCTGAGCAGCAAACACTTTATCTGCGCTTGAACCAAAGTCGACAGCATAGAGCTCATAGGCACTCACATAGCCTTTGGCTTCATTTCCACCTTTACCTTCGCGAACCGGAGCACTCACTTTCTCCGACACCGGAAACAGATAGGTTCCACGGGTACTTAAAGCTGATGCCGACTCGGTACTGATAATGACTTTGCCCGGGAATTGCTCGTGAAAGGCTGGATACTGAGGTGCCGTCCGAATGCGATCGGTACCTTCAAACATCGGATCCTGCCGAATACCTTCGCCCTGGTAATTCAGCCCAATCAAATCGGGCACCTTGGGAAGTTCCATGAATGGTTTCGCATAATTCATCGCCGTAATTGCCGGGCGTGTCGGATCTTCTTCTTTCACTAAATCATACAGCCGCTGCCCAACTGCAGCTCCTTTTTCGGCGGTATATTGCTCGCCGACTTCATTACCAAAACTCCAAATGATAACCGACGGACAGTTGCGGTCGCGGCGAATAAAGGCGCGTGTATCCGGCTCCGACCAATCCGGAAAAATGAGGTGGAAGTCGTGAGGCGTTTTTTTCATTTCCCAGCAGTCGAAAATCTCATCGATGACCAGGAATCCCATACGGTCGGTGAGCTCCAGCAGCTCCGGAGCCGCTGGGTTGTGCGACATTCGGATGGCATTGCAACCCATGTCACGTAATATTTCGAGTTGGCGTTCGGCAGCTCGGGTATTAAAGGCAGCGCCTAAAGCGCCTAAATCGTGGTGCTGGTTAACTCCGTGAATATTGATCAGTTCGCCATTCACCAGAACTCCTTGATTCGGGGCGAATTTCACATCGCGAATGCCAAACCGTGTTTCGTATTGGTCGATTAATTTTTCATTCTCATAAAGCTCTGTAACCGCAACATATAAATTTGGTTGCTGCGTTGGACGTGGACCCCAAAGCTTTGGATTTTTAAAAATTGTGCTCGTTTCAGCTTTTGCCTGCTCTCCTGCAACAACAGATAAGGTTTGTGGCTCAAAGCCTCCAACGACGGCTTCTTTTCGCTTGCCGTTTTCGTCCAACTCATAAATCCGGGTAATCAGTTTTGTTTCAATGTCTTTTTCTGAACTGTTTTCAATTTTTACTTCCAGATCGAGTTTGGCAGACTCGTTGGAAATATCGCTCGTTCTTACAAATGTTCCCCAATGGACAATGTGAACAGGGGTTGTTTTTACCAGCCAAACATTGCGGTAAATGCCGCCGCCGGGATACCAGCGAGCTGAATAATTAGGATTATCAACCCGGATAGCCAGCTGATTTGTGCCTCCGGGGATAAGGTAGGGCGTCAGATCGACGCGCCAGGAATTATAGCCATAAGGCCAGCCTCCAACCAAATTTCCGTTTAACCAGACGATAGCATACGACATGGCTCCGTCGATATCAAGAAAGATGGATTTTCCGGCATCAGCAGCAGGAATAGTCAACTTTTTACGGTACCAGCCCACACCGTTGCTAGGGAGGCGTCCCATACCGCCACCAACTTCGGGATTTTCGCCGACGAAGAATGGCCCTTTGATCGCCCAGTCGTGTGGTAAATTTACCGGCTCCCACGAACTGTCATCAAAATCAGCCTGAACAAACGGGAAATCGCCGCCGGGATTTCCTTCCGGCCGACTGTACTTCGCAGAAGGATTTGCGATAAATTCGTTTGCTGTTGGCATTACCCACGGTTTCAATGCCAGTTGCTTTGCTTCGATATCAACAGCCTCTGTCGGCTTTGAATCGGCATCCTTGCTGTCGTTATTCTCTTTTCCATCCGGGCGCACATCGTAAATCAGCGAGTCACTCTTTTCGGAGCTATCGTATTTGTAAAAAGCCCATCCGCCATTTAAACTGATACGTTCGCGGACAACTTTTTCAGCTGCCGGGTTCGGCTTGCATCCAAAAACGAAAAAGAGCAAACAGAGGAATAGTAAGTTCCTGGTCTTCGTGTAGGTTCGATTCATCGTTGACTAATTTTTTCTGGCTGAAAGCACCACCAGTTTTGGATACGCTTTCCGTGCCGGTCGGAAAATCAAGACTGGCTGACACATTAGCAAACTGAAATTGTGCCTGCCTCTATTTTGGAAAAACGGAACCGGAACTTAGTCCGGTCCCATTTTGAATCTATTCAATTAAACTTATGAAATCCTACCAAATTAATAACCTGGATTTTGATAAGCCTCTTTGTCGGCTTCCGACATCTCTAAACCATCAATCTGGTTCGAAGGAATTGGACGCAAATAATCTTTTTCTGTTATAGTCCTGTTAAAAGTCTCTCTATCGTGCACATGAGCATTCTCTTTTGAGGCATCACTACAGATATCAAATTCTCCGGCAATCTCACCCCACTTTTGGGTACGAACCAAGTCCAACCAACGGTAACCCTCTCCGAAGAATTCACGAGAGCGTTCGGCCAGAATGTAATCAATTGTAATTGCAGAAGGAGTATTGGCAATCATCTGAGCGCTATAATCGACACTTACAATCGAATCACCGCTATTGCTGTATGTCCATACACCGGCACGGGCACGCAGAACGTTTACAAAATCAATAGCAGAATAGGTACCTGATGCACCCTTTACCGCAGCTTCAGCAGCAACCAGATACAATTCAGACAATTTAGCAATCGGGAATGGACGTGTGATACCGCTATTCGGTGAACCCAATCCACCATCCTGCTCATGCGTCGAAACATAAGGTCCCAGCTTCCATAGCGTTGGCCAGGCAAACCGACTGATTGCCGAGGGACCGACAATCCAATCTGCTCTTCCGGGAAGCGTACCGGCTCCCATTCCACTTTTATCTTCTGAAGAAGAAGCTGGATAGCTGATCTCTGAAGAATCCTCATTTACGAAAGTTAAAACCGGATCACCCATCTCCACAGCTAAGTTGTTTGCGTTATACAAAACGTCATAGTCAGATCCTTCATAAGAAGAATTTTTTTGCCAGTTTCCTCTGAAAACAGTATTAAATGTTCCGTCGTAACGAGAGTCATAAGTTTTATCTCCAAAAGTATCTTCAAATACACCAATTGGTGTTGACATACGACTCCAAGGACGTCCGTAAGGCTGAGCTTCCTCACGTTGTGTCGAAATTAAAGCCGAACCGCTGGCAGTGTAACTTGTTAAGTTTCCTGAATAGTTCCAGTTAGGAAACCATGCAGCAAAGTTACCCGGAGCTGACCCACTGTTATAAGAGTGACTTGAGCCGTCATAGTATTCACTATCTTCAGTATGATCGGCATATAGCAGCATCTCACTGTGCCGATCGTTTGAACCTACATGTATCTGATAAAATGATGTTTGCAAAGAGAAGGGGCCAGGATTGTCAATTGCAGTTACTGCTACATTATAAGCCTCCTGAAAATACCAGGATGCACTTTGACCGTCAGGGTCAGTTCTGCTATCAACGAACGGATAAGTGGCAATGTCGTTCGGATTTTCCAGCCACCAGCCATAAGTCAAATAAGCTTTTGCCAAAAATAAACGTGCTAAAGTCGTCGTTGCTGTACCTGTTGCCCGACCTTCTTCCGGGAGGTTCGCAATAGCGTCCAACAAATCCGGAAAAATCGCTGTTGTGTAAACTTCAGCCACGGTATTGCGCACTGAGGTACGTGATGGACTTGTATTAAAAGCCAACTCACCTGATCCTAAATCTAAAGGTACCCCCCCAAAGGTCTGAACCAACAGAAAATAGTTGAATGCACGGAAAAATTTAGCTTCAGCGATATATGCATCTGAGACTCCCGCATCTGTTCCATATTGAATAATACCGTTTGCGGTATTGATGCTTTTAAAAGCATATTCCCAGGTGATATTGGAATTACTATTTGCCGAGGTCAAGACTCCAGCCCCTGAATAGTCCATTGCTTTGAACTGTTCATCAGCACTGAAACCGTACGTATACTCATCAGTACCCGTTTCATATGCATTCAGAAAATACCCGTTTCCAAACATGTAACGCAAATTCGCATATAAATATGTCAGTCCTCCTTCTGCTCCTTCCTGGGTTTTAAAATATTCGGGAGTGAATGTCGCACGCGGGGTTTCGTCCAAAATATCGGAGCACCCTACAAAGAACAATGCCAGTAAGGCTGTTCCTATTATATTTTTAAATTGAAAATATTTCATAGTTATCAGGTTCTAGAAAGTCAGATTAATACCAAATAAGAAATTACGCGTAGATGGAGAGTTTGTACCAATAACCAAAAGACGCTTTGCGTAAGAAGTCGACACAGCCTGGTTTTCATTACCATAAGAGTTAGTTTCCGGATCTCCACCCGATTCTTTATGATATGGAGAAAACAAAACAAATGGATTCTGTACAGTAAAGTAAAGTCTCAGTTTACTGATGCCGGCGTCTTTAAGCCACCCTTCGCGATCAAAATTATATCCCAATGTAATGGTTCTCACTTTCAGATAAGAAGCGTCGAAATAACCTAAAGTGCTTCCATATTTTGGATTGTCGCCAGCTAACGTACCACCTGGCTTTGGATACTTTGCATCAGTATTCGATTCTGTCCAGTAATCAACATCAACGTTATTTCTACGTCCGGTTAACATGTTCAAATAACCATTTGAAGAATAGAGTGTACTGATCAGCTTACCTCCAGCCTTGAAATCTCCAACAACTGAGAGATCAACATTTTTGTACGCAACGCGGGTATTGAAACCTCCCTGGAATGTCGGCTCCAGATCAATTATCTGACGATCATCCGTATTGATTTGCCTTGTAGGAGTGCCATCTTCATTATAATCTCCGGTATATTCAACCTTGATATCCCCCGGCTGGCCATTCGGTTCTAAAATGGACATGTTTGCGTCTCCTTCGTTCCAGATACCAATCTTCTTGTAGTCATAAACTACATCAATCGGGTGTCCTACGAACCACCAGTTTGACTCGTCACGCTCCACACCTGAAGCCAAACCTGTCAGTTTATTTCGGTTTGCGTAGAGGTTGATGCCAGCATCCCATGTCCAGCCATTATGGTCTTCCATGATTACTCCGTTAAGAGACAATTCAAAACCTTTGTTCTGAGAACGACCAATGTTTGCCGTGTAACTTTCAACCCCTGAAGTACTCGGAAGGCTCACATCAAACAAAATATCCTTTGTTTTCTGAATGTAATATTCCAAAGTACCGGTTATACGACTATTGGCTAATCCGAAATCCAACCCGATGTTATAAGTTGCTGAATATTCCCATCCAAGATTATTATTAGCTAACTCAGAAACATAATAACCTGTTACATATTGATTACCGTAATTGTAAGGCGATGAGCTCAACAACCCAAGCGTTGAATAAGGATCTACTGACTGGTTCGATGTTTGTCCATAACCAACACGAAGTTTTAATCTATCAACTGCTTTCAGATTACCCATGAAGTTTTCTTCACTAATATTCCAACCGGCCGAAACTGCAGGATAAGTATGATTATTATTGCTTGGAGATAGCCTGGATGACCAGTCTGACCGGACAGCAACACTTACCATGTATCTACCATCATAAGAATACATTCCACGGGCCATCAACGACTTCAATCCTGCCTCGTAATACCCTTGTTTGTCGGGATCAATCGTAATCTCATTCGTAGCTTGTCCTAAATTATAGAACTGAAACTGATCTGCTGGAATTCCTGTAGCTGAAACAACAGAACTATGATAATGAGTTTGTTCTGCTGAATAAAGACCGACGAAGTTGAAGTTGTGCTTATCATTATACACGCGGTCATAAGTAATCAGGTTTTCAATAGCCCAGTTAGTTGTAAGCGAGTTCCCGATAGTTGCCACAGAAACTGCTGACTCACTTGAATTAAAAACACCTTCACCAGTATAATCCCCATCATTCGTCGTACGGAAGTTCAAACCTATATTCAAACGATATTTTAATCCCTCAACTCCAGGTATTTTAACTTCACCATAAATAGTATTATACGATCCAAATGCTAACGACTTATTTACCCAAGCGTCGCCCAGTGACTTGATACCATCCCTGGTATACGAATACATATCATCAATACCGGCAACATTTACACGGGTCTTTAAAGAACCATCTTCATTATAAGGATTAGTGATAGAAGTAGTAGCCAAAGTATTGTAAAGACTAAAATCGCTACCGTTAGTAATGGAGTAGTTACTATTTGTCGAAAAGCCTACTTTAACATGGTCGCCAATTCTTTGGTCTAACGATGAGCGAATTGCAAAACGAGTATAATTTTGTTCCGGAACCAAAGCCTCATCTTTATAATAGCCAATACCAAAATTATAATTCCCAGTTTCTGTACCTCCAGATACACTAACATCGTGAGAAGTTACCATACTATTTTGGAACAACAAATCCTGCCAATCAGTACTCACATCATCACTTTCATCCGTACCATTTGCATAAAGACCAGCATACTCGCGAAGCTTAATAAAGTCAGACGACCCCATCATTGGATATTTAGAAAAAAGAGTTTTTAACCCGACATAGCTATCGTAGCTTACAGTTGCTTTCTGTCCCATTTTACCTTTGTTCGTTGTGATAATAATCACACCGTTAGCACCACGAGAACCATAAATTGCAGTGGCGGAGGCATCTTTTAAGATTTCGAGACTTTTGATGTCGCTTGGACTAATATCATTGATCGAACCGGCAAATGGAATCCCGTCCAATACGATTAACGGATCGTTACTTGCATTCAGAGAACGGGTCCCACGAATACGAATCTGCATAGAAGATCCTGGTTTTGAAGATGTTTGTGTCATTTGAACACCGGAAACACGCCCCTGCAAAGCCTGAGAAACGTTAGCTGCAGGTATCTCTTTCATTTGCTCTGCATTGACAGATGCAACAGAACCGGTAACTTCTTCTTTTCGTTGTACGCCATAACCAATAGCAACAACTTCCTCCAAACCAATGGTTTGCTCAATCATCACCACATCTACCTGAGTTCTTCCTTCCAGAAGAATCTCCATATTTTCCATCCCAACAAAAGAGAAAATCATCGTTGCTCCCGCTGGAACGTCCTTCAACGTATACTTACCGCCGAAATCGGTAACCGTACCGTTTGTTGTACCTTTCTCGACAATAGTAACTCCAGGAAGCGGTTGGCCAGTAACATCTGTCACCGTTCCGCTAACCGAAACTTGTTGTTGTTGTTGCTGTTGTTGATCGAACGACCACACAACATCGCTCTTGGAAATGATCACCGATTTATCGACAATCTTATAGGAAACATCCATATCCCCAAGAATTTGTTCGAGCACATTGTCAATGCTCGCATTGTTCAGGTCAACATCAACACGACGGCTGACATCAAAATCATCGTTACTGTAGAAAAACTGGTAATCACTTTGACTTTTGAGCTCATCCAACACTTCTTTTATCGAGGTATTTTTCAACTGAAGGTTGAATTTGCTTTGCTGGGAGAAGGAACTTGCCGTGGCACCCAACATACTCAAAAAGAATAGAAAGATTGTTAGTTTCATACACAAGAAAAGTTTAGGTACGAAATACCCCTGCCAATCAGGCGGATAGATCAGATTTTTTTTCATAAGTTTGTCCTTGAGTTTTATTACTTAATTAAGCCTGTTCTGGTAAAACAGGTTTGAGATTTTAGGTCGGATGATGCTGGTAACATCTCCGGCCTGTTTTTTTATTTGTCCATTATTTCAATTTGCTCTTTATTGGTTTTAAATTTCACTTTATTAATCTCCTGAATGATTATGAGCGTGTAGTCCAATGAGCGATCTTTGTTAATCACTCCTGAAAAACGGTAGTTTTTAATCTTCTCATTTTCAAATGCAAAACTCACTTCATACCAACGTTCAAGCTGTTTGGTTAGGCTCAACAGCGTTTCGTCGTTGAAGTAAATCTTTCCACCTTTCCACGAGGTGAACTCGTCCGTATTAACTTCTTTGGTTTCCACATCGCCCGACTTCCGGGTAAAACGCAATTGCTCCCCGGGCTTCATCATCACATCCTCATTGTCCGATAAGAACTCAACTTTACCTTCAACCAGTACGGTTTCAATCACAGGCTCGTTCTCGTAAGCTTTCACGTTAAACTGGGTACCGTGTACCTTGATAGCCGAATTACCGGCATGTACAATGAATGGGATTTTTTTGTCTTTGGTGACCGAGAAGAAAGCTTCACCTTCCAAAAACACTTCGCGATTTTCGCCGCCGAAAGATTGTTTATACTTTAGGTTTGATCCGGCATTTAACCACACATTCGTGCCATCGAAAAGTGTCACATTTGAGATTTGTCCGTTGGGAGCAGATATGCAGGCAAAAGTGTCGGGCATGGCAGGAGGCGTTTGGATTAGAAACAGTCCGCCGGTGAGTAAAACAGCTACAACAAACACGGCTGCATACTTCGCAAAACTAAGCCATAGTTTCCGACTTTTTGTGATACTGCCCTGAACCTCTCTCCATGCTTTATCGGCAGATTTTTGATTTCCGAGTCTCGCAACCTTGTCGCGAGCGTCAAAAATCTGTTGCGCGATCTGCAAATCTTCATCACCAGCATCTAACTGCACCAAAGAACCTGTTTCTTCATCATGCATTTTTGCAGCTAATTCTTCCCACTTATTTTTTGCTTGTTCTGTCATTTCACTCTTTAGACACGAAAAAACGCCGATAGGGTGAAGAATAAATAAACTTTTTTTAACAAAAATTCATTCCCACCTGTTAATCTGCCACTTACAGGGATTACTTTTTCGTACGAAAGAATGAAAAACTGAAAAGATTCAGGAAATAGTCGGAAAGTTTGAAACGAATCATCTTGTAAGCAATGCCCATTTGGGTCTTAATGGTATTTCTCGACAAATTCAGCGTTGACGCAATTTCGTTGTAGGTCAGACGTTCGTGGTAAGCTAATTGAAATACTTTTTTACATTGACTCGGTAATTCATCAATAGCTTTCGCAATATGCAATGCCAATTCTTCTTGCGAGAAGTTATCATTCGGATCATCTATCAAGTCCGACGACAAACTGGATTCTGTAATTTCATCCATCTGCGTCTCATCCCTCAGGTAATTCAGACTCCGATTCTTTACCATATTTAACAGGTAATTTTTCAAACTCGTCTGAATACGCAACTCATGCCTTTTTTGCCAGAGCGTAACAAATGCCTCCTGCACAATATCGTCCGCAATCTGCTCACTTTTCACATAGCGCAAAGCAACCAGACAGCAAAGCTGATAGTTCTTTTTAAAGAACTCTTCAAACAAAGATGCATCCGACAAAGTGAGTTTATTTTGAAACAGGACTCCCATAGATTCATTTCACAGTGGAACAATATTATCAATTTTTGACCAGAAATGAAATTGGTATTTAGAACGATACATTTGTAATCCCTGAAAAATTGAAACGATATCCGAATTCGAAGGACTTAATGACAAGCAACAAGCCTGATTCCGTGGAAAAATATCATAAAACAAACGGATAAAATTAGAGAGAGAGGTAGCCAAGTTTATGGAAAAGCGCCAACTCGAAAAAATAGTTCCAACCTTGATGGAGCTGAAATCCACTTAAGCCATACCAAGAATGATTCAGTAAATTTTTCGGTACTTGAAAAGAGAATAGATCAGCAACTTCACCCACTTTTTTAAATCCCAGTATGAAGAAAACGACCCAAAACAGACATTCAACAAATAGCAGATACTGCACCAACTACTAATCTGTTAACAATGTAGTTACATCAACAAAACTACCTTCGATGATATTAACCTAAACTGTTATTCACATTTCAAGAAATGGTTTTTGGGCTCCACATATAAAGCCCAAAACGATGCAAAAAGCCTGTGTTTTTTTTCATGGTCAGGTTTAACAGGAACTCAACAGTGCGATTAGCGAACCGCATTATTGAGCTGCTGTTAGTAATTCGGTACAAACTAAAAAGCCGAAACGAAGCGATAACTTCCGGATTTTAGCTGATAAACGGCTTTCCCGTTTTCAAAATTAGCAAGTTCACAACCATCCGAATCAAGCACATCGGTTTCTGATTTTGCAGGCAAATATAAAGTTGCAGAAGTATTCGCAGGCACAACGGCATCGTACAACAATTGACCATTTTTAACCTCCCACTTGCTGTATATTTCCCCGTACATGGAATCGTAGTGCCCTTCAGCCCATGTCATCATTCCGGATGGATCAGGCGTTGGTTGAAGAATAAACTTTTGGAAACCCGGTTCGTCGCGCTGTATTCCTAACGAATAGGCAATCATCCATTGTCCAACGGCACCAAACGAATAATGATTGAATGAATTCATGCTGTTATTACCCCCAAATCCATTTTCGACCGTATAGCCGTTCAGGCGTTCCCAAATCGTTGTTGCCCCCTGCTCAATCGAGTAGAGCCACGAAGGGTAACTATCGTTCTGTAACAGTCTGTAGGCTGCTTCGTTGTATCCATAGTCTGACAATCCTTTGCTTACCCACGCTGTTCCAATAAAACCAGTCATTAACGAATATTCAGGTCGAAGAACGCCATTGTCATCTGTATTTTTACGTCCGATCGCTTCTGCTAAGTTTTTAGCCATTTGAAGTTCAACAGCATCGTCGAAAACGCCAAGTGCCAAACCTACCGCATACGATGTTTGTGTGTCTGCCAGTTTGAACGCTGCTTTTTGTCCGGGGGGGGCACCAAAACCACCACCGCCAACCAATCCCATTGTTTTTCCGTCGGCATTTATAAATGTTTTGTTGAAGAATGCTTTACGCTGCTGATACATTTTCTCGAACCGTGCAGCGTCTTCTTTTTTGCCTAAGATTTCAGCAACATTTTTAATGATCTCCAGGTCGTAAACATGATAAGCAGTGGTTAAATAGGGTGTACCAAGCCGATTGTTTTGAGGCCCAAGCCAGTCGCCCAACTGTCCATCGTTGGTAATCCCGGTTTCCGGATTAATTGTAGTTTCCAGGTAATCTATATAGGCGACCATGGCGTCGTAATGTTCCTTAAGCAAAGCCACGTCGTTATATTGTTGATAAACTTCCCATGGAACTGTGAGACCGGCACTTCCCCAAAGTACGCCGCCAAAGCCGCCTCCAATAGGAGCAATATCCGAAAACTTGCCACTTTCTTTCTGCACATCGCGCATGGCAAACATGTGCCGTCTCAGAAACTGATCGGAATTAGACAAATAGGTAGCCGTTCTCGAAAAAACAGAGATGTCACCCGACCAGCCCATCCGTTCGTTTCGTTGCGGACAGTCAGTTGGCAGGGTCAGGAAGTTATCTACGTTTGACCAGGTTAGGTTTGACCAAAGCTGATTAACCTTTGGATTTGATGTTTTATAATCAGCGGAAAGCTCTGTCACCGAGCTGATGGCAACACCCTGAACGGCTTCCAACGGAAGGGGCTTATCAATGCCGGTTATCTCGATATACTGACATCCGTGTGATGTAAATTTTGGTTGAAAGACCTGGTGACCATCTTTCATGATGTAAATATCCTGACTTATTGCTGCACGGTAATTTTCTGTCATGATCATTCCAACATTGTTACCCGATTCTTCAAGATCGGGGTAAAGAATTTCGGCAACGCGCATGATCATGGAATCGCCGGCGATTCCGTCTTCCAGTGTAATCTTTGGAACACCCACAAAGTTTTGTCCCATATCGTAGACGTAAACCCCCGGACGAACTTCGTCCATACTTTGAGCCGCAAGTACATTAAATACACCTGCATTATTTCCTATTTGACCTACCAACTTAACATCGTCGTAGTTAAATTGTGTGACAGCCCCCGTAAATTCGCGTACTTCTCCCGAGAAAGTGGTTCCTTCCAAAGGTACCATTGAAGCTCTGTCCCATGCCGAATCATCAAATCCAGGACTTGTCCAACCTTCGATGTCAGCGTCTTTGGTCGCATCGTAAACCTCTCCTAAATCGAGGCTGCTGTATATTATTGGTCCGTCGTTAAAATATTTCCAATCACGATCGTTGCTTGTTATGGTTTGTTTCTCTCCATCGGTGTAGATAATTTCAAGCATGGCTAATAATGACTGGCGGTCACCAAAATGGTTCCAGGTAGCACCGAAGCTAAGCAAGCCGCTCCACCAACCTTCAGACATCATTGCTCCCATTGCGTTTTTGCCTTCCTTTAATAAACCAGTGACATCATATGTTTGGTAAAAATGTGTTTTATTGTACTGAGTTTGCCCCGGATTGTAATGATCGTTACCTACTTTTTCGCCATTGATGAAAACTTCGTAAATCCCACGGGCCGTGACATATAAACGGGCAGAGGCTATTTTATTTTTAGTTATAAATTCGGTTCGTAACATGGGGGTAGAATTGTGGCTCGGATCAGCAACAACAAATTTCCCACCTTTTCCTCCATCAACAAGATAAGCTCCGTCATCAATTGTTACTTGTCCGCTAAATATTCCATTGTAATCGGCTGTTAGATTTTCTTTGAAAAGCGGATTGTTTGGCATCCGATTGTTTAGAATCTCAACATTTGAAAATTTGGCTTGTTGCCCGGCATCCATTGCAAAGCCCATTTCGCAAACCATGCCAAAAGGAATATAGTCGTGATCCGGACCAACAGGGTTGAGAATTACAGTAGCTCCACTGTCGCGCCGCATAAATGCAGGCAATTCGTTCTGCGGTTCGTCTGCCTTACTTTTTACAAAGAATTCATCGTTGCCATCAATACTTATTGAAATTTTGCCATATGCACTTTTAAATTCGATGTTATGAGAGGCATATTTATTTTTCGAATTGATGACCGTAGATTTTATTATAAATGTTTTAAAGGGTACATCTGCCTGATCGTTGGGAGCATAACCCGCTCGGTAAACATTAAATTTAGCCAATCCATTTGCCGATTCTTCAAGTTCTGAAATATCAAGTTCAAGCTTGATATAACTTTCGTTGTGTTTGTTTTCAAGCTGGTAAATGTTTTTGTATTTATCCATGAGGCGCAGATCGTTGGCACCGTAAACAAAACCGGCTTTGGTGCTACCATTGTTTATAGTCACATCATATTTTGCGTTAAATATAAGTTCGTAATCAGAGAAGAAAACCAGGTCGTCATCGCTTCCCCCGATCCACTGGGCGCCATCCCAGGCTTCTATTTCCGGATTCATTAACCCTGTTTCAAACCACGAACTTGCCCGATGGGCCTTTCCGTTCTGATCCCACACTGTAACGGTCCAGCGGTATCGGGTCGACGCCTCAAGCGGTGAACCATCATATTGAATTGCCAACGCTTTCTGGTCTTCTATCTTACCTGAATCCCAAACAAGCTCATCAGATGAATCTTCGACTTCAATTTGATAGGCTGTCTGAAAGTATCTACGTTCATTTTCTGGGGCAAGCATCTGCCAGGCAAAAAGGGGTTTTTCCACGTCTATACCCAATGGTACCGTCGTATACTCAACCGTTAAATTCCTGATTAAACTTTCACTCCTGTTGCAGCTAGATATTGCTATGCTAACCAATAAAAACACGGCCCATAAAATCAATGGCATCCTGTGAATTGGGGTGGTAACTTTTTGATTCATAATTTTTTCCAATATATATTTTTCAATTTTCATTTGATCTGCAACAAATCAATTTGATCAGGAGCAATCATTTCCTGCGCATCCAAAGCAGTTCTTCCATTAAACGAATAAAAGCAACCAGGTAATATTCGTGCTTCCTTATCGGTACTAACTCAATTTTGACTAAGGAAAAAAAACGAATGGCTTATTGGGCTGTGTAGCCCAATAAGCCATTACTGTAAATATTAATTTCCTCCTGAATAACCTGGATTCTGATCTAGATCCGGATTCAATTGTAATTCACGCTGAGGAATTGGAAATATCTCCCGATGTTCATCAATATCTGTATAAGCAGATTCAACAGGTTGATATCCTTCCGGATAATAATAATCTTGTGGATTGGCTTTAACTCGAGCTCCAAAAGCAGTCATCACCTCAACCATCTCACCAGTCCGAACCAAGTCTAACCATCGCTTATTTTCAAACGCTAACTCCACCTGACGTTCGTGCATAATGATATCTCTCAAGCCGGATTGATCCGTTGTTGTAATATCATCCAATCCGGCCCTTGCTCTCACTTGGTTTAAGTAGGGTAAAGCATCTGCCGATTTTGACTGTTCATTTAAAGCCTCAGCCAAATAGAGCAATACTTCAGCATACCTGTACACCGGCCAGTTGTCATCGGTGTTATTCCAGGTAGAATGAGGATGCAAATATTTTTTGATATATGGATAGCCATCTACATAAGCGATCGAAGCGTCTTTTCTTAAGTCTCCGTCCTCATAACTCGCGATTAAATCCGGAGTTGGCGTATTCCATCCCCCTTGAGAGTTTGCCGAACCGGAAACACCAGTCACAACACTTGGGTCAACTAGCCTTGGTAAAAAGTTATAGATAAAATTACTCCGCTGCCCTTCTGTCGCACCTTGCATATATTGCACTTCAAACAAAGACTCC
Source organism: Mangrovibacterium lignilyticum (assembly GCF_010882175.1). Lineage (GTDB taxonomy): Bacteria > Bacteroidota > Bacteroidia > Bacteroidales > Prolixibacteraceae > Mangrovibacterium > Mangrovibacterium lignilyticum. The sequence goes on along the minus strand of NZ_WKLH01000002.1, from coordinate 106,395 downwards.
TGGTTGTTTTTATTGGTTGTCAAGTAGATGTTTTCATAACTGGGAACTAAGTCATACTGTCCTGAGGTTACGATCTCTTTCAAAATCGGCTCAGCTAACGACCACTCTTGCTGTACAATATATACGTTAGCCAGCAACATTTTTGCAGCTCCTGAAGTCGCGCGACCAGGTTCCTGGTCAGCTTTATTTGGCAGCATTGAGGCCGCAGCGGTTGCATCCAAGATAATCTGGTCATAAACCTGCTCTTTCGTACTTCTTGGCAAAGCTGTTTCTTCCATAGATGAAGCAGGAGTAACATGAAGCGGTACCCCACCATAATATTGTACTAAATCGAGATAGGCCAACGCTCTTAAAAACAATGCTTGCCCTTTCAGATTGTCTTTTGCTGAGCTATCTAATTCAACGTTATCGATCTGTACGATGACCTGATTTGCTCTACCAATCAAAATAAAATTATAATAATATTTCCATGCCTGGTAACCATTATCATAATCATCAAGGAAATTATCAATCCACTCACATGCCTCAAATCCACGGTTTCCTGTGTTCAAAATATAATGGGTATTATCTGAGCGCATCTCCCCCATAATCCAAGCTCCAAATCCCGGATTATCAGTCACACTAACACCATAAATATCTTGTAACGGCTTATAGGTGGCGCTGACTGCTTGTTCAAAATCGGCTTCCGTTTTGAAAAATGTTTCCGCTGATAAAGAACTCTCCGGAGCCACTTCCAGAAAATCAGAACAGGATGCCAGCAATAACAAAAGCGCCATTACTCTGGCAATATTTTTATATTTAATATGCTTATTCATAAGTTCAAATTTTAAATTACAGGTTACACTTAAAAATTGACGTTAACACCTATTGTAAATGTTCTCGGAACAGGATATGTCGAGTGGTCAATACCGAGGCTTAAAGCGTCTGCAGTACCTCCACCCCGGGTTGTCGCAACTTCCGGATTGCCCCCTTTATAACCTGAAATGACTAAAGCCTGCTGTATACTCCCATAAATCCGTGCACTCGACGCAAATTTGGAATTTCTGAATGTTAAATTGTAGCCAAGCGTGATGTTTTTAACCGTCAAATAACTACCATCGTAGACGTAAGTTGTATTGAAACTTCGGTTCAAGCCAGTAGCTCCGGCTTTTGTTGTACCATATTTCCCATTACCCGGATCCTCTGGCGATTTCCACCTGTTGGCCACTTCTTTTTCCACATTAAACACGCCATCTAAATTGGTGGTAAATTCTTGCGTCATGTAAGCAATATCATTACCATAAGTACCAGACATAACTATTGACAGATCGAAGTTTTTATATTTGAAACTATTCGTTATCCCAAACAGAAATACAGGAAGTGGATTGCCAATGACCGTACGATCATCCGCGGTAATCGAGCCATCTCCATTTACATCTTTCATTTTAGCAGATCCAACTGTTGACGTAACTTGCTTTGGAGAGTTATCAAAGTCATCTTGGTCAACGTAAACACCCTCCATAATATATCCGTAAAACTGGCCTAGTCTTTCTCCGACTTCCGTAACGCTAAAATCACCATAAATAGGAGCATCTGCGGTTCCCAATTTTATAACCTTATTGTCGTTAAACGAGATATTTAAATCAGTATCCCATTTCAATTTGCCAGTTGTATTCTTGGTGTTGACAGAGAATTCATGTCCCCAAAATTCCAACTCGCCAATGTTTGTAATAAGGTTTGGATAACCGGAAGCAAGAGGCACGTCAACCTGGTACAATAAATCACTGGTATTCTTATGGTAGTAATCGTAAGTAAAGTACACGCGATTTTTAAATAATCCCAACTCGAACCCAAGATCAACCTGCTTTGTTTGTTCCCATCCTAAATCAGGGTTTCCCAAAGTTGTTCCAATTCGCGCACTGGAAAGTGTATTATTGAAAACATAGTTAATGGTCTTCGATTGTCCTTCGCCATTCACACCAGTAAGGTTTCCAACCGAAGCATAATGAGTGTAGTTACCAATGTTATTATTCCCCGTGATACCGTAACTTGCTCTTATTTTCATGAAATTAACTGCTTCGATTTTTGGAAAAAACGCTTCATCTGAAGCAATCCAACCAGCCGAAATCGACGGGAAATACCCCCATTTATTTTCACTACCAAATCGAGATGACCCATCTGCACGAATTGCCGCACTTATCAGATACTTATCCTTGTAGGCATAATTCAAACGCGCAATACCTGACAACAAAGTCCATTCCTGTATGTCGGAAGTTGTTAATGTGGAAGTCGCTGCGTTTAATGTTTTAATCTGGTCGTCAGGGAAGTTGCTCGCCAATGTGGATGTAATATCGGCATGATATTTCTGAGCGGTTCCACCTATAAGCATATCAAAAGAATGATCCTGAATTGTCTTACTATACGTGGCTGTATTTTCAAACATCCAGGTATAATATTTCATGATATTCTGCGTAGCCTTCGGAATTTGTGGTGGTGGGTTAAATAAAGACCCTGCTGTTGAAGGTGTAAAATTAAAGAACTGTTCATCACTCAGTTCCGCACTTAAGTTGGATTTCACGAACAAATTTTTAATCAACTCATATTCAAGGTATCCATTAGCTATTAAGCGTGAAGTTTTCGTTTCATTTTCGACAACCTGCAAAACATTGTACCAGTTCGGATTTGGGAATAACCCAGGTCCGCTTGCTGTTAACGGGATTGTACCATCGTCATTTTTGTAAGGTGCCAAAGGTGTTGTCAGAATCGCTCCCTGAATGATACTTGGGACAGTCCACCAAACCCCGTCAGACTGTGGTGTTTTATTGATTGAAAATGAAGGCGCAATATTGACTACAGCTTTCAATTTGTCGTTAATCTGAAAGTCCGTATTAATCCGGGACGAAAAACGTCTGTAATTCGAGTTAAGCATAATCCCATCCATGTCATAGTAATCAACGACAGCAGCGGTTTTAAACTTTTCAGTTCCTCCTGTAATACTGAGGTTATAATTTTGCACGGGCGCAACACGGAATAAAATATCATACCAATCTGTTCCCTCACCATATTGCTCCGGGTTTTGATATGCAGGATCTACTTCGCGACCATTTTCAATAGCCAATTCTTTTTCAAATTGGGCAAACTCTCTCGCATTCATCATATCTGGCCTCCCCTTGTTCGGCAATACTTGAGCTCCGTAATAGGCGTTGAAGGTCACAGATGTTTTTCCGGCTTTACCTCTTTTGGTGGTTATTAATACCACACCGTTAGCTGCTCTTGAACCATAAAGGGAGGTGGATGCTGCATCTTTCAACACAGAAATACTTTCTATTTCATTTGGATTGATATTGTTTAGGTCACCTACAATCGGAGTTCCATCAACAACATACAAAGGGCTATTCCCGGCAGTGATCGAAGCCTGTCCCCGAACCCGAACGGTCATCCCCTGCCCGGGAATCCCTGTTGTTTGAGTAATTTGTACTCCTGCCAATTTCCCCTGCAGCTTTTGAGCGACCTGTGGTACCGGCATGTCGGTTAGTTCCTCGGCACTAACATTCTGAATAGATCCCGTCATATTCCTTTTGGTTTGGGTACCATAGCCAATAGCCACAACTTCACCCAGACCAATCGCTTCTTCTTCTAAGCTTACATTTATTTCCACACGTCCATCCAGCGTGATTTCCTGTGATTTCATCCCCACAAATGAAAAAGTAAGAACAGCATCGGCTGGTATGTTAGAGATCGTATAGTTTCCATCAAAATCTGTAATCGTACCGTTCATCGTACCTTTAACAGCGATTGTTACCCCTGGCAAAGGATTTCCCGCTGTATCGGTAACCTTTCCCCAAACTTTCTGTTGTTGGGCTAACACCGACATATTGGAAATAAATTCAGCTGGTTTGAGAACAATAAAGTTATTGTCCATTATTTTATAGCTGAAAGAACCGATTTCGGACAATTGACTTAAAATTTCATCGATTGAACGTCCGTTAAATTCTCGATTAAGCTTACTATCTAAAGCCAACTTATCATTTTCGTAAAAGAAACGATAGTCACTTTCTTTTTCAATCTGGTTTAAAACCTCTCTGACAGTCGCATTTCTGTCAACTAGGTTGAAGCGTTTTGCTTGCGATACAGCAGCAGAACTGTATAAAACAGCAACAAGCACTAAAAAGAGAGTTAGTTTCATAATAATAATTCCCTTTCTGACCAGCCGTAAAAACTCACAGCGGTCGAACGTTAGATTTTTTTTCATAATTTTAGGCTTCTATTTAGTTAGTAATTGTGCCTTTGGACTGCGAATCTTACAGGCACATTATTTAAACTTTTAAGATGACCGGGAAACACTGCGAATGTTTTCCGGTTTTATCTTGAGTAAAAGGTTACTTTCCGATTTTTCTCATTCCATTTATATTTTAGTGATGATGCATATTCAAGCGCTTCCAGTATATTTCCAAGGTTATCATCTTTCATGGAGCCGCTATAGGTGTGCCGACGAACTTCTTCATCGCCAAAATGAACCTGAATATCAAACAGTCGCTCCAACCTTATGGCCAATGATTCTATTGTCTCTCCCCGGACAGTGAATATTCCTCTCGTCCAATCCATGTAATAGTCGTCCGCCACCTTTACCTTTTCGTAATGGCCACGATTGTCGACTCTCACCAAATCATTGGGGGACATATAGATTCGCTCCTTTCCATTCAACACGAGTTTAACTTTTCCGCTTTTCAAATAGGTTGATGCCACACATTCCTCACAATAATTACACTGGTTAAATTGGGTACCCAGCACTTCAACTTTTAGCTTGCCCGATTCGACAACAAATGGCTTGTCCGGATTTTTTTTAACACTAAAAAAAGCTTCCCCCACCAGGGAAACCTCCCGTTTAGAACCGTTGAAAGATGCTGGAAAACGCAAGGTTGACCCACTGTTAATCTTCACCTCGGACCCATCAGGAAGTACAACGGTTGACCTTTCGCCTCGCGCAACAATCACCTCAGTTGTCTGACTCGTTGATGATCGAGAAAATATATTCGAAGCGAAATAGCCGATTGTTCCCGACACCAAAACAGCCACAACCAGTACTGCCGCATATTTCAATATGCTTAGGTTTGTCATCCGAATACGATTGGGGGTAGGATTGACCTCAATTCGAGAAAGGATTTTTTCAATCTCGACCTGAATGAACTCATCGTCAAGCTCGTTTTCGATACCAGCCAGAATCCAGATGTTTTGAAGGCGATTCAGTTCTTTTCTAAATTCTTCAGATTCCAAAGAAAGACGCTCTACCTCCGCTTTCTCTGACTCATTGGATTGACCAGTAACATATCTGTAAAGAGTATCTTCGTTCATAATTCTTACGCTTTATATTAGTAGAACGGAAGAGCGAAATTTTACCCTGAGTCGAAAATCACTATTTTTCAAAAAAAAACGAAAAGAAATAGCCAAACCGAAAACACGCCACTAAAAAACACGACTAATCACACAACAACACGTCCATCTAATTTTTCCGGACAGCAAACAAAAAGCACACGTGTACATCGCTGGTTCACATGTGTGCTTTAGTCAATCAACCTTCCCACTCAACGAAAATAGGCTGAGCTCAACAATGAAACTTCTTATGTCCACTATTATCTACTTGCACAGGCATCATTTGTACTCAAACTAGGATTGCGCTGCCATCCACTTAACGAAATTGGAAATACAAAATCTGTCTCTTTGAAAGTTGCTACTGCTGCATTCTCAGCCTCATCAATTCAATTTAAATAACTTCTCTTTTCTAGTTCTGGGACTATTACCTTTTCCACCAGGGGATGGGTCCATCGCTCACCTCAAATTCCTCAAGTTGCCATTCGTCCTCCCAAGAAACGTATGCTGTATCACCATGGAATCTGATGGGCAGCCAGACATAGGTTGCCTCGCTCGTTTCTGCTTCTTCCCCGCCATTGATCAATGACGTTTTTGCCATCCACCTGTCTCCAATCGCAATATAGAGCCCATAGCGGGTGGGGTGTTTGAATACAGAGCTAAATTGACAATCAAAGCTTGTACCCTCATCATCATCAACACAAAACTTCCCCAATACATCATAGCCACCATGAGTTAATTTTGAGACAGCAACTTCCGTAGGGTTAGGATGATATCCGGTCGTTCCTGATGAGATCACATAATATTTGTCTTCCTTTTTAAAGAAACAAGGTGCTTCTCTGGCAAGAGGTGGCTCGGTATGAGGGAAATGGCTGGAATAGTTCCCTGTCACATCCAGATAATCATCGGTTAAATCAGCAATCACGACCTCCGTATGCACTCTATCAGCAATAAAATAACCTTTGCCGTCTCTTTCGTCAACCCATAAGTCAAAATCGCCCGTTTCCATGCCCAACGGACGGATGATCTTTACCATTTTAAACGGTTTCGTAATGTCATCTGAAACTGCAATTCCCATATACTGTGTGAGCCAATCATAATGGTCCTCATTAGTACCGGCAAATTTCACCCACATAACAAACTGTTTTGTTCGTTTATTATAGATAATATGGGGACGGTCCATTATACGTTCCGGATGCATTGGATTTGAGATGTCATCCGCTACTTCCAGGATGGTTCCCTCATCATTCCAATTATACAAATCAGTGGAAGAATAAAGCTTTACGCCATTATGCCATACTTTCCCACCTGGTTTATAGGTTTCTTTATCTTCTCCATACCAGTAGTACATCCCCTCATGGTACAGAACAGAACCACCATGAGTTTGAATTAATTTACCATTTGTATCATACCAGGGCTGGCCCGGTCTAAAGGTTTTAATTGTACCTGCCTCCTGCGATTTTTGATTTTTTTGCCCACTAACTGACACCACTAGTGCCATTACGATTCCTATCAGTATCACTACACTTGCAATTGATTTTTTCATAACTCCTTCGATAAATAAAAGTTTTGTTAGATTTTACGGCTCCTTTCTTCTGGGTATTGAGCGCTATACTAGTAGAACGGAAGAAGAAAGATATACCCTGAGTGGGAACTCAACTTTTTTCAAAAAACCGGAATAGAAACAGCAAACATGAAATCGTTCACAACAAAAGATCTAATAATCAAATAGTAGCACACTCTCCCAAAGAATTCCAAAATAGAAACAGAAGATGAAAAGTTTCCGGGAATTTATGTTCCAACTCTTCACGAATGGTTTTTAGCGCTTTGGTAATATGACTCTCAACTGTTTTTAATGAAAGGCCTAACTGATCTGAAATTTCACGATTTTTCAGTCCTTTTTCCCTGCTTAGAATAAAGATAAGCCGACATTGATCTGGTAACGAACCAATTATTTTATCAATCCCTGATTGAAACTCTTTCGTGAAAATTTCATCTAAAATCGGATCATGCAGTGCATTATAGCTATTCTTCAATCTCACATATTCATCCTTTTTATCTTTTTGAAACTGCAATGAGGCTCGTTCCTTCCGGATAACATCAATACAACGGTTGCGAGTGATTGTAAAAAGATAGGCTTTCAGACTGGTATCCTGGTATAGTTGTTCGCGATGATCCCATAACTGAAGAAAGACATCCTGCAAAACCTCTTTACTCCATTCATCATTCTTTAAATAGCCATTCGCAAAATTAAAAAGCCGAGCGTACCATGCCTCCATGATTTGTTTTAAGGATCCTTTTTGGTTGGACTTTAGAGCATTCAACAAATTCGCCTCGGGTATTCGTGGCATAAATTAGGGGTAATTAGTTTACCTTGAAGATAATTTAATTATCCCAAAATCTCCACTAAATGTTATAGAATATAGGGAGTTTAACTGCATAAAGCCTAACGATAAAAGGAAAATATAACCTTTACCAAAACCGCGTTGTCTGAGGAATCTAGTTCACCATTCAAACAAGATTTGCAATAGGGACTAGAATTCCACCATCCCATCCAAAAAGCTATTTCACTGACATTCCCTTTTGCAGCATTCCTCCCCTTTTTACAAATAAAAAGGGACCGACTAAAATTTAAGCATTAATCGGTCCCAAAAACGAGTTTAGGTATTGGTTTAAGTATCAGAAAGGACTTACTCAAGGGTAAAGTTTATCGCTTTTATATCTCGGGAGTTGAACCCGATTTCGAGTCGGAATTCTCCGGGTTCGGCTTGATATTTCAAGGCTGAATTGTAAAACTTCAAATCGTCGATGGTAATTTTAAAGCCAATGGTTTTTGTCTCGCCCGGCTTAAGATAAACCTTCTGAAAATGTTTCAGTTCCTTTTGTGGCCGGGTGATGGTAGCCACCAAATCCCGGACATACAGTTGTACGGTTTCCTCACCCGCCATTCCTCCCGTATTGGTCAGACTAACAGTAGCCGTTAGCGTATCGTTCTCCGAAAAAGTTGTCTTGTTCAACTGAATATCATTCATCGTAAACGAAGTATAGCTTAATCCATAGCCAAACGGGTAGAGCGGACTGTTGGCTACATCAAGATAACGGCTGGTATATTTCACACCATCCCAAAACGGGCGTCCCGTTGTTTTCATACTGTAATACACCGGCACCTGTCCTACTTTTCGGGGAAAGGACATTGTGAGTTTTCCCGATGGATTATAATCTCCGTAAAGGATATCCGCCACCGCATTTCCGGTTTGCGAACCTGCCGACCAGCACTGCAGGATGGCTGCGCAGTTCTCATTTTCCCATTCCAGTGTCACCGGACGTCCGGTGACCAAAACTAGGACCACTGGCTTACCGGTTTCAACGAGTTTGTGAAGGAGTCGCTTTTGTGAAGCCTGCAAACTAATATCTGCCATGCTGGCTGCCTCGCCATTCATCGCAGCCGATTCTCCTAAAACTGCCACCACAACATCCGCAGATTGTGCAACTTCCAATGCTTCAGCAATGAGCTCGTCATTGCTTTGCTCGTCCATCGAATATCCAATTAGGTTAGCCATAGCGCCATCATCAGTCAGCTTAGCACCTTTGGCGTAGCTTACTACACTTCGTTTTCTCAATCCTTCGAGAACCGTGGTTACACGGGTTTCATCGCCATTAAGCACCCAAGTGCCCATAGCGTCTTTCTTCGAATCCGCTAACGGACCAACAACAGCTATTTTCTGTCCTTCTTTTAAGGGAAGAGTCTGATTTTCGTTTTTAAGCAATACAGCAGATTTTCGAGCTGCATCAAGTGCTAAGTCCATAAAACGCTTATTCTGTAGGCTATTTCCATCGGCTTCCTTTAGCCTCAAAAACGGATCAACAAACAAACCCAATTTATATTTCGCTTCGAGTACGCGCCGGCACGCCAGGTTGATTTCAGCCATCGTCACTGCACCGCTTGCCAAGGAGGTTTTCAAGGTGTTGACGAAACCTTCACTCACCATATCCATGTCGATGCCGGCATCCAATGCCAGGGCTGAACAGCTTTCGAGATCGCCTAAGCCGTGTGCGCCCATTTCGCGAATAGCAGTGTAATCAGTCGCTATAAAACCACTAAAGCCCCAATCTTTCCGCAATACATCATCAATCAGCCACTTGTTGGAAGTTGCCGGAACTCCGTTGATGTCGTTGAAGGAAGTCATAACTGAACCAACACCTGCATCAACAGCAGCCTGGTATGGAGGCAGGTAGTCCTGAAATATTTTGATTTCACTCATATCAACCGTATTGTAGTCGCGTCCGCTTTCAGCAGCTCCATAAAGCGCAAAATGTTTCACACAAGCCATTACTGCATCCGGTTTTGCCATGTCGTCCCCCTGATAGCCCACAACCATCGCCTTCGCAATCAGGGAACCAAGGTACGGGTCTTCTCCGGCACCTTCGGCAACACGCCCCCATCGAGGATCGCGCGACACATCGACCATGGGTGAAAAGACCCAATCGATCCCGTCGCGACTTGCTTCAACAGCAGCTGCACGGGCTGTTTGCTTTATCAATTCCGGATCCCAACTGCACGACAGTCCCAGGGGAATTGGGAAAACAGTACGGTGTCCGTGAATCACATCCTGCGCAAAAATTATTGGAATACCCAATCGCGACTGTTCAACAGCCAGCTGCTGCACCTGCATGCGTACGTCCTTCGACTCGATATTGAAAAGACCACCAACGAGACCGTCTTTTACCTTCTCGCTAACGCCTGAGTTGGCAGCAGCTCCGGTCTGGAGGCTGCCATCCCAAGCGAGGAGATTTAGTTGGCCTAGTTTTTCATCTAATGTCATTTTGGACATCAAAGAGTCAATAAATATCTTTCTTTCTCCGGGTTTGTCTACGTTACTTCCTTTTGCCGAAAGGCCGGTGGGCAACAAAAAAGCCAAAAAGACTAGTGCTGACAATCGATGATTACCAGTAAATTTCATATTCTGTTATTGTTTAGAGTTTTAGTCTGCCTACTGCTGAAATATACCGGGGTATTTGCGGATGAAATAAACCGGCGTACAACTCCATGCATGGCAATAACTGTTGATCGGATAGAAGTTGTAAGGCGACAGAAAATCGTTGTTCGGATCATATACTTCCCAAAAGGTATCAGCGCCTTTTTTAACCATGCCTCCCCAATAGTTTACCAGCAGTTCTTTGGCTTTAGCCTGCATATTGCAATTGATTAAAGCCTGAATAAAATAATGATACATATACGGACCGCCCGGATAAAGCGCCTCCGGCGTATCCATCACTGTCGTCAATGCCTTCTGACTTTGTTTCTCGTTCAGCACACCTCCCAGGATCATCCAGATTTGTGAAGCATATGAAATTTGCTGATCGTCACCGCACTCAAACAGACCATCTTTTTTATTGAAAAGATTAGCCATGGCTGCTTTCTTCATCGTTTTGATCAACGAAGGAACCTTCACCACTTCGCTTTCCTTTCCCAAAAGTGTTGCCAACTCATAGGTTTCGTTCAGTACAAATAACATCAATCCCTGGATAGCAGCATTCTTGTTCAACCCTTCTTTCCAATCGAAGAATAACCACCATTCTTTATTGGCGCGTTCGTAATCAATTAGTCCATCTTCACCGACGTAATTGAAGATGATATCCAACTGACGTTTCGCAACGGGCCAAAGTACTTCTGCTGTGACTTTATCACCTGTGGCCTGCAGATAATTCTTCAGGGTCACATTATACAGCAAGGAGTAGTCCATTAACCGCTGGCCAGCCTGAGGATGTGGCTCCGGTTCCTCAAAAATAGTCCCTAACACATAACCTTCGTCATCACTTAACCCGGCCAAAATATAGAGACATCTTTTTGTCAGATTGTGATTCTCATAGGAGTAAACATTCGCGAGAGATTCCAGATACATGTCTCCCACCCACAAACGGCGATCACGTTTGGGGCCATCTTCGTAAACCGTTTGCATACATTCTTTCAGCGTCTTCAAACCAATTTCATCAATTTTTTTCACAATTGGAGATGCTGTTGCAGCCAATGCTTCTGGTTGTTTAACAGCTGAGGTTAGCGCTTTAAACTGAATGTCACTGATTCCAAAATCAAAATAAGGCGAAGTTCCCGTAAGTTCTATTTTGATGTAGCGGCAAGAAACCCGGCGACTGAGCGTGTTCGTTGAAGGAACATTCATAATCGTCATCTGCTCATCCTGCAGCCAAGCGCGACTGATTGTTCCCGGGAAAGGATCGAATGGAGTTGCCAACTCGGCTGGAACTTCGCCAAATGTAAGCCGAAACCGGACAGGCGAATCTGCTGCCCCCCAAATTGTCTTCAGCTTGAAGGTGAAATACCCAGTGTAATGATCACCAAGATCAACAATAACTTCTTTTATTTGCCGGATTGATTTGCTGTAAAGCGAATCAATTGGTGCTACCTTTCTAGCTTCCCAGCCTTGAAAAGCATTCTCGTTCTGGACCAACTCAACTAAAGTTGCAGGCTTAACAATCGTTTCAGTAAGCTTCGGTTTTAAAGCTTCTGCCTTTTCTATCCATTGTTTGCCATTGGGGTAATAGTTTTGAGCCACTGCCTGACTGGATACCGCCAGTAACAGGACAAAGAGTAATACTTGAATATGTAATTTCTGCATGGTGTAAAATTTCAGTTGTTCCTTATTTAGTAGTTAAAAACGACCTGCTGGTCGAGTGCAATCTCTGTTCTCAGCCGAATATCTTCGGACGAAGCACCAAGCAGGACGTCGTAAGCACCAGGCTCTGTGATCCAGGCTTTCTGTTTGGGATCATATCCGGCCAGATCTTCGGCTGTAATTTCAAATTTCAGGGTTTCCAATTCACCGGGTTTCAACAAAGCGGTTTTCGCAAAATGTTTCAGCTGAATCATTTTCGAGTCTTTCGCTTTCAGATAAAGCTGAACCACTTCCTGTCCGTTGCTTACCCCGGTATTGGTAACACTTAGCTCAATCTCGCATTTATGATCCGGAAGTGAGTCGACCGAGAGATTGTTGTAGACAAAGTCTGTGTAAGACAAACCGAAGCCAAATTCATAAGAAGTGGCAACACCTGCTTCCCTATAGTATCGGTACCCCACTGCAGTTCCTTCCGTGTAATCAGCTTGTTGAGGATTAGTTGACGGATTAGGGAAATAGGGTGCGGAAGGAACATCATTGTACTTCACAGGAAAAGTCATCGTCAGTTTTCCGGAGGGTGTAACATCTCCGGAGAGAATTTGTGCAATAGCATTTCCGGCTTCCTGCCCCGGCTGCCAGGCTAGCAAGATCGCATCAGCCTCATTTTTCCACGAAGCTGTTTCGATGACTCCACCAATATTCAGAACAACCACCAGCTTCTTTCCTTTCGCATGAAAAGCTTTGGATAGCTTTTTGACCATTTGTTGCTCTGCAGCGGTTAACCCAAAATCATCCGCCACTTTACGATCAGCAAACTCACCCGATGTTCTGGAGATGGTAAACAAAGCCAGATCGCAATCAACAGCAAACTGCTTCAGTTCGGCTTCGCTCCAATTCTTCTCCTGCAGCATGATATCGGGATCAAAATAAGATTTCTTCTCTCCCACTCTCTCTTTTTCCTGTTTCACATGCTCCGCATAGGCAGGTTCCAATTCGTCGGGAATCTTATAACCTTTATTCTCCAAACCTTCTCTAATCGACACGGTGTATGAACTATTTACATTACCGCTGCCGGTACCACGAGAAATCGTCTCGAAACTAGCGATACCGAATGCTGCAATTTTAGAAATCGACTTACCCAGCGGAAGCGTATTCCGGTTGTTTTTAAGCAGCACCATCCCGTCGGTAGCTGCTTGTGCCGCAACTTTGGCGTGCGCCTGAAGATCAGGATTGTCGCTGTAATCATAGCCATTGAAACGCGGTGTCTGTTTGATAATATTGAGAATCCGATCAATATTCCGGTCTACAATGGCTTCATCCAACTCGCCATTCTCGACAGCTTTAGCAATCTGTTCTGCAATATATTTGCTCCCGGGCATTTGCAGGTCGTTGCCAGCCTTCACTTGCTGAATGCGGTCGCGACCGGCAAACCAGTCGGTCATTACAAAACCCGAGAAGCCCCAATCCTTTCTTAGGATCGAATCCAGCAAAACCGGATTTTCGGAACAATAAACGCCATTAATTTTGTTGTAGGCCGACATCACCGTCCAGGGATTCGATTTTTTGACGGCGATCTCAAAACCTTTCAAATAAATTTCGTGCAATGTTTTCTCGTCAATATTCGCATTAATCGACATACGATTGGTTTCGTTGTTGTTGGCTGCAAAGTGCTTGATCGACGTGCCAACGCCAACAGACTGAACACCGTTTACCATGGCTGCAGCCATCTCTCCTGATATAACCGGATCTTCTGAATAGTATTCAAAGTTGCGGCCTCCCAGTGGATTGCGATGAATGTTCAAAGCAGGAGCCAGGAGGATATCGACACCATATTCTTTGGCTTCAGTACCCATACATTTGCCAACTTTTTGGACAAGCTCTGTATCCCACGAACAAGCTAACAATGACTCGATGGGGAAAGCAGTCGCATAAAAAGTTTTTGAGGTATCGGGACGCGTAGGGTCAATACGGACACCTGCCGGGCCATCAGCCAAAACAATCGACGGAATTCCCAAGCGGGGAATGGCATAGGTTGTTCCGGCGGCACCCGGCACCAGTTTTTCCGTTTTTCCAACAACCGGAGGCTGTGACATAAAAAGCGTATCGGCACCCCCAAATATGGAAGGATACCCGCGCGGAAAGCCGGGATCATCGCCAACCAACAATTGGGCTTTTTCATCCAAAGTCATTGCTGCAATTACTTCCTGGTTGGAACTAACGCCAAGTTTTACTGGTGTTTTATTTGAGCCACAACTGATCAGGCTAGCCAATCCGACAAGGGCTGCAATTCGTTTTAGGTTTCGATTTAATGGGTTCTTTGATCGTCTTATTCTCATAGCTTCAGTTCAATAATATGCGGTTTTTATGCAAAAAAATCGTTTAAAGCACAACTAGTTTTTCTGTTTTGCGTCCAAATTCGACCAGGTAGATTCCGGCAGTCAAGAACGATAAATCAAGGGTTCCGGCTCCCTGAATTTCCCGCTTAAAAACATTTATGCCATTGGCATTGTAGATGGACAAAAGCCTTTCCTGCGAGTTCTCCAATGTATAGTTTAGTCTTTGCCCCTGGCACAACGGATTCGGGTAAATCAGGGATGAATTTTCAAGATCATTAACCGATGTTGAAATATCCTTTTTATCCCAATAATAGACTTCCCAGCCATCGATTCCGGTACGATTAGCATTGATTGGGATACTACCACCCTCCATGGAAACAAAGCCTCCCTTACCAAGCAGTGCCATTTTTCCTCCAGCCAGATCAATCCAGTAAAATTTTTCTGTTTCACCAATGACATCTTTATCGCAGGTCATTGAGCTGGTTCCGTTGTTGGAACTCACATATTTCCCATTGTTTCCTTTCAGGGCGATAAAACCTTCTCCGGCATCTTCAATCAAAAAATATTCACTATCGGTACGTAACGACCTGTTACAAGTCATCGCAGCGTTTCCGCCCTCAGAGCTTATAAAGGTATTGTTGTAAGCTTCGAAACTGATATAGCTGCCGATGCCCCGATAGGCTATTCGTTCCGTATTTCCGCGGATCGTATCAATTAAGCCGGCATTGCGATAGAAGTATTTTGTTTCAAACTTATCCCATTTCGCCTTAATGGTTTCCTCCGATTCAAAACTAAGGTCCGGGATTGGGTTTGAATTTCCCAGGTACAATCCCCAGTTTAAATTCGAAGTCATGTTTTTGTACGTCCAGTTCGACCAGGCACCGTTGAAACAGTTTAATCCATTCATCCACTTACTCCACAGATCGAGAAATCCCCAGAAGTTATACTCACCGGCCAAAACCGGAGTATCCCACTGAAGCTGGTGCCAGGCCATATCTCCTAAAGCCCAGTTAATAAAACCGTTTTGAGAATCCCAATTATAAAAATCAGTATTGTAATAATGGGCTTGATATAACATATTCTCCCATCCACGCTGACTTGGAGAGTCAATCATATCGAAGTTATAGAAGGCTTGAACGGAAATAATATGATCCGGGTCGATAGCACGAACTGCTTTGTAAATCAGATCATACATATCACTTGTTGTAAATGATGAATTGCTGCTGACAGGTTCATTCATCAAGTCGTAGGCACAAACTGCCGGTTCTCCCTTGAAATGTGTAGCAACTGCTTTCCACAGATCAACCGTCATTTGCTGAGATTCCGGATCGTTCCACAGTTCATTGGTCGTTGCCTGTCCGCTGGTAATATAACCATCCAACCCTCCGGGTGCTCCATGCAAATCGAGCATGACATAAATTTCGCGTTGGGAACATTGCTCAACCACCCAATCCAGTTGTTTAAAACCATTGGCTTTGATGGTTCCGTCATTGTTCATCACTTCCATCCAATAAAACGGAACACGAACCATATTCATTCCCATGGCTTTTATGCTGTCCATATCAGTCGTTGTAATCCACAGATCCTGGTAGTAATCCCAAAGTTCGTCGGTCTTATCCACGCCAAACCGATCATAATTTGCATTGCGCACAGAATAATCATCATTCATCAACAAGTAAAATTCGGCAATCGACCAGCTATTATCGGAATTCCCTTTTTGAGCAACTTTTATAAACTGAGCCTCTACCGCTCCGATGTAAACATCGATTACTTTTGTTGTTCCGGTACCGTTAGCAACTTCAGTCCAGCTAATTCCGTCGTTTGATATCGAAATACGGTAGAAAGAAGGTGTTTCATCTGCCACATCGCCGGCGTTCATTGTTATTTTATCGAATACAACCTTCTTTTTACAATCGATCGTAATCGTCTGCCCATCTGTTGCAACCTGTGCAGTTCCTGAATTCCATTTTGTTGACTCATCGCCATCCAACATGTAGGATAAGTTAGTACCGGAAACAGAAGCTGAGCCTGACACAATCCAGTTATCCCGATTAATCGCACCATAGCCAAGCGGGCCAATCCAATATTCCATACTCAACCAGGAGCCAAGGTTGGTTCCCCGCAAAGCAACAAGCTCCCCTTCTCCGGATTGATTTTTAATAACCGGCCCGGCAGCTTTCAGAAAATCTGAGCTGTCGAACTGCGCATAACCCGCAAGGGTCGTAAAACAAAACAGTCCCACTAAAAATGTGCGCATGTTTTTAAATATTCTATTCATTATTCAAGTCGATACAGGTTTGTAAATCGGGTTTATCCAACAGAAAATTTAGATACAGCAGTGGCATTATCACCAATTTTGACCGATGATTTAGCTCCTAATAAGTAAGCATAGGCGACCACTACAGCCGCAATGGTCGCCTATTTTCAAATTAATATCCGGGATTTTGTTCCCAATCCGGATTTAAACGCATCTCACGTTCGGGAATTGGAAATAACAAATGGTCTTCAGTTACATTGTAAGCTTCAGTAATTGGGCCAACTCCATCGGGATAATAGTATGCTTGCGGATTCGCTTTAATTTTAGCTCCCTGTGCATTCATGACATCGACAGCGATTCCCCAACGCACCAAATCCAACCAACGTTTATTTTCGAAAGCCAATTCAATTTGACGTTCTTTTATGATCGCTTCACGTAATTGCGATTGATCAGCAATAGTCAGCGCACTTAAACCCGTACGCGAATGTGCATGTACCTGGTTCAAATAGCCCAATGCCGCCCCTGTATTTCCCTGTTCATTGGTTGCTTCAGCCAACATCAACAAGACTTCGGCATAGCGATAAACTGGCCAGTCGTCGTTTGTATTCGGAGCGATTGAGGCACCATGAACATACTTTTTCACATACGGACGGTTTACATAGCCTTCACCCGAGTAATAACCAATCGACGCATCCATGCGCATATCACCCGATTCATATTCGGCAATTAAATCCGGAGTCGGTGTGTTCCAACCAGCATAAGCATTGGAGTTGCCATTCGGAAATCCGGGAATAACGCCGGGATTACTCAAAATTGGCAAAAAGTTATAGGCAAAGTTACTGGCTGCTCCAGCTGTCGGGTCATCAGTGAACTGGACCTCAAAAATCATCTCCGAATTATTCTTATTCCCGGGGTTAAAAATAGCTGCATAATCAGATTGCAAGGTATAACCAGACACACTACTTAAAGCAGTCTCCGCTTTGGCCCAATCTTCCAGCACCAGGTAAACATTTCCCAATAGTGTATAAGCCGCTCCATTGGCGACATAGCCTGTTGTCTGAGCTGCCTTTGCCGGCAAAATAGCGGCCGCTTCAGCAGCATCTGCGATAATCTGTTCATAAATCGCGTCGGTAGATGCTCTGTCTTGTAGCGTTTGAGCATAGCTTGTTGGTGGGTTGATTACCAACGGAACTTCGCCAAAGTATTGAACTAAATCGAAATAAGCGAAAGCTCTCAAAAACAGCGCTTGTCCTTTGTAGTTATTTTTGGCGTCGTCGCTAATGTCTGCATCATCGATCCGACTTAGAATTTGGTTTGCGCGTCCGATTACTATGTAATCATTATTGTACTTGTTAGAAATTGGTCCACCATTGGAATCATCAATAAACAGGTCTACATATTCCCGGTCGGCATATCCTCTGTTGGAGGCATTATAGCTAAAGGTCGTATTATCCGATCTCATTTCACCCATGGACCAGGCTCCGTAGCCTGCCAATCCAGTATTATACAGCGATCGAACCGGCTGATAAACCCCAATAATAGCTTGGGCAAAGTCAGATTCGGTTTTATAAAAATCTTCTGCCGAAACTACGGTTTCAGGCAAATTGGTCAGAAAGTCTTCTTTGCATGAACTTGTCGCAAATACGACAACAAGCAGCAGATATATGATATTAATTTTTTTCATTTTTCGAGTCGATTTAGATTTACAGGTTTACATTCAATCCAAAAGTGACAGTTCTTGGCACCGGATAAGTCGTGTAGTCATTACCGGAGAATAGTCCTCCACCTGAAGATACTTCAGGATTGTTTCCGGGATACTTGGTAAACACAAAAGCTTGTTGAACGCTTCCGTAAATACGCACACCTTTAAAGTATTTTGTGTTGCGAATTGGAACCTGATATCCCAAAGTGATGTTCTTCACGGTTAAGTAATTGGCTTTGTAAAGGAATTTAGAGCTCATCCAGTCGCGTTCATAGCCGGTAGTTCCCGAGATAACTTTACCATAGATACCATCTCCCGGATCTTCCGGAGAACGCCATCTGCGATCAACAGCTTTAAGCACGTTAAATGCTCCATCAAGGTTTGTTGAAAAACGTTCAATATGGTTGAAGATTTTATGACCATAGGCTCCCTGCATTACAACGGACAGGTCGAAGTTTTTATAGTAGAAGGTGTTGGTAATACCGTAAACACCTTTTGGCGCAGAACTACCCAAGACTGTTTTATCACGGTCGTCATTATAAACCCAGCCATCGTCATCCTGATCGGCAAATTTCACCGTACCAATCTGAGCACCATCGCGACCAACAGCATCGATTTCGTCCTGGGTATAATACAGTCCTTCCCATTCCAGCGCATAAAGTTGTCCAAGTGGTTTGCCAACTTCGGTAATCGTATTGTCGCCGTAAATAGCTGCATTTGAAGTACCAAGTTCAAGTGCTTTATTGCGATTAAATGCAATGTTGAAATCAGTATTCCACTTGAATTTACCTTCGAGATTTTTAGTACTTAAGGTAAACTCGTGTCCCCAAAACTTCAATTTACCAATGTTGGTTGTAAAATTGTAAAATCCGGAAGAAATAGGAATGTCAACACTGTACAACAAATCATCTGTAATGCGATGATAATAATCGTATGAGAAATAGATCCGATTATTATACAATCCAAAGTCAAGGCCAAAGTCAGTTTCAGTTGTATTCTCCCAACCTAACTCGGTATTGTTTAATCCGGCGAGACTTTTCCCGCTGATTAGTGCGCTATTTACCGGATTATTGGTGGCCACCATACTTGCATACTGCGTGTAGTTACCAATGTTGTTATTACCGGTAACCCCCCAGCTTGCGCGCACCTTCAGAAAAGATACCTGGGGAAGAGATCCCATAAAGTTCTCATCGGAAACAACCCAGCCCACAGATCCGGAAGGGAATCCTCCCCAGCGATTGTCGGAACCGAATTTTGAAGAACCATCGCGACGATAAGCCAGCGTAAGCAAATAGCGCTGCTTGTAATTGTACGTCAAACGGCTAATGATCGAATTCAATGACCAATCCTGAATGTCGGTACTTCCGGTGATCGTTTTGGCTGCATTCAGCGTTTGAATATTATTATCAGGGAAACCAGTTCCGGTCATCGAACCACTTTCTCCATGCGCACTTTGAGCCGAATAACCAGCCAAAAGCTCGAAGTTATGATCTTTGATGCTCTTTTTGTAGGTCAAGATATTCTCCCACAACCAAGAGTATCCGAAAGAATTTCCGTGCGTTGCATAAATACGGGAAGCATCAGCCTCATTACCCGGATTGAAAATACTACCTGCTGTAGATGGGTTGAAAAAATCGGACACACTGCTTCCCAGGTCAACCCCTGCAGACGACTTGAACTTCAACCCATGAATAGGTTCGTACTCAACAAATGCCGTAGCCAAAAGCCCCATATTTTTTGAAGTATTTTTCACAACCCGAACCTGGTTGTACCAGTTTGGACCAGGAGAAGAACCGTAGTCATTTCCCCATTCTCCGGCATTTACAGGAATCGTTCCATCTTCATTGATGTAGGGCGCTAACGGTGATGTTAGCAATGCCGACTGTACAATACTTGGTGAATTATACCAGATACCATCACTTTGCGGCGTTTTGTTCGCTGTAACTGTGTTTGATGCGTTTACACCAACTTTCAGTTTGTCGTTAAACTGGTATTCAGAATTTACACGAAGCGAAAAACGTTTGTAATTCGAATTCAACAAAATACCATCCTGACTGAAGAATCCAGCCACTGCCGATGATTTGAATTTATCTTTACTGGCGCTGTAATTAACCGAATAGTTCTGAATCATGGCCGTTCTTGTAACTGCATCCAACCAATCGGTACCTTCGCCATATTGTTCCGGATTTTGAAACATTTCCGGCACTCCCCAGCCATTTTCTTCCTGAATCTCCTTTTTGAATTGCGCGAACTCGCGTGCATTCATCATTTCAGGCTTCAAACTCTCAGGGATATACTGAAGTCCACCATAAGCACTTACAGTCAAACTTGATTTTCCGAATTTGGCTTGTTTGGTGGTGATCATCACCACTCCGTTCGCTGCACGTGAACCATATAGAGCTGTCGATGACGCATCTTTCAATACAGTAATGTTTTCAATTTCATCGGGGTTAATGTTTGAAATATCTCCTGTAATTGGAAATCCATCAACAACATATAACGGGTCACTACCTGCCGAAATTGAAGCTTGTCCACGAATACGAATAGACATTCCCTGTCCGGGAATACCGGTTGTTTGATTGATTTGCACACCAGCCAATTTACCTTGCAGCTTTTGAGTTAACTGCGCTGTCGGGATATTTTCAAAATCTTCGCTGCTTACATTCTGGATGGCTCCGGTCAGGTTTCGCTTTGATTGCGTTCCGTAACCAATGGCAACAACTTCCTCAATACCAACAGCATCTTCACGCATCACAACATCAATCGCCGAAGACTCGTTAACTGCATATTCCTGAACTCCCATACCAATAAACGAAAACAAGAGCACATCAGCTGGTTTTAGATCTCCCAGTGTGTAATTTCCATCCATGTCGGTAATGGTTCCTTTGGTCGTTCCTTTTACCACAACAGTAACTCCGGGTAAGGGATTTCCGTCTGAATCAGTTACCTGACCCTTCACACTTTTGGTTTGGTTGGATTCGTTTTTTACCGGATTCTGCGATTTTGTAGATATGATAATATGACGATCAATAATTTTATAGTTCACCTGATCTTCGCCAAAAATCAAATCAAGAATTTCTTCCACCGACTTGTTTTCCACATTGATATCCAAGGTTTTGTAGACATCAATCTGGCTGGCATTATACATGAACGAATAATCCGTATTTTCTTCAATTTGCTTTAGAATATCCTTGATCGCGGTATTCTGAACTCTTATATCGAGCTTCGACTGCTGGCTATAAACCGAGCCATAACTACCAGTCAAGCCAACGATACAAATTAGGATTAAGACTATTTTCATCTTCAAAATAAGATTTCTTCGGGCAGTCAAAATTGAGCAATAGCTACCCGAACTACAGTTTTTTTTCATAGTTTTGTAATGATTACCAGTCTCAAAAGGAAATACAGGCTATGTGGTGTAATTTGTCTTTCCTCAGACTGTGTTAATAAAAATTTGTTTTAGAAAGGTTTGTCGGAATGGCAAACCTTTTTTGTTTAGTTAAATTAGATTCGGCATTTACTATTTCATAGGCAGATTTTATTTATTCGACAGCGTCACAAGTTCTCCGTCAATATTATATTTTATTGGTTTTAACACACTTAACATTTCAATAACTTCGTGTAGTGATTCTGTTTTCACTTTAAAGGTAAACAGTTCGCCATCAAGCAACTCCGGGGAAGCCTTAATTTGCACACCGTACCATCTTTCGAGGTACAGAATAATTTCCTGCAAGGGCAATTCTTCGATGATCATCTCATTTCGGGTCCAGGCCGAAACTAAATCGATATCTACTTCAGATACATTCACTTTGTCTTTAGCGGCATCGTATTTGGCCAGCTGTCCGGGAACTAATCTTAAAACTTCGCTATTATTTTTCTCCAGTGCAACGCTACCATGTTTCAGCCCCACTTCAATCAATGCATCAGTATCATAGGCTTTCACATTAAACGAGGTTCCGTAAACTTTGACATCGAGATCTCCCGCATGAACAACAAACCGGTGGTGTTTATCTTTGGTAACATCAAAATAGGCTTCTCCTTTCAACTCTACCTCCCGGTCAGCCTTACTGAAATCACTGCTGTACCGTAATTGTGAATTTCCATTCAATTGCACAACCGAACTATCGGGTAGCATGACTTTTGTTTTTTGTCCTGCCAGAGAAATAACTTCGGTGTACCTTGGTTGATTAAAAGCATCTTTAAATTCGGCACCGGACCAAACACACAGTGCAGCAACCAATACTGCGGCTGCAATTTGTGCAACGCGACGATACAAATTGAATTTGGGCTTCGGCTGTTTAATGCGCCCCTTGATTTTAGACCAGGCTAAATCTTTATTGGGAGTATAACGCTCCGGGAATTTCCCGGTCAATTTCCAGATTAGCGAAAGATCGTCAAATGTTTTTTTGTTTGCTTCTGATTCTTCAACCCACGTTTTGGCTTCACCGGAATACTCCTTTCCTCCCGATGCGATATGCTGCATGATTATTGAAAGTGGTATTTTATTTTCCATGGAGATGAGATGTTTTTACTACTATAGCACACAAGTTAATCACATCCCCCAAACAAGCTCAAAAAAAAGTTGAAATAATATACAAGAGAAGGATCTTATCGTGGTACGGCGCAAGGTATTCTTTGATTTTCCGAAAGGCAATTGTCATCTGATTTTCAACAGTTTTAACGGAAACGCCAAGCTTTTCAGCAATCTCCTTATTGCTCAATTCTTCATTTCTGCTAAGCTGAAAAATTTCTTTGCAGCGATCGGGTAATTGATCGATAGCCCCGGAAATCAGCATCTTCATTTCCTCATAGTCGATGATTTCTGAAGTCGAATCAGTTGAATCGGCAGAAATACCAACAACCTCTTTCTCAATACGGTTATGATTTTTGAGATCCCTAAGATGGTTTAAACTCTTATTTTTAGAGGAAGAATACAAATAAGATTTCAGCGATTTATTGTCAGCCAGACGATCCCGGTTTTCCCACAAGTCAACAAAGATATTTTGCACAATGTCCTCGGCAAGATTCTCATCGCGCACATAGGCATTTACAAAGTTGCAAAGATCGTCGTAATAGTGATCAAAGAAGTATTTAAATGCATCTTCATCTCCCGCAACCAGTTTCTTTAGAATAAACGCATCATGATTCACTTCTTTCATAAACTCAAATTTTCGCTATTCAAAAAAAGCAAAAATTGACCGAAATTTTAATAAAAATGAAATAATAATGTTGAATTTGGAAGATGAACTGCAACAATTGCACGAGTTCATACCTGACATCCTCGACGGAATAAACGAGCTTTTTTATCCCGATGATAGTTTAAACAGCAATTTCGGAGCCTTATAAACAGGTAGCTTTCGATAGGTTGATTTGGTCCTAGTCTTCCTCTTTTTTCACAGTGTTAGCAAAAGCTCCCCCTCCAAATCATCTCTCAATGAATAACAAACAAACAAACAAACAAACAAACAAACAAACTGTAATAACTAAAAGGCGGCAATGAATTAGTCAACGCGTTTAATAGCCTGGCAATATTTCCATGAGTTGGTTGTTCTAAAGAACGCATCGCAGCAAGTCTTAACGAGGGGGCTAAATTGACGAGATAATTGTCGACCGGTCCACCCAATGAATCAGGGAAGTAAGAATCAAAATTCTGCAGCGTCAAACTTCGAATATTGGGCAGGTAATGATCATTCGCCGCAATCTCTTTTAGTACGCCCGCAGCTTGGGGATCACCATCCGCAGCACATGCAAAAGCTTGAGCGTAATGAAATCGCCGCTCTTTTCCAAACCACGCTATTATATGTTTATCAAACCATTCAATTGTTTGCCTCACAGGGCACTTGTCACTGGCATTCGGCGTAACGTTTTAATCGAAAGGCCAAGCCTCGGATTCCGAAAGCTATGATTACGTCTGTAATCAACTCCCCTATAATATCGCCCTTACATATAACAATTGATACATTCTGTAACCGAACCAACATCGAACACAACACCCGACGCAGAAACACCTGCCTTACCCGGCATGTCCGGGCTTATGTGACAATGATGACCGGAAGTGTCGTAAATATTTTGTAAAGAATAATAAATGTCACCCTAAAGGCATTTTTACGCGTTTTTTGATCTCCGCCGATGAACTTGCATGCGGTTTATTAGTTTTAATGAATTGAAAACAGAAAACAAAATTGAATAAGATGTTTGCGAGCTTAAGAAAATTATTTGGAGAACGAAATACAACCATTGTTGATAGCGATCTTATAACCGTTTTGTACGGAGGTAAATCGGGGAATGCCGAATTTGTCGCTTCTCAAATGACACGCCATTTAAGTAAAGGAAAATTGAAGGTCCGTTTGAAAAATATGTCTTCCTACAAAGCGGAGAATCTATTGGATGAGAGTCGTGTGCTTTTCGTGGTTAGCACATATGGAGAGGGTGATCCGCCCCCCGCAGCTCTTCGCTTTTTTCGTCAGTTGAATGAGCTCAGTACAGTAGGACTGGCTAACTTAGAATTCGCCCTTTGTGCATTGGGTGATTCCGAATACGAACACTTTTGTCAGGCCGGGAAAGATTTGGAAAAGCGTTTGCTGCAAATGGGGGCACAAGCTATTCTGCCACGTGTCGATTGCGATGCCGCCTTCGAAAAGACTGCTGCCAGCTGGATTTCTTCTGTTTCGAAATTACTCACGGTCGATGATTCAGGAGATAGCTTCAACTTAGATGCAATTCAAAGCCACCAGTGGCATACTGCCGTTATTCGAGAAAAGCACCAGCTTAATCCAGGGTCCAAAGAGGCAGTCTGGCATTTGAACCTGGCTATTGACGAACAAACAGTGAAGTACCAAACCGGTGATTCGATTGGAATAGTGCCCCGAAACCCGGAAGAATTGATCGGGCAAATACTGGGCGTCATGCAGTTGGCACCCGACGAGCTGGTGGATAAGGAGCAAACAGCATTAAGCGATTTTTTGCAAACCAAAGCCGAGCTGACTAATTTAAGCCGTGATTTACTAAAACGATATTTGTCGCTATGTGCAGACGAAAATCTGGCCGATTTACTGAAGCACGAGCATGCCACACTCGACTATTTACACCAGCACGATTTTCTGGATCTTCTGCACGATTTTCCATGTAGACTGAATGCCGCTGACCTGCCCGGCTTGCTCGACAAGCCAAAGATTCGCTATTACAGCATTGCATCATATCAGGTAGTATCGCCTAACGAGCTACATTTGACAGTGAAGAAAGTGCAATATGAACACAAAAAACGCCGCAGACATGGTGCAGCATCAAGCTATTTAAGCCATTCACTCGAAGTCGGAATTTCTATATCGTTTTTCATCTCGCCCGACGATGATTTCCGCTTACCTGATCCTTCGGTTCCTGCAATTTTTATCGGTGCCGGAACAGGTATTGCACCTATTCGGGCATTTCTTTCGGAACGTAGCCAGCAAGCCGATAGCCGTAACTGGTTGTTCTTTGGCGAAAAGACCAGGGCTGTGGATTACCTCTACAGTGCAGAAATGGAAAGCCGGAAAGAAACTGATGAACTGGAACGTTTGAATCTTGCTTTTTCGCGCGATCAGCAGGCTAAAATTTACGTGCAGGACTTATTATTACAGGAAGCCAAAGAGGTTCAGGAATGGCTAAAAGCGGGGGCCCATATTTATGTGTGTGGCTCTCGGAAGATGGGGCAGGCAGTGAAGGAAACGTTCAACAAACTAGCGACAACACGTAATTCGGAATACACGGTGGCAAAGCTATTGGCCGAAAAGCGCTATCATGAGGATGTATATTGAGTTGTGAGTCTCTAGCGAAAATCAGCCGAAATAGGGTAATAAATTTCAACTCTGCGCCCATTGTTCTTCTGTTCACTGAGCTAAGTTATATGCAAACTCGTCCCAAAAAATCAAAGCATGAACTGGAAGTGTAACATGCTAACTGTTTTAAAAAGCCTTCAGTAACAAAGGCACATCTAAATGCTGTAACTTGCTTCTTTCGTACAGCCGTTCATATTAAGGCACAACAAAAAAAAGCGTTTGGTAAACTGAATTACCAAACGCCAAACTTAAAATCGTGCGAGAATGAAGTTCCAGCTTCTATGAAAAATTAATCGCTGTTTACTAACAGTAACCGATGTCGAAAACCTAACGAGTTCAGTCATTCTTGTAAAATTACTTTAAGCCTCGTCCCTTGCCATCCAACATATCATTCTCTTCCCTCGAAGTGAAGGATCGCCTATCTAACGGCCCCTTAATTTAATCTAAATCAAATAGATAAAAACAAAGGTCAAGATAACTCCAACAGCAGCCAATATTAATCCCCGCTTGAAATTGCTCGACCCAAAACGGAACATCCAAAAACTTTATATTGCCAAAAAGGCGAGTAAAATAGCGTATATCAAAGCAACCCAGTGAAAGGCCTCCTTACTGGCCAATTGGTGTAGGCGTGTAATTTACTGAACAAACCATGGTAATTTTGGCTGTAGGTACGGACGTACGATATTTCCACTTGACTTTTTGTAGACAACACTGTCACCGTTAAAAACAATTGTTTGTGGTGATTTTGAAACTGGGAAATAACCTTGAATTACCTTTGCATTCGAAAGTGTCTGAACCAGTTGTTCTTCGGTCAAACCATCCTTCAGTTCTACTTTTATGCTATCCTGCGGCTTAGTAAAATAGCGACAGCTTACAACACCTGTTTTGAGGTTATAGATTAACTCATTCTTATTAAAAACAACCAGGCTGTCATTCTCGCTTTCAAGAACGAACTTACGGCTCATCCCGTTTTGTAAGAGCAAAGGTTCTAACTCATGAGCTCCAAGCCCGCTTTCTACCTGGGCCAAAGGACGTTCCAATCGGACATTTATAGACAAAAACCCCTTTATCCCGGAACAACAATATAGTGCCACTGATACAATAAATCAGAGTTATACCTAAAACCAAATAGCCAATATCCCGGTGAAGGTTACGCATAATATGGCTAAGCCTCATGTCTTTAAAATCGATGATTTTCATTTGAAAAGTAATTTATAGCAATTGACATTTGATTCTCCACTGTTTTAACACTTATTTCCAATTTTTCTGCACATTGACTGTACTTTAATCCTTCGAACCAACATAGAACGACAACTGCTCGGCATCGTTTTGGTAATTCATTAATTGACTGGTTGATTAGAGTATTGATTTCAGCTTCTTCAATTAATTTTCAAAATGGAGCTACCAAGCTATTTTCGATATCACTAGAGATTTTCACATTCTTGCTCCTCTTGTCTTTACGCAGAAAATCTAAAGTCTTATTTCGGACAGCAATAAACAGAAAAGATTTGACCGAATATATTTCAGCCATTTGATTCCGTTTCGTCCAAATATTAACAAAAACACTCTGCACAACCGACTTTGATAAATCCATGTCCTCCGTATACCGATCAGCGAAAAAACACAAACTCTCGAAATACTGCTCGAATAAAAAGCTGAATTTCTCCTCATCCCAGTTACACCTTGTTTCAAATACATTCTCCATTTCATCAGATTTAGCCAATTTGACTATTTATTCCTTCATTCTCCAAATACGACACCTATGACCATCAGCCACTTTCTCTCTGCCTGAAAGATCAAATAAGCAACAACATTTGCCTTTTTCCAGTGCATATTCAAAATTATTCTTCAATAATTCGAATGGCTACACCACCACTGGCTTCCAAATCGAAAATCAATTTCCTAGAAGCGTCTACTTTTTGTGTTTTAATGCTCACATTAGTGCGATTATTCAATTTCTGATCGTCGTAATAAATCGTTGCCAGATACTTTTTTCCCGCCTCAAGAAAAGAACAAGCTATTTCAACGGTACGGGCATCATTGTTCGTAATTGCCCCTACAAACCATTCATCACCTGAGCGACGAGCAACACTGATATATTTACCTACCTCACCATTCAACACTTTGGTATCATCCCATACCGTTTTCACAGCATCGAAAAACTCAATTTCCTTTTCACCATGGTAAGAAGAAGGTTTATCGTACCAGTACAAAAACTGAATTGGACTATAATACACGACTGAAAGTGCAAGTTGATGTGCGTGAGTGGTTTTAATGCGATTATTGTAGTAACAAATCGTGTAATCACCAGCACCTGCCAGATACCGGGTAAACGGTAATGTTGTATTATGGGTCGCATCCGGCATTTCTTCATTTCCACGGATACCTTCCTGAGTCATCAGGTTCGGATAAGTGCGACTGAAACCAGTTGGACGATATTCATCGTGAATATCAACTAAAAGATGGTATTCGGCTGCCTTTTTAATGGCATTGTGTAACCAAACAGTCCAATGGTTAGAACCAATTTGCACAAAACCGAATTTAACGCCTTTGATTCCCCATTTTCGACACTGTCCAAAAACTTCATCCAATTTGTCAGTTAATGCTCGCTGATTGATATAAACAAAAATGCCAATTCCTTTGCTCGCTGCATAATTCACCAATACCCGCATATCCAGATCGCGCGTTGGTGAAACGGTCGTTGCGTCGCTAGCCACTTTCATTTCCGGGCCATACCATCCGGCATCCAAATGGACATACTCTAGATTCCGCTCTGCCGCAAAATCAACGCATTCTTTTGCTTCATTTGTTGTCAGATTCGAGCGAATCACTTTTCCAGGCTTAATCCAAGACGTATTTGTCAATTGGTTCGGCGTATTCAGATTCAGTACGAAATCATTATTTCCGAGTAACTGCCCTGGTGTTTCAGCGACCATAATTACTCTCCAGGGAGTCGAATACGGACTGATTACATCAACTTTGCTGTACATCGTCAAATCAATGGTATTTGGTTGCTCTGCATCGAGTTTGAATTTTCCACGGCTGTAATCAATCATTTGAGCTTCAAGCAAAGCTACGCTCAAACCACTTTTCAGATCCAACGTCAGTGGACGTTCACATTCGTCCGGCCAATCTTTTAAAGGCAAATAGCTGAAAGGGCCTTGTGCCCAGCCTTCGTAGTAGGCCATCGTTCCTTCTGGGAAAGTGAAACTGGTTTGTTCGCCTGCGATGTGCAAAAACAAACCATTCGAGGTTTCCGGGAAATGATAGCGGAAAGCAATGCCTTCATTATAAGCACGTGCAACAATATCCATCTGGTAGCTCCGACGTTTATCGTAACTGGTACCGGAATGACCTTCCTGGATTTCTCCAGCTTCGTCGTACTTACTAAAATGCAATGTCATTTCATTATAATGATCACGAACAACCGAGCGCTCTCCATAAACAGGATTCCAAGTTTGATCGCAACTACCACGAGAAACAGATTTCAACTCCAGGTTCTCACACCAAAACTTGCTATGATCATTTTCAACTCCCAAAGCAGACTCAAACATCTGGTTTTCAACAATAATCCCCAACTCCGACTCCAACACAACCGGCTTTCCGTCGTAGCTCACGGAAAAATACATTTGCGTTTTATCATCGCCAATTTCTTTTTGGCAGAACTGGAACTTAAGCTTTCCGTTTGGCGATTCTATCTCGTTTGTAGCAACCATTTTTTGTGATTGGGCTTGGGTATTTGTATGCACTCCCCCGGCAAAAGCCAATATCAATGCTATTATTAATTTTCTCATCTAGTCGATTCTTATTTGGGTTAATTTCAGTTTTGTATTGTAATCACCATCGACTTTCCCTCCATTCACCGAGATCGACTTTACAGAGCTCTTATTGTAGATACCCAGATAAACACCTTTTTGCCCTTGAAAAATCATTTTAGGAGACTGCCCGAAGTTTTCAATTTCAGCAGTATATTTCGACAAAGCGTGAATCAAAACTTGTCCGTCGCGACGCAGGTAGCTTCCATGAGTTATAAATAAGTCTCGGATATTATCTGCATTATTAAGATCAGCCCCAACGTTAAAAGTCAACGCCGTCAGGTAAGCATCCGTTTCCCAACCATTCATGTTAATCATACTATTGCGATGCTTGATTCGACCGTCAGCCAGCAAGTTGAAATACACCTCTGTTGTTTCACCTTTTTGAGTGATCCGAACACCCAGGTAATCGTTTCCTTGGAAGCGTTCAATTACTGGTAGATTGTCAGTGTTCTCGTTGTCCTTAAGTAGTATGGCAGTGATGAATTTAGTTCGGTCAGTCTTTTCAAAATGACTGATTGACCAATACGGGACTCTATTTTCCGGATGATGGTCTTCATATCCCAACCGCTCTTCCAATGTCATTTTTTCGGGGAAATCGTGAGGAAGTCCTCCTTCCGGAAAGGTTTCCGGATACAGCGGACGAACTAGTACTTCGGCATTATCTTGCTTCACGGATAAATCCAATCCTCTCCGTTTCGATTCACCATTATAATGCAGCAGCCATTCAAATTTTCCGGGTTCCCGGGCCAACAAATCATCAATCACCAGGATTACATTACCTATCCACAAAAAGCTTCGATAATTGCGATCCAGAAGATGGAAATACGGTCCAGTAGCGTTGGCTAACAAATATTTGAATTTATCACCATCTACCAAATTATGAATTGTCGCATGGTTCACCGAACCAAAGTATGGATCTTTGCGACTTTGTCCTTCTCCATTAAAAAGAACCACATTGTGGGCTTCGCTCTGGCAGTAATACTCTGTGTAGAGCGGGTTACTATATGACGAGTTTCCGGAATCGATAATCAAATTTTTACCCTTGTGAAATAAGATGTATGAACCGGCATCGGCATGCGAGTGATTCCAGGTTAAACCTGATTTTACCGCGAGCATAGTCGCATTGTCGTCCAACGAGTTACGTATGGTTGCCCATCCCATATCCGGATAGATAAATGAGTCGCCCAGATCGGGTTTATAGTCATCATTAAGTATGGGAAGCTCAGGGAACAGGATCAATCCATTAGGGGTTCCCAACTGCAATCCTTCTTTATCATTGCCATGCGCAACCTTATAAATGTACCAGGCATAGCGGTCTTTGTGATATCCCAGGTTCCACAACAAAACAGCACAGGCATTCCCATTTTTATGGATGTTTCCATCGCCGAAATTAACACACATCGGCGCTTCGTCTTTCGCGAAATAGGTTGTCGCTATAAAGAAATCGATCACGTTATCCAGAATCGGAATGTCGCTCTGCTGAAATTTGGGCATCACATTCTCCAATGCCAGACGGAAGATCAGATATTGGGAGACACCAAAATTCGCATAGTTGATACTCTCCCAGTATCCGCCATTCCGATCGAAGGTTGGAATCTTATTTTGAAGCAAATCACCTGAATATTTAAACCATTCGGGAGCAGTAGCCTCAATTTCTTTTACCCAATTCTGTGCCTTCGGGACTTCGTTACGGATGGCCAACGAAGTAAAACCGGCAATATATACGCAGGCACTCCACCAGTTATGCCCCATGGTATCGAAGGTGTGAATGTTTGTTTCTGCATTTAACCAGTCGTGCAATTGTGGCTGAACCCCCAAACGAGCCAAGCCCTCAGCAATTTCCATTCGCTCTGAAGCACTCAGGTAATTGTACGCACAGTCGAAGCCAATTGACAGGAAAAAAGAATTGTGCGCACCCCCCAAACCACCCTGCCAACTTGGTGTACGGCTTAACAATTCTCGTCCTTCCCAACTGTCCCGTTTCACCTGATCCAAGAGAATATTTTTGATGGCTTCTGCATACTTATCCTCCCCTGTCATCCGGTAAACTAAACCCAACGTTTGGCAATCAGCTGCACCAAAACGATCGCGTTCCAACATCTGATCCGTTGCTTCTTTCTGCTTATTCCAAGCTTCGCGTATTTCGTCATTTTTTTCAATCAGCCCCTTCAGGCGATTGATGTTCTCATCGGTATGCAACAAAAAAGCACGTTTCTGGGCAAACGCAGAAACATTTAATACACAAAAGACCAACACTACAACTATTCTTCTTTTCATTGTAAAATCTTTTATTTTAGAATTCAACCAGCTAGCCTGTCAGATGGGCTACATCTTTTTCTCGTTTATTTTCAAATAAGACTAACCATTTTATATCTACAGAAATCACAGTTTTTCAATTCTAAACCAATCAAAGTCGGCCCAGCCGCCAATGCGATATCCAGGTTCCGACGAACAGAAAATTCCAAGCTTTGCACTACTCCACAAAACCCGTGAAGCGTGAAAATCATTTCCGATTTCCTTGAAATTCTGACCGTCTTCGCTGTAGCTAAACTGGCAAAGTGCGTCGGGTCCTTCTACTTTTACCCTCAGGTAAACTTCATTCGAACTAAGACGTTCTTTCCCATGACATTTTTCCAAACCGCCCTGATTCGCGCCCTGATTTTGAAGTTGTTCTAAATAAAACCCTTCCGCATCTTTACGAATTGCGAGGTATGAATAATCATTCCCCAACATGATTAGCCCGGCTTGTTTGCCTTGCCAAACATCCCATTCAATGTTTAATCTGACCTTGGTTGTAGCCGTAAAATTTTCGGCGGGTAAACGTTGCGTGAGAATATTGGGAACGTTCCACAACGAAGCGTCACCAGTAGGTCTGGGAACTGCCAGTAATCGCAACATCCCTTTAGCGGGAATCGATACGCTCCAAGTCACTTGCTCATTTGCATTCCAGCTCCACTGCAATCCTATAGTTTTATCATTAAACTCATCCGATTCATCCGGACTCATAATCGGCCACTGGCGGCCAACATCCGGCTTTTTATATGTAAGTACCGGCTGCCCGCAGCCATCTCCATCTTTATCCTCACCGATAACCGGCCAATTATCGCCCCAAGTCACTGGGTTCAAATGAAGAATACGTCCGTAAACGTCCCTGGCCTGAAAATGTATGAACCAAGATTCTCCAGTCTGCGTTTCAATGTAGGCTCCCTGGTGGGGGCCGTTAATGTTGGTGTTTCCTTGAGCCATTACAATTTTCTCTTCATAAGGGCCGAAAACGTTTTTCGCCCGAAGTGCCAACTGCCAGCCCTGTTCCACTCCACCAGCAGGAGCCAGAATATAGTAATAATCTTCTTTCTTGTATAATTTGGGGCCTTCAATTGTATGGTTATGATCGTGTCCGGAATAAACATTATGCCCTCTATCCAACAAGCTTGTAGCATCGGGCGACATGCGCCAAACGGTCAGAATACTGTTCACCCCGCCACGCGAGCCAGCCCAAGCTGTAATCAAGTAAGCGTTACCATCATCATCCCAAAGTGGACTGGGATCGATCATTCCTCTACTGGCTTTCAGCAAAACAGGTTTATCCCACTCGCCTAAAGGATCTTTGGTTTTCACCCGGTAAATTCCAAAATCAGGATCTCCCCAAAAAATGTAGAACTCACCGCCGTGATACCGAATGCAAGGCGCCCAAACACCCTTGCTGTATTGAGGCGTATTATAAACCTCTTCCGGTAGCACAGGTAAGGCATAATTCACAATTTGCCAGTTCACCAAATCTTTGGAATGCAAAATCGGCAAGCCGGGGGAACTATTGAAACTTGACGCCGTCATATAATAATCGTCACCAACCCGAATTACATCCGGATCGGAATAGTCGGCCTGTAAGATTGGATTCGTATATGTCCCGTCTCCATTATCAGAAACGTAAACTGACGAAACGTAGCCCGGTTTCAGACTAACATTTACTGTCTCTTGATTTGTAGGTACCTTATCGTTAAAAGCTGCAATCAAAAACAGAAAACCGACCAACCAAAGACCTATTTGAAATTTCTTATACATAAAACAAACCCTCACATTATTGGAACAAGCGTCAGAGTTATCACTGGAAAATTGCGATTGGCTTCTGATTAAAACGAATACTATTTGTTTAATCAAGTTTATATTGCGTATTGCCTGAAAC
Source organism: Mangrovibacterium lignilyticum (assembly GCF_010882175.1). Classification (GTDB taxonomy): domain Bacteria; phylum Bacteroidota; class Bacteroidia; order Bacteroidales; family Prolixibacteraceae; genus Mangrovibacterium; species Mangrovibacterium lignilyticum. The sequence continues at coordinate 72,307 of NZ_WKLH01000002.1, read as the reverse complement.
TACTTTGGACAACAGAAATTAAAAACCCATCTACCTTAACCCTTCGATAACACCTGAAGCTGATCGTTCCTTGCTGTTTAGCTGGTATTTGGTTACTTTATTCTTGATAATATTTTTTCAAACGCAGCAATGCCTCCAGATAATAATAATCGGCATAGATAATTGAGGCATCTATTTCGTTACCATCCGGATAATGACCGGTTGAGTGCAATAAAAAAGCCTCGTTCTTATCATTACTTAGGTAATCGTTAGTTGACAAACATTCAAGTAACGCTACGGCTGCGTCTTTGTATTTAGCTTTTAGCGTTTCATCTTTCATATAAGTTGAAAGCTCCAACATACCTGACGCAGCAACTGCTGCAGAGGAAGCGTCTTTGGGTGAATTAAGAATAACCGGATCATCAAAATCCCAGTACGGAATACCGTCTTCCGGCAAACGTTCCAAAAACTTATCGGATAGTTTTTCGGCCATCGTCAAAAACTCTTCTTTGCCTGTTTCCCGATAACACATGGTGTAGCCATAAATTCCCCACCCCTGGCCACGAGCCCACATAGAACTGTCGCTATAGCCCTGATGAGTAACACCTTTTATGAAGTGTCCGTCAATAGTATCAAAAACTGCAACATGGTAGATTGAATAATCCGGACGAACCAGCGTAGTCATGCAGGTTTTGGCATGTTTTACCGCCATATCATATAAATCGTGACTTCCTCCGTTTTTCGCAGCCCAGAACAGTAGCTCGAGGTTAATCATGTTATCGATGATCGTATTGTGCGGCCATCCCATCTTTTCGCGCATAGCCGGCCACGATAAAATTGTTCCGACTTTAGGATTGTACAAGGTCGCTAATGAGTCTGCTGCAACTAACAGAAAGTCGTGGTATGCAGAATCGTTTGTCAATCGATAACCATTGCCAAAGCTGCAATACAACATGAATCCCAGATCGTGGTTGTCAACCGGGACATCCAGAACACCCTTTAAGGGTTCTGTAAAATTGCGCGCATTTTCCAAAATTGCGCTATCGCCTGAGGCTTCATAGGCATACCACAATATGCCCGGCCAGAAACCACTACACCAATCGTGAATACCTACTTTGTTCCAGGCTGTTTGTCCTTGCAGGATATTGCGAGGAAGACTGTCGGCAAACGAGAGCATGCTCATCGATGCCTTAGTCTTCTCCACACAATAAGCCAACTTTTTTCCTGAATCAAACGCCTCTGTTTTTTTGACGGAAGTTGTGCAGGAACTAATTAGCCCTACTACTATTACGACTACAAACTGAACTACTATCTTCATTTCTTGATTCTCAAAATTGTTTCCTTCAATTGCTCTTTTCAACATCCCATACAGCGCTTACTCGGAAGTACACTTCGCTTCCGAATCATTCTTTTCGGTATCAACAAAGCGAACATTTTCAACGTGTTCGCCGACGAAAAAACGAGCCAAATCGGAAGTTTTGTACCATGCTGGTTTTCCCGGCATATCATCAGAAATCAGGCGCCCGTTTATTCTAAGATTTTCGAATGTGATATCTTTAACTTTTCGCTCTTCATTGTAGCCTGAAATAATGGATAGGTTTGCATTATCTCCGTTATATTCGATATTTCGAAACGTTATGTTCTCGATCCCCAATCCAGGTGCCGTACAATACTTTTGATTGTTAAAAATCCGAAGGTTAAGCAGTTGACCTTCCCGAAAGTCTTCTACCCGAATATCTTCGAAAAGAACATCTTTGACCACGTTATTATCACCTGCATTGATGGTCATGCATCCCTGGTAATCCACCTGCATTTCTTTCTGGTCAAGAATGTCAATGTTCAGATATTTCAAATTTTGAATCGTATCAGGATCATCACTGTTGCCATGTATACCGATCATAATGGGATGTGCGACATCGGCCCAAAGTGTCGAATTTTGCATGGTGATATTATTACAACCTCCGGTAAATCCCTTCCGCGTGGCGTAAACAGTTGTACAATCGTCAGAGTTCCTGCAGAAAACATGATCAAACAATACATTGTTGCTGGCAAAAACATTCATCCCGTCGCCCCAACCGTAATAACTAATGCTTTTCACGTTGCGGATGGTCACACTATCGGAACCGCCTGTTGCACATTGGGTACAAAAAATACCCTCTACCAACACGTTTTTCGAGTTAGCAATGCTAACACCCATCTTAATGCGGTGGTCTATCATGCCGCGTCCAAGTACCTTTACATCCTGCGCATTCTCGATCAATACTTGTCCCATCAATATGGCCCCGCCAGCGATATAGACCGTTTTTCCTGAAGGCACATAAAGCTTCCTGTTTTCAAATTGATGTATACCTGGTCCAAAGTAGATTGTATTGGTGTCGGTCGGATTCGGAATATAATCTTCTATTGGATTGGCAAACAGATGAAGATTATGAAAAATGTCGCCATTAACCTCCACTGAAAGGTTGCGGGGACGATCAAGTTGAAAAGTCAGTGTATTTCCATCGATCTTCGGTTCAATTTCGTATGATAGCGGACGAACCCGGCCCGATTCAACAGTACCGTTATTAAACGTAACTGCGACTTCAACCGTTCCGAAAAAGTCGAAATAACTCATTGTTGCAATCGATTCGTTATGCTTGGTTTCTCTAACTTCATCCACTTTTACCCGGTAACCGGCAAGCTCGTGCCACTCCTGCCCTGCTTGACGAACCTTGACTGTAAAGTCTTTCGTCAATATTGCTCCTTCCGGTGCTGGATATGTAATTAGCTTATCTTTTGAAAAGGCTTGCGTGCCCGTAAGAATCAATACGGTCAGAATGAAACCAATTTGCAAAAGACGAATATTTAGTTTCCTTTTTTTCATTTTTATTTTCAAATAAATTATTGGTCAGATCGGCGGCATTACATCGGCAAACAGATGAAGAATCATCCTGCCGGGTAAATCCCCTCTGCTACCTTTATTCTTATTGCAACCTAAATGAGGGTTTCGCAATATTTTATGATTAACAAAATATACACTTTCATTATTCAAGCGCATACATCAACGTTCCCAATCCGAGTTGATCAAACCCACCACTGTTAGAGCCATAATCTCCACCTCCTCCTTCGGGTCGGTGCCGCTGTGCCGCCAGGGTTACATAACGGGCTTCAATACCTTCCTTCACCACATAGTGATTGTAAATCAGTTCCCAGATAGGTCGTTCTCCCGCTTTGCCGGATGAACTAATTTGAGTATGTACTTCGCGACCACCGCATTGGCTCCACGCATCAGTATAAACACGCGTATATTCGGTAAACGGCACCTGGAGATTTGCAAAATTGTATTTAGCAGTGTACTCCGCACCTTTCAGCACCAAATTATCGTCGTAGGCAAACAGATCTTCGCCCTGATTATAGGCCATTTGGCAAATTGTTCCTAAAAGACCAATATCCATTAATGTATGTCCCTGGTCTCTACCACTCTCCTGAATCTGCCCCAAGTCGATATCATCGTTTGTTGACTTTGGATGAATGTAATTGATACATTTATGGAGATTTCCATTTCCCAAGCCATCTATCAGATAATCGATCGCATCTTTATAGAGATCGACGCGATCGCACAGCACACCGACCGACATGATACAAGCAATGTTACACAAGTCCCAGTTGGCCCAGTAGTGGGTGATACATGTTCCCCAGTGCGTCTCAATAAATGCAGAACTCGTTGCATAAAAAACATCCAGCATCCATTGTTGATACTTTTGAAAATCAACTTCTGACCACCCCTCGTAGTCGCGCATAATCTCACCTGCATTGGCAAACTCATACCCATAAATTCCCGCAGCCAAAGCTGTATTTGAGTTTCCACTAATACGCTCGCAAACTTCAGCCCAGGCATTAAGTATTTCGACGGCTTTATCGGCGTAAGCTTCATCGCCCGTAACCTTCCATCTTATTGCACACTGATAAGCTGCAGCAACATCGTTCATTGCCCGGCTGTAGTTGTCAGAATCGGGTTCTTCGGCTGAATTTCCACCGCGTACCAACTTAACAACCGGGGCCGGATTATAAGTTAATTGAGCATGCGAATTATTGGTCAGCTTTTCCCATCCCTCCATCCAGGGAGAGGATTGACTCTCTACTTTTGCTATAACCCGGTCAAAATCAGCTTGGGTATGCAATAACCCGGGATGCTTGAAAACTTTGTTTTCGTCTACCGGAAACTCATCTTCGACTATTGTTTCATCACCGTCATCATCTATAATCTCAGTTGGATTGTCTTTCCCGCAACTCACAAACCAGGAAGCCATCACAACCATGACGATACTTCCCCATAAAATCCTGCTTAACTTACTTTTCATCTGGAACATTATCTAATTCATTCAAAAAAATTGAGGGCTTAACATCAAATTACGGGAGCTGAAAACAGCTCCCGTAATTGCTGCTCAAAACCGCTATTCCAGCAAAATAAGCTTCATATAATTCACTCTCACATAAGAGTTCGGTGCCATCGTAACGACAAATCCAATCGACACCTCAGTCTGTTCAGCTAACGTAAACGTTACATTTTGAACTGTTTTAGTACCATAGCTAATTCCTTTTTGTATCGCAAGAGAAGCCAGAGCAGTTGGAGCTTCATAGCCTCCTACCAAATCAGGAATTTCAGTTCCATTGTCAACTACCAAATAAATGGCATTTGTACCGTTGAACAGATTGCCGGCACTTTCCTGAACCTCGATATCTACCTGGTAACTACCTGCCGGCAGCGTGGTTGTTTGATAATATTTTCCATTGGTGAGAGCTGCGCATCCCCAGCCCGCCTGGAAACATAGTTCGCCGATATTAGCCATACCACTCTTTTGATAGTTTGCCCCACCGGTTGGCGCCGTAGCTCCACTGTTTGTTACATTCAAGCCAGCTTCATTGACAGTCCAGAAGTCCGGAGTACCCCAGTTTGTCCCACTGAAACCCTGGTCTGTGGTCATATTATTGGTCGTAAACGGCTGCATGTAGTTTTTCAGGAAGATTACACTTACATCTCCTGGAGAGATTCCCGGAGACAAGGCAAAACCAGAACCAGTAATTGTAAAATCGTCGTTGAAGGTTACATTTACATTCCCGGCAGCGTAACCCGAAGGTGCTTTTACTGTTATCAGAGTACTGCTCAACGAGACGATCTCAGAAACTGGTGTTCCGTTGAAATCTACTGCAACACTTGCCTGATCGGTCAAAAAGTTAGCTCCGTTGATTAACACCACATCACCTGGCTCGGCAATATTTTCAGCTACTCCTTGAGAAACTACCGACGATATTGCGGGTGCGGGCAAAACTGTAAACATCGCAATACTATCGATTTTTGTTGTCCATATCTGCAAGCCGACCGGACCGGATACCGCGTCAGCAGGTACTTTTACAACCAACTGGTTACCATTACTGCTTACCAGGTCGGTAGCCAACGTTTGTATTCCCCCAAACCAAACTTTGGCAGCCCCGGTCAACGTGTCGAGATTGCTTCCGTTAATGGTGACCTCCTGGCCGGGGAATCCGATAGTATTGCTTAGCCCGGTAACCGTTGCTTCCGGGTAATAGTTACTGTAATCTACGAAATTCGGGCCCTCTTCGCACGCGAAAAAGAGCAAGCTCAATACGGTTAGTAAAAAAGCTATATGAAATATTCTATTTTTCATAAGTGAATCATTTTAAAATTCATTGTTGCCGAAAACCAGCATGATTCATTTGCTTTTCAATGGAAAACAGGAAGTACAAATCATGTTTCGTTCTCGAGAAAAATTCGGATTAGATAATTTCTACCAGTAAGATTAATATCCCGGATTTTGAAGCAAATCCTCATTCAAAATCATTTGTGACAGTGGGATTGGATACAGATAGTGCTTCGACGAAACGGTAATGTTCTGGTAGCTGTCTACAACGACACACTTCAACTCACCAGATGGAGTTTCAACGGTTTCCTCTCCCCACACATAGGAGTTAGGCAAATAGTTAGCTGTTGCATTGCCTTGCTCGTCTTTAAACTCGGTCGAATATGAGGCATCGCCGACAACCATTCCGCAGTGAGATGCATTCAATGATTCCTCTAAAATCCCCCAACGTTTCAGGTCGTCAAAACGCTTTCCTTCTTTGTATAATTCTACCGCTCTCTCTCTTCTTACCTCCGTTAATAGATCCAAGCCGTTAACGTTAACTAATTCGTTTGTCAGATGAGCTACAGCAGCACGGTCACGTAGCTTGTTAATCGAGGCGTTCAATTGCTCATCTGTAATGCCACCGTTCAGTTCAACCAAGGCTTCGGCATACATCAGATAAACCTCAGCCAGGCGAATAATTGGATAGTCATAGGACTCTGTTCCATCGGTACGTCGTCCGTTGGGTTCAGGACCAGGCAAGTACACTGCATATTTCATGTTGCCATAGCCACTGAAACCTAAACTTCCATAATCCAATGTCAAAGTTGTAGAAGGCTCTTCTGACCCATAGACATAATTGATCAGACGTAAGTCTCTGTTCATAAATTCATCACCTCTTGTGTGATATCCCTGAAATTGAGAAGACTTTTCCGGTGGCAAGCCATCTTTACAAACGGCCATATCAACAAACTTGCGGCTGGGATATAATTGATAACCAGTCCAGGTTAGGTTTTTACCACTTTGCTTATACGTGTAATCATACACCTGGTATAAAATATATTCTTTGTTGGTTGTCTTATCGTAACCGCCCGGGTTACTGCCTGCATCTTCCAGGTTAAACAGGTACCAATGGCTCGCATTGTCCATCAACGGATCATCATTCTTGTTCCACAATTCATATCCTCCGTTGGTCATCACGTCTTCTGTCAACGTCACAACTTCAGACAAATATTGATCTACATCGGCAGCATCATAGCCTGCTTTACCTGCTCCAGCCGTTGTTCCATCACCGTCGGGGCCCTGTCCTACATATTTCTCCCAGGTCGCTTCGTAAAGTAACACCTGAGCCTTAAATGCTTCAGCAGCCCATTTGCTGATCCTGCCTTTATCATCACTGCCAATAGCCTGTTCTGTCGGCAACTTGCCAATTGCAGCATCCAAATCGCTAATAATCTGGTCAACCACTTCATAACGACTGTTACGTGGTGCATACAACTCAGGAGAGTCAATATCAAGTATAGAAGTCACAACAGGAACTCCCCCAAATGTTTTCAATAAATTGAAATAAGCAAAAGCACGGAAGAAATAGGCTTCACCCACATATTGAGCTATATCCACTTCATTACCTGGATATTCTTTAGCCTTATCCAACAAAATATTATAGCTCCTAATTCCGGAATAACTCCAGCTAGTACCACCTAAGGATATTGTGCCATGTCCCAAATCAAAACCGGCACCATTTCCATTTGCAGTAAGATCGGAACTGTTATCCATCGTTCCAAAATCCCATCCTGGTAAACCACCGTAAAAGCTTGCAGTATACGCTTTAAAATCACTAGAAACCTTAAAATATACCTCGTCTGTGAATTGTGCCGGCGGTGTCAGTTCGATAAAATTGTCCTGACAAGAACTTGCAGCCAGAAACAAAGTTCCAATTACAATAAAATATATTAATTTTTTCATCATATTTCTTTTTTACTGTTAACCGTAAAATTTACCCAATTAAAATCCAACGTTTACACCAAACGACCATGTACGAGCAAATGGATAACCGTTGCTATCAACAGATGCTTCTCCCATCTCCGGGTCAAATCCGTCTTTTATGCTAGATGATTCCCACAAATCGTTTCCAGAAAAGTAAACACGTACTTTTTCTAACTTGGCTTTACTTGTCAGGCTTTTCGGTAGCGTGTACCCTACGACCAATGACTTCAAACGAATATATCGGTTGTTCTGTAACATGAAGTCGTTGTTGGCATAGTTCCATTTTGCGCGAGTTGGGTTAACCGTTAAACGAGGAAACAGCGCATCTGTATGATCTTCAGTCCATGTATTCCCGATAAAATTTGGGTTTTGGTTTGTCCAGATGGCTGTAAACGGATAAGCCATATAGCCACTACGCATGATATTCTGCTTCAGCTGTCCCTGAAAAAGAGCTGAAAGATCAAATCCTTTCCAGGAAGCTCCCATCCGGATACCAAAGTTGTAGTGTGGAGCAGCATCTCCGGCATATACCAATGAACTCTTCTCATTACCTGTTGATGTAATATTGCCTGTCCCGGCTACATCCACTTTCTTGGTATCGCCCGGGCGTAATGTTGCTTTTGAGTTACCTGCAGGTAAGCTGGCCAGATCGTCACTGGCTCCATACTGTGCATAATAGGCATCAACCTCTGCCTGGTCTTTAAAATAGCCATCCGTTTTATAAACGAACCAACTCTGGTAAGGATGACCATTGACGATACCGTTTTTTCCAGCGCCGTAATTGTCAGCTCCTTCAACCTCGGTAACCATTGTATTGGTATTACCAATATTTAGAGACAGGTTATAACTGAAATCCTTGATCTTGTCGTTCCAGCTAACTATCGCTTCCCATCCTTTGGTGTTGAAACGCCCGCTGTTGGTTTTTGGTGCACTGCCCCCCAATACAGAAGGATAAGTTACATTGGTCAACATACCAATGTTATTCTTTTCAAAGTAGTCGAATGACGCAGATAAACGGCCGTCCAAAAATCTTAAATCAATACCACCATTTGTTTGCTCAACCCGTTCCCAGGTTCTTTGATAGCTGATCAAACCATTATTCGCTAAAGATGCAGAGTTTTGTGGTGCTGCCGGATTTCCCAGAACGCTCGTTCCGGTATTTACAAGGCTGAGGTAGTCGAATTCGCCGATGCCTACGTTATTCCCTGCGTTACCATAACTAAACCGTAATTTACCAAAACTGATAATTGAGTTCAGTCCGCTAAAAAATTCTTCACTTGAAAACACCCACCCCACTGATGCTGACGCAAACGTTTTAAACTTATAATCTGATGCAAAACGAGAATCACCATCACTTCGAACCATCGCTTCAACGAGGTACTTTTCTTTGTAATTATAATTAAACTTAGCCAGGTAAGAGAAGGTCCCGTTTTCAGATTTACCGCCTCCGTTTGTCTGAGTCTCTGCTGAAGCTAAACTAATATCCTGTACGCCATAATCGTCAACACCAATACGTTTGGCATCGATATACCGGCTTTCATATTTTTCCGCATTAATACCAGCCAACGCTGAGAAATTATGTACTTCGTTAATTGTTTTATTGAAGCGCAACAAGGCTGAATAATATTGATAATTGTCGGTTCTACTCTTTACATAGTAATTGTTAGCCGTTCCGCCGGTATTTTTACCTATCCCGGTTTGTTCACCATACCAGTTATATACCGGCACCTCCAATACGTATCTCTCCTGGTCATATCTCCGAGTTTGCAACGAAGCCATGGCTTCAAAATCCAGGCCGTCAATAATCTGATAAGTACCTTTTAAATCCACTCTTCCAAGAAGATCTTTTTGATCGTCGCGACCACCATCACTGGTCATTGCAGCAGCATTCCGGTTTGCTCCCGCATCAATCCCATTAAAACACGCAAACCATTGTCCATACGGGTTTTTTGCAGGAAAGAAAGGCATATCATAACCGTAGAGTGTATTATCAAGGCCAACGGATGGAGCACTTGTATTTGTATTGATCACACTAACACCAGTTTCCAGTTTAAGCTTTTCAGAAAGCTTATAGTCGTAATTCAATCGGAAATTGTACTGTTTCTGCCCATCGTAGGCAGTTAGCAGGTTACCTTGGTTATCTGCATATCCTAACGATATCCGGTATCCCATTTTATCAGTACTGTTTGATAGGCTCAAATTATGCTGATAAGAAAAGCGGGTGCCAAACATTTCGTCCAACCTGTTAGCATTAAAAATGAAGTAATCGGTACCAAAAAGGGGGTAAGCACCTTCCACGCCCTGCTGCATTTTCTGCATGATTTCTTCATTTTGCCATACCCACCAGTTTGGAACCTCTTCCTCTTTGTTTGCTTCTATCCACATGGTAGCATATTGGGTCATGTCGGGCGAATAGTTTACAATACCATTGGTTGTAAAGCGCATATTACCGGTATAATCGACCTTTAAAGATCCTTTCCCTCTTTTAGTGGTAACCAAAATTACGCCGTTGGCAGCCTTCGCTCCGTAAATTGAAGCTGCACCGTCTTTCAAAACAGATATGGACTCGATATCATCCGGGTTCAGGTTATCGAAACCCGCGCCACCGTTGTTAATTACTGGCACACCATCGACGATTAACAAGGGAGATCCACCGTTAACCGAAGTAGCACCACGGATTTGGAATTTAATCCCTTCGTTACCGGGACGTGGCGAACTACGGGTCACGACCAGCCCGGGAGTTTCCCCCTGCAACGAAAGAGCGACATTTGTTACTGCCCTACTCTCAAGGACATCAGATTTGACCTGTTCAACAGATCCTGTCATGGTCGCTTTCTTCTGCGTACCATAACCAACGGCAACTACTTCTTCAAGACCAATAGAGCTGGAACTCATCACAACGTTAAATACTGATTGACTGCCAACCGTTACTTCCTGCGGTTCCATTCCTATAAATGAAAAGAGCAAAACATCGGTTGATTTCAAGTCAGCAAACGTGAACTTACCATCAATATCAGTAATCGTTCCCTTTGAAGTTCCTTTAACAACAATGGTTACGCCTGGCAATGGTAGGTTTGATTCGTCATTAACAGTGCCTGAGAACGTCTTAGTTTGTTGTTCAGAAATAGTTTCTTGACCAACAAATCGTTCTGCAAAAACATCCGCTTGAATGGTTAAGCAAAACGCAACAAAAAGCAAAAAAGCTTTAAATAAAACAGTTCGCGTTTTCAAAAAAGTTATACATTTTTTTTTCATAAGATTAAGATGATTTTAATAAAAACTGAGGTCTGTGTCAGGTTCTCACTTCACCCTGGATCGGTTTGAACCGATTACAACATTTAAATTTTAAAGTCATTCTACTAATTAATAGACTGACAGAATTGTCATCCTTTAAAATGCGCATGTTGATGCAAATGAATTACCCGGATAAGAGCTTCGTCTCCGGATAAACGAATGGGTAAGTCAAGTCTCTTTTTTCATAAGTCTACCGTTTGATCTTTGTTAGTTTAATTTTCGAAATCAAAGGTTGACAATCGGGCTCAGATCGGCTTTCAATTATCATCAAATGGCTTTAAACCATTGCCACAAACCAGACAAGATACTATTAACCAATCAATTAAATTACATCATTTTAAAAGCGAAAGGCATACGACCGAAGACAAAGCGGCATCGGATTGGTATTTCAAACAAAAAATGAGGTTGACCGACCCGGCCAACCTCATCAGTTTTCTTTCATTTATTGTTATCGTATTTTTGACCTCAACCAAAACCTACAGATAGAAATGCAGAGGACAAACACAGAAAAAAATAGCGTATGTAATATCGACTTATACCCGATTTTCGTTTTTGAGCTTTTTCAGGTACTCGCTGGGAGAACAACCGTAAAAATCGCTGAATGATTTGGAAAAGTAGGCGTGCGAATTAAAGCCAACCTGATAGCCGACTTCTTTAATCGATGCGCCATCTTTGAGCAACAATTCAACGCTCCTTTTCAAACGGATGGTACGGATAAATCCGCTTGGATTTTGCCCGGTTAGTTTGGTGAGTTTATTAAACAGGTGACTGCTCCCAATACTCATCCCGGAGCAAATATCTTTAACCGAGAAGTCTGTTTTATCCAAATTTTGAAGTACGATGGAGGTAACTTTATCGAGGAACAATTCATCTTTGTTCTCAACCTGCTCTTCAACCAAGTCGACTAACAGGTCTTTTGACTTAAAGCGCTCCTTCAATAAAGCCCGACTCGCCAGAATATTCTTTACCCTTACTTTCAGGTAATCCATGTAGAAAGGCTTCGAAATATAGGCATCAGCCCCGGTCTCAAACCCCCTAATTTTATCTTCAACCAAGCTTTTTGCTGTTAACAGAATAATAGGAATATGACAGGTTTCTTCTTTTTCCTTGAGTTGTTTTAGCATTTCAATGCCATCCATGACAGGCATCATAATGTCAGAAATAACCAGGTCTGGAATTAATTTCATGGTTCTGCGCATTCCCTCTTCACCGTTCTTTGCCGTATAAACATGGTAAGTGGTGCTGAGATAGCTTTTTATTTGTTCCTGCAACGCTTTATTGTCCTCAACGATTAAGATCGTTTGTTTTTTGTCTACTTGCTCGTCTTCCAGAAGTCCTTCCTCGTCTTCAGCCATCGACATTAAGTCGTATTCCAGTGCATTGATCATGGAATGACGAGAAGAGAGATTTTCTCTATCCTCTGCAACTAACGACAACTCATCTTCGGTATATTGCTTACCCTCGATTGGTAATTTCACAAAAAAACTTGTCCCCACTTTTTCCTCGCTTTTAACATCGAGCAATCCACGGTGTAGTCTCACCAGGCTGTTTACGTAATTCAACCCGATCCCAGCTCCCACACTATTCGAATTCACCTGGAAGAAACGTTCAAAAATATGATCCAGATGTTGCTTAGACATGCCGATTCCCGTATCCCGTACTTCAACTACGAGGTACTTCACCACAGTTGATTTTCCGCGTTGATTTTGTAAGCTTCGAATTTCCTCTATTTCTAGCCGAATGGTTATTTTTCCGTTTTCGCCGGTGTACTTAAACGCATTCGATATCAAATTATTCAGGATCTTCTCATATTTGTCCACATCCAAATAGGCATCCAAATGCTCTTGTGCAGTTTCAACACGAACATCCATCTTTCTGTTTTCTGCCAATTCCCGAAACTGGTCGAGCAACTTTTGAGTCAAATTAATCACATCGACCTGCTGAACGGTTAGTCGTACGCCTGAAAAATCCAGCCGCCTGAATTCGTGCAACTGACTTACTAACTGAAGTAATTTTTGTGCACTTCGGGAAACAACGGAGAGGCGTCTTTTTATTTGTTCAGAAACTCCCTCATCCGATTGAATATCCATCAACGGGTTAACCATTAAGGTTAGCGGAGTGCGAAATTCATGCGATATATTAATGAAGAATTTCATTTTTTCCTCATCAAGTTCTTTTTTCCGTTTTTGTTCGTGCCGTTTTACCAGAAAACTACGGTACTTTAGCAATGATCCAACTGCCAGCAAAAAGTACAGGGAATAGGCCCACCAGGTCCTCCAAGGTGGCGGCAAAATGGTAATGCGCAGGTTTTTGGGGGGACTGTCCCAAACACGATCATTATTCGATGCTTTAACTTCGAATGTATATTCCCCGGCAGGGAGGTTAGTATAACTTGCCGAACGCCGGTTGTTCACATAGTTCCACTCCTTTTCAAAACCAGCCATCCGGTAGGCATAAACCGTATTGGCATCGCTACCATAATTTAAGGCACAGTAATCAAAGCTTACAACCGTATTCTTGTATGAAAGCGTTATTGTATCGGTTTGCAAAATATGCTTTTGAAGCGGTGAATCCTCTCCTAATCCCACCGATTTATTGAAAAGTTTAATATCCGTGATCTTGGTATCCAGTACCTTTTCCTGATGTTTCACGTCCTCTCCCTTAAAGTTATTAAACCCGTTGATCCCTCCGAAAAGCAATTCACCGCTATTTAATTTACAGGCTGCATGATAAAAGACCGGATTGTGAAGACCATTCGCATCTGTGTAATTGTCGAACTCCTCAGACAAGACATTGTAACGCGATAAACCTCTCTCTCCATTCAACCAAAGTTTACCATCACCGTCCTCTAATATATTGAACAGGTTGTTAAAACCAAATCCCGATTCTTTTGCATATTGTTTCACCTTTCCGCTGTCCCTGTCGAAACGGTTTAGCCCAAGGTAAGTCCCAACCCATAGGATAAATCGTGAGTCCTCATAGACACAATTGACATGATTGTTGACCAACGAATTGGAATCATTCGGAATAGAATAATAGCTTTGAAATGTACGCGATTCTCGACCGAACTTATTTAAGCCATGCGTGGTACCAACCCACACCACTCCATGCTTATCCTTGTAAATACATCGTATTTTATCATCAGAAATACGATGTGAGCTGTTTGCTGCACTGTAATTTTCAAACGAATCGTTTTTGACATTGTAAATGTCCAGTCCTTTGTCTGAGTATCCAATCCACAAATTCCCCTCTCCGTCATTCATCAATGAATAGATCGAATTCGATTTGAGCCTTTCGGGATGCAAAGCAGAATAGTGAATCGAACGAAATTGTTGATTCAATTTATTAAAGTGAATCAAACCGCTGTGTAATGTTGATATCCACAAGCAGCCTGGCTCTGCGTCAGCAATGCTAAAAACCAAATCATCTTCGATATTGGTCCCCCCGGCCATAACCGGTAAAGCAAAACTATAGGATTTACCTGTCTTATTATTGTATCTTGAAAAAATCGCGCCCTCACGCGCTCCAACCCAAATTTCGCCGTCCCGGTCTTCAAATAGCGAACGCACTCCGTAAGTGCTTTGATTATTCAATGGAAAATCAACCCTTGCAATTGGAAAAGAAGTGTTACTTCGGTCATAAAGAAAAATACCCTTATTGAAAGTCGTTATCCAAATATTTTGAAAATTATCTTCAAAAATTTTCATGGCGCTAGAGATCGTCTTTTCTGTCGGGGCATTCAAATTCAGAATTTCTTTTAGCCCCCCGCTTTTTGTTTGATCATAGGTATATACACCTCGATCCAAAACGGCTATCCAGAGCAAATTTGTACTATCAAAAAACAATCGTTTTTGCTTCTCCTTGAACGTTGCAGGCATCTCAACTTTCTGTATGAAATCTCCTGTGATCGCATCCAGAACAACAAAGTCGGGATCAGAATAAAATGATACCCAAAGTCTCCCTGAGTTATCTGTTTGAATATCGCGTACGTCCTGCCCCGCGAAAAAATGCCGAAAGGACTGATCGGAGGGATAAAATAAATCAAGCCCGGAACTTGTAGCCAACCAAAACTGACCGTTCCTATTTTTCAATATGCGGTAGACGCAGTCAGAACTAATGGAGTTTTCGTCATTCTTTTTATGCGAGAACTGAACCAGAGAATTTTCAACCGGATCAAAAATAAATGCTCCGTTCGTGCTACTCCCGATAAATATCCGGTCATGATCCATCAGGCAAACATCATTGGTAAATTGTGTCCCTATTGTTTGTGGATATTTACCGACGAAATTTCTAAATGCGTATGTGGAAGCATCAAAAAAAGACAAACCATTTTGAGTCCCAACCCAAATATTCCCGCTTTCATCGGGAGTCAAGCTGCATAAAACGTTACTAACAATCGAAGTCGAATCGCCCAAGATCATCGAGAAGCTAAGAATATCCTCGCCATCGAACCGGGAAAGTCCCTCATGATCGAACCATATAAAGCCCTCGGCATCCTGGGTGATACATGTAGAATAAGTCAGAGGAAGTCCCAGTTTTTCATTGATACTTTCCAAAAAGAGCTTTTCCGTCCCGATCCCGCGTACAGCGCCACTTATAATTAGCAAAAAACAAAAGAGGACAATACTTTTCATTCAGTCTAGTTTGGCTCCCGTAAAGATAGAAAAGCTTTTTGTTGGGATTAACTCAAATATTCAAACTTTGAGAATATGCAACAAAAAACGGTACAGATAGCTTGCAATGAAACTTTTTCATGTCGACTCGAGGGACTCAAATTATGAACAATCAGTGAAAGTGCAGAACTGAAAAGCTTGACTATTTCTAACTGAAAAATACCTTAACATACTTAAACGGACAATATAATTAAGAATTTTAAGTAGTCCCCAATGGATAAATAAAGCCGACTATGAAAAGTCGGCTCATCATATTTATCTTCTATTTATTTTAATAGACTCAAATTTATTCACAAACACTATCTAATGGTTTCCTCAATCTAATGTTACTGAATGTCATATCGCTATTGGATGCGCCTCGATGTTATCAAACATAAGACTAAATCAAATTGTATCCAAAATTTACGAACCATACCTTGTCCCCCACCCAAATACCATACTCATATCTATCATTCGTACATTGGCATTAATACAAGATATCGGCCTTTGTCATCATAATAAATCAAACTTTCAAAAGCGACTTTGGACATTTCATTTCTTTCACCTGTTTCCTGATCTAAAACAATTACATGTTCTTCCATATCCAATAGCTTTTTATTTTTTCTATCATTATCTCAACTCTCCCTAACGGCAACAATTCAATTAGACTTCAACAATCGTTTTTCCCACCGGTAAGGATCTACGAGCGCTTCTTGCAACGTTTTGCTTGCCTGCCAACCTAAAATGGCTCTAGCTTTATCTGCGCTACCATAAATCTTCTCGATATCTCCTTCTCTCCGGTATCCAAACTCATAGTTGAGCTTCACGCTATTTGCGTCTTCAAAGCATTGAATAAGCTCTAAAACGGAATTGCCACTCCCTGTTCCGATATTAAATACTTCATATAAAGATTTATTTTTCGAAGAAATTAGAAAATTCAATGCCGCAAACAGGTGCTGACGACTATATTTCAAAACCATTCAATTTCCGAATACTTGAAGCCCGAATAAATACACTCCTCCAGAACAGGGTTAAGCTTCACAATTATTTTAATAGTCAAAACATCAACACAGAAGTGCTGAATCCCCCTCCGGTAGATGAAGAAAATAAAGAACACGAGTTTCTTCAAAAAATAGAGGATCTAATCCTCGAAAAATACTTAGACTCAGATTCATCCGTGTTTCAGCTGGCCGAAGATCTCAATTTTAGTCGTTCTTCGCTTTATCGAAAGATCAAAATGCACACAGACCTGTCCATCAATGAATTTGTTCGTTCAGTAAGAATAAAAAAGGTTGCCGAACTGATTGCCCAAAAGAATATTACCATATCAGAAGCTGCATACCAAGCTGGCTTTAACGACTTGAAATATTTCCGTGAGGCTTTTGTGAAACAATTTGGGACGACTCCTTCGGAGTATAAAAAAAAGATGAAAAAGTAGAATTTGAAACTCTTTTGACATGTGAAATACCCTTGCCCTGGGGATTTTTATTGGCATCTGGCTCGCCGGTTAAACTCAAATTTTGAGTTTCCACCATTGAGCTGTCACGGATTAAGGCAAGGGGAACGCGGCAGCGGGATTCATATACCCTTGCTTGTTCCGGGAAGCGATCAATATTTTTCGGTAAATTTGAGGAGTAACTTTTAGTCATCCTCTCTGCTTAACTGCAAGACTTTCAGCAAGGATTTGATGGACTCTACAATGTCAACTTTAAGCTTCAACTGCGCGCATTCTCGACCTGTAACTTTGGGGAGTTTCACCTTTAATTCGCTTAAATGTCCGGTTAAAATAAGGAATATCATTGAATCCAACAGCCGTACATATTTCAGCAATAGACATGTCTGTTTCGCGCAGCATGATGCATGAACATTTTATTCTGTACTCATTCAAAGCTGTAAAAAATGATATTCCTTTTTCTCTTTTAAAAAATGAACAGAATGAAGAGCTGTTCATGCCAACATATTTGGCGGCATCATTCAGTGTAATTTTCTCCTGATAATGAGTCAACATGAAACGATGTACTTCTTGCAGTTTACCTGACATACGAGTTTGTTTTTTTGCAAAACCAACAACTTGCATCTCGTTTGCTGAAGAAATATGTGGTATTATTCGCAGTAAAGTCGAAAGTTGCTCGATGTTATTTTGGCTTGTCATTGAGCGCATTAGCTTCTGCATCAAAGGCAAAATGTCTCCTTTTATACTCATGCCGTTGGATATTTCTTTCAACCTACCAACCTGAAGTTTTAATTCAGGAAATGAAATGGCACATTTATCAAGAAATGAATCAGGAAAAATTATGGTTATGTTTTCAATCTTACCATGTTTATCATGTACATTTTCATCGAAATACCATCCGTGTGCCAGGTTGGGTGGAAGTAAAATAATTTCTCCTTTGGAAAATGTCTCCATATTGTCTCCTACCACACGGGTACCACTTCCGGTTATAACATACGATAATTCCCAATCATCACTTTGATGAAATGAAATTTGCTCATTCCATACGATATGAACATGGTCAAAGAAAAATGATTTATCATCATCAATTTCAACATGACAATATTTTACATTTTCAATTGCTTCCATAAATGATATTATTAAAAAATACAAATATAAGACAATTGATATTCAATAAACGACAAGGAAGAAATTCACTGTAACCTTTCTTTGTAATTCTAATTAGATTGATATGAAAAACTACAGAAGATCAATAGCAACGATACTAGTTGCTTTCTTGTCAATTAGTGTGTTTGGCCAAAGAGCTATCCGTGTATATCAGGATGATTCAATGCCAATGAAAGACAGAGTGGAAGATACTTTATCTCGTATGACTTTAGAAGAAAAAATTGCGATCCTACATGCCCAATCCAAATTTAGTTCTCCTGGGGTTCCCCGTCTTGGTATTCCTGAACTTTGGATGACCGATGGACCACATGGCATTCGCCCCGAGGTACTCTGGGATGAATGGGAGCAAGCCGGTTGGACAAATGACTCTTGCTTCGCTTTTCCGGCATTAACCTGCCTGGCTGCAACCTGGAATGAAGATATGGCATCTTTGTATGGAATAAGTATCGGGGAAGAAGCACGCTATCGCGAAAAAGATGTTTTACTTGGCCCCGGTGTCAATATTTATCGTTCACCGTTAAATGGTCGAAATTTCGAATACATGGGTGAAGACCCTTTTCTCGCCTCCAAAATGGTGGTTCCTTATATTAAAGGAGTACAGCAAAACGGGGTGGCTACCTGTGTCAAACATTTTGCGCTGAATAACCAGGAAACGGACAGGTTTACGGTGAATGTGAACGTTGACGATCGTGCATTATATGAAATTTACTTGCCAGCATTTAAAGCAGCGGTTCAGGAGGGCGGTACCTGGTCCATTATGGGATCCTATAACAAATATAAAAAACAGCATGGTTGCCATAACCAATACCTACTTCAAGATATTCTTAGAAAAGAATGGGGATTCGAGGGAACTGTGATTTCCGATTGGGGCGGAACGCACG
The DNA here is from genome assembly GCF_010882175.1 of Mangrovibacterium lignilyticum. Taxonomy (GTDB): domain Bacteria; phylum Bacteroidota; class Bacteroidia; order Bacteroidales; family Prolixibacteraceae; genus Mangrovibacterium; species Mangrovibacterium lignilyticum. The sequence continues at coordinate 53,274 of NZ_WKLH01000002.1, read as the reverse complement.
ACACGAGACAGGCCATCACAAACGGTCTTGATATGGAATTTGGCACTTGGACCGACGGATTGGCAGCTGGTGTCACAAACGCCTACGATAATTATTACCTGGCAAAACCATATCTGGACTTGATTAAATTAGGACAAGTTGACACTACAGAACTTGACGATAAAGTACGCCACGTACTGCGACTGACCTTTCTCACGGCCATGAACAGAAATAAGCCGTTTGGCTCGCTTGTCTCTGACGAACATGTTCTGGCAGGACTCGGAATAGCAGAAGAAGGTATAGTCCTTTTGAAAAACAAGAACAATACACTTCCTATCAACCTGCATAAAGTCAAGCGAATTGCAGTTGTTGGTGAAAATGCCATCAAAATGATGACTGTTGGCGGCGGGAGTTCTTCTCTTAAGGTGAAATACGAAATTTCACCACTCCAGGGATTGAAAAACAGAATTGGAACACAGGCCGAAATCACTTATGCCCGTGGTTATGTTGGTGATATCGGAAGTGCCTATAACGGTGTAGTTACCGGTCAGGATTTATCTGACAACCGCAGTGAGGAAGAGTTAATTGCTGAGGCCTGTGCCTTGGCCGAAAAATCTGATTGTGTCATTTTTTTTGGCGGATTGAATAAAAGCAACCAGCAGGATGCTGAAAGCTACGACCGGCTATGGTATGAACTGCCTTACAATCAGGATCGGCTACTTGAGTATCTATGCCAAGCAAATCCAAATCTTATTGTTGTCAACATCTCTGGTAACGCGGTAGCCATGCCTTGGGTTGACAAGGTCCCTGCAATTCTTCAGGGTTGGTATCTCGGCTCCGAAGCCGGCAATGCCTTGGCTGAAGTTCTTGTCGGAGATATCAATCCATCGGGCAAATTACCATTCAGTTTTCCGAAGAAACTAGAGGATTGTAGTGCCCATTCAAAAGGAGACTTCCCGGGCGCAAACGGTCAGGTGCATTATGATGAAGGTATTTTCGTTGGCTATCGCTGGTATGAAAGTCAAAACATTGCCCCCCTATTTTGTTTCGGTCACGGTTTGAGTTACACTCAATTCAAATACGGAGCCCTGAAGGCCGATAAAAAAGAACTAACCAGTTCCGATAAAATAACATTTACAGTTGATGTCAGCAACTCCGGAAACCGTAGTGGCTCAGAAACAGTACAGCTTTATATCAGCGATCTGGAGTCCTCGCTTCCACGTCCGGTGAAAGAATTAAAAGCGTTTAAAAAAGTTAAACTAATGCCCGGCCAAACAAAGTCAGTATCTTTTACGGTCGACAAATCTGCCTTAAGTTTTTTCGACCCGGAAAAGCACCAGTGGGTAGCCGAGCCTGGCAAATTTGCAGCAATTGTAGGAGCGTCTTCGCTGGATGTAAAAGGTAAGGTAAATTTTAGTCTAAAACAATAAACTCAAATTCTGAATATGCAACTTCTAAAAAACTCTGGTATCGGCTTCACCGATACAAAAAAGCACTACCAGATTCTGGATGGACTACGTGGTGTTGCTTCAATCATCGTGGTGTTGTTTCACATTCTCGAAACATTTACCGACGGCGACCATGCCAAACAAATTATCAATCATGGTTACTTGGCCGTTGACTTTTTCTTTGTTCTTTCCGGCTTTGTAATCGGCTATGCCTATGACGACCGTTGGGGGAAAATGAGTTTGAAGGATTTCTTCAAGAGACGTTTAGTCCGCCTGCACCCGATGATTATTGTGGGTATGCTCATTGGCGCGGCAACGTTCTATTTGCAAGATTCCTATTTTTTCCCTGCGATCGCGCAAACGCCTGTGTGGAAAATGTTGTTGGTGATGGTAATTGGTTTCACCTTAATACCTATTGGCAATTCATTGGATATCAGGGGCTGGACTGAAATGCACCCTTTAGATGGCCCCGCATGGTCACTGTTTTTCGAGTACATCGGAAACATCCTGTATGCGCTGTTCATTCGCAAACTGTCAAATACTGTTTTGGCTATCCTGGTGTTCATCGCCGGAGCAGCGCTTATTCATCTTGCCGTTACCAGTCCTCATGGCGATGTAATTGGAGGTTGGTCCATTGACCCCGCTCAATTGCGAATTGGCTTTACCCGACTGCTATATCCGTTTCTTGCAGGTCTTTTATTATCGCGCATTGTGAAACCCGGGCAAATTAAAAATGCCTTTACATGGGCCAGCTTAATTCTGTTTGTCTTTTTGGCTATCCCAAGAGTTGGGACACATGAAACAGTTTGGATGAATGGACTTTACGATTCATTAACGATTATTTTGATTTTTCCCCTTATCGTGTATATTGGCGCAAGCGGAGACTTGAAAACAAAAATGGCGTCCAAACTAAGTCGTTTCCTTGGCGACATTTCCTACCCACTGTATATCATTCATTACCCTTTCATATACATGTATATGACATGGATTGCGAAGAACCAGGAGTTTATAAATACTTCACCTTATGCTAAAACAACCTTGGTTTTGATATCTGCAGCTTTGCTCGTTGTTACAGTTGCACTGGCACATGGACTGTTTAAATTCTATGATGTCCCGGTTCGGAAATGGCTGTCGAAGAAATTCATGTCAAAGGCAGCTAAATAAAAGGCAATGCACCGATTCACATTGGCCTGGCTTCTATTGCTGGGGTGGTTTGCAATAGGTTTGCAAAACAGCTCGTATTCCCTCGGGGTTAGAACTTCCTCTGAAAATTCTTTCGGAGGAAGTTCAGCTCAGGATTCAACCAGGCACAAAAAAAGAGTGTACACCACAATACGGATCTCCAATCCTCCTAAAATTGACGGGAAGCTGGATGACGATTGCTGGAAGCTTGGCGAGTGGCAAAACGATTACATACAATATGCACCTATTTATAAAGCCAAAGCCACACACCCAACCGACTTGAAGATTCTTTACGACGACAAGAATGTGTTTGTCGCGATTCGCGCCTATGATAATCGCAGTGAAATAACTCGCCGACTGGGCCGAAGAGACAATTACGACGGCGATGTGGTAGGTGTCCATTTCGATAGTTATCACGACCTCAGAACAGCTTTCGTTTTCGATATTACCTCTGCCGGTCAAAAAATCGACGTTTGGGTAGCCAATGATGGTTGGGATACCAATTGGAATGCCGTGTGGTACGCCAAGGTGGCTTATGAGGATTCAGCATGGACCGCCGAATTTCAGATTCCATTATGCCAGTTACGCTATGGAAAATCGAACGAGCAGTAATCTGTCAAGGCTACTGAAGACATTCCAACTTCATCGCTTGTTCGCGTTAAAAGTATATCTCCAGCCCTAACGGAACAACTTGTTTGTTCCTTCTCATTTGAATTAACTAATCCATTTGGATTTTCAGGTAAAAAGCAATTATTGAAAACATCTTTGAAACTGATAAATGTATTTCCAAAGCCAATTGGTCTGCTGCTTTAGAAAGTCCTGAAGAAACGTTGTACAGTTCCCCTATTTGAAATTCCGTCCACTCACTCATTCCTTCCCCTCCTTTTCACCAAAACATAGAACGCTAATCCCCTTTTGGTGAGCTTGTACTTTTGCTTCGAGCTATTTGGCTTTTCAGGAATTGTCCATTCAATCAATGAGTCTTCCTGTAATTTACTAAGTATCAATTTTAACTGTCCAGAAATGCTTTTGTGACCCAACGCATCAGCTAAGCCTTGTTTTGAGAGATTATTTTCGGCCAGCTTGAGCACTATGGCTGCGTATAATGACTCGGGCCGTAACTCTGGCTGTCGGTCTTTAAACTCTTGCTGCAACTCCTGCTGTTCCCGCTCAATCCCCTGTTCCAAAAGGTTTTTAAACTCAGGCTGCACTAAATTAGACTCGAGCTGCAACTCGGACTGCTCGCCTTTTGTCTCAGGCTGAGAATCGGTCGTAATCGTTCGCGGACGAATCAGTTCCACATCAAAAAAATCATTCTTTTCGGCAATCGTAGGCGTTTGTAAACCGTGCTCCACACAGGCGGTAACAATCCTGTTAATTCCATTGCCCCATTGCTCTATCAGTCCGAGCTCTTTAAAAACATGGGCAACAACACGGTTGCGGGCTTCACTCCGGCCGTTCAGTGCATCTTCAATAGTAATCGTATTGGGCAAACCGCCCGGCGACACAATGTTTACAATGTCGTCGTAAATTCCGACCTTAATATCGCGGCCACAATTCACGTAGTCGCGGTGAATGACTGCATTGATCAAGGCTTCGCGAATAGGCGGAACCGGTATTTCACAAGTATCGGTCCGGTACGGCCCTTTAATTTCGCCTTTTAAATTGATATGGTTTAACACAAAACTCTGTGTGCTTTCCAGCATCGTGAATATATCTCCGCCATATTCTTTTTTATCAGTAAAGACAGACATCGTGGTACCTTTAAAACGAGCACATTTAACGGTGCAATGCCAAAATTTTCCGAGAATAATCATGAGTGCATTGGTCGGATACAGCTTGCCCTTTTCTTCTTTGATGAGCTTGAGATTCTTCAGTCGCTCTTTATTTAGTGGCTTACCATGCTCTTCAAATTTTTAAGCAAAGAAGCAATGTCCAGGTCCTTAAATTCTTCGTCGTAGCAAATTTCCTCATCGAAACTGATGTTTCGTTATTGCCGTTCGAGCTCGGTAAGTGTTTCCAGATCGGCCTGTCGGTTTGTTGCACCAATCCGAATGAAGGTGCCATCGGCTTTCCCCATACTTTTCAGAAAATATGGCTTTAGATTCCCGCGAACGAGCTCAATTACCAGCACCACCTTGCCGGAAATATTTACACTGTATATCTCGGGGATGATTCCGGGAGAACAGCTATCGGAAATAATAGCAGCCACCCGATCCTGTAACTCAAACAGGGGGCATTGTCGTCAATACCCACCACCTCGCGCTTATCGTTCACACCAATAATCAGCTTACCACCACTGGTGTTCGAAAAGGCAATCACTGTTTTGGCGATCTGCTCACCCTATGGTAAAGTTTCCTTTAACTCCAGCGTCTTGCTTTCTCCTTTTTGTATTTGTTCGGCCAGTGTCATAATTCAATTCTGATTTTAGCCAATTGCATCTTTATTTCTTGATTCAGCTCCGCAACTAGTTGCATCTGTCGCCCGGTTTTCCTGTTAGGTTTTCAATTTTTTCCTCGAAAGGAATATAATCGTCTTCCTCGTCCTGAATACCGACATAACGGCCAGGTGTCATAACAAACTTGTGTTTTTTAATATCGGCTAGGCTGGCCGATTTACATAAGCCTGTTACATTCTCATAGTCGTAGGTTTGATTGAGCCAGTTATGAAAGGTATCGGCAACTGTGCCTATATCTGCGGTTTTCCACAATTTTTGTTCGAGCTTTTCTTCAGCTCCGTTTCCATTCTTTTTCGCGATTTTCTATTTGTTCCGGATTCAACATCCAAAGATATCTATAATTCTTCCCCACCGTTGCCAGTTCTCTGCGGAATTCCTTTTTCGCTGGAAATTAATCGTACAATTCACTAATATTTATGATAAAATATGCGTATTTACAAGTTACATATATTTATTCTACATGGATAAAATTTCAAAAAAGAAAGAACCTTGTTAAACAGGGCTCTTCCATCCAAGTAGTATTGTCATATCTTTTTAAGTAGAACTTTTTGTTCCGATATTTTTGTCGCTGCATTTAGCATATCAAGCAAATCATTCCAGTTTTCGGCCTTCATAAAATTGGTTTTATAGGCTTTTCGGGTTTTAAAGATCAGTTTGTTTGAAACCATCTCGGCACTCGAGTGGAATTCGCAATACCCGTTTGAAAAATCACTAACCAGATTTTCGATACCGTTAACTGTGTAACCATTCGGAATCTCGAAACAGATTTCATTTTCATAAGCCCGTGCGTATGGAAAATATACATCCAGCTTACGTTGTTTTACTTCTTTGTCATCAATATCAATCTGTCCTCCCATCAATTTCCCGATTTCGAGCAGGTAATTGGGGCCAACTTTATTCACAAACTCATTAATCCGGTAATCAACTGAGTATTTCAACTCAGAAGCTTCACTCCACATCCCCAGAGAAACAATACGAATAGAATCGATGTCAAAATCATTTTTCAAGCCCAACTCTCCCTTTATCAACTCCTGGACTTCTGTCTTTCGATCTGTATTATCTTCGTTGACTTTTGTCTCCCGCATTTTTGTTAACTCCTCTATTTTACCCTTAGATTTATAGACATCGACAAGTAGTGGCGTTTCATATTTATCGTTTTTACAGGCATCGATGTATTCGTAAGGCGTTACAAAGCTGGAAATATACTTATTCCGAAGAGCTCCGGTCATTGATGTGCTTTCATTAACCACCATTTGCTGGAGGTTTGAATCCGACAAGCGCACATTCAACTCGGTTGTACTAACCGAGAAGTTATCCGGGCACACAGGAATGTTCTTGTTCAGTTTTATTAGGCTCTTGTTCTTGAAGCTGATCTTGTAAGCTTCATTGCCTTGAAATCCCGGATCAATTTCGTTGTAAAGGGAAAACCGGTTGAAGTTTGTCAGATAGATCGGGTCAGGCGTGTTTATGCGCAGCAAGAAAGCAAGTTCATCATAGAGTAACATGTCGTCCAAGCCCGTATCCCAGCGCTTAGGGGTGACGATAAAATCATAACTGATTTTTTTCTTATCCAGGAAATTGGACATTTTAGCAGCAAAGGCTAAATCGATAATGCCATTGGGCTGTTTTAAATCATTCAAATAAGCATTCTCGAATCCCTTTCTATAAGACTCTTGTCGAGCGAAATAATAAGCTTCTTCCAAAAACACATTGATGTCCTTTTCTTTTTTGTAGTTTTCAGATATAAACTTATCCAATCCAGAGTATTGTGACTTCGAAACCCTTTTTGCCCACGATATTAGGTTTAGAATCTCTTCGTCTTTTAAGGTGCTCTTCATTTCTTGATTCTGAGTTAGAAAAAAGCCATAACTACCAAAGACCTTTCTTGCACGAGCTGTAGAAAAATAAGCTTCAAACTTTATCATTGGGATTTCCCTGCGAGGAAAAAACCAATGGTAGTCGTCATAATCAATCTTTTCCCGATCCCGATCAACAAGTGAATAGGTTCGATATCCTTCTTCAGACTCTCGATCAAATTTAAGTTCCGGAGCTCCATTTACAGATTTCGCCAGCAAGAAGCACCATTTCTTATGATTCAAGGCTATACGTTGAATGACTACAGGATATTCAGAAGCAACCGGGATGTATTGTGTCTCTAACTTCGCAATAACCCCACTTGGAACTATCCTCTTTTCGACATAGTAGAAATCCAAAATATCACCCACATCTATGCCTGGGACTGCAAAACTTTTGTATTCCGCTTTTTTGTTGTCCGATTCCATTTCTTTTACAACGCCCTCGGTTGTATCTACCTCTTCAACCTTTCCATCTGGTTTAATAATCTTAATGCCGATATAAATTTCCTTGTCCTTAGAATATTTAAAAATTCCTTTTTTCCCTAAAATAACGCCCGTGTTGAACTCTGAATATTTTTCGATGGCAGCTTTGTCCTGCAACAGCACTCTTTCGTGAAAAAAGGTTCCCTCATATAATTTGGGAACAACCGGGAGTGCTTTCACTTCATAATCGAAAGTCCGCCCCAGAATTACGGCCGATTCGTCCTTCCATTTTTCCGGGGCTTTTGTCTGTTGAAACCCTTCGAACTGATCACCCCACATCCGCTCTTTGACTTCCTGCTCCTCTTTAGTTTGAGCGAAGATTATCTGGCCGGCTGACAACAGGAAAACAAAGCTCAGCAAGATTCGTTTTTTCATATCGTTTATTTGTTAAGTGTTAGTACTATTTGATCTTCGTAAAATTGATCCAATCGCTTTATGGCATCGTTCCAGTTTTCAAATTCTTCGACCGGAATAATGGATTGATTGAAGCGAAATGCCTTTAGGTACTTGATTTTATTTCCGACAAGCTCGTAGGAGCACTGTATGGAATAGTAATCATTGGATAATGAAAGTTCGTCCGGTAGATGCTTAACCTGGCAGCCGGCCGGAATTTGCAAGCTAATTTCGGCTGTCAGGTCAATTTTCTCACCGATATAGAAATCATCGACCCGCTCTTCCTCTATCGAAAAAAAATTGAACTCTTTATAAGGATCAATTTCAATATAGAGCTCGTCCGAAAAGGCATTGACGCTGTTTTCTACATCAAGGTTGGCGTCAATACTGAAGGGAGCAGAACGTTTATACAGATTCTCGTACGATAACGAAGAAAATCCCACGTTCCTGTGCCCACGATCAAGATAGTCTTCCAAAAGCTCTGCCTCCTTGTTCTTTTCATTGGAATTTAAAAAACGAAACAAGTCGAGCATGCTGTTGCCGTCATACTCGGCGTGATAGTTTCCTTCCAGCCTGTCTTTGTTGACGGCGAAGTCTATTTTATATTGTTCGAGGTTATGCTCGCTCGATAGTACCGGTATGGTATCCAGCAAACAATGCTCTCCGTTTTCTATCATAACAGGCTTCCCCTGTATCCTTTCAGCCACCGACGAAATTCCAATAAACTTCTCGGTCGGATCCAGGAAGTAAGTTTTACCATCCAGAAAAACCGTGCAAATTTGGTGATTGTCAACCGCCAGCGTCGGTAGCGAATAATCGTAATTAATCGAGTTTGTCCCCAACCAACTTAAACGGGCATCTAAACCGGCCTCTTTCAGCATCGCTTTGGTAAGATTTGCCATTCCTTTACAGTCGCCATAGCGCTTTGCCAAAACCTGGTGTGCTTCATCAGGTTGATAAGCTGCTATCCCATTTTCGAAAGCCAGGTATTTAATATTATCCTGAACCCAATAAAAGATGCGCTCAATTTTCTGCAGATTGGTTTTTGCATCTGTGGTTAATTTATTCACCAGGGGCCCAATCTCAGAATAATCCGTATCCAGCCCGTCAATTAGTTTTTTGCACCAAGCATATTTGTCGTTCAAATCTGCCAATAAATCCTGGTTCGATTTATCCAATTTAACCTTCTTATTAAGAATCAAAATGTGCGGATAAGATCTCTGCATACCTAAGCTGAAATTTTCATGTTCGTACCCCTTCAAGTTTACTGCATGGTAGCTAACCTTTGTCAATTCTTTATTGGCGATTCTTTCCGAATGTTTTTCAATCTGGTAGTTTTCTGCATTCACCAACAGAATGTCCGATTCAAGCCAGTCGGGGATCAACAGCGTAATGGTTTTATTTCGGATCGGCATGGGGTCACTAAAATATTGCCGCGAAAGATATTTCAGGTCCAAATACTTTTTTGTATGGTCAAAGCATAAGATATCTCCGATCAAATCCAGGCTTCTCGCATAGCTGCATACCTTCACGTCCGAGTGGAAAAGGTCTTCCTGCTCATAGTTTCCACAAACCGGAGAAACTGAAATCCGCTTTCCTTTTTCATCAGCCAACCTGCTGTCTTGAATTTCCGAGTACGAATCATAAAAAACAAAACGCGAGATCCGCGCGTTCATTCTCAGACTCATTATTTCTTCCGAATTTTTTTCCATGGCATAAATGGTTCCATTCACGCTTGCGCTGAACGAAATTTCGGTTGTCGAATTTAAAATAACAGCTTCTTCTTTGGGATACTCTTTGGCTAATCTTGTTGCAAGTTGGTAGTTTTCATCATCTTTTTTTGCGCACACATCAAAGCTGGAGACCACCAGCAAAAGTGGAATAATTAGAATTTTTCTCATAATTTAAATAAGGTCAGGTTATTTTGGGGCTTTTAGAATCCAGTCTTTATCGCTTTTAAATCTTATCCCTTTTCGGGATTTTCTCGCGAAATACAATTTACGAATTTTACTTAATTAAAATTGCAACGCATGCTAATTTTGAACAGTTTTAAATAACACCCCACCTTCTGAGCTGGAAAGCTTTTTTTATTGTATTCTCAGGAATTGATGTACGAACAAGATGTTCTGTTATTGATTTTTGTTGAAGTTATTAATCTTCCATATTGGATAAATTCATAATCTCAACATACTTCTAAATCATTATAAATCGAATATGTACGTAATTATTCAGTATCAAATAATGAAGTAGAGTAGCTTCTTAATATTGCTTTGGGTATTTTGAAAAGTTGAATCAAACGAACAAGCGTTGAAGGAAATGTGCGTTTCCATCCCCCCTTGCATCCCCCATACACGACAAAAGCCGCGGAAACCGCGGCTTTTTGTGCCCAGGACGGGACTCGAACCTGCACGCCCTAAACGGGCACCAGCCCCTCAAGCTGGCGTGTCTACCAATTTCACCACCTGGGCATTTCCTTTCGGAACATTGAAGATTAGAAACGAATCAAAAGAACATCTTGTGATTGGGCTATCCCCTTCAAATGTGAGTGCAAAACTAAAAAAATAATCAAAACGCAGCTCCTTCCATTAAAAAAATATTCGCTGTAGCGAACAAAAGCACAATTGTGCATTGACATACAATCGTTTAATTCTCTTATTATTTTTATGTTTTAAAATATCACGCCGGTTTCTGGGTAATAATTCAGGAAAATTGCAAGCTAAAATTCTGAGAATAAACACGGTGAAAAAATGTGCATATCCAAAACATCTTTTATTAATCCTGAAACAATAAAATTTCAATTGATTAATATCTTGAATTTTAAAGCTTTGTTTATATTTGAGCCTTCTTATAAACCCAACTGAGAGCTCTTGACAACCAGCAAGCCTAATATTGCCATTATTCGAGATTTCAAAAAAGGTGATGCACACGCCTTCGAATATCTCTTTAACACTTACCATAAGAGGCTCTATGCATTTTTATTTAGCTTAACCCACTCGCATAGCGATAGCGAAGAGATACTTCAAAATACATTCATCAGAATTTGGGAAAAAAGGGCGCTTTTTAATGAGTCCTACCCTTTTGATGCCTTTCTGTTTAAAGTCGGGAAGAATGCTTTTTTGAATCACAGTCGCAAAAAGATCAATCAACGAATTGTAGAAAATAATTTTGAGCTTTATGCCGAATTACTGGAAAATAATGTTGATGATTACTTGATGCTTCAGGAGACAAGCACAATAATCGAAGCGCTGGTAAAAGCGATGCCTCCAAAACGACAAGAGATATTCCGGATGCAGAAATTCGACGGCATGAGTCGCAAAGAAATCAGTGAAAAACTCGACATCTCCGTAGTTACAATTGACAGCCATTTGTCGAAAGCCAACAAGGAATTACTCGAAGGACTGAAGAAATTTAGCATTTTAGCCATCACTCTATTTGTCTCATAAACTGCACATTACTTAAATTCGAAATTATTTTTCAAAAAAAAAGCCAATCCAACTCATAGTTTTTCCAAGCAGAAGTGTATTGCTTGTATAAAACGGAGTAAAATGCCTAACAACACTAAACTGTTCGAACTGTTACGAAGCCTGTTTAACAAACCGGAACTTAATAGCGAAGAACTGAAAGAACTCTATACAAACTTCAACAGCCAATCGAAGTTGACAGAACTGCACCAATTGATGGACGAACAATGGGAGACCAATAATTTCGATGACGTCAGACCCCAATCATCACGTAAGATATTGTCTTCCATCCAAAAGAATATTCAAAAAAACACCCCCAAAAGAAAGGCAGTACGAAAGTTATACCAATGGAGCATTGCTGCTGCAGCCGCGCTTCTTCTTTCTTTTCTAATTTCTGCTTCTTATTTTCTGGAAGTTAGATGGAAGACTGACACGCATACCCTTTTAACGGAAATTACTGCACCAAACGGAAAAATTAAAATTGTCACACTACCCGATAGCACTAGAGTTTGGTTGAATCCGGGATCATCGATCATCTATCCGGAAGATATGAACGAAGAAAAGATTCGCGATGTTCGGTTATGGGGACAGGCTTATTTTAAGGTCGCCAAAAATGCCAGGAAGCCGTTCATCCTCCAAATGGGAGACATCGGGCTGAAAGTTCTGGGAACCTCTTTTAACGCCAGCAACTACAAAGAAGATGCAACCATCGATGTTGTGTTAAAAGAAGGAAAAGTCAGTTTGTTTCAGGGACCCTACGAAGATGCAACCAGTTTTTCTGAGTTAAATCCGGGACAAAGTGCCCGGTATACCAAAGGACACCCGGGATTCAATATTCAGCCCGCCGACGTTCAAAGAATCACCTCATGGATCAATGGCGAGCTCATTTTCAGAGACGAACTGATGTCGGATGTGTTTCGGCAGCTCGAACGCTGGTACAATGTCAAAATTATAGTGAGTGACCCGCAAATCAACAACTACCTTTTCACTGCAACCATAAAAACCGAAAGTCTCAAGAAAATTCTGGAATTGCTGGAATTTACCTCTCAACTAGAATATGAAGTCGTTAAAGACAACGGCTATCAGAATTATAAACCCACAATTTTAATAAAATATAGTACGAAATGATCAAAACTTTTTGCCAATGAATTAACCTAATTCGATGAAAAAAAGGAGATGCTCCAACATCTCCTTTCGCGATGAGCCTGTCATGTTTCCAGCACCTGGGCTCCATTTAACTTGAACTTCTAATTCAAATCATTACGAAATTATGAAAAAAAACTATTTAACGATGGTTTCCGGACTAAATACGCTCTGGAAATCCAAACTATTGAAAACTATGAGGATAACAATAGCCTTATGCTTGTTATTGGTGTCTCAGGTATTTGCTGTAAATACCTACTCCCAAAGCAACCGACTATCGATAAACCATTCGAATTCAACGATTCGAAAAGTCCTTCAGGATATTGAAGACAAAACAGAATATTACTTCATGTACAATGGCAAATTTGTCAATGTCGAACGTGTCGTCAGCATCAATGCAGAGGACAAGGTAATCACAGAGGTTTTAAATGACCTTTTTGAGAATACTGGGATTACCTACCGGATCGATGACCGGCAGATTGCCTTAAGCGAAACAGCAGCTGCCAACCAAATGCAACAAACAAAGAAGGTGACTGGTACAATTACCTCTTCAGGGGGGGAGCCTATTCCCGGAGCAACCGTTATTGTTAAAGGAACTTCCACGGGTGCAGTTACCGATATGGACGGTAATTTCGTGCTTACTAATGTTCCCGGAGATGCCGTTTTAATCTTTTCTTTTGTTGGAATGAAAACCATTGAAATGCCTGTTGCAAACCAAAGTATTTTCAATGTGGCATTGGACGAAGAATCGATTGGGTTGGAGGAAGTTGTAGCCATCGGCTATGGTGTACAGAAGAAAAAATTGTTAACTGGTGCAAATACTAACGTCAAAGGTGAAGACATTCAATCCTTAAATACAACTACGGCCATGGACGCCCTGAAAGGGATTACCCCAGGGGTCACCATTACTCAAAACAACGGCCAACCGGGTGCTTCGAACAAGATTAATATTCGCGGTATCGGTACGACAGGTGATTCAAGCCCTCTTTATATTGTGGACGGTGTGATCCAGGGAAATATTGACTACTTAAGTCCAAGCGATATTGAGAACATCGATGTTTTAAAAGACGCCGCTTCTGCAGCCATCTATGGTTCGCGTGGTGCTAACGGGGTTATTTTGGTAACCACCAAGAAAGGTCGCAAAAATATGCGTCCGGTTATTACTTACGATGGTTATTATGGTGTACAAAATGTATACAAGTTGCCCGACTTGCTAACGGCAAAAGAGTACGCCAATATTATGGACGAAGCTGTGGTTAATGCTGGGAATGCACCTCATGATTTTGCAGGAATGGTACCCGATTGGGATAAAATTCAAAGTGGCGAATGGGAAGGAACCAATTGGTTTAAGGAAATGATGGTTAACGACGCGCCGGTACAGAGTCATGCAATTGGCATTCAGGGAGGTTCTGAAAAATCAATCTATTCTTTCGGTGTTTCTTATCTCGACCAGGAAGGTATCGTTGGTAAACAATCCAACTCTTTCTACAAACGTCTTAATTTTCGTTTGAATACAGAACACATCCTGATTTCAAATTCTGGTTTTGATGCTTTAACATTCGGTGAAAACTTAACTTACACCAATAGCCAAAACAATTCTATTCGTCAAGGTAACATCTATTGGAACGATGTACACAATGCCTTGGTAGCCGCCCCTTTTATGCCGGTATACGACGAGAACGGTGACTACCACAAAACCATTGGATGGAATTCATCGGACCCAAACCCGGTTGCAATGATGGATTATTCGACCAAAAATGGTGAAAACGACAACAATCAACTGGTTGGGTCATTTTATCTGGTCGTTCAACCGATCAAAAATCTAAAATTACGCTCAAGCTTTGGTTTTAATATGGGTTGGGGAAATAGCCGCCAATGGACTCCACAATATAATCTTGGACCTCGGTACACAACCGATGCAGACCAAGTATCGCAAAACCTTTGGACAAATCGGAGCATCATTCAGGATAACACACTGAGCTACACATTCAATATCAATAATGATCATAACTTTGAAGCACTGATCGGTAACAGCATTGAAAAGTCTGTACAAAGTGTCAGCTTAGGCATCACGAACAAAAGTAGTCTGTTCCAGGATTTTGAACATGCTTATATTGACAATACACCAAGTGCATCCAGCACAACATCAATCGGTGGTCGAGATGATTACGGTTGGGCAATGATGTCTTACTTCGGACGGGTTTCTTACAACTTCAAAGAAACCGTCTTGTTCTCTGCTATGCTTCGCGGTGATGCATCTTCCCGATTTACAAAAGGCAACAGATGGGGTTACTTCCCTTCAGTTTCGGCAGGTTATGTGCTCACGAATGCACCTTTCATGAATTCAACCAATAACTTTCTTGATTTCATGAAAATCAGAGCCAGCTGGGGCCAAGTGGGTAACGAACGTGTGAGTAGCTTCCTTCACGCTTCAACGCTGGCTTATTTAGATGACGGAAACAACTTTTACAACTGGGCCTATGGTTTTGGTGCAGATAAAACGACACGCTCAATTGGGTCGAGCCCTGCCCGAATCCCCAATCCGAACATTGGATGGGAAACCTCAGAACAGTTAAACATCGGTTTTGATGCCAATCTATTGAAATCACGCTTAAGCATTAATTTCGATTGGTATAAAAAAGACACCAAAGACTGGTTGGTCTGGACCGGGATTGAAGCACACAACGGGAAAGATGGTGTTACCATTAATGGTGGTCAGGTAACCAACAAAGGGGTTGAAATTGCTTTGGGCTGGCACGACAGAGCCGGCGAATTTAACTATGGTATTAATGTTTCAGTCGCTCACAACAAAAACGAAATTACAGGTATTAACAATACTGAAGGAATTATACATGGTGCTTCCAATGTATTAAGTCAAGGTACAGGTGAAATCTTCCGGGCACAGGTTGGCCATCCTATAGGTTATTTCTGGGGCTACCAGACCGACGGTGTCATTCAAAATGAAGAAGAAGCAAACGCATGGGTTGGTCCTGATGGATCAAAATATTTTGAAGATCAACAACCGGGTGACTTACGTTGGGTAGATCAAAACAACGATGGCGCAATTAACGAACTCGATAAAGTATCGATCGGTAATCCAAATCCTGACTACATCTTGGGTGTTCAGTTGAGTGCCGACTATAAAGGATTCTTTATGAATGCAACTGCGAACGGAGCCTTTGGTCAGCAAATTGCCAAGTCTTATCGTTCATTTGCCGACAGTTATAAGAACAACTACACAACAGATGTTTTTCAACGCTGGCATGGTGAGGGAACTTCAAACACCCACCCACGGCTATTGTCCTCTCCTCACCGGAATACACAAAACCTCTCCGATCTTTACATTCAGGATGGCGACTACCTGCGCATCAGCAACTTAACAATTGGTTATGATCTGAAGAAAATCGTTAAGAAGCTCTTCCTTAGTGAAGCCAAAATATACCTGACTGCAAAAAACCTGTACACCTTTACCGGTTATGACGGTATGGATCCTGAAGTTGGATATGGATCCGATACCAGCTGGGCATCGGGTATCGATTTGGGGTTGTATCCTGCTGCAAGAACCTATTTAATTGGTGTAAACCTGAAGTTTTAATCCTAAATGAAAGTTGAAATGAAAAAAATATTATTACCCGCATTGATTGCGATCCTTGCTGTATTTTCAGGTTGCGGCGATACCTTTCTGGATCAAAAGAACCTGTACGAAAAAAACACGGAAAACTACTATAGTAATCCCAATGATGTTGACGAATCATTAATTGGAGCTTACTCCTGTCTGGCTATTGACGGAGGTGGGAACCATCCGGTATTAATGGCGAACCTATTGAGTGATGATTGTTTCAGTGGTGGAGGTACAAACGATATCGAAGTTGGTGGTACCGATAAATTTGAAAAACCACTTGAAGACCTTTATTACCCGTTTTACAAGCGTAATTATGAAGGAATATTAATTCTGAACAGTTTACTCGAACACTTCGATCAAGCGACTTACGAAGATGTAGAACTGCGCAAGCAAAACCGCGGCGAAGCATGCTTCTTAAGAGCGATGTTCTATTTTCGCTTAACCAAATTTTTCGGTGAGGTTCCATTGGATTTGAATTCTGCGATGGATGTCCTTCCCAGGGCCAGCAGTGATGAAATCTATGCTCAAATTGCCAGCGACTTAAAAATGGCGATTGACAGTATGAGTAGCAAGTCGTACCTGAATTTCGAGTCAGGGCGTGCAACAAAATGGGCTGCCGAAGCTTTAATGGGCCGTGTTTTCCTGTTCTACACCGGTTTTTACAATAAAACTGAGCTGCCTACAGTTGATGGCGCAGCCATCACAAAAGATCAGGCTGTTGCCTGGTTGGAAGATTGTATTGCCAACAGCGGCCATTCGTTGATCCCCAATTACGCCAGCATTTGGCCCTTCTCTTCACTGAGTGATGATGGGCACGACGACGGATATTTATATGCTCAAGACGTCACCTGGGCTGGCGATGGATGTGCTGAAACGGTATTTGCGGTAAAATACACCAACAGTGGAGACTGGGGCAATACCGGCCGCTTAGCATACGCTAACGAACATGTTTTATACACTAGTCCTCGAGCATACGACTACCCTCCGTTTGGTTATGGCTGGGGAATTGGAGCTGTTAACCCACAGTTGCGAGACAGTTTTGAATCTGGCGATCCTCGTAAAACATCAACAATAATCGACAACACCGACGAGAATGAACCAACCTATGGCGACAATTATAATTGGGCCGGATGGAACTGCCGCGATGAAACCGGTTTGTGGAATAAGAAATACTCGGCCATCATTCGCGATGTTGATGGTGACGGAACTTATACCGGTATGTACTACGATTTATTTGGAGGTACCAACAACATGCAATTGTGGAACATGCAGGATGACATCCTGATCCGATTTGCTGATGTCAAGCTGATGGCTGCTGAATTGGGAAGCCATTCTCAGGATTATCTGGATGATATTCGCGACCGTTCCGGTCTGCCATCAGTAACCTATTCTTTAGCCGCTCTGAAAGCAGAACGCCGCCATGAATTCGCACTGGAAGGTATTCGCTGGTTCGACTTATTGCGTTGGGGAGATGCAGAAGCTGCGATTACTGGTTGTAACGGTGTTCCTGTAAAAACCGACAATGTAGACACAACCTATAAAATCACATTCAATGCTGGCCGGGTGTTCCTGCCGTTTCCGGATACTGAAATTCGTCTGTCAAATGGCAATCTGGAGCAAAGTCCGGGTTGGGAATAAGCAATTTCACCTGAATGTTAAATTTTAAATTACATCAACAATGAAAAATAATATATTATATCTGATGGTTGCCGCAATGTTGCTGTTTGTAGCATGCGACCCCATTGAAGAGCGCCATGACGCGGGGGAAGTGCTCACTGAAGCAGAGCTGATGAGCTATATGGATGTCACAATTACCGGCAACGTAGCAACTTGCACCAATACGGCTCCCGGGGTAGTTTCATTCTGGAAAACCGATTTTGGGCAACAATCCAATAATAACGCCGTGGATTTTTACATCCCACTACAAAATACATACACAGCAACGCTAACCGCTTATTGTGCCGGCGGACCGGTAACCGTGAGCAAAGAGTTCGTTATTGAGCAAAATGATCCGGAATATTTTAGTGACCCGTTCTGGAACTTACTAACCAACGATGTAGCTGGTAAATCATGGGTTTGGGCAACCGATATTCCCGGAGGAAAAATTTGGGGTAACGGTGGCTATCTGGCCAGTGTGAAGCCAGAATGGTGGGCACTGGGAGTCGCTGACATTCTCAGCCAAGGTGGAACTGCCACAGATGAAATCATTTTCGACCTGAACGGAGGATTAAATTTCCAAGTCATTAACTCCGTTGATGAAGGCGAGAACACAGCTGTTCCGGGAAATGGCACAGGAACCTTCAACATGGATCTTGGTGAAGCAAACCACCTGATGAACTCTGACGGTTCGGCCGTATGGTCGTATGGTAAAATTACATTTACCAACCACACAATTCCGCTGGGATTTGAACCCAACAGCTCAGGTAAACCACTGCACTATGTATTCGACATTCTGAAACTGACCGAAGATGAACTGCAACTGGCTTTCCCCGAGCCGGGTGTTAACTATGCTTGGGGAACTGCTTGGTTCTATATGTTTAAACGTAAAGGCTATACCTATTAGCCATTGCCGTGTTTTTTCAATCATTGAGAGGAAACCACTGTAACAGGTGGTTTCTTTTTATCCACTAACTTTGAAGAAAGCATATCGCTACCGGTATCATTTTCTTCTGACCAACTCAAAAAAACAGAAAAATCATGCGTCACTTCGTTGTTTTATTCATCATTCTGATCGTTGCTTGCCAACCCAATTCTCATTTTTCGATTCAAGGACAAATGCCCGATACCACCTTTGATGGGGAACAAGTTTATTTGGTTCCTGTGTTCGGAGCAACTGTCGAAAACGTTGACTCATGCACCATTGAGCAAGGAAAGTTTAAATTTGAAGGAACGCCTACTCCCAACGAAGTTTTTATTCTTCGCACGAAACCAATGCTTCGATTAAAAGCTCAGGATCAATTGGTGATTAAAGAACAGGGGATAATTTGGGTTGAAATGAATCAAAACAGCTTTGTTACGGGAACTGCCACCAACGATTCGATTCAGGCTTGGAAAGAGCAGAAAATCAAATTGGATCAACAAGTTTATGAACTTCAGCTTAAACGAAGGAATTCACCCGACAGCCTGCAGGAAACCGCACAGGCAAAGCTTGATTCTTTGATTGCAATCGGTCAAAACTTCCATTTCCGTACAGCCGAATTAAATCAAGATAATGCCCTGGGGAAAATGCTCCGTAAAATGCTTCAACAATCACCGTCTGACACGGAGTAAAACAACCTCATTTTTCTGCTTCAATAAAAAACCAACTAAATGAAATCGAAAATCTACATCGCGGTTTTGTTTGCACTTGCCGCGACTTCCGCTTGTACAATCACCCCAGCAAAAGAGCTGCTCCTTCCAACCGACAAACAGGCTACTGAGGAAACCGTTCACCTGTATAACCATCTTTTAAAGCAGCAACAACAAGGAATGATGTTTGGCCATCAGGATGATCTGGCTTATGGTAAAGGCTGGATTGATGAACCGGGGCGATCGGATGTGAAAGAAGTTTGCGGTGATTATCCCGCTGTGTACGGATGGGAATTGGGACATCTGGAACTGGGCAACGCTTACAGCCTGGATTCGGTATACTTTGATCGAATCCGTGATTGGATCCTAGAAGCTTATGAACGCGGTGGAGTCAATACCATCAGCTGGCATTTGCGCAACCCATTAACCGGCGGAACGGCTTGGGACGTTTCTACGCCCGGTGTAGTCGCTTCAGTTCTGCCCGGAGGAGAAAAACACGAATTGTACACTCAGTATCTCGACCATCTGGCAGACTTCCTTTTGAGTTTAAAAACTGATAATGGTACTTATGTACCTATTCTGTTCCGTCCCTTTCACGAGCATACCGGAAGTTGGTTTTGGTGGGGGAAAGATTTATGTACCCCCGAAGAATATAAAGCTCTTTGGCGGTTCACCCAAACTTATTTGCGCGACACGAAAAACATTCATCACCTGCTTTACTCCTACTCTACCGATCGTTTTAAGTCTCAGGAAAAATACCTGGAGCGCTACCCCGGCGATGATGTTATTGACTTGCTTGGTTTCGATATGTACGACCGCTCTCCGGGCTACAGGGATCTACTGGATAAATGCGCGGCAACAGTGTCAAGATTAGCCAAGGAGAAAGGGAAAATAGCAGCGATGACTGAAGCCGGAGGACCAATAGAAACGGATACCGAATGGTGGACAGTAACCATCCTGAAGACGCTTAAACCTTACGGCCTATCCTACGTATTGGTTTGGCGGAACCCAACGAATAAAATATGGGAAGCTTTTGCCCCCTATCCCGGTCATCCAAGCGAAGCCGATTTTATCCAGTTTTACAACGATCCGGAAACAATTTTTCAGCAGGAAGCAACGGCTGCTAAACTTTATAACTAAATTCTATTTCAATTATTTAACCTAGCGAACTATGAAAATTATAAGCATTGCATTGGTGTTGATGCTCTTCGCCGGAATTTATACTGCAAAAGCACAAACACCGGTCGAGAACCACGGACAACTAAAAATCGCGAATGGGCAAATTGTCGACGAGCACAACAAAGCACCACAATTGCGGGGACTCAGTTTCTCGTGGAGCATTTGGAACGGACAGAAATACTATAATCCTGCTGTTGTTGATTGGATTTGCTCCGATTTTAAAGTCAGCCTGATTCGGGTGTCGATGGGTATCGAACCTGAAGGCGGCTACCTGGACAAACCCGAATTTCAAAAGGAATTGGTAACGACTGTCATCGACAAGGCTTTAGACAACGGCGTTTACGTGCTCATCGACTGGCACGACCACCATGCAGAAAAACACGTGGAGGAATCCAAAGCATTTTTTGCAGAGATGGCACAAAAGTATGCGGGCAACCCACAGGTGATCTATGAAATATTCAATGAACCCGATTACCAAAGTTGGGATGTTGTGAAAGATTATGCCTTGCAGATTATTCCGGTCATTCGAAAATACGACAGCAAAAACCTGATTGTTGTTGGAAGCCCGCGCTGGGATCAGAATGTTGACGAGGCTGCCAATGATCCAATTACCGGGTACGATAACATTTGCTACTCGTTTCACTTTTACGCATCCGATAATAATCACCAGGAATCGTTGCGCAAAAAAGCCGATTATGCCCTGGAAAAAGGATTACCGCTATTTGTGACCGAATGGGGAGTTGGCGAAGCAAATGGCGACGGCAAATTTGACATGGCTCGGAACCGCATCTGGCTGAAATGGATGGAAGACCACAAACTGAGTTGGGCCTGCTGGAACATTACCGACAAAGAAGAGACGACAGCCTTTTTGAAACCGGGAGCCAACATTGATGGCAACTGGACGGATGAGGAGTTAACGCCAAACGGGAAATACCTTCGTGAGCTCCTGCGCAAACTGAACGAATAAGAACGTTTGAGATAAAGGGAACGGGGATGACTATTTTTCATCCCCGTTCCCTTTTGCCATTGATGATTACTTACGAATAATTACCATGGTTGCCCCGTAGCCATATTCCTGGAAACTGGCATCCTGGTGGGCATATTTCTTGAATTTGGTTGACAGTTCGCGGCGCAGTTCCTGCTTCAACACGCCATTCCCCAAACCATGAATAAAAACAACTTTCTTCACTTTATTGCCGGAGATGGCTTCCTGCATTTTCTCCCGGAACGTATTCATCTGCAAATCCAGCATATCTTTGTTCGAAAGGCCGGCAGTACTATCAATCAATTCGTGGATGTGCAAATCAACTTCCAACAATTCGGGCAACTCAACTTTTGCTTTTTGTGGTTCGCGCGCTGGTTCCTTTTCTCGAGCTGCTTTCTTCACATCCTTTGAGCTCAATTCTTTCAGGGCCTTTTCCATTTCCGATTCATTCAGCTTATAAAGCATCACCTTTTCGCTGAAAAAATCTGATTGCTTAAAGCTTCCCGACTTGTAGAATTTCACCGGGTTGATGGCAATCTTTTTGCGAAGCGGTTTTTCCAGCCGCGGCGACTGGTCTTTGTAAAACAAGAGCTGAAACGCAAATGCCGGCAAGCTTGCAATATCAGCTTGCGAAAGCGTTCCCAGCAACAATTTGGTATTGGGCTCCAGTTTACCGGCTTCCTGGGTTACATATTGCTCGTTTTCGAAATGGCTGTAATGATACAGAATGAAAAAGTTACTGTCGTTAACCAGGTAAACCTTGGTTTGTCCATCCAGCGGATTTCGGCTATCCTCGGGTAAAAAGGCCAGGTAAAACTCAGGCTCATCATTTCCCCGAATAATTGTGATCGGTTCTTCAACCTTAACTTTTCGTTCAGCAGGTTTTGGCTGTGCCGTGCCCCGACGAATAAAATCGCTCACATCCGGTTTTTTATCGCTGTTTGCGATTCCTTCCTGATCGATTTCGTCCATTATAATTTCAGTAGTCATGACCGGAATTTCGAAACCATCCTCATTTTCCACATGAACCATATTTTTACCGACAATTTTAGTGATGATACCACCACCAACTGAATTCATAAATTTAACCCGATCTCCAACTTGATACATAGCTTTTCTATTTTGACACAAAAGTAACAAAAGCAAGTTCCAAATTCCAAGTTTCGGCTTCCAAGTTCCAAACAATCTGTCTGTCCTTCAATCTTTCATTCCTTGAATCCCTAATTCATTTTTTTGTATTTTTGCCGCCCATGAGTACGACTAATTCTGAAACAACAATTTTCAACCTCAGTGCACAGGCACTGAATTACGAACTGCCCGACGAGCGCATTGCCAAATACCCGCTGGCAAAGCGCGACCGGTCGAAACTACTGGTTTGGCGAAATGGCCAGATTGCCGATTCTCAATTTCACGTTTTGCCTGATTATCTGCCAGAAGGAAGCCTGTTGGTTTTCAACAACACCAAGGTAATCAGGGCGCGTTTGTTGTTTCAGAAAGCGACCGGAGCCAACATCGAAATTTTTTGCCTCGATCCCTTGCACCCGGCCGACTACCAAATTGCGTTTCAGCAAACCGAAAGCTGCAGCTGGAATTGTATGGTCGGTAATTTGAAGAAATGGAAAGATGAAGTACTTGTTATGCCGTTGAATGTAGCCGGCAAACAAATTGATTTCAAGGCTGAAAAAATTGCGCGGATCGATGGATCGGTACAGGTAAAATTCAGCTGGGATTGCCGGGAAGTTGATTTTTCGAGTTTAATTGAAGCGGCCGGAATCCTGCCCATTCCTCCCTACTTGCATCGCGAGACCGAGGAAAGTGACCTGGAACGCTATCAAACCATTTATTCGAAAATAAAAGGATCGGTAGCCGCACCAACTGCAGGCTTACATTTTACCGATGCGGTGTTTTCAAGCTTAAACGAAAAGCAGATTGATTGTGCTGAAGTAACGCTTCACGTTGGCGCCGGAACGTTTAAGCCAGTGAAGGCCGATACCATTGGCGAACACGAAATGCATGCCGAGCAGCTGGTTGTTCGTCGCGATTTGGTTGAAAAGCTGTTGTCGCACCAGGGACGGTTGATTGCTGTTGGGACAACTTCGATCCGGACACTGGAGAGTTTGTACTGGCTGGGTGTCAAACTGGTTCATAAGCCCGACAGTGCGCTGAATGAACTCGATATTGAGCAATGGCTTCCGTACGAAAACGAACAACAGGTTTCGAAAGAAGAATCGTTGCAGGCTATCCTTAACTACATGGAAAAACATCAATCGCAAACCATTGGGGCACATACCAAAATTATTATTGTTCCGGGCTACCGGTTCCGCATTGTCGAAGGGATGATCACCAATTTCCACCAGCCGCAAAGTACCTTGCTGTTGTTGATTTCGGCTTTTATTGGCGACGACTGGAAACGCGTGTACGAACATGCGCTGGCGAACGATTACCGTTTCCTGAGCTACGGCGACAGCAACCTCTACCTGAAAAAATAGACCACGCTGGCTGGGGTTAAAAGTGCTCGCCACCCCGGGCTCATTTCGGCGTGCGGGCAAAACGGACGGCTCACGCCCGCTCAATCCACAGATTGACGAAAAGCTGACGGCTCACTTTCATTCAACCCACAGATTGACGAAAAGCTGACGGTTCACTTTCACTCATTCCGCAGATTGACGAAAAGCTGACGATTCATTTTCACTCATTCCACAGATTGACGAAAAGCTGACGATTCACTTTCACCCAATCCATAGATTAAAGAAAAGCTGACGGTTCACTTTCACTCAATCCGCAGATTGACGGAAAGCCGACGGTTCACGTTCACTCAATCCGCAACATGAGTCCACGTAAACAGCTAAAAAAAGCCCGGCATCCCGACTGATTGCAATCAGTACCGGGATGCCGGGCTTTTAGCCTCGAAAATGCAGATGCACTTCTTATTTCACAGCTGCACCTTCTACAATCAAATCGTAGAAATAGCCTGCACCAAAGTCTTTGTCCAACGCCACGGTTCCCTGCATGGTCACCACATCGCCAACAGCAACTTCGGCGTCTGTTGTCAAGGTTAAATCGTAAGCACCGTCAGCATTGGTTCCATCCTGAATGTGTACCCAATTGCGTCCCATGATGCCGTTGTTCACTTTCACGACTTTTCCGCTAACCAATACTTCCTTGCCCGAGTAAGTTGCTTTGTTTTCGAATAACGAAGCGATTGTAATTCCCCCCTCAGCCGGCTCAATAGCAATCGATTCGTCTAAATCGACAGACTTACGGCCGGGAGCAGTTCCGTGAGGATTTGACATGCTCAGCGTACTTGTTTCTTTCGAGGTTGTGAGTTTTTGAACAAAGAATACGCTTGCAAAAACCGTATCCAGATCGTTACTTTTAAATTCCTTCATTTCCATCGAATTGGCGAAGAAATAGGTTCCTCCAATTTCCGGATCCATCTTCTCAACAGCAATCCAGTATTCCTGGTCGTTTTCGGCAACTAAAAGGTAGGTATAGGCACTTGCCTGAAGCGATTTACTAACGGTCACCTCATGAACTGATTCGCTGCCAACACTCGTGTCAAGCGGTTGCACAGTTTCTTTCTTCTTCTTAATACAGGAAGTCATTAATACGGCTCCCAACATCATCACTACAAAAAGTCTCATGGTAAATTCTTTAATCATTTTATTCAAAATCTAGATTCATTTTTTGAAGTAACAAAAAACAACTCCGGAAAGTTAGTCAAAGCTTTGAATAATTCAGTATATCAAAAGCGTTTCGTCAGGTTGATATATATCCGGTTATAATGGTCCGATTTCTCGAAAGTCGTCTCACCGCTCACCGAAAAGGACAATTTTCGGGCAATCTGCCAATTGACATCCCATTCGGACAAATGCTGTATCAGCGATTTTTCTGCTCCTACAAACTGATAGTCAACATGGCGGTATCCCAATGATGAGGAGAGTTTTCCCGGAATAAGATCAGTGTAAACCCGCGCCCCAAAAACCGATCCGTCAAGGTAAACAGTCTTCAATACATTAGCCGATAAGGTGACTGTTGCCTCCAGTTTCGAAAGCTGATTTAATGACACAAAGCCATAATATGACGTTGACGCGCGGGAATCTGACTCGCGCTTTCTGTAGCTCGTATTTGCTCCCAGCGTAATCAAATCCGCTGGCCGGTAATTCACCCGGAATTGCACGCCTTGCCGGGTTGCCTCGTCGGTCAACTGATCCACCAGGTTCTTAAACGTTTCGTAGTAAATTACATTTTTCCGGTTGTCATACGATAAATCAGCCCAAAGCCGACGGGTCATGCGGTAACGAACAGCGGTATAAAAGCTGGTTAAGCTGAAGGTATTTTGTCCGGTTCCATCGTTGGTTTTATACAAATCAATTTCACTGGAAAGGAAAAAGAACAAATTTTCGAGCAGGGAATTGCTATGTTGAATGTAGAGGAAACGACGATCGGTTTCACCCGAATTGGTTTGCTCGAAAATAGCCAGCGAGCTGCGTACCGAACCATTCCCGGTGTTAACCTGGTGTGCCGCGTACAATCCATACTCGAGCAAATCCGCATTAAAGCTGTAATCGAGATAATCGGGTCGGAAGCCGACCACCGCACCAAAGCGAAAATTCTTCACCCCGGTTTCGAATTGCAGCCCGTCAATCGCTCCAATGTTCGATAAGTTGGGGTTAATCTTTCGCCCCAGCCAAATGTCCGATCGATCTCCGGCCTGGTACAGAAGGGCCAAACTGTATATTTTCAACGCATTAAACACGTTGTCCTGAACAGCAGCCCAGTTGGAGCTTAGATAGCTGAAATTCGCATAGGTTTCCAGCGATAAGCGACTGTCATTGATATTTTGGGCCTGTAAGGACAAGCTGTAGCGTACCCGGTGACTGTCGGAGGATGTGGCATTGGAAAATGACGAATGAGATGAAAGAGACATTCGCCCTCGAATGCGTTGTTTGTATATGCTCTCCTCAGGCTCCCGGCCCGTGCTGTCAGAGACCGCTTCAACCGCTTTCAGCCCGGATTCGCTCACGTGAGTTTCACCTTTTGCCTGTGCGGTTTTCATCCGGTGTGAACGGCCAACAACATCCTGCCCCAGCGATACTGTTACAGTGGGAAATGGTTTACCAATTGCCGAGTACGAAGATTTCGATTCAATTAACATCAATGGTTTTAAGCTTCCATCAATCCGGATAAAAATCGTATCGCCAGCCAATAAGTCATTCGTGCCGTCGAAGCGAACATAAATATTTTGGCTGGTGATGTAACTAATTTTCCCATGGTACTCTTTCGGACTTTCCTGAGCCCAAGCCTGTGGTGCAATCGTCAAACACAGGATTATTGTCATCAGCATCAATCGACTGAAGGTATTTTTTCTCAATCCTGTTTTCCTTGGCCCTTTAAAACACATGTCAGCTTTTTAAGTTATTAATTTTCAGCTCTGCCTGTTGGGTGGCAGGAATAGCAAGCCTGACTTTGATAGCTGTAGTTCGATACCTCACTATGGCGACCATCAGTTTCAGTTTGATTGTGCTCATGACAACTAAAGCAGGTGAAGTCCGCATAACTCGAATTATTACTGTGACATTCGATGCAGGAGCTCCATCGCCCGTTATGGCTTCCCGAATAAATCGGGAAATACTGGCTATCGTGTTCTTTAAAATCCGAAGCCTCCCAGCCCGGATCAATCGTGTGGCATTGTGTACAAAGGGTTGAAAAACCAGCTTGTTGATGGTTCGGATTAGTTGTTGCATTGTACTCTGCCTGGTGACAGGAAATACAATCGGCCGATGGTTTAACGCCGGAACCATCCGAATGGCATTCAACACAACTAACCGGAGCGTGCCCTCCCGTAAGCGGGAACGTACTGTGATCGAAATTCGCGGCATCCCAGCTTTGATCGGTGGTCTGATGGCACTCAATGCAATTGGTCGAAAAACCAACTTGCAGGTGATCCGGGTCAGTTGTTGCATTATAAGCTGCCTGATGACAAGAAATACAATCGGTTGACAACTTGTCGAAAGTACCGCTTGTATGGCATTCAAAACAACTAATGGCGTGCCCTCCCCGGAGAGGAAAGAAATTGTGCTCAAAATTCGCGGCATTCCACGAAACGGCCTGCGCGCTGTGGCAATCGACACAATAGGTCGAGTAGCCGGCTTCCTGATGATTGGGAGCAGTTGTTGCCAGGTAGTCGCTTTGATGACAGTTGAAGCAATCAATCCCTAACGTTTCAAATTGCAAATTACTTGCTGATTGATGGCATTCAAAGCAATCGGCTGTGGTATGAGCACCTGTCAATGGGAAACGGCTTTGCCGGTGCATTTGCGTAACACTTGTTATGATCCAGTTTTGCGGATTGTGACAATGGCTACAATCTTGCCCCAAAGTATTATTGTGCATATCCAGATGACAGGATACACATTCAGTTTCAACCGCTGAAAAAACCAGGCTGCGATGACAACTTTTGCAATCAACAGCGGTATGCGCCCCCTTCAATTGGAATGCGGTCTGACTATGATCAAACGTTTTATCCAGCTGCAACAGGTCCCAACTTTCAGGAGAATGGCAAACGGCACAATCAATTTCAAAGTCTGATCCGTGGGGTGATTGCGAAACGGCGTTTAAAACACTCCCTAAGAACAAAATCAGTAATGACAGTCGGCGCATTTTATTTCAGGTTTAAGTTTGAATTTAGTGAATGTTCCCGCCTCGTCCTTTTCCAACCGATGACATTTTACGCAGGCTGTTTGAGCATGTTGCCCTTCCAGCTTAAATAGACTAAGGTTATGATCGAACCGACTCGGAATCCATCCTTCCGGATCATGACAGTCGGCACAGTTGGTTTTATCTTGTACTCGAAACTGCCCCCGATGCACATCCTTGTGGCAAGACTCACAATCCGTTTTCAAATCCGTAAAGTGCTGTTGAGATACGCCATTTTCCTGTTTAAAATGGCATAATCGGCAACTCACATCACGATGCTTACCACTCAGCAGAAAGTCTGTTTTTTCGTGTGCGAAAGTCACTTCCTGCCAAAGAGTAACGTTATGACACAGCTCGCAATTTTGTTGGGGCATATATTTTTCAGCAATTTTCCCGCGATGAATGTTCTCATGACAATCAACACACTGCTTCCCGATCTGTCTGAACTCCCATCGTTTTTCCTTTTGGTGACAAGCAAAACAAGGTGTTGCCAGGTGTGCCCCTTCTAATTTGAACGTTGTTTGATTATGCGCTTCAATCGTGAAAGAGGAAACGCTAAACCCTTTTACATCGTGGCATTCGGAACAGTCCTTCCTGACCGTTTCCGAAGCAAACTGTCCTTTGTGATAATCACTGTGGCAATCGATACATTTATTGTGAGTCAGAGGTGCCGTTAATGATTGTTGATGACATGAACGGCAACTTACCTGCTGATGCTTACCTTCCAATGGGAAACTCGTCCTTCGATGATCAAAATCACCCATTCCGGAAACCTCGTGGAAAGAAGCTTCGCTATGGCAGGAAGTACAATTCTGCCCAAATTTATTTTGATGTACATCGGTATGGCAGGCTGTGCATCTATCAAACGCGACACCGGCAAATTGTTGAAAGGGCTTGCCGTCCCGTTCGATGTTCCGATGGCATTTTGAACATTCCACCTGCTGATGCTTTCCTTTTAAAATGAAATCCGCCTTGTTGTGGTCAAACTTTTCGGCCGGTTTAAAGGAATTAAATCCATGACAGGAAGCACAATCAGATGATAAGGTTTCCTGATGGTAATCTTCGTGGCAGGAAAGGCAATTTTGCGTCAACCCCAGAAAACTGTTTTTCCGGTGTTTCAGATCATCCTCCTGAATATTTTTAGTCTGGTGACATTCGGCACACGCAGTCGTCCTGTGCTTACCTTCCAACTTGTAGCCCGTAAGATCGTGGTTAAAGCTATTTTCATCCAAACGGATGAGCTGAAAATTGCGCCCGTGGTGTTCACTGTGACAAGTAAAACAATCCTTGTTTTCAACTTCTTCGGATGCATGGTAACCTGCTCCCTTGCGGATTAAACTTTGAATTTCCTTGTGACAGCTCATGCATTTTTCGTTCGTCACTTTCTCACCCAACACATGGCACTGGGTACAGTTACTCAGCCCTTCCAGTTTCTGATGGGCGACTGTTAATTCTCCCGGCGAAATCTGAGCAAACAGACCTCCTTGAATAACAAAGAACAACAATATGCAGATTAGTCTTTTCAATTCATTCTGTTCGAAATAATTTCAATTAATCCCGTATAAAATTAGGAAGCAAAGCCTCTTATTTACCGTGCTTCAAAATAGCATCGCCAAACTTCCGCGTAATAGTTATACCTGCTTTCGCTAAAAACTCCGTAGGCAGCTCTCCACCGGCAAAGATGAAAACTAAGTCATTCTCCACCTCCTCGATATCTAAATCTCGCCCAAGCTCAACTGTGACCGTCTTTGTTTCTATTCGCTTAATAGTTGACCGAAATAAAACCCTCACTTTTCCCTGCGCTGCTGCATTTTCTATCTTCAGTTTATTTGCCGGCTTTATCCGATTAAATGCCTCACCCCGATACGACAAAATTACCTGGTTTTGTTCAGCAAGTAGTAAGGCTGATTCAACAGCCGAATCGCCACCGCCAACAACCATTACCTTTTGCTCCCGGATACGTTCCGGATCCAGCAAACGGTAGGCTACTTTAGGACAATCCTCCCCCGGAACATTCAGCCTACGAGGAGTACCGCGACGGCCTATTGCCAATAATACCTTCCTCGCACGAAAAATATCCCCACTCTGCGTTGACAGTTCAAAATGTTCATTTATCCGGTTAATTGCTTCAACCTTTGTTTGCTCCCTGATAGCTATATCGTGGACATTAATCAACTTAAGCCACAGGTCAAGCAATTCCTGTTTACTCGTTTCAAACAAACGAACCTTTCCGTATAGCGGAAGATCCATTGGAGAAGTCATAACAATTTTACTCCGGGGAAAAGAAAATACTGTGCCTCCCAGCGAATCCTGCTCGAGCGTTAAAGCTGAAAGGCCAAGCTTTTTAGCTGCCAACGAAGCCGATATTCCAGCCGGACCGCTACCCACAATAATGAGATCGTAATCGGCTTCAACTTTTCGATTAATCCCTTTTGCCAAATTTTCAACTGCTTGACGCCCTTGTTCAACAGCGTTGCGGATCAGGCCCATCCCTCCAATTTCGCCGGCTATAAATATACCGGACACGTTGGTTTCAAAATTTTGATCGACATGCGGCAGATCAACACCACGCTTTTCGGTACCGATACACAAGCTTATAGCATGGGTTGGACATGCATGAAAACAAGCTCCGTGTCCAATACAGCGCGATGCATTAATCGTAGTTGCACGGCCGTTAACAATACCAAGTATATCCTTTTCAGGACAAGCAACAATGCAGGCTCCGCTTTGAATGCACGAATTTGGATCGACAACAGGATGCAGGGAAACAGGCTCATACAAACCCTCTGACTTTGCCTTTTCAATTTTAGCTTCAACTGAACGGTTTTGCGTGTTCATCCGATGCAAATAAAACCACACGACCAATCCGAAGATTAGAACAACAATTCCGTAGATGATAATATTTTCAACAATGACTTCCATTCACTTAAAATATCCACTGGTAACCAAAGGCTAAAGCCACGCCAATATGAATCAGCATAATCAAAAGCATAATCAAAGCAAAAGGGAGATGGGCCACATGCCAGTAGCGAAACAAGTTCTGCATGGTCATCAACCGATCGATTTTCCTGTTGAGACTTATTTCATACCGAATTAAACGCATAAGTTCATGGCGTGTTCCACCCGTGAGCTGTTGCTTTTTCAGTTGTTGTTTAAGTTCCGCGACCAATTTTAGTTCGAACCTGAACTTTTGAACGAAGCGCAGCATACTGTTGCCTTTGGCTCTGTTTGGTCGGGCTTTTACGACCGCCAGAATCCGCCCGGCAAACTCCGGATTGAGTTGGTATTTTTCAATTAGTATGCGGTTAAAGTCTTCTTTTTTATGCTCCAACTCGGCCAAACTATACTCGCGCCCTTCCAACGAGCGGGGAATTTGTAAATAGATGTACCGGCCAATAATCCCACTAATGACCACTGCCACCATGCACCAGAAGCTTACAGATACGATTCCTCCGAATTTGAATGCAGTGTGAAAAAGGACCAACAGAGGCCCAAAGGAACAAAGGAAGATGTGAAATTCGAGCCAGTATTTGAGAATGCCGACGCGTGAAAACCGTCGAATTCGTTTGCGAACCATGTACAAGCTGACGCCAACAAGCATCATCAGAGAACCAATGATCCCCAAACCGTGCCCAACCAGTCCACTTGGCTTCAACAGTTGATGACTGGCGTGATAAAAACGGTCTTCAATTCCCAGTCGGTAATACGAATAGCCTTTAGCCAATAAGTAGAACAAACAGAAGAAAACCATAAAAACCATGATTGACCGGTATACCGTGCGCATGGTTCGACTCATTTTTTATTTATAAAACGAAAAACGATCTATTTATTGCCTGTCGGCTACCTTAAAACCTATTGAAGAGCTTTAAATGCCAGCTTATTCACGATGCGTATAAAAGCGATTCAAAATAGATCCATCGTTAACTTCCTTCGATAGCGATTCAATGGTATTTTTCGGCACATCCATAGCATCCAGCAAAATCAAGCCATCCAAACAATTGTTGAATTTCGGGTCCACATTGAAGCCGACAATCTTTGCATTCAACTTGATATATTTCTTTAAAAGCACCGGTAATCCGGTGTTCATTCCATCAACATCGCCGATAAATTTATCCAGCATATTGATGTCACCCAAATTTTCCATGATGACATTAATATTGGAATCCTCGCTTTTAAACTTGAAAGCTTTTCGCGGCGTAATATATTTGGCCATATTCCAGTCGAAATGATGCGTCATGATGAATTTAATGATCAGCTCTTTCGATATTTTCGAATAGTTATTGCTGATGCTTACTGGTCCAATCAGGTAACGGTATTCCGGATTCTTTAGCAAGAAATACAGAATTCCTTTCCACAGCAGGAAAAGCGACATGGGCTGGCGCTGGTATTCTTTCACCACGAACGAACGCCCCAACTCCAGCGACTGCTGTAAAATGGGTTTAAAGCTTTCTTTCATGCGGAATAAACTCTGCAAATAAAAGCCCGACGTTCCGTAATCGTGCAAAATATCGGCTCCTTTACCAATACGGTATGCACCCACGAGCTTTTGTGCATCATCGTCCCAAATAAACAACTGATTGTAGTACAAGTCGAACTCATCCAAATCGATGCTTTGGTTGGTACCCTCACCCACCTCGCGGAAAGTAATTTCACGCAAACGACCGATTTCATTCAGCAAATTCGGAATCTTTTCGGAAGGTGTACAGTACACCGAAAAACTCTTCAACTTAAAAAGGAAAAAATCAGTCCCCAGCTTTTCAATTTCAGCTTTAATCAATTCAGGATTGATCGGAGGCACAATCTCTTCAACTTTATGCAGACGCTTCAGTGAATAGTTAAAAAAACGTCTGACCTCGATCTTGCTGCATAAACTATACGTTTTTGCCCTCAAAAAACGGCCAAATTGGTACACTTCCGGAAAATTGGCTTGCTCTTTCACCGAAACAGGCTTTCCAATGCGAATTTTAAACAGCTTATTTTTCTTATTCAACAGTTCCGATGGCAACTTAGCAGTCCGTAGATTAGGGTGAATTTTCCCGATCAGATGAAACAGTCGACTGTTTTTACCATCAAAATAGATAGGAACAATGGGAACATTTGCTTTTTTAATGAATTTTAAAACCGGGTATTGCCACTGACGATCGGTAATTTTGTTATCGGCATCGAAACTTGAAACTTCGCCGGCAGGAAAAATACACAGCACCCCACCATTTTTCAAATGTTCGTATGCATTTTTAATTCCACCGATACTCGATCCGGCTTCCTTCCGGTTTTCAAACGGATTGACCGCTAAAAAGAAATCACTGATGGGCTCAATCCGCTTCAACAGAAAATTGGCTAAAACTTTCACATCCGGCCGAACCATGCTTAGTAATTTGATCAGCAAAATTCCGTCTAAGCCACCGAAGGGGTGATTGGCCACAACAATAAAAGGTCCTTCCTTGGGTATTTTTTCAAGATCTCGTTCGTCGAACTCATAATTTACTTCTAACAACTCAAGCAAAGCATCAATAAATTCAACACCTTCTTTATCTGCAATTTGTTGGTAGATCTTGTTCAGTTTACTGAAGCGCAGCACATACATAATAAACTTAGCCAGATTTTCTCCCCCAAGATATGCGAGATAGGGACTGGCTTTAAGAATATCCTTCGGATTTACTAGTTCCATTGAGATTGTTAAAATATGGTGCTAAATGTAAAAATCATATTTCTATTTCACCGCAAACGCCACTTAATTTTTGATAAAACAGCCGTAAAGCAGAAGACTTCGCAAAAATAAGACCCGAAAGTCTTTTAAAATGACTAAAAGCCAATTACCTTTGCACGACATTATATAATGACTATTACGAGTGAATTTACTTTATCAGAAATACAAAACAACCGATTGGTTACCAACAACCAAGAAAGAAGTTGAAGAGAGAGGTTGGGATCAACTGGATGTCATTCTTTTCACAGGTGATGCCTATGTCGACCACCCATCGTTTGGTGCGGCGGTGATTGGGCGTGTGCTTGAAGCTGAAGGTCTTCGTGTGGCTATCGTACCACAACCAAACTGGCAAGACGACTTGCGCGACTTTAAGAAGCTGGGTGAGCCACGTCTGTTCTTTGCGGTTACCTCGGGCAACATGGACTCGATGGTCAACCATTACACAGCCAACAAACGCAAACGTTCAAACGATGCGTATACACCTGGTGGCCAGTCGGACAAGCGTCCGGACTATGCAACCATTGTTTACAGCAATATCCTAAAGAAACTCTACCCCGACACACCGTTGGTTATTGGTGGGATTGAGGCTTCGTTGCGCCGTGTGACCCATTACGACTATTGGCAAAACAAGCTTAAACCTTCGATTTTAACGGAATCAAAAGCAGATTTGCTCTTTTACGGGATGGGCGAAAAATCGATTGTTGATTATGCCCGTTTGGTTCAAAAAGGAGTAAACCCGGAAAGTCTGACCAATTTACCACAAACGGTTTTTCTGACGGACAAAGACGAGCATTACGCCACTCAGAAAAAGTGGAACACCTTCGATTTGTATTCTTATGAAGAATGTCTGCAAGACAAGAAAAAATTTGCGCACAACTTTATGCACATCGAAGAAGAGTCGAATAAAGTTGAAGCCAACAAATTAGTTCAGCCTACAGGAAATAAGATGGTAGTGGTGAACCCGCCATGGCCTCCAATGGAGGAAAAAGAGATTGACCGGGTTTATGAATTGCCTTACACCCGTTTACCACATCCAAAATATAAAAACAAGGGGACCATTCCGGCTTACGAAATGATCCGTCACTCCATCAACATCCATCGCGGATGTTTTGGCGGTTGTACTTTTTGTACCATCTCTGCTCACCAGGGTAAATTTATTGCCAGCCGCTCGCAGCAGTCGGTTATGCGGGAGTTGGAGCAGGTAACTGAAATGCCCGATTTCAAAGGCTACATTTCAGACTTGGGAGGCCCATCGGCTAACATGTACCAAATGAAAGGTATTCACCAGGAAATTTGTAACAAGTGCAAGCGGCCCTCGTGTATTTGGCCCGATGTGTGTAAAAACCTGAATGTGGACCATAAGCCGATGCTCGACCTGTATCAGGAAGTTCGCAAACACCCAAAAGTGAAGAAAGCCTTTATCGGTAGCGGGATTCGCTATGATATGATTCTGCACGAGACCAAAGATAAGCAGGTGAACAAAAATAACATGGACTACCTGCGAGAAGTGGTGAAACACCATGTTTCCGGTCGATTGAAAGTTGCTCCAGAACACACTTCCGACGATGTGTTACGCATTATGCGAAAACCATCGTTTAGCCTTTTCTTCAAATTGAATAAAGTGTTTAACGAAGTCAACAAACAGGAAGGTTTGAATCAGCAATTGGTTCCCTACTTTATTTCGAGCCATCCGGGATGTCAGAGCCAGGACATGGCGAATTTGGCTGCAGAAACCAAAAAACTCGATTTCAAACTGGAACAAGTACAGGATTTCACGCCAACTCCGATGACTTTGGCAACTGTAATCTTTTACACCGGATTTCACCCCTACACGATGGAGCCGGTATTCACCGCCAAATCGAAGAAAGAGAAGTTGAGTCAGCGGAAGTTCTTCTTCTGGTACAAGCGCGAATACCAAAAAGAAATTCGCGAGGAACTGACACGATTGAACCGCAAAGATTTGTTGAAAAAGATCTTGAATTAATCGTTATCGATTAAAAAATACAATTCGTTGAAGGATGTTATTCGTATGAGTAACATCCTTTTTTTATTTAGGCGGGAAAACCATTCCAACTTACCGTTCGCTTAATGCTGCTTTGTACACGCGAATAGCACGTTCTCTTGCCATTTTGTGATCGACCATCGGTGGCGGATAAGCACTTGTTCCGTACTCAGGCACCCACTTTTTGATGTACTCAAACTCCGGATCGAACTTCTGTTGCTGAAGCGACGGATTAAAAACCCGGAAATACGGCGCCGCATCGCAACCAGAGCCGGCTGCCCACTGCCATCCGCCATTGTTCGAAGCTAACTCATAGTCGAGTAACTTCTCGGCAAACCAAGCTTCGCCCCAATGCCAATCGATCAATAAATGTTTGCATAAAAAGCTGGCCGTTACCATGCGTACCCGATTGTGCATATAACCCGTCGCGCTCAATTCGCGCATACCGGCATCAACCAACGGATAACCGGTAGTTCCCTCGCACCACCTGGCAAAATCTTTTTCCGAGTTTTGCCAAAAAATAAAATCATAAGCCGGTTTAAACGATGATTGAGCAACATGCGGAAAGTGCCACAAAATATCCATGTAGAAGTTGCGCCAAATCAATTCATTCAAAAAAGTTGTAGAATGTATCGCAGCCTCGGCTGTCACTTTTCGAATGCTAACTGTTCCAAATCGCAAATGAACACCAATTCGCGAAGTGCCCGACACTGCCGGAAAATCTCGATTTTGAGCATACGATTCCAATAGCGAAGCATCTAATTCGTTTGGCGGAACGACGTACGGTCCATGCTTAAATCCGAGATCAGGATGATGATATTTCCGCAAAGGTTCTGTTTGATGTAACTTGTCGAGATGCTGTTCAGACGGGAATGGTTTATAATCTTGTTCGCTGAATAAAGACAGCCATTTCTTGCTATAAGGCGTGAAAACGGTATAAGGCTTTCCATCCGCCTTCGCAACCTCGTTTTTGTGAAAGATTACTTGGTCTTTAAATGCCCGTAGTCGAATATTCCCGGTTGCCAAAAACTCATAAATTTCTTTGTCCCGCTCGCGAGCATAGGGTTCATAGTCCTGATTCGTGAAAACTTCAGCAACCCGAAACTCTGTCAACAAACGCTTGAAAGCTTCGATGGGTTTTCCATAAAAAATCCAAAAGGTACTCCCGTGTTGCTCAAAAATATCATGAAGCTTTTGTATTTCATGCAGAATAAAAGTGACCCGTGAATCGGTTTGTTCCAGATCATTCAAAATTTGAGAATCGAAAATAAAGATTGGCAAAACCGGTCTGCCGGAAGTCAAGGCTTGATACAGACCGTGATTGTCAATGATGCGCAAGTCGCGCCGGAACCAAAAAACCGCTATTTCCTGTCTATCCATTAGTTGATTTCAATTAGGGTAATTTGTAAACATTTACCAATCCTGAAAAGTTGAGCAGAAAGGCAAATCGCACAAGCAAACTTCAACATGAATATGCCGGAAGATCTTCTTCCCTCCCACTTTTTTTCACTAAAACAAACCGTAATCAAAGATGAAATTGCGGGCAATTTTTATAAGTTTGATCTTTCAATGATGATACAATTAATCCGATAATACACCCTGAAATGAATAAACGTGGTTTTGCCAGCGACAATAATGCAGGTGTGCATCCAGCGATTCTGGAAGCAATAAGCAAAGCAAATGATGGACACATGGTTGGTTATGGTGACGACCCGATTACCAAAAAAGCTGTTGCTCGTTTCAAAAAAGAATTTGGAGAGGATATCGAAGTCTTTTTTGCTTTTAACGGCACTGGCGCCAATGTACTTTCACTGGCTAGTTTCACACAAAGCTTCAATTCCGTGTTATGTGCTGAAACGGCACACATTCAGGTTGACGAATGCGGAGCACCCGAAAAACTAACCGGGTGCAAATTGATTCCCATAAAAACCAGCGAAGGAAAAATCTTTCCCGAAGAAATTAAAAAACATCTTCACGGATTCGATTTTGAACATCATGCTCAACCGGGCATCATATCCATTTCGCAGGTTACTGAACTGGGAACGTTATACACAGTAGACGAAATTAAAGCCATTACTGAACTTGCCCACCAATACGGATTATTTGTACACATGGATGGCGCTCGTATTGCGAATGCCGCGGCTGCTCAGGATTTACCGTTTCGATCATTTACGCGTGACGCCGGCATTGATGTATTGTCTTTCGGTGGAACGAAGAACGGCATGATGATGGGTGAAGCCGTTGTTTTCTTCAACACAAAACATGCCCGTTTTACTAAGTACATTCGGAAACAAAGCATGCAACTGTTTTCGAAAATGCGTTTTGTGAGTGCCCAGTTCCTGGCCTATTTTGAAAATGAACTATGGAAACAAAATGCCCTTCATGCCAATAAAATGGCGCTGCTGCTGGAAAGTGAAGTAGCAAAAATTGAAGGCGTAACACTAACACAAAAAACGCAGGCGAACGGGGTCTTCGCTATTATCCCAGCCGAAATTATCCCCAAACTGCAGGAACAATATTTCTTTTATACTTGGGATGAATCGCGTTCAGAGGTCCGCTGGATGACTGCATTTGACACAACTGAAGAAGATATTTACGGCTTTGCAAAAGCTTTGAAAGAACTATTATAGATGCCATTATTTAACTATTATCCCAACAGAAGCCCACAAGACCACCAAACGGAAAAAAAGATTTTCCGGTACAGTATGGTCTTCCCTGCTATTTTCTTGCTGGGATTTTGGTTGGTATTCATCATTGAGAATGTGCTTGACAATCAGTTTGCGAAGTTTGGCATTTTTCCGCGAACGATCGAAGGCCTCAGGGGCATTCTATTTTCACCTTTCATTCATGGAAGTCTTAAACACCTGTTTGCCAATTCAGTTCCCTTTTTTGTCTTATCGGTAGCTTTGTTTTACTTCTATCGAAACCTGGCCTGGCGAATATTCTGGCTCATCTATCTTTTTTCAGGTGTTTGTGTTTGGGTCGGTGCCCGCGAAGCATGGCACATTGGAGCCAGTGGCCTGATTTATGGACTTGGCTCATTTCTTTTTTTTAGTGGCATCCTCCGAAACGATGTAAAACTGCTGACGATCTCGATCATTGTTGTATTTCTTTACGGAGGTATGTTTTGGGGAATGTTCCCAATCGAAAAAGGCATTTCATGGGAAAGTCATTTATGGGGTGCCGCAAGTGGTTTTATTCTCAGCATTTTTTATCGCAAGCAGGGGCCGCAACGGAGTCAGTTTGAATGGGAATTTGAAGAAGACGATGACCTTGACAGTGGTGATGTTCCTGCTACAAATGAAGAATTCATGG
The DNA here is from genome assembly GCF_010882175.1 of Mangrovibacterium lignilyticum. Lineage (GTDB taxonomy): Bacteria > Bacteroidota > Bacteroidia > Bacteroidales > Prolixibacteraceae > Mangrovibacterium > Mangrovibacterium lignilyticum. The sequence continues at coordinate 14,074 of NZ_WKLH01000002.1, read as the reverse complement.
AAGAGTCTCATTACCTGAACAGAACAGACACTGATGAAGAAAATAAAAAAAGCTGACTCCCATATGATTGGCGGTAAATAAATTTTTTAACTTTGCCCCCTCTAAAAAGATAACAAGTTCTATAAAATGATTAGCAGAAGAATTATCCGAATTAAAGTATTACAGGTACTGTACGCCCATTATACGTCACCGGAAAAATCAATCAATGGTACCGAGAAAGAACTATTTTTCAGTATTCAGAAAACGTTCGACCTTTACCACTATTTATTACAGTTAGTTGTTGAAATTGCTGATCATGCCAACTCGATCATCGAACTCCGCAAGAAAAAACACTTCCCGACTGCAGAAGATTTAAATCCAAACACACGGTTTGTAAATAATCAAGTGATTTTCCAAATTCGGCACAACAAAGCACTTTTGAAACAACTCGAACAGTCGAAATTAAGTTGGTCAAACGAGCCTGAATTGGTCAAGAAATTGTACACTGAACTTATCAATGCTGATTTCTACGCCGAGTATATGACAAAACCGGAAAGAAATTACCAGGACGACAAAAAAGTACTTGAACTGCTGATGGCAGAGATTATCCTTCAATCGGAAGACTTATCTTCTATTTTGGAAGAAGAAAGTATTTATTGGAACGATGATTTGGACTTCGTTGTCAGCATGATTATCAAGACAATCAAAAAATTCAAAGATTATTCCAACGAGAATTCAGCGCTGATGCCCATGTTTAAAGACGAGGAGGACAGTGACTTTGTCAAGAACCTTTTCCGCAAATGTGTGCTAAATCACGACGATTTAGGAAAAGTAGTTGAGCAACACACCGAGAACTGGGATGTGGAAAGAATTGCTTTTATTGACAAGCTGATTATGGAAATGGCGATTGCCGAGTTCCTGCATTTCACGTCAATACCAACCAAAGTAACACTAAATGAATACATTGAGCTGTCGAAATACTACAGTACTCAAAAAAGCCGCAACTTCATTAATGGTATTTTGGACAAAGCATTGAAAGCACTGAAGAAAGATAACTTGGTTTTAAAAGCAGGACGTGGGCTAATTGGTGAAGAAAGTTCGGAAGGATGAGACCAATCGCTTTCATACTGTTTTTAATGGGTTTACTATCGTGCAACAGCGCCAAAAAATCAAACAATTCTGCGGTAGAGGCAAAAGGGAATCCAAAATTTGCGATTCAAGAAGAAATCCATAATTTTGGAACCGTTCAAGCCGGAGAGCTGGTTTCATACAGTTTCAAGTTTACAAATAAGGGCGACGGAGATTTGATTATTGACAGCGTGGATGTTGAGTGCGGATGCCTGAAAATAACATTCCCACAAGAACCAGTACCTGCTGGCGATTACAACTTTATTGAAGTGTTGTTTAATTCATCGGGAGAAGTTGGAAATGTTGTAAAGCAAATTCAGGTTTTCTCAAATGCCGGCAAAGAAGCAGAAAAATTAATGATTACAGCAAGGGTAAATAACGAGCTGATAAATATATATAATTAAACAAAAGACAATGAACTACTTATTAATGGCACCCCAACAGGGAACCGAGGCGAATCCGATTATGACGTTCCTGCCCATGATTTTAATTATCGTGGTGTTCTATTTCTTTATGATCAGACCGCAAATGAAAAGACAGAAAGATCTGAAGAAGTTTCGCGAAAGCCTGGCTAAAGGCGACAAGGTTGTTACAACCGGAGGTATTTACGGTAAAGTAGCAGATATTAAAGAAAACTACGTGTTGTTACAAGTTGATGACAATGTAAAACTTCGCGTTGACAAGTCGGCTGTTGTAAAAGACATGTCGGACGTTCCACAGCAAAAATAAATTGACATTATCAGAAATACGAAAGGGCCGGCATAATAGTCTGCCCTTTTTTTTATCTTTGGTTTCGTGGAAAAAAAATGGCTCAATAAGATTAAAGCGCTTTACAAAGCATTGCGAATGAAAGACGACAGACGGGTTGTGGTCTTTCTGATTTGTCTTGCAATAGCTACCGTCTTTTGGTTTTTAAATGCCTTAAACAAGGAGTACACTGTCGACCTTTCTTTCCCGGTAAAATATACCAACCTGCCAAAAAATAAGATACTAGCCAATTCCCCACCCGACCATTTTACATTGAAGGTCAAATCTTTTGGGTTCACTATTTTGCGCCATAAGCTAAGCATGGCATTCTCCCCTTTAGTTTTCAATGTGAACGATTTTACCGGTAAAAAAATGGAGGCCTCCGAGAACTCGAAATTTCGAATCGGAACCCGACAGTTTATTAATCGCATATCCGGCCAGGTAAGCAACGAGCTCCAAATTATCGAAATACAGCCCGATTCGCTCTATTTCGAATTCGACCGTATTATTCAACGCAAGGTAAAAGTCAAGCCCAATATTACTTACACCTTAAAACAACAGTATTTCTTAAGTGGCGATATAGCGACCGATCCTGATTCTGTTGTTGTTTCCGGAGCCGAGTCTACAATCGACACAATTCAGTCTGTTCTCACGAAACAACAACATTATAAAGATTTGGATAAAAATATTCAACGGAATGTTCTATTGGAGACGTACAAGAAAATCGATATTGAGCCCAAACGGGTCATTCTTAAAATCCCGTTGGAAGAATATACTGAAAAGAATCTTCTTGTGCCGATTCAAATCACCGATGTTCCGGATGATATGACGATCAAACTATTTCCAGACAAAGCCAAAGTGAGTTTCCTTGTTGGGCTGAGTCATTTTTCTGAAATAAAGGAAGCAGACTTCAATCTGACGGTCCCCTATTCTGATGTTGTTGCCAAGAAGGAAATATTGAACGTAACTTTGAAAATTAAACCGCTAAATATACTCTCTATTTCAGTTTCGCCTGAAAACGTTGAATACCTAATTGAAAAAAAATCTGATGATTAAAGTTGGAATTACTGGTGGCATCGGCAGTGGTAAATCTACTGTTTGCCAATTCTTCAAAACACTCGGCATTCCCGTATTTGAAGCCGATGTTGAAGCAAAAAACCTAATTAATAGTTCGGAGGCTATAAAAAATCAATTGATCGCTGAGTTCGGAAGCGACATTTACCTGCCCAATCAGCGCATTGACCGAAAAAAGTTAGCCGGACTGATCTTTAATTCCCCAACTTTACTGGATAAAGTAAACCGGATTATTCACCCGGAAGTAAGAGAATATTTTGAGAAATGGGTCACCCTGCAAAAATCGCCTTATGTTGTCCACGAAGCCGCTATCATGTTTGAAAGTGGTTTCTATAAAATGATGGATTACACCATTTTGGTCACCGCTCCGGAACAAGACCGCATCAAACGTGTCATGGAACGCGAAAATACAACGGAAGAAGGTGTGAAGGCCAGGATGGCAAAACAATGGACAGATGAACAGAAAGCAGAACTGGCTGGTTTTATTATTAAAAACGATAACAAGGAATTAATTATTCCACAATTAATAGCATTAGATAAACGATTTAGAAGTCATGGGTAAATTTACAAAATGGATAGCCGGCGGGTTAGGCTGGGCCTTTCTAGGTCCGATTGGAGGGATTTTAGGATTTGTGGTCGGTTCGATGTTTGAAGATAACAGCCAACTTACAACAACAAAAACAACAACAGGACACGGTCCTTCAACTACGACAGGAGGATACGTGATGAGCCTGCTGGTTCTGGTTGCAGCCGTCATGAAATCGGACGGAAAAGTACTGAAATCGGAATTAGATTATGTGAAAGCTTTTTTTGTCCGGACTTTTGGAGCTGATTCTGCTCAGGAAGCGATAAAACTGCTTCGGGATCTGCTGAATCAAAATATTCCGGTAACCGATGTTTGCCATCAAATCCAGAAGAACATGGATTATTCTTCTCGCCTGCAATTATTGCATTTCTTATTTGGAATTGCACAGGCCGACGGGAAAGTTGATGTTTCGGAGCTGGAGCTAATCGACCATATCGCACAAAATATGGGTATTACAAGCAAAGATTTTGAGTCCATCAAATCAATGTTTGTCGCCAACACCGATGCTGCTTATAAAATTCTTGAAATTGAATCATCGGCAACTGACGAGGAAATTAAAAAAGCATACCGCAAAATGGCCGTGAAATATCACCCCGATAAAGTCAGCTACCTGGGAGAAGATTTCCAAAATGCTGCAAAAGAGAAATTCCAAAAGGTGAATGAAGCGTACAACCAACTGAAAAAAGAAAGAAACCTGGTTTAGTCCCCCTTACATTATATGCAATACACAAAAGCGATTTTCACACTAAATCCTGACAACGAAGTTAATCGGGAAATTTTGACCGCGTATTTATCTGCGCTTGATTTCGAGAGTTTCGACGAAACTGAAGAGTCACTCAATGCGTTCTTTCCGATAGGAAAAGTCTCCGCAGAACTGATCAATCAAGTGATTAACGATATTCCGTTTACCGTTTCTTTCCAAACCGAAGAAATGCCCGACATTAACTGGAATGAAGAATGGGAGAAAAACTATTTCAAGCCGCTTCTAATCGGAACAAACTGCTTGATTCGTGCTCCTTTTCATACCGAATATCCTCAGTCGCAATATGAAATCGTTATTGAGCCTAATATGGCTTTTGGTACCGGTAATCACGAGACAACTTCGTTAATGATTGAGCATCTCAATGATTTAAATATCGAAGGACAAACTGTGCTCGATATGGGATGTGGAACCGGTATCCTCGGAATTTTTGCATCAATGAAAGGCTGTGAAAATGTTACTGCAATCGATATAGACAGCTGGGCGTTTGAAAGTGTTGTTGAGAATTGTCGTCTAAATCAAGTTGAAAATATGGAAGCCTTTATTGGAGACGCCTCCTTATTGGGTAACAAGAAATACGATCTGATTTTAGCGAATATTCAGAAGAATATCATCATGCAGGATATGGAAAAGTATTTTAACGTGCTGAATGAAGATGGCATTTTGATTGTTAGCGGATTTTACAAAGACGATTTAGAAGATATTATAGGTAAAGCATCCGAGCTATTTCTTCGTAAACTGATCTTGAAGGAAAAAAATAATTGGGTGGCTTGTTCTTTTGAAAAATAGCTTATAAAACGCTCAAAACTTCAATATTGCACGACTTCCGATTCCAATAAACACAGCTATTGTGAAGCTTATCAGTGTCCCTACCAAAACATATTCAGACACTAAAGCTTATGATGCAACTTGTGAAAAAGCCCTGACAACGGGGCCTGGCGGAGCTTTGCCCGGTAGCGAAGCAAAAACCTAAAACCGGCTTTCGGAAAACGAAATCGGGAAACAAATCTTGCGGTCAAAGCTTAGAATACAGGAGCAGTATCTGCCAAAAACGAAAAAGCCCGACCTTCATGGTCAGGCTAAGTATCTTACTTTCCATCGAAAAACCCATAATACTTGCTTCGGCTATCAATCCCGGTTCCGTCAGTGGCCGGACAAGGTTCAGGTCCATCCCGATAGCTATCGGGACGTTCAAGCGCTGCGCGCGGCTCGAACGCTTAATTGTTATGCGCTTTTACTTTGAATTGCATTTTATAATAAATTTCGGTATCTGAAGAACATTAAATCCAATACAATACACATTATCTTCAGCTTCAAGCACATTTTCAATATTATTTTCCAACAAAATTATGGGCTTTTTAATATGTAACTTTTCCAGTTCTTTCTTTTTCTCTGCTACCGATGTCCAATTACCTACTGAAAGCGTGGTAGAATCAGCCCATGCAACTAAATTGGGGACTAACTCTGTAACATCCAAAATACCGGAATTATTTGGATAATATAAGGCCCAAACATTTTCTGTTAATTTCGAACTGTCAGGTTTAGTTTTATAAAAGCGGAGTGAATTAATTTTCATATCACCTTTCAAAATTTCCTGAATAAAAGGCTTAAAATTTTCAATTGATATACTTCCGTGATTCTGAATGGAATCAATGGATTCACCAAACAGTTTCTTTTGTTTTGTGTATGAAAATGCTCCAATATCATCAAAAATCATATTTGAAAATCCATCTACTGATGCATGTTTTGATTGGGGATAATAACTAAATGCTCCTTCTGATTTTACGTAGTATTTATCAAAGCTTATTTTTACAAAATCTTCCAATAAATTCTCTGTAGCTTGCCTATCTTGTTTTGATGCATCTTTCCACAGATATCGTAAAATCATTTTAAACCCTTTTACTTTCTTTAGATTCCATTCATGGATTTCATCTAATTCATCTTCGTCAGGATATGGTTCTGAAAGAATTTGCAGAGATTTTAAAAATAATCTATCGGTATATCGTAATGGAAAGTCTTCATATAAGTCATTCCCATCATTGTCCCTATATGCTTTTAGTATTGAGGCTGTATTATTGAGGTCATATTTGATTATTTCACCTGTACTTTTGCTTTTGGGTCCCCACATGCCACTTGTACTATCTTGAAAATCATACATCCATTTTAACATAGCATGTTTCCATTCGGGCGAAAAACTGTACAAATTATTTCTTTCTAAAATATTGCCTTGTTTTGCACAATCCAATAAGTTACGCGCAAAATGAAAGGTAGTTTGGGGAAATTTAGAAGCTTTCCAACCAACATAGGAAATGTCGTTCAGGAAAACATAGAGTTTCTCGGGTGTATTAATATCATCTAGAAATTTTAATGGATATTTAAGTTGTAAAGGGGCAGATGTTGAATCCATTAATGATTCCAAGTGATTTATTATATTTTGCGAAATCTCCCAGTATACGCAATAAGGAACAGATTCATCAATAAATGCTCCCGTTTTTGGATTTTGCAGATTAAGAAAAAAGTCTATTTCTTCTTGTTTATTATTGAAATCCGGAATTTTCAGCAATCCTTCTCTGTTCTTTAGTTTAGAATGATATTTCAATAAATTATTTATAGATTTTAAATATTCCCCTTTATCCAACAGGTATGAGAATCCTAGCCCCCTGAACTCAAAATCAGCCATGTAATAGCCTTCTTTTTGCAATTGTTTATTCAGCTTAAAGAGTTCTTTTACTAGTGTTTTTACTTGAACAGCCCTAAAAATCCCAAAAGCAATAAAAAATACTAACAGGCTTGAAACTGCTATAATCAAAAATTTTTTACGCTTCATTTTTTAATAATATTTATGCCGTTTACACACCTTATTGCGCATAACGGTCACTTGGTCGAGTAGGCAAAGGGAGTTTCACCCTAAGCCTCTCACAGAACCGGACTTGACAGTCTCCCGTCATCCGGCTCTTGTTATACAAATCTAAACATTTTCAACCAGTGATACCCACTTGCCAATGATAAAACAAGCCGGGGAATTGTTCCCGAACGCCCCGATATGCATCTACAATGTCCGGCCTGCCGCAAAGGAAAGCTGGTCACCATCTGGCGCTTTAACTCACGCGGGCCACCTCCGAATACGGACATCCTAAACTATTTGATAAATCTTGTAAAAAAGCCCTGACTGGCGGGGCCTGGCGGAGCTTTGCCCGGTAGCGAAGTAAAACCCGGAAACCGGTTTCCTAAACACAAATTCGGAAAGCAAATCCTTCGCTCAAACAGTTAAAAACAGGAGCAGTATCTGCCAAAAACAAAAATGCCCGACCATCGTGGTCAGGCTACATATCTTACTTTCCATCGGAAAACCCATAATACTTGTTTCGGCTATCAATCCCGGTTCCGTCAGTGGCCGGACAAGGTTCACGTCAACACCGCGTTCAAGCGCTGCGCTGCGCGCGGCTCGAACACTTAATTATTATAGCACGTAATTTTATTCTTTCATTAATTTATCTATTTTTTCTTCTGCCAATTTTTCACTTGGATGAAGGTGTGACCCCTGTTCCACTATATTTCCATTTTTGTCAATTAAAAAATATTTTGGAATACCTTGTATATCAAGTGCGTTTCTGAAAAATTCACTTTGCTCTTTATTTAATAAATAATGCTGTCCTCCACCAAGATTAAATTCTGATAATAATCTTTTCCACAAATCCTCCTCTGATTCGATGCAGACATAAACAAAAGCAATGTCTTTTCCCTCAAATTTTTTCATTAATTTCTTAGAGTCAGGCATTGCTTTTATGCAAGGGGCACACCAAGTTGCCCAGCAATCTAGATAAATTATTTTCCCTCTGTTATCATTTAGGATTTTAGCAAATGTTTTCTCAATAGGGGTATTATCTATTTTTCCTAAAATTTCATTAGTGAATTCATTTGGTTTATTGATAAAGTCATAAGTTGCTTGATAATTTTCAGTTAAGACTTCTTTTATAAAAAAATTGTCTAAACTTGAATTTAATAGTGTTTGGTTTTGTTGATAACCATTAATTATATTAGCTCCAAACTGTCCCGAATAATAATGTGCCAATAATAATTCGGAAAGTAATTTATCAGGAGATTCGGTATTTATAAAATTTATTATAAGTGAATCGGTATTTATCGACCCACTTTTTATTTCTTCCATTTTGTCAGAAAACTGTTGCACAATTGCTGGTTTTGTGATGTTCCTCCAATAGCTATTTATTCTTGAAGTCAAAACTCTCCAACTAACGAGCTTGTCTATGGTTAAAGGAAGTATTTGCTTGTTGTAATCAAAATAATTTAAGGGAAGGTCGTTTTTGCCAATACTATAATCATCAAGAAAGTAGAAATAGGTTTCATTGGCAAAATAGATTGCCCAGTTTTTTGTTTCTTGGTTCGGTGTGTATTTTGAAATAAATTGATTGTAAATGTTTAATTGTTTTTCTTTAACAGAATCCATTTGAGTTATGAAATCATCAGTATTTTTTTTGTATGCCTCATTTGGATTTATTACACCGTACCCAAGATTGTTTTCTTCTCTCAAAATTTGAAAATTAATCAGATGATTATTCGTCTCAGCCCTGTCTCCACTGAATTTAACTGTTTTTAATAGAGGTAATTGTTTTTCATTTGTTTTAAATTCCAAATGAATACTATCTCCGGGGTGGTAAATGAAATTGATGTTTGCAAATGTTGTTTGTTCTAAAAGCATTGCATCTAAGGGAATGTAGCCTTCAATTGCGTATTGAAAATTACCGACACTATCAATATTAATCAATTCTTTTGAGTCTTTTCCTCCTGGCTGTGAATAAATAAAATACAACTTGGCATTTTCTCCGTTATACTGATGTATTTTCCCTGTAACGACAATTTGTTTTTTCTCAGTGAATTTATCCTTGTGATTACAGGATATAGAAATAAAAAAGATGGTTAGTAATAAAATGTTTTTTATAATCTTCATGTGCTTTAATTCTTTTTTCATTATGTGCTATAACGGTCACTTGGTCGAGTAGGCAAAGGGAGTTTCACCCTAAGCCTCTCACGGAACCGGACTTGACAGTCTCCCGTCATCCGGCTCTTGTTATACAAATCTAAACATTTTCAACCAGTGATACCCACTTGCCAATGATAAAACAAGCCGGGGAATTGTTCCCGAACGCCCCGATGTGCATCTGCTGTGTCCGGCCTGCCGCAAAGGAAAGCTGGTCACCATCTGGCGCTTTAACTCACGCGGGCCACCTCCGAATACGGACATCCTAAACTATTTGATAAATCTTGTAAAAAAGCCCTGACTGGCGGGGCCTGGCGGAGCTATGCCCGGTAGCGAAGTAAAACCCGTAAACCGGTTTCCTAAACACAAATTCGGAAAGCTGGTTCCTTCGCTCAAACAGTTAAAAACAGGAGCAGTATCTGCCAAAAACAAAAATGCCCGACCATCGTGGTCAGGCTACATATCTTACTTTCCATCGGAAAACCCATAATACTTGTTTCGGTCATCAATCCCGGGTCCGTCAGTGGCCGGACAAGGTTCACGTCAACACCCGGTTCAGCCACTGTGCTGCGCACTGGCCGAACGCTTAATTGTTGGCGGTAGTGTTTATTATCTTTACTTTCTATTCATCCATTTATTGGTACTACCTGTCCAAGCCCAAAGGATGTTTATAATTTTCCACTCTCCATCTAATTTCCCCAGATGAATGTAATCGACAAATTCAAACTTGTTTGTTGCCGCTTTTACCGAGGCAATACCATTGGATATATCATAAATGGTCACATCCGATCTTAAAGGTTCTTTGGGGTCAACGTCACCTTTATAGAAGAGGGTGTAATCAAAATCTTTGGCGTATCCTATTAAACTTGCTGCGGTCATATTTGCTGGATATTCTATCCCTTCTTTGTTTTTGGCGATGGTCCGTTTAGCCAAATCGGGATGCATGGCTTTTTCAATTCTTTTGGGGTCATTGGTTTCCATGCCTTCTATATAATTGAGTACGGTTTCTCTTATTTGTAAAGAGTCATTTTGCGTTTGGGCAAAGAGATGACTGTTATGAAACAGTAGCAATACAGCAAATAGATAAAAGGACTTCATTATTTTTTTCATTTTTCGACTATTTAGAATTGCCTACTCTATTCAGTTTTTGGCTTCCCTGTGTTTAGTATGATTTTAAACGAACATAGGTGTTTTGGTCTGTCAGCATTACCGCCAACGGCTCGTGTATGAATCGTAGCTTTGGATTTTGCGTTGGTGTTGTGCGGCTATAATTTCATACATATTGTTACCATCTGTGTCATTTTTAGTACCATTTGAGTTGATCAACAGCCAATGACGTCTCAATGTTAAAAAGTTTTGCTACGATTTTTGATGCAATTTCGTGCGAATCTATTGATGTACTATTCGACATCACCACAACAAATATATCAGATTCAGGAAAATAAAATTGACTACTAATAAAACCGTAAATCCAACCATCATGAAAGTAAACAGGTTGGTTAGTAAATGTTTTTACAAATGTTCCCAATCCGTAACCTGTATTTTCTCCTGAGGATAATTTTGCCGATGTGAACATTTTTGAAAGCTGTTCTTTTGAAATGATTCCTCCATTGTGTAATGTTTTAGTCCAGCTGTATAGATCATTTACATTTGATATTAAATTGCCGGCCGCATATGGAACTTTCATTGTCATATACTGCGCTGGTTTATATTCTAAAGAATCTAATGTGTAACCAGAAGCTCGATTCAAAATAAGTTTTTCCGGATTGTCACAAAATGTGTTGTTGAGCTCTGCGATACTGAATAGATTTTGAGTTATGAATTCTTCATAGGTAACACCACTTAGTCTTTCGATTAATAGTCCAAGAAGTATATAGCCAGAATCACTATAGGAGTATTTCTCACCACTTTGAAATTCTAATGGTTCTTCCTTAAATAGTGCAATGATCTGATCAGGTGTCAATTCTGTCTTTTCAATATTCGAAATATCAGCACGGTTAGTGAAACTGGGTATTCCAGAAGTATGATTTAAAAGATTCTCTATGGTTATTATATATCCATGATCGGGATAGTCAGGCAAATATTTCCGAATGTCATCTTTAATACTCAGTTTACCATCTTCTTCCAATTTTAGAATAGCCGTAGCTGTAAATTGCTTTGTCAAAGAGCCAATTTTATAGATCATCTCCGGATCATTTTCGACATTTAGTTCCAGACTTGCCAAACCGTATCCTTTCCGAATCAACTCACTTCCTTTTTCAATCACCAATAGCGATAAGCCTGGGCCATTAGAATTGATATAAGGCGCAACAATATTGTCAATTGACTGGACAAGGGAGGAATCTGATTTTTGAACTACACTATTGCAGTTCGATAAAAATATCGAAATAACAACTACAAATAGCTTTGATTTTATATTCATTTCTTTAGGTTAATTGATGGTAACGGTTGGTAGTCGAGTAGGCAAAGGGAGTTTCACCCTAAGCCTCTCACAGAACCGGACTTGACAGTCTCCCGTCATCCGGCTCTTCTAATATAGTTAATTCTATGGAGTTCAGCGAATGGATAAAAGTCAGTTCAGAGAACCACGCAACCGAAAGCAAATCCATCCCTCAAACAGCAAAACAAAAGCGTAAGAACCGCCAAAAACAAAAAAGCCCGACCGCTGAGGTCGAGCCCGATATCTTATTCCAAAGCGAAAAACCCATAATACTTGTTTGGCTATTAATCCCGGTTCCGTCAGTGGCCGGACAAGGTTCAGGTCCATCCCGATAGCTATCGGGACGTTCAAGCGCTGCGCTGCGCGCGGCTCGAACGCTTAATTGTTACCGCAAGTTTTTTGTCTTGGTCAATTCTTGTCATTTCACATCTACTGTGAAAATAATTTTAGTCTCATCTCTTTTAATAAATTCCAAGCTGTAGAAACCTTTTTTGTTTGGGATAAATTCATATTCAAGCACTTGTGGAAGAGCGAACATTAAACAAGGTGATTCTGTATTCGTATGCCCAAAAGCTTCAATAAGAATCTTATTTCCATAGTCATCTGACAATAATTGCGATATGTAATCACAACTACTACTTCGTGGACAATAAACATCAAGTACCAATGTGTCATTCACGTTAACCGAATTTTCTCCCCCTACTTTTAGTATATCCCAATGGGTTAGTCCATCTGGTATCGGCAAGGAAAATTCAATTTCTGAATCGTCTTTCTGACAACTCAGTATGAGTAATGAAAAGATAAATACTATAACTTTTTTCATTTCCGTTTTTCATCAAGATGTTTTCATTTGCGAAATGGTTGCGTTCAAAATTTGCGGTAACGGTGGCGGGTCGAGTAGGCAAAGGGAGTTTCACCCTAAGCCTCTCACAGAACCGGACTTGACAGTCTCCCGTCATCCGGCTCTTGTTATACAAATCTAAACGTTTCAACCAGTTATGCCCACTTGCCAATGGTAAAATAAGCCGGGGAATTGTTCCCGAACCCGGTTAAACCACAGCCAAGCCCGGCGCGGATTGGTTTTATAGCGTTTGTACCTTTTACGTGCCCAACGGACCAGACGCTTGCTCAAAAGATGAAAGACCGGATTCATTTCGCCTTTCCTAAACTTTCCGTAGTAATTTATCCAACCACGGATGAACGGATTCAGGAATTGGGCTACACCTACAATACTTTTGTGGGTGAGCCCGATGATATTCAATTCCTCCATCTTATCAGCAATTCGTTTCTTAGAGCTCGTGCTGATTGCACAATCATAACCGAGGAATAACTTTCCGTCTTTCTTCGATTTACATGTGCGGGGCTGAAAACTGTAACCCAGAAAATCGAATTTCACGGTGCGATAGTTCTCCTTACGGCGATAATCCCGACAGTAAACAATTTTCGTTTTCTCCGGATGCAGCTCTAACCCACAGCTTTGCATTCGCTCTTCTAATCGGGCCATGATCCATTGCGCTTGTCGCTGGCTTTTACAGTGTACGATTGCATCATCGGCATATCTTACAAATCGCACTGTATTGCTCAGTCCGGTTAGCCAAACATCGAAAGCATAATGCAGAAACAAATTGGCCAGAAGCGGACTAACTACACCTCCTTGCGGTGTTCCTTTCCCTTGCTTCAGGATCAACTCACCTTTCTTATTCAGAACAGGTGCGTTTAGCCAGCGTTCAAGGTACATTAAACACCATTTCTCCGGCACATGTTTCTTCAATGCTAACAGCAATTTCTGATGGTCGATGTTGTCAAAGAATCCTTTGATGTCCAAGTCGATTACCCAGTCGTACATCTTACAGTTCTCCCGTACCGTTGCAAGTGCCTGATGAGCACTTTTGCCCGGTCGGTAACCGTACGAATTGACGTGGAAGATCTTCTCGAACCTTGGTTCCAGATATGCTTTGACCACTTCCTGTGCCACACGGTCGGCAATGGTTGGAATACCTAATTGACGAACTTTGCCATCTTTCTTCGGAATCTCAACTTCTTTAACCGGTGGCGGGAAATAACTGCCCGACGCCAGGCGGTTCCATAGCTTATAGAGCTGTGGCGAACGCTCCAAATCGAACATATCCATGCTCAATTGGTCGACGCCGGAACTGCCGCCATTGGCTTTTACCTTCTTGTAAGCAAGCCAAACCATTTCGCGGCTTACAGGTACTGATTTTGTCTCATCCCATAAAGTCATCCTCATGCCTGAGTTGTTAAATGTTATGTGACTGTATAACCTGAACCCTTCGCTCCACTCCCATTACAAGAGCTTCATCACTACTACGGCTCAGTCCGTCCCAGTACATTGCATCGCTATTC
>NZ_WKLH01000001.1:1386020-1887992 GCF_010882175.1 Mangrovibacterium lignilyticum | reverse complement strand
TGGCAAGTGGGCATAACTGGTTGAAACGTTTAGATTTGTATAACAAGAGCCGGATGACGGGAGACTGTCAAGTCCGGTTCTGTGAGAGGCTTAGGGTGAAACTCCCTTTGCCTACTCGACCAAGTGACCGTTAGCGGTAATTTTAAATCTCAGTATCTCATAATGGGAGACGTATGAAAATAAGACTATTCATAACCATTGTTTTAATAATCACATTTAGTTCTTGCATTGACAAGATGCTTGGGGAAAGATATGTTCAAATAATTAAAACTTCTCAAAGGACTATTGAAAAATGGTATGAAGTGGACGGACTATTTAACCATTTTCCTAAATCAGTTTCAAGTAAAAGTGTTGTTCAAATGCAATATTCCATTCCAGGAAATATGACAGATAAGGAATGGAATAGATACATCGCGGATTGTTATCTTATCCTAAACGCGGGGGATAACGATGAAACGCTTTATCCAGATTCGTTTTTGTATAAAACAGATTATAAAGAAAATAATTTCATTATTGACTTTGCGTTTAAGTTCTACACCCAGCTTGACACGCTTAAAGTGCGGAATTTCGCACTGCCTAATATTTATCCAATACCCTATTTTGAAAGCTTTGATTTTGGGTTAGGTGACGTAGAGGAAAAATATTGGTATGAACCAGGTGTAGAAATGGTGTCCAATAAATATAATATTCCTGAAGATTTAGAGGTTTTTGTTTTTAAAGCTGGCCATGGTGACTATTGGAAAGTTAAATGCGATATTATGAGACCAGAGACTTTGGGACAGTGGAAAAATGGATATTCGAGTGGAGTAGCAATTTCAAAAAATCATAATATGATCGTTTACTGGATGATGGCATGGTAAATATGATTATCAATAAAAAATTTAGTTAATGAAAAACTACCGCTAACAATAGCTATAAAGACACGGCGGGTGCGGTGGTTTCCGCGGGCCGGCTCTTCGTTCGGCGTCGTGTCCCGGTGGACACTGACGCTCTCCGAGAACCGCCACGCTTCATAGCCGAACCGTTGTACACCATTTAAAAACAGAGAAATTGCAATTAGGAGAAATATATAAAACAGATTTTGACGACAGACCATTTCGAGTGATTGGATTCGATGCTTACGAAATTTTTTATGACTGCTTATGGTCTGATAATAGTTGGACATTTTCGGGTAATTACAAAAGAAAAACAATCTTTTATCGAATGTCAATTGATTTATTCAAATCCAAATCTAAGCTAATTGGTCATCAAGAATTGACAGAAAAGGAATCACAATATTTTCGACCTGACTTGCCTATGAGATTTGGTAGAACTCAAAAAGTTAATTGGAATTCGTTTGACTCTCATGGCATTGATTATTTGAAATCAGAATTTGCGAATAGAATAATAAATGCTGATAAAATTGTGCTCGTCCCATTTGGACGTAAAGGCGGATATAGTAAAGGGGTAATTATAGAGAGTAGATCAGATTTGACCGAATTTGAGATAATTTTAAGAGCAAAAGAAATTCAAGAATCAATAAATGACCAAGTAAGTACTGGAGTCGGATTATACCGGTTGGGATTTGAAAAAGGCTTGCCTCGATATTCAATTGGTGAATATCTTGACCGAGCAGGAATCATGAAAAAATGAAAAAACGGTGTACAATAATTAAGCGTTCGAGCCGCGCGCAGCGCAGCGCTTGAACGCGGTGTTGACGTAAACCGGGATTGATAGCCGGAACAAGTATTATGGGTTTTCCGATGGAAAGTAAGATATGTAGCCTGACCATGAAGGTCGGGCTTTTTTGTTTTTGGCGGTTCTTACGCTCTTGTTTTCCTGATTGAGGGATGGATTTGCTTTCGGTTGCGTGGTTCTCTGAACTGACTTTTATCCATTCGCTGCATTTTGGGCAAAGCTCTCCCGCTGGAACGGGTCTGTGACTGTGTCTCGCGATGAAGAAGCAAACGTTTAGCCTTAATGGATATAAATATGTGATCGCGAACGTCAACGCTATTCACCGGGTGACTCGAAGTCACCCGGTGAATAAGCAAAAACAAACGGATCGTTTATAAGTTTTGTACCACCTCCGAAAAGATCCGGTACGAGTCCACTCGTTTTTGTTGGTCGTATATGTGCGACGATACGATGATTTCGTCGGCGTTGGTATGTGCCAGGATTTGTTCGAGCTCGCGTTTCACTCTTTCCCGTCCGCCAATGAGCGAGCAAGCCAGCATCAGGTCAATCCGGTCCTTGATGATTCCCCAGTTTTCGTAACCCAGGTCGTGGGTTGGCGGCTGCATCAACTCGCGCCGTCCGGTAACAATGCCCAGGAAGCTGCGTCGCATGGTGCTGGCCAGGTATTCGGCTTCGGCGTCGGTTTCGGCAGCCACCACCTGGCTGCCAACAATCACATAAGGGCTCTCCAATTGTGCCGATGGTTTAAAGTTCTCGCGGTAAATCTTCAGGGCAGGTATCAATTGTTGCGGGGCGAAATGGCTGGCAAAAGCGTAGGGCAATCCCAAATCGGCAGCCAGGTAAGCGCTGTCGGTACTCGACCCGAGAATCCAAACGGGCACCTCGGCACCTTCCGACAAAACCGAGCGAACTTCGGCTTTGGCGTTGTCGGGCGAGAAGTACTGCTGAATTTTACGCACCTCGTTGGGGAAATCCTGCGCGGCGCGCATGCGGTCGTAACGCAGTTCGGCGGCAGTCACCTGGTCGGTTCCGGGAGCGCGGCCCAGTCCCAGGTCAATTCGTCCGGGGTAAAGAGCTGCCAGTGTTCCAAACTGCTCGGAAACGATCAACGGCGAATGATTGGGCAACATGATCCCGCCCGATCCAACACGGATGGTTTTCGTTCCCTGGGCGATGTACCCAATAATGATGGAAGTGGCGGCACTGGCCACACTGATGATGTTGTGATGTTCGGCCACCCAGTAGCGGGTGTAGCCGAACTGTTCGGTCTGTTGAGCTAAGTCGAGACTGTTGCGCAAGGCATCAGCCGGGGTTGAGCCTTCGGCTACCGGTGCTAAATCGAGCACCGAGAAGGCTACTTGTTTTCTGCTTGTCATGCTTGTTTTCTCCTTTGGCCTTTTACAACAAATCAGAATTTGTTTTGATCAGGACGACCCCAAAAGAATTAAAACGACAAGTCAGCCCGAACAGGTTGAGAAATGAATTCAGGATGACAGGGGAGGCGGATTAGTTGCGGGTGAGTTTGTGGAAGATGTTTTCCAGACTGGTTTGTTGCTCTTGCAGGGTGAGAATGGTGAGTCCTTTTTCGACTGCAAAGCGGAACAGGGCCGGGCGAATATCCTCTTCGCCGGAAGCATGTACCACAAAGCTTTTGCCTGAAACCGGATCGATTTGCTTCAGGTTCAAGGCTGATGAAATCAGCGTGGGCTGAACGGTTTCTGCAAATTCGACCAACACCTGCTGGGCCGAGAACAGTTTCCCGCTTTTGAGGTTTTCAACGGGGTTGTCGGCAATGAGCTTGCCTTTGTTGATGATGATGACCCGGTTGCATATGGCTTCAACCTCCTGCATAATGTGGGTCGAAAAAAGCACTGTTTTCTCCCGGCTGATGGCTTTGATGAGCGAGCGGATGTCTTCCAGCTGGTTGGGATCGAGCCCGGTGGTCGGTTCATCGAGAATCAGAATGGCCGGATCGTGAATCAAGGCCTGGGCTAAACCAACGCGCTGGCGGTATCCTTTCGACAGGGCACCGATTTTTTTGTGTTGTTCGGGGCCGAGTCCGGTCATTTCGATGACCCGTTCGGCTTGTTGCTTTTTGTTTTTCAGACCGTACATGCCGGCGGTCAACTGCAAATATTCTTTGATGTATAAATCGGTGTACAGTGGGTTGTGTTCGGGCAGGTAGCCCACTTGCTGCCTGATCCGGTGGTTGTCGGGCGAAACGATTTCCCCGTTTATGGCAATCGTACCCTCGTCGGCAGCCAAGTAACCGGTGATAATTTTCATTAAGGTTGACTTTCCGGCACCATTTGGGCCCAAAAATCCGACCAGCTCGCCGCTATGCAGTTCAATACTAAGTTGATCGATTGCTTTTTGCTTGCCGTAGAATTTAGAAATATTTTCAATCCGGATTGTCATAGGTGGATGTTTGGTTTCAAAAATAGGGAAATTGGTACGATTTGGTTAAACATTGATGTCTCAAATTTAATTTTCCGGTAATCTCGGTTTGGTACTTTTAGACTTCTTTTGTTGTGGAAAGAAACTAACATGAGCTCAAAACTAACATTTATCCTTTTTTAGTAAAGGTTGAAGATCTCTCTTTTAAAGTTTGCCGGAAGAATATGTATGGTCTAATTTGTTATAAATTAGGCCGAGATGCTTTGTATTTATTAACTTTAATTTAACTTTGTGGCTCTCAAAAATGCTTGACTGAACATGGAAGATCGGAATTTTAATTACATCAAAGATTTGACAAAGTATCAACGCCAACAAACATCTGTAGTCCAGGTTGGTAAGATACCGGTAGGGGGGGATTATCCGATTCGTATTCAGTCAATGACTGATACCGATACAAAAGATACTGACGCTACCGTCGATCAGATCGTTCGTATTATTAAAGCGGGGGCCGACTACGTTCGGGTGACTGTAAAGGGGATGAATGATGCGGAAAACCTGAAAAATATCAAACGGGAGTTGGTGGCACGCGGATATGAGAATTCGCTCATCGCGGATGTTCATTTCAACCCTAAATTGGCAGAAGTTGCTGCTAAATACATTTCGAAAGTGCGGATTAATCCGGGAAACTTTTACGATAAGCGTGCCCGTTTTGAACAGCATATTTACTCCGACGACGAATACAAGGAAGAATTGCAAAAGATCGAAGAGCAATTTGTTCCATTCCTCAATATTTTAAAAGAAACCAACACGGCATTGCGAATTGGAGCAAATCAAGGCTCTCTTTCAGACCGAATTATGACCCGTTACGGTGATACACCAGCTGGGATTTCTGAGTCGGTGATGGAGTACCTTCGCATTTGTAAGAAAGTTGGCTTCACCAATGTGGTCATCTCAATCAAATCGAGCAACACCCGCATGATGGTCTACACCGTTCGTTTACTCAATAAACGGATGCGATTGGAAGATATGGAGTTTCCGCTTCATCTTGGTGTAACTGAAGCCGGCGAAGGCGAAGATGGACGAATTAAGTCAGCCGTAGGTATTGGCGCTTTACTGGTTGACGGTATCGGCGACACGATTCGTGTTTCGTTGACGGAAGATCCGGCAAAGGAAATTCCCGTGGCTCAGAAGATGATCAATCATATCAAGAGCTATAAAAATCATCAAGCGATTACAGCGCCCTTATTTGCACAGATTAATCCGTTCGAATACGAAAAACGGTCTACCCGTCCGGTAATGAACATGGGTGGGAAAAACCTGCCGATCGTTATTGCTGATTTGCGTGATCGCAGTTTGTCAGAGATTCTGCCTTTGCGTGGGAAGCAAATTCCGGAATATTTCCTGGATCGGGATCAAATACTCGATCTGGAAGGGAATGTTTATCCGATTTTGGATTTGGAAGAATATCTGTTTGGTGGTAGCCACTGGGGACAGATGAAATTTATCCGGACGAATAAAATGGAATTCGACCGTTTTATGTCTGAAAACCCGGAGATCATCATGAAGTTGAAGCAGACCAGAAAGACCGTACTGATTCTGGAAAGTTTCAATAAAAACCCGTTTGCCGAGCTTCGTGCTTTTTTCATGACTTTGGAATCGCACATTTGGAAAGTGCCTGTGATTATCTCCCGTTCCTATAAAGAAAGCAGTCTGGAAGACCTTCAGATTAAAGCCTCTATCGATTTGGGTGGCCTGTTGCTTGACGGTTACGGAGACGGAATTTGCATTACGAACGAAGGAGACAACATCACCTTCACCGATCTGAAAGATCTGAGTTTCTCAATCTTGCAAGCCAGTCGTATGCGGGTTTCGAAAACTGAATTTATTAGCTGTCCGGGTTGTGGCCGTACCTTGTTCGATCTGCATGAAACAACCCGTAAGATTAAAGCACATTTTAAACATTTGAACCACCTGAAAATTGGAGTGATGGGTTGTGTTGTAAACGGACCCGGTGAGATGGGTGATGTGGATTACGGTTTTGTGGGTGCCGGCGGTGGAAAAGTAAACCTATACAAAGGTCAATCGCTGAAGAAACGCCATATTCCGTATGAAAATTCGGTTTACGAACTGGAGAACCTGATCCGTGAAAACGGAGACTGGACCGATCCGGAAGACTAAATTCAACAATTAGAAAAAAGATAATAAATCAGATTCGGGTGTGAGCCAAATGGTACTCATACCCGTTTTTTTTGCACTTTCCACATTGGCGTCCGAGTCGTCGACAAAAAGGGTTTCTTCTGCTTTTAGCCCGGCATCATTCAGCACATAGTTGAATGATTCGATGGCTGGTTTTCGCAGGCCAATTTCACTCGAATAGTAGTCCTTGACAAACAGATCGGAAAGCGAGTGCCCGAATGTTTGGCTGAAAAGTCCGTGGAAATGGCGGATGTGAATGGCGTTGGTATTGGAGAACAGGTAGACCCGGTAATCTTTTGAAAGGCGGTTGATCAGTTCGATACGCTCCGGGAAGTAATTCAAAATCATGGCGCACCAAGCTGCGTCAATTTCATCGTTTTCAACCTGCTTTGGTAATAATTGCCGGATACCGTTCCGAAATTCATCATCGGTTAGTTTGCCGGCTTCCATATCCAAAAAAACGGGATGATTGTATCCCCATCCTCCGGCTTTGATGAGTTGGGGCATACCCAAATCCTCAAATGCTTTAATGCTGCGTTGAGCATCAATTCCGAGTAGCACACCCCCCAGATCGAAGATGATGTTTTTAACCGAAGTCGCCATCCCTGTCATTTTTGTTAGTTTGAAACAAAGCTAAAAAATGAGCGGGAATTTAGGTGTTTAATACCGAATGCTGAATGGCTGATTTAAAATACAATTACCTTTTGAGCGAGTTGATGGTTAATTTTTAGGAGATAGATACCTGACCGGAATGGAGCCAGTGAAAGGCGGTAGCTGTAATTATCGTCCAAAGAATGGCTCCATAGGAGCTTGCCAGTCATGGAATAGAGCTCCAGATTTTGCAGGGGCATCTTCCGGCTTTCAATGGTGAGCTGATCCCAGGCCGGGTTCGGATAGACTTTTAGGTCTTTCAAAAACTCCAGATCTACTGATGCAGTTGCCTGTCCGTTTTGCAGCCGCATGTTTTTTACGGCGAAAGTCCCGGAGCCGGTTCGTCCCAGTACACCGTAACTCACGTAAATGCGGATTTCCCGAATCTGATCCAATAGAAAAGTGCCATCGGATTTTGGGTTGAAAGTAAAACTATAGCTGTGGAAATCGGCATCGCTGGCAAATTCGCTCAGTTTGAATAAGCTGCTTAAATTAACATTTCCGTTCACATCTACCAAGTCAATCCGAAGATTCGACGGAGGGTTGGCAGGATCAATCTGCAGATCGAAATCCAGTTGGTTATGATTGGTAAAATCACCGATTCCATTGAGAGGATAATAAATGTAGGCATTTTGTGTTGGTGCCGTAATTTGAAAGTCAACCTGCAAATCACCGCTGTTTTCGCTTAAGCTAAGTTGGTTGCCGGTACCGGGAACAGCAATCCAGTTGAGGGTCCCAGTAAGATTATTCGCCGGAATTGGATACTGATTTCCTTCCGGAACAAATTGATAGTCTACGTGGAATACGGCGGATGATCTGCTGTCGCAGGCTGTTTGCACATCCACCAGGATGTCTCCTGCAGCATCATTCCATTTCACGGAAATAAGATTTGTTCCGCTTCCGCTGACGACTTCAACACTTTCCGGCAAGTGCCAGGTGTAGGTCGCATCCGGGATTTGGTCGACCTGGTAGGTTGCTACTTCACCTTTCTTGTTCAGCCTTGGCCCGCTAATAATCGGTGTCGGTAATTCCGATTGGTAGACGCGGACATATTCCACTTCCATAACGGCTTGCGTCAGATTGGGATCAATGCCTTGTGCACCGCCCCAGTCGCCCCCAATCGCGATATTCAGAATCAGGTGGAACCGTTTGTCGAAGGGCCATTCTTTGTAGGTGTTGTTTTCGTTGTTGAAGGTGAAGTACAAATTGTCGTCGACAAACCATTTGATTTCAGTTTGGCTCCACTCGATGGCATAAACATGAAAGGTCGTCTGGGCATCTGCCTGGGTGAAATTTCCACCCTTTTGCGTTCCGATGCTGTGATTGTAAGCTTCGGTGTGCACCGTCCCGTAAATCACACCGGGATCGTATCCGACCTGTTCCATGATGTCGATTTCGCCACTCTTTGGCCAATCGCCGTAAATCCAATCGGTTGGCAGCATCCAAATGGCCGGCCAGGTCCCTTTTCCCAATGGTAATTTCGCTTTGACTTCAATACGGCCATTCAGCCAGTCACCTTTCTGGCGGGTAACAAGTCGGGCCGACGTCCAGCTGTTGTTTGCTTTGACTGCCTTGATGAATAGCTTACCATTCTCGATCCATGAGTTGGAGAGGTTAGAGGTGTAGGTTTGAAGCTCGTTGTTGCCCCAACCGCCGCCACCAGTATCATAGCCCCATTTTTCGCTTGACGGGGCGCCGGTGGCATCGAATTCGTCCTGCCAAACGAGGTAGTTGCAGGTGGTTTGAGCAAAGCTGAGCTGCTGGTTTCCAAGAAGCACAGCCATTAAAGTCACGATAAGGGGCGAAAATATTTTCATCATTTCAGTTCTTTTTTTGGTAGACCCGGACGTAGTCAACTTCCATCGATTGGGGGAAAATGCTGTCATCAATGCCTTTCATTCCTCCCCAGTTGCCTCCAACCGCAACATTTAGCAACAAGTGAAATTGCTTGTCG
Source organism: Mangrovibacterium lignilyticum (assembly GCF_010882175.1). Classification (GTDB taxonomy): domain Bacteria; phylum Bacteroidota; class Bacteroidia; order Bacteroidales; family Prolixibacteraceae; genus Mangrovibacterium; species Mangrovibacterium lignilyticum. The sequence goes on along the minus strand of NZ_WKLH01000001.1, from coordinate 1,879,117 downwards.
AAGGGCCATTCGTTTGAAGTTGTCTCTTCATTTTTGAAGGTGAAAACAAGTTGATCATCAACCAACATGCGCATTTCTGAAGGGCCCCATTCCAATTGGTAGACATGAAAATTCGTGTAGCAGTCTGTTAGCACCATGCTGTCCGACTTTTGAGTGTTGATCGAGTGGTTGTAGCTTTTGGTGTGCACCGTGCACAGGATGGTGTCGGGCATGTATCCGACATTTTCCATGATGTCGATTTCGCCGCTGCCTGGCCAGCTACCGTATTCCCAGTTGCTTGGAAGCATCCATAAGGCCGGCCATAATCCCCGGCCTTCCGGTAGCTTGGCTCTTATTTCAAATTTCCCATACAGCCAGTCGCCTTTACCTTTGGTTTTCAGCCGCGCTGATGTGTAAGCCTTTCCTCCAGCTTTCTCCATCAATGCTGTGATATAGAGTTTGCCGTTTTTTACTTCGGCATTTTTCAGGCTGTCGGACGTGTAGTGTTGTTGTTCGTTGTTTCCCCATCCATGAGCATTTCCTTCGGTATCGAATGACCACTTTTGGGAGTCAGGGAGGCCGGTATAGTCAAATTCATCCGACCAAACCAGTTGATAGTTAGTGGCTGCTTTTTGAGGGGAGCAGGCACATGCCAAAAGGTAAACGAATAGGATTGAAAGTCGATGAATTTGTCTCATGGTGATGGGTTTAGTTCAATATTAAAAATGGTTGACTGGTTTGCCGGCCCTTGTCAATCAATTGGATCAGGTAAAGTCCGTTTTTCAAATTATTCAGATTTAGTTCGTTCATGGAGCCGCTCACTTTGGTGCTTTGTAGAATTTCGCCAAGCATATTCCTAACCGTTAACAGGTAGTTATCGGTAGAATTCGCCAAGTACTTAACCATTAACTGGTGGTTTGCGGGATTTGGGTAGATGGAAAATGAGAGTTCCTGCTTTATGATGTCTTCTGAAGCTGTTGCCAGTATCAATTCTGTGTTGATCCAATTCAGGTTAAATTCTTTTTTATTCACCAAAACCCGGAGTGTATTGATCCCCTCGGGCAGGGTGACTTCTTTGCTCAGGGTGATCCAGTTCTGCCAGTCGTCTGTGCCGGGTACAAAGAATGAAATAAGGTTGGTGGTGCCGATTTCCGTAAGCAGTTGCAGGTCGATATAGCCACCACTTGTATAGCCTGCTGCTACTCTAAAATCGAATTGGTATTTGCCTGCCTGGTCTACTTCAACCCGGTAATCCAGGTAGTCGCCATCATCTGTATGCCCCATGTCGTACCCACCGCCGTCGTCCGAGCAATTTTCGATCAACCAACCGACATTAGTTTCATAGTCTTCAGCCTCAATTTTCCCGGGAATGGCAAATGTGTTAATGGTTCCTAGGGCAATGGGCATGTTAATCAACCCGTTTACCAAATCACCGTCAACTGATTGAAGCAAGCCAGGCGTGTAAGTCAGCACGACCTGGTCGGTGGGGTATACTTTTTTTTTTAGTTTCAGAATGAGTATTGAAGGGTCTTGTGTATCGTAGGAAAGTTGATCGATTTGCTCAATAAAGCCATTCACTTTCAAGCGGAATGAAGAAGTCTCGGGTATAATAACAGGGTCGAGTTGTTTGTTGCAGGCTAAATGAATGGCTGCCCCCGTTGGCGAGGCAAAGCCATTCATTAATTTAGAAGGAACATCTCCGGTTGGTCCGGGATTGGCGAATTTCAGGTAATTGATGTTAAATCCACCCTTGTCGATGTAAAATTTCAGTTGTTGAATGCCTTCTTCCAGGATAATATTTTCGATGGTCAGGTCTTTCCAGTAGTTGTCTGATGAGTTGACTGCAACGTCGCCGGAGATGTTTTTTCCGTTTACTTCGAGGTGAAAATTCCCGATTGTACCTTGTATGCGAAACGTCACTTCGTAGGCTCCGGCTTGTTTCACATTTACGGTGTAGAGCATCCATTCTCCGGCATTGGTCCAGCCGACGTTGTAACCGTTCGATAGTTCCGACTCATCTGTCGTCTTTTTTATATCGACACCATCGTTGCGATACGTCCATCCCTGGTTCCAGTCTGTGCTTCCATTTCCGCCTGTGTTTGTGTAATCTGCATCCTCGTAGGCGATCGAATGGCTTCCCATGTCGTAATCGACAGTATGAATTACTCCAGGGATTTCCAGTTGTTTGTAGGGAATGGGCGTTTTTTCACTTCGTTGGCGAAACATGGCGTCTATTACATCCGGATGGTATTCGCAATTTTCCATCATCAGGTTTTCCGTAATTTGCATCAACGTTTCGTAGCAGAAATCGGGATCGGGTGTTCCGCCATCGCTCCAGGTTTTAAGTAGCTGGTCGTATTCCGGAGTTTGAACAACGCCGGCAGGGCAGACCACTGACCCGATCTTTTTGACTGGCCACCAGGACCAGCCAACTTTTTGCGATTCGAGCATCTTGATGGTTTCCATAAACCATTGGTTCGAGTTCTCGCCCGATTCGCCCAACCACATTGGAACATTGTATTGGTTGCGGTAACCGATAAATTCGGCAATGGTGCCTGCGTCGGTGGCGTTCCAGTATTTGTGAAAGCTATAAGCCATATTGTCGTCCCAAGGAGGGAGAAGTCCGTTCATGTTGTTGGCCCAGCAGTTTCCTTCGATAAACAGGATGTGGTTCTGATCAACTTCCCGAATGGCGTCAGTTATCCGAATCATCAGCTCGCGTAGTTTTTCATTACTACTGTCGCAACCATTTTGGTGTGTCCCGTTGAAATTCCAATTCGTTTCGTTAATGAGGTCGTAGCCGCCGATGTATTTTTCGTTGGCATAACGTTCGGCAAGTTTTCGCCAAAGAGCAACCGTTTTGCGTTGGTTTTCTTCACTTTCCCAAAGCGATGGTTTGCTCTGGTCATAATCTGAAATGTTGCCATCTTTGCCCTGTCCACCGGGGGCAGCGTGCAGGTCAAGGATGACATACATGTTATGTGGTTTACACCATTCAACCAGTTCATCAACCATTTGAAAACCTTTTTCGAGCCAGGTGTCTTGTCCGGCTACCGGTTCGTCTTCAATGGGTAGGGTGAATAAGTTATAATGAAGTGCAGGCCGAACGGCATTAAAGCCCCAGCTTGCAAGTGAGTCGATGTCGGTTTTAGTACAATGATTGGCGAGCCAGGCATCGTAGAATTCATCGGTTCGTTCTTTACCCATCGATGCCTCGATCAACGCCCGAATTTCGTGTTGAGTACCGGCAAAAGATCCTGTTCCTAGCATATAGCCTTCTTGCAGCATCCAGCCGCCAAGACCCATGCCCCGAACGATGAATTCGCTGCCGTCGGGATCGACAATGTATTTTCCACTTCGTTGCAGGTACTGAGCCATGCCCGATGTGGAACAAATGAGAATCAGTATTAAGGGGAGGATTGCTTTTTTCATTTTTAGGGTTTAGAAAGACCGGATCGGACCCGGCAGAGCCAAATCCGGTCATTTCAGTTTAGTTGCTCAAGGTTAGTTAATCGTAAAGGTCGTATGTAAGCCTTCAGCAGAATTTGGGCCTACCCATAGATCAAATTCTCCGGCTTCAGTGAGGTACTTTTTTCCGTTGTAGAATTCGAGATCGCTTCCTTTTAGTGTAAGGCTGACTTGTTTCATTTCGCCGGCCTTCAGATGGACTTTATCAAATCCTTTGAGTTGTTTTACCGGGCGGGTGATGCTTCCGGCTTTATCGTGAATGTATAACTGGACAATTTCATCACCATCGTAATCGCCGGTATTTTCAACGGTAACAGTAACTTCCATGGTTCCGTCAGCTGGCATGCTGCCGGTTGAGATGTTCAATCCGGAATAGTTAAATGTGGTGTAGCTTAGACCAAAGCCAAATGGGAATAGCGGATCAAAACCTGCATCGAGGTAATGCGATGTATTTCCAAGTGAGGTTTGTCCGGCTTCCACGGGAATTTTGTCCAGCTGTGTCCAGTTGCTATAGTCAGCCGGACGACCGGTGTTTTTGTGGTTGTAATACATGGGGACCTGTCCAACTGTTTTCAGGAAGGTGACCGGTGTTTTACCCGAAGGCACTGTCTCGCCAAAGAGCATGTCGGCAATGGCAGGGCCTCCCATGGTTCCCGGAGCCCAGGCGTATAGAACGGCATCAGCTTTATCCAAAACGTGGCTGATAGTAAGTGGCCGGCCGGCCATGATGACGACAACAATCGGCTTCCCGGTTGCTGCAATCGCGTCAATCAGTTCATTTTGGGCGCCGAGCAACTCAAGGTTTGTCAGGCAATGTGCTTCGCCGGAGAGAATGGATTCTTCGCCCATAAACAGCAGTGCAATGTCCGATTTCTTTGCAGCTTGTACCGCTGCCGCGAAACCTTCTGTAGATCTGCTGCGGCTAATTTCCAATCCTTTGGCAAAGTTGACTTTATTGGTGCCAAGTTTTTCGCGCAGTGCGGTCAATGGGGTTACCGAATTTTCTTTGTTGCCATCGAACACCCAGGTTCCCATTTGGTCGTGTGGAGCGTCGGCCAAAGGACCAATGACAGCAACTGATTTTAATTCCCTAGATAGAGGGAGCAGTTGTTGTTTATTTTGAAGGAGGACAAAGCTTTCGCTGGCCGCTTCTTTGGCAACTTCGAGGTTTTCCGGAGCCAGAATTGTCTTTGCTGCAAGTGACTCGTCGGTGTAAGGATTGTCGAATAGTCCCAGTTCAAATTTCACCCTCAAAATGTTTGCTACATACCGGTTGATGGTGCGCATGTCCAGCTTCCCTTCATCAAGCAAAGCTTGTGCGCTCGACACGTAGCAGTTGCTGGTCATTTCCATATCGACTCCGGCACGAAGTGATTTTTCGGCGGCTTCTTTTGGGTCGGCAGCATAGCCATGGGCAATCATTTCGTAGATTGATGCCCAGTCGCTGACAACCATTCCGTTAAAGCCCCATTCCTCGCGTAAAATGTTTTTTAAGGTGAACTCGTTTCCGCTAACCGGAACACCATTCAGGTCATTAAATCCCGACATGAAGGTTAGCACTCCGGCATCGGTAGCGGCTTTAAAAGGAGGAAGGTAATCGTTGCGTAGTTGTGTTTCAGGAATGTAAGCGGTATTATAGTCGCGGCCACCTTCGGCAGCACCGTAACCAACAAAGTGTTTGGCGCAAGCGGCGATTCGATCCGGTGCAGAGGGATCTTCCCCCTGAAAACCTTTGACCATAGCGACTGCCAGTTGTGACGCGAGGTAGGTATCTTCGCCGCAGCTCTCTGCGATACGGCCCCAGCGGGGGTCACGAGAAATGTCAATCATTGGGGCAAAGGTCCAGTGAACGCCTTCGGTTGCTGCTTCTTTAGCCGAGACGGCCATCGCTTTTTCTGTCAGTTCAGGATTCCATGTTGCTGCCATTCCCAATGGGATCGGCATAATTGTTTTGTAACCGTGAATCACATCGCGACCAATGATGATGGGAATACCCAGCCGGCTCTCCTCGACGGCTACTTTTTGTAATTTGTTGATCGTGGCTGCTCCAACGAGGTTGAGAATAGAACCTACTTCCCCATCTTTTATGGCTTGTTTCAGATTCTCTTCATCTCCAAATTGGCCTGGATCAAATTGCGACATTTGTCCAAGTTTTTCCTCTAATGTCATTTGTGAAATCAGATCTTGAATTTTACCTTCAATTTCTGTGTTTCCTTTTGACGAATCTTTGGCTGGATTGCAACTGAAAAGAAACAGTGCAATGATAAATAAGTAGGCTTTTTTCATCTTTCTAAAGCTATTACCTGACCCACCCGAATATAGGGAGGGTCAGGGTTTGTATGAATAACTAGTTGATTGTTGCGGATTTTATTCCTTCAACATGAGGCCCGGATAAATCGTCGAAATAGAACTCGTGTGTTCCGGCTCCGTTTCCTGGATTTAACATGATGCGGATCACGTTGTAGAAGTCGTGACTGAAGTTGTCGTCGGTCGTGACGTCGCTGGTGAAGATGTCTCCAGTCCAGTCCCAGCCAGCTGATACACCGGCAAAATTGTATTCGGCAACTTCCCAGGTATTATCCTCCTGAATGGTATAAATTAGGTCAGCCGTTCCGGTTTGCCAAGCATTACCATCGCGGTCGGTATTTTCCAGTTTCAATAATACCTGATCGCCGGCGTTACCGTAAACCAGAATCTTGAAGGTTGAAATACTGCGCAGATCGAACCGGTATCCGGTTGGTAATTGCATGTTGGCGTTGGCCCATTCGTTATCCGTTTTTGAGTAGTGCGCCACATATGCACTACGGTTAGGATACGATCGGTCCGGGTTGTCCATGACGCTCACGGAACAATCTTGTCCCAGGACAGGTTGTAGAGCCACTTCGCTGAAGTCGTTGTAGACGATCATTTCATCCAAAAGGAAGGGTACATAGTCGGGATGGTTGTCTGCACAAACAGCTGATCCGCTCCAGTTCACATCGCCTATCGATGTTGTTGCAGTTACTGTGATTGTGTATGTTCCCTGACGCATGTAAGTATGTGATGCCGTGGCTGTGTAGTCTGTTGTTTCAACTGGATCGCCATCGCCAAAGTCAAAAGTTACTTTGCTGATTGATTCTCCGGTTGGAATGCTGACATTGCTTAATGATACATCGAAGGTGTTTGGTTCTCCGGCATCGGCAATTGTAAGGTCTGCACTAATCGATGGTTTGACATATCCTTGTGGAATTAGTTTCAGATGCCAGGCATTGCCGTCACCACCGGTAGTAACCACTTCAAGCTTGTTTTCTTCCAGTGTTAGTATTTGATAGGCACCGTCAACGGAACCTACGTCGAAACATGGGAACATAGGAGTCGGGCCACTTAGCGTAAGGTAGTTTTTCCCGTCCCGTTCTTCGATAAACCACGTGCCTGGACTTGGATTGTAATCTACGATGTAGTCTGTGTCATTTTCGCGTGGGTTGCTGTAGGCCGGATTATCTTTTTCGAAATCCTTCACGTAGCTTTCGCCATGGTTGGTTAACGTTGCAACAAACCCGGTTATGTTGAAATTGATGGCGTCGTCATATAGCACTCCAACTCCTGATTTGGCAAGAGCGGGTGCACCCCACCATTCTAAGCCCTCTGTTCCAGCGGGGCCTACACCCATGTGGCCGTAGGTTAGGCTGTCCAATACCCAGGTTTTACCATCCAAATCGTCGGCGCCACCACTGAGGAACACAAATTTCTCATCGGTGAAAATTGCATAGTCCGTCTCTGTTTGAGTTACTGTCTTCGATTTTGTAGCTGTTCCACCTTTGGTAACCAGCGTGAGGGTAACCGTGTATTCTCCCGGAAGAGAATAGGTTGCTATCGGGCTCGCTGCCGTTGATTTCGATCCGTTGCCCAGATCCCAGTTGGGGATACCTGTAATTGATGAGGTATTTGTGATCACAAATTTGAAAGGAGTGCTACCCTGTGTGATGGTGAAGTCCAGTTGATCTTCAGTTGGAGCAGTTCCGATATCGACTGCGTCATCTATCTGCGGATCGCAGGCAAACAAAGCGAACAGAAGTACGGTTAGTCCAGCTATTTTTTGAAAATATTTTGTTTTTTTCATTGCCATGTATTTTTAATGTCAATCTGATTTAATCTTGCCCTGTTACTTATAAGCAGGAACCATTTGTTGTAAGGCGCCGTCGTTGGTGTTGCGAATATCAGCTGCTGGAATAGGAAACATTCCCCAGGTTTCAGCTTTGAAAACGCGAGCTTCAAAATCGTTTGCATTGCTAGCATCGGATGGAATGTCAAAGCTTGCGGCGATTTTAGCTGCTGTGTAATCATTTCCTCGGCGTAATAAGTCCCATTTGCGAAGGCCCTCACAGCCGAATTCGACTCTGCGTTCGTGGTAGATATCGTCAATCGTAATGGAAGTTTTTTCTGCAGTAACGCCCATCGCTCTGGTTCTTACCTGGTTAAAATAATCCAGTGCTTTTGTTGGATTTGAATCCATGTTTAGTTCAGCTGCCATCAACAACACATCTGCATAGCGGATATCGACAAAATTGCGAGGGAAGTTGTGACTGTTGTCGCCTCCTGAGCCAATGTATGCGTTCAATGCCATGTATTTGTTGTTGAAATACCCGGTGTTCATGAAAGCATGCGTATAGCTGCTTAATTGGACATCAGCATTATAGAGAGTGACATCTTTGCGAGGATCACCGGTTTCGAATTCGTCGCCCAGGCTCCAGGTGGGTACCGAGAATGACCATCCCGGAAAGACTCTGCCTCCATCGCCATTTGGGTTACGCGGACCAACCCATACGCAAGAGAAGTTTCCATTGATGTTCCAGCCTCCCCAGTCTCCGGATTTAGCTTTCTCCGAATATTGAATCTCGAGAATCGACTCGGCGTTGTTTTGGTTATCCCAGTCCCATAAATCTGCATAGTCGGAAATCAACGAATATTGTCCACTTGTAATGATTGATTCCAGTGCAGCAGTGGCATAGGTCTTGTCAATCGTTGTGGTTCCGTTACTCCAGGATCCGACACCCATTACCGGTTTGGCAAATCCTTCGTGATACAAGTAGATTCGAGCGATTAGGGCCTGAGCTGCTGCTTTAGAGATACGACCTTTTTCGGAAGCGGCGATTTGAACAGGCAGGTTGGGAAGGGCGTTCAGTAAGTCGGTCGCAATTTGTGTGAATAACTCTTCCGGAGTCCCTTGAGGAAGAGACTTGTAATCCTCAACGCTCGGCAATACTTCAGTGATAACCGGGGTGTACCCGTAGTGGCGAACCAAGTCCCAGTAGAAATAGGCTCTAAAGAATAGCGTTTCTGCCTCCAAGCGGTCTTTTAATCCGTCAGTAACCCATTCTACTTCTTCTTGTTTTTGCAGATACAAGTTTGCCCGGTAGATTCCGGAATAGCAACGGTTCCACATATCAGAAGAAGAATTGTTTTCCGAGGTCATTTTAAACATTTCCATTTCCTGCCATTGGCTCATGTCTGAGACGTTGGAGCCACCGGCAAAGGTATCGTCTGACCAGATGTCGGACATGGTAGGTGCGAACTGCCAGTTTTGAACGGAGTAGGCATCGTAAACTGCAGTGACAGCCAGAAAAGCCTGTTCCTCAGTTTTATAATAGTTGGCTTCAGCCTGTCCTGTTTTAGGCTCCAATTCGAGGAAAGATTCAGAGCAGGAGATGTTTCCAAAGGTTAAAGCCAAGAGCGATGCTGCATATATGATGTTCTTTTTCATTTTTCTATTTTTTTATATTGGCTTTGTTAAAATGTAATATTCACACCACCCAAAATTGTGCGGGCTTGCGGGTAAATGTTGTGGTCGATACCGTTGCTGAATACTCCTCCGCCGATTTCAGGATCGTAACCTTTGTAGTCGGTAATGGTGAGCAGGTTTTCAGCACTGATATAGAAGCGCAGTCTTTTAATTCTCAGGAAGTCGGTTGCAGCTTTCGGAAGCGAATAACCCAAGGTGATATTCCGCATGCGCAGGAAGCTTGCATCGTGAACAAAGAAGTCGCTGACGGTTTTCATATTTCCGTTGTCATCAACGAAAGTCACACGAGGATAGTCGTTTGATGTTCCGGGTCCGGTCCATCTGTTCAGCCAGTCAGCTCGATAGTTTGTTCCGTTCATGTCGTAACGACGGGTCGCGTCGTACACTTCCTGTCCCAATGCGGCATAGAGAAACATGTTGAAGTCGAAACCTTTGTACTCCAGATCGATGCTTAAACCACCTGTGAAATCAGGGAAAGGAGAGCCTAACATCACACGATCCGCATCGCCGTCGATAGAACCGTTGCCGTCGGCGTCGATAAACTTGATATCACCTGGTTTGGCATTTGGTTGGATTTTATTGCCGTCGGTATTAACATAGCCGTCTATTTCTTCTTGTGTTTGGAAGATGCCGTCCGTTTTTAGACCATAGAAAGCTCCCATTGGTGTGCCAATACTGGCGTACAGTATACCGGACTGGCCGAATCCGCCGTCTCCGCCTTGAAGTCTTTTTTCAGAGTTTTGTATGTCCAAAACTTCGTTTTTATTGTAAGCGCCATTGACGGCAACTTTGAAGTACAGGTCTCCCACCTTTTTTTGGTAGCTCACTTCGGCTTCGAAACCCTTATTTTGTACCTTACCACCGTTGATGGTTGGAGCTGAGTTTCCAACTAACATTGGCACAGGTGCAGTTACCAGCCAGTCCTTTGTGGTTTTGATGTAGTAGTCCATGGTAATCCGCAAGCTATTTTCCAGTGCCGCGAATTCTAAACCGATGTCGGTTTGTTCAGAAGCTTCCCATTTTAACGATGGGTTTGCAATGCTGGTTGGTTGCGTACCATTGTATTGTGTTTTCGTGTCACCGAAGTAGTAGATGTTTTGGTTGCCGATGATTGAGGTATATTTGAAATCACCCAAAGCATCAGATCCGTTTTGTCCCCAACTTGCACGTAGTTTCAGTAGATCGATACCGCCAAGAATACCACTCATAAAATCTTCGCGTGAAATCACCCAGCCGGCTGACACAGATGGGAAATATCCGTATTTGTTTTCGGATCCGAAGCGCGAAGAACCATCACGACGAAGTGTTGCGGCTAACATATAACGATCTTTGAAATCGTAATTTAAACGACCGAAAATAGATGAAATCGTGTGTTCGGAGTAACCACCACTGGCACTAACACTTTCAGGATCTGTCGCATTGTCGATATAGGAATGTTCGAAATCATCGAAAATTACGTCTGATTTGTCTGCCGATAACCCTTCGTTGAATTCTTTAAATGCTGTTGTACCCGCCATCAAGGTAAAGTGATGCTCGTTGATGGTTTTGTCATAGGTCAGCACATTTTCGAAGTTCCACCGGTTGTAAGTTGTCATCGATTTGCTGGCCTTATCAGTTGTCGTAAAGTGAAGGGCATCCAGATAATAGTGTGGGCTGTAACCTCGGGTATCCACTAAAGCCATTTCACCGCTGTAAGTCGATTTGAACGTCAATCCTTTTAGGGCTTCGTTGATCTTTCCAAAGTCGATTTCGGTAAATAAGCCACCGACCATTTTACTGGTTTTGGTTTCCGAGTTTAGGTAGCTCAGCAAGGCGATTGGGTTCGTAATTTCCTGTAATCCGATGCCGTACTGCTCAGGTGTTGCCCAGCTTCCGTCTTCATTTTTCACCGGAATAATTGGAGGCATGTTCACTGATTGTGCCAAACCGTTTCCAAAGTGACTATTGGTGTCTATTCCTTTGCTGTTAACACGGACAAGGTTGATGTTTGTGCCGAATTTCAGAAATCCAAATTCTCCTACAGTATTGATGCGATAGGAAAATTTTTCGAATTTTGATTTGTCCTTTCCGACTATACCATCCTGGTTGAAATAATTTAATGACGAAGAGTAGCTGATTTTGTCGCTGCCGCCGTTGAAGCCAACAGAGTGGTTTTGCTTTGGGGCATCGTAATAAAACATTTCGTCTTGCCAATCAGTGGTTGTCTTGTAGTTGGCCATGTCCTCGGCCGAGAACATGGGGTTCTGTCCGGCATTTAGAGCTGCCTCGTTGGTTAGCATCATATATTGCTGTCCATCCAGCAGGCGAATTTTGCGCCAAGGATTTTGTTGCCCGTAATAGCCGTCATAGGTGACTTCCATTTTCGATCCTTTTCGGCCGGTTCTAGTGGTGATCAGGATAACACCGTTTGCACCGCGTGCACCATAAATTGCAGCTGATGCTGCGTCTTTCAGTACTTCAATAGATTCAATATCATTCGAGTTCAGGAAGTCTGTTCCTGATCCACTCATGGGTAGTCCGTCAATAATATAAAGGGGTTCGGCATCTCCATTTGTTCCGACCCCGCGAATGCGAATTGAAACGTTGTCGCCTGGTTGTCCTGAATTGTTTGAAATGACAACACCAGCCGTTTTCCCTTGCAATGCTGAGGTAACCCGCATGTCAGATGTTTTTACGAGCTCGTCGCTGCTGACTTTGCTGATCGCTCCGGTTATTAAGCTTTTTTTCTGAACACCGTAGCCAACTACAACAACTTCGTCCACGTCAACAGCGGAAGCCTCCATGATAGCATCAATCGCTGTGCGTCCCTCGATGTTGATTGTTTGAGGTGTCATTCCAATGTAAGAGAAAAGGAGTGTGGCATTGGATGGAGCTTCCAGTTTATAGTAACCATCCATGTTGGTAATGGTTCCATTTGTTGTTCCCTGGATGACTACCGTAACTCCTGGTAGTGGTTGTCCGTCATCTTTGGATGTAACCTGACCGGTTATTGTCAGGTTTTGCGCATAAGCATGGAATCCAAAGATTGCACAAAACAAGAAAACTAAGATTTTTTTCATAAGTCACTTTTTTTGGTCTTGTTAAAGTTTAATCTGGGCCAAAAGTGACTTTCAAATATAGAAACGCCAAATATTTTAGTACTTCATTAATACTACAAATCACTATTCTGTAGTACTACAGAACTACTACATTACTTAGTTTAATAGGCTGAAAAATAACTCAATAAGGTTTTTTGTTGTATACATCATATACCGTTCTGCTGTACAGCATATCAGTTAAATTCCTGAAATTAGGGTTGTCAGGTTGACATTTCGATCGACCTCCAATTTTTTCCGTAAACGGTAACGGGAAATCTCTACTCCACGCTGCGAAATGTTCAAAAGAGTAGCGATTTCCTTGGATGAGATGTTCATTTTAATGTAGGCACAGAGTTTCATCTCGCGTGGGGTGAGGGTGGGGTATTTTGCAGAAAGTCGTTTGAAAAAATCTTCGTGTACTTCATCAAAATAGGTCTCGAATAGTTCGTTTTGTTTTTGGCTGTCAAATTCTTTGTCAATTCGATTGACAATTAATGATATTTTTGATTTCAGTGCACTGTCCGGTGTTTGCGATTGCAGCGTTTTAAGCTCTGATTTTAGTTTTCCTAAAAACTTGTTTTTCTGAATCAGACTCATTGTTTGGTTGGCCAGTTCCTTATCGAGATGGATCATTTTTCCGCGCAGTTTTTCATTCCGCAGTTTGATGATTTCTTTCTCGGAAATCAATGCTTCGCGTTGGAACTGTTTCATTTGGTTCCGGTAACGTTGAAGGTGCTTTAATCTTTCTTTTCGTTTCGAAACCTGGATACGGTAATAAACAAACCAGCTAATCAGGATGATTACCAGGAGACCTAACACGGAATAAATAATGTAAGCTATTGTTGATCGATACCAGGGGGGGAGTATTTCGAAAGTAAAGCTGGCTACATTGCTTTCTTGCTTTCCATGGGTTATCGCTTTTACTTTCAGATTGTATTTTCCTTCGTGCAGATTCATGAATTCGCAATCAGATGACTCGGAGGGGGGCGACCATGCTGTACTGAAGTTTTCGAGGAAATAACTGTATTCAATTATTTTCGTATTTCGGTAGTCCGGGCAAGCAAATGTAAAGCGCAGATTATTTCCTTTGAACGGATATTCGTAGCTGCTGACTTTGGTGTGTAACGGTTGGCTAGCCGGAAAAATGGCTGAATCGGTCGGAATGTGAATTACCTCGCGAATGTAGGTTTTAAACAAGGTGTCGGCTTGATTAATGTAGGTTGGTGAATAGTGAGCCAATCCGTCCTCCAGTGAAATGAACGTATTTTTCGGGTCAGCGACGTAAATGTTTTGGAACCCCGAAATTAGGCGTCCTCCAAGTTTTTCGAAAGGAGCACTTACGTTTGAATAGGTACCGTCTTCCTGAAAGCGAAGTACTCCGGGTCCTTCAATTGAAGCGTACCAGATGTTGTGGTAATCGTCTTCGTGGATGTAGTCGATGGAATGTTTTTTATCAAAAAGTTCATTGTAATAATCAGATGGTTCAAAACTGTCACCTTTTTCATTATAGGTATATATGCCTTCGGGAGTTGTATAAATCAGATCCGATCCAATTTGCATCAGGTTGACAAAGTTATCGGTTGGCAGTCCGTTTTTGGAGTTGTAGTACTGATAGCTCAACACCTTGTCGAACGTTTCGTTTATTTGAATTTTATAAACCCCTTTATAGCCATGACTCATCCAAAAGTTACCTTCTTCATCTTCGGCCATGAGGCGGGACGATTCGTCAAAACCTTTTATTTTGGTCACATATTCCCATGATTGACCATCGGCAGTTTTTTTGAATAAAGTCAGTCCACTATAGTTTCCGCCAATTAAATAGTTTTTATTGGTTTTTGGTTGGATAAATGTCCAGGCACCATTGATCGTGGAAATTTGTCGGGCCGTTTCTCCTTCTATAATGTATGCTCCGTTATTATGGCCGCAAAGGACAACGCCTTGGTGGATTCCCAAATACCAGGTTTGGCCGATGGTTTTCGGGATCAACCTTAATCCAGTTGGATTGACGGATATTTTTTCCGGCCAGTTTTTCACAAACAAGCCGTGGTTGGTTCCAACGTATAGTTTTCCGTTGTGCACCAAAGATGTGTAGGTGGCTCCCAGACCTTCGGGGTCGTACATGTATGTGAAAGGAGAGTTAATTTCAACGTAATCAATCCCGTTATCCAGGCCTAGCCAGAGGTTATTGTCGTGATCCGAGCCAATGCTTAGTACCGTATTGTTCTGTAGGCCTTTCTTTTTGTTGACATGCTGGACGATTTTACCGCTTTCGTCTGTAATCATGATTCCATTTTGGATGGTGCCAAAAGCGACGTAGGAATTATTGAATTTGATGGCTGAGAAAATCTGGTTTTCTTTTAAAAATTCGTTTGCCTCGTTTTGCCAAGGCAAGAGTTCTTCTTCATCATATTCAAATACACCATTGTTGGCTGTTCCAATCATCACTTTGGTTCCCCCCAACGGTAGGATGGCCCAGATTTCCATATTGTTCAAATAGGCCAGACCTTTTAACTTGATTAATTGGCCTTGTCGATATTCCATTAAACCTTCTACTTCATCCTGAATCCAAAGATGACCGTTGAGGTAGAAGGAGAAACGGATCCGGTTTTTCAGGGGGATTTCTATAATCCGTTTGTCCCGGAAAATGAACAGGTGGGTATACGACTGAAAAACGACGCCCATATCGGTCAGGTGTATCCGCCATATTTCTTCGAAATTTCTCTGGCTGTCATCCAATTGGTCGGAAAGAGAGTGGTAAGTTAAAAGCCCATTTTCATTGGGTTCCATATAGCCGAATTCATTTTGCTGACCAATGTAAATTCGATCGTTTTTATCAATTTTAATACTTCTGATAATCGAAGGATTCGGCAGTCCATAAAGATTCCAGTGAGAGCCATCGTACTCGAGCAAGCCATTATTGTTGGCAAAATACAGGAAGTTTTTGCTGTTTTTTTCAATTTGCCAGTTCTGAGAGCCAGCTCTGTATTCGTGTTTTTCAAAATTGATAATCTCGGGAATACCGGTATCTTTGATTTGTCCGGACACCAAAATGGCGAGACAAAGCAGAAAATTGGTTAGAATTAGATGTTTGATGAGCATGTAACAAATATATAAATCAATTTTATTTGCTTGAAAGACAGGGTTGAAATAAATTGGTGTTATATTTCTGATACCAAACAAATCTGAATAAAATGAAAACTGGTTTAATAGGCGCAATGCGTGAAGAGATTCTTCTGCTTGAACATGACATCGAAAATTTGAAAATTCATGAGATCGGAGCACGTAAATTCTACGAGGGGACGATTAATGGAAAGGAAGTCGTGATGTGTTTGTCTGGTTGGGGAAAAGTGGCGGCAGCTTCAACAGCTACCAGTCTGGTCAATCTCTTCAATGTTGATCAGTTGGTTTTTATTGGTTTGGCCGGCTCGCTCATGGAGAACTTGCAAGTAGGTGATATAGTCGTTGCCGACCAATTGATTCAACATGATGTTGATTTGAGTCGGTTGGATGGGTTCCCAATGGTGAAAGCACCCTTTTATAAAAAGTTCCGCTTTCCGGTAAGAAAAGGGGCACAACGTCGTGCTCTTGAAGCAGTGAAGCAATTTACCTATAAACTTCATGGCGGGGAGTATGATGGTATTCATCAGGAGTACAATCCCACCATACATATTGGAGCAATTGGTACAGGCGACCAGTTTATTGCTTCCAATAAGAAAAAAGAGAAAATTGTTGATGAGTATCCCGAGTTGTTTTGCACCGAAATGGAAGGAGGCGCCATTGCGCAGGTTGCCGCTGATTACAGCGTTCCCTGTTCTGTGATCCGGATTATTTCGGACAATGCCGATGAAGATGCACACGATTCGTTCGCTCGTTTTTTATTCGAGGATATCAGCAAAATATCAGTTGAAATAGCCCGTCTGATGTTCGTTTAAAAGCTAAATGTTAAGCCGGCTCTCCAACTCATACCCTTTCCATACATTGCCAGATTCGACCGAAATTGATCACTACCGCTTTCGTTCGTGTACAATTGGTTGATGTACTCGCTTCCTAAAATGTTCTGAACATCAGCAAAAACGTTGATTGAACGGTTCTTTCTAAGTTCATGATAGTAATTCAGGCCGACACCCAGTTTGTCAAATGCAGGTAGTTTAATCTGTTCCGGGCTGTCGGTGTTGTCAAAATCATGCACCAGTAAGGGCGCGTAAGTAGCGAACGAACGGTAGTAGTTGATGTTCAACTCCAATCCCTTCAGTAAATTGAACTCGTTTTTCGCGTAGATGCTGACCGGCGGACAATTGTCGGTTTTGTAGCCTTTGAAAGCTAAGTCCGCTTCACTCAGCAGTTGGTTGTCTTCGTCGTAAATTGCGGCGTTGGCCGAATTGTTAAAAGTCCATTTTCCATAAGAGGCGGATACATAGAGATTATAGTGCTTAAAGTAAGTCATTTGTCCGTTAAGCTCTACTCCCCGGTGGAATTGATTGAGGCCCGACAGAACGGCAAACCCCTCTCCTTCGTTTAGCATCATTCGTTGAATGTCGGTTCGGTTTTGCTGATACATCGCATAGGCTCGCAGCGAAACAAAAAAACGACTGCTGTTGAGTACATAAGCAATTTCGCCGGAATACAGGTTCTGGTTTATTGCTGAAGGACTCTCCCAGTTGTTTTCTGCCGGGAATAGTACATCGAAGCGGGTTGGGCTGCCAGACGCTCCGGTATTCAACCGAAGGGAATGAAATTCATTCAGCCGGTAAGTAAGTCCGCTGCTAACCCGCCATCCAAACTGACTCACCCAATCTGTTTTTTGATGAGAGTCGGCATCGAGGTACGAAAAGTAGTCTTCCCGTTTTAGGCTTTTGATGTAGAGACCGGTCTCAGCATACATGAATGTTTGGTTACCCCTTTTTTGAACTTTCATGCTGAACCCGGCTTTGCGAATAAAAGAGCGGTAATCGTGATTCACTTTGTCGGCTTGACCGGTTGTCGGGAGGAAGCTCATTTCAAGCAGGTTAACCGCCGTCGACCCGGTGCCATTCATATTTGCAGAGCTGAGAAAATCAGAAGCACCTAGAAGATTATTAACGGCACCGAAATGATCAGCGGTGTATTGTTCCAAATCGGCTGACAAAAATAACGTTCGTTCTTTGTCAAACTCATGAATAAACTGGCTTTGCAGACCAATTCGGGTGGAACGAGTGGCGGCCGCCAAAGTCGAAATACCTGCTGTTTCGGAGTTGGTTTGTCCCGAGTTGTAAGCTGAGATTGCGTCAAAATCAACCAAGCCACGGTCAGTTGCTGGTATTTCATACGGATTCTGCCCGTTCATCGTTCCTTGTGGAAATGTGTATGCACTATTCTCCAGTTCGGCGTATAGTTGGCTGACCAGTTTGCTGTGAACCCGCAGATGCCAGTGGTGTGTCAACACCGACAAATTCGCAATGCCGAAACTTTCGTTCCATCCCAGTTCTTTATTGTTCAGAAATCCCCAATCGCTGTTGTGGTCAATTCCGAAATTGCTGATTCGGGAAACAGAGTCCGGTCGGTTACGAAGATCAGCCTGCCATGTTTTTAAGACGTTGGTGAACAGAAAGCTGTGCATGTGGCTGTACTCTTTGTAGAGGTTGAAATACATGCCATAAGATTCAAATCCTGTAAAATCAGGGATGCCGTCGCCCGATGTTCGGTCAAGTTTCAGGGTGAAAGCCAGTTTGCGGTCGCTGATGCCGGAGTGCATGGTTGCAGCCGTTTTCAGATAGCCGTTAAATCCCATGGATGCTGATACACTCACTCCAAATTTTTTATTGGGCATAAACGGAAGTACATTGATCAGGCCGGTTTGACCTAACTCGCTTTGTTTGCCTGATGCGGGGCCGGTTGTGAACTGAACCTGCTGAGCCCAATCATTGAATCCGGGGTAAAGCGGCGTGTTCATTCGACCCGTTTCGGGGTTGTTCATGCTGATGCCATTGAAAACGACTTGGTTTTGATTGGCCGCAAAACCTCGTACACGGATTTCGGAACTGCCGTATCCACCTCCGTTCTCCAAAAGGTAAACGGATGGTTGTCCGGTGAAAAGCTCATTAAAGTCAGTGCTACCGGATTGGTTGAGCATATCCAGAACGGGAGTGTTTCTGGTCGCTGCCGGATGTTGTGCCGGATTTACACGAGCGGCAAGACCATGTTGTTGGGAACGGCCAACGGCAAAAGGTTCGAGACGAACAGCACCCATCGGAGTTAGTATCCCTTCAAAAGTCGAAACATTATAGTATTCACTAAAAATACCTGGATGGATCGCTTCAACCTGAAAGAAAGCCGGAGGAAGCTTCATTTGGAAATAGCCGAAGCGGTTGGTTACCGTATATGCGCTGGTTCCTTTTATTTGCACAATTGCTTTTTCCAGAGGCTCGCCAAATTCTTCTTCGGTGACCCGGCCGTCAATTGTTGCGTCCTCTTGGGCATAGAGCTGTGTGCCGGAACTCAAAATAACTATTACAAACGCTATTTTAATGAATGGATTTCTGGCCGGGCTTTTTCTGCTTCTTTTTGCTTTCATGCTTTTTCTTTCTTTTCTAAATAGTAACTGGACACAAACCGTGTATTGAGAACGGACGAAACCGATTTGAAGTATTTAGCACGCCCAATTTGGAAGGTAGCTTCTTAATAATTCTTAATACAGCGCTTTAAAGGTTGTTTTTGTAGCTTTTGGCACGGCACTTGTAATATGAAAGGCAGAACAGAGTTTTTTCATACATACACAGAGAGAAAAGGTTAGAAGGCAAGCGCAGAGGCGCTTGCTTTTTTATTGCGAAAAGTTTTGTGAATTTGTGAAGAAGAAGAATGTGATTGATCGAAGCAATTCCAGTTTTGAAAACAGAAGCGCATGGAATATGGGGGAAGATTGATTTTATTGGCCGTTTTTATCAAACGATTTCTTAATGAAGGGTTCTTTAGGGGTGAGGTTTGCTTTTTGGCACGGTACTTGTATCTCTTAATTCAGTAGTTTACCTCAAAGCCGTAAACGAAAACAGAAACAGAGTTTTTTTCATACATACACAGAGAGAAAAGGTTAAAAGGCAAGTGCAGTGGCGCTTGTCTTTTTTTTGTGGCAGTACGAAAAGAAGCCGGATAATCAGCAGATCTCCTTACACGTTGTCCTGAATGATTTTCAGGGTTTGCATGCGGGCATTTCCGAATCGGGTTCGGAAGTCCTTGGAGTATCTTGCTAATTGTCCGGCTTTTAGTTAAATCGGAGCGGGATCTATTTTTTTAATCCGCTGCGTTCCAGTAAAGCGTCAACAGTGGGCTCCTGACCACGGAAGCGTGTATAAAGGAGCATTGGATGTTCGCTGCCTCCTTTTTCCAGGATATTTTTGCGGAATGAATCCGCAGTAGCCTGGTCGAAAATGCCGTTCTTCATAAAAACAGAATAAGCATCGGCGTCCAGCACTTCGGCCCACTTGTAGCTGTAATAGCCTGCATCGTAACCTCCGGCGAAAATATGGGAGAATGCCGTACTCATCAGCGCTCCTTCAACTGGTTTTAGCAAGTTCATGTTTTTCATGGCTTTAGCCTCAAATTCGGGAATGCTTTCGGCCAGTGGTTCTGTCAGTGTGTGGTAACTGAGGTCGAGCATTCCGAAGCTTAGCTGACGCTCGGAGAAATAACCGGATTGGAAATTTTTGGCTTCCACAATTTTGTGGATTAATTCCTCAGGCAATTTTTCCCCGGTTTCGTAATGAACCGCAAACTGGTCGAGCCATTCTTTTTCGTAGGCCCAGTTTTCGTGCATTTGTGAGGGGAGTTCCACAAAGTCCCAATAGACGTTTGTTCCTGATGTACTAGCGTATTGACACTGGCTGAGCATGCCGTGCAGGGCATGGCCAAACTCATGAAGGAAGGTTGTCAGCTCATCGAAAGTTAACAGCGAAGGCTTGGTTTCGGTAGGTTTCGTGAAGTTGCACACAATGCTGATGTGTGGACGTTTATTCACACCATCTTCCATGTACTGCGAACGGTAGTCGGTCATCCAGGCCCCGGAACGTTTGCTTTCACGCGGGAAAAAGTCCATGTAGAATACAGCGATGAAATCACCTGCCTCGTTATAGACTTCATACGCCTGCACATCGGGGTGGTAAACTTCGATCTCGTCACTCTTCCGGAACTCCAGTTTGTACAACTGCTTAGCCAGTCCAAAAATTCCTTTGGTCGCATTTTCCAGTTTGAAAAATGGTTTCACGGCTTCTTCGTTAAATCCGTATCGGGCATTTTTCAGCTTTTCAGAATAGTAAGCCCAATCCCAGCGTTCAATTGTTCCTTCAAATCCAGCTTCATTTGCAAATTGCTGCACTTCTGCCAAATCAGAATCAGCAAATGGTTTCGATGCCTGGTGTAATTCGTCGAGGAAAGTCGTTACTTTTTCCGGAGTTTCAGCCATTCGGCGTTCCAGTTTGAATTTAGCGTGTGAGCTGAATCCAAGTAGGTTGGCTTTCTCCAGTTTCAGGCTCAGTATTTTTTTGATGATTTCCTTATTGTCGTATTCGTTGCCCTGGTTACCCTTACAACTTGAAGCGCGGAATAACTTTTCACGCAAATCCCGTCGATCGGAATACTTCATAAACGGAATGAAACTTGGATGTTGCAGGGTGAAGATCCAGCCTGACTTTTCTTTTTGCTTGGCAGTGAGCGCCGCAGCTTCCCGCACAAAATCCGGTAGTCCGGCTAGTTCTGCTTCATCTGTCAAATGCATCTCATAAGCATTGGTTTCGGCTAGAACATTTTGTTGAAACTGCAAACCCAATTTACTCAGTTCACCTGTTATTTTGCGGTACTTTTCCTTATCTTCTGCATTCAGATTCGCACCGTTACGCACGAAGCTTTGATAGCTGTTGTCCAGTAAGGTTTGCTGCTCTGTATTCAGGTCGAGTTGATCTTTTTGCTCATATACCAACTTTACTCGCGCAAACAAATCTTCGTTCAGGCTGATGTCGTTGCCGAACTCAGATAACAGCGGGGCCACTTCCTGGGCAATCTGCTGCAATTCATCGTTGGTTTCTGCCGAGTTTAGGTTGAAGAAAACACCCCGGATAATGCTCAGGCGTTCTCCGCTTCGTTCCATCGCTTCAACTGTATTTTCAAAAGTCGGTACTTCCGGGTTATCGATTACTTCCTGTATTTCTTTTTTGGCCAGCGTTATAGCTGCTTTGAAAGCCGGCAGGAAGTGTTCGTTTTTTATTTTTGTGAAAGGAGCCGTGTCATGTAAGGTGTTGAAGGGCTCTAATAGCGGATTTAATCCGATTGCTGTATTTGTTTCCATCTATCTGTTCTGATTTTTCAATTCGTTTACTTTTTCTTTTTTGTCTTCTTCTTTTTCTCGACCGACCAGCCAAACTTGCCAATTTGCTCTCCTACTTTGAAGTAATGTCCATGAACATAGCAAATAGGGTTCGATTTTTTCAGGCTGAAAGCACCCGTTTCGGGGTCGAGGTAGCGCTCATCGGCAATGACATTTACTACTTCCGAGATAAACATATCATGCGTACCAAGGTTCACAATATCCTTCACCTTACATTCAATATGAACCGGTGCTTCTGCGAGAATCGGCGCTTTGACAATGGTTGCCGGTGCCGGTGTCAAACCCATTTCCTGCCACTTATTCACCTTCGCTCCTGATTTGACGCCGCACCAATCGGTTGCTCGCGCCAGCTCTTCAGTGGTGAGGTTGATGACATATTCACCGGTGCGTTTGATAATATCGTACGAATGTCGTGAGGGGCGAACAGAAATATAACACATGGGCGGATCGCTGCAGATGGTACCGGTCCAGGCGACAGTAATCAGGTTGTATTCTTCGGGTGTTTCGCCGCAGCTTACCAGAACAGCAGGCACAGGGTAAACCATCGTTCCGGGTTTCCAGTTTGTTTTTTTTGGTGTCGTCATTTTTAATCTAGAGTGAAAGGGCAAAGCTAAATGAAAATGTTTCACATCCGTTGGTCAGGAGCGACACTCACAGGTGGAACGAACATTTCCATTCAAATTTTGCGTGTTGAATCTGTTACAAAGTTAAAAATCCGCGTGGGATGATGAAAAGCCATCGCATTCCCGTTTAAATGTCCACGGTAATTTAGGTTCAGTTTCCGTAGTTTTGGAAATCGTTAAAAAGTAAGTCATGATCAAAAAAATCCTTCTTTTAGTTTTCGTTACCCTTCAGGTTTCCGTTTTTGCACAAAACTCGCCGGCACCGATCAAGTTGATCGATGTTGTGCTGTCGCCGGCTCATGCCGATTGGAATTATAAAACAGGTGAAAAGGCGGAGGTTGCGGTTCGTATATTGCGGTTTGGTGTTCCGATCCCCGATGTGGAAATTAGTTACAGTTACGGTCCGGAACTGATGGAACCCGAGAAGAAGGAAACACGCTTACTGAAAGATGGAACAGGCAAAATAAATATGGGAACCACTAAGGTTCCGGGATTTAGGGAATTGAAAGTTTCTGTTAAAGTTGATGGTCACACATACGCAAATCAGGTAAAGCTGGCTTTTTCGCCCGACGCAATTCAGCCAACCGTGGAAAATCCGGAAGACTTTGATGCTTTTTGGGGCGAAGCGGTTGCCAATGCCCGCCAAATTGATTTTGAAGCTCAGCTCGAACTAATGCCGGAGTATTCTACCGAAACGGTGAATGTGTATTTGTTGAGTTTGAACGCCGGCATAGGAAAGAAGCGCATTTTCGGATATCTGTGTAAACCCAAAGGAGAAGGGAAATACCCGGTTTTATTTTCGCCACCGGGAGCAGGCGTAAAGCCGATAAAGCCCTACACCGGTTTTGCTGACTTGGGATTTATCAGTTTGAGTATTGAGATTCATGGTATTTCCCCTTTAATGGACTCGGAGAGTTACAAGCAAGTGAGCAATGCGTTTGGTGATTACATGTTCAGCAAAATGGATAGCCGGGATGGATATTACTACAAGGCCGTTTACCTGGGCTGTGTGAGAGCGGTTGATTACCTGTGTTCACTGCCGGAGTTTGACGGGCAACACGCTGTTGTGACAGGTGGCAGCCAGGGAGGAGCTTTGACCATTGTGACTGCCGCATTGAATGAGAAAGTATCAGCCTTGTCGGCTTTTTATCCGGCCCTTTGCGACATGACCGGTTACCTGCATGGGCGGGCAGGAGGCTGGCCTCATGTATTTCGTTCCGATAAGCAGGAATACATGGCTACTCCTGCAAAGATCAAAACAGCGGCTTACTACGATGTTGTCAATTTTGCGCGACGGATTCGGGTTCCCGGTTTTTATTCCACGGGATACAATGACCACACCTGTTGCCCAACGTCGGTTTTTTCGGCTTTTAATGTGATTTCAGCGCCCAAAGAGATTGTGATAACGCCAAACTCAGGGCACTGGCGGTTTGGAGAGACAAATGAAAAGTCGCTTCAGTTTTTAAAGGAACAAGCTGGTATGGAGTAGGCAAGAGGACTAATCCATAAAATGCTCCAGTTTGTCATTTGCTTTTTTGACTGGTTTTGGAACATTGAATCGAAATCCGATATAAAAACTGTAGGCCACGTGGTTCTGGACAATCACTCCGCCTGAATCTTTGGCCTGGTTATAGGTTTCGCCCGAAAGTTGAAGGCGCGTACCGGCAAAAAAGTTCCGCGAATCATATCCCAGAACACCCAACAGCTCGCCGCGATAGATTGCCATGAGACTGTGGTTTGTAAACGATTCGTCGAAATAGCGGGTAACAAGTTTTGTTTGAATGCCTCCAACACCAACGCCAACGCCAGTTGTCAGCGAAAAATTCCGAAGAAGGACCAAGGTGTGGAAATAACCTGCATTTAGTAAAAGCTCAAAGTTGCCGGACTTTTGCGAACTGGAGTTTTCGGTCAATTCAATTTTATTGTCATTCCGGTAATAACTGTACGAAAGCATGGTTATAAAACTTCCGGCCGTTCTAAGTTGCTTTTCAGTTTGATCCAGAAAAGCCCTGACTGAGAAATTCGGATTCAATTGATAAGAAGTCCGGCCATATAGATTTGTCGTAACCAGTTCCGGAAACTGAGGGTAGGGATCTCCTTTCATCCAAGCCGAATCAAAATCTCGGGGGTTGTAAAGGTAATAGCCCTTGGTTCTGGCATAGCCTATTTCCTGGTAAAACCGATTGAGATACATATGCGTCCCGAGCTTGAAGTATTTCGTTTTGCCTTTCAGTTCATCGTCGGAATTGCTCCCGATAAAACGGGGAATATAACTGAAGTTGAAAGCTATAAAATGATAGTTCAGGGAAAACGTTGTGACCAGCCGGTCGTTCGGTCTGATTTTGTATTTCAAATCTTCGTTGGCCGACACGTTAAAGCCATCGATGTGATTGTTGACGTCGACTTTTATGGACATCCGGTCATTCTTTGGTTGGATGAAGGGCGAAAGTCGATCGAAGGGTAAGTGTTTCGTCTTCGATTCCTGTGCCATTGAGAGCTTAAAAAGAAGAAGCGATGCCAGCAATAGGGTGCCGCATAAACCATTGGGTTTGAATCTAAACATGGTGAATGTTTTGCTGGACCTGATATTTTGGTGAAGGAATTTAGAAGTTCATCACCAACCCCAATCCATTGTTGTTAATTCCTAATTTCATGCTTACACCGGGTGCCTCCTTGTATCCGCTGTTGTAATAGGCAATGGCTTTTCTGGCTTTTTTCTTAAAAGCTATTTTGAAAGGAATGGAAGCTGCCAGACAGCCTGCGCCAATATAGGCGAGAGTCCAATTGGGATCTGAGCTATCGCGGAGCTCGTCGATGAGGGGAAGGGTTATTAAAAGTCCGGCTGCTGCTCCGAACACGCTTCCGGCGGCATAATTCAATGCCATAGGTTTTGTGTACGAATTCATATTCGGGTCTTTCAGGAAAAGCTTCAGCAACTGCTCTCCCGTCATTTCAACATCACATCGAACATACACATCCTTCTTGAAAAGGACTCCTTTTGTCATTAAACCGACAGGTTCAAACTTAATCTGAGCGCTCGTTTCAATGCAAATAAATACAAGGAGTAAACTAACTAGGATGGCGATTTTCTGCATGTTGTTTGCTTGTGTTTGCTGCTGATCGATTGTTTGTATTAGAATTTACAATTTACTTCGTTTAATGTTTATTTCAGGGTGTATTTTGCAAAAAAAAACATTCCAACCAGTTTTTAGGCTGATTGGAATGTTTTTCAGTTCAAGATAAACAGACAATCTGGAATCGCTTACTGAATAAATTGGACAATCAAACGAGGTCTTAAATTTTCATCGGCGTTATCGCTGGTCGCAAAAGCCATCATTCGATATGCTTGTTCTGTTTGAAGTTTAACCATAAATCCGTATCCTTCCGAAGGATTATTCACCATATCCTGTACCAACGCGGTCACATCCAGTTCATAATCTTCGTCGGCTGTTGTCGATTCCGGAATCTCAACCCTGTTTTCGTCGGTGGTTGCCGGTTGATTGAGCCAGCTTACTTCTTCCTCGCTCCAGTCTTCGGTGATTCGTTCAATCCAGCAGGCATTTGATCCGGACATGGTGGAGTTTTGACTCGGTGAGCTGTCTTTTCCGTATAAGGATAATTGGGCGCTGACTACGACAGCCGACTTGGAAACCATGGTTAAGTTAAACTCAAACAGCATTCGAATGAGGTCTGCCTGAGCATTTGAGGTCCATCCGGCCGCCCACATGTACTCATTATCTGCCACTGTTGGGGATCCAATACTATGGATTGACACATCTTTCCCAACTGATGCACTGGGTTTTAAAATTATTCGGAACTCTGATGGTTCCTCTTCTTTGCAGGAGTTCATACCAAATAGGCACAAGCCTGCCATTAATAATAGCAATGCTGATTTTTTCATTTTCCACTCTTTAATAAACGTTACTCTTAAAGGCGCACACAATGTCTTCGGTCAAAATAACTTGACAGAAGGACTTAAGATATACGCTAAAATATGCTTTTTATTGCTTTATGTCTAATGAGTTTGGTTAAATCCTTGTTAAGAAGAGTTGGGGAGTAAACGTTTCGATTCAGTGAGCTAAACCGCTGGTGAATCAAAATCGGACGAGCATGCAAATCCCGGTTTGTCGACCATTGGAGTAGGGAATGAAGCTCTCAACAGATAAATTTTTATTGGCTTTTCCCGGCTTGTTTTTTGAGACAAGCAGCGGCTGTACCCAGTACGCAATTTTAGTACTTAAAATCCCGATCCCTGCTCCGGCAGCCACGTCGGTTAGCCAGTGCCTGTCGTTGTACATGCGGTAAAACCCGGTGGCAGCTGCGACTGTATAGCCGGCCACTCCATACCAAATGGATTGGTCTTTGTATTCCTGGTACAGGAATTCGGCTCCCATAAATGCGGTAGCTGTGTGCCCCGACGGGAACGAATTTTTAGAACTTCCATCCGGCCGCATGATGCGAGACGTGTTTTTTGTTGTGGTAACGGTGACCCCCATAATGAGGTAAGCGGTAGTCAGGATTACAGTCCGGTCTTTAAAATTATGTTTCCCTTTAATCCCCATCGCGTTTAGTGCATAAACACTGGCCATTGGCATGTATTGAGAAAAGTTGTCTATCGTGACCTGTTGATCGATATTTTCGTTGAGTTCTTCTTTAAGCTCCCCATTGATGTTTTTAACAAAGTCACTTTCGATGCCGACGATGCCGTAGCCAATTAGTAATGATGGAAGAATAAGCGCTTGTGGTTTAAATTTCAATTCATTGGAGGAGGGGATGCTGTCTTTTGACGCAGTACTTGCAAAGGAACCGGGAATCGAAATGACGTTCAAGATCAGAAAGAAGAATGCTAATTGTATGGCACGTTTTGAAAACATCAGGTCCTGTTTAGAGTGAATGGTTAACCATCCGGGTTTTGTGAAAGGCAACTTTAGTTGCCAGGGAAAACGGTTGATAGTCAAAAAAGTTTTTGAGCCGGCGCAAATAAAAAAAGACTGCCGGGCAGACAGTCTTTCTTAAATATCGTGGGTTTGTTTTTTAGAGTCCTTTCTTGTCCAAAATGGATTCAATCTCGTCCATGACTTTATTCATGGCAGCGATGGCTTTTTCAAATGGTTCAGCAGAGGTCATATCAACACCCGCTTTTTTCAGCAGTTCAATTGGGTAATCCGAACTTCCTGAAGCAAGAAAAGTCATGTAGTTTTCGAGTGCTTTTTTATCGCCACTCATCACTTTTTCGGCCAATGAGATTGAGGCGGTAAATGACGTGCTGTACTGATAAACGTAGAAGTTGTAGTAGAAATGAGGGATGAATGCCCATTCCATATTGATGTAATCATCCACATAGCAAACATTGTTGTCGTGGCCATAGTAACGTTTTACGATGTCACTGTAAATAGCAGAGAAGCTGTCTCCGGTTAATGGATTTCCTTTTTCAGCTTCCTCGTGAATTTTCAACTCAAACTCGGCAAATTGTGTTTGGCGGAAAAGCGTTCCTTTAAATCCATCCAACCAATTCATAAGAAGCGAGAGCTTGACGTCGTCATCTTTCACCGTTTTAATCATGTAGTTGAAAAGTAACTGTTCGTTGAATGTTGAAGCCACTTCGGCCACAAAAGTTACATAGTCGGATGTTGGATAAGGCTGGTTTTTATTGCTGAAGTAACTTTGCATGGTATGTCCCAGCTCGTGAGCCAGTGTGCTGACATCGTCATACAGGTTGTTGTAGTTTAAAAGAATGTATGGATGCCCATCGTAAAAGGCCCCGTTTGAATAGGCGCCGGTAACTTTGCCTTCCGTCGGATAAACATCGATCCAGCGGTTCTTAATGGCTTTTTCAACGGTCGCCACGTACTCTTTACCCAATGGTTTCAAGGCATCCAGTACCAATTTGGTTCCTTCATCGTAAGTGTAGTTCAGGTCAACATTCTTCACAACGGGGGCATACAGGTCCAGGTATTTCAGCGTGTCGACACCGAGCATGCGCTTTTTAATTTCCAGGTAGCGGTGAAAAGCCGGCAGGTTTTTGTTGACATTCTCAACCAGCGAGTGGTACACGTCAACAGGAATATTATTCGGGTACATCGCAGCTTCCAGCGATGAACTGTAATGACGTGCCTGTGCGCTGAACATGTCAGCCTTCACATTGCCGTTCAGCATTTCGCCGATGCTGGCTTTAAATTTCGCGAAATTGTTCCAGTAAGCTTCAAACACGATCTGGCGGTCTTCCCGGTTCGACGATGCCCGATAGCGGCTGTACTCCGCACTTCCCACGGTTATTTTCTCCCCGTTCGAGAGGGTTGCTTCGGGGGCAGGCATTTCGGCGTTGCGAAAGGTGTTGTAAACCGAAGCCGCTGTTCCGGTTACCATGCTCGACAAGGCCATGATTCGTTCTTCCGGCTCGCTTAATGAGTGAGCCTTGGTGCGGAACATTTCCTGAAGGCTCATGCGGTAAACCTCCAGTTTGGGTTGTTCTTTGATAAAACCGTCGATGGTCTCCCAGCTGGCGGTTAATATTTCGGGTTCAATGAAAGCAGCTTTTGCTCCGAAGTTGGCAAACATGTGCTGCAATTCCTGTTTCATTCCGTTGTATTCAGAATTGCGTGAATCCAGGTCCGAATTCATGCTGGCATAGATGTAGACTTTGGTTGCCTCTTTCGAAATCTCCGAATTAAACTGAAGGGCTGCCAACAAATTATCAGCCGATTTGGTCAGTGTTCCTTTGAAGCCTTCGATCTGATCCAGTTTCTGTGAAAGCGCTTCAACGGCTGTCCGCCAGGCTTCATTCGAAGGATAAATGTCGGCAAGATTCCACGTGTATTTGTCGTCAATTTCAGCTCTGCTTTTCATTTGAGCACTCGAACTGAGTGCGATCAGGAAGAAGGCGAGCAACAAAAGTGTGTGTCTTTGGATAATTCTCATTTTTTTCATCGGATGTATGCGTTTGTATTCTGTATCTATAAGTATTGTTTTGTCTGATTTATTACAGGTTCAACCCACATTTGTTTGCTGTGAATTTGCTGTTTTAAATTTCTATCGCTCAGGACGCATGGAAAAATAGTTAATTTTATCGGGAACTGTTTAATGATTAGTCAATGAAGAAATTAGTCGTTTTATTGGTATTCGGACTTTATTTGAATATCGCTTCAGCACAAACACGGGGAAGCATTACCGGGGTTTGGTGGAACGAAGAAAAGACTTCGAAAATTGAAGTTGTAGAGCAAGACGGAAAGTATATGGGCAAGATTGTCTATTTCATTCCGGAGAAATTTGAAAATGGAGAAGCACCCAAAGACACGAAGAATCCGGATGAAAGTTTACGTGGTCGTTCCCTGCTGGGCGTTCAGATTTTGCATGGATTAAGCTTTGATGCTGACGATCGGCAATGGCAGGACGGACAAATTTATGATCCTAAATCGGGGAAAAGCTACGATTGCTATGCCTGGTTCGACGGATCAACGGATAAGCTTTACCTGAAAGGCTATGTTGTTGGCATCAAATGGCTGGGAAAATCAACTGAATGGACCCGAACAAGTCTCAATTAAGCGGAGACATGTACATCGAAGCCGGCTTCTTTCACTCGCTCGGCGATTGTATTTAATTCTTCCGTACTCACTTTCTCCAATCCCTGGGCTGGCGTGTCGCGGGCAATGGAATAGATCATAACCTGTCCGGGTTGAATGATTTTCAGGGCATCAATCCAGGCTTCCAGTTCTTCGGGACTTGTGTTGTCAATCTTTTGGCCTTTATATTCACCGCGAACAAATAAGGTTTGTATGGTCGCCGATTCGCCAAAAGCTGCCAATCGCTGAATAACCTCTTCTACGTTGAAGTGTCCGATGGGGCAGTCCAGCAATTCAACTGTTTTGGGAATGGCCGAATCCAGTTTTAGAATATTATCATCAACTTTCAGCAGCGCCTGGAAAACACTTTCCCGTTGAATCATGGTTGAGTTCGAAAGCACAGCGATGCGGCATTTCGGGGAATATTGGTTGCGAAGCTGGATGGTATCATCAATGATCACTGCAAAATCGGGATGAAGTGTGGGTTCGCCGTTTCCGGCAAAAGTGATGACATCAGGCAATTCACCCGATTCTTTCATTTTTTGCAGTTGAGCTTCGAGGCGCGACGATACATCTTCCCTTGTTGGAAGCTGCACCTTTTCCTCCCGTTTGCGAGGTGTCCAGCCACATTCACAATAGATACAGTCGAACGAACAAACCTTGCTGTCGGTCGGTAGCAGGTTTACTCCCAGTGAGATACCCAGGCGGCGGCTGTTTACGGGGCCAAATATTATCTGATCGAAAAGGAAAGTAGCCATGCACAAAAATTTAAGAGCAAAAATAAACGATTAAATCAATGTCTTCATACGGCTGTCTTCGTTCAGCTGCAGATTACTGTATTTCATAACGTAAAGTAAAACTAAGCCGGGGCGTTTGCCAGGCGCTATGGTTCCGGCATCCTTCAGTTCTGCGATCCGCGCAACTTCGCTGCAAAAAAGCGCGATGAGCTCCGGAAGGCGACAGCTCTCGTCGTTCACCTGAATGTTCCTGATCCAGTTGAAAACAGCTTTGGGATCCTGGGTGTTTGCCGGTAAAAAGGCTTTGAAGGGCTTAAGTTGAGGGAGTTTCTCAAATAAATCGGACAAGCTGAAAAGATGAAACAAGTCGGGAAATGCCGGGCAAATAACGCCACTGTGAAACTCCATTCTTGCTTGTTCAACCAAGCCGTTCTCGTTGGCAATAACCCGGGTAATTTGTCCGGAGGAATCAACCTCAACAATACCTTTGGGCAGCACATCGCCGGTACCCGTAATGATATAGTGAGCCGCAAATTTCATTCTTCTTTATCGGGACTCTGAACGGTAACATCCCGTTTTTGTTTGATGGCTTCAATTTTAAGGTTGAGGCGTTCAACAACCTGGGTGTAGATTTTCTCATAAACCTTGGGACGTGCTGAATAATAAATAACCGATAGGCTCATAATGGAGTCGTTTATTCCGTACTTGTTGAGCACCGCCTGGTAAACGTCTTCCGATTTTATTTTGGTACTGTCGGTTGCCGCATAACGATTGCGGTTGGCCAAAGCTTCTCCAAGATGAATATCGTAAAGAATATTCACCATTTCTTTCTGCTTGATCAAGCCTTCGGGTTTGGGGTAGCCCTTTTCTTCGCAGGAAGACCCAATCAGCATGATGAACAGGAATAGAACAGCTGTGAAATTTTTCATCCTGAAAAAGTTTAAAATCAATTCGTGGGCAAAGTTAAGATTCCCCGATTGATAATTCAACAAGCGCAACAAAAGTTTCGGTGTTAGACGTGTTGGCGGAGCCGGATAAAACTTATGTGAATTCCGGTTAAAATTAAGTTGAATTTAACAGGATGGTCGTTGAGAAACTTTATTTTTGTTGCTGTTATCGGTTTCGCAACTGTGTAAACAGTTCGGATGAAAAGGGAATCCGGTTTAAAACCGGAGCTGTCCCCGCAGCTGTAAGCCCGTAAACGATTTCGGAAATGAACGCCACTGTTCCAGCCCATCTGCCATTGGGAAGAGCGGGAAGGTATCCGAAGTTGGGTGAGCCAGAAGACCTGCCGATAATCGAAGTTTTCGGGGTAAAGACGCAGCCACTTATGGCGCATCCCTGGCTTCATTGGCTCCCGATTTCTGCCAATTGAGGGAGCAATGTAACTGTTAAAAGCTGCTGGTCAGGGGCCACAGCTTTTTTTTATCTCTCCCATATTTCTTTCCTTTTGTTGAATGGTTTTTTGCTGTTGCCCCGGTGACGTGGGTTGTTGTGATTTGGAGTACTGATCTTCTTTTTTGTCCTTAGGCCGGACGGGCCGTCCATTTTGTCGGGTCACAAAATAGACGAAAAAGACCTGACTGCCCGAGACAATTGCTGCGCACCGCTCACTTTCAACACTCCATGCCTGACGCTAACGCGTCGCACTTCCGTGTTTTCGTTCTCTATTGTTTCGTGCAGTCGCCGCTTCGAGCTGGTTTTTCCTGTCACCCCGGCGGGGTGGGATGTTTGTAGCCCCGGCTTAAAAGGCGGGATAGATTATATCCGTTTGATTTAAGGCGCACCGGTGATGTTGCTCGGTGTGCTTGGTTGTATGCGCCGCATCGAGGTGGTGTTCATTGGAGCACTGATCTTCTTTCCTGTCCTCAGGCCCCGCCTGTATAGTCGGGCAGGCCTGTCCGGCTGCGCGGCCATACGGGCTTTTTACTTTCTTCCTGCAGTCGCAGAAAGTAAACAAAGAAGACCGCCGCTGGATGAAAAAGAGCTAAAAACAGATTTCGGGCGCTAAAATTGTTCAAACTCCTCACCGGCGTTCGCCGGTTCGTCAAACAGGCCCAATTTTTTAACGCTCTTTTTCATTAAGCGGATTGGCGCTTCGATCGGGTTTTTCCGATTACCCCGGCGGGGTGGAATTTTGGTAGCCCCGGTTGTTAACAGTGGTAGTTTGAATGCATCTGATTTTAGTTGCACTGGCAGCGCTGATTATTAATGCTCATCTCATTTCCTGCTTAAGCCCCTATGTGGTTTGGGGTTAACAGATACAATGCACGACGACGATCGGATATAGTCAATCCGAATCCCAATAAGCTATTTCTTGCGGAATACACTTCGGAAAAACTGATCGACCCGCGAAACCGGCTCGATTTCAATTTTGTATTTTTTGAAGTTGAGGGCTTTGCCGCTGGCTGGAACGAAAATCTTTTTCATGCCCAGCTTTTCAGCCTCGGCAATGCGTTGTTCCAACCGGTTAACGGCGCGGATTTCTCCGGAAAGACCGACTTCTCCGGCAAAGCACAAGGTTTTATCGACCGCTAAATCGAAGTTAGAGGAAAGGATGGCGGTGATTACTGCCAGGTCAATGGCGGGATCATCCACCCGGATCCCTCCGGCAATATTGAGGAATACGTCTTTGGCAGCCAGCTTAAAACCGGCGCGTTTTTCGAGTACTGCCAGCAACATGTTCAGGCGGCGCAGGTCGAAACCGGTGGAAGAGCGTTGCGGGGTTCCGTAAGCGGCCGTGCTCACCAGCGACTGGATCTCGATCAGCAGCGGGCGGTTGCCTTCAATGGCGCAGGCAATGGCGGTGCCGCTCAGTCCTTCATCATCGCGGTTGATGAGCAGCTCCGAGGGATTGCTCACCTCGCGCATGCCGGTGTTGTTCATCTCGAAAATACCCAGCTCCGAGGTGGAGCCAAATCGGTTTTTAATCGAGCGCAGAATGCGGTACATGTATTGGTTTTCACCTTCGAACTGCAGCACCGTGTCGACCATGTGCTCCAGTACTTTGGGACCGGCCAGGTTCCCTTCTTTGGTGATGTGCCCAATCAGGATGACGGGGATTCGCCGCTCTTTGGCAAACTTCAGGATGCCGTTGGTACACTCCCGGATTTGCGCCACACTTCCCGGTGACGATTCAAGATAGGACGTCGCCACCGTTTGGATGGAGTCGACCACCAGGAGCTCAGGTTCCATATGGTCGCAATGCGTCAGGATGTTTTCCAGGGAGGTTTCACTCAGGAAGTAGCAGTTTTCATTTTCGCGCTTCAAACGGTTCGCACGGATCTTAATCTGCTGAATGCTTTCTTCACCTGAAACGTAGAGAATCTTCCGGCCAATCAGGTCGAGAGCGACCTGCAGCACCAGGGTCGATTTACCGATACCCGGCTCACCACCCACCAATACCAGCGATCCGGGAACCAGTCCGCCACCGAGGGTACGGTTCAGTTCGCTGTTGCGGGTGTCAATCCGTTCCACCTGGTCGGCACCAACCTCCGAGAGCTTTTGCGGTTGTGCACCACTGGCCGAGCGCGAGGGAAGGGGTGACTTCACTTCCTTCACTTCCACTTCTTCCACGAACGTGTTCCACTCACCACAGCTGGTGCAGCGTCCTACCCATTTGGGCGAGCTGTTACCGCAGTTCTGACAGGTATAAACCGTTTTTAATTTAGCCATTCCGGAGGATCTGTTTGTTTTCCGGGAATAAAAGTAATGGTTTTGGAACAAAAAGTATGCGATCGGGCTTGCTGTTTGAAGTTGCTTAGCGGTTTCGAACCGCTTAGCAACTGCTTCGATGAGGTTTTCACTTTCACTCCGGGGGGGGTGGAATGTTTGTAGCCCCGGCTTGAAAGAATGCATATGATTTAAAGTGCACCGGAGATGTAGCTTGGTGTGTTTGTTTGCCTGCGCCGCATCGAGGTGGTGTTCATTGTAGCACTGATTTTCTTTCTGTCCTTAGGCCCCGCCTGTATAGTCGGGCTGCTTTTTACTTTCTTCCTGCAGCCGCAGAAAGTAAACAAAGAAGACCGCCGCTGGATGAAAAAGAGCTAAAAACAGATTTCGGGCGCTAAAATTGTTCAAACTCCTCACCGGCGTTCGCCGGTTCGTCAAACAGGCCCAATTTTTTAACGCTCCCTCCATCCGTTTTTTTGACGCTCTTTTTCATTAAGCGGATTGGCGCTTCGATCGGGTTTTTCCGATTACCCCGGCGGGGTGGAATTTTGGTAGCCCCGGCTTGAAAGAATGCATATGATTTAAAGTGCACCGGAGATGTAGCACGGTGTGCTTGGTTGCATCCGCCGCATGGTCATGCTGCTGTCTTTCGCAGAATTCGCCTGATTCCACCCGATGCTCATACCGGAAACCTTATTTATGTTGATTCTAAACAAAATGTGCCATATCTTGTATACTGATAAGCTGGAATTAGTGTATTTGTTTTAAGCCATTTATAAGTTATATCTTCCCGTTACCGACGGTTCTCGGTTGAAACCGGTCCTGATCATATTGATCATGAAACTCTTCTATGCTGCTACAGCTGCAGGCTGCAGACAGTATTTCTTTCACTCTGAATAAGCTTACTAAACAGTATTTTATGTCAAGAAAATTTCCATGCAGTGGCTTGGCGATGTTGATTGCAGCATCGACGCTGGCCGAGAATTTTGAACAGGAAAAAGCTGCGTTTGTCGCAGAAAGCCCGTATTACAGCGATCCGTATATCGTTAATTATAAAACAGCTATTGATTTGATTTTGACCACCGTGTTCGGAATCGATGTTAAGGGTGGTCAGAAGACAGCCACCAGGCAGGTGAACCATATTGCTCTCAACTCGAAAGAAGATCTGGGTATGGTGCGTGATCAGATTGCCCGCGGTTTCCGTAATGATCCCGATACGCGCGACTCCTTGCTCGATGCCCTGGGCTTCACATCGGCCTGGGAATCGGCCAGTAAAAACAACCAGGAAGGTGTTCTGGCGCTGTTGCTGAAGTTCCGGAACAACCTGGGGCCGGAAGCCCGTGCGGCGATGGAGGCCAAGGGGGTAAGCCCTGTCCGGATCGATCATATTCTGGCCAATGCATCGGCGCTGAACAAGGCCAATATTGATCAGGAAGCCTTAAAGTCCAGCTCGAAAGAGGATACCGGCCAGGTGAATGCACAGCTGAATGAGATCTACGATCAAGCGGTGGATATTTGCAAGATTGGTCATCGCTTGTTTAAAGGTGATGAATTGAAGCAGGAGAAGTTCGTCTTCAAGAAAATCCTGGAGAACCAGAGCACGTCAGCCGGAGAGGAGTATCCCGAAGAAGAATCCGTTGGCTAGATCGCCCGTTGGTGTAAAACGGTCACCGATCTGCGCCTTGCAGCAACTCGAAAACGCCGGAACTTTTGTTTGCCGGCGTTTTTTGTGGCTTCCCGCTGCCGGCCGGTTCGTGTCCCCGCTCAAAGAGCAGCTTGCCCGGCGGAGAAAGTTCGCGGTTTCCCCGGCTTGATAAGCAGTTTGCAGGAGACAGTCATCGTGCTGTACCAAACAGTTACTGTGCCGGATCAGGCAGTAAGTTTGCTGCGACAGACCGTAACTAAGCCGGGGTAAACCGTAGCTCAGTTGTACCCGACAGTTGCCGTGCCGGGGTAAACAGTGATGATGCCGGGGCAAACAGTAACCCGCCTGGGGTAAACAGTTGCTAAGCTGGGGTAAACAGTAACCCCGCTGGGGCAGACAGTTGTTAAGCTGGGGCAGACAGTGATCGTCCCGGGCTAAACAGTAACGATGCTGCGCCTTTTAGCTGTCGTGGCCCGGCAGGTTGTAAGTTCCGGTTGCCGGGCATTTCAGGAGTTAGAGAACCAAAATTAGAACCATTAACCCTCCATTTATGTGTTTGTTTTTAAACGGAGTCGAATCTTACGATAAGATTAAACTGGCGATCGATTTGCTCACGCCGTTTTCGATTTTGCTGGCTTTTATTGCCTACCGAACGAACCGCAAGCGGCATTATTTTGATGCCATTCAAGCTTGTCAGAAACGCTACCTCAATATTGTTCAGCAACAACAGCAGCTCGATCTGCAGCAGGGTGCTGCACCTCCGGGGCCGCATTACCATGCCAATCACCTGGTGCTTTTTCGCGACCACATGGGACTGGTGTGCGAAGAGATTACTTACATCAGGCAGGGCATGTTGCCGCGTTTTGTGGCTCTTTCGTGGCTGAGTGCCATGGCCTCGCGGGTGCCTTTTTTTGTTGAAGGGCGATGGGTGAATGCCAGGCTGATGGAACGAGGCGAGAATAAGGTGCTGGTCGAGCAGTCGAGCGAAATCATGCTGGCAACTTTCCGGAGCTTTGAGCTGTTGTCGGAACTGTTTTCGGAAGAACGGTACCGCGATGATTTGTGTTTTTATGCGACCGACGGCGACCAGCTGATGCTGCGGCAACGCTTTGCCCGCATGATGTACCGCCGCATTCGACGCAGCCGGCGGAACTGGCGAAAACAGCTGAAATTTGGCTTTAACCGCTGGCTCCACCGCAGTCCGCGCTCCCTACCCATACCGGTTGCTCTTGGTGTTGCCTTGCTTTACCTGTTGCTGTGTATCGCGCCGCTGTTGGTGTGTTGCGTGCTTTGAGCCGGGAAAGGTGCGTTGGAGGCGGTCGCTTATCGGTTTGCTTGTTTGTGGTTTTTGACTCACCCCAAGCTCGCTGCGCTTGCTTCGCCCCTCCCTACCGGTAGAGAGGGGACCGGTTTTCATAAAATCATGATTTTATGAAAATCAGGGGTGAGTTAGTGGGTGTGCATTATAACTCGTACAGCTTGCACCAACGGTGCATGAGCAACAGGGCAGGGCAACGCCCTGTTAACGGATTGTTGGCTGTTCAGCCAAGCCCTGAAAGGGCGTAAGCCTGTCGGTTATTTTCCCGGGGATGTTTGTGTACGGGCTGTTGCCCCTTCAGGGCAAATGGTTTCACCCTATTCCGGTTCCTACGGCGATG
This sequence comes from Mangrovibacterium lignilyticum, assembly GCF_010882175.1. GTDB lineage: Bacteria > Bacteroidota > Bacteroidia > Bacteroidales > Prolixibacteraceae > Mangrovibacterium > Mangrovibacterium lignilyticum. The sequence goes on along the minus strand of NZ_WKLH01000001.1, from coordinate 1,841,571 downwards.
CCGCAGGCTGTTGCTTGAAGCCCTTTGGGCTTTGGGGTAGAGTCAGGACCGGTTGTATTGGTCTGCAGGATTGTATTCAAATCGGGGGCAGGTTTATTCGTTGTGTGCCGTTTCTGACCGTTTTGATTTGCGTTTGGTAATTGGTGTTGGAGGTCGGCGCTAAGCGGTTTCGAAACCGCTTAGCGCCTTGCTTGTTTGTGGTTTTTAACTCACCCCCAAGCTCGCTGCGCCTCGCTCTACCGGTAGAGCGGGGACTGGTTGGATCAATCCGCAGGATTGGTACAAGTCAGGGGTGAGTTGGTTTGCCGAAACAAAAACGACTACCCCTCAAACTCATTCACGCGATATCTTCCCGGTCGTCAGTCGGTTAAACCTTTGCTTCTGACGGATTGTTCCTTTAAGTAACCGGTTATTCCGGAGGAAAGTGAAACAATCATCTGACTAAATTTTCAGGCCTATGTGTTACGATGTTCGCGCGAGGTTGTTGACCCAGTTAAACCGGGCGATTGCCGTCAACAATAAAAAGAAGATAGAGGAAATAGCCGGGAAGCTGAAGGAAATGGGAGCCGACGATTTATTTCACCGCTCGGGCTTTGAGCACCCCGCTATGCTGATTTATACGCAAGAGCATCCGGACAACCCGGTGGTGGCCCGCTGGGGATTTGTGCCCGAAAGCACCAAAGACACTGAGAAGCAGCTTTATGTCTGGAACAAAACGCTGAATGCCCGTGGCGAGGACATGTTCGAAACCTGGTCGTACAAAAACGCTGCTCGCAACAAGCGCTGCCTGATTTGTATTGACGGTTTTTTCGAGCATTATCATTTCAAGGGCAAAACCTTTCCGTATTACATCTACGCGGACGACGGGCAGCCCCTCACCCTGGGCGGTCTGTGGTCGGACTGGGAAAACCGGGAATCCGGCGAGCTGATGACCACCTTCTCGATTGTCACCACCGAGGGAAACGACTTGCTGGCCCGCATCCACAACAACCCGAAGTTGGAAGGGCCGCGGATGCCGTTAATACTGCCCGAACAAGCTCAAGACGAATGGTTGTCGCTGGAAGTGAAAACCGAAGCCGAGCGGAAGCGCATCCTGGAGCTGATCCGTCCCAACCGGAAGCGCGACCTGCAAGCCCATACCGTTCAGCGTATCCGTGGAAAGGAAGCTGTGAGCAACAACCCCAAAGCCGACCAAAAATTGACCTACCCCGAACTGGCCAAAAAGGAAAATGAGGACAACTCGCCGACGCTGTTCTAATGGCGCTAACTGGTAAGTATTTGTGGCCAACTGCATGGTTGATCTTGACTCAGCCCGTCAATCGCAGTGCTTGTGCCGGCCCTCTCTAGCGGTAGAGCGGGGAAGAGTTTGGTGGGCTGGTTTGAAACTTGGATCGCTCGAATGCATTTGCCATTCAGAGGCAATAAGCAATCAAAGAATAGATTCGAAGATTATAAAGATGCCTAAGTTAACGAAATTGTACATGGTCTAACAGACTTGAAACTTAAGATTAAAAGAAATACTCACCCCACCTCAAGTCATCAATTTTAATGCCTGTCATACCGTTCAAGGAGATTTTATAGTTGACACCACTTACTCTCTCATCTAAACGTTGATTGAGTATTTCTGAAGTCAATTTTGGGAATGTCTCGTTTACCTCGAAAAACATTGAATCAATTAGTTCTAAATTATATCGGTCATAAATATCGTTGTGAAGAGGAGAATAACCTGCTTCTGCAAGAAGGTTATTGAAAGCGACTGCGAGGTCTGGTTTCTTCGGAAAATAGTCCTGTTTAATCTTTTTGATCAGATAATTTAGATTGTATTCTGTTGGAAATTCGGTCTTGTTGAAGGAACAAGATACCAGACCCAGTCTTTTTTTAGGGTAAGATTTTAGTTGGTCAACCCCGTTTATTAAATGAATGCGATTCTCCTTTGTTGTACCTTTTACTTCAATCGACCAAGCTGAGAAATTGAAATCATGCCTTTCGTTGAGGGGACCTCGCCAACACTTTAATGCATTTGTTGAATTTATTAGGCAAAGGCGATCCAAAACTAATAACTCACTTATTAAACCTAGTTGTTCTGTCTCAGAAAGAGCGTTACTCTTTTGTTTGGACCAAAAGGACAACCAATTGGTTATAACCATGGTGACGGCATCTTTTGGGGAGGCGTTTTTAACAAGAACTTCTTCTGATATTTCAGTAACTATTTGGGTAAATTCTTCAAGATATCCAGATATGCTGCAACATAAGTCTATGAATTGGCTTTGGGGTCCATTCGCGAACTGATAGTTGGTGACCTGAATTTGTAGTCCATTTACATTCGGATTTTCAACGTATGGCAATTGTAGATTTGACGTTGCAATCGCAAAATGATAATAACCGAGTTTGTCTTTGAAGATATGAAGACCAGAATCTTTTTCTTCTGTCATTGCAAGCCAAATAGTTTTGTACCCTTTAGCTGGATCCCCATTTTGATCTAGGATATCCCATGTAGATGAGGATAATTTTTTAAAGTCCATTATTGTCCAATGTAGTTGTCTGGTTCGTAGTTGCTTGATGGTAGAACAATGCCGATGGCCAAAACATCGACTTTTTCCGTTTCAATAAATCGGAAAAGATCAATCCTTTCATCAAAATTAGGATTCTCTTTAAACATTCTTGCTTCACTATTTTTCCAAATTGGATAAAGAAGTAGGAGTGGATTTTGAGGACTTCTTCCGTCATATGGAGAAGTAGCATTTTCTTCTAAATCGATGCGCAAATGTTCAGGATCAGTTAAAACACCAATATTATAACCTTTACTTGTGTGCTTCCTGCTACGTTGTATTGTGTTTATGCGTAGTCCTCCAAAATTAGTCGGTGTATTATTTGGTTGGGGTGTCGCATTTCCAACGACGGCGACACTCCATTCAGTTAACTCTGAGTCATTGAGGCGTCGAAAGATGTAGGAGAGCAATCCTTCTGCGTCTAAGCCGGGGCCTCCTGTACTTTCTTTACTTGCAAAGGTGTATCGATTTAAGAAACTTTCAAGGACTCTTTCTCCATCAATTTTCCCTTTTGCAAGATATACGCCTGTATCGTCAACGTTATTGAATCCGCAGTCATTATTGATATCTTGTATGAATACTTTTCCTAACATTAAATTTGCGCGTAAGGCTTCAGGTTTATCAAGCGGGAACCAAATCGTCTGATTCAAAGATTTGCTAAATGAAGTTTGTCTTCTTCGTCCTGCACCTATCTTATTTGGAGAAGTTACACTTAGAGTTCTGTGATCTCTTATTGCAACTGCCATTTTCATAGGAGTTAATTTGTCCTCTTCATATCGATAGATCTCACTTCGAAGTTCCTCCTCTACTAATGCAAGGTGTTCAAAGAACTCCCAAATTACCTCCGTAGTGTGTACTCTTGTCAGATCTTGGTAACCGTGTCTGTAACCGAACCACCTCGCCATTTGTAGTAGAGTGTCGTATTGTCTACTTGCTCTTAGGTAGTAACTAACCATTAATCCTTCTAGAGTAAGTCCACGAGACAATTGATTTCCCCCAATCGCGATTACTTTAATTTCTTCATTAGTGGTATAGTCCAAAATATCATCTGATGAACTATTGAGCTCAATCACTTGAATTGCAGACAGTACATTTCCCAATTCTTCCCAAATGAAGTTAAACTCGGGAATTGGGTTATTGCAATCCAATTCTGAGTTTATTGTATCACAATCATTAGTAAACAGTTCCCACTCTTCCTGTAACTCTGTTTTCAATTGCGTGTTGGATGATTTATTACCGTATCTACCTGTTAGGTCACTTATATATCCAGTTATAATCTCGGCGAGGACTCCATGCGTATTAATTCGTTGAGAAATATGCACCAACATGCTCATAGGCTTCATTCTGTCATTTCTCAAATTTCTCACTGCACATCCAAATAGGAATTGATCGACTGCATTCGCCAAGTTGGCAGTAATTGTTCCATACCTTATTAATTCATTTCCTTCATCCGGAATTTGTTGAACAAATCTGTTAGATAAGTCGCCTTTGAAAATGCTGGACGCTCCAAAATACCCAGAAGGTCTTGGTAGAGAAACAATGAAGTTGTTTGGATACAGATCATCTGTGTCTGTCATATTTATCAAGACGTTGGCAAAGGGTGTTGCTGTGTAGCCTACATAAGTTTTACGAGAAAACAGTCCTAATAAGTCTCGGATTCTCTGATTTGTAGTAGTAGGATCAGAGTCGGGGTCGTTTGCGTTTCCATTAACAGAAGCTTGATCTGCCTCGTCGTCAATTATTAACAGCGGCATTCTGGACCTGTTTTCGTTATTTGATTGACTAATGTAGGCGATCAATCTTTCAAGTACTTTCACATTCTTTTTAATGATAGCAATTGTTGGCGTTGATCTATTACAAAGGGAATCAAATGGATCTACATTAATGGTGTCGAACTCACCCAAGTCATTAATAATAATTTGGCCGTTCCTTGATGTTCTTTTCCTCAGTCGCCCAGTGGTGATTCGATTCCACCGTTTGATATCAGAAGGTTCGTCAATGAAGGAATCATCAAGATTCATATCATTCATCCCAGTTAATTCCTTGTCGAGCCTAATTTGCGTTTGCCGTCTAAGGATACTGTGAATCCCAGATAGAACAACGATAAACTTGTATCCGGAGTCAGCAGCTTTTGCAATTAATGCCGTGAAATTTGCAGTTTTTCCGCTTTGAACAAAACCAACAACGAGTCCTTTGAAGTTAAATTCCTTCCGTCTTGGATTCGATAACATTTTCATTATGGAGTGTGTTGCTCCGTCAATTGATTGAACTACTTCTCCTGCACTTTCAGCTCCATACTTTCTTGTTAACTCTTTTGAAAGGAAATTTTCGAGTCTTTTCCAGTAATAACTTCCTAATGCATCATCGTTATTTTCGAGCCACTCATCATACCATTCCTCATGGTCTCTTGGGTCAGATACTATTGATACTGGCACCAAAACTGCACCATCGTGAGAACGTTTATATCGGACATGAGTTAAAAATTCTTTTTCTATGGCTAACTTATTGTCATCTTGAATGGGTTCTCTCGTAATAGGGTGTGAGAGATCTCTAAATTCCTTATCCAAATCGAAGTTACTTTCACCAAAGTGTTCGAAACGATCTATCAGGTTTTGAATTAGTTGTTGAATGTGCCGATCTTCCATTTAGACAATTTTTTCTTTTACTAATTTTTCTAAGGTCGATGAGAATACAGTCTTGTATGTTTCAAATAAATTCACATTTTGTTGGTTCCTATTATAGAGTTCTCCAAAGGCGAGAGAGAATATCAAGGCATCCACTGCTTCTGTGACTTGTTTGTCAACCCCTTTTTTATACATCTGAGTGTAGAAGGGGTGTGAGGAATTAATTATGACTTTAAATTTGTTATAAGGATCACACACTAGTTTCCACAATTGTCCATTTTCAATATGATCAGAAACGATCTCATAGTCTTTGCTACTTCCGTATTTAAGGAATTCATTCAATTTATTGGAAAGCCAGGAGCCATTGGAATTATGGACCTCCACAAAGCCGCTGTTATCTTTACCAGGCTTAGTATGTATTTTATTTTCTGTCAGAATATTTCTAGAGACTTGTTCAAACTTGTTGTTATTTCTAAGCTTATTTTCAACTTTATTTTTTTCTGGCTCTTTTCTATATTTAGATTGAGCTTGCTTAACTACTAATGGATTTACTTTGGTCTTTAAATGTTGGAATAACAGCTCAGGAAACTCAACTTTATTCTTATTTACAGTTATTTTAAATTCATCATCCAATTCTGGATCTACGTCTATACTCAATCGAGCAAGCTTATCGTGTTCGTCCTTTGATTTAGTTCCATGCCATCCACCAAAGCGGATTAATCGATTGGCTCTGTATATGTAGTATCCTTGTGCATCATTCCATGACAACAGCCCTTTTGCTTCTCTCCATGCCTTGTCCGACGAAAAATTATCCTTGCTAGGTAGCACATATGCTTTCATCAGAATCGGATTGTTGTAGTTTTTTATGTATAGATGAGAAAGCGTATGGTTTAAGGGCACCAGTTTTGTGGCGTTTTCTATGACACAAAAGGGATCCCATGGCGTGAGTGGTCTGTCTTTGTTGACGATTATTGCAACGTTTCGTGCATCTTCAAAGTTCCTGTCTAGAAACCGATGAAACACCATTCGGAGGTGCAGTTTTAAACTTTCTGTCTTGCGAAAGAGATAGTTTCTAGCGAGTTTGGGGCTTATATGGGAGTTGTATTCACTATTTATTCCAAAAACGTCGTCCCAAAGTACGATGGTTCCTTGTTTGCCAAGGCTCAACCCTTCTTTAAAAAGTATTTGGTTAATATCATTTTCTTCCAATTCCAGTAAAATCCAATCTCTCTTTTCTTTTACATGAGCCATGTTCCATCTATAACCAACTATTTCCGAGTTTTTGGTTTTCGATAAAACTGTTAAAATATTACAATGGGCTAAAGAAGCAGTTTTCATTCCGAAGCCAAATTTTCCAAGAGAACCTGTTTCATAATAGGAATCAGCTCCAATTCTCATAGCTTCCTCAAGCTCGACAGCTGTCATTCCAACTCCATCGTCCTTGATTCTTACAACGAGTTCAAATTCAAAATTGCGGTCAAACGTGATCTCTATTCTATTTGAACCTACGCTGTCTGTTACTGAGTTATCTAAGATATCGGCAATTGAGGAGTTGATGTCGTATCCTAAACTTCTCAAGGCTTTAAATGTTTTCGCCGCTCCGGGTATACTTCTTTTTTCTTTCATAAATACTGGAAAATATCTTTTACAATTTCAGCTAGTTGTTTCGCCAAATATGGAGGGACAGCATTCCCTACTTGATGGTATTGCTGGGTTCGTGTGCCACAGAACAGATAATTGTCAGGGAAAGTCTGTATGCGTGCCGCTTCTCTAACGGTGAGGCTTCGACACTGTTCGGGGTCATAATGAATAAAGTAGTGCCCGTCTTTCGAGATATGACTTGTTACTGTTGTTGCCGGTTGTTCAGGGCGTTGTGTCCGGAAACGATCTGCAAATTTTCCCCCTTTGGCATTTTTGTGATTCGGGAGAAGCCAGTCCGGATAGTCTCTTAGCTTTGGAAAATCACTATTTTTCTTCAGGTAAAGCGATGAAAAAAGGTATCGAGCCAAATCTTCTTTCAGGTGTGTTCGAGTTTCATGGTTTAAGACTCCTCCAAGACGCGAGTCATGATACCAGTCTTTCAGTGGGTTTTCCACCTCAATAAGGTCAGTTTTTGTGAAATTCGATCCTGTTTGAAGTTGTACATTTTTCACCGAATATGCAACGTCTAGTTCTTTTGAAACTTTCTTCGAATAACCGGTTACTGCTTTTTCCCAGTTTTTCCAGCTGTCGGGTATTGCTTTGTATTTGTTTTTCCCTTTTGCGTTTTCACCGCAAATTTCCCGGCCGATACCGCTTCTAAGTTTGGGTAATTCACCAATTACATCTTTCAATTTACGTTTCGGGGTTTCCTTTAAAGGTTGGAAGTTATCAAGAACAATGTCATCACGTACTCCTAATAAAATAACGCGATGCCTGTTTTGGGGAACGCCAAACCTTTCCGTTTTAATCAGGTAGTCCTCGTCTTTTGTGTAAATTGGGTCTCCGCCCTTCGATTTATAAGGTTCCTTGACGAAGGAATATATACGATATTTTGGAGAGTTTTTCCCGGGGAAAACACGTGATGGGTTTTTCAGGTCACTTTTTATCCAGTCAAAAATCCGATTTCCATCCAGTTTGGCTGATAACAAGCCCTTTACATTCTCCATGACAAATATTGCAGGATGGTGTACGGCTATTATTCTTAAGTATTCGCGGTACAGGAATACCCGGTGATCTTCTTCCGAAATTCCTCTGTTTCTTGATCGGCCAACCAATGAATAGGCCTGGCAGGGAGGTCCTCCAATAAGAACCCAGTTTCTTTCTCCGTTCAACGCGGTGGAGATCCTTTCATCAACCTTTTCGGGAGGAAAGTTGTCGTCTCCAAGCGTACATTGCCATGCCTCATTTTTTATTATTTGAGCCTCCGTTGGAAACTTCGCAAATAGCGCTTCCCTTTGTTCTTTGTCTTTGGCAGGATTGTAGTTTTTTACAAATTCGTAGTACTCGTCAGGTGCTTCCCCTAAAGGAAATTGCCTAAAGAAACTTCTTAATTCAAGCGTTTTATGGGCGTGTTTATCTTTTTCAATCGAAAGCTTTATATCAAATACTCTCTCATTGTTTTCATCAAAAACATTAGAAAAACCTTCTCCTAAACCTCCCGGTCCGGCAAATATGTCAATTACTGGTATTGGCATCGAGTATATAGAAATCAGATGTTAAAATAAATTTTATTCTTGCGCTTATTCCTTTTGGATGAAGGAATTTGTCCCCACGTAAAGTTAAGTCTAAATTAACTTAATTTTATCTTAAACAAAAGGGACAGACAATGCTAAATCAGATGTTTATAGAGAAGGGGTGCTGTAATGGCTAATGATGAGTGAGTTAGTATTCTTGTTTAAATTGAATCTATTAAACTATTGAGAGTTTTTTTAAGTAGTTTTCCCTTCAATTCACACTGCCAAACAGTAATGACTTTCCACCCCTGCACGTTTAGCAAAATTTCGGCTTCGCGGTCGCGGCGTTGGGTGCCTTTAATTTTATCGAGCCACCATTCTGTTCGGGTTTTGGGAAGTACAAAATATTTACAGCCTTTATGGCCGTGCCAAAAGCAACCGTTAATAAAGATTACGGTTTTGTATTTGGGAAGTACGATATCGGGTTTTCCCGGGAGGGATTTTACATTGAGCCGGTAACGAAAGCCATGCGCAAACAGATACTTCCGCACCAGCAGTTCGGGTTTGGTATCCTTCGCCCGGATTCGGCTCATATTATAGCTGCGCGTTTGCTTGTTGTGTACATCGGCCATATCGTAAAGTTAGGGAAAAGCTGGCAAGCATTCACGGAGGACGGTGACTGAACATTAAGATTCCTCGTCTCAATTCAGGCTGTTGGTAATTTCCTGCGACACCTCCACCATACCGCGGTGGTTGCCGTCCTGCTCCGGGATGACTATGGCGGAAAGGCCTATCGGTGGTCGCCCTAGAAGTTGATCTTTAGGCTTAGCCCAAGTGTTGACGATTGATTGGATCCCCACTTTACCGAAGGATTATTTCCGAAACAGGCGGTTGTTCCGAGTCGAACAAGCGCCAGTTCGATATTTTTCTTTCGGTTGGCATTGGCTACCATTAATGGTACTCCAACGGCAAGGAAAGGGACTACCCCCAGAACAATCTCGGTGGTACCCCCAATCGCGTTGGCAAATTCCTCAAACAAATTATTATCCTTGTTTGATTTACTAACGTCGATAATACCTTCAATAATTAGTGCTGTCCCTATTCCGGTTATTGCTGCGCCTATCCAGGTGTTACGTTTTGCTTTGTGTAAAGCATGGCTTAACTGTACTTCCGTTAACTCGTTCATCTCAGTTACACCGTATTTTTTATACCATTGGGCCTGCACATTGCCTGTGAAAAGGAGGAATAACAGACCGGCTAAAAACAGGGGGGCGATGAGCCGAAAGGAGCTGGGCTTTTTCATACGCTGGTGAATTTAAGTTTTGGTACGGTGAAGGGCGATCGTGTGTTACAGCAAGCGGAAGGACGGGTTATTAGTCTTCGGGTAGAGCGTGCGCAATTGGGATGGCGCCTGCTCGTGTGCTTTTTGGACAAGGGCCTCCGATCCATTCGGGGGATCAAGGCAACTGTCTGCTGCGAGTGATAACAGGGACTACTCGTCCTCCCAATCCAGCAAGCGTTGCTCGCCGCTGAGTTGTTGGATGCCGGTAATTTCCTGCGACACCTCGACCACACCTTTGTAGGTTCCGGCTTCGTCGCGCAGGGCAAAGTACTGGATGAGCAGGCGTTCGCCTTTCATGGTAATCCAGAAGCTGGCCACATCCCGGCGTCCGTCGCGGAAAGCCTGTACAATTTTTTCGACCACATGCACACTCTCTTTGGGGTGGCAGTTGTGCACATCGCGGCCAATAATGGCTTTGGTGCGCGGGAAGATCCGCTTTTTCGGGGTGGAGAAATACTGCACCTTGTCGTGCTCGTCGACAAAAGTAATGTCGACCGGCAGGTGGTTAAACAGCAACTTAATTTGTTCGAGGCTTAGCTGGCCGCTTCCCAGGTCGAGGGTTCCGTCGGTGTGTTCCGCCGGCTGGCTGCTTTGGGTGGGTGCCTCGGGTTGGTAGAAGGGGAAGCCGATTTCGAGGCTTTCAGATAGCAGGGCCTGCAGCTCGCGCTCGGGAACCGTGTCGGCCACCAGCGGGTAGAGGATACGTTCTTCGCGAAAACGGATGGCCGACATGTTGAAAAAGAAATCGCCGGTACAGCGGTTAAAGGTTGCCAGGTCGGTATCGGGACTTTCGAGCAGGGCGATGGCCTGTTTCAGGTTGCGGCGAATATCGTCGTGGAAGGACCACATGACCGACAGGCAGCGGAACTCGGGCAGGTGCTTTTCGATGACCGGGAACAGCAGGTTCTCCTTAATGAAGTAGTAGCTCGAAAACGGTTCGAGCCCGTGCAGCTGGCCGATCACCTGCTGCTTGATCGCGGTGTCGCCGGGAGCCTGGTTCAGCGCTTTGATGCCCGGTTTCAGTGCAGTGAGCTTTTCCAGCATCAGGCGGTTGTTTTCCTGCAGCACCCCCAGATAACTGTTGGCCGGCGGCGGCGTGTAGGGGTAATCGGCAATGGGCTTGTGCAGCAGGTTCAGCAGTTTGTTAATGCCCTTCTTCAACTCGGGCATGGGAATATTCTCCTTTACCAGCTCATCGACCAGGTAAACCACATCGGAGGGAATGCACAAGTTGATGATGCCGCGGTATTCGTGGTACAGGGATTTCACATTTTCGCTCACCAGGATAGCCCTGAACAGGGTCGTTAGCTTTTGCAGGCGCTTCGCCTTGTGGTTGGTAAATTCTGACATTCGTATCGGTTTAGCTGTGACCCTTAAAGTTAATGAAAAGCGGGGAACGGTCGGCACGAATGGTTTAACGGATTGATTTGTCTTTTATTTGAAACTTCGTTCAGATTGCGCTCGTTAAATCTTTATTATACACCAAAACGAGGGGATTATGAAAAATGTTTATTTGATTTTGATTGTTCTCGGGATGCTGGTACTGGGTGCCTGTAACAGCATTGTTCCCGATGAGCAGGAGCTCGCAAACTTAAAAGGAGCTCCGATGGTGATGAACTTTACAGCTCATTTAAGCGGTGACGAGGAAGTGCCGGCCAATGAGTCGATGGCAGTGGGCGAGGCTGTTTTCCAGTTGAGTAAGGACGGGATGGAGCTGTCGTATAAATTAATTGTGGCCAAGCTGGATAATATCCGGATGTCGCATATTCATCTGGCTCCGGCCGGAGCAAACGGAGGCGTGGTGGTTTGGTTGTATCCGTCGGCTCCACCTGCTGTTACCATACCCGGAACCAGCAATGGGATTTTGGCTATGGGTGTTATCACGGCTGATAACCTGACGGGTGCGTTAGCCGGTCAACCGCTGTGGAGCCTGGTTGAAGAGCTGCAAATGGGCGGCGCCTATGTGAATGTTCATACCGACCAGTATCCGGGCGGCGAAATTCGCGGCCAGATTATGTACGGCCCCGGTAACGCCAAATAGGCGGGCTGCGTCTTTTTTTCATTGTGATTCCCTACAACCCCAAAATCAAACAGAGATCAGATATCCTCTCATTTCGGTTATGCTATCCGGAGTGGGAGGTTTTTTTGTAGAATTTACTGAACGGCTTCGAACCGCTTGGCAAATGCTTCGAGCTGATCGGTCCTTCCGGCTACAAAAAAACCCGAAGCGAATGCCTCGGGTTTGTCTATGATTTTGGGTGTGCTTACACAATCTTGTTCGTTTCCGTATCGGGGAAGACCAATTGCGGTTTGAAGCTTTTGGCTTCTTCAAAGTCCATGGTGGCATACGAAATAATGATGACCACATCGCCCACAGCTACTTTACGGGCAGCCGGGCCATTCAGACAAATTACCCCTGAGTTGCGTTCCCCTTTAATGACGTAAGTTTCCAATCGTTCCCCATTGTTGATGTTTACGATTTGCACTTTTTCATTCTCGATGAGGTTGGCTGCATCCATCAAATCTTCATCAATGGTAATGCTTCCCACATACTGCAAGTTGGCCTCAGTAACGGTTACTTTGTGAATTTTCGATTTACAAACTTCAATATACATTTCGTTCTCCTTTAAGGTCGGTGACCAGTCTTGTTTTCATTGCCGGGAGTTGACCGGCTTGTTGTGTTTTCTGTTACGCTATAACAATGTTGTCAATCAGTCGAACCTCACCACAAAAAACAGCTACGCATGCCACTTTGTTTACCGGTTCGGTCCATTGTTCAACAGATCCGAGATCTGTATCATTCACGATTTCAAAGTACTCAGTTTGCAGGTAAGGGTTGGCGTTCAGCTTTTCCACCACCTGTGTCTTAAGTTCTTCTACGCTGAAGTTTTTGGCATTGTTGCTGGCTTCGCGCAGTGTTTTATAAATGACTGCCGCGTTCTCGCGTTGTTCCGGGCTAAGCCTTTCGTTTCGTGAACTCATGGCCAAACCACTGGCTTCGCGAATGATGGGACAGGCAATTATTTCGACCGGCAAAGTTAGTTGTTTTACCATTGCTTTCACAATTACCAGTTGTTGAAAGTCTTTTTGGCCGAAAAAAGCCTTGTCGGGCGCAACGATTTCGAGGAATTTGCTGACCACTTGTGCGACACCGTTGAAGTGTCCGGGGCGGAACTGACCTTCCATCACCTGTTCCAGCTGGCCAAAGTTAAACCGGCGGGTATCAGGTTCGGGGTACATGGTTTCCACTGTTGGGGCAAAAACAACGCAACACGGACTGTGTTCCAGTAATTCCAGGTCAGCTTGGAGCGTTCGCGGATATTTTTCCAGATCTTTTGGATCATTAAACTGGGTGGGGTTCACGAAGATACTCACCACTACAAAGTCGGATTGTCGGCCGGCTTCTTGTACCAAAGACAAGTGTCCCCGGTGCAGCGCGCCCATCGTAGGAACAAATCCAATTGATTTGCCGTCAGCCTTTTGAGCTGCGATCAGCGCTTTTAAATCCCTTATTTCATGAATAACCAACATGGGTAAAAAATTAGCACGCAAAATAAATAAATTAATCGGTACGATGTCCCAATGATTTGTTGGTTTCATTCAAATTCCTTGTGTGAAGGCAGTTTTAATTGAATATTAGCTATATTTTTATTAATTTTGCCGACATCAATTTCAGCATATTTCCATGGAAAAGAAAAGAATCTTATTCATTTCTCAAGAGATAACACCTTACCTTCCCGAATCAGAGATGTCCGTAAAATCCAGGTATTTGCCACAAGGCATTCAGGAGCGCGGACGTGAAATCAGAACCTTCATGCCTCGTTACGGGAATGTGAACGAACGTCGAAATCAATTACACGAGGTGATCCGCTTGTCGGGAATGAACCTGGTGATCAGTGATGCAGACCACCCCCTGATAATCAAAGTTGCATCAATACAAGCTGCTCGTATGCAGGTGTATTTTATTGATAATGAAGACTATTTTCATCGCAAGCATGTGTTGAAAGATGGTAAAGGAAAAGAGTTTGATGACAACGACGAACGCGCGGTATTCTTTGCTCGCGGCGTACTGGAAACTGTTATCAAGTTGCGTTGGGCTCCCGATGTGATTCACTGTCACGGCTGGCTGACTTCGCTGGTTCCGATGTACATCAAAAAGGCCTATAACGACGATCCGTTGTTTGCCAAGTCGAAGGTGGTTTATTCAGTTTATAATGAAAACTTTAAAAAACCGTTAAATTCGAAAGCGGCTGAAAATGTTATGATCGATGGGATCAAGGCTTCAGATGTTGAATTGCTGAAAGAACCATCGTATGAAAGCATGTCTAAGCTGGGTATTGAGTATGCCGATGCTGTTATTCAAGGGAGCGAGGAAATTAACCCGCAACTGGCCGAATACATTGCAGCATCTCAAAAATTGAGCTTGCCTTATCAGCCGGAAGAGACGTATCTTGACGCGTACAACGAGTTTTACGATAAAGTTTTGTAAAAAATAGTACAATTCGTAAGAATTGAAAAGTCATCCCGGATTAATTCCGGGGTGACTTTTTTGTTTGATACAGGGGCGATAAATGGTCATCCGGGTGCTTATTTGGACCAAAAGCAAACCAATTATTCGACGAAGTTTGTAGCTTTGGGACATTTATTTTGTCGACCTGACTTTTAGCCGGAAAGCTTGATGGCCGTTTATCGGAAAGTTAGCTTTTGTTAAAATTGAAAATGAAACGGAAATAATTGCCGTAATTAACCGTTGATTTTTTGCAGTACAGGGGAGAAGGGGTACGACGTTTTAATAGATTGAATTACAAACAGGCAGGTCCCGAACGGCTGCCTCAAACGAATAAACATGTGTGGAATAGTTGGATACATTGGTGATAAAAATGTTTATCCCATCCTGATTAAAGGGTTGCAACGATTGGAGTACCGAGGCTACGATTCGGCCGGTATTGCCATTTATAACGACAACCTGAAAACCTATAAAAAGAAAGGCAAAGTAAGCGAACTGGAAGCTTTTGTTGCCGATAAAGATATACACGGCCACCTGGGAATTGGCCATACCCGTTGGGCAACCCACGGTGAGCCCAGTGACCGGAATGCCCACCCGCAATGTTCGATGAACAACGATTTTGTATTGGTACACAACGGGATCATCGAGAACTACAACGAACTAAAAAAGGATTTAACAGCCAAAGGCTATACGTTTCAAAGCGACACCGACACGGAAGTGTTGGTTAACCTGATTGAATATATCTACCGCCTGGATGAAGTGAACAGCGCTGAGATCGCGGTTCGCCTTGCCCTGTCGAAAGTGGTCGGCGCCTACGGGATCGTGGTGTTGTGTCAACACGAAAAAGACCGGATGATTGCTGCCCGCATGGGTAGCCCGCTGGTCATTGGTATCGGTCAGGGGGAATATTTCCTGGCTTCGGATGCCAGTCCGATTGTGGAATATACCGACAGCGTGATCTATATGAATGATGGTGACGTGGCCGTGATAGAAAAACACAGCCTGACCCTGAAGACGGTGGATAACGATCCGGCGAATTTTAAAATCACGAAGGTTGACTTAAACATTGGAGACCTTGACAAAGGTGATTTTGAACATTACATGCTCAAAGAGATTTTTGAACAACCCGATACCATCCGCGATACTTACCGGGGACGGATTCACGAGGGACAGGAAGACATTGTATTGGGTGGCCTGATGGATGTGTTTCCGAAAATCGCCGCGGCTAAGCGGATTATTATTATCGGGTGCGGAACCAGCTGGCACGCTGCGCTGGTGGCTGAATACCTGATTGAAGAATATGCACGCGTTCCGGTTGAGGTTGAATATGCGTCGGAATTCCGTTACCGGAAACCAATCATCAACCCGGGCGATGTGATTATTGCCGTTAGCCAGAGTGGCGAAACAGCCGATACCCTGGCGGCGCTGAAGATGGCCAAAGCGCAGGGGGCTATCATTCTGGGAATTTGTAATGTGGTTGGCTCGAGCATTGCCCGTGAAACCGATGCCGGTGTTTATACGCATGCCGGTGCTGAAATCGGGGTGGCTTCGACCAAAGCGTTTACTGCCCAGGTGACTGTCTTAACCTTGTTTGCTTTTAAATTGGCCAAGGAGCGCGGACAGATTGATGCTGAGACGTTGAAAATGTTTATCAATGAGATGTTGGAAATTCCCGGAAAGGTAGAAAGTATCTTGTTGAAGCATCCCCATATTAAAGAGGTTGCGGCGAAATACAAAGATTCGGTGAATGCACTTTACCTGGGACGTGGCTACTTGTTTCCTGTCGCATTGGAAGGAGCACTTAAGCTGAAAGAAATTTCGTACATGCATGCTGAAGGTTATGCCGCCGGTGAGATGAAACACGGACCGATTGCTTTGGTTGATGACAACCTGCCGGTGGTGGTGGTATCGGCTAAAGACAGCTATTACGAAAAAGTGGTCAGCAACATTCAGGAAGTGAAAGCCCGAAAAGGAAATATCATCGCAGTGGTCACCGAAGGAGACAACGGTCTTCGAAATATGGCCGATGATCTATTTGAAGTGCCTGAATCGCATCCGGCTGTAGCCGCGCTGTTGACGGTTGTGCCTTTGCAGTTGTTCGCCTATTACATCGCGCTGATGCGTGGATGCGATGTGGATCAACCCCGCAACCTGGCAAAATCAGTTACCGTGGAATAGGAACCGGGAGCAACCGGTGGCGGGAACTCATATAATATAGAATTACGAGGATCAAAAACAGATGAAGAAATTTGTATTCACAACGGTTTTGGGCTACCTGGCCTACCTGATTTTCACAACTTCCTGTGCTAATCCGGGCATGCCTACCGGTGGCGACAAGGATTCCATTCCGCCGGTTGTGGTAAAGACTGTGCCTGGGGTAAATGCCCGCAATTATAAAGGTAAAACGGTCAACATTACCTTCGATGAGTTTATCATCTCTACTGATGTAGCCACGCAGCTGGTCGTATCGCCACCGTTGGCTAAAAAGCCGTTGGTGCGCACCAAATCGAAAACACTGATCGTTGATTTTGATGACCAATTGAAACCCAATACCACTTACTCGCTCGATTTTAAAAATTCGATAGCGGATAACAATGAGAAGAATCCGTTGGAGAATTACCGCTTCTCGTTCAGTAACGGGCCGGAGTTCGATAGCCTGATGGTAGGAGGTTATGTCCGGATGGCGCAAAATATGGAGCCGATGGCCGACGTAATGGTCTTGTTGCACCGAATTGACAGTTTGCACTATTTCCGCGACAGTATTCCCGATTATATTGCCCGAACCGATGAAGACGGTTTTTACATGATCAATAATATTGCTGCCGGCAAGTATCGCTTGTACGCGCTGCAGGATGCCGACAACAGTTTGACCTATAACTCGAGCGCCGAGCTCATCGCTTTTTCCGATTCGTTGATTGTTCCGGACGCGCCGCTTGCGCCCGATTCAATATTAACCAGTCACCTGGAAGAAACTGAGCTTGCCGCAGGGGAACATGCTCACGAAGGGTTGAAGTATGAACAGGAACCACATTATCTGCTGTTGTTTGAAGAGGAGTCGTACGAGCAATACCTGGAAGATTCGAAACGGGAACGGGCAAATTTGTGCCAGTTCTATTTTGATGAAGCCCTGACCGATTCCTTCAGCCTGAATTTAATTAGTCCGGAGCCAACTCCCGACTGGGCTTTGTTTGAATATTCGGCCCACCGGGATTCATTGAACCTTTGGATTCGTGATACGACAATCGCTAAAATGGATACCCTGATTTTTCAGGTGAACTATGAAGTGTTGGACAGTATGAAGAATCTGGTGATAAAAACAGACACCTTGGATCTGTTTTTCAAAAAGCCGGAGGTTCGCGAGAAGAAAAAGAAGAAAAAGGAGGAGGAAGAGGTTAAAGAGGTTCCCCATTTTTCATTCAAAGGAAACGGTAAGGACGGTTTCGATATCTATCGTAAGTATCTGTTAGAAGTACCTGAGCCGCTGGAAAAAATTGATTTCTCCATGATTCACTTGTATCAGAAAGTCGATACGCTGGAGGAGGAACTGGAGTATTCCGTCATTCGCGACAGTGTCAACATGCGGCGTTATCAAATCAGTTATCCCTGGGAGTTTGAAGAAGAATACCGGTTGCAGGTTGATTCGGCTGCAGCTGTCAGTATTGGTGGTTACCCATCGAATAAATTTGGGCAGCGGATCGTTATTCGCGAAGAAGGCTATTATGCCAAGATTATTCTTGCAGTATCGAACCTGCCGGGACCCAGTTTTGTCCAGTTGTTAAAGAATACAGATAAGGAAGAAGTCGTTCAGCAAATTGCCATCACTTCTGATGGAGAAATAGAATTTCCCTATTTAAATCCCGATAAATTCAAGATTCGCTTAGTTGTCGACCGCAATGGAAACGGGCAATGGGATACCGGTGATTTGGAGAAAAATATTCAGCCGGAACGGGTTGTTTACTATCCCAAAATTATCAAAACCAGGTCGAACTTTGAGGTGCGCGAAACTTGGGCTCTGCCGGATGACCTGCAGTTTAAAAAGGAATTGATTGATGATGATCAGCTTGAAAAAGATAAAGAAAAAGGGGGCAAGTCCGGTTCGTCAAATAAACGGCCGGGTGGTTCGCGCTAGTTTAGTCGTCGTTTTTCTGCTGATCGGGCTGGGCCATTCGAATGGGCAAAATACGGACAGTGTCTTTTCTCCAGGCGAGGAAATCTCTTACGGCGCTTATTACAACTGGCATTTCATTTGGGTGAATGCCGGTGAAATCGTGTTTCGTGCTGATACGGTTCAGCAACAGGGAGACACCGAGTGGTTTGTTGAAGCGACGGGACATACGTACAAGGCTTACGACCTGATTTATACCGTCCGGGATACTTTTTACACTTACCTGAGTTACCCGGAGTTTCAACCCCGTTACTTTTACCGGTCGGTGAGTCATGGCGGGTCGCTCTCGCAACAGTCTTATCAATTTAACCAGCCCGCAGGTCAGACCAGCTATTTTCACGACTCAAAGGATAGTGAGCCGATTAATTCTACCTTTCCTTACAAAAAGGGGATTCACGATATTTTGAGTCAGGCTTATCAGTTTCGGAACTACGATTTTGATCATCTGAAGAAAGATGAAGTGGTCAAGTTCCGGATGCTGGCCGATGATAAGACATCGGAGTTTTACTTTCGCTATAAAGGAATTGAACAGGTGAAAACCCGGAATGGGCGTAAGTTCAACTGTTACAAGGTTTCAGTTTGGTTGATGGAAGGGGCGTTTTTCCCGGAAGGTGAAGATATGTTTGTGTGGTTCACCGCCGACCAAAACCATATTCCGATCATGGTGGAGACTAAAATCCAGATTGGCTCGGTGAAAGCCATTTTTTTAGATGCAAAATCGCTAACTTTCCCGCTAAATTCTGAAATAGACTGATTATGGCAAAATTAAGAAATCTGAAAAAAGACATTGACTTCCTGGTAGGGCAGGTCGTTCTGGATTGCTTTGAATACATCCATGTAGCAAAGGATGCCGATAGTGAAGGCGCTTATGCCATTGTTGGTGAGATATTGGTGTTCCGCAACAATTTGCGTAACCGGGTGAATCATCCTGATGGGAAAGATAACCCTGCACTGACCAAGAAGTTTTACCACAAGATTGGTCAGGAATTGGTAGAAGCTTGTGATGAATCTCACGACAAGTTGAGCAAACTGGTCAACGGCTAATTTAAAATTCAGCGCCTTTGCGGACAAGATACAAGGTTTTGTCCGCAATTACTTTCCCTTCCAACTCGGTGATTAACCGCCAGGGACCCAGTTTGTCATCCAGTGGTTCCCAGATGCAATCTCCTAAAAAGAACTCATAATCGTTGCTGTTGATGTAAACTTCTCCGGTGAAGTCGTCCATCGGTTCGCCAAATTCATCGTTAAAAGAAGGATGGATTACCCTGAAATCCAGCTTGTAGCCTTTCGCTTTTTTGATCTTCAACACATAGCCAAATTCTGTTCCGATGTCTGATTCAATGGTATTGGTAATATTCAGAATTTTGGGAAGAGCTTTGCTTTGTTTGTCCCAGCTGGAGTATTCGCCCCAGCTATACAGCGTAATGTCAAATTTCTTTTTGCTCAATTTTCAGTTCTTTTTACTCTCTTTAATACGATGCAAAGATAAAAAAGTATCAGTATCCCGGGGTTTCCTTTTGTCCGGTTCTGATCAAAGTCGTAGCTCAGTTTTTAGCCCTTTTGCTGTATAGCGACTCTTGTGGGAATGCAATTTAATTCTCGGGCAATCGACAACCCTACCAGCAATGGCCGCCTGAATTTTCGTATGAATCAGGGAATGAAGCGGCAGTGCGGATTTTAGTCCTGATTAGTAGCGAACTGTACCCTTCGAATAATTTGACTGCCCATAAAATAATACTATTTTTACGGGCGAATTTTGCGGCTTCGAACTGAATAAGAAGGTTTCTGAGCGGCAAAATATACCACAAATAAACACGGTTTTTAGGGCCTGAAACATGCTTGATTTATGACAGAACTGGAACAAAAGAAGAAAAAATTCTCATTCGGGAAAACGGAAAAAGAAAGACGGAATAATTTAATAGTTGTTTTCCTGGGAGTCCTTTTAGTGATTGTTGTCGTGCTATTATTTCAGCAGCGCAGTGAGCACAAGATGATTATGGAATCGTTGAACCTGGAGAAAAACACCATTCAAACCGAACTGAACCAGATGGTGCAAAACTACGATTCGCTGAAAACCGATAATGACACGCTAAATCATGAGTTGTTTGTGGCGCAGGCTAAAGTAAAAAACTTGTTGCTCGAAGTTGGTCAGATTAAAAAGGCCAGCTATGATCAAATATCGCGTTACCAGGAAGAAGTTGGTTCGTTGCGCAAGATTATGCGGAATTATATTGTGCAGGTAGATTCGTTGAACCAGCGTAACCAGCAACTGATGGCCGAAAATCAGCAGGTGAAGCAGGATTATATGGAAGTCGAAAGCAAGAACAGGGCGTTGGAGCAGGAGAAGAAACAATTGTCGCAACGGGTTGAACGGGCTGCGATGCTCGAAGCATTAAATTTACAGGTTATCGGAATTAACCGGAAGGGGAAGGAAGTTAACAACAGCTCTAAAGCGGAACAACTGATGATTAGCTTCACATTGAGTAAAAATATCACTGCGAAACGTGGCGCAAAGAATCTTTATGTTCGGATTTTACGGCCTGACCAGATTTTGCTGGTGCAGTCGAAGAATGACCTTTTTCAATTTGAAGATTTGAGAATACCGTATTCGGCTATGCGGGAAATAACCTACGAGGGGAATGAATTGCCCGTGAATATTTATTGGGATAACACCGGCTTTGATGGTTTTATGACTGGCGATTACACGATTGACATTTTTGCTGACGGCAGTAACATTGGAACCGCAACCTTCTCGTTTAAGAAGTAAACGAAAAAAAGATAGTGAACAATAGTTAAAGCCGGAGTTGCAGTCCGGCTTTGTTTTTTTAAGGTGAAAGCCAACTAAGTAAATTCCGTATAAATCTAATTTTACGGTTCTTGAGTATTTCTTGTTAACATACTATTTCTTAACTTGCCAGCTGAAAATGAACATTCCCGATAAACAGGGCTGGTCCTGTTTTATTAGCATTTGTAAATTATCTAACCCCTAAATATGAAACGTCTCTACAGGATTTTGCTTCTTCTTACGCTGGTAATTGCTTTTGGATGTGGTAACAAGAATGATTGCGAAGACATAGCCTGCTTTACGCCACCCGAATTATTCACTTTTCAAATCATCGACATAAGTTCGGGTGAAAATTTATTTACCAATGGTACTTTTGATGCGTCAGAAATCGAGGTTGTGAATACCTTGAATAATGAATCCTATGAATTCAGCTTTATTGATGAAAATAGTATTGACTTGTTGGCGATTTATTCGGTTGGATGGAAAACTGAAATTGTTAACCTTGAAGTGAGCGTAGGAGGAGAACATCTGCTGACGTTTTATGTTGATGCCGAGCGCAAGAACGGGGATTGCTGCTCTTTCACAGATTATAAAGAAACACGGATTGATGATGCTGAATTTGAGTATGATTCTTCAACCGGTATTTATTCAATTTTAGTTCAACCATAAGAGAAATGGAAATACGTATTGAAAATTTGAGAAGTGCGAAAAATGTATTGCTTATTGTTCTCGCAATTGCAATGTTGACTTCAGGGAGTCTCGACTTGATCCCCATGAAATACGGCGAATGGAATACACGGCTGATTGGAATAGGAATATTGGTGCTGGCGTTTTTCTACCTGAAACTATTTCGTCGTAATTATATTGGCTACACGTCGAAACGAATGTTTATCAGTATCGGGAAACTTTCCCGAAAATCAATTTGGTTTAACCAGATTGAGCACATCAAAATTGAAAATGGATTGCTGCAAATAGACTTGCAGGATGGTGAGCAGTTGGTTCTTGATCTGGATGAAGCTGATCCGGATAGACGAAAAGAGCTCAACGTTTTCTTGCAGGAGAAAGTTAGTTCCGTTGCCTGAGATCAATACTTTTGTTATACGTGATGGTTTGGTTTAACATGGTGATGTTGATTGGGTGAAGGTTCTAAGGAAGGAGAAAAACCTGGACAAACAACGACTCAATAATCCCCAATTGGAAAAACAGGATGCACAAGTGTTAATTTTCTGCCGGCAAATGGGTTGTCGTTTTCCGTTTTGGTAGAAAATAATGTAATATTGTTGAAGAATATTTTTAAAACGAAGATACATGAGTGGTAAATCAAAATTACAAGACCAAATAGACGCCAAATTATTGGGCGAACGCAAGGTATTTTTATGGGGACAGGTTGATGACCATTCAGCCAAACATGTGGTTGAACGTTTGTTATTCCTAGACATGGAAGATCCCGGTAAAGAGATCCAATTGATCATCAACAGTCCTGGTGGATACGTAACTTCAGGTTTCACAATTTATGATGCAATGAGAAGCATTAGCAGCCCCGTTTCGACAATTTGTACGGGTTTGGCTGCATCGATGGGTTCAATTCTGCTTTCAGCGGGAGAAAAAGGCCGTCGCTTTGTAATGCCTCATGGCCGGGTGATGATTCACCAGCCCAGTGGTGGTGCCGGTGGTCCGGCTTCTGATATTGAAATTCAGATGAATGAGATCATCAAGACCAAAAAGTTAGGTGCCCAAATTTTGGCCGACAACTGTGGTCAACCGTTCGAGCGTATTATGAAAGATTTTAATCGCGACTACTGGATGTCTGCTGAAGAATCGTTGGAATACGGTATCGTTGACGGCATTAAAACAGAACTTTGATTCTATCGAAATCACTAGATATAAAAATCCGGCCTTCGAGCCGGATTTTTTTATGCTGTTGTGTGAGTGATTAGTCTTTTAGAATGTCTTCAATCGTCCGGAGCTCGTCGCCCGTAAACTCAAGGTTGTTGATCGCAGCTACATTGTCTTCCAGTTGTTTCACCGAGCTTGCACCGATCAGAACTGAAGTTACCCGAGGGTCTTTCAGTAACCAGGCTAAGGCCATTTGTGCCAGGGTTTGTTCACGTTGCCCCGCCAGTTTATTCAATTTTTTAACTTTTGCCAAAGCAGGTTCAACCATGTGTGGTTTCAGGAAGCCCCATGATTTCGACGCTCGTGAACCTTCCGGAATTCCGTGCAGGTATTTGTTCGTTAACAAGCCTTGTGCCAATGGGGAGAACGGAATACACCCGATTCCTTCTTCCTCCAGAACATCCAGCAGTCCACCTTCAACCCAACGCTCAAACATGCTGTATTTGGGTTGATGAATTAAACAGGGAGTTCCCAGTTCGCGCAATATTTTTGCTGCTTCACGGGCTTTATCGGCCGGGTAGTTCGAAATACCGGCGTATAAAGCTTTCCCTTGCCGAACAGCATGATCGAGCGCCATCATACTTTCCTCCAACGGGGTATCAGGATCCGGACGGTGGTGATAGAAAATATCGACATATTCCAGTCCCATGCGTTTTAAACTTTGGTCGAGACTCGATAACATGTATTTGCGGCTTCCCCATTCGCCATAGGGGCCGGGCCACATCAAATAACCTGCTTTGGTCGATATGATCAGTTCATCGCGATAGGCCGAAAGATCCTGTTTCAATATTTTACCGAACGTTTCTTCAGCCGATCCGGGAGGCGGTCCGTAATTATTGGCTAAGTCGAAGTGTGTAATCCCCAAATCGAAGGCACGGTGAATCATGGCGCGTCCGTTCTCAAAAACGTCAACACCACCGAAGTTATGCCAGAGGCCCAGAGAAAAGGCAGAAAGTTTAATGCCGGATCGTCCGCAGCGTTTGTAGGGCATGCTATCGTAACGATCGGATTTTGCAGTGTAAATCATGGTTCAACGGATTAATTTGTCGGTAATCAAAGATAGAAGTTCATGTTCAATAACAAAAAGGTAAAGTGGATAGAAGTATGTATTTTAGCATAAAAGGAAAAACCAATTTATGACTACTAAAGATAACTCCAATCGACCTTCCCCCATCTATGTTGTTTCGGGAGGGAAAGGACTTGCCGGAAATAATATGGTGCAATCCATGCTGATTCAGTACCCCAATAACAATGTAGCAGTCATCTTGGTGCCACATGTTGTCGACGAAAGTCAGATCTTAGATACGGTTCTGAAAGCGAAGGAAGATGGCGGCTTGATCACCCATACGATGGTTCAGCATAGTATGCGGCGTCGCCTGATTGAGCTCGCCGCTGAGCATGGTGTGCCACAGATTGATTTTATGGGGCCTTTGGCGGAGTATCTGGACGAGAAGCTGGAAATACCTTCCTTGCAGATGCCGGGGCTTTTTAGGGAGATCAAACAGCAGTATTTCGAACGCATAGATGCCATTGAGTTTACCCTGGATCATGATGATGGGTTGAGTCCTCAGCGATTGAGTGAGGCTGAAATTGTTTTGTGCGGACTGTCGCGTTCGGGAAAAACGCCGTTGAGCGTTTACCTGGCCTTGTATGGATGGAAAGTAGCCAACGTTCCGTTAGTACCAGGCATACAGCCACCCGAAGAGTTATTCCAAATTGATCCCGGTCGGGTTTTCGGCTTGCAGATCAGTAAAGGGCAGCTGTTGTCACACCGGGTAAAGCGGTTGCGCAACTTTAAGAATACGGAAAATACCAGCTACGTGGATGAGCAAAAGATAAACGAGGAAATCCGCTTCGCCAACCTGGTTTTTCTCAAAGGAAGGTTTACAGTGATTCCGGTCACGAACAAACCGGTGGAGTCGTCGGCCAATGAAATTATCAGCTATATGAGTTCGCGGTACGATTTTGGAGGGAGGAAGATTCATTCTCCTTTTATGGGTAATGGCAGTGATAAAGAGTAGTTTAAAGAATGAATTTAAACTCTGCTTGCTGTATTCGTTAAAAATCATAAAAATTGGACCGATTTACTAAACATGATCGGTCGTCTTCTTTTCTGCTTGCCCCATTTTGTTATCTTTACAAGCCGATTTTAGAATCGTTATTTTTTTTTTACTTAAACCACTAAATCTTGTATAAAAATGAATAGGAAAGCCACTGTCGGAGTTGATGTTGGTGGAACAAACACTGCCATCGGAATTGTGGATGCTATCGGAAATGTATTGGTAAAAGATAATATTGAAACTCCTTCCCACGGAGATATCGATCAGTATATTACAGATCTTGCTAATGCCATCAAAGCACTTATTAAATCAGTTAAAGTAGTCAATCCTGAAATTGAAATTTTGGGGATCGGGGTTGGTGCTCCTAATGGAAACTATTACAACGGAACCATTGAGTACGCGCCAAACCTGTCGTTTAAAGGTGTGATTCACTTCGTTTCCTTATTGCGCGAGAAATTTCCTGATCTTCAAGCTGTTGCTTTAACTAACGATGCCAATGCTGCCGCTATTGGTGAGATGATCTATGGAGGTGCCAAAAACATTAAAAACTTCGTGATGTACACGTTGGGAACAGGTGTTGGAAGCGGTGTTGTAGTGAATGGTGACCTGGTATATGGTCACGATGGTTTTGCCGGTGAGTGTGGTCATACCACCTTGATCCCGGGCGGACGTGCCTGCGGATGCGGTGCAAGAGGTCACCTGGAAGCTTATTGTTCGGCACCTGGTATGAAACGGACTGCCTTTGAGATTATGGCTCGTGAGAATGCCGGAGACAGTTTGTTGGCAGACAAATCATTTAAAGATCTCAACTCTAAAATGATTTATGATGCGGCAGAAAAAGGTGATAAGGTAGCTCTGGAAGTGTTTGAGCAAACCGGAAAATGGTTGGGCCAAGGGTTGGCTGATACCGTTCACCATCTGAGTCCGGAAGCAATCTTCCTGTTTGGCGGGCCAACTGCTGCGGGAGATTACATCTTCAAGCCAACTTTAGCGAGTATGGAAGCTCACTTGTTGCCGATCTTTAAGAATAAAATCAAAATTCTTCCTTCAGAGCTGAAGCCTGGTGATGCCGCGATTGTTGGTGCCAGCGCGTTAGCGTGGAAAGAATTGGATAAGTAATCGAATTTAGTTAAGATAGTTAGAGGGAGTTTCATTTTGAAGCTCCCTTTTTTGTGCTGTTGAGTCAGACTTTTTTGGTTTTGGCAGTGGGAGTCAGCGATTCAACATCTTTTAGGAAAAGTTGGGCAATATCCTGAATGGTTGAATCGAGGCTGCGGTATTGGAAGCCAATGCTGTTGCTAATTTTACTACCGTTGTAGTGGGAAATCCGGTTGGTCCCGGATACCGCATCTTTCGTAATAACAGGGCGTTTCCCGGAGAAAAAGCTGGCTAAGCGCGCCGATCTCCAGGCAAGTTGTAAAATGAGATCCGACGCGTAGGTTTTCGGCCGCGGACGTTGCAGGGCATCTGCAATTCGATTGAAAAATTCCTGGTAGCCCAGATTGCCGGCATTCAAAATAAACCGCTGATTTTTGTGGTCGTTAAAAACGTCCGGATCCATTAGTCGGGTCATGGCTGTTGTAACGTCCCGAACGTCTACAAATCCGGTTTCTCCTTTGGTGTAGTATTTCAGTCCTTTCCAGATTGATTGAAATAGTTTCGGGCTTCCAATGTCCCAGTTTCCCGGTCCCAGAATGATTGAAGGGTTTACAATAACGGCATCCAGTCCTTCTTCAATGCCTCGCCAAACTTCCATTTCCGAGAAAAACTTACTTAGGCTGTAGGTCGATTTTTGTTTCGAAGGCGTCCAGTAAGTTTCTTCATCAATTTCGGTCCCATCCTGCGTTTTTCCTAAAGCAGCAATTGAACTGACATGGCAAAAGCGTTTTACCTTGTTGTAAATGGCTGCATCGATCAGGTTCGCTGTTCCCTTCACATTACTGTTGAGTATGCTGTCGCTATCGTTCGGGTGAAACGACACCATGGCGGCGCAATGATATACATCGGTTACGCCGGCTAACGACTCTTCCATGCTGTGGTAGTTCAGAATATCTCCTTCGACCCATTCTATTTGCTGAAAGAGTTCTTCCGCCTGATCGGAATAGTACGAGAATACTTTTAATACCAGTTTCAGGTTGCTACTGTGACGTTTAAGCGCTTTCACTTGTTGCCCTGACTGCAGCAGGTTGAAAAGCACATGTGATCCGACCAGACCTGTTCCTCCTGTTATGAAAATCATCGTTTACCTCCTTCTCGTTTAGTAAGCGGACAAAATTGATTTTGTTGGAAAAATATGCTGTTTCCACGGAGATTCATGAATGCGCTTTATTGATGGTTCTCAGACAAAAATAATGATCTTGTTCAAATTTCAGCACAATGGATGAGCGTTTCAAGTCCTGTGAACTGCTTAATCCTTGTTGGTCTTCCAGGGAGTGACCGCTTTGGCGCCGAATTCTTTCCCAACAATCTTGTCAATATGAACTTTCATGATTCCGACATTGACGACTGATGGTTTGCTGAATTTGAATTCACGATCGCTGTATTGGCACATGGTTTCTTTCAGGCAGGTAACTTTCTCATCAAAATCTTCAACGAATTCAACGGTACCTTCAACCAAAACTGATTTGGATTTCACGCGGTAACTGCATCCTACCTGCACGTCCTGCCAGGCCAGTTCTTCGCCAAGCGTCCAGTTAATACATATTTTAGGGTTCTTTTGAATGGTTTCCCACATGCGTCCATGTTGCGCTGAGTGAAGGATAACTGTGGTGCCATCGTAACCAAAGTTCATCGGCAGGATATAAGGCATTCCGTCATCGCTCATCGCGACGTAGCATGTTTTGCATGCGCGGATAACTTCGTCAATTTCTTTTCGGTCTTCTATAAAATGTGTTCTCATCGTTTGGGGTTGATGGTTTAAAATACTGTTCGGTTACCTAGTTGTTCGCTCAGGTATTTGGCAACTTTCTTCAGGTTGATATATTGATTTTGTAATTCCATGAGGGCTTCCCAATTTGCATTTTTACCGGCAGTTTGGATCTGAGTTTCGAGTGCGCGTAACATATGACGTACTTTACTCAATTTGTATTCCTGAACGATCTTGGGAACAATCAAGTCCAGAATCTCATGCTCCTCTTCTACAAAAGCACCACCTTTTTTCCAGCGTTTGCTTTCAATGTATTTGTCGGCCAGTAAGTCGGTTGCCAGGTGGCTGATATGAGGGTCGCTGTGGTGAATAAAATAGGATGTTGGTTTAAAATCGGGATTTTCAAGGTTATCGGCAAACAAGGCAAGTACCCTGTTTATTAGTTCATTGTCAGAGCTTAGGCCGTCGTTTTCAATTTCTTCCAGGACAAATTGCCCAACGCTGAACGTAAATTTTTCACCATTTTCATCTTCTTCCTCAAAAACCTCTTCGTTGAAGTATTTCAGCAAAATACGGATAATCTCCCGCTCCTCAATCTCGCAGGTGTACTTGGGTTTGGGAGCTTCGGCAGGTCTGCCCGGCGTCGCATCCAATGCGAAATTAGGTTCTGACTGCGGTTCAAATTGCGGCCGGTAATTGTTATCACGATAGCCCTTGTTGCGAAGATCTTCCGTTTGTTTTTGGATGATTTTGCGCACTTGTGTGTACAAAACTTCCTCGCGAACATCCATGAGACGGCTGCAATCCTGAATGTAGATGGACCGGGTAATGGCATCCGGAACGATCGCTATTGAGCGGACGATATCGTTGACCAGCCGGGATTTTTCAATTGGATCATTGGCTGCGCTTTTCATGAGCAGCTTGGTTTTAAAACGAATGAAGTCGGTTTCGTTCTCTTCAATATAAGCTGTTAGCTGGCTTGAGCTCATGGAACGTGCGAAGGAATCCGGATCTTCACCTTCGGGAAGCAGAAGCACTTTGACGTTGACGCCTTCTTCCAGCACAAGATCGATTCCCCGCAATGACGCTTTGATACCGGCGGCATCGCCATCGTAAAGAATGGTGATATTCGGGGTGAAGCGCTTGATCAGCCTGATCTGGTCGTGCGTGAGGGCAGTTCCCGATGAAGCTACAACATTCTCAATGCCGGCCTGGTGCAACGAAAGTACATCGGTGTAACCTTCCACTAAATAACACTTGTCGTGCCGGGTTATTTCGCGCTTTGCCTGGTAGATACCGTAAAGCACACGGCTTTTGTGGTAAATATCCGACTCGGGAGAGTTGAGGTATTTAGCCGTGTTTTTATCACTTTTCAGCGTTCGCCCGCCAAAAGCAATGACCCGACCGGCTATGTTGTGGATGGGAAACATGACCCGACCTGCAAAACGGTCGCGAACCCAATCGTCCCGTTTAATGGTTAAGCCGGTTCGCTCCAGGTATTCCATTTTGTAACCCTGCTTTTGGGCACTTTGGGTGAAGCTGTCTTTCCCGTCGGGGCAAAAGCCTAGCTCGAATTTTTGGATAATCTCGTCGCGGATGCTACGTTCACGCAAATAACTCAGACCAATAGTACGGCCTTCATCTTCGTGATGCAGGTAGCGGGTGAAATATTTTTGAGCCCAGGCCGAAACGATCATCATGCTCTCGCGATCGTCCTTCTGTTTAATTTGTTCCGGGCTTTCTTCTTCCTCCTTAACGTCGATGTGGTATTTTTTGGCCAGCCATTTCAATGCCTCAGGATACGAAAGTGTTTCGTGCTCCATGATGAAATTGACCGCGTTGCCTCCTTTGCCGCAACCAAAACACTTGAAAATACCCTTGGCCGGCGACACCGTAAATGATGGGGTTTTCTCGTTGTGGAAAGGGCAGTTTCCGAGCATGTTTACCCCACGGCGTTTGAGGGTAACAAATTCGCCGACTACCTCTGAAATCTCGGCAGCATCAATAATTCGATCTATCGTGGCTTGGTCAATCATGAACCACAAAAGTAGCAAAAAATGGCTCTTGATTAGCGACTGTGCAGGTCTCTGAACCGATTTTTAATGTGAGCCGCAAGTTCGCCACTGATTCTTACACCAACAACAAAAAGGCAGACAACGCTGTAAGGACAATCACCGCAGTCCGGTAGATTTTTTCGGGCAGGACTTTGACGAGCTTAATACCTAAAAAAGCACCTAATGCAATTGCCGGGAGGGTGCAGAAGTCAAGGGCGAGTGACTGCCAGCTGATGGTTTTCCAAATGAAAATATGCAAAGGGAATTTACAGTAGTTGACTATGAGAAAGAACCAGGCGGACGTGCCGATGAAACTGTTTTTTGGCAAGTGCATCGCCAACAGGTAAATGGCAAAAATGGGTCCGGCTACATTGCCAATCATGGTGGCAAAGCCTCCCAATATACCCATGCTTGCTGCAAACCACCAACGGTCGGGAAAAAATTGTTTTCCTCTTTTTCGGTCCTGCCAAAGCATCAAGCCAATGCACAGGAAAACCAGAATGGCAATAATGTTTTTGAATTGCTCGTCGTTGACCACTTCGCCGACCCAAAGGGCAAGCCCGATGCCAATAAAGGCCCAAGGAACAATCTTCAACACATACGACCATTGCGCATGGCGGCGGTAATAGAGCACGCCAAACAAATCAGCCATCATCAGGATAGGGAGCAAGACACCGGTTGATTGCTTGCCTCCGAAGATGATTGCCAGGATGGGAACCACGATCATGGAGACACCGGGAACCCCAACCTTTGACATGCCGCTAAGCATGGCACATAGGGCTAACAGAGTTATTTGATACCAACTAAGGTCTGAGAGCAGGAAATCCATTGTTGTTTGTTTCGGTGGGGTAAAGGTAAAAAAGAAGGCCGAACTAAGTCCGGCCTTCTCCATCAATTAAACATTTGAAACAAACAAGCATTGATTAATTTTTGGAAATATGGTAACTGAAAGGTCTCTCTTTCAATATTCCTCTCTTCAATCAATCAACTATCGTTATTCGGTTTCTGGTAAGTTTGAACAACTTACTTCTAGAACCATCTTTTTTTATCAATTCTGTCCCAGTGTCCGGGTACCCATTTCCATCCTCTCGGCACTTCTTTCCAATAGCCGGGGCTCCATTCGTGGTCTTCTTTTGGTGGTACCCATCCGGGAACAACCCAAACATACATTTTATGCTGGCGCGACCATATCCAATGTCCGGGAATGAGCACGTAACCCATTGCCGGCTTGGGTGGCGGAATCATATATTGTTCCGGGGGGCTGGGCTTTTTCTCCACGACCACCTGCGCGCTGCTACTCTGGCTGCTAATCAGCCATCCTGTTATGGTAAAGAACACGATCACGGCAACTTTTTTCATGGGCTCCATCAATGATCTGCTATACAGACCCAAAAACAATGCCACATTGTTTCCGGCGAAAAGACAGAATGTTTAATAAGTGTAAATGTTTGTTGTTAAACGGTCGAACCGAAAACAGGCTTTAAGTTGCCAATAAATTACTTCTTCGGCAAATCTTCTGAATCAAAAAACTTTGTGTTCCAGATCGTGAATGTCTTCTTTCTTCAGACTTTTGAACAGACGCTGCAGTTGCTGAATGGCTTTGATCTTGGTTTCGGGTGTGATGTAGTCGCTGATTTGGTTCAAAACAAAAACGAGCACGCCCAAATCGTCGCTGAAGCCTACCAGCGGTGCAATATCCGGAATCGCATCGGTTGGAAGAATAAAATAGCCTAAAGCGGCTGCGATGGTAATTTTGACTTTGGTGGGTACAAGCGGGTCCTTCATCAGGTAGTAGAGCAAAAATGCGGCATAGATCACTTTTGCACCTGCCTGTTTGGCCATTGTCTGAACTTTCTCTTTAAAAGAGCTTTCAGAAAAATATTTCTTGTATCCCAAATTGGTCATTTAAGACTCATGTTTGTATAATCAACCCGTAAATCGCCGTAGAGTTCAACGATTTCCTGCATAATTTCATCCAAATCATTTCGATTTGCTGCTTGTAACATCTTTATACGGTGATAGCGGAAGTTCGGTACACCCGGAAAATAGCGAGCAAAGTGGCGGCGCATCATCAGGATCGCGCTGACTTCGTTGCCTCTCCATTCGCTGGTTACCTGTAATTGATTTTTTATTTGCTGAATGATTTCCGTGACACTCGGCGGG
The DNA here is from genome assembly GCF_010882175.1 of Mangrovibacterium lignilyticum. Classification (GTDB taxonomy): domain Bacteria; phylum Bacteroidota; class Bacteroidia; order Bacteroidales; family Prolixibacteraceae; genus Mangrovibacterium; species Mangrovibacterium lignilyticum. The sequence goes on along the minus strand of NZ_WKLH01000001.1, from coordinate 1,809,405 downwards.
GGAAGAAGCTCGCCGGTTTTCAGGTAATGTTTGATCTCGTTAAAAATCCATGGGCGGCCAATGGCTCCCCGTCCGATCATTAGCCCGTCGACCCCGCTTATTTTGAGAAGCTCGGCGGCCTTTTCTGGGCCGTTAATATCGCCGTTGCCAATAATCGGGATGTGGATATGTGAACTGTTCTTTACTTCGCCGATCATGGTCCAGTCTGCTTCGCCGGTGTATAACTGGCTGCGTGTTCGTCCGTGAATGGCCAGAGCTGAAATGCCAACATCCTGCAAGCGTTCGGTCGCTTCGAGAATGACTTTCGAGTTCTCGTCCCATCCCAGGCGGGTTTTCGCGGTAACCGGCAACGAAACGTTTTTTACCACTTCAGCAGCCATTTGCTGCATCTTGGGCAGATCTTGCAGCAGGGCAGAACAGGCACCTTTCTTCACGATTTTTTTCATCGGACAGCCAAAGTTGATATCGATAAAATCGGGGCCCATGGCTTCGGCAGCACGGGCTGCACTGGCCATCGATTCAACATCGTAACCATATATCTGAATGGCAATGGGCCGGTCTTCGTCGGTGATTTCCATCTTCATTTTGGTCTTCTCTACATCGCGGATTAATGCTTCGGAGGATACAAATTCAGTGTACATCACATCGACCCCATTTTGTTTGCAAATGTGGCGAAACGACTTGTAAGTCACATCTTCCATCGGAGCCAGAAATAACGGCGTCCCTTCCAATTCAATCGATCCAATCTTCACGTTTTCTTTGCTTTTGTTTCGGTACAAAGATAGCAGTTTATGGCATTGATAGAAAGCAGATAAAATAAGGGAGAACAAGGACTCGGTCTTTTTAAAAGGACCGGATCAGAGCAGTGCTGAAAAATTTTTCGTTGAAAGAATGGCCGACAAGTAACAACGCATTAAAAAATGCCGTAATTTTCATCAGATTATTTGGGTTTAATTTTTAGTGTAGAACTTAAAAATAGAAGCGATGACAAAAGCACATGATGCCAAGAAAAGCGAGAAAAAGGAAGCAACAAAGTCGTTGAAAGAGAAGCGACTTGAAAAGAAGGAAAAGAAAGCAAGTAAGTCGCGGAACTAATTGCTTGCCGAAAATACACGCTTGAAACGGTGCTTCATACGAATCATGAAGCATCGTTTTTTTGTTTTGAGGTTGTAGGAAAGTCTTCCATTCCCGCTGCTTGTTGCCACGATGTTGCCTTTTCGACCTGAAAAAGCCATTTTAATCCCGCTTTCTTTATCTTTGAGATCAAAATAAAATTCCTCAGCATGTCTTTTACAGCTTTCCGCGGAATGGGCTCTGTGTCCCAGTTTTTTATGGCTCTGTTTGTTGTTTTGGTTTGTGTACTTGCGACCCTGGTTGTATCGATTTTGATTGGTATTCCCATTTTTGGTTTCGATAGTTTAATCGGCACGCTTTCGGCCGCCGATCTCAATAACCCGGAGCATATTCTTGTGTTGAAATACCTGCAAACCACGCAATCGGTTGGGATGTTCGTGTTGCCCCCGTTTGTTATTGGGTGGTTGTACGCTGCCGATTATAAAGTCTACCTTTCGATGAAAGGCCCCGTCAAAGGCTACCTATTATTGCTGGCGCTGCTGGCTTTGGTGGTTGTTACGCCTTTTGTTTCGGTCGTTGGTTTTCTGAACCAGGAGATGAGTTTGCCTGATTGGTTGGGCGGGGTTGAAAGCTGGATGCGGGCCATGGAAAATCAGGCGGAGGTAACCATTCAGAAGTTTATTGAAGTGCAGGGTTCCGGTGGTTTGTTGTTCAACCTGTTCATGATTGCGGTTATACCGTCTTTAGGCGAGGAGTTCCTGTTTCGCGGCGTGATTCAACAGATATTTACCAAGATGACCCGCAATTACCACTGGGGCATCTGGATCTCGGCTTTCCTGTTTAGTGCGCTGCATATGCAGTTCTTTGGTTTCGTTCCGCGAATGCTTCTGGGGGCTTTGTTCGGTTATTTTCTGGTTTACAGCGGATCGATCTGGATTCCGGTAACCGCTCACTTTCTGAATAATGCACTTGGCGTGTTTGCCCTGTACTCGGGATCGAACGGCGACAGTGAACTGGAGAAGGTGATTGATCCCGACTTTACTGCCGGAATTGCTTACTATTGGCCGCTTGCAATTGTTAGTTTGATTGTGACCGTCAGCTTGGTTCTTTTGATGAAAAAGCACCGGGTGGCAACTGTTGCCGGCTTAGACGAACCGGATGAGCTAGTGGCTTAACGGCGGTTTACCGTTCAACCTGCAAACGGCTGGAAATGATATGCCGCTGAAAATAAATGTTTCCAAATCTCTTCAACGGCTTCTTTTTTGTGTCGGCTGAACGTGGTTAAAACAAATTGGTTTGCAGTTTATCAGCCTCCATTTTCTTTAATTCTGCGGGACGATACACGTAGGTGACGCCGTAATCGGTGGCCTTTTCACGTTTCACATCTTCTGAAAATACGTTGAATCGTTCTTCGACTTCATTCCAGACTTCCTGAATGAGCTTGTCGGCTTCATCGCGCACCTGGTTCATTTGTTCCGATGCCCGGTTGGTGATATTCTGAAGCATTTTTTGATGGCGGTAAGCTTCGATAAATGATTCGAAGTGTACTTTGACCAGCGCGATCGACGGACTGTAAATCGGACTGCCACCTTTCATGCAGCGCTGCTGTTCCCCTTTAATAATCCGTTCCCCCCATTCCAACACATCTTTTTCGAGGTTGAGGGCAGGCAGGCGTTGCGAATTAACTTCGAGCCCGTAAAAAGCACGGATGTCAGGCTTCATCTCTTCGCGGATGATTGCGAAGGTCATTACCTGAACAAAGTGGCTTAAATATAATTTGGCTTTCTTAAAGATTTCCCCGTATTCGCGGGATTTATCAAACTGGTTTTGTTTGGCGGAATTCAACTGGCGGATCGACCCGGAAAGACGCGGGTAAATGGCCTGAAGTTTTTCTAAGCTCAGGTAGCTAAAAGCCAGGTCTTTCATAGGCACACGTTTCCCTTTTTCCAACGCAGCTTCTATTGCTCGCATCCTGGCCTGATCTGTGTTCGGTAACCTTCTGTACGGCATAATCGCAAAATTTTCTGTTATTACGAAGTTACGAAATCGGGAAAGGGTCTTGGACCGTTCGCAAAAAAACTAATTAACAAATTGCTGTTCAAAACCCTTTGTAACCCATCGCTTTACAAGCTCGTTTAGAGTCAGAATGGGCAAGTGAACACAAAAAGGAGAGGAATTTATCTCTTATTTCGAGATTTCCAACATACGTTTAATTGGTTTCTGCGCTTCTTCGATAATATCTGCAGGGAGCTGTATTTCAGGTTGTTCGTGTTTCATGCAGATGTACAGTTTCTGTAAGTTGTTCAGCTTCATGTATGAACAATCGTTACAGGCACAAGTTGAATCGTTTGAAGGCGCCGGAATAAAGATTTTATTGGGGCAAGCTTTCTTCATTTGGTGCAAAATACCGCTCTCAGTCGCTACAATGAACTTATTAGCCGGGCTATCCTGCACATATTGCAATAACGATGATGTTGAACCAATGTGTTTGGCCAGCAAAAGTACCGGTTTTTCGCATTCGGGGTGAGCAATGAAATCGGCGTCTTTGTGTTGTTCCATCAAGTCGATGATTTTTTCGACTGAATATTGCTCGTGTACCATGCAGGCACCGTCCCAAAGTACCATATCGCGTCCGGTAATGCTATTGAGGTAGTTTCCCAGGTTTTTGTCGGGAGCGAAGATCAACTTAGCATCTTCAGGAAAACTGTTGACGATTTTTACAGCATTCGATGAGGTACAAACCACATCGGTCTCTGTTTTTAAGTCGGCCGTACAGTTAATGTATGAGATGACCTTGTGGTCGGGATATTTGGCTTTAAATTCCTTGAACTTATCAATCGGGGCTGAGTCGGCAAGCGAGCAACCCGCTTTTAGGTCAGGAAGGATCACTTTTTTGGATGGATTGATAATTTTGGCTGTTTCGGCCATGAAATGAACCCCAACAAACACAATCATGTCGGCCTCCGTCTTCTCGGCTTCCTGAGCTAACTGCAAACTATCGCCAACATAATCAGCGATGTCCTGCAAGTCGGCATCAACATAGTAATGGCTTAGGATGACAGCGTTTTTCTCCTTCTTCAAACGGTTGATTTCTTCAACCAATTTGACGGTTGGATCAATTGGTTCAACAATGTGGCCGTTTTGTTCTAACATGATTTGTACCTGTTCTCTTTCCATGTGCTTGTTTCCTTTGCTGAAAAATGTGGGCGCAAAATTACGAATTCCAATTAAAAAAACACATAACCGTCCTAAATGTTTTCTTTTTCAAGGTCTTCAAATTGTGACGAACCTGCGTGTTGGTAAAAAGAAAGGCCCCGAATTCTTTTAGATTTGGGACCTTTTCTTCGAAAGTTAATTTTCTATTTAATCTTGCTTTTGGCGAAGCTTGCCGGAACATCAGCGGCTTGTATTGGTCGAATCCGGAAGGCATATTCATACGCTTTCTTCGTCAAACGATATTGCGGGTGAGTCCAGGCTCCCCAGCTGTTATCGCCGCCAACGCCCATTTGTTTGTAGTTGATGTTGACCGAGGTTAAGTCTCTGTCTTTAACGTCGGTCGTGTGGCGGTTTGTTGGATTTTCATCGGCCGGTTGCTCGCCATCGGTGCGGGTGAGCGATTCAAAATCTTCCATCAGACTGTGATGGGCGCTGATCTCGAACAGCGGCTCTCCGATAAACAGGAGTCCCGTCCCGTCGGCATTGGTTAGACTTGCCCAACGAACATCGGTTTTATTGCCGTTCTCCTGTGGGCGGATGTAGGCCCAATACTGGTCGGCTACTGTACCGGAATACAAGCCGACGGAGGCAGAAGTTTTCCGATCCTGGTAATTTTCTTGCGGTCCGCGGCCAAACCAGCTCATTTGGCTGAATGATCTTGGCATGATAAGGTTCATCCCGATCAAAGGAATTTCAGGCAGGGTGTCGTTGGTCATTTTAAAGTTGTTGTGAATGTCAATGTCGCTCGTGCCGTAAATGGTGTAGGTCGAAGTGTAGTCAGCTATTTTAGCGGTCTGATCTTCGTTCATCAGGTCGTAGTTCGCCGTCACTTTTACCTGCGTTTTAGCTGAATTGTCCAGCTTTACGGAGACGAGTTTGCCTTCCTGTCCTGCTTTTCTCCAAATATGGCTGCGTTTTGGCATGTTATTCCCAAAGTCATTGTCATTTGGAGCACGCCAGAAATTCGCGACGGGTCCTTCTTGCAGCAATTCTGTTTCGCCGGTTCTCAAGCTTTGCAGTCGTCCGGTTTCTTTGTTGAATGTTACTGCAAAGTCCTGTCCGCTGATAACAATTGCCTGGTTGGTTTCGCTGGCGACAACCGGTGGTATTTCGCTTTTGGGAATAGTCATAGCTGCTTTTGATACGGGTAGCTTGAATTGTTCGGTAGCCAGTACTGTTTCAGCAGGAACCAGTCCCTGTTTGGTTTTTGTTTTTGCTGAAAAGTTTACAAAGTACTCCACGCCGGGCTCCGGATCAACCGACACATCTAATTTTATTCGCTTGATTTCTCCGGGGCTAACATTAACGTCCTCCAGTTTGCCGGTTTTTACGATCTTTCCATCAGCCAGGAGCGACCAGCTAATTGCAAATTGATTCAGGTTTGTGAAGACATATTTGTTTTGAATGTCAACGATTCCACTAGTGAGATTCACGGCTTTGAAGCCAATGTTTTGGTACACTTTTTTCACCTCCAGCAACTGAGGTTTGATACTACGGTCCGGGTTAACGATCCCGTTGAGGCAGAAATTGCCTGAAGAGGGAACCGTGTCGGGGCCAAAGTCGCCACCGTATGCCCAGTAGGTTTGCCCTTCTTCGTTTACCTGTCGGATGCCTTGGTCCACCCAGTCCCAAATACAGCCACCTTGCATAATGTCGTAGCTTTCCATCAAATCCCAGTAATCCTGAAAATTTCCGAGGCTGTTGCCCATGGCATGTGCGTATTCACACTGAATCAAAGGTTTGCTACCGTCTTCTTTGGTGTATTTTTCCATCCGCTCCATCGTGGCGTACATCGGACAGTAAATGTCTGTGTTTTCGCCGCCGTGCGCTTGTTCGTATTGCACCGGACGTGTTGAGTCGATTGCCTTCAGGTATTTGTAGGTTTGCATGAAATTAATGCCGTTTCCGGCTTCGTTTCCTAACGACCAAATGATAATGGACGGCTGGTTTTTATCCCGTTCGAACATGTTTTTGGTGCGGTATAAATGGCCTTTAGCCCAGAGACTGTCTTTCGCCAGCGACTCATCTCCGTAGCCCATTCCATGCGATTCAATATTCGCTTCATCGATCAGGTACAAACCGTATTGGTTGCAGAGTTTGTACCACAGTTCTGGTTGTGGGTAGTGAGAGGTACGCACTGTGTTGATGTTGTGTGTCTTCATCAGCTCAATGTCTTTCCGCATAGTCGCCTCGTCAATGACGTGGCCGGTTACATCGTTGTGTTCGTGCAGATTGACGCCTTTGACGTAGATGGGTTTGCCGTTGACCATCAACTGCGCGTTTTTAATTTCGACGGTGCGGAAGCCGACTTGCTGCGAAATGACTTCCACCGGAGAGCCATTTTCTTTTTCAAGACTCAATATTAAAGTATAAAGATTGGGCAATTCGGCACTCCAATGTCGAATGTTCTCAACCGACTCGCTGAAGTTAATAGTCGCTTTGTGATCGGCGAAAGTGACTGGTGCATCCATTGACTTTAACAGTGTTTTGCCATCGAAAAGTTCAGCTGTCAGGTACAGCGGTGTTGTGCCTTCTCCTGAGTTGACAACTTCGGTCTGAACAGATAACAAGCCGTTTTTATAGTTTTCATCCAGGGTTGATGTCACCCGGTAATCGCGGATATGTTGTTTTTCACGGGCTAAAAGATAGATGTCGCGGGTGATGCCACTCATGCGCCAGAAATCCTGATCTTCGAGGTAGCTCGCATCGCTCCACCGGTGAATTTCAATAGCCAAAGTGTTTTTGCCTTTTTTGAGGTAAGAAGAAAGATTGAATTCAGCGGGTGTTTTACTGTCCTCGCTGTAGCCGACAAATTGTTCGTTCACCCAAATCATGACATTGGAGCTTGCTGCACCGATGTGCAGGAAAACTTCTTTGGCGTCCCAGTCAGACGAAATGTTGAAAGTTCGTTTGTAGGAACCAACCGGATTGTAATCTTCCTGAATATAGGGAGGATCGACCTTGAAACCATATCCGGCGCTGACATAAATCGGGTAATCGTATCCCAGCATCTCCCAGTTGGAGGGAACCTGGATTTCATCCCAATCCCGAACGTCGTAGTCATCTTTAAAAAACCAGTAGGGACGTTCCTTCAGATTGTGAGCCAAATGAAATTTCCAACTTCCGTTTAAACTCTGTACAAATGGCGACGACCACAAACTGTCCTGTCTGGCTTCCGCTGCATTGGCAAAAGGGATGAAAGATGCACGGGGAGCTTCTTTATTGATTTGTACAATATTCGGATCGACCCAGGGCTGTGGATTCATTTCCTCGAAAGGAACATGCTCATATTTGCTGACACATGATTGCAAAGCAAGAAGTAAAAGTAAAATGACAGGAACTGGAAAATTTTTCATGAAAGCTTTTTTGTATTACTAAACGATTTGGTTCAGAAGACCAGCTGCAAAATAGCAAGAATGGAGTAGAGCAGTTGTCACAAATTCGTATTATTATAGCACTTAATTAAAAAACCCTCTTCAGCTTCGCCGAAGAGGGTTTTTATATCGATTTGGAATCTTTTTAGAAAATATAGCGCAGCGTTAACTGGGCTTGCCAACGAGAGCTCTGAAGGCCTGCGTCGTCGATCCCCCAGGTATCCTCTCCTCTGGTATTTGTATAAATGTAAGTAGGGGTTGTACCGTTTTGGTAGCCGGCAAATTCCAGTAATGGATAGTTGCCATAGTCTCCAATTGAATAGTAAGTTCTACCCCATTTTTTGTTCAGCATATTTGTGAAGTTGAAGATATCCAGTCCAACCTGGATTTTGTTTTCGCGCGTAGGAGATACCTTAAATTTGAACTCCTGCATGATTTTCAGGTCGATTGTATGTTCGAATGGCATGCGGTCGCCATTTTTTTCGACGAATTTACCACGGCGATCACTCAGGTAGTCATTGCCTTCAATGAAGCTGTTTAGACTTGCCCATTGCTCAGCAGCTGTGCCATAATCTTCATCGTCAACTAAAATAATGTCATTTTGGTTTTCCGGCACATAGACCAAGGTCATGTCGCGGCCGTCAACATTATCACCGATTGGGCCGTCAGTTGAACCATTGTCATATCCGTATGAAAAACGGCTCCCTGATTGTCCGTTGTAGAAGATAGTAAAGGTTGTATTGGCAAATTGACTGTATTCCCATTTGTATGAAACGTTCGCCATAATACGGTGGCCTAAGTCGTATGCAGAATAGCCTAAAGTAAGGTCGTTACGTCCATAGGTGTTTGGTACGCGCCATTGTGAGCTGTTTTGTGATGATTGGCCGTCGTTCAGCGATTTTGCTACTCCGTAGTTATATGCGATAGATGTGTAAAGGCCGTTTGCAAAATCTTTTTCGGCTTGTGCCATGATGTTGAAACTGTGTCCTTTGCTGGTATTATCGCCCAGATAGATACCGGTATAGCTACCTGTTGCGCCGCTGTTACTGTTTACATCGCCTGAAACGTCTTCCCAGATAGCACGATTGTCGCCTGTACCTGTAAGGCTATTGCCTGTTTCTTGTACCAGTAGGTTGTCGTAGATGACGTTGTTTACGTTTTTGGTGTAAGTGACGTCAACTGTTGCGATTATTCCGTTTTCGAATTTCTTGTCCAGTGCAAGGTTTGTTCTCAGCACCTGTGGCATTTTGAAATCTTTCGCGAACAAGTCGATTTGTCCCGAAGGAGCTCCGGTTACCGATGGTTGATCTTGCCAGTCACCGTTAAAAGGAATAACATCTCCGCTGCTGCTTCTTAGTCTCATACCGCCAATCATCATACCGTTGTTGTTGTACGATCCTCCTGGCCATACAAATGGAATACGACTGGTGAACAGACCGACACCACCTCGAAGTTGGAGGGTCTTGTCTCCATTAATATCATAGTTGAATCCAACCCGGGGCGAAAATAACGGCTTTGCATCAGGCATTTGCCCCGTTTTTGCACCAGCGAAATCTGCCCTGTAAGTGTTTTCCAGGTATGGGATCACGTTGTTGTTGAAGTCCGTGTTTTCCATTGGGTCTTCCGTAAAAATTGGGATGTCAACTCGGATACCGTATGTCAGGTTCAGTTTATCGGTAACCTGGTAGCTGTCTTGTGCATAGAATCCCAACTGTAAGAACTTAAATGCAGCGGCAGCGGCAGTGTTATCGCCTGCAATATTATCAACATTCGAGAAACTGCGGTCATACTGATAAGCATTTCCGTTGTTCATAAAGGTTGCTAAGTCGTCGTATGAATAAGAACCGTAATTCTGCCGAATAAAAACATTGAACATGTCGTAATATTCGTGATGCATACCCAAGGTGAAGTTATGGTTACCCGAATAAATATTGAAGTCGTCGGTGAACGTCCATACTTTTTGTTTCAACCGGTTTGCAGTAGAATATTGTTCGCTTCCCAGGTAAATTGCTTCACTACGCAGATACAGGTATGGAAACGGGTCCCCCATAGGATCACGGTTATCGTCCACATTAGTATAACCGATCATCAGCTTATTGGCAAACTTATTACTAAAAAGACTTTTCAATTCCGCTGTAGTCGCGTTTGTTTTTGAGGTGAAGTCAATACCAGAATTCGAAAAGTAAATACGGCTAGAGCTAGAGGTGCTCGGGCTTAAGCTTTTACCATTAGAGTATTGATGGCGAACAGATAATTTGTGATTTCGGCTGATGTTCCAGTCAATTTTTGCAAACACTTTTTCCGCGTCAAGACTTTCTTCGGTTTTTTCGTAAGTGCCTGGATCGTAACCATAATCGTTGATCAACTTTGTTTTTAAAGCATCAACCTCTGCACGGGTTGCTGTTCCTCCATAGTCCGCAAAATCGTATGGTTTAGGCGTTTTATCACGCTGGAGTTCCCCACTTACAAAGAAGAAGACTTTGTTCTTGATGATTGGACCACCCAAGGTGAACCCAGTCGTGTTTGAAGTGAATTTATCCAATCTTTCACGTTCAATATAAGGGTTGTCTGTAGGCGTTTTACCTGCAAGCTTTTCATTGCGGAAATAGTCGAAGACAGATCCTTTGAATTGATTGGTACCGCTTTTGGTTACGGCATTAATACCGGCACCGGCAAATCCACTTTGAGTGACATCATAGGGCGACAAGGAAATAGTTAACTGGTCAATAATGTCCATGCTCATTGGGTTAACACCTATTTGTCCGCCGTTTGTACCATTGCTTGCCAAGCCGAAGACGTCGTTTTGAACAGCACCATCGATCGTGAATGAGTTGTAGCGGCTGTTTTGTCCTGCAATTTCGATTCCTCCATCGGCGTTGATTTTTGCTTGAGGAGTCAAGCGGGCAATGTCACTAATTCCTCTGGTAACTGTAGGCATCGCTTCAATTCGTTCCGCAGAAACAGTTGTTTTTGAACCGGTTGTGTTACCGTCGAACACTCCGCTGGTATTTGCAATGACTAAAACCTCTTCTAACTCTGAAGTATTCTCGCTAATTGTAGCATTAATTTGCAAGGTTTGTCCAAGCGTCAGAAAGATCTCTTTTTTCTCGTATTTGTTGTACCCAACAAAAGAAACGGTTAAGGTGTAAGGGCCTCCCGGGTTCAGGTTCGCCAGGTTGTAAGTGCCCGATTCATTCGTAGTGGTTCCATATTGAGAACCGGTAGGTTCGTGAACCATAACGACCGAGGCTCCAGGTAAAGTCTCGTTGGTCGTTGTTGTTACTTGCCCCCTGATTGCAGAGGTCGTAAGCTGTGAATAGCCCTTGTAGCTAAACAGTGCCATGAAAAAACTTAGGCACATCACAATCCGAAATAAATTTTTCATGTTGATAGTGTTTGTTGTAAGCTTAAAATAAAACATAGAGAGTTTTCTATTTTTATGATAGTGTAAGTGTAAGTTTTCGTGTAATGAAATGTACTTTCAAGTTAAAAAAATTGAAAATCAAAAACTCGTTTAGAACATAGGTTTTTATCAACAGTGCATAAACAGTTAACGGTAGGTTAAGAATGGTTCCGGGTTAATAGGTCAAACAAAATAACTTACTTATAATGAAAGAAATGTTAACTGTTGGTTAAGTCTAGAATCATTTTAAATAACAGTTTATAGCAAACTGGAATCAGATTGATTAAACATTTGTTGCGATTTTGCTAAAGTCTGCCTGTTAATTTCAACATTACATGTTCAAATTGTGGATTCCGAAGGTTGAATTTCAATCTTTTTCAGAGCGAATACACGTCGTAAAACAGGCTTGTTCACTCATTTTTACTTTTACCACCAATTTTTTTTGATTTTACTATAAAGCTTAAAACACAGTAAGACAATGTGGTATATGCTGCGCCTAAAAATAATTTTAAAAAATATACTACTATGTATTGCAAAGTAGTATTTAATGTTTGTATATTTGTATAACCGAATTCAAGGTAAAGAATAGAAATAGTTTAAAAAAAGTTCTATATCAAGTGTAACGAAACGAAAAAACAGTCGTCTTAAAGACAGAAACAGAAAACAAGCAAAGTCTCAAAGCAAAACAAGAAAGAACAATTAAACATCAGGAAAACAAACGAAACAAACAGGAGGCAAGATCATGAAAACTAAAAACGAAAAAACAGAAAACAGGAACAATCAATTATCAGGAGTATTGTTACGTACAGCTGCAGTTTTGGTCAGCGTGGTTCTATTAAGCTTCACCGTAAGCGCACAAGATCTTATTAAAGAATTACTGAGTTACAACAGTTTTGGTAAAATGGCATTAATCATGGTCGATAATTCCGAGACAGAAGAGGCTTCGGAAGCAGCAACCGCTGCTAACTTCGCAATCGAAGAAGAAACCGATGCACCGTTGAATGTTGAAAGTTGGATGACCAATGACACTTATTTCGGTTCAGCCAATGTTTTCACCCAGGTTGAAGAAGAATCACCACTGGAAATTGAAAGCTGGATGACAGACGCCGAATTCTTTACAAGCCGTTATGCTGAAGAACAAGAGAAAGAGTTGGAATTGGAAGCTTGGATGTGCGATTCAAGTTACTTTTAAACGAGCATTGCACGAGGGAATGAAAGAGAAATATATACTGACGAAGAAAGGGGAATAACTATGAAAATTGAGAATACAAAAGCACAAATGCGTAAAGGGGTTTTGGAGTACTGCATCTTGCTGGTGCTGGATGGCAAGCCCCTCTACGCTAGTGACATCATCGACGAATTGAAAAACTCGAAGATGATTGTTGTGGAAGGAACACTTTATCCTTTGTTGACCCGCTTAAAAAACGATGGCTTGCTTGCCTACAACTGGGAAGAATCAACACAAGGACCGCCGCGAAAATATTATGAATTGACCGATGAAGGAAAGCAATTTCTGGAAGGCTTAGGTGGATCGTGGAATGAATTAGTTGATGCTGTTGAAACGATCAAGTCGCGTAAAGCAGTATAAAGAAACAGGAACAAAACTGAATACACAAAATACGAAACAATGAAAAAGACATTCACAATAAATATAAGCGGCAGTGTTTTTCACATCGATGAGGATGCATATGGAAAATTACAAGATTACCTGCACATGCTGACCAGCCATTTTGGTACCGATGCCGATGGCCGCGAAATATTGCAGGATATCGAAGCCCGCATTGCTGAATTATTCAGTAAAAAAATGGCTGAAGAAGAGAAAGATGTTGTTAATGAAAGTTGGGTTGACGAGGTGATTGTCCGGATGGGTAAACCCGAAGATTTCCTGGAAGCCGAAGGCGAAGAAGTTGAAGATAAAGGTCTGGGAGCTGAGGCAGATTCAACTCAGGGACGCGTAAAACGTCGCATGTACCGCGATCCCGATCATCGGGTGTTGGGAGGAGTTTGCGCCGGGATGGGTGCTTACTTCAGCATTGATCCGGTTGTTTTGCGAATCATCTTTGTCATCTTATTATTTGCGTCGTTCGGAACAGCGCTGATTATCTACATTATCCTGTGGATCGCTGTCCCTAAAGCTAAAACAACGGCCCAGCGCCTGGAAATGCGTGGAAGGGAGGCCACCGTATCCAACATAGAAAAGTCAATAAAGGAGGAAGTAAAGGAAGTGAAAGAAAGTTATAATCGCTTCCGAAGTTCCGATTCATATAACAAAGGGCGTGAAAACGTATCGCGCTTTGGCGAGATGTTCTACAGTGTTGTGAAAGTATTTTTGAAAATAGTCGGCGTTGTCCTTGGAGCACTAATGATTTTGGTTGGATTTTTAGGCTTGCTCGGATTCCTGATTTCCATGATGGTTGGGCACTCAGTGCTCAGCTCAGCGCCATGGATCGGACATTGGAGTGGCCATGTTGCCGTGCCCGAAATGGCTCATTTCTTTATAGCGCCTGCATCGATGACTGTATTGATGATCGCTTTAGCCTTTTTGGTCGCTATTCCTTTGTTGGCAGTGTTGTACATCGGAACCAAAATTGTCTTCCGCTACAAGTCGAACAACAAAATCATATTCCTGTCCAGTTTAGGCGTATGGCTGGTGGCTTTAATCACCATCGTTATCGTATCAGTTGGGCAGCTGGATGATTATAGCGAGCGCACCACGGTTAGTCAGAATGTTGTGCTCGAGCAGCAAGACTTTCATACCCTCTATCTCGAAATGAACGATGATCATTATAAACACAACTTCAACCGTTCGCTCGATTTAGACCGCATGAAAATGGTTGAACAGGACGGTGAAGCCATCTTGCTCGGTCGTCCGCGGTTCGATGTTGAAAAGAGCAACAACGATGATTTCGTCCTGGTTATCCGCAAAAAATCGCGCGGAGGAAGTGAAGAGGAAGCGGGGCAGAAGGTGCAGGAAATTGTCTACAATTTCAGCCAGTCAGATTCCACCCTCAACTTCGATCCGTATTACACGCTGCAAGAAGGCAACCGTTGGTTGGGTCAGGAAGTGGATTTGACCTTGAAAGTGCCGGAAGGCAAAGCAATTTTCCTGGATAAGGATATGGTGAAAATTATCTACGATATTGAAAACGTCTCGAATACCTGGGATGGCGATATGGTTGGTAAATACTGGGAAATGACGCCGGATGGGTTGACCATGAAAGAATTAAACGAATAAATCATACCCGATTTGTGTCCTGATGTTTTATACCCGGAGGGAGGCTTCGGCTGACCTCCGGCAGGGCACAATTCATAACAATAACGACGATGAAAACAACAAATAACATTCTTCTGCTGGTTGCCTTAATGTTCCTTAGCGGGAGCCTCGCGGCACAAAGCAAATCCGATAAGTTGTTCGATACCTTCCGGAACAAACCGGGGGTGATGTATTTCGCATTCAGCAAAAATATGAACGATGCCTTCAACATTGATCTGGATGATGAAGGAAAGTCGGTTGAAGGCGATCTGCAGGAAATCCGTTTCATGTCGTACAACCCCGGTAAAGGCGAGCTTGGCGTGAAGGAATTCTGTCGCAAATCGAGCAATTTATTACCCGGTGCCTACAAGTTAGTTGAATCGGACGATAGCGATGATGCTAAAATCTGGATGCTTGGCAATAGTAAAAAAGCCCGGGAATTTCATGTTCTGATTAGCGGTGATGATGCAACCGATATGAGCTTTTGGATTTCGTTCTATGGTGATTTTAAGCTGAAAGACCTGGATGGAATCAAATCGATTAGCCACGAAATGGCTTCAGACAATTAACCTTAAAACCCAGTCACTATGAAACGATTAATAAAATCTTACGACCGTGTTTTAGCCGGCGTTTGCGGCGGAATAGCCGAGTACATCAACCCGGATCTCGATCCGCTGATCATTCGCTTATTGTGGGGAATATTCAGTTTTTTCAACCCGGTTTTAATTCTCGTCTATTTTATCCTGGCGTTGGTGATGCCCACAGCCGAACCCATCCAGTCGAAATAGGCACAACAAACAGCGATAATTTATCCGTTAAACAGCAAGCAAGAAATCCGGTTCTCCCCCAAGAGGCCGGATTTTTTTTGTTGCGATCCCGGGGAAATGCTCTCTTTTGCCTTTGCTTGTCATCCCGGATAAAAATCACGTCAAAAAACCGCAGCGAAACCGGCAACAGGTGTTTTTTCGTTCCCTACGTCGCAGGGAGGTCGGCTGCAGGTGTAACTACCGGGCCTGGGGCTCAGCGGAAGCGTCTGCAGGTGTAACCGGTTTGGCTATTATGCAGCGAGCCCGGCTACAGGGTAACCGGGCTCGTTATAGTGGTTGTGACAGGGAAACTTCGATTAAATCAATCCACGGTTTTTCAACAACGGCTTGATGTCCGGATCCTGACCACGGAAGTCGCGGAACAGCTGACCTAAATCTTCGCTGTTGCCACGCGACAGGATCATGTCGCGGAAGCGCTGACCGTTTTCGCGGTTCAGTCCACCGTTTTCTTCAAACCAGGCAAAGGCATCGTTGTCGAGCACCTCGGCCCAGCAATAAGCATAGTAACCGGCTGCGTAACCGCCACCCCAAACGTGTTTGAAGTAGGTTGAACGGTAACGCGAAGGAACCTGCTCCATGTATGCGCCGTTCTTTTTCAGGGCTTCCACTTCAAAAACACCGGCATCGGCTACTTGATCGGCAGTGCTCAGTGTGTGCCATTGCATATCCAGAATCGCTGCTTCGAGGAACTCGCTGAATGCATAACCCTGGTTGAAGGTCGCCGATTTCTTAATTTTTTCGACCAGCTCTTTGGGCATCGGTTCGCCGGTTTTGTAATGCTTGGCGTAGTTGGCAAAAACCGTTGGGTTAAGCGCCCAGTGTTCGTTAAATTGTGAAGGAAGCTCCACAAAGTCGCGCGATACGTTGGTGCCCGAAAGACTTGGATATTCCTGGTTGGCAAACAAGCCGTGCAGCGCGTGACCAAACTCGTGGAACATGGTTGTTACATCGTCGTAGCTGATCAGTGCCGGTTCGCCCGGTGCCGGTTTGGCAAAGTTGCACACATTGTAAATAACCGGTTTCTCGCCCAGCAGTTTCGATTGCTCAACGATGTTGCCCATCCAGGCGCCACCCGACTTATTGTCGCGTTTGTAATAGTCGACATAGAACAAGCCAACCGCTGAGCCGTCTTCGTTGAAGATCTCGAACACCCGCACATCGTTGTTATAAACCGGAATGTCTTTCCGCTCTTTAAAGGTGATGCCGTACAATTGGGTAGCCGCGTAGAACACGCCGTTTTCCATTACATTGTACATTTCGAAATAAGGCTTGATCTGGCTTTCGTCCAAATCGTATTTCTCTTTGCGAACCTGTTCGGCATAGAAGTCCCAATCCCAGGCTTCCAGTTTGAAGTTGCCGCCTTGTTTGTCAATCAACTGCTGAATGTCGGCAGCTTCGACCTTGGCTTTGGCAATGGCTTGCGGAGCCAGCTTGTTCAATAATCCTTCGGCAGCTTCGGGAGTTTTAGCCATTTGGTTTTGCAGTTTCCACTCGGCATAACTGCTGAAGCCCATTAAACTGGCCTTTTGAGCACGAAGTTCCGCCAGGCGAAGAATCATTTGACGGGTGTCGTTTTCGTCGCCTTTTTCGGCACGGTTCCACGATGCTTCGAACAACTTTTGACGCGTTGCACGGTTTGTCAGCGACTGCAGAGCCGGTTGCTGGGTGGTATTCAGAATCGGAATCAGGTATTTACCCGGGAGGCCTGCATCTTCCGCTTTTTGGGCTGCTGCAGCAATCTCGCCGTCCGAAAGCCCGTCCAGCTCTTCTTTGGTATCGACAACCAACGCACTTGCTTTGGCGGCTGCCAGCATCATGTTGGTGAACTTGGTGTTCAGCGTTGCCTCTTCGCCATTCAGCACTTTCATTTGCTCTTTGTCTTCATTCGACAAATTAGCACCTGCCAGCTCAAAGCGTTGGTAGTATTCTTCAACCAGTTTCAACGCTTCGGTATCCAAACCGAGGCTTTCACGGTTTTCGTAAATCGTTTTTACACGTTGAAATAACTTGTCATTCATGTAAATCGCATCTCTGTGAGCCGCCAGTTTGGGTGCTTCTTCTTCTTCAATGCGTTGAATTTCGGGGTTGGTGTTGGCTCCTGCAAGCAAGCCAAAAACGCCCTGTGCCCGGCTGAGTAACTCGCCGCTTTTTTCCATTTCGACCAGGGTGTTCTCGAAGGTCGGTGCCTCTGTATTGTTGGCTATTTTTTCAATTTCAGCCAGGTGTTCCGCCATTCCCGCTTCAATAGCAGGCTGGAAATGTTCATTTTTAATGACTGTAAAGTCTGGCGCCCCGTAGGGTAAACTACTCGGGCTCAGTAACGGATTGTCTCCCATTGCTTCGTTGTTTTGTGTTTGTTGATTGGGGCCGCATGCTGTCGCCAGCAACACGATGAATACCGCCGGAAGATAAAGAACTCGTTTCATAGTTGTAAAGTTGTATGTAAAATGAATCTGTTTCTATAACATGATAGGTCTTCTTTTTCGGGTAATCATTACAAATTGCCCTGGAAAATGCGTCGATTGGTTCAGAATGGTTGACTTTGAACCGTGAAGTTAATGATTCCGCTGTGGCAAATTCTGGGGTAAAATCAGTTTCCGGTTTCAGTTGAACAGCAGGGTGAAGGCCGTTTCCTTTCCCGGAACAGAGCTGGCTTTCAGGCTGCCACCGTGCAGCCGCATAATTTGGCGCGACAGGCTGAGCCCGATTCCCGATCCGTTTTCGCGGGTCGTGAAAAAGGGGACAAAGATTTCTTCCATGATGTCTGTCGGAATGCCGGGGCCGTTATCGCGAACCAGTATTTCAACCTGCCCCGACGAGTTTTCCCGGCCAATCAATTGAATCTCGCCGCTTTCCTGCTTGTCCAGCGCTTCCACGGCATTTTTCACCAGGTTAATCAGTACCTGGGAAATCAGTTTTTCGTCGGCTAAAACCAGCAACTTCTCATCCGGCTTTTTCACCGTAATGCGCGTGTGATCGTCGGGGAGGGCAGCGCGTCGCAGGAGGGCTGTTTTTTCCAGCAAATCACCGACGGCAACCAGTTTCTTCTCCGGCTTTGGTAGGCGGGTAAACTTGCGGTACGATTCCACAAAGTTGATCAGTCCTCTGCCTTGCTCTTTGATGATGTCCAAACCACGGATGGTGTTTCGAATGAGTTTGTCATCCACTGTTGAGGCAGGAATTGGCACACCTTCTTTTTGGTAATAATTGCTGAGGCTTTCCGAAAGTGAGGTGACCGGGGCAATGGAATTCATAATTTCGTGGGTCAGCACACGGATCAGTTTCAGCCACGAGTCCAGCTCTTTTTCATCCAGTTCGCGGTTGATATCCTGGATGGACAGCAAGCTGAGCTGGTCTTTCTGATTTTTAAAAGCTCCCGATTTAATAAGCAAAGTTGTCGTCCCTTGTTTCCCGTTGAATTGCACCAGTTTTTGTTCGTTCGGTTGCAATTGTTGCAGCACGTTTGCCAGTTTGTGATCAACCTTCTCCAATTGTTTCAGGTGGGTGAGTTGTTCCAGTCCGAGCAGCTTTTTCAGACTTTGGTTGGCGTGTAGCACAAAACCTTTCTCGTTGTAGGTGAGAATTCCGGTGCCGACATGCTCAATCAGGGCGCGGAAATAGTGTTCCTGCTGGTGCGATTCAATCTTAACGCGCTGGATGTATTCGTTGATTAACTGCATATTTTGGTGCAGGCTGCGAATCACCGAACTCTTGTCGCGCGGCTCGAAGTTTTGGCTGAAGTCTTCGTTCCTGATCGACTCGAAGAAGTAGTTGATCCGCTCGGTCAGCTGGTTTTGATAGTGGACAAGATGGACGATTTGGAACAGCAGCGCCAAACCAATCAGGATGGGCCAAAGTACATGTTGACCGGTGAAAACAGACCAGGAAAGGACAAAGGCCCAGCCAGCGACA
The DNA here is from genome assembly GCF_010882175.1 of Mangrovibacterium lignilyticum. Classification (GTDB taxonomy): domain Bacteria; phylum Bacteroidota; class Bacteroidia; order Bacteroidales; family Prolixibacteraceae; genus Mangrovibacterium; species Mangrovibacterium lignilyticum. Next base: position 1,790,346 of record NZ_WKLH01000001.1, on the reverse strand, counting down.
AGGACGACTTTTAAACCAACTTGGGAGCGATAGGATCGAAACATCAGAGTCCGAATTTTTTGAGTTTGTTGTACAGGGTTTGCCGGGTGATCCCCAGCATGTCGGCCGCCGCACTGATGTTGCCGGGGCTTTTTTCAAGGGCTGCCAGAATGAGGCGTTTTTCCATCTCCTCGAGCTTCAGGCTTTCGGTGTCGTTTTTTGTTCCGGTGACCGGACGCAGGAAAAAATCGTCTGCTTTCAACACATTGTTCTCACTTAAGATGACCGCTTTTTCGATGCTGTGTTCCAGTTCGCGGATATTGCCCGGCCAGTTGTACTTCAGCAGTTTTTCCTGGGCCTGATTGTTGATTTTTAGTGATTGTTTGTCGTATTTCCAGGCATATTTTTTCAGGAAGAAGTCTGCGAGCACCAGAATGTCGTTGCCCCGATCGCGCAGTGGCGGGATCTCAATCTGAATGGTGTTAATCCTATAGAGAAGATCTTCCCGGAAGAGTCCTTTCTCCACCAGTTCCGGAAGGTTTTTATTGGTCGCACAAATTAAGCGGATGTCAATCGGAATGGCCTGGTTGGAACCAATACGGGTGATCTCGCGGTTTTGCAGGGCGGCCAGCAATTTCGCCTGCAGGTGAAAGGAAAGGTTTCCGATTTCATCTAAGAACAGCGAGCCCTTATTGGCGACCTCGAACTTCCCGGTTCGGTTTTCACGTGCATCGGTAAAGGCGCCTTTCACGTGCCCAAAAAGCTCACTCTCGAACAGCGATTCGCTTAGCGCACCCATATCAACACTCACCAGCATCTCGGCACTACGGTTCGACAAACGGTGAATTTCCCGTGCAATCAGCTCTTTGCCCGTGCCGTTTTCGCCGGTAATCAGCACATTGGTATCGGTTTTGGCTACTTTACGGACAATATTCAGAACCTGCATCAATTGGGGCGACGAGCCGATGATGAAGTTCTCGTCCCGGTTGATTTCCCGTTTAAGGGCTTTTTCTTTTTGCTTCAGACTTTTGACTTCTTCGCGCGACATGCTCAGCTGTATCGCCGAACGAACAGTGGCCAGCAGTTTGGTGTTGTCCCAGGGTTTTAAAATGAAATCGGTGGCGCCGGTTTTCAACGCTTTTACCGCCAGTTCCACATCGCCGTAGGCCGTAATCAATACCACCGAAATCTCCGGATAGTTTTCCTTGATTTGGTTCAGCCAGTAAATGCCTTCGTTGCCGGTATTTACGCCGGCCTTGAAATTCATATCCAGCATCACCAGGTGATAAGTGTTTTTCCGCAACTCGCTGATCAGCTGGTTGGGCGAGGAAAGACATTCAACCTTATCAAACTCGGGTGTTAACAAAAAGTCGAGCGCACTGAGGACACTTTTGTTGTCGTCGACAATCAGAATATTCCCTTTGGGCATTTTTTATTTCAAAGGTAGACGACTGGAATTTGGAACGCAATAAGATGTAAAAATATTTGACAGCTAATTGTCAATATATTTGACGAAAACTGTTGGCTTGTAATTTTAGGGTACAGGAAGCCAGTCGATTATAGTTTTGGCATTGTTCTCGATGTTTCCAATTAGAATTATTGAGTAATGAATAGAACTAAATCCATCTTATTGGCGCTGTGTCTCGGTTGCCTGCCGGTTGTTTTGCCTGCCACCGGGGCCTGGAGTTTAACCGAATGCATTCAGCAAGCGCTCGCGCACAACCTGGAGCATTATCAATATGCGTTGAGTGAACAGTCATCGGTTGTTTCTGTGCGGCAAGCAAAGCTGAATTTACTGCCGTCGCTGTCTGCTTCATCCAATGCGGGAGTTAGTTATGGACGCGCAGTCGACCCCAGTTCGTACGACGTCATTAATACGGATTTCTTCAATAGTTCGTTCGATTTACGAGCAAGCATAGCGGTTTTCCAGGGGTTCATTCTTCAAAACAGAATGGGTTACAGTAAATACCAGTTGGAAGCTGAAAAATGGCAGCGGGTGAACCATGCCGATGATTTGGCTTTCAACGTGATGATCGCATACTATGATCTGATTTATTACGAAGGACTGGTTCTGATTGCACAGGAACAGCTGGAATTGTCGGAATATAACGTGCGGAAAACAGCAAAACTAATCGAAACAGGCCTCAAAGCGAAAACAGACCTGGCCGAGATGCAGGCTACTTATGAGAAGGAAAAGCTGAATCGGATGCAAGCTGAAAACAAAGCAGAAGAAGCCCGCTTGAAACTGGTTCAATATTTAAACTTGCCAACCGGGCAGTCGATTGACGTGCTTCAGAAGGAGTCTGATTCGTTGATTGTGGCAACAGCACAGCCTGAAGCCGATTCGCTTTACCGGGCTTATGTGCTGCAATCGCCCTATGTGAAAATTGCCGAGGCTCAATTGAAGGCAGCATCAAAACGGCTGGCGATTGCCCGCGGGCAGTATGCGCCTTCGCTGTATTTGAATGCCTCGCTTGGGAGCAGTTATTCGGAAACAGATCTGGATGTGGACGGAAATGTAACGTCATTCCACACGCAGCTCGACAATAACCTGGGGCAATATGTGGGTGCTTCACTGTCGATCCCGATTTTCAGCAAAAATCAGATGCGCAGCAGTGTTCAGCAGGCTAAGCTGGCAAAAGAAGCGGCCCAAACGGAATTGGAAACGTACCGGCAAGCGGTGTACTACGAGTTGATGAATAACAGCCGCGAACTGCAAGCGCTCTATCAGCAGTATACCCAAACCGGTAAGCAATATGAAGCTGAAGAGTTGGCTTTTCGGGCGGCGCAGCGCAAATACGATGAAGGTATTTTGAATGTCATCGATTTGCTGACGGTGAAAAACCGGCTGGCCGAAGTGAAAGCTTCCCTCTTATCAGCCCGATTGAAATACACCATCAAAGAAAAAGTGATTAATTTTTACAAGGGTATTCGCTTCTGGGAACAGGAATAGCGAAGTGCAAAGAGCATGGGACGAAGAGTGCTCAACTTAAAACTTTGAACTAAAAACTTGAAACTTTAGCATATGTCAATGGATCGCGTCATAGAGAAGAAAAAAGGATTGAAACCCAAGCACCTGTTGTGGGGAGCCGGAGTCGTTGTGCTTATGCTGTTACTGTACCAAATCCTTTTTGCCAGTCACGATTCGGTTTTCCGGGCCGAACGGGATAAATTAACGATCAGCACGGTTGAAAACAGCCAGTTCAACGACTACATCACTATCATTGGTCAGGTTGAGCCCATTACGACGATTTATCTCGATGCCGAAGAAGGCGGTCGGGTGGAAGAGCGGTTGATTGAGGAAGGCTCAATGGTTAAACAAGGCGATGTGATTTTGAGGCTGGAAAATCGGCAACTATACCAAACAATTCTGAACAGTGAAACCGATTTGGCAGAAAAGGAGAACTACCTGCGGCAAACCCGAATCAACTTCGAAACTGAGTTGATTCAATCTCGGCGCAATATTCTGGACAACGAGTATCGCCTGACCCGGAAAAAACGGAATTTCGAACAGTATGAGAAACTGTATCGGGAAGATCTGATTTCGAAGGAAGATTACCTGCAGTCGCAAGAAGATTACACCTATGAAGTGAAGCTGTTGGAAATTAATAAGCTGAAAGCAAAAAATGACTCGCTGATTCAACTGACATCGATGAAGACATTGGAAACCGACTTGCTAAAAATGCGGCAAATGCTTGGTCTGGTGAGAGAGCGGTTGGATAACCTGAATGTAAAAGCACCGGTTGACGGGCAATTAGGCATGTTGGATGCCGAAATTGGGCAATCCATTTCACAGGGTCAACGAATCGGGATGATTCATGTGCTGACCAGCTTTAAAGTGAAAGCGCAAATTGATGAGCACTATATTGATCGGGTTCGTCGCGATTTGGCTGCTTCTTTTGAACGGAATGGTGTAAATTACAGGATGGTTGTCAAAAAGGTGTATCCGGAAGTTCGTGACGGTCAATTTGAAATCGATTTGTTGTTTGTCGGCGAAACACCGGAAAATATCCGGGCCGGGCAAACCTATCATGTTAAGTTGGAACTGGGACAAAGCGAAAGCGCACTGCTGTTGCCTCGTGGCGGCTTTTTCCAGAGCACCGGCGGACAGTGGGTGTTTGTGCTGAACGAAAGCGGATCCGAAGCGGTGAAACGCTCCATCCGGATTGGCAAACAGAACCCGCAATATTACGAAGTGCTGGAAGGATTGCAAGCGGGTGAGCAAGTCATTACCTCCAGCTACGAACTGTTTGGGGATAACGATAAAATCGTGCTGAAGTAGCAAAGAGCAGAGAGCCTGGCGTAAAGAGCTGTGATTAAACTTTAAGAATGCAACCACTGAGTTGCACCGGGTTTAAGAAGAGTTTCACAAATTGCTCCGTTTGAAAAGAATGTAAGTAGCAAGGAATTTGTAAATTCTGAAATTTTGAAAAACGACAATAAAACAAAACGCAAAATGATACGGACATCAAACCTAACCAAAGTATTCCGCACGGAAGAGATTGAAACCAGTGCACTGGATCAAGTCAACCTTCATGTACAAAAAGGCGAATTTGTAGCCATCATGGGGCCGTCGGGTTGTGGAAAATCAACGCTGCTGAACATTATCGGCTTGCTCGATAATCCTTCGGGAGGAGAGTATTTCTTCGATGCACAGGAAGTTGGTCACCTGAAAGAACGGAACCGGACCCAGCTGCGCAAAGGCAACATCGGCTTCGTATTTCAAAGCTTCAACCTGATTGACGAGCTGAATGTGTACGAAAATGTGGAGCTGCCACTCATCTACCTGAAGTTGAAAGCCAGTGAGCGAAAAGCCATGGTCGAAAAGGTGCTTGAGCGCATGAAAATCAGTCATCGGCGCAAACACTTCCCACAGCAATTGTCCGGTGGGCAGCAGCAGCGTGTGGCCATTGCGCGAGCCGTGGTGGCCAATCCCAAACTCATTTTGGCCGATGAGCCAACCGGTAACCTCGATTCAAAAAACGGCTTGGAGGTGATGAACCTGCTCACGGAACTGAACCGGGAAGGAACAACCATCGTGATGGTGACCCACTCCTTGCACGACTCCGAGTTTGCACATCGGGTTGTCAACCTGTTCGACGGACAAATCATAACCGAAGAAGTCAAGAAGCAGCTGGGCGAAGTGTTGCTTTAAGTAGCTGTGTATCGCACTCTGATGGTGATCGAAACACCATCGCTTACTACGCCGTGAAGAAAGGACTCGAGAGTTTCGCCTACAAATCCAACCTGAGTTGGTGGATCTCCGCCCTGGCCGGTTTGCTGGCCTTGGGCATTGCCCTGCTGACGGTGAGCTGGCAAAGTTGGAAACCATCCACGCGAAATCCGGTGGAAGCGCTGCGGTATGAATAGATAGAAGCATAGGGTTCCCGAATAAGAATGAAGCATAAACCAATAAAAACCTAATCAGAGATGAGACAATTTTATCATCTTAAAATAGCATTCAGAAGCCTCACCCGGGAGATGAAAAATTCAGCTTTTCTTCTCATTTCCCTTTGTATTGGACTGATTACGTTTATGCTCGTTTCGGGCTATGTTTTTTACGAAAGAGGATTCGACCGTGTATTTCCCGACAACCAAAAAATTTACAGGGTAAGAACCGATATTTACAGCGGAAATGAGTTGAGTATTTCCATCCCTCAATGTGAACGAGGTGTGGCAACCACATTAAAAGAGAAATATCCCCAGGTTGTGTCAGCTGGTTTCCTCACCGAAACAAACAACCCGCAATATAAAATTGGCGACGAAATTTTTTCTAATAGTCATATCTATCATGCCTCAGCGGGATTCCTCGATGTGTTTTCAATTGCGTTCTTGCAAGGAAATAAACAGGAAGTGTTAACCCGGCCGTACACGGCAATTATTTCGGAAAGTACCGCTCAAAAATATTTTGGAGATACCAATCCTGTCGGGCAAATTTTATTTAAGTATCCGTCATTTGAATATACCATTGAAGGCGTTTTTAGAGATATTCCGGCACAGGCCCATTTCTCTGCTGAAGTTTTACTTTCGTTTCACGACGATATGCATCTTCCACCACCTGCTAAAGCACAGTGGGGTGAAACGGGGTTTTACACCTACCTGAAACTGGATGGAAATGTAGATGTAAAACAGATTGAGTTAGCAATAAACACTATCGTTAGCGAGAATAAAAAGATACAATTCGAAAAAAGCAAGGTCAGCCATTTGTATCATCTACAGCCACTGAATGCGATTCATCTTCATTCGGAAATGAAAAACGAACTGGAGACAGGTTCGCGCGCCCAATATGTAACACTCATTTTTATAATCGGATTATTGATTTTTTGTGCATCGGGATTTAATTATATCCAGTTTACCTTTTCCAGTTTGATTAACTCGGCAAAAAAAACAGGAATCAAAAAAGTATGCGGTGCAACACGCCACGAAATCCTGGGCGGGACCCTCTCCGAATCGTTGATTATTCATTTCTGTGCCATCCTCATTTCGCTGGGTGTTGGGTGGTTACTTATACCTGTCATGAAAAACCAGTTTGGAATTTATCTGCGACCGGTGTTTGTTAGTCCGCTTTTTCTGTCGATGCTATTTGCAATTGTATTAATCAGCATTTTAATCGGTGGCATTGTTCCCGCATTAATGATTAACCGTTTTAATAGTCTCGAACTTTTTAAATTAAGATATAAGCAAGTGGCCAATGGATTTTCTTTTAGACAGGTAGTTGTTGTTGCTCAGTTTGCCATTGTTATCGCCATTGTTGCCGGTATTGCAGGGGTTAGTAAGCAGGTTAATTTTTTGATGGATAAAGACAAAGGTTTCGATGTGAAAAACACCTTGGTTATTAAGGTGCCTAAGAATATTCGAAAAACATCAATGCGAATTAATAACCTGCATGCCTTTGAAGAAGAGCTGTTGAGTAATAGTGTGATACTGGGATTTTCGAGCTCAAACGTGATTCCGGGAGATTTATCAGCCTATAACTTTAGTTTTACGGAGGCATTGTCGGGAAAAGGAGGCAAGGCTGCGCTTATTGTTGCCGACGACAATTTTATTAGGAATTATAATATTCCTCTTTTGGCCGGAACAAATTTCCGGGGGAAAACTACTTCAGCCCATAATAATTCGTGTATTATCAATCGCGCCGGGTTACAATATCTTGGTTTCCAAAATCCCGAAGAAGCTATTGGCAGGCAGATAAAAATGGAAGACGAGAGTGGCATGCAAAAGTTCGAGGTGTCTGTGGTTGGAGTTGTTGAAAACGTGGATTTTAGCGATACAAAAGAAAATCACAAACCCATTGTTCTTATCAACTGGACTGAAAATATGATCTGGGGAAATTACTCGATAAAAATTGCCAGTTCCGATTTTGCTTCTGTCATCCCCTTTATTAAGGAAAAATTCACCCAAACTTTCCCCAATTATCCCTTCGAATATTTAATTGTTGAGGACTATTACAACAGGCAGTTCGACAAAGAAATTCAACTTGTAAAAATATTCCGTTTGTTTATTATTGTTGCCATTTTTATCAGTGTTATCAACCTGTTTTCTATTGCCTTGCTGATTTCTTTGGCTCGAGTGAAGGAAATCGGCATCCGCAAAGTGAATGGTGCCAAAGTGTCGGAGATACTTACCATGCTTAATAAAGACTTTATAAAATGGATTGTGATTGCTTTTGTGATCGCCACCCCTGTTGCATATTATGCCATGAGCAAATGGCTCGAAAACTTCGCCTATAAAACCAACCTCAGCTGGTGGATCTTCGCCCTGGCCGGTATGCTGGCGCTGGGTATTGCGCTGCTAACCGTAAGCTGGCAAAGCTGGAAGGCAGCTACGCGAAATCCGGTTGAAGCACTCAGATATGAGTAACCGCTAAATTCAATCTACAAAAAGAAACGGACCATGTTTAGACTACTCTTGAAATTTGCCCGGCGGGGTTTTCTGAAAAACAAATTTGTTTCAGGCATTAACTTGCTGGGGCTGACGATCGCTTTTGCATGTTGCTTGCTGGTTTGCATCTACGTTGTCAACGAGACCAGTTATGATCGTTGGTATAGCAAACATGACCGCTTATTTCGGGTTGCAGCTAAAATTGAAATGAACGGTATCGATTTCAGTTCGGCGATGGCACCGCCACCGCTGGCTAAAACCCTGGTTCGCGAAATCCCTGAAGTCGAAAAAGCGACTCGCTTGTGGCAATGGCCCAATATTTCAGTAAAAAATGAACTTGATGTTGACGATATTCTGGCATTCAATGAAAAGCACGTTGTTGAGGCCGACTCTAATTTTTTTGATGTTTTTCAATTTAAACTCATTCAGGGAGATACGAGAACTGTTCTGAAAAATCCTCGTTCGATTGTCCTGACCAGAGAAACGGCGATTAAATATTTTGGGTTGGAGGATTATGGCAAAGGGTTGGTCGTCGGTAAATCGCTAGCGTTAAAAATATGGGGTAGGTACCGTCCATATGAAATAACGGGGATTTGTGAGTCACCAAAAGAACAAACCCATTTCAGTTTCGATATTTTGTTTGCAAGTAGTGGAGATCCGGACAGCAACACCAACCACTGGCTGAATAACACCTATTACACATACGCCATGCTATCTGCAGGAGCAGACCCTAAACTGGTTGAAGGTAAAATGGGGCGGCTGGTGGAGAAATACATCAACGGGGGCTACAACAAAGAATTTGTTACCACAGCAAATGCCGGGCAGGATTATTGGCATTTTTTGTTACAACCAGTAACTTCCATTCATTTGAATTCCAATTTTGAAAGCGAGTTGAAACCCAATAGCAATATGCGCAATATTTTTATCGCTGTAGGAATTGCTCTTTTGGTCCTGATTGTTGCAGTGCTAAACTTCATAAACCTGTTTACAGTAGGTAATTTGGGAAGGGCAAAAGAAATTGCATTGCGGAGAATTTCAGGAGCCGCTCGCAAAAACATTGTTTGGGGGTTTCTTTTCGAATCGTTGGGAATTGCTTTCATGGGAATGATCCTGGCATTAGTTGTATCAGGAATTGGCTATCAAAACCTGGAGGCGATTTCTCCGGGAATAAAAGAATTGGCTCTTTTCCGGCCGCTAACCTTTCTATTCCCAATCGGGCTGGTTATTGCAGTAGGTCTGGGAGGCGGATTATTTTCGGCCATTAAGCTGGCGATTGGAAACGACATTTCACTCATGAAGAACCAGGCTGTTTTCAGTAGCAGGGCTACTGCTCGCCAACTAGTTGTCACCGGGCAGTTTGTTATTGCCATGATCCTGATCTCCGTCTCGATTTTGGTAAGCCGACAGTTACATTTCTTAATTCAGAAAGATCCCGGTTACGACCAGGAGCATGTGTTGGTTTTCGACGCTCCGGTATGGGGATTGAGGCAGAACTTTGAGAGCTTCAAATCCGAATTGCTGGAGTCTCCCGATATTATTTCAGTTACAACGTCGAGTACTGTTCCCGGAGATGGTGATTACAATACACCGCTATACCTGAAAAAGCCCGGAGATCCTTCCAATCACATGGTTATTCCCTACCGGGGGAGTTATGATTTTTTGCCAACCATCGGCTTGCAACTAATTGCCGGAAGGACCTTTGCTAAAAGTTACGATGACAGTCACAGCATCATGTTGAGTGAATCTGCTGTTCGAAGCCTGGGATTGAAAGATCCCGTAGGAACATTCATTTACGATAGTGAAATTCGTGCCAACCAGGAACAATTGACCCGGCTGGATATTATCGGCGTGGTAAAAGATATTCATTTTGAAAGCTACTACAAATCGATCCGGCCATTTGCCATTTTGTTTGATCAGTTCCACAATTATGTATCCGTTCAGGTAAAACCGGGACAAATTGCTTCAACTTTAAATTTCATCAAAGAAAAGTGGATTGGAAGCTATCCGGATGCACCATTCAGTTATTCATTTCTGGATAAGAAATTCGAAGCACAATATAACCGGGAAGCCAGCTTGAAGACTTTTATCCTGTTATTTACGGGGATTGCTATTTTTATTGCCGTGTTGGGCTTGTTCGCCATTTCGATGCACATAGCCGGACAACGGGCAAAAGAAATCGGCATCCGTAAAGTGAATGGCGCAAAAGTATCGGAGGTGATGGCAATGCTCAATCGCGACTTTGTAAAATGGGTATTGATTGCCTTTGTGATCGCGACACCCATGGCGTACTACGCCATGAGCAAATGGCTCGAGAACTTCGCCTATAAAACGAACCTCAGCTGGTGGATCTTCGCCCTGGCCGGATTGCTGGCCTTGAGCATTGCACTGCTCACCGTGAGCTGGCAAAGCTGGCGGGCCGCTACGCGGAACCCGGTGGAAGCTTTGCGATATGAATAAATTGTCCGAATCAGGATTTACCGGATGAAATGATTAACAAGATGGTAATGGGCCGATCATGAATACAAAAATAAACGACGAACTGACTTACCCGATCATTGGGTGTGCGATGAAAGGACACAATACGTTGGGTGATGGTTGAATTAAGGGCTTTGGTAGCATTGGAAAATGTTCACCTGGCGCAGGGGCTCAATTATTTAACGGCCTATCAAATAGACCGGAGCCTGCTCGTCAACTTTGGCTCGACAAGTTTGGAGGTCAAGCGACTGTTTCGAAAACACTGATCCTGCTAATCTTTAAATCATCACAATCCTGATTCAGATATGAGTGAAAAGCTGTAACGGATTGAAAAGTTAAACGTCATAGGTAAGATAAGCCTGATTCAACCATTAAAAAACGCACTATGAAAACACCGATGAAACTTAAAATGTACGCGATGACAACGCTGTTTATCACGCTGCTGTCTCTGAATGGATTTGCCAAAGCCGATGAGCCGACTATTACGAAAACCTTTGATATGAATCAACCGGGAACGCTCAACGCCTCCTCGTCGGGTGGCGGGATTGTTGTTCAAACGCACGATCAGCCCACGGTGGTGATCCAGGCCTACGTACGTAAAAACGGGCACCTGTTGTCACCTTCCGACGATGCGCTGGAGGAAATACTGGAAGCGTTCGAGCTGGACTTCTCGAAAAGCGGATCGGTGATCACCGCCGATGTGAAGCGCAAGATGCGGATGAACTTCTGGAATAATATCGGCATCTCATTAACCATTACGCTTCCGCAACAAATGTCGTGTAACGTTTCATCAAGTGGTGGCGGGTTAAAAATCGACGGGGTTGAAGGTGCACACGTGTTCTCGAGCAGTGGCGGTGGCGTGCAGCTGGTTAATGTGAGCGGTACAACCGAAGCGAAGTCGTCGGGTGGCGGCGTGAAAGCGACCAACCAGCATGGTGATGCCCGCTTAAGTTCGAGCGGCGGCGGCGTTACGGTCGATGGAGCACAGGGCAGCGTTTACGCCCGCAGTTCGGGTGGTGGCGTGCACCTGAATGACATTCATGGCGATGCCGATGCTTCGAGCAGTGGCGGAGGTGTAAGCGTTAGCGGCGAAGCAGGCTATGTGAAAGCCAAATCGAGCGGTGGCCCTGTGAAAGTGGACATTCGTAAGCTGACCGGGGAACTGTACCTCGAATCGAGTGGCGGTGGCGTCGATGCGGTGATTCACGGAGGCGACAAGCTTGGCCTCGATCTCGATCTGCGTTCCGATCATGTCCATATCGACCTGTCTAATTTCTCCGGTACTTCCGAAAAGAACCGCGTGAAAGGCAGCATGAACGGTGGCGGTATCCCGGTTTACATGCACGCATCAGGTGGCAATGTGAACGTCAGGTATAATGAATAGTAAATCGTATTCTCTTCCGGTCGCCTTGCGGCAGCCAATCTAAGAACTGGTTCTAATTTATTGCGAAGTAAGCAATTCGTACGTCCGCCATCGGGCTTACAATTGCTTACTTTGCTGTAACAGCTATTGCTTAGTTTATTTCCTGGATAACTGCATCAAACACGTCATTTTGAGTGATATTCGTAAGTTCTTTACCACCCAGGCTATCTAAACCTCCTTCTATCTCGTCGCCAACGTTGACGATTGAACAACCAACGAGTTCGAAAACAGATACAATACTGTCCGTCTGAACTTCATAAAAACCATCTAAACGAGTTTTTTTAACAACACCTTTCATAATTTTTAAATTTAATAAAGTAACAATTTTAGTTTAATGATATTAGAATTAAGATCATCTCTACTTTGGAAGTATATTGATAGTCCAAAGATATGCAAATAAGAAAGTTGATATTCTCGGGAAGGCTTTATTTAAACTTTACTTAACCCACCGGGCGGATGTCGGTTAATAAAACAAAAGTTCACTTTTAAGAGTTACAGATCTGCATATATACAACATAAAAGCAGCGGGAGAACAAGCGATAGTGTCAGGGCGGGGCAGCCGCCCCGACACTATCTGATTTAAAAAGACGCCCGTCATTGCGATTCGGCCATAGCCGGAGAAGCAAGCTCTTCGAATACGGCAAGCTGTCGGGTGAACGGAGAAGCAAGCTCTTCAGGAGACCGGAGGGTAGTCAACGAGCTTGCTAAGGGCCAGAGGGGATTGCGGGTGTCCCAATCCCTTGTTGGATAGCGTATTGTTTCCCTGAAATTTGTTTCGTAATTTATAACAAGTAAAAAACGATCTCATGAAAAGGAAAGTAAGAGCACTTTTGGTTGCGATTTGCCTGCCGGTTCTGCTGTGCGGGCAATCAGAGTTCGACACAAGCAATCTCTTTGATGAGCCGTCGGGACCTCCGAGAAAAGCGTTTACTTTATTTTTATCGGCCGGTCATTTGGGCATTAACGATCCCTATCAGTCGACTTATGCCGGTGGCATAAAGATCCGGATGTTTCTGGGTGAACGTTTCAGCTTCGATTCCGGCTTTTTGTTTGGCAAGGATCATGGTCAGTTTGGTATAGGAACACTGGGAATACCCATCTGGTTGCTGGGTATGAGTTTCGTGGTCGAAGATAAAGAAACATTAACCGAGTTTTTGCTTATGGGAGCTCTAATGCTCATGTCGGCCGAGCATATGGCTTATCATATTCCGGCCAGCAGTCGGATGACTATTTCCCCGTATGTCAGTTTTTTAAGGTTTAAGCAGTTATCGGTATACGACGAATCGGTCAACTCCGATGACTTTCAAAGTCCGGTTTGTTTTAGCGTCGGCCTCGAGATCAATAACTACTTCAAACGCTTTGTGGTGTCTCCGTTCGTCGACTACAACATTGCCTACTCCGGCGATGCCAGAGGGGTCAATTTCGGCATCAACCTGGGGTATCATTTCCCTTCCAGGCGTTAATCGAATTCGCGAGCAGTTGAAGCCCCTTCAACGGGCGGATCCTTTCGTACAGTCGCAACGAGCAATTGCTTTGGCTTATAAAAAACAGCCCGTCAGGGCGATTCGGCAGCAGCCCGATAAGCAAGCTTCTTTAAATGTCCCAATCAATTAAGCGGACAGTGCAGCCTGTCCGGCAGGCGGGGAGTGGGTTAAAAAAAGAGGCTGTCCCAAAAGTAGATTCCAGTTTCTGTCTACTTACAAATTGTTAGTACCGAAAAAACTTACTGAACTTTTTGGACAGCCTCTTGCTGGCTTAGGGGACTATTGCTGTAATTCGGTTACCCCAGGGCCCTGTTTTGCCGTTGCGGTTTACCCAGCGGGCAAAGGCGTAAACGGTGTTTCCCCGTTGTTCCGGATTAAAAACAAGTTCCTGATGCGAACGCGATACAAAGTAGTGCGATTGACACTCTTCGATGGTGAAGGGAGGCTCGCCGCCGATTTTACAGGCCAGTTCACAAAAAGCGACACCCACGGGTTTCCGGTGCGAACTGCTCATAATCGATGTCGTATAGTTCACATGCAAGGTCGACACATCCTCCGAACTCAGGTTAACAGCGGGAGAAACCGTAGGAGCATCATAACCGGTGCGGCCACCAATGTGTACTTCGCTAATATGCAGGGTATCCCGGTCTTCGGCCGAGATGGCATCATTGTAGAGGAGGTAACGATTATAGATGCTATAGATCGTTGTCTCGAGGGTCGCCCAGGCATCGTTGCGGGCAACGGTCAACGCCGGACTTTGTGTCTGGCTGTTGCCCGATACCTCATACCTGTTTTCATAGGTATTGCTCTGCCCCGTCACTGTGGCTACCACGACTTCGGGGACACTCCATGCCAGGGCTTTTTCGGCCAGCAACTGCACCAGTGTCCGTTGAAAGCTGAACTGCTCAGCAAGCATCCGGGGGATTGCAAAAGAATATTTTATCATGATCAAATTTTCTTGGAATCAGATAAGTTTATTTCGTATCAATTACGCCGGATTAACCGGAGTAATTTGCCGGGAGAAGAGAAAAGCGGAATTCGGGTTGGGGCGATGTGGCGCCCCGGTTTGTAAGGATTAAGCAATCCGAAAAGCGGGACTCATAAATGCAGGGGCCAGCGATGCTCTGTATCGTTGGTGCTGATCCGGACGATAGCAATAGCCGGAACGCATATTCCCCTTTTTTGAGTTATCAAATTTTGTACTGACGGAACTAAGCCGAAGCAAGCATAAGCATCGTTTTGAAGCAGCCCAAGGCACACTGCCAATTTGGCTGCCCATTGGTAAGCCCGTTGCTTGCCGAAGCAGTTCACTATTTGGTGTAAGATATTGTTATATAGGGCTATAGGGTTTATTTGGCTTGTTCTGGGCATGTTGCAACAGTACAGATGCGTCACGGAACAAGCTTGCAACGTCACGAAACAGTACAGATGCGTCACGGAACAAGCTTGCAACGTCATGAAACAGTACAGATGCGTCACGGAACAAGCTTGCAATGGCACAAAACAGTCCAGTTGCATGACGGAACGCGTTAACAACGTCACACATTTGTACAGATGCGTGACGGAACTGTGCATTTGCACGACGCATCTGTTTTGTTGTGGAACGGAACTGTACAGTTGCGTGACATAACTGTACATTTCCGTTGTGCGTTTCATGGGGCGTAAGGTGTAATTAACCGGTTGGATAGTGGTGTCGAATGGACCGGTGGCATCCTTTGTTAGGGAAGCGGCGCAACCGGTTTGTTTCGCTCCATTGCGGGCATAATAGGTATTAGTATGTTCAGTCGATTGGTTTTTCACGAGTAGAAATAAATTGATAATCAAAGTCCTGTGCAATTCGGAAATAAAATTACAGCGGTTAACTACGAAAGTCAAGTCGCATCTGTACAGTTGCGTACTTAATTTAATGTTCTGGAGCATAATTTTAGAAATCGATAAATACCGAATTGGTACTGAACAGTATTTTAGATTCATTCTGACTTACAAAATGAATTATTTGTTGGTCGGTATTTCGTACCTTGGACAATTCTGTTTGGAAGTTGGTTCCGGATTGATTGCAACGGAAAACTAAAAATAGAATAGGGGGCTATATGTACCAGTACATATAGCCAGACGTTATGCTTAATTAAAAAAAAACGATGAAAAAAGAAATCTACGATACATATAAAGTATTTACTCCTACTCAACCCGCAATAAATACTTTTATTGAAAGGGATATTAAAGTAAATAATCATCTTGTAGATTCTTTGAGAACACCAGGGAAACAAGTAGTAATTTATGGTCATTCAGGTTGTGGAAAATCAACTCTCATTATTAATAAACTAAACCAAGTTTATGAAAATACTATAATTACAAGATGCATGAAAGGAATGACATTTGAAAGTCTCATTCTTGATGCATTTGACCAGTTAGGACGATTTTATTCCGTTGAGACTAAAACAAATGGATTTAAAATTGCACCAGAAATTAATTTAAGCTACAATGATATAAAGGCTTCACTTAAATTAGTCGAGTTAAATAAATCTAAGACAATCACACAAAAAGAATTTGTACCGCCTCAACTTACGCCACAAAGATTAGCTCGTTTTTTTGGAGAGTCTAAATCTTGCTGGGTTTTGGAAGACTTTCATAAAATAAAGGGTGAGGAAAAAACAAGAGCTTCACAAATAATGAAAGTTTTTATGGATATGTCACTTGAATACTCCGACTTAAAATTAATTGCAATTGGTGCAGTAGGGACTGCAAGGCAAGTTGTCGAATATGATAATGAAATGAACAATCGGGTATCGGAAGTATTTGTTCCGTATATGAGCGATGATGAAATTGAATCAATTATTATTAGTGGAGAAAAACTTTTAGACTTACGATTTCCAGAAAAGATTTCAGAAAAGATTGTAACTTATTCTTGTGGTTTGCCCTCGATTTGTCATCAGTTATGTTTAAATATGTGCACTAACAGAAACATATACCAAACGCAAAAAGAGACAACATATTTGAAAATGGGTGACTTTGAAAAAGCAATTGAAAAATTCGCTGACGAAAAATCAGACTCCTTTAAAGCTGATTTTGACAAAGCAATAAAAGTTCCGAATAAATCATTAAGAAATGTTCCGAAAGCTATTATCAAGGCAGCTTTAAAAGTTAATAAAGATGAATTTTCGTTTGATGACATTAAATACCATATTGAATTTAAAGATATTCCCAGCAAAGAAATTGAATCCAAACTAACTCAACTTTGCAGAACCGACAGAGGAGAATTATTAATACATGATGATAATTCGAATCTCTACCGTTTCAATAATTTATTCCTTAAAAATTGGGCGTTAATGCAATTTCGAAAAGAAAAAGAAGATGTCTTAAATATAAGAAACAGAACAGACCAAAAAGTTATTGATAGACTTTTAGAAATTATTGAAAAGGATATCACTGATGAATATGACGTTTATATTGAAGAACTATAAAAAACTAAGCATAACAATTAAGCGTTCGGCCAGTGCGCAGCACAGTGGCTGAACGCGGTGTTGACGTGAACCTTGTCCGGCCACTGACGGAACCGGGATTAATAGCCAAAACAAGTATTATGGGTTTTTCGCTTTGGAATAAGATATCGGGCTAGACCTCAGCAGTCGGGCTTTTTCATCGAATGACTGATATTAGAAGAGCCGGATGACGGGAGACTGTCAAGTCCGGTTCTGTGAGAGGCTTAGGGTGAAACTCCCCTTGCCTACTCGATCACTCAACGTTAGGTGCAACCATTGGAATGAGAGATTGCAAATTGATAAGTAAAAAAATAAAGATTCGATTATGACGAAATATCTATTTATAATATTGGTTATTTCTCAATTCTCGGTTTATGGACAACCTTTCATAAAAGAAAAAGTTATCAATTACGAAGATGTAATAGAGGAATTAAAATCAACAAAGAATATTAAAAGCTTAGAAAATAAATATGATTACACAGCACTTCTGTTACTCGACTCGACACAAATTAAATTGATTGAAAAAACTGGATATCAATACATCAATGATTTTAGAAATTTTTCACTAGGACTTGCACTTTCAAAACAAACTTTGGGGTTTGTGACAGATAAAATAAATATCAAAGAAATATTCCTAGACAAAAACACCATACAAAGGATTCTTGATTGTACTAAAAGTTATGATAGCCCTGACCTAAAAATGACAGAAATTAATTACCCAGTATATATTAAGGAGAATACCGCAATTTTTGAGACATCAGGACCAACATGGTCTGACACCTATTTTGCAAGACTTGAAAATGGAATTCTTCAAATAAACTGGCTTGGGGGAATAATTGAATAATAAATGGCAGCACCTTACAACAATGTACATATTGCAGGGCGGGGTTCTGTGGTACGCCAACTGCGCCTGCCTGGCTGCGCAGTCAGACAGGGATTCACGCATCGCAGTTCCGTGTCCTTCGGACAGAAACGCTCTCCGAAATCCCTCCGCTCGCGCCGATTTGTAATCGGTGTGCAATTCGATAGAATTGAAATGAACTTGTCGGTCTATGGCCGGGGTATGGATTATAAATCTGTACCAGCGATACCAAAATGAACCACTATTAAACTAATTATAGAGAATAAATTTTTAAATCATGAAAAAACCATTGTTACTTACATTATTAACCTTTGTTTCACTTTTAACTTTACAAGCTCAAAGCGTGGATAAGGAAAAGATTAGTTATACTTATTTGCGTAACCCCATTGAGAAACTTGATGCTTCAATAAAAAAATATGACGTAGAAGTAGATATATTATGGATACAACGCGAACAAGATAAACTGGACGAATATGAAATGGAGCTGGCCAAAGCTGAAGAAGAGTATCAGGCTGCGATGGAGACCTACAACAATAAGTCTCTGGGAAAAGTATTGGCTGAACGTGCATTGATTGGAGAAGGTAAAAAGCCGGAGAAACGTCCTGTTAAAAAGCCTGAAACATTAGCTATTCCAGAGCTTAGCATTTTAGAGTCGAAAATCTCGTTAGATGGATATGATAAAGGGAATGACGATGCGGTTTTAGTAAAAGTAACCTATAAAGAAATTGCTTGCAGTGCACCTATTGATGCCCCCAAAGAGAAGAACGGAGAGAACTATAAATTACGTAAAGTTAAGGTTCAACAGCCTGTAGAAGTATCGCTTATGACTTCAGATGGAAATGTTCTGTTTACTGAAGTAATAAAAAAGTCGAATTACGAACACGAAATTCTGGCTCCACAGGGAATTAAAGATTCGGAATGGGATAACTATGTTAAAAATACCTGGCCTGCTTATTTCAATTCGCAGTTAAGTGCTTATTTAGAGACTTTGGCAACGGAAGTAAACAACCTTATTAATTATAAGTTTGGCTACTCGAATGTAAAGCGCTATACCGAGATTTATAAAGGTGATGGCAAAAAATATTCATATGATTCACACCTTTTAACCTTAAGAAAAGCTCAGCGGGCATATGAAGCGCTACTGACAGATAAGCAGGAATCAGTTAATCAATTGAGAGAGTCGATAGAAGAATGGAATCAGGAATTAAATGAAGCAGATCCATCCGATAAAAAAGCCAGAATAAACAGTGAGGTTGAACAAGCCTTATTAATAAACATTATCGAAGCGCATATATTGACGGGGAATTACAATGAGGCTACTGATATTTGTGATAGATTAGAGCTAATGCCTGATGCAAAGAAAAAATATTTAAGAGAGGTAGAGAATTTGAGAGATTTTATAAAAGATGAGAAGTTAAGAAATAGCTAAAAGGAAAATACGTTGCATAAGTAATGGCAGGTTTTATGGCATATTCCGGTGTTCTGTAACGCCTTTGCTTTTTGTAACTTAGCAAAAAGTACGCCGCAATCTGCCACTACTTATACAATTTACCGTCAGACTGCCGTTACCAAAACATTTAAAACAAGAATATGAAAGCATGGAATTTTAAAGTAAACAGCAATCCTCAGGAGATTGCTAAGAAACTGGATGCTGCATTGGGAGCTGTCGGTGGATTTGTTTTTAAAATGCATCCCGGAGCAAACGATTCTGTAACATTTAAAGTGCGTAAACGGAGTTTGAATTATCTGAATTTTATAAGAGAAAATCAGATTATTGTAAGCGGGCAGCTGGCAGAAACAGACGCTGACAATGAAACCGGCGTAGAAATCGCTTTCACGCAGCACTTTTTAACCATATTGTATGTGTCTGTTTTTGTCGTTTTGGGTCTATTGTCAATAATCGCAGGAATAAGTCGCGGTTCAGCCATGTATGTATATGGCGGAATATTATTAGCGGTAGGAATTGGATTGTGGATTGATGTACAAAAGAATTCGAAAAAGAATATTCAAAAATATAAGGCATTGATTGCTGAGCTTTTAGAGATTAAAAAGTAAACGACGTTTGGTAACAAGCTGCACCAAAAAGCAGGAATCCGTTAACAGGCATGCTTACAGTCATCTTGATAGTCGCTTGCTCGGATGTCGGACCGGGCAAGCTGATGGATTGGAGAACAACTTTGCCCATGCTTCGCTAAGGAAGCTGAATAAAGTCGGGGATGCACTCGCAGCCTCGCAGCTCACCTTTCTCAAACTTCGCAATCATTTCGCCGGCAATGCTGGTGTTGTTGGGGTGGTTTGGCAGCTTGCCCCGCGAAAACCAACCGGCTTCAACAATCTCCTTATTATCGATAACGATCGGCTGCCGGTCGTCTGCTTCAGCAACAAAGCCAACCATCAACGAACCGGACATCGGCCAGGGTTGACTCTTGTAATAGCGCAGCTTGGTGATCTCCAGACCAACTTCCTCTTTAATCTCGCGCCGAACAGCCTGCTCCAGCGTTTCACCCACATCAACATAACCGGCAACGAGTGCAAACCGGTTGTTGGTGAAACTGGCGTTACGTGCCAGGAGGATTTTATCGTCGCACAGGATTGCCGTGATGACCGCCGGCGATATCTTCGGGAAAACCACGTTTTTACAGGAAGGGCACGCTAAAGCCCGTTCGTCTGTTTTGTGCTGCATCGGCGATCCGCATTTACCGCAGAACTTGTTTTGGGCGTACCAGCTCTTCAGCTGAAAGGCTGCCAGTGCGGCCCACGCAACGTCGGGCTGATCGATGGCCCGCATGAAGTTCATGTCTTTGAAGTCAAAATCGACGGAATTTGTTGCAGGCTTTTCGGCAATCAAAAAGCAGGAAGCATCGTCGATGGTAAACAGGAAAGTCGCTGTTTGAATGGTAAGGGTGGGGAAGTCCTTCTTCTGAGGAATCAGAAACTGGTCGCCTTCAACCTTTACTAACAATTCATTACCCTGGAAATGAAATAGCCAATCGCCTTCGTTCACCGTTTGGTTGGCGAGGTATTGGTTGTCGAACCGGTGGGGAAAGATATCCTGTATCATTGGTGTTTGTTTCTTGCGTTTAACCCGAATTGTCGGGCAAAGTTAATCATCCGGCGGTGCAAAGCTGCGCACAATCGCCAATCAGCCCGGCCATTTAAACAAGACTTCAGAAACAAGGCGTTTCAACCGGCGATTCGTTGCCTGGAACCGGGAATAAACAGACCGCTTCGGTAACAATAACGCAACATAGACGCAATTCGGCGGCAATTGCAAAGCTTGCGCAGGATGATTCGTATCTTTGTGGTTCACCGGAGATTTGAGATGAGCAGAGGAAAGATTGTGGATATGACCCAAGGGCCCATTACGCCACAAATAATCAATTACATCGTACCGCTTATTATCGGCAATTTGTGTGTGTTGACCTACAACATGGCCGATTCGATCATTGTTGGGCGTTATGTCGGGGCCGATGCGCTTGCAGCACTGGGAGCGGCAAGCCCGGTGATGAACATCATGCTTTTCCTGATGGTCGGCATCTGCCTGGGCATGTCGATCCTGATGGGGCACTTTTTCGGTGCCGGCGATATTCCCAAGCTGAAACGGGAGATCTCCACCTCGCTGATTGCCGGAGGGATTTTCACCCTGCTTGTGGTGGCGGTTGGTTTTTTCTTTTCGCACGCGATTCTTCGGATCATGCGTACCCCCGCGAAGATTTTGGATGATGCAACAAGCTATCTGCAGATCATCTTTGGGGGTTTGGTGTTTTCCTTCATTTATAACATTTACGCTTCCACCTTGCGGAGCATGGGGAACTCCCGGGTGTCGCTCTATTTCCTGATTATCTCGGCGGTATTGAATATTGTCATGGATATTCTCTTTGTTGCTGTTTGGCATTTGGGCATTAAAGGGGCGGCCGTTGCAACAGTGATTGCCGAATTCCTGTCGGCGGTTTTCTGTATGGTTTATGTGCATCAAAAGTTCCCGATGCTAAGCTTTGGCCGGCGCGAGTTTGTGTTCGACGTGGGACTGTTTCGACAAACCGTTAGCTACAGTGCAACGGCGGCCATGCAGCAGATAACGCTTCAGATTGGGAAGTTTTTAATTCAGGGAGCTGTTAACCCGCTGGGCGTGTATACCATTGGGGCTTTTAATGCGGTCACCCGTATCGACGATGTGATCATGGTGGTGCAGCAGAATATTGGTCATGGCACCACCGGCTTTATGGCTCAAAACCATGGAGCGGGTAAGGCCGACCGGATGCGGAAGGGATTTATCACGGGCTTGAAGATGGTGCTGATTTACACCGCGCTGTTGATGGTTGTTGTATTTGCATTCGCGCCCAACCTGGTTGGTGCTTTCGTAACCGATAAAGACCCGCAGCTTGTCGGACCGGGCGTGGAATACCTGGAGATCATGGCTTTCCTGTATTTACTGCCGGGGCTAACCAACCTTCTTCAGGGGTATTTCCGGGGAGTAGGGCGGTTAAAGATTACCCTGAACGCTACCTTGTCGCAAATGACCGGCCGGGTTATCGCGGCTTATATTGTGGCGCAGTACTGGGGCTTAAGAGGAATCGCGCTGGCTTGCCTGTTTGGCTGGATCTGTATGCTGGCTTACGAAATGCCGGTCTTCATTAAATCGTGGCGACGACTGACCGCCCTGTCTAACTAAGCGATCGACCGTTGGGATTTTCGTAATTCTACCTTCTTTTTATCTTTGGGGCAACCTAAATCATTATTCCGTGAAGTATATATATTTTCTGGTGGTTCTGGCACTGGTGGCTTCGGCTTGCAGTCAGCCCGAAAGAACCAACGTAACCTTAGTGCCTTATCCGGCACAGTTAAAAACAGGCAAAGGGCAGTTCAAGCTGAATCCCGGCACACAGTTCGTTGTCAACGACAACGGCAAGTTTGGAAACGAAGTTGACTTTCTGCAGGCGCTCATGCGGCGGGCTTTGGGGCAGGAACTTTCTGAAGACAAAGGCGGAAGCTCGATTGAGGTGCTGCAGTCGGATACCTTTTCGGTTCCCGAGTCGTATGCGATCCAAATCACTTCGGGGAAGATTCTCCTGGCTGCAGGCGATTCAACCGGAATGTTTTATGCCATGGAAACGCTGCGTCAGCTCCTTCCTCCCTCGGTTGAGGCGGGCGAGAGCGCTGCCGAATTCGCGTTGCCGGCCTTAAGCATTTACGATAAGCCCCGATTTGAATGGCGGGGGATGCACCTGGATGTGTCGCGCCACTTCTTTTCGATTGATTACCTCGAGCGTTATATCGACCGGCTGGCTTTGTATAAACTGAATAAGCTGCACCTGCATTTAACCGATGACCAGGGCTGGCGGATGGAGATTAAAACGTATCCCGGGCTGACAGCGCAAGGTGCCTGGCGAAGATTCAACGGGCAGGATTCTGTTTGTATTGCAAAGTCGAAGGAAGACAGTATTTATGCGCTTGATCCCGCTCATATTGAGATGCGCGACGGCATTCCGTATTACGGCGGTTTTTATACGCAGGATCAGTTGCGCGAACTGGTAAGGTATGCGCAGGAGCGGCATGTAGAGATTATTCCTGAAATTGACATGCCCGGCCACATGATGGCAGCTATCGACGTTTTTCCAAGTCTGGCGACAACAGGCAAAGCAGCCTGGGGCAACGTCTTTTCAACGCCGCTGAACCCGGTGAGTGAGGACACTTACACCTTTGTTGAAAATGTTTTGAATGAGGTCGTGGACATTTTCCCGTCGAAATACATTCATATTGGTGCCGACGAGGTGGAGAAGATCAGCTGGGAAGAATCGCAGGCTTGCCGCATGTTTATGATTGAACACGGTATTACGGACTACAACCATCTGCAAGGCTACTTTGTCGGACGGGTGGCGAAATTCCTGCAAGCTAAAGGGAAGGAAGTGGTGGTTTGGGATGATGCGCTGGAAGGTGGCATCGATTCAAGCCTGCATGTGATGTACTGGCGCAACTGGGTGGCCAATGTTCCCGAAAATGTGGTGAATAACGGCAATGATCTGATTCTGGCACCTGGTGATCCTTTGTATTTCTCGCGTCCTGATACCCGTTTGTTTAGCGTGTATAACATGAAGCTGTACGGCCCGAAGTTCCCGCTCGATAAAGTTGATCAGATCAAGGGGCTGCAAGCTTGCGTTTGGGCGGAGACGGTTCCGTCGGAGATGGTTGCTGATCAGCTGATTTTTCCCCGCGCATTGGCTTTGGCCGAACGCGCCTGGACTGACAGCAGCCGGTTGAACTGGGATGACTTCAAAGTTCGGGTGAGTGAGCAGCTGAAGCGGCTGGCCAGCATGGGGGTGAACTATTACTACAAGCCGACAGCTGAGCTGTTAACATTTATGGATGTGGACACGATTCAACACCAAATCGGGATCACTTTCGAAAGTGAAATCAGCCAGCCAACGATTTATTATACCACCGACGGTTCGTTGCCCACAACGGAATCGCATCTGTACACCGGGCAGTTTTTTGTAACCGGGAGTGCAGCCATTTGTGCAGCTGTCTTTAAAGATGGTCAATTAACCGAGCCGGTGCTGCACAAACAAGTCGACTACCACAAAGCGCTTGGCAAGCCGGTGAGCTATCAGCTGCCATGGAATACGGCCTACCCGGCCGGCGATGCCGGAGCGTTGACCGATGGTCTTCGGGGTGGCGACAGTTACAACGATGGTCTATGGCAGGGCTTCACCAATGATCTGGATGTAACGGTTGATCTCGGTAAAACGGAGACGCTGAACGCGTTTTCGGCAACCTTTATGCAACTAGCCGGTCCGGGGGTGTTTATGCCCGATTACGTGGAAGTTGCGCTGTCGGAAGACGGGTTGAACTTCAAAAGTGTGTTGCACATCGAGAATGATATCTCGGCGGAGAACAAGGAGCAGGTCTTTAAGAATTTCGAGGGATCATTACAGGGCGAAAAAGCCCGCTATGTGAAAGTCTTTGCGCGCAACGGCAAAAAAGCTTTTCTGTTTACCGACGAGTTGGTGATCAACTAGCCCTTGTTTTTGGGTCAATTGCAGTGGTTGGTATCCTTTTAATTGTCGGCTAGCGCGTATCGGTTGATTTTGTAATTAGACGGGATTAAGCTTTTTATTTTTATGATTAAGTCTAACTTTGATAGTCATTTACCTTTTCCCGTCATTACAAAAACCGAAACAATGAAACGATCTCAAGCAATTAAACTGATACCAACCTTGTGGATTGCCTTTGCCATCCTTTGTTCCTGTTCAAATCAGCCCAGGCAAGTTTACCAAAGCTACCCGGCTAATGGTGGAGCCGGGATCAGTCCCGATACCCATTTGAAGCTTACCTTCAACAGTATTCCGGAGGCTGGCGAAAGCGGCATGATTCGCGTTTATGATTGGGAGACGGATGAGTTGGTTGACTCGCTGGACTTAAGCATTCCATCGGGCCCGACCGAACCGTGGAAAAACCCGGAGGCTGATTATGCAGCGGTGCCTTACGACTACAAATCGGGTAAGTTTACCAATGCCAACACGAAGCCCGGAACACCGTCGGGAACAGCTTTGCCAACGCCGGATGATTACCAGTTGACGATCATCGGTGGTTTTACCGATGGCTTTCATTTTTACCCCATCATCGTACACGATTCGACAGCAACCATCTACCTGCATCACAATTTGCTTGAATACGACAGACGCTATTACGTGTTGATGGATAGCACAGTCATTCAGACGGTGGATCACGAATTCAAAGGGATTTACGATAAGTCGGTGTGGAGTTTCACCACACGGGAGCACGAACCTGACCTTGCTGCAAAACGATTGGTGGTGGATGATCAGGGCGATGGTGATTTCAATACACTGCAGGGAGCATTGGATGTTATTCCTGACAACAGCGAGGATACCATCACCATTTTTATCCGGAATGGTTTGTATGAAGAGTTGATCTATTTCCGGAATAAAACCAACTTGATTATCCAGGGTGAAAGCCGGGACAGGGTGACTGTACAATATGCCAACAGCGAGGTGTTCAATCCTCATCCGTGGAATGTGAAGACAAACGAGTGGCCGGGAACCTTCCCTTCGCGCAGAGCTGCCTTTGCGATAGACAACTGCTCGAACATTCAGCTTCAGGATCTAACCGTGAAAACCTTACTGGAGGGACAGGCTGAAGGTTTGCTGATCAACGGCGACAAGATCCAGCTGCGAAACGTGCACATCGTCGGATCGGGCGATGCCTTGCAGACCAATGGTCCGGCTTACTTCGAAAATATAAAGATTGATGGTGGCGGTGATATGATTTTGGGTCGTGGTCCGGCTTTCTTTAAAGACTGTGACTTTTATTCTCCCGGTCCGTTTATGTGGATTCGCAATACGGATGCCAATCATGGGAACGTATTTGTGAATTGCCTGTTTCACGGCACTCGTGAAGGCGGAAGTGTTTTTGCCCGGGCGCCAACTAACCAGGGAATTTATTCTTATCCATACAGTGAGGCTGTTTTAATCAATTGCGCGATCGATCGCATTCGGCCGGAAGGCTGGGGGCCGGTTGGCGAAGAGACAAAAGACCTGCATTACTGGGAATACAACAGCACCACTATCAGCGACGGTGAACCGGCCGATGTTTCTCAACGGGCTGATTTCTCGAAACAGCTGACGATGCCCGGCGATGAAGAGTTAATCAGGGAGTACATGAAGCCATCCTTTGTGCTGGGTGGCTGGGAGCCTGTTCCGATGCGTTAGCGACATCCATTATTTTCAAAGCGAACACGGAGTCCGCGAGAACGGCCGTTGATTCCCGGTTTACGAATTAACAATAGCTTCACTCTTCGGCAGTATTCAGCTAAGACAGATCAGTTACATTTGCGCAAATTTGAATAGATGGAGCGCAATAAACTGAAAGGGCATGCTGCGATGATTGCAGCGAATATTGCTTGGGGACTGATGGCTCCTTTGTCGAAAATGGCGATGGGTGACCCGGCGGTTAACTCGTGGATGCTGGTCTCGTTCCGGGTGATTGGTGCTGCTCTGGCATTTTGGCTCATCTCTTTGTTTCTGAAGCGCGAACGAGTGCCGAAGGCTGATCTGATTTTGATGGCTGTTGCAGCCTTGCTCGGGATCATCATGAACCAGGGAGTATTTATTCTCGGAGTATCGCTCACCTCGCCGATCAATGCATCCATCGTAACGACCACCTTGCCGATCGTCACCATGATTATTGCAGCGATGTACCTGAAAGAACCAATTACCTGGGTGAAGTTTGCCGGCATTGTTGTCGGTGCGTCGGGTGCCTTACTGTTGATCCTCAGCAGTACTGCGGCCGGTGGTGAGGGTAACAGCAATCAAAGCCTGATGGGTATTGGTCTGTGTTTGTTCTCTCAGGTTTCTTATGCCACCTATTTTGTCCTGTTCAAGAATTTGATCAGCCGTTATCATCCCTTTACGCTGATGAAGTGGATGTTCTTGTTCTCCGCCATTATTTATTTGCCGTTCAACCTGCCCCAGATTCTGGCAACTGACTTTAGCGCCGTTCCAACCAATATTCTGTACGATATAGCCTTTGTTGTTTTTGGAGGTACCTTCTTCGCTTACCTCATGATTCCCATTGGGCAGAAGTTCCTGCGGCCAACAGTGGCTACCATGTACAACAATGTGCAACCCGTGGTGGCTTCTTTTGCCGCTGTTTTTTGGCAGCTCGATACCTTTGGCTGGCGCAAGTTGATGGCGATTATGCTCGTGTTTTGTGGTGTTTACATTGTCACGAAAAGTAAAGCGCGAGATGAAAACGCGAAAACAGAACCGGATGTGCGACCTGCTCCAGTACCAATAAGAAGGGCTTTCGGCAGATTTAGAAACTAACTGTCCGGTCAGTCGGGAGTGGTTATTGCGTTCTTATAAAACGATTTACCAACTCGCTTTGGAAACCCTGTTTTTACCACTTCAGCCCCTAATTAATAGGGGTAACTCTGTTAATTTTTCACCAATTAAGCGGACTTCCTGTGTTTTGCCCTGCCAATATTCGATAGATTTTGATATCTTCAAGACGGACAACTCTAAAAGCGCTTTGCGTTTTCTATTTTCAAATCGATTCAACTTTTGAATCTCAAATTGTTACCACAGTCATGAATCTATCGTATCTCAATCATCTTGAGCCTTTTTTGAAGCAAATTCAGCCGATGGAGTTAATACCCACCGGCGCCACTCCGTCTTATGCTCGGGATGAAAGTATCAAAGCCGTTATTTTCGATATCTACGGAACCCTGATTATTTCAGCTTCCGGCGATATTATGCAAGCCGGTTATGATGCTTCTATGTTTAAGCGCTCCCTGGATGCTGCCGGCTTCGAAATTCGGGTTCCCGATGCCGGACTGATGACCATTCATTCACTCTTTGAAGAAGAAGTAACCAACGGGAAGGATGAAGCGAAGGCTTCCGGAATACCTTTCCCGGAACTTAATATTGTTGAAATTTGGCGGAAAACCTTAGGCCGGGCCGAAGACCGTGGTCTGATCAAAGGAATGGATCATGCCGATTTACGGCTGTTTACCTTCATTTTCGAACTAAGCAGTAACCAGGTGTGGCCAATGCCAAATATGACCGAAACCATTGATGGCCTGAAGCAAAAAGGCTATCCCTTGGGAATTGTTTCCAACGCCCAGTTTTACACGCCGGTGATGATGAATTATTTCTTTGGCGGGAAAATTCACGGCGAAGAATTTTTAGATGGTTTCGAACGCGATCTCTCAATCTTTAGCTATAAAATGTTGAAGGGGAAACCTGACACAGCAGTTTATGAAGCTTTGGTTGAGCCATTGGCAAAAAGAGGCCTTCAACCACAGGACGTGCTTTATGTGGGGAATGATATGCTGAAAGATATTTACGCGGCTCAGCAAGTGGGATTCAAAACTTGTTTTTATGCCGGCGATATGCGTGCTTACCGCTTGAGGAAAGACCATCCTCAAGCCTCAAAAATCAAACCTGACTATATCATTACAGAGCTTGGTCAGCTGCTTGAGATAGTATAAACTTAAACCTTAGAATAAACCGATATGGGCGATTTTCATCAAAACGGAAGTATTACCACCTTACACAATCTGAATTATTCAAGTCTTGAATATTTGGAAAAGAAGTTGGTGAAGTTTGCAAAGAAACGGAACATGGGGTTGATTATCCCTGCACTTTATACAGAACTCGAAAAACCGGCACTGCAACATATTGTCGACACCTTAAAGGAAGTGCCTTATTTAACTGAAATCACGATTGGTCTGGATCAGGCGAACAAGAAGCAATACCAGCATGCCAAAGCGTATTTTGCTGACTTGAGTACGGAGAAATGTCGTTGCCGGGTGCTTTGGAACGATGGTCCCCGGATGATGAAACTGCGCAAGATGTTTGAAGAAAAAATGATCTACATCGGCGATCCCGGAAAAGGACGGAATGTTTGGCTTTGTTTTGGTTATATGATTGCCTCGGGGCGTTCGGAAGCCATTGCCCTGCACGATGCTGATGTGATTACCTACAATCGCGAGTTGCTGTCCCGCCTGCTGTATCCGGTAGCCGATCCGACTTTCAACTATAAATTTTGTAAGGGGTTTTACTACCGTTCGGATGGGGTGAAACTGAATGGACGGGTAACCCGTCTGATGGTAACTCCGTTAATCCGCTCCTTGAAAAAGGTCTTCCCGGCAAATGATTACCTCGATTTTCTGGATCATTTCCGATACATTTTGGCTGGCGAGTTTTCGATGCGTGCTGATATTATGAAAACGGTTCGTATTCCGTCCGACTGGGGACTGGAGGTTGGCATCCTTTCGGAAGTACAACGGAATAATGCGATCAACCGGATTTGCCAGGTTGAAATTGCCGATGCTTACGACCATAAACACCAGGAAGAGTCGAATAATGACCCGACCCGTGGTTTGTCGAAAATGAGTTTCGACATTGCGCGAAGTATTTTTGCCAAGCTGGCAACCCAGGGATCAGTCTTCAGCAAAGGAGTTATCAGAACCGTTAAAGCGGTCTATTTGCGTACCGCACTCGATATGGTGGAGCAATACGCAGCTGATGCATCGATAAACGGACTGGGGATGGATCGTCACAAAGAAGAACAATCGGTTGATATGTTTGCACAAAATATTTACCGGGCAGGGATCGATTTTCTGGATAACCCTGATTTGATCCCGTTCATCCCTTCGTGGAAACGGGTGATTGATGCTATCCCGGATGTGTTGGAGCAGTTTAATGAGATTGTGGAGTTGGATAATAGTGAAGTTTAGAACTTAGATATTAGCCAAAAACATTAGAAGTAAGTTTTGAAGCTCGTAGCTTGAACTCATTTATTCGGTAGTCTTTTGAACTACTTGGGCCCTCTATTCGTAATTTGAAACTTTGAATTTGAAACAATGGACATTCGCACCAAATCGAAAATACGGAACCGGTTGAACCGGATTTACAAGAAAACACTCACGGAAGATTGGATAGACGAGCTGTGTGAGTTTATCGATGAACGTAAGAATAAAACACCGCGTAACCGTCCGGGCTGGGATGAAAAACAGGTTTTTCTGATTACCTACGGCGATGTCATAAAGCAGAAGGGCGAAGCTCCTTTGAAAACCTTGCACCGTTTTGCGTTAGACCGGTTGAAAGGGATGATCTCAACCATTCATATTCTGCCTTTCTTTCCGTACAGTAGCGACGACGGTTTTTCCGTCGAGGACTTTTATGCTGTGAATCCGGAGCTGGGCGGATGGGATGATATTGAAAAGCTCGAGGAAGATTTTATTCTGATGGCCGATTTGGTAGCCAATCACGCCAGTAGTATTGGTGTGTGGTTTAGGCAGTTCAAAGAAGGAAAGGCTCCGGGCAAAGATTATTTCTTTGTTCCACCGGTTGATTTCGATGTTTCGAATGTGATCCGCCCGCGAAGCAGCCCTTTGCTGACTCCGGTAGAAACAGCTCAAGGTCCTAAGGAGGTGTGGACAACCTTTAGCTCCGATCAGGTCGATCTGGATTATGCCAATCCGGAATTGCTGAAAGAAATGCTGAATGTGTTTCTTTTCTATATGGAAAAAGGGATTCGGGTGGTACGGCTCGATGCGATTGCTTTTTTGTGGAAAGCATCGGGAACATCCTGCATGCACGAGCATGAAACTCATGAGATCGTCAGTCTGTTTCGCGATGTGATGGATTATTGTTATCCGGGAGCTTTGCTGCTAACGGAAACGAACGTTCCACATCGCGAGAATATTACTTATTTCGGTTTGGGTGACGAGGCTCACCTCATTTATCAATTTGCCCTTCCGCCACTTATTTTGCACGCACTGCATACCGGGAATGGATCGTATTTGACCCATTGGGCAAAAGAGTTAAGCGACCCCCGAAGAGGAACAACTTATCTTAATTTCACCTCATCGCACGATGGGATTGGTGTTCGTCCGCTTGAAGGCATTATGCCCGATGACGAAAAATTGCCGATGATTGAGAAGCTGAAAGAATTTGGAGCTCGTGTCACCACCCGCCAACTGGGTGATAAGCATGTGCCGTACGAAATAAATGTTACTTACTTTGATGCGCTGAAGGGGACAAAAGAAGGTATTGATGAATACCAGGTGAAGCGTTTCTTGCTCTCCCAAACCATCATGCTTTCGTTGCAGGGAGTGCCGGCTTTTTACTTTTTAAATTTATTTGGTCTTCCGAACGATTATGAAGGATTGAAAGAAACCGGTGTTAATCGCTCCATCAACCGGCGCAAATTTACCCTGGAAGAGATCAACAGCCTGTTGGAGGATTATCCGCAGCATTCAGCAATTCTGGCTGAACTGAATAAACGAACCGGCATTCGTCGCAACATGATCGCTTTCTCTCCCGAGACCCAGCAATTGGTTATCGATTTGGGCAATGAATTCTTCTGTGTTTTGCGGAAAACAGTTCATATGGAAGACTCGGTGGTTTGCCTGTACAACCTGACCAATCAGAAGCAATCTGTGATGTTGCCTGCCGGACTGATGGAATTTTGCCGCGACGTGCTGACCTGGGAGCTTTTAAATCCCGATTCGATTGAATTGAAACCTTACCAAAGTTTGTGGTTACGTACCCGTTTTATGCTTTAAACTGAAGAACTATGAAAGTATTAATCGCCCCTGATTCATTTAAAGATTGTTTGGATGCGGCCAGCGTGTCGCGCCACCTTGCTGAAGGAATACATCGTGTTCTTCCCGATGCTGAAATCAACTCCATTCCGGTTGCTGATGGTGGTGAAGGCTTTGTGCAAACCATGCTTTCAGCTTTGGGTGGCGAACGAGTCGATCTTCAGGTTTTCGATCCGCTACGGAGGCCGGTGCTGGCTTTTTACGGCATTTTACCGGATGGAACAGCTGTTATTGAAATGGCTGCTGCGTCGGGGATTGAGTTGCTGAGAAGAGAGGAGCGAAATCCGTTGCTGACAACGACTTATGGCACCGGTCAGCTAATGGCTGATGCGATGAAAAAAGGGTGTTCCAAAATTATTATTGGCATTGGCGGAAGTGCGACTAACGATGGAGGGATGGGAATGGCCCGTGCCTTGGGCTTTCGTTTCCCGGATAAAAACGGTGATAAGGTTTCCTGGGGAGGTGGTTCGTTACATTTGATTACACAAATCGATTCCAGTGATGTGAATCCTTTGTTGGCAAAAACGGAGATTCTTGTTGCCTGCGATGTGAATAATCCGCTGACAGGACCGCTCGGCGCTTCAGCCGTTTACGGTCCGCAGAAAGGTGCTACGCCTGAAGTGGTTGAGGAGCTGGACAAAAATCTGGCGCATTTTGCGGCAGTCATTCAACGGGATCTGAATATCGATGTGCTGACTTTGCCCGGGAGTGGTGCTGCCGGAGGCCTGGGTGCCGGATTGGTGGCTTTTGCCGGTGGTCGGTTACAGGCCGGCTTCGACATTGTGAAAGAACAGACCAAGTTGGAAACTGCTGTTATGGCCGCAGATATAGTATTGACAGGTGAAGGGAAAATGGACGGGCAGACGAAGCAGGGAAAAACGCCTTGGGGAGTGGCACAATTAGCTAAAAAGCACGGCAAGCCACTTATTGCATTTGCGGGTTTCCTGGGCGATGGCTATCGCGAGTTGTACGATGAAGGGTTTACCTCCATTTTCGCGTTACCCAACGGACCGGCATCGCTTGATTCCTGTATTACCAATGCTCCTGAATTGCTCGCCGATACAGCAGAACAGGTGTTTCGGGTACTGCTGGCCGCGAACAGCTGAGAGGAGAATGTTATAAGATTTGGCGATTGGTGCCAAATTCTTAGACACAATTTGTCAAAATATTTTACATCTAGCTTATTGCTTCATTTTTTTAACTTGCAGGAATCTAGTTGATTAGTTTGCGGGCATCTTTTTTGACGATTCAAGAATCGAACAGTGCCAAAATAAACCGCTAAACAAGTAACATGTACCTGCATTTTGTCAAAATGGCTTTCCGTAATCAGCTTAAAAATAAGCTGTTTTCAATTGTCAATATCTTTGGATTGGCCATTGGAATTGCCGTTTCGGTTCTCATCATCAACTATGTCAGTTTCGAGTTCAGTTTCGATCGCATGCACAGCAAGCGCGATCGTATCTACCGGGTTGAAAGTCAATTTTACGAGGGTTCCCAATTGACCGATGATTGGGGAACCAGTTCTTTCGGATACGGCAGCGCAATCAGCAACGAGCTGACGGGAATTGAAGATTATGCACGTGTTGGCGTGCAAAATACGGAGCAAACGGTAATTTACCACGAGAAGCGAATCCGGGAATCCGGTATTGCTTATACCGGGCCAGGCTTCCTGTCTGTTTTCGACTTTAAGTTGAAAGCTGGTTCGCCAGATGATCAGTTTAGGCGTCCAAATACAGTTGTGCTTACCGAGTCGGCGGCACGCAATTTCTTTCCAGATGAAGATCCGATCGGAAAGCTGTTGACCTTCGCTTCGGGATCGAATTTTCAGGAGTGCGAGGTGACTGGTGTGATGGCTGACTTTCCGGCAAACTCACATATTCATTTCAACTACCTGATCTCGTATGAGACCTTGCCCGACTGGATGAAGGAATTCTGGTTTCTACACGAAGCATATACCTATTTATTGCTGGAACCGGGTAAGAATCCGGCCGATATTGAGGCTGCTTTTCC
Organism: Mangrovibacterium lignilyticum; assembly: GCF_010882175.1. GTDB lineage: Bacteria > Bacteroidota > Bacteroidia > Bacteroidales > Prolixibacteraceae > Mangrovibacterium > Mangrovibacterium lignilyticum. The sequence goes on along the minus strand of NZ_WKLH01000001.1, from coordinate 1,756,622 downwards.
GGAGCTGGCCGAGAAATATAACGGTGATGTTGTCCTGAGCAACAAAACCTGGGCGGTAAAGCTAACTCCGCTGACCGGCATTCATTTAACTCCTCAGAAACAATATGAGCGCGAGACCAAAGGCAACCGTCGGTCGCTGTACACGCTGATTGTGATTGCCATCGTGATTCTGTTGACGGCCTGGATTAATTACATCAACCTAGCCACCGCCCGTTCCATGGAGCGCGCCAGGGATGTTGGTGTTCGCAAAGTGTCGGGGGCTATGCAGATTCAGCTTATCCGGCAGTACCTGGCCGAGTCGTGGCTGGTGAATTTGACTGCGATGCTTTTGGCTGCTTTGCTGGTACTTCTTTTTAAACCGCTGTTTGATGAACTGACGGGTGAAAACATCGGATTCTTCCTGTTCCGCGAACCTTTGTTCTGGATGAGCACTTTTGGTGTGCTGCTTTTGGGCGTATTCCTTTCGGGATTTTATCCGGCTTTTGTGATGACCCGGGTGAAACCGGCAGTGATCCTGAAAGGTAATTACTTTAATTCCGGATCGGCTGGAACGATGAGGCGGACCCTGGTTGTTTTTCAGTTTGCTGCCGCTTTGTTTCTTATTTGCGGCACGTTTATCGTGTACAAACAGGTGCAGTTCATGCAACAACAAAATCTCGGTGTCAATATTAACCAAACCATTGTCCTGAAATTTCCGGTGAGCCGGGAAAACCTGGGTGAAACCGTAGCCCGTTTTGCTGAGAATTTGAAAGAAGCGCCGGCGGTGTCCGCTGTCACCGTAACCGGAGCTGTTCCGGGTATGGAAGTCGCTTATTATGCATCGAACAGGCTGCAAGGGGCAGCCGCCGATCAGTATCGGTTGTATGAAATGTTGAGCGTCGACTACGATTTTTTCGATACCTTCAAATTGGAACTTGCAGCGGGGCGCCCGTTTCAACGGGGATTTGGGAATGATTTTACCAGTGTTGTGGTGAACGAAGCAGCGTTGACTTCTCTGGGAATTGGATCTGCTGATGATGCGATCGGTAAAAATGTGCTGCTCGAAAGTGTGAACGAACCTGCCCGGATTATCGGCGTGACTAAAAACTGGCATCAGCGTGGGCTAAACAACGATTTTACGCCAATCATTTTCGTTATGAACGGGCGAATCTCCTGGGTTCCGGCAAAGTATATAGCTGTAAAGGCAGAAGCCGGTAATTATGAATCGGCCCTGCAGGTGTTGGAGCAGCAATGGAAATCGTATTTTCCACAGGCGAGTTTCGATTATTTCTTTCTCGACCAGTATTTCGATAGTCAATATAAATCCGATCGCCGCTTTGGGCGAATTGTAAGTGTTTTCACAGGTTTGGCATTCTTTATCTCAATGCTGGGATTGTGGGCGCTGGCTGCTTTTACGGCGTCAAAAAAGATAAAAGAAGTGGGCGTTCGGAAAGTATTGGGCGCCAACAAACACCATATTTTTTTCCTGTTTTCCCGCGAGATTCTAATCCTGATCCTGATTGCCTTGACGATTGCAACGCCGCTTTCAATTTGGGTGATGAGTAACTGGCTATCGAATTTCGCTTTTCGAACCGGGATCAGCTTCTGGATCTATACTGTTGGAGGGCTAATGACCATCGCCATTGCTTTGGTCACCATCAGTTGGCAAAGTTGGCGGGCCGCGGTGAGGAACCCGGTGGAAGCTTTGCGCTACGAGTAGTGGTGGTGAGGCCGTTAGTCACTAAATCCAGATTCAGTCTTTTATTATGATACAACTAAACAACATTTTCAAGTATTACGATCACAAGTTTCAACGCAGTTTTGTGTTGAAGGATGTCTCGCTTCATATCGAAGAAGGCGAGTTTGTGTCGATTATGGGGCCCAGTGGAGCGGGCAAGTCAACCTTGCTGAATATTATCGGTTTGCTGGACGAGCCCAGTGAAGGGGAGTATTTCTTCAATACAGAAGCAGCTCATGAACTGAAGGAAAAGCAAAAAGTAGAGTTCCATCGTCACCTTGTTGGGCTTATTTTTCAGGCTTTTCACCTGATTGAGGAGATGACCGTTTACGAGAATATTGAGACGCCGCTCATCTACAAAGGAATCAAAGCCAAAGAGCGCAAACCGATTGTGGCTGACCTGCTCGATCGTTTCAATATGGTGGCCAAAAAAGACTTGTTTCCTTCGCAGCTATCCGGTGGGCAACAGCAGCTCGTTGGCGTCGCCCGTGCCATTGCCGGGAAACCCAAATTGCTGCTGGCCGATGAGCCAACCGGGAACCTGCATACCGATCAGGGACGTAAGATTATGGAGCTACTCAAAGTACTAAATCAGGAAGGAATTACGATTGTTCAGGTAACCCATAATGAAGAGTTTGCCCGTTTCGGCGAACGAATTATCCGACTGACGGATGGTCGTATTGAAAGTGACGAAGACATTCGGTAGGCGGACTTCAACCCTTGTCGGTTTTTAGATTTATAATGAGCATTCGTAATGCTTTTTAAATACGTTCAAGTTTAATAAGGAAAAGGAGCATGGTGGGACAGACGTTCCCGTGCTTCTTTTTTATTTTTTTTATGGTTTCGGAACCGGTGAAGCCGTGTCGGTTTGTGGTTGCGAATGAGGCCTAATATGCTTCTGGCGTTTCGAATTCATTATCTCAGCCTATTGACTAGGAATGTTACAGTATACCCGCTGTGCGAATGGAGTCTCAAAACATGAATTGTATATCACTTCGCAGATATAGTCACGCTTAAAATATAATTATGATACTAATTGTAATCGTTTGTATTTTCGGATTTTGTATTTGTTAAATCCGCTCGTCAGGCGCTTGGAATAAACTTGTGGGATATTTTTTAGCATGGAGAGTTTAATGAGTCCTTTTTCGTTCATTTGCAAGGTGAATAAGTCACAAAATTAGGCAAAATGGAGGCCTCGAAATCCTGTTTTCGATGGACGGGTTATTGTGTTGCCGAAAGGGCTACATTGAAGAAAAGTTCACAATAGACGGTGCATTTAGTCGCACGAGTGAGCTTTGAATCGGGCGGTTTGCGATCCGGATAAGCTATAACGAGAAGCTTCAACCCGTACTTGGGATGAGTCTCCTGAAAAATGACGTTTATGCTCCACGAGAATAAGCCCGGTCTGGTGCGAATGCTTTATTGTAGATAAAATTAAGATAGCGTTCGCACCTCGGGTATTTGTGGATAAATGACAGAAAATAAGAAGCTATTACAGTATTTATTTAATATATTATCTGACCGGAATAATAATTTTAACTTGTATTCGTTCCAAAATCGCTTTTTCCGGTCCACGGCGGCTTGATAGCTGAGTAAAAAGGGATCCGGAATTCGCATGTCGATTCGCTTGGTTTCGGCAGGAAAACACGGCAAACTTGTTCCGCAAAACCAATTTCGCAGAGGCGGCAGGAGTCGGTCAGTGTGATTAAAGGGGGAAGGATACAGATCCCCCGGCATCTAAATTATTGGTAGACCCAAACAGATCCCTCGATTTTTGTTAATTTGGCATCATCGAAAAAGGCGATTAAATAGCCGTTAAAAATAGGAATAGATGAAATTGGTCTTTGCAACAAACAACCCGAACAAACTAAAAGAAATCCAGCATATTTTGGGCGATCAGGTCGAACTGCTTGGTTTGACTGATATCGGCTGCACGGAAGAGATTCCGGAAACTGCACCAACATTGGAGGGCAATGCGCTTCAAAAAGCAATGTACGTGTACGAAAAATTTGGCTTCGATTGTTTTGCCGATGATACCGGTCTGGAGATTGAAGCTTTGGATGGCGAGCCGGGCGTTTATTCGGCGCGCTATGCCGGAGGGGCTAAAGATGCGGAAGCAAACATGACTAAAGTGCTGGAAAAATTGCAAAACGAGGAGAACCGGAAAGCTTGTTTTAAGACGGCCATTGCCATCGTGATTGGCGGAAAGAAAACCCTGATGAACGGCGAGGTGCAAGGCACAATCCTGGCTGAAAAAAGAGGGGCTGAAGGCTTTGGCTATGACCCGATATTTCAACCTGAAGGCTATGAATTGTCATTCGCAGAAATGGATCTGAGCGAAAAAAATAAGATCAGTCACCGGGCCAGAGCTGTGCAAAAGCTGGTGGCTTTTCTGAACCGATAATTTTCTGAAATGAGAAAAACACTCCTGATCATTCAATTGGTACTTTTTAGTCTGTCCGGATTTAGCGTCGGACAATGGAAGGATTATCTTTCGTATAATTCGGCTCAAAAAGTGATTGTTGCCGGCGAAAAGGTCTACTGTGTTGCCAATGGAGGATTGTTTAGTTACGATAAAGGTGACAACAGTCTGCAGAAGTTGAATGTCATTCAGGGCCTGTCGGATGTTGGCGTCGCTACCGTCGCTTATGGCGAGGAGGCCGACGTGGTTATCGTTGCTTACGATAACAGTAACCTGGACTTGCTCTACTCGGGCGAAGTTTACAACATGTCTGATATCAAACGGAAACAGATTTCCGGGGATAAGACAATCAATAATATTTTGGTTGTAGGGCAGGTCGCCTACTTGTCTTGCGGTTTTGGAATTGTTGCCGTGAATTTGGAGAAGCGTGAAATTAAGGATACCTACTATATTGGCGATAATGCAGCTCAAATCCGGGTGAATGACATGGCATTCGACGGCACTTATCTTTATGCCGCAACGGAAAGCGGGGTTTACAAGGCCGATGTTAACTCGCCGAATTTGCAGTATTACGGAAACTGGGAGAAGCAAACCGGTTTCCCCAATGCCACTGGTGAGTTTGATCAGGCTGACTATTTCGATGGGAAGGTGATTGTCGGTTACAATGGTGGTCGTTCGGGTAGTGATGCGCTTTATGCCTGGGATGGATCCTACTGGTCATCTTATTTGAGCTCGCTTAATACGATAACTGATGTGCAGGTTTCAGCCGGGCAGTTGGTTGTTTCCGCCGATTCGAAAGTTGAGGTGTACAATACCGGAAGTCAGTTGACAGCCCGGATCAATTCGTATGAATTTGCAGATACGCCGGTAAGCCGAATTTATGCCAACAGTGCTGTAACTGATGCTGAAGGTTATTTGTGGATCGCCGATGAGAGTTGCTCGCTGGTAAAAGTAAGTGGCTCCGGAGCTGAGCAAATCCAACCTGAAGGTCCGGTGACCAACCGGGTTTTTGCAATGGTCAGTAATGGCACCGATTTGTGGATGGCTGATGGAGGCCGGACTTCAGCCTGGAACAATGTTTTTTATTCTCCCCGTTTCCAGTTATATCGAAATAACGAATGGACGGCATTCGATGGGGACAGCTATAGCCAGCTGGCAGAGTTTCACGATATTGTTTGCGTAACTGCCGATCCAAACGACCCGGATCATGTTTTTGCCGGGTCGTGGGGTGGAGGCGTACTCGAATTTCAGGGCAATCAGTTTGTCGCCCGCTACAACAATCAAAATTCAAGTTTGCAAACGGCCATTCCCTCACAACCTGCTGAACCTTACGTGCGCATTAGCGGCATGCAATACGATAGCGACGGTAATTTGTGGGTGGTCAATTCCATTGTGGATGAACCATTATCTGTATTGAAACCGTCCGGTGAGTGGGAGTCGTTTACTTTGCCAGGCATACAGTCGAGCACTGATGTTGGCTCATTGGTGGTGACCGATGATGATGATTTGTGGATCACGATTCCCCGGAGTCAAAATACCATGATTGTCCGCAGCAACGATGGTTCCGCAAGCAAAAAGTTGTCGGTGATCGCCTATTACAACAATGGATCAAATGAAGTTTTCACGCCGATGAGCGACATTTATTCTATCGCTTTAGATCGTGATGGTGCCATCTGGTTCGGAACGGCGGTTGGAGTAGGTGTATATTACGATCCGCAGGATATTTGGGACGACAACTCATTTTATGCCTCACAACCCGGATTGGATGAAGGCGATGGACTGTATCATCCGTTGCTGAGTACGCAAACTGTGACGGCCATTGCCGTGGATGGTGCTAATCAGAAATGGTTTGGTACTAAAAGTTCCGGAGTGTATCTGATCTCGGACGATGGAACAGAAGAAATTCTCCATTTTACAACCGATAATAGCCCGCTGTTGTCTGATGAAATTACCAGCCTGTCTGTCAACGATCAAACAGGAGAGGTGTTTATTGGAACCTCAAAGGGGTTGATTTCCTATATGGGATCTGCGACGGTCGGCGGCGACAATTACAACGATGTTTACGCTTATCCGAATCCCGTTCGCGAAGATTATTTGGGTGACGTGGTGATTACCGGCTTGATTGAAGATACCGACATCAAGATTACTGATATCAGCGGTAACCTGGTTTACAAGACGAGCTCGTTTGGTGGGCAGGCAACCTGGGATGGGAAGAATCTGCGAGGTCATCGGGTGAGTACCGGTGTTTACCTGGTGTTCGGGAATGATAAATATGGTGAGCAGAGTTTCGTAACCAAAATTCTTTTCATTCACTAAATATGAAAAGCTGTGCTGCAAAAGACAAGAGGGATATTTCTACATTACATTAACTATTCTGATTCGTCGGTCATAGCAAAGATCTACACCGAGAAGTACGGACAGCAAGCGTACATTGTAAGTGGTATGCGCTCTAAAAAGTCGGGTACACGGATTAATGTCTTTCAGCCGCTGTTTTTGCTCGACATGGAGGTTTATCACAAGGATGGCCGCGGAGTGCAGCGACTGAAAAATGCGCGTTTGTCTGTTCCGTTCACTCAAATTCCGTATGATATAAGTAAGAGTTCGCAGGCGATTTTTTTATCTGAATTGCTGCTGAAATGCCTGAAAGAAGAGGAGGGGAATCCGGAATTGTTTGATTTTCTGTTTTATGCAGCTTGTTTACTTGATCTTTCGAAGGAGGGGAGTAATAACTTTTTGATCAGTTTCCTGTTTCGATTGACCCGCTATCTTGGTGTTGCTCCTCAGTCTCCGCCGGCTGAGCCTTTTCGTTATTTCGATCTGGTTTCCGCTTCGTTCAGACAGAATGAGCCGGTTCATCACCAGTTTATGGATGTGGAAATGACTCAAAAATTTGTCGAGCTTTTCAAGATTGATTTCAGCCAGTTGAAAATGTTCAGTTTTCAGAACAGGCATAGGACGATACTGCTCGATCATTTGATTGAATACTACAAAATACACCTGGATTTGAGTGGTGAATTAAAGTCACTTTCGGTGTTAAAAGAAGTGCTGAGTTAAAATGATGTTATTTAATTATTGTGTAATTTTGGAAGGGTAGCGACTCAAATGAGGTATTTTTGTATCTTTCTGCCCTAATTAGTAATATGGTACAATCGAAACTCCCCAATACGAATAGAAGCGTTTTTTCTTCAGTGAATGCGCTGATTGATGAAACCGGAGCACTGGACATGGCAATTGGGAAAACCGATTTTCCCTGTTCGCCGGAATTAGTTGATTTAGCTGTGAATTATCTGAAATCAGGCTATCACAATTACGCACCGTTGGAAGGAATTGAGAAGTTGAGGAAGGTAATTTCGGATCTGATTGAGGAAAATTACGGTCATTATTACAATCCCAAAACGGAAGTCACGGTATCGGCTGGTACCATTCAGGCGATTCATACAGCAATCAGCGCGGTGGTTCGGGATGATGACGAAGTGGTTGTTTTTGAACCTGCGTTTGAGTCTTACGTTCCATCAATCATATTGAACGGCGGGAAGCCTGTATATATGGAGTTAAAAGCTCCGGGTTTTACCATTGACTGGGAAGAGCTCCGTAAAATGATCACCACCAAAACGAAGATGATCATTTTGAATTCTCCTCACAATCCAACAGGAAGTGTGTTGTCGGAGAATGACATGATGCAGTTGCAGCGATTGACCAACGGGACAAATATTATTATCCTGAGTGATGAGACTTTCGAAGCTATTGTTTTCGATAACCAAACCCATCAAAGTATTGCTCGCTACGAGAAATTGATTGATCGTAGTTTTATCGTTTCTTCGTTTGGTACAGTGTATAACATCAATGGCTGGCAAATTTCTTATTGTTTGGCGCCCGAACATTTGATGAATGAATACCGGAAGATGCAGCAATTTCAGTTGTACAATGTGAATACGCCGCTGCAATATGCGTTAGCGGATTTCGTCCCCGAAAATCATTCGTTTGATGAGGTCTCGTCCATTTACCAGGGAAAAAGAAATTACTTCCTCCGTTTATTGGAGAACAGCTTGTATAAATTTATTCCTTCGCAGGGAAGCTATTTTCAGCTGATTGATTATTCCCGCTTATCAGAAGAGCCGGACATGGTATTTGTTGAACGGTTAGCGAGGGATTTTGGCATTGCGGTTTTGCCTGTTTCAGCTTTTTTCCACGAGAAGACCAAATCCAAGTTATTCCGGGTTTGTTTTGCGAAAGACAACAGTAAGTTGGAAAAAGCCGCAGAACTGCTTATGAGTGTTCCTTCGATGATTGTTGACGATTTATAACGTTCGCTGAAAGCTCAGTTGAACGAACGGCATAAAAAAAGCTTATTCCTGCAAAGGGATAAGCTTTTTTCAATATAATGAGTTTGGAACTTATTTCTTAATCAACAGCCAGGTGTCGGCATATTTCGGAAAATCGGTACGAATTTGATTAACGCGTTGACGAGCCGCTGTTTCGTTGGCATAAGAGTTAACGCACACTCGGTAGTAACCGGTTTCACTGTGTAAAACAATTGGGTTGAATCCCTGTGGGATCAGTTCCTGTTTGTATTTGTTGGCATTCTCTACAGAGCTGAAACTACCGATAATGACAAAAAATGTACTTCCCTGATATCTGGTGGCATCATCTTTCTGATCGAATGTAAAGGTTTCCGTTTGCGTACGAACCGGTTTTATCGGAGCTTGGTAAGTCGACGTGGGAGCAGTTTGCTCTGTCGGCGTTTTTGGTTGCTCGGGCTCTGCTACCGAAAACACTTTGGTCTCAGCTTGTTCCTGCTTAGCAGGTTCAGCAGCTTCTTCGTTTTTCATCTTTTGCATCGATTTACACCCGGTAAATAGCAAGCTGAAAACAAATGCTCCAATAATAATTCTTCTCATTTCTAGTCTATTTTATGGTTTCCAATTAACAAATCTACGAAAAAGCAGCGCTGGGTATTCGTTTCTTATCGAATGATTATCAACTAAGTGTTGTTAAAATCTAAAAGTTTAACATCCTTTTCAGGAAGCGTTGTCCGGCGGTTGTTCGGTAAAACCTGATTCGACGAATTGCTTGACTTTTACTTCCACATGGTTCCTGATAAACAAGAGACCACGGTTTAATTCGCTTGGTTTCGTCAATCAATCCTTCGTTGTGGGCTTTCTCGGTTTGTTTCAAATCTACAGTAAAGCCGTAGTGAAACTTGTTGTGCTCCAAATTATAAATTACGTATGAATAGTACATGCTACAAAAATAGAAATTCTTACGGGAATTTAGGCTAGTAACTCATATTGCATGCCGAAATTCAGATTCGAATCGGAGTTCAGTGAAGAGATTAGCGATTGTTGTATTTGTATGACGTTGCAATTATCACGCGATCAGTTAATTGTGTTGTTTTGTCTTTGTTGTTTCTTAATGATAAATTAACATTCGGATACCCCGTTTGAAACATTCTGGTAGGCTTGCTTTATCAATTCAGGTGGTTTCTGAAAACATTTTCACCCCATGGCACTGCATTTTTAAAGATAGTTTTATGGTGCTCTATTCTGCGTATAGCCAACCAATAGCTAAAACTGACTTGCATGCGCAGATAAAAGCAAGATCGTATTTGCTGTATGTAAATTGATAAAATCTAATCTATTAAACTTTAACGTATGAAAGAAAAACGCAGTGATGGGAGTTTTTCAAAGAACTCTTTCATGAAATCAACAGGCGTGCTTCTCCGAAGCTTCTGTTTGGTTTTTGCTTTACTTCTGTTCTTTTCGGGCTATGCTCAAGCCCAAAAATCAATAACTGGTGTTGTGACTGAAAAAAGCACAAATGAGCCCATTCCGGGTGTGTCTGTATTTGTGAAGGGCACAACGATCGGAACGATTACCGACTTGGATGGTAATTACGCTTTGGAAGTTCCGGCTGATGCTCAAACATTGGTTTTCTCGTTTGTGGGTATGACACCCCAGGAACTGCCAATAACAGGATCTACAATTAATGTGTCTTTGGAGGAAGAAGTTTCCTTATTTGACGAAGTTGTGGTTGTCGGTTATGGTGTCCAAAAGAAAAAGCTGGTAACCGGAGCAACGGTTCAGGTTGACGGCGACGCCTTACAGAAAAGAAGTACAACGAGTGCGCTTCAAGCTTTGCAGGGACAAACTTCAGGGGTTCAAATCTCTTCTACATCCGGTCAGCCTGGTGAAGGTTTGAAGGTTGTTGTTCGTGGCCAGGGAACGATTGGTAATTCCGGACCTCTTTATATTGTCGACGGTGTTCAAACTGGCGACGTTTCTTACCTGAATAATGCAGATATTGAAAGCATCGATGTGTTGAAAGATGCTGCCTCAGCCGCAATTTACGGATCGCAGGCGGCTAACGGTGTAATTTTAATCACGACTAAAACAGGACAAAAAGGAGAATCTAAAATTAGTTTCGATTCCTATTATGGTCTGCAAAATGTGTCGCGTAAAGCAGATATGCTGAATAGCAAAGAGTACGCTGTTATTATGAATGAGGCAGCCATTAACTCGGGTAAAGCTCCCTACTTCACATTGGCAGATATTGAGGGCATGGGGGAAGGAACTAGCTGGATTGATGAAATGATCTACGATAACGCCGTTACCCAAAATTACACATTAGGGATGACTGGCGGTTCTGAGAATTCCGTTTACTCGATGTCAATGTCTTACACCGGTCAGGAAGGTATCGTTGGTGGTCCTTCTGTATCGAACTACGACCGATACAACTTAAGAGTTAACAGTGAACACAAATTATACGATGGCTTCCTGAAGGTGGGACAACACCTAACGATGGGATACATTGAAAAGAATGGTATTGGTGTAGGTGATCAATATAGCAACAGTTTGCGTGGAGCATTCAATACAAGTCCGTTTCTACCAATGTACGATGTAAACGGCGATTACCTGAATAACACAAGTGGCGTTGAATACTACGACGAAAGCGGCGAACTGCAAGTTTGGGAACCATGGACCGAAGGTGAAAGTAACCCTTACGGTTCAATGATGTTGAACAACCAGAATAAGAACAACAATCAAAAGATTTTCGGTGATGTTTATTTCGAACTGAACCCGATAAAGAATCTTCGTTTCCGCACAACAATGGGTTTCGACTATTATGTGAGCGAAGGCCGTTCTTTCCGCCCCGCTTATGAGTTGTCAATTTATTCGTTCCGTATAAACGATAGTGCCAGCCAAAATATGAGTAAAGGCTTAGCTTTGACTTGGGACAACGTGTTGACCTACGATTTCAAATTGAAAGACCACGCGTTTACCGTGATGGCTGGTAATTCAATCTATCAGAATAAAGGTTCATGGGTTAGTGTGGGCAATTCAGGTTTAGTGATTTCCGATCTCGATCACGCCTACATCGACAATACAACGAATACTGATTTCACCCTGTTGAGTTATGGTGGCGCTCCGAATGACGAAGCCATGTTGCTGTCGTACTTTGGACGTGTAAGCTATAACTATCAGGAACGTTTCATGTTTAATGCGACATTCCGTGCCGATGGTTCTTCGAAATTTGCCAAAAGTAACCGCTGGGGGTATTTCCCATCAGTATCTGCCGGATGGGTTGTTTCCAACGAATCGTTCATGGAGGATGCTCTTGGCTTCCTGGATTTCCTGAAATTGCGTGCCAGTTGGGGACAGGTTGGTAACCAGAATATTTCAGCTTGGCAATATTTGGCGCCAATCAAAACATCCAATACAAACTACTACTTCGGATCGGCTGATTTTGATGCTTCCGGAAACACCGTTGGTGCCTACCCAAGTCGCTTGTCGAACGAAAATCTGCAGTGGGAAACGTCAGAACAATTGAATATTGGTTTTGATTCGCAATTGTTGGATGGACACATGAACCTGACTTTCGACTGGTATAAAAAGTCGACTAAAGATTGGTTAATTGAAGCGCCTATTTTGGCAACTGCCGGTGCTGATGCGCCATACATTAACGGAGGAAATGTTGATAACACCGGTTTGGAATTGTCAGTATCGTACCACAATAGTATTGGCAAATTAAACTACCATATCAATGGTAACGTGGCGAAGAATAAAAATAAAGTAACATCGGTTCCAACTTCTGATGGTATTGTACACGGGTTAACCAATATGCTTTACGATAACTCACTGGAATTTTACCACCGTGCCGAAACCGGTTACCCCATCGGGTATTTCTGGGGATGGGAAACAGATGGTATTTTTCAAAATGAAGCGGAAGTTCAGGCCTATACCAACAACGGCGAAGTGGTTCAACTAAATGCAAAACCAGGTGATTTGCGCTATGTAGATCAAAACAAAGACGGAGTTATTGATGAAAGCGATAAAACCAATGTTGGGGACCCGAACCCGGATTATGTTTTCGGATTCTCTGTCGGTTTCGACTATGAAGGCTTCGATTTTGCAGTGGACGCCAATGGTGTTGCCGGCAACCAGATCGTACAATCTTACCGCAACCAGGTTAGCGCCAGTGCAAACTACACAACTGAGATTTTGAGCCGCTGGCATGGTGAAGGAACTTCGAATACAATTCCCCGCGTGACCGAAAACAACGTCAACTACCTGTTCTCGGATGTCTTCGTTAAGGATGGCGACTTCCTTCGCATCAGCAACATTACGTTGGGTTACGACTTTGCGAAGAAATTGGTGAAAAAGGATTTCATCAGTCAATTGCGTTTGTATGCTTCTGTTCAGAACGCTTTTACATTTACCAAGTATAACGGTATGGACCCTGAAATTGGCTATGGTGTTGAAAACGGTTCGTCTGGCGTAGATTTAGGTTATTATCCTCGTCCAAGGACTGTAATGGTTGGTGTAAATATCAAATTTTAAAAACTGAAGAAACAATGAAAAAACTATCAATATATATGCTGGCGCTGACAAGCTTGTTTTTGGGCGCCTGTTCAGATAGCTTCCTGGATAGTGAGCCGACAACTTCGCTTACCGACGGGAACTTTTATAAAACCAAAGATGACGCTGAGCTTGCGATTGTAGGCTGTTACGATGGCGTTCAGGCGATTTACAACAACGGTATAGCGTTCCCTGTATTGTCGGAGGTTGCTTCAGATAACTGCTTTGGCGGTACCGGAAATAATGACGGTTTAAACTACCGAATGATTGATCAGTTTGACCTGCAGGTGTCTCCTGGTGATGTCGATGCGTTGAATAACAACTGGATTGCCTATTATAAATCAATCTACCGTTGCAATGTATTGTTGCAAAAGATGGATCAAATCGATTGGCAAGAGGATACTGATTATCGCAACAATATTGAATCTCAGGCGCGTTTCCTTCGGGCTTATGCGTATTTCGATATGGTTCGTTTATGGGAGAATATTCCATTACTGACCGAACCTTCCAGTGATAATATCCCTCAGGCCGCTGTTGACTCAACTTATGCTGTCATTGCCGAAGATTTGATGTTCGCTGCAGAAAACGGAGCAGAAACCGTTGAGGCAGGCCGGGTTAATAAATGGGCGGCAAAATCATTGTTAGCACGGGTGTTCATGTTCTATACCGGATACTATGGTGAAAGCGACCTGGTTGGAAAGCTAACTAAAGCAGAAGCCTTGCAGGGCCTGGAAGATGTGATTGCCAGCGGAAACTACGGCTTGGTTGAAGAGTTTAAAAATCTTTGGCCGGCTGCATCGTCAACACCAAATGAAGCAACCAATGAGTTGGGGACAACTTATGCCGGAAAAGATAATATGGAGACTATCTTCTCCATCAAGTATAACATTACCTCTAATTACGATGGAGATACGGACGGAAACCATTGGTTAGTCATGCTTGGTCTGCGCACCCAATCGTTTTCACCTTATGGTAAAGGATGGGGAGGCTGTACGGTATTGCCTTCGTTGTACTCTGCTTTTGCGAGTGATGATACCCGGAAAGAAGCGTCAATTATCGCGATTGAGGAAGAAGGATTAGACTTCGATAATTCTGATCAACGGGAATATACAGGTTATACCAACAAAAAATATACACCGCTGGCGCTCCCGGATGGTACTGACGTGGCGGAGGACAATGGAGCTGTCAATTTTCAAATTGGTCAGGTTCAGGACTACGTAGCCATGCGTTATGCCGACGTGCTGCTGATGGCTGCGGAATTGGGAAGTGCTAATGCTCAAAGCTACTTTGATGAGGTTCGTGGACGCGCCGGCTTGGACCCACTTACGGCGAATGTAGCTAATATTCTGGCTGAACGCCGCTATGAGTTTGCTTTCGAAGGATTGCGCTACTGGGACTTGTTGCGCCAAGGCGTTTCTACTGCTGCCAGCACCATCGCGATTTCTACGACTGTGCAGGATGGCGGTGTCGATTTCCAAAAGGTAATCAGCAGCTCCGATATCACCGACAAACGCGGTCTCATGTTGATCCCTCAAACACAAATAAGCTTGTCGGCAGGTGTATTAAAACAAAATGATGGCTGGAACTAATCAAATCTAAAATCTTATGAACACAAGAAATCTTAAAATATACAGTCTTTTGTTGGGGATGGTTTTGGCCCTGTTTGCCTGCCAGCCCGACGAATTTAGCTTGGGAAAGATACTTTCCAAAGAAGATCTGACCTACCGTATTACGCAGGATGCAAATGATCCGAATATGGTCATTTTGGAAAGTTTGACACCGGGAGCGACACCACTGTGGGTTACGCCAATGGGACGCTCGAGCCGGGTGAAAGACACGCTGCGTTTTCCTTTCCCCGGTGATTATGAATTTATTTATGGTGTTGAAAGTGCCGGTGGTTTGGTACAGGCTGATGCCTTTCCGCTGTCAATTACGACAACGAACCTGAGCTATGTGAGTGATCAGTTTTGGGTCATGTTGACTGGTGGTGCCGGAAACTCGAAGACCTGGATTTCGGACACAGGTGAATACGGTAAAAAGCAAGGTTTTTATTCCTGTTATGATCCCGCTGCAACATGGGATGATATGGTGAATGATAACGGAAATTGGAAGCCTGAGGGCTATGTTTGGTGGGAGCCAAGTAATGGAGATGTTGGTAATACAGCTGCAGATTTGGCTCAGTTCATGACTTTTAGCCTTGCAAGTGGAGCTGCTGATTATACCCTCGGCTCTTATACGGCTGACGATTTGAACTTAACGAATTATCAACCTGAAGACGTTGCAAAAGGCAACTTTAATTTCGATTCAGGTTCTAAGTCAATAGAAGTCTCGGGGGATGAGGATGTTCAGTTTGCCCATGGGCAGTGGGCGCATTTGAACTCGCTTAGTTGGAATAAGGATTTCAAGATTTTGATGTTAACGGATGATGTTTTGATGATTGCCAACCTAAGGGATGAGGGATTGTCCGGTGAAGGGCCGTGTTGGTATGTGTGGAACTTTGTTTCAAGAGAATATGCAGAAAGTTATGTGCCCGCTGATCTTCCGGATCCGGAACCTGCATTGCCGGACGGATGGCAAGGTGATATTTCCCAGGTTGTAAGCACAACAATTACCTGGAAGCTTTCCGAAGAAAATCCTTTCGACTGGGCAAATCTGGACGGTTCGTTGATGAACGGTTGGCAGGCGCCCGGAGATTATCCGGATTGGTTGGGAGGTACCCTTGATCCTTCAACTTATGCGAATTTCTCGATGACGATGAATTCTTCCGGTAATTCGGTTGTTTTTGTGACGCCTGACGGAACAAGCACTGAAGGTACATATTCCATTGATGAAAAAGGAATTTACTCTTTCGACATTACCGTTCCAACTATTACAATTGTAGGTTGGGCTGGCTTCTCTGCTGACGCAGATAATCAGCTACGCATCACAAAAATTGAAAAAGACGCTTCCGGTGCAGTGGCCGGTATGTGGTTGGGTAATCGTAATCCGGATAAACCGGAATACATGGCTTACCATTTAGTGCCGCAGTTTGGAGGCGGTGAAGTCGATCCTACGGCTGTATGGAAAAATGCACTGAAAGGAAAAACGTTGGTTCCCGACATTAACTATTTTGCCGATTGGTATCTTGGCGACTGGACTGGCGGGTGGACAGCTTCGTTATTCCCGGACGATTTTACCAGCCAATCTTGGTTTTGGACTCAGGAGAATCATGATGCTTGCGTTGCATCGTCAATTAGTTTCTATATGGATGGAGATGTGCTGAAAGCTGATGCAGTTGACAATGGTACTGCTAAAACGGGTATCACGGTGGAAATTGATCCGGATAATGGAACATTAATGTTTTCGGAAGCTCCATTCACTTATTCGTGGATTTTCACAAACAACGGTGAAGGAATGGGACCATGGCTGTTTGGTTCGCACGACGGTGCCAGTCTGAGCAATATCGACACTAAAGGTATGTACCTGGGCTTCTACACTGGGTTTGATGATACAAATCCCGAGTTGCCAACAGAGGTGACAGCATTTCACATGGTTTTAAGTAACTAGCAATACATTAAATATTTTGGATTCCCCGGATACTGATTGGTATCCGGGGATCATAAAAGCTAAAGAAACCAATTTTTATACCTGAACTAACCTGAACCTAAAAACCATTGAACAACAACGCAAATGAAACACATAAATAAATGGATATATCTACTGATGGCTATTATCGCAATAGTCGGTTGCAGTAGTTCCAACGAAGAAATAATTATTGAAGAACCCGATGCGACACTCTCAGCTTCGGTGAGTACGTTCGCTTTCACTGCCGATGGTGGAGCAGCGAGCTTCGATATTACAAGCAATACCACCTGGCGGATCAACTTTGAATCGACTGGTTGGTGTAAACCTTCAATTCAATCAACCAAGGGGAATGCTACCGTTACCCTCACTGCAGAGGCCAATTCAACAACAGATGAACGAAATCTGGCAATGACTTTGACCGCTGATGGTGCTGCAACCATTAATCTGCAATGTTCGCAAGATGCGGGTGAGGAAGAACCGGTTGATCCGGAGAACCCGGATAGCATTGATCCGGATGAAACAGGCATGGGCAGTGATGCAATTGCGCTGGCAGCTAAAATGACGCTGGGCTGGAACCTGGGAAATAGCCTCGAAGCTAGCGGTGGCGAAATGGCCTGGGGAAATGCAAAAACAACAAACGACTTTATTGTTGCCGTGAAAAATGCCGGCTTCAATGCCATTCGTATTCCTTGTTCATGGGACCAGTATCTGGAAGATCAGACAACTTATAAAATAAAAGATACTTGGCTGGTCAGGGTGAAAGAAGTTGTCGACTACTGCGCGGACAATAATATGTACGCTATTCTGAACATCCACTGGGATGGCGGCTGGCTCGAAAATAATGTAACCACCGATAAACAGGCTGAAGTGAATGCCAAGCAAGCGGCCATCTGGAAGCAAATTGCCAAATATTTCCGCGACTACGACGAACACCTGCTGTTTGCGGGTGCCAACGAACCGAATGTTGAAACACAGGAGCAGGCCGATGTACTGAAAGTATATATGCAAACCTTTGTGACTACCGTTCGGAATACCGGAGGCCGAAATACTTATCGCAACCTGATTATCCCTGGTCCTTCAACGGACATTGATAAGACCAACAATTTTATGAGTATGCCTACGGATGAGACAGCGAATCGCCTGATGGCAGAGGTACATTACTATACCCCCTGGAATTTTTGCGGCCTAGAAGAAGATGCCAGCTGGGGTAAGATGTTCTATTTCTGGGGCGCCGACAACCATGTGGCCGACGGCGGCGACCGAAATTCGAGCTGGGGCGAAGAAGCAACGGTAAACGCACAGTTCGCGAAAATGAAAGCCAAATTTGTAGATAATGGTATTCCGGTTATCCTGGGCGAGTTTGCAGCTACCCGCCGCGACCTGAGCAATTACGGAACGACCTGGCAGGAAAAACACGATGACTCGCGCGCCTGGTTTGCCGAGTATGTGGTGAAGAAAGCCAAAGAAAACGGCTTGGTGCCTTTCTATTGGGATAATGGCCCAACGACGGTAAATGCCTCCGGAATTTTTGACCGAAGTACCAATACTGTTGGCGATCAGAAAGTACTCGACGGCTTGAAACGCGGCGCTGATGCCGGTGTCTATCCGTTCTGAAAATTGAAAGAGATTTGTAAACGATAATGAAGAGTAGAATCGAAATACCGTTTTGGCGAATTTGCCCGGTCGACGTGAGAGACAATGAAAACGAAGCAACCGGTTGGTCGAAGATACTCCTCACCCTTAAACATTGATTGAATGAAAAAAATACTTGTAATTGTACTGATTGCTTTGGCAAGCGTATCGTGTACCAAGCGAAGCTGGGAGCAAATTGGAAACAGTGTTGTTGTTTCTGTGGCGCAACCCGGAGCCAATGGAGCGTCTGCGGTGCGCATAACGCCCGTTGATGAGGAAATTATTCGGGTGTCGGCGTCAGCCAATGGCACGTTCGATAAAAGTGAAAGCCTTATTGCTATACCGTTAGATACTCAAGTTGAATTTGAGGTCAGCGAAACCAACGAGATGGTAGTCGTAGCAACGGCGAAAACAAAAGTCGAAGTGACGAAGGAAACCGGACTGGTCCGTTTCTTCGATCAGGATGGCAATGAAATATTGGCCGGGCAGGAAAACGGAACAATCATCGAACCCATGGAAGTTGACGGGGTGAAAGCCTTCACGTTGCAGCAAATTTTTAATTCGCCCGACGACGAAGCCCTCTACGGATTGGGCCAGCACCAAGCCGATGAGATGAACTACAAAGGCAAAAACGAAGAGTTGTTTCAATACAATACCAAAGTGTCTGTTCCTTTTGTCATGTCGACCAAAAATTACGGAATTCTGTGGGATAACTATTCCTTTTCCCGTTTTGGCGATCCTCGTCCTTACGGGCAGATGGATCAGTTTACGCAATACGGAACCGATGGAAAAGAAGGTGGTTTAACGGCGACTTATATCGACGATTCGCGGAAAGGACATGTCTTTGTAGAACGTCAGGAGCCAACTATCGATTACGAAAATTTGGAGACCATCAATAATTTCCCGGAAGGGTTCAGTTTCGATCATGCTCAAATTACCTGGGAGGGTGAAATTGAATCGAAAGAAAGCGGCTTGTTCAACTTCCTGTTGTATTATGCGGGTTATACCAAAATGTATGTTGATGGTCAGCTGGTGGTTGACAAATGGCGCACATCCTGGAACCCGTCGGTTGGCAAATTTCAGGTTGATATGAAAGCCGGGCAACGTTACCATGTGAAGTTAGACTGGATTCCTGACGGCGGAGTGTCGTACATTGGACTGAAGGCTTTGTCGCCGGTTGATCCGCAGGAACAAAAGAATATCTCGTTCTTCTCTGAAATGGGCGATCAAATCGACTACTACTTCATGAAGGGAAATTCGATGGACGATGTGATCAGCCGTTACCGCGAGTTGACCGGAAAAGCACAGGTGATGCCGAAATGGGCCATGGGCTTCTGGCAAAGTCGCGAGCGTTACAAAACACAGGACGAACTGGAAGGGGCTTTGAAAGAATTCCGCAAACGTCACATTCCGATCGATAATATCGTCATGGACTGGTCGTACTGGAAAGTGGATCAGTGGGGCAGCCACGACTTCGATCCCGCCCGTTTCACCGATCCGGAAGCGATGATCAAGACCGTACACGATAACAATGCCCATATCATGATTTCGGTATGGCCGAAGTTTTACCCGAATACAGAACATTACAAAGAGTTTGATAAAAACGGCTGGATTTACCAACAGGCGATCAAGGATAGTCTTCTCGACTGGATTTATCCGGGACATTTGGGATCATTCTACGATGCCTATTCGGCGGGTGCCCGTCAGTTGTTCTGGAAACAAATTGACGAAAAGCTGTACTCAAAAGGTATCGATGCCTGGTGGTTGGATGCAACAGAACCGGATATTCAGTCGAATGCCAGTGTAGCGTATCGCAAAAAACTGATGAACCCAACGGCTCTCGGGTCTTCAACCCAATATTTTAATGCCTTTGCATTGATGAACGCGAAAGGGATTTACGAAGGACAACGTGCCAGGAATCCGGTTGATCGCGTGTTTATCCTCACCCGGTCCGGTTTTGCAGGTATGCAGCGCTATGGTACAACCACCTGGAGCGGTGACATTGGTACGTGTTGGGAAGATATGAAAGCACAGATTCCGGCCGGAATTAACTTTTCCATGTCAGGCTTGCCCTACTGGACGATGGACGTTGGTGGTTTCAGTGTGCAAAAGAAATTTGAGAACGCCAAGGAAGGTTCGGAGGAAATGGCCGAATGGCGCGAGCTGAATACCCGCTGGTACCAGTTTGGTGCTTTCGTTCCTTTGTTCCGTGTTCACGGACAGTATCCTTATCGCGAGATTTATAACCTGGCGCCCGAAAACGATCCGGCTTATAAATCGATGTTGTATTACGACAAACTGCGCTACCGTTTGATGCCCTACATTTATAGTTTGACGGGTGCTGTGTATCATCACGATTACACCATGATGCGTGGTCTGGCTATGGATTTTGCATCAGATAAACGGGTGCTGAATATTGACGATCAATACCTGTTTGGCCCGTCGTTGATGGTGTGCCCGGTGTATAATTACCAGGAGCGCCAGCGCGACGTGTACTTCCCAAACAATGGCGGATGGTACAATTTGTATAACGGGAAATACGTTGCCGGCGGACAAAAACAAAATGTAGATGCACCTTACGAGCGTATGCCGTTGTTTGTTCGCGAAGGTTCAATCGTTCCGGTTGGCCCCGAGATTGAATATGCCTCCGAGAAACCGGATGCCCCAATCGATTTGTATGTTTATGCCGGAAAAGATGCCAGCTTTGAATTGTACGAGGACGAAAACACCAACTACAATTACGAGAAAGGTGCTTTCAGTACCATTCAATTCAACTACAGCGAGGCAGATAAAAAAATAACGATTCAAGCGCGCAAGGGCGAATTCCCGGGAATGGTTACAAACCGGATCTTCCGGGTCATTGTTGTTTCGCCCGACAGCCCGGTGGGCATGCTCGACGAGTCGGCAGTGAGCCACGAAATTCAATACAGCGGAGACGAAGTTAG
Organism: Mangrovibacterium lignilyticum; assembly: GCF_010882175.1. Classification (GTDB taxonomy): domain Bacteria; phylum Bacteroidota; class Bacteroidia; order Bacteroidales; family Prolixibacteraceae; genus Mangrovibacterium; species Mangrovibacterium lignilyticum. The sequence goes on along the minus strand of NZ_WKLH01000001.1, from coordinate 1,735,487 downwards.
TGTCCAATTGTAGCGTTTTAAACGACTGGAATTAAAAGAAGGGAGCGTGGTCTCCCTTTTTTTATGCCGGGTATCTATCGGGCATATCGCCATTCCACCCGCACGCGCTGAGGATATCAACAGCCTACCTGAATGCATCGTCGCTTTGTCCGGCGAGACAGAACTCATATCCAAAGGCAGGGTTGCTTTGTCCGGGGAGATCGTTCAGATATCCAAAGACGGCGATACTTTGTCCGGGGATATCACTGCCATATCCTTAGATATAGGTGCTATATCCAAGGATATGGTTTCTATATCCAAGGATACAGGTGTTCTGACTAAGGATATAGAACTTATATCCAAAGACAGGGAGGATATATCCAGGGATATGGTTCCCGTATCCAAAGAAAGCGGTGCTTTGCCAGGGATATAGACCGTATATCCGAAGACAGAGCTGCGCTACCTAAGGATATAACTGTTATATCTAAGGATATTGCTGGCATATCTGAAGATATAGTTCCTATATCCGAATCAGACAGCCAGCACTGCGGGAAGGCCGGACGCAGGCCCGGCGTCAGCGCTTCCGTTGGTGGATGCCGGTTTGGTGTGACCGGTGACGCAAAGACGGGTACCGGAACACTTGTTTTCAGCTTAATTGTTATCTTTGAATAGACCAATCAAATCCGATGAATAAGCGACTAAAAACCTTAAGCCTTTTTATTTTGGTGTTTCAGTGTGTGCTGCAGGTATGGGCCACTGAAGCCGCAGAGCAAAGTCGGTACAAGTTTATGCACCTGTCGATTAACGAAGGCCTCTCGAATAACCAGGTAAAGGTTATATTGAAGGATAGTCAGGGCTTTGTTTGGTTTGGCACCGCACGGGGCCTGAACCGGTTCGACGGCACCAACTTTAAGATCTATACCCACGATTCGTTCGATAAAGCAACGATCCCTTTCAACTCAATCGATTTTTTATTTGAAGACTATGATCAGCGCATTTGGCTAAAGTCGATCAATGATTTTGTGATCTTCGACCCGGGTGAAGATTCTTTTTCACCCTTACCAGCCCGTTACAGCGATAGCAATATCCCCCTGGTCAACGTGCAAACAATTGCCGCCGACCGGGAAAAGCGAACGTGGTTTGTCAACCCTTCGAAAGGGCTTTATTTTTACGATCACCAAACGGGAAAAGCAGATTCGATTATGTTGGGAACCGGTGGGTTCGCAATTGCTGATGATGATTTCCTCGACGCCGTCGCTTTCGATTCGAAAAACCAGCTGTTGGTCGTTTCGCGTCATTTTGATGTATTCAAAATAGACCCGGAAAGCAAGCAGGTTCTAACATCATTTTCGTTGTTCGAAGAGCCGCCGACCGAAAATTCGGGCTGCAACATCTATGTCGACAGTGATGATGACCTGTGGGTCTGGGCGGCCGGGCAACCTTTTGGTGCTTTTCAAATTAAAGCGGCCGATGGAAGCATCAGGCATTACACCGACTCATCAGGGGACTTGCGTCTGAACATGAATATGGTTTCGTCGATTGTTGAGGAAAAGAATGGTTTAATCTGGATTGCCTCGGATCACGGGGGTATCAATGTGCTTGATAAAAAGAATGGGGAGATCGTCTCGCTGGTGTCTAACCGCGACGATCGTTTCAGTCTTTGTCAAAATAGTGTGAACATCATCTACCGCGATGATGAAGGTATTATCTGGGCCGGAACGTATAAGAAAGGGGTCAGCTATTTTCATCCCAACCTGGTGCAATTCGAACACTACAATTATTTGCCTTCAGTTCCGAATAGCCTGCCCTACGACGATGTGAACTGTTTTGTTGAAGATGACAAGGGCAACCTTTGGATTGGAACGAATGGCGGAGGCTTGATTTATTTCAACCGGAAAGCAAAGACATTTAAAACTTACCGGAACGATCCGGATGATCGGAACAGTTTGAGTGCGAATGTTATTGTTACCCTCCACTACGATCGGAACAATCAGCTTTGGATTGGTACTTATTTTGGCGGTCTGGATCGATTCGACGGAAAAGTTTTTCACCATCATAAACACAATCCAAACGATGCAAAAACCATTTCGGATAACCGGATCTGGGAGATTTATGAAGATTCGCGGCGTAACCTTTGGATTGGTACGTTGACCGGTGGGCTGAATTTGTATGATCGGGATCAGGATATGTTTTATCATTACCGCTACGGGGATGTGAACTCGGTGGGCGCCGATTTTATCATGTCGATCATTGAAGACTCCGACAATAACCTGTGGATTGGTACATCCGACGGAATTGACCGCTTCAGCCTGGATACCCGGCGATTTTATCATTTTGCGCCGGAGCCCGGTGTTCCGGGACGTTTGAGTGACAAAAATGCGGTTGATTTACATGAAGATTCCCGGGGATTTTTGTGGATTGCTACAACCGAAGGGCTCAATGTATTTGACAAGCGTACGGAAGAATTTCGGGTATTTACCGAGAAAGACGGGCTGGAAGACAGCAACATTAAGACCTTGCAGGAAGATCAGGAAGGGAATCTTTGGGTGTCGACTACGCACGGCATTTCAAAAGTGACCGTGATCGAAAGTGGCGAAGCTCATGACATTGACGAGATCAGCATCGAGGTGGTCAACTACGATGTGATGGATGGACTGCAAGGCAAGGAATTTAACGAGAAAGCGACCTACCGGACAAAACGCGGCGAGCTGATCTTTGGGGGGGGTAACGGCTTCAATTTATTTATTCCCGAACAAATTCAGAAAGTAAATCCCGATAATAAGGTCATCCTGACGAATCTGAAGATTTTTAACCAGGAAGTCAAAGTAGGTGTGCCACTTCGAAATCGTGTAATTTTAGACGAAACACTCAATCGCCAGAAAGCAATCACCCTGAAGTACAACGAGAATGTTTTTTCTGTTGGCTTTGCAGCGCTGAATTTCTTTCATCCGGAGAAGAATATGTTTCAGTACCGGTTGGAAGGATTTAACAACAACTGGCTGAATGCCGATTCGAAAAATGCGGAGGCCACCTTTACAAACCTGAATGCCGACGACTATTATTTTCATGTTCGCGTGAGCACAGATGGCGCTCATTGGAACGAATTGCAGCAGCCGCTTCGGATAACTATTCTGCCGCCTTTTTGGAAAAGTAGCTGGGCCATGATCTGCTACTTGGTCATCGTCATTACCATCCTGTTTTTCACCCGGCGGTTTATGCTTGAACGGCAACGCCTGAAATTTGAAGCAGAGCAGGAACACAGGGAAGCTGAACGCATTCAGCAATTAGACAATCTGAAAACAAAATTTTTTACCAATATTAGCCATGAGTTTCGTACTCCGTTAACCTTGATTATGTCTCCGTTGGAGAGACTGATCTTTAAAGTCGAAGATCCTAAAAACCGGAACCAGTTGATTTTCATTCATCGTCAGTCGAGAAGGCTACTGGCAATGGTTAACCAGTTGCTGGATTTCCGGAAAATGGAATTTCAGAAACTCGAAGCAAAGCACTCCTGGGGCGATTTGGCCGCGTTTGTTTCCGATTTGGGAATTTCGTTTCAGGATATGGCTGATAATAAGAAGGTTGCGTTTGACGTGGAGGTGAATCGAAAGTCATTTTTCACCTTTTTCGATCAGGATAAAACCTATAAAATTATATCTAACCTGATTTCGAATGCGTTCAAATTTACCCCGGAAAGAGGTCGCATTCGCTTAGTTGTGGATTTGGGAGATGAGCAGTTTGTGAAGAATTCGCAACCGCACGTATGGTTTCAACTGGCCGTTGAAGACAGCGGAATTGGGATTCCTGAAGAAAAACAGACGAAGATTTTCGATCGGTTTTACCAAGATGATATGCCGAACTCGATCGTTAATCAGGGAAGTGGTATCGGCTTATCGATGGTGAGCGAATATGTCAGTATTTTGGAGGGAACGATCAAAGTTGTCAGTGTTGTAGGAAAAGGGAGCCAGTTTATCGTCCGTGTTCCGGTGCAGTTTTTTACTGATGAAGAAGTGGAACTTATCAATAAAGAACAGGATGAACGCGAGGGAATGAAGTTCTTTGAGGAGACTGTTCAGAATGAAATCAAAGATCCGGTTTACGATTCTTCGAAAAAAACCATTTTGTTGGTAGAGGATAATGACGATTTCCGTTTCTATCTGAAGGACAATTTGCGCGAACATTACAATGTTTTTGAGGCTCAAAACGGGCAGCTGGGCTGGGAAATGTGTTTGAAGCATTTACCGGATCTGGTTGTAAGTGACGTGATGATGCCGGTTTTAAGCGGAACCGAGCTTTGTAAAAAAATTAAAGGCGACGGTCGGACTTCCCATTTACCGATGATCTTGCTCACTGCTAAGGTCGAAACTGAAGATACCCTGGAAGGGTTGGAATCAGGAGCCGATGATTATATTTCCAAGCCGTTCGATTTCAGAATCCTTGAATCACGGATTGAAAACCTGATTAATAACCGGGAACAATTGCGACAAACCTACCAAACAATGATTGGCATTAATCCGGAGAAGATTGAAGTTAAATCCTTGGATGAGAAGTTTATCAAAAAAGCGTTGCAAGTGGTTGAACAGAATATCTCGAATTCCGACTTTTCGGTTGAGGATTTAAGCCGTGAAGTTGGTATGAGCCGGGTCAGTTTGTACAAGAAACTTTTGGCGTTAACCAAAAAATCACCGGTGGAATTCATTCGGATTATTCGGTTGAAGCGGGCGTCCGATTTATTGGCCAACAGCCAGCTGTCAGTTTCAGAAGTTGCTTATCAGGTTGGTTTCAATAGTCCGCGGTATTTCACCCGCTATTTTAAAGAGTATTATAACGAGCTACCATCGGAGTACATTGCCAATCACCGGAAAGCCAGCACCGGTTTTGATCAGGAATTGTAATCGTTGGTTTTTAGTAGGCGAAAAGTTCTAAAAACAGTAGGGCTAGTAAGCCATATTCCTGTAAATTTTCGCGGATAAATTTCCGGGCTTTAGTGATGTGGTCTTCGACTGTTTTGATTGAAATCTTCAGTTGTTCTGCAATCATTTTATTCGAATAGCCTTTTTCTTTACTTAGTTTGAAAATCAGCTGCCGTTGTTTGGGCAACTGATCGATTAGTTTATCAATCTCATCCGACAGTAGGTCAAAGTCTACTTGCTTTTCAGTCGCTAAAGAGTTTGTGTTGACCGCCTTGTGCTTGATGTAATCGAAGTAGTCTTTCTCGCTAATTTTTTTACGAAAAGTTGAGATGATGGAGTTTTTGGCGATTGTAAATAGATAGGACTCAAGGTTTGAGTCATTTTGCAGTCGGCTACGGTTACTCCATAATTTGATGAAAACCTCCTGTATGAGATCCAGCGTATCAGCTTCAGTTTTTAAGTAGCGGTAAATAAACTGATAGAGCCGTTTGCTGTACTGATTGTAAAGCAAATTAATTGCCTCTTTGTCATTGGACTTTAAACGGTTTGCCAGGTTTGTTTCAGTCATGGAGAATTAAGTAGTAGTGAGCCTTAAAATTATAAAATAGTTTTGGTTGAAGATAAGATCTCTGGCTGTTTCTTATTTTTTAGCTTGTTCCTATTTTTTTTAGGATTGAGCAGGGGTAGTTAGGGTGTTGTGCGTTTACCTGAAGTGAAAGGAACACCGAATGAATTTATTTTTAAAAAATTACCTGAATAATACCTGCGATGAGAAGGAACTTGACCAGTTGGTTGATCAGTTTCAGGATCCTGATAAAAAAGAAGAACTGGAGCAGGATATGTTGGAGGACTGGGTTGGTTTGGAGCTGAATGAAGAGAGTCCCGATTTGAGGTCCGCTTTATACCGTATTCACTACCACATAAATAAGATTGAGTCGAAGGGATTTGGAAAAAGAAGGATTATTCATATTCTGACGCGGGGGGCAGCAGTTTTGTTTGTTCCGCTTATGATTGCTTTTTTACTACAGCTGTTATCGACTGATTCAATTACTACAAAAACAATTTCAACACCGCTGGCAGCTCAAACCACTTTTAAATTGCCCGACGGAACACAAGTGTGGCTAAATTCAGGATCCTCGCTTGCTTACCCTGATGAATTTAGTGGCAATACAAGGCGGGTTGAGCTCCATGGGGAAGCCTATTTTGATGTGACGAAAAGTAAAACACCTTTTATTGTTGATGCAGGTAGTTGCAATATTAAAGTTTTAGGCACGGCCTTCAATGTTTTTAATTACGACAATGAGCTTCCAGTCGTCACCCTGGACCGTGGGAAAGTATCAATAGTTACCGGTAAGGACGAAAAAATTTTGACTCCGGGTTTTCAGGCAGTTGTTGATACGAGTTCTCAATTTGTAAGCCTAAAGAAAGTAGATGCACCAACATATTCTCTTTGGCGGAAACACCAGTTAGTGTTTCAAGACGAAGAGTTAGACAAGGTCGCCGTCAAGTTGGAGCGGTGGTATAATGTTGACATTGAAATAGCTGATAGTTCGTTGTTAGGCAGGAGGATGACTGCGAATATTGAGTACGAGTCGCTGACGGAAGTGCTGGATCTCATGCAAGTTACCATGCCGATTGAATACTCTTTTAACAAAGAGACGCGCAAACTAGTCCTACGAAAGCACTAATTCAAAAAAATATATTTTGCCTATGAGATAGAACGCAAACCTAAACTAAACTGAAAAGTGGGAAAGCTTCCAACTTCCCCACCTAATAGTCAATAATTTCGGCAAATTATTAATCTAACAATTCAAACTTATGAAAAAAAACGAATTGAAGGTTACTCCTTTGGGTGTTTTCTTCATCAAATTTCTAATTACTATGAAGTTAAGTGTCTTGTTGATATGCCTGTCTGTTTTTACGGCAGTTGCTTCAGAGACTTATTCTCAAACCACTAAGCTCTCTGTCTTAGCACAAAATGAATCGATTGATCAGGTGTTACGAAAAATCGAGGATCAAAGTCAGTATCGCTTTTTCTATTCCGGTACTGTGGATACCCATCAAAAAGTGACAGTTAATAGTCAGAATGAGGATATTGAAACGGTTCTTGCTCAAGTTTTGGAAGGAACAGCTATTAATTATAGAATCGCGGGCCGTCAGGTTGCTTTATTTATCGAAAATGACGGAGAATTGCAGCGGAGTGCTCAGCAATCTCTAACGGTAAAGGGACAGGTGAAAAGTGCGCAGGGAGAATTGCTTCCCGGAGTGACTGTGGTTATAAAGGGGACCTCTAACGGTACAATTACTGATGCTGATGGAAACTATAATTTAGCGGAAGTGCCGTCAGAGTCGATATTAGTATTCTCGTTTGTGGGAATGAAAGTGCAGGAAATTCCACTGAATGGGAGAAAAACAGTAGATGTTGTTTTAGAAGAAGAAACGATTGGATTGGAGGAAGTTGTTGCTATTGGTTACGGTACTGTTCGGCGGGCCGATGTAACTGGTTCCATTTCATCAATTGGAGCCGACGATTTTAACCTCGGTATTTCCATGGCTCCGGAACAATTGATGCAAGGTAAAGTGGCAGGTGTTAACATCATTCAAAACAGTGGTCAACCGGGAGCTGCTTCTACGGTTCGCATTCGTGGTTCCAGTTCTGTATCAGCCGGTAACGATCCGCTTTATGTTGTCGACGGTGTACCGCTTCAGTTTAGCTCAGCCAACAAATATGTTAATGTATCAGGGGAAAGCTCTACTTCTCCATTCTCTTCCGAAGGTACGAACCCGTTAAATGCCATTAACCCTTCCGATATTGAATCCATTGAGATTTTGAAGGACGCTTCTGCAACAGCTATTTATGGTTCTCGGGGAGCCAATGGGGTTATCATTATTACAACAAAAAGTAAATCATTTGGTGAGTCGGTAACTTACGATACTTATGTAGGTATTTCTACCGTGCGTAAGAAGTTAGATGTTTTGACTGCTGATGAATACCGGAACTATGCTGAATCCAATAGTCTGTCTTACCCCGATTTGGGCGCAAGTACAGATTGGCAGGATGTTATTTTCCGTGCTGCGTTGAGCCAAAATCACAATGTTTCATTTGGCGGAGGTACTACTAACACCAGCTATCGGGCGTCTTTTGGCTATAATTCGCAGGAAGGTATTATTGAGGCCTCCAAAATTCAGAAGTACACAGCTCGTTTAAATGCTAACCATAGTGCTATAGACGGGAAGTTGAAGATTGCGCTGAACATGACCTATGGAAAGATTTTGGATGATATTGTACCTATTTCATCAAATATTGGTAATGAAGGCGGGAACATTCTGAAAGACGCCATCCGCTGGGCACCAACCTTGCCGGTTTATAATGAAGATGGCAGTTACTACCAAATTGGTGAATTGCGTGTCAATCCGCTATCATGGGCTACTGACATTACGGATGAACGTAAAACCAACATGTTTTTGGGCAACGTGAATATTTCGTATAATATTTACAAGGACTTAAAAGTGTCGGTGAACCTCGGGCACAATGACGAGGCAGTTAACCGTTATACCTCGGTCCCTTCTGACCACCCGATCGGAGAAGCTGAAGGAGGCCGTGCTTCAATCAGTAAGATGCAAAATAACAGCTCGTTAATTGAAGCGAACCTGACTTATAATAAAGAATTTGGCGATAACAGCAGTATTACTGCGTTGGTAGGTTCTTCATTCCAGCGTTTTGTCACCGAAAATACATTTACATCGGCTAACCAATTTGTTTCGACTTCAGTTCAATGGAATCTGATGCAGTCGGGGAGTTTGGTTTCCAATACGTCATATAAATCAGCTAACCGGTTGGCATCTCAGTATGCAAGGGTGAACCTGAAACTTTCAGATCGTTATTTGATTACTGCGACCATAAGGCGTGACGGTTCCAGCCGTTTTGGAGGAAACAATCAATACGGTATTTTCCCTTCCGGTGCCTTTGCCTGGAAACTATCAGACGAACCATTTTTCAATAGTTCAAAAATCAGTAACATGAAAGTTCGTGTGGGGTATGGTGTTACCGGTAATCAGGAGATTCCGAATGATTTGTTCCGCGAGCAGTTATCGATCTCCGGGTCTAATGTGTATGTTCTTGGAGGCACTGCTATTCCTAGTGTGCTCCCGAGTAATTATCCCAATCCTGATTTGAAATGGGAAACAACCAGTCAGGCAAACGTAGGTGTTGATTTTGGATTTTGGGATCAGCGTGTAACCGGTTCACTCGATTATTACAAAAAACACACGACCGATTTGTTATTGGAATTCTCCACAGCGTCGCCTTCTGTAGTTGCCACCCAGTGGGCAAATGTTGGCGAAGTTGACAATACTGGTTTTGAGCTGAGCTTGGAGGGTAAAATCATTCGAAAGGCTGATTTTCAGTGGAACGCAAGTGTGAACTTTTCAACTAACAATAACGAAGTGGTCACCTTGTCAAATGAGAACTTCTCAAGAGATCAGATTTTGTTGAACGCAACTTCGGGTGTTGTGAGTAACGGTAGTTCTACCCAGATTATTAAACCCGGATACGAATTGGGTTCATTCTATGGTCGGAAGTATACAGGCCTTGATGCCAATGGAATGGAAACCTATGTGGATGAAGATGGAGACGGTACTGCCGACTTAATGGTTATCGGCTCGGCAAATCCCGATTTTACTTACGGTTTCAGCAATTCATTCTTTTGGAAGAAATTTGATATGTCAATTTCATTCCGAGGTGTTGTAGGAAACGATGTTTATAACAACACAGAAGCTGAGTTTAGCTATGTGAATGCTGCTCCCGGTGTGAATGTGTTGCGCTCTGCACTTGATTCAGGAACCAGTCGTGATCAAATATCTCAGTTCTCTTCTCGTTGGATCCAGAAAGCAGGTTTCTTAAGATTGGATAACATGAGCGTTGGCTATACGTTTGATACCGATCGATTAACATTCATGTCTAAAGCACGTGTTTATGTTACCGGACAAAACCTGTTTATAATTACTGATTACTCTGGTTATGACCCCGAGGTACGAACCAACACGAATCGTGGCGGTACAGCTCCTCTCGGTATTGATTATCTGTCCTACCCCAGACCGCGCATTTTTATGATCGGTGCAAGCTTGTCATTTTAAATTGAAGGAAGAGTAACTATTAAAACTTAAGATCATGAAATTTTTAAAATCTATAAATAAGAAATTAATTATCGGACTCTCGTTCTTTCTTCTGGTCTTCTCAGCATGTGACGACTTATTGGAAGAAGACGTCTATTCAATTTACACGCCGGATAGTTTCTATGCGAACGATGCTCAGGTGCTTTCATCGTTGTCGGGAGCATATCGGAATTTTGCAGGGATTCCTACCTTCGGGCAGGAATATCGGGCACTGGAACTTTGTGCCGATCAGGTTGCTTGCCACGGAAAAATTCAAGGATGGTGGGCTAACAGTGATTTAGAACAGTTATCGGAACATAAATGGGATGCGAGCCATGGGTATATTAATACCTTTTGGAATACTTTGTTCCGTACCGTTGGACAGGCCAACGCGTTGATTTCTTCGTTGGATGCATCAGGCTTGGATAATGTTGTTGGAGCGAAAGCCGAACTACGGGTTTTGCGTGCTTACGCCTACTTCTACCTGATGGATCTCTATGGGAATGTACCCATTTTTACGGAGCCCAAAGTTGATCCGAATAACTTACCGACACAGAATACCAGAACTGAGGTTTTCAATTTTGTGATTAGCGAATTGGATGAATCTGTTGAAGACCTTCCTTCTCAGAATGATGTCGGCAGCGAGTATTATGGTCGTTTGACAAAAGAAGCTGTTTATAGTTTGAGAGCAATGATTTATCTAAATGCTGAGGTTTATACAGGAACCGCACAATGGGATGATGTGATAACGAATGCTGATTTAGTGATCAACTCGGGAGCATTTCAGTTGCTCGATAACTATTTTGATAACTTCGTTTATAACAACGATGAGAATGCCGAAATGATCTGGGCAGGTGTTTACACGCCTGACGTCACAGGAGGTCCCGGTCACCCGATTGTGCAAAAAGTACTCCCCGGTATTGGTGGTGGATTGTTTGGATTGCCTTACACGCCACAAGATGGTTTTGGTACGCGTCCTTCCGTTCCTGCATTATATGAAGCTGGAGATGATCGTATGGGAATATTTCTGATGCCTGGTGAATTGAAAGATCCTCGTAACGGAGAGACGGTCATGGTGGAAGAAATTGTTCCTGATGGTAACTCTTTCCTGTATGTTGAAGGAGAATCAACAAAAGGACCGGTTCCTTATGTAATTATTAATGCCACAGGAATACGCAACCAACCGATGAACGCCGGTATTAAATGGATAAAGTGGGGGCTTGATCCCAACACCAATGGAGGTAATGCCGGAAATGATATTGCATGGTTCCGTTTGGCAGATGTAATTCTGATGAAAGCAGAAGCTTTGGCTCGTAAAGGATCATTTGATCTGGCTTTGCCGCTGGTTAACCAAGTGAGAGCTAGAAGTCATGCTTCAACACTTGCTTCGGTTACGTTGAATGATATTTTCGAAGAACGAGGCAGGGAGTTAGTTTTTGAGATGAAACGCAGGAATGACTTGATTCGCTTTGGAAAATTCAATGACGCCTGGGAATTTAAAGATGCAGCATCTGACGATCATTGGAACTTATTTCCGATACCGCAGGCTGCAATCAATGCAAATTCCAACCTTCAACAGAATCCTGGATATTAATAACTAATTATAGCAGCCCGAATAACTATGTTCGGGCTGTTTCTTTTTTTGTAAGGAATTGAATCAGTCGATCCTTGGCTTTTTTATGAACGACTCTTAAACACTAAACAAAACTGATATGGATGATCATGGCAGCAGAAACTTGCAAGGCTTGGTTTCCGTTTTATTGGGAGTATTAGCCTTGTTCTCTTCCCAGTATATCCGCGCACAAGTTGTTAATGGTAAGGATTATTCAAGCTTGTCGGGAGTTTATCACACCTTCGATATGGCTGGGGATGATGTTTTTGGTCAGCAGTTTCCATCCGAGAATTTTACTTATATCGACGATGTTACGGGGACCAAAGTTAACGCACTGACAACTTCTCGTCATAATAACTCAAAAATGTACCAAACCCATCCGCAATGGACCGCTGACGGGAAATATGTGGTAATTACCTCCGACCGGACGTCAACTAAGGACAAGCGGGATCGGCAGGCCTACGCTATCTCGATGGATAGTTTTGAAATTACGCAGATTACGACAGGCAATAGAGGTAGTGATTTGCACTTGGGGTGGCACACAAACTCAGCTTATTTGTTCCGTGGTAATCGTTTGGTGCAGCTAAAACTGGACGAGCTACTGGCGGACAGCAATAAAGGGACGGTTGGTCAGCCGGAAGATTACGAAGTGGAGCTGGCAGTTGTTCCCGATTCCATTCGGCCATCCGGCCTGGGGCTTGATGCCAAAGAGAACCGGGTATTCTTTTCGCGGGGTTTGGGTAAAGAGAAATCTGAAATTTACTGTGTCGATTTTGAATCAGGTAAAACCACCAAGGTGTTGGAGGTTCCTTTTCGGATCGGTCATTTGCAGTCGAATCCTTTCATAACCGGCGAAGTCATGTATTGCTGGGAGACCGGAGGTGATTCACCACAACGGATGTGGTACATGACAGTTGATGCAGACGGGAATGTTACGAATAAGCCGATTTATAATGAACATGAAAACGATTGGGTAACGCATGAAGTGTTTATGGGGCCTGATCATATTCTTTTTCACTTGATGGGGCATCTGGATCGTTTACAGACAAACCAAACCGGATTGTATTCTCTAAACATTCGCACTAATGAGCCTACTTTTCACGGGCAAACGAATAAGGGAGGATACTGGCATTGCAATGCAACTCCCGATCGGAAATGGATTGTGTCAGATACTTTTGATGGAAGACTGTACCGAATTAATGCAGAAGATAATAATGATGTTGTGTTGCTTACTCAGGGACATCGCGGGATAAGTGTCAGCCCTTTTACCAGCGAAGCTCATTTGCACCCGTCTGTTAGTCCCGATGGGAAATGGGTTTTAATTAACTCCAGTCGTTTCACAGACAGCGATGTTTTGTTATTGCCGTTATTCCCGGGGAAATAAAGTTGACACGGGGTTGATCGGATGTAAAGCCGTATTTTTGATTTTACTACGAAATTCAATAAATCATGCTAATCAAACTGAATGAATGGTTGCTTGTACGAAAAGTTCTGTTGTTGCTGTTGGCAACGGTGTCAATTAATCTCCTCAATCCAATTAGTTTAAAGGGACAAGATGGCGTAGAGCTGCGTTGGTTAGGCAGAAAGCCACCATCCGCACTAGTTGGTGTAAGTTGGGGAGTTCCTTTCCCGGAAGGAACCGTTCATATAGGTGATGACTTCGTTTTGATGACCGGGGATGATCAATCCATCGAACTGCAGTCGTGGCCTCTGGCATATTGGCCGGACGGGAGCTTGAAGTGGTTGGGCTTTGGTGCTGTTGTTCCTGCCAGTTCGGACTCCATATTCTCACTGAATCCGATAGCTAAAAATTTGGATGATTCGGTCAAGTTGTTTGTGCTTGAGGATGCTCAGGGCTTCTCAATAAACACAGGAAAGTTAGAGTGTGTGGTTCCAAAATCGGGAAGTTCGTTCATCCAATCGATAACGGTTGATGGACGTAAGGTTGCCGTCGATGGTCAACTGCTTTGTGTGAATCAAAATGGCGTAGGCAATGAATTTGGCGATCAACCCGATCGTAAAAAATATGTAAGTCGCATCGACAAGGTTACTTTAGAGCAGAGCGGGCCGGTTCGGGCAGTACTGAAGGTTGAAGGGAGGCATTGTGCAGTGCAAGGAGCCCGGGTTTTGTTGCCTTTTGTCTTGCGTCTATACTTTTATAAAGGAGTGCAGGACGTTCGGATTGTGCATACCATCATCTACGATGGGGACCAGAAATTTGATTTTATACGAGGGTTAGCGATGACTTTTGAAGTTCCATTACGCGAGGCGATGTATAATCGGCATATTCGTTTGGCGGGTGATGATGGCCGGTTGTGGGACGAGCCTGTTCAACCGCTGAAAGGAAGGTATCCGTTTTCAGGAAGAGGGGACGAAAAAGATTGGTATGCGCTGCAGTTGGAAGGAAAACGGCTTTTGGCGAAAGAGGAGTATTCGGACAAACAGCAATTCCTGATTGATCATTTGGCATCGTGGAACGATTTCAAACTAACACAATTGGATGCGGATGGCTTTCGGGTAAAAAAGCGCACGAACGACCAAAGTGCATGGATTGATGCTGGCGCCGGTAACCGTTCCCTGGGAATGGCATTTGTTGGTGATGTGAGCGGAGGTCTGGCAGTTTGCATGCGCGATTTTTGGCAGTCGTTCCCCTCTGCATTGGAAATCAGAAATGCTAAAAGCGATACTGCCGAGATGAGGCTTTGGTTGTGGTCTCCCGAAGCGGAGTCCATGGATATGCGTCATTACGATACAATTCCACATAACCTGATTGCCAGCTATGAGGATGTTCAGCCCGGGTTTAGTCTCGCTACAGGTGTTGGGAGGACTACCGAATTTGTTATCCATCCGTCAGCGGATGTTCCGTCTTATGAATTGCTAAAAGAGATTGCCGATCGGGGGAGTAATCCGCCTTTGCTGACCGTTCAGCCTGAATATATTCATCAGATTCCGGTGTTGGGTATCTGGAGTATACCGGATCACAGCACCGCTGCGAAGTCGTGGCTGGAAGATCAACTGGATAAGGCTTTGGCATACTACAAGCTGGAAGTTGAACAGCGGCACTGGTATGGTTTCTGGGATTACGGCGACATCATGCACGCCTATGATCCGGATCGGCATGTGTGGATGTACGATGTGGGTGGCTTTGCCTGGGACAATACGGAGTTAATGCCCAATATGTGGCTTTGGTATAGTTATCTGCGGTCGGGTAGGGAAGATATTTTTCGGATGGCAGAGGCGTTAACCCGTCACACCGGCGAAGTAGATGTATACCATTTGGGCCGGTTTGAAGGGCTGGGCTCGCGGCATAATGTTCGTCACTGGGGATGCGGAGCTAAGGAAGTGCGGATTTCGCAGGCGGCTTTGGGTCGGTTTTATTATTACCTGACTACCGACGAACGGACCGGCGATTTGATGCAGGCATCGGTCGAAGCATCGAACAGGGCCATTGGCGAGTTTGATCCGTTACGGCAGATTCTGGAGAAAGGGCCTGATCCGACACATGTTCGTGTTGGACCCGATTGGCTGGCTTTGGTTGGCAACTGGATGACAGCCTGGGAACGAACAGGCGACAATCAATATCGCGAACGGATCATGAAAGGAGTAAACAGCTTGTCGAAGATGCCTCATGGTTTCTTTTCGGGAGTGAATGCAGCTTTCGGTTACGATCCTTCAACTTACCAGCTATATCAACTGAATCCCAAAGATGTAGGCTCAGCTCATTTGTCTGTTTTGATGGGCGGTCCCGAGGTTGCCTACGAACTGACGAATTTGCTCAATGATAAAAAGTGGAACAAGCTGTGGTTTCAGTTTTGTCGGCTCTATGCCGCGCCTGAACAGGAAATAGAAAAAGAACTGGGTGTGAAAGCTGAGCTAGGGAAACCGGGTCCGTGGTACGGTCGCTTGTCAGCGTATTGGTATAGTCACTCGGACGACACCAAGTATGCGCAACGGGCGTGGGATATGTTCCTCGAATCTCAACGCGGTCGCTGGCGCACAAGCTTCGACACCCAAACCTTCAATGGTATTCAAAGCTTAGCGCCGGTTGAGGAGGTTCGGGGCGTTTCGACCAATCATACAGCTCAATGGTGTTTGAATGCGATAGAGTTGTTGCAGCTGGCTGGTGAACAGATGCCGGACGAGATTCCTCAGACGGAAGAAACGGATTCGGAGATTGAGGAGTAAGATTTAAAATGGATTTAATTATTATGAAAGTGTACGGAATGAGTAATGGAGTTTGGCTGTTGACCATCCTGTTGAGTGTGGTGGCGATTGTAATATCTGGAGATTTAGCAGGGCAAGGGGACTATCAGAAGGACTCCTTGATTTTTCAGGATAATTTTGACACAGATCTTTCGGATTGGGTGGTCGAAAACAAATTGTCGGATGAGAGCAAGGTTGAGATCCGGGATGGTCAATTGTTGATTGACGTGAATAGCGGTGCCACTATTTGGTGCAAGCAAAAGCTCTTCGGAAACCTGCTCATTGAATTTAACCGCAAAGTTGTGATGGGTGATGGCGCCAATGATCGCCTGTCTGATTTCAATTTCTTTTGGATGGCAACCGATCCGCGTAATGAGAGTCTGTTTAACCGCGATGGTACTTTTGCACAATACGATTCGCTGAGTTTATATTATGTGGGTATCGGTGGTAACTACAATTCGACAACGCGCTTCCGCAAATACATGGGGACCGGCGAGCGTTTCTTGCTTCAGGAGAAAAACGACGAGAAGCATTTGCTTCAGCCCAACCAAAGCTATTTTGTGCAAGTTGTGATTTGTAATGGAACAACGAAGGTATTTGTTAATGGCGAAGAATACTTCACCTACGACGACCCGGATCCTTTAACCGAAGGTTATTTTGGCTTTCGGACCGTGAAATCCCGACAGGAAATTGAAGATATACACATATATAGCATCAGGCTTTGAAGTAAATAGTGTTGCCATCATATAAAATCAGTGTGCATGAAACCGAAAATTAGAGCTCGTTTCTTTTGGGTTGTGACGATGGTTGTAATTGCAAATTTTGACTTAGCGGCAGATCCTCAGGAGGTTTTCAACGTGATGAGTTATGGTGCCGTTGGCGATGGAGTGACATTGGATACAAAAGCGATTCAAAAAGCGATTGATGCAGCAAATGTGGTTGGCAATGGTGCTCAGGTTTTAATTCCGGGGGATCATCAATATGTAATTGGAACGCTCGAACTAAAGAGTAATATTGATTTTCATATCGATAATGGAGCTCAATTGGTTGTTAGCGTCAGAAAAGAAGATTTCTCTGGCGACGCTGCGCTAATAGCTGATGGTGCCGTCAATCTTTCTGTCAGTGGAACAGGCCGAATCAATGGTCGGGCCTTGGATTTTATGTCGCATTACGAAGAGGAAAATGAATGGTGGATTCCAAAGGATTGGCGTCCTAAATTATTTGCCTTTACCTCGTGCAACGATCTTCATATTTGCGATATTACGATTGAAAAGGCTCCGCTTTGGACATTGCATCTATTGGGATGTGAAAACGTGCTGGTTGACGGAATTCGGATTGATAATAATTTGGATGTGCCGAATTGCGACGGAATTGATCCGGATCATTGTAGGAATGTTGAGATTCGAAATTGCCGCATAAGCTGTGGCGATGATGCTATAGTAGTGAAAGCAGCACGTCAGGATCAGGATTACGGGCCATCTGCGAATATCTGGGTTCACGATTGTATCATTGAAACACAGGACTCCGGTGTCAAAATCGGAACGGAGACGACGCAGGATATTTTCAATATAACTTTTGAGCGTTGTGAAATTAAGACCAGCTGCCGCGGCTTAACGATTCAGTTGCGTGACGAAGGGAATGTATTCAATGTTTTGTTTAAAGACATCAATTTTGTTTCGCGTTACCATTCTGATCCGTGGTGGGGAAGAGGAGAAGCTATTTCGTTCACCGCTATTCCTCGATTACCGGGGGGAAGAATCGGTACTATTCGTAATGTTGTTGTAAGAAATGTTACCGGAAGGGCAGAAAATAGCGTTCGGATTAATGGAACTAAAGAAAGTCGGATTCGAAATATTTGGTTCGAGGGGGTTCATTTAAAGATGGATCGATGGACCAGGTATCCTGGGAAACTGATGGATAATCGGCCTACAAAGGCATATGATGAGATTGAATATCGAAATACTCCGGGCTATTATATTCGTTTTGCCGATCAGCTAACGTTGAAAAATTGCTCTGTTGACTGGGGCACGAATGTGCCTGAATATTTCACACATCTACTCGAAGCGCACGATGTTACTTCTCTCAATCTAGAGGGTATTACTGGCAGCGCTGCTCACCCGGAACGAGATAGCGCAATTGTCGTAAAAGAAGATTAACCTTTGTCAAAAAAAGTCAATACATGAAACGATTAACCATCCTTTGCTTATTTCTGGTAATTATCTCAGGACTTTGGGCACAATCAATTGATAATAGTTTTGAATTGCCATTAGATCAGGTTCTAACAGAGGTTGAACGTCGGTTTCAGGTTCATTTGGAATATGACTCGGAATGGGTTGACACGCTGGAGGTTCGTTTTGCACGCTGGCGATTTCAAAGTGAGTTGGAGACTACATTGTACAATGTTCTTGGCCCCCTTGATTTAGTATTCAGTAAGAAAAGTGATTCGGTTTATGTGGTTTTGCCTTTCCGTTACTATGTCCGATCGGTGGAAGAAGGGAAAAAGCATCTGGAAAGGCTGGCTGGTTTGTCTCCGGATTTGGAAAGTTGGAATGCCCGAAAGGAAAACCTGAGAACCTGTCTGTTTGAAGCGCTGAGCCTTGATCCACTACCTCAAAAAAACGAATTAAATCCAATTTACACAACGGCTGAGATGATGGATGGATATTCGGTTGAAGATGTCGCTTTGGAAACGCTGCCGGGCGTCTATATATCAGGAAGTCTATACAAGCCCGCACAATTGAAAGGGAAGTCTCCCGCGATATTATTGGCGCAAGGGCACGGAGATATGCAACATTATCATGAGAGTTCGCAGAAACTGGCAGCATCACTGGCGCGGATGGGGGCTGTTGTATTTAGCTACGATATGTTTGCGAAAGGGGAATCCGGCTTGCAGTTCCCTTATGGCGCTCACCGGACCGGATTAGCACAGAGCATGCAGACCTGGAATAGCATCCGGGTGCTTGATTTTCTTTGCTCATTACCGGATGTCGATTCTCAGAGAGTTGGTATGACCGGAGCTTCGGGCGGTGGAACGCAGACTTTTTTGTTGACTGCTTTGGACGATCGAGTGGCTGCCAGTGCACCGGTCGTGATGGTGTCTTCCTGGTTTTTTGGCGGTTGCCCCTGCGAAAGCGGTATGCCTATTCATGCATGCGGTCGGTGGGGAACAAATAATGCTGAGATTGCGGCAATGGCAGCTCCCCGGCCAATGTTGGTTGTCTCGGACGGCGGAGACTGGACTGCCCATGTACCGGAAATCGAGTTCCCTTTCATTCAAGATAGATATAGTTTGTACGGTAAGCCGGCGCTTGTCCAAAATGTCCATTTCCCTGATGAAAAGCATGACTACGGACCATCTAAACGCAAGGCTGTCTATGGATTCTTTGCCGACGTGTTTACACTGGATTTGAATAGCGTCCTTGATGCCGAAGGAAAAGTGACCGAAGAATTGGTTACTGTTCAACCACTAGAAAAAATGCTCGTGTTTGGAAGAAACGGCGAGTCTTTGCCCCAAAATGCTATTCATGGCATAGACGAGTTGAAAAAGCTTCTTGAACAATAATTCTCAATTTTCTCCCCGTTGAATCATATGCGTTTAATTAAATAGGATACGTTTGGTCTTTCAGCTGAACTTGTTTGTGTATTCACGACATATCACCTTTTGTTCGTTGTGTGCGGCATTGTTCTGTCTTGGTTTTATCATAAGTGAGGTGATCGAGTGATCTGAATGTGTTGGTTTATAGGTCTGTTGTTTGCCATGAGAGCATGGATAATGATCAAAATCATGTTTTGTGATCTCCAAAGTGAAAAAAAGATGTTTTGTAGCAATTGCTTAAGAAAAAATCTTCTAAAGTTATTCTCGAAATCACAAGAAAAGTTAAATTGTGCAAATAAAGATTAACGAATCTCAAAGTGATTTGATGTCCTGACTTTATGAATTAATAATTTTTTTCCTATCAATTAGAACCAAAAACCTTGCTTATGAATCTAAAGTTTAATTGGTTAAGAAAGTGTATTGCAATCTTAGCTGTATTTTTTTTAGGAATCGGAGCATTACTTGCTCAGGAAGTCAATCTTTCGGGAACTGTTACCAGTTCTGAAGATGGAAGTCCTTTACCAGGTGTTTCAGTGCTGGAAAAAGGAACGAATCATGGCACAGTGACTAACTTTGATGGTCAATATTCGATCAGTCTCCCCCAAGGGGCAACTGTTGTTTTCTCCTTTATCGGAATGACAGTTCAAGAAGTGGTGGCTACCAGCTCCCAAACGCTGGATATTGTTTTAGTTCCCGAGACTGAGGGACTAGAGGAAGTTGTGGTTACCGCATTGGGTATAACGCGTGAGAAAAAATCGCTGGGATATTCGGTTGCCGAAGTTGGGAGTGAAGAGGTTTCTACCGTTAAGGATGTAAACCCAATGAATTCACTTTCCGGTCGTGTTGCCGGTGTTACAATTACCCAGGGATCGTTCGGTCCGGGGAGTAGTTCAAGAGTTGTCATTCGTGGTAACAACTCGTTAACCGGAAATAATGAGCCTCTTTATGTTGTAGATGGTATTCCAATGAGCAACGCTGGCTTTGGTAGTGCCAATGAAAACGAGGCGGGTGAATATTCAAAATCCGACTATGGTTCTGGAATTGCTGATATTAACCCGGACGATATTGCCAGTATTTCGGTGTTGAAAGGGCCAAATGCTGCGGCACTTTATGGTTCCCGGGCCGCCAACGGTGTTATCATGATTACGACTAAAAAAGGTTCTGCAGGTAAAGGTGTTGGAGTTTCGTTCACATCGAATACAACTTTCGAAACACCAATGCTTCTTCCCGAATATCAAAATAAGTACGGTCAGGGTACTGAAGGGTATGTTCCGTCGAACGTTGAGGATTTGAAAGGTGCAGGAGGGTCGTGGGGGGGCCTGATGGATGGTTCAAGCCAGTTGTATTACACCGGTGAAAATAAACCGTATAGTCCTCAGCCCGACAATGTAAAAGACTTTTTTGACACCGGAACAACGTCGATTAATACGTTGGCATTGACGGCTGGTAACGATAAAATGAATGTTCGTTTTTCGTATACCAACACGGAATCCAAGTCAGTTATTCCGAATTCAAAAATCAAACGTCATAACTTCAACTTGCGGGGTTTTGCGAATCTAACAGATAAATTGTCGGTTGATGCAAAAGCGACTTATTTCAATCAGTACGGGAAAAATCGCCCGACGCTCGGGACTGAAGGTTTGATGTCGAACTTGTATAATATTCCAAGGAATGTTGCTATTAATGACTACAAAAACTACCAGGATCCGGAAACCTTAAGCTCTGTTTCCGCGACATCGCTGAATGCAAACCCATATTGGACACTTTACAATGATAAAAATGAAGACTGGAAAGATCGCTTCCAGGGATTTGCTAAAATTCAATACGAATTCACCGATTGGTTATCGGCCTACGTTCGCATTGGTACCGACATGTCGACGGTGAATATTGAATCCGTCAATCAATACGGACATTGGTACAGCTCAACAGGTTCATTCAATTACCGGGAGTTACAATCTCAGGAAACAAATGCCGATTTTTTGTTCCTGTTTAAAAGAGACCTGACAGAAAAAGTTAACCTGAACGCCTCATTGGGAGGTAACCACATGTACCGGACAAACAGGGGGCACAGTGTTAGCGGTTCGAAGTTTCGAATTCCGGACGGTCCTCCGTTAAGCAGCGCTTCAGTGGTCACGCCCGGGTTTACACCGTTACAGGAAAAGGAAACCAATTCGTTATATGGTACCTTAAGTTTTGCATATGATCGTTGGTTCTATCTGGATTTTTCAGCCCGTAACGACTGGTCTTCAACTTTACCTGACTCGAACTGGTCATATTTCTATCCATCGGTTAGTACATCGATTTTGTTTAACGATCTGCTGGATCTTGATAGTTCTGTTCTTTCATATTCAAAAGTTCGTGCCAGTTGGGCTCAGGTAGGTAACGACACCAGTCCTTATCAACTGTACGACACCTATTCGTTGGCGTCAATTTCAAGTTCTTATCTCGGCGAAACAATGATGTCCAGAAATGAGACCAAGTACAATCCGAATCTGAAACCCGAAGATGTTCGTTCATTTGAAATCGGTGGTGAATTCCGTTTCTTCGGAGATCGTTTGTACACTGATTTGGCTTACTATGATATTGTGTCTAAGGATCTGATCATGGATGTTCCGATTTCGAAATCAACTGGCTATAGTTATATGAAGGAAAATGTCGGTGAAATTGAAAATAAAGGTTTTGAAATGATGATCGGTGGTCTTCCGGTTAAGACTTCTGATTTCAGTTGGGATGTTTCGTTAAACTTTGCAACCAACAAGAACAAGATGAACGAGCTGATCGAGGGAACCGATGATTTCACGTTCTCAACAATAAACAGCGGAAATGTGATCGTTAAAGCAACCGTTGGTGGCGGTTTTGGTGATATCTACGGAACCGATTGGGCAAGAGATAATAATGGGAAAATCCTGGTTCGGGATGATGGGAGACCACAGGCCGGAAGTGAGAAAGTTCACTTAGGAAACTACCAGCCCGACTGGACCGGAGGATTGAGTAATACGATGAAGTATAAAGACTGGAAGTTGAGTTTCTTGATTGATGCCCGCTTTGGTGGTGAAGTATATTCTGGAACCGACTCCGGTATGGATGATGATGGCACGAGCAAACGTACACTTCAATACCGGGAAGGTGGTGTTGTGGTAGATGGCGTTTTGAGTGACGGGTCAGCCAATACGACTTCTATTTCTGCTCAGGATTACTGGGGGGCAGTAAGTTCAATTGCTTCGGAATATATATACGATCAAACCAATGTACGTTTGCGCGAAGTTTCATTGATTTGGAATGTTCCATCGAAATGGCTGGATGGCACCATTGTGAAGAATGCTTCACTTGGTATTGTTGGTCGTAATTTGTTCTTCATTTACAAGGATACAGACAACTTCGATCCTGAGTCCAGTTACAGTGTATCTTCTTACGCTCAGGGAATTGTATATTATCCGTTGCCTACAAGTCGCAGTATTGGTTTCAATTTGAATGTGAACTTTTAATCCTTAATTCTTGAAAATTATGAAATTAAATAAATTGCTGATAGCCATTGTCGTCGCATTAGGGTTGGGTAGTTGCACATCCGACTTCGTGGATATTAATAAAGACCCGAATGCAATTTTAGGAGATCAAATATCCGCACGATATTTTATCACCGGAACACAAGTGAAGCTTTTTGCACCGGACCGATATCCATATTGGCGTGCGCAATTGATTCATGTAGACCGTTATGCTGGTATGTTTTGTTTTGGATTTAACAGTTCGTGGTGGTCTGATGAACTCGGCTATACATACAGCGCCGGTTATACCGATGCTGCCTGGGATTATTTTGAAGGCTATAACAGCACAATTAATACATACCTGCAGTTAACTCAGCCTGGGGGCGACCTCGAAAACCCGCTGACCTATGCCACAGCACTGATCATGAAGAGTCTGTTTTACCAAAAGTTTACCGATACTTTTGGTGAAGTTCCTTATTTTGAAAGTGGTAACCTCGAAATTCTTCAGCCGAAATTTGATACTCAGCTCGATATTTACGAAGGAATTATTGCCGATTTGGATGAAGCGATGAGTCTTATCGGGTCAGAATCGGCGACCGGTATTGGGACCGAAGATCTGGGAACGAACGATTTATTTTACGGGGGTGATTTGCAAAAATGGAAAAGGCTGGCGAACACCTTAAAGTTGAAAATTGGCTTGCGTGCCCAAGGGGCCGATGGTGCTTCCTTTGCCGATCAGGCCATTAATGAAGCAATGGCTGCTGATTTGTTAATGGATGCTTCGGATGACTGTTTGTTGCCGAAAGATAATGTTATAGACCAATGGAATAGTTCATGTTACGGCGATGTGTGGTATAATTTTGGCGAGGGGTCGGACTGGACAGTTAGTCAGGAAGTGATTGATTACTTGCAGAAAAACGGCGATCCTCGTTTGTCAAAATATGCGCAGCCCGCTGTTGGTGGCGATGCCATTGTCATTCCGAAGCCGAGTTCTGATACTGATGCGATGTATCTAAAACGGAAAAACTTCATTTTGGCAGCACTCGATGATGCCGGTGCAGTTTATACCGAAACGACCAATGAAGATGGGGCCTCTGTGATTTCTATGGCAGCAGCGACTTACTATGTTGGGCAGCCTGTTCGCTTAAATTCAGACATGATGAATTATGCCCGTTATCCACTGTTTAGCAAACCTGCGCAATACATTATTCAGAAGAAAAATGAAGGAGAGGCTATTGCACCGGAGATTGTACAAACAACGGGAGAGTCTTATTTCATGCAGGCTCAGGCTATTTTAATGGGCTATGGAAGCGGCGATGCTAACAGCTTGTATCGCGAAGGCTTAAAATATGC
The DNA here is from genome assembly GCF_010882175.1 of Mangrovibacterium lignilyticum. Taxonomy (GTDB): domain Bacteria; phylum Bacteroidota; class Bacteroidia; order Bacteroidales; family Prolixibacteraceae; genus Mangrovibacterium; species Mangrovibacterium lignilyticum. The sequence goes on along the minus strand of NZ_WKLH01000001.1, from coordinate 1,711,196 downwards.
AATGTTGGTGTGGGGAGTTGATCAGGCCGATGTTGATGATTTCCTGGCTACCTCTTCAATGGCAACCCTGGATGGAACCAATGATATGGAAAAAGTTGTTGTACAGCGATGGTTGGCCAACTACACTGAAGGTTTTGAGGCATGGGCAATTGTACGTAAAACGGGCTATCCAGTGTCTTTGGCACAAGGTGTTTCCGATGTCGATATCTATGGTTTAGGAACGCTGAATGGAGAATATCCGCAACGTATGCGTTATGGTTCAAGTCCGTACAGCACAAATAATGAAAATTTACAGGAAGCCATCTCAAGGCAGGGGGTTGATGTTCAGGCAACCAAACTGTGGTGGGCTAAGTAAACTTCAAATAATTTAGGAAGTAAAGGAAGAAATCTCATTTCTTCCTTTACTCCAATTTCACTTTTACTAGTTCGTCGTGTAGTCTTTGTCGAAAGAATAGCTGTCTGTGAGAGAATTGTTCAATATGTTTAATTAAATTTGGGCCAATTAATGTGCGGTTTGTAAATCAGCAAGGGCTTGTTCCGGACTTATCAGAAGGTTGGTTTTAATCCGCTTCATGTATACTTAATTACTAAACAGCTTTTCCATGGTTTTGCTAAATGCAGTGGATATCAGCAAGATGCCTATAAGCGAATTGAAGCGCTATCGGCTTAAGATGCATATATTGCGAATTTTGTACACCAAGAAATCTCGTTCAGCGTCAGCTTTGGGGAAAAAGGCGAATGTGAGTTTACCCACTATTCGATCTGTCCTGGAGGAATTGATCGCGGATAAAATTGTTAAAATTGAAGGTATAGGTGATTCAAAAGGAGGACGAAAGCCGACAATCTACAGCTTGACCTCTGATGCCTTTTATATTCTCGCCGTCGAGTTGGGACATTATTCAGCAAGAGCAGTTATTTATAATAGCCAGAATGTTGAGGTTTCTTCAATCATGGAGTTTGAAACCAATATTGATGATCCGTCTTTGGAGTCAAAAGTCGATGAGATCCTGGATTTATTGTTGAAACAGACAGACCTGTCACGCGAACAGATTGTTGCAATCGGCTTGAGTATGCCGGGGCTTATAGATGCTGAAGAAGGCATCAATAAAACAATTAAAAATGAGGCCGCTCGGGATGTTGTCAGTCGGTTTAATTCACGGTTCAACATTCGCACTTACATCGAAAATGACGCCAGGATGCAGGCATTGGGTGAGTTTATTTTTGGGAAAGCAAAGAACTCGCGAAATACAATTGTCATCAACTGGGATTGGGGGCTGGGACTTGGCATGATTCTAAATGGTGAAATATTCAGTGGTACCAATGGAAGTGCGGGTGAATTAAGTCATATTCGTGTAGAAGAGGACGGCGATTTATGCGAATGTGGTAAGAAAGGATGTTTGGAGAGTATGGCCGGTACCCGTAAGCTAATCAGTATGGCTAAAGAAGAACTAAATAAAGGAGCAGTTTCACAACTTGCCAGCAGGTTTGCCAAAAATCCGGCCGCCTTGAAGGCCGTCGACATTATTGATTGCGCGAAAAAGGGAGATGAGCTTTCTATTTCTCTATTGGCGAAAATAAGTACCCGGATGGCTTGGGGCTTGTCGGTCATGATTCAGTTGTTTAATCCTGAATTAATTGTGTTGAGTGGTCCAATAATCAAAGCCAGCCAGTATGTGTTAATCCCTATTCAACAAGCCTTGCATAAATACTGCCTGGAGAGCATTCTCGACAGCGTGAGAATCGAAGTCTCAGAGATGGGCGAGAATTCGGGACTGAAAGGAGTAGGGGTTATGGTGTACCAGAAAATCTTTAGCGATAAGTCGCTCTAAAGGATCGCTTTGAACATCATCTCAACAATCAGGACGAAGACTGATCAGACTCATATTGATGGGAGACTTTGTTAAATAAAGCCATTTTGAGGTCATGTTATTTCTCTCGAACAAAAGATAGGGCGAATTAGATATAAACTACATTTGCCACATGCCGGCTGTAATAACACCACCTGTTCCAAAGCTGCAAATTAGCACTTTTTTATCTTGTACTTTCGTTTTATGAATATCAAGAGCAATCCCGATAGAAGCAGTGCCACAATTCCCGGTTATATTAGAAGTATCTGCAAAATAGATTTTGTTTTTAGAGAACACTGTCTTTAATAACCGGATGATTGTTGGATTTACCTGATGAAGAATCATTATATCTGGTGTGCCTGAAATCTGAACAAATTTGTCATAAAAATCTTCTGCTTTTTTTAGTAGTTTAATTGCGAGTGTATTATTCATGTTTAGGCCTAAGTATCTGATTGGTTCATCAAGAAAATTCTTATTGTTTTGGATTTCATACCCGGCATCATGCCCCAGTTTAACTGTAACGACCTCTAATAACTCCTTATATTGTTCGGATTTATAATGTAATAGCTTCTTCGATGAGTCTGAATAACTGATTATACATGAGAATGATCCATTCCCAAAAATATGATGATGTTTATTTTTTTTTGATGTTGCCTTTCTTGCAGCGTCAGATAGCACGACTACCACCGAGCTTTGATGTAATTCTGCTAGTTGGCTACCTAAAATCATAGCAGAAGCTCCTCCGGCACACCCTTGGACCAGGTCAATGACATGACAATTTGAAAATACCGGTTGATACTTTTCATTTATTGATTGTCCCAGCGATGGCGCAATACTATCCGGACATGTTGTTGCAACAATTAGATGAGTGATATTATCAGGCAGAGGCGTTTCCAGTATTTGATTCAATGATTTTTCTGCAGTGTTTAGAACTTGATTCGGATATTCCTCGAAGGTTATATCTGAACCATATTCATAATAACTTCCCATTTTTTGAATAACGACCCCCATTCTTAATTTTTTAAGTTTTCAAATTGCTTTTTGTTGCTTATTGAGCTAACTTATCGTAAGAGATTTCTAACCTATTAATAATAGATATCGTTGCTATCTAAATATAGATTAATTTCTACAATAAAGTGTATTGGATACAATTGGATGAGTAACAAAATTGATATACGAGATTTATATAGGCTGCCATGGTCAAAAAATGATAATCCGAATGGTTGGATCGAGATAACTACTTACTGCAATATTAGTTGCCCTGGTTGTTACAGGGGTTGTGATAGAACTGATAATACTCCAAGGCATAAGTCGATTGATGATATTAAAAAGGAGATACTGGATCTTATTGCAATGCGAAATTGCCAGACAATTTCCATTAGCGGTGGAGAACCATTGATGCATCCCGGTATTATTGAGATACTTTTCTTTATTGATGAACTTGGTTTAAATACGTTATTGCTTACAAATGGGACCTTGCTTACAGAAGAGATTCTGTTGGAGATGAAAAGTGCCGGATTAACCGGATTATTAATCAGGATCGATTCATTAAAAGCAAATAGTGAAGAGTCAGAGATTATGTTAAATAAATTGAGGAAAAAATATGCTGACCTCGTTTATAAGGTAGGTGATATTTTTCTCGGCTTTTCATGTGTGATATCCCAAAAGAACCTGAATCAGATTCCTGATGTAATCGATTGGATACAGGCTAATCCTAAAAAAGTGGACTTCCTTTTACTGATATTAAAGCGGGAAGTAATTTTTGAGAATGGTAGAAGATTAGATACGAATGATTGGGTTTATCTACCAGAGTTGATTGATGTGATTTCTAAACCCGATAAGGTCATCGTGTTTAGTGGGTATTTAGGTAGTCAGGCAGTTGGTCAGGATATAAAATGGCTATACTCATTTTGGATCAGCCATAACAATAAGAGAATAGATTTTTTTGATAAAAAACTAGTCGAATTACTACACGTATTTCATCATTTTCGAAAAGGGAAATATTTTTTCATTTTAAAAAAGAAACAACTTACTAATACCCTGTTATACTTGATTCTGTCGGGTGTAATCAATAAGTCTGCAAGAAAAATTGTCAGAAAATATATCACTGGTTTCTTTACGGCTCCATGGGAGTTTACGTCTAGGCTAAATGTTCAGACACTTAATATTGTTAATCCTCCGGGGAACGTCGAAGGAAAGCGGGATTTGTGCGATGCATGTCCGGATGCCCTGTTGTATAAGGGGAATCTTTATCCTTCATGCTGTTTGGAAGAAATTAAAAGGTTTGGGGAGATTGTAGAATTTGATGACGATAAAACTTAGTTCTTTTTGGCCCTCTGGTTGTTTAACAGAGGGAAAAGGAATTGTTCCCTTTGGAAGTTGTAGATTATTGTAAGAGATGAAAATAATAAAAGGTATCCATAGATATATCATGCTAAGATGTATATGGTTATACATCGCGAAACTTACTATTCGAGTTGTTAAAGATCCTTTTAAAGTATTTCAGATCTTAACGAAGATGGAGATTGCGCGAAGAAAATATAAAGGCAATTATAAATTAATAAAACTTGCTAAAGTAGATAACCGTTATTATTGGGATATTAATATTCCCGGATACCCATCGATTGCAACTAAGAGTTATTTGGAAGCATCAATTTCAAGAATACAACCTGATTTAATTGATAAAAATAAATTAAGCACAGTAATCTGGGCTTTGACAAACAAATGCCATTATAACTGCATTCATTGTTCTGAATGGAATACAAAAGATTCAAATGATGCTCTTTCTTTAAATGATTTAAAAAAGATCCTTAATGAAGTGCAAAAATTAGGTGTGTCACAAATTCAATTTAGTGGGGGGGAGCCATTAAACAGGATCGGCGATATAATGGAATTATTGAGTTCCGCCAGGCCAAGTACCGATTTCTGGTTGTTGACCTCAGGGTGTAATTTTACCTCTGAAAATGCCAAATTATTAAAAAATGCAGGTTTAACAGGGATATCAATCAGTTTGGATCATTTTGATCCCGATTCTCATAACAAATACAGAGGATCTTTAGATGCATATAAATGGGTGGAAGAAGCTGCGCTCAATGCACATCGGGAGGGATTAGTGATTTGTCTGGCAATTTGTCCAACCGAATTATTCATTTCTACTCAAAACCTGATGAATTATGCTTTGCTTGCCAAAAAGCTAAAGGCGTCATTTATTCGGATTATTGAGCCTGTCGCGATCGGGCACTATGAAAACAAAAAAGTAGAATTAAATAAATTTCAGATTAAGATACTTGAAGATTTTTACCTTCAAATGAATTATTCAGCTGAATACATCGATTTTCCTATCGTATCTTATCCGGGATACTACCAAAGACGCATCGGCTGTTTTGGTGCTGGTGAAGGATATTTATTTATCGACCAGGAAGGGGATTTGCATTCCTGTCCTTTTTGTAGGAATAGTGAAAAGATGAATGTCGTTAACACTCCATTCGAAACTCAGTTGAGATTATTAAAGGAACGGGGATGTCAGAGATTCAAAAAGTCTGTTTATTAGTTATTAAGGTGTTGGTAGAACTCATTAAAGGTGTTCCTCGAATGTTCCATGAGTGCACCGGGTTCTTTAAATCTTTTAAGAAATGAAATGTCAGGTTTGCCGTCAGAATTACTGATTATCCGATAATGACCTTTGCCATGAAGAAAGATTGATCTTTCATATCCTTCCTGAATTTCAGGTGCTTGAAATGAAATGTAAGCTTCACTATTAAGCTCTGGTTGGATTAGGTATTTATCATCATCCCACAATAAACTACTTGATAAATCTGAATTGTTGAGATCTGTTACAGACTCTGGTTTGACAACTATCTTTTGTAGTTCAACATCGTCTGAGAAATCCATGCTAATGTAATTCAGTTCCCAAAACAGGAATCCTGTTTCAAGTTTAATTTCAATTTTTGTTGAATTAATATTTGTCAGATCGATCGATAACACATCTTTTTTTTCAGCAGTCGAACCTGTAACATTAAAATAGTCGATAGCTTGCCATCCGGTATTTGTTTTAATGGAAGCAGATAGCAGAACTCCCTGGTCATGCATCCATTCAAGTAGGGCTGCAGTGGAGTTTGGTCTCCTCTTCTTTTCCCATTTGGCATACTTTTTCCCGAAATGCGCAATAAAATCTTTAAATATGTAATCTAGCCAAATTGTGTTCTTTCCGATAACAACCAGTTTGGCATTGTTAGAGTTTGCCGGACGGTCAAATGTCAGATAAATTGCATTTTTGGGAAGTGTGTCACTAAAGATATCATTGACATAGTTATAGTCGTCGTTGTAGAGGATTTCATTGAGTATGGATCTTCCATTTTCACTTGTAGCGCTTATCGGGGCTTGTAAATTTTTACAGTTATAGGCCTTGCCATATTTGTCAACGATAATGTTGTCAGTCTTTTGATGATCAATAACATACAGTTCCACCAAATTTGTATATTGGACCTCCATTAGCTCATTGGTCATTTTAATGTTGTATTTGCCATCTATTGGAGCAAAACTTGGTAAATACAGATAATCATGTCTTTCTAGTTCAGGAGCAGTTGCGCCAGCATAAATCTCCCCAATAAAATCATATGTCGTGCCATTGTTTACATATATAAATGGGCACGATTGAGGGGATTCATTTGAAGGAGGTGGCGGTGGCGCCGGATCGTCATCCTTTAAAGCTGAAACTAGTAATATTGTAGCGGTAATGGCCGCTCCTGTGAGCAACAAGGTTGATCCGACTTTTAAGTCTTTTACTTCCGCTTTAATAATATTATCCAACGGTATGGTGATTTGATTATTGATTGGACTTCCCTCTACAAAGTCAGCATAGACATTTATTACCTTGCGTTTATTTGATTTGGAAGTCCCCTTGTTGGCTTTTGGGGAAGTAGAAAAGTCAGGTTCGTAATATCCGGTTAGTTTAAGATCTGCGATAGAGGGATTCTTTAATTCAAATGGAGTCAATTCACTGTGATCACTGTGAATAATTATGGTGCGTTCATTTGCTTCGTTTATGATATCGCTGTTTGTTATTTGCCTTACATTATAACAACTATTGCTAATTGCAATAAAAATTATGAAGATCCAGAAGAATTGGAAGAGTTTGTTGTTGAACAGAGTCGGTTTCATGTGCGTATTTAGGTTGGTTAATTATGGACGTTATCTCATTTTTAAACGTGATAATTTATACGCATTTGAGAGGAAACGGTTTTGTCTTTAATGACTTTGTTGTTTTAGAATAAGCAGCTCTATTCGTGAAAGATAGTCTGTAGCTGAAGTATAAGAAAGAGGTGTAATGAATCGTTATTTGTGGTTGTGCAACGGCAAGCTATGTGTATTGGCGTAATTCATAATAGTGATGACATTGACGGAATTGAGGACGGTGTTACAGCTGAAGATGAGTTTATAGCCCTTTTTTGTCAACCTCAATCAAAGTCTTTGACAACAGGCAGGGAGATATGGACATATTTTGCACGCTGAAACAAAATCATCTGCGACCTCATGTATCTTTATAATGGATGCTTCAAATCGTTCTAATAGCAAAATATTGACTTTGAGATTCGAAGAGAATAGTGTCGTCGAATCTTTTGACTATAAGGATAGTAGCGATAACAGTGTTTTTGGTAATTGAAGTTGTCCGGAAGTGTTCATGAGCTTGATCGTCGAAGAGGTGTCGATGTACCTAATTTCTTACTTTGTCCTTCTCCCGATTCTTCCCCTAAAAAATGAATATCTGTGTAGGTTGCTGAAAGTCAGGAGTGTGTTTCTGAGAGTAGTAGTCCCACCGGGAATCGAACCCGGATCTACAGTTTAGGAAACTATTGTTCTATCCGTTGAACTATGGAACCATCATTTTCTGAAAATGCTTTGCAAAAATAGGAAAAAGCTTGGTTTTTCAATATCCCGCCCGGTTTTTCGGATTGTACTTGCGTATTAATGTCTTGAGTTTGAATCTAAAATACTCAATTCAAGTAAAATATCTAGATATCTAGTGTCTTCGATCTAAGGCTTGTGATAACAATTCCGGTCATAGGTGTTAACAGAAAATTTACATCTTGGTTTTAATTAATTGGCTGTTATATAGTGAATTGACGAGTATGGCTCATTTCAGTGCTTAGAAACAGTTTAAATTAGCTATTTTAGGGTTCATTTTAATTGTAGGGAACACTTGAGAGGCCTACTTTTGTTGAGCTTTTGCAGAAATAATATTAATGTTTAAATATAAATCAGTTATCCTATGAGCAATTTTCTGACTGCCTCTATCGGAAGAAAATTTATTATGAGCATATCAGGTTTGTTCCTGATGATGTTCATTTGCGTCCACTTGGGCATCAACTTGCTGTTGATTTTTGACGACAGCGGAGAGCTATTCAACCTGGGTGCAAACTTTATGGCTACAAACCCATTGATTAAAATCATGGAGCCTGTTCTTGGTCTGGGATTCGTTGTACATATCATCTGGTCATTTCTTATCAGTTTCCAAAACTATAAGGCACGTCCGGTTAGCTATGACAAATCGAATGCCGGTTATTCAAGCGCTTGGGCATCCCGGAATATGTTAGTCCTTGGTGGTTTGGTACTAGTTTTCTTGGTGATTCACATCATGAACTTCTATTATGTGATTAAGTTTGACACTCATTCAATGGGTACAGCCGAAGTAGGCGGAGCTGAAATGCATGATACCTATTCGTTGGTAGCCGGCTTATTTAAGGCTAGTGTAATCTATTGCTTACTTTACATCGTTGGCGGTATTTTACTCGGATTTCACCTGGGACATGGATTTTGGTCTTCATTCCAAACGCTGGGTTTGAGTAATAAGAGTTGGCTCAAGCGTCTACAATGTGTTGGCAAAGTTTATGCAATCGTTGTAGCCGTTGGTTTTTCAATTATTCCATTGTATTTCCTGATTAAATTTTAATTGAAAAGAAGTTGAAATTATGAGCAAATTAGATGCAAGAATTCCCGAAGGGCCATTAGCCCAGAAGTGGACAAATTATAAAAATCACCAAAAATTGGTGAACCCTGCCAACAAACGTAAACTAGATGTGATTGTTGTTGGAACCGGTCTGGCTGGTGGTGCTGCTGCTGCCTCTCTTGGTGAAATGGGTTTCAATGTAAAAAACTTTACAATCCAGGATTCTCCTCGTCGTGCGCACTCTATCGCTGCACAAGGGGGTATCAATGCTGCTAAAAACTATCCAAACGACGGCGACTCGGTTTACCGTTTGTTTTACGATACAATTAAAGGTGGTGACTACCGTGCCCGCGAAGCAAACGTTCACCGTTTGGCTGAAGTGAGTAACAGTATCATCGACCAGTGTGTGGCTCAAGGTGTTCCTTTTGCCCGCGAATATGGTGGCTTGTTGGACAACCGTTCTTTTGGTGGTGCTCAGGTTAGCCGTACTTTCTATGCAAAAGGTCAAACAGGACAGCAATTGTTGTTAGGTGCTTACCAGGCATTAATGCGCCAGGTGAATGCCGGAACAGTAACGATGCACACCCGTACCGAATTGGTTGAAATTGTTATTGTTGACGGAAAAGCGCGTGGTATTATTGCCCGCGACCTGGTTACAGGAAAACTGGAACGTCACTTCGGTCATGCTGTTGTATTGGCTACCGGTGGTTACGGAAACACGTTCTTCCTGTCAACAAACGCAATGGGATCGAATGGTTCTGCTGCAATTAAAGCATTCCATAAAGGTGCCATGTTCGCTAACCCATGTTACGCGCAAATTCACCCAACATGTATTCCTGTTCATGGTGAATTCCAATCGAAACTGACGTTGATGTCAGAATCATTGCGTAACGATGGTCGGATTTGGGTACCGAAGAAAAAAGAAGATGCCGAAGCTATTCGCGCCGGTAAAAAGAAACCAACTGACTTGTCGGAAGACGAACGCGACTATTACCTGGAGCGTCGTTATCCTGCATTCGGTAACCTGGTTCCCCGTGACGTTGCTTCACGTGCTGCCAAAGAACGTTGCGATGCCGGATTCGGCGTTGGTACTGGTTTGGCGGTTTACCTCGACTTCAAATCATCAATCGACCGTTTAGGTAAAAACGTGATTGAAGCTCGCTACGGTAACTTGTTCCAGATGTACGAGAAAATCGTTGACGAAAATCCATATGAAACACCGATGATGATCTATCCGGCAATCCACTATACAATGGGTGGTATCTGGGTTGATTACGAACTGCAAACAACTATTCCTGGTTTGTTCGCGGCTGGTGAAGCAAACTTCTCCGATCACGGTGCAAACCGTTTGGGAGCATCAGCCTTGATGCAAGGTTTAGCTGATGGGTATTTCGTATTACCATACACCATTCAAAATTACCTGGCTGACGATATTCGTACACCACGAATGACAACTGAGGAACCTGAGTTTGTTGAAGCTGAAAAGTCTGTTAAAGCTCGTTTTGAAAAGTTGTTGAGCATTAAAGGTGAGCGTTCTGTTGATAGCCTTCATAAAGAACTTGGATTGGTAATGTGGGATTTCGTGGGAATGGCCCGTAACAAAAAAGGTCTGGAACACGCGATCGAACGTATTGCTGAAATTAAAAAAGAATTCTGGTCAAACTTACGCATTCCGGGATCAAAAGAAGGAATGAACATTGAACTGGAGAAAGCCAGCCGTTTAGCCGATTTCCTTGAAATTGGTGACTTGATGGCTCGTGATGCGCTGAACCGTGATGAAAGCTGCGGTGGACACTTCCGCGAAGAATATCAAACTGGTGAAGGTGAAGCTTTGCGTCAGGATGATAAATTCGCCTATGTTGGCTGCTGGGAGTATAAAGGCGAAAATCAAGATCCTGCTTTGAATAAAGAGGAGTTGGTTTACGAGAGTGTGAAAATGGTTCAACGTAATTACAAGTAATGGCTTTTTAATAAGAGATCAATCATGGAAAATACATTAAATCTCACCTTAAAGGTTTGGCGTCAGAACGGTCCCAAAGAAAAAGGCCGTTTTGAAACCTATAAATTAGAAAATATCTCTACCGACAGCTCATTCCTCGAAATGATGGATATTTTGAACGAGCAATTGGTTGGTGAAAATAAAGAACCCGTGGCTTTTGACCACGACTGTCGTGAAGGTATTTGCGGTATGTGTTCATTGTATATCAACGGCCGTCCTCACGGACCGGATGACGATGTAACAACTTGCCAGCTGCACATGCGTAAATTCAAAGATGGTGAAACGGTCACTGTTGAACCTTGGCGCGCTGCTGCTTTCCCGATTATCAAAGACCTGATCGTTGATCGTGGTGCTTTTGATAAGATTATTGCAGCCGGAGGGTATGTTTCGGTATCAACCGGTGGTGTACCCGATGCTAACGCGATTCCAATTTCAAAGGTTGATGCCGATGAAGCAATGGATTCAGCTTCATGTATCGGTTGTGGTGCTTGCGTGGCAGCTTGTAAGAACTCATCAGCAATGTTGTTTGTTTCTGCAAAAGTTAGCCAGTTGGCTTTACTGCCACAAGGTCGTGTTGAAGCAAAACGTCGTGCAAAAGCGATGGTTTCTAAAATGGATGAACTTGGATTCGGTGGTTGTACAAATACCGGTGCTTGTGAAGTGGAATGTCCGAAGAGCATTTCAATTACCAACATCGCCCGTTTGAACCGTCAATACCTGGCATCTCGTTTGTCTGAATAGTCTGTAATTCCAGATATACGAAAGGCCTCAACTGTTTTAGTTGAGGCCTTTTTTCATACTCAGAAATTTCCCTTTTCTATTGTGTACTTTGAATTCTTGTGAAAATAAGAATGTGTAATTAGTTCGCTTTATTGCCCGAACTCAAAATGGCACCGACAACTGCACCGGCAATGGCTGTCACAATACCAAAAATACAAATGTCAACAACCACTGCGGTAAAGTTCATCAGGTTCGATGTCGCGTACATGCTTAAATCAATTCCCAGCCCCATGAGAATACCCAAGATGAAGCCTTTTGAAGTTCCGTCCATGGCTGATTTGATTGTCCCCCAACAACCAAAAATAGTCGCGAGCAGGAATCCCCAGGCGAGGTTTCCGATGAATAGTAAGAGTAGGCTTATCTCGGTGTCGTTTTTATAAACGCCGATTGCGGTACCTGCGTTGTTCTCAAAAAAATCAGCGAACAGCATACCGTAAAACAGCCAGCCGAGCAAGAAGAAAATAACACCGCCCGCGATTCCGGAAAGTAAAATCTTTTTAGTCATACGGCATTGATTTTAGGTTTTTGGTATTCTAATTTAATAGAAATTTTGATAGAACTTATTGTTTCGTTCGTACAACATGTTGTTCGTGAGTCGACTATTGCTGTGAAATTACAGCCCGCTGGGCTCCCGGTTCTGCGAGAATTGGGGCTTCTGATTTACCAAAAAAGAAAAAGCCAACGTTTAAGATGGCTTCATTGGAGAGTTATTTTTCATTGTCCGGCTCGGGTGGAAGAGGGGCTTGCTGCTTTTCAGACTTTTGTTGTGTGTCCGCAGCTTCATCTGGTTCTTCTGTCTCCTCTTCAGGAACCTCCTCGGCGCCTTCCGGTCGATGAAAGAACTCTTTGATCCGGTCGATAAACTCGGTCAATATTTCCAGAATTGCGTGGCTGTTCTTGGCCGTGAAATTGGTAATCGCGATCTGTACCATGGTTGCAATAACGTGTCGGATGCTGTTTTTACGCTTTCCTCTCATTATTTTCCCCGAAATAAAGTTGGTAATAAGGGGAAGAAAGGCCTCCAATACATTGCTTTTAATTTCAATAATATGTGAAAAATCGCGGAGAGAGTTTTTGATCAGGTTAATCGGTCTCAGACTGTCAAAGGTCTTTTTAAACTGTTTGTTGAACTCCTCTTTCTCTTCAGATTGGCGGATCTCAAGAAGCCTGATTGTTTCTTTTAGTGATTGTCGGGTATGCTTCATAGCTCGTCCTCCTTTAAAATCTGATTGATGATCGAGTCATTTAAAGGATGTTTCAGGAAGGGCTTTCTAAATAGCCAGCAGATGAGTGAAACGATGGCGTAAAATCCGGCAACAGCAAAAAATCCGTAATAGGTTTGCCCCATCATATTACCCAACCAAAGGGCTACTCCGATATTCAGGATTAAAAAGAATATTATGGCAGCGATGATCACGGGTAGCCACGAAACAAGATTGGACAAAACATCTGATGTCTTGTCCAATGTCTTAAGTTTTATTAAATGTAGCGTCGTTTGACCATATTTATGGCCTTTTTCGATAAGTTCGTCAACTAATTCTGATTGTTCTTCCATAGAGTTGTTTTTCCTTGTATAACAAGAAATTTAATGGATCGTTTGAATTAATTTGCAGATGGTTCTTCCTTCGCTTTTTTGTGAAGCTTGGTTTCCAGGTCTTTTACTTTCGCTTTTGCTGAGTCAACCTGTTCGTGTAAATCATCCATCAATTCATCCATTTTGTCTTTCATATCATCCAGATAGTCTTCGCCTTTTTCTGCAATTTTCCGTCTGGTTTCAGTTCCTTTATCTGGAGCAAACAAAATCCCGAGCATCGCTCCGGCAGCAAGTCCTGCCAATAGGCCTAGTGCAACTTTTCCTGAACTCATAGCATAAATTTTTAAGGTTAAACAAATTGTTAATTGTAATTGTAGACTTTCTTATACTAATTTAGTTGAATTTAGGGTGAAAGGCAATTAATTGAACGTAAGAAATTGGGGTCGATGGAAGTTTTTTTGTTATTTTTTCCAAAGGAGTGTCTGCAATAGCGGATTTGGAGGTATTCTTTTAGCGGCGTCTCAAATCAACAGATAATTAAAGTATTAGCCTGTTCTCTTTATCTTTGTAGGCGGGTGGGTAAAAAAAGAAAGCCCGAAAAAGCAGCTCAGTGCTTGATTTCGGGGTTTCTTCTTATTGAATTAAAGAGAACTAACGTCGCCGCCACTCGATTCATCAAAATTCTTTTGACCAGGCTCGCCTTTATAGCGAATGTCTCCACCGCTGCTGGCATTGGCTGTCAACGATTTATTTGCCCATAATACGATGTCGGAACCACTGGAAGCGCTGGCTTTGCATTCTTCAGACATGAGATCCTCACAATCAATGTCGCTGCCACTGGATGAGTCGGCTGAAAGGCTGAATGTTTTTCCCGCTAAAACCACATCGGCGCCGCTGCTTGCCGATACGCGGACGCTCTGCGCATTGAGTCGACTAAAATCAACGTCGGACCCGCTGCTGACAGAAATGCTGATCTGTTCAACATTAACCTCTTCTTCCGCTTCGACATCCGTTCCCGCCGAGGCGTCCAAAGCGGTCAGCTCGTCAAAAGTTACATTGACTTTGCGGCTTTGGTTCCAGCCCCAGTTCCAGTTGCCTTTGTTTTTAATGTAGATGTGTAGCGTTTCGCCTTCAACTTTAGTGATGATTTTGTCAATCAAATCTTCGTCGGCCTCCACAAGAACACTTTCAGTTTCACCTTGTGTCAGGTACAGGTCGATACCGCTTGACACACTGATTTTGCTGAATGCACCCACTGACCTGGTTTGACTGTCTTTGGTGGCTGCCGACGCGCTCAGGCTAACAACTGCCAGTAGGACGATAAAGGATAGTTTTCTGAGAATAATTGTTTTCATGGATTGGTATTTAATGTTTATGCTTTTAACTGATTTTAGTTCCTGGAAACTGAACCTCCCGAAGAACTGTTGATTGTTGTTTCGGACGGCTCTCCCGAATAGTAAACATGACCACCGCTTGATGCTTCAGCGTGCAATTTATGACGGACATCAACCCAAATATGCGCACCGCTCGAAACATCGGCGTCGCAACTGTTGGTCGAAAATTCGTTGGCTTTAAAATGGGCGCCGGAAGAGGCTTTGATCGTTGCTTCGTCAGACGCTCCGGAAAGGTAGATGTGGGCGCCCGACGAACACTTTCCATCCAGCTGATTGGTATCAACTTGCAGGTGTTGCTGGCTTCCGGAAGAGGCCCTCAGTTTCATTTGTTTGGTGTGAACAGGCGATTCGCTGCTAATTTTTGAACCGGAAGATGAATTGATCGCAGTCAGTTTCCGGAAGTGTACCAGAACCGTTTTCTCTTTCGCCCAAATAATGCGGCTTTCACTATATACCTTAAGGGTTTCACCGCGAACTTCAGTTTCGATATGATGATGTAAGTTTTCGTCTGCTTCAACAACAACATATTCATTCGAATCGGGGATCAAAACGACCTTCAATCCATTGGAGACATCCAATTCGGCGAAGCCTGACAGTTGCCGGGTTTGTCGGGTAACATGTCCGTCGCCTTTGACCGATGGCCCTAAAAGGAAACAGGCTTGAAAAAGAAGAAGGAAAAGGACGAAGCTTGTGAGTTGAACAGTGCGTTTCATACAACCGGAATTTAAGTAAGTGACGTTTAAATGTCTCAGACGTTACAAAATTCCGGAAACAATTTTGACTTTTCAGTTCCAAATCGCTGAACAAACGAAATTTATCGGTGAAGTGTTTTTGTCGTGGAAATGAGACCGAAATTGGCTTATAGAAGCTCGCCAATCAACTGCAGTCCTTCCAGTGTCAGGTTGGCTTCGATCGATTGAATGCGGGTCAATTCATGGGCGAATAAATTCGTTAACCCACCGGTCGCTACTACAACGAGCGCTTGCTGTAATTCCTCCTCCGTTTTCGAAATAATCCGGTCAACCAGTCCCGTGTAGCCCATCACAACACCCGCTTGTATGGCATGAACCGTGTTCGTTCCAAGTACCGATGGAGGAAGAACCGGTTGCACATCCGGTAACTGGGCTGTGTTGCCCGAAAGCGCATGAATGGCGGTACGCAAGCCGGGGGCAATGGCAACACCCAGAATAGCTCCATCGCCGGAAATAGTCGTAAAGGTTAGGGCTGTACCAAAATCGATGACCATACAGGTGCGCTTATAACGCGTATAGGCCGCCAGCGAATTGGCAACCAAATCACTCCCAATTTCATACGGGTTGAGAACGGTTATTGGCAGGCGATCGAAAATCTCGGGACATACCAGATGCGGTCGTTGATTAATCAGGTTGAACAGCATATCGTCAAACTCCCGGTTCAGCGAAGGAACGACACTGCTTAATACAACCTTGGTGATCTGATTTTTGCAAACCTTACCGCTGGTAAACAAGGTTCGGAAGATCACTTCATATTCATCAGCCGTTTTGAGCGGGTCGGTTTGGATACGCCAAATCTTGATCCATTCTCCGGCATCGTAAATGCCAAAAACAATATTTGTGTTCCCAATGTCGATTGCTAACAGCATATTTGTTTGTTTTTATCGAAGCAATTTAGCAGATTTATGAGGAAGGATAAAATTTATTGCGATTTTGTTCGTTACCTTATGTGAAGTGTATTTGGATAAATAGTGGAGCAAAAAATAATTTTGTTTTATTTTTTACTTATTTTTACTCAAGTGTACATTAAGAGACTCTAATTTATAACTGGATTTTAACCTTTATTCTCGGACTTATGGTTACAAATAAGAACCCCCTGATTTTTGTAGTTGAGGACAATCATGTCTATAATCGTCTGATTGTTAGTTTTCTGAAAACAAATAAGCTGACAAATGTAGAATCCTATTCCACAGGAGAGGAAGCGATCAAAGCGATGGAAAAGCAACCTGCTGTGGTCATTCAGGATTATCTGCTGGAAGGGATGAATGGTATTGAAGTGTTAAAGAGATCCAAAAAGATTGCACCCAATGTCGAATTTATCTTCCTCTCCGGGCAGGATAACATTGACGTAGCCATCAACTCGATGAAATACGGAGCTTACGATTACATTGTAAAGGACCAAATGGCTTTAAAGAAGTTGGTGAATAAAATTCATAAAATTCAGTCGTATAACCAGCTCGAAGTGTCGAAAAAGAGATATAAAATGGGGGTCATCTTATTTTTCGTATTTCTGGCCTTGTTTATTATTGTCTTAATCGCCATTGCGCTGATGTATCCACAATACTTTGGATTGAAAATGGGTGGTGTTTAAATCGTTATTTTTCGTGTTCCAATGATATAGAAAAACCCGGCTCTCGAGCCGGGTTTTTTGTGTTATAACGATTTATATTTGTCAATTAGAATTCCAAATGCCGATTAATTCGTTTTCGAGATAACAACGCCGGGCTCAAACACTGCCGAGAACATGTCCGGAGAATTCAGTACCTCCTCTGCCTTGTCAATGCCCCGATCTGTTTGAATAGACGCCCTGATGGCTCCTTTCTGATAATAGTAACGGGAAACAATCTCATCAGTCATCATCTCTTTTATTTCAGTCTGGAATTGCTCCAGGTCCTTGTCCAGTTCGTGACCGACTTTGGCTCTCAGTTCCTCAAACTGGCTTTTAGCTAACTCGTAGTATTTTTCCTTCTTGGCTGTTTCTTCCAGCTCGTCGAGCGCTGTTTCTGTTTGAGATTCGTAGCTGAACTCCCGTTCTTTCAGGAAGCTTTTAAATTCATTGTAGATCTCTGGCGTTACCTTAAAATCTTCCGGCTGGGGAATCGATTCATGCTGGTAAGCGTATTGCGTTGCAAAATCGAAGATCATATAATCCTGAACCAGGTTGATCGTCAGACTGCTGATCTGATCCAAATCCAGTTTGACGTCGGGCGTAATCCCGCCACCATCATAAACCTTCCGTCCTTTGCTGGTTGTGAACTCCGAGATTAACGAATCCGGAACCACACCTACGCTGCCATCTTCATTGCGGTGCGAGTAATCCAATGCCTGGATGCAACGGCCGCTGGGGATATAATATTTAGCAGTTGTTACCTTTAGTTTGGTATTGTAACTCAAGTCGCGGGTGGTTTGTACCAAGCCCTTTCCAAAAGTCCGTGTACCGATAATAACTGCACGATCCAGATCCTGAAGGGCACCTGAAACAATTTCGGAAGCGGAAGCCGATCCCCGGTTAACCAAAACAGCCAACGGCATGATGGTATCTATCGGAGTCTCTGTCGCGTTATACGTTTTATCCCATTGTTTCACTTTTCCCCTGGTGCTCACAACTTCAACACCTTTAGGGACGAAAATATTGACAATCTTAACCGCTTCATTCAACAAACCTCCCGGGTTCGAACGCAAGTCTAAGATCAGCGATTCGGCGTGGTGCTTTTCTTTCAGCTCTTTGACAAGTCGTTTGACTTCATCGCCACAATTGGCCGTGAAGTTCGATAAACGGATGTAGCCGGTTTTTTCGTCCAGCATCCCGTAATACGGCACCGCATCAATCTGAATCTGCTCCCGGATAATCTCCACATCAAGTGGCTTTTTCTCTCCCGGGCGTTCAATCTTTACCTTGACAACCTGTTTGGCTGGTCCTTTCAGCAGGTTACTCACATCCTCTGTTGTCATATTTTCGGTTGACTTTCCGGCAACTTCCAGTAAAATATCTCCTGCCTTCAGCCCCGCCTTTTGCGCCGGGAAACCTTCATAAGGCTCCGAAATAATCACGTGGTCTTTTTGTTTGCCAATCATCGCTCCAATTCCGGCATATTCCCCGGTGGTCATAAAACGGAAATCCTCCATTTTCGACTCCGGTATATAAGTGGTATAAGGATCGAGCGATTCCAGCATATCATCAATACTGGTTTTAACCAAATCATTGGGATTAATTTCATCGACATAAAACAGGTTCAGCTCGCGGACAAGCGTATAGTAAATATCGAGGTTCTTGTCGATCTGGAATAATTTCTCATCCCGGGTGAATGCCGTGAACACGACAGCCAGAGCTAAAACAAGCCCAAGCAGGATCCCAATTTTCTTTTTATTGAATGTTTTCATGCGTTTATAAATTTACGATCAATGGGTACACGGAACTTACCGGATAATTTAAACAACCCGCCTGTGTGGAATGTTGAATGATTAAATCTGATTGGCTCGCTTCACGTGTTTAAAAATTTAATTCTAAAGTCGGTTTTCAAACGTTTACTTAATAGCCCTTGACAGAATGTCTGTTGAAAACAAAACAAGCAGATGATCACGAAGTTTAACGAATCAGTTTCTGATTTCTGAGAACATCCTTCTGACGGGAAAAGCAAATGTAATAAAGCTTGACGGAAATACAGGTTTACAGGTCTTAGAATTCGTTAATTATTCTTAAACAGCCGGGGATTAGGGGAAGAGCAGTCGTCAGTGGTCAGTCCCCGATAGCTATCGGGGCAGTCGCAGTCACAGTCCCCAGCTATTGGATTGAAGGATTGGACTCGCGAGGGCACGAGGTTACGACCAGACGACGACACGAAACAGCCTGAAGGGCTGAGAGCACCAGCCCGGGGCAAAGAGAACCGGCTGGCCGGTGAACGACACCCCGGGATAACGGAGCCCCCTTATTTTCTCCCAAGCCGCTCGAAGCGGAGAAGACACGGACACAAGGACACGAACGCACGATGATACCAATACATCTGCTGCATCAACGGGCTAAGCGGTTCAAACCGCTAAGCCCATAGAAAACACCGGACCCTATAACCCCGGAGGGGTGACAGCTTTGTAGCCCCGGGTGGAGCGCAGCGGAACCCGGGGATCAGAAGCCCCCTTATTCCCTCCCAGGCTGCTCAACGCGATAAAGTCGTGAAACCCGCAACCCGTAACCCGCAACCCCTTCAACCCCTCTTTCACCGGTCATCACCCGACTCCCAACAAAACCGCCAGGCTTTGCTCATCCAGGGTTCTCCGGCATAATGAATACCAATCCGCGGACCAGCGGTATAATGGGTCACCGCAGGGGCATCCTCCACCCAAAGGCGCTCCGACACGTTCAGCTTTTCACCGTAAAACGAACGGTCTAGTTGGAGTTCCCGACCGACACGCCCGGGACCGCTGAAACCTTCAATCCCACGGATTAAAACAGCTGAAGCATCGCCTGGCTCACCGGTTACAAAATTCAACAACCAGTATTGGCCATAGATCAGGTACACATAGACAGTGCCACCCGGCCCAAAGATCACTTCCGTCCGTTCGGTTCGTCCTTTGCTGGCATGGCAAGCCAGATCGTCGGTGCCCCAATACGCCTCCGCTTCAGTAATCCGGTAGCGCTTCTCCGATCCGTCGGGAAAGCGACGAACCAGCACTTTCCCCAATAATTCGCAGGCAACCGACGGGCTGTCACTTTTAAAAAAAGAATAATCCAATCGCTTTGCAGTCATCTAACGAAGATAAACAAGCTCACTCTTGTAACCAACAAAAAACCCCTCTGCTCATCCATCGAGTGGTCGATGACGGGCAAAGGGGTGCATATATGAAATAGAATCAACAATTCCGATTTCAGGCAGAACAAGTAGGCCGATTCCGGCGAAGCTAGTCTCTTCTCCAGCTAAACATGGATTTCAGGCTTTTCGGTTTGGGCTTGTTTTCGGTCGACAGGCTTTGGTAGATCTCCCCCCACGAGGGCAGTCCTCCCAGGTTTCGGTCGTCAATATAGCAGTCGGCAACAATCTTCCGGCCGGCATCCTCATTGACATCTTCTTCCGGGTAGTTCTTGTTCACTGCGTAAAATTCCAAACCGCGTTTCCGGCAATAGTCCACCGCTTCATCCAACAGCTTACCGTGTCTCACGGTCCACAGGATAATACGGATTCCCTCTTCCTGCAGCATCAGCAAGCTGTCAATCGCAAATGGGATATCTTTCCCGATCTTTGGGTATTCATGTGTGACGATCGTGCCGTCAAAGTCAACCGCTATAATCATTCCATCCAGTTTTAGAGTTTAAAAATAACGATTTAGGCTTTACCATAACGATCTTTTATATGAGTATTTGTTATATGAAGAATATTATTTTGTAATGAAGAACTAGAAGTTTCTAGGCGAAATAATCGTTAAATATCCCATAATTGTTTAAGCGAGAAAAGTATTAAATAAATCGGGATGTTTTATGATCTGTTCAAAGCAACTTTAAACAGTTCAAATCATTTACTGTCAATTTATTTGGCTTAACAGAGTTCGTTGAAGCGATTAAAGGGATTTTATTTAGAGTTATAATTTATCATTGATTTTGGCAGAGTGAAGTCGGATTTTGAACAATATGTCATTTGACTCGGTAACAAATTTTAAAATAAGTAATTACATGAAATTAATTTTCAGAAATTAAATCCAGTGTTGGCAATAAAAGAGATTTATTCATAGTTTTGTATACGGTTGAGATTTGCAAAATCAGATTTTTTATTTTTTTTAGGCAGTGTTTGAGTTAAGGCTGTATTTCTTCGTTCGTGATTGGGGGAGTCGGAGATTCATTGAGTTGAGTCCTTCGGTTGAAGTGATGGATAATAAATTAAAAAAAGAAGAGCTATGTCTGGACTTAGGAATTTTTTGACAAGGATGAACGGGGCACTATTTGCCTTTGTGCTGACTAATGTTGTGTTAGGTTTTTTGTTGGCCGGAAGTGTTTCGGCCGCAAGTCGTGGTTTACTAACGAGGGAGTTCACCGAAGGAACAGTCTTGGGGCTTTTAGAAGCCGACACGGCGACTTCCCGCGAAATTAAGGTCGTGACTTCGTCGTTTAGTAATTTGGCGGATCAAAATGCCTTTATCCAATCCTCGCTTTCAGCGGTCAAGAGTACGCTTGTCTTTGGTGGTTACTGTAAACCGGGAGATTCAACGCCCAGCCCTGTTGCCGGTAAAGCTTACCTAGCGACCGAATCGGGTATCATATTCGGTACGGATGTTTCGGCTATGCAGTTTTTGGTTGGCAATGGTCAGCGTTTTGACGCCTTAACAGTTAGTGCTGTTGCCGATGGTGTTGTCCTTTTGCCGGCCGAATTGAGCTCCTCTTTTACAGCTTCTTCGATCGATTTTGATTCGAATAGTGTGGGGCTAGCACAGACGACAGATTCGAGAACGGACTATAGTTTCTCAATTATTCCCGGCCAGACGAGGGACTCGCTTTCTGTCTCCCAGATTGGAACAAATTACGCGATTCAGAGTGACGGGACTACAACAATGTTATCAGCATCCTATTCGAAAACGAATGATACGGCAGGTGAGGTGAGCGAATTGACGGTGCTGAATCAACGTGCCGGCAACAATTTGAAAGTCATAAATCAACCTGCGGGGAGTGCGAGTGCAGCTGAAGGAGTTGACTACGGAACTGATGCTGACTACTTCGTCAGCTCATCTGAAGGAGACGATGCTAACAACGGTTTGACTCCGGAGACACCGAAGAAAACTTTAGCTGCAGTATCCAGGTTAATAATGATACCGGGTGTAAAGGTTGCTTTAAAGGCAGGAGATATTTTTAGGGAGACGCTTAGAACTGCGAAGTCAGGTACCAATACTAAAAGAGTGGTTTACGGAGCATATGGTGTTGGACGTAGACCAATAGTCACCGGAACAGAAGTACTATCAGGATGGAGTTATTATAAAAGTAATATATATCGGATAAAGGTGGCAAATGTACCAAATCAACTAATAGTTGATGGCGTTTTAGTCTCTGTGTCAAGACTGCCGAAGGAGGGATATTTCCCCATTAGCTCAGCTTTAGATGTGTCGCAATTTACAAGTAATAGTCTAGACCAGACTATCGATTATTCAGGGGCGATTGCCTTTATCAGGAATAAAACATATTCCATTGCAAATTCAAAAGTATTGAGTAGTTCAGGACAAACGATCAAAATTGATGAAAATCTCACTCTTTCAGATAGATGTGGATTTGTGTTAATGAATAAAGTTGACTTTATAACACAGGCAAATGAATGGTGCTATGATGCTAGTGGGGGATATGTTTATTTGTCGATGGATAGTGGAGAAAAACCTTCAACTCACGTAATCGAGGTTGTAACTAGGGAGAGTGCATTGGTTATTAGACATGATTATAATACTGTAGAAGATATTGATGTTTTAGGTGCAAAATATGCTGGTTTATATATATATAAGGGAGTTGGGTCAATTGTTCGAAGATGTGATATAAAATATGGAGGTCGATATGGGATTAAAGATAGGGGGCAGGATTCGCCAAACTCATTAATAGAGGAGGTTTCAGTTTCAGGAAGTTGGGGAGTGGGGATTGTATCTAGCTCCACAGATTGTAATGTCCGATTTTGTGATGTTACTAAAATCGGGTTACCATCATCATGGAGTGCGGATACAGAAGGCAGTTTTGGTAATGGAATCGTCACAATGAATTCGGCGAGCACTGGTTCAACTATAGAGTTTAATAAAGTTGAGGATGTTGGTTATTTAGGAATTTCTTTTTATTGTACTAATACTACAATCAGGAATAATTATATAAATAATGCAATGTGTATTCTAGATGATGGAGGTGGAATTTATACTTATCAAGGTGAAGCAAAAGCTAACGAGAAAGGGTCAAGTGGGTCTGTCATTTCTGGCAATATTATTGTAAATATCCGAGGCAGTACTGATGGGTGGAGGTCTGATAATCAAGCTTCAGCAGCGATTTATATGGATGATCTAACAAATAATGTCACAATCGAGAATAACATTATTTATAATGCAACGATGGGAATCTATTTACATATTGCTGATAATATTGCTGTTAATAATAATCTAGTAGTAAATTGTGTTGCAGGTTTAATTTTATATCATCAAAAGTCACCGTCTACTTTTTATAAAAACATGGTGGTTACCTATGATAAGAGTGATCAAGCCTTATTGTGGTTAACTAAAACTCATCAATATCTTTTTACTTGTGTTGCAGGAACAGAGACTCCAAACATCAGTAGTAGTATCTATATTGACAGTTATCATTTGAATGGGCTATATTACAAAGGATCGAAGGATTTTATAACTTGGAAATCAACGACTAATCAAGATCAGAATTCGGTGTTCTTGCAAATAGAAGGCGAACCACAGTTGTTTTACAATGAGACACAAGAAATGATTAGCATCGACCTTAGTTCGGGAAGCTGGATGGATTATAAAGGGGTTAATATTACGAGTATGAATTTAAACCCATTCGCAGGAACGGTATTGTTTAAAAAGTAAAGTAACTACAGGAAAAATGGAGGTAACAATTTTAGATTTTCACCTGACAGTTTGAAATAATGACACTAACTAAGGCTGAGTCTAATATATTTTAAAGGGATCTTATCAATTGGTTTTGAGACCAGATTTAAATATTGCACATATTAAAGCTGAAAAAGATTCTTTAAAACGATAGAAGTTAATTGGTTTATCAGCAAAGTGGATATGCAACAAAAAACTGTACGGCTAGTTAAGCGCTACGCTGCTATTCTTTGATTACTATTTAGTTGTTCAAATTCGTTTATTGTTTTGTATCCCAAAGCCGAATGCCTTCTTCGTTTGTTGTACCAGGTTTCGATCCACCGAAACAAGGTTAATTTGGCTTGTTCCTGATCGAGGAAGCTCCGTTGATAGACCAACCAACTCAACTTTTATCGTTTTAAAGAAGCTTTCGGCCACAGCATTGTCCCAGCAATTGCCTTTTCTGCTCATACTTCGGCTAACCAACTTCTCACGTTCCAGTAGATTGGTAAAAGCATTGCAGGCATATTGGACACCACGGTCTGAGTGAAAGATAAGTTCATCCGTAATCGGACGATTCTTTACGGCCATTCTCCATGCTGGAATACATGTTTCTTCTGCGCTCAAGCCCTTGCTCATGGCCCAGCCAATCACTTTACGATCAAATAAATAAATAAATAAATAATGACAGTCAAGTACATCCAACCTTTATTTGTTCTGATATAGGTGATATCGGAAACCCAAACCTTTGCCGGAGCCGAAACCGAAAAATCCTGGTTTAATCGATTGGGCGCAATCGGATATTTGTGTCTGGAGTCGGTTGTCGCTTTGAACTTTCGTTTCCGCTTGGCTTGCAGCCCTGCTGCGTTCATAATTCGAGCCGTGCGCGGACGTGAAACTGTGTACCCTAAAGAACGGAGTTCCTCGGCCATCCGAGGGCTTCCATAGCTTTGACCACTATCCTGAAAGATCCGTTTAATTTCCACCAATAACTTTTGGTTTTCATTCCAACGGTTTGACTCTCCGTTCTGAAGCCAGCGGTAATAACCGCTTTTGCTTATTTTGAATACTTTACACATCATCTCAATAGAAAACCGACTGCGGTGATCACTTATAAATTGGTAGATTTCCCATCGTTCACGTCAGAAGATGCTGATTGCCTTTTTTAGGATATCCCGTTCCATCCTGGCTTCTCGAAGCTCTTTTTGCAAACGAGCATTTTCCCGCTCCAAATCCGACATCTTCGGGTTCCCGTAACCGGGGAAACTATTGTCTTTATACTGACTAAATTCCTTGCGCCATCGATAAAGTAATGCTCGGTCGATCCCAAGTTCATCTGCAATCTCACTGGCGTTCCCTCTTGCATAGGATAATTCGACTGCCTTTCTCTTAAATTCTTTGTCAAACTTCTTTCTCATAGGACTCATAATGTAGGTAAATAAATTATACTTAACCTATCGTCCAGTCAAATGTAGCAGTTCCAAAGTTTCTTCGACCAAGAACACGCAAAATTGAACTTGTTCGGTTGGATCGAAATGTGGTACAACAAGACGAGAAGACACTCAGCACAGGGATACAAAACAATCAATGAATTTTAGCAACTGAGCAATAATCAAAGAACAGCAGTATAGTTCTTAGCTATCCCCACTGATTTTTGGCGCGTATTCAACCAATTTAATTTTTGGGAGACAGCAATTCGGTGTACATGATTTGGATTCTTTTACCAATAGATTCGATATTGTATTTTTGATGGACTAATTCGAGACCGTTGCGTCCCATCTGCTTCAGTTTGTCATTATCGGTATTAATAGCCTCTTCAATAGCTGATTTTAGCTTTGCGGTCTCAAGTTCGATCCACCACCCGCAGTCGTGAGTTCGTAATTCCTCCCAAGGAGTACCAGTTGTTGTAATAACGGGAACCCCTACAGAAAGCGATTCAATAACAACATTTCCGAAGTTTTCGCTGTGAGTTGGAAGTACAAAGACGTCTCCACTGGTTAAGAATTTCCACTTCTCTTTTCCGTATTTAGGGCCTACTAAAAATGCATTTTTAGTAGGCTTTTGCTCAATTTTTCGTTTCAGATATTCAACATAGTTTGGATCCCCCTCACCTGCAATTTCAAGTGTCCAGCCTTGATGATCCAATTCATCCCAGGCAGACAATAGAATTTCGATGCCTTTCTTTTCATGTATCCGGGATAAGAAAATAAGCTTTTTGGTCCCGTAGAATTCTTTTGTTTGTGTTACTTTTTCCATGTCCAGCCCATTCGGTATTACAATCGTCCTGTTCTGATAACCGATTGCCTGGATATTTTCTTTTTCTTTTTGGCAAGTCGTATGGATCGCAATAGACTGCTTGATATCCTCATCTTGGTACAACAGCATAGCAAGCTTTTTCTTTAAGGGGTGACGATTAAGTATCCATGGCTCTAGCATGCCTCGGGGAGTGATCAAATAAGGTATTTGTTTTATTCTGGCAGCATAGGCCATTATATGGATGTAGGGATCCCATATTTGCTGAAGGTGAATAAGATCAACATCCTCTTTTTTGAGCTTCTTGGCTAGATGGATTAGTCTTGTAATATTTAGAAAACGCACCTTTAAATTTTCGACCTCAGGAACTGTAACCGGACTTTTACTCGGTCTGCAGATGATTTCGACACTAACGCCCAATTTTGCTAGTTGAATGCATGTACTTGGTACACTTAGTGAAGGACCACCTCCTGATTGGTCTAATGTTGCGATGATATGTAGTACTCTCATTTAGCCTTTTTTAAAATATCCTGGAGCTTCATTTATGTTTAAAGGTTGCTTTAGAATGTTTATGATCGATTGTTCTTTACAATTTACGTCGACTATATTAGTTTATGAATCGATTTACTGTTAAATTAAACTTAATTTTTTAGTATGTTGTAAGATTTATCAAGAGTACAAAACGATAAAGTTTGCAAAAAGGCAAGGTCTCTGGTTAAAGATTGTTGCATTCAGATCTTTATGAAGTCTCCAATTAGCAGGTCAAATTTTTCCGGGTTGAATTTTAACAATCCATTTCCATTGTATAGTGTTAGCTCTCCAAATACAATCTTTTTTTCAACCTCATATAGGTCAACACGGATGAATTTGAAGCCTTCCGATAAAGTACGGGCTATTTTCATCATGTCCTTAAAATTTTCTGGTGCATTAATCTCATTTGTGCTTGTCGGACAACCACCCAGTTCAAAATTGATCTTTTCCCAGTTGGGGGTGAAGTAGGTTCGGTTGTGGTTCGCAAACCGGTCTCTATCAACTTGGATGAAACGAGGCTCTCCGTGAAAACAATAGAACTTGTAATCTGTTAGTCCCGATTCCTCCTCATTTTTCAAAAACCGTTCACAAATAATCCGTGGCTGTAGGTTTTTGTAAACCCATTCTCCTGTTATGTTATAGTAATTTAGTTTCATCCATCTTGAAAGCTTCATTTTTGCATCTTCAATGTCAAGCTTGGCTTTGTTTGGACATGCGATAACCCATCCGGATGCGTGCGTTGGTTTCAATACAAATGAGTCGGGGAGTTCATCAAAGTTGATTTCATCTACGCTATTGTATATGCCGTAGCAATCATTCAGGTATTTTTCACCAATTGTTTCCGTGATATGTTCGCGAACATCGTATTTGTCAACATATTTGTTGTATTCCGGGTTCCTGTCATACAATGATAGCCAAACTGTTTTATCACTGAATGATCGTGGATGTTTTAAATTCGCAATCCTCCGGTGGTGGATAAGGAACGAAAGTTGATAGAAAAGCTTATCACCAAGAACTTGGTGCATAGTTTCCTTCATAGCATATTTCATGAACAATTTATTGCTTTTTGCCATGTCACTAGTGTTGGATGTTAATTCCAGGCTCATTTTGTCGGGGTGTTGTAGTTAAATATTGATAATAAAAAGGGTCTTGGTTAGTTTCGCCCTACAGGCGAGTTCGCTTACTACTTAGGTTTTTCCTTTTGGACGTGCAGTGGTTTTTGCTTTCTGCAATTGGGAAAGGCAGGATTTCTTAAAACTACGGCTTTCTGATTTGTGCTAAAAGTCTAAGAGCACCTGTTAGCCGGGAGTTGTACAAGACGTCATGGAGATTTGGGCTTTAACGTTTCTACAGCTGCATGCCTGTAATTCTTGGCATTAGATATTGAGGGATTTTTCGAGCGATTTTGCATCCTAATGTGAAAAGACCAAATAGTCCATGGCGTTTAATGATTTCCAAATCTTCGAGCGATTTTCTTTTTTGCATATTGGCCGAAGTACTCTTACCTCCAAGACGCATTTTAACGACCCATTCGTTGAAAAAGTGTTTTTTTATCTCTGGGGATTTAAACCAACGAAGACTTATGTCGTAGTCGCTTGCAATGGAGTATTTTGCATCATAAAGCCCATATTTTTCAATGAGGTCTCGTTTGATATAGATTGTTGTATGCAAAGGAATCCATCCAAATTTAATATAGTATTTTCTTAAAGGTGACGATCTGTAAACTCGCTTAACGCTGGTGAGGCTGGTTTTCGGAACGTAAACTCCGTTTGCATAAAGTAAGTCAGTTTCCGTCTTTTTGAATTCATTTACAACCTTTTGAACTGTTTCCTTTTCGTAGAATAGGTCATCTGAATGCAAAATGCCAACAATGTCACCAGTTGCCATTTTTAGTCCCTTGTTGAGTGCATCATATAAGCCCTTGTCTTTTTCGGAGATGTATTTTCCAAGGTGTTGGTGATAACGACTGATAACTTCTTGAGTACCGTCCTTTGAATTTCCATCGATAACGATGTGTTCGATATTGGGGTAGCTTTGATTCAATACTGATTCAATACATTCTGAAATGTTTTCTCGGTTGTTATAAACAACTGTAATAATTGTTACTTTCATTTTAGTTATTCGTTATGTTTTTTATTTGAAGGAAAGGAAGGTTGGTTGCAACTGCTTCTGTCTGTTGTGAAATCTGAAATAGAGCTAGGTGCAACTTGGCTAATGAGAGCGAATTCCGGCAGGAATTATAAATAGATAGTAAGCCTGTTAAAAAGTCTGGGTAATTTGATACAATCTGTTTTAATTAGCTTGTATCGATTGTGTTCTCATGTAAGATTAGGCTTTCTTTTGAACCTTTCTGGAAAAATAGCGGTGCTGCATATTTAAGATAGGAGATGGAGCCTGTAGTGTTAGTCTGATATGTAGTTTGTCAGAATAGAATGAAGAATCTCGGACATTTTTCTTTGACCTTTATTATTGAGATGAATATTATCGCGGTACCAACTACTGTCAATTCCGCAATGTAGTTCCTGAATTAATGGAATATCATGAATTCTCGCATATTCGATAATTTCCTTTCCTTGATCGTTGTAGGCTCCCTGTTTAACTTCAGACTGTTCGGGATGGAGATAGATTAGTATAGGTATGTGGTGTTGTGTTGCCAATTGATTGAGTTTGTTGAATCCAGGATTAAACGTTTTCCCGGATTTTCGGATTTCTAATTCGGCCTGGCTTCTAGGGAGACTGTCTTTAAATAGTTTGGGTTTGATATATTGAGGCCAAATGTATCGGTCCCATGCTTCATAGATAGCTGAAAAATACTGGTTATCTGGGTAGGAAGGATTTGTTCCGACTACAGGTAAAAAATCCATATTGTCATGAGCGTCGTGTGAACTGACGATTAGAAGCATAATTTGAGCATCAAATAGTCCCCTCTCTTGTAAATACGCTCCGCAGTTGTCTGGTCCCCAAGAGCCGGCAGAAATATTTAGAATCTGAACCTTTTTACTAAATTCTTCTGAAAGAATTCTGCTCAAAATGGAGGTTGACAAAGAGTCTTGGTCGGTTTGTACTCCTCCATTCAAAACAGAATCGCCTAATCCTAAAATCTTTAAGGATGCAGGGTCAATTTCATCAGAGCGCATATTATCCGAATTATAGTAGATATGATTACCAAAGCGGAGTAGATCTTGATTGGCCTGAAAGATGTATTCGTAATTTGAGCTAGCCTCCACTAACGGTGCATCACAGAATCCGTATTTAAAACGCAAGAGCAACTCTAGACTTATTGTTACTATTGTGATGTAAAGTAATATGTTTAAAATCCTATTTAGCATAAAGTATTTGCCGGGAGTATGCGAGAATTGAGTCTCAATGTTGGCTCAAGGTATTTGCAATAAGTTAAAGTGAACAATGAGTCATATATGATAACATAAATATTGACCTATTGTAAAATATCTTTAATCGTCCGCCTCCTCACTGCAACTGCAGGGTTCCCCTGGTAAATGGTAAAAGCTTCCATTTCCTTTGTTGCTATAGAGCCAACGGTTAAGATGGAATGACTTCGACAAACAGTTCCCGGGCAAACGACAGAACGTGCACCTATCCATACACCATCTTCCAATAAAATAGGTGCGTTCCGGTATTCAAATGAAGGGATTGTATAATCATGGTTACCTGTCAGGAGTAGAGCACCTTGTGAAATACATACATTGCTCCCAATTTTGACATGATCCAGATTGTCAATCCAACAACCTTCACCGAGCCAGACGTGGTCTCCAATTTCAAGCTTCCATGGGAACTTGATCCTGACGGTGGGTTTAATTATAAACCCGGACCCAATTTTCGCACCAAACAATGTAAGAAGAAACCGTTTAATGCCCATCGCCGGTATCCATGACGATTGAAAGAAGATTGCATGGAATAGAAACCATGATCCTTTTTTTAAAGTTCCAGCTTCTTTATTGAATGTGCTTGGATCGAAGGCTTGAAGATTAGTCTTCATTGGTAATTTTTTTAATTGATTCATAATATTTTATCATTGCTTTTCCAACGGCTTTGATATCATATTTTTCATAAACTAATTTTTGCCCGTTTATACCCATTTGATTCATTTCTTTTGGGCTTTTTGACAACGCGTCTTCCAAGGCATTAACCAAATTGTTTTCACTTAAATCAATCCACCATCCGCATTTGTATCGTTCTAAGTCTTCCCAAGGTGCTCCCTTCGTAGTTATAACGGGAATTCCGGTTGCTAATGCTTCTGCTATTACGATACCAAAATTTTCGCTGTAAGTTGGTAAGACGAATAAATCAGCTTCTTGGTAAAACTTCCATTTCTTATCGCCATATACTCCGCCTGGAAATGCAACTATATTTTCTAATTTTAGTTGAGTAACTAAATTTTTTAGTGAAGTAGTATACCCGAGATCCCCTTCTCCCACAATTTTTATTTCTATGTTCGATTGTTTAAGATGTGAAGCAGCTTTAATGAGATGCTCAATGCCCTTTTTAGGGTGTATTCGAGAGAGAAATAGAATTTGAAACGGTTCTTTTTTTCGAATGCCAAATGGCTTTTTATGAACTTCAGATATGTCTATCCCATTAGGTATTATTTTTGCAGTTTGATCATATCCTAAAATTCGGATTTGTTGTAGTTCTGACTCAGCCGTTACGTGTAAAAAATCAGCTTTTTTTATCGCTCGATTTTGGTACAGTGCTAATGCTATTTTCTTTTTAACCGGGTTTCTTTCTAATATATAGGGTTCTAACATTCCGTGAGGAGACAAAACAACTGTTATATTCAAGTTTTGAGCAATTTTCTGGAAAATCCAGTTTTGCGGCGTCCAAATTCCATTAATGTGAACCAAATCCGGTTTTGTTTTGCTCAGAAAACGATGAAAATCACTTCCCCAATTAGTAATATTTTTTAATCCCAAGTTAAGATAAGTTGTGTCTACAGAGAGATCGACTGGATTAAGTGATTTCCCTGAGAGAACGGATATATCACATTGCTTATTAAGTTCCGGAGCTAAGAGTTTTAAATATGCAGTTGTGCCTCCATGACTGCGATCAACTGAGATTACAAAATGGGTTATTTTCATTATGTAAGGGTTTTTATTGCTTGATTAACCATATTGGTCATCATTAGATTTTCCTTCACGTACTTTCTAGCATTGATTCCGAGTTGTATAATTTCTTCATTGGTTAGTACGTTGATTTGGTGAATTGCCTCATCAAAATTCTCAAAGAGTAATGCATTGTATTTATTTTTGAGATAATGATATTCAACACATTGTAGAACCAATTCAGAACGTTTGAAGGTCAATACGGGTTTTCCATAGGCCAATGCTTCTACTACAGAAAGACCAACCCAGCCAGGTTGGATATATAGGTCTGCCATTGTAAATAGATCATCTTTTAGGTCGGAATCGTATACCGCACCATAGTCGTAAACATTGTTATGGTTTGAAAAGTCTGGTTTTACAGGTCCGTCTCCAATGATTAAGAACCCATATTTTTGGGGATCTAGATTTTTTATTAATTGATCTAATAGATCAACTCTTCGAAAATTGTTATTAAACCTTGCGCAAAAAATAAAGCAAATAGGTTGTTTAATTTTATATCTTTCTTTGAGCTCGAGCTTTGACTGATTGTTAGAAAAGTTAACAATGCGTTCAACACCAGTAATCGTGTTGTTCAGTGATATTATTTGCTTATCAGGGTAGATTTGTTTCCACATGTTCTTCTCTTTCTCAGTGTATATCCAGACACTATCTGCTAGACTTATCATCCACTTTAGAAGAATACTGGGAGACTTTTCTTCTTTAAGATATCTTTTTACAGATATGCCTTGTCCCCAGAGTATAATCTTCTTTCTGTGTATAGATTTTGTAAGAAGTAACAACCAAGTTGTTAAATGTCCAAAATGCAACATCAATATCAAAGTTTGGTATTCATTTCTCAGTAGAGGAAAAGGGTTGTATAATAGGATTTCGTGTACTTCAATGTTTTTTATCGAGCGGCTTTTAGTGCTTGCATTTTTAACTGTCGAGGTTTGCTTGCCGTTTAAGTAATAACAGTAGGTGTCTGCTTGTTTTGTTTTGTTTATTCCATTAATGAACTCTTCTCGATAATGAGGAATAAAAGGCTGTAGAATTCCAACTGTTTCCATATGGGTAATTTTATATTAAATCTAATTGGTCTAAAAGACTCGAAGATAGCTCCGAGTTTACTTTGCGGACGAAAAGCTTGTCCGAATTTGAGAGGACTTCGAAGTCTTTATCGGTAAAATACTTGCTTAGGCTTTTATCAATCACGTGAATGTTTGCGTAGGCAGAGGTATGAGGAACAAATTTCTCCGGGCCTTTTTGTTGGTTCGTTGTTTTATGTGGTGAGTTAAAGAAGATTGTGTGAAAGTATTTTTCGTCTGGCGCCAACGAATATTTAAAGTATTTTCTTGCCATCTTATTCTGAAAACTAGATGAATAAAAATATTTTATTACGTCGTAGTTTAGCGCCCACCACTGTGAACCATGATAGATGTCGAATTTCTTGGCTTTGTTATAAAAGTAATTTTTCTTTTGAAAGGGCGAGTATAGGAATTCTAAAATTGCCCTAGATATCTTTTTTAGTTGTCTGTTGTTTATGTATATATTAAAAAACCAATACTTACATACTGCCCTATTATACTTATTACTATTTGCTGTCGTTGTGTTTGTAGCTCTTATGAAGTTTGTACTCCTGTTATTCTCAAAGAATGAGTGGATATATTCATTAGATTTGATAGGGTAACATGCGCCTGAGAGCAAGACAATTTTTTTGTATGTGTATACAACTTTTTTTTGTTGGTTTAAAAACTCCTCAATCAAGGATAGTGTGGCATCAATTTGCGAAATTCCTCCCCACTGTACATCTACTCTTTTTGTTTCAGACACATAGTAAATATTTGAAGAGGATTTTACCAATTGTTCAAATGGTTTTGTATCCGTCTTTTTGTCAATATGTATATAGAAGTCTGCTTGAAGATTAAGTTTTTTTATCAGTCTAGCTAAGTGGGGCGCATCATTGTGCGCGAGTATGAGGTATGCAATTTTTTCCATCGTACTAGTTTTATTGTCGACTACATTAGATGATTTAGATAACCGAGATTTCTAGTTACTAGGATTTTTTTTGTAAAGTTTTTTACAATAGCAAAGTTGCTAATTCCGTATAGATATCCTAATCCAAGCCATAACATTCGATTAAATTCTAATGATAAACTAGTCCAAGACTGAATAAAACAAAATAGAAAAATAGTGATCATTAGATTTGTTAGTGGACTGATGTAAAAAGAAGGTTTGGTACTCAGTTTTATAGCTTTGTAGAAGCTGAAAACGAAAAAAAATAACAGAGGGATTCCCCATACACCCCATCTCATAAGTATTTCGAGAAAGATATTGTGCGGATATGGTTTGTATCCTCGTTGTCCCATCGGAATAATTTGATCAAAATTTTCGTAAAATTGGTAATATATTTTACCTCTTTCCTTTGCCGATGGATCAACTTGATCTTGGCTCGTGTAACTCCATAGGTTTTCGAATCTTGACTCTAACCCCTCTATTTTCTCTGAAATAAAAGGGATCTTTGATTGCAGATACCCAAGAAAAATAAGGAGTATGATTGTCGGAATTAGTATGTTGGCTAAATGAGCTAATTTGTGTCTTGTTTTTTTAAACCTCAAAAATACAATATAGCCAAGAGTTGCACCAATTGATAATATTGCTCCTTTTGATTGGGCTGATAAGATTACTGTAATAGTTGCAACAATTGAAATTAAGGTTACAATCTTTGTTACGTTAACAGTTTTTATTTTAGTGAAAAAATAGATTTGTAACAGCAATAGTATAGAGTTAACGTAAGCGATCCCAATTGCATGAACTTCTATACCCTCTGCTGTATCAAATTTTCTCCCAGTAATTCCATGAGTAATCTGGTATTTCAAGGATAGGATCCCTCCAAATATTGTCAATATGCAAAATGCTATTATGATTTGTTTTGGTGTGTCTTCGAATAAGTAGAAATTCTTACTTATTACGTAGCCTACATTTAGTGTTATGATACATATCCATCCAAAAACAATACTTTCAAGCCCGAAAATCTCATGGTCACCTAAAAGTTCTATGAGAATGTAGGTAGAATATACTGCTATAGATTTTAGAAAAAAGGGTAATAGATTACCTTTGTTTGGAGAAATAATTCCAGCTATTACAATTAACACAAATCCTAAGGCTAAGAATACGTGTCTGGCAAATGTGCCAAACATAAATGCAGCATTCATGGACCAGGTCATCAGGAAAATACCTGAGATTAGAGGGTTGATTTTCAGTAAATAGTGTCTCACAATAAACTAGATTTTGGATTCTTATCTTCCGCAAGGAATGCCGTTAGTTCTAAAACTTCACATCTCTGTTTCGTATAACGATAATTAGTTCTGCAACTTTGCAGTTCTGTGGCAATGCTATTAAGGGAATGGATCAGACTTTGCTAAATTCTAAAAGTCTCACCCGCTGACCGATACTCTATATCTCGATTCAAATAGAAGTCTAACATTTTTGTTAAGGCATTTTAAGCTCTTAAGCGCTAATTAGGCTTTTAGATTGTTTAGCATACTCCTTTATTGCACAAGGATGGTTTTGCTTATTATTTGATTCAATAATTATGTATCCATCTTCACTTGAGCATGTTCCAAATGGTGGCTAAACTGTATCTCGCACGAAAGGTTAGATTCGAGAAAATATCAAATGATAAAATTTTCTTTTTCTTAAATAAATAGGTTGGAATAATGTATATCCATTGACTGTTTTTGTGCGCATATGTTGATAGAAATTTAGCGTTGTCTTCTGTCATAATTGTGCTCAATATTTCAATTCTTTCTGCATATTTTTTTTTGGTTTTCCTGCGGTAAATCGATTGTACAGATCTTAACAAGAAATGGCCTAGTGTATACTCAAAATATTGTTTTGTCTCAGCGTTTACAGTAACAGTATTTTCGATTTTAGAGAGTAAGTTTTTTGTTTTGTTAAAGCATTGAAATTCAGACTCAAATGAATTGTATGAGTTGGCTAAAGATGTTGTATTATTAATAACGTAGTGGTATTTTGCAGTTGAGGTCGTGCGAATTGTATTTATGTGCAAAATGTACTCTAGCATGAATACAAGGTCTTCACTGAAATGAATGTTCTCGTCGAATCTCAGTTTGTGTTCTTGAATAATATTATTATTGTAAAGTTTAGCAAAAGGATGTCCAAAACGAAACAATCTTGTTCCCGTGAACAGAGATGAATATAAGGATTTTGGGAAAGTATTATTGGGGAAATTGCAATTCGGATTGACTTGCCCATTTACTTCTTTCAGAAAATCTTGAATCACAAATATATCGCAGTAGTCTGTGTCTCCCTTATAAAAAAAGGACTCTAAAAAGTCGGGTTCGATCCAATCATCAGAATCTATAAAGCATAGATATTCGCCTGTCGCATTTTCTATTCCTTTGTTTCTTGCAGTTGATACACCTCCATTCAACGTGTGGATAACGCGGATTCGATTATCCCTTTTTGCAATTTCGTCGCAAATTTCACCGCTTTGATCAGTGCTTCCATCATTAATTAGTATTAATTCAAAGTCTGTATAGGTTTGATTAATGATACTTTTGATACACTTGGGGACGTATTGTGACGAATTGTAAATTGGGACTATTATACTAACTGTTGTCATTTCAATTCTTTTTATCGTTACGATAAGTTGTTGCTGAGAAATTTTAGAGCCTTTTCTCTTTCTTTTTCCAGGATGGTATTAACTTTTTCGAAGTTTATTTTCTCATCAATTAGGTTGTCAGTAAGTTCATCAACTGTATTTATCAGCCTATTCTCAAGCCCGAACAACTTTAGGACGGAAGTAAATCTGGTAAGTCCTCTCCCTTTATTGCCTATCGCCAAAAATGGTTTATTGAATATGATGGAAAAGACAGTACCATGGAAAGAATCAGTCACCACATATTTTGCATCCATAAATCCTTTTATCCACTCTGATACAGGGGGGTAGATGCATCTTTTGATATTTGAGCTGGTTTCTTTGTTAAACTTCTCAGGCATGACTATGTTGTCAGCGAGACCAAGATGGTTTTTCACCTTTTTAGCGATTTCCATTTTTTCATCTGATTGATCGAGGACATAGAGCATTAGTGAGTTCGGGTTATCTGGAATATTATCTTTTTTTACGGAAGTAGCGTAATCAATTCTATCTAAAAGTAGAGTTGGGTCCAGAGTCTGCGTCGCAGAGACACCCAGATATTCTTTACAAAGGTTTATCCCAGAATCTTCTCGCACAGAGATTGCGTTAAATTTTTGAGCAAGTTTTCTACATTGTTCTGTCTGGCGCCGGTTGAATTCCCAATTTTCAACGCCAAACGAAGCTGCATACGATAGTCGCTTTGAAGAGGAGTCTCCATTTAAAAAATTTAAAAAGAATGCACTAATTCCAGGTGAATAGCGAGGGCGCCAAACTTGGTCGCTTCCAACTATATACGCATCGAAGTTGTATTTTCCCAACTTATCTAATCGCTTTGTAGAATGAATATACTCTGTTTGGGCAATATTCTCATGTATAAATCGGTTAGTATGTGTTGCGATAATTCTATTTTGTTCTTGGGTTGGATTTAATGGTATAAGGTGGTCTACTTTTTGCCCTCGTAGGTATCTGCTAATTTGAAAAATAATAATCTTGAGTACTCCAAATATTGTTTGAGGTTTGAATGGTAGATTTACTATTAATACTTCATGCCCCATTTTTGTAAGAGTTTCTTGCAAGGCAAATGCCTGCAATAGACCTCCATAATTTGTGTGTAATGGCTGAGTTAAAATTGCTATTTTCATTATCCGTGATATTAGGTATTTGTAAGAGTGGAAATGCAACAAAAAACTGTACGGCTAGATAAGCGCTACGCTGCTATTCTTTGATTATTATTTAGTTGTTCAAATTCTGTTATTGTTTTGTATCCTAAAGCAGAATGCCTTCTTCTTTTGTTGTACCAGGTTTCGATCCACCGAAACAAAGCTAACTTGGCGTGTTCCTGGTCGAAGAATCTTTGGTGATAGACCAGTTCAACTTTAATCGTTTTAAAGAAGCTCTCGGCAACAGCATTGTCCCAGCAGTTGCCTTTTCTGATCATACTTCGGCTAACTAACTTCTCACATCCCAGAAGATTGGTGAAAGCATTGCAGGCATACTGGATGCCACGGTCAGAATGAAAGATTAGTTCATTTGTAATCGGACGGTTCTTTACTGCCATTCTCCATGCAGGAATACTTGTTTCTTCTGCGCTCAAGCCCTTGCTCATGGCCCAGCCAATTACTTTACGATCAAATAAGTCAATAATGACAGTCAGGTACATCCAGCCTTTGTTTGTTCTGATATAGGTGATATCGGAAACCCAAACCTTGGCTGGAGCCATAACCGAAAAATCCTGATTTAACAGGTTGGGAGCAATCGGATATTTATGTCTGGAGTCAGTTGTCGCTTTGAACTTTCGTTTCCGCTTGGCTTGCAGTCCTGCTGCGTTCATCATTCGTGCTGTGCGCGGACGTGAAACCCTGTGTCCCAAAGAGCGGAGTTCCTCTGTCATCCGAGGGCTTCCATAGCTCTGACCACTATATTGAAAAATCCGTTTAATTTCTACTAATAACTTCTGGTTTTCATGCCAACGACCAGAATCTCCGGTCTGAAGCCAGTGGTAGTAACCGCTTTTGCTTATTTTGAATACTTTACACATCATCTCGATAGAAAACCGACTGCGGTGATCATTTATAAACTGGTAGATTTCCCATCGTTCGCGGAGAAGATGCTGATTGCCTTTTTTAGGATATCCCGTTCCATCCTGGCTTCTCGAAGCTCTTTCTGCAAGCGAGCATTTTCCCGTTCCAGATCCGTCATCTTTGGGGTTCCGTGTCCCGGAAAACTATTGTCTTTATACTGCCTAAATTCCTTACGCCATCGATAGAGTAATGCTCGGGCGATCCCCAGTTCATCTGCAATCTCACTGGCATTCCCTCTGGCATAGGATAATTCGACTGCCTTTTTCTTAAATTCTTTGTCAAACTTCTTTCTCATAGGACCCATAATGTAGGTAAATAAATTATACTTAACCTACCGTCCAGTCAAATGTAGCAGTTCCACTTTAATGATGTTTGTTTTTATGTCATCCTATTGTGTCATTTTTTAGAGATTAATTTTGACAATTTTAGGTACGGCTGTATAAAGAGATTTTTTTCCTCCTGATTTGCTGAGAAAAACCAGATTATCGCTAAGTAAATAGCCGCGAATGAGCCTATTTGCAGGAGTAATTGAATGAAATTGGCAGCGGGGCAATAGTAAATTACAAAATAGCTTGTTACTCCGAATAATAGTGGTATGGTTGACATCTGCACGATTGACCGCCAAAAGTATGGAATATTAATATTTTGTCGCTTATAATAGTAGATGTTCATTATGATAATATTACCAAGGATTAGAGCAGATGAAACACCAACCGCAACACCAATTCCTTCCCATCTCTTTGCTAGGGGGATTTGAATGAGTAAACTTAACCCAGCAATAACCACGTACAGTATAGACCTGAATTTTAGTTGATTTCTGGCTTGAAGGATTGTGATCCCTAGGTTTTGGATTAAAGGTATGGTTAATGGGATGAATAGAATTAGACAGATATAGTATGCATCCGAATAATTTTCACCGGCCCAGAAGTTTATAAAAGACTTTCCAAAGACGATAAAACCGATTAAAATGAGAGACATTACGATGAATTGTAGTCTACCGGTTCTAACAAATAAGTCAGAAATATTCTTATCATTATTGGATTTAACCGTCAACCCGGTAATTCTTGGTAAGAAAACACTAGATATTGCTTGTGATGAGATTATAAATATGCGTTGTAGTTGTATCGAAACTGCGAACACCGCTATAGCTTTTGTTCCGCTGTATGCGCCTAAAATGAATTGTCCAGTGCTCCAGTATATTTTATCCATTATCGAGTTTAGGAAAATATAAAATGAATACTCAGTAATTTCTTTTAGTAGACTAAACCTAAAATGCATGAAAGAAAATTTTACCTTTAATTTAGTAACACTAAAGATCATGTGACTTAGTAAACTTGAAAGATTAAATATTGATAATACAACAACTAACCCAATCGCTTTGTAGCCGGCTTCCAGTATGACAATCATCACTATAGTATTGAGCAAGATGCGAATGGTTTGAATTGTTCGCTGGAAGATAAATCGTTCATATGCGAGTATTATTGAAGAAAAAAGCCCTAAAGGGAAGGAGATCGCTAAATTGCCGATCATTATGAGAACCATAATTTTAGCCTTGTAGATTTCGCCGTCAGATAGTGTCTCGCCGAAAATTAGATTCGTGTTATAGTATAATCCTAATCCAGAAATAAACGTCACTAGACCGATGAGGCAGTATAGGATCATGAACATACCGTATAGTTCGCTTTGTTCTTTCTCCCTTCCTTCTGCACGGTACTTGGCTGTAAAACGGATGATTGAATTTCCAAAACCAAGATCAAATAACGTTAGGTATGCAATTATGGATGCGACTAAAGAGTACAAGCCATATTCACTTTGACCTAATTTACGAAGCATGTAGGGAGTATACATTATACCAACTAATGCGTTTAATCCTATTACAAAATAGGCAAGAAATACACCAGCTTTTAATTGATTTACTTTCATGTTGCTTTTAATCTTTATTGAAAGAAACAAAGTCTACATTGTTAAAGTCTTGTAGCCAACTTTCGCAGAAATTTCGATTTTTACCGTAGGAATTATCAAATATCACTATGGGCCTATTTGTAAGAATCGAAAGTATTGCTCCGTGAAGTCTTGTGGAATATACCTTTGAGTATGAGGAGATGAATTTTATTCCAATTTTACATAAGAACGGCATGTATACCTTGTACGCATACCAGTTTACGATCCGGTTTAACAAATTAGGCGTAAAAAAGAAATTTCCGATAAAATGGCTTACTATTTGGATTATTCTCATTGTAACATGTGGGAGTGATATATGGTCCATGCTTGGCCATTCTTTTTCGGATATCTTGATATTTTGTGGGATGGATGATTCGTAAGGATAGTCCTTGAACTCCCGGTCTTTTCGCTTGAAAAAAAGGTTTCGTCCTAAATTGTCTTCTTTGTAATGGCTTAGGATAAATTTCTCAGAAATGCAAAATGCCATGTCTGGAAGATTGAGAATTTTATTCTGGTTAAAGTTCTTTGTCAAAATGCTATATGAGTGATTGTCTCTTGCGCAAATTGTGATATGCTTATGCTTCGAGTAAATAGCTACATCCTTTTGTAAGTTTGAAATATGTTCATAATGAACTGTCTGGGGTAAAATGATGATTTTGTTGTTTGGGAAACTTTCAATAATCGTTTTTCTAAATTTTGAGTGGACATGCCAGATGTCTCCAATATTTCCTCCTCCGTGTAGTAGAATTACTACTTTGTCATCGACTTTTGGCTTCTTATATGTTTCAAAGTCACACCTGTACAGGCAATTGTGATTGATTTTCGTTAGGAATTCTTCAGTCCCTTTCCATATTAATATGTCGCCAATGTTGTTGTGGTACGGAAGATCAAGATATATGTAATCATTATCGATCAACGGAGTCAAAGAGTGCTCGATCAGTGATCTGAGATTTTGTATTTTTTCTTTGTTGTAATTTCTCATAATATGTTTGTGTTGAGTTCAAGCTTGGGTTGGAACAGATAGCGGGAGATCATTATAGACAGAAATGATATATTTTACTAGGTTTCCCTAAGATTAAAAAGTCGGCGTAATAATATCAATAATTTTTTGGTGATAGATTTAACGGAATATCGTGCAGCTTTGCCTTTTCAGTTGCAGGCTGGATTGACTAGGAACAGACGAGATCGAGATCCGTTCGCAATCAGAAATAGTTTTTTGGGAACAGTGGAGCCCCGCGTATGATTATTTAATGAAAATTGCGAAAATGCGGAAATATATAGCCATAATAACTTATTAATCGAATGTGCTTTTTTGTCTCCAATAAAAAGTTCATATGACGAGACAGCTGCGAATACCAAAAAAGGATCGTATTGATTGTTTGCATAAAATATGTATTTAAAAAAGAGTGCTAGAATTTCCGACAAATAGTGATAATACGTTCAAATGATTTTATTGAAAATAAATTGAGTACTCTGATTTTTGACTAACATTCCTTCTCTTCATTAAAATATTTGTTGTAGTCATGCCAGTAGATTTTATATTGTATAATATTGGTTTCGATATTAAGGAATTATAATAATTTTGATGCGTTGATTATTTCGAGATAGCTTTGAATTAGCTTTTCTCCGATTGTATTAGGTTGGTAAAATTTATTAATGTGTTTTTGTAAATTTGGTTGATGTGACTTCC
This sequence comes from Mangrovibacterium lignilyticum, assembly GCF_010882175.1. Classification (GTDB taxonomy): domain Bacteria; phylum Bacteroidota; class Bacteroidia; order Bacteroidales; family Prolixibacteraceae; genus Mangrovibacterium; species Mangrovibacterium lignilyticum. The sequence goes on along the minus strand of NZ_WKLH01000001.1, from coordinate 1,669,154 downwards.
CATTAAGAAGCTTTGAAATTGCATTTCCTATTTTATCGATTGAGAAAGGATCGACAATCTCGGCCATTTCGGTATAATATTCTTTTGGACCACCTATGTTGGTAATTACTATTTCACAGCCATATGCCGCGGCATCTAACGCCACAATCCCTACGCCCTCTGAGATACTTGGAAGTGCAAATACTTTTGCTTTCTTGTAAAGTGTGTCTAATTCGTCATCAGTCACAAATCCTAGTACAGTTATATTGGTTGCGTTCCCAATTTCATCTCTAATTGGCGCGTATTGTTTTGAGGTTCCTTTAGATCCTGCCAGAACGAGCTTAAATTTGTATTTTTTCGCTGCCTGAATTAGTCGGATTACATTTTTTCGGTCATGGTAGATAGAACTAACATGGAGACAAAAGTTTTCTTTTTCGTGGTGAGAAATGTTAATTTCTTTTGATAGAGAGAGCGGTACTTTGTAAATTTTATTAGATGGTAGTCCTAGCGAATTCCTAATATACCTTGCTTCATAGTCAGAGCGCACAAATACTCCGCTTATTTGAGGAAATATTTTTCGTAACCCATAAGTGAGAGAATACATTCGAAGTTTCTCATTGCCTAAAAAAGAGGTCAACTTGTAAAGGAAAACACTTTCAATGGAATCTATTATTGGGGAGATGACAATATTGGGATTTTTTGATGCTAAATTAGGTATGAAATCTATTAGCCATAGGCCTCTCCCAAAAATATGTACCAAATCGTAACTTGACCAATCATAGTTTCCCCAGCACTCTATCAAGTCAACAGTATATCCTGATTTTACAATCATAGACTTCCATGTTAGCGCTTGGCTTTTGATTCCGTTTGAATTCCCGGAGATTGGGGTGGTCGGACCTATAACGTAAGCGATTTTCATTCAATAAAAGTTTTTTATTTGATTAAATTCCGGAAAGACTCAATTTTTTATCACGCCTTGAATTAGATATTTCAAATGATGTCAAAGGAATGTATCTTTCTATTCATAGTCTTCGATAACTGGTATATTGACAGAAAATCGAGCGGGTTTTCCGATTATATATAGATTCCAAAATTTCGATTTTTTTTACGGTTTCTTGTTTTGGGGAGATATTGCGATTGTGCTGATCTTAAGATGAAATGGCCAATCAAGTTGTTAGAGTATTCTTGAGCTTTGTTGTCAATATTTTATTTTTAGGGTTTAATTGAAATTGTAACGATTTGCATTTTCCTTGGATTGTACAGTACGTTGAGCATTTTTGTTTTTGTCGACAAGCTTATGTGAATGGTGTACGAAACTACAATACTGAAACCGGGTTCAGATTAAGTGTATAGGTAATTTCGAATGGGGTAAATTTTATTGCTTTGTACGGCTTCGCCGATTCAGTTACAGTCTAAATTGACTCTGAACAGAAGAAATATGGATGTTTTCTCAGGCTTTCTTCACCTGACTTTGTTTTTCAAATATATGGCAAACAAAATTGAAACGTGTTAAATTAATCGAAATAAAAGGATCTTTTTGTTATTAATTCGTTAATCAGGAGGCTTTGTTTAGTGCAATAAGTTGTAAATCAGACTAGTTAGTCTTTTGTTATTTTTTCTGTTTAAACTCATCGACAAAGGATGTTTTGACACAACGAAACCCAATGTAAGACTTTGCTGAGTCTTGGTATTCAAAACTTCGCGTACCGTTTCTTAAGAAGTACCCAATATCTTTCCATGAACCTCCGCGAATGACTTTGCGCTTTAAAACCGGTGGGTCATCGGGGCGTGCATTATACTGGACAGTAGGGTTGAAGTCTCCCATAAATTCATAGCTCGATTCGTGGAAAGCAGTACTGGTCCATTCGGCAACGTTACCAGCCATATCGTATAGCCTTTTGTTGTTCGGGGCGAAGCTACCTACCGGCATTGTTGTCGTTGAATACTTGCTATCGGCAACATAGTTCCCCCTGCGGGGTTTGAAGTTTGCGATGAAACATCCCATTTGGTTCCGGATATAATAGCTTCCCCATGGATAAAGGGTACGCTCTTCTCCTCCACGAGCTGCGTATTCCCATTCAACTTCTGTTGGCAAACGATAATCAAATACATCAACACTATTGGTTTGTCTTTGATAGTCATTATACAATTTTGTACGCCAGTTGCAAAATGCTTCAGCTTGTTTCCAGGTAATGCCAACTAGCGGATAGTCGTCGAATGCAACATGCCAGAAGTATTTCTCAGTCATGGGGTCGTTATACGAATAGGTAAAATCGCGTACCCAGCATAGTGTATCGGGGTAAATAGGCGTTGATTCGGTAAAAATGAATGAAGCCCGGTTTTGAATGGGCTTTACATTGCCATCAATATCGGTAACCGTACCGTTGTAAGATTGTGTTTCGAAGTTGTATTTATTTTGGGTTTTAGCTGCCTGTTTATAGTCAACCCATTGGTAATCGTATATTAATTTTCGGGAATCGATTGACTTCTCGAAAAATACACGATCGTCTGCGGCTAAATAAAGATTTTGTAAGGCTTCCTGGAAATCCGGGTTATCCCATTCTATCGGATCTTCCCAGTTCAAATGAGGATTTTGCAACGGTTCATCGCGATCATCTTCAGTCCGCATGAATTCGGGAAACTGATCAGCCAGCATTGTGCGCGCAATTGAATCCCTGACCCAATAAACAAATTGGCGGTACTCGTTATTGGTTATTTCCGTTTCATCCATCCAAAATGCCTCGACGGATACGCGTTTGGCATCATTTGCTTCCTGATAGATCTCATCATCCGGACCGATAATGACAGTTCCCCTATCGATATACGACATACCAAAGGGGGCTGGCTCGAAATAGGGTTTTGCCTTGTTATTCCCCGCATACTGAGCCAATTCGTTCTTCTCACACGAAGTGAAGAGCACGAGAAAACAAGCAGTAAGGATGATGTTATATATTCTCATAGTTTAAACCTGCACATGCAGTTTAAAAAACGATGGCATCAGGATAATATTGTTGTTGTTAACAAAAAAAGCCTTTTGAGGGAATTCCTCAGAAGGCTTTTTTTTGATGAAGCCGTAAAGGCTAGTATTCCCAAAGATCTTGTTCGTAATTGAAGATTTTTTGTTCAATTTGTTTCGACTCTAACATCGCGTTTCTACCAGTGAGGTATTGGCTGATTGCACGGTTGTTATATACGTTACTTTCTTTAACAACATAGCTATTGAAGCGGCGTTTGATGAAAAGGTCGTCAAAGGACATGTTGTAAGCTGTATTGTGCGTATTCATTATGGCATTGGATGCGAGCAGTTCGCGGGCTTCCGGATAGTAAATCCAGAATACCTGACGACGTTGCACGTTCTCACGGTTGATATCTTCATCACGGTAGTATTCCTGAATAGGGCACAACCCAATAATGCGGACATTCATGGTTGATGTTTGTTTGTCGAAGAACCATTCTTCTTTGACCATGATTTGTTTGATCTCTTCACCCCGGATTTCTCCGGCGATAACACGGTCTTCAAATTCTCCGGTTTCCAGGTTGCGGACTCTTCGGGTGCGGGTTGTTGCCCCAAAAGCTTCTTTCACCTGATCGTAGGTCAACGGAATTTTGAATTCATCATCTGTACGGGCATCGTAAGCGGTTAATAAACCATCTTCAATGGCTTTCAGCATCAGATTAGTCAAGCTGTTCCTTCCTTCTGTTTCCACAGTAGGGAAGTAGAGCACTTGGTTCATCTTTTCGCGCAAATCAATAATGCGCCATATTTTCTTGGACCACATTACATCAGCCTCGCGAACATAAGGGAACTGCATGGGCTTTTTCTTGCTAATATCAACCCGCTGAAATGCCCCGTCTACAATTTGAGCTTGTACAGTGTTGCCTGAGAAGCAGCATGCACAAATTATTAATCCAATTGCTACTATTAGCTTTTTCATCTGTCTTTTAATTTAAATTTCCGTTTCCCGCTTTGCCGGGAGAAAAATTGGTTCAATTGTCACATTGAAGCAATTCATAATCCTGTTTTAATTTCCTTGCCTTTCGGCTATGCGATCGTTGCGCCGGCATAACCAGCCATTTTATTATCGAATTTTAAAACTAATCGGAGATAAAGAACGGTCTGTTTTATCATCTCCATGAGCCATGATATTATCGAAATAGATAATACTTCCCGGCTGCAAATTGCCAAATTGTTTCCGCATATCGGCCGAAAACATGTTCGACTTTGACGACCATGTGTTGTTAAAGCCTCCTGCTCCGGTTATCGTAACGTCGAACTGTGTAACTTTAAATTTTAGGTCGAAATCGAAGTCGATTAAGGCTGCAAAAATACCTTGTTCGGCCATTAGATCTTCTTTGCGCAATACACCACCGTTTTTCTCAGCAATTTGGGCAACAGGGTCAGGTACGCGTTTCACCCGGAAAACCATCGATCCCATTCGTTTTGTTTTCCCGTCAATGGTGGCGTCTACAATTACCTGGGTTTTTTTACCATTGATGTCTTCCTTCGCCGGAAATACGTACAATCCATCTGAACGTCTTTCAACCGTTCCGTTTGACATGCTAACTTTTAGGTTCGCAGAAGGAACACCCGGAACTGAGACACTGATTGGGTTCGGAATATTCAGGTAGAAAACATTCATCTTGGTCGGTGAAATAGTAACACTAGGTTTTCCAACCTGATATTCTTGTTCGAAATTGTAGGTATTGATTCCGCCGTCCGGATTTTTAAAATTGATTACACCTTTCCAAGTGTATGTTCCGGCTTTAGTCGTGGGTACTTCATAAACCCCTTTGCCATCAACGATTGATAAAGCGTTATTATTGACAATTATTTCCGGTTGCTGCGTTGTGTCCTCTGCCGCGAGGAATACTTTGGCCTGGTAAACATCACCCTCTAATACATAGGAGGATTTGGGAATTACAACGGGCGAAAGTTTGTTGAACTTAAAGGAACTAGCATCAATTTGGCTGTAAAGGTAGTTCAGTAAGTTCGCTTCCGTATTTTTAACGTCAATCTGCATTTTACTCAACAAGGTAATCACGGCGATCATGGGTTTATGCTCGAAATTTTGCTCTTCCCAAGTTTGATTTTCGCCACCTTCTTTCAAGTTCCGTTTTGGGTTTGGCGTTGCCAATTCCTGCATGATTGCTTCACGGATTGGAGCATCAGTATCTTTTACCATTGCAACCAATTCTGCTTTCGCTTTTTCAATCGCGCTGCGTAATTCCACACCTCTATTCAATCGGATCATCAACTCAGACGGAACGTTTAATTCATCGTCTTTTTTTATGAGTAGCGAATCTCCCTGATAGTTTTGCACATAGGAACGTTCGGGGTCGTATTCATAGCCATCAATATCGGCGATTTTAACACCTCCACCTCGGATAACCAAATCTTCTTTGATATCGAAGATCAGTTTCTGAAGTGTATCCACCCGACTTCGAACCTCGTTTGCGAGATTAAGCCAAGGACCTACTTTGTCCTGGTTCATCTGAAAGGCAGCTTCAAATGCGCTGTATTGTTGGTTACTCTTTTTCTGGAGTGTGCCGTAAGTTTGTACGAGACTGGAGTCGACAACACGGAATGCATCAAGAACTTCTGCGGCGACGTTCATAGCCATCATCGCCAGCAGAACCAGATACATCATGTTGATCATTTTTTGCCTCGCCGTTTCCGGGCAATTCTTTGTTCCCATATCCTGGCGTTTTATTTTTTATAATTCATGGCACCAAGCATATTGCCATAAATTGAATTTAGTGCTTCTAGATGTTTGTTCAATTCAGCTGCGTTTGATTGGTATTTCTTCACTTCTTCAACTGAGTTTTGAATCACCTGATTCATCTGAGTCATTTCCGTAAAGAATTTTTGAGATGCAGCCAATTGTTCGTTGGTTCCTTTTAATTGTGTAGTATAAGAAGCATTCAGCGCTTCCAGGTTTTCATTTAATTTCGACAACTTGTTGCTGTAATCACTTGATTTTTCACCCAAGTCTCCAAATCCTTTTTCGATCGTTTCGGCAACTTTGTCGTACGAACCGACTAATTTTTTACCTGAAGTCGAAAGAACATTCGTGAATTCTTCACTTGACACGGCCATTTTATTCAGCATTTCGTCACCTTTAGAACTTAAACGTTGTGCTGTATTGGTGTACGATTCAACCAAAACATTGACAGACTGGGCGATATTATTGTTCGCTTTTCCGTTAATCTCAGCAAACGTGCTCATCGATTCAGAGGCCGAATTCAAGTTTTTCACGTAAACATCAGTTGCCAGCGTTGCAGAGCTGATATCGCTGATTGATGAGGCTGTATTGCTTAGGTCGGTCAACCCTTTGGATACTTTCGAAAGTAACTCGGGAGAAATGTCTGCTTGTCCAAGCAATTTGCTAAACTGATCATCTTTAGCCAAATCATCATCGTCATCAGCAACGAAATCTTCTCTTAATTCCGGGTAAACTTTAGACCACTCAGGTAATTCCATTGGTGGCTCGAATGCGGATATAAAGAAGATAAAAGCTTCTGTACAAAGTCCTAATACCAAAAGAGGACCTGAAAATGCCCAGTGTTGAAGTTTGAAAAGAGCACCTAACAAAACTACCGACGCACCGATATTATACACATAACCAGTAAATACTTTCCAGCGTTTACTATGTAACATTTCACCAAAACTCATATGATCACAATTAAGGGTTTAAAACTCGTTTCCAAATGATGAACGGACACAGCGGAATCCAACGTATGATTTTACTGAGTCCTGATATTCATAACTACGTGTTGACGTTTGAACAAACGTTGCAATATCTTTCCAGGAGCCACCACGCACAACTTTACGTTTCATCGTTGGAGGGTCGTCTGGTTTTGCATTGTATTCGAAATTTGGGTTGAAGTCATGCATGTACATATAAGCTGACTCATCGTAGGCAGTAATGGTCCACTCAGCCACGTTACCCGACATGTCGTAAAGTCCGAATTTATTAGCATCGTAATTACCAACTTTCATGGTAGCCATACCACCATCTTCAATGTAGTTACCACGTAGCGGCTTGAAGTTGGCTAAGAACTTGCCTTTCTCATTTCGGGTGTAATAACCACCCCACGGATACATGGAAACCTGCTTGTCTCCACGGGCTGCATATTCCCATTCCACTTCGGTAGGCAGGCGATAATCCTGTAATGGTTGTTCGCGCTTGCTCAACAGATATTCGTTGTGCAAACGTGTTCTCCAGTGGCAAAAAGCTTTCGCCTGAGTCCAGGTGACACCAACTACCGGATATTCATCAAATCCAGGATGCCAAAAATAGCGTGTCGCCCATGGTTCATTATACGAATACGTGAAATCGCGAATCCAGCAAAGTGTATCCGGATATACATTAACCAACTCGCTGAAAACAAACGAAGATCTGTTTTCAATTGGTTTTGAAGCACCGGTTTTGTCGTAAACAACACCGTGATAACTTTGCGTTTCATAGTCATACTTGTTCGACCGTTTGGCTGCTTGTTGATAGTCAATCCAATAGTAGGTGTAGAACAGTTTGCGACTGTCGATTTCCTTTTTGTTGAATATCCGGTCGCTCTCGGAATAGTACATTGGCTCCAAGGCATCGGTATAGTCCGGATTGTCCCATTCCAATCGTTCATCCCAGTTCAATTGGGGAGGGTCAACAGGGTTGCCGTCACGATCTTCAGTGATTAGAAACTCGGGAAATTGTTCGCCAAGCATTGTTCGTGCAATTGAGTCGCGTACAAAGTTGATGAACTGACGATATTCATTGTTGGTAATTTCTGTATCATCCATCCAAAATGCATCCACAGAAACCGTTTTTGTCGGTGTTTCAGACCAACTTGCATCCTGATCACTAGGGCCGACATTTAAGCTACCCCGGTGAACAAATGTCATCCCGTACGGTGCGGGTTCAAACCATTTACCTCGTCCGTGGACACCGGTAAGTTCACCATTGCTTCCCGACTTATTACAGCTAATCATCGACAGGAACAGTAAGGTCATCGAACACAGAGAGAGTATTTTTTTCATAACGATGATATATGTTGCTTACTTTTAGAATTCTTATAAATACCGAACACTCTTATATTTCTTATTTCTAATCTTTTGGATCGCAAATGAATAGCTTAAAAACAATTCATGCGAGCCCGAGTTATACGCTCCAAGAGCAGACGTTGTTAAATCATATGCGTAACCGGCAGTTAAACCATTCCGCAGATCAACGCTAAACCTGAAAATCAAACCATCGTTTAACCGATAACCTAATCCGCCTGTAAAGCGCTCGTTATAAATTATGTCTGCGTTCAGATCCAATTGAGATCCGGCTAAATCTGTTTTATATAAAACAGAAGGTTGCAAAGAGAATAACGGATTTGGCGTTTGAATAGTATATCCACCTGAAAAATAATAATGGCGGGTATAAAATGTATAAGCGTCATCCGAGAACGAAATCTTGGCTTGGTTAACATGTGTAACGGATATTCCTGCGAAATAATTGTTTGATTTCAGGAATAAACCAAATCCAATATCAAGGGCTACTTGGCTGACACTTTCTGAAGGGAGGAGTCCATCGTTTTGGTTGTGATAACTACTGTTGTCCGGCACATACCAATTACCGTCAATTGCTTTATTGAATATACCTAACGATGTTCCAATTCCTAAGTCTCCGTAATCAGTTTGAGCGAGGTAAGCGTAATTTAAATTTACCAGCGTATTTTTCTCAAAACCAAGCTCATCCCTGATTATATTCAGGCCAATGCCACTCTTAATGCCCCATAACTCAGTTGAAGATTCTGCACTAAACACCATTGTTGTTGGAGCGCCGTCCATGCCACTCCATTGGGTTCGGTTTAGAATCAAGCCTGAAATCGCACGGCTGGTTCCTGCATATCCCGGATTGTATGTCAATCGCGCTTGCTCGTAGAAGCTGAATTGCGGGTCCTGCTGTGCTTTTGCGGCTAAGTTAACTATTATTAACAAAAATAAAAAGCAAACTTTATTTTTCATAAATGGGCTAATGTTGCCTTTTTACAGTACATAAATAAGCAAATGTAAAAATACGATCAGCCTATTTTTCGCACATTATATTGGTCAATGCAATTCTTTGAACGCTACAATACTTCAGTTTATTTTGCTAATTGGTTTAATTTTCTGATGTTTCTCCACCATCGGTCCGGTATTTCGTACCTGGAGGCTAAATCATAGTCTTCCTGAGAGCAGGGGAAAACATGGTCAGTATCATTATTCTGATTGTATACTTTCATCCACCAACGGCCCGTCTTACGACTTTGATAGAAGGTTAGCGGAAGGTCAATGTCATCCATTTCAATAATGAATTCACTAAACTCCTGCGGTTTGTTTTCCGGGTCTTCAACAACCCTGAAATAATAACCTTCAATAAAATGCCAAACGATTTGTGCCATCAATTTCGAACTTAGCTCGTCATTGTCGAGTGCTGGAATTAGGTTGAAGAACCCAGCTATTTTCAGTAGGTCTGCCATGCCTGCGTAATGAGCTATTTGGCAGGCTTCTTCGGCATAAAACCCGTTTGGCGATGCGAAGTACTGTCCTGGGGCTTCAATTTGCCGAACCGAATTTAAATCGAAGCTAAAGATATCGGCACCACGCATGTAGGGTTCGATTTCGGACATATTATACCGAACCTGTCCCAAACGGCGGGTGTCCGAATTTAAATCGGTGGCATGGTTTAGTTCCAGCGCATCGGCAAAATAGTTTTGATAACCGAGTATTACGTGGGAGAAAAGATTCGGATGTTTCTTGAAAACAAAATTCAGATAATTCTCAGAATCGATGGTTTTGGCTCCTTTTTGGAAATCCAGCTTCGGGTCAACCGTTACTAAATTGAAAAAACGATCTTCAAATGCTTTGCTAATGCCAAAGGTCAAATCTTGAGAACCGCCCAATATAACCACCGTGATTCCCGTTTCCAGGAAATACTCGCAAACATCTTTCAGCGCAAAGTATGTATCGCTGGGGTTTTGGCCAACAATTAAATTGCCTAAGTCCAATATTTTAAAACGAGGAGCGATTCTGTTTAATGCATACAGGTGTTCCCTTATTTTATTTGGGGAAACAGCGCTGCCGTAGCTAATCGCATTGCGATCTTCTTCAACACCAATAAGCACAATCTTGGCTTTGTCTACCGGAATCTTATCCCTGTTTTTTTCAAGCAATGTGCTCAGTGCATATTTTTTTTGTGCCCATTTGGGTAATTCAAATCCGGAAAAGTCAACCGGCTTAAGGTAAAGTTCGAGGTTCATCGGGTTATTATTTCAATGCTTGAAATTAGTCTTTTCAACAAAAAAGGCAAACAATCATGTTGTTTGCCTTTCATTTATTTTTTCTTCCGACTTTTCTTCGGAGCAGGTCCGGCCTCTATTATTTTCATGCAATCTTCAAGAGTGAGCTTGGTTGCATCTGTATCTTTGGCAATTTTGTAATTCTTCTTTTTGAAGGAAATGTATGGTCCCCATCGTCCATTCAGCAGACGAAGTTCCGGTTCTTCCTCGAATGTTTTGATTAAAGCGTTGCGGTCTTTTTCACGTTTAGCTTCGATCAAATCAATCGCTCGCGGCAGTTCAATTGTGTACGGATCATCTACATCTTTCTCGAGCGACACAAACTTACTGTCGTGGCGCACGTAGGGGCCAAAGCGTCCAATAGCAACGGTTACTTTCTTGTCTTCGTATTGTCCTAAATCACGGGGAAGTTTGAACAGGTCCAGGGCTTCTTCCAATGTGATTGTTTCCAATATCTGTCCGGCTCGCAAGCTGGCAAACTGAGGTTTTTCTCCTTCTTCGGTTGCTTCACCTAATTGAGCAAGTGGACCATAACGACCGATTTTTACAGATACCGGAAGACCGGTTTGGGGATCATCGCCCAAAATACGTTCGCCGTTAGTGCGTTCTGAAACTTCCAGCGCATTTTCTATATGTTGGTGAAAAGGCTTGTAAAACTCGTCGATAACTTCGTTCCAAACACGTTTCCCGTCAGCAATTTCGTCAAACTCAACTTCGACTTTGGCCGTGAAACTTAAGTCCATGATCTGATCAAAATACTTGATCAGGAAGTCATTCACGACCATACCGATGTCGGTTGGGAATAATTTTGATTTTTCCGCTCCGGTGGTTTCTGTTTTTTCGTGATCGGTAAGCTTTCCTTTTTTCAGTAAAAGCTGTGTGAATTGGCGTTCAACGCCGGGGCGATCCTCTTTAACCACGTAACCACGGTTTTGAATGGTGGTAATAGTTGGTGCATAAGTTGAAGGTCGTCCAATACCTTGCTCTTCCAGTTTTTTTACAAGGCTTGCTTCTGTATATCTTGGTGGTTTTTGACTAAACCGTTGAGTGGCATCAATAAATTCGGTGCGTAAAATCTGGTTTACTTTTACAGGAGGAAGAAGACTTTTAGCATCGCTGCTTTCATCTTCATTGTCGGTCGACTCCAGGTAAACGCGAAGGAAACCGTCAAATTTGATGACTTCTCCGGTTGCCTGAAACACTTCGCTTGCATTGGATACTTTGATTGAAACAGTTGTCCGTTCCAGTTGGGCATCGGCCATTTGAGATGCGATAGTCCGTTTCCAAATCAACTCGTACAAACGCTTTTCCTGGTTGGTCCCCGAAACGTCTTCCTGATCCATGTAGGTTGGGCGGATGGCCTCATGCGCTTCCTGAGCTCCTTTCGATTTCGTAATGTATTGGCGGAATTTGTGGTATTTCTCGCCGTGTGAACTAATAATCTTGCTTTTGGAGGTGTTGATTGCCAAATCAGACAGGTTAACCGAGTCGGTACGCATGTAGGTAATTTTACCTGATTCGTACAATTTTTGGGCAACCGACATGGTTTGCGAAACCGAGAAACCCAGTTTACGACTCGCCTCTTGTTGCAAGGTTGATGTGGTAAAAGGCGCTGCCGGTGTCCGCTTCGAAGGTTTTGTCTGAATGTCAGCGATGCTGAACTCAGCCGACTGGCATTTCTCAAGGAATTTATGGGCTTGTTCTTTGTTTTCGAAACGTTTATTTAATTCTGCTTTTAGTTCAACGGTATTGCCTTGATCATCCGGTACCAGGAAAACGGCTGTTACCCGAAAAGCCGATGTGGCTTCAAAATTGATGATTTCCCGTTCCCGTTCAACAATTAACCGAACTGCTACAGATTGCACACGGCCGGCCGAAAGAGAAGGTTTCACTTTCTTCCAAAGGACCGGCGAAACCTCAAAACCTACCAGGCGGTCGAGTATTCGTCGGGCTTGCTGGGCATTAACAAGGTTCGTATCAATTGGTCGGGGATTTTGAACCGCTTTGAGGATCGCTTCTTTGGTAATCTCGTGAAAAACAATGCGTTTCGTTTTTTCAGGCTTCAGCTTCAAAACTTCTTGCAAGTGCCAGGCAATTGCTTCTCCCTCGCGGTCCTCATCGGATGCGATCCAGACCAGCTTGGCATCTTTCGCTAGTTTCTTGAGCTCTGTAACGATTTTTTTCTTGTCGGGCGAAACAATGTATTTCGGTACGTAGTTGTTTTCGATGTCAATCCCAGCATCTTTCTTTTCCAAGTCGCGAATATGTCCCATACTCGACGTTACCAAAAAGTCTTTTCCAAGAAATTTTTCGATAGTTTTTGCTTTGGCGGGAGACTCAACGATGACCAAATTCTCTTGCATAATATCCTCCAGACTATAAAAATTTCTGCAAATAAAAGAAAATGTCGGGCTATCGTCAAATTTTGGGGGAATAATTTTTTTGTCTTTATATCTTTGAAAATGATTATTTTATTGTTTTTGCCTGCTGTTTTTTGGTCAATTTAGGGGTTGATTTGGTCGATGGATATCAAGCAGTGGAACAGGCTGTTGAATGTCGATTTTGCTGGTACTGCAGATCGCTTTAAAATGTCTCTTAAATCAGTCGATTAAATGGCTTCCGGAAAACTGTCGAATTAGCTGAAATAATAGTTTTAATCCTTTCGTTATATTTGTCGCTTAACATTCAAATGACCTTTGATGAAAAAAGATAGAACGGGATTTAGAAAATTCGTTATTGGCTTCTGGAGTCTCTTTGCGATTGGTATTCTGGCAATTGCTTTCATGTTTTACCTGATTGCAGAAGGTAAAATGGGAGAGATGCCCTCTTTCAAAGATCTTGAAAACCCGCAGAGCTTGTTAGCTTCTGAGGTGATTTCACGCGATAATGTTTCTATTGGTCGCTATTTCAGAGAGAACCGTACGTTTGTGAACTACGAACAATTGCCTGATAATTTGATCGAAGCATTGGTTGCTACCGAAGATGTTCGTTTTTATTCGCACTCCGGAATTGACCTTCGGGGACTGTTTCGGGTATTGAAAGGTGTTTTAACCGGTGATAGTAGTAGTGGCGGTGGGAGTACTTTGAGCCAGCAGCTGGCTAAAATGCTTTTTCCTCGCGATAAGTTTGAAAGTAAATCTGATCTGGTTTTTCGGAAGTTTAAAGAATGGGTGATTGCGGTTAAGCTTGAAAAGAGTTACACCAAAGAGGAAATTATCACCATGTATTTAAATAAGTACGATTTCCTTAATCTGGCTGTTGGAGTTAAATCTGCAGCACGAATTTATTTTAATACTGTTCCTGATTCGTTGACTATTGAGCAATCGGCCATGTTGGTTGGGATGGCTAAAAACTCAGCTTTGTTCAATCCGGTACGTCGACCCGAGTTGACCAAAAACCGTCGGAATGTTGTATTGGCTCAAATGCATCGCTATGGCTATGTGACGGATGCCGAGCTCGATTCACTAAAAGCTTTGCCAATGGAGCTGGAGTTCACTCGCGAAGACTTTAAAGAAGGATTGGCCCCGTATTTTCGCGAATATCTGAGGGTTGCGATGGGGTCAGGAAAACCTGATCGATCAAAATATGCCTCGTGGCAAACGGTAAAATATAAAGAGGATTCGGTGGCGTGGGAAACTAACCCGCTTTACGGTTGGTGTAAAAAGAATTTCAAACCCGACGGCACAAATTACGATCTTTATGAAGATGGCTTGAAAATATACACAACCATCGATTCCCGGATGCAACTTTATGCCGAACAAGCACTGGAAGATCATTTGCGACTGGACTTGCAGCCGGCTTTCGAAAGGCACGAAAAAGAGTTGCGAAATCCGCCGTTCTCAAATGATATGAGCGATGAAGATGTGGAGCATCTGCTTAATCTTTCGATGCGGCAAAGCGAGCGGTATCGTGTTTTACGATTACAAGGAAAGAATGCGGATCAGATAAAAAAGAACTTCAAAGAGAAGGTTGAAATGACCGTCTTTTCATGGAAGGGAGACCGGGATACTATTATGAGTCCGATGGATTCTATTCGCTATTATTTAGGATTTCTTCGATCTTCATTTATGGCTATGGATTTGGAGTCCGGTCAGGTGAGAGCCTATGTTGGAGGCCCGGACTACAGACATTTTATGTACGACATGGTTTTGGGTGGTAAACGCCAGGTTGGCTCTACCGTGAAACCATTCCTTTATACTTTGGCCATGCAGAATGGCTTATCACCCTGTACAAAAGTTCCCAATGTTAAGCAGCAATTTATCCTTGGGGATGGAACGGTCTGGGAGGCCAAAAACTCGGGAGAGTCGGAATACGATGGAAAGATGGTTACCTTAAAATGGGGTTTGGCAAACTCGGTGAACCAGATTTCTGCGTGGGTGATGAAACAGTTCAATCCGCAATCGGTAGCTGATGTTATGCACAAAATGGGTGTTTACAGTTATATTGATCCGGTACCGTCAATGTTCCTCGGAACTTCAGATATTACTCTTTACGAGATGGTTGGAGCTTATGGGACGTTTGCCAATAAGGGTGTTTATACACAACCTATTTTTGTTACCCGGATTGAGGATAAGTACGGTAATGTGATCGCCACTTTCCGACCCGAAAGGCATGATGCTATTGATGAAAAAACGGCCTACCTGATGATCAGTCTGCTGCGTGGTGTAATTGACCACGGAACAGGTACCCGAATCCGCTGGCATCCGGTGTATGGGGAAATAGAGGGGCCGATTGCAGGCAAGACCGGAACAACACAGAACCATTCTGATGGTTGGTTCATGGGTGTAACACCGCAGTTGGCTGCCGGAGTATGGACTGGCGCCGATTTGAGAAGTATACACTTCGATAACATTAAATACGGTCAGGGGGCGAATATGGCTTTACCAATTTGGGGTCGGTTTATGAAGAAGGTTTATGCGGATCCAAGTTTGGAGTATAAACCGGATCATGAATTTGAGAAGCCGATGAACTTTATAATGAACCTGGATTGTGATGATGTCAACGATTCGAGTGAAAAACCGGCTGAGTTTGAGGACTTCTTTTAACGGAAGATATCAGATAAATGAAAAGCCCTGTAGTTGAAAAATACTACAGGGCTTTTTTATTTTTGTATAAGTTGAAACTAGTCATTTAAAAATCGTTTGGTGATATCACCGTAATTTTCGATGCGACGGTCGCGGAGAAAAGGCCAAATGCGACGTACATCTTCGGAGCGGGATAAGTCGGCTTTCACCAGAAGGTTTTGTTCTTCACTGCTACTGGTGTTCGCCAAAATTTCACCTTGAGGGCCGGCAACGAAGCTATTACCCCAGAACTGAATCCCTTCCGAGCTTCCGGAGGGATCATTCTCACGACCAATACGATTAACGCTAATAACGGGAATGCCGTTGGCTACTGCATGTGATCGTTGAATGGTGATCCAGGCATTTTGCTGTCTGCTTTTTTCGTCTTCGGTATCGCGCGGATCCCAGCCTATAGCAGTCGGGTAGATCAGCATCTCGGCACCCGCCATAGCCATCAGGCGGGCAGCTTCAGGATACCACTGATCCCAGCACACCAGCACACCTAATTTGCCGACTGACGTTTGGATGGGGTGAAAGCCAAGATCGCCGGGGGTGAAGTAAAATTTCTCGTAGAAGCCGGGATCGTCCGGAATATGCATTTTTCGGTATTTTCCAGCCAGCGAACCATCCTTTTCAAAGATAACTGCTGTGTTGTGGTATAATCCCGGTGCGCGTTTTTCAAACAAAGAAGTAACTAAAACAATCCTGTGTTTTTTTGCCAGCTCACTATAGTAATCGGTTGACGGGCCCGGGATTGGCTCTGCCAGATCAAACAGTTCGACATCTTCGGTTTGACAAAAGTACAAGCTGTTGTGTAGTTCCTGAAGAACAACGAGTTCTGCACCTTTAGCTGCACAGTCGGCTATGTTTTTAGCCAATTTTGCTTTGTTGGCTTCAATATCGGAAGTATTGCCTTGTTGGATTAGTCCAACTGATATTTCTCTTTTTGACATGGGGACTTCTTTTTATATTTATAAAACACCTTCGGGGAACTGCATGCTGATACAATGAATTGATCCGTGCTGTTTAATCAGGGGTACACTATTGATCGGGATGATCTCATGGTTCGGAAAAAGATTTTGAATAGCCCGAAGAGCATCATCATCCTGAGGCACTCCATAGACAGGGAACAAAACAGCTTCGTTAATGATTAAAAAATTGGCATAAGTTGCTGGCAATCGTTGCCCCTCTTCATCAAAAATAGGATCAGGGAAGGGGAGTGGCACCAGTTTGAAAGGCTGATCATTTTGATCAGTCAGCTCCAATAGTTGTGCTTCCATCTTCTTCAATGCGTCATAATGAATGTCCAGTTCGTCATCGCATTTTACGTAGGCAATGGTGTCCTCGCTGCAAAAACGGGCCAAGGTATCAATGTGACTGTCGGTATCATCACCTTCAAGGAAACCATGGTCGAGCCACAGTATTTTTTCAGCATGAAGGCTGTTCTTTAGAAAAAATTCGACCTCCGATTTGCTGAGGTGCTCATTCCTGTTTTTGGAAAGTAAGCACTCGCTGGTCGTTAACAAACAGCCATTATTATTGCTTTCCACCGCACCTCCTTCGAACGTGAAATAGGAATAATCAGCGATTGGAATTCCTGACTTAAAAGCGCCTTGTACATATAACTTTGAGGTGATCTGATTGTCGTGGCAAGCCGCGAATTTCATACCCCAGCCATTGAAGCGAAAATTGAGCAAAACAGGTTCTCCTTTTTCCAGAATAGTCAAAGCTGCATGATCGCGGGCCCAGGTGTCATTCACTGGCATTTCGTGAATAAGTAAACGCTCGTCGTTTGCCTTCAGGAAGTCGGGTAGCATTGACTTGTCTCTGCAAACAACTAATAGTTTTTGGTGCTTCAAAATAGCTTGCGCCATTTGCTCATAAACCGGAATAACTTCATCCAGTATATCGCACCAATCTGTTTCAGAATCAGGCCATGTCAATTGCACTCCGCTTTGATGAACCCACTCTGCAGGTAGATAATTTCCTTCAATTTTCATGTTTCAAAAATATGCAAAAAGCGATAACAGAAAACGATTAAATAAAAAATCACCTACCCGGCGTCGATTTGTCGATTTTGAGGATCTTAAAAATTAAACTTATTTATTTTGAAAATAAATTTTGATAAAAAGATGATGTGCCGTAATTTTATTTATGGAGATTTTTCTCGAATTTTAGTTTTAACCTAATAAAATGGTTTTTATGAAACAAATGAAAAAGACAATTGCATTATTGCTGGTTGCAGTATTGCTGAGTAGTTGCTACGGCAGCTTTAAACTAACCCGATCGCTATGGGACTGGAACGGGACAGTAGGATCTAAATTTGCAAATGAATTGGTTTTTCTTGCCTTCGTAATTATTCCGGTTTATGGAGTTACGACCTTGGTTGACGCCGTTGTGTTGAATACAATCGAGTTTTGGGGAGGTGGCAACCCAATGAGTATGAAAGAAGGAGAGAAGGAAAAGAAGATTGTCGAGATTGATGGTAAACAATACCAATTAACAGCTGAAAAGTATAAAATGACCATTGAAGAAATGGACGGTTCACATGCTAAGACTGAATTGATTTTCCGTGAAGATGATAATAGCTGGTACCTGAAAAAAGGTAAAAAACTGCAGAAAGTTGTAGCAGTTGACATCGAGGATGGAAAAGTGATTTCGTACAACTTGTATTATCCTGATGGACACGAAATGAAAGTTCAACCAGGATTCGATCCGGTAGCCATGGAGCAGGAAGTGCAATCGAATATGACTTATGCGTTGCAACCTTAACGCAGAATAAAACGCAATACAAAAGAGCTGTTTCTGGATGAAGCAGCTCTTTTTTTTGTTAGTCGATCGGTTTTTTTTGTAGTGACTATCTTTTGAACATGCGTTACAGTAGCTGTGCGTTTTTCGAGCTACTTTTAAGCCAATAACTTTTAACAGTTTCAATTATGCCTGTTTTCATCAAGTTGCATCTTCAGATTGCCGCGGTATTCCGGACAGTTTTCCTATTGGTTGTGATTTCAGTATTAGACTCTGCTTCAGCTTTTGCTGGCGGAAGTGCGATCCAGTTCACTGTCCGAATGGAACATCCAGAAAATCATCAATTTCAGGTTGAAATGATCTACGGCAAACCCAATGCGAGTGAGCTGATTTTTACGATGCCGGCATGGACACCCGGGTATTATCAGATGTTGGATTTCGCAAAACAGGTGGACGGGCTGACAGCAACGAATGAGCATGGTGAGACTTTGCCTTGTGAAAAGGTAAATAAAAACAGTTGGCGGGTTGAAAATCAAGATGCTGCAAAGGTTATCCTGAATTACGATGTTATTTGCGAGCGTGAGTTTGTGGCAACACCGTGGCTGGACGAAGAGCGGGCTTATATTATTCCCGGAGCTTTGTTTCTCTATCCGAAGGACGAAATTAAAAGTCCCGTTCAGATTAAAATCGAGCCAGGGAACGGATGGAAAGATGTGGCAACCGGATTGGAGAAAGTTGGCGATAGTGGCTTTGTGTTCTCTGCCGATAATTACGACGTTTTATATGATAGCCCCTTACTGATCGGCGATCTGAAATCTTTACCATCTTTCGATGTTAAGGGAATTCCACATTACTTCGTTGGCTATAAAATGGGCAAATTCGAGGAGCAGGCTTTTATGGATGATCTGAAAAAGGTGATTGAGGCGGCTGCCGAAATTATTGGTGATATTCCATACGAGCAATATACTTTTATTGGAATTGGTCCCGGTCGGGGCGGAATTGAGCACCTGAACTCGACATCGGTAAGTTTTACCGGCGACGGTTTAAATTCACGGCAGGAGCGACTGCGAATTTTATCGTTCCTGGCGCACGAATATTTTCATCACTATAACGTGAAACGTATCCGGCCGATTGAACTCGGCCCCTTTGATTACGAAAAAGAAAACCGAACCAATTTGCTTTGGGTGTCGGAGGGACTAACCGTTTACTACGAATACCTGGTCATGACGCGCGCCGGTTTGTTTACCGAAGATGATTTGTTGCAGGCTCTGCAGAATGATTTGCTGGCCGTTGAGCGATCGCCGGGAAGATTGTTTCAAACCCTGGCGGAGTCGAGTTACGAAACATGGAGCGATGGCCCTTTTGGGAGAATTGATGATGAGGTTAATAAAACGATTTCGTATTACCAGAAAGGGCCTGTTGTGGGATGGTTGTTCGATTTTAAAATCAGAGAAGCCACCGGTAATACAAAGTCGATGGATGATGTGATGCGTAGGTTGTACACTGATTTTTACAAAGGCCGAAAACGGGGTTTCACAGAAGACGAATTGCGGGTTGTTTTAGAAGAAACAGCTGGAGAACCAATGGATAGCCTGTTCGATTACATATACACGACTAAGGCATTGGACTATAATAAATATCTTTCGGGGGGAGGATACCAAGTTGATACGACCGTGCAGACCCTATCGGGAGCTTGGTTTGGAGCGAGTGTCAACATTGAAAACGATTCGGTTTTCATAGGTTCCGTAGAATGGCAATCGCCGGCATGGGATGCAGGTTTGCGGAAAAATCATTGCTTGGTTTCATCGGAGGGATTTTCGCCTAAAAAGTTGAGGCCGGTCCTTCAGAACGTAGGAGCGGGAGATACAGTTTGGCTTGAAGTTCAGTCGGATGGTGGTTTGAAAAAGATCCCGGTAATTTTGAAGCAAAAGAAGGAACGTTCCTTCAAGATTAGCTCAATCGATGAATTGACCACAAGTGAACAAGCGCTTAGGGAAAAATGGTTAAGTGGAAACAAGTAATGTCATTTAGTTGTTGTTTTTGCCGTTAAATGAAAATGTACATCCGGGTATAAGAAATAGAAAGAAGCTGTTCCCCGCGAAACAGCTTCTATTCATTCAACAAAAATAATTGATAATGTGCCAGTTAGTTTTAGAAATAGATCATTTGGCTGGGCAAGTTATAAACCCAATGGTCTTTTGATTTTGTGATCGATTTCCATTTGGTAAATTCTTTTCATAAGTGGGCGCTTCATACAGATTGCTTCGTATTGGTTATGGCTTTGATATTATCGGAAGATGCTTACGGCATTCTCAATAATGGAGTCGAAGAGCTTCCAAACGAAATCGTTTGATTTTTCTTGCTCTTTCTCCTCATTAATGTATTTCTCCATACCATTAATTTTTTAAATGAAAAGAAAATTCACGTAATGTATTACAACATTAGGATATTAATGTTGTGAGAGTTGGTGCTGATAAATGGTAGTCGGGAAATGCTAACAGAGCAGCGCTTGATCCTTAATGTACAAAGGAACAAGTGCCTTGTGTGTGTGATATTGAACGTTTAAATGACTTAAAATGACAGGCAGGTAATATGCCTGAGTTGATCTGCTTGTCGCTGGTTTTGTTGGCTGAAATGGAACCTTTTCGTTTGTCCTTGCTTCTTCCTTGATTTCTTCAGTCAGCAGGAGTAGCGAGTTTGGTGAATATTTTGTGAAAAGCGCATGAGAACTACTTTGCAGTAACGTTGTGTTATGCTCGTTTTGATCTGAAATTTGTGCGGTGAAAACAAGCACAAAGTAAATCCAAACTAGTACTGATATCCGAAGGATTTGTGTCATTTGCAATGCAATCTTCGATAAATAGACACATAAACACCCCGGAATGTTCTGCACAGTGCAATATAAATTCGGGAGATCTCGGTTTTAGCTTACATGAAAAAGGCCCCGTATTAACGGAGCCTTTAGGTTATGCTGCATTTTGTGAAAAAACTTCATCAAGTATTTCAGGGTACATTTCCCCAAAATTTGCGTAGCACCACTTGATTAATTCATCCAGTTCACTGGGTTCCTCAACCCAGCCTACACACTTTGAAAGTTCTTTTCGGAACAAGTCCTTACTGAAACTTACCTTCGGTAGGATCACTTTTGCGTACTCATTCATGGTCTGAACATTTTATTTTTCACTTGTAAATTTAATAGGTTGAAGTCGTTTATCCAACACCGAAAAATGAGTCTTAACAATGTTTAACCCCTTGAAAAGTGCGAAGGGCGCATTAATTCTTTGTAAGACAACGCTCTTTCGTTATGGACAAATTCTGCTTGTTATAAAACATTAAAAATTTTTATTCCGGACCAAAGTAACGCTACTGAGATTACACACCTTTTACAACTTGATTAACAAAATTTGAAATTTTAACGTCCAGGCTTTCATTACCATCGAGTGCTTTTACGAAAGCACTTCCAATGATTGCTCCTTCTGCGTATTGACAGGCATTATCGAAGGTTTCTTTGTTTGAAATTCCAAAACCAATTAATCTTGGATTCGTCAGTTCCATCGCTTTAACACGTTCAAAATAATCTTTCTGGAAGTCAGCGACACTGCTTTTTGCACCGGTTGTTGATGAACTGGATACCATGTATATGAATCCGCTTGAAGCTTCATCAATTTCTTTTAATCGTTTATCAGATGTCTGTGGTGTGATAAGCAAGA
The DNA here is from genome assembly GCF_010882175.1 of Mangrovibacterium lignilyticum. Lineage (GTDB taxonomy): Bacteria > Bacteroidota > Bacteroidia > Bacteroidales > Prolixibacteraceae > Mangrovibacterium > Mangrovibacterium lignilyticum. The sequence continues at coordinate 1,647,334 of NZ_WKLH01000001.1, read as the reverse complement.
TGTTGTGCAGGTTGTAGCGGGCAAACACTTCTCGGTAATTTTCCTGGTACTCGTTTAGTGGCAGATCCGGTAAAATCAATCCGTCGATACCAACCTCTGCACATTTTCTGCAAAATGCTTCCAAACCATATTGAATGACCGGGTTTAAGTAACCCATCAAAATAAGAGGAATCGATACGGTTTCCCGGATTCCTATTAGTTGATCAAATAGCTTTTCAATGCTCATCCCATTTCGGAGTGAGACGAGACTGCTATTTTGAATGACCGGACCATCGGCCACCGGATCTGAGAATGGCATTCCAATTTCGATCAGGTCAACACCGCTGGCAACCAGTTTTTCAATAATTGAAACTGTATCGTCTAGTTGTGGATAACCGGCAGTAAAATATACCGAAAGGATATTCTCCTTTTTATCTAGAAATAGTTGATTAATTCTGTTTTTCATTGTGATGATATTTTGTGATCTTCAGCGAGGGGATTATACAAAGTAGCACGCTCGCTAAAACCAAATCAATAGCCAAAATGATTTAAATAGGTTTCCATGTCTTTGTCGCCACGGCCCGAAAGGTTAATTACGTTTACATCTTCCGGTTTCAAGTCGATTTTTTTGAGTGCGGCCAAAGCGTGGGCCGATTCCAGTGCCGGAATAATTCCCTCCAGTTGGGTTAACTCCAGTGCTGCTTCCAGTACTTCGTCATCAGTCGCCCACAAATATTTGGCACGTTTGGTGGCGAAAAGGTTTGCGTGCATTGGCCCGATTCCGGGATAGTCCAAGCCTGCGGAGATTGAGTACGGCTCAATGATTTGTCCATCTTTCGTTTGCATGACAAATGATCTTGAACTATGCAGTACTCCAGGTTTTCCAAGGGTTAGTGTGGCAGCACTTTCGTCGGTATCAACACCTTTGCCGGCAGCTTCAATACCGATTAACTCAACACTTTCATCGTCTAAGAAATGATAGAAAGCACCGGCAGCATTGCTTCCTCCTCCAACACATGCTAAAATACGGGTAGGCAATTCACGTCCCAACTGCTCGTCCAATTGCCATTTTATTTCTTCGCTAATCACCGACTGGAAGCGGGCAACCATATCCGGATACGGATGAGGACCAACAACAGAACCAATGATGTAGTGAGTGTCGACCGGATTATTAATCCAGTCGCGCATGGCTTCGTTAGTTGCATCCTTCAGCGTTTTATTACCCGATTCAGCAGCAATCACTTCGGCACCCAGCATGCGCATTTTTTTTACGTTTGGAGCTTGGCGTTGTACGTCCAGTGCCCCCATGTAAACAATACATTTCATATCCATCAAAGCACAAACTGTTGCTGTTGCAACACCGTGTTGTCCGGCACCGGTTTCAGCGATAATGCGGGTCTTGCCTAATGATTTGGCCAGCAGAATTTGTCCGATCGTATTGTTTATTTTGTGCGAACCGGTATGGTTTAAATCTTCACGTTTCAGAAAAATGTGACTTTGGTAGCGTTCCGACATCCGGCGGGCGTAGTAAAGTGGAGAAGGTCTGCCTACATAATGTTTTAGCAGGTTGATGAAGTCTTGCTTGAAATTGTAAGAGTTGATAATCTCCATGTATTTTTCCTGCAGTTCTTCAATGTTTGGGTGCATCATTTCGGGGATGTATGCACCTCCAAACTCTCCGTAATATCCTTTTCTGTTAACTTGATAGCTCATATTGTACGTTTTTTTAGTTTCTAATTTTCTGAATAAAATCGGCAACCTTATTTGGCTCTTTTATTGTCGGTTGCGTCTCAAATCCACTATTGATGTCAACTGCGAATAGCGCTCTAGATCCTAGCGATATGATGTATTCGCAGTCCTTCGGCCCTATTCCTCCACTTAAGAAGAAGGGTGTATTTAGCTTATACTGATTTAAAACCTGCCAGTTAAATTTTTCTCCGGTTCCGCCAGGTAATTTTCCTTTTGTATCGAATAAAAAATAGTCGATCATGTCTTCGTATTTATTTAATAGCTTGAAGTCGAAGTTCTCGTCAATGGAAAATGCCTTAAAAACTTTGACGCCGGAGTCCTTGATTTTTTGACAGTATTCAGGAGATTCCTGGCCGTGCAACTGGGCGACAGCGAGTTTGTAGCTGTGGCAAATTTCAATCACTTTCTTCGGTTCTTCGTTGACAAAAACACCCACTTTCTGAATGGAGGGCGGAACGCGGTCAAAAATGATTTTATCCGGATTTTCACCGACAAAGCGTTTGGATTTTGGGTAGAAAATGAATCCCAAATAATCGGGCATTGACGAGCAAATGGCGTCAATATTTCCCGGTTCCCTCATGCCGCAAACTTTTATCTTTAAACTGGCCATTTCGTTTAAGTCTAAGCGTTAAGTTTTGCAATGAAGTCGATGCAAGCTTGCGCCGGATTATCAGTTTTCATGAAATTTTCCCCCATCAGGAATCCTTGATAGCCATTAGCTCTCAGATATTGAATGTTCTCAATGGATGACAGGCCGCTTTCTGAGATTCGGATCATGTCTTCCGGGAGTAATTTTCCTAAACGAATAGATGTTTCAATATCTACCTCAAAGGTTTTCAGGTTGCGGTTGTTTACGCCAACTAGATCTACCATCGGGTTTAGTTTTTCAATTTCTTCTTCCGTGTGCACTTCTACCAAAACTTCCAAATCCAGTTCTTTAGCTAATTCGGTTAGTTTTAGCATTTCATCCTTGCTGAGGCTGGCTGCGATCAACAAAATTAAATCAGCACCGTGTGCTTTTGCTTCGTATACCTGGTACGGATCAAGCATGAAGTCTTTGCGCAGGATCGGTGTTTGAGGGTTCGTGAACCGTGCCTTGGCCAGGTTTTCAAATGAACCGCCAAAATAGTTTCGGTCGGTCAAAACAGATAGTCCACTCGCACCTGCAGCGACATAACCAGAGGTTACTTCGGTTACCTCAGCTTCCTCGTTTATCACGCCTTTCGAAGGCGACTTTGTTTTGAATTCGGCTATAATGCCACTCGCTCCGGCCTGCTTCAATGCGGCTTTTAATGAGTTTGTCTGACGTTTGAAAAAAGGTGATTTCTTTAAGTCTTCCAGACTGATTTTAGATTTAGCTTCAGCTATTTCGCGGCGCTTATTATTGTTTATATCATCAAGTATTGTCATGGGTAAATTTCCAAATTTCGGGTTTTTAATTACTGCAACCGATCGTTTAGCTGGTTGCCATCAATTTATTGAAGACTTCCAATGCTTTTTTACTTTTCAGTGCTTCGCTGGCTTCAGCAACACAATCAGACAGTGATTTCTCGGGGCACATACATTTTATACCCAAAGCAGCATTGGCGATAACCACATTTTGCTGGGCATCGGTAGCTTCAGCTTGCATGATGTTTTTAAATATTTTAGCCGCATCTTCCACTGTATTGCCACCTGAAAGCTCTTCCTGCTGCAATGTTGAAAAACCAAAATCAGCAGGTGATAGATTGTCTTCAAAACCGTTTTCAATGTAACGAGTATCGCCGGTCAGGGAAACCTCGTCGTAACCATCCAGGGCGTGAACCAGCATGTAATTCTGGTCTCCATCCTTGAACACTTGGTTGTATAAATCCATAATTTGAAGATCGGAAACACCAACCAGTTGATTTTTTGGTGAGCATGGGTTGATGATTGGTCCCATCATATTGAATAAGGTGCGAACTTTTAAGGCACGACGTACGGGTCCGACATTCTTCATGGCCGGATGAAAGAGTGGCGCATGGAAAAAACAGATGCCAATTTCGTCGACTTCTTTTCTCAGTTTATCAATGTCGTTGCTGAATTTGTAGCCAAAGTATTCAAACATATTGGATGCTCCACTTACAGATGATAAGCCGTAGTTTCCGTGTTTGGTTACTTTATATCCTGCGCCCGCCAGTACAAAACAGCTGGCTGTTGAAATGTTGAAGGTATTTTTGCCGTCGCCTCCGGTGCCCACCACATCAATGGTGTTGAATTCAGAGAAATCAACTTTCACGCACAGATTTAGCAAGGCCTGACGGAAACCATTCAGCTCTTCAGCGTTGACCGGACGCATGCGGTAAACCGTCAGGAATGAAGCGATTTCAGCCTCCGAAAATTGGCCTTCAGCGATATTAGTCAGTACCTTACAAGCCTGATCTTTATTTAAGCTATTTCCTGCGAACAGGTAGTTTAATGTATCTTTCATCTTTATAAAAATTCCTTGTTTCAAATTCCAGCTTTCAAGCTGGTTGTTGTCTGAAATCTGTTATCTAATTCGCGAATCGCTAATTCTTTAACCAGTTGGCAATGAGCTGTTCTCCCAGCGGTGTTAAAACTGATTCGGGGTGGAATTGTACCCCGCGGACATCATATTGTTTGTGTTTTAGCGACATGATTTGTCCGTTTTCATCTTGGCTGGTAATCTCCAAACTATCGGGCAACCCTTCCTGATCGACGATCCATGAATGGTAGCGTCCGACTTCAAATTTTTCAGGAAGTGACTCAAATAGAATTGGGTCGGGCGAAGTTACACAAATTGGAGTTGCGATGCCATGCAAAACATGACTCATGTTCGTTAATTTGGCACCGAACGCTTCACCAATTGCCTGGTGACCAAGACAAACACCGAGCATGCTTTTGCGTGGAGCAAATTCACGGATGATATCCATTAATAAGCCGGCTTCGGTTGGAATACCCGGACCCGGTGAAAGTACGATTTTATCGTATTTTTCAAGGTCGCTCAATTCCAGCTCGTCGTTGCGAATCACGTCAACCGGAAGACCTGATATTTTTTTGATTGCATGCACCAGGTTGTAGGTGAACGAATCGTAATTATCGATGACTACTATTTTCATAACAGCGGGGGATTATAGTTCTTTTGCAATTTCGATGGCTTTTTTTAGGGCAGCCAGCTTGTTGTTTACTTCCTGTAATTCATTTTCTTCAACGGATCCGGCAACAATGCCCGCACCAGCCTGATAGTATAGTTTGTTCCCTTTGCTCAGGAATGAGCGGATCATGATGGCATGATTCAGACTATTGTCGAAGCCGATGAAGCCGATGGTTCCTCCGTAGTAGCTACGGCGTTGGTTTTCATATCTGTCGATCAGCGTCATGGCCATGTGTTTGGGCGCCCCGGAAAGTGTCCCTGCCGGGAATGAATTGCCTAAAACCGAAACCATGTTAGCATTGTCCGGCAGCCTTCCTGAAACTTCAGAAACCAGGTGAATGACATGTGAGAAGTATTGCACCTCCCGGTAATTGTCAACTCGCACATCGTCGGCATTTCGACTGAGGTCGTTGCGTGCCAGGTCGACCAGCATTACGTGTTCGGCATTTTCCTTTGGATCGGCACACAGCTTTTCGGCCAAGAGGCGGTCTTGTTCATCATTTCCCGTACGCCGAAAAGTTCCTGCAATCGGGTTGATGATCGCGCGATCTCTTTTGATTCGCAATTCAGCTTCAGGACTGGATCCAAAAATCCGGTAGTTGCCGTAATCGAAGAAAAATAAATAAGGCGATGGATTCACCGACCGAAGTGCACGGTACAACTGAAATTCATCGCCTTTATATTGTTGTGAAAATTGACGGGATAATACGATCTGGAACACATCGCCGCGGAAACAATGTTGTTTTCCTTTGGTAACCATTTGGCGGTATTCGTCATCGGTAATGTTTGACACTTCCTCGCCAACTGTGTCGAAACTGGTAGTTGGGAAAGATAGGTTTTTTAGCAACGACTCAATTTGGCTCATCTCGGCAGTTTCACCTTCCGGCAGGTTCTCGATAATCGAAATCATATCTTTCGAATGGTCAATTGCCAGAATGTATTTGTAGAAATGATACTTCACTTCAGGAATTGCATAATCTTCCTTCTTCTCAGCGGTGATTTGAATTTTCTCGAAATATTTGACCGAGTCGAAACTTAAATAGCCGAATATTCCATTGGCCGGAACACCCTTTACATCTCCCGAAAGCTGGAACGATTTGTAGAAATTGTTGAGTTCCCGTGCAACCGTAAACTGGTCTTCAACCTTCATTTCCTCTTGTGTACCGCCCGGGTAATCAATTCGGATTACGCCTTCGTTGACTTCAAAGCCCGCCAGTGGTTTAATGCAAATGAAGGAACAGGCGTTTTCGTTGCCATGGTAATCAGAGCTTTCCAAAAGCACTGATTTGGGGAACAGGTCGCGAAACTTCAGGTAAACACTAACAGGGGTCAGCGTGTCTCCCAAAATTTTCTTGACGTTTACTTGAACTTGAATAGGTTTCATATTTGTAATTTTTCAAATTGTACGGTGTAAAAACAAAAAAGCGGCTTACCGTGTCCGATAAGCCGCTTTTTCATACATGATTAACATGATAGCTACGCCTCTCCACGGTATTGTGAAAAGTTTTTGCGCCACCACCAAATTGTTGTCATTCTTGTATGCATGATAATATCTTTATAAAAATACCAATATGGCTATAAACTTCTTAATTGCAAGAAGACCCCACCACGGAAGCCATATTGTATTTATCCATTAAGTCTAAAAACGAGTTGTAAAAGAATGAAATATTTCAGTTAAAACCAAATTTTAAGTTGGTTTTGATCTGGTGTATACAATTTATAATGAAATATTGTTTGCAGAAAAATGGTGTTTTATAGTATGTTTTATGCTGAAACTAAAAAAATATTTGATCCGTAATAATGGTAAAGCTTTGCAGTTCTTTTATTCTTTTTTTATCATTATTTATTGGGGTTGATTGGTTGAGCACTGCAAAGCATGAAAGGTAATTTTAGTTGTTTGTTTGGAGGTAAGCGGTGGATGGGTTCCACCGCTTTTTTTATGTCATGTTTTTACGTGCTCTTTTAGAAAATCAATTCCTTGAATTTCGCCGCTTATTTATTCGGAACATCAATGTTTACCGGTAGTTTTTCTCCCCGTTTGGTAATTAGATTGGTGGCTTCATAAAACATTTTTAGTACCGGCATTTGTGCCACTTCGTCTGAAGTTCCCGTCAACTCGATCGAAACTGTTCGGTTGGGTGGAAGAACAATGACCTTTGGACAGGAGAACCCGACAGATGGCTGACGCTGCTCCAATTTAAACGGGATATCACTATTGTTATAAACCTGCAAGTACTTGATATCTTGATTTTGCAAATTCAACTTTTTGCTTTTTAGCTGGATTGAGCTGATGAAGATTGGCGTTAAAAAGCGACGTTCACCAATCAGTGTATCATTAAAAAGTACCGCTGTCCGGTTATCCAGTAAAGCCGATTTGATGCCGTTTTCAGTTTTGTCGAGGGAGAATACCAGGGTTAAAGGCCTTTTCTGCGGGGCATCATATTCTTGCGAAATGGGCTCATGAATATCGGAGTTTCCCAAAATCACGAGATTTTTTTCCTGTGCCCATTGTAAAGCTTCGGGATAAAATTCCCGGTGGTTGTATATTTCAATTCCTTTCAGTATGCCTGCATTTAATAACCGCGTATGTTCGGGCCACCAAACTGTTTCCTCGGGTTGCTGAACCTTCCATCCGGGGTGATTCCAGAAAACAAAAGCACCCTGCTCTTTGGCTTCCACGCATGCTTCCCACCAATCTTCACGCTCCAGTAAGTTGGCATTTTTGACAAAAATGGCATTTAAATGTCCGGGGGGCATATTGCGGGTAATTTCAACTCCACGGATTAATACAATCCCCAGTTGGTCGGCCAATGGCTTTGCTATGTCATACGAACGGTTGAGGTCGGCATCCATATCGCTGGAGTGTGGGCGGTACTCAATATGGTCGGTGATGGCGATAACATCGAGTCCTTCACGCCAGGCTTCCTGAACACGAATGGTGGGCCAAACCTCACCATCTGAAAAAACGGTGTGCATGTGAAAATCACACTTTAGCGTTCGATATCCCAATATATCGGGGATTCGAATTTCCTGGCGACTTTGTGCCAGAATAGACGTTAACCCGAATAAAACCAGTAAAATTGAAAAGATTCCCTTACGTCTCAGCATTTTCATGAAAGCAATTTTTACGCAATTTATATAAAAGCTTTGGTTTGATGCAATTAGCTGTGTGAAGAAATTGTTTTTTGTTGAACTTTAGCCAGCAATTTACTGTTTTCGTCAATGAGAGTAGTGTGTCCGCACACATTGTCTTGTATTAAATGTTATATTGCAGAAAATACTTAAACCACAACAGTTAGATATGAGGAATTTTTTGATTATGCTGGTCTTCAGTTTGGGTGTGACGACACAACTGCAAGCCGGTTCAGACGCGACACCACTTAGTTTGGTGCCCAAACCCAACCATCTGGAGCAGCTGCCAGGTGAGTTTCATTTGAGTGAAAAGGTGCAAATTGTTTGCAGTGACGAAAATTTGAAACAGGAAGCTGACTACTTGCAGGCTGCTCTTTCTGAAGCCGCAGGCTTCAACGTTGCAGTGGCCGATGTTGCCCCTGCGACAGGTGCCATCATTCTAAAACTGGATGAGGGAATAGCCGGGGAAGAGGCTTACTCAATTCGCTCGTCGGAGGATAAATATGAAATCAGTGGGAAATCTTCTGCCGGAGTTTTCTACGGAATTCAGACATTTCTGCAATTGATCCCGGTTTCTGCGAAAGGCAACATTGCTCTTCCGTTGGTGAAAATTGATGATGAACCTCGCTTCGAGTGGCGCGGGATGCACCTGGATGTGTGCCGTCATTTTTATTCGGTTGATGTGGTGAAAAAGCTCATCAATCAGATGTCGCGATATAAATTGAACACCTTCCACTGGCACCTGACAGAAGACCAGGGATGGCGCATTGAAATAAAAAAGTATCCGAAGTTAACCGAGATTGGTGCCTGGCGCGACGAAACCGTTGTGGGCCATATGGCTGATTATCCGCACCGGTTTGATGGTGAAAAGCACGGTGGCTTTTACACGCAGGAGCAGGTGAAAGATGTTGTTGCTTACGCAGCTGCACGTCATGTGACCATTGTTCCCGAGATTGAAATGCCCGGGCATGCGCAGGCGGCTTTGGCTGCTTACCCTTGGCTCGGATGTTTTGACGACACTCTGAAGGTTTGGCCTTTGTGGGGGGTGTCGGAGAATGTGTACTGTGCCGGTAAAGAATCGACCTTCGAATTTCTTCAGGATGTGTTGGACGAGGTGATCCCTTTGTTCCCCGGAACTTATTTCCACGTTGGAGGCGATGAGTGCCCGAAAGAGAACTGGGAAAAATGTCCGTTGTGCCAGAAGCGCATGAAAGAGGAAGGTTGCAAAGATGAACACGAGTTGCAAAGCTGGTTCATTCAACGCATGGAACATTACCTGGCTACGAAAGGCAAGAAGCTGATTGGCTGGGACGAAATACTGGAAGGCGGATTGGCTGAAAATGCAGCGGTGATGTCGTGGCGTGGTGAAAAAGGCGGCATTGAAGCGGCCGAGTTGGGACACAAAGTGGTGATGACACCCGGAAACTGGTGCTATTTCGACCATTACCAGTCGATTGATTCGAACGAGCCAACAGCTATTGGTGGCTTGACAGACCTGGCCGAAGTGTACAGCTATGATCCGGTTCCGGCGCATTTGCCCAAAGACAAACAAAAGTTGATTATGGGAGCCCAGGCAAACCTGTGGACTGAATATATCCCCACTTCGGAGCAACTGGAGTACATGATCTACCCCCGGTTATGCGCCTTGTCGGAAGTGCAGTGGACAGAACCTGCGAATAAAGATTTTGCTGATTTTGAACTGCGCATGGACGAGAATTACCTGCGATTGGCCAGGAATGACATTCATTTCCGTGTACCGCCTCCCGAAGGCTTGAGCCCGGTGCAGATTTACGAAGGCAAGGAGGCAACCATTACGCTTTCGTGTGCTGCTGCGACTGCCGAAATCAGGTATACAACCGACGGTAGCGAACCCACCGAATTCTCGGCTTTGTACGCAGGGCCCTTCAAACTAAAACTGGATGGCGACCTTACGCTGAAGGCCACGAGTTTTCTGGGAGACGGAACCAAAAGCTATACGGTGAAGTCGGTTTTGAAAACGGCCAACCTGAAACCGGTGAAGCTGAAAAATCCGGAGAAAGGCTTGAATTACAAATTTTATGATGCGGCTTTCCGCTCGTTTCGCGATGTAGGCGGTGAGGCGATTAAAACCGGAACCGTCGATTGGCTGGTTATTCCTGCCGAGATTATGGGTAAACTGAAAGGCTGGGCGTTCGACGGATACATTTCGGTGCCAACCGACGGCAGCTACTATTTCCAGTTGAACAGTTCCTGCGGTTCGGGATTGTACATTGGTGATGAGCTGGTGATTGACAACGACGGGCTGAACTACGATTGTACGACCTCGGGACGTGTTGAACTGAAAGCCGGCTACTACCCCGTTAAAGTGAAGTACTTCAACACCGTTTACGGGCAAAGCATAAAGCTGAGCTATAAACGCCCCGGAAGCGACAAGCTGGAAGTTTTTCCCGGCGAAAAGTACTTCCGGGAGTAACAGGAAATAGTTTTAATTATCGAAACAGGACATTGGCTCTCGGGCTGGTGTCCTGTTTTTTTTATCAATCCGCTTCGTGAGTTGCGGGACTAAAGTTACTCGCAGGTTTAACCGGCTAAATGCAATAACCCCGGTTTTTTGCCGGGGTTATTGATGCTCGCAGGTCGTTCAGTACAAAAAAAAAATAGGTTTAGTCCGCTGCTTCTGCTGCCGGGTTTGCCGGTTGGCCATTACTTGACTTGGAGATCAGCGGCGCATATTTCTTCCGCAGAACATCCAGCTGATTGAACAGGGTCGTGATGGTTGCCGATGGGGTAAAGTTCGCGGCCTGTTCGATAGCTGTGCAGAACTGTTCGTAAGCCTTTTCGGCATCGGGGCGCAGGTTACTGGCCGACGGACCGGCTTCTGATGCTTCGGTGGCGTTCCGTTGGGTATACAAGGCATTGAAAGTCGCGTTCAGCGTACCCAGTTCGGTAAACAAGTCATCGATAGTCAATGTCGCTGCTGCTGCCTTCAATTCGTCGTTTGATGCATACTTGCTTAGCATTTCCGCAATAATTTCTGTTTCGGTGTTCATTGCTCCGGTATGAATTTCCCAATACGGATCGAGGAAGATTTTCAGCTTATTACCGGCTTCGCTTTTGCTTGTGTTACGCGACTTCACCGCAGCGGAGATTTCGCGTTTAATCTCGCCAAAACACTGGTCACGGTCTTTGTCGGCCGCCTTCACTTTGGGCGTGAGTTCTTCGCGTTGCGCTTTGTTCATGCGGGCACCCATTGCCGAGTTGGTGTTTACCAGGTTCGTCAATGTTGCCTGGGGGATGCCTCCAATTTCTACGATAACCGGGTTTGCTGTATCAATAGTTGCCTGGTTGAGCGAGAACAAATCATTAATGCCAAGTCGGCCAACATACAAAGGGGAGAAAGTTTTAATATCCATCGTGCTTTTTTTTAAAGTGAAAAAATATGGCGGTTCACGGCAAGAGATCGATCCCTGCCGGGAATCCTGAAAATTCAATGTTGTTGTTTGCGACCGTTGTTTTCTTGTCGAAATTTTCGAAAGCGCCAATCGGGTCCTTTTCATGCTGTCGAAAATTTCGAAAGCGCCAATCGGAGTCTTTTCATGCTTTCGAAAATTTCGAAAGCACCAAATGGGTCCATTTCATGCTGTCGAAAATTTCGACGGGGCCAAAAGGGTCCATTTGGTGTTGTCGAAATTTTCGACAGCATCGCGCGTCGTCTTTTGGCGTTTTCGAAATTTTCAGCGACTTGTTTGCGCTAAAACTGCTCTTCATGAAAAATTGAGATCCCGGAAATTGGGGCAAACGTTTAATCCGAACTGAAAAATCGTCTCTTCAAATCGTGCGTGGCAGAAAAATTCAGAAGCTAATGCGGCTTTCGTGGTCTAATCTCGGGCATGTGGAAAGCATCTGGTTGGTCCTGTTTGTTATCTTTCAGTTTGTTATAGCTAATTTATCAAAACTGAATGAGGGTTAAGTTATGTTTGATCGTCTTTTTCATGAACGAGCTGTTTGGCGTGACGAAGAGGGCGTTTGACTGCATAAACGAAAAAATAATCACCTTTTCCGGGCAAACATTCGTTCGCTATTTCAATGATTTTGGGGAACTTGACGGGAATTTCTGCGGCCTTGGCTACTGCTGGCTGTCTGCTTTTAGTTTTTCTTCGAGCAAATCGAGCAATTCTTCCTGTTTGCCTTTGCAGTTACAGCGGTTGCGCAGCACCTGCATCACGCTCACCGGAATAAGAATAGCATTGAACACCAGGATGAAAGCCAGGCCAACATCGGAACGAAAAATGAAACCGTAGTTAGCGGCGATAAAAATAAGCAGGCTCAGCAAAACGGAATATACGGCGTCTCTGGTTTTGTCGGTTACCACGCGAATCGTGGGCTGCGCGCCGTCGGAAATATAGAGCTCGCCGTTGCCGTATTTGCGTTGAAAGGATTCCGCATCAGGATCTGTCAGGTTGGCGTGAAACGAAATTTTATTGCCTTGCTGCGTAATGTTGATGAAACCGATTGCCTTCAACTTGGCCCCGATCCGTTCGGGAAGTGATGAACGGCCGCTTTGCAGCATTTCGGGGGCGATGGTTTTGCTTGTTTCAACTTTAAACATGGCGTGGTTTCGGCGTTGGCTATTTTAACTGATGTAATCGGCGCAAGTTAACAAAAATGCAAAATGAATCCCCCGCCGTCAGTTCGAATTGGCGAGGGATTAACTTATAATGATCAGGCAAATTTAGTTTAAACGAATCGAATCGCCTGTTATCCTTTCGAAACAGTCCAGTCGAGGATATCGCCCTTATGCGTGTTGTGTTTCCAGGTTAAGGGTTGAAGGTTGCTGATATCGTCGGTACCTCCGTTTGCAACCGGGTCGATGTGGTCAATTTCCCATCCGTATTCCGACTGGCGGTCGCCGTAGTCGTCGTATTTCATCACCTTGCCGGCGACGTCCCATCTCCATTGGTCGGGTGCAAATTCCGGAATGTTTCGTCCTTTGTCCCATACCGCTCGTTTTGTTTCTTCCGACCATGAATTCCCTTCTTTGTCGGTGTTGTAGTTTCGTACCATATTATTGCGATTTATTGGTTAGTTTGATTTGTTCTCAACTTCAGGAACTGTTTTTCGGTTTGTTGACGTCTAATTTATCAAAACTAGCGGCATGGTATTCAGAAAAATGGCCATTTGTGTTTTATAGCACAAGAGTTGAATGGGTTACGGGGGCCGGTTAGGGCATCGGGTTGAAGGAAACAAAAAGGATCCGATCTGTTTCAAAGATCGGATCCTTTCCCGTTGCTATCGGTGTTGCCGTTTACCAGGCAATACGCTCGTCGATAAACTGAATGAGGCTGTTGGCCATTTCTTGCTGTTCGGCAATACTGGGGTGTCCCGGTGTCTTTTTAAAAGGTATGAAATGGGTGTATATTTTCGCGTCGTTCAATTGGTCGACGGCTTGCTGCACATAAGCCGGCCATTCCGATCCTTCGCGGGTGGCGTCCATGGTTCCCAGGGCGCAGATGATTTGGGCATTGGGGTATTCCCGGCGAATGGAGCGCACAAAATCGGCATAAGCCTGAACGATGAATTCTTTGCTCGGCGCTTCTGTGCCAAAGCGGTGCTTAAACTCCGCGTTGTCCGGGATGTTCACGATCCACGAATCGTTCTGAAACAGGTTGATCACAACCACATCGGGGGTGTATTGCGAAAAATCCCAGCGGCTGTCCGGATCGTTCGGGTCTAAGCGGTTATACATCTCCGGCATGATCAGCGGAAACCAACTGACGGTAATTCCGATGCCGCTTTTGCATATGCATCGGTAGTCGGCGTCGAAATGGCTCGCTGTAATCCGTGCGTAGCTCTCGTAGTTGTTGGTAAAGATGCTGTCGGAACGGTCTTTCCCCGAGAAATCGTCAACGGCATAACCGGCTGTGATGGAGTTGCCGTAAAACTCTATTTTCCGCTTCTTCGCGTCGGCTTTGGGGAGCACCTTCGCGTTTCCGCTAATCCGAAAACCATAGAAGGTGCTCACGCCGCGGTCCCATTCGGTACGTTTGAATAGTTCTACGGTGTGTTTTCCTGCTGCCAGACCCGAAGCCAGTTGGTAGTATTGCTTCGTTGTATCCGGGCGCAGCACAAAGGCACTGTCGTTGTCGACGAACACATTGTAATAGTTATCGCCTCTCTCTTCCTGAAACAAGGCTGAAATGGATTCACCTTCAAAATTAATCCGGATGCTGGTGCCCGACCAGAATAAATCGGCAGCGGGGTGTGTGGTTGTGTCAATCCGTCCCGAATAATCGATGTTGGGGCTCGAATACTTGACAACTAAATCGTGTTTGTCGGTACATGCTGCCGCGAAAAGCAAAGCGGCCACAATAAGGAGTGTTCCTTTGAAAATGTTCATGGGGTTTGTGTTGGGTATGTTTGGTAATTCTTTTTGTCGCCCGAATTTACCAAATTCTGCTAAAGCTTAACCAGATCAAGCTGAAGTTTTCAATCGCCGGCGCGATTTTAATCCGTTTTGAGTCCCGGTTTTTTTGCGGGTTTCACCACAATCTCGTGTCTGCAATTGGAGCAGATGTAGCATTCGCAACCCGTGCAGGCAAAGCAGTTGCTGCAGTCGCGTTCCAGTTCGTCTTTCATGAACTGGGTTCCGCAGTTCGGGCAAATGATATGTTCGTCAGCGGGCATGGTTTCGTTTTTGGCGATTCAGCAATAAAGTTACGCCTTTCATGATTCCGAAGAGCAAAACGAGGGTGAAAATGATGGAGGCGCCCGAAGGAATGTCAGCATAAAACGAGAAAAGCAGGCCGGCAAACGAGCCGATAAAAGCGAAACCGACCGAGTAGAGCATCATGTGGCGGAAGTCGTGTGTGAACAGGTTGGCTGTGGCTTGCGGCAATGTCAGCAGCGACATGATCAGGATGATGCCGACGACACGGATGTTCATCACAATGGTCACAGCGATCAGGCTGATGAGGATGTAGTTGATCAGGTTGACGGGTAATCCGGTAGTTTTGGCGAATTCTTCGTTAAAGGCGACATACAAAATGGCCCGGTACATTAAGGTGAAAAAGGCGACCAGTACCAGCGATAGCCCGGCCATAATCCATATTTCGGTTGACGAAACAGTGAGGATACTTCCAAAAAGGTAACTCATCAGGTTAGGTGCGTAGCCAGGCGACAAGTAAATAAAAATGATCCCGATGGCCATGCCCAGCGACCACCAAATAGCGATGGAGGAGTCCTCGCGAAGCCGCCCGGCCCGGGTGAAATATTGAATGCCCAGCCCGGAAAGCACCGAAAAGATAGCTGCTCCAAATAACGGATTCCAGCCCAGAAAGTAACCAATTCCGATGCCGCCAAACGAGGCATGGGTGATACCGCCGCTGATAAAAACGATGCGTCGGGCAACAATGTAGGTTCCCACAATACCACAGGTAATCGCCGCGAACAGCGAGGCCCAAAAGGCGTTCAGGAAAAAGTCGTAGTGAAATAAATCAATGATGGTGCCCATGGTTATGATCGTGGTTTTCGTGCAAGCTTAATACGGTGTGCGGTATTTCGCCGTGTGTGATAATTTGTAGCGGACAGTTGTACGAGGCCAGCTGCTCGGTGCTGATAACGTTGCTTGGGTGGTAGTGCACTCCCCGGTTGACACAAGCGATGGTTTTCACATAGTAGGAAATTGTTCCCACATCGTGCGACACCAGGATGATGGCCATGCGCTCGTTCAATTCTTTCAGCTTATCGTACAGTTCGCTTTCAAACTGGTTGTCGACAAAGGTGTCGGGTTCATCCAGGATCAGCAGTTCCGGACGGTTCATCAGCGAGCGGCACAGGAACACGCGTTGCATTTGTCCGCCCGACAATTCTCCGATAGCTTTGTCGCGCAAATGCAACACACCCATCTCTTTGAGCAGGCTGTCAGCGTGGGAAATCTCTTCTTTACTATTGCTGAAAAGACTGAAGCTGCGGCGGTCGGTTTTGCCGGAACGCACCACATCGAGCACAGTAATTGGAAAGCGCTTGTCGATCTGGTTAATTTGCGGCAGGTAGCCAATGCGGGTTTCGGGAATGTGAAACACAATTTCCCCTTTCGCCGGTTTTACCAAGCCCAGCAAGGCTTTGATCAGCGTGGTTTTGCCACCTCCGTTGGGCCCAATCACGCCCAGAAAGTCATCCTTCTCAACAACCAGGTTGGCATCCTTCAGGATCACATCGTGGTCGTAACTGACAGTAAGGTTCTTTATTTCGAGCAGTTTGTTCATGCTGGTTGCTTGCTTCTTGTTGCTGCTAATGCGATTGATCACTGCAAATGTTCTGCCTCGGCAATTTTGCTTGCGATGCTCCGCAGTTCGTCAGCCCAGTTTTCATTTAAGGGATCAATTTGGATGACTTCACCGCCAATTTCGTTGGCCATTTGCCGTGCATTATCCATGTTGAATTCCTTTTGTACAAAAATGGCTTTTATATTTTCTTTTTTCGCCAATTCAGCCAAATCTTTCAGGTGTTTGGGTGAAGGTTCTTTGCCGTCCAGTTCCATTGCCACCTGTTCCAAGCCGTATTGGCGCGCCAGGTAGGTGAGGGAAGGGTGAAAGATCAGGAATTTCTTCGATGGTAATTGGTCGAAGGTGGCTTTCAGTTCAGCATCCAGCGAGTCTATTTCAGCTTGAAATTTGGCATAGTTGGCCGTGAGCACTTGTTTGTGCCCGGGCAAAACCTGAACCAGGGCTTTGTAAGTTTCTTCGGCAATCTTTTTTACTTCATCCGGAGCGGACCAGAGGTGCGGATCGACACCATGCAAATGCACGTGGTCGCCATGTTGTTCTTCTTCCGCAGCAATCCAATCGGCTTGTTTCGAGGTATCAAAATACTTTAGTTTGGGACTGCTCTGTTGTATTTTATCAACCCAGCCCTCTTCAAACCCGATTTTCCCGATTCCCAGCCAAGCCAGGGTTGTCGATAAACCGGTCATTTGCGAAGGCATCAGCGCATATAACTCCGGGCTCGCTCCCGGTGGCACCAGAACATTGACTTCAACCAGATCGCCGGCAATTTTCCCGACAAAATATTTTTGCGGCAGAATGGTAACAGCAACGGTTGGTTTATCCGATTTTTGAGGGCCGGTACAGCCCAATATGGCTATCAATATGACGGCTAAAAGTTTTCTCATGAATGTTTTCTGTGTTCTCAATTTTCAATTCAAAGATAATAAGTCGGATGGAATTATCTTGTTCACCCGACTATTAACCGGAAAGGACCTGATTTGTTGAACACGAAGACGATTTTCAATGATGGAGTAAGATGCGGGCAACGATGAATAATCCCAACACCATATTCAGGTAAAGGATCATGCGCTTGAACTGGATCTGGTTGATTTTCTTAGAAAGAACATCGCCCAGTTTCGAACCCAACAACATCACCGGAAACAGAAAGATGGCGAACTTCAGCGAAAAAGCCAGGAACATTCCTTTGGAGACATAGAGCACCGTGGCAATGACAGCATTGATGACGCTCATCAAAGCGAACATTTTTCGAAACCGTTCTTTGGCGTATCCTTTGCGGTTCATCGCCAACGCAATTGGTGGCCCCCCGATTGACATGCTTGAGCCCATTAATCCGCTTAGGAAGCCGGCGAAAACAATTGGCTTCGTTTTGCGCGATTCCGGAACTTCTTTATTGCTACTCAGCAAAAAGACCATGGAGAGTGAGAAAATTGAGATTCCGGTGGTCAATTCCATGGTTCGCTCGGGCAGGTATTGCAAAATTTGCACGCCTGCCGGTATCCCGATAAAGCTGGCCAGTAGCATTGGAATGAGGTATTTGTAATCAATTTTTAGTTTGATGTTAGCCAGAATGTATAAAGAGGTAAACAGGTTGAAAAGTGTCATCGCCGGTACCAAGACTTGCATGGGGAAGAAGATGGTTAATATTGGTAAAGCCAGCAAGGCGAAACCAAATCCGGTCATTCCTTTCAGTAAAGACGCCATCAGAATCACAATAACACTAATTATCCATTCCATAATCGCTTAAAATATACGGTAAGTATAAATGCGTATCAAAGGTAGTGCTAATACCTCGTCAAAAGCAATTCGGAAAGAGATTTTATGGTTAATGCAATGTTAAATTTAAAGCTGTGGGTGTCCTTCAATAATCTCGGGGGACGGAGCTTTGAGAAAGTGATCGGTCGCGAAATATGAAGTGGATATAAACCTGAAAGAGGGAACGACAATTTATCACATTGCGTTTTCTGTGGTTAAACCAAACCCGGTTTATTTTTTCAGATCCATCTTTTTCACCTTAATCTGTCCGCGGGGAGGAACCGGGTCGTAGCCGTGTGTTCCCCAAGGGTGGCAGTGTAAAATGCGTTTAGTGGCGAGGTAAAAACCTTTGAATGGCCCGTGGACTTTGATGGCTTCAATCGCATATCGGGAACAGGTTGGCACATGGCGACACGAGTTGGGCAGAATCGGAGAGATGGCGCCCCGGTAAAAGTAGATCGGGACCAAGAGAATCCAACCCAAAAGCTTTAATATGAATCTAATCACGCGCTGCATCTATTCCTGATTTGCTGGCAAAGGTAATTAAATGGAATGGTTTCAACGAAACGAAAAATGTGTTTCCCGAAGAACCAAATGGGAGTCTTCGTGTTTTAGTGGCAGACAAAATAGAAAACATGGCCAAAGCCGAAGAGTATATTAAGAAGGATCACAAGCTGTATGAGGATACAGTCGTCGGAAATGTAGAGATTTCGCCGGGTGTTTTTCTGCTTTCAGTGAAGCGCAGAAAGGATTTTTTGCCCGGGCAGGTGGTGAAATTGGCTGTTGACCGGGTTCAGCCACCACGTATTTACAGTATTTGTAGCGGCAACCACGAAGAGGAGTTACGCGTTCTTTTCAATATTAAAGAAGATGGATACCTGACCCCTAAGCTTGCAAGCTTGATTCCCGGCGATAAAGTACTGCTGACCGAGCCTTACGGAAGTTTTATTGGTAGTCAAAAACCGGCTTGGTGGATTGCCACGGGAACTGGAATTGCCCCTTTTTACAGCATGTTTCAATCCGGATTGTCGGACAATAAAATGTTGATTCACGGGGTGAGTTACCTGAACCAGTTTTATTTTGAAGATGAGCTGGACTGGGCAATGGGGAAGAACTACCAGCGCTGTTGTTCGCGCGAGAAATCGTGTGATGCGTTCCCTGGTCGTGTGACTGATTTCCTGAAGGGCAAAAGTGATCTGCCTACGGACGTGCAATATTTTCTTTGCGGGAAAGCGATCATGGTGGTTGAGGTGCGCGATTTGTTGATTAACAAAGGTGTTCCGTATGAAAATATTATTGCGGAGATTTATTTCTAACTTTGCAGAAAATTTACACGATGGCAAAAGAGGCTTTATTTGGAAAGACATTAGAGGAATTGCAGGGCATTTGCGCCGAGTTGGCACTGCCGAAATTTGCAGCCAAGCAGGTAGCCGACTGGCTTTATAAAAAGCACGTGTCGAGCATTGAGGAGATGACGAATCTTTCCAAAAAAGCACGTGAGGTTCTGGATGAAAAGTACACGTTTGGCTTGATTGAATCGACCCGCGTTCAGGAAAGCGTCGATGGAACCAAGAAATATTTGTTCCCAACAAGTAACGGAAAGTTTGTGGAAACCGCGATGATTCCGGATAAGGACCGCAAAACGGTTTGTGTATCTTCCCAAATTGGGTGTAAAATGGGCTGTCTGTTTTGTATGACCGGAAAACAAGGGTTTCAGGGGCAGCTCACTGCTGGTGAGATTGTCAATCAAATCCGAAATATCCCCGAGTGGGAAGAAGTTACCAATATCGTTTACATGGGCATGGGTGAGCCTTTCGATAACCTGGATGAAGTGTTGAAAAGTACCCAGATTATGACCTCCGAGTGGGGCTTTGCGATGAGTCCGCGCCGAATCACAGTTTCATCGATCGGGATTGTTCCCGGCTTGGTGCGTTTCCTGAATGAAAGTGAATGTCATCTGGCCATCAGTCTGCATACGCCCTTTCACGAAGAACGTCAAAAGCTTATGCCAGTGGAAATTGCTTACCCCTTGGATGAAGTGTTGGATGAAATTCGCAACTGGGATTTTGGCCGCCAACGGCGTGTTTCGTTCGAATACATTGTCTTCCACGGATTGAATGACACACCCGCGCATGTTCGCGAGATGGCTAAATTGCTCGATGGCATCAAATGTCGTATCAATCTGATTCGTTTTCACCCGATTCCCGATACTCCACTGAAAGCGACCGATGAAGCAACGCTGGTTGAATTCAAAGAGGGGCTGGAGAAAAAGGGCATCACCACAACCATCCGCGCATCTCGCGGGCAGGATATTTATGCCGCTTGTGGATTGCTATCGACCAAGGCTTTGGTAAAGAACTAATAGCATAGAATTTTATTGGCGAAATTCTTTCTTCTCAGTTCTGGGAGGAATTTGACAGGAATCGGAAAGCAAACGATAGCGGTGGTTTGTTCTTTCTGCCTTAACTTTGTTTGACAAACAAAAAACACGAAACAATGAAATACAATTTGTTAGGAAACACCGGACTTCAGGTGTCCGAGCTTTGTTTGGGAACCATGACTTTTGGAGGTCGTGGCATGTGGACGGCTATTGGCACCTTACCACAGGAAGAGGTCAATGCGTTGGTGAGAACGTCGGTTGACGCCGGGATTAATTTCATTGACACTGCGAATGTTTACAGTGAAGGCTTAAGCGAGATCATGACCGGTCAGGCAATTCGTGATTTGGGCTTGAATCGCGATGACTTGGTGATAGCCACAAAAGTACTCGGACCAATGGGAGAAGGGCCCAACATGGCAGGTTTGAGCCGGAAGCACATTTTGCAGCAAGCTGATGAAAGCTTGAAACGACTTCAGATGGATTACATCGATTTGTATCAAATTCACGGTTTCGATCCGTTCACCCCATTTGAGGAAACGCTGGATGCCTTGGATTCACTGGTGAAAAGTGGTAAAGTTCGCCATATTGGATGTTCGAATCTGGCGGCTTGGCAAATTATGAAAGCCCGAGGTATTTCGGCAGAAAATAGCTTGGCGAAGTTTGTTTCGCTTCAGGCTTATTACACGGTTGCAGGTCGGGATTTGGAGCGTGAAGTCGTTCCGATGTTGTTGGACCAGAAGATGGGATTGATGGTCTGGAGTCCGCTGGCCGGCGGTTTACTGAGTGGAAAATACAGTCGCAATGCCACTACCGAGGAAGGGCGTCGCGTTAATTTCGATTTCCCTCCGGTAAATAAAGAACGAGCTTTTGACATCATTGATGTCATGCAAAAGATAGCGGAAAGCAAAGAGGTTAGTGTCGCGCAAATTGCATTGGCTTGGCTGCGTCATCAACCGGTAGTTACATCGGTGATCGTAGGGGCCAAGAAAATGAGTCAGCTGGAAGACAACTTAAAGGCGATTGACGTGCAGTTGAGCGGTGAGGAATTGGAAGAGTTGAATGACATTAGCAAATTGCCGCCCGAGTATCCCGGTTGGATGATAGAGCGGCAAGGGAGGTACAGGAGTTAATTCCCGCAGGTGGAAAATATCCCTATGAGCTTCTTCTTGAAACATGAAGGCGCTTTTTCGCTTATTGTTGGGGCCTGCTTTTTTGCATTTATCTTAATTTTCGGGATTACATTTTGGTGAATTCTATTACCAAAAGTCATTTTGAACGATTTTTCACGGCAATTTTTAACATTTTTAAGCATTTAGTTATTGAATTTCCTTATCTGGATTTGTTTCAAATTAGTTAAATTGCAGTTCATTTTCCAAAAAAAAGTGGATGATATGGATAGATTGGTTTGGTCAAAAGGATTATTTAAGAATAAACTGACAATTACCCGCAATGGTGATCAGATTGGGGTGATTGACTGGAACAATTTTTTCAGCTCAGATGCTTTGGCCACCATCAATGGGCGGCGATTTGTGTTGAGTCGGGATTTTTTCCTGTCGAAGTTGGAGATTTCGGATGCCACCAACCAAGCGCATTTGGCGACAATCATGATTAACTTGTTCAATCCCAAAAGCGATTTGGTGTTAAATGGAAAACGTTTTGAGTTGGAAATAAAGAATTTCTGGCAATCGCGCTGGTCGTGGAAATACAACGGACAAGAAATAATCGTTTTTCAAAGTCACGAATTTCTTACAAAAGATCGGGGAGTGATTGATATTTATTCAGCTGATGCGGAAGAGTTGGAAGTATTGATCTTGCTCGGGCTGTTTGTTCGAAATCAGTTGGTTTTGTTCATGCTGTTTATATTGTTGGTTGTGCTGTTTGTCCTGATTTAATGACCAACAAACTCTTCTTCCTTTAAAATTTCCTTTCCTTTTTGTCGGCCAATCGCTGACATGTGGATATGTCGTTGAAATGTATTTGTTTTGTCAATCAAAATTAAGAACCAAAAGTCATGATCGATATTATTCGCCAAAGACGGAGTATCCGCAAATTCACAGAAAAAACTGTTGACAACGAAAAACTGAAACTATTGCAAGAAGCGGCATTGCGTTCACCAGCTTCGAAAAATGCCAATGCCTGGGAGTTTGTTTTTGTGCAGGATATGGAATTGATTCAAGGGCTGGCTGCATCAAAACCATTTGGGAGTAAATTTCTGGAAACAGCTCCGCTGGCTGTTGTTGTGGCTGCAGACGATACCAAAACGGAAGCTTGGGTTGAAGACTGTTCTGTAGCATCTATTTTTTTGCAAATGACTGCCCAATCTCTCGGTTTGGGTAGCTGTTGGGTTCAAATTCACGGACGGGAACACAGCGAAGGACTGAACGCCGAAAGTTATGTGCAGTCCTTATTGGGAATTCCTTCAAACTTGAAAGTGTTGAGCATCATCGCTATTGGGTATCCGGTAAAGGAGCGTCAAGCTAAAGATGCTGCGGATTTACAATGGGAGAAAATTCATTTAAATAAGTTTACAGATAGATCGGAATAGTCGGGATGCGCCTTTGTTGCCCGATCGAAAATGCATGTGTTTTTAGTCAGATTCTGACTTCAGTGCAACAACAAAGTGTGCTTCAGTAATCTTTTTTGATAAAGTAGATTTTAGAATTAAATTTACACGGTACTAAACAATCGAAAAGGATTGTGAGTTTGTGGTTATAACGAATAGCAAAAGTAAAAATGAGCAGAAATAAAATAAAAATAGGGATTTCTCAAGGGGATATAAACGGCATTGGATACGAGGTGATTATGAAAACCTTAAGCGATCCACGGATCCTTGAAATGTGTACGCCCATTGTGTATGGTTCTCCAAAGGTGGCAGCTTATCACCGCAAGGCGCTGAATATGGATCATTTCAACTTCAATTCCATCAAACATGCCGGCGAAGCAGATTCCAGGAAAGCCAATATTATTAATTGCATCGACGACAATATCCGTGTTGAATTAGGTAAAATCTCAGATGTTGCCGGTGAAGCGTCTTACATGGCTTTGGATGCTGCAGTGAATGACCTGAAGGCAGGAAATATTGATGCTTTGGTAACAGGCCCAATCAGTAAAGACAACATTCAAAGCGAAAAATTCAATTTTCCCGGACATACCGAGTTTTTGGCCGAACAATTCGATACGAAGAACTATGTGATGTTGATGGTTAGCGAAATGATGAAAATTGGTGTTGTAACAAGCCATGTGCCGCTGACTAAAGTAACTGAGTTGATAACCAAGGAGGCTATTGTTCGGAAGCTACGGATTATTTCTGCTTCGATGGAGCAGGATTTCAGCATTAAAAAACCACGGATTGCTGTTTTGGGATTAAATCCGCATGCCGGCGATGGTGGTTTATTGGGTTCGGAAGAAAAAGAGATTATCATTCCGGCTATCGAACAAGCTAAAGAAGAAGGTATTTTGGCTATTGGACCATATCCTTGTGATGGTTTCTTCGGATCAGGTGATTATACGAAGTTTGATGCGATTTTGGCCATGTATCACGACCAGGGCTTAACGCCGTTCAAGGTCATTTCATTTGAACGGGGAGTTAACTTCACTGCTGGGTTGCCCGTGATTCGGACATCTCCTGCACACGGAACTGCTTTCGATATTGCCGGTGAAGGAAAAGCATCTCCGGAATCGTTCCGCGAAGCGATGTACTTGGCAATCGATGTTCACAAAAGCCGTGAACTGTATCGTGAGATCAGCAAGAATCCCTTGAAAAGATACGAAATTAACCCGAATCAGGTAGACGAAAGTGTTGATTTCGTGGATGAAGAACCAACGCTTTAGTTGGTTCCTGTGGAAGTAATTCTTCACGACCATTCATTCGTATGAATCGATAATGGAAGTAGTTCGCTACTTCCAACAATAATGCTCTGTTATGTATGAATATATCTCCGGGAAAATAGCCGGTTTGACTCCGGCTACTGCCATTATTGAGGCTGGCTCAATCGGCTATTTTCTCCATATTTCTCTCAATACCTATTCTGCTGTCAACGGGCAGCAGACCGTTAAATTATTTCTTCACCAGGTCGTTCGCGAAGACGCTCACTTGCTCTATGGCTTTGCCGATCACGATGAGCGGGAGTTGTTCCGGCTATTAATTTCTGTCAGTGGAATTGGTTCTAGTACCGCGCTGATGATGCTTTCGTCGCTAACTCCTGATGAAATCCGAAAAGCCATTTTAGAAGAAAATGTCAATTTGCTGAAAAGTATCAAGGGGATTGGCGCAAAGACCGCTCAGAGAGTGATCATCGATCTGAAAGATAAAATAGGCAAACTGCCGGCCAGCGATCAAATTTTAATGACCGGCGCAGACAATACTATCCGCGATGAAGCGTTATCTGCTTTAGTCATGCTCGGTTTTACTCGCAAGAATGTGGAAAAGGAAATCGATAAAATTTTGAAATCAAATCCTGGAGTAACCGTTGAGCAGATGATTAAAACGGCCCTAAAGAGCCTGTAACTTTGATAAGACGCGGTATTGAAAACATTTCTGAGAAATTCATTGATCACGGTCATTTTTTCAGGGGTTCTGGCTATGGGCTGGACTTCGGTGCCTAATATTGACCCCGCTGATCGATTAAGAGAATTCTCGTCAGTACCTGCAGATACTAGTTGGGTTGACACGCTCGATATTGATACGACCGGAGTATTGGTTTATCCTTTTGAAGACCGAAAGGAATTTGATTACTCCGATGCCGATAAAAAATCAGGCCTCTTTCTGAAACAACCTTCCAATATTCGTACTGAAGTAGAATACGATCCGGTTACCGGACAGTATATTTTGACGGAGAAAATCGGTGATCTCAATTATCGGCTCCCCAAAGCAATGTCGCTGGAAGAATACGTTCGTTACGACTTTCAAAATTCGATTCAAAACTACTGGCGAAAACGGACCAGCGATCAGGATCAGGAAATTCGCGAAGGATTAATTCCGCGACTGTCTGTTGGTGGCGAGGCTTTTAACCGGATATTCGGCGGGAACAACATTGATATTACCCCACAGGGTTTTGTTGAAGTGAGTTTTGGTTATCAAATGAATTCAACTGAAAACCCGTCCATTCCGGAGCGATTGCGCAAAGTTCCATCGTTCGATTTCAACCAGAAAATTCAGATGAATGTCAATGGTAGCATTGGCGAGAAGATGAAAATGAGGGTGAATTACAACACCGAGGCGACCTTCGACTACGAGAATAAAATGAACCTCGAGTACTCAGGCGATGAGGATGAGATCATTAAAAAGATTGATGCCGGAAACGTTTCTTTGCCGCTAAACGGATCTTTAATAACGGGGGCTACCAATTTATTCGGGGTTAAAACCGATATGCAATTCGGGAAACTTTTTGTTTCAACTGTTTTCTCGCAAAACAAAGGGGAAACAAAAGTCGTGGACATCGAAGGTGGAGCACAAAAAACTTCTTTCGAGCTTAAAGCTTCAGAATACGATGGCAACCGACATTTTTTCCTTTCTCAATATTTCCACGACACCTACGACCAGGCGCTAAGAAACTTACCGGTAGTTCAATCGGCTATCACCATCAATAAAATTGAAGTTTGGGTGACCAATAAGTCTGGAAATTACAGCGAATCCCGGAATATTCTGGCGTTAATGGACCTGGCAGAACACACGAAAAATATTTACAATAGGGTTCCGGCATTCGCGGGTGAAACCGGCTTGCCTTATCCTGACAATATTTATCCATTCAGTGAAGCGAATAAAATGTACAAGGAGTTGATTGATAATTATTCTGATATTCGGGATGTGTCGAAAATTACCCGGACAATGAATAGTTTTTCGTCCGATGGCTTTGTTGGTGGTCAGGATTTTGAAAAGATTGAACAGGCTCGCAAGTTGAGTGCTTCTGAATATACTGTCAACCTGCAATTGGGATACATCTCGCTGAATTCGGCCTTAAATACGGATGAGGTTTTAGCGGTTGCGTACAACTATACCGCTAATGGGAAAACATACCAGGTTGGGGAATTTTCAAACGACGGAATTGATGCTCCTGAAACTTTGGTGTTGAAATTGCTAAAGGGAACCAACCTTTCTCCGAAGTTGCCGACCTGGAAACTGATGATGAAAAACGTGTATAATCTGAATGCTTATTCCCTGAATAGTGAAGATTTTGAATTGCACGTGCTTTACCAAAATGAATCAACCGGTACCTTGGTGAATTATTTGCCAGCGTCGAATCTGGAAGGACACATCTTACTGAATGTGCTGAATCTTGATAATCTGAATTCGCAGCTTGATCCCGGCAGTAACGGTTTGTTCGACTTTATTGAAGGCGTAACGGTGCAGTCGTCAACGGGGCGCGTTATTTTCCCTTCGGTGGAGCCCTTTGGTTCCTTCCTGGCCGACTCAATCACCGACCAGGTTTACAAGGACAAGTTCGTTTACCAAAGTTTGTACGACTCAACAAAAACATACGCTCAGCAAGATGCTGAGCACAACAAATATGTGCTTCAGGGAAGCTATAGCGGGGCTTCAAGTTCCGAAATCTCATTGGGTACAGTTAACCTGGCGCAAGGATCGGTTAACGTCACCGCCGGTGGAATTACGCTGACAGAAGGGCTGGATTACACAGTCGATTATACGTTGGGGCGGGTGAAAATCATCAACCCAACTTATCTCGAATCGGGAACTTCCTTGCAGGTGTCAACCGAAAGTGAAGATTTGTTCTCGGTGCAGCGAAAGACGTTATTGGGAACCCATGCGAATTATGCCTTTTCGGATAACTTCAACCTGGGTGGAACGATCTTGCACATGAGCGAACGCCCATTGACCCAAAAAGTGAACTATGGGGAAGATCCCATTTCGAATACGATGCTCGGAATGGATTTGAGTTATAATACCGAATCGCAGTTGCTGACCCGCTTAGTCGATAAGCTACCATTTATTGAAACCAAGGAAAAATCGACAGTTGCGGTTGAGGCTGAAGTTGCTAAGTTGATTGTTGGAAACTCTAGTGTGACAGATGGAACGGTATATATTGATGATTTTGAATCGACTCAAACGTCAATCGATTTGCGGGCACGGCAAGCCTGGATGTTGGCCAGTACCCCTCAAAATCAGACAGATTTGTTTCCCGAAGGCGATTTGGATGACGATTTAGCCTATGGCTATAACCGGGCAAACTTTTCCTGGTATGTCATTGATCCGCTTTTCTTGCGAAATACCGCTCAAACACCAGGTCATATTAAGCAAGATAAGGATCAGCAATCCAATCATTTAGTGCGGGAGGTTTATCAACAGGAAATATGGCCTGATAAGGATGTTGAGATTGGTGTGCCTACAAATATTTCGGTGTTGGATTTGCAGTTTCATCCGTCAGAAAGAGGGCCTTATAATTTCGATACAAATCCTTCCTTTTATTCTGCCGGGATCAATTTGGACGGTAGTCTGGCTGATCCGGAGTCTCGCTGGGGAGGTATCATGCGGAAGATTGAAACCACCGATTTTGAAGCAGCCAATATTGAGTATATCGAGTTCTGGGTGATGGACCCATTTGTAAATGATACCTTGAATGAGATGGCCGGAGGTGATTTATATTTCAACCTTGGTGATGTTTCTGAAGATGTGTTGAAAGATTCAAGGAAATCGTTTGAGAATGGTTTGCCGGAAACCGACCTGATAACAGATGTGGATTCAACCATTTGGGGACGCGTTTCAACGAAAACACAAATTACGAACAGTTTTGTGACGGATCCCGATGCAATTCTTCGGCAAGATGTCGGTTTTGACGGATTGTCGAGTTCTGATGAGCAGAGCTTTTACGACGGGTATCTGGCGGCAGTCAAGAACATATTGGATCCGGAAACCTTTAATGGCTTTCTGGAAGACCCAGCCGGTGATGATTATCATTATTACAGGGGAACAGATTACGATCAGAATGAAGTCAGTATCCTGGATCGGTATAAAAAGTACAATGGCCCCGAAGGGAACTCGAGACCGGCATCCCTTTCCCCCGAATCGTATACGACTTCATCGTCAACCTTACCCGATGGAGAAGACATTAATAATGACAATACGCTGAGTGAATACGAACGCTATTACCAGTATCGCGTCAGCATTCGCCCCGAAGATATGCAGTTAGGGCAGAATAATATTTCGGATGTTCGTACTGCGAGTGTTACATTGGCCAACGGAACTGTAGGTGAAGTTAAATGGTACCAATTTAAAGTGCCGGTCAAACAGCCGCAGAAAGCAGTTGGTAATATTTCTGACTTTAGCTCCATTCGTTTTATGCGGATGTTTCTGCGTAGTTTTAAGGATCCGGTTGTGTTGCGTTTTGCGACGTTGGATTTGGTCCGGGCCGACTGGCGCAGGTATACCGATGATTTGGAGGAGAACAGCAATAACCTGGGAACGAATACGACCTTCGATATTTCGGCTGTCAATATTGAAGAAAACAGCGATCGGAAGCCAGTTAACTACGTGCTTCCTCCGGGGATTGATCGGGTTATTGATCCGGCCAATGCGCAGTTGTTGCAGTTGAATGAACAGTCGATGACATTGAAAGTATCGGAACTGGAACAAGGAGATGCTCGTGCTTCCTACAAATCAATCAATATGGACTTCCGTCGTTACAAACGACTGAAACTCGAAGTTCACGCGGAAGCAATCGAAGGTTCGGATCTGCGCGACGACGATCTGTCGTTCTTTATCCGCATTGGTTCCGATTACAACTACAATTATTACGAATACGAGTTGCCGCTTAGCTTAACTGATCCTGGCATTTACAACGGTAATATTGAGGCCGACCGTCTGGCTGTCTGGCCGGATGCGAACAGAATTAATATCCCCCTTTCACTGTTTACTGAGGCCAAACTGGCGCGAAATGAAGAGATGCGTCAAGCCGGATCGGCCATTCAATTTTCGGATATTTATGAGCTTGCTCACGAAGGATGGAATGACGATAAAAACCGGGTGAAAATAAAAGGTAATCCCAACCTGGGGGATGTGGAGGTGATGATGATGGGGATTCGGCATAAGTCGGGCGATCTGACAGAGCTTCCCATGTCTGTAGAGGTTTGGGCGAATGAACTGCGGTTGAGCGAGCTTGAAAATGAAGGAGGTTGGGCAGCCAATATGCGCGTTTCGGCACGGTTGGCCGATTTCGGTTCAGTGGTGGTCGCTGGTCGACACCGCTCAGTTGGCTTTGGTAGTATTGACCAAAGTGCTAACGAGCGCTCAATGGATGACCTGACTGAATACGATATTTCTTCCAATTTTGAGTTGGGGCGTTTTTTCCCTAAACAAGCACAGGTACGGATTCCATTGTATGTTGGCGTTTCAAAAAGTGTCAGCAATCCGAAATATAATCCGCTCGATCCGGACATTACCATGGAACAGTCATTGGCCAATGCCGGCTCAAAGGCAGAACGGGATTCCATCAAAAATATGGCGCAGGATCTCACCAAACGAACGAGCGTTGTGCTGAACAATGTGAAGGTCGATAAAATGAATAAATCGGGCAAGCCACGCCTGTATGATCCAACTAACTTTTCAGCTTCATTTGCCCTGAATAAGCAACGGGAGCGTGATGTGAACACCGCATACAGCATTGAAAAGAGTTATCGCGTTGCACTCAACTATAACTTCAATAATCGACCGACACTTTATGAGCCGTTCAAACGATCGAAGCTTCTTCGGGGCGATGCCTTGAGGTTGGTGCGGGACTTCAACTTCTATCTGATGCCAACGCAGATTTCGTACCGGAACGAGTTGTATCGGTACTACAAAGAAGTTCAAACACGGAATGTTTCAAATCCGGACCTCAAGATTCCGCTGACAGTTGAGAAGGACTTTATTTGGCGACGGAATTTCGATCTTCGCTATAACCTGACCCGATCGTTGAAAATCGATTTCTCATCGCAGGGTACGGCACGTATTGATGAGCCTTTGGGCCGGATGAACCGCAATGATGACGACTATCAAATGAAAAAGGATTCAATCCTTAAAAACCTCTTCGACCTGGGGCGTCCAATTTTGTATCACCATAGCTTTAATGCAACCTACCAGGTGCCGCTTAATAAATTTCCGTTGTTTAATTGGGTGACTGCAACAGGGCGTTATCAGGCCATGTTTGACTGGACGGCGGGAACAATTACCGATGAGACCATCGAGTTGGGTAATGTTGCCGAGAACTCACGAATCATGCAGGCGAACGGACAAATGTCTTTCATTAATCTGTACAACAAAGTTCCGTTCCTGAAAGAAGTGAACCAGAAATTTGGAGCCAGTACACGATCGGCCCGGAGCTCTAGTAGCAGGAGCAAGGCTGCCGGTCAGCAACAAAAGAAAGAGGCAGAGTTCCGCATTCGCGATGTTTCCTATAAAGACAACCGGATTACGTTTGAAGCAAATACGGCCAGGGTTGTGGACCACGGCATGAAAACCAAGGACGTTCAGGTGAAGGTTTTCAACGCTGAAGGACAACAGGTACGGGGAACGGTTAAAGTGATCGATGATAACCAAATCAGCTTTCAAAGTCGGACAAAAGTTGATGCCGGGCGAATTGAAATAACAGGTAAACGTCGCATCGAGAATGATTGGCTGTACAAAACCGGTCAATATGCAGCCAGAACAGCGATGATGGTGAAGAATTTCAATGTCACTTATTCTGCTGCCGATGGTACATTACTTCCCGGTTACATGCCTGAGCCAAGCTTTTTTGGGGCAGGGCATTACACCCCCGATCAAGCAAAGTTCGGGCAGATAGCTTCGTCAAATGCTCCGGGCTTAGGCTTTTTGTTTGGATGGCAGGATGAGGATTTTGCCCGTAAAGCTGCCGAGAAAGGGTGGATTACAAAGGATACGACCTTGAATGCGCCCTACGTTATGAGTCACAACGAAACCTGGAGTTTCAGAGCAGATCTCGAACCAATTCCATTTTTGCGGATTGACCTGAATGCGATTCGATCGTTTTCAGAGAATGCCAGTGAATATTACCTCTACGATATTAACACCGGTAATTTTAATGCGACAAACCGAACGTTGAAGGGGAACTTTACCATGTCGGTCAACACCTGGAGTACGGCCTTCTCAAAAATGGGTGGAGCCGAGGTAAAAGTGCCGAAGGCATACCAGGAAATGTTAGACAACCGCGAGATTATTGCACGACGATTGGCTGCCCGGCGGGTGCCAAACGCCGAAGCAGGATATGATCCTATTGACAACGATCCCGCAACCGGTTTCCCGGTAGGGTATGGGCCAACTTCGCAGGAGGTATTGATTCCATCCTTTATTGCGGCTTACACTGGCCAATCGGCTGATAAAGTGTCACTGGAGCCATTTCCTTCGTTGAAACACTTGCGTCCGAACTGGCGGATAACATACGATGGCGTTGTTTCCAAGATTAAAGGATTGAATAAAGTGGCCAAGTCTATCAATTTGAATCACGCTTACAGATCGTCGTATAATATTGGTTCGTACGTTACGAATCTGAAATATGATGATCAGGATTTTGACGACGGATGGAGCTATATCCAGAATGAGTTGAACGGCGATTTTGTTGCAAAATATGACATTACAGCAGTCAGTATTACGGAGCAGTTCAGCCCGCTTATTAATATCGATGTGACCTGGCTGAACGACATGTCGACCCGCGCTGAAATTAAGCGAAGCCGTAACCTGACCCTGAACTTTGCCAATAACCAGCTGACTGAAGTTTTGAGTAATGAATTTTCATTCGGGTTCGGATACCGTTTCCCGCGAATGGATTTGATTATTAAATCGCGTGGCGGGCAAAAGGCCTACTCCAACGACTTAAACATTCGTGCTGACCTGGCATTCCGGAAAAATAAAACACTCTTACGCAAACTAGATGAAGATGACAACCAGTTGACAGCCGGCCAGAAGGCGGTTACCATTAAAACCTCAGCCGATTATATGTTGAGCGACCGCTTCCAGTTACGCATGTACTACGATAAAGTCATCAACAAGCCATTCACCAGTTCGGCATTTCCGACTGCAACAACCAGCTTTGGGTTAAGCTTCCGTTTTACACTCGCGCAGTAAACCTGCAGCTCAGTATTTAAATCGCTCACATCCGTATTTTAGGGGAATTCAGAAACAACGCGTTGTTTTGATCGAAACCACCTGTGGTTTTAGTGAAAACCACCTGTTGTTTTGCTGGAAATCACGTGTGGTTTTGCCTGGAATCACGTGTGGTTTCGACAAAAAAACCACTTCATTTTTGTGAAGGCCACGCGCTGTTCTATTTCAGACCAGCGAGATGTATTCTATTTAGGTTTGTGTTGCCGGAGAATTAATTCGGCAGTTATTCTTCCCGGAGATTTAAATTCAGGGAGATGGCTTTTGTCTGATGCGTAAATTAAATGTAATTTTGTGGCCGATTCAGTAGAAAAAATGGAAAGAAAAGATGTAGAAATAATGGCTCCGGTGGGGTCTTACGAATCCTTGGCAGCAGCAATTCAGGCAGGTGCCGGGTCAGTGTATTTTGGTGTTGAAGGGTTGAACATGCGGTCGCGTTCGTCGAATAATTTTACGTTGGATGATTTGCGGGCTATCGCCGAAAAGGCGCACAGTCATGGGGTGAAAACCTATCTGACCGTTAACACCATTATTTTCGATCAGGAACTGGGCAAGCTGCACGAAGTGATTCAGGCGGCGAAAGAAGCCGGTATTTCTGCCATTATTGCCAGCGATATTTCAGCCATTTTGTATGCCCGGTCAATTGGTGTTGAGGTGCATATTTCGACTCAGGTGAATATTACCAATATTGAAGCGGTCAAGTTTTACGCGCAATTTGCCGATGTGGTCGTTCTGGCCCGGGAGATGGATTTGGAGAAGGTTGCCGAAATCAGCCGGCAAATTGAAAAGCAGGATATTCGTGGCCCCAAAGGCAAATTGGTTCAACTGGAGATGTTTGTGCATGGTGCGCTGTGCATGGCTGTTTCCGGAAAATGCTACCTCAGCCTGCACGAGATGAACAGCTCGGCTAACCGCGGAAGCTGCATGCAAACCTGTCGCCGTGCCTACACCGTTATCGATCAGGAGACCGGAGCGGAACTGGAGGTTGACAATGAATACATCATGTCTCCGAAAGATCTGAAGACAATTCATTTTCTAAATAAACTATTGGATGCCGGTGTTTCCGTG
Organism: Mangrovibacterium lignilyticum; assembly: GCF_010882175.1. Classification (GTDB taxonomy): domain Bacteria; phylum Bacteroidota; class Bacteroidia; order Bacteroidales; family Prolixibacteraceae; genus Mangrovibacterium; species Mangrovibacterium lignilyticum. The sequence continues at coordinate 1,613,771 of NZ_WKLH01000001.1, read as the reverse complement.
TTGAAAGTTGAAGGACGGGCACGGGCTCCCGAATATGTGAAAACGGTGGTTGAATGCTATCGCGAGGCTGTTGATGCCTACTTCGAAGATAAATTTACCGACGAAAAAATAGCTGATTGGGATTCGCGCTTGAATACAGTTTTCAACCGCGGTTTTTGGGACGGCTATTATACCGGACAACGCTTGGGTGAGTGGAGCAAAAACTATGGTTCGCTGGCGACCGAGCGAAAAGTATACCTCGGTAAGGGAATGAACTACTTCCCGAAAATAGGCGTGGCCGAGTTTAAAATGGAAACCGGTTCGTTGAAAATAGGCGATAAAATTCTGATTACAGGGCCGAGTTCCGGAGTTGTTGAGTCGGTTGTTGAGGAAATTCGCGTTGACCTGAAACCTGTTGAGGAAACCCGAAAAGGAGAACTGTTTTCTGTCCGGATTCCGGAGAAGATCAGACGTTCCGATAAACTGTATAAAATTGTTCCGGCCAGTGAGGTGAAACATCGGAAATAAGCAGCTTCGGCGGGCTTATTTGCGAATGAGCGAATCGATCTTTATTTCGGACGGGAGTCTTTAATCGATGTCCCTTGAAGCGAATTCTGTTAATTCCTGATGATGAAGGACAATTCATTTTGATAAATCCTCCTAAACTTTCTATTTTTGAGTCAAAGCCACATAACTATGCGTAAGTTTCTTCTTCCTCTTTTACTGGTATTAATCGTTGCCTTGGGGTCAATCTGGTATTTTATGGCTCGGGAAACGACTAGTTACTCGGAAAATTCAGCTTTCCAGGCAATTCCGGTTCGAACTCCGCTGGTTGTGGAGCTGCCTGAAATGCGCTCATTGTTGAAAGCTTTACGGTCGACTGACCCGGTGGTGGAAGAATTGCGCACAGCGGGATTTCTACAGCCCTTTTGGTCTGATGTTGATATGATTGAGAACCTGATGGCTGAAAACGAAACCTTGCGACAAGCGATTCAATATAAATCCGTTTTGGTGGCTTTCAATGCTGAAGGAAAATCGGGCGTTGGAGCCATGTTTGCGTTTAGTTTGAAAAACCGATCGGAACGTGATGCGTTGATTCGTTATTTCAAAGATCTGCAACAAACCGGACAAGGGACGGTGAAACAAAGGGATTATGATGGTCAGGAGGTTTATCAATTCAATGCAGGAACTGAAACCTTTTATTATGCCGAATCGAAAGGGATTTTCCTGTTTAGTCGGAATGCCATTTTCGTGGAAGAAGGGATCCGTCAGATCAGCTCCGAAAACCTGTTAAGCCAAGAGCAGTTCAAACAGTTGTACAACACGGTAAGCTCCAGTTCCGATTGTAATTTGTTTGTCAACCATAAAAAAATAGCTGTTTTACTCGATAAGTTGATTGCACCCGACTTTCAGAAGATTGTCCGCAAGTATGCGAATTTTTCTGACTGGAGTGAGCTGGACGTTACAATGAAGGCGTCTGAATTTTGGTTGAATGGTTTCAGCTTTGCCGGGAAGAACTACGATAATTTTCTTAGTGTGTTGCGTAACCAGACAGGTCAGCGATTTCGGATGGATCGGGTGCTTTCGGCAAACACAAGTTTCTTTGTCAATTTTAATTTGGAGAGTTTCAGCAGGTATCAGGAAGATTACGCTGAGTTTTTGAAGAAACAGGGAAGCGATTTTTATAACCGTGAAACCTCGTTGACCCTAATTGAACGAACCGGCAAAAAGGCATTGATTCCGTTGTTTGAAGAAATCTCGGATAACGATTTTGCCATGGCTTTCGGAGCTGTTATGCAAAATGAACCAACCCGGAATAGGTTTTTTATAGCGAAGATAAAAGGGCAGTCGGCGGCAAAAGAATTATTGCTGCCTGTTTTGGAAAACTATGCCAAATCGGAGAAAAAATCGCTGGCAGATACCGAAAGTCAATACCAGTTGCAGAAGGATGTGGTTTATTCCATTTACGAATTTCCTGTTAAAAATTTGGCGGGATTACTGTTTGGGCAGGTGTTTTCGGGTGTTGAATGCAACTACCTGTGTTTTTACGATAATTACCTGATTTTTGCGGATAATGAAGTTGCCTTGAAGAATTATATCCACGACCTTGTGCTATCCGCTACTATGGAAAACGATATTCATTTTCAGAAGTTTCATCAGCAAATGGCTTCCCGGTCGAGCATCTATTGCTACCTGAATTTTTCAAAAGACTTTAACCTTGGAGGTTACTATTTGGATGAGGAAACTTTTGCTACCGTTCAAAAGTATGAGCAGCTGTTCCGGAAATTTTATGCTTTGGGCTGGCAAATATCAGCCAATTCCGGAGCCTTCTTGAACAACCTTTATTTGCGTTTCGACCCGGTTTTGAAAGAAGAGCCACAGACGGTGTGGCAAAGCAAGCTGGACACAACTATTTCGATTAAACCACAGGTTGTAACCAACCATAACGACCGCCTGCACAAGGAGGTTATTGTGCAGGACAATAAGAATAATTTGTACCTGATCAACAAGGAAGGTGTTCGCTTGTGGAAAATTAAACTGTCGGGTAAAATACTAGGCGAGGTGTACCAGATCGATTATTACCGGAATGGCAAATTGCAATACCTGTTCAATACGCGTGAAAAGTTGTACCTGATTGATCGGAACGGTAATAATGTCGCCAAATTCCCGGTAAGTTTCCGTTCACCGGCAACGAACGGAGTGGGCATGTTCGACTACGATAACAACCGGGATTACCGGTACTTTGTGGCCTGTGAGAATAAGCAGATTTATGCTTACGATCGCGAGGGCCGCATTGTGGACGGTTGGAAAGCCGACAAAACCGATGGGACAGTAACAGATCAGTTACAGCATTTTCGCGTTGACGGCAAAGACTTCCTGGTGTGTGCCGACCGGTACAAAACGTATATACTCAGCCGTCAGGGAAATATCCGGGTGAAAACTTCGGATAATTTCGAACACTCGGGGAACAATATTTATTTGGTTAAGGCCGGACAGTTTGCCCTGGCAACCACCGATACCAAAGGGCTGGTGCATTTGCAATACTTCACCGGAGAATCGAAAAAGGTCGATCTGGGGAATTTCGGCAAGGAGCACTATTTTGTTGCAGAAGACTTGAACAACGATGGACAGTCGGATTTTGTAATTGCCGATGGGAAAGAGCTGATGGCCTACACGGACAAAGGTAAAAAGATAATGGAGACCGATTTTTCGAGCCCAATCAGCAGTCGGCCGAATATTTACACCTTCTCCGGAAACACTAAGAAAATCGGGGTTGTTTGTGGAAGCGAAAACCGGGTTTACCTGGTCAGTACCGATGGCAAGCTTTACGATGGATTCCCCTTGCAAGGAAATACTGACTTCAGCATTGGCTACCTGAGTCGCGAAAACGACTATTTCAATCTTCTCGTCGGAAACGAGGACAACAGCTTCTTTAATTATAAGGTGGAGTAGGGCCGAACGGTTCTTTTTTACTATTCCTTCCACGTTTTTGATTGTCCGTGATCAATTGAATCCGCTTATTCCCCGGACTTTGAGCCTTATCAGTGTCTTTTGCCGGAACTTCCTGAAAAATAAAAAGAGACAAAAGTATCTTATTTCGAATTATGGCGTAGACTTCGGTAAAGAAGTTACTGCCAGGATAGCGATGTTTAAAAAATACCCGTAATGTTTTAAATTTTGGAGGACGTAATTATGGGAAAAATCAAAGTAGTACGCTGTAGTGATGCTGGTCTCGATTGTAGTTTTGTTGCTCACTCTGAATCCGAAGAAGACTTGCTGAATCAAGTGGGGAAACATGCCAAAGAAGTGCATGGCATGGAAATTAATGACGAGCTGGTAGCAAAAGTAAGATCACTCATTCACGAAGAAGAACAAGTTAGTTAATTGATGCCGGATACAGTGTTTTTGTTTTCTGGTTATCCGGAAGAGGTCAGTTGCAAAGGTTGACCCGAATCAGCCTTTGCAACTGAAATCCTATTCGCTTCTCATCTCAACTCCTGAATTCTCAGCTGTTGTTGATTCATTCCTTTATTTTTTTCAATCCTAATTAGTGCAATAATGATAACAACATTTGTGAGGCATGCCGTTAAAGACTTTGCAAGTTGGAAGACTGTTTATGATGATTTCATGCCAAAAGCAAAAGAGAAGGGTGTGCGGGCAGAACATGTTTTCCGCGACCCAAACGCTCCTGATCAGGTAATCGTGACCCATCAGTTTCAATCTGTCAAAGATGCCAATGAGTTTTTTAATTCCACCGAATTGAAAGATGCCATGCAAAGTGCCGGTGTTAGCAGTGCACCCGAAATATGGTTTGGTGAGGATATTAAGAAAGAAGTACATTAATAATTACATACAGGTTTTATTATGAAAGAAACATTATCTGAAACAGTTCAATCCCTAAAGAAAAAAGTTCAGGGTCGGGTAGTTATGCCTGCAGACAAGGAATATAACGAGGTGCGCGAGATCTGGAACGCCATGATTGACCGGAAACCAGCTGTCATCGTTCAGTGTGCTGCGGCAGCCGATGCCCAATTGGCACTTCGTTATGGCAAGGAAAATGATCTGGAGATTTCAATCCGTGGTGCCGGACATAATATTGCCGGTAATTCGCTATGCGACGACGGATTGCTGATTGATTTTTCTCAAATGAAACAGGTGCGTGTCGATGCCGGTAAGAAGAAAGCATTTGTTGAACCCGGTGCCACCTTAGGCGATGTCGATCAGGAATGTCAAAAGTTTGGTTTGGCAATGCCGGTGGGAATCAACTCAACAACGGGGATTGCCGGATTGACACTTGGTGGTGGCTTTGGTTGGTTGTCGAGGAAACATGGTATGACGATCGATAATTTGGCCTCGGTCGATGTTTTGTCTGCCGAAGGAGTGATGCTACATGCCAGTTCGACTGAAAACACCGACTTGTTTTGGGCTGTTCGCGGTGGCGGTGGAAACTTTGGTATTGTCACCCAGTTTGAGTTTGACTTGCATTACATCGGAACGGAGGTCTTTTCCGGATTGATTGTCTTTCCTTTTTCGCAAGCGAAACAGATTCTGGAGCAGTATCGCGATTATATTTTGTCAACACCCGAAGAATTTAATAACTGGGTTGTGATGCGTAAAGCGCCTCCCCTGCCATTCCTCCCCGAATCGGTTCATGGTACCGAGGTGGTTGTAATGGCTATCTGTCATTTTGGTGATGCCGCAAGTGGCGAAAACTTAGTAAACCCGATTCGTCAATTTGGCGATCCTGTTGGCGAACACTTGGGAATGGCACCTTACACAGGCTGGCAACAAGCCTTTGATCCGTTGTTGACTCCCGGATTCCGCAACTATTGGAAATCACACAATTTCACTTCGTTGAGTGATGGCTTGTTTGATGCGATGATTGAATATGCCGGTAAAATGCCGTCTCCACATTGCGAGATCTTTATCGGTGCAGTTGGCGGTAAATTAAATGACGTTCCGGCTGATGCCATGGCTTACAGCGGTCGTGATATGAAATTTGTGATGAACGTTCACGGACGTTGGGAGAACCAGGCCGATGATAACAAATGTATCGGGTGGTCGCGTGAGTTCTTTAAAGCATCTGAACCTTTTGCTTCGGCCGGCGCTTATGTCAATTTCATGACAGAAGAGGAGCAGGACCGTGTTAAAGCAGCTTACGGACCGAACTACGAACGTTTGGCCAAACTGAAAGCCAAGTACGATCCGGACAATATTTTTCACATGAACCAAAACATTAAGCCGTAAGGATGAATGAATCACGAATAATTGAAACCTGGGTTAAACTGCCGGAGCCACAATCGGGCGTTCCGGCAGTTTATACTTGGACATGACGTCGAACCCAGGGCCGGTTAAAGCGTGACGGCCTGCCTGTAACCCGGTTAAAGTGGTTTTCCGGCAGTCTGTACCGGGATCACGAGAGGTCTTACAGCATTTACGGAAGGCTATACAGAAGTTCCAAGAGGTCGTACAGGCGTAACAGGAGCTCGTCCAGACTGAACGGGAGGTCATACAGGGCTCGCGAGTGCTCATACAGCTTTTCCGGAAGGCTATACAGGCGTAACAAGTGGTTGTACAGGATTTCCCAAAGGCAATACAGGCGTAACGGGAGCTCATCCAGAACGCACCGGAGGTCATACAGGCGTAACGGGAGGCTATACAGCTTTCCCAACGATTCATCCAGCCGTCAAAACAGGCTATACAGCCTTCGAAACCTGCAGTCGTGCTAAGTTCCCTTTTTAGACAGTTCCCGGGAAGTAGTCCCGTTCGGCGAACCAGACTTTTGCAATTTTTGCCGGTCGTTTTCAGAACCCGCAAAATCGAAAATCCGTTTAAATAAGATGTGGACCGGTTTTAATGAAGGTCGTTTTATTATGAAAGCACAAGATTACCACAACACCGAATTTTCCTCCTGGGAAAGTCTCACCAAACGCATGGAAGCGTACAGTAAATCAAAAACAAGCAAAAGTATTTGGCAGGTAATTAATTCATTTGTTCCCTACCTTGCTGCGTGGGTATTCATTATCTATAGTTTGTCAATTAGCTACTGGCTGACTGCTTTCCTGATTATACTGGCAGCGGGCTTCCTTGTTCGGATGTTTATTATTTTCCACGATTGCGGGCACGGATCTTTCTTTCAATCCAAAAAGGCCAATACCATTGTTGGGATGACTTTGGGAATCCTGGCTTTCACGCCCTACTACAAATGGCATCGGCAACACATGGAGCATCATGCCACTGTCGGAAACCTAGATAAACGCGGGAATGGCGACGTTTGGGTCATGACGAGGGAGGAATATTTGGCTTGCTCAAGGTGGGAGCGGCTCAAATACCGGGTTTACCGTAATCCGGTGGCGATTTTCGGTGTGGGTTCATTGTATGTCTTCCTGATTCAAAATCGTTTCGCCCGGAAAGATATGCCGCGCAAGGATAAATTGAATGTGTATTTTACAAACCTGGTCCTGTTGATCTTGTTTGTTGGCATGGGATTTTTGGTCGGATTTACGACATTCCTGATCATTCAACTCTCCATCTTGTATGTGGCAGCGATGAGCGGTTTGTGGTTGTTTTATTTGCAGCACCAGTATTCCGACGTCTCGTGGTTCAGAACCAAGGATTGGGATTTCAGGAAGGTGGCAATACATGGAAGTTCCTACATCAAGTTTCCGAAAATACTGCAGTGGTTTTCCGGCAATATAGGCTTTCACCACATTCATCATTTAAATCCGCGAATTCCAAACTACAATCTTGAAAAATGTTTCAAGGAAAATAAGATTTTCCAGGAAGTTCCGCCGGTTACGTTCCTGGGTAGTTTGAAGTCCTTAAGACTAAAACTTTGGGATGAAAAGTTGAAACGAATGGTATCCTTTGGGCATAATTCGTAAGAAAAAATCACACCGGCATTCGTCTTATTTTTCCATTCTCCGTTCGTGGCAGTCGTTTCACGAAAATGATCTCGCGGGGCTGTTCGTATTTTGTCAGCTTTTCCCGGCAGATATTCTTCAGTTCGCTTACTTGGGATGAATTTTCATTGCCTTCAACCACTAAGACGAGTTGTTGCCCCAGTGAGTCGTGGGGTTTGGATGAAATGTAAAAAGCTTGTGGGATGCTGTCCTCAAGTTTTTGCTCCAGTTCCTCGGGCGAAAATTTCAATCCGCCGGAGATGATGCGGTTGTCGGCCCGTCCAAGGATCCGGAAAGTATGCTCATCTTTCAATTCACCCAGGTCGTTGGTTTGAAGAAATCCATGCTCCAGGCCCGGCATTTTTATCCGCACACAACCAGTTTCGTTCAGACTAATGTTGATGTCTTCGAGGCAATGGTAATACGCGTCCTTTCCTTCACCGTTTAACTTGCGCAGAGCGATGTGCGTTGCGGTTTCGGTCATGGCGTAACTTGAATAACAGGTTGTGCCGATGGTCTGCAATTTGGCCTCCAACGGAGTTGGAATGGCTGAGCCACCCAAAAGGAGAAAATCCAACTGCCAATGGCCAAATTTAAAACACTTTTCAACCTGGTTGGTCACCATCGCCGAAAAACGAAACTGAACGTCATTTAGAATCCGGAGATCACTTGCCGGATCGATCACATACAAATCCAGTTTGCCGATCAATGCCCGAACAACCATTAGTTTTCCTGCAATGAACCGGCTGGGTAAGCAATGCAGAATTTTATCCCCTTCGTTTAAATTGAAAAAGCGGATGGTACGCATGGCGCTGGCTGCAACAAAATCCTTTTTTAGCTCGATGGTTTTCGGTTCGCCCGTACTGCCCGACGTATTTACCCGGATGACGTCATCATTACTGTACCATTCCGACAGAAAGTCGAGCCAGTCGCGCTCCCAGTCGGTGGTGCTTTTGCGGTTTGCAAGCAGACTTTCAACCTTGGTTGGTTGCCCGTTTAAAGTGATATGTGAAGGAAATAGTTCCAAGTTCTGAGTTTCAAATTTTTCGTCATCCCGAATTCATTGCGGGATCTTCCATCAAATGGCCAGGGAGCCTGAATCCTGGTCAGGATGATTAACCTTTAATGCCGCTCAGAGGCCAAACCCCTTCGCCGGGTCAAACCAAAGCTGCTCACCCCGGATTTCGAGCGGCGAATCAATATTGTTGGTAAACAGTTGCCCGGTTCCGAGTCCCTGGTGCATCGTCACATTCTTGGTGAAAGCCCATTGTGCAATGGCATTCAGTCCAATATTTGATTCCAGGTACGAGGTAATCCACCATCCGATAGCCCGATCTTCAGCCAGTTCAATCCATTCGTCGCAACCGGAAATGCCACCGTGCAAGCTTGGCTTTAAAATCAAATATTGCGGACGCACCATATCGAGCAGCAGCTCCTTATCTTCACGTTTATTCAGGCCTATTAGCTCCTCATCCAAGGCAATCGGTAACGGGCTGTCGTCGCATAGTTTTGCCAACTCGGCCCAACGACCCGCCGCAATGGGTTGCTCAATGGAATGCAGGTCGAATTCGGCCAAACGTTTCAGCTTTTCCCTGGCTTCATCAACCTTAAAGGCGCCGTTGGCATCTACTCGCAGTGTAATTTGGTCAGGGCTGAAGCGCTCCCGAATCGACTGCAGCAGATCCAGTTCTTTTTCAAAATCGATCGCACCAATCTTCAGTTTTAGGCATCGAAAACCTGCTTCAAGTTTGCGTTCAATTTCCTGGCGCATGGTCTCAGCATCATTCATCCAAATCAATCCATTGATCGGGATTCCGGCTTGTCCTTCCGTGAAAGCAGAAGGATACAAAACCCGATTTCCGCCGTTTTGCAAATCGAGCAGAGCGGTCTCCAATGCAAATCGAAGTGACGGATAGTCGATCAGCAACTCTTCATTTTCAGAAAAGTGTATCGGATCAGAACAAACATCTTCAATCAGGTAATCGATCTGCTCCGGCTTTTCTTTGCTGAGACCCGGTAGTGGAGCGCATTCACCAATACCGGTTTTGCCATTTTCTTCCAGGTATAAATACCAAACCGTTCGGTTTTTTAAGACTCCCCGAGACGTACCGGCAGCCTGCTTAAATTCTAATTCGTATTTTTTGAAATAGCCGATCATCAGAATGCTAAAATTAGTCCGATGGAGAAAAGGATTGTGAAAGCCAGTGTTCCCAGTGCGAGCCGCTTTAAAAACGGGTCAAGCAACCGGTCATCTTTGGTGTTGTATATTTTGATCAGATCGAACAAAAACAGCGGGAATGTGAGCACAAAAAGCCATTGCCAGGTAGACTCCTGTTGGTGAAGCGTAAAAATCAGGGCCGCAACCCACCCCCACGAAATCAGTGCGATGTGATAAATTCGGCTGTTGCGACTTCCCATTTTTACCGCCAAGGTTATTTTTCCTGATTCCTGGTCATTCTCAATATCACGCATGTTATTCAGGTTAAGCACACCGGCGCTGAAAAACCCCATGCTGATGGCCGGTAAAATAATGGCTGTTTCCACATAATTTGCGTGCAGAAAGAAAACGCCAATAACCGGCAGCAAACCAAAGAACAGGAAAACCGACAAGTCGCCCAACCCAATGTAACCGTAGGATTTATGCCCTGCTGTGTAGAAATAGGCCGCGAGCAAGGCAAGAATTCCCAATCCGATAAATCCGGAGAATGCGATCTTGCAATATTCCCAAGTGCCGACATAGACCAGCGCAATGCCAAACAAAAAGCTCAACCCACCAATGATCCACATCCCTTTTTTCATCTCTGCCGGCGTAATTTCACCACCTTGCATGGTGCGTGTTGGGCCGAGTCGCTGATGATTATCGGTCCCTTTTTGGAAATCGCCATAGTCGTTTGCAAAGTTTGAAAATACCTGGATGAGTGTGGCTGTGATCAAAGCCAGTACAAACACGGCAAGGTTAAAAGACCCGTAAAACCAGGCCAGTGCCGAACCCATCAGGATGCCGGATAAGGCCAGAGGCAAAGTGCGCAGTCGAGCTGCTTTAATCCAACTTTTTGGTGTAGCCATTGCAATTAAAATGAAATGTTACAGAGAGGTTTTTAGTTCTCTGTAACATTAGTTATCTATTCTTAGATTAAGGGAATTTCGGGTATTTTTGGAAGTCGGGTTTGCGTTTCTCCAGGAATGCATGTTTGCCTTCCTGAGCCTCTTCCGTCAGGTAGTACAATAAGGTTGCATTTCCTGCAAATTCCTGAATACCAATCTGCCCATCCAGTTCGGCATTTAATCCCAGTTTCAGCATGCGCAGTGCCAGCGGACTGTGTTCCTGCATTTTTTGTGCCCAGGCAACCACTTCATCTTCCAATTGGTCCAAAGGAACCACTTTATTGACCAAGCCCATTTCAAGCGCTTCGGCAGCAGAGTACTGGCGACACATGAACCAAATTTCACGAGCTTTCTTCTGACCAACAATGCTGGCCAGGTACGATGATCCCAATCCGGCATCGAAGCTACCCACTTTAGGGCCAGTTTGTCCAAAGATGGCATTCTCGCTGGCAATACTAATATCGCAAACAACATGTAACACGTGGCCGCCACCAATGGCAAAACCATTGACCATGGCAATCACCGGTTTCGGCATGCTACGGATTTGTTTCTGTACTTCCAGAATATTCAATCGTGGAATACCATTCTCGTCAATATAACCGCCGGTTCCTTTTACATTTTGATCGCCACCGGAGCAGAATGCTTTGTCGCCGGCACCGGTCAAAACAATCACATTGATGTGTTGATCTTCCCGGCAAATGTGCAATGCCTCAATAATATTATTGACAGTTGTCGGACGGAAAGCGTTCCGTACCTGTTCGCGGTTGATGGTGATTTTTCCAATTCCATCGAAATAGTCGAAGAAGATATCCTCGTATTCTTTAATGGTTTCCCATTTTCTTGTCGTGCTCATCTATCGTGTTTTTTATTGTTTGACAAATTTGAATAGTCCCCTGAATGTTTTCGTATTGATTTCCGCATCTGTGAAAATTTCAAGCAGGGCAGGGGCTTGTTGTTTGGCTGAGTAAAACTCGGTTAAGGCTCCATGCAATTCATTTTCATTTTCAGCTTTAAAATAGTCAAGCCCGAATGTCTGTGCAATTCCTTCAGCTTTAAATTTATTTTCGGTGAAAAAATGTTCCTGATAAGCTGGCGAATCTGAAGGTCCTTTGATTAGTCCAAATATGTTACCTCCCCGGTTGTTGATAACAATCACGCGAAGATTGTTGCCAATATAATTGTTCCATAAAGCGTTCGAGTCGTAAAAGAATGACAGATCACCCAAAATGATTGTATTGAGTTTTTCCGATTCATGTGCGAATCCAACAGCTGTCGACATTGGACCATCGATACCGCTGGTACCCCGATTGCTGAAATAGTGCGCATCTTGAACGGAGTCGCAGATCAACGCGTAACGAACAGGTGTGCTGTTGCCCAAGTGAATCACCGAATTTTCAGGAATGGCTTTCCGGATTTGGTCAAAAACGATTAGATCCGACCAATCTGATAATGCGATACATTTTTCACTTAGTTGCATGACTTGCTCTTCCTTATTTTTCCAAAGCTGCAAATAGGCTTTTTCTTTAGCTGCCAGTTTCGGTAGGAGCAATTCGAAGAAGTCGCCCGCATCGATATTGACTACTTTGGTTAGCGACTGATAGGTGTCGAAATGCTCGTTGGATCGCGTCAGGTGCCAATGCTGAGTGGCCTTGTTCTTCCGCAGAAACTGTTTCAATGCTTTCGACACATATTGTCCGCCGAAAGAAATCAATAAGTCCGGTTGATATTTAGCAGGCACATCTTCCAGCATGGCGGCCATCAGTGTATCAATGTTGCCACAAAATTGCGGGTCATTCAGATTCGATAGGTGTTCTTTTAAAACAACTGCTCCGGTTGTGTTGACTAATTCGGAGAGAACGTTTTCCAATCCCGGATTGGGAATTAGCTGGCCGGCCAAAATCAAGACCTTGGGTGCTTTGTTAAAAGCGGTAGCCAGGTTCTCCACTGACGATTCGCTTAATGCAGTCTCGGTTCCTTCCTGAGCAATCACTTTAGTCGATGGCAACTGCACATCAACTAAATCGTGCAACGGTTCCTCCAATGGGATGTTGATATGTACCGGTGCCGGTGTTCCTGACACGGCAATATTCAGGCACTCGTTGATTTGACGAGCTGCAAACCACAGTTCTTTTTCCGATTCACCCAATGGCAAACTGATTTCTTTTTTTGTGAAGTTCCGGTAGATGCCATCCTGGCGAATGCATTGGCTTTCGGCTTGGTCAATCCAGTAATCCGGTCGGTCTGCCGTCAATACAATTAAGGGAACATTTAGGTAAAATGCTTCGGCAACAGCAGGGGCGTAGTTCAGTGTTGCTGTGCCTGAACTGCAAACCAGAGCGACCGGTTTTTGCTTGGCTTGTGCTAAACCCAACGCGAAATAAGCAGCGCTGCGTTCATCTACAATATTGCGGCAGTTGAAAAGCCCGTAGCCGGAAAACGTATGGGTCATCGGACCATTTCGTGAACCGGGCGAGATGATGATGTCGTCAATTTTGTTGGCCAGCAGTAAAGAGGCCAGTTGTTGGATGTGTTTCTTTGTTGAAATCATTATGCTGAACAGCCTCAATAGCTGATAATAGAGTTGTTGCTTTTTTCTTTGTTTCTTCCCATTCGTCGGCAGGAACTGATCTGCCTGTGATTCCACCACCCGAATACAACATATAATTCTCAGGGGTGATTTCCATGCAACGCAAATTTACAAATAATCTGACGCAATCGTTCATTCGCCACGGACCCAGGTAACCGGTGTAATATCTGCGCTGGTGTTTTTCGATTGTCGAGATGAACCGACTCGCTTTTGACTTAGGCAATCCGCAAACAGCTGGTGTAGGATGTAGCTCGGCCACAAAATTTCCCAGTTGATCGTCAACCTTTTTGGACGAAAACGTGAAGCTTGTTTTCAGGTGAGCCACTTTGCCGCTTTCTAGTGTCTCCGGACCTTGCGTAGCGTAGGGGTGAATGTTGAATTTGTAAAAAACATCGAGCATGTAACGGGAAACAAACGCTTGCTCCTCAATTTCTTTGGTATGCCACCTGTAATCAGCATCTTGTCGTCGCGACTGGGTGCCAGCCAGCGACACTGTTTCGAGCGTTTTCCCTTTTGACTGTAGCAGTGCTTCCGGAGTAGCCCCCATCCAGAGTCCGCTTTCCGGAAGATTTACCAGGTACACAAATGCATTGGGAGTTTGTTCGCGCAGTTGCATGTACAGTTGCCCAATGGATTCACCCTTTCTCTTTTCCTGGATGATGCGGGAGACAATGACCTTGGATAATTTTGTATTTTGAATGACCCGCACCGTTTCAGCGATGTCTTTTAGGTATTGCTCTTCGGTAATAATATGAAAATCTTTTTCCGAACAGGTGTTGGATTCCAATGTTGGCAGCGAATCAAGATCAAAGGATTGTATGTCCGTTTCACCATTTAAATAAAGGCCGGGTTTTAACAGAATCAGGGGCGCGTTTGGTTCAATTCTAAATGGCGCAAACACGAAGCCTTCCTGTCCGTTAAGTTTGTTGAAGTCTTCTAGTTGAAGAATATCGGAAGGTTCTCCGATCAAGATTTCAGGTTCGGATTCACCGGGCATAGACCAGGCAGCAAAAGGCCTGTTCTTCTTCAAAAGTTGATCGAAAAATGTTTTATACAATTCCCCTTTAATCATTCTTTTTTATAATCATGTTGGTCACACGCGCAGTCGAAATTAATTTGCCTTCCTTATTGGTAATGTCAACATTCCAAATGTGGGTTTGTTTTCCCTGATGTACGATTTTTGCTGTTGCCAGCACTGTTCCTTCAGTCATACCACCTACATGATTTGCGGTAACCTGAATGCCTCTGGCGTCATATTCTGTCGCGTCGATGATTAGGATACTTCCCAGGCCTGCAATTGTTTCGGCTAATGCCAAACTGGCGCCACCGTGAAGAATACCTCCGGGGCGCATCGTTTTTTCAGAAACCGGCATGCTTGCTGTCACTTCCCCATCATCGATCGATTCAATTTTAATTCCCAGGTTGCTGATTAAACTATCTTTCATTGAAGCGTTTAATAAATCTACTGGTGTTTTTGTATTTAATAGGCTATAATCCATTTGCTATTGCTAAAAATCAAGCCCTAAAATAGCGTTAAGTTTTGAAATCAGAAAGTTTTCAAACGCGAGTCAGGTTCACGCAGCATGATGATTTAATGAATGGGTGGTTTTCACTATAAATCATTATCACTTACTAGCGCTTTTTGGGTGTTCCGCTAAGCTTTTTGCGGTTCCAGCCCAATGGAATTGGTTCGCTATCCGTTAATCAATCAGGTTATGTTTGCGAAGGTATTTTTCCAGTTTTACACCACTTATTGACAGGTCAGAGGGTGGATCGTCATTATTTTCACTGGCATACAGCAAGATCGACTCATGTGGATTAAGTGTTATTTGCACCTGTTCCATATGTCCCAGTCCAATACTATTCCCGGGAGTCCAGCGGAAGAGCCAACACTTGTCTTCTCCGGTCAGATCGACCAATTTATAGGTCTCTTCCAGTTTTTCTTCAGTGTCGTTTACAATTAAAACGCCCCATGCTCTTTCTGATTTGTAACGGCGAACAGCAATTTTGCCGGTGTCGCGGTAGCTCCAAAGGGGAGTTACTGCGCTTTGCGGACGATCCTGTGGTTGCAGGAACCGCCAAAGGTTCAATTGTTCTTCGGTTAGGGTTGAGAAACGGTCTGATGTGTTAACGGTACCTCCCATGATTCCATCCCAAAGGGCAATGCTGGCTTTTTCTTCAGCGGTGAGGTTATTGTTAACATCGCGCAAGAAAATAGTGTCCGGGTCATTCTGCCAATACACGTTGTTGAAATACTGGCAGTTATATGATTCCTGGAACATGTTGCCAATTCCCCCGGGTGTCCAGTCGGCGTCAACGTTGGCGGAAATACGCATGCCATCAACAAATCCGATCAGTGGACCAAAAGGAGCGTTACTAGCCATCCAATATGCACCGGCACCGATTTCCTCGCGGATAATCTTCATCACATCAACCAAGATCTGAACGGATGTTTTATCGCGGTCGTAGCGGCGGATGTTGGCAGCGTCTTTTAGCCCCCAACTAAGATAGGCCGTTTTGAAAAAGGTGTAGCCCATTTTTCGGAAGGTTCTGAAAACCCGGGCAATGTATTTTTGAACTTCCGGATGACTGCCATCAAGCGCATAAAGCTTGCTGTCCCGGAAATTGTGTTGCTGGATCGGTTCGCCATCAAGATCGCGAATGAGCCAATTGGGATGATTCTTAAATAACTTACTATTTTCGTCCACAACAAATGGAGCCACCCAAATTCCAGCCCTAAAACCTCGCTGGAAAATCTCACGAGCCGGGTCTTCCATCGACTTTGGCCATCTTTCATTTGTTTCCAGCCAGTCACCAAGTGTGCAATAACAATCATCAATTTGGATGGTTTGTAACGGAATCTTCGGTTTAATATCATCTAAGCCCTGAAGGACCTCCTTTAATTGTTCGAAAGAAAAATCATGCTGGTACTCGTACCATGAATTCCAGTGGTAACTGGTTTTAGTATCTTTTCGGGCCACCATATTCTCCGAAATATTCCAGGCAATATGTTGCAACGTGTCAAAAGGAGTGTTTCCTTTTACAATGTAGATATCAGGCAGTTTGATGAATTCATTTTGCAACGGGATATTCTCCATCACAAATCCGGTTTCGAAGAAAATATCCTCTTTGTCCGGATAACGGTCGTAAAGACCTTTGCGATGCGGTCGGTTGTAGATGGTACTTTTCTGAATAAAATCGTAGTGCTCGTAAGCACTAAAAGCTAAGGTTTCATTTTGGGGTGAAAGGAGAGCCGTGGTGACGTATGAATCGAATGACCAGGCCTGTTCACCTGAAGTATTTCCCCAATCTTCCGCTGTCGGAGTTGGGATTTTATAAATTCCGGACGGACCACCTTGTCCCAACCCTTGCTTGAAGTATCGGTCTACTCCCTCAACCCGGGCTTCGCCCAATGGCGACAGGTAAAACGGAGCCCGTGACATATTACTAAGCTCAATTCCGATAGACACCGATCCGTTGAAGATTTTCAGATCGAGCATAACAAAACTATTGCCGACCAATTCGTAGATGATACGCTTACCTTTTGGAGAATCTCCCATGAAGGTATTTTGCACAAAAATACTTTGTCCATCGATTGTTGGACGACAATTTCGCAATCGGATTGAGCCGGAAACCAAATCGAAGGTTCCGTCGCTATGCAGAACCCAATCCGATTGGCCCAGTTTGAATTTTACTGGTCCCGGTGCCTCCGAAGCGACCGGTAAGTCGGCTAATGATCTGATTGGCAAAAGAGTGCTTCCGATACCGGCAGCCAGTAGCTTTATAAAATTTCTTCTTTCAATCGGGTTTGACGACATGGAGCAGATTAGTTTTTGTTTCGAGCCTCGTAAATTTAACAACTTTTAACAACCAGCCGACAAAATTGCTAAAAAGTTGCGTTTCGAACGACAATATCACTTGTTAACTTTCGGCTTTGCGATATGTTGTATAAAAGGTGTTAAACTTACAATTTCCCCTTGTCGGAATTTTCTTATTGATTGATCATTTTCGATTGGATGTATTCAATCACCTTTGACTTTGATTCGGGAGACAGGGTATTTATTCGGGTACGATGACTCCCATTTGGTGCGACAATTTTAAGGTTTGACGGATCTGAATTTATTGTCGCTGCCGTTGCCGACCAAGGATCAATTTCTCCATAAATCAGCACAACGTTTCGCGCTTCGGTTTTCAGAAATTTGTCCACCATTAGCGAGGTTTCCGGATGATAGGTGACCATTGTATTTTCGGGGATCATGTATTTATTTACCCAACCTTTGACCATTTCAGCAGGGATGTCTTGTTTAAACGGCTTGGTATCGTATCCGTAGTATCCAAGCTCACGTGCTGCCTGGTAGAAAAAAGAGACGTAAGGTTTACCACCTTCTATGGTAAAATAGTCTGGTTCGCTAATTTGACTGAAATGAGCAAACAGTTCTTCATCGCTGACAGTTAACGGAGGAATTTCGTCTTGAGAATGGCCCCACTGCCAAAAAGCAAATGGATATTCCAATACAGCAAAATCAAGCAGCTCATCGTAGCTGAGTACTGAGTGATAATTTCTGGTTTCGCAATACTTTTGCAGAAGTTCCTTCATCCCTTCGCGCCGTTTGAGGACTTCAAGTTGAAGGTTGTAGATTGCATCGCGGCACTCTTTAGTTCCGACCTGCTTCAAAAATGGCTCGTGTCGTCCGTCTTCAACACCAAAATTTAGCGGGGCAACATAAGCAACGGTTAAATCAACATCGTTGGGGAAAAACGTTCGGTGGGCAAGTGATGTTTGACCTCCTTTGCTGATTCCTGTGTTCAGCCATTTTTGGTCGAAATAGGGTTTGAATAGTTCAACAACGCGGTGATGGTCGTTGGCGGCATTTTCAACCGTCAGGTATTTCCAGACAATCGAATCCGGGTACGATTCGCCAAAATAGCGGTGTTCAACACAAATCTGGTTGGCATCCAGTATTTCGCTCAACTCGTTAATATACTTTGGAGCCTTGGCGTAGTTGGCGGCATAGCCTTCCGTGATTAGAACAGTTGGTTGGCTCTTTCCTTTTTCGGCAATAAACACCCGCTGTAGAAAATAACCCGCTGTGGTATCCTTGTAATTCAGCGGCTGCTTTATTTTGACAACATAAGTGTGTTCAAAGAATGAGTTTCCCGGAATTTCTTCGATTTGTTGAATAACATCCTGTTGCTTCATAAACAGAAATAGGTCCTGAGCTGTTAGAGTAGTGAATGGCAAAAAACAGATCAGGAACAGAAAAAAGCGAAATAGCTTCATTTTGATCGTATTTAAGTTATTATTGTTTCGAATTGCTGAAATAAGGAATTTTTTTGGAGATATAAATCGATTCTTAACAGCGGCTTCTGCTTTCCTGATAAAAGTCATGAATTTGAGAAAAAGAGATATATTTGTCCGCTTAAATTTTAATGTATGAAGAATATTTTTTGTCCGATTTCTTCGGATCGTATTAACGAGCAGGTGCCGCGGGTGACATCTTTGTTGGTTATCGTGCTGGTTATTACCGGATTTTCATTGCAATCCGTACTGGTTTTTACATTTCTTTTGGCTGATTTTGCAATCCGTGCGTTCACCACGCTGAAATTTAGTGCGTTGAGTTGTGTTGCTTATTGGATTACGATGGTTCTGAAATTACCCGAAAAGAAAATTGATAAAGCACCTAAAATCTTTGCAGCCCGAATGGGGTTTATGATGGTCCTCATTTTTACAACTTTATTTGTTTCGGACTATCAATTGGCAGCTAAAATTGTCGCAGGAATCCTTGTTGTTTTTGCGGGGTTGGAGTTTGCCATCGCATTTTGTGCCGGCTGTACAATTTATACTGTTTTCGTCTTGCCGTTTTTTCGAAATTAGTCACCCCAATAGATCGTTT
Source organism: Mangrovibacterium lignilyticum (assembly GCF_010882175.1). Taxonomy (GTDB): domain Bacteria; phylum Bacteroidota; class Bacteroidia; order Bacteroidales; family Prolixibacteraceae; genus Mangrovibacterium; species Mangrovibacterium lignilyticum. The sequence continues at coordinate 1,594,803 of NZ_WKLH01000001.1, read as the reverse complement.
TTCAACGATCCTCTACCGCTTTTTGCCGGTCGGTGAAGACTGACGAACGATCGGTGTTATCCGGCAATCTATCGATTATTTTTGACTGTTGATGATGTTTCGGTTATCCTTGATGTAAACGATAGAAAACAAGGATATGAAGAAACAATTTATTCAGATTTTTGGACTGGCTCTGCTTTTGAGCGCATGTTCGGGGAAGACTTACCAAGCACTGGAGTGGAAAGAAAAGCCAGTTGCAATAGATGGTCATCAGGATGACTGGCGTGATTTTCTACGCTATTTTGACAAAGACAGCAAGATGTTTTATGAAATCGACAACGACAATCAAAACTTGTATTTTGCTATTTCAACCCGGGATCAATCGAGTCAGCAGAAAATAATGCAAAAGGGCTTGACTTTTGGCATTGATATGTCTGCCGGCAAAGACTATCCGATTCAGGTGAAATTCCCTTATTCCGAGGAACTGTCTGGTAAACATCCGAAGGATAGCTTGGGGCAGGGAAATCAGCCTGATTTCGAAATGACAGAGAGCGAAAGTCATACTTCTTCGAAACCATCAAGGGAGCATGGATTGCAAAAAGGTGGTTTTGGCGGACGAGGCGGCAAATTCGAAGCCAGGCAGAAATTTTTTGTGAAAGGGTTTTTCCCCGAAGTGGCCGATTCTGTTTTAGATGTTCACAACCCATATGGTATTGCTGTTTCAATGCAGCTGAAGGATAGCACGTTATTTGTTGAAGGGCAGATTCCGCTAAAGACTTTCTATAAGGAAGAGATTACAGCTGCCGATACGCTAAAACCGGTCAACTTTCAGTTTTTGCTGAGTGCGTTAGATCAGCCAGGTGCAAAACAAGGTGGCAGCGGTGACAGACCCGATGGTCCTTCATCTGGTGGCAAGACACGTGGAGCAGGTCCCGGTGGTATGATGGGAGGCGGCGGTCCCGGAGGAATGCCTCCCCGCGATGGAGGTATGGGACGATCAGGCAGCGGTTCCGGTGGAATGTCAGGTGGACAAAAGTCATCAGGAAGCGATGCGCAAAAATCGATGGATTATGGCAAAAAGGAAATCAGTCTGATGATGCGCTTCGCGTTAAAAGAATAATTAACGCTTTTTCAGAATTGCTTTTTAATTGGTAAGATGGATTCTGCAACAAGCTTGTTGCAGAATCCATCTTTTTGTGATTTATATCGTCACCGGTTTACAAACTGAGCTGGCAATTTCTTTCATGTCTTTTCCTGAAAAGTTACCTGAAGTCATGATTAACAAGTTTTTATTTTCCCAGTTTTTTGACTGAAGGATTTCGAACAATTCGTCTGAGTCGGTAAAAACCTGCAGCCCTTCGGAGTCAAACGCTTCAGCGACCTGTTCTTTGGTGATGGGTTCAAGTCGCTTGTGTTCAATGGTCTCCGGATTGAAATAAACAAACGCCTCATCAGCTGCAGCCATACATCCTTCGTATTGAGGCAGAAATTCTTTCTTTAAAGAGCTGAAGGTGTGTAACTCCATCACTGCAACCAGCTGGCGATCTGTGAATTGTTTTTTGACCGCTTCGGTAGTCGCTTTAAGCTTCGACGGAGAATGTGCAAAGTCGTAAAAGACGGTGCAATTTGGATTTTCGGCTAGAATTTCCAAGCGGCGCGCTGCCCCTTTAAAGCTGCTCATAGCCAGGTAGAATTTTTCATCGCTAATGCCAAGTTTGTTACAGACCAGCTTTGCTCCGGCAATGTTTTGCAGGTTGTGATCGCCAAACACCTGTAGTCTTATTTTATGATCGGCCGAGGTCAGATAAGTTACACCGTTTTCTACCACCGACGGATGTTCGCGATATTCCTGCGCCGTAACATCTGTCCGAATGCGGGTTGCGATCTCCTGAAGGTTTGTATCTCCTTCATAGTAAAATAAGGAACCGTCTTCTTCGATCTGGTCTACAAAAATGCGGAACTGATCGACATAGTTATCAAAAGTCGGGAATACGTTGATGTGATCCCAGGCAATGCCGCTAAGCAATGCGATATTTGGGTGGTAAAGATGAAACTTCGGTCGGCGGTCAATGGGAGACGAGAGGTATTCATCGCCTTCGAAGACCGCAATTTCGCTTTCGTGGCTCAGTGATACCATGGTGTCAAAACCTTCCAGCTTTGCTCCAACCATGTAGTCAAAGTCAATGCGGTTTGTTTTTAAAACATGCATAATCATGGAGGTGATGGACGTTTTGCCATGGGAACCGCCAATCACCACGCGGGTTTTGTCTTTGGTCTGTTCGTAAAGATATTCAGGGTAGGAGTAGATTTTCAAACCCATTTCCTGAGCCCGCAATAGTTCCGGATTGTCAGGGCGGGCATGCATTCCCAGGATGATGGCATCGAGTTCATCGGTTATTTTTTCCGGGTGCCAGCCAAAATCGTCCGGTAATAACCCGTGTTGCAGTAGCCGGCCTTTTGAAGGTTCAAACACTTCATCATCACTTCCACTAACTTGAAAACCTTTTTTGTGCAAGGCGATGGCCAGGTTGTGCATGGCACTACCGCCGATTGCTATAAAATGAATGCGCATATTGTTTGTTTTGCTGAAAAATCAAAGATAAACATTCGGACGATTTCACCTTGCATTCGAGCCCATTTGAGTTAATTTTGCTGAACCGATCCCGGATCAATGGGTTAATAAGTTATACAGAACAGAAAGATAGAACGATGAAATTATTTGCTATTCACGGCGGGCACTTTGCCTGCGACGGAGGTGCTTTATTTGGAGCCATTCCAAAACCTTTGTGGTCGAAAGTATATCCCTCAGACGATAATAATGTTACCCGGCTAACGATGCGTTGCCTGTTGATTGATCAGGGCGAACGAAAGATTTTGATTGAAGCGGGTGTGGGCGATCATTATCCAGATAAGGTGAAACGGAACAATGGTCACGAGGAAACTGATGCCCTGCCGAAGTCACTGGCCGCGAAGGGTTATTCGGTTGACGATATTACTGATGTTGTGTTTACCCATTTGCATTGGGATCACTGCAACGGAGCAGTTGTGAGCGAGCAAGGTGAATTGAAGTTACTTTTCCCGAACGCCACACATTGGTGTAGTCAAAAACAATGGGAGCACAGTAAAATATCCAATCCGCGCGAGCGGGCAGCCTATCACTATCATATCTTGAATTTTCTGAAAGAGGAGGGAAGAATGCACCTGGTTGAGGATGATGGTGAGCTTTTTCCCGGATTTTCAGTTCGAATGTATGATGGACATACGCCCGGACAAATGATCCCATTTATTGAAGCTGATGGAAAAACCTATGTTTATATGGCTGACTTCATACCAACAGCGGCGCATGTGCCAATTGTTTGGCTGGCTGCCTACGATTTATACCCGGTTAGCTCGATGGCTGAAAAAGAACCTTTCTTAAAGGAGGCAGCGGATAAAAACTACATCTTGTTTTTTGAACACGATTATTATACCGAGTGTGCAACGGTTGAATGGACTGATCGCGGTCCAAAGCTGAAAGACAAATTTCCTTTTTAAAATAAGTAAAGCCGGAGCATCAATGATGTTCCGGCTTTTGGTTGGTTGTTGTAAGTATTCTATGCTAAGTCAAGATATGTTCTTTGTAAGTCCAATTCCTGGAAGTTCATTCATTCGATAGCAGGGATCCGAAAAGTCTGGGCCACCGCTAAATGGTTCTTTGGCCGGATCGATATGCGGGTCGAGGTCGATAAAGCTGAATCCGCCGAGTCCGGCAGCAAAGTGGACAGATGTTCCGAGTCCCAGTTTACTTTCGAGCATGCAGCCGATCATCAATCCCATATTGGCCGTTCGCGCAATGGCCGCAATGTCAAGTGCCTCGACAATTCCAGACTTCATGATTTTGATGTTGATCAGGTCAGCACAATCTGCTTTTGCTACTGCCAGGGCATCGGCAGCGGTAAAAACACTTTCATCAGCGGCAATTGGAACAGAAGTACTGTCCTTTACTCGTTTCATTCCCCGCAGATCATGCTTCACCACAGGTTGCTCAAACAACTCGGGCCGAACACCGTTTTTTTCGAGTAATTCCAGAAAGTGGATGGCATCGGCTGGTGAATACCCTTGGTTCGCATCCAGCATGATTTTGCAGTCGGGTGCCCCTTCTTTAATGGCAATAACACGCGCCACGTCGTCCTGAAGCTTCTTTCCAACTTTTGTTTTCAAGGTTTTGTAGCCTTTGGCGGCTAGTTTTTGAGCATTTGTTTTGGCGGTAGCTGCCGAGACAATATCAATGGTGTAATCTGTTTCAATTAAGCGTTCAGCTCCACCCAAAAACTGGTAAAGCGGAATATTCAAGCATTTGGTGTAAGCGTCGAGCAAGGCCATCTCGATGGTACAACGGGCGGTGACTTGTGCCCAGAAGACGCTTTTTAGGTGTTTCGATATTTGACGATAGTCGGATACGGACTTTCCTTTCAGATAATCCTTACAGCTGAGGAGTGTCGCCAGCGCTGTCCCTTGATTTTCACCGTTAACCGGTTCGAGGGGCGCCGCTTCGCCGTAGCCCATAATGCCATTTTCAAGCGTCAGCGTGATCAGTACGTTTTCAATTTGGTATTTGGCGCCTGTTGCAATCGTAAATGGGGCATCCAGCGGAATATTTAATTTTTCAATGCTAACGGCTATTATTTTAGTTCCTTCCATAATCTTCGGTCCAGGTTTTTAAGGTGCTTATGAGGTATTTCACTTGGTCTTGTGTATGCGCAGCTGAAACAGTCAGCCTGACAATGTATTGGTCAGTTTTAACCGGGTAATCGACTGCCGGTGCAATTATTTGATGATCTTTCAGGTATGTTGACAGTTTTTGAGCATCCGCCTTTTTGTTAAAAAAGATTGGGATGATCGGAGTTTCGGCGGTGGAGGTTTTGAGTTCCAGCTGCTTGATTCCAATTTTTAGATAACGAATGTTGGCTAAGAGCTGTTGTTGCAATTCCGGGTGTTCTTTAATGTAGTCCAATGCTGCGGATCCGCTGGCGACCAATGCCGGAGGGAGTGAGGTTGAAGCCCCGTAAAAAGCGGATTTTCCCCGAATGATCTGAATCATTTCAGTGCTTCCGGCGATGAATCCTCCGTAGGATCCGATTGCTTTGCTCATGGTTTCAGCTTGATAAATCCGAGGAGAATCAGCCAACTCAAAATGCTCGGGTGTTCCTCGTCCGTTTTTTCCCAAGATACCGGTTGCGTGTGCATCGTCAATCAGAATCAGGGCATCATATTTTTCTGCCAGACGGTGAATTTTGTCCAGTGGCGCAATTTCCCCGGTCAATGCAAATAGTCCGTCGCTTGCAATTAATGCACGTTTCCCGGCATACTTCTTCAACAAGCTTTCCAGGTGCACTGTGTCGAGATGTTTGTAGGTGTCAATCGTTTCAATATCGCGTGGAATACCGTCAATGATGCTGGAGTGTGCCATGGCATCGGTCAGTACGACCGGGCATTCGCTTTTTAGGTAATCCATCAACAGTTTGTTTCCCATATAGCCGGAGGCAAACACCACCGCGGCTTGCTTGACTTTGAATCGGGCTAATTTCGTTTCTAGCTCCAGGTGTATATCTGCTGTTCCTGTTGTTTGGCGCGACGCTGAAAAGTTCGTTCCATAGTGGATTAAGGCGTCAATAGCCTTGTTGATAAGCTCCGGATTGCTGGCTAGCCCCAGGTAGTTGTTGCCTGCAAAATAATGATATGATGTATGATCAATTGTGATATTCGGTCCCGTTTTACTTTCAAGTGTGATCATTTTAAGCTTATTAAATAGTTAAAAGGCCTGATTCCAGCGGGCTGTGAGCTCACATTGTTGATCTGGTCTTTTTTGTGAAGTTGTATGACAAATCTACAAAAAGTTTGAGCAGTCGCCTTTTTGATGCCCTAAAATCGCGTGTTGTTTAGAATTTCTTTAGAAATGATACGAAATCGCCTTTGGTCGGTTTTAGTCGACCCGCTCACATTCGATGAATCCCCAATCGCTGATTGACAGTCGCAAGATGTTGTCCTGAACTTTATACATGGAGATGAAAGGTAGCAAATCAGCGAGGTGTGATGAGAACGGACTATCGCAGCAAATTTCGGTGCAGGCCGGTGATTCAAAAATAATGGAAAGATCCGTGATTCTTAAGAGGCTGCCCTGGCAGATGTTTGCATCAAGTTTGAGCGAATAACTCTGGTCTTCATGGATCGTAAGGTAGATTGGCGAGTCTTCTCTTTTGCTGTAGTTTGTTGATTCAGTGGAAACAAACTCTTTGACTTCCCAGGTTTGGAAGATGTTTTTCGCGGGGCCTTCAATCTTTTGGCAGGCATGCATTGAGAAAGACAGAGTCAGTATGAGTAATATTTGGGGAATTAGCTTCATATCCTGTTTTATTCGATGCAGTTAGCGGAAGATAAAAATAGGTGATTGGCTTTACTTCAGCAACCGGATCATGCTTTCTTTTCCTGATTTTCGTCGATGAATATGTATTTAATGTAAAGTTTTGGATCTGATAGCTGAGAAAAGGACCGATCGGTCTTCTATTTGATAGATTTATCTTAAATTTGACTAATCAAACAGAATGGTCAAATGGAAGGTGTCGTTCGAAATGAAGATGCGCAGTCGGAGAAACGGAAGCAAATAATTGATGTGGCTCAAAGTCGGTTTGCGCAATATGGTTTTGAAAAAACAACCATGCAGGAAATTGCCAATGACATGCAGATGTCGAAAGGTTCGCTCTATTATTATTTCCCGGATAAGGAGGCGTTGTACCGCTCGATAATTGAGCGGGAAAAGGATGAGTTTCTCGAGACGATCCGCGCTAAAATTGAGCAGCTTTCCGATCCGGATGAGATGCTTCATCAGTATATGGTGACTCGTTTGGAAATGACCGAGCGTTTGATTAATCTTTCACGGATGAAGAGCATGTATCAGAAAAATCTGCAGGGCTTTATGAACGATGCTGTGAAGGACTTTAATCAGTTGGAAGATGAACTGATCGCAGATATTTTGCAGTTGGGTGTTGAGAAAGGACAATTTCAAATAGAAGATCTACGTGCTACTGCTGCCCTTTTTAACGGCTTGGTTCGTGGGTTACGAATAATCTATCTACGCAGTAAACACGTTTTTCAGAAAGAGGAAGATAAGAGTGCTCACCTTGATCAAGTCAAGCTTTTTCTCGACATTTTCTGCAAAGGACTGCGGGTTGCAGAATGACAATTAAACAAGAAAACAGAAATATGAGTAAAAAATTTAAAACGGTATACCTTCCGGTTTTACTGGTGTTGGTATTGGTTATTGGTGGAGGTATTTATTGGTACCTGGACTATTTGAAATATGCATCGACTGACGATGCTTTTGTTGAATTTAACATGGTAACGGCCAGTCCTAAAATGATGGGGCGAATCGCGAAGTTGTATGTTGATGAAGGTGACCACGTGGAATCGGGGACACTGCTTTTTGAGCTTGACAGTACCGATTTGGTTGCTGAAAAGTCTTATTTGCAAAGCATGCAAGTTCAGTCTGAGGCTAAGGCCCGGGAGACAGCTGCGAAATTTGCGTTGAGCAAAGAGCAGTTGAACGTGTTGGGAATTGAAGTTGACAAAACGGAGAAGGATTTCCATCGTGCCGAGGTTCAGTATAAAGGCGGAGTGATTACGAAAGAAGCTTATGATCACGCTGAAGATTCGTTCAAAGCAGCTAAGGCTCGTTATGCGTCAGGCCAAAAGGACATAGCGCTTGAGGCAGCGGCGCAGAAAAGCGCAGAGGCTTCGGTTCAGGCAGCTTTCAGCCAGATCGAGCTTGTAAAATCGAAACTGGATGATGCGAAGGTTTATGCGCCTTCGGGCGGTGTAATTGCTAAACGATGGCTTCTGGAGGGAGACGTGGTGCAGGCAGGACAGTCGGTTTACTCGGTGGTTGAGAATGACGAAGTCTGGGTGAAAGTATATTTGGAAGAAACAAAGCTGGGCGGTATTCATAACGGCAGTAAGAGTAAATATACCATCGATGCCTACCCCGATGTGACTTTTGAAGGAAAAGTGATTTACGTAGGCGCGAGCACAGAATCGCAGTTCTCGTTGATTCCGCCGAATAATGCTTCGGGGAATTTTACGAAAGTAACCCAGCGAATTCCATTGAAAGTAAGTATTCAAGATGTTGAAAATTCAAATAAATATCCACTGTTGTCGGGGATGTCAGTGGTCGTTAAAATAGAGCGCAACTAGTCGTATGGTGACTCTTTTTTTACATCGAATACGTTGGCACTTAAGGCCGCGATCATCCTTTTTTCATCCCCGAAAAAATTCTTATAAGTGGTGGTTATTGGCCAATGTGATGATTGGTACGTTCATGTCGGTGCTCGATGCAACGATTGTGAATGTGGGCTTGCCCAAGATCATGGCAAATTTTGGAGCCAGCCTCGACCAAATCGAATGGGTGCTCACAGCTTATCTTTTATCGTTAGCAGTCGTGCTTCCCATTGCCGGCTGGATGGCCGACAGGTTCGGTTATAAGCGAGTTTACTTTACTGGCTTGCTCTTGTTCACGGTTGGTTCTGCACTTTGTGGAATATCGGATAGTGAACAGACACTGATTATATCGCGCATTGTTCAAGGACTTGGTGCCGGAACAATCATGCCGATGGGGATGGCGATTGTCAGCCGCGAGTTTCCGCCAAAGGAGCGCGGCGTCGCCTTGGGGCTTTGGGCCGTGGCTGCAGCCAGTTCTGTCTCTTTCGGTCCTCTCATTGGCGGCTACCTGGTCGACACATTTAGCTGGCAGCTGATCTTCCTGGTGAATGTTCCGGTTGGCTTGATCGGTTTGTTCGTAACCTACCTGATTCAACAGGAATATAAAAGTCCGAAAGTTCGCAAGTTCGATCCCTGGGGGTTTTTCTCCATTGTTGCTTTCCTGCCGGTGACGCTTTACGCGCTTTCGGAGGGAAAAGCAGTAGGTAACTCGGAAGGATGGACGGCGCCTTATATTTTACTCTGTTTTGCTGTCGCATTGATCAGTCTGGCGGTTTTTATTGTAGCGGAGTTGCACGTGAAAGATCCCTTTATCGATATAAAACTGCTGAAAGATTGGAACTTTGGATTGAGTAACCTGATCATGTTTATTTTTGGTATTGGCATGTTTGGGACTCCTTTTATCCTTCCGCTATTTCTTCAGAATTCTTTGGGATGGACAGCCATACAAGCTGGATCCGTTTTTCTTCCGGTAGGGGTTATACAAGGAATGGTTGCTCCGTTGGCCGGGAAATTGGTTACGAAGATTAATGCAAAGATTGTATTGCTAACCGGTATTGCTTGTATTGTAATAAGTTTTGTGATGGGCTACTTCCTGTCGTACCAAACAGAACATGCCGCCATTATGGCAATGTTGTATTTCAGGGGACTTGGAATGGGGATTCTGTTTGCTCCGCTTAGCACCATTGCACTTTCTGAAATTCCGAGGGACCAAATGGCTCAGGCTTCGAGCTTGTTCAATGTTACCCGTCAGTTGGGAGGGAGTTTCGGCGTAGCTATTTTAAGTAGCTTGTTGACCACCCGCACAATTTATCACCAGCAAGTGTTTGGTGAACAGCTTGCCGGGAATTCGCCGGAATTTTTTGGGTCACTTTCCCGAATGTCCCAACACATTGTGCATGCGGCGGGGAGCTCGGTGAGTGAATCGATGCAGCAAGGAAAGATGTTGCTGGTTAAACACGTGATGAATCAAGGTTATATCCAGGGAATTTCAGATGACTTTCTGATTGCTGCCGCGATAACGGTATTGGCTGTTATTCCCGTGCTCGCGTTGAAAACACGAAAAAAGGATCAAGCTGAAGTCATTGGTTCTTCTGCCGAATAAGCCGGCATTGAATAATTTAAGAGAACATTGTTATGAAAAATATGACACGATTATATCTGAAAAATACACTTGGGGCGGTGTTGCTTTGGTTGTGTGCATCCGGTTTTTCACTGGCTGCAGGTAGCTCCGGCCAATATGAACTCGATAGCCTGTTGCAGCAAATGATTCGAAACAATCCGGCTGTGTTGAAGGCGCAGCAGTCGCTGGTGCAGGCCGATGAACAAATGCAGCTGGTTCAGTCAGCTTTGCGTCCGATGGTCACCGGGGGGGCATCCTACACCCGGGTTGGACCGATTAGTAAATTTGATCTTCCGGGAATAGGAGAGGCAGAGTTGAACCCTGCCGATAATATAAGTGCAGGCATCAATTACGAACAAACGCTGTACGATTTTGGGCGTACCGGCAAATTGGTTGCTGTTGAGCAAGCGCGAAAACTTTTGCTGAATGAGTCGATTGAACAGTTGCAGGAACAGTTGAGTCTGAAGCTTATTAATTCCTATTTTCAGGTTGTATTTCTACAAAATGCGATCGAAATCAATGACGAAGAAATGGCAACTCTGCAAGAACATAAGCAGACGGTGACTAAAAAGCTGGATGCCGGCACGTCGACCAAATACGAACTGCTTTCGACACAAGTCCGTATTTCGAAATTGAAAAGTAAACGCGTCGATTTAGAGGCACTTCGGACAAAGGAATTGGCTGTTTTGTCGACCTTGGTTGGGCTCGACTTTGATTCACAGGTAAAATTTCCTGAAGAGCTGTCTCAGCTGCTTGTTCAAGCAGAGTTGGGGCAAGCTTTGGAGCAGGCTTTTGCCAATAGCGATCAAATTAAGATTGCAAAGGAACAGGAAAATATTGCCAGCCTACAGGCAAATGCGATTCATGCACAGGTCAATCCAAGTATTTCCGCCTTAGCAACGGTTGGCGTAAAAAACGGGTTTGAACCGGATATTCAGGAGATCAGACCGAATTTCACTGTCGGCGTAGGCGTTCAGGTTCCAATTTACAGTGCATCGAAAACAAAACATCAGCTGGCACTTCAGCAAGCGAAACAAGAAGAGTTGCGTTATGCAACCGAATCGGCAAAACAAGGTGTTAAGCAAGAAGTGATTCAATCAATAGAAGACCTCAAAGCGGCAAAACTGAAAATAGAACAGGTCGAGATGCAATTTGAACAAGCAAACGAAGGCTACAGGCTAGCGGAAGTGAGCTTTCGGTCGGGTACTATTACAAACCTTGATTTGTTGGACGCTTCCACAAATTTGGAGGACAGTAAGTTGGAATTAATCAAAACAAAAATCGACTATCTGTTAGCCGGTTATCAGCTGAAACACGCTACCGGAGAAAAGTTATATCAGTAGTTTTTCATGTTACAGGATGAATACGAGAAGCCTCTTCCTTTGGCAAGGGGCTTCTCAATTTTAACAAATGGTTAATATACGAATTGGCTTGAAAATGAGAGAAAAAAAGGCATTTTTGTCTGAAATTATGCTCGCTAAATAAATGTTAATCAATGGGTTGTTGTTCGGCGCTAAAAGTGAATTTGGGAAATGGATACATGTAGAGATTTCGATATGTAAAACATTGAAAATCAAACACTGACTTTTGTTAGTAAGCTGTTAAAAACTTGACTATTTATGGGATTCTATACTTAAAAACCACTAATTTTGCCCCCTGATTTTCTTAACAGTTACATTATGGCAGAAAAATATAACAAACTTTTTGAAGAATTTCCTCCTGTCAGTAGCGAAGATTGGAAAGCAAAAATTACTGCTGACCTGAAAGGCGCTGACTTCGACCGCAAGCTGGTCTGGAGGACAAACGAAGGTTTCTCCGTTCAACCGTATTACCGTCAGGAAGACTTGACAAGCCTGAACTACCTGGACACCTTACCCGGTGAGTTTCCATTTGTTCGGGGTAACAAGACAAATGACAACGATTGGTATGTTCGCCAGAACATCATCGTAAAAGATTTGGCCGAGGCCAACAAGAAAGCACTGGACGTATTGATGAAAGGTGTGACCTCGTTGGGCTTTGTTTTTAATGAGTGCATCAATGTTACCAAAGACGACATGGCAGTGTTGCTCGAAGGTATTTGCCTGGAGTCGGTAGAGGTAAACTTTGTTGCCAAGTGCTACACCAACAAAATCGCAGAAAGCTTTGCTGATTATGTGTTAGCCGGAAAATGGGATCCGAAAAATGTTGTCGCATCAGTTGCTTGCGATCCTTTCGGAAATTACCTGCTTTACGGTCGCATGAAAAACGGCTTCGAAGGTTCGGTGGAGCAAGTGAAACACCTGATTGAAAAATCAGCCAACTTACCGAAATACCGAGTGGTCGCTGTTAACGCGAAAAGCTACGGAGCCGCGGGTGCTTCTGCAGTTCAGGAATTAGCTTTTGCATTGGCTCAGGGTGCTGAATATCTTTCAGCCTTGACTGAGGCCGGTCTGGAAGTGAACGCCGTTTCCAAAAATATGAAGTTCAATTTTAGCGTTAGCGCGAACTACTTCATGGAAATCGCGAAACTTCGTGCAGGTCGTATGTTGTGGGCTCAAATCGTAAAAGCTTACGGACCCAAATGCGACGGTTGCTGCAAAATGAATGTTTACGCTGAAACCGGAACATGGAACAAAACGGTTTACGATCCTTACGTAAACATGCTGCGTACCCAGACTGAAGCGATGAGTGCTGCTCTTGGTGGTGCCGATTCAATTGCTGTGCTTCCGTTCAACGCGATTTACGAAGATCCGACTACGTTCTCTGATCGTATCGCACGGAACCAACAATTGTTGTTGAAAGAAGAATCGCACTTCGATAAAATCGTAGACCCGGGTGCCGGTTCATACTATATTGAAGAGTTGACTGCTTCAATTGCTGAAGAAGCCTGGAAACTGTTCCTGACTATTCAGGATAAAGGAGGTTTCTTAGCAGCGGCAAAAGAAGGTTTCATCCAAGCTGAAATTAAAGCGATGGCTAAAAAACGTGATATCAATGTAGCCACTCGTCGTGAAAATATTTTGGGAACAAACCAATTCCCGAATTTCACGGAGAAAATGGAAAAGGAACTGGATGAAGCTGTTTTTGACGCAACTGATCTGACTGCTGAAGATGCAGAAATTGAAACACTGAAACCATACCGTGGCGCGATGGCTTTTGAAAAGCTGCGTGCTGCTACCGATAAATTTGCCAAAGCCGGTAAACGTCCGTTGGCATTCATGTTGACCATTGGTAACCTGACATTCCGTAAGGCTCGTGCCCAGTTTGCCTGCAACTTCTTTGCTGTTGCCGGTTACGAAGTGAAGGATAACAATGGTTTTGCAACAGTTGAAGAAGGTGTTGCCGCAGCTAAAGCTGCCGGTGCCGAGATTGTTGTGATCTGTAGTTCTGATGATGAATATGTAGACTTAGCTCCTGCTGTTTTAGACGCTATGAAAGGCGAAGGAATTTTCGTTGTAGCTGGTGCTCCTGCTTGCATGGATGATTTAAAAGCGAAAGGCATTGAAAACTTCATTCACGTGAAGAGCAATGTGCTGGAAGATTTGAAAGCATATAATGCAAAATTGGGAATAGCATAAACAGATATTAAGACATCAGAATTTAGACAATAGACATTCAGGATGCATAATTACAGGGAAATAAAGATTTGGCAACGGGCAAGAGTCCTGGTGAAGGACGTTTACCTGGTGACCAAACAATTTCCATCTGAAGAGCTTTATGGATTGACTTCTCAAACCCGAAAGGCGGCTGTCTCTGTGATGTTGAACGTTGCAGAAGGAGCTGGTAGAGGAACCAATAAAGATTTCAATCACTTTCTGGATATGACAAAGGGATCTTTGTTCGAAGTTGAATCATTGATGATTCTTGCCTGCGATCTGGAATATATCCCTGAGAGTAAAAAAGAAGAAATACTGGATAAAACTTCGGAGATTGTCAAAATGCTGATTGCTTTTCAGAAAAATTTAATCTAATGTCTAGAATCTAGAATCTAAAATCTATTGAATATGAAACCGAATTTTAAAAATATAAATATTAAAGAAGCACAGGCAAAAGCCGATGCCGCTGCCTGGGCTACTGAACACAAAATTGAAAAAAACTGGGTGACTCCGGAGCAAATTCCGGTGAAACCAGTTTACACCAAAGAAGATTTGGAAGGCATGGAGCACCTGAATTTTGCTTCCGGTTTGCCACCATTCCTTCGCGGACCTTACTCAGCGATGTATCCCATGCGTCCCTGGACAATCCGTCAGTACGCCGGGTTCTCAACTGCTGAAGAGTCAAACGCATTCTACCGCCGTAACCTGGCTGCCGGTCAAAAAGGTCTTTCTGTAGCCTTCGACCTGGCAACGCACCGGGGTTACGACTCGGATCACCCTCGTGTTGTTGGTGATGTGGGTAAAGCTGGTGTGGCGATCGACTCTATTCTGGATATGAAAATCCTGTTCGACCAAATTCCATTGGATAAAATGTCTGTTTCCATGACGATGAACGGTGCGGTATTGCCGGTTTTGGCTTTCTACATCGTAACGGCTTTGGAGCAAGGAGCAACTATGGATCAGTTGGCAGGTACCATCCAGAACGACATTCTGAAAGAATTCATGGTGCGTAATACGTACATCTACCCACCCGAGTTCTCGATGAAAATCATTGCTGATATTTTCGAGTTTACTTCTCAAAATATGCCGAAGTTCAACTCAATTTCAATTTCAGGATACCACATGCAGGAAGCTGGTGCCACAGCCGACATCGAAATGGCTTACACCCTTGCTGACGGTTTGGATTACATCCGTACCGGTATCAACGCCGGAATTGACATTGACGCTTTCGCGCCTCGTTTGTCATTCTTCTGGGCCATCGGTATGAACCACTTCATGGAAATCGCCAAAATGCGTGCTGCACGTATGATCTGGGCGAAATTGGTGAAACAGTTCAACCCGAAAAACCCAAAATCAATGGCATTGCGTACGCACTCGCAAACGTCAGGTTGGTCGTTGACTGAGCAAGATCCATTCAACAACGTAGGTCGTACAGCCATTGAGGCTATGGCTTCGGCATTGGGTCACACACAGTCGCTGCACACCAACGCACTGGACGAAGCGATTGCATTGCCAACCGACTTCTCGGCTCGTATTGCCCGTAACACGCAGTTGTATATTCAACAGGAAACTGAAATCTGCCGTGGCGTAGACCCATGGGCCGGTTCGTACTATGTTGAAGCGTTGACAAAAGACTTGTACACCAAAGCCTGGGCTTTGATCGAAGAAGTTGAAAAGCTGGGTGGTATGGCGAAAGCGATTGAAACCGGTGTGCCTAAAATGCGTATTGAAGAAGCTGCTGCCCGTACACAAGGACGTATCGACAGTGGTGTGCAAACAATTGTTGGGGTAAACAAATATCGTTTGGCAAAAGAAGATCCAATCGATATTTTGGATATCGACAACACTGCTGTACGTTTGTCACAAATCGATCGCTTGAATAAGCTGCGTGCTGAGCGTAACGAGGATGATGTGAAACAAGCCCTGGAAGCAATTACCAAATGTGCCGAAACCGGCGAAGGTAACTTGCTGGATCTCTCTATCAAAGCCGCTCAAAAGCGTGCTTCATTAGGTGAAATTTCAGATGCCTGCGAAAAAGTTTCAGGCCGTTATAAAGCTGTAATCAGAACTATTTCAGGAGTGTATTCAGCCGAAAGTAAACACGATAAAACCTTCCAGGAAGCTCAGGAGTTAGCAAAGAAATTTGCTGAATTGGAAGGCCGTCAGCCACGGATCATGATCGCTAAAATGGGGCAGGACGGACACGACCGCGGAGCAAAAGTTGTTGCAACAGGTTATGCCGACCTTGGTTTCGACGTGGATATGGGACCTTTGTTCCAAACGCCGGAAGAAGCCGCTAAGCAAGCCGTTGAAAACGACGTTCACGTGATGGGTGTTTCTTCCCTGGCTGCAGGTCACAAAACATTGGTTCCTGCTGTTATCGCCGAACTGAAGAAACTGGGTCGTGACGACATCATGGTGATTGCCGGTGGTGTTATTCCTGCTCAGGACTACAAATACCTGTACGATGCAGGCGTTGTAGCCATCTTCGGACCTGGTTCAAGCGTTGCTGCTGCCGGTAAAAAAATCCTTGAGGTTTTGATCTCAGCGCACGAAGAATAGAACTTGATTCCTGTAATTCACCGGGTGACTCAAAGTGACCCGGTGAATCTGAAATATTGAAAGCCACCTTCCGTTTCGGAGGGTGGCTTTTGTTTTTGTAGAGATCCCTTCGTCGTTTCTCCTCGGAATGACGGGACACGCAACTCTCCTGCAAACATGGAGGCCGCCATTGCGATCCGGCTTTGCCGGAGAAGCAATCTTTGGGCTGGCGAGGCTTCAAAATAGTACCATCCTGATAACCCGGCATTCCGCCTGCCGATTGTCAACACTGTTTTGTCAGGTCGGCGGTGGGTGCTGTGCCCGCAAAAAGCCCTTCCTGTTATATTACCGGTGAGTCCTGTCAAAAGAAAGTCCCGCCCTGCTGCTTTTTTCGGCGTCCTGCCGGTGGGGCACCCTTCCCTGCTGAAAAGTCGGCCTCCCTGCTGGTGGGGTAACCTTCCCTGCTGGTAAGGGAGGTCGTCCTGCCGGGCAGGGCGACAAAAATTCGGGCAGGGAGCACTGCCGGGGTAGCAGGGAGCGAAATTTTCGGGCAGGGAGGCCAAAATGTTAGCAGGGAGGCTTCCGGATTAGAGGGCTGGTAAAAAACCGGCAGGGCGATTCGACTGGTAACAGGATAACGAAAAATGGGACAGGAAGGGCAGCGGCTTTGCAAACTGGTTGCGAAAGCCAGCTTGGGCGGGTTGCCGGGGAACGGGCGAGTTACGCGATCTTGTTGAATTGAATACTGAACAAATGGATAGTGTTGGGGGGTACTTTGGGCTTCTTCGGGGCATCACTCTCAAGCGTCATTCCGGCACGACACTATTTTTAGGCGACTATAAAGTATGACATTGATTCACAGGGCGGTAAAATGAGATAAAAACATCTTTTATACAACATGTAACCTTGACTTTGGCCGCTGCATGGTGCTAACTTGCAGGGTTAATCATTAATTATTAGAGGTTATGAAGAAGTTCTTTAAAATTGCGGTTTGGATGTTGGCAATGGTAGCCATATTGGGACTACCCTCTTGTCAGGACTCCGGTTTTTCAGATCAATCGGATCTGAATGACGCATCGTCTGTTTTGAAAAAGGCAGATATGAATGTCTTCTACAGTTCGACGCAGCCCTTGGGGAATGGCGTTGTTCGCGCGTGGGTGCAGGTCGACAAAATGGGCGACCCGATGGCCGTGGGTGTCAATCTTTCGGCCAAGGCATTAATGGATTTGCCCGATGAGGTTGTGCAACTGGTGTTGGAATTGCCAAAAACAAAGGGGCATCAGTTTTACACACATGCGCTGGTTGATTGGAACCCACACGGACACGAGCCTCCCGGTGTGTACGATGTGCCGCACTTCGATTTTCACTTTTACACCCTCAGCAACGAAGGGCGTATGGCTATTCCTCCAATGGCACCTCCTTACGAAGATCCGAGACCTGCCGACATGTATGTGCCGGCCAACTACATCCTGTTGCAGGGACTGGTTCCCGAAATGGGCGCACATTGGGTTGATGTAACCTCGCCCGAATTGAACGGAACGCCTTTTACTTACACCTTTATTTGGGGATCGTATGAAGGGCACTTCATTTTCTGGGAACCGATGATTACACTGGACTACCTGATGGGTATGCCTGACGATGTGATTGCCATTCCGCAACCTGAAGCCTATGAAATGTCGGGTTGGTATGCGCCTGAATACATGATCAAATATTCTGAAAAGCCCGATCAATACACGGTTGCCCTGATCAACCTGGCGTATCACGAAGCAGAATAAGTTGGCTTCATGCTTAAAAAATTTACGGCAGACCTCAAGTCATCCGGCGTATCCGGGAAAATTAAAAGCCATCTCCGTTTCGAGGGTGGCCTTTAATTTTCCCGGATTCCTTCGTTGTGGCGAACCTCAGGAAGCAATCTGTGGGTGATTATTGCGGCATATAGCGGCTGTAATCGTCTTCTTTTTTCTCTTCGACCGGCGCTTCGGTAACCGTTTCTTCAATGATCTGAAGACGGCTTTTCCCGGTGTTCAGTTTTCGCACGTCGGTAAAAACGGCCAGCCGTTTGGTTAGGTTCGGGTGGGTTGAAACCTTTTCGGCAAACCATTTCCAAAAGCCATCTTCACTGGTATCCTGTCTCAGGTAGGCTTTTAGGTTAACTTTCCGGTAAATGGTTTTGCCCGAAGCCAGTACCAGCAATCCGCTTTGTACACCCGACGGGCAAAGGGCATGACCAATATTGTCGCAGGTGTATTCGCAGGCTCTGGAGTAGGCTGCGCCTAAAAACGGGATGAGGAAGGAGGGCATCAGTAACAGGTTTTTCTGCATGTGCCGGCGTTTGATATGGCCCAACTCGTGACCAATAATGAATTCGAGCATCGCTCTATCCTGCTGGTAGGCGGCCTCCACAATCTCTGAATACAGCACCACATAATTGCTGCCCATGAAACGCGCCGCAAAGGCATTCAACATGCCTCCCGATTGTAAAATATAAATACTTGGTACCGATTTTAATCCCAGTTGCTCCGCTTGCAGCTGCGCAACTTTGTAGATATCGGGGAACTGATCCTTGCTAAGTTTAATGGCATTCCCTTTCAGGTAACCGATGAGCACACCCAACCGGAAGAAAAGGTAGATTAAAATTGCGCCAAGGTAAAAGTAGAGAACATACAGCGATGCCATCTGCGGGTTAGCAGTTTTGAAAGACATATAAATGCCCGCTGTGATCAAAATATACATCGGCAGACTGAAGAATAGTCGAATATAAAAATAGACACGCTCTTTGGTGGTAATCCGGTAATCGATTTTTGGTGACATAAGTTGTAAGTTTTTAAAGGTTGAAGGTCTTTTTCTGGTTTACTTTTTGGTACGAGCCAAATTAATAATTTTTTGAATAAGTTAAATGATCTGAGTTTGGAAATAGGGGATAACAAACATGGCGTGAGTCCGGCGATCCGACTGGCAAAATGATTTCGGTCTATTCCGGGAAGTAGGAGTTGACTGCTTTGGGCATCGCTTGGGAGTGGTCGGGCAGCCGGAAGAACTGAAAAGTTTACAGGGCTGTATGAACCGGGTTGGCGTTGATGCTGTTGATTCTGAAAACGGTCATTCAATGAAAAATATCGACGAAGTAATTGATCAACTGGCTGCGATTATTGCCGATGCCGGGCAGAACAAGGATCCGGCCGGTTATTTTGCTGCCCTTTACCAAAAGGTAACTATCAAAGTGAAAGAAGGAATTGGGAATGGTTATTTTGACGATGGCCCGCGCATGGAAAAGTTGGATGTGGCGTTTGCGCAACGCTACATTGACGCTTGGCGAGCCTATAAAAGCGGATCGGAAATGTCGCTCTCGTGGCAAAAGGCATTTGAGCTCAGTCCTCAATACTGGCCGATTGTGTTGCAGCATATGCTTGCCGGAATGAATGCTCACATCAACCTCGATCTGGGTGTTGCGGCAGCTGAAGTTTCAGCCGGGCAAAAGCTCGATGATCTGAAGGACGATTTTAACCGGATCAATGAAATTTTATCGGATTTGGTGCATGAAGTGCAGGACAATCTGTCGGCTGTGTGGCCTTTTTTGAAATGGATTTTGAAACTGACCGGGAAGGTTGATGATTACCTGGTCGATTTTAGTATGAAACTGGCACGCGATGGAGCCTGGAAATTTGCCGGTGAATATGCAGCTGTCGGCGAAAGTGGGAAATTGGATTGTCTGCGTGCCCGTGACCGGCGGATTCGTGAAATTGCCGAAGTGGTTACCAATCCGGGTTTGATTGCTACAGTTGTATTGGCGGTTGTTAGGCTGACGGAGCGCGGAACGGTGCGCCAAAAGATTGGGAAACTGAAGTTTGCTCCTTTCGTTTAGCGCAAAAAAAATGCGGTCTCTTTCGATAACCGCATTGGATCTCATTATATAAGTAAGTTCATTTTTTATCTGATCTCAACCGGATAATTGAATTTCTTCGATCCGGCTGCAAGTACTACCTGGTACTGACCTGCCTGAAGTTTCGATAAGTTTAGTCCTTCGTTCACCGAGAATGAATTATCCAATGCTTTGTTATAAATAAGCTCATTCCCCTCATAAATTTTAAGCTTCACTTTTTCGCCTGGATAATTTAAATACGCTACACGAATAACATTTTCGTCGGTGTTGTAAGCAAAGAATGGTTTCTGTGTCATTTGCTTTTCACCAACATTAACTTCATTGTCAGCAACTGTAAACTGGTGTTCAGTTACAACATTGTCATTGGTCACAATCAAATCGTAAACACCTGGTTTGTATTCCGAAAAGTCGTATACATGCAGGTACTTCGATGTGTCTTCTTCAGTTTCACTGTAGTAGATAATCTCGCCTGATTTGTTTTGGATAACAATCTCAAGCGGGGCACTTTTTTCTTTTTCAATTTGAAGCATTGCGTTTTTACCCGCCATTGCTTTCATCTCAACCTTTGGAGTTACAAAGGCATAAGTTAGTTGCGCTGAAAAAATAAGTACAACTAGCAGTCCGGTAATTTTCATTGTTGTTTTCATAATCCTACTCAATCTAAATCGTTCAACTCGAAAATTCTGTTTCTGTAATTACGGTTTTCCGTATGTTTTTATGGCTTTGAATTATACTGTCGCAATTATTTGCGAACAGTATAATCGAATACTTCGTTTCCACTTGCCAATACTACTTGGTAGTTACCGCTTCTCAATTTTGCTAAGTTCAAACCTTCGTTTACAGCAAAGTTGCTATCGATTGCTTTTGAATAAATCAAATCGTTGCCATCGTAGATTTTAAGGTTTACTTTTTCACCAGGGTAGTTCAAGTAAGCTACACGCAGGATGTCTTTGTCGAAAGAGAATACAGGATCAGCTACATATTTCAAATCGCCAACTGCAATTTCTTTTGTACCTACACTGAAAGTACGTTCGCTGGTTGCACCGTCGATTGTTGCTACGACTTTGTAGTCACCTTTTGATAATTTTGAAAAATCGAATACCTTGCGATAGTCAGTTACGTTACCTTCTGTTTCTTTGTAGTAGATCACTTCTCCATAAGCATTTTCAATACTGATTTCGTATTGTGATTCTGCTTTGCTTGAAACTGCTACTACTGCACGATCTGATGTTAATGGTAAAATGTCAACGCGAAGGTTTCCACTTGCCATTGCGATGTTTGCCGAAGCTACTAAGGCAAAAATTGCGATAAATGTTCTCATTGTTTTCATTGTTCTAATTTTAAATTGTTAATCACAGTACAAATATAGATAGCATTTGAAAACCTGCTGCAAAACACACGTTAAGGCTAGGTTAAAAAATATGCTCTTCAGCATGTATGTTTAAAATATTACTGAGTCCATAATCTTTAATGTTCTGAAAAAGAGGTGTAAATGAGGCTTTGTCCTGCTCGTTTAGTATTTAAATTACCTCAAAAATAAAATTTGATAATTAAAACTTATTTCGTATCTATTAACATGTATTTAACACAAAAAGGTCTGAAACTTTTAAAACCATGATTTTTGTCAGTCGTTTGCGTTACAGGCCTTCCAAATTTCCTGTGTTTTTGCCACACTTGTGGCAGTATGTTAGATATCTCCCTCGAAAATTCTTTATAATTCATAACAGTTCATGTTTCACCTGCCGTATTGGCTTCCTTCAGGAAATAAAATAGCTCGTTGCTGCCTAATCCGGGAATGAATGTTTAGTTTTATCCTTTATTTCGTGTGATCGCACATTATAATATCAGGAGCGATACGCTATTTTAAAGTGGCAGAATATGCAAATTGAAATTCTACAGTTACTGGATGGTGCCCGGAACGCCAAGGGATTAACCGTTATTATCGACGTATTTCGGGCTTTTTCGGTAGCCTGCTATGCATTTGAGGGAGGTGTTCAGCGAATTTACCCGGTAGGTAATATTGAGGATGCCTATCAACTAAAGGAGCAAAATCCCGATTTTTTGTTGGTTGGTGAACGGAACGAGCAGAAACCGGAGGGCTTCGACTGTGGGAATTCGCCGTCGCAATTATTGCGTTTGGACATAGCAGCTAAAACAATGGTGCACACAACGAGTTCCGGAACGCAGGGAATAGCCAATGCGCTTCAGGCTGATGAGTTGATTACCGGAAGTTTTGTAAACGCAGGGGCTATTATTAATTATATACGAAAACAACAACCCGAGCAGCTATCGTTGGTTTGTATGGGCTATGCCTGCAGCTATCCGACCGATGAGGATACTTTCCTCGCTGAATATATTAAAGCTGTGTTGGAGGAAAAGCCTGTTGATTTTGAACAGCTGGTGGCGCAATTACGTTTGGGTGCAGGAGCGCGATTCTTTGAGGCGGAAAAGCAAAGTTGGTCTCCTACCGCTGATTTCGATCTTTGCCTGCAGTTAAACCGGTTTGATTTTGTGCTGAAGGTTGAACAAGAACGCGAGCGCAATTACCTGAAAAAAATAGAAGTATAATATAAGTAGTGAACTTTCATGAAGAAGTATGATTTTGATGAACCTGTTTTGCGGGAAGGCACAAACAGTTTGAAGTATGATGCGTGTGAACGCGTATTTGGGAAAAAGGATATCTTGCCGCTTTGGGTTGCTGATATGGATTTTAAAACGCCCGATTTTATATTGGATGCTCTTCGTGAACGCTTAAATCACGAAGTGCTGGGGTATACGTTCCGGCCTGAGTCTTATTTTCAGTCTATTGTCGACTGGATGAAACAGCGTCATGGTTGGGATATTGAAAAGGAGTGGATTTCGTACAGCCCGGGAGTGGTGGCGGGTTTAAACCTGGTGATGGAGACATTCACCAAAAGAGGTGACGAAGTTATTGTGCAAACGCCGGTGTATTTCCCGTTTTTCGATTCTGTTAAAGGAAACGGACGGGTTGTTCTGGAGAATCCATTGAAGATGGTTAATGGTCGATATACTTTTGACCTGGATGATTTGAAAAGCAAGATCACGGACAAAACCAAAATGTTGTTGCTTTGTAATCCGCAAAATCCGGGGGGAATGGTTTGGACACGCGAAGAATTAACAGCGCTTTGCGAGTTCTGTGTGGAGCACAAGATCCTGATCGTTTCGGATGAGATTCATTCAGACCTGGTTTTTGAAGGGTATAAACATACACCTGTTCCCTCACTTTCAGAAGAGATTGCTGCAAATTGTGTGGTGTGCATGGCACCCAGCAAAACATTCAACATTGCAGGACTGACGACATCTTTTTTAATTATACCCAACAAAAAGCTATTTACCCGTTACGAGCGTACGCTGAATGTTCCTCATTTGCATATGGGAAATATTTTCGGACATATTGCATTGGAAACCGCTTTTACAAAAGGCGAAGAGTGGCGTAAGCAGCTGGTTCAATACCTGGAAGGTAATTTCAATTTCATGGTTGAATACCTGAGAGAGAATTTGCCTGAAGCAGAACCGATGAAATTGGAAGCAACTTACCTGGCTTGGGTCGATTTCTCGAAATGCGGACTGACAGATGAGGAACTGAGCAAAGCGATGCTGGAAGCCGGCGTGGGATTGAATAGAGGTACTCAGTTCGGGAAACAGGGCAGTGGTTACATGCGGATCAATCTCGGTTGTACACGTGCAATGCTGGAAGAAGCGTTACTTCGCATTGTCAATGTTTTGAAAAATTGATTGTATATATATAATAGTATAAAAAGAAAAAACCTGAAGGAAACTCCTTCAGGTTTTTTAGGCATTATATAATAGGCTATGCTGCAGGTTCAGCCAGCACTATAATGTTATCATTTTGCGATTCGAGAACACCACCTGCGATTTCAACAAAAATTGTTTGTTCGCTGGTGTCCACAACCTTTATTTGTCCTTTTTCCAGTGTCGAAATAATCGGGGCGTGTTTTGGTAATATTTCAAAGCTACCTTTGGTTCCGGGAGCTTTAACCAGCTTAACCTCGCCACTGAATATTTTCTTTTCCGGAGTAATTATTTCAAGAAACATAGATGCAATTTTGACGATTAAACAGCTGCTTCAGCCAGCATTTTTTCACCTTTCGCGATAGCTTCTTCAATTGTTCCAACCAGGTTGAAGGCTGCTTCAGGATATTGATCCACTTCACCTTCCATAATCATGTTGAAACCTTTGATTGTATCTTCAATGGAAACCAGTTTCCCTTCCAGTCCGGTAAACTGTTCAGCCACGAAGAATGGTTGCGATAAGAAACGTTGTACGCGGCGGGCGCGGTGTACAACCAGTTTATCATCTTCCGACAATTCGTCCATACCCAGGATGGCGATAATGTCTTGCAGTTCTTTATAGCGTTGCAGAATTTCTTTCACACGCTGAGCGCAAGAGTAGTGTTCTTTTCCTACGACATCTTCACTCAGGATTCGGGAAGTTGAATCCAGTGGGTCAACAGCAGGGTAGATACCTAACTCTGAAATTTTCCGGCTCAATACGGTTGTTGCATCCAGGTGGGCAAATGTCGTTGCCGGCGCAGGGTCGGTCAAGTCATCTGCAGGCACATAAACTGCCTGTACCGATGTAATAGAACCGTTTTTTGTTGATGTGATTCTTTCCTGCATTTCACCCATTTCACTGGCCAGTGTTGGCTGGTAACCTACCGCTGAAGGCATACGTCCCAAAAGGGCAGATACCTCAGAACCGGCTTGGGTGAAACGGAACACGTTGTCCACGAAAAACAGGATATCTTTTCCTGATCCCGGAGTACCGTCTCCATCGCGCAAACTTTCAGCAATAGTCAATCCGGAAAGTGCAACACGGGCACGTGCACCGGGTGGTTCGTTCATTTGTCCGAATACCAGGGCTAGTTTCGATTTCTTAATGCTTTCCGCATCAACTTTGTCAAGGTCCCAACTGCCTGCTTCCATCGATTTTTTGAACTCTTCACCGTAATCAACGATGTCGGCCTCAATCATCTCACGAAGCAAGTCGTTTCCTTCACGGGTACGTTCACCGACACCTGCGAATACAGAAAGTCCGCTGTGTGCTAAGGCAATATTGTTAATCAATTCCTGAATCAATACCGTTTTTCCTACACCGGCACCCCCGAACAAACCAATTTTACCCCCTTTAGCGTAGGGCTCAATCAGGTCGATAACTTTAATCCCGGTGAATAACACTTCGGTTTCAGTTGTTAGTTCTTCGTATTTTGGAGGCTTATTGTGAATGTTTAAACCATCTTTGGGAAGTTGCTTTAATCCGTCAACAGCATCACCCGTGACATTTAGCAAACGGCCAAGAGCTTTTTCACCTTGAGGCATCGTGATTGGTTTCCCGGAAGGAATGACATCCATACCTCTTTTCAATCCGTCCGTCGAATCCATCGAGATTGTTCGAACGGTGTTTTCACCGACGTGTTGTTGACATTCTACTACCAGGTTTGTTGTGCCCGGGCGGACAATTTCGAGTGCATCGTGAATTTTAGGGAGCTCTGTGCCCTCTTGGTCGAAGCTTATATCGACCACAGGTCCAATTACCTGGACGACTTTACCAGTATTCTGACTCATGTTATTTAGTTTAATCCTGTGTTGGCGGAAATTACAAAAACCAACTTAATTGAACAAGTTTATTTTAGGTTTTAAATTTGCGTTTTAACTCATTCAGCCAAACGATTTCTGCTTGCTAATGTTCACGTTCCATGATGGTTTTTGCCAAAATGAAAAGTTCCGTTTTTTGTTCATTTGGAACCTGAATTTCTTCCAGTGATTTTAATGCTTTATCGTAGTATTCCTGAATTGATTTTTCGCAGATTTCTTTGACCCCTGTTGTCTGATAAATGGCTTTCACCGCAGCTATTTTTTCAGCCTCATCAAAGGTCTCTTTTTGGAGCCATTGCATCAGCTTCTGCTGTTCTTCCCCCTCCGCTAGTTTGAGAGCGTTAATCAGCAGGTATGTTTTTTTGTTGGCCACAATGTCGCCACCAATTCGTTTTCCAAATTTATCCTGATCGGCGTAAACATCAAGCAGGTCATCCTGTAGCTGAAAAGCCAGTCCCAGGTTAATTCCGAATTGGTAAATATTCTCAGCGTCAGCCTCATCGGCATTCGCAGCCAAAGCACCGATCTTGAAACTGCAGGCCAGCAGAACCGCAGTTTTGAGGCGAATCATTTCCAGGTATTCCTCTGCAGTAACATCCAGACGGTTTTCAAAATCCATATCGTACTGTTGGCCTTCGCAAACTTCAATTGCTGTTTCTGTAAACAGGCTGATGATCTCCGGCAGCTTTTCAGCTTTGTTTTTTACCAGGTACCGGTATGCCATAATTGACATGGCATCGCCGGACAGAATGGCAATGTTTTCGCTGTATTTTTTGTGTACGGCTGGCTTGTTGCGGCGAACGTCGGCTTTATCCATAATGTCGTCGTGCAGCAGGGTGAAGTTGTGGAAGATCTCAATAGCCAATGCAGCATTCATGACATCTTCAGCTTTGCCACCAAACAATTCATTGGCCAGCAAAACCATAACCGGACGAAGTCGTTTGCCACCCATATTCAGGGTGTAGTCGATCGGTTGGTATAAGTTGAATGGGGCTGTTTCGCCAATGGATTTGGCTTCGTTCGCAAGATGATTAACTAGTTGTGACTGTAATGCTTTTACCCGATCCATTTTTGTTCTTTTATCGCTTGGGGATTATTTTTCTTGTTTGTTGTCTTCTTCAGAACCGGATTGTTCTTCAATCTTCAAATCATCCAGTTCAATATCTTCTTCTTCATTATAAATGGTCAGCAGTGGTTCTCTGAACGAACGGGTTGTTGTTAGTCGTTCGAGGCCGATCAGCAAGCTTGGCAGCAGAATTAAATTCGAGGTAATGGCCACTAACAATGTTAGAGATACCAGAACGCCGAGGGCTGCTGTTCCTCCGAACTGCGAAATGCTGTATACACCAAAGCCGAAGAATAAAACGACAAAAGTGTACATCATGCTGACACCGGTTTCACCCAGGGCTACCCTTACTGATTTCTGGATGTCCCATCCGGTTACAGATAATTCTTGTCGGTATTTTGCCAGGAAGTGGATGGTATTGTCGACCGAAATTCCAAATGCAATACTGAATACCAGGATTGTGGAGGCTTTAATCGGAATGCCGGTAAAGCCCATAATCGCTGCGGTGAATATCAGTGGCAGGATATTCGGCAAAAGCGACATGATAACCATTCGCCAGGAATAGAACATAATGGCCATGAATGCAGAAATCAGGAAGATGGCCAATGCTAAACTCGAAAATAAGTTCTTTACCAGGTATTCGGTTCCCCTAAAAAAGGTGATACTTGATCCTGTTATTGTTGTCTTGTAGCTGTCGGCTGGGAAAATAGAATCGACTTCCATCTTAAAATCGTCATACAGAGCTTCCATTCGTTTCGTGCCAACGTCTTTCATCCGGATACTGATACGGGTGATTTGCTGTGTACTGTCGATGAACGAATGCAGAGCGCCAATGCCTTGAGCCTCGCTTCCGGTTGAGTTTTTGGCATAAGCTAAGATGAAGTTTCGTTCCTGGTTACTCGGGATGGAGTAATATTTTTCTTTCCCGTTATAGAAAGACTGCTTGGCAAACTTAAGAATGTTTAACAAGGAAAGAGAGGATGACAATTCCGGGTATTCACTTAACCGTTGTTCCAGTTTATCCACTCGCTTGAACGTTTGCAGATTCATGGCACCATTGGGTTTCTTGGTGTCAATAATAATTTCCAGCGGCATTACCCCATCAATCTGGTTCTCAAAGAATTTTAAGTCCTGGTAAATAACATCGCTTTCCGGGATATCATCAACCATGTAGCCTGAACTTTTGATTAGAGTTATTCCGTAAAGGCCGACAAGTAAAACTAAAAAGGCCGAAGCGTAAACCCACTTAATGTGATGGTATGTTACTTCTACCAACTTATCAATGATGCGTCGAATGGTCTTATTGTCGAGGTGTTGTATGTGTCGTTCTTTTGGGGGATCCAGAAAACTGAATATACTTGGGATCATTAAAATAGAAAGCAGAAATAATCCAATGATATTCAAGGAGGCAACCAACCCAAATTCGCGAAGAATCTCGCTGTTGGTCACGATGAAGGTTGCAAAGCCCGATGCAGTTGTCAGGTTTGTCAGGAAAGTGGCATTCCCGATTTTCATAATGACACGCTGCAACGATTTTATTTTATTGCCATGCGACCGGAATTCGTAGTGATACTTGTTGAGCATGTAAATGCTGTTGGGGATCCCAATTACAATGAGTAATGAAGGAATCATGCCAGTCAGCAAGTTGATTTTGTAGCCCAAAAGCCCCATGGTTCCCATAGCCCATATAACCCCTGTTAGCACAATAACTACCGGGAAAAGTACAGCTTTAAAGGAGCGGAAAAAGAAGAAGAGCGTTAGGATACACAGGCCCATGGCTAATGCACTAAAAAGGTAGATTTCCTTTTTAATCCGCACCGACATGATTACCCGGATGTAGGGCAGGCCGGAGTAGTGGGTTTGCAGTCCGGTCTCTTCTGAAAACTGATCACAACGTTCTTTGATGGCTAAAACAAGTTTCTCACGCAGTTTGGAGTGCATCTTGTCTTTGTTCACCGTAATCCCCAAGACATAGGCACTCGTTTTGGGGTTGTAAAGCAATCCTTTATAAAACGGAAGTGAATGAAAGCTGTTGGCCAGGCTGTCTAATTCATCCTGAGAAACAACTTCGTCGGGGAAAATCGGGGACGTTACGAATTTGCGTTCCTTGGTGTCTTTTGTAAGGTTGAAGGTACTGGATGCTGAAATCATATTTTCAACACCATCAATTGTTTTTAGATCCTTGTTTAATTCCTGCCACTTGCGAAAGTGACTTAGTTTGAAGAAGTCCGGATCTTCTACGCCAACAACGATAAGGTTCCCTTCTTCACCAAACAGATCGCGAAAATGCTCATAGTCGATATATGCGCTGTCTTTTTTAGGAAGAAGCTGAGAATGTTCGTAAGACATTTCAACTTTCGTCGCCTGATAAGCCATGAAGATGGTTATTAAGGCAAGTGTGATAAGAACGGCAATTCTATTTCTAAGGATAATTCTTGAGAGCCAAACCCACATAATGAAATTCGTCAAAAAATTGATGTGCGAAAGTAGTCAATTATATTTGGAATACGAAAGAATGAATCCTCGAGTCAACTCAATCGTTAACCTGAATTTATTGTTGCCAAAAATGAATGTAAATCAGATCTTAATATCCGCCATTGGCACGGTTTTTCCCCTTCAATGTGTTTGCTAATTCCTCCTAAGTTCAGTGGTTGCTTCTTTAACTTTTTACACCTCAAAATCGTATTTTTCTATAGAACCAAAAATCAGGAAGCAATGAAAAAGTACTATTATTTAGTTGCTACTCCGGAATCCTTGATTGTTTCTCATCTGGCGCCCGGAGATTTTGGGAATTACCTGGCGGTAGGAACCAAAAAGCAAATAAGGGGACAAGCTATCTTTTTTGAAATTGATCCGGATAAAGCCATGGTGCATCAGGATTACGTGGATCTGAAGATGAAGCCTTATGAGGACGGTCAGCCCAAACGCTCCGTTTTCTTGTCTATTTACCGGGTATTCGAAAAGACACCATTAAATGCACTTCGAAGTTTGTACCTGGTGACCGACGATGGTCGTGTTTTGGAAATTCAGGCGCACGATTACATTGCCAACAAAACAGACCCGATTCATTTATACCAGCAGTTGGTTCCCAATACAACCAGAGTGGCCAGTAAGTTGGATCCTGTTAAGTTTATCCAATTCCTAACCGATATTTCCAAGCCTGTTTCAGCTCCCAAGGTTTTTATTTGCGATTTGTTATTGAATGAGCTGGTGAATAACCCCTATGCTCCCATCCATAATTTACCGTATCCAAACCCGGATCATTTACGCGACTGTTTGATTAAATTGAAAGAGTCACCGGGAAGACAAACAAAAACGGTGTTGCGCTATATGAAGGGAGATATTTCGTACCGGACAATAAAAACGGGTTTTTATGTCGGCGATCAAAAGCATTATTTATTCTATCCATTCCCTTCAATGACTGATTTGGAAGGAAAATATTATTTGTGGTGGAGATCGGCATTAACACGCCATTTTTAGTGGGGTGTGATAATTTGTTAGAAGTCTGAGGGATAGCTGAGCTTTATTTGGCTGTCTCTCTGTAGCGCCCGAAGTTTCTTCGTTTTTGAGATGATTTTTTTTTGAAAAAAGTTTTTTGTTTTCAAAAATGCTCTTATTTTTGCATCGCTTTTGAAAGACAAAGCGCCTGCAAAAACAGGTGAAAATTCCCTAGTAGCTCAGTTGGTTAGAGCGGCGGACTGTTAATCCGTAGGTCGTAGGTTCAAGTCCTACCTGGGGAGCTGAAAAGAACAACAAAATTTTTGAAAGAGCTTGAAATCGATGATTTTCAGGCTCTTTTTGTTTTTAGCCAACCCGAAATTTTCGAAAATACTCGAAATAAAAGGTGTTAAAATCGAGACCTATTTGTGAAAACTGCGGAATAGGTCTCGCTGGCGAGGTTAGATTGTTGATATATAGTTCATTGTATTGCTTCTTTTTACCTCTTTTTGCACCTCGAAAACCGCTCGAATTAGGATACATTTTTTCATCAATTAAAATTAAAAATTGAAAAAATGGAGAAAGTAAATTATGCTGTTAGTTTTCAGCTCAAAAAAAACAAATCCAGAAAGAGCGGAGAAGCACCTGTTTATTTAAGAATCACTGTGGATGGTGAGCGATTTGAGACAGCAACTAATAAGTTCGTATCTGAAAAACAGTGGGATTCTAGGCTTCAACAAGTAAAAGGGAGAAGTGAAGAAGCTCAAATAACCAATAAATCCCTGGAGGAACTTAAAAACCAGATTAATAGATACCATAACCAATTTGTGGCTAGTGGTAAGAATTACTCGATAGACGATTTTAAAGTAAAACTTAAATCAGGCAAGTCTGATGTGTTTACATTAGTTCAGGTTTTTCAGGAGAGTAATAAGTTGGTAGAACAGTCACTCGGGCATAAGTATTCGCAATCAACATACAACCAATATGTGACCACACTTGATCGATTGAAGTCTTTTTTAAAGAAACATTACAAATCAAATGATTTCGAGTTAGCTAAGCTTGACATCAGTTTTATAAGTCGTTTTGAAAATTTTTTGTTGACTGAATACGGTCTTTCCGAGAACACAGTTGCGAAATATCTTAAGCAATTGAAAAAGGTGTTACACTACGCTCAGAAACTTAGATATATTCGGTTTGACCCATTCTTTGGGTATCAAACATCTTACAAAGAAGTGGATCGTGGTTATTTGACGTTGGGAGAATTGAAAACGATTGAGACAAAAACGTTTCGGATAAAAAGGCTTGGAGAAGTTCGAGATGTCTTTGTTTTTGTGTGTTATACTGGTCTTTCATATTCTGATCTAAAACATTTAACTCGTGACAATTTGGCTGTTGATATAAATGGTCGAATTTGTTTGCGTTACGAGCGTCAAAAAACGGGGGTGAGGGCTACTGTTCCATTGCTAAGTCAGGCGAAAGCAATAATCGACAAATACGCAGAAGATCCAGAATGCATTGCTGATGAAAAACTACTTCCAATTCGAAGTAACCAGAAACTGAATTCGTACTTGGGAGAGATTGCAGAACTATGTGAAATCAATAAGCATATTACTATGCACTTGGGGCGTCACACATTTGCGACCACAGTGACGTTGCAGAATGGTGTATCGATTGAGTCGGTTAAACAAATGTTGGCACATAAAAATTTGAGTACTACTCAGATTTATGCAAGAACTACTGATACTAAGGTGATTGATGATATGAGTAAACTTGAAAAAAGGTTGCAGGGTGGAGACGAAGGACAAAATGATGAAAGAGTAAGGAAAATTATGTAGCAAAATTTCGTTTTCTCGATTTTTTTCGTTAATATTTTGAAAAGTCGCAAATGACTTGAGTTCATTAAAATAAATTATTAACCTGTCTTAAGGTAGTGCTGGCCTAAAATCACCAGGCCTGTCGTTTCTAATATTCATTACCGACACCTTTTCTCCTTTTGACATTAATTCATGGAAGAATTATGTCCAAAATTAAAGTAAAGGATGAAGAGGCAGTCCAATTAATAGCCGAAAGAGTTTATAAAAGAATTGAGTCAGAATTTGAGTCAAGAACGCCAAAGCAGTGGCTAAGGTCTAGTGATGTCTGTTCAATGTTAGGTATTTCACCTGCAACATTACAGCAGATTAGAATTAATGGTGATATACCATCAACACATTTATCAAGTGGTACTTGGTTGTATCCTTATGAGGGAGTTGTTAGAGCATTAGATGCTAGAACTAATTGGGGGAAAGGAGGTCCGCGTGGCAATTAATCAGGATTACGCTTACCTTATTCAACACTTGGAAAAGAAAATTCAAGAGCAGAACAAACGTTTGGATCTATTAGAGCAGCAACTTAGTAATCAGAATTCAGATTGGGACAATGCTACTTTGATGCGAAATTGGGGAGTAAGTAAGAGAACCACTAAGAACTATCGGGATAAGGGGTTGGAATATTATCGTTTAGGAGGTAATGGACCAATCTTCTATTCCTTTCAGGCAAGGGAGGAATTCAAGCGAAGTTTCAAAGTCGGACGAAGGAGTTGAGAACTTCATAGAATTTAGAGGACGCTCTTGTTTTTGATTGAATATAGAGATTCAACTCAAGTTGGCTATTAATCGTCTATTTAAAGGTGAAGTGTCGAACGATTTATGGATAAGTTAGTGATTTTGATAGCTCGCAAGGTAGATTCTGTGATTTTCATTGAATACACTGGATCGTTGAGGTATTTACCACTTGCGAAGTTTAAGTTTCTCTTTTAGTTCATATTCATTGTCCATGTAATATTCGTGTATCGATATTTCACCTTTTTCATATGCTTCGTCTTTGCGAAACTTCCAATAATAATTGTAGTATCCAGGGCTTAAATTGATTTCAACAATGTGTTTGTTGTGAGTCAGCCTATGATGAATCGAGTCAACGAAAAATGTGGTTGTGCCTACTTTTGCCCTAAAGAAGGGGATATTCACCTGCTCACCCACACGAGGAATGACGCAGAGATGGTTAACTGTTAATTCTGCATACTGTTCGAAGTAATGCATGCTGAAAGTGTACTCCACTTTATGAACGGATAAGTCAAGGTGGTTCTTTTCATGTTCTAGCAAATCTTCGTATATGAGGTGAAGGTAGGTTCTTATTTTTGTGTATGGCAATCCAGTGGTTTGCTCAATTTCTTTTAAACTAATCGGCAAATAACCATCCTCCTTAAAGTAATCGAAGCCAAGTAGCTGCTGTAGAAAGTAATCGTATCTTTTCCCTTTCCCAAGCAGTTGACGGGCGAAGGACCTCATGTTCTTCAGGTCGAAAATTATCTGTTTTGATGAGTATTTGAATTCCATAATAAAGAACCGAGTATATTATCGTCTATGGATTTCAGAGATAAAAGTTGCTTCGGCAATAATTATTGATTTTGGTGCCAGAGACAATAATCAGTTTCGAGATTTTTTGTTAGTATTATCGCTTCAATTTGATTCAACCTAACAATGAATATCCATATCACCTGCACCCCTGAATTCTCGACAGACAAGCTTAGAGAAGTTGTTGAGTTGCTAGCTAAGATTCCAGGCGAAATGAGCTTTCACTATCTGGAACCATTCACGGTTGAACAGTCATTAATAATCAATGATAAGTTCGCCAACATTAATACACTTCAAAGTCTGGAATTTGAAGTGTTCTTTAGGTATTTGTCCGCTGTTAGGTTGCTGAACAGGATTGCTCAAGAAGACTTTTTAATTGTAATTACCTCTATTCAGAACTGTGAAGAATGGTTCAGTGCGTTTAATAAAAAGGACGTCTTCGTACATGGTGTAGAATGGGACCTGATTTCAAATGTTGACGCAAAATTTGGTATCGCACACCAATGCGTTGAGAACATATTCCAGTCATTGATTAAACTGGATATCGACAACTATGAAACAGAGCCAAATATTCACATGAAATCGATTGGATGTATCAATGATTTTTGTGATGAGAAATCAGAGATATTAATCAAGCTTAAATCGGCCGATATCTGTGATTCTTGTTACAACAGAGCATTAAAGGAAGGTGTTAGTGATAATGTGATTGCCCACATACTTGAGATTACAGAGCATATCAGGAAGGAATTCATTACTTCCAAGCGAATAAGGCGCAAGCATCAATCTGATGTTATCAGAATCGATTCAGATGGTAATGTTATCATCGGTGAACGACAGGTAGACATGACGGAACTTCCCAAGACACTATATATCTTTTTCCTAAAGAATCCAGACGGTATATCGAGGATTGACTTGTGTCGTAGAGTTGAAGAAGTAAAGCAGATTTACAAGGTTTTAAAACGAGACAAGTTTGATTCTGAATCAATATCTGAATCAATAACCAGAATGTGTTGTTCTAAGACCAAGGAAGGTATTAAAATTGAAAAATTTCAATCGACTCTAGACAAGAATAAGTCAATGGTGAAGAGTGCTTTAAAGACTGAATTGGGGGAAATCCTGAGCAGTCTTTATGCCATCAACAGAGTCTCGCTTGAAGACAAAACTTCGGTTTTTAAAATCAATATCTCACCCGATAATGTCCAGATAGACCCATCTTTCCTAGAAGAATAAGTTTCATGTAATATTACATGGAGTTTGCGTAATGTTACAGTAGTTTCACTATCAGTCAATTAGTGAAATATTTGTGTCATAATTAAAAATCAAAAGTTATGGTACAAAGTAAAACAAATGGAGCTACGGTCTCCAAAATCACGAAACCAGCATTCGGTACAAAAGAATGGGCAGTTAAGAACGTAAATTGCATTTCAGGTTGCGAAAATGACTGCAAGTATTGCTATGCAAAATCAATGGCAATACGTTTTAATCGGAAGACTTCAGAGACTTGGAAAATAGAAGAAGTCAATTCCAGCAAACTCCCCAAAAATTTCAAAAAGATTGATGGAAGAATCATGTTTCCATCAAGCCATGACATTACCCCACAAAGTTTAGATATCTGTCTTGAAACCCTTCGAAAGCTTTTAATTGCGGGTAACGAGGTTCTAATAGTAACCAAACCCCGTTTGGAAGTTGTGAAGTCGTTATCCCACGAACTAGAATGCTTTAAAGAGCAAATCATGTTTCGATTTACTATTGGTTCCAGCGATAGCGATATACTTAAATTCTGGGAACCTAACGCCCCATCATTCGAAGAACGCTTAGCTTCATTGATGTACGCCAATATCATTGGATTCAAAACCAGCCTATCTATTGAGCCGTGTCTTGACCTGAATCCTGAGTATGTTATTGATAGGTGTACCAACTATATAACAGGAGATATCTGGGTAGGATTGCCAAATATGTTAAGGCAACGACTAAGCAGCAATGGTGGGAACGATTATGACACTCAGTGCAAGGCAAACCAATTGATGGCGGGGCAGTCGATAGAGTGGGTAAATAAACTTGTCAATCAATATAAGGATTGCTCGAAGATTAAATGGAAAGACAGTATCCAAAAGGTAATTAAATCACAAGCATAAGGATGGTCGATAATTCAGGGTTTCGGAATACCCTTGTAGGGGTTTAATAATCCAAAATCAAGCAGCATTGCAAAGAACACCCCAAAAATATCCTGCGACCATAAAAGAACTAACGGCCGTGTAATATTACATGGTATCCGTGGGATATCGCATTTCTTTTATTATCAATCTTTTATGTGGAGTTTTGTAAAGTAAATAAAAACCAAAAATATGAATCAAATTATTAAAAACGGAGCTATAGTCTCCAAAATCAAAAATCAAGTAATTGAAGGGCAAAACCAAGTAATCAGTAATAAGCCATCTGGTTATAATGCGGTATTGCAAAATCGTTTTAAAAACGAGATAATGATTTTTGTATTGAATAACAGTGCTGGTTATGAAAATGCAACATTCATCAACAGGCTACAGGACCTGAAGAATCTAAAATGGGTCTGCGTTAATCCTAGTGATGAGCCTGATGCTCTTAAAAACGTCCCACAACGTTACCAGGATAAAAAGAAATTTGAAAGTAGATTTCTAGATATCTATTTTGAAAGAAAGAACCAGGAAGGTGACCATCTTCTAATTGGATGCTATGGGGAAGGTAAGAATGGCCCCAAATACTATATCGGTTTTTATCTGAAGACTCAAAAGATTGAAGACGGTTTTTTCTACTATTCCATTCACACGTTTAGCCGCAAATACAAACGTATTTCTCACTTGAAGAATATCGTAGCTGGGGTCGAAATATCAAGAAACGAATTCGGTATCAAAAACAGATTTGACTGGAGCGATGCTGGCATTTTGTATTGATTCATTCGACGTAGAGAATAGTAGAATATAAACCAATTTAAAATTTTGAAATCATGATAACCAACACGATGAATATTGAAGAAATTTCAGAAGAGTTGTTCAAAGACCTTAGAAATGTTGAAGGTTTTGTTGATAAAGCTTTACCAAAGATGAGAAGGGCTGCACTTAGAAATAGAAGCAAACGCTACTACCAAGCCTTTGAGTTTAGAACAAAACAATATAACAATTGGTTAGTGGGCATCGATTATTTGAAAAGAGACCCTTCTTGGGTAATGTTTTGCTACTACCTTGACAGAAATCGATTTAATGCAGTTATGGTATCCATCGCCCCCATTCTCCTAATAACTCATTATTTTGGTCACTTTTTAGAAAGATACAACGAACGTTTTCTTAGTAGCAAACTAAAATTGAAACTCGATATTTTGAAAGAGTACATGCTGAGAAATACTATTATAAGTTTCGATTTTCCCTATAATGATAATCGGTTTTTAGGATATACTACAGATGGAGTTATATTGGGATATCAGGAGTCAAATTCAAATTGGTTTAACTGCAAAACATTTATTACAAGAGAAATGCTGTTTGAAAGCCAGAATGAATCTATCGGTCGTGCTGCATTGGTTTTTGAGCGTTTTTGGGATGAAGTTCATAATAAGACAGTTATTCCAGAATACTATTCCCCATGTACCAATGTGGTTAAAGCCTCCTGAATGGTTATTTGAAAATAAATCAGGTAGAATTATATAATTTTACGAGGGAGCCTCTTGGTTTTGTAAAATAAATTATGTATATTTTATTTACAACCAAGTGCAGAAACGGTTTATAAGATACTTTTAAGGCCTCCTACTGAACTGCTGCACCAGGGAAGTTTGGAGGCACTTTATTTTTAATATGGAAGCAAATGATATTGAAAGAAAAAGCTTCATGTTCTACTTTAGTTGGAAAGAACAGATTGAATTGTTAAATGATGCTGAGCTAAGAAGGTTTATTAATAACCTGATAAACTACCATACTGGTGACGATATCCAGCTTGAAACTATACCTGATAAACTAGTTTGGAATAGTGTTAAAATAGCGTTGGAAGAAAATCACAGAAAGTATGTTGAGAAGGTTCGTAAGAACCAGGAAAATGGGAAACTTGGGGGTAGACCTAAAAAAGATAAGGAACCAATGAATCCTGATGGTTATAAAAAAAACCATATGGTTTTAAATGATAACCCAGAAAACCCGATAAGAGATAATAGTAAAGAGATAAGTGATAAGAGAAAAGAGGAAATAGTTAAAAGTGAAGAGGAAAAGGATAATAGTGAAAAGATAATTGAGAATAGAAAAGAAGATAAGGATAAAAGTAAAGTTGGAAATAAAATTAATCGTGAAACTATATTTAAGAATAATAGATTGAATTTAGATATTATATTGGATATAGATGAATCACTATTCAAAAGATACAATCCAACAGAATTTGGAAGAGATATTATTACTCATGATGAACTTGATATTTTTATTCAAAATATTTTTGAATTGAAAAATAAATCTAACCATTTTGTTTTCAATGAATTGAATACTATTTATAAGCAAGTACATAGAAAGATTGCATACACTATAAATTATGATGTTATCAATATGATTCTCAATGATGTATATCAAGATATTCCAAATGAATATGTAACAGAAAACAATATTAATTTATTCCAACTACTAGAAAATCTTGATTCTTTTATTAATACAATCAAGAACTTCAACCTGGATAAAGTTTAGTAATTTTCTACATTCGATTGAAAAAATGTTAATGGCCAGTAATGTATTCTGGCCATTCTATTTAGATAGATTTGGTTTGCTACCTTTAAACAAATTCTTATCCAAATGACAGAAGGGAAAACTATAGATTTTACTGAAGCTCAAATAAAGCAGTTTGTTGAATCCAAACGACCACCTGTTGAAATAAGGAATAAAGTTGATATCGGTTACACATACAATAATAATGTGCTTGAAATCTTCGAAATGCGGCCACGGTGGAACAACCCAAGTGAATTCATTCAGTCACCGATAGCTAAAGCAAGGTATGTAAAATCAAAAGAGCTTTGGAAGCTTTATTGGAAACGTGCAAGTGGCAAATGGGAAGCATATGATACTGAAACCGATATTAAAGGTGCAGACCAAATGTTAAAGGTTATAGGTGAAGATAAATATGGATGCTTTTGGGGCTAAAGATTTACCTGTTGTCCCATTTCGTTCCTTGCCAGCCAGTAATTATTCCTTTTGCTTCACAGCGAGTGCAGGACCAATGAATTTCATCGGTATCGAAAACCATTATTGGAATGATTAAGCCTTCGCAATTTTTTTCGATGCATCTGATTGTAGGTGCTGCATCATAATCTTCAAGAGATGCATCATCAACAAGTAAAGCAAAAAAATTGGCAAGTTCTCTGGCTTCTTTGGGCATGGTAACTGGAATATTGCCCTGTTCATCAAGAAAATGTTGGAAGTTTGTAATGTACATGTACTACGTTTGTAAAGCAAGCAAATTTAGTAATTGAAGACAGACCAGTTACTGTAGAATTTGGTGTAGTCCCTTAGTTTATTCAACCAAAGTCCCATAAACATCCCTTCACCACCGATATTAAAAGTTTCATGCAGCCCTCGTTCGGTCAAGATTAGTCTCAAGACTATTTTTCCGTCTAAATAATTGTCAGTTGATAAGCGGGATAGTAGCTCTTCTTTCTGTATTACGGCACAATCAGTTTGATTAGTTTTAGCGTTAGCAAAGCTAAAGATAATTACATCTACATTGGATAGGGTGAATTCAAATCTGCCAATGC
The DNA here is from genome assembly GCF_010882175.1 of Mangrovibacterium lignilyticum. Lineage (GTDB taxonomy): Bacteria > Bacteroidota > Bacteroidia > Bacteroidales > Prolixibacteraceae > Mangrovibacterium > Mangrovibacterium lignilyticum. The sequence continues at coordinate 1,555,678 of NZ_WKLH01000001.1, read as the reverse complement.
CGTCAATGAACAGGTCGGTAGGTGGATTATCCTGTGGTCCAACAGACAATGAAGATACAACCTGTACCAACTTTTTGTTACACTCTAGCAAACCGTTATCAACAGCAAGGAATTTAAGGTTTTCAGGAAACTTTAGTCTCTTTGCTCTAATGCGTTTGTATTGTTGATTATCCATCTTTTAAGCGTTTTATAATGTACCATTAGTACATTTTTTGTCGGGTTGTACAGATATATAATTTATACTTTCATAACTGCCTAGCAGTGAGTAAAACACAGTGATCCTGATGCTTGTGTGTAATTATTCTAAATCAGAATTCAATTGTAACTGTGCTGGATATTGACTTCCGTTCTAAATGGAAGCAATTTTACTGTAAATCTGGAAAATCAATCAACATCAGCGAAATCCCTTACCTTTTTAATCGTTTTTGGTGAGCATCCTAACAATTTCTCTATCTCACTATATCTTAGACCTCTTTTAAGGTATTTAAGTATCTCTTGATTCTTGGGTTTTTCAATGAACTTCTTCTTTGATTCAAGGGTTCCTTCGGGCCTGCCTAGTTTGCCTCCGTTCTGGACAAAAACAGCTCTTCCGACCATCGTCCTCTCCTTAATATTTTCAAGTTCAAGCTCGTAGAGGGAGGACATCGTGGCGCCAATAAGCTTCCAAATTGGATTTCTCTTCCCATTTGGTCTAGACTGTATACCTAAATTCCGCACCACTACGTTTACTTCTTTCTCATCAAACCATTCGAGGTTATTTATGACGTCACCTGTATTTCGGCCCAACCGACTAAGCTCTTCAACGACTAACTCTCTTACTTTTCCGTCTTCGACTAATTTGACGAGTTCTTTAGCTTTAGGTCGCTCTTTGAAGTTTACGGTTCCAGAGACTTTATCCAACATTACCATGTCGTATTTGTCATTGTCGGCAGTGAATCTATTTCCAGTCTGATTCAAGGTTGAAACTCTGTTGTATTTTATTCTCATTTTAGTTCCTTTTTAATCACACATTAAAATTACACTAAAACAATAGCAAAAGCCAGATTTTCAACCAGAAACAGAACAAATATTTACTTCCCTTTTATTCTTGATTAAAAATGCCTTCAAAACTCTTGCGGACAACCATTAAAATCCTCATGACATAAAATAGCAAAACGAAAAAAGGATTATCACCAATAAAGAATTTTAGTGGTTAGTTGTTAGTGTCTTGATTTAGTGAAATTGAGTTTTCGGGGTAGCTGCATGAAGGAATAGAGTTCTTGAATCTTTCAATCTCTTTTTTCAAATGCTTTCTGTAAAACAAATAGTCCCCGTTTTCGATCAAGTCAATTTTGCCAGACATAGTGTTATTGGCAATAGCACGGATTTCCTCCTGCTTCAACATGCGATTATCACTCAACGAGTCAGCCAAGCTCAATAAAAATCTTTTCTCTTTTTGCAAAGCAGTTTGGGCAAGTTGCTTTGCTTCTTCTATGGCCAACCTTATTTCCATCTCTACTTCTTCAAATTTATGGTAGGATTCGTTTTCTCCACTCACGGGAATGCTGTATGAAATCGGAAGGCTCCCGAAACCGCTGGATTTGTACATCCTTGAAAGGAACTCTGTTGCTTTCCGAATATCACTGGTTGCTCCAGATGTGAGGTGTTCATCACCAAAGACCAATTCTTCGGCAACTAGTCCACCAAGCATCATTGCCACCCTGGGTACAAGTTCTTTTTTTGAAATATACTTCCATGGAAAATTTGTATAAACGAACCCTAAGTTATTTGCATCTGTTGTGACCGAATAGATTACGTCTGGCAGAGTATTCATAAGAACAATTGCAAGCACGGCATGTCCACTTTCATGTACGGCAGTAATTGCTTGCATGTCGTCCTTCCTGCTACATCTTACTTCCTCAAGTGTAGCTGTTATCTTTGCACTTAGTGCTGATTCGATTTTTCCAGCTTTCAAATAACTACAATGCAGTTTCTTATCTTTTGCAGTAAACTTCAAACAATCAACATCCAGTGATTTCAAATATATTTCAGCGAAGAATGTACTAAGCTTGCTTTTCAGAACTTGGTGAATTGAAGTATAAATCGGCCTTACACCCTGAGTTGGATAAACTCCTTCGCTATAAATGATTTCGTTTATTGTAAAATCAAATAAAACCTCAAGTGCAAATTTCTTACTCAACATTTGAGCATATTTCTCCAATTCATTTTGAATAATCTTCTGATAGGATACTTTGCTCAATGCAGGATAGATGATATGTATATTGCCCAACCTCGCAATTTGCTCATTGCGGAATCTACTCTGAAGTGCATTCTTAATTATGGGGACAGTTATCTTCTTTGAAGATTTATTGAATTCATCAGCGTCAATATCCGCACTAAAATTACCACTCATCGTGTATGCTTCATCTAGATTTCCGAGAACAAAAATCAACGCATGCGTAAAGCTTTTAGTTGAAGGGCGTTTGCCAATTTTCAGTACTTTGTTCAAGAAAAATATTGTATCGTTAGCTGAGAAGGACAAAAGTAAGTTCTTGACATCTTGCTTTAAATGCAGTCCGAGTTGAGGCCCTGCGAAATCTAGAATCAAATTGTATTCATTCTCGGGGAAAAACAAGACCTCTTTGCCCTCTTCGCATGTCACCTTCATCTCATTGCAATACAACTCAATGTTATTTACAACGACTCCTTTATGTACTTCTACACCTGCTTTGCTCAGATGCAGCATCCTGTGAAGCAAAGTCTCAAAAGCCCAAAGACCTCTTTTCCACTCAATATATTGAATTTTTCCAGAGTCGATTAACTCCCAGATCAGGCGATTCTTATCATTTTCAACCTCTTGCTTTTGCGGGCCAAAAATTGTACGACTATGTTGAATTTCGTCCAGAGCAATGATGACAGGGGAGGTATCACTATTTTCGCACAACTCATCAAGAGAATCTCTAAATGAAAAACTACCTTCCTTTTCCCCAAGATCGAACCGATAGAATGAATCCTCAAAATCGATTAGTTCAACAAGTCGTTTGACTAGAGATGTCTTTCCAACGCCTGTTAATCCCCACAAATTAATGATTACTGGTTTTTCCTGGAGGTCTGGCATGAAATACCATGTACTTACATTGTCAATCACTTCATCAATTACCTGATCTATTCCGATGAATTCGTTCTTCAGTGTAAGTCTGGCGTTTTCGAGTATTTGTTTCTTAGAAACAAAGCTTTCTTTGATACTACTATTTGCTCCCATAATGAAAATGATTTCTGATTATGGGAGCAAATGTATTTTCACACATCGCCAAAGTATGTCGTAGTCTGCTACCTTCTCAAAAAAAGCTCGGCACAAGCTCTGGCATCGGAAAGGGCTTCATGGTGATTCAACTTGATTCCATGAACAGCACAACATTCGTTTAGCTTACCCGAAGGGTACTTGTTGCTTGCTTTACAGAGTTTCATCGTGCATTCCCAGCGACTCGCAATATCTAGTTCAGCATAACTCAACCCGAAGTCTGCCATCGTTTTCATTAACGCACTTCGGTCAAAAGACTCATTATGTGCTACTACAACTTTGCCAGATAAACGCTGCTTGATTTCAGGATACACCTGAACAAAAGTAGGCGCATAACGTGTATCCTTCTCGGTAATACCATGCACTTGGATATTGTGCCAATTATACTTGTTTTCTGGAGGCTGAATCAGGGAATAATATTCATCTGTAATCATTCCGTTTTCGACAGTAACAATACCAACAGCACAAACATGGTGGTCCTTGGCAGTTTCAAAGTCAATTGCAACAAAGTTCATAACTGTATATATAATCGATTATTTGGTCTATTTCTTTCCTATTTTCCTCCAAACTGGAGATTGTTCTTAAATCGTCTTTACGCTCAATTCCGCAGAATGGAGTGTCTATTATGCTGTTTTTCTGCCAATGGATATCGTCAGTATAACGTACGTAGCTTTCACCTCCTCTACCGTTCTTAACTGCAAAACCACACATTGAGTTTTGCAGGCTAAAGGAAGTTTCTTTGATAAGTAGATTCCGTTTCATATCTATGTAGGCGGCAACACCTGTATCATTACCATCGTAGTATGCCAATACTTCATTTTCTTTGACAGCCCTAAACACTTTTAACGTAAGCCATGCCTTAATATATCTCTCAACGGAATAGTTATTCTCATCTAAGCTTAAAAGGTTCCATTCATTCAGTTTTTCAATGATATAGGTTTCACTGTATTTTTCGAGATTTCGGGAAGAACATAGCTCTTTAAATTTCGCATTATTGAAATGTTCCCTATTCTTAATTTTAGAAAAAAGAACACCTTCTATCTCCCAGGAAACTCTTGAAATGTGTCCGACCTTACTACAGCCTGAGAATAGTCTGAATAACCGAAACAAATTTGAAAGTTTTCGCTTACTAATATCTTCTCCATTATACTGGTTTCTTAATAGATCGATAGTATTGGTGTAATTTCTGTAATAGTCTTCCAAACGCAGTATTTCATCAATATCAGACCTGTCGGCAACGTCGTCGACTTCAAATAGTAAAGACAAATCTCCCATGAAATCCTGGTGATCCTCCCATGCTTCAACTTTTACTCGATGCCCTGATTCAATTAACCGTTCTTTCCTTTTGGCTTCGTGGTTGTACCACCTAGAAATATTACTCCTCACGTTGGGTATTTTCTTAAGATCCTCTGTGCCTTTCTCGTATTTAAGAACTGAATCAGAATCTTCACTTTTCCCTATAATTTCAAGAATATGTCTCCAATCTACATAGTTTTGATTTCTATCTTCCCATTCGTTGCCATCGTAGTAATTTTTTCGTAGCCTACGAAAGAAATACCAGTGATCTTGATCCTCTTCAGGAAATCGAACCATAAATTCGAACATTGGAACGATAATGTCTTGAGCTTGGTTCGAACTAAAATTTCTCAACGAGTTTGGTTTAGTTCTTTCAAAATTTAGGACCTTACGGAAATTTTCAACCTTAATATAGCTATTCAAGATAGTGTACTGTTCAAAATATTTGTCAACTTCTTTTATTGATCTCGCTTTTTCCCAGTCAGATTCACTTATGACAGAGAATTCGGAATTTTCGTCTTCATTTTTTCTGACAGGTCTTTCTTTGAATAGCTTTTGAGGTTTTAGATTTTCCTTTTTCCCTTGTGACCAGTCGCTTTCTTGTCTTAACTTAATTTGCCAATACCAAATCAAAAATTGATTTAATCCTGCGTCAGCTTCATGTTCTCCATCAAGCCGATTTAACCAGAACCATTTCTCCCATTTTTCCCAAATATCGCTCGCTTCCTTTTGTTGATTTTCTTCTTCGACTGCATTTACAAGTATGGGTTTTAAATTCTCGGTTGGTGTCAAAGGCTCTCCTGTCGTGTTTATTACTACGAACATTTCTTCGCCATGCTGACGATTGACCATATCGAAATAAAAGAATTTGATTCTTTCAAGAAGGAAATTCGCCAAGTCCCGATGGTTCGTAATGTTTCTTATAATATCCTCCATCAGAGCTAAAGCGTTGAGCATACTCTGAATAGTCGGGTCCTGGTTGTAATCTGCAAAGTACCACTTTGCATTTTTTATAGCTTCAACTTCAATTAACTCAGAATTAAAAAAGAACTCATAGACTAAGTCACTTAAGAAATAAAGGGTGCTTTCTCTGATAGCATACTGTAAGTGCGGCTCTCTATCGTCTGTTCTCTCAAAATCAGACATCAGAAAGTTCTGTATGCTTTTGCCTTCTTCGTTGTCTACGTATCGATACAACATCCCCAGAAAGAGATATAATGTGGTGATGCGTTGTTGTCCATCACAGAGATGAATATGGTCTACTGGATTTTCATAAGCATATATCATCCCCAGTTGATGGTCCCTATTACGATCGCTCTTAAATAGATCAATCAAGTTTGATAGAAAACCTGACACCAGTTCTGTTTTGTTTGCCCCGTGATTTTGGTCACCCCAACAGTAATCTCGCTGCAAATCGGGAATGATTACTCTACGTTCACCACCAAAAAGGTCTGTCAAACTATATTGTTTTCCGCTTTCTAATTTAGCTTTCATCGTTATTTCCTCCGAATTATTGGATTTTATAGTAGTCTTTTATCTCTTTTAAAAACTCCGTTTGGTTTTCCTCGATATCATTTTCGTCCCATTTGTTCTTGGAGAAAACTGACACCGAGTGTAAAAGCTTTAAACTCCATTTTACATTGTTTAAATCATAATACAGTTTCTTCTTTTCATCGAAAGATTTTGCTCCAAACTGGGAGTTTTCATTCTTCTTAATTAATACCAAATTACCGATGGAATGAACGGAAAGTTTTTTATCCAGGTCTCCTATGAAATTAAGCTTACTTTGCTCTTCGTTTTCCCACGACTTCGGGTATATGTGTTCCAAAGACTTCTCTCCGTAAATGCTGAAATCAAATTTCCTTTTTAGGTTGTTGTCTAATTCCACATTACGTCTTAGCAATTGCTTTAATGCGTCAGAATCATGTTTTCCGTACACTTGTTTGGCCGATAAGTTTGTTAAAGTCACTTGAGCTTTACTTTCTTTGGTTTCTTCTTCATCTCCCAATTCTGAGGACCTCGTTATTTGTCGGTGGGTGGCTCCAACTAAAGTCCACTTGGCATATTCCTTAAGGTGAATATTTGTAGCTGTCCGATTCTCCAGTAAGTATAATAATGCATCTTTCTTATTTCCTCCTCCTTTAATAATCAGTCCTAAATAGTTGAATGATTCATATGAGTTAAATAAATCCTCAAATGTCTTTTGTAAATCTCGTACCCCCTTAAAGTGTTGTTTTGCTTTGGTAGTATCGCTGAAAAATGCCTCATTAAAATTTGTGAAGTTGTAGTTCTTCGTTGAATCGTCTTCCTTATGCAGTTCAAAGTAGTATTCAAGCAACAAGCCCATTGGACTGCTACCACTTCCGAAGAAATCTTTAACATCTTTCCTGTTCCACCAGTACAACCATTTATCCCACTCTCTGGCGTATTGACTTCGGAGAGTATTAATTTCCCATTCTTCACCCACCTTTTTCCTAATCGTTTGCAATAACTCATCCAAGTCAGCCTTGAAAGTTTGAGCTTTACCTTGATCAGATACAGCCTGAGGTCGAGAGGCTTTACTCAGCAGAGCGGCCTTTACCAGCTCATCGTCCTTCATTTGTGCTTTTTGGCCATTCATCATTGAAAAGATTTTTGTTGCTTCTCTTTTGTCTATTTTAATGTAGAAGAGTTTGACCCTGTGCTGAACCCAATCTAGAAAGAGATTTTTATCTGTAGTTTGTGTTTTTGAATGAATCGTTTCCACAGCTTTCCTGAAGTAATGGATATCTTGCAAGTTGTAATCACTTTCCGTTTTATTTGGTTCTGGATCAAACAGAAGCTCTCCTTTTTCAATTGAACACTTAGAAAGTACATAATCTGATTCTTTCCGAATAGTATAATTCATCTTGGGCAAGTTAGCCAGGCCAAGATACTTTAGCAGTAAATAAAAAGTGGTGGTACGTTGTTGGCCGTCAATAAGTGTTATTGAATCACCGTCTTCGCTGACGGTGACACCCTGGATGTAGTATTCATCTAATCCTGCGGAATAGGAACTGATAAGATTATCCATCAGTACACTAACAGCACAGCCTTTTTTTGAATTAGGTACTCCCCATTTATAACCACGTTGATAATTAGGAATTACAAAACTTCCCTTCTGAAAGTATTGTTTGATTGTTAGAATATTCTCACTCATTTTGTTTGATTTTTCAAGTAAATAAAGCCTACGACTACGTCAAATTTTGTCGTACTAGCCATATTTCTGAATTGTTCGTTTTAAATTTTGCTTTATTTCGTTTGCAAGCCAATCTGGCGTCAACACTCTTATGGTGTCTCCGTATTTCAAAATTTGTTGGGTTAGTTCATAATTGGGAATCACATCGATGCTAATCCTACATTCATTATCGTTGTCGACTAGTAGTTTTTGAGACGAATGAAGAGGTAAAGTCTTAATGTATTTCCCTTGGGTTGGAGTAAATGATAATACAACATTCTGAACGGAGTTTTCCGAATAGACTAATCCGATTGTTTGATTAAATGCTTCTGCTGGATTTAATTTCTCATCGAGAACGAAGGTTTCAGCCTTGACATCCAAATTTTCAATTCTGTCAATCCCGAAAGTTCTGAAATCTGTAAAACCTCCGATTATTCCTACTACATACCATCTATTCAGGTATTCCTTCAGTAAGTATGGTTTCAGTGTGTATTTTCTCGTCTTTTTCGTGTGAAAGTTGAGGTGACTAAACGAGATTTTCCGCTGTTCCTTTATCGCTTTCAAAAGAGGTTTCAGATTCTCAATCCCTTTTAATCCGCCTCCTGTATCAAAGGAGATGTATTTTAAGGTATCCTTGCTTTGTAATAGGCTTTCTGTTAATAGCTCTGCAGTATTAACAATTTCCAGGAATCTGAAGAATGACTCTGTATTTAAACTGTTTTCATAGTCAATATAGTATCCGTTCCTATCCCTGCCGTATTTTATCTCGATTCCGAATTCAAAACGAATTTGTTCAATATCTCGTTGTAGGGTTCTGTCTCCAATCTCAAAGCCATGTTGACTCAAGTATTCTTTTATTTCAATAAAAGAAGGATAGAGAGACTGTCGAATTTTTTCGATTTCGAGTGTATATCTTCGGATAGTTCCGTGTTTGGACATATTGGGGCTAAGACGTATAGTTTGACCGTGGTTTTTACACCAAGAAAACTACAAAATATCCCGCATATCGAGAATAGCTTTATGTAATTTAAACTAATTTTATTTAAAGTAGAGTAGTTGGGTGAAGGTTGAGGGTGTCGTCTGATTAGTTGGTAAAATGCAAACTTCTCCAATTCGAGGCGGAGCGTTACTCCCCCAAATAATAGGTGGAAGTTTTTTATGCCCGAAAACCCACAAAACCTCCCCTGTTATAGTGAATCAAAAAAACGTACGTTTATTTGCTTGCACAATTCAATCTGCTACGTTGTTAAATAGAGTTTTTGACCAGTAGATTTACAAAAGTTTCAGGTTACTGATAGGAATGATAACATACGTTGCTGACCTATTCCAAAAACTCATCATTTACAACTCCAATAAAATCAAACTGACGATATCAAATATTATTGCTAATTTAACGGCACGCTAGAACGGTGGATAAAATAATAGATCGTTAGCAGCAACCAAACCAAAAATCGCTCATGGCAAGACTAAATATTTATGGCAATATAATTTTAACGTTCGAATATGAACCTTATATAGGCATTTATTGGACCAAATTATCTGAATATATCATTGAAAAATACGGAGAAAATGAGTTTAGTGACAGTAGCGAAGTTGAAAATATTCTTTTAGATTCTTTTCAATTCTTGGTTCTTGAATTTCGAGAGTTGATACAAGAAGAAACTTCTCTTTCATTTTTTCTTTATACTTTTTTTCTTCATGAACAGTCATTAGATTTCCTGAATAAGACTAGAAATGGGCAATCATTTGGAGAAGTAGATGAAAATGATTTTTCTATATATCGTAGAATACTGAAATTAATCTTAGAACAAGGTTGTGAAATTGATTTGTCTTGGGGGAGTCTCCCAACGGGAAAACATGTTCTTGAAATGGACGAGAAAATACAAAGGCTATTTTATCTTGGAACTTGGATTTATACGTTTGCTGATTACATAGCATACCAAAAGATGATTAGCAATGCTCAAAAAGTAGATTTTGATGCTTCTCATGCGATAGGTGTCGAATGGCAAAAACACTATGGAAGAGTTTATTCAGAAATATTTCCCCTGCTAAAAACTGATTATGAAAGTGGCGTGCATGATGAAAATGCTAGTGATGACTTAAAACAAGCAATAAATACTTGTTTTAAAATAGATTATGATTTTGCCATAGGGATTATTTTTATGATTAAACGACATTTCAGTGAATCAGAGCTACAAACAATTGAACCCTATGTTCTTCCAACTAATTTAGCTCAAGAAAGTGGGATTGATTCAGAAATTGCAAAGGCTTTTTATAATGGTCTGATTTTGAACCGAAGTAATAAACTCTCTATAGAGGATGCTATTTTGAAACCATACTCCACAGAAAGATATATGTTTCGCCCAATTCTAGTATACAATATTGGAGGTGTTGAAAGAGCATTAGTTGGGGAGAATAAAATAGCTGAATCTATGCATGTTTTAGCTACAAATGCTATTAGTTGGAACACAATTCCTGAAAATTGGAAATATGTTAAATGTATGGTCAGGTTTATGAGTAAAAAAGGTAATGAGCATGATAAGATTCTAGAAGATGATGTAGAGAAAGTTTTAAATAAACATAAAATTAGATTTTGTAGAAATATAAGATCCTTTAAAAGGCCTAGCCAACACAACTTAAACATAGATAATCATTTGGCGGGTGAAATTGACTTTATAATAGTGGATGAAAAAACGAGAAAAATATTTGTGGTAGATTCTAAATATAATAAAGCAAGATATGAGGCTGTTGGCTATCGAACAGATTATACTAATTTTTTAAAATCCTATGAACCACAATTAGAGCGAAAAATAAATTGGGTTAGTGCTAATAAGGAAGTATTACAAGGACATTTGGAAATTGTGTATAATATACCTGAATATGATATAACAGATTTTTCTGTAGAAGGTCTTTTCTTTATAAATACGCCAACGTTCTATATGCTCAATGGAGTTTACAAAGCAATTACTATAAGTAAATTGGAGAAATTTCTATTAGGTGAATATTCTTTACCAGTGATTGAATATGAAAATAACAAAGGAGAAATAACTCAAATTCATCATCCTTACTTCAAATAACAAATGGCAGCTGTTAATCGAGTAGCCACCCCACTAGCAAACACTAGCAGGGAGAACCTCTCATATACTCTAGTCAAAAACAAATTTTCAAGCCACTTTTTCTGAGAAGCTATTTTTATTTTTTCTTGTTCTGGGATCTAAACAGATATAATCTTGTTTGTACGGCGTTTTGTTCTTCACAACGCTATAGATTGTCCGTAAAAGTTTGTTCGAAATATTATTCATTATCACGTAATAGGGCTTTCCTTCAAGCATCTTCTTTCGAAAATACAGCTGGTACTCTTTGTTGTGCTGAACTGCAGATTTCGCCCCCATAAACAATAGAGATTTCAATTTTTTATCGGCAAAAGGACTGGTTTTACTCTTTGAAACCATCTTGCCTGAAGATTGGGGAAAAGGACAAACCCCTGCATAGGAAGAAGCTTTACGCGCCGTATCGATTTGTTCAAAGTTCCCAGTTTTGATTAGTAAGTCAGTGGCGATTATCGGACCAACTCCTTTAACACTTCGAGCAAGATCATAATTTTCCTTTATGCAATCGTCTGATTGTATTATAATCTCTATTTCCTGCTCAATCGCTTTTATTTCCACGTCTAGAACTTCTAACATTGTTCGAATATGTCGATGAACATGGATGCTCTGATGTGGTCGGTGAAAATGACCTTTCTCGCTCGTTTGCAGCCCCTTTCGTTCTTTTACTAATTGTGCACGTAGAGCGTACAATTGTGTAAGCTCTGAAATGTTTTCACTCTCTGCAGTGACAAAGGTCAGCTTATCTGCAAATCGCTCTCCATATTCCCGAATTCTCAAAGAATCAATCGGATCTGATTTGCCTTTGGTCATTCCAAAACTATGCTTAATTGTATAGCCTGGAACAAGTGCAATCCGAATGTTCATCATGGTGCATAAGAAAACCAACATCTCTCCATAAACGCCTGTATGCTCAGCACATAATACACAATCGTCGGGTAGAGTCATTAAAAATTTGGAAATCGCTGCCAGACTATTGTTCACTTGTTTGCTCTTCGCTTTTCCATTGATTCCGATAAAGCTAACATCAAACTTTTCCATTGATAAATCAATTCCATATACTTGCATAAACATTTTGTTTTATGCTCCGCATTGAGTGGCTAACATCGTGATAATGGGTTCTGCCCTATATACTCTCTGGCTTCAACTCAATAAATCTGCTGTCCTTAATATGAGAGTTAGATTTTATCTAACACCACCGCAAAGTTAGCGCAGCAGATGGAGCTTTTTATCAAAGGTATAGATCAATTAACTTTACCATTGAAATCCTTTGAGTACAAACTAACGACACCACCGCATGTACGGGTCTCGTATAGGGCGGTACACTGTGATGTGGGGTAAGTTTTTCGTAATAGGTGAGCATAGCCTCGTACCTCCTTTTTCGCAAGCGTTTCAGAGCAATAGTTGTACCCATAGTCGTCCGACCGACATAATAATTTCCAATCTTAATTCTTTGAGTTAGATTAGGATGATTTCATGGTCATATTGTATCCTAAAAATTGTTTCTACAAGATTAAAATAGGACAAGCGTTAAAATGGGATAGAATCGGTAAAAAATCATCACCAGGCCCCTTGATTTGCATGTTGTTTCACAAAAAATAATGGAAACTTTTCTATAAGACATAGTAATTTGTGAAACAAAATCTACCTTCAGCCAGGAGGGGCTTCTAGGAAACTGCTGCCCCATAAGTTCAACCCAACAAGCCAAAGTCACTCCTAAATCTCTCAAAGTTCTCCGAACATTTTAGAGAAACTTTGAAAGAAAACTACTCGGTCTACAAAAATAAGACGGGATTGGCCGAATGGTTAACCTTTAATCGGGTGGAGTATTCATTTGTTAATTGTATTTGCAATACTTACACATTCTGCACGAAGGGCTTTTAGCTTATCTGAAGCTGCTGGGTTTTTCGCAAGATTTAAAAGTGGCAGATACTTTACGATTAATTCGGACTCAAATTCATCTAATTCTTTGTCATATTCCTGCCAGTTGACGATTATGTTGTTTTTTATCCAGTCAATAATTTGGCATTCATCGGAATTGCTGAATTTGTAATTTCTCTTATTTCTTTTTCCTAGTAATGAGCCAACAGGAGGTTTATACCCGAGAACAGCTCCAAGGCTCCTGAAAAATGTGCCATGCCCGATTGCATTTAGTTCTTGATTGAAGAACCTTGTTCTAAGATTCTGTGAAGCAATGCCTATATAAATAATATTGTGTCCTCTTTCGTTTAGTATCTTTCTGAATGGTTCAGATAGCAATGAGACCTCTTTTATCCGAATGCAGTATACACCAGGTCGGTTGGGAACCAACTCTTCTATTTTGTTTGCAGGCTTAAAGTTATTTTCATTCATTAAAACTTTCTCAACAAGATGAATGTCTAGCGATGAATTATTAATCGGAGTAAGATTCCTGCCAGAACTACTCTTGGGGGCTGACACTACAATTTGATTAGCCTTACCTTTTACACCAACTAGTGCACCATTGCGTTCAAATAGGTCTTTATAGTTTTTAGTTCTACCATGTATCTGAAAAGCCGTTATAAGAGAGCCATCTTTCTTGGAGTACCACTTGTTGGTATTTAGTTCATTTGCGATTTCTTGTGTTGACATCCATCTGTTTTTCTCAGTCAACAATTTGTAAATGGCTTCATGTAGTGTCATAATTCAAAGGTTAGTTTGTAGAATACAGCCTTTTAATTTACGAATAAAGTAAGTCGTATTCAACATTCTTCTACCACTTTCGAATGTAAACTAATCTGATAAGTCTCAATAACAAGAAGGCATAAACCTAGGTGATAATTTTGAAGGATAGACCTTTAGTTTGCCCAGTTCAAAGGTTAGTAACTGCCAAACTTTATATCCATTAGTCCCGTTTCTCTTTCTATAGTGAAATCAATGTAGTCTTGTTTATCCAGATAGTGAAATGATATCTTATCCGTACTTCTTGTATCCCATCCTTTAAAAACATTCGGTGGAACGGAATCATTTAGTTGGGTATTATTAATGGCGTTGAGGATGCCATCAATGTATGCTGTATCTATTTGAACAGTCCGTGTCATGTTGAAGTCTCCGTTGAACCCGATAGAGCCTTGCAGTTGTCTTTCTTTTATAGTTTTAAATCCAGGGAAGTCGATGCCAGTACTTTCCTCTATTTCAGCTCTACTTCCTCTTTTGATATAATGGTAATAGTAAGAGTACCCGTATACGGTTGTTGTCATCAGTAAAATCAATGAAATTGGGGCAAAGATGGTCAGGATAATTCGGCCAAAAATTTTGGGCTTTTTCCATTTTATTGATAGATAAAGGAAAAGCGGTGGAAATACTAGCCAGGAGATGCCAAAAATCACTATATTTAGTTTTGTCCTTTTTAATCTTTCCATATTGACTTCGGTTTTTTTTCTTACTGATCTTTAATTATACAACAAACTCTCAATTTAGCATTATGCTTAATACTCGGTTTTGTATAATTGAACGGCCTGAATTAATCTATTTTGTTAAGTCTTTGAATTTTACTGATACTGATTTTTTAAGTATTTTAAGACTATTTCATTTGAACTGCAATTAAACCCAACTGATAAACAATTACCATTCCTTGCGTCCCAAGAACAAGCAGCTGTGATGTTGTCGTCAATTTCCAACCATTCGTGAGGAGCCCCATACGTTTCCACTAGTTGATTCAGAATATTCATGAAATCCATTAGTTGCTCATCATACCCATTGTAGGCATAAATTCTAACAACTTCTGTAACTCCTGTTTCATTCCTTGAGAGTTGGAATATTTGATTGCCATTTAAATAGACTTTTCTACGTTCATTGCTGTACTCATTCAATTTTGTGAACCCATTTTGTAATAGGGCGATCTCAAAGACACCCAAGAATCTTCCGATAGGTAAGTCGAAATCGATTCCCCATGGAGCGATTTCAAACAATGATTTTCGATTTCCTTTACAAGATTCTTTAACTGCTATTATTTCTTTTGTTTCCATATGTCAACTAGATTTTTACTTTAATAATTTTACTTGCTATAATTGTCTAATAAAACTTCCACGATTGTTTACTAGCCAAAACTCACCATTAATAGATATCTCCGCTAAATCGTGAATGAAATAGCAACTTTCATCTAATTTAAACGGAATGATGATCTTGCCAGAGCGATCGATACACCCCCATCTGTTCTTTTTTTTAACGCAGAAAAGTCCGCATGATTGTTGTTCTCCTTCCTCGTAGTCGAATGGAATCACAATATTGTTGTTGGGATCAATGTATCCCGTTTTATTATCTTTTTTCACCATCGCAATGCCGTCAATGAACACATTAGCTTTGTTGTATATAAATGGAATTATTGTTTCATTTATACTATTTACGAAGCCGTATTTGCCATCTTTTTGGGCTGCAAAAAGATTATTTGAGTATGCAAACAATGATTCATATAATATGTCTGTGAGTTCCGCTCCATTTGGAGAGACAAGCATCCAAAATTTTCCTTTTTTAGCGGCAAAACATCCATCTTGAGACGTACCTCCAATAAAATCATATTTACAAGGGAGAATTTCGTGTCCATGAATATTAATTGCACCATATTTTGACTCCTTTTGCACTATTGCTATTTTGTGATGAAAGTTAAAAACCCAGTCATAAACTAACGGTATTTTTAAGTTGCCGTCCAAATCGACAAAACCCCATTTGCGAGATAAGGATACTGCAGACAAACCATCATTGTAGTCTTGCATGTAATCATATTTTGCAGAGGTGGCTTCGCCTATGTTATTAATCGAAAAATATTTAGAGGTTTTAACTATTGCACGTTTTTCGTGAAAAGTGTTAGCGTCTTCAAAAATTGGACTTATTATTTCGCATCCTTCGTAATTAATGTATCCCATGTAATTACTATCTCGGATTAAGGCTCTACCTTCTTTAAACGGAGCGGCCAATTCGTATCTATATTCAGTAATGAGATTTCCTAGATTATCTTTAAAACCGAAGAGTCCATTTTTTGCAACAACAGAAAACAGAAGATCTTTATCCTGAGTAATGTATCCCTCAGATGCTTTTACGAACGTAACCTCTTCCTTTTTCCTTCTAAGATAATCTACTTCTGAAATGAGTTTTAAATTTTTTTCAGATATGGGAACATAAAACATTTCGAGGATCAATATTATGTAAATATTTTCTTCGAACAAATCATTTTCAACTATTCCCACGGCCTCTCCGATATTTCCTTTTACAGGTTTAAATCCGTAAAAATCCCATTCATCTTCACTCGCTTTTCTTCTTATCTCCTCATTTGGCCATTTAGCCTTTTTATATAAATTGAATCTATTCAAGCGAGTTTCTTCCTTTACAATTTCGACATAACAACCTATAATATTCATATCTCAACTCTCCTTGTTTGTATAGGCTTCAAGTCTAGATATATCTACGTTGGCGACAAATTCAACAAAGAACTCATGCAGATTGAAATAAGAGGGACGATGCTTGTATCCAGCGAACTCAAAAACATCTGTTTCTGAAATTGTAAATTTGTTTAGAATTAAAAATAAGGATAAATCATGGAGTGTACAGCTAGCTCTAAAATTACCCGTTGTAATCCAGTATTTCCCATAATGCTTCCCGATATTCCAAGCGATTTGAATCCCCTGAGAATAAAATAAACTTTGAATTTCATCGTGGTCCCAAGGCCAATCAACATCTTTAACTAATTCCCGAACTGGCTTTTTCTTGAATTCTGTGTTCTTTGGGGTTCTTTTATATGGGACTATTCCGTTCAAGAGAAAGAACGATTCTATCTTATTTGAATATTGGCATCTTCCTTTATTTGGAAAAGTTAAATGTTCTCTATCGCATACTAAATAGTCTTTATATCCCCACAAATTAAATTTGAAAATCGCTCCTTGGCAATAGATGCAGTCTGAACACCCCTTGCATGTTAGACAATGCTTACAATTCTCACAGTTTCTGCATTCTTTTGATTTAATACAGTTATTACATCCTTCACAAGTAATGCAACCTGTGCAATTGTTGCAATTAATACACCCAACACAATGTTCACAATTAGTACAATTGATGCAATAAAGGCAATCGATATTTCCATTCTCGTCAGGGATAGATGTCATTTGATTTTTTAGATGATTTCAAAAAGTCAGTTCTTTCAAGCCTACTACCAGTTTTGACAATCAGCACGGACATATTCAAATATAATAAAAATAGGTATGTTCTATAGGATGATATCAAGATTCTATAAATTCTTTAATTAGTTTTATGACCCTATGCAGCGCTACTCACCTGCAAAGAATATGTCTTGACAAGTGTAAACCAACCACTATGAAATCAAAAGATGTACCCAAGCCCATAAAAGCCTCGTTCAAGTGCAAAACAATAGAACTAAGGGATACGATAAAGTTTCTGAATGCTTCTATTCCTTCAAAGGTTGAGGGATATAAACGAAGGCTGGAAGTCACGGTGAAAACAGATGAGGTAATTTTTGTAACCGCAGGTTCGAAAAAGACGCTGTATTGCGAGGCATTTGGTCCTGTCAAATTTGAAATGTCTTTGCTTTATCTGAAGGATATGGCTGATACATGCATCTCCCGAACGTCAACGATCTCTATTGGTGATTGGTTCCTTACCTACAATGGTCATACAATAGATGTGGAAACCTGTTACTTTGAAGATTTTACAATCCTTCGAAGCATCGCCCTTCCTATGAACTACAAAGTCAATGACATTCTAAACCTTCCAAATAAATATACCCCCGAAGAGATCAGGTTTAACAAACTGGAAGATGAGTATAATTCAGCGATGTTAAAACTTGGTAATGATCTAAAGATCATAAAGCAACGGTTAAAAAAATATGGGATCACAGAAATTGAAATTGACAAATTCATTAACGAAAGGATATTTCATGATCCCAAAACAGCCAACAATGAACAAATTTTTTATTAGTAGTAATTTATAAAAATCAGCGTAATCTGAACATTATGAAACTGCCCCTCTAAGCTTTCACAAAAGTGACCTCACACGCCTTACACAGCCGTTTTTCCTGCACATATTCATTAATGTCGAACCAACCTCCTGTCTTCTGCCAGATGTCCAGGCCTCGACCAAGGATTACTTTCCATCCGTTATCCAGATTGATAGAACGGTCGTGAATATTGTCGGCAAACTCATATGAGAACAGCACACCAACCGATTCCAACGAATAAACCATGTGCTCAAAAGCTTCCTTGGCGTTTTCGATAAATTCTTCATTATTGGCTGTCACAAGGTGGAGCTTAACCTCGGCATCTCCTTCTTTTTTCTCTGATACAAGCTTCGCAAATTCCATGAAATTACGGAGCTGATAAGGAAGGCGGACATACGGATCAACCAAAGTTATGTCAGTCGCTCCAATTAAATAGGCTCCGAACAGATTGTCATAACTGATCCCAGTTTGATTATCTCTGATTATCTTCTGACCATCTGCCAATTTTAGCGAGCCTGATTCATTCGGTTGAGGATTCTCCTCTTTTAGGACGTTAGAATCATCCCCGTGTTTTAATTCCCGAAGGCCGTAGTATTCGATCACTTCAAGCGTTTCAATAGTTACCCGTTTACCTGTGCTTTTAACGGTATAGCTAAAATCAACCTCTTCAAAGGTTTCATCCATCTTCTGAAGCTGTAATTTAACCCGCTTTCGATTCTCAATAGCAAAATCCATCAGTTCCCTGGCATCCTCTTCACTCATCTCTCCCGCAGGGAAAATTACTTTTGCCAATCCCCCAAATGTTTTAGCAATAGAGGTTTTATCCCTTGTCGTTATCGAATCAGACAGCTCGAAGAATTTTGTGTATTCATGCGTCCTGTCTTCCCTGCGAAGTTCTCTTAGGATTTCTGCTAAATAGTCTACGATAAAACCGTAATCTTCCGTGAACATTTCGTTCCGAAGTTTTTGAATCTCCCAACCTGGCAAATAAGCATGTATACGGTCCAGGAAAGCAGTGTCATAATAATCCTTAGGAAGCGCATCGAATAAGTCAGAGTGTTTTAGCATGTAAGGAACAGGATGGTCGGTATTACCAACGAAGACCATTGAGGCTGAGGCACCATAAACCTCTGTCCCTCTGGAAAAAGACTTGTTTGCCATGTAGTTTTTCATGATATCAACCAGGCCACGATCAGCCTTTTTCGTTTTTCCTGCAAACTCATCATAGGCGACAATATCCCAATATCCAACCAAGCCAATTTCACCATTACTGTTATTTACGAACAGTTTTGCTTTTGAGACTTCACCTCCTGAAATCAATATCCCGTGTGGAGACATTTCGCTGTAAATATGTGACTTCCCAGTTCCTTTAGGTCCTAGTTCAATCAAGTTGTAGTTATTCTCGACAAATGGGATCAGTCGTGCCAATTGTAGCAGTTTGGTTCTTCGGGTAAATTCATCAGGATTTAAACCAATCGACTGCATCAATACATCAATCCATTCATCCTTCGTGAAATTTTTTCGTGCTTCTTTATATTCGCCCAGATCAACGTTTGAGACCTGAATGGGCTTAATACTTTCAATAATCCACGGTGAAGCATCTTTCTGGTCGGTTGAAAAGTAGGCCAGTGTGAGAATGCACCAAACACCGCTTGATAAAAGCTTTTGATGTTCCTTGACAACAATATCCGAAATCGGAATTTGCTTTAAACCCAAGTTGGCGAAACTGGCCTCGTATTGGTCTTTTCGATCATTCAATTTGACCGAAATTTTGTCGATAATCCGATGTGAACCTTTCTCCCGTACCGTTGATTTGATGATTTGGGCTTCATCCCGATGCACAAAATGCTTGGCAATAATGCTTTTAACTGTCTCAACTCCCTGATTGATGGTTTCTTCATCGTCCGTGGCACAATATTGTCCCAAAAGGTATTCCAATACATAAGTTGGAACAATGGCATTTCCTTTAACCATCTTGGTAAGGTCCTTTCGCACTACTTTACCTGAGAAATATTGATTTAGCTTGATGTCGAGTTGTTTCATAGTCTAAAAATCATCAAAATCGTTCGTAAATGAAATATTCAAAGTGTAGAGATAATTTTTATATTCTCTCCATTTAGTAGTGCCTTCAACAGGCTCTTCCAGAACTAATTTCACCTGTTGATTTTTATATTTTCCGCTTGCTTTGCTCATCAACTGGAAACGGTGCTTCACTTCTCGTTGTCGCTCGCTTCCATCTTCGATATCGAAGATATACTTGAATTGATCGCTTAATAGCTCACCGTCCGAAGAATAGATTGCGGCTCGGATTGTTCGGGCCAGCACCTGTTCTGTCACGAGTTCCTGCTGGATAAATGAAACGGCAAGAATATTGGTCGTGATTTTGTCGGTTGACTTAATGATATCGATTTCAACCTGGGCGGTAGTATCTTGTCGTTTCTTATTCACCTTAACGAGTGGAATCACGATTTCCTGTAGCGATGCTCCACCGTGAATAAATCTGGATCCAGCTCCTTTAACCCGAAGCCGATTGATTGATTTCGGGATCAAAACATCGACCTGCGACTGAATATTCAATGCGGATGCTTTGAAGAGAATAGTAGAATCACCATGCTTCAGATTTTTGCCAATTACAAAACGTCTGTTGTCTTTCCATATCTCTCCTGAATGCGTTGACACACTGAAATCACTTTCATCCAGAGGTTGATGTTGGTAGATGAAGCCGTGATCTGAAGTAATCATCATGTTATTACCATTCATATTCGCTATTTTCTTCATCATGGTCATTAGAAAGTCGATCTCCGCTTCGACAGCTTCCAACACTTTTTCTTCAGAATCTTTGTCATCTCCCGCTTTGTCGATACGGTTGTGATAGATATAGATTAAGTCGTACTGTTTGACAAATTCCCGCCCGTCAGTGTTCGCATTCATTTTCATGAAATCCTCAGCTTTAACGGCTGTTGCCCGTACACCTGAATTCTCGGAAAGGATTTTAGTTCTACCCTGAACACCTGAGCTTAACAACCCATCCACAACAATCGAATCAGTACCTTCATGAAACTCGATTTGCTTATGCGGCAATAAGGAAGCCATGCCAAGCTGCGTGTATGAAGGAAGGCTGGCCACCATGTGCGTAAGCGAAGATTCATATCGGTTTTCGGAAAGTAATCTTCGGCTTAACTCTTCTCCGCATTCATAGCGGAAAGCATCCGTAATGATAACAAATAGCCGATTCCCTTTCTCAGTATAGGGCTTGACATGTTGTTTGAAGAACCTTTGTTGGCTGATAGTCTCATTGGTTGGCCATGATGTCAGTCCATCAATAACCTTTTGCCAATTGTTGTTAAAGACCAGCAACCAGTCGTTTGAATATACTTTTTCAACTTTTTCAGACAATCGATGCAGGATTCTGTTTTGATTGGACTGACGATGGTAGTAAGTAAATTTCCGATAAGCCTGGTCAATCTCATAAAGTTTAGAAGTATAATGTTCTATCCCTTCGTTGAATTGAGTATACTTTGTTGAGGCATATTTTCGAACCAGGGAGATCAACAGCGAACCTTGCTCCAGGGTGCGATAAAAATACTCGGAATAAGAGTACCAAAATTTGTTCTCACGCTTCTTAACGAGTTGAATGAGTTTGTCATGAGAAATCGCCTCATCTGCAACCAGGTCAACCAGGTCATGCACAATTTTCTGGTCAACAACTTTGAACAGGTCGTCATTGACAATTTCTTCCAGGTTTGCGCTCGACAATTGATCTTCAACCTCCAGGTCATTAGCTATCTTCTCAGATATAGCCCCAAAACTTTCCCGATACTGGATCGTGTCCTTCCAAAGTGAAAGCAGCAATCTGGATTCTTTATCGATCGTGGATTTTTTGCCTAACACAAAATTGGTATTGAAGACTTCCAGAAGAAAATCGTAAATCGATGGTTTCTCACTTTGATATTTAAACTGATACTTGATTTTCCCCCAATAATACTTCGTGAGGTTGAACCGCTCCAATTCTTTATCCAGCCGCTCATTGCCGTCAACAAATGCGGCACCATGGGCATGAATGAACGTGATCAGATTCACATAGTCTGTGTTGAAAGTGACGGCCAACAGTTTCCCTCTGATATCTTCGTGTTCATCGCCTTCACCCAATAACTCTTTTAGCTTTAGCCTACGTTCTTTCGCTTTGAAGAATTCAATATGCTCGGTCACCAGTTCTTTTAGGTGATACCCAAGGCCGATCTCCTGGAGGAACATCGCTTCCTGATCGGTGTGAAACAGGTCGTGAGCAAGCTCCATATCCAGCAACCAATTCTCGTCATCAGACGGTTTAGCACCTTTGAAGTACAACAAGAATTTAGTGTCGGGTTTGAGCTTATTGATCATGTACTTTACTTCAAACTCATTACCTTCTACGGCAATTTTCTCAACACCATCAATCGCAAGCTCTTCATATTGCTCGGTCAACTCCTTTTTTTCATCGTACCAAAAAACGACACGATGATTCTGAAAACGCTTTACGAGTGCTTCTTCTATCTTGTTCATACTTTTGTTTTTTCCTTCATTATTCATTAAGTCGGTGTTGTCGCTTCGGACATACAAACTCAATTTATCATTTGAATTAGACCAGGCCTGGTGTTATTAATTTCTTCAAGAATCTTATAAAAAGTGGATTCCTTGTCCTTTATTGTTATCAAAAGTAAGTCAACGGGCCGACTAAAGATAATCAAAGCCCACATGGATGCATACTGAAGGGCCTTGTCTTCGAAGCTCTGCACAAACATACCTCCTTCTTTTTGAGCCTCTTCACTATCTATGTAGTGACTGAATTTGGTGTCAAAGAAGGTATCCATTTCCAATGCGACAACAGCAAAACTTTCTAATCCCCTGCATGAGTCATAGCTCAGCAACCTGTAATCACCAGGCATTGGCTGTTTCAATGATTCTCGGTCGATATAGGTTAAGTCGTGTATTTTCACGCCCATTCGCTTCCATTCATCCATCAGGCTGAAAGAACGTTTAATCGTCTCATTAACCACCTTTGTTATGCCTGCATTATCCAGTTTGTTTTTTTCAGTTCTCTTTTCCGTTAAGTGGCCTGGAGTAAGAAATAGGATATCGTCGTATTTGTCAATCGAATATTCTGCGGTATAAGCTTTTAACTGGCCAAACATGTGTTCGTTAAGTTCACCGTTAAAAACCCAAATCTTTCCATCGTCATAATTTTCGTTCTTCTTAACATCCCAGATGGTCCCAAACTTTTCGGCAAACAGTTTTTGGAACTCACATAACTTCGCTTTTTGCCTCAACGATTTTGCAGGAAATTCGACCTGATGATTTGCTACACGAGCGCCTTTTGAGACTGCCCAATTCAAAGGCTCATTGGTTCGGATCAACTGTTCCAAACCATCTGCAATAATGATATTCTCCGAACCAAAAATGGCGTATAATATATCTCTCTCTTCTTTTCTCCAGTCCTGTGCTTCATCAATAAAAACATAGTCGTACGATTCTTGAATCTCACGAATAGAGGTATAAAAGTCCTGATTTTCATCTGACAGAAACTTATCAATATTCTTGTGCGCATTAGCAAGGTGTTCTATATAGAATTCATTAAAATGTGTCCACAAATGATTCGTTATTGAGAACCGCTCCTTACGAGTCAGCTTCGCCTCTGCCTCTTTTGAATATTCTGTATTCCTCTCTTCCAGAATCAGTTTCGTTTTCTTCAATTCTTCTTCCTCTACCCATTCTGCTAGTTCATCTATAATAGGTCGAATGAATTTATGGATTGTCTTTATTTCGATGGTTGGCTCCATCGGTTTACCAGTCATGTCAGAAAGTTGTAACAGTCTGCTTATGTCTTGTGTTAAGGCTCTATTATAGCTCAATATCAAACATCGGTTCCCTCCTTTAAACACTTCATAGGCCAGTTGCAGCAACTTCATCGTTTTGCCTGTTCCTGCTCCACCTTTCAAAATCAGCAGTTCTTTCCCTACTCTGTTGTAATAGTCAGGAAGGTCGTTACGTGATTTTGAATACATATTAAGCTTTTGCTTTGTAAGAGGACCAACACCATTCCTGATTTTAGAAAAATACGTAACAGCATCACCAATCTTACCAAAGTCTGTCTTCGTATTGAAAAATCCATTGACATTGTAATAAGTGTTTTTTTCAATCGGTCTATTGATAAGAACAAGCGAATGCAACAGCTTATCAATGGTCAATTTTCCACGGATAAAAGAAGCCGTTTTTTCATTTTGGTTGTATTTCGAAAAAGGGATTCTTTCAAAATTCAAGATCGATACCACAAACGGATTGGACTCCGCTCCCAGGAACATCGAAAGGAAGTGTTTTGCTGAAAAAGAAATATCCTTCGAATATTCTGAAATATTAGCACTTCGGTTCCCACTGGTCAGCCAAATATTTTCATTTATTGTCGTTATTTCTGCCGATTGTTCTTTCCTGAAAGTTAGAGCAATCACAAAGGAATTGAAATAGACCCTTCGCTGTATCATGTTTTGTGATTCCTGCTTATCCTCTGTGTCTTCTTTCGGATAAAACGGCAACTCTTTGTAGAGTCCTCCATCAAACTTGGCAACAATTAAAACATCAAGGTCCGTAACTTCTTCTCCATAAAGCCGAAGGTTTGGAATAATCATGACGTCATCGTTTTTATCCTTTCGGCCGTGAAGCCAGGCTTCAAACATTTCTTTTAACTCCAGCGCCTTACCGTATTCGGGGCTTTCAGTATTCTGCCCCAGTACTCTTACATTCATCCTTGCTCCGATTAATCAATTTTGTTTCTTACCGTATCTCCTCCACATTTATCCAGTCAAATCCCTTGACCTTTTTCTTGGTGGCTTTGTCGTTCAAGCCAGTAACTTCTTTAGTGGCCTTGCCGAATTTGTTGTAGTTGACCAGCACGCCATCATCCAGGTCGATGGCGATGCGTTCGGTGGCGAGCGGGTAGAGGACATCCCGTTCGTATTCCTGCAATTCGAGCAGAACGAGTTTGAGTTTGTCCTTTTGTTTGGATGCTCGGGTTTGCTCGGTTGACGAACCTGTAACCATCAAATGGTCGAGATGCTCCATGTGCGTTTGCAGCTTTTCCTTGTACTCTTTCAGATAACCGTTGAGGATTTTGTTGAGGGTGTCTGGCGTGTAACGATGCATGTAGATGAGTACGTTGAATGAGCCTTTGGGCGATGAGAACATCCAGTAAATGGGGCGTTTTTTATATCGGCGGATGTGGTCGGTATAAAAGTCCTTCATAAAGTATTTGCGGATGTTCTTGCCCAGGCAATCTTCTACAAAGGCCAGGTTTTTATCGAAGTTTTCCTTGCCAAAGCTTACCTTCAGGAACTCGTAGAAACGACCAACAATATCGTCTTCAAACCATTCATCATCCAACAAAGGAATAATATTATCATCGTCAGGCAGGAAAGAAGCCCCCTTCGATTCCCCCGAGGGGGGAAGGGAAGACACTGTTGCCGCTGATTTCCCCCCTTCGGGGGGATTTAAGGGGGGCTTTATTTTCTTGAGGTAATCCTCCAATGTTTCACCCTGGTTGGCCAAAATCAGCCCTTCTTTATCCAGCGAGTAGCGGCCAAACATACAACCAACGGCATAGCTAACAAACTGGGCAAAAACTTCATCGGCATGGAAGACCAGTTGGCTGTTTTCGATGCTGGTCTCTTCCTTCAGGATGGTAATATCTTCCAGCGGCACATCGGGTGTTAATTCCTCCCGCAAACCATAAATTTCAATAAACTGGCGGTTGAGTTCTTCTTCGTTTTGATGCAATTGGAAGAACTTGTTTTTCCAGTATTGCTGGTATAAATCGTAGGATTCTTCCAAGTCTTGACCTTTGATTCGGATAAGTTCGTTTTGAAGGAAATCCCATGACGTTTCTCGTGAATTCCATTCTACCAAACTTAAATCAACACAAGATTGTGAGATTTTCACAATAGAATTTTCTAATTTATCTGTAAGCGACAAAACTGATTTAAATACAGGAAAATTTTGGACAGTTCCTACTTCAAATTTTATGCCTGGTGCAATACATTGAAACAATAAAAAACCAACTTTAGAATTAAGTAAGCCAAGTATTAATTCTAGTTTTTCACAATTAAAGATCTTGGGGCCAACAGCTTGCATTAAGGTGTTTAACCCAGTTATTCTTGCATTAAAAGTTCCAGAAGATACATCGTTCCAAGATATTCCATCTTGAAAGTTATAGGATGTATTTTGCGGTCTTGACCTCAGTTTCCCTTTGTCATTTTTGAAATTTTTAATAGAAAATCCGTCATTTTCCCAATTTATTACTGCAAAAAGATTTCCATGCCATTTCCTAAAGTTTCCTCCCCTAATAACAGGAAACCATTTTTTATTTTTACCAAGAGACTCCACTCCTTTGAAACCTATTCGGCTGTAGTCCTCTTCCCAAAAGAACCTAACAAACCGTGCGTCGTCTCCAGTAGTTATTCCTTTTCTCGGCTCAGAAATATTTTTTAATAAAACATGATTTTGAAATACTTTTTTTATTGAATCTGATATCCAAAAAACAGTTTGGACACCTGGTATCTTCAAAAAATCTTTTTGATTAGAAGTATAAAACCAACCGCAGTTTCGGTTCTGAATGGCTTCGAGGGTTTTTGTTCGTTTCAATTCCGATTTGTCGTAGTCGACCAATCGAATGTAAGCCCCTTTGTTTTCAAAAGTTGTATTCCAAAATGTAAATGAGGCGTTCTGTACAACTTCGCCACCTATTTCAGGGAAGGTACGTGGGCCTAAATGCAGGAGTGTGTCGAAGAACGTTTCTTTGATTAATGTTTCACGCAGTTTTTCGTAGCTACTCAGGAACATCCAACTATGCTGATTAATCATTCCTAAAAATCCTTTGGGTTGTAGCATTTTTAATCCAGCCTCCATAAAGCACGCCATTAAATCGGCCTTGCTGGCAGGGTAGTTGGTTTTTACAAAGTCTGCCAAGTCCTTGTTCATGTTGCCTCCGCCCATGTATGGTGGGTTATCCACCACACAATGGTATTTCCTACTTAGCAGAAGGAGTTGTGTTAAAGTTTCTCTTAAGTTCTCCAATTGTGGAGCCAGGAAGACATCTGAATTCTTCGGGCTGGCTTTTACGGTTTCCAGCGTTTTTGTTAAAACACCTTCCGAAGTATGCGGAATAATCAATGAACCCAGGTTGGTTGCCTGTTGCATGTTTTGGAGGTCGTGCAACAGCTCATCGCTTAGTTTTAACTCCAGTTGGGCAAACAGGTCTTTTAACTCAGTGGTCGTTAATTTCAGGTCGCTGTAGCAAAGAATGTTTGGCTTTAGTTCTTTACGGAATAGCCTGCGTTGGTAGTTGCGGGCTTTCATCATCAATGCCATACCCGCTAACTGTGCAGCCCGTTCATCAATTTCAAAACCAAAGAGGTTTTTCTCAATAATTAGTTGCGGTATTTCGCTGGGGTTATAGCCTTCTTCATCGTAAATTTTTGCCAATAACTCAAAGCCGTACACCAAAATATGCCCGCTTCCGCAAGCTTGGTCCAATAAGGTAATTTCTTCTACGGATTTCACTTTCAGGTACCCATCACTTCGCACCGAAGGAGACTCAATGAAATAGGGCATGTGGTCACGGAGTTTGGAGTTGGGGCGGTTTTGCAACCACAACTTACCTACCGTGTTTTGCACCATGTATTCTACAATCCAGCGTGGAGTAAACAACTGAGTTGCCGCAGGAATATCCTCTTTTTTTACCTTACTTTTCGAAGCAAACACTTCATCCTTTTTCTCCGAAATATAAAACTGGTAGAGCCAGCCAATGATTTCTACCTGCTGGCAGTCTTCGGTGGTCATGCCATCACGCATGTCCTGCACAACGGAGAATTCGGAGATTAAATCATCGGGCAGGAGCAGTTCGGTATAGTCCTCAATACGTTCGAACAGGAAAGGAAACACCTTATTCAAATGGTTGCAGGCACCAATCAACAACTCTTTGTAAGCTTCGTTTTGCGGGTTGGTGCTTGGTATTTTCCCATCCAGCAAATCGTAAATGTGTTGCTTTTTTACAGGCAAATCATCAGGAATGTGTCCTTGCTTGGCTTCATCCAACAACTCGGGCAGGGTATAGCCATCTTTGGGCGTTACCACCCGCAAACCAATGGGCTGGTAGTCGTTGGCATCCATAAAACGCAGCGCCATCAGTCGGTTAAACCAGGTATAGGCCACCTTGTCAATTACCTGTGCTTTGCTGCTGCTGTTAATGGCTTCCTGCAACTTTCTAAGCTGTTCGGCTTTTTCACGCAAGGCAGCCGAGTCGGTACTCAGCACCAAAGCCAAACGGGCGCCCACCTGTTCCATTAATTTCCTGCGGGCTTCCTGTGCAAATTTCTTGAGTTTATTGGTGTTCATGGTTGATATCGTTTGTTTTTACAAATCTTAAAGGGGAAACATCAGTTTGGCCTGGTTGAGTAGTCGGTTTTTACATGAGCCAAAAATTCGATCTACATTTTTACTCTTCATCTCGTCTATTTTATAGGCAACATCGGCAAGCGTTCTCATCGAAAGCATCCGCTCGTTTTTGTTCGCCATTGAATTAAAGGAGATGTCGGTTCCGTGCGATATTACCTCGCCTTTTGAATTGAAGTAGTTGAAAGAATCGCCAGACCGAATCCGTAGGTAATTGGTGAAAATTCCCCGATCATGCTCTTTTAATTCCCTGTTGGAAATCACAAGCTCCAGTTCACATTTCAATTGATTTCGGGTTTTAATTTCCTTTACAATCTCGAATGCTTTTTCCCGACTGATATTGGGGCGGTCTGACTCAAATGAATACACCGTCAAATTGTATTTCACAGGTGTCGCCCGATCTAATTCGATCATTATCTTTTCCAAATTCGAGGGAACTAAGCTGGGATCATTCAGAATATAGTTGTCAATCAAAACAGCATCGGTAAACGGAGTTAAATAATCCGCTATCTGGCTCCAGTTCCCAAAATCCATTTCGGTATTGCCTTGACCGATTTTGTGCTTTCGTACATTCTTTTTAGTGATGGGCTTGAGTACACTAAACTGCTTCCAGACATTGAATAAATCATTTTCGAAGGCAAATAAGAAGCCATTCTTTTTGCGGTATTTAAGCTGGCTAGCCTCGTCCTTTTCTTCCAGACAATAGAAAGAAAGCGGATCGTTACATTTAACTTCATTTTTATAGCACGACCACGGTTTATTATCGAAGCTAATTTTACTATCTCCTCGCCCCGTGGTCAATGAGGTTAGAAAAATAGTTTGCAGCGAACTAAATTGTTCGTGGCCATAAACAACAATGTTACTGTGGGTTTTTATAAATTCATAAAAGCTATTCCAACAATGATTATCCTCCAGTTCTCCAAGTGGAACAGGCTTAGGCTGCGATTTAAAAAACACCGAAAGTACTCCTTCATCAATATGTGTGTTCATTAGTTCGGGCTTTGAAGTTTTAATAATTCAATTGTCCAGCGAGCGTTTTCATCAAAGAACCCTTCGCCAAAATCCTGTTTCAGCATACCATCGGTTCTGAACTCTAATCGTTCAACCTGTTTTTTCCCAAAGGGTATCTTCTTCGGATTGTTCAAATAATAAACGGCAATATCTTCGGCTTCAATTTTACTATCCTTGTTTGCAACCAGGTATTGAAGTTTTCGCACCATATATTCGGAGTGCGTTTCTACAATGAATTTTAAATCGTAGTTGTTTTGAGCATAGACTAACATATCGGCCAGCTTGCTTTGGAAAGCGGGGTGTAAGTTACATTCTGGCTCTTCAAGAATCAGTGTACTGCCTTTCACAGCCATCGCAATCCGAATAATCAGCAACAACACCATATTGGCTCCAATACCATTGTCGCCAATTGGGTATTCTGTTTCCCCATTCTTCAGGTAATAGCTAATGCCGACCTCACTACTGCCAGCGAGTATTGGTTTCACCACAAGTTCGTCACCCAGTTCAAATTCTTTCAGCCAGTGGTCTATAAAGTATTTTCGGGAGGTTGCTTTATAAGTTTTTTGCAGGTACTGACGTCCAAAATCTACAAACAACTGGTCTTCCTTTTTTACACTGGAATAAAAATAGTAGCGATTCATTTCAGATCGGTGAAGCGCAAATTGGATATTATGGGTAAAATCGTAAAGCGCTTGTCCCAGTTGCTTGACAGGCTGCGTGATGGCATCCTGCATCTTCTGGGCAATTTGGCCCAAGTTGGCCATTTCCTCCTCATAAGAACCAGGTCGGGAGTTATTTTTGATGTAAGGGAAAAGTATCTGGTTGGTCGGGTTTTTACCCTTTTTGCTTGTGATTGTTATCGAAAATAACTTTTTATATAGGTCGCTCATCAGGATTTTGGCAACAATATTATTGTGTTCATCGGCAATCGATGACACAAATTTTTCAATTGTCTTCGGGCCAGAGTTCTCATTCATAAAAAAATTTACAAACTCCCTTGATTCCAAAACCAGATCGTAGTGTTCCTGTATGCCTCCATACGTTGGAGGACTGGTTTCCAGTTGTCGATAATAGATATTGAAAAAGATCAATCCAAATTCAAAAAGCTGGTAAGCTTCCAGAAACGCTTCGATGGTTAAAATGTTATTTTGAATCAATGTGTTGCGTAGCTCAGCTACTGCAATGTCATCAATCATGCAGGTAAAAAAATCTTCAGTCTGGGTGACTAGTTCATAAAGTCGGGTTGGAATAAGATTGTCTGAATTTTCGTCATAATAAACCTTACAAGATGCTTTCAAGTCGTGGTCGAATTCGAAATATTCATCTTTTTTATCATCCCAAACAAAAAGTTCGGTAGGATACGGGTCATCACTTTCAATCATGAGCATCTGAAAGTGTTCGTGTGCCTTGGGGTCATTAAATGAAATACCTTCCTGCTCCAATTGTTCCTTTCGTTTTTCTTCATCAATGTCTAGTTCACGACGATTATTAATCCTGACACCAATTCGATAAATATCGTTTTGACGGATTTCACTGATCTTTTCGTGCATCAACAGGCTGTAAACAGCTTCAAGCAGTCTTGGGACGTCTAAGTATGGATTTAACTCCCAGGCGAAATAATCATTGTAGCCGTTCTTTTCTCGTTCATCGAGGTCTTTTACCTCCCACCTGTCGAGTATTTCAATAAATGGCGTGTAGTTGAAATCAAACAGAATTTTACCTTCATTTTCAATTTCAATGTGATACAAACTTACCACCTGAGCAGGAGGCATGGGCTTGTATTTTAGTTTTAATGTCAGTGATTTGTATAATCTGTCTTTAACGCCCAGTGACAAAACCATGGTGTCACTTTCACTGTCGTAATTCAGGTTGCGGGAGAAGGTATCGATTTGGGTTATCACTTCTGAATCAAAATTCAGCATATTAAAGTTAAATCGGCTATTCACCTTTTCAACGCTTCGTGACAGTAAAAACAAAAGCTTTTGCAGGGTACTCTTGCCACTGTTATTCGTTCCCGTCAATATGGTTATTGGGGCCAAATTCGTCTCTGTATTTGATTTGAAAACTCGGAAGTTTTCGATTCCAATCTTGGTTAGCATTCTTTTCTTTCAGTTGTTTGTTTGGGGTGAAATCTTTTAATATCGTTGATTGCTTTATCAGTCCTTTTTTATGGTCCAGTAACCTCCGAAATCCGCTCCAATCCGTTCAATAATTCCTTCAGTTTTTAGTTTTTTGATGTATTTCTCAACGGTTCTTGTTGTGACTCCCATTATTTCAGATGCTTCTGTGGCTGTAATTTCTTTATTAAGTAATACCAGCAAAATAAATACTACGGCTTTGTCTCCGTACCGTCTCCGAACTGTCTCCGAACTGTCTCCGAACTGTCTCCGAACCGTCTCCGAACTCAGTCCGAACTTTTCTTTCAGATGAGCTGTAAAAACCTCATAGCTTTCTTCTAATTCTCCCATTATCAAGTCAATTGAAGCGGGTTTGTTCTCTATTGCTTTCCGAAGCTTTTCCGAAAGCTCTCCGAAGTCTTTCCGAAGTCTTTCCGAAGGTTTCGTCTCTTTCCCCTCGGTGTAAAGTTTCACGATGGTTGAGTCAAAGGCAATATCATAAACGGGAGCTGTACCGTTAAACTGTTTCCAGTTGGTTTCTATTTTTTCGAAACCATAACCTGCATTCTCCGCCAATCGAACCATTCGAAACAGCTTCGATATTAACGGATTTCGGGGTAGCGAAATATCCTTTTCTTTAAGCTCTTCCAAAGGTTTTGGCAAACCGCCAGGATTAAAGAACTCAATGTGGTTGGTAAAAATCCGAATTCGGGAATGGGCAGGCGAAAAGTAATCAGCGTGCATGAGCATATTTACCAATGCTTCACGCATCGCTTTCAGTCCTGTCGATAACTCTTCGCCAAAGCCTTCGCTGGTCAGTTTAAATTCCACATCCACCTGAGGTTTCAGTCGTCTGAAACATTCGAAATAATAATCCCACAGGTTTTCGTATTCATCCAGGCGGAAGGTGTAATTGGTTGCCGCATC
This sequence comes from Mangrovibacterium lignilyticum, assembly GCF_010882175.1. Classification (GTDB taxonomy): domain Bacteria; phylum Bacteroidota; class Bacteroidia; order Bacteroidales; family Prolixibacteraceae; genus Mangrovibacterium; species Mangrovibacterium lignilyticum. The sequence goes on along the minus strand of NZ_WKLH01000001.1, from coordinate 1,523,307 downwards.
GGAAATGGAAGTTCCTGGTATCTCCAGTAAATCGATTCGGAAATCGGGAAAATGCTTTTCTATCCGTTCCCGCTTGCCCAAGAACAACAATCCTGCATAGGTGCAATTCCCATTGTCCAGAATCCGCAGTTTCCGCAGAAATTCATCTTCATCATAGCGGTTATAGCTGACATCAGGATTGAAACGCCCCATGTAATCACGGTACTGCTTCAGCGATTTCTCGTGAATATCGTCTCGGGTGGTACCTGGAGCCAATTCTGAAGTTTTGGTACCAAAAGTCTGATCCCGAAACATCGCATCAATTTCCTCGTTTGTTGCCCTTTGGTCCGAACTACCCCGCCTGATAAATGTATTCTGAAGACTGTTGTAATAAACAGGCTTTTCTTTCGATACGGGAACGTAAAAGGCGATGACCGTCTTCCCGTCAATGGTATGCTTCGCCTGCTTGGTTGGCACAAATACATTGAATTTACCGCCTCGAATGGTATTCAAAAAGTCCTGTTCAATCTTCTCTGGGTTGCTGACACCCTGGATCTCGAACGTTTTGCCGTTCTGACGAACACCGAACAGCAGCCATCCGCCCGAAGTGTTGGAAAAGGCACTGACCGTTTCCCAGGTATCTTTGGGTAGTTCACCTTTTGCCGCCTTAACCTCAAAGTCTTCCCATTCCAGGTCGGCCAATTTATGAATCAATTCTTCCCTGTTCATCTACAGTTGAATTCTTCGGTTGTTTTTAATCTGAGACTTTAACGCCTTTTCAAAAGCCTTCAGGTATTCATCAACATCCTCGTCTGTTTGTAGCTCTGATTTGGCAAACTCAATTTTCACGTTGTTGCGTTTGATGTAATGAACTACTGGATGATCCTGAGCATCTCCCCCTTCGGTTTTTTCAACAGGATGGGCCAGCTCAGCCATCTCATTTAGCAGCTTTGTAAAAAGACTATCGGTTGCTCGGTTCTTGATATCCCGAATGACGGCAATATATCTTTGATCCTTCAACTTCTTCAGCTCCAGTTCAAGCGGTTGGATGATTTGCTTTTTCTGAATATCGGTCAACTTATTAAAATCGTATTTGGATTTTAAATCACTGATCGCTTTTTCGATGGCCTCATTTGCTTTCGTTTTTTCTGCATTAATCTTTTCCAACACTTTTGCAGAAAGTGAATCTTTGGCTGTTTTGGCATCCCGAATCAAGTTACCCGTGTATGGTTTCTCATGCTCCATTAATTTTTTCAGTACATCCAGCTCTTCACCTTCCACATAGTCCAGGTTTGAAGTATCCCCCGAAAGAATTGTTTGGATGGAGTTGTAGATGTTCACCTGATCGCCATTCATGAACCGTTTAATCGGGTCGAGTAAGCCCTCCTTGGCATCCAGCAATTCATCTTCGATATCGCTCAAATTAGTCAGGTAGTAGCTGTATTCTTTGGCTGACCATCGTCCTAAGTGTTCGCTAAAAGGCTCCAAACTTTGCAGGAACGGATATTGCTTTTTCTGAACCAGAAACTTATTTACCTCTACCAGCATTTCTTTTAGTTTTCCTTTAAAGGCATTGGCTACATCTCGGGCTTCTTTCAGTGAGCATGTTTCATCGAAGGCATCAGCATAGGCTTGCTTCAAATTCTTAATGGCCTCAGGCGAAACTTCAGTCGGTGCTTCGAGCAATGTATTACCATAATTGGCGCTGTTCAACAAAGCATTCAGGACATCTTCGTCTTCCAACAGGTTCGAGTCACGCTTAAACTCAATTTTACCACGTTTATAAAGTTTTGCAGTGATTGTCCAAATGGCATTCGGGTACCATCCGTATGGTTTTCGGGTGAAATGGGTCCTTAGATCGGCCAACGAAGTTCTGTCTGATTGTCGCTTTCTTCTATTTATCAGGTTAACAATCTCTGATTCGGCTTCCGATACGGTATTTTCATCCAAGCCAAACAACTCGCTCTGGCGGCTTCGAACAGTTGTCATGATGGTATCCTCGCTGTATTGAGTGGTACCCAACATCCGTAGGCTCGGATAAACCATTTTGATTAAATCCTGGAAGGCATTGACTACCCTTGTCTTTCCATCGGTCGTCTGTCCCATTTCGTGTTTGCTACCGTTCATGTAAACCGTAGCATTCGCCAGCGATTTATTTGCCAGTAAAACAAGATTGCGTTTTCGTTCCGCATTTTGCTGGGCCTTATCCTGAAGGATTCGTTTAAACTCGGATCGGTTTGATGTTGACTGGTTTTGTTTCACGTACTTGTTGGTCCGCAAATACATTTTCAAATCCTTAATGAAGACAGCATCGGGAGCTAACACAACTTTCATTCCTGGGCTGCCCATGGTCTGGGATTTCAGGAAAGCTTCGTTACTGTAATCGGTATAGTTTTGTGTAATGATTTCAATTTCCAGTTCTTTCTCACGACCAAGTGTGGCACCGTCAATTTTACTGGTAAAATCGTAATCCTGCTTATTATCAGCGTATCTTATCTTATTATCTTTGATGATCTCATCGAAAAAGATTTCTTTCAGTTGGTTGGTGATAACCTGTTCATCAATATCTGTATTTTTGATTTCCTCTTCGACGTCTTTCTCATCATCGGTCAAAAACTCGTATAAATCGCCATTACGCTGCACGTAGTTTTGATTTTCCAAAACGTTCAGAGCCTGTTCTACTTTACGCTCATGTTCCTTCAGATCAACGTTAATATCGTCAATCATGAGAACCGACACGTTCCGCTGGGTCGTTTTGAAGTTTCCGAAGTATTTTACCAGAAATAAAGCTTTCAGCACCTTCACCGCAAAACGGTCATCCAGGTTTCTTTCTGCGAGAATAATAAACTGTTGGATTTCACCTCTCAATTCGTTGCGAATCCCTTCAAACATCAAATCGAAACTAACCAGTGCATTACCTTCCCTGTTCTCTATTTCCTTCACAACCTGTTGAAATACGCCAAGCATGGAGCGTTCACCTACCGAGGCATGTTTCCCCTGGAATGCGTTGTGCGTAGACAGCGCCCTTCGACAACTTTGGAAAAGGTCAAACTGATAGGGTACAAAAGGGTATTTATTCCCATAGTCAGTGCCACTGGAGTATCCTTTGAATTGAACGCCTGCTTCAGAAAATGAAAGCAATGATTCCAAATAGGCGCTTTCCCGTTTAAAATCATCAGCCAATAGCTTTTGTGGTGCATCTTTCTTTTTAAGCAAACGCTTTTCAATCACCTCGTCTACGTTAGCTGATGTCAATGGTATTTTTATTTTGAACCGAGCCTGAATGCGGGAAAAGTCATTTTGTTGTTGTTTATTCATATCACCAACAACCTTTTCCATATCTTCCTGCGAGGTTACCAATATCCAGGATGATCCTCTCGTTTTGGTAGCCAAAGTTTCAGCAATGGTTTGCAGATTCAACATCAACTTGGTGTTGTCGCTGATATACTGTCCAACCTCATCCACAAAGAAATTCAAGCGAAATCCTGTAGGTTTTGATTTGATGTATTCATTCACCCGCTCGCAAAAATCTTCAATGGACTGTTTGTGTTTATCTTCCAGGTCATCCAGGATCGATTCATACTTCGTTGCGTCATGTCCGTTAAGATCACTTAACACCTCAGCAATATCATCGGTCACCAGTGGATCGAAATAGTCGATACGGGCTTCCTGCCAGCTCTTCCCATGCTTGACTGCGAATTTTATTTTAAAGTCATCATATTTCCCCTGTTTATCGACCCAGGCCTCGAATTCTGCCACATGTGGTTGGAACCCGTAATACCCCAAATGGTCAAAAAAGACCTTGTAAAAGACGGAAAGAATGGCTTTCGCATCTGTTTTACTCGTAATCTGGGCTTGCTGGTCAATATTAAAAAGTATCGATTCTGACGGAATTCGGGTTGCCTGGATAATATCTCCCTTCAACATCTCATCATCTTCAATTTTCTCGGCAAACAGTTCACCGCACTTATAATCATCGTGCACTTTGTTCGCCAGAACATAAGATAGAATTTTCAACAAGTGAGATTTACCACTTCCGAAAAAGCCTGATATCCAAACTCCGTTTGCTCCCCCATAGTTGTTGTAGGCGTAGAAGAAATCACGAATCTTTTTTGCGATCTCATTGGTGATAACGTATTCAGTTACTTCTTCTGAAATGTTATTCTTATCATCGGCTTTAATAACAGTTTCGATGTATCTGTCAATCGGTTTGTCGAAAAGGTCTTTGATTATCATTTTGGTTGTATTTTTTCAATGTTGAAGGCTCTGTAGTAGTTGTCGTCTTTTAGTTTCCCGAACAGGTTCAGCGAAATCCCATCGTATTTACCAGGGAAGAAGCAAACCGTAGGCGCTTCTTTAGCTATACTTTGAAGATTGTTCAAGACGTTGTGCGACCTGATGAATGGAAAAACCAGGCCAACGCCTGTCAGAAAATAGACCTGAGCATCACTTTCTTCAATTTTGCCTGCGATCCTGGGCATCAAAACTTCGTGGATATTCAGGGTTGATTGCAATGCTTTCAAGAACTTCTCTTTGCCCCTTGCTTTCTCTACACGAAACATGCGTTCCATGCCACCTTTCTCTTCCAAAATTTCAGAAACGGTGTCATACAGATTAACTTCTAATACACTTATACCTGCGGTACTCAGTTTGTTTTTTAGCATTTTGATTCCATCACGCACCCCAAGTTCCTGTTCTGCGTCATACGGTGAAATAAAAAAGGGTATCTCCCCACCAAGAGATTCTTTGCTCAGGAAGCTCCCCATCGAAATGACCTTATAAAGGCGATTGAATTTTTGTGATAAATCTTCCATTTCAGTTTAGATTTTCAATATCCAGATCACTCATTAGCAAGACCTTTAACCACTCTTTGTTATCTTCAGCTATCGCCTGAATAACTTTTTCTTCCAGTAGTTGCGGTTGAATCATCTTACTTTTTACGTCATCGATAATTCCAGCCTGCTCCAGCATTTTGAATGTAACCTGTTTTATTTTTTTCTTAGTCGTTTCGGTTAGGTTTTCCATTTCAGGATGCAACTCAGCTTTTCTTCTGAAGAAGGATATGTATTCACCTTCTGAAAGTTCATAGTCATACAAAAGCAACTTCTCCCGTATTACTTCGACAGTAAAATCACGAACAAATAAATGAGCTTTACAAGTAGCCAGAAAAGCAATATGTCGTTGCTCTGTCAAACTTCCACTCGCCAAAATGTCCACTTGTCTTCGGGTTAATGTCTCTATGCGCTTTTTGATTACATTATATCTGCGTTTACCTGTAGCAGTTTTTCCATCACCCAACTCCTGCAAGTCAATATCTTCTCTTTCGCTGAATGCTTTTGCAACCTTAGCCATGTCATTTGCCCGAAGCGAAAAACCTGTATAGGAAAAATCGTATTTGCCAATTCTATCCATCAATGCACTAACTCCTTCTCTGGCACATCTAACAACTCACTCAATTTTTTTAAGTGCTTATCCTTTGGAGCGCTTTTCCCCTGCACCCAATTGCTCACTGTAACAACACTCACCCCAATTTTTTGAGCGATAAATGTTTGCTTCATTCCCTTCGATCTGATTATGTCCTTCAGCATATCTTTAATAAAAATTAAAGTTTGTCTTCATCAAATTTAAACTTTTGACGGAAATATACTGCTACCCCAGACCGAGAAAATTAGCTTTGAATGAAAGTTGTTTCACAAATATTTATCGTTAAGTCACTTATTGGAGTATTAAACAATAACTATTTGTGGAACAAAATTGAAAAACGTTCCCAGGGAAAAACTTCCACCTTCCCCAGTCTAAAAAAAGGCGCAGCTTTAGAAACTAAACGCAAGGTATTTCCCAACTACACTCTTTCTGAAACGGCGTCAATTTATCCAAAATTACTCACATATTTTCAAAATAATTATGTATCAATATTTCTTTTTGTCAATTTTTTTACGTATAATTTTAAAAAGCGGGATGGCACTGTATACAAAGAGATAGATGACGCATGATGTCTTCCTTTATTTTGAAATAAATAATAAATTAAATATTAAGTATGCATTGTTTGAATAGATTAGAATTAATCGGTGACATAACCGAAATTGAAAGAGTATTAAGTAGATATTCATGTAATTATGAGACATCGACTAAGAAAGTTGTCGATTTTCCATTATTGGAGCAAGTCGTGGCAATGCCGCCATGGATCGAAAAAGAATTAAGAGACAATAAAGGATACGATCTTGATTCTAGTGCGATGCAATGGCGTCTCGAAAATTGGGGTTCTTTTGATGATGCCTTGTATCACGAACAGATATCTGACAGGATATTCCAGTTTTGTACAGATTTCAGCGTGACTCAAGTTGTTGAAAGGATGTCCAAAGAATGTTCTGAGGTTACTTTCGTCTACGAATTTGCTGAAGAGGAAGAAAAAGGTGAATCTGGAGTTTGCGTTTTTAGCGATGGTGAACTTGTGCAAAAACGAGTTTACGCAAGTGATGCTCCTGAATCTAAAATTTTAAGGTTAAAACTTAACTGATAGTTGGGTTATAGCTTTAGGTATCAAAGGTAGAATCGGTGACAGGATTCTACCTTTTTTATTGTCATCTGAATGCAATGTGGATTTTAAGAAGTTGTTGACATGAATTTCAACGGCCGCTATACTGACCTATGGATGCTGGAGGCAAAAAGGGAATCTTGTTTCACAAAAATTTATTGCTAAGTAATCTCTTGGCTTTAGTAAACAATAATATTCTGTGAAACAATATTCAAAACCATCCCCAGGTAAAAAAAACCATGCTTCCCCAGTAACAAAAAAGAGTGAATCTCCCAGAAGTGGCGTTATAATTGGATATTTGAGCATCTAATTATCAATAATAATTTGTGAAACAACATTCGTGCATGCGAGGCCTGGTACGGCCCGTTTGGTGTGGAGTTCTATAAGTACATTTTGCTAGTTCGCAGTGTTTCAGAGTAAGAAACACATTATGAAAATGACTGTTGCAATTTCAGGTGTAGCATTGTAGATGCTGCTTTTCAGTGATTAATGGAGAATAGACTCGTCTTTTCGCTTCTATATTGTGCTGTGAATAAGTCACGGAATTAGTACTGTGAGTCTTTTAAGGTTGGCATTACTTTCCCTTAGTTGATTCTCAATTTGTTTTTTCTTCCGCATCAAAGCATCATGTTTCAACTTCTCGTTAGCAATTTTCACCTTACATCTTTCATTCTTTTTCTCCTTCTTTTTGTCTTCCTTCATTTGGGTTATTAATTTAATTTTTGAGTTATAAGCGACCCCAAATTCTTTATAAAATTTCAATGTTAGTATTGTGGAAACAGTTGCTTTGTCAATTTTGTGCTTTTCCGCTATTTCGTTTAATAGTACTTCTCCATTTCGGTCTACATATTCCTTTTTTATGGCGATTACCATTTTCTTGTCAATATTGGCATTTTTCTTTCTGCCCCACCGTTTCTTTATTTGGTAGTTATATTCGGGAGCAATCGAGTAATATGGATTTTGTCCCATCCGAATCGCCATTAGTTCCCGTTTCTCCCAATTGTAAAGATTCATAATTTCCTCTTCTAAATATCCATTTGCTAATGCCCATTTTGTGTCGGTGATTCTTTCAATGTCGTTTGTTATCCTAGAGGAATAGGCTTTACTTATTGCATCATTTAGGTTTGGTCTTACATCAATATATGATGTCAATTTTTTGATGCCATAAATTTGTGGAGCTGAAATATAAACCCCATGTTTATTTTGCATGAACTCTTTGATGCTAGAAGTTTTGTAGTTTCTTGATAGCATTTGCTTTATAATTGCAACATGTTCATCACTAATTTTTCTTTTCATTTTTTATCATTTTTAAGTTTATAAGGAAGGATTTACCCTTCGTAAGTTTTATATGGGTAAATCCAGTTTTAGACTCGAAACATCGATCCTAGCTAGCGACAAATACAGCTTTAAGTCTTTAAAGTTGGCTAAATCCCACTCTGTTAATCGCATTGCAATGTCGTTTCTTATGGATTCAGGCATTGAACAGAGTTGGTTTAGAACCTCAATCCTTTCATCAATTTCGTTTAGTACCTTACTAAAGTCGATTTGAGACATGTCATCGTCACTAAGAACCTTTGCAAGCTTAGTTTGCATGGACAGATGGTGTTCACATACTTCAAACGGTGCATAGCCACTAAAAAGCTATTGGTCAGTTCAAAGTTGACATCATGAACATCTTCATTGCTAAACTTTAAGCTTAAACAAAACAAGTCAGATTGACTGGCTTCAACTTGCATAAGGATTCGAAACAATCTTTCAGTTGCATTAGTGTGGTTCAACATGTGCTTCCTCAATGCATCGTATGCATCTCTAATAAAAATTACATTTTTCATAGTCTTAAAATTTATATTTACAGCGCAAAAGTGAGGCTAATTATCACACCATTAAGTGGTTGTAATATTTCATGAATTCGATGTAATATTACATGTGATAAAACCAGAGGCAGTGGGGAAGAGCAGATGAAGGATTACTGAAGGGGTATCGGTTGAAAAATCCCTGGTTAGAACTAGAATTGATTAATAAACCAAGCTGCTAATCAGCCTATTTATTTCAGTTGAATAATAATAATTTGTGAATCAAAATTGAAAAACATACCCAGTAAAAAATGAGTTGCTTCCTCTGTACCAAAAAAGAGTGACGCCTCTGAAGTACTGCTGTCTGTGAACTTCTGCTGAGTACTTAACGATAATAATTCGTGAAACAATTTCGGTGTGTTAAACCTGGACGCCCCCAGGGGGAGGGCCTCTTCCTGCATGGCCCCGTTTCCTGCCTTATGTATACAAATTCCGAGTTTACAGCAGGGGGGACAATACCTTAAAAAAAATCCAGCCAATTTTTTGCCCCAAATCAAGAAAAAAAAATTCCCCAAAAATTTTCGAAAAATCGGACTCGTGGTTCTTTAATGACGTTCTATGAGGTTTTTCTGCTCTAGGTACCTCAAACACGAATCGAGGTGTTCTCTCGCAAATTTCCTTGCGCTCTTCTCGAAAGGATTATCCCAGTATCCTATAGTGTTTGTATAGTAGTCGTAGTTCTTAAAGTTGGTGTCGGTCTCTGCTTGTAAGTAGTGGGCTACTTCATGGAGGGCAGTTGTCACAAGTGTCGGTATGTCCGAATGGTTCTTTAGATATATTTTGATTTCTCCATTAAAGAACCCGTCAAACTTTTTGTGGTTACGATAGTGAATTTCAAATTTTGGGAAATACTTAATTCCGTTTTTGTACAAGATCGAGTTTGTATAGTGTATTGTTTCTCTTACAACTTCGGTGTATGGTGCGTTTTTCTTCCAATTAGTTGAAATATTGTTAGAACGAGTCAAGTAGGCGACCAATTTGTCTACTTGCCGAAATAAGAACTTTAGTATTATAGCTGCGCCTATACTGTAGCTAACAAAGAAGATTATTTCTGAATTTGAAACTGACATTTTCGAATTGGGATGTGAAATTCAATTTTACAACAAAATGAAGACTTATGCCAGCTCCTTGGCGATTTAGAAATAGTTTTCGGATATTTGTAATTGAAAATGTTCCTTGAAGTTGGTTTTGATGTGCAAAAGGTGTTAAAATCGAGACCTATTGCATTTTGGTGTTTGTAAATAGTTGATTCCAAGTTGAATGAAAATATGGTTCAAGTCCTACCTGGGGAGCTGAAAAGAGGTCAACATGACCTCTTTTTTTATGCCTTAATTTTCCGGGATTATTGATTTGAAAGGGATCGGAAAAGTATTCCAATTTCGTGAATCACACGAACGGTTTAACTACATATTGGTTTTTAAGTGGCGGTAAATAAGCTGCTTACAAATTGTGCAAGTCTTTCTGAGCTGAAGTGATTTTTTAGTCGTAGAAATCTCATAAAAAGGGTGGTGGTAATTCACACCAAACTCAACCAAGATTCAACATTTGTAACTACACCCTAACAACTGTCCATGCAACACTAATAAAGGCAAGATAGGACCCACAACGCTGAGTCCTCAGCGAACATGTAAAATCCGCTACTATGCAAATAAAAGAGCTGGAATATCAAGCATCTTGCCAGCTCTTTTGTATCTGTTTAATATCTCGACATCATTGCAGAAATACCGCCCCCGTTGATAACATTCGAGAAACCACGACTTTGCAGTACCTGTTTCGCATAGGCCGAACGGGCTCCGCTGGCACAGTAAACAACAATCTCGCGATCGGTGTCCTCTCCCAGGTCGGCTTTGCCCGACATCAGGTCGTCCAATGGAATGTTGATGGCTTCCGGAAATGCACCACTGTGAAATTCGCCGGGTGTACGTACATCGATAATTAGGCGCTTGAGTTCATCAGTGCTTACTTGCTTATTGGTTTCTGTTTCCTCAACCGCCTTTTCACCAATGCTTTTTTTCTCAACAGGTAGGGCAAGCATACCTATATTTTTGAATCCAACAGCAGCAGCATGGCGTTGCAACGAGGTATGTCCTCCGGCAAGATTAATTACTTCCGGGTGACCGGCACCAATCAGGATTCGAACAGCCTGGTGGCCCTTTTTTCCCGTTTCGTCGTAAATCAGTATTGGGATGTCTTTTGGTATTCTTTCCAGGTTGGGATACAGCATTTCCAGCGGAAGATGATACGCTCCGGTCAGATTGCTTTTTTTGTGAGCAAATACATCCCGGATATCCAAAACAATTAATTGCTTCTTGTTCTCGATGTAATCGTCAAGTTCCGAGGCCATAATACTTGGTCCATAGCCCGATAGTTTGTTTTCAGCAACGTAAGCCGCCATGTTCATGGCATCGTTAGCTGTCCCGATTGGTGGCGAGTAGGCAAAATCGATATCGGCGATTTCGCTAACCGGAAGTTTGGCAGCACAAGCGGTTGCGATAACATCAAGGCGTTTATCGGCGCCTTTGTAACCGGCAGTTTGGCCACCGAGTACAACGCCCGTGTTTTTATCGTAAACCAATAAAACGGTCACGGTTTCGGCACCGGGGTAATAGGCGGTATGGTGTTCTTTGTGTACCACAACGGCATCTGCATTGATACCGGCCGCGCGAGCCTGCTTCAGCGATAGTCCTGTGGTTCCGGCAACAGCCTCAAAAACACGCACCACCGATGTGCCAAGCGCTCCTTTGTAAGAATGCTGGCCTCCCAACGCGTTCTCTGCAGCAATCCTTCCTTGGCGGTTAGCAGGTCCAGCCAACGGAATCCGCACTTTTTTGTCGTTTACGCGGTGCTCGATCTCTACCATATCGCCGGCAGCGTAAATATCGGGGTCAGATGTTTGCAATTTGTTGTTTACCAGCAGACCGCCTGCATCACCAATTTCCAAACCGGCATCTTTTGCCAGTTGCAACGTTGGGCGGACGCCAATCGAAAGCAATACCATGTCGGCATTCAGCGATTGTCCGTTTTCAAGTTCAACAGAAGTTACATCAATCTTAGTAACCGCATTTTCAGTATGTACGCCTACGCCATAAGCTTTCAGTTCGCGGGTAATAAAGCCGGCGATTTCAGCTTCCATGATTGACATGACGTGCTGCATTTTTTCGACCACATGTACTTTTAAGCCCCTTTTTACAAGTGCTTCCACCATCTCCAGACCGATAAAGCCTCCTCCTACGACCACTGCCGTTTGGGGATCCTTATGGCTCAGGTGATTGTCGATTTTGTCCATGTCTTCCAACGTCCACAGACTAAAAACATGGTCGGCATCTGCTCCGGGGATTGCCGGTTGAATGGGGCGACCTCCTTGTGCTAGAATGAGTTTGGTATATTCAAACGTATTTTCAGAACCGTTCAGGCTATCTGTTGTATGAACCTTTTTGTTTGCCCGGTCGATCGAATTTACCACCGTATGGGTGTGTACTTTTACTTGGTATTGTTCGTCAAAGCTCTCGGGACTCTGAAGAATTAGTTTCGAACGACTATCGATGTCTCCCGCGATGTAGTAAGGTAGTCCGCAGTTGGCAAACGAAATATCTGGCCCAGCTTCGAGCATTGTAATTTGTGCATCGGGCGATAAACGCCGTGCTTTTGCCGCAGCCGTTGCTCCGGCTGCAACTCCTCCAATGATTAATATTTTTTCCATTTTGTTGCTATCCTTCTGTTATTGCCATCTATAAATAGAAATATCTAAATAGTTCGATGCGAAAATATAAAACTTTCTTTAATCGGATGTATTGTTAGAGGAGAGTTGAGTTATTCTTTAACCTTGTGTTAACCAATTAAGGTACTTTCCCTCGCTGGCGCGCTTTTAGAAAGCGATCGTGTCCTGGATTTAGTGAATTTGGGGATTTTGGTATCTATGTTGTAATGGGAGCTATTGCTAAAAAAGTGTAAATGACTGGAATAATATAGTATCCATTGAAATACTCAGTATAAAATCTTGTAAAAATTTAACCTGTACCACAAGGAGAAATGTTACATTTTCAGGGAAGGCTAGAATTTACACCAAACTTTTGCAAATCAGGTTGCCACTTCCGACTGTCAGAGGAGCTAAAAAGGCCGGGAGTCATTCCGGCCTTTTTTCGTTTAAAATTTGCAGTTTCGTAATCTACAAGATGATACCGATTAATTGTAAAAAGGTGTCCCTGTCCCAGTAGTCTTTGACCCAAATTATTTTGCCGTTTTCAATTTCCATGATAGAAGCACCGGGTAATTCAAAATAGATATCGGTAGCAGGTATGCCCATCTGCTGCCAGCCGACTGTATTTGTTCCTTTCCAGACCCATTCCGAAGCTACATATTTTTCATTCGCTACAGATGATACGGTTTCAAACCTTGAATCTGGTGCTCCGGAAATAGATCCCAAAACATACATGGCAAGCGATTCTTTATCTGTGAAACTACGGCCCATTACTTCCGTGTATGAGAATTCATCGGCAAAAAGTGAGGTAAGCATCTCGGCATTGTGGGTATCCCATGCTTCAATCAGTAATTTGCCAATTGATTCATTTTGCGCTACTAACGGATTTTCGTCGCCGTGACTGGAGCCAACATTTGTGATCATTCCTTCACCTTCCATATACATGGCTGCTATGTTGGTGGGATCGTCAGCATAGCCGGTAAATTCCATGTTACCCTGCGCCTGAGCAAATCTGCCTGTGCCACCGTCAAAATTAACTTCTCCACTCATATTGTTCTCCGGGATGTTAAATGATCCTGAAAGTGTATATTTCAGGAGGTCACCATTGGCAGCACAAACGGCCCCAAACATTTCCCATGAGATGGTCCAGGTTTGCTCATCCATTTCCACAGAAATGGTGTACCAGGTACTTTTATCAGCAGTCAGCTCTCCTAAATGAGAAATGCTTCCGGATAATATTCCATATACAGGAATGCCGTTTAGGGATTCATTTACAATAGATTGTAGTTCTCCTTTGATCGGGACCATTGTCGTTTTGGCTGATTTCTGGTTCACATCCACATCGGGAAGCAACGGATCGTTCGTTTCGCAGCCTGCAAAAAGGAGACTCATGCACCATAATAAAAAAATTAATCGTTTCATTTTTCCTGAATTTTAAAGGTTTCAAACGTTGAGGTTTTTTCGGCTCGGATATACAGTTAAAGTTACTGAATAGCAGCAGGCTGTGCTTTGGCTATTGTCTCGGATATTTTGGTGGTTGTCTCAAATGTGCGTCATCCTAGCGGATGAGGTCTTTTGGAGTGAAGCCAAACTCCTCATGAAAACAGGTGCTGAAGTGAGAAAGGTTTCGGAATCCGGATTCAAAGGCAGCTTCGGTAACGTTTCTTCCATGCTTTTCGAGCAAGGATTTTGCATGTAGCAACCTGCAGGAGCGGAGGTATCGTCCCACCGAATTATCGGTCAGGGCACCAAATTTTCGGTACAATTGGGCGCGGCTCATGTTCATGGACAAGCAGATGTCATTTATCCCAAAATTTTCGTTGTTTAGTTCAGTTTCGATTAAGCTGTTCAACCGTTTCATGAACAAGGTTTCCTGCCTGTACTGTACGTTCGGGCCGGGGCGACTAAAAGGGATGCTTCCCAGTTGTTTTTGCATTTTTTTGCGCAGTTCCAGCAGGTTGTTGAGTTTAAGTAGCAACTCCTTTTCGCTGAAAGGTTTGACCAGGTAGTGGTCGGCGCCGTGTTCCAAGCCGATGAGTTTCGAGTCGAAATCGCCGCGGGCAGTTAAAATCACGACCGGAATGTGGTCGGTTCGTATATCAGCCTTCAATTGTTCGAGCATCTCGAACCCATCCATTTGTGGCATCATTACGTCCGAAAGAATAAGATCCGGAATGATGTTTCGGGCTTTCTCCAATCCGACCTTTCCATTTGGTGCCAACTCAATGCGATAATGCTTTTCAAGAATTGCCCGGAGATATTCGATCACATCGTTGTTGTCTTCCACGATCAAAAGCAGCGGCAAATGGTCCTTTCTTTTGAAAAATCCTCCGTTGCCTGAGCTGAACGTTGTTTTTGGTATTCCGGCATCGATCGCTTCCTGATTTATCGCTGAAATGCCATGGTCTTTGCTCACATTCGCAACGTTTGTTAGCGGGAGGGAAACAGTAAACTCCGCGCCTTGGCCTTCCTGACTTTTTACCCGGATCTCTCCCTTCATCAGTTTTATCAGTTCAGATGCCAATGCGAGTCCGAGTCCGGTGCCGGGCGTTTGGTCGGGTTTGTCCGGAGCCTGGTAAAAGCGGTCAAAAATCTTCTCTAACGATTCCTGAGGGATTCCCCGACCGGTATCTTTTATAATAATCCGGACTACTTCTTTATCCTCGTCTGTGCTCTTATCAACGTTTACGTAAATACGGCCTCCCGCTGGAGTAAATTTTAAGGCATTCGACAAGAGGTTGGAAACGACATGCATTAATTTATCGGGGTCGTAATCGGTAAAAGCTTGTTTTTCCTCGTGGTTGACGATCAGGTCGATGTGCAAACTTTCTGCCAGACTGTGAAACGATTCTGCCAGGAAACGGATAAAGCTGTTGATATCGCCATGTATCAGAGCCAGTGGCATTTCATTGGCTTCTATTTTGGCAATATTGAGCATCTGGTTGACCAATCGTAGCAAGATTTGGCTTTGGGTCTTAATTTTCTCTGGTCCTGTTTTCCTCCATTGTTCCGGGTGTTTTTCCATTTGTTCAGTCATTCCTTGAATAACCGTGAGTGGTGTTCGGAATTCGTGCGAAACATTGGTGAAAAGCCGCGTTTTTGCTTCATCAATTTTCCTGAGCTTTTCCGCTTCAGCTTTTTCATAACGGCTCTTGTCTTTCATGAACAGGATGACAATAAACAGGATGCAGGCGTTGATCCAAAATGTAAGCCCCACGAACGAAATCGTATTTGCTTGTTGGGTCACGAAGTCAGGCGTTGTTAACGAGGGTTGAAAAATACCAACAACAAGAATGGTGACGCAATACCAGGCAAACATGCCGATGGTCCAACGAAGGTTTCCGGCCAGTATAGAGCCCATGGCACAGTTCATTCCAATAAACACGAATCCGAGCGAATGAGTTAGTCCTCCCACCTGGAGCATGGCGAACATGGCTGCTGTGGTAAATACCGTAAAAACAATATTAATAACCAGATCGAAGCGCTTTAGCCGGCGGAATAGTGGAAAACCGATGGCATAGCCAGCAAGGAACACGACTCCAAACCACCAAATGGGCCAAAGGTTGAGCACTACCAATTCTACGAAGGACGTTATAACAACGAAAACGAAAGTTACTACCATCCATATCCAAGCCCAGCGTTTGCGAAGTTGTGCTTCGGGCTCAAGCCGTGGGTCGGCCAGGTAACGGTCAATTCGGGTTAGTAACGATTCTGTTGGGCGTTCCATGGATTATAGTACTAAATCGGAGTCATCAGTTTTTCATTGTAGGTATTGTTGAATACTAATGCTGTTGTTAATTGTTACAATTATTTGTGGTCAGGCAATCGGAATAATACCTAGTGGAAGAATTCCGGTCATTTGTTATTCGGTTTTCAATTTCAAGTTGAGAATTTGATTGTTGTGTGCACTCTACCTAATTTTTGGATAACGTTTATCGATAAATTGCTTACCCGGGCTTACAGCGATATTACGACAGGTAATGTATGCTTGACCATTCACAAATTAGGTTGCAACTTCCGACAGGAAGGGGGGATAAATATCCGATCAGAGGTATCTGCGTTGTTATTCTACGGGGGCTAGCACTGAAAATTGTTGATGTTTTGATAAGTATTTCGTAACTTCTATTGTTTTTTGCGGGTGAAGGTTTGGGTGAAAGAAATGACGGGAAAGGCAAATGTTTGAACCTTATCGCTCTCTTTTAAATAGAGTCATTTAGCACTACATGAAAATAAAAACAAATGCCAAAATCTTATGAAAAATAATTTATTTCGCAACCAGGGATTAGCTATCCTTTGTCTAATTGTCCTGTTTGTTCTATCCCAGGGCATTAAAGCCCAGTCAAATGTTGAGTCCGAGATCGACATTCCATTTCAAAAATATGTGTTGGAAAACGGATTGACGCTGATTGTACATGAAGACCATAAAGCACCAATCGTTGCTGTCAATATTTGGTATCATGTGGGAGCAAAAAATGAGAAAGAGGGAAAAACGGGTTTTGCCCATCTTTTTGAACATTTAATGTTTAATGGCTCTGAAAATTATAATGATGATTATTTTAAACCGTTTGAGGAGGTAGGGGCTACCGATATGAATGGAACAACCAACAGTGACCGAACCAATTATTTCGAAAATGTTCCGGTTTCAGCGCTCGATATGGCTTTGTGGATGGAGTCGGATCGCATGGGGCACCTTGTTGCAGCGATCGATACCGCTAAGCTTAACGAGCAAAGAGGCGTTGTTCAGAACGAAAAGCGGCAAGGTGAAAATCAGCCGTATGCAGTTGTGCGGCAGCTTATGCCGAAGAACTGCTTCCCGGCCGGGCATCCGTATTCGTGGACAGTTATCGGCTCGATGGAGGATTTGGATGGTGCCTCGCTGGACGACGTTCATGAGTGGTTCAAAACATACTACGGAGCAGCTAATGCCGTGATTGTTATCGCTGGCGATATTGAAGCAGAAACTGCTTACGAGAAAGTGAAGAAATATTTTGGAGATATTCCTTCCGGTCCACCGATTGCTACGCCGAAGAAAGATATTGCCAAGCGTTCCGGAACGATTCGCGAGACAGTTGAGGATCGCGTTCCGCAGGCAAGAATATATAAAACATGGAATGTTCCGGCATGGGGAACGAAAGATGCCAACGAGTTGGATTTGATCAGCGATGTACTTGCCTCTGGTAAAACTTCCCGTTTGTACAAACGGTTGGTGATTGACGATCAGATTGCAACGGACGTAGCTGCCTATATTGATGCTCGCGAGATTGCCGGTCTTTTCCAGGTATTTGCGACGGCTAAACCGGGTGAGGACTTAGTGAAAGTTGAACAAGCAATTGATGAAGAGCTCACCCGTTTGTTAAATGAAGGACCGACCGAGGTAGAGCTAAAACGCGTTAAAGCTAAGTATATGTCGAATTATATTCGAGGGATTGAACGAGTTGGTGGTTTTGGCGGGAAGTCGGATATTTTGGCAAGTAGCCAGATCTATGGTGGAAGTCCGGATTATTTCAAGACTAATTTGAGTGAAATCAATTCTGCAACAACTACTGGTCTGCAGGAAACCGCTAAAAAGTGGTTGTCAGATGGTGTTTACATTCTTGAAGTTCACCCTTTCCCAACCTATCAGGTCGAAGAAACAACGGTTGATCGATCGAAATTGCCGGTTGCCGGTGAGGCTCCTGATGCTGTGTTTCCCGAAATTAACAGAAAAACCTTATCGAACGGATTGAAAATAGTTCTGGCTGAGCGGCATTCAATTCCCGTGGTCAACTTTAATTTGATGATTGACGCTGGTTACGCAGCTGACCAGTTTGGTCTGCCGGGAACTGCGAGTCTGGCGATGAATATGCTGGACGAGGGGACGAAGGAGCGCGATGCTTTGGAAATCAGCGATCAACTGGCCATGTTAGGGGCACAAATCGCTAGCTATTCAGACCTGGACAACTCTTTTGTCTCGCTCTCGGCGCTCAAGAAAAACCTCGATGCATCGCTGGATATTTATGCCGACATCATTTTAAATCCGGCTTTTCCTGAAAAAGAATTTTCCCGACTTCAAAAGCAGCAGCTTGCAAGAATACAACAGGAAAAATCCTCACCTTTTTCAATGGCTTTGCGCCTTTTTCCAGGCTATTTGTATGGTAAGAACCATGCCTATGGTAATTCATTCACAGGCTCGGGAACTGAAGCATCGGTAACGGCGATGACGACCAACGATCTGGTTAAGTTTCAGAACGACTGGTTTAAGCCTAACAATGCGACAATAGTCGTCGTCGGCGATATTACCATGGACGAAGTCGTTCCAAAGCTGGAGAAATTGCTTGCCAATTGGAAACAGGGAACAGTACCGGTTAAAAATATCAGTAAAGTTGAGCTTTCTAAACAGTCGACGATTTATCTCATGGATAAGCCGGGTTCTCCACAGTCGGTTATTTTGTCCGGCAACGTGGCGCCTCCAAAATCTGACCCCGATGATATTGCCATGTCTATGATGAATTCTATTTTGGGTGGAACTTTCACTTCACGTCTGAATATGAATTTGAGAGAAGACAAACATTGGTCGTATGGGGCCGGAAGTGTCTTGATTGATGCAAAAGGGCAGCGGCTGTTTGTTGCATATGCTCCTGTTCAGGCAGATAAAACCAAAGAATCGATAGAGGAGATCGTGAACGAGTTAACCGGAATTCAGACCGACCAGCCAGCCACCAGTGCAGAGTTGAAAAAGGTTCAGCAAAACGAGATTCTGGGGCTGCCCGGTTCGTGGGAAACAGCTCGTGCAGTCAGCAACTCGATTGTGACTATGGAAGAATATCAGCTGCCAGCTGATTATTACAAAACCTACGCGGGGAAGATCAAGAACCTCAACCTGAATGATATTCAAGTGGCTCAGGAGAAAGTTCTTCACCCGGATCAAATGGTGTGGGTCGTAGTCGGGGACCGGACCAAAGTTGAATCCGGATTAAAAGAACTTGGTTTTAGCGAAATCAGGCTGATTGATACGGATGGCAATCCGATTGAATAAGAAAATCAAAATAGGATAAAAGCAAGACAGGCTCATCATTTTTGGTGAGCCTGTCTTGCTTTATGAATACATGATTGCGAGGTAGGGATAAATCTTCGGAATTTGAATAGTGATACGTGTAGAAAAGCAACAATCGCACTGCGGTCGCTGCATATTAAAAAACTGATTGCTACTCATCATGTTCGCTGTCGGTAAAATAATAGATCCTTTCAGATGTATCATTGCCACCTAAAGGATTAAAATATGAATCGTAACAATCGGCTAATTATGTCCTCAGAGAGGTGGGATTCTGGACTCCAAACGATGTTTAAATCACCGGATTAAATGTATGCCAAAAAAAGTGAGCGATAAACGCAACCTTTTAAAATTGTTTCATCTATAGGATATAAGCAATTAAGAAAACAATTAAGGAGAATAGATTATGAAACTTTTTAAAAATGGATTTATCCTTGCACTTATCAGCATATTTTTGATAAGCTGCAGCGACGACGATGATTACTCGTTGGGCAAATATTGGATTACAACAGGAACTGTGGTGAAGACAACAGACTACTTCTTTATCACGACAGATGGTGGTGATAACTTATGGCCATCGGCAACAAATGTTAGCCCCGATGAATTGGAGGATGGCTTACGCGTGTTCGTGAATTATACGATTTTGGGCGATGCTAATGACGGCGAAGGTTATGATTATTACGTGAAAGTCAATTCTTTATCGGAAATCCTGACCAAACCGATCTTTAATTTCACGGCGGAAACAACTGAAGAGGTAAAAGATTCCATCGGTAATGATGCTGTTACGATTGTTGATACCTGGTTTACTAATGATTACCTGAATGTGCAATTTGAATATGGTGGTGGAATGGGCTATACTCACTTCATTAACCTGGTGAAGGATACTGAAGATTTGGAGACCGATGAGGGGGCCATTATTTTAGAGTTGAAGCACAACAAGAATGGCGATCCGTACAGCTATTTGCAGTGGAGTGTCGCTTCATTTGATATTTCGGAGTTGCAGGAGGATGGGCAATCTTCGGTCGATATTTATGTAAGAGCTTTGGATAAAGAGGGAGCGTATCAATACAATAAGGTTTTGACTTACGAGTACCAGCAAAATGAGGTACAAGCCAGAACTTTTAAGGCGGATGATATCATGACTACGATTAGATAAATATCGGTTTGCTAAATCGCGAAAGGCACCTCGGAGGGTGCCTTTTTTGTGCTTTTTGACAGTTGTTTAAATCACATTCTTTGTCTTTAACCGTTTGGCCATTTCTTTATGTTGTGTGTCAAACTTGCGGATTATCTTTTTTAACAGAACCTTAAATTCCTTCGAATCCTGAAGGGAGTCAACCAAGGGGTCAATCGGTAAAAACAGCAAGGTCCAATAGTGGAAGTTAGATGTTTCAGAAAACAGACTGAGGTATTCCAGCGCTTTTTCCCGATCGTTGAAATAGCAGTAATAGATTGACAGGCTGAGATTTTTGTATATCGATTCATTTTCATTTGCCGCCTGCAAGAAGTCTTCCATCAGCTGGTCCGCTTCAGCTTGTTTCCCAATTTCTTTCATGACGAAGGCGATTTTGGCATTTTCCAGGCGATAAACCTTCAATCCGTAGGCTGTTCTCAGCTCCATAAAGCGCTTGTAGTATTTATATGCTTCCCCGTAATCACGCTGGTAGTAGCAAATCTTTCCAACTTCCTGCAGAATATCAATCCGGTTCGAATCTTGCTTGAGTGTGATGATTAACTCATCCTTTAGCTGTTCCAAATCACGGTGCTTTGCAAACTGAATGTACGATTTCACATATTGAGAATAGAGGTTATTGGGATTGTAGCTCAGTGATTTGTCGATATTTTTCAGCGCTTCGTCCTCAAAACCGCTTTGTATAAAGGCATTGCTAACATGCAGGAAAATGTAGCTAGCAGTGGTCGAGTCGCTGGCTGCAATGTTGAGCCGGATTCCCTTCAAAGCATATTCCAGGTATTTCTCGGTGTCGGGAATGTAATTGGTGTAAAAGTCGGAAAGGCTGGTGATGGTGAGGTACGAATTCGGATTGTAATTATAGGCATTTGTGAGATATGGTTCGGCCAGTGCATATTCTCCGATATAAATGTAATAGAAGGCCTTTGCGAGCAGGCCTTGCTCCAGTTTATTGTCATATAGTAAAGCTTGATCAGCGTAGGTATTGATGAGCTTGGTGTACCTTTTTTCTGTCTTGTTGTAGTCGAGCAGATAGTACGCGATAGCGATATCAGCGTATGCCCGGGCAAAAGTTGGATCTTCAGCAATTGCTTTTTCAAACAAGGGAATAGCTTGCAGTAGTCCGGTTTCTGTTCCCTGATAGAAAAAATCCATCCCTTGTAAAAAGTAGTCGTACGCTGCGAGGTTCGATGTTGGTGTTTTCTGAATCCGTTCCTGTTCATCCGGCGAAATGATCACTTCAATCCGATCAGTAATGGTCTGGGCAATTTCTAATTGCAGGGTGAAAATGTCTTTTGTCTTTCTTTGGTATTGTTCGGCCCACAGATGTTTGTCGTTTCGGGCGTCAATCAGTTGAATGTTCAGCAAAATCTCATCCCCGATTTTTTGTCCGCTTCCTTCAACTAAATAAGTTACATTCAGCTCGTCGGCAATTTCTTTCGCATTTTTAGGAAGGTTCCTGAATTTTTCGGTCGAAGTCCGACTAATGACATTTAAGCTGTTTATTTTTTGAAGGTCTGTGAGGATTGATTCCATTAATCCGTTAATCAAATAGACATTTGCTGAATCGGCACTTTCATTTTTAAAAGGCAATACAGCTATCGATTTACCAGTTTTGTCTCGGGTGCTTGTTTTCGGCAGAACGAAAAAATAAGCAACCAGAATAATGGCGATAATGATTGCCAATGGTAAAAGAACGCGATAGGAGACTTGCTTTTTTGCTTGTTGAGGGGGATTCTCTTCCTCTGGTTCTACAGCATGTTTGCTGGCTTCTCCTGGAGGAAATCCGTAAAACTCCCGAAAACATTTGATGAAATACGAAGTGCTTCCGAACCCCACCTGGTATGAAACTTCCGAAACAGAGAGATCTGAATTTTGAAGTATTTCAGATGCCTTTTTCAGACGAGCCTGACGGATGAATTGACTAACAGAAAGATCAGTCAACTTTTTAATCCGACGGAGTAAATTTGATCGGCTCATCCCGATGGAATGCGCCAACTCTGAAACTCCGAATTGCTCGTTCGAACAATTTTCCAGAATAATTGAAGTGAGTTTATTCAAAAACTCTTTTTCAGGAGGCGACATTTCAGGCATTTGGTTTTTTTATTGGTTTCCGGTCACGGGTAATAAAGATACAAATTTCGTGAATAAACCGGTCGTGGCTTATTGGTGAAATAGGTGCAGCGAAAGGGCGCTTGCATCGACTATTCTGTTGGCGTTGCGTCATAATTTATATCCGTGATGCATACGTTATACCGTTAAGTGAAACTTCATATTCTTTGGTTGATAGGTGATTAGTGGCGCATCAGGATTTCCGGGATCTTTACAGTGTTGAATTTGAAACCAAAAATCTGATAGTCATGAAAACGCGAATCTATTTTTTAGACAACCTCCGTACCTTTCTAATCTTAATGGTCGTGGTACTGCACTCCGGCTTGGTGTACGAGCATGTATTGCAGAATTCCTGGATCGTGGTTGACCCGGTTAAGTGTAATAGCATTGGTCTGCTCCGGATGTATCTCGATCTGTTTGTTATGTTTTGCATCTTCTTTATTTCCGGGTATTTTATTCCAAATTCGGTGAGGACCAAAACAGCCTGTCAATTCATTCAATCTAAGTTGAGAAGGATTATGTTGCCATGGGGTATTGCAGTCTTCACATTAATTCCGGCTTACAAAGCCATTTTCTTATTCTCCCGCGGATTGCCTCAGGAAGAATGGTTTAGCTCTTTCCATTTCTTTGAACGGGCAGGAGCAGACCTGAGCTTTTTTGCAGATAATCCGACGCAGAATTGGTTGTGGTTCTTGCCGGTGTTGTTTGTTTTTCAGTTGCTTTATCTGGCACTATACAAACTGAATTTGTTGTCCTTCAAAATCAGCATTAAGCAGGGAGTCGCGTTTACGTTTGTCGTAGGCTTTATCTATGCGTCGCTGATTTCGCTTGGCGGTTATACCGGCTGGACCCACAGTATTCTGCTCGACTTTCAGAATGAACGCTTGTTGGTTTACCTGTCGGCATTTTTGTTAGGATCGTTGTTCAGTAAGTTGAATGTTTTTGAAAACTGGCAGCGGAACACTCGCCAGTATATTTGGGTGAATGTTGTAATGACTGTTGTCTTGGGAATTTTCACGGCAATTGCATTAAATTTATTTTTTAACCTTATTACACCTGATCGAAACTATTTTTTCATTTCCGGGTTGGTAGATCGGTTTATCTATCACGCAACAGCGATGTTATCCATGTTGTGTTTCTTGTATGTGCTGCTTTATTCATTCCGCTTTAGCCTGAACAAAACAAACGGAGTTTTATCCCAACTTGGGCGCTCCTCATACACTGTTTATATCATTCACACAGTTGTTCTTGGTTTGCTAGCCCTTGTGCTTTTAAAATTGAATATTCCATCCTGGATTAAATTCATCGTACTGGCGGGAACAACGTTTGTGGTATCCAACTTCCTCATTTATGCCTGGCAAAAAGCTAAACAAAGACCCTTTAGCTTGAAAACAGCTGGAGCTTTAGGGACTTCAATTGTCCTTGTATTATTCGCCTTTAGTGGGCAACCGGTAACGGAAATCAACTCTGTGGAAATAGAGAAAACGGAGGTTGATCCAACTGTTGTCAGCATTCATGCAGCTGTGATCAGCGGAAATTTGGACGCTGTAAAACAATTAGTTAATCAGGGTATAGACATCAATTTGACAGAACCGGAAGGAGGTTCTACACCCTTAATATTAGCGGCATTATTCAACAAGCCCGACATTGCAAAATTTCTGATTGATAATGGAGCGGACTTAAATTTCCGAAATAATGATGGTTCCACAGCGCTGCATACAGCTGCCTTTTTTTGCAGGACAGAAATAGTATCACAGCTGTTAGAACATGGCGCTGATTCAGCCGTAAGAAATAGTGCCGGCTCAACCGCCTTGGAGTCAATCGTTATTCCATTTGAATCCGTGAGAGGAATTTATGAATACTTCGGAAAGATATATGCCCCCCTTGGATTGACGATCGATCTGGATGAAATAGAGGCAAACCGGCCACGAATCGTTGAGCTGCTGGAAATGTAGGGTTCCGCATTTGTGCTGATTTCATAGGACATCGCAAACCCATATGAATTCAAAAACCAAAAATAGACAACCATGGACACGAAAAACAAAGAAGACAAAAGTACCTGGGCAATCGGAGGAGGTTTGCTCGCCGGTTTGGGCATCGGATTTTTCTTTCTTCAGACATCTGTATTGGCTTTTGTTGGCTGTATTATCGCCGGGCTTGGTATTGGTTTAATCCTGACATCTATTATATCAGGGGTAAGCAAGCAGGATTGACGCATGGTCCGATTTTTCCGAAATATCAGACAGGGCCTTCTTGCTGAAAGTAAGTTTCGTAAATATATGCTTTACGCAATTGGTGAAATTGTATTGATCGTCATTGGTATTTTGGTCGCCCTTCAGATTAATAATTGGAACGCTCGTCGGATACAAAAAGACAATGAAAAAAAGATCTATCAGAACATTAAGCTTCAGGTTGAAGATGATCGCGATGAGCTTAATGAAGTGAGGAACTTTAACAATTATTATTCAGCGCAGTTTGAATATGCCAATCAAATTATCTTAGGGAAAGATCGAAGCAAAATTGATACGTTGGCGATTATCACGATGAGTCTGTCGCAGTATTCCGATTTTCACAGAGGCGGGAAAATTTACGAAACATTGGTGAACAGCGGCGAGTTAAAGCTGCTGACAAATCCGAGCATTACATCCAACCTGCAACGGCTGGAGATGACTTATAACTACATCAATAAACTGGAAGATATACATTGGGAAATCATCATCAATGAATTGTCTCCCGAGATGCGGGGTGTCATCAACTATGCGACTTTGGAGCTTGTAGCCCCCGATAAACTTTATTCTGTCGAGATTCAGAATTTCATTATCGAAAGCATTTTTCTGACTAAAGGGAAAGACAATGCTTACAAGAAGGCATTGGCCGAAATTCAAACTATCGTAGAATTAATTAAAAAAGAATTGGAGGGGGAGTGACCCTTGGGGGGTAATGCCTAAGATGCAAGTTGTGAGCCTGTTGTGTGAGGAGGTAAATCTTAATTGTACCCGAGCGGGTTGATTGAATCGGGAGTAGGAACAGAAACTACAAGGTTTATTTTACGTAAAGCAGAACACTGGTTTAGCTTTTTAATGTTTGGTATATTGGCAATCCTTCTGCATGAAAGATTCATTCATTCATAAATTGAGAGAAATCATTCTCCGAAATTTGGAGAACGAAAAATTTGGTGTGCTCGATTTAGCTGATGAAATTGGGCTAAGCCGATCTCAGACACTTCGGAAAACTAAAATTGCAACCGGAAGATCGGTGAATCAGCTGATTCGCGAGATTCGTCTGGAAGAAGCATGCAAGTTCATTAATCGTGAAAATCTGACCGCTTCTGAAATTGCATACAAGGTGGGGTTTAGCAGTCCTTCTTATTTCAATAAATGCTTTTTAGATCAGTTTGGATTGACTCCGGGGGAGTACAAAAAAAAGATTGAAGGTGGAGAATTACCGGATTCGATAGACCTGGAACCTCGGGTTAAGTGGTGGAGGCAAAAACCAATTGCTGCGGCTGTGCTAATTCTAATCATTATTTTGGGCGGATACATCTCAGTTGTTATCCCCAATAATGAATATGCTCACGAGAAGGCTTCCATTGCAGTGTTGCCGTTTCTGTTTTTATCGGAAGATCACGACAAAGAATATTTGGCCGATGGAATTACTGAAGCAATCACGTTTGAGTTGTATAAAAATTCAGCAATTCGGGTGATCTCAAGAGGTTCGGCGATGATTTACAAACGTGAAAAGAAACTTTATCCGCAAATTGCCCGGGAGCTGAATGTTGATTTGTTGCTTGAAGGATCGGTCATTTACGGGGGCGATAGTATGCGGGTTGTGGTTCAGCTAATCAATCCTTTCCCGGAAGAGGATCATGTTTGGGCGAACGCTTATGACCAGGACCATAGTAACATCCTTCAGTTGATCAGTCATGTGTCCAACGAAATTGCCCGGGAAATCTCAACCATTATCGGGCAGCCGCTTAAAGAGGTTTCTAATCCGGAGGTCGATCCTGAAGCTTATGACCTGTATTTACGTGGTCGACATTTGTGGAACACGCAAAAAATACGTTACGCTTCTTTGTCGAAAGCACTCGATTATTTAAACCAAGCCATTGAAAAAGCTCCAGATTTTGCTCCAGCCTATGTTACACTTGCAGAAACCTATCTTTCAATTAATACCCTGATTGGCGACAACGAAGAAAAATTAAGTAATCGGGAAAATGCGCAAAGCGCGATCAATCGAGCGCTTCAGATTGATCCGAACCTGGCCGAAGCCTATATTACGGGGGGAAATCTGGCGGGCAAGTTCGATTGGGATTGGTCTAAAATGAAATCGTTGGCAGAAAAAGGATTAGAGTTAGAGCCCAACAATTCAAATGCTCATCTCAGTTTGTCGAACTATTACGTTGTGAAAGGGGACTATGAAAATGCAATAAACGAAGCTTTAAAAGCACAGAATCTTGATCCGGTTAATCCGATTACCGGATGTTTGCTGGCCGAACGTTATTACATTGCCGGCAACTACGAAAAGTCGATCAATGAATATAAAGAGGTATTGGAATTAAATCCTGATTACGGGTTTGCCTGGAACGGAATTGGCTTTGCTTACTATCAGGCCGGCGAGAGGGAAGAGGCCAGACGTTCGTGGCTTCAGCTACAGCACATCATGGGGAATGAAGCGATGATTGATTGCTACACGACCGACACCTTTGAAAATTGCCTGAATTTTTGGTTACAGGGAGCACAGAAAAATGCTCCTCGCTATTGTTCCAATCCGGTGGTCATTGCCTCGGTATATATGTTGCTTGACAACGATTCCGGTGCAACGGAATACCTCGATATTGCCTTCGATTATAAAAACGAGGATCTTCCGGTCATGCTGACTTATCCTGATTTTGCCCCTTTGTATCCAAATCCGGAATTTCAGGAGCTTGCTCAAAAAATCGGCGTAGTTATTCCCGAATAGCAGGTTCAGAAGAACCTACTCCCTGAATTTTTCCTTCGATGCTTCATATTTGAAAGCAGTGCTTCAAAATTGCAACTTTTTGCTTGGCGGTTGATAAGTCAACAGCCCTGCACAGTCCGAACTTTGTATCCTAATCTTTAAATTCTGCTATCATGAAAAAATTGAATTTTATTATCGGAATGTTTTTGGCATTTGTTTTGGTTATGGCCTCATGCCAGGAAACTGCGTTGGATGAAAGTCTAGCGGATCAAAATTTGAAAAAGGGGCAAATGAACAAAGAAAAGGTGACCGGCTTTGACGAGTGGGGATTCAACTGGAATGCGCAACAGTTTAACGGCTATCTGGTTAATATGATGTTAGGGGATGCCTTTTTCGACGGTTGGCCACATTATAAGCAACATGTCTACAATGGTGAAGGTCAGGAATTCTGGGATATGTTAGTGGCAAATTACGACTATTGGATCTATATGATGCCGTTTGAGTTGTTAGATACAAAACTGAATGCACATTGGAATACTGGTTTAATCAGCAAAGAAGGGGGTTATCCCGCCACTTGGGTCGATTCTGACGGCTGGATTGTATTCAAGTATTCCGGTGTTATGGATGGCCAGTGTTGGTCTCACATGAGAAAGTTGGTGTCAAGTCGGTCTACAGATATGCTTGTTGATGGAATTTGGTACAACGCCGAAGGTGAAGAGATTGGGTTTGAATCGATGTACTGGCCGGAGCTAATCGTTGTTCAGGTTGTGAATGAAGGTGAGATGCCGCCATTCTTTTACGATGAGTACAACAGCCCGTGGGGCCCCGGCTATGGGAAGTATAAGATGAGCGAATGAATATGCTGCCAGAACTGGTTTTTCCAAAGATAGAATGGCCGGTTTAGATCGATTCCTGGAAATTGAGCTTGTCCGGGCCATTTTGATAGCAGAGAAGCTGACCCATCGGGTCAGCTTTTCTTGTTGTAACTATCAATAACCAGATGGAAATGTTTGGTCAATGGCAGCCGCAATCGGCCTTGCCACACGATCCTGCTTTCTTCTTCTTTTTAAAAAAGAAGCGTTTAAGTATGAAAAATAGGGCTGCCGCCAGTATTAAGTAGGCAAGTATATCTTGCAGATTGATGTTCATTTTAACTCAAAATTTGATAAGCAGTCAGCGAGCAGAGGTAGGCAAAGCAACTCATGAACGCTAATTGAATTAACGGCCATTTCCAGCCGTTTGTTTCACGTTTTACAATGGCCACTGTACTCATGCATTGCAGGGCAAACGCATAAAACAGTAAAAGTGAAATTCCTGTCGGAAAATTAAAGAGTTTATCTCCGGTGTCCGGATTGATTTCCTGGCTCATTCGGGTTTTGATTGTTTCTTCTTCATCACTTTCAACACTGTAAATGGTTGCCAGAGTGCCCACAAAAACCTCGCGGGCAGCAAAGGAACTGATCAGGGCAATGCCCATTTTCCAGTCGTAGCCCAGTGGGCGAATAGCCGGCTCAATGGCATGCCCGAGTATTCCGATGTACGAATGTTTAAGCTGGTAAGAAGATACTGCCGTGTTGAGTTCATCCGGACTCAGATGTTGACTTGCGGGTTGTGACGTTACAATCTCAGTAGCGTTTTTGAAATCGTCTGATGGCCCATTTGACGCCAGGAACCACAAAACAATAGAGAGCGCTAAAATGATGCTCCCGGCACCAACCACAAAGCTCTTTGTTTTCTCAATAACAGTAATTAAAACATTTTTCGGCAGTGGTAGTTTGTAGGCTGGCATTTCAACCATAAAAACTGACCGGCCTTTTATTTTTAGTATTTTATTGAGAATTGCAGCAGATAGTACGGCCATGCCGAATCCCAACAAGTAAAGTACCATCAGAGTTAATCCCTGCATGTTGAAGCCCAGAAAATTCTGATTTGGAATAACCAGCGAGATAATGATGAGGTAAACCGGTAGACGGGCCGAGCAAGTGATAAATGGTGTCACCAATATCGTGATTAAACGTTCTTTCCAGTTTTCGATATTACGGGTTGCCATAACGGCGGGAATGGAACAGGCTGTTCCTGAAATGAGCGGAACAACACTTTTCCCACTTAGTCCAAAACGGCGCATCACCCGATCCATCAGGAAAACAATGCGGCTCATGTAACCACTTTCTTCCAGAATGGAAATAAACAGGAACAAAAAGGCAATTTGCGGAATAAAAATAACAACACCGCCAACACCCGGGACGACTCCTTCGGCCAGTAAGCTGGTCAATGTACCTTCGGGCAGATTATTGTTTAGGTATTCGCTGAGTGAAGCAAATAGACCGTCGATCAAATCCATCGGCATGCTGCTCCAGTTGAAAATAGCCTGGAAGATGAGTAACAGGATCAAAAAGAAAATAACATAACCGCCTATTTTGTGTGTGAGAATCCGATCGATGGCAGATCGCCAGTCGCTTGCTGCATTTTTATCAACCTGGTAAGCTTCGTTGAAAAAGCTGTTGATGACCAGATAGCGACGAATAGTTTCTTTTTGCTGCAGTCGTTTCAATTCTGAGGGCGAGATTTCCGGTAGGCGGGAATGTACCTCGCGAAGTTTTTGATCCAGGTTTTTGTAGGCCATTTCCTGCGAAAGCATCAGCCACAATTTGTAGCCATCGATGTCCGGGAACTGAGTTTCCAGCTTTTCAAAATAAGCCGGGTTAATTTCTTCAATCTCAACGCACGGTTTAAGAGGGAGTTCTTTATAGTCCAGAATCTGCTTTTTTAGCTCTTCGAGACCGGTACCTTTGCGTGAGCTGGTAACGACGATGCGGGTTTGCAGCTTTTCTTCTAAAAGCGGTATGTTCAACTTAATACCACGACGTTCCATTTGGTCGGCCATGTTGATCACCAAAATGGTTGGTATCTGCATATTTTTCACTTGGGTGAAAAGCAGCAAATTCCGCTTCAGGTTTTCAATGTCAGAAATAACAACGGCAACCTCCGGAAAATCGGGATGTTCGTGATTGAGCAGTGTTTCCACGACGATTTGCTCATCTGCCGAACTGGCGTTCAAACTGTATGTTCCGGGAAGGTCGTTAATTGAAGCACGCACATCGTCAGACAGTTTGCAAAAACCCTGTTTCCTGTCGACAGTAATTCCCGGGTAGTTCCCGACTTTTTGGTTGAGGCCCGTAAGTTGATTAAAAAGCGACGTTTTGCCGGTGTTGGGGTTCCCGATCAGAGCTACCTTGAGCTGTTTACTCATGCCTGTTACTTGACGATTGTAATTTCGATTAAATTCGCCAGTTCTTTTCGGATGGCAAGATTGTTTCCGTTGACGTTGATATAGATTGGATCGCGGAAGGGAGCCATTTGAATCAAGCTGACTTCATTACCCGGAAGGCAACCCATTTCTAAAAACTTCAATGGAATATCGTCAGGCGAGAAGTTCTCAATAACTCCTCTTTCTCCCCGATTTAAATCAGCTATTGTCTGTTTCATTCTTCGTGCGTTTAAATTTTTTTTAAAATTGGCCTTTCTGCTTGAAAACCACGATGATTCTGAGCCGTTCTAATTTTGTATTTCAAAATTAGTCCACATCGGTGATCTTTTCAATCCCCAAAAGTTGTGATATCTGGAGGCTGGCTGTCTTAAATTCGAATTTCTTATCCCATTTACTTGGGAGACGACTGCCGAAGTGGAAAAAAGCAAAGGTGCTTGCTGCCGTATTTTTGCATTGCTGGTTGCTTTGAATTTAATGCTAAAAGCAACCATCTTGTTTGTCGGTTGTTTAGAAAGAAGGATTTCGGAAAAAGTCCTGTTAACTTAGCCGGAAACAGTATTAAACAGATTAGAGAAACAAAAAATGAGATTAGTAATCTTTGGACTTTTCGTCCTCGTGGTTGAATATTATGCATTTGTTGCGGTGCGGACGGTTTTGCGTCAAGTAAATCCGAACTTGCAGTGGGTGCTTTGGAGCTGTTATATTCTATTAACTCTGGCAACTTTGTGGGGCTTTTACGCCTTCCCGCATTATGGTAGAACTGCTTGGCCATCGGTGGGACTCAAATTAACGGTGAATGTGTTAATTGGTGTTTTCCTGGGGAAATTGCTTGTTGCAGCAGTGATGCTATTGGCAGACATTGTGATGATCGTTCCCAACATCTTCAGCTTTTTGACTTCTTTTAAAAATCACCCGGTAGGGAGTCCTCCGGAAGGATCGCGTTTTATCAGTCGTTTTACATTCATTTCACAAACTGCTTTGTTGGTCGGAGGTGTGCTCACCGCAGGACTCGCTTATGGCATGAGCAATCGTTATCGGTATCAGCTTCGGAAAGTGAAATTAAGCCTGAATAATTTGCCGGATGAATTCAAAGGACTTCGGATTATCCAGATTTCAGATATTCACTCCGGGAGTTTCGATAATCGTGAAGCGGTTTTGGAAGGGGTTGAGGCAATCATGAAG
The DNA here is from genome assembly GCF_010882175.1 of Mangrovibacterium lignilyticum. GTDB lineage: Bacteria > Bacteroidota > Bacteroidia > Bacteroidales > Prolixibacteraceae > Mangrovibacterium > Mangrovibacterium lignilyticum. Next base: position 1,491,524 of record NZ_WKLH01000001.1, on the reverse strand, counting down.
GAAAAGCCGGATCTGATTTTGTTTACAGGCGACCTGGTCAATGATCGGGCAGAAGAAATTGTGCCTTATATGGACGTTTTTAACCAATTGAAAGCACCGTTGGGAGTCTTCTCCGTTTTGGGAAATCATGACTACGGGGACTACACTTCGTGGTCATCGGATGAGGAGAAGAAAAGAAACCTGGATCAGCTTAAGCAGCATCATGCGGATATGGGCTGGCGATTACTGATGAATGAGCACGTTCTGCTTGAGCGGGAACAGCAACAGATTGCGCTCATTGGAATTGAAAACTGGGGAGCCAAAGGTTTCACAAAGTACGGCGACATGAAAAAAGCTGTTGCCGGGTTGGATGCACATAATGTTCCGGTGAAGCTTCTGATGAGTCACGATCCCTCTCATTGGGATGCGGAGGTGCGTAAGGATTATCAGGATATTGATCTGACAATGAGCGGTCATACGCACGGTATGCAATTTGGAATTGACATCCCCGGATTCAAATGGAGTCCTGTTCAGTATATGTATGATAAATGGGCTGGATTGTACCGGGAATCAAATCAATATTTGTATGTGAATCGCGGCTATGGATTTATTGGTTATCAGGGCCGCTTGGGTGTGTTGCCTGAAATTACCTTATTAGAATTGACTTAATTCGATTGATTGGGTGAGTGGTGTTAACCTTTGCGCTTTATTTCTTCCAGTTTTTGCTCCTGTAGAATTTTGATTTCGTTTTTGCTAAGTTCGATAATCCCATCATTCTGGAAGCTTTTTAATGCGCGGGTTACGCTTTCGCGCGAGGTGCCGATGAGGGAGGCTAGTTCTGCCTTTGTGAGATTCAGATTGAATGGATTTTCCCGATATATTTGTTGGTAAAAATAAAGCAAAGCTGTAGCGAGCCGTCCCGGCAGTTGTTGTTGTACATTGTTTAGAAGCCTTTCGAAATAGTTCATCTCATCATGAAAGATGTAGGAGATCACTTCCGATGCAAATACGCCGTTCATTTTCAGCAGCTGATCAAAATATCTAATATCCAGGTAACAAACTTTGGCATCGGTAATCGCATATGCCGAGAAATAGTTAACCCGGCGTTTTTCATCCAGATTTTGAAGTCCGAGGTAGGCTCCCTTTCCCGAAATGCTTAAAATGTATTCTTTCCCGCCAATTCCTGTCTTGCATAGTTTCACAAACCCGTCCCGGATGTACGTGATGTACCTGGCAGGTGCGTTCTCTTTCAGAATCAATTCTCCTTTTCTGAAGTCAGTTTGCGAACAACCTTCTTCCAAAATTGCCAGCTCATTGTGCTCCAAAACGGAAACAGCCCTCGATTTTATACTACAAGTTCTGCAACTTTTATTCATTGGTAACTCGATTTTTCATTTCGTTCATGGTTCGAATGTCACATCCCTGTGTGATTTATATCACGCATTAAATCGAACGAATGTTTCAAATGTAGACTAATTTTGTTTAAAAAGGAAAGTCATGAATAAGTTGTTTACATTGACATGTTTTTATGGAGGAGCTTGGGGTGTTCTGGGCTTTTTGGTAACCATTGCTTTAGGCTTTGTATTTTGCTGTGCCGGTTGGTCGCAGACGCTGTACATTAGTTTGTTGGCTTTGTTTTCCTTGGTCGGAATTGTGATGACCTGGAAAAGTGTTTCCAAATGTTGTGAGAAATTCAGAGATGTTCCGGAACAACGATGAATGACCTCCTCTTCCAACCCGGGAAAAGTTATTGCCGGTAATGGTGAGTATGCGTTTAGAATACCCCCAATGCCGGACGCGAAACAAAATCGGTTGGGATTCCTGATGTCTTTTCCATTTCATTCATATAACATAGGCTTGTTACTATTAGTACCTGACAAGTTAGGGAAGACAGCCGGTTCATGCATTGGATCGGCTTTTTTGTTATTTTTGCCGCATGAAAAATGCAAACCCTCAAAAATCGATCGTTGGAATTGGTAGTGCGCTGGTTGACGTGCTTGTACAGTTGAAAGATGACCAGTTGCTGGAACAGTTTGGATTGCCAAAAGGCAGTATGACTTTGGTGGATGCTGCTTTGTCGAAACAAATACTGGAGGCCAGTGCCGGTTTGGAATCCGGGATGGAAACCGGAGGTTCATCAGCCAACACCGTCCGCGGAATTGCTCAACTGGGCGGTAAAACCGGTTTTATTGGCAAGGTTCACGATGATAAGATGGGGCAGTTTTTCAAAAAAACATTTGAAGATCTTCAAATTAAACCACACTTGTTTCATGGTTCTATTCCTTCGGGAGTCGCTGCTACGCTGATTTCACCGGATTCGGAACGGACCTTTGGCACATACCTCGGCGCTGCCAGCGAACTGTCGGTAGAGAACTTGTCTGACGAGCTATTTGCACCCTACAACTACCTGCACATTGAAGGCTACCTGGTTTTTAATCATGAATTGATTGAAGGCATATTGAAAATAGCTAAAAGGAACGGGTTGACCATTTCGTTGGACATGGCCAGTTTTAATGTGGTTGAAGCCAACCTGGAATTTCTGAAACGCCTGGTACACGAATATGTCGATATTGTTTTTGCCAACGAAGAAGAAGCGAAAGCCTATACGCGTAAAGAGCCGGAAGAAGCTTTAAAGGAAATTGCGACTCAGTGTTCGATTGCCATCGTGAAAATTGGTAAAGAAGGTTCTTTGGTCCAAGCTGGAGATGAGTTTGTGCGGGTTGATGCCTTTCCGGTAAATGCGGTTGATACAACCGGTGCAGGTGATGTTTATGCTTCCGGATTTTTATACGGTTTAGCCAATGGGCTTAGTCTGGAGAATTGCGGCAAGTTAGGTGGAATTTTAGCGGCAGAAGTGATACAAGTACTTGGGGCCAAAATTCCTGATGAATCCTGGCCCCAAATAATGATTGCACTTGAAAAAATGAAGGCTTAAAACAAGCCGTGAATTTGTGCATCAATTTTATCAATAATGCTACTTAGATCTTCGGGGTTGTGAGTAATGTCGATTTTGTCAACATTGATAATTAACAGTTTCCCGTCCTTGTATCGGTTGATCCACGCTTCGTAACGTTCGTTCAGTTGCTTCAGGTAATCAATTCGGATTGAGTTCTCGTATTCGCGGCCCCGCAGCTGAATTTGGTTCACCAGCGTTGGCACACTTGCCCGCAGGTAAATCATGATGTCGGGCGCTTTTACCAATTTGCTCATCAGCTGGAAAAGACTGGTGTAATTATGAAAATCGCGAGTCGACATCAGCCCCATTGCATGCAGGTTAGGGGCAAAAATCTCGGCATCTTCATAGATGGTTCGATCCTGAATGACGGTCTGTCCCGAATTTTGAATATCCAGTACCTGGTTGAATCGGCTGTTCAAAAAGTAAATCTGAAGGTTGAATGACCAGCGTTGCATGTCTTCGTAGAAGTCATTTAAATATGGATTTTCATCAACATCTTCATAATGAGGACTCCAGCCATAGTGTTTGGCCAGCATTTCTGTTAGGGTCGTTTTTCCGGCTCCGATATTTCCGGCAACTGCGATATGCATGGTTGTATATGTTTTTCTGATTTGTGTTACAAATTTATAAAATGCCTTATGCCGGACTGCTTAATTATCAAATTTATTTTTCTGCAGCTCTAAAAGCTGATCCAGGTATATCCGATCGTTCGCTAAACGCGGAATTTTGTTTTGCCCGCCTATTTTTCCCCGTTGTTTCATCCACTCATAAAACAAACCTTCAGGAGCTAATGTGATATGCGGTCGTTCCAGGGTTATATTTTTATGGCGTTTGGCTTCATAGTCGGAGTTCAGTGTTTTCAGCGTACCATCCAATACCGAGATAAAGTGTTCCAAATCGTCCGGCTTTTGGTCAAACTCGATGATCCATTGGTGAGCTCCTTTTTGGTTTTCACCCATAAACACCGGGCCGGCGGTATATTCCAGAATCGTTGCCTGTGTCCGATTGCAAGCCACTTTTAAAGCTTCTTCCGCATTGTCAATAATCAGCTCCTCGCCAAACGCATTGATGTAGTGTTTTGTTCTACCGGTAATCTTTATTTTGAACGGATTTCGACGGGTAAACTTTACCGTATCACCAATCAAATAACGCCACAAGCCGCCATTTGTACTGATGACCATGGCGTAATTCTTCTCCAGCTCGACTTCTTCTAAACTCAATGCGGGAGGATTTTCTTCATGGAACCGGTCCATGGGAATGAATTCGTAATAAATCCCGTAGTCGAGCATCAATAATAAGTCGGTAGTTTCCGGGTTGTCCTGAATGGCGAAGAAACCTTCAGAAGCATTATAGGTTTCCATGTATCTCATGTCGTCCGACGGGATAATTTGGCGGTATTGTTCCCTGTACGGATCGAATTTAATTCCGCCGTGAATAAACACTTCGAGGTTTGGCCAAACATCCAAAATATTTTTTTTGCCTGTTGCTTCCAACACGCGATTCAGTAAAACTAGGTTCCAGGAGGGAACACCCGCCAGCGATGTCACATTTTCGTCGCGCGACTGTTCAATGATTTTGGCAACCTTCTCATCAAATTCTTCGATCAGCGCGACGTCGGCCGGTGGTGTTCGAATGAAATCTGACCAGAAAGGCGTGTTTTCAATTAAGATAGCTGATAGGTCGCCGTAAAATGAGTTGTTGTTGAAACTGTTCACCCGATGGCTGCCTCCTAAGGTCAGAGATTTTCCGAGCAGGACACCCGATTCCGGATTGTTTTTTAAGTACAAAGCCAGCACGTCTTTGAACCCGCGGTAATGCACATCTTCCAGCGAATGTTTACTAACCGGGATAAACTTACTTTTATCATTGGTCGTTCCCGATGACTTGGCAAACCATTTGGTTTCACCGGGCCATAAAATGTTTTTCTCGCCTTTTAAAAGCCGATCAATATAGGGAGAGAAGTCTTCGTAGCTTCGTATTGGAATTCGCTTTTTAAATTCAGCTTCTGTGGTAATCCCTCTAAAATTGTATTGTTCTCCAAACTCTGTGTCGCGAGCCTGATCAAGTAATTCGAATAAGACTTCCCGCTGTGTATCAATTGGATGCTTTTTGAACAGGTCAATTTCATAAATTCGTTTGAAATTCAGCCAATTGACAATGGAGTTAATGATTGCCATATGTTTATCGTCCTTACGTTTGTAACGAAAATAGCGTTTTCCGAGTGAAAGAACTTCACCGAATTGATAATTTTTGTGAACAAAAGCAAAGTAATCGCGGAAGCCGAAAATTGCGGCAACAAATAATTTTCTATTTTTACTCAACAATAATCTTTTTTCTGAAAGTATGAACTATATTGATATCATCCTGGGTGTTTTGTTAATTATCGCGGCAGTGCGCGGTTTCATTAAAGGTTTCGTTGTTGAGGTGGCGTCCTTGGCTGCGTTGATTTTAGGAATCTGGGGAGCCATACATTTTTCCTATTTTACAGCTGACTTCCTGACCGGCACCTTTAACTGGGATACAGAACATATCGGGTTGATTGCTTTTTTTATCACCTTCGTGTTGATTCTCGTTGTCGTTCATATTTTGGGAAATGTCTTAACCAGCCTGGTTGAAGCGATGGCTTTGGGCTTGTTGAATCATTTGGCAGGCCTGCTGTTTGGCGTGCTGAAAACGGCGTTGATCCTCAGTATTGTTTTGGTCTTTTTTGATCGGATTGATGAAGATGCCCATATCATATCGAAAGATACAAAGGAAGAGTCTCGTGTGTATGAGCCGTTGAAAAACCTGGTGCCAACGTTACTCCCGTTCTTGAATTTCTGGGACGATCAGGATCAACCGAACAAATCAAAGTTAAAAGATGAAATTCACAAAGTGGTTTAAACAAGAGAAAGTTCCTTTTGAGGAACTGGAGCCGCATGAGTGTCCAAACTGCGAGACGGTCTTTAAAGGGTATTATTGTCCGAACTGCGGGCAATCGGATAGCGAATTTGACCGTCCTTTCGGATTCGTGGTTTATGATTTTATGGGTAACTTTTTCTCGTTTGATTCCCGTTTTTTTAAGACCTTTCAATATTTAGCGCTTAAGCCGGGGTTTCTGACAAGCGAGTTTTTAGCCGGCCGTCGGGAACGTTATGCTCCTCCGTTTCGAACTTTTATTTTCCTCAGCTTTTTATTGTTTCTGTTGTTGCAAATCCTGACAGGAAAGGCGCTGAAAGAACCGATTGGCTGGGAGCCAAATGCTGCTGAAGGAGTGGCGATAGTTGATTCAATAAACAAGGAATTTTCCGATTCTTCCTTCGTACTTACCGAAGAAGAATTGGACACACTTGGCTCGGGAATGGAAGTCAATGTGGATGAGCTTCTCGCTAAGAATTCACTGGAGTCGAAACTGGAGTTGCTATCTCAGAAAATTGATGAGAAGCTTCAAGAAGAGAAAGGGCAGGAGGACCGTAAAACCCTGTTGCAAATGAAACGGGTTTTGAGTTCGCCACGAGCGCTGACCAATGCTATTTTGAAATATCTTTCCTGGGCATTCTTTGCCATGTTGCCTATTTTTGCGGTATTCCTGGCTTTGTTTTACCGGAAGCGAAAAATGCACTTCATCCGCCACCTCGTCTTCTCGGTCCATGTTCATTCGTTCGTATTTCTGATCAACATTGTTGTCGTTGTGTTGGCATTGATCTGGCACTTGCCCGGGTGGATTTATTTCATGGCCTTTTTGATGATCCAGGTCTATATTTATTTGGCCTTGCGTCGATTCTATCAACAGCGCTATTGGAAGACCTTTGTGAAACATATGCTTCTTGGCGGAATTTACTCCCTCTGTATTGCGATCGCATTTGCGTACGTCATTTACAATGCCTTTATGTTTGCATGATAGGTGGCCGGCGAATCGGCGACTGATTTAATGCCGGCAGGATGGCCCGCTTAACGGTTCATTTTTATATCTTTGCCCGGATTTTTATTTCGGATACGTATGGGGGCGAAATTGAATCAAATAATCGAATTACAGATCATTAAATAGAGACCAATACAATGAATTTTGTTGAAGAATTAAGCTGGCGGGGCATGTTGCATGATATGATGCCCGGAACTGAGGAACAACTGAAAAAAGAAATGACAGCTGCTTATGTTGGATTCGATCCGACAGCTGAATCGTTACACATTGGAAGCCTTGCTCCAATCATGTTGTTGAAGCGTTATCAGCTTGCTGGCCATAAACCAATTGCCTTGGTTGGCGGAGCCACCGGAATGATTGGTGACCCTTCAGGTAAATCTCAGGAGCGTAATTTATTGAACGAAGAAACATTGGAGCGTAACCTGACCGGAATCCGGAATCAGTTGGCCAAGTTCCTGGACTTTGACAGTGATGCCGAAAATAAAGCCGTCATGGTGAACAACTATGACTGGATGAAGCAAATCAGTTTCCTTGAATTTATCCGCGACATTGGTAAGCACATTACCGTGAATTATATGATGGCCAAAGATTCCGTGAAAAAGCGGTTGAATCCGGAAGCAAAATCCGGTATGTCGTTTACCGAATTCACTTACCAGTTGGTGCAGGGATACGACTTTTACTGGTTGAACGAACATATGAATTGCAAATTGCAAATGGGTGGTTCTGACCAATGGGGAAATATTACGACCGGTACAGAGTTGATTCGCCGCAAGTCGGGCAATGATGCCTTTGCACTGACCATTCCGTTGATTAAGAAAGCTGACGGAACAAAATTCGGAAAAACGGAGTCCGGAAACGTTTGGCTGGATCCGAAGTTGACATCACCCTATAAATTTTACCAGTTTTGGTTGAATACATCCGATGAAGACGCTGAGAGCTACATCAAAATTTTCACCCTGTTGGGCAAAGAAGAGATTGATGCGTTGATTGACCAACACAAGGCCACTCCGCACGAACGCGAATTGCAAAAGAAACTGGCCGAGGAAGTGACCGTATTGGTGCACTCGCGCGAGGATTACGAGATGGCGGTTGAGGCGTCACAAATCCTGTTTGGACGGGGTACTGCTGAAAACCTTCGCCGTTTGGATGAACAAACTTTCCTGGCTGTTTTTGAAGGTGTTCCGCAATTTGCGGTTTCAAAGTCAGCGTTGACAAGTGGCGTTAATGTGCTGGATCTGTTGGCTGATCAGGCTGCTGTTTTCCCTTCCAAAGGGGAATTGCGCCGTACGATAAAAGGCAACGGACTAAGTATCAATAAAGAAAAATTTACTGATCAGGAAGGCGAAATCAATAGCGATTTCCTGATTGGCGATAAATACGTTCTGGTTCAAAAAGGCAAGAAAAATTATTTCTTGCTGATAGCCGAATAAAAGCATTGTTGCACAGATCTCTTGTACTAAACAAGGGATCTGTGCGTTTTAATGCATACGACTTTTATTATTCAACCTTGCTGTATGAAAAACTTTTTGGAAAGCCAGTCTTTGATTAAGCAAATTCTGCACTGGAAAATACATTTGATTGTGATTGGATTTGTTGCAGTGATTCTGGCAGCCCTGTTTTCATCCCCGTTTTTCATTACTCCGCTTTTCAAATCACAAGCTCGAATTTATCCGACCAATGTCAAGGCTTTTTCAGAAGAATCTGAAAGTGAGCAGCTGTTGGAAATTATCTCTTCTACCGATATTAAACGGAAGATGATTGATTCATTTGGCTTGACAGAACGCTACGAAATTAAGTCAGGTGATCGTTTTGCACAGACACACGTGCTGAAGGAATACGACGAGCATGTTTCGAGTTCGAAAACACGGTTTGAGACCATTGAACTTAGCGTGTTGGATGCCGATCCGGAGATTGCCTGTGCCATGGTTGACTCGTTAATCGCTTTTTACAATGTGAAGATGTTAGAGATGCGGCGGGCAAAATATTCGGAGGAATTACTGACTTATCAGAAAGATCTGGAACGGAAACAGGCCGAGCTTGATAGTCTGAATCGTAAAATGGAAATGTTCCGGCAGGAATATGGAATTCTGGATTACGAAAACCAGGCGCAGCAGTTAACCTTGGGCTATGCTGAAGCACTTGCTCGCGGAGCTGCCCGTTCGTCGGTCAATGAACTGCAAAAACGCCTCGACGTACTGGCCGAAAAGGGTGGGGCTTTCAGGCAAATGGAAATGAAAACGCTGGAGCTTGAAAAACAACGCGACGAAATTAGTCGGCAAGTGGAAGAATCATACAGTTTGGTAAATCGGAATGACCGCTTCGCCATGGTCGTCGAAGAACCTTTCCCTGCCGACAAAAAATCATATCCTACCCGCTGGTTGATCGTGTTGGCCAGTTTAATCTCTGTTGAGTTTTTGGCCATGATGCTACTGTTGCTTTTCGATTCGCTTAACATCAAAAAATCCTAAGCTTTGTCCGCCGAAAGGATCAAAATAGGGCTGTTTTATGCGGTGTCCGTTATTTTCCTGGCGCTGAACTTCTACCTGGTCATTGCGAAGGATAGTTTGTGGCTTAGCGTTTTGCCTTTCGCATTGGCTTTTGTTTTATTGGGCCTCTCCAGACTGGATTATCTGTTGTTGCTGATCGTATTTTTTACGCCGCTAAGTGTGGCCCTGAAGGAACTTATTCCGGGACTTTCATTCGATATGAATTTGCCAACTGAACCCTTAGTGTTCGGAGTGCTGCTGATTTTTATGCTGAAGTTCTCGCAACAGCCCAAGCTCGACCGGAAGTTTGTGAGACACCCGATCAGCCTGGCAATTGGCTTTTATTTACTCTGGATGTTGCTAACCTGCCTGACCAGCAGTATGGCCATTGTTTCGCTCAAATTCTGGATTTCGAAAGTCTGGTTCATCGTTGCTTTCTATATTCTCGGGTACAGTCTGTTGCAGAAAGCCAATAACTTTCATCGTTTTGTGTTACTCTATGCAGTCGGGTTTGTTCCGGTAATTGCGTATGCCTGGTGGAGACAGTCGGGTTATGGCTTTTTCGATAATCATGCTGCCAATTTTGTCATGAATCCTTTTTTCAAAGATCACACGTCCTATGGTGCAATGTTGGTGTTTTTTATGCCCGCTTTGATCGCTGTAGGCATGCAAAAGCAGTTGAAACGCTCTTTGAGGATTCTGGCAACAGTGCTTCTGCTGATCTTTGCTGTAGCTTTGGTTTTTTCCTATACTCGTGCGGCCTGGCTAAGTCTGATCGTTGCGCTGGCTGTGTTTCTGCTTTTAATGCTGAAAGTGAAGTTTCGAACAGTGTTGCTTACAGGTGGCCTGTTACTCGCTACTTTGTTTGTTTTCCAAAGTCAGCTGGTGATGTTGTTGGAAAAGAACAAGCAGCAATCGAGTTCGCAGCTGTCGGGACACCTCAATTCAATTTCAAATGTGTCGACTGATGCCTCGAATGTGGAACGGTTGAACCGGTGGAGCAGCGCGATTGCGATGTTTAAGGAACGTCCCGTGGTGGGATGGGGGCCCGGAACTTACATGTTTCAGTATGCACCGTTTCAGAAGACCGATTTGAGAACCATTATCAGTACCAATTCGGCAGACGGGGGCAATGCGCACAGTGAATACCTGGGACCGTTGGCTGAATCCGGATTCCCGGGACTGGTTAGTATTTTGTGGCTCGTTATTGCACTGTTAAGGACTGGGTTCCGGGTTTATGAAAAGTCGGAAAATAAAGAGCAGCGAATCCTCGCCTTGTCCGTTCTGATGGCACTGGTCAGTTATTTCACCCATGGATTCCTCAATAACTTTCTGGATACGGATAAAGCTGCCATTCCGGTTTGGTTTTTCGCTGCTGTTTTGGTGGCGCTGGACTTATCTCAAAAACCGGCTCAGCAAGAAGCTTCACTAAACGAATAGATCTCTATTGTTGGGGCCGGTTTAATCCTATTCCTTTCCAATCATCGTCCTACCGGAGCAGTTTGTTGTTGATGAACAGGTTTTCGTCATTCGGGAGCAATCTCTTTTACAAGCCCGGCAGCAGTATCGTGAATATTTCCGGACCGTTATCAAAATAGTCAGCAATGATAGGTAACACAAGGCTTGACTCACTTACACAGTTTATTGGACACTCTCAGAACTGGTGCAATGCATGGAAGAGTCGACGCATTTTTGGGAAGAATCAGCTCAATTCTTATAAGAATTGGCTCAGTTCTTTAAAGAACTGACGTGATGTTTTAAAGAACTGGCTTGGTTTTTTAAAATATTGATGTGCTTTTTTAAAGAATTGGCTTAGTTCTTTAAAGAAATACATCAATTCATCAAAGGAATGACACGGTTCTTTAAAGAAGTGAGCTGGTTCTTGACAGAATTGGTGCGTTTCTTTAAACTAAAATGGCCGGTTTAAATCAATCGTTTCGCAACTTATACCGGAGCAGTTTGGGATTGGCATGCCGAAAGCGGAGAGTCGTGGTTCAGCTAACGGTCGAAAAAAAGAAAAGCTCCGGTGAGGGAGCTTTTGCTGCAGATCAATCGGTTTGGACGACTGATTATTTTTTAACGCGTTCGCTGTATGAACGGTCGCGGGTATCAATTTTCAGCGTTTCTCCGGCGTTGATGAACATCGGCACCATAACTTCAGCACCTGTTTCCAGTGTTGCTGGTTTCAATGCAGTAGAACTGGCTGTGTTTCCTTTTTCACCTTGAATTGTTGCTGTTACTTCCAACTCAACATATTGAGGAAGTTCAGCCGTCAATGCTGTTTCGGTGTCAGCGTGGAAGTTAATTTCAATGATCTGGCCTTCTTTCATCAAGTCAGCATTTTCGATTAAATCCGGGTCAATTGAAACTTGTTCAAAGGTTTCGGTGTGCATAAAGTTGAAACCCATATCATCTTTGTACAGGTATTGGTACGGACGACGTTCAACACGAACAGTGTTCACTTTTACTCCAGCATTGAAGGTGTTCTCAATCACTTTACCTGTTTTCACGTTTTTCAGTTTGGTACGCACAAAGGCTGCACCTTTACCAGGTTTTACGTGTTGAAATTGGATAATTGTAAACAGTTGACCATTGTACTCAATTGTCAAACCGTTTTTAAAATCAGCTGTACTTGCCATATCTTGATTAAATTATTTGTTGCTAAATTTTGCTGCAAAAGTATAAAAAAAAGGCAAAAGTACGTCCGCCAATTTCAATTTTAAATGCCTTTGTTCTAGTGGCTTGTTTGTGTAGCTGTTTTTACCGGCGGGATGTTGTTGACGGGTAATCAGAGATTAGTCGGCTTTTTTTTTTCGTAGGATACGAGTTCTGCCCGAACGGCACCGACATTCAGGTCGAGTTCGAGAATCAGCGGAAGCTTGTCTTCATCCTTGGTAATATAGAACCGGAGTCCGTCAGAACTCTTCAGTAATTTCCCTTCATCAATCCTGGGAGATATAACATAACACTCCTTTTCACCGAGTTTCGAATCGATTGTTTCAGTACCCAGAAAAACAGTGGTCATCATGAAATACTTGTCGGCATGATAAACCGGTAAGGTGAATTCATCGCCCACTTTTAAAGATTCCAGTAAGTCGTGTTGGCGCAGGAAGCTGAAAACACTCAGGATGTCGAGCATATTGTGTGGGACCGTTCGTCCTCCTGATCGTTGACTGAATATAGAATCATTGTCGGTATAAAAGTATGTTTCGTTGTAATACCGGTACTTCCGTTCCTTGATGTTGCGAATGTGCATGTAAGGCCGTCCGTTTCGCGGATTTAAGAAAGTCTCATAAACATCGTCGATCTTGTAAATTGCTTCCGGTAGTCCAACTGTTTGTCCCCGCAGAAAATAATGGGTAGCCGGTTTACCGGCAAAACTTGTATCATTCACGAGAATGACTGCCTCGCCGCCTTTGATGAAGCTATATTTTAGATTATACTTCAGCTTCTCGGTCGGTTGCGCGAAGGCTCCCATTACGATTAGACTGAAGAATAGTATTAAACTGTTTCTCATATTTCCCGGATTTCAATTTTTGCAAGATGCACAGTTCTTAATAAATGTATGTAATTCCTGTGGAAACATAGGTGAAAAACATCCGAAAACTGTAAATTTTCTTGCTACGTATTTAATATGTTTTTTCGCGGTTTGCCGGCAATAAAGTCTTTTAAATAGAAAGGCTCAAAGTAGGCTAGATCCGCAAATTGTTCATTTTGAAAAGCTTTCCATGCCAGTTTACACATAAACTGTGCCGAAGTAAAAATGTTCGGAATGAAGGTCGCATTTGGGTGGGAAATGATTTGGGAGCACTTATCGGCTCCGTTGCCGAAAAATAGAAGCTTTTGGCTGTCCAAATCCGATAAAAAGGCCTGTTCGTCGATGATTTCAGCAGAAACGGTTTTTACCGGCTGATTGTTGGCGTCGTAAGTTGCTGTATAAACTTCCATCCGCCGGGCATCAATCATTGGCACAAGAATGGTGTTCTCAAGACTGTCAATGCCAAGTTCCGTTTGCTTTGTTATGACTTGTTCAGCCATCGCTTGCAGCGGACTAACAGGGATCAGGGGTATTTGGTTGGCATAGCAGATTCCTTTGGCCAAGGATACACCAATCCTTAGTCCTGTGTACGATCCAGGGCCTTCGCTTACAGCTACAGCACTTAACTGGTTGGAATTTATTTTGTTGCGTTGCAGGATATCCTGAACGAAAACGCTTAGTAGCCGTGCGTGATTTTGTCCTTCGTTACTTTCGAGTAAATCAATCAACTTTCCGTCCTTCGCCAGTGCTACACTGCAAATTGAGGTTGAAGATTCCAGCTGGAGAATATATGCCATAACGTCTGTTTTAGGCTCCAAAAATAAGCATATTCGGCTTATCTTGACGAAAATGTTTCGATTGGTTATTTTTCTTTGAATCTGTCTAAAATAATATAGTGTAATGTTAGTCTTCAGACTGATTTTTTTATTAGATTAGTATGTTGAATTAAACGAACTATGGTGAGGACGGTAATTATTGACGATGATCAGCTTGCGCGCAAGATTCTTTTTCGGATTATCAGTCAAAATTTTTCAGAACTAGAAATTGTGGGTGAAGCTGGCTCCGTTGGAGAAGGGATTAAGCTCATCAATGATACAGATCCGGATTTGGTGTTTTTAGATATCGAAATGCCTGACGGGACTGGTTTTGATTTAATTGATCAACTGATCGAGGTCGATTTCCGGCTCGTGTTTGTTACTTCTTACAATGATTACGCAATTACTGCTTTCAAATATTCAGCCTTCGACTATATCTTAAAACCGGTTCTTCCTGAGAACGTTAAGTCGACGATTAGTCGTATTTTGAAGACTTCAGGTATTAAACCCAAATTCGAAATTGACAATCTTCGCAGCCAAATAGAACGTTCAGAAGAACAGGCGGACGTAACTATTGCCCTACCCGAGATGAACGGCTTTGCGATTATTAAAGTGAAGAATATCTTGCGATGTGAAGGCGAACGAAATTACACCCGTGTGTATTACAAAGACGGAACCTCCGTATTAATTAGCCGGACATTGCTTGAGTTTGATCAGCTTCTGGTTCCCCATGGTTTTTTTCGGATTCACCGATCTCACCTGGTGAATTTAACTTGTGTTAGCCGTTATGTGAAGACCGACGGTGGCATGGTTGAAATGATTGACAAATCGCAATTAAAGGTTTCCCCCAAGTTTAAAGACTTCCTTCTCGACAAACTCCTACATAATAAACTATAGACTAATTGTACAATCGACAGAAATCGGCGTTTGGTAGAGTAATTCGTCGTTTTGATCTTTTGTGCTTCTGTTACGCATTAATAATATCTAGTTTAGGTGCGGTTGATTTAATATCATAAGATAAAACAGGATTTTTAGTGGTTTGAATGGGGACTAAGCTTTTACAAAAAAAGTGTTATAGTTTCTTGTGTCGTTTAGAGTTGGGAGTCATAATCCTACAGTTTTTATTGCTTGAAGTGGTTCTTCTGTTTTCAGAACGGGAGAGGGTGTGCTTGGTATGTTTGAACGTAAGCCATTTCAAGAATACTGTTTCTAGTCGATTTCGAAGGAATGTTCAATACGCTTCTCTTAAAGGGAAGGGTGAATCTCCGGTTGCCAAGGAGAAAATGGCAGCTAAGGAGAGATTTGTTCTTTCGTTAGGCTTATTGTACACCGCAAACAACTGCTGTATTACTTCCTGCCATTTAATAAATAGCCATCAGTATCAATTTGTTTCATCCGGTTTGCCCTGGCATGCCACTTCGATATTTACTTGTTGACAAAGCCATGAACCATTTCACCCCTTTTCTCAATAAACGCTGTGCTTCTATTCTGCTGCTGCTTGTATTACTGACGGTTAGTTGGAGTGGGTATGCTGCTACAATAACTTCGAAACAGGATGGGTTGTGGTCAAGCACTTCAACTTGGTATGGAGATGTTGTGCCTGGAGCGAGTGATGATGTGGTGATAGATCATGTGGTCGAGATTCCTTCTTCCTACAAAGCGGAAACAAACAACATTACCATTTCAAAGACTGGTGACCTGATAGTGTCAGGTGGTTTGGTTGTTTATGGCAATTTCTCAATGCAATTTAATGGACAGGATTATGCGACTCTGAGGATGAATGATGAGGCCTATGTTGTCGTCAATGGCAATGTTGTGCTGACAAATAAAGTTACCTTATCTATAGCCAGTTATTTTATTGTAAAAGGTAATATAAACGGGGCGGCGGGAAATACTGATTTTACAATAGAAGAGGATGCTCAGGTATATTTATTAGGCGATGTCGATCACAATTTAAATCTGGAATCGAATTGTGATGAAGGGTATGAATATACTGACTATTCAGAGGCAGATTGTGATTATGGCGGATTAGAAGACTTTATCGATAATTATGATGGCTTTCCAGACGAGTTGAAAGATGCTTTAGGCTGTGTAACTGCTTCTATTCCCGGCTGGAACAGTAATGGTGAACCTCAGGCTACGAATTCATTGGTCTCACCGGGTAGTGGGATCAACTTGCGTGCTCAGGGTGTACCTCCTTCATCTTTGTATTTGCCGGTAGTCTATGTATGGAGTGGACCGAACAATTATTCTTTTTCCGAAACCAGGAACGATTGGAATGAGAGTACGGTCAGTTTGAGTAACGCTACGACCAACATGACTGGTTACTATGTTTGTCGGTATGTGAATGCGAAGGGATGTTTCATTGAGGACTCAACCTACGTTCACGTTGGAGACTGTGGAGATTCAGATAGCCGATTCTTCAGTATCGAAAACCAAACTGGTAATTGGGAGGACGCAAGTAGTTGGGGGAGATCTAGCGCTTCATATTCAATCCCCCCATCCACTAATACACAATCGGGTATAACCACAATTTACGGGACGATTTATAGAAATGGAGACTTGACCACAACGAGTAGTGGGTTTCAAATTTGTGACACATTGATCGTGTATGGAGACATGGTTGCAAACTCGATTACAATTTCTCCGAGTGGGGTATTAATTGTAATGGGGAATTTGTCGGTAAGCGGAGGGTTCTCCAATGAAGGCTCGATTATAGTGGATGAAACGCTTAATAGCGGTTGGATTAGCAGTGATGGACCTATTTATATTTTTGACCATGATCCTATTAAGACAAATTTGCAGCCCGGACCCGACGGAACAAGTCCAAATGATATTTCAAATAATACCCTGAAGGATTTATATTGTTCCCTGGATGGAGCCGATTGTAGTACGACGGTTGAATTGATCGCTCCAGAATTTAAAGACGGAAATAATGTCGTTGAGTGCTTACCATCCTTTGATAGCTTTGCAGACTTTGCGACCGCAGAGATTGAATACACTGACATTTTTACTGCAGGAGGTTACATTGGTGGTTCTTATGTTTCGATAACTGCTTTTAGCTATGAAAAAAGCTATACTTATCCGCCCGGGGGAGGTTGCCCTTCTGTGGAAGTGATATATAAAGCCACGATTGATGGTGTTGATATTACTTCTGATCCACAAATTTTTCAGTTAAACGATTCAGATCCTCCTGTTGTCAATGGAGGCAATCCACTTCCGGATATTACCCTGTATGCTGATGCAAGCTGTTTGGCAGATTTTACCGTGAATTTTGACTATTCTAAAGTAACAGATGGTAATTGCTCAGTTATATTGGAAAATGCAAATTTTCGCTACTACCCGGGGAACGACAACGCAGGAACAATGGTTTCCGATGCAGGAGATGTGGCGGATCAATTCCCTGTTGGAATTACGACTATTTATTGGTCTGTTACCGACGAGTGTGGAAATGAATCAGATGAAGTAACACAGGATGTCGTTGTTTCAAGTTCAATCCCGATCGATCCGATAACCTACGATAGTAATTCAACCGACAAAGGTGTTGCTTCTGGTAAGCAGCCAATTTATTCTTCAACTCACAATTACGCGGTGGATGCAGGCGAAGCTTCACCAGATAATTACACCTATACCTGGGATTTGCTGAATGCTTCAGGTAATTTCCTTTCAACAATAACGAGCGGAGTAGGCTTGACTGCCACTGCTATTACCTTCACCACCGGTTACACCGAAGGCACAACCTATCAAATACAAGTAACCAAAACAAATAGCTCTGGTTGCTCTATTGCTTCTAGACCACTTGATATTTCTGTATTGCAGAATGATTTTGATATCTCGGTAGAAGATTTAGGCAATACCTGTCAGGATGGAGTTAGCGGCTCAACAACAAGGATCACATGGCGTATCGGATTTGGAACGACAGATTCTCAGCCATTTGATGTGACTTACACGCTTGATAGGGGAGCAGTAGCATGTACTGGAACGTTGACAGGGATTACCTTCGATGACAACGTTGGAACGGTAGATTTAGCCCATACAGAAACTGGAGGCTGTGCAGTTACCTACGGTTACGATAGTGCCCATACGCTATACTTAATGTATGCTTTTACGAGTGACTCGGAGAACGACCAAACAGTCGCACTTACGATTAATTCAGCGTCTGGGGAGTACAGCGTTTCCGAGTCAGGTACTGAGACAGTTGATAATAATAGCGACGGAGCGATTTTTTATGGAGTTCCGGATACTTCTGATATTCAGCCAAATTAAAATACAAATGATAGATAATTCAAAAATTTAAACTCAAAATTTCAAAAAATGAAAAAATTACTTTTCTCTTTATGTATGTTGGCTTTCGTAGCCGTTACTTCGACTGCCTTTGGGCAGGGAGATGGAACATTTGGTGATCCCAAAATTGAGATTGTCAATGCAAAAAGGGTGTATAGCGTTACTGCAAATGCGTCCAATTCATTTACATGGGCTGTTTATAGTTGGACTAGTGGTGTAGATTTTACTTCCGATACTTGGACTGCGACTGCTGCTCCAGGTAGTGCTTATGCAATGACTCCGACTGCGAACTCGACTGAAATTGAATGGCTCGTTCCTGGCTCTTACGTTGTGGAAGTAACAGAGGCTAATGGTGGATCAGGAGGTTGTACTACTGTGCGTCGGTTTGGTGTAACGATTATTGATCTTGATTTGTTAGTTGTTACGAAAGACAATTTAGGAACAGTGTTAACTGCAGATGCTAGTGCTATTTGTAACACTGATGAAGGTAACATCTACGGTGTTGACGATGCCGATGATCTGAATTCAGCAACTGGTGTCACGCCTGCATTGACAACTATGACAATGACATATGAAATTACCTTGTATACAGAAAAAGCAGGTACTGATGGTAGTGAAATTGGAACCGTATTGAACTCAGCGGGTTGGAAGTTTACAATTGTAGATAATAGCACGATTCCATCTTCTCCTGGAAATGTAATATGGACAGTTTCAACTGGAGATACGTATACAACTTTAGGAAGTAATGTGATCACAGTTGGAGCTGGAGTTTCTAAAGTTACAATTACAGCGGAGATTCAGAATATTGCAGCAAATGATGGAACTAATTATGTTCTAGATTTCTCAATCGATCCAGCAACTGTGATGATTGAGAATGGCGGCACATCTTCATCAGACTATGCTGAAGGACAAGAGCCTGACACATATGATGGAACAAGTGGTTCACATACTAATGATGCTTATCAAATAACTGTTAAGCCAATTCCAAACACTTCGAAAATTTCTGCAAACTAATAACTCATTAAAATTCCACCGACCCTTTCCGGCCGGTGGAATTTCTAAATGAAACTCAGGCTCCTTATACAACTTTTAGCCCTGTTCATTGGTATGGTATTGACCATGCAGCTCAATGCCCAGGTGAATTTCAGTGTTGGACAGACGGTGAATTTGTCGGTTGAACAGCATGCTGGTAGTACTTACTATTGGCAAGTTTATACCGATGTGAGTACGAGCATTGCTGCTGATGCTTCGAGTTATCAATTCACCAGTAACACCAATGGAGCCAACACAACAATTGTTTTTAGTGAGTCTGGAACTTATTATCCGGCGGTTATCGAGATGAGTCCTGATGGATGTTCAACAGGCCGGTATGTTCCTGTTGTAATTTTGGAAGTTCCAACCGCCTACGCCGCGTTTCGCAATAATACCATTACCGTTTGTTACGGCGATGAAATCAATACGAGTTCAATCGCTCTAGCTTTTCATGAAGGGGAAGGGAATGCTTTGAATGAAAGTCAGTTCCCCATTACACTTGATTTTTCAATCGACGGTGTAGCCCAATCTCCAATACAAATCACTTTTGCCGATCAAACCCTCAGCATCAACTCCTCGCTTTTGCCAGGAGATGGCTCCGTTGATCAGGCTTATACCATCGAAATTACCGGAGCTACCGATGCCCTTAATCAGACAATTCAACCCCTTGAGGGAAAAAATATATTTACGCTTGCCACATTGGCTCAGCCTCAAATCGCATTCAGCCAAACAGCTGTTGAATTGAACGAGGGAAGCACACAGGCGTTCACTGTTAATGCGTCGGAAAACTTTATTTATACCTGGCGACTAACGTCTCCCGACGGCGCAACCGTTGGCTTAAGTTCTCAGTCCGAACAGTCTGATGACATCTACTTCGATCAACCCGGAGAATATATTTTACAGGTTCAGGCTGCGGCGAGTAATTCGTGTTCCGGTGAATGGCAGTCGTTGGCCATTACGGTTGTTCCGGATGAAAAAGATCCGGAACCTGATCCGGAGGTTTATCCGACCTTGGCGATTAGTGATATTAACCAGGGATGGAAAAATCAGGTAGTTCAGGGAAATGTATTGACCAATGATTTATATGATGCGGGGACCCTGCAGTTGACTGTTACAGCACAACCCGATGCTTCTTCGGGAAAGTTAACAGCCTTCAACAGAACGACCGGAGCGTACTCCTTTGTTCCTGCGGCGAATTTCACCGGTGATGCGGTCTTCGAGTACGAGTTATGCGAGACGCTTGGTGACGGAACAGTTCGCTGCTCGTCGACACATGTGACGATTCAAGTGCTGGATACAAACTTTTCAAATGCGTCTCCGGTTGCCAGCGATAAATATTTTGCTGTGGGCCAAAACGAGACTCTAACGGGGAACTTCATTAGCGGGGATGTCGATTTGGATAAAAATGCGATCCTGATTTCAAATCTAAACAGTACAGAATTGACAGGAAATTTCTCGTATTCGCCGGAAGGTTCTTTCACGTATATTCCCGCTCCTGATTTTACAGGAACTGAAGCCTTTAATTATAAAGTTTGCGACGGAAGCAACTGCGACTGGGCTACGGTTTCCCTTTACGTTTGGGGTGATGAATTTGAGCTCACGGACTTGCTGGCCGGCGATATAAGCTATTTCAACTCCGGTATTTTAGCGTCTCAGCTTCCTGATAATAAACGATTAGATGGCTCGCCGGA
Organism: Mangrovibacterium lignilyticum; assembly: GCF_010882175.1. Taxonomy (GTDB): domain Bacteria; phylum Bacteroidota; class Bacteroidia; order Bacteroidales; family Prolixibacteraceae; genus Mangrovibacterium; species Mangrovibacterium lignilyticum. The sequence continues at coordinate 1,470,842 of NZ_WKLH01000001.1, read as the reverse complement.
TTATTCGTACGCGTTGGTCAATGGGACTGAAGCAACCCATGGCACTGTTGATTTGAATGAAGATGGCTCTTTTGTTTATACGCCACTGGTAGGCGAGACCGGTTACTTTACCGATCAATTTGTTTATCAGATTAGCACCTTAGCCGGCGAGGCGCAGGCAACAGTTTATATCAGTTCCTATGTGGAAGAACCGGTGCTGATCGTTAAAAATCAATTTACAACGGGCTCCTGTATTCCCGTTAGTCTGGATGCCTCAAAGAGTACAGGGCTGGCACCTTTAAGCTTTAATTGGTCGCCGGGCGAGTTCCTGAGTGATGCGACCAGTTCGTCGCCAACTTTTATGCCGGGCGAAAGCTCAACATACACGCTTACCTTGACCGATGCTCTTGGTAATACGGATAGCCGGACCGTTATGGTGGATGTTTCACCGGTCCCTGATGTTGTTACCGATCCGTATGTTTTTGTTGAAAATCCGGCTGAATCAGTTCTTCTGGATGCTTCTCAAAGTGAAGGGGATGGTTTAAGCTTTAGTTGGTCATCGGGGAACAGTGGTGTCATTGTTTCCGGGCAAAATTCGGCGACACCCGAAGTGAAAGGCGTTGGAAAGTACTATGTAACGATTACTGATCAGTACGGATGTATGGATCAGGATTCGGTGCTTGTTGGCGTTTGGATCCAGGCAGTTGATGATGTTGCCAAAGCATTGGTTAATAATTACGTCAGCATTAATGTTCTTCGGAACGATGTGCCGCAGGGAGATATTGACCCAACATCGGTGACCATTGTTATGCCGCCATCCAATGGTGTCGCCGAAGTTCAAACCGATTCGACAATCGTTTACACTCCGAATCAGGAGTACATCGGCGAGGATAATTTCGTGTACCAGGTATGTAATTATTTGAAGCAGTGTGATGAGGCGACTGTTTTGGTCATGGTTAGTGAGGAAGCGCTCTTCATCCCGAATGCCTTTACGCCGAACGGCGATGGCTACAATGATTATTTTGAAATTAAAGGTTTGCGAAAATACAGCAATGTACACCTGAAAGTGTTTAACCGCTGGGGGAACCTGGTTTACGAATCGGCGAACTATGGAACAGAGAATGGTGGCAACGGAAACTGGGATGGTGTTGCGAATCGGGGTGTTCGGGTCGGTCGCGAGCGAGTGTCGTCCGGAACTTATTACTACATCCTTGACCTGGGTAAAGGGAGTGAGCGGTTAAGTGGATTTATTTATATCGACAGGTAATGGGAAGTGCAAAATTTGACATAGGACAAAAACAGTTGCGCAGGAGGAGCTCTGTGTATTTGATCGTGTTGCATACGCTTTTCGGATCGCTCTATTGGAATGGCGCCGAAGCACAGCAAGATCCCATGTATACGCAGTACATGAATAACATTCTGTCGATCAATCCGGCCTATGCCAGTGTTAGTACAACCATGGAATTGAACTTGCTTACCCGGAACCAATGGGTTGGGGTTGATGGAGCCCCCGTCACGCAGTCGTTCTCGGCACTCATGCCGCTTAAAAATATTTATGCCGGAGTTGGTCTGTCTTTCATCTCCGATAAGATAGGACCTGTCAAGCAAACCGGGGCATACGTCGATTATTCTTTTAAAATTCGACTGGCGTACCGAACTTACCTGTCTTTTGGATTGAAAGCGGGTGTTAATTTCTTCAATACAGACTATTCGATATTAGAAGTCAATGATGAGGGAGACCCCATTCTTAGCGACGATGTTACCCGGAAGTTCTTGCCGAATTTTGGTATTGGGTTGTTTTTATATGATGATCGGTTTTTCGCTGGACTTTCAATCCCAAAATTATTGGAAAATCAAATTCATGAGGTAGGCTATTCATCGCAATATGCCAGCAAAGAGGAAATGCATTTTTTTGGTATCGCCGGTTATGTCTTTGAACTGAACCGAGATGTGAAATTTAAGTCTTACACACTGGTGAAGTTGGTTCCAAACAGTCCGGTTTCCCTTGATGTATCGGCTCATTTTCTTTTTTATGACCGACTATGGGTAGGAGCTAACTGGAGAGTTGGAGATGCTGTTGGAGCAATGACACAGTTATTTGTAACGAAACAGCTGAAGGTTGGGTACGCTTACGATGTTACGGCAACCGATCTGAATTCGTTTAACAAAGGAACACACGAGATATTGGTCAATTTTGTAATCAATGCAGGGCGGAGACGATTTATCTCGCCACGTTATTTTTAAATGCGGATGAAATACGATTTGGGGAAATTGGGGCTAATTATATGCATAATTCTAAGTGTATGTATGTCTTCGTTTGCCCAAAACGGAAAAGTTCGCAGGGCCGACCAGTTTTACCAGGAACAAGTGTACGCCAAAGCATTACCGCTCTACGAGAAAGCTTATGAGAAAAATCGTGGCAATAATGAGTTGCTTCGAAAGATGGCCAATACAGCTTTTCATGCCGACGAAAATGAACTGGCGTTGCGGTATTACCAACGATTAGTAGCTCGGAAAAAGGACATACCAGCCGACTGGATTGCCTATGCCACTGTATTGAAAAAGGACGGAAACTACGAAGAATCATTTAACTGGTTAAGGAAATACAGCGCGTTGGCAAATGATTCACTGGGGAGGAATCTTGAGGACCAATTGATTCACATCAAGCAGCTCTACGCCGATTCAGTTAAATTCTCAGTTACACCTTTGTCGGTCAATACAAGTCAATCTGAATTAGGACCTGTTATTTATGGAGATAGTCTAATCTTTAGTTCGGCAGGTCTGCACTCGGGAGCCCGACGGAAATCCTATCTGGATCAGAAACCCTATCTGAAGATTTTTTCCGCTAAAATACTTCCGGACGGGGAATTGGACGAACCGGAGCCTTTTGCACCTCAAGTGCGAACCAATTTCCACGACGGTCCACTGGCTATCGCTGCTGATGGCGGGAAAATGTTTGTTACCCATAATCAAAAGCCGCGGACAATTCATATGCTTTCTGAGCAAACCGTTCAACTGGGAATCCGGCAGGCGGTGCTGCAAGGCGGACAGTGGATGCCGACGATGGATTTTCCTTTTAACAGCAAAAAATACTCCGTTGCTCATCCCGCGGTAAATGCAAGTGGAACGGTTCTTATTTTTGCTTCGAACCAACCCGGCGGTTACGGCTCGACCGATTTATATATCAGCTATTTCGATAAAGGAGCCTGGAGTGAGCCCAAAAATCTGGGGCCGGAAGTTAATACAAAGGGCAGTGAACTGTTTCCTTGTTGGCTGGCCGATGGTAAGCTCTATTTCTCATCAGACGGACTGGAGGGACTAGGTGGATTGGATTTGTTTCGCGCTGACATTGTAGACTCGGCGGTGAATCATGTTGAGAATCTGGGATCCCCGATAAATAGTCCGGCGGATGATTTTGGTATGGCTTTGCTAAAGGATGAGGATATTGGATATTTCGCGTCGAACCGAAAAGGTGGAAAAGGACAGGATGATCTCTATTATTTTGAGCGCAACAACATTCCGTTTCCGGTGCGAATGATTGTTTCAGATGATAACAGCAAGGAAAAGATCCAGTTGGCTGAAGTTGTTGTGATGGACTCGAAAGGAGACACCATTGCTCAAAGTTTAACTAATATCGAAGGAGTCGTAAATTTCGAATTACTCCCCGGAGACGGCTACACAATGGCGGTGAGCAAACGGAATTATTTCAATTATAGACAGGATTTTGTGTGTAAAGAATTGGATTCGAAAGCGACAGAAAGTTACGAAATAGCGCTTCAGTTTAATCCGGGAACGGAAGGAGATGGCGTTCATCCACTTTACATGGATATGGAAGACGGGGAACCGATTCAGATCCTGGAAGTATTCAGTATTCATTACGATTTGTCACAATGGTTTATTCGGACACAGAATTATGATATTTTGAATCCGATCATTGACTATCTGGTTGAAAATCCGGATTTGGAGGTTCGAATTGAGTCGCATGCCGACTGCCGTGGTAGCCGTGAGTTTAATAATGTACTGACGAATAAACGGGCCAAAGTGGTGAATAACTTCTTTATTTCGCGCTACATCCGCCCCGAACGAATCCGGTTCAAAGGATTTGGCGAAAGCCGGTTGCTGAATATTTGTTACGACAATGTGCCCTGTGACGAGGATGAGCATGCAGTCAACCGGCGTACGATTATTAAAATTGTCCGCAAAGGTCGCTACTATAACATGCGTCTGAAAAGAGCTGCTTTCTACTTCTAAGACCGAAGATTAATTCAAATTTTTTTCATACAAATAAAGAACATTTCTTTTTTTGTATTCAGTTGCTTATACGGAAGCTGTCGTTGAGTCGGAGAATGGTAAGAAAGGAAGGTCGAATGGTGTTCTGCTTTTGCATATTTCCAATATTTTAGAATCTTTGACAGAAATATGTTTTGTTTTGGAGAGCTCGTTCTATTTTTTCATCTAAAATTGTAAGTATTTTCGTAAATATTATATTCGCATTCCATTAACCAAATAAGAATAAAGTTATTCTTGCGTCTGTTTTATCTTTTAAGTAAGCTGTAATTCGATCAAGAATGGCTTATAATTCGTTTTATGAAAGTATCGGGAAAAACTATTGAGTTTAATAGTCAAGCATTTAAATCATTATTTGAGAGCTTGTTTCCCCCTATGTGCATATTGGCTTCCCGAATCCTGAAAGATGAAGAAAAGGGAAAAGATGTCGCTCAGGATGCTTTTGTAAAGCTTTGGCAAAAAGATCAGGAGGACTTTGCCGACGAGCAAGCATTGCGTGCTTATTTATATGTGTTGGTGAAGAATGCGTGTCTGAATCTTATTCAAAAAGAAAACAAGGTTCAGAACTCGTCGGTCGATGCAGCCTTGCATCTGCCTGAAAAAGAATTTCTAAACGAACTTTTACGCGAAGAAACATACCAAATACTCCGGTATGCGATCAAAGAATTATCTCCCCAGGCTGGAGAAGTCATGAATCTCATGCTTCACGGTTTTTCCAATCAGGACATCGCTGATCAGATGGGTGTCTCAATTAATACGGTCAAGACTGTAAAAAAAAGAGCTTACAGGGCATTGCGAGATATGCTTGATGATGAGCTAATTATGATTCTTTATTTCAATCTCATTAACTTTTATTAAAAAATATTTACAATTGTTGTCACCCGACTTGACAATTGTTTCTGTCTTACATGTGAAGGTCTCAAATTGTTAGTTAACCTATTCGTGTAATGACAAAAGTAAAGGAACATATAAGAATTGCGGGGTTACTTGCTCGGAAAATGCTTGGAATGCTTACCGATGAGCAACGGGTGCACCTGCAGAAGTGGGAGGAATCAGACGACAATAAAAAGGTGGCCGAAGATATTCTTCAGCCCCGGTCGTTTGATGACTGGAACAGACAGATGGATAATTTGGACGTTTCGGGGCAATGGACAACTTTTTTGAATCGGATGCAAAAAACATCTGTTCGAAGAAACGTGATTCGCTTGAAAATAATTCGGACAGTGACTGCAGTGGCTGCGGTTTTGCTTTTAGCGGTCACCGTTGGTATTGTTTGGGAAAAATTCTCCGGTTCAGATCAAGAGCAAAAATTAGCCGAGCTAAGTATTGAGCCCGGATCAAAAAATGCGCGGTTGATTTTAGACAACGGACAGGTTGTTGATCTAAAAGCAACGGACAGCCAATCGATTGACGAGGGTAGTGTGATCATTAAAAACGACAGTGGTGTGTTGGTTTACGATGATGATATGCTGGCTGATGAAACGACATCGAAGTTAGCTACACACTATGCAACCAATAGACTGTCAATTCCGCGAGGAGGGGAATACCAGTTGGTTCTTCCGGACGGAAGTAAGGTCTGGCTGAATTCTGAAACGGAGCTTAGCTATACGGTACCTTTTAAAGATAATGAACGCAGGGTTGAACTGAAAGGAGAGGCATACTTTGAAGTGGCTCACGACAAGAGCAAACCGTTTATTGTTGCTACACCTTCACAAACCATTCAGGTATTGGGCACTCAGTTTAATGTTTCAGCTTATACCGAAGACCAGAGTACGGTAACGACACTGGTTGAAGGGAAAGTACAAGTTGAATTAGACGCCAGTTTGAAATCGACAGATAAGATTGTACTAAAGCCGAACGAGCAGTTGGTGTTAAACACAAAAACAGCAGTAGTCGAATTGAAAGAGGTTGATACCAGCGTTTATACTGCATGGAAGGATGGGCGGTTTGTTTTCCGGAATGAACCGTTGGAGTCGTTGTTGAAGAAAATTTCCCGTTGGTATGATGTGGATATCAATGTGGATAGCTCGGCGCTTCAATCGATTCACTTTACCGGCAACCTGCCTAAATATAAAAATATGAGTGGACTAATTAAAATCCTGCAGGCTGAAACATCGGTTACTGTAGTAATGGAAGATAATCATACGCTTACCGTAACAAAATAAAAAAGGAGGGTGGTAGGACACCCTCCCGAAAAGCATCCTGTTACGAATACTTTATTAGTTAATTGTAATACAAATCTATGAAAAAATTGAGATTACGAAAGGCACCCCTTTGTTCGGGAGTGCCAAAAAAAATTTGGCTTATTATGAGGTTGACTTTTATTTTAGTCTTTTGTGCAGCGATCTCAGTATCAGCTAGCACCTATTCTCAGTCAAAAAGGGTGACCTTAGATGTAGAAGATGCTTCGGCATCTGAATTGTTCGATGAGATCAAACGACAGTGTGATTACAGTTTCTTCTTCAATGAGGATAACCTGTCCCAGATGGAGCATATCACGCTTCGGAAATCTGACGTTACCGTAAAGGAAGTATTGGACGAAATTTTTTCGGGGACCAATATCACGTACACATTGATCGACGATGTGATTGTTATCAAAACGAAGAGTGATTCGGATCAGGAATCGGATCAGGAGAAACGCGTGACGATTATTGGTAAAGTGTCCGACGTAGAAACAGGTGAACCGCTGCCAGGTGTAAATATCGTAGTGAAAAACGGTTTTCTTGGGAGTGTATCTAATGTGGATGGTGAATTCCGTTTTATTTTACCTGAGCCTCGAGAAACGCTCGTGTTTTCCTTCATTGGCTATGTTACTAAAGAAGTGTCAATCAAAGGGGCAACCGGGATAGTTGATCTCAATGTGAAGATGGAAATGGATATCCGCGAAGTTGGAGAAGTTGTTGCAACCGGATATCAGGTGATCGACAAACGTGAACTGACCAGTTCTATTTCTTCGATTAAGTCTGAGGACATGGAGATGCTTGGAGCGCTGAACGTAGATCGGATGCTCGAAGGTAAAGCGACCGGTTTATCCATTACCAACCTGAGTGCTACACCGGGTGCCGCGGCCAAAGTGCGCGTTCGTGGAGGGAGTACTTTTACCGGCAACCAGAGCCCGCTTTGGGTTATCGATGGTGTAATTTATGAAGACCCGGTTCCGCTGACTGCCGACCAAATTAACAGCTTTGACCAGGTAAACGTGATTGGAAACGCCTTGAGCGGTGTCAACCCATCGGATATTGAGCAAATTGATGTGTTGAAAGATGCTTCTGCAACAGCAATCTACGGAACACGCGCTGCCAACGGTGTGATTGTTATTACCACCAAACGGGGTAAAGAAGGTGATCCTGTGTTCACCTATTCCGGAGGAGTTAACGTGGTTAGAGCACCCGGCTATTCTGATTTTGAGTTGATGAATTCGAAGCAACGGATCGATGTGTCGCGCGAAATGTACGAGCGTAACCTGGGAACTACCGGCACAGAACAAAATATAGATCGTTTGGGCTACGAAGGTGCCCTGATGAACTTGTGGGATGGAACTTATGATTTCCAACAATTTCAGGATCAGGTTTCATACCTCGAAACATTAAATGCGGATTGGTTTGGCGAATTATACCAAACTGCCGTTACGCAAAAGCATGCTGTAAGTGCTTCCGGCGGAAGTAAAAAAAGTCGCTACTATTTTTCACTGGGCTACGATGACCAGCCGGGAACAGAGAACGGTGTCGGCCTTAAACGGATAACAGCCATGTCGAAACTGGATCTTGACTTGCGTGAAAACCTGCTGCTGTCGTTTAAAATCAGTGGTTCGAAGCAGGATGCGAAGCACAACCATTCATCGATCAATGCTTTTAACGAAGCTTATTATACCAGTCGTACGGTACCTGTTTACGACGAGGAAGGTGAGCTGTTTTTTCAGCATAAAAAATTGGACACGAACGCGCCAGGAACGACTTATGGCAGGTACAATGTGCTGAATGAGATGAATAACTCGCAACGTAACATTATTAACAAAGACTTTGCTGTGTCGGCCAATTTAAGTTGGAAGTTCCTCAAAAACTTTCGCTTCACAGCTTTAGCAGCCTATCGCAATACAACAAACCTTTCCGAAGAGTGGATCACAGACAATACGTTCTATATTGCTGAACTTCGTACCTACGATTCATTTGACGATTTGGTGCAGTCATCTGTTGACAAATTTGCCTCGGTACCTTTTGGCGGACTTTACACCGGAGGTATGGTGAATTCTGATACTTATAGCCTTAGTAGTCAGTTAAACTACAATAAAGTAATCAACAATAAGCACGTATTCAATATTAACCTGGGGCACGAATTGCGTTCCAATAAATATTGGGGTGCAACAGGTTTCACGGTGCCAGGGTACGACCATTATTATGGCCGGGGTTTTATCTCCTTAGATAATCCGGGATATGTAAATGTTGATGGTGAGCAGGTGTATAATTTCTCTGATTATGGCTATGATAACATGATCAATTGGATGACAACAAAGGGTTCCTCTGTTTATCCGACGATCACCGACCGTTTGTCAAACACCTTGTCGATGTTTGGCATTTTCAACTACGTGTACGACAATCGTTATATCCTTAACTTTAATATGCGGAGTGATGGTTCCAACACATTTGGCCAGCATGAGCGTTACAAGTTTAAACCAACCTGGTCGGTATCATCCCGATGGAATATCCATAACGAACAGTTTTGGAACAAAAGTGGGAAGATTGACGAGCTGGCTCTGCGCGCTTCATATGGTATACGTGGTACGATGCCCAATACGAGTCCTTACCTGATTATTGGTAATTATAATCGCGATTATTCGAGTATTTACGGCAACGAGTTTACATCAAATTTGGTTGAGTTCCCGAATGCCAATTTGCGTTGGGAAAAGACAGAAACTGTAAACCTTGGGTTGAACTACAGTTTATTCCGTGGGCGTATAAGTGGTGCATTCGATTATGCCTACTCCAAAAGTACAGACCTGATCCAACAAAAACCGGTTTCGCTGGTTAACGGCGCATCAACACAAGCCTATAATGTTGGTTCGAAAGATGTAAGTAGTTACGAATTATCGGTTCGCACGGTTAATATCAAAAGCGAAAAGCTTGGCTGGAGCACCTTCTTCAACTTCTCGTATGACAAAGATCGCGTTCTCGAAGGTTTTGATGAAGGAGCATCGGGCGACGGACTAACAGTCTCCGAATATTTAAGCGGGAGTATTTATCGGACGGGATTCCCGACAAACGGATTTTTCTCCTACCAATTTGATGGGTTGGACGAAGAGGGTCTACCTACTTTTGTTGGTTTGACAGATGATTTTGACACCCCCGATGAGCAGTTAAAAGCAATGTTGAAATACGAAGGTAGCAGGGTTCCACTCTATTACGGAGGTTTCGGGACAGAATTTAGATATGGCAATTTAAGATTGTCAGCCAGTTTCACGTATAAATTGGGGTATAAAACCCGCTTGTTGAAACTTTATAATGGCGCTCAGAATATGCCTTACGCCTATGAAAATATGAGCAGCACTTTTGTTGATCGCTGGAGACAACCGGGAGATGAACAATACACGAATATTCCAGGTCTCTCTTCTGATCGATTGACGTATCCGGCATCGCAGGTGGAGTATTATGACTATGTATTGCCAAGCGGAAATAATAACGGCTGGTATATGTACGATATGAGTGATGCCCGTGTGGTAAAAGGAGATCATATTCGACTAAGTTCGGTGACACTATCGTATAATGTACCTACCAACGCAATCAAGAAAGTTGGCGTTAAAAATATGAATGTAGCACTGCAAATGAGCAATGTAGCTGTTTGGGCCTTCGATAAAAAGCTGAAAGGGCAGGACCCGGAGCAAGTTAACTCAATCGGGATGCCAAGTTTGCCTACTTATAGTATGAGTTTAAATATGAGTTTTTAAGAGCTGAATAGTATGAAGAAGTTATTATATATCACACTGATTTTATTGCCCTTTTGGGGTTGTAACGATTTTTTGGATGAGGTTGACCAGGATAAGATTATTCCGGAAACAACCGATCACTTCGCCTCATTGCTGTTGAAAGAGTTCAACTATGCAACAAACACCACCTACCGGAATGTGAATTACATGACTGATGACCTGCGGGAGCGAAACGGTGCAGATGCCACCAATACGAAGAAAAAGGGAATGAAAACCTTTTATACCTGGCAGCGCGAATTGGAGATTGACGAAGATGGCGGAACGGTGAGATATGCCAATAGCGCTTGGGGAGATATATACGAGGATATTGCGATTGCGAATTATGTTATCGAATTGGTCGACGATGCAATTGGTAGCATCGAAGAGATCAATTACATTAAAGGAGAAGCTTATTTTATTAGAGCTTACTCGTATTTTAACTTGCTGAATTTGTACGGTGTACCATTCAATGCTGCAACTGCATCATCCGACTTAGGTGTTCCCTTACGGTTGGATACTGGTGTGGAGCGTACCTACAGACGCAGCTCGGTGGCCGAATGCTATTCTCAAGTTGAAGCAGACCTCGAACAAGCGATGATGTTGATCGAAGAAAGCGGGTTAACCAAGTCGAAATGGCATCCTAATGCTGCGACTTGTAACTTGTTGATGTCAAGAGTGCTGCTGTACCAGCGTAAATGGGCTGATGTAATTACCTATGCCGATAAAGTACTCGATAAGTACAGTTTGTCGGTTATGAGAACAGGAATACCTTTTATTAGCGACGAAAATGATGAGGTCCTTTATTCTTTCCAGACTGGTTTGATTAGTGGCTGGTCGTCAGGGAGTGAAAAATATTTCGCTGTAACCTCAGAATTGTACAATAGTTATGACGATGCAGACCGACGTAAGCAAACCTTTTTTACAGGGATGACCGCTGAGACAGGGGAAGCATACAACTGGACCGCTAAATACAATACTTCATTTACAAGTATGGGCTTTGCTAATTTCAGGGTAGCAGAGGCTGTTTTGAACAGGGCCGAAGCTTATGCGGCCTCAAACCAGGCAACGCTTGCGATTGATGATATTAAAATGCTGGATGCGCACAGGTATACCAGTACTGATGACGTGGTTTATCCGGATAACGATAGCGAGGTGTTGTCGTACGTTCTAAGTGAACGTCGTAAAGAACTGTGTTTTGAAGAACACCACCGTTGGTTCGATTTAAGAAGAATGGACAGCCGTCCTGAAATAAAACATGTTTACTCGGTTATCGATGAGACTGGTTATCTGCTACAAACAGAAACCTATACCTTATTTAGCGACGACCCTAACTACACGCTTCCGTTGCCTTTGGATGAGCGCGAAAATAACCTGCTGATCCGCAATGTTGAGCGTTACGAAAAATTCCCGGTAATAGAAGAATACTTGGTAATCCCTTAAAACAATACAATTTAAGATGCAAGATTTGATCTTCCGGAATCATACAACTGACAGTCATTCTTGCCTTAATACAAAAATAAATCATATGAGACAGTTATTTCTATATACAATATTGATGGGGCTTCTGGCAACAGCTTGTCAGGAAGATGAACTGACCCCGTCGCTGGCTGATGTAAACCGGGTTGATGTACTTATGGAACAACAAGGTGAATATGGAGCACAGCCGCTCATCGAGGAATGGTACAGTACCTATAATACCGCGGTTTTGTTTGAATATCAGGATACGCTCGATTTTATTTACCAGGCTGGCAGTCAAAGTGCCAATGACGCTTGGAATGACCTCGATTTTCCGCAGATCCGTTCGTTGTTTGAAACTGAAGACGGAGCATTGCCTGCTGATAGCATTGCCCAATACATGGCATATGTCGAACAGGGATTGGCCTTTTTGGATACAACATTGTTTGCATACATCCAGCCGGGCAGTCAGATTGCCAGTATGATGCCGCCCACCATATTGATTAGTGCAAGCTTGGGAGGAGCATCAACCGGTGGTTTTGTCTCCGAAGGGGACTACGGGGTTTCTTCAAACGACGAATATAACTACCACGCCCTTTTCAATTCACATGCGATGATCTTCAATGTCAACAAAGAAAATCTGGAACTGGGAACTGAATCTTATATGATGGATAACTTCTATTTGTTCATTTGTAAATTGTACGAGCAGAACGATTTATATGAGTTGTTCGACGATGAAATCTACAAGTACTCGGAACCCTATTTCAACATGGTTATAGAAGATGCTTATATCGAAGATTATGGTGACGATGAAACACAATGGACAGAGTTAACCCCGAATGGCGAAATTCCATTGGCTTGGTTTCTGTCAAAAGGTTTTGTGGATGCTGCAGGTTTTTACGGTTTCGGTTTCAAAACGTATAAAGAGACAACTTACCCGACGGATGAAGATGGTAACTACATTGCTGCCGGAACTGGCGACGCATACGGTTATGTGAAGGATGCAGACGGAAATTATATCCGTGACGAAAACGGTAAGCTTTTTAAAGCACTGAAAGTGTATGTCTATCACGATTATATCGATATCAGTACTAGCAGTACATTTCTTGAAGACAAAGACGAGTTCATTCGCAGTTACACCAATCAATTGCTTTACCGTACCTACGATGAGCTGAACGCTTATCCTGAAACGATTCAAACAGGTTTAAAACTTGTAGCGAATACACTAATCGATTGGGGAATTGACCTGGTGGCATTCAACCCAGAGTTAGAGCAGTTTCTTAACTAATAACTAAAACGAAAAGGAATGTTTAAAAATAAAATATACAGCATAGGGCTAACCTTATTTTTGGGAGTTTTGGCATTGGTAGCCTGTAAGGAGGATTATGAATTTCCGGATCCGGGATTCGAAATTCAAGACCAGGATATTGAATTAAGACGAGATACAATTGATATTTACCGGGTCGAAATTGAAATGAATGTACCTAACGGACTCAATAAAATTGAAGTTCTGGATGGTCATGATTACAGTCTGATTGATGAGGTTAACGAGTACGGTGGTCAAACGAAGTTCCTGTTTGAGTATGACATCGATCTTACGCCATTTGACAATGACACCGTTCTCAACTACATCATTCGCGCTGTTGATAATGATGGGCGAAGCATTAATAAAGGGTTGAAACTAACCGTGAAACAGAAATCTACACCGGAAATACAGTTGGTTGGAGGAGATAATGTAGCCTTGGCGTTGCCGGCTTATTTGGCAAAAGCGTTGGTAACAACAGGTTTGGCCCCAATGGAATCTATCATCATCCGCTATGAAGGTAGTGAAGTGAAAACCATTACTTTTCCTGCAGACACCTTGGTGTATGAATACAAATTAAAGGAACAGGTTATAGTTGGACAACTAAACGAAAATCAGGAATATAAACTGGAGATTGAAGTAAGCGATAAAGGTATTGATTACACCACTGCCGGCGGCGATCATATTACACGTGAGGCATTGTGCTACGTTAAAGAGATCACCGTTACCAAAGGATCAGGTCAGCAAAAAATTCCAAGCTTAATCGTTTATAATAGTACATATAGCTACAATCCTTTGCGACTATTCATTTACGCAAATGGTGACTCTCGAATCGATAGTATGGTCGTACAGCGTTATAGTTCATTCAATGGGGATTTCAACGATCCGGAGGCCGCTATTGTATTTAGCTACAACGCGATGGATATGGTTGATACCATTCGGTTTGGTCGTTACAGTGTGAAAAAGGTATTTACCTACACCGAAGGAACTACATTACTAGAGAAGGTTGAAGAGTGGCCAATCGATGCAACTCCGGAAACAGTTCAGTCTGGCGATATCGAGGTGGAGGCATCTAATTTCACCTATAATGATCAGAATCAGGCTGTGTCGTATTTTTATGCTCCATCGTCCTATATGGTGAATGATTTACGCTATGTCGATCCTTTTGGAATTGGAGACTACGTGGGCATTGAATCTTTTAGAGGTAACCTCAAAATTTCGCCCGAGGCAGCTGACCGAGATTACTATGACAGCTATGCTCCGGTGTTTGCTCCGGCATATATTCCGGGTTTACCGTCGACCTTCAAATTCGAGGGAGGTACAACGATTGGCGAAATGCTTAATTTACTTTGCTACAACCCGTACCTGGCTCTTGAGCTTAAAGATGCCGATGGTGAGATATCCAAAGAATTCTCTTATAATACGGATGAAGATGGGTTTGTTAACCTGGTAACATGGGAGCAGGTTTCTTATGGTAATCCATATACCTATTCTTATACAATAACCTACTAATCGTTTTTTAAAATGAAGAAGCTGGCTTTTTAGGGATCGAATCTCAAGAAGTCAGCTTTTTCTATTTTCCTACGTTGTAAAGTCCGGGGAGCGTTTTGGGTTTCTATGAATGCTACGGATAGGGAGTTTCAGCCTGACGAAGCCACAAAATCGCCAAGTTGAAAATTTATTTTATAAGTAGTTAGCTGGGGAATTTCCGAAGCGTCTAATCACCAAGAATACTCATCACACAATGATTTCAAAAATATTCAATACCAAATATTGTATTATTCTCTTGGGGCTGTTTATGTCTCTGTTATCAACCGCGCAACCACTGGTCATGCCTTCTAATATTACCGTTGGCAAGCTCAATAATGGAATGACCTATTTTCTGGTTCCGGAAGGAGAACCGGGAAAGGTTGAGGTGCAAATTTATACGAAAGTGGGTGCTTTCATGGAACGGCCAGATCAACATGGCTATGCACACATGATTGAGCATATGTTGTTTCAGGGAAGCGAACACTATCCGAAAGGGGCGTGCCTGGAAGAAATGGAAACGATGGGCATGCGTATGGGACTCGATTATAACGCGCATACCAACAATACCGATACGGATTATTTTTTGACCATTCCTGAAAATGATAAAGACTATTTTCGCCGAAGCCTGAGCATTCTGAAAGACTGGATGTTTTATCTGGAGTTGGATGATGAGGAACTTGAAAACGAAAAGAAAGTAATTGTTGAAGAAATAAACCGGTCGGGGAAGTCAACTGTTCCGGGGGTGGTCAATCTGTTAGGAACCAGCTTGGAAGGTCACGAAGTTCTGGGAACGAAAGAGTCCGTTCGATCGGCAACGAGCGAAGGTTTATACCGCTTTTACAAAGACAACTACAGACTGGAAAATTTGGCTTTGATCGTGTATGGAAAGATGGACCAAAAATTTGCTAAAAAGACCATCAAGAAGCTATTTGAAGATGTTCCGGCAGATAGCGGGAATACCGGAAATCACTACATCGATGTGAATTCGGAAACAGTCGTAAGCGGTAAGGCATTATCGTCAAACGAAAAAGATGTTACGCTGGCAGTTTTGTTTAAAATAAAGCCACTAGTGGTCAATAGTTTTCCGGCTTTTAAGCAGGATTTGATCGATGGCCTTTTGTGTGACATGATGGAGCGCAGATTGGAAAAGTCTTTGATTGGCTGGATTTCGCAGGCATCGGCCAATATCGGGTCGATGATTACAGGCAACTCGATTTATAATTTTCGGATGAAGCTGGCAACGGAAGGCGATTATACAACGGTCTTCGATCAGTTTTGCCAGGTATTGGCGCAAGCCAAACAGCACGGATTTTCGCAAGACGAAATCAACTATTGCGGTGAACTTCGAATGGAATATTTTAATCGTGCTCGTCGCAGCAATTCGCAGGTGATTGGTAGCATGCATAATTTTATTAAGACTGGCGACATTCCAATCGACATTGAACAACGCGAGGAGTTAACGCAAAGAGCGATTCAGGAGCTCACTCCGGCCGATTTCTCAAAAACACTTGAGCGCATGCTGGATCTGAACAAAACGATTTTGTTCGATAGTACCGCGGCGGCTTGGTCTCCGGAGTTCAACAAGGCCTATATTCTTGGCAGTTTAAACAAACTGGATAGAATAGCGACTGAACCTTATGTGTTTGAACGACCCAGAGGTGCGGTAATGAGCGAGCTGGAACCTGTGGCGGTTGAAATTGAAGAAAAGCCCGTTGTGCCGGCTAAAAAGAAGCTTCAGCTCGACGGTGGGCAGTTGGTGGAGCTCACTTACCCGAATGGTGCAACAGTCGTGCTCAGGCAGTCGCATCACGAAAATGCGCAAATCAAACTGTTAGGCAAAGATGGATTGAAGTTCGTTCCGGAAACAGATCGGGACTATTTGGACCAAACGTTTGGAATGTTGAACAGCGCTTACGGGAAATATGATGAAAAGCAAGCGCGCTCGTTGGAGCGGAGTATGAAAATTTTCAAAAAAGTGAGCTTCGACGATCAAAATTTTGAACTGAATGTCTCCGGAAAATCAGAGTTTCTGGAGCAAATGGTTCAGGTTTTCAACCTGATGCTGACAGAAACACACTATCCTAATGATGAAAAAGTTTGGGAATTTCTGGAAAAGGTTAATCGACGGAAAAGATCGGAAAAGGATGCAACGAAGCCAGTAGAAGCAGCCGATAGTGTAGGAGACGATCAGCTGGTCCGGAGATTGTGTCAATATGATCGCCTGTTGAAAGAAAATCTGCGCAATTCGGTTATTTTCTTTGACGGTGATTTGCCCGAAAATATAGAGGAATTGGTTTCAAAATATGTTGGAACCCTGGTTTCTTCAACCTCTCAGTCGCTGGTGAAAGAAGAGATTAACCTGGAGCCAACTGATTCGGCGCGAAATAAGGTTGAAAGCTGGAAACGCGATTTAGCGAAGGTGGAATACGTGTTTACAAAAGCAGATAAACAAAGCTTGACGATGCGTGATGAACTGATTTTGCAGGGTGCGGTGGAGCATGCTCACCTCCGGATGATCAAGATTTTGCGCGAAAAGTATGGCTTGGTGTACGCCACAGGCAAACGTTCGGGTATTTCTGTCGACCCCGTAGATTCGCGCATGTTGCGCCTGGCTTACATGACCGATACGACCAATGTTGAACGTACGTACGAGATTATGGCGGATGAAGTACTGGAACCCTTGAGCCGCGATGAACTGACGGATACCGATGTGTTGAAAATGAAAGCGATGTTGCGGAGTTTGTACGTCATGAGTTTTTACGAAGGTAAGCGAATCTCAGATGGCTGGCTGAAGAGCTATTTAAAATACGGCAAGCTTTATTCGCCAAGCGAATTAGACGTCATGATTAAGAAACTGTCAAAAAAGGAATTAGAGTCCTGTTTGCATCAAATGATTGATTTTGAGTATTATTTGCGGACGACATATTGGCCTGAAGGCTAAGCCAGCAATTTACAGAAAGTAAAATATTGCAAGGGAAGTCAGTTCATTTAGTTATGAACTGACTTTTTTTTTGACATTGTTGTCACTCTCCATCCGTTGTTTTCGGTCTTAATAATAACTAAGGCGTTGAAAGGGAAGATAGCCGATCAATTAGAAAAATTTAATCGCAATTAAAAAATAATTTCATGAATAGATTAAAAATGATTTTTGCCGTTCTTGCAGTCCTGTGGGGAGGAGAGTTGCTGGCGCAAGGGATTGATTTTAAGCATATCTCATTTGAGGAAGCTCTGGTTGAAGCGAAGCGCGAAAATAAGTTGGTGTTTATCGACTTTTACACCGTATGGTGCGCTCCTTGTAAAATGATGTCGGCCAGCGTATTTACCGATGCGAAGGTTGGTGGGATCTACAACAGTAAGTTCATCAATATCAAACTGGATGCCGAAAAAGAAGGCAGAGCTGCTGCCCGCAAGTTCGGTGTTTCAGCTTATCCGACATTGGCGTTCATTACGCCCGATGGAGAGTTGGCATACAAAAGCACCGGTTCCAGAAACATTGCAAAAACAATTGAATTAGCCGGGAACGCTGAGAGTTCTCGTTTTAGCGATTACAGCCTGACGAATTTGAAAGAGCTGTATCCGGAAAAACAAAACGACGAAAATTTCCTGAAGTTATACGTAGACAAGATGATTGAGTATGGTCAAAGTCCGGTTGAAGGGCTCGAAGCCTGGCTAGCTATTCAAACCGAAATAAAGGAAGACGATGTCGATATGATGGAATTCCTTTTCAAGCATAAAAAATACTTGTTGGTTGACGGAAAGGCTGAGGAAATTCTAAAAGCCAACTACGACGAATTTTTTGATATCGCGACCCGGACCGAAGAAGTCGAGCTGAAGCGTCTGCAAGCAGTCATGGTTTACAATACCAAAGCAGAAGCTTATCGCACAGGAAGCCCGGAGTTGATGCGTGCGTTTATTACGAATTGGAAGGAATTACCGGAAGGCCCGCTGAAAAGCGGAAGCCTGGATACCTACGAGTTGGATTACGTATGGTTAACCAAGGATGGGGATGCCTTCAAACAAGCAGCAACAAATTACATCGATAGCATGATGTCGGTAAAGAGCCTGGAGCAAATTCGGAAAGAAGACAAAGCCTACTACGAAGAATATAAGGCGACCAAATATATGCCGAGTTTAATGGGAAATTCAACGTTGGCGAACCTGGAATTGGGGCGTGAAGCGTTGGCGCAGACAAATGAAATTGAAAGTACCGGCTATAAATTCCTGAGATTTTGCGAAAGCAAAAAAGACTTTAAAACGCTGGAGTCGTGGATTGAGTACGGTGATCAGTTAATTCCGTCGGATTATGCAATGGATAACCTGCGTGCAGCGATGTTGTATAAACAAGGGAATGCGACAAAGGCGATTGAGTACAAGGAAATCGCGCTGAATAAGCTTTCGGAAAATAGCAAATACAGAAGTCGGGTTGAGCGAGAGCTGAACAAAATGAAACAAGGCCAGGAGCTTTAATTTCGGGTTTAGAAGAATCGTATTCAGGATCACTTTAAAATCAAAAATAATGAAAAAAATATATAGTCTTATTCTTCTTTTGTCGGCTCCAATGTTGATGCTGGCGCAGGGAATCACGTTCGAACACGAAACACTGGCCGAAGCTTTGTCCAAAGCAAAGGCAGAAAATAAACTGGTTTTTATCGATGGTTATGCTGTTTGGTGTGGCCCGTGTAAGCACATGGCTGCCACGGTTTTCAAAGAGGACGCAGTGGGGAAATACTTCGACGAAAATTTGGTTGCACTGAAAGTTGATGTGGAACGAGGGGAAGGACCTGCAATCAAACGTAAATATGGGATCGCTGGCTTACCGGGATATGTATTTCTGGATGGTGACGGGCTGGTTGTTTATCGGTTCGAAGCAGCTATGCCAACCGAAAAGTTCATGAAAGAAGTTGAATTGGCAGTTGCTTACGGTAAAGATCCCAACAGCGTTGGTCGTATAGCAGAACGTTATCCCAACGAGAAAAATGACGAACAATTCGTTCGCATGTATTTGGATAGGCTGAAAGAATCGAAGTCGACAGGTTATACCGGCATTGTGGAACAATACCTGGACATTCAAACCACAATGCCAGAAGAGAGCAAAGAGATGGTCACCTTCCTGGCTGACCATGCCGAAGAACTGGTTTTTAGAGGTAAAGCCGACGAGATTATTCAACGTAACCTTGGTTCTGATGCCTGGAAACAATGGGTACGCAAAGACATTCGCGAGGCCTTTCAGAAGTTACCGCGTAAAATGGTCGAAAGTACGACTGACTATGCGATACAAAAACGCGATACTGCGATGCTCGAGTATGTGTTGACGCGCGCAGGCGAAGCCGGTGCCGTGGCGGATGACGCCCAACGCAAGCGGTTGTACATTTTTTATTACGAGCAAACCGGACAGGGTGAAAAGTACAAAGCCATGGTGCACGACAACAACGAAGCTTATATTCAGTCGTTGGATGTGAAGAAATTGCGTTCAGATTACGAGGAAAACCTGCGCCTCAGAGCAGAAGGTGACCAGCATGCCCTCGCTATCAAGCCTTTCGCTATCCGTAACAGCTCCCAGATTTACAGCATGGTGTACAATTACGCCAAGTTCGCTACGACCGATCAGGAGAAGGCGGATGTGGTTCGCTGGATGAAAGTAGCTTACGACATTTTACCGGGCGATGCGACGATCATGAGCGAGTATGCGAATATCCTCTATACGTTTGGAAGCAACCAGGAAGAGGCGATAAAAATTAAAGAAGAAGCGTACGAAAATGCGGTGAAAGAAGATATGAAACGCGGTTCTTCAATTAAAGCCGACCTTGATTTAATGAAAGCAGGTAAAGAGATTACTCTGGGCTAATTTTAACCTAAGTATTTGAAAACAATGATTAACGCAAAAAATAAAATAGTAACAGTTTTACTACTCTGTGTATTGTTTGCCGGACAAGCATTGGCACAAGGAATCGACTTCAACCACAACCTTACTTTCGAGGAAGCACTTGCGCAAGCTAAAGCGCAGGACAAACTCATTTTTATCGATTTTCACACCGAATGGTGTGGCCCCTGTAAAAAGTTAGCGGCTGGTCCGTTTAAAGAACAGGCAAACGGTGATTTCTATAACCAGAACTTCATCAACTTAAAACTCGATGCGGAAAAAGAAGGCAAAGAGACTGCGGCTCGTTACCGGGTTAATGCTTACCCAACCCTACTGTTTGTTAACGGCGATGGCGATATCGTCCATATGGGGGTGGGCGTCACAAAAGGCCAGGACATGATTGGCTTTGGAAAAGAGGCTATGAATGCCGCCACTGCTAAATACAGTTGGGAAAAGCTGCAGGCCATGTATCCGAATAAGCAGGATGACGAAGCTTTCCTGAAGTTGTATTTTCAGAAGATGAAAGAGTTTGGTACAGATGCTTCAGAAGGCATCGATGCCTGGCTGAAGGTGCAAACGGAAATGGAAGACTCGAGTGAAGAGATGATGCAGTTTTTGCTGAAGAATCAAGGGAACGTGTATTGCGGTACAAGGGCGGAAGAGATCTTCAATGCCAACTACGATCATTACTTGACCCTGGCATCCGGTACTCAGAAAATTAATGTTGAGCGATTTCGCCAAGGCATGTTTGCCCGTACGGTGAAAAAGGCGAAGAGAAGCGAAAGTGCTTCTTTGATGCAAGTTGTGATTGATCGCTATCAACAATATGGAATAAAGCCGAGAGGGAACGAAAACTTGCAAACCTTCCAAATGGATTACTATCGTTTTTCAAAGGATTACGATGCTTTTAAGCAATTGGCGGAAAACTATGTGGATAGTTTAATGGGGCTGGAGTCGGTAGCGAAAATACACCAGCAGGACGCTGAAAGCTACGAGTGGTACTCCAAAGGGAAAGAGAAGGGTAAAGATGCCTATACCGACCTGATGCTACAAAAATACAAGGAGGGCTTGACGGCGAACAAACTTGTAGATGCAATTGCAGAAGTAGGCCAAAATTATTTGGCCGTGATGGAGGGTAAAAAAGAAACGAAGACGCTGAACAAGTGGATTGATTACTGCTACGAATTGATTCCCGGACAATACTGGGTGGATAACCTGAAAGCAGATTTGCTATACAAAGAAGGTAAAACCAAAGAGGCGATTGCGTTGAAAGGAACCGCCATCGAAAAGATGCCTTTTACGGTCAAGAAAAAGGTGAATTTTCAGCATGAACTGGACGTGATGGTGCAGAACGAAAATTGATTCAAGCACCGATCAGCGAAATAAATATTTAAGGATTTTTTAAACAGCTTCATATTGAGCGCTCTGAGCATTTTTTTAATTCGAAGATTGTGTCAGGCGCTCTTTTTTTCTAACAGCGGGATGTGAGAAGGCAACACAATTGCTTTCTAATTCAGAGCTTGAACAGTATAAACATCAAAATAATTTTCAGCCGAAAATTGAATCAGCTATGAGAAAACTATTTTTTTCGCTGATGGGAGTTGTTCTCATTGGCACGTTGTCGTTCGGACAACAATTTACCGATTTATCGCAGGAAGTTCCTTTTGATTCATCGATCAGACGAGGAGTATTGCCCAATGGCTTGAGCTACTACATCAAGCACAACGAGAACCCGAAAGGGGCGGCCAGCTTCTACATCTATCAAAACGTGGGTGCATCGCTTGAAACCGATGAGCAGGATGGTCTGGCGCACTTCCTCGAACACATGGCGTTCAACGGTACAACAACATTCCCCGGGAAATCCATGTTGGACATGCTCGAAAAAAACGGGGTGAAATTCGGTCGCGATGTGAATGCTTACACCACACGGAACGAAACGGTTTATAACATGAGCCGTGTCCCGACTTCGCGCGAAGGTTTGGTGGACTCTTGTCTACTGGTCCTGCGCGACTGGTGTGATGAGCTCTCGCTCGAAGAAGCAGAGATCGATGCCGAAAGAGGCGTAATTTCCGAAGAATGGCGTACGCGCAGAAATGCGTCATTTCGGGTGCAGGCTAAAACGGCGCCAATCATCTTCAATAATACCATTTACGCACAGCGCGATGCTATCGGCGAGCTGGATGTTATCAAAAACTTCGACCCGAAAGAATTGCGTTCGTTTTACCACGAATGGTACCGTACCGACTTGCAGGCCGTAGCGATTGTGGGCGATATTGATGTGGATACCATCGAGGCAAAAGTAAAGGCATTGTTCTCTGCCATTCCGGCCATTGAAAACCCAAAGGAGCGGGCGGTAGTAGCTATTCCGGATAACGAAGAACCCAGGTATGTGCAGGTCATGGAGCCTGAATATAAAAATGTGACTATCGATCTGAAAATACGTTACAAGAAGCAGAATGATAATACCTTGGCTGGTTTACGCGAAAACTATATCAATAGCTTTTTCAATGCGTTGTTAAGTGGTCGTATTAAAGAACTGGTGCAGGAAAGCAAGCAGCCTTACCAACGCGCAAGTGTCGGTTTGGGCAGTTTGGAACGCGGTTACGGAACTTTCGATGTGTTTGCAAGTTGCGAGCCGGGAAAAGAAGCTGCGGCATTTGAAGCTGCTTACACCGAGTTGGAGCGTGTGCTTCGATACGGATTTACCGAAACGGAGCTCGAGCGTTTGAAAACAAACATGTTGGTAAGCGTGGAGAATAGCTACAAAAAGCGCGATCTGATCGGCGCCGAATCCTATTGCAAAGCCATAAAAACGGCTTACCTCCAACAAGTGTCAATTCCTGACGGCGAGTTCAAATATCAGTTTGCCAAAGCAATCATTCCGGGAATTACGGCTGAGGAAGTATCGGCTGTAGCCCAAAAATATTTGACCGATCGTAACCGCTCTTATGTAATCACTGGTCCGGAACGAGAACCGGGAACCGTGTTTATTTCGCAAAAGGAAATTGAAGACATTGTTGCCAATGTGCAAAACAGTGATTTAGCACCGTATGTCGATAACGCACCGGTATCAACAGAATTGTTGAGCAGCTTGCCTGAAGCGGGAGAGATTGTTTCGGAAAAGAAAATTGAGGAGTTTAATGCCACTGAGTGGACCTTGTCAAACGGAGCTAAAGTGGTGTATAAGTTCGACGATTACGTGAAAGAAGCCGTGGTGTTGACCGGACAAAGTAACGGCGGCAGCTCGTTGTACGGTGTGGAAGATATTCCTTCATTCAACGCGGCAGCCGACTTTGTTGGCGGTTTCGGTATCGGCGACTTCGATGCCGTGCAGTTTAAAAAGGTAACCACCGGTAAAACTGCGGCTTGTGGCTTTAATATTGGTGGTTATTCCGAGTCCGTTTCGGGCAGTACAAAGGTTGTCGACCTGGAAACTATGTTGCAATTGGTGTACATGCGGTTCGAAGAACCACGCTTCGACAAAGAAAATTTTGACCGTTTGATGGAGATCAATTACCGGAATGCGGCAAATGAAGTGAAAACGGCTAAGTCGATCATGCGCGACACGCTAAATACCATTATCAGTAACGGAAACCCGAGATCTCTGAAGTTCAGCAAAGAATACCTCGACCGGATCAATTTCGAGCGGATGAAGGAGATTTACCAGGAACGTTTTGCCAACGCTGGCGACTTCACCTTCTTTATAGTTGGTGATGTGCCCGAAGAAGAATTGAAACCACTGGTGGAGCAATACATCGGTTCAATCCACTCGAACGGCAAAACGGAAAAGTGGGTTGACAATGGCAATTACTACCCAACCGGCAAACACGAATACCGCATTGAGGTTCCGATGCAGGATCCGAAAGCGACCATTGTTTTGAAATTTAGAAATGAGTTTGACTACTCGCGCGAAGCGGTGATCTACCAACAAATTATTGGTTCAATTCTGAACCTTCGTTACACCGAGAACATTCGCGAAAAAGAAGGCGGTACCTACGGAGTAACGGTAAAACCTACGGTTTCGCGCATTCCGAATATGAAGTACGGACTGAATATTCAGTTTGATTGCGACCCCACAAAAGCCGATCATTTAAAGGAATTGGTTTATAAAGAATTGGATGTCATTCAAAAGAATGTTCAATCTTCCGATCTCGACAAAGTAGTCCTGAATATGAAAAAGAACTACGGGCAGAAGGTTGAAAATAACGGCTATTGGATGTCAGTTCTTCAAACGTATTACTCAACCAACGAGAACAAGTTGGATCCGGGCTACTACGAAGATATTATAGAGAGAGTGACCACCAAAGACATTGCGAAAGCAGCGAAGAAATTTCTGAAGAATGCTGATGTGTTGGATGTTGTTTTCTTGCCTGAAAGTGATAAACAGTCCCTCACAATTCATAGTAATAATTAACAGCAGCTTTTGCTCAAAAATAAATCGTTGGGCACTTTCTAATATCCCGGCTTTTAAGATGTTTCTGAGAAATTCAGCGCTCTTAAAGTCGGGTTATTTTTTACTCCTGATCGCTTCGCGTTCTTTTCTGTGATTGGAACCGAATTTCAGGGAAGAAGTGATTCGAAGTTGGTCGATAGTTCCAATAATAGTCGGAGTGACCGATTCCGCTCACTTTTCAGAATTCCTGAAGCTTTAATAACTGCTAAATTTCAAGTATCTTGCGGACACTATTATTACTAACTCGATTACAAGTCAATTTTTACAACAATGAAAAGAACCATTTTATCAATTTTTATGCTGCTAACCGGTTTGGGGATAGCAGCAGCGCAGAATGCTGATGTTTTGAAAAGTGATGCGATTAGCGCTGAATCGCAGGAACAATATGCTGATGCTGCTCGTCTTTTCGAGGAAGCACATGCGGCCTATAAAGCACAAAATCAGTTGGACACAGTTTGTGTTTACCGAGCTGGAATGAACTATGTGAAGCTTGATCAATTTGAGAAGGCTCTTCCGCTGTTGGAAGAAGTTTACGGATTGAATTATAATACCGGCCGTACTTCCCGCCTGTTAGCCGATGCCTATTATGGCTTAAAGCAACCGGAAAAATCAGAAGAAGTGTTGTTAAAAGGAAAAGAATCGGTTCCGGCCGAAGCCGTTGAATTTGACAAAAAGCTGGCCTATTTATATTTTAATACCGGACAATACGAGAAAGCTGCAGAAAGCTTTGGTATTGTAAATGAAGCTAATCCAGGCAAAAAAAGTTATATGTATTTGTATGGGTTCAGCTTAGAGCGAATTAAAAAATATGATGAGGCGATTGCCATTTTCGAAACGATGCAAGAGCAATTTCCAGGCGATAAACGGTCAAAGAAGATGTTGGGTGTAACCATGTTTGAGAAAACCGATGTTCAGAATGAAGCAGAGGTTAAACGTTACGAAGAGAACAAGAAGGCCAAACTGGAAGATTATATTGGTACCAAAAAAAGGCTGGAAGATATCAACGAAGGGTATGAACACGCCCGGGTGATTTTGGAAGAGTCTTTGACTGAGTATCCGAATGACCAGTTGGTGATTACATCGCTTTATCAGCTTTATAAAAAGCAATTTAAAGAAGATAAAGCCGAGCAAATGAAAAAAAGAATGAAGTAATATTTCCGATATAGCTTTGTAAAGGTCTTCCTGGTGGAAGGCCTTTTTTTATGGTTTTTAGTATCCCGGCCCCGATTTGATTCGGCTAATTGCAGAATTTGAATTAAATTCATTGCGTTTTTAGAACAACAACTTTTTATAAACCCAACACATGAATATATCCCTCTCTTTCGGGGGTGTATTGCATGCTGTATAAACCTACACGAGCATGAATATCAAAATCTTTAGCCTGAGTTGTATCCTCTTGCTATGTCTATCACTTTTCAGTCAGGCTGTTTCTCTCCCTGCGATTTATGGTGACCACATGGTCATGCAGCAAAACTCCAAAATCAAAATATGGGGCTGGGGGAAACCACAGGAAAAAATTTCAATAACAACATCATGGAGCACAGACACGCTAAAAACGGAGGTCGATAATCAAGCCAACTGGTCCCTGATGATGGAGACCCCGGAGGCCGGAGGTCCTTATTCGTTTACCGTACAGGGTTATAACACCCTTCAAATTGAAGATGTATTAATTGGGGAAGTTTGGCTGTTATCCGGACAATCAAACATGGAGTGGTCGCCTCGGGGCGGACTCAAAGGAGGCGAAAAGGAAGTGAAAGAGGCTTCAAATCCGGAGCTTCGGCTTTTTATTGTAGAACACCGTACCTCTTCCTGTCCGGCTTATGATGTCGATGGACATTGGATGGTCTGTTCTCCGGAATCGGTGATGGACTTTAGCGCCGTTGGATTTTTCTTCGGCCGACAATTACAGGAGCAATTAGATCAGCCCGTTGGATTGATTTGCTCAGCCTGGGGTGGAACACCTGTTGAGGTTTGGACTCCGAAGGATGAAATTGTTCAAAATGAAAACTTGCGCGAAGGGGCTGCCAAATTGGAACCTGTTCCATGGGGACCGGTAGAGCCGGGGCGTGCTTACAATGCTATGATTGCACCACTAATGCCGTTCAATATTGCCGGTGCGTTGTGGTACCAGGGAGAAGCCAATACGGCCAATCCGGACACCTATGAGGCGATGCTGAAAACAATGATTCGCAGCTGGCGGGTTGGTTTTGGAATTGAATTTCCTTTTTACCTGGCACAAATAGCGCCTTACAACGGTTATGGTGGCGATACAGGGGTGAAAATTCGGGATGCCCAGCGGCGCGTCTTGTCCGAACCCAAAACTGGTATGGTTGTGGTGGCCGATGTTGGCGACACAGTAGACATACATCCGCGCAATAAAATCGATGTTGGTCATCGGTTCGCAAATCTGGCTCTGAATCAAGCTTATGGAATGAGTAACCTGGCTTACTCAAGTCCGCTGTTTTCCGGCTTTAAAGTAGAGAAAGGGAAGGCGATTGTGGCCTTTGAACATAGTGAAGGACTTTATGCAAAAGATGATTTGACCCAGTTTGAGATTGCCGGGAATGATGGCGAGTGGTATCCTGCAAAAGCGAAAGTAAAAAATGAAACCGTTGTGCTATCGAACCCGAAAGTTGAGGCTCCGGTGAATATTCGCTATGCCTGGGGGAATGCATGTGTTCCGAAACTGTTCAATGGGGCGGATCTTCCGGCGTCGAGCTTTACAACGGTCGACTGGAATAAATAGATTTTCAGCATGTATTAAAACGGGCATATTCGTCAAATTCATAAACCCAACCAGTGTTGATATGCCAACACTTCAACCCAAACACTTATTTGATAAAAGATGAAAAGAAGTTTAATTGTTTTAATGGTGCTTTTGACAGGCCTGAGTGGCTTTAGTCAGAAGTTTGAAGGGCTGGCGCCAACTCCGCCAATGGGCTGGAACAGCTGGAACAAATTTGCTTGTGATGTCAATGAAAAAATGTTGATGGAAGTTGCCGATGCGATGGTGGCAAACGGTATGCGTGATGCCGGATACGAATATATCGTTGTTGACGATTGCTGGCATGGCGAACGGGATAGCCTCGGTTTTATTCAAGCCTCACCTGAGCATTTTCCAAACGGAATAAAAGCCCTAACCGATTACATTCATTCCAAAGGTTTGAAATTTGGGATATACTCTTGTGCCGGAAATACGACCTGTGCCGGGAAACCTGCCAGTCGCGGTCACCAGTATCAGGATGCTTTGCAATACGCCAAGTGGGGTGTCGACTATCTGAAATACGATTGGTGTGATACCGAAGGACTGAATGCCGAAGCGGCCTATACAACCATGCGCGATGCGCTGTATGCAGCAGGTCGTCCGATTGTTTTCAGCCTTTGCGAGTGGGGCGATAACGATCCCTGGAAGTGGGGAGCCAATGTTGGTCATTTGTGGCGTACGACCGGCGATATTTACGATTGCTTCGATTGCGAGGTGAACCACGGAACCTGGTCGAGTTGGGGAGTAATGAAGATCCTGGACATGCAGGACGGATTGCGCCAATATGCCGGACCGGATCATTGGAACGATCCGGACATGATGGAAGTTGGAAACGGTGGAATGACACAGAACGAAGACCGGGCTCATTTTTCAATGTGGTGCATGATTGCAGCTCCGCTGATTGCCGGGAATGATGTTCGCGATATGAGTAAAGAGACACTTGAGATTCTGACAAATCAGGATGCAATTGCCGTTAACCAGGATAAACTCGGAATTCAAGGGTTCAAATTTGCTGAAAAAGACAGCCTGGAAACCTGGTTCAAACCCTTGGAAGACGGAGACTGGGCCGTTTGTTTTCTGAATCGTTCATCGAAAGTCGCTAACGTTGATTTCGACTGGAATACCAAGGTGTATGATGAACTTTCAAAAAGAGATCTGAACGCCGGTGAAACGGTTTATTCGCTATTCAATGTTTGGACGAAAAAGAATGAGGGAACAACAAAAAAAGCAATAAATGCAAAAATACCGTCACATGATGTGCTCATGTTACGTATAAGTTCGATGTAAACGTAATTTTTAGATATGAAAACGGGTGCAAGTCTGGTATTGACCAGCTGCACCCGTTTTTTTTTTTGATTGGCATAAAGGTTCGTGTTTGTTCCTGAAAATCAGGTATTCCGATTTATCATTATATTTTATTATTCGTGAATTTGCTCGCTTTTAGGCCTATTGTTTAGTTAAAACTGCTTTCGTTTTGATACTTTCTAAAATAAATTAAGACAAATGTGTCTTTTACATGATCATAACTATCATTTACTTGTCTCTTTGTCGTTTTCTGTTTGCTGCCCTGTAGCTCCCGTTATTCCATCCTTTAAGTACATGATGAGCCGTTTTTGTTTTAAGACAATTGAGTCTTAAATAGTATAATGTTTTAGTTTGTTTTGTTTAGTCTCTTGAGGGTCAATGAAATAGTGTAGCATGTTTGTCCCCTTTTTCGTAAATTTAGTTAGATACACTACGTGTATTCAAATTAAATTATTTATCAAAATTCTCAGACGTATGAAAAAACTATCTATTTTGTTTCTCATGGTGTTTTTAATGGCATCAAGTTACGCACAAAAGAAAAACGGGACGGTTTATATTGAACATCCTGATTTGGACAAAGTCAGTCAACTTTGGGCAGCCTTCGAAATTGGTGATAAAGATGCCTTTGGTGCTTTGCTGGCCGACTCGGTTCGTATCGACAGGAATGGTCGTTTCTTTTTCCAGCCCAAGGCTGAAGTTGTAAAAAGCTTGGATTGGTGGGCCAAAGAGTTTGAAAACCTGAAGGTTGTTACGGATACACCGGCTTATGCCGATGCGATTGATTATGACGAAGGAGGAATGTGGGTTCAGGACTGGATGAAAATGACCGGAACGCACACCAAGTCCGGAATTAATCTCAATTTGAGGGTTCATCACCTATACAGTTTTAACGATGACGGGAAAATTTCCTCGATACACTATTACTACAACAATGATGTTTTTGAGGCAATTAATACCAGTGGCGGAACGATTGAAAACGGGAAAGTATACATTCAACATGCGTATATCAACGTTGTTCGCAAGGCCGTTAATGCTTATTGTGCCAAGGACTTGGTAGCCTTGGAAGGGTTTTATGCCGAAGATGCCCGGTTTAGTAATTCAACCATGAAGTGGCGTGAAAGTATTGGTTGGGACGAAGTTGCTAAAAGTTGGCAGGCCTTTTTCGACAAAACCGACGAAATTTCTTTTGAACAGATCGGTTATCCGGACTGCGTTTATTATGCGAAAAATGATGGCTATAATGTGTACAGCTGGTGGATTTTGCATACAACGATGAAAGAAGACGGTAAAAAAATTGCTTTGCCGATCATGTTGTCCACTTCATTTGACAAGGATGGCAAAATTGACTATGATATGGCTTACTACAGTAGCAACCACATGGAATAGCATTGCACTCTGAACAACTAAAAAAGAGAACTCATCGGGCCCCGGTGGGTTCTTTTTTTTGAACCGCCGGGAAACTTGCGTGTTTAGCTTCCGAATACAATTGTGAGTTTAAGGGAATAGCCATGAATAACTACGAAGCACCAGCCTGTGATAATTGCGGCGCCGATCTGAATTGCTACGGCGATCTGACTTGTGAATGTGCCGATCTGCAGATTCCTGAAAAGATTCAGGACTTTATTGGCGCTACTTTCAGTCGTTGCCTGTGCCGAAAGTGTATTCTGCAGTTAATGGCAGAGATGGAATAGATGCAGCAGGAGCCGGGAAAATAAGCCCGGAAGAAACACTTGCGGCAATTTCGAAGATCTTAGCGCATTTGGGAAACCGAAATTAGTGCGGCACTGCCGATCAAAGACGGGTATTCATCAATTTTGCTGACACCTACCTCCGTGAAAAGTTAAAAACAAAGCCTTCCGGGCAAAATGACGGCCGGGGAGGGGCTTTTATTGAACAATATCCACTAAAGTACAACCATATAAATGGCATATACAACCATATAAACGAATTATACGACCATATAAATGGCATATACAACCATATAAACGAATTATACGACCATATAAATGGCATGTACAACCATATAACTGAATTATACGACCATATAAATGGCATATACAACCATATAAATGAATTATATGACCATATAAATGGCATGTACAACCATATAACTGAATTATATGACCATATAAATGGCATATACAACCATATAAATGAATTGTATGACCGTATAATTGGCATATACAACCATATCTTCAAAATTGTTAATTGTATCCGCTTAAAATATGGTCGTATATGGGCTCATATACATTGTACATCTTGGTAATAGACGGTATCGCTGCCAATATAAACAGGGAAAACGGTTTAGTAAACAAGAGATGGGGCGTTGTAACTCGTGTTTATCCCACTGTAAATCAGACAGGCATCTTTATTGGTTATATCTTTCTCGTTATAAACCTTACATGCTGCCGGAACGACAAGATGCCGCTGGCCGCCGGATTGATAACTGAAATTTACGATGCTGTGCTCCGGGATGATCATTGGAAACGGCACGATTCTGCCAAACGAAAGTGCGTTGTTGTCGTGTAACCGGTAAATTGAGCTTGTTTCCGTCGGCTAGCGATCTGTTTTTCGTTTGCCGTAAGCATACCAATACAACGTGCCCACAAAGAAAGCACCTCCAACAATGTTGCCTAATGTCGCACCAATCAGGTTTTGGAAGACAAAATCGGACCAGGTGACCGATGAGCCCTCAAAAATAGCCAGCGGGATGAAAAACATGTTGGCGATGGAGTGTTCGTAGCCCAGGGCGACGAAAGTCATGACCGGCCACCAGATTCCCAGTATTTTTCCTGTTGTGTGCTGTGCCGACATCCCCATCCACATGGCCAGGCAAACCAGCCAGTTAGCGCCAATCCCTTTTAGGAATGTTTTGTAGAACGGGTTTGACGTTTTGCTTTCAGCAATATTCATCACCGTTTGATGCCAGGGCTCCTGACTGACCAGATCAGTGAGGTGAACCAAAAAATAGGCGACCAATATGGAGCCGATAAAGTTACCGATATATACCAGGATCCAGTTACGCAGCGGTGCTGTCCAGCTTTGGCTGCCATTAAGAACATTCGGCATAAAATAGGCATTGTTCCCGGTAAACAGTTCGGCACCTGCCATCACCACCATCATCAGTCCCACCGGGAAAGTCGCTCCAAAAATGAATTTGGCAATACCGGGATTGGTGGCTGCAATTTCGGGAATACCTCCGCCCACGATAATGGACAGCAGACCCCCGAAGGAAATATAAGCGCCGGCCAGAAAGCTGAGTACCAAGATCTTTTTAACTGAATAGTTGTCCTTTGTGATGGCCGTTTCGCCGGCAATTTCCAGTATCCGTGGTGGTGTGTTTAAGCTCATAGGTGTTGATGTTAGTGTTTCGGTTTATTTAGCGATGACCAGCTTAAAGTATTTCTTCAGAATTTCGTGCGCCTGTTGAATCTGTTCGGGTGTATTTTCAGACACATCGGTTAGTTGGTACTTTTCGCCTAAAGCTTCCCATTTATATTCCCCGAGTTTGTGATAGGGCAGCAATTCCACCCGTTCCAGCCAGGTATTTGTTCCTAACTTCTTTCCCAGCCAATTCAGCTGATCCGGATGATCCGTGTAGCCCGGGATTAGCACATAGCGCAGCCAGTAGGGCTTTTGACTTTTCTCCCGCAAGGCGATTAAGTCCAAAGCGGTTTGCAAGCCATCGCGGCCTGTTAGTTTTTCAAAACCGTCGCTGGTTGTATTTTTCATGTCGAACATGACCAAATCGGACAGCTCACTGATTAACTGTTGTGAATAAACATTCGAAACCGTTGCGTTCGTGTCGATATTGGTATGAATGCCTTCCTGCCGAAGCTTTTCGAAAAGTGGAATGAGCTTTTTACTTTGCAGCAAAGGTTCGCCTCCCGAAACCGTGACTCCTCCTGTTTTTCCGAAGTAAGTTTTCATATTGACCGCCCGCCTGACAAGCTCTTCGGTTTCAATCAATCGTCCACCTTCGTTTTTAATGGTATCGGCATTTTGACAATAGAGGCATTTCAGGTTGCAACCTTGCAGAAAAACGACCAGCCGGATGCCGGGGCCATCATGGGTGCCAAAGGACTCGATGGAATGAATGTTTAGCATGTCGGCGGAATCGCTCATCGTTGGTTTTGGTTGTTCTGATTAAGGAAAAGATACCCGTGTCCGGCTGTTCAGTCCGAAACACGGGTTTATTTTATGCGTGATTGTTCAAATTTCAATTACATCGAATCGTGGAAAGAGCGGGTAAGCACTTCCATTTGCTGTTCGCGCGACAAACGGACAAAGTTCACCGCATAGCCTGAAACACGGATTGTCAACTGCGGGTATTCCTCCGGATGAGCCATCGCATCTTCCAGCAGTTCGCGATCGAGCACATTCACATTCAGGTGTTGCGCATTCTTTCCAAAGTAACCATCGAGTGTGGCGACCAGGTTGGCAATGCGTTCTTCCTCGTTTCTTCCCAATGATTTTGGAACGATCGAGAAGGTGTTTGAAATACCATCCTGCGAATCCTTGTAGTCAATCTTTGCGACCGAGTTCAGCGATGCAATTGCACCATGCGTGTCGCGTCCGTGCATGGGATTTGCTCCCGGTGCAAAAGGTACTCCTTTACCACGTCCGTCGGGCGTAGCGCCGGTTTTCTTACCATACACCACATTCGATGTAATGGTTAACACCGACATGGTTGGATTGGCGTTTTTGTAAACCGGTAGTTTCTTCAGTTCATTGCTGAAGTGGGCAACCACATCGCGGGCAATATGGTCTACACGGTCATCGTCGTTTCCGTATTTCGGGAAATCTCCTTCAATCTGGAAGTCAATGGTCAGCCCATCTTCATTCCGAACAGGTTTCACTTTGGCATGTTTGATCGCAGAAAGTGAGTCGGCCACAATCGATAAGCCCGCAATACCATAAGCCAGGTTGATACGCGGATTGGTATCAATCAACGCCATTTGTCCTTTCTCGTAATAATATTTGTCGTGCATGTAATGAATGATGTTCATCGATTCATTGTACACACGGGCAACTTCTTTCATGGCTATTTTGAAATTCGAAATCACTTCGTCGTAATCAAGGTAGTCACTCGCAATCGCGGGGATTCCATTGACCACCTGAGTTCCGGTATTTTCGCATTTCCCTTTGTTAAGGGCCAGCAACAGTGTTTTTGCCAGGTTGGTACGGGCACCGAAAAACTGAATGTGTTTACCCAATTCCTGGAACGATACGCAACAAGCGATTCCATAGTCATCGGAGCAGCTGGTGGTTCGCATCAGGTCGTCGTTCTCATATTGAATGGATGAGGTGTCGATCGATACTTTGGCGCAATAAGCCTTGAAAGGTTCAGGCAATTGTTGCGACCACAAAATGGTAATGTTCGGCTCGGGTGACGGTCCCAGGTTGTAAAGGGTGTTCAGGAAACGGAAAGCCGTTTTGGTTACTTTACTGCGACCATCCATTAACATGCCACCGATCGATTCGGTAACCCAGGTTGGATCACCCGCAAAAATCTGTTCGTAAGCTTCCATACGCAGGTGACGGACCATGCGCAATTTCATCACAAACTGGTCGATGTATTCCTGCGCCTGATCTTCGGTAATGATGCCGGCCTGCAGGTCGCGTTCAATAAAAATATCGAGGAATGAAGAAACACTTCCCAGCGACATGGCGGCACCGTCTTGTTCTTTCACAGCTGCCAGGTAGCCCATATAGGTCCACTGAACGGCTTCCTGTCCGTTTTCTGCAGGACGGGACAGATCCAAACCGTAAGCCTTACCCATTTTAATCATGTCGTACAAGGCTTTGATCTGTTCAGCCACTTCCTCACGCAAACGAATGGTCGCGTCGGTCATCGGACCGGTAATATTTTCGAGGTCTTCTTTTTTGCCTTCAATCAACCGGTTGATGCCGTAAAGTGCAACCCGTCGGTAATCTCCAATGATTCGTCCGCGAGCGTAATTGTCCGGAAGGCCGGTTAAAAATCCAAGTGAACGGAAAGTTCTGATCTCAGATGTGTAGGTATCAAAAACGCCGTCGTTATGGGTTTTGGCATATTTCTCGAAGGTTTCGGCAATATTCGCATCCGGTTGGTATCCATGTTCAGCCAAGGCGCGGCTCACCACTTTGAAACCACCGTAAGGCTTCATCGCCCGTTTTAGAAGCTGGTCAGTTTGCAAACCAACAATCACTTCCTTGTCCTTATCGATATATCCGGCAGGAAAGGAGCTAATCGTGGAAACGATCTTGGTGTCAACAGCCAATAAGCCTTTTTTTGCCCGTTCTTCTTTTAGGGCTGCCTTGCAAATTTCCCAGAGTGCTTGTGTATTTTCGGTTGGTCCTTCCAGAAAATGGTGATCACCGGAGTAGGTACTAATGTTTTTGGAAACAAAGTCACGGACATCAATGGCTTCATTCCAGTGTCCTTCTTTAAATGGGTATGTCGATTTCATCATGTGTAGTGTTTATGTTAGCAGTTGATCCGGGGTGATTCAAATCAACCGTTTTTAATTTTTAGAAATGTTGAGTTCAACTGTTCGCGGCTTAATCAATTTGAACTTTCTGGGCGGAAACAAATTGGCGACCAGTAGTTCTTTCAACTCATAAAGTTCCTCCAGGTTGAACCCAATGAGTAGGTTCGGATGATTGATAGGGATGAGTATCTTTCGTTCGCCCGAATGATCCTCATTTTGTCGGATCCAGTATTTGCCATCAAGATTCTGAATGTAAGTCTGGAAATTATTGTATTCCTTTTGGGTGAAACTAAAATTCAGATTTTTGTAGTCCACGTGAATTTTATTGCATTCAGAACACTTGTAAATCCGCCCGTTTATTGTTTGATTAATCGTAAGTTCTCCTCTTCCTTGAATCATTTTATCTTTTTCTATTTAAAACGATTCAAAATAACAATTGTTTTCCGAGCTGTGCAATCGCTAAATGTTGGTATTTTCAGTATCTTGGTTTTAGGTGAAAAGGCAACATGCTACAATTAAGCAATGAGTTATGGAAATAAATTGGACAGAAAAATTTCAACCCTTATTTGAGCAATACGGAAGCCGAAGCCTCGAATTCCCTATTTAGCTGGAACTGTTCGCTGACTTAATAGTTGAGGGATGCCTGCTTGCAAGACGGGCAATATTCAGCATCTCTGAAAATCCATTCCCCGGCCACAATTGTTCCCAGTATGTTCGTGGAATCGGAATTGTAAATGATAGCCGGAAGTAAATGATCAGGGCCAGCCTGCCGGTAAAGCAGGTTCTTCGCGTTGTACACAACGGCGTCGAAAGCCGAACCGATTTTGAAATAGCTTTTGTTGTCAACTCCCATTGCTTTTCGTCCGTTCACCAGCGCCTGGTGTAATAAGGTTTTTCCGCCGTCGGCAAACGTATTCCGTTTATGACTCATCAATCGTTGCGCGTAGTCCATCCAGCGGAAATCTTCGAGCGGATTGAGGCTGATGTGGCTGTCTGTTCCGATGGACCAGTTTCCTCCGGCCTCATGATATTCCTTCAGCCTGAAAATGCCGTCTCCGAGGTTGCCTTCTGTGCCGGGGCAAAGCACAACGTTCGCTTTCGATCTGGCCAGCCCTTCCAATTCCTTGTCAGACAAATGGGTGCAATGAATAAGGTGAAATCGTTCATTCAAGTCCAAATTATTGAGTAGCCAATCAACAGGTGTGGTTCCCAAATGATTTCTACAGTCTTCCAACTCTTTCAGTTGTTCGGCCGCATGAATGTGGAAGGGTAAATCCGTTGGTCCTTTTGTCGCGGTGGCAATAATATCTACCGCATCGACTGCTCGCAGCGAATGAACGCCAAAACCTAATCGTGCGTTTTCGTAGTAGTCGACCGCCTTTTTACTGCTCTCCAAAAGGTTGAAATAATCGTCGGGCGTTGCAGAAATGAACCGACGTTGTTGCGGATAGAATTCAGTACCGAAATTTCCACGTTGATAGAATACCGGTACCAAGGTGATTTTTATTCCGGCTTCAGCTGCTGCCTCAATCAGCGCAGTTCCGGTTTCGGCCAGGTTGGCGTAGGGCTTTCCGTCCTTGTCATGATGCAGGTAATGGAACTCGGCTACTTCGGTGTATCCGTTCCGCAGCATATGCTGGTATAGTTGCACGGCGACCTTTTTCATGTCGTCCGGGCTGAACGATAAAGCGCACCGGTACATGGCTTCACGCCAGCTCCAAAAATCATCATCCGTTCCCGGCATGTGCGTTTCGGCCATACCTGCCATCCCATACTGAAAGGCATGTGAGTGCGCATTTTGAAATCCCGGCAGTACGTAACCGTCAATTTTCTCGAAATCGGGAAATAGTTCGCTTGGTTGTACCTGATCGAGATAAGTGATTTCACCGGATGTATTGATGCCGACATAAGCCGGACTGATCCAGCCCTCTTCGGTGAAAAGAGCAGAGAATTGAAAGAGTTTCATAATTTGATTGTGATTGGGGTTCGGTAATGGGATTTAGTCAAGTAGTTGTTGGCTCAACTTCTGTAGCGTTTCACGAAGCAGTTGCTGGATCTTTTCTGCTCTTGCCGGGTGATATCGTGTTTCAGAATCGTCCATGTAAACATCCTTCGACATTTCGAGTTGAATCGCATATTGCTTTGAATCCGGCTTGCCGAATGTGCGGGTAATGTTGCCGCCTTTGAAAGGTGTATTCAAACTCAGCTGGTAATTACCGGAAGCCAGTTTCCGGGTAACCAGTTTCTCGTGTTTGGCTGGAATCGTGGTGCTATCGGCCGTTCCCAATATCAGGTCCGGAAATGCTACGTTCCGGATTCCCGGAACATAGCGACGAATGGAGTGGCAATCCCAAAGCAACGCGACGCCAAATTTCTGATGCACTTCATCCAGCAATTGTTGTACGCCGGTGTAATAGGGGCTGAAGTATTTTTCCTTTCGGCGTCCGATTTCTTGGTCTGAAACAGCTTGCCTTTCGTCCACGTAAATTAAATTTCCGTTGAAATCGGTGGCGGGGCAGACGGAGGTGATTACCCGGCCATCGTTATAAAGCGGCACTCCGTTCGGATTCCGATTCAGGTCGATAACCAGGCGGCTGATATTTGCTTTGATGGTTAGCATGCCCAATTCTCGCCCAAATGCGTACAGGTCGTCAATAAACCAATCGGTGTCGTCGGCCGGAAGGATCTCCGGCTTAAAGTCAGTAGCCAGTTCTTCCGGTATCCCTGTGCCGCTGTGTGGTATACTTAGCACAACCGGTGACAGAATTTTCGCCGGGCGGGTGATGATATAATTTGTCATTGTTCAATTTCTTAGTTCAGCTTGTCCAAAATTTCGGTGTCTACCAAATTGGGTACGGTGACTCTCAAGCCCGGTGTTTGCTTCATTTCCTCCTGAATAGCGAAGTTGGCTTCTTTGTTTCTGGCCCAGGAGCGTCGGGCAATGCCGTTGTTGACATCAAACAAAAGCATCATTTTTAGTTTTTCATCGGTTTCGTCCGAGCCATCGAGGACCATGCCGAAACCACCGTTGATGACCTCGCCCCAGCCCACGCCACCTCCATTGTGCAGCGATACCCAGGTTGCTCCGCGACTGGCATCGCCAATCACATTTTGAACAGCCATGTCAGCCGTAAAGCTGCTGCCATCGTAGATATTGCTGGTTTCGCGGAAAGGGGAGTCGGTGCCGCTTACATCGTGGTGATCACGCCCGAGTACAATCGGCGCTGAAATTTTTTTATTGCGAATCGCTTGGTTGAAACGCAGGGCAATTTCAATACGGGCATCGGAATTGGCATACAAAATACGGGCTTGCGAGCCAACCACCATTTTATTTTTGCCGGCTTCTTCCATCCAGTGGATGTTGTCGGCGAGTTGCATGCGGGTTTCCGTCGGTGCTTTTTGGTGCATTTCGCGCAAAACATCCAGCGCAATCTGATCCGATAATTCTAAATCAGTCGGATTGCAAGAGCAGCACACCCAGCGGAAGGGGCCAAAGCCATAATCAAAATACATAGGGCCTAATATGTCCTGAACGTATGATGGGTAGCGGAACGTCTGTTTGTCTTCGGTCATTACATCGGCATTGGCTTTGCTGCATTCCAGTAAGAAAGCATTGCCATAATCGAAGAAATAAGTACCCTTTGCGGCATGTCGATTCACAGCCGCAGCATGACGGCGTAAGGACTTTTGTACTTCAATCTTAAACTGTTCCGGATCTTCCGAAATCATTTTCTGAGCCGCTTCAAAGCTCAGGCTAACCGGGTAGTAGCCTCCGGAATAAGGATTGTGTAGCGAAGTTTGATCCGATCCGATTTCAACATACAACCCAACTTTGTCGAAATGTTCCCAAACGTCCACCACATTGCCCCAGTACGCGATTGATACTGTTTCGGTCTTTTCTTTGGCTTCGGTTACACGGATTACCAAGTCATCCAGATTTTCGATAATTTCATCGACCCAACCTTGTTCATACCGTTTTTTAATTGCCTGGAAATTGACTTCGGCACACACCGAAATACAACCGACGATGTTTCCGGCTTTCGGCTGGGCACCACTCATCCCACCGAGTCCGGCTGTCAGGAAGATCTTTCCTTTTGGCGTTTCATCGAAGCCTAACTTTTTACGGAAGGCGTTCATCACGGTAATTGTTGTGCCGTGAATAATTCCTTGCGGGCCAATGTACATCCATGA
Source organism: Mangrovibacterium lignilyticum (assembly GCF_010882175.1). Taxonomy (GTDB): domain Bacteria; phylum Bacteroidota; class Bacteroidia; order Bacteroidales; family Prolixibacteraceae; genus Mangrovibacterium; species Mangrovibacterium lignilyticum. The sequence continues at coordinate 1,431,286 of NZ_WKLH01000001.1, read as the reverse complement.
TCCGGCAGTCATCTGCCCGTATTGGGTAACACCCAGTGCGTTGAATTTCTCCCAATCGTCGGGTTTGGAGTAGTTGGGAATCATCATCCCGTTGCTGATGATCACGCGAGGGGATGATTTGAATGACGGGAACAGGCCCATGGGGTGTCCGCTGTACATATGCAGGGTTTGCTCATTGGACATTTCTGCCAGGTATTTCATGGTGAGCAGGTATTGTGCCCAGTTTTGAAATACCGCACCGTTGCCTCCATAAGTGATTAACTCGTGTGGGTGCTGTGCGACAGCTGGATCCAGGTTGTTTTGGATCATCATCATCATGCAGGCTGCATGGTTCAATTGTGCGGGGTATTCGTTTATCGGGCGGGCATACATGTCGTAGTTGGGGCGAAAACGGTACATGTAAATGCGACCGTAATCTTTCAACTCCTGCATAAACTCTGATGCCAGCTCGGCATGCCATTCCTTCGGGAAGTAACGGAGTGCGTTCTCAATGCTCAGTTTCTTCTCGGCAGCAGTGAGAATGTTCTTTCGTTTTGGCGCATGGCTAATTGTCGTGTCGTAGGTTTTCGGTGATGGTAGCTGGTTGGGGATTCCCTGTAATATTTGTGCTTTGAAATTCATGATGCTAGTTGATTTTTTGTCCGTTTTTATAAACATGAGCAGGCTTTAACTTACCCTGATGGTATAAAATTTCCCGGTAGTCGGAAGTTGGGAAGAGAATGAAATCAGCTTTTTGTCCTTTTGCCAGTTGACCGCGGTCGTTTAGGCCGAGCACACGGGCTGCACGATAAGTGATGGCAGCGAAGATCTCCGCAGCACTCAGTTTTTCAGCTGCTCCCAAAATAGCAGCCTGGCAAAGTAAATCGCCCATTGGTGCTGAGCCGGGATTCCAATCACTGGCAATGACCAGGGGCAATCCGGCATTGAGCAGTTTTCGCGCCGGCGCGTAGTTGCATCCCAGGCCTAAAGAAGCTCCGGGTAAGACAACGGGAGCGACATTGGCTGCTGCTAAACAAGCTATTTCTTTATCGGTGCTGGCTTCCAGATGATCCGCGCTCATTGCATCGTATCGGGCGGCTACGTTACTCCCTGTTGCTGTAAATTGATCGGCATGTACCGTAATGTCGAAACCCAATTCTTGGGCCTTGGTGAAATAATCAACAACATCTTCTGCTTGAAAAGCTCCTTGTTCGATAAAGGCATCGATTCGGGAAGCTAGTTTCTCTTCCACGATAACAGGGAAAAGCTTTTCAATTATTTTGCTTAGGTATTCTTGTTTGGTACCTGCAAAATCGGAAGGCACTGTGTGTGCTGCCAGACAGGTCGCGATGAGGTCGGCAGGGGTTCGGGTGTTGGCCTGCTGAATGGCTCGTAACATTTTCAGTTCTTCATCGACGGAAAGCCCGTAGCCACTTTTTACCTCGCAGGTAGTTACGCCTTCGGAGAGGTGCCGTGAAATTCGGGTTGTAATACCGTCGACCAATTCCTCTAAGCTGGCCTTCCTTGTTTGACCAACGGTGTCCAGAATGCCACCACCTTCAGCGGCGATTTCAAGATAGCTCTTCCCTGCAGTACGCATGGCATAGTCACGTGCACGCGATCCTCCGAAGCAAATGTGGGTGTGGCTGTCTACCAATCCCGGGAGGCAAACGAAATCTTCGTTTAGCTCAATCGTTCGTACTTGTCGGTCGTTGACTTCGGCTTTAAGTTTTTCAAAATCGCCGGTTTCCAGAATCCCGTGCTCATCAAACAGAATTCCTCCATTCGGAAAAGGTTTCAAAAGGTCATCAGCGATGGGGCCTTTGGCAGGAAGGTCTTCCAATGTCAGGAGTTGCGTCAGTGGACCAATTAAATAAGTCATGTCAACGTCAAATTAAAATTCGTCAAATAAGTTGCTAAGCGTTGTTCTGTAGGGCGCACCTGAAATGGCTGAAATTTCTTTCGCCAGTTTTACCAGGTCGGCATTTTTGACAAAGTTGATGGCGTGGTGCATATAGTCGTTGATCAGTTCATCCTCGGTTATGTGAGGAATTTGTTTGCGAATGTGTTTTTGCAGACCGTCAAGAATCGGAGTTGGGCGAAGTGGTGCATGGAAATCCAGCGCCTGGGCTGCGCAAAACAACTCCAGTCCCAGAACCCGTTCAACATTGTCGATAACTGTCAGTAATTTGCGGCCGCTAATGGAGCCCATGCTTACATGATCTTCTTGCCCCATGGAAGTTGGAATACTGTCGGCGCTGGCCGGGTAGCACAAGCTTTTGTTTTCGCTGGCTAAAGCAGCCGATGTGTACTGAACAATCATGAATCCGGAGTTTAGACCGGTTTCTTTGAGCAGCAGTTTCGGTACGCCGGGGTAGTTTCCCATCAACGACAAATAAATGCGGCGGTCGGAAATATTCCCGATTTCGGAAGCTGCTAAGCAGGCATAATCCATGGGAAGTGCGATGGGCTGCCCGTGGAAATTTCCGCCACTGATGGTTGATCCGTCGTCAAAGACAATCGGATTGTCGGTCACCGAATTGATTTCAATTTCAACGGTTTCCTTTAGGTGTAGCCAGGCATTCCACGAAGCTCCGTGCACTTGCGGCATACAGCGTAGTGAGTAAGGATCCTGAACACGGGTACATCCGGCGTGTGATTGAACGACCTCCGAATTTGTCAAGAGATTGGTGACTGTTTCAGCCGTGTGGCGGTTGCCTTTAAACGGACGGATTTTGTGCAGTTGAGGCAGAAAAGGTCGCGCCGAACCGGTGAGCCCTTCAATCATCATCGCTCCAATGAGATCGGCTGAAGCGATCAGGTTTTGCATCTTGATCACGGCAGTGACCGCATGGGCTGCCATAAATTGGGTTCCGTTTATGAGCGCCAATCCTTCTTTCCCATTCAGTTTCAACGGTTCCTGATTCAATTCAGAAAGAACGGTCTCTGCATCTCTTCTTTTTCCTTTGTAATCAAGCTTGCCGTAGCCAATCAACGGCAGAAAAAGGTGTGAAAGCGGCGCCAGATCACCGGATGCACCAACTGAGCCCTGTTTGGGAACAACGGGAATTGCGGCTTGGTCAATATGCCAGATAATGCGGTCGATAGTGGCTTCCTGAATACCCGAAAAACCTTTGGCCAGCGCATGAACTTTCAGCACCAGCATGAGTGCAGCAATGGAAGTCGGGATTGGATCGCCGGTTCCTACCGCATGACTCTTTAAAATATTCTCCTGCAGTTTTTTGGTGTCGGCAGCCGAAACACGCGTTGTACACAGTGGGCCAAAGCCCGTATTGATGCCATAAACAGCTTGGTCTGATTCTGTAATGTCTTCTACAATCTGCTGGCATTTTCTGATTCCTTCACGGGCAGTTTTGCTTAACTCACCTTTTAGTTCTCCACAGCTCAAAGCCAGTGCTTTTGAGGCTGTGAGGAAATCTTCTCCGTAATGAAATACTTCCTGGGACATATCTTGCTATTATTCTTTAGTCGATTATTTATACGATTGAGGCTGAGTATAGGTATGTATTCTCGGGTCTTGGTAATTCAAAATTACAGCTTATATTTGATAATTATAAATACCAATTTTGTCAATTGTTAATAACCATGAGTTATCATATTGAGCTTCGCCATTTAAGATATTTTCAGGTTTTAGCCGAAGAATTGCGTTTTAGGCGAGCTGCTGAGCGCTTGTTTATTTCGCAACCAGGACTGACACGGCAGATTAAACAGATGGAGGAATTGTACGGTGTAAAGCTGTTTGAACGGAGTAAACGCCACGTGGAATTGACTCCGGCAGGGCAATTTTTGAAGCACGAAGTCGATTTCATTTTTAACCATTTGGACATGGTGCAGCACCACCTTGAGAGTATTTCGATGGGGAAGGAGGCCGAATTGCGAATTGGTTTTATCGGTTCGGCCGCTCAAAAGGTCATCCCCGATTTATTACTCGATTTAAAACACAAGTTCCCGGATATTCAGGCGGTACTGGAAGAAACGTCGAATAGCCAGCAGTTGGAGATGTTGCTTAATCACAAAATTGATTTGGGCTTTGTGCGCATGCCGAATGTTCCGGCTGGGATTCAAAAATTAAAGATCTCCGATGAGTCGTTTGCCGTGATTCTTCCCGAATCCCATGCCATTAACTGTGACAATTTTGAAAGTCTGGAACAGCTGAAAGAGGAACAGTTCATCCTCTTTTCGAGCGAATACAGCTCGTTTTACTACGATTTGATCATGAGCATTTTTGAGGATCACCATTTTCAACCCAAAGTTTTGCATAAATCAGTAAATGCGCTCACTATTTTTAAATTGGTAGAAGAGGGAATCGGATTGGCAATTGTGCCGAGTTCACTGAAAGAAGGGTACGATTTGAAGATAAAACAAGTGCCACTTGATCATCTTACACAGCGAACCGGATTGTATGCCGTTTGGAAAGAGAATAACCGGAACCCTGCTTTGCAGAATGCCTTACAGTCTCTGTACTCTTGAAAACGAAAAAAGCAACCCAAATTGAGTTGCTTTATCTGTTGACCCGCCAGGTCTTAAATAGTTAATTAAGATAAAAAACAATTATTAACTAAAAGGTTATGTAATGTACTATTTATAGGCTTTCTAAATGTTTTTGTAAAAAGTTATTCTTCACTGCTTTTTAATTCTTTTCACTATTTTAGGGTGCAAATGAATAGTAGTTGCACCCTATTTCGTAATTTAGTGGGTAACTAGATTAACTACCATATGGCTAAAGTCTATTTTAAGGTTCGAACTAAACTAAGTCACCCGGAAAGCGACGTGTCAATCCGCGTCCGATTTAAGGACGCAAATGTTGATCAGATTGCCAAGACCGGGGAGGTTGTAAAGCTAAGGCATTGGAACTTGGAAAAGCAAGAGTTCAGGAAAACTACGTTCCCTGGCAAAGATCGTTTGGTAGGTCGGCTGAGGCAGCTTAAAGAGCATATCCATAATTGGGCCGAACAATCGTCTGAGAAAAAAGCGGGGTGGTTGTTGGACGTAGTTGATCGGTTCAGGTATCCGGAGAAGCATGAAACGAGGGTTGTTGACGACTTCTTCATCTGGTCGGCCAGGCACGTTGCCAATCTAAACATTAAACAGCAGTCGATAGCCAAGTACAATATAGTCCTTAAAAGACTCCGGGAATTCGATCCCGACTTGGACTGGCAGCACATCAATTATCAATTTTACGACAGGTATATTGCGTTTTTGCAACAGAGGGGGCTTGCGAAAAACACTATCGCAGACCACGTCAAGGCAATAAAAGCTATATGTAAGGCTGGAGCACTTCATAAGGTTAACCGGTATGACGATTACCTCCAATTTAAGAAGGAGACGGAGGATAGCGACAACGTATATCTGAACGAATCCGAGATTAACCGGATTTATCGAGCCAATTTATCGCGGCATCCTCATCTTGAAAAAACCAGAGACTTGTTTGTCATTGCTTGCTGGGTGGGGTGTAGGCATAGCGATTTAGGCAAAATAAGACAGGAGACCGTAAAGAACGGCTTAATCTACTTTAAGCAAACAAAGACCAAAGATCCCGTGGTTATTCCGATACACCCAGTGGTGCGTGAGATATTTGATAAGTATAACTGGGTATTGCCAAAAACAATAGCGAATCAGCCGTTTAACAGGGAAGTGAAGCTCATTGCTAAAGCAGCGAGCTTGAGGCAGAAGGAGACTGTTGGAAAGACAGTCGGTGGAGTTTATTCGGAAGTTAAATACGAGAAGTGGGAGCTTGTAAGTAGCCATACTGCTCGTAGGAGTTTTGCAAGTAATCTTTTTAAAGAAGGTGTTTCCGAGATTACGATAATGAATATGACCGGTCACAGAACACAGGCCGCTTTCCTGAAATATATAAAGGTATCAAAAGAACAACAAGCAGAAATGTTAGCAAAATTTTGGAATGAAAAGTATGAGTGCTGAATTTAAAGGTTATAGGCTAATTGCAGACTGTTGTGAGGCTGAAAGTCGCTCGCCGATCATGGAGGCATACGAGAGTTGTGCATCGAATACAGAAAAGATGAGGTTATATGGAGATCTGAAGGAAGCCGTATCAAGTATAGTTAATTTTGCAAACCAGCAGGAAGACGCCTTGATTAAGCAGTTGTTGAGTACTGACCCAGATAAGTTAGCGGATGTATTTACCAATCCTGACACTGGTGCAGGGTATTTTGGTGGTGCGGATCCCGAATATGCAGAAGAACTTGCTAAAGCAATAGCACCAGAAATTGAATTGATGCGTGAATTTTTTAGTAAGCCGATAACTATACAAGGAAGGGAGTTTGTGCCTCGTCTGTCAGATGATATAGACGTTGATTTGTCGCAGCTTACTGAAGGTGTTGTTTCGGCAACAGTATCATCTGGCTTTGTAAGACTTTTCATGGTGGATGAGTTGGAATTGATTCTTGAATATGATAATCAAAGCGAAGCTTGTGAGTTGTGGCGACGGAATCTTATCGAGATTAATAAAAAGGAAAAAGCCTTTTGGCAGAAGATTCCAGCACCTAAAAAAGCGATGTTTTGTAGACTTGTCATCGAGTCGGGGGTTGATATTCCCATCGACTTTACAAGTGTAGATCGAAGTTTTACTGTGATTTTAGCGCATTATGACTTTGGGACGCCCGGCAACGCCCGGAAGAATTATTCGAACATAGATCGGTTGCCTATCGCTAAGGAAGACACTAAATTGATCAAAGACACCTGTAGCATATACTTACCATTCATCCCAGAAGCCGATGCTGAGAAAGTCAGAACATACGTTAAAGTGAAGGTTGGTATCATTGTTTAGTCTTCTTCTTGGTATGAAGTGAAACTTTTGTCCACTGGACACGGAGGTGGTGCCCTTACATTTGATTTTAATTACTAACACAATCAAATTTGAACCTCATGGACAACCACATTACCGTAGTTCAGTTAAGCCCAGATCAGCTTAAAGAAATGATCTATTCCGCAGTCAAGGCATATATGCCGGTTAAAGAAACCAGTCCTGAACTGATATCAAGAAAAGAAGCAAAGAAAATCCTTGGTGTGCGGTCCGACCTAACTATGATCAGGTGGGAAGCCAAAGGTATGTTAACTCCCATTCGGGTGGGGGCTAAGATCATGTATCAAAAGGAAAATGTACTGAGTGCAGCTGAATCATTTGAACGAAAAAACTAATGATATGGCTGTAAAAAAAGAAGCCCCCGCTAGACATTCGGAGGCAAACATTGTTCGAAACGATACGAAGGATACGAGAAACAATATACGCATTTTTGTTGAGCTCGGAAAACGCTTTATGGTGGACTACCCTAAACTGGCAGAGTTTGTTGAATGGGGAGTAAATAAAGGCTGTCACTTGGAGATGTGGAACCTACTATTGGTAGACTATTGTCATGCAAAGGACAAGGCTGCAAGGTTACGCATTGGTGGAATGATCGCCTGCCTATTTATCAAATCAACAACTATCCGAAATTCGACACCGCTTTCACAGATCTTTAAGTTGTTTGCCGGACGAGATCGAGTGCCGATCGGGCATCTTGTTCGGGAGATACCTGGGATGTCAGATTATTTTGCATCTATGACAGGCCGAATTGTGTCGACAAAAAGGGAGAAAGCTCAGTTTATTAACCCGTCTAAAAATGGTGGTGGATATCTTGTCTTTTCTCCTTATTTGGAGGGAGTAAAAACTAGCGAGTATGTGCATAGGGCTGTGGGGAATACATTTTTGTCAAGAATTGAAGGGAAAGGTCAAATCAATCACAAAGATTTGGATAAGACGAATAATACCTTAGATAACTTGGAGTGGGTTACACAGTTAGAGAATATCCGTCATTACCACGAAAATAAATTAAAGGGAGGGCAGCACTAATGAATCCAATATCTATTAACGGAGCAGTTTCGGCTGCTCCGATGCTTACCTTTTGTTCTGTATCGGAGAAGGGAGAGGTTAGGCACTATGATGGTTTGTTTTTTGAATTTCTTGAATTTAACGGGTATCGGACTGTTCGTAACGGAAGTAACCTGGAGCTCGTTCGAATAGAAGGAAATGTGATTTCAACGGTCGATCATATTCAAATCAGACATTTCGTGCTAGGATTTGTGAGGAAGAATATGTCGAATGAAGCTGTGGACTTTTATTTATCCAAAAACAATCTTTTTAGTGTGTTTTATCTTAGTTCGCTAGCTACGGTTGAGCCTAAGATACTGAGGGATACTGAGACTTCCGCTTATTTCTTTTATCAGAACGGTGTTGTTGAGGTCACCAAGGGTGGAATATTAGATCCTGTGCCATATGAACAGTTTGGGCGATTAGTATGGAGTAGTCAGATTGTTCCGCGTAATTTTAAACATGTGTTTGACACCAGTGTGTTTGAGAAGTTTTGTAAACTAATATCGAACGCGAAGGAAGATCGATTTATTCATCTGCGTGGTTTAATCGGGTATATGATGCATAATTACCGGACTTCGGCAAACACCAGGGCGGTCATATTAAATGATGAAAATGTAAGTGATGAACCCGAAGGGGGTACCGGAAAGAGCTTAGTTGTGAAAGGTATCGGAAAAATCAGGAACGTTGTAGAGCGGGATGGTAAAAAGTTTGATCCAACGCACGAATTTGCCTATGCAAGTGTTGATGAGAGTACCGATATATTGCTGCTTGACGATATTAAACAAGGGTTTAAGTTCGAGGGCCTGTTTAGTGCAATTACCAATGGTTTTAACATCAATCGTAAGCAAAAAGATGAGTACCGGTTGCCAGTGGAAAAGAGTCCACTAGTTGTAATTACGGCAAATACGATTATTCGTGGTAACAGTAGTTCTTACAAACGAAGACAGTACTGCGTTGATATCGGCAAATACTTTTCCGCGAACCATACGCCGATTGATGAGTTTGGTCACACTTTCTTTGTTGACTGGGATTCTGCTGAATGGGAGAGGTTTGACAGCTTTATGCTAGCATGTGTGAAGCAATATTTGGCTGAAGGTATTGTTGAGGCCGCTGAATCGGACCATGAACGGAAAGAACTAATCCGATCAACTTGCGAAACTTTTGCTGATTGGATAGAGGACAGCATAGAAGGCCTTATTGGAGGAAGGTTTAATCCTACTTCCCAAACCAAGGGAGAGTACCTATATCAGTCAGGTATCAACGCAGCCATTGGAGATAAAAAGTTTATCAAATGGGTGAAGATCTATTGCAAGTTGAAAGGGTTGGAGTTCAGATCCGAACGAAAATCAGAAATGCGTGGCTTTATTATATTGCCCATGAGGGAAGAGAAAAATAAATCAAAGTCTGAACATCCTGTCACTAGTGTCAAGCTGTTTTAAATCAGACTATTTAGGAGTCATAAGTGTGACGATGAGGCGTCATTGTTAGGCAAGGTAATTTTAATTGGTTGGAGCATTTGTATAACGCATGACGCCTCTATTTACTTTGTTGACATAGCTATTTGTTTGATGTTTATGTCGTTATGCGAATCGTGACGCTTGTGACTCTTTCTTTTGGGATATTAGATATTCCCCGAACGAAGTAAAACCTTAGACTAAATCCAGTAAAAAATGAAAACCTCAACTTATAAGTACCAACTTGAGAAGTATACTAATCCAAGTTCCCGATACGCGTGTCCACGATGCTGTGAGGAGCATCAGTTTACGCGTTATATCGACGTCGAGACCGGTCAGTACATTCACCCCGACGTAGGGAAGTGTAACCGAGAAAATAAATGCGGTTACCACTATCCCCCGAGAGAATATTTTGCAGATAACGGTATGCCCCAATCCAATGACTTCGTGATGGTCGAAGCCAAGGTGAGGCCGATGTCATTTCTTCCAGGTCATGCGATCAATACTAATTTCAAGGAAAGCAATCTCTACGACTTTTTATGCAGTCATTTTGATGCGAATGATGTAGATCGGGTGATGAAGCTCTATCGTGTTGGTAGTTCAACTAAATGGTCCAAAGCGGTTACATTTTACCAGATTGACCATTGGGGACGCTATCGAACGGGTAAAATAATGGCCTATAACCCGATTACCGGACGGCGCATAAAAGAGCCTTTTAACCACATAGCATGGGTGCATAGCGATATACTTGATTTTAACCTGAAACAATGCCTTTTTGGCGAACATCTCCTTGCTGGTAATACAAAGCCTGCTTGTATCGTTGAAAGCGAAAAAACAGCCCTAATAATGGCCATTAAAGAACCGGATTATATCTGACTGGCAACAGGCGGATTAAGCAATTTGAATAGAGGCCGTATTGAGGCGCTTGGGCTGAGGAAGGTGATCCTGTTCCCGGATGCAGGTTGTGCTGATAAATGGGCTGAAAAGGCACGAGGAACTGCGGCATTTGTTGATAGACAGTTGGAAGGTTATCCGGCAGGAACTGATTTGGCGGATGTTTTCATAGCCCCAATAGGGCAAAAATAGCATTGTCGATGCGTGGACATCGTATTGTAAATACACTCTTTTAGACTGACCAAGGCGCTGATTCAGTCTGAAATTGCACGGTTTATGCGATAGTTTGGCTAATGAGGGATAAATGAGTAGATATGCCCCCAATATATCATCCTCTACCACTTAGAGGTAAAGTATAGTAAAAAGTAAAGTCTCTATATGGCCTTGTAATGATATAGCTAATGTTGCAATGGATGCTACTTATTTTTATTACTCTCCCGGTTCAGCAGCTACCGAATAAACCCCGATTGAAATGTCATAGTCCTTCCGATTAAAGTCGTTGTCCAGGAGTTTTGCCTGGGCGAGGACGGTTTCGGTGGCTTTGGCCTGCATGTCGGGCGGGTAGCCGTGTTTGGGCAGGATCTTTTTGACGGCGATACGCATTTTGGCCTGTACGTTTTCGCGGACGGTCCAGTCGATGCTGGTGTTTTTACGCACGGTGTCGACCAGTTCGCGGGCGATGTGGCGCAGGATTTCGTCTCCAAGTACCGCTACGGCACTGTCGTTGACTTCGAGTGCTGAGTAAAAGGCATATTAGCGGAAGTCGAGACCGAGGTCGTGCCCTTTACGGTCGGCATCTTTGATTTCTTTAGCCAAGCGAATCAGCTCTTCGATGACTTCAGCCGATGTTATCAGGTTGTTTTGATAATTCCGGACGGCGTTCTCAATCATTTCGGAGAATTTCTTAGACTGAACGAGGTTGGTTTTCTGCCGCATTTTAATTTCGTCGTTAAGCAGCTTTTTGATGGCCATTTCAAGTAATTTTTTGAAGTTAGTTGTCTTCAGTAATTTCGGTTATGTCATATTAAGAACTTTGCGCTGAACAACATATTACAAATGGAAAAGACAATTTTACAATAAAATAGCTATTTTTACTTTCTATAACTAACTTCCGCTGATGAATGTTGTGTCCCTACCTTCCAAAACGAAGACCGATACGCCATTGTAAATAGTACGCAGCCTAATGGCCTTATGCGACCGGTTGGAGCAGGAAATAGAGCGTAGTACCCAGCAAATGGAGGAACTGATGCAGTGTTGTTTGAAGGAGGTACTAGGGGGGGAGAAGTAGTTAATGCGCGAGAGTAAACATCAAACAATTTTAATAGTACCGGTAAATAATTTTTGAACAATGAGCGTTAACTCTAAAGCATATCACCCCAAAGGTCCTTCACTACTCCCATTGTATGAACTAATCAAACAAAAACGAGAGAGCTACAACGGTGCCGCTGAAGAAGTGTCTGTGTTTATAAATACCCCCTACTATGAGAATAGAATCATAACTGATCAATACGACTTCCTTACTCAGGAACTTGTAGAGAGCTTCACTGCTTTGAAGTGCCTGTTCAAATGTAAACTTGATTTTGAGGGTACTGACATTGTAGGTCAACTGCGAATCACTGATTCGTTTTTTGAAAAGGAGTTTACACACTACGGAGCAACGATAGAAGAAGATGTCAAATTTAACAAGACAATCTTCAATGATGTTGTCATGTTCTCGGGTGTTACATTTGAAGGTACAGTTGACTTTTACGATGCTAAGTTTGGACAAAGTGTTAAGTTTATTGGTTGTACATTTAATAAGTACGTGAGTTTTGAGAATACCGTATTTGGGGATAAAGTAGAGTTTGTCAGGTGCACCTTTGAAGACGCTGCTGACTTTCGTTTAACTGATTCATATCGGGACAAAACGGAAATGCCATATTATCACCCTATGAATTGCAGCTTTAAGGACACCACCTTCAAAAAGAAAGTAATATTTTACCACAGACATTTCCCCGAATGCACCTTCGAAAACACAAAATTTGAAGGCTTAGTGGATTTTTACAACACTCGATTCAATGCCGAAACTCGCTTTTACAAAACAGACTTTCTTGAAACAGCTGTATTCTCAAAAGCTGTCTTTTCCGCTGCGGTTGTCTTTCATTATGCCAAAGTAGCGAAGAACATGATTTTGAGAGAGACTGCTTTTAACGGTGGGGTAAACATGGCCTACATAAATTTTATTAGCGATGGTTTTTTGGAATTATTCGGACTCAATATAGACACTAAAGGCTTCGTATCTGTGTCGGCACCTCTGAACTACGACATCGATCAAAACGATGACTGGAAAACAGTTACTCACTACCAAAAGAGAGAAACCTACCGCATATTAAAGCACGAGTCGTTAAAGCAAAATAACCGAATACAAGCGCTGGCATATCATGCTCTGGAAATGGAAGCATATCGGATAGAACTGCGCGACAATGGCTGTAAATGGTATGAAAATGACCGATTTATTACAGGTTTTAACCGGTTGTCAAATAACTACGGACTTAGCTGGCGAAGAGGGTTGGGTTGGCTGTTCGGTATCTCAGTACTGGGCTTTATTGTTTACTGGCTTTTGCTATCTAGTCGTCCAATCATACCTACACTGGATACGACGCTATCAGATACATTTATGTCTGTTGGTAAGGTTATTGGTTACTATTTACAGTTCACTAATCCTGCCCACGACATCGAATTCATGGAAGTATACTCTGGTTCTTGGTCGTATGCCACAGACATTCTTGTAAGGCTGATTGTAGGACTACTCATATATCAAACTATACAGGCCTTCAGGAAGTATGGGCGATTTTAGGATAACAATAGGTTTTGTTCAAAATTCGACAACATAGAGTGTATTCGATATTTATGCCATTAATTACTAATCAATGAAAACATTCTTCTTAGATATTTTTCCAAAACTGCAACGCTACTCGAAAAAGTTGGACGAGACAGCACTACTTGTCAATCAACATTGGGTGACTGTTGATGAGTTGCAAAACTCAAAAACAGTGTATATTTTTCGACAAAACAACGATCTACTATTATCAGTGAATGGTCGAGTACAAAAAGCCAAGTGGGAGTATCTTGGTAATAACTCTATCCTAATTGATCAAGGAGAAGAGTGCTTTTTGTTTAAGCATGGGTTTTTCGATGAAAAGATACTGGCTTTAAAGGTTGACAGCGCTGACGAGTATGTGATTCTGTATAATGAAGATAAAATCCCAGTGCCATTAAATTCGATTGAAGAGGTTCGAGATTTTTTGGTAAATACTTACGTTGATAAGATTTCGTCTAACAGAGAAAAAGAGAAAACAGCAAGCGATCCAAAGCTAAGACACGATTTTCCTTCAATATTAGATTCAAACCCAGAAAACAGCTCGGGAGGAAAAAATACGACAAATGATGAAAGGATCAAGGTTTCATGGTCAGTTTCAAGAGTTGCGTACTCTGATGAGATCATGGAGATAACGGTCCGATTTTCAGATGGCAAAATTGGAATCGTCCGTAACAATATAGTTTACGAACATTACTACTTCAAAGAAAAAGATCTACTACCTACGTGGATGACTCGTGTTCATTATTATGATAGTGAAGTAAACTGCATTAATGCATTGTACCTCTTTTTGACGGAAGGGAAAGTTTCACCTTATGGTATGATCCGAGATTAAAGTTAATTGAGCGTGGGTAATAGTATTAAAACAAAATAATGTGTGTATGAAAAAAGACTCTGTCTACAACACGGTATACTTCTCGAACTTATGGCCCGAAGAGAACCAAGAGCGATTTGACGAGTTACAGTCAATTATCGAAGGTGCCGGATAACAGGTAAAACTCCTCATCTCCACAACAGATGAAGACTATTATTGTCGAGATTACATGCCAGTACAAGTTGCAGACAATGACTATGTGCGGTTTGTATTTCGCCCGGTGGACTATTACAACGGTAATCAAGTTTGGAGCATCATCAACCCGGTCGTAATAAATGCGGTTAACAAACTGGCTTTGCCGCGTTTTAGCCGACTCGTTCTAGATGGGGGAAACTTGGCTAAGGCAAGCGATAAAGTGATCGTTACAGACAAGATAATAGCCGACAACCGCTATCAATTTAATTCTGATGGAGACGTGATTGCTGAGCTGGAAAAAGACCTGCAATGTAAGGTGATTGTGATACCGGCATACCCCAATGAGGCAACCGGCCATGCGGATGGTTTAATTCGTTTTGTGGACGATAAAGCTGTGCTGCTGAACGATACCCACGAAGAGCCGGAGAAAGAGTGGTTAAAGCAAGTATTAGCAATACTTTCAGCTCATAACCTGGCCTACCATGATATTCCATGCACTGTTGAAATGGACCAAGGGAATGCCATCGGGCTTTACATCAATTACCTCCATGTGGGTAACTTGATTGTTGTATCGCAGTTTGATCAAAAAGAAGATGTGAAAGCCTTGGAGGTCATGAACAAGTTATTTGGTCGCTCGCATCAAGTTGTTCCTTACAATGCATGCTGGATTGCTGAATATGGCGGTGTATTGAATTGCGCCAGCTGGACGGTGACCGAGAAGAGTTAAACACAACTGTCATAAAAATAGAATCAATTTGGCTGCATTAATGGTACCTTTAACCTTTAACCTTTAACCTTCAACAACAACAACAACTAAAACCTCCACTATGCGTGTCTTTGCAAGATACTTCTCAGAAGACAATTTTAACTTTCGTCGAACAACTTTAATTCAACTTGGGAATAGTTGGGATCTCATTGGAAGTGCAGTTCTTATTAACCCTGGAAGTGCTGCACCCATAACAGAGGAGCCTATCAAAGGCTCAAAGCTCAGTGAGATCTGTTCTTTCCTGGGGACAGGATACACCAATGATTGGTATGAATTCCGTCCAGATCCAACAATGGGGTGGATAACAAAAATATTCGATGGTTATTACGTCAAAGCAGATAGCCAGAAAAAGCTGAATGGTGTAATTCAGTTATTGAACCTATTCAACTTGCGAAACCAACATTTGGGAGAGGCTCTGAACAGCTTTCAAAACATGCAAAGTAAACACTTGTTCTCGCTAGAGGAGGACGTGCAGTTGTTTCGAGATAAGCCTGTATATCTCGGCTGGGGTAGCGCAGGTAAATCTAGTGGAGTTGAACTTCGGGATAAGGCATCACGCATTTTTGACTATGTAAAAAAGAATAATGCGTATTTACACGATGAGTTTGATAAGAACCCATTCTATCACCCCCGATACCTTAATGTGCAGCACAAAAGGCCTAGATCGAAAGCCTTGTTAAGTAATTTCGTTGAAAACACGAGCATCTATACGTCTGATCAATTTTTTGGTGCTGATGGAGCACGCTGTACAAGCATTACAAAGGAAACACTAGCTGAAGTAATAGAAGTTATCGGACGAAGTTCTCGCTTTACGGGAAACAACAGCACCCTCAGGTTATCCGAGAAGGGAGACAAGACTGTTCGTATTCATTTTGAAGGGCGTGGAGATGATAAACTTGAATTTATAATTACATCCTCAGGCGGCCGCTATATAGGCCTTCGCAGCGCATCAAAAGCAGGAGGCGATTGGAATAACTCTCTTGCGTTCAGGCGTGATTATGAGCAGCTACTGCAAAAGTTGAAGTTTTCACCCCCGAAAAATCCCTGGTTAGGAACCAAAAAAATTGCTGACATAGATCTTGGGAAGACAGATGCAGAATCAATAGTTGAAGCTATTTTTAAGGAACTCGATAGTCTTATCGGTGGCTTTTAGTATCAGCACGATATCGCCTTGCTCCCGCTTTGGTTATAGCGGCATGTTACTTCAGGTTTGCCATCTTCTTTATCATATGGCTGATTTTTGCCTGACTAATTTCGTTTATGTCTTCTAGCGGTAATTCTTCAGGATCTGCGAGGTATAGGTTTAATAGTTCCATCACTTGATCGTTGCTCATGCCTGTTTTTAAATACCTTTCCTTCAAGTCGAAAGCGATCATTACTTTTTGCTCAATTTGGTCTTTTAGTTCCTTGGGATTGTCCTTAAACATAGCCCGCAGATAATCAGGGTTCGTCTCGTTTAGGTGTTCGATTGCCGTTCGGGCCATTCGGCTCTCAATTAGTGGTCTCAACTTAGAGGTTGCCATGATTGTTAGTTTTTTGTGTTAAATCACTGTTTTAATGCGTTGTTGACCATATTGGTTTCTATAATGTGTCAGCTTATTAATAGGCCCCAAGGGGATGATATCTATTTATTTGGTGGGGTTTTCCCCGTAGAGTAGTAAGCCAGTGGGGTGCCGATGCACCGTTAGCGTTGCTTGATGTTTGTCTTGATGGTCGGGGAAAATGGCTGCCAGGTTTATCAATAAAAGTATGTTGCATCCTAGTTATTAGCGATGGAAAAGGGCGGGATTACACGGGCATTACCGTATAGTTGGTGGTTTTTGTCATCGTCGCCATTCGGAATTGTCCCAACCAAGTAGTTTTCTGATTTCTGAATCGTATTCGTATGTTGATTTATGTAAGTGAGGCTTGTTCTTGTAATAATCGTTGTCGTCAGATAAATGACGAATCGCTTTCTTGATGTCTCGGTTTTTTGCGATTAATGCATAGTACCCCAAAATGAACATGACTCCAAACAGAGGAATTACGTTGTTTGTATCATTGGAGTATCTAAGTAGCAATATCCAAAGTACGATCCCTATTATAAGAATCCGATTAATTGTTCTCATTGCTTCGAAATGGTCTTTAATGGTTTTAACCAATCTTTCTTTTGCTTCCTGGTTTATATTGTTAAGGCCATTGGCGACTTGCAATAAGTTTTTCTCAATCCGATTAAACATGCAGACTTTGGATTATAGCTTGGTGATTATTAGTTAAATATACAAAATAGCAATGAAAGTAATCTGCTGGAACGGGGAAGAAATAAGTGGTCCCGTTGATATTTCTTTTTGGGTAAAGGTATATGCCGGATGAGGCAATTTTTAATAACAAGGGGTGCAAATTCGGGTGCAAGCAAAAAAAAAGAGCTGAAAATCAGCTCTTTTTGTTGACCCGCCAGGGCTCGAACCTGGACTCTTCTGGACCAAAACCAGACGTGTTGCCAATTACACCACGGGTCAATCATTATTGTCTTTTGTTTAAAGACAGCGGCAAAAGTATAAAATTTTTCAATTCCCAAAATACTTTTTTGAAGTTTTTTAGGTTGGACAGCATGTTTTTTTGAAAGGTATATTGAAAATGAATGAAATACAATTTCAAAAAAAATCTGTCGATTTTGAAATCAGGATCGGATTTGAGTGTTGAGGCGTTTAAG
Source organism: Mangrovibacterium lignilyticum (assembly GCF_010882175.1). GTDB lineage: Bacteria > Bacteroidota > Bacteroidia > Bacteroidales > Prolixibacteraceae > Mangrovibacterium > Mangrovibacterium lignilyticum. The sequence continues at coordinate 1,413,744 of NZ_WKLH01000001.1, read as the reverse complement.
AAGTCGTTTTCCCCGCGATTTGATCCCTGCTGATGGGTGAAATTCCATTTCATGTTCGATTAATTGGATGAGTTCGGATTTAAGATCCGGTTCCATTTGGGAGATTTCATATAAAACCTGCATGGCATGCACACGGACGGCAATCGGACATTCTGCATCAGTAAAAATAGCTGTAGCACGATCGAATAAAAAGCCTGCTGATTCAGTAGGAATTGGGTGTGTACTGATGATTTTCAAATAATGGCGCAATTTCGAAGCGTTTTTGCTTTGTAGAGCCGCTTCTATAATACGGGGGAGGTATATACCGACCAAAAGGCTGTTTCGGTCGTTTACGTGGTCTAAAATCCATGCGGCGCGCCAGTTTATTGCCTGGCTATCGTCGAAAACAAGCTGCAATAATTTTTCAAAGTCTTTGGGCTGGTTCGCAAAATGGGAAAAGAGGAGTTCACTGTTTTCCCAATTCCTTAAGAGTTCTTGAATTTCAGCTGAAGTCATGGCCGTATTTTGAAATGAAAGCATAAATTTAAGCATTTACACCAAGGCCGAAAGTTTATGATTGACGTTTGTTGTGCTTTAATTGTTTGTAATAACCGTTTGTTGGCCGTTCAGCGGGGAGCCGATTCAGATCATCCGGGAGAGTGGGAATTTCCGGGAGGAAAAATCGAACCCGGTGAAAGCGCAGTTGCTTGCATTAAGCGGGAGATAGTGGAAGAGTTGGCGGTTTCGGTAGTTGTTGAAGCTTATTTGTTCCCCGTTTGCCACGACTACGGCATCAAACAAATTCGGCTGCATCCGTTTGTCTGTTCCATTCAAAATGGAGTAATAGTGCTTGATGAACATACGAATTTTTGCTGGCTGGATGCCGATGATCTGGAAAAACCGGACTGGCAGGTTGCTGACCGTAAATTACTTCAACTTAATCAAATTGCGGTTTCACAACGGCTTCGGGAAAATAATGAAGATCGATGAATACAGCAGCGCCCACCCTAAAATAGAAAGGGTCATGTAGGCAACGGTATTTTTTTGGCGAGAATAATATTTATTCAGTAGAAATGCCCCGATCGGCATGCTTAACAGAGATGGAGTCATGATGATAATGCCCCAGAAACCGTATTTCGCCCGGAGTTTTACAATCAAACGCATTTTTCGGTTTACCTTGACGGTTACTACAGCTGGGTTCTTGTTTATGAGATGACACAGATCAATCCGGGTATAATTTTTCAGTGCACACAACACTGTTCCGTGGTGATTTTGGTAAAAACGGATCAGATATCCACTTAAGTAATAGAAAAAGTAGAAACCTGTGATTCCGCCAATCGTGACGGTGATCAGCGTCTGCAAAAAATTAAGACCAATCAGCATGGAATACGGAAAGGTCAAAAAATACTTAACAGTGGCTAATAAATAAACGTGAAATAATTTTAAGATGGCTGCAAAACTCATACCCGACAAATCTCCTATCTTTTTAAATGCAACAACTCAAATATCAGAAAAATATTTTATAAGATGCTGGCTATTAGTTTGATTTTAGAATTTATTAACGATTCCTTGGTTTTTAATTGAATTTCCCGAAGCTAATTTGCTCCGGATTGATGAAACATTGCCTAATTTTGGTTGAAAATTAAAACACCAAAAATGAGTACTACGAAAGAATGGTTTGCAGCAGGGAGCTGGTCTGAAGGTATTAGTGTGGCCGCTCACGAATCGGTTAATATTGATGAATTTTACAAGCAATATCAAGCGAATACCGAGGCCTGGAAGGCGGTTTTCGAGTTTATGAAACAAGATCTTTCAGCGCTGGAAGTTGGTAAATATCCTTTGGCAGGTGATCAGGCTTTTGCGATGATCTCAGAATATGATACCAAGGAGCCGGAGAATGCCAAGTGGGAAGCCCACAAAAAGTATATTGACCTGCAATATGTGATTTCAGGTGAAGAGAAGATGGGGATCTTCCCGTTGAGCGAGGCTCAAAATGCCATGGAGTATAATGAGCAGAAAGATTTGATTTTTTATGGTGAAAACGATGGCGATTTACACATGGCAACGCCTGAAGCTTTTTTCCTGTTTTTCCCCGAAGATGTTCATCGTCCCTGTATTAAGGTTGATGAGTCGGCTCCGGTGAAGAAGCTGGTTGCTAAAATCGCGGTGGCAAAATAAATTTTAATCAATAATATTTTGAAGGTGAAACTGGTCTGAATGAAGACGGGATTCACCTTTTTGTTTGTCTTCCCGGGGTTTCAAGCACTACCTTAAGCTAAAAGAACCGGCCCTCTTTCAAGGTTTCATAAATGGTGCAATTCATCAACAGAATCAAGAAGAAATAGCCAAAATCTTCAAAGGGAATACTCAAAAACCGGATATTCATGATGTGATCGGGGTGATATTCAACCACCGGTAAGGCAGTCAATACACCGTTGATGATGAGAAATGGAATTAACCCAATCAGGAACGTCAGGTAAAACTTGGTTAGGTGTTGCTTGAAGCGGTTTCGGAAAACCGTGTACCCCAGGTAAACCGTTAGAAATAGGAAATTGAAAAAAGTGTAAGCGTGTGATCGGTTGAAGTAGCAAATTGCAGCGAAAATAACGAGTAGTCCGAGGCTGACTGCCGCAAATAAATTTCCTTTGTCAAAGGCAGGAATGTAAGCTTTTAAAACCTCGTAGATGAATAAACACGAATAGGGAATGATGATAAAAAACGCCCATTCTTCAATCGGCAAGCCCCAGCATGAAAAGCCCAGCGTGTAATCGGGGCTAAAACTCCAGATTCCAACTTTTGTGAACCGAATATCCCAGAGAATAAATATCAACCCGGTTATGAAAATTGACGGAAACACATATCTCCAGTTGGTGTAAAAATGTACTTTTTTGTCAAAACTTAGAGCCAAAGGTATGGCCAGGGTCGCCAGCAAAAGACCGGCATAAGTAAATTGTGCTGCCTGCATCTACAAAATGTTAAAAGCGTTCTTCAAATAAGCGTTCGCCAAGAGATACATTTTCTTGGGATTGGAAACCCGGTACCGCTGTTTTAAAATATCAACGGGCAAGGCACGCCTGATCTTCCTGAAGAGGCGAAGGTAATAAATGTATGCAAGGTAAACACCGAAACGAACTTCCTTTTTTAATGCTTTGATTCCTTGATAGGCCTCTCTGAAATCTTGTTCAATCTCCTGTTCAATTTGTTTTTTTGTTTCCAGATCGAAATTGTTGAAATCGATATCCTGGAAATAAATCCGCCCTTTGTTCTCGAAATCATCCTGAGCATCGCGCAGAAAATTCACCTTTTGGAAGGCTGCTCCCAGTTTTCGTGCCGGCTCAATGAGTTGGTCATACTTTTCAGGCTCATCAAAATAGAATACCCGCAAACACATTAACCCAACCACTTCGGCAGAGCCGTAAATGTAGGTTTCCAGTTGGTTCGGATCATAGGCATTTTCGTAAAGGTCCATTTCCATACTTTTCAGAAAAGCTTTGATCAGGTGATGATCAATGCCAAAGTGTCGAACTGCTTCCTGAAAGCTGTCGATAATCGGGTTGATGCTGAATCCCCGATCAATGGCTTTCCATGTTTCCCGGGTAAATTCATCGAAAATTGTTCGCTGGTCCTGCTCAATAAAGGTGTCAACAATTTCGTCCGCATAGCGGACAAAACCGTAGATGCTGTAAATCCCTGTGCGATATTTCGGGTTGAGCATCCGCACCCCAAGTGAAAATGAGGTGCTGTAGTTTTTAGTCGTAATCCGACTGCAGTCCAGGTTGTTTTTACGATAAAGTTCCATGGTCTTTCAAAATTCGTTCGGTTACTAAACGTGAGGAAATTACGGTCATCGGCAACCCTGTTCCGGGAACAGTTGATGCACCGGTGTAATACAAGTTGGTTAGCTTTTCGTCCTTGTTCGAAGGACGAAAGCCACCAACCTGGTTCAGGTCGTGAGCCAGGCCAAGCCCACTTCCGCGATAAAGGTTGAACATGCTTTCCCATTGCTGAGGATCATACACAACCCTAGTCTCGGTGTGCGAATTGAAATCGAAACCGGTACGTTCGCTCATGTCTTGCACAATCGCGTCGGCAATGCGTTCCGCGTCCTGCCAGTCGGCCTTGTAGCGCAAATCAGGAACCGGGCAAAGAATGAAAACACTTTCTTTACCTGGTGGTGCATAGCCGGGATTGTGCATCGATTGAATGTTGACGTAGTAATACGGTTTGTCTAACTTGATGCTGTTTTTGAAAATTTTATGGGCGTACTCTTCGAAATTTCGTCTTAAAAAATAGTTATGGTGATACATGTTGTTGACTTTTGTATCGAGCCCCAGGTAGATGGTCAGTGGAGCGAGCGTCCACTTTTTGCTGTCGAGTTTTTCGGGTGTATATTTTTTACGTTGAAGGACCTGTCCCCGGAACGAAGCGGCATCGGCATTAACAACAAAAACATCTGCGTTCCATTTTTTGCCGTTGGTATCTGTGAAGGATTTTAGCTTGCCTTTTTGCTCTTCAAACCGGTCAATCTCCACGTTGAAGTGCATTTTAACATTTCTTTTCTTCAGTTCTTTCACCAATCCTTCCACAATTTTATACATGCCGCCTTTTACGTTGTAATAACCATCGTGTACCAGCTCGGTGTAGTTCAGCATTGAATAGACCGCGGGGGTGTCGAAAGGTGTTGAGCCCAGAAAAAATCCGACCAGCGAGAAGATGACTTTCACTTCGAACGAATCGAAGTTTTTCTCCATCTCAGTCCACATTGAGCGGAACATTTTTGGGGCATGCTTGACTGGTACGCGAGTGAGTTGAAGCAAGTATCCGAGCAAACTGTCGAAATTTTGCTTGATGACAATATTCTCCGTGTCGTGGAATATTTCTCCTGCGGCTTCCAAAAAGCGGCGTAATTTCTTTTCCAGTCCTACCTCCAGTTCCTTGAATTCTTCAGCAAGTTTTTTTAAATCTTTGTAGATCAGGTACGATCGTTTGTCGCCCTCAAAATGAACCGCATAGAGCGGATCTAATTCAACAAATTCAAATGGCATATCAATTTTGCAATAGTTGGCCAGTTCCTTGAATTCGTAGCTCATGCTGAAAAAAGTGGGGGCCATGTCGAATTTGAAACCATCTTTTTCAAGTAAGTTGAGTCGTCCGCCAGGTTGATAGTATTTTTCAACCATTTCAACCTCGTATCCGTCAGTTGTAAGGCGAAGAGCGGTGGATAGACCGGCCAATCCCGTTCCAATAATCAGTGCTTTTTGTTTCATTTGTTTAATGGATGATCTAAAATATTAAACAAATAAGTATGAAAAAGTTTTACTTAGATGAGGAATTTTTTAGATGAGAGTGTTTAATTAGTTATTAATGAAAAGAAAAAGCATGAAAAATGCCGGGATCATCGGGGCCGGAATAGCGGGTTTAGCGGTTGCCATTCGATTGGCGCGATCGGGTTGGGATGTGGATGTTTTTGAGCAAGCTGGAAATGCAGGAGGAAAGTTAAATGAGTTCAGCTTGGATGGATTTCGGTTCGACACAGGACCGTCATTGTTCACGTTGCCACACTTGCTGTATGAACTGCTCGACGACGATTTGCGCATTCCAATCCGAAAGCTTGAGGTGGTGACTCGTTATTTTTACGAAGATGGAATTGTCATTAATGCTTTTGCCGATCCGGAGCGTTTCGCCGCTGAAGTTGCGGAAAAATCATCCGATTCTCAATCAGCTGTTTTGCGTTATTTGAAGAAAGCGGCTTTAATATACAGGATCACGTCGCCCGTCTTTATCTTCAATTCGCTTCATCGTTTAAAAAAGTTGTTGACACTCGGAAATCTCAAAAGGGCATTGCAATTGCCACGGATACAGGCAACGTCCAATTTTCACACTAAAAATAGTTCTGCGTTTTCAGATCCGCGGATCATTCAACTATTCGACCGATTTGCAACTTACAACGGTTCCAATCCTTTCGCGGCTCCCGCGACCTTGCAGGTGATTGCTCACCTGGAGCATAATTTGGGTGCTTATTTCCCGGAGAAGGGGATGTACGCGATTGTTGAGGTGTTGCAGCAGCAAGCAGAACGGTTGGCTGTTCAGTTTCATTTTTCAACGCCTGTCGAGCTGGTTCTGGCTGGTAAACAAGGACCTAAAACCTTGATGATTGATGGACAGCAACGGGATTTTGATTTGCTGGTGAGCGATGTTGATATTCATTATTTTTACGAAACGCTGTTGGCCGATTCCGGTCGTTTCAAGAAGCTGAGGCAAGATGATCCGTCGAGCTCGGCATTGATTTTTTATTGGGGAATGAAGGAGCAGTATTCGCAATTGGATTTGCACAATATCTTCTTCAGTAAAAGTTATAAGACCGAGTTCGACTGTTTATTTCAGCAAAAAACGATAAGCGACGACCCGACGGTTTATGTGTATGTTAGCAGCAAGCTAAATGCGGAGGATGCTCCCGATGGTATGGAGAATTGGTTTGTGATGGTGAATGCTCCGGCTGATATTGGGCAGAATTGGGCGGATATACGAAATCAGGTTCGAACGCAGATTATTCAGAAATTGGAACGATTACTGGAGCAGCCGGTAGGAGCCAATATTGTTTCAGAGCAAGTTTGGGACCCGCCTGGTATTGAAAGAAAAACAGCGTCGGTAGGGGGAGCCATTTATGGGGCCAGCTCAAACAGTATGTTTTCGGCCTTTCGTCGCCATCCGAATTTTAGAAACGAATTGCCGGGGGTTTATTTTGTGGGTGGCAGTGTGCATCCGGGAGGTGGTATTCCATTGTGTCTGGCATCTGCAAAAATTGTTGGTGACTTGGTGGGTGAGAAGGAGGGTGGCTATGCCTGAGAGAAGTAAACTTGTAGTCGCGGCCCGAGCTGTAATAGCCATCCTGTATTTGGTTGGGATTGTCGGCTTTAGTATGCCTGCAAGCCGGGAACTTTTTGCTGAGCTTAGTCCATTGAATTTATGTTTGTCGGTGGTTTTGCTGCTTTGGTTTCAGGAGCACTGGTCGGTCAAAACTCTCCTGAGTATCGTTATTGTTGTGTTGATTGGATTTGGAGCCGAACTGTTGGGAACGCGTACCGGGCTGCTTTTCGGAAATTATAAATACGGTCCTGTGTTAGGAATTAAGGTTTGGGAGACGCCCTTGCTCATCGGAGCCAATTGGTTGGTATTGTGCTACGGTATTTATGTGTTGTTATCGCGGTTTCGTTTGCAATGGAGACTGCCGGTTGTTGGTGCTGCTCTAATGGTTGCGTTCGATTTTGTGATGGAACCGGTAGCTACTCAGCTCAATATTTGGAGTTGGCAGGATGGGCACATTCCTTTTAAAAATTACCTTGATTGGTTTTTGGTCTCCTTTTTTTTATTTGCCGGTATGAATTTTTTGAAACTGAACCTCCGGAACCAACTCGCTGTTTGGATTATTATGTGCCAATTTATCTTCTTTTTAGTGTTGAATTTTAGTTTGAATTTGCTGTGATGGGAGTTTTTATAGCCATTGTGATTTTGCTGTGTTGGGCATTCCATCTCGTATGGAGCTTGCTATATTCGCCGCTCGCCCTAACTTCAGGCTGGAGTTATTTTCACGTCCTGCTGCAGGCCTATTTGTACACTGGCTTATTCATCACGGGGCACGATGCCATGCATGGATTAGTAAGTTCGAATCGGCGGGTGAACGATTTTTTCGGTTGGCTGGCCTCCCTCTTTTTTGCAGGGCTTTCATTCCGTAAATTGCGCACGAACCATTATTTACATCACCAGTTTCCGGCTACAGAAAACGATCCCGATTACTATATTCGTTCGCAAAATGTGTTCGTCTGGTGGTTCGTTTTTTTGATGCGTTACGCGACCATTTGGCAGTTTGTGTTTATGGCAGTTGTCTTTAACGTGCTCAAAATTTGGGTTGAAGTTCCGCGGCTGGTCCTTTTCTGGATTGTCCCGGCAGTTTTATCCAGCTTTCAACTGTTTTTTGTCGGAACCTATTTGCCACATCGGAAACCGCATGAGGAAACGATGCAGCCCCATCGGGCCCGTAGCCAAAACGGACCGCATTGGTGGGCTATGTTGAGTTGTTATTTTTTTGGTTACCACTGGGAACATCACGAAATACCGCGTATTCCTTGGTGGCAGCTGTATCGCGAAAAAAATCATTCAATCCATAAAACGGAGGGCGAATAGCTATGCGCTTGCTTTTGATCATCCTTCTTAATTTTTGCTTTCTCTTTGAAGTTTTGGGACAGCCCAATCAGGCTGATCTGGAATGTCGGCTTTACCAGACTTATGTGAATGATGAAATGCAGCGTTGGCCGGCAATAATTCAGGAAATGGAAAGTATGAAGGACTCTTCAGTGGTTTGGCAAAAGGAGATTCTTTTGGCTCGTTATGGTGTGGCAGGTTTTTATTTGGGAAACAGATTGGAAGATGAGGCGCGCGATGAATTGGAAAAAGCATTCGTTCAGCTTGAGAAACTTCGGACGAAATACCCGGATGTTGCTGCTTTTTATTGCCTGGATGCCTGCTTCCATTCCTATCAAATTGCCTTGTCGATGGTTCAGGCTCCGATTTTATATCCGAAGCATCAGTCGGCTATCCGAAAAGCTCAAAAACTATCGGAGGACGAGCCGCTCCTTTGGTTTGAAAAAGCGAATATGCTTTTCTATAAACCTCGTCTTTTAGGACGTGATAAAGAGAAAGCGATTGAATATTATCAAAAGAGCCTGGAGTTATTACATCGGCAAGAAGTTGGCGATTGTGACTGGTTTGAGATGATGGTTCAGCTATTTTTGCTGAAGGCTTATTTCGAAAATGAAGATGAGGTGCAATTCCACTCGTTGTTGGCGAAACTTCGAGTTGAGCATGGCGAGCTGAGTTGGATAAGAAAGTTCCTGGACAGTCGGGTAGTTGACTAGAGAAGGGCAAAGGGCATGGATAAGCGGATCAAAATGGCTGCGAAAAAACGAAGTTCGTCGCCAGTCGATTTCAAGTCTGTTTTCCAGGCCCTCTGCGTTGGCTTATTGCACAACTACCGGATAAAAGACAGCAGTGATCCACTGTGCGGTATCGGTTACTTCGTACGGATCAGTCAAATATTTTTCCATTGGAGAGCCGGCCAGCGTAATCTGGTGATCCTTCAGCCATTTCTGAATAAACTCATGGGTTTGTCTCAAGGTGTTGTAGGAGCCGATGTGGTCAGCTTCAACGTAAGTGCGGCTAACCATCGTTCCTGCATGGATTTTATCGGTACTATCAATCTTTTCAGCGACAGGAATGCCGCATTCCAGATCAATCATGTCACCGTCTATTTTGTGGTAAATCGCAAAAGGCATGTCGGTCATTTGCAAACCGTCTTTTTGAATCAACCCGTAGAGATCGCCATACATGCGAGCCATTTCTGCCGAGATCATTGAAAAAACAACATTTCCGCGAACGCTGATATAGTTCATATCCGGAAGTGTTTGGAGTTCCACCAACGGCTGTTTTTCCTGCCAAATTGTTTCCGCGACGACTTTCAGATTTTCCAGGCCTTTTCTCAGATCGGGACCAATCATCGAATCAAAAAGCAGACCCATCCAACGGTGTAGCGGGTTCATGCCCAGATCTGTTTTGAAGCTCCAGACGACCGACGTCTGGTTGTTTTCCTCTGAAAAGTAAAAAGGACTTTCTGCAACACCTTTCTCTCCGAAATCCAGATCTACCAGGATTGAATCATATGGAACGGAGCTACGGATTTTTAACGACCCGTGTCCAACCTGTTCATGTTCACTTTCCCAATCATATCCGGCACCTTCGCCAATACCCAGTTGATGGTAGGTCGTTTTCATATCCGGATCAATTTGGTTCCAGACTGCCCATTTTTGCCAACTGTGCAAATCGTTTATTTGGTTGTAAACAACGCGAACCGGAGCGTCGATTGTGATGTGGCGCTTGATCTCAACGGTTTGGGGTAGAAACCAGGCAATGATCACAAACAAAAGGAGTAGCACCGCAATTGCCGTAAGGATTTTCTTCAGGGTTTTCATCTGTTCGATTTTAAAGGTGAGTGGTTTTTTAGTTAATCTTCACTTAAAACGACCTGCCTTTCAATTTTGTTCAATATGATGGCAAAATGCGAACCCCGGTAATGTTTTACAATTGGGCTAAAGCTCAGAATATTGGGGGCTGGAATCGTTGTTTTGTTCTTCGCTGATTGTTTTCAGTTTCGTGAGTCCGTGGTTTAAATCCGGTGCAATCAAATTGTGAATAAATGGTCCGCTCCACCGGCTAATCAGGTCGTTATTCAGTTTGGTTCGGAAAACCCAACTGACCACAGTTGTTCCGTCATTTTCGGAAAAGTGGAAGCAGCTGCTTGCAATATCATCTTTATTGAAACTCATTTTGGCGCTCAGCGAGTCACACCAGGAAGTGCCGGTAACCAACAGGCGGCGTTTTTGTGGGTTCATTCCGGTTGTTTTCCAACAAAATCCGGTATCGCCTTGCTTTGTCGCTATAAATTCCAGGTTCATTGCGCTGTCGAGGGGAACCATTCCTGACCATTTGTCCCAGTTTTTTAGATTGTTAACTTGCTGGTAGACCTCAGTTATCGGGGCTTGAATGCGGATTATCTTTTCTACTTTGACTTCGTTGGGAAGCAAATAACCAATTCCCGTGAAAAGCGCGACTAGCAAAAGGAGGTTTAAGCTTATTTTTCGCATGTCTGTTTGGTTTTAAGGGTGAAATATTCAAATTGGAGGATTGGCTGATTCTGCTGAAGAAATCATTTTTTGATAAAGTTCAGCCTCAGCCCGTTCAACGACCTGTTCCAAAATGTGGAACGTTTCGTCGGGGTAGTTGGTACGCAGCGGTTCATCAAGTTGCAGCCAGTCTGCCAGTTGTTTTGGTGAGTCGTGCCAGTTTGTGAGCACACGGACACCCATATTTCCAAGGAAAGCTGCATTGCAGGCTTGCTCGTATTGCTTTCTCATCGGGATAACACACAGTTTCTTCCCCATGTGAATTGCTTCGGCTGGTGTTTCGAAACCGGCGGTAGAGATAATCCCGGCGCAATGCACAAACGATTCGCTGAAGTCATTCAGCGAAACCGGTCGGAACCAGATTGAGCCTTTGCGGTAGCTTTCTTTGTTATGTTTCGAGAAAACTTCCCATTGGAACTGCGGGAATAAACTCAAGACTTGTTCGATATCCTCGTTGCTGTATGCCGGGAGGTAAACGGTGTAGTGTCCCTGGTTACTTGGTTTCGATTGGCGTATTGCCGATCGGATCACCGGGGTGAAGTTCAGCTCATCAAGCCTTTTGAAATGAAAGCCATATTTGATTGTTGCCGGTGCGTAATTTTTCAAAATGAAAAGTCCTGGCCAGTCGGTGTGCGAAGGTTTGGGTGATTTGGGGTGAAGCACGGCATTCTGGTGGCTCAACCCGATACAGGTTTTCCCGCGAAAGCGGCAAGCCCAGGCAGTTACTGGCTCAAAATCGCAAATCACCAGGTCGTAATCTTTGACAGGAAGGTTCATCATGTCTCGAAAAAACCGGAAGGGTCTCGACCGTTTCACTGTTTGCCACAAACTGACTCCACCGTGTTTGCCGAAAATAAAACTCAGTCCGTAAAAATGGTATTTCACCGGAAAGGGTAATTGGATATCTCCCTGAATTCCGCTGACCAGGACGTCGGTGTGTCCCAGTCTGTTCAAGATTGGGACGATCTCTGTAGCTCTGGCCAGGTGCCCGTTCCCGGTTCCCTGAATGGCGTATAATATGCGAAGATTTGTTTTTTTTGTCTGTTGCATTTGCTGATGTTTTGCTCGGTTCAATGTCAGCGTCTAGAGGCAGTTTGCCATGGCCAACTCACGAAACAGCGATTGGTAGACTTGTTTGTGATCCGGGATGTCGGGCTCGTCGGTCGAATTTTCTTCATCGCTGTCTTCAAAATAGTGCAGTTCCCATTTGCCATCGTTGTACTCCGCTGCTGTGAAATGCTCCACCCAATCGCCACAGTTGATGTAGTGAACCGGTTTGCCCGGCATCATTACGATTTTATCTTTTGGAGCGTGGGTGTGTCCGCAGATTACCGTTTGGTAATTTTGGGCGGCTGCCGTAGCGGCAATCGCTCTTTCGAACGCCGATGGACGACTGTCGTTCCCGCTTTTTTTCTTCAGGCTTTTGTACAGGATAAACTCTTTCACTCCAAAAGGTTTTAATATGAAGTTGAGACCATTGTTAATAACAGTCAACAAACCATAGGCTGCGGCTCCGATTTTGGCCAACCACTTTGCTTTGTGGATAATGTGGTCGAACAGGTCGCCATGAAAAACCCAGGTTTTCTTGCCGTCCAATTCCAAAATTAGTTGGTTGACGATCTTTAGCTTCCCAATTTCTGTTTGGTTGAATTTCCGAAGAAACTCATCGTGATTGCCGGTGATGTAAAACACATGAACACCTTTCTCCAGCATTTTAATGATTTGCCGGACAACCTTCAACTGGGGCTTTGGGAAGTAGTTGCGGCTGAAACGCCAGGAGTCAATGATGTCGCCGTTCAGTACTAAGATTCCTGGGTTAATCGACTTTAGATATTTCAGGATCGTTTTGGCTTTGCAGGCACGCGTCGCCAAATGCAAATCGGAAATGACCGATACTTCGAGCTTTCTCGCTTTCATATTTCAATAAATAACTACTGCAATATCCGGCTTACTTATTAAGCAGTGATTAAGCTAAAATGAAATAATGGACACGAAAAGACGCTAAAAACCACTAAGTTTGTGAACAGAAACTGAAATCCGTGTAAAGAAATTATGAAACGAGCCCTAACAAAGACTTACGAAACACAGGGGAGGTTTTTTGGCGAGTTTCATCCGTTGGCAGAGTAAGTGAACGAGATTCTGCAAAATACCGGAAGTACAGGGAGTTAATATGAAACAATAAAGAGATGAGAAACTTAGTGATTGGAATGCTGCTGATGGTATTCGTATCGTGCGGTAATACGACTCTTCCAAAGGTGGAGATTGAAAGTTCGATGGGGAACATTTTGTTGGAAGTTGATACGGTGCATGCACCGGTGACAGGCGGCAATTTTTTGGAGTTAGTTGACAAGGGTGTCTACCTGAATGCAACATTCTATCGCGTTGTTCGAATGGATAATCAGCCTCAAAGTCCCGTGAAAATAGAAGTGATTCAGGGTGGGCTGAATGATGACAAGCTCATAGAGAGTTACCCGGCTATTTTGCATGAAACGACAAAAAAAACCGGACTGAAGCATTTGGATGGCACACTTTCGATGGCCCGTTATTCCCCGGGAACCGCTTCTACTGAATTTTTTATCTGCGTTGGTGATCAGCCTGAATTGGACTTCGACGGCAAACGGAATCCCGATGGGCAAGGATTTGCTGCATTCGGAAAGGTTCTTCAGGGAATGGACGTGGTTCGCCAAATCCAGCAGCAAGAGGATGAAGAGCAATACCTCACTGAGCCGGTACAGATCTACAATATTAAACGGCTGAAGTAAGGGCTGAGTCGATATGGGGAGGTTGCTCCACTGTGAATAGCCGAAGAATATTCCAATCCGAAATTTGATATTTTTTCAGTAATTGGACTTGGGACAAACGACTGTTTTTGAACAGAAACTGAGTGCTGTTGAAGAATAGCGGGCGATTTCCATTTCGAAAGTTTCGCCTGTCGCGCAATAAAGCGACTTAAAACTTCGTATTATTGCGGAGAGTGAAAAGAGAAAATTTGTAGACTGAAGCTGAGGACTGAGCCGGAAGATCGGGTCAGTTGCCGGAGGTTTCAATATCCGATTCATCCATGATTACCTTATCTGCATTTACGCGGAAATTGCTGATTCGTCTTTTATTTTTGGGAATTATATTAACTGGAACATTAAGCGGGTTTTCGATACAGAAATCCGATCAGATTGTCACGCCAGCTTCGGAGGAGGGAGAGGCGCCGGCTTCGCCTGTTCCGAAGAATTACCATCCGAGTTACACGTTTTGGAATCGCTATGTTGGTGAGCTCTACCTTTCCGGGGGGTATTCAACCGATTTTAAATACGGAAGTGCTTTGGGTGGGAAAATGGTGCTCGATTATATGGTCGAAGACCAGTTGTCGATTGGCGCTCAGTCAGGTCTTTATCAAATGAAAAAAGACGAAGGGAAGTACCTTTCGAGCTACCTGGGCATTCGGGTGAGTTACCATTTGATTCGGGCGAAGCTACATCGCAAACAGAATCCCTGGAACGTTTATACCGGTGTTAGTTGCGAGGTGGCAATTGGTCCGGGAGAGAAAGACTGGCATGAAAAGAAATTTTTGGGCGATATCCATTTTGGGGCCCGCTATCGGTTAAATGAGAAATGGTTTATGTGGGCTGAAGCAGCGGTTAATAATCTGTCTGTTGGCTTGACGCTAGCGCTATGAAGCGCGCTAGCCGGGGATTATCGTCCAACGATGGGATGAAAAAATATTTCCATAAAAAGTCTATTTCCTTTCAAACAAGAATGAATTTTTGTTGTTTTAGTCTTTCACGTTCATAATCGCTGTACATGATCTTTGATCGGGCGATTGTGGCGTTTATGAATTAACAGACAGACAGGATTGTCTGCGCAGAATTAAATAAAATCAAAAAAAAAACAATGAAAGAAACAACCGGAAAGATTACCTTCAAAGGTGGTCCATTAACACTATTGGGTGATGACGTTAAAGTTGGACAGAAAGCTCCGGATTTTACGGTGATCGGGGCAGGGCTGAACCCGATTAAATTAAGTGATTACGATGGTAAAGTTCGTGTATTGGCTCTTTATCCATCAATTGACACAGGTGTTTGCCAGTTGCAGAATAAGCGTTTTAATGCTGAAGCTGCTAATTTGGGAGATACCGTAGTCCTTTCAATTTCTTGTGATTTGCCTTTTGCGCAAAGTCGTTTTTGTGCAGCTGAAGGGTTGGATAAGGTAGTTACGGCTTCAGATCATAGAGATGTAGAATTTGGAACCAAATATGGTTATCTGATCAAAGAGCTACGTTTATTGACTCGCGGTACCATCATCGTGGACAAAGAAGGTGTAATTCAGTATGCTGAGATTTGCCCTGAAGTAACAGATGAGCCAAATTACGACGGAGCCTTGGAAGTAGTGAAAGAATTGTTGTAAGAATTACATCCAACAAATAGCAAAGCAGATCCTTTTAAGGGTCTGCTTTTTTTATTTCAAAAATGTCGGTCCATTTCTGTAATGGCCTAGATTGTTGTTTTTCAGTAGTCTTATAGATGATGGTTGAACATATGTTGTAAATACATAATCTTATCGCTCTCTATCGGGTTTGACTGCCTGTCCCCGCTTTTAGATGTAAATCACTTCCGCGTGCTTTCCATATGCAAAAATTTATAGTAAATGGTGATTTTTCAACCTTCTTGTATTCAGGGCGTTGGTCGAGCATTGTCGTTTTTTGATATCAAAAAGCCTTTTTCATTGATCAAACACGGGTTACCAATTATCAAAAATCGTAATTAACTGATGAAAGCGAAAATGTCAGTGACCCGGTTTTGCTACTTTAAACAGAAGTATAGACCGGAGAGCAGACCGCGCTAACAACATTAAGAAAGATTGTTTTGTCAAGTCTTTTTTGATTGTATGATGAGCATAATTAGTAAAAACAAAATTGAGGAATGCTATGGAAAAAATTTACTTCAATTCAGTAATGTTTCATTTACGCAGCGAGCAAAAAGCTATTTTCAAAAAAGCTTGTCCTTCTCGCGAATTCGCAAACCGAAGTTTTGTTGATTAATTAACCGGAAACGGCTCGATCTTAAGGTCCTGTCAATCGGTTTTTTGTGCGATTGATAGACAGGAAAGCCTGAATGAATTTTTCCCTACGAATTTTTAACCTGGAAAAGTATACAAGCGATTTGAAAAAGGGGTTGACTTGATACTGTGAGCAAGAAATGTGGTATAATGGCTAAAACTAGAGGAAAACATATCAGTTGGATTTGCGCCGGAAGGACGATGTTGATCGTACTTTTTGCAGGGCTGTCATTTCTGGTAAAAGGAGCTGACTCTTCTTTCGCTACAACAGAAAGAGAGAAGTCCGCGTCGTCCCTCACCGAGTATCTTTTGGCACTTCCATTAAACGTTACCGTGCAGCCTGGCGGCACGGACTGGAATACCGCATCGACCTGGGATTCCAACCTCGTGCCGACAAGTACCGACGACGTAACCATTCCTTCCGGAGAAACAATTACAATCACTGGTAGTGCTGTTTGTCAAAACCTGACCATTGAGTCGGGTGGAACGTTGATTTTAGCAGCGGGAGCAACACTGACCGTCAATGGTAGTTTTGGGAATAATGGCACGCTGGACGATAGCGGAACGATTACCTTAACAGCTGCAGGAAGCACTGTCAGCGGGACTTCAACTACGATATTTAATAATTTGGTGATTGATGCCGGAGCAAATGTTTCTTCGGTTGTTACGATTTCGTCTGATGTTACCGTTACAAGCTTGAACCTTTTGAATGGACTGCTGGATATCGCCGGTGGAACAACAAGTGTAACGAATAGCTTCAATATTCCAGCTTCTGCGGGACTTCAGGTTTCTGCGGGCGGGACATTGAATACCGGAGATTATACCGTCAATAATAAAGGATTAATCCGGGTAGAAGGCGGAACTGTAAATTTTGGAATTGCTGCTGACAACCATGTGACTGTGGATACTGGGGGTGCTTTTATCGTGAATAGCGGAAATGTAACTATTGCGGGTGGGCTGCAGAGTGCTGCCGCTGGTACCTTGTCGGATGGCGGTGCAGGAATTCAATCCGGAATAACCATAAATGGAGGAACTATAGCTCTCGCAACGGAAGGCAACGGGACGAGTGGCAAAGGAAGCTTGGATATAAACGGTTATGCCTATTTCAACTTCGCCGGAGGCACCATCGTATTTGAAAATGCAAATTCAAGCAGCGGCACGGCAGTTGATTTGTCGATTGCCGCAGTTGCTTCAGCAAAAGGAACCAAGACAATCACCGGGGGGGCATTCCAGTTTGGGAATGCCAACACGACTTCCGGCGAATATTTCGTCATCAATAGCGCGATTACTATTCCTGAGATAATAACAGAACCCAATGTGCATTTGGAATTAGCATCTGATTTGGATGTGAGCAGTTCTTTCAGCGCTGGTAGCGGCAGCCTGATTCTCCTGCATGATTTCAGTTTAACACTTCCGGCAAGTTCATCAAATGTTACCTTCAATCTTGTTGATTCGAATGCTAAAAAGTCTTCAGTGGCGTTTTCAGGCATTGTTGGCAGCGGAGGCGCAATTACCTTGTCGATGCACGAAGCACAGCATCCTAATGATGCGAATTCAACCAATTACATGAATCGTTATTGGGAGATCAATACCAATGGAATTTCCAGTTATAACGTCACGGCATTGTATCCATCTGCAGCGTTGTCTCCAAACAGTACCATTTATTCGTCGTTGGTTGCTGCCAGCTGGGACGGAACAGCCTGGAGTGCTATCGGATCGGTTGGGAGTTCGAGTATTATCGCCACCGGAATAACGAGCCCATCCCTTTCGCTTGCTGCGATCGTGAAGCCAACTGCTAATTTGATTGGTGACACGACGATTTGCGAGGGAGCTTCGGCAACCTTGAACCTGGAGTTGACCGGAGCAGCTAATTGGAATGTGGTTTATACGGATGGAACGTCAAATTATAGCTTGACAGGAGTTACTTCGGCCTACAACATAAAAGTATACCCATCGGCAACGACAACTTATTCTCTCGTTTCAGTTTCTGATGCGAATATTGCGGGAACGGTTACCGGTACAATTGTGACTGTCGCAGTTGATGAAGCCAGTGTTGGTGGAAGTATCTCCGGTGGGACAAATGTATGTAAAGGAAGCAATTCGACTACGCTAACGTTATCGGGTCATATCGGTGATGTTGTTCAGTGGGAATACTCAGAGAATGGAGGGGCTACCTGGATTTCAGTAGCGAATACATCAACTACTTATACCGCGACCGATTTAACTGTCGATACACGTTACCGGGTTTTAGTACAAAATGGAAGTTGTTCCCAAGCTTATTCTTCTGTTGATATTATTTCTGTTTACGCTGCACCGGATGCAACGATCGCCGGTACAACAACGATTTGTGCTGATAGTGGTGATGCACCAATAACCTTCACCGGAACGACCGGAACTGCTCCTTTTGAATTTACCTACCGCTTAAATGGAGGAAGTCCTACACCCCTGACTTCTTCAGGTAATTCGGCGACGGTTAGCCAAAGTTCGTTGGTTTCCGGTAGTTATGTTTACGAACTGGTTAGTGTGGCCGATGCAGGCGGATGTTTACAAGCGATCAGCGGTAAAACGGCAACGGTAACTGTAACCGAAGGACCTGCTGTTTATAACCTGACAGGTGGAGGTTCGTTCTGTAGTGGAGGTGGAAGCGCATCGGTTGGTTTAGATGGAAGTGAAAGTGGCGTAATGTACCAGCTGTATCGCGATGGATCTGCGGTTGGCGGTTCGATAGGCGGCACCGGAAGTGCAATTAATTTTCCGAATCAGTCGAATGCAGGAGTTTATACGGTGAAGGCAACAGATTCCGGGACTACCTGCTTGCAGGATATGGCAGGTACTGCAACTGTTACCGTCAATCCTTTGCCTCAGCAATTTGGTGTGACAGGTGGAGGCAGCTACTGTGAAGGTGATGCTGGCGTGTTGGTTGGATTATCTGGCAGCGTATCCGGAACTTCATACCAACTTTATCGCAACGGAACAGCTGTCGGTACTCCAGTAGTTGGCGACGGCACAGCCATTAGTTTTGGCGAGCAAACTGAAGCTGGTAGTTATACCGTCATTGCAACTAATTCAACAACAGGTTGCGAACGAACAATGTCGGGATTAAAGAACGTTGTAATGAACGCAAGTCCGACGGCAATACTGACAGTGAATGGCACGTCAACGAACCAGGTAACTATAATTGCGGGGCAGACGGCTACACTTTGGATCAGCTTTACGGGGACAGGCCCATTTCAATATTCAATTAATGGTGGCTCGGTAGCAACAAATACCGGCAACCCTGAAAAAATTACACTAAGTCCGACGGCGACCACGCAATATGCGATAACATCATTGAGAGGAGCCTATTGCTCGGCATTGGCAAGTGAATTGACAAGCACTGTAACAATTGCAGTGGGGGAATTGCCTAGCCTGACTTCTGCGACTGAAGCTGAAGTCTGCAGTAACGACGAGTTTAGCTATTTTCCAACGGCTGATGTCGATGGTTGCTCGTTTGAATGGGAGAGACCGGCTGTTGCAAACATCAGTAATGCAGCGAGAAGCGGGAATGGCCCGATTGATGAGGTTCTTTTAAATACCGGAACTACGCCGGTTAATGTACCCTATTTGATCACGATTACTTCCCCTGATGGTAAAGAAAATACAGCAAGCTTAAATCTTACGGTTTATCCGTCGGCAAACCTGAGTTATACCATCAGTAGTCAGATTGTTTGCGAAGACGAGTCAATTTCTATCCAGGCAACATCTACAACCGCAGATGTGACATATTCGCTGAGCTATGCTTCCGGATCCTATGAAATGCAGGGGCTTGCGGTGCCGACCTTTACAGACAATACAACAGGTAGCTTCAGTTTTATTCCTGTAGCCGGTTTTCAGGTTTATACCCTGTCGGCTACTACTACAGATGGTTGTTCTGCTTCATATGATATTCCGGTGAAAATATATGGAACTCCTGATCTTTATATTTCTCCATCCTGTTTTGAACGTTCTGTTACGATGGATGCGGCTATGGGAGGCTCAACCGACAATCCACTGAATTTTTCGACCAGCGATTTAGGAGTCGTTGAGTACTCTTACGATGGAGGTTCCACCTGGACAACCGATGATTATTATGGTCCTGATTTACCCTACGGATCTGTGACCGTGTTGGGACGTAACAGTGCTCATCCGGATTGCGCCCAGTCGATTACAGCTGATATTGGCTTTGCCTCGGCTTTTGCCAACGATGTGGCGATTTGTCAGGGAGGAGAGTCGGAGGCGATGGATGCCCTGTCGCTTTGTGTGGAGTGGGATGAAGCATCTCACGTGACCAAATTGGACCCGGACGAAAACTCGACCTATTACGTGTCAAGTCAGGATTATGTATATAGTGCCGGCGATGAAGTCTCTTATGCGGTGACTGACATTTTCATGGTTGATGAAAAAGATGGAGGCTTTACGTTTAATGATTGTAACCAAAAAGATTACTTCAGCTATTCTCTCTACGAGTATCCGTTTGATCCGAATAACCCGGAAGAAGGTTTTCTTCGATTAATTCCCGTCGGTGCTGCTTGTCCGAAATTAACCATCGACAATTTAGATCCCAATAGTTACTACCAATTGGTAATTAACGATTATACGCTCGATTCGGATGTTGATGTAAACGTTCAGTTTAACCAAAATGATAAGCCTTTATTTATTAAGAAGACATACTCTGAAGTTACCTGGTATGACGAAAATGGGAATGCCGTTGCTGAAGGTGAGGAATTCGATCCGGTTGCATCAGGTGTGATCGAAAATACAGAAACTCCCGGAGATTGGAGCTTCTATGTTTCCTGTGGTGATGAGTCTACTTGTAAAGAGGAAGTGCATTTTACGATTTATCCTGTCCCAACGGCAACAACTAGCGGAACGGATGTGACCTGCTCCGGCGAAACGACTGATATTCGGATAGGAAGTATTGATCTTTACGGCAATGTGGTAGAGCCCGGCTTGGTGACCTATACCTGGGAAGCCAGTAACCCTGATGGATTGGCTTCTGGCTATACCTCCTGTTCTTCCGGCTGTGGAAGTATTATTATGGATCCGGTCGTAAATACGTCAACTCAGGAAGCGATTGTGTACTACACGATCACACCTCATGCCGGTGATTGTCCTGCGACACCGATAACATTTGAATTACGTGTTCAACCGGTTCCTGATGTTTCGATCATAAATGAGACACAAATCATATGTCCGTCAGATGATTCGCAAATTGCTCCAATTACGCTGACTTTGTTGAACGATGTCAATGACGTATCCTTTGTCTGGAACAGAACAAATACAGCAAGTTTTATCAATGCTCCGGCGCCACCGGCAATTGCTGAAAGCGGCGACGGGCTTCCGGATGTGAATGATCAATATCGTATTTCGGGTCAATTGCAAAGTAAATATCCGAACAGCTTACAGCAGACCGATTTTCAGATTGAAGTTCAGGTGGCTGGCCATACTTGTGTGGAAAATACAGCCTCTGTGACGGTTGGTGATGAAGTGGCACCGACGATCAGCTGCCCGGAAACCATTGAGGTAAGTTGCTATGAAGATGTTCCTGATGGAGCTACAAGTCCGGAAGACTTTGTTGCCATTGATTCGCAGTCGGCCGTGTCAGACAACTGTACCGCCTTCAATGAAATCCAGATCAGCTATAGCGACGAGTTGGTGGACGGCTCTCTGTGTAACGGGAATGTACGACGTACCTATCGGGCAACCGATTACGCGGGTAATTATTCCGAGTGCACGCAGGAGATCAATATTTTGGACACGAACAAACCGTCTTTTGTGAATACACCGGCCCAGAATTATAGTTTTTGTGTGAATCACTTAATCGAGGCGAGCCATAACGGGTTGTCCGAACCCAATACTGATATTACCCCGAATCGTCCCGACTATCACATTTTAACCGATCTCGAAAAGGAAACTTTGGCGAACATCAGCTTTACCGATAACTGTGAAGCAGCGCTGCATTGGTCTTTGCTTGACAGCGACAATAATCCGGTTCGTGATGATAATTCAGACTTGCTGTCAGATAAGTCTGATGCGATTACTGACCATCCAATTACCCTTCAGGGTGATGCCAATGGAGACCGGTTGTATACCCTGATTTATTGGTTGGTTGACGGTTGCGGAAATTCGTCGGAAATGGACTTTGTGATTTTTATTATGGTGACTCCGCGTCCCGAAATTATAAGAATGAATGATTCGGCCTTTTCAGGTAATTGGCCATAAGAATAATAATAAATAAGAGAAATAAAATAACCGTTTAAAACAAGTGTATTATGAAAAAGCAATTTTTATCATTAGCAATTTTCCTGCTTGCAGTATTTGCGGGAATTAACGAGTCGAACGCACAAGGTGTTAAGTGGTCAACTCCTCAAACCTTAAGCTGTACGAGCGATGCGCTACACCCATTTGCGGGTGTGCAGTATACTTATAAAGCTGAAGTTAGCGATTTGACAGGAACCGGAGAATGGCGTTTTTGGGCAACCAATGATTCGAGTTTTGTCGTGAACAACGCGGGAGAGCCCGAATTTAACACAGCAACAGCATTGATAGTGGGCTCAAATGAGCTTTTGACAGCTTCAGCTAACTATAATATTGAAGTCGGTGTTGGCAACTCCAATGTAAATACAGAAGGAACGATTCAGTTAACATGGACCTCGGGTATGCTGAATTCTGTAATTGCCGGGACGGAAGAAAAATTGTTCGTTGTAGCCTATTACGTAAGTGGTTCTGAGTGTACGGACAATATGAAAATTTGGGAACTGGATCCCCAAAATGCGTTCACCGTTGACATCATTGCAATGGATGTTGCGACTCCGGAAAGCTCAATAGATAAGTATAATGTTACGCCAACAACTTGTGTTGACGTTGTTGAATCAATCAAATATGAATCAGGCAAAGGTATTGTCTACGATTACGGTGATAACTACCTGTATTTTGAATTTGTAGCTGCAAACTTCACAGACTACTGGATCCCGGAATTTACAGTAACCGGGGAAAATTCAGCGCAGACCCTAACCTATCAATATACTTATGATACTCCGGATACTTGGGGCTCTTCAACGAATTGGACTACTCTTGAATCTGGAAAAACACATATCACACCGGCTACAAGCGTGAAGGATGCGACTGATAAAGGCGTATCGGTTTTTGTTCGCGTATTGGTTGACCACGCGAATTATGAAAACAAAAACGGCCAAACTTTCACCATGACCTTGGATGGTAAACTTGCCGATGGTACTTATGATGTGGTAAATGCTGATTGTTCAGACCCTGGTGCAGCAGATAAAGCAGATACAGCTGATTCTAAAATCGATCCACGTCCGACAGTTACAGACACAAGTATGCCGGCTCCAAAGTTTACGACAGGAAACGAAACAAACTAGTCGTTTGACGAAAAATGCTTTTTCATAACCAGAATATACTCGCCAAGCCCTTCCTTTTTTGAAGGGGTTGGGCTTGGCTGAGGCTTTTGGGATTGTGAATTGGCAGTGAATGTTCGTTCCGTTGGAACACATGGATCATTTAACCGAGCTATACCGTTGTTGCTGAAATCTCGAATATGGAAATAATCCGCAAGGGATTAATCAGAAGATCTTCGGTGTATTGCTTTCCGGAGTTGAGTTTAAGATCAAAACCTGATTCGATTGTCCTCCAAGGGGAAAAGATAAAGTCCGATGCTTGAGGGCGATGAGAATATATAATATGAAAACAGCCTGCAAGAAAGAGTGCAGGCAGCTAGGCAAGAAGAATTCAAATTCAAAAACAATAACAAGAAATTGAAACTGAATTAAATTCATGAACCGACTTTGGTACCATATCAGCAGATGGGGATTGGTAATTATACCGGTACTTTTGGTTGCGGCTTCCGCCACGGCCCAGCTTGCTGTGTCTCAAGGTCAGGTAATTGATTTGACAGTTGACCAAGAGCCTGGGGTAACCTACACCTGGGAGCTTTACAGTGATTCTACAATCGATTTCGTAGCTGAGCCGGGGGATGTGACCGCCGATCTGGCAGAGTTTGTAAACGGCATAAAGCAAGGATCTAAGGTTCAGGTTATTTGGCATGTGCCGGGAGTCTATTATTATAAAGTAACCGCAGTTGATGAGCTGGCTTGTACAAACAACATTAAAATGGGCCTAATCAGTATTCAGGAAGTTTCGAATGAAATTATTCCGCCTGTAGCCATTGACGATGAATACACTGTCGATTGTGAAGAGCAATTCTTTTTTGTCACCGACAACGATGAAAATGAAGGAAATTATGACTATTTCGTCAGTATCTTAGAATGGCCCACTCAAGGTATACTGCAGGAGTTGGATGACCAGGGAACCGTAAGCTATACGATAAACATGTTAGCCCAAGGCACCGATTCATTCACTTATACGCTATGTCTTGATATGGAGCAAACATTGTGCGATACGGCAACTGTCCACATCACTATTCCGGATCATTTGAATTGTAATCCGGCAGAATCGCCGGCAGCACCACCCGATACAACTTGTCATTTCTTTATCCCTGAAGGATTCTCTCCGAACGGCGATGGTGCGCACGACTACTTCGTGATTGATTGTATTGAGCAATATCCGAATGCGAAATTGATGATTTTTGACAAACAGGGATATTTGCTGTACGGGAAAGAGAATTATGGTAATACAAATATTTGGGGCTACAGTGAGGCCGACCTCTGGTGGGGTGGTCAAACGACCAAACATCACCACAATGCAGACCAGATGGTCATCCCTGGCGTGTATTTGTATGTCTTAGACAAAGGAAACGGCGATTTAGCAAGAGGCTTCGTTATGGTATCCTATGGAAGGGGAAATTAATGAAGAACAAACGAGCGACATATTTATTGATTCCGGCAATTCGCCTACAGTTCGCATTCGGACTGCTGCTGCTGTTGTTGAGTTTGAATGCCCAAGGGCAGATTGACCGCGATCGCTCGCATAAAATATATACTGAGCCGGTTTTTACCCAATATATGAATGGCATGCAAACCATTAACCCGGCCTATGCAGGGATGTGGGAAAAAGTGGGGGTGCAGGTTTTTACCCGTCGTTATTTTGTTGGGCAAGATGGTGCGCCTCTTATGATGGCTGCGAGCTGGTACAAACCCGTTAAGAATGACAATAACGGCATGGGCTTGAATATTACAGAGGAGCACATTGGTTATGAAAACAAGCTGACCATTGCGGCCGACTATTCGTACCAGGTTCGATTAGACTGGAAAACCAACCTGCGCTTAGGTTTGAAAGTGGGGGTCATTAATTACGATAACCTGTTGACCCGTTACGATCTGGATTGGGGACAGGATGATCCGGACGAGGCTTTTGCAACCGATATTCACCAACGGATGATGTTAAAGTGGGGCGTAGGTGCCTTGGTCTACACCCGCGACTATTATATTGGTTTATCTATTCCGCAAATTATCTCCAATAAATTTCGGGCCGATGTCATCAACTTTTCATCGTTGGCCGATGTGCGTTATCTCTATTTGTTGGGGGGGTATTTCTTCGGAAGACAACGGCAAGTCCGTTTTAAACCAACCCTATTAGTTAAAGCAGCTATTGGAGAGCCGATCACCGCCGATTTTGCGGCAAACTGGCTTTTTTACGATAAATTTTGGGTAGGTGCCATGTACCGAACCAACAACACGGCAGCTATTGTAACCCAATTTGTAATGATGAAAAATATTCGCTTCGGTTATGCGATGGAGCTTCCCTTTGGGCGTGAAATCTTTAAATACCAACTCCAAACCCACGAAATACGCGTCGTTTACGAATTCGACTTCTATCGCAGACCCTATACCCGGAAGCAATATTTTTAGCGCAACAAACTTTCCAAATCGATGAAAAAATCTGCATTTTTTAAGATGAAACCAGTAGCAGATTATCCTATCCGATTACGAATTGTTCTGAATTACCCATTCTCAAGACGTAAAGTCATTTTCCCGACTAGAAAATCTTGTTTTGGTTGAATCTTGATTTTTGAAATTTAAGGGGATACTAAATAAAATATTACGTCTTTCCCGGACAATAATTTCTCTTCTCTTTTCATCGTCGAAAAACGCCGGTTTGTGTTGTAAAACTATGTTCCCTAGCATCTTTATTCTGACTTATGTTATGTATTTTGAGTCGTTTTGTGCAGTTTATCAGGTGTTTGAATCCCGATTTGCACAAATTTCGAGTTGTTTTATCGAGTAAAAAGGACTGTTTGTCGATAAAAACAAGGCTATTGACCATAAAACGCTGATTGTGTATGTTTTGCGTTGATGATCGATTGTGCAAAACCGGATGAAATATTGTAACTTGTTAGTTCAAACAGGCAAAAAAACTAACTATGCGATAAGTGCTGTTTGGAGGACGAGAGTTGGTATATCTCTAGACTTATGGATAAAAGCGAGGTGAGATACGTCGGTGCGATGTGCGTGGGATGCTTGCTGATTGTCATTCTTATTTTGGGTACATCACAAAAGACTAACGGAAGTAGCTTAATATTTGCTCCTAAAGGAGACGGTATGGCCAAGTCCATAGTTTTATCTGGTAGCCACGTCCATTTCCCCACTCAAAATTCCTCTGTTTTCAGCTCCTCTACTAGTTCTTCCGTAAATTCAAGTGTCGATCGTTCCAATAGCAATCTTTCTCCGCTTTTTATACCACAATCTCAACTGCTAGCTTTCAACTACGATTTCGAAGGTGCCTCGGAAACTTTATCCCCTTTGGTGCTGGCTTTGCCACCGCCAGGTGTATTTTCAATAAAGAATGAAGTTGCTAAAAACGAGGACGAAGGATCAGCGCCAGAGATTAGCAATGACTACTCTGAAACTAGCACTATTACCACCCTGAGTGGGACCGTTAGTAATGTGACTTGTCGTGGAGGAAATGATGGTAGTATTGTTTTGTCAATTACGAGTACGAATGAGCCCTACACCGTTAGCTGGGATGGCCCGGAGGCAAATGATGGAAGCCAAAGTGGATTAACTGGAACTAGCGATACTATTCCGAGTTTGATTGCAGGAGATTATACTGTTATTGTAACAGATCAAGCTGGTATACCCGAAGAATCGACTTTTACTGTTAATGAGCCTGATCCACTTACTCCGCCCGTTCACAACACAAATGTACTTAGAGTTTGCACCAATTTTAATCCCGATGTTTTAACTTTTAGCATAGCGACCAGTGGGGGTACGCCTTCTTATTCGTTTCGGTGGCAAGAGAACATAGATAATTCGGGGTGGACAGATATCCCCGGGGAAACAGGGACTTCATATGATCCACCGAATATATTAACTGTAGGCTTGCACGAGTTCAGGGTTGCTGTCTCTGATAGTTGTAACGATATTGTTTATTCGACAGCCAAGAGTATTACGGTGGTACCAGATCCTACGACTACTGTATCAGGAGAAGGTGATGTTTGCCAAAACGGAACGTTAGAATTAGCTGCAACGGTAACGAATGGAACAGGAACAATCAATCATCATTGGAGAGTTGGTAATTCGCCCATAGGGCCTTGGTACGATATTTTGGGAGAGACTGGTGACACTTATTCCGTTCCGACTGCTTTGCCCGGATCATTTTATTACAAAGATAGTGTCGTTGTTGATGGTGCAGCTTGTAATAATGCACAATCGGAAGTGGTGACAATTACCATTAACTCATTACCAATAATAGACTATTCAAAGAACGATGTTAATTGTTTTGGAGGCGGCGACGGAACAATCGATATAACGATCTCCGGAGGTACCCCGGGTTATACCTACTCTTGGACGACCTCAGACGGCAGTGGTCTTTCAGCCAGTGACGAAGATCAGTCGGGGCTTACGGCAGGAACATACGAAGTAACGGTAACAGATGCCAATGGATGTACGGCAGTAACATCCGCCACTGTAGATCCGGCCACTGCACTGACAATCAGTGCGACGGCAACAGCAGTGCAATGTAATGAT
>NZ_WKLH01000001.1:1371157-1385922 GCF_010882175.1 Mangrovibacterium lignilyticum | reverse complement strand
GGGCGGCTTATGCTGCGAGCACGCAGGATCTGACGGGGTTGGCCCCAGGAACATACGAAGTAACGGTAACAGATGCCAATGGATGTACGGCAGTAACATCCGCCACTGTAGATCCGGCCACTGCACTGACAATCAGTGCGACGGCAACAGCAGTGCAATGTAATGATGATGATGGCAGCAGTGATGACGGAACAGTTGATGTAACCATTAACTCCGGAGGTGCAGGCACCTTAAGCTATTCATGGACAAAAGACGGGGCGGCTTATGCTGCGAGCACGCAGGATCTGACGGGGTTGGCCCCAGGAACATACGAAGTAACGGTAACAGATGCCAATGGATGTACGGCAGTAACATCCGCCACTGTAGATCCGGCCACTAAATTAACAGTATCAGTCGGTGCACTAAACCCAGAACTATGTAGTGGTGAAACGCTAACATTGTATGCAACGCTGACCGGAGGTACCCCGAATTATTCCTA
Organism: Mangrovibacterium lignilyticum; assembly: GCF_010882175.1. Lineage (GTDB taxonomy): Bacteria > Bacteroidota > Bacteroidia > Bacteroidales > Prolixibacteraceae > Mangrovibacterium > Mangrovibacterium lignilyticum. The sequence goes on along the minus strand of NZ_WKLH01000001.1, from coordinate 1,385,444 downwards.
TTCCTGGAGCGGACCAAATGGATTTACTTCGACGGAACAGAATCCGGTTATTAATAATATTACAACTGCAGCAAGCGGAACTTATGAAGTTACAGTTACCGATGATAATGGCTGTCAGGCGACTGCTTCTGTTACGGTTACAGTTAATCCATTGCCCATTGCTAATATTGCAGGTGGTGCTGATGTATGTCTAAATAGTGTAAATCCAGTTATAACTTTCACGGGGGGTAATGGTACTGCTCCATACACGTTTACCTATACGATCAATGGCGGCAGTAACCAAACAGTTACAACAACGTCAGGAAATTCGGTCACGGTCAGTCAAACAACCGGAACAGCAGGAACGTATACCTACAGCTTGGTGAGCATTCAGGATGCAAGCTCAACAGCCTGTTTGAATAGTGCAAGCGGTTCAGCGACTATAACTGTAAGAGAAACACCTACAGCTTTCATGAGCGGGGCGACTACCGTTTGCCAGAATGATGACTCACCGGACATCACATTTACTAATCCAATGCCTTATTCCGTTGTTGTTACTTACCGGAGGAATGACATTGTACAACCAACCGTCATTATTCCGGCAGGCAGCAGTGAAACCAGGCCGGTTCCTACCAGTACCGCGGATACCATTGTGTATCAATTGGTGAAAGTTGGATATCAGTCATCCCCGAAATGTGAAAATGCGATTTCAGGCACGGACACCGTATTTGTTATCGAAAGAGCAAATGTGGTAGCTACACCTCCCTCGCAAGCAATCTGCTCGACTGATTCAATTGAAACTATCGAGCTGAGCAGCAGTACTGACGATTCGCGTGTAACGTTTAACTGGACCCGAAACAATACCGTTACAGTAACCGGCATTGCAGATTCCGGTTCCGGTGATATCTCAGGTACATTAACCAATTTAACTGCCGATCAAGTCACCGTAGCATTTACGATCAGAGCAACTATCAATGGCTGTGATGGTCCATCAACAATTGCAACGGTATTGGTTAATCCAACACCTGTAATTGATTATATCACTCCTGACACACAAACAAGGTGCTCAGGTATTGAGTCTATTAGCGCAATTGTCCCCCACAGTCCTACAGGGGGAACGACCTTTAGCTGGACAAGAGACCATGTTTCTGATGTAACCGGTCTCGAAGGATCCAATACTGGAAGTGTTCCCAATGTTACATTAACCAACACAACCAGTTCACCGATAACAGTTACTTTTAAGTTTGTCCCAAAATTCAATACTTGTGAAGGGGATACAGTGTTAGCGACCGCAGTAATCAATCCCACTCCGAATATAAATGACACAACAGTAACTATTTGTAACGAGGGTAGCTTTGGTGTCACTCCTCAGGATAGTGTCGACGGGGTCGTTCCGACGGGGACTACTTATACATGGGCTATTAAATCTTCAACCGGAGGGATTACGGGCGCACAGGCCAATACCAATAATCCCAGTTCCAGTATCAGCGGTGCACTTGGAAATTCTACAAATACGACACAATCCGTAACTTATTCGGTAACTCCCTCCTACAACGGCTGTATCGGAGGAATATTCCTCTTGACGGTAAATGTGACTCCGGAACCGGATATTCTTGATGTTACCAGAAGTATTTGCAGTGGCGATACAATTACAGTAAACCCGGTTAATGGTGCTAGCTATGGGATTGTACCGTCTGGAACAACCTATAGCTGGACTGTTCAATCTGCCGGTGGCATAACTGATGCCGACGATGGATTTGGATCAACAATTACTGATTTACTGACTAATTCGACGAATAGCCCGGATACGGTGGTTTACGAAGTTACCCCTACAGCCGGAATATGCCCCGGTGATCCATTCTCGTTGACTGTAATCGTAAAACCAATTCCTGATATTGTTGACTTGACTGATACGATTTGCAGTGGTGAAACTTTTTCAGTGACGCCTGAACATGGAACAGATGGTAGTGTACCTGATAATACGACTTACAGTTGGTCGGTTCCAAACGTAACCGGAGGAATTACAGGAGGAACAATTGGCGGTGGAGCAAGCAGTGTCAGCGGTACTTTATCCAACCCGACCAGTTCTGTTCAATACGCGACGTACACGGTCACTCCATCGTCGGGATCTTGCCCGGGAGAGACTTTTGAAGTAAAAGTGACCGTTAATCCAAGGCCCGCAATCAACCCGGTAACCCAAACGATATGTAGCGGAGATGACTTTACTTTTACACCGGACAGCCTGAATAACGGGAAAGTACCGGATGGAACCACCTATACCTGGTCTGCTCCTAGTGTGTCGGGAATCACCGGTACCGCATCGGGAACAGATACGATCGCTTTTTCTTCCGGAACGCTGATTAATACCACTACAACAGCCAAAACTGTTCCTTATATAGTGACACCCAAGTCGGGTGATTGTCCGGGAAATGTCTTCACGGTGAGTGTAAAAGTTAATCCAACCCCTGTAGTCGCAGATACGTCGGCGGCAGCTTGCAGTGATGTCGCATTTTCAGTTACACCGGCTAACGGAACTAGCGGTAATATTGTGCCCTCAAACACAAGTTATTCATGGGGAACTCCTGTTACCACCGGAGGAATGACTGGTTCTGCAGGTATTGGAAATTCAATCACCGGCACACTTGTTAATGAAACCAGTACAATTCAAACAGTGACCTATACCGTTACGCCAACTTCCGGAACATGTCCGGGAGAAACTTTTACGCTGACTGTTTCCGTTAATCCGGTTCCTGATGTGACGATCAGCGGTGATAAGACGATCTGCTATGGAACGGATACTCCTTATGTCACCTTTACAAATAAGGTGGATTTGCCGGTAACAGTCACCTATAATTTTGATGGGGCGAATTTTCAATATGATCTCAATGCGAACGAAACAGATTCAATACTGGCAGTAATTAACAACGAAGGTAGCTTTGTCTATAGTTTAGTGAGTGCTGAGTATCAGGATACACCGGCTTGTGCAACAGGTCTCAGTGGAACGGCGACCATAAATGTTGAACCGATTACGACTGTCGCTATTACACGAAATCCGCTTGGTGCCATCTGCCAAGGTGAAGAAGTAACTTTTACAGCCGATACCGCCAATGCAGGAGCAAATCCATTTTTACAGTGGCAGATTTCGATTGACGGTGGGAGTACATGGGGTGATCTTGTAAGTGAAACAAATGTCAGCTTTAGCTCAACAACACTCAATAATGCTGAAAAGATTAGGATGATGGTGACCACGCAGGTGGGAGAAACGCCATGTCCGGGGAATTATTATAGTAGTCCAATTACTATGACGGTGAATGATCTGAATGTTCCGCAAGTAAGCATTTATGAATCGGCCAACCCGATTTGCGACGAAACATCGGTGACCTTCATGACAGATTTGGTGATTAACGGAGGTGCCAACCCAATATTTCAATGGCTGGTTAATGATAACCCTGTTGGAGGGAATAGTAACACCTACACATTTTCAACACTAAGTGATGGAGACTCGGTGAAAGTGGTAATGATCCCGGATGCAACTGTAACCTGTCCGGGGCCTCCCGATACCAGTAATGTTATTGTGATGCAGGTTGATCCTCTTCCTACTGCTGTCGCAGGTGGAGGTGATTCTATCTGTGTAAATCAATCTGCGACCGTCAGTGGCGCATCAGCAGCTAACGGAACGATTTTGTGGACTCATAACGGAGGTGGCTCACTAACACGAGAAACAAGCTTAACGCCTACCTATACTTCTACTGCTGGTGATGCCGGGAATACCGTAACGCTGACCATGACCGTGACAAGTGACAATAGTTGTGGCACAGCAACTGATAACGCTAATTATAACATTCTCGTTTACCCCCTACCGGTTCCAACAATCTCCGGAGATCTGACTGTTTGTGAAAATTCCACTGGGCATATCTACACGACGGAGCCCGGAATGAGTAATTATGTTTGGACAGTGAATGGAGGTACTCCAACAAGTGGTGGGGGAAGTGCCGATGATTCGGTGACGGTTGATTGGGGATCAGCAGGGACAGGAACAGTTTCGGTTAATTATACCAATGCCAATGGATGTACGGCGAGTTCTCCAACCGAAATTTCAGTCGGCATTGATCCGCTTCCTACTGCATCGGCTGGTGGAAGCCAAACCATTTGTGTAAATGAAACGGCAACGGCCAGTGGGGCGTCTGCAAGTAACGGAGATATCTCCTGGACTGTAACTACCGGAAATGGTTCGTTGACAGATGAGACTTCACCAAGCCCAACCTATACCCCGGATGCAAGTGATGCCGGAACCACGGTTACCTTGACGATGGAAGTAACCAGTGATAATGCTTGTGGGAATACTGTAACTGCAGAGTATACAATCGATGTCGATCCGCTCCCTACTGCATCTGCCGGTGGAAGCCAAACCATTTGTGTGGATGAAACGGCAACTGTAAGTGGGGCATCAGCAAGTAATGGAACTATTTTGTGGACACATAATGGAGCTGGTTCGATTACCAGTGGCACAGAAATGACACTCACTCCAACTTATAATGCTGCACCGGGTGATGCCGGAAATACGGTAACACTGACAATGACCGTGACCAGTGATAATGAATGTGCCCCGCAGACAGCGACCGCTTACGATACAATTGATGTGAATCCGCTGCTGCAGGTGAGCGTTAGTATTGCTGAAAGTGCCGATACTGTTTGTGCGAGTACCTCAGTAACGTTCACTGCTACACCGATAAATGGAGGAACGAGCCCAACTTACGAATGGTTTGTCAACGGTTCTTCACAAGGAAACGATAGTCCAAATTACACCGTAACGCCTGCTGATGGTGATGAAGTTTACGTTAGGCTCGTTTCGAATGAAACCTGTACAACGGGAGATACTGCGATCAGTAACGCGGTTACCTTAAAAGTTTATAATGCTGCACCGGCGACTCCCAATGTACCGCAACATATCACCGGCCAGTCAAGCTCAATTTGTCCGATCGCTACCGGACTACAGTACTGGATACCCCCGGTACCTGATGCTACCAGTTATACCTGGAACTTCCCCGCAGGTTGGACAATAACTTCCGGACAAGGGGATACATTAGTCACAGTTACTGCGGGTGTACAATCGGCCGGCGACAAAAATATTACGGTTACTGCTACCAATGTTTGCGGATCAACAACAAGTGCAGCACTGGTTGTAGCCGTAAATACCTTCGCTTTTGTTGATGCAGGACCGGATATTGCGGTATGCGCAGGAGAGACACAAGTACAACTCAACGGTACACTTGATGGTGCGACTACGAAAAAAGATATCTTATGGACGGCAGATGAAGGAAGTTTCCAACCGAATGCCACGACTGAGGACCCAAGATATAATGTGCCAGCGTCTATTATTAATGGTGGTTCAATTATCATTACGTTAACCGCTCAGGGAGAGGGGGAATGCCCTGTTGTAAAGGATAGCATGACCCTTACTGTTCGTCCAGATCCAACGGCAAGTGTTGCTGTATCGGGTACCGACCCAATTTGTGAGGGGTCTGTGTCTGCAATTACTTTTACTGCGACTGCGAATACCGTGGTTACTTACCAGGTTAATGGAGGAACAAATCAAACGATTTCAGTTGATGGAAGTGGAACTGCCATATTGGATACAGGCCCGTTATCGGCTAGTACAACTTATACATTGGTTAGTGTAGCCTATGCGAGCGGAGAAGCATGTAGTCAGTCCTTAACAGCTTCGACAACTATGACCGTTAACCCTGCTGCAACTGCAGATGCAGGTGAACCTCAAACCATCTGCGCCGATGGATCAGCGACCTTAAATGGTTCGGTTGGAGGAGGAGCCAGTTCGGGAACTTGGAGTGGTGGAGACGGAATATTCAGTCCAAATAGCAGCACCCTGAATGCAACTTATACGCCTACTGCATCCGAGATAGCTGGTGGTTCGGTTAACTTGACCCTGACGACTGACGATCCTGATGGTCCTTGTGAACCTGAATCAGATAATGTGGTCATTACGATTAATCCATTACCAGTTGTGTCAGCTCCTTCAAGTGTTTGTGTTGGCGAAACGAAAACAATATCTCCTGCAACAGGAGGTACCTGGGCTAGCAGTAATTCTTCTGTGGCAACTGTTGATGCAAATGGTGTTATAACAGGAATTGCAGCCGGAACCGTTACTTTTACCTTTACAGATACTGCCACCGGATGTTCCAGTACAACTTTAAGTGTTACTGTTAACCCACTACCAGTTGTGTCAGCTCCATCAGCTGTATGTGTTGGCGAAACGGAAACATTAGATCCTACATCAGGAGGTACCTGGACCAGCAGTAATTCATCTGTGGCAACTGTTGATGCAAGTGGTGAAATTACAGGAATATCAGCCGGAACCGTTTCTTTTACATTCACACTAACTTCCACCGGATGTTCTGCTACAACTTCTGCTGTTACTGTAAATCCATTGCCAGCTGTGTCAGCTCCTTCGTCAATATGCGTAGGCGAAACGGAAATATTATCACCTACTACAGGCGGTACCTGGACCAGCAGTAATCCGTCAGTGGCTACTGTTGATGCAAATGGTGTAATTACAGGAATTGCAGCCGGAACCGTTACTTTTACATTTACACAAGCTTCTACGGGATGTTCTAATACAACTCCTGGAGTTACTGTTTATCCATTACCTGTTGTCGATGCCGGAACCTATGATCCGATTTGTCAGGGTAGCTCGGTTAATTTGGCGGGTAGTATTAGTGGAGGTATAACAACAGGAAGATGGAGCGGCGGATCCGGATCGTTTAATCCAGGTCCTACGTCGCTGAATGCAACCTATACACCAACAGCGGCTGAAGTTAACAACGGTTCGGTAACCTTGACGCTAACAAGTGATGACCCCGCTGGACCTTGTGGACCGGTAAGTGATATAACAACAATCGTCATCAACAAAGCCGTGGTGATTACCAGCCAGCCTTCCAATACCCCTGTTTGTGTGGGTGAGCCGGCTAGTCTGACAGTTGCTGCTTCTGGTGATGAATTAACATACCAATGGTATAAAGGGGGAGTGCCAATCACAGGTGCAACTTCCGAAACATTGAGTTTTAGTTCGGTTAGTTTATCCGATGATGGATCGTACTACGTTTGGGTGAAAGGAGCTGCACCATGTGATTCGGTGAAGTCGAATACCGCAACCCTCAATGTGGATGCTGCCATTACCATTACCACACAACCAGCATCAATAACCAAATGTGAGGGAACGAGTGTAAGTTTCAATATTGCGGCTAATGCCGGCGGAGCCCAGTTAGCTTATCAATGGTATAAAAAGGGAAGTCCAGACACGCCAGTCGGATCAAACTCATCAAGCTACACAATATCGGGAATTACGCCAGCTCATGCTGGTGACTACTATGTTGTTGTATCAGGACCAGCCGGGTTCACTTGTTCTTCAGTAACATCAAATACGGCAACATTGACGGTAAACACCAACGGAACGATTAATCCGACCACGGATGTGAACCAAACGGTATGTATCGACTCAACAATCACTGCCATTTCTTTTGAAATAGGAGGTTCGGCAACAGATGCTGTTTTATCAGGCTCGTGGCCTGCCGGAGTTGGCGGTTCATACAGCGGAGGCATCTTTATCATATCCGGGACACCAACCGAGTCCGGTACATTTAACTACACGGTTACAACAACGGGTGCCGATTGTGTGAATCCATCTGTAAGCGGAACCATAACAGTTAACGATGAAGGAACAATCGAACTTGGCGGGGGAACCGCAACACAAACGGTTTGTAAAAACACTTCGATAACCAGTATTTCGTATTTGATTGGTGGAAATGCTACCGGAGCTGAAGTTCCTCCTGGTTCATTACCTGCTGGAGTCACCGGTTCGTATGCAAGTGGAGTATTTACCATTAGTGGAAAACCTACAGAGGCTGGTGTATTCTCTTTTACGGTGTCAACAACCGGTTCGCCTTGCTATAATCAATCCTTGACGGGTACCATTACCGTAAGAGATGATGCTACAATCTCGTTGACCGGAGATGCGGATCAGGCTGTATGTATTTATGCCCTGATTGATTCGATTCGTTATACCATTGGAGGTTCGGCAACCGGAGTTATTCTGTCGGGCAATCTGCCCAACGGTGTTGAACTTTCTCAAGATAACGACAGTGTTTTCATTATCTCAGGTACGCCAACCGAATCCGGTACCTTTAATTATTCATTAACAACTACAGGGCCTTGTTTGAATACTTCGTTAAGTGGTTCTATCCAGGTTGATGAAATGCCGGACGGTGGTTTCCTGTCGCCTGCGATTTCTACAGCATGTACAGCAGACAATAGTGATACTCTTAAATTAGAAAGCTATGTGGGAAATGTGATCCAATGGGAAATGTCGCTCGATGGGGGAGTCACCTGGGACACACTGGAGGTTACAACGGATTTTTATGTCTATAATGACATCCCGAATACTGCGCTGTTTGTAGTATTGGTGGGTAATGATAATTGTAATCCTGTTTATTCCGGTTATGCCCGAGTGACCGTGATACCTGAGTTCAAGCCGGTGATTACAGCCTCGGGTGGAGATATCTGTGCAGGGGAGCCGGTGACGCTGACTGGTACCATTCCTGAATTTACCTTCGATACGGAACTTATCCCGGGCGGTGATTTTAACCAAGCCAACCTGCACACAATTGGATGGAATGTCTATGAAGACGGAATTATGGATAATAATTTCCCGGCCAATAATGATAACGAAAAACCAACCCTCTGGGCTGAAACTAACGGGCCAAAAAACTTCTGCGGTGGGAATGTTTTTAATTCGGAAGATAAGAAATTTGCTATTGTAAGTGGGGGGGTAAATTCCTGGATGGAAACACCGGTCTTTAGTCTGCCTTCCACGATGTCGTCAGCCGAACTAAGCTTTAAGCATGCTTATATGCTGGATGCCGATGCAACAGCGCGGATCACTCTTTCAACAGACGGTGGAAATACCTACAATATTCTTTTAGCAGAATATTCAGATACCCTGATGAGCGGAGATCCCAATGTGATAAACGATGTTGGTGTCGATTTGTCGGACTACATTGGAACGGACAATTTACGTATCCGCTTTGAGTTTGATAGCCCGAGTGATTGCAGCGTTTGGGCAGTCGATAATATTTCCTTACCCGCTCCACCTCCAGATATTACCTATCAGTGGGGGCCAATTGAACAAATCCCGGTTGGAGGTGGGGAAGTTGTCGTAGTTTTACCACCATCAACTACCGATTATACCTTAACGGTGTTTATTGCCGGATGTCCGGGATCTGCCGACTATCACACGGTTTATGTGATTAACAATCCGGTCGTACATACAACAAATGCCTGTGCGGGAGGTAGCCAAGTAGCTTTTACACAGTCAGGGGCACCTGATGGTGGAGAATGGAGTGTGACAGGTGGTGGTACAATTAACGTGGATACAGGAGTGTTTACCCCTACGGATCCAGGTTGTTTTGTGGCTACCTACACGACCACATCCGGAGATTGTAGTGGTTCGGCCAGTTTTGTTGTATTCCCCGCAGCACCGGATCCTGTTGTTAATACCGGTTGCGGCCCAATCGTAGTCACTCCACCAGACCTGGTTTCCGGATTTAAGGTTGAATATAGTTTTGACAATGGAGCAAACTGGGGGTCCAATACTCCTCCGACGGTAGAAAACTGTAATGGGTATTATATCAAAACCCGTTATGTTCTGGCAATCGCTTGCGATACCATTCCTGTTGACGAGTTCAGTTCGGATCCGGTGTGTAGCGAATCGGACGCGGTCGTGAGGAGAATTGATACGAATGATCCAACTTTCACCGTTCCGGCAGACAAAACCATTTACATGGACGCTAATTGTGGTTATAATGCAGATACATTGATCACTGGCTATGTTGAAGATGAATTTGACAACTGCTCGGAAGGCCTGAATGCAACCTATAGCGACGAGATTGTCCCGGGTGAATGTGGAGGCGAAGAAGTTATCCAGCGCACCTGGATCCTGGAAGATGATTGTGGACATCAGACGGTGGATATACAGTACATTACGGTGGTCGATACGGTTGGACCGACAATTATCTGCCCGCCGGATTCGACTGTTCAATGTATTGATGAGGTGCCTGCAGCGAATATTTCCTTGGTAACAGCCACGGATAAGTGTTCGGCTCCGGTAATGATCATTCATGTTGGCGATGTTTCGGACAACAAGACCTGTCCGGAAACAATCACGCGCACTTATCGCGCAACTGATGAATGCGGTAATACGTCCGAGTGTACGCAGTTGATCATTGTAAAAGACACTACGCCGCCAGTCATCTCTCCGCAGGCATCCAATGGCCAAACCGATTGTTCGACCTTAGATCCCAATGATGATCCGGGCTATCAAAACTGGTTGTCAACACGCGCCGGTGCAGCTGCAACGGATAATTGTGATGATGACCTCGAATGGACCAATGACAGTTTAACTCAAACTTGGGGAGGAACTCCGGCTAACCAGCAAATCAACATCACATGGACGGTTAAAGATGACTGTGGCAATACAGCGCAAACAACAGCAACTTATACAATTACGGACGATGTGCCGCCAACAATCACCTGCCCCGGAAATGTTGAAGAAATAGCAGCGCCGAATAATTGTTCCAAAATCCTGGCAACTCCGACAAACCCAACGATCAATGATGATTGTTCAGTACCCGCATTAAGCTACACGAGGTTATTCCCTGATGGAACATTTGATAATGATAGCGGTACAGTAACGGGATTGAGTTTCCCGGTAGGTGTCACTACAGTTACATATACCGCAACTGATGCCGCCGGATTGACGGCTACTTGTAGCTTCACCGTTAAGATAGTCGATGTGACACCGCCGAACATTACAATTGGGTGTCAGTCTGTGATAGGAATTATGGATGCAACCGATTGTTATGCCATTCCTCCGGATATTGTTGAGCCGGATTATAATGATGATTGCTGGCCTAAGGATTCTTTAGAACTAACATTTTCCATTACCGGAGCATGGTCGCCCGACACAACTGGTGTTGGATCTGTTGTTGGACTCGCATTCCCTGTAGGTATTTCTACGGTCACCTATACGGTAACGGATCCCGACGGAAATACAGCAGAATGCTCCTTTACTGTGACGATGTTGCGTGACGAGATCCCGTCAACAGCCATTACGTGTCCATCTGATCCCGCAGCCGTAACAGTTGCGGCAGATGCCTGTGATGCCTTTGTTAACGTAGGAGTACCGGCAATTAGTGAATATTGCGAGACTGCGACTTATACCATTACCAACGATTATAATATTGGTACGAATGCCAGCGATACCTACCCGGTTGGCGTAACCTATGTGACCTATACGATCAGCGACAACTCAGGTAATGACACGACCTGTGTGGTAACAGTTCAGGTAATTGGAACCCATGATCCGGAGATCACCTGTCCGACGAGCGTAACCGGTACAATGGATGCTTCGGATTGTGTTGCTTTGCCACCATCGATTGGCGAGCCTGTTTACTCTGCGGTTTGCTGGTCTACAGATTCGCTGGAGCTAAGCTTTGAGATCTTGAATGCTACCTGGGATACCACAGGTGTAGGGTCGGTCTCGGCACTCGAGTTCCCGGTAGGGGTTAACACGGTAACATATACGGTAACGGATCCCGACGGAAATACGGCAGAATGCTCCTTTACTGTGACGATGTTGCGTGACGAGATCCCGTCAACAGCCATTACGTGTCCATCTGATCCCGCAGCCGTAACAGTTGCGGCAGATGCCTGTGATGCCTTTGTTAACGTAGGAGTACCGGCAATTAGTGAATATTGCGAGACTGCGACTTATACCATTACCAACGATTATAATAGTGGTACGAATGCCAGCGATACCTACCCGGTTGGCGTAACCTATGTGACCTATACGATCAGCGACAACTCAGGTAATGACACGACCTGTGTGGTAACAGTTCAGGTAATCGGAACCCATGATCCGGAGATCACTTGTCCGACGAGTGTAACCGGTACAATGGATGCTTCGGATTGTGTTGCATTACCACCATCGATTGGCGAGCCGGTTTACTCAGCAACTTGCTGGCCAACAGATTCGCTGGAACTAAGCTTTGAGATCTTAAATGCTACCTGGGATACCACTGGTGTCGGGTCGGTTTCAGCGCTCGAGTTCCCGGTAGGGGTTAACACAGTTACCTACACGGTTACCGATCCCGACGGAAATACGGCTGAATGCTCCTTTATTGTAACGATGTTACGTGATGAGATCCCGTCAACAGCCATTAGCTGTCCATCAGATCCGGTGGCTGTAACAGTTGCTGCAGATGCCTGTGATGCCTATGTTAATGTTGGAGTACCAACAATTAGTGAATATTGCGAGACTGCGACTTATACCATTACCAACGATTATAACAGTGGTACGAATGCCAGCGATACCTACCCGGTTGGAGTAACCTATGTGACCTATACGATCAGCGACAACTCAGGAAACGACACGACCTGCGTGGTCACCGTACAGGTAATCGGAACCCATGATCCGGAGATTACCTGTCCGACGAGCGTAACCGGTACAATGGATGCTTCTGATTGTGTTGCGTTGCCACCATCGATGAGCGAGCCGGTTTACTCTGCAGTTTGCTGGCCAACAGATTCGCTGGAGCTAAGCTTTGAGATCTTAAATGCTACCTGGGATACCACAGGTGTAGGGTCGGTCTCGGCACTCGAGTTCCCGGTAGGGGTTAACACGGTAACCTATACGGTAACGGATCCTGACGGAAATTCTGCAGAATGCTCCTTTACCGTGACGATGCTGCGTGATGAGATCCCGTCAACAGCCATAAGCTGTCCATCAGATCCGGCAGCCGTAACGGTTGCGGCAGATGCTTGTGATGCCTTTGTTAACGTAGGAGTACCGACAATTAGTGAATACTGCGAGACTGCGATCTATACCATTACCAACGATTATACTGGTACAGATAATGCAGATGCATTGTATCCAATAGGAATTACGGAAGTTGTATGGACAATATCCGATAACTCAGGTAATGATACCACTTGTACTGTAACGGTAGAGGTTCTTGACCAGTTGCCGTCATTAAGTTGTCCTCCGAGTATTACAGTTCCAGCCGATTTAAATGAAACTTTTGCCTCAGGAGTCGAAGTAGGATTTCCAAACTATGCTGATAATTGTGATTCTACATTGATCTATACTGTTTTAGATCCTTCTGATAATCTTGACTCCATCTATAATGATCCGTCAGGTATAAACTTACTCACGGGATCACATAGTTATGATATTGGCGTAACCACCATTACCTATTATTTTGAGGATGGAAACGGGCATCAGGTTAATTGCGATTTTACAGTAACCGTGACAGGTCCACCGCTTATTGAGTGTCCTCCTGATACAACTGTTTATGCCGATACGAACTGTGAACATGTATTTGATCCGGGGTTTGCAAAATTACTGGAAGGCGTTCCTGCTATTGAATGGACATTTACGATTATTAATCCGGATGGTTTTGTAGGTTTAACGGATACTTATACAAAAAATACATTTGAGGACGCTGATCCAATTGGAAATTATCCGTTCCAACTTGGAGAATCGACCATCACCTGGAGTGCTGCAAATGTTTCTGGTTCTGACACCTGTTCACATCTTGTAATGGTTCTTGATACGATACCACCAGTTGTATCCTGTACCGTACGTAACCTCGAGGGTTGTGATACCGAGGTCATTACTGGCCCGGCTTTTTCAGATACAATTGCTGTTTCAGATTCCGTTCAATTTACCGATGCGATTAATTTGGGAACTGCCTCCGATAATTGTAGTATAGCAGGAGTTGAATACGTCGATGTTGTTTCCGGCACTTGTCCGATTATTGTAACCCGCACCTGGACGGTGTATGATGACTCGGGAAATCGTTCGAGTTGCGATCAGGAGATTAGAATTAATGCACCACCTCTAACACCGGCAGACCCAACTCCGGGAACAGCCAATGCCTGCAACTATGCAGACCAGGTTGCTCTGGATGCTGCTATTTCAGCATGGGTGACTGCACAGCAGGCAGCCGTAGTGGCAAGTGTTGTTGATGAAGGATGTGCTCCTGTTGTCACCAACGACTATGATGGCAGCCAGTCGATTGATCTTTGCGGTGGTGACCCGATAACCATTAACTGGACAATAACCGACCTGTGTGATACAATCACCTTTGATGCCGACTTTATCTTAATACCTCCAGTAACTCCGGACTATACAGCTGCAGCAGATACAACAGCATACTCCTGTTCTTATGCCAAC
>NZ_WKLH01000001.1:575463-1371061 GCF_010882175.1 Mangrovibacterium lignilyticum | reverse complement strand
GTGATCCGCAGATCACCTTGACCACTGACGGAACCGCTCCGGGATTGTGTGACGGCGGAACAGTGAACCTGGTATGGACAATAACCGACCTGTGTGATACAATCACCTTTGATGCCGACTTTATCTTAATACCTCCAGTAACTCCGGACTATACAGCTGCAGCAGATACAACAGCATACTCCTGTTCTTATGCCAACCAGGGCGAGTTGGATGCCGCGTTCAGTGCATGGCGCTCAGGAGTTGAGAATAATATTGGCTTTAGCAATGGTTGTGATCCGCAGATCACCTTGACCACTGACGGAACCGCTCCGGGATTGTGTGACGGCGGAACAGTGAACCTGGTATGGACAATAACCGACCTGTGTGATACAATCACCTTTGATGCCGACTTTATTGTTAACGTTCCGCCTGCGGTAGATATATCTTGTCCGACCGATCCGAACATCCCCGCATGTACATCCCAAACAGATATAGAGGCAGCATACAACGCCTGGATCGCCGGTTTCACCTTCTCTGGCGGTTGTAGCTCGACAGACAATGTTGACGAAATACCGGCACTGCCAGCTGATGCTTACGACAATGGAGCAGACCTTACATTTACTTATGTCGTGACAGACTTGTGTGATACGCTTAGTTGTACAGCGATATTTACCGTGGAGCCTGATACGGTTGCGCCAACTTTCACAGCGCAGCCTTACCAAAACTGTGTCGATCCACTGCATTGGGCAGTTTACGATGAGTTGAACCCAACTCCGGTTGCCGGGCATGTAGATCCGAATCTGAACAAGTCGCCGGTTGATTACCGAACCATGTATGCGGGAGATACCTTCCTGGATTTGACGGATCTGGCTGATAATTGCTGTGCTACAGATGAGCTGACAATTAACTGGAGAATTGACTTTGCAGATACACCAGATCCTATAACCGGAGCACCGGTTAGTCATCCTTCAATTAGTGGAACCGGACAACCTTCAACTTATGGCAGTGATATTCTGCTGTGGGGAGATGGTGTGACCTTCAATACAGTTTATCACACGATTACCTATTGGGTGGAAGACTGTCATGAGAATGTCTCAGAGGAAGTTGAAGAGACTATAACAATTAGACCACGGCCGAGAGCCGGAAAAATAGATTATTAAGATGAATAACAATAAAAAAACGGAGACTTAAGCCTATGGAAAATGTATTATACGAATATCAAACTTAAAAAAAAAACAATGCATTGCTCTGATCCAGTCCTGTGAGGACGATGTAAATGAATATAAACTTAAAATAATTAGAACGGAAAATTTTTATAAAACCATTTCTCAAATTCTAAAAGATAAGATTATGAAAAAGCAAATTTTATTTCTTGTTATGCTTGTAGCGGCTGTTTTAGCCGGTGTGGGTTCCTATGGCCAAGTTGGTCCAGCAGAGCCGTATCAAACAGTTCCAACTGCTGCTCCAGTTTGTCTTATTCCTACTCCTTTTTCTTCGGATACGCTATGTACTGCCGATGAATTGCATCCAGTTCAAGGAGAGGTATACACTTATACCATCTTGGCAGATGCAACTGATGACATTCGGTGGTTTGTTGTTAACAACAATGACGTGGTCTCGGATGGTGATAGTCTGGTTAGTAAAATCAGTGGTATTTTGCCTACGACTAATACAAATATTGATCCGGCTGATGGAAATGGTGATTACATTTTAAACCTCGGCACCACCTACAATAACTATAATTCCGGCACTGGTTCCGGAATTGGTAATACCACCATCGAGATTGCGTGGAAATTCTTTGATGGTATAACAGACCAGGTAATCCTTGTGGCTTATGTCGAAGGTGCTGATGGCTGTACCAACAATATTGCAGCCTATCGTATTATTCCACAGCCCGCATTTACCATTGATATCGCTTCTGTTCTTGAGAATGGAGCAAATCCCGCGGGACCGCTTGACGCTGCTAATTCAGAATGTATTTCACCGGTAGAGTCTGCTGTTTATTCAGGTAGTGGCATTACTCCAGATGGAACGTTGACCGTAGATTATGGCGAAAACTGGGTATTCTTTGTCGTAAACGGGGCTAATTATTTTGATTCATGGATGCCGGAATTCGAGATATCATACGCAGATGGTGCAACTCCTCCGACGGCAGAAGCCAGTTGGGCATACTTAGGTGATGCAACTAGTAGTGATCCAGCGGTCTGGAATACGTTGACGGGGACCTTAGGCGTTGGCAATACATGGACAAGTGCCAATCCTGTTATTGCAGGAGCTTCTTCAGCTAGTCCCGGAACGATTGGAGCTGGTGGTGTGCCGGCGCCCGGTGGCGAATGTATCGTTGTGCGAGTGAGATTAGATTGGGGTACTGACATTGAACATGACCTAGCTGACGGTACATTAACATTTGCTGCAAATGGAGTAGCATATGACGGGAGTGATAATTCTGGAGCTGGTACTTTCTATGATGATCGCGACAATTTTGAAGATCTGCATTATGCAACATGCGAACCTGATCTTTTCGTGAACGATGTAGTGGATTATATCATCACTCCAAGACCTCGGGCAGATGAAGTTACTCCTACTCCCGAAACGAAAACAGGAGAGGGTGTTAATTAATTGGAATGACGACGCTTTTTCATAACCAAGATATCCTCGTCCTGGTCCGGTTTTGGGCCGGGACAGAGGCTTCGGTTAACCGGAAAAAGCGGCAGGAACTGAATCGCACTCACTGCTTCCGAAAGATTCGGAAGGATACGTTAACAGAACACGCAAGCTAATAAAGTAAACAACGATGTTGTTTCCGACTGGCACACGCGAAAAGGGATTAATGACCGGCATAGCCGGAATGGGAAAGAACTGTCAGGATGGAAAGCAAAAGGGTAAAGTTAAAAGTCAAATACAGAGGAGGTGCTCTGGATACTTGAGCTCATATATAAGGCTGATGTACTATAGAATAAGACAGCTTGCTGGCAATTAAGGTTAACAGATACACATGAATTGAAATTGATACTAAAAACAACGAATGGACCTCCCGGATCCAGGAAATGGCTGAGACCGTCAAAAAAGGGAGCGCCACAAGGGCCATCCCAAGGTATTAGGCTGGGATTCGGTGATCAGGGGACAGTTATCGTAGCCGGTTATGTTGACCGAAACAGGAGAAATATGCCTTTAGTAGAATGGGAATGTGGGAAGTGTAAAAGTGAGAAAGAAATTGGTAAAGGAAACGGGGAGTTTTGCAATAAGGGGATTCATCCAGCAATTGAAGATTGTGAAAGAATTGGAAGGAAAAGGAACAAGATTAATCATTCGAAAATGGTCTAAGAGACAGTGTACATAAGAAGAAAATAGAAACTAAGACTTGCTCAAGAGATCAGATGAATGAGAACAGAGAAAAAGAAGAAATACAGTTAGTACAGAGAACAACAGGTTAGAGACGAAAAAAATATAAAACTAAATAAAGACTGATTAAAAGTATAAACAAGTAAAAAAGAAAAGGAGAACAAGCTTATGAAGCAAAGATCAAAACCAACATGAAATTAAATGCCGGCAAGAGGCAAATGAAAAGATCCCGTCCTGCCAGGACGTAACAATGCACACTTGAATTCTAACGACTTGTTTCCTTGGGAACGAGTCATGTAACGAGACCAATTAGTATGAATAAAATTTTTACAAGACCTTTTTTCTAACATTAAAAACGATTCATTATGAAAAAGCAATTTTTAATTCTAACCGTTTTTGTACTGGCTCTTTTTGCTGGTATAACCAACGGCTTTGGACAAGCACTCCCGGGTAGTACTACCCGAGGGATTATTTGTTCGGACGGGCCGCTAAACCCAATCCCGGGTAAGGAGTACATCTACAAGGCCACGTCGAATCAGGCTGGTTTCTACACCTTCTGGGCGACTCAGGATATGAATTTCATATCTACCGTGGGTGGAGTCACGAGCTCCAATATTAATACGATGTTGACTTCGCCTACAACGACCCCAACGGGTAGCGATCTTTTGGCGACAAGTGCCAACTATGGTTTGGATGCTGCCTCTGACAGCGTGGCTATTACGTGGTCGGACTCTATTCTGTCAGTGACATCAGACACCGTGCCAACATTCGTTGCTGTGATGCAGGATGGTGATTGTACCAATAATTTTGAAGCGTGGAAAATCGCGCCTATCAAAGCATTCATTGTCGATATTCAGAATATTGATCCGGTTGACTCAATTGCTTTAGGCTATGATTTGGCTGACAGTACCTGTTTTGATGAGGTACGAGGAGCAACCTACAATCCTGCATCGGGAGGAATTGAGTACGACTTTGGTACCCAGACCTTATTCTTTGAGGTTGTTGCAGCTAACTTCACGGGCTATTGGACACCTACTTTCACCCTTTCTGCACTGAATGCACCGCAAACGGCAACCATTGAATGGGATTATACGATGGACTTTGCCAGCCCCGATACCGTTCAGTCTGGTGTAGAAAGCACAACTAATGTGGTTACAAACGAGATGAATACCTCTAATGGTGTTTCCATTTTCGTCCGGGTTACGATCACTAACGATACCTGGGAAGGTTTGGTTGACGAAGATATCACGTTGACGGTTGATGGCGTGAACTCGGTCGGTGATTGGGATATTGAAAACAATACACTGACAGATCCTGGGCCATTGTGTAACGCAGGTGCTCTGAATGATCAAATGGATGCGGCCACTCAAACCCTGACTCCACGTCCGGATGTTCAGGAAGTGAGTCCGACTCCGCTTATTCCTGGAAACGAAACGAACTAGGAATTTTTGTTAATGCTTTTTCATAACCAAGATATCCTTGTCCCGATCCCAAAAGGTCGGGACAAGGAACTTCGGTAAAGAAAGAAAAAGCATAATGAGAATGTACTGGAGTGACTAACTGCTTCCGAATATTCGGGAGGATACGAGAAACAGAACACGCAACCTATAAATAAAACAGCTGATGTTGTTTTTCAAGGGTGTATGCGAAAAGACGAGCAACCGGCTGCGGCCGGGATGGGAGAGCTACACCCGGATGAAAGGTCAAAAGTGGGTTGCCAATATTCAAAGCAAAAGAAGCTGATGAGCTGTAATTGATCCATAGTGGCGAAAAATAAGAATGGACCTCCCTGGTATAACGACCAGGTGATGACACCGAACAAAGGAGCGCCTGCTGAATATTCTTCTCCGGTAGTAATGGATAAAACGGAGATCAGGTGGAGAGCGCTAGTAGCAGTAAAATTCTGCTGCATTGGGAAAGATACAGTCATTAAGCATTGTCAGAAAGTTGAAGAGGAACCGACAACTCTTTGGCAGATTGAAGAATAGATGCGATCGATTTGATCAAGGAAAAAAATAGTTGAGACCATGAATTTGATAAAACCAGAAAAGCTGAAAGAACACAGCAAGTTGGATTTTTCCAACTCAGGGAAATCATGGAATGGCAAACAAAAGAATAGTTAAAAGTAAATGAACCGATTTTGGTACCATATTAGAAAGCTGGCGCTGGTAATTATACCAGTCCTTCTGACTGTGGCTCCCGCCATGGCCCAGCTCACTGCGTACCAGGATCAGACAACAAAACTGAGCATTGATCCGATACCGGGCGATACTTATACCTGGGAATTGTACACCGACTCAACAGTCAATTTTGCAACGACCACCGGAAGTGTACCGGAAGATATGGCCGAATTTGTAAATGGCATTAGCACCGGTCCAAGTGTTGACGTAATCTGGCACGAACCGGGTACTTATTTCTACAAGGTAACTGCTGTAAATGCGATACAGTGTACCAACCACCTGAAAATCGGTAAGATTGTGATTCTTGAAACCGAGGATGAAATAATTCCACCAATTGCCATCGATGATTACTACGAAGTTGATTGCGATCCTTTGTATGCCAACATCACTGACAACGATGACTGGGATCCAAACTACAATATTATTGTGAGTCTTTTGGAATGGCCGACCTTAGGTAGCCTCGAGTGGGACGACCAGGGTGAAATAACTTATACGGCTTTCTTCCAGGTGTTCGGAACAGACTCTTTCGTCTATCAATTGTGCCTGGATACGGACGAAGAATTGTGTGACACGGCTACGGTATATGTGACCATCCCGGACGACTTGGATTGTTCGCAAATTCCAAATCCACATGAATTGCCGGATACAACCTGTCATTTCTTTATTCCGGAAGGATACTCTCCCAATGGAGATGGTGCGCATGATTACTTCGTGATTGATTGTATCGAACAATATCCGAATGCGAAACTGATGATCTTTGACAAACAGGGATACTTGTTGTATCAAAAAGAGCACTATGGTAACTCTGATTATTGGGGCAATAACGAAGCAGATATGTGGTGGGGCGGACAAACGACCAAACATCACCATAATCCTGATCATATGGTTGTTCCGGGCGTTTATTTATATATCTTAGACAAAGGGAATGGCGATTTAGCACGAGGCTTTGTAATGGTAGCTTACGGACTAGGCTCAATAGGAAATTAGGAATGAATAGTAGAGAGCAAACATATAAAATTATTAAAGGAGACTTTTTAAAAAAGGGAGTAATAGCAATTTGTATGCTAGTGTATAGCTTTTCTGTCTTTTCCCAAGTTGATCGAAGTCGTTCACATAAAATATATACAGAGCCGGTTTTTACGCAATACATGAACGGGATGCAAACCATTAACCCCGCTTATGCCGGTATGTGGGAGAAAGTTGGTGTTCAGGTTTTTACGCGTCGTTACTTTTTAGGGCAGGATGGAGCTCCACTGATGATGGCAGCAGCCTGGTATAAACCGATTAAAAATGATAATAATGGGATTGGCTTAAACATTACAGACGAACACATTGGATACGAGAATAAATTAACCGTTGCTGCCGACTATTCGTACCAGGTAAAACTGGACTGGAAAACCTTTTTGCGCTTAGGCTTGAAAGTCGGGTTCATCAATTACGATAACTTATTAACACGGTATGATTTAGATTGGGGAGTAGATGATCCGGATGAAGCGTTTGCAACTGATGTTCACCAACACATGATGTTGAAATGGGGAGTAGGGGCCTTGGTTTATACCCGAGATTATTATATCGGGCTATCCGTGCCGCAGATTATTTCAAATAAATTCCGGGCCGATGTGATTAACTTTTCTTCCCTGGCTGATGTTCGCTACGCCTATCTGTTAGGTGGTTACTTCTTTGGGCGGCAACGTCAAATTCGATTTAAACCCACCATTTTAGTTAAAGGAGCGATCGGTGAGCCATTGACTGCTGACATTGCTGCAAACTGGCTTTTCTACGATAAATTCTGGATTGGGGCCATGTATCGGACCAATAACACGGCCGCTGTTGTCACGCAATTTGTGATGATGAAAAATATGCGTTTTGGTTACGCCATGGAGTTTCCTTTTGGCCGCGAAATCTTCAAGTACCAACTGCAAACGCACGAAATCCGGGTGGTTTACGAATTCGACTTCTACCGCCGCCCTTATACCCGGAAACAATATTTTTAGTTTCAAGTTTCAAGTTCCAAGTTTCGAGTTCCAAGATGTGTACCGCAAAGGACGCAAAAGATGGATTATCGGATTACGGGATTGTTAGATTGCTGGATTTTGGAGAGAACAATTAATGACTAAAGTACGCAGCACTCAAGACTCGGTACTCGCTACTCATGACTTACTTCTCTGCGACTTCTCCGCGTTCTCTGCGGTTAAATTATTTGTGCTTCCGGTAGCTGATCGGGGTTTTGCCCGGAGGGCATCCAGCTTCATAGAAAACATGGACCTCGTAGATCCGTGCAATGTCGATTAATGTAAAAAGGTTTGGTTTCACACCCCTGCAGTCGCTCGCGGTGCTTTTCGCTACCCGATCCTGGTCTTGCCCGTATGGCTGGACAGATGGCTTCGCTGCGCTCGCATGACGTTTAGCGGTATGGGGAAAGCTCGCTCCCTGCGGTCGCTCGCGGTGCATTTCGATAGCCGACCGGAGTTTTGCCCGGAGGGCATCCAGCTTCATAGAAAACATGGACCTCCTAGATCCGTGCAATGTCGATTAATGTAAAAAGGTTTGGTTTCACACCCCTGCATTCGCTCGCGGTGCTTTTCGCTACCCGATCCTGGTCTTGCTCGCCTGGCTGGACAGATGGCTTCGCTGCGCTCGCCATGACGTTTGGTGGTGCGGGGGAAGCTCGCTCCCTGCGGTCGTTCGCGGTGCTTTTGGATAGCTGACCGGAGTTTTGCCCGGAGGGCATCAATGTTGCACAGCCCGATAAACTTGCCTTCCGGCGTTCCACCGCGTTAGCCAGGAAATGCTTATTGCTGCAAATCAAGCTTCTATGTCGCCTTGTCAAGCTTTCATGTAAGGGTGTAAATGGTCTTTGAGCGCATGCAGTAGCCGATATAAGCTTGTAAGTCTTCGATCTAACGTCGTAAGCTGCCATTGCTGCAGGTTAATGTCTTGTATAACGACAGCAATCTTCAATGCAACAATGTAAACTGTCATTGCTGCAGGTAAATGTCTTATGTGACGATTGCAATCTTCAATGCAATGATGTAAGCTGCCATTGCTGCAGGTAAATGTCTTATGTAACGACTGCAATCTTCGATGCAATGATGTAAACTGTCATTGCGGCAGTGTAAGCAACCAATGTATCAGGTTTACTCCTGCAATGTTCAAGGTGACAGGTTTAGCAGGCATTGTATGCTCTCACCTTTGTGTCGCCTGCTGTTTATTGCGGGCTTTTTGAGTCGACTTAAGAATCTTTCACTAGTTGGCCGAACTGATCTTCGCCCGGGGAATAACCGTGACAGTTGTGGAGACCTCGTCGCTGGTATTTCCGGAGCAGTCGGTTAGCCGGTAGTAAACGGTGTGGGTCAGCTCCAGGTCATTGGTGCTGTCGCCCGGAAAACGGAAATCGGAACCATACGTTGACGGTTGCCCGGTGTTGTAACCCGAGGCCGGTAATTGACTTCCATCGCTAAAAACCACCCGCCATTCGATGGTTCCGTCGCACCCGAGGCCGCAGTTATCCGTGAACGAGGACGGATTCAGGTCGAGCAGGCGGTTTCCTTTTTCGAAGGTTCCGTAGTCGGGGATGTTTTGCCTGGTGTAGGTAAATTCGATCAGGCGGTCCACACAAACTTCAACCGGATCGGGGGAGACAAATTCAGGGGGCTGTTGGTCAGTTACTGTTACGGTTTGCGTACACTGAGCGGATCCTGCGGCATTGGTTGCTGTCCATACGATCGTTGTCACCCCTTTTTTGAAGGTGTAAGGGGTGGGAATTGAACCGGTTCCGCTGGCTTCGGTCGCGCCCGTCATTTCCCAACTCCAGGTAATTCCGGTCCCGGCATTCACTTCGGGAAGACTGACCGTTACCGCCGCATCGCATTGGTTGGCGTCGGTGCTGACTGACACCGGATCGTTACAGTCGATTTCTGGTTTGGTATCGGACACGATGACCCGGAATGAACACTGCAGAAGCTCGCCTTTCAGGTTAACCGCCGTATAGGTGATGGTGGTGGTGCCAACCTTAAAGGTTGATGGAGATGGCACTAATCCGTCATCGGATCCGCTTGTGGCACCGGTCATCTCATAGTCAATGGCTTGGCAGAAGCTGTCGTATTCGGGAGCCGGAACCGTGACATTCGAAGCATAGTCCTGTCCTTCGTCGGCCAACACATAAATATCGTTCGGACAACTTAGTTCCGGGGCTTCGGGCTCGGGAACGGTCACTTTCACGGCAGTGGCTGCACAGCCATGTGAATCGGAAAGCACAACGACCGAGTACGTTCCTGCACCGAGGTTGGCAGCCGTCGATGTGGTTTGAGAGTTGGCTGCGGCATCCCAGATGAATTCGTAGGGCGGTGTTCCCCCGGTTGCTGTGATGGTGGCCGAACCGTCCGTTCCGCCGTAGCAGCCTGGCGCTGTAAAAACCGGCGGGTTAACGATGAAGGTTGATGGTTCGGAAAGCGTCACCGATTCGGTAACTGAACAGCCCGTTTTGTCGGTAATGGTCACGCTGTACGTTCCGGCACGCAGGCCAATAGCCGTTTGTGTGGTCTGTCCGTCATTCCAAAGATAGGCGTATGGAGCTTGTCCTCCGGCGACGGTGGCTGTAATTTGGCCATCGTTTCCGCCGTGACAAAGCGGGACTGTTAAGCTGAACGAGACTTCCAGCGGCTGATTGATCGTGATGGTCAGCTGATCACTTTTCACAGGGCAGGGGCCTCCGGGCGTATCGCTTGTCAATGTTAACGTTGCAAATCCGGCCGCTATTTCGGCCTCGCTTGGTGTATAGCTGGTAGTTAGTGTTTGTGCGTCGGGACCGAAGGTTCCGCTTCCTCCCGACCAGCTGCCGCTTGTAGCGCCTCCGGTAACCGATCCGGTGAGGCTCACCTGGGGACTGTTGTAGCAGACTTCCTGATCCGGTCCGGCATTCACCTCTACGGCCGGGAAGACCTTCAAACTAACCGATCCCGATTCGTTTGCGCAGCCGTAAGCATCGAAAGCCTGGACAGTATAAGTTCCGCTGTTAGCGGCAGTCACCTTGGAGAGCAGCGGGTTTTCCTCGGTTGAGCTGAAGCCGTTCGGGCCGGTCCATAAGAAGGTGATCGGTTCGCGCCCGTAACTGACATGGGCATAAAGCGAGATATCTCCGCCTTCGCAGGCATCACCCGATGAACTAGGAGCGACTTCGGCAGGACGGGGCGCTAAGGTCCCGAACGAGATATCGTCGAGGCCGAAGTCATTTTGCTGGTAACTGGTCTCCAGATCCCGGATCTGAACGACAGCTGTTGTGGCTGACCCCGAATTCCATTCGCCCCAGAAACGAAATTTATCGAGCCAGGGGTTTGTGTCAGAGTTGGTCCATTCATTCAAAAGAACATCGGTGCCAATTAATTGACCATTGATGCTGAACTGTAAGTGTGGGTTGTATCCCGTTTTGCTGATCAGGTAAATATTCATGGCCCAGGCAGAGAAATAGTAGGTTGTGTTCGCCTGAACCGCGATTGTTTGTTGCCACACCACTTTGCTGCTTTCGGTGCCATCTACAATCATATAGTAGCCGTCTCCACTGGTATGGTCATGGGCGCCCCGGAAGGAGCCGTAGTAAGGCCTGGAATCTTTGCCGATACCATAAAGTCCGCCGCCCAGCGAACCGGAGGGTTGTCTGAATCCGTAATCGGTATAAAAGGTCGTCCTGCCCGCTTCACCGAGTTCAAAATCGCCATTGACAACTAATTCGGTGGCTGTATTAAAGGAAGCGGTATTGCTGCAACCAAATTGATCGGTTCCGGTAACAAAAAAGTTTCCGGCAACGTCGACAGTGATGGAAGAGGTCGTTTCTCCCGTCATCCAAAGATAGGATGAAGCGCCCGAGGCCGTTAAAATAATCTTCCCGGGATCGGAGCAGTAATCGGCTTCAATGGTCACCCGGGGTGACTCCCGAACGATGACCGTAACTGTATCGCTTCTCAGGCAGCCGGTATCCGGATCGGTGTACCAGGCGATATAATCAGTCGTTTCTGTTGGGTAAACTTCGGTAGGATTGGCCTCAGTCGATGTAAATCCTGCCGGATCGGAGGTCCAGAACATTGCTGTTGCATTGCCTTCCCCGGTTAGGGTGACGTTGTCGATTGCCCAGTAATAGTCATCATTGGCTTCAAAATAGAAACGAACAAATAAGGCCGCCTGACCGACATAGCCATTCAGGGAAACGCTGTAATTGGCGAAATCGCTGCTGTTTCCTTTATCTGTTGTTAGTTCTTCTATTGTGGTCCAATTATTCTGATCAGTCGAGACTTGAATGCGGGGATGATCTGAATTTCCTCCGTTGCGATAATACTGCCAAAAGCTAAGTGTCAGCGAAGTATAGCCTGTCGTATTTATGGGCGGAGAAATTAATTCGGACCGGGTATTGTATTGATTGTCAGAATTGGCTAAAAAGAATTTGCTGTTATCATTTGAACGAAAGGTTTTTCCACTCCGGGAATAACTGTCGTCCCGGATCGTCCACGCGGCGTTTGAATTATTGTAAGTTGTTGTCCATCCATTTGGTCCGGACCGGTCTCCGCTGTTGCCGGAGTTGAAATCTTCAGCGATTAAGGTTTCCGGAAGCGGAGTACCCGCGTCTGATGATGAAAACAGAGTCACTCCTTCGCCGGGACAGATTGCCGTTTCGCTTGCCGATGCTGTGACTTTGGGAGCCGGAATGACAACAACATAAACCGGGTAGATAACGGGGTTTTCACAACCGTTGGAAATTAGGGTGTACAGGTAGGTGACGCCAATGGGGGACGATGTTGTATTGGTCAGGATCTCATTGGGATTTCCGGTTCCTGAGGATGACGGGTTGCTGATTCCCGGAACTGCGGCCCGTGTCCAGGGATAATCGGTTCCGGAAATATCGCTGGTCGGCGTGTACGAAAAGGTTGTGCCACTGCAAATATCAGGAGGCGTCAATGAGCTTGTCAGTTCCGGCGTTTTCGTCACGATGACGATAACTTCTTCGGTGTTTACACAGCCTTCAGTAGTCGTCAGCGTGTAGGTATAAGTAACCGGGATCGGATCATTGGTTGTATTTTCAAGGTATTCATCCGGGTTGGCGTTCCCGGTGGCTGCCGGATTTCGAATTCCGGCAATTAAATCCCTGGTCCAGTTGAATGTTGTGCCGGGAACCTGACTTGTCGGGTTGTAGGTGAATACTTCATTGCTACAGATTCCGGTCGGTCTGAGTCCTGAAGTCAATACCGGTTTCTCGAAAATGCGAACGATCACGCTTTCATTGACCGGGTGTGGGCAGCCGGTTTGGTCTTCAACAGTAATGAGTTCAAAGGTCAACTCGCCTGCATTGGCTGTTGGAACCGGGATGCTGATGGAATTCCCCGATGCCAATGTCACTGTTTGGTCCGTTCCGCCATTTACCCGGTAGGTGAAGGTGTAAGGGGCCTGTCCGTCGGTTGCTGAAAAAATGACTTCCGGCGAAGTCTCATCCTGGCAGTTGTTTGTCGTTTTGCTGATGGTGGCATGGACTTCAGGATAAACACGGACGGTTACGTCCAGGGAAGAGCCTTCACACCCGTTTTTACCGGAGGTAATCCGGTAAGTTACAGTTGCTTCTTCGGTACCGGTGTTGACCAGAGTTTGGACGATCATAGTGCCGTTGTCATTTGTCGCTCCGCTGATGCTCCCGGCAGGAGACATATCCTGCACTTCCCAGCTGAATGTTGCTCCTGCGGTGGTGCTGCTTAGTTTGATGTTCGTGGTCTCACCGGAACAAATCGTTTCGAGTATTTGAGATACTGACAGGTCTGCTTTTGGACTTACCGTTACCTGTACTGTTTCCGGAGTTCCGCTACACCCGTTTGCCCGGGGGGTGACGGTCAGGGTGGCAGACCCGGTCAGAGCTGTAAACGACGGGATTTGGGTGACGCCGGTTTTATCACCTAGCCCAATCGCCGCTCCTCCCGTAATGTCGAAAACAACATTGTCCGGTGTGCCGCTGAGTGGTATGACCGGAGTGTGCTCTCCCTGGCAAAACTCCGGAACATCCGCAACATCAACGGTTGCTCCGCTGGTCACTTCAATGACGATTTCGCCCGACACCGGATAGGCGCAATTGTTGGCATCGAGCACTGAGATCAATTCATAGTGATAAGTACCGGTGTTTGTTGTCGATTGGTACATGGTGATTTCGTCCGTAAACGGTTGCGACTGCAGTTCGAGCCCGCCATTCAGTTTGAAATTGGCGACATAAGGGGCCAGCCCCCCTGAAGCGGAAATCGTAAACGGAATTTTGTCGCTGTTTTGACAAGCGGTTGCGTTGCCACTAATGGATACCGATGGCGAAGGATTGCTGTTGCCAATCGTTATACTTAGGTTTTGCGTTTCATCAGCGTCAGCAACGGCAACTTCGTAGGTCCCGGCTGTCAGTCCGCTCAGGTCTTCAGTAGTTGCACCATTGGTCCAATTAATCGTCAGTATTGTTTCGGCATCAGCAATGGTCAAATCGATACTGCCATCCATCGCGCCGGGGCAACTTTCATCCGTACTCGTAAAATTCAAGGTCATGGAGCCCGTCACTCGCTCAGCAGAAGGAACGGATGCCGCTGCGGCTGCTTCATCTGAAGCAGCGCTATCAGTAACCGGGATGCCTGCTGTCTGTAATACTCCGGTAAGGAATACAACAGCCACGAGTACGGTTTTCTGTTGAAAAAGAAGTCTTTTTATATGATTCATGATCCCTCAAAATGTTTTGCGCACAATTAATTTTGCAGGCATTCCGGCTGTTCCGGGAGGACCGTGCCAGTTGAGGAATCTTGTTGAGTTTATTGAATACACGGCCATTCTTACAAATCATAATGTTTGAAGGTTGGGCATGCGACGACTATTCAGGTATGGCTGATAAGTTGTCTGTAACAAGCGTTTTCTTGTACTTGAATAAGTATTCAAGAGCCGCGTTGTCAATAATTAAAAATTAAGCGTCGATTGTGCAATCTCAATTTCCGCTTTCAAATTCCACTTTACTATTACTGTCCTACCAATTAATCTCGAAAAGAAGCAATAGGTTACCCCAATTAGCAAAGAAAAATGTTTTGTTATCTAGTATTGTTGCGTGTGGTTTGTTCAGATTTTGAATGATTTGCGGCAGGGGGGAAAGGCTGTGGTTCCCTGTTTACGGGATAACGAGGGATGAAATGACGGCTTGAAAAAGAGGAGAAACAGGCTCCGGTGGCTAAAATAAAAAGCCGTTTGCAATTTTCATTACAAACGGCTTTATAAAAACTGAGGTCGATGGCGGATTCGAACCGCCGTACACGGTTTTGCAGACCGTTGCCTAGCCACTCGGCCAACCGACCTTGTTTTTCGGACTGCAAATTTATACAAATATTTTTGCTGTGCAAGACTGATTCTCCGGAAAAATTACCGACTTAGCTGAACGCTTACTTTTTCGATTTGCCCTCCCATTGGCGGATTCATCTTCGAAAGTTTAATGGTCGCTTTCTCGATAGTTGGAAATGAGTGATATATGTGATCCAATATTCGGGTGCATACATGCTCGAGGAGTGCGGATGGGGTTGCCATTTCTTCCCGGATAATATCGTAGATCTTTTGGTAATTCAAGGCATCATCCAGCTGATCGGTTTGACCAGCCTTGGTACAATCGGTCTGAATGGTTGCTGAAACAATAAATCGTGCTCCCACTTGTTTTTCGGTGAGGTAGTGTCCGTGATAGGCATAAAATTCCAACCCTTCAAGTTCTATAATTCCGGCCATTGCATGTTTTTTTATTGAATATGATTGATCTCTTTGGCCTGTAAAATTAATTTTTCTTTTTTAGTTGGTCATTTTGTGGAAAGTAAAAAGCCTTTGTGCGAAATCATTTTTACTTTTGTCTTTAATCTGCCGACCTCATGTCTGCGGCTGAGTTTGATTATTGGCTGATTCCTGAAATCAATCACCCCGATCGGTGTGATCCAAAGCTTTTGGCTTTTGAGTGAGGGATTTAACGTATATAAAAGAGAGATTTAAGAAAGACTTATATGAGTGAAAATAGTCCTGAAAAAGAAGTGGTGATCAAGAAGAATTTTATTCACCAAATTGTTGAAGAAGAAATTTCTGCGGGTAAAAACGGAGGGGTGGTTCATACCCGGTTTCCTCCCGAACCGAATGGCTATCTGCATATTGGACACGCCAAGTCGATTTGTTTGAATTTTGGGACTGCTCAGAAGTTTAATGGCATTACCAACCTGCGATTTGATGATACCAACCCATCGAAAGAAGATACGGAATATGTTGACTCGATCATGGAAGACGTTCGTTGGTTAGGTTTTGACTGGGGAGACCGTCTGTTTTATGCATCAGACTATTTTGATAAATTGTTCGCTTTCGCACTGAAGTTGATAGAAGAAGGGAAGGCGTATGTCGATGATCAGGATGCTGAAACCATCAGTAGCCAAAAAGGAACACCGACACGTCCGGGTGCCGAAAGCCCTTGCAGAAACAGAACAGTGGCAGAGAATGTCGATTTGTTTATGCGTATGAAAGCCGGTGAGTTTGACGAAGGGAAGTGCGTGCTGCGTGCTAAAATCGATATGGCTTCACCCAACATGCACATGCGTGACCCAATCATTTACCGCATCATGAAAGCTCCGCATCACCGCACAGGAGATAAGTGGTGTATTTACCCGATGTACGATTTTGCGCACGGCCAATGCGATTATTGGGAAGGCATTACACACTCGATTTGTACCCTGGAGTTTGAAGTTCATCGTCCGCTTTATGACTGGTTTGTCGAGCAATTGCGTGATACCGATTATCGTCCGCGCCAAATTGAGTTTGCCCGTTTAAACCTGACTTATACGGTGATGAGCAAGCGCAAGCTTTTGCAATTGGTAAAGGAAAATTATGTGAACGGCTGGGATGATCCGCGGATGCCGACTATTTCAGGCTTACGCCGTCGTGGCTATACACCCGCTTCAATCCGCAACTTCTCCGATCGTATTGGAGTGACTAAAGTAGACGGCGTGATTGATGTGGCTTTGCTGGAACACAGCGTTCGCGAAGATTTAAATAGAATTGCCCAACGGGTAATGGGGGTTCTTAACCCGCTGAAAGTTGTGATTACAAACTATCCGGAAGGACAGGTTGAAGAACTGGATGCGATTAACAACCCGGAAAACCCGGATGCAGGTACCCGAAAAGTACCTTTTACCCGCGAGATCTATATTGAGCATGATGATTTTATGGAGAACCCTCCCCGTAAATTCTTCCGCTTATCGCCCGGAAAAGAAGTTCGTTTGCGTTACGCTTACTACGTAACTTGTAACGAAGTGATTAAAGATGAGAACGGAGAAGTGATTGAATTGCGTTGTACTTACGATCCGGAAACCCGTGGCGGAAATTCACCGGATGGTCGGAAAGTGAAAGCAACCCTGCACTGGGTTTCCTGCACCGAAAACGTGAAAGCTGAAGTTCGGTTATATGATCGTTTGTTTACAGACGAAGAGCCCGATGAACACAAGGATATCGATTTTAAAGAATTCCTGAATGCGGACTCGCTTGCGGTTCTGGATAATTGTTACATTGAGCCTTTTGTGAAGGATGCGAAAGCGTTGGATTCGTTCCAGTTCGAGCGTCTCGGCTATTTCAATGTTGATCCGGATACAAACGCCGAAAAAATCGTGTTTAACCGGACTGCCCAATTGCGCGACAATTGGGCAAAGGTAAAAGGCAAGTAATGGTATTGGTACACAATGCCTGAAAATAAAACCAAAGAACGGAGCTTATAGAAGTCTTCGTTCTTTTTGTTTTAGGACTTTTACCGATTGGAGGCTTCCATTAGCCGATCTTTTCTGCGTGCGTTTATGAATAAGGAATACATTTGAAGTGCAATTTAATTTTGAAAGGTATGAATCAGCAAGATTGGCATCAAACAACAAATCAATGTCCCAAAGAGAAGCCTCGAAGAGGATCGACTTTAGGTGTTATTTTGATTGTTGTCGGAATCTATTGGATTATAAAGGAAACAGGCTGGGCGGTTTATCTTCCCGGATGGGAATTTTTCAGGGATCGGTTTGTCGAAACCTTTTCATTTTTAAAAATGGAATTGGGTGATTTATTGCTGCCGGTTCTTTTACTGGTTACTGGCCTGTTGCTGGTTAGCGGAAAGCGAAGAGTAGGAGGATTACTAATTGTAATTGCCTTGTTGATTTTTATACCGGGGATCGTTATTCCCGGAGTTTTAATGGTTTTGTTTTTCCCATTGTTATTAGTTATCATTGGTATTATGCTTATCAAGAGTTTATTGTAAGTAAGCTCGCTGATCGAAATAATATCCGATTAGAATGAAAAACTGAAGTTTGAAATTTTCTAAATGAAAAGATATGGAAAGAAGAGGGAATAGAGGATTTTTTGCAGGAGTGGTATTTATTGCCATTGGGGCAGTCCTGATCTTACAGCGGTTGAATTTGATTCCCTGGAGTTTGTCCGATATTTTAATATCGTGGCAAATGCTGCTTATTGCTATTGGTGCGCTTGCCATGATGAAAGGTAACCGGGTAATGGGCGTTATTTTGATTGGTTTGGGAACTTTCTTTATTCTTCCTGAACTCTTCGATGTGCCCTATGAAGTACGACGGCTTTATTGGCCGGCCATGTTGGTTTTGATTGGAGTTGCGTTGGTTTATCGGCAAAGAGGTAGTGGACCGTCATCCCATCAGGGTACCGAAGGACGAGATTTTGACGAATTTGATGATTTTGTAATTTTTGGTGGTCGGGAAATATTTATCAACTCCAAGCAATTAAAGGGCGGACGCAGCATGTCCGTCTTTGGTGGCATTGAATATGATTTGCGGCAAGCCACATTATCTCCGCAGGGAGCAGTTATCGATTGTACTTGCCTGTTTGGAGGTACCGGGCTTAAAGTTCCGCTCGATTGGAATGTGCGGAATGAAGTTTCAACCATTTTTGGAGCTTTTACCGACAAGCGTGGCGACACTTTCCAGCAAGGGCAATTCGATCCCTCCAAAACGATCGTTCTGAAAGGAATTACCTTGTTTGGTGGCGTGGAAATCAAACATGTTTAAGCGGCATGAAACATCCATTCATTAACAACCGGGTCTTAAGCCTCTACTATATTGTCTTTTGGTTGATCATTGGGCTGATAAATTTCTTTGTACAGGTTTTTTGGTACGACATAAGCTACAGTCTTGGTTTTATTGAGTCGGTGGTCATCTTTGGGCTTTACCCGATTATGGGAGCCAGCATCTGGTATGTCATTCAATATAACCGGTTGGATGAAAATGATTGGACGAAGAACATTCTGTTTCATTTTGTGGCCGCGACCATCATGAACGTTATCTGGCTCTACCTGAGCTACGTGTTGGTGAAAATGGTCGAAGAAAGCTATGTCGAGTTTATCGAAAAGTCTCTCCCGTCGAAGGTGTTAACCGGATATTTGTTGTATGCGGGCTATGTTGTTTTCTTTTATGCGGTGAATTATTACAATACCTTGAAGGATAAAATCAAGAGAGAATCGGAGTTGAAAATGTTGATCCGGGATGCGGAACTTAGCGCGTTGAAATCGCAGATTAATCCCCATTTTTTATTTAACAGTCTGAACAGCATTTCTTCGTTGACAATCAGTAAGCCCGAAAGAGCACAGGAAATGGTTATCAACCTTTCTTCTTTTATGCGGTACTCTTTGCAACATAGCCGGGAGGAAACAGTCAGTCTGAAAGATGAATTGGACCACATTAAACTGTATCTCGGCATTGAGAAAATTCGGTTCGGCAAAAAGCTGAATCCTGTTTTTCAGATCGAAGAAAAGTGCTTAAATGCTCAAATCCCCAATATGATTTTGCAACCTTTACTGGAGAATGCGATAAAATACGGGGTGTACGAGGCAACCGAGCCGGTGAATATTCAGATCAGCTGCAAACCAGAGAGCGCTTTCTTTTTGATTACGATTGAGAACGAATATGATGCCGGATCGATTAAAAATAAAGGCGAAGGCATTGGTTTGAAGAATATCCGGCAGCGTCTGGAATTGATATATGGAAATCCAAATTTGTTGCGAATTACAGATTTGAAAACGAGTTTTAAAGTTGAATTAATGCTTCCTCAAAAATAATCTACTATGAGCGAAAAATTGAATGTGCTGATTGTCGAAGATGAAGAACTGGCGCGTGACCTGCTTAAATCTTACCTCAAAGATCATCCTTTGGTCAATCTTCTGGGTGAATGTGAAAACGGGTTCGAGGGCGTGCAGAAGATTAATGAATGGAAACCTGATTTGGTTTTTCTGGATATCCAGATGCCTAAGATTACCGGCTTCGAAATGTTGCAGCTCCTTGATCATAAACCAGACATCATTTTCACAACCGCTTATGACCAATATGCTCTTAAAGCATTCGAAATTAATGCTGTTGATTATCTGCTGAAACCTTTTCCGAAAGATCGGCTTTTAGCAGCCATTGATAAAGTCGTTGAACGACAAGGGAAGCAAGATCATCAGATTGACAAGATCAACCGACTGAGTGAATATTCGGCCGACGGATATCTTGATCGGGTGGTTGTTAAAGATCGCCATAAGATTCATATTTTGCTGACATCGAATATTCGTTATATCGAATCGATGGACGATTATGTGCTTATTTATACCAACGAAGGGCGGCACATGAAACAGAATACGATGAAGTTTTTTGAAAGCCATCTCGACCCGCACGAGTTTATCCGCATTCACCGTTCATACATCGTTAGCGTTTCACAAATCGAAGAAATTCAGCAATATGAAAAGGAATCGTATGTCGTGATTTTAAAGGACAAGACCAAGCTGAAAGTCAGTAAGTCCGGCTACAAAAACCTGAAAGAAGCCCTGGATTTTTAAGAATTCATTTCCTGATCGGTGTTTGAGGCAAAATTGGTTTTCCGATATATTCTTTTCGTACATTTAGATCGGAAAAACTATTCACATGCGTCAACTTTTTTTGCTGTTATTTTTTTGCGCTCCTATTTTTTGTTTTGGACAAAATGAAGTCGGACCTGACGGGTATTTTTTATACCTGATCATCGGTTTTTTAATTGGTGTTCCGGTTTTGATTTTCATTTATACTATTGGGAAGAAAAAGGTGAGCTTCAATCTCAAGGGTTTGTTTTCAAAGGGCCGAATTGAAGCCCGTTTGCAGGGCAACAAGAAGTACCGTCCCGATCTGTTAACGTTGATTGTCCGGAATAAACGATCGAAAGATGTTGATCTGAATGCACCTGTGTTGGTCATCCGAAAGTTATGGTCGGTCCGAAAATTTAGACTGAAGGGAACAAACCGGGCAGAAATTTATCCCTTATACCTGGAATCGAACAAAAAGCATGAACTTCAATTGAAGTTAGATGTTTTCCATAGACACGATCCGTCGCTCCATTCGTATTATTGGGCGCGGGTTGTGATTAAAGATACAACAGGAAAAACCTATGCCACAAACTACGTCACCCTACGTAAAAGCTTAATTTCTTAATGCGCGAATGGAAATTTAACCATATCGATTTTTCAACTTACCCCTGGTACAGTGGTGACGATCTTGGAGTGCGGTGGACTGAAACCGGATTCGAGGTAAAAGTATGGGCTCCAACGGCTCATAAAGTTGAATTTTTGGTTTACAAACACAGTCACGGCGGAAAAGCAATACACCGTTACTGGCTGCATGCCGAGGATCATGGGTGTTGGGGGTTGACAATTGAGGGACACGAGTTTAAAGGTTTATATTACACGATTCGGATCAACGATGGTGACTGGTTGAATGAAACGCCCGGAATTGAAGCCCGTGCTCTTGGCACCAACGGACATCGGGGTTTGTTTTTCGATCCTCGGGAAACAGATCCTGTAGGCTGGTCGGATGATCTGACTATTCCTGTCGAGAATGCGGTGAATTGTATTCTTTATGAACTTCATGTACGTGACTTTTCCATGGCTGAAAACTCAGGGATGGAGCACAAGGGGCAATTTCTGGCATTTACAGAAGAAGGGCGGCTAACGCCGGAAGGATTAACGTCGGGAATAGACCATTTGAAAGACTTGGGAATTACCCATGTCCATTTGCTTCCTGTTTTTGATTACTGGACTGTCGACGAATCGAAACCACATGAAAAGTATAACTGGGGATACGATCCCTTAAACTATAATGCACCTGAAGGTAGTTATGCGACCGATCCGGATACAACAGCGAGAATATCCGAATTTAAACAGCTGGTTATGGCTTTGCACCAGGCCGGTATTGGCGTGGTAATGGATGTGGTTTATAACCACACCGGAACGACAAGGCGGTCTTGGTTTAATCAAACGGTTCCCGGTTATTATTACCGGCAAACACGTTCCGGAGGCTTTTCCAATGCCAGTGGCTGCGGAAATGAATTCGCTTCGGAACGAGCGATGACCCGCAAATACATGATCGACTCGTTGTTGTATTGGGCTGAAGAATTTCATTTGGATGGTTTTCGCTTCGACCTGATGGGCGTTCATGATTTGGAAACAATGTTTTCCATTCGTTTAGCTTTAGATAAGTTGCGCCCCGGGATATTGATGTATGGCGAGGGGTGGACTGCTGACAGAAGTTCGATGGATGAAAGTCTGCGGGCGGTAAAACGGAATATCTCACATTTGGAACGTATAGCTTGTTTCAACGACGATTTTCGGGATTCGCTTAAAGGAAATAATTTCGATGGAACAGGAATGGGCTTCGTTAGTGGATTGGTTTTTCACGAGGAGGCCATTAAGTTTGGAGTTGTTGCTGCCTGTTATCATCCGCAAATCGTTTACAGTTATGTTGGAGGCTTTGGTTTTGCCTGGGCACGACATCCCTGGCAAACGGTGAATTATGCTTCTTGTCACGATAATTTCACCCTGTTTGACAAGTTGCAGATGAGTCGCCCTAAATCGGATGCGGATGAGCTAAAAAGAATGCACAAGCTTGCGGCAGCCCTTGTTTTAACGTCACAAGGAATACCTTTTTTGCATGGTGGTTCTGAGTTTTGCCGGACCAAAGGGGGTGACCACAATTCATACAAATCACCTGACAGTGTGAATCAGATTGATTGGTCGCGAAAAAAGGAATTTGAAGATGTCTTTCATTATTTCCGCGATTTAATTCAACTCCGAAAACTGGCTCCGGCATTGCGAATGGAAAGCGCTGAGTTAATTCGTAATCACCTCCTGTTCTCACAAGATTATCATATGGGAATTGTCTCGTATCGGATTGATGATTTTCCGGGAGAGCAGCGTTGGACGAAGATGCAGGTGATCTTTAATGCCCGACCCGAAGAATTTCAATTCGACTTGTTGAATGATAAGGGTTGGAAAGTCATCGCAGAGGAAAGCTCCATTCTGATAGATGGTATAAGAACAATAAAAGAACATGCGGTTGTTGTTCCTCCGATTTCGATGATGATACTCGTCCAGTAGTTACGATGGCTTAGAATACAGCCAGCAATAAATCGATGTCTTTTGATGGTAAATGCAGCTTTTCACCCAAGTCAGAATTGGTCAGAATTCCGTTATAAATGTAAATCCCCTTCCGAAACCCCTTAGTTGATTTGATATAGTTTTGAATGCCTCCAATTTCCCCAACAGATCGGATGATGGGTGCCAGCACGTTGCTTAACGCAATTGAGGCGGTGCGGGCAACGAGTGATGAGATGTTTGGTACACAGAAGTGAACGACGTCATATTCGGTGTAAGTCGGATTTTTTAAGTCGGTACACCGGCTGGTCTCGAAGCAACCTCCCTGGCTAACATTCAAATCAATAATGACTGAGCCTTTTTTCATTTTGGCGACCATTTCCTTCGACACACGAAACGAGGGAGCCGTGTTCATCGACATAGCGCCTAAAACCACATCTGCTGATTTCAACGCCTTTTTCAACACGTTGGGATATAAAACAGAAGTGAAAACCTGGTGTCCCAGTTGCTCTTCCAGTTTACGAAGTTTGAAGATATCGTTATCGAAAATTTTCACGTGAGCACCAAGTCCGATAGCTGCACGAGCAGCAAACTCAGCAGTTGTTGTAGCTCCCAAAATAACAAGTTCGGTAGGCGAAATTCCTGTAACGCCGCCGAGTAGAACGCCTTTACCATTGCGAGAATTGCTGAGGTACTCGCTGGCAACCATGATGGAAGTTGAACCGGCGAGTTGGCTCATCAACTGAACAACCGGAAGACAATGCTCTTCGTTTTCCATATATTCGAACGCAATAGCCGTGACCTTTTTGCGCATGAGTTTTTGAACGGATTCGGTGCAATGTGTACTAAGCTGCATATTCGAAATCAGGGTTTGATTTCCCCGAAGGAGATCAATATCCTCTCCTTCAAAAGGAGATACCCGCAATATGACATCGCACTGAAAGACTTCGCCACGTTTTTCCAAAACAACTGCCCCGGCATTGCGATATTCTTCATCAGAATAGCTTGATGCTTTTCCGGCGTTCGTTTCCAGATAGATCTCGTGTCCATAGGAAACCAGTAATTCAACAGCTTCGGGTGTTAGTGGAACTCTCGATTCAACCTTTGCATAATCGGATGGGATTCCGATGGTGATTTTTTTTCCTTTACGTCGAATCTCAAGCATTTCTTCTTGAGGCATATACCAGCCTGCTAATCCGGGCTTGTGTTCTTGTTCTGTCATTTTCGGATGCTTAGTTTTCCAAGTTAGTCTTTCTGAATAAAATAGCCAAATAGCTTAAATAATTTCAGCTTTCAAACGTCTGACTGTAGGGCTGATTTCTTCAATATGAACTTCAACTAAATGATCAGGAAGGAGTCTCTCGATTTTCTCGGGCCACTCCATGAAGCAATAGTTACCGCTTTCAACATAGTCGTCAAATCCGATATCCATTGCTTCTGTCATATCCTTGAGGCGGTAAAAATCAAAATGGTAAATCTTTTCGGGGAGACTGGTATCATATTCATTGACTAAGGCAAAAGTCGGGCTGGTAATATTGTCTGTTGACCCCATTGACCGGCAAAGAGCCTTGATGAATGTCGTTTTTCCGGCTCCCATACTACCATAGAATGCAAACAATCGCTCCTCACCAAAAGCTTTAAGGAATTCCTTTGCCACATGGGGCAATTCTTCGAGCGAGCTAATCTGAACTGAAAACATATACGTGTTATTTTGGTGTTGCAAATTAACAAACTTCTGCGGAGATTTTCGGGTACATACTTGTAATTTTAAGATGAATACGTATGAAATTGGTGGAGGAGGTTTAGGCGATATTCAATTTTGATCAGTATTTAGATTGATTTTTGATTGAGTGTTCAATTGTTCCGGCATTTATAGAAAAATGTATTACTTTTGAACAAACACTATGAAATTTGCAATTATGAATCTTCCTGAAAATTTAAAGTACACAAAAGAACACGAGTGGGTTCGTGTTGAAGGTGATGTCGCAGTTGTAGGTATTACCGATTTTGCTCAAGGCGAGCTGGGTGATATTGTTTTTGTTGAAATTGAGACAGTCGGCGAGACCCTGGCATTGGGCGAAACTTTTGGTACAGTTGAAGCTGTGAAAACAGTTTCGGATTTGTTTATGCCTGTAGGCGGTGAAGTTCTTGAGTTTAATTCAGCATTGGAAGATAGCCCTGAATTGATCAATAAAGATGCCTATGGAGAGGGTTGGATGGTGAAAGTGAAAATCGAAGATGCCGCTCAGTTGGACGAATTGATGGACGCTGCTGCTTATACAGCTATGTTAGAAGCTTAATAATACAACACGAAAATACGGAATCCCCGAAGAGCAATCTTTGGGGATTTTTTATGTCTGTATTTCCCAGATGATTTTTTTTGAAACTGGTGTGAAACAAAAAATCCGGCTCATAGGCCGGATTTTTTTATCGTTTGTAATTTTGTTTTATAAGGTCTTGGCAACTTCGATTTCGTGGAAACATTCAATGAAGTCTCCTACTTTAATGTCATTATAACCTTCGATATTCAAACCACATTCGTAACCTTTGGCAACCTCTTTCACGTCGTCTTTGAATCGTTTCAACGATCCGAGAACGCCGGAGTAGATCACGATGCCATCGCGGATAACCCGGGTTTTATAGTTTGAAGAACGGTACATTTTTCCGTCGCGAACAATACAACCGGCAACCGTACCAACTTTGGTAATCTTGAAGGCTTCCATAACCTCTGCAGTACCGGTGATTTCTTCTTTAATTTCCGGAGATAACATACCTTCCATTGCTGATTTGATCTCGTCGATCGCATCGTAAATGATCGAGTATAGTCGGATATCGACTTCTTCTTTCTCCGCCACGCGACGCGCCTGAACGGTTGGGCGAACCTGGAAGCCGACGATGATGGCTTCGGATGCTGTTGCCAACATAACATCTGATTCGGAAATCGCACCCACGGCTTTGTGGATCACATTCACCTGAATCTCTTCGGTCGACAACTTGATCAGTGAGTCAGACAAGGCTTCAATCGAACCGTCCACGTCACCTTTAACAATCAAGTTCAATTCCTGGAAGTTACCGATTGCGATACGACGTCCAATCTCATCCAGTGTAATATGTTTTTGAGTTCGTAAGCCTTGTTCACGAGCCAACTGTTCACGTTTGTTGGCAATTTGACGAGCTTCACGTTCATTCTCAAGTACGTTGAATTTATCACCAGCCTGAGGTGCACCGTCCAGTCCTAAAACGATAACCGGTTCCGCTGGGCCTGCTTCGTCAATGCGCTGGTTCCGCTCGTTAAACATCGCTTTTACGTGACCATAATATTGGCCGGCCAGAATAATATCTCCTTGCTTCAGGGTTCCGTTCTGAACCAGTACCGTCGCTACGTAACCACGTCCACGGTCCAGAGTCGATTCAATGATGGTTCCTGTTGCACGTTTCTCTTTGTTTGCTTTTAATTCGAGCATTTCTGCTTCCAGCAACACTTTGTCAAGTAATTCGGCAACGTTGGTTCCTTGTTTAGCTGAGATATCTTGTGATTGGTATTTTCCACCCCATTCTTCTACCAGGTAGTTGAGGTTGGCCAATCCTTCTTTTATTTTGTCCGGGTTTGCACCTGGCTTATCAATCTTGTTGATCGCAAATACGATTGGCACGCCAGCAGCTTGCGCGTGGTTGATGGCCTCTTTCGTTTGCGGCATGATATTGTCGTCAGCAGCTACAATAATGATAGCGATATCGGTAACCTGAGCACCCCTTGCACGCATCGCGGTAAACGCCTCGTGACCCGGTGTATCCAGGAATGTCAATTCGCGCCCATCTTCTAATGTTACGTTGTAGGCACCAATGTGCTGGGTAATACCTCCGGCCTCACCGGCAATAACATTTGCACTACGAATGTAGTCCAGCAGCGATGTTTTACCGTGGTCAACGTGTCCCATAACTGTTACAATTGGTGCACGTGGATGAACTTCGTCCGGCAGGTCGTTATCTTCTTCGATCGCTTCCAGGATGTCGGCACTGACAAACTCGACTTTGTACCCGAATTCATCGGCAACCACTGACATGGTTTCTGCATCCAATCGTTGGTTGATTGACACAAACAGACCCAAGCTCATACAAGACGAAATAACCTGTGTAACGCTAACATCCATCATCGTTGCCAACTCGGCAACAGATACGAACTCGGTTACTTTCAGAATATTTTGTTCTGCTGATTGCTTTTCGTGTTCAGCGGCAGCTTTTTCACTGGCTGCGGTACGCTTGTCACGACGATATTTTGATCCTTTGGATTTTCCTTTTCCGGAAGTTAAGCGAGCAAGTGTGTCTTTAATTTGCTTTTGTACGTCTTCTTCGCTAACCTCAGTTTTAATAACCCGTTTCTTTACTTTACCGGCCGCAGATCCTGCAGGTCTTCTCGGACCTCCTTGTCCTCCTTGTCCTCCCGGACCAGCTTGTCCAGCTTGACCTTGTCCTGGCTTTGTAACAGTAATTCTTCCGGATGCATCTTTCTGAATACGACGACGTTTTTTCTTTTGATTTGGGTCGGCGGTTTGATTTTGTCCTTGACTTCCTTTGTTTTGGTTGTTTGGTAAATCAATTTTTCCAACTACTGTTGGACCAGAAAGTTTGTTCGCGTTGGTGCGGATTTCAGGTTTTTTAGTATCCTGCTTTTGCTCCGTGCCGGCGCCTTGTCGTTTTTGCTTTTCTCGTTCCCGGCGCTCGTCTTCTTTTTGCTTTTTAGATTTCTTGGCGGGACGGGTTTTTTGGTTGATGCTGGAGAGATCAATCTTTCCAACAACTTTTACTTCGTCTACT
Organism: Mangrovibacterium lignilyticum; assembly: GCF_010882175.1. Classification (GTDB taxonomy): domain Bacteria; phylum Bacteroidota; class Bacteroidia; order Bacteroidales; family Prolixibacteraceae; genus Mangrovibacterium; species Mangrovibacterium lignilyticum. The sequence goes on along the minus strand of NZ_WKLH01000001.1, from coordinate 1,343,311 downwards.
TTGGGGATATTCGTTGGCATTTGTTCCGTTTCTGCCGGTTTTGGTTGAGTTTCCTCTATTTCACTGGCTTCTGCTTTTACAGGTTCTTCAGCTGGTGATTCTTGTATTTGTTGAACCGGTTCTTCTTTTGGAACTGGTTGTTCAATCGTTTCGGGTTTTTCCTCTTTTTTCAATTCAACCGGAGCTTCTGGTTTTGGTTCCGGCTTCGGCTCAGGTTCCTGTGCTTTTGGTTCCGGCTTGGCCTTTTTAGGACCGTCCAAATCGATTTTTCCTAAAACTTTGGGTTGCTCAAGAGGAGTGGAATAGGTCTTGCGCTGTTCCTCTTTTGGTTCAGCTTGCTTAGGTTTAGACGGTGGCAAATCTTGTTTTGAACTACTATTGTCGGTAATGCGGATTTCATCAGTCTGATAGTCGTCTTCCTCTTCATCTGATGAATCATCCTCGTTTTGCATATCCTCCAAAGTGATTGTTTCTTTCTTGGTACGCTGGCTTTTCAGGTTGATTTTTTCAGATTCTTTCTTCAGATTGATATCATTCTTATATTCCTTTTCAAGGAGATGATAAGCCTCGTCAGAAATTTTAGTGTTCGGATTGTTATCGACGTCAAATCCCTTCTTATGAAGAAATTCCACGATCGTATGAATCCCAACGTTAAACTCTCTTGCTACCTTATTCAGTCGCGTATTTTTATTGCCAATTGTCATAAACCCAATCTCTTATTTTTAATGTCTTTGGAACTCAGGCTCCTAAAACTTTGCAATTTTACTCAATTTATTTAAAAACTGACAGGCAAAGGATGAAATTTCCATCAACTCTTATTCGAATTCTGAACGTAGAATCCGTAATAATTCATCAATTGTTTCCTCTTCCAGGTCAGTACGCTTGATTAAGTCATTGCGGCTAAGGCTTAACACATTCTTAGCAGTGTCGCAACCAATTGCTTTTAACTCATCAAGGATCCATGCTTCAATTTCATCAGAAAACTCATCCAGGTTAACGTCATCATCATCGGCTACCATCTCACGGTAAACGTCAATTTCGTAACCGGTAAGCTGGCTGGCCAATCGGATGTTCAAACCACCTTTACCAATGGCCAATGAAACTTCATCAGGCTTCAGGTAAACATCTGCTCTCTTGCTTTCTTCGTGAATTTTGATGGATGTAATTTTCGCCGGATTTAGCGCACGTTGGATGAATAGTTGCAGGTTGCCTGAGTAATTGATAACATCAATATTCTCATTCCGCAATTCACGAACGATTCCGTGAATACGAGAACCTTTCATTCCGACGCAGGCACCAACCGGGTCAATACGTTCATCGTAAGATTCTACAGCTACTTTGGCTCGTTCGCCAGGTACACGTACAATCTTCTTAATTGTGATCAGTCCGTCGAAGATTTCTGGAACTTCCAGTTCGAATAAACGTTCGAGGAATACCGGAGATGTTCGGGATAAAATGATTACCGGGTTATTATTACGCAGGTCTACTTTGTAAACGACCGCACGTAAAGTGTCTCCTTTACGGAAATAGTCAGATGGAATTTGTTCTTGTTTTGGTAACAGCAATTCATTGCCTTCGTCATCCAAAACTAAGATTTCCTTTTTCCAAATCTGGTATACTTCACCGGTAACAATATCGCCAATCTTGCTTTTGTACTTATTATAGATGTGATCTTTTTCCAGCTCCAGAATCCGGCTTGCCAGGTTCTGACGGAGGTTTAAGATGGCACGGCGACCAAAATCTTTCAGCTTTACTTCATCAGTAACTTCTTCGTCGATTTCGTAGTCCGCGTCAATTTTCTTAGCCGCAGTTAAGGTTATCTGAAGGTTTGGATCAGTGATTGCATCATCAGCGACAACAATCCGGTTACGCCAGATTTCAAAGTCGCCTTTATCAATGTTAATAATGATGTCGAAGTTTTCGTCTGTTCCGTAAGTTTTTTGCAAAACATTGCGGAAGACATCTTCAAGAACACTCATCATAGTGACCCGGTCGATATTCTTCAGGTCCTTAAATTCGGAAAAGGTATCGATAAGATTAATCGTATCCATCTTGCCCCGGTTTTAAAATTTGATAATATTTTTTACTGTTTTTGCTTCTTCAAACGAAATTTGGTGGGTCTGTGTTACCAGCTCCTTCTTCTTTTTGCCTTCAACTCTTTCCTTCTTGGAGGTTTCCAGCTCAAATCCGCCTTCATTGGCACTTTTTAATATTCCTTCGAGTTTTCGCCCGTCTTTTAAAACAACTTCAACTTCACTTCCGATGTTTTTTACGTACTGGCGAAAAACTTTAAATGCTTGTCCTAAGCCTGCAGATGCTACTTGCAGTTCAAAGTCTTCAGTTTCACGATCCAGGTTGCCTTCTACCTGACGACTAATCGCAACGCAGTGATCAATTGTGATCCCTATCTCGCTGTCTATCAGTATTGAAATCTGATTAGCCGGGCTGATTTCAACGTCGACAATGAACTGGTCGTCGGTCAGCTTTTCTTCAATTAATTGAATGATTTTGCTTTTTTCAATCATTTTATGGCTAATAAAATAGGGGACTTCAGGTCCCCTAGCTGTGGATGTTTTATTTGTCAGCGCAAAAATACAAAAATCTATTGAATTCACAAAATAGGGAAGTTTATGATTTTCAGTGCTTCTTTTTAGGCGTAAAGGGTGGAGATACAGATTGAAAAGTTTTCTTAATTTTGTTTCATAATTTTATCCATGAATACCTCCGAGGTTTGAGAACAAACAAGAAAAAGATTATCAACGATCCGGTATTTGGATTCATCACAATTCAGTCCGAATTAATTTTCGATTTAATTGAACACCCCTATTTTCAGCGATTAAGACGCATTAAACAATTGGGCTTGTCGTGCATCGTTTTCCCGGGTGCTAACCATACTCGATTTGAACATGCTATAGGTGCCGTTTTCCTGATGCGATCGGCGATCGGTGATTTACGCATTAAAGGCGTGAAGATAACGGAAGCGGAAGCAGAGGCGGTAACAGCCGCTATTTTGCTGCACGATATTGGGCACGGCCCTTTTTCGCATGCGTTGGAATATTCGATTGTAGAAGGGCTGGTTCACGAAAAGATTTCTGTTTTAATCATGGAGGACTTGAATCAGCAGTTTGACGGTCGCTTGTCGCTGGCAATTCAGATCTTTAAAAATGAATATCCGAAGAAATTTCTGCACCAGTTGGTCGCCAGTCAGCTGGATGTTGATCGGCTGGATTACCTGCGGCGCGATAGCTTTTTTACCGGTGTTACCGAAGGGGTGATCGCGTCGGATCGTATTATTAAAATGTTGAATGTTCGGAATGATGAATTGGTGGTTGAAGCGAAAGGTATTTATTCAATCGAAAAATTTCTGATTGCCCGAAGGTTGATGTATTGGCAGGTTTATCTGCACAAAACGGTTCTTTCGGCTGAGTTTTTGTTGGTGAATATCTTGAAGCGGGCGAAAGAGTTGGCCTTGGCAGGCGTAAAGCTTTTTGCTACTCCCAGTTTATCCGTTTTCCTGGAGAATAAAATTACACTGGAACATTTCCAGAATGGACAAACCTATATGGGGCGTTCGCTATTAGCTGTTTTTGCCGGTTTGGAAGATGATGATGTTATCGCGTCAATCAAGCAGTGGCAGTTTCACGAAGATCAAATTTTGTCGTACTTATCCGGCTGTTTGGTTAATCGGAAATTATTTCGGATTAATTTGCAGAATGAGCCATTTCTGGAGAGTCAGACGGATTCGATTAAAAAGAAAATCGTTCAGCGGTTTGGGGTTGATGGTGATGATGTGAGTTATTTATTGGTGCAGGATTCAATCACAAACAACGCGTATCTTACAGATGATAACAAGATTAACATTTTGCAAAAGAACGGGGAAATCTGCGAAATAAATGAAGCATCTGATATTAATTTGTCCGGTTTATCGCACACAGTCAGGAAATATTTTGTCTGTTATCCGAAAGAATTGGACATTAGGTAAATTAAACCTATTTTTGCACCCGCTCCAAGAAATAAAATATGGAATTTAAAGCAATCACCATTGCCGAGTTTCTTCAGGGAACAATTGACGGCGATGAAAATGTTAGCGTAAGCAATGTGTCTAAAATTGAGGACGGTAAGCCCGGAACCTTGGCATTCTTAGCTAACCCAAAGTACGAAAAATACGTGTACGATACAGAGGCGTCCATCGTATTAGTGAAGAACGATTTTGTGCCCGAAAAACCGGTGAAGTGTACGCTTGTCAGAGTAGAAGATCCCTACCAATCCATGGCTGCTTTGTTGGAATTATATCAACAATCAAAAGGACAAAAGTTCGGTATTGAACAGCCTTCCTTTATCGACTCATCAGCAACAGTTGGCGACAATATTTATGTAGGCGCGTTTGCCTATATCGGAGCTAACGCTACAGTTGGCGATGGCGCCAAAGTTTACCCGCAAGCATACATTGGAAGCAATGTTAAAATAGGAAACAATACCATTATATATGCAGGTGTGAAAATTTACGATGATTGCGTAATTGGCGATAATTGTATTATCCATGCCGGCGCCGTTATCGGTGCCGACGGTTTCGGATTTGCTCCAACGCCTGATGGTTCTTATAAGAAAATACAGCAGGTTGGGAACGTGGTTGTTGAGGACGATGTTGAGATTGGCGCAAACACCACGATCGACTGTTCTACGATGGGGTCAACTATTATTCGCAAAGGAGCCAAACTGGATAACTTAATTCAGATTGCCCATAACTGCGAAGTTGGTGAAAACACGGTGATGGCCGCCTTAGTTGGTATTGCCGGATCGACAAAAGTTGGAAAGAATTGTATACTGGCCGGCCAGGTTGGAGTCGCAGGTCACCTAAACATTGGTGATAAGGTGACGATTGGCGCAATGGCTGGCGTTACGAACAATATTAAAGAAGGAAAAATTGTGCTTGGCGCACCGGCAATGGATCACGATCGGGCTTTGAAAGCCTATGTGGTTTACCGACGCCTGCCCGAATTGCGTGATTCGCTGAATGAGCTTCAAAGAGAAGTCAAGGAATTAAAAGCAAAATTAAACGAAGAGTAAACTTCGGACATTTACAGCATGATGACAGATAAGCAAAAAACCTTAGCTAAAGAATTTTCAATTAGCGGAAAAGGGTTACATACCAGTTGCCAGGTTAATGCAGTATTCAAACCTGCTCCCGAAAACCATGGCTTTAAATTTAAACGGGTTGACCTCGAAGGACAGCCTATTCTGGAGGCTGATGCCTCATTGGTTGGCGACACATCTCGCGGAACCGTTATTGTAAAAGGCGAAGCCCGCCTAAGTACCATTGAACATGCACTAGCTGCCTTGGTTGGCATGGATTTGGACAATGTCCTGATCGAGATTGACAACCAGGAAATGCCGATTATGGACGGTAGCGCCCGTATGTTTGTTGAAGCAATCGAAAAAGCGGGAGTTGTTGAACAGGAAGCCGAAAGAGTGTATTTCGAAATTACAGAGAAGATCGTATACAAAGATCCGAAGACCGGGTCAGAGTTGATCGCCTTGCCTGATGATGATTATCGGTTGAATGTGATGATTTCATTCAATTCAAGCGTCTTAAATAATCAGTTTGCAGCGCTCGACAATTTAGCGGATTTCAAAAGTGAAGTTGCTCCCTGCCGGACCTTTGTTTTCTTGCGGGAACTGGAATTCCTGCTTCAAAATAACCTGGTAAAAGGCGGCGATCTTGACAGTGCTATTGTGATAATGGATCACCATATCGAGCAAGAAGAACTTGACCGTTTGGCTGACTTGTTTGAACACGATCATGTTGAAGTACAAAAGGAAACAGGTATTCTGAATAATCTGGACTTGCACTTTGAAAATGAATGTGCCCGTCATAAGTTATTGGATGTTGTTGGTGATTTGAGCCTGGCAGGTGTCCGGATTAAAGGGCGCATTATTGCCACCAAACCTGGCCACGGAGCAAACACAGAGTTTGCCAAACTGCTGAAGAAAGAATACCAAAGCAAAAAACGTAATGCTATTCCGGTTTACAATCCTGAATTGGAGCCGGTAATGGACGTGAATAAAATCCGACAATTTCTGCCTCATCGTTTCCCTTTTTTGTTGGTCGATAAGGTGACTGAAATTAACGATGAGTTTATCGTAGGGATAAAGAATGTGACTGTTAATGAACCCTTCTTTACCGGACATTTTCCGGATGAGCCTGTTATGCCCGGCGTTCTCTTGGTAGAGGCTATGGCTCAGTGTGGCGGTTTGTATGTTCTTCACAACAAGACCGAGAAATATTCAACCTATTTCATCCGGATTGATAATGTGAAATTCCGGAGAAAAGTTGTTCCCGGTGATACGCTAATATTTAGAATGGAATTAACTTCGCCCATTCGCAGAGGTATTGCAAATATGAAAGGTTTATGCTATGTTGGCAAGACTTTAGTTGCGGAAGGTGAATTTATGGCTCAGATTGTAAAAACTGAAAAGTATTGAAAACAATATAAAATGAAACAACCATTATCTTATGTGCATCCCGAGTCGAAGGTTGCGGACAACGTGGTGATTGAACCATTTGTGACTGTAGACAAAGATGTTATTATTGGTGAAGGTACTCGTATCGGATCTAATGTTACCATCCTGCCGGGAACTAGAATCGGAAAAAATTGTCGTATTTTCCCCGGAGCTGTTATTGGAGCTGTTCCTCAGGATTTGAAATTCAAAGGAGAATATACAACGGTTGAAATTGGCGATAATACAACCATTCGTGAGTGTGTTACCGTAAATCGTGGAACCATTGCGCGTGGCAAAACTGCGATTGGTAATAACTGCCTCATCATGGCCTATGTTCACGTTGCCCACGACTGTCTGGTCGGTAACAATGTGATTCTGGTAAACAGCACGCAGCTGGCTGGTGAAGTAACGATTGACGATTGGGCGATTATCGGCGGTATGACAGCGATTCATCAGTTCGTACATGTTGGAACGCATGTGATGATTTCCGGTGGTTCATTGGTTCGTAAAGATGTTCCTCCGTTTATTAAAGCCGGTCGTGAGCCGCTTTCGTATGTTGGGATCAACTCAATCGGGTTGCGGCGTCGCGCCTTTAACAACGATAAAATTCGCGAAGTACAGGATATCTACCGGTATATTTACCAAAAAGGATTGAATACAACTCAAGCCATTGAGATTATCGAAGCAGAAATGCCTGCGACGACCGAACGCGACGAAATTCTGTTGTTCGTAAAAGACTCAAAACGTGGAATTATCCGTGGTTATTTCCCGGATTAATTGCAAACAAAATAAGCGAAAATGAAAAGAGGCTGTCAACATTGACAGCCTCTTTTCATTTTCGTGTAGCAGCCTTTAGCTCTTTTTGACTTCCTTTTCACCGTTGGAGAGACCTGCCGCACGCATTGCTAAGATTACAGCATTCTCTGCGAAAACGTCCTGACAGGAAGATGAAACGGCTGCTTTTATGCTTTCTCTTCTCCCTGTAAGGGGTTCCAGCCCTGGGCCTGCAGCGGAATAACAGAGCCAGCTCCGGTTACCAGGTTGGTGCCGGTACTTGCTTCGGTAATGTGACCAATGATGGTAATGTCCGGGTCGTTTTTAACTTTATCGTGATCGGAAATCGGTACCGTGAACAACAATTCGTAATCTTCCCCGCCATTCAGCGCGGCCACCAACGGGTTAATGCTTAGCTCTTCGGCAAAGTTCCGGGTTTGAAGGTCCATCGGGATCTTTTCTTCATAAATCATGCAGCCAACTTTCGATTGGGTGCAAATGTGCATCAGTTCCGACGAAAGACCATCGGAGATATCGATCATCGAAGTTGGTGTTACGCCTAATGTTTTCAGTGCTTGCGTCACGTCTCCGCGGGCTTCAGGTTTTAGCTGACGTTCCAAAATGTAATCGTAGCCTTGCAGTTGAGGCTGCTCATTGGGGTTCACTTTATAGACTTCATTCTCGCGTTCCAACAGTTGCAAACCCATGTAAGCACCGCCTAAATCGCCCGATACGCAAATCAGGTCATTCACTTTAGCTCCGCTGCGCAGAACTGCCTGGCCCGGTTCAATTTCACCCAAAGCTGTTATGCTAATTAATAGGCCGGTCAGAGAACTGGTGGTGTCTCCGCCAATCACATCGACACCATATTTATCGCAAGCCAGGTATATTCCTTCATATAACTCATCCAATGCTTCAACGGAAAACTTACTGGATATCGCAATCGAAACGGTCACTTGTTTGGGAATCGCGTTCATGGCAAAAACATCCGAAAGATTGACCATGACCGACTTGTAACCCAGATGTTTCATGGGAACATACATAAGGTTGAAATGAATGCCTTCAACCAATAAATCAGTGGTGACAACTTGTTGTTTTCCATTGTAGGAAACAATCGCAGCATCGTCGCCAACGCCTTTAATTGTGCTTTCATTTTTGATCGAAATCCGGTCTGTCAGGTGATGAATTAATCCAAATTCGCCCAAGCTTGCAATCGATGTCGCTTTTTTATTATCCATGTTTTAAATATCAGACTATGACGTGTGAATTGTACTATGAATCGGCAAAAATACGCTTACTTACTTATCTTTGCAATAATTTTTAAACTTGGTGTTCAAAGGATTGTTATAACTACCACAGAATATACTCTTAAAGAATATGGAAGAACAAGATAAAATATTACATGAAGTAACGTCGAAGGAGTATGAGTTCGGGTTTAGCTCTGATTTTGACATGGATACCATTCCAAAAGGTCTGAATGAAGATGTTATCCGGGTGATTTCGGCGAAAAAGGAAGAGCCGGAATTCATGCTGAATTTTCGACTGGAAGCTTTCCGCAAATGGCAAAAAATGACCATGCCGGATTGGGCTTATCTGAAGATTCCACCAATCGATTTTCAGGAAATCATTTATTACGCTGCTCCAAAGAAAAAACCACAATATGAAAGTTTGGATGAAATAGATCCCGATTTGTTGGAAACATTCAATAAGCTCGGCATTCCACTCGAAGAACAAAAAATATTATCAGGTGTCGCTGTTGATGCTGTTATTGATAGTGTGTCCGTAAAAACGACATTCAAGGAAACGCTGGCTGAAAAAGGAATTATTTTCTGTTCTTTTTCTGAAGCCGTGAAAGAGCATCCTGATTTGATTCAAAAGTATCTTGGAATGTCTGTTCCGGTTACCGATAACTTTTTTGCAGCCTTGAATTCTGCGGTTTTCTCCGACGGTTCATTCTGCTACATTCCGAAAGGCGTTAAATGCCCGATGGAATTGTCAACTTATTTCCGGATCAATGCTTCCGGAACAGGTCAGTTTGAGCGTACACTGATCATTGCTGACGACGATAGCCAGGTAAGTTACCTCGAAGGTTGTACGGCTCCGATGCGCGACGAAAACCAGTTGCACGCAGCAGTGGTCGAAATTATCGCACTGGACCGTGCCAATGTGAAATATTCGACTGTTCAGAACTGGTATCCCGGCGATAAGAACGGTAAAGGCGGAGTTTATAACTTCGTAACCAAACGTGGCATCTGCCGTGGCGAATCATCAAAAATTAGTTGGACGCAAGTTGAAACCGGATCAGCAGTTACCTGGAAATATCCAAGTTGTATTCTGATGGGCGACAACTCAGTTGGCGAATTTAACTCGGTGGCGCTAACCAATAATTACCAACAGGCAGATACCGGTACAAAGATGATCCACATTGGTAAAAACACGAAAAGTACGATTATCTCGAAAGGGATCTCTGCCGGGAAAAGCGACAATGCTTACCGTGGGTTGGTGAAAGTAATGCCGGGAGCAAGCAACGCCCGTAACTTCTCACAGTGCGACTCGCTGCTGTTGGGGTCGAATTGTGGTGCTCACACGTTCCCTTATATCGAAGTGGCGAATAAGTCATCCATCATTGAGCACGAAGCGACAACTTCAAAAATTGGCGAAGATCAGATTTTCTATTGTAACCAGCGCGGTATCTCAACTGAAGATGCCATTGGTATGATTGTAAATGGTTACGCGAAGGAAGTGTTGAACAAGCTGCCAATGGAGTTTGCAGTGGAAGCACAAAAGTTGTTGCAGATTAGTTTGGAAGGAAGTGTGGGTTAATCCCCGTAGAATATTGAATGTGAAACTTGGAATATAAAAACAGATATGCTTACAATAAAGAATTTAAGAGCCTCAGTTGAAGGCAAAGAAATATTAAAGGGAATCAACCTGGAAATTAAGCCGGGTGAAATTCATGCGATTATGGGACCAAACGGTGCCGGTAAAAGTACCTTGGGAAATGTATTGTCGGGTCGTGAAGGCTATGAGATTGAAGAAGGTGAAGTTACCTTCCTGGGTGAAGACCTGTTGGATTTATCTCCTGAAGATCGTGCCCGCAAAGGTTTATTCCTGAGCTTTCAATATCCGGTAGAAATTCCGGGTGTTCCAATGGTGAATTTTTTGAAGACGTCTGTCAATGAGCACCGCAAATTTAAGGGTTTGGAGCCTTTAACTGCCGGCGAATTTTTGAAGCTGATGCGTGAAAAGAAAGACATGCTTCACTTGGATTCTCAACTGACAAACCGTTCAGTAAATGAAGGTTTCTCGGGTGGTGAAAAGAAGAAAAATGAAATTTTCCAAATGGCCATGCTCGAACCGAAACTGGCTATTCTGGACGAAACTGATTCCGGATTGGATATTGATGCCCTTCGAGTGGTTGCAGAAGGCGTTAACGCTCTGAAAAGCCCTGAGCATTCAACCATCGTGATCACTCACTACCAACGCTTGCTCGATTATATTGTGCCCGATTTTGTACACGTGTTGTACAACGGACAAATCGTCAAGTCGGCCGGTAAAGAGCTGGCTCTGGAGTTGGAAGAAAAAGGATACGACTGGATTAAAAAAGAATTGGTTTAAGATGACTCAAACGCGAATCAATAAAAAAGCTGTAAGCGAAAAGTACAGCGAACTATATAAGGAGAAGCGCAGCCTGCTCGACGAAGGTTCTTCGCCGCTGCTGAATCGCATGCGTGATGTCTCCATGAAACGTTTTGAGCAGGTCGGTGTACCAGGCTTTAAAAACGAGGATTATAAATACACGAATCTGGAACGTGTTTTCGGGAAAGAGTATCGCCACGTGTTGGCCTATGAAACCGTTGACGTAGACCTGAATGAAGTGTTTCAATGCGATGTTCCGCAGCTCGATACGTATACTGTTTTGTTGATTAACGGATGGTATTATGCACGCAACCTCCAATTGGAAGGTTTACCGGAAGGTGTTGTGGCAGGTAGTTTGAAACAGATTTCCAATGAACAGCCCGAGTTGTTGGAGAATTATTTGAATCGTCAGGCAGCTTTGTCAAACGATCCGTTGGTTGCGTTGAATACTGCCTTTGCGAAGGATGGATTTTTCCTGTATGTGCCCGAAGGTGTGAAATTGGAAAAACCTATTCAGGTGATCAACCTGACCCGTGGTCAGGAAGCAACGTTCTCAACCCAACGTAATTTGATTATTACCGGGGCTAAGACTGAAGCAAAAGTAATTTTCTGCGATCATACTTTGAGCTCAATTGATTGTTTAGGAAACAACGTGACCGAAGTCTTTGTGGGTGATGGTGCAGTGGTTGATGTTTACACGATACAGAATCAGAATAACAAGTCGAACTCGGTGAATTCAAGCTTCTTTAAAGTTGGAGAGAAATCGAACTTGTTATCGGGTGTCGCCTGTTTGCATGGTGGATTAATCCGGAACAACCTTGTCGTGAGTCTGGATGGCGAGCATTCTGAAGCCGGTGTCTTTGGAATGTCATTTACGGACAAACGTCAACACGTGGATAATTTTACCAATATATTGCACAATAAGGCGAATTGCTTGAGCAATCAGCTATATAAAAATGTGTTGGATGAGGATTCTGTAGGCGCATTTACCGGCCGTATTCATGTGGCCCGCGATGCACAAAAAACCAATGCTTTCCAGCGTAATAACAATGTATTGTTGACCGACACGGCGAAGATGAATACAAAACCGCAGTTGATTATTGATGCGGATGATGTAAAATGTAGCCATGGGGCAACGGTTGGTCAAATCGATTTGGACGCTTTGTTCTACATGCGTGCACGTGGGATCAACGAGAACGATGCCCGTATGATGCTGATGAATGCATTTGCTCATGAGGTTGTACAGGAAATCAGAGTAGAGGCATTACGCGATCGGATTGACGAGTTGGTGGAAAAACGCCTGAAAGGTGAGTTAGCCAAATGTCACTCGTGCGACATAAATTAATAGATCAGTATAATATATATTGTAAAAGACTCGTTATTTGCGAGTCTTTTTGCTTTTTAAGGATATTCTTTCTTAGATTAGCAGCTCCATACCACAGAAATAAGCGATTCGAAGTAAAAGGGAATGTTGTGACTTAGTAATACTTGTTTAACCAGTTCTTTATGAGACAAACTAGATTTTATGTGCTTGTGTTGATTGGGATGATTATGTTTGCTTGCGATTCGGAAAATTCAAACTCAGATTCTCAAAGTGATCAAAAAATTATTCTTCAATTACAAAACCTGGACAGCCGTGTCCATACCGATAATGCCGGCGTAGTTGAAAAACAGGGTATGCCTGCAATGCCTGAAAATTTCTTTAGTACGGAATCGTATATCAGTAAATCTGCTACAATTGATTCTGAAGTTGCCAGTGACTTACCCCTTATGCTGATTGCGGAAGTTGATGCTCCCGAGTATGATGGTTTGGTGTTACAGGCCACGCACGTCTGCTTCAACGGCAATTATGCTTACGTTTCTTATAATGTGAAAGGAGCAAGCTATTTGGGAGCTGTTGATGCAATCGATATCTCGGATCCAACGATGCCGCAGTTAGCGATGCATGCTGTTTTCCCGAGCATGGATATCAGTTCGCTGACCATTAAGGATGGTGTGCTGTACATGGCCGGAGCGCGCGATGTCGATGCTTACGAAAACGTTACTAACCCTGCCGTTTTGGTGAAAATGACCCTGGATGGCGACATGCTTTCAGATGACATTCTGTTTATCGAGTTAAGCAGCTACGTTGGAACGGATGTGGTTGCCGGAGAGAACGATTACTATTGTGTGTCGGGTAATACTGGTGCGCTTTCAACTTTTACATTTAGTGAAGATCTGTTGACTTCTTCAATCAATACGGATGATCTTCGTGCTGTAGGTATTGATGGCGACAAGCTGGTAACCCTGAGTGGAACACAAGGTGTGCATGTTTACACGTTGAGTACAATGGCTGAAGCGACAAGCTTCACGGTTAGTAGCGATGTTGCTGAAGCCAAGCGTACAATCGATTTTTATGACAACCATGTTTTAGTGTCGGAAGGATATGACGGTTTGGGTGTTTACAGCCTGGCCGACGGTTCTCAGAAAATTTCTATTCCGGTCGCTTCTATTACTGATCCTGAGATTATCGCTGAAGAAGTGGTTTGTAATGCGGTAACAGTGAACGACGAACACATTTTTATGGCCGAGGGTGCTGCCGGTGTTGTCGTATATAGTTTAGTTGCCAATGGCTTGGATAACCCGGTTGAAATTGGCGGACTGAGCCTTGAAGGTTCTGCAAACTACGTTAAGAGCGGCGACGATTACATCTTTGTTGCAGACGGAACAGGGGGATTGAAAATCTTGAAAGTCCTTAGCTGTGCTGATGATGAGGGTGACACTGGCGAAGAAACGCCAACATATACTTGTAGCAGTTACCCTGCCTATACCGGAAACAGCTGGTTAAATGTGAATTCAAATGACGATCAGGCTTACAGTGGTTCTGCCAGCTTGGGAGGAATGAACATCAGTGCTCAATTGATCTGGTGTGGCTCGTTGGCCGTCAGCCAGCATGTGAATGTGAACTCACAAGGTGAGTTTGTGATCATCGGTTCTTTGGCAACGGGCCAGAAAAAGAACGGAAATGCAAGCAGCGGGACTTCTTTGATTGTGAACCAGAAAATGATTGTTGACGGTTCGTTGGTCGTTTACGGCGATTTAATTGTTAACAGCGGTGGTTCGCTCGAGTTTGTAGGCAGCAGTAGTTCGATTGCTGTTTACGGTGATGTGACGATCAACAATAGCGGCGAAATTATTGGTGATTACACCGACGAGACCGGCAATGTGAAACTGTAGTTAAGTAAAAATAACGATAGCAAAAATCCATCCTTAGGGGTGGATTTTTTTGTTTTCCGTTGTTTCTTACAAATGGAAGGGGACTGCAATGTTTTTGGATTGTTAATCCCTTTTCGCGCTGCATCCGAAATCATTCCTCTAATTAAAAAATTAGTAGCTTTGTGAGACTGCATAAAATGGAATGAACAATGACACTCGATATAGCCCGCATACGAAAAGATTTCCCGATTCTGGATCAGAAGGTTTACAATAAACCACTGATTTATTTTGATAGTGCTGCCTCGTCGCAAAAACCTATGCAGGTTTTGAAGAAGGAGGAGCAGTTGCACCTTGAATATTATGGGAATATCCACCGCGGAGCACATTTTCTGGCTGACAAAGCGACTATCGAATACGAAGCTGTTCGCGATCAGTTGAAAGCCTTTATTAATGCTCCCAATCGCGAGGAAATCATTTTTACCAAAGGAACAACCGAGAGCATTAACCTCGTGGCTTTTTCTTTTGGCGAGGCTTTTATCGGTGAAGGTGATGAGATCATTGTTTCCGAAATGGAGCATCATGCCAATATTGTGCCCTGGCAAATGGTGGCTGGCCGCAAAGGAGCAAAAATCCGGGTGTTGCCCTTTGAGGATAATGGTCGCCTGATGATTGAGAAGCTGGATGAACTCATCAATCCGAAAACCAAACTCATTGCGGTGGCTCATGTGGCCAACACACTCGGCACAATCAACCCGGTGAAACAAATCATCGCTAAAGCCCATGCAGCTGGTGTGAAGGTGTTGGTCGACGGCGCTCAGGCGGTGAAGCACCTGCCGGTCGATGTGCAGGATATGGATACCGATTTTTATGTTTTTTCAGCCCACAAAATGTATGGACCCAACGGTGTTGGTGTGCTTTACGGCCGCAAAGAATTACTGGAGCAAATGCCACCTTACCAGGGTGGGGGCGAGATGATCTCGGAAGTAAGCTTTGAGAAAACGATTTATAACGACCTGCCCTATAAATTTGAAGCCGGTACGCCACACATTACCGGGGTAGTAGCTTTTGGTGAAGCCATTAAATACCTGGAGAACCTGGGTGTAGCAGAAGTCGCGGAATACGAACATAAACTGCTGGCTTATGCGACTAAAAAGCTGATGGAGATTCCCGGGATGATTATTTACGGAACCCAAGACGAGAAGTCGGGCGTGATCACCTTCAATATCGAAGGTATTCACTCGTTCGATATCAGCACGATGCTCGATAAAATGGGGGTTGCTGTTCGTTCCGGGCGCCTTTGTGCCGACACCGTCATGCAGCATTACAATGTTACAGGAACCATCCGAGCTTCCTTTGCTGTTTACAACACCTTCGAGGAAATTGACCAGTTTATCGCCGCTTTGAAAAAGCTGGTGATGATGTTGAGCTAATTCCGGCCCAGGACTAGCCGGATAATACGGTTGCCTCGACTGTTTCCCAACTCTTTTTCTCGCTCTTTCCCCTGAAGGAAAGTCGTTCCCGTTTATGGGACGACTAAGTTCCTGTTTTTCTGTACATCCTGTTATCATTCATTGACTTTAATTGCTTTTTGCTGTAAAATATGTCCTCTATTCTTAACTATTTTTATGCAACTGTAAGTCATGCAGTAATTCATGTTGAAAACATATAAGGATTTGTTGTTGATGATGTTGTGATGTTGAAATATCATTAAGAAAAAGTGAGGTATAAGAAAGTAGATGAGCAATATAGATAATGTATATTGCAATATAAGTAAGCATTCAAGGAAACTATACAACTGAAATGCTGGTATCGTGATGTGTAAGTTTATTGCAAGTAATAATAACTTCAATATAGTTGACAATAACAGGAAGTAATATTTGTTTTGGGTGGTTTTAAAGCAGGAAGTTCGTAACTTATGCTGAAAACCGGAAATCATGGAACAACTGGAACTTAAAAGAATGGTTAACCGTCAGGTTCAAAAACGCGGAATGAATATTCGGAAACTGGCTCGCGAGTTGGATATTACGTACTCAGGTACTCATCAGCTGTTGGATCGGGAGAAGCTGCAGGTACAACGGTTGGCCGAATTATCGGAGGCTTTAAAGTATAATTTCTTTCGCGAGCTGGCCGAGCAGTTCGATTATCAGGAGCCGGACTACAGTGACAACAGCGAAAACGAGGCTTTGAAACAGCGTGTTAAAGAGCTTGAACTGGAGCAGAAAGTGTTGAAAGAAGCTATTTCGCTGATGAGGAGTTAAGGCGGGACGGTGCTTAGACCGCTTTTAGTTCAATACATAGAAAGGAGAGTTCGCCTATGTTGTTTCGTTGTCCATTTATCTTACTGCTTGGCTGTTTTTGCTTCCTGTTAACCAAACTGAATGCACAGGATAATTATTACTACAATGTTGGTCAGAAGGTTTTCTTTGAAAAAGGCGATCCGCAGGTGGCCCGTATAGGGAGTGCTAACATTTTTGCCAGCGATTTGGATCGCTTGTTGCAGGAAACCGGTATTGTCCGGCCCGATTCGTATATGGCGCAGGAGGGGCAGAGCCGTCAATTGGAAGTCAGGCTTTTTCCGCCCAATACCGCCGATGACCTCTGGAGGTTGTTGTGGCATGACGAGCGAATCGAGTACGTTGCGGGTCTGTATTACCATCTCAATTCACAGGATCCATTCTATTTTACAAGACAAATAGAGGTACGCTTGAAAGAAGAAGCCAGTGTGGATCGATTTCAGCGTTTGCTTCGTTATTATGGGCTGAATATCAGTCGGGAATATCGTCGCGATCCGCGTAAATTATTGCTGGTTGCCGGAAAGCCGGATGTTGACATAGTAACTACGGCTAACCGTTTGTACGAAAAAGGCTTGTTCGAATACTGTTATCCGGAGATGTTGGTGCGCATTCACTTTTACTGAAGAGGAACGACCTGCATTTTACTTCCCGTTCTCTTCACAAATTAGCACTTGAAATATTTCATTTTCCCAAACAACCTGATAATGGTATTGGCTGGTGAATTCGTCCAGCACGCGCAAATGCCCGGGCCAGTCGTCGAAGTGCCCGGGGCCGTCTGATGGCCAGTCAGCAAGTTTGGTTGCCTGCGTTTGCCGGATGATTGCTGGTAACTGTTTGCGATGAATCAGAGCCTCTGCGAGTTTGTCACGAAAGGTTTGCGGCTTGTAATACAGCTTGGGCCACGATGTTGAAATAAAGGGCTGCTTGTCGGTCAGGTAATTGAAAAGCGGTATTTCGATGAAGGACAATAAGTAGCTTTGGTCTTTCAATTTGGGTAAGCCGTCTTTTATTAGTTCATTCATTGCATTTGCTCGTGCGGGGGAGGTATAAATTAGTTTTAGCTTCGGGTGTCTGATGCTGTAGGTTTTCTGAAATCTCGATCCGGTATCGAAGTAGGTGTGTTGCCAAGCGTAGACTATTCCGCTTACAAGTAGAAGGATTGCCACAGCTTTTCGGAGTACGTCAACCAATTCTTTGGTAGGGGGCTGTATTTTTAGTTTGTTGAATGAGGGAGTACCGATCAGTAGCAACGGTCCCAGAAGCCACATTCCCCAAATCGATTTTCCCAGTCCCGAGTCGGACCCCAGAGGGGTAATAACCAACAGGAGCAAACCGGCAAAAGCCAGCAAACGAATCGTTTTGTTTGTATTGAGATTTAACATTTCATAAATACCGTAGTACAGCATGAGCCCGATAAACAGATACCTGATTTTACTCCATACCGGGTCGGGGAGGAAGATAAGGAACAGCAGCAAGATGCTTGCCATAATAACCAGTAAACGGTTGCTGTTAGGCCCTTGTAGGAGTCGAGGATGACGTTGATGAAACTTGTTCAATATGACTACTGCAATTAGAAACACAGTCAACATTACGAACGCATTGGCGTATCCGTAAAGATAGGAAAGAAGCATCGGTTTTAATCCGTGAGAAGCTTGCTGGTCTGCTCCCATGTAAACAATAAACCGAATGTTCTCCCAAAATAATTGCCAATGCCCCAATTCTTTAATTAACAATAAAATAAGTGTTGCTCCGGTAATGATCCCGGCAATTGTAATCCCGATATTTTTTAAAATTGTCGCTCGTTCGGTGTGTGAGATGATGCCGAAAAAAGGGATGAGCAAAAGAAAACCCAGGGAACTGATGTTGGATAGTTTAAAAAAGAAGCTTATACCTAGCAGGAGACCTGAAAGGTAAAGTAGGTAGGCTTTGGGTGTTAACAGCCCCCTTACCATAAAAAGCAAGCTGAGGCTATATCCCAAAGCAGTGAACAGATCGTAGTTCAAACATTCAGGACCTCCGCGAAGAATAAACACCGTTGTGATCGATAAGCTGATCAAAGCTGGTTTCCGGTCGGCGACAAGGCGTAGTAAATGATAAAAAACCAAGAATGTTGAGCTTGATACGAATACCCAGCCAATTCTCATCCAATAAAGCCCTCCGGCAGGGAAAAGCTTCATCCATAAAGCGCCGCAGACGTCGGACAGCCAAAACATCATCGAATATTGTACCGAATAGGGATCGTTAAAAATAAAATGAAAAGCTGACAGGTGAAAACCGGTGTCGGCCAGATCCAGACCCTGGAAAGTGAGTAATATTTGCCAGGTTAGGATAAGGAATAGGATCTGCCATTCGGTGATATTTTTGAAGTATTTCATGGGGTTTCAGAGATAAATGAAATAACAAAAATTTAGTATCCATCCCAAGAGAATCAATTTTAAAGGGTGGTCTTTCAAAAGCATCTGAACGGGCGGATCGGATGAATGTTTGATGAATATGAGTTGCAGGTAGCGAGAAATCCCGGCAGCAACCCAAAAGGTAGTTTCAAACAGAAATTGGGAGCCAATTCGTTGAATGCTTTCTGGCGCGATAGTATACATGATGTACACGAGAATGATGATAATTGAAATTATTATCATTAATATGTTTATCGTCCGGATTCCGTAGCCGCTAACCACCTTTCGGAGCTTTATGTTGTGTCTCCTGTAGTAGAGGACATCGACCCTTCTTTTTCCGAGGGCAATCAGCAAGGCCAGGAGACACGTCATGATCACGATCCATGAAGATAAGACGATGCCAGTAGAGAGCGAGCCAGCAAGGATCCGCAGGACGAACCCGAGGCTTATTGTCAGCACGTCAGCAATTGCAATTTTTTTCAGAAAGAGTGTGTAGCAAATATTCAGGACTTTGTAACTAAGCAATAGGAGGGTGAGCTTTAGCGAAATGGTGAGACTTAGAATTAAGCAAATGCTTGCTAAACTTATTTCAAGTAGCCGGGCTTTTCGGATGCTCATTTTGCCTGCAGCTATCGGTCGACACTTTTTCTCTGGATGTAACTGGTCTTCCTGAAGGTCCCCTATGTCGTTGAAAATATAAACAGAGCTTGCCATCAAGCAGAAGCAAATAAATGCCAGGCTTGCGTTTAAAATCAGGTCTACATGCAGGAGTTGGGTTGAAAAGAAAAGCGGAAGAAATACAAACAGATTCTTCAGGTAATGTGGGATTTTTAGGACTTGAATAAAGGGTTGATTCATTGTGGTTTCCATTTCATCCATTTGTAGTCAGCCAAATTGAGCATTGCTCTGTCTGCCTGGCTATCACCGTAGGCGTAAACAGGTCGGTGTTCACTTAAGTTGTAAGAGTTCCGAATTCTCCTTGCTTTCTCTATGCCGTGGCAGTTTCGACCTTTGATTTTCCCGGTAACTAGCCCGTCAATGGTCTCGTGCTCAGTTGCGATTAAATCGAAATTATTATCTAAGCACCAATCTTTTAGCCAAAAGTAAAATGAAGCGCTAACGATCACTATCCGTATTTGTTCCGATTGGAATCTACTTAACGTCTGTTTCGCTTCTGATCGAATCAACCCCGGGATTATTTTCTTGGAGAATTGTTCGCCTAGGCGTAGGAGATCTTTGTTTTTGGTTCCTTTGAAAAAATAAGTGAAGATAATTTCTTTGGCTTTCTGGTTTGAAATCACACCGGCTTTAAGCGCCAGCAGCGTTGGGAAGTTGAAGAACATTCCTGTTAAAAAGCGAAAATTCCCCTTCGTAAATCGAATAAATTGAATGAGAGAATCGCTTTGTGTTAGTGTTCCGTCAAAATCGAATAAGGCAAGGGGCATATTGACTATCTATTTTTGATGTTGAATATAACGTATTATTTGGAGAGAGTAAAAAAAAAAATTGGTGCGACGCTCTTTTTGGACAAGGCTTCGTCAATAGATATCAAACAAAAACAAAAACAGGAACTCGTACGAGTTCCTGTTCGCTTTTCTCTCCCTTTTGCTTGCTTTTAGTAAATAGACTCCATCTCGGGTATAGAAGCGCTATATTTTTAAGTCATCATCGTTTTTTTTTTATGATGGACTGTTTGATGTCTTTAAGTTGCCTGCAGTCTCGTTACGGATTGAATGACAGCGGCTAGCTGATCGGCTTGCACAACACCGTTGCCGGTCCATTTTACTTGTCCGTTTTGAAAAATTTTAAGGGTGGGGACGCTGCGGATTTGAAATTGTTGGGCAAGAGCCGGATTTTTATCCACATCAATTTTCAGGATACGAATATTTTCGCCCAGTTGGCTTTTTACCTGTTCAAGGATAGGAGCCATCATTTTACAGGGGCCGCACCAGGTGGCAAAAAAATCGACCAGAACCGGCGTGTTGCTGTTGATGATTGTCTTAAACTGTTCCATCCTGATCTTCCTTTTTGGCTTGAGGTTTCTTTTTCAGATCGCTGATGAAATAGCCCAGCAGCCCTCCGTATAAGGAGCTTGTATGCCAGTTCGATTGAATGGGACATGTTCCCGAAGTACAGCCAATGTAATACCAGTAGAGGTAGCCGGCAATAATACCGACTCCGATTCCCAGGGCTTGCCATTTGTGTTTGAGTAAAAATGCCTTCAGTTTCATTGCCGAAAATTTTCGACAAAGTAATAGTCCGGGATTCAGATTGAATGTGACTTGTGTCACATATGGCAAAAAAAATGCTAAAAGTGAATTATGCCGTCAGGCTTATAATTTGAGAATAATCAATCGCTCCTCGACTCAAACTAATGAGTTTCTTCTGCTCCATTTGTTTTAATAATCGGGAAACAACTTCCCGCGAGGTATTCAGATGATTGGCAATCTCCTGGTGTGTTCCCTGGAAAACAGTTTCTCCGGTTGCCTTAAAGCGGGCATAGAAATAACGACTGAGCTGTTCGTCCAGTCCCAAAAATGCAATAGCGTCGATTGTTTCCAAAAGTTCATCAAAGCGCTTTCTGTACGAGTACATAATGTAGGTTTTCCACGACGGATACTTGATCATCCAATGATCCAGTAAATCGGACGGAATGCGGATTATGGTGCTTTGCTGTTCAGCATAAGCATTTATATTGCTTTGTTGTTCGCCCACGCAACAAGTTAGCGCCATACTGCAGGCTTCCCCCGGATTCAGAAAGTAAAGTAACAGCTCTCTTCCTTCGCTGTCATTCCGCACAATTCGAATGTTACCTTCCAATACAATGGGAAATGATTTGATATATTGACCTTCACGTAAGATTTCATCTCCCGGGTTGAATTCCTGTACAATGCTGTTTTGGTGCATTTCAGCGATTAACTCTTTCTCGAAAAACGGAAATCGTTTTTCGAGGCTTGGTAAAATGCTTTTCATGAATATATAGTTAACCTGTTTATCGCAAAAAATACCGGGAAAATGAATTCCCGGTATCAAATATATTAAAAGTTTGTGGCTTCTAACTCAAAATAAGCTTGTTCATGTTCGCAAGCTGGACATTTTTTTGGCGGACGGGCCGATTCATGCAGGAATCCGCATACCCGACACTTCCAGGTTACTTTGCCTTCGCGTTCAAATACTTTGCCTTCTTCCAGATTGTTGTACAATTTGCGGTAGCGCTCTTCGTGATGCTTTTCAATTTTAGCGATCGTTTTAAACACCGTTGCAACTTGCTTGAATCCTTCTTCTTCGGCAATTCTGGCAAACTCCGGATATAGTTCAGTCCATTCTTCGTTTTCACCATCAGCTGCAGCCTGCAGGTTTTCCAATGTAGTTCCTACCTGGCCTGCCGGATAAGCTGCTGTAATTTCAACCATGCCTCCTTCTAAAAAGCCAAAAAAACGCTTGGCATGAGCCTGTTCGTTAATGGCGGTTTCTTCAAAAAGTGCAGCAATTTGTTCCAGTCCTTCAGCACGTGCTTGTTTGGCGAAAAATTCGTATCGGTTCTTCGCTTGTGATTCGCCGGCAAATGCTTTTAATAGGTTTTTCTCTGTTTGAGACCCTTTTAATGAATTCATTGAGATCTTTTTTATAGTTAATTTTTGGTTCTTCTTTCATCAAAAATACGAAATTTAACCCCATGGAATTATGGTTCAGTTTAATTTAGAATTATTCAATGAATTCATTTTTCTTTTCTTTTTCTTAATTATTACGTTGAAACGGTCGGATTATTTTAGATGCCTGAAAATTTTACGACATTTGGTACCCTAAAAGAACGAGTTATGACGATTGATCAAATCCAGGAAGAGATTAACGAAGAGTTTTCGATATACGAAGACTGGATGGATAAATACAGTTACCTGATTGAACTGGGTAATGATTTGCCGGAATTGGATTCAAAATTGAAAAACGACCAATATGTAATTAAAGGTTGCCAAAGTCGGGTGTGGCTGGTGCCGGAGATAAAAGACGGAAAAATATTTTTCCAGGGCGAAAGCGATGCCGTGATCGTAAAAGGTTTGGTGGCCCTATTGTTGAGGGTGGTTTCCGGACATACGCCCGATGAGATTTTGGGTAGTGAATTTCATTTTGTTGATGACATTGGTCTTAAGCAACATTTGTCGCCAACGCGATCAAATGGCTTAGTTGCCATGATCAAACAAATCAAGTTGTACGCTGTTGCTTATAAGAAGATTTCAGAATAGGAGGATATAATATGGATAACAGAATTGATCTGATTATTGAGAAAATGAAAGATGTTTATGATCCGGAGATTCCGGTCAATATATATGATTTGGGTTTGGTTTACAATGTCGACGTTGATGAAACCAATAAAGCCAATATCATCATGACTTTAACAGCTCCGGGATGCCCGGTTGCCGATATGCTGGTTGAAGATACCCGCCAGGCAGCGTTGGCTGTTGAAGGAATAGAAGATGCTCATGTTGAGTTAACGTTTGAGCCGCCATGGGACAAATCGATGATGAGTGAAGAAGCCCGTTTGGAATTGGGATTCTTTTAAGATATTGATTGAGTACTTCGTGAAAAGCTTTCAATTATAAACCCGGACAATCCGGGTTTTTTTATACCTTGTTGCCTGATGGACAAGCGAGAACAACGAGAACGTATTAAGGAAAAGGCGCTGGATATCGGGTTTTTGGCCTGTGGAATTTCAAAAGCTGATTATTTGGCAGAAGAACAAGCCCGGCTCGAAAAATGGCTTGCTGAAGGGATGCAGGGAGAAATGGAATACATGAGCCGAAACCGCGAAAAACGGTTGGATCCCCGGCTGTTGCACGAAGGAACAAAGTCGGTGATTTCAGTTTTGCTGAATTATTATCCCAAAGAGACGCAAAAAGATCCGGAAGCACCTGTCCTGTCGAAATATGCCTATGGTACAGATTACCATTTTGTTTTGAAAGATAAGCTGAAAGATCTGCTCAGGTTTATTCAGGATGAGATTGCACCTTGCAACGCACGGGCTTTTGTAGACTCGGCGCCGGTGCTCGACAAAGCTTGGGCGGTACGAGCCGGATTGGGCTGGATTGGTAAAAATACGAACCTGATCTCCGTTGAACACGGGAGTTTCTTCTTTATTGGAGAATTACTGATTGATTTGGAGCTGGAACCCGACGAAAGAATTGTAAGTAATCACTGTGGAAATTGCACGCGCTGCATTGATGCTTGCCCGACACAAGCCATTATAAAGCCTTATGTGGTGGATGCCCGGCGGTGCATTTCGTACCAGACCATCGAACAGCGCGGTGAGATTGATGAAGCCCTGTCTGGGAAATTTGATGATCGGGTGTTTGGTTGCGACATCTGCCAGGATGTTTGCCCCTGGAATTTGAAATCGGAACCGCACGATGAGGAAGCTTTTGATCCGCACCCGAAACTGATGGGCCTGAGCCGGAATGAGTGGACGAATATGGACGAGTCTCTTTTCGCGGAGCTTTTCCGGAAATCAGCTGTAAAACGGACCAAGTACAGTGGATTGATGCGGAATTTGAAATTTATTCAATCAGAAAAACAGTCAGAATAAGCTATGGCGATAAAACGCTTTGAATACAGTACCATTTTGTTCCCGATGGAACGAGGCATTCCGGGTACCTTTGCGGGATTTCCATTTGATGTACGCAAGGAATTCGGAACTGGCGGGCCGGTACGTATCAATTGCTGGATTGACGGTGTGCATAAAACAGGCAGTTTGGTTCCGATTGGGAACAGCGAGCATGCAATTTATATCCGCAAAGAAATATTGAAGAAGGTTGGTAAAAAAGAGGGTGATGAAGTCCGCATGGTCGTTGAGCAGGATCTGTCGCCGAAGGTGCTGGAAGTACCCGAGGATTTCCAATGGCTGCTGGATGAAGATCAGGAGCTGAAGGAGAAGTTTGAGGCTTTATCCTTTTCTTATAAGGAAGGCATCGTGAACTACATCAACCAAGCTAAAAGACCCGAAACTCGGGTGAAACGAATCGAGAATTTTATTCAGCGTGTCCGGGTTGGGTTTTACCCCGGGCAAAAATTAGAATAATTGGCTCCGGTGGAATAATGAATTAAAAAATACTTTACATTTGATCAAAATTTGCGGGAGTAGCTCAGTGGTAGAGCATCAGCTTCCCAAGCTGAGGGCCGCGGGTTCGATCCCCGTTTCCCGCTCAGGAAAATCAGTCTTTTGTCTGTCGATAATTGGCTGATTTTCTTTTTTCTATAAAAGTCTCGGTTCCGGAAAGTGCTGTCAGTATTCAGCTCCAAGGTGTCAAAATCACAAGAAGCATGAATATAAAACTGTTGTAAAATCTTTGAAAAATGGCGGTTTTTGAGGGCGGAGCAAAGAGTAATTCCCTATCTTTATGGAAAAGCAAGCAGCTATGGATACCTTGAAACTAATCGAACACGACCCTTGGTTAAAAAATCATGCATCGGAGATATTATCACGCTTTGAAGCTGCTATTAGTAAAGAGCAGGAATTGACAAATGGCGGAAGCCTGCGTGATTTTGCAAGCGGTTATTTATATTATGGTCTTCACCGAACTGATGAAGGCTGGATACTTCGCGATTGGGCACCAAATGCAACTGCCATTTACCTGATCGGAGATTGCAATAATTGGAAACAAGACGAAACTTATCGTTTTTTGCCTGTGGGCAATGGAAATTGGGAATTGCAGCTCGCACAGGACCAGTTGAAGCACGGCGATCTGTATGCATTCTCTATTCACTGGGAAGGCGGTAGTGGAACCCGTATCCCCGCTTGGGTGAATCGGGCCGTGCAAGATGACGAAACAAAGATATTTAGTGCACAGGTCTGGGGTCCCGATGAGCCTTATGAATGGATAAATACCGATTTTAATCGGGGTGAGGAAGCTCCTCTGATTTACGAAAGTCATATTGGAATGGCTGGCGCAGAAGAGCGTGTTCATACATATAACGAATTTCGCATGCATGTTTTGCCTCGAATTAAAGAGGCTGGTTACAATACGGTTCAATTAATGGCTATCCCGGAACATCCTTATTACGGAAGTTTCGGATATCACGTTTCCAGTTTTTTTGCACCGTCGTCGCGTTTCGGAACGCCCGGTGAACTCAAAGCCTTGATTGATGCGGCACATGGTATGGGAATAGCAGTGATCATCGATTTGGTCCATTCTCATGCTGTCAAGAACGAAAATGAAGGGCTTGGAAAATACGATGGGACCCGTTACCAGTTTTTTCACAATGGCCTTAAAGGGGAGCATCCGGCTTGGGATTCTTACTGCTTCAATTACGGTAAAAATGAAGTACTACATTTTTTACTTTCCAATATTCGGTATTGGCTTGAAGAGTTTAAGTTCGATGGTTATCGTTTCGATGGCGTGACCAGCATGTTATATTTCGATCATGGATTGGGCAAAGCTTTTACGGGCTATGCCGATTATTATAATGCCAACGTCGATGTTGAAGCGACGAGTTATTTCTACTTGGCTAATAAATTGATTCACGAGATCAACCCTCATGCTTTGTCGATTGCAGAAGAGATGAGTGGCATGCCGGGATTGGCCAGTCCACAGGATTATGGTGGTTTCGGCTTCGATTACCGCATGGCAATGGGGGTTCCTGATTTTTGGATCAAACTGATCAAAGAAGTTCCTGATGAGAATTGGGATGTTGGCCAAATCTTTTACGAATTAACCTCGAAACGATTGGATGAGAAAGTCGTGAGTTATGCCGAGTCGCACGACCAGGCTTTGGTGGGAGATAAAACCATCATCTTTCGATTGATTGATAAGGAAATGTATTTCAGTATGCGTAAAGATCAACCCAATTTGACGGTTGATAGGGGTATTGCGCTTCATAAAATGATTCGCTTAGCAACAGCTTCAAGCGCCGGAGGTTCCTACCTCAATTTCATGGGCAATGAATTTGGGCACCCTGAGTGGATTGATTTCCCGCGAGAGGGTAATGATTGGTCCTTTAAGCATGCCCGTCGGTTATGGAATCTTGCCGATGACCCAAATCTGCGTTTTCATTGGCTGGCCGATTTTGATCGGGAAATGATGCAGTGGATTCGAAAGAGCGGCTTGTTGTCTATTCCGGTAGTTCGTTGGCGATTTGACAATAAGGAAGACCAGATACTCGCTTTTCAACGAGGTGATTTTCTGATCATTTTCAATTTCAATCCTACAAATTCATATACGGGTTATGGTATTCCATTGGAAGCCTCGAAATTCAAGGTACTCTTCGATACCGATGAAGAGCGATTTGGTGGTCAAGGGCGAATTGACCATGGAATGACATATTATACTCGTCCGTTTGCGGGGATTGACAGTCAGCATTATTTGAATTTGTATTTGCCGGCCCGAACTGCGATGGTGTTAAAGAAAGAAGAATTTAAAAGAATCAGGTAAGAAGAACGAGATTTGAAGGTGAAGGCACGAAGATTGAATTTTAAATTTGGAAGTGATAACATATGAATCAATATTTTACAGAAGTAGAGCTTGCCGACTATAAATGGAAGTTGGACTATTCCAACAAAATTCTGTTTCTGGGATCCTGTTTTACGGAGAATATTGGTGGAAAGATGGCTGAATTGAACTTTCAGACACTCATTAATCCGTTTGGAATTGTCTATAATCCCATGTCTGTTGCGAATAGTCTGCAGGCATTGGTTGAAAAACGGGCTTATACGGAAGCCGATTTGTTTGAACAAAGTGGACAATGGGGAAGTTATGATTTTCATAGCAGGTATTCAGGTAGTTCGGCTGAAGAAACTTTAACTAAAATTAACAAACAGGTTGAATGTGGGCACCAGTTTTTGCTGGACGCAGATTATGTCATAATTACATTTGGAACGGCTTGGGTTTTCGATCTGAAAGAGACCGGTAAGGTGGTTGCCAATTGTCATAAATCTCCTGCTTCCGATTTTATCCGGTATCGCTTAACATTGGAAGAGATTGTTGAACGATTTAGGGATTTGTTAACAGTACTGCTGAAATTTAACTCAAAGTTGAAATTTGTATTTACCGTCAGCCCTATTCGTCATTTGAAAGATGGTGCAAGCGGGAATCAATTGAGTAAATCGACTTTGTTGTTGGCCGTTGATCAGCTTGTAAAGAGCTATGGAAAGGAGTGTTGTAGCTATTTTCCATCCTATGAAATTGTAATGGATGAGTTGCGTGATTATCGTTTCTATGCTGCGGATTTAGTGCATTTATCGCCTGTTGCAGTCGATCATATTTGGTTAAAATTTCAGCAAAGTTTAATCGATAAAAAGAGTATTGAATTGATGGCTAAAATTTCAAAAATTAGGAAGGCGATCAATCATAAACCATTCCGGAAAGATGCTCCGGAGTATTCAATTTTTTTAACACAGAATATGAAGAAGATAAAGGAATTAACAATTAATTTCCCTTATCTTAACCTTCAAAATGAAAAAGAATATTTTCAAAAGGAATTGAACGGATGTAAATAATGCTGATATTTTTCTTTAAAAATCTTTCAGTATGTTTGTAGCAAATCATCCCAGTTAATTTCTGATAATTGTCACAATAATTAAATTTTTAGGCTAAAGTCTGAAAAGTTATGAGCTATTTGAAATTTGATAAAAGTAATTTGGTCAATCTGGAGTATTCACTAACCAGAGAAGTACTGCGGGCAAACCGTGCAGGATCGTATATTAGTACCACAATTGCGGGCTGTAATACCCGTAAATATCATGGTTTGTTGATCTGTCCGGTGTCGGAACTATCAACAGATAAGCATCTGCTACTAAGTTCCCTGGACGAAACCGTTATTCAGCATGGTGCCGAATTTAATCTTGGTATTCATAAGTATGAAGGAGATAAATTCGAACCTAAGGGACATAAATATATCCGCGATTTCGACGCTGAGGTTATCCCAAAAACAACCTGGCGAGTAGGTGGAGTGGTGTTGACTAAAGAACGACTGTTAGTGGAGAATGAAGAGCAAGCTCTTGTACGCTACACACTTGTTGAAGCAAACTCTCCAACAACCTTGCGTTTCAAGCCTTTTTTAGCCTTCAGAAGCATCCATGAGTTGAGTAAAGCAAATTTGTATGCCAATACAAAATACACACCCGTTGCCAATGGAATTAAGATAAAGTTGTACGAAGGTTATCCCTTTTTACATATGCAGTTTTCTAAGGAGGCTGAATTTGTTCCGGTACCGCATTGGTACAACAATATTGAATATCAAAAGGAAAAAGAGCGTGGGTTTGACTACCAGGAAGATTTGTACGTTCCTGGCTATTTTGAAATTCCGATTAAAAAAGGAGAAAGTGTCATTTTCTCCGCTTCAACTGTTGAGGCCAAAGCAGGGGCTCTAAAAGCTAAGTTTACGAAGGAGTACAACAGCAGGATTCCACGCAATTCATTTTTAAACAGCATAAATAATTCCGCCCGGCAATTCATAATGCGAAGCGGAAAGCATACAGATGTTATTGCCGGTTTTCCCTGGTATGGCGGTATTACGCGACAAACTTTTGTCGCACTTCCAGGTCTTACATTGAAACACGACGACCGGGAAACGTTTGAGCAGATTTTGGAATCACAACTAACCGGGCTGAAAAATGGCTTGTTCCCGAAACTTTTCGGGAAACCAGAAAGCGGTTATGCGGCACTGGACACACCATTGTGGTTTTTCTGGGCAGTTCAGCACTTGTACACTGATGTCAAATGTGCCAAGTTTATCTGGATCAAGTATGGCCCGGCAATGAAAGAAATACTCAGCGCATATCGGGAAGGAACAGACCATGGAATTCATATGTACGACAATGGCCTTGTAGGTTCTGAACAACTCAATATGCCACTGACCTGGATGGATTCTGTTGTTGATGGGGAGCCAGTTGTGAAGCGAAACAGTATGCCTGTGGAAGTAAATGCTCTTTGGTATAATGCTGTTTGCCTGTCGCTTGAGTTGGCAAAGGCCAATCAGGATGACGCATTCATCAAGGAGTGGGACGAACTTCCCGCAATCATTGCAAAATCATTTATCGATCAATTCTGGTGTGAATCGGAACATTTTCTGGCCGATTCCGTCAGTTTAACTAATAAAGATTGGACGATACGTCCAAATATGGTAATTGCGGCAGCGATGGATTATACACCGTTGGATCGTGAAAAACAGAAATCTGTGTTGAGTGTTGTCAAAAAACAGTTGTTAACCCCAAGGGGATTGAGAACACTTAGCCCTGAAGATCCTCGCTATGAGGGTGCTATTGACGGCAGTATTGCGCAACGCGAAAAGGTTATTCACCAGGGAGCTGTTTGGCCATGGTTGATTCAGTTTTTCGTGGAAGCTTATCTGCGTATTCATAGGCGAGGAGGTTTGCATGTCGCAAAACGCATTTTAGAAGATTATGAAAACAGTATGTCTGAGCATTGTATTGGATCCATTGCTGAAATGTATACAGGCAACCCTCCGCATGTAGCTAAAGGGGCCATTTCTCAGGCATGGAGCGTTGCTGCGATTGCACGGGTCGTTCGGATGTTGGTCGATTTTGATGAAT
Organism: Mangrovibacterium lignilyticum; assembly: GCF_010882175.1. Lineage (GTDB taxonomy): Bacteria > Bacteroidota > Bacteroidia > Bacteroidales > Prolixibacteraceae > Mangrovibacterium > Mangrovibacterium lignilyticum. The sequence goes on along the minus strand of NZ_WKLH01000001.1, from coordinate 1,312,976 downwards.
AATGTTTGTTTAATTTCAATAGTTCCATAGGCGTATGAAAGTATTAATGTTTGGGTGGGAGTTTCCTCCGCATATTTCAGGAGGTTTAGGTACAGCTTGTTATGGGCTGACCAAAGGATTGGCTGCGTTTAAAGACGTGGAAGTTACTTTTGTTGTTCCCAAGGCATACGGTGACGAAGAACAGTCGAGCATGGAATTGATTGGAGCAAATAATGTGGCGATTACGCGGAAGAAAGTTCATTTTGAAAGTCTTCAGAAAAAGATTGATTATTATGAAGTTGAGTCGGGTATGGTTCCATATGTCGATCCCGAAGAATTTTGGAAATTAAGCAGTAAGAAGTATACAGAGTCAACACGTTTTGTTGAAACTGACGAAGAGGGGAAGTTGGAATTTTCAGGAAAGTATGATAATAACCTGCTACACGAAATCTATAAGTATTCGCTGGTGGCAGAGGTAATCGCACGGGATAGCGAGTTTGATCTGATACATGCACACGATTGGTTGGCTTATCCAGCCGGAATCGCGGCTAAAGAAATCAGTGGTAAACCCTTGGTGATTCATGTTCATGCCACCGATTTTGATCGGAGTGGTGGAAGTGTGAATCCGCAGGTTTACGAAATTGAAAAAAAGGGAATGGATGCTGCTGATCAGATTATCACAGTAAGTAACCTGACCCGGAAAATTGTCATAGAACGCTATGGCATTGATCCGGAAAAAGTAACTACAGTTTACAATGCTGTAGAGCCGGTTAGTGCCGAAGAAAAGATCAGGTTGAAGAAGGGAGTCGACGAGAAAATCGTGACTTTCCTGGGGCGAATAACAATGCAAAAAGGTCCTGAGTACTTCGTTGAAGCAGCAAATCTGGTGTTGAAGAAAATGAATAATGTTCGTTTTGTGATGGCCGGTAGTGGTGATATGATGGATGCCATGGTGAAACGAGCTGCAGCACTGAAAATCAGTGATCGGTTCCATTTCACAGGTTTCCTTAAAGGAGACGATGTGTTTGATATGTTCAGGATGAGTGATGTATTTGTAATGCCATCTGTATCGGAGCCATTTGGGATTGTCCCGCTGGAGGCGATGCAGTCTAATGTTCCGGTAATTATTTCACATCAATCCGGAGTTTCAGAAATTTTGAATTACGCCGTAAAAATAGATTATTGGGATACACATGCTATGGCCGATGCTATTTATGGTCTGCTCAATTATCCGGCACTGTGGAACGTATTTATGAAATATGGCAAGCAGGAAGTTGATAACCTGCAGTGGAAAAACTCTGCCAAAAATGTTCGCGATGTATATTGTAAAGCTTTGATTAACGAGTAATAAAGGAATAATACTATGAGAGCCATTTGTTTAAACTTCCAGGTGCATCAACCCTTTCGTTTTCGTAGATACCGTTTCTTCGATATCGGGAATGACCATTACTACTATGATGACTATTCCAATGAAACCATTTTGCGAAAAGTGGCTGATCACTCATATTTGCCTGCGAATAAAATTTTGCTTGATCTCATCAAAAAAAATAAGAACGCTTTTAAAGTTAGCTTTTCGATTTCCGGGATAGCTTTGGAGCAATTCGAGCTTTATGCACCCGAGGTTCTGGATTCCTTTATTGAACTGGCCGAGACCGGACAAGTTGAGTTTTTGGCCGGACCTTATGCTCATTCACTGGTCGCCTTAAAAAGCCACGATTTGTTCAAGAAACAAGTGGAGAAGCATGCCGCGTTAATCAGAAAGTACTTTGGACAGGATCCTAAAGTTTTCAGTAATACCGAGAAAATATACTCCGACGAGATAGGTGGCTTGGTTGCCGATATGGGCTATAAAGCCATGTTAACCGAAGGACCGAAGCATGTATTGGGCTGGAAATCGCCCAACTATGTTTATTGTAGTGCCGCAAATCCACGGCTAAAGTTATTAATGCGCAATTTTCAGATGAGCGATGATTTGTCGTTCCGTTTTTCAAACCAAGCCTGGAGCGAATATCCGCTTACTCCAGAGAAGTTTGTGGGTTGGCTGAATGCAGATACTAAGGATGAAGTTGTTAATCTTTTTATGGATTATGGCACCTTAGGCGAACATCAACCTGACGCTACCGGAATTTTAAAATTTCTGGAAGAATTGCCGGCTGCAGTTGCCAAATATTCCGATCTTAAATTCGCTACCCCGTCAGAAGTCGCAGAGTTATTTCAGCCGATTTCATTGGTTAGTGTACCATATCCGATTTCCTGGTCAAATGAGGAGCGGGATTTATCCATTTGGTTAGGAAATGAATTACAGCAAGAGGCTTTTGATAAACTTTACAAATTGGAGCCCAGAATGCACAATGTAGATGATGCCGCTTTGATTAAAGACTGGGAATACCTGCAAGTGTGTAATCATTTTTACTATATGAATACGAAGTTCTTCTCAGATGGGGACCCTTTACGAACGTATAATCCGTTCGAAAGTCCATATGAAGCTTTCATTAATTATATGAATGTGTTGAGTGACTTTGAACTTCGGTTGAATAGTTTTGTTCCTGAAAGTAAGGTTGAAAAAGAGATTGCAGCTTTAAATAAGCTATTAATCGAAAAGGAAGAAAAACTTAGAAAATACGAACTTGAATTAAAGAGTTTGCAGGCTAGCACCGTTAAAAAAAACAAAGCGAAGAAGCCTGACGCTACTAAACCAAAAAAGGCCGCAACTAAATCAACCAAGAAAGATTGATGTTAAACCCTGATTTGATGTAATCTGTTTAAATCTTCACAAAAAGATTTTGGATAATTAATCATTGATTAGAGCTGTGTTTTGCTAATTGTAAGAATAACAGTAGTGGTTGGTTATGCTATGTTACGTTGAAATCTTAAAAAAGAACTTGTTGTGGAAATACCAAATTGGAAGAAACTGTTTGTAGAATCAAACATTCCCGGGAAATTAGCTCCTCTGAAAGAGTTGAGCAAAAACTTGTGGTGGGCATGGAATTCTGATGCTCGCGAGTTATTTGAAGTTATCGACCCGGAAATCTGGGAGGAAACAGCACACAATCCAATTGATCTGCTGGATAAAGTGGGCTATCAGCGATTCCTGGAGCTGGAAAACGATGATGTCTATGTGGCCAAAATACAGGCTGTTAGTAAGCATTTACAGCAGTATTTAGATGATCGTAAGAATTTGGAAGGCCCTCATGTGGCGTATTTCAGTATGGAGTACGGTCTGCATGATAGCTTAAAGATATTCTCGGGTGGACTAGGTATTTTGGCTGGTGACTATTTGAAAGAAGCCAGTGATTCGAAAGTGAATCTTGTAGCGGTTGGTTTATTGTATCGCTATGGTTACTTTAAGCAGGTGATCTCCATTCATGGTGACCAGATGGCCAATTACGATGCTCAGGAATTCAACAAGGCTCCGGTTCATCCGGTTTTTGATAAAGATGGAAACTGGATTCAAGTTGAAGTAGAATACCCTGGAAGAAACCTGAAGGCACGCCTTTGGGAAACTAACGTGGGAAGTATCAGCTTATATCTGTTGGATGCGGATTTTGATGAGAACCGCGATGAAGACCGTTTTGTGACCCATCATCTCTATGGTGGTGATAATGAAAATCGTCTGAAACAGGAAATGTTGCTTGGTTTAGGAGGAATTCGTGCTTTACGCAAGTTAGGCTTCGAATCGGAACTTTACCACTGTAACGAAGGACATGCAGCCATGATTGGTTTGGAGCGTATGAAAGACTTTATTGCTGACAAAGGGTTGAGCTATGCCCAGGCAAAAGAAGTTGTTCGTGCTTCGACATTGTTTACAACACACACTCCTGTTCCTGCCGGACATGATTCGTTTCACAACGATTTGTTCCGCGGTTATATGAGTTTCTATGCCGAGAAATTAGGTCTTAGCTGGGACGATTTCATCATGCTTGGTAAGACTAATCCGGCAGAAGATCATTTCAATATGAGTTACCTGGCGGCAAATTTGTCGCAGGGAATAAACGGAGTAAGTTGGTTGCACGGCGAAGTGTCAAAAGACATTCTGAAACACATGTATGAAGGATTCCTTCCGGAAGAACTCAACATTGGTTACGTGACCAACGGAGTGCATTACCCGACCTGGACAGCGAAGGAGTGGAAGGAGTTACACCTGAAGTATTTCGGAAAGTCATTTGTTGAAGGACAGCTTGACTTCGATTTATGGGAGAAGATATATAAAGTGCCGGATGAAGAAATCTGGAATCTGAAGAAGAGCTTGAAGCTCAAGATGATTGATTACATCAAAATTCGTTTTGCAGATAGCTGGGTTAAGCGGCACGAAAATCCGAAATTGATTTCTGATATTCTCAGCGAAATAAACCCGAATGCACTGACCATTGGTTTTGCGCGTCGTTTTGCGACTTACAAACGGGCACACCTGCTGTTCAGAAACTTAGGCCGACTTTCAAAAATTGTAAATGATCCGGATCGTCCGGTGCAGTTTATCTTTGCCGGTAAAGCACACCCTGCCGATAAGGCCGGACAGGACCTGATTAAATATATTGTTGAAATCTCGAAACGTCCCGACTTCCTTGGGAAAATCATTTTCGTTCAAAACTACGATATCAACCTGGCAAAAACATTGTTGCAAGGAGTCGATATTTGGTTGAATACCCCAACCCGTCCATTGGAAGCTTCAGGTACCAGTGGTGAGAAAGGTGTTATGAACGGGACAATTCACTTCTCGGTGCTTGATGGATGGTGGGTTGAAGGTTACAAGGAAGGTGCCGGCTGGATGTTGCCAATGGAGCGGACTTACGATGTTCAGGATTTGCAGGATGAGTTGGATGCTGAAACACTCTACAACATCTTTGAAGATGAAATTGTACCAGCTTATTACGATCAGAATGATAAAGGGTATTCTGAAGAATGGGTGAGTGTTGTGAAAAACACTATCGGTCAGGTTGCACCGAATTTCACAACAACCCGTATGATTCGTGACTATCAGGTTCGCTTTTATAATCCTCAGGCGAAACGTTACAATAGTTTGATCGCTGATGATTATAAGTTGGCAAAAGAACTGGCTGCCTGGAAAGATACCGTGACCGAAGCTTGGGACGATATTGAGGTTGTTAATGTCCAATTTTCTGATGGAATTACCAATGCACTGAAAATCGGTGAAAGTTATACGGCCAGTGCTGTACTGGACTTAAAATCACTTTCAACCGATGATATTGGTTTGGAAATGATCATCACGTCTACGGGCGAAAATGGTCAGATGGAACTAATGGACACCTTGGAGTTTGAACCGGAAACAGCGGGGACAGGCAAAAGTACCTATCATCTGAATATCCAACTGATGGAACCTGGATCATATAATTATGGTTTGCGTCTTTATCCTAAAAACGTGAATTTACCGCATCGTCAGGATTTCAAATTTTTGAGATGGTTATAATATTTTACTGATATACCATACAAAGAGGCAAACATAACGTTTGCCTCTTTTTTTTGATGTTAAAAGACAGATGCTAAGATTTGAGGTCTTTCAAAATAAAATTAATTTTGCTTGTCACCTTAAGAAAACCAAGTTATGGCTGAAGAAAACAACCTTGGCGTAAAAATTAAACAGATACGTACCAATCAAAAGTTGAGCATAGAAGATTTGGCCGACCGTAGCGGACTGCAACTTAGCCAACTTCAAAGAATTGAGGCAGAGGGTATTATCCCCTCTCTGTCTCCCCTGATTAAAATTGCCAGGGCACTGGGAGTGCGGCTAGGGACATTTTTAGACGATAATGATCATTTGGGGCCAGTCGTCGTACGTGCCGGAGATCACTCAACAGGAGTTCGTTTTACATCAGTGGAAAACGGCTCGCGGGAGCACCTCAATTTCTTTTCACTGGCAGCCGATAAGGTAGGCCGGAATATGGAACCCTTTATTGTTGAAATAGAGCCTTCGGAGCAATCCGACTATAAATTGTCAACGCACGAGGGCGAAGAGTTCATCTATGTTTTGGATGGGCAGGTTGAAATTAATTACGGGAAGGACCTCTACCGGTTGAATACGGGCGACAGTATCTATCTTGACTCAATTGTCATGCATAACGTACATGCTGCCAATACTCACAAAGCACGTGTTTTGGTTGTTTTATATACGCCGTTCTGAATCTACTAAACCTTCAACTAAAAGAGCATGCAGTTAATCGACTATACCTTGGGTGGCATCCTGGAGAAATATGCGTTCGAAACACCCGAAAAGGAATTTATCGTCTATCCTGACCGAAATTTAAGGTTTACCTACAGCGAGTTTAACGACCGGGTCAATCAAATGGCCAAAGGGCTCATGTATATTGGTGTGGGTAGAGATGATAAAGTAGGAATATGGGGAAATAATGTGCCCGATTGGTTGACCTTTATGTTCGCAACTGCAAAGATCGGAGCGGTATTGGTCACCATCAATACCAACTATAAGTTGACCGAGCTGGAGTACCTGTTGCGTGATGCTGATATTCATACCTTGTGCATGATTGACAGTTACCGCGACAGCGATTATGTGAACATGATATTCGAGCTGGTTCCGAACTTGAAAAATCATCCCCGCGGTGAATTGAAGGCCGTCAAGTTTCCAAAATTGAAAAATGTGGTATTCATCGGTCAGGAGAAACATCGGGGAATGTTCAATACCGCCGAACTCATGCTTTTGGGAAGCCATTTGGATGATCTGGAACTGGAAGAACTAAAGAATACTGTTTCTCCTCACGATGTCGTCAATATGCAATATACTTCAGGAACGACAGGCTTTCCAAAAGGAGTGATGTTGTCGCACCACAATATTCTGAATAACGGAAAGGCAACCGGCGAATGTTTACGGTATACCTCGGCCGATCGTTTATTGGTCTGCGTACCATTTTTCCACTGTTTTGGATGTGTGTTGGCTCTGTGTGCCATCGTCACGCACGGAGCAACCATGGTCATCGTTGAAGACTTTGATCCCTTAATGGTACTGGCATCTGTCGAGAAAGAGAAATGCACGGCGTTGTATGGCGTTCCAACAATGTTTATCGCCGAATTGCATCACCCGATGTTTGATATGTTCGATCTGAGCAGCTTAAGGACCGGTATCATGGCCGGGGCACTTTGCCCGATTGAAACCATGAAGCAGGTGATGGATAAAATGAATATGAAAGACATCATCAGCGTGTATGGTTTGACGGAATCATCGCCCGGTATGACAGCGACCCGCACACATAACTCACCCGAAGCTCGGGCAACAACAGTTGGTTTTGAATACCCGAATGTTGAGGTTGCCATTTTCGATCCGGAGACCGGGGAAGAATGTCCCGATAATGTTCAGGGTGAAGTTTGTTGTCGTGGTTACAATGTCATGAAAGGCTATTACAAAAACGAAGAGGCTACAAACAAGGCAATCGACAGGGATGGTTGGTTGCATTCCGGAGATTTGGGAGTGAGAGGCGACGATGGTTTCTACCGGATCACTGGTCGTATAAAAGATATGATTGTTCGTGGTGGCGAAAATATTTATCCGCGGGAGATCGAAAACTACTTATTCAAACTTCCGGCGGTTGAGGCCGTGGAGGTTGCCGGAATTCCCAGTCCTAGATACGGAGAACAAGTTGGAGCTTTCATTAAATTGAAGAAAGGCCAATCGCTTTCGGAAGAGGAAGTTCAGGAATATTGCCGTGGACAAATTGCCCGGTTTAAAATTCCTAAGTATGTTTTCTTTGTCGAGCAATTCCCGATGACAGCCAGCGGGAAGATTCAAAAATATAAATTGAAAGGCCTTGGGGTTCAGCTACTCGAAGAACGAGGTGTCAAGCTGGTGTAATCGACCCTTTACAAAGGGCAAAGAGTTAAGTGTACTCAATTGCCCTGTTTTGAAGTTTATACTGAAAGATATTGAAATGAGCGGTTACGACCGGTTTCCACCGGGGCCGGAGTTCTTTTGAGGGCGTTTGTTGCCTCCGCCATAGTTGCCTTTTTTCTTGAAGTTCCCTTTTTTTCCACCCTTTCGTTTTTGAATGACTTTCCACTCAGGTCCTTCACCGAGTTCGGGAGGAAGCGGGGCTTTGAAAACTTCACTTTCAATCAGCGCTTCAATTTGCTGAAATTTGTACATGTCGTCTTCATTCACAAAGGTCAGTGCGATTCCGGTAGTGTTGGCACGGGCAGTACGACCGATTCGATGCACGTAGTCTTCAGCGTCACCCGGAACATCGAAATTAACAACCAGATTGATATCTTTAATATCGATCCCACGGCTAAGTACATCGGTTGCTACAATGATGCGGGTTTGGCGTGCGCGGAACTTCATCAATACTTCTTCCCGTTCTTTTTGTTCCAAATCAGACGAGATTCCCTGTGCATCCAGCCCTTTCTTTTGCAAGGCACGAACAATCAGGTTCACTTTCCGCTTGGTTGACGAGAACACGATAATGCTTTGGCAATCGTCTTTTCCCGCAATCAGGCTTTGAATGAGTGGTAATTTCTGATCTTCGTGACAAACGTAGGCCGCCTGTAAAACGCCCTCGGCCGGTTTGCTGATGGCAACCGCAAATTCCTTCGGATCTTTCAGCACTTTTGCAGCAAGCTGACGGATCTTTGGAGGCATGGTCGCACTGAACATCAGTGTTTGGCGTTTGACAGGCAGGTGGCTGAAAATACGGATGATATCATCGTGAAACCCAATGTCAAGCATCCGGTCAGCCTCATCCAAAACCACATATTCAACGTCTTTTAGCTGGGCAATATCGTTGTCAATAAATGAGATCAATTTTCCGGGAGTGGCAACAATAATGTCAACTCCTTTATCCAGAGCTTTTCGTTGCACTTCCCACTCTTTTCCATCGCCACCGCCATAAATGGCACATGAAGTTGTTCCGGCATAATACGAAAAACCTTGTACTTGCTGTTCGATTTGGATAGCCAATTCACGCGTAGGAACGATAATCAGCGCCCGGGTTTTGCCGGGATCCAGTTGCGATACTTTTTCAATGATTGGCAGCATAAAGGCAGCTGTTTTACCAGTACCGGTTTGGGCACAGCCAATCATGTCGTGACCTTCAAGAATCAAAGGAATGGTGTGTTCCTGAACTTGGGTGGCCTCGTCAAAACCCATATCATACAAGGCATCTAAAATATCGTCGTGTAAATCAAACTCGTGAAACTTCATAAAAGAGGGATAAATTTCTTAGCACATGAAAAAGAATAGTCGACCGGTGAGAGATCTTGCTCTTTCTGTTCTTCATGCAAAAATAACAATTTTTGTCAGATAATGCATTAGCACAGGGTTGTCTAAGTGATTAGCAACTAACTGCGATACTGAATTTAGTTCCGGTTTCAATTTAGTTCCGGATGAAGATTGTCAACCTGCGAACGGTCAATCGATTACAGCAGTTTGAAGTTCTCTTTAAATCATTATCTTTGCCGCCGTTATGAATCACGTGTTCTTGATAACCACGTAAAAAACAAGAGTCATGAAAAATAAAGTATCAGTTTTATTCCTGTTGACAGGCGTATTATTCGCAGCCAGTCTGTTAATCGCAAACATTTTAGCGTCCAAAATCATTATGATCGGTCCTTGGTCGGCTCCGGCAGGTGTTTTAATTTTCCCGATTGCCTACATCATCAACGATGTGATTGCGGAAGTGTGGGGCTATGCTAAAGCTCGTCTGATTATTTGGGCCGGATTTGCAGTCAATCTACTGGCGGCATTCTTTTTCGCGATAGCAATTGCAGTTCCAGCCGCTCCGTTCTACGAGAATCAGGCTGCTTTTCAATCGATCCTTGGCAGTTCAATCCGTTTGGTTTTTGCCAGCTTGATGGCTTACATGGCCGGTTCGTTTCTGAATGCCTATGTGATGAGCAAGTTTAAGCTGATGACCCGGGGAAAAGGATTTTCACTGCGGGCAATCGTATCAACGCTGGCAGGCGAGGGTGCCGACTCAATGATCTTCATAACCATAGCCTTCATCGGAGTTTTCCCGATGCCGGTCATCCTGACGATGATTGTGACGCAGGCATTGCTGAAAACGGCTTATGAAATCATCATATTGCCATTCACAATTTTAGTTGTAAAAAAGGTGAAAGAGATTGAAGGAGTCGATACCTTTGATGAGGATATTTCTTATAATCCTTTCAGCCTGAAACAGATTTAGAAATAGGGAACAAAATATTAGAAGCCAGACACCAGATGACGGAACGATTGAAGGTGTCTTTCCGGTGTCTAAAATCTTTTTTTGAAATGAGTAAAAACAACAAAGCATTAGTGGTATTTTCCGGTGGACAGGACTCAACAACCTGTCTGTTCTGGGCCTTGAAAAAGTTTGAAGAGGTTGAAGCCGTTTCGTTCGATTACGGTCAAAAACATCGATTGGAATTGGAGGTGGCACAGAAAATTGCTGCTGATGCGGGGGTTCCCCTACGTGTTTTGAAGCTTGATTTGCTGAGCCAGATTACAAGTAATGCACTTACCAACCCGGAAGTGGATGTTGAGATTGATAAACCCGATCATCGTCCACCAAATACATTGGTTGAGGGGCGGAATATGTTGTTCTTGACTTATGCTGCGGTTTATGCCAAGTCGAAAGATATTCATCATCTCGTAACGGGTGTGGGGCAAGCTGATTACAGTGGTTACCCCGATTGTCGGGACGAATTTATCCGGTCGCTGAACCAGACTTTGAATCTGTCGATGGATTTTCCGTATGAAATTCATACCCCTTTAATGTGGCGGAACAAGGAAGAGATTTGGCAATTGGCAGATCAGTTGGACGTTTTTGATCTCGTTCGCACTCAGACCCTGACCTGCTACAATGGGATTATTGGAGATGGATGTGGGAATTGTCCGTCTTGTAAATTGCGCAAAAACGGCTTGGAAAGCTATTTGAGGAAAAGAGGCTGATTCGGCTAGTGTGAAGATTACCTCTTCGATTTATAACCCGGCAATTTGAAATTTACCTGGTCGTTACCGGGAACGGAACCTGAAACTTATAGCGATATGGACAATTTGAAACATTTAGGAAGCGAAACCAATTACGGATTTAATTACAGTCCGGAAGTGCTGGAAACATTCGATAATAAACACCCGCAAAATGATTATTGGGTGAAATTCAATGCTCCGGAGTTTACCAGTTTGTGTCCGATCACCGGGCAGCCTGATTTTGCGACAATCTATATCAGTTACATTCCCGGCGAAAAAATGGTGGAAAGCAAATCGCTGAAATTGTACCTCTTCAGTTTCCGTAACCACGGCGATTTTCATGAAGATTGTATCAACATTATCATGAAAGACCTGATTAAATTAATGGACCCGAAATACATTGAGGTTTGGGGGAAATTCTTGCCACGCGGAGGAATCAGCATCGATCCATATTCAAACTATGGAAAACCGGGTACTAAGTTTGAAGAGTTGGCTTGGTATCGCATGCAAAATCATGATTTAAATCCGGAGACGATCACGAATCGTTGATCGTTCGGCCTGACAAGTTTTCAAGAATTCTGAAACAAAATGGCTTTCGATTGTTTGCCTGTTTGACCAATACAGCAAACAAATGATCCGTTTTGACAGACTAGATTCAAAAGCACCGGCTTTTTGCGAGCCCCGTACACTTGGACTAAAGGAGAAAGCTTTAATCGCAATTGTGAAAAGTGTTCCAGCAGGGAAGATGCACTTCAAGCTGACTTATTTTCAAGCTTTTTGCGACTTTCTGGATATCCTTTCACTCAGCCTAATTGACCGAAATAAGTTAGTTGAATCCCTTCAGCAGGGATTGACACAGAAGCAGGAGCATCGTCTGATGCGTTCTTTTCTGGCCATGCTTTACGAATATGAATTGATTGAATTGCAGGGCGATAGTTTCGTATTTCGGGAGCCTTACTCGAGGCTTTCGTCAGCCGATTTCCAGCAGCTGTCTGATTGGATTGAAACGGCTGAGTCAGCGTTTGGTCAACTCCCCTCATTTCTCCATTCGAAATTGAAAAACGTTCAGCTTGTCAATCAGTTGATTCGGCTGTATCGAAATCCCGGTTCATCAGTGAATATCCCTACCGGGAAAAGCTGGTGGAAAATGATTGCGAACCAGCAACTGGATTATGAAATCAGATTGGCTGAGACTTTAAAACATCTGCTCTGCTTGCAGCTTCCACATAAAATCTCGTCACCGCTAGACGACAGCTATTATACCGAGTCCGGACGAAATGCTTTTCAGAATTTCACCAAAACACGTTTTCAGGATTGTATATCAGAAATCAATTCAGATCATCCGGTTCGTGAAGTATTGGATATCGGCTGCGGTTATGGGAATTACATGGATGCTGTCAATCAACAACTGCCCGAAGCACATATTTTGGGCATTGAATTGCAGCACAAGGTGTGTGAAGAAACCAGGGAGCGCTTTGCCGATAGCGCAACAATTGAGGTTGCGAACCAAAATGTTTTTGATGTTGAGCTTGGGACGCGGGTTGATCTGGTCTTGCTAAATTATGTGCTCTTTTATTTTAGCAACAAGCAGAAAGAACAACTATTTAAAAAGCTAGCCGGAGAGTTGAACGATTCCGGGTCGATTTTGATCTGCCAATATTATGCAGGCATTGAAAGTTTGAAAGATGAGCTTAAACAAAAACAAGGAGATGCCGGAGTTGGACAAAGAATTGCCGCCTTTTTCGGTGACAAGATTTTGTATGCCAATGCACTTTGGAACGAAGCATCAGATGCTTTTGTGCAATCTGAAATATGGGACGAGTTTCTAAATGTTTTGCATAATACAGGTTTTGAGGTTAAGTCAATGACCAATGCCGATCCTTTTTATTACTCCCTGTTTGTACGGATTGGAAAGAAATAACACTTTTTGTATGGCCTGCAAAACCAGGTTTGTTTTCGTAGTCTCTTGATCTGGTTGTATATACTCCAGAATAGTATTTTTTAAGACTTTTTAAGGTAGGGTTTAGTTCAGTTGTTGGGGATAACTGGAGTATGGCAATTCGCCTTAACTTAAAAAATACAGTCATGAAAATTGTTTATTTAGTGTTATTGGTCGCTCTCTTCCCGCTAATCGGATTTGCACAGGAAGACAGTTCAACGAAATCTGATTTTTCATATAAAATCGGTGATTTTTTCCTGGGAATTGGCTCGGGAGTCGATCATAACATAAATGCGTACAGAAGTGAGCCAACAACTGATTTTTCCTTCGAGGGGATTGAATCCCGTTACAATATTAGCTTCGATGCCAGTGTGATGGCCACCAAACGTTGGCGTCCGCGTATTGAACTGCAATATCACCGGTTGGCATACGGGCAGGATTGGGATGGATGGCAGAGTGTTGATTATACTACTTTCGAATACACCACCACGCGGGTGAATTATTTGGGTTTGAATTTGCATATGGACTACCTGTTGCTTGGGCTAAATTCACGCTTTAAAGTCTTTGTATCTCCTGGGCTTGTAACTGAATATGCCACAGGGGCAAGTTACAAGACACTGAAAACTGATGGGGACGATTCCGATAGCAAATTTTCTGTTTTGGGCGAATACTACCCTAAATGTATCGCCGGGGCTTCGGTTCAAACGATTTTCAAATATGATTTCAGTGAGAATATAGGATTTACTGTTTCTCCGGGCTACACCCGTTTTTTCCGCACATTTACCGATGCCAGTTCTGACCCTTACCAACGCTTCAATATCAATCTTGGGCTTGAATTAAGGATTCACTAGATCCCGTAAGCTTATTTGTAGATCAGAAAATAGATAAATTGCCGTAATAATTTTTAATACGAATGATGTGCTGGATTTTAGTGCATCATTCTTTTTTGTGCCCACCTTGTTCGGATTTCATACATTTGTTTCATCCTCAAAATGAACGATGATGAAACATTTTTACCTTCTCATTTTATTCTTGTTTATTGCAGCCTTTTCTGTCTGTGCCCAATCGGGTCCGGAACTGATCGGCAAGCTTGAGTCTTTGGTTGAGCACAAGGATTACTTCAGTTTAAAAGAGGAATTCGAAGTTCATAAGCAAGATGTCCCGGAGATCTATTCGCATTATTTCTCAGCGATTTTAAAAACGGTCTTTAACGATCCGGAAGGGTCAAACGTCCAAATTGAAAAATTGTTGAAATTTAATGTGCGGCCGTTAGATCCGAATTTGTTGAAAAGGGTCTATTCCATTAAGTTGCAAAATCACATCGATTTGTGCGAGTACAGTCAGGCCGAAAGAACCAGTCGTTTTATCGTTGCGACCTACAGTAGTTTGCTGGATTCGACCGAAACCGAAGACTATCAGAATTCCATGAAAATATGGACAGCGTTAAAAGATAGCCCGAAGCAGGAATTGCTTCGAAAAGGCGATTTTAAGGGGCAATTAACGAGGGACAAAATGGGGCTGTTTCGTATTGAAACGGCTTTCCCCAACGACACTCTTTCCTTTGTGTTTGACACAGGCGCGAACTTCTCGGTTATGCAACGATCGGTCGCAGTGCGATTGGGAATGACTTTGCTAAATGCCGACTTTTTGGTAACTGCCGCAACGGGGCAAAAAGTGAAAAGTGATTTGGCGGTTGCTCCTTTAATTGAGTTTGGCGGAATAAGCTTGAAAAATGCCGTCTTTCTTGTTTTTGATGACGAGGACTTGTCCTTTCCCCAGGTGGATTACCAGATTGAAGGGATTATTGGCTTTCCGGTTATTAAAGCCTTGGAGGAAATTCACATCAGCAAAGAAGATGAGCTGTTTGTCCCGCGAACTGCAGCAGTGTACGAAAACGCTAATTTGTCGCTTGATGGTTTGATGCCAATCGTTCGTGTAAAATATAGAAATGACTGGCTGCTTTTTCACTTTGATACGGGGGCAACGCATACAGCTTTGTTCCCTGCTTTCTACCGGAAATACCAGGAAGAGATTGACCGGAAATACAGCCTCGAAAAATTTTCAGCGGGGAGTGCTGGCGGGGAAAGTGAATTTGAAGGCTACCATCTCAAAAAGCTGAAACTAGGCATTTCCGGATCAGATGCAAACCTGAAAAATGTTCGGTTGCAATTGAATGAAACAGGCTTGGGGAAACAGTTTCACGGCAATCTGGGGCAGGACTTTATTAAGCAGTTTGGCGAGATGGTCATTAGCTTTAAATATTCGGCAATACGATTTAAATGACTAACCATGACTTTGGCGGGCAACGAGAGAAATGAAGGTATCCGGGTGTCAAGTGTTTTTGTGTTATTATTTGGTCCTCAATCATCAGTTTTCGAAATAAACTTCTTTAATTTCGTTATCAGTGCCACTTAAATAACTGATAAACCTCATGTTTTTGATAGATGTTATTTCATTCAAATTCCGTAATTTGTTAGGGATTATACGTGGAATGTAACTTATACCAACCTAATTGCTTCATAAATGATTAAGAATTCTATTCTAATCCTTGCCATGTTATTGCTTTTTCTGAGCAAAACTATGCTAGCGGGAGATCATCCATTATGGCTACGCTATCCGGCAATTTCACCCGACGGGAAAACAATTTTGTTTAATTACAAAGGAGATATTTTTAAGGTCCCTGCTTCAGGAGGAACGGCTGTTCCTTTAACTCTCTCCGAGCATTATGAGTTTGGTGCGGTTTGGAGTAACGATGGAAGTCATGTGGCATTCGCATCGGATCGGTACGGGAATTTCGATGTGTTTGTGATGCCGGCAACCGGTGGTGAAGCGCAAAGGCTCACGTTTCATTCCAATTCGGAGATTCCAAGTGCTTTTAGTCCTGATGATCAGCAAATCTTGTTTTCTGCTGTCCGGCAGGATCTGCATACGAACGTCCAGTATCCCACCGGCGCCATGCCTGAGCTTTACAGTGTGCCGGTCAGTGGCGGTCGGGTTACGCAAATACTAACGTCTCCGGCTATCGATGCCACATATAGCCCGGATGGTACAAAGCTCATTTTTCATGATCAGAAGGGCTACGAAGATAAGTGGCGCAAGCATCATACCTCGGCCATTACCCGCGATATTTGGACTTACGATTTGGCGACAAAAGAGTATACTAAAATTACCGACTACGAGGGAGAGGATCGGAACCCGGTAATGATTGACAATGATGCGTTTTACTATTTATCGGAGAAAACCGGTTCCTTCAATATCCATAAAAGCTCGCTGAGCAATCCATCTGCTGATGAAGTTGTGACATCGTTTAAAAAGAACCCGGTACGTTTTTTAACCAAAGCGAAGGATAATACGCTTTGTTTCTCATACGATGGTGAAGTTTATACCGTGAAACCCGGTGCTGAACCACAAAAGGTTAACATTGATTTTGCTTACGATGGTCGGGTAACGCTCGGAAAGGTGGTTCCTGTAAATAAAGGTTTTACCGAATTCGATTTGTCGCCAAACGGTAAAGAGTTTGCCTATGTATTTCGTGGCGAGATATTCGTCAGTAGTATTGAACATGGCACGACCAAACGCATTACCAATACTTCCCGGCAGGAACGAACGGTGAGCTTTAGCCCCGATGGCAAAACCTTGCTTTATGCGGCCGAGACCGACAGCAGCTGGAATTTGTACAGCAAATCGATCATTCGCGATGAAGAGCCCTATTTTTTCACATCGACGGTTTTGAAAGAAGAAACACTACTGGCAACGGAGAAGGAGGAGTTTCAACCCGCATATTCGCCGGATGGTAAAGAAGTTGCTTACCTGGAAAATCGCACAACATTGAAAATCCTGAACCTGGCTTCCGGTCAAACCCGAACGGTGCTTTCCGGGGATCATAATTACTCCTATGCCGATGGGGATCAGTATTTTCGATGGTCGCCCGATAGTAAATGGTTACTGGTGAATTACGGCCCGAAAGAGAATATCTTCCAGAGCGAAGTTGGTTTGGTGAAAGCCGATGGTAGCGGAGACGTCAAAAACCTGACCTTAAGTGGCTACGAAGACTATGATCCTCGATGGGAAATGAAAGGAAAGGCCATGATTTGGTACACGACCAAATGGGCTGACAAAGGTGAAAATGGGCGGTCTTCTGAGGGGGATGTTTATGCCCTGTTCTTCACGAAGGAAGCTTATGATGAATTTAATCTAAGCGAGGAAGAACAAAAACTAAAGGAAGAAAAAGATAAGAAAAAAGAAGAAGGAGATAAATCAGACAACGAAAAGGATAAGGGAAAAAAGAAGGACAAAAAAGATCAGGAAGAGGATGAAGAAAAGGTGGAAGACCTCCGCTTTGATTGGGATCAGCTAACGGACCGAAAGGAACGGCTGACTCTGAACACATCACGCATCGGCGATATGGCGCTGTCGAAGAAAGGAGATAAGTTGTATTATTTGACCCGATTCGAAGAGAAGTACAACCTGTGGGAAAATGACCTGAAAAAGAAAAGTGCCAAGTTGCTGACGAAACTGAATGCCGAAAGTGCGACTATGCAATTGTCGAAAGATGGTGAATTTATACTGGTATTGGCAGATGGTAAGCCGGTTAAGGTGACTTTGGAGGATGGTAAAAATAGCCCGATAGTTACGAATGGCGAAATGTTGCTTCAACACGATCAGGAGCGGGAATACATCTTTGAACATTGCTGGCGCCAGGTGCGTGAGAAATTTTATGTGGCCGATATGCAGGGCGTTGATTGGCAGTATTACTACGGGGAGTATAAGAAATTTCTGCCCTACATCAATAATAACTACGATTTTGCAGAATTGCTGAGTGAAATGCTGGGTGAGTTAAATGCCTCGCATACAGGGGGCCGTTACCGGCCCGGGTCTTCAGGAGTTGATGAAACCGCATCCCTCGGTGTTCTTTACGACTATGCTCATTCGGGTGTAGGGCTTAAAGTCGCTGAGGTACTGAAGGGAGGTCCGCTCGATAAAGATGTTTCAAAAGTACAGACCAACGATATTATTTTGAAGATTGACGGTGAAGACATCACCGATGCGGTTGACTTTTACAGTTTGCTCAACCGAAAAGAGAAAAAGAACGTACTGCTCGATCTTTACCGGCCTGTGTCGGGCGAAAAATGGCAGGAAGTTGTGAAACCCGTTTCCCTGGGAGCTGAATATCAGCTGCTATATAAGCGTTGGGTGGAAGCGAGACGCGACGAAACCATTCGTCTTTCTGATGGCAAATTGGGCTACGTGCATGTTAGAAGTATGAACGATGCCAGTATGCGGACGGTAGTAGAAGAGGTTTTGGGTCGTTTTGTTGGGGCTGAGGCACTTATTGTTGATACCCGTTTCAACGGGGGTGGAAACCTCCATGATCAATTGTCTGACTTTCTGAATGGAAAACGTTACCTGGATGTGATTCCTCACGGGCAATATGTTTTTTCGCAGCCTCGGAATCGGTGGACCAAACCATCGATTGTGATCGTTAATGAGAGTAACTATTCCGATGCGCATTTATTTCCGGTAGCCTATAAGATTAAGGGTGTTGGGAAAAACCTGGGGATGCCTGTTCCCGGAACCGGAACTTTTGTCTGGTGGGAGAAACAGATTGATCCAACGATTGTGTTTGGAATCCCAATGGGAGGGTGGAAGCCAGTGGACGGCGCTTTCCTGGAAAATAACCAACTGGAACCCGATATTCGCGTGCCCAACGAACCCGGAGTGATGGCCGAAGGTCGTGATCAACAATTAGAGGCAGCAGTAAAAGAGCTCTTGAAGGAAGACTAAAAATGACATTTTTTCGAACGAAAGGCCCTCGTCGTTGCAATGACATAGACGAGGGATTTTCGTTTTTGAAAAAATAGGCAGGAATATTTTAAACCTTATTTCCTGCTCATTGGTTTTTATCTCATAACCTAACCGTCAATGTTGAAATGCGTGAGCAGTTTAACATGAATATTTCCCATCAGACCAATACGGATTTAGTGAATTGAATTGTTCCAACGTGCAATTTCATGTCGGGGATGAAAATTATAATTGTGTTAGTTTATTTGTTTTTATATCAATCAAGCATATGGCACCAAACAGAAAAGTAAGAACCAATCAGGTCGCAGTAAAACGACTCATTTTATTAAACCGTTACTACCGGATAACCCGCTTTTACGAGTTTCTTCGTGATACTTCACTTAAAGGAGGCATCGTCATTGCAGCTTTTGTATTATTGTTGGTTGGCTTGGAATATTTTGTACTCGATTTTAATGCGCTTTTGAATAGCCTGGTCGAATTGTATTCTCCTATAGTTGTGTTTGTCACATTTGGGCTTTCCGAGACTATTTTGGGTTTATTGCCGCCTGAGATCTTCATCGCCTGGGCTTCGAAAGCAGAGACACCTTGGCTGTTTCTATTGGTATTGTCATCCTTGTCGTACCTAGGAGGTATTGTCGCTTATTCATTTGGCAACCGCTTATTTTTAATCCCATCGATAAAAAATCATATCGAAACGAAGATTGAGAAGCACATTGTCAACCTTCGAAAATGGGGTGGCTTGTTTGTATTTATTGGTGCCATGTTGCCTTTGCCTCATTCGATTGTTAGCCTCGCTTGCGGACTGATAAAATATAACTTTCGCAGTTATCTGCTTTGGGCGCTTTTCCGGTTCGTACGCTTTACCATTTATGCGTTCATCATTTTTCAAATCTTTTAGGTTCTTCTGATCGTAAATGTTGATTTTGTAGTTACGGATAAGAATGAACTAGCCGCTTTCTTCATTTGAGGAGGGCGCTAATTTTTTCTTTCAGTCATTGATTGTGCTTATTTGTTAACGCTTTATAAATCGATGGAGTGATCTCTTAGATTCGTTTGTGATTTCAGACAAGGACATCTATTTTTAGCTCCTCATCCCAATTTCAAATTCATGAACCGTTATTTGCTTTTCATTTTCTTGTTTATCATGGCTTGTCAAACGACTACTTTAAAAGTTGAACCCGGTATTTCTCAAACATTGGCCGATTGGCGTTCGGCTAATCTAAGTCAGGTGAATTACCAATTAACGTTTCAGATACCGGCCGATAGATCGGAAGCGATTACCGGAACGGTGTTGGCGACTTTTCAACTGTCAGAAAATAGCGATAACCTTCAGTTCGATTTTAAAGGAAAGGGTGCTGAAGTACATCAGGTAATGGCCAATGGAACGGAAATTCCAGTACACTTCGAAGAAGAGCATGTTGTGGTTGCCAGTCGCTTTCTTGAGAAAGGAGAGAATAAGGTAGAAATTAGTTTTACTTCGCCCGATCAATCGTTGAATCGGAACGACGAATTTTTATATACGCTTTTTGTTCCGGACCGGGCTTCAACGGCTTTCCCCTGTTTCGATCAACCCAACCTGAAAGCCAAATTCACGCTTCAACTGGATGTACCCTCCGATTGGAAAGCAGTTGCCAACGCACCCGTTGAAAAGGTGGAACAACATGATTCCGAGACAATTCATTACTTCGCACAAACAGAACCTCTGCCCACTTATTTATTTGCTTTTGTTGCCGGCCAGTTTGAAACGGTCAGCCGGGAGCACAACAATCGCTTGTATACCTTGTATCATCGCGAGAGCAGTCCCGCAAAAGTGGAAAATAACCTGGATGACATTTTCAACCTTCTGTTTCTATCGGTTGACAGTATTGAAAACTATACGGATATTCCTTATCCCTTTGCAAAGTATGATTTAGTCGTTGTTCCTTCCTTCCAATATGGCGGAATGGAGCATCCGGGTGTAACGCTTTATCGCGATTCTCGGATGTTTTTGGAAGGAAAACCGACGCCCAAAGAGTTGCTCGACCGGGCAAATTTGATTGCCCACGAAACATCACACATGTGGTTTGGCGACTTGGTGACCATGCCTTGGTTCGATGAAGTGTGGCTGAAGGAAGTGTACGCCAATTTTATTGCCGACAAAGTGACATCTCCCTTGTTCCCCGAGTTCAACCAGGATCTCCTCTTTTTGATGGCTCATCAGGATGCCGCCTACTCAGTCGACCGGACGACCGGCACGAATCCGGTAACCCAGCCATTGACGAACCTGAAAGATGCCGGTAGCTTATATGGCTCAATTATTTATCACAAAGCTCCGGTAGTGATGGGAATGCTGGAAAACCGAATTGGCAAAGAGGCCTTGCAAAAAGGCTTGCAGAAATACCTGAAAAACTACAGCTACGGGAATGCCGGATGGGATGAGTTGATCGCATTACTCGATCAGGATGGGACGTTGAAAGACTGGTCGCATGTTTGGGTTGAAGAAGCCGGCCGCCCACAATTGAAGGGCGAAATTACAAACGGTAATCTGGTAATAGACCAGCTCGATCCGCAAGGGAATGGTCGAATCTGGCAACAAAATATTGACGTAGTATGGCCGCAAGGCGATAGCCTCGTTCATCAGCAGGTTCGTATTTCGCAGCAGGAGACGATACTGAAGTCTGTGTTACCGAAGGATGGCGTCGATTGGTTCT
Source organism: Mangrovibacterium lignilyticum (assembly GCF_010882175.1). Lineage (GTDB taxonomy): Bacteria > Bacteroidota > Bacteroidia > Bacteroidales > Prolixibacteraceae > Mangrovibacterium > Mangrovibacterium lignilyticum. Next base: position 1,291,657 of record NZ_WKLH01000001.1, on the reverse strand, counting down.
ACCTGAATGGGAATGGGAAAGCGTATGGTTTTATTGAAATCGATCAGGCGACACAAAACTATCTTTCAGCAAACCTTTCAGCAATTCCTGATGTGTTGCTTCGGGCTTCAGCTTGGATTGACCTGCATGAAAACATGTTGGAAGGAACGATGCAGCCTCTTGCATTTGCGATAGCGATCATTCAAAATCTACCGACAGAAAAAGATCAGGTACTGTATGAACGGATGTTGAATTATTTGTCGGGATGCTATCAGTACAACCTGACAGAAAGCGAAAAGGACAGTTTGCAACAGCGGGTGGAGGACTTAATTACAGACCAATTGGCAATTCACCCGGAACGCACCAATGCCTTGAGCAATGCAGCTATTCAGTTGTTTCGGACACCGAAGGGGTTGAATGTATTATACACGAGCTGGGAGCAAAAAACCTTAGCCGGAAGTCCGTTGACCATTACGCAGCTGACCAATCTTTCGTTGGTGCTGGCCTTGCACTTGCCCGAAAAAGAAACTTCTATCTTAGATGAGCAGGAAGCTCGTTTGGAGAATCCGGATATGAAGGCTCGCTTTCAATTCATTCGTCCGGCTGTATCGCCCGATGAAGAAATCCGCGACAGTGTCTTTCAGTCTTTTGCTCAGGTTGCCAATCGCGATCACGAGCCTTGGGTGCAAACGGCATTGTTTTACCTCAACCATCCCGGGTTTTCTGTCGGCCGTGAAAAGTATATTGAGCCCGGATTGGCGCTTTTGCCGGAAATTCAACAAACCGGCGATATATTTTTTCCTCAGGGATGGGTCAGTAGTTTGCTGCGTGGGCATAAAAGTGCTGAAGCAGCTGAAATCGTTCGTCGTTTTTTGGCTGAAAATCCCGACTTCCCGGAGCCACTGCGTCTGAAAGTGTTGCAGGCGGCAGACGATCTGTTGAAACAACATCCGGCTTCAAACTAAATAGTCATGCTCGAATATCGGATTGAAAACTTAGCTGAAAAGAAGTTGGTTGGCTGCCACAGACGCATGTCGTATGCCGCTAACCAAACGGCTGAGTTGTGGAAATCATTTATGCCCCGACGCAAAGAGATCAAACATGCAGTCGGTCCCGATCTGTTTTCCGTTCAGTACTATCAACCCGGATTCTTTCACACATTTCAACCTGAAACAACATTTGACACATGGGCAACCATGGCCGTGAGTGATTATGGCCAAATTCCCGAAGGAATGGTGAAGCTTCCTTTGGCAGGTGGTCTGTATGCCGTTTTTCGTTACAAAGGTTTGCCCGGTGAAGCCGCGCCCGCTTTTCAATGGATAATGGGAGAGTGGTTGCCTGCTTCGGACTACGAGCTGGACGACCGTCTTCACTTTGAAATATTGGGTGAAAACTACCGCAATGATCATCCCGATTCGGAAGAAGAAATCTGGATTCCCATCCGAAAAAGATAGCTACCGGGGACAACGCTTTCAACAGGGATTCAAATCACCAATTCGATCCAAATATTTTCAGATAATGCTAAAAAAGATTTGGAGTGATTCAGGGGAATGTCGTAAATTGTATAGGAATTACGGTAGAGGCCTTCCCCAAGATCAGGCTTCCTGAATTTTGAGTTTTAAGCGTTAATTAAATATTCAATTCTTTTGTTCTGGTGGCTTAAAGACTTCCCCTTTAAGCCACTTTTTTTTATCAAAAAACTCGATATCGAAATCCGAAGGAAAGTCCGATAATATCTCTTAGCGTTATTGTTTTATTTCCGACTGCACTAATAAGGTACAAGTCGTTGGTACTGATTTCGTAAAAGAAAGAGAATTCCTTACCTCGGTGTGAGTCATTTAGTTGCCATGTGAATGCCTGGCCTGCAAAAATATTAAATCGTGTATCGACTGCCCAGAAGTAGTAATTTTCAGGATATCGATCGGGGAGCTTGGTCCAAAAATATTCTCCAAATATTTTGTTAATATAAATCCCGGTAGTTAATGGCTCGATAAAGAAACCATCTTTTATAGTAAGCCGCCATGGGGTGTAGGTTTGCTTTAAGGTTGTTGTCATATGCCCTTTTTGATTTTGTGTTTTAGGGATAAATCCTAAATACCAATCGGTTTCCCATTGATTACGTTTCCCATAGTACCAACCGACACTTCCTGAGAACATTCCCATGGAACCGGCAAACTGCAGTTTATTCTGCTTTGGGATCAGCCGCGCCCAACGGCTTTGGATCTTTTCCTGCTTTTCTTCTCTGTAACTTTGGCTAATGGGTGCAATTTGGGCCTGTAGATCGAAGCCGTAAATTAGCAACAAGAGGCATAGGATATATCGTAGTTTTCTCATAAGGAAATGCTTAGTAGTATTCGACAGTGAAGTTGTATGAATCGGGAGTCACAGTAAATAGTAAATAGCTTCTACTTTCCATGTCATCGCATCCGTAGTACATGATTCCATTGTCGAAGAAGTCCGATTCATTGAGTTTGTGTTGATGTGCATGAAGGCAGAAGCGAACATTTTTGTATTGCTCTACGATGTAATTGAACATCAAGACTGCATTGTTATTGAACTGTTCGTCGTACGGTGCTGCATGCATTACCACAATCGTTTGATCTATGTCTGCGCTGTCGTTGACAAAGCCAAGCATATAATCAAAGTCCGGGACTGGAGTTGAATAGTTAAATTCAAGGGCGTTAGTGTTCAGGCAAATAAACCGCGTGCGGTGACTGATGAAGGTGAAATTGAAATCGCCGTAAATTTCGTTATAAACATTTTTCCCGTGTCCAATAACATCATGGTTACCGATGAGAGAGACAAATGGAACGTTTAAATTCTTCATGATGTCGTAAATCCACTTGTATTCTTTACTTAGCCCAAAATCGGTTATGTCGCCTCCGTGGATGACAAAATCAACATCATCTCGGTTGTTCAGATCATTGACGAAATCCTCCGTTTCATCATAGAAGCGTTGTGTGTCACCCATGAATGCAAAACGCAGGGTGTCGGACAAGTCATCCTGAGCTTCAATTTCTTCTATATTAGATTGATTCACGCCGGTTTGGTCGAAGGCGTCAGTGTCGTAGGGATGGTATTCAAATAACTCACACGATGTAGTGAGTAATAGGCACACCAATAACAGCCACCGTCCCGATAGAAGAGGTGTAATTGTTTTCATATTTTTGTTTAATGTTTCCGCTGTAAAGCTACTAAAGTTGGAAAGACGTTAGTTCCGACACTATGTGAGGTTTAATGTTAAGTTAATAATGGTTGCAAAAGTCAACTATTATTTGATTGGCTTTTTTGAAAGAGGGAAACTTCATAGGGTGGCCGGGTGAAGTGCGACACCTGCTTGTCTTTCCATGAGTATATTTTACTGCATTCGAGGTAAAAAATTTTAACTTTGTGCCTTTCAAAAAAAATCAGAAAAGGGTATGCAAAAGAAAATTATGTTGCTGGGCTCAGGCGAATTGGGGAAGGAATTTGTCATTGCAGCGCAGCGTTGGGGACAAACCGTGATTGCAGTCGATAGTTATGCCAATGCTCCGGCGATGCAAGTGGCGGATATGTTCGAAGTGATTAACATGCTTGACGGCTCGGAACTGGATCGGATTGTGGAAAAACACCAGCCGGATCTAATTGTTCCGGAGATTGAAGCGATTCGCACCGAACGTTTTTACGATTACGAAAAAGCCGGTATTCAGGTGGTTCCTTCAGCCAAAGCAGCCAATTTTACGATGAACCGCAAAGCAATTCGCGATTTGGCAGCTAAGGAGTTGGGGTTGCAGACTGCAAATTATCGTTATGCCAAAACATTCGAAGAGTTGAAGGCCGGCGTTGCTCAAGTCGGCATTCCCTGCGTAGTGAAACCGCTCATGTCTTCTTCCGGGAAAGGCCAATCGACCATTAAGTCGGAGGCTGATATTGAAAAAGCCTGGAAGATTGCAGCGGAAAAAGGCCGTGGCGATGCCGGTGAGGTAATCGTGGAAGCATTCGTTCCGTTTGTCAGTGAAATTACCTTGCTGACAGTGACTCAAAAGAATGGTGAAACGTTGTTTTGCAAGCCGATTGGACACCGCCAGGAACGGGGAGATTATCAGGAAAGCTGGCAGCCTGTTTTGTTGCCTGAAGGTTTCGAGGAAGATGCACAACAAATGGCTGCGAAAGTAACCAAAGCTCTGGGGGGAGTTGGAATCTGGGGTGTTGAGTTTTTCATTACCAAAGAAGGAGTTGTATTCTCTGAATTATCGCCTCGTCCGCACGATACCGGAATGGTGACTTTGGCCGGAACACAAAACCTGAGCGAATTTGAATTGCATTGCCGGGCGGTGTTGGGCTTACCGATTCCTGAAATCCGTCAGGAGAAAGCCGGTGCCAGCGCTGTTGTTCTTTCAGCGATCGAAGCTACCAACCCGACATATACCGGTTGGGATCTTGTTTGCCAAAATCCACGTGCCGATTTCCGTATTTTTGGTAAAGAATCTGCCCGCCCTTACCGTCGTATGGGTGTTGTGGTGCTCAATGCTGAAAATGGAACCGATGCCCTTGAATTGCAACAGGAAGCCCGCGAGTTGGCTGATTTGGTTGAGGTAAAAGCTTCGTGCAGAGATTAGATACAAACGTCTAAAATAGGATGAAAGAAGAGGCCACATGCCTCTTTTTTGTATTTTAGTCCGAACTAAACGGAATGACTATGACGCGCTTATTCTCATTCGTCCTAATCTTACTGGTGATTAGCTGTGGTAAGGATTCGGAAGATCCAATGGAAAACTCATCGGCAGGTCTGTATTTTCCGCCAATTAACTCAAGTACTTGGGAAACTGCCGCTCCCGGAAGCCAGGGATGGGATGAAACCGCGTTGACTGATTTGTATACCTACCTGGAGGAACAAAACACCCGGGCCTTCATTATCCTGAAGAACGGTAAAATTGTGGTCGAGAAATATTGGGGCGAAACACTGATAGGCAATGAGCCATTTGATAAAGACAGCCAATGGTATTGGGCATCGGCCGGCAAAACACTGACTGCCTTTCTGACCGGAATCGCCCAACAAAACGGACTATTCAGCATCAACGATAAAACGTCTGATTATTTGGGTGAAGGGTGGACAAGTGCTCCAAAAGAAAAAGAAGATTTGATCACCATCCGTCACCAGCTGACGATGACAACCGGACTGGATTATACGGTCGACGACCTGGATTGCACTGATCCTTCCTGCTTGCAATACAGAGCTGATGCCGGCACGCAATGGTTCTATCACAATGCTGCTTATACGCTCATTGAGCAGGTCGTTAGCAATGCAGCCGGCATGAGCTATAGTCAGTTTACCAACGAGGAAGTGGAAGCGGCAACAGGAATGAGCGGCACCTGGATTCAGACCGGAGAGAATAATGTGTACTACAGTTCGGCCCGCACAGCTGCTCGCTTCGGGCTGCTTTTGCTGAATAAAGGTACCTGGGATGAAACGACTATTCTTTCCGATCAGGATTACTTTGCAGCCATGACGACTACCTCGCAGGAGCTGAATTTGTCCTACGGTTACTTAACGTGGTTGAACGGGAAAGCATCTGTAATTTTCCCGGGAGTAACGATTCCGCTATATTACTCGATTGCTCCGGCAGGCCCCGCCGATATGTTCGCAGCCATGGGGAAAAACGGACAATTTATCGATGTTGTTCCCAGTCAGAATATGGTGGTGGTGCGCATGGGAGAAGCACCCGGCGATGCACTGGTTCCCTATCAGTTACATTTTACGATGTGGGAGAAAATTGCCGATGTAGTTTCGTTTTGAAGATCTTAGTCCGGCTGCCTTTTGCAATGCAATTCTACTTTTCAGACTTTTTTATCTTTTATAACTACAACAAAAACAGGATGTTAAATCAGTTTAAATTTATCCTGCAATAATATTTCGGATTCAAAAAATTCCTACTTTTGACTTCAAATTAAAGGACGGTATGCTTATACTTCTGACATTAACACATTCTTATCGTCGCCTTTTCAACTGCCTGATGTTCTACGATCAGGTAGCCTAATCCTGTTTGCCTGTTTCGCGTATCAGAAACAGGAGACTTCCTCTTTGTCAATTTAGAACGTAATACACTTTGTTCGCGAGTAGCGTGAATAAAGGATTTTTAGGATTATAACTTTCCGCAGACCAACCATTACAACAATGAACACAAGCATCCAACATAAAAGTCCGGAGCGAACAGCCGGCTCCGAAAGTAATTTCAAAGATCATCTTTCGCTGGGGCCGGGAACCCTGTTGAACGACCGCATTCAGCAACTGCGCGCGTTAAGTGTCGATACCGAGCCTTCGCTCGATATTGAGCGCGCTTTGATTGAAACCGCCTTTTACAAAGCCAATGCCGGCAAGTATTCCATTCCTGTTATGCGGGCTTTGAACTACATGGAGATTTGCAAACAAAAAGCCATCTACCTGGGCGAAGGTGAACTGATTGTTGGCGAGCGCGGGCCGAAACCGAAATGCGTGCCGACTTTTCCAGAGCTGACTTGCCACAGCGTTGAGGATTTGAATGTGCTGAATACCCGTGAACTGCAACGATACACCATTTCACAAGAGGATATCGATACTTACGCAAAAGAGGTGATTCCTTATTGGGAAGGCCGGACCATGCGTGAGCGGATCTTCAACTATGTGCCAAGCGAGTGGAGTGCCGCTTATGAAGCTGGTTTGTTTACCGAGTTCATGGAGCAACGCGCACCCGGGCACACCGCCCTCGACGGCAAGATTTACCGGAAAGGACTCCTTGACTTTAAAAAGGATATTCAGGCGCATATCGATCGGTTGGACTTTATGAACGATCCGGAAGCGACGGATAAGCTGGAAGAACTGAAAGCGATGGCGATCTCCTGCGATGCAGCAATTGTTTTTGCAGAGCGACATGCTGATTTGGCAGAGGAGCAAGCCCTGACTGAAAAGGACCCGAAGCGTCATGCCGAGTTGCTGAAGATTGCCGAGGTGTGTCGTTGGGTACCTGCTCATGCACCGCGTACCTTCCATGAAGCGATTCAGATGTACTGGTTTATGCACCTGGGAACCATCACCGAGCTGAACGGTTGGGATGCCATGAACCCCGGACACTTCGACCAACATTTAGAACCTTTTTACAACCAGGAACTGGAAGCGGGAACATTGTCGCGCGACCAGGCCAAAGAGTTGTTGTGCTGTTTCTGGATTAAAGTTAATAACCACCCGGCTCCGCCCAAAGTAGGTATCACAGCCCGTGAAAGCGGCACTTATAACGATTTCACCAACATCAATATTGGTGGTGTTCGTCGCGATGGATCGGATGGAACGAGCGAGCTTTCGTACGTTATGCTCGAAATCATCGAAGAGCTGCACATCCTGCAGCCGGGAAGTTCCATTCACATCAGTGCGCGCACACCCGAACGTTTTCTGAAGGCTGGCTGCAAGGTTATCCGTCAGGGACATGGTTACCCGTCGGTTTTCAACCCCGATGTGTATGTCATGGAATTGTTGCGGCAAGGTAAATCGCTGGAAGATGCCCGCGAAGGTGGATGCAGCGGTTGTATAGAAGTGGGCGCTTTCGGAAAAGAAGCCTACATCCTGACCGGCTACCTGAATGTTCCGAAGGTACTGGAAGTGACATTAAATAACGGGATTGATCCGGTGACCGGTAAGAAAGCCGGGATTGAAACCGGTGATCCACGCGGGTTCAAATCTTTTGACGAGTTGTACCAGGCCTTCCTGAAACAGCTCAACTTTATCGTTGATCAGAAAATACGCGTGAGCAACTACATCGACCGGATGTTTGCCAAATACGCTCCGGCTCCGCTGTTGTCGGTGCTGATGGACGATTGTATTGTCAAAGGCCGCGACTATTACGATGCCGGTCCACGCTACAACACCAACTACATTCAGTGTACCGGCTTGGGAACGGTAACTGACAGTTTGAGTACGCTGAAGAAACATGTGTTTGACGCAAAGACCTTCGACATGAATACCATTCTAGAGGCGGTATCGAAAAACTTCGAAGGCGAAGAAATTCTGCGCCAAACAATACTGAATAACACGCCGTTTTTCGGCAACGATGACGAACAGGCCGACAGCATTGCGGTGCAGGTTTACAACGACCTGTTTGCTGCCATCGACGGCAAACCAAATACCAAGGGCGAAACATTTCACCTGAATATGTTGTCGACCACTTGCCATGTATATTTCGGGAAAGTGATGGGCGCCACGCCAAACGGTCGTCTCGCTTTTAAATCGATTTCCGATGGTACTTCACCTTCGCATGGTTGCGATGTGAATGGCCCGTCGGCTGTGATTCGTTCACTCACTAAAATCGACCAGACCAAGTCGGGTGGTACTTTGCTGAATCAACGTTTTCTGCCTAGTTTGTTGAAACGCGATGAAGACATCACGAAATTGAGTAAGCTCATTCGTAGTTATTTCTCGCTGGGAGGTCATCATATTCAGTTCAACATTGTGGATACTGCGACCTTGCTGGCTGCGCAGGCGTGCCCCGAAGATTACAAAGATCTGTTGGTACGCATGGCCGGTTACAGCGATTATTTCAACCACATGAACGAGGACCTGCAGCAGGAAGTGATCGACCGGACCGAAAATGAATCGTTTTAAGCAGCAACGATGGGAAAAGGTCTGATTTTCGACATTAAAAAATACGCCATTAACGACGGGCCGGGCATTCGGGTGACCATCTTTTTCAAAGGATGTCCGCTGTCGTGTGTGTGGTGTCATAACCCGGAAAGTATGCTCGATCACGCCCAGAAAATGTACACGGCAAACAAATGTATCGGGGCAGTGAAGTGTATCGAAATTTGCCCTTACGATGCGCTGAAACTAACACCCGACGGGATTGTAACCGATGTAGAACGCTGCACCCTGTGCGGCAAATGTGCGGAGGTTTGTCCGACCAAAGCCAGCGAGATGTCGGGGCGTGAGTACCAAACGTCGGAGCTGATGCGCATCATCGAACGCGAGACAATCTTCTTCGATCATTCCGAAGGGGGAGTGACATTCTCGGGAGGAGAGCCGCTGATGCATCGCGAAAAGCTGATTGACCTACTCGACCGTTGCGGGGAGCGGGATATTCATCGGGTGGTCGATACCACGCTGTTTGCCAAAAAAGAGCTGGTGCTCGAAGTGGCCAAACGAACCGAGCTGTTTTTGGTCGATCTGAAAGCCTGGGATTCTGATGTGCATCGGAAATACACGGGCGTTCCCAATGAGCAGATCCTGCAAAACATTCGGGTATTGGCCGAAAATGGCAGCGACTTCATTATCCGGATCCCTTTCATTGACGGGGTGAATGCCGATGAAGAAACGTTGCGCAACGAAGCCGCTTTTCTGGCTTCAATACCTTGGGCACGTAAGGAGGTAAACCTGTTGGCCTATCACGATATTGCGAGGAATAAGCACCAAAAGTTGGGGTCTAACTATGAACCCGGTGAATTGCGAACTCCTTCGGAGGAAATGATGCAACTGGCTCAACAAATTTTTGCAGATCAGGGGATAAAAACCACTGTTGGAGGATAGAAGAAATCGTTCTGATATAAATCCAAAAACCTTCGTCTTCCTGTTATAGGGAATAGGCGAAGGTTTTTTTTGTTTTGTATGTAGAAGCGGAAAATAGCGCGTCTCTAAGGACTACCGAAGATATTTATCCGTCTGCCAATTTTCAGGATTGGTTGCAATATAATGTCGGATTCGTTCAAACGGTTCATCGTTGCGGATGATGTGATCGTGGTACCGCGGTTGCCAGGCAAATCGGATTTGATGTTTCCTGGCGTAATTGGTTACGCCAATTTTGAACCCGCGAATAATGGATGTCAAATTTTGCGGTTGGGGACCAAATTGATTGTGGGATGGTAGAGGCGCAAAATTTTACGCCTCTACACGGACGTCAATGGTATCCGGATCGGTTTTTTGGATGACAATAATCCCGCGCACATGGTTTGGCATGACAATGAATTCGTCCAACACCACAGAGGGGAAATGATTCGGGATTTCCAGTCAACATTGTTGCGGCATGGTACCGATCACTGATGCCTGCATTTTTTCAATCCCGATCTGTTCTCTGTTTTGTGTGCAAATGAGTACAAAATAGGCCGCAATACTGCCGTAATCCCAATGCCGCAGCCGTGTTGAAGGTATCCTGTATCTATTTTGAAATTTCTCGCTCATGCATGATTCGTAACTCTTAACAATTTACGAAACTTCCCAATTGGGCTATCGGGTTTCCTGTTTATTGATGTTGAAAGACAAGGATGTGGCAATTGAAAGGACACTATTGACAGTCTCTTAGGCTGATCCATTTGAACGAGCTTTACGTTTTGCAGGTCTTCCGGATGTTTTCGCGGATTGTGCAGAAGCGTCTGCATAGTTTGCAGGAGCATTCGCGTCTCTTGCGATGGCGTCTGCGTATTTTGCAGAGGAGAATCTATCTCTTACAGGAGAGGTTCTCACTCTTTAATAGGAGAGTTTATCTCTTACAGGAGAATATGCATCTTTTGCGAGAGAGCTTCCGGCTCTTGCGATAGCATTTTAATCTCTTGCGGGAGGGTTTCCGACTTTTGCGATTAGGTCTGCGAAGCTTGCAGAAGGGTTTGCGCCCTTTGCGGAGGAGTGGAGGAAGCTTGCAGTGAAATTAAAAGCTCCAGCCTTTGAGAGACCGGAGCTTTAGAAATATCTGAGATCTTATTTTTATTCTTCTACGCCAAACACCTGCGATGTTTGGAAGCTTTCTCCGGGGGCAACAGTGATCATGTAGTCGAACGAAGCAGTTGCTTCAACACATACAAAGTTGGCAAAACCATCATCGGGCATGTCGCCCATTCCGGCGCAAGCTTCTTCGGCCGGGTTCCAGACGGTTGTTACCTTACTGCCTGCTTTTTCAATGGTGATGCGGCGGCGGAAACCCTCGTCGGCAATGGCCACCGGTGTTTCCGTATTCTGGTAATGGCGGGTAAGTGGTTCGCTGATCTGCAACACGTCTTCGTCTTGTTTGCCGGTTTCACCAGTCAGCTGGTTGAGGTAGCTCAATCCTTTCAATCCTTCAATGCCGATGTGGGCAATGTCCGAGATGAAGAAGTAGCTGTGCAGCGCACATCCGTACTCAAAGCTTTCGGCCGATGTATTTTTTACGTCCAGGGTTACCGTCAGTGTTGTCCCAATCGTCAGGTGCATCACCGCTTCAAAGTCGTATGGCCAGTATTTCCTGGTTTCTTCCGATGACTTCAGGATCAGATCAACCTGCGTTTCTCCGTTCGGAAGGCTTTTGGTTGCCAGCACATCCCAATACATCAGGCGTGCAAAGCCATGCTGGGGAAGGCTGCTGTCTGTTTTGTGCGGGCCAAACCACGGGAAACAAACCGGAATACCGCCACGAATCGCTTTTCCTTCTTCGTAATTCGATTCGGAGCTCATCCACAACATTTCCATGGTACGCACCGGGCGGAAACTGGTCACATGGGCACCGTAAAGGCAGATGTCAGCATCCGCATATTTATTCGAAACGTTGATGAAAACGAGCTCGCCGTCCATTTCCATGAACCCAACTTCACCTTCAATTCCGAACTTATCATCTAATTCATCTGAGTCTATCATGTTGATTGATTTTTGGTTTGTTGATTAATAAATGGCATTGAATTTTTCCATGACCACGGCTTTTACTTCGTCCATATCCATTTTGCGGCCCAGCTCGCGCTCCAGTGAAGTCACCCCGTAAGTCAGAAACCCACATGGGTTAATGTAGCTGAAGTAACGCATGTCGGTATTGACGTTGAGGGCAAAACCGTGCATGGTGACATAGCGGCTCACGCGCACGCCAATGGCGCAAATCTTGCGCGCTTTCGCCGGAATGTCGCTGTCGAGCCACACTCCCGTAGCACCCGGATTGCGGCCTGCCGAAATGCCGTAGTGGGCGAGGGTCGCGATAATGGCGTCTTCCATCTTCTCGATGTACTCGCGTACCCCGATGTGGTAGTATTCCAGGTCGATGATCGGGTAGCCAACCAGCTGTCCCGGTCCGTGATAAGTAATGTCGCCACCCCGGTTGATCTTGATGAAAGTCGCTTCAATCTTTTTCAGAAACTCGCCGTGAACAAGCAGGTTGTGCTCGTCGCCGCTTTTTCCCAACGTATAAACGTGCGGGTGTTCGACCAGTAAAAAACGGTTCAGGGCTGTTGGGCCATTGTTGGCTTTTTTATCTGCCTGTACATCCGCCAGGATACTTTCCTGGTAATCCCAACAGGCTTTGTATTCTTTTAACCCCAGGTCTTCGTATGTAAATTGTGCCATAAGTGTTTCAATTTCAAGTTTCAAATTTCAAAAGCTGCAAGCTTCAAGTTGCCTGTCATCCAGACGTTGGACGTTTGTTGCAACTGAATACTGCGAACTGGCTATGCTTCGGCGTGCATTTCGGCGCGGTAGCTCGAGCGCACCAGCGGGCTGCTTTCGACGAAAGAAAAACCCTTTTCGAGCCCAATTGTTCGGTACTGCTCAAATTGTTCGGGTTCAATATAGTTTACAACGGGTAGGTGAGCCGTCGTTGGTGCCAGGTACTGGCCAATGGTCATCACCTTGCAGCCCACATGCAGCAGGTCGTCCATGGTTTGTAAGACCTCTTCCCTGGTTTCGCCCAGGCCCAGCATAATGCCCGACTTGGCAACGCGTCCGCTTTCAGCAATGATCCGTAACACCTCCAGGCTTTGCCGGTATTTGGCAACACTCCGAATTTGCGGAGTGAGTCGTTCAACGGTTTCCATGTTGTGCGAGATGACTTCGGGCTCCGTGGCAATCACCTGTTCGATCAATTCTCTTCGTCCCTGAAAATCGGGAATCAGCACCTCGAGCTTGGTGGTTGGATTGACAGCCTTAATCTCGCGAATGGTTGCCACCCAGGCTGCAGCACCTAAATCGGGTAAATCATCGCGATCGACCGAAGTGACCACGGCATGTTTGAGCTGCATGAGGCGAATCGATTCAGCCACGCGACTGGCTTCTTCTGGATCGGTTGGTAGTGGCTTACCGCTTTTTACGCCGCAAAACTTGCAGTTGCGGGTGCAGATCTCGCCTAAAATCATGAAGGTTGCGGTTCCGCGGTTCCAGCATTCGCCAATGTTGGGGCAGTTGCCGCTGGCGCAAATGGTGTGTAACCCATGCTTGCCCACCAGGTTTTTTACTTTCGAGTAGCTTTCACCTTTTGGCATGTTCATCTTCATCCAACGTGGCAGACGAGGCCGAGGCTGTGTGTCTTCACTCATGATTTTTGGTAATTTTCGGGTAAAAGTAATGAATTATCCCCGTTCAGCTGAATGAAATTCAACCGCTTGTTTCACCTTCAAACTAAAAAATAGCCTGTTTGTAGCCGTTGGCACGAGCGAATTGATTATTTTAGGTTGAAGCTTCCGGATTTCGGTATTGGACTCGGTGAAGAATATTAGTTTTGCAGGATATGAAACAGCATAAAATTTGGATTTATCTCAGTTTCGTAGTCGGGTTTCTGACTTTGAGCCTGGTTGCACCGGCACAGCAAATGCCTGATGTAACAAAAGCTCAGTTGGCCAACCGATATTACCAGGGACGTGACTATGCCAAAGCCGCTGTTTTGTACGATGAACTTTACGAATCGACCAGCAGCAGCTATTACTTCGATTTGTACCTGACCTGTTTGACTGAAAGCGGTGATCTGGAGAACGCGGAAAAGGAAATCAAAAAGGCTTTGCGAAAAGACAATAGACAGGCAACCCTGTATGTGCAGTGGGCAGTTGTGCTCAAAAAACGGGGAGAGGATGATGAAGCAGACAAAAAGCTGCAGAAGGCTTTGGAAGTTGTCCCCCCCTCCCGGGGAGATTATATTCGGTTATCGAACACCTTGTTGACCAAAGGTGAATATGGGTATGCCGAGCAGTTGTATTTGCAGGCACCTCTTAAAATTCCGGAAGAAAGTTTTTTGTTCGAGTTGGGACGTGTTTACCTGTATCAGCGGAATTACACCCGGATGTTTGATGTGTATCTGGATATGATTCGACAAGATGAAAAGACGCTGGACCGGATGGAAAGTGCAGTGCAAAGTGCTTTTCGCCTGGATGTTGACAACTCCCTTCGTCAGCAACTTCGGGGGCGGTTACTGAAACGCATGCAGCAAGATCCGGATGTGATTGTTTATAACCGCTTGTTGATCTGGTTGTTTTTGCAGGAAAAAAATTACACACAGGCCTTGCGCCAACAGATTGCACTGGATAAGCGGGGAATTGACGAATCGCCGATGATCATGGAGCTGGCGCGTATTGCTGCCCGGAATGATGAATTTGAGGAGTCGTTAAAATCATACGACTACCTGATCTCAAAGGGGGAGAAAACGCCCTATTTCTATCAAGCCAAATTGGTGCGGATGGATCTGCTCTATCAGCAGTTTCGGGCAAACGCCGAGGGTGCTCTGACCCCTGATGAGCTCTCGGTTCAGTTTGAACAATGCTTTGGAGAACTGGGCTACCTTGCCGAAACACAGACTTTAATGCTCGACTATGCACATTTGCTGGCCTTTGATTTGAAACGGCCGGATAAAGCAGTAGAACTGTTGGATTTTACCATGGAGGTTCCCCGTTTGCAACCCTTTGAAATTGATGAGTTGAGGACCGAACTGGGCGATGTTTACGTTTTGAAGGGCGATGTTTATGAAGCGATTCTGTTGTATTCGCAGGTGATCGAGAATAACAGAACCAATGAGTTGGGCGACCAGGTGAAAATGAAGAAAGCACGTTTGGGCTATTATATGGGTGAAATGTCGTGGGCCAAAGCGCAGTTGGATGTGTTGAAAGCCAGCACTTCGAAACTGATTGCCAATGATGCGATGGAATTGGCGCTGTTCATTGGTAACAACATGAATCTGGATACCACCAGTGTTCCGCTGCAACTGTTTGCACGGGCTGATTTGTTGTTGTTCCGCAATCAGACTGATAGCGCTTGGGCAGTGCTGGATAGCTTGCAAACAGCGTATCCTTTTCACAGTTTGCAGGACGATATTTATTACCGCAAGGCTGCCATTATGAAACAGCAAGGAAAATGGGCGGAGGCTGCTACGTTTTTGGAGCAAATCATCACTGAATATCCCTACGATTTATTGGCCGATGATGCCTTGCTTGAGTTAGGCGATTTATACCGCACCAAATTAAATGATCCGGAAAAGGCAAAAGCCTATTACCTTAAATTGTTGGAAGATCATCCCGGAAGTGTACATGTGGCACAGGCGCGAATCTGGTTCCGCCAGCTGCGGGGCGATTTTGATGATAAACCGGAGGCTAATGTTCCGGCCAACAAAACATTCCTTTAAATGAAGAATCAGAAATCGGCTATTCTGTTGGCCTTATTGGCTGTGCTGTTGTGGTCAACTGTCGCAACTGCCTTCAAGCTGGCTTTGCAAGTGTTTACACCTTTCCAGTTGATTTTTGTGGCTTCGGTGGTGTCGCTGGTGTTTTTTTTAATCGTGATGCTCCTTTCCGGCAAGTGGGCTGAGTTTCGTTCTGCTTCATCCCGGCAAGTTCTGAAATCGGCCGTTCAGGGCTTTATGAACCCCTTCTTCTACTATCTGATTCTGTTCAAGGCCTATTCGTTAAATCCGGCGCAGGTTACTCAGGCGCTGAATATGGTTTGGCCGGTGACATTGGCATTGTTGTCGGTTCCCTTGCTGGGACAAAAGTTGAGTTGGAAGAACCTGGTTGCCATTTGTTGCAGTTTTGTCGGTGTCGTCTTTATTTCGTCCCAAGGTGGATGGGATGGCTTTGCCCGCACCAATACACTGGGAGCTTTGTTGGCCTTGGGAAGCAGTATTATCTGGTCGTTGTACTGGATTTTCAATGCCCGTGATAAGCGGGATCGCTTGGTTGTACTCTCCTGGAACTTCATTTTTGGTCTAATCTTTTTGCTGGGCTATAGCTTTTTTGAACGCGACGCTTTCAACTTCCCGCTTTCCGGAACCGCTTTCTGGTCGGCTGTGTATGTTGGGCTTTTTGAGTTGGGCGTAACTTTTGTGATCTGGATTTATGCGCTGCACAAGAGTGAAAATAACGCGGTTACCGGAAACTTCGTCTTTTTATTTCCCTTTATTTCGTTGGTGTTCATTCATTTCATTTTGCACGAAACCATCTACGCAACCACCTTTATTGGTTTAAGTTTTATACTTTTAGGGATTCTGATTCAGCAAGTTCGTTTACGTTTCCCCAAACTGTTACGGGCGAATCGGTTGAGGCAATCGAAACAATAATTCATGAGTTTAGAAGGAAAACGCATTTTAGGCATCGACCCGGGAACAATTGTGATGGGCTACGGACTGATTGAGGTGAAAGACAATACACCGCGGATCTTACAGGTTGGTGTGGTGAAAACCGCCGGCTACGACAATCACTACCTCCGGTTGAAACACATTTTTAAACGCACACAGGCATTGATTGATGAATACATGCCTGATGAGTTGGCTATTGAATCACCATTCTACGGGAAAGATATTCAGGCCATGCTGAAGCTGGGACGTGCCCAGGGAATTATCATGGGGATTGCACTTTCGCGCGACATTCCGGTATTTGAATACGCACCGTTGAAAATCAAGCAGTCGATTACCGGTATGGGGCGGGCAGCGAAAGAACAAGTCGCTTATTTTTTGAAGAATACCATGAAGATTGAAAACCTTCCACCTGAATTGGATGCGACTGATGCGATTGCTGTGGCTGTTTGTCATTACCTGCAAATGAAAAATCCGGTAGCCAAAGCCGGGTATAAAAACTGGGGTGAATTTATCAAGAAAAACCCGGGGCGGGTGAAGTAGGGGAAGTCTCAGTCTTCGGTTACCGTATGCATAAATGACAACTTAATGACAACAAATGACCGTACTTGTAGTTGGTGGCTTTCTGCTTGCGGCTGGTTATCCCTTGTCCTTTCCAAACAATTCATCTATTTTAGTGCATCCTAAAAACATATGACCAATGGATGTTAAAATAGAAGACAGCTGGAAGAGCGTTTTACAGGAAGAATTTGAAAAGCCATATTTTGAGAAGCTGACTGCTTTTGTTCGCGATGAATATCGGTCCCAAACCATTTTTCCTCCGGCAGGATTGATTTTCAATGCTTTCGATCAGTGTACTTTCGATCAGCTGAAGGTCGTTATTTTAGGACAAGATCCGTACCATGGACCCGGTCAGGCGCATGGTTTGTGTTTTTCGGTGAATGATGGCGTTACTTTTCCTCCCAGCCTGCGAAACATTTTTAAAGAACTCAACGGCGATGTGGGTAAACCAATCCCTTCTTCCGGTAACTTGACCGCCTGGGCTCAGCAAGGAGTCCTGCTTTTAAATGCCACCCTGACTGTTCGCGCTACCCAGGCCGGCTCGCACCAGAAAAAAGGGTGGGAAGATTTTACCGATGCAGTTATTCATCAGATAAATAAGCAAAAAGAGCATGTCGTTTTTATTTTGTGGGGCAGCTATGCCATCCGTAAAGGTGAATTTATCGATCGCGACAAACATTTGGTGCTGACCTCCGTTCATCCGTCACCGCTTTCAGCCAGTCGTGGTTTTTTCGGCAATAATCACTTCAGTAAGGCGAATGAATTTCTGGCTTCGCATCAACTTTCGCCGGTGAAATGGTAGGTTTTGGCCTTGCTTTTTGACCCGATGAATTGCCTCAATATTGAATAGATGTCTGTAAATGGCTGGAATGGAGCGGTTAGGGTCGCGTTTTGTAAAAGGCTTATATATCCGATTTATTCGATTATCTTTACGGTCTTAATTTATTAGATGACGTTTAAAGATTTAGGAATCTGTGATTCCATATGTAAGGCACTCGAAGAAGAGGGCTACAACAACCCAACTCCAATTCAGGAACAATCAATACCCACATTGCTTAACGGAAATGACTTGCTGGCTTCGGCTCAAACCGGAACAGGAAAGACTGCGGCATTTGCCATACCCATCCTGCAACAGCTTTATTTGGACCATCCGCAAAGCAAAGGGCCTCGAAAGATTAAAGCATTGATTGTTACACCTACACGCGAGTTGGCTATTCAGATAGCTGAAAGTTTTGATACCTACGGGAAATATACCGGGATTCGGAATACGGTCATTTTTGGCGGCGTTAAACAGGAACCGCAAGTACAGACCTTACGTCGGGGGGTCGATGTTTTAATTGCCACTCCCGGCCGGTTGCTCGACTTGATGGATCAGGGTTTTATCAATGTGAAAAGCATTGCTCATTTTGTATTGGATGAGGCTGATCGTATGCTCGACATGGGATTTGTACACGATATTCGGAAATTGATTGCACGCTTGCCGCACGATCGGCAATCGTTATTCTTCTCGGCTACTATGCCTCCGGCTATTGTTGAACTGTCGGGTAAAATTCTGGGTAACCACCCCGAGAAAGTAATAATTAAGCCGGAGCAAACGACCGCTGAAAAAGTAGAGCAGTCGCTGTACTTTGTAAGTAAAAAGTGGAAGCCGAAATTACTGCTTCACCTTTTGCAGACGATCAGTTACGAGTCGGTAATTGTATTTACCAGAACCAAGCACGGAGCTGACAAGGTGGTTCGTGCATTGGATAAGGCTGGAATCGCATCGGCTGCCATCCATGGTAATAAATCGCAAAATGCCCGTCAGAAGGCCTTGAGCAATTTCAAAGATGGTCGGATTAAAGTGTTGCTGGCAACAGATATTGCAGCCCGGGGGATTGATATTGATCAGTTGTCGCTGGTGATTAATTTTGACCTTCCAAACATTCCGGAAACTTACGTTCACCGGATTGGACGGACCGGAAGAGCTGTTTCAAGCGGAGCGGCGATGTCGTTTTGCGATGTCGAAGAGCGGGCATACCTGCGCGATATTCAGCGGTTTATTAATCAGCAAATACCGGTAATTCCGGAGCATCCCTTCCCGGACGATGAAGAGGAAGAATTTGTGAAGAAACCATCGGGAAATACGAAATTACCATCCAGGTTCCGGGATTCCGGTTCGAAGCCTGCAGGCGGAAATAGAAATAAGCGAAATCCAAATTACAGGGGACGACGCTAAATATAAGATCTAAAAAACAGAGGAGCTATCAAAATAATTTGGTAGCTCTTTTTTTTGAAAGGGAAACAAAAAAAGGGCTGCCAGTCGGCAGCCCTTTCTATATCGGATTGGATAGATTTACCATTTATAAACAATGGAGTTAATATTCATTCCGGCTCCAACAGAACACAGAATAACGTAATCTCCCTTGTTGATTTCCTGACCTTCCATGTCGCCTTTTAGAATGAGGTCGAGCAAGGTTGGTACGGTTGCTGTTGATGAGTTCCCCAATTTATCAATGCTCATTGGCATGATACCTTCCGGGATTTGTTTCTCATGGTATAGTTTGAAAACTCCTCTCAAGATTGCTTCATCCATTTTCTCGTTCGCTTGGTGGATGAGTACTTTCTTGATGTCGCTCAGTTGTAACCCAGCTTTTTCGATGCTGTCTTTTACGACACCGGGAACATGACTGAGGGCATAGACATATAATTTATGTCCAGCCATTTTAATGAAGAGATCATTCCCTTCGAAATCCGGATTCAGAGAAGGACCAAAAGTCAGCAAATTAGCGTACGGATTGCAGTCGGAACGGCTTGAGTGTGCTAAAATACCGATTGGTTCTTCGCTCCGGACAGCTTCAACAATTGTTGCGCCTGCTCCGTCGGAGAAGATCATGGTATCACGGTCGTGTGGGTCTGAGATTCGGGAAAGCGTATCGGCACCAATGACCACACCGCGTTTAAATGTCTCGCTGCGGATATAAGCATCGGCAACAATCATCCCCTGAGTCCAACCCGGACAACCGGAGATCACATCGTGGCAGATACAGCCGGGGTTTTTGATGTCCAAAATTTTCTTCACCCGGTTTGCCAATCCCGGCAGGGTGTCAACACAGGTTTGTCCGTGATGAACGTCACCAAAGTTGTGCCCAAAGACGATAAAGTCAAGCGATTCAGGATCAACACCGGCTGAGGTGCAGGCGTCTTTAACAGCGATTGCTGCCAGGTCTGAGTTTACCTGGTCATCAGTTAGCCATCGGCGTTCCTTAATATTGGTAATTTCCTGAAATTTTGTGACAATTTCTTCGTTGGTTTTATCAAAGGGTTTCCGGGTGGCAGGATCATAAAACTTGTAATCCATGAAGTGGTCGTTTTTGACCACATTTGACGGAATACACCGACCGGTTCCAATAATTTTTGTATAAAGTTTCATCGTAATAACTTTCAGATCTGCGCGAGCAAATCCTTATTTTTTATATCTCTTTAATTCAAATTTTTCTCCATCAAAAACGCCGTAAGAAAAATGAGTAATCCAGTCACCCAGATTAATGTAACGGCTTTGATTTCCAACCGACAAATCTAATAACAAATGTCGATGTCCGAAAATAAAATAGTCAATCTCTTCTTTTTCAAGGACGGAGTTGGCAAAAACATAGAGGCCTTCTTTGTCTGGTCCTTTAAATCCATCACCTAATCCTTTGTCCAATCGGCTCTTTTTTGACCAGGCGTGGGCTGCCCAAATTCCAAGGTTTGGATGAACACGGGCAAATGCCCATTGGAAAAATCGGTTCGTGAATATTTTTTTCAGGAAAAGGTACCCGGTATCAAAGGGGTCTAACCCATCCCCGTGAGCAAGGAAAAACCTTTTATTTCCCAAGGTGATCCGCATTTCTTCATAGTGTACCTGAATGCCCAATTCATTGGGCAGGTAATCGAAAACCCAAATGTCGTGATTGCCGGTAAAAAAATGCACCGGAATACCCGAGTCGGCTATTTCCGCTATTTTCCCAAGGGCGCGAGTGAAGCCCCGAGGTACCACATGTTTATATTCAAACCAATAGTCAAATATGTCACCCATCAGGAACAGCATGGCTGCATCCTGCTTAATTTCATCCAACCATTTTACAAAGAGGCGTTCGCGTTCCGCATTGTTATTCAATGCCGGTGCACCCAAATGTAAATCGGAGATGAAGTATATTTTACGCCCCTGCTCGATCAAAATTCTGATTTTTGTAAAATGCTGACAAAGATATGATTTCCATCGTTCAAATAATCAACTTTTGTTGCAAAAGGGATTTTTCTGAACAGCTTGGCTATTTTAAAATTTCACCTAACAAACGATCCAGATTTGGGCCTTTTAAGTCTTTTGCAATGATTTTGCCTTCTTTGTCGAGGAGGTAGTTATAAGGTATAGTTGTAATATTGTACATATTGGCTGCCTGAATACTTCCTTTCATGTCGCCAACATTTGTCCAGCTCAACTTGTCTTTATCAATGGCATCCAACCACTCGTAGCGGTTTTCATCGACTGAAACCTGGTAGATTTCGAATCCTTTCGATTTATATTTCTTGTAAACTTCAACCAAAACGGGGTTCAAAATTCGTGAGCCACGATCCATGGCCGACCAGAAGTGCAACAGCACATATTTCCCTTGTAGCGAGCTCAAGGCAATTTCTTTTCCATCAGGATTGGGTAAAACAATTTCGGGGCTGTTTACACCTTGCTCCTGAATCATTTGCTTCATTTTTGCAGCTCGTTCGTCCTGCATCAATTTCAATGTGTTGCCGTAAAGGGCTTTCACATGTTCAGATTGCGGATAGAACGAATTTAAGGCTGAAGCGGCGAGTTTCAATGACTGCAGATCCTGAATGACATAGGTGTCATCGTCAAATTTCTGATAAAGCGCCAAGACATTGGCCATATTGAATGGATGTTCTGATACGAACTTTTGCGAGTACTCGATTTGCTTTTGTTTGACATCGTTGTACTCCTGTTCCCACTGCTCTTTTTTCGTCGCATAATCGGCTTCGTCACGAAACGAAATCTGCAAAGAGCGGATTGAGTCCATTTGATGCTTGGTTCGGCTCAAATGTTGATTGAGCTGCTGCACAAACAAGGATCCTTCGGAACCTGTAACCGAATATTTCCGGCTGAAATTAGCGGCGTCACCGTTTACTTCAACTTGTTCAGCCGAATCGACCAATAAGGTAATGAAGTTTTGACGAGCCAGTCGTAATAAAAAGAATGTCGGATAGCTCACATTTCCTCTGAAGCTAAATTTACCGTCTTTGTCAATCAAGACTGAATCGATTGTTTCGGTTGACGAAACTTTCAACTCATCCAAATAAACATAGTTGTCTTCCGCATTACTGATACGGCCTTTGATAGTATACTTTGACGAATCGTTACAGGCAACAATTGTAGTTGCGATAACTAAAAGAAGAACACCAAATTTTCTCACTGGGTACTGGTTTATTTTTATTCGAGCGGTAAAAATAATAAATTCAACATCAATCGGCTATGAAGATTCAATCTTTTGAAACATGATTTTGTGATCCGAATAGGTATGTTTAGGTCAAAAAATGTAATTTTGGCCAGCCTGATAGAACAAGCAGCATGAAGATTTACAGAGATATTAATGATTTCCACGTTGAAAATCCCATTTTAACCATCGGCTCGTTTGACGGGGTTCACGAGGGACATTTCAAAATTATCAACCGTTTACGAGAAATTGCGGAGGAGAAAAAGGGGGAAAGTGTGATCTTCACTTTTTATCCGCACCCACGGTTGGTTCTGTTCCCTGAGGAAAAAAATCTGCGATTGCTGACAACTTTAAACGAAAAAGTCAGGCTGTTTGAAAAGGCCGGAATTGACCACCTGATCATTTATCCCTTCACCAAAATATTCTCCGAATTAAGTTACACTGATTTTGTGCACACCATTTTGGTTGAAAAACTGAGAATAAAGACGCTCGTTGTTGGCTACGATCATAAATTCGGTAAAAACCGGGAAGGAAGTTACAGCATGCTTCAAGGATTGTCTGAGGCATTTAATTTCGAACTTGAAAAGCTCGATGTTTTGCTGATGGACGATGTCAATATTAGTTCGACCAAAATCAGGGAATCACTGCAGGAAGGCGATGTCAAACTTGCCAATAAATACCTGGGATATCCTTATACGTTACATGGCACCGTTGTTGAAGGACAGAAGTTAGGACGAAAAATTCAGTTCCCTACCGCTAATATCGAAGCATCGGACCCGAACAAGCTAATCCCCGGATATGGTGTTTATGCTGTTTTTGTCAACATTGCGGGTGAGCGTTACATTGGAATGTTGAATATTGGAACGAGGCCAACGGTCAATAATAATGCGGATAACCGGAGCATTGAAGTCCATATTTTGCAGTTCGACGGTAATCTGTACGATCACGAGATTGAATTGGAATTTATTCAGAAAATCAGGAATGAAAAGAAATTCGCCTCTATCGACGAATTACGTGCCCAGTTGGAAGAAGACAAATCCGTTATTATTCAGAAACTTTCCTAGTTGAAAAGGGCGCTTTAGCGCTTGGGTCAGATAATCGAAAACCGACCAAAAAATTGCTGGCTCTTTAATTGGAAAAAGTTATCTTTGCACTCCAAAATTAATTGAGAATGACTACAGTAACAGAAACACGATTGGATTACAAAGTAGCAGATATTTCGTTGGCTGATTTTGGCCGTAAAGAAATTGAAATTGCTGAGAAGGAAATGCCCGGATTGATGTCAATCCGTAATAAATATGCAACGGAGAAGCCTTTGAAAGGTTCCCGTATTATGGGTTCTTTGCATATGACTATTCAAACTGCAGTGTTGATTGAAACATTGGTTGAATTGGGCGCAGATGTACGATGGGCCAGTTGTAATATTTTCAGCACGCAGGATCATGCTGCTGCTGCCATTGCTGTTGCCGGTGTTCCGGTGTTTGCCTGGAAAGGTGAAACATTAGCTGAATACTGGTGGTGTACCGAGAAAGCACTTGACTTTGGAAACGGATTAGGACCGAACCTGATTGTGGACGACGGAGGTGATGCGACCATTATGATTCACCGTGGTTATGAAGCCGAAAAAAATCCTTCAATTCTGGATGTTGAATTAGAAGCTGAAGACGAAATTCAATTAGATAAAGTATTGAAGCGTATCCTTGCCGAAACGCCACAACGTTGGACGAACGCGGTTAAGGAAATTAAAGGAGTGAGCGAAGAAACAACAACCGGAGTACATCGCCTGTATCAGATGATGGAAGAAGGAAAATTGTTGTTTCCCGCGATCAACGTGAATGACTCTGTTACTAAATCGAAATTCGATAACCTGTATGGTTGCCGCGAATCATTGGCTGATGGTATCAAACGTGCTACCGATGTAATGATTGCCGGTAAAGTAGTGGTTGTTGCCGGTTATGGAGACGTGGGTAAAGGATGTGCCCGCTCGATGCGTGGCTACGGAGCCCGTGTAATTGTAACCGAGATTGACCCGATTTGTGCCTTGCAGGCTGCTATGGAAGGATTCGAAGTAAAGACCATGGAAGATGCGCTCTCTGAAGGAAACATTTATGTAACGACTACCGGAAATAAAGATATTATCACTGCCGAACACATGGCTGCCATGAAGGATCAGGCTATTGTGTGTAATATTGGTCACTTTGACAACGAAATCCAGGTGGCTCGTATGGAGCGTTGGCCAGGAGTGGTGAAAACCAACATTAAACCACAGGTTGACAAATATACTTACGAAGATGGTCATGTGATTTACTTGTTGGCTGAAGGCCGTTTGGTGAACCTTGGATGCGCAACCGGACATCCAAGTTTTGTAATGAGTAACTCATTTACGAACCAAACACTGGCTCAAATTGAACTGTGGAAAAATGAATACAAACTGGATGTTTACCGTTTGCCAAAAGAATTGGATGAAGAAGTCGCTCGTTTACACCTGGAGCAACTGGGTGTAAAACTGACCAAATTGTCTAAAGAGCAAGCAGCATACATCGGTGTTTCGCAAAGTGGTCCGTATAAGCCGGAACATTACCGCTATTAATTTTATTTTGTAGATATTTTTCAACTGATATATCATTCGAAAGCAGCTCATTGGGCTGCTTTTTTCTTATCTTAAGGTGCGGTTTATTTTTGGTTTTTGAAGGGCTGCTTTCTGCTCATGGTGTAGTACTGCAACAGGACAAAATTTATTTCATCCGGTCCATGAAGTATGGATAAGAAAAATGAACATATTATTATTCAGCAATTTGCCCGTTTGTATCACGAATGGCCTAAGGGAAAACTGCAGGCAGGTGAATCGCCTGATTTCATTCTGAAAATCAATACCAGGAAATCGATCGGCATAGAACTGACCGAACTAAAGGGGCAGGACTTTATTAATCATACAGGGGGTTTGTTGAATCCGACGAACATTTTTGCATACCTGAAGGAGACAATTACGGCAAAAAATGAAAAACTGGTTCTTTACCGACGAAAAAAATTATACCGCATTTGGTTACTCATTCATGTGGAACAACTGACTCAAAACGTGAATTTTAATTTTCAAAATAAGCTTGAAAACAGGCTCTTTCATTCAGACTTTGACCGGGTTTTTCTGTTGGAAATGAGGAATGAACGCTTGTTCGAACTCTAGTTGGATACGTATAAATACCCTCCTGAAACAAAAGCACTGTAAGGTAGAAGAGGTTCTGTCGTTGGGCCGGATTCAATTGCCCCGCTAAGCCATAGGTTGTATGTTGAACCGCAGGTCGGACATGTTCCAATCCCGGAGTTGTCCACTTCGAGAACAATTGTATTGTCAGCTTCATAGGGACAAGCTAAGTCAAAAGCCACGTATTCTGCATCAGGGATTCCCGTGTTAAAAACGACAACTCCTCCATAACCGGCACTCGGAAAAATCACAAATCCACTAGGAATGGATAACTCATTTAGATTTGTCAGACTTCGGTTAATCGAAACATAAACATATGGGATTGACGATTCAAAGTTATCGGAACAGGAATAACAAGTGAGCATTAGTGTAAACAGGGCAAAAGTAATTCTCTTAAAATATCGTTTGAAGCCATTCATTTTTTATACCTTTATAAGCAAAACCAAAAGTACGGGCAATTTATTTCATTGCCGTCAAAAATATCACGATGGAAGATTATATTTTTATCATTATAGCAATTGTGTTATCGGTGTTTGGCGCCATGAACCAACAGAAAAAGAAAAGGGAACAGGCGATGCGCGGTATGGATGATGAAGAGGAACGAACTTCGAATTCGATTTTTGACCAACTTTTCGAAGATGATGTATTTATGACAGGGAACCCGCAAGAGATGGTTTCTCCCCCGATTGTAAAACCAGCTCCTCCGAAAAAGGAAAAAATGAAAGCTCCCGTGAAAATGGAAGCTCCCGCCAGGATGGCATATAAGCCAATTAAGCGGGAAGGATTGAAGCATAGCTACGTGAGAGAGGAACGGAAATCAACGTCATTAGAGTTGGAAAAGCTGCAAAAAGAGGATGAATCGAAATTCAGATCAAAGAATTTTAGACGCAAAGATTTTTCACTGAGAAAGGCTGTAATCTATTCGGAGATTCTGAACCGGAAATATTAGAACTTTTTAACTGACAAGGTTTTAAAGTCAAAATCAGAAAAGAGCGTTCGTTAAAATCAAATATTTTATATAGCTTTGCATACACAAAGAGTTCCGCTCGTCGGAATTCTTTTTTGTTTATATATGAAGTCACTTACAAAAAAATAAAAGTTTAAGAAATGGGAAAGGCAGCCTATATTACTCAAGACGGTTTAAATAAACTGAAAGCAGAACTTGATCAGTTGATGAACGTTGAGCGTCCGTCTATTTCAAAGCAAATTGGTGAAGCCATTGAAAAAGGTGATATTTCGGAAAATGCGGAATATGATGCAGCCAAAGATGCTCAGGGAATGCTGGAAGCTAAAATCGCCATTTTGCGCGATAAAATTGCAAATGCCCGTATTATCGATGAATCAAAAATCGATACTGACAAAGTACAGATTCTGAACAAAGTAACCATCAAAAATAAAAAGAACAATGCAACGATGGTTTACACGATAGTTTCAGAGCACGAAGCAGATCTGAAATCGGGAAAAATATCGATTGAAACACCAATTGCCAAAGGCTTGATTGGCAAAAAGGTTGGTGATGTGGTGGACATTAAGGTTCCATCAGGAGTTGTTGCATTCGAAATTGTGGACATTTCACTTTAATGCGTTATGGCTAGTTTGTTTACCCGAATCGTTCAAGGAGAAATCCCGGCCTACAAAGTGGCAGAGGATGACAACTACCTGGCTTTCCTGGATATCTTTCCGGTAGCTAAAGGGCACGTGTTGGTTATTCCTAAAAAAGAAGTTGACTACCTGTTTGATTTGGATGACGATACCTATACCGGCCTTCAGTTGTTTGCCCGAAAAGTGGCCAAAGGGCTGAAAGAAGCGATCCCTTGTGCGAAAGTCGGGGTGATGGTTTTAGGTCTCGAAGTTCCGCATGCGCATATTCACTTGGTACCCATGCAGTCTGAAGCTGATCTCTTGAATTTTTCAGATAAAAAGAAATTTACACCTGAAGAATTCGCGGAAGCAGCTGAATTGATTGCTCAACATATTTCGCTTTAAATGAATTGAACCATCAGTACTCCTGGTGGTTTTTTTGTGACTGTTGCTGTCCCGCTAACGAAAATATTCAAAAGAAAAGGCACCTGCTTCCAATTGGCAGATGCCTTTTTCCTTTTTGCTATTTCGATGGTTAGAATCTCAACCCTAACCCAATCTGGAACGCATTGTTATGAATGCCTTGGTTAATGTCGGTTAAACCCCACGCGTAACGCCCTTCAACATTCAGCATCAAAAAGCTGAATCCCAGTCCGACAAAGGTATTGGTATCGTACCATTTGGCTGATTCGCCGGTCGGAGAGTTGTCGTCGCTTAGTTTTACGTTGAAAGTCGCTCCGGCTAAACCATACAAAGGCCCGACTTTGGCCTTCAAGCCGATCGGCGCGCCCAGGTAATTGATCCGGTAATCGCCATTGTCGAATCCCGCTTTTGCCTGCGAATACTGAATCCCGCTATGGAAAAACAGGAACGGGATGATTTTGGAATCTTTGTATACGTTTAAGTAGAACGAGTTCCCGGTATCTCCGACCTTGTCGCCGTCAACCGACATGCGGGTATTCTGGTAACCGACACGCACGCCCAGCTTCGTATCCTGCGCATGCAGCGTGAATACCAAAAGCATAATTGTTGCTAATCCGATAAATCTTTTCATTGTCCTTGTTTTTAATTGTTGTTTTTAAATTGTTTCGTGTGGGGCTTCATTCCGATGCTTTGAGTCGGCAATTGGTGTGCCAGGTATTGATTGGCATCGTGGGAATACCCTGTTGTGATGAATCGCTGGTATAAATTTACGACGTTGCGTCCAGGTATAAAGCACGAACGGACAGATTTTACA
Source organism: Mangrovibacterium lignilyticum (assembly GCF_010882175.1). GTDB lineage: Bacteria > Bacteroidota > Bacteroidia > Bacteroidales > Prolixibacteraceae > Mangrovibacterium > Mangrovibacterium lignilyticum. Next base: position 1,263,370 of record NZ_WKLH01000001.1, on the reverse strand, counting down.
ATAATGTTTCGCCATTCAACCGGCTGAACGAAAATTATTTCCCCAACAATCGACTTTAAAACCGCGCTTCGAACCGCTAGCAGCCGGCCATAATGCGGTAGCGAATTCATCCGGATCTTTCTTTTCTCGTGTGTTAGTTCTTCGTACATTTAGCCATCAAAATTGATCTACAATGGAATTTATCTATCTGCTTGCGGGCCTGCTAATTGGTTTTTTAGTGGCATTTCTTGTTTTTAAATTGAAATCAAAATCTCAGGAGTTAGAGACAAAGTCGTTCGAAACCGAGCGGATAGCAGCACAAACCGAGTACGAAAGGAATAAGGCACAGCTGGAGGAACGCGTGTCTAATTTGCACGCCGAGAAAGGCCGTCTGAATGAACAGTTGGGGCAAACGGAGCTGGAGCGCGCGCAAAAGGCCGAGCGCTTAGCCAAAGCGGAGGTTGAATTTGCCAATTTGCGCGAGAAGCTGGCTTCGCAGAAACAGGAAATGGAAGAGCTTCAAAAGAAATTTACCACCGAATTTGAGAATGTGGCCAATAAAATACTAAAGCAGAATTCGCAGGAATTTACGTTGGTGAACCAAAAGAACATCAGTGAAATTTTAACGCCATTGCGCGAGAAGATTCAGTTGTTTGAAAAGAAGGTTGAAGATACTTACGAGAAAGGCTTGAAAGATCAGACGGACCTGAAGGCGGAGTTGAAAAAGCTGCACGATCTGAACATGAAGATCAGCGACGAGGCGAACAACCTGACCAAAGCGCTGAAGGGCGATGTGAAGAAACAAGGCAACTGGGGCGAAGTAATTCTGGAGAAAATCCTCGAGCGGTCGGGCTTGAAAGAAGGGCAGGAGTATAGCAAGCAGTTCAGCACCCTGAATGAGAACGGGCAGCGGATTCAACCCGACATTGTGATCAACCTGCCCGATCAGAAGCACATTATTGTCGACTCCAAAGTGTCGCTGGTGGCCTACGAGCGCTGGGTGAATTCAACGGAAGAGGACGATCGTTCGAAGTTCATCAAGGAACACCTGCAAAGTTTAAAGTCGCATGTGAAACTGCTCAGCGATAAACATTACCAGCTGGCTCAGGGCATTAACAGCCCCGATTTTGTCTTGCTGTTTGTGCCCATCGAATCTTCCTTCAGTGTGGCCATCGAAGCCGATCAGGAGCTGTTTTCTTTCGCCTGGGATAACAAGGTTGTGATTGTCAGTCCTTCAACCCTGCTGGCTACTTTACGAACCATTGCCTCTATCTGGCAACAGGAAAATCAAACCCGCAATGCGCTGGAAATTGCAGAGCAAGGGGGGAAACTTTACGACAAGTTTGTGAACTTCATTGCCGACCTGGAGAAGGTTGGGAATAACCTTGATCAGACCCGCAAGAACTACGATTTGGCGATGAATAAGCTGTACGACGGCCGTGGAAACCTGATCCGTTCGGCCGAAAAATTGCGCGAGCTGGGCGCCAAAGCCAGCAAAGAATTGCCCGCCAAATATTTGGACGAGTAGACTTCCGCAGCGCGGGCGGGCTCACCACTCGCTGGTTTTCGACTTGCTGTATTCGGCGTTCTTCACCGCCTTTTTCATGCGCGGGCTGGGCAGAAAACTAATGTCGGCCCTGTCGATCAGGCGGAAACCATCCGCCCGCGGCTCAACCGATCCCTTGCTTTTCAAATTAAGGCTGAACGTACCCAGTTCGCCCAGCTCCACCGTGTTGTTGTTCAGGAGCAAATCGGGGATTAAATCGACCAGGCCAACCAATGTTGCAACAACATCGCCGCGGGTCAGCGACGACCGGTGCGAAAGCGTATCCGCGATTTCGTCGAGCGTAACTTTGCGGCGTTCGCAGGCTCTTGCGTAGTATTTGTACTGTCCTCCGCCTTTGATCCCCGGCGTGGCTTGCTGTATTAGTCGGTATTTAACGCTCATAACTTCACGATATTTGAATTAGTTTATACCTGTGGTTTAAAATTTTAATACGTATTAAAATCTAAAATGATACGTATCAAAAAATATTTTAATACCTGTTAAAAATATTTTTAACAGGTATTAAAATTCCAATACAACACTGAAGTTGGTCTGTCTTCTCCTTACCGAAGGTGCTTAACAAGGTGATCCGATGGCCGGAATTACCTGTTCATCGGGGTTTTTTGCTGCTATTCTTTCAGGAATTTCACCAAGGGTTCAATAAACCGGTCGAAGGCTTCGATGTGCGGCAAGTGGCCAATGTTATCGATTTCGACCAGCTGGCTGCCTTTAATTTCGCGCTGCGTTTGGCGGCCTAGTTCGGGGTAATTGCCCATGGTGGCCCGTACTTCGGGGCTTACCAGCGGCTTGCCCAGGGCTGTGCGGTCGCGCTGCCCGATGATGAGCAGGGTTGGGGCGGTCACATCTTTAAACTCGTAGCACACCGGTTGGGTGAAAATCATATCGTAGGTCAGCGCAGCATTCCACGCAATGATCGGGTAGTCTGTATTCAGTGTCCAGCCGGCCAACAGGTTCACCCACTCGTCGTATTCGGGCTTCCACTTGTTGTCGTAATAGCTTTCCAGCTGGTACTTTTTAATGCCTTCGTACGATTTTTTCAATTCACTCTGGTACCACCAGTCAACGGGTTTGTAAGGCACTTTCAGCTTCCAGTCTTCCAGCCCGATGGGGTTTTCGAGGATGAATTTATCGGTCCGTTCCGGAAACATCAACACAAAACGGGTTGCCAGCATGCCGCCCATGGAGTGTCCGAGCACGCTCGTTTGCTCAATCCCCAGGCTGTCGAGGATGGCTTTGGTGTTCAGAGCCAATTGTTGGAAGGTGTACTGGTAATTGGCCGGTTTGGTCGACTTGCCGAAGCCGATCTGATCAGGGATAATCACCCGAAACCCTTCGTCAGCCAAGCGTTTGGCTGTTTGTTCCCAGTAAGCGCCGTTGAAATTCTTCCCATGCAACAGCAGGATGTTTTTGCCGTTTGGATGTTCAGGATGAACGTCCATATAGGCCATTTCCAGCTTAACGTGTTGGTTGTTGAGCGTAATAAAATGCACCGGAAACGGATAGTCGTAATTTTCGAGATTGATATCCAGTTCTTTTAATTGGCTGCTTTGGGCCGTGGTGATACTGATCAGGCTGAGCGATACGAGTACAAAACTCATCATCTTCTTCAAATTCATATGCTGCTTTCTTTTTGGAGTTTGTTGAAAAGAAGAACAGTCCGTAATCGCGATGGTTGATGGCGGGGACGAATTGTTTTGTTAATAATTGATAAGACGATCGCCGGTTAGGGGCGGAATATGCGTTTATCCAACCGGTCGTTTTTGTCGAAGCCCTGGCTACTGGCAAACAGCAGCTGAAGGATGATACTTAGAAGCCCGGTGAAAAAGATAATCAACATCACCATGATTTGGTATTTTACTGCCAGTGCCGGATCGGAACCTCCAAGAATCTGACCGGTCATGACCCCGGGAAGCGAGACCAAACCGGCTGTAGCCATCGTGGCAATATTGGGCGCCATGGCTGTGCGTACCGCTTCTTTGAAAAAGGGCCGTAGTGCTTCGCTGCGGCTGGCACCGGTTGCAAGCAGGTAGAGGTACACCTTTTCCTCTTTTACAGCGAGGGTGAAGAAGGTTTTCAGCGCCACAATATTCGACCGTAAAATGTTCCCCAACAGTAGTCCGCAAATCGGAATCAGGATGTCGGCTCTTGTCAGGTTTTCAATCTGGACAATCGCCAGGTTGAAGTACATCAGGGTGAAGATGGTGGGGATAAGCATGGCCAAAAAAGTGGGTGTCAGGAAGCGCTTCAGCCGGAGCGCTGAGTTTTTGATGCCGGAAAGAGCCGCAAAAAACACCATCATAAACACATAGGCCAGGTTGATAAACACATTGTCGAGTTTGAAAATGTAGATCAGGTATACCGCAACAAGGCCAAGTTGTACCAGCATTCGGGCAACCGAAATCAAAAGCTTCCGGTTGAAACCCAGTTTCAGTTTCCACACCAGCAGCACAACTGGAACAAGGAGTAACAGACCTGCCAGGATCCCGCTTGTACTGATAAGGGGTGTGTTCATAAGAGTAGATTTGAGATGACCCGGATAGGCTCGGTTTGCCACTCTTTATCGTGGCTGGAGCAGATAACCGTTTTGTTTGTGTGCTTCATGTAATCGACGAAAAAGTGTTTCATTGGTTCGTCCAGTGCAGAGGTTGGTTCGTCCAGTAGCAGCACCGGGCGGTCCAGCAGCATAATCAGGATCCAGCCGAGGCGTTGGCGCTCTCCGCCTGAAATGTCACTGGTGTTCTTTTGCAGAATATCCTCGCCCAGCTGTACCTCGCGAATCTTTTCCAGCAGCAGTTGTTGGCTAAATGGCAGGTTCTTGTTGGCTGTATAATGAAAGATTTCGTTGAAGACCTCTTCGACCTTGCCGTTCGGGAGGTCGATATCCTGGCTCAGGTACCCGATTTGGCTCCGGATGGCGCGCATGTTTTCGGAATTTACTTCCTTTTGGTTGAAGATGATTTTGCCCTGATCGGCTTGGTGAAATCCCAGGATGAGTTTTAACAGGGTCGATTTGCCGCTGCCGGAAGGAGCGGAAATGACAATCTTATCGCCTTTCGCGATGTTGAGATTGAAGTGCTCGAGTAATTGCTTATTCCCCAACTTCAGGGAAACGTCTTTAAAGCGAATCATGAAGCATAAGTAAGGTTTGACAAAAGTAAAAATGCCGGAAATGAATCCGGCATTTAATATTTTAGCTTGCTTTTAAGCGATGATGATCTTCGTTGTCAAACTTGGATTCCGCATATTCCCGTGAAATTAGCAATTCCTTCACACCATCAGACGGACTGTCGTACATGGCATCAATCATGATATTTTCACAAATAGAACGGAGACCCCGTGCTCCCAGGTTAAACTCAACTGCTTTGTCAACAATGTACTCTAAAGCACCTTCTTCAAAGGCAAGTTTAATTTCGTCGAGCGCAAATAGCTTGACGTATTGTTTGATCAGGGAGTTCTTCGGCTCAGTCAGGATGTCGCGCAGTGCTTCTCTGTCGAGCGGTTTCAGGTAAGTGAGAACCGGCAAACGACCGATGATCTCCGGAATCAAACCAAAGCTTTTCAGATCCTGAGGAGCAACATACTGCAACAGGTTTTCCTTGTCAACTTTATCGCTTTTCTTTTGGGCACCGTAACCAACGACTTTTGTGTTCATGCGGTTGGCGATCTTTTTCTCGATACCATCGAATGCACCACCACAGATGAAAAGAATATTTTTGGTATTCACGGCAATCATCTTTTGTTCGGGGTGCTTGCGTCCTCCTTGTGGCGGAACGTTCACTGTTGAACCTTCCAGCAGTTTCAGCAAACCTTGCTGAACACCTTCTCCGGAAACATCGCGGGTAATGGACGGATTATCACCTTTACGGGCAATTTTATCAATCTCGTCAATAAAAACGATACCTCGCTCAGCTGCTTCAACATTGTAATCGGCAGCCTGCAACAGGCGGGTTAACAAGCTTTCCACGTCTTCACCCACATAACCGGCTTCGGTGAGTACCGTTGCGTCAACAATGGTGAAGGGCACATGTAGCATTTTAGCGATCGTCCGGGCCAGCAATGTTTTACCAGTTCCGGTTTGGCCAACTAAAATGATGTTTGACTTTTCAATTTCTGTTTCGTCCGACTGTGCCTTTTGGTTCAAACGCTTATAGTGATTGTAAACCGCAACGGAAAGGATTTTTTTAGCCTGATCCTGACCGATGACGTACTGATCCAAAAACTCTTTAATTTCTTTTGGTTTCAGGAGCTGAACGCCAGACAAGTCAAATTCAGTATCAGTTTTGAATTCTTCCTCGACAATGGCATACGCCTGCTCAATACATCGGTCACAGATGTGACCTTCCATCCCGGCAATCAGCAGGTTTACATCTTTTTTCTCCCGTCCGCAAAAAGAACATTTATCCATAGTGTAATTTCTCCTTTGTCAAATAACTTTAGCTTCTCACTAAAAGTTCGTCGATCATACCATAAGCCTGGGCTTCTTCTGATGTCATCCAGTAGTCCCGGTCAGCATCACGTTCAACTTCTTCGTATGATTTTTCGGCGTGTTTAGCGATAATGTCGTACAATTCTTTCTTCAGCTTCAGAATTTCACGAGCTGTAATTTCAATGTCAGATGCCTGACCTTGAGCACCACCCATTGGCTGGTGAATCATCACGCGTGAGTGTTTTAGTGCAGAGCGTTTGCCTTTGGTTCCGGCTGTTAACAGCACAGCTCCCATTGAGGCTGCCATTCCTGTACAAATGGTGGCGATGTCGGGTGAAATGTATTGCATGGTATCATAAATACCTAAACCTGCATGAACAGATCCCCCCGGTGTGTTAAAGTAAATCTGAATATCCTTTGTTGGATCTGTTGATTCCAGAAATAATAACTGCGCCTGTATAATGTTGGCAATGTAATCATCGATTGGGGTTCCCAGGAAAATGATGCGATCCATCATCAAGCGAGAGAAGACATCCATTGATGCTACGTTCAATTGGCGTTCTTCAATGATGTAGGGTGTCAGACTGCTTGTAATAACAGAATCATACCGATGCATTGATAAACTGCTGATACCCTTGTGTTTGGTAGCATATTTGTGGAATTCTTTAGCGTCATTCATTTAATAGTCCTCCAGTTAAAAAAAAACTTTGTAAAAGTCGGTTTCTACTTTCTCACTTACCTTTTAGAAAGCGCATGAGAACCGACTTTTACAAAGTTAAAAAAATATGCTTTTGCCCTATGGTCGGGGGCTATTTTTCAAGTAGTTTGTTAAATTCATCGTAACTGATTGGTTTTTCTTCCAAGGTTACTTTTGATTTAATCACTTCCAGGATTTTGTCTTCGATTGCTTTATTGGCTAAACGCTTGCGTTCTTCTTCGTTTTGAAGAATGTGTCCGGCGTAATTTTCGAGGTGTTCGTCCGGAACGTTTTGCATACCGTATTGGGCGAATTGCATCGCAGCAACTTTTTTGGCCAATTCGGTGATTTCGCCTTCTTCAATTTTAAGCTCGTTGTCTTTTACTAAACGGTCTTTGATCAATTGCCAGCGCAGGTCTTGCATGAAGTTATCGAAATCAGCTTCAATTTGCTCGTCAGTCAATTCGTTGTTGGTTGCTTTCAACCAGCGTTTCAGGAATTCTTCAGGAAGCTCCATGCTGATTTTTTCAACCAATGCATCGCGGCTGTCCATGGCGAATTTATAATCGCTTGAATAGATGAAGTTTTCAGCCAGCTCTGCTTTCAGCTTAGCGCGGAATTCTTCTTCTGTTTTGATTTCAGTGTCATCGCCGAAAGCTTTTTTGAATAAGTCTTCGTTGATTTCGGCTGCTTGGAATGACAGTACCTCAGCGATGGTGAATTTGAAGTTTCCTTCAATTTTCTCAGCTTCTTCATGAGATACATTCAACATGTGGCCTACTTCGTGTCTGTCTCCGTAAACAGCGATTGGATCGAAAACCAATACGTCGCCGGCTTTTTTGCCGATCGCTTCGTTTTTAGCGGCTTCGTCTTTCATCTGTTCGATTGCAATCACAACTTTTTCAGCTTTGATTCCATCTTCCAATTCGTTGCCTTCAGCATCCAGTTGAACGATGTCGCAGCGCAGTGTGTCTTTTTCACCGGCAACTTCAGCAACTTCGTTTTGTCCGAAACGGCTTGTATATGATTCAACTTGTTTGTTTACCATGTCTTCATCAACTTCGATGTTGTAGTAACCAAACTTGTTACGTTTATCCAGTTTTACGTCAATTTGGGGAGCTAAAGCAATGTCGAATACGAATTCGAAATCTTCAGTAGTATCCCAGTCAATTTTTGGTTGTTTTTCTTCGTTTGGAAGAGGCTCTCCCAAAATGTCTAATTTCTCGTCAACCAAATATTTTGACAAATTATTAGATAACATCTTGTTGACTTCATCGGCCAAAATGGCTTTTCCGTACATTTTTTTCACTAAACCGGCAGGAACTTTACCAGGACGGAAGCCAGGCATGTTAGCCTTTTTGCGATAGTCTTTCAAAACTTCATTTACCGTAGCTTCGTAATCGTTTTTTTCAATTTTTACGGTAATTGTAGCATTTAGCTCGTTGATGTTGTCTTTTGTAATATTCATAAAAGTTCCACTTAATTTTTTGGAAAAAGATCTGATAACCAAATAGTTACCATCGAAAGTTGGTTGTTCTCCAACGTCTAAAATCAATAAAAACCGCTTGCTTGGCGAATTCGCCAAGCATAGCGGTTGAGCTTTCTTTTGTGCGGACGAAGGGACTCGAACCCCCACGCCGTTTGGCACTAGATCCTAAGTCTAGCGCGTCTACCAATTCCGCCACGTCCGCTAATCGAGGCGCAAATGTAGAGCATTTTTTTTTATTCCCCAAGTGCTTCGTGAATCTTTTTTATGAAAAAGGTGGAAAATAGAATTGCTCAGGTGTTTAGGGGTTGACATTGAGCGGATTAATTAGTTGAAGGCGCTGTATTGCAGCTGTGTGTGTTGGTATTAGGGGAGTTGAGAATCTCTGTTGACGGGATTTGCTAACGCAAGGTGAAGTTTTGCCCCAGGTAAACACGACGGACATCTTCATCGTTTGCCAGGTCTTCGGCTGTACCTGCTTTAAGAATCGAGCCTTCGAACAACAGGTAAGAGCGGTCGGTGATCGATAAGGTTTCATGTACATTGTGGTCTGTAATCAAAACGCCAATGTTTTTTTCGACCAAAGTCCGAACGATGTCCTGGATATCTTCAACAGCAATTGGGTCGACCCCCGCAAAAGGTTCGTCCAGCAATACGAATTTCGGGTCGATAGCGAGTGCCCGGGCAATTTCACAACGGCGTCGTTCGCCCCCTGAAAGTTGATAGCCTTTACTTTTCCGAATGTGGGTTAGTCTGAATTCTTCCAGCAGCGATTCTGTTTTTTCGATTTGTGCCTGTTTGCTTAGTTTGGTCATTTCCAAAACTGCGCGCAGGTTGTCTTCAATGCTTAATTTCCGAAAAACGGACGCTTCCTGTGCCAGATAGCCGATGCCTTTTTGAGCTCGCTTGTAAACAGGCATGTTGGTAATGTTCATATCATCGAGGTAAACATTACCACTCAAGGGTTGAACCAATCCAACAATCATGTAAAATGACGTTGTTTTGCCGGCACCGTTGGGACCCAGTAGCCCTACAATTTCACCTTGATTGACTTCAAATGACACGCCTTTTACGACCGTTCTCTTTTTATATTTCTTTACAATGTTATCGGCTCTTAACTTCATAGCTTAATTGTGCTTTTGCTGCAAAATTACAATATTAAATGGCGTCCATGGCTTCCTTCGCTTTTTTCTGAACTCTTCTCGAAATAACAATTCCAACCTCGTACAGAAAAACCAGGGGCAGACAAACCATGATCTGGCTAAATACATCGGGTGGAGTGATGATTGCTGAAAGTATTAACAGAATGACATAGGCATGACGGCGATACTTTTTCATCATCTCGGGGGTGAGTATTCCCACTTTGCTCAGGAAATACACAAATACCGGTAGTTCGAAAATAACGCCGGAGGCCAGAGTAATTGATGTAACCGTACTGATGTACGATAATATGTTGATTTGATTGGCTACTTCGACACTAATGGAATACGATCCTAAAAAGTGAACGGATAAAGGCACTATTAGATAGTAACCAAAAAGAATACCGGTCAGGAAAAGGAATGTCATATAGAAAACGGCACCAATGGAATGTTGTCGCTCGGTGTCGTAAAGGGCAGGTTTTATAAAACGCCAAAATTCCCAGATAACATAAGGCGCAGCAATGATCAATCCGGCAATAATCGATGTCCAGATGTGAGTCATGAACTGTCCCGACATGGAGATGCTGATTAATTTTAACTCCGAGGTATTGATTCGAAGCGAATCAGCCCCTGTTAAGTCCGCCAGTTTCCCGAACATTCGATTGGTCCAAAAACCAGGTAACTTCGGACTCATGATGATTTTATCGAATATGATGTCCTTATTAATAAATGCCAAAATCGAGAAAATAAATACAGAAGCGAATGCCCGGATTAAATGCCATCGCAGAACTTCCAGATGGTCGAGAAAGGACATTTCTTCTTCTTCGACTTTTGTTTTCTTCTTTTTTTTTGTGCTTTGCTCTTCGGCCATAATGCGCAAATGGGTTGAAACTTAACTGCACGAATTGGGTTGTGCAGGCGGGAACAAATATAGTTTTATATTCATAATTGTACTAAAAAGCAAAACCTTAAAATTTCATAAGCATCGTTAATGTGGGCTATTTTCAAAAAAAAAATCATTGTATTTTGAGAATGTTTTTAGCTATCTTAGATTTCGTTTACGAAAACGTGATAAAGGAGATCAAATTTTATTGGCTTTATGGAGAATAATCTCATATTAACCGATCAACTCCGGAAATACTTTGGTTTTGATCGTTTTAAGGGTCAGCAGGAAGATGTAATAAAAAGTGTTTTGGATGGAAATGACACTTTTGTGTTGATGCCGACGGGTGGTGGTAAATCGTTGTGTTACCAGCTTCCGGCGTTAATTATGGATGGAACCGCCATTATTATTTCACCGCTGATCGCCCTGATGAAGAATCAGGTAGACTCAATTAGAAGTTTTGGAACTGATGATGGGATTGCCCATTTTTTAAACTCATCATTGTCGAAGCAGGCCGTACAGCAGGTGAAGGAAGATGTTAGCAGTGGAAGAACAAAGTTGTTATATGTTGCGCCTGAGTCATTGACGAAACAAGAAAATGTTGATTTCTTAAAATCGATAACAATTTCCTTTTACGCGATAGACGAAGCTCACTGTATATCAGAGTGGGGGCACGATTTCAGACCAGAATACCGACGTATTCGACCAATAATTCATGAAATCGGGAGTGCGCCGATTATTGCCTTAACTGCGACAGCAACTGCTAAGGTTCAGCACGATATTCAAAAGAATCTTGGGATGTTGGAGGCCAATGTATTTAAAGCCTCTTTCAATCGCCCGAACCTGTATTATGCTTTAAAACCCAAGGTGAAACCGGAAGCTCAGATTATTCGGTTTATTAAGGAAAATGAGGGGAAAAGTGGTATTATTTATTGCTTGAGCCGCAAGAAGGTCGAAGAACTTGCAGAGCTGTTAATGGTGAACGGAATTAGTGCTTTGGCCTATCATGCCGGAATGGACTCTGCTACACGAAGTGGAAACCAGGATAAATTCCTGATGGAAGACGTGGATGTTATTGTTGCAACGATTGCTTTTGGGATGGGAATTGACAAACCCGATGTTCGCTTTGTAATTCACTACGATATTCCCAAAAGTCTGGAAGGCTATTACCAGGAAACGGGGCGAGCGGGCCGCGATGGAGGTGAAGGACAGTGTATTGCCTTCTACTCTTATAAGGATATTCAGAAGCTGGAGAAGTTTATGCAGGGTAAACCCGTTGCTGAACAAGAGATTGGACGACAATTGTTGTTGGATACAGCATCGTACGCTGAATCGGCTATTTGCCGCCGGATTATTCTGCTGAATTATTTTGGAGAAACACTGGAGGAGCCTTGCGGTAATTGCGATAACTGCCTCAATCCAAAAGAGCAGGTGGAAGCTTCAGATGAAGTGCAACGCGCTCTGATCGCGATTCAGGAGGTGAAAGAGAAGTACAAAGCCGAGCATATTTCAGATATTTTGACAGGTCGGCTGACTGCCGCGATTAAGTCATTTCATCACGATGAATTGAAAGCTTTTAAAAATGGCGCTGAACACAGTCACCGTTTTTGGAATGCTGTTTTCCGTCAAAGCATGATCGCAGGCTTGATTAGTAAAGATATCGAGAATTATGGGTTGTTGAAATTAACACCCAAGGGATTGGCCTTTATTGAAAAACCGGAGCCTTTTTTGCTCGTTCGAAATCACAATTATAATGAGTTAGAGGAAGAATACAATGCTGTGTCGGGGGCCGCTTCGGGGTCCGCCGGTGATCCGGAATTGTTTCAGCAATTGAAGGACTTGCGTAAGAAAGTGGCGAAGAAAATGAATTTACCTCCTTTTGTAATCTTTCAGGACCCTTCCTTGTCGGATATGTCTATTCAATACCCGATTTCGATCGATGAGTTGAAAAATATTCAGGGAGTAGGTGAAGGGAAAGCAAAGCGATACGGGAAGGAATTTATAGCTCTGATCAAAAGCTATGTCGAGGATAATGGTATTGAGCGGGCGCAGGATTTGGTGATGAAAACTGTTGCCAATAAATCAAAAACTAAAGTTGAAATCATTCAGGCCATCGACCGGAAAATGTCACTTGAAGATATTGCTGATTCCAAAGGGATTGAAATGCCTGAGTTAATCAGTGAGATTGAGGCGATTGTGAACTCAGGCACTAAAATAAATATCGATTATTATATCGATGAGTTGATGGATGAAGAGCATCAGGAAGAAGTCTTCGAATATTTTAGGGAAGCGGAAGATGACTCCATTCAGGCTGCTTTAGACGAATTGGGGGAAGACGATTACTCGGAAGAGGATATCCGTTTTATGCGGATTAAGTTTATGTCGGAACTTGGGAATTAGTTTGGAGTTTACTTTTTTTGTAAATAGTTTCTATGCGAATAATTGAGATAATGAACTAGTATTGTATTAACTTTATAAATGAAACGATGTCGATGGACATCGTTTTTTTGTTGCTGGAAATCGAATTTCTGTTGATTTTGAATTCGCGAGCTGCGGTTCTGTTCTTTCATCATTCAGTAAATCATGTGTTTAATCTATTCTCATTCTAAACAAGCCTTTCATTTCGCAAGCAGTCAATTGGTTAGTCGTGTCATTCCTGATTTTAACTGATTTGTGAAGGTCGCCTGATTTTGGGGTTACAGGGCATTGGTGTAGTTTTGTTCGTATAGAAACTATTAAAGGCATTGATGAAGATTTTTAACGAACCCCAGCAAGTTATTGCAAACCGAATTAAAGAAAATTCAACGATCTCACATTGGAAAGACTGGAAATGGCAGTTGCGAAATACAATTAAAACCATTGACCAGTTTGAGTTCCTGACCGGAATCCGTTTTACTGAAGATGAAAAGGAAAACCTGAAAGAAACATTAGACAAGTTTCCATTGTCGGTTACACCTTACTACGCTTCACTTATTGATGAAGACAATTACCAAAATGATCCGGTTTTTAAACAGGCGATGGCTGATAGCAAGGAGCTAATCGTATTGGAGAACGAGATGGCAGACCCGCTGTCAGAAGAAAGTGATAGCCCTGTCGAGGGAATTACCCACCGCTATCCTGACCGGGTTTTATTCCATGTCAGCAATATCTGTTCGATGTATTGCAGGCATTGTACGCGTAAACGCAAGGTTGGTGATCACGATTTTATCCCATCTAAAGAGCAACTGGCAAAAGGTATTGAGTATGTTCGAAATAACCCGGTTGTGCGCGATGTACTTTTGTCCGGTGGTGATCCATTTATGTTGTCGGATGAGAAGATCGATTGGCTTCTGAGTGCACTAAGTTCTATCCCACATGTTGAAATTATTCGTATAGGAACTAGAATGCCAGTCGTTTTACCCTATCGGATTACGGATAATTTAGTTCAAATATTAAAGAAATATCAGCCCGTGTGGATAAACACACATTTTAATCATCCTCGTGAGCTTACGAGTTCGGCAAAAGAGGCTGTTCGGAAATTGGCTGACGGTGGTTTTCCATTGGGAAACCAGACTGTGTTGCTTGCCGACGTGAACGACTGTCCGCGAATCATGAAAAAGCTTGTCCAAAAATTGGTTGAGAACCGCATTCGTCCTTACTACTTATATCAATGCGATTTATCGGAAGGTCTTTCGCATTTTCGTACGCCAGTTGGTAAGGGTATTGAAATTATGGAAAGCCTGATTGGACATACCAGCGGATTTGCGGTTCCAACCTATGTGATTGACGCCCCCGGAGGCGGTGGTAAAATACCGGTTATGCCTAACTATTTGATTAGTTGGTCGACCAATAAGGTTGTCCTGCGGAACTACGAAGGTGTTATTACGACTTACAAAGAACCAGAGCATTACGAAAATAAATTCTGTGATCGCGATTGTTCCGATTGCAAACTTGAATTGAACCTTCAGGAAGGAGATGAGTTTCACGCTTTGGGAATTGAAAAGTTATTGTCGGACGAAAATGATTCAATTTCATTGATTCCTGAAAATAATGATCGGCATAGTAGGAGAAAGGTGTAGCATGGATAAGGTTGAGAAGTTAGGTCAATCGCTCATACACCATGGCTCGGAAAATAATCGCGTGTATCTATTGAAGCTTCATTCAGATGATGTACCAGTTATTACTAAACAGCTGGAGGCTTTAGCTCTTCAAAACGGGTATACAAAAATTATAGGCAAAGTGCCCATGGGGAGTTTGGCTGTTTTTGAAGCTGCCGGGTATCGGCAGGAGGCTCATATTCCTGGTTTTTTCGAAAGCGGTGATGCCGTGGCTTTTATGGCAAAATATTTCGATCAGTTTCGGAGCGTGGTGGATCAGGATGAGAAAGCATCGTTTGATGTTTGGCTCGGCGAGGGCATAAGAAAAAATGATTATTCTTTTAAGAAAACGTTTAATATTGCCCGGATAACAATGGCGGATTGCGGAAAAATGGCTAATTTATATCAGCAAGTATTTAAGTCATATCCGTTCCCAATTTTTGATCCGGAATATTTGAAGGAAACCATACAGGAAGGACAGGTAATTTATTTTGGTGTTTGGGCAGGAGCAGAGTTGGTTGGCTTGAGTTCGGCAGAGCTTGATCGGGGAAATAGAAATGCAGAGATGACCGATTTTGCGGTTTTGCCTTCTTATAGAGGACACAAGCTGGCTCTTTATCTGTTGCAGGAAATGGAAAAAGAAATGACTGCTGAAGGTTTTCGGGTGTTGTATACAATTTGTCGGCTAAAATCGCCCGGTATGAATAAAACCTTCATAAACAGTGGCTATCGGTTTGGTGGCGTACTGGTCAATAATACACAGATAGCCGGGCAAATTGAAAGTATGAATGTGTTTTATAAAAACATAGAGGTATGGCCGGAATTCAATATTTAGGGAAACGATGTCCATTTTCATCAAACTGTCCTGTATTTCATGGGACTTTGATTGTTGAAAAGGCGCCATTGATGCTGATTAAGAATGTTTTTTGCAACCGTGGAATTAAAGGGTGGAAAAACTGTGTGAGATTTCAATTAGCTGAGACGGAGGACGAAGTTCCGTCAACAGCAACGCCATATAAAAAACAATAGAAGCCTATGAAAGAGACATTAGACTTGAAAACAGTAACAGACGAAGTTGAACGTGAAATCATCAAGTTGGTTCACAAAAAGGGAAAGTGCATGATGGGAGACATTTTGATGCACTTAAAATTAAGCTACCAAAAAGGAAAACAGTATGTCAGTTCGTTAGAGTCAAAAGAAGTTTTGACTAACCGGGAACAGGCACCTTTTTACACCCTGAAGGTAGATCTTAGTTGATTAATCACAGCCCATATCATTGTGCATCGTGCCAGCAATCGAGCAGAGTCAAATGGCGCTCACTAATTAATGCCGTGTGTTGTATTGGCAGAAGTAATCCGTAACCCACACCCCTCATTCTCGACGGAGTTGGTCAGGGCTCGCAGATTGCTTAGCAATATAGCCGCGATTGGGTTAGCTTTGACCTGCCCGAAATTTTGAAAAGATAGATTAGGGAAAGATTTTATTGAGATGGTTTAGACTAGGGCTAACGTCGAAAAACAAGCCTTTTAATCCGAGCTCGTTTTCTTTCAATTCCAAAAAGTCATAGTGGTCGACTAGGTACTGTGCGCCGCGAAACTGCAGACCTACCGCATCAATGATTGCGTACTCGTGCGATGGATCAATGACATAGAAAGCGTCTTTTTTAGTGGTTCCGTCTCCGGAACTTAAAAGTGCGTCCAAGATAATCTGAATCTGCGTCGTTCGAAGTTGAACCTGATTTTCATCTTTTTGTAGCCTTAAGGCGTAAAGTTGATAGTTCAGCGCTTGCATCGAAAACGGATTTTTGACCAGTATTGAATCCGACAATTGGATGATTCGATCGATATCGTTTATACTCTGGGTCTCCTTTTTTAATATGACAAGAATATGATCGATGTATTTCGGGGAAGCATAAGGTGCATATCCGGCTTGGAATTGATAACCATAGTATAGGTGCCTTTTTTCCTGTAGAGTTAACGTTGAATCAGCCACCAGGAAACGTTGCATCAAGTAAGGATAATAAAAGGAACTTTTTTTCTGTTCGATCTCTTTTCTGATTTTTCGGTAATCGGGGCGTTCAACGTCTGTGCTTTGAGCCGATATAGTTAGACTGAGAAGCAAGCAACAGCAAATGGTTAATGACGCATTTTTCATTTGGTTCAAGCAGCTTAAGTGATTAGTCTACTTGAATAAACGTAATGCATTTGTGAAATATTATAGTGGCAGTTTGTTTGGCAAAAAGTGATTGACTGGATCCATAAAAAAAAGGCCGATCAATTTGATCAGCCTTTTTTGTGTGCAATTTATTTCTTAATGGTGGTTTTTGTAGACGGTTCCTGGGTACACTTTCAATGCTTCCTCCAGTATTTTCAGGGCTTTTGCCAGGTCCTTCTTTTTTAGGACATAGGCAATCCTGACTTCATCTTTTCCATATCCCGGGGTCGTGTAGAAACCGGTAGCCGGAGCCATAAAGATGGTTTCTCCTTCATAATTGAATTCGTCAAGCAGCCAGGCGCAGAACTTGTCAGAATCGTCAACAGGTAGTTGTGCAACGGTATAGAAAGCTCCCATAGGTATGGGCGAATAAACACCGTCGATCCGGTTCAGGCCGTCGATTAAGAACTTCCGGCGTTCAACGTATTCATTGTACGAATCCATTAAATAGCCATCGGTTTCTTCCAGCGATGCTTCAGCAGCAATCTGTCCAATCAATGGCGGGCTAAGCCGTGCCTGGCAGAATTTCATCACGTTGCGGCGAACAGCTTCGTTTTTCGAAATCAACGCGCCGATACGGATGCCGCATTCGCTGTACCGTTTCGATACCGAGTCAATAAGGATGACATTTTGCTCAATACCCTCCAAATGGAAAGCAGAGATATAAGGAGCCCCGGTGTAGCAAAATTCGCGGTATACTTCATCCGAGAAAAGATACAAATCGTATTTCTTCACCAAATCCCGAATGGCATTCATTTCGGTTTGGGTATACAGGTATCCTGTTGGATTATTGGGGTTGCAGATCATGATCCCCTTTGTTTTCGGAGTGATCAGCTTTTCAAATTCTTCAATTGGAGGAAGAGCAAAACCTTCTTCAATTTTAGCAGGAATCGATTTGATAATCGCTCCGGCAACAATGGCAAATGCTTCGTAGTTGGCATAGGCCGGCTCCGGAACAATAATTTCGTCACCCGGATCTAAACACGACATAAATGCAAAGGTGACCGCTTCACTACCTCCGGTGGTTACAATAATGTCTTTAACCTCCACATTGATTTTGAATTTGTGGTAGTAGGCCGCCAGTTTCTGACGGAGAGACAAAGTGCCTTCACTTGGACTGTACTCCAAAATCTTCCGGTCGATACTCCGAATGGCATCTAACGCTCGTTGTGGTGTCGGTAAGTCCGGTTGACCAATATTTAAATGGTACACTTTTATTCCTCTTTCCTTGGCGCTGTTGGCCAATGGAACCAGTTTCCTGATCGGTGAATCAGGCATTTTATTTCCCCGAATGGACGTAGTTGGCATATTCAGTAACAAATTTTTGCTCGGAGGGCAAATATACAATTATCAAATTTAAATTGAATGAGCTGCAACAGCATAAAAATGAAATATTCTTGCAATTTATTCTTATAAATTATAAGGGAGTGAACAATTAGTAATGATTCGCACTTAATTGATAGACAAAATTGCAGTAAAAAGCGAAATTGTTGTCTTTTATCATGTTTTGCAACAGGAGACCAAACTAATTTGGTCAAACAAAAAAATAAAAAAAATCGTTATGATAGTTGGTGTACCGAAGGAAATTAAGAACAACGAGAACCGCGTGGCATTGACGCCAGCCGGTGCTGCAGAGTTAGTCAAACGTGGTCATGTTGTGTATGTTCAGGAGAGTGCCGGAAATGGTAGTGGATTTGCTAATGAAGATTACGAACATGCTGGGGCCAGGCTTTTACCGACAATTGAGGATGTTTATGGCATTGCCGAGATGATTATGAAGGTAAAAGAACCCATTGAGCAGGAATATAAACTGGTCAGAAAAGGACAGATTCTGTATACCTATTTTCACTTTGCTTCGTCGGAGCCTTTAACGAATGCGATGATTGAAAGTGGCGCGATTTGTTTGGCTTACGAAACTGTTGAGCTTGACGATCGTTCGTTACCGCTTTTAGTACCGATGTCGGAAGTTGCCGGTCGTATGTCGGTTCAGGAAGGTGCCAAGTATCTCGAGAAAACTTACGGTGGCTATGGCGTGCTGCTAGGCGGGGTTCCCGGAGTGCCTCCTGCTAAGGTGTTGATTATTGGTGGTGGTATTGTGGGTACCGAAGCAGCAAAAATGGCTGCCGGCTTAGGTGCAGACACAACGATTATGGATGTAAACCTGAAGCGTCTGCGCTACCTCGACGATATTATGCCAGCCAACGTGAAAACCATGATGAGCAATGATTACAACTTGCGCGAAATGGTGAAAACACATGACGTGATTATTGGTGCTGTGTTGATTCCGGGAACGAAAGCTCCGAAATTGGTGACTCGCGATATGATACCAACCATGCGCCCGGGAACGGTAATGGTTGATGTGGCTGTTGATCAGGGTGGCTGTTTTGAAACAACCAAGGCCACAACACACGACCATCCAACTTTTGTGATTGATGACGTGATTCAGTACTGTGTGGCGAACATGCCGGGAGCCGTTCCTCGTACATCAACGTTAGCATTGACAAACGCAACTTTACCATATGCGTTGCAGCTGGCCACTAAAGGCTGGAAACAGGCTTGTTCTGATGATTTAGCACTCCGTAAAGGATTGAATGTAGTTGACGGGAAAGTAGTTTACGAAGGAGTAGCCGAAGCTTTTGGCCTGCCTTATACTGCTGTTGATACCGTATTATAATTGATGAAAATTATTCTGAATGAGAACCCTTGCCGGCAGGCAGGGGTTTTTGTTGCAGATCGGTTTGGATTAATCATCTTCGAACAATCGTGTTCGGAAGTCTTTATCCAAAATATTTTCCGGTAATGCTTTCGATGGTAATTTTAATAATGCCGGTTGCTTTAAGCATGTTCTCCGGGTATTCCTGTCCCGCAAGTTGTGGCGTGTATTTGGCAACAACTTTATCCAAAGCTGAAATTTTTTCTGGGGTTTTTTCAATCATTGCGGCATGGCCAAAGGCAATTACACTTTGGTATTTGGTATTCACATCGCAGGCTTTTTCGTCCATGATGAGACGATCCATTTCTTCTACTTCGAAACAAACTTTAGCGTTTGCCTGAATATTGGCGAGCTTTTGTCCGCAGTTTAAACCATGGATGTAAATTTCGCTGCCGGTAAATACAAAGTGTACCGGAACGACATACGGAAATCCGTCAATATTTTGGGTGGCCAGGTGACCTACCTCCTGTTTGTTCATCAGCGCTTCGATTGCTTCGGGCGAAAGCTGATTTTGTTTCATTCGAGCTTGCATAATTGGGTATTTAGTGCTTGTTGATTAATGGTGTTTTTGCAAACTTATTGAAATTGCAGAATCGACTTCCATTGAGCTCCGATGAAAGCCCGAATAGAAAAGAAAAGATAAAGTTGTGTTCTCCGGAAGTTACGGAAAAGTGTTTTAGACCGCGGTGGTTGAAGCGGGGAGAGTTCTCGTATGTCCTTGATGAAGGGAATTATTCTTCAATCAGTCCATCGCGCATGCGGATGATACGATCCGACTGGCGGGCAAAGTCTTCGTCGTGGGTAACAATCACTAAGGTTTGGTTGAATTCGTCGCGCAGCTTAAAGAAAAGATCGTGCAAGTCGTCGCGATTTTGACTGTCGAGGTTGCCGGAAGGCTCATCGGCCATAATTACTGCGGGGTTGTTAATCAGTGCACGGGCAACAGCCACCCGCTGGCGTTCACCACCGGAAAGTTCTGCAGGTTTGTGCGTCAGCCGTTGCGACAAGCCTAAAAAGTCGAGCAGTTCTTTGGCGCGGGTTTCGGCTTCCTTTTTACTTTTCTTGGCAATAAAGGCAGGGATGCAGACATTTTCCAACGCGTTAAACTCGGGCAACAAATAGTGAAACTGGAATACAAAGCCAATCTCCTTATTTCGAAAGGCAGCCAATTGACGCTCGCCCAAGCCAAAAACCGATTTATTCAGAATTTCCACGTCACCGGAATCGGGTTTGCTCAAGGTTCCCAGTATTTGCAATAAGGTGGTTTTTCCGGCTCCGCTTGGGCCGACAATGGAGTACAATTTGCCGGCCGGAATTTCAAGGTCAATTCCTTTTAAAACCTGCAGGTCACCAAATGCTTTGGTAATGTTTTTAGCTGTTATCAATTGGTGTTGATTTTTGTTGAGCTAAAGATAATTAAAGTAGAATGATTTCGCGTGCTAAATAGGCGACGTAAAGTCCCAGCAAGACGACTCCGGTAAACCAATTGATTTTCCATCGTTTGACCAAAAGCAAAATGGTGAAGGCGATGAGAGAGGCAAAGAGCACGATTGACGAGCTTTCGAGGTTTTGTCCGCCTGCTTCGATCGTTCGGCCGCTGATTAAGATGACCAGCAGGAACGGAAAGCCCAGACCAACTAAAATATCGAAAATGTTAGAGCCAATGGCGTTGCTGATGGCCATATCACCACGTCCTTGTTTGGCGACAATGAGCGACGAAATAAGGTCGGGGATAGAGGTGCCTGCTGCCAATACGGTCAGAGCAATGATTGACTCGGGGATGTCCAGGATGTGCGAAACATGGATGGCTGTTTCGACCAGCACCCAGCTCATCCCGGCGATCAGTAAGATGGAGATGATAAATATCCAGTAATAATGTTTTTCATTGGGAAAGAAAAGACCGACAAACCGGTCAACCAGGTTCGGTTTTTCTTCTTCCACTTCCTCTTCGGTATGGTCTCTGCCGTTGTCTTTATAAGGGAACCATTTTTTCCAACGTACAACGGCAAATACATAAATGACATAAAGTGTCAGGAAAGCAATTGAATTGGCAATGCTGAAATCGCCGTCGATAATTCCCCAAAGCAGTAAGGCTACGGCAATGAAATAAAACAGAATATCGCGGAACATCGGTTGCCAGGTCAGTGTCGATTTACGCACAAGGGCTACCAAACCACCAATAGCGAGTAAGTTAAACAGGGCGCTTCCAACAATGCTTCCGATCCCGATGGCATCGTGGTCGCCGGGTCTCATGACGGCAAACAAGGCCACAAACAGCTCCGGAGCACTGGACCCAACAGCCATTAGGGTTGCTCCCGCAGCGTCGGATGATAATTTCCAGTCGTGGGAAATTCGGTCGAGCGAAGCAACAAAAAATTTGTCAACAATACGAGCCAGTAAAATAAAGCAAAGCAACATGGCTGCTGCAGAAAGGACTAAGTCGAACATGTAGAAAGGATTTAATTCTTTTTGAGCTCTTCTTCAACGCTTTTGCTTATTTCCCGGCCTTTTCCCTCCAAGTGACTGGAGGTGGTTTTAATATCTTCAGAGATCCGTGTTGTCTCTTTTCGAACCGTTGATTGTATATCATTGACTTCGCGTTTGAAGTCACTGGTGTTGGCTTCCAATTCGCGTTGAATTTCGTTAGTCGCCTTTTTAAATTCACGCAGTCCTTTTCCTAATGTTTTGGCAATATCGGGGATCGCCTTCGACCCGAAAAATAAAAGGGCAATCAGCATAACCATCACGATTTCGCCACCACTGATAAATAATAAAGAATGCGTCATATCCAATCAATTTTAAGCAAATATACAAACAACTTTATGACTTCCTTAGTTTGATCGAAAATTCAATATTTGACTGTGCAATAAAAAAGCCCCCGGATTTCCGGAGGCCTTCTATGTTGTGTCAAGCAGAAATTATTTGCTTGCTTTCTTTGTTTTAACTTTTTCAACTCGTTTGTAAGTGTCGTATACAATCGGAGTCGCAACGAAAATCGAAGAATAAGTACCCACAGCAACCCCGATCAACAGGGCGAATGTGAAGCCTTGTATTGAAGTACCACCAAACAGGAAGATGGCAAGCAATACAACCAAGGTACTTAACGAAGTACTGAAGGTACGACGCAGTGTTGAATTCATCGCTTCGTTCATATTAATTTCATTCGAACGTTTTGGGTGAATCACAAGGTATTCACGGATACGGTCGAACACAACCACGGTATCGTTAATCGAGTAACCAACCACGGTCAGAATTGCCGCAATAAAGGCTTGGTCAATTTCCAGTGAAAATGGCAGCAGGCCATGCAGCATTGAGAAGAAACCAAGGGTGATAATCGTATCGTGAGCCAAGGCGGCAATCGCCCCCAGTCCGAACTGCCAGTTGCGGAAACGAAGCAGAATATACAGGAAGATAATGATCAGCGAGAAGCCGATAGCGATCATCGCGTCATTTTTGATATCATCAGAAATGGTCGGGCCAACTTTCTGAGAACTCATTCGGTATTCTGAATCGAATTTATCCATGTTAACGTCGGATGCGATGAATCCACCTTCCTGCAAACCTTTCAGCAACAGTTGTTCTACTTCATCGTCCACGTCACTTGACAACTCGTCAATTTTATACTCGGTTGTAATTTTAACCTGGTTGGCGCCACCGAATGTTTTTACTTCCGGGCTTTCTCCGTAAACAGCCGCCAATGATTTACCAACTTCAGCTACTTTCACGTTCTCATCCAGGCGAACTACAAACGTACGTCCCCCTTTGAAGTCGATACCATAGTTGAATCCGCGGGTAGCGATTGAAAGCAATGAAATGATGATTAAGGCACCTGAAATGAAGTAGGCGATTTTGCGTTTTTCAAGGAATTTGATTTTCGCGTTGCGCAACCAGTTATCAGTCATCTTAGAGGTAAAGGTTATGCTTTTACCTTTTGACAATTGACGTTCGAAAGTCAAACGAGTCAGGAAGATGGCAGAGAACAAAGAGGTGAAGATACCAATGATCAGGGTTGTTGCAAAACCTTTAATTGGACCTGAACCGAACAAGTAAAGAACGAAACCTGTCAATAATGTTGTTACCTGACCGTCGATGATGGCAGAGTAAGCATTTTTATAACCATCAGTGATCGCTAATTTCAAGCCCTTACCGGCTTTAATTTCTTCTTGTATCCGTTCGTATATAAGTACGTTCGCATCCACCGACATACCAATGGTCAATACGATACCGGCAATTCCGGGCAGTGTTAATACTGCTCCGATTGAAGCGAGCACGCCAATCACAAAGAATAAGTTGGCAAGCAACGCGATGTTTGCAGCCAGACCGGCTTTCTTACTGTAGAAGAAAAGCATGTAACCCAATACCATGATAAAAGCGATCGCGAATGACCATATACCGCTGTTAATGGCTTCCTGACCTAATGAAGGTCCTACGATTTCTTCCTGGATAATGTGTGCCGGAGCAGGCATTTTACCTGACTTCAGAATGTTTGCTAAGTCTTTCGCTTCTTCAACCGATTCCAAACCGGTAATACTTGAACGACCGCCGGTGATTTCACCGTTTACATTCGGGAATGAACGAACATAGCCGTCCAGAACGATGGCGATTGATTTGCCAACGTTGTCTTTTGTCAGACGAGCCCAGATTTTTGCACCTTCCGAGTTCATTGTCATCGACACTTCAGGACGACTACCGAATTGTTCGTAGTCTTGGCGAGCGTCAACAATCACGTCACCATCAAGTGGAGCACGTCCGTCGCGACCGGTTACTTTAATGGCGATTAAACGGTAGTAGTTTTCACCTTCGTCAACAGGTTTCGAAGTCCACATAAATTTCAGGTTACGTGGAATAATTGATTTTACCTGTGGTAATTTCAGGTAGCGATTAACTGTAGCGGTGTCTTTGAAGTGAGATGTACCAACAACCGGTCCCGGATACAATTGTCCGTCAGCGCTAGTACTTGGTTGCATCACTGCAAATAAAGGATATTGCTTTTTGAAGTCAGCCATTTGATCTACAGAAGCTGAATCATTAGAACTTTCCAGTTCTTTCAGCAAGCTGTTGCCGGTTGTATCGGCAGTGGCTGTTGCTTTTTCACTTTCAGTTGTTGCAGCGGCAGCTTCTTTTTCATCAGACAGCGAAAGTACTTCTTTGATCTTTTCGTTTGCCTGCATGATAATCGGGTAAACCTCGCTGTTGTCGTAGGTTTCCCAGAATTCCAGCTTAGCAGTCCCCTGTAGCAGTTTACGAACACGTTCAGGGTTGTCGATTCCCGGCAGTTCAACCAGGATGCGTCCCGGAGTTTGCAGTCTTTGGATGTTTGGCTGTGCAACACCGAAACGGTCAATACGAGTACGAATGATGTTGAACGAGTTGTCGATGGCCGCTTCTGTTTCCTGGCGGATAACTTTCATGACGTCCGCGTTCGACGAGTTGTATTTCACCTTTTCTTTCAGTTCCAGCGTATTGAAGATCGCAGCTAACTGAGCGTTAGGGTCGATTTTTTCAAAAGCTTTTCCGAACAGAGTTACAAAGTCGTCCTGACTGTCGCGTTGCATTTGTTTTGCAAGAGACAGGGCCGCGTTAAAAGTTGTGTCGGTACTGTAGTTTGAAAGTGACTTGATCAAGTCAGCAACAGAAACTTCCAGCGTAACGTTCATACCACCTTTCAAGTCAAGACCCAGGTTCATCTCCAGGGCTTTCACATCTTTATAGGTGTATTTTTTCAATCCAAGGAAGTTGTAAACGGTTGTGCTGGATACTGAATCCAGGTAAACCAATTCCTTCATTTTGTCACCTTGAGCATATTCGCTGGCGTCGTTTTCGACTTTGCGAGCGACAAATGTAAAGGCGAGCTGATAAGCACAAACCAATGCCAGCAAAATGGCAAAAGTTCTGATTAATCCTTTGTTTTGCATTTGGTATAAAGTTTAAAATCTATCGTTTTTATATTGAAAATGATTCGAATAGGGAAGGCGCAATTCTTCCATTGCGGAAATTGGCCTGAGTTTTGGTAATGAATTAAGCAGAAGCGGGACTGTCGTCGGGACTGGAGTGGTGACAACAATTAAATTTCATGAAATGTGCCGAAAGTAAGAAGGTGTTTGGCAAGTTTACCGAATCAGCTTTTAGCAGGTGAAAGGAACGGTAGTTGTGCCAGGCAGCGAGCAAATCATTTTGGCTTCCGGCGAAAACCAAGCCTGAAAACAGTTTGTCGGCACCGCTAAGTAGCTTGAAGGAGCTTAAGGGGGTGACGCAAAATTCAGGTGTGCTAATTGTGCTTTGAGTAGGTTCTGAACGGTGACTCATTTCCTGGGCGAATTGCTCAGATCCCTGATGATAAGTGTCGAATAATACAGCCGAAAGCACAACTGCTGCAAAAAGCAACAAGCGGCAAATCAATTTTCGGGTTATGTATTTTTTGACTTTCATCGACCTCAATTAAATGAGCTAATTAGCTCTGCATTATTTTCAACAGGTCGCAAATATATTCATTTTTAGAGAAAGTGCACCTGATCGTAATCTATTTTAGAACAGTTTTTTTGCTCCTTATTTTTGAATGGGTTTGGTTTGAAAGGAAATGCTTTTGTTCAGGTAATCAATTCGGCAGCCATAAACGGCCAGCACATCGCTTCCTAACAGCCCGGCAACGCGCTTGTCGTGGTATTTTTGGTAGATGTCGTTGACATGCTTCAGATCAATCAACGCGACTTTCAGGTTTTTTATTTTCAGCGGGCCGAATTGGATTTTCGTGATATTTCCCACTTTGGTATCAACCATGCCTTCGTTGATGCCGGCACTCTGATATTGCTGTTTGCTTTGGCTTTCAACCAACGTGAAATAGTGTTCCTGATTTCGGTCGAAAACAGTTTTTGAAGCGCCGGTATCAACAATCCACCAGGCATCTTCTCCGTCCGATAGGCGGCTTTTGAGCATCAGGTGGTAATTGTCTTCTTCCAACTCAATCATTTCAAGGGGCAACTCAATCGTTTTTCGAAACATCAGTTCTCAATTAAATCGTTGTTTTTTCGGAGAGGCTAAATATAAGGGAATTAATTTTCTTCCAAATGTGTAATGTTTAGACCAGGGGAGCGGTTGGCCGGAAAATAAAAATGCCACTACAATTGCAGTGGCATTTTCTATGTTGAAATAGTAGATTTTAAGCTTGAAGTAAGGCATTCGTTTTTTTAACGCCTTCGGCACTGGTCGCTAATTTTTCTTTCTCAGTATCAGAAAGTGAAACCTCAACGATTTTTTCAATTCCGTTTTTACCGAGTACGCAAGGTACACCGATCGAGATATCGTTCAAGCCGTATTCGCCTTCCAGCAACGCCGAACATGGGAACATTTTTTTAGAGTCCAGTGCGATGGCACGAACCAATTCGGAAACTGCTGCTCCTGGAGCATACCAGGCACTTGTACCCAGTAATTTTGTCAAAGTAGCACCACCAACTTTGGTTGCTTCAACAACTTCAGCCATTTTTTCTGCTGAAAGGAATTCTGAAACAAGGGCGCTGTTACGAACTGCTTTTTCAATTAAAGGAACCATTCCAGTGTCAGAGTGTCCGCCGATTACCATTGCCGAAATATCTGATTGCGGGCAATCCAACGCTTCAGCTAAACGGAATTTGAAACGAGCACTATCCAATGCGCCACCCATGCCGATGATGCGGTTTTTAGGCAGACCTGTTGCTTTATGAGCCAAATATGCCATTGTATCCATTGGGTTACTAACAACAATCAGGATAACATTGGGAGAATATTTGATCAGGTTTTCAGCAACTGTTTTTACGATACCAGCATTGATGCCGATTAATTCTTCACGAGTCATACCTGGTTTACGCGGAATACCACTGGTGATAACTGCAACATCGCTACCTGCTGTTTTTGAATAATCGTTCGTTGAACCGGTGATTGTTGAATCGAACCCGTTCAATGAAGCAGTTTGCATCAAGTCCATTGCTTTTCCTTCTGCAACACCTTCTTTAATATCAACTAAAACAATCTCGTCAGCGAAATCTTTAATTGCGATATATTCTGCACAACTAGCACCTACAGCACCTGCACCAACTACTGTAACTTTCATAACTTAATATTTTGATTTTTTTTCACTAATTTTTACGGTAAACAAAGATAAAATCTTTTGTGGATTAGGCGACTGATTTTAATGATCTTTTACATTTTGTCAGAATGACTCCGTGTTTGGAATCAATATTTATGGTCTCTAGAAGGGTTAACTCTTGATTTCAGTCGAGTCGGGTTGGTACAGCAGAACCCGATCACCTTCACTCAGGCCTTTTATGACAACGACATTCTGATCGTCTTCAGCACCCAGTTCAACAGCTTGTTCCACAACTTCACCGCTGCGTTTCAGGTAGACGTAGCGGTTGTCGCCTTTTGAAAAGATGGCTTTGAGTGGTGCCAACAGCTGGTTTCCGTAGTTCGCGAAGATAATGTCGTTGTTGCAGGTCATCCCGGGTTTCAGATCTCCGTCAACATGGTCGAAGCGAATAATGACGCGGAATACTTTCATGTCGAAGCCACTTTTCTCCTCACCCATATTGGCAATTTTAATCACTTTTCCGGTAAAGGTTTTGTTTGGGATCGCATCAACCACAATGCTGGCTGAATCTCCCAGATTGATCTTGGTGATTTCAATTTCTTTGATGTAAGTTTCAACGATAGCGGATGACATGTCGGGAAGGGTGGCCAGCAGCGGCATCCAGGTGCTGATGCGGCTGTCTTTGCTTAGTTTCTTTCCCATAAAATCTTCTCCGATCATTACAATTCCTTCGCCGGGCGATGAAATGCGCATGGCTGCCAAGGCTTGTTGGAATCTGTTGATTAGTTGTTGCAGTTGATAAGCATTCGATTCGTATCGGGAGATTCTAATTTTCAACCTGTTTTGTGCCAGCAGGTAATCCCGTTTCGATTTGTCGAGTTGAATTTGCGCTTTTTGGTAGGCCATCATGGCTTTCCGCTGTTCTGCTCCCGATTCGAATTGGGACATGTCCAGGTCAATCTGTTTGTATTGCAATTCCAGTTTGGCGTTTAATATGTCTTCGCGCTTGGCAGTCAGTGTTACGGTGCTGTCAATGACCGCATTTTTAAGGTCGGCATCAACCTTTTCTTTTCTGGTCATTTGCTCCCGCATGTTGTTCATTAATTCGCTCGGGTCGAGTTGGACGATGAAATCGCCTTTTTTTACTTTCTTCCCTTCCTGGATTATGTCGGTTATTTTGTAACCCCAAACCCGAAATTGGTTATCCTGAACGGCCTCTGGCAGCTCAATTCGGACGGACTTTTCACCTTGAACTTCGCCACGTCCATTGATCGCAGCTACCAGGTTGCCTCGTCGAATCGTTTTGCTATTGCCTGATTCAGTCCCCGTCGTCAACGTGATGACGGCAATTGTGACGATCAAAGTTGCTGCTGCCGCAATGAATAAGATCTTTTTATTTTGTTTCATGAGGATCATTTTTCAAGTAACTTATCGTATTCGGCGGATAGTGTTTCATTCTTTACGAAATCGAACAAGGTTTTCATTCGGAGGGTGTAATAATAGTTCCAGTATTTGCGAACAGCACTGATGTAAGAGCGGCGGGCGGTCTCAAGATCATTTCGGGCGATATTGAGTTTCACGACGTCAACCTTGCCAATCAGGAACCGTTGCAGAGCGACTTCATATCCTTTGTGGGCAACCGTATCGGCCAGTCCGGCAGTTTTTACCTGTTCGGCCTGCAGGTTGAACTCCATAACATCCTGGAAAAGCTCTTGCTCAAAATCGATCTGTGCTTGCTCAATGGTCGCTTTCACAACCTCCCGGTTATACTGAGCCATTTGGTAACGGCCTTTGCGGCGGCCCCAATCGACAATGGGGACACTGATGCCCAGACGCAAACGTTGGCTATTTTCGGGGCTTTTGTAGACTTCTGAAAATTCATTGGATGACTGGTCTAGACCATACACCGCATATATGCTCGAATTGAAACCAGCCTCTGCCTTCGCTTTTGCGACCGATTCATCTTGTTCCAGCAGTCGTTGTTGATGCTCGAGTGTAATTGGGTTATTTTCTAACGCCTTGTCAATTGCCTGGGCGGCCTTAATCTGCATGTCCGGAATATCAGTAGGAATGGTGCAATCGATCACCGTAGTTTTATCTAATCCCAAGAACGAATTCAGGTCGGCCTGGGCCCGCTGCACCTCCGAGTTTGATTCGTTTAAGGATTGTTTAGCTTTCAGTAAATTCAATTCTAAAGTTAGCAAATCGTCCTGGGTTACCGTTCCCACCTGGAAACGACCTTTCCCCAGCCGATAAAGTGTGTCATTGCTGGCCAGATTGTTTTGTGCAATATTGAGTTGAATTTGTGCATCAACCAAGTTGAAAAATTTTGAGGAGGCCGTGATTGACAATGATTCACGGGATTCGATCAGTTCTTTTTTTGCTTTTTCGAATTTGAGTGGTTCAATTTTCGCTTCCCACTTCAGGGCATTGTAGCCGTTCAGACTTTGCTGGTAGCCGATACTAATTGGAGTCGACTGGTAACTGTCGTTCTGGCTGTCGCCGAGGTTTTTAACCATTCCCAGATCGGAACTCAAAAAGAAATTACCTCCGGTAAGCGCTATATTTTGAGTCAGCGAAAGGCTGAAGTCAGAATTCAGGTATTCCCGCTGAACGTATTCTTCTTCGTTGGTTTGAAAGTTATATTCCCGGGTTCGGTAGCGGTTAAAGTCGACCGGCGTGGCCGAGAGAGTCAGGGTGGGCAGACGATCAGCCTTATAATAACGGTATTCCCAGAAACTGGCGCGATACATGTTTTGAATACGAAAGGCATCGATTGAATTTAGGGAGGCCATTTCAATCACGTCGTCCAGGGTCAGCTGCAAGTGGTCGTTCTGCGAAAATGCATTGACCGAAATACTACATACAATTAAAAGGAGTGCGATATATTTCATTGTTGTGTGTTTTTCAGTTTGGTTTTTTTTGAAAAGTTGGGTTGTCATTTTATTGTCGGAGCGATTCAATCGGATCTTTCTTTGCGGCTTTTTTCGCAGGGATGTAACCAAAGGAGATTCCAACAATGGCGGAAACACCAAAGGCGATTACGATGCTGAAAAAGGAAACGATGGTTTTGATGTCAAAGATTGCTGTAATCGCCATGGAAAGGCCAACGCCGAAGATGATTCCGATGAAGCCACCGGTAATGCTAATCAGCGTTGATTCGGCTAAAAACTGGGCGACGATATCTTTCTTGGATGCCCCGATTGATAGGCGCAGACCTATTTCCCTGATGCGTTCCAAAACAGAAGCCAGCATAATATTCATAATCCCGATGCCACCTACGATAAGAGAAATGCCGGCAATGGCACCCAGCACAATGTTGAAAATGTTTTTAGTTCGCTGCTGTTGTTTCAGCAGTAGTTCCGGAATGGTTACCTCGAAGTCGTACAAGTCTGAATGGCGACGTAGCAGCATTTTTTTGACCACGCTGGCTGTCGCGCTGAGTTGCTCGGTTTCCTTCACCTGAATGACAATTTTGCTGAGTTGGTTGATATTCCGGTCTTCATCAATGGCATCATCTTTTTGCTCCATACCGCCTATGATGATGATGCCGCCGCCGCCTCCTTTGTTCGAGTTCACCTTTTCAACTTCGTCGGCACGAATCAGCGAGCGGTCTTTGAATCGAAGCAGCAAAGTTTGTATGGGGACAAATATTTTGTTGTCGGAACTGCTGATGCCCATTTCGTCGGATGCAGATGCCGTGAAGTCACGTCGTTCGGCCACTCCGATAATTTTCAACCATATTTTGCCGCATTTGATGTATTTGCCAACAGGGTCGTCCTGTTTGAAGAAGACGGACTTGACATTGTCGCCGATAATGCAAACGGGTTGCCCCGATTTATCCTGAAAATCGTTAAACAGATGGCCGCTCTGGAGATTGATGTTGAAGAGTTCAAAATAGTTCTCGGTGGTTCCTTCCAGTACAACCGGTTTACTTTTCCCGTCAATCATCGCGGAATAGTTGAATGAAACGGCCGGACATATTTTTGAAACAGAGGGGATAATTTCCTTCATGGCCTGAACATCCATAAGGGTCAGCCCTTTGGAAAATTTTTTGCCTGAGTTTTTTTCGTCGCTGTTATTGGTGTTGTTTTCTCCAACAACAAAATCGGAGGGGGTTACGATGATGTTGTTCACACCAACCATCTTGATTTGTTCCAGGATCTCATGTTCGGCGCCGTTCCCAATTGCCATCATGCTGATAACCGCTGCTACTCCAAAGATGATTCCAAGCGCGGTGAGCAGGGATTTTACCTTGTTGGCAAAAATGGCTTCGATTGCAATGACGATGTCGTGCAAGTATTTTTTGATAATCATTTTAGCTGAATTTTAGGATGGGTTTTACTGGCTAATCACGATCGTTTGGGGAGCGCCGGCCTGAGCATGATCAGGCGATTTGTCCGGTTGCTTTTCGCCTTTCAATTGCTCTTCTTCAGCTTGCTTTTTCCGTGCTTCGATTTCCTGCTTGATCTCTTCGTATATCTCCATCCCTTTCAGCGAAAGTTCCGTCCCGTTGTCCGGTTCATTCAAACAAACAATATCTCCTTCATCCAACCCTTTGGTCACGATCACGTAGTTCTCGTTCGATTCACCCAGTTTAACGATTTGGCGAGTGATTTTTCCGTCGTTCAGATACACAAATTGCAGGCTGTCATTTTTAAAAACGGCATCCACCGGTATACTCAGTGTGTCTTTGTAGAGGTTGGCATAAACCACGTTGCTGGTTGTCATGGCCGGTTTCAGGTCTTTGTCTTCGCCGAACACTTTTATTTTTACTTCGAAAACCTTGGCATCGCTGTTCGGCATCGATTGCCCGATGTTGGCAATGGTGAGCACTTTGCCTGTCATCTTTTTATCGGGGAAGGCATCAATGCCGAGCGCTACGTTTTGCCCTTCCTTGACCTTTGATATATCTATCTCGTTGATGAATGTGCGTGAAATGAGGTTGGTCATATCCGGGATCGTCGCTACGGAACCGTTGCCTCCAACATCGGAACCAACTTTGGTGATGCCCCACGGATTTTTAATGTAGGTTATAATGCCAGATTTTGGAGCTGTAATTGTTAGCGAATTGAAAAGCTCCTGTAGCCCATCGTGGCGCTCTTTTAGTTGGCGGTAGTTAATGAATTGCCGGTTAACCTTATTTTCTTCCTGCTTTCTTTTCAGGACATAAGCATTTTTTTCCTGTTCCAGTTTGCGTGTTGCTTTGTCGTAATCCATTTGCGCTTTTTTCTGGATGGAAGGCGACTCATAAATTGATTCTTTCACAATGATGTCTTTTTCTTCCATATCCAAACTGGCATTGGTAATGGCATCGCGTTGGTTCGATAAATTCAGGTTCGAATCAATTTTTGCGTCTTCGTATTCCGTGAAGGATTTGTCCATTTCGTCCTGCACGTTTTTGATTTGCTCCAGGACTGCTTCCGGATCGAGCCGGGCTACAAAGTCACCAGAGTCCACATAGGTTCCTTCTTCCACCAATTCTGTAATTTTCAGATTCCAAATCCGGAGACTGCGATCAGACAGTTTGGCTGGCACCTGGATGTTTTCTTTGTTTTCTGATTCGATTTGTCCGGAGGAATAGACTTTTACCTGGAAGTCGCCGCGCTTGACTTTGGCGGTTAGTAGAACATTTTCCTCATTTTGGGCCCGAAAGGCAAAAATCAAGATCAGCAAAAGAATGGGAATTAACAGGAAGAATAGGTTTTTTTTGTTTTTCATAACGGCTTTGTTCGGGGTTTGTAAAGGTTGTAAGCAAATTTACGGAACTGTGAATTTATATGAGTAATATTTTCATACTGTTTATGAAATCTTAACAAAAATTGATAGTTTGAGTTATCTTCAGTTGTTTGCCATTGGTGGGATTAATTAAATATTGTTAATCACAATTATTGTACCAAAAAAAAGCCGGTAAATACCGGCTTCCTATTCTATCTGTTAATCTTGCTACAGTTGATTCTGAATGTCTTTAATTAGCTTTTTAGCCAATTCGTCGGCTTTTTCGGGTGACGTGGATTCAGCGTAAATCCGGATAATCGGTTCGGTGTTCGATTTCCTTAAGTGTACCCATTCGTCCGCGAAGTCAATTTTCACGCCGTCAATTGTGCTGACTTGTTCGTTTGTGTACAAGGCTTCAATTTTTTCGAGCACCTTGTCAACATTAATTTCCGGTGTCAATTCAATCTTGTTTTTCGAGATGAAGTAATCCGGAAAGGTTTTGCGTAATTCAGAACATGTTAGCCCCGATTTAGCCAGTTGGGTCAGGAACAGTGCTATGCCGACCAAGGCATCGCGGCCATTGTGGCTGGCCGGATAGATTACTCCACCATTTCCTTCTCCGCCGATGATGGCATTCGTTTCCCGCATCTTGCTAACAACATTTACTTCGCCAACAGCAGCGGCTGCATAACTGCAACCATATTTTTCGGTGATAACGCGAAGCGCTCTCGACGAGGACATGTTCGAAACGGTGTTGCCCGGAGTTTTGGAAAGAATGTAATCGGCAACAGCTACCAACGTGTACTCTTCGTTAAACATGCTGCCATCCTCGCTAATAATAGATAGCCGGTCAACGTCGGGATCAACAACGAAACACACATCAACTTTTTGTTCTTTCACGATCCGGCAGGTGTCAACCAAATTTTCGGGAAGTGGTTCCGGCACATGAGCGAATTGGCCCGTCGCTTCGTCGTTGATGGGCACGATATTTTTAACACCCATTGCTTCGAGCAGGGCAGGAATGGCTATTCCGCCAACGGAATTGACGGCATCGAATGCAACGGCGAAATTCGCTTTTTGTACGGCTTCAACATCGACTAAATTCAGTTCTAAAACCTGGCGAACGTGTTCGGCGGTATAGTCCTTTTCAACCATCTTACCCAAGTCATCAACTTCCGCGAACTCAAAACTTTCTTCTTCGGCATATTTCAGAATGGCAGCTCCATCGGCAGCCGAAATAAATTCACCTTTAGCATTGAGTAGTTTCAGCGCATTCCATTGCTTGGGGTTGTGGCTTGCCGTCAGGATGATTCCGCCGTCGGCCTGTTCTGCCGTAACTGCGATCTCAGTCGTCGGGGTGGTTGCCAGGCCCAGGTTTACAACATCAATGCCCATTCCGGAAAGAGTTGCACAAACCAGTGCATTCACCATCTCGCCACTAATTCGCGCATCGCGGCCAACAACCACTTTTTGTCGAATGGTGGCTGAAACGCTTTTTAGCCATTTGGCATAGGCAGCCGTGAATTTCACGACATCAAGCGGAGAAAGTCCGTCTCCGGGTTTTCCGCCAATCGTTCCGCGGATTCCAGATATAGATTTTATCAAAGTCATATCTAGTATTGTTTGTCAATTCGGTTACATAAAATGAAGATAGCTGTCAACCAGTTTTACAAAGTCCTGGTTTTCGCCATATGTTTTGAAGTTGTTGATTAATTCTTTGTCGTTGAATGAACGAAGTTTCGTAATGGTGTGGTCGATGATTGAAGGCGGAAAAACCGCATCTGCTTCGAAGAATTCCCGGCATTTCTCAAGCTCCAGTGCAGCTTCGTCACA
The DNA here is from genome assembly GCF_010882175.1 of Mangrovibacterium lignilyticum. Taxonomy (GTDB): domain Bacteria; phylum Bacteroidota; class Bacteroidia; order Bacteroidales; family Prolixibacteraceae; genus Mangrovibacterium; species Mangrovibacterium lignilyticum. Next base: position 1,228,580 of record NZ_WKLH01000001.1, on the reverse strand, counting down.
GGAATTCGGAAGGGGCTCGAATTTCGAATCGGAATGCTCGAGAAACAGATTCGCATCCGTCTCCAACCCATCAGCTTTTTTGACTGATTCAGGATTCATCAATCCAGACAGCACTCCGACGATTATTGCAGCGATAAGAAAGTAAGGGTTAGCCGACCCGTCGGCACCCCGGTATTCCAGCGTTTGCCTTGAGGTGAAGTCAGTTGGGTTATCAACATTCTGGTTAGCATGAGCAGAAAGGGATTCCATCCGATTCCATCCCAGCGGAACACGGATTAATGTGGAGCGGTTTTGCATGCCCCAGCAAACTGAGTTGGGCGTTTTCTGTCCGGTCATTAATCGCAAAAACGAAACCGGTGTTGGGTTCGCAAAAGCACATAGGGCAGGTGCCAGGTTGAGCAGCCCTCCAATCATTTTTAAACTGGTTGTTGTCAATGTTTCCTGGTCCATTAACACATTTTTCCCGCCATGTTCAACCATGAAATGGATATGCAATCCGCTGCCTGGTTGGTTAAGGGCAATCTTGGGGATGAAGGTCACATTAACATTGTACTTTAAACCCAGCATGCGTAAAATCCATTTCGCCACCGCCAGCTGGTCTGCAGCATCTTCCGGATCTCCTACAGCGAATTCAATTTCATGCTGCTCGTACAGTTTTTTATTGTATATGAAATTTCCGGTTTCGGCGTGTCCAAAGCGAACTTTGCCGCCACAACGGGCAATTAGTTTTAAGGCTTCAACTCTTAACTTCCCATGAGCAGAATATGGCTCAGAGCCATGATATCCGTTTTCGGCAACGACTGTTCGCTCATCAATATCGCTGATCACATAGTATTCCAGCTCAGCCATCATCTTGATGGTCATCCCGGTGGATTTATTGAACTGATTGCGAGCTTTTCGCAAGATATAAACTGGCGAGCTTTCCAGCGGATCACCATCGGGCGCATAAAACGAGCACAAAATGTCGATTGCCGGGATCTCGGAAAAAGGATTGATGAAAGCCGTTTTATAACGTGGAACCAAATAGAGATCGCTGTTGTTCGGAGGAAGAAATGAAAAAACACCGCTACCATCCACCCGCTCTCCCGAGGTCAGGATCATATCCAGATCCTCTTTGCTGGTTATCATGAAATTGATGGTTTTCAGCTTGCCATCTTCGGCCGTGTATCGAAAATTCACCATTTCAATCTGTCGTTCTTCAACATACCTGATGATGTCTTCTTTAGTAAAAGCCGAAGCCGGTTTTTGCAGGTATTGAACCAGCGGATTTGGGTGTGTTAGCATATTCTGACTAAATGGTTACGAGCTCAAAAATAAGCAGACTTTCGGGAATTAATCGCTTTCGTAAAATAAAAAAGCCCTCTGTAAAACAGAAGGCTCTCGGTATTTATTGTTTTGAATTGCTTATTTCAGTTTGGCAATTTGTTCTTCCATAACCTTAATCTTGGCTTCGGCATCAGCTTGTTTGGCGCGTTCTTTAGCCACAACAGCTTCGGGTGCACCGCTCACAAAACGCTCGTTGCTCAATTTGCCCATCACCGATTTCAGGAAGCCTTTAGTGTATTTCAACTCTTCTTCCAGTTTTTTCAGTTCTTCTTCCGCATCGACCAGTTCACCAAGCGGAACAAAGAAGGTACTCGATTTTACCAGGAATGAACCGGCGCCACTTACTTCTTCTTTTACTTCTGTGTAGGCTGAAAGATTTCCAAGTTTGGCGACTACGGAGTTCAATTCGGCATTGTAGCCTTTGTCGCCCGGCATTACAGAGAGCTCCAGACTATCTTTATTGGCAATGTTGTTTTTTGTACGAATGTTGCGGATGCCTGAAATGATTTCTTTGGCATCTTCAAATTTTTGCAGGAAGTCTGCATCGTAACCATTCGCTTTTGGCCAGCTGCTAATCATGATGCTTTCGCCTTCTTTGCGTTCTTTCAGGTATTGCCAGATTTCTTCACTAACGAATGGCATAAACGGATGAATGAAGCGCAACACTTCGTCGAAGATGTCGATCAGCTCGCTGTAGGTTTTCGCGTCGATTGGTTGTTGGTAAGCCGGTTTTACCAGCTCGAGTAACCAACCTGAGAATTCATCGCGAACAGCCGTGTAGGCATTCATCAGCGCATCCGAGATCCTGAACTTGTCGAAATGATCGTCGGTTTGCGCAACAATTTGGCTGAACTGCTGACGGAACCATTCAATGGCTAATTTCGAATGTTCGGGTTGAGGGATGGCATTATCCACTTCCCACCCTTTTACCAGGCGGAACGAATTCCACAGTTTGGTAACAAAACCGGATCCTTGTTGTGGCAAGCTTTCGTCGAACAGTAAGTCACCACCAGCAGGCGAACAAAGCATCATTCCCACGCGAACACCGTCGGCACCATAAGTGGCAATCAGGTCGAGTGGATCGGGTGAGTTCCCCAGTTGCTTCGACATTTTGCGGCCTAACTTATCACGCACAATACCGGTGAAGTACACATTTTTGAAGCAGGGCTCCTGGCGGTACTCGTAACCCGAAACAATCATTCGGGCTACCCAGAAGAAAATGATATCAGGTCCGGTAACCAGGTCGTTGGTTGGGTAGTAATATTGAATTTCTTCGTTTTCAGGATTGTTGATGCCATCGAAAACAGAGATTGGCCATAACCAGCTCGAGAACCAGGTGTCCAGGCAATCTTCGTCCTGACGCAGATCTTCCAGTTTCAGATCCGGTTGTTTTTCCTGTGCCAGTTGTAGTGCCTTTTCTGCTGATTCGGCTACCACATAACTGCCATCGGGCAGGTAATAAGCCGGAATCTGGTGTCCCCACCACAGTTGTCGCGAGATGTTCCAGTCGCGGATGTTTTCCATCCAGTGGCGGTACGTATTTTTGAATTTTTCGGGAACAAATTTGATGATATCGTCCATTACCGCATCCAATGCCGGTTTCGCCAAATCTTCCATTTTCAGGAACCATTGGGTCGAAAGCTTCGGCTCGATGGGGACGCCGGTACGTTCCGAACAACCTACTTTGTTGGTGTAGGCTTCGGTTTTTTCCATCAGGTCCTTACCGGTTAACTCCTGCTCAATTTCTTGACGAACATCGAAACGGTCTTTGCCGTTGTAGTGAAGTCCGTGGATATTCAGAGTGCCGTTATCGTTGAAAATGTCGATGGTTTCGAGTTGGTATTTTTCACCCAGCATGTAGTCGTTCACGTCGTGCGCCGGGGTAACTTTCAAACATCCGGTACCGAATTCCATGTCAACATAGTCATCTTCGATAACGGGAACCACTCGGTTCACAATCGGAACAATCAATTTTTTCCCGCGGAAACGGGCTGTTTTTTCGTCGTTCGGGTTGACACAAACAGCTACGTCGCCAAAAATGGTTTCGGGGCGGGTCGTTGCTACAACTGCGTAGTCGTCTTCACCCTCTACTTTATATTTTAGGTAATAAAGCTTTCCGCTTTGCTCTTTGTGGATCACCTCTTCATCAGAGAGGGCCGTTTTGGCAGCCGGGTCCCAGTTTACCATGCGCACACCGCGGTAAATCAGGTCTTTTTTATACAGGTCGACAAACACTTTAAGAACCGACTCGCTGCGTTTTTCGTCCATGGTAAAACACGTCCGGTCCCAGTCGCATGAAGCGCCCAGTTTTTTCAGCTGCTCCAGAATGATACCGCCATGTTTGTGGGTCCATTCCCAGGCATGTTCCAAAAACTCTTCACGGGTTAAGTCTGATTTCGAGATTCCCTCGTCCTTCAGTTTGCTAACCACTTTCGCTTCGGTTGCAATCGACGCGTGATCGGTTCCCGGCACCCAGCAGGCATTTTTACCCAACATGCGCGCACGGCGGGTCAGGATGTCCTGGATGGTATTGTTCAGCATGTGCCCCATGTGCAGCACGCCGGTTACGTTTGGCGGCGGAATGACAATCGTGTACGGTTCGCGATCGTCGGGAACAGAGTGGAAAAAACGCTGGTCCATCCAATACTTATACCATTTGTCTTCAACTTCGGCCGGATTATACTTGCTGGGAATCTCCATCGTATCTATTAATTGTGTATTTCGAATGATTTTATTTGAGGCTGCAAAAATATAAAAGTTTGACGAATATGAGGTTATCTGTGGGCGAAGTTGAGCCGGGAAACGAAATTTCGCTTGAATGATAGCTCGGTTTAAGCAGCTACGTAAAGGCGGGGGGAGCTGCCCGACACTTCGGCGGGCTATTCCCAGGCTCGGATTTGCGGATGAAGACTTCGGTGGACTAATCTGAGGGTCGGTTTTTGCGACCCGGCACTTCAGGCGACCAATCTGAGGGTCGGATTTGTTGCTGAAGTCTTTGGCGGGTCAATCCCAGGCTCGGTTGTATTAGCCCGGCAAGCGGCAGTCAGATTTTACAGGAACATTCAGCCTTAATTTGTTGTTCTGGTAGCGGAAATGCAAATTCCGGTTTGACCGGCTGTAAACAATTAGCAAGATAATGGCGAAGAGTAACCCCAAAATAGACGTAACTGACAGATTAGCTTTTTCTGAAATTTTTGAATTGCTCGAAGAGAAAGCGCGGCAATACAATTGTGTGGATTTTATTGCGACTGACCCGATTCAGATTCCGCGGCAGTTCGCACAGAAAGAAAATATTGAAATTGCCGGTTTCCTGGCGGCAACCATTGCCTGGGGACAACGGCCCACGATTATTAAGAACGGGAAATGGCTGATGGAAGCCATGGATCATGATCCGTATGCTTTTTTATTGAATACGAATGAAGATGAATGGCTGCATTTCGAGGGATTTAAGCATCGGACATTCAACGGTGTCGACTGCCTGTTCTTTCTGCGTTCGCTGAAGAATATCTACCAAAATCACGGTGGGCTGGAAGCCGTTTTTACCCACGGTTACGAACAGGAAGGGGCTGTTTCCGGAGCGTTGCGCTATTTCCGCAAGGTGTTCTTCGAAGTTGAAGGCGATCGCCGAACGCATAAGCATGTCTCGAATATTGACAAGGGAGCCTCAGCTAAACGGTTAAATATGTACTTGCGCTGGATGGTCCGGAAGGATGACGCCGGCGTTGATTTTGGTATTTGGAATGGCATCCCGGCATCGGAATTGCTGCTGCCGTTGGATGTGCACACGAGTAAGCAGGCACGGCAGTTGGGCTTACTGACCCGGAAACAGGATGACTGGAAAGCAGTGCTGGAAGTCACGGAGCACCTCAAAGCATTCGATCCGAATGATCCGATAAAATACGATTTTGCCTTGTTCGGGCTGGGAGCTTTCACGCAGCTTTAGCTTCCTGTTTCAGGTTGCCATTCTGTTAATGAAATACAAAATAATTAAAGCCTCGCTAATAATTTTGTAATTTCGCCGGTCGCATTTTCTAAAATTATGTTTTCGGATGAAGAAAGTAATCGTTGCTTTTTTAAAATATTACCTCTTTTGGGTTCTCTTTCTGACCGCCTTTAAAGTATTCTTTGTTGTCTACAATTACGATGTAGTCGCTAATTTGCCATCGGCTGACTTTTGGGGGATCTTTCGCCATGGTATTGTGATGGACCTGTCGGTTGCCGGTTATTTCAGTATGGTGCCAGGCTTAATTTTTACACTTGGATTTTTGTTTACCAGTCGTTTCAGTTCATACTTCTTAAAATATTACACCTTAGGCGTTCTTATCTTTTTAACGGTTCTTGGCTTGTCTGATGCCGGACTTTATCCGGCTTGGGGGAGCCGGTTGAATGCTCAACTACTCATGTACCTGGAAACTCCCGGAGGTATTTATGCTTCGATGAGCTGGTGGCAGCTCATCCTTTTCCCGGTCTTGTGGTTTGGAATTGTGTGGGTAGGCTTCGGGGCTTATAACCGTTTTCTGCCACGTAAAAAGCTGGCTGAAATCCGGATGAAGTGGTTCGGTATTCCGGTGGTTCTGTTTCTGACTGCTGCCTTGATTATTCCGATCCGGGGCGGAGTTGACCGGGCACCGATGAACCACAGTAACGTGTATTTTAGCGATCACCTGGAGGCCAATCAATTTGCATATAACTACTTTTGGAATTTCATGCACAGTGTCCTGAAGAATAAAAAGTCGAAGGTTGAGGTAAAATACATGGCGCACGATGAAGCTGAAGCCATTTTGAAGGCACATGACAAAAACGGCTTGCAAGCTCCGCAGATTATTCACCCGGTTGAAGGAAAGCCGACCAATGTCGTTGTGGTTTTGCTGGAAAGCTTTTCGAATAAAGTGATTGAGCCGTTGGGCGGATTGCCCGGTGTAACCCCACGTTTAAATGAATTTTGCGACGAAGGAATTGCTTTTAAGTCGTTCTTTTCAACCGGTAACCGTTCCGATAAAGGGATATCGGCATTGATTGGTGGACATCCTTCGGATATGAGCCGAACAACAGTGCTGGCTTTTCCCGATAAAATGAGCAAGCTGGATTACTTTCCGAAGTACTTTGCCAAGCACGACTATAATATGTCTTTCTATTACGGCGGCGATGTGAACTTTTACAACACGCGTGCCGTGATGATACAATCCGGGATTGACAAGATTGTCTCGAAAACAGATTTCCCTTTCGAGCTGGCTTTAAAACAAAAGTGGGGCGTGCCGGATGAATTTCTTTATGCCCGCATGTTCGAAGATTTGAAACAGGAGAAAGAGCCTTTCTTTAGCATGGTTTATAACATTAGCAGTCACGAGCCTTTCGATATTCCCGGCTATCATAAATTCCCGGGGAAAAGTACTCAGGACCGGTATTTAAACGTCGCGTCCTATGCTGATAGTTGCCTGGGCGTTTTTATCGATTCGCTGCGGCAAACACCCATGTGGGATCATACCCTGGTGGTGATCACGGCCGATCATACCTCGTTGGAGCCGGGTCCCAGTGATATAACCGAGCCGGCGACTTATCGTATTCCGCTTATTTTTATCGGCGGTGTGGTGAAACAGCACTTCATTAGCGAACGCATCGGTAATCACAACGATTTGGCACCCATGTTGGTAAAACAATTGGGGTGGGAGCACAAACCCGACCTGTTGTCGAAAGACTTTCTTGTTGATGACAGTTATGCGTTTTATTTTCGGGGTGAAGGCTGGGGTTTTATTTCTCCCGAAATGGGCTGGTTTATGAATGAAAACACGCAGAAGCAGGATTTCTTTTATAACTATGCACCGGCGAAAGTCGATTCGGTCATGAATTTCGCCAAAGCCTATGTGCAGTATTTGCACGACGATCCGCTAAAAGACTGATCTGATGAAAAGAAGTTTCGAGTTTATTGTGAACCCGATTGCCGGGCCACGGGATAATGTCAAATATTTTAAGCAGCTAAAAGCGAAGCTGCGGGAACGAGGAATATCTTTCGATAGTAAAAAGACGAAACGTGCTGGTCATGCTCCCAAGCTGGTCAAGAAACGCCTTGTCAAATCAGAAGCTGTTATTGTGTCGGTTGGTGGAGATGGCACCTTTAATGAAGCTGCTTCGGTGCTGGTTGGTACTTCGCGTGAAATGGCTCACATTCCCCGCGGGTCGGGAAACGGCTTGGCCCGTATGTTGAAAATCCCCGGAAAGATTGATCAGATTCCGGATTACCTGGAGCGAGGAGTTGGCCGCTTGATTGATGTCGGGAAAATTAATGACGACTACTTCTTCTGTACTTGCGGTTTCGGTTTCGATGCGTTGATTGCTCATGATTTTAGCAAAAGCGAGACTCGTGGCTTTTGGACCTACGCGCGTTCGGTGTTCAACCAATTTTGGAGCTATCGGGGTGTTGAGGTTCACCTTGTTTTAGATGGCGAAGACCTGAGTGGCCGTTTTTTTACCGTAACTTTTGCTAATGCCAATCAATATGGCAACGATGCTTTTATTGCTCCTCATGCCGATTTGCAGGATGGTTTATTGGATGTGACATTCATTCGTCCTTTTCCCTTGGTTATGGCTCCGGTTTTGGCCCTGGCTTTGATGGGAAAGTGGATTCATAAACTTCCGAATGTCGAAATACGGCAAGTCAAAACGGTTGAAGTCCGATCCATTGCTTCAGCTTACTTTCATTGCGACGGAGATGTATATGATGCCCAAATGCCGGTGAAGATAAGTTTGGAAGAGAAAGCGCTGAACCTGCTTGTGCCTGGGCAATAGTTCCACAAATTGAATTAAGCGATTACTAACAATAAACAAGCGGCAAAAGACTCGAGGTCCTTTGCCGCTTTCCGTTTCATACTGTTCTTAAGCGTATTTAGTTCTGCTTCAATTTTAAAAGATTGGCAACGTTTTCCCAAGGCACCAATTTGAAATTTTGTGCAATGGCTTGCTCTCCGTCATAGTTGTAGCCATCCTGAACAACCAGCAGGCCATGCTTGAAGTCCTCGTTCATATAAGTGCTGAAAATGTCAATTCCATCGGTTTCTTCCGCGCCATCAACTTCGCCGTCGGCAATGCGAAAACTACCGAGGTATTTGTGTGGCGCTTGGCGCTCGTAAACAGCATAGCTGTAATTTCCCTGGCTTGATGCCAGCAAATAGCCGTCACCATCGGGGAGGTAATAAATCGACAAGCCTTCAATGTCGAAGCTGATGTTTTCATTATCCGTTTCGCTCGATTTGGCCAGTTTTACACCTTCGGGTCTGCCATTCGGTTCCGCGTCGAACTTCCAAATTCCATCGACCTCTTCACCAATAAAAACCACTTGATTGTCATCGTCGGCAACCATCCCTTCAACCTGGGTTCCCAATTGGAAACTTCGAACCAGGCGGGCATCAACTAAGGAGTCGGATGCAAACAATTCCCATTGCTCCACGTCTCCTTCTTTGCTGTTCATAAAAGCGAAGATTTTTTGAGTTGACGGACTTTTGTACATGCAAAAGCCATAAACTTCTCCGCTCATTTGTGTCTTAATGGCGCGGTTGGAAACGTTTACCAAGCTGCCATCGGCTTGTATTTTATAGATTGAAAGCCCCTCGGTGCTGCGATTTGTACAACAAACCAAATCAAGAGTGTCGTTATTTAAAACAAAGCCGTAGCAGACATCAACATTGTTCATGTTGCCGTCGGCATGATAGTGCAGTTGCTTGCCTTTGAGATCATAAACTGCTAAACCACCTTTTTTGTCTGTGCCAATAATGTATGCCTGCGTCGAGTCTTTGGGGTTCAGCCAAATGGCCGGATCGTCAGCGGCATCCTCATCAACAGGTTGAGGCATCGCTGTTGTTTCATAACGTGCAGTCGTGGTCAGTTTAATTTTTTCGGAAGCTTTTTTTGACCCTTCACTGATTCGTTGGCAGGCAAAACCAGCCAGCAGCATGACAATTAGTGTCAGGTGTTTTAATGTTGAATATGTCTGTTTCATAGTTCTGTAGTTTCTTGCTTGTTTTCGGCGAGAAGATACAAACTCGTCGCCGATTGAAAAAAAAAGAAGTCCCCGCTTCAGAAAAGAAGTCGGGGATCTCTTCGCTGTTTAAATTATAAATCGAACTTCAATCCTATGTTGAGTTTTACATCATAGTATTCTGCCTGCATGGTGTATTTCGATTCGCCCTGGTAATAGCGAAGCGGTGTGTTCAGCAGGTTATTGGCTTCGGCGAAAAAGCGGAAACGTTTGCTGAATGCGTAGCTGGCATTCACATCCAGGTAAGTTACTTTGTCGTAGTAGCGGTCTTCGAAAGCTGCGCTTCCAAATTCGTCAACAAAATCGCTCGCATAGTTGAACGAAATGCGGGCCGAAAGCTTTTTGCCTTCATAGTATAACGATGCGTTCATTGTATTTTCAGGCGTACCTGGCAAAGTCACATCATCTTCGTTGTGTCCTTCAATCTGGAAGTTGCTCACCTCTGATTTGGTGTACGTGTAGTTGGCATAGAATCCCATCTGTCTCAGGAAGCCCGGTAGGAAGTCGAACTGGCGTTGGAAGGCTGCTTCGAAACCATATAGTTTGGCGTCGCCGGCATTAATGGGCTGGGTGAATTTGTCCCAGGAGTTGTTCAGGTAGCTGTAGTCCTCCACGGTTCTTTCTACGATGAAGTCGTTGATGTCTTTGTAGAACACTCCGGCGGAGAGCATCCCGACAGACTGATAGTATTGTTCGAACATCAGGTCGAAGTTCATCGATGAAGTTGGGTTAAGTTCGGGGTTACCAACGCTGATTTCATTGTCTTCGCGGTTTGTTTCAACATAAGGTACTAAGTCGAAATAGCGCGGGCGGGCAATGGTGTTGGTCCAGCCAGCCTTCAATTGTGTGTTTTTGTTGAAATTGTATTTAAATAGCAATGAAGGCAGGATGTTGGTGTATTTGCTTTTTTCTTCCGGTGTTTTGTCCAGACTTTCAAAGTCTCCGTCTTCATTTAAGGTAACTGCGTAACCGGAGTATTTGAGGTTGGTATTTTCCATCCGAACACCGGCAATCAGGTCCAGATCTCCGAACGTTTGATCGTAACGGAGATAAGCTGCTGCCACGTCTTCGCTGGCATCGAAGTTGCCGGCAAGTTCTTCCGGATCTTGCTCTCTCGTGTAGTCTGACGAATTTTCAATGTTTAATCCTGAAACGAATTGCTTGGTTACGAATGTTCCGGCAGTATAGTCACCAGCCAGGTAGTTGCTCTTGGTTTGGATTTTTGTGTGCGCAACGGCGTCGGCCACAAAAGCGTCTTCGTCGGTTGGCTCGTAAGCATAGAAGTCATTGTCGCGCGATTTTGATTTGCCTTTGTATTTGGCACCAAAACGCAACACCTTCGATTTGCTGCTCTCTGCAAGTGGCAGTTTGAAATCAACTTTAAATGCTTTGTCGATATCTTCAGTGTATTGGTGTTCCTCAGTCAGTTCATCAAAGCCCCAGTTGGCGTTGAAATCCTGAGCATCCGGATCTGATACAACTACCTGAGGTTTTTCAGTATCCGTCAACTCCTGTTGAATATCGACGTGTTTGTAAGTGAAATTCAGGTAGCGTTCGTTCGGACGGTCTTCGTTCGCTTTCGAGTATGAAGCTTGCCATTTCATTTCAAAGGCACCAAGCTGGTGGTCACCTTTCACAGCGACGTGCCAGGTGCGTTGATCTTCCAGACGGGCATTCTTGTTTGTACCTGCTTTTACTTCACGTTCTATTTTTGAATCACCGGTTTCGTCCAGGTCTTTGTAAACAACACGGAAGCGGTTTTCCCAGTCGTTCCGGTGATTGTACATCATTTTAGCTTCAATTTTATTCGAAGGGTTGATTTCGAAGTCGAAAGCAGCGGAATAACTTTGACGCAAGCGTTGGACATAGTAGGTGCGTACCTGCAATTCGGTCATGATCATTCCATTATCGCTTTCGTCCCATTCTGCTTCCAAGTCGTCCGAACCGAGTTTGTTGTTCTGGCGTGATCCTGCCAGGGTCATCCCCAGCTTGTTGTTCAAAAAGCGATCAGCATACAAGAGTGAAATGTTTTCGGCAGCTTTATCGGTCAGCATGTTATAAGTTGCTCCGATTGTTCCGCTGATTCTGCGGGCGTATGGGTTTGATTTTGTTACCAGGTTCACTGAACCACCAATCGCGTCGGCATCCATGTCGGAGGTAACAACCTTGCTAACTTCAATACTTTGAACCATGTCTGATGGAACCAGGTCGAGCTGAATGGCCCGGGTTTCCGCTTCAGCAGAAGGAATACGGTCACCATCGATGGTCACAGAGTTGTATTCCGGAGATGCCCCGCGGATGGTACCAAAGCGTGCTTCCCCCTGATCGTATTGTACACTGATACCGGGGATTCGCTTCAAAGCATCTCCTACGTTGGCGTCCGGAAAGCGACCAACCTGGTCTGACGAGATGACGTTGGTGATATTTACGCTGTTCTTTTGTTGGTTTAGGGCTTTTGATTGTCCTTGCATCGAACCGTTTACGACAACTTCGTTTAGGTCAATCCCGGCTTCCAGGTAGAAGTTCAAGCTGCTAGTCTTACCCAGTTCAACCTGGATTTCCTGGCTGGCATCTTTGAAGCCAATGTAGCTAACGATGACCTCATAGGTTCCGGCTTTAAGCTTTACGATCCGGTAAAAGCCGTTTACATCAGACACCACTCCCTGATTCAGACTTTTTATCATGACCGTTGCTCCTGGCAAAGGCAATTTATCTTGATCGAGAACTCGTCCGGCAATGACGCCAAAGTTTGTTGGCAGATCACCTTCGGGTTCATTTTCTGCAAAAATTGATTGATTAAAGAATAAAGAAATTGCAACAAGCAATAAGAGAAGTTTGGAATTCATAGTGATAGATTTTGTTTGAATGAGCGCAAAAGTAGAGGGGTAGGACCTGAAAATATGTTAATCACAAGTTACCTGATTGCTAAATGAAGGTCTCTTTTGGTATTCCGTAAGATGCGGTATATCAGCATTTAATTCTGTTCGTTCAATGTGAGGTGAAGGTTAATCTTCATTGTTGTTTGTTAAGACGAAATGAATTCGGCGGGATAAATGCTTGTTTCATAGTCTGATGGTGACTGGACAGACTGAAAAAGGCTACCTAAATTAATTCTTAACAAAATAATACATATTGGTTGCAATAGAAATAACGCGTATTACAAGGTTATTGCAGATCGTTTTCATAGAAGACAATTCGGTCACAAGTTCAGAATGTCAGGGGTGGTGATGTTGTCGGTACAGCAAAAGATAAGTGCTGTTTTTGAGTTAAAATGGGGATGCTAAAATGCTGATTCGGGAACAGGAAATAGGGATATTTCCATTCCGAAGAAACGGTGGAGTATTGAATTTTTAAAGTTTAGGGAGATGAAGCAAGTTCGGGAAAGCGACTAGATTTCTGCTTTCATGAATCTCAGATTTTCAGATTTCAGAGAGTCTTTCGCGCTTGAAAGAGCCTCAGTATTTTGATTTTGCTTCAGAATAGTATCGATTTTGCTCACGCCTTGTTCCGCAAATGAGCGACGGTGAAGTGCTGCATATACAATCAAGCAGCCTAAAATTGCCAAAATGTAATAATCTCTTTTCTTCATATCTGTCATCAAGCGCCGACGCGCTTATTTTTTTACGGGGGCAAAAGTAAAAAATACTTTATATCCGCAACCGAATAAGTACCCAAAAAGCAAAAAACTTGAAATAGGAGTAAGGATTTAATAACAGTTTATGTGTAAGTGTTTGTAATTGAGTCGAATGTTGTGATTTATTTTGTGCGTAACCTGAAATTTACATTTAATTCTCGGTAAACACTTATTTTTGATTGCTGAAAATTCAGCAAGAGTCAATGTGATTTTAAATTAGTGTATGGCAGGAAACAACTTTTTTCAATTCAAGCACTTTAAGATTATTCAGGAAAAAGCGGCAATGAAAGTCGGTATTGATGGTGTTTTGCTGGGAGCTTGGGCAGATTTTGACGGGGAACTTCGGATCCTCGATATTGGTACCGGAACAGGTTTACTTGCTCTGATGGCGGCGCAACGAACAGCCGCTTTTGTTGATGCTGTTGAGGTAGAACCGGAAGCTGCAGAAGAAGCGCGGTTGAATTTCACGAATTCTCCCTGGGCTGATAAAATCACTGTTCATGGTTTGGCTTTTCAGGAATTTGAGGTTGATTATAAGTACGATCATATTATTTCGAACCCGCCATTTTTTGAGACCACAGTAAAATCGGGCGATGAAAAGAGAGCCAAAGCGCGGCATGCCGATAGCTTGAAGTTAAAAGATTTGTTGGAAAAGTCGATAGAACTGTTGACTGATGATGGCAGAATCAGTTTAATATTGCCGGCTGAGAAGGAAAGTCGGTTGCGGGAATTGGCATTGGGATCCAAGCTTTTTGTAACTAGATGCGCCCGGGTATTTTCGGATGAAACCAAGCAGTCGCACCGGATTTTAGTCGAGTTATCCTTTAATCAGAAGGTTGATTATATCGAAAGCATCTACCTTCGAAAATCCGATACCGGAGTCTACACAGATCAATACCGGACGCTTACCCGCGATTACTACCTTTCGTTTTAATGAAATAGTAAAAAGTCGGGAACAGTCTTTTCCATTTCACGCGAGAACTTACTGATGGCTTGCTTGTCGATTTTTTCGGTGTTCTTATTTTGTCCCGAAATCTTCTTTACCACAAAGCGTTCAACTAAGTTCATCTTTTTAAAATTGAGCGCTCCTCCCATGATGGCTTCTGTTTTGGCATATTGGTGAAGGAGTTCCGGAAAAGCACCTTCCAGCTGGGCACGCGCTTTGTCACCTTCGTACATGCAGCAAATGAACAGACCAACTTCTTTTTGAATGAGGGATTTTAAATTGGACTCGCAAAATTTAGCAATGCCTTTTTGAATCTTCCCGCTATGGATCGATCCGCCGATAATAACACGCTCGTACATGTTGACATCAACGGTTGGCTTTTGTTTCAGGTTGACGATCGAAATATCGCCGCTCAGACGGTTGGCAATTTGTTGAACAACTTGAGCTGTACAACCATGCGTGGACATATAAATAATCACGGTTCCCATAGTTGGCTTTTTCTGTTAAAATTAAGCTTTTAGCACCAAACAAAGTAGCTTTTTATCGGTTAAGTAAAGCAATTAACCGGCGAAAAGATATCGAATAGGACGGTCATGTCTTTTATTGAAAAAAATTGAATATCTTTGCAGCCCAAAATATTTTGCCATGACAATGGATTTTAAACCGGACATTAAGTTAGATGAGACCTTTTATAAGGTTAAAGAAGTCAGAAGATTAACGGAAGAAACTTTTTCTCTTCGTTTGCCGAAGAGTCGTTTTACCTATCATGCCGGACAACACATATCATTAGGGATTCAGGGCGATTATCAAAGCCGTGAATATTCGATTTACAGTGGTGAAAACGATGAATGCCTGGAAGTGTTGGTGAAAGAAGTCGAAGACGGGTACTTTACACCCAAATTGAGCAAGTTGAAACCCGGCGATTTGGTTGAGGTGAACGGACCTTTCGGGAAATTCAAAATTGACGAGAAGAAAACTGCCGATCATAAATTCGTGTTCGTAGCCAGTGGAACGGGTATCGCGCCTTTCCGCAGTATGGTTCGCACTTACCCGGATCTTGATTATACTTTGATTCACGGCGTGCGTTACGGCAAAGAGGCCTACGATAAAGACGAATATGCACCTGATCGTCATATTCTGTGTACTTCGGGTGATAAAACCGGAAAAGTACACGGACGATTGACGAAATACCTGAAGAGTGCCAGCTTTGAGAAGAAGACACAATTCTACCTTTGTGGTAACAGCAATATGATTTTCGATGCGCTTGAGATCTTGAAAGACAAAGGTTTCGATCGTGATCAAATTCATTGCGAAGTATATTTTTAATCGTAGTAGATAAGCACGGCGGTGCGTATCTACTGTATTGATTACGTTGAAACTAAAAAGATGAAATATCACTTAATTACATTGGGATGCCAAATGAATTTGTCCGACAGCGAACGTGTTTCAGCTGTGTTGGAACAAATGGGCTACGAACGGACGGATAAAGAGGAAGAAGCCAATTTGTTAGGCATGTTGGCTTGTTCGGTTCGGCAAAAGCCGATCGACAAGGTGTACAACAAGATCTCCCAATGGAATAAGGAAAAAAATAAGCGCAACCTGATTACTTTTTTGTCGGGATGCGTGTTGGCAGCTGACAAAGAAAAGCTGTTGAAGCAGTTCGACCTGATCTTCCCGATGAGCGAGCTAAGTCAGTTCCCGGATATGATCCGTAACTACGGAGTTGTGAATGCGGCTTCGTTACAGACGCCAAAGCCAGTCATGCCGAAAAATGAACATATCGTTGATTTGTGGCAGATCAAACCGAAATACGAATCGACTTACGAAGCCTTTGTGCCGATCCAAAACGGTTGCGACAAGTTTTGTACCTTCTGTGCGGTGCCTTATACACGTGGCCGGGAAGTTTCGCGTCCGTCTGTCGATATTGTAGACGAAGTGCGCCACCTGGTTAATCAAGGTTATAAATCAATCACGCTGCTGGGGCAGAATGTGAATTCTTATGGTCTGGATAAAAAAGGGGAAGAAATTACGTTTGCACAACTGCTGCGCGAGATTGGTGAATACGGAAAACAGTCGAATGAAGAATTCTGGGTGTATTTCACTTCGCCGCATCCGCACGATATGACCCGCGACGTCATTGAGGTGATTTCGGAATATCCTTGCCTGGCCAAGCAGATTCACTTGCCCATGCAAAGTGGTGACGAGAAAGTGCTGATTAAGATGAACCGCCGTCACTCCATGGACAAGTACCGTCGGATTGTAGCTGACATTCGCGAGTTGATTCCACAAGCAACTTTGTTTACTGATATCATTGTCGGTTTTACGGCTGAAGATGATGCAGCCTATAAAAATACCGAGGTTGCCTTCCACGAATTCAAATTCAATATGGCTTACATCGCGATGTACTCACCACGTCCGGGAGCAGCGAGCTACCGTTGGCAGGATGAAGTATCGCAGGATGTCAAAAAAGAACGTTATCACGCCTTGTCGGAGGTGATGAAAATATATACCAAGGAATACAACGAAAGCATGGTTGGGAAAACCATTCGGTTGTTGGTAAACGGAACCGATCGGAAGACCGGATTGTCAACCGGCTTGACCGAAGGAAAGATCAATGTTCGTTTAGACCGGAAAGCTCCGGAGTTGATGGGGAAAATCGTGGATGTAAAAATTACGACAGCTGCGGATTTTTCAATGAGTGGGGAATTGGTTTTGCAGGAAGAAACAATCAACGAATGAATTCAGCAAAGAAAAAAATAGCCTTTAAAACGCTCGGATGCCGCTTGAATCAATACGAAACCGATGCCTTGGTTTCTGATTTTGATAAAGCCGGTTACGAAGTGGTCGATTTTAAAGAACATGCCGATGTGGTGGTGGTAAATACCTGCACGGTAACTAACCAGAGCGATCAAAAGTCGCGCAACACCATTAGCCAGGCTGCCCGGAACAACAAAGGTTCGGTGGTTGTGGTGACCGGTTGCATGGCTAACAATTATAAGGAAAAGCTCGAAGGGGAAGACAAGATTACCTATGTGGTTGAAAACAACCGCAAAGGCTCAATTTTAAATTTGGTTGACGGCCATTTTGGTGGTGAACTCATTCACCCCGAAAAACTGCATGCTGATGTGTTCAGCTACCAGGTGGTTGACAAAAGCCTCCATACCCGTAGTGCCATCAAGATTCAGGATGGTTGCGACAATTTTTGTACGTTTTGTATCATTCCAACGGTACGTGGTCGCGCCGTGAGCCGTCCCTTACCGCAGATTATAGAGAATGTCAAGAATACCCTGGCCAATGGTTTCAAAGAGCTGGTGATTACCGGCGTGAACATTGGTCGTTACGAATGGGAAGACAAACGTTTTGAAGATGTACTGGAAGCGATCTTAAGTGTTGAAGGAGATTTTCGCGTTCGGATCTCTTCGTTGGAGCCGGATGGTTTTGGCGACGATTTTGTGAAGTTGTTTAGTCATCCGAGAATGACCCCACACCTGCATTTATGTTTGCAAAGTGGATCCGATAAAGTGTTGCTTCGCATGCGCCGCATGTACGATTTAAAGCAGTTTGAACACACCGTGAACCTTTTCCGTGCACAATATCCCGATTTCAATTTCACCACCGACCTGATTGTTGGTTTCCCTGATGAATCGGAAGATGATTTTCAGGAAAGCATCGATGCGGTGAACCGCTATAATTTCGGACATGTGCATACCTTTAAATATTCGGTTCGTAAGGGTACCCGTGCCGAACGCATGGATAACCACATTCCCGATAAAATTAAAACGGAACGTTCAACCCGAATTCGCGAAGCTTCAGAAGACAGTCGTGATCGTTACCTGAATTCATTCCTTGGAAAAACCGAAACTGTTTTGATTGAAGGAATCAACAAGCAGCAGGTTGCCAATGGTTACGGTGAACATTACATTCCGGTTCATTTTAAAGCGGAAGGATTGGAGAAGAATACCTTTGCCAGGGTGAAATTAGTGAAAGTTGAAGGTCGGGGAGAAGATGCCCGGGTGATCGGCGAATTAGTCGGTTAGTCAACGATTGAAAAGATCTAAGAAAGCGGTTGCATCATTGATGTGATCGCTTTTTGTTTTTGTGCCGGATGTTCGCCGGATCGGATTTGTAATTCCGTTTTGTATTTCGGTTAAGCCGATTTATAATCCGCTGTTAACAAGGTCAGGATTACAAATCAAGACGCGCAAAGGCAGCTGCACGGGTTGTAATTTAGTTTTGACAGATCGTAGTTTAATCAGAAAAACAGCGGTGTCAGGAACTTTTATCGCTGTAAAGGTTGTACTTTAAGGCTCGAAAAATTAGTCAAAAATCAAGTTATGATCGATCAGTCAATTATTGAGAAAATACGGAATAAATCAGGTTTCATTTGCGATATGGATGGCGTTATCTATCACGGCAATAAGATCCTTGATGGCGTGAAAGAATTTGTATCGTGGTTACAAGCTGAAAACAAGAAGTTTGTTTTTCTGACCAACTCCAGCGAGCGAACCATTAAAGAGTTGCAGGGGAAATTGTCACGGATGGGGCTCGATGTTGGCATGGAGCACTTTTATACCAGTGCGTTGGCAACGGCTGCTTTTTTACAAAGCCAGCGGCCCAACGGCAGCGCCTATATTATTGGTGAAGCCGGTTTGATTAATGCAATTTACAATGTTGGCTATTCGAGCAATAACATTGATCCTGATTATGTGGTCATGGGTGAAGCCCGGTCGTACAGTTACGAGGTGATCGAAAAGGCTGTAAACCTGGTGGCGCGCGGAGCCAAATTGATTGGTACCAATCCTGATCTAAGCGGTCCGATTGAGAACGGCATTGCTCCGGCTACCAAAGCATTGATTGCCCCCATTGAACTGGCCACGGGCAAGCAAGCCTATTTTGTGGGTAAACCCAACCCGCTGATGATGCGCATTGCCCTGAAAAAGTTGAATGTACAACGCGAGGATACCATCATTATCGGCGACCGGATGGATACCGATATTGTGGCCGGCATTGAAGCCGAAATTGATACCTGTCTGGTATTATCCGGAATCTCGAGCCGCGAAACGATCAATGAGTTTGCCTACCGTCCGCATTTTGTGTTGGAAGGGGTGAATGAGATTGTGAAAGACTTTAAGGGCGAATAGTCGCTCCTGGATAATGCTGGACCGGCAATCCGATTTAGTTTGCAGTTTACAACTCCTGTTTATCCTGATTTTAAATCCGCAGTTAAAGTCGTCAGAATTGAAAACCCTGAGGAATAGTAGCTAAAGGATGTGGCAATTAGTGATTTTTTGAGTTGAGAAACTTGTAAGCAATCAAAACTAAAAAAAGAGAATTGAAATACATCAATTCTCTTTTTTGCTTTGAGCTTTGTCGGGCCGGTAAGCTTAAGCATCGTCCTCGGCCGAAAAATCTTGAAGAAGTGTTTATAAGACGTAGCTGTTTATTTCGTCGCTCCAGTTGCGGGAGGGGTCTGAGCCGGCTCCTGCTACGCGGAATGCATATTGTTTTCCGCTTGTCAGCCCATCAAGCAGCACTTTGCGCTTGGTTGTGGTGGTTTGCACCCATCCGTTTGCATTTTCAGAGGGCAGTTCGTGGTATTCGAACACATAGAAGGTCGCATGGTCAACAACATTGCACGACAGTTCCATACTGCCTTTATTGCTTCCCGGTTTGACCACCAGGTTGGTGGCTTTTGACAGCGGACCTACGGCTTCATGCTTTTTATGTACATCGAACCCACTGCTTAATATCAGTGCTTCATCGCCTCCGCTCATGCGTTGTACATAGTCGCCCAACTGGTGAAGGTCGGCCTCCAGACTTTTGCGTAAGTTGTTTTTGATAACTGTATCCTCCCGACTACCATCTTTCACATTGTCGAGGGCCTGGTAATAGCTGACATTGGCTGCACGTATGGCATCCAATGTGGGAACAGGATCGGGAAAGGTCAGGTTGCCGGTCATCTTATCCAGAATCTGGTTGATTTTCACACTCAAGTCAGCATCGGGAAACTTGCCCGATGAAAAGTCGATGGATACTTTACTCATTGTCATTTTTATAAGGTATTAAGGTTAGTATAAAGTAGAAGAAAGAAGCTTTTGGATACCGAAAATAAGTCGTCGTCAATGGGCTGTATTGTCCTCTGCAGTTCGAAAGTCCCCGGCAACTTAAGCCAGGTACCCACAGCCATTGGAAAGCCCGGTCAACTAAGCTTTTTGAATGAGTGACAGCTGGTAGGAAGACTGGTCGAAAAGGCTGGGATTGCGCGCGAAAGGAATAAACAACACGGTCACGTTTGGAAACAATGCCGTATTGGTTGGAAACAATGGTGTTTTGTTTCCGGGAACCGCCGTATTGTTTGACAACAATAGCACATTGTTTGAGAACAATGCTGTATTGTTTGCAAGAAATAGCCTGATTTTCGATCAAGCGAATGCTGTATTTGAATACGTGACGGCAAATTAAATACAAGTGAATGTCAGTTTTGTGCTTTTGACTGCACTGTTTGTTGTCATTCGGATGAGTTGACCGGAAGTCGTCGGGTTTTGAAATTTCATCGGCAACCGTTTCAGAAAAGGGCGGGGAAGTCAATTGCTTTTTAGCCCGGGAGCCTGACAACGGCTGATCAGTTAATCGGATGCCGGTCAATCGGCTGAAGAGAGGCTTGCAAAAGGAGAAACAGAAGATGAATTTCATGGGTTGATTATTGATACTGTAAATTTCGGATAACCCACTGAAAGATTTTTTACCTTAGGTTAAAAAATCATTGTCGAAAATGTCGTATTCGGCTGAGTGATTGAGGTGTAATTCCAAGGAAGTCGGCAGTGTGTTTGTACCAAACACTGCGGATGATTTCGGGATGACAGATGAGTAAGCGCTGGTATTGTTCTGCGGCTGTTCCGGTGCGTACAAATTCGTAGCTTTTCAGCAGATCGAGCAAGCTTTGTTCCCGGATGTTACGATAAAATTTTTCCAGGTTAGGGATTTCGGCAATCAAGGCGAGCACATTGGTTGCACTCATGCTCAGTACCTGGCAGTCGGTGAGGGCGCGAAAGGTATATGTGGCATACCGCCCCGGTAAAAAGCCGTCGGGATCGGTGAAAAAGTGTTTCTCCGGAATAAAGTGACGAAGACATTCATTACCATCCGTGTCAATACAAAAAGTACCAATTATACCACCAACCAAATAATTAATTCGGCAAGCCGGAACAGGCGATTGCAGGTGACAGGTCTCTGCTTTCAAATCGAACTCTTCGATTTTACTGGCAATATAAATCAAGTCATTATTCTCAAAATCCCCGAATTGACGGAGGAAATCAGCGATTGATATCAGGTTGATCATAGGATAGGCAATTTTAACGGTAGATAAGTTAATTCAAATACTGTTAAGAATCAAGTTAAATAGCAGATGCATAGAAGTATGTATGGGTTTGATTGTGCTTTTGATGCTTGTTCTTTGCGACTCTAACCGGGCTTTCCGGCGATACCCTTTCTTTTTCGTTGCATAGAGAGGGGAACGAAAAGCCTGCGAGTCCGTCGATAATTACATCCGAACATTTAGGTGGTTCAATTTGAAACAACAAAAGGGAAGAAATCCAAGGCCACCCTTTTCTTCATTGACCATACTTGGCATTCAAAAGAAATAGCTGACGATCTTGTTCGTGTGCATGTTTGTCTGATGAGTCAAATAGAGGACTCGTGCAGCTTTAATAAATGTCTGTCAAAATTAGAGGAATCTGTTTTCGACTCGACGAATTCTGAAATAGAGCCGGGTTTACCGGAACCAGGAGGCTTGCTGAATTCGATTTGTTTCTGTAACATTAAATAGTTGTTCTGATGTGTTTTTAAAAGTAATCTTTACTTTTGTGTTACCAGCAAAGACTTATGCAACAAACTGATCAGGAAATTTGGGCTGAAATAAGAAACGGAGAGGTGAAGGCACTCAGGCTTTTACACGATCGGTATTTTTTTTCACTTTGCAATTTTGCCGATAAATCGTTGCACCAGTTGCCTGTTTCCGAGGAATTAGTTTCGAATTGTTTTTTGCGTTTGTGGGAACAGCGAAAAAGTATTGAGATCCATCAATCGGTTAAGGCCTACCTGTATTTTATGGTTCGCAACCAGGTGGTGGACTATATCCGTTCCGATAAAAACAGGCTTATCGCAACGACCGACGAGATTCCTGAAATTCCTACGGAGGAAGAAATCAATCAACATGAATTCTATGCTGTTTTATATCGGGCGATTGCTAAGTTGCCTGATCAGCGCCGGCAAATATTAGAGTTGGCCGCCTTTCAGTCGATGACCTACAAACAAGTGGCTCAAAATTTGAATATCTCCGTCAATACGGTGAAAACGCAGATGGGACGTGCCTATCAGTTTTTAAAAGAGGAGATTGGGGCTAAGCGTTTTTTCTTGTTTTTGACCGTCTGCTTTTCGGAAGAATAGGAAAATTCAAAAAAAAAATCATTTTCCTGTCACCCTGTTTTCGATCTTTCTTCGTCATAGTAATAGAACGACGAACCGATGGATAAGAACAAACCTACAAATTGGGAACTTTTTGCTGCTAAGCATCAACATGAACTCTCTGACGATGAGTTAGCCGCCCTGGAACAGCATCAGAAGGAAAATCCGGATGATTGGGCACTATCAGGTAAAATTAAAAAAGGATTGGATGAACTAAGTCATCTGGCTACTCCCAATCAAGGTGCATCCTGGCTAGCTATCCGGCAGCAAATCCGCAACGGTCAAGTTCGTAAAATCACCCTTAACACCTTTAAATACGCAGCGATCATTGTCGTCAGTCTTTTTGTAGGATATCTCCTGCAGATGCAGACAAGCGAAAACACCAGCAACCAATATGCTGAAATAGAAGTGATGGACGGGCAGATGGGACACCTTTTCCTGTTTGATGGTACCGAAGTCTGGTTGAATTCGGGTAGTCGGTTAAAGTATCCGAAAGAGTTTAATCAGAACGTCCGCGATGTGTACCTGGAGGGTGAGGCCTATTTTGAGGTAGCTCACAACGCAGAGCTCCCTTTTAAAGTTAGGATGCGTAAAATGGAAGTTGAGGTGCTGGGAACATCGTTTAATGTTTCGGCTTACACCGATGATCCGAACGTAGCTGTTGTGTTGGAAAAGGGGAGCGTTCAACTCAATCAGATGAACGGAACTGGGATTGCGAGATTAGTTCCCGGGGAAATGGCCAAACTGGACCAGGAGTCCAATAAGCTGGTAGTCAAAAAAGTGGATACCCATTATTATACCAACTGGAAAGATGGCACACTTGAGTTCAAGGGTGAATCGCTGGGTGAAATTGCTCAAAAACTGGAACGTTGGTATAATGTTCAAATAAAAATTCAGGACCCTTCGCTGGTTGATTATAAAATCACCGGAACTGTTTTGCGGAATAAGCCGGTTCAGCAGATTATTCAGGCGTTCGAATTTTTAGCGCCTATTCGGACAGAATATCTGTCAAAATCAAATCAGAAGGACATTATCAATATCTATAAAAAATAAGGCCTATGTAAGAAAAACAAGGCGATAAAATGCTGCAAACATTTTACCGCCTGTCAATAAAACAAAAATGTTTCATTATTAATTCAATCCAAATTTATGAAAAATCATCGTATGTTTTACAGCGACCCCTGGTTGCTTAAAAAGATTATGCGTATTATGAAGTTAACGACCTTTTTTGTTATACTGCTAACAGTCACTGTTCACGCGAACAGTTATTCTCAGAACTCGAAATTAAACCTAACGATTTCAAATGGGTTGCTGACCGATGCACTGAAGCAAATCGAGGAACAATCTGACTATTACTTCTATTATAATAACCCCGACGTGCAAGGGGTGCAGGCTGGTTCCGTTAGAGTTGAAGATGGTAATATCGACGAGTTGATGAGCCAGCTGCTACAAGGGACCGGGCTCGATTATAAGATGATCGACCGCTACATTGTGTTGAAAAAGAAAGGCGATGACACCGTTTCAGCGTTTGCTCAGCAAATAAGTGAAGTGTCGGGTAATGTGACTGACGCCACGGGTGAAGCATTGCCCGGAGTAACGGTTGTTATTAAAGGAACAACTGTCGGTACGATTACCGACTTTGATGGGAACTATACACTGAAAGCTGTTGAATCGGATGCTGTACTGATATTTTCGTTTGTTGGTATGAAACCAATTGAAGTACCGGTTGCCGGGAAAAGTACAATTTCTGTCAGTATGGAAGAAGAAACCATCGGATTGGAAGAAGTTGTTGCCATTGGTTACGGTACCATCAAAAAGGGTGACGTAACCAGCTCGGTTGGAACCGTTAAAGCTGAAGACTTCAATGCCGGTAGTGTTCAGGATGCCGGACAATTAATTGCCGGTAAGGTGGCCGGTCTTTCGTTAAACACAACCAGTGGTGACCCCACAGCAGGAACCGCCATTCGTCTGCGTGGAAATACAACACTTTTCGGAACAAGCTCGAACCCGTTAATTTTAGTTGATGGCGTTCCAAGTAGTCTGAATACGGTTGCCCCGGAAGATATTGAATCGATTGACGTTTTGAAGGATGGTTCGGCTGCGGCCATTTATGGTACCCGTGGTACAAACGGTGTAATTATCATTACCACCAAAAGAGCTGGCAAGGATATGAAAAGCCATGTTGAATATTCCGGATATGTAAGTACACAAACCATTGCCAACAAATTGGATATGTTGACTGCGCAGGATTATCGCGATCAAATCGCTGCCGGAACACGTGCCCAGTCAGATGATTTGGGAGCGGATACCGATTGGTTGGATCAGATTACACAAACGCCAATCAATCATGTTCATAACCTGACATTCAGAGGTGGAAATGCCCAGACAAATTACCTGGCAACCATTAACTACCGCGATATTGACGGAATCTTTCTGGAGTCATATACTGAACGCTTGACAGCGAGAGCAGATATTAACCATTCGATGTTGGATGATATGTTGAATTTCAACCTGGGGATTTTGTCCCGTACGGAGAAATTAAATGGCTTTAACGGCTATACTTATCGCCAGTCGGTTATTTACAACCCAACATCTCCGATTAAAGATGAAAATGGTGCATGGGTAGAACAACCCGGTGCTTTCAACTACGATAATCCTTTAGCAAGGATTAAGGAATCAGAAGGACAAACAAGTACAAACCTTACCCGGATTACCGGTTCGGTTACTTTAACACCAGTGCAAGGGTTGACGCTGAAAAGTTTGATGTCGTATTCAAAATGGAATCAAACTTACGGCTATTACGAGACCAAAAACCACATTTCGAATGTTCGAAGTGGTGTTAATGGATATGCTTCTGACTCGGCGAATGAAAATGCAGAAAAATTGATTGACTTAACAGCCGAATATAAGAAAAGTATCGGCGATCATAATTTCACTGTTTTGGCTGGTTATAGTTGGCAGGACTTTGTTGGACGAAGTTTCTATGTCAACAATAATGATTTCCCGACTGACCTGTTCGGATACAATAATATTGGTTTAGGTACCGGTATTATAAATGGCAGTACCTCCTGGGGCGTTGGAAGTGAAAAAACAGAAACTAACCTGATTGGATTTTTCGGACGTTTAAATTACAACTACAAAAACCGTTATCTGTTAATGGCCAGTGTGCGTCACGAAGCTGCCAGCCAATTGTATGGAACTAAAGATCCCTGGGGAACTTTCCCTGCCGTTTCTTTGGGGTGGCGCTTGACTGAAGAATCATTCATGGAAAATGTTAGTTTTCTGAATGACCTGAAAGTGCGTGCTGGTTACGGTGTTACCGGTACACAGCCCGATCAGTTATTCCTTGGTGTCGGTACACTGTCATACGGTAGTCCCTTTTATACAAATGGAGAGTGGATTCAAACCCTGACTCCGGGACGTAATCCAAACCCATACCTGCGATGGGAGGAGAAAAAAGAAACGAACATCGGTGTCGACTTCGCCATGCTGAAGAACCGTCTTTCCGGTAGCATCGACCTTTATAAACGTAAAATTGATGGTCTTTTATATGACTTTGCCGTTCCAACTCCTCCAAACCTCGTGAATACAACTCGTGCCAATGTGGGGGTGATGGAAAATAAAGGGCTTGAAATTCTGATCAATGCGATACCTGTTACAGGCAAAGATTTTGAATGGAACACCAATGTAACCTTCTCCACCAATAGCAATAAGTTGATTAGTCTTTCAAATGAGCTATACCAGTCAACAAGTGATTATTTTACTGGCGGAGGAACCGGAGAACCCATTCAAACCTTTACACACCGAGTGGATATTGGTGGCGAGATTGGTAACTTTTATGGTTTTAAGGTAATTGATGTTGATGAAAGCGGAAAGTGGATTTACGAAGACGCTGAAGGAAATGCTGTCAACTACGACGACTTTAACCACTCATTTGAGAATAAGCAAGTTTTGGGTAACGGTATTCCAAAATTCATTGGTAGTTGGAATAATAACTTCCGCTACAAAAATTTTGACTTGTCCATTACCATGCGCGGTGCTTTCGATTTCCAAATCCTGAATTTCGAACGGATGTACCTGGAAAACACCAAGACCGTTCAATACAACCGGTTGAAATCAGCTTACGATCCTGTTTTTGGAAAAGCTGTATTGAGCACCGATATGGATCTGGAGTATAACTCGTACTACATTGAAAATGGTGACTACTGGAAGATTGACAATATAACGTTAGGTTATACAATCAACAATTTAGGTAAATATGTGAGCAAAGCAAGAGTTTACGCTTCCACATTGAACACCTTCGTGATTACAGGCTATAAAGGAATAGATCCTGAAGTTTATTCCGGTGGTCTGACTCCCGGGAATGACGGACGGGATAAATACCCGACAACAAGAACTTTTACACTTGGTGTTAATTTAACTTTCTAAACCTTAAATATTAGTTTGACATGAATACTCATAAATATAAAAATGCATTGAGCATCCTGTTAATCTCGCTTGTAGCTTTCTTTTCAAGTTGTACCAAATTGTACGACTCCAGCTATGGTGAAATATTAGTAGATCAGTTTGATCCTACTGCAGAAGATGTGCCGGCTATCATTGGAAATGCTTACGGATCCTGGGTTCCTATTTTAAATCACTGGAATGGCTTTTGGCGCGTTCAGGAATTAGGGGCTGATGAAATTGTTATTCCTGCACGTCCGAACGGATGGGTTGATGGTGGCATTTATCGTCGCGTTCATGAACATGTATGGACAGTCGATGAAGATATTGTTTACCAAACATGGGATCGCACTTATTTTGGGATAGCAACCTGTAACCGTATTCTATATCAAATTGAATCCGGGTTTATTCCAGTTGGAGATATCAAAGAATCAGTCGTTGCCGAATTGAGAGTTCTGCGTGCAGCCTATTACTACGTCTTGTGCGATTTATATGGTAATGTACCCATTGTAACCGATTTTGACGTGCCTGAAGGTTACTTGCCCGAGCAAAATACACGTAAGGAAGTTTATGATTTTATTGTTAGTGAGATCAACGAAAGTCTTCCCTCGTTGAGTGAGGAAAGAAGTGCTGCAACTTACGGAAGATTTAATAAATGGGCAGCTTTAACACTATTGGCTAAAATGTATCTTAATGCAGAGGTGTATACCGGAACGGCACATTGGTCAGACTGTGTTGATGCCTGTAACCAAATCATCAACTCCGGAGCCGGTTATGTAATGGAAGCGAATCAGAAAAGTGTTTTTGTAACCGAGAATCAAAATTCCGCGGAAATTATTTTTGGTATTGCTATTGATGATCAATATACCAAAGGATGGAATGATTTTGACATTCATATGCAAACCTGCCAGCCGTCCATGCAGGCAAAATATAATTTGACACAAACACCATGGGGCGGTATGTGTGCCATTCCTCAGTTCATCGACACGTTTGACCCGGATGATAGTCGTTTAACAGCGAACTTCATGAGGGGACAGCAATATTCGACCACAGGAGAAGAGTTGAAAGTGACAATGGGTGGGCTTGTTGGTCAACCGCTAAATTTGATCAACGAAGTTCCTGATATCGGTTTTTCAGAAGAAATTCACGGATTTCGCTTCGAAAAGTTCGAGATTGGTCTGGGATCATCCAATGTGCTTAATAATGATTATCCACTCTTCCGTTATACTGATGTGTTGATGATGAAAGCTGAATGTCTGCTTAGGACTGGCGATGCAGACGGCGCAGCTGCAATTGTATCAGAAGTTCGTAGTCGTGCATTCCAGAGCAATCCGGCAAAAGCCACGGTAACAGGAGCTGAGCTGATGGACGGTAGTGTTTATGATTATGGCTTGCGGACTCAGAGTGCCGAGACTCATGAAGGTGGTGATGATATTGAATACGGTCGTTTTCTGGATGAGTTAGCCTGGGAATTTAACCAGGAAGGTCGTCGTCGTCAGGATATGATTCGTTTTGGTGTGTACACAACCAAATCATTCTTTGCACATTCACCGAATGGAGATTATCGGTCAATCTACCCGATTCCACGTGGACGCAGAGAAACAAATTCAAATTTAGAGCAGAATCCCGGATACGTAGAATAAGCTTTATGAATTACGAAAGTGGAGAACTTCTTCGGACGATTCTCCACTTTTTCCTTTTTTCCCAGGGACCAATAAATTTTTCTTGAGAGAAAAGCTCGTTTTTTGTCACTGTGCTGAAATTAGCGTTAAGGTGCATCTGTTGCGATGACGTTTACGAAGTTCAGTCGATTGAAAGAGACTGCCGGAGAGACAGTTCTCAACCTTAAAGAATAAATATAAAGCCAGATACAATGAAAAAAATAAAATTTATCGCATTCCTTGTCGTAACATTGGCCGTGGCTTGTCAACCAAAGACGAAAGAGAATGTTGAGTACACACCTGATTATGCTATCCAGGGAATTCCGTTCAACGAAGTTCACCTGAGTGATAGTTTTTGGGCTCCAAAAATTGAAACAAACCGAACTGTTACCATCCCGGCTTCCTTTGCAAAATGTGAGGAGATGGGACGTATGGATAATTTCCTGATTGCCGGAGGAAAAATGGAAGGCCCGGTTAAAGGGGAAATGCCTTTTGATGACACTGACGTGTATAAAATCATTGAAGGCGCGGCATATTCTATGACCACCACCACTGATCCGGAACTGGATCATTATGTCGACTCTGTTATCTCGCTTATTAAAATAGGACAGGAAAAGGACGGTTACTTAACCACTTACAAAACTATTGATACCACTTTCGTTCGTTGGCCCTGGTGTCCGGCCGGAGCACGCTGGGAACACCTGGAATGTAGCCACGAATTGTACAATAGCGGACACATGTTTGAGGCAGCAGCAGCAGCGCATTATCACGCGACCGGGAAAACCAATTTCCTGGATATTGCAACGAAGAATGCTGATTTGCTGGTCGATGTTTTCAACAATAAGCTTCCCAATGAAGTTCCCGGACACCAAATCGTGGAAACCGGCTTAATCAAATTGTATCTGATCACACACAACGAAGAATACCTAAAACTGGCCCGCCATTTCCTGGATGTACGGGGAGATAGCACTCGCCGTGAAATCAAAGGGGCCTATACGCAGGATCATAAGCCGGTTTTGGGACAGGATGAGGCCGTAGGTCACGCCGTGCGGGCAGCTTATATGTATGCCGGGATGACCGATGTGGCGGCGTTGTATGACGATGCAGCTTACCGGACAGCAGTGGATAATATCTGGAACAACATCGTATCGAAGAAAATGTATTTGACCGGTGGAATTGGTTCCCGCCATGAGGGGGAGGCTTTTGGAGATAATTATGAGTTGCCTAACCTGACAGCTTACAATGAAACCTGTGCGGCTATTGCGAACGTGTACTGGAACTATCGCATGTTCTTGCTTCATGGCGATTCCAAATACATCGACGTATTGGAGCGTAGCCTCTATAACGGCGTTATTTCAGGCGTTGGTCTGGACGGGAAAACCTTCTTTTATCCAAATCCGCTCGAGTGTGATATGGAATATCATTTTAACTCAGGGGGAAGTCTGACCCGTGAGCCTTGGTTCGATTGTTCCTGTTGCCCGACCAACCTTTGTCGCTTTATGCCTTCTGTTCCGGGCTATATTTATGCGCAGGATGAGGACAAAGTTTTTGTGAATCTGTTCATCCAAAGCGCGACTAATATCAATGTTGCAGGTACTGGCGTTGGCTTAAGTCAGAAAACGGACTATCCATGGAGTGGCGATGTTGAGCTGGAAGTATCTCCTGAAACAGAGCAGGAATTCACCGTCTGTATTCGTATTCCGGGATGGGCTCAGAACAAACCGGTTCCTTCCGATTTGTATTCCTACGAAAATAACAGCCAATTGCCGGTTGTAATGAACGTGAATGGCGGGGTTGTTGAGTATGCCCGGGAAAACGGATATGCAACATTGACCCGCAAATGGAAAAAAGGTGATGTAATTGAATACAGCCTTCCAATGGAAATTCGAAAAGTAAAAGCGAATGAGTTGGTTGAGGCGGACAGAGGTTTGGTTGCATTGGAGCGCGGCCCGATTGTGTATTGTGTTGAAGGAGCGGATAACACTGATGTTGACAAGCTTGGCGTATCCCCGGAAACAGCTTTCGATAATTCGTTTGAGGCCGACCTGTTGGGGGGAGTGGAAGTAATTACTGCTTCTGATGCTAAAGGAAAAGCTTTTACCTCGATTCCCTATTACGTTTGGGACAACCGTGGTGCCAACAAAATGAAAGTTTGGTTGACTGAAGAGTGAGTCCAGTCAGTTTAATTCCAGCATGTATTTGAAGCCCGGTATTGCCGGGCTTTTAGTTAATGTGCGGTGGACGGAAAATTTGACGGAATAGGAATCAAATTAGAAATGGTACCGGAGTGTTATTCATTAAACCCATTTATAAAGGGAATGTAAAAAGCATGTGGAGGTAACATCTGGCCGGGGTATTAGCCGGGGATGTACCTATAATGTTAAGGCTAGTGGGCAGCTCAAATTTCATCATGGATGAATAAGGAAATGCGAAACCACTTGCCACGATTCATACAGTTTTTAGATAAGTTTTGTGTTGAGGGGACCGGTTTAGGATTACCGTGGACTTTTCCTCTATTTTAGTCAGTCCGCAAAAAAGTATTAGGGGATTTACAATCTTTCTACGTCTTTATATAAACGTGTTTCTTTTGAAAAGGGAGTGATACTTCTTGTTGTTTTCACGGTTTCTCAGTGTTCCAAAATTACGTTCCGCTAGTTTAGAATCCGACTGAATTATTAGGGGGATGTCATTGGTGGTGTTCGCGTAATGATCACATTGATAGTTTTTTGTGAATTTTTAATAGTCATTTTTAAATTTGTGTTAGTACTAATAATTGTGCAATAACCGGAAAAAACGTACTTTTTACCTTTAAAATTTTAAACACATCTGGAATCAATACTAAACAATTGCATAAAATGAGACTTCTGAATTTATTTCTACTAATTTCTTTGGTGGCATTCTTTTCGTCTTGTCAAACGAAAAAGAAGGCTGAACCGTTCAAAAAAGGTGAATTTAAAACCTGGGCACAAACCCCTCCGATGGGATGGAATAGTTGGGATTGTTATGGTCCAACGGTTGAGGAACCTGAAGTGAAAGCCAATGCTGATTATATGGCTGAAAAACTGAAGGATTATGGCTGGGAATACATTGTCGTAGATATTCGCTGGTTTGTTGAAAATGATAAAGCCGGTGGTTACAACCAAACCGATCCACGTTATGTAATTGATGAATATGGAAGGTATCAACCTGCCGTTAACCGTTTCCCTTCAGCCGAAGATGGTAAAGGATTCAAAGAACTGGCTGACTACATTCATAGCAAGGGATTGAAATTCGGGATTCACATTATGCGTGGTATTCCGAAGGTGGCGGTCGAAAATAAGTTGCCAATTAAAGGAACAGACGGCATTACTGCCGACCAGATTTATTCAACTGAGTTACAATGTGAATGGTTGCGCGATAATTATACGATTGTAGCCGATAAGCCGGGTGCACAGGAATACTACAACTCCATTTTTGATCTGTATGCTGACTGGGGAGTTGACTTTGTAAAAGTTGATGACCTTTCCCGGCCATATCATCAAGGCGAAATTGAGTTGATCCGAAACGCAATTGATCAGTGTGGTCGTCCAATTGTGTTGAGTACTTCGCCGGGTGAAACACCAATTGAAGCTGCTGGCCATGTAAAAGAACATGCCAACATGTGGCGCATGGTTGATGATGTTTGGGATACCTGGCCGCACATCACTCATTTGATGGATATTTGTCAGAAATGGTACCCTTATATTGCTCCCGGCACCTGGCCCGATTGTGACATGATTCCATTGGGACGCATCTCTATTCGTGGTGAACGCGGTGCAGACCGTATGACACGTTTAACCAAAGATGAGCAGTACAGTTTGATGACGCTGTTCACCATTTTTAAATCACCGTTGATGTTTGGTGGTGACCTGCCAAGTAATGATGAATTTACCCTTTCATTATTGACCAACAAAGAGGTACTGAAAATGCATCGTGAAAGTACTGATGTGCATCAGCTTTTCAACGAAGACGGTAAAGTGGCCATCGTTTCAAAAAATCCGAATAGCGGCGATCTGTATTTGGCGCTGTTTAATATGTCGGACAGCCCGGAGCCGGTTGAAATTACTGTTGACATGACTGCTCTTGGATATATCAGTGATTGTGCCCTCATCAACCTGTGGACCGGTGAAGATTCCGGAAATATTTCAGGAGACTACAAGGTTCAATTGCCTGCACACGCTTCGGCTTTATACCGGGTCATTCACTAATCATTTCAACTTGTAAACTGATAAATGATGAAAAAAACATATTGGCTACTGGCTATTTTTGTGTTGAGTGTGGTTGGGCAGGGATTTGCCAACGAACCTGATTCGGCTTATGTCTTTTCTTACGCTACAATTAAAAATAACGGTAAGAATGGCTTGCACTACGCCTGGAGTATCGATCGGGAAAACTGGCAAAGCATAGGACCTGAGTTTCGTTTCCTGTTTTGCGATTTTGGAACTTGGGGATCGCAAAAGCGCATGCTCACACCTTTCCTGTTTCAAGATCAGAAGGGAACATGGCATGAGATCTGGAGCCTAAATGAAAAAATCGGGCAATTTGCACATGCCGAAACGAATGACCTGTATACCTGGGAGCCCCAAACGTACCCCGAAGTGATGACCGACGGGAATGTAATGATGCCAGAAGTTTCGTATCAAACTTCTGAACAGCACTATTTAATTACCTGGCTGAGCGATCAGGATGGTAGTCAAAAGGTCTGTAAAACAACAACAACCGACTTTGAAACCTATACAGCAACAGTTGAAGGTACTGAAAGCGACAGACTGAATGCGCGCGAAGAAGTATTGATCGACGGTGAAAAGCAGTTGGGGACGGTTTCGAAAGTTTCGTGGTCGGTCATTGATGGGATAATCAAGTTTTATGAATTGACGAAATATCACGAATGGCAGCGTGCCGAGCGGTTGACGGATGATGTTGATCGTTACGCCGATTTGAAACCATTGGACGCCTCAATCACGGCGGTGCCTGAAAACAGCAAGGCGATAAGTGACTTGCTAATTGGTGTTTTCTTTGAAGATATCAACTATGCTGCCGATGGTGGTTTGTATGCCGAACTGGTTCAAAACAGGGGATTCGAGTACAAGCCAGCTGATACCAAATTCCGCGACAAAAACTGGAATAGCAGGAAAGCCTGGAGTTATACCGGCGATGACGCTGGCTTTTCAATCGATACCATTGCGCCCGTTCATCCCAATCAAAAGCATTATGCTGTTCTCACGATTGCAGAACAAGGAGATGCATTGGAAAACGAAGGCTTTGATGGCATTCCGATGAAAGCCGGCGACAACTACAATTTTGCTGTCTTTGCCCGGGGATTAGGTGGTGCCAAAGGAAAATTGCTCATCCGGTTAGTTGATGGCGAAGGGAAAGTTTACGCAGAAGGAACCAGCAAGTCGGTTGGTAAGGACTGGAAAAAGCTGGAACTGACGCTTACGGCGAAAGAAGATATTGCCAATGCCCGTTTGCAGCTGATTCCACAGTTCACCGGAAAGGTGGCGCTTGATATGGTTTCTCTTTTTCCGCAGAAAACATTTAAAGGACATAAAAATGGCTTACGTTCGGATTTGGCGCAGACCATAGCAGACCTTCATCCGCGTTTTGTTCGCTTCCCCGGCGGTTGCGTTTCACACGGCGATGGACTGGACAACATTTACCGTTGGAAAAACACCATTGGCCCGCTGGAAAGCCGGAAGCCAGACCGTAACATCTGGAATTACCATCAATCAATGGGACTGGGGTACTTTGAGTATTTTCAGTTTTGCGAAGATATCGGTGCCGAACCACTGCCTGTTATCGCTGCTGGTGTGCCTTGCCAAAACTCCGAAACCGGGGGGCATGGTCAACAAGGCGGTATCCCGATGTGCGACATGGATCAATACACGCAGGATATTCTCGATCTCATTGAATGGGCCAATGGCGACAAAAATACCAAATGGGGAAAACTACGGGCAGAGGCCGGTCATCCCGAGCCGTTCAAGCTAAAATATGTAGGGATTGGGAATGAAGACCTGATCAACGATATTTTCGGAGAACGCTTCACCATGATATTCAACGCAATTAAAGAGAAGTACCCGGAGATTACCGTGATCGGAACGGTTGGTCCGTTCTCTGAAGGAACCGATTACCGGGTTGGCTGGGATATTGCCTCCAAATTGGAGGTACCCATGGTTGATGAGCATTACTATCAGCCACCGGGTTGGTATCTCAACAACCAGGATTATTACGATCGCTACGATCGTTCAAAACCCAAGGTGTACCTGGGTGAATATGCAACACATATTCCCGGCAGGAAACTCACCATCGAAACTGCTTTGTGTGATGCACTTCACTTAATTAATGTTGAACGAAATGCCGATGTGGTGAGCATGACCTCTTACGCACCGCTGCTTGCAAAACACGGGCATACGCAATGGAATCCCGACCTGATTTATTTCAACAATACGGAAGTGTTTCCAACAGTCGATTACTATGTGCAAAAGTTGTTCGGTCAAAACGCGGGCGACGAGTACATTGCTTCGCAAGTCAGCTTGTCGGAGAGTAAAAAGGAAATGACCAAACGGGTCGCCTCCTCATTGGTTCGCGACAGTAAAACCGGGGATTATATTCTGAAGTTGACAAACCTGTTGCCTGTTGCTGTGAATTCCAAAATCGATCTGGCCAATTTGCCTGTTGAAGCCGGAGAGGCAGCGTTAACCGTTCTGCAGGGCGAAGTGACCGACGAAAAGGCCATGCCGGAAAGCAGCACGATTGCTGTCGCTTCGAAGTTTGAATACAACATTCCCGCTTATTCATTTTCAGTAATCAGATTTAAAGTCAAATAAGAACACAAAAACAATCTTCATCTATATATGAGAACTAAGGGAAAAACTATGAGTTTACACAATCAAAAACAACGATCTTCATTTAAGTGGATGAGCGTATTGGTTCTTGCACTGTCAATGCTAAGTTCCTGTGCTGTTAAGGATTCGGCTGATGATGAGCTTTCTGCTTATTTGTTTGCTTATTTTACCGGTAATGGTCCGGGCGAAGAGGCCATTCGATTTGCCGTTAGTTTAGACGGTTATAATTACAGGGCGCTGAATGACAATCAGCCGGTGGTCGATTCAAAAGAAATCAGTACATCCGGAGGAGTGCGTGATCCGCATATCTTGCGTGGTGCCGATGGCAAAACCTTCTATATGGTTGCTACCGACTTGTATGTACCGGAGCAGGGCTGGAATAATTTTGCCATGATCATGTTGAAGTCAACCGACCTGATTCATTGGGAGAGCTCAGTAATCAATATTCCGGAAACTTATCCGGATGAATTGGGTGATGTGCACCGTGTTTGGGCACCGCAAACCATTTACGATGAGGCTACCGGGAAGTATATGATTTACTTCTCGATGAAGCAGGGCGACAATCCGGATATTATCTACTATGCCTATGCCAACAAAGATTTCACCGGCTTGGAAGCTGCTCCGAAGCAATTATACTTCCCGCCTGCTGATAGTAATACCAAAGCTTGTATCGATGGCGACATCATTCCGTTTAACGGGAAATATTACTTGTTTCACAAGGCTGAAGACGGCGATCCCGGGATCAAACTGGCTATTTCAGACAAGCTGACTGAAGGCTACGAATTAGTGAGTGATAAGCGCGTTGATTGTCAAACCAGACCGGTTGAAGGCAGTGGTATTTTTAAACTGAATAATTCGGACGAATATATTCTGATGTACGATATGTACACCAGTGGTCGCTACCAGTTTACCAAAAGTACCGACCTGCAACACTTCTCTGTGATTGATGAAGAGGTGTCGATGAATTTTCACCCCCGTCATGGAACAGTGATGCCAATTACCGGTAAAGAACTGAAACGACTGGTGAGTCAATGGGGCAGCTTCGATGATTTGTTGGTTGAAGCGACTTCTCCAGAACTGAAAAAGTTGAATGTCGATATGAAAGGAGATGCCAAAACGATTCATTTGCCGGTAAAAACAGGTGTTGACCTGACAGCTTTTGATCCGAAATTTAAATGTTGGCCGGGAATTTCGGTGCAGCCGGAAGGACCACAGGATTTCACCGGCGGACCGGTAGCTTACACCTTCACTATTGCAGGAAAAGGTGATGTGGTTTATTCGGTGACTGCTTCCGAAGACCACAATCCGGTGCTGGAAGGTTACCATGCTGACCCCGATATCTTGTATTCTGAAAAAACAGGCAAATATTACATTTACCCAACGACTGATGGTTTCGACAGCTGGTCAGGCTATTACTTCAACGTGTTTTCGTCCGACAATATGGTGGATTGGACCGAAGAGGGGACTATCCTTGATTTGCACAAGGATGTAACCTGGGCTGATCGTAATGCCTGGGCGCCCTGTATTGTCGAAAAGAAAGTCAACGGTGAATACAAATATTTCTACTATTTCACAGCAGCACAGAAAATCGGTGTCGCTGTCGCTGATGATCCAACCGGACCATTTACGGATAGTGGTAAAGCTTTGATTGATTTCAAAACGTTGGGTGTAAATCGCGGTCAGGAAATTGACCCCGATGTATTCACCGATCCGAAAACAGGCAAAACCTACCTTTACTGGGGAAATGGTTACATGGCCGGTGCCGAGCTGAATGACGACATGATTTCGCTGAACATGAAAACCTTGAAGCAATTCAATATCGACGGAACTTTCCGCGAGGGTACTTATGTGATCTACCGCAACGGTACTTATTATTTCATGTGGTCGGAAGATGATACCCGTAGCCCGAACTATAAAGTGCGCTACGGAACGACTGATTCCCCAATGGGAACATTGACAATCCCGGAAAACAACATTGTGGTGCAAGGTGATCCTGAAACCGGCATTTTTGCAACAGGTCACAACTCCGCGATTCAGGTGCCGGGTAAAGATGAGTGGTACCTGGTGTATCACCGGTTTACTTATCCCAAAGGCGTGGATATGCCGAATGGTTCCGGCGGTTTTCATCGCGAAGTTTGTATTGACAAACTGGAGTTTGATGCCGATGGACACATATTGGAAGTAAAGCCTACTTTCAAGGGGATTGATCCGGTGAAGTAAGATAGACTTAAACAAAAATAAATGAATAAAG
The DNA here is from genome assembly GCF_010882175.1 of Mangrovibacterium lignilyticum. Classification (GTDB taxonomy): domain Bacteria; phylum Bacteroidota; class Bacteroidia; order Bacteroidales; family Prolixibacteraceae; genus Mangrovibacterium; species Mangrovibacterium lignilyticum. The sequence goes on along the minus strand of NZ_WKLH01000001.1, from coordinate 1,190,964 downwards.
ACCGCAGAAATTTCCTAAAAAAAGCCTGTGCCGCAGGAGGGTGTTTCTGCGGTTTCTCTTTCCTCGCTGGTCAACAAGTTGAAGCCAATAATGATTCTGCTGCCGGGGATGCTCAAAAGAAGCTGATGCAGGAGTGGATCTCAATATTGGTGATTAGCCTGGATGAACAAACAGACAGCGAAGTATCTCGTCAAATCATGAAAAGTTGTGCCCGTGCGCATTACGACCAGCTGAAGATGGATGAGGTTTTGCAACCTTATGCCGGTAAACTGGAAGAGTTTATCAATTTTCTGGAAGACAGTTGGAACTGGAAAGTCGATTTCGATGAAGAAAGCGGAATCATTCATGCCGACGAAAACAAAAACTTTTGCGTGTGCCCAATGGTCAACCATCAGCAAGGTTTGGACATTGGCGTGCTGTGTTACTGCTCCGAGGGTTTTGCCGAGTTGATGTTCTCGAAAGTAGCAGGGCATCAAGTTCAGGCCAACGTAATTTCCTCCATTCATCGGGGAAACGACCGGTGCAAATATCAGATCAAACTATAACCTGACATGAAACTTAGAAATTTAATCTTCCTGATTGGCTTGGTGCCGATGTTGGCGGTTGGGCAGCAAAGGCAAGCAACCGAGGCGTTCCCGCTGTCGGAGGTGCGTTTGCTCGATAGCCCCTTTAAAAAAGCCATGATGACCGATATGGACTATATTCTTGCTTTGGATATGGATCGGTTGTTAGCGCCTTACCTCAAAGAAGGCGGTCTTCAGCCGAAGGCCAAAAACTACACGAACTGGGAAAATACCGGCTTGGATGGTCATATTGGTGGTCACTACTTATCGGCTTTGTCCAAGATGTACGCAGCTACCGGCGATCAGCGCATGAAAAAGCGAATGGACTATATGTTGTCGGAACTGAAGCGCGCACAGGATGCCAGTGGCGATGGTTATCTTTCCGGTGTTCCGGGGGGAAAGGCCATGTGGAAGGAAATTTCAGAAGGCAAGATTGATGCCGGATCTTTCAGCCTGAATAAGAAGTGGGTGCCACTGTATAATATTCATAAAATTTATGCCGGACTTTGCGATGCCTATCTTTTTGGTTGCAGTGATGAAGCCAAAGAGATGCTGATTAAACTCACCGATTGGGCGATTCATCTGGTGCAAAACCTGACGGATGATCAAATTCAGGATATGCTGCGTAGTGAACATGGTGGACTAAACGAAGTCTTTGCCGATGTGGCAGCCATTACAGGCGATGAGAAATACGTGAAGCTGGCGAAACAGTTCTCGCAAAAAAGTATTCTGGAACCTTTGATCAAGCACGAAGATCACCTGACTGGGATGCACGCCAACACGCAAATACCTAAAGTTATCGGTTATAAACGTGTTGCCGAAGTTGATGGCGATGAGGCGTGGGCTGATGCTGCGCGCTATTTCTGGGAAAACGTGGTTGACAAGCGCTCGGTCTCCATCGGAGGGAACAGCGTTCGTGAGCATTTTCATCCGATTGATGATTTTAGCTCGATGATTGAGAGCGAGCAGGGACCGGAAACCTGCAACACCTACAACATGCTGAAATTAACGAAGCACTTGTTCCTGAGTGATCCGGAAGTCAAATACATGGATTACTACGAACGAGCTTTGTACAACCATATTTTGTCGACTGAAGAGCCCGATCACGGAGGCTTTGTCTATTTCACGCCGATGCGTCCCGGTCATTACCGGGTGTACTCGCAACCGCAAACCAGCTTCTGGTGTTGCGTTGGTTCCGGGCTCGAAAATCACACGAAATACGGAGAGCTAATTTATGCACATTCCGGTGACGATATTTATGTGAATCTCTTTATCCCTTCAACCCTGAACTGGGAAGAAAAGGCGATGGAGATCACACAGGAAACCAAATTCCCGGACGCGGAGACCAGCACGCTGACCATCAATCCGAAGAAAAAAAGCGAGTTCACCCTGTACATTCGTTATCCGAAATGGGTGGAAACCGGAGCTTTGAAAGTCCGGGTAAATGGGAAAGATGAGGCGGTTGCCGGAAAGCCGGGTGAGTATGTTGCTCTGAAACGCACGTGGACGAAAGGCGACAAAGTTGCGTTGAACTTCCCGATGCAAACAACTATTGAGCAATTGCCTGACGGTGAAAATTATTATTCGATTCTTCGCGGACCAATTGTTTTAGCGGCGAAAACAGATACCGCGAATCAGGTCGGTTTGTATGCCGACGACAGCCGTGGCGGACACATTGCTGCCGGCCCCAAATATCCCTTGAACGAAATACCGGTGGTCGTTGGCGATGCTTCAGAATTGGCATCGATGGTGAAGCCGGTTGCCGGAAAGCCAATGACGTTTACACTGAGTGGTTTGTCTGACGGGAAAGATTTGGAGCTGATTCCATTCTTCCGCTTGCACGAGTCTCGGTATATGATTTATTTTCAGGTGGTGAGTGCCGCTGATTTGCAGGCCCTAGAAAATAAAACGGCGAAGGAAGAAGCGGAGAAGAAAGCCTTGGCGGAAGCAACCATCGATTTGGTTTTTCCGGGCGAACAACAGCCCGAATCCGATCACTTTATTCAGTCTGAAAATACCAACTCGGGGGTCAATCAAGGCAAGCACTGGCGCGATGCAAGCGGTTGGTTTAGTTATCAGTTGAACGATGAAAACGGAGAAGCCCGTAAATTGCGCATCATGTACTTCGGACTGGATAGTGGAAGAGCGTTTGCCATTAGCCTAAACGGTGAAAAATTGGCCGATGTGACGCTGGATGGCAGCAAGGGCTTTGAATTCTTTACCGTTGATTACGAAATTCCGCAGTCGGTTTTAGATCAGGCGGAGGGCAAATTGCGGGTGAAGTTTGAAGCGAAGTCCAGTTCTGTTGCCGGCGGAATCTACGAAGTTCGGCTAATGAAAAAATAATCTTAAATAAAATTGATATCAAGGGAAGCCCGGCAGTTGTCGGGCTTTCTTTTTGTAGTTTTACCAGCAACGAAAACAAGAACAGAAATGACGGATTTTAGGACATTGGCAGCGGATCGTTACACCACCAAAAAGTACGATCCGACAAAGCAGATTTCAGCAGAGCTGGTTGCGGAGTTGAAGGAGATTTTGCGCTTGAGCCCCTCGTCGATTAACAGCCAGCCCTGGCGTTTTACCTTTGTAAGCGACCCGAAATTGAAAGAAGAGTTGGCTCCATGTTCGTTTCACAATGAAGAGAAAGTAAAGGATGCCAGTCACCTAGTTGTTTTCAGTGTAATTGACAACATTGACTTGTTTGAAAAGCAGATCAACGAGAACCTGCCCGAAGGGGCGGTTGGCTATTACAACAAGAACATCAAACCCGGTACCGAAGCGGAAATTAAAGCGTGGATGGCGCACCAGGTTTATCTGTCGCTGGGATTCTTTTTAAGTGGTGCGGCTTCGCTTGGCGTCGATTCAACCCCAATGGAAGGTATCAACACGGCGGAATACGACCGGATATTGAACATCGAGGGATACCGGACGCTGTTTGCGGTTGCTTTGGGGTATCGCGATCCGGACGACTTTAATCAGCCATCGCTGAAACCAAAATCCAGAATCGATCTCAATAAGGTTATTTATTCCATATAAGTGAAAAGCCCGATAAAAACAGGGCTTTAGCAGGAATAGTGGGGCCAAGAGGATGCTTCGGTGGCGTTTCAGTCAGTATCAATTTTGTCGGACCGGAATGGATAGCAGAGGAACGTTGCTGCCATAGGCCATCATCCGCGTTTTGCTGCGATGCTGTAGCCCTCTACTTCAGATTTTAAAATAATTCAGAAGTATAAGCGCGAGCCTGAGGTATCCTCAGGCTAATTGAATTTGTGGTAGTGACGTTGGTTTTATGGATATGAATTTCATCAGGTAACGAATTCATCGGTTTTGTTATTTTTGACGCCAGTTGAAAACAATTAATCTGAAAATAGATGAAAATGAAGCAATGGCTTATGCTTGCCGGCTTGGCTTTGCCCTTTTGGGGGATGGCACAAAGCGTTGATCAGCAGGATTTGGAGAAGATTCGGTCCGGTTTTGTGAAGGACAATTACACCGTTGGAATGCAAAATGCGCTTTCTGCGAACCCGATTACCAAATTGGCGTGGAGTCGCGAGAATGAAGGTACAACCGATCATTATTTTACTTATAAGGTTGATGTATCCGGTATTACGAACCAAAAAAGTTCAGGGCGTTGCTGGTTATTTACCTCGCTTAATGTGTTTCGTCCGATGGCGATGCAACATTTCAGTACCAAAGCGTTCGAGTTCTCGCAGAACTACCTTTATTTCTGGGATTTGTTCGAGAAATCCAATCTCTTCCTGAATAATGTTGTAGCGACAGCCGATCGCGGGTTCGACGACGAGAAAGTGCGCTGGTACTTTAGCTCTCCCGTTGACGACGGCGGGCAGTGGATCAACTTTGTGAACCTAGCCAACAAATACGGCATGGTGCCGCGCGAAGCTATGGAAGAAACCTATTCGAGCGAAAATACAGCCTGGATGACCAAATTGTTGAAACGCAAGCTGCGTGAACAGGCGCTGGAGCTGCGCGACCTTAAAAACGCCGATAAGAGTGACAACGTGATAGACAGTCGGAAAGTTGAGATGCTGGGTGTGATCTATCGCATGTTGGCATTGAACTTAGGTGAACCGCCTGTTGAATTTCAATACCGCTACCAGGATAAAGATGGTCAACTGGCCGAAGCGAAAACCTTCACCCCACAGTCGTTCATGAAAGAAGTATTGGGTGACATTCAGTTGAGCGACTATGTGATGTTGATGAACGACCCAACCCGCCCGTTCTGGAAACACTACGAAGTGGAAAACTACCGCAATGTGCAGGAAGGCGAGAACTGGCACTATGTGAACCTGCCGAATGAGGTGATCAAGCAATTCTGCATCGAGTCGATTAAGAATAACGAGGCGATGTATGCTTCGTGTGATGTGGGCAAACAGTTGCGCCGCGACTTTGGCGTTTTAGATGTTGATAATTTCGACTATGAAGCAGTGTATGATGTGCCGTTTACAATGAATAAAGCTCAACGCATTCAGACGAAAGAAAGTGGTTCGAGCCACGGAATGGCATTGATTGCTGTTGAGGTTGATCAAAATGAAAGGCCGGTCAAATGGCAATTCGAAAACAGTTGGGGAGCCGAAGCGGGAGAAAAAGGATACCTGACCTTTACCGACGAATGGTTCAATGAATACATGTTCCGCATCGTCGTTAACAAGAAATTTATCAGTCAAAAAGTGTTGGATATTTATGGTGAGAAATCAGAAATGCTTCCACCTTGGGATCCAATGTTCTAGTTTGAGAACGAACTAATAACGAAGGCCACCCCAAAAGGTGTCCTTCGTTATTGACTGTCTCTTTCATTTAGCCGGAATAGATTGTGATCTACTCAATTCGCGTATAAACTTCGCGTAGCTTCCAGGGGCCTGGCTCTTCGCCATCTTTTACAATTGGACCGCTGATTTCCCATTTATTCTTATCGAGCTTACTGTTAAACGTAATAGACTGTCCAATTTGAGCCGTGTTTGAAAAATATTTGAGATGCTCCGTGTAAGTATTATCTGTCAAATCGTAGGTTCCTCCGTTAAACATACTTGACTTCATGTTTTCCCCTTGCTTAATAGTTGCAAAATGCGTTTGATTGATCACTTTTATTTGAGAAGCAGCCTCGTCGCCGGAGAGCGTGAAAGTTGTATCAGGTGTACTGAATTCGAGATAGGTTGCCTGCCAGGTGCCTTCAAGCGGAGCTTGGGCTACCGCAACACCGCCGTAAATGAACACTGTGAAAAGGAATGCACTGATTAGTGATTTGACCTTCATAATTTATCCTCCTTTAATTTAAGTAGGGTTGTTTGGTGTAATTGAAGGGGCATTTATTTGCTTGATTGTGTTGTTCTAACTTGCATGTGAAATCTTAAACAGCAGATTCTTTCGCTCCTGCCTGCAGCTTGCTTACAGCTTCGACCATTGCCGGAACCAAATCGGTATGATGATGCACAATCTTCCAGCTGCCGTTTTCTTTCCGGTAGACGTTGGTTACCCGAACCTGACCTTCGGTTTTAGTGCCGGCCACTTTAAATCCGGCATTCTCGACCCCGGTTTCATAAGCCAGGTCGCCGGATGCAAAAATGAGTTGATCTTCCAGCTCAACTTTCCCATCGCTGGATACCTGTGCTACCTGGTTCCAGGTGTTCCAAACATCGTTCCAACCAACCTGCCTTCCCCCAACGGGATGCATGGTGGTGGCTTGCTCGCTGTGCGACCATATGACTTTCAATGCTTCCGCATTACCATTCACCATCAGGTTTAATGCTTTGTAAAACTCCTGCGAAGCTTTACGAACGTCCTCTTCATTTGCCATAGTATGTACTCCTTTCTTAAATGTAACAGAGTAGCTTACTGCTTTTTTGTGAATGAGTTACACGATTGGTGTTAAAAATAAGATATTTTAGTCTTTTATCCAGAGTGATTCTGAAGTGCCTCCGGGTTATCGCGGTCTGCACCGGAACTTTGATGCAAAACAGTTCCGCAATCCGGTTCAAAAACAGAACCTGTCGGTTGCATAGCAAAGCAAACTGGATGAATGATGCAACGAATCGGTTCCGTAACAGACGGCAAAGACTTGCTCTTCCAACGTCGTGACTTTTTCGTTCAGGATAGTGACTTCCTCTCTTCTCTTATTTTCAGTTCAACCCAATGCAATTGGCAATCGAAAGAAGTAGTTTGTAAGCCGGTGAACTGACAAGGCAATCCGGGCATTGGCTGAAGGTAAACAGGCAGTCAACTAAATCGGTAAACATGTGGAAGAGCAGCCCGATGCCGATGATGTTGAATGGTTTTCGGAAGAAGAGCAAAACAACATAGCCGGCAATGGCATAATACGAATGCAGCGGATGAAAACCAATACTGCACCGGTTAGCCTGAAATATCGGAGTTGCCAGCAGGTGATCCAAATCGACCAGCATGGTTAATAGAAAGATGAGATAAACTTTTTTCCATTCTTTGCGGAAGAACAGCCAGGCGATGATTGCCGGAAATACCAAGTGTAAAAAGTAGTGAATGAATGTTTGCATGGTTGCTTGCAGCTTAATCCCGTTCCCGAATCTTTTACAGAGCCAGGAAAATCAGTGCCGCAAGTTATTCAAATTATTCAATCACAGCGGCAAGATAAGTGCTGGTTTTTCACATTCAGAAAAGACCATAGCGAAGCTGCAATCGAAACGCTTCGGTTGCAGCCTGGCATGAGTTGGTCATATTTGAAACCGGTTTTGGTCCGCGATTAATTTCCTTTCTTCAATGTAATGGTTCCGTCGGTTATAAAGAAATCGGTATAGAAAGGATCATCGCCTTCATTATCGGTACTTCCGGCATGAACATATGCATTGGTTTTAGCACTGCCAGATGCACCTTCAAAACGGCCGGTTCCACCAATAAAAGAAAATTCGTCGTTGAACTGAGCCTGATATTCAACATTATCACCAGTATACGGCAATACCTGACCTTCACCAATAAAGTATAATTCGTCTCCATTGGCTGCCACAAATTTACCCGGCTCGACAAATGAATATGAACCATCGCTGATTACACAAAATGTCATATAAATTTCCTTTATTTGACCTAGATGCGCCATTTGCCCACTTCCTTTCATCATCATAGTTTCTCGAGCACTACCCGGTTCGCATTCACCAGTGCCTGGTGGAAGTGCCCGCCACACGGTAAATGTAGCTTTAAACGGTACGGTTACCATTTTCACTTCACTGCTTTTGTCTGCACCTAAGTTGGCGCTTTTCAGCTTGCCGGATAGAATTTCATCCTGGCTGTTGGAACAGGCGAGCAAAAGCCCTATACTAAATGCCACGAATAAAAATTTGTGTAATGCTTTCATGGTTTTTTTCTCCAATGTTAGTTTCACTTTGTTTTATAGTCTTGCCAAACTAAAGTTATTGCTCTCAGATGAGGTGAGCTTTTTTACATCGCCTAATCGGCTGCAATGATCAGTTAGGGATTGTGTTTATACCCCGCAAAGAATCCCAATCCCTCCTCTTCGAATGCCATATTCCGGCTTGCCCTGTTATCACAAGGTTGGTAGTTGTGAATATTATTCAGTCCATCGTATTCCGGTGTTCCGGGATTATCGGTCCGATCCGAAATCATTTCACAAAGTGAGAAATTGCCTGTAGGAAATTTCATTTCATGAACCAAATTGTTCGAAGAGCTGGCAGTAAGGATTATCGCACCTGGCCCGTTGGTTTCATCAGTCCATCCGGGTAATTTACTTTCCCTGTAGTCATTCAGCGAAAACGTATTTCCTGATCCGTAAGTGAGAATTGCACTAAAATTTAACTTTTTCATCAGATCAATAAAGGTATTGTCCGAAACGGTTGCATTATGGACATTATCCCACAAGGAGATGCCAAAATACCTGCTTTCTCGTATCGTATTATGTACGATCTGCAAACCTGACGGGATATTCCACAAGGCAATGCCCTGGTATCCGGTGGCATGTGTTGAAAAGTAATTATCGGAAATGTTTACCTGTGAGTCGAAAATACCACCGGCATAAACTCCCTGTCCGACATTGGTAGCACGAACATTTTCAACCGATACCATTGAACCTGCAGCAAATCTCATAAACAGGATTGCACCATTGCCTGTATTTTCGACTTCAACATTTTTTATGGAGAGCGTGCCTGTGTCGTTGATTCCTGCAACCGGGCTTCCCAGCATAACATGAATGCCTACATCGATATTCATACCGAGGACATTGCCTTCAGCGGTTGTTTCCTTGCCTTCAATCCGGATGTTTTCAATGCAGGTATTGTGCTCGCCACCCAAAATCTCGATGATGGTTGAGATACATGTTGTGTTGATGCCATAATAGTCGGGGTGAATATCTGACGGTTGATCGTCTTTGACAAAAATTGAAAGATTCCGGATTATAACATCCCCTGCTGCGTTATCGAGTTGAAATACCGTTGGAGTTGGAAGTGTGTACGGACTGTCAGTTTGAGACCACCAGGGGGAAAAGGCTCCCTCAAAACCAACCGACGCTGATTTCCGGACAACATGGATTTGCGTGTTTTTTAAACTTTCGCCGGTCAATACCCCTTGAAAGCCAGTTATAACAATGTTTTTGCTGGTATAATAATGGTCAACGGAACTCTTGTTGCCATCAGTAAGAAAGACGGTGCCTCCGCATGATTTTACTTCATCCAGAGCCAGCTCGATATTATTCGCATCAGTTACTCCGGAGAGATCTCCGCTTGGAGCAACATACACGTCGCAACCCGATAATGATTGAGATTTCAAATTTGAAAAATCTTCGGCAAAATCTTCATCGCGAGATTGTGAGCATGAAAATATAAGCATTGTGCTAATAAGTGCCAGAAAAAATTGTCTCATAATTATCTCCTCCTGCATTAGTTAAACAAATCGTGATTAAAGACCTGAACCTTATTGTCAAAGTTGGGATAATTAGCGAGGTGATACTAATTAGCTATGTTCCAATCGTATCAATTTTTTTTGATAGAGTATAAAAAAATAGTGCAGGGGTTTAAAAGTGTCCGAGAGGAGGGGTACTACGATGGGGATTAGTTGTCCGCCAGGTTCATTTTCTCTAGTAACGCAGTGAATCGGGGATGACCATGAAGTACCTTAAAGTCGAAATCGTTTTTAATTTTAGCTAGTTTATATCGTTTTTCCGTATTCTTGAAATCTTTTTCAAGATAGTCGATCGCTGATTCTTTATCGCCCAGATAGGCGCAAAGCGAGGCTAACTGATAATTGTCATCGGGCTTATAGGTTTTGAAAAAGTAATCTAAATTCCACCGGACCACCCCGATTATTCCTGTTTGAGCATAAATTCGGTCCAATGTGTCATCGTAATTTACAGAATCCTCTACAAAGGGAATCCAGCGTTTCAATTCGTCAAAAGCCTCTTGGTCTTTCCCCTGGAACAAGTTCGCTTTTAGCCGGGTAAAATGTTCCGAACGTGAATTTTTCTTAAACTCCATAGCCTTTTTAAGATCATTGTGCATACCATCAAAGTCTCCCTCATTATAATACAGCGTCACGCTTGAATGATACATGGAATAGGCCAAAGGATTTAGTTCGATGGCCTTATTTAAATGTTTCCGGGCCTCGGCATTCTTTCCCAAAATATTTAAATAATCACCGTAATATTTGTGTGCCAGTGCGAAATTGGGATTTAGTTTGATGGCCAACTTAAGCTCTTTCTCCGCAAGCTTCCAATCCCATAGAAAATCGGATGCGCAGTCTCCTAACGCGGCATGTGCCTCGGCAAGGTTGGGATCAAGGCTGATGGCTTTCATGGCATATTCTTTACACTTTGGCACCGATTCTTCGAAAGGATAATAACCATTCCAGGTGAGCGTATTGTAGGCGTCTGCTATGCCCGCATAGGCCAGGCCGTAGTTGGGATCTTTTTCAATGGCCATTTTGTAAAAATTCATGCAGGTTATCACATCTTTTGTTGTTTTCCGGTGCCAGAAGTAACGGCCCATTAAGTATAAGTTGTAAGCTTCCTTATCTTTTGTCTGTTTTTTCTCGATATTGGCCATCTCCCCGGCAGATAAGATTAGCTCGAGCTCCTCTGCAATCTGTTTTGATACCTCCGATGTGAAGTTGAAGATATCCGTCAGATCTTTGTTGTACTCGTCCGACCAGACATGAATGTCATTTTTGGCATCAATAAGCTGCACGTAAATCCGGACTTTGTCTCCCTGGTTCAATATGCTGCCTTCCAGAACATGTGTAACATGCATCTCTTTCGCAATTTCGGGAACAGAGATTTGGGGATTGCGGTATTGTTCGGAGGATATTCTTGACTTCACATCAATGGATTGAACGTGCGAAAGCCGGTTCAGGATGTCTTCCATAATCCCGTCGGCCAGGTATTGAATTTCACTGTTCTCACTTAAATTTTTGAGGGGAAGTACGGCAATCGATTTGGTGGTTGCCGCAAGCATTGTGGAGACGTCCTCCTTTTTACTTCCGAAATTTCCGAATAGAACGGTTAAGCTTAGGGCGATTATTACGAACCCCATAATGGCCACCATAAGTCGTGGCAGACTTCCTTTTTTCGCTTTCGGCGTAGGCGTTTCAGTTTCCGTCACTGCGATTTCTTTTTCCGGATTGTATTTCAGAATAACACCGGGGGGATAACCAAAGTAATCGTGAAAGCATTTGATGAAATAGGACGGACTGCCAAAGCCCACTTTGTAGGCAATTTCGGAAACAGTTCCCAGTTCTTGTTGCAGCATTTCTTTGGCCTTGTTCAATCTTATTTCGCGGATAAACTGGCTAATCGATTGATTGTTGGCGGCTTTTAGCCGGCGATGAAGCTGGGTGCGGCTGATTCCCGTTTTACGCGCCAGCTCCTTCACCCCAAAGTTTTCATCAGCAAGATTCATTTCGACGATCTTGCCGAGCTTTTTCAAAAACTCCGGGTCTGTAGAAAGGCCGTTGATCATGGGTCGCGATTTAAATACCAGTTTCAAAGTTACAATCACGGGGTGTTTGAATTGAACAAGCTGTTCGCGGAGTGCTCCTAATTGAGAAATACGCAACAGCGAACGAAAGTGTTTATGTTCCTGTTTTATTGAGGCTCACTTTTTTCTATCTTCCCGCCACAAAATGAAAACAGCAATGCAACGAAAAGTCTATTTCCTGTCGACCTGCGACACCTGTAACCGAATCATGAAAGAAGTTGGAGTGGACAACAACTTTGAACAACAGGACATTAAATTCAATCCGGTTACTGAGGAGCAGGTGGAGAGCTTCTACAAGCATACCGGTAGTTACGAGGAGTTGATTAACAAGCGCGCCCGTAAACTGAAAGATGCCTTGGCCGAAAACCCGATAACAGAGGATGCTGATTACAAAAAGCTGTTGTTGATGGATTACACGTTCCTTAAGCGACCTGTCTTCGAAATTAACGGCCAACTCTTTCTGGGTAATGCCAGGAAAACCGTTGAGGCAATTAAAGTGGCATCAGGGGAATAGCATTCATCGCCGATACTTTGCCCCGGGGTGATTGAACTATATTGAGCTGTGTTGCGTAAGCAAAGGAATACAATTATTTGACTATGTCTCAACTCAATCAACTGTTCCGTTCGCCCTATCTTTTTCTGGTAATCGTTCTTATAGGCGTTTCGCTGAAATTTTATAAAATTAATCAGCAGTTTTTTTGGGATGATGAAGTGTGTACCGTTCTTCATACGTCCGGAGTTCCGATGTCTCAGTATGAAAAGGAGATCCCGGTCAACCAAATACTGCACAAGAAATATTTCGACGATTTACTTAAACTGAATGACAGGGGCCTGAAGATTTCTGATCAATTTGTCGGGTTGATGGAAATGCCACAGGTAACTCCGGGGCATTACTACTACTTTATATTCCTGACACGTATTTTCGGGGATGATTACCGGGTGTTCCGTTATTTTTCACTGGTTGCTTTTTTACTATCTGTTCCCATTCTGTTTTTCCTGACCAAAAAGATCTTCAACTCCGGTCTTGCCGGCTGGATTGCAATCAGCTTTTACACGGTTTCACCTTTTTTTCAGGAATATGCACAAGAAGCCCGATACTATACGCTGTGGGCTTTTGCAGTTATTCTGATGCACTACTTGTTTTTGATGGCTTTGGAGAAACAAGCTGTAAAGTGGTGGATGTTATACGTTTTTTTCGGATTTTTTGCCATTCACACAACGATCCTGGTTTTTATAACCTTATTGGCTCATTTCATTTATGGCTTGATCTATTATCGGGCACTGTGGAAGAAAATTGTTCTGAGTCAGTTTATAATCTTTCTGACAAGTGTGCCGTGGTTAATATTCATTTTTATTAATCGGGAAGATATTATTCAGAGCTTAGCCTGGCAAAAAATAGGTTCGTGGAGTGACTTGTCGGTTTTTGACTTGCTCCTGATACATATTAACCACACCATTGATTCATTCACTTATTTTTTCAATTTGGGTGTCGGTGAGTTTTGGCAAACCGCAGGTAGGTGGTTTTACGGGATTCTCATGGGACTTGCGGTCATCGTTTTTTTTCGGCGGGCCGAGGCGAAGCCGAAGCTTTTTGTAGGGCTGATTGCTTTTCTGGGTGTGGCTGTTCTAATAGCCATGGATCTGATCCGCTCAAGCGGTAGTTCTGACTTGTCACGCTACTTGTTGTTCAATTTTATTGGGTTTTATGTCTTAGTCAGTTTTTCGCTGAAGCGTGCACTGGTTAAATGGCCAATGGTGTTTGGATGTGTGTTTTTGATCGTTATCGCTTTGGGTATTACGTCATCGTTAAAGGAAGCAAACGATGTCGCCGATGGGAAACGAGCCGATGCGTATTATCATGTAAAAGATGCTGCTGAAAGGTTCTCCGGCAATGAGCATATTTTGATTATTTCGGATTTTAAAGTGGTTAGTCCGCATTGGTATACCGCATTTTTATCGTTAATGCGCATTAGTAAGAATGAGAATATAGATGTGATTTACGCCAAACCGGAATACCCCGATTTTAAAAAGGACTTTGATCTGAAGAGCTACGATACGGTTTATGCCATGTATTTATCCGATAGTTTATTGAATGATTTGAAGACAAATTTCAATGCACACGAATTAACTGAAGTTGAAAAGAGAGTGATGTATAATTATTTCGATGTCTCTGTTTACCAGATCCAGAGGCCTTGAGTAAAACTTTCGCGTTCACTTGACGATGGTGCGGTTGATTGTACTGCTGATCCATCAGAGGAGAAGCTCTGACAGTAAAAAAGAGGTGCTATGCGGCAACCTCTTCTGTCTTCCCCGATTTGTTCTCCTGCTATTTGTCAAAGTTTGTCGGATTCTAGCGCTAAATCCCGGTTTAAGATTTATGGATAAAAACCGAAGTCATACTTAACGAACCGGCCATGGTTTTATCGTTGAAAAGTGAAATTTCTTCCTTGGTATCTTTCAAGCCTAACACATATAGCAAAGGCAAATAGTGGTCGGGCGACGGAATTGCCAGCTTAAAAGCAGATCCTTGCTGTTCATATTGAATCAGTGCTTGATGATTTCCCGAGAGAATCCAATCATTCATTTTAGCCCGGGCTTCTTCTGCCCAGTCGAATCCATAGCCGATGTCATTCATGCGTTTCCAGTCGACCATGCGCAGGTTGTGCACCAGGTTTCCGCTGCCGATAATCAGCACGCCTTTGCGGCGAAGGGCAGCCAGTTCTTTGCCCAACTCATAGTGATATTCCGGCCCTTTGGTATAGTCAATGCTCATTTCAATCACAGGGATGTCAGCATGGGGATACAGGTGGCGAATCACACTCCACGCACCGTGGTCAAGTCCCCATTTGTCTGTCAGGCCAGCATCGGTACTCGTAATAAGTTGTTGCACCTCCTGCGCTAGTTCAGGACTTCCTGGCGCCGGGTACTGCACATCGAAAAGTGCCTGCGGAAAGCCGCCAAAGTCGTGTATTGTCTGCGGATGTTCCATCGCTGTCAGAAAGGTTCCGCGGGTTTCCCAGTGAGCTGAAATACACAATATCGCTTTGGGTTTTTCGAATTTCGTACTGATGTCGCGGAAACCCTGGGTGAACTCGTTTTCCTCGATGGCATTCATCGGGCTGCCGTGTCCCAAAAACAGCAGGGGCAACTGTTCCGTGCTGCTGAAGGACGATGTTAATTTATTTAATTCATTCAGTTTCATAGCTGTTCCTGTTAATGGCAGTAAAGAAAGAGTTGTCAGGAATTGTTTCCGTTTCATGCCATTTGGTTTATAATACTTGTTTAACGAACTGAACTTCGGCCTGAATTTTTACATCTTCACTGACCAATACGCCGCCTGTTTCGAGTGCGGCATTCCAGTTCAGGCCCCAGTCTTTCCGGTTGATTTTACCTTCTAACGAGAATCCGGCTTTTTCGTTACCCCAAGGGTCTTTGTTGATTCCACCGAACTCGACATCGAAAGTCACTTCTTTGGCGACACCTTTGATGGTCAAAATTCCGGTCAGTTTATATTCGTAGTCCTCCGTTTTTTTGAATGACTTGCTTTCGAAGGTCAATTCTTTGTAATTTTCAATGTCGAAAAAATCGGCGCTTTTCAGGTGATTGTCACGATCGTCGTTGTTCGTGAAAACTGAAGCCGCTTCAATGGTTGCGTTGACTTTCGCTGTTTCAAAATCATCTCCGTCAAGGGTTGCCGAGATATTTTTAAACTCACCTTTTACATTCGAAATCATCAAGTGTTTTACTTTGAAATTCACTTCGCTGTGAGTCGGGTCTAATGTCCAAATTGTTTTCATTTTCTTCGAATTTTAAATTGTTTCTACTTTGTTTTATTTTGATGATACAAAGTTGCAACATCCCCCGGCGCAAGGGGTATCACTTTTCGGAAAATGAGTTGTAATATCAGGAAATGAGCTGTTGCATCTCCTTGCGGAATTCGCTTGGAGTCATGCCGGACTTCCGTTTAAACACGCTGGTGAAGTATGATTTTTCATTGTATCCCAGCTCGAACCCGATCTCGGCAATAGTTTTGTCGGTGGTCATTAGCAGGTTTTTGGCTTCAATCAGTTTGCGGGTTTCAATCAACTCCGAAACACTTAGTTGCATGATGTTGTGGCAAATAATATTGAGGTTGCGACTGCTCATGAATAACTTCTCAGCATAAAACTCCACGCCTTCCGGACGGCGGAAATTTTCTTCGAGGGTAAGCAGGAAGGTCTTGAAGGTTGAACTCTGCGTTTTTACCAACTGCGATTGATCGGGCTCCAGTTTCTTGCGTTCGGCTTCCACCATTGTGAATAAGGCACTCAGCAAATGGCGGATGATCGAATAATCCGGATTCCGTTCCCGGGTTTCTTCCTGCATCAACTCGCAAATGGTCTCCATACGTTGAAAGCATCGGTTGGAAGGGAGCGGAATGTTGGCATTATTATGATAGTATGCGTACAGTTGGAAAGTCGTTTCCGGAATGAACTCACTCCGAAACCTGACGGCCCAAATATTACATCGACCATCCTTTAAATAAGGGATTACCCGGTGAACTTTACCTTTGGTTACGAAACTCACAAAAGGGGCATCCATTTTGGTCGATTCAAAATCGATGAAATGCTCCAGACGCCCTTCCACGCCAATTAATAACTCTTCGTAGTCGTGTGTGTGTGGTTCGTTCTCCGACGCCTGAATGCTTTCCACATCCTCGGAAGAAAGCTGAAATATTTTGAACGTTTCGATCATAGGCAAAAACTAGAACAACGATTAAGTAAAAAGTGCTTGCAAGGTGAAAGTTGCATAATTTCATTTAAACATTGGCAGCAGGCATGCTAAATTTGAATTATTATTTCACTTTGAAATCGCACTAAAAGATGAAGATATAAATATCTTTTATACTTTTCCGCTTTATTGGGATTGGAAGACTTATTCGATTCGATGTATTTCAGACAGTTGGCGTTTGGTTCCTGGTGTCATGAAAAAAGTAGCGTATTAGGTGAACTTATGTCCTGCTTTATTGTCGTAGTAAGAGATTTTTCAATCTTTTTCTGTTTAATCAGAGTATGGAGAAAATTAAACACAATGATCCTGCCGAAAAGGCAAGTAACGGTAACGAACCTGGCGCTGAATATCGCGAAGCAATTGCTGAATTTCACCGTCGTGTAGTAGCTGTCACTTCGCATGGGACCGTCAAAGCCGTGGCGAAACATCGGGAGAGGGGCAAGCTTTTGGCGCGCGAACGCATCGACTTGCTGGTTGACCCGCGTACGCCTTTTGTTGAGCTTTCGTCCTTTGCTGCTTACGGGCAGTATGATGACGCTTTCCCCTCAGCCGGAATTATTGCCGGAATCGGGCTTGTGCATGGTCGCGAGTGCATGATCGTGGCGAACGACGCCACGGTAAAAGGGGGAACCTACATTCGCGAGACCATTAAGAAACATATTCGGGCACAGGAAATTGCCATGCAAAATCAGCTGCCCTGCATTTACCTGGTTGACTCGGGAGGTATTTTCCTGCCCGAACAAGCGCAGGTTTTCCCCGATCGATTCGACTTTGGGCGGGTATTCTTTAATCAGGCCCGTTTATCGGCTGAAGGTATTCCGCAAATCGCTGTAGTTATGGGTTCGTGTACTGCCGGAGGTGCTTATGTTCCGGCCATGTGCGACGAAACCATTATTGTGCGCAACCAAGGGACAATCTTTATTGGTGGCCCGCCGCTGGTAAAAGCTGCCACAGGAGAAGAAGTCTCCGCCGAGGATCTGGGCGGAGGCGATGTGCACACCAAAATTTCGGGTGTAGCTGATCATTTAGCGGATGACGATGTACATGCCTTGCGCATTTGTCGTGATTTGGTTGAGGGGTTACCTCGTGTTTCGAAGCGGGAAATTGATATTGAAAAATCGGTTGAACCGGTTTATCCGGCAGAAGAACTGTACAATTTTCTGTCAACCGATTTGAAAAAGCCGATTAATGTGCGGGCTATTATTGAGCGACTGGTTGACGGGAGCCGTTTTCCGGAATTTAAAGCGGAGTACGGCAAAACGTTGGTGACCGGCTTTGCCCGAATTAAGGGTATTCCAATTGGGATTTTAGGAAACCAGAGTTTCCTGACAGCCGAAGCTGCGCGTAAAGGAGCCCATTTTATTCAACTGTGTAATCAACGACAAGTTCCGCTGTTGTTTTTGCAGAATATCAGTGGATTTATTGTCGGGAAAAAATACGAACACGAAGGCATTGCCCGCGATGGGGCGAAACTAATAAACGCTGTGGCCAATTCAACTGTTCCAAAGATTACTCTGGTCATGGGTGGCTCGTTTGGTGCCGGAAATTACGCGATGGCAGGTCGCGCTTACGATCCTGATTTTATGCTGATGTGGCCTCACTCACGCATTGCTGTGATGGGTGGAGAACAGGCTTCGGGCGTACTGCAAACTATTGGAGGAAGCGGTAAGGAAAACAGTCTGATTGAGCAATTTGATCAGGAAAGTACGGCTTATTACAGTTCGTCACGTTTGTGGGACGACGGGATTTTCGATCCGGTAGATACACGCGACCTGCTCGGATTCCTGTTTAAGGTGACCTTGAATCAGCCGGTTCGACAAGCCAATTATGGTGTGTTCCGCATGTAAATCAAAAATTGAAACAATGAAACAATTCAAACATATCCTTCTTCAGCTTGAAAATGACCGGGCAACTATTTTGTTGAACCGCCCAAGGCAACACAATGCATTGAATCCGGAGTTGATTTCGGAGTTACACGAGGTGCTGGATGAGTTGGAAGAAGACGAACAGATTCACTTTGTAGTGATTGCCGGTGAAGGGAGATCATTTTGTGCCGGTGCCGACATCAGTTGGTTTGCCAATGCTGTAAACCGCGACAAGTCGGAGAACTGGCAGGAATACCTGCATATGGCCGATTTGCTGAAAAAAATATACAACTTCCCGAAAGTGACCATTTGCGCGGCACATAAAAATGTGTTGGGAGGCGCGAACGGTATTTTGGCTGCCTGCGACTTTGCAATTGCAGAGGAGGCAACAGCTTTTGCATTTGGCGAGGTGAAGCTGGGTATTATTCCGGCTACGATTTTGCCTTTTGTGGCGAAACGATTGTCAACTCAAAACCTGAAAAAACTGATGTTCTCAGGTGAACGCATTTGGACTAGTGAAGCACATGCTATTGGCTTGGTGGATTTTGTAGCCGGTGATGATCAGCGGATGCAAGTGGTCGATAAGCTAATTTCGGAATTGAGGCAGGCTTCGCCAAATGCAGTGAAAGCATGCAAGCAGTTAATTTTGAAAGTTGATTCGGGCGAGGTGAATATCGACAGCAGTGAATATACAGCAGGGGTTTTGGCCGAAATATTGGAATCGGAAGAAGGGCAAGAAGGACTGCGGGCGTTTTTGGATAAAAGAAAGCCCGACTGGAATGCATTAAAAGTTAGCGAAAATTGAAACGTAAATTTCATAAAATACTCATTGCGAACCGGGGTGAAATAGCCGTTCGGATTATTCGTACGGCTCAAAAGATGGGCATTCGTACCGCGGCAGTTTATGCGTCGGACGATGCGGGATCGCTTCATGTAGCTTTAGCTGATGAGGCATTTTTACTGGATGGGAGCACCTTGTCTGAAACGTATTTGAATCAGCAAAAGTTGGTTCAATTCGCAAAGGAAGCCGGAGCTGACGCCATTCATCCCGGCTACGGATTTTTATCCGAAAATGCTGCTTTTGCAGCTTTGGTTGAGGCCAATTGTCTTGCTTTCATCGGAGCTACGCCGGAGCAGATCAGCTTGATGGGCGAGAAAACTCAGGCGATTGATTTTGTAAAGGAACTCGGTGTTCCGGTAATTCCCGGCGTTCGGGGAGCGGTGAGTGATATTATTCGAGACATCAGCGGTTTGGAATTTCCCTTGCTAGTCAAGGCCGCAGCCGGAGGTGGAGGCAAGGGCATGCAGATTGTGGAGGAAGCCTCCGGATTGCCACTGGCATTGCAACAAGCACAACGTCAGGCCCACGAGTACTTTGGTAATGGCGAGTTGTTCGTCGAAAAATATTTGGCACAAGCTCGCCATGTTGAAGTTCAGCTGATGGGCGACGGTAACGGAAATGCAGTGCACCTGTTTGAACGCGATTGCAGTCTACAACGGCGCTACCAAAAGGTGGTAGAAGAGGCACCTGCCCCAAATCTTACAGATGAAACGAAAGCCAATTTGCATCAATTCGCCTTACAAATAGCTAAGGCATCAAAATATCGTGGAGCCGGAACGATCGAGTTTTTGGTTGACGAGCGGGAGAACTGCTGGTTCCTGGAGATGAACACCCGGCTTCAGGTAGAGCATCCGGTAACGGAAGCTATCACAGGACTGGATTTGGTGGAATGGCAGATCGACATTGCTGCAGGAAATGGTTTGCCTTTGAAGCAGGATGAAATTCAGGCTTGCGGACATGCTATTGAGGTGCGTATTTGTGCGGAAGATCCGCAGCATCAGTTTGTGCCTTCATCGGGGACAATCTCTGCTGTTCAATTTCCGGATAACGTGCGTTGGGATAGTTTTGTCGGTGCGGGAAGTCAGCTTTCACCGGCCTACGATTCCATGTTGGGGAAGTTAGTTGTTCATGCGGCGTCTCGCAGGCAGGCCATCGCTGATATGAGTCAGGCCCTGTATTTGCATTTTTTGGGGGGAATTAAAACCAATCAGTCTTTCTTGAAAATACTGACGGCAGACGATGCTTTTCGAAGCATGAAGATTCACACGAAGTACATTGAACAAAAATTGCCTGACTTATTGCAAGAGTTGGAAGATACGCGGGGCGTGATTTCCCCGGCAGTTCCTGCCATCGCTTATATTTTGCATCATTTTTATGAAGAAACCACGGACGAAAATAAGTTTGGGTTTTGGCGTCTCAATCAGGCTTTTGAGTTGGATGTTGATGGCAAAATTTGTCAAATCAATGTTCGAAAGCATAAAAAAGACTACTTATTTTTCATCAAAAATGAACCGCTTGCCGTTAATCGTGTTTTTTACAATAATAATTGCGTTTCATTCAACCTAAACGGAAAAAAACAGGATGTCTTTTGGATTGAAAAGGAGAATTTAACTGAAATCCAGTATCAAACCTTCCGTTTTGAATTGAAGAGTAAACAGGTGCCTGGTCAGGTGAGTTTAAACAGGCAATCGTCGAAATTGAACGGCGAGTTACAGTCGCGCATTGTTGCCGATTTGTTCGGTAAAGTAATTGACGTGTTTGTAGCTGCGGGCGACAAGTTGATTAAAGGACAGAATTTGTTGGTTATTGAATCAATGAAAACTGAATTTACGATACAAAGCCCGGTTGATGCGGTTGTGAAAACCATTCATGTGACAAAAGGCAAAATCGTTCAGGATAAAGAAATATTAGTTGATTTGGAATCCCAGTAAAATGGTGGTTTCAAGTCTTTCATATTGCCCGGTGGCAAACAACTAAAGTAGAGAATAGGTCAGTGACCTTAAACGAAAAACCATTTATGAACGCTTTACTCAAGAAAGTACACCACGAGGTGAGAGCCAAAGTAAGGGCTTTTGCTGAAGAAAAAATCAAGCCTGTAATTGGCGAATTTGAGGCTTTGGAGATCTTTCCGATGGAGTTGATCAAGTCGATGCGTAGTCTGAATATTTTCGGGATGCATGCTCCCGTTGAATATGGTGGACAAGGCAGTGATTATCTTTCATTCATTATTGCTGTGGAAGAGTTGGCTCGTGTTGACAGTTCGGTGGCTGCTACGGTAGCTGCACATAATTCACTCGGTATTGGGCCGATAATGGCCTTTGGGACGGAAGCTCAAAAGCAAAAATATTTACCAGCCTTGTGCACAGCTGAAAACCTTTGGGCTTTTGGGTTGACCGAAGAAAATGCCGGTTCGGATGCACAGGGTGTTGAAACGACCGCAACGGCAACAAAAGAAGGCTGGTTGGTGAATGGGCATAAAAAGTACATCACCAATGCTGCTTCGGACATGGTAGCCGGAATTAGTTTTGTTGCCCAAACAGGTATGCGGCCTGATGGGAAGAAGGAATTTACCACTTTCATGGTTTCGAAAGGAACGCCGGGCTACACCCGTGAGTTTATGAAACAAAAGTTTTTGTGGCGGGCCGCCGATAATGGAATGGTTTATTTCAAAGATGTTGAAATTCCAGCTGAAGACCAGCTTGGAGAGCGCGGACAGGGCATTAAAATCATGCTGAAAACCATTGACTCCGGTCGTTTGTCGATTGCAGCAATGGGGCTTGGGTTAGCACAGGGGGCTTACGAAATGGCAGTGTCGTTTTCGAAGAAACGAAAGCAGTTTGGTCATGCGATCTCCGGATTTCAGTCCATCGCCTTTAAACTGGCCGACATGGCGACTAAGATCGAAGCTGCGCGAAACTTGCTTTACCATGCTTGTTGGTTAAAAGACAATGGTGAACCTTTTGGAACACAGTCAGCGATGGCAAAATTGTATTGCTCGCAGGTTGCCAGTGATGTAGCCAGCGAAGCGATGCAGATTTTTGGTGGCGCCGGTTTCTTCCGTAACGATGAATACCCGATTGAACGATTCTTCCGCGACCAGCGTTTATTATCGATCGGAGAGGGAACGTCGGAAGTGTTGCGTATGGTGATTTCGCGCGATGTGCTGAAAGACAAGTAAGAAAGAGATGGAGATATGGCGGGTGGAGCACCTGCTCCGGCGTACAAAGTTCTCGCAAAAATATTTTTGAACTGAATAGGAAGGAATAGGCAAATGCATTGTTTACATTTGCCTGTTACCTTTTATAGATACTCATGGAAAAAGACCGAAAACTCGAGCACATTCAGATGGCCTTTGATTCGCAAACCAGTTATCCGGAGCAGGATCGTCGATTCGTTTACGAACCTTTGCTGTCTGCTCATCCGGAGAAAGATCCACAACCATTTTCATTTTTAGGCAAGCAGATGCGGGCCCCCTTGTGGGTGTCGAGCATGACTGGCGGAACGGGTGTGGCCAAAGACATCAACCGAAATCTGGCACGCGCCTGCCGTGAATTTGGTTTGGGAATGGGCTTGGGCTCGTGCCGAAAAATTCTGTTCGATAAAACCTATTGGGCCGATTTTGATGTGCGCGATGAAATCGGTTCTGAACAACCATTCTGGGCAAATCTCGGTGTGGCACAAGTCGAGCAGTTGTTAGCTAAAAAGCAGGAACAAGCGATCATCGATTTGGTTGGAAATCTGCGTGCCGATGGTTTGATTGTGCATGTCAATCCGCTACAAGAGTGGTTCCAGCCTGAAGGAGATCACATTTCACAAGCTCCACTGGAGACTATTCAGCAATTGATGACGCGTATTAATGTTCCGCTGATTGTGAAAGAAGTCGGGCAAGGCATGGGGCGCGAAAGTCTGAAGCAGTTGTTGAAAATGCCTTTGGCAGCGATTGAGTTTGCAGCTTATGGTGGTACTAATTTTTCAAAGCTTGAGATGATGCGGGAAGATGAGGCGTTGAAACAGCTGCATCAGCCGTTTGCTTTCGTCGGACAAAATGCTTCACAAATGCTACGGGATGTGAACAGTTTAGTGGAAGAGCAAGATATGGCTTGTCCCGCTTTAATTATTTCGGGCGGAGTGAAGACCTATTTGGATGGCTATTACCTGGTGTCAAAAAGTAAACTTCCGGCTGTTTTTGGCATGGCTTCGTCGGTGTTGAAACATGCAACAGGTGATTATAAAGACTTGAAGATTTATATCGAAAATTTGTTGAAAGCCTACCGAATGGCAGAGGCATATTTGCGTATAAACCCGAATTATGAAGGAAAATAGACCGATATCCGGATTCTCAAAATTCAGCAAAACGCAAAAAACGGACTGGCTGATTCAACAGTTGGGGTTAGACGCTTCATCGGCTGATTTTCTGGCTGATTTTGAATCGAAGAATGTGGCTGCGCAAAAAATCATTGAAGACCTAAGCGAGAATCACCTTTCCAATTTCCATTTTCCTTTCACAGTGGCGCCTAATTTCCTGGTGAATGGGCAGTATCGTGTATTCCCGTTTGTCACTGAAGAGAGTTCGGTGGTAGCCGCTTTAGGAAAAGCAGCCGGATTTTGGGCGAAACGGGGAGGCTTTCATGTTGAGAATTTGGGAACAGAAAAGAAAGGACAGCTTCATTTTTCATGGAAAGGAAATCCGGATAAATTGAAGCTTCACTTTAACGAACTTGAAACGCAATTGCGTGTTGATGCGGCTCCGATTACTCAGAAGATGGAGAAACGCGGGGGCGGTATCCTATCAATTGAATTAAAATATTTACCCGGGATTTTACCGGATTACTATCAGCTTGATGTGGCCTTTGAGACAAGAGATGCGATGGGGGCCAATTTCATTAATTCCTGTTTGGAGCAGTTTGGTAAAAGTCTCAATCATTGGCTCTCAAGTCAAGCTGATTGGGATGCTGAGGAACGTGAGGCGGAAATCATTATGGCCATTCTTTCGAACTATGTGCCCGCTAGTAAGGTGCGTGTTTGGGTCGAATGTCCGGTGGAGAAGCTTTCTGAAAACGATGATCCGGAAGCGGCCTGCCGTTTGGCGGAAAAGTTTGTTCGTGCGGTCCATATTTCGAGAAATGACGTATCACGGGCGGTGACTCATAACAAAGGAATTTTCAATGGTGTGGATGCACTGGCTTTGGCTACGGGAAACGATTTTCGTGCCATTGAAGCAGGAGGACATGCCTTTGCTGCCCGTAACGGTAAATATGCCGGTTTGAGTGAAGCCAAAAATGAGAACGGGATCTTCACTTTTTCAATGGAGCTTTCGCTGGCAGTGGGTGTGGTTGGCGGCGTTACTGCTTTGCATCCGATGGCACGTTTGGCGATGCAGATTCTTGAAAATCCATCGGCAACGGAACTGATGCAATACCTGGCAGTAGCTGGTCTGGCATCGAACTGGTCGGCTGTACGTGCGTTGGTGACAACTGGCATCCAGCAAGGGCATATGAAGATGCATTTGAGCAATATTTTAAATACATTGAATGCGACCGATGAACAAAAAGCGGCCGCACGCCTTTATTTTGAAAAACGGGAAGTGAGTTTTTCCGATGTTGAGCAATATCTGAAACATGATACAGGACGTTAAAACAGTCAAAGAGACTTATCAGGCACACGGCAAGTTGTTATTGACCGCGGAGTATTTTGTGCTGCGCGGAGCAAAATCTATTGCCTTGCCGTTGCAATACGGACAGCGCATGGAAGTTGCTGCCGGGAAAGAGGACGGAATTTTGAGCTGGAAAGCTTTTATGCAGGAAGGACTTTGGTTCTCCTGCGATTTGAAACTTCCCGATTTTGAGATTGTCAATAGTTCGGATGCTGAGAAAGCGGTGATTTTACGCGACACTTTTCGCACCATTCAACAAATGAACCCGGCTTTTGAGCCGCAGCGCCCTCTTGATGTGCACACTTACATCGATTTTAACAACCAATGGGGATTGGGCAGCAGTAGTACGTTGATCGCGAATCTGGCATCATGGGCGAAAGTTGATCCGTTCAAATTGAACGAACTTGTTTTCCACGGAAGTGGTTTTGATATCGCTTGCGCGACAGCCAAAGGACCTATTTTTTATACGAAGAATGAAGTTCCCAAACCTGTAAATTTGGACTATTCGTTTTTGGATCAGTTGTATTTTATTTATTCAGGAGCCAAAAAAAGTACCCGGAATGAGGTGAGACGGTTTCTGAGTGAAGGAGCGGTAAGCTTGCAGCAGGTTGAGCAAATGAATCAGCTTTCAGACGCTTTTGCGGGAGCCACCAAGTTGGACGATTTCCAGAAACTGATTGTCGAGCATGAGGCCATGGTCTCCGCGTTGCTCGACTGTCCAACCGTAAAATCGCAGTACTTCTCCGATTTTAATGGCGAAGTCAAGTCGCTTGGCGCATGGGGTGGTGATTTTTATCTGATTGCAACACCGATGGATGATCGTGACGTATTGAATTATTTTAAACAAAAAGGATTGCGCGTTGTATTTCCTTGGCGGGAGCTGGTGTTGAATGCAACGAAATAGGCGTTTCTGATTTCTGTGCCAAACAGTTCCGATACAAAGAGATATGAAATAATAGGTCTCTGACCTCAAAACAAGGATAATTCTACATGACAACTTATACTTCAACCTGGCTTTGTCCATCCAATATCGCATTGGTGAAATATTGGGGCAAAAAGCCGGAACAATTGCCTATGAATCCTTCGTTGAGCTTTAGTCTGAAGCTTGCCCGAACAAGGACAACGGTTAGCCTGCAAGCTGCAAAAAGCATGAAGCTGGAATTTCTTTTTGAGGGGAAGGAATCTCCTTTTGCCACTCGGATTGAAAAATACCTGGATAAGTTGTCAATTGAACGTCCCTGGATCAATGATTATGCTTTTCAAATAGCGAGTGAAAATACGTTTCCTCATTCTACCGGAATTGCTTCTTCTGCTTCGGCGTTTGGTGCCTTGGCACTTTGTCTGGAGGATTTAAGCCGGCAGATAACGGGAGTTGAAAATGATGATGATAAGTTTTTTCAGGCAGCCTCTCGACTAGCCAGAATGGGAAGTGGGAGTGCATCCCGATCGGTGTACGGCGGTTTCGCCTGGTGGGGAAAATCAAATGCTTTGCCGGGGTCTACCGATTGTTATGCTGTTCCGGTTTCAAAACAGATTCACAAAAGCTATTTTTCGCTTTGTGATGCCGTGTTGCTGGTTGATTCGAAAAAGAAAAAGGTTTCCAGTTCTGCAGGTCACGAGTTGATGAATAATCATCCGTACCAGGCCGCTCGTCTAAAACAAGTGAACAGTACCATTGAACAGCTCATGCGGTTCATGAAGGAGGATGGTAATCGCATGGCCTTTATTGATCTGGTGGAGCAGGAAGCGCTGAGCCTACATGCTCTGATGATGAGTTCAACTCCGTCCTTTTTACTGTTGAAGCCCGGAAGTGTGGCAATTATTGAACTGATTCGCGAATTCCGCCAGCAGACGGGTTTGCCGGTCGGATTTACAATTGATGCAGGACCGAATATTCATCTTTTGTATTGGAGAGAAGATCAGGAAGCGGTGCATGCTTTTATTAAGGGCGAATTGTTGTATCATACCGAAAACGGGGAGTGGCTGGATGACCAGGTTGGTGATGGCCCGTTGAAAGCTTAGCGTATGAAGAAGTATCCCGCGAAATTATTGCTGTTTGGCGAATACGGTTTGATGTTTGGAGCAAAGGCTCTGGCTGTTCCCTTCCCGAAATTCAAAGGTTACTTTGCGAAGATGGATATCGTTGCTCCGAACGAGTGCCAACAGAACAGTGCGACGGAATTGGATCGTTTTGCCAGTTGGTTTGAAGATAAAAAGCTTGCTTCGCAGATGAATTTTCCGCTTGACGTAGAGAAGCTAAAAAGTGATTTAGAAAGCGGATTGTACTTTGAATCCGACATCCCTTTGCAATATGGAGTCGGAAGTTCGGGAGCACTTTGTGCTGGCTTATACGATCGCTATGGCAGCTTTTTGAACCAAAATGACTTCAAGCTGGAGAATCCTGGAGAAATCATAAGCCGGTTACGGGAAGATTTCATCGTGCTTGAATCCTATTTTCATGGGCGAAGTTCGGGGCTTGATCCTTTGGTTTCGTTTCTGAACAGGCCGGTTTTAGTGGAGAATGGTAAGATCTGGTTACCCGATTTAAAATTGGAGGATCAGCCGTGGAAAGTTTACCTGATTGATACCGGAATTACGAGTCCGACCTCACCGTTAGTCAAGATTTTTTTGGAGAAGATGGAAACAGCTGATTTTTCGGATTTGTTTCAAAAACGCTATTTGCCGGCCAACGACGCAACGGTTGAGGCTTTTCAGAATAATGAAAAAGAGTCCTTTTTTCATCAGCTTGGAAAATTCCATGAGTTTCAATTGAAACATTTTCAGGAAATGATCCCGGATTCATGCTTGGGATTCATAAGTGAATTGAAGATGAAAGGAATTCTGGTGAAATTGCTCGGATCGGGAGGAGGAGGTTTTTTATTGGCGTTTGCACCAACGGACGTCGTATTTCCGCAGACAAAGAAGAGTTTCCGGATTTTCTGAAATTTCTCTCTTCAAACCCGGAAACAGTTTATCGCAGTTCTTAAGTGTTCGCTTTTTGATTTCTGTTGTTGCGCGATGGCTGATTATTGTTTCGACGCTTTTGGTTCGGTTTCCTTCTATTCTTATTGACCGGTTTTTTCGGCTTCATCAGATCCATATCCACAGTACCAACGCTCATTTCATTTACCGGCTTTTCTTCTACTCCAAGGTAGCGATCCAAGGATGGTTTTTTACCGCGTTTGTTCAGCTGAATGATGGCTTTTACATCTTTCAGTTCGAGCATAATTGGTTTGTTGGAATAGGCCCCTTCAATGATATACCAAACTCTTTTGCTTAGAATTTCAGTTTTGAAATGTTTGGCTAATCCTTTTTCAGTTTCCAGGTTCAATAACTCGTAAGGGAAATCTTCCTGAGCTTCCAGGTAGCTATCCAACTCATACATCAAGCAGCACTTCAACTTGCCACATTGTCCGGCCATTTTCTCTGCATTCGGAGAAAGACCTTGCTTTAGAGCGGCGTCGGAAGTTACGCTTGAAAAATCGGTTCGCCAGCTTGAGCAACACAGTTCCCGGCCGCAAGAGCCTATTCCTCCCACTAAGCCGGCTTCCTGACGGGCGCCGATTTGCTTCATCTCAACTTTAATCTGAAACTCTCGCGCATACCGGCGAATTAGCTCCCGGAAATCAACACGTCCATCAGCGATGTAGTAGAAAATCGCTTTGGAACCATCGCCACGAAATTCGACATCGCCGATTTTCATATCCAGGTGCAACTCCGTTGCGATTTGTCGGGAGCGAACCATTACGGCGTACTCGCGTTTTTTCGCCTGTTCCCACTTTTGTTTGTCGGTTTCAGTTGCTTTGCGGTAAACTTTGTTCCAGGTATAACGTTCAGGGCGTTTGATTTTCCGTTCAAATTGTTTCTTTGCCAGTGTCCCGGTGAGGGTCACATAACCGACATCGTGACCGGGGTTGCTTGCAACAACAATCATATCGCCCACCTTGAGCGAAAGCATATCTTCATTTTTATAAAAGTCTTTATGCGTTCCTTTGAATCGGACCTCCACGATCTTACTCAGGTGACTCGTATCCGGGAGGTCTTTCAACCAATCATGCGTTGTCAGCATTTGCGGGCGATCACTGTCCATCTTCATGGTACATCCATTACATCCCATAATTATTCATTTAAATTCAAATTCAGACAAAAATATCTAAAATTAGAACTTTAGCTATATTAATCAAGTCTAAATAAGGGAAATTTCAAAAATAGTTGTAACTTGATTTGGCGTTCGTGTCAATAATATGAAATTGAATTTATGGATTTGGTTGGAGTGATTTCACATGTAAACTACTGGGCTGTAATCGTTGCAGCGCTAAGTACATTTGTTATCGGAGGCCTGTGGTATTCACCTTTCCTTTTCGGCGAAAAATGGATGTCTCTTAACGGTTTTACGGAAGAGTCTATGAAAGATAGGGCATTACCAATGCCTGTCATTTTCGGAAGTTCTTTCATTGCTTCCTTTTTGGCGGCCTTTTCGATGGCCATGTTTTTAGGTTCAGCAGGCGATCTAATGTTCGGTGTATTTGCCGGCTTCATGATTGCTGTTTTCTGGATCTCAACATCGCGCCTGAACACTGTCCTGTTTGAGCAGCAGAAATTTTCCCTTTTCCTTATTCATGCAGGATATGATTTGGTCTCTTATATCGTAATGGGAGCAATTGTTGGCGCATGGCGCTAATTGGGTTTACTGTTCATATAATTTGAAAGCTGCCTTTCCCTGGCAGCTTTTTTTGCGGTATTTTTTTTTGATTAAAGTGATTCGAGCGGATAAGCAGGTAAAAATTTCCTGTTCTATTTCTCATTACAGTTGCTTTTTACTTCTTTTGAAAGAAAAAATTGTGAAACGAATACTCCTCTTTGTCCTTCTCGTAGGAATGAGCTTTTCGGCCAGAAGTCAAACAATCAGTTTAAGTAATCAGGCGGAAATAAGCATCATGTCTTGTGGCCCCAGCGACCTAGTTCACGCGATCTACGGGCATACGGCTATTCGGGTTCATGATCCGGTAAAGCAATGGGATGTTGTTTTCAATTATGGTGTTTTCAGCTTTCGTGAGCCTAATTTTGTCTATCGATTTGCCAAGGGGAATGCCAATTATTTGCTGGCTCCGGAGCGTTTCAATCAATTTTACCAGGAATATATACAAAACGGAAGGAGTATTAGGGAGCAGGTTCTTAACCTGACACAGAACGAAAAACAAAGCATTCTGAATTTCCTGATTGATAATGCGAAGCCTGAAAACAGAGAGTATCGCTACAATTTTTTTATGGATAACTGTGCCACCCGGGTACGCGATGTGGTGGAAAATACGGTTGACGGTGATGTTAAATTTCCAATGGAAGGAGAGGGCAAAACGTTTCGGCAGCATGCTGCTGAATATCAGAAAATATTGCCCTGGACGAATTTTGGAATTCAGCTGGTTTTAGGAAGCCCTTCTGATGAAGTCGCTTCGGCTTACCAGGAAATGTTTTTGCCGGATTATTTGTTTCAGCATTTCGCCGATGCAACCATTGTGCGGAATGGCAAACAAGTTCCCTTGGTAAAGGCGACAAATGATCTCTATGATGCAGAAAGTGTCCATGCCTCCTGGTTGACCATTCATTCACCGGAATTGATTCTTCTGGGCCTTCTGATTTTAATATTCTGGACGACCATCAGGCAACTGAAAAGTGGTCGGATTCGTTACGGAATTGATTATGTTCTTTTACTTGTGCATGGCACTATTGGGCTAATTCTGGCTTGGTTTTTTCTGTATTCGGAACATCCGGCGATGCATGCCAATTACAACCAACTTTGGGCGGTGTGCCTCAATTTGCCATTCTTGTTTTTATGGCTCGTCAAAAAGTGGCGTCCTGTGTTGCGTTGGTATTGGGTCGCTTTGTCAGCCTGGTTGTTGCTCTTTTTTCCGCTCAGTATTTTTCTGCCACAAGAGATTGTTCCTGGTTTTTACCTGTTAATTGCGATGCTCTTAGTTCGGTCGCTGTTTCACAGCCGTTTTTTGCTGGATAGAAAGTAATCGATTGCCTATCACTAGGATTACTGGCTTCGTGGTAACTTGTTAATAAGTTTCGTGGAACAAGCCCGCCTGCCCTTTTAAACTTGCAGGTAGTTCCTTTATCTTTGTTGGCTAAGCATACAAAAACGATTGAATTTGTCGAAGCAAAAAAAATATGTGGAAACACCCTTGATGAAGCAATATTATGACATCAAGGACAAACATCCGGATGCGGTTCTGCTTTTTCGGGTGGGCGACTTTTATGAGACTTTTGGTGAGGATGCAGTGAAAGCTGCCGAGATTCTTGGGATTACGTTGACCCGCCGGGCCAATGGTTCTGCCAGTTATGTCGAACTCGCGGGTTTCCCGCACCATGCCTTGGATACCTATTTGCCGAAATTAGTTCGTGCGGGACAGCGGGTTGCTATTTGCGAGCAGCTGGAAGATCCCAAGATGACCAAAAAGATTGTCAAGCGCGGAATTACCGAGCTGGTAACCCCAGGTGTTTCCATCAACGACAATATTCTCGAACATCGTGAAAACAACTTCCTTGCTTCGGTTCATTTTGATAAAAAAATGGCAGGAGTCGCTTTCCTTGATATTTCAACCGGGGAGTTTTTAACTGCAGAAGGTGGCTTCGAATACATCGACAAGTTGCTCAATTCATTTAAACCCAAAGAGGTTTTGTACCAAAAGGGGAGAGGGAATGAGTTCTCGGAACATTTTGGCGGCAAGTATTACACCTATACGATGGACGAATGGGTGTACAACGAGGATGCTGCCAATGACCGTTTGCTACGTCATTTCGAAACCAAATCGTTGAAAGGGTTTGGTGTTCATGATCTTAATTACGGAATCATTGCTTCAGGGGTGATTTTGCATTACCTCGACTTAACACAGCATAACCAGGTTCAGCACATCACAGCGCTTTCACGCATCGAAGAAGACAAGTACGTGTGGCTCGACCGCTTCACTATTCGTAATCTTGAATTGTTCGGGGTCATTAATGATGGTGCGAAAACTCTGGCTCAGGTGTTGGATAAAACCATCTCGCCGATGGGAGCACGGATGCTGAAGCGTTGGATTGCATTACCGTTGAAAGAAATTAATGCGATAAATGAGCGGCTTTCGGTAGTGGAGTATTTTGCGAATTCAGAGAATGAGAAAGAAGAACTCGAAATGCATTTGCGTCACATCGGCGATCTGGAACGAATCATTTCGAAAGTAGCAGTTGGGCGAATCAACCCGCGCGAAGTTATTCAGCTGAAAAACGCGCTGAACGCCATTGAGCCGATCAAGCATTATGCGGAAAAAGTTGATCACCCTGTCTTGAACCGCTTTGCCGAACAATTGAATCCTTGCACGTCCATACGCGATCGGATTGAGAAAGAAGTAGTCAATGACCCACCTATGTTGCTGCATAAAGGGAATGTGATTAAAAGTGGTATTTCGGAGGAGCTCGACGAGCTGCGTAAAATTCAATATTCGGGGAAAGACTATTTGAACCAGATGCAGGAGCGGGAATCTGCCCGGACCGGAATTTCTTCGCTGAAGATCGCATTCAATAACGTCTTTGGTTATTACATCGAAGTTCGAAATACACATAAAGATAAGGTTCCGCAGGAATGGATTCGGAAGCAAACTCTGGTGAGTGCTGAACGCTATATCACTGAGGAACTTAAAGAGTACGAGAGTAAAATTTTAGGTGCGGAAGAGAAGATCCTGGCACTGGAAGCCAGGTTGTTCAATGATTTAGTGCAGGCCTTGTCCGAATATATCCAAGCCATCCAGTTGAATGCGGTGGTCATCGCCCGGATGGATTGTTTGCTGTCGTTTGCGAGTAGTGCGCAAGCGAACAACTACAGGAAGCCCGAGTTAAACGATACGAAGGTGATTGAGATTAAAGGCGGTCGCCACCCGGTAATTGAACAGCAGTTGCCAATTGGTGAAGAATACATCAGTAATGATCTGCTGCTCGATCAGGATGAGCAACAGGTGATCATTATAACGGGCCCCAATATGGCCGGTAAATCGGCTTTATTGCGACAAACAGCTCTGATTGTACTGATGGCCCAAATGGGGTCTTATGTTCCGGCAGATTCAGCCAGTATCGGTTATGTCGATAAGATTTTCACACGGGTTGGTGCATCCGACAACATTTCTTTGGGTGAATCAACCTTTATGGTGGAGATGAATGAAGCAGCCAGTATCTTGAATAACCTCTCCGATCGGAGCCTTATTTTGCTGGACGAATTGGGGCGTGGAACGTCGACCTACGATGGTATTTCCATTGCCTGGTCCATTGTTGAATATATTCACGAGCAGATGCAGTCGAAAGCGAAAACCTTATTTGCGACCCACTACCACGAACTGAATGAGATGGAAAAATCATTCTCGCGAGTGAAGAACTACAATGTTAGCGTGAAAGAAGTTGGCAATAAAGTGATTTTTCTTCGTAAACTGGTTCGCGGAGGTAGTAACCACAGTTTTGGTATTCATGTCGCTCGCATGGCCGGTATGCCGCCGTCGGTAGTGAAAAGGGCCGATGAAATTCTGGTTCAACTGGAAGGTGATAACCGAAAAGACAGCTTGGCGAAGCCGCTGGAAGGCATGGCCGAGAAGCGTGAAGGCTTCCAGTTAAGCTTTTTTCAGATGGATGATCCGGTGCTGAAAGCGATTCGGGAAGAGATTTCAGCCCTTGATATCAATAATCTGACCCCGATTGAAGCCTTGAATAAGCTGAATGAAATTAAGAAACTATCTGGCTTAAAATAGCTTTCGGGACGTCTCGAAAAATAGATTTTAAAATGTGAGATTTATTTTTGGATAAAAAAAAATTAGCAATATATTTGCATCGCTGTTTCCGAAAGGCATAGCAGAGTTCTAAAAAGTATATTTGCGAGAGTAGCTCAGTTGGTAGAGCACGACCTTGCCAAGGTCGGGGTCGCGGGTTCGAATCCCGTCTCTCGCTCCATCCAGGATGCCCGGATGGTGGAATGGTAGACACGTTGGACTTAAAATCCAATGATCATTATGATCGTGCGGGTTCAAGTCCCGCTCCGGGTACTTTTTATACTTTTTGATTTTTGCGAGAGTAGCTCAGTTGGTAGAGCACGACCTTGCCAAGGTCGGGGTCGCGGGTTCGAATCCCGTCTCTCGCTCCAAAGTCAAAACACTTCAGTTTTCTGAGGTGCTTTTTTGTTTTTGTAGCTATTCCGATCACATCTGCTGTGTAATAATAACTACCGAATCTCAGTGAAGCAGCTTTGATCTACTCCCGGGACGGCCAACTCTCTGACTCCAATCAACCTTTATCGATAGGTACGAACAGCGATTGCGGGGAACAGTTGCGCCGCTTTTCAATCCATAAGATTCTTTAACACTCCTTGGCAGGCGTTAACGGAAGTCTGCGGTATCTTTGTATGGTACAAGACGCAAAGTAATAAGTAGTTTTTTTTCATAGAGATAGGATTTGGTTAGGAGAAAAGGATGGTAGCGACCATCTTTTTTTTGTTGTTGGCACTCGGCAACCTGTATTATTAAGGATTAACACGATTCTGTTCTTCTTCAGAACCGGTAGTTCGATGGCTTGTTTTTACAGCACCATTTCCGAAGTTCTGGGTGAAGGTCAGACGGAAGACACGGGGCTCAAAGTCTAGGCGCCACCGGTTGTAAATATTTAACTCCGGCAAGCTGGCGACACTCCGGTAAATATTGGTTTTGAAAATATCGCTGATGTTGAGATTAAACCTGCTGTTCTCGTTTTTCAGTTTCCATTGCAGACCTGCATCCACGCGGCCGAAAGCCATGCTCTCGTAAATTCCCCAAATTGATTTTGAGTTATAGAAACAGGATATCTCTGCAGACAGGCGTTTTGACAAGGAGAAGCTTTGGTTACTTGTAATCCGGTAGTTATCCTGATCGATTTTATACTCCGTTCCATCGTATTCCGTGTCGACTTTCTGCTTGGTCCAAATCAGGTTGTTCTGCATTTTCCACCACGATGTAATAGTGATCGGAATGGCTAAGGTGGCCGACATTGTCTGACTCTTGTCGATATTCCGGGAAAAGAAATATTGTTTTTCGCCGTCTTCACTGTTTTTTGGAGCAAACCGGGAAATGGCATCTTTGGTATCGGTATAAGCCACCGAAAGCATCGCCGATTTAAATTGGTACTCGATTTTATAAATGTTGCTGAATGCAGGCAGCAAATTCACATTTCCTGAAATAAAGCTCTGGGGAGTATTCATGATTAAAAAAGGCGCCAGTTGGTTGAAACTTGGACGATTGATCCGGCGACTGTACGACGCCTGCAGTGTATTTTTATCATCGAGCTTCTGCGACAGGAAAAGGGTGGGGAAGAATTCGCCGTAGTGTAAATCGACAATTCCTTTTTCAGTTTCCGAGTCCAAAACCGAGTTCATGTATTCGTAGCGCAAGCCCCCGACAAAACTGGTGTTCTTTGCAATTTTATAACTAACAGAAGTATATAGGGCCATGATGTTCTCATCCATGCTGTATTTGTTGGTCAGTTCCGGATCGTAAGTCCATCCCCCAGATTCCAGGTAGCGAACAGCAACATCATTCTCAAATAAGGTGTAGGTAATTTTCGTTCCGGCTTCAATTTTGAAATCCGTATTAACCTGGTTGGAGTAGTCCAATGATCCTACGAGAATATCAATGGGCGTCGTCTTTTCAATTTCAATTATTTCCGACGTTGTTTGTCCCATGTTATCGGTAACCTGCGAGTCATAGTTTGAAGGGTTATCGTTGTAATAGTTCAGGTAATCGAAATTGATATCCAATGTTTCTTCTTCTTTAAAATGATGCTGCAGGTTGATGTTGCCCATGGCATGGTACCATTTATTGGTTTCCTGATTATCCATTACCGAAGTTTTGGTTGTCGTTCCGCTTGTCATATACAGAATGTCATTAACCGCATCCATGTCCCAGCCACTGACGTATCCGTTTGTCAATACGCTGAGGGTTGTTTTACTGCTGATGGTATAATCAAAACCCATCCGGATATTCTGAAACAGCCGAATGGCATCCCTGTAGCTGCTGGCTTCTGTCTCGTTGACTTGATCATCCTGCAGGTATCTTCTGTAGGAGTCGATTTGGTGAAACAAGTTGTTGTAATTGACATTATAGGTTCCGTAAAAGTTGACTTTATCCATGTGATGATTCAGGTTGAGGCTGGCGTTCATTTTTTCCCGTTTGGCAACACCTGCGCCCAGTGAGAAAGAGCCGTTGGTGCCAAAATCTTCATGCTTCTTCAGTACGATGTTTATAATCCCGGCATTTCCTTCCGCTTCGTATTTGGCGGGGGGCGTGGTGATCAGCTCAATCTTTTTGACATTCTCGGCATTCATGCCATCCAGCATTTGCATAGCGGCTTCTATCGGCATGCGGGTTTGCTTGCCGTTCAGAATAATCATCACCCCGCTTTTCCCGGCCAGCGAGATGCTGTTGTTTTGCCGGTCGACGATGACGCCGGGCGATTTTTCCAACACTTCAAGGGCCGTATTCCCACTCGATGTAATACTGTTTTCAACGTTCACCACCATCCGGTCGATCTGCAGTTCGTAAATCGGCTTTTTGGCGACAACATTTACGTCCTCAATTTGCTTTGAGTTGGAACGCATGTACATGGGGTTTCGATGGATGTGTTCATTGGAGCTTTTAATCATAAAAGGCTTGGAATAAGCCGGTTCATATCCAATCAGGCTAACACCGATGAGGTAGCTTCCCGGGGTAAAGTTGCTAATGTTGTAGGTTCCTTCTTCGGTGGCCATTACTCCGACAGCAACTGTTGAGTCGGCTTGATTTAGAAGCAGAAC
The DNA here is from genome assembly GCF_010882175.1 of Mangrovibacterium lignilyticum. Lineage (GTDB taxonomy): Bacteria > Bacteroidota > Bacteroidia > Bacteroidales > Prolixibacteraceae > Mangrovibacterium > Mangrovibacterium lignilyticum. The sequence goes on along the minus strand of NZ_WKLH01000001.1, from coordinate 1,154,475 downwards.
ATTGGCAAAAGGAACCGGGAGTTCAGTCGTGTCGCGCACCGATCCCTGGATTTGTGCCTGGGCCAGTGTTGAAGACAGTAATAAAGTCATTGTAAAAAGGAGGTTGGAGGGTTGAAAGTTCTTTTCAATCATAGCAAAGGGATTAGGTAAACATCCAAAAAGAGACATTTATGTCTTAATTACTACGACTTAATCCTGAAATAGTTAGTAGGTGTAATTGAAATATTTACGGAGATGGAATAAACGGGATGGATGATGGGTGATGGGTAAAAAAAAGATGACATTCTTAGCTGAGAATGTCATCTTTTGGGTCTTATTGGCTACCCTTGAGGTAACCGATAGATAGCTATCTTTTATAGAGCTGAACTCCTTTAACCGGTTCAACCTCTTTATTCAGCGCTTTCATCACGGCATTGTAGTCATTCAAATCCACCGATTTGTTATTGTACCAATCAGCCGGTAATACCACGATTCTGAAGATCTGATCGTCTGTATATCCCGAAGGTAAGAGATTTGGGTCCATGGTTCCATCAATGAAAATCTGGACATCTCCCGCCGTATAATCGAAATTGTACATCATCGTGCCTTCATTAAAGAAAACCGATTGAGGCAATGCCCGCCACACATCCAATCCATTGTCCTGTTCCCAAAGAACATAAACCACAACAATATCGGTGTCATAAATTTCCACATCGTTCGGGAACGCATAATACAGCAGAAAATCATTCGAAAAGCTAAAGTTATAGGCATCTGTTTCGAAGACGATACCCAGGATGTTTGTTCCGTCCTGTCCGTCCTGTCCGTCATATCCCGCAGGTCCCATTGGTCCGGGATCTCCTTGGCAGGAAACCAGAAAGGCGACAGAAAGAATCATTAGAAGTTTTGAGATTGTTTTCATAAGATGATATTTAAGGATTTCTGATATTCTGAATCAAAGATACGCAAGATTGATGCCAGAATGGTTTTTATTTGGTTAAAGAGTTTGATGGGTGGTTGAGGAAGGGATGATTGCGCTGCCTAAAATCGGTTAGCCGGCTTGGCAGGATCTATCGGGAGAGAACGTTTCATCAGGATGTCAACTTGTTCATCTTCACCTAGAATAAAGAGGTGTTGGCTGAAGGCCACGAAGCCGTTCTTTTTATAAAAGTGTTGTGCTTTGAAATTCTTTTCCCAAACACCCAACCAGATAAAAGAAGCTTGCCTGGCTTGGGCAACGGCACAGGCTTTTTGGTAAAGCGATTGTCCAATTTGCTTTCCCTGGAATTTCTTTAAAACATAAATTCGCTCAATCTCCAGCCCATTTTGGTCTCTTAATTCATTTTGAGCCTGACCAAAGTTGAGTTTTAAATAACCGGCAATTGCACCGTCTTTTCGGGCACCGTAAAATTCCGATTCCGGATTGCTGATTTCTTCGGTTAAACGTTCTGCATTGAAATTCAACTGCAGATAAAGCTCCATGTCTTCCGTGGTATTTTGGTGGGCAAAAGTCTCGATGAAGGTTGTTTTGCAAATGGCTTGCAGGTCGCTAAGCTCTTCCGGTTTTATCCGTTCAATATTGAGTTTTGAATCAGTCACGCATTCAATATACGGATTTATCTGTTTTGCCTTTAAGTTTGAAAGAAGAAGGTCTGGATTCGGCGGAGAAAAGAGCCTGCAGGAGGCCGGTAAAAGCAAAAGCACCTGGCTGGAGGGCCAAGTGCTTTGGTTTCTGTTGTTGTTTAATTGCTGGATGGCTATTCGAGGTAGCCAACTACCTGGTAGGCGCGATCACTGTCGTAGCGGACGCGGCTGTATAAAATGCCGTTGTATTCGTAATAGAGCAATCCGTTGAGTTCTACTCTTTCGTAATCAGCCGGAAGGGCATCAACAATGGCTCCGACAGGTGGTGTCTCAACCACGTAACCATTATTCGACTGTTGGTAAAACACACCTTCAAAATAGAAGACGTTCCGGTTATTGATCGCAATGCGAACGGAACCCTGAGGTAACAACTGAATGCTTAGCCCAACGGGAGGAGCGACTTTTATATAGTTGTCGTTATACTTTCGGTAATAGATTCCCGATTCGTAATAGAAGTCCTTGTTGTTGTGTTTCACGGTCTTCATATTCGACCGATTCTGAGTGCGAACAGCAACGACCTTAGGCGTTGTTTTTTTATAACTCACCTGAGACCGGCTCACCTGGTTTAAAGCTTTTGCCGGTTGAGATTGAACTGTAATTGTTCGTGAACTTGTTGCTGATTCGGTGCTGCTTTTTCGGGTGTTTGTAGTTTGTTTGCTACTTCTGTTGCTATTCTTGTCGTTCCTACTTTGTGCGTTTACGCTTACCGATGCTATAACTAAAGCGGCCGTAAGCAAAATGATGTTTGTTCTCATAACCTTCGATTTTTAATTGTTCATGCTTTCACACTTGCAATTATCGTACACCAAATTCATCTTTTGGGTGAATAATCGATGGTTTGAAACATTTCACGGACAGAATCGGATTTTTTACCGACAGGATATTTTTACAAAAGGGTCGTTCCGTTCAATTTTAGCTTTGGAAGGCATTCAATTTGATTTGTTCCGAGATATAGCGGTCGAATACATCGGCTAATTGTTGTGAGAATACCGGGCGACCGCTCTCAGCACTTATGGTTGTGGAAATGATTTTTCCTTTCAGCATCAACTTCATATCCGACAGCCGGTAAATATCCTGCAGGAAAATAAACTTCAGTTTGCCTTCGCGGGCCACATTCAGTTTAACCACAAATTGATCACCACTTTTCAGGGGAAGCCTATAATCCAGTTCGACCCGAAAAACAACAGCGTCGATCCCATTATCGTGCATCTCTGCAAAACTCAATCCAATGTTCTCGAGGAACTCATGACGGGTATGTTCCAAATAATTCTGATAAACGGAGTTGTTCACGATGCCCTGTAAATCGCACTCGTAGTCGCGAACTTTAAACGGTAATTCGAAGATATAGTCCATTTGCGTGTTTCTAAATTTGAGGCTAAAGGTAGAAAAAGTTGGGGAGTAGGAACAATGTGGCTTTTCGTCCTGGTTCCGGAGCATTGGCAGGTATCTGAAGGTTAAGCAAAATGCACGTTTACTTTCTTCTCAGCTTCATTCGTTTCGGATCAACAAAAAGCAACTCAAAGTGCAACGAGTCATCCTTGCCCGTTAGTTCAAGAACCGGATCTTTAGCTGGTCCTTCCGGTAGCAAGGTCCATTGGTAATAAGCTAATTCTTTTAAAATGACGGCCTGGTGATACTCGCCGTTTTTCGACTGTATTGTTATTACATAGCCCGAGCCAATGCTTACCGTGTCTTTGTTAAACCGCCATTCCGTAAAAGTGCTGTCGGCGAGTTGACGTTCGAAGTTCAGGGTATCTGTTCCGGAATTTAAAAACCAGGTGCCCGAGAGATCTTTAGGGGTGCTGTTTTGAGCTTGCAAACAAACTGAAAGTAAAAGAGCGAAAGCCAGGACCAGAATAGTTTTTTGCATGCGTGTTCGTGTTTGGGGTTTGTTGTCGATTTTTCGAAAATCAACAAGATTGATGCCAAAGCCGGAATCGTTCCCGAGTGGATATATGTGTTTCACGGGTGTTGATTTATGCTGCCTGCTGTATTCCTTCGGCTTCCTTTACCGTTCAAGGTAATGAGCTTGTTTTTTAGTGTTAGCGGCAACCAAGTTTTCGAGCTTTTCGTAGTGCATATCATACCGTTATTGCTCATGATATTTAATAAAACCAACGCTATGAAAACAAAAAACCGACTATGTGAGAAAATCTTCAGCCTATGTTTGATCCTGATTGCTTCATTGTTTTTGAATAGTTGCCAGGATGAATTCATCGAACCCGAAAATGAACTGTCTGCGACACTAAAAAATGGAACGGTACAGGTTGAAATGACCGGTATGCTTCCTGATGGCGCTTTGTACGAAATCGCACTCCCGGAGACTTGGAATGTTCTTCCGCAACGCGTTTTAATTGTTTATGCCCATGGTTATGTCGATCCGGATCAGCCCATTGCTTTGCCCAACGATCAGATTGAAGGAATACCAATAAAAGAGCTGATTCTGAACAATCAACCACTCCCGCTCGGTTATGCAACAACCAGTTACCGCAGCAATGGCTTGGTTGTGCTCGATGCCATTGATGATATCAAGCAACTTCATTCGGTCATTTATGCCTTTTTCGGGCAACCCACAGCTGAATATCTTCCACCAAACGCTCTTGTTTTAGTTGGTGTTTCCGAAGGTGGTTTAATCACAGTATTAACGATCGAGCAAAACCCGGATCTGTTTCAGGCTGCAATTGCCACCTGTTGTCCGATCGGTAACTTCAACAATCAGTTGCAATATTACGGCGATGCGCATGTCTTATTTAAATACTTCTTTGGACCGAGTTTTAACGACATTAATCTCGGAAGTCCCAAAGGAGTCAGCAAGCATACAATGGAGGCCTGGAATGATGGTTCGTTGACAGCGGCCTTGGTTGAGGCGCTGCAGAATGACTACCTCTACAACAATGGAAACAACATAAGGCAATTTTTGGCTTGTGCCCGTATTCCGGTTAACATGCAGGAGGAGTCTCCGGAAGATGTCATCCGGTCTATTCTCGAAGTGTTGCGTTTCCCTGTTAAGGCAACCAACGATGCCATTGAACGCTTAAGCGGAAATCCGTTTAACAACAAATATCCGATGCGCGAATACCAGGGGTCGGATAATGACCGGAAGTTGAATTTGACGGTTGAACGGGTTTTCCGGAAAACCTACGACATGGCCATGGCGAATGTGAACAACTACGAAACAACCGGATTTTTAACAACGCCACTTTTAACCATGCATACCGAGTTTGATCATGTTTCCACGTATCAACATCAAATTGATTACGCTTTAAAGGTGCAGGCCAATAGCCCGTTCCCGGAACTGTTAGTCCAATTTCCCGTTTTAGGTCGGTATGGACACTGCGCCTTTACGCAGGAGGAAGTTAAACAAGCCTTAGATTTGCTTTTAGCTGGCATGCCGTTATAGTCAATGGCCCAAAATAGTTCTTGCTCTTTCGGAGCAGGTTAAGTTGCCTCAAGCGGCTTTAGCTATTCGAAAGAGCAAGTACTTAATTTCATTGGGGGTGATAAATATTCAATCCCTTCAGGATTGTTCAATTTTCCGGATTGCCGGTTTCGTTGAGGATGAGTCAGAATCGCCGGTTTTCCTTCTTCCCGATTCCGGCAGGGCATTAGCTCGTATGACATTCGGGAATGCAATGGTAACAACCATTGGACTTGGGGTAAGTTTTCTTAGCTTCTTTTACGGCACTTTTACAATCGGCGAAACATCCTAAAAAGATCCGGTTAAATTCGGCTGGCAGATTCAGACACGAACTCGAGTGAACCTCATGATCGCCGTTGTGTTGCGAATTTTTGTTTACGTAGTAGTTTGTCATGGCCTTTGGTTTAGGATTAGTGATTCGTTTTTCGTTCTATCTTATATAAGTTACGAATAATAAATGGCATGCTTGGTATATGTTCAATTATTTAGACTTGGTCTAATCATAAAAAAAGAGAATGAAAATTTCACTCTCTTTTTTTGGTTGTTAGGTTGAGTCCAGGATTTTAGTCTGTTGCACTTTTTCATTATTTCAGTGCAGGGTACCTAACGCTTAAGTATCATTCTTCCTGGTATAGTATCCCAAAGGGATTAGAGGACATAAGATTTGACTTCGTCGCTCCAGTTCAGTGTTTGCGTTGAACCAACAGCGGTGATCCGGAAAGCATATTGCTTGCCGGAGGTCAATCCAGAGATCGTCAATTTACTTTTAGTACAAGGAAGGGGAACCCAGCCGTTATCGCTGGTATCAACAAGTTCGCGATATTCGAACAGGTACGACGAAGCATGAGGCACAGCATTGCAACTTACCAGGACAGCTCCGTTGCTGCTTGCGGGTTTCACCATCAGGTTTTGAGGTTTCACCAGCGGACCAATTGGTTCGTGTGCGCGGTGTACCGAGAACCCGGCGCTCAAGATCAGCGCTTCGTCGCCATTACTGGCCTGCTGGACATACAAACCCAGGCTGGAGAGTAAGTCTTCGAGTTCGGCGCGTATCCGGTTCTTTACGACCGTATCTTCCCGGCTTCCATCCTTTACAGCTTCCAATGACTTATCGTAATCGGCAATAGTTGTGCGAATGGTCGCCAGTTCGGGAGAGGGAGTTGGAAAAGCCGGATTTCCGTCCGTCTTATCCGTGAGCTGTTTCGCTTCGACACTAAGCTCAGAGTCCGTAAATCGGGCACCTGAAAAATCGATTGAAACTTTAGATTTACTCATAGTCTTTCTGTTTTTGAAATTTGAATTATAGCGGGAGAACGATACTTCGTTTTAGGAATAAATAGGGATGGGGCGGTGTCGCCGACATTAGGAACACATAAAATTCGGCTTGCATTAAAGAACGGAATGGGTATTTCTTTAAAAAAGCAGGTCTGTTCTTAACAATATCACACCAATTCTTTAAAGAATTACGCCAATATTGATCAACATTACTCCAATATTGATCAACATTGAGGCAATATTGATTAGAATTACGACAATCTTTTAAAGAATTGGGCTGGTTTTTCTTTAAAGCAGGCTCCTTCTTTAAAGAATTGCTTCGGTTTTTAAAAGAAATTACCGGGTTTAGATTAAAACCAGTGCTCCATTGGTTGGAATGCGGGGCGCCGGTTGATTGGATGCAGGTTTTCATTTGTCTTTTGGTTTAGGACAAATTTCCGACAAAGCATCCAGGTATTTTTTACCCCAAGGGTAAAAAATCAGTGACATGATTTTCGTATACGACTCAGCGACCGTTGTGTAATGCCGAGGTAGTCGGCAATGTATTTCATCGGGAGTTGTCGGAAAATCTCCGGATGATGGACCAGTAAGCGGAGGTATTGTTTGGACGGGGAACCCTGTCGGAGAAGATCCTGCTGGTGAATTAAGTAGAGCAGACTTTCTTCTCGCGTAAAGGTGTAAGCTTGTTGCAACGCGGGAATATCGGTGATCAGCTGCCGGGCATCGCAAAGCGAAATGCTCGATACCCGGCAGGGGCAGAGTGCCTTGAACGCATAGGCCGATCCTTGGGTTGTCAGCTGGCATCCTAAATCGGTAAAGAAATGTTTTTCGGTAATTAAGTGACGCAGGCAGCGATTACCATCATCATTTGTGGTTAATACACCCAACACACCATCCAGCAGATAGCTTATTCGCCAGTTCTTTGAACCGGTTTTCTGAAAGTATTCGCCGGCTTTTAATTCGGTCTCCTGTATTTTACAGACGATCTGGCTCAGTTCCCAATCAGAGAAATTGCCAAACTGCGCAAAGAAATCAGCAATTAATATGTACATGTTTATCGAATCTAAGGCAATAAAAATATATAAGTTAAGTGATTATTTGTTCATAACCAATTGTTTGCCTTGTAAGTGAATGAGATATCATATTTTGGTGACGTAGGGTGTTGGTAATTGATGAATAGGAAGTTTCGGGCCTGTTCGGCTTGGTTGCCAGTCGTCGGAATGGTGGTGTTTTACGGACATTAAACAGCAGCCGGTAAAGCAACAAAGCAGATCCTTTTGTCAGGATCTGCTTTGTTTGTCTTTGGCGATGAACGAACGAATCTTTTCTAATAGTCAATGGCATACCGGAGCTTGAAACCCCAGGCAAAGGCTTTCATTTTATCGGCATATCCGTCTCCCTGTGCTCCGGGAGAGGCATAGACCACCGGGTTGTAAATCAGTTGGCCCGGATTGTCGGCGTCGTAGGCAATCATCGATTGATTGTTGTTGTCGCTGTTATTGATCTTATTCAACGGGATATCGATAAAGAGACCTCCGTAGAAATTGTGCCCTTCAGCTAAGTTGTGTTTAATACCAACTTCCAGTAGAAACGCATAGCTGTTCTTGGGGTTTAAGTCCATTTTGGCGCTGTGCTGGTTGCCCCAGTTCCCGAAGCCTGCGAATTTAGGGCTGGTCAGCAAAGCATCCCATTGCGGATAATAACCGGCTGTTTTTAGCCCGGTAATCCTGCTTTTATAATTTCCGCCAATAGGGAAGCCGACAGCAAACCCCGCTGAACTGAAAAATTTGACGGTTTTTCCGACTCCGGTTTCATACTGTACTTTAATCGGGACGTTCAAAAGCGTCAGGTTCTCCCGTTCGTAGTAGGAGGAGACGGAATACTGGAATTCAAAGTCATCTCCTTCCATATCGGTCGTGGCGTAGCTGTCGCTGAAAGCCGGCATTACTGCTTTGGAAGCATAGGTTTGGATTTCTAATCCGCCGGATACACTCCAGTGGTAATCGAGGTAGCGGGCGTATTGAGCACCGAAGCCAACACCGAACCGGCTGGAGCTTTCACCGTAGTCGCCCAAGTCGAAGCTGAGTTTCGCAAAAGGGCCTTTCATATAGAACGAAAATTCACTTTGGGGTACTCTTATTTCCTGTGCCCTGAGTCCGAAGCCCGACATGGTGACGAGCAGGATGATTAAGCTATGTTTGTAACAGGTCGATCTGTTTATATTCATTGTTTTAAATTTTAGCGTGAAACAATTCCATTGATTTAAACCAGTTGTCATTGGACAATTATTTTAGAGCTTAAAATGACTCCGGCGGCTTTCGATGTGACCACATAAGTCCCCGGCGTAAGTGAAGCCGGTAGATTGATTCGCGTGTCATTCGTAGTCGTCATTTGCTGCAGTACCGGGTTGCCGTAAAGTGTGCTTATCATGATTGTCACATCAGTCAGCATCTCTGCCGGGTAGGTTGTCTGAACATCGATGGTGCTTCCTGCTGTAATCGGGTTCGGTGAAACGGTCATGTTGTAGGCTGCTGAAGTTAAGCTGACAGTGAAATCACAGCTTCGGTATGTGATACCGTTTGAATCGGTCATCTCAACGTAATAGGTGCCATTTGGATTCAGCGTATTGTTCGCATTGTCTCCCGCCGAGTAATACTGCCCGGTGCCAATCAGTTGATCATTCATGTACCAGTTGAAACTTACAAACCGGAAGCCGCCATTGTTATCCGGGTTGTTGTTGACCAACAAGACATTGTTGAATTTTTGGATCACAAAGATGTCCGGATTCAGGTAGGTGTATGGTTTTTCAATTACAATCTTGTAAGTCTCGGTCTGTGTTCCGTCTTGTGACGTCACCACAATGGTTTTGGTAAACGTTCCGTTTGATGGTGTGCTAATCACAAATATAAGCGGCGTATCAGCCGTTGCATTGACCTCTTTGGTAAAGCTCACTTCAACTTGATCTGAATTATCGCCACATACAACTTCGTAGTGAATTTCATTGGCCGGGTTCGTGTATGTTGTATTGTTGATGATGATCTCGTGGATCGTTGCATCGGAGCTTGTAATCGTGAGTGTTTGTGTCACGGGATCAGCAGGCAGATAATTTTCGTTGCCCTCCTGATGAGCCGTGATTTCAACAGTCCCTGATGTTAACAGGCTAACATCGCCGGTCTCGCTAATGGTTGCCGGAGCTGTGTCGGCGTCGTACGTATACGTGTAACTTACCGGCAAGCCAGAGCTGGCTGTTGCAGTCAATCCGAAGTCCGGATCATCTTCCAGACTCATCACCGGAATCTCATCGAAGGTGATGGTTTGTGGTGCTTTATCAATTGTCAGCGTTGCAGTTAATTGCAGCTCCGGACAAGTTGAAACTCCCGGATTGACGGTTGCTGTTACTTCGTAAGTTCCGGCGTTTACCTGGTCGTTGTTTTCGTAGCTCACCGAAGCTCCTGCAGGCAATCCTGCAACTGCGAGGCTGTGTGTTGCTCCGTCGTAGGTGAAGGTTCCATTAGCAAGGGTTACGTCAGCTATCGGTGAAGGCGTAATTATGACGTTTTGGGTTTGGGTAGCCGTGTTCCCGTTGGCATCCGTGAAAGTCCAGGTAATTACGGTGGATGCTGCAATCGGGAATACTGCATCGGTTGTTCCGGTGACTGTTCCGGAGCAGTTGTCGGTTGCTGTCGGTGCAGTTATGGTAGCCGCCTCACAATCAGCGGTTACATCTTCTAAAGTTGCCAGATCCGGAGTTGGAGCTTCCATATCGTCGATAACGACATTTTGCGTTTGGCTGGCTGTGTTGCCGGTTTCATCGGTAAAGGTCCAGATTACGACAGTGCTTGCCTGGATTGGAAATGCCGCATCGGTTGTCCCGGTGATTGTTCCCGAACAATTGTCGGTGGCTGTGGGAGCGGTAATGGCAGTCACTTCACAGGGAGCAGACAGTTCAGTCAGGCTTGCCAGATCCGGAACTGGTTCCAGTGTATCTTCAATCACAATATTTTGGGTTTGCGTTGCTGTGTTCCCGTTTCCATCATCGTAGGTCCAGGTAATTGTTGTGCTTGCCATGATTGGAAATACAGCGTCGGTTGTTCCGGTAATTGTGCCGGAACAGTTGTCGGTTGCAGTCGGCGCAGTTATTGCTGTCACTTCACATTGCTCATTCACATCTTCCAGCGTTGCCAGATCCGGCGTAGGTTCCATCGTATCATCAACAACTACATTTTGCGTTTGTGTTGCCGTATTTCCGTTTCCATCATCGTAGGTCCATGTAATTGTCGTGCTTGCCATGATCGGGAATACAGCATCGGTTGTACCGGTTATAGTTCCCGAGCAGTTATCGGTTGCAGTGGGTGCGGTTATTGCCGTCACTTCACATTGTTCGGTCACATCTTGCAGCGTTGCCAGATCGGGCGTTGGTTCTATGGTATCATCAACAACAACATTTTGTGTTTGTGTTGCCGTGTTGCCGTTTCCGTCATCGTAGGTCCATGTAATTGTCGTGCTTGCCATGATGGGAAATACCGCGTCGGTTGTACCGGTGATTTCACCTGCGCAGTTGTCTGTTGCAGTGGGTGCGGTTATGGCCGTTACTTCACATTGCTCGTTCACATCTTCCAGCGTTGCCAGATCCGGCGTTGGTGCCAGGGTGTCATCAACAACAACATTTTGCGATTGAGTTGACGTGTTTCCGTTTCCATCATCGTAGGTCCATGTAATTGTCGTGCTTGCCATGATCGGGAATACCGCGTCGGTTGTACCGGTGATTTCACCTGCGCAGTTGTCTGTTGCAGTCGGAGCAGTTATGGCCGTCACTTCACATTGCTCGTTTACATCATCCAGGGTTGCCAGGTCAGGTGTTGGCGCCATTGTGTCTTCAACAACTACGTTTTGTGTCTGGGTTGAAGTGTTCCCGTTTCCATCGTCGTAGGTCCACGTAATCATCGTGGTTATTGTGATTGGCAATGCCGCGTCGGTTGTACCGGTTATTTCACCCGCGCAGTTATCGGTTGCAGTCGGAGTGGTTAATGCTGTCACTTCACATTGAGCGTTCACATCTTCTAAAGTTGCCAAATCCGGCGTTGGTGCCATCGTGTCTTCGACAATGATATTTTGCGTTTGTGTTGCCGTGTTGCCGTTTCCGTCGTCGTAGGTCCAGGTAATCATGGTTGTTGTGGCAATTGGGAGTACTGCGTCGGTTGTTCCGGCTATTGTTCCTGCACAGTTGTCGGTTGCAGTAGGAGGAGTTAGGGCGGTCACTTCGCATTGGGCTGTTATGTCATCCAATGCAGCCATGTCAGGTATTGGCGCTTCGGTATCAGCAATCACCACGTTTTGAGTCTGAGTGGTGCTGTTGCCACTGTCATCGGTATAAGTCCAGGTAATCATTGTTGTTCCCTGATCAGTAATCGGGAAAGTTGCATCGCTTATTCCAGCGATTGTTCCGGAACAGTTGTCGGTTGCTGTTGGAACTGTGATGTCTGCGAGGGACACCATGCATTGTGCCAGTATATCCGGTAAGGTTTCAGCGTCCGGAGTTGGAGGGATGTCCTCAACGACCGTCACATTTGTATGACAAACCGAGGAATTGTCGTCATTGTCGACAACAATTAGTCGCACATCATTATCTCCGATATTGGTGCAGTCAAAATCAGTTATGTCGACGAATAGAGCAATGGTTCCGTCGGAGTCGTAAGAGCCATTGTCGAGATCTTCAGCTGTAATACTAGCGGCACCGTTTTCATCCAAATGGACCGTAATGTTGCTAAAACATTGGGCCACTGGATCGGCACCGATTGCAAATGCTGTTGTGTTAAAGAGAAAGAATAGAAAACTTAGTAAAATACCCCATAGGAATCCGCCTTGCGGAGGGTATTTCTTCTTGGATAGAAAAATCCCGCATAAATGTGTAACCATTATATTTCAGTTTAGGGTTAAGTTAAATCAGTTCTCTTAATCTACTAAATATTAGGACAATGTGATTAATTTAGTGATATGTTTTTTAACCTATATTTCTGATATAGAATGCGTTAGTGTGGGGTGTTGACTGCGAAGAGACTATGAGACGGGGATTGTGGCCCAATGAGGGGAATGTCTTTTTTTCATTATTATAGCAAGTATAATGCTGATTTATTTAGCCTTATGTGTGAAATATCTTGTTCGGGTGGTGATTAATTGAGAGATGAATGAAAGTTTTGACACGTAAAATTCAGGAATTGACGCGCAGAACTACGCCGAGTAGCTTTTTAAAGTTACTCCGGGCAGTTAAATGGTTAATATCGAATCAAATAACAAAGAGACAGTAAGGTGACGAATTCCGGTTTTCAATTTTAGCCATTCGGCTGCGTTAACAGTTTAGTCCGAATTACTTCTTCTCCTTCGGTTTGTATAGTTCCCGGTGCGTCTCTTCGATTAATTCCACAACAGGAACATCTTGGGGGCAACGGCTGGTGTCTATTTTTTGCAGGTTTTCAGCAGTCGGGAAGTTGCCGGGGAACCAATGGTCTTTTTCCTGGAACATATTGTAGCGATACAAGCCAAACTCCCTCATATCGTAGCATTTCAACATCATTCGGAAGCGCAAGATCTCCGGGATGTTCAGGCCTGAAGGATCGTGCAGCATGTCGTAACCTTCATATTCAGCGTAAGGATCAAGTTCCCGTTGAGCATCCATGCGTTCTTTGATTTTTTTATCTTCAGGAGCAAATGGAGCAGGTGCCGGGAAGATCCCATTCAGCAAGTCGAAACTACAGGTGGCCGGTAAGCCGAAAGTAAGGGTATGAATGGATTCGTGACTTAAACAAAAACGGGCATTCCACTGCACCGGATGCAGGGGAGCCGTGAGATCAATTAGTTTTTGTGGTGGTGTACTCAGTTTGCCACCTTTATCGTTGGGCGAAATAATGAAAACACCCATATCCTTGCTTGCCGCTAAATCAACAGCCGCTTTGTTTCGCTGAAAGAAATAGTAGTAGTGCAGGTTGACGAATTCGAACAGATCTGTTTCGATGGCTTTTAGGATCACATCCAGAGGAGCATGAGTACTAAATCCGACATGTTTGATCAGCCCTTCTTCTTTCATTTTTAGCAACTCCTCAACCGGACCTCCGGGTGCACAGGCTGTTTCATATAGCTCCAGGGTATTCATACCGTGCCAGGCGTAGAAGTCGAAATAGTCGGTCTTCAGGGTTTCCAACTGTTCCATCACCAGTTTGCGCGTATCGGCAGCAGTCGTTGATGCACCTTTGGTCATTAGGTAATAAGAGTCGCGCGGAACCTTCAATACATCATTCAGTACGATTCCGTAAACGGTTTCACTTTTCCCGTAACCGTAAGCAGTTTCAATCAGGTTGATCCCTTGGACGAGTGCTTTTTCAACCGTATCACGACATTCATCCAGCGTATCCTGTGGGATTTCGTGACGGGGTTCAGTCCAGCCATGCTTAAAGCGCATACCTCCAAGGGTAATCACACTGACATTCTTTTCTGTTTTGCCAAAGCGGCGGTATTCCATTTTCGGTTGGTAGAGTGAAACGTTCTTAAAATCCATTTTTACGGGCTTTTTATTGAGGAGATCAAAAGTAAAGAATAGTAACAAAAACCAGGGTTGAAAGTTGAAACAAGAGCTATTGAGTTTGTCTTTTAACTTTTTGCTAATGTTCGTCGGGGCAGTATTCGGAAGGACTTTTTCTTTAGTAACGCGATTATAGCTCAGGCTTCTGTAGCCAGTGAGCGTTTGTAATCGCTGGGACTTAGCCTGGTATGTTTTTGTTGACGGAGGTTTCAACTTTATTGGTGCACCAAATCTGACACTGGATGCGGGAGACCTGGTGCTGTTGGATAAGGCCAGTAAATAGTAAAAGATATGGTTGTTTTATTGAAAGGGGGTGTCCGTTTTGGATGGCCTCTTTTCTGTTTGTTAACGCTTGAAATGAACTTAATTGCATATAAAACGAGTTTTAAATCCTAAATATAGATTTTCTTAATTTTTCACTATTGGGCAATTGAAAACGGTCAGTTTTGTATTGTTTTTGTTCTTAAGTTACTGTTGTTCAGCATTAGACTCTTTTTTATGATTTCTTTTATTTTTTGTATTCTTGTAGTGGAATATAACGTGGAATAAATGAGAAAGATATGAAAGAGACATGGGAAAAAGTAATTGAATGCGCGACCATGCCAACGGAGGAAGGGTACGCAAGGAGACAACGCAAAGGTGTTAGAATTGAGTTAAATGGTGAAAAGGTTATTGAAGGCGCAACATTTGCTTGTGAGGACGCTTTTCTAAAGGTTTTTGAAAAACTTGACGGAAAGATCCATAGTTCTTATTACGATTGGTCGGATATCAGTTCGATTAAGACAGATCGGACCGGATCACACTCCAACAATTAATTTACCTGAAATAGATTGTCTTTGATACGGCTCACCGTCATTCGTTAGCAATGGACTACTTTGTGAGAGCGATCAAAGGGAAAGTCTATCAAAAAGTATTTAAACTTATTATTAGGCAGATGTTTTAGTGGCTGGCGCTAAATCATACTGCCTTTTTTATTTCTCAATGTTTCTGCACAACTGCGGAGTTAGTTCATTTCTATCTGCAGCTTATTTGGGATTAGCAGAGCGGTCCAATCCATGATTAGCTGATCATCAGCAAAGTGACAGGAAACTTCTTCCTACCTATTTGTACTTCGTGTTTGTTTTTTCCTACAATATTGTAATGTTTTGTTTTATAACTGGCTCGTTATCAGTTCTTGTCCTGTGTTTGCACCATTCTTGCGGTTTTGTTGGGCATAACCAAAAAGAAAATTGAGATGGATGTTAAACAGACTTGGGAAAAAGTGATCGAATACGCTACGATGCCGTTGCATGGAAGTTTATCGAGGAAGCAGCGCAAAGGTGTAAAAATCCAGTTGAATGAAGGAAAAATACTCGAAGGAGCTACATTTTTCCTCGAAGAATCAGTGCTTTGGGTTTCTGAAACCCAAGATGGACAAGTGAGTAATTCTTATTACGACTGGGCGAAAATAAGTTCGATCAAAACAACCAGTAACGACGAAAAATAGGAGGAAATATGAGTGACGAAGAAATCGCGAAGTTGGAAACAGAGGTGAATAAGTTGAAGTTTAAAGCGGGTCAAAAGGCCAGCGAATTGCACGACTTAATCGAAGACCGCCTGATGACTGATTTTGAAGAAATTCCCGCTTTCGCTGAAGAGGCTTATGCTGCGTGCAAAGCCTGGAGCGACAAGTTGAAAGAATTAAAACAAATCAAGGGCGTTTAACTGAACATGAATTAGCCTTGTGGGGGTGGCCTTTGGGTTGCCCTCTTTTTTTTGTCCGATCTGCCAGGAAGGTATGGCTATGTGGTTGTATGATAAATTTCTACAGTCTTTACTGAACTGTTCTTCCGGTAGCGTAGAATGCTTTTAAATAAGCTTGAAACATGTTTTTCAGCATAAAAAACCATTACATTTGTGGCCTCAAATTTTTGACACGATGGCTGCATATGTAAATAACGTGATGATTATCCGTCACGAGCTGATTGCCCGCTTAGTACGCATGTTTCAGGCTGGAGAACTTGAAACGAAAATTAATTCCCTTGCGGTTGAGTTGTATCCTAAAGATCGTCAGGCAAGAGGACGTTGCTGTATTTATAAAGAAAGGGCGATTACCCGATACAAAATGTTACCGCTTTTAGGATACGAGGTTCCTGAAGATGATATTGATTTACACCCCTTAAATGAATATGCAAAGGGATCGTTGGAACGGAAGCAGCCGTCGGAATCGATTTTGACCGTCGTTGATGAGGCATGTGCCGGCTGCGTGCAGGCGAATTATATGGTTACCAATCTTTGTCGGGGGTGTGTTGCCAGTCCTTGTGTGATGAACTGCCCGAAGAATGCCATTCGTTTCACTCCGTCAGGACAAACCGAGATTAAGCCGGAAGCTTGCGTGAACTGTGGACTGTGTCAGAAAGCTTGTCCTTATCATGCGATTATTTATATGCCGATTCCTTGTGAAGAAGCTTGTCCGGTTGGTGCCATCAAAAAGAATGAGCATGGCAAAGAAGAGATTGATGCTGATAAGTGCGTGTACTGTGGAAAATGCATCACTGCTTGTCCGTTTGGGGCCATTTTTGAGCTGTCGTCGATTATCGATGTTATGCAAGCCATTGAGCGTAAAGAACAGGTAATCGCGATGGTCGCTCCTTCAATTCTGGCCCAATATGCCGAAACTCCGGCTCAGGTTTTTGCTGCCATTGAAAAAATTGGTTTCTCCGAAGTTGTTGAAGTTGCTCGTGGAGCCGAGAAAACTGCCAGCAACGAAGCTCTCGAGCTAAAAGAAAAATTGGAGGAAGGCCAAAAGTTTATGACAACATCTTGTTGCCCGTCTTATGTTGAGACAGTTCGGAAACATGTTCCGGGTTTAGCACCTTACGTATCGCACACGCCATCACCGTTGGCTTATACGGCCGAAGAGTTACGAGAAAAATATCCGAATGCCAGGTTGGTGTTTGTCGGACCGTGTGTGGCTAAGCGCAAAGAGGCCCGCGATCAGAACAGTGCTGATTATGTTTTGAGTTTCGAAGAGTTGGATGCCATTATGGAAGGTATGGAGATCAATCCGGTGAAAATGGAAGGCATTGCTGTGGAATCGTACACCAAAGAATCACGGGGATTCGCACAGAGTGGGGGAGTGCTCGCGTCTGTTTTAGCTGAAAAGCAGGTTGAGAATTTCAGCTATGAAACCATTAATGGAATTGATAAAGCGATGATTCGTACCATGAAACAGATGGAAAAAGGCAAAGTCAATGCCCAATTCTACGAAGTCATGGCTTGCGAAGGCGGATGCATTGCCGGACCGGGGGCCAATATCAAATCAGCCAAAGCGAAAAAGTACTTTATTAACTCGATGAAAGAGCTTTCCAAGTAGTCGTGAGACACGAGTAAGAAAACCGTCATTAATTGTCAGGTGAAAGTGGATGATCACAGAACACGGCGAATGATCAGTTTTTCCGGATCAGCATTAAGCCGTCACGAAGTGGCAGAATAACCTGTGACACCCGAGCGTCGTCTTTCACCTTTTGGTTGAACTCAAGGATGCCGATGGTTTGTTCGTCGCGTGGATCAACTTTTTCAACCACTTTTCCGTCCCATAGAATGTTGTCGGCCAAAATATAACCGCCGGGGCTTACTTGATCGAACACGAGGTCGTAGTAGCGGCTGTATTCCCGTTTGTTGCCATCCAGAAAAACAAAATCGAAGGTTTCAGCCAGTGTTGGTATGATTTCGCATGCATCGCCGATGTGTTGCACGATTTGGTTGTGCAGACCAGCTTTTTCAATGTACTTGGAAGCAATCCATTCGAGTTCGTCATTAAGCTCAATCGTGTGTAATTTCCCGTCTTCCGATAGCCCTTTGGCCAGGCAGATCGCTGAGTAGCCGGTAAAAGTTCCGATTTCCAAAATTCGTTTCGGTTGAATCATATGAGAGAGCATGGTCAGCAACATGCCCTGGATGTGTCCGGAAAGCATTCGCGGTCGCAAAATACTGATGTTGGTCTCCCGATCCAATTCATATAACACCGGATCCTCGGGCGAACTGTGTTCCAGAATGTATTTGTCGAGTTCGTAATTTGGTTTCATCACTCGTAAATTAAAGTACTGAGGGCATTGTTGTCCAGCACCTCGTTGGCAATTTCCAGCAACTGACTGTCAGTTATCCCCTCAATCTTCTTGTAAATCACCGGCAGGCTGTCAATTTTATTGTATAGCAAAAAGCTTTTCCCAAGTGTGAGCATCAGGTCATCGCGGTTTTCACTGGAGATTGCTATTTGTCCAATCAGCTGTTTTTTTGCCTTGGCTAGTTGTAGCCGTCCCAATTTCTTCTCCCGAATCAGTTTAAACTCTTTTTTCACCAAGCGAATGGCTTTCTCCAGGTTTTCACGATCGGTCCCAAAGTAAACATTGAACTGGCCGGTATCCGAAAAAGCCGTGTAATTCGATTCAACATTGTAGGCTATTCCGTTGCGTTCGCGCAGGGTCAGGTTCAGGCGCGAGTTCATCGATTGGCCTCCAAGAATACTATTTAGTAAAACCATCCCCATGCGCTTTTCATCTTGTGCGTTGTAAGCAATGTTGCCAATCACGCAATGGCTTTGGTAGGTGTCCATCTTTACCTGCTTGAAACCCGGGATATAGTTGTCGAAAGGTTGACGCGTTTCAATACGTAATTTGGCTGGTATTTCAGCGAAATACTTTTCAGCAAGGGAGCGAAAACGTTCGAATGGAATATTACCCACAGAACTTAACACCATTTCATCGGTGTGGTAGTTGTTTATAATGAAGCGCAATATGTCGTTGCGCTTGAACGATTTAACCAATTTAGGTGTTCCGAGAATATTTCGGGCAATAGGGTGGCCATCAAACAGCAATTCGTCAAAATCATCAAAAATCTGTTCCGAAGGGCTGTCTTTGTACGAATTGATTTCCTCAATAATGACTTCTTTCTCCCGTTCGATTTCACGCTCGGGGAAGGTACTGTTCCGGATGATGTCGCTGATGAGCTCCATGCTCCGGCTGTAATATTCATTCAGGAAGGTTGCATAGACGGCTGTTTCCTCTTTGGTGGTGTAGGCATTCATTTCCCCGCCCACATCTTCAATACGACTGAGGATATGGTAGGCCTTCCGTTTTTTGGTTCCTTTAAAAATGACGTGCTCAATGAAATGGGCAATACCCTGTTCTTCGATCAGCTCATCGCGCGAGCCGGTATTCAGGATGATGCCGAAATGTGCCGCCGGAGAATCTACTTGTTGGTGGATTATCCTGATTCCATTCGATAATATGCTTGTGTCTATTTTCACGTGATGCTTAATTGGAGTGCAAAAGTAGGAATACGCGAAATAAATACAATCGATAATTTCATGAAAAAGAGAGATTTCTAACGAAAGAGCCGGAAAAAACATTCGAGGGCCTTATTTTTTATTTTGAAGTCAAAAATTTTGCTCTATATTTGCAACCGCAATTGCGAAACACCGCAGTCGCACACCAACGGTGCCATAGCTCAGTTGGTAGAGCAATGGACTGAAAATCCATGTGTCCCTGGTTCGATTCCAGGTGGCACCACCGGTCAGGGGAAAGATGAAAATCTTTCCCCTTTTTTTATCTCCTTGTTGTTGGGGAAATATTTTTTTTTGATGAAAATGAAAATCCGTTCGTTACTCTAAAGTTTTCTACTATATTTGCGACCGCAATTGCAAAATGCTGCAGTCGCACACCAACGGTGCCATAGCTCAGTTGGTAGAGCAATGGACTGAAAATCCATGTGTCCCTGGTTCGATTCCAGGTGGCACCACCGGTCAAGAGGAAAGATGAAAGTCTTTCCTCTTTTTTTGTTTTTTAATTTGGCTTTTTCTAAAAGGGAGGACAAAAAAAAATGGAGGTTCCCGGAGATTTCTGAGATTAAATTATCAAATTCGTATTCATACTACTCCATACATACAAACCCAACTGTTTCTTTGCTTTTAATGTTTACGTTTGAACAATGAGATTAACGTTTGAAGGATGAAATACTTTCTGGTGATTTTTTTATTAAGCTTGGTTTTGTTTTTTTCGTTCCTTGGAGGAACAAGTGTTTTTCCGGTGGCAGAGGCGCGCAATGCAGAATGTGCCCGTGAGATGCTGCAACAAAATAATTGGGTAGTGCCGACGTTTAATGGCGAACTGCGGACCGATAAACCGGTTTTGGAGTACTACGGTATGATGATCGCTTATTTGGTCGGTGGCGTGAATGAGGCCAGTGCGCGCTTTTTCTCGGCCGTGTGCGGTGTGTTAATCGTACTGGCTACCTTTTGGATTGCCAAACGCCATATCAGTCTGAAAGCAGCTTGGTGGTCGGCTTTGATTTTACTCTCGTCGATGCATGTTGTTGCCCAGTTCAGGGTGGCCACACCCGACCCGTACCTGATTTTTTGCCACACGCTTTCGCTGTACTTGTTTTACGAGGGCTGGAGTAGCGGAAAATGGAAGTGGTATGGCGGAATGTACATTTTCCTGGGGTTGGGTATTCTGGCCAAAGGACCTGTCGGGCTTCTATTACCGGCGTTGTCGGCTTTTGTGTTTCTGCTCGCCACCCAAACGTTCAACTGGCGAACAATTCTGGCGTTGAAACCCTGGTGGGGAATTCTATTAACTCTTCTTTTTAGTTTGCCCTGGTATTTGGCAGTTGATATGGAGACCGGTGGTCGATGGACTCAAGGTTTTTTCTGGGAGCATAATTTTGATCGTTTTAATAGTGGGATGGGAAGTCACAGCGGACCGTTTGTTCTAAGCTTTCTTTTCATTATTGCCGGAATGCTTCCTTTCTCGGTTTTTGCCGTTCGGGCTTTCAGAAATGCCTGGAAGAGCAAAAAGGCAGAGCCGATTCTGCTGTTTGCGATTATTTCCGTTGCATCAGTCGCTGTTTTCTACGCATTTTCAAAAACAAAATTGATTAACTACACGACACCAGCATATCCGTTTCTTGCGATTATTATTGGTGGTTGTATTGCGAAGTTGGTGGATGAAAAACAAACGAAAAAGCTTGTTAAGCCCGAACTGTATATTTTTGCACTTTTGGCTGTCGCGTTTCCTTTTGCGGCTTATTTCCTGACCCAAAATACTGAACCTTTGGATTCTGTTTCATGGATTTTCTGGTTCTTCCTGTTTTTACCAATAGGAGCCCTACTTGCACTTTTCTTAAGTCGAAAATCACTGGAGAAAGGAATACTTGCGATGTCGATAACCTTTATGCTTGCAACAGTTGTGTTTTTTGCCGGTCCGTATCAGATCATCGATGATCAATCTCCCATTCGTAAATACGAGGAGCTTGTTCGGTCTCACGAAAATGTTGTTGCCTACAAGAACTTCGACGATGCTTTTGCTTTTTATGTGCAAAATCCCATTCCGGTATTTCAAACTGAAAAAGAGCTGGAAGCCTATTTGGGGAATCACAAAGATGTACTTGTATTATGTCGTGACCGGAACTTGACTTACATGGACAGTATTCCGAACTTACGGCGTGTAAGCATCGATCACGACCTGTTTAGCCGTCGGTCATCGGGTGTTTATCACAACAGAAGCAAGGCTGTTGAATCTAAGGAAAACCTGGTGTTTGAATCAAACTGATTATTCTCCCTGTTCGGCATTTTCTTCTTCAAACTGATGTAACAGTTGGGCGTATTTGCCGCCATGCTCCAGCAGTTGGGCGTGATTACCGCGCTCAATGATTTGCCCTTCTTCCAAAACCAAAATCAGATTGGAGTTTTTAATCGTGCTGAGGCGGTGAGCCACGGCAATAACTGTTTTTAAAGAGAAGATATTGGCAATGGCTCGCTGAATGTATTGCTCGGTTACCGAATCAACTGCACTGGTTGCTTCGTCAAGGATGATCAACTCGCTGTTGCCTGCAATCGCTCTGGCGAACGAAATCAGTTGAGCTTGCCCTTTGGAAAGGTTGTCTCCATTATCCTGAACCACAAACTGGTATTTATTGGGCAGGTTGTTAATGAATCGGTCAGCATATACAAATGAAGCCGCTTGCACAACATCATCGTGGCTGACGGCTTTCCGGCCGAGAGCAATATTGAATTCAACCGAGTTGTTGAACATGAAAATGTCTTGCTGCATGACCGAAACGGTTTCGCGCAATTGGGCCAAAGGAATGTCGCGAAGCTCGGTGCTGTTAATTTTGATGGACCCGCGGTAGCCGGTGTAAGTCTTTGCCAACAGTTTGATGATGGTTGACTTTCCTGAACCGGTTGTGCCAACTAATGCCAGTCGATCTCCTTTGTTTAGTTTGAAGGAAATATCTTTCAGAACATCGGGACCATCTTCTGCATAGCGAAAGGAAACCTGATTGAACTCAATTTCCTGCAAGGCCAGCGGTTGCGGTGTTGTTAGTGCCTGTCCGGTATTTCCTGTTTCAACGGGTTGCTCGTATAGTTCGCTCACGTGTTCCAAGGCCGACAAGGCCCGTTGTATAGTCGATATTTGTTGGGCAAACTGCTTTACCGGAATAAACAACCGTTCCAGTGTTGTGACAAACACGATCAGTACGCCAAGTGTAAATGCATGATCCCAAATTTGGATAGCTCCGTACCAAATTACCAGCGCTGTTGCTACCGAGGTAATTCCTTCAACAGTCGAATACAATGCCGAATCGTAAACGTTGGAGTGGTTTTGCGCATCGCAATATTGCTTGTTCAGTTCATCAAACTTTTGATGAGCTTCATTTTCGGCCGCATAAAGTTGAATGGTTTTCATCCCGTTCAATGATTCCTGCAGGTAGGCTGCCGACTTGGCAAGGCTGGTTCGCGAGTTGTTATAGGCTGTCCGCATCTTTTGGCGTAAAAAGCGCATCACCAAAACAATTACCGGTACAACCAACAATAATACCAGGGTGAGTGACCAATTCAGGTAGCAGAGGTAAGCCACCAAAGCGATGGTTTTGATACTGTCGGCCAGTAAGCCAAGAATCCCAGCAGCAAACGATTCCGAAATGGATTCCATGTCGCTGGTGAGTCTTGACAGCGTTACCCCGATTGGTTTTTTATCGAAATAGCTCAGTGGGAAACGCAGCGATTTTGCAAACAATTCTTTCCGAATATCGACAATTGCCAAACCACCCGACTTGGAGAATGAATAGCTGTAAACTCCGTCGAACAGCAGGTTTAGAATTAATACCAAGGCGAGAAATACGATCTGAATTTTCAGTCCGTCCACATTCCCCGGTACAATGTATTGGTCAATAATATTTTCAACCAGCCAAAGAAACAGGATGCCTGCCACCGTTGTGATGGGAATGGACGCCATGCTTAGGAAGAACCACTTTTTGTGCGGAACAAAATAGCGTCCGAACTTCCGAAGCAGTTGCCAGTCTTTGCCTTGTAGAAAACTATTTTTAATCTTGGTCATGATCTTCGTTTTCGAAATTATTTTTCCTTCTGCAGTTTGGCTATTTCACGGTAAAACTCCGATTGCTGCATTAATTCATCGGGGCTGCCTTGTGCTGCGATTCGTCCGTTTTCCAATACCAATGTGTGGTCTGTTTTTTCCAATACACTAATCCGGTTCGAAATGATTACCAAACTTTTGGCTGGATGATTATCGACAATTTGCTTAATCAGGAAACGTTCGGTGTCAGTGTCGACCGCCGAGAACACATCGTCGAGAATCAGTACATCACAAGGTGTGTATAGGGCTCGAGCCAGGCTGATTCGCTGTTTTTGTCCACCGGAGAGCATAATGCCTTTTTCGCCAACGAGGGTTTTCTCTTTTTTGGTGAATCGGGCCATTTCGTCTTTGAAGGCACTTTTGAAAATTACCTCATCGAAATCATTCTTTTCTTTTGCATTCTCAGAGCCAAAAGCAATGTTGTTTTCAATCGAGTCGGAGAACAAAAATACTTCCTGGCTAACAGTCCGAATCACCGATCGAATATCTTCTCCATGCATTTCAGCCGCGTCTTTTTCTCCGAAATAAATCATGCCTTTGCCTGCTCGCAGATGTCCGTTTAGGCAATTGATTAAAGTGGTTTTTCCGGCTCCGACTTGCCCGGTTATCCCGATTACTTGCCCCGGCTTTATGGTAAAGGAAATGTTTTGCAAGGCGGGTTGTTCTCCGTTGTGGAAGGTGTAGCTTAGGTTGTTCACCCGAATCCCTTCCTTAAAAAGAGTGTCTTTTTCGTTTTTCGGCAAATGTGGCTTGTCGTCATCAGTTCCTTTGCGTGCCAGGATGGTTTGAACGCTGTCAATACCGACCATCCCTTGCTGAAAAATGGTGAGTACCCATCCCAGTCCCATGATCGGTTGCGCCAGCAAGGCTGCGTACGCGATGTACGCCGTCAGCTCACCAATGGTAAATTTCGCGTTGATCACGTACATACCGCCAACCAACAGAACCAGTATTTTGAGTATTTGACCGAGGTTGGCAAGCAGCGGCATGATGAAGGAACGAATCCAGGTAATTTTCATGGTTTCGTCATACAACTGTTCGTTGTCTTTTTTCAGCTCACCTTCGGCATAATTATAAATATTGAAACTTTTAATGACACTGTTTCCGGAAAGAAACGAAATGGTTTTTCCTGATAAACTTTGAAGGGTATTCATACGCATGTGCGTATATTTCACCATAACGGCCATCCCAACCCGAACGGTAACAAAAATGACAACCATTGGGATGATGCAGTAAAGCGTCAGTGCCGGCGAAAGTTGCCACATTTTATAAGGGGTTATGGAAAGCGACAGGATGATGTTTGCGATTTGTAGGATTCCAAAGCCAGTGATCATCCGCACCCCATTTATGTCGTTGTTGATACGTGAGATGATCGATCCCGTGGAGTTGCCATCGTAATAGTCTTTCCCAAAGGATGCCAGCTTCTTAAACATGGCACCTTTTAGTTTTCGTTCAATCAGGCGTGCCGGAACGAAAATTAAGATGCGCGAGAGCGAGCGGACAACGATCAGGCCAATTGCCAGGGCGGCAATAATCAAAATATTTCGTTGAAAGTCGGCTTCATTTCCACTTTTGCCATTCGCGATCAGGTCGATGGCTTTTTGAATGTATACCGGAATGGTAACCGATGCCCAAACCGTTAGGGTCAGGAAAATAATCCCTCCGGTATACCACCAGCGGTATTGATTTGTGTAACGTAATAAGAACTTTAGTTTTGAAAGCATGAAGTTATTTCCTATTGAGCAATTTACGATTCACCATTCTACGGGAAATCGACTATTCAGATGCGCGGGTGTTTTTGTTATTCGGGAACTTATTTTTAACATCCGTCATTCTATTTAATATTTACTGATCAGCTTGGACAGCTTTGCAATTGTAATTCGCGCCAGTTTTCCAACAGTTGAATTAAATCCGAGTTGAAATCGTCCCGGTAGCAATCCAACAGCCGTTCAGCCTGCGTGATACCACTGTTGGTAATACACCGAACCGGATCCAGGTATTGACTTTCGTCGTTGGTGCCACACCGTTTGGCCCGTCGGGTTAATCCGGCTGAAGCCAAGGTGTATAAATATTTTGAAATCTTTCCTGCATCCAAATGTTTGCTGCTTGCTTTCAATCCTTTTACCGGAACTTGATCCCGGATTTCCTGAATTTCATTGATATCCCAGCCAGAAATCAGTTCCATCGCTTCGTTGCGACTCTCTTCATCATACAACAGTCCAACCCAGAAAGCAGAAAGTGCCGCGATGTGTTTCACACAGCTTGCATCGGCTCCGCGCATTTCAATGTATTGTTTCAGGCGGACATCGGGGAACACCGTTGAACAGTGAATCTCCCAGTCTTCCATCGTTGGTGACAATTGGTGTTTGCCGTTCATAAATTCACGGAAGGTGATTCCATTAGCCGACAAATATTCACCATCACGGTAAATGAAATACATCGGGATGTCGAGCAAGTAATCGACCCAGCGCTCAAAACCGAAACTTTCGTCGAAAATGAAAGATTGAAATCCGCAGCGATCCGGATCAGTGTCGTTCCAGATTTGTGTGCGGTAGCTGAGGTAGCCGTTAGGCTTTCCTTCAGAAAAAGGAGAATTGGCAAAAATAGCCGAAGCAAAGGGTTGAAGCGCTTGTGCAACACGCATTTTCTGAATCATATCTTTTTCGCTGGCATAGTCCAGGTTGACCTGAATGGTCGCTGTGTTGGCCATCATTTCCAACCCCAGATTTCCTTTCGTTGGCATGTGTTCTTTCATAATGGCATACCGTTTTTTGGGCATCCATGGAATATCTTGCACTTTCCAAAGTGGATCAACACCCATTGGCAAACTGAAGAATCCAAATTGCTGGCAAATCGCACGCAGCTCCTCGAAATGTTTCTTTGTTTCGATAAAGGTGTGGTGAATGGTTTTGAAGTTCTTCCCCGAAAGCTCGAATTGCCCTCCCGGCTCCAGTGTGATTGAGGCTCCGTTTTGTTGCAGTCCTATCAGAAATTCTTTTTCCATGATGGGCTCCCATCCGGAGGTTTGCATATGCTTCAGGATGGTGCTAATGCCTGATTCGGTATTGTATCCCAACCGTTTGAAGTTTTCAATCCGGTACAGGAATTTCTCGTGTTCGGTACCAATTCCCCAGTCGTCGAATGGCGTACAACCCTGAACGAAATAATCGATCAGTTGGGATTTGTTTAGAATTGCTATTTTTTTCTCTATTTCTGTCATTGGGGGCAGTTCATGGCATATAAACGCGTTCTTATTTGGAATTCAAAATACTATCAAGGACATATTTTTCAACTTGCCTGTTTTTCCCGATGTACGGAAAATCGTGCATCGACAACATAGCCGGTGCGTTCAGTTCCACAACAATATAGTTGTCTGTTGACGGTTCAGCTTGCCAATCATTAATGATAATGTCGATCCCGGCAATGCTCAAGCCGGCAGCCTGCGCAGCTTGCTCGGCTATTTGGTTGTAAAAAACGGGCATCTCATCGGTCACATCAATGCTGTCTCCTCCGGTGCTCAAATTCGAATTCTTACGCAAATATACCTTTTCACCGGCGTCTAAGATACTTTCCAAAGAGATTGACTGGGCTTTTAAATGTCTTTTAACTTCTTCGTCAACTTTGATCTTCAACAGCGGATGGCGGTAATCGTTTCCGCGTCCTTTGTTTTTCTGGTCAATGAGTTGCTCCACAGTGTGTTTTCCATCGCCGGTGATGTTTGCCGGCTCGCGGAAAGCGATTGCTCTGACTATTCCGTCAATCACCAGGAAACGGAACTCGCGTCCTGCAAAGAACTCTTCGACAATCACCCGTTTGGAGAAAGTGAAAGCCCGTTCGATGGCCTCCTGCAATTCTGCTTGCGATTGAATGTTGGTGGCTACAGCAATCCCGTGATCCGTGTCAGCAGGTTTTACGACCGCAGGAAAACTGATTGTCTCAAGTGATTTCGGATCGAATCCGTTTTGCAGCAACAGTCCTTTTGCCTGACGGATGCCTTTTCTTTTCAGAAACTGGCGTGTCATCCATTTATCGTTTGAAATCCAGTATGCAATCAGGCTGTTGGCATCCGAGATGGTGCCTTCATGAATGACGTACTCTTTACCTTTGTAGGTCAACGCAATCAGGTTATTATTTGCGTCAATGACCTCGAAGGGAAGCTTCCTCCGCAGAATTTCGGCAATAATAATTTGTGTGGTGGCTTCAAATTCTTCGTAGCCAGCGAGCGGCGTGAAATTGTAATTCGGGTTTTCCATTTTCTGTTTTCGTTCGGAGCATTCAAAGTTAAGCATAAACCCGTTGAATTGTTTGCGGTTTTCCGAAAGAGGCGCAAAGGGAGTATGCAGTCCAACTAAAACAGACGGGCAGTCAAAAAGATTAAACAGTTTCTCAATCGATGAAATTTCCCTCAGTTCTGATTTGTTTTCAGTGTTTTGTCTGGTTTTTCGGTCAGTGTTGCGCAAAGTGCATTTTACACCACTTGACTCCTTCTGCAGTAATTTTTAACTTTTTGTCCAGATCGTAATAGTAAAAAGTTACATCGTCGCCTACGCGGGTAAAACCATCACCTTCTTCCAAGTCGTGGCGTCGTTGCGCTTCAATGACCTCAATGAGTCCCATTTTTGCCAAATTCTTTTTGGCGTATAAGATTTCAGAACCCTTAAAATCATGCAGCGGTTGGATGCCATTAGCATCCTTATAGTTTAATACGCCTTGAAGTGATTTCTCCGCTGGACTTCCGTTGTTGTACAGAATATCTAAGATTTCTTGTTGTACCTGATTTAATTGATTTTCCATAGGTTGAAGATTTTTTGACTGTCGTCGGTTTGAAAACTCAATTTTGGTCTATCTCTAACCGGTTATACTGAATCCGGTTGAATCTGTTTCGGATGTTCATGTCCGATTTTTAGATTTTTACGGGCTTTATCATATTTATTTCCTTTTATACTCGCTATTTTTAGGCGATTCAATTTGAAAAGATTCTAAAATTCAGATAAAGCCTATGAAAAAGTTTGTTTTAGTCTGCCTGCTCCTGTGGGGCGGTGGGATTGTTTTTGCCCAAAACAAGGTTGAATGTGTTCAATGGAAAAGCTCTGAGGCTGTGCAGCTGAATCTGCCTGCATTTGCAGCCGATGGATCGATAGACGGGAAAGAGTTTGACAGGGCAGCTTTGCTCGAAAATTCTCAAGTTGACCTGAACCCGGAAACAAAGGAATGGAATTCCGTTGAGGTTGGCACAGATAGCTTATTGTCGCAGATCAGTGTCGCGGATGAGTTGATTCAGTTGTGCGGTTATATTTCGAGTGACCGGTGGGTGAAAGCTCAGGTAAGTTTGAGCACCAATGCGATTTATGAACTGTTTCTGGATGGTCAAAAACTAAAATCGCAAAGCCAGGTGAGTAAGGATCAGGTGGATGTTGATTTGACCTTGACAAATGGCAAACATCAACTTCTGCTGAAGCTCATTAGTTCAGAGGAAGTGCTGAAACTTGGAGCGTCAATCAGTTGTAAAAGTGACTCGAGTGAAGCGATGCTGAACTGGACTTTGAATGAAATACGGCCGTTAAACATTCACGATGTTTTGGAGGGCGAATCGGTTTCATCGGCCAAAATTTCACCTTCGGGGAAATATGTTTTAGTCAATTATACCAAAGTCCTTCCCGGAAGCGGAGAGAGCAGCAAACATACCCGGGTTTTCGATCTGGAACGGAACACGAATGTGTTTGTGTTGCGCAATGCTGATTCGTACAGGGCCGACTGGATGCCAAAAACAGACCGATTGACTTACACCGTTGAAAAGGATGGTTTGTCGGATTTATTTATTTACGATCTGAAAACAGGGGAGGAGCAAAAAGTGGCCTCCTCGATTAAAGATATGGGTGCTGCTAGCTGGTCGCCCAATGAAGACTACTTGATCTACTCGCGTTTTGAGAAAGGGAAAGATCCGGGTGATTTGAAGCGAATCTATGGTAATGATGATCGTTTGCCTTACTTCCGCGATCGATCGTTCTTGTATCATTTGGACCTTAGCAATGGAATCGTGACGCCCTTGACTGCCGGTTACCTTTCGGCAAACTTGCAGGATATTAAACCTGATGGAACCAGGATTCTTTTTTCAACCAGCCGGATGGATTATGCTGAAATTCCCTTCAGTAAACAGAATCTGTATGAATTGGATATTCGTACGATGGAAGTCGATACAGTTTGGAAAGACAAACTTTATGGCGGCTATTGTCAATATTCGTCCGACGGAAAGCAATTGCTGGTGACTGGCGGTTCGGAATGTTTTGGTGAAATTGGCGTGAATGTGAGCGAAGGACGAATTCCGAACAGCTACGATAATCAACTTTATCTTTTCGACCTTCAGCATAAAACGGCCCAAGCGCTGACCCGGGAATTTGACCCGGTGATCAACGATGTTCATTGGGCAAGGGATGGCTCCGTTTATTTGTCGGTCGCGGAGAAAGATTACGTCAATCTTTACCGGTTGGAGCTAAAGTCGAAGAAGTTTACAAAAATCGATTTGCCGGTAGATGTTTTGGGTAAAATGAGTTACGCCCGCGATAAAGCATCAGCTGTATTTGAAGGAACCAGTATTAGTTCGCCGCAAAAGTTGTACGCGATTGATTTAGAAAGCGGAAAGTCAGAGCTGTTGGATTTCCCGAAAAAGGATGATTTTCAATCGATTGGGTTTGGTAAGAATGAGGATTGGAATTTCACCAATGCAAATGGAACCACTATTTACGGCCGTATTTACTATCCTGTGAATTACGATCCAACTAAGAAATACCCTTTGATTGTCAATTATTACGGTGGTACATTGCCGATTGATCGTTCATTTGGAGGACGTTATCCGGCAAATACCTGGGCTGCTAACGGCTACATGGTTTATATTCTGCAACCCAGTGGTGCAACAGGTTTTGGTCAGGGTTTTTCGGCTTTGCATGTAAACGGATGGGGGTTGGATGCCATTGACGACATTATTGACGGTACCCAACAATTTTTAGCAGCGCATCCAACTGCGGACGATGAAAATGTAGGTTGTATTGGTGCCTCGTATGGTGGGTTTACAACGATGTTGCTGCAAACCCGAACCAATATTTTTAAAACAGCCATATCTCACGCCGGGATTAGTGCATTGAGTAGTTACTGGGGCGAAGGCTATTGGGGGTATTCCTACAATGCCGGTGCCGGTAGGTACAGCTATCCCTGGAACCGAAAAGATATTTATGTAGATGAAAGCCCGCTGTACAATGCCGATAAATTTCAAAATTCCATCTTGCTATTGCATGGAACATCTGACACGAATGTGCCGGTCGGAGAGAGCCTGCAGTTTTATGCAGCCTTGAAAATTCTGGGTAAGGATGTTGAGATGGTGCTGGTGGATGGACAAGATCACCATATTCTGGATTACAAGAAGCGGCTGGAATGGCATGATACCATTATTTCGTGGTTCGATAAAAAGTTGAAAAACCAACCTGAACATTGGGATGAAATGTATCCTGATAAGCAATTATAAGCGATCAATAATGAAGAGCCTTCGATAAACACGGAGGCTCTTCATTATTGCACTAAGGAATAGTGGTGGAAAGTGGATCGTTCTGATTGTTTGAAACTCGGAACCTGAATTCTCTCTGGTTATGTTGATTCAAACGAACAAAAAAAACACCGTGCCAGAGGGACGGTGTTTTTCGGGGCAAAAGTTATAAAAGTATTACGATGACTAAAGCAGCCTTTGGGGTGTGCTCTTGTCAAATTTCACTAATGTTTTGATCTAAAAACCATGGTGTAAATATCACGTTTATCTTCTCAGTCAAGTAGTATTAATGTCTAAAAAACTGTCACGGATGTTTAAAGTGATCTGGGTTAATGGCTTTTACTTCAGTGTTATATCTTTTTGTGAATACGTTTAACTCTTATTTTGCCAATGATGGTTAATCTTTATTTTGTTTGAATCCGGACAACAAAGCCACCACCTTTTTTCATCGTTAGATGAAGCGGTTTGTTTGCCGAAACATCTTTTTTGACTGCTTTGTAATCTTCCGCATTTCGATTGGCGTTAACACCATCAACGAGCATTGTCGCTTCATAATTTCCGGTGCCGAGTAAAGACGAAAGATCTAATGTGACATCCCGTTCTGTCCAATCATTCATTCCTCCGATATACCAGATGTTGTCCTTTTTTCTGGCAATTACAATGAATTCGCCCAGCTTACCATCCAGTACTTTTGTTTCGTCCCAGGTTGTTGGAACAGCGCTCAAGAATTCCAGAATGTCCGGATACTTTTCGTAGGCCGTTGGCGCATCGCATAGCATTTGCAGCGGAGCAAAGTAGACTACAAACATACCCAGTTGGTGACAGCGGGTACCATTACTCCCCGGATTATAGTAGCTGAGGTGAAAATCGTTCTGTACAAAATTGGTCATTGCGCCAGGCGTGTAATCCATTGGGCCGGTCATCATGCGAGTGAACGGCAGATCGACGTTGTGCGACGGAGTTTGCTCGTCGTTAAACTTATTGTATTCGTTGCCGTGCACTCCTTCGTAGTTGATCAGGTTGGGGTAGGTGCGGTGTAAGCCGGTTGGCTTGGAGCAACCATGAAAGTCGACCAACAAATGGTGCTTGGCTGCTTCCTGAATTAGTCGTTCGTAAAATTCGATTGCCAATTGATCGTCACGGTCAATGAAATCAACTTTCACACCAGCGATGCCCCACTTTTCAAACAACTCGAATGCTTCTTTGTACTGACGGTCGATGGTGTGCCAAACCGCCCATAAAATCAGTTTAACTCCTTTCTCTTTGGCATACTGAGTCAGGTGCTCCATGTCAACCATTGGGGTTGGTAGCAGCACATCGAACTGATCGGACCAGCCTTCATCCATAATTACATACTCAATGTTGTTTTTAGCGGCAAAGTCGATGTAGTATTCATAGGTTTTGTTGTTGACTCCGGTTTCAAAATCAACTCCTTCCAGGTTCATGGCATTCCACCAATCCCAGGCTACTTTACCCGGTTTTACCCAATCGGCATTAATTTTTGAGGGACGGGCCAGTTTATAAACCAGATCCGAGTCAGCCATTTCCAAATCGGTGCGCGAAACAGCGATAACCCGCCAGGGAAATAAGCGGCTTCCTTCTGTTTTTGCGATGTAGTCAGCACGGTCTGTCACTTCAAGATGGAAGTTGTTTTGTTGCCATTTTGTTGGGTAGGTTGCAAACTTTCCGTCGAGGTATGATCGGTGTGCGTGGTTGATCGATTTTGACAGGTACATGCCCGGATAATCGAACAAATCCGATTCAAGTACAGTCAGGTAAATGCTGTCGGCCATAATAACCGTTGGCAGGTTGATGAGATTCTGAGGGCTTACGTCCCGCAATCGCTCACGCGTGTATAATTGCTCAAAGGAAGTGGAAAAGGAATCGGCGACCTTGCTCAGCATGTTATGGTTTTTCCAAAAGCGATATTCAACTTCTTCGTTATAAACCAGCAGCTCGCCCTTTTTACTAGTTTTGAATCGATAGGCAACTCCGTCATCATAAGCACGAAAGATTAGGGAGTACCCATTTTTGAAATCGAGTGTCAGCTCGTTGTACTGATCTTTGACTTCGCTGCGGGTTCCCCAAACAGTTTTGATGGATTGATCAACAGAGTTTGAAGATTGATTCAAAAGCACCGGATTTTGTCCCAGTTCTCCCTGGTTTGTGCTCATCGAAATAGGAGAGTACCACATGGTTCCTTTCTCGTCTACCTCCAAATTGTAGTAAATCCGGTCGGTTAGTTTGACGTTGATTTTAATGGTGTTGTTGGGGGACGAAACAGAGGCTACCTGCCCCAGTACTCCCGTGTAGAATGTCAGTGCGACCACGAGAGTGAATAATAATCGTTTAATCATTGTATGTTGTTGTTAAGGTTTATTGGAACCCAAAGTTAAAAAAAGAAGAATTATGGTGCCGTCGTCGACTACATTTAGTTCACAACGGACTGAATCGGTTTTGTACCATCAAGCTTGATCTCATAAGGCCATTGTTCATCATTGTCCGGATCTCCATCGAAGATGTGTTCCCAATGCTGAGTAGGAGCGCCAACGACAACCAACCAAAGCCATTGCGTATTCTCAGGAACCGTGAATTTTGCCTGACCGTTGTTCTGAGAGGAGGTGTCGCTATAGATGCGCTCACCGTTGCTTTTTTCAGCAACAAAACCGTATCTCCAACCTGCTCTGTCCGTGTTGACTGCATGATATCCCTCTGCACCGGCAATTCCTTTGAAATCAAGTTTTATTTCGGTCCCACCTGCCGGAACCTCCAATTGAATGCCGTTGTACCCATAATTCTGGGGACATTTGTCGGCAGAAATTTTGTACCAACCGTCACCGTCAATTTCCATTTTTGTCGTGTGTTGGTTGGCAAAATTGCTGGCAACTTTTCGGATTCGATTCATATCCCAAGTCATGAAATGGAGATAAGCATCCAGCATCTCGTCGTTAAATGCTGACTGGTCAATTCCGGTGATCCGTTTGTAGGTCATGATCGCATCTTCTCCTTCTTTCGCTTTGCGCCAGAGCTTGGCAATAAAGTCAATTCCATGTTTTTCGGACCAGTATTCGAGCACGTAGGGAGAGCAATACATGTTGTCTTCGTGCAAAAATGCCTTGTGCGTATTATGCATGAAAATTTTTAAATGATAGTTCTCAAAGCGCATCCAGTCCGGGTAATAATGCCAGAGCATATATTGTGAAGTCATTTCGAAAATACTTTGGCCTTTGCTGCCTTCCGGCGACGAAGTGAACCCCCAGTGGCCATCGGCTGAAACCATATACTGAAACGCATGCCCCATCTCGTGCGCCATGGCTCCGTAAGGTTTATCCTGAATGCGTCCCGGCGAAAGCCACATGACTCCGATCGAGTCGTCGGCACCGCCTCCGTAAACGGTTCCGTCTTCGTTGTAGAAAACGTAAAAGTTCATCCGGTATTTGTCGGTGAGCGAATGGCCTTGTTCAACAAATTTAAGGCTGTCGCGAAAAAATTGAAACATCTTTTCACTTTCTGCAATTAAATCATCCAAATCGAACCGGAATTTAGGATCGCTTGTGTTGGAAGGGGCTTTGCCAAATCCGGATTCCCAAAACGCGACCAGGTTTTCGGTTTCTTTCATCCGGTAAAAGTTGAACCGGCTGGTGCTGTCGTTGTAG
Organism: Mangrovibacterium lignilyticum; assembly: GCF_010882175.1. Lineage (GTDB taxonomy): Bacteria > Bacteroidota > Bacteroidia > Bacteroidales > Prolixibacteraceae > Mangrovibacterium > Mangrovibacterium lignilyticum. The sequence goes on along the minus strand of NZ_WKLH01000001.1, from coordinate 1,119,983 downwards.
TCATTGTCTTTTGCAACCTGCCAGGCGTCAACCGGAAGATAGGTTTCTTTATTTTCGACTGTAGCCGGATTGGTGCTGTTTGTCTTTTTTGAAAGTTGACAAGCCACCTGGATCAGAAGGATGAACGCTGTGTAAAAAGCTAATTTCGTTTTTGCCATTTTTAATCGGATGAATGATTTTCATGATCTGCCGGATGTGTAGCAGATCTCAAGATAAAGTAGCGGAAAAGGCATGAGTTGGCTTGGCAGCAATGTGTAAAAAACTTGCAGCAATGTGTAGATTCAGCTACGGGGTAAAACAGATCAGAGCGGTTGTAGTTCCTAGTGGTTGAAATAGTCCCGGGGTGATTTTCCATAGAATTCGCGGAACCGGCGCGTAAAATAAGTTGGGCTCGAAAAGCCTGTTTCGTAGGCGGCTTCGGAGATGTTGCACTTCCCGCTTGAAATTAATTTGACTGCTTCTTTCAAGCGGATCGCCCGAATGAATTCAGTACTGGAGCAGCCGACTAATCCTTTTAATTTGATATGAAGCAGGGAGCGGCTTACGCCCATTTCTTTGATGAGGAAGCTCACATCCATATCCGGATTGCTAATATTCTCTTTGATGATTACAGTCAGTTTTTCAATGAAAATTTTGTCTGATTCAGAGTGAGCTACTTCTTCAATTTGAATTGTATCATCAGTCTTAAAACGCTCAATCAAACGACGCCGTGTATTTAGAATATTTTCGATGTTTTGCTCCAGAATATTTGGGTAGAATGGTTTTTCAATGTAATAGTCAGCTCCGGAACGCAGTCCCTGAAGTTTGCTTTCCATGCCACTTTTCGATGTCAGCAGAATGATTGGTATGTGCGATAATTTCAGGTCCGACTTTAGGCGGTTAGTCAATTCAATGCCATCCATTTCTGGCATCATCACATCGCTGATAATTAATTCGGGGGTAACTTTCTCCAGTTTTTCCAACGCCTTAACACCATTTAGGGCCATCACGACCTGGTAGCTCATTTCGAGCGACTCTTTCATAAAGTTGATCAGGTCGATATTATCCTCCACGATGAGGATGGTTGGTTTTGAGGAAAGTGCATCCGGGTTGATGGTTTCGCTTTTGCCGCCGGAGACGTCCTGAATAACCGGAGCACGCATCGCCTGATGATACTGAACCGGCTCGATGGAAATTTCCTGAGAGTTGAAGTCCTCCTTGCTGACCGGTAACTGAACTTTGAAGCTTGTTCCTTTATTTACGATACTGTCAACAGTAATCTGCCCTTTATGCAGTAACACCAAGCTTTTTACAAAGGCTAGTCCTATACCCGATCCGGTATTGTCTACTTGTTCCTCTTCGATCTGGAAAAAACGGTCGAATACTTTATTCAGCATTTCCTGTTTGATTCCTTTTCCGGAGTCGGAAACAGTGATAACCATGTCGATGAGTTCATCCGGCGTTCGGGGAATTCGTTTTTTCAACTCAACAGTAAAACTAATTTTACCACCCTCAGGTGTAAACTTAAAGGCATTCGATAAAAGGTTAAAAATGATTTTATCGACTTTGTTGACGTCGAACCAAGCCATTTTACCGGGGGCCGGAAACTCAAGCTGAAAATCGATATCTCTCGTTTCCGACAAATTAGTGAATGAGTTGGATATATCATCCATCATCAAGCTAACATCACAAGGCGAGACTTTGAGCTTTTCCTTACCATTTTCTATTTTCCGGAATTCCAGCAGTTGGTTAATCAACAGGAATAGTCGGTTTGCGTTTCGCTCAATTCCGATTAGACGCTTCCGAAATGCAGGGCTAAGCTTTTCTTCTGCCATCAGCTTGTTCAGCGGTCCTAGAATGAGGGTGAGCGGTGTTTTTAGTTCGTGTGAGATATTAGTGAAAAACTCGAGTTTCACCTTGTGTATTTCGTCAGCATGTACTTTCTCGCGACGTTGCAGTTCGGCCATCGCTTTTGTTTTTTCCAGGTTTTTACCGACCCGGAATACAAGGATGAAAATCAGAATAGCCAGGATGCCATAAATGCCGAAAGCCCAGTTGGTCAGCCAAAATGGTGGCAAAATGGTGATTGTGAGTTGTCGCTCCTGTGGTTCGTTTAGGTTGTCGTTTATGATTGCTTTAACGCGGAAGGTGTATGTGCCAGGCGAAAGGTTGGTATAAGTCGCAAAGTTCCGGTTCCCCACATTATTCCACTTCGTTTCAAAGCCGTCCAGAAAATACGAATATTGACAACGACCGCCGGTCGCGTAACTAAAAGCAGTGTACTCCAGTGTGAATACGTTTTGGTTGTATTTTAACACCAGCTCGTCCAGTTCGTTGATTGACCTGTCCATGCATTTGATGTCGCCCGGATGAACATGTTTGTTGAATAATTGGAACCCGGTAAAAACAACCGGTAATTTATGAATCTGGCTCGGTTTCGACTCTTCGTTGAAAGAGATCATTCCGTTGTTGCCACCAAAATAGGTGTTTCCTTTACTATCGGTGAAAGAAGCGCGGTAGTTAAACTGGTTGAATGGGATGCCTGAATTACTGTCGTAAAGCGTACTGGCGCCTGTTTCAGGTTGAAATTTCACCAGTCCTTTATTGGTGCTCGCCCAATACCAGCCATTTTTTCCTTCTTCCAAACTGAAAATCCATTGTGCCGGGAAACCATTATCCTCGTTAATTTGGGTGATTTCACCTGTTGTTCCATCCAAATAGAATAGTCCATTGTAACAGCTGCCAAACCACACTCTTCCTTTCGAGTCGGTTTTTACAAAATTAACAATTTGAAGTTCATCGTTTAATCTAAATGGAGCGATGGAGTCTTTACTGATATCGTATCGGAATACTTGTTGGGCAGATGAAAACCAAAGGAATTGTCCGTTTTTTGCGATGCTTTCAAACTGGAAACTGCTCGTGATCTCAGGTTTGAGCTTATGGAACTTTTTGTCCTTCTGTTCAAATACGACTATTCCCTCTGAGGTCGCAATGTAAACGCGGTCATCAACTTTTTCAAATTGGTAAATGACGTCTGAAAGAGCGTTGTTGGTATTTTTTCGGTTGTAATACTCAAAACGGTTTGTTTTGGTATTCAGAACATTGATTCCGCCTGTATAGGTCGCAATCCACAATTCATGGTCGTTCACGAAGAGTAAATCGTGAAGGTTGTTATAGGACAAACTATTTGGACCATCTTCCGACGAATAGTGAGTCATTTTCCCGTTTTGGCGATTCAATTTGTTGAGGCCTTTGTCTTCGAGGCCGATCCATAAATTGCCTGCTACGTCTTCCGTTAAGCAACTAACCACATTGCCGCTTAGGTGCCATTTCCCAAATCCGGAAGTCCAGGTTCTGAAAAACTGTTTTTCGCCATTCCAGAAATTAATTCCGCCGAAATAAGTCCCCAACCAAATGTTGCCTTGCTGATCACAAAAAGCATCATAAATCGGATCTGTATTCAACCCGTTAGGTTCTGCTAGTTTGTAATGATGAAGTGCCAGATTGTCGGTTTCAGGATCATAAATGGCCAGTCCTGATTCTGTTCCGACCCAGACCCTTCCTTCGTGGTCTTCCGTGAAACAGTGTACTAAATTGTGTGGTAAGTGGTAGCTGTCTTTTCTTGCTTCAGCATAAAAACTGTAATAGTTATTCGTGAGATTTAAATTAGCTAATCCATAATCCTGGGAGTGAATCCAAAGATTATCGTGGGAATCAATAAAACGAAGGTCGAATTGGTCCTTGTTCAGTTCATTGGGAAGATCGAATTCCCGGAGTTCGTTGTTTTGGTAGGAATATATTTTACCCTTAGTGGTCGCAAAAACCAGACGGTTGCCTCGTTCAAGGATAGATGTGAATAAACTCCCTTCTGGAATCTGGAAAAGTTTGAGTTTTTGTCTTAATCCTTCCCGCTGCCCGGTAGCTTCATTTAGAAAGAAAATCTGGTCGTTTTGACAAACCCAGAAGCCTCCTTTGGATGCGACAATGGAGCTGGTTGGGCCTAATGCCGTCAATAACGGATACGGGTAGAAGCTTTCAAGATCCCGATTGAAATAGTAATAAGATTCGTTGTTTGTTCTGGCAATCGGAATTGAATCTTTGGTCATGAACAGCTTGTTGCAGAAAATCTGAAGGGGCTTCAGAGAATCATTGTAGGTTGGGAATTCCTGAAAGTTCTGACCGTCGAAACGAACAACTGCTGTACGCGTGGCAGCCCAAATAAATCCGTCGGTATCTTGTGTAATGCTTTTAACGTACGACGATGGTAAGCCATCTTCCGGGGTGTAGTGACGGAATTGAATAGGTTCCTGATCTTGAGCAAAAACGGTTTGATGAAAGCAGAGCAATGCGATTAAACACACAAGCGTATTTAAAAAGAATAAATGATATTTTGCGCCGTTTTTTTTCATTTAAGCATCCATCAATTGTTGTCGATCTTCGTTGTTCTTATTTGTCTGGGAAAGCATCTTCCTGATTTCGGTAAAAATAGCATTTAAATATTTTTTGCTCCCATATTGTCACTGAATCCAAAAAATGTTTTTTTTGATTAAAGTGTTCTTTTTAATTGAATGACCTCAGTTGATCTGTTTTAGATGAACCGAGGTCACGCTTCCATTATATTTATAGCACTTCAACTAAGATTATATGCTGATTGTTACGGACGATTTCTTCAATGGAATGATGAAATCACCGCGTTCATTTTTTCGATAGTCACCTTTGATCGCCACTTTCTGATGATTTTTTTCAACTAAAAGGTAGGCGTTTGGGGTGTAGGTGTCAGCTGGCAACAATGTCAAATTTATCTCTCCGGTTGTTTTGTTGTAGCTCACTTTCTCAATCGCTCCCGCAGTCAGGGTGATCCATGCCTTGGCGGGGGAAATATAAATTTTCGATTTTGACGCAGTAGTAATAGCGGTTTCAATCCATGGTCCTTTTTCCGAAAGATTACCGCCAAAAGCCAGCCAGCCGAGTTCGTCGTCGTGAGTGATGTAGCTTGCACTGTTCACCGCATAACCGTAATAGCCGGAGCCGTAGTCTCCCGAAATACCATCATTTTTGAGGGTGGAAGGGAAGGAGTGAGAGGCGCAGGGAGCAAAACCATCTTCGGTGATGTTTGAAAGAGCACCCATTAATCCGCCATACCCAACCCGTAGCAGGTACAGGTCTTCCGGGTGATCGCGGTATTCGGTTAAAACAGGGATAGCGTTGAGCGGCGAACCGTAATGGTGAATCATCCGTTCGATGCGGGATAGTTTTCCTCCGTAGAGAAAATCCCAATAGCGGCGGGCGTTCCCGTTGTAGGCCCAATGTGGTATTGTAGGCATGTACGCTAAAATGGCATTGATTGTCACCAACGATTTTTCAGAGAATCCGAAGTAATGGGACCACATGTACACTTCTTCTTGTCCGGTTGAGTCCCAAGGCATTTCGCTTCCAAACGGATAGTTCAACGATGCCCAATGGGTAGCACGAGTTTTCATGGCTTCTTCCAGTTCTGCAGCCATGTCGCTGAACCCTTCGGCTTGAAGGTCCTTCAGTAAAAATAGAAAAACAGAGCCCTCCATTTGTCCAAATTGTGCGTAGTACGGGGCCAGGTTTACCATTGCCATTGCGGTGTGGAACGATTGTTCAAGATACCAGCTCCAGTCCTGTTGCGTGGTCAGTCCAACGTGGTTGCGAGCCAGCCGATACATCACCCAATAGGCAGCGGTAACATGGGGATAATTATAGGAACGTCCAACCGATATGGCTTCTTTTTTTGGCCATGCCGACCAACTGCTGTAGTCAACTGTATCGCTGTAGGTGCCGGAAGGCATCGAGTCCGGTTCGTAATAGAACATGCTTTTTCGCACACCGTATTTTCCCGGACCTTCATCAGATTGAATGCCGCCAACGATCGTTAGATTGACAAAATCTTCGAGTTTAGCAATTTCTTCTTTGTTTGGTTCTACCAGTTGTTTCATGATCGCATTCAGCCAGGCGCCGGCACCGCCTTCATCGCTCAAGCCTGCTACCCAGGCACGCCGGTCTTCGGTCAGTTGTTTTTTTGCTTCGTAATCGTAAGTGATTACGGAAGGACTTCTGCCAAATAAATCATCATCGTTGACATACCATTGCTTGGTTGTCAGGAAGTGCCCGTTGTCGGCAACAACTTCCGCTTCGGGTTTGATGATTTTATAATTGATCGTTTGAATGGATTTATCGTCGTAAACGAGCGTCAGTCGGGCGCGTCCCCATTTTGCACCTTTCACCCGGTACTTGCTCCAATTGCCTTTGGTTTGGGAGTCGTAGCTGACCTCCAGTGCACCTTTTGGTTCCACCTGGACTGCAGCAATCGACTTGTTACTTTTGATGAAGAGGTTGCCATTGACATCCTCCGGTAAAACATAACCGGGAACACCTACCACCACTGGTCGATCGTGCCTGATCAACGTTTTTTCGATGGCCTTGATGGAGTCAGCTAAAACGAATTCCAGTCCAAATTCAATTGTCTCACCTGCAGCCAGTACTTTTGACCTTGGCTCATTCCATTGTTCCGAACCTTTCCATTCGTTGTCAGCATAAGCTTTGCTGTAGATCATCCATTCGTGAAAGCCTTCAAAGGTGAAGCTTCTGTTTGTCGGATCGTCCAGCAAGGGGCGGTAGGCTTCGAAGGGGGAATGGCCGTAAGGTAAAACGAGCATGACTGGCCCCTCTCCGTTTAGGCGGGCAACCTGAAGGTAACCTGCATCTTCGCCAATATACGGATCGAAAAAGACATTTTCAGCATGAGCCTCATCCAGGTGTTTGTGATCAAAGTTGTTGTCGAAAATTAAAGGGATGCCAAGCGCCCCGATTTCTACGGCATGCTCTAGTGGATTCTTTAGTTGAAATTTTAAAACTAAATGGTCATCCTTTTTCTGCCAAAAACGAGTGAGCTGCAGTGGAAAATCGTCCGGAAAAGTATTTTTCAAATCAGCAGCAGCCAAAACGGAGCTGTCTTCTGAGGTAATTGCTTTAACCGGTTGACGCTTGGCGGCCGATGAATATTTTGTCCAACTCAGGCTATCCGGATTTCTAACAGACAAATTGATATCGCCTAAGTGGTAAAAGCCATCAGCATCCCTTTTCTCTAGCCATTCATAAGGCGCTAAATCAAAATTATCGTAATCGGTCGCCTCCAGTTTTGCCACTGTTTGCGATGAATTCACTAACTCCAGTCCTAACGTAGGCGTGTGGTAGGATGAAAAACCTTCTTCCAGTTTCAGCACTTTTGGTCGCTTCGTTTCTTGGGGTTGACCGCTTGTACAAGCAAGAAAATTGAAGGCAAGCAATGCGAAAAATGTGTATCGCATTGTTCGTTGGAAAGAGGTGTTAAACATCTTTTTTATCATAGCGACCGTTCTTTTTTTGTTTGTAAACTATTTGTTCGAAAGTCCTTTCGGTTTCGTTTCCAGGTAAAGTTCCGCGATTTGTGTCGCAGTCATTGGTTGATCGTATAAGCGAACGTTGGCAATTGATCCTTTCAAATTCTCCGGTTCGATGCCGGAAGCGCCGATCAGAATTTTACTTTTTTCCACGAAAAGCATCAGCGGCATTTCGCGATCCAATTTCCCATCAACATAAATGCTTTCTTTCATACCGTCGAAAGTGACTGCCAAGTGATGCCATTCATTCTCCGAGGGAACATTTTTAAAACTCAGGTCAACGGAACCGTCGCCATGTGCAATCGCTCCGTAGTTGCCTTTTCCGACCATCATGGCAGCGTAAGACGCCTGCAGCATATTTTCGCGCGAGTTCCATGCAATGACGCAAGCTCCATCCTGATGTTCTGGGATGTAAACCCAGGCTGAAGCAGTAAATGGTGAGTTCCAGTCGAGGCTTTGCGGAGCTTTTTCGGATAGCTCAAAGAAACTTTGACCATCAAGTTGAACCGATTTTACACCGTCAACCTTTTCGATTGATGCCGTCCCGGCTAATTTGAATTCACCACCCAGCAGCCCTGTGTTTTTCACGTGGCTGATTTCACCTTTTCCTACTTTGGAAGCGTCGAAGTTAACCAGCAGCCCTTGGCTTTTGGTGTTCCCGTCTTTTCCGACTATGGGGTGATTCTTTGTTGCAGGTGTTTCGAAGATTTCGTCGAATACCTTTACATTCCAGATGGCCGGGAACATGCCTGCTTTTTCTGTTCCGGTTACCGTAATTTTTACATAGCGGGCCAAGGTGTTGTTGTCATCGATCATTGGCGATCCGCTTGTTTTATTCGCGGTTTGATCGGCGAAAAGTTCCCAATTTGTGCTGTCGGCAGACACTTCAATTTTATACTGATAGTAGAATGTCGGATATTCGAATTGCGTAAATATTCGCTTAATGTCTTGCTGTTTTCCAAGGTCGATAACCAGTGATTGCGGCAAGGTTGCACTGGCAGCTTTCCACATGGTTCCGTTGTTGTCGTCGGTTGCCAATTCCGGAGCGTAAAGATGATCAACATCTTTGCGGGTATACTGATTGGCTTCGGCTACCAAACGATAGCTTGATGTGGCGCTTGCTTTTGCGCCGAAAGCCAAATTGCCGGGCATGCTGCTTTCGAAGCAGACACCTTCGTGTGTCGGCGTTACTTTTTCAATGGTGTAGGGATCGGAGAATTCCATTTTGTCGATACATACCTGGCGGAACTCGCCTCCACTGCTGTGCGGGTTGTCGTGACGATGATAAACAATGTAATATTCGCCATCTTTCTCCAGTACTGAGTGGTGTCCGGGGCTGTCGATATAGCCATCGGATGTTGTTTCCAGAATGGGGCAGTTTTCGCCATAAGTCCAGGGACCTTCGGGTGATAGCGACCAGGAATAATGAACTGCATACGTACCTAGACGGCAATCGCCCGATGAGTACATCAGAAAATAAATGCTGTCTTTTTTGATCGGGTAGGCTGCTTCGAAAGCCTGAGGGATTTGCTCTATTGGGATAAAACCTTCCTTCTCGATGGTGTGCATATCGTCTGAGTTGATTTTCACCCACCCCATTCCTTTAAACGAAGTACACCAGGTTCCGAAATAGTTATATAATGAGCCGTCGTCGTCAACGAGAAACTGGGCATCTAGCGCCGGCAAATATTCTTTGCCGGTACCAACCGGAATGACTGCTTCGCCGTTGTTTAAAGGTTTCCACGGACCGGTTGGCGTGTCGGAGACGTAACCGTAGATGTTACACCCAAACTGGCAGTTTCCCATGTAGTAATAATATTTACCATCCTCCCCCTGAAGTACATCGGGTGCCCAGCAATTAGTTAGCCCTTCCGGCAATTCAATATCCATTTCCTGGTCGTACCAGTTTCCCAAATCTTCGCTGATCCATACTTGTGGCTCGCCCGATGCCAGCTTTATGCCATCGGTCGTGGCATAAATGTAATAGGTGTCGCCAAACTTTTTAATTGTCGGATCTGCAAAATATCCGGGAAGAACTGGATTGCCGTTTGCCGGTTTCATGGGGCAATATTGTGCATATCCGCTGATCGATAGAAGAAGGGCAAAGAAAGCCGTTATTGTTGTAAGCTGAATTTTCATGTTTGTCATTCCGTTGGTCGGTTTTAGATGTATTTCAGGAATCTGTTTTAAGGTGTAAAAACCATGGTGTGGGGGCACCATGGTTACAGAGAAAAAGAATTGATGCTTTTATTAAAACTAGTTCTCCGATCTAACGTTTTTGATTGTTCGGGCCGTAAATAAAGGACCAGCACGGTGTCCGTCATGCGGAAGCAGTTCAACTTTAATACGACTTTTCCCTTTTGTTAGTTTTTCAGGGATCAAGTAAGTTACGTCGATATACTTGCCCGGAGCCTTGTTGGTAATGTTTTCGGTTGCGATTTTCGTTCCTTCAACAACAATGTCAAAGGTATGCGAACCCGCAAATCCGCCCCAATATTCAAACACCAACGCATCTGGCCCATTTCCGTCAATTTTCATGTCAAACGAGGCTTGCCCGCCACGATCAACTTCCCGGTATTTTTTCGATTTGTATTCGCCAACCCATGATTTCTCTTCTTTGAAGTTGTGGTCGCGCTCCGGCTGCATTTCACCCAGGCGGAAAATGTCGATGGTTTTGGCTTCCAAGGCTTTTTTTCGGGCTTGTTCTGCTTGGTATTCTGTCTGGTAGTGTTCCCACTCTTCTGCGGAATAGCTATCCCAGTAAACCGTGTAGTGGCAGTCCTGAGTGCGGTAAAAAGGTTTCAACATTACCTGACGGGGATAGCCTACTCCGGAGGTTTTGAATGTGTTTTTCAGTTCTTCAATCGGAGTCAGCCAATTCGAAGGAACAGTGTCCTTGGTCATCAGTACAGGAACATACATGGGATCGGTCGCTTTCGGGTCGTCAAGTGGCCCCAGGTAGCCAGCCAGCAAAACGGGCCCGTTGAAAATTGCGACTCTGTTTTTGTTGTCCGGCATCGTTTCCTGGTACAAGCTGAACGGAATGTTGATCTCAATTATGTCACTATCATTCCATTTGTCACCAAGGCTAACGAAGCTTCCCGGCTGGCCTTCAATTTGTTTGTTTTTTCCGTTTATTTTGACAGATATGCCTTTTTTTGCCCACGAGGGATACCGCACTTTCAGGTTGAAAGAAACGGTTCTATCCGAATCGGTTTTGATTTCCAATGTCGTGCCTTCTTCTTCCGGATATTCGGTGGTTTGGATGATTTCAACTCCCTTGTCTTTCCAGCTCAATTCGGAACCGATAAACTGCCCAACGTACAGTGAGTTTTCGGAATGATAGTAAATGTTTCGTCCATATTTGGAATGATTTTCCATGCCCGATCCGACACAACAGGTAAAGTCGTACGGATTTTGGTATTCCTTAAATCCTCCCATGTCGAGCGACAGGTTGTAGATGACATGTCCTGTCTCGGGGTGTTGCGACGAAAGGATGTGGTTGATCAGTGCGCGTTCGTAGTAGTCCATCACTTCGGCCGAAGCGTTCCACTCAAACAGGTGGCGCGACAATTTTAGCATGTTGTAAACACAGCAGGTTTCAGCAGTGCTGTTACTTAACTGATCGTTTAGTTGATTCGGTTCCCCGAGGTATTCGTAGTTGTCGAAGTCTCCCGCTACATAAGCATGATGATGAACCATCATGTTCCAGAAGTTGGTGGCTCCTTCGTAATCGGCGCTGTCGCCTGTTAATTCGTAGCGACGAGCCAAGCCTACAAACTTGGGGATTTGTGTATTGGCATGTTTCCCTGCAAGAATATCATCCCCGGCAACAATTGGATCGATGATTGCGTCGTGCTTAAATTTGAAAGACAACTGCATGTACTTTTCATCTCCTGTTTCAGCGTAGAGATCTGCAAGCGCTTCGTTCATGCCGCCAAATTCACAATGCAACATTTCCTGACGCTGTTCATCGGTTAGGCCATTGACAACAGTTCCAACCCAGTCTCCAAACTTTTTTTCGACCTCAAGTGCTTTTGCGTTACCACAATATTTGTACACATGGTACAGTCCATCCATAATTTTATGGATCGTGTAGAAAGGCGACCACAAACCGTTCAGGTTAAAACCCTGAGCTTTGATTTGACCTTTTGCCACTTCTTCCGTCAATATCTTTTCGCCATTTTCGAATGCACCAATATAACCGGTTCCATTGGCATCCTGACAGGTGGCCAGTTCATCGACAATGTAATTCGCGCGAGTTAAAAATTCGTCATTGCCGGTGGTGAGATACATGAAGCTTATGGCTGTCATGTAATGGCCTAAACTGTGTCCGGCCAGCGATTCACCTTCCCATCCACCGTAGTTTTCAGCTTTTGGCTCCAGTCCGGCTTCTTTTCTGAATTTGGCAAGGAACCGGTCGGGTTCGTATTCCAATAAGGTGTTAATTCCAAGATCTGTCGCATGCAGGTAAGGGCCATCCGATAGTTTTACATCAGCCAGACTGAATGGCAAAACTTTAAAATCGACCACTTCCGGGCCCCCGGTCTTAATCGTGGTTTCTTTAGTTTGCAGCGAACACGATAGTGCAATAATACACGGCAGGATCTGAAAGTAGATCGCCCGGTTTTTGCGTAAACGTGTTTTGAATTTTGATATTCTCATTCCCATACCTTTTCTGTCAAAATTTTCGGTTAAAATCCCGAAGGTGAACTAACTTATTCTTTCGATGGAGTACCTTAACCAATGTCTAAATAACTTGCACGAATGTATAATTGGTGTTTTTTTAGGTGGTTGTTGGATTGTCTATTCATCTCTAATGGGTTGTATTTGAGTGATTAGTGTGGTTGTTCCGTTGGTTTGATTTACCTTGACTTTTTACGTGGTTTTTGGCACAAAAAAAGGCTGTCATATCTGACAGCCTTGAAGTATTCCCCTCTAAATTTGTACCGAATTTTATGTGGAAATTATCGAAAATCCGGAGTATTTAGCTCGTTAAATTTATTGTTGCCTTGGAGCAAAGCGAATTTCTTCCTTACGGAACGAGACCAGCTTGTTTGGACTGTAAGGCTTTAGTTTTCCTCGCTTTTTTAGCTCTCGTTTAAAATCGCAACTGACACAACTACCGCAGAGCCCTTTTTCTTTTGTGATCAACGATTTGTAAGTGCTGTATCCGACTTTGATGAGAACTGCCGCAAGAATAACTAAAACAATAATATTTTGAATCATGATGTTTGGTCATTTAGATGAATAAATTACCGACTTGGTAAATTGCAAAAGCTGCAATCCATGCTATTGCTGTAGTGTAAACCGTTGTGAAAATGGCCCATCTCCAGTTTGCCTCTTTTTTAATCGCAGCAATCACGGCAACGCAAGGGAAATAGATGAGAACGAAAATCATCAATGCAAACGCGACGATGGGTGAAAATACCTTTTGCCCGGCTTTTGGGCCGTTGGTATATGTTTGGCTTTGCAGTTTTTCCTTCAGCGATTGCGAATTTTCGTCGGTATCCATCCCCGCATGGTAAAGGACCCCCATGGAGCTGACCACAATTTCTTTAGCGGCCATTCCGGTTATAATACTCATGCCAACTTTCCAGTCGAAGCCTAGTGGCTGAATAACCGGCTCAATGAAATGCCCCATCTGGCCGATATACGATTTTTCTAATCTTTCTTCTTCTTTTGAAAGTTCCAATTGGTCTATTTGCTGGCCTTTATCCGTTTCGTTCAATGTCGAATTTGTTTCAACCTGAGAAATCAGGCTGTCGTAATCTTTAGTGAACTCCACATGGCGCGGATAGTATCCCATTGCCCAGATGATAATCGATGCAAACAGAATCACTGTCCCCATTTTGTTCAGGTATTGCACCCCCTTGTGCCACATGTGAATGGTGGTGTTTTTCAGAGTCGGCATCCGATAGGGAGGGAGCTCCATTACAAAAGGGACTTCTTTTTTCGCAAACAAAGTCTTTTTGAAGAGCAAACCGACCAAAACGGCGAGGGCGATTCCGATGAAATAAATGAGGAATAAAATTGCTCCCTGGTTGCTGACAAAGAACGCGGAGATCAACAGCACATAAACAGGTAGACGCGCACTACACGACATGAACGGAATGATGAGCATGGTCAGCAAACGATCGTTTTTGTTGTCGAGTGTACGGGTAGCCATCACTGCCGGAACGTTACACCCGAAACCCATAATCAGAGGGATGAACGATTTTCCGTGCAATCCCATTTTGTGCATCAGTTTGTCCATAATGAAGGCCGCGCGGGCCATATAACCGGAGTCTTCCATCAGTGAGATACAGAAAAACAGGATCATGATGTTCGGAAGGAATATGATTACTCCGCCAACGCCTCCGATAATTCCGTCAACGAGCAGGTCTTTCAACGCGCCGTCGGGCATGATTGAAGACACAAGGTCTCCGAGAAAGCCGACTCCGCCATCCATCCAGTCCATAGGGTAGCTACCCAGGGTGAAGGTCAATTGGAACGTTGCCCAAATGAAGAAAATGAATATCGGAAATCCCCAAACTTTGTGGGTCAGTATTTTGTCAATTTCACGACTGTTTTTTCGGCGGGAATGGGCTCCCGGTTTGTATGTTTCTTTCAGTGCTCCGGCAATAAAACCATATTTAGCATCGGCGATCAACGTCTCCGATTTATCACCCATCAGAATTTCCAAACGCGCAGTCTCTTTGTCCGCAAGCTTGATGACAGCATCGCAGTTGGCATTTTCAGTCAATAGCTCACGAGTCTGTTTGTCATCCTCTAATAGTTTGATGGACAAGTAGCGGGTTGAATAGTTCTTGTTGCGGTGCTCATCCTTCTTTATTTCAGATTGAATGAGAGAAATTGATTGTTCAATATCGCTTCCATAGTTGATGTGGATATGCCGGACAATTGGGTCGCGTTCTTCATATACTTCAGCAATTTTATCGAAAAGTTCTTTGAGCCCTTTTCCCTTCGATGCGACAGTCGGTACAATCGGAACACCGATCATCTCGCCCAGACGTGTATAGTCGAATGTTACCGCTTTTTGTTCCAGTTCGTCGTACATGTTCAGGGCAATGACCACTTTGATATTCATGTCGATCAGCTGGGTTGTGAGGTAGAGGTTGCGCTCCAGGTTCGATGCATCCACTACGTTGACCACTACGTCGGGCTTGCGCTCTGCAATTTGGTTGCGGACGAATAGTTCTTCGGGTGAGTATTCGGTAATAGAATAAGTTCCCGGAAGGTCGGAGATCCGGAATGTAAATTCGTTTTGTCGGAAGCGGGCTTCTTTGGCATCGATGGTTACGCCGGCATAGTTACCAACGCGCTCTTTTGACCCTGAGGCGTAATTGAATAAGGTCGTTTTCCCGGAGTTCGGATTGCCGACCAAAGCCACCGAGATGTTCTTGCTCTTTTTGCCGCCCGATACTTTCAATCGGTGATGGTCGATTGTGCCTTCGAATTTACCGGCCAGTGCTTGTGACGCTTCACTTTCAGCGATCACTTCAATCATTTCCGCTTCGCTGCGACGTAACGAAACTTTGTACCCCATTATTTCATACTCAACCGGGTCTTTCATCGGCGCATTTTTGATTACTTTTACTTTTTGTCCCTTTACGAATCCCATTTCTGAGATTCGCTTACGGAAAGCACCTTGTCCGAATACGTATTTGATGATGGCTTCTTCTCCGGTTTTCAAACCAGCCAGCCTTTTATTGCTATTATCTGAAGTTTGTAAGAACATAAGCTGAAGTATTAAAATTCCAATCCTAAACGAAATAGGGCAACCAAGGCATTGTCAAGCATCATGTCAGTCCCGCCGGGATGGATGATGTATTGGATGTCAGGTTGGAGATAGAGGTATTTGTTGATTTGTAATTTGTATGTAAGCTCAAATGTTGTTTCGTCCTGTCCCGCTTCTTCGGTCATCACCCCTCTGGCCATTGCCAGCCCAAAAGTGTCTTTTCCTTTGTCCGAAAATAGTCCGGTGTAATGAATGCCGGTTCCAACGTAAGCAACATTGTCGTTGCGTGGACTAACCCCCAATTGATAGAAGATGCTGAGTCCCTTGTCATAGTCATTGGCTGGACTAATTCGATGGTCGCCCACCAGGTAAAATCCGTAGTCGGACTCCAATTCATCAGAGACGGTCCAGTCTTCACTGTGCTGGTGATAGAAGAACCCCGCTTTAATAATTTCGGCGCAATCTTCCTGCTGGCTGCAGTGCAGGTTGGCTTCGCCCACCCATAGTAATCCGTCTGAATAGTTGAGGTTCCATTTTAGGTTGTTGGGATTGTCTTCAAAATCAATTGGACTTCCCTTATAGACGGCTGTTTTTAGATTTAAACGACTGGATACTTCCCAGCATAAAGTAATCCCGTGAGATGTTAATGGGAAAATTGGTGCAGCAATATTGTCAGCAATTATGGAGTGAATCCCGAATGAACTGTTCAGAAAGAGACCTCCAAATTCGCTGTTGGCAAATTCTACGTTCAGATCTTGTAGACCAATAGTCGCATGGAAATTCCCAAAAGTTTGGCTGTACCAAAGTTCGTATAGGAAGGTGTGATTTCCGGCTTCAATATTTGATGCGACCTGAAAGTCGCCGATCAGATTAGCAGAGGGTTCGCCGCCGTGGGTGTTCGCTCCGTGTACCATGAAGGTGCCGCCTTTCCACAAGCCTGCGTTTTCCGTGTTAAATTCAAGAAATAAATCGGCCAAGCCTAAATAGGTGGATCCGGTTTTGATCCCACCGTTAAAATTAGAAACAGCATCGCCTTTGTAGGCTCCGTAGAAGCTCAATGCCGGGTTTTTGTTTTCTTCGTCCGACCCCGCCATGGCATAACCCGATATCAAAAGAGCCATTGCCATCATTCCGATGTTATTGAAGATTTTCATACAGATAAAAGGTGTTTTGGTTTTCTGTTGTAAAAGTATTTTTAGCAAGGGCATGCATCAATCCCATGATGTAGGGGTTTTATTTCGGACTATTCCTTTAAATTCCCGTCATTATCCCCATTTGTGATGGTTAATGTGCCATAAATCAATAGAATAGAATAAAAAGACCTGTTTCTCAGAAATAATTTTCATTCAATTTCATCCTGCTTTTAGCAGCTGCTTTCTCCCAACAATGAAGGGCGTTTCAGGCAATAGTTGTTTTGCGTCGAGGATAGGTAATCTCGTTAAACCGTGCTAATAAATAAGGAACTCCAATAGTGACGTCATTTTAGTGCTCGCTGTGAACATTGAAAAGCCAGGAATCGAAATTAAGGTGTGTCAATACCAATTATTTAATTGTTAATTTGACCAAAGGAAGGAGAGATCGTTTCCGATGTTGGTGAAAAAAGAATAATTTTGTGAGCCGAAAGAATAACTAGTTTAAATTGATTATAAATTATGGCACAGAAAACACTTTTGATGATTCTCGACGGATGGGGTATTGGTGATGGTTCCGAACGCGATGTAATTGCTCAGGCATCAACACCATTCATGGATTCTATGATCAAAGAATATCCGAATTCACAATTGCTTACCTCCGGAGAAAATGTTGGTTTGCCAGACGGACAAATGGGTAACTCGGAAGTTGGTCACCTGAATATTGGTGCCGGCCGTGTTTTGTATCAGGACATGGTTAAGATTACCAAAGCTATCCGCGAAAAAACAATGTGGGAAAATCCACAACTGCTGAAAGCCTTTAATTACGCTAAAGACAACAATAAAAAAGTTCACCTGATTGGCTTGATTGGCCCTGGCGGTGTTCACGCTTTAAGTAAGCACATGATTGCCCTTTGCCAAATGGGTACCGATTTAGGATTGAGCGACGTATTTGTACACGGGCTGACAGATGGTCGCGATACAGACCCGCGCTCAGGATACGGATTCCTGGAGTCTGATCTTGAAGGACTAAAAGGGACCAATGGTAAATTTGCTTCTATCATCGGTCGTTACTACGGAATGGATCGCGACAAAAACTGGGATCGTATGAGACTGGCTTACGATCTTTATACAAAAGGTGAAGGTGAGAAATCAACTGACCTGTTGGCTACAATGAAGGCTTCATACGAAGCCGGTGTAACCGACGAATTCATCAAGCCAATTTGTATGGTGAAAGAAGACGGAAGTCCGGTGGCTGTTATTGAAGAGGGAGACGTTGTAATTTGTTTCAACTTCCGTACCGACCGTTTGCGTCAAACAACCATTGCTTTCACACAGGAAGATCTGCACGAATTTGATATGCACACAATGGATTTACAATGGTATACCATGACCAGCTATAAAGCCGACTTCAAAAATGTGAATGTTATTTTCGAAAAGGAAAACCCAATAAACACAATGGGTGAAGTGGTTTCTAAAGCTGGATTAAAGCAAATCCGGATTGCAGAGACTGAAAAATATGCCCACGTAACTTTCTTCTTTAGCGGTGGCCGCGAAGAGGAATTTGAAGGTGAGACACGTTTGTTGTGCCCTTCTCCTAAAGTTCCTACCTACGATCATCAACCGGAAATGTCAGCTCCGAATATTAAAGATGCGATCATTCCTGAGTTGAAAAAAGGTGAAGTTGATTTTGTTTGTTTGAACTTCGCGAATGGCGATATGGTTGGACACACCGGCGATTACCAGGCAATTACTAAAGCTGTTGAAGCTGTTGATGCTTGCGCTAAAGAAGTTGTTGAAACAGCTCGTGCAAACAATTACAATGTATTGATCATTGCCGACCACGGTAATGCAGACAATGCTGTAAACCCTGACGGATCTCCAAACACTGCTCATTCATTGAACCCGGTTCCATGTGTGTATGTGAGTGATGACAAGAATTTGAAAATCAACAACGGTATTTTGGCTGATGTTGCCCCAACCCTTCTTTCAGAAATGGGCTTGGAAATTCCTGCTGAAATGACCGGTAAAGTATTGATTGAACGTTAAGTAAATTCATTTATATTTGCAGGCCTCTCCCGATTTTGAGGAGAGGCTTTTTTTATTGTCCGAAAGATATTATGCTCGAAATAGGAAAAACCATCGTTAGTTTTGATGTCGTTGAAGAGCACTTCCTGTGCGATTTGATGAAGTGTAAAGGCGCTTGTTGTGTGGAAGGAGACTCCGGTGCTCCACTTACGCAGGAGGAAGCGATTACTATAGAGAAATTGTATCCTGTTTTCGAGCCATATATTACGGAAGAAGGTAAGCAGGTGGTTGCTGAAAAAGGAACTTCGGTGATCGACAGTGATGGCGATTTGGTTACGCCATTGATGAGTAATGAAGCCTGTGCTTTTGTATTTGTCGACGAAAAAGGCATCACCAAGTGTGGTATTGAAAAAGCTTTTCTGGATGGAAAGCTCGATTTTCGGAAGCCTGTTTCCTGTGCCTTGTTCCCGATTCGCATTACCGAGTATAAACGATTCGATGCTGTGAATTACCAGGAACTGGATATTTGCAAGCCGGGCCGACAGTGTGGTATTGGTCAGAAATTGCCGCTATACAAGTTTTTAAAAGAACCCCTGATCCGCAAATATGGCAAAAGCTGGTACGAGCAGCTAAGCTATGCTGCTGAGCAACGGCCTTGGGAACAAAAATAAGCTGAGGCAAGTTTCCGTTAGCAACAATCAGCTATTTACGGTATTGTTTCCAATCTAGCCAGTCCATTGGCCGTTCCGATCCATTTTGTACCGAATGAATCGATCGCTATTTGATAAACCGTATCGGAAGGCAAATTAGAATTGGAAGTTGTGTAGTAGTTCCAATCCGAACCATTGTAAACTGCGATACCATTACCTTTTAGATTTAGGCTTCTTGTATACCAGAATTTACGGTCTCCTTCAATTGTCTGTAATCGTAAATGTTCGTTGATGTCTAATGGGGTTATTTCAGACCATGATATGTTGGCGGTATCCAGTTTTTGAATTATCCAGGGATTTTGAACCCAAGGATTCCCTTGGCTGTCTAGCCTCATCCACACGAGATAAAAATTCCTCCCCAAAAAATAAGAAATCCAATTATCTCCATCGTATCTTATCATTGATACATCTGCAGAAATGAGACCACCTAAATTACCATAATTATACAGCCATATATTTCCATCTCTGTCTGAAGAAATTTGTTCCACGCTATTGTAGACGAGCCCCGAGTTTGCAGACGTGTAGTGTAAGCAACTATCCTGCTTGATTACATATACCCCGCTATTACCTAGCGTAGCTATCCATTTGTTGTTGTTTTTGTCTACTGCCAGTGACAGAATTTCACCATAACCGATAGATTTAACTTTTGTCCACTGGTTTTCATCGAAACGATACATGCTGCTGCTATGACTCTCATAAATACTTGACCAATGAGGTAAGTATTCGGAACGGGCAATCCATTTTTCTCCGTTTTTATCAACCTTTAAGTTGTAGGAACTGCCATTCTGATCCGTGTATGGATATGGATAGTAGGTGATGGTCTTATTAAACTGATCTAGTTTGACTAAGAAACTGTCAGTCGTAGCCCATACATAATCGTTTTCAAAATCAATTGATTTAACGGGGTGCCCCGAAAGGTATACATTGGACAGCTCGACCGGGACAGTTACCGGTTCATCCGGAGGAACAACAGCAGGCACTTCAGGTGTGTCTGGCTCTTGAGTTGTGCTGTCTGGCAATACTACCTCAATAGTTGCAATGGTTGGTTCTTCCTCTGGGATATAGTCGTCATCGCAGGCGAATACCAGGATGAGCATTACAATTAGTAATATTTTGAACAGTTTCATGACTTTTGGTTTTTTAGGTTAAACATTGATTTTTACGCTTCAAATCAGGACGTTTCTTAGACTTTGGCTTTTGGCTATTTATTCGCAATTGTGAGCCATTTCTTTCAGCTTTTTCGATTTTCATCAGCTTGGGGCGAACAAAGAGCCCTATTGTAAAGGTGGATTTCGAAAGAATTGGCCCCCCCTAACCGGATTTAATTCTTCGAACCCAGCATTTCGTATCAGTTTTTAACCAGTTTTCTAACCGTTGTGCCTTGTGAGGATTTTATTCTCAAAAGGTATACACCATTGGTCAAGTCGCTAATGCCAATCCGACTATTTTCGGTTGTTATCAGTTGGCGTTTAAGTATTTTGCCTTCAATGGTGAATATTTCCAGGCTGCTGCCTTTCGGCAATGCATCGTTCTGCGCGATATTAAAATAAGTTGTTGCCGGGTTAGGGTGAATTTCAAAACCGGCATCTTTGGAAGCAACAGACACATTGGCTGTCGCTAAATTGTAGATGGCAACCAGACCATTTTTTGTTCCAATCCATTTTGTTCCATTGTCGTCAATAGCAATGGAATTGACAACATTGGAAGGCAGTTCTGAATTTGCTGTATCAAAAACGGTCCATTGGGAATTACTAAATCGCATCAGACCGTCCTTTGTTCCACACCAGATACTTTTATTTTCAATAGCAATGGAATTGATATGAGTTTCTACAGGAGTATAATATTCTTCCCAGTTTGTACCATCGTACGAAATTAGCGCTCCACCAGACATCCATTTCATGCCATTTGCATCGATAGCTAAATCCGTAACATATCCCACAATGTATGGCGGAGTGTAAGTATTCCAGCTATTGCCATCATATTTCGAAAGGCCCCGGAATAGAATACCTTGTCTAGCGCCCCATAAATCACCAACATTATCCGTTGCTAACGATGAAAAGTAATCTCCAGCATCAAATACTTTAATATTATTTCCTTCGTATCTTATTGTTTCGTATTGATAGGCGATCCATACGACTCCATCTTTCGACTTCGTCATTGCCCATGCACCTTCGGGGTGTACCAAAATCCAGGTATTATCATCAGTCATTTTAAATGCTCCAACAAATGTTCCAACCCATGGGATTCCATTATTATCGCATACCACATCAGTAAACCAATCATCGGGTTGGATGTTAAAATCCACGTAATCGTACAGTTCAACATTGCCAGAGTTTTTGTCATATTTTATAACTTTAGTACCGAGCCCCGAAATCAACCAGAGATAATCACCTGCATCGGCGATATCATCTATTGTAATTCCTTCGAGATGCGTATTCCATTGTGTGTTGTTTTGTCCATTTACAGTCCAGCTGTAGATGAATAACGTAATTGCAAGTAATAGAATTAGTTTCATGGCTTTTGGTTTTTTAGGTTCTAGCACCGGACCCGAAATCGAGTTCGGTGCTTAGTGGTTGTACTCGACTCGTTATTCTTTCAGCACCAACGTGATGTACCCGTCTTCTTCCCTGCTGGCTATTCCTGTATCGGGGTCCACAGTGCCGTTCACAATATCGGACAGGCCAAACGCTCCTTCAAACCGGCCTGTTCCATCTTTAATTTCATTATAGCCGGTAATAACACCAGTAGCCGCATTGACCCACGAATGGCTATCAACAAAAAGTTTATCACCATTGCTCTTTGTAAGTTCAACATTTGCATGGCTGTAAATAACCGGTCCTTCCGGAGTTAAGTTGAATTCGCAGAAATCCCGGTTAAAAAAGCTTTCCTCCTGGACGAATTCGCCGAAAATGTTTTTATGTCCGCTTACCCAACCACTACCGGGTAAAGCAATTTCAGCGTCAACAGGGGTGCAGCAAGTGAAGGGCAAATTAATATTGGGAATCGCGTCGACATGTCCTTTTACATGGAACGTTTTCACCTTTTCGTATTTGGCGCTTTTCGTCAAAGTGGTTGCGTCGTTTCCAGTTTCAACAAACTCATCCTGACAGGCTACACTGAGCATCAGGAATCCGATTAGTAAAAAAACAATTCGTTTCATAGCTTTTGGTTTTCGGATTTTTCCGGGTTTAAAACCGGATTCTATAAGAGAACTCAAGATTGATTGGCAATGCAGCAAATTGGGGATGGGCATTCCAACGTTTTTGTATACAATCCTTAACGATGTTAGTCTGGAGGTGGAAAATTACTGCCGGTATACAAATTATTTACCGCTTCCAACGTTTGAAATTTCACCTTCGCCTGCTAAATACATTCCAATGAGCTTGCCTCCATCGATGACAATGTATCCATTGGCAGTTGTTTGGCCGGATGCATTTTCAAATCTGCCGGTACCGCCTTCAAAAAACATAATGCCTTCAAGTTCAGTCTGACTTATAAACATTCCGTCCCACCTTCCTGTTAGCTTATCTCCATTAGCGGCACAGAATACAATATCTTTAGAAATGGTAAGAGGACTGCCATCACCATCATCAACAGATTTCCAGGTGCTTTCCGTTTCATTTAGTATCCCCACATGCGAAAGAAAACCAGACATTGTTCCATAGTCAGGATGTTCTCCGTAAAAATGATTAAACACTTCACCTTTTATTGGTACCATCTTGACTTCAGCGTTCTTTAGGGTTCCATTTTCCAATGCAGAATCTGCAGGGAGGATATCATCATTGCATCCGTAAGCAATGATGAAAATACTGATTAGTAAAAGAATAATTCGTTTCATGACTTTTGGCTTTTTGGTTATTACAATCCAAATTACTGCTAAAGTCATAAAACGCGTTTATGCATTTTCCCGGAGTTTTTAGGATACTTCCCAAATCGGGAAATTGACCGGAATTCTATTGATTGTCCGCCATGTGGTGTGCAAATTCGCTCGGGCTCTGTCCAAATTCTTCCTTGAAAACCTGGCTAAAAGCTGAAACACTTTTCATCCCAACTTCGTAGCCAACTTCCGTGATATTCATAGAAGTGGTTTGCAACAAGTCCTTTGCTTTTTTCATTCGAAGTGTGCGGATGTGTTTTGCTGCCGATTGGTTGGTAAGGGCTTTGAATTTCCGGTAGAGTTGCGATTTGCTCATGGCCATTTCGCTGCAAAGCACCTGAATATTGAAGAATTCATCTCCCAAATTGTTGCGGATCGTTTCGTTTATTTTTTGAATAAATTGATCTTCTTTCTGAAGGATCGGATCGGGCGAAAGTTCCAGATTTGTCTCGTGACTATACCTTTGGAAAAGCTTTCTTCTCAGTTCCAGCAGTTTTTGCATGCGCACCAGCAGTTCGCGTTGATTGAATGGTTTTACAATATAGGCGTCGGCTCCGGTCTCCAAACCTTCGATTCGGGATGGAATATCTGCTTTGGCAGTTAATAAGATTATTGGGATATGGCTGGTTCGGTAGTCGTCTTTCAGCTTTTGGCACAATTCAAAACCATCCATTCCAGGCATCATCACATCGCTGATAATGATATCCGGAATTTCTTCAACGGCGAACAGGAAACCTTCATTTCCATTTTTTGCAGTTTGAATAGAAAAATGGTTTTGATAGCAGGCTTTCAGGTAGCCGACCACATCGGCGTTATCTTCAACAATCAGTAGTCGCTGATGATTGCCCACTTCAAGAGGGAGCTGAGTCTCAGCCTCAGCGTCCCCGTTGGAATCGGGTTCAAGTCCTTTGTTGATAACTGTAACTGGTTTTTCGGAAGCTGCAATGTAGGGAAGCTTTACGGTAAAGGCGGTGCCAACATCGGGGTGACTTCGTAGCTCTATTGTGCCATTCAGCAGGTGAACCAATTCCCGTGTTATGGCGAGCCCTATTCCGGCGCCACCTTCTTTTCGGGTAGTTTTGCTATCCACCTGGTAAAAGCGGTCGAATATCGTCTCCTGCTTTTCGGGCGGAATTCCAATACCGTTGTCCATAATCTCTATACAGATATTTTCATCGTTCCGATAAACTTTCATGTTGATTTGGCCGTCGTCGGGTGTGAATTTGATGGCATTGCTTATAAGATTGGACACAATTGAGGCCAGCTTTTCCGGATCAAATTCGATTTCGTGCGACTGGCTTTCCGATGAGAACTTCATGGATATGTTTTTTTCCTCGGCGTAAAACTCCTGCAACTGGAAGACATATTTCAGAAATGGAATGATGTTGGCGCCGATTTTATTGACGGACATCCGGCCTGATTCCAGCTTACTTAAATCCAACATCTGATCAACCAGCTGAAGCAGGTTTTTCCCGTTTTTTATAATCGTGTCCATTTTGGACGGAAAGTCGGTTTGTCCATTATTTTTCGTTGAATCAGCCAAGCCCAGAATCACAGTCAGCGGTGTGCGAAATTCGTGCGTGATATTGGTGTATAACCTGGTTTTCGCATCGTTGATTTCCTTTTGACGTTCGGTTTCCCGGTGTTCCAGGTTCGTGTAAATTCGTTGTGCCAATAATGCAAAAACGAAGAAGACGAAAGTGCATGCCAATAAAGTTGAGGCAAACAATACCAGGTTCCAATTCGGCGGAATTAGCTCTTTCCCCGGGAGCTGTTTGTCGGCGATTGCCAGGTAAATTACAGAAACAAAATAGGTAGAAAAAACCGGTATGATCTGCCGGTAATTCTTAAAACTAAGTGATACCAAAACCGGTACTATTCCGACAAGAATGATTCCCCCACAGGTCAAAAGGCCTCCGGTGTGGTATGTAAAATAAAATACAATAGCCAGTAATCCAAGCTCTTTCACCAGTATCAAATACTTGACTTTTTGGATGAAAAAGAAGATGACAAGTAAAATGAAAGCGTAAATAATTCCCGTTAAACCGAAATGTCGGAGGATTGCGATATTGAAGATAACAGACTCAATCAGACAAAAAAGCATTCCACCCATAAATCCCATTTGCGTGCCAAAATGAAACTTTCTCATTTCTCTTTCAGAAGCGTCAAACCGGTCAAAAAGTAAATAGTTTAGCTTGGCCCTTAAGCTCTGCTGTGTGCGGACTGAACCCATGGTGTTTATCGTTAAGGTTAGTTGAAAACAAGCACTTTGTCCAATTCTGTCGTTTTCCGGAGGCATATTCCTTTACGAATTTTTACAAGCTAGAGTTTTTCCTCGAATGAACTCTAGCTTATAAAATTTCAGAGGGTAAATCATCCAACACCATTGGTTCACGATGCGTAATAACCCTTGTTCATACTGGTGAGTTTGCATCTTGCCGGGGATATAATTTGAGAAATACTGTTTTGAGTTTTAGGGGGACGTACGAGAGTGGTTTATCGGCAGGGGGATAATTGAAAAAGCTGCCAGTATTGACAGCTTAAACGTAGAAACAATTTTATTAGTATAAGATATTCGTATAAAAAGAACTAAGCCTAATAAGCATCTTCTATTTTATGCTTTTGAATTAGCTTGTCCATTTTATTAATTAATTTTTCAAACTTTTTTTGATAATTGATTTCACCTTGAGATTTCTTTTTGTAGTATTTTTCCAAATCGGTATACCAGCTGTCTTTCAAGAATCTCACAACGTTTTGATCTTCAAAATAGGTTTCCCCAACTAATATTTTTAAGATTTTTTCCTTTTCAATACTTTGTTCTTCTTTTATGATTTCGAGGGTTTCTTCTTCTTCAGGTGTTAAATTTATTTTAGCCATAACTTGAAGTTTTAAAATTAGATGTTGTGAATTATTTGAATGTATTTGATCGAGACATTGATTAATAGCTTATTTAGTTTTTTACGGTTTTTTGTTGTCTATTGGTTTCAACGGTTGATTCGATTTCCGGTTTTTAACCCAAAAATTACTATCCATTTAGTTTTTCGGTTAACAAAAACCGGATCAATTCGATGTTGCATTCGCAGAGGAGGATGGTTTTTGTGCGGTCAGTTTTTTCGAAGATGGCCGTTGAAGTGGTTTTGGTAGTCAGATGGGCTTTGTCCAAATTCATCTTTAAATATTTCGCTAAAAGTAGATGGCGTTTTTATGCCAACTTCGTAGCTGATTTCTGTGATGTTGAGGGAAGATGTCAACAACAAGTGTCTGGCTCGCTGCATGCGTAGTTTTCGGATATATTTAGCTGCCGACATGTTGGTCAGCGCACTGAACTTACGGTATAATTGCGATTTGCTCATGGCCATTTCCGCGCAAAGCACATGAACGTTAAAGTTTTCCTCGACAAGTTGTCGGTTTATAATATCTGTTACTTGTGTCATAAACTGATCTTCGCGAATAAAGGCCGTTGTTGGAGACAGTTGACTCAAATTTCCGTTCGCATATCTTTCATATAATTTAAGGCGAAGCTCCAGTAGTTTTTTCATCCGAACTTCCAGTTCCTCTTGACTGAATGGTTTGGCGATGTAGGCGTCTGCACCCTGTTCCAAACCTTCTATACGGGAAGGCATATCGGCCTTAGCGGTTAGCAATATGATCGGAATATGACTCGTGCGGTAATCTTCCTTGAGTTTTTTACAGAGGGTGAATCCATCCATCTCCGGCATCATGACATCACTGATGATTAGATCCGGAATGGTCTGGAGTGCTTTCAGCCTCGCTTCGGAACCGGTTGTAGCCGTTTGTATTTCATATCGAGTATCGAAACAATTTGTCAGGTAGTCAATTAAGTCCGCGTTATCTTCAGCAATCAGGAGTTTGTAGCTTTCGTTTTCGGGCGACTCAATCTCATTGGTGAACGACCTGGCTGGAGTTTGTTCCTGATGAGAAGTTATGACGGCCTTTGGCACAAGGAGCTCTTTGTTTGAATGAGACGTAATCGGTATGTTGACTTTAAAGACAGTTTTGCCGGGTTTGCTTACTAAGTTTATAGTTCCCTTTAGCAATTCGACCAACTCTTTAGTCAGCGCAAGGCCAATTCCGCTTCCCTCAGCAGGTCGGGAGTCACTATCATCTATTTGGTAGAAGCGTTCGAATATTTTCTGTTGTCGATCCGTCGGGATGCCAATTCCACTGTCGTGAACAGCAATTGTCAGTTGTTTTTCGGTGCAGCGAACTCTCATCAGAACATAACCGTCCGCAGGGGTGAATTTGATGGCGTTGCTCAGCAGGTTTGTAACAATCGTTTTGATTTTCAGAGCATCGAAGTCCATTGAGCAACAAGCAGGTTCTGCTTTAAAAATGAATCGAATATTTTTTTGTCGTGCGGCGTATTCCTGAAGTTGGAACGTTTCCTTTAGAAATGGGATGATGTTTCCATGGCATTGGTTTATGCGCAGGTTCCCGGTTTCCAGTTTGTTTAAATCCAATAGATTGTCGATGAGTTGAAGTAAGTTCCGGCCGTTGCGGATGAGCGTGTCTGCTTTCGTTTTTGTATCGGTGTCTGCTCGCTTTTTTAAGGAATCGGCAATGGCTAAAATCACGCTGAGTGGTGTTCTGAACTCATGAGTGATGTTGGTGTAGAGTCGACTTTTAGCTCTATTGATTTCTTTTTGGCGAAGAGTCTCGTTGTGCTCAAGCTTAGTAAACATCCGCTGTATGTACCTGGCAAAAAAGAAAATATAGCTAATGATAACTGTAAAGTTCAAAGCGAAAAAGAATTTGTTTTGGCTGACGGACAGCAGATTTTTTCCACTAAAGTGGGAGTCAAAAACTGCTAGAAAGATGATGCAGCAGAGAAATAGAATGTATACAAGGACCATCCGCGCGCGTTGTTTGAATACCAATGTTTTAAAAACCGGAGCAGCTCCCAGTATGATTATTCCACCGCTGGTTAGTAGCCCTCCCATTTTTACGGTGAAGAAAACGACAGTACTGATGGTTACAAGTTTTTGGAGTAGCATGCAATACTCCACTTTTTTAAATAGAAAATAACCGCTAAGCGACAGTGGGCCAAGAACGATCAAAAGGCTTGCGGCGTATTCGACCATGATTGGAGCCCGAACGATTAAGGAAATGATAAGTAGTGATCCGCAGAGAGCAATGCCAACTACAGATTCGGCAATGAAATATCTGAACAGCTCGGTTGTTTCCTGGCTTTTGGGTGTTTTTCGAGAGGCTTGCGTCAAGAATCTTTCGCCCCTATTAATCAGACGTTCGAATTTCATGGCCGTGATTTCTGGTTGCTATTTACATTCCTGATCGATTATACGTCGATTGACTCTTTTTGATTGGATTAACCCAGGTTTGAAAAAGGAGGGCAGAAGCCGAGGGGCATTCTACACCTCCTTTAGGAAATTATTCGTCTTCATAGTCCGGGAAATCGTTGGATAATTTAATCCAGGCTTTGGCCAATCTTTCGTACAAATGGTTGATGTGAGTTCCTTCGAAAGCTTCGAATTGGTGTTTGATGTGCATTTCTGTTAATTGTGCATCGAGCATTTGGTTAAACGGAAACATAAATAGCTCATCGTTTGAACCGCAATCAAAATAGACGGTTTTTAATTGTCTCAATTCTTTCTGGAACTGTTTTGTTTCAGCCAGTAGGTTTTGTTGATCGATCCGTGCCATCAATTCCGGAATGATTTCCGGTTGACCGTCGATATAAGTATAAGGAAGATCACAATAATACGGTGGATTCTGCGGATTCGGCAACCAAAATTGGCAGAGTAAATAAACCGTGTTTGTCATAAATTTGGCAGGTTCGAAAGGAGAGTAAGGAAGAGGCCCCGCGGGAGCTCCTTGCTGTTGCCAAACCATTTCTTCGTAAGCAGAATAAAGGGCAATTTGGTTGAAATGTGCTTCGGAGAAATGTGCTGGCGATAGTGCACCGACATACCGGAACAATTTCGGGTGACGCATGCCAATATTCAGCGCACCGTAACCGCCGGCACAGTGCCCGGAAATAGCTCTCCAATTAAAATGAGGAATAGTCCTGAGGTTATGGTCGATAAAGGCAGTGAGCTCGTTAACAATGTAGTCTTCATAGTTGCCTAAAACCTCGGAATTGAGGTATAAGGAAGGGCCAAATATCGTTTGGGCATTTGGCATCACAATGATGGTTTCTTTCATCCCGCCTTCATCGATGAGTTGGTTCAACCATTGGGTGAAACCTTCGGCAGGAAAGTCGACTGGAGCCAACCCTGATATTTGCTGGAAGATTTCGAAGGAGGCAGGCTCCATCAGCATTTTTTCCCAAGCTGGCATTCCATGCAAAAAGTAAATGACCGGGAATCGTTTTTCAGGACAGAGGAAATAGGATTTAGGAAGATAAATATTCACATTGCGCAGCGCAGGATCGCCGACTAAATTCCCTTCCAATGAGGGGCTGTAGAACTGTGTCGTTATTACTGTACCCTCTGTTAATCCATCAGGGATAGTAATCGCGCTTTTGGTTTGTGCTTCTGCCGAAAGTTCTTCGTCCGGGAGCAGATCTTGCTGGCAAGAGATGGTGAAAAAGACCATCATCAGAATGTAGACGAATGATTTTGTTTTCATAGCATGTTGATTTTAGGTTTGAAACTTTAACCTAAATTACCATGCCTTTGCAGAAACGATTTTCCGGGATTTCCCCGTTTTTTACTGAAAATTCCCAAAACGCCGAATGCGTTGGATTTGGCTGGAAAATAGAGAAATTACAAGTGGAAACTAGACGGTCAGTTCTATTCGATTGCCTTCGGGATCCAAAATTACCGACTCATAAAAACCGTCTCCTGTTGTGCGGGGTTCACTTAATACCCGAAAGCCATCTTCTTTAAGTTGTTGGGTGATTTCGTCCACTTTTATTTTCGACCCAACACTAATTGCCAGATGAATAAAGCCGATTGCTTGTTTGCGAATATCGTTTTTATTGGCTGGGATTCCGGGCATTTGCATGAGTTCAAGGTAGCAGTCACCACTAAAACCAATCATATACGACTTGAAATCTCGAGTGTGATTGTAATAGGCCTCTTTTGAACTGGCATCAAAATAATGGAGGTAAAAATTTCTCATTCCCTCCAGATCACGGGTCCAAATAGCAATGTGTGCAATTTTCATATTCGGTATGATTTAGACAAGTCACTCAATTGAGATTCCATTCTTTGAAAAACTGATCCAGGTATAGTTTCATAAAACGATGTCGTTCTTCCGCCATCTTCTTTCCATAGTCTGTATTCATGCGATCTTTCAACAATAACAGTTTTTCGTAAAAGTGGTTTATGGTTGGAGCATTTGCTTTTTTATACGACTCAAAATCAATGTGCAATTCCGGTTTGATTTCCGGATTGTAGATGAGTCGGTTTTTGTTCCCGCCGTAAGCAAAAGTACGGGCAATACCGATGGCTCCCATTGCATCAAGCCGATCGGCATCCTGCACCACTTTAGCCTCAATGGTGTTTGGTGTTGTATCTACTCCGGCTCCTTTGTATGACACTTCAGTGATGATTTTCTCAATTTTGTCAATGTATTCCATATCCACCCCCAGCTTTATCATCCATTTTCGGGAACGGGTTTCCTGTTTTGGTTGCTTGAGTTTCCAATCATCTAAATCATGGAGAAGGGCAGCCATTTCAACTAAAAACAAATCTGCCTTTTCATGCTGCGCAATTTTCCTGGCCAATTGCCATACTCTTTGTATGTGCCACCAATCATGTCCACCAGCATCTTGCTCAAATTGCAGCCTGACATACATGGCCGTTTCTTGTATATAAACCGACTTATCCATATCCCCTAAATTACACAAATCTGGTCAGAAGATTTCGACTTTGAGAGATAATTTCAACGGAGTGTTCATCGTGCAATTTCAATACTGCAGAACGCGTATTACAGGTGTTCGCTAGTATGTTTTTGAGTTGACATGAAATATTTGTGTTTGTAATGTTCTTATATTTAGGTTTGTATGTTTGTTGTGGATCTTCGGCAGGATTTTTGAACGCCTTTGGACTGTTTGTTTCAAGGGCGAAGATTTAGACTTTGACCTTGTCACTAAAACATGTTAAAATAAAATCTAATTTGGGAGAAATAGTTACTTTTGCAGCTCAGCTTGCGTGTTCTTCCATGAATTAGAGGAAGTTGGCAGTTATATTATGAAGGAAAATATGAAATTGACTTTGCCTGAAATGCTCCAGGCGAGTTTTAGAAAATATAGTTCGAATAAGGCCTTGATGTTTGCCGGAGAAGAAGCCAAGACCTACGGTGATTTGCGTGCAGATGTTGAACATCTGGGCAATCAGTTGAGAGCGATGGGCGTTCAGAAAGGAATGAAGGTTGCGATTCTCAGTGCGAATATGCCGAATTGGGGAGTTGCCTTTTTTGCCATCGGGTCTGTTGGTGGAGTTGTTGTGCCAATTCTCCCTGACTTTTCTATTACCGAAATCACCAATATTTTGCAGCATGCCGAAGTAGAAATGGTTTTCGTTTCAGAAGCTTTGGCATTCAAAGTTGACCGTAAGGAATTAGCTCAACTGCGGGTTATTTGTATGGAGGATTTTGACGAAATTGCTCCGGATGGTAAGCTTTTTGATAATGAACCTTTAACAGATGGAGCATTTGAATATACTGAGGTTGATGAAGAAGATCTGTTGTCGATCATTTATACATCAGGAACAACCGGGAAGTCAAAAGGCGTAATGCTTTCTCACAAAAATATAGTTTGGACTGCGCAGCAAAGTTTAACATTTCAGTATGTTGATTCAAGTGACCGCTTTTTGTCGGTTTTGCCGTTATCACATACATTCGAAAATACCTTAGGTTTGGTGTTTCCGATCATGTACGGTTGTTCCATCCATTATTTGAGGAAAGCTCCAACTGCTTCGGTTTTGTTGCCTGCACTGCAAGAGGTGCAACCAACCGTGATGTTGGTGGTGCCGTTGATTATTGAAAAGGTTTATAAAGGCAAAATTTTGCCACAGATCAATAGTAAGGCGATCACCCGTACTTTATTTAAAATTCGCCCTTTCCAAAAAATACTGAGTCGTATTGCCGGAAAGAAATTGTACCAGACTTTTGGAGGAAAGCTTAAATTCTTTGGAATTGGCGGAGCTAAGCTGGATGATCAGGTCGAACGTTTTTTGATAGATGCTAAATTTCCGTTGGCAATTGGTTACGGTCTAACTGAGACTTCACCGTTGTTGGCCGGAGCTGTCGGCAAAAATGTTCGCTATCTTTCTACCGGTGTTCCATTGCAAGGTGTGAAGTTGCGGATTGCTAATGCGGATCCGAAAACCGGCGAGGGTGAAGTGCAGGCTCGAGGCAACAATGTGATGAAAGGGTATTTTAAAGAACCCGGACTAACAGCCGATGTGTTCTCTGAAGATGGTTGGTTCAAAACCGGCGATTTGGGGAAATTTGATAAAGGTTCGTTGTTTATCAAAGGCCGGATTAAAAATATGATTTTAGGAGCCAGTGGCGAGAATATTTATCCTGAGGAGATTGAATCGGTGATCAATCGGATGGAATACGTATTAGAGTCTTTGGTTGTTCAGCAAAAAGGACGTTTGGTCGCGATGGTTCACCTGAATATGGAGGAGATTGAAGCCCGCTTTCAACAAGCCAAAGAAGAAGCTGTGCTGAAATTTAACGCAAAGGTTGATGACATCCTGGTGGAAATTCAGAAAAAGGTAAACGATGAAGTCAATAAATTCTCCAGAATCCAGACAGTCGTCCTTCAACCCGTTCCTTTTGAGAAGACTCCAACGATGAAGATAAAGCGTTTTTTGTATTTGTAAGAAGATCGTAAATACCACAATATACAGCGATCCCTTTCAATTTTTTGGAAGGGATTTTTTACGTCTATCCGGATCTAACTTTTGTTACAGTTCCCGCAAATCGTGTTTCATTTCGTTGGCAAGGCGGGTATTGTTTGGGAAAAAGTAGAGTTGGAGGGTGATGATCGCAATGGCTTCAAAGAAAAAAATTATGGAGCCGGTCAAAGCAAAGCAAACCAAAAATAAATAGCCGCTTGCCTCAATGGTGGCAGCCCGCACGATCATGGCCGATTGGAATTGGGCCAGCTTTTCTTTCAGCGTCACCGTTTCAATTCCAACTAATCGTTTTCGGGCAATAAAAATTCCGCCGGGAATAGCGATTATTGGCAATGTATTCGCAAAGATCAGGAGCATATTTGTTGTCGACTCGTCAAAATCACCGATAGCGCCGCTCGTATGAGTAATAAAAAAGCTCATACACGAGAAGAACACGAGACCAACGATCAATATGGAATAAATAATACGGATAGATTTTAACGTGGGATGGTTTAGTAAAGGCGTCATTTTGCTGGTTTTTGCATTCAGTTGTTGAATATAGCAACTTATTTTCAGAATAAATCTGCTTTATAAAAGGTTGAGTATAGCCCTGTTATATCGGGCATTTTAGGAGATTGTTCAGAGCCTTTTGATCGGTGATTCCTGTTATTTTAAACCTTTGTGATAATTCTGTGATAAACTCATCCTACCTTTCCTACGTTTCAGCAATAAAAATGCAAATGGAAAAGGCGCTAATTATTGAAGACGATAAAGATATCTCCGAATTAATTGCAATTCATCTGGCAGATATGGATATGGAAGTCGACAAGGCATTCGATGGAAAGGATGGCTTAATGAAAGCCCTGAACAACAAATACCGCTTCATTTTACTCGACATCCGCTTGCCGCTGCTCGATGGTTTTGAGGTGTGTAAACGCATTCGGATGGAGAAGAACAACACGCCGGTGCTGATGATCACCTCCAAGTCGGAAGAGATTGACAAAGTTTTGGGGCTGGAAATCGGTGCAGACGACTACATCTCTAAACCTTTCGGAATCCGGGAGCTGTTGGCGCGGATCAAAGCCGTTTTGAGGCGGGCTGAGCATGTTCCGGAACTAGGCGATGCTGAAAATGTCGAGCTGCGTTACGATGATCTATACGTCAACGTCGGTATGCGGGTCGTTGAGCTGAAAGGTGAGCGGATTGAGCTTTCGCCGAAAGAGTTCGATCTGTTGGTATACCTGGCCTCGCATCCCGGGAAAACCTATTCGCGTATGCAATTGCTGAATCAGATTTGGGGCTATGAGTTCGAAGGTTTTGAGCACACTGTGAACTCGCATATTAACCGGTTGCGTTCGAAGATTGAGCAAAACATGAGTCAGCCGGAGTACATTTTAACGACTTGGGGAGTTGGATATAAATTCAGGGAAGCCTGAGAGAAAGGGGAAGTACAATGACCAGATTGAGACCAAAATTAGTGAACCGTTTGTACCTTCAGGTGTCGGCTATTTTCCTGTTGGTGTTGTTTTTATTCACAGCCATTGCCATGTATGTTTCTGTCGAAGCTTCGCGCGATTACTCGGTGGAGGTGAATCAGCGCCTGAATCGCGACTTGGCGCAAAACACGGCTGATATGATCAAACCCTATATCAAAGACGGGAAGATTAGCGATGAAGCGATTGCCGATATTATGCACTCCATGATGGTTATTAATCCAATTGTGGAGGTGTACATTCTGGATACCCATGGCAAGATCTTAAAATATGTAGCGCCCGATAAAGTTGTGAAGTTGGAGGAGGTGAATCTTTCGCCCATTCGGGAGTTCCTGCAAGACCCGGAGCATAGCATTATTTACGGTGATGATCCCCGCAATCCGGGAGAATACAAAACGTTCTCCGCGACCGAAGTTGTCGAAAATGGCCAGCTGACCGGGTACATTTACATTGTGTTGGCCAGCCAGGAATATGTCTCAAATGCGCAGGCAGTATTGGGAAGCTACATCCTCGGGCTGTCTATTCGGTCGGTTATTATGATCCTGATTATTTCGGCCTTGGTTGGTTTGCTGGCAATTTGGCTGATTACAAACAAGCTCAACCCGATTATTCACGGAATTGATGAGTTCCGAAAAGGCAATCTTGCTGCGCGAATTCCGGTTCGAACGGAGACAGAGATCGATCGAATAGGGATGGTATTTAACGAGATGGCCGATACCATTCAGCAAAATATTGAGGAACTGAAGGGCGTGGATAACCTTCGCCGTGAGCTGATCAGTAATGTGTCGCACGATTTGCGGACACCGGTGGCTTCCATACAGGGATACGCCGAAACGCTGCTGTTGAAACAGGGCAAGATAAAAGAGGAGGAGCAACGGAAATACCTCGAGGTAATTTTCAAGAGCTGTGGCCGCCTGAAAAAACTGGTCGAAGATTTATTTGAACTGTCGAAGCTGCAAACCCAGCAGGTGAAACCCAATGCCGAACCTTTTTCAATCGCCGAGCTGGTGTACGATATTGCCAATAAATACCGGATTATTTCGCAAAAGAAAGGCATTAGCGTGAACACAACCATTGCGAAAAATGTCCCTTTAGTGGAAGCTGATATTTCGATGATTGACCGGGTGCTTCAAAACCTGATAGACAATGCCATGAAATTCTGTCAGGAAGGAGATACGATCAATATTGAAATTGACAGCAAGTTTCCGGGGAAAGTAGAGGTGCGCGTTGCCGATTCCGGACAGGGAATCAGTCAGGAAGATTTGCCGAATGTTTTTCAACGCTACTACAAAGGGAGGGAAGACCAGCAGAGCACCGGTTTGGGGTTGGCCATTGTGCAGAAAATTATTGAGCTGCACCATTCGAACATCCAGGTGTTTAGTCAATACGGAAAGGGAACAACCTTCGTGTTTGATTTGCCGGTTGTGGCTTAAACGTCATGAAAATAAGATCTCTCTGTGAACTTGTTGTGATAAACTTCTGTGATTTTTACAAGTGGAAAGTCATTATGGATCGCCCCGTTGGAGATGGATGGTTTTCAACTTAAATCAAATTCAGAAAGGAGAACAGAACATGAAACGCTTAATGAATGTCTTGCTAATTACCATGATCGCGCTGACGAGCTGCGCGCAGGGAGGGAAAAATATGAAAACAGATAAAGAATCACGCTACTACCGGCCGCTGACAAAAGCGGAAGAACGGGTAATCGTTCACAAAGGAACCGAAGCTCCGTTTACCGGTGAATACGATGACTTTTACGAAGACGGCGTATACGTCTGCAAACGATGTGGTGCCGAGTTATACCGATCGTCCGATAAGTTTGATGCCGGTTGCGGATGGCCTGCCTTTGATGATGAAATTCCCGGTGCCGTGACCCGCACAACCGATCCGGATGGTATGCGCACCGAGATCACCTGCAGCAATTGCGGTGCGCACTTGGGGCATGTCTTCTTAAACGAAGGTTTTACCGACAAGAATACCCGGCATTGTGTCAATTCAATCTCCATGGAGTTTATTCCGGCCAGTGCGCCGAAAAAAGCCAAACAGGATACGGCCATCTTCGCCGGTGGCTGTTTTTGGGGTGTTGAATATTACATGGAGCAGGCGCCGGGCGTGCTGAATGTGGAGAGTGGTTACATCGACGGGCATACCGATGACCCTTCATACGAAGATGTGTGCAGCCACACGACCGGTTATGCCGAAGCTGTTCGCGTGGCCTTCGATCCGTCGAAAACAGACTATGAAACCTTGGCCCGCCTGTTTTTCGAAATTCACGATCCGACACAGGTCGACCGGCAGGGACCCGATATTGGAGACCAGTATCGTTCGGCCGTCTTCTATAAAAATGAAGACCAAAAGAAAACAGCCGAAAAGTTGATTTCACTGCTGGAACAAAAAGGCTACAATGTGGCTACCGAAGTTAAACCCGCGTCGAAATTCTGGACCGCCGAAGAGTACCATCAAAACCACTATGTGCGGAAAGGTGGCACACCATACTGCCACAAATACACCAAGCGGTTTTAAAAAATAGCATCACAACGATCCGTTTAGCCGTCACTGCGTTTGCAATGGCGGCTTTGTTTTTTCTTGTCCTGGCATTGTGACAAAAGGTTTAAAGTGACGTGACAGCCCTGTGATACTTTATCAGGAATTTAGCTGTACAAATTTTAAAATCTAATGCTATGAAACTTTTTCGCTTAACGTTGATTTTGGCACTGGTAGCAGGGTTGTTTACGCAGTGTAACGATGACATGAATGAAAACAATGTTCTTAAAAAAGCTGATCTTCCGTCGGGAACCTATACCGTAATGGTTGAAAATGTTTCGGTGCCTTATGACTTCTTCGAGGCCGGAGCAAAGTTTATTCCCGATGGTGCAGAGGCTGCGGGACCAGCCTTCCCCGGTCATTCCTTTACCTTCTGGTTCCACGCCGGGCCGAACCACAAATTGTCGTTTGCAACCATGTATGGCTTGTCGAATGATGGATTTTACGCACCGGGACAGGGCGGTATCAGTGTTTACGACGGCGACTTTCCGGCTACCGTCAGTGAGCGCGATATTACTTCGGAAATTATGCTGTGGGATGCCGGAACGCAAGTCAACCAAATGCCTGGACCTGATAATCCGCACAGTGGTGCCGACGAAAACGGTGTGGTACAGTTGATGGCAGCTGTCGGCGATGGCTATGATTACGGATCAGTTGCGACCAATTTAAAAGCAACCTTATATGCGCATGGCAACAGCCTGTTTTCAGTGACCATTGAAGTGCTCGACGCAAGTACAACAGCTATTTCTCCCGTGGCATGGGTGGTTCATTCTGACGGACAAATGCCGATCTTTACAGAAGGTGCCGCTGATTACGATCAAGGATTGGAACCGCTTGCCGAAACCGGTAACGCCGGCCCACTGAGCGAGTACCTGTCGATGAACAGCGGTTATGTTTCTCCGGTTGCACCGGTTCTTTGGGTGCTGCACGATAAAGAAGATAGGCCTGTTTTTACTGAAGGAACGCCCGATTACGGTGAAGGTTTGGAGACGCTTGCCGAAACCGGAAACCCGGGACCTTTGTACAATTCGCTGATGGCAGCCGGATATGAAACCGGATTTCAGGCAATGCGCACCGATGGTACAGGTGGCCCGCTCTTCCCCGGTCAGAAATACATGTTCACCATTGAAGGGCATGTGGGACAAAGCCTGAGCATTGCTTCGATGTTGGGCGCTTCAAACGATATTTTCTTTTCCACCGGAGACAAGGGAATCAAGCTGTCGTATGGTGAGGCCGAAAAAGACATTACCCATTTAATTGAATTGTACGATGCCGGTACCGAAGTGAATGAATATCCCGGTGCCCAGACATCGGCCGATACCGAAGAGGGGGGAACAGTTCATGTACTAAACGATGGTTTGCCATGGCCGGAAGCCAGCCAGGTGATTAAAGTGACCATCACCAAAAATTAGACTTAAGGACGATGGATTGAGGAATGGCCTGATGAATCCCTGTGCTTTTACGAAGACGCAGGGATTTTTTTGTGTCCTCCGGATCCGGATTCAAATAGCGATGTTGCGGAACTTCAATTGGCCGTTTGACGTAATAAGTTGTTGAGAACTTCCAATTTTATTTAACATTCCGGAAAGAAATAAAATTAAAACATGTTCTAATTTAGCGGGGATTTTAAGTGTTTTCGGAAGGAAATGAAAATAATCAATCAAACAGAAAAGAGGAATTCAAATGAAACGATTTAATTATGTGATGGTTCTGCTGTTAAGCGGAGCATTGATGTTTGCCGGTTGTTCGAGCAGCAAATGGGCAGCGCAAAATAACAAAACAAAAGGCGGAATTTTAGGTGGTACCGGTGGTGCCGCGGTTGGTGCCGGACTGGGGGCCATATTTGCCAAAAATTCGGGCAAAGGAGCGATCATTGGTGCCGCTATTGGTGGCGCTGTCGGAACGGGTGCCGGAATCCTGGTGGGTAAGAAAATGGATCAGCAACAAGCCGAGCTCGAAAAAATTGAAGGTGCTCAGGTGGAGACGGTGACCGACTCGAACAACCTGCAAG
Source organism: Mangrovibacterium lignilyticum (assembly GCF_010882175.1). GTDB lineage: Bacteria > Bacteroidota > Bacteroidia > Bacteroidales > Prolixibacteraceae > Mangrovibacterium > Mangrovibacterium lignilyticum. The sequence continues at coordinate 1,081,231 of NZ_WKLH01000001.1, read as the reverse complement.
CGATCAAAGTAACCTTCGACAGCGGAATCCTGTTTGCAACCGGGAAAAGTGCATTAAGTACCGCATCGAAAGACGCGCTGGTGAAGTTTGCCACTTCGTTGAAGACAACGCAGGAAACCGATGTGAAAATTTATGGTCACACGGATAACACCGGTTCACGCGAAATCAACGAGAAGATATCGAACGAACGGGCTGAGTCGGTTGCGAAATACCTGATTGAAAATGGGGTGGCCGGAAGCCGCTTGGTAACCGAAGGAAAAGCTTACGACGAACCGGTTGCCAGCAACGAAACCGCTGAAGGTCGTGCGCAAAACCGTCGTGTGGAGATCTTCATTACCGCCAACGAAACCATGATTCAGCAAGCTGAAGCCGGTACGTTGAAATAGGAAAAAAAGAAAGTTTTATGATTATACAGGGGCTGTTTCAACACGGGTTGAGGCAGCCTTTTTTTTTTACTGATCACTGGGACTGATCACTGCTCACTGCTCATTGCTCACGGTCCTCTCCTTGCGCTTGCCCTGTCGGCGTTTCACATTCCGGTTGCTGTCGTCGACGATAACCGCCACTGTCTGCACAAACTGCCCGTACAGCGGCTCGTCCACCAGGAACATGGCGTTCAGGTAAACCAGCACCATTCCGTTCAGGTACTTTCTCAACTGCCGTCTCAAGCGGGTGGCCGAAAGAAGCGACTGCTCCTTCGCTTTCGCCGTTGAATACTGGTTTTGCAGCTGAACGAAGGCCTCCTGTTTTTCGCGAACAATCTCAATCAACTCGGCACAGCCCGCTAATTGAGCAATCGCCGGTTGTAAATCCGGCTTCGACAGATCGAGCAGTAACGAGTCAATCAGTGCACTTTCGGCCGTGTAGTTGTCGCGGGTAATACTAAGTCCATAATTATTCAGGGTCTTGTAAATTGTTCCGGCAGCCGCGTTAATGGCGGCATCCGGCTGGTATTGCAGGCCGAAAACAAAATACATCAGTGCCGCCAGTGCCTGATCCCGCTCGTGATCGTACTGTTTTAACGACGACATGGTTTTAAGGCGCTTGATTGCCTGGTTCAACTGCTGCCGCATCTCGTGTACCTTTCCCATCATGGCCGGCAGGTAGGGCATCTGCGTTAAGTCCGATTGCGCATATAGCATGACAAGCTCTTTTGCTATCACGTCAACTTCGGCGTTCGAACTATTGAAATGAATTTTTTTTAGTGAGGCCATCTGGTTTGATTTTTAGTTGGACGATTGGGTTTGCCGGACATCGATCGGTTGATTAGAGCAGTTTAAAGGCTCTTCAGCTTTCGAATATGTATTCATATCCTCTTTATTCGTGTTTCAATGAAATAAGGTTTCATGTTTTTGTGAATCGGTTTGAACTAAATAGATAATGAATCATATTTTATAAAAACCGAGTAATTGAATCAGATATGATGACTTATTTAGATGAGATAAGTGGATTGAATAAGATATGATTCATTATTTAGTTGGTTTATTGTTTGGCATATCGATATGATATCATATCGTATAAAGTAAGGATTTTCCGACCCGGGAACAGGTGTTTTGAATGGCCACTGACAGTTCATCCCCCAAATCCGCCAGTTCGGTGACTTCCATTGGAGAAAGGCGGCTTTTTGATTCAACATTGAATCAATACTCAAAAACGAAGCAGCATGAAAACGCAAAAAATCCGCTTAACCAAAAAGGCAAAGCGGATTCTGACGATTATCGGAGTTCTTTTATTTGCTTAACTCAACGAAATGTTGGTAGAATTTCGGGATCGTTGCAATGCCTTTGAAAAACTGCTCCAGCGGATAGTTTTCGTTGGGCGAGTGAATCGCATCCGACTCGAGGCCGAAGCCCATCAACACTGTTTTAATGCCCAACACCTGTTCGAAGGTTGAAATGATCGGGATGCTGCCGCCACTGCGGATCGGAACGGGGCGTTTGCCAAAAGTATCGGTGTACGCTTTTTCGGCTGCCTGGTAGGCCGGAATGTCAATCGGGCAAACGTAAGCCTGGCCACCGTGCAGGGATGTAACTTCAACCTTAACCGTTTTCGGCGCAATGGCTTCGAAATGTTCTTTAAACAAAACGGCAATCTTTTCGTGATTTTGATTGGGGACCAAACGGCTGCTGATTTTGGCAAACGCTTTCGACGGGATCACCGTCTTGGCACCTTCGCCGGTATAGCCACCCCAAATTCCGCACACATCAAACGACGGACGGATGCCGGTACGTTCACCGGTTGTGTAGCCGGCTTCTCCCGCTACATCGCCAAGATCCAGTGCCTGCTTGTAGTTCTCCAAATTGAATGGCGCACGGCCCAGCAGCTCGCGTTCCTCGGGCGAAACGTCCATCACATCATCGTAAAATCCGGGGACCGTAATCCGACCTTCATCATCGGTCATTTGAGCGATCATCTTCGCCAAAACATTAATCGGATTCGCCACACCACCGCCATAAAGACCGGAGTGCAGGTCGCGGTTGGGGCCGGTTACTTCAACCTGCCAGTAAGCCAAACCGCGTAAACCGGTCGTAATCGATGGGATATCGGCTGCAAGAAGCGATGTGTCTGACACCAGAATCACATCAGCCTTCAGCATCTCTTTATTTTGTTGGCACCATTTGCCCAGGTTGGGTGAACCAATTTCTTCTTCACCTTCAATCATAAATTTCACGTTGCACGGCAGGCAGTCGTTGGCAACCATGTATTCGAATGCTTTGGCATGCATGAATGATTGGCCTTTATCGTCGTCGGCTCCGCGGGCGTAGATTTTGCCGTCGCGAATTTGCGGATCGAACGGAGCAGTTTTCCATAGCTCCAGCGGTTCAACCGGCATCACATCCATGTGGCCGTAAACCAACACGGTGGGTTTAGCCGGATCGATTATTTTTTCGCCATAGGTAACCGGGTTGCCGGCTGTTTCATAGATATCAGCCCGATCGGCGCCGGCTTTCAGCAGAATTTCCTTCCAGTACTCAGCCGCTCTGTACATGTCGGGCTTGTGCAAGGAAATAGAACTGATAGAAGGAATTCGGATCAGACCGAAAAGTTCGTCAAGGATTGGTTGTTTGTTTTCTTCGAGATACTGTTCAATATTATTCATTCAAGGAATTTTTGGAATATAATTCGCATTAAAATTAACCTTTTCGAAGACAACGATCCAGCATATTTGAAAGCTTTTCGGGCTTAAAAACTTGATATTTGTCAGACTTCAGGCTGGTTGTTCAGCGTTGAACGGCTGCGCTCGCTCGACCAGTTTGAGTGTCAGTTCCGCAATATTTGTCAATACCCGGATTTGTTGAATCGGCAGATTGTGGTCGCCCGGGATTTGTTTTTCCCGTAAATCATTGATTAGCTCAAGCAATTCTTCTTTCCGGTCAATCAGGATTTCAGGCATCGGTACCTTCGCCTCCTGCAAGATGGACAGGATTAGTTTTGCTGGCTTAATAAGGATGGTCGTTTCTTTGTCGCTGGTTTCGCGGTGGGCTCCCAGCGCCGAAAGGTAGGACAAAAGCGCGTGATTCAAATACGTGAGTGTGAAGGACTGCTCGCGCAAAAGCTGGTGCTTTCGTGGCTCCAGCTGCATGTCTTGCCAGGCCAGTACCAGCGCGTTGTCGGCCCGGTGTGCCTGACGACGCGCAACACGATAGTCGAAGTCGTCGCCGGTTGAGTTTTGCTGATATTCGTTGATGATGGCATCGAAGTAGGCGGCATTCTTATGAAAGGCCGTATTCAGCAAGTCGGGCAAGCGTTTGTGCTGCCAATCGGGCCAAAGCAGGCGCACGGTGATAATGGCTAAGGTCGATCCGATAATCGTATCGATCAGGCGCGGAAGCATTGCCGCTACACCCTGGTGGGAGGCCAGGTTGAAAACACACAAAACAAAGGTTGTAATGAACACAACGGCTGTCGAATATTTGCGGCGCAGCCAGATAAAAAAGAAGAACGCCGATGCCAGCATAAATAACAGCTGACCGGTAACGGTGGGGAGTATCTGGATGATGAGAACACCAACGATAACACCGGTAATCGTTCCAAGTATCCGTTGGAACAGTCGCCGGCGGGTTTCGCTGTAGCTGGGTTGGCAAACGAACAAACTGGTCAATATAATCCATTCTCCTTTGGTCATATTGAAAATTTCAGAAATGGCGAATCCAATCATGAAACAAATGCTCAGCCGGATCGCATGGCGCATGCGCGGATGATGAAAACTCAGCTGGTCTTTGAGCCGCTGATAGAGTGTGCGGGTGTCTTTGGCCAGTTTGGGCGTAATCGGACGTTGGTTTTCGTCGGTCAATCGTTGCATCGACAGGTTGGTCCGGGTCAGGTTGAGAATCAAAAAGCTCAACGGGTGGTTCTCGTCCTGTTTATACAAGGTCTGTTTATCGTGAAGGGCTTTAACGCTCCAGTTTAATGCGATGGGGTGACGGTAAGGCACACCGGTGAGCAGAGAATACGAGAACTGCTTAATGGCTCCGGCCATTTGATGTAAAATCTGTCCGATTCCTTCCATCATCTCCTGGTTGTGCGGATCCTGGCTGAGCAGATCGTAACGCTCGTGACTCGAAGTTGCCCGCTCATGTAGGCTTTGCAGCAACATGAAGTTTTGCAAATAGGGCTTTAGCGGCTTATCATCCTCCAGCGCATCGGCATAACTTCGCATCACTTCCCGGCAGCTGTCCAACGATCCCACCAGCTTGACATTGAGTAAAGCGAGTTTATTGCGAACTTCACTTTGCACTTTCTCGTCGCTTGGGAACAGGTTTGCTTTCTCATCAAAGTAGTCTGAGAGCGCGCTGAAACCGCGGGCTAGTTGTTCCTCCAAAAGCCGGTAGGGACGGTAATAAAGCAATAACAGGGATAGAATCCCGTAGAATAGCGCTCCGGTAGGCATCAGTACGGCCGGCCAATACCAGTCGGGACTGATTTCGATACCCAGCATGGCATAAATTCCGACCAGGATAGCACCGAATGTTACGCCGCGGTAGCGTTCGCCCAAGCCGCCAATCAATAAAAAGCCAATGGTGGAAATGCCCAATCCCAAACCTAGAAGGATGGGGTAGGGGCGCAAAATGCCAACAGCAAAGCTTGAGATGCCAAAGCTGACAACCTTCAACAATAACGATTTAATACGTCCTTTGGGGTGGTCATCGGTTTCAGAAAGTGCACCGGCTAAAGCACCAAGACCAAGTGTAATTCCGAAGAACGGTTTGCCAATTGCCACAAAGGGGATGCTTACCAAGGCAATTGCCAGGGTGGCTTTTGTGGCCATCATTCTGTCGGGCCGACTCCAGAAAGCACGACGCCAGGGTTCGTACCACGTTTGTTTCTCAAACCAACTACTTATTTGCTTTGTCAGCTTCACTCTTGGGGATTTTAAAGGTCTTTACCGGGGGTAAAATTAGTAAAACCATTTGTTGAATGGCGAGCCGTGTACCTTCGCCGTGCATTCGTTAACTATTATAAAATAAAAAAGCACCTTCCGAAGAAGATGCTTTAACCCTAAAATAATAATCAGCACTTAAATTGTATATCTTAACCAAGAGCTATTTTCCTGATAATTGTCGATAACCTGAATTTGTGAATTGCGGTGGAACGATCCCATTAATTGCAGGATTTCCTGATGAAGCATTTCAATACCACCATCAATCAAATCTTTATGGAACCCTTCGTCGCCCAATTTATGCACCATGTCCATTGAAATTACACGGCCCATGATTTGTCCCAGTTCAACCAGTTTGCGCTGTGGTAATTGAAAGTCCAATTTGAAATTGAAAAGTTCTTTCAACTGATCCGCCGAGCGGCTGGTAAGCGGGTTTGATTTCATGAAATCGAAGAGATTAGACTCTTTCAGTCGTTTCATTTGTTTCAATATACCTTCCGAGATTTGAGCGTATAAAATATCATTCGAACCTTCGAAAATCTGGAACGGACGGCTGTCGACGATACCACGTCCGGCTACGTGGCTGTTGCGATATGCTTTGGCGCCAACCAATTGAGTAACCGATTGAGCGGCTTGTTGCATTAAGTCGGTGATGACCGATTTTACAGCGTTCGCTTCAATGCCAATTCCGGTGAGGTCTTTATCCAGGCCTGCATTCTTTGCGCTGTTGGCACACATGGCCGAACAAACGGTAAAAGAAGCCTGCAGTTTTGAAAGACGTTCCTGAACCTGATCGTAATTGAACAAGCTTTTTCCGCCTACTAAACGTTGCTTACAGTGATTTAATCCTTCGTCCAACATGCGGTGGATGAAGCCCATTCCCATTCCCGGGAATTGCATCCGGCTGCGGTGAAGCAGGTCGAGCATCATTTTAACACCCGTTGAATGAGGTGTCAGTTTATGTGTTTTTGGAATGCTGACATCAATGTGGTTACGACCGTAAGGAATTTGGTACAATCCCAGGTTGTCGTAAAACTCTTCAACTTTAATTGACTGACCGGGCTGAGTTACATCGCAAATAAAGAAATCGATATCGCGTTGCAGGTCGCCTTTGGCGGTTTGCTGACGGGCAGTCAACAACCAGAATTCGGCCCATCCGGTTAATCCGGCCCAGTGTTTTTTACCCGATAAATTATAATGGTCTTCGTCCTCGGTAAATAAAGTCTGCATGTTTAAGGCATCGCTGCCATAGTCGGGCTCAGTAATCATTAAGCCGCCCATGGTTTTGTTTTCCAAAAAGCGTTTAAATACCGGAGCTTTTGCTTCGTGCGAAGCATATTTGGCAACCGGTTGCAGGAACAGTGCAGAATTTATACCGAAGGTTAAAGACAGTGCTAATGACTCGTATGACGCAGTCTCCAAAAGGGCCAGGTTCTCACGCATAACCGCACCGCGGCCACCGTATTCTACCGGAATACCAATGGAAAGCGGATTCGTATCCATAATTTCACGCAACACAAATGGCGGAAGTCCGCGTTGTTGTGCATATTGATTGATGTCGCCACGCAGGTGGAAAACCTGCTGCATCTTTTCTTTCAATTTCGATAAAAATTCCTGGATCGGTTCTGTGGTCTGACTAGCAATTTCTTTCTTCAGGGTGGTAGCTTTTAAAATAGTTTCATTCATGTTTTTAATGTCAAGATAAAAAGGTGAAAATATCCTTCACCAGTACCGAAACATATACGATCAAATATTGTTTTGAAAAAATCGATATTTAGATAGTCTGTAATTATGTGTTGTAGAAAGAATTAGAAGACAATTCAGTCTTTATTTATTACTGCTTAGACTTACGGGTGTGCGTGGATAAACTGATTCCGGTAGCTCAACGGGCTATGTCCGGTGTTTTTTTTGAAGCAGCGGTTGAAGTTCGACAGGTTGTTGAACCCACTTGTGAACCCGATTTCAGAAACGCTCATTTTATTTTCCTGGAGTAACTTACAGGCATAACCAACACGCATTTCGTTGATGAGCTGAATGAAGGATTTACCCGTCTTTTCTTTAAAATACCGGCAAAAGGCAGTTGGATTCATCCCGATTTCAGCGGCAATATCCTCCAGCTTTAATTGTCGGCGGTAATTCGAATTCATGAGAAACATGATTTTGTCCATGCGGTTGCCACTCCAATTCTGCAAATCGGGTTGGTAGCTTTTGCTTGCCAAAAGCCGGTAGTTCCCTTTTTTTGCCAACTCATTTAAAAGAGACAGAAAAGCGATGGTGAGTTCAAAACCTTTCAGTTTCAGGAGTCGACGGAATTTTTTATCGAGTTGCGCCGCTGTTGTTGATGAAAAGTGGATTCCTCGTTTGGCATCCTGTAGCAGTTTTTTTAGACTCGAGAACTCCGGATGTTCTTCCAGTTGCTGGCTGAAAAAGTCAGCCGGGAAATGAATCACAAGCGCATTCACCTTATAATTTGGGTCATTTTGGAAGAATACTTCATCGTTCTTCCAGAAATGGGGCAGTTTAGGGCCTAACAGAACCAGGTCGCCATCCGTAAAATCTTCAGCATGGTCGGCGACAAATCGCTTTCCAAAGCTTTTAATGACATAAACCAATTCGTATTCGGTATGAAAATGCCAGGGAAAAGTGAAATGAGGAAAATCGTCCCACTTAATATTGAGTGAATTATTTCCTGTGAAACTCACTTTCTCGTGCATGATTTTCATGGTCGTATTTAAATTTTTCGTAAAGATAGTATAAGATTGTGCAAAAAAAATACTGATTTCGAGTGTTGCTTTTGTGTAGTTTTGGGTGAACGACAATTAACTGTAAAGGATGAACAATTTTAGTATCGAAGGTCAGGTAGCAGTTGTTACCGGAGGCACCGGTGTACTCGGTGGAAGTATTTCAAAAAGCTTGCTTGAGGCTGGGGCACGTGTGGTTGTTCTGGGGCGGCAGGAAGAAAAGTTACAAAATTTTGTGGCCGATTTTTCAGGAAATGAAAACCTGGTTGGTTTTGCATGTGACGTTTTAGACGAAAAGCGTGTTACCGAAGTTCGCGATCTTATTTTGGCGAAATGGGGGCAAATCAATATCCTGATCAATGTGGCAGGCGGAAATATCCCCGGAGCTACGCTGCGGGAGGATCAAACTATTTTCGACCTTAAAATCGATGATTACAAAAAAGTGACGGAGTTGAATATGGATGGGACAATTGTTCCGAGTCTTATTCTTGGAGAAGTGATTGCTAAAAGCGGCAAAGGAAGTATTATCAATATCTCGTCGATGGCAACCTATTCCGCTATTACAAGGGTGATGGGGTATTCGGTTGCAAAGACAGGGATCAATATTTTTACGCAATGGATGGCGATGGAAATGGCCATGAAATTTGGTGACAAAGTTCGGGTGAATGCGATTGCCCCAGGCTTTTTTATTGGCGACCAAAACAGGGCGGTGTTGATTAATCCGGATGGTTCGTATACCGATCGAAGTAAAAAAGTATTGGCTAAAACACCGATGGGACGTTTTGGTGATATTAGCGAACTAAATGGCTTGGTGCAGTTTCTTTGTTCCGATGCAGCTAGTTTCATCACCGGCACAATTATTCCGGTCGACGGAGGATTTAGCTCTTTTAGTGGGGTGTAGAGGTGAGTACCCCGAAATTTGAAACATGTAATATAGAGAAGTATGGGCTTGGAGAAAACATGGCGTTGGTTTGGTGAAAAAGATTCGGTGAGTTTGGCCGACTTAAAACAAATGGGTATTGAAGGTGTGGTTACTGCTTTGCACCACATTCCGAACGGTGAACTTTGGCCGGTTGAAGAGATACTGAAGGTGAAATCTCAGATTGAAGCGCATGGTATGCGCTGGAGTGTTGTGGAAAGTTTACCGGTTTCGGAAGGAATAAAAACCCACAACGAGGACTATCCACGGTTGATCGAAAATTACCGGGAATCAATCCGCAGTCTCGGGAAATGTGGAATCGACCGGGTTTGCTATAATTTTATGCCGGTAATTGACTGGGTACGAACCGACCTTCATTATAAACTGGATGACGGTGGTGAAGTCATGTTTTTCGATTTCCCAACTTTTGTGGCTTTCGATGCGTTCATTTTGAAACGTCCCGGTGCTGAGCAGGATTATCCGGCGGGAATTGTCGAAAAGGCTCGCCGGTTGATGGTTGAAATGAGCGATGAGGAAAAGGAGAAACTTGCCTATAATACCATTGTTGTCACGCAAGGTTTCATTGATGGTGTGGTGGATGGTTCTGCTCCGGATTATAAAAAGCTGTTTCTTGATTTTATCAATACTTATCGTGAAATTGATGCTGATCGGTTGCGTGAGCATCTGCGCTTGTTTTTGCAGGATGTGATTCCGGTTGCTGAAGAATATGGTGTGAAGTTATGCATTCATCCTGATGATCCGCCATTTCCTGTTTTGGGCCTCCCGCGTATTGTCAGCACCCAGGCCGATCTGGAATGGATTTGCAATCAGTACGATTCAGTGTCGAACGGTGTAACTTTTTGCACAGGCTCTTTATCAGTGAACCGGAATAATGATTTGCCGGCCATTGTCAAATCAATTGGAGATCGCATTCACTTTACTCATTTGCGAAATAACATTTTTCTACCCGATGGCTGTTTTCACGAGTCTGGGCATATTTATGGCGATGTTGATTTGTTCCCGATCATGAAGGCTTTGTTGGAGGAGCAAAAAAGAAGGTCCGCGGAAGGGCGCGAAGATGTACGCATTCCTGTTCGTCCTGATCATGGCATCAAGATGTTGGATGATTACGGCAAATCGGCAAACCCGGGTTATCCGTTGATTGGTCGTTTGAAAGGATTGGCTGAATTGAGTGGCCTGGAAATGGGAATAGAAAGAATGATGGAATAATTGCTCAATAAAGTTTACTAAGCAGTACTTTAATTATATGGCGACTTGTCTCGTGTGCTTTGTCCCACAGACTGGCTCGTGGTCCGGCTACGTTTAGGGTTTCAACCTGGTAGGCTTCCAAAAAATCAATCAGGTCTTCCATGGTGCGGTCGATGAAAAAAGGCGAAAGCTCGAAAATAAATACGGGGCGACCAATTTGTTTGGCGTAGTTTGCGGTAAGCAAAGTTCCACCGGTTAACTTTCCATCGTAAATAATTAGTGTCGCTTCCGACTCAACAATATTTCGTCGGGTGCGGTCGTCGTAATAGGGAGATTGTAGCTCGATCATCGGGTAGCGAGGCGGAATTGGGCCATCCTCGGCAGCTCTGCCAGCCGGGCACCAACCACCGCAGGGGAACTCAAGTTCCAGACAAGCATCCAATGCACCGCGATCAACCCCGGTTTGTCCGCCACTTATGATGATCTGCAATCCCATCAACTCATTTTTGAATCAAAAAATTCTTGGCTTGCATCAAGTCTTGCGGTGTATCTATGCCGATACTTTCGAACTTGGTTTCTGCAATTTTTATACGGTATCCGTTTTCAAGCCAGCGAAGTTGCTCCAGCGATTCTGCCAATTCCAATGGAGAAGGAGTCAATTGGGTGATTTTCGGCAAAACATCAGCACGATAAGCGTACATTCCCAGGTGGGCAAAAAAGCGGTGAGCGTTCAGCCAGTCTTTTTGTTCTTTTCCCCGAATGTAGGGGATGGTAGATCGGCTAAAAAGTTGCGCATAATAGTCTTTGTTGAATACAACCTTGGGACGGTTCGGATTGAACAGTACCTCGTCGCTGTCAATTTCTTTAACCAAGGTCGCAATTTCCGTATTCGGATCTTCGAAGCATTTTTTCAACGCATCAAGTTGAGGTTCGCAAACAAAAGGCTCGTCACCCTGAATGTTGATGATCACATCAAAATCAATCGACTTTGAAATGACTTTTGCTGCTTCGGCGCAACGATCGGTTCCACTTGGATGATCAGCTCGGGTCATGATGTATTTACCGCCGAAGTCTTCAACTGTTTTTGCTATTCGTTCGTCGTCGGTTGCCACCCACACTTGTTCGACACTTTTTTGTACATTTTCATAAACGTGCCGAATAATGGGTTTGTCGGCTAAAAGAGCCAACGGCTTACCGGGAAAACGGGTCGACTGGTAACGTGCAGGTATGATGGCGATGAATTTCATAGCTAAAAATCTGGTTAATAAAGATGTTTTTGTCTGATATGTAATTTATTAGCCTGTTTGTGCGTTATGCAAAAGTAATAATTTAAGTCATTGTAATCTTTTACTGGAAAATTTATCAGAAAAAGTGGTTTGGAATTTAGGCTTAAATAGTTCTGGTTGTCATGAAATAAAATTTAGTAAATTAATTGTAGATGTGAAACTTATCAGCTATTTTCAGCCACTAATTCTCATAGTGTAGCGTGCGTAATTCTAAAATTGCCGGAAAAATTTCGATGTATGAAAAAAATTCTTGTCGCTGAAGATAATAAACTTATCCTCGAGACGATAAACCATAAATTGATTAGGGATGGATATGATGTGGTGAAAGTGCTTGATGGAAAGGAATGTCTTTCATATTTAAAAGAAAATTCTGTTGACCTCCTGATTACAGATTTATATATGCCTTATGTAAATGGCCATGAGGTGATCAATATTGTGCGGAATGATCTGAACTTAACGATGCCTATTTTGGTACTTTCGGCTGATGGTGCTGAAGATACGGTTTTGAAAGCTTTTGATTTGGGAGCAGATGATTACGTGATCAAACCATTTAGCTTGAGTGAATTGACAATTCGAATCCGAAAACTACTCAAGTAAATGAAAAAACTCAGTTTACTCTTTTTGTTCTTACTTTTCGGAATACTGCCATTTTCAGCCTTTGCACAAGAGAAAATGAAGGCAGATTCGTTGTATTATGTGGCGCGTCAATATTCCATTGACGGGAAATATGATGAGTCGATACAATTGTCTGAAAAGATTCTTGAACAATACCCGGCATATTATGATGTTCGAATTTTAATGGCCCGAACTTATGCCTGGCAAAATGATTATGAAAGTGCTGTGAAAAACATTTCACAGGTCATCGAAGAAGATCCCCGAAATTACGATGCATATAATGCTTTAGTCGATTTCTATTTCTGGAGTGGTGATAACCGCGCTTCACTGGCAACTGTAGACAGAGCGTTGGAATATTATCCGGAAGATGCCAACCTTCTTACTAAAAAAGCGAAAGTCCAACTGGCTGATGACAATGTGAGCGATGCGCGCCATACGATTGATCAGTTGGAAGAACTGGACCCGGAAAATGAATCTCTTTCGATTCTGAAAAAGGGGGCGGGGCTGCTTTACTCCAACATTGTTCGGCTGGAACATTATTACGATACATTTAATAAACCCTACGAGCGCAACTGGCATATGAGTTCGGTTGGTTATGGGCGACGCACGTCTTTTGGAGATTATTATGCGAAAGTGTATGTCGGAGATATGATTCAGGATGGCGAATCCTTATATAGTGATGGTGTTGGAAAGCAATTTGCTTTGGAGTGCTATCCGAAAATCGACGACTACAATTCGATGTATGTGAATTATGCCTGGTCGCCTGATGCAATTTTCCCGCAACATCGCGCAGGACTCGAATATTACCATGTCTTTAGGAATCGTATTGAATTGTCGGCCGGCTATCGTTTCATGAATTATTCGAAAGACCTTCCGGAGAATGTCAATGTACATATCATTACCGGATCGCTGGCAAAATATATGGGTAAGTTTTGGCTTTCATTTCGACCCTATTTTGTGTTTAGTGAATCGGAATCATCCGATGTTTTCTTACTGACCGGACGCTACTATTTACCCAAGGACGAAAGCTATCTTGGGTTGATGCTCGGCACTGGTGTTTCGCCCGATAATCCTTACTTTTATACAAGTGGTGAAGCTATACCCGATTTACAATCGTGGAGAGTGGAAATGGAGTGGAAACAAAAGCTCAGCAGTTTCCTGTTGTTTGAGCTGCAAGGGGGGTACGAAAATGCTGAATATACCGTCGGCGAACGTCGCAATCAGTTAAGCTTAAGAACGTCAATCTCAATCTTGTTTTAGCAATGCAAAAGAAAATAATCATCTGCTTTTTATTTCTGATGCTTGCCGGAACGTTTCCAGGCTTCAGCCAGGAAACCGCGCTCACGGAACCCGCCGGCAGCGAGAAAGCGAATTTGAGTGAAAGGAAGTTGTCGAAGTCTGATTCGTTAAATGCTCAGAAAACAGAAGCTTTTAAAGATCGTGTTGCTGAGTACGTCAGTGCCCGAGCTGATAAAATTCCACATCATACGTTTTGGGATCGGACAACACAATTTTTTCACGATGTTTTATATCGCGCCAGTGAAACACTATTTCCGGCATCCTGGAAAGGGTTTATTCAGTCCGTTATCGATATAATTTTCGAGATTCCATTGCTGATTATTCTGCTGCTGCTGAGTTGCACTTTCATCATTAATGTGACCATCGTGACAATCATTATTGTTATTGTCAGCTATTTTAAACGAGCACGTGAAGCTTATAAAGAAACTTTGAATACTCGTTTTGAAGATATTTTGACGAAGTACCTTTTTTACGATGTTAGTTTGGACGATGTATTGATCGAATTGCGTCAGGTGAAAACGAATTTGGGGCGAGATCTCCTCCTTGATATCTTCTTTAATTATCATCGAAACCTTTCTGGCGAATACCGCGACCGGATTCTTGAATTGTACAATCGCATGGAATTGTTTAAGATTTCGGAAAAACGGACTCGTTCGATGCACACCTATAAACGCGTGAAAGGAATCAGGGAGTTGGCCAATATGTATCCCTCAGGTGCCAAAAATTTAATCCTGAAATATGTGACCGATAAAAACAGTACGGTACGCAGCGAAGCTCAAATTGCATATGCACATCTCGATGAAGACACTTCATTCAGTTTTCTCGATAATTTGGATCAGAAACTGTCAACCTGGGTGCAATTAAATATTTTGAACTATGTGAAACTGCATGAACGGAATGTGCCTTCGTTTCACAAATGGATTGATTCGCCAAATAAAGATGTGCAGGATTTCTCTATTCGGATGATGAACTATTTTCAGCAAAATGAGAATGCCGAATATTTAATTCCCAAACTGGATCATCCCGATGAACAAACGCGCAGCTACGTCTATCAGACCATTCGGCATTTGAGTTTGTTTGAAGGAAAAGAACCAGCCAAAGCAAAGTATGAAGATGAATCGATGGCCAATAAGGTTGAAATTCTTAAAGTTGTTCGTGATTTAGGAGACGAGCAGGATTTTAGCTTTTTGATTGGTGTTTTGAAAGGTGAAATTGTACCGTTAAAGGTGTATGCTTGTGAAGCTTTTTACCGGATGGGAGATTCGGGGAAGGCATTTCTGAAGGATTACAGTGAAACTGAAGATTTTGATTTGAAGAGATTTATTGAACACATTAAAGACCAACGAAACTAATGGATATCATAGCTAAAATAATTTCGTTCTGGGTTGAGTCCTTTATTTTTTACTATACAGTAGCTATCTTTTTAGTTTACTTCGTGTTGGCCATTATATCGGCGTTTGTGTTGAGGCGTTTTTACTTAAACGGGAAAATAGCCGATCACAACGAGGTGTTGTCTTCTCCTTTTGCGCCATCGATTTCGATTTTAGCCCCGGCCTTCAACGAATCGTTGAATATTGTTGAGAACATCAAGGCCTTGTTGGCCTTGCATTATACCAACTTCGAAGTTGTTGTGATCAATGACGGAAGTGGCGATGATACCCTGCAGACGGCAATTGAAGCTTTCGACTTGGAGAAGGTCCATTATGTGGTTGATGAGCGGATCTTTTGTTCCGAGATCAGGGGAGTTTACAAATCGCGGAAGCGAGCGCTGAATAACCTGACCATTGTTGACAAAGTGAATGGAGGGAAAGCCGACGCGTTGAATGCCGGATTGAATATTGCCAAAGGAAAATATTTTATCGCGATTGATGCAGATTCGATCATCGATCCGCACGCGCTTCAGAAAATGGTAAAGCCCTTCCTCGAAGAAAGTGACAAGCAGGTTATTGCAACCGGAGGAGTGATCCGAATCGCCAACTCATGCGAGATTGTTGATGGTCACCTGGTCAATATTAAGCTTCCGGATAAAATTTTGCCTTTGTTTCAGGTGCTCGAATACAACCGGGCTTTCTTGTTGGGGCGTTTAGCCTGGAGTAAGTTGAATGGTCTGCTGATCATTTCGGGTGCGCTGGGCTTGTTTGACAAGGAGATTGTGATTGCTTGCGGCGGTTACCACCGATATACTGTTGGTGAAGATATGGAGTTGGTTGTGCGCATGCGCCGTTATATGACGGATAACAATAAGCCATATCGGGTTGAATATTTGCCGGATCCGTTGTGCTGGACTGAAGCTCCCGGTAATCTGAATGTTCTGATTCGTCAGCGAAATCGTTGGACGCGCGGAACAATCGAAACGCTTTTTTCACATTGGAATGTTTTCCTGAATCCTAAATACGGGATGATGGGCTTGGTCTCTCATCCGTTTTGGGTGATGTTTGAATGGATGGCTCCAATTGTCGAGTTATTCGGGATCGTTTATTTTGTCACCATTGCGCTTTTGGGCTTTGCAAACTGGCCGTATTTCTTTGTGACACTGTTCTTTGTTTACTTCTTTTCCATTTCGTTCACCAGCTATGCCATTTTGTACGACCATATTGCCTTCTTTAGATACAAGAGCTGGAAGATGGTTTTCAGACAATTGGCTGCAGCATTGGTCGAACCGTTTTTCTTTCACCCTTTAATTTTATATGCTGCGATCAAAGGAAACTTCGACTACTTCGTATTGCGGAAACGTTCGTGGGGAAATATGGCTCGGGTAGGACTGGCGAATACCAACAAAAAGAAAAAGCAAGAAGAGAAAGTTATTCCAAATGTCAAAGTGCCATAATTTAAAGGCCGACTGAGAAACAGATTGTTGACCGATTGAATTACACAAAAGATATCGAAACGAGATAAAAAAAGTCTGCAAGCTTAGTTTGCAGACTTTTTTTATCTCGGAAGTTTGTGTTCTTCTGGTGTTAATACTTCACCAGTTTTTGGGTGAAACGTTTACCGTTGACGTTGAAACTGACATTATATACTCCGGGAAGCTGACCACTTAGGTCGATTGTAGCATCGTTGTTCAACTCTTCGATCTGTTTGACGATCAATCCGGTCGAGCTTGATACCTTGATGTTCGAGATTTCATTTCCGTCTGTGAAGTTGATCTGGAACTGTCCTGGAGTCGGGTTTGGGTAAACAATCACAGCTGTTTCTGCAATTGGGCTGCTGGCTGAGGTGCCACTCGTATTTAGGGTGATGGTAACGGTTACCAGACGACTGTAGGCCTCTCCGTCAGTTGCATAGTACATAAATTGATCGGTTCCGCTGGCTGTTTCGTAAGGTTCGTAAGCGAACGATCCATCGGGGTGAACATACAGATTACCCTGCATGGTTGTGTAGCCATCCGGAATAACGACTTCCATGTTTTTACTGTCGAAGTCCATGTCATTCGCCAATAATCCGTTTGCCGCATCAATCTCAATATATTCTCCAACGTTCACTTCATACGCATCGCAATTGGCAACAGGGGAACTGTTGAACTGCCCCAGCTTGTCTTCGATATACAAGGCTGATTCCTTCAATCTTTCCAACGGAGGATTGTTGATCAAATCCAGCGGTTCCCAGTCATTCCAGGTATAGCGGTCGGTTTGGAATGTTTCATTGTTGTGTACAACAGTGACGGCAATCCCGGTCGAAGTTGTATCTCTGGCGAGTACATTAATTTCGCCACCAATATATTCAGAGGTGTAATGGGTTACTTTTTTGTGCGATGGATCTCTGAAATTCAGGAGAGTCCATGGCAGGTTAATGGATATGCTGTCCGAATTCCAGTAGACCGGATCAAGTGAACCGTAGGGGTTGCTACTTGGGCTAATTTTTATTCGGCCGATATATTGAATGTCATTCTTGGAGTAATTTACTTTCCAGCGAACCAGGTTCCATCCTGAACCATCGGTGACTTGCGAAACAATCGTATCCAGACGATCCAACAGTTTAATGCCATAGGTGTCGTATGCTTCTGTTACGTATAGGTTCGCAACGCTATCTTTCAGATCGACTTGAAGTGCAAACTCTGCACGCAGCGTCTGTCCGTTATCAGTAATACTTTCTCCGTTTGGCAAGATCGACTCACCGAGCTCGGGAGCATACGTGTCTAATGCTACCCAATATTCACCATCGGTAATGTCGTTGCTGGTGTTCGACCGAATGTCGACTCTGAAATAGCTCGGATCGGCAGATGCCGTCACTTTACGAATCGTTGCGCTCGACGGATAACTGCCAATTACTTCCTTTTTACTTTGTGGAGCTTCGAAACTGACCACCCCGAAATTTTGTTCCGGATTCGTTACATTGTGCCAAACATACCGGCGTGTTTCATCTGACAAGGGGTTTGTAATCCAGGCCTGCTTGAACCATTCGTCGATCCACGAAAATTGCATGCCACCGGCTAAACCGGCTTCTTCAATATTTTCCAACATTCGAATGGTGTAGATTCCCTGCTGCTTTTCGGTGATTCCGCCATGATGCATGTTGCTTTGTGCTAGATGTGCAATTCCCCAGCTGGTGGGTACACCAAATTCGGCGACAACAAGCGGAATATTCTCGTAATGCGATTTAAGGTCATAAAGATATCCGAGGTAGCTGTTTGGCCCGTAGCTGTCGGAGTAAGTTGTGTATTCCGGTTGGTCGCTCATGAAATCGGGGTAGTAAGGATAAGCATGGTACGAAACAAAAAAGCCGGCCGGAGCATTGCTTCCGTCTACTTTTGATAAATCAACCGATTCCCGGTCTTCCAATCCTTCGTAGCGATCAGATTCGGTTGGGTGGGTTAGCGGGTCAAGGGTTGGCCAGCTGGAAAAGCAAATCGGACGCTGCGTGGCATATTGTTGGTATTCGTAAGCAATGGTTTTATTCATTCGGGCACAAATCCAGGCTTCAGCAGCGGTGCTGTTACTAATGGATAGAAAATCACCAGCGAAGGAATTGTCGCTGTGGCTGTCGTTGGTAACGGTGATTTCGCCCGGAAAAACCTCCCGGCCGATGATGTAGCCAATAACCCAAGGTGAGACGTCGTCGGTGAAAGTGCCGTATGCTTTCCCAAAGCGCGCGCCGAGGGTTGCATTCCCATGTACACAGTTGACTACTTCTTCGATTTCAGTTTCGAAAGAGCTGGTTTTGTTATACAGATCGAGATCGCTTTCCGGTTCTTCGAGCCAGATTCCCTGAAACAGCAGAATGGGGCTTTGCGGATGAGCTAAATTGTAATTTCTCAACTCCTCATAAAAACGAGGATAGTGCAAAGTGTAGGTCCGGATGTTATTGTACCCGATCTCCTTTATTTGCTCAAACCATCGAGCATATTGTTCAGAACTTGCAGCCAGTTCACCCGGCAATGTTCCCGGAACAGATATCCCCAGGTTGATTCCTTTCAGGAAAAGTTTGGTGTAATCTTTTCCGTCCCAAATAGAAAAATAATCTCCCTTTGCCTTAAAAGGAGTGGTTGTATTCGAAGCACAAGTGCTTAATTCTGCCCAGTTGATTTCCTTTTGTTTAGCATACACGTTTGACTTTGTGATGAATACAAAAAGGCACAGCAAGGCAATAGCAGGTAAATCTCGTATCATTAAAAATAGTTTTGAGTTAAGCGCATTTCTAAACCGGTTTCAGGGAGCCAATTTATTAATAAATATTGGTATAGTAACAAAATTTAACTTGAACTGGTTGAGTAGTTTCTTCCTGATTATGCTTAAAATTATAACTTTGCTGAATTAAATCGGAAACTGAAAAATGGACATTCAGGAAATAAAGCAACGATTCGGAATTATTGGGAATTCTCCGGACTTGAACCGCGCTATTGAAGTGGCTATTCAGGTCGCTCCTACAGACCTTTCGGTATTGATTACCGGGGAAAGTGGAACGGGTAAAGAGTCGTTCCCTCAAATTATACATCAATTCTCGGCCCGCAAACACGGCAAGTATGTTGCAGTGAACTGTGGTGCGATCCCGGAAGGAACAATCGATTCGGAATTGTTTGGTCACGAGAAAGGTGCCTTTACCGGTGCTTTGGCCGATCGGAAAGGATATTTTGAAGAAGCAGACGCCGGAACGATATTTCTGGATGAGATTGGTGAGTTACCTTTGTCAACTCAGGTGCGTTTGTTGCGTGTGCTTGAAGCCGGGGAGTTCATGAAAGTTGGTTCTTCCAAGGTTTTGAAGACCAATGTTCGTGTGGTTGCTGCGACAAATGTTGATATTCCTACAGCAATTGAAGGTGGTAAATTTCGGGAAGATTTATATTACCGTTTAAATACTGTTCCGATTCGGGTGATTCCTCTGCGCGATCGCCGGGAAGATATCTTCTTGCTGTTTCGTAAGTTTGCGATGGATTTTGCTGAGCGTTACCGGATGCCTCCGGTCCGGTTGGATGATGATGCCCGTCATGTGCTTGAAACCTACCACTGGCCGGGTAATGTGCGGCAATTGAAGAATATAACCGAACAGATTTCCATCATCGAACAGGAACGGAACATTACCGGAGATTCAATGCGTGGTTATTTGCCATTGGGCGGAGCTCCGCAATTACCTGCTCTTTACCAGGGGCGCGGAGTTGACGAAAAGACCTTCAACTCGGAACGGGAAATTTTGTACCAGGTGCTGTTCGATATGAAGAAGGATATGCACGACCTGAAGAAACTGGTATTTGATATGATGCATGATCAGGCGCCTTCGTCGGAAGTGCGCGCGGAACACGCGCAGATCATCCGTGACTTGTATGATAAGGAGCCGTCGGCATCTTATGTTCCCGAGCCCAAAGTAAGCAAAACGGTATCTTACGATCATCGTGTTGAACGGGATGATATTCAGGATACGGAAGAATTTGTCGAAGAATCGCTTTCGCTGGAAGATAAAGAGATTGAATTAATCCGTAAGGCTTTAGATAAACATAAAGGAAAACGAAAATATGCCGCCCAGGAATTGGGGATCTCCGAACGGACCTTGTACCGGAAAATTAAAGAGTATGAAATTGAATAAGTTAAAGTTTCTTTTTACCCTTGCCTTTGTGCTAGTGCTTGCAGTTCCGGTTTTTCAGGGATGTAAAATTTCTTATTCGTTTACCGGTGCTTCCATTGCACCATCGGTAAAAACGTTTACGGTTTATTACATTCCAAACCGTGCCCGTTTAATAAACCCGAACCTGAGTCAGCAGTTGACCGAAGCTTTGCAGGATAAACTGACCAGGCAAACATCGCTGAGTTTGCTGGAAGACAGTGGCGACCTGGAGTTTGAAGGAACAATTACCGGCTACGATATCCGTCCGATGAACATTAAGGAAGGGGATACTGCGGCTCAGAACCGATTGACTGTAACTGTTAAGATTAAATATACCAACAACAAAAACCACGATGACGACTGGGAAAAATCCTTTTCGTCCTATGTCGATTATGACAGTACTCAGTTACTGAGCGACGTGGAGGAGAGTTTGATGGAAGAGGTCTTGGAACAGTTAACCGATGATATTTTTAACGCATCAATTGCAAACTGGTAATGCTGGCTGCCGATTTTCATAAGCTACTGAAGTCTCCGGAACAGTTGAACGAAGGAACACTGCCGATGCTGAAAGAGTTGGTTGAACGAAAACCTGCCTTTCAGTTGGGATGGATGTTGCTGTTGAAAAACTTGAAAGTGTTAGGCTCTCCGGAGTTTGATAGCTATTTGGGAAGAGGTGCTTTTTACATTGCCGACCGACGGAAACTGTACCATTTTCTGATGACCGAAAGTATATCTGCAGAAGGGGAAATGGACCAATTGGCCAACGAATATTTATCCACCGGGTCTTATCAAATAGAGCAAGAACAGGCGCCGGAAGAGACCTTGTCGGACTTGGTGAAATCGTTGCGTAAAAAGGCGTCTTTAGCAAGAGAAACAAAGGATGAGCAAGATGCCAAAGCCAAGGAAAGAGTGGAGTCTCCTGAATTTGTAACCGAGACACTTGCGAAGATCTACACCCAGCAGGGAATGTATAAACAGGCTATTTTAGCTTACGAAAAATTAAGTTTGAAATATCCGGAAAAAAATATTTACTTTGCCGGTCGAATTGAAGAAGTAAAAAAATTAACGAACTAAAATAAAGGCTAATGTATACGCTGATCACTGTTTTAATTTTTATCGCCTGTGTGCTTTTGATCCTGATTGTATTGGTACAAAATTCAAAAGGCGGCGGTTTAGCAAGTAATTTTCAGTCGACAAACCAAATTATGGGGGTTCGCAAAACCAACGACTTTTTAGAGAAAGCGACCTGGGTGTTAGCAGCAGCCTTGTTGATTTTATCGGTTGCCGGTAGTGCATTTATTCCTCACGGTAGCGATCGTGTAAACGAGTCGGCTATCAAAAACCAGGTGGAGCAAGCGGTTGATCCAAGTGCTGTTCCAAATTTCCCGACTGCTGTTCCTGATGATGCTGCTCAACCAGCAGACTCAGCCAACTAAGAAAAAATTACCAGACAAAATATTGAAGGCTTGTTCCAATAGGAGCAAGCCTTTTTTGTTTCTCCGCATGACTGGTTTCAAACGCTGAATACAAGTTCCTTTCGATTCCCTGTCAGCCTGTCAGAAGAAATGGCAGGATTTGGCAATCCTATTTTGCTTGTTCTGTCTTGGTTTTCACCTGTCAAGCTTAAATGAAGATCAAAAAACTGCCAAGTTTTCGCCTTGACGAAGGGTGGCCGACTTTGGCATAACTTTGGATAGATAGGTGTGTCAAATAAAAAATAATGTTTAACTAAAATAATTTGAAGAAATGGCAGAATTAAAAGGTAAAATCCTTGCAGGTAAAATTCTTGTTCAACCGCAGGAAGCAGAAACAAAAACAGCAAGCGGAATTATCATTCCTGATTCAGCAAAAGAAAAACCACAAGCTGGTACAGTGGTTTTAGTTGGAGCTGCTAAAAAAGACGAAGCAATGGAAGTATCTGTTGGCGACACTGTTTTCTATGGCAAGTACTCAGGTACTGAATTGAATATCGACGGAACCGCCTACCTGTTGATGTCACAAACAGATGTATTATACATCGCCTAATTATTTAGTAATACAACTTAAAAGCAATAAAAATGGCTAAAGAAATTAAATTCAATATTGAAGCAAGAGATCAACTGAAGAAAGGTGTTGACAAATTGGCCGACGCCGTAAAAGTAACTTTAGGACCTAAAGGACGCAACGTTGTTATCGAAAAGAAATTCGGTGCGCCACAAATTACAAAAGACGGTGTTACAGTAGCCAAAGAAATAGATTTGTCTGATGCTTACGAAAACATCGGTGCTCAAATGGTGAAAGAAGTTGCCAGCAAAACAGGTGACGACGCAGGTGACGGTACAACTACAGCAACCGTATTGGCCCAGTCAATCATTAACGTAGGTTTGAAAAACGTAACTGCCGGTGCAAACCCAATGGATTTGAAACGCGGTATCGACAAAGCCGTTGCAAAAGTTGTTGAAGCGATCAAAGGACAATCTCAAAACATCGGTGACGACTTCAATAAAATTAAATCGGTAGCAAAAGTTTCTGCAAACGGCGACGAAACAATCGGCGCGTTAATTGCAGAAGCCATGGAAAAGGTAAAAACGGAAGGTGTTATCACTGTTGAAGAAGCCAAAGGAACCGATACTTACGTTGACGTTGTTGAAGGTATGCAATTCGACCGTGGTTATATTTCTCCCTACTTTGTAACCAACACCGAAAAAATGGCTGCTGAATTGGATCACCCATTCATCTTGATCCACGATAAGAAAATCAGCACCATGAAAGATTTGCTTCCTGTATTGGAACAAACGGCTCAAACCGGTCGTCCGTTGATGATCGTTGCTGAAGATGTTGACGGTGAAGCATTGGCTACATTGGTGGTTAACCGCCTGCGTGGTTCATTGAAAGTGTGTGCTGTAAAAGCGCCCGGTTTCGGCGACCGTCGGAAAGAAATGTTGGAAGACCTGGCTGTATTGACTGGTGGTACCGTGATTACCGAAGAAAAAGGTATGAAACTGGAAGATACTTCAATTGATATGTTGGGTGTTGCTGAAAAAATCACTGTTGACAAAGAAAATACAACTGTTGTTGCCGGTGCCGGCGATCAAGCTCAGATTGATGCTCGTGTTGGCATGATCAAACAACAAATCGAATCAACAACTTCAGACTACGACCGCGAAAAGCTACAGGAACGTTTGGCTAAATTGGCCGGCGGTGTTGCTGTATTGTATGTTGGTGCTGCTTCGGAAGTAGAAATGAAAGAAAAGAAAGACCGTGTTGACGATGCATTGAGCGCAACCCGTGCAGCTGTTGAAGAAGGTATCGTTCCTGGTGGTGGTGTGATGTACATCCGTGCTATTGCATCTTTGGAAGGATTGACCGGCGACAACGATGACGAAACAACCGGTATCGAGATCATTAAACGTGCCATCGAAGAGCCATTGCGTCAGATTGTAGCTAACGCAGGTAAAGAAGGTGCTGTTGTGGTTCAGAAAGTAAAAGAAGGAACCGGCGATTTCGGTTACAACGCTCGCGTTGACGAATACCAAAACTTACTGGAAACAGGTGTTATCGACCCTGCAAAAGTGACACGTGTAGCGCTGGAAAATGCGGCGTCAATCGCAGGTATGTTCCTGACTACCGAATGTGTTCTGGTTGACGAAAAAGAAGAACATGCAGCTCCGATGCCTCCAATGGGTGGCGGTATGGGCGGCATGATGTAATCCGCTCCGAATAAGACCAAATAGACAAGAGGCTTTCCGAAAGGGGAGCCTCTTGTGTTGTTTATCGCCTGCGCGTTCAGGTTGAATGCTGAATCAGGCCAGTGGCGGGCAACAACGGGGCTGTTAAATTTTAACAGCGCAGCCGCAAGCTTGCAGGAAGCCTGTTAAAATTTAAGATGTGCCCTGCAACATGTTTTGGAGGCTGTTAAAGCTTAAGAACCTCCGCGCAGGTTTGCAGGAGCCCTGTTAAATTTTAAGAAGTGTCCTGCAGCATGTTTTGGTGCCGGTTAAAATTTAACCGGCTTCCTGCAGAGTCGTTAGACTGAATTGTGTTTCGGGTTTACTTCCGGAACTTAAACGGTAGGGTGTAATAAAGCGAATAGGTAAAATCGAGGGCCACGCCGCTTTCCGATTTGCCGTATCCCGGGGTAAAATAAACCGGCGGGATATCAAAGTCTTTTTGAGCCAATATAAACTTAGTGCGGATACTCCAGCCCATGTAAAAGTTGTTGAAAATTTCGCCTTTCAAGCCCAGCACAACTTCCATCCAATGTGTGCTGAAGTTTTGTTTCGGGAACGAGCCGGTTGTGTCTCCCCAATAGCCGTCGAAATAGTACTCGTTCACGGTTTGGCTGGCTACGGCAAATGCATAACGAAGGCCAACATAAAAGATGTCTCGCTCATCAGCGCTTTCGGTGGCCAGCATGTTGTAGTCAATCCCCAAACGCATGTAGGAGCCCGAAGCCTCGTAGTCCACATAATCGTGCGCCATTTTCAGCTTTTCCCAACCCAGTTCGGTTACTGCATACAGGTTTGGCTTAACCTCAATATCGCCGCTAAATTCAGATCCGTAACGATCGCCTTTGGTCCATAAATTTTGAAACGGACGGGTGAAATCTACTCCCAGCCTGATTCCGGGCATGTGAATAAAATTGTCCGTTCGTTTGGGCATTTTTTTCTTTTCCTGCTCCTGTGCCCAGCTAGTTAGCGTCAGTATAAGCAGTGCTATCGTTAAGGTATAGTTGAATATTTTCATGCCAGATCGAAATTACTAGGGTGTCAATCAAACTAATGGAGTCAATTTTATTCAGGCTGCAGCTAACCGATTGCAGGTAATGTTCGTAATAGAAGCCTGATTCCATCGACTCGTAAACCAGTTTCGTGTTGTAATTAAGCGTAATGGTGTCGGCTACCGAATCCATTAAAACAACGAAGGTTGAAGGGCCGTTCTCACTGAGCGGTAGCAGAAACGACGATGAGTTTTGTCCGTCAATCCAAATACTGTCTTGCTGTAATCCCCGGGCACTTATTAAGGTACTTTCTGAGCCTTTGGTTCCGATGTTGTATAAATTCAGCTGAACCTGCGACTGTGGAGGGCGGTCGTAGACCTCTTTACAAGCAGCCGCAATCAGCAGGATGAAAATGAATTGAAAAAACTGTTTCATGCAATTTGATTATGAGCAGCTAAAGTAATCATATTCTGATGGAATTTTGACCAACAATTTGAACTTTCTCGGTCTTATTTGCGCAGCGGTTCCGGATGAATTGTCGCGACCATATTAAATTTTGCCAGGATCATCCCTTCAATTTGCGTACAAATGTTGTGCACCTCTTCCAGGGGCATTTCTGCCGGAAGTTTGATGTGGCAACTCAGTTCGTTGTGGTCGCCGTAGCGGTGCTGGTGAAAGTGATGAATATAAACTTCCCGCTGCAGCAGCAGGTAAACTTCTTTGGTGATCGCCTCAATATCGTCGGGGTAAGCATCTTCGCCAAGCAGCGATTTAATTTCCTGCGACAGAATTTCAAAACTGGCGTACGCAATCATTAACGCGACAACAAGGGCAAGCACACCGTCGATCCACCAGAAATATTTTCCGAGAAGGATACCAACTAAAATAATAACCGACGAAAGGGAGTCGGTACGATGATGCCAAGCATCGGCTTTCAGGATGGACGATCCGGTTTTGCGGTAAGCATAAAGCGCATATTGCGCCATTGCTTCTTTGATAACGATCGATGCGATTGTCACAACAATGGCGATTGTTCCAAAATTCCCCGATTGGCGCGAAACCAGTTTCTCGTATGCCGAAATGGTGAAGTCAAAAGCGACTATTGCGAGTAAGACACCGATAATAATGGCTGCAATATGCTCAGCTCTCCCGTGTCCGAATGGGTGATCGTCGTCAGCCGGTTTTCGCGAGAGTCGTCCTCCGATCAGAACAATAACAGACGAGACAGAGTCAGTCAGCGTGTGCCAGGCATCAGCGATCAGGGCGATGGAGCCGGAAACAATCCCCGCCCAATACTTCAGGAAGAACAGCAGGGTATTGGCAATGATTGAGACCCATCCCTCGCGGATAATATATTTGTGTTTGGAACTTTTCATCGGGATAAAATAAGCAAATAGCGTCTTATAAAACAAAAAGTATTGTCATTCTCGTCACTTTTTAGGTTGAATAAAATGGCTGAAAACCGGATGAAGTATCGATTGGAGATGTCAGGAAGCGGACAACGGTCCCTGCCTGAAGCTTTCAATGGCATCTTTGTAGCTCCGTCCGATTGGTATTTTGTTTGGCCCAAGCTCCACCATGCCGGGTAGCAAAGCCGTAATTTTCGCTAATGAAATAAGGTAGCCACGGTGGACCCGCAGAAATTGATCCTTTGGCAGCATGTCTTCCATTTGGCTGATTCGTTCTTTGATCGTCAGTTTGTCCTTTTCGCAATGCACAATCAGGTAGTCGCCAAAACTTTCAATGTAACGGATATCATTCAGTAAAATCTTGTGGTATTTTTTGTCGGCTTTCAGAAAAACATAGTCCTGATTGTTTCCCGCCGGAAGGGGCGACTGGTGGGGCGCGTTTTCTTGTATCCGTTGGTAAAAGCGATTCACGGCTTTGGAGAAACGAAGCAGCGAGATCGGCTTTAGCAGGTAATCGATTACGTCCAGTTCAAAGGCATCAACCGCATAATCGCGGTAAGCAGTGGTGAAAATTACTTTAGGCGCCTGGTTCAGGCTTTTCAGGAATTCGACGCCCGTTATTTGCGGCATCTGAATGTCCAGGAAAATCAAATCAACCCGGCATCGAGATAACAGTTCAATGGCTTCAATCGCGTTACTGCATTCTCCGACCAGCTTCAGGTTTTTAAATTCTGAAAGGTGATTTTTGATGACCCGTATCGCGATGGGCTCGTCATCAACAATCAGGCAGTTATATGTGAGCTCTTCCATTAAGTTACCTTGTTTTCGGTCGGTAATACATTCAGCGGGATTCGCAAATCCACTTCAAAGGTATCGGCTTTGTTCTCGATTTGCAAGTTGTGGTTGGGGTATAGCAATTCGAGCCGTTTCCTGACATTCTTCAGACCGAT
This sequence comes from Mangrovibacterium lignilyticum, assembly GCF_010882175.1. Lineage (GTDB taxonomy): Bacteria > Bacteroidota > Bacteroidia > Bacteroidales > Prolixibacteraceae > Mangrovibacterium > Mangrovibacterium lignilyticum. Next base: position 1,053,692 of record NZ_WKLH01000001.1, on the reverse strand, counting down.
TCCCCGACTGTAATCATCGTCTTTTTCGCTTGCCGGGTTGCAGCTGTTCACCATATTTAAATGAAGAACAGCCTCATCGATGTTTAACTGAATTGTCACAAACGGATTGACAATTGACTTACTCACCCCATGTTTAAAAGCGTTCTCGAAGAAAGCCAGCAAAAGCATTGGTGCGATTTCAGTGTTCCCGGCTTCACCTTTGACTTGGAAATCAATTTTGATTTTTTGGGCATAACGAATCCGTTCAATCTCGATGTAATTCTTTAGATGTTCCACTTCGCTCGAAAGTTGTACCAACGGTTTGTTGCATTTGTACAGCATATAGTCCATCAGGTCCGAAAGTTTCAGTACCAATTCCGGGGCCAGATCCGATTTTTCAAGGGTTAGTCCGTACAGATTGTTCAGGGTGTTGAATAGAAAATGTGGATGGATTTGAGCACGGAGCAGTTTCAGCTCCGACTCCCGAAGTTTCAGTTCCGTTTCGAGTTGTTGATTCATCAACCGGGTGTTTTCTTTTTTCATCTCAAAGGCCCGCTTAACTTGTTCAATTGCAATAAAAGCGAGGATGACAAAGTAGAGTCCCACCAGCAGGAAAACAATGTCGAATGTTGAAGGATCAATTTTGTAGAGCTTGAAATCGCTGACAATGGTGAAGACAAATAAACTGATCAGGACCTCGAACCAAAGCGTGAAAATTAGCGTGTAAACGAGAAGCAGAATAAACCGGAAATACGCTGCTCTGTAAAGGAATTTGGGTATCAGGTAGTAATTCAAAAAATAGCTGGTAGCGATAGCCAACGGAAAGAGCATGGCTGAAAATGCGACTGTACTTTGGTAGTCGCGGTTTGCCCGGCCAAAGAAGAGCACAAAGAACAAATAGGAGATGATCCAAAAGAACAAATGCTGCCCGGTCTTGAGCATCGGGATTCCCTTTGTCGGCCATTGGTGAAGTTTGATTATTCCCATATTTTGTTGTTTCCAGACTGAAATTACCGGTTTTGCCGGATTCAACAAAACAATTATCGATGAACCGTTCAATTTTGATGGAATACAGCAAAAATGACGATCAAAATGAGACTTAAGCTCGAAGGCCCGTTGTATCTGTATGGTTTGCAGTTGTTGATCGACAAAATTCCGGCTTGTTTTCCGGAAGCTATAAATTAGATTATAATTTCTAAATTTAATCGTCATGAAAATTATTGATCTGTTTTACATGGGAGGCGCTTTGTTTATGGGTGCTATTACGGTTTGGACTATCGTTATGCTGGTTTTTGTGGTTCAAAAGATCGTTCAGATTTTCATTCAGCATAATTACACCAAAGCCGGACTTGACCTGATCCTTCTATTTGGAAGTCTAGCCTTTGTTACCGGAATACTTGGACAAGCAATCGGTTTGTTTATGGCTTTTAACGTCATTGAAGCCGCCGGAGATATTTCACCGGCATTGATTGCCGGAGGATTTAAAGTGAGTATGATCGCTCCTCTGTACGGATTTTTCGTCTTCATTTTTAGTTTGCTTGTTTGGGGACTTTTACGGGAATTCATGCTTCGAAAGAGCACATATTGAAAAGATGAATTTTTATTCAGTTTGAAATGACCGGTTTAATTGGGTGGAAAAGCCTCGAAATTGAACCGGTCATTTTTTGTGGCGTCAACTTTTCCTGAATTATATCGGAGATTACTAGCCGTCAATTTTGGGTAATTGACAGATAACCGTCATCTTTAGCCGTGCATTTGTTTTTCGATAAAGTAGGTGTAATTATTCAATACCCCAAAAACCAAAAAAGAAATGAATAAGTGGGCATTAGTAACCGGGGCGGCAAGTGGGCTCGGATTTGAATTTGCAAAGCTGTTGGCCAAAGACAACTTTAATCTTGTTTTGATTGACTTGCAGGAGCAAGCGTTGATTGAAAAAGAAATGGAATTGAAGGCGTCGTTTGCTGTGGAAATTAAAAGTTTCGCCTTTGACCTTGGTGTACAAGATGCTGCTCAAAGCGTATATCATGCTGTTGAAGATTTGAAAATTGAATTGGAGATGCTGGTTAATAATGCCGGTTTTGGGATGTTTGGAACCTTCGCATCAACAGATTGGGAGCGCGAAGAGAAAATGATTAACCTGCATGTTTACACGCCTACACAACTTGTTAAATTGTTCTTGCCTCAAATGCAGAAGCGAGATAGTGGCAAGATTTTGAACGTTTCTTCGCTAGCCGCTTTTCATCCTGGCCCACTGATGTGCATGTACTATTCCACAAAAGCTTACTTGCTTTCATTTTCAACGTCAGTGGCTACCGAATTAAAGGGAACAGGAGTAAGTATGACGGTACTGTGTCCGGGAATTACCAAAACCGGCTTCCAAAAAGCGGTTGGCTCTTCCGATCCCAAAATCAGTGTCAACATGGCGAGTGCCGAGCAAGTCGCCAGTTTTGGTTATAAAGCAATGATTAAAGGGAAAGTCTTGGCTGTTCCCGGCTTCATGAATAATTTTATTTTGTTTATACGTCGATTCGTCCCACTCACTTCGCAGGCCAAAATAGTAATGCGTATTCAGGAAAAGAACAGGCAAAAAAAGTAAAACGCGGTATCAGTAGCTGATTCTTTTTCGTAATTCTTCCAGTAAATACAGGTGCTTATTAAAGAAACGATTCCGTTCTTTTTCTCCACTATGACTGATCAAATTCGATCTCTGAATTAGATTGTTTAGGAATTCTTCCGCATTTGTACTGTATTTCTGACTTGTTGTTCGTAATAAATTCAGCGAATTGATAGCCAGATAGGTGATCTTCTTGTTGGCAACACTGACGACGATTAAGTTGTCGTTGTGTATTAATTCAGTCTCATAAAGGGTATATGAATTTTCGAGTCCTTCTGCAGGTCCGTCAATCAGATATTTAAAGCCTAATTGGGCTTGGTTTCGAAGATGTAATATCCATTTCTCTGCCTTATCAAGAATATTAAGGGCATCATCTTTATTTTTAAATAAGCCGGCAACCCAATAGTATTCGATCTGGCGCAGCGTGAGGATGAGCGTATTCTCGTTCCAAATTTCGGTGGAAGGAATGAGTGTTGCCACCTTGCAAAGCAGTTTCCCCATATCTAAGGTTTCCGAATCAGTATTATCAAACGAAAATCGCATATCCACATATTCCGGAAACTGGAAGACTGATTTTTCCCACAGAAACTCTTTGAATGCAACGATTTCAGGAAGTACAAAATAGTGGTAGATTGGAGGGTCTTTAGCCGAGTATAGAATGTGTTTTGTCGGTGCTTCTTTGATCCGGGTTAAGTCCGTTAGTATCATACTCACCCAGTCTTTAAAGCGAAAATTTTCATGATCCATCGCATGATGATCGAAGGTTATAAAGTTACTGTCAGGACAGCAAATGTTGTCAATCGACAAGCCGAAATGGTTACTGAGTTTAATCAGTTCATCGATGCCCAGAAACTTCTCACCGCGGATTCTCCGGTACGTGCTATCGTAACTCAAATCTAATATTTCGGAGAGGGTATGTACCAACGATTCGTTCGGTGATAGAATCAACTTTATTTTACTGAACAGGTCTTTTTGAATTTGAATATATTGATCCATTTATACATATATTGGATTCTTACAATTGGACAACATATTGTATTTACCGTAGTTTCAGCATAAGGTTTCAATCTTCAGCGACTCATCACTTATCATATCCATAAAATTTTGCAGGGAATGCCTCTGACGTTGATTGATGAATTAATGTTTTGCGTAAAGTAAGAATATTAAAAAAGACATATTGGTCTGATGTTGCAATTATTCCCAAATAAGGAAATAAACCGACTTCGAATTTGCAGAAAATGCAAATATCCGGCTATGTGGTTCTGATTTTCCGTAACGGGCCGGCTTACTCAGGTTGTAAATTTGATGTAAAGTCAGCGCATAAAATAGAATTGACTTATCAAAATGAATAAGTTTAAATAGTTCACTGTTATGAAAAGTTCAGGAAAAGGAATCAGAGTCAGGTTAAATTTAAAAGAACGGATAATTGTGGTCCTTAATCGTATTTTGACGATTAGGGATAGTCCAGAGCGTATTGCTAAGGGATTTGCCTTGGGGACCTTTATTGGAATGACTCCTTTTATAGGTTTTCAGCTGTTCATAGCCGTATTTATCGCTCGTTTGCTGAGCTGGAATAAGTTAGCTGCCGGTATAGCTGTGTTTCAAACCAACGTGCTCACCGGAACCTTTGTGTTCGGGTTCAATTTTATGCTTGGAGCACAAGTTTTAGGTCTGGAGCAGACAATCAACCTTTTTGAAAATCCGGACTTACTTTCCTTTTCAACAATCTTTGGTTCCGGTACCAGCATTCTTCTTGCATTTATCATTGGAGGTGTAATAACCGGAGTTCCTTCAGCATTGCTTGCTTTTCATCTCATCAAGCGGTGGCTAAACAAAAGACAAAACAAGTACAACCCCTTAAACACAGAGTCATGAAAACAACAGAGAATGAATATGCCTTAATTACAGGTGCCAGTAAGGGATTAGGCCGGGCGATTGCCTATGAATTGGCCGCACGAAAGATGAATCTGCTTTTGGTTGCCCTACCACAGGAGGGATTAACTGATTTGTGTGTGGAAATCAGGAATGAATTCCGGATTGAAGCTGATTGTTTGGAGGTAGACTTAACGCAGGCCGACTCAATTGCGATAATTGATCAATGGGTTGGAGACCGACCGGTGAGTATTCTCATAAACAATGCAGGAGTTGGAGGTTCGAAATCCTTCGAGTCCGTGGATAGTAACTATTTGAATACAATTATTGAGCTAAATATCCGGACGGTTTCCTTGTTGACATGGCGATTGCTGCCTAGATTGAGAAAGCAACGTGAAGCCTACATTTTAAATGTGTCAAGTATGGCATCATTTAGCCCGATTGCCTATAAAACTCTATATCCCGCCTCGAAAGCGTTTGTATACAATTTCTCCCGGTGTATGAGTGAGGAGCTGAAGGATACCGGAATCTTTGTCAGTGTTTTAAACCCGGGACCAATGCAAACCAATTCGGATGTTTGTGAACGGGTGAACCGGCAATCCAGAGTCGCAAGATTTGGATTAATGTCGGTCAGGCGAGTGGCTCGGATAGCGGTTCGGGATTTGTTTAGAAGGAAGAAAGTGATTATTCCGGGTATTTCGAATCAGATTTATCGGTTCCTGATGGCGGTTGTTCCTTCTCCAATTCGCATTCCATTGATTTCAAGCTTTGTGAAACGAGAAATCTCTCAGCTTCCCGGTTTGGCTTGTGTTGGCTCATATGATCGGTTAACCAGAAAAGGGGGATGATATGGATGCTATAATTGTTGTATTGATAGCTGCTGTTGATATTCTTCTTTATTCGCTTTTGTATCGGGCATTAAATGGAGGAGGGGAAGGATATCCACCAGACCGACGAGATAATGAAACGCAGGTATATGCCAGCCGAATAGCCGGGGTGATTTTCTTTGGATTGATCCCACTTGTTGCCATTGGTTGGATTTTGGACGGTCGGCTGACTGCTTTTGGATTTGTATTCGTCAATTCCAGAAAGGTGTTGAAGTGGATCGTGCCCGCAATCCTGTTGGTTGTTCCTGCTTGTATCCTGCAGTCGAAATCAGCGGGTAACCTGAAACAATATCCGCAAATAAGGATTCTAAATTGGAATTTCAGAATATTCTTTTCGAGTGCCTTAACATGGATGGCTTATTTGTTGAGTTATGAGTTCTTTTTCAGAGGCGTCTTGTTGTTTGCCTGTTGGAATGCTCTGGGGCTTGAATGGGCAATCGCTGTTAATGTGGTTTTTTATGCCCTGGCCCATATTCACAAAGGGCGCTTCGAGGTCATCGGTTCAATTCCCTTAGGAGCGGTACTATGCCTGTTGACGGTTTATACCGGCTCGTTTTGGATGGCATTTTTCATCCATGCCAGCATCGCTCTGACCAACGAGTGGGCCTCGTTGTATTTTTCAAAACAAATTCATTTTCGGCCTTTCGGAGAAAGTGAAACGATTTAAAAAAGAAGATAGCTATGAAAGTTGCTGTTACAGGAGCAAGTGGTTTGGTTGGGAGTCAATTGGTCAAGGCATTGACAGCCCAGGGATATCGGGTAAACGCCTTGGTTCGTCGCCAGGGAAAAACACCGGAGCTTAAACACCCGATGGTAAAAGAGGTTGTTGGCAACCTGTCGGATCAGCTGGCTCTTGACCGATTGGTTGAGGGCTGTGAGGTTGTGTATCATCTGGCGGCCTGTGCAAAAATGTGGGCAAAAGAGGATGATTTATTTTACCGGGTGAATGTTTTGGGGACTTACAATTTGGTAAGTGCAGCCAAAGATGGCGGAGTAAAGAAATTTGTGTACACTTCAACTGCCGGTAAATACGGACCATCTCTAGCACAGGTGATAACTGAGGAGACAAGCCGTTCGGTTGATTATCTGACAGAGTACGAAAAAACGAAGGACGAGGCTGAGCATGTCGTACGGGAGGCAGCATGCGATGGGTTTGAAGTCTTCATTTTAAACCCAACCCGTGTATTCGGCCCCGGCTTGCTTAGTGAAAGTAACGGGGTTACCCGAATGGTGAAAATGTATGTTGAAGGTCGGTTCCGTTTTATACCGTGCAATGGCAAGAGTATTGGGAATTACGTTTTTATTGACGATGTAATTGCCGGCCACCTGATGGTGTTGGAGCGAGGGCAATCCGGCGAGAATTACATACTGGGAGGTGAGAACTGCAGTTTTAATGAATTCTTCGATTTGCTGAATCGACTGACCGAAATCCGGATTCGAATGATTCACCTGCCATATGTTTTTCTGTGGTTAATCGCCTCGTTTTTCGAGATGGTGACGAAGGTGACTAGTCGACCGCCTCTGATTACAAAAAAATGGCTCAAACGGTTCTTGTATAACTGGGAAGTATCAAGTCAAAAAGCTCACAGGACCCTGGGCTATACGATTACTCCCCTCGATGTGGGTCTGCAGAAAACAATTGCCCGACTTGATCAGTGCAGGGTAGTTCAGTAACCTTAAAATGAAAATGTCATGTTAGCAAAATATGTATTGGTGTTGATGATCTTTTGGCACTTTTCTGCCAGTGCAGAAGAAGGTGATAGGAACGAAGCGGAGGCATGGACTTGCATCCTGACATCAGACGACATCACCCATTATGAGCGTTGGGTAGATATAGGAAACGATATCCGTGTGCGTGAGCGACGAATAGAAATGACCGTGAATTGCTCTTTTGAACGGGCTTTGAAATTCCTGAGTCAGCCACAAAATACGAAGAAATGGATGAGCGGTGTCTCTCGGGTTAGCTCATTGGACACAATTGTGGCGGTTAAAGGAGATTGTCAGTATGCCTATACTATAATGGATCTGCCTTGGCCATTGAAGGATCAGGATTTGGTAACGCGGCAGGAACGAATTGATCTCAGCGAAGATCACTCGAGGATTGTAATTGTAAGTGAGGACAATCTTATTCCGGAAAAGAGGAAAAAGAAAAGGATTAAAGACTATCAGGCCAGGTGGGAAATTACCCGGTTGGAGGCAAATCGGGTACAGATAATTTTTGAAGTGTGCTGTCACATGCCTCCCCAAGTACCGCGTAGCCTACAAGATCCGGTAGTGAAGCATATCTTCAGGAAGGACTTTGCTACACTGAAAGACTTGTTAGCCGCGATTAATTAACGGGATTGGGAATTGTGCAAAGCGGTTTTCTTGTACCATTCTACAAAATTGCGGACGCCGTCCTCAAAAGAATATTGCGGGTTATAACCTAACATGCTTTTAGCCTTCTCAATATTGGCATAGGTAATATCTACATCGCCAGCCTGCATTGGAAGTTGTTTGATGATGGCTTTTTCGCCGGTCGCTTTTTCAATGGCGGAAATCATAGCGGTTAACTTCACCGGTTTATTATTGCCAAGGTTGACGATTTCGTATACTTTCTCGTGCTCAAAAAGGTAATTCAACGCTCCGCATATTCCGTTAACGGTGTCTTCAAAATAGGTGTAGTCGCGTGAAGAGCTACCATCGCCAAACATGGGGATTTCCTCTTTATTTATGATCAACTTCGTGAATTTATGAATTGCCAGATCCGGTCGTTGACGAGGGCCAAAAACAGTGAAAAAACGCATGTTGATGATATCCAGATCATAAAGCGAGTGATACGTATATGTTGCTAGCTCGCACGCTTTCTTTGTAAAGGCATAGGGTGAGATTGGATTACTCACGTCCTGTTTTTCGTGAAAAGGAATTTCCTTGGTATTCCCATAAACGGAGGAAGACGAGGCAAAAGCCATTTTTCGGATTCCACGTTTACGCATCATCTCCAGAATGTTCTGAGTGGCAGTTATATTTGCTTTGGTGTAAGAGTGCGGAGCGGCAATTGAAGGGCGTACACCGGCTTTTCCAGCTAAGTGTACAATGGCTTCGATTGGAATAGCCGAAAGGTGTTTTTCCATTTCCGGGCCATCTATTAAATCCAGTTCGAAGAATTGAAAAGATGGGTTTTCCAGAAATGATCTCATGTTGCGCTCTTTTACATTGCGATCGTAGAAAGGATCAAAATTATCAATCCCCACAATTTGATGACCATCACTTAATAATCGTTCAGTTAAATGAGATCCAATGAACCCCGCGCAACCTGTAACAAGAATAATTGCCATATTGAAATTGCTATTTAATTTTCCCTGAGATTCGGGCAATGAGCTTATTAATAACCGGCACATCCATCCGGGAAAATAAACTCTTTTTATTATAGTGAATTAAAATATTACGAAGATACACAAACATGCCGAAACTATGTGCAGCTAACAGCACCGGATCTAGGCGAAAAATACCGTAGATGAAATTCATAATGGAGCCACAAATACTGATAATCCAGAAGCCAACGGGTAGGATAGATTCTTTTTTATTTTCAGAATAAATCCATTGGTAGAAAAAGCGAGAGATGAATGTAACCTGTGCGGCAATTCCCCAAAACATGAGTAGGGGCGGGTTTTTTTCGTTGTTGAAAAAAGTAGCTAACGAGTAATTTGTTCCGAAAAACAAATAGGAAAGAATTGCAATTGGGGTAATGATGATAAAAATCCGCAGGATTAATGACATTGACCTCCAGTCATTTTTGAGCTGGATATTTCGCACGTAAATGAAATAAACCAGGATTTGACCAATTAAGATAGCGGCATCTTGACGTAAGATCCCATAGGTCAGCATCAATATAGAACCAAGTAGGCTAATCTTCCAAAACAAGGTCGGTGAGAGTACTTTACCTTCGTGTTCCGATTTAAACCATTGAACAATCGTACGACCAAAAAACAGGATTTGAGCAATAAATCCAATTGAAATAATCAGGAAGTGATCCATCTCCATAACTTCTTTTTGCCCTGCAAATATACTGGAATATTATTCCCGATAATTTAAATAGCTGATTTTTGCAAAATCCTCTTGTTCGCTAACATTAGTTTAAAGTTTCCTAACGCTTTAGGCTGGCAGTAATTGTTCCCAAAAATTGAATATCTTTGCGCAAAATCACATTGGGAAAATCGGCTAATAGAATTTTGAAAATTAACCAGATGAAGAACATCCGCAATTTTTGCATTATTGCCCATATCGATCACGGGAAGAGTACTTTAGCAGATCGCTTACTGGAAATTACAAAGACAGTGAGTGAACGAGATATGCATGCTCAGGTGTTGGATAGTATGGATCTAGAGAAGGAGAGAGGAATCACCATTAAGAGTCATGCCATACAGATGGATTATGAGCAAGATGGTGAAAAATATGTATTGAACTTGATTGATACTCCGGGACACGTTGACTTCTCGTACGAAGTTTCCCGTTCAATAGCTGCTTGTGAAGGAGCCTTGCTGATTATCGATTCAACGCAAGGGATTCAGGCGCAGACCATTTCAAACCTCTACCTGGCCATTGAACATGATTTGGAAATTATTCCGATCCTAAATAAAATGGACCTTCCTAACGCCATGCCCGAAGTTGTGGAAGATCAGATTATTGACTTGATTGGTTGCGACCGCTCCGATATAATAAGGGCAAGTGGTAAAACCGGCGAAGGCGTTCAAGATATTTTGGAACGTATTGTCAAGAGTGTTCCAGCGCCTGTAGGAGACCCTGAGGCACCGTTACAAGCGCTGATTTTTGACTCCGTGTTCAATCCGTTTCGGGGAGTGATTGCTTACTTTAAAGTTTTAAACGGAACGATTCGGAAAGGAGAAATGGTTCGGTTCGTCAACACGAAAAGAAATTACGATGTTCAGGAGATAGGTGTACTTCGCCTGGGGCTTGAGCCACGAAATACATTGAGCACAGGAGATGTGGGCTACATTATTTCGGGGATTAAAACAGCAAAAGAAGTAAAAGTTGGTGATACCATTACCCATAAAGACCGGCAGTGTGAAAAGGCAATCGAAGGATTCGAGGAAGTAAAGCCGATGGTATTTGCCGGTGTTTACCCCATCGACTCTGACGATTACGAGGATCTGCGTGCTGCGATGGAAAAGTTGCAGTTGAACGATGCCTCCCTGACTTACGAGCCGGAATCATCAGCAGCATTGGGCTTTGGTTTCCGGTGTGGTTTCCTGGGAATGTTGCACATGGAAATTATTCAGGAACGTTTGGATCGCGAATTTGATATGAACGTGATTACTACAGTTCCCAACGTTTCGTACCTGGTACATACGACCGATGGCGAAGTCACGCACGTTTATAACCCCAGTGGCTTGCCTGCAGCGAATAAAATAAACGAGATTGAAGAACCATTTATTCGTGCACAGATTATTACCAAGTCCGATTTCATTGGGCAGGTGATGAGTTTGTGTATGGACAAACGCGGATTGCTGACCAAACAGGAGTACTTGACGGCTGAAAGGGCTGAGCTGACTTTTGATATGCCGCTGGGTGAAATCGTTTTTGATTTCTATGATAAGTTGAAATCCATTTCGAAAGGTTATGCATCTTTCGACTATCATATGATTGGCTTTAGACCAGCCAAATTAGTTCGTTTGGATATTTTACTGAACGGTGAAATGGTGGACGCTCTGTCCTCTCTTATTCACTTCGATAATGCTTACAATTTAGGACGTCGGATGTGTGAAAAACTCAGAGAGTTGATTCCGCGCCAACAGTTTGATATTGCTATTCAGGCAGCTATTGGTGCAAAAATTATTGCCCGTGAAACCATCAAGGCCGTGCGGAAAGATGTTACAGCCAAGTGTTATGGTGGTGACATTACCCGGAAACGGAAGCTGCTGGAAAAACAGAAAAAAGGAAAGAAACGAATGAAGCAGGTTGGTAATGTTGAGGTACCTCAAAAAGCTTTCCTTGCGGTACTGAAGCTAGACTAAGATTGAATTTAGTATAACATCAAAATACAAAAATCCGTTCCTCCAGAGCGGATTTTTTTTGTGATTGAAATCCAACACGCGTTTTATCTTAAATAAACGAGAATGATTATTTAGAAATGCAATCAAAATGTATCGGGAATAGTCAAATATGTCGTATTTTCATCGTTGTAGCTCCCGGCTTTAATTCAGCACAAAATTTTAAACAGGATTTATTATGGAAATGGATCTCAGTCTTTTGATTGATATTGTTATCATCTTTGCCTTGTCAACCTCGGTTAATTATTTGTTTACCAAAATCAAAATTCCAACGATTATTGGTTACTTGGTTACAGGAGTGGTTGCGGGTCCGTATGCGCTTGGAGTAATCCGTGAACCGCATTCTATCGAGTTGATGGCAGAGATTGGGGTTGTGCTGTTGATGTTTACGATCGGGTTGGAGTTTTCGATTAATCACCTGTTTAAAATCCGGAAGGTTGTCTTTGTTGGTGGTTTCATGCAGCTGCTGTTAACCGCCGGAATTACGTTGTTGATTGCCCGGTTGTACAACATCGACTGGCCTGGTGCTCTGTTCGTGGGTTTTCTGACCGCCTTGAGTAGTACAGCTGTCGTTCTGAAACTAATGCAAGAGCGCTCTGAAATAACGTCAAATTACGGACGGACGGTTGTCGGGATCCTTATTTTTCAGGATATAATCCTGATTCCATTGCTGCTTTTGACACCTATGCTGGCCGGTGAAAGTGGTGACCAATCGAATGAACTTCTGTTACTCTTAGGGAAAACTGTTGTTTTGGTTGGGTTGGTGTATGTTGGCAATCGTTGGCTTATGCCAAAGGTTCTGCAAATGGTCGCTCATACCAAAAATCAGGAACTCTTTATGATGAGTATCTTTGTTATTTGCTTGTCCGTTGCGTTATTGACTGCACAAATGGGAATCTCGCTGGCTTTTGGTGCCTTCCTGGCAGGCCTGATGATTTCCGATTCGGAGTACAGCCACAATGCTTTCGGACACCTGATTCCATTTAGGGATACATTTACCAGTTTCTTTTTTGTTAGTATCGGGATGTTATTGAATCTCGGCTTTGTAGTTGAGAATCCAATTCTGGTATTTGGTACGGTGCTCCTGGTGTTGGTTTTGAAGACGGTAATTGCCGGAGGCACAGCTTTTGTCCTTGGACACACTTTCAGGGGAACAGTGATGGTTGGTTTTGCCTTGTGCCAGGTTGGTGAATTCTCGTTTATTCTGGCTCAAAGTGGCATGAAGTATCAAATTATAGCCGAAGAATATTACCAGCTATTTTTGGCTGTGGCTATTATCAGTATGTCGGTTACTCCGATACTCATTATGGGGTCGCGGCGGGTTGCCAATTTGCTGTTAAAGTTGCCCCTTCCTGAAGTGTTGGTTGAAGGTTTGTTCCCCCTTCCACAGATTGAAGTTCCGGCCTATAAGAACCATGTCGTTTTCATAGGTAAGGATTCCCGGGCTGTTAACTTATCAGTCATGGCCAAGTACGTCAACCTACCGTATATTTCTATCATATTCGATCCGGGGATTGTGAAAAAATTGCAGGAAAAGGGAGAAACCGTTATTTACGGCGATGCAATAAATGAACCTATTCTGGAAAAGGCGCACATCAACACGGCGGATGTCGTGGTGATTTCGGTTGGAAACCTGATTACGGCGATGTCAGTTATTGAGAAGATTCGCCATTTGAATCCGCATGTTTTTATCATCGTTCGTACCAAACATGTTTTTGATGTTGATGAGCTTTACCGGATTGGAGCGAACCAGGTTATTCCCGAAGAATTTGAAACAGCAATTGATTTGTTCGAGAAAGTGTTGAATAAGCGTTTGGTGCCGAAAAGGGAGATTAATCGGCTAATTGCGAAAATAAGGGACGATCATTATGGTATTTTTCGGGACGAAAGTGATGATTCCAATCAGATATTTAAGGAGTTGCCAAATTTGGATATTATTGCGTTGAAAGTGCGGGAAGCTTCTGAGGTGATTGGTAAGAGTATCAAAGATATTCAGTTCCGGAAAGTTTATGGTGTGACGTTGGTTGCCATTTTGCGCAACGAAAAATTGATTGAGCATCCCGAGCCCAAATGTGTTTTAGAGGAAAATGATATCGTGTACATTATGGGACGATCAGAGCAAATCACCAGGGCCTTCGATTTATTTGGGAAAGACGAACAATCCTAGGCAACTAGTTTGGAGCAAAAAAATCCCGGTTGTCCGGGATTTGTCGTTTGTATGATTGGTTGCTATCACAAAATCAGTTTGTAACCTTTACCATGCACATTGATGATCTCAACGGCTGGTTCTTCTTTCAGGTGCTTGCGAAGTTTAGTGATGTAAACATCCATGCTTCGGGCATTGAAATAGTTGTCGTCTATCCAAATCGTTTTTAAGGCGAAATTGCGTTCCAGAACCTTATTGGCATTGTTACACAGCAAACGAAGAAGTTCCGATTCTTTCGTCGTTAGTTTGACATTTTCTTCCTTCTCTTCGTTGGACAATACCTGTTTGCGGGGGTCGAATGTAAAGCGTCCTAATTTGAAAATAGCTTGTTCTGTTCCGCTTTTGTTTCCTTCCTGCGCTGTCCTTCTTAATATAGCTTCAATGCGGAAGATTAGCTCTTCCATACTGAATGGCTTGGTGATATAATCATCTGCACCAGTTCTAAATCCCTCTAATACATCTTCTTTCAGGTTTTTGGCTGAAAGGAAAATAATTGGAATGTCCTGATTGATCAGACGGATGTCACGAGCCACGGAGATGCCATCTTTTTTAGGCATCATTATATCCAGAATGCATAAATTATATTCGCTCTTTTTGAAACCGGCATAAGCCAATTCTCCATCTCCGAACAAGTCGGTATCGAATCCTTTGGCAATTAAATATTCTTTTAAAAGTAAACCGAGATTTTCATCATCTTCGGCCAATAAAAGTTTTGCTTTTGTTTCCATGTTCTTTCATATTAAGCGGGAAGTAAATGATGAATTTCGTTCCCTTATTAACTATACTTTCTACCTTGATCTTCCCTTGGTGCGAGTCGATTATTTTTTTGACATAGCTCAAGCCCAATCCAAAACCTTTTACATCGTGCACATTGCCGGTTGGGACACGGAAGAATCGTTCAAATATTTGGTCAAGATGCTCTTTCGGAATACCAATTCCGTTATCTTTTATAGACACCAGTAAATAGTTGCCTTTATTTTCTGTTTTGATCGAAATATGGGGTTCTCCCTTGCTGTATTTAACGGCATTGTCCAGCAGGTTAAAAATGACATTGGTAACATGCACCTCATCGCCTTTTATTAAATCCTGGTCTGCCAATAGCTCAGCATCAAGCTTTCCGCCCTTGTTTTTCACCCTAAGTTCAAAGTTAATAATAACATTACTAACTAAATCATTAAAGTGAAACTCTTTGAACTTTAGTTTAAGACGTCCTTCATTGAATACTGCCATTTGCAGGACTTTCTCAACCTGAAAGCTGAGTCGTTTACTTTCCTGCAGAATAATATTTGAAATATGCTCGATCGTTCGCTGGGTATTTGAGACACTGTTGTCGTGAAGCATCTGACTCGCCAGTGAGATCGTTGAAATTGGCGTCTTCAACTCGTGAGTCATGTTGTTAATGAAATCATTTTTGATAATAGAAAGCTTTTTCTGCTTCAGGATAATCAATATGGTATAAACAAAAATTGCGATCAGCATGAAGGTCAGAATGGCTGTTGGTATGACCATAAAGCCGGTTGCTTTCAGCAAAAATGTATCTCTTTTGGGGAAGTAAACCCGCAAATAGTTCGGCTTTAGCTCTCCGATATCGCGAGGAAACAGCACATCTTTATATTCTTTTCGGTTAGCGGGGGCATAGTCTTTATCACCAAAAACGAATTGTTCTTCCCCCATGGGGAATGATTTTACCGCATATTTAAAATCCAGCTGAATCCCGGTATCTCGAAATTCATCGCGTAGGTAATGTTCCAGCATTTTCTGGTCGATCCGATCTTTTAGAGGTAGCTCTGAAAAGAATTTCTGGTTCTGCATAACCCGGTAAATTCTCGCTCGTTCATCAACTTTCCGTTCGTATTCTTGCTGGAAATAGCTATCGTAGTCGTGGAACATGTCAAAGGCTGAAGGGAACTCACCCGGTCTTCCTCTTTCAGTTTGCGCTTTTGCAGTGGTATCGGTGTAAATTGTAATCTCTTCGTTATAAACATTGCCGGATCCGTTTTTTTGGTAGAAACGAAGTGAAAAGCTGGCTTTTCCCTGCCCCCTGTTTTGAGGAACGAAATTGCCATTTCTGCCCATGTTCGGAAAAAGAGTACTACCCGTTGACGAGGAAGAATAGCCCGAATTTGAAATGCGGTTCATTTCTTCCCGTTCCAGTCGTTCGATCACTTGTCGTAGCGCACGACTGACAGTTTGATCAAATTGTTCTTCCCGAATATCAAAAGCTTTTTTGATGGAATTGGATTGGACCAGAATCAGGCTGGTCATGACCAATGCCATTAAAACAATAAGGCTGATGATTATCTTTCTACTCATATCGGCAAATATAGCTTTAAAAATATAGCTTAAATTACTACTTAACACAATTTAACACAGACTGAAAATCTGGCTATTAGGGCTAAAATAGTGTACTTAAAATCGTTAACAGGCTTTAACATTTGTTTACATGTACGACCAATCTGAATATCTATCTTTGAAGTGTAGAAAGCAAAAGACAATTTTCTTTTTACAATTTGGGGTTTAACTGAGTTTTAACAAGGTGAATTTAGGTTTTGGTTTTGCGGGGTCAGGGGACCCCGCAAATTTTTCATTCCTACTTCATTTTTTCTCAGAATGAGTCCGGGTCGATAGTTTTCAAATGCTCAATAGCTTTCCGCGAAGCATTTTGTTGCGATTCTTTCTTCGAACTTCCTTCTCCCTGCCCAATGGGCTCCTCGTCAGTTGTAATGACTGTTATAAAACTAGGATTCCGGTTGTCACCGGCGAGATGTTCCGTCGTTTCGAAATTAATTTCCTTTTTATTCTTCTGACTCCACTCTATCAACTGGCTCTTAAAGTTCCTGTTGGTGTGCTGAACTTCTTTCAGGTTGACGTAATTCGCCAGTAACTTTTTCGTAATAAACTCTCTTGTGCGTTCATAGCCTTTGTCAAGGTAAAGCGCTCCAATTAGTGCTTCGAATGCATCGCCGTAAATATGACTGTTTTCTATTGTCGAATTGGTGTTCGACTTGATGTAATTGTTGAGTCCGATTTGGTAAGTGAGCTCGGTTAGAAAGCTTCTGTTGACGAGTTTTGACCTCATTTGAGTGAGGAAGCCTTCGTCTTGATTTGGAAAGCGGTTGTATAAAAATTCGGCAATAACAGATCCTAAGATAGCATCGCCTAAATATTCAAGTCGTTCATTATTAACCAGATTTCGTTGCGAATCCAGTTTTGAAGCCGACTTGTGAATCAGCGCTGTTTCGTATAAGTCGATGTTGCTGGGAGAATAACCAAACAACGATTTTAAAAACAAATAAAACTCTTTTCGTGGTGTTGAAAAGAGTTTTATTTTTTGTACGAATGATCGTATCACGTTATCAGTATTTCTTAAAAATTACTGAAGCATTATGACCTCCAAATCCGAATGTGTTGCTAAGAGCGTACTTAATTTGACGTTCTTTTGCCACGTTGAACGTGAAATCGAGTTTAGGATCAATTTCAGGATCGTCGGTGAAATGGTTAATGGTTGGAGGAATAATTCCATTTTGCAATGCCAGGATTGATGCGATGCCTTCGATAGCACCAGCTGCACCTAAAAGGTGACCTGTCATTGATTTTGTGGAACTGATGCTTAACTTATAGGCATGATCGCCAAAACATGCTTGAATTGCTTTTGGCTCAGCAATGTCTCCCAGAGGAGTAGAGGTACCGTGAACATTGATATAATCAATATCTTCAGCTTTTATACCGGCATCTTCCAAGGCCCATTTCATGACCAGTGAAGCACCTTTCCCTTCTGGATCAGGGGCAGTCATATGGTAGGCGTCTGCTGACATCCCCCCGCCTACAAATTCAGCGTAAATTTTTGCTCCTCGGGCTTTGGCGTGTTCGTACTCTTCAAAAATCAGAGCAGCTGAACCCTCACCCATAACAAACCCATCGCGGTCCTTGTCGAAAGGACGAGATGCAGTTGCCGGATCATCATTACGTGTTGAAAGTGCACGCATAGAATTGAAACCACATAAACCAGCTTCGTTGATTGCTGCTTCCGAACCTCCTGTAATAAATAAATCTGCTTTTCCCATACGAATATAATTGAACGCCTCAATCATAGCGTGAGATGCCGAAGCACAAGCTGATACAGTCGTGAAGTTCGGACCGCGAAAGCCATAGCGGATAGATAATAATCCACCAGCTATGTTCGCAATCATTTTAGGAATAAAGTAAGGATTAAATTTAGGACGTGAAAGGTCGTAAGCTCTAACTTCTTCGTAAAAAGTTTGCAAACCACCAATTCCGGCTCCCCAAATTACACCAGCACGGTCTTTGTCCAATGTTTCCAGATCTAATCCGGAATCGTCGATCGCTTGTTGTGATGATGCAAATGCATAGAGTGTATATGGGTCGTGTTTACGAACCTCTTTTTTCTCAACATAAACTGTTGGATCAAAGTTTTTTAACTCACATGCAAATTGAGTTTTGTGAAGATCGCTGTCCATACGAGTAATGCGAGCGGCTCCACTAACTCCATTTTTAAGCCCTTCCCAATATTCCTGTACAGAATTACCAAGCGGGTTAACGGTTCCAAGTCCGGTAATAACTACCCGTTTAAATTCCATAAAATTTTGTTCTGATTTATTACTTTTTATTAGCCTCGATATGAGCGATAGCTTCCCCTACAGTTGAAATCTTTTCAGCTTGATCGTCTGGGATAGCCAAATCAAATTCTTTTTCAAATTCCATGATCAATTCTACAGTATCCAAAGAATCTGCGCCAAGGTCATTTGTGAAAGAAGCTTCAACGGTTACTTCGCTTTCGTCAACTCCTAATTTGTCGACAATAATTGCCTTTACTTTAGATGCAATGTCAGACATAGTTCTAATTTTAAGTTAATATTCAATTTTGTTTTTAAAAAATCGGTGCAAAGTAATAAATTTACCCAAAATATTTCAAAGAAAAATTGAAATAAATCGTTGATTTGGCTGGCTTGTTTTGAATTGACCAAGCTATAATTGAACAGGTTAGTCTAAAGTTCAAAAAATACATTATAACGAATTTTTTTATGAAAAGAATCGCCATTTTTGCTTCAGGTTCAGGCACTAATGCAGAAAACATTATTGAGTATTTTAAGAGTAGCAGAGACATCTTCGTTGATTCGCTGTGGTCAAACAATGAAGATGCTTATGCCCTTATTCGTGCAGAGAAGTTAGATGTGGAGACTTTCACCTTCGATAAGGATGATCTCTACCGGAGTATTGAGGTTCTGGAAACCTTAAGCGATCGCAAGATTGACATGATTGTATTGGCCGGTTTCTTGTGGTTGATGCCGGTAAATCTGACCGGCGAGTTTACGACTATTAATATACACCCGGCACTTCTACCGAAATACGGAGGAAAAGGCATGTACGGTAGGTACGTCCACGAAGCAGTAATAAAAAACAAAGAGAAGGAAAGCGGAATTACCATTCATTACGTAAATGAACGCTATGATTCGGGAAGTATTATTTTTCAATCCAAGTGTCCTGTGGTGGCGACAGATACTCCGGAAAGCCTTGCTGAGCGAATTCATCAGCTTGAATATGAACATTACCCGAGGGTAATTGAGGAGGTTTTGCTGAAGGAAGACGATGAAAGTGATTTTTAGTTTTTGATCGTTCCCTATGTACTATATATATAAGTTCCTAAACTAATCGAGCAAATTTATGGAAGATCTAGCAGTTGGCACCCGTGTGAAACATCCGGTTTACGGTGAGGGTATAGTAAGTCGTTCTCACCTGACAATTTATGAGATATTCTTCGAACGTAGCGGCAAAATGGAATTGACCAAGTACAATGCCGATATTGAAATCGTCAGTTCGCCGGACGAGAAACCACGGACAGGCTTATCTTTAGAAGAGGTTGAGAAAGCATTAACTTATGTGTTGGATAAATACCAGGGCTTGAATTATGCCGTGTCGATTGCAGATAAATGGAAGGGGGGGACACTGGACATGAAACCTGCGAATCCGGAATTGCAGTCGAAAGAAATACCCATGGAGACCTTCTTTCATAAAATTGTGATGCTGCGTGACCGACTTCGTGTGCTGGAACAGAATATTAACAGTCATCCGAAGTTGGATGATGAAGATAAAGTGCAGTTACAACAATACATTACCAGGGCTTATGGCAGCCTCACTACGTTTAATGTATTGTTTGCTGAAAAAGAAGACTATTTTAGAGGACAATCGAAGTAGCTTGCTAAGCTAAATCACGGTTAAAACATTCGTCCGATCAAGTATATCATATCAACTTACTCGCTGAATTGTAGTGTTTGCTAAGAGTGAGTTGATATTATGAAAGAATCAGGGGTGTTGAAACATGTCGTTCTGCTTGTTTCGGGTTTGGCGGCGTTGTCGCGGCGAGTAATTCTTACTAAAAAGCGGCTTGAGTTTATTAGTCATTCGGTAGCTGCTTCCGCAACAGTCGTTCGTATAGAACAGGGGTGAGTTGACATTCTCAAAGGGAAAGAGGCAACGGCTTTGTTATTATTTGCGAGCGGCTGAATCCCATGGATAAAGTGATTTATCTGTTTAAAAGTGTTCCCCTGTTTTTTGATCCTTTAACTTTTCTTTCGGAAAAGCAGGTCCCGGTTTGGATCGATCCGGTCTTCCCGGATAAACATTATCATGTAGATTTGTCGTTTTTGCCTCCAATGGCCTGAACCTTTACCTGATAATATTGTTTGATTCCCCACAATAGTCATTCCCTGACTTTTGTCTTCGTTTTTAATGCAAAAGAATAGTCAACTTTGTCAAAAATTTATAATTTATGTCCAATCCGAAATTAGCTGAGTTTATTAAGGGCTTGCCCAAGGCCGAATTGCATGTGCATATTGAAGGAACACTGGAGCCAGAATTGTTATTCGAACTTGCTAAGCGTAATCATATTAAGCTAAAATACCCCACTGTTGAAGCTTTGAAAGAGGCTTATTCATTCAATAACCTACAGGATTTTTTGGATATTTATTACGAAGGTGCCAATGTGCTGCAAACCGAACAGGATTTCTATGATCTGACTTGGGCTTATTTGCAAAAAGCAAAAGCACAGGGGATTGTTCATGCTGAAATCTTTTTCGATCCACAAACGCACACAGCCCGCGGAATTGATTTTGCTACAGTAATTAACGGTATTTGTAGGGCGCTTCAGGATGGTGAAAAGCAATTGGGTGTAACGAGTAAGTTGATCATGTGCTTCTTGCGTCATTTGGTCGAGCTTTCTGCTTTCCGTACGTTGGACGATGCTTTACCTTTTAAAGAGCAAATTGCAGGGGTCGGACTCGATTCATCGGAACGCGGCAACCCGCCTTCTAAATTCGCAAACGTCTTTTCGAAAGCACAAGCGGAAGGGTTTAAATTGGTGGCTCATGCCGGTGAAGAAGGAACCTCGGATTATGTCCGCGAGGCTATCGATACCTTGAAAGTGGATCGCATTGACCATGGAAACGCGTCTGTAAATGACGAACATCTTCTTGAGGTTTTAAATGCAAAAAGGATTCCACTAACCATATGCCCCTTGTCGAACAAAGCATTGAAAGTAGTTGAGAATTTGGAATGTCATCCCCTGAAAAAAATGCTTCATAAAGGCCTTTTGGTAACTGTCAACTCGGATGACCCTGCTTATTTTGGTGGATATGTGAACGAAAATTACGAAGCTGTGTCGAAAGCGCTGATGCTAGGCCAGGACGAATTGGCTCAATTGGCAAAGAACTCCATTGATGGGAGTTTTCTGACAGCGGCTGAAAAAGAAAAATATTTGAATTCGATTGAGCACTACTGTGCGTCATTTGTATAGATTATGGGAATTTTTTTGAAAAGGGCGTCTTCGACAGAAGGCGCCCTTTTTATTTTATAATTCTATAGCAGGACACCAAAGGATAGCCATCCGGGTTAGTTTTTTTTATTTTGTATTACAAACCAAAAAATGAAATCTAATTTATGGCTATTTCTGTATTTTCTAAATTTCCCAAACCGGAACAGATGATGGCTTCGGTGGATGATTACGATCAGAAAATCCTGCAGGTAAACGGGCATTTTCACACGCCATATTCTTTCAGCGCTTTTACCGAAATCAGGCAGCCTTTTGATATGGCTCACCATGAAAATGTAAAGGTGCTGGGGATAAACGACTTTTACACCACGGACGGATATGAAGAATTTAGTGCATTAGCGAAAGGTTCGCTGGTCTTCCCCTTGTTTAATATCGAATTCATGTCCTTGCAAAAAGATTTGCAGGCTAAAGGGGTTCGGGTGAACGATCCAAACAACCCCGGACGTACTTATTTTAGTGGGAAAGGATTACAATTTCCTGTCCATTTAAATGCTGCGATGGTTGACCGTTTGTTCCAGGTGCAGGACGAGAGTAATCGGCAGACCGCTCAGATGATCGATAAACTCAACAGTTTTTTAAAGGAACTGGGTGTTGATATTGCATTCTCATTTGAAGAGATGATGGCAAAATATGCGAAAAACCTGTTACGCGAGCGACATATTGCTAAAGCATTGCGGGAAGCCGTGGTTGAAGCCTTCCCGGACGAAGCCAATCAAAAAGCTTTTTTTGTCAAGTTGTTTTCCGGGAAAGAACCCAAATCAGCGATGACTGATTTTGCAGGTCTTGAAAATGAAATTCGCGGTAATTTGCTGAAAGCAGGAGGTCGGGCTTTCGTGCCGGAGGATGACAAAGCATTTCTCAGTCTCAACCAGGTTATCGAGTTAATTATTCAGGCCGGCGGAATCCCCTGTTATCCTGTGTTGCTGGATAATCCCAAAGGAGAATTTACCGATTTTGAAGGCGATTACGAAAAACTGTACGAGCAGTTGGTAGCCAAAAAAGTCTATATGTTGGAGTTGATTCCTGGCCGTAATAAACCGGAGATTCTCGAAGAGTTCGTGAATTTCTTCAATGAACGAGGCTTTGTAATCACGTTCGGTACCGAGCATAATACGCCGCAGTTGGATCCAATTACTGTTTATGATGGAGCTGGAGCTGAGTTAAGTCCTGCGATGAAAAAAGTGGGTTACGATGGAGCCTGCGTTATTGCTGCTCATCAGTATTTGGTTTCCAAAGGTAAACGCGGTTATCTCAAAAAGTCGGGAGAAGCCAGGGTTGACAAACGAGCTGAGTTTGTAGCTTTGGGGAATGCCGTTATCAAACATTTTATAGCTTAATAAATCTACTAAAATCAAACGAATCGAATTCAGGAAACCATGTTGCCATGTTGAGTACTGGATTTTGTAAGCTCGAATTTTTCAAACTATGGAACAGGGAATAAAAGACTTAATCGAAATCTCGCAATTTTACGGAAAGCAAAAAGATTATGTGCTGGCCGGTGGCGGGAACACATCATATAAAAACAGTGATCATTTGTGGATCAAAGCCAGTGGGTTCAGTCTGGCAACAATTAGCGAGGAGGGATTCGCAAAATTGGATCGAAATCAACTCGCTGTAATTAACACAAAAGAATATTCAGGCGATGTTTTGTTTCGGGAGGAAGAGATCAAGAACGACCTGATGAAAAGTCGGGTTGAACCCGAAAAAGGGCAGCGTCCTTCTGTTGAAACGTCGCTGCATAACTTAATTGATTTTGCCTTTATTGTACACACCCATTCAACCAAAGTAAATGGTTTAATGTGTAGCAACCAGGCTGCTGAAAAAACAGCGGAGCTGTTTGGAGATGATGTGCTGTACATCGGCTACGACGACCCTGGATACATTCTATTCAAAGTGGTTGAAAAGGCTGTTCTAAAGTATCGCGAGGAGAAAGGGAAAGAACCTGCCGTCATTTTACTCCAAAACCACGGCGTGTTTGTTGGGGCAGATAGTATTGCTGAAATCAAATCTATCTACGACGAAATAATTGGTAAACTGGACGCTGTTTATGGCGAAGAAGCACTGGTTGAAGAGCTGCCGGTAGCTGCAGAAGCAGCTCAAATTGTACCGGCTATCCGTATGATGGTTTCTTCGGAAGGGCTTAAATCTGTTCGGTTGGCAAACAACAGTTTGTTGGACTTTTACCTGGATGCCAATAATTATAAATCAGTTGCCAATCCATTCACTCCCGATGGTATCGTTTATGCCAATTCAGCTTTTATTTATGCTGAATTTAAAGACGATGTTGCCGGTTTTCTGGATGACATTCAAGTTAAGATAACTGCTTATGAGACGGAAAAAGGCAAGCTGCCAAAGGTGATTTTTTCACCCGGACTCGGTATGTTGCTGATTGCTGATCATGCGCAAGGGGCTGATATTTTATACGATGTGGTAACGGACAGTTGCCGGATTGCAAAGCTGGCGGGATCGTTTGGTGGTGAACATCCCATGACAGCAGTTCAGATTCAGTTTATCGAAAATTGGGAGGTTGAGCAATACCGCTCGAAAATATCACTTGGAGCAACTGCTGGTCGTGTTGACCGCAAAATTATTGTGGTAACCGGGGGGGCTCAAGGCTTTGGTGCCGGAATTGTTGAAGAGTTGATGAAGCACGGGGCCAATGTGGTGATTGCCGACCTGAATGCCGAAAAAGGACAGGAATTCGCCGCTCAGTTGAATACCGGCAATCGGAAAAACAAAGCTCTGTTTGTGCTGGCTGACGTCTCAAAAGCTGAATCGGTGGAAAACCTGGTTTACGAAACGGTTGTGAATTTTGGAGGCTTGGATACTTTCATCAGCAATGCCGGAATATTGCGGGCAGGAGGTCTGGATGAGATGACTCCGGAAACTTTTGAGTTGATGACAAAAGTGAATTATTCGGCCTACTTCATTTGCTCAAAATATGCGGCGGCTGTGATGAAGCTACAGAATAAATTCAAACGCAATCACTTTGCGGATATCATTCAAATTAACTCGAAGTCAGGTTTGAAAGGAAGTAATAAAAACTTTGCATACGCAGGTGGTAAATTTGGAGGCATCGGTCTGACTCAGTCATTTGCCTTGGAATTGATGCCTTTCCGGATTAAAGTAAATTCAATTTGTCCCGGAAATTTCTTTGATGGGCCACTTTGGGCTGATCCTGAGCGGGGATTGTTTGTTCAATATTTGAATGCAGGTAAAGTGCCCGGAGCGAAAACCATCGACGATGTAAAAGCATTTTATGAAGCGCAGGTTCCGGCGGGACGTGGCTGTACACCAATCGATGTGATGCGGGCCATTTTCTATGTCATCGAACAGGAATATGAAACAGGACAAGCCGTTCCGGTAACAGGCGGGCAAAATATGCTGAATTAAAGATTATTTGAGGGGGAGTCTCTCTTTACAGATTCTGAGATAAATTCAGGATGACAAAACGTAAATATTAAAATAACGAATCACATAAAATGAAAACAAAAGGTATTCGACTATACGGCAAGAAAGACTTGCGACTGGAAGAGTTTGAACTTCCGAAAATCAGTGATGATGAGATTTTGGCGAAAGTGGTATCCGATAGTATTTGTATGTCGTCGTATAAAGCGGCATCGCAGGGGAGCGATCACAAACGTATTCCCAATGATGTGGCTGAAAAGCCAATTCTGATTGGTCACGAGTTTGCCGGCGAGTTAGTTGAAATTGGTGCTAACTGGCAACACAAATTTAAGGCCGGGCAGAAGTTTTCGATCCAGCCGGCAATTTATTACGAAGACGGCCCGGTTGGCGTATTGAGTGCACCCGGCTATTCGTATGAGCATATTGGAGGGGATGCGACTTACGTCATTATTCCTAAAGATGTGTTGGTGCAGGACTGTTTGTTGGCTTATGAAGGTCCGGGCTATTATCCGGCTTCGTTGGCGGAGCCACTTAGCTGTGTGATTGGTGCCATGCATGCCAACTACCACACTAAGCCGGGTTCGTACGTTCACCAAATGGAAATTATTGATGGCGGTAAAATGGCGATCCTCGCGGGTGTTGGACCCATGGGCTTGGCAGCGATCAACTATGTGATTATGCGCGAAGACAAAAAGCCATCGCTGATGGTGGTGACTGATATTGATCAGGCACGTTTGGATCGGGCAGCTTCAATCTATTCACCTGAGTGGGCAAAATCGAATGGTATTGAGTTGATTTATTTGAACACGAGCGGAGCGGACCCTGTCGGCAAATTGCGCGACCTGACGGGTGGTGAAGGTTATAACGATGTGTTTGTTTTTGCACCTGTTCCTCCGGTTATTGAGCAAGGCGATGCGATCTTGTCGAACGATGGATGTTTGAACTTCTTTGCTGGACCAGGCAATACCGACTTCACCGCTAAAATGAACTTCTACAATGTGCATTATGCTTCAACACATATTGTTGGAACATCTGGCGGAAACAATGACGATATGGTTGAGTCGCTGGAGATGTTCAACAAAGGATTGGATCCGGCTGGATTAGTGACTCATATTGGGGGCTTAAATGCGGTTATTGATACAACTTTGCATTTGCCGGAAATCCCGGGTGGTAAAAAGTTAATCTATACGCACAAGGATATTCCATTGACAGCCATCTCCGAATTTAAAGAAAAAGGTAAATCTGATCCTTT
The DNA here is from genome assembly GCF_010882175.1 of Mangrovibacterium lignilyticum. GTDB lineage: Bacteria > Bacteroidota > Bacteroidia > Bacteroidales > Prolixibacteraceae > Mangrovibacterium > Mangrovibacterium lignilyticum. The sequence continues at coordinate 1,027,578 of NZ_WKLH01000001.1, read as the reverse complement.
ATTCGCAGGGCTTCATGATATTTGCGAACGAAATAACGAACTTTGGTCGGTCGAAGCAGAAGAGTTTTTATTAGCGAACGCGAAGGACATTTAATGGCGAATTTGAATGTTTTTAAAGGCTTTATTTTAGCTGTCGGCATTTTGTAATGACTGAAAACAATTAAGAATATGATTTACATGGCAGACACGGCTGATATAGCAGCCTTGAAACAACTTTACGATTTTTTTCCGTTGGAAGGAGTGACTACAAACCCGACAATTTTAAAAATGGCGGGTGAAAAGTTATCGGTTGCGGTCGATAATATTATGAAAATAGTTGGTCACGGGATGATGCACGTGCAGGTGATGAGTGAAACAGCAGAGGACATTGTCCGCGAAGCGAAGACTTACAAGAATTATTTTGATGCAGGTGATAATTTTTATGCGAAAATTCCGGTGACGCCACAAGGTTACAAAGCGATGGCAATTTTGAAAGATGCAGGAATCAATGTGACTGCGACTGCTATTTTTACGCAGCAGCAAGCTTTGGTTGCAGCAAAAGCCGGTGCTGATTTTGTAGCTCCTTATGTGAGTCGACTGGATAATATTTCATCGCATGGAATTGAAGTGGTTCGTGATATTGCAAAAAACATGAATGATTTTGATTTACCCTGTAAAGTGTTGGCCGCGAGTTTTAAAACGGTTGACCAGATTCATCGCGTAAGTATGAATGGTTCACATTCTGCGACTGTTAGTCCGGATTTGCTGATGCAATTAATCAGGCACCCGATGACTGATATTAGTGTGAAAACATTCCTTGAAGACGGTAAAGATTTATATGATATTTCATTTTAGGATTTGAAATATGCTAAGACAACAGCAGAAAGGGCCTTTGGGCCCTTTTTTTATAAGCGAAATTTAGGGTAGGGCGATTGTTGACTGGATTACTAGAAAGTTAATGATCCGATTAATCTATTCAGCATTTTAATTGTTTCTATAAAAAATCGATAATTTCCTACTGAATGCATTTATCTGATCTATTTTTCTGTTTAATTCTCGATTTTCAAATTAGTGCGCTAAATTGAAAAGAGCTTTATGAACGGTTAAATCATGACGGGATTGTTAAATAAACATTTGAGAGTGAGAATAATATACTTAAAGAAAGCGTTTTGTGCTTTTTCTTTTTTGGCGGTTTTTCTGGTCCATGGATCAGTGCTCGCTCAAATTGCTGATGGCAGTTTACCGGCCTCATTCAGTATCAATTTAAAGTCAGCCAATGTTCTGCCTCAAAGGGAACTAAACCCGGTAAACAAGGAGGAGCGTATCGCTTTAGATAAAGCAGAAGGCGTCCAAAACCGTTATGGTGTACTTGAAAACCTGGAACTCAATATCAAAGAAGCAGGCGTTTATTCACAATATGGCGATCAGAATATCTGGCAATATGAATTGAGTTGTGAAGATGCACTTTCCCTTGGCTTGTTTTTTAGCACTTATGATATTCCACAAGGGGCAGCATTATACATTTACACGCCTGATCGGCAAATCGTTCGAGGGGCATTTACTTGGGCAAACAAGAAAGATAATGGCGGACTGACCTTAGCTGATTTGCAGGGGAATACTCTGATCATTGAATACAATGAGCCAATTCTGCCAGTCTTTGAGGGAGGGGTAATTCTGGGGGCAGTTGTCAAAGCTTATCAGAGTTTTGAAGCCAATACCAATGAACGGATCCAGATTAATTGTCCGGAAGGGGATGATTGGCAAAATGAGAAGCGGGCAGTATGCATGATTACGTTTAATGATTCGCAGTATAGTTATTACTGCAGTGGTGCCTTGGTGAATAATACCCTGGAGGATGGTTCTGCTTATTTTTTGACAGCGAATCACTGTATCAGCTCGTCGACGGAGGCCGCCACACTGATCGCTTATTTCAACTACGAAAACTCCACTTGTGAAGCTTCCGACGGGACACTGAGTCAATCATTGTCGGGAGCCAGTTTATTGGCATCTAATAGCTATTCTGATTTTACCTTGCTCCAGTTGGATGAATATCCTCCAAGGGAATATCAACCTTATTTTGCGGGATGGGATGCCAGTGGTGATCAGCCGGAAACGGGAACCTGTATTCATCATCCGCAAGGAACTGCGAAATGCATTGCTTTAGATTATGGTGCACCAACGAGTGTCGATTATTCTGTGCGTTGGGATGATGGGACCGTTTCACAGGTCAACTCGCATTGGGAAGTGACTTACGATGTTGGAATTGATGAGGGCGGCTCTTCGGGTGGGCCCTTGTTCGACGAAAATAAGCGAATCAAAGGTCAGCTGCATGGAGGAGATGAAAATTCCTCGCTTTTCGGGAAATTCTCTCTTTCGTGGGATTACCGGTCTGAAACAAACAGACAGCTCAAACATTGGCTTGATCCGGATGATACAGGCATCACTCAAATGGATGGTTTGGAAGGCTACAGTAAACCGGTGGCTGCATTTAGTCCGGAAGTTACTATTATGTGTTTGGATGAGGCGATCACACTCAATGATGAATCAAAATACGAACCGGAAAGTTGGAGCTGGGAAATTAGTCCGGCTAGTTTCAGTTTTGTCAACGGAACATCGGTTTCGTCACAAAATCCCGAAGTTCAGTTTTTAACAGAAGGTGTTTACACCGTTCAGCTTACTGTTGCCAATGAAAATGGCAGCGACGTTTTAGTTAAAAGCAATTTGATCGCTGTTTATGCACAGTTACCGGTGCTTTTTACTGAGCTGGCGGATGAAATGACAATGTGCGGTTGGGAACTCGATAATTACCAGTTTGTAGCTGAAGGAGCTCCCGGATTTAATTTTGAACTGACAGCTGCCGCAAATTTCGACCAATCGGTTTCAGAAAATATTTTAACACTCAGCTTGAATGATGAAGGTAAGCAGGGAGGATCTTTTGATACTTATGTGAAAGTGACCGGAACGCAAGGATCGTGTGCTGTTGCGGATAGTATTTTGCTCCACGTGATTGTTCCTGAAAATGATAATGTAGCACAGGCTTTGCCACTGAAGTTGGGGTACAATGGAAGCTATTCCAATGAATGTGGAACCGTTCAGGATAATGAAGCGGAGCCGGAAACGAATGGGTGTACGGTTGTGAATAACTGGTGTCCGCCAAGTTCAAATGAGGTGCTGGACAATTCTATTTGGTTTACATTCACCGGGCCGTCAAGTGGTGCGATCACGATTGAGGCAGAAGGCTTCAGTTCGCAGATCGCAATTTACCGGGCTGCCACAGCAAATTATTTACTGTCGGGAAGCAAGGCTACCTACACGTTGGTTGCGGCCGCAGATTACGGGCTGAAAAGTACAACCAATGCCACTATTTTAAATTCAGAAGTGATTCCGGGAGGCAAATACTGGTTGCAGGTCGATGGGGTTGATGGTGCCGAAGGTGACCTGGATTTGAATCTGTTGACCAATTCAGTCGAAGTTTATCCAAATCCGTCAAGTGGCCTGTATCATCTCACAGTTGCCAGCGTTTCAGACGGAGATGCTGAATTGTCGGTTTACAGCCAAACAGGGCAGCTGATATACTCCGGAGTCGGTAGTTTTAATCAACAGGAAAATATGATCGATTTTGATTTAAGTAACAATCCTTCGGGGGTCTATTATTTTCGGGCGATCATAAACGGAGCGATCATGTCGAAGAAACTTATCCTGGTTAAATAGTTTGTAGCGAAAAGATTATTGGAGTGGTAGCGAGAATGAAACTGTCGTGCCCGTGTTCTCGATTGTGTCAATTTTCATGTACCCACCTTGTTTTTCAATAAACTCGTTACAGAGCATCAAGCCCAGTCCGCTGCCTGATTCGTTGTTTGTGCCAGTCGTCGTTTCGTTCAATTTAAAGTCGAAAATGGATTCCAGACGATCTTCGGGAATACCAACCCCTGAATCTTTTACCGACACTTTCTGGTAGCTTGTACCTTCGTTCTCAATCAGCGTATTACTAATTGTTATCTCTCCTTTCTCAGGCGTGAATTTTATGGCGTTGGAAAGCAAGTTGCGAATCACTGTTAGTGTAACGTATTGGTCGCAATAAATGAGGCAATCTTCCGCTATTTCATTCTTGATTTGGGTGCGTTTCATTTCCGAATGAATCATCTGCGAATCGATCGCTTCGTCACACAAATCAAAGAGTCGGTGTTCCTGCTTATTAATAACTATCGAGTCGCGCTGAGTATGCGACCAACTCAGGAGGTTTTCCAGCAAATCGTATAAGTTTGAACTGGCCAGGTGGATGGAAGACAGCATACGCTTTGTTTTTTCCGGCTCTGCCGTTCCGAAATCGTTAAGCATGATGCCGGTCAGCATCTTAAAACTTCCAACCGGGCTCCGTAAATCGTGCGCAATGATCGAGAAGAACTTATCTTTGACATCATTCAGCTCTTTCATTTTTTGTTCCGATTCGCGCATGTGTTCCTCGTTTTTTTTCCGGTCTGTCGTGTCGTAGGCATTTAAGATGACCCGATGGGCAGACTTATAGGAAATACGGGCGGAGAACCAACGCATAACACCGCCTATTTCGAGCGGGTATTCCAGTTCAACCAATTTCTTGGTTTTTAAACACCGATTGAAGGCATTCATGAAAAAATCAGCCATATCCCGGTCAAATACCTCGAAGACGGTTTTCCCAATCAGTTCGCTTTCCTGCCGGTAGAGAAGTTGTTTGTTCGTCGGTGGGATGTTCACATATTCGCCTTTGTCGCTAAACTCAACGATCAGGTTGTGCATCGAGTTAAAGATGGCTTTCAGTTCCTTTTCATTGGCGCTTACCTTTAGTTGTGTTTTTAGCAAAAGCCAAAACAGGATACTGATGATAATGGAGCTGAAAAGCAACACATAATCCAAGGTCTTATCCTGGTTGAAGAAATGTGTCCATCCTTTATGCGGAGTCGCTGCCAAAACCCAGCTACCGTCGGGGAGGTTGATGGTTATAACGACCGGGTTTCGATTGAATACAGTTGCATCGCCCCAAAAGGCTTCGCCTTGTTGTCCGTTGCCATCGGTACCTTTTAGAGCAAATTCAAAGTTATTCTCGTTTGGGGCGAGTTCTGCATCATTCAACAGCCCGTCTTTGTTGATCACAATATCGGTCATTCCCCAAAACTTTTGTTCTCCCTGCTTATTCTTGTAAAAAATGGGTGTGTAGCTGATAAAAGCAATGCCACCCTCCACCAATTCGACAGGGCCGGCAACAAATGTCTTTCGGGTTTTGATGGTTTTTTCAACAATTTCCCGGCGTTTCGGGTGTTCCATCAGGTTGAGGCCAAGAGCCGCTTCGTGCCCTTTTAACGGATAAATGGCATTAATAATGCCGTCGCGAGAAATCGACATGGTTGAAATAACAGAGTCATTCCTTGTCAATTGCTTGGCTAAATCGTAAAATTCGTCGTTGGTTATTTCTGGATGAATGGAAACGAACGCTGCAATTCCTTTGGTGTAGTAGATCCGGGATGAAAGGGCTTTTTCAAGCTTCGATTTTTTACCAATCAAGACTTCCAACAGATTGGATCGAACATCTTTCTCCCACAAACCACGACGGTAGGAGATGTAATAAAATGAAATAGCCAACAGAACAATGAAAAACAACAACGCATAGATTGTTGGACGGAAATTTTTAAGTTGTGGCTTGTTTGTCTTGACGCTCATGTACTGCAGTAGAACTGATTTCGGGGGGATAAAAATAGAAAAAGTTGACCGAAACTGATAGTTACGACGGTCAACTTTTTCAATTATTATTAACGTTATCTTCTCAAGTCGAAGATTTGATCGGGAAGTTATTTAACTAACTTCGAAATGGCCTTGAACTCCGGAGCAGAAGCGCTACGTGTCAGTTCGAACAGGATTGATTCGTAGGAAGTCATCATGATTCCTTCAAAACGGAAACGTTCGGCAGCTAAATCAATATTGTCGTAATCACGAGATGAAACGCAATCCATCACGACAATAGGGTTCAACCCGGCTTCTTTCAGGTCAAGGGCTGTTTGAAGCACACAAACATGACTTTCGATACCGCAAATGATCACATTTTTAGCTTGAAGTTTTTCGAGTTCAGCAGCGAAAACTGCTTCGTCGCAGCAACTGAAGTCTTTTTTTTCGATCGCTTTGAAATCTTTGATGATGCTTTTGATTGGCTCTACTGTTTCACCCAAACCTTTACTGTATTGTTGAGTAGCCAGAATTGGTAATCCCAGTTCCTGCAAACCATTGATCAAAATCTGACAGTTATTCAATAAGGCTTCTTGTCCTTCCATTGCAGGCAACAAACGTTCCTGAATGTCAACAACCAACCCGATGGTGTTTTCTTTGTTTATGCGCATGATTTCTGTATTGTTTTTTGCAAAAATACCCCAATATTTTGGTTTCTATCGGACTTAATTCGAAAACCTGAGGGGATTTATGTTCTCTTAACATGTTGCCCAATTCAGTTGAGCGATAATTTCCGGTTACGAGTTGCTTCGGGCCTGACGACGCGATTTATCACCCAAATATCCACCGTGGTGGCGTTTGGCATAATCCGCATTTGTAAACCCGATTTTTTTCATCATTAAAACGACCAAGACATCACCGATTACTGTCATAGTCGTGGTTGAAGTGCTCGGTGTTAATCCAAGCGTACAAACTTCAGATGGGTTGCCGGTAAATAAGGTTGCATCGGCCATTTTACAGAGTTCGCCATCCGGATTTCCGGTGATTACGATGATTGGTAAATTGGGATATAGATTATCAGCCAAATCAACCAATTCGAGAATCTCACGGGTTTTGCCTGAGTTTGAGATGAGCAGTAAAACATCGTTGGGTTGAATGACCCCCAGATCACCGTGTTGCGCATCGCTCGGATGCAAAAAAACGGCCGGTGTTCCGGTTGAACTAAACGTTGTCGCAATATTTAATGCAATTTGTCCGGCCTTGCCCATTCCACTTGCAACCAATTTCCCGTTTAACTGGTGTACGTGCTTTTCGATCAGGTTAATAGCTTTTTCATATTGATCACTGATCGGAATGTTTTGAATGGCTTCGGCCTCGTGTTTAATTAATTTAGATACTTCGTTGATCATGGTTTAAGTTATTTGAAACTGCTGCAAAGCTAACTCAAAATTCAGGGATTACAAGGACTAAAATCAGCCTTGTAACAGCTAGGAAAAGAGAATGTATCATGTATTAAAAACGAAATGGAGGAATTGAAAAAAATGACCAAACAATTCGGGTGCATACGTGTTGATATGTTTTAAAATAGGGCAAAAGCTGATTTTGTTTCTGTTAATTAAACCAACATTTTGATAATTTTAGCAATTAAGGATACTGACCTTTAAAAATTAATTATTTCAAACTATGAACATACACGAGTACCAAGCCAGAGAAATCTTCAGCAAGTATGGCATTCCTGTTCCGAGTTCTGTTCTTTGCCACTCGGTAGAGGAAGTAAAAGATGCAATGGCAAGTATTGATCACCTGGTGGTTGTAAAAGCCCAGGTTTTAGTTGGCGGACGTGGTAAAGCCGGCGGTGTAAAGCTGGCAAAAACAAAAGACGAAGCCGTAAAAGCAGCCGAACAAATCCTGGGAATGGATATTAAAGGCTTCACCGTTGAAAAAGTGCTTGTTGCCGATGCAGCCGACATAGAGAAAGAGTACTATGTTGGGTTGATTAGCGACAGAAATTCCAAGTCAGTCACCCTGATGGTGAGTGCCGAAGGGGGTGTCGAAATCGAGGAAGTTGCCAAAACCAATCCCGAGTTGATATACAAATTCAACATCGATCCACTGACCGGGCTACTGGACTTCCAGGCGCGTAATATTGCCATGAAGTTGTTTAAAGATGTCAAGCTTGCCCGTAAAGCTGCCGATATTTTCCAGAAGTTATACCAGATTTACCTGGACACGGACTCCACATTGGCTGAAATTAACCCATTGGTATTGACGCCGGATAACGAGGTTCTGGCCATCGATGGTAAAATGAATTTCGATGATAATGCGCTGTACCGTCAACCTGAATTGTTGGCCATTCGCGAAGTCGATGAAGATGAACAAAAGGAAATTGATGCCAAAGAGAAAGGTCTTTCCTACATCAAACTGGATGGAAACATCGGTTGTATGGTGAATGGCGCCGGACTTGCCATGGCTACGATGGATATGATCAAATTGTACGGCGGAAACCCCGCGAACTTCCTGGATATCGGTGGTAGCTCGAATCCGCAGAAAGTGGTAGATGCCATGAATATCTTGCTTTCGGATAAAAATGTGGAGGCTATGATGATCAATATCTTTGGTGGAATCACGCGTTGCGATGATGTTGCTCGCGGCTTGATTACGGCCCTCGATATCATTAAACCTAAAATACCGATTGTGGTGCGCCTCTCCGGTACCAATGCGGCTGAAGGGTTAGCTATTTTGAAAGAAACCGGCTTACCAACGGTAACTACCATGAGCGAAGCTGCTCAAAAAGCAATTGAGTTAAGTAAAAAGTAGTGGCAAAACCGAAATCAAAAAAAGAGAATTACAATGAGTATACTCGTTAATAAAGATACAAAACTGGTGGTTCAGGGAATCACCGGACGCGATGGCCAGTTTCACGCCGGCCGAATGAAAGCATACGGAACAAATGTTGTAGCTGGCACATCGCCGGGAAAAGGCGGCACAACGGTCGATGGTATTCCTGTTTTCGATACAGTTGAAGAAGCTGTTCAGGCAACAGGTGCCAATGCATCAATTATTTTTGTTCCCGCACCTTTTGCAGCTGATGCTATTTTGGAAGCGTCATATGCAGGAGTAGACCTGGTTATTTGTATTTCCGAAGGTGTGCCAATTTTGGATATGATCCGTGTTACTCCAATAATTAAAAGGAACGATACCAAGTTGATCGGGCCAAACTGTCCGGGCTTAATTACTCCTGATGAAGCATTGATTGGAATTTCACCGGCAATGATCTTCAAAAAGGGAAATATTGGCTTGATGTCGCGTAGTGGCACCTTGACTTACGAGGTCGTAAATATGTTGACTCAAAATGATATGGGCCAGAGTACGGTTGTTGGTATTGGCGGTGACCCTGTTGCCGGATTGTACTACATCGATTTGCTGGAGATGTACGAAAACGACCCCGAGACGGAAGCCATTGTTCTGATCGGTGAGATTGGTGGTGATGCCGAAGAGCAAGCTGCCGAATACATCGCCAAACATGTGACCAAGCCGGTTGTGTCGTTTATTGCTGGTCAAACTGCTCCTCCCGGAAAACGAATGGGCCACGCTGGTGCCATCATTTCTGCCGGCTCAGGAACAGCCGAGGACAAAATTAAAGCGTTCAATAAAGCCGGAGTTCCGGTGGCGAAAGAGCCATCAGAAATTCCGGGCTTGTTAAAGGAAAAAATGGCCGAAGCTTCAGCATAAAGAAAGCCACGCCTCAAATGATATCGAAATCCTGCAATTTTTGCAGGATTTCTTGTTTCTGCCTGTCTGTAAGCTTTAAAAGATTTAAGAATTGATCGTTTTGCTTTATCTTTAGTTTATCTTGCTTGATAAATTTATTGGTTAGCGAAGAATATGAACCACACATCCCTTGATAAATACACAGCGATAAAAAGCAGACTGTTGGCGGATTTTGATTTGGAGGATGAATTAATCAACGTTTTTTCAAAATCCAAGGTTGCCGAAAAGAAGTCTGTTGAATATGCTGCTTATTCAGCCGACTTGTTGGCGCTGTTAAACCAGCACTTGACCACCATGGATTGCGTCACATTTCTGGAGCAGAATGATGAGCTTCAGGATCTCCGGCAGAAGTTGAGCCAATACCAGGAAGAAATCACAGAGTCACAAAGTTTAGATCGGTTTTATTCGTTGGAGGGAGATTCTGTTGCAGTCCGGTACCGAAAGTTGTGTAAACGGTTTTTGTTGAAGACAGGCTGGGCTTTGACAGGACTGGGGAATATTTTTCGTAAAGAAAATAAAGAAAAAGAGTTTTGGAAACATGATATCCCGGAAGCGGCTCTGGCTGAACTGGTATTTATAACGCGCTTTGGTGAGGACTTCCTGTCGTTTTATGACCAGTTGCTCCAAAACCAGGAAATTCGGTATCGACAGTTTTATGTACTCGATCGGGAATTAGAGGAGTATCAGTTGCTGAATGCCGAATTAGTCGATTTTGACGAAACGGTTCTTCAGCTGAAAGAAGATCTGGCAAATGACAGACAGAGTATTGATGAATTTTTTACCAGCAAAGAAGAAGAGCTGAATGCGCTGTTTCTTTCGCTTAGGGAGAAAGCGGGGACATTTGAGCTTCCCAAAAGCAAGCTGACTGCAAAAGTAATCGCCAAACATCGGCAACGAGCAGTCAACCGACTGGACCGTCTGCTGCGGAACCAGCAGTTTGTTTGTTTTGCATTGGCTGAACATTGGCGCCTGAAACTGCAAAATCGAAGTTTAATTTTCAGTTTGGAGGAACAGTCAGTCAACCAGGGATCAATTTTGTTCGAGCAGGTTAATGAAACCTTGAAACCTGCATTTATTGCGTTAAAGAAAGAACTTTCAGTTTTTGCCGGGAGGGACCTCAGCGAGTGGACCGACCGCAAAAAGGTGCTCGAAATTAAAGCCTTTGTGAAACAGCGGATGCCGGAGCTCGTACAGTTAGTCTTTCAGTCCAAATTGAATAACCTATTCGAACGACCGGTACAAGAACTTGAGCAAGCTATTGCCAATGGGCCGGTAGGTTACCAGTTTGCTGCACCTGTTTTTGATGGTAAGCCAATTACACGCAAGTCGTTTCGGCGGGTAGAAACCAGGGAGTTGCTGCAAGGGAGCGTGTTGGAGCCACTCAAAGGAGATTTTGTGGCGGATCGCAAGAAATTTATGGGCATTGTGCAGAAACTGACAACCAGCCTGGAGGAAATTCAATATTCTGCAAATTACAGTGTCGATTTTTATTTCTCACAAAAAAAGGATGAGAATGCGGCAGGTGAGCTTGTTGAGGGACTGAAAAGAACCGTTAAAAAGGCGGATGAAAATTTGAGCTTCTTGTCAGCTATGGTTGAGTTGACACAAGAGTCCTTTGCGCGTTTGAGCCTGACCTTTGCCGAACGGGTTTTACAATATTTCGAACCTCATCGACTGCATCAGTCCGAAAAGATTAATCAGCGTCGCGAGTTTATTGAACACCGGAAAGCACAGCTCCGTGATTTCCTGAAAACAAGCAGCAAGTTATCGCGCCAATATTTCAGGAAGCTGAAGGAACTTTATTTTGCCTTATACAATCGGTATTTCAACCTGCGGAATTTGCTGGGTATTTCGTATGAAACGGAGCCGATTACCGCCGAATTGTCGAACTACCTTTCCGAAACAAGGCACGCCATAGCGCGGCTACCGTTGATGTACCAAAAGCTGTTTGAGAATGTTCCGCTAAAAGAAGAACGCTTTTACCTGGCTCGGCGAACAGAAATAACGAAGCTGAATGAAGCCTTTGAGAATTGGAGGGCAGGTCGGTTTTCTCCGGCTTGTATTGTCGGTGAGCAGGGGAGCGGAACAACGACTCTTTTGAATTTCTTCGGGAAATCGATTGAAAAAGAAGTTCCTGTTAAGCGATTGGAGATCAGTGGAATTACAATTGAGCATGAAGGTTTTCTCAAACTGTTCAGCAAATTGTACCCTGCAGAATCGATCAAAACGGTTGACGACCTGATTGCAGTGATCCAGGAGACGGAGGAAACACGAATGATTATCTTGGAGAACATTCACAAGTTGTTTTTGCGGAGCAGTGGCGATTTTGGAAATCTGTTTCTCCTGTTTAAACTGATCAGTCAGACCAATAATAAGATTTTTTGGCTAACCACTTGCTACCAGTATAGTTGGGCGTTGCTGAATTATACAAACGGTATCGCCGGGTATTTTGCCCATGTTATTGAATTTAGTCCGATGACTGCAGAGCAATTGCGCGAAGCCATATTGAAGCGTCATCAGGTGAGTGGTTTTTCATTGAGTTTTATGGAGCCGGAGAACTTTACTCCCAAACGCAACTATCAAAAAATGAGTGATGAAGAAAAACAGCTTCATCTGAAAAACATCTTTTTTGACGAGCTCTGGAAATACGCGCAGGCAAACCTGAGTTTGGCATTTATTTATTGGCTGCGCGCCATCCGCAAAGTTGAAGACGGTGAAATCTCCATTCAATCCAAACGACTCAACTTTAGCTTTCTGAACTCGCTGAAAACTCGTGAAATAACCACCTTGCATAGCATCCTGATTCATGGTGGCCTGGGGCTGGAGCAGCACAGTCGGATCTTCCGCTGCCCGGCTGAAGATAGCTTTCGGATGTTGATGGTATTGACCGACGACGGACTTTTGAATAAGCAGGATGAGCTGTACGTTGTAAATCCGTTAGTATACCGTGTTTTAGTGAGTCAGTTGAAGTCGTTGAACTTTATTTATTAAACCATGCAGAACCTGATTTTCAAAATAATAGGATGTTTGATCGGGCTTGTGATCCTGATTTTACCTGTGTCGGGTGCAGATAGCACTGAACAGCAAGTTATACAGCTACCTGATACCATTAATATGGTGGTTTCTTCGGTCAGTGGAGCCGGTAACAATTCGCTGGAGGCAGCCTCGGACACCCTAATGTCGGCTGACGATGCGGTGGATAAAACCATAAAAAGTATTCCGTCTGTTGAACTGAAAAAGATCTTCTCGTTTGCCAAACTGTTTTGGGCCGGTGTTTTCTTTCTGGTAGCCTATTTTATCATTCGGTTTATCTCGCGAAGTATTGAGGCATGGTCTGAAAAAAATGCAGAACGCCGCATTAAGGGGAAAGCCATTTTGCCGGTGGTGAAAATTGTCAGCTGGATTATTGTCAGCTACATCGTTATCCGCGGCATCTTCAATCCTCCGCTCGGTTCTCTGATTGCTTTCGGCGCATCGATCGGTGTCGCTGTTGGTTTCGCAGCGCAGGATTTGTTGAAGAATATTTTTGGTGGTTTTGTGATCCTGATTGATCGCCCGTTTAAAGTAGGCGACAAGATTGAGGTTGGGAGTGTATATGGCGAAGTGCTGGACATGTCGCTTCGGTCGACCCGTATCCAAACAGCCGACGACTCATTAGTCACTCTGCCGAACGGAGAACTACTCAATCAGCCGATTTCAAACTCAAACTCCGGTGAATCGAACTGTCAGGTTGTTGCCGAAATTTACCTGCCCATTACCATCGATACCGATAAGGTGAGGAAAGTTGCGACTGAAGCGGCTCAGACTTCCCGGTTTATTTACTTGGCTAAGCCAATAGCCGTGTTGTTTTTCAACGAAATAAAGCACGATAAGCTTTGCTATAAAATGCGGCTGAAGGCTTACGTGATGGACATCCGTTACGAGTTCCTGTTTAAAAGTGAAATGACCGAAATCGTGATCAGCGACCTGCTCAAAGCCGGGCTGATAGATCCGGAGATCTCGATCTGATATTGACTTTTCTACTTCACTTTAGGTTGAAGAGCCACTTTGTCTAGGGGGAGAGTGATAAAAAAGCGGGTTAGCGTCTTCTTTCCCCGGGGTGGTGAGGCAAAAAGGCAGGTTCGAGGCTCTCTAACCTAAGTTGGGAACTCAAAAAAGTAGGTTAGTGACTCCATCCCCCAGGTTAGCGGCCTTCCAACCTTGGCTGGTAACATAAAAAAGTAGGTTGGCGCCTTAAAAAAGTGGGTTAGCGAGGCTGTACCTCGGGTTAGAACGATAAAAAAGCAGGTTAGAGCCTCTGTACCCACCTATATTCTGGCAAAAGCAGGTTACGATGACTCGAACTGAATGTAGGGGGCAGAGATTTGCAAAACCAGTCTTCAATACGAGTCTTTTCCACACAAAATATGTAAATTTATCCCTTCGTAAAATTAGCAATGGGATGGATGGTAAGCGTTTAAGTATTGACGAAGAGAAATTTCGAAACCTGATTGAATTGGCAACTGACGGGATTTTAATTGGGGCGAATGACGGGATTGTAATTGAAGCGAATTCAACCTTTTGCACCATGATCGGAAGGAAGAAAGAAGAATTGATCGGGCGGTTTATTGCGGATATCCCTTTTGCAAAAACAAGTGTTGAGCAAACCCCTTTCCGGTTCGATTTACTGCGTAAAGGCCAATTGGTGGTTAGCGAGCGGGAACTACTGCGGTCTGACGGGACTAAAATTACCATTGAAATGCGCACGAAAATGATGCCGGATGGTACCTATCAGTCCATTTACCGCGATATATCGGAACGTAAGAAATATGAATTGCAATTGTTGGATTATGCCAATGAATTAAGCGAATTAAATGAAGATAAAGATCATTTTATTACCATTTTAGCACACGATTTAGTAAGCCCTTTTAATACTATCTTAGGGTATTTGGGAGTGCTTTCCGCTGATTTCGATAACTTAGACAGGGCTGCGATCAGGAAGCAATTAGATATTGTACATAACGCTTCAACAAAAGCATTTAACCTGTTGCAGGAAATTTTAACATGGTCTCGTTCGAATTCCGGCACCATGAGTTATGAGCCTGAATTCTTTAACCTAAAAGATATTTGCCAAAAAACAGTTGACATTTTAGAACCTATTGCCGAAAATAAGAATATTGAAATTACGAATGCCATTGATGATGATGTACAGGCTTATACTGATGCAAACATGCTTCGGGTAATCATTCGTAATCTATTGACTAATGCTCTGAAATTTACCAGCGTCGATGGAAAAGTAACCATTGGTGCTACCGAACATGATGGTGAAATAGTAATATCAGTTAAGGATACAGGGAAAGGTATTGCGAAAGGTAAATTGGCTACTTTATTCAAAAATATACATAACAAACCCACGGAAGGTACATCGCGGGAAATAGGAAATGGCTTGGGTTTGGTTATCTGTAAAATGCTTGCGGAAAGGCAGGGCGGATCTATTGGGGTTGAAAGTGAGGTCGGAATCGGCAGTAAATTTTTTGTTCGTATTCCGGCTCGTCGAAATTGAAATCCAAGCTACAAAGTGTGGATTTCAGGGCGGGAGCGCTGTTGCGGCAGGGTATATTCCCGAATTGCATTTATATTCATGGCCGAGAAACGAAATATTTCTTTTTTGAAAAACTTTTGATAATGATGAAGAAACTAAGAAAACGTGCGTTAACGAACGTATCTCTATTTGTGCTGGCGAGTGTTATGTTTGCGTGCAACTCAAAGCAAGCCAGGCCAGTTGAAGCAATTTATGAGCCGACCTGGGAGTCACTGGCCAAACACAATACGCAACCCGAATGGTTTAAGGATGCCAAGCTGGGAATCTATTTTCATTGGGGAATTTACTCTGTGCCTGCTTATGATTCTGAGTGGTACCCAGCGTGGATGTATTACACCAACCTCGATAAAAATGAATGGGGAGCAGGCGTGCACGAGCACCATGTTGATACCTACGGAGCCGATTTCGATTATCATGATTTCATACCCCAGTTCAAAGCCGAGCACTTCGATGCGGCCGAGTGGGGTGGACTATTTCAACAAGCTGGAGCCCGGTTTGCGGGTCTGGTTGCGGAGCATCACGATGGTTTTGCGATGTGGGATAGTGAGAATAACCAGTGGAATGCCGCCGCCATGGGACCGCACAAGGATATTGCGGGGGAGCTATTGGCAGAACTCAAGAAGCGGGATTTAAAAACCATAACAACCTTTCATCACGCCCGCAATTTGCAACGCTATGCGAATGATAGCACTCATTGGGCCAATAGTGGCAACGTGGGCAACGACAGTCATTATGCCTACGACCCGAACGCGGTAACCAGTACGAAGGATGAAAAGCTGAAGTACCTGTACGGGAACATCCCCGCCGAAGAGTTTTATGATCGTTGGTTGGGACAGGTTGATGAGGTGGTTGATAAATATGGGCCTGACCTGATTTGGTTTGATTCATGGTTGGATAAAATCCCGGAGGAATACCGGCAAAAGATGTTGGCTCACCATTACAATAAAGCAGTGAGCCGAGGTCAGGAGCCAATCGCCTTCTACAAGCAGGAGGATCTGCCCGATAGTGTTGCGCTAATTGATATTGAACAGGGTGGCAAAACGGAAATCGCGGACAAATACTGGTTAACAGACATCACGATTAGCGATGGCAGCTGGTGTTACACCAACGGATTGAAATACAAAAAGGCTGATCTTATCATCCGTAATATGATCGATGTATGGAGTAAAAAGGGAGTGGTTTTGTTGAATGTATCACCGATGGCCAACGGGATTATTCCGCAGGAGCAGCAAGAGGTGCTGATGACGATTGGAGACTGGATTAAACAGCATGAAGAAGCAGTGTACAATACACGCGTGCATTCAGTGTATGGTTATGGGGCTGCCGCATTCGAGAAAGGGCATTTTGGCGGTCAATCAGCGACTATGAAATACACGAAGGATGATATTCGGTTCAGCAAATCGAAAGATGGAAAAACCTTGTATGTTTATTTGCTGGGCTTCCCCGAGGCGAATAAGGAAATCGAGTTGGAACACGTTTTTGAAACCAACCCGGGGCAGGACATCAAAGGTGTCCGTGTTGTTGGAAGTGGCGTTGATCTGAAATGGTCTGCCAACGAGAATAAACTAAAGGTGACAACACCCGGTGCAGAAGCAATGAATGAAATTGCGACTGTTCTCAAAGTTGAGTTTATATAGCGAATCAATACGATGCAAGTTAAGGCGGGGTGAGGTTTCCTATCGCCTTTGCTTGCATTGCTCTTTAATAAAATAGTGCGGGAACATTGGTTCCGCTTTGTTTGAAGAAGGTTGAATTCGCCGGTTTCTGTTTTTAAGCCCGCTTGCCTCGTCCGCGATACATGTAGTAAGTCATCACCAGTTCCAATGCCCGTTTAATCGCGTGGTTAATCTGCAGTTGCTGATTTGCCAGTGAAAAGTCAATGGCTGCAAGCTGCATGTAGTATTCGCTCATAACCGGTGCTTTGGTCAACTGTTTGCTCGTAAGCTGAATGTAAGGCGGGCTTTCTTTGATGGTTTTGCACGTTATCATGCGGTTTTGACTTAGTTTGTCGCGATTGGTCGAGAAGCCAAACAGGCGGCAAATCAACCCGCGGTAAGCGTAAGCGGTGCATCCACCGGGGGTGTTTCCCAAAGCTGAGAATAAAATGCAAAGATCATTCCCCTGAATCTGGTCTAATCGGTCGTAAAATTCGTCGGCCCGTCCTTCCTTGAGAAGTTGGTAGGCGAGGGGGAAGAATTCCAAAGGACTGGCACTGATGTCTTTTTTCAGGCAACAAAGATGACACTTGGATCCACAGGAGATACCACTTTGGGCGCTAAACTTTTCGGTGTGCAAAGCTGCATTCTTCAGGAGTTTTTGCACGCGTTGAATTTTCCGGTACATAGAAATTTACGCACAACTGATTTTAAGTAAAGTACAATGGTTAATGAGAATCGATCGCGGGATGAACGTCCCTTGATAGTGCGGTAAAACTAGTAAATAGTTGAATTTATTATTCGAATGACTAAAAAAATATTTACTCATTTTCGATTAGAATCGGAAATAAATAAAGGGTTGAATTTCAGCGCTCGATACGGCTTGAATGAGCAAGGCAAGTAACACGGAGATGATAATTTGAACGGTGATGTGTTGGCGAATGAACAACCCGCGGATTTTTTCTTTGGCATCATACGGAAACCAGATCAGTATAAAGCCCAGGAGCAAGACCAGTAGGGTTGGAAGATAGGCCACCAGTCCTTCCTGGTTTAAGTGTGGAATAAAATGTTGGCGAAGCTGGTAGAAAATCCGGTAAATGGTTTCCTGATCAGACGCTCTGAAAAATACCCAGGCTAAACTAACAAGCTGAAAGGTCACAAAGACAGCGATAAAACGGCGGAATTTGTTGGGGCGAATACTGCTCTTGCTGACTTTTTGGAAGAGCTTTTCAAGGGACAAGCCTATCCCGTGAATTCCTCCCCAAATAATGAACCGCCAGCTGGCACCATGCCACAGGCCTCCCAGCACCATGGTGATGATCAGGTTGAGGTGTGTCCTGAAATTTCCTTTTCGGTTTCCGCCCAGCGGAATGTACAGGTAATCGCGTAGCCAAAGGGAAAGCGAAATGTGCCAGCGATGCCAAAAGTCGGTAAGACTGTTGGCGCAATATGGTGCATTAAAGTTGACCGGTATTTTGTACCCCAGGATCAACGCCAACCCGATTGCAATGTCGGTGTAACCCGAAAAATCGCAGTAAATCTGGATCGAGTAGCCATAAATGCCCAGCAGGTTCTCCAGCCCGGAATAAGCTCCGGGAGCTTCAAAAATACGATCGACAAAATTGAGCGCCAAAAAATCGGCAATCACCATCTTTTTAAACAATCCTTTCAGAATCAGAAATACGGCATGACTCAGTTCTTTGTTGGTCAGGCGATATTTTTGGTAGAGTTGAGGAATGAATGCAGCAGCCCGGACGATTGGCCCGGCAACCAGTTGCGGGAAAAAGCTTAGGTAGAAGCTAAAGTCTAGCGGATTTCGAACAGCCTCGACTCTTTGGTAGCGAACATCAGAAAGGTAACTGATTGCTTGGAAGGTATAGAACGAAATTCCGATTGGCAGCACAATGGAATGCACATCAGCCACCCCTTCGGATAGTTGATTCAGGATCCACCCCAGCCAATTAAAGACTTGGTAGTTGGTGTCGAAAAGCAGGTTGGCCGTGTCGGCAAAAAAGTAGCTGTATTTGAAGTAAACAAGTAAAAGTAGGTTGAAGCTGACAGCCGAAATCAACCAGAATCTGGTTTTTCTGCGGCGGTCGATCAGCAGGCCGAATCCATAATTGAACAGGCACGAAAAAATAAGCAGCGAGAGGAAAGCCCCGTTCATTTGGTAATAAATGTACCAGCTGATTACCAACAGGTAGCTGTTGCGTAAAATGCTTTTTTGGTACACAATGGAATAGAAGGCGAGGGTAAAGGCAAAAACAACCCAGAAAGCAATACCCGTGTAAAACATCGGATTATCGGCTTGGTAGCTGATGAGTTGCCGGATTATTTTGCTTAGTTGTTCTTCCATGCTGTCAGCTGGCTGTATTCGATTTCATTAATTAATATCCGGGCTAGTTCCCGGCCAACTTGTTCCGCTCCCGCTGCAGAAAAGTGGATGTAATCTTTCCGGCCGAGTGGCGGTTCTGTATTCACCCAGCGAATCATGCTTCCCGGGCCACCCATATAGTTTTCCAGATCCCAAAAGGCGCAGCCGTTTTTCATGGCCAGCTCGAGCTGAATTTGCTTAATCTGGTTGATATTTTCGTATGACACGAACTCGCCTTCAACCCGATGAGCCATATCCGAAACGCCAATAATCAGAATAGATGCGTCGGGGCGCAACTGACGAATCAGGTTGATTTGCCGGTTGAGCTGATATCGGAAGGCTTTATAGTTCTCGGAGAAGTAGGGGACAACATTAACCCCAAAGTGTAAGATGAAAAGCGACGGTTGAAGTTTATCGGACATTTGCTTCAGGCTAGCCCTGTCCGACGAGCTGAACGGCGGGTAAGAAAGCCCCCTCAGCGCAATATTATCAACAAATACGCCCGTTTCACTTTCCAGCGAAAGTCCGGTTACCCATAGGCTGTCGTTGGTCGAAAAGCTCAGCTTTAAATCGTCCGGTGTTTCGTTGAATGACATTTTAAATTCCTGAACCTGATCGATCGTATCGATTTGAGTTTGAAAAACAGGTTGGGCCGAATTGGACAGTTCCACCCGGCTGTTATCGGAGCAATACAGGAAAAAACGAAGTTGGTTGTAATCTGCCTGCGGATCGAGGAAGCGAAGCCGGTTAATCCTGAACCACGCAGGTTCATCACCTGAAACTGTCAGGGCATTCCGAAAAACGATGCTTCGGTTCTCGCCTCTCATTTCTTTAATGGTCAGGTTTTGCCAGTTGTCGGAGAGGGTCATAATCAATTGATGCGGCGGATTGTAATATTGATCGGGAGCAATCAGTCCCGGGCCTTTCCCGCCGTATCGGGCTTGAAAGCTTTTTCGCAAAGCGGACGTGATGTGATCGCCCTCAATTTGAGAGTCGCCGTAATAAAAGATCCGGACTTGTTGTTTTGTGCCCGGCAAGCTGTGCAAACGTTCGGTTAAGGCTGTGAACCGAACGGAATCCGTTGGCGCAAAAATTAGATCGTCAAAGGATATGATCTCTGCTTTGACAGAGTCGGCTTCAAGAACATCGGATAATAAAAGAAGGCTGTCGCTGTGGGCAATCGAGTCGAGTTCCTGAAATTCAGGGATCGAATCTTCGTCATTTAAAAGCGCTTCGATGGGTGCTTGGGAAATGGGCACATGCAATTGTTCCTGACTTCTTTTTAAACGGTAAAAAGAAACCAGGAACAAAAGGGATAAAACACTTACCAGGAATAAAAAGGCCCGAACAGGTTTCATACAAGCAATTTCGTCTTCGCTAAATGTAGTACGAAATTCGGGTCTTTGCAAATCAATTCATTAACAATAAGCTTTAGCTCTTGGGTTGAATTTTCAGCTTTTGACCCGGCTTAATTGTGTTGCTCGAAATGTTGTTGAGGTGTTTAATGTCTTCGTTGGATACCCCCGGAAAACGTCGTGCAATCGACCATAGTGAGTCGCCACTTCTGACGGTATAGTAAACGAATTTTCCATCGCTGCTTACCTGGGCAGAAGAACTAGCTTGCTGCGTCACTTTTACACTGCCTGACTGTGCGTATTGTTCTCCTTTTCCGGCAGGAACATAAACGACCACTTTTTGTCCGATACGAATCAGGTTGCGGTGGATGTTATTCCAGTAACGCAGGTCGTTGATCCGAACATGGAAACGATTGGCGATGTACCCAAGGTTGTCACCCGATTTTACCGTATAAACAATGCGATCTTTTCCGTTAACATCAGCCACATAGGTTCCGCGTTCTTTCGGAACCAGAACTTCGTTATTGGGGAAGAATGTATCACGACGGAGCGCATAAACCTCTTCTTCCATGTCGATGAATTCTGCAATTTTTTCCAAAGGCAGACGCAGCGTATACGGCTTGTTCTCCTTCGCCGGAATAATGTCCAGGCGATATTGCGGGTTCAAACTTTGCAACTCTGCCATCGGGATATTCAGTGTCTCCGAAATCTGAGTGAAGTGTACATAGTTGCGAACCTGGATGGTATCTGTAACAATTGGGAAATCCGGATAACGGGGGTGCAGGTTGTGTTTCTGGTAATTATTCATCACGTAGGCCGCTGCAATGAAAGCAGGGACATAACCGCGGGTTTCGCGCGGCAGGTAATAGTAAATTGCCCAGTAATCGCGGGCGCCACCGGCACGACGAATTGCTTTGTTAACATTGCCGGGTCCACAGTTATAGGCTGCAATAACCAGGTGCCAGTTTTTGTAAATCTTATACAGATCATTCAAATACCTAGCAGCTGCTGCGGATGATTTTTCCGGATCGCGACGTTCGTCAACAAAAGTGCCGATATCCAATTTGTACATTTTCCCGGTGCCGTACATGAACTGCCAAAGTCCTACAGCATTGGCACGTGAGCGTGCTGTCGGGTTCAGTGCCGATTCAATAATTGGCATGTATTTGAGTTCTTGCGGCAAGTTATATTTGTCCAATTCTTCTTCAATAATCGGGAAATAAAAGCTTGAAAGCCCCAGAATAACCTCAGTCAGCTGTTGACGGCGTTGCGTGTACAAATCAATAAAGTTCTTAACTGTTTTATTGAATGACAGGTCAACAAACGAATCGATATTTTGTAGTCGTTGAATATAAACGGAGTCGGGGAGAGATGCCAATTCAGAACTTTCAGTTTCGTTCTCGAAAAAGTTGACGTCGTAAGAGTTTTGAACGTACCAGGAATGGTATAAACTGTCCATTTGCTCGGCGAACAGGTCATTCAGGTTTTCATCAGGATAAGCATAAACGGAGGTGTATCCGTTGATGGTGTCCAATGACAGAACCTCGATACGCTTAATTTGTTTTAAACTGGTTTTATCCGTTCGCTCGGCTTTTACAGCCAAGCTACAGATGGTGCTTATTAGAAATAGTACAATCGCTTTCTTCATTCTTCCCCTTTAAAATCTAATTTGAACATTAATACCGGGGAATGCTTTACCAGCACTGTACATTGGGCCCGGTGCCCAGTTAAACGTCAGGTCATCCCCGATGTCGAAATCAAAAAAATGTGCGTCAACAGTTGCATCAATAATATTGAGTGCATAAAATGCAGCTGTCAAAATAATCATAAAATCCCGGTTTCTTCGCGCTGCATTTTTAGCGTTGTTCAACCGGGTTGTAAATTGAGTGACTTGACTGGCGTTATCCCAATCCCAATTTCCTTCAATAGCCAGATCTTTAAACGAATTCGTATTTGGGTCATCGTCAACGATATCAGAATAAGCTTGTTTGTATAACACGTAATAGTCGTTATTCCAGTTTATTCCATATCCAAAACCAATAAAACCTCCGTAAATTAGCGGAACCTTCCAGTATTTTTTATTGTAAATTTGCCCTAAGCCAGGAAGAACAGCAGAATAGATAGTCGCCTTTCGGGGCGAATGCTTCGGCTGCAATTCTGAAATAGGTACTGTATCAGCTTCAAACTCGACTTGAGCAAATGAACAAAATCCTGTCACCAAAAACAGGACTAGCAATACGAATATTCTTAAATGCCTCAATTTTCTGTTTGTTTGAAATCGTTTAGCGGCCCAATTTGTCCAGAATACCCATAATTCGTTCCAAGTCTTTGGTGGATCCAAATGGGATAACGATTTTTCCTTTTCCTTTATTGTTGAGAGCGAAGTCAACTTTTGTATCGAAAAAATTGCTCAGGTGCTGTTTCAGTTCACCATATTCCTGAGGGTATTTTTCGTTCTTCGGGCTGGCTTCTTTTTCTTCAGTTTCCGGCTCTTGCGAGTTTAGGTTGCGGACAATCTCTTCAACTTTCCGAACGGAGAGATCCTCATCCAGAATCAACTCATAAATTGATAATTGATCTTCCGGATTTGGAATATTTACCAATGCGCGGGCATGTCCCATCGAAATGGTTTTATCAATAATGCCTTTTTGGATCAGTGTTGGCAGTCTCAGAAGACGTAAATAATTAGAAATCGTTGAACGTTTTTTACCGACGCGCTCGCTCAAAACTTCCTGAGTTAATTTACATTCTTCAATCAGCCGTTGGTAAGAAAGGGCAACTTCGATGGCATCTAAATCTTCACGCTGAATATTTTCAACCAGTGCCATTTCCAACATGCCATCGTCTTCAGCAACCCGAACGTAAGCAGGAACGGTTGTTAAGCCAGCCAGCTTTGATGCCCGAAAGCGACGTTCTCCGGCAATGATCTGGTATTTGCCATCAGTCACTTTGCGAAGAGTGATTGGCTGAATAATACCAAGCTCCTTTATTGAGGCTGAAAGTTCCTGTAAAGCTGATTCATCAAATTTCGTTCGTGGTTGAAAGGGATTGGCTTCAATGTTTTCAATTAAAATTTCGTTGATTGATGATGAGGTGGACGAATCCATTTGCTTGTCAGCATCATCAATTAGTGCGCCTAAACCTCTCCCTAATGCACTTCTTTTTGCCATATTATTTCTTACTCTATTCTTTTATTCAATTACTTTTTCCGAATTCTTGATCTTGGTAAGATCATTCTTTTGCAGAACTTCCCGAGCCAGATCCATGTAGCTGGTAGCTCCTTTCGAGCTGGCATCGTATAACACCGCGGGAATACCAAAACTTGGAGCCTCGCTTAGTTTGATGTTTCGGTTGATGAGCGTTTCAAAAACCATATCACCGAAATGGGTCCGTACTTCTTCCAAAACCTGGTTTGCCAAGTTTAAGCGAGAGTCGTACATGGTCAACAGGAAACCTTCAATTTCCAGTTCCGGGTTTAGTCGGGTTTGGATGATTTTGATCGTGTTCAACAGTTTTCCCAGACCTTCAAGAGCAAAGTATTCACACTGTACAGGAATGATAATTGAGTCGGCAGCGGTTAACGCGTTAACTGTTATCAGACCAAGGGAAGGGGAGCAGTCGATTAATACAAAATCGTAGTCATCGCGTACTTTGCTGATCACTGTTGAAAGAACTTTTTCACGGTTCGGTAAATTCAGCATTTCAATTTCCGCACCAACCAAATCGATATGCGAAGGAATCAGGTCGAGACCATTGATTTCTGATTTCAGAATGATATTTCTTGGATCTAAATCGTCGACAACACACTCGTAAATGCTTGTTTTCACATTTCTCACATCGAAGCCAATTCCGGAAGTGGCATTCGCTTGAGGGTCAGCGTCGATAATCAATACTTTCTTTTCTAAGACAGCCAAGCTGGCAGCCAGATTGATGGCTGTTGTAGTCTTTCCGACCCCTCCTTTTTGATTTGCTAAAGCGATTACTTTTCCCATAGGTTTTTCCTGTTTTTGCAGAGTTTCAAAGTTAATATTTTATGTGAAAATGCTTGTTAAGTTGAAAAATTAATCGATTAAAACCAGAAGAGCCGAACGGTCTTCTTCCATGAAGAAGGGATGTTTTATGGCTTTTTCGGTGAATGCAAAAATAACAATTTTTGAATGGCTAAGTTGGATTTACAAATTTTAACACCGCTTCGGGTTGGGTCACATTGGATCCACATCGGCGAAAACAATCAGATTCCCATTGTTGGGCTGGGCTTTGAGCGACTTAATCTCGTCTATTATTTTTGCTTTCGATTGTCCCAGCTTCTGATCTCGTTCCAATTTAATCCAGATCTCTTTCTGATACCAGGTTTGTATGCGGCCGACCAACGGGTATTCGGGGCCCAGAATATTGAAGCCAAACAGTTTTCGGAATTTTGTCGCCAGTTGGTTGGCCGACAGGTTCAACCGCTCCTTGTTCTTGTGTTTGAGGACTACTTTTACTAACCGAAAATAGGGCGGGTATTTGAAAAGCTGACGCTCTGCCATTTGCCGGTTGAAAAGTTGCATGAAATTATTCTCAACAAGCTCTTGTAAGACGGGGTGTTGGGGTTGGCTGGTTTGAATGATGACCTTGCCTTGTTTATTTTTTCGACCTGCTCGTCCGCTGACCTGAGCGATTAGCTGATAGGAGCGTTCATAGGAGCGAAAATCAGGGTAGTTGAGTAGTTGATCCGCGTTCAGTATGCCAACAACCCGTACATGGTCAAAATCGAGGCCTTTGGTAACCATCTGGGTGCCCACCAAAATGTCGATTTGTTTGCTTTCAAACTGGTAAATCAGACGCTCGTAAGCCTTTTTTGCGCGGGTGCTGTCCATGTCCATCCGGGCAATTCTGGCTTCAGGGAAAAGAAGCCCCAATTCTTCTTCAATTTTCTCGGTACCGAAGCCACGGGTTTTTATTTCTTCAGAATGACAATCAGGGCAGTTGCCGGGCAACGAATGCGTATGTCCGCAGTAGTGGCAAATCAGTGCCGACAGGTTTTTGTGATAGGTGAGGCTGACATCACAGTTTTTACATTTCGGAATCCAGCCGCAGGTGTTACATTGAATGTAGGGCGCAAAGCCGCGCCGGTTTTGAAACAAGATCACCTGTTCGTCATTTTTCAATGCGCTATCAACCGCTTCATACAAAGCAGGTGTAAGCAGCGACTTCATTTGTTTGCGGCGCGTTGCTTCACGAACATCGCTAATTTGCATCTCGGGCAAACTGATGTTTTGGTATCGCTCGGTTAGCTCAACCAACGCGTATTTCTTTGTTTTTACATTGAAGTAGCTCTCAAAAGATGGCGTTGCCGTTCCCAATATGACCTGTGCCCGGTGAATTTGTGCCAGTACAATAGCCAAATCACGTGCGTTGTAGCGAGGCGATGGATCGAACTGTTTGTAGCTGTTTTCGTGTTCTTCGTCAACAATAATCAGCCCGAGGTTGCGGAAGGGGAGTAAGGCTGCCGACCTTGCTCCAATGATTATATGGAACGATTTCTCCCGTTCGTGCAAGGTGTTCATCCAAATCTCTACCCGCTCGCCATCATTGAAACGAGAGTGGTAAATACCGGCTTTGTCACCGAAAGCCCGCTTGAGCCGGTTGATCAACTGGGTGGTTAAACCGATCTCTGGAACCAGGTAAAGAACTTGTTTTCCCAAGGCCAGCTGTTCTTCAATCAGTTTAATGTAAACTTCTGTTTTTCCGCTCGAGGTAACGCCGTGCAGAAGAACTGGCTTACCCGTTTTTGTTTGCTCTTTGATTTGCGTCAGGGCCTTGTTTTGAGCTTCGTTAAGCTCGAATATTTTTTGCTCGCCATTGCTGCTGAGATCCAATCGTCCGACTTCAATTTCCTGCACGTGCAGAAAATCTTTGTCTAACAGCGCTCGTAATACACTTTCGCTGATACCGCTTGTTTCCAATAGTTCTTTCTTGGAAAGATTGGATTTCTGCTCCGCATGATAAATCGTCTCTGTCAGAAAAAATTCCATTAACTGCAGCTGTTTCTTCGCTTTCGTCAGCGTATCCAGCGCTTGCGAAATGGCGGTCTCGTTTCCCAACTTTGGGTGAAGAAATATGAATGGCTGCATTTTGGCCGTGTACGAATCTTCCAACCTTTCTTCAATAACCACCGCGTTCTTTTCCAATAAAAGTTTCAACGTTGGAAGCGCCGATTTCTTCCCCAGGAACTTGTTGATTGATTGAATGTTGGTGTGTCCGTGTCCCTGAAGCATCAGCAACAGCGCTTCTTCTTCACCGGGAAGATCAACAGGTATTTTATAATTCGGATTGAAACTAACTTTGGTCTGGCTTTCCAGCTTTAAAGCGGAAGGAAGTGAGGCCTTATAAACTTCGCCTAGGGTGCAGCAGTAATAGTCAACCATCCATTCCCAAAGAATGATTTGGGCCGGAGTAACAACAGGTTCCTGATCCAGAATGGCATCAATATCTTTAATGTCAAATGAGCCAACCGGCATGTTGTTGTGCAGGCGATAAACAAGAGCAGAAAAGAATTTGCGGGCACCAAATTGCACAATTACCCGAACACCGACTTTAATGTTGACTTGAAAATCGGCTGGGACACGATAGGTGAATTGGTCACCAAGCGGCAGGGGCAATATGACATCGGCAAAGAGTTGTTCCGTCATGGTGGTACAAACTTCGCAAAATTTATCCAGTTAAGATGAATTGGGCCGCGATCTGTTAATAACTTCTTCAGCGGCGGGAGAGGAAAGAAAAAATCCCCGCTCGGCTGAACGGGGATTCACAATTAGATATTGATAAGCTTTTGGATGTGGATCAGATCCTCATCAATGCTATTATTCATTTTTACGGCTTTATTGAATGGCACATGGTCGATGATGAAGTTTTTAACCAATCCGATCATGATGCTTTTTTGGTCGTCCAACAAAGCTTCAACAGCGGCAACACCCATTTTAGTGGCTGCAATACGGTCACGTCCTGATGGTTTTCCACCGCGTTGGATATGCCCAAGGATAGACACCCGTACATCCAAATCCGGATAATTGGTCTCTACCTGTCCGGCAATTTTAATTACCCGTCCGGTTTGACCACCTTCAGCAACAATTACAATTCCGCTTCGGTCTTTTTCTTTATAACCCTTTTTCAGGAATTGTTCCAATTCCAGTTCAAGCGTTTTTGCTTCCGGAATCAGAATTGCTTCAGCACCAACAGCGATCCCGGCACTCAAGGCCAGCAGGCCTGCTTCGCGCCCCATTACTTCAATAAAGAAGATGCGTTCATGCGAACTGGCTGTGTGGCGGATTTTGTCCACAGCTTCAACAACGGTGTTCAGCGCAGTGTCGTAGCCAATGGTGTAATCCGTTCCGTACATGTCGTTGTCGATTGTTCCGGGAATTCCAACAAAAGGAATGTCATAATCCTGTGAAAAGATGAGTGCTCCGGTGAAGGAACCATCGCCTCCGATAACAACGCACGCATCAATGCCTTCTTTCTTCAGGTTCTGATAGGCTTTTTCACGACCTGCTTCAGTCCGGAATTCGGCGCTTCGTGCTGTTTTCAGAATTGTTCCTCCACGGTGGAGGATTCCGCTCACACTTCTGGATTTCAACGGAATAAAATCTCCGTCGATCATTCCCTGGTACCCGTGACGGATACCGACTACTTTTAATTTGTTTGCGATGGCCGCACGTGTTACGGCCCTAATAGCGGCATTCATGCCGGGAGCATCTCCACCTGAGGTGAATACGCCTATTTTTTCAAGCTTTTTGCGTTTCATATTACAGCTTTTACTCTTGGTTCCACAATTATCATCCCGCGTATTCTTTCAATTCAGAGGCAGCCAACCTCCTCTAGACAGCATAAAATTTAGTAATAGGGTCGTTTTCTAGTAGTATTGAGCAATCGATTGCGCAAATCTAATATTTCCAAAGATATCTACCACGCTTTATGCTGTATAATATATTTGAGCCGGCAAAGTAAAGCTGATTTTAGGAGCGGTTTAATCTACGGGCCTAAAAAACGATGAAGCTTAATGTTGGCTTAATCTAGTGACAAAGTGTCGGCGATTTCCTGCATTAGCCATCTCGGTGTTGATGTGGCTCCTGTTATGCCGACGCTTTGGTATCCTGTGTGCCATTCCGGTCTCAGTTCGGTTTTATCGGATACAAAGTGGCTGTTGGGGTTAATTGATTGGCAAACCTTGAACAGAGCTTTGCCGTTCGAACTTTTTTGGCCACTTACAAAGATGATAACATCATGCTGAGCAGCGAATTCTTTCATTCTTGGAACACGATGGGCTACCTGTCGACAGATCGTATCTTTGATTGCGGTTTCAGCATTGGCCTGCTGTTTAATTTGCGCGGTTAGCTTGTGGAAGTCTTCGAGCGACTTGGTGGTTTGTGAAAAAACAAGGGTTGGTCGTTCCGGATCTATTTTGTGCAAGTCATCTTCATTTTCGATGATGATTGCTTGATTTCCGGTTTGTCCGTTCAGTCCGGCTATTTCGGCATGGCCTTTTTTGCCCAGTAAAACTAATTGTCCGTTTTTAGCTTGAATGTCGCTAAATCCTTTTCGTACGCGTTGTTGCAGTTTTAGCACAACCGGGCAAGTTCCATCCAGCAGTTCGATGCTGTTGGCCTTTGCGTATTCGTATGTCTTAGGAGGTTCTCCATGGGCACGAAGCAGAACTTTGCAGTTTTTCAGGCTGAAGTATTTCTCGTGATCGATGGTATGCATGCCCATTTTCTCCAGGCGCTTTACTTCCTGGTGGTTGTGTACAATATCGCCGAGGCAGTAAATTTGTTCACCTTTGGCGAGTGCTTTTTCTGCTTTTTCGATGGCGCTAACTACGCCGAAGCAAAAACCCGATCTATCATCAATCACTACTTTCATACAAAAACTCCAAGTTCCAAAATTCAAATTCTAAGCCGGGATATTGGTGGCTAAGCGCTGATCATTTGTTGAATTTGCTGCATCACCCAATCCAGCTGTTCTTCGCGTGTTATATCACTGTTGTCGAGAATCAGTGCATCATCTGCTTGTTTCAGAGGACTGATCTCACGGCTCGAATCGATTCTGTCGCGTTCAATCACATTAGCCAAAATTTCGTCGAAACTAACCAGTTGCCCTTTGGCTGTCAACTCATCGTAGCGTCGCTGTGCGCGAACTTCCGGCCGGGCAGTCATGAAAATCTTCAGTTCTGCTTCCGGAAAAACAACCGTGCCAATATCTCGGCCGTCCATCACGATGCCCTTATTTTTCCCCATTTCCTGTTGCAGTGCAACCATGGCTTCACGCACCTGACCAATGGTGGCAACGGGACTCACATGTTGAGAAACGGGCAGTTGGCGAATCTCTTCTTCAATATTTTCCCCATTCAAATAAGTCTCGTTACGCGAATTTTCAGGACTAAGGCGAAAATCAATTTTTATTTCCCCGAGACGATCGATCAATGCTTGTTCGTCGACTTGCTCGTCGGCAGCCAGCTTGTTGCGCAGGGCAAAAAGGGTAACTGCCCGGTACATCGCACCACTGTCAATGTAGATGTAGCCCAGTTCCTGGGCAATCTGTTTGGCTACGGTACTTTTCCCGCAGGAAGAATGGCCGTCGATGGCAATTATGATTTTGGGTTGAGTCGCTTTTTCCATGCGAGCAAATATAGGATTTTTGGCCGGAAGAGCGGCCAGAAAATTATTCACATTGGACCGTGTGAAACCCAAAACGGAAAGCGATCCTGTTCATTAAATAACGGGAATTGTTTCGAGGAAACCTGATGCCGTTCTGAATTAGCGGAGGCTGTTGTTCAGCCGGAAAGCAACTGAGAAATGGTTGCTCGACGAGGACAGGTGATAGCGCGCCGACCCGTAATCGATGCGGAACCGTTTAATCTGAAAACCGAATCCCCATGAAAATCCTACGGTCGATTTTTTGTCATTAAACATCAGCTCTTGCCGGCGTTGGAAGTTATAACCGGCGCGGATGTGGAAGTTTTCGGAGGGGAGTAACTCAACCCCCAACACAACATGGCGCATGAAGGCTTTGGTAAAGCTGTCTTTCTCAATGGTGGTTTCAAAGCCGTTGTCAACTTCTTCGTCCTGTGCCAGTCTCCAGCGCTGCAGATGCTGTAAGGTTGCTGACAGTCGAAAAGGTGCATGTGCCAGCCGTTGCGAGCCCCCCAGTTGAATGTCGAGTGGAATGCTTTCGCGGTCTCCGTTCTCGTAATAAGTCGTTATTTGCGTGCCCATGTTGCGAACAACCAAACCAATTGTGCTTAGTTCGTTGTCGCTGGTATATGCTGCTCCAAGATCAAAAGCGATGCCAACGGATTTGTAGGATTCGAACGACGAAAGGATCGGTTTTAGAGTTATACCCAGCTTGACTGCCTTTACCTGTTTTGACCAACTCGCCAGCAAGGCATATTCGGCAGCGCGAAACGATCCTTCCTTTTGTCCGGTCTCGTCAGCTTTAATAAAGTCTCCGTAATTGATGTAATGAATCCCGAAAGTCAAGGGACCGATTTTCTCGGTTTTGAGGGCGAATGCAGCATAGCCGTAGTTGACATCGGCAATGTAATTCACATAGTTCATCAGGACTGAACCGGCCATTTCATCATTGAGTAAAGCGGGATTATTGTAGGCGACATTCAAATCGGAATGATCATTCAGGGCTATCTGGTTTCCTCCCAAGGCAGCCATCTTGGCCGAGTTTGTCAGGTTCAGGAACTCGTAGGTCGACTCGCCGCCAATTTGAGCAACGACATGCACGCTCAAAATGAGTAAGGGAAGTACGAGGAGTTTTCTGAATTTCATACGGGGTTGCCTGTTCGTTCGCTCAAAGATATTTGTTTATTCGGGATGAAAAAATTCAATAGCAATGGAACGTTTTTACGCCGGCATTATTGTTACCATTCCTGTTTGGCCAGCTCTTTGGTAATCGCGAAGACAATCGGACAAACCTCACAGTTTTTCTGGCTGAGTTTCAGGATTTGATAAAAACGGCTACGGTCGGTGTGAGGGTATTCGCGACAGGCACGCGGACGGTTTTCGTAAACACAGCAGTAGTTGTCGGCCATCAGAAAAGGGCAGGGCGTTTGCTGAAAAACAAAATCATTGTCTTCGTCCTTGTAAAGGTAACTGGCAATAAAATCGGCAGATTTCATTTTCTGACTTTTGGCCAGGCGATCAGCGTCTTTATCGGTTACAATCGGACTGATGCTGGAGCAGCAGTTGGCACAATCCAGACAGTCGAATCGATCAAAGGCTTCGTTGTGCAATTGGTGAACCACTGAATCCAGATTTTTCGGTTTCTTCTTTCTCAATTTCTGAAACAACGCTGTAAATTCCTGTCGGTTGTTGGCCGTCATTTCTTTCAATTGTTCCGGTTTATAGTACAAGATTTTGTCCACTGCTTCCTAATATCGAATGAATTTGTCGCAAAGATAAACGGAATACTGAAAAGCCTAAAAGAAAAATGGGTGCCGAATGCCCACAAGGCTTTCGGCACCCTATCATATTGATTGACTATTTATTTTGATGCACTGGTCGAACTGATGGAAATTGGAATGATGAGTTTGAAACTCACATTTCGCCCCATGTTAAAGTATCCTTCGCGACCGGTTGTCTCGTTTAGACCCGTGTATTTCAGTCGACTGAGGTGGCTTTGGTACGCTTTGTCCGTCAGGTTATTGATGCTGATGAACAGGGAGCAGATTTTTCCTTTTTTACCGGTGAAATCAGTTCCGATTCCTGCATTCAAGAGCGTGTATGCGGGAGTTGCTGTTTCGGTGGCGTAAGCCGCAAAAAAATTGTCCTGTTTCCAGTTGTGATCCACACTGAAACTTATCCAGGCGTTTTGCATCCAATTATTAACGTCTTTGATGTCGAATTTAATTTCGGATAACCAGCGGGCTGCCGGGATCATGGGCAGATTTTTCGCTGAATCGGGCTGGTTCGATAAAGTTCCGCGAGTGTACGAAAAGGTATTTTGAAAATGCAGGAAGTCGAGCGGGTGCGGATGCATATCGATGAATAGCTCGCCGCCATACAAATGAGCCTTTCCACCGGTAAACTTGAAAACAGGGACATCATTGATTGTCGAGTCATTTCCCGCTTCAGTATTCAACCTATGGCTGTAAATGTAATTATCGACCTTGTTGTTGAAGAGGTTGAGTTCGGCGGAAACGTGTTTGGTGTCCAGTCCGATTCCCCAATCAATCTGTAGACTGTTTTCCGGTTTCAAATCGGGGTTGCCAATTTCGTAACGGAAAGTACCTTCGTGGTTCCCGTTCGAGCCGAGCTCTGCAATATTAGGTGCCCGAAAACCTCTTGAAATATTCAGTTTCGTATAAGCAGACTCGCTGATCTGATAGCTGGCACCGATACTTCCCGAAATGCCATTAAAGGTTTCGCTGAAGCCGGGAAAGCGCACTGTCGCATCCGGATCAGTTACTGTTGTAACTGCTTCGTCACTTGTAAGGTAGAGTGCATCACCATTCATATGGCGGCGGTCGTAGCGTAGTCCGCCACTGATATCAAAATCACCGATTTGTTTGTGAGCGATGGCAAAAACGCCGATATCGAACAGATCGTAAGCAGGCACCAAAAACTCGGACCCTTTATTTTCAGATTGTTGCCACATACCACCAATGCCTCCGGTAAGTGTCCAATCGCTTTCAGAGGGTAAACTGTATTTCAGGTCGTAACTAAGCGTGTTTAGTTTGAAGTACAAGCCATAGTCGTCGGCCGATTCAAATTCCTTTCGGTTGTTTTGCTGAAAGCCAAAGGTCGCATTTAAACTTCCCTTCCCGAGGAAAAGTTTGTTGTTCCATACTGCTTTGTAGTGGCTTATCTCTTGAAAAGGAGCTCCGGGTTGATACGACTTCGGATCGCGCACTGTTCCTCCTTCTTCCTCTCCAATAATTCCCGGATTCAGGTTATAAAGGCTGAGGGTTAAGTGTGAGAAACCCCATGAGCGATTTAGTCCGACCAGTGCGCTGGCAGCGTTTTCGCGGAAGGCTGAGTTATTGACCCAATTGTCGATGTTATTTTGGTAATCATGTGCTCTTTTGTCGCTAATTCGGGCATCCCAAATAAACCCATTTTGGTTGCCGGCCATATTTGCCGAATAGCCAAACAACCCATTGTTTGTTTGGTAGTTGGTGATGATATTTCCGTTGATTGTTCCGTTTGGCAATGTTGGTGCCGATATCATGTTAATAACTCCGGCCATGGCGTCGGAGCCGAACGCCAAGCTGGCAGGTCCTTTCAATATTTCGACATGGTTGACACCATATTCATCAATTTCGATACCATGTTCGTCACCCCACTGCTGACCTTCCTGGCGAATTCCATCGTTTACCACCACCACTCGATTGTACCCCAGCCCTCTGATCACAGGTTTCGAAATACCCGCTCCTGTTGTTACTTGTGAAACGCCCGGTTGCTTGGCCAGTGCGTCAATGATGTTGTTGGAGGCTCCCTCGATTAAGGCAGCATGTGGCACAACAGCGATTGGTGCCGGTGTCCGTTTTTGCTCAATCAAGCCGGGTTGGCCGGTAATTACCACTTCGCTGATTTCGGTGACCGATTCGCTTAGTTCAAAATTAATAGAAGTGGTTTGCCTCAGGTCCACGGATTGGGTGATGGATTGGTAGCCAATCAAACTGATTTGAATTGTCAATTTGGAGGCAGGTAAGTTTTTGATCTCAAAATTTCCTTCATCATCCGTTAATGCGCCAATCTTTAGCTCGGGGAAATAGATTGTCGCTGCAGGAAGTGGCTCACGTGTTTCGCTATCAGTTATTTTTCCGCTTAGCAGGGTTCGGCTGCTGGTGTCTGTCGGCAGCGCAAAAGCAGAATGAATAAAATATAAGAAGAATGTAATGGTAATTATACGGTATTTCATGTTGTTCTGTCTATTGTTAATTCAGCAATCAAACGTCAGTTGAATTGCGAATATCTTTTTGATTATGAGATTATATTATACTTCTTTCCCTGCTTTTAGGAAATAGAAATACAGGCACGCCGAATTCATATTTTGAATAAAAAATGAATGCGTACCAATTGTAAAAATCGAATGTGAGAGTTTGTTATGCTTGATAAAGCTTAGGCTACAGGAGGCCCTCGAAGAGAAAAATGACGTATCGGCTCCGTATGTACTTTTTCCGGTAGCGGAGCAAGTAAAATGGGATAAGTAACCCAATAAACTGACGGCGTGAAAGTCGGTTCACTGACAAAACTCAATAGCTCGTAATCGCAAATGAGACAGTCTTGAGCCGGATGATCAATGACCGGACCTGGTGTTGAGCAACTTTCACAACAACTTTGTTCGGGTTGGACTTCGTGCACGTGAAAGGTTTTGCTCGCCAACGGATAGGCGAACAAAATCAGGTGGCTAACGACCAGCAGAACTAAATTTATTTGTTTCAGTTTCTTCATTGTTGACTGTTAGA
Organism: Mangrovibacterium lignilyticum; assembly: GCF_010882175.1. Taxonomy (GTDB): domain Bacteria; phylum Bacteroidota; class Bacteroidia; order Bacteroidales; family Prolixibacteraceae; genus Mangrovibacterium; species Mangrovibacterium lignilyticum. The sequence continues at coordinate 992,714 of NZ_WKLH01000001.1, read as the reverse complement.
AACAGCGAAGTCGGAAAAGTGTTTGATTAAAAAGTGAAAGTCTTTTAAACGATTTTAGATTTCAATGTTCGGTATTTCCGCATTTGTTACAGGTTTAATTCGTCTCCGTTTCAATTGTGCTAAAAATATGCCGGTAATAACAATGATGATGCCGATCACCTTCTGGCTGTTGATTTCTTCACCCAGAATGAAATAAGAGAAAATGACCACAAATACAGGCATGACATTGATGAACATGTTCGATTTGTTAATCCCCAGATGGCGGATACAGTAGGTGAAGAAGATGAATCCAAGGATAGACGCGAACACTGCCAATTTCACGATTGCCATGAACGCTTCTTGATTAAAAGGTGTTTGCAACGTTTTTTGAGCCTCAAAGGTGAGCCAAAAAGGCAAAAACATAAAGGAACCAAAGAGGTTTTGGTAACTGATGATAGTGTATCCGTTATAGTTATGGGTCAGCTTTTTCAGAATGATTGCATAACCAATAGTGGAAAGAACGGCTATAAATTCCAATGTGACGCCTAGTGGCGACGCTGAAAATCGAAACGAATTGTCGAGCACAACTAAAGAGACTCCGGCAAAGGAGATGGTCAAGCCCGCAAAGTTTGCCCAGCTCATTTTTTCCTTGTGAAAATACCAGGCCGCCAAAGGAGTGAAAAGCGGAATCGTTGCCACGATCACTGCCGCTACGGTTGGGGAAACATATTTCAACCCAAAGCTTTCGCCCATGAAATACAGGAACGGTTCGAAAAAGGAGAGTAGAATCATCCACTTCAAATCGCCTTTTTGAATCGGCTGTAACTTGCCAATTACTTTAGCGATGACAAACATCATAACTGTTGCCAGAGTGAGACGGATTAGCACGACGGTCATCGGGTCGTAAGCGCGATAGGCAACTTTAAACCACACAAAGGAGAAACTCCAAAAGAACATGGCTAACAGCGCTGCCCCGTAGTATTTCAAGATATTATTTTGCATAAAACATTTTCAGGATGCAGCGCAAAAGTAGAGATAAATTTAATCGGATAAAATACATCCTTGCGAAACATTTATCGGCGATAATCGCTGCCGGTCAAATGTGGTTCTAGTGACCAACTTTCAACGACTTTACTGGAAGTGGAACTAATTAGCCGGAGTTACGCTCCCGCTTCCGTTGATGCTTGACCTGATTTCAGGTGCATTTTGATACAGCACAACGCCACTTCCGTCGATGAGTACATCCAGTAAATCAGAAACATCAACCTTCATGATCCCAGAACCCTCAATAGAGGCCAGGCAGGTGTCCTGTTCCAGTTTGAACGATGAGATAAGGCCGCTGCCAATAATCATCATGTCGCTTTGGTTACATTCGCCTTCAATGATTATTTGGCACGAGCCGGAAAGCCGGATCTGAAGCTTATCAGCATTTACCGAACTGCTAATGATGCCGGAGCCAATTAAATCGATGTAGAAAAGATCGTTCTCAAAGTGCCCGGCTTCAATAGAACCAGAACCCTCAAGTTCGAGGCTATGTACTTCGGGGCAGCTGACGTGTATTTCCATGGGAAGATTGTTTTGCAGGCTGACATTGTCGCTGCTTTTGATGTGGAGTGTCTTCCCGGTCAGGTCGGTTTCAATGTAATCAATGAGGTTGGATTCTGCACGGACCGTCACCGAGTGCTCATTTCCGGGAGCGATGTAAACATTAAACGACCCGGACATGACAACTTGGTTGAAATCGCTGGTTGCACGATCTTCGGTGGTGAGTTGGTGATTGCCTTCAATTTTTTCATCGGTTGAACACGATGTGGAAATGGTAATTGCCAGTGCTGCCAGGAGCACGACAAGGAAGTCAGGTTTTGTTTTCATGCTTGTTTCTTTTCTGCTTATTTAAACAGACGATCTCAACGACAAAACGTTACATGAAATAGGGTGTATTTTATGTGGGGTGTTTTTGCAGAATGAAGAAATAAAAAAAGGATATCAATTACTGATATCCTTCTCTTTTGGGGTGGAAGACCGGGTTCGAACCGGCGACCTCCGGAACCACAATCCGGCGCTCTAACCAACTGAGCTACAACCACCATTTTTCTTTCGGGTGCAAATATAGTATTTTATTTGTGATCTCTGCAAGCATTTTTTGTGCTTGTCGTGAAAAATTTCTTCGTCTGTTTTTAAAGTTTTTCTTTATCAAGGACTTCACCTGTTTTACTGAGTAGCAGGAAGTATCTGGTTAGCTCTGAATCGCGCACAATGAGTTCGTATTTCAGGCTTTCGTCACATGCAATAGAGATGGCATTCATTAGTTCACCATGCTTTTGGGCTGTCTCGTTGATTGCTTCAGGAAGCTTTTCCAGGGAGATATTCGTCTTTAAACAGGTAATTTGTCCCTCTCGGTTGAAACGGGCAATGTGTTCCATCTCATTTTTGTAGAAAACGGCTTCGAATTGATCGGCTGATACCTGCCATTCAATGTTCAGTGGTTGCTGAAACTGCTTGAAAAAGCTTTCTTTAACCAGTTCAGGGATGGTTGGTCCTTTGTTGGTCGATAATATTTTGTGGAAGAAATTTTTGATATCCATTGTGTTTTGATTGTCTTTCAGTTAATTGACGCGGGCTATTGAGGAAGTAACTACATTTCCTATAAATCTTTTTCAAACACCGTTTGGTAAAGGTAGATTACTCGGGTTCGGGCTCTTTTTAAACGCATTTTTACGGCGTCTTCACTAATGCGTAAGGTTTGCGCAATCTGTTTGCCAGGCAGGTTATCCTGATACTTCATCAATAAAAGGGCTTTTTCTTCCGGGTGAATCATCTCCAGAATCTTCAACAGATTATCGTAGCTTAAGTCCTGCAAATCAGCTTCCGACTCGTCCGGAATATCCGGAATTTCATTTTCAGCATTCCAGCTAGGATAGTGCAGCTTTTTTTTCAGTCGTAAATAATCGATAGAATAGTTATAAGTAATGGCATATAGCCACGACGAAAAGTGTGCATTCCCTTTAAATCCGGGAAGCTTTTCATAAGCTTTCGATAAGATGTCGCTGGCAAAATCTTCAGCCAAATCACGGTTTCTAACGAAACTGTGGCATCTGTCGACAACCTTTAAAAAATAACGTTTGTATAGATGCTCAAAAAGCTCGGTTCGCTGTTCTTGTGTAATCAAGCGAACAAGCTCTTCATCGCTGGTGTCTGATAACTGTTCTTTGGTCATAAACGCGCTTCAAAACGTTTCTGAAAATATTTTTTCAATCTTTTCGTTACTTCAGATTTTCCTTCCGTCTAAATGAAGATTTCAACCCGGATTAATATACAAAAAACGAAAATAAGCAATGGGATTGGAATTCATTCTGAAAAATAAATTTTACTTGTTAACGATGAAAAAAAAGTTGATGATTGCGTTGACAGCTTTAAGTATAGCTGTCTTGTTTAGTAGTTGTGGAAAAGCGCCTCAGGCGGAAATTGATGCTGCAAATGCCGCGATTGAGGTGGCTAAAACCGCTGGTGCTGATGTTTATGTGGTTGCTGATTTTGCTGCCCTGCAAGATTCGATGCGTGCTGTAAACGAAGGCGTGGAAGCACAGAATGGTAAGCTTTTCAAGAACTTCGACAAAGTGAAAGAGCAGTTGGCTGTTGTAACCGAAATGGCTGCAGAGACCAAAACGAAAGCCGAAGTTCGTAAAGAAGAAGTGAAACAGGAAGTTGCTGCCTTGCAAACAGAAGTGGCAGAATTGGTTGCTTTGAACAATGAGTTGGTTGCAAAAGCTCCAAAAGGAAAAGAAGGAGCAGCAGCATTGGAAGCTATTAAAGGCGACATTAGCCTGATCGAAACTTCGATGACTGAAGTGGCTGATTTGGTTTTGGCTGATAACCTGATTGCTTCGCTTGACAAAGCTAAGGCTGCGAAGGAAAAAGCATTGGCTATTAACGCCGAACTGAACGAAGTAACGACGAAATACGCCAAAAATAAAAAGAGATAAAGTCAGATTGTAAGCCATAACCTGAGATTTCCCCGGAGTAATGTATCCGGGGATTTTTTTATCAGTGTTGTTTTTATGCGAAAATTGAAACGAGGAGTTGTTTGGGGATTTTGGATTTTTACCGCTGTTGTTTTACTGGCTGGATTGCTGATTTACAGAACTCCGAGACCACCGGTGGCTGCACTTAAAACAGCTCGGGAGGCTTTAACTGAAGCACTGAAAAGCGGAGCTGAAGTTTATGCCGCAGATAGCTACGCTGCAGCGAAACAAGCTTACGATTCGGCGATGGTATGCTGGTCTGCTGAAAACCAACGTTTCTTTTTGTTTCGTAATTATTCGCGTTTGGATGGCTGGATTGCGGAGACAATTGAAAAGTCTGTTAAGGCAGAAGAACTGTCCGGTAAGCGCTCGGCATCAGCTAATAGTCGCGTACGGAACGGAGTAGCCGATTTGGACAAGAAAGTTGCTGAGTATAACAAGTATTTTAAGCGGATGCCACTCCCTGCTGCGGTTTCAAAGAGGCATAATCAAGGAGTGTTGAAACTTTCTGAAGCTAAGTTTGCCTGGCAAAACAACCGATTTAACGAAGCTGAAACGCATTTTCACCAAGCAAAAGAATTGATTGAACGAGCTAATGGCAAGGCGGAGAAAATTGTTCGCGGTTGGTTCGAATCCCACAACACCTGGCAAAAGCTGGCAGAACAGTCGATTCGATTGTCGAAAAGCGGGCAGAAAGTAATCTTGGTGGATAAGTTAGCTCATGAGTGTTTGCTGTACCAAAACGGGAAAGTGATTCGCAGATTTGATGTCGAACTTGGTGTGAATTGGATGGGCGATAAAGTGCGAAAAGGTGATAAAGCAACACCTGAAGGCTTTTATCGAATTAGTCAGAAAAAGGATGGCTCTCGCACCCGGTTTCATAAAGCATTACTGTTGAACTATCCCAACGATGATGATCGCGCCCGGTTTGCTGGTGCAAAGCGTAACGGGACATTACCTGCGAAAGCCGACATTGGCGGCTTGATTGAATTTCACGGTTTGGGAGGAAAGGGCGTTGACTGGACCGATGGTTGCGTGGCATTGAAGAATGAGGACATGGATGCCTTGTTTAGGATGGCCGCAGTCGGAACTCCGGTTATTATTATTGGTTCACAGAAATCATTGAAGGAAGTATTGGGTAAGGAATGAACGAAGACGTAAAAACAAAAAATAAAGTCAATAAGATTGGTTTTTTGAAGAATCCGCTATGGGGGTGGCTCGGATTTGTAACAGTTATTCTGACAGCCATTCTGCTATTTCTTTGGCTGCTGTTTTCTTTTGTTCCCTGGCTAAAAGATCAGGCTGTTTTTTATAAGGTAAATCAGCCGGTAAATGATTCGGTAGTCGAGAATCGCCCCACAGACAAGGATCTGACCGATGATATTGGTCGTTTGCAAAAGAAGCTTGAACGCATGACACCAGGTGGCGTGTATCTCATTATTAACACCTCCGATAATAGCTTCTCTCTGTATCAGAATAAGCAACTTATCAGGGAGGGGTTATGCTCAACCGGTAGTTATATCAAGCTGCAAGCTGAGAATCAAAAGAACTGGGTGTTTGAAACGCCCAAAGGTGTTTTTACGATCAAGGGCAAAATTACCAATCCTGTGTGGCGAAAGCCGGATTGGGCTTTTGTTGAGGAAGGTCTGCCGATCCCGTCGGCGAACGATCCTTCTCGATACGAGTCCGGTGTGCTGGGCGCCTATGCACTAAGTTTGGGCGGTGGCTATCTCATTCACGGTACGTTATACAAGCGTTTCCTCGGACAAGCGGTAACACACGGTTGCGTTCGAATGAACGACGAGGATTTGGAAACGGTCTACAAAACCCTGTCGGTTGGCGCCAAAGTTTTTATATACTAAGATGAACAATCAAAAATATACACGCAAATTAAGTCATCCGGTACGCCGCTTTTTTGCGGTTACCATTCCAGTTGTTTTATTGTTGATTGTCGGGCAGTATGCAGTCCTGTCAATTGTTGCCGTTCGCGATAATTTGAAAATGCTCTATGACCAGGAAGATGTAAAGTTACTCTCCGGAAATATCCCTGCCGATTCAACATGGTTCATGCATTATAAGGATAAAACGTGGCTTGAAACACGTTATCAAATATCCCGAACCGATTCCATAAGCTTATCGGTGAATTTAGGAGACAGCACTTTGCAATTGGAATTGAAGGGTGTCGTATTAAAAAGGTCTAAGATTCTGGATTTTAGAGCTGATCAAATCTTTAGCCACCTGAACGAAGGAGCATACCATCATTTTTTCGGTGTGCAGGCGGTTGCCGAGAGCGCATTGTCAACCATTGAGAAAGAACCTTTGATTGTGAAAAATGCGCCGAAAGATACGATTGAATATGCGGAACAGGAGCATGTTATTGGCAGCGCAAAGTCAGAAGTGGTGCATTGGTTGCTTCAGCTGGATAATGGTATTGTTCTTAAAATAGAAGGTGCCGACAAGCTTTCGAACGATGGCGGTTGGATGGGGCGAAAGTTTTGGTGGAAGCAGGATTTTATGCAGTTAAAGAAGGATATTCAAAAGACCTTGTTTTTCGAGATTCCCGATTATAAACCCGAGATTGCAATGGTAATTTCAGAAGCTGACGCGAAAGCAATTTTCAGAGCTTTACCAACATCACCCTTGATTTGTATTCGTTTTTGATTGAGAAAAAAACACCGGGTTTTCTCAACTCCCGGTGTCCCGTTACCCCAGTATTCCCTCTTCTTTTCTGACTTACATCAGGTAAATCAGAACCAATATTAGTAGCAGTATAAAAGCTATCGAAAAGGCAATTAGGTTTCCCTGACTTTTAGATTTCCTGCTTGTGTTCATCTTTGATGGTTTTATACGTTAGACGTGATTATACGCAGAAGTAACGCGATAGGATTATTTTTTTCTTTTGAATGATTTTCCGAACTTCGAAAAAAATAGAACGAAAGATGGGCGACCAGATTGGCGGAATAATTTTGGCAGGCGGGAAAAGCTCCCGTATGGGGAAAGACAAGGGGTTAATTGAGTTTCAGGGCAAGCAACTGATTCAATATGCAATCGGCCTACTTCATCCTTTGTGCACCGAAATTATTATTAGTACCAATCAAGCAGCTTATGAAGAATTTGGGTTGAAAACAGTTGCTGATGTTTATCGCGATTGTGGCCCATTAGGTGGATTGCAGGCAGCATTGTCAGAAACGGAATTTGAATGGAATGTTGTTGTGAGCTGCGATACGCCTTTTCTGCAGGCCGAATTGTTTACTTCGCTTTTGCAAATGAAAACCGGCTTTGACGCGGTTATTCCCAAACATGCCGGAGGAATTGAGCCAATGGCTGGTGTGTATCACAAATCGTTGGCTGAATCGATTGAAGCCAAATTGAAAGCGAAGGATTTCAAAACACAGAAATTTCTGTACGAAAGCAATACGGCTTTTTACGATGCAACCGGCTTAATTCAGAAATATCCACGGCTATTTTATAATCTAAACCGTCCCGAAGAACTGGACGAGTTGGCAGATTAGAACCTATTCATTCACCCATTCCGGAAGGACACATCGACTGCTTCTTTTTTGGATTAGCGCGTTGAAATTGTCTAGTGTATTTAGCATTAGATTCGATTTCTGATCGTGGCAATGCAAACAGGCGCCAACTGTAAGGATTTTTTGCTGTTGTTCAATGTCAAATGGTTGCACGTTTGTTCGGGTTGAAACCACGCCGTTGCGATTTTGCATAAATCCGGTCCAGGCATCACCGGGCAGATTATCGTGTGGATCATCTTCATATTTCGGGTTGAAGGTCCATTTGCCTTTCTCGGGTTCCACATGGTAGGTTAGCTCTCCTTCGCCAAACCCGAGAGCGACAGGGTTGTTGTGACAACTTATACAATCGCGGCCACTGGCCGAAGTTGTGTGAGGAGCTGCGGGGGCGAACAATCGGTGGAAAATAACCGAGTCTCCTTTTGCATTTGGATACGATTTCTTGTCAATGGTCAGAATCATTCCTGGGATCACCGGGATCACTTCCCGATTGCCGTCAATTGTTCTGGTGCCAAGTGCAGGCTCTTTGGCGGTGTATCTCCCAATGTATTCTACCCAGCTTCCTATTTTCTCTTCATTTCGAATCATATCGTAGCCAGGTTCGTTCTCATCGTAGGTGTTGTGGCAGCCGATGCAGCTCGGAGCCCATGCACTATGGCACGCGGAGCAGGCTAGATGCTGATGCGCATTATTTCGGGTACAAACAATTGCAGGCGCTTTGAGCTCCATTTTTATGCCTGTATTTTTAGTGAATAGGAAAAGTGAGTCGTTTTCAAAGGATGTGTTGATGAGGGCATGATCGTGTTTTTGTGTTATCAGGAGCCGGCGATTATTGATGTTTCCGAACCGCAAAGCCGCAATAAGGGCTGATTCGTTATCCAAATCTGAAGCCGCAATTGTATTTGGAGTACCATCGATATGACAGTCAATACACTGAACATCCTGTTGGTCTTCTTCGTGTGCATAATGTTTGCCGTCTCCCATCAGTTCGTAAGAGTGATGACAGTCGATACATTCCATTCCTGCTTTGTGGTGCACGTCTTCAGGTTGTTGGGTGAAAACGCGGGTCCCTTCAACCAGTCGGTAATTGGAACTGTCGGGCATTTCATTCGCTTCAAGTGTGGTTTCGTGCCATCCTTCGTAGTTGGTCGAAATACGTCCGGAACGGCTGTGGCAGCCAAAGCAATGATTGTTAGTCACCTTTAAACTCACTGATGGGTGGAACTGGTGAATGTTTTTTCCAGAGTCAGTCAGTAGTTGTTCGGCTTCGGCGCTGTAATTCAGGTGGCAGGCCAAACAACCGCCTCCGCGGCTTGATTCATTGATCACGCCGAGTTCCATTTTTGGATTTCCCAAATGGCATCGGACGCAAAGGTTTTTTAAATGCTCGTCGGCTGCGGAATTACCCAGTTGATGCACATCAGTTAAGATATCAGGATTCTCCTGTTCATTAAAAACAAAACGATCAACGCTGATCATTCCGCTTAGGGTCGACATCAATCCGGTAGGGACACGCTCCACGATTTCCGGGTGGCACTGCGTTGTTCCGCATGTTTGTTGCGCGGTGGCAAGGTTTCCTGGAATCAGGATCATTTTTCGGTGCGACTGTTTTTTCCCGGTTGCAAACGGATCTCCTCCGTGGCATGAAAAACAACCAATCACTTCGGGTTTGTGGGAATCGACAAAGCCGTGTGTTTCGGTGTGGCACGACAGACAACTTTCTTTTCGTCCAAAAACAACCGGTGAGTTGAATGTCCCCTGCGACTCGAAATCCGGCGAGAAGTTAACTCGGGGCGATTTAAAATTGTGCAATACGCTGTAGTTGTAATTTGATTCGCCGGGAAGAATCCAGGTCCAGCGCTCTCCCCTAAAAAAGAGCCCGGTGATGGTCAGCAAAAAATAAAAAGCAGTCACAACCAGTAGGCTTCTTTTGCTGATAAAGACAAGTTTTCCTTTTTCTGCATTGACCAGGTAAATAAGTACGAGGATAGCCAGAAATAGCAGTAACGACCACTCGGGATGACTCAGCCAATGTAGGATTTCCTGGAAACCAACAAAATACCACGGACCTTTTACAGTTGGGTTGAGGTTGTCGTGCAAGGGAGCACTGAACAAATAGCTGACGGCTAAAACGCTTATGGTAGTGAGTAGGAATTCCGCGGCTGATGGCCAGAAACGACGGCTGTGCTCTACCATGACGATGGTGATGAAAACCGTAAAAGTAGCGATGTGATGAACGTAAATGAGCTGGAAGTCGCCTGTTTTTCCTAGCAATGAATAGGCAAGTAGTTGCCCAATGAAAGGTATTCGGGCCGAAAGTGTTTCCAGTATTTGCCTTGCTTGCAAGCTATCTGCGTCACCCTTCAACAAAAAACCGGTGAGCATGGCCATGAAAATGATTAGCACACCCAGACTCAATCGCCAGGCTATGCCCTTCTTTATGCCGATTCGTTCTTTGTAGTGAAAATGGTCGTAGAGATGAATCAGACTGAAAATCAGAAAAAATTGAGCGCTCCAGTAGTGCAGGTTTCTTGTCAGCGAGGCCCATGGGTTAGCAACCATGATGCCGCTGACACTGAGGTATGGAGATTCAACCTTATAAGGCACAGCCAACAAAACGCCGGAAACAAGAACCAGCCAGAAGAGGCTTAATGCTACCGTCCCAAAAGTTGTTTTATTTTTTTTGCCGTTCATCTTACCCTTGAATTTCGATTTGGTTTCCATCGTCGGAGATGCGTGCCTGAAGTTGCGGTAGACTTTTATAAGCCGGACCTTTTAACACATTTCCGCTGAGATCATACTCCGAGCCGTGGCAGGGGCAAATCAGTTTGCCATTTTCGGTTTCGTTTATTTTACAACCCAAATGCGTACAATGAGCCGATAAAACCGTTGTGCTATCCTCTTGATTTATAATGATGAAGTTGTCCGCGAAAATAACAGTCTTGTTTTTATTGAAAGGAAAAATCCGCGTACGTTGCTCATCCTGTTTTAGTTGATTTTGAGCAAGCTTGTTCCATAAGGCAACAAAAAGCCCTGCGGTAATCGTCATGGCTAACTGTAGAAAAGTCCGTCTGCTCACTCGCTCCATTACTTCAATTTTAAGAAGCAAAAGTAGTAAAATGATAAATGAAAATATCTGGAATATTTCATAAGTGACTTTTATGGTAGGGTTTTCTATAACATATTGCAAAATCAAGATTCTTATCTTAAGTTAGAAATGAACAAATGATTATTTGTATTTTGTTTAAATAGATTGGTCGATTAGCGCACATAAAATGAAGTGAATTGACCTGCCTGAATTTAAATTTCGTAATCTAATCTAGATGGAAGATGATGTATGCGAGTTTGTTGTGTTTTTTGAGATCGCATTTCCTTTCAAGAAACAAGAAGATAAAAATAGCTTTAAATCCGATATTGAATGGGCCTTATTTTTAACGTTTTCAAATTAGAATTGAATTGTATCATCTTTTGATAATACTTCTATATTTGTCATCATATCTAAATCTTTAAATATTTGCATAGCCTAACTTGTAGATAAAACTATGATTAATATTCTACAGTCTACACGTATTGGTTCTGCATTGGAGATAGTAACAAAATAGCTTGAAAAATAACTAATCACGCATGAAGACACGACGGGATTTTATCAAGATTTCAGCAGCTGGTACCGGAGCAACGGTCTTAGGATTAAGTGCTTTTGGTGCAAAAAAGTTCAAGTGGTTTGAGCCGAAGATTGAAGGACCTGTCAGTGATGAAGATCTGACACCCTATGCTACTTACTGCGAAGTATGTTTCTGGAAATGCGCCGGATGGGCCTATGTGGATAAACAAGGCCGAATTCGGAAAGTAGTCGGAAACCAAAATGATCCGCATTGCAACGGTCGCTTATGTCCCCGAGGAACAGGCGGAGTTGGAATGTATTACGACGAAGATCGTTTAAAGACGCCATTAATCCGTGAAAAAAATAGCGACGGCAGCCAATATTTCCGCGAAGCTTCGTGGGATGAAGCGCTGAATTTGGTGGCGACCAAAATGACGGAAGTGAAAGATAAGTACGGCCCTGAAGCTTTCGGGTTATTCAATCATGGTAACCCCGGAACTCATCTCGAACACCTTTTACGTGCCTACGGATCGGAATCGAATGCGGAACCGGCTTTTGCAAATTGTCGCGGTCCACGTTCGGCAGCCTATTTTTCCACTTTTGGTGCCTACATTGGCTCTCCGGAGTGTACCGATATTCGCGATACGCAATGTCTGGTGCTGATCGGTTCTCACCTGGGCGAAAACATGCACAACTCGCAGGTTCAGGAGATGTCGCAGGCGATTGATAACGGGGCAACTATTATCACGGTCGATCCACGTTTTTCTACTGCAGCAGCGCACTCAACACATTGGTTGCCGATCAAACCATCGACTGACATTGCCTTGTTGATGGCTTGGATACATGTGCTGATTTATGAGGAATTGTTCAATAAAGATTTTGTTGAGAAATATACGTTCGGTTTAGATCACCTGAAAGAGCATGTGAAAAACATGACTCCGGAGTGGGCTTATGGAATAACCGATATTCAACCTGATGTGATTCGCACAACTGCGAAAGCGATGGCCGGGGCTGCACCTGCAGTCGTAATTCATCCGGGACGTCACGTTGTTTGGTACGGAGATGACACACAACGCGAGCGGGCGATGGCTATTTTGACGGCTTTGCTCGGTGCATGGGGGAAACGTGGAAGTTTGTACCTGCCCGAATCTGTTAGCATCCCGAAATATCCGCAACCGGAATACCCGGAGCCGGAGTGGACCTGGAAGGACATCAACGAAGGAAAATATCCGTTGGCGACGATGGGGATTACGACTGAGTTGCTAAAGGCTTCTATTCCCCGATTGAATAAAAAGCATCAGGTGAAAGCCTGGCTGGTTGGCGGAACCAACTTGCCGTTAGCAATGCCCGATAAAAAGCTGTTTAAAGAGGCCGCTGATTCTGTTGAGTTTATTGCGGTAATGGATACAATGCCGATGGAAATCACCGGTTACGCCGATGTTATTCTTCCGGAAGCAACTTATCTGGAGCGTTACGATTTTATTCGTTCGGCACAAAACCGCGAGCCCAATATTGCTTTGCGTGTGCCGGCTGCTGAACCGAAATACGATTCGAAACCGGGTTGGTGGATTGCCAAGCAAATTGGTGAACGACTCGGATTGCATGATTACTTTAATTATGACGATTTCTCGGAAGTGATTGACTGGCAGTTGAAGCAAATGGGAACATCGCTGGAGGAAATGAAAAAGATTGGTGTAAAAACCTATCCAAGACAAAGTGGGCCGCTTTATATCGGTGAAGGGGAAGATTTCAAATTCAACACCAACACGGGTAAAATAGAATTGTATGCGGTTGATTTCTCGGATGAAGGTTTCGATCCGATGCCAGTGTACAAACCCCATCCCGAACCGCCACAGAATTTTTACCGCCTGATATATGGTCGTGCTCCAATGCACACCTTCAGCCGAACATCGAACAATCCCAATTTGTGGGATTTAATGAGTGAAAACAGCGTTTGGGTAAACCCCAAAGTGGCTGATCTCTGGGGGCTGAAAAAGGACGAGGAAGTCTGGTTGAAGAATCAGGATGGAGCGGTTACCTCGTTCCCTGTAAAAGTTCGGGTAACAGAGCGTATTCGTTGGGACTCCGTCTATATGGTCCATGGTTTTGGTCACTCAGATAAAAAATTGTCGCGCGCATTTGGTCGCGGAGCAAGTGATGAAGAGCTGATCACCAACATTGCCGTTGACCCGATTATGGGTGGAACCGGCATGCGCGGAAACTTTATAACGTTTTTGAAAGAAGATCCTGCAATGGAAGTAAAGGAGGATAAAGCATGAGATATGCAATGGCTATCGACACCAAGAAATGTGTTGGTTGTGGCGACTGTGTAGTGGCCTGTCAAACAGAAAATAATGTGCCTCACGGCTATTGCCGCGACTGGATTGTGGAGCGCGTGGATGGAACTTATCCGAGCTTAAGCCTAGAGTTCCGGTCGGAACGCTGTAACCACTGCGATAACTCACCTTGTGTGCGTTGTTGCCCAACAGGTGCCAGTCACAAGGCCGAAGGAGGTATTGTATTGGTTACGCACACTAAGTGTATCGGCTGTGGTGCATGTATTGAGTCGTGTCCGTATGATGCGCGTTATCCGCATCCCGAAGGCTATGTTGATAAATGTACGTTCTGTATTCACCGGGTACAAAAAGGACAAAATCCTGCTTGCGTGGACGTTTGTCCGACGCGTTGCCTGCATTTTGGCGATTTGGATGATCCGAACAGCGATGTTTCATTGGCCTTGAAAGACCGTAAATGGAAAGTACTCGCACCAGAAGCAGGTACTAAACCACAATTGTATTTTCTAACCTAACCAGCAAAAACTATAGCGAGATGAATGAAGAATTATTTGTTAGCGGACGCGATATTCCCAACATTGATCCGTATTTAAATATTTGGCACTGGCAAATTCCGATTTACCTTTTCCTGGGCGGACTGGCTGCCGGCATCCTGTTTTTTGCCGGGTTTTACACGGTTCGGGGAAGAGGCCGTAAAATGCAGGCAACCGTAAAATGGGCTCCTATTATTGCGCCTATAGTCCTTGTTTTAGGTCTTGGAGCATTATTCTGGGATTTGAAGCACAAGTTATTTTTCTGGCAACTTTACACAACTGTTCGGTTGGACTCTCCGATGTCGTGGGGAGCATGGACCTTGATGATAATCACTCCGGTTTCGTTGATTTGGGTCGCCAGTTATATGAAAGAAATATTCCCTTGGTGGGATTGGAAATTTCCGATCGTGAACCGCATGGAAGCCTGGATTATTAAAAACCGCGTTGGACTGGCTTGGGTGATGATGATCTATGCCATCATTCTTGGGGTTTACACCGGAATTTTGCTGTCAGCGTTCAATGCCCGGCCGTTGTGGAACACGTCCATTTTGGGACCTCTGTTTTTGGTTTCTGGTTTCTCAACCGGATTGGCAACGACCATTCTGATTAGTAAAGATCCGAAAGAACGAAAGACACTGAGTCGGATTGATCTCGTGTTCATTATTATCGAATTGTTCCTGATCGTTCACCTGTTTATGGGCTTTTTGGCCGGATCGGAAACAGCGATTGAGGCAGCCAATTTGTTTTTGGGTGGTTCGTTTACCGTAAGCTTTTGGGTGTTTGTGGTCATACTTGGATTGATATTTCCGGCTGCATTGGAAACCTTGGAGTTGTGGGGATATCATGTGCCGAAATGGTTGCCACCGACGATGATTTTGTTTGGCGGTTTAATGTTCCGTTTCATCATGGTTGAGGCTGGCCAAATAACCCGGTATCTATACTAAGGTCACCGGCCTTTTGTTTGTGTTCCTCTGGCATTTGCCAAACAGTCGGATGCATGCAAAACGATCATCAATATTGAAGTGTAGTTAACTAGAAAATAGCTCAAAATGAATAAAGAACTAGCAACAAATAAAGAACCCAAATACATCAATCCTTACTTAGGAGGTGTATTGCTGGGGCTGCTCGTGCTGATCACCGTCTTAATTACAGGTCGTGGACTTGGCGCCAGCGGTGCAATCAAGAGTACAGTGGTGGCTACCGCTCATGTGTTTTCGCCCGAGCAGGTGAAGTCGAACGCCTATATGGGCAAGTTTATTAGCGATGACCATTCACCGATGTATACCTGGTTGGTGTTCGAAACGATCGGGATTTTCTTGGGTGGTTTGCTATCCGGCGTTGTTTTCGGACGGGTAAAGAAGTTCCGTACCGACCATAGCCCGAGGATTACCAGCAGAACCCGCCTGATCTTCGCATTGATTGGTGGTATGTTGTTCGGAATCGGTAGCCAGTTTGGCCGCGGATGTACCAGTGGCGCCGCGCTTAGTGGTACAGCGACTTTTGCCCTTGGGGGAGTGGTGGTCATGTTTGCTATTTTCGGAACAGGTTATGCAGTGGCTTACTTTTTCCGAAAACTATGGATTTGATTTTAAATTTCTATCAGAATAAAAACATTAAAAGATATTCAATATGTGCCCATTAATTCCAAACGGTATAATCAGTAGTGGCTGGGACTTTGTGATTGCCATTATTTTGGGGATGGCTTTTGGCTTTATTCTCGAAGCATCCGGTTTTTCTTCAGCCCGAAACATTGTTGGTGTTTTCTATGGCTACAATTTCGTGGTGCTGCGCGTATTTTTCACGGCGCTGATTGTCGCGATGGTAGGCCTGCTGTATTTCGACTATTTCGGCTGGCTCGATCTATCTAAAATATTCATTCTGCCCACTTATCTGACTCCCATGATTATTGGAGGAGTTGTTATGGGTGTCGGTTTTATTATGGGGGGCTTTTGTCCCGGCACAAGCTTCACAGCGGTGGCTATCGGTAAAATTGATGGTATCGTTTTTACCATTGGTCTTTACTTCGGAATCTTTATATTCTCCGAAGCATTTCCGTTGTTCGGCGATTTTTACACGAGCGGAGATCTTGGCAATGTAACTATTACTGACGCAACCGGCATTCCTGCATCGTGGGTGGCAATGGGCTTCACCGTGGTGGCTTTGGCTGCTTTCTGGGGAACGATGTTTGTTGAAAAGCGTGTTCGCAAAAACATGACCGAATATAAATTCTAACACATGGACAGAAACTATATCTACCTCACCATTCTGATGCTGGTCTTGGCTATCGGCACATTATTGGTTAATAACGAACCGAAATTGAAGCAAATTGAACCACAGCAGTTGCTGCTCGAAATGGTTCAGCCAACCCGCTATGTGACTACCGATCAGATCGCAAAGATGATCATCCACGGGGATCCATCGCTGGAGTTGGTCGATGTGCGGTCTGCTGATGAGTTTGAGCAGTTTGCGCTGCCACGTTCGGTCAACATTCCGCTCGATAGCCTGATAAATTCATCCAGTTTGGGGTACTTCGGCATTCCCGGAACAAAGGTGGTTTTCGTGTCGAACGATGATATTGCTGCTGATCAGGCTTGGGTGCTCACGAAACGCCTTGGGTTTAAAGGCACTTACGTCATGCGGGGAGGACTGAATTGCTGGATGGAAACCATCATCAACCCGCAGGAGCCATCGGAGGGATCACCTAATACCGCTTACGAAACCTATGCTTTTCGAAAAGGAGCGCAGCAGTATTTTACAGGCGCAAAGGCAGAAGTAGCCGAAGGTTCGAAAGTGAAAGTTGAAGTACAACGGCGCAAAAAGACGAGTGCTGTTGCCGGAGGCTGCTAATTAAGACTAATCTGAAACAAAAGAAATTATGCATATACACGAATTAAATCCTTGGCGAACGCTCATCGTACTAACGGTGTTTGTGGCCATAATGATCGTTGGTTTTGTAACAATGCGCGAACCGTTGCTGACTTATGAAATGGATATGAAAACAAGTGTGGCCGAAACCAAGTCGGACGATAGTTGCTTCTATCTCTGGCAACTGGTTGGTTTTATTGAAAAAGAAAATGCTGATGTCGTGCTGTTTGATATCCGTGATAACTTTGTTTTTGGCCAGGGGCATATTCCCGGAGCGGAGAATCTGTCGGCACAAAATTTAGCACGGGAAGAAAGTATTGCCCGTCTCGAAGAATTGAAAAATAAGAATACGACAGTTGTGTTGTATGGAGATGATCAATTGCAAGCCAACGGGCCAGTGATGTTATTTCGCCAGGTTGGTTTCGACAATGTAAAGGCGCTGGTTGGCGGCTATCAGTATTATAAACAACACAAAGATGATTTGTTAGCCACTCAAAATGATTCAACTTTGATGCAAGAAATTGCTCGTTATAATTACGCTGAAATGGCTGCTCCAACGAATGGTGCTGCAATAAATAAAGTGAGTCAAAAGAAGACTGTTGAAGTTACCCGCCGTAAAAAAACGGCTGCGGTAGCCGGAGGTTGTTAGTCGGAAATGGGTTGGGGAGGCCTATTGTCGATCAGGGGAAAAAGACCAAATAGTATCGCGGGTTGTCTGAATATTTCGGACAACCTGCTTTTTTTGTTCATTTTATCCATGATGGAACAGATGTGTTTTCTGTGCCCTGCCTTAGCAACAACCACTGCCCGGAGTGCAGCACGAGCTGATTGGGGCATAGGTAAAACCTACTTGAGGTTCCGTTACCGGAATGCCACATTTGTCTTTAGCCAGGCAGTCGGTTTGTTTGGATGTCAGCAGGAAATTTGTTCCATCAAAGTCTAATCCGAATTTCTCAATTGTTTGCCCCTGGTATTCGACTTCTATTTCCAAATCGCCGATATTCAATGTTTTTTCAGAAAGGTTGATGATGTGCAACAGCTTTTCCGGATGAAGCCTGTGGTCGTAATCAGTAGCATTCCAAAGTTGAAAATTCACGACTTCTTCATTGCGAACTGTTCCGCCACAATCGATAAAGTGTTTGGTGACTTTTCCTACTTCCGTTACGTGAAAGTGGGTTGGAACTAATTCTCCGTTTGGTAATTGAAAAGCAATGGTTTCCAGCTGTTTTAATGCTGATTTTATTTGTGATAATTTCATACTCATTTTTTTCATGCAATATCACGATTAACATCTTCCACGTTAAATTGTTTTGCGGGGGTAAAATCTCCCGTAGCAGTTATTAAAAAGCTATAGCCTTTTTTAGAAAGGTAATTCATCTTGAAATGCAGTGGTTTAAGTCAGCTGACCAGTGGACACCAACACAAAAGGAAAGAGCAACAATCCTGTTAGCACAGTACCCCGACTTTAAAAAGGCATACAACCTGGTTCATAAGCTTCGCTTAACCTTCTCAAAGACAAAAGAGAAAGGAGTCGCTTTCACCAAACTTGCCCATTGGTACCGGGAAGTTGATGAATCTGAATTCAAGTCATTCAACACCATTGCCGCAAGTATACTCGTGCATGCATTCGAAATTCTGAACTTCTTCGATCATCGAAGCACCAATGCTTCTGCAGAATCCTTCAATGCAAAGTTGAAAGCTTTCAGAGCATCATTGAGAGGAGTGAATGACACGACATTCTTTCAGTACAGAGTAGCTAAAATTAATGCCTGAATTTAAAATCCCTCAAGTTTTTAAAGTGATCCGGTAAAAGGAATATGAGCAGGGGAGTTACAAAAAAAAGAAGAACCGTTTCTGATTCTTCTTTTGTGATGTAGCCCGTAGGGGAATCGAACCCCTGCTACCAGGATGAAAACCTGGCGTCCTAACCGCTAGACGAACGGGCCGGCATTTTGGTTCCCTTAGTTTGGGGTGGCAAAAATAAATACTTTTTTGGTTTTTCAGACTTTGGGCGCGAAAAATTCTTCGACTTTTTTTATGGTGCTGGTTCGCTTCTTAGGTTGTGAAAATTTAGTTGTTTGAGCTGGTCGTTTGAATTCGGTAATTCGATAGTTTTGTGTCCAAATTATTTCAAGATGAAAGTGTTGCTTACTGTTGGGTTGCTGGTGCTGTCGAATACCTTTATGACCGTTGCCTGGTACGGTCACCTGAAGTTTGCTGAAATGAAATGGTTCAGCCAATTGGGGCTGATTGCTATTTTGCTTATTGGGGGATTGCGTTGTTCTTGCATTTTTCCAGGTGCCGGCTTATCGAATTGGCTTCAAAGAGCACAGTGGACCGTTTTCTTTGATTGAACGAATAGTGCTGCAGGAAGTAAGTCGTCTGGTAATTTTCTCTGTTTTCACGTTGTTATTGTTTCGCAACGAGAGCTTTCGTTGGAATCATGTCTTTGGATTTGTCTCCCTCGTTTTGGCTGTTTATTTCATTTTTAAGAAATGAGGGATTGTTTCTCCAATAGTTGATTATAGTAAAACCTCCGTTTTCTAATCCTATTTATTTGTTAATCATACTTTTTCCTATTGACTATAAAGTTTAAAGGTTGTAATTTGTGGAACAAACCCTTCGATGGCGGTTGAGGCGATTGAAAATGATATCGTTCGTTAATCGGTTTCTGCGAGAACTAAATACTTTTTTTCTATAATATTGAGTTTCGGGAATAACGGCAAGCTCTTTATACCGGCTCAAGCGAACCACATTTATAAGACTATTAAAAAGAAATGGCAATGGTTAAAAAAATTATTCTTTCAGCTTTTTTGGGCTTTTCAGCCTTGTTTGCATCGGCGCAGCAAGACACGTTGATCTCGGCAACGGGTGATGTCATTATCGGTGAAATTAAATCACTGTCAAAGAACGTTCTTTCGTTTGACACGGATTATGCAGATTCCGAGTTTAAGGTCGACTGGAAAGAGGTGAAAGGACTGGAGTCGGGTAGGGCGGTTGTTGTATTTCTGACCGAAGGGCGAAAATATACCGGTTATTTGAAATACGATGAAGCCGATGATAAAGTGAAAATTACGAGTGGCGGTCTGGAGGTGAAGGTCGATTTAAGTGAGATTGTTAAAATTAATACCACCAACGATAAGTTTAAGGATAAAATTTATATTTCGATTGATGCCGGTTATTCTTACACGAAAGCCAATAACTTATCTCAGTTGTCGATGACCGGGCGGGTCAAGTATACGGAGACGAATTGGAATCTGGGCGGCGGTGTTAATAATGTATCGACCTCGCAGGACGAAGTTGGAACCACCAAACGGCTCGAAGCAAACGTTGATTTTAACCGCGATATTTATGGTCATGCGTATGCTTTTGCCGGGATGGAGTTTTTATCGAGTAGCGAGCAGAACCTTGATTTGCGTACGACTTCCAAACTTGGGGTCGGTTATTATTTTATTCGTGAAAACGGCCTGTATCTGCAGGGCGGTTTGGGTTTGGCCAATGCACACGAACAATACGCAGCACCCGACAATACTTCAAAGAATAGTTTCGAAGGATTAATGGGCTTTGAATTTGATGCCTATGATACCGGTGATTTATCGTTTCGGTTGAAGTCGACAGCTTATCCAAGCTTTTCAAATTCGGGGCGTTGGCGAATTAATAGTGAGGTCTCCGCCAAATGGGATTTGCCGCTTGATTTCTACATAAAGGCCAGTTTTGTCCATAATTTCGACTCAAAGCCTCAGATCGAAAATGTTGATAAAGGCGACTATGTGTTTCAAACAAGCATTGGTTGGGAGTGGGATTAGCAACGTCTCACAGCAGGGACGAATCCGGAGAATCCAGATTGTTAAGAGCTTAAAAGGCGGCAAGTCTTCAGCAACAATCGTTACCGATTTCCCGGATTCGGTTTTTTGCAGGATCTTAAAATGCTTCATTAAAATTGAAGTAAACGCCTTGGGAGTCGCGTCCAATTCCAAAGTCGACACACACATTCATTCGGGGTTGTAGCTCAATACGATAACCGACACCTCCGTTGGGCACCCAGCGGGTTAGATGTGCAACATCGTTGGCAATACTGCCTGTTCCCAGCCACAAAACCATGCCACTCTTGCTTAAGGTATTGTCGCTTTTTTTGAAGGAATAGCGCCACTCGCTCAATAGGAAAGCGGTGGTTTTATCGCGGTAATGTCCCATCAGGTAGCCACGCAGGTTTTTACCTCCCGAGAAATCTGATAATTCGGTAATAGGCACGTCACCATAGGTTGCGCGGGTGAAGAAGCGAAATGCCAAAACATTGCCCGGACGGTTCAGGGTTTTGTAATATCGCGAGTCGAATTCAAACTCCTGAAAGTCATATTTACTTCCCCAAAGATTGTCGTAAAAAGAGGCTGCCAGGTTAAAAAAGACGCCACGCCAGGCATTCACAACGAGATCGCGGCTGTCGTAGGTGATTTGCGCACCGAGTCCATTTAAAAAGTAGCTATCATCGAATTGCGATTTATAGGGGTCATTTTCGACCGGGGGTGCAAAGTTTTTGGTGTTTGCGTAGCCGGGACTCAAGCGCAGGCCAACAAATACAGAAGGCCTTATTTTGTAAGTCAGTTCAAAATCGACTTTGTAAGTAGTTTCGTGGTAGAGGGTTGTTGTATCTGATTGGTGGGTTTGATCGATTTGGTTGAAGCCTTTTCCGTAATAATTGTTGTCTTTGTCCCGAATGGTTAGTTCTGTATTTACCCTTAGTTTGTCCTCCAGCCAAAAGGTTTTCAAGAATGCCCGAATACCAAAATTACCTTTTGAACTGTAGAAAATTGTTGCCGGTAAAGAAGATCGTTGCGAGATGCTATCACTTTTGTTTAGTCTGAATGAATAGAGCATTCCCCCTGACACCAAAAAACCGGCATCGGCCGTGTAAGCCGGAGCAATAATTGGTGATAACCAAGGGCGTCCTTCAGCAAACGCCTGCTGTTTGTGTTCTCCCCTTTTTTCAAGGAAACTATTGAACTTCCCTTGTGCGAAACTTCCGGAAAAAGAAAGTAGCATCAGGAGAAGGAGGGCGATTGTCGTTTTTCTGTTCAAGATGACTTGCGCTAAGGGTTAGTTTCAAATATACGACAATCCTCAGCTTTCATGCATATGATAAGGACAGATCATTGAATCAGTTCATTCTTTTCCGATAAATTATTTCCTTACTTTTCTTGCGAATCCCGACAGACAATGTCTCTCTTTTTTAGTCGAAGAGGATGACAACTCTCGGATTGTCGCTGCTGTGAGCTTGAACTTTTCAACGTAAAACAGGATCATTTTTTTATTTCTACCAGAGTTTGCTTCTGTTCGATGTTTTTCAGGAAGTTAAACTCTTCACCCGACGATTTTTTAGACGAGTAGCTATCTGCGGGTTGTCGAAGACGTGAACATCGGACAGGTTTTGATCGTTCCACTCGCGGAGAAATTCAATAGAAGCGGCTGCAAGGCTGGAGCGATTTTTTGTTTTCATGCTTTCTTGTTTGGATGGTCAAAATTCTTCACTTTTAAAGTTAAATACAAATACCGCGGGCAGAAACCAGTTGGCCGGATGAACCCGATAGTATAGTTTTGAATCATGAAACTTAAATTGACGACTGTTTATTCGCTTCAAGCTTTTCAGTTGATGCGTTATGTCACCATGATCCTGATTGGGGTTTTTATGGCTAAGAGCACGTTGGGCATGGAAGCGATTGGTGCCTATGAACAGTTTATGTTCCTGGCAGGCAGCGTGAGTTTCTTTTGGTTGAATGGCCTCATTCGGGGCTTTTTACCTTTATACCGGGAGGATGATGGTGACGATGTTCGCTTTTTCAATGCCTTTGTATTAATTAGTGCATTGACGGCGGTTAGCTCGTTGCTCATTTTTATGCTGGCAGGTATGTGGTTCCCCGAAGATGCAGGCGAAGGAGCTTTCCCTGTTCGGTGGATGCTGGCAGCATACTTGTTTTGCAGTGTCCCGGCCAGTTTGACAGAGTATTATTTTCTGCTGAAGAAGAAGTCGGCTCGAATAGTCATTTACGGGGCTGTTAGCTATGTTTTAATGACCATTCTTGTGCTTGTTCCCGCTTTAATGGGGTGGGGAATTAGTGGCTGTTTAATAGGCTTGGTCGTTTCTGCGGTTTTTCGATACTTGGTTTTGTGGTTTATTTTGATTCGCTATGTGCGTTTTCAGTTTTCGAAGGCGTATCAGCGGGAACATATCGGCGTGTCTTTGCCACTTATTCTATCAGCTTTGGTGAGTGGCTCTGCGCAGTATGTCGACGGTTTTATCGTTCGTTCTTACTACGACGAATCGGTGTTTGCCATTTTTCGGTTCGGCGCCCGCGAGTTTCCGATCGTTTTATTAATGGCTAATGCTTTCAGTAATGCCTTGTTGCCCGACTTCAGCGGAACAAGCCGGTTTGAGGAGGTGCTCGAAAAAATGAAAAAGGAATCGACTCGTTTGGCGAGGTACCTGTTCCCATTGTCCGGCCTGCTTTTAGTGAGCAGTCACATGCTTTTTCCACTACTTTTCAATTCGAATTTTGGAGAGAGCGCCGGTGTTTTCAATATTTACCTGTTGCTTGTCACCAGCCGGTTATTGTTCCCGCAGACTATTTTAATCGGGTTGAAACAAACATCACTCATTGCCTGGGCTTCTGTTGGTGAGTTAGTGCTGAATGTGACACTTAGTTTTTGGTTTGTGCAGTTTGGGGGAATTGAAGGTGTTGCTTTTGCAACGGTTGTGGCCTACTTGTTTGAGAAGGTCTTCTTGCTGATGATGGTTGAATCTCGGCTTAACATCCCGGTAATAAAATATCAGAATATTTCCCGCCACCTGATCTATTCATTACTTTTGTTGTTTTTATTTTACCTCGTTGAGTTTGTAATATATTAGTATGGATATCTTATTGGACGATCCGGTAACGGAAAAAATATTTCAGGAATTATTGGTCAAGATCCGTTTTTTGAAAAACGGTGAAACTGTTGCCCAAATGAAAAAGATGGGCTTAAACTACAAAGTGAATTGGGGAGCTTCAGTCATTCACCTGCGTGAGTTGGCCAGGAACTACGGGAAAAATCATTTGCTGGCGCTGAAACTTTGGAACAAAGGGTGGCGCGAAACCATGATCTTGGCAACGCTGCTGGAAGTGCCGGATGAAATGACTGAGGAGCAAATGGATTACTGGACCAAAAGCACCGAGACCTCGGAGATTGTTGAGCAGCTGGTTGCAAACCTGCATGTTCACTCGAAGTATGCTTTTGTAAAGGCCATGGAGTACTGCTGCGGCAAAAAACACCTGGTTCGGTATGCTGGCTTGCAGTTAGTTGGCCGTTTGGCAATGGTTGATAAAAAAGCCATTAATGAGATGTTCGAGACATTCTTCCCTGTTTTGTTTCCGCTGGCGAAGGATCAGAAATTAGCTCAAATCTTTTACCGATCGATCATTTTAATGGCCAATCGAAATGATGAGCTTAAAAATGCCTGCGTGAATTTTCTGGAGTTGGTTCAGGAAATGGAAGAAGAGCATCCTAAAAATTTAGCAACGCTTTTACTGGAAGATATTGCCGATATGGACGAAGGGAACATGAATATTTAGATGTTTATTTTAGGTGCCCTGGATTGCAGGCTGCTATTTCGGCAGCTTTTTGAATGCTTTTAGGTTTGGCATTATTTTTATTACATATTTCGTCGAAATTAAAATTTATAAACTATGAATTTAACAAAGTCATCCAATCCGGTTTTCGGGCAGTCAGTCTTTAATCGTATGGATAGTCGTTCTGATTCTGGTGTAATGACTATTAACGGAACGATGAATAAAACCGGTCTGATGTTATTGATCGTTACTTTTGCAGCTATTTTTACTTGGCGTAAATTCTTTGGGGCTTATGATTATTCAACACCCGAAGCGGCTTTTTCGGCCGTTTCAATTTGGATGATCGGTGGCGGTATTGGCGGTTTTATTACTGCTTTGGTTACCGTGTTCCGTCCGCAGAGTTCCAATGTAACAGCTCCATTGTATGCCGTTTTTGAAGGCCTGTTTTTAGGCGGTATTTCGGCGTTCTTTGAAAGCATGTATCCTGGCTTGGTCATGCGTGCCGTTGCTTTAACGCTGGGTGTGTTTTTTGTGATGCTGATGCTTTTCCGTTCCGGAAAACTTCGGGCTAGCGGGAAGTTCAAGATGGGGATTTTGGCAGCAACCGGCGGTATTGCCTTGGTTTATTTTATCAGTTTTATTGCCGGAATGTTTGGTGCCAATCTGGGCTTCCTTTACGGCAACAGTAACATGAGTATTGGTTTTAGCTTAGTGGTGGTTGTTATTGCCGCGTTAAACCTGATTCTGGATTTCGACTTTATTGAGCGCGGGTCGAATGGCGGTGCACCTAAGATTATGGAATGGTACGGCGCTTTTGGATTAATGGTCACCCTTATTTGGTTGTACATGGAAATCCTTCGTTTACTGGCCAAGTTGGCATCGCGACGCAACTAAAATAGAACGTGAAATAAGATATTTGAAACAGGGGCCATGTGTCCCTGTTTTTATTTTCGGGCGGGATGTATTATTTTCGAACGGATTTATACAAGCTTATTCCCATGCAAATAATTCAGGTAGACGATAAGAAATCGGTGAACGCGTTTCACGAGCTGCCCTACACGATATACAAAAATGATCCGAATTGGGTTCCTCCACTTCGGATCATGGTCGAAAATACGTTCAACCCGGGTAAGAATAACAGCCTGAAACATGGCGATGCACAGCGTTGGCTCGTGGAAAAAGATGGGCATGTTGTCGGGCGGATTTCAGCATTTGTAACCGACACATATGCTTATAGCTTCGAGCAGCCGACCGGAGGGATTGGTTTTTTTGAATGTATTGATGATCAGGACGCAGCGAATTTGCTCTTTGATACAGCTATCAGCTGGTTAAAGTCGAAAAACATGGAGGCCGTTGACGGCCCAATTAATATTGGGGAGAACTTCTTTAATTGGGGAGTATTGGTTGATGGTTTTATGCAGCAAACCTTTGGCATGCAGTATAACTTGCCGTATTACGCCAAGTTATTCAATGCCTATGGCTTTCAAACCTATTACGAGCAATATAGCTATCATTTAAATATTACCAGCCCCGATTTGCCGGAGCGTTTTTGGAAGATTGCAGCCTGGATGGCTAAGAAACCTGGCTACACCTATGCCCAGTTTCGTTTTGCCCAAAAAGAGAAATTTATTGCCGATTTCATAGCTATTTATGAACAGGCTTGGGTGAAACACGATAACTATAAACGCATTGATCCGGAAGACATCAACAAGATGTTGGAAGAATCGAAAATGATGCTGGAAGAGGATTTTATATGGTTCGTATATCACGACGGCAAGCCGATTGCGTTTTTCATGATGGTGCCTGATTTAAACCAATTGTTTAAACGAATCCGAAGTGGAAAGGTCAATTTATATAATCTGATGAAAATGCTTTGGTTGCGTCGCAGGAAGGTAATCACGGGGTGCCGGGTTTTGGTGATGGGCGTTATCCCGAAGTTTCAGAAAAGCGGGATTGAGTCGGCAATCTTTTATCAGCTTCGTCAGGTATTGGTGAAGAAACCATGGTATACTGATATGGAAATGAGTTGGGTTGGAGACTTCAATCCAAAGATGATTGCAATTTTCAAGGCGGTAGGGGGAGAGCACGAAAAGACTCACAAGACTTTACGATACTTGTTCGATCGGAACAAAGAATTCAAACGGGCACCGATTATAGAGGACTAGCAATTCTCATGGTGAGAGTTATTTTTTTAGATTAATTTGGCAAATTCATATTTTTTAAATTCAACATGCAACTAAAAATTGTCGACAATGCTCCAAGCCGGAAACTATTTCACAAGGTTCCGCACATAGTTTATAAAGGCGATCCGAACTGGGCGCCACCAATCGAAGGGATGATTGAAGATACATTCAGCCCGGAAAAGAATCCGTCTTTTAAAAACGGAGAAGCGATTCGTTGGGTGCTTACCAGTGGGGACGGGAAATTGCTTGGACGCATTGGTGCTTTCATTAACTACGATAAGTCGAATACCTTTGAGCAGCCAACTGGAGGATGTGGCTTTTTTGAGTGTGTTGATGACCAAAAAGCGGCCAATAAATTGTTCAATGCTGCTCGCGATTGGCTGAAAGAAAGAAATATGGAGGCTATGGATGGGCCTGTTAATTTTGGCGAGAACTATATGAATTGGGGGCTGTTGGTTGATGGTTTTATGCCACAAGGATTCGGTATGCCCTACAACCCGAAGTACTACCAGAAGTTATTCGAAGAGTACGGATTTAAAATGTATTTCCAGCAGTTTAGCTATCACTTGGATACTACTTTGCCCGAGTTGCCGGACCGTTTCTGGAAAGTTGCGGAGTGGGTTGCTAAAAAGCCTCAATTTAGGTTCGAACATTTCTCGTGGGACAAGAAAGACCAATTTATTGACGATTTTGCTACTGTTTATGATAATGCCTGGCGTTTTCACGAGCATTTTAAGCCATTGGATAAAGATGATTTGCGGGACTTTTTGAAGTCGGCAAAGCCCATTTTAGAGCCCGAATTTATTTGGTTCGCGTATCACGAAGACGAGCCGATCGCTTTGTTTGTAATGGTACCCGATTTGAATCAGATTCTGATAAAAATGAAAGGTAAGCTGAATTTATGGGGTATTTTGAAGTTCATGTGGCTAAAAAAGCGCAAAACGATGACGCGTACGCGTAGCTTAATTATTGGAATTGTGCCGAAATTCCAGCGTTCCGGAGTCGACGCAGCGATGTTTTGGCACCTGCGTCCGGTTATGTATCGCAAAAATTGGTACAAGGAAATGGAGCTCAGTTGGGCTGGCGATTTTAATCCGAAGGTTGTGTCTTTGTATGAATCGGTTGGTGGTAAACACACGAAAACGCATTACACTATGCGCTATTTATTCGACCGAAATAAGCCATTTGAACGGGCACCAATCATTAATGCTGAAAAAGTTGGTGAAAAAAAATAAAAAAAGCTTTGGGATTTTAATAGGTGTATGTATATTTGCACCCCGATTGTAATAATGTAGTAAAAGAGATCAGAGATGAAAAAAGAAATACATCCAGATAATTATCGTACGGTGGCATTCAAAGATATGTCAGACGGTACTGTGTTTTTGACTAAGTCTACCATTCAGACAAAGGAAACCGAAGTAGTTGAAGGCGTTGAATATCCGGTTGTTAAACTGGAGATTTCAAGCAGCTCTCATCCATTTTACACTGGTAAAATGAAATTAGTTGACACGGCAGGTCGTGTGGACAAATTCATGAACCGTTACCAGAAACACATGGATTCACGTAAGAAATAATTGACGTATACTACGATAAATTAGAGCTTCGCTTTCGCGAAGCTTTTTTTTTATCTTAATTTTGATAGTTAAACTTTCTGAAATGAATATAATCCTATTTGAAACAGATCAGCGCAACTGCTTACTTCCACTTTGTTATACCCGTCCGGTAGCTTCTTTACGTACCGGTATCTTGACTATTTTTGAGAAATGGAAACTTCGTTTGAGCGGAAATTATTCGTTCAAAACAGAATTGTATTTGAAAGAAAAGTTTCCATTGACACTGGCGGAGGATAATCTCTTGATTTCGGCACATATTTGCCCGAATGATGAATTGGCGAAGCAAGTGAAAGAGCTGAAGAGTTTCGAGGGGATTAAATGGCAGGGAATTCCTGTTGCACTTCGGGTTCCAGCGGCTCAGGTAAAATCTTATCCGGCTTTGTCGGAGACAATCAAGTGGGACAATTTTGACGGTCATCTGGATAACATTCGATACGCATGGGATTTGAATGAGGCGAGTGGTAATCAGTTTCAGCTCGATTTTGAATTGGTGACCGCCGGGCGCCAGTCAGCCCCCTTGAGTGGTTCGAATAACGTGATTGCTCCTGAAAATATTTTTGTAGAGGAAGGTGCACGTGTTGAGTTCGCCACGATTAATGCCAGTGCTGGTCCTGTTTATGTCGGGAAAGGTGCTGAAATTATGGAAGGTGCCCTGATTCGAGGACCATTGGCCCTGGGCGAACATTCGGTCGTTAATTTGGGCTCTAAAATATACGGACCGGTTAGTATCGGCCCTTATTGCAGGGTCGGTGGAGAAATTAGCCATTCTATTTTGATTGGATACAGCAATAAAGGACATGATGGCTTTTTAGGACACTCAGTATTGGGAGAATGGTGTAACTTAGGGGCTGGTACCAATGTTTCGAATCTTAAGAATACCTACGATAAGGTTAAAGTGTGGAGTTATCCGGAAGGTAAATTTGTCCGAACCGGTCTGCAGTTTTGTGGATTAATTATGGGTGACCACTCTAAAGCCGGAATTAATACCATGTTTAATACCGGAACAGTTGTTGGAGTCGGTTGTAATATTCATGGTGCAGGTTTTCCGCGTCAGTTTGTTCCTTCGTTTTCGGATGGTGGCGTTCATGGCTATAAAGTTCATCAATTGAAAACGGTTTTTGGAACAGCAGCGCAGGTCATGGCTCGTCGCTCCACTGTGTTGACGGACGCTGACCAACGCTTGTTGACAGCAATTTTTGATAAATCGGCGGTCTCCCGAAAGTTTTAAGATCGAATGAATCTGGGATTTGGCATGGTGATTGCCAATTTAGATGCTTGGTGTAATCGGCAGGTGACGACGTCAGATTGTCAGGTTTGCCTTTCAAACTAGAATAATGGGAAATAAAAAAGAACAAGTAGTAAAGACTATGATATTTAGCGGTATTTCAGAAGATGATAGCGAGATGATCCCGATCATTGCGGATGGAGATGAGCAGGAATTGAAAAACTTCCAGGCTCCGGATATACTGCCAATATTGCCGCTTCGGAATACAGTTTTATTCCCGGGTGTGGTAATTCCGATTACAGTTGGTCGTCAAAAATCGTTAAAGCTGATCCAGGAAGTGTTTCGCTCCGATAAGTTATTGGGAACCGTCACACAAATCGATGGGGCTGTTGATGATCCGGAAGAGAAGGATTTATATAAAATAGGAACAGTTGCTCAGATCTTGAAGATTCTTGAAATGCCGGATGGTTCTACATCGGTTATCATTCAGGGAAAACGTCGGTTCGAAGCGGTGGAGTATTTGGAAGAGTTTCCTTACTTCAAGGCTCGTGTAAATCTCTTGGAGGAAGTCACAACAGAGGCGGATACTGCTGAGTTTAGTGCCATTGTTGGCTCTTTGAAAGATTTGTCGATTAAGATTGCACAATACTCATCAAATGTGCCGCCTGAAGCCAGTTTTGCGGTCAAGAATATCGAGAACTCTACTTTCCTGATCAACTTCATTTGCTCGAACACGGATTTAAAAGTCGATGAGAAACAAAGTTTGCTTGAAGTAGCCGATTTGCGCGAACGTGGTATTCAAGCGATTTCTTATTTGGTGAAGGAGGTTCAGATGTTGGAGCTGAAGAAGGATATTCAGTCCAAAGTGAAGTTGGAACTCGATCAGCAACAACGGGAATATCTACTAAATCAGCAGATAAAAACCATTCAGAATGAGTTGGGTGGAAATCCCATTGAGCAAGAGATTGCCGATCTTCGTGAAGCTGCGAAAGACAAGAAATGGTCGGAAGAAGTCGGTGCTTTTTTCGAGAAAGAAGTAACAAAACTTGCGCGTTTAAATCCTGCCGCCGGTGAGTATTCTGTTCAGTTTACCTACTGTCAGACGCTATTGGATTTACCGTGGAATGAATATACCGAAGACAACTTCGACCTGCGGCATGCAGAACAGATTTTGGATGAAGAGCATTACGGTCTCGAGAAAGTAAAAGAACGTATTTTGGAACACCTCGCTGTTCTGAAATTGAAAAAAGATATGAAAGCCCCCATTCTGTGTTTGTACGGCCCTCCGGGAGTTGGTAAAACCTCATTGGGGAGATCTATTGCTAAGGCACTTGGTCGAAAATATATTCGAATGAGTTTGGGCGGTTTGCATGATGAATCTGAAATTCGAGGACACCGCAAGACCTATATTGGCGCGATGCCTGGTCGGATTTTGCAGAATATTAAGAAGGCGAAATCTTCCAATCCGCTTTTTATTTTGGATGAGATAGACAAGGTTTCGAGTGATTTCCACGGAGACCCAGCGTCTGCTTTGTTGGAGGTTTTGGACCCTGAACAAAATATGGAATTCCACGATAATTATATTGAGCTGGAGTATGATTTGTCAAAAGTGATGTTCATTGCTACGGCCAATACATTGGGTCCCATTTCGCCGCCACTGCGCGATCGTCTGGAACTGATCGATGTAAATGGCTATATTCTGGAAGAAAAGATCGAAATCGCCAACCGTCACTTAATCCCGAAACAATTGGAAAATCACGGATTAACGGAAGGTCAGCTTATTTTTCCAAGCAATATTGTGGAATTGATCGTTGATAAGTATACGCGTGAATCCGGTGTTCGGGAATTGAATAAAAAAATAGCTAAGGTTATCCGTCGTGTAGCCCGTAAAATCGCTTTTGAAGATTCGTACAATGTTGAATTAACAGAGGCTGATATCCGGGAATATTTGGGCGTTTTCGAATATTCGCGTGAAACCTACCAGGGAAATGAATTTCCGGGAGTAGTTACCGGCTTAGCCTGGACGGCCATGGGAGGTGAGATCCTTTATGTTGAATCGAGTCAGAGTAAGGGTAAAGGCGCATTGACATTGACCGGAAACCTGGGCGAGGTGATGAAAGAGTCAGCCATGCTGGCTTTGGAGTATTTGAAGTCTCATACTGATGAGTTGGACATTGATAACAATGTTTTCGACAATAGTAACTGGCATATCCATGTTCCGGAAGGTGCTATTCCGAAAGATGGTCCTTCAGCCGGGATTACGATGGTGACATCGCTGGCATCGACAATGACGAAGCGAAAAGTCCGGAAAAACATGGCAATGACAGGTGAAATCACCCTGCGCGGAAAAGTGTTGCCGGTTGGAGGTATAAAGGAAAAGATTCTGGCAGCTAAGCGTGCTGGAATCAAGGAGATCATTATGTCTGAAGATAACCGTAAAAACCTGGAAGAAATAAAAGATGTTTACCTGAAAGGTTTAAAGTTCCGGTTTGTGAGTACGATCAGCGAAGTGCTGGAGTATGTACTTTTGAAGAAATAATAGCTATTTAGAGCGAAAATATAGAGTACCGGTTGTCAGTGGAAACATTGAAACCGGTATTTTTTTAGGTAATCGGGAAGCAATTCAGCTTCTCAAAATAAATCAAACTTGGACGGTTGATTGATTCTTCCAACGAAATCTCTTTGTGTTTCAGGTAGCAAATTCGTTTCTTTTTCTCAATGCGTTTCAGGTATTGCAGGTTGATGAAAGCAGATCTGTTGGCTTTCAGGATGTTTGGGGAGTCCAGTGCTTCCGCAACTTTTACAATGTTTTGAGTAATTTGCTCTTCTTTCCCATCTTTCAAATAAAGACGGCTGTAGTTGCCATCTGAGCGAATAAGCATGACGTCATCCGGGTTGATGAGGATGATTCCGGTTCGGGTGCCCAGTTTAATTTTGGGAATAACTCGGTTTGTGCGCATGAAAAAATCCATGCGCCTTTCAAATTCTTCGTTCTTGAGCTTGGTTTTAAATCGGTTGATGACAGAAATCAGATCTGCGGGCCCAAATGGTTTTACCAGATAATCAAGCGGCTTAATATTTAGCGCATTAAAAGCATATTGGCTGTGTGCTGTTGTGAACACAACTTCGGTTTTTAGTTCGCTGTCTAAAATGATCTGACCAACTTCCAAGCCGTTCATTTCGGGCATGTCGATATCCAGAAAGACGATGTCGGGTAGTACCTTCTTGATGATTTTTACGCCACGTTTCGGATCGGTTGTACTATCAACCACATCAATCTCTTTAAATGCCTGAAGGTAAATTTCAAGCAAAGAAATCGCATCCTCGTTGTCGTCAATTATAACTGCTGTAATCTGTCTGTCGATCATTTCTTAATCTAAATCCATTTCACACAAGATCTTAATCTGCTTTTTGGATCCGCTGATTTCTACGTCAAAGTCTGTGCCGATTAAAGTGCAGGTGTTTTCTGCTTTATTAACATGCGAAAGCTTCTCAAGGTTGATCAAAATAGACCGGCTGACGCGGAAAAAGCGTTGTTCAGCCAATATTTTCTCAAGTTTACCCAGGTAAGTGTTTGCAAGTTCTTTTGTTCCGTTATCCATAACCAAATAAGAGTACGAACCATCTGCTTCACAATATAATATATCTGCAGGGTCTATCAGTATGTGACTGTTGGTGGATGATATTTTGAGTTTGGTTCCCTGGTCGACCATGCTCAGCACTTTCTTGAACTTCTCTTCAATGCTGCTTTGCATCATGAACTGATACTTTTCAACCTTTTCGATCAGAATGCCAAAATCAATGGGCTTCAAAATGAAATCGTATATGTTATTTTGAATGGCCATGATAGCCGACTCTTTGTGCGCACTTACGATAATGATGTGGCAATTGGGATCCTTTTTTTTCAACAATTCAATTAGCTCATCTCCGTTTCGTCCCGGCATCATAATGTCCAGGAAAACCAAGTCAGGATTAAAGTCAATGTATTTAAAGAGAGCTTCTTCTGCATTTGAAGCCTCTTCAATCGGACCGATGTCGGGTATGTCATTCAAGTAGTACCTCAAGATGTCTCTTGCATCCTGTTCATCGTCGACTAATAATACTTTGAGATTGTTTTTCTTCATTCTTTTTGTCCCTATAGCAAATTTATCAAAAAATGTGGATTGAAATCAATAATTTGTTAAACATACAGTAGAAAAGAATAAAAGTTTTGTCCTTTCGCTGTTTGGCTATTTTCCTATGGTTTTTATATGTATATTTTATAAAATTGGCTTTGGTGCTTTTAGCATTCATGCTGATTGATTTTTATGGAAGTTCTAATTTGGTTTAAAATCCTTCAATATGATCCAGTTAATAGGTAAATCACGTTATTGGTTATTCGCAGCAGGTGCTTTGGTCCTTCTGTTTTTGATGTGGTATTTCAGCTCTCTTGTAACATATATAATTATTTCGGTGATTCTTTCACTCATGGGGCGACCGTTGGTGCGAATGATTACGAATATACGAATTGGTAAAATCAAATTTAATCAAACCATTAGTGCATTTATTACTTTGATTATTATCTGGCTTCTTGTTTTTGGTACTTTCCGTTTCTTAATACCGCTTTTGGCCAGTGAGTTTGCTGAGTTGTCTACAATTAATCCGGACGCGGTATTTGCTGTTATCGATGAACCCTTAGTTCGTTTTATGAAGACAATCGGGAATGAGTCGGTGGACTCCGCTCAGACTCTTTTTGCTGACCTTTTTCAGCGATCAGTTAAAGAGCATTTAGGGATGGAACAGGTTTCAAACTTTGTAGGAATCATTGCAGGGGCATTGGGGGAGTTGTTGCTGGCATTTTTTGCTGTTTCGTTTATTACTTTTTTCTTTTTAAAAGAAGAAAACATGTTTCGTGATGGTGTGATGGTTTTAGTGCCCAGCGGATATGAAGAAAGGACGGATCGCATTATGCATTCCATTCATTTGTTATTAAGAAGGTATTTTATCGGCTTGCTTGCCGAAGTTTTACTGGTCGGTTTTATGGTAACAATTGGATTGACAATTGTCGGTCTCGGATTCCGGCATGCCGTTGTTATTGGCGTATTTTGCGGCCTGTTTAATATTATTCCTTATCTCGGTCCCTGGATGGGAGCTGCCGTTGGTCTGTTGATTGGAATAGCCGTTAATGTTCATGCTGACTTTTCGTCGCATACTTTGCCATTATTGGGATTAATGGTGATCGTATTTGCAGCAGTACAGGTCATTGATAATATTTTATTTCAGCCACTTATTTATTCAAACAGTGTCAAAGCTCATCCATTGGAGATTTTTTTGGTGATTATGGCAGCCGGTGGGTTCGCCGGAATTTTGGGAATGATTCTGGCAATTCCGGTTTATACAATACTGCGTGTAGTTGCCAAAGAATTTTTTGATAATATGAAACTGGTGCAGAAAATTACACAAAGTCTTTAGTTTGTCATTGATTATTTCTATGATTATTTTATGTGTATAGTTTTATTAGATGTTTTGTTTTCTTATATTTAAATCTAAATGATTTAAAAGCAGGTGATTAAGTCGTCTGCTATAAAATATATATTGAACCGCTAAAATCGGTCAACGTATTTCGAGTGTTTTTTTATTTTATGCTTAGAACCTTCAAACCAGAAGTTTGTTAAAGTTTTGAGTTGAAAAACCCTAGATAAAAAGAATAAAACTAAAGCTTAAAGCATGAAACTAACGTCCCCTGCTAGACCTATGTGTAGGTTCCTATCTTTAGCTTCCTTAATTACATTAATTTTTATTTTAAGTTCCACCTTTGTGTTTGCTGAAGAGCAACATGGGTTAATTGACGGTCATTCGCACGATGATATCAAAAGAGGAGAGCGATTTTTTAAAGGGTTATTGCCTTTCAATTTCAAGGGACAATCTTGTGTATCGTGCCATAATTTAGTAGCAACCGACACCCTAAACTGGAATCCTTCAGCTATGGCTATTGCGATCAAATATGCCGATCGCGATTTCGAGTCCTTTAAAGCGTCAATTGAGGAGCCGGTAGGGAATAAGCTTACAGTGGTTCATGCGGGGATTAATATTGGAGAGGAAGACTTGAAAACAGTTAAAGCTTACCTGGACAATATGGCTATGGTTGGTCCGAAGCCGATTAAACCAAGCATTAATAATCTGCTTATCTTTTTGTTTTTCGGAATGTTGATCACTTGGGCGTTATTGGAACTAATATTTTTCAGAAGAATTAAATATCGTATTATTCCGGTAATCGTTTTATTGGGATCCTTGGGCTATCAGGGGAAAGTGATCAGTGAAGAAGCAATCAAGCTGGGGCGTTCACAGGGATATGCACCCGATCAACCAATTAAATTTTCGCATAAAGTTCATGCCGGAGAAAACGGCATCGATTGTAAATATTGTCACCACACAGCGGAGAGCAGCAAATCGGCGGGAATTCCAGCGATGAATTTGTGTATGAACTGTCACGTTCTAATTCGTGAAGGAACAAACTCAGGGAAATTTGAGATTGCAAAAATTGTCAATGCTGTCGAAAATAAGGAACCCGTTGAGTGGGTCCGTCTGCACAATCTTCCCGACCATGTTTTCTTTAGTCACGCGATTCACGTTGGAGTCGCTAAACTCGATTGTCAAAAATGTCACGGGCCGGTTGAAGAAATGAACCTCATGAGGCAAAATGCGGATCTTTCGATGGGATGGTGTGTGAATTGCCACCGCGAAACAGATGTGAAGTTTAAAGAGAATGGTTACTACGAATCCTTTGCAAAAATGCATGAGGAAATGGAAATCGGAGACTTGGCATCGGTTAAAGCCGAAGATATTGGAGCCAATGACTGCATGCGATGTCATTATTGAAATAGAGCAGCTAAGCTTGGTTTTGCCCGAAAAGCAAAGCCAAAAATATAATCTGAGGTCGGTGACCTTAACTGAATACACGAAACTAAATACCTTTTTGATGAAAACCTACTGGAGAAGTCTTGAAGAACTGCAAGACCCGAAGGCATTGAGAATTCAGGAAGCCCGGGAAGAAGCGAAGCAAAAGAGCCTGCTTTATAAATCAGAAGGCGGCAATGGCGGAAATTCGCGGCGCGATTTTCTGAGAACACTGGGTTTTAGTTTGGCTGCAGCCTCAATTGTGGCAAGCTGTAAACGACCTGTGGAAAAGGCAATTCCTTATTTGGTTAAGCCCGAGGATATTACTCCCGGTAAAGCCAATTATTACGCATCAAGTTATTACGATGCGGGTGATTACTGCAGTGTTGTCATTAAGGTACGCGATGGCCGTCCGATTAAGATTGAAGGGAACGAGCTAAGCCCGATTTCACAATCAGGAACCAGTGCCCGGGTTCAGGCTTCCATCCTCAATTTGTATGATGGTGCTCGTTATAAAGGCCCTGAGAATTTGAGCAAAAAGATTACCTGGGGAGATGCTGATATTGAAATTCCCAAAGCTTTGAAAGAGATTTCAGAAGCGGGTGGACGTACCGTTTTGTTGACTCAGACAGTCATCTCGCCTTCAACAAGGAAATTAATTCAACAATTTATGGAGAGTTATCCCGGGAGTGAGTGGATTCAATATGATGCGAATTCTTCTTCCGGTATGTTAGCTGCCAATATGAGAAATTTTGGGCAACGCGCCATTCCCGATTATCGCTTCGATAAAGCCAAAGTGGTTGTTAGTTTTGCAGCCGATTTTCTGGGAACCTGGTTGTCTCCGGTTGAATACACCAAACAATATACGGCAGCCCGGAAGTTGGATGACGGACAGAGAGACATGTTGCGTCATTATCAAATTGAATCGCACCTGTCGTTAACCGGTTCAAACGCCGATGTACGTTTCCCTGTGAAACCATCCGAGGAAGCCGGTATTATTCTGGCATTGTACAATGCAATTGCTGCGAAAACAGGGGCGGAGCAGTTCTCCGGGGCCGAAAGCGCTGTTGATGTTAGCTCGTTGGCCGATGAACTGTTGTCGGCAAAAGGAAAGTCGATCGTTATTTCAGGGAGCAACGACGAAAATGTGCAGCTACTTGTTAACGCAATCAATAAATTATTAGGGAATTACGGACAGACTGTCTTGTGGGATTCTGCATTGCTGACCAGGCAGGGGCTGGATCGTGAAATGACCCAATTAAATGCAGATATTTTAGCCGGGAAACTGGATGGTCTGTTGGTTTGGGGAGTGAATCCTGTATACGATCAGGCAAATGGGCAAGAGTTGGAAGCTGCCATCCGCAAGTTGAAGTTATCGGTTTCATTTGCCGAACGCAAGGATGAAACGGCCCGTGCCTGTCAATACATTTTGCCGGAACCTAATTATTTAGAATCCTGGAACGACCTGGAGCCGAAAATGGGTTTGTACAGTTTAGCACAGCCTACAATCGCTCCTCTGTTTGACTCGCGCAGTGTACAGGAAAGCCTGTTGACTTGGTCAGGCACAGCGATGACTTACGGCGATTTCATCAAATCAGTATGGGAAAGCGATTATTATTCAAAACAATCCGACTATAACGATTTTCGTTTATTCTGGAATTATACCTTGCAAAAAGGCGTTTTCGAAACTCCTTCGAGTGCAGACATTTCCTACAGTGACGAAGGATTAAGCGTGGCAGTAACCAAGCTTCCTGAGTCACAGTCCGGAACTGAAGTTGTTTTATATGAGAGCATAGCCTTGGGGAATGGTAAATATGCCAACAACCCCTGGTTGCAGGAACTTCCCGATCCGATTGCAAAGATAAGCTGGGATAATTACGCTTCGGTTCCGGTTGCGTACGCTGAAGAAAAAGGACTGGTAAATGAAAGTGTGATCACGGTAAACGGATTGGAATTACCGGTCTTCATACAACCGGGACAAGCCAAAGATACAATTGCTGTTGCCCTTGGCTATGGCCGTGTATATGCCGGGAAAGTTGGTGACGAAGTTGGTAAAAATATGTACGCCTATGTTAGTGAGGAAAACGGATCGCGCAAGTATCGGATAGACAACGCTACTGTTGAAGTTGTCGCGGAGGCAACTTTTCCGCTGGCATTATCCCAGACTCATCACAGTATGGAGGGACGGCCAATTGTTCGCGAATCGAATCTGGACGAATATTTATTAAAACCTGATGCCGGAAATGAATTGCATGAGGAACATGAAAAACATCATGCAACACTTTATAAAGAAATTGAATTCAAAGGACACCATTGGGGGATGGCAATAGACTTGAATTCGTGTACCGGTTGCGGAAACTGCGCCATTTCATGTCAGGCCGAGAACAATGTTCAGGTGATCGGCAAGGAGCAGGTTCGTAATCGCCGCATCATGCACTGGATTCGCGTCGACCGCTATTATTCTGGTGACCCCGCAAATCCAACGGTTTCCCATCAGCCAGTCATGTGCCAGCATTGCGACAATGCTCCTTGTGAGAATGTTTGTCCGGTTGCTGCAACGCCACACAGTGCTGAAGGATTGAATCAAATGGCTTACAACCGTTGTGTCGGAACAAAATACTGTATTAACAACTGTCCTTATCGTGTACGTCGTTTCAATTGGTTCCAGTATGTAAACAACGATAAATTCGATTATAATGCGAACAACGATTTAGGTCGTATGGTCCTGAATCCCGATGTAACGGTTCGTTCGCGTGGGGTCGTTGAAAAATGCTCCATGTGTGTACAACGCATTCAGGAGAAAAAGCAGGAAGCCAAGTTGGGTGGACGTATGATTGAAGACGGTGAAATCAAAACAGCTTGCCAGCAATCTTGTCCGGGTAATGCCATTGTTTTCGGTGATCTTAAAAATCCGGAAAGTAAGATCAGTAAGTTGTTTAAGGACAAGCGTAACTACCACCTTTTGGAGGAATTACACACCTTGCCATCAGTTGGATATTTGACTAAAGTGAGAAATAAAGCCTAATAAATCCGAAATAAACCAGAGTGTATGTATAAAACGTCGATCAGAGGAAAGCTCATTCAGGGGGATAAGTCACTGTCGAAAATTTCGCAGGATATTCTGGCCCCAATTGATGCCAAAACACCGCGTTGGTGGTATATCGCCATGACGATTAGTATGGCCATGTTTGGTTGGGGAATCTATTGTAAATATGTCACCATCTCTACCGGTATCGGTACCTGGGGGGTGAATAATACAGTCGGTTGGGGCTGGGCAATCATCAACTTTGTTTGGTGGATTGGGATCGGCCACGCCGGTACGGCATTCTCCATCTTTCTGTTGATATTGAGACAAAAATGGCGGACTGCTATTAACCGAGCTGCTGAAGCAATGACCGTTGTTGCGGTAGGTTGTGCCGGTTTGTTCCCTTTATTGCACATGGGGCGTCCCTGGTTATTTTTCTTCATTTTCCCCTATCCCAATACACGTGGCCCTTTGTGGGTGAATTTTAATTCTCCGCTGTTCTGGGACTTCGTAGCGATTTCAGCTTACCTGTTAATTTCGGCTAGTTTCTGGTATTTTGGTATGGTTCCGGATTTTGCAACGATCAGGGATACGACCAAATCTAAAATCAAAAAAGCGGTCTATGGATTTTTCGCTTTTGGATGGACCGGTTCGTCCAGAGAATGGTTACGTTTCGAAGCTTTAAGTTTTGTACTGGGGGGTATTGCAGCAGTGTTGGTTGTATCGGTACACTCTATTGTATCTACCGATTTCGCTGTATCTGTTGAGCCGGGATGGCATACCACGATCTTCCCTCCTTACTTTGTGGTTGGTGCAATCTTTTCAGGTTTTGCTATGGTATTAACCTTGGTAACACTGATGAGGAAGCTGTACAATATGACTGATTTTATTACAGACTCACACGTTGATGCGGTTTGCCGAATCTTGATTTTCATTTCATTAATCATGGGTACCGCTTATTTGACTGAGATTTTCATGGCCTGGTATTCCGGTTCACAATACGAAATGTTTACCTTCTTCCAGAACCGGATAACTGGCGATTATGCCTTCCAGTTTTGGGCGATGTTTACGTGTAATGCTTTGATCCCTCAATTGTTCTGGTTTAAAGCTGTTCGAAGCAGGTTATGGATTGTTTTTATAATTTCGATATTTATAAATATTGGTATGTGGTACGAGCGTTTCAACATTGTTATCACATCGCTGACCAAAAATTACTTGCCTGCTAACTGGGCAACGTATTCTCCTTCTATTATTGAAATCGGATTCTTTGTCGGAACCTTGGGAATGTTCTCGGTTGGCGTACTCCTGTTCTTCCGTTATATCCCAATGATTGCTGTTTCTGAAGTGAAGAGTATTTCAAAATTTAATGAAGAAATTGAACCTAAAGAACATCATTAAGCTATGGTAGGCGTATTTGACAATGAATTTGATTTGGTGAAAGCTTTTGAAAAAGTGAAAGCCAAAGGTGTAAAAGTCGACGAGGTTTATACACCATATCCTATTCACGAAATATTGGAAGGGATGGGCAAGAAAACGCGGATTACTCATGCAGCCTTTTTCTATGGTTTGTTTGGTGCTTTGACAGTTCTGGGAGGGATGTATTATGCCGCCGTAATTAGCTGGCCCCTGAACTTTGGCGGAAAGCCTTTCAATACGTTCCCCTCATTTATCGTGGTGACGATCGTAGCGACCATATTAATTGTAACCATTACGACGTTGTTTACTTTTTCGGCCAGGGCACAGATTTTCCCGGGTAAGGCGGCAAAAATTGTTCATCCGGGAGCTACTGACGATAAGTTTGTAATGGTCTTGAAATCGGGAGAAGCCGGATTCGAGGCTGGCGAAATCGAACAGATATTGAAAGACAGTGGCGCTTCTGAAATTATTAAATAGCTGTCGGCAGTTGTACCAGAAACGAAATGACATATGGTC
Organism: Mangrovibacterium lignilyticum; assembly: GCF_010882175.1. Taxonomy (GTDB): domain Bacteria; phylum Bacteroidota; class Bacteroidia; order Bacteroidales; family Prolixibacteraceae; genus Mangrovibacterium; species Mangrovibacterium lignilyticum. The sequence continues at coordinate 951,438 of NZ_WKLH01000001.1, read as the reverse complement.
TCTGACCACAATTTATGAATTTGCTCAAAAAAGCATCATATGGACCTGAAAAACGGAATTAAATTATTGGTTGCCATCATTCTCGTTGCAGGCTTAAGTTCCTGCGATCACAACCGGAATAACCCGGGATGGCAATATTTTGATGATATGGTGAAATCACCCGCTTATGAGAGTTATACATCAAACCCGAATTTTAAAGATGGTAAGAGCATGCAGCCCACTATTTCCGGTACTGTGCCTCGTGGATTCATGCAGTACCCGTTTGAAAAAACAGATGCCGACCGGGTGCAGGCCGGATTAACTTTTGAAAATCCATTGGAGGCAACAACGGCCAATATGGAACGCGGAAAAGAAGTTTACACAATTTATTGCGCCAGTTGTCATGGTGATAAAGGAGATGGCCAGGGGCGCTTGTTTACGTCGAAAAAGTTTCCCTATCCTCCGGGGAATTTGCTGTCCGAAAAGGTCCGTACGATTCCCGACGGAGAACTGTATCATGTGATCACAGTCGGGTGGGGGATTATGGCCGAGCATGGTTCGATGTTGAGTCCGGATGATCGTTGGAAAGCGGTTTTGTACATCCGCAATGAGTTGCAAAAGAATTAGTCTGAACAGGTAAAAAATAAAATCATGATAGACGAAAAATTTGTCGTACCGAAGAAATTGAAATTGATTTCCTACGGATTGATTGCCATTGGGATTGTTACCTTTGCCATCGGGTTTTTAACTGATCCGGGGAGAGCATGGTCGAATTACCTGTTAAATAATTTCTACTTCGTTTCTATTGCTGTGGGAGCGTCTTTCTTTCTCAGTATTCAATACATTTCTCAGGCCGGATGGTCTGCAGCCTTTAAACGAATCCCTGAGGCGATATCTGCATACCTGCCTTTCGCAGCGGTTTTCTTTATCCTGTTGGTTTTTGGCGTTCATTCCTTGTATGAATGGTCGCATCCCGAAGAAGTTGCTTCAGATCGTCTTATCCAGCACAAGTCGGTCTATTTGAACCTGCCGTTCTTTGCCGTGCGGATCATTATATTCTTTGGCTTGTGGATCTTGATGACTAAGTGGCTCCGCAAAGTATCGCTGAAAGAAGATGCAGAAGGCGGAATGGCTCATTTTCATAAATCAGAGCTCCTGTCTAAAATATTTATTTTTATTGTGGCGGTTACTTTTTCGGCGTTTTCAATCGATATGCTGATGTCCTTGCAAGTGCACTGGTTCAGTACCATTTTTGCCGCCAAGATGTTCATATCGGCCTTCCACCATGGTGCGGCTGTGATCACCTTAGTCGTGATTCTTCTACATCGGTTTGGGTACTTGAAAGTGTTGAATCGTTCGCACCTGCACGATTTTACCCGCTATATCTTCATGTTGGCAATTGTGTGGGGATATTTCACCTTTGCGCAGTTTATGCTGATTTGGTACGGTAATATTCCCGAAGAAACTTCGTATTACGTGCATCGCTGGCACGGCCCGTTTGAGATCCTCTTTTTTGCCAGTATTATTCTGAATTGGTTCATTCCGTTCCTGTTTCTGATGCCACGAAGTAATTCACGCAGTAAGCTGGTCATGGTGCCGGTGATCATCCTGTTGATGATTGGCCAATATGTTGAACTGTATTACGAGATCTGGCCGGCAACACTTCATGAAGCCAAATTTGGTCTGATTGAAATCGGGAGTTGGTTAGGTTATGCCGGTTTGTTTATTTTGGTCCTGATTACCTATTTGGCAAAGGCCAGCCTGATACCGAAAAATCACCCTTACCTGGAAGAAAGTGTGCATCATCATTTTTAGTCGATTATAGTTTAAAAAAGAAGGGTCACTTGGCTGTCAGGTGGCCCTTCTTTTTTTTGATGTAGGAAAGCTACCTGGTATCTGAGCCTTCTTATTGCAGGTGGATTAGCAGGGTACCATATGATTGAGAGTCTTTTTATATGCTCGAAACTCATCGACAATGTTTGGTACCCCTTGATGCTAATCACTAAGTTTTGGCAGCTGTTCGGTATTTCCGATAGCCGGAATGCGCCACGTTTGTTTGTTCATGTTCGCAATACGTAACGGCCGTTCTCTAAAGCGACTGATAGTCCGAGGGCGGTTCTAACGGTTCGCAGTCAACGGTTTTCCCATTTATGTTTTGGGCTTTTTGACTCGCCTGCTTAGGTCAACGATCCGGTTGAGAGCAGCAGGCTGAAGAAAATATGCGCTGTTTTCTGTCGGCTCTGTTGTTTGTTTTACAATTTACAATATTCAGGGTAGAGTGGTGTTAACTATATGTTAGCAAAAGAAATTAATCGAGGTTTCTTGATAGGGGGAATGACCGCCAACGTCGGTAGATACCTACCAGGTAAATAGATCCCGCTATTAGGCAGGCTTGCGATACTGGCGTTTTCACCGCTCAATTTACAACATCCCGTTCAATTATTTTACATAGCCTATTTTTCTTTTCAACGGACAAGTGCTTTGCTGGTTGGTGAGGAAAGCACGCACGGAAATTGCTTCGCGGACGGCCGGTGGAGGCAAGCACGCATGGAAATTGGCTCGCGGATGGCCGGTGGAGCCAAGCACCGATGGAAACGCCTTCGCGGATGGCCGGGCGAGGCAAACACCGATGGAAACGCCTTCGCGGACGGTCGGGCGAGGCAAACACGGATGGAAATTGCTTCGCGGACGGTCGGTCGAGGCAAGCACGCATGGAAACGACCCCGCCAAAAGAACAGGTCGTTTCCATCGATTCAGAATACACCGGTTTAAATCAAATGTGCACTATTATATGCTGACAAACATAAAGCAATGATTCTTCTTAAGCGGGTTATTTGTCATAACTTGATTAACGATTCGTGAAAGCACCTCTACTATCCTGCAGGACAATCAGAATCACCCCGCATCTTTGCCTCATAAATAAAGAATAACATGAGAGTTTTAAAATTATCGAACAAGTGCCGTAATTCGGAGGCCAATGCTACGACCGGCCGAATTAGCAAAGCTTACCATGAAGGAACGCTGGCAACAAATGTTGCTTTAGCTGCCATTTTTGGTGAAATAGACCCGAAAAACCAGGAACTAACGTCAGCCATTAAACGCCAAAAAGCTGAATCGGACCTGGAAGTTAAAGATGAACAACGCGATGCCGATCATCATGCCTTATACCATTTGTTGTATGGTGCTACCTTCAATCCCGACGCAGTGGTTAAAGCTGCAGCTCTCCAGGTGTTCAGTGTTTTGGAATACTATGGTCTCTCGGTTACCGATGAGAATTATGATACAGAAACGTCGTACCTGAACTCGTTACTGGAGGATTTGGGCAAAGCCGACCTCCAGGTTTCAATCGCAGCTATTGTTGGTTGCAGCGATTTGATTGACGCTTTGCAGGCTTCGCAGGATACTTTTGATGCTGCCAAGCTGGCGTTTCAGCAGGAGCAGGCGCAGGAAGGTCAATTGCAAAGTGCAACGGCGATTAAACGCGCGTTGATTCCGTTGTTGAATAACAAGCTGGTAACCTTCCTGAATGGGATGCTCGTTGCCGACGAAGCGACCTACGGTGAATATGCAGCAACCGTCAATCAAATAATTGAAGCAACAAATGAAACTGTTAAAAAACGAGGTAATACTATAAATGACAATGACGAGGCATAAAGGGTGATCGGATAGCCCTGTTATTATTGGCCAGGGATGTACTTTCAATCGCTATAACCAGGAAGCCGGACTTGTTCCGGCTTTCTTCGTTTTCGCCTGGCATCTTCCCACTTAGCGCGATGATTGGGGAAGGAGGTTGCTTCTCCGGCTGTTGCCGGATGGCAATGACGGTGCGGCTTTATAAAAAGAGAAGCCAATGGGCGGCTGGGGCGCCCATTGGCTTCTTTCCTTCACGCGAGACTTTCGTCATGGCGAGGAGGTACGACGAAGCAATCTCTTCCGGTAACGGGTTTTGCTGTTGCTTCTATGTCGGCCCGCAAAAACGGCGGTTAGTTTTTCCCGGCCACCGTATAGCCCCGTTTCCCGATGGCTTCGGCAATGGCTTTTTCGTCGGTTTTTGAGGGATCGTAAATCACTTTGGTGGTCGAATCTTCGTGATTGGCTTCTACCAAACTAATTCCCGGAAGTTCGCCGACTCCTTTTTGAATGCTCTCTTCACAGTGATCGCAGGTCATTCCTTCAACATGATAAACAATTTCAACCGGTTCAGCGCTTACGGTTGCGGTGTTTGCATCGGCTGGCTGTTTCGCGCTGTTGGAGCAGGCCGTAAATAAAGCGATGCTAAGGGCGAATAAGATGGTGGTTAGTTTCATCTGTTTTATTTTTTAATTGTGTTTTGCTTTTTATTCTGAAAACTGATCACTGCGCCTGTGACTGCGACTGTGACTGTGACTGACCACTGACCGTTACTTCTTCAGAACCGATTCCAGTATTATTTCACTTCCGGTTTCGGCTTCACCCATAACCGCATTTACTTCGTTTCCTAACAGCTTTGCCAGTAAGCCGGCATTCATCCGGGCAATATAGGTTTTGCCGTCTTCTTTTTCATAAATCGCTACCCGGCATGGCATCATGGCCGAGATGTGCCGGTTGACATCGTTGCCCAGTATTTTGACGGCGATGTCGGGTTTGCATATCGAAAAGACGGTAACCGGATCAACATCAAAACCATGTTTTTTCATGGTTGCCTGAAGATCGTACTGGTGCGGCATACTCCATTGGTTTTCCGGAGTCGCTTTTTCAATGAGTGCTTTGGTTGTGGCAAAATCGTATTTGCTTTCACTGACAGAAAACATCAGTTTTGGTGCCAGTAGGAAAACCAGCGCCAGGCTGATTAAAACTCCTGTAATAATTCCTGCGAGAAACATATGGCTTGCTTTTTTCATTTTCCCAGACAATATATGTAATAATAGGGATATCTCAATTGAAAGAACAAGCTATTTTATATTAGGTTCATGGGCGATGAAAGAGGCTGTCGACGATGAGTGCAATCATCATAAACAGGTACAGGAAATTCAGCTTAAAGAAGGTGGGGCGAACCCGAAGGTCTTTCTTGGCAAACAGTTCGATGGTGGTCGAAAACAGCAGGTAGAAGATGTAGAACATCAGGATAAACAGGGTTGTGCGGCCAATAAATACTTTCAGGGCAATGAGCAAAGCCGAAGCGATGGTTGCCAGAATCCAGGTATAACTGAGCCGTTTGATCTGGTTTTCGCTGAAAATACTGTGCAGGCTGGGATAGCCGGCAAGGCTGTATTCTTTCCCAAACATGAGCAGCAGCAGCCAGAAATGTGGAATCTGCCCGATAAAGAAGAAGGTGGCTACAAGAAAGATTGTCGGATCGGTAATTGAACCGCCATGAGCCAGCCAGCCAATATACGGCGGAAGTGCTCCAACCAGCGAGCCGGGAACGACCGCGAAGGCTGTCACCTTTTTTAAGGGGGTATAGATGCCGTTATACGAGAGTAAAGTAATGCCTGCCGCAATCCATGCCACGTACGGGAAATGAAGCAACAGGATGATGCTGCCGGCAATGAAATACGCTGCGGCAACGCCAATGGCAAATACAGGTGTAATAGCCCCGGAAGGGATGGGGCGGTCTTTGGTCCGGGGCATCAGGGCATCGGTATCGTACTCCTGCCAATGGTTGATTGCGCCGGAGCTGCAGGAGACCAGAAAAACGCCAATTGTAAGATACCAGCCCGGTGCACCAACGGTGCCTGAATGTAAAACATAACCGGTTAAGGCAGATAAAGCAACGGGCAAAGAGATACGCGCTTTGCCCAGTTCCAGAATGATTTTAATAAGAGAACGTAAACTATTTTTACTCACTTCAATGATTTAAGATACTCGATAATTTGAGAGATTTCGGTGTCGCTGAGCTGACCTTGGTACGACTGCATCAAGCCTTTGTTATAGCCGTCAACAATTTCCGAATTAGGATCTAAGATAGAATTTTTGATATACTCGTCGTCGGCCACAACCGTTTTGGTTTCGCCGCCGGCCTTAACCGTTACTTCGTGCCCGTATAAACCTTTAAAGGTTGGCCCAACAAGTTTATTCCCATCGACTGTATGACAAGCAAAACAACCGATGTTAGTCATGATTCGTTTACCGGCAGCAGTCGGTGAATCGACCGTTGCTGATGCAACTTTGGCTGTGGTGTCGGTATACCATTTGTCAAATTCATCCTGCGGAACAGCTTTCACCCAATTGTACATGTAGGAGTGTTGTAAGCCGCAATATTCGGTACAAAACAATTCGAACGTGCCTTCCTTCTCCGGAATAAACCACATGAATTTTTCTTTTCCGGGGACCACGTCTTCTTTTACCCTGTAAGCAGGGATATAAAGAGAGTGAATAACATCCATCGAATTCAGATTTAGTTTTACCGGTTTGTTTAACGGAACAAACAGGGTGTCTGTTTTTCTGCCGTTGTCATATTCAAAGGTAAAATTCCACATGCGTGCAATAACGTCGATTTCGAAGGCATCGTCAGGGGCTGTTTTCATCGGTTTCCAACCGGCCCATCCATAGTAGAACATGATGAGCACCAGGATGGTCGGAATAACTGTCCAGACTACTTCCAGGGTATTACTTCCTGTGATCTGTGTCGCTATCGGATTCTTTTTCCGATTATAACGGTATATGAAATAGACCATTGTCAGGGTAAGCCCGATGAGGAAAAAGAAGCAAATACCCAGGATAATCAGGAATGCCCGGTCGACACCGGAGACAAAGTTAGAAGCTTGTGTTGATGCTAGTATATACATAGTACTTATCTGAAAAAGTAGTCAATAAAAGTAATGATGATAACAGCCAGAAAAACCAGGATTACAAATCCGACCATGATTCGAATGTAAGGTTTATCAAACTTCAGGTGCATGAAATAAGTAAGCACCAGGTACGACTTCAGGGAAGCAAAAATTAATGCTGCTGCCACCGTTAAACCACCTAACTCAATGCCCGTAACTTCAATTGACAGAAAGGTAAACAACACGAGTGCAGCCAAAATGATTATATACGTGCTGTATGGGACTATATGATGTTTTTCGTTTTGCATACTTCCACATTTAAAATTAATGAATGAGGTAGAATAATGGGAACAGGAAAATCCAGATTAAGTCGACAAGGTGCCAATATAAGCCGGCATTCTCAAGTAAGGCAGACCGCTCAGGATGAACCGTTCCTTTCGAAACTTTAGCCAGTGTAACACCGATCAAAGCCATACCTGCAATAATATGGAGAGCATGCAAGCCGGTCATAACAAAATATAAGCCGAAGAATAATATTTCACCCTGGCTGAGTGTGTCCAGCATGTGTTGCGATCCCGGGAAGATACCGTGTTCAAACTTTACGCCCCATTCAAAATATTTATTAACCAGGAAAATTAGTCCCAGCATGAGGGTTATCTCAAGCAGGACGATGGTTGTTCCTTTTTGTCCTTTTTGCAAGGCCGAGGTCGACATGGCAATCGTCATACTACTGACCAACAGAATTATGGTGTTGATACTTCCTACAGTTGTGTTGAGCTCTTCGGCTGCCAGGTGAAAGGCGTCCTGATTCATAAAACGGTACACTGAGTAGATGACAAAGAGACCGCCAAACAACAGCAGTTCCGTAAAAATAAAGAGCCACATCCCTATTTTAGACCCTTCTGCATCATAGTGCTCATCATGGTGAATTGCTTGTGACATAGGTTTAGGTTTTAGTATTCGTAAGGTCCGTCTTTTTCTCCGTAAACGGGGATATCATCAAAATTTTCAACAGGAGGGGGTGATGGAACAGTCCATTCCAGGGTTTTTCCGTTCCAGGGGTTTTCAGGTGCAATTGCTCCGCTCTTTGCTGAGCGGAAAAGGTTAATTACGATAATGGCTAATCCAAAGGTCATCACCCAGGATCCGAGTGTCGACAAAATATTGGCCGAATGAAACTGCTCCAGGTAGTCGTAGTAACGACGTGGCATTCCCTGCATTCCCAGGTAGAACATGGGAGTATACAGCGCGAGGAACCCAATGAAAAATACGATCCAGCCGACATTGGCCCAGGTTTTATCGTACATGCGGCCAAACATCTTGGGAAACCAATAGTGAATGGCAGCAAAGAAGGAAAACCCAACGCCGCCAAATACGATGAAATGGAAGTGCGCGACTACAAAGGCGGTGTCATGTACATAAACATCGGTTGCCAGGGCACCCAAAACGAGCCCGGAGAGACCACCGATCATAAATACAAAAATGAATGACATTGCCCAGAAGAAGGGCGTTTCCAAAGCAATGGAGCCCTTATACATGGTCGAGATCCAATTGAAAACCTTGATCGCACTTGGGATAGCCACCAGGAAGGTCAAAATTGAAAAAGTATATTGTGCAGTGCCGCTCATTCCGGATGTGAACATGTGGTGTCCCCAAACAAAATAACCGACAAAGGCAATCGCTAAGGTTGAAGCAACAATTGCTTTATACCCGAAAACATGTTTTTGCGAAAAGGTTGGTATCACTTCTGAAATCGCTCCCATCGCCGGTAGAATCATGATGTATACGGCCGGGTGAGAGTAGATCCAGAATAAGTGCTGGTAGAGTATGGGGTCTCCACCCAAAGCCGGATCGAAAACTCCAATGCCAAAAATTCGCTCCAGTGAAACCAGAACCAGCGTGATTCCAACGACCGGAGTTGCCAGTAGTTGAATCCATGCTGTTCCGTAAAGTGTCCATGGAAACAGTGGCATTTTAGTCCACGTCATTCCCGGAGCGCGTAACCGATGGATGGTTACAATAAAATTCAAACCTGTCAAAATGGAGGAGAAACCCAATACAAAAGCTCCAAAGATTGCAGGCAACATATTGGTGCCTGTCCTGAAGCTGTAGGGTGCATAAAAAGTCCATCCCGTATCCGGTGACCCGTCACCGAAAAGAACGGACGAAATAACCAGAATAGCTCCGGCAATATATAGATACCAGGAGAATAAATTCAATTTAGGAAAGGCAACGTCTTTCGCCCCAATCATAAGGGGGAGTAAGAAATTCCCAAAAACGGCGGGTAAGCCGGGGATCACAATCATGAAAATCATAATTACCCCGTGAACCGTGAAAACGGCGTTGTAGTCCTGGGCTCCCATAATGGTTTTTCCCGGAGCAATTAACTCCAGTTTCATCGCTAGTCCAAGACAGACACCGACAAAAAACATGGTCATTATGGAAAACATGTAAAGCAGGGCAATTCGTTTGTGGTCGGTGGATAAAATCCACGCCAGTAACCCTTTGTATTTACCTTTATAATCCAGGTAACTTACGTCATGGGGTATTTGAGAACTTGCTTGCATAGATTAGGTTGTTTGTTATTTCTTTTTCGTCTTAGGTTTAAAAATCAAGAATAGGAATAGGATCAGGGCGATGAACAGAATCAGCGTTCCGGCTACTTTCGTAACATTGAGCACATAGGTTTGACCTACGGGATCGTAAGAGTAGCAAAATTGAAGGATCTTATTAATCGTTGGAGCTGACTGTCCTTTGTTAGCTTCGATAATGGCCATTTTAAATTCGAACGGTAAAAAATACAAGCCATTCAGGTAACGGGTAATTTTTCCGTTCGGGCTAATAACCATGACCGATGCGGCATGTAGGAAGTCATTTCCCTGACGTTTATATTTGAAACCGACGGCATTCGTTCCTTTGGCAATGCTGGCACTGTCGGATACGAAGAATTTCCAACCGTTAGAGATTTGTTCTTTTTTTGTGACCAGATTCAGGTAGTTTGTCTTTTTGCGGAGTGCTAAATCCAACGTCTCAGTCGGATCAAAGCTGATCGTCAGTACCTGGTAGTCAACTCCGGGAACTAAATCCGATTTATCCATTACCTCGGCGAGCCCTTCCATGAGTGGGCTGCAAATTCCCGGGCAACGGAAATACACATAGTTGATGATGGTTGGTTTGTCAATTAAGTCAGTTAAAACAACTGTTTGTGAATCGATCCCGGTGATGTAAATATCTTTGGGGAGAAATTCGTCCAGATGTTCAACAACTCCAATTTCCGGGTCTGTGGATGGTTGACCGTCGAAAGTCACATTTTGTCCGAAGGAAGGTATGACCGATACAAAAAAGAGGAATCCGGTAATTAGTTTAATGTTTAGCTTTTTTACTCCAATCATATAGGGTTTTGATTTTGCTCCAGTTTAAATCTATCTATAGCAATTTTCAAGATAAAAAACCAAAAAGTTAAGTGAATGTTTAACCCAAAGGGGATAAAAATGACTTTTTTTTCAAATTAGCTGGTTTCTGTTTTCCGAGTTAACATTTGCTCGTGTGTATTGTCCTTAATTTATTGGTTTATATTCATTAAATCGATTTCAAATTATAGTCTAATGGCAACAACTTTCCTCCTGGTTTTGGGCTGAATGTAGTTCCAGTTTTTCAGCTTTTGGGCTAACATAGGGGATGCCAAGTGACATGCCTCGTAAGATGAAAAGAACACCTAAAAGAACGATGAAATAGGGAACTATTTTCCGCATTTTTGCCCGTATTCCCTGGCTGATTGCATGGCCGGTTAAGGATACAATCAACATCATCGGGATAGTTCCCAATCCAAACAGGGCCATAAACAAAGCACCATGGATCACGCTGTTTGTATTGATGGCTCCGGCTATGGCTACGTAGACGAGTCCACAGGGAAGTAATCCGTTTAGCAGACCAATAGCCAATAGAGACGAGTAGGACTTGTTGGAAAAAAGTCTTCTCAGGTTGTTGATCAATCGTCCGGCGTAACCACTAACCAAATTGGTGACATTCAGTTTTTGTTTGAAAAAATAGGGAAATAACACACTAACGATAAGGGCGATCCCCAGTATGATTGAAGTCCATTGCTGAAAACCAGCCATGTGGATTCCCTGTCCTAAAAGTCCGAAGAGGACGCCCATGACAGCATAAGTGACCGTTCGTCCGAGATTGTACAGAATTCCGCCTCCCAGCTTTGCCGGCAGCTTATGCTCTTTCAGCGGCAAGGCCACGGCAATGGGGCCACACATGCCAATGCAGTGGAAGCTGCCGACGAGGCCAATAGTTAGCGGTGTGATCAGGTCAATGCTCATTTTATTGTGATTTGTAGTTCCCGGTAGTAGTCGGTGTTATCGGCTGTCCAATCCAGCTTCACTGTGTATCTGCCAGGCTTTGTGCTGTCCAGTGAAATGCGTTGTGTCAATGTTTCATCTAGCCGGAGCTTTGTGCTTTTGTCCAGCCTGTCACTTACGGGGCTATAGATCAATACTTCACCTTCGATGGTTTTGTTTGCGAACCAAGCAGGGAACTGAATGGTCAACATTTCGTCCGAAAGAACTATTTGAGGCTTTTCCCGAAGCGAGTTGCCGTTGTTGATCCGGTCAATTTGATCCTGATAATTAATTCCTCTTTGATAATAATCTTTTTCCACCAGGAAATAATCCTGGCTGGTTGCCATGTAAACCAAGTATAGCATACCGCAAATCATGACAAACATTGCCAGCACTATTCCCGTTCCCCAATTAAATCTGATTTTCATGATTCGATCAATTTACTATTTTACATCGAGCGCATTGGGCCCCACGAAACTGGAGCTTATTTGTTCTACTTCTGTTCCTTCGCGGTAAACGCCTATGATGACATGAGTGTTTGAGCTTTTGAGTTCATTTTTGGGCAGAATAATCAACACATTTCGTTTAATTATCTCACCTTTATTTAGAATCAACGAGTCTCCCGGTATTTTTATCTCCCCCTCCGGTTCTATCAATTTCAAATCCATAACGACCGGATTGTTTGACTTGTTGATCATTTGTAAATCGTACAAATTACTCAACGCATCTTCGCCATACGATTGAAAAAGGGTGCCTTGTGTTCGGACAATTGTCGTTTCAACCTCGTCGCGGTTCATAAACGCGAAACCGGCAATGCCCAATAAAATGACCAAAACGGCTGAGTAGGCAAGTGCACGGGCATTCATCACTTTCTTTTTACCTTCTGAGATTGATCTTTCCGAAGCATAGCGAATCAGGCCTTTGGGTTTATTGACGGCATACATCACCGAAGCACAGGCATCAATACAAGCGGTGCAATTGATGCATTCCAGCTGGGTGCCATTTCGAATATCAATTCCGGTTGGGCAAACATCGACACAGCGTTTGCAGTCGATACAATCGCCTTTATCCTCATTTTTTCCGCGTCCGCGGGGTTCGCCGCGCAAATAGTCGTAGGCAACAACAATGGAGTTCTGGTCGAGCATTACTCCCTGCAGCCGTCCGTAAGGGCAAACAATGGAGCAAACCTGCTCGCGAAACCAGGCAAAAACAAAATAGTGGATTCCGGTGAATGCCATAATTCCCATGAAGCCGCCGAAATTGCTAAATGGCCAGCCAGCCATCAATTGCCTGACTGCAGGCCAGCCAATAATGTACGACAAAAAAGTTAAGGACGTGATGTACGAAATTAGCAGGAAAATACTGTGTTTCAGAATGCGTTTGAATAGCTTAACCGGCCCCATTGGCTGTTTGGCTAAATTCCGCTGTTTGCTGCGGTCGCCATCAATCATGTATTCAATCGGCCGGTATACAAACTCCATGAAAACTGTTTGAGGACACGTCCATCCACAGAAAATGCGTCCGTATACCACTGTAAACAGGATGATGAAAACCAATAGGGTTATGAATGACAGCACCAGTAAGTGAAAGTCCTGTGGGTAGAAGACTTCCCCAAACAGCACAAAACGGCGATCCATGAAGTTCAAAAAAATAAGCGGATCACCATTTACCCGGAGATGAGGGGCCAGGTAAAAAAACAGGAGCAGCGAATAAGCCACAATGCGGCGATAATTCGTGAATTTGCCTTGGGGCATCTTTGGAAAAACCCAAACCCTTTTTCCTTCCTGATCGACCGTAGCCATGCGATCACGGAAAGTCAAGTCCTGGTAGTTGTCTGGTTTTTGGTTTAATTCCATTCCTGTCGTTGGTTTTTAGTTGGTTGTTTTATGCTGTCGTTGATGTTGGAACCTGATGTTTCCAACACCACCACTCGAGAAAGTCATTCGGCATTTGCCTCAGGAACATATTTCTCACCTTGTGGTTCTTTTTGGTTCGGAGGGTTTGTTCCCTGTAAACTATGAATGTAGGTTAAAACATCGTCAATCTGCGTATTCGATAATTGGTTTTTGTACGAAATCATACCCTTTTCAATCACCCCGTTCAGGACCACTGTCTTCATGTCTTCAAAGCTGCCTCCGTGAATCCAATATTCATCGGTCATGTTGGGACCAACTAAACCTTCTCCAAATTTTCCGTGACAAACGGAGCAGATTTTTCCAAAAGTTACCTTTCCGGCAGCGAGTATTTCTTCCTGAGTACGTTCTTTTACTTCAACCGGAGCAGCCTCTGCTTCCTGCTCCTCTGCCTGATGCAAAGCAGCCATTTCGTTTTGGTATTCTTTCTCCTGAATGACGCTGTCGTCTTCAAAAACAAAAACCAGCATCAGGTAAGATACGGCAAAAACAATGGTCACATAAAAAAGATACTTCAACCACGGTGGCAGTCGGTTATCCAGTTCGCGGATGCCGTCATAATCATGTCCTCCGATGTATTTGATCTTAGTTAGATCATCGTATTCCTGTTGTTTTTTATCTTGGGTCATAAGGTGAAATTTTGCTGTTCAACTTGTTTTTTGTCTTCGTCGAGTGGCAGGTTGCCATAGATTTGGGTCTTCTTTTTGTCTAGCTTCATCGTATGAATAGTGATCAGGATGAAGAAAACAAAAAAGATGAAAAAGCCAATGATGGCATAATACTCGACATTTTCAATACTGCTTAGTTGTTCTTTCCACATGGCCTATTCGTTTGAGGTTTCAGGAGTTGTGATGTCTGTCCCCAGACGTTGTATATAAGCAATCAGCGCAATGATTTCTTTCGTGCTTTCAGTCTCAATTCCAGCTTCACGCAGGTTTTGAGCAATCTCTTCAGCTTGTGCTTTCAGGTCATCATTTGCTTGATGTTCGTAATTGTCGGGATAGGGAACGCCTAATTTTTTCATGACCCTAATTTTGGCTGGTGTTGAAGACAGGTCAATGTCTTTTTCGGCTAACCAGGGGTAAGGTGGCATAATGGAAGCTTCATTCATCTTTTGCGGATCAATGAAGTGGTTGTAGTGCCAGGCGTTTGGTTTGTAGATTTTACCTGTTTTTACGCCTTCCCGGGCCAGGTCCGGCCCTGTTCGCTTCGACCCGAACTGGAAAGGATGGTCGTAGACAAACTCTCCGGCTTTGGAATATTCACCATAGCGTTCAACTTCAGACCGGAAAGGACGAATCATTTGCGAGTGACAGTTGTAGCATCCTTCTTTAATATAGATGTCGCGTCCCTGCAATTCAAGCGGGGTATAAGGTTTTACACTTGATATGGTCGGGACATTGGATTTAACAAGGTAGGTTGGAACAATCTCAAAAAGACCACCGATTAAGATTGCAATTGTGGCAAAAATAAGGAAGCGAATTGGTTTGCGTTCCAGGAATCCGTGCCAGCTTTCGTTGTCTTGTTTCGGCATTTCCTGAGTTTTCAATGCCGGTGCTTCTGCCGCTTCTTCTTTCAGGAATGTTCCTGCCTGGGCTGTTTTAACAATATTCACCACGGCCAGCAACATCCCGGTAACATATAAGGAGCCGCCAAAGGCACGAATGGCATACATCGGAATCAACTGCGTGACTGTTTCCAGGAAGTTGGGATATAACAAGAACCCGTCGGGTGTGAATTGCTTCCACATCAAGGCTTGTGTGATTCCGCCAATGTACAGCGGCACAGCATAAAAAATGATCGCTAAGGTTGCCAGCCAGAAATGGGCGTTTGCCAGTTTTGTCGACCAAAGTTTTGTATTGTACAGGCGAGGAATCAGCCAATATAGCATGCCAAAAGTCATCAGCCCGTTCCATCCCAACGCTCCAATATGAACGTGTCCAATAGTCCAGTCGGTGTAGTGGCTGATCGCATTGACGGTTTTTAGTGATAGCATGGGGCCCTCGAAAGTTGACATGCCATAAGCGGTAAGACCGACGACAAACATTTTCAGAATCGGGTCGCGACGAACTTTGTCCCAAGCGCCTCTCAGTGTCAGCAAACCATTGATCATCCCTCCCCAACTAGGAGCGATCAGCATGATCGAGAACGTTGTTCCCAGTGCTTGCAGCCAGTTGGGCAGTGAGGTGTATAACAAGTGGTGGGGACCAGCCCAAATATAGATGAAGATGAGTGACCAGAAGTGAACGATCGAAAGTTTATAAGAGTAAATCGGACGGTTGGCGGCTTTGGGTACAAAATAGTACATCAGTCCAAGGAAAGGTGTGGTAAGGAAGAACGCCACAGCATTGTGCCCATACCACCATTGAACCAATGCATCCTGAACGCCGGCATAAACCGGGTACGATTTCAGCAAACTATATGGAATCTCGATGGAGTTGACGATGTGTAAAACAGCAACTGTTACCCAAGTCGCAATGTAAAACCAAATGGCCACATAAATGTGACTTGTTCTCCGAATGAGCAGGGTGCCAAACATGTTAATCCCAAAGATTACCCAAACCACCGTAATTGCCAGGTCAATCGGCCATTCAAGCTCGGCATATTCTTTCCCCGACGTGTAACCTGCCAGCAAGGTGACCGCAGCCGCAACGATAATCAGTTGCCAGCCCCAAAAGTGGATCTTCCCGAGCAGGTCGCTAAACATGCGGGTTTTCAGCAAGCGCTGCATCGAATAATATACAGCAGTAAAAATAGCGTTACCGACAAAGGCAAAAATAGCGGCGTTGGTGTGCAATGGCCGGGTGCGGCCAAACGTAGTAAACTCCAGGTTGAAGTTCATCGCCGGGATGAATATCTGCAGGGCAACTATCAGGCCCATCAACAATCCTACAACTCCCCATACAACAGTTGCCACAGCAAAATTGCGGGTAATTTTGTTGTCATACATAAACTTCTCTAATTCCATAAGTCAATCGTTTTTCAGGTAGATTTTGGTTTCGACTTTAATTTTTCTTGGGGTTCATCCGTGGTGTCGGACGAAATATGGTCATCAAATAAAATTCGGATGGAAGGCGTATAGGTGTCATCAAATTGTCCGGAGCGGACAGCCCAGATAAAGGCAATCAAAAAAACGGCTGCAACAAGAATTCCGATAATGACTAAAACGAATAGTACTGACATAATCCGGTTTGTTGGTTAGTTATTGACTTTGGGCTCGCATCTGAAACAGGTATCCCAAACACTTAAAGACTATTAACAAGCTAATTTGTTCATTGTTGTCAAGATAGCCAAAAAATCATAAAAAACTTATTGGTCTATTTTACAGCATAGATTTTGCTGCTGAAAGCCGGACCGAAAAAGTAGCGAAGGCTACGACGGTCACGGAGCTTAAAGGCATCAGGATGGCGGCGATAATAGGCGATAGGTTCCCGGATACGGCAAAGGAAATTCCCACGATATTGTATAGAAAGGAGATGGCGAAGCTCAGTTTGACAATGGTCATGCTGGTTCGGGTGAATCTGAGGAAGCGGTCCAGCTGCCCAAACTTACCGGCTTGCAAGATGGCATCGCAGGCAGGTGTGAAGTTGTAAATATTGTCGGCAATCACCAGGCCTACTTTACTTTCCATTAGCGCTCCGGCATCGTTCAGCCCGTCCCCGATCATCAGTGTACTTTTACCGTTTGCCTGCAGGTTTTTAATGTAGGCAAGTTTGTCTGTTGGCGACTGGTTAAAGTTCAACCGGGCATGATCTTTAAAAAGCGGAAGCAGGTTTGCCCGTTCCGATTCGTTGTCGCCGCTGATCAGGTGAAGATCGTAATGCTGCTCCAACTCATCAATGGTTTCTTTTAAGCCCTCGCGATAGTTGTTTTCAAACTGAAAGTGGCCTAAAACCTTAGTCTCAATAAATACCCACACTTGAGTTTTTAACTCTTTCTGTCCGTCTTTTTGACCGGTCACAAAGAAGCGAGAGCCCATGTTGATTTTTATCCCGTTTACCGTTCCGCTGATTCCCAATGAAGGAAGCTCAGTAAAATCAGTCACTTCAAAGAGATCCCCTTCCTCCAATTGGCTGAATAAGGTTTTGCTGAGCGGGTGGCTTGAGTGTTTGCAAAGTGAGCGGATCATGGCGATTTGTTCCGGTTTGAGCAGCTTGCCTTCAAACTGAACACGCGAGGATTGCGCGTGGGTGATCGTGCCGGTTTTATCGAAAACGACCGTCGTTGTTCGGTAAAGCTTTTCGATCACGTCGGCATTTTTCAAATAGAAGCCTTTGCGGCCAAATTGCCGCATGGTGCTTCCGAATGTGAAGGGGATGGTCAGTGCCAAGGCGCAGGGACAAGCAATGATGAGGACCGATGTGAAAGCGAAAATTGCTTTCGAGCTGTTGGTGAACTGCCAGTAAATGGCTGCCGCCAGGGCAATGCTGATAATGATGATGGTAAAATATTGGCTGACTTTGTTGATGATGCCTGACAATTTGGGTTCGTCATCCGCTTTCTCCGGATTTTGGTTCCACAGCTGTGTCAGGTAGCTTTGTTCCACTTCTTTTTGGACAAGCAGCTCAATGGCGCTGCCCGCCTGTCGGCCACCAGCAAAGACAAAATCGCCGGTTTGTTTGGATACCGGAATCGATTCTCCGGTTACGAAACTGTAGTCGATGTTTGCCTGTCCGGAAACAATGGTTGCATCGGCGGGAATAAGTTCCTGGTTGCGCACCAAAATGCGATCGCCTGCTTTGAGCTGTTCAATCGGAATGGTTTCTTTGCCCGTTTCGCCTAGTTTGGTCACAGCAACCGGGAAATACGATTTGTAATTACGCTCAAAAGTCAGCGCTTCGTAAGTGATTCCCTGGTACCATTTCCCAATGAGCAGGAAAAAGACCAGTCCGGTCAGTGAATCGAAATAACCAATTCCGGTATGGCTCACAATGTCGATGGTACTTTGGGTGAAGAGGGTGATCAATCCCAGCGCGATCGGCAAATCGATACTGATGATTTTCTGCTTCAAACTTTTCCAGGCCGATAGAAAATAGTCGCTGGCGCAATAGAACAAAACCGGAATACTCAGGCCGAAACTCAGCCAGCCAAACAGCTGCCGGAAACCACTCTCTAGTTCGTTGGCGCCGGGCAAGTATTGCGGAAAGTGATAAATCATGGCATTCAGGAAACTGAATCCGGCAATGCCAACTTTCAGTAAAAGTGTTCTGGTCGTTTTGGACGCTTTCGTTTCCGACTGATCTTTGGGATTGATTTCGGGAACATAGTGAATGGATGCGAGCATCTCGACGAGTTGGCGCAAACTTATTTGGGCATCCTTAAAGGTGATACTGACTTCTTTCTTTGGGAAGTTGACGGAGGATTGGATGACAGCCCGGTGCAGAGAATGTAGATTTTCCAGTAGCCAGATACAGGAAGCACAATGGATTCCGGGAATGAAAAAACGGACTTTGGAGATTCCTCCATCTGAAAAGTCGAGTAACTTTTCTTTGATCTCCGGCAGGTCCAAAAAATCGAATTTTTCAGAAGCTTCCGGTTCCGGTAAATCGATTTTTATCCCCGGTACTTTCTCAATCTCATAATATTGCCCCAGTTGGTTGCTGTGCAGAAGCTGGTAAACTGTCTGACAACCATTGCAACAAAACGCTTTGTCTTCCCAAATGATGGGGTGTTTGCCGCAATCGTCGCCGCAATGGATGCAAGTTTTATTGGATGGCTTGTTTTGATCGGTCATGGAAAAGGTCCCGGGATTCGAATTACAAAAGTTTAACAGCTATTTCTTTTCAAATGTTGTAAAAATAATCGGAAAGTTCAGGCATTAAAATCTGACAAATTGCTACTTTTTCTAACAATATTAAAAGAACAAAAGATTAAAATTAATTTATTGAATTTTTTTTAAATTTTCTTCTGAGTAGCCTGATTTACTTAAGGTTTTTGCTCTCAGAATGTTAGTTTGAAAACGAAAAAAGGATGAAAAACTCTGTTATCAAAAGAGCTCAACAAAGTAATTGATTTGTTGTTTCATTCTTTATTGAAATAAAAAATAGCCTATTGTTTCATAACACTTCCGGTGAATGTGACGGGTAATGATCGTGGAGTTTCGGGAATAACCGATAATTTTATAGTTTAAACAGGATAACGGATGAAGCCAAATTTAATGATGAGGATATGGCATTTTTATGCCGATGGGTTTAAAAATATGAACAGTTGGGGCAAGCAAGTTTGGGTTGTTATTATACTCAAGCTGTTTATTATGTTTTTTGTGTTGAAAATGTTTTTCTTCCCTAATTTCTTAAAAACCAACTTTGAAACGGATGAACAACGGAGTGAACATGTTCTGGACAATTTAACCAATACCAAATAAAAATCGCATGTTAGAAGCAATCGACGTATCTTTAGTTAACTGGTCCAGAGCCCAATTTGCTCTTACGGCCATGTACCACTGGATTTTCGTGCCACTGACACTGGGGATAACTTTCATTATCGCGATAATGGAAACGATCTATGTGAAGACCGGTGATCCGCAGTGGAAGAAAATCACTAAGTTTTGGATGACGCTGTTTGGAATTAACTTCGCTATCGGGGTTGCCACGGGTATCATTCTTGAGTTTGAGTTCGGGACCAACTGGTCCAATTATTCCTGGTTTGTCGGCGATATTTTCGGGGCTCCGCTGGCCATCGAAGGTATTCTCGCTTTTTTTATGGAATCGACCTTTGTCGCCATTATGTTTTTTGGATGGAACAAAGTGAGTAAGAAAGTCCACCTTACAGCCACTTGGTTAACGGCCATTGGGGCAAACCTCTCTGCCTTGTGGATTTTAGTAGCCAATGCCTGGATGCAGAATCCTGTCGGGATGCAGTTTAATCCGGAGACTGCCCGCAACGAGATGGTTAGTTTCTGGGATGTGTTGTTTTCGCCGATGGCTGTCGATAAGTTTTTACACACCACATCGTCGGGCTTTGTGCTAGCTGCCATTTTTGTGATTGGTATTTCAGCTTGGTTTATCCTGAAGAAACGCGAGATTGTTTTTGCCCGGAAAAGTATTGCCGTTGCTGCCGTCTTTGGTTTCCTGGCTTCGATCTACGTTATTTTTACCGGCGACAGTTCGGCCCGTAACATTGCTCAAAACCAGCCGATGAAATTCGCGGCTTTTGAAGGGTTGTATAATGGTAGTGAAGGTGCCGGATTGATTGCCTTGGGTGTCATGTCGACCACTGACACGGACCACACCAACGAGAACCTGATGGACTTCAATATGAAGCTGGAGATCCCAAACATCCTGTCGTACATGGCTTATATGGACTGGAATGCTTTTGTTCCCGGAATCAATGACTTGATCAACGGGAATGAGCAATATGGCTATATGTCGGCCAACGAAAAAATTGAACGTGGCAAGGCGGCTATTTTAAAGCTGAAAGAGTTCAAAGAAGCCAAGAAGGGCGGGAATGATCAGTTGGCGGAGTCGATCAAGGCAGAGTTTCAAACCAAAGACTTTCAGGAAAACTACTTTAAATATTTTGGCTACGGCTACATTACCGATCCGAATGTGTTGATCCCAAGTGTGCCACTGTCATTCTACAGTTTCCACATCATGGTGTTTCTGGGGATGTATTTTATTCTGTTCTTCTTCCTTTCTTTCTTATTTGTCATTAGAGGGAAGCTGGAGAAACACCGCAAGTTTCTGTGGCTGGCTGTTTGGACAATCCCGCTGGCTTACATTGCACAACAATGTGGATGGATCGTGGCAGAGGTTGGACGCCAGCCCTGGGTTGTACAAGACCTGCTGCCAACCTTGGCTGCAGTAACTAAAATCAGTACCAGCGCAGTGCAGGTAACCTTCTGGCTGTTTGCCGGAATCTTCACCATCTTATTGATTGCTGAGCTGAAAATTATGATGCGCCAAATTAAAATAGGGCCGAAAATTAAGGAAGAAGGAGGACACAACTAATGTTTGAAAGTTTATCACATTTAGCGTTACAGCAATACTGGTGGGTGATTGTTTCCCTGCTGGGTGCTTTGTTTGTGTTCCTGACCTTCGTGCAGGGCGGTCAGACATTGATCTATTCGATCGGTAAAACCGATACTGAACGTTCGCTTCTGGTGAACACCTTGGGGCGGAAATGGGAGTTCACCTTCACCACGCTGGTGACTTTTGGTGGTGCATTTTTCGCATCGTTCCCGTTGTTTTACGCCACATCGTTTGGTGGTGCCTACTGGGTTTGGATGGCGATCCTGTTTTTCTTTGTCATTCAGGCCGTGTCGTACGAATACCGGAAGAAGCCGGCCAACCTGTTGGGAGCCCGTACTTACGAAATCTTCCTGATTCTGAATGGTGCTTTCGGAACCATTTTGGTCGGAACGGCTGTTGGTACCTTTTTCAATGGCGCCATGTTTAGTCTGAACGACATGAACAATGTGCAATGGGAAACGCCATTCCGCGGTTTGGAAGCAGTGCTGACCTTTCACAATGTAGCGCTGGGATTGGCTGTTTTCTTTTTGGCCCGTGTGCTTGGTGCCTTGTACTTCATCAATTCGGTTGACGATGCCAACGTCTACGAACGCAGTAAAAAACAAGTGCTTTACAACGCCGTTCCGTTCCTGGTGTTCTTCCTTTATTTCCTGATAGCCTTGCTGTTTCAGGATGGTTTTGCAGTCGATGCGGCAACCGGAACAGTAAGCATGGAAAGCTACAAATACCTGCACAACCTGTTGGCAATGCCTGTGGTAACACTGATTTTGCTTGTTGGTGTGGTTGGAGTACTTTGGGGAATTGCTTCGAGCTTGTTTAAAGCCAGCCAGGGCGGTATTTGGTTTGCCGGCGGCGGAACGGTACTGGTCGTTTGGATGTTGTTCCTGGTTGCCGGTTTCAACAACACAGCCTTCTACCCGTCAAGCTTCGATCTGCAGTCGTCGCTGACCATCCAAAATGCTTCCTCCAGCCATTTCACCTTGACTGCGATGAGCTATGTTTCGCTGTTCGTGCCGTTCGTCTTAGCCTACATCGTTTGGGTTTGGAAAGCCATGAACAACAAGAAAATTGATGCCGACGAGATTGGCGAAGATTCACATTCATATTAAAAACAATTGCCCATGTATTGGAAATCGATATTCCTGTTTTTAACCTGGCCGGTGCTGATTGCAGTTTCGCTTTTCCTGGTCCAGTACGTCGTGAAGAAATACAACGACAAGTTTGAACACGTTAAAAAGAAATACGAAGAATAAATCACAAGAGAGGCTATCCGGGTTGAGGGTAGCCTCTCTTTGTTTTAGGCGGCAGTGCTAATTGCCAAAGAAATAAGCTAGTGAGATGGAGAAAGCTTTGTGCTTTAAACTCACGTCGCCAAGGTGCGTGATATCGGAAAGGCCAAAAGTGTATTCACCGGTTAGCTGGAGATTTAAGAACTCAAGTCCGCCGCCGACATTCCATCCCAAAGCGAAACGGTCATACTTGTCGTCACCGCTTCCAAATTGAATATCTTCACGATCGTTCTCGAATTCTGTTTTACCATTCAGCCCGTAACTGATCGTTGGGCCGGTGTACAGGAGCAATTTCGGACCTTGTAAGTCAGCCTTGACAAGGAAGTTAATCGGTAAATCGAGGTAATTGAAGTGATCGAATCCGCTCATGCCCTCAAATTCAGCATCGTATCCTTTTTGAGCGAAGAGCAGTGCAGGTTGCAGGTACAGAAAGTCATACAGTTGAAATTCACTGACAACGCCAAAAAGGACACCGGTTCGCGAGCTGAGCGAAACATTCAGGTCCATGACTTCGAAGTTTGCATTGGCAAAGTTAACACCGGCTTTAAGCCCGATGCGTTGTCCGTCAGCAGTGGCGCAGATTAAAACAACGGCCAGCACCAAAATAACTTTTTTCATGTTCGAGACAGTTGTGTTAGGCTTACTCTTTCGATTTTCGGCAGACTCGCCTTGCATGATTCAGGGTGATTCGGTTCAAGGAAAACCGCATAGTAACGGTGGGGGGCCGGCCCGCTTTGGCCCGACTTGAGGGTCTGGTTTGACTTTGGGTTTTCATCCTCGTTTTCTGTCGGCATTATTAGAAATGCGTATGGCTGTTTACGTAAAGTCAGACGACTTGTTCTTCTGTGGTTGAGCGACTCCGTTAGCGGGCTGTTTCGTTGTTGACATTCATCCCCGTTTGTCTTAAGTTGCTAACAGTCAGTGTTATTTTGTGTCTTTGGATGAAGTTGAATTGATCCGATCTGCGGCAAAAGTAGCAAGATGGCTTCACGAACGAAATCCCTGTCATTGGGAACTTAAAGTCAATGTTTGTTGAAAAATTATGTGATGTTTAGTAGCATTGTTTATGGCTATACGATTGAATTACTTTGTGGCTTGTTTTAAGCGGGTTGAAATTGTACGTTCCACGGGGACCAACTTCAATTTGACAGAGAGCCAGGCTGATTACGAATGTGATGTAAGACTTTTCGACTGCCGGTATTTGATCAACTTATGCTCTTGAAATGTGATCGGAATTTTAAGGGGACTTAGCCTTGTTTATTGCATTTGGAAATGTTTAAAAATTATCGCTATGTCAATAGATTATAAAGTTGTAGAAAAAGGCCAACCCGGTATTCTCGGTGGAGGCGAAAAGAAGTTTTATGCACAAATTGTGTATGGAAAAGAAGTAACTGTTGATGAACTGGTCAAGGAAATTGAACGGTTCAGTGCTCTCTCGGAAGCGGATATCCGTGGCGTTATCATCGCATTGGAAAACGTAATCCAGGACAAGTTGTCCCAAAGCCGGATTGTCAGGTTTGAAAAGCTCGGTAGTCTGTATCCCTCCATTAGCAGTAATGCGGAGGAAAGGCTGGACGATGTCGACCTTTACACCATTAAGAAAGTGAGTGTAAATTATCGTCCCGGAAAACGGATTTTGGATGCGATGAAAAACGCAGAATTCAATAAAAACTAGCTCTTCAGAAAACCACGTGTGCTTTTTCACAAAACCACACGTAGTTTTACCCAAAACCACACGTGGTTTTTGTTCGTGGCGAATGTCCCCTTAAAATTTGACACTTTTAACCACTGACAATTGAACCATAATTATCGTTCGGGCTGAATGAAACGAACCGGTTATGGATCGACCTGCATGACCTTCATTTTTTTTTGATTGACCCGTGGAGACTGCTCCATGCATCGTATGGCTATAGGAATTCCCGGTAATAATATGCGACTCCGCCGGATTTGATAAAGCAAGCCCATCGAAAACAAAAACGACCCCTGTTCGGGGCCGTTCGATATCAATTGAAATTTGTTTGTAAAGACGTATTTGCGGGTAGCCCTTAAGCCATCACTTTTTGTACCAGCGAAATGGCGATGTAGCTCAGCATGATGAGCGGTAAACCATAGATGTTGAGGGCTGCAAAAAGCACAATGCATAAAACAAGGAATGACAAACGAATCTCGTTGCCTTTCCACTTCAGGCTTTTAAACTTCAGCGAAAACATCGGTACTTCCGAGATCATCAACGCCGAAATAATGGCGATGCAGGTCAACAGGTTGAACCGATTCAGGATGACATATTCAATGGCTGGTTTGCTTCCCCAGGCCACAACAACTGCCAGTGATGCGTAAAACAACGCGTTTGCCGGGATTGGCAGACCGAGAAAATTTTCGGTTTGTCGGGTATCCAGGTTGAACTTGGCCAGGCGAAATGCTCCGGCAATCGGAACCAAAAGGGCTGATAACAGGAAAATCCATTCCATCCAGCTTGCATCAATCTCCAATAAAGGTCTTACTTCGTTGAACATCGCCAGTTGGAGCATGGTCACCAAAATCGCTCCGGGAGCTACACCAAAGGAAACCAGGTCGGCCAGCGAATCCATTTGTTTGCCAACCTCCGAGTAGGAGTTCAGCAAGCGCGCTGCCATGCCGTCCATAAAGTCGAAAACTGACGCTGCAGCGATCAGTAATGCCGCTATGCCAATATAGCCTTGAATACCTAAAAAGACAGCCAAACAACCGGCTGCCAGGTTCAATGATGTAATGAAATTTGGAACCCAGAAAAAGAATTCTTTGATCGTTCTCATCAGCTTAATTCTCCAATAATTGTTTGTGATCCGGTTACTTTGTCACCCAGTTTTACAGTCAGTTTGGTGTCCAGTGGCAGGTACAAATCGACCCGTGAACCAAAACGGATGAAGCCCATTTCCATGTCCTGGGTAACTGTTTGTCCTGCTTTCAGGAAGTTCAGAATGCGGCGGGCCATAGCTCCGGCAACTTGGTTGGCCATAATTTCGCGTCCGTCGGCTAATTGAAAAGCAGTACAGAAACGCTCATTTTCATCAGCCGATTTATCTTTAAAGGCAGCATAAAACTCACCTTCTTTATGCATCGAAAAAGTAACTTTCCCGGGAACGGGTACCCAGTTGATGTGTACGTTTAAGGGCGACATAAAAATGGAAACCTTCAGACATTTACGTTTCAGGTAGAGCTTTTCTTCGGTTTCCTCAATGACACAAACTTTACCATCAGCCGGTGAAATAACGTGTTTGGGGTTGGTTTGCACTTTTCGCTGAGGGTAGCGAAAGAATTGTAATACAAGGACCAATACCACAAAGGAGGCCAGGCTGATTAAACTACTAAAGAATGAATGACTGATAAAGAGCCAGGCAATCAGGTTAAACGCGATTAAAAGGACGATCGTGTTACGAATGATTTTGTGTCCCGCCGGATGAAATTTCATGTATAAAAGAATGTCTTAATTAATATCACTAGTCAAAAATGCTTTTACGCGCCGTTGACCGAATGTTTCAATTTCGCATTCCAACAAGCTTTTCCGTAATAAGCGCTGCAAAAATAAAGAAATTTGCATTGCTTTACTCGAAAACCATTCAAAAGAAGTTAAATGAAGACTTCAAGGTAGCATACAAACACAGGGATCGCAAACAGAAGCGAGTCGAAACGGTCGAGAATACCGCCATGCCCCGGGAAAATAGTTCCGCTGTCTTTCACCCCAAATTGCCGTTTGATCATCGATTCGGTTAAATCGCCTAAAGTTGCAGCCACTACAATTAAGAATCCCAGTACCAGCCAGTGAACCAAGTCAATTTCTGTTATGTAACGGGAGAGAAGAGCGGAAACGGCAACTGCCGTGATGGTCCCGCCGATTGCTCCTTCCCATGATTTTTTGGGCGAAATACGCTCGAATAAACGACGTTTCCCGAAGCTAACGCCGAAAAGATAGGCGGCTGAATCGTACACCCAAATCAGAACCAAGAGGGCCAGGAATAGTTTGGGGGAATAGTTTCCGTGGAATTTGGAAAAAACCAGGTAATTGCTCAGACTAATCGGAACTGCAGCGTAAATCAGTGCCGTAAGACTGATTGCGATGTTCTGTAGGGAATGTTTTTTATTGGCAAACAGCTCGTTTACAAAAGTGATCAGAATAAAAGGGAAAATACTGAAAAACCACAAGGGATTGATCCGTTCTGAAGCGATCAGAAAACTCAGGATGAACATGAGCCCTCCGGTTAGTGAAGCAATAAACCGGTGCGGTTGAAATTTCAACGAGCCGGTAATATTGAAGAATTCGTAGAGCATGCCCAGCAAGATCGCCAGGAACAAAATACCAAAAGAATATTCGCCAAAATACAAACAGGCGAGCATGACAGCAACAAAGAGAATTCCGGTGATTGACCGGACGAGCAGGTTTTTCAATTTTTCAACTTTTTGAGGATGTCCAGAGCAAGCTCCAGATCATTTTTGTGCACAAAGATTTCAATTTCACCGATTGAAGGAATAACGGAATTCAGTTGATTTAGAACAACACAGTTGATGTCATTGTCCGTCAGTATTTCTTTGGCTATTTCAGCCTTGAAATTTTCGGACGTACTAAAAACCAACACAAAATCCTTTTCCATAGCGGAGATTTAAAATGGTTCATCACAGAGCAGAACAATGAGTTTCTTGGGACCATGCATACCCATGACCAATGTTTTCTCAATGTCTGCGGTCCGGCTTGGGCCGGTAATATTTGTAATCGAGCTTGGCAGGTTGCCATGGTATTTGGCCTGAATGGCTTCCATAGCATCATCTAAAAACTTGACAAGCTGACGTTGATGAGCAATGACAATATGAGTTTCCGGGAACACATGAACGCGACGCCCGGACTCACCACCAGAGCTAATCATAACCGAACCGAGGTGAGCAACCAAAAATTCGCAAGGGGTAATCCCAACTTGCAAATTCAGGAAGTCGTCGCTTTTTTGCTCAAACTCAACCTGACCGGTTAGCGCTTTCTGAAGAATGGGATCTGCACAAAACAAATGCTCCCATTTTTCTTCGGCTTTAAAACCGGCGATAAGTTGAATGGCTTCGTCCAGGTTTTTCGGACGGAAAACTTTTCCCGCAACTAATTCCAGATTTTCCTGAAACCAATCGGCTAAGCTGCCCTTCGGTTCATGATATATCGGAGATTCAAAGTCTGGTTCCGGAATGAATTCTTCGGGACGACTATGGCGGCCTTGTTTCAGTCGGTTTAGAATATTTTCCCTGGACGACATGCTATCGATTGGTTAAGATTGTTTTTCTACTTGTACATCATCTTCTTTGTCGGTCAACGCTTTGGTGTCTGATGTGTTTCCGTTGCCTGGGAGCTCATCTTTCTGCCATGGACGTTTTCCAAAGATTTCTTCGAGATCTTCACCAAAGATAACCTCTTTTTCCAGCAGCTTTTCAGCCAACTGGTGATGTCCTTCTTTTGCTTCGGCCAACACTTTGATTGCTCGTTTGTACTGTTCGTCGATCATTGCTTTTGCTTCCGCATCAATGAGCTCAGCGGTTTTCTCGCTATAGGGTTTGGTGAACCCGAAATCGCTTTGGCCGGTTGAGTCATAATAACTGAAATTACCAACTTTGTCACTCATACCATAGATGCTGATCATGGCGTAAGCTGTTTTGGTTATTTTTTCCAGGTCGTTTTGCGCTCCTGATGAAATATTACCAAAGGCTAATTGCTCGGCAGCACGGCCACCTAAGGTTGAACACATTTCGTCCAATAATTGCTCCTTGGTGGTAATGGAACGTTCTTCCGGCAGATACCAGGCGGCGCCCAAAGCTTTTCCGCGAGGTACAATTGTCACCTTAACCAAGGGGTGTGCATGTTCCAGGAGCCAGCTAATCGTGGCATGTCCGGCTTCATGGTAGGCAATGCGTTTTTTCTCTTCTTTCGAGATAATTTTATTTTTCTTTTCCAGTCCTCCGATAATCCGGTCGACTGCATCCAGAAAGTCTTGTTTGTTTACCTTATCGTGGTTGTTTCGGGCAGCAATCAATGCGGCTTCGTTACAAACATTGGCAATATCAGCACCTGAGAATCCAGGGGTTTGTTTGGCCAGGTAGTTCGCCTGAACTTCTTCATCCAATTTCAGTGGACGCAGGTGTACTTTAAAGATGTCGCGACGCTCGTTCAGGTCGGGCAGTTCAACATGGATCTGACGGTCGAAACGTCCGGCACGCATTAAGGCACGGTCCAGAATATCGGCGCGGTTTGTTGCAGCCAAAATAATCACTCCCGAGTTTGTATCGAAACCATCCATTTCGGTCAACAGCTGGTTCAAGGTATTTTCACGTTCATCATTCGATCCCATGTTTGGGTTTTTACCACGGGCACGTCCAATGGCATCAATCTCATCGATAAACACAATACATGGTGATTTTTCCTTGGCTTGCTTAAACAAGTCGCGAACACGTGATGCACCAACACCGACGAACATTTCCACAAAGTCGGAACCCGACATGGAGAAGAACGGTACATTGGCTTCACCGGCAACAGCTTTGGCAAGCAGGGTTTTACCGGTTCCAGGAGGGCCAACTAATAGGGCGCCTTTCGGGATTTTACCACCAAGTTTGGTGTATTTCGACGGGTTCTTCAGGAACTCGACAATTTCTTCAACTTCCTGTTTCGCCTCCGATAGTCCGGCCACATCTTTAAACGAGGTATTCACACGCGAGTCTTTATCGAACACTTTTGCCTGCGATTTGCCAACACTGAATATATTGCCGGCACCTCCGCCGCCACCTGTTCCTTTACTCATGCGGCGGAAAATCCACCACCAAATACCTATAATTAATAGGAAAGGAAAGATCCAGCTTAGTATTTCGTTGAAATAGTTGTGAACAGTTTCGTAGATCGGATCAATCCGGCTAGCTTCCGGAATGTCAGATTGTGCTTCTTCCAGGTTTTTAGCAAATGCCTCAGACGGACCGGTTTCGAAATAGAAGTGAGGTCCTGTTTTGGCAGGGGCATTGAATCCTTTGTTCAGCTTGTCAGCATATTTTTCATAGCTGCTGTCTTTTAGGTATATCTGTGCTTCGTTCTCGTTGATAACCACTAGTTTGGCAATGTCCTGATCCTTCAGCATCGTGTTCTTTACTTCGTTCCAGTTGGTTTTAACGGGGCCACCACCGAAACTGAAATATTGAACTGCCAGAAATAAAACAATCACGACCCCGTAAATCCAGTATGGATTGAATTTTGGAGGTTTAGCTCCGTTTTTGAAATTGCCCAGGTTGGGACGTTGTTTGTTTTTATTTGATTTATTATCAGCCATTTGTTAATTGTTTTCTAAGTTTATTTCCTCAATTACTGCGTCTGCCCAAAGATTTTCTAAATTGTAGAAGTTACGGGTCTCATGCTGGAAGACATGCACCATGATATCAGCATAATCCAACAATATCCAGATTGAATTTTTATAACCGTCTTTGTGCCAGGTTTTTTCTCCGATCATCTCTTCAACCGTGTCTTCAACTGATTGGGCAATGGCATCTACGTGGGTCGTAGAATTACCGTGGCAAATGATGAAATATTTACATTCGGAGTGATTTATTTTTGTTAAGTCAATTTTGACGATATCCAGTCCCTTTTTTCGGTCGATTCCTTCGATAACGGCATTTATTAGACTTTCACTGTCCTTCTCTGTCTGCGTTTTAGCCATAAATTTTTATTAGAAATACAAAGATAAATTTTTTCGTTTATTTTGATGTTTTTAACTGCTCTGGGTAATAACCTGAAAATTAAAAAAATAGTTTATACTTTTTTGTTAAAAAACTCAAAAAATGAAGTCTCAGATTATCGGTCAAACCGTTGTTTTTCTCGAACAGGTCGGAAGTACCAATAACTATGCCAGCAGTCAACTGCGTGAACGTGAGGTAGAAGAGGGTACTGTCTTTTTGGCAGTCAGTCAAGTAAAGGGACGCGGACAGCAAGCGAATATATGGGAAAGTGAGTCGGGTAAAAATCTCACTTTTTCGATTGTTTTGCACCCTGATTTTCTTGAAATAAAAGATCAGTTTTTATTATCAAAAGCGATTTGTCTCGGTTTAAAGGAGTTTTTGGATACTTTTTGTCCCCATGTTTCCATTAAATGGCCAAATGATATTTATATCGGCGATCGGAAAGTCTGCGGAATCTTGATTGAGAATGCGATTATGCACGGACGCTTCAGTTCGTCGGTTGTTGGCATTGGTTTAAATATCAATCAGGATCATTTTGTTTCAGACGCACCGAATCCCGTTTCGTTGAAACAAGTTACCGGTGACGAATACGATTTGAAGGAAAGCCTTGAACTAGTTCTGTCAAAAATCGATCGATTTTATTGTCAATTAATCGATGGGGAAGTAGGTACACTCAATCAGATGTTTGTTTCGAGCCTTTATCGGTTAAATGAATGGCACTATTACCGGGATGAACAGCAAACTTATAGAGGACGGATAATTGGAGTGAACGAGATAGGACAGTTGCGGATTGAGGAAGAAAGCGGAAAGATCAATGAATATCATTTCAAGGAGGTCAGTTATATCATGAAGTAAGAACCAAGCATTCAACCCAAACCAAACTAAGATGAATGAAATTTACCTGATTTTCGGTATCGCTCTGGCAGTGCTGTTGCTTTTGTTTCTTGTTTTGAAGTTGAAAATCCACGCCTTTTTATCCTTGTTGATCGTGAGTGTTTTGGTCGGTGTATTTACAGGCATGGATTTTAAGCTGATTCTCGATAGCATGAAAAACGGTATGGGGAATACGCTTGGTTTTGTTGCAACAGTAGTTGGTTTGGGCGCTATTTTCGGTCAAATGTTGGAAGCTTCAGGAGGAGCTGAGTCTATTGCCCGGCATTTACTGCATTATTTTGGTGAGAAACGTGCTTCGTGGGCGCTGGTGATGACCGGTTTTATTGTGGCTATTCCCGTTTTCTTTGACGTTGGCTTGATTATTCTGATTCCCATCATCTACGAATTGACAAGGCAAACAAAACGTTCAGTTTTGTTTTATGCCATTCCATTGCTTGCCGGATTGGCAGTAACTCATGCTTTTATTCCGCCAACTCCGGGGCCGGTTGCGGTCGCCGAGATTCTGGATGTTCAGTTGGGATGGGTTATCCTGTTTGGCTTTTTTGTTGGCATTCCTGTTGCTATTGTGGCTGGCCCTGTGTTTGGAAAATACATCAGTACCAAAATTCATGTTGAAGTGCCCGATTTCTTCGATGCGAATGAAATCCGTCAGTCAGATCGGAATTTGCCTTCGTTTCGGACAATCATCCTGATTATCGGGCTGCCGTTATTTTTGATGGTGATCCAGGCGTTCTCTGAAGTTTTGTACCATAATGAAATGTTGCCGGAACGTTTGTACGATGTCCTCTTTTTGCTGGGGCACCCGTTTGTCGCATTAATTATTTCAACCCTGCTGGCCTTGTATGTTTTAGGCGTTCGGCGTGGGTTCAGCAAACATCAACTGGCGACGCTTTCCAACAAAGCATTAGCTCCGGCGGGTTTAATTATTTTGGTAACAGGAGCGGGTGGAGTGTTTAAGCAAATCCTGATTGATAGCGGAACGGGGCAGCTGCTGGCAGAAAAGCTTGCCGGATCTTCGATGTCGCCGTTGGTTTTAGCTTATATATTGGCGGTTGTTGTACGAGTTGTTCAGGGTTCATCTACTGTTTCAATGATTACGGCAGCAGGTATTATGGCGCCCATTATTACTGTTTTTCAGCTGGGTCAAGCAGAAAAAGCGCTGATGGTTCTCGCTATTGCAGCTGGTTCAACTATCTTGTCGCACGTGAATGATAGCGGCTTTTGGCTTGTTGGCAAATATTTAGGATTGGATGAAAAAGACACTCTTCGTTCGTGGACAATCATGGAGACAATCATATCGGCGGTGGGCTTCGCATTTATACTAATATTGAATTGGATTTTGTAAAATTCTTCGCCAAATTAATTAGGGTAATCGTGGTCTCAATTGGAGTTTAAATAACTAATTTTACTGGAAGTTAAACAATAAAGGACATGAACACAAAAGAATATTCCCGCAAATTCAAGTAGCAAATCTAGCGCTTTGGGATTTCGTGTATCCTCCTTTCTTTTATGAAAACAGAATACTTAGAACTATGAAACACATTTTAGTCAGATCGATGCTGTTTGTCCTGGTCCTTTTTATGGCTTTTAGCTGTAAAAAAGATGAAGAAATAATTGTTGATGACACAGGTGATGAAATCAGTGCTGAAACTTTGGCCACCAATCAGTGGATTAAAGAGAACATGGAAACTTATTATCTCTGGAATGACAAACTTCCGGATATCGACGAAACTCAGGAGGAGGATCCCGCAACTTATTTTGATGATTTGTTATACACAACTGAAGACAAGTGGTCGTGGATTACCGATGATTATGCCTCGCTGGCAGCCGACTTTGACGGAACGCCGGTGACGATGGGCTACGATCCGAAGTTTTATTTGTTTAGTGATGAAACCAGTGTGTTTATTGTGGTTGATTATGTGTATCCGAATTCTCCGGCTGAAGAGGCAGGGTTGAAGCGCGGCGATATTATTTTGGAGATCGATAATACCGCGATGACGGTTGACAATTACTACGATTTGTATTCGGGGAGCAGTTACTCGGTCCAGTTGGGAGAGTTAACCGGAAGTTCGATTGGATTGTCCGGTACATCGTATGATTTGACTTCCAGGGTTGTTTCAACCGATCCATCAATCTACCACACTGTTTTGGAGGCCGATGGAAAGAAGATCGGATATTTAGTTTATGTTGAATTCGTTGCCGGCGATCAGGATAAGTTTTTGGATTCGATGAATGAAATTTTTACCGACTTTAAAGCTGCCGGAGTTACAGATCTGGTTGTCGACCTACGGTATAATCCAGGAGGTGAGATCGATGCAGCTACCGAACTTGCATCAGCCATTGCGCCGAGCAGTGTTGTGAGTAGTCGCGAGAAGCTGATTAATTTGCAGTTTAATGACAACGTTCAGGCTTCCTACGAGCGGTATTATCCGGACGAACTATATTACAGTTTCACTGATAACTCGGCGAACATGAATTTGAGCACCGTTTACTTTCTGACAACATCGGGAACGGCTTCGGCAAGTGAGTTGTTAATAGCCGGACTGGATCCCTATATGGATGTTGTGCAAATCGGGGAATATACTTATGGAAAATATACGGGGATGTACGTCATCCCGGACGATAATGAGGAATGGTGCATGGTGCCGGTTGTAATGAAATACTCCAATGTGAATGGCTACACTGATTTTACCGATGGATTAACTCCGGACTATGAAATTGAAGATGATATTTTGGATGCCCTTCCTTTTGGCGATCCTGCTGATCCGATGCTCGCTCAGGCAATTAGCCTTATAACCGGTTCGACCATGACAACAGCTTCAACCAAATCGGCGAAACTTAATTTAATCAGTCGTGAGTTGAACCCTCAAAAGCGTGAGTTAAAACGAAACTTATTTATCCCGTCAGCTAGAAGTTTTTCAGAAACGAAAGAATAATTGTCAATTTAACTGAATAGAAGATATCCCGTTGAACAACTTCATCGGGATATTTTTTTGCCTTTCGACACTGGTCTCGCCGTTTAGTTGCGCAATAAATCCTGCGATCAGTTGTGTTAATTCATCCAGTTCTGATGGGGTGAGAAGCATTTTTAGATTCGTATCCTGAAAGGGGATCATTATTTTGCGGCGATATGGCATATTCTGATCCGATGAATCGTCGCTTGTTGCTTTAACTCCGTTCAAGTAAACCAGCATTTCTTTTAGCGACTGTTGGTTTCTGAAATCAAGCCCCGTGGTTATAAATTCCAAATGTATTTTCTGGCAGCTAGAGCAAATAAATAGTTTGCCGTTCAAAGTCTCTCGTTTCATAACTGAATGTTTTTATTCAGTTCAAAGTTGACGTTAAATCGCAGAAAATTCAATCCCGAATAGTTGGGATATTTGGGACTGGCAGCAAAATTTGGTTTAAATCAATTCTTCAGGATTGATGTCTGAAATATCCAGTAAATTATTCATGATTGCATAAACAGTGAGCCCGGATATCGATTTGATATTCAGCTTTTCTGTGATATTTTTTCGGTGAGAAATGACGGTGTGAATGCTGATGTTCAGTTTGTCGGCCATTTCTTTATTGGACAGTCCCAGTGCAATTTGTCGAATCACATCTTTCTCACGCTGGGTCAGATCGCCGTTATCAGCCATAATTGGCTTGGATTTGCTGGCCGATTTCCGAATTACCTGAATTAATTTTTGGATCTCAAGATTGGAAGCCAATACGTTTAAGTCGTAATCGTATCCTTCAACCAAACCCTCTTTGTCAGTTGATGCACTCAGGCTAACGACAAATAATTGATTGTTTTTTCGGAGGCGTTCTTCGGTCTCTGCAGGCAAGCTGGCGCCTTTTTGTATGATGGTAATAATTAAATTATTGCTGATGGCGGCAAACGAGTTTACATCGCTGATCGCACTCAGCTGAGTAATCTCCATCTTAAAATATTCCTGTAAAATCCAGGCAAGTCCTTTTCGGATAATTTCAGAAGGATGAATAATAAAGACATTTTCTTCCATTATCGGACTTCGTTAGGTTTTAATTCGTTTTCCAACATGCTCACCTGTTTAATCAAAATGGCATCTTCGATACGTGCATGATCATACAAGTCCTTTTCAAACTGAAACAGCGCTTGCAGGAATTCATTCATATCATTATGATTGTATCCTGGTTCAACGTATTTGATTAACAGGTTTTTAAGATCGCTTAGTTTTTCTTCAACATCGGTGTGTTCATTTTCATACTCCGTAATTGACTTTTGCCCGGGCCTTAGTTTTCGGGTTTTATATAGTTCGACAATGTATGGGAATTCTTTTTCGTCTTCGTGCTTTAAGTGCAAGAGCAATTCGGTCTTGTATTTTTGGTAAAACGAACTAATCATCTTCAGGCTGGGATAATTTTCTCCGCAGTTTGCCATGATATTTTCCAGTAAACGCTCAATTTTGGGCAGCGCGTAACCAATGTAGTAGTTATGTGTATTTTTCAGATAATCAATTAATAAAAGAGGGGAGAAAGAAAGCAGTTCTTCTTCCGGAAAATAATTTTCATCAGTGTAAGTATTCACAATCGCCAGGAAGAAATCAGGATTCACTTCTTTTTCTTTGCAGATGTCTTGGATGGTCTTCTCTTTGAATCCCAACTGGATTCCAAAACGATTGATCACCGGTAGCAGGTTGGAGTTTGCTGAAACCAGTGAGCTCATTTTATCTTCTTTCTTGAATATCTTCATAATGCTTTTCCTGTTTTTGAACGTATTTCCCGGAAGTTTGGAAATCTATTTGTTGTAACAACAGTTTTGTTGCTAAATTGATCACGAAAATAGCGATGAATAAATGGAGGTGACAGCTCGGATTGTCGCGTTTAAATAACTTCAATCAACTTGTCCCCTTTACTTTTTAGAAAGCCGAAAGGTGTGGTTTGAAACTGATGTTTTTGCAAAATTTCTTCCACTTCAGCCTTTGCTGCCGGATCAACGGCCAACAGAAGACCACCACTGGTTTGAGGGTCACAAAGAATCAATTTATCTTTTTCTTCTTTCAGTTGAATGTTGCAACCATAGCTCGACCAGTTACGGTGTGTTCCGCCCGGAATACAGTTTTGATCGATGTAATAATCAACGTCCGGGAAGCGCGGAATTTTGTCCAATTCAATTTGCGCCGATAAGTTGCTTCCTTCACACATCTCAGTCAGGTGCCCCAGCAGTCCAAATCCGGTAACGTCAGTCATTGCTTTGATACCTTCAATTTCGGCAAGTGCTTGCCCAATGTTGTTAAGTTGGGTCATCGAATCAGGAGCGAGATTGGCGTGCTCGGCTTTCAGTTTTCCTTGTTTTTGGGCGGTTGTGAAAACACCAACTCCTAACGGTTTGGTCAGGTATAACAAGCAATCTTTTTCCGCGGTGTCGTTGCGTTTCAGTTTTTTCAGTTCTACCTGGCCGGTTACCGCCAACCCGAAAATGGGTTCGGGGCTATCGATACTGTGTCCGCCGGCGAGTATAATTCCGGCCTCTTTGCAAGCTTGCCGTCCTCCATCCATAACTTGTTGGGCAATTTCAGGAGCGAGTTTATCAACCGGCCATCCCAAAATAGCAATGGCGAGCAAAGGCTTTCCACCCATGGCATACACGTCGCTAATAGCGTTGGTTGCTGCAATTTTGCCGAAAGTAAACGGATCGTCAACAATTGGCATGAAGAAGTCGGTGGTGCTGATAACGGCGGTTCCGTCATTCATGTCATAAACAGCGGCATCGTCGCGGCTTTCGTTACCAACGAGCAAACGTGCGTCAACAACAGGGCTGATGGTATTATGAAGAATGGTGCTGAGTACCTGAGGAGATATTTTACATCCGCAGCCAGCTCCATGGCTATATTGAGTGAGTCTTATTTCAGACATAGCTTTCAATTTGATTTAAAATTGTTTGGGCATTTTTTGCCGCATCGGTATCTTCCAGTTCAATGGTGATGACTTTCGATTTTTCGCGCGACTTCATACCGGTTAGATAGGATTTGTCGTAATAGAATAAGGCTATTTTGGCAACTTCAAAGTAGTTGTCTTCTTCCAAATACCGGAGGGCATTTTTGACAGCCAGACCACCCAGCCGTTTGTGAATACGTTGAATGGAAGTTGCCAGTTGTTCAGCTTCGCATTTCCCATAGTCTTCAACGAGCATGCCGGCACGTTTTTCAACCGGGATGTCGAGAAAGAATAAAGTTTGATTGCGCATCTGCGTGAACAGGTTGATCGGAACTTTTACCCGACCAATGTTATGGCTTTCATCTTCAATCCAAATTGGTTTCGAAAAGTCGAGCTGGCGGAATTCCTCGAACAGATTGTTTTCGAACTGCTCAACAGTCGGTTGGTCCGGCAGACCAATTCCTCCAAAGGCTGAACCTTTGTGACAAGCTATTCCCTCAAGGTCGATCACCTGGTGACCTAAATCTTTGACCGATTCCAGGATATGTGTTTTTCCACTGCCGGTGTAGCCGCCAAGAACATTCAGCTTAAACGGTATCTCGAACGTGTTGAGCACCAGTTTTCGATAAGCTTTGTAGCCTCCTTCAATTAAATAGACTTTCTTAAAACCGTTATCGGCCAGGTGTTGCGCAAAAGCGGCACTGCGCATGCCTCCGCGCCAGCAGTGTACAACAACTTCTTTGGATGGGGAGACTCGTTCCGACTTAGTGATAAAGTCGAGCAACTTTGGGGTGACAAATTTGTACCCCAATTCAATTGCTTTCTCCCGCGACTGCTGCACGTACATGGTTCCCACCTGAGCTCGTTCATCATCATCGAAAAGCGCGATGTTGAAAGCTCCGGGGATATGGCCTTTTTGAAATTCTCCCGGTGAACGTACATCGATCAGCGGTAGATCAGCATGCTGACGATAGTATTGATCGATTTTTAGTTTGGTAATCATTGCGTTTCGTTCCTTCGGGATCCTTTATTGGTGTTTGTTTTGAATTAGACGTTGAACTGTCTGTTAACGGTAAGGAAGATTGGTCAGCATGTCAGCCAACTGATTAATTCCGTCTTCTAATTTTTTATTGACCATCATTTTGATCATCATGCTCATTTCGGCATGTAGGGTCAATTTCATTTTCGACTGGTAGGGAGTGACGGGCAACAGTTGAATCCAAAACGTAATTCCGATCGGTAAGCCACCGGAACTGTTGATTTTAATTGTGCTGACTGGCTCCCGTTCGATGA
This sequence comes from Mangrovibacterium lignilyticum, assembly GCF_010882175.1. GTDB lineage: Bacteria > Bacteroidota > Bacteroidia > Bacteroidales > Prolixibacteraceae > Mangrovibacterium > Mangrovibacterium lignilyticum. The sequence goes on along the minus strand of NZ_WKLH01000001.1, from coordinate 913,385 downwards.
TTCGTATTTCAGCTTTTCCCATACCCGAAATATTGAAGCGGCATGAGTCAGCGTCCGACTCAAAATCAGTGACTTTGATTTGTGGGACGGATTCATTTATTTTCGATAGTAGCCCTTCGTTTACGTAGGTTGAAAGGTTATCGAAATTAGAAAGGTAGTTGTAAACTACTTCTTGGTTTTGTTCGACGATTTTAATATCGCTAACGTATTTTTGAACTGCCATAATCGTGATTGTTTTGTTTGAATGATTCCAGGTGGTTCATTCATTTCAGCTTGAAGATGATGAAACTTTAAAAACAGAAAATCCCCGACAGGGCCGGGGATTGCTGTACGATATATTTTGTCAGTCTGGATTACTTACCCCAGTTTGCCGGATCTTCACGCCATTTGTTCAGCGATTCGATTTGGCTTTCTTCAATGTCACCTGATTCCAAAGCTACTTCAAGCAATGTTTGGTAACGACTTAAAGTTGTTAATTCAATTCCGGCTTTAGCGAAAGCTTCTTTAGCCACCGGAAAGTTGTAAGTGAAAATAGCCAACATGCCTAATACGTCAGCGCCACCGGCCGATGTAATCGCTTCAGCGGCTTTCAAACTGCTTACGCCTGTTGAAACCAAATCTTCAATAACAACAACTTTTTGACCAGCTTTCAAGTCACCTTCGATTAGGTTTTCCAAACCGTGATCTTTTGGTTTTGAACGCACATAGATGAACGGAAGTCCGAGTTCTTCGGCTACCAATGCACCAATAGCAATCGCGCCAGTTGCAACCCCGGCAATGACTTCAGCTTGTGGGTATTTCTCGCGCACAATTTTTGAAAATTGTTTGCAAACAAATGTTCTTGCTTCTGGGTAGGACAACAATTTCCGGTTGTCGCAATAAATCGGAGCTTTCCAGCCTGATGCCCAGGTGAACGGACTTGTAGGTTGGATTTTTATTGTATTTATTTGTACCAGCTTTTTAGTTACTTCCAAGTGGATGTCTTGCATAATGTTAAATGTTTTATCTGAATTCCTCGCAAATGTACAAAGTTTTTTTCAATGAGTCGGTGATCCTTTTGTTACCTAAAATTAAGAATTCACTTTCAGGTAACATTGAGAATTCAATTGAAATACAGCGAGTTAGTGATTTTTCGGCTTTTCTGGTGAGCTTGAAAAGCCGGAAATATGTTGAAGAACCTATCTATAAATGTTTGATTGAAAAAGACTTGGTTCATAAGGTGATTCAGCAGATGAATCCAATTCCGGCTGCAGGAGGAATTGTTCGAAATATTCAGGGCGAAATTTTATTTATTAAGCGTTTGGGCGTATGGGATTTACCCAAAGGTAAGATCGAAGAAGGTGAATCAACCGAAAGTGCTGCAGTTCGGGAAGTGGAAGAAGAATGCGGAATCGGGAGCATGGTGATTCAACGAAAACTTCCTTCAACCTATCACATTTACCAGTCTCCTTACTTGCCCGAGGATGACAACTGGGTGTGGAAAGAAACATCCTGGTTCGAAATGTCATATTCAGGGAGTGACATCCCTGTTCCTCAGACTGAAGAAGACATTGCCGAAGTTCGCTGGTTTGCTCCTTCGCAACTCGACCAGGTTTTTCAATCAACTTACGGTAATTTGCGAGACCTGCTAAATGATTATTTAGCCTGATTTCTAGATTACTGCAATTGCTTTTGCTTCATCGTATCCGATAGCGTATGTGATAATCCATCTAACGGGTTTAAAGCCGGAGAGGAAATCAGAATGCCTTTTTCGTCCAGAAGATACGAGGTGGGGAATGATTTTACCTGGTAGTTTTCCAGCACTTCATCATCAACAATCATAAATTTGCCTGGCCAGTTTTGTTGTAAAATCAGCTTTTTTTTAGCTAAATCGGCTTTGGGGAGTAAGTTGATGAATTCAACTTTTGTCTTGTATTGGTCTGCAATGGTTTTCAGCTCATCCAGCTGTTTTCTGCAAATTGGATTGGTTACTGTGGTAAAATGAAGATAGACAAACTTGTCTTTAAAAGAACTTAATTTGGCTGAAGTACCGTTGAGATCCTGCATGTGGACTTCAGGAGCTTCAGTTCCAACCATCAAGTGGAGGAGTTTAACTTTTAGTGCCGCTGCTATTTTCTTTTCTCCCGTTCCCCAATTGCTTTGCTCTATTTTACTTAGCAGATTGAGTATGGTTTGGGGATTAAACTGTTGCTTGTAAAATGCATCATTAATTCCTTTCAGAATAGCCATATGGCTAAAATCTGTGCTCCATCCATTTCTCTCGGTGAGGTACTTCTCGATGCCTTTCAGGTTTGCGGTGCCCACTAATGTCCGAAATTGGCTGCCGTCAATCAGGTTGCTTTCGTGATAGAAAAAGTTGGTGAGCAATTGATTAAACAGTTGTTCGAAAGGTGGCAGATTGGACTGGATTGGTTGCCGATCGACATATGTTTTGATGAATTCGCTTGTTTTATCCTGGTTCAGCGCAAAGCGGATCGTCACTAACCTATAGTATTTGTAGGCTTCGAAATAGCTGTTTCCGCTTTCAGGAAACTCGCTCTCCAGTTGGCTGATCATTGCATCTGCCGCAAGTTTTGATTTGTCTTTGAAAATCTGGTTGAAGTAGTTGTTTTCTTCCCGGTTGTAAGCTTCTTCGAAATTTTGAATCAAACGGTTGGTGTCATCCGCCGGCAATTCTTTTATGCCGAATGAAATTGACTGGGGCTGAAAATACGGATTCCTTTTTTCAACTTCGCTTAACGGTTGGTAGGGGGGGAGAACTAGCTGGTAGTTTTCTCCGGGCTCTAAGTATATTTCCGCTTTCCAACGACCAATTAACGCATAGCAATAGCTCGTTTGATTGATAAAAACTGATGCATCGAAAGATCCATCGGGTAAAATTTTGATTGTGGTTATCAGGTCGTTATTGTAGATAACCGGATTCGATGGACAGATCAGCGCAATTTGCTGACCGGCATATTCCGGAGCATTTCCGCTGATTTGCACGGCTTGTGTTTGGGCCTGGGCTGCAAAAACTAACGAAAAGAGAAAAATAAAAGTGAAAAGCTTATTCATTATTCAATGTAAATTCGTCCATGTTCAATCCGGTAGGAATAAACATGCTGGCATCACCACCATGCAAAATAATATCTCTGACGATTGATGAATTGATCGGCGTATGTTCTGGCATCGTCAGTAAGAACATGGTTTCAATCTGCGGGTATAGTTTTTTGTTCATTTGAGCAATCGCACGCTCGTATTCAAAGTCAGCCGAAGTACGCAAACCGCGCAAAATATAATTTGCGCCAACCAATCGGGCAAAATCAACGGTCAAGCCTTCATGCTTCCGGACTTCGACTTTAGGTTCATCGCTGAATACCTTGTCAATCCAACCCAACCGTTTCTCCAAGGGGAAAAATGATTTTTTATTGGAGTTGTATCCGATCATGATAATAATTTTATCAAACATTGGGATGGCCCGACGAACAACACTTTCGTGACCAATAGTAAACGGATCAAAAGATCCTGGGAATATGGCAACTCTCTCCATGAATTTATTTTGAATCAGTCTGTCAAATATAAACGATAAAATTTGGAAAGGCGAAATAATCGGGACTTTCTGGATGAAATTGATTGATTGTGCCCGGCTTGTTTCCTCGAACTAATGTTGCTATTTTCGACATATTAAATACAACAGACATCTTAAGCGGAGTCCAAGGATGGAGTGCCGGGGTGGCCAAATTAATCGCTTTAAGTATGGTCAGCTTCTGGTTAAAATGAGTGTCTTTGCCACGCAGTAATTTAATTAAAGAAAGTTTATGAAGTCAAAAATGTCCGTTTTTCACCGGAATCAAACGATCTATGTTGTTCCATTTCTGGTAATTCTTTGGGGAGTATATTCATACCTTACAAGTCTACCCTTTTATGTAAAAGGATCTGACCCTGAATATCCCTACTTGATAAACGGACTAAATTGCGCACTTTTAAAGTTTGGACAAATTGGGCACACCGATCACCCCGGTACCCCGTTTCAGGTTTACAATGGGCTAATTATTCGAATTGTACATCTTTTGGCAGGGAAAGACAGTATTGCCGTTGATGTTTTAACCCGCCCGGAGTTTTACCTTGGAGCGATTTCAATATCATTAACGTTACTCGCTGCATCGCTGGTATTTATAATTGGGAAGATTGGCATTCAAAATCATCGAATAACAAACGTTCTTATATTACAATTGAGCCTTTTTTATCAGCAGGTTCTTTTAGACCTTTTTAATCGGTGTAATCCCGATCGCTTTTTAGCTATTGTCACGCTCTTGTTCGTTATCGTGTTACTTAAATTTCTATTCACTGAAACGCCAAATCAGCTAAAGTTGGCCGCTTGGCTCGGCCTGGTAATGGGACTTGGGTTTGCAACCAAAATAAACTACCTCCCACTTTTAGTTTTTGTATTGTTTTTGCTGAATAATTGGAAGTGTAGGGGCATCTACGCGATTTCGGGGCTATTATCATTTGCCTTATTTATTTCACCAATTTTAGGTAAGTTTCAGGCATTTAAACGGTTCGTATTTGAGGTCATAAGTCACGATGGGCTATATGGATCCGGTGATTCGCGGATTCTCAACATGGGGAAGATTTTAGATAATCTAAAAGTAATCTTCACTACGAATCCGGAGCTTCTGTTTATTGTTCTTTTACTTCTGGCTGCTTTGATCGTTGTCCTTTGGAAGCCAAAAGGCAAAAGGGAAGGCTTGCCTTTTGTTTTGGGGTATATGGTCTTGATTTTGATCCAACTTGTAATAGTTGCGAAACATTATAAAAATTATTACCTCGTGCCACTTTTCAGTACTTATGGAATATTTCTGTTTGGGATTGTTTTTCTATTCGAAAATTCGATGGGTTTGCGGAAAGTGACGGCAGTAATGAAATATGGATTGCTGATTCTTTTGCTGTTTATATCGTTAGCCCCTTTCTTATCAACAGATTATAATGCTATAGCAGCTTCAAACACTTATAGAAAACAGGCGGCTCAGTTTGTTGAAAGCCATATTGGGAAAGAGGATTATTGGTTTGTAGAGCCGACCTGGGAAAGTGGGCCACAGGTGGAAAATGCACTTGTTTATGGATTTAGTTATTGTGCTGACAGAGTAAAGTATGAAGCCATTTTACACAAAGTCTATCCGCATGTGATCACCTCCGTTGATGGTAGTAACGATGTAAAATTCTGGCATTCTTCTTTTGCTTCACTTGATACTGTACTTATTTCAGGAAAAAAGATACACGTTTTATCTACTCCGTCGCGACATGCCGGGCGCTTGATTAATGTGGTAAAAGATGAAGCGAGCCGACTTGGCATACCAGTTTCGTTAGATACAATTTTTAAACAACTTACAACAAGTACATATATTGTCGCTTTAAATTCACAGATAAGGCCGGATCAAGCAGATTCGCTTCAAAGTCAATTTGAAATTAAATATTCCACCAAAAAATCCAACTTTGATAACAAAATAGACCATTATATCCAGGAAATTAAGAATACTCCAGAATGGCTCTCCACTGTCAGACAGAAAGCAAAAGATAAAGGAATACCATTGGACTCAATGATATATCTGGACGCGGTTTACATGGCAGAACGCAATTAGATGGATCAGGGAAGTAGTTTCGCACTATTTCAGCTGCACGGAGTTGCAAGTTTGTTTAATGGGTGATCTCATACACCCTGATCTTGTTGTACTGCCCGATTTGTTTACCCAGGTATGGTTGCAGTTTTTCCAAATCAGGTTGAACGTTTTCGTTGTATACGAGGTGCCTGGCTCCTGCGTGAATGCATTTCTCGATAAAGGCTTCGAGATTTCGGTCCTCGCCATACGCGTAAGTAAATCCCTGGGTTTCCATCCAAACAAGGGTCCGGTTGGGGGAGTAGTCTCCCAGAGAGATGATTTTGTCGTTATTCTCGATATGTAGCTCTCGCAAGTAGGTAGACATTCCTTTGTATTGAAAATCCTGAAGTTCCATGGTCCAGTATATGTAATCCCAATATTCCCGTTTCGATTTCTCGAGTGGGAAGCTGTTCCTGACAGCGGATTGATGTGGGTTGTAGTGTGAGCGCGAAATAATCATACTGCTGTTTAAAAGCAAGGCTAGTAAAATACCTGTTAGTATCTTGTTTGTAGTAGAGTTGAGCCATTCTGGATTTTGTTGCCGGATGTATACCAAAGCGGTGGTTAGAATCGCAGGAATTATAAGGAGGCTGAAGGTGAGAAAATAGTCGTGAACGTCTAGCATTTTAAAAAACAGTAGCATCAAGCCGATGCTCCCAAGTCCGAAAAATACAGTAAATAGAAAGAGTGAAACAGGTACTTTATTAAAGCGGATTAGCAAAAAAATGAAGATGGAGATTACAAAGACCAGTCCAGCTGGGTTTAAATAAGCTGGAATAATATCGCGATAAGCCCATTCAACGATTCTTTCGATCTGCTCTGAATTAAGCTTCCATATTGGGAGGATTTCCTGCAAGAACATGCTACTTATATGTTGCTGGTTGTACCAGTTGGCATAACGGTTCCATGCAAAATACACTCCAGCTATGACTAAAAGAGACAAGCCTAGTTCTAGTAACTTTCTTCTACTGGCAAAAAGTTGGGCACGGTAGTAAGCTACCAATGTAAAGATTACTGCCAATATAGATAATAGGGCGGTTATGCGCAGTAGGGAAGCCAAAGTATAAAAAAGGCAGGCAGCAATTAAAGTCGTAATTTTACCGTTGTGTAGGTACTTGTTTAGAAAATATAAACCACTCATTGCTAATCCCAAGGCTGGTACGTCGGGGGTGAAATTAAAGGCGTAATACCCAATGATGGGAGACGAATAAAGAAAAAGAAGTACCGCGAAAGACCAAAATCGATCTTTCACCCAATGATTGATCAACAACAGCAGATGGTAGAGCCCGATCCAAAATATCAGCAGGTTAATAAGTCGAAATATGCCGGGAGATTCGCCGGTTATTTTCCATATTTTTCCAACAATGTAATAGATGATAGGAAACTCGCTTACCGCCTGTCGGTCGCCATTCTCTGATGTGTAAAACAAATGAGGATTCCATAGATTATGATTTTCAAGGTAATAGTTTAGGGTGATGGCGTAGCTGTCGGACTGTCGCCAGGCATGAATGGACTGTGGCTCTTTAAACCAAAGCCTATGGAAACCCATAAAAAAGAATAGAATGATAAAAAAGAGAATGTGGATCGTTAAGAATGGGGTTCTTTTTAGCATGGACGTAAGAAGTTAAAATAGAACGCCATTAAGATAGTACGAAACAAAGAAAAAATAGTGAGTGTTCTAACAAAAAGTTGACAAAACAAAAGAAAACCCCTGAATAACGGCCAGTACTCCGGGCACGCTACCCGAATTTAGATGTTTAAAAAATACGCCATGACAACAACAAATAAACTTACCGTACTCAGAGGTTCATCTTCTAGATATCGTTTGTAAAAGAACTTCAAACTTTTATGTCATAGTAAACAACGGAATTCTAAAGATGTTTTCTTTCGCAGAAAAAAATCTAAAAAATGTTTTGAGTTCGGCTGCGATTGGACGCTAAGGATTTTGAATCATCGTTATTTGAGCGGAGCTGCAAAGGCGTCAACATCCTCACCGGTAATTGTTTTATCGCAAAGTATAATCAGTCGTTCGATAACATTACGGAACTCACGAATATTTCCGGTCCATTTCATTTCCTGTAGCTTAGCTATTGCTTCGGGCTGTATGTTTTTCCGAGGCATGCCATATTCACCACAGATTTGCGAAATGAAGTGATTCGCCAGCAGCGGGATGTCATCAGGGCGCTCATTCAATGATGGAACTTTAATGAGAATGACACTTAGGCGGTGGTATAAATCTTCCCGAAAGTTACCTTTTTCAATTTCGTCGCTTAGGTTTTTATTGGTGGCTGCAACAACACGCACATCTACTTTGATAGGTTTTTCGCCACCAACACGGGTGATAATGTTTTCCTGCAGGGCCCGCAGTACTTTGGCTTGTGCTGAGAGGCTCATGTCGCCGATTTCATCCAAAAACAGGGTTCCGCCATCGGCCTGCTCAAATTTCCCTTTGCGCTGTTTTAAGGCTGAAGTAAAGGCGCCTTTTTCATGTCCAAAAAGTTCGCTTTCAATGAGTTCAGAAGGAATCGCAGCACAGTTTACTTCGATGAATGGTTGTGATGATCGGTTGCTTTTTTCATGTAATCGACGGGCGATCAATTCTTTGCCTGTTCCGTTCGATCCGGTGATTAAAACACGCGCATCGGTTGGTGCCACACGATCAGCCATGTTTGTGATCTTGAGAATGGTTTCCGATTCGCCAACGATTTCATATTTCTTGCTGACCTTCTTCTTCAGAACCTTCGTTTCAGTAATCAGGTTTGATTTGTCGGTGGCATTGCGAATTGTGATTAACAGGCGATTCAGATCCAGTGGCTTTTCAATAAAATCGAATGCACCTTTTTTAATCGATTCTACAGCAGTGTCGATGTTTCCATGCCCCGAAATCATAACGACAGGTGTATCAATACCGGCTTCCTGAATTTTTTCAAGCACCTCAATGCCATCCATACCGGGCATCTTAATGTCGCACAAAACAATGTCGTACTCGTTTTTTTGAACCAGTTCCAGTCCACTAATTCCGTCTTCTGCTAAATCAACTTGGTATTTTTCATACTCCAGAATATCTTTTAGCGTATTCCGTATGCTGCGTTCATCGTCGACTACAAGTATTTTAGACATGTGTTTGTTTTTATCAGTGTTGATCAACAAAATTAATCATTAATCCATTCGCGCAAAATCCCTTCGCGCAAGGCAAAGTCAGTTTGGGTAATTTTAGAAATCTTTAACTTCTCCAGAACGAGCCGAATAAGAATAAAGGCCGGAACAATCATTTCTACCCGAAGAGGTTCCATAGCCGTCATCTTTTCTCTCTCAGCTTTGGTTGAATGGATGATTTGTTGGGAAATCCTGGCGAAATCATCCTTGTTGATTGACTGGGTAATCCGTTGTTTTGTTCCGGGAGCCGTATTGTCAACGAGGTCAGCCAGGGTGTCGAAGGCTCCTGAACAACCAATGAGATTACTCACTTCTGATCCGTTTAGTTGGTTCCAAAGATTGTTCAAGCCAACATCAAACCAACTTTCGATAGCTTTAATTTCTTCGGGATTGATCGGATCTGACAGTGGAAATTGCTCAACGACCCGAGCCATTCCCAGTGGAAAACTATCTTTCCAGTTAAAGCTATTCCCATTTGTTTGAATAAACTCATTGCTTCCTCCGCCAATATCCATGATCAGGCTGTTTTTCGGAATATCACCAAAAGCAAGTACAACGCCGTTGAAAATTAGCCGGGCTTCCTCTTCTCCTGAGATAATGGTCAATTCCAGATCAGTAGCATCCCGCAAGGCTTTGGCGAATTCGTACTTGTTATCAGCATCCCGAACAGCTGAAGTCGCAATGGTGATCACCTTGTCGGCACCGATTCTGGCAATCGTTTGTTGATGAGTCTTTAAGGAGGAGATGGCCCGTTCAAAGGCCTCTGGTGTTAGCTGTTTTTTGTTGATGCCACCTTTCCCCAATTTTACGCCAACTTTGCCTTGGTATAGCAAACGGTAGTCGTTTTTTACCAGTTCGGCAATCAGTAAATTACAGGTATTTGTTCCTAAATCGATTACTGCGAGTTTCATCCTGTTTTGTATTAAAAAAGTAAAGATAGAAAATGGAATGGTTGATTTTATCTGGTTTCGGAATTAGTCGTGATGAATGAGGCTGTTTGACTAATTTGTTTAGTTTATTAAGACTTAGAAGAATGTAAGGTGAAGAGTGTTTTCGGGTTTGTTATCGTGTGTAGCAAGCAAAAAGACCAGCTCTTTTGAGCTGGTCTTGCATGGCGTATTTCCCATTTGTTCGAAATATAGAAAGAATGACTATTCGTCGTTTAAAACAATCCGTCAATTGACAAGTAGCGTTCTCCGGTATCGTAACTGAAAGTTACAATGCGTGATCCTTTTGGAAGCTCCTGGATTTTCTTGGCAACAGCAGCCAAAGATGCACCGGATGAAATACCTACGAATAAGCCTTCTTCCTTGGCTGCACGTTTGGCGTATTCAAATGCCTCTTCTTTTGAAACCTGGATGGTGCCGTCCAATTGATCGGTCAATAGGTTTTTAGGAATAAATCCGGCACCGATTCCCTGGATTGGATGAGGACCGGGAGCTCCTCCGCTGATAACAGGAGATAATTCCGGCTCAACTGCAAATGTTTTAACATTCGTGAATTTCGCTTTTACCACTTCGCTCACACCTGAAATGTGTCCGCCTGTACCAACGCCGGTAATCAGATAATCGAAACCTTCCGGCAAGTCAGCCAAAATTTCTTCAGCGGTATTTTTGCGGTGAGCGTTAATGTTTGCTTCATTGTCAAACTGTGAAGGTATCCATGAATTTGGGTGCTCGGCTGCGATTTCTTCTGCCTTTGAAATAGCTCCCTTCATCCCTTTTTCTTTCGGCGTAAGAACCAGTTCGGCTCCGTAGGCCGTTAAAATACGGCGGCGTTCAATTGACATTGATTCAGGCATAACCAAAATCAATTTGTAGCCTTTCACTGCAGCTACCAGAGCTAATCCGATACCAGTGTTTCCGGAAGTTGGCTCGACTAATAAGGTGTCGGGCTTCAGAATACCTTGTTGTTCCGCTGTTTCAACCATTTCCAGTGCAATGCGGTCTTTGATACTACCGCCCGGATTGGTTTTTTCCAGTTTCACGTAAACTTCGTAATCTGCAGGGAACAGATGATTCAAACGAATAAGTGGCGAGTTGCCAATTGTTTCAAGAATGTTGTTAAATTTCATGTGTTTTAATTTTATAGGGTTTTAAAAAATTACAAAAAAAAAGCCTTCCGGAAAGGGAAGGCTCAAAATATATTATGAAAATATAATCTTACTGATGTTGACACATACCTTCCCCGTTTTGCATTTTCATACAACAACACATGCACATATAGAAGAAGTTTTGATTCATGTCGTTTTCTTATCTGGAACAATTATAAATAAAAAATCTGAGATTAGTCACCTTTTGACGAAATTAATTTCGATATCGAAGCCATTTAACAATTTCTTTAAGGTTAACTTTCTTGCCATACATCAATATTCCGGTGCGGTAAATTTTGCCTGCAATCCATATTGTTCCTGCTATTGAGGCAATTAGGGTTGCCATAGATAATAGAAGTTCCCAGGTGGGAACACCGAATGGAACACGGACCATCATGATTACCGGCGATGTTAGTGGAATCATAGATGCCCAAAAGGCGAGTGCACCTTCCGGATTTTTGACCACAGGAAAGAGAATAATAATGGAGAAAATTAGTGGTAAGGTTACCGGCAGCATTAGTTGCTGCGCTTCTTCATCATGATCGACAGCTGATCCGATAGCGCCCATTAAAGACGAATACATTAAGAACCCAGCCAGGAAATAAAAAATAAATGATGAAAGGATCAGCGTCAGATTCAGGTTGCCGATCATATCTATAATTTCGAGGGCCATATTTTGTTGCTGCGCTTGAATAGCTGGAGCCGAAGCTACCCCTTGGGTGTTCATTAGGTTTTGGGTTTGTTCCATCGCTTGTGCCGGGTCTCCTCCGGCAAAAGTTTGAACCCCGGTTATTATTGCTCCGCCTATGATCAACCAAAAAAACAATTGTGTGAGGCCGACCAGCCCAATGCCAACTATTTTGCCGAACATGAGCTGCATCGGTTTTACCGAGGAGATAATAACTTCAACAATGCGGCTTGTCTTTTCTTCCATGACACCGCGCATGACCATCGTGCCATATATAAAGACAAACATATAGATAATGAAGCCACAAGCGTAACCAACGGCCATTGCAATTTCGGTAGAGCTCTTGACTGATTCGCCTTGCTCACCGATTTTAATTGTTTCGAGTTGGATGTTTGTTCTCGTCGCAGCCAGCTTTTCTTCCAGATCCGGAATTCCTGATTCAGCAATCACATTTTGTTTCTTGTCATTTTCCAGAATCTGCTCCAGCTTGTCATCGACTAATGATTTGATATCTATTGTTACTTGTTTATCCGAAAAAATCTGTGCCCGATTAGAACTTAATATGTTGGGCGGAATAAACAGCAAAGCGTAGAATGGGCTTTGTTTAAGATCTTCCCGGATTTTGAGGTACTCTTCTTTAGGAACAAAATGGAACTTCGTGTATTCCGTATTTTCGAGACGACCAAGAAAGATGCCGGTCCCGTCGTAAACCGCAATTGTCCGTTCTTCATGGTCATCTTGCATGGCCAGCCAAGCCGGTAAAATGGTAAAAGCTCCGAACAGAAAAGGAACCAAAAGCGTCATGATGATGAATGACTTTTTGCGGACACGGGTGAGGTATTCTCGCTTGAGGATTAAAAGTGCTTTGTTCATGGTTTATTTGGTTAGGTTTGCGTGTTCAACAACTTGAATGAAAACGTCGTTCATGCTCGGAATGACTTCCCTGAAAGCAGATATCTCTATTTGGGCTGTTAGCTTTTGTAAGACATCGCGATTGCTTTCTCCGTCCTTTTTCCGGAATTTAACCCGTTGGCGGTTCCCTCGGATTTCCTCTTCCATGACTTCAAACCCATTGCCTGCGAAATGGCTGTTGACCGCATGTAGTTCGGGCGTTTCTATTTCGTAGATGCCGAGTTTGTAATTCTCTTTGATGTCGTAGATGTTGCCATCAAGGATTTTTTTTGACTTATGAATCAGTGCGATATGATCACAGATTTCTTCAACGGATGCCATGTTGTGCGTTGAAAAGATAATGGTGGCCCCCTGTTCTTTTAGGTTGAGGATCTCGTTTTTCAGCAACTTGGCATTGATGGGATCGAATCCGCTGAAAGGCTCATCGAAAATAAGCAGCTTGGGTTCGTGTATCACGGTGGTGATAAATTGTACCTTTTGTGCCATCCCTTTAGAAAGCTCTTCAACTTTCTTGTTCCACCAAGGTTGAATTTCAAATTTCTCAAACCATTTTTTTAAATTCTTCAGGGCATCATTTTTTGACATTCCTTTCAGTTGAGCCAGGTATAAAGCCTGTTCGCCAACTTTCATCTTTTTGTACAGTCCGCGTTCTTCTGGTAAATATCCAATGTACTGAATGTCGGTTGACTTGACTTTACGTCCCATGAAGAATATTTCGCCTGAATCGGGTGCCGTAATTTGGTTGATGATCCGGATGAGGGTGGTTTTGCCGGCTCCGTTCGGGCCTAACAAGCCGAAAACGGATTGCTCTTCAACCGAAATGCTCACGTGGTCAAGCGCCCGATGTCCGGCATAGTCCTTTACAACTTCAGTTGCGTTAAACAATTCCATAGTTGTGATTTTGGTTTAAGTTGTTGCGAAAAACACAATTTCTTATGATTAGCAACAAATTTAAGAAATATGGACGGCTCTATCGACACTTATCGGTAAATGATCGAAAAAATCGGATGAAGCAAGAATGGCCGTATAATCGACAGTTTTTTGTCGTTGATTAGTTGACGCGTGTTACTCCTCCGGAAACAACAAATTTCATGGCTTCGGCCGGAGGCATATCCAATTTTTTGACAGCAGACGTTTCAACCATAAACAATTCGCCGGAGAAGGCATAGGAATGCGGAAAATAAACAGCGACCATTCCCGGCAGTTCCAATTCATCCATGTTCTTTTGGGTGAGGAACCCAATTTTCCAAAGTTGGTTTTCTTTGTTAATACATACCAAAACCGGTGAATTGAATTTCTTTTCCTTGCCAACAAAAGCGGAAAAGAGATCAACCAAAGAGGTGTAAATTACTTTTAACAGCGGAGCACGGCCTAGCAGCCGTTCCCAAATTCGTCTAAATGGGTTGAAAACCACATATTCACCCAATAAGCCAAGAAGGGTGAGTAGTACTACGATAACCAGCAGCCCAAGTCCGGGGACAATATGGCCTAACCACGATTCGAGTACGTCGCGAAGCAGACCATCAATGAAATCGAAGATTAAAAAGATAATATAAACGGTGATGGCTAAAGGTGCAACAAAAACCACTCCTTGCATAAAATAGGTAATAATCCGCTTCATAGGGCAATTTTTTTGAGGTTGAAATCAAGGGCCAAATTACAAATTCTGCCGATAGAAAATTCTTTCTTCTTTCGATAAGCGAACCTCTCAGGCTGTTTTTCGGATTTATTTAGTATTGAATTAATTTACTGTTATTGATACAAGATCTTTTATATGTCATACAGATGTCGTAATTTGAATACCATCAATTGAACCTCATTATACACAGAATGATACAACTCATTTAATCCACATTAAATAAATTATCAACGTATGAAAAAACTTGTAGCCGAGTTTCTAGGAACTTTTTGGTTGGTTTTGGGCGGTTGCGGGAGCGCCGTTTTAGCTGCAGCTTTTCCCGGATTAGGGATTGGTTTTGCAGGTGTTGCCCTTGCTTTCGGGTTGACTGTTTTAACCATGGTTTATGCCATTGGTCATATTTCGGGGTGTCATTTGAATCCCGCGGTGTCTGTTGGTCTTTGGATCGGTGGGCGTTTTGAAGGGAAGGACTTGATTCCATACATTATTGCGCAGGTGCTTGGCGGAATTGCTGCCGCTGCTGTCTTGTATGCCATTGCAAGCGGAAAGCCGGGCTTCGAGCTGGGTGGCTTCGCAGCGAATGGATACGGCGAACATTCCCCTGGAGGATATAGTATGCTTTCAGCCTTTGTTTGCGAGGTCGTGATGACTTTCATGTTTTTGATTGTCATTTTGGGGGCTACTCACCCGAAAGCGCCAGCCGGATTTGCAGGTATTGCCATTGGTTTGTCTTTGACTTTAATTCACCTGATTTCAATTCCGGTGACAAATACTTCTGTTAATCCGGCACGAAGTACAAGTCAGGCACTGTTTGTAGGTGATTGGGCAATAGGGCAGCTATGGTTGTTTTGGCTGGCACCGATTATCGGGGCAATTATAGCAGGCTTGGTTTATAAATACCTTGCGCCGGTAAAAGAATAGTGAGTAGATAATAAACGAAAAAATCCCGCCTTTTGAGCGGGATTTTTTCGTTATTGTTGTTTTGGAAATTATGCTTTGTACTCGTCCCAGTGTTTAATAACAATGTCTTCCAATTTGTATTTGCATACAGCATAAATGAAGGCACTTGCGACACGGGCATTCGTAATCAACGGGATATTATAGTCGATTGAAGTACGACGGATTTTATATCCGTTGCTAAGCTCACGTTTCGAGTAATTTTTCGGGATATTAACCACCAGGTCAATTTTCTTATCGCGCAGATAATCCATGGTGTTTGGCTTTTCGTCTTCTTCGTCGGGCCAGTGCAGCATGGTTGATTCTACTTGGTTTTCACGAAGGAAACGATGGGTTCCTTCAGTCGCGAAAATGTTGAATCCGCGTTCCTGAAGAAGTTTCGCACTGTTCAATAATTCGAGTTTTGAACGAGCCTGTCCGGAAGAGATCAGGATGTTTTTCTCGGGGAACTTGTAACCAACAGAAAGCATTGACTTCAGAATTGCTTCGTAGAAATTCTCTCCAATACAAGCTACTTCACCTGTTGAAGACATGTCGACTCCCAGTACCGGGTCAGCATTCAGCAAACGGGCGAATGAGAACTGCGGTGCTTTTACGCCTACATAATCCAGTTCGAACAATGATTTGTCCGGTTTGGTATATGGAGCGCCGAGCATAACTTGTGTCGCAATTTCAATCATGTTGATCTTCATTACTTTCGACACAAAAGGGAAGCTCCGTGAAGCCCTTAAGTTACATTCAATTACTTTAATATCGTTGTCTTTTGCCAGGAACTGCATGTTGAAAGGACCGGAAATCTCCAGTGCTTTCGCAATTTCACGCGAGATCTTTTTAATTCGGCGAATGGTTTCGACATACAATTTTTGCGGAGGGAATACGATGGTCGCATCACCGGAGTGAACACCGGCAAATTCAACGTGTTCTGAAATTGCGTAAGCAACAATTTCACCTTTATCGGCCACAGCATCTACTTCAACCTCTTTGGCCATTTCGATGAACTCGGTAACAACAACCGGATGTTCTTTCGAAACATCGGCAGCCATTTGCAGGAAGTGATCCAGTTGGTCGTGGTTCGACACAACATTCATCGCTGCACCTGATAATACGTATGAAGGACGAATCAATACCGGGAACCCGACTACCTCGACAAATTTGTAGATGTCGTCGTAACTGGTTAATTCGTTCCAGCGTGGTTGGTCAACGCCGATCTCGTCAAGTAATGCACTGAACTTTTTACGGTCTTCGGCATTGTCAATTTTAATAGCCGAGGTCCCCATGATTTTAACTTCCTGCTTGTGCAGTTTCATGGCCAGGTTGTTCGGTATCTGTCCACCCACTGAAACAATCACCCCTTTGGGGTTCTCCATTTCGTAGATGTCCATGACACGCTCGAAAGTCAGCTCGTCAAAGTACAGTCGGTCGCAGGTATCGTAGTCGGTACTTACTGTTTCCGGGTTATAATTGATCATGACAGCGCGGTAACCTTCTTTGCGAATCGTGTTGATGGCATTCACCGAACACCAGTCAAATTCAACCGAGCTACCAATACGGTATGCACCGGAGCCAAGAACAATGACTGATTTTTGATCTTTTGGAAACTCAACATCATTCTCAGTACCATTATAAGTCAGGTAGAGGTAGTTGGTTTGAGCAGGATATTCACCGGCAAGGGTATCAATCTGCTTAACAACCGGGACGATATTTTTTGCTTTACGATAGTTGCGAACATCAATGAGTGCTTCGTGGATCTCTTTATTGCTTGAATCCATAACCAAGCGAGCAATCTGGAAGTCTGAGAAACCGGCTTTTTTAACATCAAGCAACAATTCGTCGCTCACGTTTTCCAGTTTCGATTTTTCGCTCAGTGCATCTTTCAATACATGAATGTTGTGCAGTTTCTGGAGGAACCAGTGGTCGATTCTTGTCTTTTCGTGAATCTGTTCAATGGAATATCCTTTGGCGAATGCTGCAGCAATGGCAAAAATACGACGGTCGGTTGGGTTCGAAAGTTCTTCATCGATTTGTTCGATGGTGATTTCCTCTTTGTTTCCAACAAAACCGTGCATCCCCAGTCCAACCATCCGGATCCCTTTTTGGATCGCTTCTTCGAAGCTTCGGCCGATTGACATGATCTCACCCACCGATTTCATAGAACTTCCGAGGTTTTTCGATACGCCGCTGAATTTATTCAAATCCCAACGAGGTATTTTACAAACAACGTAGTCCAGAGCTGGCTCGAAACAAGCTGTCGTTACTTTGGTCACCGAGTTTTTCAGCTCGTGGAGACCGTAACCCAAGCCTAATTTGGCAGCTACGAAAGCCAATGGATAACCGGTTGCTTTTGATGCCAAAGCTGAAGAACGAGAAAGACGTGCGTTGACCTCAATAACCCGGTAATCTTCCGAATGTGGATCGAGTGCGAACTGTACGTTACATTCTCCAACGATACCGATACGACGGATGATCTTGATGGAAATTTGGCGCAGCTTGTGATATTCGGAGTTGGAAAGTGTTTGCGAAGGAGCAACTACAATCGACTCGCCGGTGTGGATACCCAGTGGGTCGAAGTTTTCCATGTTACAAACGGTGATACAGTTGTCGTATTTGTCGCGAACAACTTCGTATTCAACCTCTTTCCATCCTTTTAGTGATTCTTCAACCAACACCTGAGGTGAGTACGAGAAGGCACTTGAAACCAGTTTGTCCAGTTCTTCATCGTTGGCGCAGAATCCACTACCGAGTCCACCAAGGGTGTAAGCGGCGCGAACGATGATTGGGAAACCAAGTTTTTCAGCTGCAGCTTTGGCTTCAGCCATGTTGGTACAAGCTACACTGCGTGGTGTTAGTACATCAATCTCACCTAAAATGCCCGCAAATATCTCGCGGTCTTCTGTGTTGATGATACTTTGCACGGGTGTACCAACAACCTGGATATTGTATTTTTCCAGAATTCCTTGTCTGAATAAGTCAACACCACAGTTAAGTGCTGTTTGACCACCAAAAGCCAACAGAATCCCGTCAGGGTTTTCTTTTTTGATAACCTGCTCTACAAAATGAGCTGTTACCGGAAGAAAGTAGATTTTATCGGCAATCTCTTCCGATGTTTGAATGGTTGCAATATTCGGGTTGATCAGAATCGTTTCAACGCCTTCTTCTTTTAAGGCTTTCAGGGCTTGTGATCCGGAGTAGTCGAACTCGCCGGCCTCACCGATTTTCAGTGCACCCGAACCCAGAACAATTGCTTTTTTAATACTTTTATTTAAACGTACCATAATTTTTAGTGTTTTGCTCCTTTCTTTTCCTTGTTCAGGAATGATTTGTTAGCCTTTTTTGAATTTTACAATGTTTTCAATGAATTCGTCAAACAAATATTCCGTATCAACCGGGCCACTGCAGGCTTCGGGGTGGAATTGTGTAGAGAAGAAGGGCTTGGTCTTGTGACGAATACCCTCATTGGTTTCGTCGTTTACATTGATGAACATCGGTTCCCAGTCAGCAGGCAGGGATTCCGGAGCAACGGCATAGCCGTGGTTTTGAGAGGTAATAAAACAGCGATCAGTTCCGGCAAGAAGAACCGGTTGGTTATGGCTACGGTGTCCGAACTTTAACTTATACGTTTCAGCTCCGGCAGCACGGGCAAGCAATTGGTTACCCAAACAAATTCCCATGATTGGTTTTTCGAGTTGGATAGCTTTTTCGATGTTGGCAACAGTTTTATCGCACATGGCGGGGTCGCCGGGTCCGTTTGATAAGAATACACCATCGAATTCGTCCGTTGTGAAGTCGTAGTCCCAAGGAACTCGAATAACGGTTGAATTTCGGTTTAGCAAGCAGCGGATGATGTTGTTTTTTACACCACAATCAACCAGCACTACTTTGTGCTCGCCATTCCCGTAAACTTCTTTTTTGTCGGTGCTGGCAACAGCTACCAGGTTTTCAGCATTTGGGTCATACAATTCAATTGGCTCATCCTCGAATTCAATTTTACCCAACATGGATCCTTTCACCCGCAGGATTTTTGTTAGTGCGCGTGTGTCGATTCCATATAGTCCAGGTACTTTCGATTCTTTCAACCAGTCGCCCAAACTTTTAATCGCATTCCAGTGGCTGTATTCTGCCGAGTAGTCGGAGATAATCAAACCGCTAATGTGCACTTTGTCGGATTCGTAAAATTTGTGGATTTCATCCTTTTTTTGATCAGAAGGTACCCCATAATTCCCAATTAGAGGGAAGGTCGAAACCAAGATCTGTCCCGTATATGAAGGATCTGTTAAACTTTCCGGATAACCTGTCATGGCGGTGTAAAAAACTACCTCGCCAGCAATCGACTTGTCGTATCCGAAAGATTTACCCTCGAAACGGGTTCCGTCTTCTAAAACCAAACTGACTTTTTTTGCCTCTGTCATTTCTTATGATCGCTTATATTGATTAAAAAAAATGCGTCTGTCTACGGAAGTAGTTCAAACGCATTGTGCTTATTTTCTATTAATTTGATGTATTCTGTTCACTTTTTCAGAAATTATTCTTTCACTTCTTTGATTCAGGTTTTCGACCTGTTTTTTAAATCCGCTACAAAAATAGAAATAATTCCGGAATTAAAATTTGTTTTTTATAAAAAATGAATAAATTTGCAGGAGGTTTGCATATATATACAAAAATGAAGAATCGCGTTAGCCGACAATTAGCCATTAAGCAGATTATTGTTTCCAGTGAAATTCATAGTCAGGATGAATTGTTGGTGAAATTACATGAACAAGGATATCACCTTACGCAGGCCACCTTGTCTCGCGATATGAAAACGTTAAAAGTAGCTAAAGTGCCTTCGGGCGATCAAGGTTACATATATGTTATGCCGGAAGGTGTAAATATTGAATCAAGGGATTCGGGCGACGAAGTGAATTTTTTGGCCGATGGATTTCGCGATTTGAATTTTTCCGGTAACCTGGCGGTTATGAGAACCCGGCCAGGGTATGCCAGCAGCATAGCTGCCGTTTTAGACAATGCAGAGCCATATGAGATTTTAGGGAGTATTGCCGGAGATGATACGATTTTGTTAGTGATGCGGGAAGGCATTAGTCCCAGGGATCTTAAAAATAGCTTGATATTAATTATGCCTAAGTTACAGGAAAAGATTGGCAAGTAAAGAAATGAAGACATTCGAAGAAATGAAAGTTGTTGTTGCAGATGAATCGCATCTGAAGTATGTGACCGTCATAAACGACACCATCGACTCGGCCTCGAAAGAGCGTGGCACTGGTATTGCCCGTCGTACCGATGAATATATTACCTCCAAAATAAGCGAGGGCAAAGCTATTATTGCGCTCGATGGCGAAAAATTTGCCGGTTTTTGCTACGTTGAATCGTGGGGACATAATCGTTTTGTCGCAAATTCAGGTTTGATCGTAGTGAAAGACTACAGGGGAGGAGGCTTAGCTCGAGAGATCAAGAAGAAGGCTTTTGAGCTATCGCGAAAAAAATACCCTGATGCAAAAATATTCGGTTTGACAACCGGTTTGGCGGTTATGAAAATTAACCACGAATTGGGCTATCGTCCGGTGACGTTCTCTGAGCTGACCGACGATGAAAGTTTCTGGAAAGGTTGTCAAAGCTGCGTGAATTATGATATTTTGCAACGAACCGGACGTTCGAAGTGCTTATGCACCGGAATGCTGTTCGATCCGGCTTGGGAAAAAGCAAAAAAAGCAGTGGAGGAAAAGCCGAAAAAAATCTCATTAATTGAGATGATCGGAAAATTAAAGCCGAAGTCAAATAATGGAGGCAAAGAATCAAACTTTAGTGTATTTAAAAGAGTAAAACAAGATATAAGTGGTGGCACTGTTCGGCAGTCATTTCAGGATTAATTTTTTCATAAAAGACCTGTTCTGAACTTTTTTAGTATCATAGGAATTTTCAGGATTAATTGTTAAACAGCAGTTCAGGCAGGTTGTAAGGTTAGTAAAGTTGTAAGTTTTCAGTAAATGCTGGATTTGTGTCATCACTTTTTTAAAATAAAATAAAATGAAAGAAAAGGTAGTATTAGCATACAGTGGCGGGTTAGATACTTCGTTTTGTGCAAAATACTTGTCCGTTGAGAAAGGTTTGGAAGTTTATACAGCAATTGCCAATACCGGTGGTTTTGGTAAAGAAGAGCTGGAAACAATTGAAAAGAAAGCCTACGAATTGGGCTCAGCCAAACATGTCACGCTTGATGTTACAGATACGTACTACGAAAAGAGTATTAAGTACATGGTTTTCGGAAACGTATTGCGCAATAATACATACCCTATTTCAGTAAGTTCGGAGCGAATTTTTCAAGCGATTGCCATTATTGAATACGCAAAAAAAATCGGTGCAAAATATGTGGCTCACGGTAGTACCGGCGCTGGGAACGACCAGGTTCGTTTCGACCTCACTTTTGAAGTTTTAGCACCGGATATTAAAATTTTGACTCCAACCCGCGATTTGGTGTTGACTCGTCAGGAAGAAATTGACTACCTGAAAGAACATGGTGTTGAAGCTGACTGGAGTAAAATGGCCTACTCGATTAATAAAGGCCTTTGGGGAACCAGTATTGGTGGAAAAGAAACGCTGACATCCGATAAAACGTTGCCGGAAGAAGCTTATCCTTCTCAATTAACAGAAAAAGGAGAGCGCGAGATCACACTCGATTTTGTTGAAGGGGAATTGAAAGGAGTTGATGGTAAACGCTATTTCAATACAGTAGAAGCCATTCGCGATTTGGAAGCTATAGCTGCTCCTTATGCCATTGGTCGCGACATGCACATTGGCGATACGATTATTGGTATCAAAGGTCGTGTCGGTTTTGAAGCTGCTGCGCCAATGATTATTATTAAAGCGCATCAAATGCTCGAAAAACATACCCTGACCAAATGGCAGATGTATTGGAAAGAGCAATTAGCAAACTGGTACGGTATGTTCCTGCACGAGTCGCTATACCTTGATCCGGTTATGCGCGACATCGAAAAGTTCCTGGAAAACACACAAAATTCAGTTTCAGGGAAAGTGATTGTAAAATTACGCCCTTATCAGTTTGTGCTGGTAGGAATTGATTCAGAATATGACTTGATGAAATCTGACTTCGGCGAGTACGGCGAAATGAATAAAGCCTGGACTTCGGATGATGTAAAAGGATTTACGAAAATATTAGGAACCTCATTGAAGATTTATAATTCAGTCAATAAGAAATTTTAACCCGGAGAGATGAGTCAGATAAGAGTAGGAATTATTGGAGGTGCCGGTTATACGGCAGGCGAATTAATCCGGATTTTGTTGAACCACCCGCAAGCTGAGCTGGCTTTTATCCAGAGTAGCAGTAACGCGGGGAACCCGATTTACGAAGTACACCGTGACCTGCTGGGAGATACAGACTTGGTTTTTGTCGCTAAGCCCGACTTTAGCCTGAGTGATGTGATCTTCCTGTGCATGGGACACGGAAAATCGAAGGAGTTTGTCACCGCGAATGACATTCCTTCAACAGTGAAAATTATTGACCTGAGTCACGATTACCGTTTAAAAGCAGAAGGAAACGACTTTGTGTACGGCTTGCCGGAATTGAACCGCGAAACAATCCGACAATCGGGGCACATTGCCAACCCCGGATGCTTTGCAACGGGAATCCAATTGACAATGTTGCCCCTTGCTGCAGCCGGGCTGCTGACCGATGAGTTGCATGTGCATGCAATTACCGGATCGACAGGAGCGGGGCAGGCGCCCTCATCAACCTCGCACTTTAGCTGGAGAAACAGCAATGTGTCGGTTTACAAGGCATTTCAACATCAACATTTGGGTGAGATTACCCAAAGTGTGAAGCAGCTTCAACCCGGATTTGATAAAGCCATCAACTTTATTCCGGTGCGGGGAAATCACACACGGGGCATTTTTGCTTCAACTTATACCGAATTTGCCGGAACAATTGAGGACGCTGTGAGTTTGTATGAAACGTATTATGCCGAACATCCGTTTGTTTTTATAACCAAAGAAAACCCGGATGTGAAGCAGGTAGTCAATACCAATAAAGCCATTTTGCATTTGGAGAAACATGGCAGCAAGCTGATGATTTTGAGTGTGACCGATAATTTGCTGAAAGGTGCCTCAGGACAAGCCGTGCAAAACATGAACCTGCAATTTGGATTGGATGAAAAAACCGGGTTGAAATTAAAGCCGGTTTCTTTTTAGGGTCTCTGACCTTTCCCGTGGAAATAGAATAGTAATGTTTTCATGGATATAATGAAGCAATAAATTGAACGATGAAACTTTTTGATGTATATCCACTGTTTAATATCACTCCCGTAAAGGCTGAAGGCTCTTATATGTGGGATAGTGAAGGCAATAAATACCTCGATTTATACGGGGGACATGCTGTAATTTCGGTGGGCCACAGTCACCCGCACTATGTGCAAAAAATTACGGATCAACTGAATCAAATTGGATTTTACAGTAATTCAGTTGTCATTCCACAGCAACAGGAATTAGCAGAGAAGCTTGGGAAGGTTTCCGGTTTCGAAGATTACCAGTTGTTTTTGTGTAACTCGGGAGCCGAAGCCAATGAAAATGCATTGAAGCTCGCGTCGTTTGCAACCGGACGTAAAAAAGTGATCAGCTTCAATAAAGGATTTCATGGACGTACATCGGCAGCAGTTGCCATTACCGACAATCCGAAGATTGTTGCACCGATCAACGAAACAAGTAACGCGGTTATTTTACCGCTGAACGATATGGAGCAAGTCGTGCTGCAGTTAAAGGCTGAAGATGTTGCAGCAGTTATTGTTGAGGGCATTCAAGGGATCGGGGGAATTCATGTCCCTGACCCGGCCTTCCTTGAAGAACTGGAACGCCAGTGTAAAAAGTACGGAGCGTTGCTGATCCTGGATGAGATTCAGTCGGGTTACGGACGTAGCGGCAAATTCTTCGCTTTTCAATACACCAATGTGAAGCCCGACCTGATAACAACAGCCAAAGGGATGGGCAATGGCTTTCCAATTGGAGGATTGTTAATTCAACCCGAATTGAAGCCCTGGTATGGCATGTTGGGAACAACTTTTGGCGGAAATTATTTAGCTTGCGCTGCAGGTATTGCTGTTCTTGAAATTATGGAACAGGAAAGCCTGGTTGAAAATACCGCTAAAGTTGGGCAATACCTGATGGATACCTTGGCAAACTTCAAGCAAATTAAAGAAGTGCGTGGGCATGGATTGATGATTGGCTTGGAATTCGAAGAACCGATCAAGGAGATTCGTCAGAAATTGTTGCAGGACGAAAAAATATTCACAGGTGTTTCGGGAGCTCACATTATTCGCTTGCTGCCACCTTTAAGTTTGACCATGGAACAGGCGGAATATTTCATCTCGAAATTTGAAAAAGTATTGAACGAACTGTTCGCAAATGCAGAGCAGAATTAAATAATTAAAATATGAAAGTCGGAAAAATTGCCATTATTGGCGCAGGAAATATGGGTGGTGCAATCGCTAACGGGATTCTGAAATCAGGATATCTCCCGGCATCTTCTATTTCTATTTCCGATCCGCGTGAGAGTAAGCTGATTGAACTGAAAGAACAGGGTTTTCAGGCTACTGCAGATAATGCTGAAGCTGTAAAAGATGCCAACCTGGTAATCTTTGCCGTGAAGCCCTATCATATCGAAGGTGTTATCAGCAATATCAAGGCTGTGCTAACTTCAGACAAAATACTGGTCTCAATTGTGGCCGGCGTAAATTTGAACGATCTGGCACAGATGGCCGGAGAGGACAAAAAGATTCTTCGGGTTATGCCGAATACAGCGATTTCAATTCAGGAATCAATGACCTGCATTGCCGGTAACGGAAATACAAAGGATTGCCTGGCTACGGTGAAAGAGTTATTCGACCAGTTAGGTGAGACCGTGGTTATCCCGGAAGAATTAATGGGAGCCGCAACAGTACTGGCATCATGCGGAACAGCTTTCGCCTTGCGCTATGTGCGTGCCGCCATGCAAGGTGGTATTGAAATGGGTTTTGGGGCAGAAATGGCCCAGTTCATCACAGCGCAAACAGTGAAAGGTGCTGTGCAGTTAATTATGGATACCGGAAACCACCCGGAACGTGAAATCGATAAGGTGACAACACCACGTGGTGTAACGATTACCGGTATCAACGAAATGGAACACAAAGGTTTTAGCTCATCAGTCATTCAAGGATTGATCGCATCTTATAACAAAATGGGTTAAGCCAGAAACGGTATGAGCTTTCACTATAAAAAAATTACCGTTAAAGTCGGTAGCAACGTTCTAACAAAGTCTGACGGAACATTGAATGTCGCACGAATCGCGCATTTGGTAGATCAGATTGCCTGGCTGCATAAAAAGGGTGTTGAGGTGATTTTGGTGTCATCAGGTGCCGTTGCAGCAGGAAGAAGTGAACTGAAATTGCAAAAGAAGCTGGATACAGTTTCTTCGCGACAGTTGTGTTCTGCGGTTGGACAAGTTAAATTGATTAACCGCTATGCTGACTTTTTCAGAGAGCACGGCATTGTTTGTGCCCAGGTTTTGACCACCAAAGACAATTTTGTCGATCGGGATCATTACCTGAATATGAAAAACTGTATCACCACACTTTTGGAAAACAAAGTTGTTCCGATTGTGAATGAAAATGATACAATTTCAGTCTCGGAGCTGATGTTCACCGATAACGATGAATTGTCCGGGTTGATGGCTTCCATGCAAAATTCCGAAGCGTTGATCATTTTGAGCAATGTGGAAGGAATTTATAATGGAGATCCTTCGTTGCCCACTTCCGAGATTATCGAAGAAATCGGGTCGAAGGAAAAAGACTGGATGAAGAACGTTTCGATGCAAAAATCCGGTTTTGGTCGTGGCGGAATGCTAACGAAAAGTTCGATTGCCCGTAAAGTAGCCAAAGAAGGTATTGCGGTTCACATCGCCAGCGGATTAAAAGATAATGTTCTGACAGATATTCTGAAAACGGACAAGTACGTAAAACATACGCTCTTTAAAGCGGAAGACCGCAAATCCTCAAACGTAAAAAAGTGGATTGCTTATTCCGATAGTTTCGCGAAAGGTGAATTGGTGATTAACCAGGGAGCACGCGAAGCCCTTTATTCTGAAATGGCCACCAGCCTTTTATTAATTGGTGTGAAACAGGTTAAAGGAACCTTTGAAAAAGGTGATATTGTAAAAATTGTAGACGAACAAAATAATTTAGTCGGGTGGGGTAAAGCTCAGTTTGACTCTGATAAAGCAGAAACCGAGGTCGGAACCAAGTATAAGAAGCCTATTGTACACTACGATTATTTGTATTTGGTTGAAGATTGAAAGTTTTGTGTCAATTCAAGTTAATTATTCAAATAAAATCGACTTGAAATGTTACAATTTATCGTTCATTGATTAATTTTGCAGGGAAAGTTTTAAAAACGAAATCCAAAGATACTTTTAGCTCAGAATAACTCAATATACCCTTTTCTAATAACCCCTTTTTGTTGACTTCAACAAATTCATGATATTCTGAGTTGTCCCCTTCCTCCCCCAGGGAAGGGGACTTTTAATTTTACAAAAATGACTATGGAGGTACAACAACAATTAGAACTGACATTAAAGGCCAGCAGAAGTCTCAACCTGCTGACAATGGATCAGATCAATGCTATTTTAACAGATCTTGCCGATGCTGCTGTTGCGAATACAGACGCAGTATTGGCTGAAAATGAAAAAGATTTGGCACGGATGTCACCGGATGACCCGAAATACGATCGCTTGAGATTGACAGCAGAACGTATTGAAGGAATCGCTTCCGATATCCGTAATGTTGTTGGATTGCCTTCGCCGATTGGGCGGGTGTTGAGCGAAACTACGCGCCCCAATGGAATGCGCATCCGGAAAGTGTCTGTCGCTTTTGGTGTAATCGGAATCATTTACGAAGCGCGCCCCAACGTTACATTCGATGTGTTTTCCCTTTGTTTAAAGTCGGGAAATGCCTGTGTCCTGAAAGGTGGCAGCGATGCGATTGACTCGAACACAGCTATTGTAAAAGTGATTCATTCGGTGCTGGAGAAACATGGCATCGACAAAAATACTTTGGCTTTGCTTCCGGCCGACCGCGAAGCAACAGCTCAAATACTGAACGCCCGTGGTTTTGTAGACCTGATCATTCCTCGTGGTTCGCAAGGATTGATCGAGTTTGTGCGGAAGAACGCCACCATCCCGGTGATTGAAACCGGTGCGGGGATCTGCCATACTTATTTCGACGAGTTTGGTGATACTACAAAAGGAAAGGAGATCGTGTATAACTCGAAAACCCGCCGCCCCAGTGTTTGCAATTCACTCGACTGTTTGGTCATTCATGAAAGTCGTTTGGCCGATTTGCCAGAGATCTGCAGTGAGCTTCCAAAAAGCAATGTGGTGGTTTACGCCGACGAACTGGCGTACAACACACTGGACGGAACTTATCCTTCAACCTTGTTGGAATGGGCAACAGACGAAAGTTTTGGAACCGAGTTTCTCGATTATAAAATGGCTATTAAGACGGTTTCATCTTTCGATGAGGCGTTGGATCATATTGCAACGTTCAGCTCGAAACACAGCGAGTGCATTGTAACGGAAGATGAGCAACGGCGGGATTTGTTCCGCAAGCTTGTTGATGCTTCATCGGTCTATTGCAACGTATCGACCGCCTTTACCGACGGTGCTCAGTTTGGTTTGGGAGCCGAGATTGGCATTTCAACCCAAAAGCTGCACGCCCGCGGGCCAATGGCTCTGGAAGAATTGACCAGCTATAAATGGTTGATTGACGGCGACGGACAAATTCGCCCCTAAACGTTTCAAGTCGCCTTGTCCTTCTATTGTGTAGGGATGGGCGCGAATAATCAAAAAAAGAAAAATCAACACACCCAAATAGTTTTCACTATGAAACATTTCACATCAGTCCACGATTTAGACAACCTGGATGAAGCCTTAAAGCTGGCTTTGGAATTGAAGCAGGATCCTTACAAATATCAATCCTTGGGAAAAAATAAAACCCTTTTGCTGGTCTTTTTTAATTCCAGTTTGCGGACTCGTTTGAGTACTCAAAAAGCCGGATTGAATTTGGGTATGAATGTGATTGTTTTCGATATTAACGAAGGTGGCTGGAAACTGGAGACCGAACTGGGTGTCGTTATGGACGGCGATAAGCCGGAGCACATTCGCGAGGCGGTTCCTGTAATTGGCAAGTATTGCGATATTATCGGTGTTCGTTCTTTCGCCAAGTTCGAGAATAAAGCAGATGATTACGAAGAAAAAATTATTCAGCAATTCGTCGACTATGCCGGTGTGCCGGTGGTGAGTATGGAGGCGGCAACGCGCCACCCCTTACAGTCGTTTGCCGACCACCTGACCATTGAAGAACACAAAACAAAACCACGTCCCAAAGTGGTGATGACTTGGGCCCCGCACCCGCGTGCTTTGCCGCAGGCCGTGCCAAATTCCTTTGTGGAATGGATGCGCGAAACCGATTACGAATTAGTGGTGACTCACCCTGAAGGATACGAATTGGCACCTGAATTTATGGGCGACCTGAAGCCGGAATACGATCAGATGAAAGCTTTCGAAGGAGCCGATTTTATTTACGCCAAAAACTGGGCGGCTTATAACGATTACGGCAAAATCCTGTCGCAGGATCGTAGCTGGACTGTTTCGGATCGTCAGATGGCGGTGACCGACAATGCTAAGTTCATGCACTGTTTGCCGGTTCGCCGGAACATGATCGTGAGCGACTCTGTCATCGACAGTCCGAATTCGATTGTGGTGGCAGAAGCTGAAAATCGTCTCTTCTCAGCCCAAACCGTTCTGAAAATGTTGTTGGACCAGATGAAGTAGGAAGATCGTCATTGAATAGTCGTACGTTGATCCAATTAATGACCCAGTGACTATTCGTGACAACGAATGACATTCCAATAAAAAGATATGAGCAAACAAAAGCTTACACTCGTAAAAGTTGGCGGTAAAGTCGTTGAAGAGAAAGATTCTTTAGCTGATTTGCTGGACCGTTTTTCGAAGTTGCAAGGATTAAAAGCCTTGGTTCACGGAGGAGGCCGGTCGGCAACCTCGATGGCCGAGCGCCTGGGTATTGAAACCAAAATGGTGGATGGCCGACGCATTACCGACCAGTCGATGCTGGAAGTGGTGACCATGGTTTACGGCGGATTAGTGAATAAAAATATTGTCGCGCAGTTACAGGCTTTGGGAATGAATGCCATTGGTATTACCGGAGCTGACCTGAATTATATGCAGGCGGTGAAACGTCCGGTAAAAGATATCGATTACGGTTTTGTGGGCGATATTGTTGGCGTACATGTCGAGGAGCTGAACCTGCTGCTCGAAAAGCAGGTGATTCCGGTGCTGGCGCCCCTGTCGCACGATAAGCAGGGCAGCCTGTTGAATGTGAATGCCGATACCATTGCCGCCGAAGCAGCTGTTGCTTTCGCAAAATATTTCGATGTGGAGCTGGTGTTCTGTTTCGAGAAACCGGGTGTGCTCGAGGACTCGGAAGACGATAGCTCGGTGATTGCCTCGCTGAACCATTCGCAATTTAAAACCCTGCAGGAAAGCGGTGCCATTCATGCCGGAATGATTCCGAAGCTGGACAACAGCTTCGACGCGATCAAACGCGGGGTGTCACAAATTCGAATCACCAATATCCCCGGTCTGCAGTCCGGTGGAACAACCTTATTACCCGAATAAATAAGCAATTTTAATACAATCTGGAAAGGCTCCGTTCTCATTTGAGACGGAGCTTTTTTAATTGCTCTTCTTCAGATTCGCCGCGATACTTAAAGGAAGGGAAGAAGGTAAAACACGGCGATTGCCACGATTGTGCCCAACGAAACGGTCACCGGAAACCAGACCGGTGCGATCCACGGGCGCGGAATAAGAAACAAGACATCGGTGGTTTTTAGGCTGGGTGGCCATTGAATGGTCAGGTACAACGACACATAATAGAACAGATCCCAAAAGGCGAAGGTCCAGAGGAAAATCATCAGCTGTTCAATCCAGCCCCGACCGGTTAGCAAGGCCAGGGCAACCAGCATGACAATGGTTGCAGCTTCCCGGGTCATCTCAATTTTGATTAGCCGTTCGGGAACCTCCTCCAGGATCTTACGGGTGTCAACGTCCGGCTTCAGCAGGCCCATTGCCTTCCGCAGGTACACCACGACCACGCCTTCAACATGAGCCATCGCAATTCCGAAAACGGCCAGTATGACGAATTTGCTTATCATCCAGCTTCATTCTACTGCTTGCGTCCCGATAGAGTTACGGCTTCAACCAACAACATTTGGCCGTTTGTCGCAGTTGCCCGGGGCATGATTGATGTGGCGGACTTTTTAGTGGGAAAAACGGATAATCGAGAACTGACGGAATCGCTTTCACGTAAATGAATTAGGATAAACGATTAAGAAAAATCAATGCGATGGTTTCCGTTTTAAATTATATGGTTGTGTGGGGAATGCTCTTGTTGGTTCCGGGGATTTTAGGGCAAGGGGATCAGTATGAATCACAGCGCGAGCAGATGGTGAAACGGCAGATTGAAGCTCGCGGGGTGAGTAATCGGTTAGTACTGGATGCGATGAGAACTGTACCACGCCACTTGTTTGTTGCCGAAGGATACGAGGGGGTTGCCTATTGGGACCGGCCGCTGCCTATTGGGTACGGGCAAACCATTTCGCAGCCCTACATTGTGGCTTATATGACCGAACTAATCAGGCCCGAGAGTTCGTTTAAAGTGCTCGAAATTGGAACCGGATCGGGCTACCAGGCAGCTGTATTGGCCGAAATTGTTGATGAGGTTTACACCATTGAGTTTGTCGATGCACTGGCTCAGCAAGCTGCCGAACGCTTGGAAAAGATGCAGTACAACAAGGTACATGTGAAAAGTGGTAATGGCTATGATGGCTGGGCTGAGCATGCTCCTTACGATGCCATTGTGGTTACGGCAGCTGCCGATTCGGTGCCACCGCCGTTGGTGGAGCAGCTAAAGGTTGGCGGGCGAATGATTATACCGGTTGGCGGGCGGTTCGATTACCAGTACTTGCGATTAGTCGTCAAAAAAGAGAACCGGGTTGTTTCCCGCGATATCGTTCCGGTACGCTTTGTCCCTTTTATCCGGTAAATAGAGAACGGCTCGTTAAAAGTCGCGCTTAAACAGGAGAACTTGCTAAGTCCTTCGTTTATGCAAAGCGTAACCGGGACTGGGCTACTCGCTTTAATGAAAGTCAGGATCGTGTTGAGTGTTGATCCGGACGGCTTTCCGCTTGCCATGTTCATACTCTTCAATTAGCGTCGAAATCCCATCCAGTGTTCTGTAAATGACTTTTCCTTTGGGGATTTTAGGACCGGGTTGATAGTAGGGATGCCCCTCGCGGATAACAGCAGAGAACCCATCAGATGTTCGGTGTGCAACTAACATCTGACCGACTGAATCCCGGCGTACTTTGAAAAGAACGATAATGTATTCCGTTCCGTTGGTAGTGAAGGTATAGCCCTGATCCCAGATCAGACTGCGATAATTGATTCCTTTTTGGATACCGGCATTCAATAGCGATTTGTTGGCGGCCAGGTAGCCGGTAAGATCCATCAGTCGCTTATCAAAAGGTGATTCAATGGTGTCGATCCTGCTTTTTGTCAAATAGTCGGAGATATCAGCTACCGCATTGTCTTGCGCGAAGCAAGAAAAGCTTGGGCCTGTAATCGCCAATAAAAGCACTAAAATAAGTTTGTCTGGTTTCATATAAGTAGTCGTTATTGCGTGTTTACGGGGTGACTTCTTCTACCCCTCGTTTGTAACGAGGGGCTAGTGGTTTTGAGTTTGTAACTCAGCTTGACTTCAATCGGTGTAATATGCGCCAAATGTCGTTACAAACGACAGGCAATTAACCCCTCGTTGCAAACGAGGGGGAGGAGCAGCTGACTTTCCTATTTCGAGAATTCTTCAGCCGTCAGCTCGTACAGGCGCAGCTCTTCGGGGTCGCCTTCAAGCCGGACGACGGTCTCGTAATGCATGCCCAGTTTTTCGAGTATGCGTTGCGAAGCTACATTTTGGTGGGTGGTAATGGCATACAATACGGTGAAGGAGAAATCGTCGAAAGCAGCCTGTTTGATCCGTTCTGCTGCTTCGATGACGTAGCCCTGACGTTCGTATTCGGGCAGCAGGGCATAGCCAATGTCAACACCGTTGAGTCCTTCGCGGTCGAAGAGGCCACAGGTTCCGATTTTGGCCTGGTCCGATTTCCGGATCATCGTGTAAGTTCCAAAGCCCAGCCGCTCCAGCTGGGGCAGCATTCGCTCTTTGATATAATTCCGGGCATCATCAACGGTATATACCTGCCGGTCGCCAATGTGCTTCAGCCAGTTTGGTGTGTTGAGTAAAGCCAGCACCAAGGTGGCATCTTCTTCGGTTGTCGGTCGAATGAACAGCCGTTCCGTTTCAAAGCTTTTGTATTTCTTCATGCCGGGCTATCGACTTAAGCTTTTTTATAATAGAGCAGTAGAACCCCGCTTTCGCGGAACAGGCGTGCGTCCGTCATTTGCAGGTCGAGCTGTTTTTCCAGTCCTTCGAACAGTGTTTCCCCTTTGCCAACAATGGTCGGGTTGATCATCAGTTCGTATTCGTCAATCAGGTCGGCCTGGGCCAGTTGCTTAACCAGCTGTCCGCTGCCCATCAGGGTAATGTCTTCGCCTTCGGTTTCCTTCAGCGCTTTTAGTTGCGTAACGATGTCGCCGTTCAGGATCGTCGTGTTTGCCCAGTCGCTCGATTGCAGCGTTGTGCTGCAGACAATTTTTTCAGCCTGGTTAATCCGCAAAGCAATCGTCGGAAACAACTCGTAGGCCATTGGGCTAACCCAGAAATTCTTCATCATATCGTAGGTTTTCCGACCAAACAAAAGGGTGTTTCCCTCCTGTAGTTTTTGCTGAGCAAATTCAATTTCCTCCGGGCCGTTGCTGTGCCAGTCGATGTTCTCGTTAGCTCCTTTATAATAGCCGTTGAGTGTTGTAAACACAAAGGCGGTCAATTTTCGCATGCTGTTATTTTTGCAGTTTGTAACAGCGCAAATTTACAGAAGTTTGCCGTTTATGGGCTATTCCTGCGTTATTCTGCTTTCGTACAAACCAATTCGAATTTAATTCCATCGGGATCTTTCAGGAAAACAGCGTAATAATCAGGACTATATTCGGGATATAGCCTTGGCGGGGTGACGATCATTGCCTCCATTTTTTTTAGTTCCCCGTAAAGCTGATCAACCTGAGCACGCGATTCGGCTTTAAAAGCCAGGTGGTGCAACGATCCCGGTTTGCGGCGGTTAACGTCGTCGTTAGCGAAAGCCAGTCTGGGCGAAGTTATGGCAAA
Organism: Mangrovibacterium lignilyticum; assembly: GCF_010882175.1. Classification (GTDB taxonomy): domain Bacteria; phylum Bacteroidota; class Bacteroidia; order Bacteroidales; family Prolixibacteraceae; genus Mangrovibacterium; species Mangrovibacterium lignilyticum. Next base: position 879,919 of record NZ_WKLH01000001.1, on the reverse strand, counting down.
AGCCAGTTTCGGGTGAGTGTATTCGACAACGTCGAAGTCGTGTTCGGCAATGTGCGCTTTCACTTTTCTGTTCGGGTCGAAGCCCAGCAGGGGGAGAAACCGGTCGTAGAACAGTTCCGCCTCGTTCAGGTTTTTAACGGTGATTTGAATGTGATCGATTTGAGGTTGCATGAAGTTGTAAGTTGGAATTTGAGTATCCAAAATACAAAATAGAACAGAATATTTTAGTTCTTCATTGGTTTAATGTTTAACTCGTAAATATCCGTTCGGCGGTCTCTCAGGTTGCGCACGGCTCCAAGCTGGTTCAGTTCGCGCAACATATCAATATCCACATCTGCAATCAGAATCATCTCGGTGTTTGGTGTCGATTCGGCCTTGATCCCGTTAGCTGGAAAGGAGAAGTCGCAAGGCGTGAACACCATCGACTGGCCATACTGAATGTCCATGTTATGTACCTTGGGCAGGTTACCCACACTGCCGGTAATGGCAACATAACACTCGTTTTCGATGGCTCGGGCTTGCGCACAAAACCGAACCCGGGAATAACCGTTTTGTGTATCGGTCAGATAAGGTACAAACAGAATGTCCATTCCTTCGAGCGCCAGCAGTCGGCTTAATTCCGGAAACTCCACGTCGTAGCAAATCAGAATGCCTATTTTGCCGCAGTCGGTATCGAAGGTTTTGAGCTGTGTGCCTCCCTGTAATCCCCAAACTTTAGCTTCATCAGGGGTGACATGCAGTTTCTCAAATCGTTCGACCGCACCGTCGCGTTTACACAAGTACCCCACGTTAAACAACGTGCCATCGACTAACTCGGGCATACTCCCGGTAATAATGTTGATGTTGTAAGAGATCGCCAGTTCCGAGAATCGCTGGACAAGTGTTTCGGTGTATTTCGCCAGCTCGCGGATCGCTTCCGGCTCCGACAGGTGGTTGTTTTCAGCCATCAACGGGGCGTTGAAAAATTCGGGGAAGAGCGCAAAGTCGGATCGGTAACCCGAAACAGCGTCAATAAAATATTCCGCCTGTTGCATCACTTCTTCCATATCTTTATAAGGGCGCATTTGCCATTGCACCAATCCCAGGCGCACAACTTTTTTGATTGTTGTGGCTTTGGTGGTGGGTGTTTCGTAATAAATGTTGTCCCACTCCAACAGTACAGCATATTCGTTCGATTCTTTGTCACCCACCAAATAATTCTTCAGAATCCGGGCCGGGTGAAAATCGTTTGACATTTGGAAGTCGAGAACCGGGTCGTGAATCTCCTTCATGCGAACTTTCTCGATGTACTGTTTCGGGGTCATTTCGTTGGCGTACTTATGGTAGTTTGGAATCCGGCCGCCAAAAGCAATGCCTTTCAGGTTTAGCCGCTCGCACAGTTCTTTCCGGTAGTCGTACAACCGGCGTCCCAAACGCAATCCCCTGAATTGAGGTTGAATGAAAATGTCGATTCCGTATAGCATATCGCCGTCCGGAGTGTGGGTGTTGAAGGTATGGTTGTTGGTAATTTGACGGTAGGTGTGACCATTTTCGAATTTACTGTAGTCGACAATAATCGATAGCGCACAGCCGGCAAAATGCCCATTGACCTTGATGGCAACCTGTCCTTCCGGAAATTTGTCGATCAGCCGTTTAATTTGATCTTTCTCCCAGTACGAATTGGGCATCTGGGCATAGGCCGCAATCATCGCCTGTTTCAGGTCCTCGTAATCATTTAAACTCAAAAATGTTAACTCAATATTTTCAATGTCTTCCATGACTTATCTTCGAATTAAGTATGAATTCTTATTCGTTTGTTCTCAGACAAATAAAGACATTTTCTGTGCTGATTGTTCAGATGGAGCTGTATTTTTTACTCGACTTTCAATAATTTTTCGGTCCAGCAATAGCCGGTTGACCGATTGGTGAATTGAAGAAAGTACGACCCGTTGGGAAGCTGATTTGTGTTCAAAACAAGGGTTTGATCCTCCGGAGATATTGTTTGATGCGACTTGCCTTGTTGGTCGAATAGTTGAAGCTGGTAGTCGGCTAAATTTCGTCCGGTGACCTTCAGTTTATTTTGAAAGGGATTAGGGGAAAGCGAGAATTTTGCCCTTGCAGGTGCCGACACCGAAGTTGTGCTGGTGCTGAAGGGGGTGCTGATGGTGATTTGGTAAAGGTTGCGGCCAATATCGAAGGTGCTCCAATATTCATCTGTCAGGTAGAGGGTGGCGTTGTCGACGAAGCAAATGGATTCTTTTTGGGTGCTATTTTCCAGTTCGTAAACTTTGTAATTGCCACCGAAGAAGTTGTCGCCCGAGAAGTTGTAGAACACCCAAACCCGGTCGTGCGACAGCAAAGCCAGTTGCTTGCCGTTGGGACTGATATCGGCAGCAGTAATCCAGTAGCTGTAAATCATCGTTTCTTCGGTGCTCGTTCCACCGGTGTCGAATGAACCGATTTTCTCAGCAACATATTCGCCCGGTTCATCCGGGATTCGGTAGACACTGGTTTTAATTGGGAAACTCCGGTTTTTCGAAAACAGGTACAAATAGTTGTTGGACCAAATAATCGCTTCACAATCGAAATTCATGTTGCCATCATCGGGTGGAAACTCCGTTTGATCTTCATAGGTGAATTTGATCTTTTCAGCTTCAATGCTTTCTGCCGAAGTGGATCCGGGATTCGGTATTTTGTAAATTCGCAGGTTATCGCGGTCGTTGTTATTGTTACCCATATCTCCGATGTAAAAATTGCCTTGGTCATCCTGCGTCAAATCTTCCCAGTCATGATTTTCAGCTCCGCCGATTTTAACGGTTCGCAGTAGGTTTCCCAAGGTATCGCACAGGTATAGCTCGGGTTGACCACCACTGTCGTTCAAGGTCCATATTTCATTTTTACCTGTGAGTTCAATTCCGGATGTTTCTTCTACCTTTTCCGGTAAACGACAAAGTGTTTTTAGTCCGGTGCCCATAGCCTGACCGGCACCAATCAAAAAAAGAGACAAAAGGGGAATTCGTATTGCGTTTCGCATTCTGCTTGTTTAATTGTTTGCATTCGAAAGTCAAAAGTTACAACAAGCGTGAAGGAGTTTGGTTAGCCGAAAGTTGAAATTGACGAAATTTTAACAACAAGCGGTGTCCGCTGAAACGCAAAAAGGCCATTCGAGTTGAATGACCTTTTGCAATATATAAGCTTATCTTTTATTCGAGGTAAGTGTATCCGTACAGGCCTGACCGGTAGTTCGACAAGAATTCTTTTCCTTCTTCGGCCGAAATTTTGCCGGATTTTACAGAAGTTGTCACCCAGGTTTCGACCATGCGAACCATCTTTTTCGGATTATACTGAACGTAGTCCAGTACTTCTGCTACTGTTTCGCCGTCAATCACCTGATCGATGTTGTAGCCTTTTTCATCCACCGAAACGTGAACGGCATTGGTGTCGCCAAACAAGTTGTGCAAGTCGCCCAAAATCTCTTGGTAAGCTCCAACCAGAAAAGCTCCAATGTAATAGGGCTCTTTGGCTTTCAGTGAATGCACCGGCAAAGCGTACGATATGTTTCGGGTTGAGATGAAATTATCGATTTTACCGTCCGAGTCGCAGGTAATATCCTGCAAGGTTGCCGAGCAAGTTGGTTTTTCATCCAACCGGTGAATCGGCATAATCGGGAACAGTTGATCGATGGCCCAACTGTCGGGTAGCGACTGGAATAAAGAGAAATTACAGAAGTACTTATCAGAAAGTAGTTTCGATAATGAACTCAGCTCTTCCGGATAATGGCGCATTTTGCTCACCATTTTGTTGATGTCGCGTGCAACAGACCAAAAAAGACGCTCAATCTGGGCGCGGGTTTTCAGATCCAGTAATCCCAGGCTAAAGCGGTCTAATGATTCTTCTCTGATTTGCTGGGCATCGTGCCAGGCTTCCAACATGCGGGGTTGGTTCAGGTTGTCCCATAATTCGTGCAATTCCTTCACCAACTCATGGGCTCCTTCTGCTAATTCTGCGTCTTCATCCCAACTTGGCAATGAGGCAGACTCCAGTACTTCAAAAATTAAAACGGAATGGTGCGCTGTTAATGAACGCCCTGATTCTGTAATAATGTTTGGGTGCGGAATACCGTTTTTATTGCTAACATCAACGATGGAAGATATGGCATCGTTCACGTACTCCTGAATGCTGTAATTAACACTGCTTTCACGATTGGCAGAACGCGTTCCGTCGTAATCGACGCCTAAGCCGCCACCAATGTCTACAAACTCAACAGCAAAACCGAGTTTGGCCAATTGTACGTAAAACTGAGAAGCCTCTCGCAGGGCGATTTTAATGCGACGAATTTTATTGACTTGGCTGCCAATATGAAAATGAACCAATTTTAGGCAATCTTTCAAGTTGTTGGTTTCCAGGAAATCCAACGCTTCCAGAATCTCGCTCGAAGTTAGCCCGAACTTACTGCCGTCTCCACCTGAGCTTTCCCACTTGCCGCTACCGCTGCTTGCCAGCTTAATACGGATGCCAAGATTCGGCTTTATTTTTAAGCGCTTGGCAATTTTAGCAATCAGTTTAAGTTCGTTTAACTTCTCAATTACGATGTAAATGCGGCGTCCCATTTTTTGAGCCAACAAAGCCAGCTCAACATAGTCTTCATCTTTGTATCCATTACAAATGATCAAGGAATCGCTGTCGGTATTGATTGCAATAACAGCATGAAGTTCAGGTTTAGATCCAGCCTCAAGACCAATATTAAATTTTTGGCCATGACTGACAATTTCTTCAACAACCGGGCGCATCTGGTTGACCTTGATCGGGTAAATCAGGTAGCTGTTGGCCTGGTAGTCGTATTCTTTGGCGGCAATTTTGAAACAGTTGGTCATCTTCTCGATGCGACTGTTCAAAATATCCGGAAAACGGATTAAGACCGGCAGCGCTACATCGCGCAATTGCAATTCATCGATCAATTCTTTCAAATCAACCTGAGATCCATCTTTTTGAGGTGTTACTACCACATTACCATTTTCGTTGATCGAAAAATAATTGATCCCCCAACCATTAATGTTGTAGAGTTCTTCGGTATCCTCAATTCGCCATTTTCTCATTCTTTTAACTAGTCAATAAAATTTGTCAATCGTGTTATTTTTTTGTGCGTGCCAAAGATAATTTTTTTAGAAAAGGATTGCGGTTTTAAGGAACTGAAATTAAGCAAAATCATCCTAGTTTTCGAATTCTGTTCAATTTAAAAAAACATTGGCAGAATTTTAAATTCTCAGGGTGATCTCCTGCCGGATCGGAAAACCATAAAAACAGTGGAGAAACAGGTGCGAAACCGAATAACAAGAAAGAATTAAGATTTATTTACATATTCCGGTGTAACGATTGCCTTACCGGAAAGACCTATCTTTGGTAGGAAACAAATATGTTTCGCAGCTTGGTAATTAAAGTATGTTGAAAATAAATTATTTAAAATGAATTTGACTCGTTTTACCTTTCTTTTTCTATTATTACTTTCATTCACTTTAGGTGTGTCTGCTCAAATGAGCACAACCATTCCGTTGAATGAAAAGGTCGTTAGTGGCGTTTTGCCCAATAAAATGCATTACTACATCATGCATAATGAATTCCCGAAAGATCGGGTAAGTTTTTATTTCCCACAAAACGTAGGATCGATACTCGAAAACGATAGTCAGAAAGGGTTGGCACACTTTCTGGAACATATGGCATTTAACGGTACAGCCCATTTTGCCGGTAAAGGATTTTTGGATATGCTTCAAAAGTACGGTGTTCGTTTTGGTGCTGATATCAATGCTTATACCGCATTCGACGAAACCGTTTACAACCTGAGTAACGTTCCGACAAATGAAGAGCCATGGTTGCTTGACTCATGTTTGTATGTGTTGCATGACTGGTCGGGAGCACTATCATTGGAAGATGACGAGATTGATGCAGAACGTGGTGTCATTCGCGAAGAGTGGCGTACACGCAGAAATGCATCAACCCGCATTTATGAGCAAACGTCTCAAACAACGTTTAAAGGGTCTAAGTATGCCGATCGGATGCCAATAGGCGACATCGATATTGTAAACAACTTCCAATATCAGGAATTGCGTGATTATTATAATAAGTGGTATCGTCCCGACTTACAGGCGGTTGTTATCGTTGGTGATATAGACCCCTTGGAGATGGAGAAAAAAGTAAAAGCAATTTTCGCTGAAATACCATTGAAAAAAGACCGTGCAGAACGCGATTATGAACGTATCCCTGATCACGATGATACCTACTTTTGTCTGGCAACCGACAAAGAAGAGAAGTACGTGCGAATTATGTACTACGAAACTTCAGACAAGCCTTTGGTAAAGGATGAAAAATATCTGAGAGATCAACGAGTGAATTCGCTGGTGTTTTCAATGGTGAATAATCGCTTGAATGAATACATTCAAAACAACCAAACCGATGTTTTAGGCGCACAATCGCTTTACACGGATGCAACTCGTTTGCAACGCAATTTTGTGCTATTCCTAGCACCAAAACCGGGACAGGAAATGAACGGGTTCCGTGAGGTTTATACCGAATGGCAACGTGCTTACCGGTTTGGTTTTACTAAATCGGAGCTTGACCGGGCCAAGCAAAACACAGTAAGCCAGTACGAGAACTTTCTCGCCAACATCGATAAGGTGGAGAACAACAGTTGGGCTAGTCAATTATATAGCTACTTTTTGACTGCGGATCCGTTTATGGCTCCTGAAGCAGAGGTTGAAATGCAAAAGTCACTTTTAGAGGGGATTACTTTGGAAGATGTCAATGCAGCAATCAAAGAAATTCAGGCAGGGAAGAACAGGATGATTACCGTAACCGGACCTGAAACAGAAGAAAATGTATATCCGGGTATTGCTGATTTTGAAAAAGTGATGGCGGAAGTAAACGCGATGGAATTGGATCCTTACGCGGAGGAGGATGCAGGGAAACCATTGGTGGCTGCAGATTTGAAACCTGCTCCTGTGAGTGAGACGTTCGCTGTTGAAGGCTTGGAAGGAGCTACCGGATATGTGTTGAATAACGGTGCACGTGTTGTTCTTTACCCAACTGATTTGGCGAAAGATGAAATTTTGTTGTCTGCTTATAGCTGGGGAGGATCATCGTTGGTTGATCAGGCCGATTTGGCCTCTGCTGATCTGGCAGTTGACCTGGTTGAATCGTCTGGTTTGGGAGATTTCAAAGCGACTGATCTGAGCAAGAGATTGTCGGGCAAAATAATAAGCATTCAACCATCAATCAGTTCACTTAGTGAGGGATTTAGCGGATCAACCAACCAGAACGATTTTGAGACCTTAACACAACTGATCTATTTGTATTTTACCCAGCCTCGTGTTGATGAGAATGCCTACAACAACATCATTAATCAATACGAAGCATACCTTAAAAATGCAGCTGCAGATAACAGTAAAGCGATGCGCGATACGATCGCTCTGGTTTCTTCAAACTACAATCCACGTACTTTGTTGATGAATCAGTCATACATCGACGCTTTGGATATGAATCGTGCGGGTGAGATTTTCAAGGAGCGTTTCTCGAATGGATCAGATTTTACATTCGTTTTTGTTGGAAATGTAGATGAAAGCATGTTGCCGGCCATTCAAACATACATTGGTAATATCCCAAGTACCGGGAAACAGGAATCTTATGTAGACCACCAATTAAATCCCAAAGAAGGCAAAACCGAGCGAAATGTAATTCGCCCAATGAACACGCCAAAAACAAGCGTATATCTGAAGCTTTCGGGTGAATTGGCGAAACAGGAAGATACCAAGTTGACCATGTACTATATTGGTCAACTGTTATCGAAACGTTACCTGGTAACTGTGCGAGAACAAGAAGGTGGAAGTTACGGTGTTAGTGCCAGTGCCGGTTATTCAACATTGCCGGAAGAACGTTTCGGAGTTACGATTAGCTTCGATACAAACCCGGAAAAGTCAGATAGAATCATGGAAGTTGTTTTCCAGGAAATAGAAGCTTTGAAGGAAGGTAAGATTGACATGAAAGAATTTAACGAAGTGAAAGCTTCGCTACTGAGTCTGCGTGAGCAAGGGGCAAAGACAAACCGCTTCTGGCTTCGCGATATTATGGACTATCTGCAAACAGGAGATAAAATATACAGCGGAGAAGCTTATAAAGCGTTAGTCGAAAGTGTTACGCCCGAGAAAGTTTCAAAGCTTGCGAAACAAGTTCTGAATAACCCAACAACCGTTGAGGTTTTGATGAGTCCTGCTGATACGGCATCGAACTAAAAATCGAGTTACAACATAAAAAGAAGGATTCAATTTAATTTGAATCCTTCTTTGTTTATAGGATAAACTGCGACTTTATTTTTTATCCAGAGACTTACAGATTTTTCGGTTGATTTCAGCAACCCGTTTCTCGTCAATTTTGATGACTTTGCGGTCGTAAGTCATCAATCCGTTTACCTCAACTTCAACATCGGTTGTTTGTGTATACACGGCAGCGGAGAAGCCGGATTTAATCAACTTAAGAAGTTTTTCCCCATATTCTACGTATTGGTTGGTTACTTCATCAGAGGTCTTAAATTGTACATAGCCCCAGTTACGATCCGGTGTCCAAAGATGATTATCCAGCGCCAGGCCGATTCCACCATACTCGCCTAAAACAGTCGCTCGTTGGGCGTCGTATAGAAACAGGTTGGGCCCTGGATAGTGGTGTAAATCCAGCATGTCGCCAACTTGATAGTGGTTCCCGCCGCTGGCCGGATTGACCAACCGACTTGGGTCATAGTTTTTTGTCCATTCAACGATTTCTTTCGTTTTGAATTGCCCCCAGGCTTCGTTAAACGGAACCCAGCAAACCACCGACGGATTGGCGTATAAGTAGTCCATAATTCCTTTCCATTCAGCTCTGTAATTCGCTTCCGATTCAGCACTTCTTATTCGTTCATTGCCGTTGAAATAGTTCCGTGGTTGCCATTGAGGAGAACGGTCTCCGCTTGGCATGTCCTGCCAAACCAAAATTCCCAGTTGGTCGCAGTGTGTGTACCAACGTGCCGGTTCAACCTTTACGTGTTTTCGGATCATGTTAAATCCCCATGCTTTGGTTTTCTCAATGTCATATTTCAACGCTTCATCAGTTGGTGCGGTATACAATCCATCGGGCCACCAACCCTGGTCTAGCGGGCCGAACTGGAATAAATCGTGGTTGTTTAGTTGAAGGCGGACAATGCCGTTTTCATCGCGCTTAGTTGATACTTCCCGCATAGCAACATAGCTGCTTACTTCATCGACAATTTTACCATTGCTGATTAGTGCAACTTTCAGGTCGTAGAGGAAGGGAGAATCAGGGCTCCAAAGTTTGGCATCTTTAAGCGCTATCGTTGCTTTTTCGTCAGCAGCGGCCTTTGTCGAAGCGACTGTTTTTCCACCGTCATAAACGTCAACTTTATAATAATCGCCTTGTGAAGTTCCCGAAGTTCCCAGTTCCAGTGTTAATCTGCCATGATCGATGTCGGCAGTGGGGCGAATCGCTGTGATGTATTTTTGAGAAACCGGTTCCATCCAAACAGTTTGCCAAATACCGCTTACCGGGGTGTACCAAATACCTTCCGGGTTACTGGTTTGTTTGCCACGTGGCTGGTATCCTTTGTCCGACGGATCCCAAACTTTGACAACCAACTTTTGCTCACCGGATTTATTTAGGTAGGCGGTCACGTCAAATGAAAATGGCGTGAATCCACCTTGGTGCGAACCGATTTTGATATCATTCACAAACACTTCGGTTTTCCAATCAACAGCACCAAAATGTATGATGATGTTTTCCCCTTTCCAGTTTGAAGGAATGGTGAAACTGCGTTTGTACCACAATTCCTGGTTTTCATCAATTCGTTTTTGTACCCCCGAAAGACTCGATTCAACGGCGAACGGAACAAGTATCTGGCCGTCAAATGCTGTCGGTTCGAATTCGCCGACCGGTAAAATGGCATAATCCCATAACCCGTTCAGGTTCTTCCAGGCTTCTCGCTCAATCAAAGGACGCGGGTATTCCGGCAATACATTGTTTACATCAATCTCGTCAGCCCATTTCGTTTTGATCTTTTCACCGGCAGGTTGCCATTGGGCAAAACTACTTGTTGAAATCAAACTTAGAAACAAAGCAAATGCTGATCTTTTCATGTTTAATCTGTTTTTTTGTTACCAATTAGAATCATTGCACAGGTCATTTCCTCCTGCCTGTTTAATACAATTTTTGCTGTCAGATTACTCATTTGGTTGGGTGTAAAAACTGATAGTTTAAAAAAGTTGCCAGGTTTGTGAGTAATTTGGATCGTCATGGTGTATTTATGGACAAGAGAGTCTTCAGCGCTGCAGGCAGAATAGTAAGCAAGCACCTACCATAAAGCATGTAGAACTTTTGGGTAAGAATGTTTAGCTTGCAAAATGTCTTTTGCGTTTGATGAAATGATAACAGATAAAACAACGATAGAAAGAGCAAAAATTACCCCATGAAGATGCGCAGTCTATATCATATGCTGTTTCTGATGACGATTTTATTGAGTCTTGCCAGTTGCAATTTGAGCAAGTCTGAAATTCAGGAGTCGTCGATAATGAATCCTGTGTTGCCGGGCGATCGTCCCAATCCAACCGTTGTGCAAATCGGGAACTATTATTACGCCTCTGCTACAAGTAATGAGTGGTCGCCCTTATTCCCAATTTATAAGTCGGCCGATTTATTGAATTGGGAACTGATTTCCTATGTTTTTCCAAGCGGTGCTCCTGAATGGGCCGAGAATAATTTTTGGGCTCCTGAGTTAGTGTATGATGAAAATCAAGATAAGCTGTTTGTTTATTATACCTGTAGTGAAAAGGAATCCGGTATGTTGACAATGGCTGTTGCCAGTGCTGACACGCCTGAAGGTCCGTTTAACGATTTAGGACCGTTGGACTTGTCTGAAAGGGGCTCTGTTGATGGTTTCGAGATGCGCGATGAAAATGGAAATTTGTTTCTGATTTGGCGGGAAGCTTTTAGGGAGAATCTCCCTACAGTGTTCTTTGCACAGCCAATTTCGGAAAACCGGACAAGAATGGTCGGTCCCCGAAAAGAACTGATTCGAAATGATTGCGATTGGGAACGTGTAGCTTTGGATGGGCCCGCTTTGTTTCGTAAAGGCGACTATTTTTACATGTTTTATTCTGCTGGTAATTGTTGCGAAATGAATTGTGACTATAAAATTGGGGTCGCTCGTTCAAAAAAGCTGATGGGGCCATGGGAGAAGTACGATGCAAACCCGATTTTGACAAATAATGAATTTTGGAAGTGTCCCGGTACCGGAACAGTAATCGAAGTCGAGGGAGATTACTATTTTTTATATCATGCATTTCGAACTAATGGGGGAGATTTTCTGGGGCGTGAAGGAATTCTTGCAAAAGTTGACTGGACCGAAGATGGATGGCCTCTGTTAAAAAATAATACACAGATTAATCGCCCGGTTGAGGAACTGGATTTCTCAGACGATTTTTCAGAAGCACTTAATCCGGTTTGGCAATGGCGTGCGACCCAAAATTTGGCTTATTCAACCAGCGAAAATGGTCTGATGCTGGCGGCATCGAATCAAAATAACGACATTGGAAATTTGCTTGTTCAGTTTTCAACATCCAATAACTATGAAATAATTGCTGATGTTGATATAGATGACACCGGTTTGAATGCCGGAGGAGGGATCGCGTTGATTGGAGCGTCCAATAATGGTATGGGAGCTCCCATAGCTGGAGTCGGCATCTCGGTTGATCACAATATGATCCAGGTTTGGAAAATGCTGGATGACGAAAATAACATCTATGATGCTGTTCAAACGCCTCCTGGTAATAGCTTGGTGAGTTTGAAAATGGAAGTTAATCATGGCTGCATGGTGCGGTTTTCATTTTACGATGGCGAACGTTGGAATGTGATTGCGGATTCAATTAATGCTTCGTCCTATGTTCCTTGGGGAATGGGTTTTCGCTGGGGCTTGACATCACATGGAAAACAAGGCGAATATGTAAATATTTCCAAGGTTGAATTACATCATAAAGAACTAGCGAAATTGGAATGAAAAGAACCGTAAAATAGGAGAACCAGGAAAAGAATCTATTTCTAAAATAGCGTTCTTTTTGTGCGTTTGAAAGTTTCGTAATTTGAGCTGAAACTGACACTTGCTAAACTAAACTGACGAATAGACTTGACTTGACGAATAAAACGGAACATATTGACCAACAAATGGTATTGCGCCTAAAGGGGGGCGACATGGTCGCTTTTCAGAAAATATTTGTTTTCTACAGCGAAACCCTGTTTCATTTTACCTGTTCATATCTCAAAAATACGGGCGAGGCAGAGGAGATTGTTCAGGATGTGTTTTTGCGAATCTGGGAAAAACGAGCGGAAATAGATCTTGAAAAATCATTCAAAAGTTTCCTGTATACCATGACTGTCAATAAAGTGTTGAATCACCTCAAGCATCAGGTTGTTAGACAGAAATACGAAAAATACCTCAACAATTTCAATCACGATTTTTCAGAGAGTCCCGAAGCCCAAGTCCATTATAAGGAGCTTGGTGAACGAATTGAGGGTTTGATGAATAAACTACCGGAACAACAACGTAACATTTTTAGCTTAAGCCGACAAGAAGGGCTGTCGAATAGTGAGATTTCAGAAAAACTGGGGCTTTCAATCCGGACAGTGGAAAATCAGATCTATCGGGCGGGAAAATTCCTAAAGGAACAACTGAAAGGAGAATATCTCTTCGCCCTGTTGCTATTGGCACATTTGCTATAATGCGATAACAGCAATCGGATGCAATTGTCGCTTGATTGAAAAAAGTTAAAGATTGTGTGAGTAGTGAGTCAAATTAGATTGTATTAGGATCGAATGAAGAATAGTAAGAACATAGAAAGGAGATTTAACGACCTGCTTGAACGGTTCCGGAATCAGAGCTGCTCACTGGAAGAACTGTATGACTTGCAGTCTTTTTTCGAACGAGAAGAGCTTTCTTCTGTTATTCGAGACAAGATGATCGGTGAGCTTGAGCAAGGTGATTATCCGGTTGCAGGCTCGTTCGACGGCGGACAGCTGTTCGAGACAGTGAACCGACGCATTGAAGAAAAGCAACGTAGATTGGCTGAGACAGCTAAAAAAGGTAAGACACGACAGTTAGCTTTAAATTGGATTCAGATGGCTGCTGCCGTGGTCGTGTCGTTTGTTCTTGGAGGCACAGCGATCTACTTCATTAGTTCCCGGGGATCTGTTCCTGAAGCAAAACCTTCGTATTGTGAAGTGGTATCTCCACTGGGCTCAATCTCTCGGGTAACTCTTCCCGACAGTTCAGTTGTGTGGCTGAATGCCGGAAGTAAGCTCAAATATTCAACCCAATTTAATGTGTCAAACCGTGATTTGTCGTTGGAAGGTGAAGGTTATTTCGAGGTCGCAAAGAATAAGGAATTACCATTCACCGTGGATGCTTTTGGCTTTCAGGTCCGGGCTGTTGGTACCGAATTTAACGTGAAGGCTTATGCTGACGAAGAAACGATTGAAACCCTATTGGTTGAAGGGAAAGTTGAGTTGGAGCACCGAACAGTAAATATCGCAAAAGAGACCTATCTGAACCCAAAATTTAAAGCCACTTTTTATAAAAGCAGGAAGACAGCAATGGAGAACGGACAGCCGCGATTGGTCATTAGTCCGAACAATGATCCGCTGCTGTATACCAGCTGGAAAGATGATAGGTTTGTTTTTAAAAGTGTTGTTTTCAAAGATTTGATGTTGATGCTTGGACGAAAGTATAATGTGACATTTCAACTTGAAAATAAGGAGATTGAAAGCTATCGGTTTACCGGTACGCTCGAAGATGAAAGCATAGAACAGGTTATGGAGGTTATTAGAATGTCCTCACCGATAACTTATGAGATAAATGGTAAAAAAGTAATAATTAACAAAGATTTTGAAAGACTGAGAAACTAAGAAAATGCTAAAAGAAAAAGGGAACAGATTTGGCCGATCCGCTCCCTTCAATCGATAAATGTTCGAGTTAAATTTAATCAATGCAGCATGGTGTGACGACTAATGCAAGCATTAATTGTGTATCATTTAACAAACCAAATGTATGAAAAAAAATCTAAATGGATTTGTTTTCCCGGCAAGGGGAAAGCTTAAAAAAACTTTACTTGTGATGAAACTAACTGCCGTATTTATTCTGACTTTGCTTTTTCAGGTAAATGCATCGGTTTACTCACAGAATACCAAGTTCAACGGTGACTACCGGGGCAAAAGTATTCGGGAAGTATTTACGATGATTGAAAACCAAAGTCACTATCGGTTCTTTTTTAATGACGATTTAATTGATATTGACAAAAGAGTCGATTTTTCTGTGAAAGATGACAATGTTGAGGTTATTCTTGAGCATTTATTCGAAGGGAGCGACATTCAATATAAAATTTTAGACAACAACCTGATTGTTCTCACAACAAACGACAACCCGAGTTATAGCCAACAGGTGGATGCTGTCTCCGGGAAAGTTACAGATAAAGATGGTGATGTGTTGCCCGGTGTGACGGTGGTTGTAAAGGGAACTACAATTGGGACTGTTACCGATGCAGATGGATATTTCCATTTAAAACTAAAACCGAATGCAACGGTCTTGATTTTTTCCTTTGTTGGTATGGAAACAATGGAGGTACCGATCGAGGGGCAAACTGACTTCAATATTTCGATGGTTGAAAGTTCCATTGGACTGGAAGAAGTTGTCGCAATTGGTTATGGGGTTCAAAAGAAAGAGTCATTAACCGGTGCCATTTCCGGTATTTCGTCTGACGATTTGGAACGCGTGCATGCAACAACTGTAAGTAGTGCGCTTGCCGGAAAGATTGCAGGTGTAACGTTCCGTATGCCTGACGGCCGCCCTGGTGCCAGCGCAAATATTCAGATTCGTAACATGGGTGATCCCCTGTATGTTATCGACGGGATCCAAAAAGATGCCGGCCAGTTTAACAATATCTCACCAAACGATATTGAAAGTATTACAGTATTGAAGGATGCCTCGGCAGCGATCTACGGTGTTCGGGCTGCCAATGGTGTTGTCGTGGTAACAACGAAAAGAGGAAAGCTTGGTACCAAGAACCGCATTAGTGTTGATGCTTACATGGGCTGGCAAAACTGGACCCGTTTCCCGGAAACGGTGGGGGCCTACGAGTGGATGGTTGGTAAAGCTGATGCCGAAATGAACCTGAGCGGTAGTACAAATATTACTCCAGAAGAGCTGGCTAAATGGAAAGAAGGAACCGAACCGGGTTACCAAAGTTTCGATTGGTACGATTTTATCATCAAACCAAATTCACCACAATCTTCAATTAACGTTAGTACAACCGGTGGATCTGAAAAAATTAATTATTACCTGTCATTTACCCGCTTGGATCAGAATTCCATGTTGGGGCGCGAGTTTACGTTCGGTCGTACAAATATTCAATCCAATGTTGATGCACAAATTACCGATCGATTGAAAGTAGGTGTTTCTATCAATGGCCGCATTGAAACCCGCGATAACCCAGGTGTCCCCGGGGGCGATGACTATTGGGCTCCTCGTTTTGCTTTGTTTCGTAACCGTCCCACCGAACGTCCTTTTGCCAATGATAATCCCGATTACATTAACAACATCGGGCACATGGCAGAAAACTGGGGCTTGCTGACGAAGGAAAATTCCGGTTATTGGACTGAAGACTGGCGTGTAATGCAGTTGAATTTTACCGGTGAATACGAAACACCGATTAAGGGATTAAGCCTGAAAGGAATGTATTCATACTACTATGCCGACCGTTTGATGAATGGCCACGAATATACCTATGATGCCTATACCTACTATCCTGAAACCGATGAGTACAAAGTTACTTTCGCCAACTTAAACCCCTGGCGGGAACGCGGTACGCATAAGGTGCTGGAAAATGTCATTCAACTTCAGGCAAACTATGCCAGAACATTCGGAGACCACAGTGTTGCTGCAACTTTTGTGAATGAACGCATCGAAAGACGTGATTTGGATGTTTGGGTCCATTCGGTTCCAAAAACAAATGCCTTACCGTTGCTGCAGTTTGCCGATATGGATACCTATAATGATTCGGATGTTGAAACAGCACGTATCGGTTATATTGGCCGCATCAACTACAACTATGCCAACAAATATTATTTGGAAGTAGCCGGTCGTGAAGATGCTTCGTGGAAGTTTGCTCCTGAAAAGCGTTGGGGATTTTTCCCGTCAGCTTCCGTCGGTTGGAGAATTACCGAGGAGAATTTTGCTAAATCGCTTATAGGAGAAAGCAGCTTTGACTTGAAAATTCGTGCTTCGTATGGTGAACTTGGGGACGATAATGTTGGTATCGGAAACTTCGATTATCTGACAGGGTACAACTATGCCACATCGACCGTTATTATTGATGGTTCGGTTGTCAAAGGATCTCGTGACCGGGGAGTGCCAATCACTTCTATTGGTTGGTATACCAGTAAGATCACCGACGTTGGTGCTGATTTCTCTTTTCTGGGTGGAAAGCTGAGTGGAACAGTCGATTATTTCCACAGGAAACGTGAAGGACTACGCGGACGGAAGTATGATATTTTGGTGCCAAATGAATTGGGCTACTCCTTACCAGACGAAAATGTGAACAGCGACGCCACTTTGGGGGCTGAATTTGCGCTGGCTTACAACGGAAATTTCGGCGATCTGCAATACTCCGTTGGAGGTAATGTCTCGCTGGCTCGCAACAAATTTATTGAATCATACAAACCTCGTTTTGGTAATTCTTGGGACTATTACCGCAACTCTTCAGAAGACCGGTGGACCGGCACCTATTGGGGCTACGAAGTCATAGGTCAGTTTGAGTCATTTGATCAAATTAACAGTTGGACGGTAAACAATGACGGTAACGGTAACCGCGATATGATTCCTGGCGACTTGATCTATAAAGATATCAACGGTGACGGTGTGATTAATGGTTATGATGTCAGACCGATTGGCTATCCAAGAGACCAGAATCCAATTGTAAACTTTGGTTTCAACTTTGCCGCACAATACAAAGGTTTCGATTTAAAAGCGGACTTTTCCGGTGGTTCAGCCTACTCCTATGCGCAAAACTGGGAAATGCGTTGGCCTTATCAGAATACCGGTAACCTGTTGGCACAATTCTACGACGACAGATGGCATCGTGAAGATCCTTTTGATTTAAACAGCGAATGGATTCCTGGTAAATATCCTGCTTTGAGATATAACACCGGATGGCACAGTAACTACAATAAGAACTCAAGTTTCTGGTTGACGAATGCTTACTATTTAAGAATGCGTACGTTGGAGGTTGGTTATTCCCTGCCGAACTCACTCATCTCTAAAATCGGAATGGAAAAACTTCGTGTCTATGTAAATACTTATAATTTGTTCTCCATTGATAATCTGAAAAAGTTAGGGGTTGAGCCTGAAGTAATGGAACCAAATGGCTTGCAATATCCGCAAAACAGGATGGTGAACGTCGGTGTAAACCTTTCTTTCTAATCAAAAAAGAGAAAACAAAATATGAAAAAATTTAGTTATATACTAATCATGTTATTTGCCCTGAGCTGGGGCTGTAATGATGACTCATTCTTGGACAGAGAGCCGACCAATATCTTGATTGATAGTCAGGTTTGGAATGATAAAGCTTTGATATTGTCGATCGTAGCAGATCTGTATGACCGGATTCCGGAATACCAAACCATCCAGAACTGGTGGAATTATGTTGATTTTGATGAAGGCTTCGGATCAGCCAGTGGTGATTACTGGCGCCATAAAAACAATGATTGGGGATATGGCGAATGGGGCTTATGGAACTATGATCTGATTCGTGAGGTGAACCTGTTTATTCAAAAGGCGGAGTCAGAACTAACAGATGGTTTGGAGCCCGCAGATAAAGCTCGTTTTATAGGTGAAGGTCGTTTTATCCGCGCTACACTGTACTTCGAGTTGGTAAAACGAATGGGAGGTGTGCCGCTTATTTTGGAGCCACTAACCTACGATTTTAGTGGTGATGCTACTTACCTGCAATATCCGCGAGCTAAAGAGTCTGAAGTTTACGATTTTGTTTTAAGTGAACTCGACGAGATTAAAAATGACCTTCCGAATGATGTTAACGTGAAAGGACGCGCAACACGCGGATTGGTTCTTGCGATGGAGTCTCGGGTTGCCCTTTATGCGGCCTCCATTGCAAAATACGGAGCTACAACACCTACAGTAACCTTACCCGGCGGAGAGGTTGGTATTTCTGCTTCACTGGCTGATGCTTACTATACCAAAGCCTTAAGTGCAGCCGAAGAATTAATTAATAGCGGAACTTATTCTCTATACCAGGAAAATCCGGATGATTTGTCTCAAAACTTTGCTGATTTGTTCGTCAAGAAAGCGAATAATAAGGAAGTCATTTTTGTGAAAGATTTCAAATTGCAAAGTGGGAAAGTTCAGCCATTTACAGTCCAAAATCAACCATGGTCGGGTGCTGAAGACCTGGAGGGCGGACGTTTAAACCCATCGCTGAATTTGGTTCAATCTTTCGAAAAACTAGACAATACTTTCGAGCCATTTCAAACCATGTCGGGTGCAGATCATATTTACTTTGACAGCCCCGCTGACATGTTCGACGGACGTGATGCCCGCTTGAAAGGAACCGTTATTATTCCGGGATCAAAGTTCAAGGGAAAAGATTTGGACATTTGGGCTGGGTATATGCTTGCTGATGGAAGCATTATTACCGGTGATACCTATGGTGCACGTAAAGAATTGCCGGATGGCACCGTTGCACAGGTTGTTGGTTTGGATGGTCCGATCAATAGTTTAGAGTTCTCGGCACAAAGCGGTTTTTACTGCCGGAAGTATATGGATCCAGCGACCGGTTCTGGTCAGCGTGGATTGAACAGTGAAGTTTGGTGGGTACGTTACCGGTTGGGTGAAGTTTACCTGAACGCCGCTGAAGCAGCTTTCGAGTTGGGACAACCCAGTAAGGCAGCCGGTTACCTGAATGTTGTTCGCAGTCGTGCCGGGTTCACAATTGACTTAACGGCTTCTGATGTAACTTTTGACCGGATCGTTCACGAACGTAAAGTTGAGTTGGCTTTTGAAGGTCACGAGTTGTGGGATATGAAACGTTGGAGATTGGCTCATGTTGTGTGGAATGGCGAAGCTGTTTCATTGACAACCGATCCGGGAAAAGCTGACGCTGTAAGCACCCGTGTATACGGTTTGTGGCCTTACAAGTACTACGAGCCAGGTAGTCCGAACGATGGAAAATATGTGTTCCAGCAAGTTTTGCCTGTTGAGGTAACCGGAGCAGATCGTTTCCGCTTGGGTAACTACTATTCATACATTGGCGATGATATCCGGAATAACAATCCGCAGATTGTGAAGAACCCTAACCAGTAACCAAAAAACTAAAAGAAGATGATAAAATTAAGATTGCTAATTATATCGGTTATCGTAGCAGGTTTCCTTTTTTCCTGTGGTTACGATAACTACGATGAACCCGGATCAAGTTTCCAGGGACGAATTGTTTACCAGGGAGAACCAATCAACGTCAGTTATAATGATGTGTTTTTCCAGCTATGGGAGCCCGGATGGGAATTAAATTACTCGATTGATGTTACAATTGGCCAAGACGGATCCTTCTCAGCCTTGTTGTTCGATTCTTCCTATAAATTGATCATCCCTGCAGCTCAGGGACCTTTCCGAAATCTGATCAATTCAGAGACCGGTTCAGATACGATCCTAATAAACCTGAGTGGAAGTACAACCAATTTTGATATCGAAGTTGAACCTTATTATATGGTTCGTAATCCTCAGTTCTCAGCCAGCGGCCGCAATGTGACTGGTACTTTCCAGGCCGAAAAGATTATTACGGATGCAGGTGCTCGTGATATTGAACGCGTAAATTTGTATGTTGGTAAAACTCAGTTTGTTGATTTTAGAACCAATGTGGTGAGTGCTGAAATTGGTGGTGGAGATATAGCCGATCCAAATGCGATCAGCATGACAGTTACGGTCCCGGATCTGACACCAACTCAAAATTATGTTTATGCACGAATCGGTATAAAAATTAGTGGTGTAGAAGACATGATCTTCTCACCGGTACAAAAAGTAGATCTATAATTCAGGGTACACATAGAAGGGCTATCCGAACTTCTATAGGTTCTGGATAGCCCTTTTTATTTAAAATTTAAAGCAATTCATATTCAACTTCAGTTCTATTTTGCCATGATTATAAAAAAACAATTTCAGTTAATCATTCTATTGTTGTTGGCTTTGTCAACAGCTCTGTCGTGCACCAAAGCACAAAAATCAGTTGTTCAGACGATAACGACCGAACTTCGTGCACCGGCTTATCCCCTTATTACCATCGATCCGTATACGAGTGCATGGTCGGAAAGCGACAACTTGTATGACTCGCCTGTTCGCCATTGGACTGGTAAAACTCATTCGTTAATTGGGGCAATCCGTGTTGATGGAGAAGTGTACCGTTTCCTGGGGAAAGTTGATGTGCCTTGGGTGCCGGTTTTACCTTCGGCCAGTTATGAGCCTTGGGAAGGTCAATATACCTTCGCTGAACCCCTAAAGGGATGGGCGAAACTTGCTTTTAACGATAAAAAATGGAAGACAGGAGAAGGAGCTTTTGGTACCGACGGAATGCCAGCTCTGAATACACCTTGGGAAACAAAAGACATTTGGGTACGCAGAACGTTTGATCTGCCTGCCGACTTACCAGCCAGCGACATTTACCTGATTTATTCGCATGATGATAATTTTGAATTATACCTGAACGGCACGGAACTGGTCAACACTGGTTACGAATGGCATAATAGTGTGTTGCTGAAAATAGATCGCACCCTATTGAATGAGGGCGGAACAAATGTAATTGCCGCCCATTGCCACAACCATACCGGAGGCGCTTATGTTGATTTTGGTTTATTTCAGCAAAGCGATCAGAAAGACATTTTTGCCGATACAGCTGTTCAAAACAGTGTAGCACTTTCGGCTACACAAACCAGTTACAAATTTACATGCGGACCCGTTAATCTGAATCTTCAGTTTGTATCGCCTCTGTTGTCAGACGATCTGAATCTGCTTTCTCGCCCGGTGAATTATATCAACTACCAGGTGGCTTCGAATGACGGTGCAAAGCACGATGTGCAAATCTATTTTGAAACTACTCCCGAATGGGCCGTTAACGAAGTGAGCCAGAAAGTGCAGGTTACCAAAGGTAAAACCGGGAACATTGGTTTTGTAAAGGCCGGTACAACGGAACAGCCAATCCTTCAAAAGAAAGGTGATAACATTCGGATTGATTGGGGCTATGTTTACCTGGCTGCCGACAAGACAGAAAATACAACCCTGGCATTGGGGAATTACTTCGATGCCAAAACGGCTTTTATCCAAAACGGCATCGTTGAATCATCTCAAAATGAGTTGACTGCAAAAATGACCCAAAATATGCCGGCCATGGTTTGTGTTGAAAACATGGGAACTGTCAGTGGCGATGCTTCCAATGGTTATGTGATGATTGCTTACGATGATTTGGAATCGATCCAGTATTTTGGCGATAACCTGAAAGCCTGGTGGACTGAAAACGGAGCAAAGAATATCAATGATGTTTTGCAGGCCGCGTCCGCTGAACGGGAGCAAATTTTGGAGCGTTGCGCGAATTTTGACAACCAGCTATGGGACGAAACAGTCGCTGCAGGCGGAAAAAATTATGCTGATTTGTGCGTGTTGGCTTATCGCCAGTCTATAGCTGCCCACAAATTGGTGAAAGACAAAGAGGGGAATATTTTGTTCCTCTCTAAAGAGAACTTCAGCAATGGCTCCATTGGTACCGTTGATGTCACCTATCCTTCGGCACCGTTATTCCTGAAATACAATCCAGACCTGCTGAAAGGCATGCTTAATCCAATTTTCTATTATTCAGAAAGTGGCCAGTGGGCAAAACCTTTTGCCGCGCACGATGTGGGAACTTACCCGCTGGCAAACGGTCAAACCTACGGTGGCGACATGCCTGTAGAAGAATGCGGGAACATGGTGATCCTGACTGCTGCAATTGCTGAAATGGAAGGAAATGCAGATTATGCGGCGAAACATTGGGATGTGTTGACTGTTTGGGCAAACTACCTGTTGGAGAACGGACTTGATCCGGAAAACCAACTGTGTACCGATGACTTTGCCGGTCACTTTGCACACAACGTGAACTTGTCCGTGAAAGCCATTATGGGGATTGCCGGCTACGGAAAACTGGCAAAAATGCTCGGCAAAGACGGTGTGGCTGAAAAATATACCTCTGAAGCAAAAGATATGGCTGCCAAATGGGTGGATATGGCCAACGATGGAGATCACTATCGTCTGACATTTGATCAGCCCGGAACATGGAGCCAGAAATACAACCTGGTTTGGGATAAATTACTGAACCTGGGAATCTTCCCAGCGGATGTTGCACAAACCGAAATTGATTATTACCTGACCAAACAAAACAAGTACGGTTTACCACTGGACAACCGCAGAACTTATACAAAGTCAGATTGGGTAATTTGGACTGCTACCCTGGCAAAAGACAAAGAGACTTTTCAGAAGTTTATCGATCCGTTGCACCTGTTTATGACCGAAACGCCCAATCGAGTCCCAATGACTGACTGGTACGAAACTCCGGATGCCCGTCAGGTTGGATTCCAGGCTCGTTCGGTAGTTGGCGGCTATTTTATCAAACTGCTGGAATAGATTATTGACAGGAGAGGCAGATAAAATGAAATGTGTTTGCAGTTATTCGTCATGTTCTTTGCAATGAGTGCTGCGAACACATTTCACCTTTAGCATGCAAGTGGAAATTGTTCTGAAAATAAAAGATCGAATCAGAAGAATTCGATTGTTTGATAAAACGCATAAGAATAATAATCCAAAGACAAGAATATATGAGACGAGTGTTTAGTTCCGTTTGTATAATTGTTGCTTTAATGGGGTGTATGCTTTCTGGCTATGGCCAGGATATAAAAGGCACCCTGGCGATAAGAAATGTGGAAACAGGTTTGTTGCTGAGGATAAAAGATGCCAATAGCAAAGATGGGACTCCATTAGTTGCTTATCCTGCTCGCAACTGGAAATGTATGACTTGGGAGTTTCAGCACGTAATGGGTGAAACTTATCGGCTTCGAAACCTATTCACCAACAAAACGTTTGCGCCGACTGATGGACAGCAACGTGAGGGCACCCGTTTAGAGCAGGAGTCTCTTGACAAAAATGACAGAAGTCAGGACTGGGAATTCATTCAGGTTGAAGAAGATACCTACCAGATTCGTTTGAAGGGGACTGATCTCTATCTAACGCCATCCGATGCTAAAGGCGGTGTAAATACACCAATAATACTTTCTCCGGAAAACAACAGCAATATTCAGAAATGGACGATTTATCATCAGGATCCACAAATGTGAAGCGGTACACAAAGCTGTAATACTATCTGTAAACCTATTTAGGCTATGAAAACCATAAACTTGATTTTAACCGGAATTGCCATTTTTTTAGCGCAATTCTCGTGGAGTAGTCCACTGCAAAAAGGCACAGATGTTAAGGTATCCACACCGGATCTTACTCAGCAGAACGATTTTTATTTGAGTAACCGGACCCCTCTTCAACCTGCACATTTCATCAAACTTCCCCTTGGAAATATTCAACCCAAAGGTTGGATATTGAAAATGATGGAACTCCAAAAGGATGGTCTGTGCGGTCACTTAGGCGAGATTAGCGCTTGGCTTGAAAAAGATAATAACGCCTGGTTGTCGGAAGGCGGTGATCATGGTTGGGAAGAGGTTCCATACTGGCTGCGCGGATATTCAGATATGGCTTTCATGTTGGACGATGCCGATATGAAAAAAGAAGCTATGGTTTGGATTGAGGCTATTCTGAAAAGCCAAAAAGAAAGTGGTTGGATCGGACCTGAAGTACGGTCCGGCAACGGAAACCTCGATTTTTGGTCGAACATGATCGTTTTGTTTACCCTGCAGAATTATTACGAATACACAGAAGATGCTCGTGTGCTCGATTTCATGAAAAAGTATTTTCAGTTCGAATTGGCTGTTCCCGACGATCAATTTTTGTCAAGCTACTGGGAAAATAGCCGTGGCGGCGACAATCTCTATAGTGTTTATTGGTTGTACAATATCACGGGCGATCAGTTTTTGCTTGAACTGGCCGAAAAGATTCACCGGAATACCGCTGACTGGACGCAGAAGTCTACCTTGCCGAATTGGCACAATGTCAACATTGCCGAATGCTTCCGCGAGCCCGCTACCTGGTTTTTGCAGTCGGCCGATTCGACCGATTTGCAGGCAACCTATAACGACTATTATTTGATTCGCCGCACCTTTGGACAGGTACCGGGAGGCATGTTTGGCTCGGACGAAAATGCCCGAATGGGCTACATCGATCCTCGACAGGGAACCGAAACTTGCGGCTTTGCCGAGCAGATGACTTCGGATGGAATCTTGATGCGTCTAACTGGTGATCCGTTGTGGGCCGATAACTGCGAGGATGTTTTGTTCAACAGTTTCCCGGCGGCCTTCACTCCGGATATGAAAGCATTGCGCTACATTACTTGCCCCAATGGCGTCACTGCTGACGATCAAAACCATGCGCCGGGCATTGCCAATGAAGGACCCTTCCTTACGATGAATCCTTTTAGCAGTCGGTGTTGCCAGCACAACCACGGGCATGCGATTCCGTATTACATTCAAAACCTGGTGATGGCAAGTAATGATAATGGATTGGCAGCGGTGATGTACAATTCGTGTGAGACAACTGCGAAGGTCGGCGATGGAACAGAAGTGAAGTTGACTGAAGAAACAAACTACCCATTCGAAGAACAAGTCCGTTTCAGTTTGAATATGAAATCGAAGGTTCAGTTCCCGCTATACTTGCGTGTTCCCGGTTGGTGCAACAATGCATCGGTTGAGTTGAATGGCAAGAAACTGGATGTTGAAGTACAGGGTAGTGCGTACCTGAAGATTGATCGTGAATGGAAAGATGGAGACCAGTTGACTTTGAACTTGCCGATGGAACTGAGCAGCCGTACCTGGCAGGCAAATCAGAACAGTGTATCTGTGAATTACGGTCCACTGACCTTCTCCTTAAAGATTGACGAGGATTACGAAAAAATAAGCAGCACTGCTTCTGCGATCAACGATTCGAAATGGCAGAAAGATGCTGATCCTGAAAAATGGCCGGCTTTCACAATAGACCCACAATCGGGCTGGAACTATGGCTTGTTGCTCGACAATGACGATTTGAGTTCTTCGTTGAAAGTCGCAAAGAAAGCGTGGCCGGCAGATAATTACCCGTTCTCTGCGGAAAACACACCGATTGAAATTCAGGCGAAAGGGAAGAAAATTCCGCAATGGGGAATCGATCAATATGGATTGGTGGATGTGTTGCCGCTTTATCCGGTAAGAACGAACGAGAGAAAAGAAGACATCATACTGGTTCCGATGGGGGCTGCCCGTCTGCGAATTTCAGCTTTTCCTGCTTTGACTAACTGAATTAAAACCTGCATAAAATGAAAAAATATATCGGAACTGTTTTGTTATTGATGGCCCTTTCATTCGCTTGTAGCAGCGAGTCTGTCGATGACAGTGAAACAAACACGCAAGCAAGAACAACCTTTGCCAATCCGGTTTGGGATGGCGCCGATCCGTGGATGGTGAAACAGGGTGACGAATACATTTATTGTTATTCTCAAGGCAACAGCATCATCCTTTCGCGTTCGAAATTCCTGACTCAATTAGGGGAACGAAAGGCTATTTGGCGGGCGCCAGCATCGGGATGGAACAGCAACTGCGTATGGGCTCCCGAGGTCCATTTTGTCGATGGACACTGGTATGTCTATTACGCTGCGGGCGTATCGGGTCCTCCGTTTATTCACCAACGAACCGGCGTATTGCGCTCCGAGACCGATGATCCGTTTAGTAACTACGAAGATATGGGTATGCTTTATACCGGCGATAACCCGGATGATCCTTCATCAAACGTTTGGGCAATTGACATGACTGTGTTTGAACACAACGGGAAGTTGTATGCCGTTTGGTCGGGATGGCTGGAACAGATGGATACAGATGCGACACCGCAGCACTTATTCATTCAGGAGATGGAAAATCCCTGGACCTTGAAAGGGACGCGGGTGTCACTATCCTCACCGGAAGAAAGCTGGGAGACCGGCGGTCCGTTGAATCTGAATGAAGGGCCTGAGGCGTTACTTCACAACGGGCAGGTCTTCATCATCTATTCCTGTCGCGAATCTTGGTTAGTGGAATATCGCCAGGGAATGTTGCAGTTGAGCAATCCGAACGGCAATTTGCTCGATCCTTCAAACTGGCAAAAACACGGACCTGTCTTCGAGGGAAACGATAAGGTTTACGGAGTTGGTCATTGCTCATTTGTGAAGTCTCCTGATAATACAGAGGATTGGATAATCTATCATTCCAAGAAAAGTACGACTCCCGGGTGGGAACGTAACATACGTATGCAACCTTTTGGTTGGAAGGCTGATGGAACACCCGATTTTGGAACAGCCGTTCCCGGAGGCAAGGAGATTCCTCGTCCATCGGGAGAGCTTGAACTTGAGGAAAGTATAAATGACTAGAAATTTTGCTGGTTTAGGCGTGAGTATTTTAGTAGCGTTAACTGTATGACTATGTGAAAAGCAAAATATAAATCTGAAATGAAAATGAACGGAAAAATTTATACGGTTATCGCGGTTGCCTTGATGTTGATGATTGCTTGTCAGTCAAAAACAGAAAAAAAGGCGGTAGAAAAGAATAGGTGGACAGCTGAACAAGCGAAGGCCTGGGGGGAGGAAAATGGTTGGCTTCGGGGAAGTAACTTCAACCCAAGCATTGCAATTAACCAGTTGGAAACATGGCAAGCTGAAACATTCGATACGGCAACTATCAATCGGGAGTTGGGATGGGCTGAAGATATCGGGCTGAATTGCATGCGAGTTTACTTGCACCATGTAGCCTGGGAAGTTGATAAGGATGGTTTCAAAGGGCGGATGAACAAGTACCTGAACATTGCCGACAGTCACGGCATCAAAACCATTTTCGTGTTTTTCGACGACTGCTGGAATCCAACTTATAAAGCCGGGAAACAACCTGAACCCAAACCGGGAGTCCACAACTCCGGATGGGTGCGCGATCCGGGAGAATTACAATACGAGGATACGACGCTTGTTGTGGAACTGGAAGCTTACGTGAAAGATGTGTTGACCACTTTTAAAGATGACAAACGCATTGCCATTTGGGACCTGTATAACGAGCCTGGCAACTCAGGCTACCGGAACCGCTCAATGCCTTTGCTGAAAAAAGTCTTCGAATGGGGATGGGAAGTACGTCCGTCGCAACCAATGTCTGCAGGCGTTTGGAACCTGTCGTTGTCTGATTTAAATAAGTTTCAGGTTGAAAATTCAGACGTGATTACTTACCACAATTATGAAGGGCCGGAAAAACACCAGGCAGCAATCGACACACTGAAATTATACGGTCGTCCGATGGTTTGTACCGAATATATGGCTCGCCGCAACAACAGCTTATTCACCAACATCATGCCTATTCTGCACAAAGAACACATTGGCGCCATCAACTGGGGTTTGGTAGCCGGAAAATCAAATACCAAATATGCCTGGGATGAACCGATTCCTGATGGCTCAGAACCACCGCTTTGGTTCCACGAAATTTTCCATCCGGACGGAACGCCTTACAAACAAGAAGAAGTTGATTTGATTAAAAGCCTGACGCTTGAGTAATAGACACAAAATTCAATAAAAAAATGAAATTCTCTCTTTTGTTGTTTGCTGTTGTGCTTGGCTTTGTTGCTTGCCAATCAAACAAGTCGGTTGAAAAACCATGGACAAATTTGAAAGCTGAAAATTTTCAGAAGGCTATTAACGGCAAACAAGTTGGTTTATATTTTCTGGCAAATGGCGACTTACATGCCGCTATTACCAACTATGGCGGGCGAATTGTGAGTTTGGTCGTTCCCGGTAAAAACGGGGAGCTGGCCGACGTTGTACTCGGCTTTGTCAGTATTGATGGTTACCTGGATGCCAGGGAAGTTTTTCATGGAGCCCTAATCGGTCGGGTGGGAAACCGAATTGCAAACGGAAAATTCAGCATCGACGGAACAGCATATACCCTGCCGTTAAATAATGGTGTCAATCACTTGCATGGAGGACCGGGAGGTTTTCACAATGTGGTGTGGGATGTTATCGCTGCTACTGATTCAACATTGAACCTGAGCTATCTGTCACCGGATGGAGAAATGGGCTATCCCGGAAATCTTCAGGTTGATGTGACTTATACATTGACTTCGAAAAATGAAGTCCGGATTGACTACCATGCGACGACCGACAAAAGTACTCCGGTTAATTTAACCAATCATGCCTTTTTCAACCTGACGGGTGAAGCGAATGGGACCATCAACAATCATTTGCTAACCATTTATGGCGATTATTATACGCCGGTGGATTCAACACTGATCCCTCTTGGTGAAAATGTTCCGGTTAAAGGAACGCCTTTCGATTTTAGAACGGCAAAGCCCATAGGGCAGGACCTGGTGAAACAAGATGAAAATGAGCAATTGCAAAACGGATTGGGCTACGACCATAACTTTGTCTTGAATAAAGAGGAAGCCGGAAAAATGACACTGGCCGCAACAGTCGTTGAACCATATAGCGGGCGCCAAATGGAGGTTTTTACAGAGGAACCCGGCTTGCAGTTTTACGGAGGTAACTTTATGGACGGAAGTGATGTGGGCAAATACGGTAAGCATTTTGATTACCGGGAATCTTTTGCTTTGGAAACACAGCATTTTCCCGATTCTCCAAATCAGCCGCAATTTTCGTCAATCATATTGAATCCCGGGGAGCAATACCAAACGACTTCAATATACCGGTTCAGAGTGAAGGAGTAAGACTAAAAGATCATAGTTAGATCAGTTCCAAAGACCCCATGTCAGAGGGCTCGAGGAGCATTTTGTACTTGAGATTAAGCATTTCTAAAAAAAGAGTATGGCTCAACAACCATACTCTTTTGAGTTTTCTATTATGATGTTACAACCACGAAAGTTTACAGATCGGTGCTTTAACGCAGTCTTGTTAGTCATTTTATTGGCGTTGTTAGCTGGTACAAAAGCACCGGCTCGGCTGACTGATTATGTGAATCCGTTTTTGGGGACTGCTCCTTTAACGGATAGTGTGGATGTAGGCTACAAGCCTCCCAAGGACTGGCGTGTTTGGGCTGGATTGACCTATCCGGGGGCTGCTCTGCCCAATGCCATGGTGCAGCTGAGTCCGATTACGGAGTTTGGGAGCGGCGCTGGTTACGAGTACGAGGATACCGTTATTTACGCTTTCACCCATACCAACAAGGGGCACTGGAACCTGTGTCACATACCGGTTCTTCCGGTTACAGGTAAATTTACGGCTACCGACTTTGGTTCCGGTTTTAGTCACGAGAATGAAGAGGCGCATCCAGGGTATTACCGGGTTTTTCTCAACCGTTATAAAGTGAATGCTGAATTGACTTCGAGCTTGCATTGTGGGTACCACAAGTACACTTATCCGAAAGGAGAACCGAAAAAACTGGTTTTGAATTTGGCTCGCTCGAACGAACATGTTCGCGATTGGCACTTGGTACAAGCTGGGGCGAATGCTTTCAAGGGCTTTCAGCAAACCGGTGATAAGGTGTGCTTTTATGCCGAAACGAATAGTACGATTAAAAGTATTGAAACGCTGGAAGACGGAGAAAAGGCGATTTCTGTTGTTTCGTTCGAAGATTCGGACGAACCCTTGGAATTGAAAATAGGTCTGTCGTTTGTCAGCCCTGAAAATGCGAAAGAAAATCTGGATGCTGAGCTTACCGGGAAGAGTTTTGATGCTGTGAAACAAGTGGCTTCAAGAACCTGGGAAGAGTTGCTGTCTAAAATTCAAGTGAAAGGCGGCACCAGACGGGAGAAGGAGTTGTTCTATTCGTGTCTCTATCGGTCGTTTTTATGGCCAGCCTTGCGAAGTGATGTGAATGGTGAGTTTACAGACGAAAGCCATCAGGTCGTGCAAAAAGATTTTCGCTATTACACGCTTCCCTCTATTTGGGACACCTACCGCGATAAATTGGTTTTGCTGGGTATGTTGGAGCCCGGCGTGACTAACGATGTCATTCAATCGATGATTGACCGCGGCGAAAAGCGCGGTTTTATGCCCACCTTCTTTCACGGCGACCATGCTGCGGCGTTCATTGCAGGTTCGTACCTGCGTGGATTGCGTGGATACAATGTGAAAAGTGCCTATGATCTGCTGCTCCGAAATGCAACGGTCGAAGGCGGAACCCGCCCCTACATTACTGAATACATGGAAAAAGGATACATTTCAACCCCGGAGGTTGAAAAACCGCATGTGGAAACCAAAGCGAAAGCCGGTGTCACCAAAACACTCGAATATGCTTATGATGACTACGCGGTGGCTTTACTGACCAAAGAATTGGGAGATACGGCTAATTACCGGATGTTGATGAATCGTAGTTCAAACTATAAAAACCTGTTTGATCCCTCAGCAGGTCTGATGCGCGGCCGACTTGAAAACGGCGATTGGGTTCCCAATTTCAACCCGCAATACCCGTATTACGAATACATGTACCGCGAGGCCAATGCCTGGCAGTCGTCTTTTTTTACACCGCATGATACGCCCGGACTGATTGCCTTGTATCCCAGTAAAGCTGACTTTGAAAGCAAACTCGATTCCCTGTTCTCGATTCCCTGGAACGGCAACTACATAGCCCGAAATGTGTCGTCGTTTATCGGGCAATATTGCCATGGCAATCAGCCTGATCACAGTTTCCCGTTTCTGTACTATTTCATCGACAAACAGGAAAAGTCGCAGGCAATACTCGACAGCATTATGAGCCATTTTTACGGCATGGGGGAACACGGCTTGGCTTTATGTGGCATGGACGACGCCGGCGAAATGTCGGCGTGGTATGTCCTCGCTGCGATGGGAATTTACAGCTATTCGCCTGCTGACCCGGATTACCTGATTTCGGTACCCTTGTTTGATAATACAGAGCTGAAATTGGGCGATAAAGTTTGCACGATTGAGAAAGAAGGGACAGGACGAAAAATCACCCGCATTACTTACGGTGAGAAAGAGATTGATGGCTATTTCATCTCGTACGATGAGTTGAAGAAAGGACAGATTCTGAAAGTTACAGTAGACAAATAGTACCTTGAAAAACAATAAAGAATGATAAGCAGAAGAAATTTTTTGAAAGCCAGCGGATTAACTGTTGCAGGACTGGCTGTCGCCGGAACCGGAAGCGTTTGGGGGTCAGCCTCGAAAGCTGAGTTCGTAAGCAAACGTCCACTAGTCGGGAAACGAAATTTTAGTTCGCAAGCTGTGGAGGAAGCAATTAGCGCCACTAAAGCCAAACTGAAAGACCCGAAATTGGCCTGGATGTTTGAAAATTGCTTTCCAAATACATTGGATACAACGGTTGAATTCGGAATGCTGAATGGCAAGTCCGATACATTTGTCATCACCGGCGACATTCATGCCATGTGGCTGCGCGATTCATCGGCACAGGTTTGGCCATACCTGCCTTTGGCAAATGAAGATGAGGATTTGAAAACACTTCTTGCGGGTGTTATTAACCGCCAAACCCAATGCGTATTGCTCGATCCTTACGCCAATGCGTTCAATAAAACAAAAGAAGAAAAAGTAGAGTGGATGAGCGACCAAACCGATATGAAACAAGGTTTGCACGAACGCAAGTGGGAAATCGACTCACTTTGCTACACGGTTCGTCTGGCCTACCATTACTGGAAAACGACCGGCGACGATACGGTTTTCGATGCCGACTGGCAAAACGCAGCGGCAAGTATTGTCGATACATTTAAAGTGCAACAGCGGAAAAACGGCTTGGGACCTTACAAGTTCGAACGCGAAACAACCCGCCAGCTCGATACACTCTCCAATCATGGTTACGGTCGTCCTTTAAAACCGGTTGGATTGATTAATTCCTCTTTCCGCCCGTCGGATGACGCGGCGACCTATGGATTCCTGATTCCATCGAACCTGTTTGCTGTGACCTCGCTGCGACAGCTGGCTGAAATCAGCAACACGGTTACCGGTGACAAAGCTTTTGCTGGCGATTGTTTGTCGCTAGCTGACGAGATTGAAACAGCAATCCGGAAATATGCCATTGTGAAACACCCGAAATACGGAAAAGTGTATGCTTTTGAAGTGGACGGTTTCGGTAATGCGACTTTTATGGACGATGCTAATGTGCCGAGTTTGCTGGCTTTACCATACCTGGGCTGCGTTGCCCGGAATGATTCGATTTATGAAAATACACGGAAACTGGTGTGGAGCGAAGACAATCCCTATTTCTTTAAAGGAACAGCCGCCGAAGGAATTGGCGGTCCGCATGTGGGCTACGATATGGTTTGGCCGATGAGCATTATTATGCGGGCAATGACCAGCAGTGATGATGCGGAAATTGCCTGGTGTGTGAAGACTTTGCGCGATACAGATGCCGGCACTGGGTTTATGCATGAGACATTTCACAAAGATGATCCGACCAATTTCTCGCGAAGCTGGTTTGCCTGGGCCAATACCCTGTTTGGCGAGCTGATTTTGAAGTTGGTTAACCAAGGAAAAGTTGACTTATTAAACTGATTTAAAAGCGTTTTATTTTCATTCATAGTTTAAGTTTCACGGGGAGTTGAAGTAATTTGATTCCCTGTTTTTATAATTGTCCGTTAATTTTTTGGAAAAAAAAATAGCGGGAGAATGAGCGTTTCGGCCTGGTAGTTTGTATTACTTATAAATCAAGTAGGTCATAAAAAATAAAACATGTTCAATTTTAGATTTGCATCGTTGTTGATGCTTGGAGGAATATTGCTGTTCGGCTGTGCTGAAAGGAAGCCCGCAGAACCGGAGAAACCCAATATTCTGCTTATTATGCTCGACGATATGGGCTATTCGGATTTGGGCTGTTACGGGGGGGAAATTCAAACCCCCAACATTGATCAATTGGCTGCTGACGGTGTGCGATTCACCCAAATGCGTAATTGCGCCCGTTGTTGTCCAACACGGGCGTCGCTGCTGACCGGACAATATCCGCAGCTAGCAGGAATTAACGGCATGGGTGTAAACCTGGCGATGAACACTGCAACGATTGCTGAGGTGTTGAAAGAAAACGGATACCATACCGGCATGACAGGAAAGTGGCACTTGTCGACCACATTGCCGGTTGATGACCCGGTGGAGCAGTTACGCTGGATGGCTCATCAAGTGGATCACGGGCCTTTTTCACCTTTGGAGAACTATCCCAGTAATCGGGGGTTTGAAGAACATTGGGGCGTAATTTGGGGTGTCGTTAATTATTTCGATCCCTTCAGTTTAGTCCACAATGAAGAGCAAATTAAAGAGGTCCCGGAAGATTTCTACATGACTGATTTTATCACTCAAAAATCCCTCGACCTGATCGACTCGTATAGTCAGGATGATAAGCCATTCTTTCTGTATGTGGCACATGATGCTCCACACTGGCCGCTGCATGCCCTGCCCGAGGATATTGAAAAGTATAAAGAT
Source organism: Mangrovibacterium lignilyticum (assembly GCF_010882175.1). Classification (GTDB taxonomy): domain Bacteria; phylum Bacteroidota; class Bacteroidia; order Bacteroidales; family Prolixibacteraceae; genus Mangrovibacterium; species Mangrovibacterium lignilyticum. The sequence continues at coordinate 846,245 of NZ_WKLH01000001.1, read as the reverse complement.
ACGTATAAAGACGGCTGGGAGGCTCTGCAAAAAAGTCGCTACAAACGAATGGTGGAGATGGGTTTGATTGACAGCACGACCTATAAGTTGCCCGACAATTCATCAGGAAGAAGTTGGGATGATTGTGAAAAAAAGGTGTATGAATCCGCTTGTATGTCTGTGCATGCAGCAATGATTGATCATGTGGATCAGGGTGTTGGGAAAATCATTCAAAAATTGAAAGACAAAGGGATGTATGACAATACGCTCATTCTAGTTCTTTCTGACAATGGTGCGTCTTACGAACGAGGTTATCCACCAGGCTTCGACCGTCCGGGTTTCACTCGTGATTCAACAATGATTGAATATAACTCCGATCATCCCGGAGCTGAAACAACATGGAATTATATTGGAAAAGCCTGGGCGAGCGCTTCAAATACTCCTTTTCGCTACTGGAAGATGGAGTCTTACGAAGGGGGAACGGCAACACCTTTCATCGTTCACTGGCCCAAAGGGCTGGCCGGCAAGGCAAATACCATTAATCGGGGAGTGTCACATGTAATCGACGTGTTACCGACATGCCTCGAATTGGCAGGAGCGCAATATCCGGATTCAGTCAACGGCGAGAAAACAATTCTGCCGGAAGGGAAGAGCCTGCTGCCTTTGCTTGAAGATGGAAAAGCCATTCATGACACGCTGTATTGGGAGCACCAAGGGGGGCGTGCAATTCGCATTGGCGAATGGAAAATGAGCTCGTTACCGAACAAACCATGGGAATTGTATCATATAACCAAAGATCATACAGAAATGAATGATCTGGCTGGCAGTGAGCCGAATCGGGTTGCTGACATGAATGCAGCCTGGGAAAAATGGGCGATCGAAGCCGGTGTTATGCTTTGACATTAGAATTTGACAGCAGCCTTTTTATAAGAAAATTAAATGTGTTATTATTGTGAGCTGCTATCAAATACTGTTTGTTTTATCCGGACATCAGTTTCTTCAACCTAAATCAACATTTATTAAACGCATTTCAGTTATGTACAAAAAATTGTTTTACCTCTTACTTCTTCATTTAATTGTGTGCGGACACATGCTGCAGGCTCAGGATTATCCGCCTGTCCATTATGTGAGCACACTGATGGGAACCGACTCCGAATTTAAGTTGTCGAACGGGAATACATATCCTGCTATTGCTTTGCCTTGGGGAATGAATTTCTGGACACCGCAAACCGGTAACATGGGCGACGGCTGGGTTTATGGCTATGATGCCGATAAAATTCAGGGATTCAAACAGACCCATCAACCCAGTCCTTGGATCAACGATTACGGCCAGTTTTCGCTGTTCCCCGAAACAGGCGATCTGAAGATTAAAGGTGAAGACCGCGGCAGCTGGTTTTCGCACAAGGCAGAGATTGCCAAACCTCATTACTATAAAGTTTATTTGGCCGATTATGATGTAGTGACCGAAATTACACCAACTGAACGTGCCGCCATGTTTCGTTTTACCTTTCCTGAAACAGACGAGTCGCGCGTTGTTGTCGATGCATTCGACCGTGGTTCGTATGTGAAGATCATTCCTTCGGAACAAAAGATTATTGGCTATACCACCCGAAACAGCGGAGGGGTTCCGGATAATTTCAAAAACTACTTTGTCATTGTTTTCGACAAGCCTTTCACGAAGAGTGATGTTTGGAGTACTGACAAAATTGTTGAAGGAGTCAGCGAATTACAGGCTGATCATGTCGGCGCAGCCCTTCAGTTTAAAACGCAAAAGGGCGAACAGGTTTGTGCCCGTGTCGCATCGTCGTTTATTAGCTACGAACAGGCTGAGCGTAACCTGAGAGAACTGGGCGACGACTCGTTCGACCAGGTAAAAGACAAAGGTGAAGCGGTCTGGAATAAAGAGTTAAAGCGTATCGCTGTGTCGGGTGGAAGCGATGACCAGTTAAAAACATTCTACTCGTGTCTGTACCGGGTGATGCTTTTCCCGCGTAAGTTTTACGAATATGACGCTGACGGAAATGTGGTTCATTACAGCCCCTATAATGGCGAGGTTTTACCCGGTTACATGTTTACCGACAATGGTTTTTGGGACACCTGGCGCGCTGTATTTCCTTTTTTCAACCTCATGTATCCGTCGCTTAACGAGCAGATACAGGAAGGCTTGGCCAATGCTTACAAGGAAAGCGGATTCCTGCCCGAATGGGCCAGCCCGGGCCATCGCGATTGCATGATTGGTTCGAACTCGGCGACGATCGTTGCCGATGCCTACCTAAAAGGCGGACGCGGGTACGACATGGAGACCCTTTGGGATGCCGTGGTGAAAAATACCACACACGAAGGCCCCCTGCATTCTGTTGGCCGGTACGGTGTGGACTATTACAACAAGCTGGGCTACGTTCCCTATAATGTTGGGATTAACGAAAACGTTGCCCGTACATTGGAGTATTCGTTTGCCGATTATTGTATTTACGAGTTGGGGAAAGCCTTGGGCAAACCCAAAAAGGAAATTGCCATTTATGCCAAGCGCGCGATGAATTACAAGAATGTGTTCGACCCGGAAACCAAGCTGATGCGTGGTAAAAACGAAGATGGAACCTTCCAGTCGCCGTTTAGTCCGTTTAAGTGGGGCGATGCCTTTACCGAAGGAAACAGCTGGCATTACACCTGGTCGGTTTTCCACGATGTGCAGGGACTGGTCGACCTGATGGGTGGCAAGCACGAATTCGTAAGCATGCTTGATTCGGTATTCGTGGTTCCCCCAATTTTCGACGATTCGTACTATGGCGGAGTTATTCACGAAATCCGCGAGATGCAGATCATGAATATGGGCAACTACGCACACGGCAACCAGCCGATTCAGCATATGATTTACCTGTATAACTATGCCGGCCAGCCCTGGAAAACGCAGTATTGGCTGCGCGAGGTGATGGACCGCCTGTACACCCCCCAGGCTGACGGTTATTGCGGCGACGAGGACAATGGTCAAACCTCGGCCTGGTATGTGTTCTCGGCCATGGGCTTCTACCCGGTAACGCCGGCCGTGGACGAGTATGTACTGGGCGCGCCGTTGTTCAAAAAGATTACGGTAACCCTCGAAAATGGTAAAACCATCGAGATCGACGCACCCGCTAACAGCGGTGAAAACCGCTATGTGGAGTCGATGACCGTCAACGGAAAAGCCTACGACAAGAATTTCCTAAAGTACGGCGAGCTGATGAAAGGCGCGACGATAAACTTCGAGATGGGAGCCGAACCGAACAAGCAACGCGGTACAAAAGACGAAGATTTCCCGTATTCATTCTCCAACGAACTGAAGAAGTAATGGTGAGAGTCAGCGTTTTTATATGGCTTCTTTTAGTGGCTTTCGGAGTGAAGGCTCAGCAACCGGAAACTTCGGGCAATCCCGTCGTCGAAGGCTGGTATGCCGATCCCGAAGGAGCAATATTTGAAAGCAAATACTGGATATTCCCCACGTATTCGGCTCCGTACGGTGAGCAAACCTTCATGGACTGCTTCTCTTCGCCCGATCTGGTGAACTGGACCAAACACGCGCATGTGATTGATAACAAAGCCGTGAAATGGGCCCGTAAAGCGATGTGGGCACCGGCGATCGTGCAGAAGGACGGCAAGTATTTCCTGTTCTTCGCTGCCAACGATATTCAAAGTGATCAGGAAGAAGGTGGGATTGGTATTGGTGTTGCCGATCAGCCGGAAGGACCGTACAAGGACTACCTGGGAAAGCCCTTGCTCGACAAGTTTCACAACGGGGCACAGCCGATCGATCAATTCGTTTTTCACGATAAAGACGGTCAGTATTACATGATTTACGGCGGCTGGCAACACTGTAATATCGTCCGGTTGAAGGACGACTTTACCGGCTTTGAAGCCTATGCGGACGGGAGCCTGTTCAAAGAAATTACGCCTGAAGGTTACGTTGAGGGGCCCTTCATGTTTATCCGCAACGGCAAGTATTATTTCATGTGGTCGGAAGGTGGCTGGGGAGGCCCCGATTACAGCGTTGCGTATGCGATTGCCGATTCACCCTTTGGTCCTTTTAAACGGATTGGGAAAATTCTGAAACAGGACCTGCAGGTGGCAACGGGAGCAGGACATCATTCGATGATTAATGTTCCGGGAACCGACGACTGGTACATTGTTTATCACCGCCGGCCGTTGGGTGAAACCGATGCCAATCACCGTGTAACTTGTATCGACAAAGTGGAATTCGATGCCGATGGCTTGATTAAACCGGTGAAAATTACCTTCGAAGGGGTCTCGACGAGAGACCTTCGTTAACAGAAACGAGGATTTAGATGATCCGAAAGGTGCCTTCCCAAGCTAACGCAACGGGGAGGCACCTTTTTTTCGTTGGGACAGGTCTCCGGACGGGAGCGGTTCATCCGGCCTCTATGGGTGAAGGTCTCCGGACGGGAGCAGTTCATCCGGCCTCTATGGGTGAAGGTCTCCGGATGGGAGCGGTTCATCCGGCCTCCCTGGGTGAAGGTCTCCGGATGGGAATGGTTCATCCGACCTCCTTGGGTGAAGGTCTCCGGAAGGGAGCGGTTCATCCGGCCTCTATGGGTGAAGGTCTCCGGACGGGAATGGTTCATCCGACCTCCCTGGGTGAAGGTCTCCGGACGGGAGCGGTTCATCCGGCCTCCCTGGGTGAAGCGCTCCGGATGGGAATGGTTCATTATTGATATTCTAGCAGTTAACCATTGGTTTTTATTTTTGATTAGCATAACTTGTATAACGAAAAATTTCTTGAGGCGTTCGAAAACAGGTTTCCCGGAATATTCATTGGGTTTCAGGCACGAGATTGGCTTGGTTGCCCTTCACCCCGTTTTTGTCCGGCTCGCCAAATAATGTCAACCTAATTTTTGAATCATTAAAATTTTAAACCGTTATGAAGATTTCTTTTCACAGTTACCGAAACAGCGATTACATTCGTTTATTGACCCAAATCCTTTTAATCTGTCAGGTTTATACCATCGAAATCCTGCAGGCAATCAGCCTGGCCGCTTACTACGAGGAGCTGCTGGCGCGACAGCCGCAGGTGAGCCTGGCCCTGGACAAGAACAATAAAAATCCGTATACCCTGCCGGTGGCGGATGCCGATCTGAACCGCGACGATGCGCTCGATGCTTTTAAGTATTACCTGTTATACTGCACCAAACAGCCCGATCAGGCTGTTCGTGCGGCGGCCAACCGGGTGATTGCGGTGGTGCAAACCTTTGGCTGGTCGATGCAGCAGGACAACTACTCGGAACAAACGAAAAATGTGCGCAGTCTGATTGCCGAGGTCGAAGCCAGCGCCGGTTTGCAGGCCGACCTGCTTAGCTGCTCGTGCAGCCCGCAATTCGAGCTGATAAAAACCACTCAGGACAACTTCGAACAAATGCTGAACGCATTTAATGTCTACGAAACCAAGCAGAAGAATATCGATCCCGTTGCCGAAAAGCAATGGCTGCGCGAAACGATCACCACGATGGTCGACGATCTGAACTACCACTGCCGCCGGAAAACCAATGCTGAATGTCAACAAATCAGCAATCAGTTGGAAACCGTTGCCCTCGACATTGCCAGCGAAATTAAAGCCCGTGAAACCCGGGCCGAGGTTGAACCGGAGACTGGAATTTAGCCATAGTTGCCCAGAGGATCCGGTCTGCTTTCGACGATCGGATCCTGTTTAAATCATAACTCAATAAAACCAATGAAAACGGATTACACTGAAGAACAAAAAAGGCGTGTTGACGAAGCCTATATGAAGGTAGCCAAACGGATAAACGAATTGGCGCCCGATGATTCGAAGGTCGAACAAAGCCTGCCACCCATCGATAAGGCTGTGTTGCTGGACATATTACATGAATTGGAATTGGGCTGTTTAACATTGATGCCCGACTATGCCAGGGGCCTGGCTTGTGCTGCAACCTTGTATCAACGATTAGGAGACAATGTTAAAGCGTTAGCCTTGATGGAACGCGCTTGTCAGGTGGATACACAGAGCGCCGGGATCGCGTTGGCAGCTTCGCAGGCTGCGGATGATGTGAATGATCTGGACAAGGCGCTTTATTATGCAAGAGAGGCTGTGAATAGAGAACCCGATCAGCCTGATATATTGGTCGCCTATGCGATGAAATTGCTGGATGCCGGCCGGGATGAAGAGGCATCGAAAGTCTTGGATAAGGCCATTCTGATTGGGCAGAATCACCCGGTCAGTCAGGATATCTTACTGGCTTTTGTCGCGGCAATCTATAAAGAACGTGAAAGACCTCCCCTGGAGGATTTCCCCAGCTCCGACTTTTCCGACAACTAGCAGTCGCTGACTGCGTGAATCCGAACAAAAAGGATCCGGTCTTATCAACGAAACCGGATCCTTTCTTTTTAAATCCGATTAAGCGATCGAAAAATACCGCTTCTTGAACCAAAAGGCCAGGTTGACCAGCGAGATGAGTACCGGAACTTCGACCAGCGGGCCAATAACAGCCGCAAAAGCTTCGCCCGAGTTGATGCCGAAGACGGCTATGGCCACAGCAATGGCCAACTCAAAATTGTTGGATGCTGCGGTAAAGGAAATGGTCGCTGTTTTTGCGTAATCCGCGCCCGATTTCTTTCCCATAAAAAAGGAAACCACAAACATGATGACAAAGTAGATCACCAGTGGAATAGCGATGCGCACCACATCCATGGGGATTTTCACAATGTATTCTCCTTTAAAAGAGAACATCACAAAAATGGTGAATAGCAGGGCGATCAGTGTAATCGGGCTGATTCGGGGAATGAATTTTTCGTTGTACCATTCCTCTCCCTTCAGACGAATCAGGCTGAATCGCGTGAGGAAACCGGCAGCAAATGGAATTCCCAGGTAGATGAGAACAGATTCAGCAATTTGACCGATGGTAATGTCAACCTGAAATGTTTGCAGCCCAATCAAGTCGGGGAGAATTCCGAGAAAAACCCAGGCATAAACCGAGAAAAACAGGATTTGAAAGATGGAGTTGAAAGCTACCAGTCCGGCCGCATATTCGCGGTTTCCCTCGGCCAGGTCGTTCCAAACAATCACCATCGCAATACAACGTGCCAACCCGATTAGAATGACACCAGCCATGTATTCCGGGTAATCGCGCAGAAAAAGCACCGCCAATACAAACATCAACAGCGGCCCAATCAGCCAGTTTTGTATCAGCGAAATCCCCAATAGTTTGACATTTTTGAATACTCTTCCCAGTTCCTCATATTTTACCTTCGCCAGCGGTGGATACATCATCAGAATCAGTCCAATTGCCAGGGGAACATTCGTTGACCCACTCTGGAAGCGATTCCAGAAGTCGCTTATTTCCGGAGACAGGTAGCCAATCATAACTCCGGCCAACATAGTTGCCAGAATCCAAAAGGTCAGATAGCGGTCAAGAAAAGAGAGTCGCTTATTACTGCTCATTTTTAATGTTTTTCAAATAGAAATCGTAAAATCCGGCTTTGATTTCATCGCGAACGCGGTAAAACTCACTCATAATAAACTCGTCTGTTCCAACAGCGTGTGATGGATCGTCGAATCCAATGTGCAGACGGTGTTTTACTTTGCCGATAAAGGCCGGGCAAGCTTCGTTAGCGCCGCCACAAACAGTGATGACATAATCCCATTCGTCATTCAAATAGGTTTGAACCGAATCAGAAGTGTGATTACTGATATCAATGCCGGCTTCTTTCATCACCTGAACAGCTTTGGTGTTTAGTTTGCCTGAAGCTTCGGTCCCGGCAGAACAAACTGTAAGATTAGAATCGAACGACTGTAAAAAACCATGAGCCATTTGGCTGCGGCAGCTGTTGCCAGTACAAAGAATTAAGACTTTCATATGGATGTTTTTAGATAGTTTTTTGCTTGATTATTGATGAATTTTGTGCTAAACGTTACGATAGATTAGTCTCTGCAGTTGAATTTTTCCGGTAGTTCAACTGTATTTAAGAAATCGCCGAGAATTTGTTTCAGCTCTTTAACTTTTGCCGGATTGAGGCAATAATTAACTTTCACACCATCGATCGATCCTTTGATCAATCCCGTGTTTTTTAATTCTTTCAGATGTTGATTGACGGTGGTCCGGCTGAGCGGTAACTCGTTGGAGATGTCGCCGGAGATGCAAACTTTCGATTCGGCCAGGTATTTCAGAATAGCCAAACGGGCGGGGTGTGCCAAAGCTTTGAAATAGCCGGCTGCCTGCTGTAGGTTTTCCTCAAATAATTCAACTTTTGCTGATGTCATATCGCGTTGCTTTAGGACGTAAAAATACGTCATAAAACAAAACGACGTAAAAATACGTCATTAAATTTTGATTAAATCAGGAGTTCAGGACAGTGCGAGTAATTCCGGATTATTCGGCGAAAAATAAGGCTGCATATTCTTTGTAGGCGTTCACCCACGGATTCTGAATTTGCGCATTGAATTCGTTTCCAAAACCAAAGGCTAATGTGTCAACGAAAACCACTCCAATCGTATTTAAACAGTCGGCCTTAATATTATAATAGGTCAGTTTTGCCTCCAGTTTTTTGATTTCCGGAAGTAATGATTTCGGATCTTCGATAGAAGCGACTCCCTGGTCCAAAAGTTCAGCAAAAGCGGCCCCGTTACTTGCACTGTCAGCTTGGAAAAGAGACTCAAGAGTTGAGTCAAGCTCGGCAATCCGGTTATAAAAATACTTGGCTAAACGGGGAGCCATAACTTTAAGTTTGGGATATGTTTTTTGGACGAGTTGAATATCAGTGTCAGTCATTGCTTTGGTTTTTTTGATTTCTCCGAAAAGTAAACACTATTTATTAGTTGTGAGATAGAATTGATTAAAATGCTCTTTTATCTGCTGATTAATTAACAAATGTCTTCTTTGTGCTTGGGATAGGAACATTGGTGTATGAATTTGGTCTGTTAGCAGTAATTTTTTGCAATTCACTAAGGTCAGCTGCGATTTATTTTTTTGCTGCCCGTTATCGTTCACGGAATATTGTTTACTTTTGCGGCACTAATTTATTCACTAACAAGCTAACACATGCAAAATTCTAAATTAGGCAACCCGGCAGTAGTAGGACTGGGGGGCTTCGGTTTGACAACACTTCTACTACAGTTCCACAATTTGGGATGGGTTGGACTAGGTCCGATTTTGGCGATGGGTATTATTTTTGGAGGAACTGCTCAGCTGATCGCCGGATTTTTGGAACATAAAATGGGCAATAATTTCGGATTTGCCGCATTTTCAGCCTACGGGTCTTTTTGGATTGGATTAGGTATCATTTGGATTTTGAATCATCTGAATGTTTATCCGTCATCACATACCGATGTAGGCTTCTTTTTAGTTGCCTGGACTCTGATTACAGCAATTTTCCTGGTCGGTTCATTCTTTATACACACTGCGATGTTTGTGACATTCGCGACTTTAACGGCAGGTTTTATTTTTCTGGACCTTGCCCATTTCGGTTTTCCTGTAATGAATACGGTTGCTGCTATCGTTCTGATTGTTTGTGCTTTTGCAGCGTGGTATATGATGGCTGCTATCATTTTAAACGATTTAGCCGGAAGAGAAATTCTGAAAACCGGTAAGCCTTTTATTGCCAGGAAGTAAGCTATTCTATCAAGATAGCGTTTAACGGAAATGTCCGGAAGATTGCCATGCGCAACTTTCGGACATTTCTTGTTTTAGGCTTTTATTTTTTCGAAAAGAGGAACCAAAGTATCATGGAGGCAAGCCTTAATTGTCGGTTCGTGCTCGGCAATTGGTTTAACCGGAATCAGGTCAGTCACTTCCTTGTTGCTCAATTCTGAGTTGAAATACAGCTCGTTGGCTGCTTTCAAAGTTTCATATATCGAATGATTTGTTTCTTCTTCACTCAAACCTAATTCCTGACCGATTTCCTGTAACTCTTTCCATTGAAACCAGAAGTAGGTTGGTAGCATGGCCGAGAGCAGAGCATAACTTTCCAGTTTTCGTTCTTCTGTTTCAAATGTTTTGCCCAGTTGCGAAATGAAAAACAGCAGTGTCGCCTTTTTCTCCGGTGAGAAATCAGGATGAAAACAAATTGGGTTGTAGCCTTTGTTGATATATGAAGTTGCATTGGGGATCATGCGGGCCAGGTTGAGTGTCGGCAGTTTAGATGCCAACTTTTCCAGACTAATCTTTGGTGCCAGCGAGATAACGCTCGTTTCGGGGCTAATTTCATTTCCAATCTCCTCGAGCACGGGCATTATTTGGGGTGGGTGCAAGGCGATGAAAACGATTTGCTGTTGGGTACATGCTGTTGGATTGGAAGTCGTAACGATTTCAGGGAATTGATTTTTCAGTTCATGTAAAACAAGTTCATCGGTGTCGCAAACGACAATACTCTCAAATTCACTTGCTTTGTGCCGAAAGGCTTGAAGGAAAATTCGGGTAATTCTCCCTCCGCCGATAAAACCGAGTGAGACAGATTTCATGTGATTTGGTTTTTATGGTTTGAAAAAAATGGACTGTTCTACCTGTCTATAAGATTAGGTTGAAGGAAAATCCAACAATCAAAATGCCGCAGGCAACAATAGCAATAAAAGTGGCGATCAATGGCCATTTTAAGACTTTTTTCAGAATGATTATTTCGGGCAGCGACAAGGCGATGACCGACATCATAAAAGCTAGCGCCGTTCCCAGCGATACGCCTTTTTCGATGAGTACGCTGACTATGGGGATAATTCCGGCAGCGTTTGAGTACATCGGAACACCAATCAAAATGGCGAGTGGTACTCCATACCAGTGTTCGCTTCCTAACAATGAGCTCATAAAATCTTCAGGAACATAGCCATGAGCACCGGCTCCTACTGCAATACCGATCAGGATATAAATCCAGATTTTACCGACGATCTCTTTTACCGCTAGGTAGCCTTGTTTGAGTCGCTCTGAAAATGGAACTTTTCCCTCTTCGGCGTATTCCTGGTTCGTTTTTACCTGGAAAACCCATGCTTCAACATATTTTTCGAGCTTTAGTTTGCCGATCAGCCAGCCAGCGAGGATGGCTATGATCAGGCCGGTTGAGGCGTATATTAGTGCTACTTTCCAGCCAAATAATCCGATTAGTAACACTAAGGCAACTTCATTGACCAGCGGGGCGGCAATTAAGAATGAAAAAGTGACGCCAATTGGAATTCCAGCTTCCACAAAGCCCAGGAATAAAGGGATGGCCGAGCAAGAACAAAAAGGAGTAACAATTCCTAACGAGGCCGCCATGATGTTGCCGGTAAAAAGCGATTTGCCTTCCAACAGTTTTCGGGTTTTCTCAGGCGAAAAATAACTCCGCACAATGCCAACCATAAAGATGATGAGTACCAGCAAGAGCATTACTTTGGGAACTTCAAAAACAAAGAAGCGAATTGATTCAGTCAGGTGCGTCCCGGGCTTCAGGTAGAAGATCCGATCAATCATGAAATCGGAGATCGGGTGGAGATTCAAATATAGAAGTAACCATAGCGGTAACAGAAACAGGGGAAGTAACCAATTTCTGTTCGATTGTGCCGGTGCGAGAAGATTAATTTTCATACTGATTTTAGAAATAGAAGATGACTGAATAGTAGATGCCCACACCAATGAAAAGCAAGGCAACGATGCGACGAAACCAAGTTTCAAAGGTCTTTATTCGATTGTATACCGTCCCGATTGATCCGATGCTATAGGCGATGAACCACGCGAAAACAATTACCGGAATCCCGGTTGCCAAAGCGAAAATGGCAGGGAGAATGAGTCCCTGACTGCTGCTAATCGTCATCGGTATAAGAATGCCGAAGTAGAGAACTCCACTGTAGGGGCAAAATGCCAGGGCAAAAACAATTCCAAGAAGTAAAGCGCCCCAAAAACCTTTTCGTGCTTTCGTTTCAACTTTATCGGTCAGTTTGGTTAAACCCGGGATGGTGATTGAAAAAATGCCTAACATGAACAGTCCGATTACGATGAGTAGCGGGCCAAGCAGTTTTTCGCCCCATTGTTGGATAAAACCAGAAAACTCGAATTGACTTGCTCCGAAGAAAAACAATAGTCCGATTGCAGTATAGGAAACAGCCCGGCCTGCCGTGTAAATTAGACCATTCATGAAAACGCGTTTCCGGCTGTTTAAATCCTTACTGATATAGCCAATGGCAGTGATATTGGTTGCCAGCGGACAAGGGCTGATAGCCGTCATTAAACCCAAAATGAAGGCCGATAAAATCGGGAGCTGTGAATTTTCCAGTATGTTTTGTAGCGTTTCCATTTTAGATCAGCGGATCGATGCTGGCTTTAATTTTTGCTTTTAACTTTTCAGGGTTGGTGCGAGCGTTTAAAAAGGCATCTGTGGTTAGGTCGATGATTTTGTTGCCTTTCACAATGATCAGTGTTTGGCCGCTGACCTTGTATTTTTCGATCAAGGTTTCGCTGGCATCTTCATCGCTATTCACAGACAAAAATTCAACTTGATTACCGTAGTATTCCTGAATGGCTTCTTTGCTCACTTCTTCCACAGCCTGGCAGGTTTCGCAGCGTCTGGTCGCATGAAAATAATAAGCTTTCACGTCTGTTGTTGCTTTTACTGAATCGGTGCAGCATGCACTGTCTTTTTCAACTTTTGCTGTTGACTTGTCGCAGCATTGCGCACTGACCCAAAAATGTCCGATGAATAGAATGGTTAAGGTGACGATGGTTTTTTTCATTGTAAGTGGTTTTTAGTTTTATTGCTGAATAAGTTCTTTCACTTCAGTTAACGATGGAACGCGCCCTTTTACCAGAACTTTTCCGTTAATAACAAGAGCAGGAGTGGTTAGTACGCCTAATTTCATGATCTCAAGCATGTCTTCAACTTTGATTACTGTGGCGTCAATTCCACTTTCGGTTACTGCTTGTTTTGTGATGTCTTCCAGTGTCTTACACTTTTTACATCCGGTGCCTAATACTTTGATTTCCATTTTTTTTTATTTTTTATTCGTTGTTCGCAGAAATACGAACATGGTATTTAAATTTTTTTAGTATTCCAGAAAGGCTTGAAACAGTTTTTGCGCTTTAGCCCAATTCTCTTTGTTGATGCAATATTTCACTTTGGGCGCTTCAATTTCTCCCTGAATCAATCCTGCATCTTTTAATTCCTTTAAATGTTGCGAAAGGGTCGACTTTGCAATTGGCAGTATATCTGATAAATCACCGCTATAGCAACAACTTTGTTTGTTGAGCAAGTCCAATACGTACATGCGTACCGGATGTCCCATCGCTTTGGCAAAACGCGCGGCTTGTTTTTGTTCGTCGGTAAAAATGGTGACTTCCATTACTTTTAATGATTGTTCGTTAAATTACGAACAAAGATAATACGTTTCAATTTAAATGCCGAAATATTTTTGAGAAATTAAATATACGATGCCGTGAAACTTTTATTAAATGTGACGGTTATTTAATGGATTCAATAGACCTGATATTTGATCCAGGCCTTACTTTCGTAAACATTATTACATTTGTTACCTCAATTAAATCGAATGGAAGAATATATTCAACTGCTGCGGTCAATGATCCAAACGCCCTCGTTTAGCAGGGACGAAGGACCTGTGGCTACTCTTGTCCGAGATTTTCTTAAATCGAAAAATATACCTTTTCAAGTTAAAGGATTTAATAGCTGGGCCCGAAACGAGTTTTGGGAAGATGTAAAGCCGGTTATTTTACTGAACTCGCATATTGATACGGTTAAACCGGTGAAAAATTGGACGAAAGATCCCTTTTCGGCGGAACTTGACGGTGACACGTTAATTGGTTTGGGAAGTAATGATGCCGGTGCATCGTTAATAACCTTACTGGCTGTTTTTGTACATTTTTATCAAGAGAAAGATCTGCCGTTCAATTTGATGTTTGCTGCCTCGGCTGAAGAAGAGATTTCCGGATCGGGAGGTATGGAATGTTTAGTCGATGAGTTAGGTGAAATTAACCTGGCGATAGTTGGTGAGCCCACGCAAATGCAGATGGCCATTGCCGAAAAGGGATTGATGGTGCTCGATTGCACTGCCCACGGTCGTGCCGGACATGCTGCCCGGAATGAAGGAGAAAATGCGTTGTACAAAGCAGTCGACGATATTGCGATACTGCGTAATTATAGCTTTGAAAAAATTTCAGAAGTTCTCGGTGAAGTGAAGTTGTCCGTCACTCAAATAAGCGCCGGTTATCAGCACAATGTAGTGCCTGATAATTGCACTTTTGTTGTGGATGTTCGCACCAACGAATTTTATTCCAACCAGGAAGCTTGCGAGATTATTAGTGGATTGATTGAGTCAGATGTTGAAGCTCGTTCAACCCGTTTGAATTCGTCGGGTATTCCGGTGACTCACCCGATTGTTGAGCGGGGAATCAGCTTAGGATTGAGTTATTATGGCTCTCCTACAACTTCCGACCAGGCAGTAATGCCGTTTCCGTCCATCAAAATTGGTCCTGGAGACAGTGCCCGTTCGCATACCGCCGATGAATATATTTTGGTCTCTGAAATTGAGCACGGGTTTAAAACCTATTGTGCTTTGTTGCAGGGGTTGAAAATTTGAGAATATTCGAACTTACTAAGTAAAAAAAGGATGTCAACCCCCGCTGGTTGGCATCCTTTTTTGCTTTTAGTCCGGAATGAAGAGTTTTTATACTCATCAGATAATAGAAAGGGCCTGCCGATGGCAGGCCCTTGAGAAAGCTACAGACTTAAAGGCTGAAGAAATTATTAATTGTAGGCACTTTCTCCATGCTCGTAAACATCCAATCCTTCTTCTTCGATACGTCTTGAAACGCGCAGGATACCAGCTTTCTTCAAGATGAAGAACAGGATTAATCCAAGGCCGAACGCCCATGCGAAGTATGCAAGTACACCGATTGCTTGAATTCCCAGAGCGTGAGCTCCATGTCCGTAGAATAAACCTTCAGACGTTGAGAAAACACCAACCAAAAGTGTTCCAAGTGCACCGCAAACACCGTGTACTGAAACAGCACCAACAGGGTCATCGACTTTCAATATTTTATCGAAGAATTCAACTGCAAATGGCAATACAAATCCGGCAATAATACCGATGAATACCGCACCAATAGGGTTAACAGCGTCGCAACCAGCAGTAATAGCTACCAAACCAGCTAATGCACCGTTCAGTGTAAGTGACAAGGTAGGACGTTTGTAACGGAACCAGGCAACAATCATGGCAGTTACAGCACCGGCAGCAGCAGCTAAGTTAGTCGTCACGGCAATGTGACCGATAGCAACAGCATTGTCGGTTCCGGCAGCAGCCAATTGAGAACCAGGGTTAAATCCGAACCAACCGAACCACAGGATGAACACACCCAAAGCGCCTAAGGCCAGGTTGTGACCAGGAATTGCATTGGGAGTACCGTCTTTCTTGTATTTTCCAATACGAGGTCCAATGATTGCAGCACCGGCTAAACCGATCCATCCACCAACAGAGTGTACAATTGAAGAACCAGCAAAGTCGTGGAAGCCAAGTTCGCTCAACCAACCACCACCCCAAGTCCAGTGTCCTGAAATCGGGTAAACACAAACGGTGATAACAATAGAGAAAATAAGGTAGGAGATAAATTCTGTACGCTCAGCCATGGCTCCCGAAACGATCGTTGCAGCAGTCGCGGCAAATACGGTTTGGAAAAACAGGTCAGCATAGTCAGAATAGTTAGCTCCGAAGCCGTCACTCATGAAGAAAAGGTCAGGAGTTCCGACGAATCCGCCAATTGAATCACCATACATTAAGGTGAAACCAATTGCCCAGTATAGTAATGAACCAATAGAAAAGTCCATTAAGTTTTTCATCAAGATGTTTGCCGTGTTCTTGGAGCGGGTAAAACCAGCCTCCACCATCGCAAACCCCGGTTGCATGAACATTACCAAGAATGCCGCAATCAGCAACCACATATTGTCTATACCTATTTGTAGGCCTTGTAAAGTATCTTCCATGATCTAATATTTTTATTCTTCTTTACCTTTAATGAATAATGACTCGTCTCCGAATTCTCCGGTACGGATGCGATAAGATTCATCCATGCTTGAGATGAAAATTTTACCGTCACCGATTTCTCCGGTTCTACCGGCTTTCATAATTGCCAACACTGTTTTTTCAACATTTTTGTCGCGCACAACAAGAGAGAGCAGTGTTCTTTCAATAGAGCTGGTGTCATATTCAACACCGCGGTAAACACGTTCCTGACGTGTCTGGCCTACACCGCGAACATCCCAGTAAGAGAAAAATTCGATATTTACTTCGTGTAGCGCTTCAACTACCTCATCGAATTTGGTTTTTCTAATAATTGCCTCAATCTTTTTCATGTGATATTAATTTATATTTTAGGTGTCACATGGAACAACCACGATTGGAAATAGTTCCCCCAGATCGGTATATTTCCAATCTTGGTTGTTTCATTAAAATGTGTTTATTGTTCTTAGAAGGAAATTGTCCCTACAATGTAAAATTGCTCTGTGTCTGGATTCCAAATACAAGAACCAGCAACGGGAAGAGAGAAAGAATCGGTGATTTTAACTTCTTTAGAAGTAGAGATACCAATGTTACACAGTTTGAAGTCTCCGTCAGTAGAGTGCCATCCATCTCCGGCGCCTACAAATAAATCTACTTTACCAAGAGATAAACCTGCTTCAAAATACAGGTCATCACCAACAGAACCTTCACCTGCGAAAATGTAGTTTCCCGAAAGGCTGAAAGCACCAACTTCATAACCACCATTCAGTTCGAATGAGTGTGAAGTTTTGTCTCCATACTGTGTTCCTGGGTAATAATAGTCTGTAACACCTAAGCTTAAACCGAAGTCAAATCCTAAAGATGCATAAGTGTCCATTTCCTGGAATCCGTCGAATCCTTGAGATCCCCATGCACCAACTGTGAAAATACCTGATGAGTATTCAACGTAAGGTTGAATTGATGGTCCGCTGTATGCAACACCACGCCACACATACGTACTGGTCAAATCTAATCCCATGTCCCAAGATGATGACTCTTCATCTTGTGCCTGAACGTTTAAAGCAAAAATAGTCGCAAGTCCAAAAACTAGTAATAATCTAAAAGTCTTTTTCATGATGTAAAAAATTTAAGGGTTTAACTGAACTTTTTTAAGTAAAAATTTTGTTTGGTTTTGCTTTAACGTGTGATCTTTTAAAATGCTCGTTTTTTTTGAAAGGGTCCCCTGTTTTTTTGTCTCAGGTTCAAAAGTAGAGATATTTTCATATGAAGGGTCGAAATGATAGGGGGTGTTTTCCAAATTAATACAAAATTAACATTCATGCCCTTTGAAAAAGAAGGTAAAATCGTGCTAAAAATGTCAAATTAGTAGAATATGCCCTATATTTAGGGGGTATTGTGATAAAATGTAATGTTTTTTGAGAAATGGCTCCTTTGTTTTTTTTCAATTTGTCGGTTTGTTGGTAAATTAGACTTTTTTAAGAAAAATTATTTGGATTGTAGCTAGTCGTTCGTTTTAAGGGCGTAATACTGATAAAACGTTCGATTAATTAGCAGTTTTGGTGATCTTGAGTATTTAGACAAAGCCAGTTGCTTTCGTTAGGAGAACCAAGTATGTTTTCTTGTTTATTTGCTACAGTCAGCTGTTTTGTATTCTTTGAATCGATTTAAACTTCTGGTCTATTCCTAAAAGTGTACATAAAAAAAATACAATTTCATTCAGGGCATGTCAGCTTTTCTACTTGCGGTATGCTTTTATGAGATACATCGTATTTAGAGACAGTTCTCGTGTGTCGGGTAATATAAATTGTAACCCTGCGCTGTTCATACCCCTGTTTTTTAGGGGGTGGTTTTCAATAATTGAAATTTGGGCATTGTTTTGTATGCTGTCCAGCCCTACCTGATTAGTAAATATCCAGAAGTTGTGAGCAGGCGGGTTTTCTTTTAAACGTTCCATGCTGTAGAGTTGGATTGTTTCCGTCTTCGGATAAAAGAAAAGTTCATATTGTCGGTAAAGGTAATTATATAGTTTTTCGCCCTCTTCTGCATTTACGTCATAAAGTATGGCGGCACGGGTAGATGCTTGGTAGCTGAACGCCTTTGGTAGCACATTTGCGTTGATGTATATATTCAAGGATGAAATTAGGAGTACACCCGGTAGTATTAATTTGTATTTGTAGCTGAAGTTACTTTTCAGAGTGAGGATATACCCTGCGAGTGCTACAATGAGTGGCACAACCAAGATGAGTTTTTTCGGGGGAAACAAGTAAGTTGCCGTTATTAAGGAGAAAATTAGTAGTAGTGTGTAGAGTGTATTTTGTGTGTAGAGAACTATTTTGAGCGCTTTGCCATTTTTGTTTTCAATAAGGATATTGACCCATTTGGAGCAAATGACGGCAAACATGGGGATGAGCATGAATATGTAGTGCGGTGCTTTTCCTTTGGAGATTGATGCTATAATAAAGAAGATCCAGATTCCACCAAAGGTTAAGTATTCACTTTTGTTAGTTCCCTCTTGTTTAATTTGGCGGAATTCCCTGAAGATAGCGAAGATCAATAGGGTGCTCCAAGGGATAAATAAGTATAATAAACTGTGTAGGTAGAAAAATGGATCGGTATTGTTGCCTGCATATTCGCCGGTAATTCGGCCTAAATTATTCGTGATGAAAAAGAATTTCAATCCTTTCAATCCAAATTGATTTACTAGACCCAGGAAGGCTGGTGTGGCTATCAAAAATGCTATTGCTATTCCGAGGAGCCATTTCTGATGAAAAAGTTGCTTGAAATCTTTTTTCAGAATTAGATGTGTGCCCAATGCAAAGGCTGGAATAGCCGCTCCAATGGGACCTTTGCTCGTCATTGCCAGGCCGATAGCAACGAAGGCCCATATGAAGTTTAAAGCTTTCCTTGTTTTTAAATAGTTGGCCAATTGCCAAATGGCAAGGGTTACGTTTGCCTGTAAGATCAGGTCAGTATGTACATCCATTGTAAAGAGGAAGTAGATTTCTGAAGTGCCCAGGAATACGACAGCAAGTTTCCCCGTATGTTTATTATAGAGGGTTTCTCCCAATTTGGCCGTAAAATAGATGCCGGCTATACTATATATGACAGGGAACAGTTTATAGGTCCAGTTCTGTAATCCACCCAGCTTGAAGCCCAGTGCCGCCAGCCAGAAAAGCAATGGTGGTTTTTGATCGTATGCTTCACCGTGAATTTTAAGATTAATCAGGTCTCCGCTTTCAAAAACATGCCGGGCAATAGCGCCATATTTCCCGGCGTCTCCGGTCAGGTCAATGAATAGTCCAAAATAGTAAGCAAGTACTGTAAGCAGCACGGCAAATCCCGTCAATAGCAGTTGTCTCGAATTGTGTGTTCCTAACTTCATTTTGAACATTAAATTTGAAAATTTGCGTAAAGTTGTGCTTTTTTCTCACTGGAAGTATGGCCTTGGTTGGTTTTGTAAAGGAAAATAAACCGTTTTGTAACAATATAAATAAGTATATTTGGGCAAAATTTTTTGAAAATGAAACTTTGGGATAAAGGCTATTCTGTCAATAAACTGATTGAAGATTTTACTGTAGGAAAAGATCGTGAGCTTGATTTATACCTGGCACCTTTTGATGTGTTAGGCTCAATGGCTCATGGAATCATGTTGTCCGAAATTAATCTGCTACCGAAAGATGAGTTGAAGCTTCTTTTGGCAGAGCTTAAGTCAATTTATGAACTAACTCAAAAAAGTGAATTCCGGATTGAGGATGGTGTTGAAGATGTGCACTCCCAGGTCGAAACCATGTTGACACGAAAATTGGGCGACATTGGTAAGAAAATCCACAGCGGCCGCTCCCGCAATGATCAGGTTCTCCTGGACCTGAAATTATTTACCCGTCACGAAATTCGCGAAATTGTTGGTTTGGGTGAGAGGTTGTTTCAAACACTGCTTTCTCAGGCCGAAAAATATAAGGATGTATTAATGCCTGGCTACACCCATTTGCAGGTCGCTATGCCTTCGTCCTTTGGTTTGTGGTTTAGTGCTTATGCCGAGAGTTTGGCCGATGACTTCTTGTTGCTGCAGGCAGCATACCGTATTGCCAATCAGAATCCACTTGGCTCTGCTGCCGGTTATGGCTCGTCGTTCCCTTTAGATCGTCAAATGACAACGGATTTGCTGGGATTTGATCAAATGAATTACAATGTAGTTTATGCGCAGATGGGGCGTGGTAAAATGGAGAAAATCGTTGCTTTCGCACTTTCTTCGATTGCAGCTACTTTGTCGAAATTGGCCTACGATGTTTGTCTGTTTATGAGCCAAAACTTTGGGTTTGTAAAATTACCGGATGAACTGACGACTGGTTCCAGCATTATGCCGCACAAAAAAAATCCCGATGTTTTTGAGTTGTTGCGTTCACATTGCAACAAAATTCAGGCGATGCCTACAGAGATTACCTTGATGGTAAATAACCTGCCAAGTGGCTATTTCAGAGACTTGCAAATCGTGAAAGAGGTGTTTTTGCCTTCGTTTCAGGATCTTCGGAATTGTATGGAGATTGCCAATTTTGCTCTTTCGGAAATAACCGTAAAAGTGGATATTTTGAACGATGAGCGCTATAAATACGTTTATAGTGTAGAGGACGTTAATCGTATGGTGATCGAAGGCATTCCATTTCGCGATGCATACAAGAAAGTTGGCATGGAAATTCAGGCTGGCAATTACGAGCCGAGTAAGGAAATTAAGCATACACATGCTGGAAGTTTAGGTAATTTATGTCTGCCTGAAATTGATGCTAAAATGAAAGCTGTACTGGCTCAATTTAACTTTAAAAAGGTTGATGAATCAGTTGCTAAGTTGTTGAAATAGTGTAATTCTGTTAATTAATCGTTATCTTTCATTTTCGGGTGTTTTTTTAAGCCGGATAATATCGAAACTCTAAGTTGTTCGATTTCACCTTTTTATGAATTTGATTTGTAAAAGTAAAGGGGACAGTGCATGTTTTTGAGCATGCTTTTTGGAAACGGTTGGTTGGATTATATTCATTTTATGGCTATTTTCGCTTTCACTTCGTAAGATTTTCGCGGGTTTTGCTTATAGTTTTAAATCACTGCTTAAGGTTCAGTGATTTTGTTGTGTCTTGGAGGCTTAGTTCAAGACTTAGATGATTAAAATAAAAATGTATAAAAGATGCAGTTAGAAACTCCCAAACAACAGGGTCTTTATCGCTCTGAATTTGAACACGGTAGCTGTGGGATTGGATTCGTAGCTAACCTGAAAGGTCGGAAACAACATCGTGTTATTTCTGATGCTTTAGCTATGTTGGCCAGGATGGAACATAGGGGCGGTACAGGATATGATATTAAGAGTGGGGACGGAGCTGGGATTTTACTTCAGATTCCTCATGAACTATTCATGGAAGAATGCCCAAAGGATGGAATTAAACTTCCTACTTTCGGTGAGTATGGCGTGGCCATGATATTCTTTCCTATGGATGACCGAAAACGCTCGGAGTGTAAAGATATAATTACCAGAAACCTCAATAAGTTTGGTTTGCCCCTATTGGGATATCGTAAAGTTCCGGTTGATAACTCGGATCTTGGACGCGATTCCCGTGCGACTGAACCGTACGTTCAACAATTGTTCATCGGTAAACCCGATGATATGACCGGCGATGAATTTGATCGTAAACTTTTTGTATTTAGAAAATATACAGAACGTCTCGCTCGCGAGTCGGTTGCCGGTCTCGGATACGACGGGTTGAATATCATTTCTTGTTCCTACAAGACAATTATATATAAAGGACAGCTGACAACAGAGCAGGTTTCTCTTTATTTCAAAGACTTAACCAATCCGTTAGCTGTTAGTGCCATTTCGTTGGTGCACTCGCGCTTTTCGACAAATACCTTCCCCAGTTGGAAGCTGGCACAGCCTTTCCGTTACATTGCTCACAATGGTGAGATCAACACCAATAAGGGAAATGTAAACTGGATGCGTGCCCGTGAAGCCCTGCTTGAATCAACACTCTTCACTCGTGAAGAGCTGGAGATGATTTTCCCGATTTGTGATCTGAAAGCATCAGATAGTGCCAACTTAGATATGGCTATCGAAATGATGGTTTTGAGTGGACGCTCATTGCCGCATGTTATGATGATGTTGATTCCGGAAGCATGGCAAAACGATCCTCAAATGGCGCAGGCGAAGAAAGAATTCTATGAGTTCCATTCAGCAATGATGGAGCCGTGGGATGGACCTGCTTCTGTTTGTTTCACCGATGGCGTTTTAGTTGGAGCAACACTTGACCGTAATGGTCTGCGTCCGTCTCGCTATTGCGTAACTGATGATGATATGCTGATTATGGCATCGGAGTCTGGTGCTTTGGATGTTGATCATACAAAGGTGAAAATCCGTGGTCGTTTGCAACCGGGTAAAATGTTCGTTGCCGATCTGGAACAAGGACGCATTATTTCTGATGAAGAAGTAAAAGCTGAAATTATTTCGGGACAACCTTACGGCGAATGGGTCAAAGAAAATATGACTTATTTGGACGATCTGCCATCAATTCCTGATTTGGAGTTGAAGGAACCGGATCAGAAAACGCTGTTCAGACGTCAAAAGGCATTTGGTTTCACTCACGAAGAAATGGAAATGCTTCTACAGCCAATGGCTGAAACCGGAAAAGAAGCTATTGGATCAATGGGGGCTGATAACCCATTGGCCGTTTTGTCCGATCGTCCGGTGTTGTTGTCACACTATTTCAAACAATTATTCGCCCAGGTAACCAACCCTCCAATCGACCCAATCCGGGAGCGTATTGTGATGGACTTGCGTACTTATGTGGGTGGATTCAAAAATATCTTAACAGAATCTCCGGAACATTGCCGTCGTATTGCGATTGAGCAGCCGGTACTGACCAATGAGCAGTTGGTGAAATTGTCGTATGTTGACCATGCGCATTTCCAAACAAAGAAAATCAGTATCGTGTTTCATGCCGATGGTAAACCGGGAACGTTGGAGAAAAAATTAGAGCGTTTATGTACTTATGTTGAGGACGCAATTGATGAAGGATACTCAATTATCCTGTTGTCTGACTTCTCTGTAAGTACTGATCATGCTCCGATTCCATCTGTTTTGGTTGCTTCAGCTGTACACCACCACCTTATCCGCATTGGAAAGCGAGGTAAGGCCGACATTATTATGGAGGTTGGTGATGTTCGTGAAGTTCACCATTTAGCTGTTTTGCTGGGGTATGGTGTTTCAGCTGTAAATCCATATATGGCTTTGGATACCGTTAAGCAATTAGCTAATGATGGTAAACTCGGAAATCTTACTCCCGAGAAAGCAGTTAAGAACTATATTAAGGCAGTAGATGGCGGTTTATTGAAAATCTTCTCTAAAATGGGTATTTCAACTTTAGCCTCCTACCAGGGAGCTCAGATTTTTGAAATTCTGGGTATCAATTCCGAGGTTGTTGATAAATACTTCACCGGAACAGTTAGCCGTATTGAAGGTCTGTCGCTTGATGATATTGCCAAAGAAGCATTGGCACGTCACCGCCAGGGATTCCCAACCCGTTTGGGAGGTTCAAAAGTGCTGGAGCCGGGAGGAGAATATCATTGGCGTGTTGGCGGAGAACGTCACTTGCTTTCACCTAAAGCCGTTAACTTACTGCAGCAGGCAACACGAAAAAACGATTTCAATACATTTAAACAATATTGCCAGGTTGTTGATGATCAAACCAAAGCAGCTTTCACCTTACGTGGTTTGATGGATTTCAACTCAGACCGTGATCCGATTTCATTGGATGAAGTTGAGCCGGCTGAAAACATCCTGAAACGATTCGCTACCGGTGCGATGTCCTTCGGATCTATTTCGTGGGAAGCACATACAACCTTAGCAATCGCGATGAACCGTATTGGTTCAAAATCAAATTCAGGTGAAGGTGGTGAAGACCCGATTCGTTACACCAAATTGCCAAATGGCGACGACATGTGTTCAGCAACAAAACAAATTGCTTCCGGTCGTTTTGGTGTGAATAGCTATTACCTGAGCATGGCCAAAGAGCTTCAAATTAAAATGGCTCAGGGGGCAAAACCGGGTGAAGGTGGTCAGCTGCCCGGACACAAAGTAAACGGATGGATTGGCCGCGTACGTGGTTCAACTCCTGGTGTTGGTTTGATCTCGCCTCCTCCTCACCACGATATTTATTCAATTGAGGATTTGGCACAGTTGATCTTCGACCTGAAAAACAGTAACCGCGACGCACGTGTCAACGTGAAACTGGTTTCTGAAACAGGAGTAGGTACTGTTGCTGCCGGTGTATGTAAAGCCAAAGCTGATGCTGTATTGATCTCTGGATTTGACGGAGGAACAGGTGCATCGCCATTGAGCTCGATCAAACATGCCGGATTGCCATGGGAACTTGGTTTGTCTGAAACGCACCAAACATTGGTCCGCAACCGCTTGCGTAACCGGATTACTGTTCAGTCTGACGGTCAGATGAAAACTTCACGCGACCTCGCCATTGCAACACTGTTAGGTGCCGAAGAATGGGGAGTTGCAACAGCTGCTCTGGTTGTTGAAGGTTGTATAATGATGCGTAAATGCCACAGCAATACCTGTCCGGTAGGGGTGGCAACGCAAAACGAAGATCTACGCGCTAAATTCCCTGGAAATCCTGATTGGGTTGTGAATTTCTTCACATTCCTGGTGAACGGTTTGCGTGAGATTATGGCAGAATTGGGCTTCCGTACCATCAACGAAATGATTGGTCAGTCTCAATGCCTGAAATTTAAAGATGATGTAGATCACTGGAAATACAAAAATCTGGACCTGAGCCCGATCTTGTACAAAGAGAAAAACGGCGAAGACCAAGGTTTATATAAAACGAAAGATCAAAATCACCTGATGGATGAAATCTTAGACTGGGAGTTTGTTAAAGCTGCTCAAAATGCCATCAAAACAGGTGAAAAAGTTTACGGTGAGTTCCCGATTGTGAATACGAACCGTAGCGTTGGTACTGTTCTTTCTCACGAGGTAACCAAAGTACATAAAGGAGAAGGTTTGCCGGATGGAACGATTCATTTCAAGATGACTGGTTCTGCGGGACAATCATTCGGAGCCTTTATGTGTAAAGGTATCGAACTGGAAGTTGAAGGGGATGCGAACGACTATTTCGGAAAAGGTTTATCCGGAGGTCATTTAGCGATCTACCC
The DNA here is from genome assembly GCF_010882175.1 of Mangrovibacterium lignilyticum. Lineage (GTDB taxonomy): Bacteria > Bacteroidota > Bacteroidia > Bacteroidales > Prolixibacteraceae > Mangrovibacterium > Mangrovibacterium lignilyticum. The sequence continues at coordinate 821,107 of NZ_WKLH01000001.1, read as the reverse complement.
AAATAAAAATGCACCGTTTGTTCCGGAGAAGAATATTATTGTAGGTAACGTTTGTTTCTACGGAGCAACAGGTGGCGAGGCTTACATGCGTGGTATTGCCGGTGAACGTTTCTGTGTACGTAACTCTGGTGCAAATGTGGTTGTCGAAGGAATCGGAGACCATGGTTGCGAATACATGACTGGCGGTAAAGCGGTGATTCTGGGTAAAACCGGACGCAACTTCGGAGCTGGTATGTCAGGAGGTGTCGCATATGTTCTTGATGCTGACGGATCATTCCCAAGTCAATGTAATATGGAAATGATTGGTTTGGAAAAAGTTGAAATTGCTGCTGAACAAGCTGAGTTGAAAGCTATGATTGAAAAGCACCTTGAAAAAACAGGTTCTGCTGTAGCCGAATACATCTTGTCAGATTGGGAATATAGCTTGTCTAAATTTGTCAAGGTTCTTCCAATTGACTACAAACGCATGCTTGGATTCATCGAAAAAGCACGCAGCACCGGTAAATATGAAAAAGAAGACGATATCATCGATGCAGCATTCGATATGTCTTTGGAAAAGTAATTCAATTTTTGGAGAGAAAAAATGGGAAAGCCTACAGGATTTTTAGAATATAAAAGAGTTGCCAATCCAACTCGTCCGATTGCAGAGCGTCTAAGAGATTGGAACGAAGTATACGTTCTGCGCGATAAAGAAACTTGTGAAACACAAGGCGCTCGTTGTATGGATTGCGGTATTCCGTTTTGTCATCGTGGCGAAATGATGCACAATGGAGCTTCCGGTTGTCCGGTTTACAACCTCATTCCGGAATGGAATGACCTGATTTATCATGGTCGCTGGCACGAAGCTTTGGATCGCTTGCACCACACCAATAACTTCCCGGAGTTTACAGGACGTGTTTGTCCGGCTCCTTGCGAGGCCGGGTGTGTGTTAGGATTGAATGAGCCTGCCGTTACGATTCATGATAATGAAAGAACAATCATCGATTTTGGTTTCAAAAACGGTTGGGTTGTTCCGGAACCACCTGAATATCGTACCGGTAAAACGGTCGCTGTTGTTGGTTCAGGACCTGCCGGTCTTGCAGCTGCAGCACAGTTGAATAAAGCCGGACACCTGGTGACTGTTTTCGAGCGCGATGATCGTATTGGTGGTTTGTTAATGTATGGAATTCCGAACATGAAACTGGACAAAGAAGTTGTTCAGCGTCGGGTGGATATTCTTGCAGCCGAAGGAATCATATTCAAACCTGGTGTTGAAGTTGGTAAAGATATCAGCGCGAAAAAACTTTACAGAGAGTTCGATGCGGTTGTTTTAGCCAATGGCGCGACCAATCCTCGTGATCTGAAAGTTCCGGGACGAGAGCTGAAAGGCGTTAACTTTGCGATGGATTTCTTACGTGCCAACACCAAAAGTTTACTCGATAGTGAATTGAAGGATGGTCAATATATTTCTGCTGAAGGTAAAAATGTAATTGTAATCGGTGGTGGTGATACCGGTACCGACTGTGTGGCAACTTCGCTGCGTCACGGATGTAAAAACGTGAAACAATTCGAGATTTTACCGAAACCGGCTGCTGAACGTAACCGTGCAGTAAATCCATGGCCTGAATGGCCGGTGTCCATCAAAGTGGATTACGGTCAGCACGAAGCCATTTTCAAACAAGGTGAAGATCCTCGTGAGTACCTGGTGATGACTAAAAAGTTTGAAGGTGATGATAAAGGTAACCTGGTTGCTATCCACACGGTGAACATTGAATGGGCTCGGACCGAAGAAGGCGGCATGTATCCGAAAGAAATTCCGGGAACAGAACGTCGTTTGGAAGCTGATTTGGTTTTACTGGCTATGGGTTTCCTTGGGCCGGAAGATAAGATCGCTGAAGAACTCGAGTTCGAGCGTGATGGCCGTTCAAACTACAAAGCCGAATATGGTGAGTTTAAAACCAGCCTGAAGAAAGTATTTGCTGCAGGTGACTCTCGTCGTGGTCAGTCTTTGGTTGTTTGGGCAATCAATGAAGGAAGAGCGGCAGCTCGCGAAGTAGACCGCTACCTGATGGGCGATACAGTTCTTCCGTAAATAGCTTATTTAGTTTTTTAGCATAACAGAATTTAAAAGAAAATCCCGGTTTATAGCCGGGATTTCTTTTTTCACTTGCATTTGATTATTCTGTTTCTTTCTCTCCTTGATTGAATTCCAGCTTGTTTTTGGCATTCGATAAAATCAGTTGATGATCATTCAATTCGACTATCCATTCGCTTTGGCTCAGCATACCGATCAACCGGTCTTCTAACTCCATATTATCGATGCAATACTTTCTTGTTGCCAGAACATGACCAATTTTTAACTGTGATTCCTTGATCTCAATCTGTCCGTTAAATGAGTTGCAGCCTGCATTCCCGAAAAAGCGACTTTCCGGTAGGCGGAATTCAAGAAAAATTTCCTTCGCGCTATTTTCTATTGGTTCGTCGTTGATGGTATTCAGTAGCCAACGATTATTGAGTGTGGTTTCAACACTTTCCGGTTGGGGTTTTTCCTGTGATGCTCTAGTTTGTGCTGTTTTGCATGCTCCAAGCAGGAGCATCAAAGCGAATAGTAGTGTAAATGATCTTTTCATGTGAAAATTATTTACGCCAACGAATTCAAAAACAATACCATTTTTGAAAATGAAATTTTTGAATGGCTGCTACTTTGCTTTTTTAGTCGTTTTTTTCAGGTTGCGCTGAAAATCCCGGATAGACTGGCGGCAGTCGTTTAGATGCTCAATCGTGTCGAATAGCTTTTGGTTGATCGCCGTTAAGTCCGTTTCATCCAGTACCGAGCTCAAATATTTCCGTGATTCAGCAATCGACTTGGAAGCGGCTTGCAGGTTTGGTTTCTGTTGCTGAAGAGTTGACGAAAGGCTCGTATCACCTTTGTCTTTGGCTGCAAAGGCGGCATCGGTAGCGCTGTAAATCGCTAATTGGAGTTTCAGATCAACGCTGTCCATCGTTGTCAGAGCTTCAAAACAATAACTCCGGACATCATCCAGTGTTGATGCACTGTTGTTGAATTCCAGCGTCGTGGCTGTTTCATTCGCGTAGAACCAGGCATCATCAACATTGGCCAGGCATTGTTTCAGGTGATCCGGAGATTCTGACTGGGCCTTAAGTTGACTGCTCATTACTAGCATCACAAAGACCGCTACTATTTTCATACACTGACTGCTAATTCTCATTTTTAGATGGATTCAATTTTCTCCAATCGTTCCAGCATCTCGTCAATCTGCTTCTCAAATCGGTTTTCTTTGTTTCTCGGTAAGAGCTCCTGTTTTTCCTGGCGTTTGTGCTTCCATCGTCTGTGCGACCACAACCAGTATTCCGGTTTGTTCCGAATCAGTTTTTCAACAATATCGACATAATCCAACAGAACTGCATGCTCTCCGTCCTGCGCAGGATGTGGTGTCATTTCGAAGAAGTCGGCAACGTATTGGCCGCGCTTTACTTTATGAATGTAGTGGAAAAAAACAGGTGTGTTTGTTTTTAATGCAATTTTTTGAGGACCACTGAAGAATGGGGTTTCCTGGGTTAAAAAGGTGGTCCAGTATTGCGATGCTGCCGGAGGTGTTTGATCGGCAGCCAGCCACATAATTCCGTAGTTTGGCCCTTTATTCAAACTGAAGGAGGCCCTTGGAGCATTCTGCATGGGAACTTTCAGTGCCCCAAATTTGGTGCGCATTTGGGTGACATAGTTCTCCATGGATGGATTGTTTTTCATCGGGCTGAATACCATCAAGAATTCATGCTTGAGGAATTGCATCATAGTCGCGTTCCATTCCCAGTTGTTGTAATGAAAGCAGATCAACAGCACTCCTTTTCCCTGGTCGAAAACGTCATTTAACCGCTCAAGGTGATCATAGCGAATGTGTTTGTCCATTTCTTCGGCCGTAAGGCGGTTAAACTTTGCTGTTTCCATAAACAGGTCGCAAAAATGATGGTAGTATTTTCGGGCAATTTCGTCAATCTCTTTTTCTGTCTTTTCCGGGAATGAATTCCGAAGGTTTTGGTACACCACCTTTTTGCGATAGCCAACGACGTAAAAGATTAGTACAAAAAAGAAGTCGGACAAGGCGTACAAAACCGGAAAAGGTAGATAAGCAATTCCTTTTAAGAGAGCTACCGTAAGTTTCTGAGAGAATGTTTTCATCTGTTTATATTTTCCTTCCCCGTATCTGTCTGTTGCATTCGGTCATTTCATTGAATTCATGCAGAGCAAAGGGGAATTTGCATGATGAATTTAGCCAGTAAAATGCGGTCTCGTTATTCATGCATGCTCGTTGCTAAACTGTTTTCAACCTGCAAATGTAAAATTTTTTAAGGAACCCCGGGATTTAAAAATCTCAGCGGGCAAAGTGCGTTGACTTATTGAGGTCGCGCAATCATAATTCCGGTGAACGACTTTTTTGCAGCCAGGTAGTCGGCCAACGGTTGGTCTGAGATGACGACTTTTTCTAGCGCCGAAGATGCATGTAGCAGATGAACCCGTCCATCAACCCAAATAACCAAACCAACATGGGCAATATCCAAGCCGGCAATACTGGTTGTTATCCCAACAAAATCGCCATCCTGCAACTGCTTTTCGTTTACCTTTAAGTTTTCTTTGGGTAGAAAATAGAACTCACGGCTGCTGATCGTTTTTTCTTGTTTTGCAATTTGAGCTACCAGTTCCGGATTGCTCTTCAGAACCGGATAGCTGGCAGGGTGTGTCGACATGAAATTGATGTTCTTATTAAAAGAACTCTGAAAGCTTTTGTCGAGTGGCGATACCAATCCTTTTTCGCTATTGTTGTACAGCCAATCGCTAAAGTAATGCAGACGAGAAAGGTAGCCGTTACGAATGCCGTTTCGGTAGCGAACTTGCTCCAGTTGCCCGGCATACGATCCAAAATCGGTTTTTCCGGCTTTAATGGTCAGTGCCAATGCCAGGCAGGTTTCATCAAAGGTTGTACAATCCAGTTCCCGCAAATTCACAACCAGTTTTTCGTCTTTCCCTGTTTCTAACGTATGCGAAACATAGGGTGAACCCAGGAAACTTTTCCCGATTTTGAAAACCAGCTCGCCGGTTGGCAAATGATTGTCGGTGGCAAATTCAACCATTTTTTCTTGTAGTAGAATACTGTCGGCTTTGCAGGCAACTAAATCAATGGGAAGTTCCTTTTTGGTAGTGTTTTGACTGTTGCATGCCTGTGTGAAAGCAAACACCAGTATGATCAATGGGAATATTTTCATGTTGCCGTTTTCTGTTTTGTTTGGACATGAAAATTACAAAAATATTTAGCAGTTAGGTGGGGTAAGTTCGTTTTGAAGCGGTAGACACATGAAAAGACCCGGAAATTCCTTAAATTCTCAATCGGAAAATGATTGAAGGAATTTTGAGGAAGTGATTGTTGCACAAAACGTTTTGAAAAATTGACAGCTCAGGAATTTAAACAATTGTTTGATCGGAGTTTCGACGACATTCGCCGATACCTCTACTACAGATCGGGTGACCGAGAGTTGGCAACTGACCTCGCGCAGGAAGCTTTTCTGAAGCTTTGGGAAAAACAAATTCCCTACCAGCCGAAAGATAATGTGGGCTTACTGTATAAAATGTCTTCCGATTTGTTTGTCAGCAGGTACCGGCGCCAAAAAATTGAATGGGAGTATTTTAAACAGTTGAAGTTTGATGTTGAAGATGAATCGCCTGAGCAAAAGTTGGAATTTAATGAGCTGAAAGAACGTTACGAAGTTGCGCTTGGAAGCTTGTCTGAAAAACAACGAATTGTGTTTTTGATGAGCCGTCTGGATGGTTTAAAATACCATGAGATCGCCGAGCGGTTAAATCTAAGCGTGAAAGCGGTAGAAAAAAGGATGAGTGCTGCTTTAAGCCAGCTAAAATCGAAATTAAGTTGACCATGAAAACAGAATCAGGACATACGAATTTGCCGGACCGGGAGTGGGAGAAGATTGAAGATCTGAACGCCGGACTGACCGTTAAGTGGGATGAACCCAAAGAAGAAATATGGGGAAAACTGGTGGCTAAACTGGCAGCGCCGCAAACGGAGGTGCGCGTCATCTCCCTGAGTCGCTCAGTGGTTCAATGGGCCGCAGCAGCTGTCATCCTGGTTCTTTTAGGGATAACAGGTTTTCTACGGTTCTACACACAGTCTTATACGATTCCCGCCGGAGAACATTTTTTGGCCGAGCTGCCCGATTACTCCCAAGTGCAGCTCAATGCCGGTTCCTCCCTTTCCTATCATCCGTATTGGTGGTCTGTGGAGCGTAAAGTAAGTTTCGAAGGTGAGGCCTATTTTGAGGTGCGGAAGGGAAGTCGTTTTCAGGTTGAATCCGGAAATGGATTGACAACAGTGTTGGGCACCAGTTTCAATATTTACGCCCGGGAGAATAACTACCGCGTGACTTGCCTGACCGGGAAAGTGAAGGTGAGTAATCCGGCTCAGACCGATCAGGTTATTTTGCTCCCGAATGAAAAAGCGGAGTGGGTAGACAATGCGTTCCAGAAAAGGCAAGTTGAAAGCAAGCAGGCAATTGCCTGGATTAAGAATGAATTTATTTTCACCGGACGCCCCATCCGTGAAGTATTCGCCGAAATTGAACGTCAATATAATATTCGGTTGCTGGTGGCTGAAGATATTAATTTCTCTTACAGTGGAAATTTCAACAAAGAGGCGGACTTTCACCAGGTACTACACTATGTTTGTCGGCCTTTAAATCTTAACTTTATAGAAGAAAAGCCGGGGATGTTCCGGATTGAAAAAAGCAACTAACCCGTTTTGAAAAACGTCCTGCTACTGATCAGTCTTTTGCTGTCAAGTTTGGTTGGTTTTAGCCAGCAACTTGATCTGCACTACAGGGAAAAACCGCTGAATGAGGTTTTATTGGAGTTGCGCGATGCGTATGGGTTTCAGTTGTCGTTCGATAATGAGCACCTTTCGCTGTTCCCGATCACAGTCGATCACAGCTTTCCCGATCTGTCCGAAGCTTTGGACTATTTATTGAAAAACCTTCCGCTTACATACGAAAAAGCCGGTGAGGTTTTTTTGATATACAACCGTCAGCAAGAGCAACAGCTGCCTGTTGTGTTTCGTTTCTCAGGTTTGGTGAAGGATGAGTTTAGCGGTGAGCATTTGCCTTTTGCCCATGTGGTCGTCAATGACAAGGGAATGATTACTGATCGGAACGGGGCATTCTCCTTTCGTTCCAAGACCGACAGCCTTTTTTACCTCCGCATTTCTTACCTGGGCTATTATTTACTCGATACTTTGGTGACTTCGGGCCCAAACCAATCCTTCAACTTAAAACCTTCGCTTATTCGGCTGAAAGAAATTCAGGTTGAAGGGACGCCCCTTGTTCGTTCCGAACAGATGGGGCAACAAGCCGGTGAGATTCGGTTGAACCACCAGGTAGCCGGCAGTTTACCCGGCTATGGCGACAACTCGGTTTTCAACTTACTGCGTCTGCAACCGGGTATTTTAGCAGCCGGTGAGCAATCGAACGATTTGATTATTCGTGGTAGCTATGCGGGGCAAAGCCAGGTGTTGTTTGATGGTTTCACCTTGTTTGGAATGAAAAACTTCAACGACAACATCAGCGCCGTAAACCCGTTTATGGCGAAAGATATCCGGCTGATGAAAGGTGGTTTTTCAGCCGAGTACGGCGGTCGGGTTGGCGGTATTGTCCAGATCACGGGGGTGAATGGTAGTACCGCTGATTTCCAGGCCCAATTAGCGGTAAACAATATGACCATGAATGGCTGGTTCAGTATTCCCCTGGGCAAACAAACAGCGCTGGTTATGGCGATGCGGCAAACTTACTATGAACTGTACGACAAGAACCAATTGACACTGGGAACCAGTGGCCGTTCGGGGCGCGGAACTTCGGTCGACCGCTATGTATTTCCGGACTACAACTTCCGGGACCTGAACGTCAAGTTTTCGGGGAAGAGCGGTAAAGGCGATTTTTACAGCCTGAGTTTTTTCCGGGGGCAGGATCGCTATGTGTACGGGCTGGAATACGAAACACAGAGTCAGCGCAACCAGTTGACTTATGAAGATGAGGAGACCAACCACCAGTACGGCGCGTCGGCGCGTTACAGCAAGGCCTGGGCGAGTGGCTTGCGGTCGGAGCTAACAGCTGCTTGTTCCTCGCTCGAGACGCAGGTAACAAACTTGCGCGAGTCGGCAGGGCAGCAGGGCGGAAGTGGTGGCAGCGGAAACGGGCAGGGCGGAAGCAGTGGCGGATCAGGCTCGGGCACCAGTTGGATTACCGATACGGATGATTATAACCAGAATAAGATTGACGAATTTCGGCTCGACCTGCAAAATCATTTGGTGCTTAGCCCGGCTCATAAACTGGGGTTTGGTGCCGGTCTGGTCGAAAATGTCGTTCATTTCCGGGAAGATTCGTTTGCGGTGAACCTGGCTCATGAAAAATATTCGCTTTCGCGCCTGAATGCTTACCTGGAGGATCATATCTCGGTTAGCCGTGAATTTCAACTAACAGCAGGTTTGCGTGCCGATTGGGCTTTCGATTTAAACAGGGTAGATCTGCAGCCCCGTATTTCGGCAGCTTATGCGCTCACCGATGCCTGGAAGCTCACCGCTTCGTGGGGTACCTACCGGCAATATATTTCGCACAGCTCGGTGGTCGATCCGCTGGGGAACTTTCGTTATCTCTGGACTATTTGTAACGATGCTGATATTCCGGTGCTGTGGTCGCAACAAGCCATTTGGGGATTAGGCTGGCACAAAAACGGCTACCTCATCAGCGCGGAAGGCTACCGGAAACATACCAAAGGGCTGAGTCGCTATGTCGAGACAAGCGAAGGAACCGGTTTATTCCAGGGCGAAGCGAAAACCTCGGGGCTCGATTTGTTTGTGAAAAAAGATTGGAAAGAACATTCGTTTTGGGTGGCCTACACCTTGAGTGAAACAAAAGAACACTTCTCGTATTTTGATTCAGGAGAATATTTACGGGCATTACACGACCAGAGGCACGAGCTGAAAACGGCTGCATTGCTCAATTTTAATCCGGTTTACTTGTCGGTCAACTATGTATTTGGCTCCGGTTTCCCTAATCTACTGGATGATCCGTCGGTGGACGGGCGCGCCTATCACCGGCTGGATATAGCGGTAAGCTACCGGTTTATTAAGCCGAAATACAGCCTCGAAGCCGGCGTCTCGGTGCTGAATGTATTCAACTACGAAAACATCAAGTACGACAACTTCGTCCGCATTCCCGACGACCAGGATGCTACGCTCAATGTTGCAGCCGAAGCCGTTCCTTTTACCCCAACCATGTTTGTGAAGCTGGCTTTCTAGATAGAGCAAAAGATATTCGACGTGAGCTATTAGATGTGGATGAAGCGGTTTTCAACCGCTTGGTGGATCGGCGGATAGAATTTGCTGCACCTGATTTTTTCGTCTTATTATCACCTTTTCACATCAGTACTAAATTTTTTTGAAAATTTTCCACTCGAAGGTAGGGTATGCAAACATTTGTGCGGTTAGCATACGAAAAAGAATCAATAACATACTTAAATTGATAGGTTATGAAAACAATCACACGCACACTCGCAACCTTGGTTTTAGCATTAATTTTTGCCAGTCCGGCAGCTTTTGCTCAAACCGAAACACCCATCCAGGATCAGATCAAACTGCAGACGAAAGATCAGCTGAAAGATGGATCCTGTGATGAGACGAAACCGACCCAGGATCAGGATCAACTGAAAACCCGCGACCGGTTGCACCTGACTGATGAACAGGTTGCTTTAATGACTCAAAGTCAGGAAAATGCCAAACAGTTCAGAGCGGCCTTTGTGGCAACCTTGTCTGAGGAACAGCTGGCTATTTTGGAAAACGCCGAGATGACTCGCGAACAAAAACGCGAAGCGCTGATGGCTACGCTCAATGCCGAACAAATGGAAATGGTTCAGGCACAGGAACAAGTCAGGGAGGCAAGCCGGCAACAATTGCGTAATGGTGTTGGCTCCGAACAGATGACGCAAACGCGCCAACGCCTGCAACAAACCGAAAACTGTGAGAATGCTGCTGCCGTGCAGGAACAGGTTCGCCAACGGGCAAGTCAGCAAGCTCAGCAACAAGCACAAGAGCAGGCACAACAGGAAGCTAAACAACAAGGATCTGACAATGCCGGAGCTAGTGGTAGTGGCAACGGTAATGGACGTGGGGGTAACTAGTTGATTCGTAGATGGAGCCGCTTCCAAAGTGGCTTCATTTTCTTTTTGTCTGACTATAAAACATCATTGCGAAGGTCGGGACGCAACCCGTTCTTTTTCCCGGGGAGCTTGATTCGTCTTTTCGGCTTGTCGTGAAAGAAATCGGAGTTCTCAAAAAAAGATCGCAAACGGGAGCACATTACATAAAAAGATTGTCATGAAACGGATTGCTTTATTGCTTGGCTTGTTGGTGGTATTATCGTTGCCGATTGTCGCGCAGCGAACAGATATTTTGGAGAAAGACCGGTTTACGCGGATCGATTCGTTGCTGAACGACGTGCTGTTTGGCGACGACGATCTGTATGCGATTTTCAAAGGGAAGAAGCATTTTCAGTTTATTTATGCCGGGACCAATTACAACAGCCGAACTTATTTTGCCGGCCGCGAAATTGAAGACAAGCAGTATAACCTTTCCGGTCAGCTTTACTACATGCACTCCCTTGGTTTTTTCACCGGTGTTTCGGGGAGTTGGTACAGCCAGCTCGACCCGGCATACCGCACCACCGTTATCAGTGCCGGATTTGGGAAGGGATTGAAAAAACTCAACTTCCTGCGTTATCGCGCTTCGGTCGACTATTTCCTGTTTCATATTGACGATTTTGATCCGCTGTACAACTCGAGTTTAAACGCGGGCATCACCCTCAAGTCCAAATCGCTGGGAACGCGTTTGGATGGCTCGTTGCTGATGGGGCAGGAGTTTGGTCAGCAGGTGTCGTGGGATGTTTATGCCTACCTGAACCTGATCAAATTCGGGCGCTTCGATTACCTGCGTCTGGAGCCCGAAGTGAGTTTGTTCTGGGGTTCCGAAGCTGCCGAGTTTTTACTGAATGAAGCTTATTTTGATGAAACCACGCAGACCGAAATTTCAAGCTACTACAAAGATGTTTTTGGCTTGCTGAACATCCAGTTGCAGTTGCCGCTGAGCCTGAGTTGGAAAAGCTTCGACCTCGAAGTATCGTACAATTACAACCTGCCACAAACCATTGGCGACGGCGAATCCTACGCTGAATCGTCTTATTTCCGCATATCGCTGGGCTATATTTTTAATTTGTAAAAGCCCTGATTTCAACACCCAAATAAATTCTACCGGCTGATATTTTATTCCGTCATTGAATGTTTGACGCCTTTGACCTATTTTTAGGGCAAACAAATTAAACGGAATGTACAGAAAAGGAATTTTAGTATTGTTGATCGCAGTTTGCTCCGTGGGCTTTGCCAGTAGCAAAGATGCTGACAAGAGTGGACGAGTTGAATATTCGACCTGGAGAAACGGTGAAGTTGTTCCGGACGGGGATAAAATGGTGCTGGAATACACCGATTATATCGCTAAAAGTTGGATCGACCAGTCGGGGAAAAAGCTGATACCGGAAGTGCCTATGCAGGTGAATTACCTGTCATATAACGACTCCGTCATAATTCGTCAGGCAACCTTTATGAATGGCGATCGCTTTTTTACAACGAACGATTTTCTGCTGCCCGATGGTTTTCTGCCGGAAGGAAAGCCTGAGCGGATTTTGGGCTACAGATGTCAAAAATATGTTGGCTCATCGTTTTCCAATAAAATTGAATTGTGGGTAACAAGCAAGACCGGCTTGCAGGGAACGCCCATGTTGTATTTCCCGTTTGCCGAAGCAGTGGTTATGAGATACGTTCGGAACGGAAACTCGGGATGGGAAGCAACAAACATCGATTTCTACAAAAAAGGCAAAATTCCGGAGATCATACCGGCAGATATGGGAGTCGGAACCGATGACGTCGATTTTAGCCGTCGCCTGGCAAACGCTTTTGTCAAGGAAGTTCCGGTTTTTACCAGGCAACAACTAAACTGGGGCGGTAACATTGAAAATCCGAAAGGCGAATATACCGACTCGCTGTATCGCTTTGCCGGAGGTACAGTGGTGGTAAAACGCGTGAAATTGCCCGAAGTACCCGATGGAACATCTGTTTTTGCTGAAGTAACAGAACAGTCGAACGGTGATGCCTACGACCGGACAGGATCTGTTTTTGTAATTCCGGTTGACAAGGCCCGCAGTTTCCTCGATGGCTTGACGGATGGCGTAGATTCGCTGCCGCAATATACCAGCAAAGAAGGGAAGGTTTATCAAGGTGTTGTGGAAACAACGGATTACGATCCGCTGATTGAACTGATGCGTTTCTTTACGCCGTTTGGGGTGCATCATTTTAACAAGAAACGTGATGTCGGCATTCAGTGGTCTGACTCGGTAACCTACAAGCAGGATGTATCCGATCTGATGCCGGTGTTAAAAGGAGAGTGCTGGATTGGCGTTTTCGTGGGCAACTACGATGGCGGCGGTCACAAGGTGAGCCTGAATTTGAAATATTACCTGAACGAGCAGGAAGTGTCGGAAAAGCCTGCCAAAAAATACTGGGTGCAACCGGTTTTCAATACCACCAACGTGTTGGAAATGGCTGGTCAGGAATACGGAACGATGTTTGGCACGGATACGCTGACTGTTGACTTTGACGTTCCTGAAGGAGTGAAAAATGTGACTTTCCGTTACATCACAACCGGTCATGGTGGCTGGGGGGGGGGCGACGAGTTTGTGCAGAAAAAGAATGAACTGTTTATCGACGATGAACCGTTTTTCAGCTTTACGCCCTGGCGGGTCGACTGTGGAACGTATCGGGCTTCGAACCCGGCGTCGGGTAATTTTTGGAATGGACTGTCGTCGTCCGATTACAGCCGCTCTGGCTGGTGCCCCGGAACGGTTTCGTATCCGTATTTCACACCAGTGGACAATCTGAAGCCGGGCAAGCATCGCATCCGGGTTTATATTCCCTTGGGCGAACGGGAAGGGAATATGTTCAGTGCGTGGAATGTTTCGGGCGTGTTTGTCGGCGAGATTGAGAGATAATACTGAAAAACGATCAATACAACAACGGGCTTCTCCTTGTGGGGGAAGCCCGTTGTTTGTTCAGGGCATTTAATAGTCCGAATTGCGCCCCGATATTTTAATCAAGGCAAGCAGGTGCGCATTGAACCGGTCTGCCTTCTTCAAATCCTCAATGCTTTGATGCATGCGGTAACGCCATTTGTGGCGAACATTTTCCGGCAGGTTAATTTGTTCCTGCTGGGTTTCGTTCCAACGCAAATCACCATCTATCGCCAATAAATCCTGAATGGGGAATGTAGCCCACATGGCAGGTGAATACAGATGCTGTGTGATGATTTGTTCACAAATATTGGGTTCGGCAAAGTATGGGGCTGCACCCCAGTTCCCTAGTTCCTGGTTGTAGAAAAGCTGCGTTTTGGCACGATCTTCTTCCCACCAGCCTCGGATGGTTGACATGTCGTGGGTCGAGGTTGTGCAAACCGACAGGTAAGGCGCATCAGACGGATGGGCAAACTTCCTTGTTGGATCTTTGGGCATGCGTTGAATCTCGAGGCTGAGAAGGTTTAGTTTCGCCATAACTTCGGGAACGCATGCGGGAATCATTCCCAAATCTTCACCACATACCAACATGTTGCCTACCGAGGTGATTGCCGGCAATTTTTCCATCCCTTTTGTTTTCCAAAAATCTTCGTGTCGTTTGAAGAAATAGGTATTGTAAATCTCTTCCAACCGTTCTTTCGTCCAGTAATCCAACTCCTCATACGAACTGGTTTTCTGCATTAAAATACGGGGGTGCCACTGGTTGTATCCGGTGCTCACTAAAATCAAATTAGCAGCCAGATCGAACAAACCATTGCGCAAAAAGCGATTGCGATCATCCAGCTCTTCTTCTTCAATGTTCTTTAAAAAGTGAGCGTTAATTTTTTGCTGGGTGTTGAAGGCCTCTTTCAACCGGTATTTTTGGTCACCCAGATCATCCAGGAAATTGCTGATGATGGTTTCCGTTTCTTCACCAAACTGATTAACCAGCAAATGATAGCGAATGTACGGTTGCGTGAACCGGTCGTAATTAAAATGAATGCCATAGCTCTCAATTTCCTCGGCCGTTAGCGGGAGGGCGGGGTTGAAGTGCCCAAGCAGGGATTCAACAGCATCAATGGGCACTTCCCAGATGCGAAAAAAACCGAGGATGTGGTCAATCCGGTAGGTGTCGAAATAGTCAGCCATTTTCTGCATGCGACGGGTCCACCAGGCGTAGTTGTCTTTGGCCATTTCATCCCAATTGTAGGTCGGGAACCCCCAGTTCTGTCCCTTCTCTGCAAATTCATCGGGTGGAGCTCCGGCTTGCGCATCGAGGTTGAACAGATGTGGCTCGGTCCAGGCTTCCACGCTGTGAGGACTGATGCCAATCGGAATATCACCTTTCAGTATAATCCCTTTTTTGCGGGCATAGAGGGCAGCTTCTTTGAGTTGCTTGTCTAAATGATATTGAATGAAATAGTGAATGACAACGTCGTCGCGGCTTGGAGCTCCCGGTTCGCTTAAGGCTTCAATCTTGTAGCGGTCGTAATGGCGGAAATCTCCCCATTGGCTAAAATCTGCGGTTTTAAACTGATCGCGTAAGTAGACAAAGGCTGCATACGGAACCAGCCATTCTTTATTGGACCTAAAAAACTGCTTGAAGCCGGAACTGTTCAAAAGCTTCTCCCCATCCTGATCGTACATCAGCTTATAATAACGTGATTTCAACCGGTGCACTTCGGGGTAGTCGACATGTTCTTCTGCCTTCAGTCGTTCGCGGTAGGCCTCAAATTCAGCTTGCAGCTTCTGATCGTTGAGGCTACCAATTTTCTCAAGGTTGAGGTAAATCGGGTGCAAGGCCATCACCGAAATTGACTTGTACGGATAGGAGTCGAGCCAATTGTGCGAGGCTACCGTTTCGTTGACCGGTAACACCTGCACCATTTTCATGCCAACTGTTTGTGCCCAGTCGATAAAGTCGATCAGGTCGTTGAATTCGCCAACACCAAAGCTTTTCTCGCTGCGCAGTGAAAATACAGGAACAGCGACACCAGCTCCTTTCCAGTTTCCCAAAGGATAGTGAAAATGATTATCGGATTTCAAATAAATATAGCTTGAATCCATGGTCGGAAGTTCACTGATCTCGTGATCAAAGCCTTCTTCCAGTGTTGCCAGCTTGTCTTGTGTGACATCCCATATGCCGTATTTGTAATTAATGGGGTAGTGAAGTTCGGTCGCATTAATTTGTCCTGTCCAAACCGGAAAATCGTTCCCGCATTCCAGAATCAGTGGTCTCGACTTATCCCAATTGCCCAGTTGGTTCTGATTTCCAAGAACGCACACTTTATAATTGCCGCTTATGCGGGGAACGTTTATTTTGAATTGAAAAATTTGATCAGCGCTAGAACGTTTCACGGCCGATTTATTTTTGCCCGGTTTCATGATCACGTTTAGAAAAGACGAGGTGTAAAGGACTTTCTCGGCAGGCGTCGGGTTGTGCCATTTGTCAGCCAAAAACAGCCTGTGGACGGAATGCTCGTGTGGGTCTATAAAACGATTCTCGCATCCTTCCCAGTGTATCACACCCGATGCGTCGAGCATGATGTATTTATATTCCACCCGTTTTTCTCCGGGATCAAGCTCCAGGCTGGCTTCCCAAAAAACATTGCTTAGGCTGTTAAGGGGAACCGCTTTTTCCGGTTGCCAGTTCCCCAGTTCATCGGTCGAACCGGATATAAAAACTTGTTGGCCAAAGGTGGTTGAATAATGTAAGTTAAATGTGAGTTTCATAGTTTGCTCAGTTCTTTAGGTCAATTTCGATATTTAACATGAAAGTACGATAAAAAGAGAATTCGGTTAATTGACTTTCCTCGTTTTTGGGGCCGATCGGTTTTAAAACATAAATATGTACGATTTTATGACTCGTGATCTATTGGATTGAATGCAAGTAAGTTTTGAACCGTTTAAAAAGTGATCGTTACTTTTTAAATGTGCGCAACATAAGCTTTGTCAACTAAAATGTCTAATAAGTGTTAATGTTGGTGCAAGTCAAGGGACTTGCGTTTTATGTTGGATTCAAAAATGTTATTTTCAACCCAATAAATAATCAACCTTATGAAAAAACTTTATCAGTTTCTGACTTCCATGCCATTCATGGGGTTTTTATTACTGGTTTTTGCTTTCTCTATGGCCATAGCAACATTCACTGAAAGCAGCTATGGGACGCCTGCCGCCAAAAGCATTATTTACAATACCCATTGGTTCGAGCTGGTTTTGGTGTTGCTCGGGTTTAACCTCATGGTTAATTTTCTTCGTTATAAAATGTATACCCGTCGCAAACTGGTGGTGGGTCTTTTCCATATTTCTTTTGTAATTATTGTTATTGGAGCGGCTATTACGCGTTACATCAGTTTCGAAGGGGTGATGCATATTCGCGAAGGGCAAAGTTCCAGCTCGATTGTGTCGACCGATACTTACTTGACCATTGAAACTGCCGATCAAAAGATTAAGAAAAAAGTACTTTTTTCTGAACTGCGTTCCGGCGGATTTAATAAGTCGATCGAAATTGAAGGTCAACGCATCAATTTTAAGTCTGTCGGTTATGTAACGAATGCGGTGAAAACTCCGGTTGATCATCCGTCGGGAGAACCGATGGTTGATTTTGTTGTTTCGGCCGGGCAGGGGATGGAGCCTTTCACGTTTAAGAAGGGAGAAACCGTCAATTTGGGATCTGCAGTTGTTGGGTTCAGCCCGGAAGCGAATATCCGTTTCGAACAGGAAGGTGACGATTTGTATGTTGCTACAGATCGCGACCTTGAAATTCGTTCAATGACCGGCTCGGAGCCTGTCCAAATGGCGGCGGGGAGCCGCCAGCCTGTTTTGCCAATGCATCTGTATGCTTTCGATAATTACCTGATGTTAGTGAAGAAATTTTACCCGCACGCTTTGATGCGGGTTAGTAAAGACAGCAAGGGCAATTCGGCTGAAGATGCCGTGATTATGGAAGTTTCCGATGGCAGCCGGGTTTCGACCTTAAATGTTTTCGGCCGGTCGGGGCAAATCGGCACCCCATTGGTATATCATGTTGGTAATACGCATGTGAACATTTCATACGGATCGGAACTGATTAAATTGCCATTTTCACTTTACCTGGATGATTTTCAGTTGGAGCGCTACATTGGATCAGATAGCCCATCTTCTTTTGCCAGCGAAATAAAACTCATCGACAAAGAGCAAGGTGTTAATCGGGATGTTCGGATCTTTATGAATAATACCTTGAAATACCGAGGATTTCGATTTTACCAATCGTCCTATGATCAGGATGAGTTGGGCACTGTTTTGTCAGTCAATAAAGACTTTTTGGGAACAGCGGTGACCTACCTTGGCTATCTGTTGATGGCCCTTGGGATGATTTTGGCGATGTTCTCGAAGAACTCGTATTTCCAGCACTTGGTTCGTCACCTGAAAGAATTGAATAAAGTTGGTGTTGCCGGGATTGTGTTGTTGGGAATTTTTGCCGGCACTCCGGCAATGGCGAACGATGCAACTTTAAACGGGATACCGGCTTTAGACCAGGATTTGGTGAGCGACTTTTCGGAGTTGTGGGTTCATGGTCACGACGGGCGGATCGAGCCAATGTCGACCCTGAACAATGAAATCCTTCGGAAGCTGAGTCGGAAATCGTCGTTCGAAGGGAAATCCCCAGATGAAGTTGTGCTCAGCATGAATCTGTATCCGGAGTTTTGGCGGACTGTACCGATTATCAAAGTAGAATCGGAGGTGGGAGCTCAGCTTGGTATAGCCGGGAAATATGCTACTGTTGTCGATTTCTTTGACGAAAACGGGCAGTACCGGATTTTAAATGAGGTTCAGGCAGCCTATAAGAAAATGCCGGCGTTTAGAAGCCAACTTGAAAAAGACTATTTATATGTCGATGAGCGGGTAAATATCTGTTTTATGATATTCAACGGTGAGTTTTTCACCTTCTTCCCGCCATCAAACCAAAAAGACGCTTGGTTCGCGGTAGGTAGTAACCCTACCGGATATCCGCACGGCGATTCCCTCTTTGTAACGAATAGTTTCAAGCTGTTGCGGGAATCATTGAATCCGGGAGCGGAAATTCAGCCCCGTCAAATAATGGCTACTATTGCCAGTTTTCAACAGAAGTTTGGTGCTGAAATTCTTCCGTCGGAACAGAAGAAGTCTGCTGAAATATTCTACAATGATTTTCAACCTTTCAAGAAAGTCTTCCCCTGGTATTTGCTGTTGGGAGTTGCCTTGCTGGTTGTGCTCTTCGTCAATATTTTCAGATTGAAGACTGTCAGCAATCCGGTAAAATACACGTTCGTTGGATTGATTGTTCTGGCGTTCTTTATTCACACGATTGGCTTAGGGCTGCGTTGGTACGTGTCGGGCCATGCTCCTTGGAGCAATGGGTACGAGTCGATGGTTTATGTAGCTTGGGCGGCTATGCTAGCCGGAATTATCTTCGGGCGAAAATACCCGTTGGTATTGGGGACCGCTGCATTTTTAGCAGGGATCATTCTTTTCGTCGCTCATCTGAATTGGATGAATCCGGAAATTACCCATCTGGTTCCGGTGCTTAAATCGTATTGGTTGCTGATTCATGTGGCGGTCATTACTGCGAGCTACGGATTTATAGGATTGAGTTCCTTCCTCGGGATGTTGGTGTTGATTTTATATGCATTAATGCAGGAACGGAATAAAAAGAACATCAATTATTTTACCGATCAGTTATCAACGATTAGTGAGCTGTCGGCTACGCTTGGTTTGTACATGCTGGCTATTGGAACGTTCCTTGGCGGTGTGTGGGCCAACGAAAGCTGGGGGCGCTATTGGGGTTGGGACCCGAAGGAAACCTGGGCCTTGATTACGGTTATTATTTTCGCATTTATCGTTCACATGCGGTTTATCCCGGGCTTAAAGGGGCGATTCAATTTTAATGTTGCTACCGTGATTGGTTTCAGCTCAGTACTGATGACTTACTTTGGTGTAAACTATTTTCTGAGCGGCATGCATTCATACGGAAAAGGGAGTGTTGACGGCGTTCACTGGTCCGTGTATGCGGCGGGTTTAGCGATTGCCCTACTTATTTTTGTGGCTTACAGCAAATACCGGAAATACGAAGCGGAACAGGTTTAATCTGTCAATTTTAATCGTCTAGCAGCTGGTGTAGAACAGCTCTGAAACAATTTTACAGTTATTCTGAAATATTATCTTTGCCCGGTTAGTTCGAGGGTTTAATTATAATTGAAAGAATGACTGTTAAGGTTACGCGTACATTTGATATTCTGGAACGGTACCTCAGCGAGTTTCCCCGGGAAGATGCGTTGGGCGGGAAATGTGGCAAAGAATGGTATACTTATTCGACGGCTGAATATGCTGAAAATTCCAAACTATTTGCTCTTGGAATGATGGCCTTGGGCCTCAAAAAAGGGGACAAGGTAGCCACCGTCACCGTCAACCGTCCCGAGTGGAATTTTGCAGATATGGGGCTGGCTATGGCCGGAATGGTTCATGTGCCGATTTATCCGACAATTGGGGACGAAGAATACCGCTATATACTGGAACATGCAGAGGTGCAATGTTTGTTGGTGGGTGAGAAAAAGCTTTATACCAAGCTGAAACCCATAGCCGATGAACTGGATGGAATTAAAGCGATCTATGCTTTCGAAGACTATGAGGAGTGTCCCAATTTCAGTGAAATACTGGAAAAAGGAACGTCAGCTGAAGCTGAACTGCTTCCGACATTAACAGCAACAATGGCTTCGATACTTCCCGAAGATACGGCTACATTAATTTATACATCGGGAACCACAGGAGTTCCCAAAGGGGTGATGCTTTCGCACGAGAACCTGGTTTCGAACTTTACAACGCACGAGAAAATGCATCACCTTGGGAAAGATCATCACGTCATCAGCTTCCTTCCGCTGTGTCACGTTTATGAACGGAGTGTGAATTACCATTTTCAATATAAAGGAATGGGGATTTACTATGTGGGTAACCTGGGGCAAATTGTCAATGCCATTCGCGAAATCAAACCACACATGTTTAATTCTGTTCCGCGTTTGTTGGAGCGGGTTTACGATGGTTTTGTGTCGAAAGGCAATGATCTGACAGGCATGAAAAAGGCTATTTATTTCTGGGCACTGCGTTTAACGCGTCATTTCGAGTTCAATAAAAAATACAACCCTTTTGTGGCCGTGCAGATTAAGCTGGCCGATAAATTGGTTTACAGCAAGTGGCGCGAGGCATTGGGTGGCAATATTACCTATGTGGTGTCGGGTGGAGCGGCTTTACAACCACGCATTTCGCGGGTTTTGGGAATGGCTGGCATGTACACGCTCGAAGGCTACGGGCTAACCGAAACCTCGCCGGTAATCGCCGTGAATAATCCGGCTACAGGCGACATGAAAGTTGGTACGGTAGGGCCGATTTTGGAAGGAGTAATCGTGAAGATTGCTGATGATGGAGAGATTCTTTGCAAAGGCCCGTCCATCATGCAGGGATATTACAAAGCTCCGGAATTAACGGCCGAAGTGATTGATGAAGAAGGCTGGTTCCATACCGGCGACATTGGCTTTTTGGAAGAAGGGAAATTCCTGAAGATTACCGACCGGAAAAAAGAAATGTTTAAAATGTCGGGGGGCAAGTACATTGCTCCGCAGATGATTGAAAATAAATTGAAGGAATCGTTCTTTATTGAGCAAGCCATGGTGATTGGTGAAAACGAGAAATTTGCCAGTGCCTTAATTTCGCCAAATTTTGATTATTTACACGATTGGTGCTCACATCATAAAATCCACTTTCGCGACAACCAGGAATTGGTCCAAATGAAAGCGGTCGTTGAAAACTATAAGAAAGAGGTCACAATAATCAATAAAACATTGGGCGAGCACGAAGAGATCAAACGCTTTCGGTTGGTTTGCGAAGAATGGTCGTCGCAGAATGGGGAGCTCTCGCCAACCTTAAAGCTGAAGCGAAATTACGTGACTAAAAAATACCAGCATATTATTGATGATATTTATGCGGTGTCGAAAAACGGAAATGGCGGAGGCGGAATAAAATTGCCGACTGTCAGTCTGCGGTTCGATCTCAACAAACTTTCAGTTCGTTCGAGAAAGAAAAAAAATTAGCAACATAAAGCCATCCCTGAAGGGTGGCTTTTTACTTTCGATGCTTTTCAGAAGGCACGGTTGACGGTGTATTGTTGGATGTGTAGTCGTAGAACCGGTTGACCTCGCATGACTTATCCAAAGCTGTTGGTCTCAAGGAAGCTTAAGTGAATAGGGGCGATAAAGATCCAATCAAGCTTATCCGCCGATCCGTTTCACTTTATAGCCCTGATCCTTTAGGATTTGTATTATTTTGTCACGAAAATTACCCTGAATTAAAATTTCACCATCACGGGTTGATCCGCCTACACCACATTGCGTCTTTAATATCCGGGCCAGTTCTTTCAACTCATCATCGTTACCTTCAAAGCCTGTAACCAGTGTCGCCGATTTTCCTTTGCGGCCTTTCTTATCCAGCTCAACATAAAGGGTTTGTTTGTGGGCCGGAACCGTTGCCGCTTGGTCCTGCTTTTCTTCTTCGTGTTCGTTCTGTGCGTCGGGATTGATTGAAAATGCCATTCCCAATTTATCTTTCCAGTCTTGTGCCATATCGAAGTTTTTTTCAAAAATAGTATAAAAAAGCTATTTACAGGGACTGGAAAAATGGAATTGCGATGAACTTTTAAGCTTGCTCAAGGGTTTGAAAGGGGGATCAAGCAAACAAAAATGGCGAAACTTATTGAAGTAAATTCAAAACAAGATATCCTTCCGGAATATAGGAACACAGCGATTAGTCTGCTGTTGGAGTACCATAATCTGAACAAGACATTTTGTAATTACAATCAGGCCCAGATTCTGATTGGGATGTGCATGGACAATCGGAAGAATCTGTGGATTCCGGAGAACTTTGCCTTTGTCATTCGTTCGGGGGGAGCAAATCTGTTCTTCCACGAGTTTCAGGTTTCCTATGCCATTGGCGTGGGAGGTGTTCGGAGTATTGCTTTGATTGGCCATAACAACTGCGAAATGGTGAAGCTGGATGACCGAAAAGCCGATTTTATTTCCGGTATGGTTCGTAATGCCGGTTGGAAGGAAGAAAATGCCCAATCGCATTTCGAAAATTTATCGCCGTTTTTCGAGATTGGAAATACGGTTGAGTTTTTGCTCTCCGAGGTTGATCGATTGCGTAAACGTTATCCGAAGGTAAAAGTAGCTCCTTTGTTTTTTGATGTTGATTCCGGGAAAATGTCCCAGATTGTTCCGGATTAGAGCTCACGACCTAAACGTAAAATGATGAATCCCCGGAGAAATTCCCCGGGGATTCGGTCTTTCATTAAAATTTGAAATCAATTCCGGCAAAAAAGTTGATTCCTGCCTGCGGAAAGTAACCGTCCATTTTGTAACGGGTTCCACCGGTGTAGTATGAGTACACCCAAGCGTTGCTTTCATACTCGGTGTCGAACAGGTTATTGACCATCAGGTGCAGTTTTATCGCTTTGAAAAAGTTTCCTTTAATCGTGTAGTCAACCTTCAGGTTGTTTACAAACCAAGCGTCCAGTTTGCGGTTTTCGTCTGATGAGTTGTCGATGTACTGGTCGCTCACATAGTTTGAAAGTAGACTGATGGATAGTCCTTTGGCGGCCTGAAGACTCAGCAAGCTGTTCACAATCACACCGGGCGAAAACGCCAGATCACTTTTGCCAAGATCATTCACGTATTGGTAAGGCTCATTTTCAGTGTCGTACCAATAATCCCAGTTGTCGACATGTTCCGTAAAATTTTTAATCTTATTCTGGCTGAAGGTTGCATTCACATCCCATTTCAGGGAGCGGGTAATCTTCACTCCTCCCATCAGCTCAATACCTGTGCGGTAACTGTCGTCAACATTCACCATGATAGCTGAACCAACATCGTTGATCTCACCGGTTTGGATCAGCTGATCTTTGTACAGCATGTAATAAAGGTTTGCACCAATTGAGAAATTGCGATTCAAGAATGTATATCCGGCTTCAAAATCGTTTAGCGTTTCGTAAACCGGTTGTTTTCCGGCCGGGTCGGCATCGACAAAATTGCTGCGGTTGGGCTCACGGTGTGCCTGTGCATAGCTAACGTAAGCCTGGTTTTGGGCGTTGGGTTTATAATAGATACCCAATTTCGGGTTGAAGAAATCAAACTTGTGCTTTTGTGAAATGTCACGCAAATCGTCGTCAATCCCGTTAATGCTATAATCAATGTGACGGTATTGCATGTCAGCATAAAGACTCAATGCTTTAGTGATTTGAAGATTGTATTTGCCGAACAGGTTGAAATCTTTTTTCACCCCTCTACTGCGGTACCATTCAAATTCGCTATCGATACTTGTTCCACCGTACCAATCATTTTCAATGACATTGTCGCCCATGTATTGTGCCCAGATCACGCGGCCAAAGTGGCGGCCATCGTATTCGTTATAGCCACCACCAAAGGTGAACGCATTTTTACCATCATCGTAATTCAGCGAGTAAGTGGCTCCGTAGAAATCGTTATCCAACCATTTGCGGGCAACTAAATCAGTCATGTCAATGCCACTGGGAGCGGTCATCTGGTAATCGGCATAATCCTGATCGTACTCGTAGTTTTCGTAATAGCCACGGCCGTAAGTGTAATGCAACGCGGCATTCAAATTCAGGTACTCGCTAAATTTATGGGAAAAATGCAATTGATAGTGATCTTGCTGGTAATGGTCAACCGCATTTTCGTAAGTGTAAAAATTGTACGTGCGGGCATCCGAGTTTATCAAGTCATCGTACCGTTTTTGGTTTTCGCGTTCGGATCCCGACCACAACCAGTGATCCAGATAGCGTTGCATTTCGGCCTGGTCGTTATTCAATTTGGCAGAAGGAACACCATACCATGCCTGGTACGTTTCTTCGAAACCGGAGAAGATATTCACCTTCAAAATCGTGTTCTCAGAATAATACCCTCCCGAAACAAAGAAGGATTTTAAATCGGAACTGGCGCGGTCAATGAACCCGTCTGAAGTCACCTTCGATAAACGGGCATCGAAAGCGAATTTGCCCATTAAGCCCGTTCCGGCAGCTACCGAATTTTTGAATGTTCCGAACGACCCGGCCGAGCTTTTTACTTCAGCATAAGGCTCTTTGTTCAGCGTGGTGGTTTGCAGGTTAATGGTTGCACCAAATGCTGCTGCTCCGTTGGTCGATGTTCCCACACCGCGTTGCACCTGGATGTTGTCGATCGATCCGGCCAGATCCGGAATGTCCACAAAGTAAGTTCCGTGCGATTCTGCATCGTTCATCGGAATGCCATTCACAGTCACATTGATCCGGTTCAAATCAGTGCCGCGAATCCGGAAGTTGGTATAACCCACACCGGCACCGGCATCAGATGTTGCCACATACGATGGTGTCATTGTCAGCAGATAGGGAATATCCTGTCCCATGTTGCGGTTTTCGATGGTTGCGCGGTCAACCGAGCTTTTGGCAACCGGTGTTTTGTCGCCGGCACGAGTTGCTGAAACCAGCACTTCTTCAGTCATGATTCCCGAGTACTCCAAGGTGATAACTACGGATTTAGATTGATCAACCAGCTTGACTGTTTGACTGGTTTTGTCGTAACCGATAAAGGAAACGAGGATTTCGTAGTTTCCGGCTTTTAGATTTTTCAATTCAAATTTACCGTTTGGGTCGGCCACCGTTCCGGTATAAGTTCCGGCTATCACAACATTGGCTCCCGGAAGAACTTCGTTGTCGGTGTTTTTCACAACTCCCGAGATGGAAAATTGTGCGAAACTGAAAGTTGCCATGCACAGCATGATCAACAGAAAAGAAATTTTTTTCATCTTGTTCTTGAAAGTTTGGTTAATAAATAACCAATGAGGTGGGAATCCACGTTCCCTATTCGCCCTCCCTACGCCGGCATTACCCGGATCAGGTTCTGTGGGTATGATCTCAGTCCGTAATATTAGGACACCCCATTGCTAATCGGTGCAAATTTAGACAGAATCTAAATTACTCCAAATTAATTTGGTACTAATTCAATTTTAATGTCGATGCGGAGCAGTCAATGGCATTGTAAACAAATAGTTTGCCTGCTAAAACAGTGCCTGCTCCGGTGATGATTTTGAGCACTTCCATGGCTTGCATGCTCCCAATGATGCCGGGTAAGGCACCAAAAACGCCTTTCGGTTCACCATCGAAAGATTGACTTTCCGGTGCTTCGGGAAACAGATCTTCATAAACCGGCCCGCCCTGGTAGTTGAAAACCGAAACCATTCCTTTGAACTCTTCAATAGAACCATGAACCATCGGTTTGTTCAGTTTTTGACAGTTTTGACTAATCAGGTAGCGAGCCCGGAAATTGTCGGTCGCATCAACAATCACATCGTAGGGTTGCATCAGACTTTCGGCGTTGGCTTCAGTCAGGCGTTCGAAGATCGGAAGCACACTGACATGCGGGTTGATGGCTCGCAACACTTCCTGTGCATGCGTCACTTTTGCTTTCCCAACCACATCGGTATTGTAAAGAATTTGCCGCTGCAGGTTGGTCAGACTGACCGTATCGTTGTCGACCAGCCCAAGGTGACCGACACCGGCAGCTGCTAAATAGAGAGCAACCGGCGATCCCAAACCACCGGCCCCCACAATTAAGACCTTGGCTTGCTTAAGCTTTTCTTGCCCGGCCCCGCCAATTTCGGGTAACATGATTTGGCGCGCATAGCGTTCTTTTTCTTCTAAATTCATGATCTAAACTTGTTGCATGTAAGTATCCCAATCTTTCCAAACCACTTCGTATCCCTGCGCTTTTAACGAAGCTTCAACCTCTGCCGGGCACCGGTCATCATTAATGGCAAACTGCTCCAGTGATTCGGTCCGCTCGGCATATCCACCGGGTTTGGTGCTGCTTCCGGCGCTCATTGTTGTAATGCCGAGTTGGGCCAAATGATTGCGCATTTTCGGACTTTCGCGGGTGGAGAGCGAGAGTTCCACATTTTCGTCCAGCAGACGATAAGCACAAATCAGTTGGACAAATTCCCGATCGCTGATCGGATAGTCCGGGTTGAAACTTCCGGCATGTGGCCTTAGTCGCGGAAAGGCGATTGAATATTTCGTTTTCCAGTAATTTCGCTTTAAAAACTGAAGGTGAAGGGCGGTAAAGAAGGAATCGACCCGCCAATCTTCCAATCCCAGTAAACAGCCCAATCCTGCTTTGTGAATGTTGGCCTTCCCCAGACGCTCAGCCGTTTCAAGACGATATCGGAAGTTGGCTTTCTTCCCTTTGGGGTGATAAACAGGGTACCGCTTTTCGTAATAGGTTTCCTGGTAAACGTAAACGGCATGAAGTCCTTCGTCGGTCAATGCTTTGTATTCGGCTGTATCCATCGGCTGAACTTCCACCGAAAGCTGGCTGAACAGCGGCTTCAGAAGAGTCAGCGTTTCCTTTAAATAGTCAAATCCTGCTGCCCGCGGGTGCTCGCCGGTAACCAACAGCAGGTGCTCGAACCCAAGTTTGCGGATCGCTTCAGCTTCTTTTAGAATCTGATCCTTGTTCAGTGTGTTTCGCTCAATTTTATTGTTGTGGTTGAAGCCACAATAGGTGCAAAAGTTGGTGCATTCGTTCGACAGGTAAAGGGGTACATAAAGTTGCATGGTTTTTCCAAACCGACTTAAGGTTCTGGAGCGGCTTTGCTGAGCCATTTGTTCCAGATAGGGAGCTGCGGCCGGAGAAATCAAAGCCATGAAGTCGTCGGCAGTTGGCTGGGCGTTTTGCAAAGCTTTTTCGACATCGGCGGCTGTTTTGCTGTAGATTGAGGCTCGGGTTTCCTCCCAATCGTATTGTTGGAGTATTTCGTAAAAGTCCATGGTATTTAGTCTAAGAATGAAGTTAACGGGCTACTGGCTTCAGCATAATCGCGAACGGGAGCCAGTTTGGCTTCACGAGCCAACATGGCTGCTTCAACAGCCAGTTTAAAAGCTTTTCCCATCATTGCCGGGTGATTGGAAACCGCAATGGCTGTATTGACCAGAACCGCATCGGCGCCCATTTCAATGGCTTCCGCTGCGTGTGATGGTGCCCCGATTCCGGCATCAACAATCACCGGAACATTGGATTGCTCGATGATGATGCGTAAAAAATCGCGGGTTTGAAGCCCTTTATTGCTGCCAATTGGCGCACCGAGTGGCATGACTGCGGCGGTTCCGACATCTTCCAGCTTTTTACACAAAACCGGATCGGCCTGAATGTAGGGCAGTACAACGAAGCCGAGCTTTACCAGTTGCCCGGTCGCTTTCAGCGTTTCTTCCGAGTCGGGCAACAAATAACGCGGATCGGGGTGGATTTCCAGTTTCACCCAGTTGGTCCCCAGTGCTTCGCGTGCCAATTCGGCCGCAAAGACAGCTTCTTTGGCAGTGCGTACTCCGGATGTGTTCGGCAATAGATTGATGTGCGGATGGTTGAGGTGGCGCAGCAGGTCATCCTGACTGTTGTTGAGATCTACCCGCCGGAGAGCGACGGTTACCAATTCACTTTCGGAGGCCAGCAAGGCGTCTTCCATAACCTGGTTTGAACTGAATTTGCCTGTGCCGGTAAACAGGCGCGATTGAAAGGTTTTGTCGGCTATTATTAAAGGTTTCATCTTTTTGTTTTTAAAGGGTTGTTGTTTGATGTGTGGAAGCTTTTGAAATGGCCTCGAGCCACTGGTGAGTGCATGCAGCAATCGACGGGCTTTTCCAGATTGCCGACGAAATGGCCAGCCCGTGCAACCGGGTTAACATCAGGTCGTTAATGTCTTCCGGTTCGACGCCACCGATACCAATTACCGGAAGATCAATTCCCCGATCTTTCATTTGCCGGATCAACTGGCTGTAGCCTGTTAGACCAAGCACCGGGCTCAGGTTTTCTTTGGTGGCGGTAAAACGGAAAGGCCCCAGACCAATGTAGTCAACTCCTTGTGCCGCCAGACGCTCAATATCTTCAAGGGAGTTGGCTGTTCCTCCGATGATGTACCCGGAGCCGAGCAGCTTGCGGGCTTCTGCCGGCGAGCAGTCCTGCTTGCCAAGGTGGACTCCGTCAGCACCGAGCTTTAGCGCCAGGTCCGGATGATCGTTCAGTATAAAGGTGAAGTCGAATTCCCCTTTCAGAGCTTTTATTTTTTCCGCTTCAGCGCAAATCTGTTCGACACTGTGCTTTTTCATGCGCAGTTGAATCCAGTTGCAACCGCCTTCCAGCACTTGTCGGGCCTGAGCTGAAGGGCTGACTTGTTCGGTTGGATGCGTGATGAACTGAAGTGGCGAGATTCGCAGGTTATTATTTTGATTCATAACTAATCGGTTAAAGTTTCTTTATAAAGCCGGTAGCTGGACTTTTTCAAATTCTGGAAATGATCCAGAATTCGTTCTTGCGATCGGCGCGTTTGCCAGAGGGTGCCCAACACGGCAATTCCGTCGAAGCCACTTGTCCGGCAGATGCTCACTTTGTCTTCCGCGATTCCGCCCAAAGCAATAACCCGGCTTTTGTGATAGGTAGCCAGGAATTGCTTGACGTCATCCAACTCAAATTCGGCCTGATAACCCGGCTTGGAGATGGAAGGAAAAATCGGGCTCAGAAAAGCATAATCAATCTGATCGGGGAGTTGTTGCAATTCGCGCAGGCTGTGGCAGGAGGTGCTTTGGCTCCCTGTAAATGCAGTCCACTGATCCATGAATGCCATGGTTCTCCCACTGAAATGGATTCCGCCCAGCCCATAATCCAATGCCAGTTGAAAATGATCATGAATCACAATCTTTGGGTAATGGACAGGGTTAATCGCATTCAGCAGATTGGCTATTTCGGCGGGTTTCCACTCCGGCTTTCGAAGGTGAAAATGATTCATTCCGAGCTCAAACAACTGATTGATTCCTTCAGCCTCCCGTTTGAAATGATCAGGATAAGAAATGATCGTTAGTTGCATGCGCTTACGGGGTTACTGTTTCATTCATTCGTTGTTTCGTGTGTTTGCAGGCAGCGTTCATTTCGCGAATCTCGTGCGAGGACTTCATCGAACAGAAATTATCGCCGCACATGGAGCAGAAGTGCGTTGACTTATTTGCTTCGTCCGGCAGGGTTTCGTCGTGAAACTGAATCGCTGTTTGCGGATCGAGGGCCAGGGCAAACTGGTCATCCCAACGGAACTCGAAACGGGCTTTGCTCATGGCATCGTCGTGTAACTGTGCTCCGGGGAAGCCTTTGGCCAAGTCGGCGGCATGGGCAGCCAGCTTATAGGTAATGACAGCTTGTTTCACATCCTCGCGGTTCGGCAGGCCAAGATGTTCTTTCTGGGTAACGTAACAGAGCATGGCAACACCGTGCGCCCCAATGATGGCGCCGCCGATGGCCGAGGTAATGTGGTCGTAGCCCGGAGCAATATCGGTTGTTAACGGCCCCAGCACGTAGAAAGGTGCGTTGTCGCAAACCGCTTGCTGCAGCTCTACATTCTCCTTGATTTTGTGCATCGGAACGTGTCCCGGACCTTCAATTAACACCTGCACATGCGCAGCACGGGCTTTATGCGTTAATTCGCCCAAAACCTTCAGTTCTGCAAATTGTGCTTCATCGTTGGCATCGTAAACCGAACCGGGGCGAAGGCCGTCGCCCAGCGAAACAGCCACATCGTAAGCAGCCAGAATCTCGCAGATCTCGTCGAAGTGTGTATACAGGAAATTCTCCTGATCGTGAATCATGCTCCATTTGGCCATGATGGCGCCACCGCGCGACACAATTCCGGTCATGCGTTTTTCGGTCAGTTCCACATGGTCGCGCAGCAATCCGGCATGAATGGTGAAATAGTCTACACCTTGTTCTGCCTGTTCAATCAGGGTGTCGCGGTAAATTTCCCAGCTCAGTTTTTCAACCTTACCGCTTACTTTTTCCAAAGCCTGGTAAAGCGGAACTGTTCCGATTGGCACCGGCGAATTGCGGATAATCCACTCGCGGGTTTCGTGAATGTTGTTGCCGGTGGAAAGGTCCATTACGGTATCCGATCCCCAGATAATGGCCCAAACGGCTTTGTCGATCTCTTCCTGAATACCGGAAGAAAGCGCGGAGTTCCCGATATTGGCATTGATCTTCACCCGAAATTTGGAGCCAATTATCATCGGTTCGCACTCGGGGTGGTTGATGCTGCAGGGAATCATGGCGCGTCCGGCAGCGATTTCCTGCCGCACGAATTCCGGGGTGATATAACTGTCAATTTTTTGCTCACGTCCTTCATTCAGCTTGTCCAGATTTTGGTTTTCGCGAATGGCCACATATTCCATTTCAGGGGTAATAATACCTTGTTTGGCGTAGTAAAACTGGGTTGCAGGTTTCCCTTGCTTAGCCCGCAGGGGTTGGGTGTTCACTTCCGGAAAACGAATGGCATCCAATTGAGGATCGGCCTGTCGCTGACGCCCGTATTCCGAACTTAGTTGAGGCTGTGTTTGGACATCGCCACGCTCAGCGATCCATTGTTCACGCAGTCGGGGTAGCCCTTCCCGGATATCGGTCGCAAAGTCGGGATCGGTGTAAACGCCCGAAGTGTCGTACACATAGGCCGGTGCGTTGG
Source organism: Mangrovibacterium lignilyticum (assembly GCF_010882175.1). Lineage (GTDB taxonomy): Bacteria > Bacteroidota > Bacteroidia > Bacteroidales > Prolixibacteraceae > Mangrovibacterium > Mangrovibacterium lignilyticum. The sequence goes on along the minus strand of NZ_WKLH01000001.1, from coordinate 790,309 downwards.
CATGGCTGTTCCCTTTTTTGTCGACAAAAGGCGACAGGCTGATTTCGCGCATCGGAACACGGATGTCGGGGCGACTTCCTTCAACATAAACTTTTTGTGAATTCGGAAACAAGGTGTTTCCTTTCACTTGATCGGTTAGTGATTGATTTTTCATGTGTTGATTTTTTGGTGATTGGAAGGAAAGGAATAGCCATTAACCGCCTTGGGTGGCTTTAATGATGAGTACCTTGTCGTTTTCGGAAAACAGAAATTCGTTCCAGCGGTCTTTGCGCAGAATTTCATCGTTGATCGCGAGGGCAATTCCTTTCGGCGACTCAATTTTTAGCGTGAAAAGCAGGTCGGAGATACTGGCCGGATCGGGCAATTCCACGGATTGATGGTTTACAATTACATTCATAACTCGGGTGTTAGAAGTTTGGTAATTGCAACAGGATGGAACTATCCGGACAGTTTTAACACAAATCCCTCCGCCGGTATTAACCGGATCAGGTTCATTGGGTATAATCTCAGTCCGGTTGTAGCCGGACACCCCATTGCGTAATCGGGCGTAAAGGTATAATAAAAATCAGGTTAAGCAGCTTGCTTTTCAGTGCTTGTTTTTTCGGTGAGACTGAAAATATTTCAGGATCAGGTGGTTGTGGAATGAAAATTTGACTCAATTTCAGCCATTTTGACAAGAGAAACGGCCGTTGTACCCGTTTTTTCAGCAAGAAATAAGTTTGGTCCGCGCTTTGATATTTAAAGGGTGGAAAGCAAAAAAAATCAATGTTTAACCAGATTTTAGGAGGACAAAGTTATGTTACCATTTATCAGATCACAAAGAAATGTTCCAAGCTTATTTGATGAGTTTTTTGGAAAAGATGTATGGAATGATTTTTTCGAGAAATCAGGATGGAACAGCAGTCCAAATGTAAATGTGTACGAGAAAAAAGACCATTTCGAGATTGAACTTGCTGCCCCCGGCCTCGACAAAAAAGATTTTCATATTGATGTAAAAGATAATTTGCTAACCGTTTCTTCAGAGAAAAAAGAAGAAAAGAAAGAAGAAAAAGAAGGTAGCAAAGTAGTGTTCTGCGAGTTTAATTACTCCAAATTCAGTCGTTCGTTCCAATTGCCGGAAGGTGTGGATGTCAACAAAATCAACGCAAAACACAACAATGGTATTTTGACCATTGAGTTGCCAAAACGCGAAGAATACATCTCACACACCCCGCGAATGATTGAAATTCATTAAGCAGCACAACAAGACATTTCGTAAAATTTTTCAAAATTGGTTTTAGTTTAGTTTTAGATTTGAAGGCCCTGTCCCCCGAGGATGGGGCTTTTTTTGTCCCGTCTGATACGGTACCCACCCGGGCCCATCGCTGCCTCACCTTAAGACATCGAAACGCTATCCGGGCACATCGCCGTGTTAACCTGCCCCATCGCCGCTTTAGCTGAGAATATCGATGTGGTACCGGCGGACATCGCTGCTTTACCCGGGAGCATCGCCGTGTTAACCGACTACTTCGCTGCTTCGCCGGAGGACATCGCTGTGTTACCCGACTACTTCGTCGCTTCGCCGGCGGACATCGACACGTTACCCGGGTACATCGCTGCGTTGTCCGCGAACATCGCTGCTTTGCCGGAAAGCTGTTCGATCCGGACTTTGATCACTGTCGGTTGGGTGGGGAAGTGCCGCGCTTACAGCCACTTATTCTTTCTGAAAAACCAAAACTGGAACGCGACAATAACGAGCAGAATGAGCACGAAAAAGCCAAAGGCATAGTGATTTTCGGCACGTGGAATGCCGGCCAGGTTGACGCCCAGCAGGCCGGTGAAGAAGCTCAGCGGCAGGAACAGCGCGGTGATGATTGACAGCAAATACATGCGGCTGTTAATTTGTTCGTTCGATCGGTTGATGAGTGTTTCCTGGCTTACCGATGCCAGTTCGCGGGCTGCTTCCAGCATTTCGAGGTAACGCATCAGGTAGTCGCTCACCTCGCGCAAACGAAGTTGTTGCTTGGTGGTCATCCAGTTGGTTTTCTCAATCTGCAATTTATTCAGGGCATCGCGTTGTGGAAGCAGGAAGCGTTTGAGTTGAATGATTTGGCGCCGGAGATTATACAATTCATCTTTGCGTTCGTCGTCGTCGCCCGCATCGTCGAGCACCATTTCTTCCATCGAGATGGCTGCTTCCTCAATATCTTCCATCACCTCACTCATATTGAAAACCAGTCGTTCATTCAGGCGAACAATGAAATCACCGGTTGTTTTGGGTGCCTTGTTTTGCTCCATATCCGTCACCAACGACTTGATTGCGTTCAGGCTCTTTTTCTGGCAGGTAATCACCATATTTTTGGTGGCTAAGATGCGGACCGAAATCATATTTTCGGGTTTTTCACCCTTAATCAGGTTTACGCCCCGAACAACCAGCAACAGCTCGTCGGGATAAACAGCGAGCCTTGGGCGCGAATCTTCCCGGGTGAGTGCTGTGGTGATGATCTCGTTTTCATGCAGCGATTCGACCAGCCGCTTGGTTTCAGCGGAGTTTAAGTCTAATTGAAGCCAAATGTAATCCGCATCGTTTCGCAACTTTGGGAAAATGTCGGATGTGATTTTCTCGGTTGTTTTGGCAACAGAATCGATGTAGAAGGCGTTGATGGCTGCATGTTTCATGTCGTAGAAAATTTAATTCAATATACAATCAGTTTGCCGAATTTACAACGTTGTTGTGCCGGGTTCAGGTTTTCGGGTTGTTAAGAATTAATCAGCTCCCTAAACGTGCGTTTCTTTTGCAGGTAGAACTTCCAAATCAGGCTTTTGCAGAGGATTTCGTCGTGCCACTTGGGTGCGGCTTCAGTTTTTAGTTGGCGGCGTTTGGCTTTCAGTCGGTTCCAGTTTGAATAGAGCGCCCAATGGGCTTTACAAACGCTGGAGAGTCCTTTAGGGTTTCCCTCGGCCAGTAATTTGAAACCGGCGAAGGCGTCCAGAATCATTCGAACAACGAGTACCTGGAAGAGCCGGTTTGGCGGACAATTCTTGTAAAGCATGAACAAGCTGTTGCGAAAATTGAGGAACAGTTTTCGGGGATTGTTGTAGGGAAGACTGCCTCCGCCCAAGTGGTAAACCTGGCTGAAGGGGGTGAAGCGGATTTGATAACCAAAGTTTTTTAAGCGCCAGCACAAATCGATCTCTTCCATGTGGGCCCAAAAGTCGGAATCGAAACCGCCGGCTTTGTGGTACAGGCTTGCACGAACGGCAAAGCAGGCGCCACTGGCCCAAAATATATTTACTTCGTCGTTGTACTGGCCTTCATCTTTCTCCACCACATTCAGGATGCGGCCGCGGCAAAACGGGAAGCCTAGCTTGTCGATGTAACCACCGGCTGCACCGCCGTATTCGAACTCCTGCTTGTTGTGCCAGCTTAATATTTTAGGTTGAACGGCTGCGACTGCCGGGTCATTTTCAAAGATCGAAATCATTGGTTCGAGCCAGCCATCGACCACTTCCACATCCGAATTCAGCAGGATGTAATATTGTGCATCGATTTGTTTCAGTGCTTCGTTGTATCCCAAAGCAAAGCCATAGTTTTGAGGTAATTGAAGTCGGGTAACCTCGGGGAATTGTTTTTCGAGTAGCGTCATTGAGCTGTCGGTCGATCCATTGTCGGCAACAATGATCTCGGTTCCTTCGAGTTGGCTGTGTTGAATAACCGATGGCAGAAACTGAGGAAGCAGTTTTTCACCATTCCAGTTTAAAATAACGATCGCGATTTTGGCATGTTCCATTCGGCCAAAGATAGTCAGGAATTCAAAATTCCGGTCAAAATATCAATTAACTGTTCTTTGGAAAGCTGCCCGAGTTTCTCCCGTATTTCGGCCGTTTGATTTTCCGTTTTATCGGAGATAATGTCGGATAATTCCTTCCATTGTTTGCCGGTCATCTCCTGTTGCAAAAGCTCTTTGGTTTTGTCGCCGGCTCCGGTTTGACCGGGTAAGCCAAGTGTTTGCAATTCGAGAATAGCTGCTTCCAAAATCTCGCGGGCTTGCATTTTCACCGGATCGCCCGATTTTTCGTTGCCGGTTGCTTCGCGCAGGTGCCAGCTCGAATAATCGTACTTCAGATCCAAAATCATTTTGACAATCGGGTGGGAGCCTCCGAAAATCCGGTTCAGAAAAAGCAGCGTTTGATTTTTCCATGCTTCCAGGTCGAAGCTTTTTTGTTTGAGCTTTTCAACCTGCTCTTTAAGTAATGCAATTTCCTTCTCAGCCATGATATGCTTTTTGATGCAATTTAACTGATTACCGCACGACGCCCAAGTACCTTGCTGTAAAACTATTCGAGGTGTTCATTTACTTTGGCAAAAAAGGCCGGGAAGTAATTGGCATTGGCCGAAATCAGCTCTTTGCCAAACAGGTATTTGTCGCCACCTTTAAAATCGGTTACTTTTCCTCCGGCTTCCTGAACCAACAAAACGCCGGCTGCTACATCCCAGGCGTGCAGGGCATGTTCGAAAAAGCCATCGAAACGACCACAAGCTACATAGGCAAGATCAACAGCAGCTGAGCCCATGCGGCGCATGCCCCGGGTTTCAATCATGAAAAACTCCAGCACTTTTAAATAGGATTCCAGTTTGTCGAAATTGTAATACGGAAATCCGGTAGCCAGCAATACGTCCTCGTGTGTAGCCGATTTTGAAACAGCAATGGGTTGATCGTTCAGGTAAGCGCCGCCGCCTTTCCAGGCCGAAAAGAGTTCGTTCTGCCCAATTTCATAGACCACACCGGCAATTGGGTTATTGTCTTTGGTCAGTGCAATGGAAACAGAGTGCGGGAAAATGCCATGGATGAAATTGGTGGTTCCGTCCAGTGGGTCGATCACCCATTTGTATTCCTCGCCACTTTCAGTTGCTGTTCCTTCTTCGGTAATAAAACCGGCTTCGGGAAGCAGTTCCCGCAAGCGGGCGACGATCATTTTCTCTGCTTCCTTATCAACGTAAGTAACCAGGCTGGCTTTGCCTTTCAGTTCAATATCGTCGTTCGTGATTTGCGAGCGTTGTTCCCGTATAAATTGTCCGGCTTCCTGAGCCAGTGTGCCGATCTCGCGGCAAATATGTTGTAAATCCATATACTGATAAATTTTAGTCGAAAATGGCTTAAACCTTTGGGATGCCCAAATTTCTATTGTTATTTATTTCTGAAGGATTTTTATGTTTTAAATCATATGTGTAGTGTTTGTTCTAAGTGGTTGTTGTTTTGTTGTTTGTGTTTGAGTTCGGTGGCTTTTGATAGTGGATTTTTTCGGTTGTTTAATTAAATAATCTCAGTCGTTTTAAAGAAAGGGTACGAAATTTGATTTTACACCAATATGAAATTAATTTCTAAACGTTCAAGGAGAAAAAGACTGGAGCATTTCGATGCACCTTGATTTACTCCCGATTTTCGAATTCGAAATGGGGATGAGTTAACCCGAAACAAACTAAAACTGGAAAAGATGAAAACAAAATTTACCATATTACTGATGGCGACTTTGGTGTCGCTCGGAGCTTCTGCCCAAAATTACCACAGTTATAATGTTCGTTCTGTTGGTTACGATATGAGTGATAACCTGGATTTGGAAGCAGTGGCTTACCTTTTCGGGGAATCCCAAAATCTGCAGGAATTTGAGGAACGGTTGAATGATCCGCGAATGCAGATTTCGAACCTGGATTTAAACAACGACGGTTTCGTAGATTACCTGAGAGTTGTTGAACTGTACGAATATGGAATTCACTCCGTAACCATCCAGGCCGTGTTGGATCGGAATATCTTCCAGGATGTGGCGACTTTTGATGTCGGTCGTCAAACGAACAATCATTTTTATGTGCAGGTTGTTGGTGATCCGTATCTGTACGGTCCAAATTACATTATTAATCCCGTTTATGTACATGCACCACTGATCTTAAGTTGGTTTTTACGCCCGACTTACGTTGTCTGGCACTCACCGTACTACTGGGGCTATTATCCGTCCAGATACAGGCATTACAGATGTTTGCCAACTTACAGGTATCATAAACACTTGCATGTTCACGTCGATTATCATGTAAATACGTATCATTACAGTAATTCACGGTACAATCCAAGAGCAGTAGAGCTTCAGCGCCAGGTGCACCGAAACGACTATGGACAGCGTCATCCGGATCGGTCGTTTTCATCCCGGAATTCCGGATATTCAAACAAATATGAGATGAACAGAAACCGTTCGGTTAACGAACAGCGCCAGCGAGTCAGTTCGTCCGGCTCCACAAGCAGTTCCCGTCCGGGGTATTCTCAACGGACAACTACTTCAACGGGAACCGGTTCGAGCACGTCAACAACGACTCAAAGTAGTCGTTCAAAAGCGGAACCATTGAAAAGCGGGCAACAGAAGCGAAGCTATGAGAGCAGCAATTCTGCCAATCAATCATATACTCGCGGGCAGTCATCTTCAACGAATTCAGGACGGTCGACTTACCAGCGGAATGAAGCAAAATCGAATAACTCAACCAATTCCAACTCCGGAGCAAGCCGACAAGCAAAAGTAAAAACTTCACCATCCTCTAATTCCGGTTCTTCTGCTGCCCGATCAACGCAAAGTCGTAAGGTTGAATCAAGCAAAAGCAGGAAGAGCTCCAGTGCTAATGTGAGTCGAAGTAGCCGGTCTTCCGGACAGTCTGTTGCCAAACAATCGTCAAGTGGCCGGAAAGAGCAAGCGGCAAGTTCGAAACGTTCGAGCTCGAGTGGCGAGAAGAAACAGCAACGCAGTCGAAGAAATTAATTGAGAAATGAGATAAAAAGCAAAAGACCGGTAATCACCGGTCTTTTCTTATTTGTAAAATTTATGGGCTTTGGTTGTTTATAACAAATCGCTGGCGAGTTCTGCCAGATAGCTGCGTTCTCCTTTCACCAGATTTACATGCGAGAATAATTCCTGGTTTCTCATTTTGTCGGTCATGTAGGCCAGGCCGTTCGATTTGAAATCCAGGTAGGGAGAGTCAATTTGTTGCAGGTCTCCGGTGAACACCATTTTTGTGCCTTCACCGGCACGGGTGATGATGGTTTTTATTTCATGCGGGGTCAGGTTTTGTGCCTCATCAACAATGAAAAAGGCGTTCGACAAGCTTCGGCCACGAATATATGCCAGAGGGGTAATCATGAGTCGTTCTTCCTTCAACAGCTCATCAATTTTTTGGTATTCCTGGCTGCGGGGATTAAAAGCATGCTTGATGACTGACAAGTTATCGAACAGCGGTTGCATGTACGGGCTGATCTTTTCCGTTGCATCACCGGGCAGATATCCCAAGTCGCGGTTGCTCAGGGCAACAATTGGACGTGCCAGCAATATCTGTTCATACATTTTGTTTTGCTCCAAGGCTGCAGCAAGTGCCAACAGAGTTTTCCCTGTTCCCGCTTTTCCGCTCAGCGAAACCAGCTTAATATCGGGGTTAAGTAAGGAGTTCAAGCTGAAGGTTTGTTCCGCATTGCGTGGTTTAATTCCGTAAGCGACTCTTTTTTCAACCCGAACCATACGCTTGGATGTGGCTTCGTAGCGAGCAAGAACGCTCGATTTGTTTCCTTTCAGGATGTAATACTCATTGGGCATTGGAGCCTCTTCGAACCCTGACTCCGAAAATGGAATGGATCCCTCGTTGTACAAAGCGTCAATGAGCATGTCTTTGTAGCCTTCAACCTCGACTATTGACTTTTCAAATACCAGCGGGTCTTTGATTTTGTCATTTTCATAGTCTTCAGACATAATTCCCAGCGACTTGGCCTTCATGCGCAGGTTAATGTCCTTGGTTACCAGAATGGTCGATCGCTTTGGATTGTCCTTGGTATAAAAATCGGCAACTGACAAAATGCGGTGATCGGGAATATCTTCTTTGAACGATTGTTTTAACGAATCAGAGAAGGGTTTTCCTGTTGCAATAATCAGTTTTCCTGATTCAGGACTTAGTTGAATGCCGCCATTAAACAATTTCTCACCGACAATGTCGTCCAGAACACGCACAAATTCACGTGCTTGGAAATTGATCGGGTCATTTCCCTTTTTAAATTTATCCAACTCTTCCAGAACCGTCAACGGAATGACGATATCATTATCTTTGAACTGGTAAATACAGTTGTGGTCATGAAGGATCACATTCGTGTCCAACACGAAGATCTTAGTTTGTTTGCGGCCTGCCATAAGCTTACATTTTAGTGTCTGTGAATACAATGTATGAAAAATCAGGGATTCGGGTCGGCTTAAACAGCAAAAGATGTGAAGGAGTTATTGACACTTGTTAATTATAAAGGTTTAAGTGATTGAGTGAGAAATGAAAAGCTATCAGGAGATTTTAGATTACTTATATAGTCAGCTGCCCATGTACCAGCGGACCGGTGCTGCAGCCTATAAAAACACCCTTGGAAACACCCTTGTACTGGATGAATTGTATGGTCACCCGCACCGTTTTTTTAAGACGATTCATGTTGCTGGAACCAATGGTAAAGGGTCTGTTTCGCACATGTTGGCTTCGGTACTTCAGGAGTCAGGTTGCAAGGTTGGTTTGTACACATCCCCTCATTTAATTGATTTTCGGGAGCGGATTCGGGTAAATGGACAGATGATTACCGAGCAGGCAGTGATTGATTTTGTCGGTGATTTTGAACGGCAGAATAAAAAGATGGGCCTGGAACCTTCATTCTTCGAAATAACGGTCGCCATGGCTTTCTGGTATTTCCAACAAATGAAAGTGGATGTGGCAGTAATTGAAGTCGGTTTAGGGGGCCGGTTGGATTCGACCAACATCATCATGCCGAATTTGTCGCTGATAACCAACATCAGTTTGGATCATACTGCGTTGTTGGGAGATTCAATTTCCTTGATTGCCGCAGAAAAAGCGGGTATTATCAAACTCAAAGTTCCGGTGATTATTTCAGAAAGTAATGCGAAATACAATTCCATTTTTGTAGAAAAAGCAAAGGAAGAAGACGCACCCATCTATTTTGCCGATGAGGAATACACTGCTGGCTATAGCATGCTGCTGCCGATAGGTCAGCAACGGTTCAATTTTCACAAAGATGGAAAACTATACCTTGAAGGATTGCAGACCGATTTGTTGGGAGCTTATCAGCGCCAAAATATTGGCGGTGTTCTCAAAGCTTTTGAATTGCTTATGGAACAAGGTTGGTCAATTACTTTGGAAAACATTTATAAAGGGTTGAGTAAGGTGCGTGAAAATACAGGTTTGCGTGGTCGTTGGGAAATAGTGGGAGCCAACCCAATGGTGGTTTGTGATACCGGCCACAACGAAGCCGGGATTCGTCATTTGGTTACGCAAATCCGTCAAACAGCCTGGAAAGAATTGTACATGGTCATCGGTATGGTTAATGATAAAAGTTTGGATCATGTTTTGGCGCTATTGCCTGCCGAAGCACATTATATTTTCACCCAGGCAAGTATCCCACGAGCACTCGATGCACATGAATTTGCGCAAAAAGCAGCTATGTTTGGCTTGAACGGGATTGTTGTACCTAATGTGAAGGATGCAGTGGACAAAGCCTTGCAGGACGCTAATTCCAATGATTTAGTGTTCGTTGGCGGAAGTACCTTTGTAGTGGCTGATTATTTTTCTTAAAATTTTTACGTTTTCTTTTTGGAAGAAGAAAAAAGCATTTATATTTGCATCGCCTTAACAGAAAGGGCACACGTTCTCTAAGAAATCGGGCGGTTAGCTCAGTTGGTTCAGAGCATCTGGTTTACACCCAGAGGGTCGGGGGTTCGACTCCCTCACCGCCCACCACGGCGGAATACTTCAGTCAGTGTTCCGCTTTTTTTATCCGGCAAATGTCGCGGTAAAAACAAAGCCTTCTCAGGCAAAAAAACGAGAGACATTAATACATAAATCGGGCGGTTAGCTCAGTTGGTTCAGAGCATCTGGTTTACACCCAGAGGGTCGGGGGTTCGACTCCCTCACCGCCCACAAAAAAGAGGAATACTTTTAAATAGTGTTCCTCTTTTTGCGTTATGAAGTCGATGTGCCCAAGCCAGTCTTTTTTTTTGACTATAAATTTTAATTGAATTTGCGACGGGTCTCGATTGAGTGAACTTCTGAAGCGTGTCATCGTTCACTCAGATATATCTCGTAAATCTACTGCTTGTCTTTTGTCTCCTTGCTAGCTGTTTGAGGCTTCAATTTAATGAACTTCCGACCGATCACCTGTCCGCCAAAGAAGGCTCCGACTAGGATTGGATAGGTGTATAATGCGAACCCGATATCGCTGTAGATGCGGAGCAAAATAACAAAAGGTATCGGAAGATGAATATACAGAAACCATTTAAAGGAATATTTTCGTTCGCGTCCTCTCAGGGCTCCAAAAGGGAGGTTTAAAAGAAACACAGCTAGAGCAACTAGGGCAATCTTCATTTTTTCCTGTTTAAGTGAAGTAATGTTAGTGATTATTCGACGAAAGACAAAACCCGGAAATATTTGAGGTTGGTCGTTTTATTGAGTGAATATAGAATGCTTGTTGGGCAATTTTTTGGATTGAATTGCTTCATTCATTTGCATTAACACTAATCGTTGGTGAAGGATTAGCCCATCAGAATAAAGAAAGGCTGTCAGCGCAATGCATGACAGCCTTTTATGTGTCTTTAATTTATGCAATAACCCGCTGCCACGGAATGGCTGCCAAAATAATAATATAGGCGATGCCAAAAAACAGAAGCGAGGTTCCAAATTTGGATTTGCTGGTGCTTGCTTTCTTGCTTTTTACGCGGCCGATGTGCACCAACGCAATAGCTATGAGCATCATTGCAAAATGTTCGACGGCGTAAAATCGAAGATCGGCGTTTTTCATGGCTGCACCGAAGTCCTGAAACGCGGCTTCTGTAATCGGACTAACAAAGGCATAAAGGGTAATTCCGGTTAAGAACTGAAGGTCCATTAAACTGGTGAAAATAATCCCTAAAATGTTGTCCGATTTTTCCCAAGGCTTTTGCCCGAACCATCCGATAAAATATTTTAGTAAGGTAATTAAAGCGGCAAGGAGAATAATCCATCGTAAAGTGTTGTGAAGATGTAAGAGTCCAGTGTACATGATTTGTATATTTTGTTTTCAATAACAACGCAAACACAAGCATTTGGTTGATTTGCTGTGACGAAGATAGGTTTTAAATCTGTTAATATTTGTCAACAAATTGACAACTGTTCTTTAAAATGGGCCGGTTGATCTTTTGTCGCGATCAACTTCTTGATTCAGCTAATGAAAAGATTTCGTCCAGTTCGTAAATTAGGCGTCCCCCGGGTATCATGACTGTATTTATCATCGCCTGAGCGACGGTTGCACCGTGTATTGGTCTGTATTTTCTGAATATGAAGTTCGTCAGCACAGGCATAATTGATTGAGCGATTTTTTCCGCCGTTCGTTTTTCAGTGCGGTCGCCCAGGAGTAGTGACGGTCGTAAGATGGTGATTTGTTTGAATGGTAGTTGGAGAACCGCTTCTTCCAACTCTCCTTTTATTTTGGAATAGAACACTCGTGATCCGGAGTTTGCTCCACTCGATGACACCAGGACATAATGGGCGACTCCGTTTTTTGCCGCTGTTTGAGCAGTCTCGTATTGAAAAGTAAAATCAACCTTATATTGATTTGCTTGACTTCCCGCTTTTTTGATCGTCGTTCCCAAACATGAAAATAAGACATCTCCTTTTACTTTGTCGGCCCAACCGGAAGGTTGGTTGAAGTTGACAATTCGCTCTTTCAGCTTGGGGTGAGAAATGCCTGTTTCTCTTCGAACGAAAATCACTATTTTTTTGAATTCATCTTGATTTAATAATAACTGAACTAATTCTTTTCCGACCAATCCTGTTGCACCAATTACGAGAGCTTTCATGATTATTTATGTTTTATCCGGTATTAATTTGTCATTAACCAGTTGATTGAAGTGATCATTTATTGTTTGTTCAAAGGGGAGAAACTCGAGTTTTAAATCATCTTTGGCGTAGGAGTTGTCGAATGTAAAGTCGTATCCAACGTTGCGTGAGACAAATTTGCGGGAGTATCCAAACAGTGGGGCGACGAGTTTGAAAAGCCATTTAGGAACAAATTTGGTTGGTAAAGGGTAGTTGGGGTGTCCGGTGCGAATAACCTGGGCAATATCCAGAAAATCTTTCAGGTGAGCTGCAGTCAGGTGGCGACCACTGGCTTCCTGAATGAATCCTGCCTGAATGTGAGCTTTAGCAATATCGCGTACATCAACAATTGCTTGCGCTCCTTTAGGCACACCTTGTTTAAATTTACCCGAGCATAATTGAATCATAAGACTGATACTCGTCGAGTCGACTCGTTTACTTAGTGAGGGGCCCAGGATCAAGCCGGGATTTATGACCACCAGGTCGAAACTGTTCAGCTTTTCTGTTAGTCGCCAGGCTTCTTGTTCTGCTATTGTTTTTGAATACGGATAAGGTTGATGATCGGGGCTGCTGGAGGTATTCCAGGAGGCTTCGTTGATGCGCGTCTCCGGTAAATCCTTAATTTCAATGGTGTCGCCAACCATTGCAACAATGCTGGATGTTAAAACGATGCGCTTGACGGTGTTGGTTTCTCCTGCTGAAAAGAAGAGGTTTCGAACGCCTTGCAAGGCGGGTTGAATGAGTTCTTTATCCGGGTTCTTAATTCCTGTAAGTTGAAAAGGAGAAGCCGTGTGGATGATCAATTCACAATCTCGCACGGCATCGTCAAATGATCCGTCGATCAGTAAATCAGCTTCAAAGAATTTTAATCGACCATGTGCGCGATGCTGAATATTCTGCAGGTGTTGGTATTTCTGTTCGTCTCCGATGCTGCGAACTGTTGTGTGGACGGTCAACCCTTCCTCTAAAAGGAGTTTTATAATCCATGAAGCCAAATAGCCGGTACCGCCGGTGACAAGAATTGGTTTGGAGCGATCAATTTTTTTCATTGATATCAGCGTTTTCAAATTTTACTTTCCGGTGTTCTAGTTGAATTTTTGTTATAAGAATAAAACTAAGTTAAGCTGCTTTTATTTTCCGATTGGGAGATGAAAATCGGATGTATAGGCCGGAGAACAAAAAATGATTAAGTAAAGTGAAGGCTTTTTACTTAGAATTCAAAATAAACTGATCACGTTTTTGTGAATTTAACATTTGCCAGATCATCTATTCCGAAAACTCCAAATCATGACACTTTTCCCGGCGTAGAACTTATTCAATTGTAGTGGATTATTATTTCGCGAATTGTTTTTTTCTTATTTTTATTAAGTTTAAATTAGGAGATGAAAGCATTCAGTGCTTCTCGTTGAAATCAAACCAATAAACTGAAATAAAATGATTAACAAGATTCACACACTGGGAGGGTATTTTCATGAGTATCAGAAGAGTTTGACTAACCCGGATGATTTTTGGGAACAACAAGCGGAGTGCCTTTACTGGCGGAAACGTTGGGAAAAAGTTATTGATTGGAATTTTGAGGAGCCCAGCATAAACTGGTATGTGAATGCGAAATTAAACATTACTGAAAGCATTTTTGAGAAGAATCTCTACACACACGGAAATAATACAGCGATCATTTGGGAACCAAACGATCCGGCAGATGAGGCGATTACATTGACCTATCGGCAGCTCTATGAAAAGGTCAATCAATTAGCCAACAGCTTGAAAATCTTAGGAGTGAAAAAAGGTGATCGCGTGGCATTGTACATGCCAATGGTTCCGGAATTGGCAATTGCTTTGCTGGCTTGTGCCCGAATCGGTGCCATTCATTCCGTCATTTTTGCCGGTTTTTCAGCTCAGTCATTGAGTGAGCGAATAAATGACGCCGGGGCTAAAGTCGTCATTACATCCGACGGTGGTTATCGTGGCTCGAAAGTTACACCACTCAAAGAGATTGCTGATGAAGCAATGGAACATTCCCCGGTTGTCGAATCTGTTGTGGTTTTGAAAAGAACCAATACTCCCGTTGAAATGAAGGCGGGAAGAGATATTTGGTGGCACGATTTAATGGAGGGAAAAGATACGGAATGCCCGGCCGAGGAGATGGACGCCGAAGACCCGTTATTCATTTTATACACCTCCGGTTCTACCGGAAAACCCAAAGGGATTGTGCATACCGTAGCCGGTTACATGGTTTATACGGCATACACTTTCCGCAATGTATTTCAGTACAGCCGTGGAGATGTCTATTTCTGTACGGCCGATATTGGTTGGATTACCGGTCATTCCTACATCGTGTACGGACCATTGTTGAACGGAGCTCAAACCCTCATGTTCGAAGGTACACCAACCTGGCCTGATGCCGGGCGGTTTTGGGATATTGTGGATAAACACAAAGTCAATCAATTTTACACTGCTCCAACGGCTATTCGTTCACTTCTCTCGTTGGGGAACGAATATTTGGCAGGGAAAGCCCTTGACTCTCTAAAAGTTTTGGGGACAGTAGGTGAACCCATCAACGAAGATGCCTGGCACTGGTACCACGATCATGTGGGGAAAAATCGTTGTCCTATTGTTGATACCTGGTGGCAAACCGAAACCGGTGGTGTGCTGATTTCTCCCCTAGCCGGAATAACACCAACCAAGCCATCGTTTGCAACCTTGCCGCTTCCGGGAGTGCTGCCTGTCATTGTCGATAATGAAGGGAAGGAGCTCAAAGGAAATTCGGTTGAAGGCAATCTTTGTGTCAAGTTTCCGTGGCCTGGCATGGCGAGAACCATTTGGGGAGATCATGAGCGTTTCAGAGATACTTATTTTTCAACTTTTAAAAATTACTATTTCACCGGCGACGGTGTACGGCGCGACGAAGACGGATATTACCGAATTTTAGGGCGAGTGGATGATGTAATTAATGTATCGGGTCACCGGCTTGGCACGGCTGAAATCGAAAATGCCATCAACGAACACCCGTTGGTCAATGAATCGGCGGTGGTTGGTTACCCTCATGCAATTAAAGGACAAGGGATTTATGCCTTTGTGGTGTGTCCGGAGTTGTCAACTGGCGGTGAAGAGGGTATTCGTCGAAGTATTAAACAAGGGGTGACCAAGATAATTGGCCCGATTGCACGACCAGACTTGGTGCAAATTGTTCCGGGACTACCCAAAACCCGGAGCGGTAAGATAATGAGACGTATTTTGCGAAAAATAGCGGAAGGCGATGCGACCAACTTAGGGGACATTAGTACGCTTTTGGATGAGGATATTGTCGGGCAGATAATTGATTCAGCCTTGGTTGATGTGAAGCATTAATTCAACAATTTAGAAGCTTGCATACGTCTGTATTTGTAAATATCAGGCGGTGTAATTTTTGTGTTAAGCTTGTATGCTGGCGGCTTTTGATCCTTCTTTCGCATTTTTTTTAGTTTAATTTTGGTGGGCGAAAGTTGAAAAAGCTTTCAAAATGGTACCAAGGAACTTATCTCAACATGAAAACGTAATGAAACATTAGGCGCTTATCAACGATATGATGCCACGTTTTGTGAAGAAGAAGTTTCGAGGATCCATAATCTTAAATTTTATAATAAAACAAAAACCATGACTGTAAACAGAACCTTTGGAATTGGCTCTGATGTAAATGAGCCAGAGGTGTCAGAGAAAAAAAAGATCCAATACATCAACCTCAAACTGGCAGCCGATGGTTATCCGACTTCGAACAACGGTATCAAAAATGATTTACTGGAGATTGCGAAGCCGTTATTGAATAACTATAACATCAAGTCAAGATTGTTATCCAATAATGCATCACCTATGGGCATGCGCATCCGGAATTTTCTGGAAGACTACTTAAGCGATGTCCCCGGTGATAATTCGATCGATTTTCCGGACAATCCATTTATTCTCGATCGTCACGGTCTGGCAAGAATTATTTCAATTCCGCCGGGAGCTGACTATTACGAGACAGACATCATTAAAACTTACCGTACAGCTCAAGGGGTTTTGAACAATCCCAAGGAAGACCGCCGTACAACAAAAGGCGTTTTCCATATCGCAGAAGGAGGATTACCTATCCCGGATGACAAGAAGTCCGTTCCAAAAGCAACTTTCTGTAAATTGTTGCAAAACGCATTAACTCCACCAAAAGACATCATGACCTTGCCGTTTACGGCTAACCAGGAAGAACCGGCAGAATTATTTGTAAGCTTAATGCTACGGCCAATCGTTGTTCCTGAAGTGCCTGGTGTTATTCGTGAGAAATCAATGGAAATTGCTTTCCTTGCTCCGGGTAGCCTGGTGTCGAACCTCGACTTTGTTGAATCAATTTTCGGTAACGCGGGGGACCCCTTCTTACCTGAAAACGATGCTGCATTGGCTCCGGAAAACTGGACCGGACATACCGGCTGTGTTATTTTGGCTCCACACTTGTTAACGCTGACTAAAAAAGAATTGGGCTTGCCGCATTACGACAATGCAACAGAGCGCCAACGTCGTGACAGCATGTGTTGGAAATCAGAAGATGAAAAATACAACGACGGAAGTGCCTTTAAAATCACTTGTCGTGATGAACGTGGTGTTGTGATTACTTTAATTGCAGATAACTACTATGGTTACTGTAAGAAAGAAGTGAAAACAATGATCGGTTATTCGGCAAACTTGTTTGGTTATGCTGAAGAAGAACATGCCGGTGGAGCAATTGCTTTCCGCAGTTACAACTTAGGTGAAAAATGCTACATTGACGAGCGTATTCCTTCAAATGGATTGAACTTTGCTTCGTTCATCTACCAGTTTGCCGACTTGTTAGATCTTCAACCGGAAGGATATGCCATTGACAAGAACCACAAAAGCGTAGTCTACGTACCGGAAGACGCGGTCTTCGATTTGAATACACAAAGTGTTAGTTGGAAACAAGGCGCTGAAACACAGTCGATCAAGCTGTTGCCGTATAAATATTACATTTATCCAAACGGGTATAAAATTGAGATGAAGAAGCGTATCGAAGGGCCGAAATGGCACTTAACAGGTACGTATGCTGAAGGAACTTTATGTCATAAACCATGTACTGTTTCCGGAGGTGGTAAATCAGAAATTTCAAAATCCATCAAAGATGCGATGATCCAAGGATCATACATTGTTGGTGATTTAACTGAAGATTTGGATTTGGTTGAAGAAATCATGGCACATGACTTCTCTAACCGCTTCAAAGTTCCAGCTGATTATTCGGTCAATAAACCACGCCACATTTTAAGTCCGAAACGTTCATTGGGATCAGTAATTAAATTGTTGACACAAAATGATTTGTATACTGACGAATATAACGCATGGTTAGCATCTTTGCCTCAGCGCATCAAGGTGCTGATATACGTCATCAAAGGAAACTACACCGAGGATTGGGATACTGACTGGCGGAAATATTTCTCCGTTGATAAAGTAAACGGAAATCCGGGTAACGAATTGAAATTCCAAAATAGTAAGCTTTTATCGAACTACCTGCGTGTCGGTCACGATGTTGATGGTTCATGGCGGATCTTCCTGATGCGTCAGGATTTCAACCCATCAGCCAAAGTGCAGGTCGAAGATGATATCACGGCTTCTATTGTTTTGGATGCATCAAAGCTTTCGAATCTGAACCCGGAATATAAAGATCCGAGTGTAAAGATTGTGAAAAACTGCGAGGCTCGTTTGTTCCAGCGTCCTGATGATTGTATCATTAAAGGATACGACAAACAAGGTGAAAAAGATTTGATGAGTTCGGGTACTTTCACGTCAAACTTTGAACCGTTGAACCGCGAGCAGGTTCAGGAAATTAAAGATGATGCGATTGGTTTCGAGTTGTATACTCAACCGGTAAAAGACCTGATCAATAAGTTCCTGGCAGAAAAATCTCCGGAATATTTGGTTGTTCCTTCTGAACCACGCTTGGTGAATGGAAAACCATCAAAAAACCCACGTTATTTGCAAACGCGTCCTGATCTGGTTGATCCGATTGAAAAATATGTTGGTGAAATAGCAACACGCATTTTCCGGAAAATCCCGTTGGATGAGCCATTGTTCATGCCGGTTAACGCAGTTCTGCCAGGTCGTCGTAACAACCCTGCAGAACCAGAGAATAACGTACCGCCATTGGCTTTATATAATCCTATTCATTATCAGGAATTGCCTGAATTGTTCATCGATTATATCTCGAGTATCACTGGTAAATCGCCATCAACTACAGGTTTCGGTTCTGAAGGTGCTTTAACAAAAGGACCTTTCAATAGCTTATTGCCTGCTGCTGATTTGAATAATGCATTCCTGTCATATATTTTGACAAATTATAGCGGATTTAGTACTGCTGCCGGATATGTTGGACCAAAATATAAAGTGGATCACGATGTTAGTTTGTTGATTCCTGAAATTTGGTGTCGGATGTCGGTTGCTGAACGTGATCCTAAATACCTGATCGAAAAAGGATACCTTGAAAAAGTTGAGGACTTTGAATACAATGGTAAAAAAGTTGATGCCAGCTTACTCGGTTACCGCATTACAGGTAACTTCGTGAAGCATTTTATGGCTCGTATCTTCAGTAAGCCCGATGCCGTTTTCAGCGAAGACATGTTGCGTCCGGAATTACAAGATATGGATACCTTTGTTGCCTCGATCGAGAACCTTTCAATTACACAAAAACGTGTTGCCGAAGGGTTACTTAAAGATGGTTCAGTTGAAAGATTGTGTCCTCCGTTGAAAGCTCTTGTTCACATCATGGCCGATGGTACATACAAGGGTAAGGATCGCAACGATCCTGCAATTCGTGCGTTATTTGCCCGTGAAGCTGTATTAAGCAGCGATTGGTACAAAGCTCGTTTGGTTGAAAAACAAAAACGCGATGTAGCCCTGTGGACTAAAAACGTAGCGTATATGGAAGACATTCTAAGTCGCAAAAACTTTGCGTCAACAGCTGTCCGTTTAGATTTACCGTCTAAATTAAAATTGGCGAAATCGAAATTGGAAACTGTAAGCAGTCCTTCATATTTGAAAGAATTGGAAGGATCTTTAGGTGTTGATCCAATGCAACCAATCGAAGAATAGATCTTATATTTAAATTGAGATATAGAGGGAGCTTATTTAGCTCCCTCTCTTTTTTAGGTGAACTTTTTGCGTGTATAATTCATCAGGGATGGAATCATGCGAGGATGAAGTCGCTTTTATTAATTGCAGAAAAAGGATACAAAATGAAACTTACTTATGCAGTTATTGGAACTGGTGCCCTTGGAGGGTTTTATGGAGGGAAACTTGCCAAATCCGGTCACAATGTTCATTTTTTATTGCATTCGGACTATCAGTTGGTAAAGCAAAATGGATTGAAAGTTGATTCTCGTGACGGTGATTTCATAATAAAACCGGCATCGGCTTTCTCTTCTACTACAGATATGCCGAAGATTGATGTGGTCTTGGTCTGTTTGAAAACGACTAACAATAAGCTCTTAAAAGAACTACTTCAACCTTTGCTGCACGAAGATAGCCTCGTTTTATTGATTCAAAATGGCTTAGGAATTGAAGAGGAAATTGCCGCCGAATTTCCTCATACACAAATTGCCGGAGGTTTGGCCTTTATTTGTTCCAACAAAGTGGGGCCGGGGCATATTCATCACCTTGATTTGGGAAAGCTGATATTGGGGGCTTTTAACCTCAGAGATTTAGCTGTTTTGAATCAGGTTGGTTATGATTTTTCACAGTCGGGAGTCCCTTGCCTGGTTACTGACGATTTGTATTTTGCGCGCTGGCAGAAGCTAGTATGGAATATACCATTCAATGGTTTAACGGTCGTGTTGAATTCAACGACTGATCAGATTATGGCTCATGAAACAGGGAAGAATCTGGCTTTGGAAATGATGTACGAAGTCGTTGATGGTGCAAATGCATGTGGTGTGCCGTTGAAGCGCGAATTTGCTGATAAAATGATGGCGATGACTGCTGCTATGAAACCGTATGCGCCGAGTATGAAACTTGATTATGACTATAAACGGCCGATGGAAATTGACGCAATTTACAGCCAGCCATTGCTGCAAGCGAAACGGAACGGATTTCAGATGAGAAAAGTTGAAATGCTCGAAAAACAATTACATTTTTACAATCATGCCAACGGTTTCTAACAGAAAAGGAACGCCGCTTAGGGGTTCCTTTCTACTTTTAGCCCCACACATAACTCAAGAGTGACCTTTCACAACAATTCGCATTATTTTATAATTCAGTCTTAGAAATTTATAAATCTGGTAAACAAGATTAGTTCTCCAGAATTTGGTTGCCTTTGTCGGAACCGGAGGATAAAATTCATCCTTGTAAGCTCGTATTTCAATTTTCTTTTCCATAACAGTTCGTTTTTAGTTATTCGGGAAGAAGCCACCAAAATGGGTATCCCTTTGCTTTGTGGATAAACATGTAATGTAGAAAGAGTTTGATCCAGTGGCCTGCCAATCCCACTTCGCCGACAGTTGCTTTAATGTCGCGACCCCATTCCGGGTAGCGTTGCCAATCCGGAACAATAGGAGAGACTGTCATGGTTGCACCGAGTCCCCTGGTCATACTAAATCCGGCTGAAACGATGCAGGCAGCACCCATTTTGCCCATGCTGGCGGTGTGCTTGTGCTCAGTTTCGCCGTGTTTGATAAAGTGTGCAATGTTTTGAGCCACAATTTTTCCGGTTACGCCCGATGGCATTCCCGTTCTGGGTGGTGAAGGTGTGATGGACAGGCCGGTTGGACTTTTCATTGGTTTCGAAATTCCATGTGGTGGTGCAAAGGCAATACCTGTGGCGTACATGTTCGGGTACACCGGACTTTGGTAGGTCTTCGGCCATTCTTCGACTGTCCAGCTTTCATAGGCTCTGGGGGTGTAGTCGGCGTCAACTTTCATAAATCCGTTTGGCGCGAATACTTTTGCTGTAATATCTTCTCCGGATTTGTCGTATGCTTTAAAATCCTGACCTTTAAATGCCGGAATTAGCATGGCAAAATCAAAATCCTTGGTGTTTTGCTCTCCGCTCAATGTTTCGTAATGGGCGATTCCATCTTCTACTTTGGTAACTCCTGCTCGTTTAATCCATTTAATGTTGTTTTCAGTCAGTACAGACTCGGTAAACACCTTTGTTGAGGTTATGTAACCTCCGCGTTTCACGAATGCTCCACCCATGCCGAAATCACCTAACTCGTACTCATTGGTAATCCAGGTAATTTCAGCCATGTGGCTTAGCTTTTTGCGTTTCAGTTCGAAAGCGATATTTAAGGCATATTCAAAAGCGGCTCCCTGGCAGGTGGCACTTGGGTGACCCGTTCCGATCAGCAGACGCTGCATCTGCCCGTTTTCCATTGCTTTTATCGACTGTTGCAATGCCTCCCACGAATGCGCTGCATGATCATAAGAGCAAACCGATTGGGAAAATTTGCCGGGGCCTAATCCGGGAGTGGCGTCGAAGTTTAGTTTCGGGCCAGTCGCATTTACCAGGTAGTCGTAGCTGACTTTCTCACGTTGTCCTTTTTCAGCATTGGCAACATATTCGATTGTAACAAAAGGGGAATTGTTCTCCTGATCTCCTTCGGGATGAAACTCCAACGCTTTGGCTTGTTTGTATATGATTCCCCATTTTTGATACACTTTATCGAGCGGAAAACGTACCTGGTCGATCTTCATTCGGCCTACACCAACCCATATGTTTGAAGGAACCCATTGATAATAGCGATTTGGGGAAACAACGACTACCTCATGTTTTGAGCCTAACATTTTTTTCAGGAAAGAGGCGGCAGTATGACCGGAAATTCCGGCACCTAAAACAACAACTTTTGCCATAAGTCTTAAAATTTAAATTTGTGGACAAATGTTTGAATTAAAGATACGGCAAAAATGCACACAAACGGATTATGGTGTTGTAGATCAGGTTCTGATAAAAAAGGAAACCCGGACGATTGCCCGGGTTTCCTTTTTTAAACTAAATATTGTTATTTGATGCCATGCATCATCTTTTTTAACCAAGGAGCTAAAACGATCAGAATAGCTGCAATAATAGCTGACTGAATGGCAATCAGCCAGAAAACCTGGATATCCATGTTCAAGGCATCTTGCAACCTAATGGAAATCGCTTTCATTTGAGAAGCTACAAAGTTACCTGCAGCAAAAGAGCCCATCCAAATTCCCATCATAGTTGAGACCAATTTGGGAGGCGATAATTTGGTCACCATTGACAAACCAATCGGAGACAAGCACAGTTCGCCGAAAGTGTGCAGCAAGAATACAAAACACAACCACAACGGGCTAACTAAACGAACTTCATCGCCACTGGTCGATCTTGTGTAAGCAAAGGCCATGATAACAAAACCCAAAGCAAGCATGATCATACCCCAAGCAAACTTCATTGGGGTGTTCGGATTTATTTTTTTACGGTCTAAGGCGGTCCAAAGCACACTGAAGAGTGGTGCAAATACGACAATGAAAACGGCGTTTACACTTTGGAACCATGTTGCGGGAATTTCCCAGTTGCCAATCATTCGCTGCGTATTGTCTCGGGCAAAAATATTGAAGGTTGTTCCGGCTTGTTCAAAACCACTCCAGAAGAAAATATTAAAAACAGCCAAAATTAGAATTACACCAACGCGAGACCATTCTGTTTTACCGGAAGTACCTTTGAAAATACTTGAGAAGATGAATAAAACAGCTGCGATTGCGATAACATAGATGATGGTTGTGCTTACCACTGAAGGTAAAGCGCCCCAACCTAAAATCACAGCAAAAATGGCTCCGATAACAGAAGCGACATAAATCAAAATGCTAAACCAATCGCTTAGGATTAAGCGAACGCGTTCCGATTTTACTTTCGGAGGCATACCAATATGCCCAAGTGTATGGCTACGCAGGAAAAACCAAACAGTACCGATAATCATACCTACACCGGCTGATAAAAATCCATATTGCCACGCAACTTGTTCTCCCAGCTTTCCGGCAACAAGCGGTGAAAGAAAAGCTCCGATATTAATACCCATGTAGAAAATGGTGAAACCACCATCTTTGCGCGGGTCATTGTTATCGTATAATTCACCCACCATGGTTGAAATATTGGGTTTGAAGAAGCCATTACCGGCAATCAAAATACCCAAACCGGAATAAAACAAGGTTTGACGGAACTCTACATCGACACCTTCGCCATGAAACCACGCGCTTGATGCCAATAGTAATTGACCGACAGCCATGGTTAGCCCACCAATATAAATCGATTTCCGCTGTCCCAGTACTTTGTCGGCCAAAATACCGCCGATGATTGGAGTTACATAAACCAACCCGGTGAAAATACCATAAATGGTAAATGCATCGAGCTCTGCCATTTCAAATCCGCCTGATGCGAAAGTTGCGGTCAGGAAGAGTACCAAAAGGGCTCTCATCCCATAGTAACTAAACCGTTCCCACATCTCACTGGCGAACAGAGTTGACAGTCCAATCGGGTGCCCGAAGAAAGCTTTGTTCTTATCTACACTCATAATTCCGAATAATTTTGTTTATAAAGCGACCAAAAATATCAATTAAACAGCAACAAATAGTTGAAACTTGTCATGGTTTCGATATTCTTCTCTATTAAATTGATCGATATTAAAGATAATTTTCTGAATTTTGATAGATGCATCATTTTGGTTTTTTCTTTGGTTTTGCATAAAATTTTTTAATTTATTAAGATCCGTTTGTCGGATTTTTATAAAAAACAGACCTAAAATGAAGAAAGTATTTACAAGTCAGCAAATTGCAGAGATTGATCAGTACACCATAAAAAATGAGCCAATAGTAGATATTGATTTAATGGAGCGGGCATCACTCCAAATTGTGAATTGGCTTATTCAAAATATTTCAAATGAGAGGCAGCTTTGTTTCTTTGTTGGCCCAGGAAATAATGGCGGTGATGCTTTGGCCATTGCTCGACTTATGGCCGAGCAGGATTATTCTTGTCAGCTTTATTTACTGGACGTTGGAAAGCCCTTGAAAGGTTCTCCCGCAGTAAATGAAAAGCGATTGAAGGAACAGGGGAAGGTTGAAATTCGCCATATTCAAAACGAAAGTGATTTCCCGGCGATCCCCGAAACAGCTCTGATCGTTGACGGTTTGTTCGGATCCGGTCTGAATCGACCATTGGATGGGCTGGCTGTAAAATTAGTTGGACATCTGAATAGCTCTCCGGCTGAGATTCTGGCTATTGATATCCCAAGCGGTTTGTTCGGAGAGGATAATTCGATCAATAATTTGAACGAGGTGGTTAGGGCTAACTACACGCTGACTTTTCAGTTCCCCAAACTGAGCTTTTTCTTTCCGGAGCACGAGCCGATTCTGGGGCAGTGGGAAGTGCTTCCAATTGGCTTGCATAAAGATGCTATTCAGCAAAAAGAAACGCCCTATTATTTTTTAGATGAAAGTTCTGTTTCGCCTATTTTAAAGAAACGAGCGAACTTCTCACACAAAGGCACTTATGGTCATGCGCTGTTAATTGCGGGAGCGTACGGGAAAATGGGGGCTGCCGTTTTGGCATCGAAAGCCTGTTTGCGATCCGGAACAGGGCTTTTGACAGCACATGTTCCGCATTCCGGTTCTCCGATTCTGCAGGTTGCTGTTCCGGAGGCCATGTGTTCGATTGATGCGTCAGATTTGATGTTTACCGAATTCCCGGATCTTGAGCAATTCTCCGCTGTTGGCCTGGGACCCGGATTAGGACAAAAACCAAACTCCCAACGGGCCCTGAAGGAATTATTGATGGCAAAACCTAAAGCGTTGGTGTTAGACGCCGATGCGCTGAATATTTTGTCGATGCACAAGGATTGGTACGATTTTCTACCGGAGAACTCGATTTTAACGCCACATCCCAAGGAGTTTGAACGGCTGGCAGGGGAGTTTTCTGATTCGTATACCCGGTTACAAATGCAGCGCGACTTCTCTCAAAAATACAAAGTCATTATTGTCTTGAAGGGTGCTTTCACCAGTATTAGTTGTCCTGATGGCAAAGTCTTTTTTAATACAACCGGGAATCCGGGAATGGCAACTGCCGGCAGTGGTGATGTTTTAACCGGAATCGTTTTGGGCCTGTTGGCGCAGCGCTATTCGCCCCGGGAAGCAGCTTTGCTGGCTGTTTATTTACATGGATTGGCTGGCGATGTGGCCAAGGAGACTTTTGGACAGGAAGCATTGATATCCAGTGATATTGTTGATAGTTTAGGACAAGCTTTCTGCAAGTTGAAGAAGTAGTAGGATCAACGAGCAGCTCTAATTCTCATTTCGCAAACAGGTTTCGATAGCTTCATGTTCTTAGCCGAACTCAGATTAGCCGTTAGCAATTTTTAAGTATAAATTCTAACACTTTTGCATCGTGATTCGTTACTTTTGGGCAAACCTGTTATTTTGAAAACATTCGAATATGGTTTTCGAATAACAAGTCCTTCATTTTATGAGATAGAAAACAAAAAGCAGGTTTTTGAAAGAAAGAACCGTGACATTAAACAAGAAGACCATGAAAATCAGATTCGTTTTATTATTCCTGTTAATCGGCTTTGGTATGCAAACCGAAGCGCAACGTAGCGACAAAAATATCACACCAGTTATGACGGATGGTGTTTTGTACAGTTTGCCCCGAACAGGAGTGCGCATACATGTTACTGCAACCCGCGAAAAATTGTTTGCCGGTCCCTATGCGCAATTTGCTGAAGTTATGTTGGGGCTTAAAAATGCACCGATTGGAGATCGGGAGAAGTGGGCAATAACCGGAATTCAGATCGAAACCTATAGTGAACCTGATCCTCAGCAAGTCTACAAAGCGAAAGGCATGGTGGGTTCGTTGGTTGATTTGACGGATGCAGGTGTTATTGCAGGAATAAATGCCGAGGTGTTGACAAGCTCGACAGAAGCGCCGGTTACAACTTTTCTGGAAGATCAGCCGGTTCCGGATTTCCCGTTTAAAGATTTGTCTTTGAATCCGTTTTTCGAGAAGCCTGATTCAGCATCCGGAAACGTCATCATTGCAAAAACCTTACAGCAGAAAGCTCAGGAAGCAGCTCATACCGTAACGAAATTGCGTAAGCGCAGATTCAAAACGTTGGCAAACGGATACGAGGAACAGTTGCCCGATGGTAAAGCCTACAAGGTGATGGTTGATGAGTTGGATAAGTTGGAGAATGAATATGTTTCCCTTTTTATCGGTAAAACTTATACCGGTACCTATCATTATACATTCGACTTTATTCCGGGCGAGAGTTCGGTTTCAGGAGAAGTCGTTTTTCGTTTTTCGGAAACAAAAGGTGTTGTTCCGAAAACCGATTTAAGTGGAAAACCAATGCAGGTTGAATTGAAGAAACTGGATGATCTCACTTCGGCTCAGGCTAAGCAAAATACATCGGGTGGCGAAACAATGAACTCCAGCGGCGTATATTACCGCGCGCCGGGTAAAGGCGAGTTCCGATTGATGAATGGAATCACTCTTATGGCTTTTGCTCGTTTGGATGTGGCTCAGTTTGGCACCATTTTACCTTTACCGGAAGAGTTGTTGGATGGAAGCCATACGATTCAGTTTCATCCGTCAACAGGGGCAATAAAAAGCGTTAGTACAAAATAATCTTGAACCAGATTCCGGTTCGATGGTTTTTAAGAACGAGAACAGAAAGTAGGGGGGATACCTCAACGCTTCTTGTGAGGCGAATAATTTCAATTCACATCTGTCGAAAGTGTTAATAATTGAGCATTAAAAATTCAAAATCATACCCAATGAGTAATGAAATCAGTAAGCTGGAGCCGAAAGCGTTATGGGAGAGTTTTTACTCCCTGACACAAATTCCACGTCCATCACACCATGAAGAAAAAATTCAGGAGTTTATCTATAATTTTGGTGTGAATTTAGGTTTGGAAACTTTGAAGGATAAAGCCGGAAATATTATTATCCGCAAACCTGCGACTGCCGGATACGAAGATCGTAAAGGTGTCATTTTACAGGCTCACCTTGACATGGTTCCCCAAAAGAACAGTGATAAAGAACACGACTTTGTAACCGATCCGATTGAAACGTATATTGATGAAGATTGGGTGAAAGCCAATGGAACAACCTTAGGGGCCGACAACGGAATTGGCGTTGCAGCAACCATGGCTGCACTGGCTTCCGATTCGTTGGAACACGGACCTGTTGAAGCGCTATTTACTGCAACTGAAGAAACCGGCATGGACGGCGCAGAAGGCTTGAAAGCCGGGGTTATACAGGGAGATATTTTACTGAATATGGACTCCGAAGATGAAGGTGAACTGTATGTTGGTTGCGCCGGAGGTGAAGATGCGAGCGTTGAGTTCGCTTACAAGAAAAAAGAGATGCCTAAGAGTTTTATCGGTGGTCGGTTGAGTGTAACCGGCTTGAAAGGTGGTCACTCGGGAATGGATATCATTTTGCAACGCGCCAATGCCAATAAAGTATTCTTCCGGATCCTGAATATCGCCTACGAAAAATGTGGGGTTCGTTTAATTAGCATCGATGGTGGTAGCTTGCGTAATGCTATTCCGCGTGAGGCATTTGGACTAATCGCCGTTAAAAAGAAGAAGTGGGATAAGCTGAATAAGTTGGTTAAGACACTCGCAAAAGTGATTAGCAAAGAATTTGAGTTGACAGAACCTGATATGAAGATTGTTCTCGAGCCGGAAGATGCCATCTCCAAGTTAATTGATAAGAAAACACAACTGTACCTGACAAAGGCTGTTTTGGCTTGTCCGAACGGAGTTATTCGCATGTCAGACAGTATGCCCGGTTTGGTAGAAACTTCAACAAATATGGCGGTTGTTAAGTCTGACCCCAAAAGTAAAACGATTAAACTGCAGTTTTTGATGCGCAGCTCTGTTGATAGCGTGAAGGCAGATTTGGAGCAACGTTTAAAAGCGCTGTTTACGATGGCTGGTGCAAAAGTTAAATTTAGTGGATCTTATCCGGGATGGAATCCTGATATGGAATCTCCAATTTTGAAAACTATGCAATCTGTTTACGAGGAGAAATATGGTAAGATTCCTGAAATTAAGGCGATTCACGCCGGATTGGAATGTGGAATTTTGGGTGGAACTTATCGCAAGTGGGATATGATTTCTTTTGGCCCAACAATCCGATTTCCCCACTCTCCCGATGAAAAAGTGAATATTCCTTCAGTGGCGAAATTCTGGGACTTCCTGGTTGAAACCTTGAAGAATATTCCAGTAAAAGAATCGGATGCAGTTGAAGTGGCTGCGGAAAGTGAACAGACAGTTGAAGAATAGTTTGTTCAATTGAAAACAATATATGGAAAGATCCGCCTTACTAAAGTCGGATCTTTTTATTTGAATCAATCTTTCTTCTTGCGGGTACTTAAGCCGAGTGGCAGGTACAAAGGGCAAAAGTGAAATAGACTGGTCAGAACGAAGATTGCTGCAAAGATCAGCAGGACTATTGCAACTGTGCCCGAAATCGTTCCCGTGTAGTAGAGAATGGCAATGATTGCGGCAATAATAACCCGAATCAATCGGTCTGCAGTTCCCATGTTTTTTTTCATAGTACCAATTTTTAGTTTGACGTTTATAAGTATTGAAAGAATTTCATGCTGTTTTTGCTGCTTAATATGTTTGTCAATCTCTCACCGCTGATGAATAAAATAATTCAAAATGGGGGTTGATTTGAATATCCTAATTTCCGTAAATTACAGAATAATTGGTAATTAAAGATAAAAAGCATGATTAAAATTCTGATGTCTATATTGATGTTCTCGGTTTTGACTTGTTTATTATGCACTGATATTCAGGCACAACAAGCACCGGTTGATGTTATTACGTTGATGAATGGCAATGAAATGAAGGGGAAGGTAACGGCGATCAATGGCAACGATATCAAGTTTGTTTACCAAGGGGAGGAATTGACATATACGGTTAAAAAAGAGGAGATCAATAAAATTCAATTCTCCAGTGGGCGTGTTGAGATTATTAATGATGTCACAGAATCGGAAGCCGCTCAGGAAGATTCTTCCGGTTTGCCGGAGACACAACGAAATCTAGTGGCAGTTTTACCTTTTTCGTATTTGGGCGAAGGAGGGGCAAAAGATGAGAAACTGAGTAAAAAAGTGCAGTCTGACTGTTATAATCTGTTGTTGAAGTTTGCACCTCATTTTTCCGTTCAGGATCCGCTGAAAACCAATGCTTATTTGGCACGTCAAGGAGTCAACGAGAGCAATATTGACGGTTTTTTACCCGATGAATTGTGTCATATTTTGGGGGCCGAATACGTTGTGATTGGTTCTATCTTGGTTGACTATAAAGGAACAACAAATTACTCCAATTCCAGCAGTGAGTCGAAGAAGAAGGATGACGGAAAGAAACGGACGACATACTCCAGCACTTCTTCGTCGTCGACCGAGCAGTTCGAAACCCAAGTCGATTTAAAAATTTATACGGACGATGGCCACAACATCTCTTCTCAGTCAAGACGATCATTTTGGCAAACAGAAGATGCTTACGCAGTTACCTTGCAGTACCTAATTAAACGTTCTCCGTTATACAGCAAATAATAGGAACGAACATATTGCGGTTAAAAAGCGAGATCCGAGGATTTCGCTTTGTTACTTTTCTCCAAATCCGCCACCGCCCGGAGTTTCAATAATAAACTGATCACCTTCTTGCAAATCGATATTTTCGATTGATTGAAGGACTATATGCTCACCGTTTTTACGGATGATTTGCTGGGAGCCGGCTTGTCCGTCTTCGCCACCTTTCAATCCAAATGGTCCGGATTTGCGACGCTGGGTTAAAACAGAAAGATTGACCGGCTCCAGAAACGTTAGCTTTCGGATGATGCCATTTCCGCCTTGCCATTTGCCGTTTCCTCCGGAGTTTTGCCGAATGCTAAATTCATTCAGGCGAACCGGATAACGGTGTTCCAGTACTTCAGGGTCGGTAATCCGTGTGTTGGTCATGTGATGATGAACGGCACTGGCTCCATCGAACCCGTTGCCGGCACCGCAGCCGCCACAAATGGTTTCGTAGTAGCCAAAGTTTTTGTTCCCAAACAAGGTATTATTCATTGTTCCCTGGCTGGCGGCCATCACGCCGAAGGCTTTCAGCAAGGTGTCCGTTAACCGCATACTTATTTCGACATTACCACCAACTACTGCCGGGCAATTCTCAGGAATATCGTCAAACTCCGGATTCAAAAGTCCGGTTGGGATATGCAGCACAACAGGGGCCATCAGCCCGTCGTTCAGCGGAATGGATTCGTTCAGCAATAGGCGTAAAACATAGATGGTGACACTTTGTACAATCGCTTTGGTTGCATTCATATTCCCGGGATGAACGGGTGAGCTTCCGGTAAAATCGATCACACATGTTCCCTGTTTTAGGCTGATGGATGCTTTTAAGGGGCTTCCGTCGTCCAAGAATTCCGAAGCCAAATATTCACCGTCCGGAAATTTGCCGAGGGTCTCCCGCATTTTGTCGGCTGCATGCTGTTTTAATCGTTCAAAATACAGAATTACGGTTTCCATACCATGCTGTTTTGTCAATTCAAGTAAGGCATCCTGCCCGTTTTTATTGGCAGCAATGGCGGCATTCAGGTCAGCCAGATTTTCTTCAATTGCCCGGGTGGGAAAGGGGGCGGTCGTTAGTTTTTCGCGCATGCCATCCCAGTTTACCTTGCCATTTTTCATCAGGTAAAATGGTGAAATAACGACTCCCTCTTCAACTAATTTGGTCGCGTTGGGAGGCATCGATCCCGGGCTGATTCCTCCTATTTCACTGTGGTGTGCCCGGTTCACAACGAAGGCAATCCGTTTTCCTTCGTAAAAAACGGGCGAAACCATTGTGACATCAGGTAAATGGGAGCCTCCGTATTTCGGATGATTCGTGACAATGGTGTCTCCTTCCCCGAATGTAAAATGTTCGAGCAGGCTTTTGACACAAACACCCAATCCTCCCAGGTGGACAGGTATGTGCGGTGCATTGGCGACCAAAGCTCCATCTGCATCAAGCAGAGCACAGGAGAAATCCAGTCGCTCTTTGATGTTGACAGACAAAGCGGTTCGCTGCAGGAGTGCTCCCATATTTTCAGCGATTGCCATAAATCGGTTGGCAAACAGTTCAAGTTCCGTCTCTTTGGTCTGTTGCACTTCCGTCAACTGAATCGTTTCGTCTTTACAAAGGATGGCTGTACCATTGCTCGCCACCTGGAGTTTCCAACCGGGTTTCAGCCAGGTTGTAGCATAATTATCCAGGAAGAGCGCTTCACCCAAAATTTTAGCACCGGGACTCAGGGAATCACGAATAAAAATATCGGTTGAGCCAGAACTTTGATAATTTGCCTTCGGTGAATAGGTCTTGATAGCAACTGTCGATGAAGGGATATCCGAAGTTTTTACTGATGCAATTACGCGAATTGCTTCAAGCTCAATCGTTCGGTTCGTTACCTGATGGCCGTATAATTTTTCGTAGTTGCGGTGGAAGGTCTGGATAACGTCCTCCGCGTTACTGTACGGGATCTCAAGAGAACTGTCCTGCCCCTCAAACCGCAGGAATAATAGTCTGGCTCTGATTTCCAATTGGTCCTCCGAGAATCCTTCCGCCTTTAGCGCAGACAGCGCATTATCTGAAATTTCGTTGAAATCAATTTCTAGTTTGTCTTTTATGGTGTTGAATGGGAGCAGGATTTGTTTTTCGGTGAAACGTTCAATTCGGGCTTGACCAATACCGTATGCGCTCAGCAGACCGGCATCCTGCGGTAAAAGGATGGTTTTCATTTCTAGCATGTCTGCAATATCGCAGCAGTGCAGCCCGCCGGCTCCACCAAAAGCAACCAGTGCAAAATTTTTGGGATTGTACCCTTTAGCGATCGAAATCTTCCGAATTGCACCAGCCATAATTTCATTGGCAATTTCGATAAAACCATAGAGTAACTTTTCCCGAGATTGTTTCTTTCCGGTTCGTGCTTCAATCTGGTTCATTAATTCATGCAACCGGTCTTCGGCTGCCTGCGGGTAGACAGGAATGCTGAAACGGGAGGCATCGAGCCGACCAAGCAGTAAGTTGACATCGGTAATAGTGAGCGGTCCTCCGGCACCGTAACTGGCCGGACCGGGAAACGCACCGGCACTTTCCGGACCTGCATAAAGTTTGAAGCCGTCGAACCCGCAGATGGATCCCCCTCCGGCAGCAACCGTTTCGATGGCTATGGCTGAACTGTTGATTTGTGAGTCACCGACTTCCAACTCGTACCGGTAATCAAAAATTCCACTATAGCGTGAAACGTCCGTACTTGTTCCGCCCATGTCAAATGTGATCAGCTTGTCAAATCCATTTTCATAGCCAATGCGCGATGCGCCGACTACTCCTCCTGCCGGGCCGCTTAACAGACTGTCTTTGGGATGAAAATTGTCGGCAGATACAAGACTGCCCGCGCTAGTCATAATTTGGAAGGTTTGGCTCCCGATTTTTTCTGAAATATTTCGGACATAGTTGTTGATGATCGGAGACAAATAGGCATTCGCGATGGTCGTTTCTGCCCGGGGTACAATTTTAATTAGTGGACTGAGTGCTGATGAGATCGATATAAACTGAAAGTTGAGTTCCGTTAAGAGATTTTTCACTTGCTCTTCGTGAGCCGGGGTCAAAAAGGCGTTCATAAAGCACACGGCAACTGCTTCAAAAGATTCGGCCTTCGAAGCTGTCAGCTGTGCTTTTAAACGGTCTAGGTCTATCGGTCGAATAGTATTTCCTTTCGCATCAATTCGCTCATCTACCTCAATAATTTTGCTGGCAATCTGACGTCTCTTGATAACATTCATCGCAAAAATGTCGGGGCGTGCCTGGTTTCCGATTTTCAAAAGATCCCGAAAACCTTTGGTGACAAGAAACAATGTTTTTGCTCCTTTGCGTTCCAGTAATGCATTGGTTCCTTTTGTCGATCCCAATTTCAAAATTAGGTCTGGAAACGTTTCATTCAGTGCCGTTTGGGTAATTAGCCGGGCTCCCAACACGGGTGCTTCTTCAAAAGATGTGATCTCGAAATTAGCTCCTACCTTTAAATTCCCGGTTTGAATTTCTTCATTCAGAATAAGTCTGCTCTCGGACGGGTAAAATGAGGCGATTGTACATGTGCTGTAGCTTTCACCAAAAATACGGAAGGCAAATCCGTTTAGAATATCGCGCTCGAGTAGCCAGCTTTGTTGCACAATGAATTCGTTTGGAGAGATAAGCTTTTTGATGCTTCCCCGTAGACTGCTATTGCTCAATACCTTTCGGCGATGTTCTTTGCTATCCTGATCAATTCCGATGCAGTCGGTGAATGTTCCACCGGTATCAACAAATAACTGGAAATACGCTTTTTTCATGATTCACTTGTTACAAAAAGGCGCGGTGCGATTCTTGAATTTAGGCTAAATATAGCTGTTAGTTTATGGAAATATATCCTCAATAATGAGGATTGAATTCGTTTTTCGATCTTCTTAACTTTAATTGCGAATAAAAAACAGGATTAGTTTTAGGTCAGATGTTTTTCGAGTTCAGACGAGTAAGTAGACTGGGGTCTCCTGAGCTTGTAGTTTTGATCAGGAGAACATCTGATGCGTTTTTATTGTAATTGTCTTTCAATTTAAGGATCGAAGTATGTTCGTTGGTTTGCCGTATTATGAAAGGCAAACGCCTCTCAGTTAATTTTTTCTCACAAATACGCTTTTGTGAACGTTTTTAATCGCCGCTAAATGCGGGAAATACCAAACTTAAAATCTCATTATGAAAGCAAAGAACAGGAATTTAGCCAGTGCGACAAAATTGCTGCTGGTTTGCTTGTGTGTCATTTTGCCCGCTAATTTTATCATGGCAGGATCGCGTGAAATAGGTGGATATGTGGATAAAGCCGAGGATCGTTTTGTAAGGAATGTCTGGAACTTTGTCAAGAACTTCCAAAGTTGGCAAACGATCGGAAGTCACAAGTACAAAGAGGTGCAGTATTATTGGGCGCACCCTTCAGAGTTTGACAGTCAGCATCAGCTGTATGTCGATAAAATGGATTTGGCCTACTTTGCCTGTCATGGTAACTATTATTACGGGCAAACAGAGCAGAGTACAAGTACTGGGGTCAATTTTAAGAATTGTCCACCTTATGGTGATTTGGTCAACAACGGCGACCTTGAATTTTTCATAATCGAGTCGTGTTATACGGTGAAAACAGCTCCCGACGTTGGAGCAGGCGGGGATTGGTGGACTCCATGGACTTCGATTTTTCAAGGGCTGCACCAATTGGTCGGTTTTCACACGCTGAGTAATTCCGATAATGGCATCCCAAATAATTATGCCCATAAATTGAAAGCCAATGGCGGTGTTTGGCAATCCTGGTTTCATGCGGTGAACGAAGAGCGCTATTGGATATTTAACCCGACTAATTCCGATGGTTCACCTTATCCTGGACTAGCCAGTGCAATTTTATACCACAGTACCGAAAATGACAGGCTTGGTTCGTATGCGGCTGATCCGGCGGGAGGCGCCAACGACATGGTGACCTGGTGGCAGTATTGATCGTTTTTTAAACCTAAATTGAATTAAAATGAAAAGAATAAAATCAATAATATACCTCGGGGCTTTTTCAATGCTACTGACTTTGGTCTCGTGTCAGCCACAGAAGCCAAGTTCAACGGGTGTTTTTACCTATCAGTTTGTTGAGCAGAAAGATCTTTCGGAAGCGGTTGCTGTAAAAACAGCAGTGAAGTTGCTGGAGTTGGACGAAAAGCCAGAAATAATCGTTAATGAGGATCGGGTGGCTTATTACTCGTCACCCAAAGACGCCTCGGTTTATTTTGAGCAAGATCTGAAAACCGGGAATATTTCGTTCAGTAAAAGTATGCAGCGGTATTATGGGACAGTGAGGCCGAAACTACCTTCGCCTGATGAGGCAAATGAACTGGCGATGAATTTCTTGGCGACGAACCGGTTCATTGATGGTAACAGGGCCGAATTGAAACTTGTCCACCAAGGTGGGCTTCGGGCCTCCAGTGTCATTAATGGTGAAAAGGCGGGGCCGGTGATCGACAAAATGATTACGCTCACCTATGGGCGAATTATCGATGAGATGCCTGTTGTTGGTCCGGGCTCCAAATTTGTGGTCAATGTTGGGAACGGCGGTGAAATTGTCAGTTTAGTGAAACGGTGGCGGCAAGTTGATTTGCAATCAAAAACAGAAGCGAAACAAGAAGAAATTATTTCGGAAGAGATTGCATTACGAGAGCTGAAAAACAATATTGTTACCAATTATGGCGAAGGAGCAAATTATAAAGTGTTGAGCAGTCAAAAGGCCTATTATGATGGTAATGGTAAAACGCTTCAACCCGTTTATGTTTTTGAAACGATGGTAACCTTACCGGATAAATCGGTTAACCCATTCCAGTATGTTTCTTTGGTCAATATTCTTAAAAGTCCCGCAGAATCAGTCAAAATAGTTATTGACAAAGCTGCGATTCGGGCATTAAAACAACAGCCAGACAATGGTGAGACACCTGCGCCGGCTGATAAGACTGATTAGTTACGTTTATCTCCCTGATTTTATAGTAATGGGGTGAATACAAGAGAAGCAATGCGAACAATATGTTTTCCCATTCCTGATTGTTCTTTGATACTTCTAATGTATTTGTCCCATTGCAATTTTTTAGAGGATTGAATAGGTGTTGCTATTCAAAAGTTGCGGAGCGATGAGTGCTTCTTAATCGTTAAAAATGAAGAAGCCCAAGCCCCCCCGATCGCGAATAATGATATTATCAACGATTCCTTCGTCATTAAAGACCGTTATTTCCTCAGTAATGGGAATGTCGAGTTCCCTTATTTTTTGAATAATCGCCGGGTTATTTTGACCATTGAAATAGCTAAGCGATGGGTTGAAGAACAAGTGCGGACAGTTCAAAATCTTCATAATTGATACTGTAAATCCGCTTGGTCCGATCAAACTCATCCATCCGTGCTCCGCAGAACCACTGGTAATTTTGAATCCCAGCTTCAACCAGATAGCCAATGATTTCTGTAAATCCGTTGTTTCCAGACTGAGTCCTGCGAAATTCCCCAAAACAGAGGTCTGAATTGCAGCGAGATCGTAGCTTGGGAGAGTTCCACATTCTTCGAGGTAAATCATACTTCCCGAGGGATCGGCTAACAGAAAACCTGTTCTGGTTTGAATGACAGGCGTCATTTCCTGAAGTTCATCAGCAATGTCTCGCCAGTTATCTGCATAAAGCTTTAAGCCAGCACGTGCATAACGATCCGGGTTTACTTCGATGATGGCTTTCCCATCGGAAAAAATCGTTCTCTCGTTGAGTTCAATTAGTTCAAAATTCAGGCGCGAATAAAAATCAAGGCTGTCGTCCAGCTTATTTGTTGGCGTTTGAATAATGGCTTTCATATGATAGAATATATTTCACGATCAAGTTAAAGAATGGAATGGCGCTCCACCTATAACACCATTCCCCTGAAAATAGATTTAAGTTATAAACTTTTTATTTCCATCACTAATTTTTGCAAGGTGTCCTTGGCATTGCCAAATAGCAAGTGTGTTTTTTCACCAAAGAACAATTCATTCTCAATTCCGGCGTACCCTTTACCACGGCCACGTTTCATCACAATGATGTTTTTAGATTCAAAGGCGCGGATGATCGGCATGCCTGCAATCGGGCTTCCCGGATCGGTAATGGCCGCTGGGTTAACGACATCGTTGGCACCGATCACGACTACCACATCGGTATTCGGCATGTCGGGATTAATGGCATCCATTTCAACTAACTGACCATAGGGAACATCAGCCTCGGCCAGCAGAACGTTCATATGTCCGGGCATTCGGCCGGCTACCGGATGGATCGCATAGCGTACATTGACGCCTTTGTTTGAAAGCAAAGTATCCAGTTCGTGACAAGCATGCTGGGCCTGTGCCACGGCCAATCCATAACCGGGAACGATCACTACCGATTGTGAATAGCTCATGAGGATAGCAGCATCGCTGAGTGTCATTTCTTTCATCTCACCTTGTTCGGTCGCGGTGGATGAAGTTCCGCCACCAAAAGCTCCAATAATGACATTTAGCAACGATCGGTTCATCGCTCTGCACATCAATACAGTTAAAATTGTTCCGGCAGCGCCGACCAGAATTCCACCTAAAATCATGGCCTGGTTGTGATAAATGAAACCAGCCATGGCTGCTGCAATTCCGGTGAAGCTATTCAACAGTGAAATCACAACCGGCATATCAGCTCCGCCAATAGGCATCACAAACAGGACGCCGTAAAGCAACGATAGGACCATTAGTAAGTAGATTGCCCAGTTGAGATTGGCAGGAGTTTGGTTGGAGAATAGCATCCAGGCAGCCAAGCCAAATGTGACGATCAGAAGCAGCATGTTCACATATTTCATCAGGCCGGAACGAATGTCACCAACTTTGCCATCCAGTTTCCCATAGGCAACCATACTTCCGCTGAAAGCTACCGCACCAATAATCATTCCCAGCAAGGTTACCAGTACCGAGCCTTTGTTGCTCATGTCGGCATTTGGAAATTCGAGCAGAGCCACCAGCATAGAGGCTGCGCCTCCTGTAGCGTTGTAAAGCGAGACCAACTGCGGCATGGCAGTCATCTTAATTTTTAGGGCCACGACCCAGCCTACAACAGAACCGACCCCGATGGCAGCTAAAATAATCCAGACATTTGCCATGGGGATTGCATTGCCGCTGTCGGTTTTATGAAGAAGCAGTGTGGTTAGCATTCCTAAAAGCATGCCGGCCGCTGCCCACAGGTTTCCGCGCCGGGCTGTTTCAGGATGGCTCAGTAATTTCAAGCCAAAAACAAACATCAATGCTGCCAGCAGATAACTCAGTTCGAGTAGCGTTTCGCCCAAAGTGAAGGGGACGCCATTTAATGTGCCTATTATCTCGTTCATCTTTCGCCTCCTATTTTTTCTTCTTTTTGAACATCTCGAGCATGCGGTCGGTGACTACAAAGCCACCGACGACATTGAGTGTACCAAAAATGACTGCTAAAACCCCCAAACCAAGTTCGAGCGAGAGGTGAGAGGCGTCGGCATGGCCAACCAGGATGATGCCTCCAATGATGATTACACCGCTGATGGCGTTTGCACCGGACATGAGCGGCGTATGTAGCACAGAGGGCACGTTGGAGATGACTTCAATCCCCAAAAAGACAGAGAGGGCAATGATGAAAATAGCTTCTTTGTAAGTAAAGAAAAACTGCAGTATTGATTCCATAGATTAGTCGATTACTGATTTAACACGTTCGTTGATTATTTCTCCCTGGTGGGTAATACAAGTGGCGCGGACAACCTCATCGTCAAAGTTGAGCGTCAGACTACCATCTTCGGCAATGAGCAGTTCGATGAAATTGCTGACATTTTTGCCAAACATTTTGCTGGCATCTTTGGGCATTTGTGCCGGGTAGTTCGATTGCCCGATAATGGTCACTCCATGTTTTACGACGGTTTTATTGTCTTCACTTAGTTCGCAGTTGCCACCGGTTGAGGATGCCAAATCGATAATGACAGAGCCGGGTTGCATACTGGCCACCACTTCCTTCGAAATCAGTAGTGGCGCTTTTCGTCCGGGAATTTGAGCTGTGCAGATGACCACATTCGCTTTGGCTGCATGCTGATTGATGGCTTCCTGTTGTTTTTTCTTGTACTCTTCGGTTTGCTCAAC
Organism: Mangrovibacterium lignilyticum; assembly: GCF_010882175.1. Taxonomy (GTDB): domain Bacteria; phylum Bacteroidota; class Bacteroidia; order Bacteroidales; family Prolixibacteraceae; genus Mangrovibacterium; species Mangrovibacterium lignilyticum. Next base: position 751,676 of record NZ_WKLH01000001.1, on the reverse strand, counting down.
AGCGTAGCCACCGGCAGCAATATCTTCTTTGGCTCCTTCAACCTCCACAAAACGGGCTCCCAAGCTCATTACCTCCTCTTTTACTGCCGAGCGAACATCGAAAGCTTCAACTTGTGCCCCGAGTTTGCGTGAAATAGCAATGGCTTGTAGCCCAGCCACTCCAGCTCCTAAAATAAGTACGTTGGCCGGACGGATTGTGCCGGCTGCAGCCATAAACATGGGGAAAAAGGAAGGAAGATGGGAGGCCGCATCCAGCACCGCTTTGTATCCGGCAACGGTTGCCATTGACGAGAGTACATCCATGGATTGGGCCCGGGTTGTGCGGGGAACAGTATCCATGCTGAAACTGGAGATTTTGCTTTCCCGAAATAGCTTGACCAGCTCTTTGTTCCATAAAGGTTTATACTCACTCAACCAAATTTGTTCGCTATTCAGTTGTTTGATTAAAGCAGCATCCGGTTCTGAAATTTGAAGGAGCAGATCCGCTTTCTCAAGTACTTCGGTTCGGGATACAACTTTAGCTCCGGCTTCGCTAAATTGGGCGTCAGAGACAAAAGCTTCGGCTCCGGCTCCTTTTTCAACGATCACCGAGGCCTTTTTTGTGAGCAGCGTTTTGATGTTCTCCGGAAGCAGTGCCACCCGGTGTTCCGGGGCGACATCTTTCAGGACTCCAATAATCATAGTTTATGGTATTTAGGTTGATATAAAATTGAGAACGTTGCTGTATGGCCTTACTAATTTAGCGAACGCTGCGAAGTTGACAAATCTTTCGATCTGCTGTTCAGCTACTTATTGTTTTACGCTGAGTTGTGTCCCCAAAAGCCAGCGCCGAAAAGGTGATTTTTGTGGATAATTAATCGGGAAAAAGTGGAGTTGACTCGGCAAAGAAAATATCTTTGTGGCTGATAAAAAATAGAATAGCATGCAAACTTGGTTCGAAGTAAAAGTTAAATATGTGAAAGTTGATCAGGATGGCCGTGAGCGTAAAGTTGGCGAGTCGTACTTGGTTGATGCAGTATCATTCACTGATGCTGAAGCCCGGATTATTCAGCAAATGCAGCAGATTATCCGCGGTGAATTTCAGATCGATAATATCAAGAAATCAAATATCGTTGAAATCTATCCGGCCGAAAGCGGCGAGTTTTGGTATAAAGCGCGTATCGCGATTGTAACAATCGACGAAAAAGCCGGGAAAGAAAAGAAAATAAACAACTACTTCCTGGTGGCAGCCGACGATTTCAAGGAGGCTTTGCAACGTTTAGAAGACGGACTTTCTTATATTTTGGTGCCTTACCATACCACTTCAATGGCTTTGAGTAATATTGTTGATGTGTTCCCGTATTTCGCGGATGATCAGCAGCAAATTCCTCCCCATCTGAAACCCTTAAAAGATGTGCAGGAAAGTACTGACGACCTATTGGCTTCGGAAGAATTTGAAGAAACCGAAGACGAAGATGAGATGCCACCATACGCTGATGACAGTTTTGACGACGATCCTCCAATAGCGGATGGCGAGATCGATTCTGATCCAAATGCATAAAAAACACAGGCCCGTCTGATCAACTCAGGCGGGTCTGTTTTTTTAGAGATCACCACAGATTACAATGCCGCTGTTTCGGCATTACGTTAGTCAACGCATATTTATTTACGATATTAAAACTAAAAGTTTACAATATAATACTAAATTTTTATCGATTGGCTCTTGTTTTTTTGACATCAACATAAAACAAAACACCCCGAAGAAATTAATCTCCGGGGTGTTTCTATATGGTGGTATTTTTTTAGTAGTTAATCTTTCCGCCACGTTTGCGTTCAGCTTCTTTTAAGAAGATTTTACGCATCCGTAGTGATTCCGGAGTAACTTCCAGGTATTCATCCTTACCAATGTATTCCAGGGCTTCTTCCAAGCTGAAAACAATCGGAGGAGCTAATCTTACTTTGTCGTCAGATCCGGAGGCACGCATGTTGGTCAATTTCTTCGATTGAGTCACATTTACCACAATATCGTCACCACGGCTGTTTTCACCAATTACCATTCCTTCGTAAACATCAATACCAGGTCCAATAAAGAATTTACCACGATCCTGTAACTTATTCAACGCATAAGCGAAAGTTGTTCCAGGTTCTTTGGCGATAAGAGATCCGTTTTGACGGCCTTCAATTTCGCCTTTTAATGGTTGATATTCAATGAAACGGTGAGTCATTACAGCTTCACCGGCAGTTGCCGTCAGCATGTTGGTACGCAAACCAATAATACCACGTGAAGGAATCAGGAATTCCAAGTGGATACGGTCGCCTTTGCGTTCCATATTTTGCATTTCACCTTTACGGATGGTAGCCATTTCAACAACTTTCCCGCTATACTCGTCAGGCACGTCAACGTGCATTTCTTCAATAGGTTCGCATTTAATGCCACCAATTTCCTTGTACAATACTTTGGGTTGTCCAACTTGTAGCTCGTATCCTTCACGACGCATTGTTTCAATCAGTACCGACAAGTGAAGTACACCACGTCCGTAAACGGTGAAACTATCTGCTGACTCACCTTGGATAACACGCAATGCCAGGTTTTTTTCCAGCTCTTTTTCCAAGCGATCTTTCAGGTGACGAGAAGTCACCAGTTTGCCTTCTTTACCAAAGAATGGTGAATCGTTGATGGTAAATACCATGCTCATTGTTGGTTCGTCAACCGCGATTGGATCCAGTGGTTCCGGATTTTCAATGTCGCAAATCGAGTCACCGATATCGAAACCTTCAATACCAACCAAGGCACAAATATCACCATCGTGCATCGATTCTACCTTTTGACGACCTAAGCCGGAGAAGGTGTGAATCTCTTTAATGCGGCTGCGTTTGACCGAACCATCACGTTTGGCTAGTGCTACCTGCATACCTTCTTTCAGTTCACCGCGGTGAATACGACCAATGGCAATTCGTCCAACATAGGAAGAATAGTCCAACGACGTAATCAGCATTTGTGGTGTTCCCGGATTTTCTTTTGGAGCCGGAATATATTCCAATATGGCATCGAGCAATGGCTCAATGGTGTCCGATTTAATATTTAAGTCGGGAGTCATCCAACCTTCTTTCGCCGAACCATAGATGGTTGGGAAGTCCAATTGTTCTTCTGTTGCATCCAAACTGAACATCAGGTCGAAGACCTGTTCATGAACTTCGTCAGGGCGGCAGTTTGGTTTATCAACTTTATTAATTACCACGATTGGTTTCAAGCCCAAAGCGAGTGCTTTCGACAATACGAAACGTGTTTGCGGCATGGTACCTTCAAAAGCATCAGCCAGCAAAAGTACACCGTCTGCCATGTTCAACACACGTTCAACCTCACCACCAAAGTCGGCGTGGCCCGGGGTATCAATGATGTTAATCTTAACATCTTTGTAGGTCACCGAAACGTTTTTGGCCAGGATCGTAATCCCACGTTCGCGTTCCAGATCATTGTTATCGAGGATAAGGTCTTCATGTTTCTCATGCGCCTTAACGATATTACAATAGTAAATCATTTTGTCAACCAGAGTGGTTTTCCCATGGTCAACGTGTGCGATAATCGCGATGTTTCTAATCTTCTGCATATAATCTCCAAAATTGGTGGCGCAAAGATAGTTTTATTTCAACTCAACGCGCCGCCGGTGTGAATTTGTTGACGGTAACTTAACAGGCTGAACAGAAAAAGGTTTATTATCGGTTCTGGCTGTCGCGGAATATTGAAATTATCTGTAATTTCAATGCTTTAGAAAAAATAAAAATATCTCATTTTTAACGGGTTAAAATGATTTCAGTTTCAACGGACAAGGATTTATTGGATGTTTCAATGATTCATCATTATTTAAGTGAACGTTCTTATTGGGCAAAAGCCAGGAGTTTAGCTACAGTTCAAGCGTCAATTGAACACTCCGTTTGTTTTGGTGCTTACGATGAGAATGGCAAACAGTTGGGTTTTGCACGTGTGGCAACCGATTATGCTGTTTTTGGTTGGATCATGGATGTTTTTGTGTTGGAAGAATGCAGAGGAAAGGGAATTGGTAAGCTGTTGATGGAAGCGATCGTTAATCACCGTGACTTGAAACGGTTGCGGCGAATGGGCTTGGGAACGGATGATGCACACGGGCTTTACCGGCAATATGGCTTTACCGATCTAGCACATCCTGAAAATCTGATGGAGCGAATAGATCCGGGCCATTAAAAGAGAACGTAGCGTTAAATTCCCGGCATGCAGGAATTCCCGGTACGTTCAAAACTTATCGCGTAGAATTAGATTTTGGTTACATTAAAATTCGGTAGGACTTACAGGTTCCGGAACGACATTTCGAATGGGCTTGGTACTTTGCAGGTATTTCAACATCGCTTTCAAATCATCGTCGGTTAAATTCGCAAAATTCTGCCACGGCATTGGTGGTAGTAACTTACGTGTTCCTTCCAAACCTTTGTATCGTCCTTCCCGCATCGCGCGGATGAACTGTTCATCCGTCCAGGTGCCGATGCCGGATTCATCAGACGAAATATTTGCCGCATAGGTAATTCCCCATGGACCAACGGCGGCAGTCAGGCTCATGTTGAACAGTGCCCAGTTTGCCAATGCGTCTTTGGATACTTTGTCTCTCAGGTCGCCTTCCATATGGCCGGCGAAGTGATTTTCCGGATCAGGGACCGGACCATGATCAGTCATCACTTTGGGAGTATGACAGTCTTCACAACCGATACTTGATACCAAGTAGCGGCCTCTTGCAATTATTTCTTCTTCGGAGGGGGGGATTTCTGCAACTTCTTTTTTCTCATTTTGGGTTGTACAACTAATTAATCCAACGAGAAACAACAGGGAGAAAATTACTTGTCTCATGGTAAAAAATTTAGTGTTTAATTTGGGTTGAGAACCAGTCTTTGAATTCCATAAAAGACACCAATGTCCGTTATTACGAGGAAACATTGCAGAGGTTAGCGAAAAGTTAATTTTATTTTAATCAGAGAAGGATAAAATGAGAAAAACAGACATGTTTGCGCCGTGGGTGAATTGGTAATGAATTGATTGTAGTTTTTGTGTTTTCATATCGAAAAATATCGATATGATCAATGGCCGGGCTGATAAACCTTTTTGACTTTTTGAGGTTTTCAGTATTTTGAGTTGGCGTTCCAATAAATCTAACAGGAAGGAATTGTGAGACACACTGGGACTGCTTTCGCCGAGTAAAGAATCAAGAGTAGTCGGATGATACCGCTGGTCTTGCAGGAAGCTTCGGGCACTGATCTCCCTTGTGATTCAAACTCAATAGAAGGAAGATTATGCTGGTGTCATTAGGTCAAAATACCCCGTTTTTTTGGGTTTTCGTAAAATTAGGATGTGCGATTTTTTCCGTTGGTTCAAATTCAGTAACCCAAATCGGTTCCAACGGTTTGATCGATTTCTCATCCTCCTCATTTAACGGCCGCCTGGTGAACTGTGCGAACCAACTGTAAAGCTCGTCGTCATCGAAAAGTCGGCTCAAATCGTGTCCTTTTTTTGTAAACCGGCTGTATTTCACCAAAGCATGATGCTGCTCAAGTGCATTCACCATTTGGTCCGATCGCAAAACGGGAACCAAGCGATCCTGTACACCATGAAAAATCCAAGTCGGCAGGTGGTAGATGTTGTTGACCCAAGCCGTATTGCCACCGCCGCACATCGGAGCAATGGCTGCAAAACGATGCGGATACATATTTGCTAATTCCCAGGTTCCAAACCCACCAAGACTCATGCCGGTCAGGTAAATTCGGTCGTTGTCGATCCGGTATTTGGCATTTAATTCAACCATCATGGAGTCCAGCCAGTTTTCGCTCGACCAACGCTTACCCCACGGACACTGTGGAGCAACAACAATAAAATCCATTTTTTTGCCCCGGTCCAGGAAGAAGGGGAGTCCGTAACGACGAACGTGATTAAGGTCGGTTCCCGAAGCCGAACGACCATGCAGGTAGATGATAACCGGATATAAGTTAACTTTGGTGCTGTCGTAGTTTTCAGGTACGTAAGTGAGGTAATTGTAGTGAACCTTTTTTAATGGACGTTCTCCTTTCGCTGCAACCGATTTTGCACCAAAAACAAGTAATAGAATCAATGTCAACAGGTATCCTCTGCTCATATTTGAATCGCTTATGGAGGCGAATATAGAAAAAGGATTAGCACCAAAATCTGTCCTAATCCTTTTTGTTACTGAAATTTACAACTATTAACAGCTGTTATTTGTGTCTTTTCTTCAATTCACGAGCCAGATCTTCGATGCGGTAACCTTTGTGTGTTAACAGAACGATGAGGTGATAGATGAGGTCAGCCCCTTCGTACAGAAAGTTTTCATCGTCGTTGGCCATAGCTCCAATAATGGTTTCTACTGCTTCTTCACCTACTTTTTGGGTAATTGTACGTGTGCCTCTTTCGAACAATGAGGTGGTGTACGACCCTTTCGGCATTTCTTCTTTGCGCTTGTCAATGAAATCCTGCAGGTGTTTCAGGAACATCACATCTTCGCCGGTGTTGGTTTCATCCCAGCACGTATCGCTTCCGGTGTGGCATACAGGGCCAACAGGATTCACTTTAATCAGTAGGGTGTCATTGTCGCAGTCGGCTGTCATTGATACAACATTCAGGAAGTTGCCGCTTTCTTCGCCTTTGGTCCACAGGCGGTTTTTGGTGCGGCTGAAGAAGGTTACTTTGCCCAATTCTTCCGTTTTTGCCAGCGCTTCTTCGTTCATAAAACCAAGCATCAGCACTTTGTTCGTGGTGTTGTCCTGAACGATGGCCGGAACCAAACCGTTCATTTTTGAAAAATCAATTGATGTGTTCATATCTTATTTGCTTATTATTCAGTTTGAAATTCGGTTACAGTCGGATTGGAATGCCTTTTTGATTCAGGTAGCTTTTCAGATCAGGAATGCCAATTTCCTTGTAGTGGAAAATGCTGGCAGCCAGTCCTGCGTCGGCTTTTCCCGTGGTAAATACATCGACAAAATGGTCCATGTTACCTGCTCCACCTGAAGCGATAATGGGAATTTTGAGCATGTCGGCCATCCTGGCGAGCTCGTCGTTAGCAAAGCCAGCCTTTGTTCCGTCATGATCCATTGAGGTAAACAGGATTTCACCGGCGCCACGATCTTCAGCTTCTTTAGCCCAGCTGAACAATTCTTTATCGGTTGGGATTCGGCCGCCATTAACGGTTACCGTCCAGTGTCCGTCGTAGTTTTTAGCATCGATAGCTACCACTACGAATTGGGTTCCGAAGTTGAGGGCCAGGTCATCGATCAGTTTCGGATTACGAACTGCCGATGAGTTAATGCTGACTTTATCAGCACCGGCACTCAGTAGTGCTTCAGCATCTTTAATTTCACTAATTCCACCGCCAACGGTAAAGGGAATATTGATCTCGCGGGCGATACGTTTCACCAATTCGACAAAGGTTTTGCGTCCTTCGTGTGTGGCTGTAATATCCAGGAAAACCAACTCGTCGGCTCCTTGCTCGGCATACATCGCACCCAGTTCGACCGGGTCGCCCACGCTTTTAATATTGACAAAGTTGATGCCCTTTACGGTCTGACCGTCTTTGATATCCAGGCACGGTATTATTCGTTTTGCTAACATGCTATGTTCTGTTTCAAGTCTATGCTGAGATGAACTTGCTAATCTCAGCCAGGCTGATTCTATTTTCGTAAATGGCTTTTCCGGTAATAACGCCGGGAACGCCCATTTCATCTAATTCGATAATATCTGTCATGGTGGCGATTCCGCCACTGGCAATCAATTCCAATTTCGGGAAATGATCCATGATTTCTTTGTACAAATCGATGCTGGGGCCGCTGAGCATGCCGTCGCGTGCAATGTCGGTCGAGATGACTTTCTGAATTCTTTTGCTGGTATAACTTTCAATGAAATCCAGAATTGGAAGTTCAGAGACTTCCTGCCAGCCACTCACTGCGATTTTCTTGTCCTTCGCATCCGCTCCCAGGATGATTTTTTCAGTACCGTATTTTTCAATCCAGCTCAAAAATGTTTCCCGATCCTTCACTGCGATGCTTCCACCGGTAACCATTTGGGCTCCGCTTTCAAAAGCAACTTTCAGATCCTCATCAGATTTCAGTCCACCACCAAAGTCGATCACCAAATTGGTTTTCGAAGCGATAGTCTCCAGTACTTTGTAGTTGACAATGTGTTTTGCTTTGGCGCCGTCCAGATCGACGAGGTGCAGTCGGGTGATACCGGCATCTTCGAACATCTTCGCTACCTCGAGCGGATTTTCATTATAGACTGTCTTCTGGTTGTAATCGCCTTGAGAGAGGCGGACGCATTTGGCGTCAATCAGGTCGATAGCTGGAATTATTGTAATCATTTCTCGGTCTACAGTTTAATGAAGTTTTCCAAAATTTTAGCGCCAACCGGTCCGCTTTTTTCCGGGTGAAACTGGGTGGCGTAAAAGTTGTCTTTGTGTAAGGCGGCGCTGAAGGGATTGATATAATTTCCAACAGCGGCTGTGTGCTCACCAACGGTTGCATAATAGGAATGAACGAAATAGACAAACTGTTCGTTCAGGGATTCATCAAATAGAGCACTGTTCAGATTGGTGATCGTGTTCCATCCCATGTGTGGTACTTTGGTCACGAATTCCATTCCGGGCTCGGGCTGAAAACGCTTTACCTTTTCCTCAAATATTCCTAAGCAGGGAGTGTCTCCTTCTTCCGAGTGACTGCACATCAGTTGCAAGCCAAGGCAAATTCCCAATACTGGCTGAGAAAGGGAAGGGATGAGCTTATCCAAACCTTCTTTTTTCAAATAGGCCATTGTTGTACTGGCCTCGCCAACGCCGGGGAATATAACCTTGTCGGCTGCTTTAATTTTTTCGTGGTCACCGGTGATCTCGGCCGAAATACCCAATCTTTGCAGGGCATTATTCACCGATTCGATATTGCCGGCATTGTATTTTATGATGACTAAGTTCATGCTGTTTATTTCAGAAGTTCATTAATTTTTGCCTTCATCTCTTCAAACTCGTCTGGCTTATATAAGCGGGTCAGAAAAACAATCTTACCGTCTTTATCAATGATCACATTGCGGGTTACTCCGGCACCTTTGGCTGCATACTGGTAAAAAATACCACCTTTGGGATCGAGCAAGAGCGGGTAGCTGACGGGAATCTCCTTCGCGAATCCGCTCACCTTTTCAGCCGCTTCATCCAAATCAACTCCAAACAATGCGAAGTTGGGATTGTCTTTGAGTTTATCCCAGATATCGGTTTCGATATGCGGCATTTCTTTGCGGCAAACACTGCACCAACTGGCTGTAAATTGCAACATCACAACTTTACCTTTTAAATCGGAAAGTTTAACGGTCTTCCCTTCTGGTGTAGTTGTTTGAAAATCCGGAGCTTCATCACCGACTTTCACAATGTAGCCGTAATCTTCCTGACCGCATGCCTGAAAGCCTACGAAAGCAAGGAGAATGGCACAAAGTGTTTTAATCTTTAAATATTTTCGAATCATATCGGTCTGTTTTAGTTGAAGACAACCGTTTTATTCTTGTAAACGAGTATTTTTCGTTGCAGATGCTTGAACACAGCATGTGATAAGACGATCTTTTCCAGATCACGACCTTTACGGACCAAGCGAGGAATTGTATCGATATGGCTGCAACGGGTTACATCTTGTTCAATGATCGGCCCGCCGTCGAGTTCGCTGGTTACATAATGGCTGGTAGCACCAATAATTTTAACACCGCGTTGGTGTGCTGCATGATAAGGTTTGGCGCCTGCAAAAGCGGGTAAAAATGAGTGATGAATATTGATGATTCTGTTTGGGAATCGATCCACAAAATCAGCCGAAAGTACCTGCATGTAACGGGCCAGTACAATAAAATCAACTTCGTATTTTGTTAACAACTCCACTTCTTTGGCTTCCTGGTCTGCCTTGTTTTCTTTTGTCACCGGTATGTACTGGAATTCAATGTCGAAACGTTTGGCAACCGATTCGAGATCTTTGTGATTGCTGATGATAACAGGAATCTCAACATCCCATTCTCCGGCGGTGTAACGTGATAAAATATCGAACAAACAATGCGACATTTTCGAAACAAAAATAGCCATCCGTGGCACCTGTTTCGAAAAATGAATGGAGTAGTCCATTTCAAGCTTCGAAGCAATCAGTGTGTCAAAATATTCCTGGATTTTGTCAGCCGGAATCGCGAAACCGTCCAGTTCCCACTCCACACGCATGTAAAAGATCTTTTCAATGCGGTCGACATATTGATCCAGGTATATGATGTTGCCATTGTTTTCATTCAGAAATTCAGTTACTGTTGCCAGGATTCCTTGTCTGTCGGGGCAGTGAATCAAAAGAATCGCTGTGTTCTTTTTCTCACGAAGCTGTTTTATGCTTTTCATCTTAAGAGTTCAAAGTTTACTATTTTGAGTTTTTTTGTCGGTCTTTCCCAAAATCTAAAGGGTTCCTTTTGTTGAAGGAAGCTCAAAGTTAAACACATCTTTCCGAATAGCCATTTTTATTGCCCGGGCTAGTGCTTTAAAAATGCCTTCAATCTTATGATGTTCATTGTCACCTTCAGCTTTAATGTTCAGATTTGAGAGTGAAGTGTCAGAAAACGACTTGAAGAAGTGAAAGAACATCTCAGTTGGCATGTCGCCAACTTTCTCGCGCTTAAATTCTGCTTCCCAAACAATCCACGGACGACCTCCGAAGTCGATGGCGGCCTGCGCCAGACAATCGTCCATTGGCAAACAATAGCCATAACGTTCAACACCGCGTTTGTCTCCCAACGCCAATTTGAAGGCTTCTCCCAGTGCCAAACCGGTATCTTCGATGGTGTGGTGTTCGTCAACCTGTAAGTCTCCGTCAACTTTGACTGTCAGGTCAACTCCTGCATGGCGGGCAATCTGGTCGAGCATGTGATCGAAAAAGCCGAGTCCGGTGCTAATCTTTCCTTTGCCTATTCCATCTAAATTTAAATCGACAAATATTTTCGTTTCCTTGGTGTTGCGTTCAACCTGAGCAGTACGCTCAGGTGCGGCAACTTTTGCGTAAATGTCATCCCAATCGGCGGTTACCAGCGAACAGAATTCTTCTAATCCCTGCGATTTCATTTCGTCAACCAGTGAACCATCATTTAAGAGAATGCCTTTTGCTCCGAGGTTTTTAGCCAGCATGATGTCAGTCAGCCGGTCTCCGATAACAAAGCTGTTGGCCAGGTCGTAGCTACCGTCCATATATTTCCCCATCATTCCTGTGCCCGGTTTACGTGTTGGCGCATTGTCATGAGGGAAGTGGCGATCGACAAGAATGTCATCGAAAATAATTCCTTCATTTTCCAGGGCTTTCAGCATTTTGTTGTGTGCCGGCCAGAAGGTGTCTTCCGGAAAGGAATCTGTTCCCAAGCCATCCTGATTGGTTACCATCACTAATTCGTAACCGAGGTTTTTGGCAATGAAATGCATATTGCGAAACACCTTGGGTAAAAATTCCAGTTTTTCAAGCGAGTCAATTTGCTCGTCGGCCGGCTCAATAATCAGTGTCCCGTCTCTGTCGATGAATAATGCTTTTTTCATGTGGCTTTATATCAAATCGTTTAATTTCTCAATCAATATTTCATTTTCTTCCGGCGACCCAACTGTGACTCGCAGACTGTCGTCGCATAAAATCACTTTAGAGCGGTCACGTACGATGATACCGTTTTCAACCAGATAATCATAGATTCCCCGAGCGTCATGCATTTTTACCAGTAAGAAATTGGCATCAGACGGGTAGATTTTAACAACAAACGGGAAGGATCTCAGTTGTTCGGCGAGTCTGCTGCGTTCTTCAATCAATAAATCGACCCACTTATTTTTCTCACTTTCCTTTTGAATGAGTTCCAACGCTTTTTGCTGGGTAAGGATGTTGATATTGTAAGGGTATTTTATTTTGTTGAAAATGCGGATTATTTCAGTTGAAGCAAAAGCCATTCCCAATCTAATTCCGGCCATTCCCCATGCTTTCGAAAAGGTTTGAAGGACAACCAGGTTTGGATATTGAGGCAGTTCAGTCAGCAAGCTGGCTCCCGGTGCAAAGTCAATATAGGCTTCATCAACTACTACCAATCCGTTGAAATTTTGAATCAGTTTCAGCATTTCAGCCTTGTCCATCAAATTTGCTGTGGGATTGTTGGGTGAACAAACAAAAGCCAGTTTGGTGTTTTCATCAGCTGCAGATAACAGCTCATCCGCAGAAAAACTGTAGTCTTCTTTTAATTTGACTTTACGAATTTCAATATTATTGATGTCAGCAGCCACTTGGTACATGCCGTAGGTTGGATCGATAGAAACGATGTTGTCCTTACCCGGCTCGCAAAAAGCACGAAAAAGCAAATCAATCGGTTCGTCGCTACCATTGCCCAAAAATATTTGCTCGGCAGGGCATTTTTTGATCGCTGCAATTTTGTCTTTCAATTCGCGCTGAAGCGGATCGGGGTAGCGATTGTATGGAGCGTTAAACGGGTTTTCGTTGGCATCCAGAAAAACCATCGCTTCGCCTGAAAACTCATCTCTCGCTGAAGAGTAAGCTTTTAGGTTTTTTATATTATCTCGTAAGAGTTTATCTAAGTTCATATCGTGTGAATTGAATCACATCGGCACAACAGTCGCCTATTGTGTCTGGGGTGATTATTGTTCTTTAATTTCTGTCAATCGCAATGTTACCGCATTCTTGTGGGCATCCAGTTCTTCTGCCGCTGCCATAACTTCAATCACGGGGCCCAGTTTTTGAATCCCTTCTTTTGAAATTTCCTGGAAGGTAATTTTCCGGGTAAAGCTGTCGAGGTTGACACCACTGAACGAACGTGCCCATCCGTTGGTAGGCAAGGTGTGATTTGTTCCTGAAGCGTAATCACCAGCACTTTCGGGCGTATAGTTCCCGAGAAATACAGATCCCGCATTCACGATCTTTTCAGCAACATCCAGGTAGTTGTTCATTGAAATAATTAAGTGTTCCGGCGCGTATTCATTGATCATGTCAATCATTTCAGCTTCGGTGTTTAAAACAATGGCAACACTATTGCCTAATGCTTTAACCGCGATTTCAGCACGACTTAATTCTTTGAGTTGCTTTTCCAACTCAACTTCAACTTCATCAACTAACTTTTCTGAATTGCTAACCAAAACGACCTGGGAGTCTGGTCCATGTTCTGCCTGCGACAACAGATCCGAAGCAATGAAAGCCGCGTTGGCCGTACCATCAGCCATGACAGCTACTTCAGAAGGGCCCGCAGGCATGTCAATGGCTACATCGCTGATGCTGATGAGCTGTTTGGCTGCCATAACATATTGGTTTCCGGGCCCGAAGATTTTATTCACTTTAGGAATGTCACCCGCCCCGTAAGCCATAGCGCCGATTGCCTGAACACCGCCCAGTTTGAATATTTTAGTGACGCCAACCAATTGCGCAGCAAACAAGATTGCCGGGTTTATTTTCCCTTCTTTGTTGGGTGGAGTGCACAACACGATTTCTTTGCAACCTGCTATTTTTGCCGGGAGAGCCAGCATTAAAACCGTTGAAAAGAGCGGAGCAGACCCACCAGGAATATACAGACCAACTTTATCGATGGCCACCGCTTTTTGCCAGCAAACAACACCCGGGCTGGTTTCGACCTTTGTTAATACTGATTTTTGCTGAGCATGAAAACGATGAATATTAGCTGCTGCCGTTTCAATCGCGGCTTTCAGTTTTGGGTCTGTTAATTTAACAGCCTCATTGATTTCATCGGTACTGGCAGCGAGCTTGTCCAAGGCAACACCGTCGAATTTCTCGGTGAATTTGCGGACTGCTGGTTCTCCTTCCGCCTTAATTTCATCTAATATACTTTGCACCCTTCCAGCCAGATCAGCGGCATTGAACAGTGGCCGTTCCAAAATTTCGGACCACTGTGCGGGTGATGGATTAATATAGCGTTTCATGCACGAACTTGTTTCAGTATTTATTTCGAACGAATATGAATTCGTTAGTTAGAAAATCATTTTTTCGATTGGAAGAACCAAAATTCCCTGGGCACCGGCGGTTTTTAGTTTACCTATAATTTCCCAGAATTCTTTTTCGGAAATAACCGATGACATCGATACCCATCCTTCTTCAGCGAGTGTTGTAACTGTTGGGCTTTTCATACCTGGAAGGATACTGGCGATTTCGGCTATTTTATCTTTGGGCGCATTCAATACAATGTATTTTTTGCCTTCAGCTCGTTGAACGGATTCCAGACGGAAAATCAACTCGTCAAGGATCGCTTGTTTTTCGGGGCTAAGATTTGGTGTTGCAATCAATAAAGCTTCAGATGGCGTTACCACTTCAACTTCTTTTAAGCGGTTGCTTACCAAAGTAGAACCAGAACTTACGATGTCGAAGATTGCATCCGCCAAACCAATTCCGGGAGCGATTTCAACCGAGCCGGTAATGACGTGAATTTCGGCTTCAATTTTATTTTTGTCCAGGAAATCCTTCAGGATAACAGGGTAGGAGGTGGCAATTTTTTTACCAGCGAAATATTCAACACCTGTGTATTCTTCTGATTTCGGGATCGCCAATGATAAACGGCATTTGCTGAATCCGAGGCGTTTGGCAATAACGACATCCATTTTTTTCTCCAGCACTTCGTTCTCTCCCACAATACCGATGTCGGCAACGCCGTCGGCTACTGTTTGGGGGATATCATCATCGCGCAGAAAAAGCGCGTCCATTGGGAAGTTTTTTGCTGAAGCCAGTAAAACGCGGCTGCTACCTAACGAAAATTTGATTCCCGTTTCTTTGATTAGTCCCATGGAATCTTCAAACAAACGTCCTTTGTTTTGGACTGCAATCTTCAATTGTGTCATGATCGGTTTTTAAAATAAAAAAGGCCTACCTTACGGTAAGCCTTCTTCGAGTTAATATTTTGCTTCAATACGGACAAAAGAATTACGGCCTACCTTGTGTTAGGATACTATGATGATGGCCGTGGTGTCCGAGATTGAAATTCATTTCTTTTATTTTGATGTTGCAATGATAGTTATAAAATGAAATTCAAACAAGCGATTTGCTGTTAATTTAAAATTAAGAAATGATTTTTGTTAGTTTTTTTGTGAAAGGCTGTTTGCTTTTGTTCGAGAGTTGAAAGTGCTTATGAAAGGCGGGTGCATTTAAATAAAATAACCTCCACAATGGGAGGTTTTATATTTTTATCGGAGCCTATTTTATTAAAAAATATCTCTCATTTTTTCGAAGAAATTTTTGTCACCTGCACCAGGTGTTCCCTGAAAGTTGGCGGACTGTTGCAGTTTCTCAAGCATTTTCTTTTCTTCCGGACTGATCTTTTTCGGAGTCCAGGCATGGATGCGAACCAGAAGATCACCTTTCCCATATCCGTTTACTTCCGGCAATCCTTTTCCGCGTAAGCGTAAGATTTTCTCAGGCTGGGTGCCAGCTTCAATCTTCACTTTCACCTTATTCTCAATCGTTGGAATTTCTGAAGTTGTTCCCAAGATGAAATCAGGCATGCTTAAAAATAGGTTGTAAATCAGGTTGTTACCGTCGCGGATTAAATCAGGATGTTGCTCTTCCATGATAATCACCTGCAAGTCGCCATTTACGCCGTTATGGCGTCCGGCATTTCCTTTCCCAGATACGTTTAATTGCATGCCTTCAGCGACACCCGCAGGTATTTTGAAGCTGACAACTTCTTCGCCGCGAACAACACCTTCGCCATGACAGCTGGTACACTTGTTCTTTATAATTTGTCCTTCGCCGTTACAAGTGGGACAGGCAGAAGTCGTTTGCATTTGCCCCAGTAAGGTATTCGTAACGCGTGTTACATGACCGCTACCATGGCAAGTTGAACAACTTGTATAATCTGAACCACCTTGTGCGCCTGAACCGTTGCAGGTATCGCAGGCAATATATTTTTTTAGCTTGAGTCTTTTTTCAACCCCTTCAGCAATGTCCTTCAGGCTGAGTGTTACTTTTACGCGTAAATCGGAACCGCGGTGAACACGTTTTCCTTGGCTACGACCTCCGCCGCCAAATCCGCCAAATCCGCTGAAGCCACCGCCTCCGCCGAATCCGCCACCAAAGATGTCGCCGAACATGGAGAAAATATCATCCATCGACATGTCGTGACCACCGAAACCTCCACCACCGGCGGCACCACCCATTCCTGCATGACCAAACTGGTCGTAACGTTGTTTCTTTTGCGGGTTACTTAATACCTCGTAAGCCTCGGCAGCTTCTTTGAAATTCTCTTCAGCCTCGCTGTTTCCCGGGTTTTTATCCGGGTGATATTGAATGGCTTTTTTGCGGTAAGCTTTCTTTATTTCTTCCGCGGAAGCACCTTTGCTAACGCCTAAAACTTCATAATAGTCTCTTTTTGTCATGCTTTTCAGGGTTTTTCTGAGTTATTCGCCAATTACAACTTTCGCAAAACGAATAACTTTTTCGTGTAACAGGTATCCTTTTTGGACCACATCAACGACTTTGCCTTTTAATTCATCAGTCGGAGCCGGAATTTTGGTGATGGCTTCGTGAAGATCAGTGTCAAAGTCTTTTTCTTTCGCCTCAATTTCTTTGATACCATTCTGTTTCAGGAATTCCTGAAATTTAGTGTAGATCAAGGTGACTCCTTGTTTTAGTGGATTTTCCTCATCTACATCGCTGACGGCAGCCAAGGCTCGTTCAAAATCATCAACAACCGGAATAATATTCATCAGTACTGATTCGCCACCTGATTTCATCAATTCCATTTTTTCTTTTAGCGTCCGTTTTCTGAAATTGTCGAATTCAGCCTGTAAGCGAACGTGCTTATCTTTCATTTCGGCTATTTCATTCTCTAATTTCTCGATTTGGGTTTTCTCTTTATCTTTCTTTGACTTTTTGTCGTGCTTATCTTCGTGTTTAGCAGTTTTCTCTGGTGCTTCTTTTTGTTCTTTAGTTACTTCTTCTGCACCGTTCTCTTGCTCATTTACAACTTTTTCTTCTGCCATATTGGATTCAATTTTTATTTAACAGACTGACAAATCACAAAAATGCTGCCAGTTAGTTTTTGGGACAATTTGACATTAATTTTTGCTTGAAAGCTGACAAAATTAAAAAAAGAAAGGCAGTACGAAGTACCACCTTGCTGATTTATTGAGTTTTTAGCAATTATTTTACGAAGCGCTTTAGTGCCGATTCGAGAGCTGGCCCCCGGAGGTTCTTAGCAACAATGACTCCGTCGCCATCAATGAGGAAGTTGGCTGGTATAGATCTTACGCCGAATGTCCCGGCAGATTTTGAATCAAAACCGTTTAGTTCGCTCACATGGTTTTCCCAAATAAGAGAGTCTTGATTGATTGCTTTGGCCCAGCGCTCCTTCGAATTATCAAGTGAAACGCTGTAAACGGTAAAACCACTGGCGTTCTTGAATTTTTGATTTTTGAAGGTGTTGTAGGCAGCAACAACGGTCGGGTTCTCGCGGCGGCAGGGGCCACACCACGACGCCCAAAAATCGACCAGAACCATTTTACCTTTTAATGATGATAATTTTATATCTTTTCCATCAATTGTCTGTTCCGTAATTTCCGGTGCTTTGTCTCCTATGTTTAGGTGTACACGGTTTAAGTACCATATTGCTGCTCCTAAAAAAGTGACGATAGCTAAGCCAACCGCGGAAAGGATTATTTTTTTCTTCATAACGATATACTGCTGTGTTCATGTATTGTTTTTGCTCATTCGAATTCAACTTTGAAGCGAACTTTAGTTCTTCCTAGAGTTGATCGTCAGTGAAAGTTTTCTTCTACGATAAGTATCGATCCTTGAATTTGAAAAAAAAGAAAGGCAGTACGATGTACCACCTTGCTGATTTATTGCGTTTTTAGCAATTATTTTACGAAGCCTTTTAGTGCCGATTCGAGAGCCGGCCCCCGGAGGTTCTTGGCAACAATCACTCCGTCCCCATCAATAAGGAAGTTGGCCGGTATGCTTCGTACACCATAAACGGTCGCATATTTTGAGGCCCAACCATTCAAATCGCTGACATGGTTATTCCAAACCAGGTAGTCATCGGTAATGGCTTTTTCCCAAGCTTCCTTCGATTTATCGAGCGATACGCTGTAAACAGTAAATCCTTTGCCGTTTTTAAACTTCTCGTCTTTGTAATTTTTGTATGCGGTTATTACTGTTGGGTTTTCCCGGCGACAAGGTCCGCACCATGATGCCCAAAAGTCAATTAGAACCATTTGTCCTTTTAGTGATGACAATTTGAGTTCTTTTCCATCGACTGTTTTTTCAGCTATTTCGGGAGCTTTATCACCGATGTTTGTACCAATTTTCGCTTGTGCATCTGACAGTTTCGGAGCCATAAATCCAACTGCGAAAAGAACTGCGATTATCATTTTCTGCTTCATAACTTCGTTGCTTCTAATTATGTTCTTATTATAAATTCTTATTAGCTTCTTCAACAAATATAACACCAAAAGGATTTAATCAAACATGCTTGTTTAGAACTATTAACAAAGTTCCCATTACGACTCATTTCGCAAAATAGATGCACCAATAGCGTTTAAACGCATATCGATCTGCTCATATCCACGGTCAATTTGTTCAATATTTGAAATTTTACTTTCACCTTGGGCCGATAAAGCAGCTATAAGTAACGAGACCCCGGCACGGATGTCGGGAGAGGTCATGGTGGTACCTCGTAGCTGAACTTTTTTGTTTAAGCCGATAACCGTTGCCCGGTGTGGATCGCACAAAATAATCTGTGCTCCCATGTCAATCAGTTTATCGACAAAAAACAAGCGGCTTTCGAACATTTTTTGATGGATCAGGACGCTTCCTTTTGCTTGGGTAGCAACCACCAGAAAAATACTCAATAAGTCGGGGGTCAATCCCGGCCAGGGGGCATCGGCAATGGTCATAATTGAACCGTCAATAAACGTTTCTATTTCGTATTCTTCCTGTGCAGGAATGTAAATGTTGTCACCTTGAATTTCAAGTTTTATTCCCAGGCGTTTGAATGAATCGGGAATGATGCCCAAATGTTCGACTCCGGCGTTCGGAATGGTGATCTCGGAACCAGTCATGGCAGCTAAGCCGATGAAACTACCGACTTCGATCATGTCGGGAAGAATGCGATGCTCACATCCCCTGAGGCTGGTCACACCTTCTATTTGTAGCAGGTTAGAGCCGATTCCGGTAATCATTGCGCCCATGCTAACCAGCATTCGGGAAAGTTGCTGAAGATATGGCTCGCAAGCTGCATTGTAAATCGTCGTTTTTCCTTCGGCCAAGACGGCAGCCATCAGAATATTGGCTGTACCTGTTACTGAAGCTTCGTCCAACAGCATGTACTGCCCGGTTAATTTGGGCGATTTTACACTGAAAAAGTGTTTGTCGGCATCGTATTTAAATTCAGCACCTAATTTTTGCAGACCGACAAAGTGGGTGTCCAATCGTCGCCGGCCGATTTTATCGCCTCCTGGTTGGGGAATATAGGCTTCGCCATAACGAGCCAGCAACGGGCCGACAATCATGATTGAGCCACGTAAGCTGATTGCTTGCTTTGCAAAACGCTCCGATTGGAGGTAGGCCAAATCTATATCATCGGCTTGGAAGGTGTAAACGCCTTTCGCTTGCCGCTCTGTTTTTACACCTAACTCTGCAAGTAATTCGATGAGTTTTAACACGTCCCTGATTTCGGGAATATTGCTTATTGTAATTTTTTCGGGGCTGAGTAAGGTCGCACAAATAACCTGCAAGGCTTCATTTTTGGCGCCCTGCGGTTCAAGTGTCCCTTTTAATTTTTTGCCCCCTTCAATTTGAAATGTTGCCATCTCCGGAGTAGTAAATTAATCGTGTTTATTTACGATGTTTCTTTTGGTTGCTGCGAGGATTCTGATTGGTCGTCTTCTTCCGGTTGCGGAAAAGAATTTCTTTAGTTTCAGTCAAACCAAGATCAGAACGCTTGATATCTCCTTTGGAAAGAATCTCAAGATCGTCATAAATTTTTTCATCATCTACCGCATCTTTGTTCCAAGCCAAATAGCTTTTCTTCATGTGATTTGCCAGTAGCTTGATTAGAAATTCCTTTTCTTCGCCCGATTCGTAATGACTTGCTTTATCGACCAACGATTGCAGAATTTTACCGTAATGACGCAGCTTAATTCTTCCTGTACTGTAAGGAATGCGTTGGGGCGGTTCGTTAAAGGTTTCACGACGTGGCGGATCGTAAGGGTAATCAATTTCTAATTGGAAATCGGCCATGATGGCCAGGTGATCCCAAAGTTTATGTTTGAAGTCGTTTATGTCGCGAAGGTAAGGGTACATATTGCCCATAATATCGATCACGGTACGAGCCGCTCGGTTTCTTTCATCCCAATCTTCGATGGTCATAATATGATCGACCATATTTTGAAGATTGCGCCCATACTCCGGTAAGGGCATTTTCTTACGATTTGAATTGTAATCCATGTAAAAAGTGTTCTTAAATAAAACTGAAATCAACTTAAGCTAGAGCTAATTGGGTAATATTCTTGATAATCAGTTGTGAAGGTGATTCTTATATGCAAATCTAATCGAAATAATTGTTCTGCCAAATCTTTTAAATTAAAAACTTATGGGCGACAATAGGCTCACTAATTTTCTAAGAGCGAACAATACGCAACTTGGCAAATTTTAAAAGCAGCTGCTTTTGCCCTGCATTTTGAAAGAAAACCGTCGCTTTCAGATTTGGGAAGACACCTTCAATCTGTTGTACTTTCCCTGGTCCAAAACGTTGGTGCTCAACAGTCATTCCGCTTTGGATATCTCGTGGGTCGTCCCCGTCAAAGGTTTGATTTTGTTTTTTAGCCTGGCGAAGTTGCACAAGTTTTTGATTCATCGCTTGCGGGTTTGAAGCTGTTTGTCTTCCAATAGGTGCTTGCGGCTCTTCCGGTTGTGGTTTTCTAAATCCGGCATATCCTCCGGCTACTTGTGGTTCACGTTCGTAGTTATCCTGGGGAAGGTCGAGGTACTTCGGATCGACTTCAGTAATGAAGCGACTTGGGTTACAAAAATCCAGTTTTCCCCAACGGTAGCGCTGCTTGGCAAAACTTAAGTAGGCATTTTCCTCAGCACGGGTCAAGGCTACATAGAACAGGCGGCGCTCCTCTTCGAATGACTCAATACTTGGATTTCCACCTCCCATAGGAGCAGAGGGGAAGAGGTTTTCCTCGACACCAACAATGAAGACGTTTTTAAATTCCAACCCTTTTGATGAGTGAACGGTCATCATGGTCACTTTGTCGCGGTCTTCATCTTTTTCACTATCCTGATCAGTCAGCAAGGCGACATCTTCCATGTAATTTTCGAGCGCGTTTGGCTGGCCTTCTTCGCGGGCATTTATGGTAAATTCCTGAATCCCGTTCAATAATTCCTGAATGTTTTCAAAGCGGCTGAGTCCTTCCGGAGTTTGGTCGCGGTAAAGGTCTTTCATGATGCCGGTTTGGGTCGCAATGAATCCTGCGAGCTCATAGGCATCTGCTGACTTTGCTTTTTCTTCAAACTGAGCGACTATTCCGGTAAATTGTGAGAGCTTGGTTAATGTTCCTTTGTTTAAACCGGCGGCATTTTCCAGCGAGCTTTTTTTCACAATTTCAAAAATTGAACAGCCTTGCGACAAGGCAGCTTGTTCTAACTTAGTGATTGTTGTTGCGCCAATCCCACGAACGGGATAATTGATTACTCGTTTTAGGGCCTCGTTGTCCTGCGGATTGATGATAATGCGGAAATAGGACAACAAGTCTTTAATTTCTTTGCGTTGGTAAAACGAAAGGCCTCCGTAAATTTTATAAGGAATGTTGCGTTTGCGCAAAGCTTCCTCAAAAATACGCGATTGGGCGTTGGTCCGGTATAAAATGGCGTAATCCTGATAGAGGTAATGGTTACGCATGTGTGTCTCACTGATTTCGTTTGCAATCAAATAGCCTTCTTCGTTATCTGTTAACGCTGAAAATACCTTGATTTTGTTTCCATGAGTCTTTTCCGAAAAGACATTTTTTGGGATTTGCCGTTTGTTCTTGGCTATAATACTGTTTGCAGCATTAACAATCGTTTGGGTTGAACGGTAGTTTTGTTCGAGTTTGAATATCTGATGTTTGGGGTAATCTTTCTGGAAATTCAGGATGTTTTCAATTCGGGCGCCCCGAAACGAATAAATACTTTGTGCATCGTCGCCAACTACACAAAGGTTGTGATGTGTGGCAGCCAGATTTTTCACGATCAGGTATTGTGCGAAGTTGGTATCCTGGTACTCATCAACCATGATGTAGTCGAACCGTTGCTGGTACTTCGCCAAAACATCTTTATGGTCCCGAAACAGAATGTTCGTTTTTAGCAAGAGGTCGTCAAAATCCATGGCCCCCGCAAGTCTGCACCGTTTCTCATACTCTTTATAGATTTCAGCAATTCGGGGCATGCGGATGCTCATGTCGTATTCCATGATCTGACCATTTTGCTGGTAGGCCGGAGGAGTGATTAAGCTGTTTTTCGCCGCTGAAATCCGACTGGCAACCACATTGGTTTTATAAGTCTTGTCATCCAGTTGCATGCTTTTAATAATCGTTTTAAGCAAGCTTTTGGAATCTGCAGAATCGTAAATTGTAAAGTTGGAAGGGAATCCGATTGCTTCGGCTTCTGTTCGGAGAATTCGGGCAAAGATGGAGTGGAAAGTTCCCATCCAAAGCGAACGTGCGGCCGATTGGCCAACTACTGTTCCAATACGTTCCTTCATTTCGCGGGCAGCTTTGTTGGTAAATGTCAGCGACAATATGCTGCCGGGTTTCACGCCTTGCTGCAGCAAGTGAGCAATTCTGAAAGTGAGTACGCGGGTTTTTCCGGAACCTGCTCCTGCAATTACGAGCGAAGGTCCGTCGGTATTTTCAACAGCTTTCCGCTGCGCTTCATTTAATCCATCCAAATAATCCATGCAATTGACTCCAAATCTATACCGGAATTTTGTGTCATCGGTATTCCGGCTCGAACTAATTTTCTAATTGATTTTCTTTCCTGAGAACTGGATGCTTCCAGTTAGAGGTCAAAAGTAAAACCTATTTCCGGGATTCATTGTTTGGCAGCCTGATAGTTTTCAACAAAAAACCAAAATAATCCTTATAACAGGCTTGTTAACTGTCTTTTCCTGAAATAAAATAAATATGAGTCCTCGTAAAAGATAAATGAACTTTATGCGTTATACTTGTAAGTTTCACTAATAAAACTGATTCCTTTGAAAATGAAACGCTTGTTTTCTACCTTCCTTTGCTTCACATTACTTCTTGTCGCCGGTCGTTTGCAGGCGCAAATATCAGCCATTTCTGATGGTCAAACAACTACGGCTTATGCCAGCGGTCCGCAGGATAATATCTATATTTTCTGCAGCGATCAGGGGTTTCCTGTGGGGGAGTTGCGTGCGCAATTTTCAACTGCTGCTCCCGCAAGCTTTGAATGGTTGAAGTATAATACAATTACTGGTTCCTTCGAAGCTTTCCAATCTGACAATTCAAATTCAATCAATTCAGCGATTAGTAATTTGCAGGATGGCTGTTACCGGGTGAATGTGGTTGCTTCAGGAGTTACGGAGGTTTACACAGCCTGGGTTTTTAATGGTTGGTACACGGCAAGCGCTTCGATTACGGAGTCAACCTGTGAGTATTTCCAATTGACCGGCGCGTTCACTCAGGCTGATTTGACTTATACTGATCTGTCGAACGGGTTGTCCATGCAAGTTGCGAATACAGTGCAGGTGAGGTGGGAGGTTGGCTCTGTATTGCAAAGTAGTCTGTTGAGTCCGCGCATCTATTACCCACCCTCGGTGAATAGCACATACAAAATGACAGTTTATGACCAATTCGGGTGTTCTGGGGAAACGGAGGTTTATTATGAATCGGTAGTGCCACAAGCGGCTTTTGTAACCGACTACCAAAGTGCCAATGCTGATGCACCTTTAACTGTGTCCTTTTCGAATCAGTCGGTTAATGCAGATAGTTATGAATGGTTCTATTTTCGAGATAAAAACGAAATAGATGTGGAAGGAGCTTCGCAAGGTTTCGTGTCTGACAGTATCATGGATACATCCATCGATCAAAGCCCCGTGTATACTTATGAGAATTCCGGGAAATATATGGTAAAGATGGTTGCGACGAAGAACTCATCGGAGACTGTTTGCCGGGATACCGTTTATTTAGATTACTACATCATTGCTGATTCATCGTTTATCGACGCCCCGAATTTCTTTACACCTAAAGGAAGCAGTGGCGTTAATGATAAATTCATCATTAAATATTCCTCGATGAAAAGTATTGACATCAAGATTTTTAATCGGTGGGGGAAGCAAGTGTTTGCCATTAGTCGGAGTAATCTTGGTAATTACGACAGTTCGGGAGATGATCTCGGTTGGGATGGTAAAATTAGTGGTCGGTATGCCAGTCCCGGAGTTTATTACTATGTTGTTGAAGGTCGGGGGCGGGATGATCAGAAGAGAAAGAAGCAGGGGTTTTTCCATCTGTTTCGTGAAAAGTAGCTCGCGTGAGTTTCGTCTCAGAAATAGTTTAAGTGAAAATCTAACATTATTTCCAGATAATAAGAAGAGCCCGGATTATTCCGGGCTCTTTCAGCTTAGTGTGCTATGTGTCAGAGATAAACTAATTTAATCTTCTACAAGTTCTGCTTCATAACTGTGCAGCAGTTCTTCCTGTACTTCCTGAGGAACTTTTTCGTATCCATCGAAAGCAATGCTAAAGCGACCTCTTCCCTGAGTCAGAGAGCTAAGGGTTGTTATGTACTTAAACATTTCTTTCAAAGGTACTTTGGCTTCGATTTTTTCATAGCCTTTTTCGCTTCCCATGCCCATGATCAGTGCACGACGCCCTTGCAGATCACTCATGACATCTCCCATGCGTTCGCTCGGAACAACAACTTCCAGGTTGTAGATCGGTTCCAGAATTTTAGGGCCAGCTTCTTTAAACGCCCTTGAGAAGGCATTTCTTCCCGCTAATTTGAACGAGATCTCATTGCTGTCGACAGGGTGCATTTTACCGTCGTAAACATAAACGCGGATGTCGCGGGCGTAGGAGCCGGTTAATGGTCCTTCCTCCATCTTTTCCATGATACCTTTCAGAATGGCAGGTAAAAAGCGGGTATCAATTGCTCCACCAACAATACAGTTGTGGTAGATTAACTTTCCACCCCACGGTAGTTTAACCTCTTGCGTATCCCGAACAGACATTTTTTGGTCTTTGTCGTTCATTTTGAAAGTCGTGCGTGGTTCAGAGCCTTCAGTATAGGGTTCTATAACCAGATGCACTTCGCCGAATTGGCCTGCTCCACCCGATTGCTTTTTATGGCGGTAGTCTGCCTGTGCTGACTTGGTGATGGTTTCGCGGTAAGGTATTTTGGGTGCTTTAAAATCAATGTCGATTTTGAAAATGTTGCTATAGAACCACTTTAGAGCGTTCAGGTGATACTCCCCTTGGCAGTGTACCAACATTTGCTTCAATTCCTTGGAGTATTCCACAAGGTAGGTCGGGTCTTCGTCGTGCAGTTTTTGGAACATTTCGCCAACCTTTTCTTCGTCAGCCTCATTGATTGCATAAAGTGCTATCGTGTGGCGGGAAGTCGGGAATTCAATTGGTTTGAAATTGTAAGCTGCTTCTTTTTCGCTGAGTGTATGATTGACTTTCGTTTCTTTCAGTTTGACAGTTGAGCCGATGTCTCCGGCGATCATCTCAGAAACTTTCGTTCTGTTTTTGCCGGCGTTGACATAGATTTGTGAAATACGTTCTTTATTTCCAGAGTTCGAGTTTGTGAGGTCTTGTCCTTCTTTTACAGTACCACTCATCACTTTAAAGAAGGTGATTTCGCCGACGTGTTGCTCGATGGTTGTTTTGAACACAAACAACGATGTTGGTGCTGATGGATCCACTTTCGGATGCTTTCCGTTAAGTTCGGGGATTTCAACAGCTTCAGCCGGAGATGGCGTAATGTTGGTGATGAATTCCATTAGGCGGCTAACTCCGATGTCGTGTTTTGCTCCAGAGCAGAAAACCGGGAAAAGTGACCGTTCGATCATGCCCAGTTTGATTCCCTGGCGCATTTCATCTTCGGAAAGTGTGCCTTTGTCGAAGTATAATTCCATCAGACCTTCGTCATTTTCAGCGGCCATTTCGACCAGTTCGTTATGAAGGGCGTCTGCTTTTTCTTTTTCAGAATCGGGGATATCGGTAATCTCAGGTTTTCCGCCATCGATCGGGTATTTGTATTGTTTCATTTTCAATACATCGATGATGGTGTTAAAGCCCGGACCTGCATTTACCGGGTATTGTATCGGTGTTACTTTATTTCCGTAGAGTGTTTTGGCTTGTTCTAAAGTTTGGTCGTAATTGGCATTTTCGTGATCGAGGTGGTTGAACAGGAAAATGGCGGGTTTGTGTGCATCTTCTGTGATTCGGTAGGCTGATTCTGTTCCTGATTCAATGCCGTGTGGTGTGTTGATCACAATCAGTGCGCTGCCCACTACGTGAAGCGCCGAAACAACGGATCCCCTGAAGTCGTCCATTCCCGGAGTATCAATCAGGTTGATTTTTTTATCGTTGTATTCCGTGTGAAGTACCGTTGAAAATACAGAGTTACCATAGTCCTGCTCAATGGGCTGGTAGTCGGAAACCGTGTTCTTGGCTGTGACTTCGCCCCGGCGGTTGATTACTCCACCCTCCAGCAGTATGGCTTCTGCGAGGGTGGTCTTCCCACTGCCGGAATTGCCGATTAAAGCAATGTTCCGGATTTCATTGGTCTGATATACTTTCATAATTCTGTGATTTTATTGGTTAGAAAAAATCGTTTAAAAGTGGTTTGTTTTGTCGGATGCTTTCAAATTTAGTAATAATTTCTTAACGAATAGCCGCTTGTATAAGCTGGAAATATGTTATTGAAATGTTTTTGAAAATCGGTGGAATTATTGGATAAAATAATTTGTTTCAGTAAATAGGGAGACTGGCTCCGAAGGTGATGGCGATTCGCATAGATGTCCTGTAGGCACTGGTTGTTGGGGTATTTCTGATGGATTGGTCACTTGTTTTGAAAGCTTGAACTTTTTGCCCGAACATTAAAGATGGAAAGGTGTTTTCATAGATCAAAACAGTTCCCTTAATCTATTTAAATATGGCAGAAGCAAAATCAAAGCCGCTAATCGCTTTTTTCGATACCAAACCTTACGACCGCGAAGTATTCAACCAGTTGAATGACGACTACGGTTATCAAATCAAATATTTCCAGTACCACATTACGCCCGATAATTGCATTTTGGCCAAAGATGCCGATGTTGTTGTGGTGTTTGTGAACGATATTATTTCGTCCGATGTGATCGATCAGTTGGCGGGTTTCGGCGTGAAGCTGGTTGCCTTGCGTTGCTCGGGTTTCAACAATGTGGATTTGAAATACGCCAAAGGCAAAATTCAGATTGTCCGTGTTCCAGCCTACTCGCCCAATGCCATTGCTGAGCACACGGTCGCCCTGATGATGACCTTGAACCGCAAAATTCACCGGGCCTACTTCCGGACACGGGATGCCAATTTTACATTGAATGGCTTGATGGGCTTCACCATGCAGGGCAAAACTGCCGGCGTGATCGGAACCGGTAAAATAGGGAAGGCGTTGGTGCGGATTTTACGCGGCTTCGACATGAAGGTGCTCGCTTACGATCCTTATCCGGATGAAAAGCATGCCAAGGAAGTTGGGTATTCTTATGTCGATCTGGACTCGCTGATGCAGCAGTCGGATGTGATTTCGCTGAACTGCCCGCTAACGCGCGAGACCAAATGGTTGATTGATAAAGATGCCATCGGTATGATGAAAAAGGGCGTGATGATCATCAACACGGGGCGCGGTAAATTAATCCGGACGACCGATTTGATTGTCGGCCTGAAGTCGGGGAAGGTCGGTTCGGCCGGCTTGGATGTGTACGAGGAAGAAAGTGAATTTTTCTTCGAAGACTTGTCCGATCGGGTCCTGTTCGATGACACCCTGGCTCGTTTGCTTACCTTCAACAATGTGATCATTACCTCGCACCAGGCCTTCTTTACCCGCGAGGCACTCATGAACATTGCGGGTGTTACGCTGGGTAATATTCAGGATTTTTTCGATGGGAAGAAGTTGGTGAATGAGGTGGTTTTTTCAGAATAAACCAGGCATGTTATCCGGCGGGCTGCCGGTTGGCTGAACGCTTTTTCGGAGAAACCAGATCCCGGGAACGTTTTGTTTTTTGAGGATAGCTTGATTTTATCCTTCGATATGAAAGAAATAGCGAAGGATATGTTGATGATATCTTCAGATATGATAGATATATCCTATGACAGGGCTTCGATATCCCGGATATAGGCCTGCTGACCAAGGCTTTTATTACGATGTCTTAGGATATATCGATGATATCCCTGGATACGATAGATATATCCTAAGGGATTGGAATAATATCGAAGGATAGGAAGGCAAAAAACAAGAGGAGCATGCGGCTCCCCTTGTTTTTTGAATGGCTTTAGTTGCGCATTTTCCGGATTTCTTCGACCAGCGGGTGATCTTTTCCCAGTGTACCGGTTAGCAGGGCAACCATCGACGAAGCTTCGGTGTACGCTTCTTTTAAGGCCAGCTGCGAAGTTTCGGTGGCGGTTTTTGCCTGTGCCTGCGCTTCTTTTTGCTGGGCTTCGGCAGCGGTTGCCGTATCGTATTTGCCTTGCAGCAGTGTGGTACGGGTGGTCGGGTCGAGGCCGGCAGCGGTTAAAGCAGCACTTTGATTGGCGATGAGCAACAGCAATTGTTTGATAAAATCACGCTTCCGAGATTCAGTTAATGATGTCATTTTTGTTGAAATTTGGTTTGAAAAATGACCTGAAACGGTGTTTCGAATAGGCAGTAAACAGGGTGACAGGTTGAATATCTGATACAAGTTAGGGCTTGTATTAGATTATGTCAATATGTTAGTCAGCATTTTGGCTCTTCATTGAAGGTTATTTTGTGCTGCTCCGCGTTGCTGTCCATTGTCCGGACTGCCCGGCTATTAACGGTCGGTTGTGAATAAGTTATTGAGCAACGTGGTTGAGCCGGACTCATTTCACCCTATATTTAAGTCATTAACTCTGCGTGTATGCCTCGTTTTCCACATTTTAAACAACCCGATGCAATGGACTGTGGGCCAACTTGCCTGCGGATGATTGCTAAATTCTATGGGAAGAGCATACCGCTTGACTATCTTCGGGAACAATCTCATATTTCGCGGGAAGGTGTTTCGTTGCTGGGCATCAGCGATGCTGCCGAAGCGATTGGCATGCGCAGCATGGGGACAAAAGTCACCTTTGAACAACTGGTAAAAGATGTTCCGAAGCCCTGCGTGGTGCATTGGGATCAGAATCACTTCGTGGTGTTGTACCAGGTGAAGAAGGGGCAGTTCTATGTGGCCGATCCTGCTTTTGGGTTGGTGAAATACAGTGCCGAAGAATTTAAGAAGCATTGGCTGGCCACGTCGAAAGATGGCGTTGGCAAGGGGATTTGCCTGTTGCTTCAACCAACACCTGAGTTTTACGAGCGCGAGGATGAAAAAAGCGATCATGGCGGATTTCGGTTCCTGTTTCGTTACCTGCGTCCGCACCGGCGCCTGATGGCGCAGTTGGTAATCAGCTTTATTGCCGGAAGTATTATTCTGTTGATTTTTCCGTTTCTGACTCAAAGTCTGGTCGATGTCGGAATCAACAACCAGGACATCAGTTTTATTTACCTGGTGCTGATTGCCCAGTTAGTTTTGTTCATTGCACAAACGTCGATTGAATTTATTCGCTCGTGGATTCTTTTGCATATTTCCACGCGAATCAATATTTCCATTATATCCGATTTCTTAATCAAGTTGATGAAGTTGCCCATCGGCTTCTTCGATACCAAAATGATTGGCGACCTGATGCAGCGTATTCAGGACCACCGGCGGATTGAGCGCTTCCTGACAACCCAGACGCTGGGCGTGTTGTTTTCGGTCGTTAGCTTGTCGGTCTTTGCCATTGTATTGGCGATTTACAGTTGGACGATTTTGCTGATTTTTGTACTCGGATCAGTGAT
The DNA here is from genome assembly GCF_010882175.1 of Mangrovibacterium lignilyticum. GTDB lineage: Bacteria > Bacteroidota > Bacteroidia > Bacteroidales > Prolixibacteraceae > Mangrovibacterium > Mangrovibacterium lignilyticum. The sequence goes on along the minus strand of NZ_WKLH01000001.1, from coordinate 721,544 downwards.
CTATATTTTCTGGGTTTGGCTGTTTATGAAACGCCGCCGTCAACTTGACTATAAGAAGTTCTCGCAACTTTCGGATAACCAAAGCATGCTCATCCAGTTGATCACCGGCATGCAGGAAATCAAACTGAATAATTTCGAAAAGCAAAAACGCTGGGAGTGGGAACGAATTCAGGCCCGCCTGTTTCGGGTGAATGTACAAAATCTGTCTATTGACCAATATCAACAGGCAGGGTCCGTATTCGTTAACCAGACCAAAAATATATTAATTACCGTCGTTGCAGCCATGGCTGTGTTGAATGGCGATATGACTCTGGGGATGATGTTGGCTGTGCAATTCATTATTGGACAGATGAACAGTCCGCTGAACGAACTGATTAATTTTATGCACCTGGCGCAGGAAGCTAAAATTAGTTTGGAGCGTTTGGGCGAAATTCATAACCAGAACGAGGAAGAAGAAAAAGGCAAGCCTTTGCTGAATAGCATGCCGGTCGACAAATCGTTGCACATCGAAAACCTGGTTTTTCAGTACGAAGGACCTCATTCGCCAAAGGTTTTAGATAACATTAAACTGGACATCCCGGAAAAGAAAATTACAGCGATCGTTGGAACCAGCGGAAGCGGGAAAACGACCCTGGTGAAAATGTTGCTTGGATTTTATCCTCCGGCAAGCGGGAAGATTCGGGTGGGAGAGACCGACCTGCAGAATTTCTCGCAGCAATGGTGGCGTACCAAGGTTGGGGCGGTCATGCAGGATGGTTTTATCTTTTCAGATACGATTACATCGAATATTGCCGTTGGTGTAGAAAGGCTGGATAAAGAACGTTTAATCTTTGCCGCGAAGACAGCCAACCTGATGGATATGATTGAAAGATTGCCGTTGGGATTCGCCACCAAAATAGGACAGGATGGACATGGCTTGAGCCAGGGGCAAAAACAACGAATACTGATTGCCCGGGTTATATATAAGAATCCGGAATACCTGTTTTTCGATGAAGCAACCAATGCGCTCGATGCGAATAACGAGAAGGTGATCATGGAAAATCTGAATCGGGTTTACGAGGGCAAGACTGTTATTGTAGTTGCGCACCGCCTGAGTACGGTCAAAAATGCCGATCAGATTGTTGTCCTTGATCAAGGGGTGATTGTTGAACTTGGAAATCATGACGAATTAACCGCTAAACGCGGAGCTTATTATAATTTAGTGAAGAACCAATTGGAACTGGGGAGTTAATAAATGCCACAACGTGACGAGCAAATAATTTATCGTAGCGATGAAGTTCAGGAGATCATCGGGAAATCTCCTTCGTGGTTACTGCGAAGCGGACAGACCTCGTTGTTGATTTTCCTGGCACTGTTGCTCTTTGGTAGCTGGCTGTTCCATTATCCCGATATTATCAGTGCCCGGATTACTGTCTATACCGAGAATCCTCCGGCGCATATTGTAGCACGAACAACGGCTCGCATCGATCATTTATTGGTTGATGATAATGATACGGTCGAGCGGGGCGATGTAATTGCCATTTTGGAGAATGCTGCGAGCTATGACGATGTGCTGCAGTTGAAAGACAATCTCTCTGCTGTCGATCGTTTCCTGATTTCATTCGATACAATATATAGTAAGGAGTTAACGCCCGATTATCGTTTGGGTGATATTCAGTCGGATTATTCTTCCTTCCTGCGCTTATATAACAATTATATGAGCTTTATTCGGCTGGGTTTTTATCCGCAAAAGGTGAAGTCATTGGAGGAGCAGGTTCATATGCAGCGTATCTATTATGATCGACTGTGGAGCCAGCGGCAGATTTTGGAGAATGAATACCGGATTACGTTAGAGCAGTTCCAGCGCGACTCGGCTCTTTACGTCAAAGACGTACTTTCGCTCGTTGATTTCAAGACATCGGAATCGACCATGTTGCAGAAGAAGTTTACCTTCAACGGGCTGCGAACTGATTTGGCAGAAACGCAAAAAGATATCATTGAGTTGGAACAGGATGTAATTACTGCTCAGAAGGAATATGAGGATCAAAAGCAGAAAATGCAGACCGAGATCATCGAGTCGTATAATATATTGAAAAGTCGCCTGGAGTATTGGTTTAAAGCCTTTGTGCTCGAAACACCCATCGATGGCAAAGTGACCTTCACTAATTATTGGAGCAAAAACCAGCAGGTGAAATCCGATGAAGTTGTGTTTACAGTTGTGCCGTTTCACGAAAGTAAAATTATAGGCCGGGTAAGTTTGCCTTTGCGCGGTGCCGGGAAAGTAAAACCGGGACAGCGTGTCAATATTCGGTTTGATAATTTCCCGTATATGGAGTATGGAATGGTGAAGGGCACTGTGAAATCAATTTCATTAGTCCCGTCAAACGATAATTATATTGCCGAAATAGAACTTCCGCAGAACCTGGAAACCAATTATAATATTCCGCTCGTGTTTAGTCAGGAGATGAAAGGGGATGCTGAAATTGTCACCGAAGACCTTCGGTTGATTCAGCGGTTCTTCAACCCGATAAAATCGCTTTTAAAGTCCAAAGTTTTGGATTAGCCTGATTCCCAACTTAATTTTTTGAAAAATAACTAAAAAACAGCAAGAAAAGCTATTGTTCTTTGCTGAAAATTAGTACTTTTGCCAACCGTTTTTGGAGGGTTCTATCCAAAAGCGAATGGGTTTGTATTTGTATTTGCCGATAAATCAGTACCTTTGCAAACCGTTTTATAGAAACTTAATTATAAATTAAATAGTTGTATGCCAACGATTCAGCAGTTAGTTAGAAAGGGGAGACAATCTAAAGTAGAGAAAAGCAAGTCTCCTGCATTAGACTCTTGTCCGCAGAGAAGGGGCGTATGTGTACGTGTGTATACTACAACTCCTAAAAAACCAAACTCGGCTATGCGTAAAGTAGCTCGTGTACGGTTAACCAACGGAAAAGAAGTGAATGCTTACATTCCGGGTGAAGGTCATAACCTTCAGGAACACTCAATTGTGTTAGTACGTGGTGGTCGTGTTAAAGACTTGCCAGGGGTACGTTATCACTTAATTCGCGGTGCTTTAGATACTGCCGGTGTTGCAAACCGCACACAAAGACGGTCAAAGTATGGTGCTAAAAGACCTAAAGCAGCGAAATAATAATTGAGTTTTTAGTGGTTTGGTTGAGTAAATGATCCCTCAGAGGTGGGGTGAACTGAAGCTCAATTAGTCACAACCAATTGAAATAACACTAAAAGAAAAGAGTACAATGAGAAAATCAAAACCGAAGAAGAGGATTACTCTTCCGGATCCAAAATTTAACGACATTCTTGTTACAAGATTTGTAAACGACTTGATGGTAGATGGTAAGAAATCTATCGCTTACGGTATTTTCTACGATGCATTGGACATCGTTGCCAGTCGTCTGAAATCAGATGAAGTCGCTCCACTTGATGTGTGGAAAAAAGCGCTGGAGAATGTAACTCCGGCTGTCGAAGTAAAAAGCCGCCGTGTAGGTGGTGCAACTTTCCAGGTTCCAATGGAAATCCGCGTGGAACGTAAAGTTTCAATCTCAATTAAAAACTTGATTTTATTTGCACGTAAGCGCTCGGGCAAATCAATGGCTGATAAATTGGCTGCTGAAATTCAAGCTGCATACAACGAAGAAGGTGGTGCTTATAAGAAGAAAGAAGAAACCCACCGTATGGCCGAAGCGAACCGTGCATTTGCTCACTTCAGGTTTTAATACAATATAAATCAGGATTAGAATAGTAATCATGGCTAGAGATCTAAAATATGTAAGAAATATCGGTATCATGGCTCACATTGATGCCGGTAAAACAACAACGACTGAGCGGGTTCTGTATTACACAGGTCTGACTCACCGCATCGGTGAAGTACATGATGGTGCTGCTACCATGGACTGGATGGAGCAAGAGCAAGAGCGTGGTATTACCATTACCTCTGCTGCTACCACTACTTTCTGGAAGTATAAAGATGTGCAACACCAAATTAACATCATCGATACTCCGGGACACGTTGACTTTACTGTAGAGGTAGAGCGTTCATTGCGTGTGTTGGATGGTTCTGTTGCTTTGTTTTGTGCAGTAGGTGGTGTAGAAGCTCAGTCTGAAACCGTATGGCGTCAAGCTGAGAAATACGGTGTTCCTCGTATTGGATTCGTTAATAAAATGGACCGCTCGGGAGCTGATTTCTTTGATGTTGTTTCGCAAGTAAAAGATAAATTGGGTGCTAACCCTGTTCCTGTTCAAATTCCAATCGGAGCTGAAGAGAACTTCAAGGGTCTTATCGACCTGATTGAAAATTGCGCTGTTATCTATACCGATCAGGGTGACATGGGTTCAACCTTTGAGGTAACACCTATTCCTGAAGAGTTAGCTGAACAAGCTGCAGAATATCGTGCCCATTTGGTTGAAGAAATTGCCGTGTTGGATGATGCATTGATGGAGCGTTTCTTCGAAGATCCGGATTCAATCACAGCTGATGATTTAATTCCGGTTATCCGCAAGGCGACTATCGAAGGATTGATTGTTCCGATGATGTGTGGTTCTGCATTTAAAAATAAAGGTGTTCAACGTTTGTTGGATGCTGTTTGTGAATTCTTGCCTAGCCCATTGGATAATGGTGAAATCAAAGGTACCGACATCGATACTGGAGAAGAAGTTATTCGCCATCCTGATGTAAACGAGCCATTGGCAGGTTTGGCATTCAAGATTGCTACTGACCCTTACGTAGGTCGTTTGTGCTTCATCCGCATCTATTCAGGTGTTTTGAACGCAGGTGACTCTGTTTATAACTCTCGTACAGGTAAAAAAGAACGTATCTCTCGTTTGTTCCAAATGCACTCGAACAAGCAAAACCCGAAAGATATGATCGAAGCTGGCGATATTTGTGCGGCTGTAGGTTTCAAAGATATCCGTACAGGTGATACATTGTCTGATTTGAATCACCCTGTTGCATTGGAATCGATGACATTCCCTGAGCCCGTAATCGGTATTGCAGTAGAGCCAAAAACTCAAAAAGATATGGACAAGTTAGGTCTTGGTTTGGCCAAATTGGCTGAAGAAGATCCAACATTCAAAGTTCATACTGATGAAGATTCCGGTCAAACAGTTATTCGTGGTATGGGTGAGCTTCACCTGGAAATCATTATTGACCGTTTGAAGCGCGAATTTAAAGTTGAATGTAACCAAGGTAAACCACAGGTTGCTTACAAAGAAGCAATCAGCCATGAAGTTGAATTACGCGAAGTATTCAAAAAACAATCTGGTGGTCGTGGTAAGTTCGCCGATATTATCGTGAAAGTTAGCCCTGCTGACGAAGGTAAAGAAGGCTTGACATTCATCGATAGCGTTAAAGGTGGACGTATTCCTCGCGAGTTCATTCCATCGGTTCAAAAAGGTTTCGAAAGTGCAATGGTAAACGGTCCTTTGGCTGGTTTCTCATTGGACAGCTTAAAAGTTGAATTGCTTGATGGTTCATTCCACGCAGTTGACTCGGATCAGTTGTCGTTCGAAATTTGTGCTCGTCAGGCATTCAAAAGTGCAGCTTCAAAAGCCGGACCTAAATTGCTTGAGCCAATTATGAAAGCCGAAATCGTTACTCCTGAAGAATACATGGGTGACATCATCGGTGACTTGAACCGTCGTCGTGGTACCGTAGGTGGTATGTTAGAGAAATCAGGTGCTCGTATCATTAAAGCAAATGTGCCTCTTTCTGAAATCTTCGGTTATGTAACCACGTTGAGAACATTGTCTTCCGGTCGTGCAACTTCATCTATGGAGTTCTCACATTACGAAGAAGTGCCACGTCAGTTGGCAATTAACGTACTGGAAGAATTGAAAGGTAAAACAGAATTATTATAAAATAATTTTTTATTCATCTCATTATGAGTCAAAAGATCAGAATTAAGCTGAAATCGTATGATCACAACTTGGTGGACAAGTCGGCTGAAAAGATCGTTAAGACTGTAAAAACTACTGGTGCTGTTGTGAGCGGACCTATTCCGCTCCCAACTCACAACCGTGTTTTCACAGTATTGCGTTCAACTTTCGTGAACAAAAAATCACGTGAGCAATTTCAGTTGTCTTCATACAAACGTTTGATTGACATTTACAGCTCTACAGCAAAAACCATTGACGCCTTGATGAAATTGGAATTACCAAGCGGCGTTGAAGTAGAAATTAAAGTTTGATAACCTGTAAAAAGTAAAAAAATGACAGGATTAATCGGTAAAAAAATCGGAATGACTTCCGTATTCAGTGTTGAGGGAAAAAATATTCCATGCACTGTGATTGAAGCCGGCCCTTGTGTTATTACACAAGTGAAGACGGTAGAAACCGATGGTTACGAAGCCGTTCAAGTAGGTTTCGGTGATAAGAAAGAAAAGAACACCAGCAAAGCTGAGTTCGGTCACTTTCAAAAAGCCGGTACTGAACCAAAACGTGACGTAGTCGAGTTTCGTGATTTTGAAGGCGAGTATAAGCTCGGCGATACCATTACTGTTGATGTAATTAACGCAGAAAGCTGGGTTGACATCACAGGTGTTACAAAAGGTAAAGGTTTTCAAGGTGTTGTTAAACGTTACAACTTCCGCGGTGTAGGTGATGCTACACACGGTCAGCATAACCGTTTAAGAGCTCCTGGTTCATTAGGTGCATCCTCTTACCCTTCACGTGTATTTAAAGGTATGCGTATGGCAGGACGTACTGGTGGTGCTAACAAAACCGTTCAAAACCTGAAAGTATTGAAAGTAGTTCCTGAGTCTAACCTTTTAATCGTTAAAGGTTCTGTTCCAGGTGTAAAAGGTTCAACCGTAATTATTTATCAGTAATGGAAGTACAAGTATTAAATACAGCCGGAAAAGAAACCGGAAGAGCGGTTGTGCTGAACGACCAGATCTTCGGTGTTGAGCCCAATGACCATGCTATTTACCTGGATGTAAAACAGTTTTTGGCAGCACAACGTCAAGGGACTCACAAGTCAAAAGAACGCGCAGAGATTGTCGGAAGTACCAAGAAGATTAAAAAACAAAAAGGTACAGGTGGTGCCCGTGCGGGTAGCATCAAGTCTCCTCTGTTCCGCGGTGGTGGTCGTGTATTCGGTCCACGTCCCCGTAACTACGACTTTAAATTGAATAAGAAAGTTAAAGCTTTAGCTCGTAAATCAGCATTGACTTACAAAGCACAAGGAAGCAACATTCTGGTTCTGGAAGATTTTGTTCTGGAAACTCCAAAAACAAAGGAGATTGTAGCAATTAGCAACAATCTGAAAATTAATGATAAAAAGTTAATTTTCGTTTTACCGGAAGAAAATAAAAACATATATTTGTCCTCCAGAAATTTAGAGGGTGTTTCAGTTGTAATTGCTTCTGAATTAACTACTTATCAAATTATGAATGCAACGAAAGTAATTTTCGTTGAAAGTTCAGTTGGTAAGATTGAAGAACAATTTAAGATTTAGGGGGATAAAAAATGAATGTTTTAATTAAACCCATCGTGACGGAAAAGATTACGGCTCAGAGCGAAAGCTTGAACCGTTATGGTTTTATCGTCAAAAGAGATGCTAATAAGCTACAAATTAAAAAAGCAGTTGAAGCACTATATAATGTTAATGTTGCTTCTGTGAATACCATGGTTTATGGCGGAAAGAATAAAAGCCGTTATACAAAAGGTGGTGTGATCAGTGGCAAAACAGCAGCTTTCAAGAAAGCAGTTGTAACATTGACTGAAGGTGAAGCAATTGATTTTTATAGTAATATATAATAAATAGAAATGGCAGTAAGAAAATTAAAACCAGTTACTCCGGGTCAACGGCACAAAATCATTGGCGCCTTTGATACGATTACTGCATCAACGCCTGAAAAATCATTGTTGAAGCCCATGCAAAAGTCTGGTGGTCGTAACAACCAGGGACGCATGACAATGAGGTATATAGGTGGTGGGCACAAGAAGAGATATCGTGTGATCGATTTCAAACGCGAGAAAGACGGTATCCCTGCACGTGTTGATTCAATTCAGTATGACCCGAACCGTTCGGCTCGTATTGCATTGTTGGTTTATGCCGATGGCGAAAAACGTTACATGCTTGCTCCAAATGGTTTGGTAGCAGGGCAAACTGTTTTGAGCGGTAAAGGAATTGCTCCTGAAATCGGAAACTCCCTCCCACTTGCCGAAATTCCTCTGGGTACTTTGGTACACAACATTGAGCTTCACCCTGGACAAGGGGGCGTGATGGCACGTAGTGCAGGAACTTATGCACAATTGACCTCAAGAGAAGGAAAGTACGCTATCGTAAAACTACCTTCCGGCGAATCCAGAATGGTACTTATTTCTTGTAAAGCTACCGTTGGTACTGTTGGTAACACAGAACACAACTTGGAAAGATCAGGTAAAGCTGGTCGTTCACGTTGGTTAGGTCGCAGACCTCGTGTTCGTGGTGTGGTAATGAACCCTGTTGATCACCCAATGGGTGGTGGTGAAGGCCGTTCTTCAGGTGGACATCCACGCTCACGCAAAGGCTTGTTAGCTAAAGGTTACAAAACCCGCGCTAAGAAAAAAGCTTCCAGTAAGTATATTGTAGAGAAACGCAAGAAATAATAAAAGGAGAAGAATATGAGTCGTTCATTAAAAAAAGGCCCTTTTATTGCTTACAAGCTTGAGAAAAAAGTTTTGGCAATGAATGAAACCAGTAAAAAGTCTGTAATTAAGACTTGGGCTAGAGCATCAGTAATCTCTCCTGACTTTGTAGGGCACACAATTGCAGTACATAACGGAAATAAGTTTATTCCTGTTTATGTAACTGAAAACATGGTTGGCCATAAACTTGGCGAATTCGCACCTACAAGAACATTCAGGGGACATTCCGGAAACAAAAGGTAGATCCTGAGTTTCGCATTAACTATTAAAAGAATTTACGATGGGTGCTAGAAAAAGAAATAAAGCAAACGAACTTAAAGAGGCTAAAAAGACGCAATACGTAGCAGTATTGAAAGATTGCCCTACTTCGCCCCGCAAAATGCGCCTTGTTGCTGACATGGTGCGCGGAATGGAAGTTAACCGGGCTCTTGATGTGCTGAAGTTTTCGTCTAAAGAAGCTTCCAGAAAAGTTGAAAAACTGTTGATGTCTGCTATTGCAAACTGGCAGGCTAAAAACGAAGGAACTCGTTTGGAGGAAAGTCAATTATTCGTGAAAACTATCGCTGTGGATTCAGGACGTCAATTAAAACGTCTTCGTCCTGCTCCGCAAGGACGGGCACACCGTATCCGCAAGCGTTCAAACCACGTAACACTTTGCCTCGATAGTAAAAACATTGAAAACGAAAACGCATAATTAGTAATACATGGGACAAAAAGTTAATCCAATCGCAAATCGCTTGGGAATTATCCGTGGATGGGATTCCAATTGGTTCGGTGGAAACGATTATGGTGACAAGCTGGTTGAAGACACTAAGATCCGTGAATACCTGAATGCCCGTTTGGCTAAAGCAAGTATTTCACGTATCATTATTGAGCGTACCCTTAAGCTTATTACCATCACTGTTCACACCTCTCGCCCAGGTATTATTATCGGTAAAGGTGGTCAGGAAGTTGATAAGCTGAAAGAAGAGCTTAAGAAGATCACCAGCAAAGAAGTTCAGATCAATATCTTTGAGATTAAACGTCCTGAACTCGATGCCCGTATCGTTGCCAACAATGTTGCACGTCAGATTGAAGGTAAGATCGCTTACCGTCGTGCTGTTAAGATGGCTGTTGCCTCTACAATGAGAATGGGAGCACAAGGAATCAAAATTATGGTTTCTGGTCGTTTAAACGGTGCTGAAATGGCACGCTCTGAGATGTATAAAGATGGTCGTACACCGTTGCACACATTACGTGCCGATATCGACTACGCTTTAGCTGAAGCTTTAACTAAAACAGGTTTGTTAGGTGTTAAAGTTTGGATTTGTAAAGGCGAAGTTTACGGTAAACGCGACTTGTCTCCTAACCTTGGACAAAAATCCAACGGACCGGGTGGAAACCCACGCGGAAACAGAGGCGGCGGTTTCAAAAAGAAAAGAAAATAATTCGAAAACCTTTTAATTAAAAAAGGATGTTACAGCCGAAAAGAACAAAATTTAGAAGAGTCCAAAAAGGCCGGATGAAGGGTAACGCTCAGCGCGGAACCCAATTAGCATTCGGATCTTTCGGAATAAAGACGTTGGATGAACATTGGATTACCGGTCGCCAAATTGAAGCGGCGAGGGTTGCGGTAACCCGTTATATGCAACGTCAGGGTCAGATTTGGATCCGTATTTTCCCCGATAAACCTATTACCAAGAAGCCAGCGGAAGTACGTATGGGTAAAGGTAAAGGTGCTCCTGAAGCATTCGTTGCTCCGGTAAGTCCAGGCCGCATTTTGATTGAGGCCGATGGTGTACCATACGAAATGGCCAAAGAAGCCCTTCGTTTGGCAGCCCAAAAACTACCTGTAAGAACGAAGTTCGTAGTAAGACGTGATTTTGTTGAAACTGAAAAAGAAGACTAGATTATGAAGACTTCAGAAATTAAAGAATTAACTGACAAGGAAATCCTGGAAAAAATCCAGCTTGAAACTGAAACCTTGGTACGTCTGAACTTGAACCATGCTGTATCACCTCTGGATAACCCAATGAAAATCCAAGTTGCCCGGAGAAATATTGCACGCCTTAAGACGGTATTACGTCAGAGGGAATTGAATCAAAATTAATTTGTGTAATTGATGGAAACAAGAAATCTGAGAAAAGAGCGTGTCGGGGTAGTTGTTAGCGATAAAATGGAGAAAACCATTGTTGTAGCCGTTAAGATGAAAGAAAAGCATCCGATCTACGGTAAATTCGTTAATAAAACGACCAAGTTTTATGCTCATGATGAAAAACAAGACAGCAACGTTGGCGATACTGTAAAAATAATGGAGACTCGTCCATTAAGCAAAAGCAAACGTTGGAGATTAGTTGAAATTTTAGAAAGAGCTAAGTAATCATGATACAACAGGAATCAAGATGTTCAGTAGCCGATAATAGCGGTGCCAAAGAGGTGCTTTGTATTCGCGTTTTAGGCGGTACAAGAAAGCGCTACGCATCGTTGGGCGATATCGTGGTAGTCACTGTAAAAAGTGCTATCCCGAGTAGTGATATGAAAAAAGGAACTGTGTCAAAAGCCATTGTTGTTCGCACGAAAAAAGAAAACCGCCGTCAGGACGGATCTTATATTCGTTTTGATGACAACGCTGTTGTGTTGTTGAACAACGCAGGCGAAATGCGCGGTACTCGTATTTTCGGACCTGTTGCAAGGGAGCTTCGTGATAAAAACATGAAAATTATCTCACTTGCACCAGAAGTACTTTAATGCATAAAAGAATAGAAATGCAGAAGAAATTACATATCAAAAAAGGAGACACAGTTGTCGTAACTGCCGGTAATGATAATGGCCGTCAGGGAAAAGTCCTGGAAGTAATCCGCGACAAAGACAGAGCAATTGTGGAGGGCGTTAATATGGTAAAAAAACATACCAAACCAAATGCGGAAAACCCACAAGGTGGTATTGTTGAAAAGGAAGCGCCAGTCCACATTTCTAACTTGATGTTGGTTGATCCTAAATCAGGAAAACGCACCCGCATCGGGCGGAAACTCGACGACAACGGTAAATTAGTACGTTATTCAAAAAAATCTGGAGAGGAGATTAAGTAATGGCTTATACACCGACACTTAAGACAAAATATTCGGAAGAAGTTATTCCTGCTTTAATGAAGGAATTCGACTACAAATCTGTTATGCAGGTTCCGAAATTGACGAAAATTGTCCTGAACCAAGGAGTTGGAGCTGCAATTGCCGACAAGAAAATCATTGAAGTTGCTACAGAAGAAATGACAATGATCGTCGGACAAAAGGCAGTCCAAACCAAATCGAAAAAGGATATTTCGAACTTTAAACTGCGGAAAAAGATGCCAATCGGGGTTCGTGTAACACTTCGTAAAGAGCGCATGTATGAATTCTTGGATCGTCTGATCAATGTATCTTTGCCACGTACTCGTGACTTCAAAGGTATTGAGAGCAAAATGGACGGACAAGGTAACTATACCTTGGGTATCCCGGAACAAATCATTTTCCCGGAAATCAACATTGACAAGGTTAACCGTATCAACGGTATGAACATTACTTTCGTTACTTCTGCAGATACAGATGAAGAAGGCTTCGCCTTGTTGAAAACTTTAGGTTTACCTTTTAAAAACGTAAAAAAGAACTAAGCTATGGCAAAAGAATCCATGAAAGCCCGCGAAGTAAAAAGGGCAGCACTTGTTGATAAATACGCTGAAAAAAGGGCACAACTTAAAGCAGAAGGTGACTATATCGGCTTGCAAAAATTACCTAAGAATTCATCAAGGGTACGTTTGCACAACCGTTGCAAATTAACCGGACGTCCGAAAGGATATATTCGTCAGTTTGGTATTTCAAGGATTAACTTCCGCGAAATGGCTTCAGCTGGATTGATTCCGGGAGTTAAAAAAGCTAGTTGGTAATCAATAATCGAAAAGTAATGAGCAAAATTACAGACCCAATAGCAGATTTTCTAACCCGCATCCGTAACGCCCAAAAAGCGAAACACCGCGTGGTGGATATTCCTGCTTCAAACATAAAAAAGGAAATGACTAAAATCCTGAAGGAAAAAGGTTATATCCTGAATTTCAAATTTGAAGATGGAGTGAACTACCAAGGTAACATCAAAATTGCCTTGAAATATCACCCTGAAACAAAAACTCCGGCCATCAAGTCAATCAAAAGGGTAAGTAAGCCTGGTTTGAGACAGTACTGCGACAGCGAGAACATTCCTCGTGTATTAAACGGCTTGGGAATTGCAATTCTATCTACTTCTAAAGGTGTAATGACTGACAAAGAAGCTCAGAGCCAAGGCGTAGGTGGAGAAGTTTTATGTTACGTTTATTAATAAGGAGGAAAGACAATGTCAAGGATAGGTAAATTACCAATCGAAGTTCCAGCCGGCGTAACCATTAACGTAACTCCAGAAAATGTAGTAACTGTTAAAGGTAAACTGGGCGAGCTTTCGCAACAGGTTGACCCTGAGATTGAAGTAGCCGTAGAAGGAAGCCAGGTATTGGTTAAACGCCCAACAGAACAAAAACGTCACCGTGCATTGCATGGTTTGTACCGTTCGTTGATCAACAACATGGTTGTAGGTGTTTCTGCAGGTTACGAAATTAAATTAGAATTAGTTGGTGTGGGGTACCGTGCTGAAAACCAAGGTCAATTGTTGGACTTGGTACTGGGGTATTCTCACCACACTTATTTGGAACTTCCGGCAGAAGTTAAAGTTGAAGCTGTTACCGATAAGCGTAGCAACCCAACTGTTACTCTGAAGAGCTGTGACAAACAGCTTATTGGCCAGGTAGCCGCTAAAATTCGCTCACTGAGAGCTCCTGAACCATACAAAGGTAAAGGTGTGAAATTCGTTGGCGAAGTATTGCGTCGCAAAGCCGGTAAATCTGCAGGTGCTAAATAGTAAAATTTGAAACCATGGCTTTAACGAAACAACAAAGAAGATTTAGAATAAAAAAGAGAATCCGGAAAATCGTTTCCGGAACTGCCGAAAGACCTCGTTTGAATGTCTTTCGCAGCAACAAACAAATTTATGCCCAATTGGTAAACGACCTTCAAGGCACAACTTTGTTAGCAGTCTCTTCATTGGACAAAGAAATTATCGCTGTTGCAGGCAATAAAACTGAAAAAGCTGCCTTAGTAGGTAAAGCTTTAGCTGAAAAAGCTGCTGCTGCCGGAGTTTCTAATGTAGTATTCGACCGTAATGGTTACTTGTATCACGGAAGAGTTAAACAATTAGCTGATGCTGCCCGCGAAGGTGGCCTTAAATTTTAAGAATTATGTCAGGAAATATCAAGAAAGTCAAAACGACAGACATAGAATTGAAAGACCGGTTAGTTGCTATTAACCGTGTTACAAAAGTAACCAAAGGGGGGCGTACATTCAGCTTTTCAGCAATTGTAGTTGTTGGTAACGAAGACGGCATTGTAGGCTGGGGACTTGGTAAAGCAAGTGAAGTCACTTCAGCTATCGCAAAAGGTGTTGACGCTGCTAAGAAGAATTTGGTGAAAATTCCTATTAATAAAGGTACAATCCCTCACGAGCAAATTGCAAAATTTGGTGGGGCTAATGTGTTCCTGAAACCCGCTTCTCACGGTACCGGAGTAAAAGCCGGTGGTGCGATGCGTGCTGTACTGGAGAGTGTTGGTGTACACGACATCCTGGCGAAATCTAAAGGATCGTCTAACCCACACAACTTGGTAAAAGCTACGTTCAATGCATTGCTCGAAATGCGCGATGCTTATACTGTAGCTCAACACAGAGGTGTATCATTAGAAAAAGTATTTAAAGGATAGGAACTATGGCTAAAATTAAAGTTACTTTAGTGAAGAGCATCATTGGTTCCGAAAAGAGCCAAAAAGCGACAGTAGAAGCTCTAGGTATTAAAAAGATGAATCACTCTGTTGAACATGAAGCTTCACCAGCTATCATGGGTATGGTAAACAAAGTGAAACACTTATTGAAAGTCGAAGAAATTTAAAATATTTTAAGATTGCAATTATGGAATTAAATAATCTTAAACCTGCAGCAGGATCCGTTAAAAAGGTGAAGCGTATTGGTCGTGGTCAAGGTTCCGGACGTGGTGGTACATCTACCAGAGGTCATAAAGGAGCTCAGTCACGCTCTGGCTATAGCCGTACTCGTGGTTTCGAAGGTGGTCAAATGCCTTTGCAACGCGTAGTACCTAAATTCGGATTCAAAAATGTTAACAGGGTAGAATATAAAGCCATCAATCTCGAAACATTGCAAACATTGGCTGAAAGCAAATCGCTTTCAGCTATTGATGTGCAATCGTTGGTTGATGCAGGTCTGGCTTCAAAAAATGACCGTGTTAAAATTTTGGGAAATGGAACTTTAACTGTAAAATTGGAAGTTAAAGCTCATGCGTTTTCTAAAAGCGCAAAAGAAGCCATCGAAAAATTAGAAGGAACCACTGAAATACTCTAAACCGAATGAAAAAATTTATCGAAACCCTAAAGAATATCTATAAAATCGAAGACCTGAGAGCCCGTTTGGGATTAAGCTTATTTCTTCTTTTAATTTATCGATTAGGATCGTATGTAGCATTACCGGGAATCGACCCTGCACAACTGGGTCAATTGAAACAACAGACTTCAGATGGGTTGCTGGGGTTATTGGATATGTTCTCGGGAGGTGCTTTTTCAAATGCGTCCGTTTTCGCTTTAGGGATCATGCCTTACATTTCTGCTTCAATTGTAATCCAGTTATTGGGAATAGCCGTCCCTTACTTTCAACGATTACAAAAAGAAGGGGAATCAGGAAGAAGAAAAATCAACCAGATAACCCGTTATCTGACCGTGTTGATTCTTTTATTCCAGGCACCTGCGTATTTAGCCAACTTAACATTTCAATTACCAGCAGAAGCCTTTGCAGTTAGCGGCTGGATGTTCAAAGTAACATCGACTATTATTTTAACTGCCGGGTCTATGTTTATTATGTGGTTGGGTGAGCGCATCACCGATAAAGGAATAGGTAACGGTATTTCATTAATTATCATGATCGGTATTATTGCCCGTCTGCCATTTGCTGTATTTGCAGAATTTATTTCACGCATCGAACAGCAAGGTGGTGGTATGGTCATGTTCCTGGTTGAGTTTGTTTTCTTATTCGTCATATTCATGGGAAGTATACTACTGGTACAAGGTACCCGTCGTATCCCAGTTCAGTATGCTAAACGAATTGTTGGAAATAAGCAATACGGGGGCGTACGTCAGTACATACCGTTAAAAGTGAATGCTGCTGGGGTAATGCCGATAATCTTTGCCCAAGCCATCATGTTTGTTCCAATTAGCCTTGCCGGTTTTACCAGCTCTGATAGTATGAGTGGATTTGCTTCTGCAATGTCTAACCACACTGGATTCTGGTATAACTTCTCGCAGTTTGCATTGGTTGTATTGTTTACGTATTTTTACACCGCCATTACAGTAAATCCTGTTCAGATGGCTGAAGACATGAAGAAAAACGGTGGATTTATTCCAGGTGTTAAGCCCGGAAAAAAGACAGTCGAGTTCCTCGATACCGTTATGTCTCGCATTACTTTACCCGGATCTATTTTCCTGGGCATCGTAACCATCTTGCCTGCATTTGCAATGATGGCCGGAATTAACACTCAGTTCGCCTACTTCTATGGCGGTACATCATTGTTAATTTTGGTAGGTGTTGTGCTCGATACATTACAGCAAATTGAAAGTCATCTTTTGATGCGCCATTATGATGGTCTGATGAAATCAGGTCGGATTAAAGGTCGTGCAGGAGGTGGTGCGGCAATGTATTAATAGTCTTAACATCTTTTTTGTAAAAAATAGATCAACCGGTATAGGAAACTATACCGGTTATAAAATAAAAAGATAAGTATAGTATGGCAAAACAAGCCTCGATAGAACAAGACGGAACAATCATTGAAGCATTATCAAATGCCATGTTTAGAGTTGAGCTCGAAAACGGACACGTGATAACAGCGCATATCTCTGGTAAAATGCGGATGCATTATATCAAAATTCTTCCTGGAGATAAGGTGAAAGTAGAAATGTCACCTTATGATCTGACTAAAGGGCGAATTACTTTTAGATATAAAAATTAAATAAGGAATCATGAAAGTAAGAGTATCCATTAAAAAACGCAGTGCCGACTGTAAAATTGTACGCAGAAAAGGCCGTTTGTACGTGATCAACAAAAAGAATCCTAAGTTCAAACAGCGTCAAGGATAATTAATTAACTTTGTAAAAATTTGTTTTATGGCTCGTATTGTTGGAGTTGATATTCCTGATAATAAAAGAGGTGAAATAGCATTGACTTACGTTTTCGGCATTGGCCGTAGCCGGTCTCGCTATATCCTCGAACAAGCTGGCGTTGATTTAAATATGCAGGTAAAAGACTGGAATGATGACCAGTTTGCTGCCATTCGTAAAGTAATCAGCGAAAGTTTCAAAGTAGAGGGTGAACTTCGCTCTGAAAACCAGTTGAACATTAAACGTCTGATGGACATCGGTTGCTACCGTGGAATCCGTCATCGTATTGGCCTTCCAGTACGTGGACAGGGCACTAAAAATAATGCTCGCACACGTAAGGGTAAGAAGAAAACTGTAGCTAATAAGAAAAAAGCCACTAAATAATCGATAGGTAAGTTATGGCAAAAAAATCTGGAAGTACTAAAAAGAGAGTCGTTAATATCGAAGCTACCGGCCAGGCGCACATTCATTCCTCTTTCAATAATATTATCATTTCATTGACTAATAATAACGGAGAAGTTATCTCTTGGTCATCGGCTGGTAAAAAAGGTTTTAGAGGTTCAAAGAAAAATACGCCTTATGCGGCACAAGTAGCTGCCGAAGAGTGTGCAAAAACTGCATACGACTTAGGACTCAGAAAAGTAAAAGTCTTTGTTAAAGGACCCGGAAACGGACGCGAATCAGCTATTCGTGCTATTAACAGTGTGGGTATCCAGGTTAACGAAATCGTTGACGTTACTCCGTTGCCACACAACGGATGTCGCCCAGCTAAAAGAAGACGTGTTTAATCTTAATTTGGTAGAATAATGGCAAGATATAGAGGACCAAAATCAAAAATCGCGCGGAAATTTGGTGAACCAATTTTCGGCCCTGATAAAGTACTTGAAAAGAAAAATTATCCTCCCGGTTTCCATGGGTTAGCAAGCCGTCGTCGTAAAAAATCAGAATACGGCCTGCAGTTAAAGGAAAAACAGAAAGCAAAATACACTTACGGTGTATTGGAAAAACAATTTGCTCGCATGTTCCACAAAGCTTCGGCTTCTAAAGGTATTACAGGTGAGGTGTTGTTGCAACTGTTGGAATCTCGTTTAGATAATGTTGTTTTCCGTTTAGGTTTGGCTCGTTCGAGAGCTGCTGCTCGTCAGTTAGTTTCTCACAAGCACATTACTATTAACGGCGAAATTGTAAACATTCCTTCATACCAATTGCGTCCGGGTGATATCGTTAGTGTTCGCGAAAAATCTAAATCATTGGAGATTATTAGCGATTCATTGACTACTCACCGTTACAGCAAACATGCTTGGTTGGAATGGGATGGCGCAGCGATGACTGGTAAATTTATCAATCGTCCTGAAAGGGAAGAAATTCCTGAAAACATCAAAGAACAACTAATCGTCGAGTTGTATTCTAAATAATAAAATTACTCAGTATTATTATGGCAATATTAGCGTTCCAAAAACCTGACAAAGTAATAATGGTAGAATCTGATGAGCGGTTCGGTAAATTCGAATTTCGCCCATTGGAACCTGGTTATGGTATTACAATTGGCAATGCCCTACGCAGAATCCTGTTATCATCTTTGGAGGGCTACGCAATCACTACAGTTAAGATTGAAGGCGTAGACCACGAATTTGCTACCATTAAAGGCGTGATGGAAGATGTTACTGAAATCATCCTTAACCTGAAACAAATTCGTTTTAAAAAAGAAGTCGAAGATCTGGACAGTGAAAAAGTTTCTATCACTATTACCGGACAGGAATCATTTACTGCCGGCGACATCAACAAGTTTATGACCGGTTTCCGGGTATTAAACCCAGAATTGGTTATTTGCCGCATGGAAGCTGATGTTAAAGTGCAAATGGAAATTACCATCAATAAAGGTCGTGGTTACGTTCCCAGCGCTGAAAACAAGCCGGTAGATGCTGAGTTTGGTTTAATTCCGATTGACTCGATCTTCACACCCATTCGGAATGTGAAGTATGCTGTTGAGAACTATCGTGTTGAGCAAAAAACCGACTATGAAAAGTTGATTTTGGATATCAAAACTGATGGTTCAATTCATCCTAAAGATGCACTGAAAGAAGCTGCAAAAATCCTGATTTACCATTTCATGCTGTTCTCTGACGAAAAAATTACCTTGGATTCAGATGAGAAATTTGCCAATGAAGAGTTTGACGAAGAAGTATTGCATATGCGTCAACTTCTGAAAACAAAATTGGTTGATATGGATCTTTCGGTTCGTGCACTGAACTGTTTGAAAGCTGCTGATGTTGAGACTTTGGGTGAGTTGGTTACTTACAATCGTAACGACTTGCTTAAATTCAGAAACTTCGGTAAGAAATCATTGACAGAGTTGGATGACTTGCTCAACGCTATGAACCTGACTTTCGGAATGGATATTAGTAAGTATAAATTAGACAAGGAATAAGCACAAATGAGACACAATAAAAAATTCAACCATCTGGGAAGAAAAAGTGCTCATCGCAAGGCAATGTTGTCGAACATGGCTAATTCATTGATTTTCCACAAGAGAATTAGCACGACTACAGCGAAAGCGAAAGCACTGAAGATGTATGTTGAGCCGCTTATTACAAAAGCAAAAGATGACACGACTCATTCACGTCGTATTGTGTTCAGCTATTTGAAAAGCAAGACTGCTGTAGCTGAATTGTTCCGTGATGTAGCTGAAAAAGTAGCTGATCGTCCGGGTGGGTATACTCGTATTTTGAAGACAGGAAACCGTTTTGGAGACGACGCAGAAATGTGTATCA
Organism: Mangrovibacterium lignilyticum; assembly: GCF_010882175.1. Lineage (GTDB taxonomy): Bacteria > Bacteroidota > Bacteroidia > Bacteroidales > Prolixibacteraceae > Mangrovibacterium > Mangrovibacterium lignilyticum. Next base: position 701,909 of record NZ_WKLH01000001.1, on the reverse strand, counting down.
TCGAATTGGTTGACTTCAACGAAAACATGCTTGAAGCAAAAGAAACAAAAGCCAAATCACGTCGTTCTCGTCGTGGTGGTAGCAAAAAAGCTGAAACAGCTCCTGCTGCTCCGGTTGTTGAAGAGCCAAAAGCTGAAGTACCTGCTGCTGAGGAAGCACAAAACGAAGAACCAAAAGCTGAATAAGGTTTTTAAACCTTTCTGCATAAAGAAAGCTGACCGCAAGGTCAGCTTTTTTCATTTTATATAACGATCTTCAATTCGTTCATTAAACTTTTGGCGGTAGTTATTTCCGATAGGTAATTTTTGTTTGCAGATTTCAACTTGGTTTCCTTCGATTGATTGAATGCTGTCCATTCGGATGATAAATGATTTATGGATCCGGAAGAAATCACGCGATGGAAGTAACTCTTCCATTTTCTTCATCGATAAGTTGGTGACCAAATGCTGGCTGTCTGTGTGAATTTTAATGTAGTCTCCCAGTCCTTCAATAATCCGGATGCTGGAAATTTCAACCCGAAATGCTTTTTTATTCGACTTGATAAAGATGTATTCAGGCGATTCATGGTGTTGTTTGGCCCCATCCTTCATGTGGAGCAGGCTTAGTTGCTCTTCAGCCTTCTGAAAGGCTTTAAAAAAGCGGTCAAAGCCGAATGGCTTTTTCAGGTAGTCCAGAATATTGAGCTCATATCCCTCCAAGGCATAATCGGTGTAAGCCGTTGTTAGAACAACCAACGGGGCATGATCGAGATTCTTAATAAAATCGAGCCCCGACAATTTAGGCATATTCACGTCGAGAAACATCAAATCCACTTTGGTTTCTTTAATGGTTTTGTTAGCCTCTAAAGCATTGGAACAAGTACTCACTATCTCCAGGTTTGGAATGTCTTTGGCGTATTGTGTGATCACTTGGCGGGCCAAAGGCTCATCGTCTACAATAATTGCTCTAACTTGCATTTTCGGAGTTTCTTTTATTTCAGTTTAATCTTTAGTTTCACCTCAAAGTCGTTCTCACGACCGTTAATATCTAGCTTGTACTCGTTCTTTGTGTACAGCATAGCCAGACGCTGTTTAACGTTTTCGAGCCCAACGCCATGTGCTCCTTTAGGTTTACGGATATCCGCAGCATTGAAGCTGTTGGTAATCTCAAAATCCAGCTCATTCTCCAGAATTCGAATCAAAATCCGGATATAGGCGTCATCGCCTGATGAACGTGGTCCGTGTTTGAATGCATTATCCAGAAAAGGCTCAAATACGAGTGGCATTATTTTTCGTTCGGCAGGCTCTCCTTCAATGGTAAATGCAATTTTAACCTGATCGCTTAACCTTATTCGTTGCAGTTCAATGAAATTTGTTACAAAACCAATCTCCTTTTTTAGCGAAATAAAGTTCTCTCGAGATTCGTAGAGCACATGTCGCATCAAATCCGATAGCTTCAGGATAAGTTGTGGCGTCTTTTCGGAATTCACCAGTGCCAACGAGTAAATATTATTCAAACTATTAAAAAGAAAGTGAGGATTAATCTGTGCTTTCAAGGTGTTTAGTTCGGCTTCCAGCCGCTGTCGTTCAGCTTTGTGATACCGCAGAGAAATGTCTTGCAATTCAATCCAATCGGTCAAAAATTTAGCTAACGAGGTGATAAACACATATCCAGCAGATGTGAAGAAATTAGCGGAAAGCAGTAGCCTGGTCAGATCCCTTTTTTCAACCCAAGAGAGAATTCCACTAACCAACAAGGCTGAACCAAATAATGTTAGGACGAGCCAGAACACATAGAATATGTACTTGTGTTTTTTTAGTAAGCGGGGAATGAACAGGTATAGATTGCTGTACACAGCTAGCGCAAATCCGATGTTCAGTATAATTGCTTTAAAGAAAAGATCGGGAGTAAGGCTCAGCTTGTGTTCCGATACAATATCGAACGAGAGCATTGCAAAGGCGAGGCTGGCCATCCAAAATAGAATGTGACCGGTATTTTTTAGTTTGCGGTATCTGGTTCGATCAGACATTGATGTGTTGTTAAACGTTTGATTTTGATTTGTTTCGGAAGATTGAGAGTTAAACTCTGTTGCAAATTACCCATTTTGTCGGATTGTTGCAAAATAAAAAAGATTGTGTTAAGACCGATTGGGCAAAACACCGAAGTGCAATTGGCATTCTTTATGTCAAAAGTGATTTGAATTTAGCGGCATTAAGCTATTTTTGTTTCAAATATACAATCAGACCAATTGTGACTACTGTTTCTGTAATAATCGTTAATTATCGTGGATGGAGGCATTTGAATACTTGCCTTGATTCTCTGTCAAAGATCAACGCCGATATTTATCAGCTTGAAACGATTGTAATAGATAATTTTTCCAACGACGGGAAGCTTGATGAATTTCAACGACGTTTTCCTACTGTCCGTTTTATTCAGAATACCGGCAATAATGGTTTCTCCAATGGGTGCAACCTTGGAGTTGCACATGCCAACGGCGATTACTTGCTTTTTATGAATTCTGACATCATCGCTAATGCTGAAGCTATTTGGGGGATGGTTGATACGATAGAAAGGGACCCGGGGATTACGTTGCTGTCATGTAGCCAGCAAAACAGTTCGGGCAGAAAAGAACACCCGTATGGTTTGTTTCCTGATTTATTAACTTTAAATGGCCTACCACGAGCTTTTTATAAGATGGCGAAAGGGAGCGAATTGAAAGATCGGTTTCAGGCTGAAAAAGAACTGATTTATCCGGATTGGGTTTCCGGTTCGGTCATGATGATCAGTGCTGATAATTTCCGGAAAACCAACGGCTGGTGCGATGATTATTGGTTGTATTATGAAGATGTGGAATTTTGTTGGAACGTTCGGGAGATCGGCGGGGAAGTAGCGCTCACAAGGCAATTCTCGATGATTCACAACCATGGAGGGGCCACACGAATTAACCCCAGAACGACTGCTCTGACAAAAGCTGAAGTACGTATTTCGAAACACGTTTTTGTGTCTCGTCATTTTTCCGGCTTAAAGGCTTTTCTGATGCACTTTATGACGGCGGCTGGGTTTCTAATCGGAAATTTATTCGTGGCTTTATTGAGTTTGCCTTTGTTCTTTGTACCTAAGTTGAATGCGTACGGACGATTGTATCTGAACGTATTAAGCAATTATATATCTGCTATAAGATATAGGACTTGGGTTAGCCCCCGATCGGTTAACTACCAGAAATATTCAGAATAAACAGGTACGTTTGTCAACTTGCGAGAAGTTCATTGTTGTTTTAAAACATCTGTTTTATTGGTCTTTCCCCGCTTGTTTATGTCGCTTGAATCAAGTGGTTTAGCCTATTTGAAAAGCTTTTGCGTTTTCAGTATAGCTTGCCGGTTTTTCGAAATGATTAACTTTGCTTGCACATTTTGAGATTAAGACGAAAATCAAACACTAGACGAAAATGAAAATAGAAGTATCAAACGGTGAGATTGCTGATAAATTGACCATCATTGAAATCAAGTTGGAGAATATCAAAGACGAAAAGAAACTGGTGAATTTAAAAGCTGAATTTGCAGTTTTGGATGAAGCGGTTGCGAAAATCATTGCTAAAGATCACCCGCTATATCAAGAGCTTTTGACGATCAATAAGAAATTGTGGGATATCGAAGACCGCATTCGCGAATTGGAAAAAGCGAAAGATTTTGGTGCTGAATTTGTCGAAGTGGCCCGCTCGGTTTACTTTACCAATGACAAACGTTCGGATGTGAAGCGCAAAATCAACGAATTGACAGGTTCTTCATTGATCGAAGAAAAATCTTACGAAGACTACGTTTAATATGAAGCGGATTTTGGTGTACCGGTTCTCGGCTATGGGCGATGTGGTTATGCTTCTCCCGGTTTTGAAAGGCTTATTGGAGTCGAACGCAGAGCTGGAAATTCACTTACTTACCCAGCCTTTTTTGTTTCCTGTTTTCGAGGGAGTCGATCGTCTGCATCTTGTTTCAGTCGATTTAAAGGGAAAGCATAAAGGAGTCCGCGGATTGTACCGTCTTTATCGGCAACTCAAAAAGGAAATCAATCCGGACGAGGTTTTCGATTTACATCAGGTTTTACGGACACATGTGCTGAATTTCTTTTTCCGCAGAGGCGGTTACCAGGTGAATTGCTTTCAAAAGGGGCGGGAAGATAAGAAAGAGGCTGTTCACAATAAATTACACAAGCAGCTACCATCATCGATCGATCGGTATGCGGCTGCTTTCTCCAGTGCCGGTTACCGCTTTATTATGCCCAAACCACCCCTGTTTCCCGAAAGCTCGCGGGATGATGCGCTGGATTTGCTGGAAATTGATTCGAAAAGTACAAAAGTGCTGATCGGTGTAGCACCCTTTGCCAAGCATCAGCAAAAGGTTTGGGGAGCCGATAAGACCCATGATTTACTGAAACTATTTAGCGAAATTCCAAAGTCGAAAGTGATTTTGTTTGGTGGTGGCAAAGCTGAATTGGAAATCCTCGATCAATTGGCAGGCGAATTTTCAAACTGTTTGGTTGCCGGACACCACATAAAATTTACGGACGAGATAAAGCTGCTTCCGCATTTGGATATCATGATTTCGATGGATTCGGCGAACATGCATCTGGCTGCGATGGCCGGTATTCCGGTTGTTTCCATTTGGGGAGCAACACATCCCTCGCTGGGCTTTGCACCTTATCATCAACCCGAAGAATACCTCATTCAATATACCGGGCATGAGATCAATTGCCGGCCTTGTTCTGTTTTTGGTAACAAGAAATGTATTTACGGCGATGTCCGTTGTATGAAATACATTCCCGTTAGCCAGGTTGCCGAACGGGTAGGCTTTATCCTGGGGCAGACCCTTCCCAACTAAATCGAATTTCCGGATGGACATCCTTCCATTAGCCTGTCGGGAGCAGATGCTTTGGAAGGACTTCCAAACACAGACAAATCAGGTGGGCAAGCTTTGGAAGAACTTCCAAACGATGACTTTCCGGGAGGGCAAGCTTTGGAAGAACGTCTAAAGCTTCACCTCAGCGGAAGGCGGGCAATGGACAAACTTCGAAAGCTCTACCTCCGGGGTGGGGAGCCAATGGACAAACTTCCAAAAGCAATTTTCCTGAGAGGGCGAGTGTTGGAAGTTTATCCAAGACTTCCCCCGGCGAAAACGGGGTTTTAGACGTTCATCCCAAAGCACCAAACAGTCTGTTTTGAAAAAGAAGTGGTGAGATTAAGCAACACGGCGCCACTATTCGGCTTAAAATTTAACCATCATTTGACTCGTATCCCGGAAGTTTGATCTGAAATCAATTAATTTTGTGGCCGGTACATCAGGCTTAACTAATAATACCTGAATTTCAAAAAAAAAAAACGGAGGCGAAGGATAATGGATAAAAATTTAGAAGTGATCACTTTTGGTGAGGCGATGGTGTTATTTAGTCCCGGTGATAAAGGACCGTTGAGACACATTCACAATTTTACGAAATCAATTGCGGGAGCAGAAGCCAATGTCGCGATTGCTTTGGCACGACTTGGGCACAAAGTCGGCTGGTTTTCAAAATTAGGACACGACGAGTTTGGGCGTTACATCCGGTTTATGGTTCGGGGAGAAGGAGTTGACGTGTCGCGTGTTGTAGAGGATACGGAACATCAGACCGGACTCTTATTCAAGGAGCTGTTTGAGCATGTAAATCCCAATGTTTATTACTACCGAAAAAATTCCGCGGCTAGCTTTATCAAACCGACAGACTTGGATAAAGAGTATATTGAAAGTGCTCAAATTTTACACCTTACAGGTATTACTCCTGCAATCAGTCAATCGGCTAAAGAGACCGTATTCGAAGCAATAAAAATAGCAAGAGAAGCCGGAGTCAAGGTATCTTTTGATCCCAATATACGTCTGAAGCTTTGGCCGATTGAGCAAGCAAAAGAAACCATTCTTGAAATTTGTAAGCAAACAGATATCCTGTTTCCGGGAATTGACGAGTCGGAATTATTGCTTGGAACAACCGATACCCAAGAGATATTTAAAGCATTTCATGACATGGGCGTTAGCGAGATTGCTTTAAAGTTAGGCAAGGAAGGCTGTATGGTATCTGATGGTCATATTTGCGAATTTGTGCCGGGATATATTGTCGAAAAACTGGAAGATACCGTAGGTGCCGGTGACGGCTTTGCCGCAGGCTATCTGAGTAGCCGTCTGAAAGGCATGAATATTCAGGAAGCAGGCGATTATGCCAACGGTGTTGGAGCTATGGCAACGCTGGTGCGTGGCGATAGTGAAGGTTACCCAAGCTACAACCAGTTGCTTGCCTTTACGGGTAAAATTAAATCTGTCGACCGATAGATGAGGAGACTGAACTGAACGTCAAACTGTATCGAAACAACAATAAAATAAGGCTTTCCACATGGAAAGCCTTTTCACTTTTTCAGCGATTGTATTTTTATTTCGGATCGAAGGTTAGTCCGAATTTTTCAGCCAATGTTTTTAGGTCTTCAATAACGGCTTCCTGAACAGGTATTCCGTTTTTCAACCGTTCGGCAGTGAGCTCCCGTTCCGGGTCACCAGGTACGAGCACTCGCTCTTGTCCTTCTGAAACTTCAGCATTCCGGAAGGTTTTGATCCAGTTATCCATATGTGCTTTAAACTCATCGGCCGGGCGGAAAGCGTCCACACGGAATGCGCCTACAAAGTGACCGATACCTTCGCCAACCGGGTTCTCCGGCGGATCGAGGAAAGCTACGAATGGAGGAACCCATGGGCCGTAGTTGGCACCCGATAAAACTGCAGAGAAGATGTCGACCATCGCCCCCAGACAATAGCCTTTGTGTCCGCCATGCTGACGATCACCACCGAGCGGCAACATCGATCCACCTTTTTTCAAAATGAAAGGGTCGGTGGTTGGATTTCCATCTTTATCCTGTGCCCAACCTTCGGGGGCATTTTCACCTTTGCGCTGCAAAACTTCCAGCTTACCGTTTGCCACAGTGGTTGTCGCCATGTCAATGACAACGGGAGGTTCTTCGTTGGCCGGAATGGCTACTGCAATCGGATTTGTTCCCAAAAACCGGCTTTTTGAGAAGGTTGGTGACACCAGTGGGCTGGCATTCGTCAGTGCAATTCCAACCATGTCACCTTCGAGTGCCATCATGGCGTGGAAGCCGGCAATACCGAAATGGTTCGAGTTTTTGACGGCAACCCATCCGCTACCGGCTGTCCGGGCTTTGTTCATGGCTATGCGCATGGCCTCAGGAGCAGTTACCAGTCCGAGACCGAGGTCACCATCCAACACCGCAGTTGAAGGTGTTTCGTGTACTATTTTCATTTGAGGCGTGGCATTCAGGCGCTTTTGTTCCCAAAGGCGAATGTAACCACTTAGCCGGGCAACCCCGTGTGAATCTACTCCACGCAGGTCGGCTTGATTTAAACAGTCGGCAGCCTCAGCGGCCTGAGCCGGAGGACAACCCATTTTTTCGAATACCTGTTGGGTAAATTCTTTTAAATATGATGCTGATATTGTCATTTAAACTAGACTTTTAGATATTAGATTTTAGACGAGAGAAAGAAATTAGTCTCTCGTCATCTTTTTGGTTTTGCCAGGATTATTTTCGTACAAAATCGCGGGCCGACGCTTGTGCTGTCGGCATCACCAGAATGTCGTCGATATTGACGTGTGCCGGACGTGAAACAACAAAATAAATGGTTTCGGCAATGTCTTTCGCAAACAAGGGGGTGAATCCATCGTACACCTTCGAGGCCCGTTCTTCATCACCTTTGAAGCGCACCAGTGAAAATTCCGTTTCAACGGCTCCCGGGCATACGGTGCTTACTTTAATATTGTGTGGGGCGAGCTCAATGCGCATGGCCTTGCTAATGGCCGAAACGGCATGTTTGGTTCCGCAGTAAACCGATCCCATCGGATAAGCTTCTTTCCCGGCAATGGATGAAATACTGATAATGTGGCCACTTTGCCGGTCAATCATCCAGTTTGAAACGGTACGCGTAACGTACAGCAATCCCTTCACGTTGGTGTCAATCATTTGTTCCCAATCATCAACATCTGCGTTGTTCACCGGATCCATGCCTGCAGCAAGGCCCGCATTGTTGACCAACAGATCAATTTTTTTCCAGTCGGCCGGAAGACTAGCCAACGCCTCGTCTACTGCAAGCTTTGAGCGAACATCAAACTGAAGCAGCTCAATTTCAACGCTATCTGAACTTAGTTCTGCTTTTAGCTCTTCAAGACGATCTTTTCGGCGTCCGGTCAAAATCAAATTATAACTGTTTTTAGCCAGAATCCGGGCTGTCTCAAGTCCGATTCCTGCTGTCGCTCCGGTGATTAAGGCAATTTTTTTTGTCATTTTGTTTTGATTTGAATCTGTTGCCAGTAAATTAATATTCCCATTTTGTTCGGAAAAATCAACTACTTGACTATTTTTGTTTTCATTATTCAAGCTTTAAATAAACCTATTATGGCTGAAATTACTGAAAATAAAGAGGTATTCTCTATCGATCAGATTGAAGAGCCCAAAGATATTCATGAAATTGTTTTTAACCTAATGGTCAATCCGAATTTGGCACCGGTTAATTACTTCAACGATTTTAGTGATGAAGGGGTAGAGCTTGAGAGTTTGGCCAGCGACGATACCGATGACGCCGGAATCTTTACAACCGACAACGGGCAGGTCATGTCGATGACAACACACGCCTTCCATCATCACCTGGAAAGCGATCCCAAGACAGCAACGGAAATTTTGATCAGTCGTGCCGCCCGCCGGATGATTTGCTTTGGAGCAAAACCACAAGCGGTAAGTGCGTTCCTGTATCACATTAATATTGCTGATCCGAACGGGCAGTTTATTGCATCGGGTGCGAAAAAAGGGTTGGAAAATGCCGCTGCCAAATTTGGAGTGAAAGTCTCGGATCGTAAAATCCGTTTCGACCATTTTTCAGCACATGGCCCTGTTTTGCCAACCATTATCATCAGTATGATGGGAAGTGTGAGCGATAAGGACAAGGTGCTGACTCACCAGTTTAAATCGAAAGGTAACAACATATTTGTAATTGGTCAATCTTACGACGATATCAACTCTTCAGAATATCTGGAGTTTTACCATGAAATTGGAGAATCGGCGCTGCCTGTATTCGATATTGACAGAGAAGCTGAGTTACACGGCGTGATGTGTGGATTGATTGATCAAAAACTGATCAGTTCTGCCAGCCCGGTAGGAAAAGGTGGGTTGTTTTTCTCCTTGCTTCGCGCGGGAATGCCAACCAAGTTCGGCTTTGATATAACAACAGATGCAGAGATTCGCCGTGATGCCTTCTTGTTTGGCGAATCAATGGGACGCCTGATTGTTGGAGTGCCACGTGATAAGGCAGATGATTTTGTCGATTATATGAGCACAACAAAATTACCATTCTTCACCCTTGGCCATGTAACCAAAGGCGAAATCCGGATTGATGATGAATCGTTCGGTTTTATTGATAAAATGAATCCAATCGTTTAATGGCAGTCTCACCGTACCAGGATTCCGAAAAAAATAAGAAGCAGCAGGTCGAGCAGATGTTCGACAATATTGCTCCCAAATATGATTTCCTGAATCACTTTTTAAGTTTGGGAATTGATAAGTTATGGCGTAAAAAAGCCGTTCGCATTTTAAAGGCCTACAATCCATCGCGTTTACTGGATGTTGCTACCGGAACAGGCGATTTTGCGATAGAAGCGTCACGCATTGCTCCCAAGGAGATTGTTGGTTTCGATTTGTCGGAGCAGATGATTAAAGTTGGAGCGGAAAAGGTGAAGCGCCTGAAGCTTGATCACCTTATCAGCTTCAAAAAAGGTGATTCGGAGGATATGCCTTTTGATGATGCATCATTCGATGCGATTACCGTAGCTTTTGGAGTGCGCAATTTTGAACATCTGGAGAAAGGCTTACAGGAATTTCATCGCGTGTTAAAACCGGGAGGAGTGGCTATTGTTTTGGAATTTTCGAAACCCAAATATTTTCCGTTCAAGCAGCTTTATAAGTTTTATTTCTTTCATATTTTGCCACTTTTGGGAGGAATGATTTCTAAAGATGCATCGGCTTACAGCTATTTGCCCGAGTCGGTAATGGCTTTTCCCGATGATCAGGATTTTTTGAATATTCTGACGAATTGTGGCTTTTCCGAAAGCCGGCAATGGCGGTTGACTTCGGGAATTGCGACGATCTACCTGGCTCAGAAATAAATTCGGTTTTAAAGGGACGCAGTACAATATTTTTGTAAAATTCGTGTTTTGAATAAGAATGCAAACGTGTACCCTTTGAAAAAACAAATCACATTCGTCATATTCATTTTGTTGGGCTTTGCGAGCTTTGCCCAGAAGCCGCATGTGTTGCACTTGACCAACTTCGACAACAAGAAAATTCACTTTGGCTTTAGCTTGGGATTGAATGTTCAGGACTACAGACTGGAGCATTGGTCTCCAATTGGTAGTAATACCGATTTTGTGGAAGATCTGACACATACTAATCCGGATGGAGGACAGGTTCATTATGAAGATACTGTTCGCTCTGACATCGCCACAACAAGTCCCGGATTGACTGTCGCTGTTGTTATGAACCTCCGATTGGGCGAATATTTCGATTTGCGTTTTCTGCCCGGACTATCTTTTGGGGAGCGAAATCTCATCTATTCAAAAAACGGAAATTATTTGCCGGTATACGACATGTATGCGGGAACGACGGACCTGGAGTTTGTCTCGGTGAAATCGACTTACCTGGATTTTCCTGTAATGGTGAAGTATAAATCGAGCCGACTGAACAACCAGCGTCCATACATTATTGGAGGTTTGGCCTATCGCATCGATATTTCAAAGTCAGGGGAAGAAGATTTGGTCCAACTGAAAAAAGGCGGTGTGTTCCTCGAAGCGGGGATAGGCTTGGACAGCTATTTGCGTTTCTTCCGTTTTTCAACCGAGCTGAAAGTCAGTTTGGGTTTGAACAACCTGATTGGAGACCCACCGATTGAGCAACGGAAATATTATTCTCAATCCATCAAAAGTATCAGTTCGAACATCTTCACGCTTAGTTTTCATTTCGAATAATTCATCCTGCTATTATTCCCGTTTTATCCCTAATTTTGCGGTCAAGCTATTTGACTGTGCATGAAGAAAGATTTCAACTTATCATTGACGCCTAAACAGGCTTCAGACGAAACGTATTACCGCCCTGTTGTTGCTTCGAAATTAGGGGTTGACCCAACTGAGATTGGTGCAATTGTGGTTCGGCGCCGATCGATTGATGCCCGGCAACGACAGATTAAAATCAACTTGGGTGTTCGGGTTTATATGGGTGAAGAGCCCGAAGTTGAACATCAGACCTATCACTACGGAAATGTAAGCGGAAAAACTCCTGTCGGAATTGTTGGCAGTGGCCCTGCAGGCTTATTTGCGGCGCTTCGCTTGATTGAGCTCGGATATAAACCGGTGATTTTTGAACGCGGGAAAAATGTAAGCGATCGGAAACGGGACATCGCTAAAATCCATCGGGAACATTTGGTTGATCCGGATTCGAACTATGGCTATGGCGAAGGTGGAGCCGGTACGTTTTCGGACGGTAAGTTGTATACCCGGTCGAAAAAGCGCGGGAGCGTTGAAAAGATTCTTGAAATTCTCGTCCAGTTTGGTGCCGACCCGCAAATACTGATTGATGCTCATCCACACATTGGAACCAATAAACTACCGGGCGTTATCGCTCGTATCCGCGAACAAATTTTGGCCAGCGGCGGGGAAATTTATTTCAATTCACGCGTCACCGATCTGATTCTGAAAGGGGACCAATGCACCGGGTTGGTTTTAAATGACGGTAATCGCTTTGAGTGTGCTTCAGTGGTGTTGGCAACCGGCCATTCGGCACGCGATATTTATGAAATGCTTTACCGGAATGGCGTGAACCTGGAAGCCAAAACCTTTGCCATGGGTGTTCGGATTGAACATCCACAGGCTCTAATCGATACGATTCAATATCATCAGGATAACCGGGGGCCGTATTTGCCCGCAGCAACTTATTCGTTTGTTGAGCAAGTGAATGATCGGGGTGTTTACTCATTTTGCATGTGCCCCGGCGGTTTTATCGTTCCGGCAGCAACTGCTCCCGGCGAGCTGGTTGTGAATGGCATGTCGGCATCCAAACGTAACTCGCCTTTTGCGAATTCCGGTTTGGTGGTCGAAGTGCGGCCTGAAGATCTGCGGGAATTTCAGCATTATGGTGTTTTTGCCGGACTGGAGTTTCAAAAGTCGGTCGAAAAGCTGTGTTTTCAATTAAACGGGCATAGCCAGTTTGCTCCCGCACAACGAATCAGCGATTTTGTGGCGGGTCGTCGGTCAGCCGATTTGCCGGACTCGTCATATACTCCGGGCTTGGTCTCGTCTTCGCTTCACGAGAAATTGCCCAAACGAATCAGTTCCCGTTTGCGGGAGGGGATCGTTGAGATGGATCGGAAAGCCCGTGGGTTTCATACGGATCAGGGGGTAGTCGTTGGCGTTGAGTCCCGAACTTCCTCGCCATTGAGAATTCCTCGCGATGAGGAAAGCTTGCAACACATTCGGGTTAAAAACTTATATCCCTGTGGCGAAGGAGCCGGTTATGCCGGAGGGATTGCCTCGTCGGCTATTGACGGGGAGCGCTGTGCTGATGCGCTGGCCGAAAAACTGAAATAAAGAAAAGGAGAGTCTCAGCCTCGGTTGTCATCACAGCTATCCAATAATCATCCTCAGAGCGGGCCTGTAAACTGCGACTGTCAACTTAAATTTGTCTTCTGCGGAACTCCGATAAGCAGATTCCCGTTGCCATGGATACGTTCAGCGACTCGCTGCCGGTTTCGTTGGAGGCGAACGATGGGATGTGAATCTTTTCGGTAACCGCCTGTTCCACTTCAGGGCTGATGCCGTTTCCTTCGTTACCCATCACTAAAATTCCAGTTTCGCTGAGTTGGTGCTGATAGATGTTCTGTCCTTCGAGGAAAGCGCCGTAAACAGGCAGCTTATGCTTTTGGGCTTGTTGCAAGCTGTCCGGTAAATTGAGGTAATGAACCTTTACCCGGAAGATTGCTCCCATACTTGCTTGAATCACCTTTGGATTAAAACAATCGACCGTATTTTCGGAGCACAGCAGCTGTTCGATGCCAAACCAGTCGGCCAAGCGGATGATGGTGCCCAGGTTGCCGGGATCCTGAATAAAATCGAGTGCCAGGCTGAGCTGGTTGTTCAGGGTATTCGGGTCGAACTGAACTTCAGGCATGGCTACTACCGCCAGCGCGTGTTGCGGCGACTGCAGTAAACTCGCCTTGCGAATTTCGTCGTCGGTGGCTTCAACAACTTCAGCAGCCTTTGTTGCCAGTTTGGGATTGTCTGCTAAAAATTCGTCGGTAGCACAGAGCAGACGCACCGAGAGGGGCGACTCCAAGGCTTCGGCCACCATTTTATCGCCTTCAACCAAAAACAGCTTTTCGGCCTCGCGGTTCTTTTTGCGGGCCAGCGACTGGATAAACTTGATTTTGTTTTTACTCAGCATGAACAGAATTTGTGCACGAAGATAAATATATAAAATGAAATGCTTGTTGCGATATCACTGACCGGGTGACTTCAAGTCACCCGGTCAGTTTGCTTTAGCCGTCTTGCTGGTCTTTTACGAATAAATTAGATTTAGTCAGTTTGTGGTCTAACTTGTAAGACTTCAAGATTTCAAGTAGGTTTTCAAATTTCCAATGTTCCATATAAGGATTGGCAAATATATTGAAATCATCGTTGAGGAAGTCACCCATAGGTAACTCAAAAGATTCATATTTACCTATGACAGTATTAGGGGTAGCTACAATGAAACGATATTCATTTTCGTGGCTATAGCTAGTGTCTTTTTTCAAAGCGGTAAATTTGTGTTTATTTTCAAATTTTTTAGAAAGATCAAAAGGCCATATGTCTACATAATCAACCTTGCCGCTTATAAAATGGTTGAAATCATGGTGAACGTATGATTCAGCGATTACCTTGATTAAATTGGTTAGCTCGTTAGGATTGTATCTGATTGCAACACCATCTCTGTTTGAATAAAGGTTCCACATTGCAAAAGATTCTTTTTTGCTTAAAAACCAACAACTAGCAAATTGCGATTTTTGAATTTTTGCTGTTTCATCGATTATATGCTTTCGTCGGATTTTACCTTCCTTTTGCAATTCTCTTTTTTCACTTTCAGTCCAAGATGGGGCAATTTCTCCCTCATAGTTACGACAATATACTTCATTGGCAATTAAGTCGTAGGTCATTCCTTCCAAAGGATCATCAAATTTATCCAATCGAGCGAAATAAAGTTTTTTCGTCCTAATCAATGAGGTAAATTTATGAAAGTCGAAATACCGCCACAGATATTCTCCATCCTTAAATTGGATGTTATCTTTCGATTCTATTTTCATTTTTGTAGTAAAACGTTGTTGTAAAATTCGCCTCAGCGTTAATTTGAGTAATCATCAAAAAGGGGCATTGGGGTTCTTCTGCTAGTCTTTGATATCCTATGTTTTCAATTTCAGAAAAGTATTTAATTGCGTCTTCTGCAGTTTCGAAAGAGCAATTTCGTTTTCCTCTGGTATTGATAAAAGGGAATCCAATGATGTCTGTTTTTGTCGTCATAATGTCTGTTGAATTAGTTCTCTCTATCTGCAATTTACCAATAAACGGCGAAACCGTTTCCCGCCCCTTAATGGGCATGTATATAGGTCGTTGTGGCGTTTTATTTGGGCGTTGTTTGTTGCTGTAAATACCTTGAAACGCGTGTTTCTGTGGCATGTGTTTGTTACCTCAACCGGAGAGATTACCCTTTTCCCCAGGGGGCACGGGATTTTCCCCGATGGACTTGCCTTGGGTACATGGGGGAAAACGATTATCCCCGATGTACTTGCCGTAAGTACACCGGGGATAATGTTCGGTACATAGGGGATCATGATGTTCCCCAAGGGGAAAATGCTTTGCCCTCGTGTACTTATCCCTTTCCCCAAGGGGAAATAGGCCGGTACATGTGTACTTGCGGCAATCCCCTCGGGGATGATGATGATCCCCTGGATTTTTGGGACAAACAGGTGTCAGATATTCCGGAATTGATGCAGTTTGTGAACCAGTTCGTTATTCTTACCCAACAAACCTTCCAGTAGGCTCACCACGTTCGAAGCGTCGTTGTAAGCCTCGGCGAGCGCTGCGTTCGATGCTTTGGTGGCTTTCATGGCCTCGGCCTGCGCCTTTTGCTGGGCCACCTCGGCTGAGGCAGCAGTGTCGGACTTGGTTTTTAAACCGGTTGCCCGGTTGGTGGGGTCAAAACCTGCTGCTGTCAGGGTAGCAGCTTCATTGTTGATTGTTGTGATGACGTGAACAACGAAATCACGTTTTTCTTTTTCAGTTAGACGTGCCATTGAAAGTTCGATTTTTAATTATTAAACAGCGTTGTCCGTTTGGACGAAATTTTCTTCCCGGTTCGTTTTTAATTCAGATCCGCTCAATCGTGCTCGTGCGATTTCCAATGCTCCGACTGTTCGTTTTGTATTAAACCGGCTTAACTTGGTTTGATATCGACGGATAAGTCCTGTAGTCTAATTTGTTATACAAGTTACGGTCTTGCGTATTTAGAGTCAATTTAAATTAAGTTAACTTCCGGGGCAAACCGGTGGGATTGAACCTAATTTTAGCTTTCCTGTTAGTAGGCAGGGGAAAACGGGTCATTTTTTTTCAGAATGGCCAGATAGAATTGGAGCAAATTAACCACAGAATTCAAAAATCTTTCAATCTTTGCAGAGACACTCCTCTTCCATGTTAAAACAGACGAAAACAGATAACGAGAATATGGTCTTTACACAGCGGAAATATTTGAATAATCTTCTGATCGTGCTATTTCTGATCGTATTTTCTGCATGTTCATCAACGAAGTTCGTTCCCGAAGGAAGTTACCTGCTCAATAGTCTGGAAGTTAATGTTGACAATAAACAGATCAATAAGGACGAACTGAAAAGACAGGTTCGGCAAAGTGAGAACCTGAAGATTCTGGGCTTTTTTAAGTTCCACCTGGGCTTGTACAACATGTCGTCCAGGAAAAAGGATAACGACTGGTTTAAGCGAATCGGTGAAGCTCCGGTTATTTACCAGGATTTTCAAACGCAACGTTCGCTGGAGCATTTGCAGGTCTATTTGAAGAATAAAGGTTATTACGATGCGATCGTCAGCGACACAACCATCTATCATTCGAAACGGAAAAAAGTAAGTCTGGTTTACGACATCCAAACCGGCGAACCGTATCGGATTCGGGATTATAACTATGAGATAGAAGACCCGAATTTACTGCCGTTAATTTTTAAAGATACCACAGAGCAGGTTGTTAAACCGGGCGATATTTTTGATGTTGATGAATTGAATGCCGAACGGACACGACTGAGCACTCAAATGAAAAATAACGGCTATTTCGCGTTTTCAACCGACCACATTCAATATGTTGCGGATACGGCACTGAATAATAAAGAGGTGAACCTGACGATTCAGATCAGCGATGCTAGCCTGCAGGAAAATGCAGATACTATCCGTCATCACCGGAAATTTGTGATCCGTCATTACACCTTTAACACCGATTTCACGCCGCTGCAATTTAGCCGGGCTTTCGGTGGTGCCGAGCGGGATACAATTTATGAACCGCCCTATTCCTTTATTTACAAGGATAAGCTCAGGTACAAACCGGAGTTACTCGAGAATTTGAACCGCATGAAGGATAGTACCTACTATTCCCTGGTAAATTCGGAAAGAACCTTCCGCTCGTTAAACCAATTGCAACAGTTCAAACTGGTGAATCTTAACTTTGAACCGGTTCCCGAATTCGGGAATGATTCGATCGGGGTTCTGGACTGTAATATGCAACTGTCGCCATTACCGCGTCAGGGGTTTTCGGTTGAACTGGAAGGAACCAACTCGTCGGGTAACTTTGGGGTAGCCGGAAACTTGAATTACCAGCACCTGAATCTTTTTCACGGGGCTGAAATCTTAAATGTGACACTGAAAAGTGCCTGGGAACGTCAGCAAACCTTAGTCTCCGACAATAAGTTGAATTTCAATACCCGGGAGCACGGACTGGAAACTTCACTGACGATCCCTAAGTTTTTAATTCCGTTTAATGCTGAGCGGTTTTTTAGCTACCAGGTGCCTCAGACTGTTTTCTCCGGCGGATATAATTACCAGCGCCGACCGGACTATACCCGTACAATTACAAACGTACGAATCGGGTATAAATGGAAAAGTAAACCATACCGAACAAATTATCTGAATGTGTTTGACTGGAACTTTGTGAATTTAAGTAATCTCAATGAGGATTTTATCAACTCCATTAAGGACTTGTATATCAAGAGTAGTTTCACCGACCACTTAATTATGGCCATAAACTATGCTTTGGTTGATAATACGCAAAGTACCGAGAAAGATAATACCTACCATTATTTCAAGTGGACCGTAGAATCTGCCGGAAATATTTTATCAGCTTATTGCAAGTTACTCGGTCGTTCCAAGTATCAATCGGTTGATACAGAAACAAACGAGACATCCGAATATTACCGGATATTGGGAAACCGGTTTGCTCAATATTTGAAAACAGATGTCGAATTTCGCTTAGGCTACAAACTGGATAAATTTAACACCATCGTAAGCCGTGCCTTCTTTGGTGCAGCTCTGCCTTACGGAAACTTCGATGTGATGCCTTTCGAGAAGAAATATTTTGGTGGAGGTGCCAATGGTATTCGGGCCTGGCAGGTGCGTACATTGGGGCCTGGTACTTACAAGGCTTCGGCGGACGAATATCCCAACCAATCGGCAGATATTAAGCTGGAAGGAAATATTGAATATCGTTTTCGTTTGATTGGTTTTATTGAAGGCGCTTTTTTCCTTGATGCCGGAAATATTTGGGCAATCAATTCCAAGGATAACAGGGAAGGGGCAACCTTTAAATTCAATCAGTTTTACAAAGAAATAGCCGTTGGTACTGGTACCGGCTTACGCTTTGACTTTAACTACTTTGTGTTCCGGTTCGATTTAGGAGTCAAACTACGTGACCCTTCTCTGCCGGAAGGAAAGCGTTTCATCCCCGGAAACTACCCGCTTAGGAGCGAGCATTATAATTTCAACTTTGCGATCGGCTATCCTTTTTAATGACCGTCTATTTGCGACGATAAGCTTTCCACCAAATCAGGAAGCCGCTGATAAGCACCATCAGCAGACACAAACCCGAAAGAGGAACATACAGGATGTAGAATGGTCCAACCAGGTGCTCAAAGATGCGGCCGGTGTGTACTTCAAGCGCTGTACTCCAAAGTGAAATTGGCGTTTTATCCAACAATTCTTTCGACATGTCCCATCGCTTTTGAGATCCTGTATGTTGCAATCCGTTGCTGTAATCAAAAAGATAGTTCTCTCCCTCTGCCGATTCCGTGTATCCTGTGATTAAATGATTTGATATCGGTCTTCCTGTGGCCGCATGAGGAGCGGTCCCGGTAAACGCGTCAATCACCAGTTGTTGACGGATATCCCAAACAAACAGTCCGCTGAACGATCCCACCAGGTATTGCGCCGGCCCTGTTTCCTGAAGTACATTGCAGCCCATCACGCTGACAGGTGGCTGAATTCTTGCCCGTTGAGGTTTTTGCTGCAGATTTTCATCGAAAAAGTAGAAGCCGTCAGCTGTCGACAGCACATATTTCTCAAGTGTTTCATCCCAAACCCCGCGACGAAGTTTATCGAACCATGGATTTGGATTGTCGAGCGTGGTTCCCGGAATGAGACCGACTTTGGTGTATGCAATGGGGATGAGCAGGGGAGGCCGCAGAAAAATCCCGGCTGAAGTATTGATCAGCAGAAAGACAATGAACAAGTAGCCGACAACATTGTGCCAGCGCAAGTTGAGACGACGGTTGGCAGTCAGCTTTTTGTTGTCTTTTTGTAATGTTTTTCGTCTTTTGGCAATTTTGGGTAAAAAGAAGTGAAGGAGCCCGGTCAGCGAAAGCAGAATGGTAACCAAGCCCAAAAGATCGACAAACAGTTTTCCGGGAAGCCCGAAGAGTTCGCCGCTGTGGAGTTGCCACAAGGTTTGAAAGAGCCCGGTTTCGCGAATATAGCCTTGGGGAGCGACCAGTTGAATACATTCGAAATCAAGCCCGTTCGCCGACTTTAACAGAAAGCTCCGGCTTAAAACAAGCAAGCTGTCTTGTTTCAGGAAAATGTCAGTCAGCCGTTCTTCCCGAATTGGCAGTTTTATTTTGTGCCAGGCTGAATCCTTTCGTTGGCGGCCATATAATCCGAATTGGGTGGCTGCATAGAGTTGACCGCTTGCCGTTTGAGCCATTCCCGAAATTTTCCGGTGGTCAATCCCTTTCGGGAAGCCTTGGTTAAAATCCGCAAATTGATTGGAGCGCTTTTCCCAAATACCGATGTTCCCGAAGATATACTCTGTGCTGTCCTTGGTAATAAGGTTACCGCGAACTGCTGCCAGATTCCAGTTGTCGTACTGATAGCCGGGCGGAAGTAGCTGCCGGTTAATGTCGACAGATGAGAACAACTCCCTGTGGTTCATGACCACTCCGGAGGTCGCAAAAAGAATAGCCAAAAGGGCAATAATGATACCCGGCCATTTATGGAGTTTGCGAAATAGTTTAAGCGCTTTATTTTTCATTTGTCGGATCACTCTCAGCAAAAATAGGAGCGCGGAAGGTACTAAGCTGTAATCGATGTTACAAACGAATGACTTTGTTTGAATAAAATGTGAAATCTGAGTGAAAGCATGGGTAATATTTTTGCAATCAGTAGTAAGCCTCTACTTTTGCCGCCGATTTGAGAGGATGAATAGCCGGATCGTATTTTTTTGTATTGGAGTTAAAAATACTGTTCGGTTGTCGCAAAAAAGAAAAACCATCAATTAACCGGAATAACAACATGTTAAAACGTATTACGGGAGCACTCCTTGTGTCCCTGCTTGCTATTACTACCCAAGCGCAACAAGCTAGTCTGAATGACTTCAAACTCAATTTTTACGGCTTCGTTCGTACCGATTTCTACCTGGATACTTACAAAGGAAACGATGTAGCTCATGAAAACTTTTACCTGGTTCCGCTGTATACCGGCGTGGATGCCAATGGTGAGGATTTGAATGAACAAACCAGCGCCAACCTGACAGCTTTAGCTTCGCGACTGGGCGTGAAAGTTAGTGGACCTGATTTATTGGGAGCTAAAACGGTGGCTGATTTGGAATTCGATTATGGCGGCATCAGCAAGTCTGAACCTACTTTGTTTCGAATCCGCCATGCCTATGTTGCTTTTAGTTGGGAAAAATCGAAGTTGACTGTTGGGCAAACCTGGCATCCATTCTGGGGTGGCGGCGTATATCCACAAGTTGGTGCTTTTAATACAGGTGCTCCGTTTCAGGCTTTTAACCGTTCACCACAAGTTCGGTTCGACTATAAACTGGGACAAGTTACCGTCGGTGCTGCTGCTGTTTACGAGAATCAGTTTACTTCCCGTTCGTTCGATACCGGGGTTTACACGACTGCCAACCAGGCACAGCGTAATGGTGTGATGCCCGAATTGACATTGGTTGCCGAATATAAATCGACAGACTGGACTTTGGGTGCAGGAGTGGAAATGAAGCGTATTAAGCCTCGAATGAGTACTACCGGAACAGCCGGAATATATAAAGCCGACGAGTATTTGATTAGCAAGGGAAGTATGGCTTATGTGAAGTATCAACACGAAAAGTTGAAGGTAACTGTTAAGTCCTTTTACGGCCAAAATATGACGCACCTGACCTTGTTGGGTGGTTATGCTGTGGCAAGTAAAGATGAACAAACCGGAGCTGAGACTTACACCAACTACAACAATTGCACTGGTTTGTTTAACCTGATTTACGGAATGAAATGGCAGGTTGGATGTTTCGCCGGTTACGGTAAGAATTTAGGAACAACTGATGCTGTTTATAATAATGGCGGATCTGCTTTGGTAGCCGGTTTGCTTCCGAATATTCAGGACGTGGCCAGAGGGTCGGTTCACCTGGCGTACAATATATTGAAGTTGCGTTTTGTTGCTGAATGCGAAGTTACTTCGGCCAACTACGGAACCGAAGGATTTGACTTCAGCGATGGTACTTATGCCACAACACACCGGGCTACCAACAAACGTGTGAGCTTGTCGATGGTGTACGCTTTCTAGGCTGTACTTCATTTCACAAAACAATACAGGGAAAGCCCCGAAATGCGGAATTTGACAAAAGGACAGCCTTTTTGTTAAATTCCGCATTTCTTTCTTTGGGCCGATGCCGATTTCGCAGCTTTTTTGTGTAAATTGTGCCGGTCAAAATCCAGGTAGGATTTTCAAATCTACTGTGCATTATTATGAAGAAAGTTGCAATACAAGGAATCGCGGGTTCCTTCCACGAAGATGCGGCACGCAAGTATTTCGGCGATGAAGAAGTTGAAATCGTAGAGTGTCGTTCTTTTCAAAGCGTATGCGAATTGGTTGATACTGATCAAGTCGATATCGCGGTGATGGCTATTGAGAATTCCATTGCCGGCAGTATTCTGCAAAATTATTCGCTTATACGCGATTATCACTTGCATGTAACCGGCGAAACCTATATCCACATCCAGATGAACCTGATGATGTTGCCGGGCGCAAAGGCGGAAGATATCAAAACGATTTATTCTCATCCGGTGGCCATTCGCCAATGTGTGGAGTATATTGAAAAATATTTCCCGAAAGCCCGGATCATCGAAAATCAGGATACTGCCATGTCAGGGAAGATTTTGGTGAGCGAAAAATTAACCGATGCAGCAGCTATTGGCAATTTGCGCACAGCCGAAATTTATGGCTTGAATGTGTTGGATAGCGGTATTGAATCGAACAAGAAAAATTATACCCGATTTTGGGTGCTGAGCAAGCACGCCAATCAAAACGGCGGAAGCAACAAAGCATCGCTGGCTTTCGAGGTTGGGCACTATTACGGCGCTTTGGCCCGTGTGTTAAATATTTTCGCTGAAAATCAGATTAACCTGAATAAAATTCAGTCGATTCCAATTGTCGGGAAACCAAACGAATATACCATCCATGTCGATGTGGAATATAATTCGGAGGAAAATTATGAAAAAGCAATCCACCGAGTCTTGAAAAATGTTTCCAGTTTGTCTATTTTAGGGGAATATGTTCGTGCTGAATTGGAAATCACTAACCAGTAAAAAATATAGCTATGAGTAAAATAGGATTATTCTTCGGACCAGAAAAAGGATCAGTTCATCGGGTAGCAGAAAAAGTACAAGCTGCTATTGGTGACGATTTGGTTGAATTGGTATCAGTAAATGATGCTGGAGCTTCCGATCTGGAAAAATACGATAAACTAATTTTTGGAATTTCTACTGTTGGTAAAGAAACATGGGATTCTGAATACTCAAATACCGATTGGGCCAGGTTCTTTCCGGAAATCGCCCAGGCAGATTATGCAGGCAAAAAAGTGGCTATTTTCGGTCTAGGTGATCACATCACTTACCCGGGACATTTTGTGAATGCCATGGGACGCTTATATCGTGAAATAAAATCAGCAACTCCTGACGCTGAAGTCGTTGTTCCTGTTGACCCTTCAGACTATGAGTTTGATGATTCAGAAGCTTTGGTTGATGGCAAATTTGTTGGTTTGCCGGTTGACGAAGATTTTGAACCGGAATTAACAGACGAACGGGTTGCCAGTTGGGCTGTTGCCGTGAAAGCCGCATTTGGTTTATAGCTCCGGGCTCGTTTAAGATGAGGTCGTTGTCTGTTTTTGAAAGACGTGACGATCTAATGACCTTCTTGCTCACCAGCATTAATTGATATTAACAGATCCGGTAATTTTCGGAATATCAACATGAAAAATACACCTATAAGTCGCGAACTGGTTGACCAATGTTTATCCCGTTTGCGAATTGATGAAGTTGGAGATGCGACCATTCGCGAAATCGTAGGATTGGTAAACGCCATCGAAGAAGAAAGTCCTGAAAAGTTTATACGCATGGAGATGGGGGTTCCGGGTCTTCCGCCGGCGAAGGTCGGTGTTGAAGCCGAAATTGAAGCTCTCAAATCAGGAGTCGCTTCGAAGTACCCGATGATTGATGGCATCAAGCCGCTTAAAGAGGAGGCTTCCCGCTTTGTTAAGTTGTTTATGAATGTTGATGTACAACCACAAGGCTGTGTTCCTTCTGTTGGTTCGATGCAGGGAACCTATTCGGCTTTTATGGTGGCCAGTCAGCTTGATCCGAAAAAGGATACGGTGCTGTTTATTGATCCGGGTTTCCCCGTGCAAAAGCAGCAGATGATGGTGATGGGCTATCGCTACGAAAACTTCGATGTATTCAATTACCGTGGCGCAAAACTGCGGGAAAAACTGGAAAGTATCCTCAGTAAAGGGAACATCAATTCCATTGTTTATTCCAATCCCAATAACCCCAGCTGGATTTGCTTTACCGAAGCGGAACTGCAAATTATTGGCGAATTAGCCACCAAATACGATATTATTGTCATGGAAGACCTGGCCTACTTTGCCATGGACTTCCGTCAGAATTTATATACGCCGGGCGAGCCACCCTATCAACCAACCGTGGCACGTTACACCGATAACTATGTGCTGTTTATTTCAAGCTCGAAGATCTTTTCGTATGCCGGTCAGCGCATCGGGATTATGGTGATTTCGGATGCCTTGTACAACCGCGATTACGAAAACCTGAAAACCCGTTTTCACAGCAACTCTTTCGGAAATACGATCGTTCAGCGGGTGCTGTATGCCATTTCATCGGGGACAAGCCATTCAGCACAATTTGCCTTGGCGGCTATGCTGAAAGCTGCCAATGAAGGGCGTTTCAACTTTGTAGATGAAGTAAAGGAATACGGAGCGAAGGCCAAAATCATGAAAGATTTCTTCGTGAAAAATGGCTTTGAGATCGTCTACGAGAAGGATGGAGACGAGCCCATTGCCGACGGCTTCTACTTTACCATTTCTTACCCGGGAATGACAGGCGGAGAGTTACTGCATAATTTATTGTACTACGGTATTAGTGCCATTACCCTGAAAAATACAGGGAGCGATATGGAGGGCCTTCGTGCTTGTGTGTCTCATGTCGGGCGAAGTCAGTTTGATGCGCTCGAAAAGAGACTCATGCAATTTAACCGGGATTTTCCACTCAACTAAAATCGAAGGAAATGACTGAAATGGGTTCGGGATACACGCAAACTTTTGATCAACTGAAAGCGTTTTTCGCAACGCGCCAACCCATTCATTTAAAAAAAGGAGAGATCTTTCTGAATTACGGAGAACCGAACCGGAAACTTGGACTTCTGCTCAGCGGCTTGTTGTATGCCTCCTATACTTCAGAGTCGGGACACGAATGGATTTCCCGCTTTTTCTACATCCCCGATAACGGTATTGTTAGCAGTCACGAAACATTTATGAGCGGCAAAGAATCGAATGAAATCATTCGTGCCTACGAAGATTCCGAGTTGATTTATATCGACCGCGGCGAATACGAAGAGCTGCTCGAACAAAACCCCGACTTGCACCGCTTGGTGCGTATTATGGCCGAAGAAAGTTACGTGCAGGCGCTTCGCCGGGTCCATTCATTACAATCGCTTACCGCTTCACAACGCGTTAAAATGTTTGTTAAAGAACACAGCGAGATCGTGTCTCGCGTACAACGCCAGCATGTTGCTTCCTATTTAGGTATCCATCGCAACATCTTCACTCGTATACTCAATAAAATATAGAGCTGATTATGCAACAATTGTTGCGGTTTAAGCTGTCTGTTTAAGATAGCTTTGTCTGAGAGTGAACAAAAGTTGATCACATGATCGGCCTTTTCATGTTGTGCGGCAAGTCTAAAATTTATCATGTTTTTTCAATAAAAGTATGGCCAAATTGCTAGAGACGGCATGAAAAGACCGGGACATTAAAAGAACGAACTTATGGCAAAAGTAATTGGCGCAGTTGTGGTTGATACGGAAGCGTGCAAAGGTTGTGGCCTTTGTGTCGTTGCCTGTCCGCAACAAGTTCTGGCGCAAAACAAGCAGGTAAACAGTCGGGGGTATCACTATTCATTTATGGACAAGCCGGAGGCATGCATCGGATGTTCAAACTGTGCGGTTATTTGTCCGGATACCTGCATCACGGTTTACCGAGTGAAAAAATCTCAAAAAGAGGAACAATGGGAGAACTAAGACTAATGAAAGGGAACGAAGTGATTGCTGAAGCAGCGATTCGCTGTGGTTGCGATGCTTACTTTGGATACCCGATTACGCCCCAGTCGGAAGTCATGGAGACGCTGATGAACAGGGAACCATGGGACGAAACCGGCATGGTGGTTTTACAGGCCGAAAGTGAAGTGGCCTCCATCAATATGGTTTACGGTGCCGCCGGTACCGGTAAAAAAGTGTTGACTTCCTCTTCGAGTCCGGGCATTAGCCTGATGGCTGAAGGGATCTCGTATATTGCAGGCGCTGAATTGCCCTGTGTCATTGTAAATGTTCAACGTGGCGGCCCGGGATTGGGAACCATTCAACCTTCGCAGGCCGACTACTTCCAGTCGACCAAAGGCGGGGGGCACGGCGATTACCGACTCATCGTACTCGCACCGTCATCGGTTCAGGAAATGAACGACTTTGTGGACCTGGCTTTCAAGCTGGCTTTTAAATACCGCAATCCGGCGATGATTTTAGCCGACGGCGCAATCGGCCAGATGATGGAAAAGGTCGAGCTGAGCGATTTCGTTCCCCGCAAAACGGATACTGAAATTGAAACCGAATACGGCAACTGGGCGACTACCGGAAAGAAAGCCAACCGCTCGAAAAATGTGATTACTTCGCTGGAGCTGGATTCCGTTTTGATGGAACAAAACAACCTTCGTTTTCAGGCGAAATATCGTCAGATGGAAGAAGAGGAAGTTCGCTACGAAATGATCCAGTGCGACGATGCCGAATACATCCTGGTCGCTTTCGGTTCTTCAGCCCGTATTTGTCAAAAATCGGTGGATATTGCCCGGGCAAAAGGATTGAAAGTTGGTTTAATCCGTCCGATTACGCTTTTCCCGTTCCCAACAAAACCAATTGCTGAACTGGCTGAGCGCGTGAAAGGCTTCATGACTGTTGAGATGAATGCCGGCCAAATGATCGAAGATGTTCGTCTGGCCGTTGGTTGCTCTGGTAATTCGAAGCCAGTCATCTATTTTGGGCGGATGGGAGGGATCATTCCATCTCCCGGCGAAGTTGTTGAGGCATTGGAACAAAAACTAATCGGAGGATAAACAATGGAACTAAAAGATATCATCAAAGAAGAAAACCTGGTTTATTCGAAACCAAAATTGCTTAACGACAACACCATGCACTATTGTCCGGGCTGTAGCCATGGGGTGGTGCACAAGTTGCTGGCCGAGGTGATTGAAGAACTCGGTATTCAGGAGAAAACCATTGGTGTTTCACCGGTTGGGTGCAGTGTGTTTGCCTACAACTACATCGACATTGACTGGCACGAGGCGGCTCATGGCCGCGCACCGGCTGTTGCTACCGGCATTTCGCGTGTGAACCCTCAGAAAGTGGTGTTCACCTACCAGGGCGACGGCGATTTGGCTTCGATTGGTACTGCCGAAATTATGCATGCTGCCAACCGGGGCGAAAACATTGTTGTCATCTTTATTAATAATGCCATTTACGGGATGACCGGCGGACAAATGGCACCAACCACCCTGCTGGGGCAGGTAACGGCGACTACGCCTTGCGGTCGCGACCTGGATCGCAACGGTTACCCCCTAAAAATTACCGAGCTGATCGGCCAGCTGCCGGGAACAAGCTACGTTTCCCGCCAGTCGGTACACACGCCGGCTGCATCGCGCCGATGCCGCAAAGCACTGAAAAAAGCCTTCGAAAATGCCATGGCTAAAAAAGGAACGTCCTTTGTTGAGGTGGTTTCGACCTGTAGTTCCGGTTGGCGACTAACGCCCATTGAAGCCAACAAGTGGATGGAAGATAACATGTTTCCGTTCTACCCGATTGGTGATATTAAAGACGGCGAAAAAGCCGGTCCGGAAGCCTACTTTCAACAAAACCTTAAAACTCAATTAGCATGACAGAAGAAATTATCATCGCCGGATTTGGCGGCCAGGGAGTGCTTTCAATGGGGAAAATTTTGGCCTACTCGGGCGTCATGCAAGGGAAGGAAGTAACCTGGTTCCCGTCGTACGGACCCGAAATGCGCGGTGGAACGGCCAACGTAACCGTGATCCTTAGCGACGATCGGATCAGTTCGCCCATTCTGCATGAGTTCGACACCGCCATCATTCTGAACCAGCAGTCGCTGGATAAGTTTGAAAACGAAGTGAAGCCGGGCGGAACGCTGTTGTACGATCCCAATGGAATTGTGCACCCGCCAACGCGGACCGATATCAATATCTACAAGATCGACGGAACCAAGATTGCCGCCGAAATGGGTAATGTAAAAACGTTTAATATGGTGGTGCTCGGTGCTTACCTGAAGGTGCGGCCGGTTGTTGCGATGGAAAGTATTCGCAAAGGCCTGGAGAAATCGCTGCCCGAACGTCACCATAAATTAATTCCGATGAACCTGCAAGCTATCGAAGCGGGGCAGCAACAGTTGGAAGCCGTACTGGAAGTATGATGTTTTATTTTGATCGCTTATATTGATGCGCCTGCCTTGGAAACGAGGCAGGTTTTTTTTTGAGACCGGCACGAGCAACAGCCGGCTCGCTTTTCAATATTCAACGGCGTCGCGCCGGTCGGTCTGAACCGGTTTCGGTTTTAACAGCGGGCAGGCGAAGCTGCACCGAGCCTGTTAAATTTTAACCGGCCCCCTGCAACGTTGCAGGGACCCTGTTAAATTTTAGGATGTGCCCTGCAATATTTTTTGGCAGCTATTAAGTTTTAAGAACTGTCCTGCAACATTGTTTGGTGGCTGTTAAAACTGAAACGTCGTTGTTTCGACCAACAGGCGGTCGTCGAAATTTTCGACAGCCCCGCCTCACTCCGTTTGATGCTGTCGAAATTTTCGAAAGCCCCGCGTGGCTTCATTTGATGCCGTCGAAAATTTCGACAGCATCAATTGGGGTGTTTTTATGCTTTCGAAATTTTCGAAAGGTGCATTTCACTTGTTTTGGCGTTTTCGAAAATTTCGACAGCCCCAAATGAAGCGGTTTCACCGTTTCGAAAATTTCGACAAGCTTTTCGCAGCGTTACCGCATGGTTTTGGCTATCGGTACAAACTGATATCATGCAAATACTCCGCGTCTTTCAGCAACTTTTGCTCGGGCTTCACAATCCCTAAATTCACCCAAGGCTCAATTTGGTAGCTGGCGTCCTTCACCATCATGTGTTTGCTTTGCTGGTCTTCAATCAGCAAGTCGGTGTTTTTATTCGTCAAATCTTTGTACGACCGCGGGCTCTTCCCAACGATTGACAGCCGGTTGTTGAATTGCAGGTAGTCTTGCCCGTTCACCAAAACGGTTAGTTGCCGGCTGGTTCCCTGCAGCCGAAGTTGGCCGTTTTGCAAGCTATAGCTAGCCTCGTTGTAATCGTCGGTAAGCTGCACGTCGTATTCCATCGGGTTCGATTGCAGGTAACTGGTATAGCTCACATATTTGCGTTTGTCGGGCGTTGTATTCCACGTCGCGTAGCGTAAGGCGCCGCTTTGTTTGCCAATGTAAAGCATACCGCTTTGCAGGGCCAAAACCAACTGGTCGTTCTGCTTAAATTGAATTTTGTAACACAGCTCGCCGTCGTATTCAACCTGTCCAACTTCGTCGTAATCGAAGCGGTCGGTTGTTTCCAGTCGCCAAAACTCGGGAGCGGTTGCCAGCACATCGGCAATAAGCGGATAAAACAAACTGCGGTGGTTGGGCTTCAACATCATCAGTTTGTGGCCGTTTTTATCTTCGGTGTTTTTAAACTTGGCTGTTTCGAAACGAATGGCTGACGGAATGCCGGGAGAGCCTGCGTTGGAGTAGTTGAAGGCCATCTCGTAAATGCCGTAAACATTGCCGTCAATCGCAACGGTTTCGCGGTTGTACCCATGGAAGCTTTCTTCGGAGGCATACAATTGACGCGATTCGCGAATGGCATTGCGAACAACACTCCGCGCTTTTGATGGTTCGTCGGGTTTTGAGATCGGCGCTTTTACCAGTTTAATTTGAATGACTGCACTGATGTTGGCGGGAACCGGCAGCTTCTGCGGCTGGTAGCCCGGACTGGATACCGTGATTTCCTGGTAGCCTTTCAGCCGGTCGGCCGACAGGAAAAACCCGCCCGCGCTGTTGGTGCATTCGTGGTAATATAGTGACGACTGACTCAGGTCGGCAAACGAAATGGGGTTGCCGGTTTCAGCATCGGTAACCACGCCCGTGTACATCCGGAGCTTGGCGTAGTCATTCGTTTGGTTGGCGCTTGTGGCCGTTGTAGCGGCAATTGCCGGTGCTGCCGTCATCCTGTTTTCCTGCTTTTGGTTTGGGTTGAAGGTGAAGGTTTGCGAACCGCTTTCGCCTTGTGCCGAGATTCCCTGAATTTGGAAGATGGTGTTCGCATTAACCACCGCTGAAGGAATGGCTATTTGAGCAACTCCGTTGGTGTCGGTAACCAGTTGCGGCTCCCAGAAAACAGTTTTGCGGAACTGGCTTGCTAACCCGTCGTCCGATGCTTTGTATTTAGGAATGTAGAATTCGCGTGGTGCTGTGATCCCGGTCAGGAACAGCGATTGCAGACCTTTGGAACGCTGGTAGAAGATACCGCCTTTCGATTTGGTTGTAATGAAAAGGAAAGCCGGAGGTGCGGTGGTTCGCTGTGTTGTTTCCATAAATTCCATTTGGTTGGGGAATAAATTGCCACCTGTTTCCAGCCCTTCAACCAAATCCTGCCGGCCAAGTTCAAGGCTAAGTGTGGTAAACACGTCCATGAACGACATGCTGACGTCGTAGTTTTTGGGTCTGGCTATAAAGTTGAGCGATTCAATTTCTCCGGGATCCATATAGCTCAGAAAGTCATACAACGGGACACTTTCACTGTTAAGGAAATCGCGGTCGACAAAAATGTACAGGTAACCATCCGGGTTTTCAGAGACATTGAAGTACACCGCAGGGGAGCCGATTTCAAAGGTGTCGCCGCTCAGACTGGCCACATCAGAGGGATTGGCAATGACAAGGTTGCAGTTTTTTGCCAGCCGGGCTTGGTAAGGCGCCTGGGTGATGCGAAGTCCGGGAACCTGATCCGCCAGCAAGTCCCAAAGATTCGCATACCAGGCTTTTTCTTCGGTCAATTGCTTGAGTTGGGCCGACTCGATCACCACATCGGGTTGGCCGGTTTGAGCGATCATCGAGTCGCGTCGGTTCAGAAAGTTGGAACGGGCTTCCACTTCTTCAATCAGAAACGTGTCCTTGCCCGGGAAATAGTAATTGTCGATTCGCGGTTTTTTGATGACAGCCGGCTTGGGTACTTCGGCTGTTGTTGTTGAGCTTGTTTCGACGCCGGATATTTGTTGGGTTGGTGGAAAGTTCAGCACCAGTGGCGACGAACCGCTTTTATCGATCTTATCGAAGCTCATCGCGTTCAGGTGCATCTGCTCCAGGTTTGTATTCAGGTCGATGATGTAGTCTTTTTGCCGGTCCGACCGGTTTTTGGTTTGAATGGTCAAGCTGGCCGAATCCGTAAACGCGGGCAACGAGAAATTAAACTGACCGTTTTCTTTGGTGTATGTTTTATCGATATCAATTGATTTTTTCAGCTTCAGAATAATCGATACCTCGAAGTTTTTGGGAACGGGCTTCCCGGTGAGCTTACGATAAATGCGGCCGTTTAGGTAAAGGCCCTTTTCGGGTTTATAAGCGAGTTGTTCGCTGCCAAAACTGGCGATATCAACCCAGTTAAAGCGCCGCCACCCGTAAGTCATCAGCAACAGGTCGCGCCTGGCGTTTTGTGTCGGGTCAGTCGGATTGAAAACGGCCGTATTGGCCAAAACTTCGCCTTGTAAGTCGGACGAGAACTGCAGGTAGTTGTGAATATTCTCCAGGCTGTCCAGTGAGTTTTCGAGCTTGCTATTCCAACCGGTCAACGAGAAGTTACAGTTCACCGGGCTGCCATCCTTGCGGAAGGCCTGCAGACTAAAATCTGCTGTCGTGTTGGTGTCATCGGTCCATGCTTTCACCAGTTTGAAACGGATGTTTTCTTCCTTATCCAAATAGACGAGTCTCTCTGCTCGCGGAATCCGGTTGATAAACAAGGTGAAACTCAGGATACCTTCGGGGAAATCTTCGGTCGGCACACTTAATTCCAGACGATGGTTTTCCAGAACGCCGGTAACCATGAACTTGGTATTACCCCGGCAATGCCCCAGTAATAGGAAATAGGGAGTTGTATTGCCGCTTTTCAGCAGCGCAAAATGAATGCTGTCGGCATCCTGCGTGAGGAGATGAATACTGTAGGCTTCATCGTTTATTCCAGGTAAATCGTACGTGAAGACCGAATCCCTATAGGAGATCTTTGCTGAATATTTTTGTCTGGCCTGAGGTGTGATCTTCAGGCTTCCCATACCGTCATATTCGGTGGAGAATCCGGTGATTGCTTTTCCATTGGCCGCCAATAATTGCCCGCTAACATTCAACGGGTTACCATCAGCATCAACGCAGCGAAAAGCCAACTGGTTTTCCTGTCCGGCAACCAGTTCACCACCTTCAGGCAAAAACCGGAGGTCTGGTTGCGGTGGCGACAATTTAATCCGGTACTTTTCACCGATCGATGACTCGCCGTTTTGTTTGACCGAAAGAATAGCTACCGGAGGTTTTAGCGAATCGGGAACAAAAAAGCTGAAGCTCCCCGTGTTGTTTGTTATGGGGCATACGGCACCCAGCATGGTTCCCCTGGCCAATTGCAGATGAACGTTGATATCTTCATTCAGCTCCCGTCCGTTGCGGGTGTGGGCATACATTTTTACAGAAACAGAGTCGCCCTTAGCGTAGGTTATGATTTTGGAATTGAACTCCCATTTGGTCTGGTCGGCAGTGCCGGACGCCACTGTGAGCAGTTTCTGAAACAGGAAATCAGAATCGAAGTTGCGCATGTAATTGGTATACGCAAGCAGCTTGTACTGGCCCGACATCAGTTTGTGGTCGAGTGCAAGGAAACCGTCGGAGAAGCCGCTCTCCAACGCGAAAAGTTGATGCGCCACTAATTTGTTTTCCGGAGAGATTAAATCAACATAAATTAGATTTTCGATTCCAATCGGTTTGTGGTTAATCGCATTCACCAAGCTGGCTTTAACCCAGATGGTGTCGCCCGGCAAATACTGGCTCGAGTTGGTTTGTACGTACAGTTTCTCCTGAATATTACCCAGTAAATACTGGTTGAGTTGGTAATGAACTTGTTGAGGGAAACTGTTTTGGGGATATGCTTTACATACGGTAATGAAGATGAAAAGCAAAGCGAGTTTAAGTTTTGGGTGCATGAGTAGTAGTGTTAGTAGTCGTTAGTGGGTTTTGACTTCTAAATTTGCAAAATGTTTAATAGTGTATTGTTAACTTGTAACGATTAAAATATGTTTTTTGGCAGTACGCTGATGTGGTGGTATTTATAGAAAGGTTGACCGCTTTTAGGAATGAAAACGCTAAAAGTTCCATTTGAGTCGGGCAAACAAAAGTTGACCAACGTCACCGTATTCACTGCCTTTAGAGCCAAAAAACAATTGACCCGCAAGCATGAGCTCCAAATTTGTTTGCAAGGAATAGTTGATAGCCGGTCCTAGGTAAAATGATCCATCTCCCGGATTGATAATTGTAGAAAAGTCGCCGGTAAAAAGTGGCGTGATCTGGTAAGAGCATTGTCCAAACAGTTCATATTTTCCGAGGGACAATGATTTTGCAGTAAGATTTTGATTTAAGATTGGGCTTAAACCTCCGGCTTTGCCGTTTTGGCCCGAACTATTGTACAGAATACCCGTGTGAAGATAAAGCGAATTGGGAAAAGAGTAGTCTGCTGAAATGGAAACGACAGTTGCAGATTCCGATTCTGACTGGTCTTTTCGGGGAACGAATTGACTCAGTTCACCACGAAATCCTGCACCATGAATATCTCCGGCCCAGCCCAACGCGGCAACCCAATCTGTTCCAACCCAACCGCCCAGAAATTGGAAATCGTAATTCCATTGGGAAAAGCGGTAAAGGCCAGCCAACGCCATTTCGTTAGCATTGTCGCCCATTTTATACACCAGTTCTGCCGATGAGGTTGTTCCGGTGTAGTACTGAATGCGAACGGCATCGGTGCCGGGGCGTTCTTCATAGTCGAAGTCGAAATAGGAGTACGAGTTGAAGATATCGTTGGGATTCCAAACCAGGTTTACGCCCCAGTTGATGCGTTGGCGGCCTGCCCGAATTTGCCATTTGCCAGTGGTCCAATCGATATACGCCCGATCGATCATCATGTGCATAAACCACGTGTCCCCATTGAAGGGGACAAAAGAGAGATCGAAGAACCCGTTGTCTGTATCGATGTAGCTTTGGTAGAGCGGGAAGTTTTTAACCAGGTTGCCTGAAATCAGGCGGTTTCTGTTTTCGATGACAATCGTCAGCTGATCAGTGGCAAGCCATTCAAAATTAAGTCGGTTGTGGATTGTATTGGTGTAAAGGTTGTCCTGGGATATTTCGGGAAGCTGTTGTGCCGGATGATAGAACATGAAAAGGTCTTTCACATAGCCGGTCAATGTCCAGTTGGGTTCCTGCGCCTGAACGGTCATCGCCAGAACTAAAAAGAGCGGATACAGGAAGAGTTTCTTTCGATTCATGACTTGATGTGGTTTTCCGGGCTACTATTCTTTTTTCAAATCACTGATAATTTGACCATCCTCAAGGGTGATTACGCGGCGGGCTTTGTTGACCACCCGTTGATCGTGTGTGCTGAATACAAAGGTGATGTTTTCTTTGCGGTTCAGTTCTTCCATAATATCGAGCAGGTTGGCAGTCGACTTAGAATCGAGATTGGCCGTTGGTTCGTCTGCCAAAACGAATTTGGGCTTTGAGGCCAGTGCTCGTGCAACGGCAACGCGCTGTTGTTGTCCACCTGATAATTTCGATGGACGGCTGTTGGTGCGATCACCCAGACCGACTTGTTCCAGCAACGCAATTGCCCGTTGTTGCCGTTCTTTTTTAGGCACTTCTTGCAGCTGCATGATAAATTCAACATTTTCCAGTGCCGTCAATACCGGGATCAGGTTGTAAGCCTGAAAAACAAAGCCAATGTTCCTTAGCCGGAAATCGATGAGTTTCGATGAACTCAGTTCGAGGATGTTGGTTCCGCCGATGCGAATTTCACCTTCGGTTGGTTCATCCAGTCCGCCGAGCATGTTCAGCAAGGTTGTTTTGCCTGACCCCGACGGACCAACAATGGCCGCAAATTCGCCCTGTTCAAAAGTCAGGTCAACGCCGTTCAGAGCATTCACTTTTACTTCGGTTGTGTTGTAAATTTTTTTGAGCTGTTTGACTTCGATTACGTTCATCGTGTTTTGAGTTATCGGTTATGCGTCTAATGTTCAGTGTCTAGTATCTAATGTCTCCTAATTTTTTACATATCAATCCTTATGGCTTCACCGGGTTTCAAACGAAGCGCTTTTAACGCCGGATAGATGGATGCGATGATGCCGGTGACCATGACCATGATTGCCACTTGCAGCGAAATAGACCAGGAGAGCCGCGTGTATACCAGGGTATCAAATCCCATGGATTTGTAGGCTGCGGACCAGGCTCCCAAGTCAATTCCTGTTGCGCCGAAATACAGGTTGAGCAGCCATCCCAGAATGATTCCGCAAAGACCACCAAACAACGATAGCATGACTGTTTCCAGCATGATCATTGCAAACACCCGAACCCGGTTCATGCCAATAGCCATGAGCATGCCCAGTTCTTTGGTTCGTTCCAGTACGGCCATGAGCATCGTGTTAACGATGCCAAAAAGGAGAGCCAACAAAATGATTCCAATAAAAATGTACATCGTCAGGCCAAAACTGCTTTCGAGTAGACTTACTTCAGGCATGATTTCGCGCCAGGTTTTTACACTCAGATTGGAAAGCTCGCTTCTGAGTTTTCTGGCTACCGGGTTTAACTGTTCATTCTGCGTAAGCAAAACGGCAATTTCGTGACTGGTATTTTCGCCGATCGCTAGCAAACGGCTAAGGTCTGTCTGGCGAACAAAGACATTTTTCTCATCGAAGCTTGTGTTGGAGGTTTCGTAAATACCAACAACTTTGAAAGCTGCTCCCGTAATATTTCCGGCCATATCCTGCACCGTAATCACCAGTTTCGATTTGAGTTTTACTTTTAGTTTTTCAGCTAGTTTTTCCCCGATGATGATCGGGTTGCGCCGGTCCTCTTCGAAATAACTCCCATCAATTAATTTGCTGTGCAGGTTGGTTACCTGAGCTTCCATTGTCGGATCAATCCCGGTGACTTTGACACCCGACCCAGTTGTCGGAGACTGAATCATGGTGTTGACAATAAGCCTGCTGCTAACAGCCTTTACGTTTTCTTCGGCCCGGATAGCCTGAACCACTGAATCGGTAGAAGTGATGACAAACTTTTTGTCCGGGTTTGTGAGGTATTTGGCATGGTGAATCTGGATGTGCGACGCTTCCGTTTTGATCGCCGAATTGATTCGCTGGTCCAGCATTCCCTTGTAGAAAGCCATGTAAAAGATTCCGGATGCCAGCCCCAGGGTAATGGCTATGAGGATGACCAGGCTTCTGGTTCTGCTTCTCCAAATATTTCTCCAGGCAATGGCTAATAGCATGGTTTTAGTGTTTTTAGTTTAGGCATGAAGTGCTCTTGTTAATTTCATTCCGTATGTTTTGACGAGCGGATAAACGTAAATGACCAGCGTAAGGATGAAGATGATGAGGACCTGCCGGGCAAAGATGAACCATTGGACCGAAAAGTACATGGCCGCTTCAAATCCAAACTCTTCATAAGCTTTAGCTGCCTCTCCGGTTAAAGGGATGGGGTGAAAAACCAGGTAGGATATGAGTGGCAGGCTGATGGCAAAACCCGCCAAAACGCCAATCAGGCCAATGAGTGCGGTTTCAATAAACAGGATGGCACTGAGCTGGCTCCTTTGCATACCAATGGCAACCATGATACCCATTTCCTTGCGACGCTCAGCCATCATCATAATCACCGTTCCGAAGATTCCAAAACCCACCAAAGTGTACAAAATTCCTTTCGTAATATAGGCTCCCGACCGGTCGGCATCAATCATGTTTTTGGTCAGTGGATCCATTTCATCCCAGCTCATAATTTCATAGCTGTCTGCCAAATCCCTCTTCAAACTGTGTTTTACCCTGTTCACTTCCGAATAGTCGCTCACCATGAGTACCAACGAGCTGTATTGGTTGGGGACCGAGAAAAAATTCTGTGCAGTTTTGAGGTCGATGTATCCACCCATGTTGTTCATTGCAGGCGAGGGGAATTTCAATATTCCACGGACTGGGAATAAAGCTGCCGCGCTGGCACCATGATAACCCTGACTGATTAAAACCAGGGTGTCGTTCACCTCGACTCCGAGATTTTTAGCCAGGTTAACAGCCAGTAATATCCCGTCGTCACCGGGTTTTAAATAGTTTCCTTCGACCACCCAATGCGAAAGTTTGCTCAAGTGATTTTCTTTTGGCGGATCGATGCCGATCAGTGCTGCGCCTTTGGTGTTATTGCCGTGCGACATCAGGGTGAATGATTCCAGGCGCGGGACATGAAACACAATATCGGGCGTGTTTTTCAACGTTTCCAACAAACTGTTGCCGGGGGTGAAGCAATAGTCGATGGTTTTATTCTCCCAATAGTCGTTTTGATGAATCTGAATATATCCGGAGTAGAAACTGACCACATTGTCGATCATTTTCGAGTAAGTGCCTTCCTGCATCGAGGTCATAAAGGTGCTGAGCAAAACACCAAAGAAGACAGATGCAGCGGTGATAATTGTCCGCTTGCGGTTGCGCCAGATATTGCGCCAGGCTAATGTCAGGTTCTTCCTCATAATTTTTTGGATTGAAGGCTTGAAGAACTGAAGGACTGGGTGTACCAAAGATTGGGCATAGTCAATTAGTTTGAGTTTTTTCTGGCAGTTGCCATGATCTTCAGGATTTCAAGGCTTTCGCTGTGAAGCGTTTTTGCCTGGTCGTTAGTACTGATCGAGGATAGGATTAAAAGATCGAGCCACATCTCGGTTTCATCTGCTTCTTCGACAACAATACTCAATTTGCTGAAGAATTCATTTTTAGATCGGGCACGGCATGCGGCTCGGTAGTTGGAGTAAACTGAACTTCCGGAACGAATTAGTTGACCTTTGATTGTTTTCGATTCCTGAGAATAGGGAATTTGTTGGGTCATCTTCAGTAGATTAAGGAAGAAGGTTCTTAAGCGAGTTTTCTGCTCATTCCGAAAATTAATTTGATCTGGTGTCGCCATGGTAATTATGATTTAAAAGGTGATCCGATTTATCGCGAATGTTGCATTTTTCGTCTAATTCGATTCTTCATCCTTCTATCCATCAATCCTTATTTTAGTCTTTTCATATTCTGAATGGAGAAGAAGGATTCATTCAAGTCTACGTTGAATTTGATTTCCTTGAATATCATGACTGTCTTTTGTCCCGGCTTATCCTGAGGAATCATCTCCAGGTGGGTTGGCATCATTCGGTCATCCATTTGTTTAATGTCCGAAAGAATCTCGGTATTGATCAGTTCTTCGTCCTCATCGTAATACTCGGCCTTTAGCCATAAAAAATCATCCCTGGTGACCCACATCAAAATTTTGCCCCAAACGACCGCGGCCTCTTCTGTCGGGATGAGCTCAATTTTGTAGCAGGGGTAGGCTTCCAGTTGTTCGGTACCAAGCAGCTTGTGCGTGTAATCGTTGACCAGTGAGGATTCTTTGACCAGGTCGTCGTTCGTAAAATCAGAGCCCATCCACGACTGCATCATCATTGATGGCGGAATCTTGATCGTCCGTTCGATGCTGGGCATCCAGTTCCACATTTCATTTTCGCGTTTCAGAAAAACTTGTCCGCGTTCTTTGGCAGGCGAGGTAATGTAGATTAAGGAATATTCGGTTCCCAAAGTCCAGCTTTTCATTTCAACGGTTCGCGACCAGCTTGGCCGTTGGATGGTCATGGTCATGGTTCCCTGGCTGGACTGTCCTCTGAATTTCTCGTCCGCTCGTTTAACAATCTCTTTGATGTCGATGTCCTGAGCCTGCGCGAAAAGGCTGGCGACAAGAAGTGCGAAAAGTGTGATGATATTTTTCATGACTGCTGTTTTTTGCCCGTTTCAATAATCCGGAAGACTCCGTCAATAACTTTTTGTTTCATCTGCTGATGAGGGAAAATGCCAGATGCTACGACCGCATAAAGAAAGGCTCCTTCGATCATTGCACTGATTATCATCAAATCTCCTTCGGGGTCAGCACTGCCTTTACTCGTGATAAATTGATGCATCATGCTGAAGAAAGGTTCTGCTGCCGCAGCATATCGTTCGGTGAAATTTTCGACAATATTGGGTTGAAGCATCAATGAGTAGAAGAGCTTCCAGTGTTGAATGTCGTTGCCCACTTTGTCGAAACTGTGTTCCAGGAAAGTGATAAATTCGTCATCAGTTATCGAACCATCATAGGGAGGAATCATTAAGTTGGATATTTCACCAAAGCCGCTTTTGATGATTTCTTCAAGAATATCGTTTTTACTTTTAAAGTAATTGTAAGCCAATCCTTTCGAAATTCCAGCCTGTTTTGCTATCTGGCTGATTGAGGTAACATGAAACCCGTTTTTTGCAAAAAGTTCAAGGGCAACATCCATAATGATTTGCTTCTTTTCTTTACGGATCTGTTCAAATTGTTCTTCTGTTCTAGGCATGTTTTAAGTATTTTGACTGAACGATTGGTCAAAGTTAAGGCGTTCGAAATTCAATTCAAAATATTTTGCGTAAAAAATGACCGATCGGTCATTTAAAAAGCAGAAGGTAATGTGGTGTTACAATTATGGGGTTTATTTTCTATCCGTATATGGCGGCTAACCTTCGATTATTTCTTATCCTTCTCGCTTGTCGGCGCAGCCTTTCTGTTGCATCATCTCCATCGGGAAATTTTTGGTTGCTTCACCGGCGTAAAGGCTAACATGCGGGAATGGTATTTCGATACCTTCGCGGTCAAAGGCCTCTTTAATTTCAATGATGACACTGTTTTTTACATCCCGGAAATTATTCTTCTCAAACCATACCGCAAACAAAATATCGATGCTGCTGGCGCCGTATCCCTGCAACAAAATCAGGGGCTCAGGTTCCTCCAGGCAGAGCGGATTTTTACGGGCCACTTCTTTCAATACGTCAAAAACTTTACGCAGGTCTTCCTTGTAGGCCACACCCACCGTAATGTCCATCCGGCGGATGGGAAAACGGGTTACGTTGATCAGCTCGGTGCTGATGACAGTTTGGTTTGGGATACGCAGCAGGAGGTTATCGTAGGTGCGAATTTTGATGCTTAGCAGGTCGATGGAGTATACGGTTCCGGCTTTGTCGCCAATGCGAACCACATCACCCAATTCGAACGACTTTTCCGACACCAGGAAGAACCCGCTGATGATGTTGCCGATGCTGGTTTGCGAGGCTACACCGATGATGAGACCGACTACTCCGGCTGCCCCGAAAAGCGCAGTGATATCGAAGTTGAGCTCTTTGAGCACCATAAAACTCAGCAAGGTATAGCCGGTGTAAACAATGATTCGGTTGATGATCATCCGCGATTGTTTCGATAAGCGGTATGTGATACTTCGCTTCACCAGGAAAGCGATTCCCTGGATCAAAATGACTGAAATCAGAATCAGAAACCCGATGCGAACGATCTTATCGAAGTTGGCGAAGTTGAGGTATTTTGAAAAATCGAAATCCATAGCTCTGTTGTTTGCAGCTGGCTACAGCTGCGTCATTTGTTTGATGAAGTGAAAACTGTGTCCCAAAATATTGCGGTTGGCAGTTTGCCGGGCTTTCCCAATCAGCGTTGGGTTTGTTCCGTGAAGCGCTTTGTCGGTCGAAAAGTTGACATGACCGACTTGTTCTTGCCCTTTGAATTCAATCGTTCCCATATCAGCCACCAGTTTGTCGCCAAGCTGGTACAGGTTCATCAATTCAACATGAATTAATAAACGTTGCAAGTCCAGTAACTGCGTACTGGCGTTATGGATGTTGACCGGAACAATAATCTCGTGCTGCTGAACTGCCAGTTCTTCGGGCTGCAAGCCAAAGCGCGATCCGACTGTAAAAGCAGGGGTGCCACTGTCGGGTTCGCCAAACCAGGTGTCGCTCAGCCGTTCGGTTTCATAGTCGCACAGCAAATTGTCATTTTCAACCTGTTTGTAATAAAGCTGAATGTATAGCGGCACTGCAAGGTAAATACGCAGCGTTTGATGCGGGCGAATGCTGACTTTCTTATTGCTTCGGAGAACAACCGGTTTCGGCGGCATGGCCGGCAAAATGTGTAAGACCGCCGACCGCCCGGTTTGATAGATCTGGGCATCGCTGAGCGATTGGACAGCTGTTGATTGGTCAACGATCAGTTGGGCGGCAATTTCAGCTTTCTTCTCTTGCCTGATAAGCCATCCTCCGGGCAGGTGTTCCATTTGCAGCGCACAATAACCACCTTCGCAACGGATAATTTGTGCTGCTTTACCTTCGTATTTACCCCAAATAGTTTTCTGTTTCTGCATAAGATTGAATGAATGCTTCACACAAAAATAAGTTTATTTTGAATGAATACACATAAGACTGATCGTTGCGGGCAAAAAATGACGGGGTGGAAGTCGTGGAATCGGCGTTTCACTGCGCGCCTGACAATTGCACGCTCCCAAGCACGGGTTGCTCTTCAGAACCGCTCATTGGGTGTTCGGGGCGGAATTTCCTGTGGGTGTTTGCATCAGGTCAGCGGTTGCCGGAGTATTTGGTTGTTGTGTCTGTTTGCCTGTTTGTGCCGGCTTTTTCCTGCTGGGGTTAGAAAATTCCCTCACACAAAGGAACTTTGTCCTGTGAGAGGGAATCTTGTCCGAAAAACGGGAATTAACGCTTCGTTCCTGGTAACGCCGGCAAGCGGGCCGGATTATTATTTGTAGCTTGAGGCCACCAAGCTGTTTGTTTCATTTGTCAGGGTTTGATGTCGATGTCCAGGGCACCGGTAATTTTCCCGATGTTGGCCGGATCGATCATTCCCTGGATGCTGATGAGCGTGTTGTCGTCGCCGCCAATCACCAGCAGCAACTCCGAGAATTGACCATCAGCGCCTTTACGGGCATAAAACCGAACCACTTCATTCGTTTCGGTAATTTCCATCAACGACTCGTAATTGTTCTTTTTGAAGAAGCTGTCGCCTTCCATTTCTTTAAAGAAGTCAAGATCTTTATTGAGATCCTCATCTTCAACGGTCAGAATCCGGATGCCTTTTAGTTTCGAAATCATGTCTGCTTCGTCCGACTTCCCATCGGCCTGTGCGGCAAACGACAGGAGGGTACCACTAATATTCACGGTGGTCATGCCGTCGCGGTTGGCATATTTCTCGAATAGCTTGTCGACCGGGCTTTTTTGCGCCATCCCACTCAACGGGAGCAGCAGCGCCAGGCCTACCAGTAAGCGGTAAATGAGTGTCATTTTTGTTTTCATGGCTATTGTTGTTTAAGTTTTTCATTAATCTGTTTCAGGTCTTCAACTTGTTGAAACCCTTTATTGACGGTTTTTAAACCTTTATCGAGTGGCTGAACGGCTTGGCTAACTTTTTCCATGGGTTTGAGCTGAGCGACGCCGGCCAGGTATTTTGTTCCTACAAACCGGAGTGTTTTAGTTGCTTCGGCATAGGCAATATTCGGATCGCTGTACGTGTCTTTCCACTTCGAGCCGTCTTGTTGATAATTGAAA
Organism: Mangrovibacterium lignilyticum; assembly: GCF_010882175.1. Lineage (GTDB taxonomy): Bacteria > Bacteroidota > Bacteroidia > Bacteroidales > Prolixibacteraceae > Mangrovibacterium > Mangrovibacterium lignilyticum. The sequence goes on along the minus strand of NZ_WKLH01000001.1, from coordinate 659,908 downwards.
ACCAACAACGCGATGATGAGAATTGCCGCAGCAGCACTGACTGCTTGCCACAGGTAACGCAACTTGTTTTTCTCTTTGTGTTCGCTCTCCAGAATGAAATCCATCAGGTCATCTTCCACAATGGAGTCCGGTTCCTGTTGCAGTTCATCAAGTCCGCCAAACAGTTCTTTGTAGGGACGCAATTCGGCATCGATCTCGCCGGACGAGAAATAGCGTTGAATTTGCTTTTCCTCTTCCAGGCTGCTTTCCCCGTCGAAGTAGCGTTCCAGTAATGCTCTGATGCGTTTAGTTTCCATCATTTTGTTTTAATAGTTCATCTCTCACTTTCTTCCGTGCCCGCGACAGGTTGACCCGAATCGCATTGATGTTGAGGTCGGTCATTTGTGCGATCTCCTCGTATTCGTATTGCTCAATATCCCGCAGGTGCATCACGGTTCGCTGAATGTCGGGCAGCTGCCTGATCAATTTCCGGATGAGCAAGGCTGATTCCGACAGTTCAATTTCAGTTTGCAGGTCCCGGCTTTCAGTAGCGTTTCGCTTCAGAAAGTCATCTTCGGCCAGCACCGGCTTTTTCGCTTTAAACAGATCCAGACAGCGGTTGCGTGTCATGCGCATGGCAAAGGCTTCCATGTTGTCTACCTGCTCCAGCTTGTCTTTCTTTTGCCACAGCTTCAGGAACACATCCTGAATAATGTCGCGCGCCTGGTCGTCGTCGTGCAACAATTGGGTGGCAAATCGCATCAACTTATTGCTGAGAGGGAGCACCTTTGTCTTGAATTCGCTCGCTAGCATTCGTTTGTCAGTTTTTTCTGTTTGTTTCAAAGGTAAGACGAGCCGCGCGGACATTCATTACATCAAATGGGGAAGTTTTCTTTTGTGGAGGTATCGGTTAGTTGCTGACTTCTGAACTAAAAAGCTTGTTGAATACCATGACAGCGGTACCCCTGAGGCCGGAGTTGGCCGCGGATTCTGAAATTTCGATCCGAACATTGGACAGGATATTTTCCAGACAATATTGTTGAAGGGCTTGTTGGATTGTGATTAAGATGTATTGTTTGGGGATGGTCAGCGGCCCGTTGAGTAAAATTAATTCGGGGTTGTAAAGTTGAATGAGGATGGAGAGTCCCCAGGCAACATTTTTACTGATGGTGTTGATGAGGTTAATTGCCAGCTCATCGCCTTTTTGGGCACAGTTAATGATGTCGGCAATTGTAAGTTTGTCCGTTTGTTCGGTAAATTCGTTGGTGAGTTGAGAGATTGTTCCTTTCCCGATTTCTTGTTTGGCAATGTCGAGCAGGTGCTTGGCTCCGGCAATGGTTTGCAAACAACCGCGTTTGCCGCATTCGCACAGTTCACCGTTTTCAACCATTCGAATGTGACTGAACTCGCCCGAACAGCCGTTACTGCCCTGGTAAATGTCGCCGTTAAAAATCATACCTAATCCAAGTCCCCAGCTCCAATTCACAACCATGGTGTTTTTTGTGTTCCGCGCTTTGCCAAACACAAATTCACCCTGCGTTTGCATGCGGGCATCATTTTCAATGTATGTTTTTACGTTGAAGTGTTTCGAAACCAGCTCGGCAACAGGTTGCCTTTCCTGATCTTTAATCGTTTGGTTAATGCCATTCTGCGGATCAATTAGTCCGGGCATGCAGATTCCAATGGCGCCGACGCTTGCCTGTTCGATCCCGGATGCCTTCAGCAGGTTTTGGAATGCCTGATCCAGTTTGGGAATGAACTCCGGATCATTAATGTTGGTTTCAAATTCGATGACCTCACTGCGTAATTCATTGAGCGAGTCGATAATCACCGCCTTGGCTTTATACTGGTCCATTTCGACCGCCAAAATAAAAAAAGCGTCTCCGGACAAGCTGTAAAGTACTGGTTTGCGTCCTCCGCTGGAATCACCAATGCCGGTTATCAGTACGAGCTTTTCTTCGATAAGCTCGTTTAAAATACTCCGTACGGTAGGAATACTGACACGAATTTTTTTGCTCATATGAGCAGCCGATTGCGGGCTCTTTTTATATAAAAGACGGATTGTTTGCATGCGCAAATGGTGTCTTTTAAGCTCGCTTAACGCTTGGTTTTTGGGATTCTCACTCGAATTTGCCGACATAGTATAAGAAAATAGCAAGGTGCACGAAGTTAACAATTTATTGTTTGAAAACGACATTCCGGAATACGTCGATTTGCATGAACAATAAAGACTATTGGTACTAATTGGTGATTTTTTGGGCAAGTATTTTTATAAAAAATGGTTCCGGGGAATACCGGAACCATCTTATATTGTTTCGAAAGATCAACTTGATCTCATTCGGAAATGATCACTAGTTGTTAACGTCCCAAAAAATATTAGTATCCCGGGTGTCCTGATCTTTAACTGCTTCGTAATTGGCACTGTTGTACGATTTTTCATCGTCCGGATACAGTAATCTTACCGGTGGGTTTTCATATCCAACCAAGGTTGCAGTCGGGAAGGTTAATTCCGGATATCCTGTACGACGGTACTCAGACCAAGCCTGAACCGACTGAAGGAATCCAAAATGCACCCATTTCTGAGTCCAGATTTTTCCGAGCTTCTCAGCTGATGTTCCGGTATATGCAGCACTGGCAACAAAGTCATCAACAACTGAATCGTCAGGTTTTGACAGAGTAGTCAAGCCTGTTGTATTCAGGTTGTTCAGGTAGTAATAAAATGTTACTGATTGCTTTAATGCGGTTTCGTATGCTTCCTGAGCATCGCCGCCACCCCATCTTTCGAAAGCTTCAGCTTTCAAGAAATTCACTTCTGAAGCTGTGATTACAATACCCGGTAATTGTGGGTTTTGCAGGAATGTAGTGGAGTCAACGATTGAGTAATACATGTAATTTGCATCAATTTCGGCCGAAGTAAAAGTGATCGGCATTGCTGCATAGTCTGTATTAGGAGTAAAGTCGCTACCTGATGTTTTTCCGTATTTGTCGAAAATGACCGGAATACGAGGGTCGTCCGTCGGTTTCATCACAGTATTCAGCATGTAGTCCGGAGCGTAGTGACTTGGTAATTCAGTCAATGCGCTATTTAAGTTGTCTGTGTAGTCAGTTAACGGTTGCAACAAAATATCATCAGAAGCCGGGCTGTAATCACCATTGTTACCTCCGTCTACCAACGGATATGTTGAACTGTTGCTCAGCATTTCAGTAACTTCAGTTTGTGCAGTCGATTCGTCAACATTTGAGATTCTCATCAACAAACGTAAACGCAGTGAGTTGGCATAACGCTGCCAGTTGCTAACACTTCCACTCAGCAAAATATCATATTTTGAGAACGTTGCGTTTTCTGATGCCGTACCGAAATAGCTCGCGATTTCTTTCAAATCGGCAATGAATTCAGTATAAAGAGCTTGTTGATCGTCGAACGCAGCGTTGGCAATTAAGCTGCTGGTTTCAAGGCTACCTGCTTCGCTGAATGGGATATCGCCCCACATGTCAATCATTTTTGACGCTTCATCAATCAATACCAGTTTTCCGGCATTCATGAAAAGGTCCATGCTTGTTTTATCAGCATCGCCCAAAGCATCGTAAGTAACTTCCATGGCTGTGTAGGTGCTTAATACACCGCTACCATTGCTGTTGTTTACGTAGAAATTGTTCCAGTACTGTTGCGTGTAGCTGGTTGATTCCTGGTATTTTGCACTCGAGTTTGAAAAGAAAGCTGTTTGTGTGTAAATAGCCGGTTGCAAAAGTAAGAAGGTACGTACATTCCAATAACTTGGGCGTACGCGGTTGTTGTTCAGCATCGTGGTAAAGAATCCGGGGATGCTGGCTTCAGTTGATTTTTCCGGGTTGTTGTATCTGTCGTCCAACTCATCGGAACATCCGCTTGCCAGAATTACCAAGGATGCAAAAAGCATGTATATGAATAATCTATTTTTCATGTCTGTAAAAATTTAAATTAGAAACTTGCATTCAACGTAATTCCGTAGCTTCTGGACGCTGCAGTTGAACCTACGTCGATACCTTGTGACCACCATTTGGTTCCCAGCGGAGCTTCGGGGTCGAGGTTTTCCAATGTACGCCAGATGTAGAAAAGGTTTCTACCAACCAATGATACGCGAAGGTTGTTTAGGTGCAGTTTTTCAGAGATACTGGTTGGGATTTTATAGCCCAACACGATTTCGCGCATTTTGATGTAGCTGTTATCGAAAATGGCACCGTCGCTGTTCCATGCGCTTGAACCCCAATCGTAGGTATTCATGTAGTAATAGGCTGCTTCAACAACAGTCGTGTTTTTCTCTCCTGTTGATTGAGAAACACCATCCAGTAATACACCGTCGTTGTATGTAACACCGTCTTCAACATAGCTCAAACCGCCGTGTTCTGCATCGCGATAGTCCATTGAGTTTTCCAATAAACCGGCACCACGCATGTATTTCATACTCGGTGAAATCATTTTACCACCAATGCGGTAGTCGATCGCTAAATCAAGATTGAAACCTTTGTATGAGAATGAGTTTGAGAGTCCACCAACAACTTTAGGCATGATGTTACCAGCTTTAACGTATTTGGTTTTATCGATGATGTACAAGCCATCGTCGCTGATCAGGTAGTTGCCATCTGAATCTTGAGCTCGTTCGTACACGTAAATGTCACCTAAACGATCGCCTTCGCCGGCTACCAATTTGATGGCTGATTGTTCAGCTGTATAAAATACCAGTTCATCAATTCCGTTAGCCAACGAGTTCACTTTACTTTTGTTGATCGAGAAATTGAAGCGGGCATCCCATCTGAAACCATTCTTCAAAATTGGAGTTGTGTTTAAGCCTAATTCGAAACCGCTGTTACCAATTTCACCTACGTTAACCAACTGGCTTGATGCACCAACAGATGCAGCTGTTGACAGGTTAAGAATCTGGTCTTCGATAACGTTGTTATAGTAGCTAACATCTAAGCCAATGCGGTTTTCTAAGAACTGAGTTTCCAATCCAAATTCATATTCCTTTTTCTTCTCAGCTTTTAGGTTTGCATTACCGTAGTTGCTGCTCAATGATAATTGAGGAACAGAACCGTTAATGGTTTGCAGCGAACTTTGAGTGTAAGAGATGTTTGATTCGTACATTGGAGGTGCGTTACCAACAATACCGTATGAAGCACGGAATTTTCCGTAGTTGAAGAATTCCGGCAGATTCAAGACATCACTGAAAATAACACTACCGTTTACAGAAGGATAGAAGTATGAGTTGTTAGCAGAAGGCAATGTTGAGGCATATTCCTGGCGGGCAGTTCCCTCAAGGAATAAGAAGTTTTTGTAGCTCATGCTCAACATTCCCAAGTAAGCATATTTCAGCATTTCTTTACGTGTGTAGCTTGTTGTGGCTACACCGTATGAGTTACTTAAACTAAACCAGTTTTCAGTAACTAACCCGTTTTTTGTTGCTGAGCTTTGGTCTTTGTAGCTCTCATCGCGTGACTGAAAACCACCGCTAACAGTAAAGGCGAATTTGTCATCAAAGCTTTTATTATATGACAACAAAGCATCGGTGTAAAGAATAGAGTAGTTTCCACTGGCTACAGAGTAACCACCGCTACTGCTCGAAGATGAGTTGTAGGCAGTCGGGTATTCGGTATAGCTTTTTTGATCTGTTCCAATAGAGGTAAAGTCACTACCAACACGACCACGGAAATGAAGATCTTTTGCAATATCCCAGTTCAATGTACCGCTGCTAATCAAACGGTTTTCAGTTTCCACATACTTGTTTTTCATTTGGTTCCAAAAGAAATCAAGCAGGTTGGTCGCTCGAATTGAATATTTGAAGGCATCGTCAGTTCGTTCGCTACCAAATGTTGCGTATTTATAGCCTTCTTCAGTTTGGAAACGTTGTTTCATCACCGACATATCTTCCGTTCTACTGAAGAATCCGCTGAATGAGCCCAAAACCTGTCCTAACTGATATGGACGGTTTGTCGTAATGGTGTTGACATAGTTGGCGTAAACGTCAACACTTAAGTTGTCAGCCAGTTTCAATGAACTGGTTAACCCTAAATTGGTCTTTTGTTGTTCACTGCCTTCCTGAGTTCCCTGGTAGTCCATGCGCGAAGCCGTGAAACGGTAGTTCAAACGTTCGCTGTTGTCAGATAAAGCAAGGTTTAAGTTTGAAGTCACACCGGTACGGTAGATATCTTTGTAGTTATCTTCCTGTGCCGAGTATGAACGGGTTGAACCATCCCACCAGGTCACTTGGCGGCCATCCATTTTAGGACCAAAAGAGCCATAAGCACGGAAGTATGGACGAACTCCTGATGGAGAATCAGCGTCTTCGACCCAACCTTCAGCAGTCGCTCCCAATGCGATATTGTTGGCGCGGTCGTAACCAGGTCCGTAAGTGTTTTGGAATTTAGGAAGATAGGCAACTTCTTCAACCGAGAGATTGTAGGTTAAGTCAACGCCCATTCCTTTTTTCTTTGTACCTTTTTTTGTTGTGATAACGATAACGCCACTCGCTGCATCAGAACCGTAAAGTGCAGTTGCTGAGGCACCTTTTAGGATGTTCAGACTTTCGATATCATTTGGATTGATATCCAGTGCACCGTTACCACGGATACGTTGGTCATCCCAGTAGTTGTTGTTGTTTGCTCCTGCAGCACCGTATTGAGCATCGTTCCGGATTACAACACCATCAACAACATATAAAGGTTGTTGGTTGTAATTCAGTGAGTTGATACCACGAATTTGTACGTTGCTGGCACTGGTTGCACCACCGGGTGCAGTCGTGATTTTTACACCAGCTGCTTTACCATATAGCGCAGTTGCAAAGCTGGTTGAACCACCTTCAGACAGTTGTTTTGCCGAAATGGTACTCATCGCGTAACCAAGTTCTCTTGATTGGCGCTTAACCCCCATTGCCGTAACAACAACTTCATCAACTTGTTGTACATTTTCCGGCATGACAACAGTTAATTGTGTCTGATCGGCAACGGTAATTTTTTGGGTCATATAACCCACAAAAGAGAAGATTAGAACACTGTTTTCCGAAGGAACTTCAATAGAGAACTTACCGTCGAAGTCGGTTATTAAGCCTTTAGAAGTACCTTCAATGGCTACAGCCACTCCGAAAAGTGCTTCACCATTCGCATCGGATACTTGGCCGGAAACGACTTTTCCTTGGTTTTGCTGTTGTCCGGTGAGGTTTTGTTCACCAATCGGGCTGCCAGCTTGCGCATTTGTCATAGCGCACAGGCCCAAAATCACCATCATTAGTTTTACAGATCTTTTCAGACCTAAATGAGGGGATCGTAACAAGGGTTTTTCCATAAAAAATTGAATTAATGTTTGTTGTTCGTTTGTTCTTCTGATTCTGGTAGTAGAGAGTAATGTTGTTTTCCTTAATTGTTATTTGTTTTCCTCAATTGCTTTCTGACATTTATAATTGTTTGATGCGTTTAATCATTCTTTTCAATTTCGGTCCGGTATGTTTTGTGAAGATTACCCCTAGTCCTGTATTTTTCCAAGATGTAGGGCAGCGCATTTTTGTCATTTAAGTACCTTTTTGATGGACTTGAAATCAATTTTCATTTAAGTTTTATTAACTTATTGGGAGCAATATTAGAAAATAAATACACTTAATAGATAATTCTTTAGAAAAAAATTACAAAAGTATTTTTGAGAAATAATAAAAAAGATTAAAAGTGTAGGTGTTTTTCGATCGCTTCGGTAAATGATTTTGTTTGGTCTTTATCGAATGTCTGGGTGGTAATAGCTTGTTAGTGATGGTTTTGTGGTTTAAATTTTATCGCATTTTTATGTTTTGTTAATTTGTTCACAAAAATCAGCTTTTAGCAATAGCGGAAAATCTATTCTCGTTAAGGATATTTTAACACAACGGCGGTTTAGGTGAAGATTTTGGAGTAAAATGCAATTGTTGCAATTGAATTCTTGACAAAAGTGAAGCTGAAGTGTGGGTGTTTGATAGGTGGAAATTCACCTGTAGGCTTGTTTTCTTCGCTTACACTTTTTTAATTCCGAACAAAAAAGGTATTTCACAGGCTTTAATTTATCTTTGTCTCCGTTTCAACAATGCTGAAAAAATGAATGATCGTCCCCTCATATTGGTAACGAATGATGATGGCATATACGCCAAAGGATTAAAAGAACTAACCGAAGTTATGCGTCTGTTTGGCGATGTGGTTGTTATTGCGCCCGAAGCAGCCATGTCGGGCATGTCGAATGCGATAACAACAGGAAAACCTTTGCGGGCTTCCAAAATGGAAGAGGAAGAAGGTTACACCCTGTATAAATGTAGCGGTACTCCTGTCGACTGTGTTAAAATGGGCTTCAACCAATTGCTGGATCGACAGCCTGATTTTGTCGTGTCGGGGATCAATCACGGCACAAATTCTTCGATTAGTGTGATTTATAGCGGGACCATGGGAGCGGCCATTGAGGGATGTTTACATGGCGTTTCCTCAATCGGATTTTCACTCTGTGATTATGATCCGGATGCTGATTTTACCCGAGCCAAAATGTGGGTTGCCCGGATCTTCCAGTCGGTTGCTGAAAATGGCCTGCCACATTTTACTTGTCTGAATGTGAATATTCCACAAGGAGAGGTAAAGGGAATCGAAGTATGTCGTCAAACTTCGGGTAAGTGGGTTGAGGAATTGGAAAAACGTAAAGATCCCCATCAACGTGATTATTACTGGTTGAGTGGATTTTTTAAAAATTTTGAGCCTGACGTACCTGGTACGGATATGCATGCGCTCGAAAATCACTATGTTTCGGTTGTGCCGGTCAATGTTGACATGACTTGTGGCAGTACCCTGGAACAAATGAAAAGCTGGAGGTTTTAATGGTATCTTCCAGAAAGAATCGAAATAAATTGAGCTTCGGATTTACACTGGCGATGCTTTTGCCGATGGTCGTTTTTGTTGTGTTGTATTTTCTGAGCAAGCGGGAAATTACACTTGGCGAGTATCTGGTCAGCCTGTGGCGTCTGGGAGCATTTCTAAAAATCATGAGTTTGTGCGTGTTGCCAAACCTGATCTTGTTTCTCCATTTTTACAGGATAAAATACGATTTGGCTGCACGCGGCGTACTGATGGCTACTTTTTTCTATGCCTTTGTTGTTGTACTCTCCAAAGCTTTGTAACAAATCGCGGTTTTGTTGTCGGTATTTGGCCGAAAAAATAGGCTGTTTCTAACGTTATAAAATGTTAAAAGGAAACGGCAGAAGGGACGCGTGTTTTTTTCAGATCGCCCGGCATTAGGTGTTTTCGGGAGTGGCGTTGTTTCATCCGGTCTTTTGAATTCATTTTGCATTGATGGCTCTTTCACGCTAAAAAGTTACATTTGGAGCCTTACTCGGATTTTCAATTTATGAAATACTTCTTTATTGCCGGCGAAGCGTCGGGTGATTTACATGCGTCAAACCTGATTAAAGAATTGGTGAAAGCCGATCCCCTGGCTGAGATTCGGGGGTTTGGTGGTGAACTGATGGAACGGTCAGGGATGCAGCTGATGAAACATTATCGGGAAATGTCCTTCATGGGCTTCATTCCTGTTTTGTTGAATCTGAGGGCAATAAAGCGGAACTTTGAACAGTGCGAGCAAGATTTGAACGATTTTCATCCCGATGTATTGATTTTGGTTGATTATCCCGGGTTCAATCTTCGGATGGCCAAATTTGCCCGAGCGATGGGAATCAAGGTCTATTATTATATATCACCCAAAGTGTGGGTTTGGAAGTCGAAAAGAGTGAAGCAAATTAAAGAGCTGGTCGATGAAATGTTCACTATTTTCCCGTTCGAGACTGAATTCTACGCCAAGTTCGGTTACAAGGTCAATTATGTTGGTAATCCGGTTCTCGATGCCGTTCTCGAAAAACGGGTTGAAAAGCCGTTCGATGAGTTTTGTGCTGAAAATAATTTGAATGAGAAACCCGTGCTGGCCTTGGTCCCGGGGAGTCGCATGCAAGAGATTAAATCGCTGTTGCCACGTATGTTGAAGGCGGTCAATTCAATCAGTTCTCATCAGGTTGTTATTACAGCTGCCCCCAATATTCCCGATCATGTATACATCGGGTTAGTCAATGGTTACCAGGTTAATGTACTGCGAGACAGAACCTACGAAGTTTTACAGATGGCTGATGCCGCACTTTCAGCATCCGGAACTGTGACATTGGAAACCGCTATTTTGCGTTGTCCGCAAGTGGTTTGTTACCGCATGGGAGGAGGAGCATTGCTCTTTGCGATTGGCAAATTCTTTTTGGGGATTAAATGGGTGTCGTTGGTGAATATTATTTTGCAGCGGATGGCCGTTCCTGAATTACTGCAGCATAACTGTACTGTGGCTAACATTCGCAAAGAGCTGAAGCGCGTTTTAGAAAATAATGAATGTCGCGAACAAATTGCGGCCAGCTACGAAGAGTTGCACAAGAAATTAGGTGGTGAAGGCGCTTCAGCCCGGGCGGCTCAATTGATTGTGAAAAAGCTTCAGTCGTAAGCCGACTTTTTCTATCTTCGTTCATCTTCAAATCAACCCCAGATATATGTTTAGTCTGTTTAGGAAAGAAATTACAAGCTTCTTCGGTTCCATAACCGGCTATTTGGTCGCTTTTGTTTTTCTCATTGCCAACGGTTTGTTTTTATGGGTTTTCCCGGGCAACTACAATTTGCTCGAAAATGGTTATGCCTCGCTCAATCCGTATTTTTCGCTGGCTCCCTGGATCTTTTTATTCCTTGTGCCTGCGTTGACCATGCGTCTGTTTGCGGAAGAGAAGCGTTTGGGAACCCTCGAGATATTAATTACGCGACCTTATTCGTTATTGCAACTGGTGTGGGCCAAATACCTGGCGGGGCTTTTTCTCGTCGCGGTTTGCCTGTTGCCAACTTTAATTTATTTCTATTCAATTTATAGTTTAGGGAGTCCGGTGGGGAACTGGGACAGCGGTGCTGCCTGGGGCTCTTTTATTGGCTTGTTTTTGCTGGCCACCTTGTATGTTGCTTTAGGCATATTGGCGTCCTCATTGACAGATAACCCTGTATTTGCTTTTATCACCGCCCTGTTTTTGTGCTTTTTCTTTTACTCAGGTTTCGATTTTATAGCCGCCATGGATGTGTCTTTGCCGGTGAAATCCTTTTTCCTGAATTTAGGAATCAGTCAGCATTACGATTCGGTGAGCAGGGGAGTCGTTGACTCTCGAGATGTTTTGTACTTTGTTTTGATTACCGGGTTTGTGTTGGTGGTGACCAGCTTGTTGTTGCGCCGTCAGCAGCAAAAACTAAAAAGACAATTGCAAAAAACAGTTGCATTGTTTGCGGCGATTATTGTCATTTTTATGCTGGGTTCATCTTGGTTTTTTCGGATCGATTTGACTACGGAAAAGCGCTATAGTCTATCGCCGGTTTCTAAAGAATTGCTGTCGAAATTGGATGCGCCGATAAAAGTTGATTTGTATCTGGCAGGTGATTTGCCTTCGGGATTTCGACAGCTGCAACAAGCTGCGGAAGAGAAGATTCAGGATATGGATGCCTGGGCAAATGTTCGGATTCAGTCGGAGCGCAAAGATCCTTATGATATTTCAAATGCCGAAGATCGGAATAAGTTCTTCAACCAGCTGGTGTCGTTGGGTTTACAGCCCACTGATTTGAGACAAAAGAAAGAGGAGGGCACTGTAACCAAACTCATATTTCCGGGAGCCGTTTTGCGTTACCGGGACCAATTGATTGGAGTGGATTTATTGAAGAACAATCCTTCGTTGCCAGCCGAAGAGAATCTGAATAATTCCATTGAAACACTGGAGTTTGAACTGATGAATGCAATTAAGCAATTACGGCAAGGTCAAAAAGACGAGATTGCATTTTTGAGCGGACAGCAAGAGCTGAGTGAAGCCGAAACCTGGGATATCCGGCAAACATTGTCGGAGAACTTTCGAATTTCAGACCGCTCGGCAGAAGAATTGTTTGCCAAGGACACCTTGCCCAAGGCTGTTGTCATTGCAGATCCGTCGCAAGCTTTTGGTGAACAAGAGAAATTTTACCTCGATCAGTACTTGATGCGTGGTGGAAACCTGCTGTGGTTAATTGATCCGGTGCAGGTGAGCCTCGATAGTTTGAGGCGTGGTGAAACAACCCTTGCTTTTCCACGCGATCTGAACCTGATGGACCAGTTGTTTCGCTATGGAGTGCGCGTGAATCCGGATTTAGTGCAGGATGTGAAGTGCGTTCTTATTCCGGTGAACACTTCGCCGGTCGCTTCGCAGCCCAAGTTTACACCGGCACCCTGGTATTATTCGCCTTTGTTGACACCATCCGAAGATCATGTCATTAGTCGCAATTTGAATCAGCTGAAATCAGAGTTCGTCAGTTCGATTGATACAGTGGGCAAGAATGCGCAAATCCATAAATCGGTTATCCTGCAAACTTCAGCTTACGGCCGTATTGTAGGAACACCGGAAGAAATAAGCTTACAAAGTATTAATAGCCCGCCTGCGCGGGAATTGTTTCATGTGCCAAACATTCCGGTTGGAGTGCTGCTCGAAGGTACTTTCCCATCCGGCTTTACCAATCGCATGATTGATGAGTTCAATCCATTGGGAATTTCAGTTTTGCCAAGTTCAAGGCCGGCAAAAATAGTGGTGTTAGCCGATGGAAGTTTAATCGCCAATAAGGTTTCGCATCGCGATGGACAAGTACGCACGCAGCCGCTTGGATATGATGACTATTCGAAACAGACTTTCGGCAATAAGGCTTTTTTGGTTAATGCGTTGAATTACCTTTGCGACAATTCCGGGATTATGGAGTTACGTTCACGCGTCTTCAAAATCAGGCTGCTCGACAAGGTTCGACTGCGCGAGGAAAAGCTCTTTTGGCAGGTGTTAAATGTCGCTGGGCCACTGGTTTTCATCCTCTTGTTCGGACTCATTTTTCAGCTCGTCCGAATTCGGAAATATCGTAGTTAATTACTTTGTATAAATTGTGAATATAAAAGATCGTGAAACCAAAGCAAAGTTTGTATATTCGTGTATTCACGACGCGGATAAGCTTGAATTTCCGCTTCAGTATAAGAAATACGATAAGTCAAACTAAAAGAGAATATCAATGAAATTTGTTGTTTCCAGTACCGAATTACTTAGTCACTTGAATGCGATCAGTAAAGTGATTAGTTCGAAGAATACATTACCCATTTTGGATAATTATTTATTTCAGCTGGAAGATAACCGTTTGACGGTTACTGCTTCAGATTTGGAGTCAACACTAATTACCAGTATTGAACTGGACAACACGGAAGGAAACGGGGATATTGCTGTTCCGGCCAAATTGCTGAACGATACCCTGAAAGAATTTCCGGACCAACCGCTGACCTTCAAATTTGATATGGACACTTTTGGGATTGATATTTATTCTGAAAACGGAAAGTTCAGCATTGTCGGACAAGATGGTGATGAGTTTCCGCAACTGCCTGAATTGAACGAAGCTTCGGCATCAACAATCCAGGTGCCGCACGATGTGTTGCAAACTGGTATTATCAAAACGTTGTTTGCTACTGCCGACGATGAATTGCGTCCGGTGATGAACGGGATCTTTATGGAACTTGGTAACAACGACCTTACTTTTGTGGCTTCCGATGCCCACAAATTGGTTCGGTACAAACGCAGTGATGCTAAAGCTGAAGTGGAATCATCGTTTATTCTGCCTAAAAAGCCGGCTGCGTTGTTGAAAAACTTATTGGTAAAAGAAGACTACGATGTGAAATTGCAGTTCGACGAAAAGAACGCTTTTTTCACCTTGAGTAACTTCAAATTGATTTGTCGTTTGGTTGAAGGAAACTACCCAAGCTACAACTCTGTTATTCCTACAAACAACCCGAATAAGCTGGTGGTTGACCGGTTGGAATTCTACAATATCATTAAACGGGTATCTGTATTTGCGAACCAAGCCAGCAACCTTATTAAATTTCATATTGACGACAACCAATTGGTGGTTTCGGCACAGGATGTCGATTTCTCAATTTCGGCTGTTGAACGCATGAAATGTCAGTACGAAGGCGAAGAAATCGAAATCGGTTTCAAATCAACTTTCCTGCAGGAGATTCTGGCAAACATCAGTTCCGCTGAAGTTCGCGTTGAATTATCGGATCCGACACGTGCCGGCTTGTTATTGCCCGCTGAAAAAGACTTTGACGAAGAAGATGTATTGATGTTATTGATGCCAATGATGATTAATGCTTAATCTTTCAAAAAAATATTTCGGAAGCCTAACAGGAGCAATCTTGTTAGGCTTTTTATTCATAAACCGGCCTGTAAGCCGTAAATTGAAAGCAATAAAATGAAACTTAATTTAAAGAATCCACTTGTTTTTCTTGATCTTGAAACCACCGGGATTAATGTCGCGACCGATCGGATTGTGGAAATTGCCCTGATCAAAGTTCATGTTGACGGGACGGAAGAAACCAAGGAAATGCGAATTAATCCGGAAATGCCGATTCCCGAATTTGCGAGTAAAGTACACGGGATTTATGACGAGGATGTGAAGGACGAGCCGACGTTTAAAGAAGTTGCGAAGTCACTGGCCAAGTTTTTGGAAGGATGTGATTTAGCTGGGTTCAACTCTAATCGTTTCGATATTCCGTTGTTAGCAGAAGAGTTTTTGCGTGTTGGTGTTGATGTGGATTTTAAGAAACGCAAGTTCGTCGATGTACAAGCGATATTCCACAAAATGGAGAAACGTACCCTGGCTGCGGCCTATAAATTCTATTGTCAGGAAAACCTGATAGATGCTCATAGCGCGCTGGCGGATACGAAAGCCACTTACGAAGTGTTGAAAGCGCAGCTTGATATGTACCAGGATACTGATTTTGAAGATGCTAAAGGTAAAATATCGAAACCGATTCAAAACGAGATTAATGCACTGAGTGAGTTTTCATCTTACGATCGGAATGCCGATTTCATCGGTCGGATCGTGTTTGATGAAAACGGTGTTGAGGTGTTCAACTTTGGCAAAAATAAAGGTGTTCCGGTTGAAAAGGTATTGCGTGAACAACCCGGTTATTTCGGTTGGATTATGAACGGCGAATTCCCCTTGTACACGAAAAAGGTTTTGACCGCGATTAAACTGCGGATGAAAGATAATTGATTTAGATATCGTCGCCGTGGAGGCGTAAAATGTGACGACCCTACGGTTTTCAAAAAAGGTAGCATTATGAAAATCATTTGTATCGGAAGAAATTACAGCGAACATGCTCGGGAACTGAATAATGAAATTCCGTCGGAGCCCGTGATGTTTATGAAACCCGACTCGGCTTTGTTGCGCAATAATGATCCCTTTTACATTCCGTCATTCAGCCAGGATGTGCATTTCGAATGTGAATTGATTGTGCGTATCAACCGCTTGGGAAAAAACATCGAACCTCGTTTTGCCAATCGTTATTATGATGAGATTGGTCTGGGAATCGACTTCACAGCGCGCGATCTGCAAGGCAAACTCAAAGAAAAAGGTTTGCCCTGGGAAAAGGCTAAAGCCTTCGACCGATCTGCAGTGATTAGTACCGACTTTATTCCGAAAAGTGAATTGGCAGATGTGAATGCCATTAAATTTCAGTTGAATAAAAACGGTGAGTTGGTGCAAAACGGCGATAGTTCCCAAATGCTGTTTCCGATCGATGAACTGATCAGCCAGGTATCAAACTACTTCACGCTGAAAATAGGTGACCTTATTTATAGTGGTACTCCCTCAGGCGTTGGTCCGGTAGCCATCGGCGATCGTCTGGAAGGTTTCATCGAAGGCCGCAAGATGTTTGACTTTGAGGTGAGGTAATACAGAAAATCGTTCTATACAGATATGAAGGCAGTTGTATAACAACTGTCTTTTTTTGTTCATAAAAAGTATCTTGCCTATTGTTTGTTGCTGATAGTTTTGTTAAATTGAAATCAAAAAGAGGAACGGATTATTGGTTCTTTCGAATTTAGATCTTTCGGTCGAAAACGAACACGAATAACATTGAATACCGATTACTCCATTTTTATCAAAAATCAACAAAACCTTTAACGATGTACAAATTCCACGGAAAAGTCTATCCCGACATGAAGCAAAGTTTTGGTATTTTGGGGATGTACTTTGTTTTTACCCTTCTGGGTGGGATCATAAGTATAGCTTTCAGAAATTTACTGCCCAAGGATCTTTCTTTTTTTATTGTCTACTTGGTTATTAACGGATTAACATTCGTCTGGGCCTACTCCAAACGCAAACGAAAAAGTGGTAACAGCGATTTCAACATGAAGGTCGCTAAGAAAACTGACCTGCCGTTTTTGATTGTTGCTACCTTGGCGCTACTTATCAGTGTAACGGCACCAATTGTATCCACTATTCCGATATCGGAATTTATGAGGAAAGTTATATTGGAGATGGGACAAATGAAAGGAGTCATTTGGTTTATCACCCTGGTAATTGCGGCTCCGGTTTTCGAAGAATTAATCTTTCGCGGAATCATTCTGGATGGGCTTCTGAAAAAATATCAGCCGCTAAAAGCCATTTTGTTATCCAGTGTTTTGTTCGGTTTGGCGCATCTGAATACTGTACAGTTTGTCGGTGCTTTTATAGGGGGTATGTTTATGGGCTGGGTTTATTGGAAAACCCGAAATGTGTTTTTAACGATGTTGATTCACGCAACAACTAATTGTGCGAGTTTCATCGCAGGTGCAACAAGCAGCAAACAAGCATGGGACGAAAGCCTGGTCGAGACTTATGGCGGAACGATCAATCTAATTTTATCGATTGTCGGTGGATTCGTTGTTCTGGCAATCTGCTTTTATTACCTGAACCGATCGTTCGGAAAAGCAAGAGTGACTGTGCTGCCTGTGAATGAAGAAAAGCTTGATCTGTCGGACTCCGGTTCCACACCGGCTCCTGCCTCGAATCACCTTGAACCTGTCGATTAGCGAATCTTTGTTAGCAATCAAAATAACAAGGGCTGCAATCTTGATCATTTGAGCCTTTGTTGTTGATTGCCTTTTATTTTCTCGGCTGAGTAACTTTAGAACCCCAAAAGCCGGAGACCTTTAAATTTGCTCCAGCTTCATCGGTTGAGTCTCCCAAAACTAATTTTCGTGATAAATCAGTACAGGTATCGGACTGTCTTTCACCAGGTCTTTAGTGGTTCTTTTGCCGAAAAATTCGCGAATAAAGTTTTTATTCTCCTTTAGCAGAACCACCAGGTCGGCATAATTTTGTTTGCTGAAATCTTTGATTTCCCGAACCACTTTCTTCGATTTGGTTTCCGTAACGTCAATCCCTTTCAAGGTGGGACTTTCATCCAACATTTCCTTGAAGCCATCGTTCTTGAGGGCGTTTTCGTAGTTGTCTTCTTTATTGACATGGAATACAGTGATGGAAGACTGGACTTTGCGGGCAATCGTAGAGATACGTCGTAGGATAGCCATATCTTTTTCATTGTAATCTGACGCATAAACAATTTTCCGGATGGGATGATAAATGGCGTCGATGGGGAAGGTGTATACCGGCTGGTCGATTCCATCAATCAGGTCAATGGCCGGCAGGTTGGCTTCTTTTTCTGTTTGGTTCGGAACCAGCACCATGTCCACATCGGTACGCTCAGCAATTTCGCTGATCAGGAGTTGAATAGATCCGGGAACAACCTTATAGCTGTAGGAAACCGGAAATTCCATCGAGGCGTTTTTAATGCTCAACACTTTTTGAAGTACGCGCGAACGGTTTTCGATGAAATCGTTTGGAACTGTGTCGGGTGCAATACCTCCGGGATTGAAACTACTGATGGCTGGATCAACCGGTATTGTCGGTCCTTCTACCATATGAATGAATTCGAGGGGTAAGCCCATATCGCGGGCAAAGCGGACGGAATAATCTACGATTCGCTCAATCTGATTGAACGGGTAGGCAAATACTAATATCTTTTTCATGGTAATATCTTTTTGGGTGTTATAATCTATTGGTATGGGTGGTTGTGAAAAGAAAAGAGCTCTGTTATCCGGAGCTCTTCTTCTGTATCCGGTGACGAATGCTTTTTCATTCGTCCGGAATAAGCGGACCAAAATCCGCTCGTACAACCGATAAATTTTTTCCTCCTGTACTGGAGAATGAGACTCATAATATTAAATGTCCTTTTCAAATCTTAGTTTAATTGTCTAACGATCTGTTCACGGGTTCGGTGACTAAGCTTTTTAGTTGGCCGAAACTTTATGAGTCGCTTTGTCGATCTTTTCAGAAGCTACCTTTTTCAGGTTCTCAGCTGTTGTTTTGATGTCGGCTTCTGTTTTGTCTTTGATATTTTTCATTTGTTCTTCAATATCATCCAACTTGTCATGAACCGATTTAGAAATCTTGTCAGTCATTTTTTTCGTTTTCCGCATCATTTTCCGGCGGGTTCTACTTCCTTTGTTCGGAGCAACCAAGATTCCGGTTAGTACACCTGCTGCAGCGCCTGCTGCCAATCCGATTAATAAATTTGTTGTCTTGTTCATAGCTTTGAATTTTAAACTGTTAATAAATAGTGTGTGGTTTCATCTTGTCTACCTGAAACCTCTGACGCCGCCTGCAATAAGCGAGAGCAAAAGCAGAACGATGAAAATATAGAAGATTATTTTGGCTATTTCTGTGGCGCCGATTGCAATCCCTCCAAATCCAAAGATCGCGGCAACAATGGCGACAACGAGAAAGACTAAAATTAGGCGTAACATAATTGTCAATTTTTAATGTTAATTCGATCAATCTCCCCGTTATCTATAGATACCGAACTTATCGAAAAATAGTTGCATCGGTTACCATATTGTTATCGGCCGGAGAACAGGTACCGTGCCGTTTTTAACGGAGAACTCTTTGTTAAAACCGAAGCCAGCTGAACCGGCGAACGATTGAATGGAGCCTGAAATAGCTATTGTCATGAAATTTACGAGCCTTATTCGCCGATTGCTTCAACTTTTCTATATGAGTTGAGTCGCAAACCAGTCGCTTAACGGGACATATCTTTTGTCGTTGTTTGTTTGACTGCTTAAATGTCGAGTTTGTCGCGTTCGGCTGCCCGCTGTAATTTTTTGTTGGCCATAATGGCTATTTCCACCCGTCGGTTTTGCTGGCGACCGCTTTCGGTCGAATTATCAGCAACGGGTGCACTTTCGCCGTAGCCTTGTAATTGCATTCGTGCTGCTGCCACATTCAGGTTGCTCAATCGCAGGGCTACCGACTCGGCACGGGCTTCCGACAATTGCTGGTTATAGAGTTCCGATCCTTTGTTATCGGTGTGCCCTTCAATCAAAATGTCGGTATCATCATATTTGGCGAGGGTTTCAGCCAGTTCTGCGATATTTCCCGCTGCGTCATTCGTCAGGTTGCTTTCGTCGAATGCGAATAAAATTCCGGAGTCGAAGGTGATTTTAATTCCTTCGCCGACTCGCTCAACGGTGGCGCCTTCTAAATCAGCTTCCAGCTCTTCCGCTTGCTTATCCATGTAGCGGCCGATGAGTGCTCCGGCTGTTCCGCCGATGGCAGCACCAATAATGGCGCCTTCAGCTGTGTGATCCGATCCGGAACCAATGACACCGCCAATTGCACCACCGGCTCCCACTCCGATAGCGCCTCCTTTTAAGGTTCGGGAGCTGTTGCAGGAACTTAAAAGCATTGTTCCCGACAACAGCAGCCCGGTTAACAGGAAGCGGTTATAATTGAAGGTCTTTATTTTCATAACTCATCATTTATTGTTTCTGCACTAACTTAATCGATATCTGTGCCAAGAAGTAATAACATCCGTCCGGATGTTCGGTTAAGTCTTTAGATAATCAGTAGGTTGAGTGAATTTTAGTTGACGTGCCAAACGTTGGGAAGGCCCGGCACAGGTGGATAAGAGCATCTACAGGTTGGTGCCGTTTCTACACAATAGGAGTGTCTGTAGTGCGATAAACAGGTCTGTTGGTTCTCCGGTTATATTTTGATTTGTGTGGGAAATGATCGTGAAAATCTTTCTACAATTTCCACAACCTTGTGGTTGGTTTAACTGTATTAAATCCTATGAGAAGGAGTGTAAGCACCCGTTTTAGGCAGTTAAGCCACCTTGGCATCATTCTTTCTTGGCTAAAAGAAAAATTATTAGATCCTGTTGCCTATGAAAAATCCCAACCTCACCCGTTTCGCCTTGATTCTTTTTTGTATTTCAGTTATTATAACCGGACTTGTTGTGGCCAAGAATATTTTTATTCCGCTAGCCATTAGCGTCTTTTTCTCGTACCTGATTTACCCCATAGTGGTTCGGGTTGAAAAATGGGGCGTTCATCGTGGACTTTCAATTTTTTTGGTCATTATTCTGGCATTAGCGATTCTGGGAGGCGCTATTTTGTTGGTCTCGGTTCGGGTGTCAAACCTGAATCTCGATTTAGTACAGGCGAAAGCGCAAGTTGACGGGAAAGTTGATTCGTTGATTATGATTTTGGAACGGCGGTTGGGCATTAATTCTCAAACCCTGGATGAGTATTTCAACCGAATTTCGGAGAATATCTTTACTTCCTGGGAGAACAAATTGGGGACGGTGTTTTCAGCAACGACCACGACGCTCTTCCAGCTCTTCATCTTACCGGTTTACACATTCTTTATGCTTTTCTACCGAACTAAAACGGCTCACTTTATCATCAGGCTCGTAGGACGCAAAGATCGTAAAAAGGTCATCCGGATCATGCGTGAGGTTTCTAAAATTACCACCAGCTACATGGGCGGTTTGTTGATTGTTGTGCTGATTCTGGCTATTTTAAACAGCGTTGGATTGGTCATTATTGGTATTCCACACGCCATTTTGTTTGGTATTGGAGCGGCTTTACTGAATCTGATCCCATACATCGGAACTTTTATTGGTGGACTGTTGCCAATCTTGTATGTGTTTTTCACCCAGCAAGATCCATTTCAAACCATGTTGCAAATTTTTATCCTGTTTTGGTTTGTTCAGTTCCTGGAAAATAACCTGCTAACCCCGGGTATTGTCGGGAGTAATATCAAGATAAATCCCTTTGCCATTATTTTCAGTTTACTGTTGGGAAACCTGATTTGGGGAATTGCCGGAATGCTGATTGTGGTGCCTTTCCTGGCCATTATGAAAGTGATTATGCGCAATGTTGACGAGTTGAAACCCTTTGCCTATTTAATCAGCGACCGGGGTGTGGAGAACCACAAGATTCGTTTTCAAAAGCTCCGTCAGTTATTTAAACGAAAGGGGAAAAGCGATGAATAAATACCGGATACAACATAAGATGTTCAACTTGGGGCGGATTTTCCGGAAGGCTTTCGTCCATTTTATGGATAACCGCCCGGTTGAGTTGGCTGGTACAACAGCTTATTTTGCCATTTTCTCAGTTGCCCCGATCCTGATCATTGTGATCGCTGTTTTTGGTTACCTGGTCGGACAAAGCACGGTTCGCGATAAGCTGTTCGAGGAACTAACCGTACTGGTTGGGGCTGATAGTACCAGCTTACTTCAGGATGCGATCGACAATTACCGAATTGTCGAAAACAGTACGATCGGCACCATCATAGGGCTTACTTTTTTCCTGTTTTTTGCCTCCACCTTGTTTAGCGTGATGCAGGATTCGATCGACTTTATCTGGCGGGTAAAGGTGAGGGCGAACCTGAAAATGAATTTAATGAAATTGGCCGTCGATCGGTTACTGTCGTTTGGTGTGATTTTCAGTATTGGTTTTATCTTGTTGGTTTCGCTGGTGGTTGATGCGGGGATCACGTTTATGCGCGATATTCTTCTGCGGTATTTCCCGGCCGACTTTTTAGTGCTTGTCTGGGGGGCGAATCTGCTGCTTACTCTCGGCATTATCATGACCACTTTTGCATTGATTTTTCATTTCCTGCCCGACGTTTATGTCCGATGGAATGCCAGTTGGTTCGGTGCTTTTTTTACCGCTATTTTGTTTACCCTGGGAAAAATAGTTATCGGCCTGCTAATTGGTAACAGCAACCTGGGGGCGGTATACGGAGCAGCCAGCTCAATTGTGGTATTGCTGATGTGGATCTACTATTCAGCACTTATTTTTTACTTTGGCGTACAGCTGACCTGCGAATTTTCGCGCTTTTACAAACACCACAACAAACCCAAAAATTACGCTATCCCTTTCCGGATTCATCATGATGAGTAATCCATCCAAATTTCCTAATAGCTTGAAAAGACACCGCTTGCTACGTTGAATCCTTTCTTTGGACAGGAGTTACTGTTCGTGGCAAAATAACATGCAATTTTTGCAGACAGGTTTAAAATTACCTTGAATGACGTTTTCGCGACATGCGTAGGTCATCAACTGGATGTGCGTTACAGGACCAAGTTTTTGTCTTATGTTTTTCAGGTGCGTTCGGACGGTAGAGTGACTAATGTTGAGTGTTTCGGCTAGTTCACTATTATCTTTTGATGTTAGCCAATTCGCTAAAATTTCTTTCTCTCGAAGGGTCAGGTCAAACTCGACATTTTTGGAGCAGCCATTGTTGCATCCAAAAATAAAATCAATGGCTTTCGCACAAATATATTTTCCGCCCGCAAAGATTTCATGAATTGCAAAAACAGTCTTTTTAGCGCTACATGTTCTTAGCATAAATCCTCCGATGTGAGGCATTAACTCATCCAGTTGCTTATGGGCAATGATTTCAGAAAGAACTAATAGACCCAGATTTGGGAAGGATTCATGAATTTGTTTAATGTGATTCACCTGGACGGGATGTAAATGGCACAATTCAACAATCAGGATGTCGGCATTGTATTCAGAAATGCTTTCATTCCAGGATGAATTATTCTTTAAAGTACCGAGGACGTTGATCTCTTTCTGATTGGACAATATAGCTCTAAGACCTTCGGCAAGTAGCTGTTGGTCGTATAAAATTAGGACATTTATAACGGATTTTTCAAACATAAGTTAACTGACAATACTACAAGTTACGAAAAAAATGGCCACCAGTTCTAATCTAAATGCGAATTTAATATCATCAATATGTTGATACGGTTGATGTCTGGTTGAGGCCTTCTTGACACTGGCAGGTATTCAATATGCACAAGAAGAGGATTGAGTGATGTTGGATTATTGACTATCTTTTTATTTTAGTTAAAACCATGTTAAATCAATTAGTTAGAATATTTTTGTTTTTTGTTAACTTAAACTATCAGTCATGAAAAAATCTGCTTTTTACGTTCAGAAACTGTTGTTTCTGGTATCGATGATTTGCATTGCTCTGATATTTGGACAATGCCAAAAATCCGAGAACGCGGGCCCCGGCCTTCCGGATGAAGACTCTGATCGCCCAAGCTGGGCTGGTGGCAATACCGATACAAATGATCACATTAAAGGGAATGATGACTCCGGAACCACACGCGGAGGAGACTACGGTGATTTATACGAACTGCTGCGTGATGATAACGGAGTTCCTGAAATGGTCCAAATTGGTGAAGAATACTACGTACAACCAGTTGATGTAAACGGCGAAACACTGGAACTTGATGCAGAGGGAGAGCTGGTCGATCCTCTTGCTGCAATTCCGGTTGAATTTGGACGTCTGAATATCGTTCGTTCGCCGCAATCAGTGCTCGATCAAGCCTTGGGGGAAGCCTTACTTGTGATTAATGCCGGTGAAAAATTTACCGTCGATTTCTGCGGACGAATTACGATCTGGAATACTGATGTGGATGGGAACCTGGTAATCACTAAAACAATCGACTCTCCCCGGGAAAGCATGGCTATATATCAGGAAATTATGAACCATGGATTTGACGGCCAGCTTACAGCACTGCTGAATTCCGGCTTAGATCCATACTTATTGGCCGCTTCCAGTTTTGCTGCAGGCTCTGACAAAACCGGTACTGTAAACATCGATGAGGTGGTTTATATTAATGGTTTTATGGGCTGCGAGGGCTGCGATCCAATCGAAAATGAAAACGAATATGATTTCAACAACAATCTAAAGCACTATTTCGATTTTGAAAATCTGAATTGTGTGGAGGATAATGCCTTTGTATACGACAGAGCTATTTATGAAAGCCGGTATATCAAAATTCTAATGTTAGACCCTGGTGGCACATACAACTATGTGATTTCAACAGTGCGACAAGCCATGGAAGATCGCGGGTTGTTTACTTACAGATGGATTGAAGGTGAACAGTTGACACTGGTGGATGGATTTGCCGCAGCTGTTGACGATGCGGTTCAGGTACTTGAATTTATTCATGGTGATAGCAACATTGAGTTTCTTCCTGAATACGTTCCTGAATAGGTGAAGACCAGCGTTTGATTTTCTTTCTTTCAGCGTATTTGAGTTTTTCCTTTTTCAGATAAGACCAACTGTCTGGCTCAAGACAGTTGGTTGTATTTAAAATATGGCAGTCATGAATACTTTCCGACAGACAATTGTATTGGGAAAGGGTTTTCTTTTAGGAATCCTTTTTTGCATTTGTGTCGGAAGTCTGGCTGCCCGGCAAACCCGGCAGGAAAAAGATTCTTGCCAAAGTAAATTGATTCAACTTTCCAAGATCAAATCGGCCCGGTGGAAGGCTGAAAAAAGCAACGCAGATTCCCTGTCCAAAACCCTTAACATCCCAATCTCATACCGTGATGAACGTGGAAGGGTGGTTGTGTTGCAACGCCTAAGCCGCAATAACAAGCCAGTCTATTACGCAACTGATAATTTCAGCTGCGCAAGTACTATTTCAGTTGATGAGCTTTGGTCGAACGATAATGAGTATTCCGCTCTTTCCGGAGAGGGGATTGAAATTAACCTATGGGATGGCGGTGCGGTGCGATCAACCCACCAGGAACTGCAAGGGGAAACCGGCTCCCGGGTAATCATGCGCGAAACGGGTTTGTCATTGGAAAATCATTCAACGCATGTCGCCGGAACAATGATCGGGAGAGGTGTTAATCCCGATGCACAGGGAATGGCCGGAGCGGCTTCTGTCAGGGGATGGGATTTAAACGATGATATTGCTGAAATGTCAAGTGCTGCTGCCGATGGTATTGTGCTGTCCAATCACTCTTATGGTCCACTTTGTGGTTGGTATTACAATGGAAATAACGAAAGTTGGTATTGGTACGGCGATCCTGATGTTTCGGAGAATGAGGATTACGAATTTGGCTTGTATAGCCAGGTTAGTGCCGACCTGGATTTAATTGCAGCGCTTGCGCCCGAATACCTGATTGTCAAATCAGCGGGGAACGACCGGAATGATGGCCCGTCCTCTTCCTACGTCCATTATGTGTGGGATGGAACCTGGGTGCTTGTCGATGTTGAACGTGAACCCGATGGCGGAACTGATGGCTTCGACTGCCTGACACCGATGGCTGTTGCCAAGAATATCCTGACTATCGGTGCGGTGGACGATGACAAGTCCATGACCGTTTTTAGTGCTTTCGGCCCTACCGACGACGGTCGCATAAAACCCGACGTGGTTGCCGATGGCATGAATGTTTTTTCGTCGATCGCTGTTGCCGATACCAGCTATGGCAGCTACAGCGGAACATCCATGGCCACAGCTTCGGCGACCGGGTCCATTGCTCTTTTGGGACAACTGCAGCAGAACCTTCAACCCGGAGTCAATTGGCGTGCTTCTTCCCTGAAGGCCCTTTTAATTCATACGGCCGAAGATTTAGGGCCGAACACCGGTCCGGATTACAGTTATGGCTGGGGCCTGCTGAATCTGAAAGATGCAGCCGATTTGATTTATGCGAATTATCATAGCCAGGGCAACCATATTTATGAAGAGACTTTAGCGGATGGTGAAGAAATGATCATCCCTGTAACGACCCTGGATTCATCGCCGGAGTTAAAAGCGACGCTTTGTTGGACTGATCCGCCGGGAACCCCTTCCGCTTCGGCATTGAACGACCGAACCCGGAAGCTGGTCAATGACCTCAATATTGTCATCGAAAAAACGAATACCGGAGAATCGTTCTACCCTTGGTTGCTGGATGTTGAAAATCCGGCTGCTCCCGCAAGTCGGGGAGTCAATCAAATTGATAATGTGGAACAGGTGAGTCTGGCCAATCCCGGTGCAGGTGAATTCAATATCATTGTATCTCACTCCGGATCGCTCACGGGCAGCTCACAAGTGTTTAGCCTGGTTATTTCTGGAATAGAAACGCAGTCAACGATCTTTCCGCCTCAAAACTTAAGTTATATGGTCGGGGAAACCAGTGTTCTTTTAAGCTGGGAACCTCCGGATTCAGCAACACCCGACTTCTACGATATTTACCGGAATGGAGTCCTTTTGGGGCAAACGGACGGGATAACCTTCACCGATGAAACGGTGGCCTACGACCAGGAATATACCTATTACATTACTGCTGTTTACCCCGGAGATGATGAGCCGTTTGAAAGTTTGAAAACCAATCAGGTTACTGTTTTCTATCAACGTTGGCGAACGCTTCCGTTTAGTGTTGATTTTGAGAATGACCCCTACGAGATCACAATAAAGGATGATCCTTCCGGCTGGCAATGGGGAGATTGGGAGACGCTAAATTCCTACTATCTCAATTTTACAGCCAATGAAACCAAATTCATTGGAGTGGATTCGTATGTGGCAGGATCGAACTTACATGTTTCGGATATTGCAGTTACGCCACCCTTGCGACTGGCAGATTATACCAATATCACGCTCAGTTTCGACTACTTGCTGAAGACCGGAATATATGGAGCCATCGATGAATTGCATGTTGTTTACAAATTGCAGGGAGAGCAGGACTGGCATGAGTTGGCTAATCTAGAAAGTTCGTTTAACTGGACTGATTATTCGCTGGAGCTACCGGAAGGAATTTGCATGAACGGCACCCAAATTGGTTTCTACTATGATGACTTTTACGAGTGGGGAATGGGGGCTGGTTTGGATAATATTTACATTGCAGGGGAGCCCATACAACGTTCCCTCGATTTCGCGATCGATGGCCTAATCAGTCCTGTTTCAGCCTGTGTACTTTCTGAAAATGAGCCGGTAACAGTCGCAATAAAAAATGTTGGCGAACAAACCGCCTTACCCGGCGATAACCTGACCATCCAGTTTACGTGTAATTCGGGAGAGACCATAAGCGAGTTGCTGGTTCTTACCAACGCTGTTGCGTCTAACGAAATCCTGAATTATGAGTTCAA
Organism: Mangrovibacterium lignilyticum; assembly: GCF_010882175.1. Classification (GTDB taxonomy): domain Bacteria; phylum Bacteroidota; class Bacteroidia; order Bacteroidales; family Prolixibacteraceae; genus Mangrovibacterium; species Mangrovibacterium lignilyticum. The sequence continues at coordinate 632,797 of NZ_WKLH01000001.1, read as the reverse complement.
AGGAACGGTCGATTTATCGGATATTGGAATTTACTCGTTGGAATTTAGCTTGACTTGTTCCCTGGATGACAACAGCCTGAATAACACCTTGGAAACAACTGTTGAAGTCTACGCTTCACCTGATCCACAGATCCTGAACACCGATTTGAATTTCTGTATCACCGACGAACCGGTATTGATTGAAGTTTATCCCGCCGGTGGTGTTCTTTCCGGTGATGGGATATCCGGCAACTATTTCAATCCGCAGGTCGCCGGAGTTGGTTCGCATCCGATTGTCTATGCGGTAACCAACGAAGCCGGTTGCGAGGCAACAGTCTCTGTGAACCTTATGGTTTATGCTTTACCCGAACCTCAGATCCTAAACACAGACTTCATTTTCTGTATCACCGACGCTCCGGTGTTGATTGAAGTGTCTCCCGATGGCGGTATTCTTTCCGGTGACGGGATATCCGGAAATTATTTCGATCCGCAAGTTGCCGGCGTAGGCTCGCACTTGATTACTTATGCAGTAACCAACGAAGCTGGTTGCGAGGCAACAGTGACTGTGGAGCTGGAAGTGTTTGCTTTGCCTGATCCACAGATCCTGAACACCGATCTCAGTTTCTGTGTCACCGAAGAGCCGGTGTTGATTGAAGTTTATCCCGACGGTGGTATTCTTTTCGGTGACGGGATATCCGGCAACTATTTCAATCCGCAGGTCGCCGGAGTTGGTTCGCACTTGATTACTTATGCCGTAACCAATGAAGCCGGTTGCGAGGCTACAGTCTCTGTGAACCTTGTGGTTTATGCTTTGCCTGATCCACAGATCCTGAACACCGATTTGAATTTCTGTATCACCGATGAACCGGTATTGATTGAAGTGTCTCCCGACGGTGGTATTCTCTCCGGTGACGGGATATCCGGATACTATTTCAATCCGCAAGTTGCCGGCGTAGGCTCGCACTTGATAGTCTATGCGGTAACCAACGAAGCCGGTTGCGAGGCAACAGTCTCGGTGGAGCTGGAAGTTTATGCTTTGCCCGATCCACAGATCCTGAACACCGATTTGAATTTCTGTATCACCGACGAACCGGTATTGATTGAAGTTTATCCCGCCGGTGGTGTTCTTTCCGGTGATGGGATATCCGGCAACTATTTCAATCCGCAGGTCGCCGGAGTTGGTTCGCATCCGATTGTCTATGCGGTAACCAACGAAGCCGGTTGCGAGGCAACAGTCTCTGTGAACCTTATGGTTTATGCTTTACCCGAACCTCAGATCCTAAACACCGACTTCAGTTTCTGTGTCACCGAAGAGCCGGTGTTGATTGAAGTGTCTCCCGATGGCGGTATTCTTTCCGGAGACGGGATATCCGGCAACTATTTCAATCCGCAGGTCGCCGGAATTGGTTCGCAGCCGATTGTCTATGCGGTAACCAACGAAGCCGGTTGCGAGGCAACAGTCTCTGTGAACCTTGTGGTTTATGCTTTACCCGATCCACAGATCCTGAACACCGATTTGAATTTCTGTATCACCGACGAACCGGTATTGATTGAAGTTTATCCCGCCGGTGGTGTTCTTTCCGGTGATGGGATATCCGGCAACTATTTCAATCCGCAGGTCGCCGGAGTTGGTTCGCATCCGATTGTCTATGCGGTAACCAACGAAGCCGGTTGCGAGGCAACAGTCTCTGTGAACCTTATGGTTTATGCTTTACCCGAACCTCAGATCCTAAACACCGACTTCAGTTTCTGTGTCACCGAAGAGCCGGTGTTGATTGAAGTGTCTCCCGATGGCGGTATTCTTTCCGGTGATGGCATATCCGGCAATTATTTTGATCCGCAAGTTGCCGGCGTAGGCTCGCACTTGATTACTTATGCAGTAACCAACGAAGCCGGTTGTGAGGCAACAGTCGCGGTGAACCTTGTGGTTTATGCTTTACCCGAACCTCAGATATTAAACACAGACTTCATTTTCTGTGTCACCGAAGAGCCAGTGTTGATTGAAGTGTCTCCCGCCGGTGGTGTTCTTTCCGGTGACGGGATATCCGGCAACTATTTTGATCCGCAAGTTGCCGGCGTAGGCTCGCACTTGATTACTTATGCCGTAACCAACGAAGCCGGTTGCGAGGTAACAGTCGCGGTGAACCTTGTGGTTTATGCTTTACCCGAACCTCAGATCCTAAACACAGACTTCATTTTCTGTGTCACGGATGAACCGGTATTGATTGAAGTTTATCCCGATGGTGGTATTCTTTCCGGTGACGGGATATCCGGATACTATTTCAATCCGCAAGTTGCCGGAATTGGTTCGCATCCGATTGCTTACACTTTAATCAATGAAGCCGGTTGCGAGGCTACAGTCTCTGTGAACCTTGTGGTTTATGCTTTACCCGAACCGCAGATTCTGAACACCGATTTGAATTTCTGTATCACCGATGAACCGGTGTTGATTGAAGTGTCTCCCGATGGCGGTATTCTTTCCGGATACGGGATATCCGGCAACTATTTTGATCCGCAAGTTGCCGGCGTAGGTTCGCACTTGATTACTTATGCCGTAACCAACGAAGCCGGTTGCGAGGAAACAGTGACTGTGGAGCTGGAAGTGTTTGCTTTACCCGAACCTCAGATATTAAACACAGACTTCATTTTCTGTGTCAATGAGGAACTGGTGTTGATTGAAGTTTCTCCCGATAGCGGAATTCTTTCCGGTGATGGGATATCCGGCAACTATTTCAATCCGCAAGTTGCCGGAATTGGTTCGCATCCGATTGCTTACACTTTAATCAATGAAGCCGGTTGCGAGGCTACAGTCTCGGTGGAGCTGGAAGTTTATGCTTTGCCCGATCCACAGATCCTAAACACAGACTTAATTTTCTGTATCACCGACGAACCGGTGTTGATTGAAGTTTATCCCGAGGACGGTATTCTTTCCGGAGACGGGATATCCGGAAACTATTTCGATCCGCAAGTCGCCGGAATTGGTTCGCATCCGATTGCTTACACTTTAATCAATGAAGCCGGTTGCGAGGCTACAGTCTCGGTGGAGCTGGAAGTTTATGCTTTGCCCGATCCACAAATACTAAACACCGATTTGAATTTCTGTGTCAATGAGGAACCGGTATTGATTGAAGTTTATCCCGATGGTGGTATTCTTTCCGGTGACGGGATATCCGGATACTATTTCAATCCGCAGGTTGCCGGCGTAGGCTCGCACTTGATTACTTATGCCGTAACCAACGAAGCCGGTTGCGAGGAAACAGTGACTGTGGATCTGGAAGTGTTTGCTTTGCCCGATCCACAGATCCTAAACACCGACCTCAGTTTCTGTGACAATGAGGAACCGGTGTTGATTGAAGTTTATCCCGAGGACGGTATTCTTTCCGGAGACGGGATATCCGGCAACTATTTTGATCCGCAGCTTGCAGGAGTTGGTTCGCATCCGATTGTCTATGCGGTAACCAACGAAGCAGGTTGCGAGGCAACAAGTTTCATTGAGCTGACGGTTGCTGAGAGCCCGTTTGTCGATCTTGGTCCGGATCAATTCATCGAAGTTGGCGATACGCTGCAGTTAATCCCCAACAGCAATGCATCTGCCTACTTGTGGAGTGATGGCGCAACGAAGGCCACCAAAACGATCTATACAGCGGACCTTGGCGTCGGGACTTTCATGATTTGGGTTGTGGCCGTTAATGATGCGTCGTGTTATTCAATTGATTCGGTGACGGTGACTGTTGATGTCGCAGGAGGTTTTGATGTGGAGGCAGAACTTGCGGCGCCTTATATTTATCCAAATCCAACGAAGACCGGATTTAGCTTGAAGCTGGACGAAAATGAGACACTGGAGAAGATCTCGTTACAGGGGCCAACCGGACAGCTGTTCTTTCAGACAATACCGTCGACCTTCCCCTATTTTGACCTTTCCGGATACAAAGGAGGTTCCTATTTCCTGAAAATACAGACCGACAAACGACGTGCTGTTTTCAAACTCATTAAGCTGTGACCGGTTCCTTTGCTCGTCTTCAAACTCAAAACTCCTACAGGGGCACCCCCCCGGGCTCCGGGCTTAAACTTCCATTATACGCGGCTTTTCCTTCTGTCTTTTCACCTAAAACGTTTCCCTTTTGCCTTCACGCGTAAGCCTTTTTACCTCCGGATCCCCTGTCTTTTCAGCACATTCAATTTTGGCTCCATTTTGTCGGGTTGCAATGCGCCATTGCAGGTTTACAAAGGGACGTTGCAATATTACAACGTCGCTTTGCAATGTTACAATGAGACGTTGCAATATTACAACGTGGCTTAGCAATATTACAATACGGCTTTGCAATATTGCAAAGAGGCTTAGCAATATTACAATGAGGCTTTGCAACGTTACAATGCGACGTGGCAGGTTTGCAATGGGGCATGTTGAGGTAATGTTCAGAGAGTGTTCAAATAACTGTGTCAGTTGATATTTCCACCTTACCCGGGCTAATAACTTTAACCGGAGTTATTTGTTATTGTTGTGTCTAAACCTGAGGTAATTCAGGAAGACAAAACGTTAACAAATACCGATATGAAAACAAATGAAGAGCTTTTCAGAATTTTCATTGTGACGGGATTTAGCGAGGGTGATACAACAGTATTTGACAGCTATGTTTCACCCGATTTTATCGAAAACCAAAGCGGTATGGTACCTCCCAATGCCGAAGGGGTTAAAAAAGCAATAACAAGTTTGCACAACGCATTTCCGGATTTCTCCCTGACGATCGAAGATATAATTAGTAACGGGGATATGGTGTGGGGACGTATGACGGGCCGGGGGACCCATAAAGGGCAATTTGGGCCTTTACCGCCATCCGGCAAGACATTTGAAATTACGGTTATTGATATCATGAAATTTAGGGACGGAAAGCTTGTCGAGCATTGGGGTGTTCCTGATCGTTTAGGACTGATGGAACAACTGGGAATGAAACCACCTCCAGCGCTTATCATGAAATTAATTCGTTTGTTAAACCGGTAACTTTAACCCTGAATACGGAGCGAAGATCATGATACGTCGAAAATTCTTACTGACATCTCTGGCCATATTGCCATTAACTCTTTTTGCGAAACTAACCTCTAAAATCATGACTGCAACAAATAACGGTTTTAAAGTAAATTCAGGTGAAGCACGATCTGGCATACATTATAAAATGAAGGGTGTTACGCTAAACGTTTTAGATGTTAAAATATCGGCAAAGGATACCGACGGCGGATTAGCCGTTTTCGAACAAAACGGGTTCACACCCAAAGGAGGCCCCCCGTTACATATTCACCTTTATCAAGATGAGTTTTTTTACATCATCGAAGGCGAATATCTTTTTCAGGTTGGCGATGAAAAATACCTGATGAAACCAGGTGATACTATTTTTCTGCCACGAAACGTGCAACACGCTTTTGTGCAATTAACAGAAAAGGGCAAAGTGATTGTTGCATATATGCCAGCCGGGAAGATGGAAGATTTTTTTAAAACTACCGACGCATGGACTTCTCCGCCAACATTAGAGGAAATAAAAACGGTATTTAAAAACCATGACATGGAAGTTGTTGGGCCGCCGTTGAAAGCAGACTAAGAAACAGAATCACATGGAGCGCGAACGGACAACAATCAAGCGTCTGACCCTGTGCCGCGCAAAGCTTGGTGTCCCGATAACGATCAGGGTGGAAGGAGCCTGTCCGTCCATTGACAATCTTCGGCGTAACATGCGGCCGGTCGTATGGCGCAAAAATAAGGCGCCATTCAAAGGGCTGTTTTGTTCAATTTGCTTTATCTTGAGTTTTGCAAGTTATAAGCGAATCGGATCGTTATTTCAAAAGGATTAAAAGGCTCAGGCAATAAAATGATAAACATAGACAACATGGAAAAATCGATTGAGAAACTTCTTGGTTCCTGGCAATTGCAGGAGTGGACCGCCGAGTTAGCGAATGGGGAAATCGTATTTCCCTTTGGCGAGGATGTAATCGGACGGATTACCTATGATGAGCGAGGTGACATGGCCGTTCAAATCATGAAAAATAACCGGCCTGAATTTCATTCCGAAGATTTGCTTCAAGCCCAACCGGATGAGATGATTGATGCTTACACCGGGTTTATTGCTTATTGTGGGACTTATGACGTTCATCCGAATTCGAACCAAGTGATTCACCGAATAGCCATCAGTTCTTTTCCTAATTGGGTTGGTCAAAATCAGGTTCGATCTTACGAATTCAAAGATGACAGGCTGATATTGAGCACTGATGTCATTGGATCGAGTCGTCACAAATTAGTTTGGAAACGGTGAAAGGCAGCTGGACGACTAATAAGCATCCCAGCCGCTTTTCGGTTACCCCGATTGTCCAATACGAGTCTTTCCAGCTAACTTAAAACTTCATCACGATAAAATTAGAAGCTGATTTAAAATGAAAAAAGTACTGTTGTTATTAGCCGATGGCTTCGAAACATTCGAAGCCTGTGTATTTATTGATGTTATTGGCTGGAACCTTGTTGAAGGTGATTGTACCACCGAACTGTTTACCTGTGCCTTAAAAAAGGAAATTAAAAGTTCCTTTAATCAACGGTTTATCGTCGATTACCAAATTGATGAGATCAATGTAAACGATTTTGATGCTCTGGCTATTCCCGGAGGATTTGAGGTTTATGGATTTTACGAAGATGCTTACAATGAAAAATTTCTTGATTTAATTCGGGGATTTCGGGCGAACAATAAATTGATTGCTTCGATTTGTGTTGGCGCGTTACCCATGGGAAAGAGTGGTGTGTTGAAAGGTAAAAAAGGGACAACCTACAATAATCCAGTTCGTCGGGAAGCATTGCAGGGGTTTGGTGTCGAAGTAATCCATCAGCCAATTGTCATGGATGATCAGCTGATTACATCCTGGAACCCATCGACCGCAGTCGATGTTGCGCTGTTGTTGTTAGAGTTACTGACCTCAAAGGCAAATGCGGATCACGTTCGCCAATTAATGGGTTTCCAGTAAGCTTTCCGGAAAGTTGACCAATTAAAAGTAGCTAAGAAGTCTATTCGTCAATTGGGTAAAGCCGAGCCAAAGCTTATCGGTAGTTATTCTTTTCCAGTTCAAGAGATTCGAACTGCAAGGCTACTTTTTGCAGGCTTTCCACCGATCCAACAACAGTTACCACATCGCCTTTGCGTAAGCGGGTATAACCATGTGTGATAATGATGTTCCCGTTGCGTTCGACCGAGAGGATCAACACATCGACCGGTAAGCGAAGGTTTCGCAAAGCAACGCCAAACAGACTTTCATCTTCAACGGTCACGTCGAGCGTATCCTTATCGGGTTCCATGCCCATTAACAGGGAAGTTGCCAATGGTGAACGAACAAAGTGCTGCAGCAGGTTAACAAATGCCGTGGCCGGATCGATCACCAAAGCGCCCAGTTCGTAGAACTTCTTCAGGTTTTTGCGGTCCGACAGTCGCACAATGACGACCTTTTTCCCGATATGCTCATACACCCATTCGCAAATCTTATAATTGCCATGATCGGAATGCAGCAAAACCAAAGTATCGTATTCCCTCAGGTTTAAGTTTTTCAGGGTTTCCTCCTGCAATCCTTTGATGTGGATTGTCTTAACGCCGGGAATATCATCGACCACTTCCTTCGGTTTGCGGGTCGCGATGGTGACCTTCCACTTGTTCTTGAGTAGCTCGTTGGATAAGGCCACCGATTGGTTTTCGTAACCAAAAATGATGACCCGGTGTGAATGATCGTAATGATCTTTGGCCAGGTTGCGGTTCTCGCCGACCCGTTTGATTGCCCATTTAAACAAGGGGGGACCAATGAGCTGGTTGACAATGATGACAGCAATAATGATGGTCGCTAATTCGTTTCCCCACGCCGGAAAGGCATTGTCAACAACCATAACGAGCGCCAAACTAACGCCTGCCTGGGTGACATAAGGCATCCAGCCTATTCGTCTGAATATTTTGGGATCGCCGGCAATGGTCCCGCCTAACCAGGCTCCTCCCATCATGCCAACTAAGCGGATGACAAAAAACAACAAGGCTATTTTCCAGGTGTATGCTAAAATGTCGAGCGACATCATTGCACCGGCCAGCGTGAAGAACGCCGCATAAATGGCCGGACCGATCTTTTCAACAACGGTTTGAAATTCAATCCGCAGATTGGTGTAATTCACAATCACAAAACTGATGGTGATGCAGACCAATAATGGTTCAATCAGTATTTCGAAAGGCAGGTATTGTTCGCTTAACCGGTGGATCAGGTGTGACAGCGGATAGATTAAATACCCAAAGCCCAGTAGAATTGCGATTTTAAAGGACTGATGCAGTTTAAAGGAAAACAGGTATTGGATGACTTTCGATGAAAAGATCCCCATTGCGAAGGTGGCCGAAAGCTCAACAACCAGTTCGACAAGGAAGAAATAGCTTAATTCAATTCCTTTCACCAGGGTGTTGGCCACCGACAGGCAAATGGCGAACAACAGAATGACCAGCACATCTTTGATAACCGTGACACTAATCGCTGTTTTTGTAAATCGCCCTTTGGCACGCATCTCGTTGATGATGGCGATAGCCGATGAGGGTGAACGGGCGACAAAAATGGTACCGGTTAGCAAGGCAACAGCCAGAACACTGTTGGGCGGTAATTCGGCCAGAAACGGAATAACCGGCGCCAGCAACACGATGGCAGATACAGCGACCCCAAAGGTGACCACCAACTGTCCAAATGTATTCCAGAGAATACTTTTCAGGCTGCTGCGAATTTCTTTCAGGTAAAGCTCCACACCTGCCGCAAAGGCAATATAGGAAAGTGAAAATTCATTGACGATTTGAAGGTTGGGAAAGGACTCGTCGGAAACCAACTCCAGGAAAAAAGGCCCGGCAATAACCCCGGAAATCAAAAAGCCTGTAATCAAAGGGAGTTTGATCTTCTGAAAGTATTTTGCTACATGAAAACTCCCGATGACAATCCAAAGGAAAGCCAGGAGGAAAAAGAGGAAATGTTCGAATTGCAACAATTGTAGCATTAGGATCTTTTTTCTAAGATACCTTTTACAGTTTAAATAAACAAAAAACATGTTTTGCGACTATTTCCCGGAGTGAAAAACTTTCGGAGAGGACCGCTGAAATGTTTGGTAATTTCACTTGTTCTTCGATTTGCGAAAACAATCGAAGCCGGTTAGCGCTTATTATTGAAGTAGCGAAAGCCTGTCGATGGAACATCCGAAACGAATTCTGCCTGTAATCGTGCTTTCTCAGTTTTGTTGCACGTCGCTCTGGTTTGCCGGAAATGGCGTGATGAGCGATCTGGTGAGCAACTTCGATCTGCCGGCAACAGCTGTGGGACATTTAACTTCGGCCATTCAGTTCGGCTTCATTGTTGGTACGTTGACCTTCGCCGTTCTCACCATTGCGGATCGTTTTTCGCCGTCGAAGGTGTTTTTCGTAAGTGCTTTGTTGGGGGCTTTATTCAATGCCGGTGTTATTTGGGAAGGAAATGGTTTTATTAGCCTGCTCACCCTGCGTTTTATCACCGGATTCTTTCTGGCTGGAATTTACCCGGTGGGGATGAAGATCGCTGCCGATTACTACGAAAAAGGATTGGGGAAATCGCTTGGCTTCTTAGTCGGAGCATTGGTGGTGGGAACTGCCTTTCCTCATTTGTTAAAGGATATGACCGGTTTTTTGCCCTGGGAGATTGTTCTACTTGCGACCTCGGTGCTGGCTTTGTTGGGTGGTGCACTTATGCTTCTCCTGGTGCCCAACGGTCCCTATCGCAAGTCCGGAGTGAGTTTGGATTTCTCTGCATTTTTCAAGGTGTTTAACAATGGCAGTCTTCGGAGTGCAGCATTTGGCTACTTTGGACACATGTGGGAACTTTATGCCTTTTGGGCCTTCGTTCCTGCATTGTTGAAAACATACCGTGATTTACATGTGTATGCAACATTCAGCGTTCCGTTGATGTCGTTTTTGATCATTGGAACCGGAGGACTGGCTTGTGTGCTGGGAGGCTATTTGTCGCAATCATTGGGAACAAAACGAACGGCCTTTGCTGCCTTGTTTTTATCCTGTGCTTGCTGTATCGTTTCACCCTTCATTTTGGCGGTCAACCACGATCTCGTGTTTCTTGTTTTCCTCCTTTTTTGGGGCATGGTGGTGGTGGCCGATTCACCCCTTTTCTCAACTTTGGTGGCTCACAATGTACAGCCGCAAATTAAAGGCACAGCACTGACGATTGTGAATTGCATCGGTTTTACGATAACCATTGTCAGCATCCAACTCATTGGTGCCATCCGCGGAATGACCGATTCAAGCAGCATCTATTTGATTTTGGCCCTGGGGCCCATCGGTGGTTTGATTGCTTTAAGCCGTAAAACGAAACCTGTTGAATGACGAATTGGCTGCAATAGGCCTACCTTGATTTTCCGGCTGAGATGACCCGGCGACACCGATGATCTATTCTCCCATTTTGGTCCCCGGAAGGCGTAACGAACGGGTAATTTTCCCCGTTACATCTATAATGGGCGAAAATAGCTTATTGCAACATTATACCGATCTACGGACCTCCTTTTGTAAGTCCCTTGAAATATGCCGGGAAGGTTATAGCAAGTCAGATTTACACCAGTTGAGAGTGAGCATCAAGAAACTGAGAACAACATGGCTGTTAATCGAAGCATTAAGTCATGGCAAGTGGAACAGAGACGAACATTTAGCTTTATTCTTTCAGTTATTTGATGCAGCGGGAGAGGTGCGGGAGGCGCAGATTAATCTGAACATCATTGGGCAATACGATAATCCCACATTGGTTTCTTACGTGACTTATCTCGGGGAGCAACAGACACGTGCCAACGAACAACTGCTTGAGCAGCTGCAGGTATTTGATTTGGAACAACTGAATGTGCTTGACTCGGTATTGATACAACAGTTGGCCGATTTCGGGGATGAAGAGGTGATCAGGGAGGCTGGACTTTATGCTGCCGAGGGAATCCGGCATTTACTCGAAACAGACTGGTTTGCCGATGATCGGACACTCCACGATATTCGAAAACAGTTGAAGCTTACGCACGACGTACGATTGATTGTCATGAAATTGAAGCATGAAGAAAAACCGGATGAGCTGCATGAGACTTTTGACGCAGCGATTAACCAAATCGGACATTGGCATGACTACTGTCAGTTACTGAAGTCGATCCGGAAATTTGCCACCGATAATGCATCGGGACAGGAAAGCGCGGAACTGGACAAAATAATTGCTTGCCTTGCAGCCGAACATGAAGCGAGTCGGTTGGAAATACAACAGCTGAGAGCGGAATATGCGGCACAACTGTCGCGAAAATAAGTTGAATGTGTTTTGCATGGACGATACGCTTCAGGTTGTCATCTTCTGTTTAGCTGCTTTGGCGAACTTTGGAAGCGTAACGACAGCCCGCCTTTTCCCGTTATAAACATTAGCTTTCCGAAAACGGCTAAAGCAAGATTGTCAAATTGAAAACAAGCTGTTATGATTCTGCAGATTATAAGGTTAAAAACTAAACTTTCAGAAGACGAGTTAATTAAACGGGCCAAGGGCCGGGAACCACAGTTTAAGGCCATTCCGGGACTTGTGCAGAAGTACTATGTGAAGATGGATGACGCCGGGCGTTATGGCGGCGTGTATGTTTGGGATTCGAACGAATCGCTGCAAACATTTCGGGAATCAGCATTGGCGAAGGGTATTCCGGAAGCTTATGAGTTACTGGAAGCTCCCGATATTGAAATTTTAGATGTTCTTTTTCAGTTGCGAGACTGATTGAATGTCTTTGGCGGCATACCTGCTAACTTTGATTTTCGCGGTGGGCTATTGGAGCCTAAAAAAGTCCGAATGAACTTTTAAAATGGTTCATTCGGACTTGTATGTCTTTGTCAGGCGCCTATTCGTCGTTTATCGTCCTTTAATGAAGGAGATTAAGATCGAGATGATCGCAAACACCAGTAGGATATGAATCAGGTGTCCAACCGAATAGACAAAAACACCCAGCAGCCAGCCGATTATCAGAATGACGGCAATGAGGTAAAGAATTGATCTCATGGCCTACAGTTTATTGATTTCGTCAATGAGCTCTTCCTTGGCTTTTCCGGTAGCCCGTTGAAGACGACCTATTAATTCATCTTCCTGACCTTCGGTATAAGTCAGATCATCATCGCTTAAATCGCCGTACTTTTGTTTCAGTTTTCCTTTGACAACATTCCATTGTCCTTTTAATTCTAATTTATTCATGATTTTATATTTTGGGGTTAATAATTCGAAGGATTTGGTCCGGCTATCGTTTAAATTGGTAAAGCACAATCCCGATCAGGCCGACAAAGCCACTGGCGATCAGGGGCGTCCAGTTGGCACTGCTAAAGGCAATGTCGAGTCCAAACAGATTGAAGCTGTCGGAGTCGTTGAGAGCCTGCATGCCGAAAACGACTATGCCGATAAACCCGGCAATAAAAAGTATTGATCCAATTATTTTCATAGCGAACAGTTTTAATGTTTGCCAGGTATAGTGGCATAATTGTGCCAAAAGATCTCTTTTGGAATCCTTGTTCGTTGTAAGAGTTTGAATTTGAACACTGTGGTGAATGTTTTTTAGGGCCTTGTGTTTGACCGGCCTGCTGTTGCTGCCTCCCCGGGTTGGGGTGTTTTTTCCTCAATGTGAAGAACTTAAATTCACGATTGGTGGGTTTGTGAGGCGATTTGTATTGAAAATGTTAATGGCTCCGTGCTGCAGGCGTATATTGCTGGTCTTATCCGAGATTTTTGTTAAATTTAGAAAGCGATCGATAACATATTAAGGAAATCATTGTTGTTATAAGTGCTTTACAGAATAATGCGGGAGCAAAATACTCTGTCGTTAAGCATTTCCCAAAAGCCTGCCGGCGGCAAATAACGAAGCCTGGCATTGAGGCTCCTGAATTGGCCCGGCAAAACAATCAAAAACTGATGTATGACAAATCAGACTGAGAATCTACATTCTTCCCTAATCCAATTGTCCGAAGTTGTTCAAAAGTTCGTTTCCGATGAAGGGAAATCAGCAGTAGAACTCGAAGAACTGGAAGGTTGGTTGACTCAACAGCTCGATAAAATCAGGGTCAGCAAACTGAAGCATGATACGGAGTTTTCTTCTTCCTATGTTTCGGAGAACAGGAAGCAGGATAGCATCTGGATTTTTAATGCTGATTTTGAGATTCTGCATTATGCGGGCATGCATGGTCACTTGGACCGGGAATATTCGCAGCTGGATCAGCGGCTGTTTATACAAGATATTTTGCGTGAAGACGACTTTCTGCGGTTTAAGGATTGGTTTTGCGAAGCGATTGAAAAGAAATCCAGTCAGGATATTACGCTGTGTCTGAATTCCAGTTTGGGCGAAATTAGAAACTGCCGTCTTTTTATGGATATGCAGTTGAGCAATCCGGCGGAGGGACATTATGTGGCCTGTCTGCGTTGCCCGGACAATCCATTGGTTCATTTGGAAAATTACCAGTCGATTATTTTTGAGAATATGCCGGGGATCGATATTTACCTGTTCGATAAAGACTACCGGTATTTGTTTGCCGCAGGCGGAGAAAAGAAACGGTTCGACTATACCAATATCGATTTTGTTGGGAAAACTGTTTTTGAAGTTTACGATAAACGGACGGTTCGCCGGATTTATCCTTTTTACAATAAAGTGCTGAATGGCGAGAAAACCGAAGGTGAAGTCCGGTTTCGGGACGAGATCTATTACCTGGTTGGCTCACCGCTGAAAGACAGCGATGGAAAAACGGTTGCCGGAATTTTGATTGCCCAGAATGTGACCAACGATAAGCTGGTTGAAGAGCAGTTGCTTAAAAGTAAGGAGGAAGCGCAGAAAGCGAATCAGGCCAAATCGATCTTTATCGCGAATATGAGCCATGAAATCCGAACACCCTTGAACGCGATTGTCGGTTTTTCGGAACAATTGGCTAAGACGGAACTGAATGACGGTCAGCAACGTTTTGTAAAGCTCATTCAGAATGCATCTGATCACTTAATGTACCTGGTTGGCGAGGTGGTTTTTCTTTTTAAGCTGGGTATGGGAAAAGTTTATTTGGAAAACGTGCCCTTCCGGGTGATGGATATTTTAAATGACCTGAACGTGATGTTTGAAGCTCAGGCCAAAGAAAACGGCTTGGCTTTTGAAATGATTGCGGATAGTAAACTGCCGGAAGCGATTGTGGGCGATCCGTTTCGGTTAAGGCAGATTCTGATGAACCTCTTGGTGAATGCCATTAAATATACGGAAAGCGGGAAAGTGACTTTCCGGGCTCAAATAAAGAAAAACCTGAAGCGACGGGTTGAATTGAAGTTTATCGTTGAAGATACCGGTGTTGGTATCAGTTCTGCCGAGTTGGTCAATATATTCAATGTATTCGAGCAAGGATCGGCCAGTACGCCCGGACGAAGGACCGGTGCCGGATTGGGACTGGGTATTTGCAAGCGGTTGGTCGAAATGCTGAAGGGCAATATTAAGGTTAAAAGTAAAGTGAATGTTGGTTCAACTTTTACCGTTGAACTACCCTTTGAAAAAACCGCTGAGGCCGTTCTGAAAGAGGATAAGAAAAAGTACAACCTGGAAGATCGGAACCTGGAGGATAAGCACATTCTTATTGCCGACGATGATGATCACAACTTGTTGTTGGCTGAAATGATTCTCCGGAATTGGGGAACCAAATTAGCAATCGCCAGAAATGGCGGTGACGCGTTGAATTTGATTGAAAGTACCCGGTTCGATTCCATTTTACTCGATATTCATATGCCAGAGAAAACCGGCTTGGAGATCATTCATGCCCTGCGTTCGTCTGGTGAACAGGTTAATTATAAAACACCAACATTGGCGGTTACCGCGAATGCTTTGCAGAGCGATTTGGCCAAATACCTGAAAGCCGGATTTGATGACTATTTGATCAAACCGTATAAAGAAATCGACTTATACTATAAATTGTGTAATGCCTTGGGGGTTGAAAGTAAGCATGATACCCCGAGCTTGGAGGTGCAGTCGGCGGCAAAAGTTATTGGCAATCCGGTGTTTGATATTTCAGAACTTGAGCAAACAGCGAATGGCGATCAGGAATTTGTAAGCATGATGATCCAAAATTTCGTAAATAATACGGAGGTGTTGCTCACGCGTTTGGAAGAGGATACAGCCAATCAAAATTTCGATGGGGTTGGAGAAGCTGCCCACAAAGCACTTTCTTCCTTTCGTTTTTTTAAATTGAACAGCTTGGTTGATCGGTTGGAGCGACTGGAAGATCTGGCTCTGAGGGTGCGTGATTTTAAAGAAATACCGCAACTGGTGCAAGAAACCGTTGGCGCTGTCAGCGAACTATTAAAAGAAGTTAGTAAAGAGTACTTAAATTCATAAAAGATAATAATACAATAGATGGGAAAAATATTGATCATTGATGATGACTCATTCATTTGTGAAATTTTAAAAAAGCATTTGAAAAATCACAAATATCAGGTCGAAACAGCATTTTCAGCCCAAAGTGCGCTACAGATCTTTAAAAACAAAGGGATCGAATTGGTGCTGTGCGATTTTCGGTTGCCTGATTCCAGCGGACTGGAGGTTTTGCAAAAGGTACGAGCCATGAATCCGGATATTCCGGTCATTATTATGACTGCTTATGCTGATGTGCGGATGGCTGTGAAACTGATGAAGATGGGAGCCGATGATTATATTACCAAACCAATTCAGCAGGAAGAATTAATTAGTTTGATTGCGAAGTTGTTGAAAAAGCCGAAAGCAGAGACGGTAGCTTCAAAAGCTGCTGATTCAACGTTTAAGAATGGTGAGTTCATCATTGGCAACAGTCCCCGGATTCGGCAAGTGGTTGATCTGGCAAAGAAAGTGGCGCCAACCAATATGTCGGTTATTATTGAAGGGGAAACAGGAACCGGGAAGGAATATATTGCCCGTTTTATACATGATAACAGCCTGCGCCGCGATAAACCTTTTGTTGCGATTGATTGTGGCGCTATACCCAAAGATATTGCGAACAGTGAATTATTTGGCCATGTAAAGGGTTCATTTACCGGTGCTGTAGTCGACAAGGAAGGAGTTTTTCAAAAAGCTGACGGCGGAACTTTGTTTCTCGATGAAATCGGAAACCTGACTTACGAAATTCAGCTTAAGCTGTTACGTACCATTCAGGAACGCGAAGTTTCCCGGGTGGGCGACGATAAAAGCCGAAAGGTCGATATCCGGATTATTGCGGCTACGAATGAGCAATTAAGCAACGAAGTGCAGGAAGGTACATTCCGCGAAGATTTATATCATCGGGTGAATGAATTTAAGCTTTCGCTTCCGCCAATTCGGGAGCGTGGAGACGATATCCTGGTTTTTGTTTCCAATTTTATCCGGCAAGCCAACACAGAGTTGAATCGTTCGGTTGTCGGGTTTGACCGGGAAACCGAACAAATCCTGTTGAATTATCCCTGGTACGGTAATTTGCGCGAGCTGCGAAATGTGGTGAAACGTTCGGTTTTAATGGCCACCGGCGATACCATTGACAAAAGCTGTTTACCGGTTGAGATCATTTTTCCGGAAAATGGAGAACTGGCTGTGGCTGAGGTCAAGGTTAACCGCTCCGAGTCGATGTTGAAAAACGCTTCCTCCGAAATTGAAAAGCAATTGATCATGAAAACAATTCAGGAGGCCGGCTATAATAAATCCAAAGCTGCCCGGATCCTGAACATTGACCGGAAAACGTTGTACAATAAAATGAAGCTTTACGATATTGATTTGTGAGGCTCGCGAAGAAAAAGAATTTATTGAACATTCAGAATTCAGTTTCGGCATGTAAATTGAATTCTATAGGTAAAATGACTATTTGATGGTAAGACACTCGGATTTTAAAACGGTAGTTTTTATCGATGATGACAGGGAGATGGTAAATGTTTATAACTCAATACTTGAACGCAAGGATCTCGCCGGTTACCTGATCCATTGTAAGGATGGACAGGAGGGAATAAAGTATCTCAGGAAATTGAAAAAGAAAGATCTTCCGGACTATATTCTGTTAGACCTCTATATGCCCGAAATGGATGGTTTTGAGTTTCTTAAAGAGTTTGAAAAGTTGAAAAGCGTCAAGGAGACGATGGAGGTGTATGTGTGTACATCGTCCAAAAGCAAAGAGGATCGCGATAAGGTGATGAAGTACCATTTTGTGAACGCTTATTTGGAGAAACCCCTATCCAGTGAGTTTCTGGAACTGTTGATCAAGGATGACCTCAACCTGCAGAATTAATCCACACTTTGAGTACCACAATCCACAAGTCAAAAATAGTTTGTCAACGAGTCTGAATCATCAGGCTCTTTTTTTTTGCCTTCTGAAAGCCTTGATTCATCAGGACTTCGGGATACGACCTCTGTGAAATTAGATTTTTGGCATCATATTCCGATCAAGCAAAACCAAAGAATAAATTTTAAACCCTAAAAATTACGAGTTATGAAAACGAGAACAACCCTAAAATTAGCCTTAGCATCTTTTGTATTAGCAACCTTTGTTCTGGCGGCTTGTAGCCAGTCAGGTGCCAAATCGAATCTGGACAAAGCCAAAGAAGAGCTTTCTGATTTGGAGCAAAAACTAGATAACGCGACGAATGATGATCCTCAGTATTTAGCTGACATGGAGCAACGGCTGGACAAGTTGGACGAAGCCATCGAAGAAATTGGAGGTGAAATTCAATCAGCCGGTGAAGACGTTGGTGATGAAACAAAAGAAGCCTGGGAGAATATGAAAAGCGAAAGCCAAAATCTTCGCGACAAGTTGAACGACTGGACTGACGATGCCGGTGACAAATTGGAAGATATGGGCAACGACATCAAAGATGGTGTAGAAGACGTGACCGAAACAGTTAAGGATAGTCTGAAGTAATAAGAAGTTTTGTTTCCGGAGGCGATGAGAAGCGAAATAACAAGAAATAGTTTCTGTTCGAAAAGGAATTTTTCAGCCTGAAAAAATGTACGTTTCGGCATAGTCCTGGAATCAGAGAACTTAAAACGTAGAGAATTGCACAATCATATATCAGGCGATTGATGGGCTTCAGATCTGATCAGTCGCCTTCACATTAGAATTAGTTCCGCCGGTGAGGTGTTGGTGTTTGTTAAATAAGGGAAACAGGGATTATTTAACTGAACAATCGAAATTTACCAACATTGAGCTGGCGGTTTTTTTGCGTTAATCCAGACGATTCAATAAAGTCTCCGAGCCGTGCGGGCGCAATCAAAAATAAAGTAGACCGGTTCTTAATAAGTTATTGTCACTTGCTTCGGAGGTCATTTGGCATCTGTTTTGTAAATGGGTGGGGGTAATTCAAAATTTGGAACAATGAAAGCTTTAGTGATTATCGATATGCAAAAGATCTCTTTTACCCCGATGACATCGCGCCACGATGCGGAAGGCGTGATTGAACGGATCAATCTGCTCTCAGGTCAATTCAGGAAGAATAAGCTTCCGGTGATCTTTATTCAGCACGATGGTTCGGTGGAGAATACCTGTCTGCCGGGAACGGCGGAGTGGGAGCTTTTACCGGAATTAAACCGTTTGCCTGATGACCTGGTTATTTCTAAAATGGCTAACGATGCTTTTTATGAGACCTCACTTCAGCAGCGTTTGGAAGATCTTGGTGTCGATGAGCTCGTTATTACCGGATGTGCAACCGATTTTTGTGTTGATGCAACCGTTAAATCTGCTTTAACCCGTGACTATCAGATCACCGTTGTTTCTGATGGACATACAACGGCCAACCGTCCACAAATAACCGCCCGCTTAGTGGTCGACTATTTCAACCTGATTTGGAGTGAATTAACTCCGACAAAAGGGAAAATTGTCCCGATGAGTTGTAACGATTTTCTGGCAGGAATGAATTAAGCAGCTTTAGCAACTATTTTTGATTTATTCGCGAACTTATTTCCTGATTCCATGTTCTTGATCAGTCTCTTTTTCAGAGACGTAAAACGATATGGAAACAGAGGAGATTTTCGATTGCTACGAAGCCATTATTGATGGTCTGGTAGAGCATAATTATGCGGTAGTTGACGGGCTTTTCACCCCCGAAGTTTTAAACGGCTTAAAAGCAGAATTGATCCGGCTATTGGACGAGGAGGATTTTAAGTTAGCAGGTATTGGTAAGGATACACTTTTTGCACAGGAGCGGGCAATTCGGTCCGATAAGATTCACTGGATTGATAACCGGTCAGAGCATGTTGCGGAGAACGCATTTGTAAATCAGATTTATAATTTCAGCCAGTACCTGAACCGGACTTGTTTTACAGGTATTCAGGATTTTGAATTTCATTATGCCTGCTTTGAACGCGGGAATTTCTACAAACGCCATTTTGATCGCTTTAAGAATGATGAGAGCCGGAAGTTCTCGGTCGTTACTTACCTGAATGAAGATTGGACTGCAGACGATGGTGGAGCTCTTGTTCTTTATTTGGATAAACAGGAAGTTCACATTTTGCCCAAAGGAGGCAGAACGGTAATTTTTAAAAGTGAGCTGATTGAGCACGAGGTTTTACCTGCCGGTCGAAATCGTTACAGTGTGACAGGGTGGTTGAAATAGTAAAAAGCAGCAACCAAGAGATTGGTTGTTAACACAGAGCGGGGGCATAGCGATAAAATTTGACGTTTTAACAGCTTGCTGGTTTTCCACGAAAATATGGGAATGCGCGATTTGGGGATTCTAACGACTTTAGCCCATTGTAACTTTTGATGGTTAAATTAGTAAAGAGAATTAATCTTTAACTGAGTTTGGGTATCTATGGATTGAGAGGTGATGGACCCCAGTTACTCAAAACGAATTCTAATCCGAATTTTCAGGAATAGAATTGATGCTCGATGGAATGATTTAAATAGATGATTTATCTACCCGCTTACAAACAGTAATAAACGGTTTTTACCGTACCCAATCATAATAAACTAATACCTTGGCCTTTATGAAGTCATCGAACTGGTTAATTCTACTTCTTTTGGGTTTGGTCCTATACGGATGTGCTACATTCCGGTCACCGATAGATGGACTCTACAATCAGCCTCCATTGGCGAAAGCAGATCTGGCGAAAGTGAATGTTTTGTTCATTTTTAGCCATACCCGGCAGGCTTTTGGTTACGATGTTGTCCCAAAGCTGACAGCGCCTTTTCAGAATGGCTTTTACGAAGTTTTTAATGACGCGATGAACGAGTTTAGCAATGTCGATCTGTTTCAAACCTGGACGATTACAGCGGCTGATGTGAATAATACAGAGAGGTATAAAGAACTGGATCGGTTGAAAGATTCCTGTGACTATTTCATCGAAATGAAGTTTAAAAGGGAGAGTTCGTTCGTTAAGTTTTCAATTGGAACTTTAGTCTCCACGATGAGTTTGACAGTGGTCCCGATTAGGTATCGGTATAACTATTTTGTTGAAGTTGGCGTTCACGATAACAGCGGACAATTGCTGGCAACTTACACCAGGAATGCACATCTCGACACGTGGGTGCAAACTCTGTTATTGTTTGTTTACCCCTTCCACAACGATCAGGAAAAGGGAGAGGAACTGTATGTTGAAGCCATGCACGACATTTTCAGGCAAATTGAAGCGGAACGGATTTTAAGAAAAGAGGATTTGTAGAATGGTTACTCTTTTATTGGCAAATCGATATTGGAACCTGCATTTGATATCGTGAGATAAAAACAAAAAACAGCCTGCAATTAATGGTTGATATAATATGCAGAATAAAGAATGTAATTGGACTAGTCGGCTGATAGCTCGTTGACCAGTTCAATGCCTTGTTCCCATTTTCCGAAGCCAGAATCGGCATTGACATGTCCGGCATTTTCTAGCAAGATAAAACGACTTCCCCAATTCCGGGCCAGCTTCTCAGACTGCTCTTTCGTACTCCAAGGGTCATTATCACTAGCTACCAGAATCGTTTTAAACGGTAACCTGTCTAAAGGGGTAGGTGTGAAACTTTGAAAGCCGTGATTTTGATTTTCGAGATCCGGAGGGGCGACGAGTAACGCCGCTTTCACCTTTTTCTGAAAGCGGTTCACCCAATGGGCCAAAGTGATGCAACCCAAGCTATGTGCAATTAAAATAATTTCCTCATCCTTGCAGGCGGTAATCTTCGTTTCTAACGTCTTCACCCATTTCTCGCAGTTGGGCTTATCCCAGTCAGCTTGTTCTATTCGTTCGCAATTGGGCAAGCTCTTTTCAAAATAAGTTTGCCAGTGTTCTGCTGATGAACCGCCATAGCCTGGTAGTGTAAAATATTTCATGTTCAATAAGTCTTTTTAAATTTCGCTTTTTTCCGGTTCAAACAAAAGACTCGGTAAGCGAGCCATCTGCTGCAAAATAAGCAAAACATGCTAAATAATTTTCAGCCAAAGCCGCGTGTTAGATTTCTTTTCAATATCGTAAAGTTTTACCATTGAAAACTTAAAATCGTTCGCGTCAAACACCGTCTTTTCTGAAAAAATTAACCCCCGCAAGCCAGGCCTGCGGGGGTTTCCCTTTTCTCTATTTGTCAACAGATTATTCTAAAACCAGCGATACGGTCAGGTAGAAATCGTCGTAGATGGCTTTATCTCCCAGGTTATCGAAAAATGAGTTCGAGCCATAACGGATGTCATATTCTGAACGGTCGATCGTGATTTCTGCTTTGTAAGTTTTTCCGTCCTGAGTTACGTCAAAAGTCACAGGTTTTGTGGTACTTTTAATCGTCAAGTCTCCAGTTACAGTTGCTTTGTTTCCTGAGAAAGCTGCTTTTTTGGTGATGACCAACTTCGCTTCCGGGTAAGTTTCAACACCGAAGAAATCGTCTGATTTCAGGTGACCAATTAATTTGCCGTTCCATTCCGGATCAGTCAAGTCGGTGTTTTTAAGACTTGTCATATCAACAACGAATTCACCACCGGCAATGGCATTGCCATCTAAAGTCAATTCACCACTTTTTACTTCAATAGTACCTGAGTGTTCTCCGGTTACTTTTTTTCCTAACCAGGTAATCGTGCTTTTCGATGCATCAACCTTTAATGTTTGGGCTTGAACACCCAGACCAATTGTAAGAGCTACAGCTGCTAATAATACTTTTACTGTTTTCATTTTGTATTGATTTTAAGGATTATAATTTATTTTCTATTTTAATTAATTCAAATTCATTGGGACTTCCATCAATAAGAGTTGGGTGTTCTTTTCAACGTTAAATTCAACCGCTGTTGTTTCCCAAATTCCCAGACCATCGCGATCACTCAGTTCGTTACCGGCTACTTCTGCTTTCCCTTTCAGTACAAAAACGTACAAGCCGCTGTTTTCGCTGTGAAGTTGATAGGTAGCCTTCGTGTCGGCTGTGAAATTGCCCAAGCTGAACCAGGCTTGCTGGTGAACCCATACCCCCGGTTCTTCCGGATTGGGAGAGAGGATTTGAAAGAAATCGTTTTCTTTTTCCAAATCGCGGATTGAAATCTGGTCGTAGCGAGGCGTCACATTCTTCTTATTCGGGAAAACCCAGATTTGAAGAAATTTGCCGGGAATATCTTTATTCTTATTGTATTCGGAATGAAAGATTCCGGTTCCGGCGCTCATTACCTGTACTTCTCCGGATTCAATTACAGCGGTGTTTCCCATGCTGTCTTTGTGTTCCAACGCTCCGGATAATGGGATGGAAATGATTTCCATGTTATCGTGCGGGTGTGTTCCGAAACCTGTTCCCCCGTCGATGGTGTCATCATTCAGCACACGCAGCGCACCAAAATGAACCCGCTCGGGATTGTAATAATTGGCAAAGCTGAAAGTGTGGTAGGAGTTTAACCAACCATGGTTGGCATGTCCTCTTGTGTTGGCTTTGTGCAAAATTGTTTTCATGACTTTGTCCTTTCTTTTCGTTCAAATGCCTGATGGCGTTGTTTTAATTTGATAGTACAAAGATAGAGGATGCAAATGTCTTTTAATTTGCGAAAATCAGGTGGGGTATTGCAAAAATCCGTTCTTCGATGGAATTTATGGCAAAAAAGGGCTGTTGGAAGGGAAAAAACAGCTAGTCCATAGTTTGAAAACTGCGATCGTGCATTGCGGCAATGATGTCAAATCGGAAATGGAATTAGAACTGTCGCGCCGTATTCCGGAAATCAATCGGCGATACGTTGGTATACTTTTTAAAGAAGTTGCTGAAATGAGCAGGTTCTTCAAATCCCAAGTCAAAAGCCAGCTCTTTGTTAGTCGATTCAGTAAATAGCAAAACGCGCTTGGCTTCAACCAGAATTCGTTCGAGGATAAATTCTTTGGCCGATTTGCCGGTAATTGACTTCACTGATTTGTTGAGGTAGTCGCTGGTTACCGACAACTTTTCGGCATAGTCGCTCACCTTATGCAGTTCTTTGTAGTGTTGGTCAATCAATTCTTTAAAATGACGCAGCAGTTGATTGCCCGCTTCTACTGTTTGTGGATTTTTTTGTTTTTGCAGGGAGCAATGTGAATTGCTTTGGATTAACATCAGTTTCAGCAATGCCCCAAGCGCGTCGTTTTTGTAGCCTGGATCCAGGCTGCTGTACTGCTCAATTTGCCGAATAATGTCTTTATAATGCTGGAAGTTTTCTTCGGTAACCGGTAACGGTGGCGTTTCGCCATGCTTATTAAACAGGTATACATCATCGATCATTCGGTCGGGAATACTATTCTGCACCAGGAACAACTGGCTGAAATTAATTACCCAACCTTTAGGTTTGCTTGTTGCAATGAGTTGATGAACTTGCCCCGGGTAAATGAAGAAGAGACAATGATCGAACAGATCATACGATTTAAAATCGACCAAATGGGCACCTTTGGCTTTCTCAATGAGTAATATGGTGTAATAGTCATGCCGGTGTGGAGCATCCGGGCGGCCACCAAAAGAATCGTACAGTTCACCCATATTTTTTAGAATGAAATCTGTCGATTGGCCTTGTTTGTCAATTAATCCGTATGTTCTGATTTCTGTGTGCATTGTCCGCTAAAAATAATCATTCGTCTGAGATTTACAACAAGGAAAACAGCGCGAAAGTTTTTGTTTCCCGAGTTAACAGCAGCGGCGAATGTGGAGAGACAGCCCCCCAATACGGTGTATGTTAGGCCTAAAAAGATGGCCGACAGCAAAAAGCTATCGGCCATCTTCTCCAATCAGGTGACAGGGATTACTTGATATATGAAGTCAGAATATCCTGTTTCTTCAGCTCGTTAATAACCATTTGAGCCACTTCGTGCGCTCCTTTGACGTTCAGGTGTGTATCATCTTGTACTCCTTTGGGATAATTGGGATTATCGCCCGGAGCAAGCCAGTTGTATAATTGTTTCGAATCATCGGATCCCAGCTCCGTTACCCGGAAATCGGTTAGCCTTTGCAAGTCGATAAATGGAACATCCATATCGTTGGCAACCAGGCGGGTAACTAAAGGATAATCGGTGTGGGTGTCGATCAGACATCCGTATTCATTGAAATTACGACGAACAATAGAAGACAACAAAATAGGAATGGCTCCCTTGTCGCGCGCTTCGGTTACATAACGTTCCAGGTTGGCCCGATAAGTTGTAAAGGGGTTGGTGTAACGATCCGGACTTTTAAACTTCTGATCGTTGTGTCCAAACTGAATGAACAAGTAATCTCCGGGTTTGAGCTGCTCGTACACTTTTTCCCAGCGCCCTTCGCCAATAAAGCTTTTTGAGCTTCGGCCATTCACGGCATGATTGTCTACTTCAACTTTGTCGTTGAAGAATTCATTAAATACCATTCCCCAACCGGTTTCAGGTCTGCGGTTGGCTTCTTTATTGGCCATTGTTGAATCGCCAATCATGAAGATTTTGACATTTTCAGTTTCTTCTTTTTGTTCGTTGCTTTGCTGGCTGCTTTGGCATGCACCGAAAAGTAGCGCCAAGGCCGCAAAAGCGAATAATTTCAGTTTCATATCGAAAATTTAGTTTCAAGTACCAAGGGGGGCCAAAAGGTTTCCCGTTTGTACATGCGTTTAATGTCGTTGTTCGTTCTTATTTTTTTATTCAACCCGGAACCAATCCAGATCGGCATAGCCACAGTCGTTGCTGTGGGTTGTGCTGGTTGCAAATAAGCCGATTTTCGCGCCAATCCATCGTCCTGCACGCGGTGCGAATTCATTCCCTAAGTCTTTGAATCGTTTGCCATTCAGGCTATAGCTAAATGTAGCTTTGGCATCATGAGTTGGGCTGTTAGGTACGTGCGTTACCGTCACCCGCAGGTAAATCTCATTTTGATCGATATCGATTGCCGAATGTTCTACCTCAGTGCCTCCGGTACGGGCATCTTTACAGCTGTTTTGAATCAATTTCAGCTTACCGTCGACCTGTTGCAAGCCAATATAAGCATAATCTTCACCCATAACGAGCAACCCGGTGCGATCACCTTCTTCGTGGTTGGCGAACGTCAGTTTGGTTGTTGCTGTGAAATCGGGAGCCGGGAACTTTTGCAGGAGCAGGTTGGGCAGTTGCCACAGGCTCACATAGTCTTCCGGCTGTTGAATACAGTTCAGGCGTAAGTAACCCAAGCTGGCCGACATGTAGCCGAAGTAAACCGTTGGATTTGCCTGCCATTGCCATTGCAAACCCCATTCGTGGCTGTTGAATTCATCGGTTGTCTTTAACGGAGTAGCCGGATAAGTTTTGCCAACGTTTGGTTTGGTCCATTCGGCAACGGGCTCGCCAATTCCGTCTTTGTTACTGTCAACCCCGGGAATAGGCCAGCCATCGACCCAGGTTACGGGTTGCAGGTGAACAATTCGGCCATAAGCCCAGCGATCCTGGAAATGGTAGAACCAGCTGTCTCCGTTTTCCTGAACGACCAATGCTCCCTGATGGGGGCCATTAACGTTGCTGTCGCCTTGGTGAAGAACAACCTTCATCTCGTATGGTCCCCAAATGTTTTTTGAGCGCATAGCCAACTGCCATCCAGGTTTTACACCACCAGCCGGAGCCATTATATAATAGTAGTCGCCATGTTGATAGAATTTAGTTCCCTCGCAGGTGGTATGGCCATTGTGACCATCAAATACCAGCGCGCTGTTACCGATGGTTTTTGTTCCGTCGGGGGTCATTTCGGTCATCAGGATCACCGTTTTTACACCAGCGCGGCTTCCGGCAAATGCATACGATAGATAGGCTTTGCCATCTTCAGTCCAAATCGGACAAGAGTCGATTAAGCCTTTACCTTCTTTTACCAATACCGGTTCACTCCACGGGCCTTCCGGATCTTTGGTTTTTACCATGTAAATGCCGAAGTCGGGATCACCCCAGTAGATGTATAATTCACCCTCGTGGTAACGAATGGACGGAGCCCAAACGCCATTTCCGTGTTGTGGAGTGCTAAAGTGATCTACCGGAACTTGCTGTTCCAGTGCATAACCAATCAGTTCCCAGTTTACCATATCTTTTGAGTGAAGAATAGGTAAGCCCGGAGCACAATTAAAGCTTGAGGCAGTCATATAATAGTCATCACCAACGCGACAAACGTCGGGGTCGGAATAGTCGGCAAATAGAATCGGGTTTTTATACTTTCCGTTGCCTGGATCAGCATTCCAGGTCTGCGCTTGGAGCTGCAATGCGAAAAATGATAGAAACAGGAAAAAATAGAAATGCTTAAATTTCATAGTTTATTGTTTGATTGAAAGATGTGATCTAAAAAGTTCAGGATATACACGTGTGTTTCATCGAACCACGGGTGAAAAAGCCAAAAAGCGTGAGGACTACCCTCAATGGTATGTTGCTCGTGGTAGGTGTTGTATTGGTCGAGTACCTTAAAAAAATCGTCTCTACCGGCATGGAAGCGCGGCAATGAACTATTGACGTAGAGTGTTGGAGGCGTGTCTTTCCCGGCATATTGAATAGGGGAGGCTTCAACCCATTTCTCCGGAACTTCGTTGTAGGTACCACCGAAGAACATTGCTCCTGCAGAAGGTTTTTCCGGATTGGTATCTTTAGCACTTTCATTGGGATCGGTAAAGTCGACGACTCCGTCAACATTGATTAGCGCTTGTACCTTTGCTGTATTATTGGAATAGACTGATTGTGGGTCGTCGAACTTGTTGATCGTTCCGGTTGTGGTCATCAGGCTTGCCATTGTGGCTCCTGAGGATGCTCCCAATACGGCAATCCGGGTAGTGTCGATTCCGTAGATATCGGCATTGTGTTTTAAAAAGCGGATTGCTTCTTTCAAGTCGTACGGGGCTGCGGGATAAAGTGCTTCCGCAGAAAGTCGCTGCTCAACACTGGCAGTTACATAGCCATCGATGGCTAGTTTTTGTGCCAAGGGTACCAAATGCGATTTATCTCCGGACCGCCATCCGCCGCCATGAATCATCATGATCAACGGCCGTTTTTTATCAGGTTTCTTGTTCGGAATGAAGATGTCCATTCGTAAGATGCGGTTTTCGCGAACCCGGTAAACCTGGTCACGCAGGCTCAAAAACTGATTGCTTTGAATTTCAGATATCGGGGTGATATTGGGGTAGTGCTTTTTAAATTTTTGCCAGGTTGATTGAATACTGAACGACGTGTCGCGGGCAAATTCGTTTTGACTGTACCCAGCTAACGGGATCAGCAGGGTGATCAAAAGTGCGATTGTCAAATTTTTCATACTTTGCTTTTCTGTTCTGGTTTGTTCTGTTGATTCAAATTGATTCTTTTCATATCAAGCCTTAAATTATTAATAGTCGTAGTCGCTGCTTGCGTTTTCACTCAGTTTCACAGGATCCCATACAATTTCCTGGCCATTTACGGTGACGTTTTCCAGTTTGATGTTTTCAGCATGTTCAACATGCACACCGCGACCGGCACTGTCAACTTTGAAATCCTTGATCACAAAGCCATGCACCGCTTTTAATTCGTGCCCTTTGATATAGATTCCGTAGTTTGTGGCTTTTTCACAACTAACATTATTGAGATAAACTGAATGAATATTCGTTGGGAATTCGCTGCCTTCGTTGTGGTAGTTTGAGGTAACCATGAAGCAATCGAGTACTTCTCCAAGATGAAGATTGTTAACAAAGACATTTGAAATTTCACCACCGCGGTCGGGATTTGACTTCAGGTAAATACCCCGTTTCAGGTAACCGGCAGCATCACAGTCGTCAACAAAAACATTGCGGACTCCCGATGACATTTCACTTCCCATCACAACAGCGTGCAATCCTTTGAAGTGGCAATTGCGAATGATGATATTTTCGCTTGGGCGTTGCATTGCTCTCCCTTCATTGTCGCGGCCGGCTTTCACAGCCACGTTGTCGTCGTTGTTATTGAAGGTGATGTTTTCAATGAGAATGTCGCGTGAATATTCGGGGTCAATTCCGTCGTTGTTTTTGTTTTGTGCGTCGTAGCTCAATCCTCTGACAGTGACGTTCTCGCACATGAGCAAATGAATACACCAAAAAGGAGAATCTTCAATTTTCACTCCTTCAATTAAAATATTTTTACACTCATAAAGTTGAATGAGTTGTGGTCGCAGGAAATGGCCTTCACCGAAAACCCGATCTTCAACCGGTGTGTTATCGTGGTTCATGTCGCGGCTAAGCAGCTGGTCGGCCTTTTGCTGTCCGTGCCAGCCCGCAAACGTTTTTGAGCCTTCGCCGTCAATTGTTCCTTTTCCTGTGATCGCAATATTTTCTTTCCCGAAAGCATAAATTAAGGGGCTGTAGTTATAAAGTAACGTTCCTTCCCAACTGGTTTTAACGACCGGTAAATAGGAGGAAGGGGTAGCACCAAAACGAAGAGTGGCGCCTGTAGCCAAATGGAGATTGATATTACTCTCGAAATGAATGGGGCCGTCGATGAACCAATATCCGGCGGGAACGAAAACGGTTCCCCCGCCAACTTCATGACAGGTTTGGATGGCCTTCTCGAATGCTTCTTTATTATTTGAGACCGAATCGCCGAGGGCTCCAAAATCAGTCACAACGAATGTGGTGTCAGGAAATTCAGGTTGAATAATGCGGGCAAGAATTGCTTCTTTGCTGTCGAGTTGCAGCGGTTTGCTTTGGCAGGAAGCCAGGAATGCAAGCAGCAAAGTGAATAGGATTAATCTCATTGAGTTGGTTTTAAATAAAGAAGAATAGACAAACCTCATTCCCCACAATCAACTTCACTGGTTTGTCAATATCTTCTTAATTAAGCTTATTCAAAAATTATTATACATGTTCCCCCTCCAATATCAAATTCGATATCGTACGATTTATTTTGTTTAATTTTTGCGCTTGGTCTAATCGATCAGACCTGAGTTCAGCAATGCAAGCTGGTGATTTAAGAAAGTCTCAAATTTCGCTGCAGTATTCATTTGCGAAGCATCCAGTTCCCATGCACCACCAAAGTAATAAGTCACTTTCTGGTTCTCAGGTTTCATGACAATCACGTGGTTAAGTTTATCCTGAGTCAGCAATTCCAACTGGTCTTTTTTGTAAAAGATGAACATCCCCAAATGATCTTTATTGAGTGATTGTACACCGAATGTTCCAAAGTAGGCCCATTCTCCATCACCTTCGGGCGACTGGAATACTTCAGTATCGGGTAACGTGATGATTCCTGTTGCCAGACTGTCGATCGGATTGCTGCTGGTTAACTCGCATTTAGTCAGATGGCTGCCTCCGCGAATCGTTAACACGGACGTTAAATCGGTTTTGCCATCGGCAAATTCCCAACCTTTGTACAGGGTGGTTACTTGCGACTCCAGGTTGCCGTTCAGTGTTACTTCAGAATACAAACTATCCGTTTTTGCCACCCGGTTAGCCTGTCCATCAGCCCAATGTGCGATGGTTCCAATACCTAAGGCTTTTCCCACTTTCAGGATGTCAGCGCCCCAGTCGCTCATTTCGTGATACGAATCGAACCCATCGAGACCAACTTGTTGTAACACCATCGTGTCCACTTTCTTACCGAAAATGTCCGTAGCATTTCTCCAATCGAGGTAGAAACGGTAGCCGATTTTGTCGGATTCCCATCCCGGACCTTCGTAGCGAATATCAAACGAGTGGTCGGTGTGTTTTTCATCAACCCAAAGCGAGTTTACATGTTTCCATGTTCCACCGATGTATTCGTATTGCTCATTTCCGTTTTTCTTTTTCACCCATTCCCAAACGCCACCTTCTTTAATCGAGATTTCGGCCTGCGTTTTCTTTGGAAATACAGCAGGTTCTGCTTTTTTCAGCGTCAGTGTTTTTGTGGCACCGGCTTCTAAATCAAGTTGAACAAGAATTGAACCGATCTGGTCGCCGTCTTTAATCACCTGGTAAGGAACTTCAGTCGTTCCGGCCATCAATTTGAATGATTTCAAGGTTTCGGCTGCTTGAATGATTTCAGGTGCGGTTATCCCGGTAACTAATTCGTTAACTGGTTCGTCCAACGGATTTGTTACCGTTACGCTAACTGGTTTGGAACAGGAGGCCAGAAAGCCCATCAGCATAATGAAGATTACAATACGAGCATTCATTTGATTAATTTTTGGTTTAGAATTTATGTTGAGGCTACTAATTTAGTTCAACTTTTTCACC
Organism: Mangrovibacterium lignilyticum; assembly: GCF_010882175.1. Classification (GTDB taxonomy): domain Bacteria; phylum Bacteroidota; class Bacteroidia; order Bacteroidales; family Prolixibacteraceae; genus Mangrovibacterium; species Mangrovibacterium lignilyticum. The sequence goes on along the minus strand of NZ_WKLH01000001.1, from coordinate 602,254 downwards.
ATTGATATAAGTTTCTTCGATATGTAAGTTTTTAACGTCGCTAATCTGGCTCACTTTTTCAACACCGTCGAATTTACAGTCGCTGATGAAAATGTTTTCCACGGCATTTGCACCTTCAATGCCTTCCAAACGCAAGCCATATTTTGCTTTCCTTTCCGATTTAGACATGTCGGCTGTTATGTTCGAAATGTACACGTTGCGAACCATTGGATAGTACTCTCCCTGTCCTTCGCTGGTGATATCGTACGAGCAGTTGATCCGAACAACGGCATCCTTCACCTGGCCTACACTAATATTTCGAGCGTAAAACCCATCGGTAACACCACCGCGGTGACTGTTCGTTTTTATACGGATTGCACGGTCCAGATCGGGGCTGCTCATTTCGCAGTTTTCGATAAAAATATTTCTACATCCGGCCGAAATTTCACTTCCCAATACAATACCACCGTGACCTTCAATCATTTTACAGTTGCGCACCAATACGTTTTGGCAAGGTACATTTGGCTTGCGACCGTCCTTATTTCGTCCTGATTTCAGGGCGATACAGTCGTCGCCGGTATCGAAAATACAGTTTTCAACCAACACGTTCTTGCATGATTCAGGGTCGAAACCATCAGAGTTTGGTCCAAGGCTTTCGATATGAACACCGCGAATAATCACATCTTTCGACAAAATAGGGTGGATCACCCAGAACGGGGAACGAGTGATTTTGAAGTCTTCCATTTTAACCGAAGTACAATGAATGAAGCTGATGAATTGAGGACGCAGGTAGTGACCTTCACCGGCCTGACGCTCAAATAAAGGAGCTTCTTCGCTTTCCCATTTGTCCAGCAACGGACGACCTGTTTTGTCTAACTGGCTTGGTGTACCTTTAACCCATCCGTATGCATCTATTCCTTTCCATGGCCACCAAGCGTCTTTTGAACCTTGACCGTCTAACGTTCCTTTTCCGGTAATGGCAATGTTATTTTGTCCGTTTGCATAAATGAGCGGTGAGTAATTGAACACGTCGTTTCCTTCCCAGCGGGTATGAACAAGTGGTAGATAGTCTTTCGGATTGGTCGAGAATTTCAGTGTTGCATCTTCCGAAATATGCAGATTGACATCGTTTTTTAAATGAACTGCTCCTGTAAGGAACGTACCTTTAGGAACGAGAACAGTGCCACCACCGGCTTTGCTACAAGCAATAATGGCGTTGTTGATGGCGTCCGTGTTGAGGGTTGTGCCGTCAGCTTTGGCACCAAATTCCTCGATATTGAATGTTTTGTCCGGGAAAACCGGTTCTTTAATATTGTCAATTATTTCGTAAATCTCTGCCCACTTTTTCTCATCCTGAATGGCATTTGCCGACCAACTGAGGCTGGAGAATAATACAATTGCTAAAATAAACTTTACTGATTTCATAGTCTGATAATAAATTGTTCTACTGAATCTTTTGTTTCTGTTTCGACCTCGTTTTCACCTTTGTTTTCGAATCGTATGCAAACATAGCTGTTACCCCTTGTTTTTATTGGCGATAAATTGACCGTTATTGGGGGGTGAATTGTTATTCCGGCTGTTCTAAGGCATTGGTAACGCGTTTGCTGAATGCGAATGCAGCTTGAAGGAACGATTGTATTTTAGGTCGTTTATTTTTGCAGGCGAGTTGATTTTTACCAACTTTGGAGCTCCCAAAATTTGTTAGGCGTGAAGAAAATTCTCAGTCTTTTATTCCTTGTTTTTATTTCTGCTTTCAGTAGCTCAGTCAGGGCTGTTGAGGTTGAGCATTTTGAAGTGCTAAATACCAACGATGGTTTATCGCAGAATTCGGTGCAAAGTATATTTTGCGATAGCCGCGGTTACATGTGGTTTGGAACCATGGACGGTCTGAATCGTTACGATGGTTATGAATTCAAGATATACAAAACTCAATACAATAATCCGTTTTCGCTCACCAATAACAGGATTGTAAATATCTGGGAAGACAAGCGCGGTTTAATTTGGCTTGCTTCGCATGACGGGCATTACCATTACCTGGATTTGCGAACCGAGAAATTCTATTCTTTTCCGCCAACAACAGAGCCGGGAAATCCCAGAAATACAAAAATTACCTCTTTCCTGGAGTTGGATAACGAGATTTGGCTGGGAAGTAATAATGCCGGAATTTATCGCTTAACGGCGCCCGGTAATGAGCAGGGGACATACGAGTTCAGTGTGATTGAAAAAGGCACTGACAGGGGTATCTCCGATTCAATGGTCAATTTTATTTTGGCCGACCGGGACTCAGGGATCTGGATTGGAACAAAGGCGGGATTGAATTTTTATAACAGAGACAGCTATTCCGGGGATCAGTTGAAAAGTCCACAGGTTTTTTCCAAAGGGGTGAACATTACCTGTGGTGTGGCGAATGAACGGCACCTTTATTTTGGTTCTCAAATGAGTGGCTTGGTTCGAATGGATTTGCAGCAGGAAAAGATGGAGCCATTGCCCGTGGAGGGATTGAATGATGTGGTGACGCTCGTGAAGCTAAGCGACACTGGTAAGTTGATTGTTGGCACAAAGAGCAGCGGACTTTTTGTATGCGAAGAAAATGGTAAGCTGATTCGTCATTACATGGATGGTCAAACAATTGTTGACGTCTTTGAAGCCTCGAATGGAAGCTTTTGGGTAACGACCGATGATTTCGGAATTACCCGGATAACGTCAGATTTTGAAAAGGCTGTTTTTTATGAATTGGTGCCGAGAGACATCCAGACATTGGTGGATTTGCAGCGCCAATACCTGTTCGAAGATCGGGACTCGAACTTGTGGGTAGCGACTCACGGTGGTGGCTTGGGGGTTTATGATGAGGAGAGCGATTCCTTTCGTTTTTACCGCAACGATCCCAACGATCCCAATTCCCTCAGCTCGGACATTGCCTATTGCGTTGCTCAGGATCATTCGGGGTTAATTTGGGTGGGAACCGGACAGTTCAATGCGGGGGTTAATAAAGCCATTCCTGCCAACCCGATGTTTCGGCAATTAAAAGTTGAAAAACAAGTGACGAGCTTGACGGATAATGTCATTCGCGCCATTAGGCAAGATAACCGGGAAAATGTGTGGTTGGCAACAAAATCGGGCCGATTATATATCTATAACACCGAATTTGAACTGGTCCATAAATACGATGGTATTCCAACGGAACATGGACGTTTGCGTCGATTTAATGTGTATACTATTTTGCAGGATGAGCAGGGATACATTTGGTTGGGATCGAAAGGCGGGGGATTGGCGCGCAGCCGGCGCCCACTTCAAAATTACCGGAATTACAATGAACTGTCCTTTCATATTTATCGCCATGAGGAAGGGAATAAGCAATCCCTTTCAAACGACTACATTTACAGCATCACTCAAGATCAGGAAGGGCGGATATTGGTTGGAGCCTACGGAAGCGGAATTGACGTGATTGATAATCCCAGCTCGGAGCATTTGCGGTTTACCAATATTTCTACAGAGAACAGCAATCTTTCCAGCAACGAAGTTCGCTACATTTTGGAAGATCTGGGCGGAACCATTTGGGTAGCAACAACTTTTGGTTTGAATGAGTTGGTTAGTTCAATTACAGATCCAAACCCGCAATTCAATACTTACTTCTACGATGTCAATTACGATCGCAGTCTGAGTTATAACGACCTTATTTATTTGTATGAAGATGAAACGCATCGCATGTGGTTGGGAACCTTTGGTGGAGGTCTGAACCGCATCATGCAGAATTCGGATGATGAAGTGATTTTTAGTCACGAAAGCAAACAGGAAGGATTAATCAACGATGCTGTTTTTGGTATTTTGGAAGGCGACAAAGGAGATTTGTGGTTAAGCACCGAGAACGGTATTTCCCGGTACAATATTCAATCGCGCGAATTTGAAAACTACGACACGAACAATGGGCTGATGTGCAGCAATTTTTCAGAGGGCACCTGCTATAAGTTGAAGGATGGTCGGTTATTATTCGGAACTCTGGATGGTTTGTTGATTGTGACCGAGAATGAAGTGACGAAGCAAAATTTTCAGCCTCCGGTTGTTTTTACGTCTTTCTCGCTCTTTAATCAGGAAGTAGATTACAAGGACGACAATTCGCCTCTAAAAGCACATATCAACTTCACAAACGATATTGTCCTGAAATACGATCAGTCGAGCTTTAGCATCGAATATGCAGCTTTGAGCTATTTCGACCCGCTCAAGAATCAGTATTCATACACTCTCGAAGGTTTCGACAATAGGTGGTATGATGTGCGCAACGAGCGCAAGGCCAGTTATACCAACTTGTCTCCCGGAGAATATACGTTCAAGGTAAAGGCAGCCAATTGGGACGGAACCTGGTCTGATACGCCCAAGTCATTGCACATTACAATTTTGCCTCCCTGGTGGCGAACGAATCTGGCCTACATCATTTACTTCATTCTGGCGATACTGGTTTTTGAAGTTTCGCGACGCATCTTCGTTAAATATAACCGCCTCAGTACCGACCTGAAGGTTGAACGCAAGGTAAATGAGATCAAACTGAAATTCTTTACCAATATTTCGCATGAGATTCGAACACCGCTAACCTTGGTTTTGGGACCCTTGGAAGATTTGAAGCGAATGAGCAATCTGCCCGATTCGGTTAAACACCCCATCGAGATGATGAGCAGTAACGGGAAGCGGATGTTGCGGTTGATTAACCAGCTCCTTGATTTCCGGAAGGTACAGAATCAAAAAATGAAGCTGAAATTGAGTGAAGTGGACTTGGTTGCCTTTGTCCGTGAAATTGGGCAAAATTTTGATCAGCTTGCCGAACAGCGGCACATTCAATTTGAATTACCTGATAATTTGGAGTCGGTGAATGTTTGGATTGATCAGGAAAAAATGGACTCGGTTCTGTTTAATCTGTTGTCGAATGCCTTTAAATTCACACCTGAAGGGAAGCGGATTTCTGTGCGTATTGAAACAGATGGAAAGGCAAAAGAGGTCCGTATTTTGGTTGAAGATGAAGGAAAGGGAATTGCCAAAAATAAAATGCCAATGCTTTTTCAGCGTTTTACTGCGCTATCTGATGAGAACTCAGAATATAGCGGGAGTGGTATTGGACTGGCTTATTCTTTCGAGCTGATGAAGTTGCACCGGGGGAATATTGAAGTGCAAAGCACCGAAGGGCAGGGGAGTATTTTTACGGTAAGCTTGAAGCAGGGGAATCGCCATTTTACAGCGGGTGAACTCAATTACAAACCGGCAGATCAGACCCGACCGGTTTCGCATAGCGAAGAGTTGGAGGAGAATGTTCAACTGTCTTCTGAGCAATCGGATGATTCTCAAATCGCAACACAAAAGTATACCGTATTGCTTGTGGAAGATCAGGCGGATATTCGACAGTATATTGCTTCATTTTTGAACGGTTCGTTTAAAATTATACACGCTTCAAATGGAGAAGAAGGTTTGCAACTTGTCCGTGAAAAACATCCCGATCTGGTGGTCACCGACCTGATGATGCCGGTTATGGATGGTATTCAGATGACCAGAGAGATCAAGCAGGACTTCGAGTTGAGCCATATTCCGGTAGTCATGCTGACTGCCAAATCAGCTGTTGATTCACAGATTGAAGGAATTGAATCCGGAGCTGAAGCATACGTAATCAAGCCTTTCAATTCCGAATATTTGATTAGTGTTGTTCAAAACTTGCTTCGGCAGCGGCAAAATGTGCTGGACTACGTTAGTAAGAATAATCCATTCCAGGGGAATATTAAAATTACGAATAAGGACGAAGAGTTTTTGAAATCGCTGGTGAACCTGATAACCGATAATTGCCAGGATTCCGACTTCAATGTCGATGCGTTGGTGAAAGAAACGGCGTTGGGGCGAACCGTATTTTACAACAAAGTGAAAACACTAACCGGAATGAGCCCGGTTGAATTCCTTCGAAATACCAAACTCCAAATTGCTGCTCAGTATCTCAGCTCCGGCGGGTATAATGTTTCTGAAGCAGCCTATTTATCCGGTTTTAACGATTTGAAATACTTCAGTAAAAAATTCAAGGAGCGCTATCAGGTTCCGCCAAGCCAATACGGAAAAGCATAAGAGGAATACCTATATGTGGGTTGAATAACAGAATATTGAACTTTCCCGGAATTCGGATTGTTTTCATTTCTAGCTTGATATGTTGTTGAGTGGGATAACTAGCTTATCTAATTAATCAAAATTCCTAGATATGATGAGAAAACTTAGAACCCTTGGGATTGTGTGCAGTATCTTGGTCGCTGCAGCAGTCATGCATGCGTGCGAAAAATCAGTTGAGGAAGTTGAAACGTCAGACGACGCGTTGAATTTGAAGTCGGCAAGTGCTTCGAAAGTTTCCTACATTATCACCCTAAATGACCCGCAACTAAATGCGGAGCTCTCCAAAACAGCAGGTTACAGTAAGAAAAAGGAAAAAGTATCAGCAACAGTTGCCCGGTTGTTGAAGAAACTGGATGTAACAGACGGAGAAATCGGTTATGTGTATGCAACAGCACTGCAAGGATTTTCAATTAAAATACCACCCGGGCAGTTGAAAAAAATGGAAGGTGAATCCAGCATTGCCCTTATTGAAGAAGATCAGGTGATTAGTTTGAGCCCGATCAAAGCCTATCGCGGAAAACCCAACGGTGGTGGCAGTTCAACTCCTCCGGCACAAGAAACTCCCTGGGGGATAACCCGTGTTAATGGTGGCGTTGATGGCACCGGAAAAACCGTGTGGATAATTGATACAGGTGTCGATTTTGATCATCCGGATTTAAAGGTGGATGCGGCTCGGGCGGCCAATTTTACTTCCGATAAGGAAGGCGACGATTTAAACGGCCATGGAACTCACGTTGCCGGGACGATAGCAGCTCTAAATAATGGTTTTGGAGTGATTGGTGTCGCTGCCGGAGCAACAGTTGTGCCCGTCAAGGTTTTGAATCGACGTGGAAGCGGAACGGTTTCGGGAGTTGTAGCTGGTGTTGATTATGTGGCAGACAACGCGGCGAACGGAGATGTCGCCAATATGAGTTTGGGTGGAGGCGGATCAACCACACTGGACAATGCCGTGATTGCAGCGGCGACATCGGGTGTTAAATTTGCGCTGGCTGCCGGAAATGAATCGGATGATGCCAACAAGCATTCGCCGGCTCGGGCAAACCACGCTAATATTTACACGGTTTCGGCCATGGATATCAATGATAAGTTTGCTTACTTCTCGAACTACGGCAATCCGCCGATTGACTATTGCGAACCTGGATACAGCATCTATTCGACTTACAAAGATGGAGGTTATGCAACTTTAAGCGGAACCTCGATGGCCGCTCCCCACATGGCGGGGATATTGGCATTGGGAAGCGTTAAATCGGATGGATTTGTAACTTCGGATTTGGATGACAACCCGGATTTGATTGGTGTACATTAATCAGCTGAAAATATAATTGAATGAATCCCGGCAATACCAGTCGGGATTTTTTAGTGGCTGTCGATACCGTAAATCATATATAGAGAATGCTCTATCGTTGGAAGAATTTCATTGCAGTATTCGGTAACTGCTTTCACACTTCCAGGCATAGAATAGATTAGTGTACGGCCAATTAACCCGGCAATTCCGCGACTTAGCAGTGCTGCGGGCTTTTGCATGCCATATTTCACCCGGATGAGTTCCATGATTCCGGGAATTTCCTTATCCAGCATCGGCTGTATTGTTTCCGGAGTAATATCCCGGGGCCCGATTCCTGTTCCACCTGTCGTGAAAATGACATCGAATCCGGATTTCACAGCATCTTCAATTTTGCTTTTTAGTAAGTCGGCTTCGTCGGGAACTAAATTCTGCTCGAAGCTCACCTGCCGGTTGATTTGCTCAAAATATTTATGACTGAGGTTTTTTATTTGCGGGCCGCTTTTGTCCGCGTATTCTCCGCGGCTGGCACGATCGCTCAGTGTGATAATTTTGATACGGATAATTTTAGGTTGATATTCCAATCGTTCGTCTGCTTTTAAACTTCCCAAACGGACAACCCGGGCAAAAATCCCTTCCTTGGGCATCACGCAGTTTCCAACTTCACGAAAAATGGAACAGTTGTCGCCATGGCATTTTTTGCCAATCTGGGTGACTTCCAGTTCAATTCCTTTGCCAATGAAACGATCCAATGGTTTAGTGGTATGCAATAGTAAGCCCTCGGTTGTGATGTTTTCGGCGAATTCGCCAAAGGCGATGTTTCGTCCTGCTTCTTCCGAAAACTTTTCGATGCTTTCTTTGGCGAGTAAGCTCACTTGCCGGTGCCAATTGCCGGAGTGAGCATCGCCCACAACGCCGATTTCGGTAAGCTGAATTTGAGGTACTGGCTTCTTAATGGTTCCTTTTTTTTCGGAAATATTGACGGAACGAACAGTAATATTGGTTGTCATTTTAGTTGGCTTTAAAGGTCTGTTTTCGTTTTTTCGAGTAATCGGACATTGGAAATAACCATCGCTTTGTCGACTGCTTTGCACATATCATAAATGGTGAGCAAGGCTACTTGAACCCCAGTAAGCGCTTCCATTTCGACTCCGGTTTGGCCGATACATTTGGCCGTGCATCTGGCCGTGATGCCCTTGTCCTGTAATTCACAATGTACTTCAACTTTGGTTAGCAGCAGTGTGTGGCATAACGGGATGAGGTCACTGGTTCTTTTCGCAGCTTGTATACCAGCGATTTCAGCTAAAGTAATCACATCGCCTTTTTTGAGTTGATTGTCCTGAATCAACCTGATGGTTTCGTCATTCAGTGAGATAAATCCTTCCGCAGTTGCCGATCGGCTTTGTTGGTTTTTGTTTCCAACATCAACCATATTGGCTCTTCCGGCTTCGTCGATATGTGTTAGTTTTTTCATAAAAGCTCCAAATTCTAAATTTCAAATTACGCAGACAAAAGCAATTTATATTGCTGATTAGTGAGCACTTCCTACTCAGCCTCCGATATTATAAAACTCCCCCGATTTGTTGAATGTTCCCGATTTGGGTTTATTCGCGATAGACAAGTCGAGTGCTTTTTCGTGACCCACTTGACGGATGTTATAAGCCAAATCACTGAATAAACAGGGTTTGACGTCGCCATTAGCCAGCAAACGAATCCGGTTGCAGCGGTTGCAGTTACCCCCTTCGCCACCTTCAACCTTTGAGAATTCACCATTTTGTAAGTCCATTTGGTGAATGAAACGCAGGTCTAGTTTATTGGCGGTACAATATTGTTTCAGTCGGAGGATTTCTTCATCCGGCTCAGCCAGCAGTACACAGTTAATTTTGATTGGATCGAAACCGACTTTTTGAGCGGACTCAATACCTTTAAATACTTGCTGAATATTCCCGGTTCTGGTAATTTCGCAATAGCGATCTGGATTAACTGTGTCGAGACTAATGTTGACCCGCTTCAAGCCGGCAGCTTTTAATTCCCCTGCAAATTGCTCCAGTAAAATCCCGTTTGTTGTCATCGACAAATCTTCCAATCCTTCAATTGCAGCCAACCTTTTTACGAGTGTTATGATATCTTTTCGCACCAGAGGTTCTCCTCCGGTCAAGCGCACTTTGTTGATCCCTTTCGACACAGCCAGACGAGTGAAGTCCTCGATCTCTTCAAACGAAAGGATATCGTCAAGGCTCATGAGTTTGACGCCATCAGTCGGCATGCAATAATTGCATCGCAGGTTGCAGCGATCAGTCACTGAGATCCGGAGATAGTTAATCGGTCGTTTATAATGGTCGTACATAAACTGTTTCTCCTTTTTTGATTAACCGAATACCCTCAGGAATAGTCATAAATCCGTATGCTTCGTGGTAGGCATGGATATGGGCCGAACCATGATAGCGAATGGTTTCGACTTCATTTTTGGCATTGATTTTAACTGGAATAAATTCTTCCCGATCTGACTTTCGCCGCTCGTAGTCGGAAGCCAAGGGGAGGGGAATTTTGATTTCAGAAGTTGAAAAGTTCATCAATTTCAAGAGGAATGGCTTGGCAAAAATTTCAAACTGAATGAATGACGATACCGGATTCCCGGGAAGGCCGATAATATATTTGTTTTGATTGAAAGCAAAAGTGGTGTGTTTGCCGGGCTTAACAGCTATTTTGTTGAAAAGAATCTCGAACCCCAATTGGCGGATGATTTCAGGGACATAGTCAAAATCACCCACCGACACCCCTCCGGAAATGAGCGTGACGTCGTTTTCTGCTGTTGATCGTTTGATCAGGTCAAAGGTGGCTTGTTCGTCATCTTCAACGGTGCCGTAATAGTTGACCACGCAAAGACATTCCTGTGCCTGAATATTCATTTGATGCCCGTTTGAATTCCGTATTTGCGATGCTTGTGGAAATACGTCGGGTTCCACCAATTCCGACCCGGTAGAAATTATTCCCACCTTCGGTTTTTGATAAACTTCGGGCTTGGTGCAACCGACCGCTGCCAGCATAGCAATGTGCTGAGCTTTGATCCGTGTGCCGGACGTCAGAACCCGCTCGCCGGTTGTTACATCCTCGCCTAAAAGGCAAATATTGCTGTTCGTTTTGCTGCCAGTGAATCGTACCTTTTGGCTTCCGTTTACTTCACTCTGTTCTACCATGAAAACCGTGTCGGCTCCTTTGGGGACAGCTGCGCCGGTCATGATCTTAGAGCATTGACCTGCGCCTATTGTATGAAGAGGAGGCTGGCCGGCAGGTATAACTTCGAGCATTTGCAACCATGCTCCCAAATCTTCTTTTCGGCAGGCATAACCGTCCATGGCCGATTTGTTGAAGGGGGGCATGTTGACGTCGGAATAGACATCCTGAGCCAAAATTCTTCCGGCAGATTCCAGGAAGTGAACTTGCTCGGTTGGCAAAACCTTTGCTTTTTCGAATGCCAGCTCGATCGCTTGTTGTAAGTTATTTAGGATTTTATTTTCCATTCGCTGTCAAAAATTAGGTGATCGGGTGTCGGAGAATACTGCTGTCCATCGGAATAGATCAACAGATCGGCAACTTTTTTATTGATTTCGGTTGATGGTTTTTGTTCCCCGTCTTCGCGGATAATAAGAATAAACAGGCCGGCATCGATGATGTGATGCATTGCGGCTGATTCGATCAAAATCGGCTGCTCCGCTTCAAGGTACGGAAGCAAAGCCATAAATGCCAGTTGCAACTGTTGGTCCCGGGCCTGAATGTAAAAGGATCTGGTGGCTCCGTGTTGTAAATAGCGCGAACTATCCTTCCGGGTTTCCAGGTTCGTTTCTTCAAACAGTTGGTAATTTTCTTCGTCGACTAAAGCTTTCAAGCCTGGCGTTGGTTCGTAAAAATGCCGCGAAATTTTCACTGTAATTGGTCGATAGTCGGACAAGCTCTCAAGAAGCCGGCAAATGAATGTGGTCTTTCCGGAGTTCTGTCCGGATCCTGCAATCAATAATATGTTTGACCATTTTTGTTTCATGTGTAAAAAAGAAAATCCCCAATTCATAATATAATGAAAAGGGGAATTTCAGGCAATTTATACTATTCAATTTGAGCCATTGTCTTCTCCTTTCCAAAGTCATTCGCCCACTGGCGAAATCGGGAGGCTAATCGGTTTCCCGTTTAACCCATCGGATTAATAAGCTTATGCCATGCACTTAGCCGATTAAACTCGGAGTCATTATGCAAATATAGAAATATCTATATCTATTGATTCGGTTGAAATCAATTTAGAATGATTTTAACTGCTGTTATAAAACAACAATGTTGCACACATGTTTGAGCCAATCTTTTAAGCATCTGTGGAACTTAATCGTCAATCGCTCAAAAAATCCCCAAAATAGAATCTTGAATATTTTAGGATGACGCTGGTAAGTGCCACGATTATAGTATTGTATGTGTTTGTTGTCGGCACGGTATGGCACTTGCATTGATGTATAGAAATAGAAAGGATAAGACATGAAAGTTATAGTTATTAGTGATATTAAAAGTAAAGAGGAGAGTATTATTCCTTATGGTTTAAATCTGGCCAAGCACCTGCAGCGGGAAGTATTATTTGTGCACGTTGTTGATCCCAGGGTTCAGCAGGGAGTGCCAAGCGCAGTTGCTGATTCGTCGAGTGTAACTCCGGACACCAAAATGACTCAAGGGGAAATAATTGAAAAAGAAATTCTCCAGAGTGAGCAGGAGCTTGAAACGTATTTAAGTTATGAGATTTCAAGATTGAATTATCCGCTCAGGTGGGATTTGGATTTAAGCATCGGTAGTATCGAGAATCGGATGACTGACTTGGCAGCCGATTATCCGGGCTCACTCTTTCTTTTAAGCAAGGAGCCGGACAATTATATTTTTGATTCACAAAAGGAGACCATCGATATTAGTAAGACTTTTAACGGCGGTTGCCTGTTCGTTTCACCGGGCGAAAAATTTGTTCCGTATCGCTCTGTTTTGATTCCAAGTGTTTTTTCGAAAAATGAAGAGAAATGGATTGGGAAGATTCACGATTTTCTGAGTCGTTTTAGGCCGGTGATTAATATGTTGGGTAGACCTGAGCATTTTGCCGACGAAGAAATGTCTGCTTTATTGGAGATTGATCAACTATTTCCGAAAGCAACTGTTAATTATAAGGTATTGGACAAAGGACATTTCGATGAAGAGTTTATTGATTATGCGGAAATGATTGATCCGGAACTCATTATTATTATGGAAGAAAAAGTAGGTTTTTGGAGGAGTTTGTTCAAAAAAGAGCTGATTCGAAAGCTAATGGAGACGAATGATAGTCCGGTGTTATATTACAGCCGGAATTCAATATAGAGCATAAATTTTAATGTCGTTATAATTTAAATTAGCTATTATGAACAATAAGAGTTTGGTGAAATTGAGTTTTTGGGGAACCATGTTGGTTTTATTGGTTCAGGCCTGTAGTTCAGGTACTCAAAAGAGTACAGAGCATGAGCACGAAATGGTGATGCATGATAAAGTTATGGAAGCACCGGCTGATAATGGTGTTGAAAAAGCAATTTGTGTACTTCAACCTACCCAAGGGAATTCCGTTTCAGGAACAATAACTTTTACAAAAACAGATGCTGGCGTTGTTGTAAAGGGTGAAGTGAGCGGTTTGACTCCCGGCAAACATGGCTTCCACATTCATCAGTTCGGAGATGTAACAGCTCCCGACGGAACCTCAGCAGGAGGTCACTTTAATCCGGAAGGCCACGAGCATGGTGCGCCGGATGCAGCTATGAGTCATGTTGGTGATTTGGGTAACCTTGAAGCCAATGCTGATGGTGTGGCAACTTACGAGGTGACTTATCCGAATATGACATTCTCGGGTATTGAATCAATCCTTGGGCGTGGTATAATCGTTCATGCCGATGAAGATGATTTGGTATCGCAGCCAACCGGTGCTGCCGGGAAACGCGTTGCTATCGGGGTGATCGGCGTTGCTAAGAAATAGCAAAGGAAATCAGCTGAAAGATTAAGATACCTGACCGGGATGTTATTTGTAAAAATTCATCTCGCTCAGGTATTGCCATGTTTTAGCAGGAAGGAAATGGCGAATATCTTTACCTTCTTTGATCGAGTTCCGGATGAATGAAGCTGAAATTTCCATCAATGGGGCTTCAATGAGATTGATATTGGGGAAACGTAACCATTCACTTGACTCAAATCCCGGGCGTGGATAAACTAAAATATGATAGTATGCCAGCAACTGTTCGTGATTCTTCCATTTGTTTAGAAACTCCAGGTTATCAGAACCCATGATTAACGAAAATTCGTGTTGCGGGTATTTTTCTTGCAGATGAGCCAACGTGTCAATGGTGTAGGATGGCTTTGGTAAGCTGAATTCAATAGAATTGGCTGAGAAGCGGTAATCATCTTCAATGGCACGATTTACCAGTTCCAATCGCTGGTAATCATCAAGGAGGTGTTTCTTGTTTTTGAAAGGATTTTGAGGACTTACAACAAACCACAATTTTTCCAGCTCAGTGAATTCGAGCATGTAGTTGGCAATAGCCATGTGCCCAATGTGAATAGGGTTGAATGTTCCGAAATAGAGTCCTACTTTCATGAGTTATAAATTGCATGTTTCAATCCCGATAACTGTCGGTTCCAGCTATCAAAACGTTTAACCAGTCTGTGTGTTTTGACCGGATTTGTTTGTTTGCAATATGGTAATTTATTTTTTGTTGATGAAATCGGTAACGAGTTTATCGGCATGGGCCAAAGTTACGGGAAGCTCTTCGCTTACCAGGATGACATCGAAGTTCGGGGCAAAAGTCAATTCATGTTCAGCTTTGGCAATTCGTTTCTCAATTACGTCCAATGCATCGGTTGAACGGCCGACCAAGCGGTTTCGCAGCTCTTGAATCGATGGCGGTTGTACGAAGACTGCGAGGGCCTCGTCACCGTAATACTTTTTAATATTGATTCCGCCAACAACATCCACATCGAACACGACATGTTTGCCCTTGTCCCGAATTCTTTCGACTTCTGCTTTAAGCGTACCGTAGCTTGTGCCTTTGTAAACTTCTTCCCATTCCAGAAATTCATCAGCTTCTACCTTTTTTTTGAATTCATCGGGGCTCAAAAAGTAGTAATCAACACCATGCGTTTCGGTATGACGCGGTGCCCTGCTGGTTGCAGAGATTGAAAATTCCAGTCCAAAATCCTGTTGCAGCAAATGTTTTACAATGGTGGTTTTGCCTGCTCCCGAAGGAGCTGAAAAGATGATAAGTTTGCCTTTATCCATAGTCCCGAGTGTCAAGTTTCAGGTTCCGGATTATTTTAACCCATTACAACCTGAAAGCTATCCGTTCAATAATAAATATTCTTTTAAAGTACGTTGAGTAGTTGTTCTTTGATGCGTTCCAGTGCGTCTTTCATTTGAACGACTATCCGTTGAATATTGCTTTCGTTGGCCTTACTGCCGATTGTGTTGATTTCACGTCCGATTTCCTGTGCGATGAAACCTAATTTTTTACCTACGTCTTTTGGGCTTTCAAGCGTTTCGAGGAAATAAGTGCAGTGGTTGGTTAAACGAACTTTTTCTTCATTGATATCCAGTTTCTCCAGGTAGTAAATCAGTTCCTGTTCAAAACGGTTTTTATCCATATTTCCGTTAAGGGCAATTTCGTTTAAGCCATCAAGGATCCGGGTTTTAACATTTTCGATTCGTTGTGTCTCGAAGGTCTCGATTTGCGTTAACAACTGCTGAATATCAGTAATGTTTGAGCGGATATCTTTATCCAAGGCTTTACCTTCCTGCACTCTGAACTCGTCGAGCGTAGCAATCACCTTTTTGATGTGTACAAAAATTTCCAGCCACTCATTTTCATTCAATTCCTCATAAACCGTTTTCACGGTGTCCGGAAGGCGCATGATGTTTTGCATGATTTGTTCCGTGACAGGAAGACCCAATTTTTGTTGGATGTCACTGAGTTGGTTGAAATAGGCTGAAACAATATTGGCGTTAATCGCAGAGTTGCTTTCTGTTCCCAGATTTTCCAGGTAAAGTGAAAAGTCAACTTTCCCGCGAATCAATTTTTCAGAAATTTCTTTACGAATGACCAAATCTTTCTCGCGATAAAGCATCGGCATACGCGAGTTGATATCCAGCTGTTTGCTGTTCAACGATTTTAGTTCAATAGTAATTTTCTTATTACCGGTTTCAAATTCGGCTTTTCCATAGCCGGTCATCGATTTGATCATGTGTAAATTTTTTAATGTGCCCAAAGGTACAATTTTTAGTGGAAAAGTATGAGTATTAGCAGAAAGGAAGAAATGCGCTGATTTGTTCCTTTTTCAGTTGAACTGGATGCATATTTTGTGCTACTGAGGTGCTAACAACAATTAAGCAATTACTCCTGAACCGATCAATTCGTCGTCCTCGTACCAGGCGGCAAATTGGCCCGCTGTGATGCCTCGTTGCTCATCCTCAAAAAGCATGTAAATTCCGTCTTCTTGTCGGTACAATGTCGCTTTCTCCAGTGGTTGACGATAGCGAATTCGAACATCGTATTCACGAATTTCGCCGACTTCCATTGCCAGGTCAGTCCTGATCCAATGAATTTCTTCGTTGCTGATAAACAAGCCGGGACGATACAAGCCCGGATGTTCGGTCCCTTCACCAACATAGATAATGTTGCGTTTTACGTCGGTGCCAATAACAAAAAGTGGTTCGCTGTGTCCGCCAATATTGAGCCCTTTGCGTTGGCCAACGGTGTAGAAATGGGCACCGCGATGTTCCCCAATTACTTCGCCGTTCCAGGGTTTGTAAGGATAAGCGAAGCAAAGTTTGCGGAAGTTCTCCGGTGTTTTTTCAACCTGTTTTTTCTTTTCCATAAAACTTGCCGGAACTTCAATTACATTGCCGTCTTTCGGTTCCAGTTGCTGTTGCAGGAAGGTTGGTAAATCGACTTTCCCAACAAAGCAAATACCTTGCGAATCTTTTCGGGTCGCGGTGGGCAGATCTTGTTCGGCTGCAATGCGGCGGACTTCCGGTTTATCCAAATGACCGATCGGGAATAGCGCTTTACTCAGTTGTTCCTGGTTCAGCTGGCACAGGAAATAACTTTGGTCTTTGTTATTATCGGCTCCGGCTCGAAGCTGGTAGATCATTTGCCCGTCTTTCTCAAATTCCGATTTTTGACAATAGTGTCCGGTTGCCACGAAGTCTGCTCCATGTTTCAGGCACTCGTCCATGAAAATATCGAACTTGATCTCGCGATTGCAAAGGACATCGGGATTGGGAGTCCGACCGTTACTGTATTCGTCAAACATGTAATCGACTACTCGTTTTTTGTAGTGCTCGCTCAGGTCGACAATGTGAAAAGGCATGTCCAGCTTTTTAGCCACCATTCGGGCAATCAAGGCGTCATCTTCCCAGGTACATTGCCCGGTTAATGTGCCCGTGCGATCGTGCCAGTTAATCATGAATAATGCGATTACGTCATAGCCTTGCTGCTTTAATAAATAGGCTGCAACGCTCGAATCAACTCCACCTGATAAACCAATAACTACCCTTTTCATATTTTAAACTCCCCGTTTCAAAAAAAATCAAGATCTTTTACGATCTCTGTAACAGATGATCGAAAAGCTTTCTTCTTGTTTTCAATAAATTGAGCGCAAAAGTAGGATGAAAAACGGAAATAGACAATTAATAAAGTAGGGTCTTTGGCTTTTGAGTTGGAATAGTGGAATAATCTTTGCTAAGTGGGGGCATGATTATTTGGTCCGCAGATTTACCCTAAACGTCGGTGAAATTGCACAAACCATCGGTTCTGTTTGATTGGCTGGTGGATCGTAATCAACTTTGTTTTTTAGTATCAGAAACAGACAACCAATTTTAATATTTACAACATGAAAAAGTATTTCATCTTACTTTCAATTCTTACAGTGCCTTTTTTGGGCTTTTCGCAATCACGCTTTTTTGTCAATTTAAATGCCGGTTGGGACTACTCGGCCAATAAATATTACAATTACAATAACTACGACATTTTTGAAAATGAAGGGAATGATCTCAGTTGGGGATTAGACCTTGGTTATAAATTCTCTGATATCGTTCGTTTCCGTATTGAATCTCGTTTCGGGCAATACAGCTTCGGGCAATATTACTCAGGGGCGGACCTTATTCAAACAGAGATGACCATGAGTTACTTCAACATTAACCCACGGTTTGATTTTCGGGTATGGACAAAAGACAAATTTGAATTGTTTGTTTCTCCCGGTTTGAAACTCGAATATATTTATGACTCGGATCAGGTAACCGATAAAACCGATGGTACAACTTCGGATTTGAGCTATGTATCGTCGGCTTATGCTGATAACATGGCTGGTTTTATTGGCGGTGCTATTTTTAAATACAATATCAATAAGCATTTGGGAATAACCTTATCGCCCGAGTACACGCTTTATTTCAAGAAATTGTATGAGAAAAACGATGACAATATGAGGCGTTTTTCAGCCCGTTTAGGTGTTGAATGGAATTTCTAAGCTCCGGAAATAGCAGATAGTTTCTAAGAATTAAAACCAGCCGGAACGGTTTGCCGGAATTGGTGAAAAGATAAAAGGTATCCCACCACAGGATACCTTTCGTTTTGCTTTTAGAAATATATTTACACGTATGTAAATGTTGTGAATTCGTTTTAAGTTGCAGACTTGTCGTCTGCTGCTGTCTCGACTATATTGATGTCAATGACAGCGAAATCTCAACCGTGATTACATCGCCTTTTGCGACTATTACATTGGTTTGCTCAAAGCTGTCATATGTGGCAACGCTACATGTGACTTTATAGGTTCCTGGAAGTAAGTCAGCCACACTGTAAAATCCTTCTTCGTTGGCTACAGCTGAGGCTATTATTTCGTCAGCCGCATTTTTTATTTCAACAGTTACACCACCTAGCAGAACAGTGGTCGCAGTTTCTCCTTCTCCCTCTGTTGTGGAAACAGTTCCCTCGATTGTTCCAAGTGTCTCCTCCATGTTGATATTCACAGTTGTTGTTTCCTTTTCGATTACATCATAAGATTCGCTAAAGTCATTATAACCGTCAACAGAACATGCAACTGTGTAAGTGCCGGCTACAAGTCCTATTACGGAATAGTATCCTTGGTCGTCGGTTAAAGCTGAAGAGATTGTATCTTCTCCACTTAAAATATAGACAGGAATTCCAGCGCTTATTGAATCTAATGGCGCATTAGCGTCATCGTAATAATTGAAGGTTACTTTTCCACTGATTTCTCCACTAAAGTCTTGAGCAGTGGCACGTACAACGGGCTTGAATTTAAATCCAGTTAGTTCTTTTCCGTTTTTTGCTGGATTTCCTTGAACGAGGAATGAACGGCTCACATCAAAGTCAACAATCACAACTGCTTCCAGATTGCCTTTAATTTCGACACCACCGTCAATTTTGATTTTTAGACCACTGCTGGTTCCACTTGGTATTTTTAGATCGAATGTCTCACTGCCTTCTTCTTCAGTAAGTACAACTTCAGCTTTTACAATATGCAGCCGAATTTCGCTGTAAGTTCCAACTTCGATCGCAGAGGTGTCTGCAAGATTCGCTACGATTCCGTTTTGAAGATCAAGCAGGTTGAATTCCTGAGTTTCTTCAGATAGAATTATAAAACCGGATTCATCTGTTTCTTCGGTTGTTGCGTCATCTACTTTTTTAATCGATACTTTGTCGATCGTTACATTAACTTCTGCGACTTGATCGCTCGGAAATGGCGCATCGGTCAATAAAACCTTTAAACTGCCTTTTGTAGAATCGTTGCCGGCGATACCTTCGTCGGTACTGGTACATGACGCAAGGACTCCTAACGCAAATGCAGTTAATAATACTAGGGACGATTTAATTTTTCTTTTCATAACTCTTTACTGTTTTTCTGTTAAAAATACTTCTTCAGTTGTTTTGAAAGAGTAATGAAGATTGAGAGAGCGGCTGATAATTTTTAAGGCTGACTCAAGATTTGCCGTCTCAAGGGTTGCGCTGAATAACAGGTTTCGGCTTGTTTCAAGATGAATTGTTACCTGGAAAAAATCTTCCAAATCTTTCGTTACCTGATTAAGCTGTTCGCCTGAATAATTTGCACTGAAAACGGCTGTCTGCGGGTAAGTAACATCTGTTGTTTCCGAACTGATTAGCTCGTCATTTTTAAATTCCTTACTCGTGCCGGCAGGTATGACTTCCTGCAGTTTTTTGTTTTCGTAGGCAACTTTGCCCTCATAGCAGCTAACTTTCAGTTTGTCTTCCTTTTCTGTTATCAGAAACCGGGTTCCAAGAACGCTCACACTACCTTCATCGGTCTTTACAATAAACTTTTCTCCCTTTTGTACCTCGAAGTAGGCTTCGCCTTGTAATTTTACTTTTCTATTCCATATATATTTCGAGTAACTGATCGAGCTGTTTTCGCTTAACACGACCCTCGATTGGTCGGGTAAACGAAAAGTGGCAGCCTGATCTGTACTCTCAAAACGCGTCTGACTAAATAAAAGAAGTTGAAGAAGGAAAATCAGGATGAGAGAAGCAGCGGTTGAAATTGCGATTCGATAAACAGGACTTAGTAATAGTGCTCCGTGCTCAATCCGTCGTCTTTTACCTTCTTCAATCTTTTTTAGAGTTTCGTTGTAAGCAGCATGCTTGTCTTTTCGTGCCGGAATGCAATATGCACGAATAACTTGTTCGATCCGATTTTCGGAAGCGGGTAGAACAAGAAAGGCAGAGAGTAGACATATTTTGCGTGCTTCAAACATGATGTTTTTTCGTTGTCTGAGCTTATTATCCTTTCGTTGGAAAATACCCTACCCCTAATTTTGTTTTTTTTTCTAATAAAAGATGAAATAAGTACACTTTTAGATGTTGTAGGAAGGTTTTTGTGTGTTCGTAATGTGTTGCTGTATAGTTGTTTGGTGTGTTTGTTTGTGTCGGTTTATTTTTGAAGAAAAAATATTAGTCCTAAAAGGAAATTTGACACGGTTGATGCTTATGACGAACGGTCTGCCAAGGGAATTGTTTGTGGGTGCCGGTGATAAACGTACGTTATTATTGACAGCATGTGCCAATTCTGGTTACAGGGAGCCTCGTTATTATCGAGCGAATCGGGAACTAATTAGTGAAGAAGAATATTCACAAAAAATACGGGAGTAAAACGCATGGCTGTAATGTCGGTTCGCACGGAATAAGATCCGGTAGCGTCTGATACGTTAAAATAATCGACCTCCAGGACATTTTGCCGGTTCAGGATATTCATCAGTGAGACCCCCGTGCTTAGATTGAAAAATTTGTATTGCAAACGCTTAATGAAGGATAAGTCGGCCTGCATATAATAAGGCAAACGGTCGAATTCTGAGTCCCCTGAATTTGAGTCGGATACCAAATACGGACTTCCGCTGTGGTAATAAACATTGCTGGCAATAACCCAGCCTTTAATTTTGGCCATTTCAGTCCACCGGATTTTAAAGCGCTGGTCGTCGAACGACGGATAGGCTTCTCCGTTGTTGAAAACTTCGAACTGTTCTTCCGATTTTGACAACGAACTGGTTAATATGTGTGTGAACTTGCCTTGTTTATATTGGAGCAGTACATCCAGCCCGATATTTTCGGAGCTGCCGTTGCGTTGGTTGTATTCAATCAGTTTTTGCTGGCCGCCTGTTTGTTCCGAAAAAATATTCACCTTGCCGTCGGTTTTTTTGTAGTACCCTTCAACATTAACGGCCCAGCCGTTGTGCGCGAATTGCACTCCCAGTACATGCTGTTGTGCTTCCAGTACGCCTTCGCCGGATTCATTTGGTAGAAACCAAACCAAATCGTTGTTGCCGTTGATATCAACTTTGCGTATGCGCGAAAGAAACTGGTTGTACAGACCGCCGGCGTATAGCAGATTCACATAGTCATTCAATTTATATTTCAGCCCGATTCGAGGTTGCAGGTAGACTTCGGATGTTAAATCGAGGTAATTTGCGCGAAGTCCGATTCTGGCCTCAAGTTTATCAAACAGGTTGAGTTTTTCCTGCAGGTAAGCGTGGTATACGGTCGATTCCGAATCGAATACAATCGAGTCGGTGAGTTTATTCCCAGTCGAACGTTCGGCAAGGTAATCGTAGGTCACCTGGTTTGTGCTGGCACCAAATCCTACCTGGTGGGTAAAATCTCCGGTTTTCAATTCACCCGACCATTTGGCTGAAAATTCTTCCAGATAATTGCGGTCCTCATCTTTTTCGTCTTTGCCTCCTTTTCCCTGGCTGTTTGGCCCCATTCCCGAGTGAGAATAGGAGGTTCTGGTTAAGTCGTTGTAGCCAATAGTTAGTTGCTGTTGAAAATTTGTCGTCGTTTGGTAAAACCAGTTCCCGCTAACTCCCCGGTTTTCGCTGTCTGCATCTTCGTAACGGTAAAAACGCGAGCCCTCTTTAAATTCATAATCGCGCACTTGCAGGTCGTTGCTGTTTAGAAAATTGAATGAAATTTCGTGCTTGTCGGAAGGTTTAATTCCTATTTTGAAATTTAGATCATCGTACTGTACAACTGGTGAGACTGAAGACCCATCGTCGGAGCTGCCTTGTTCCAGAATTTGTTCATACAGGTAATTTTCCCACTTGTCGATGTAAGATAGCCGGTAGGAGCCGGTAAGTGAAACAGCTTTCCCAACCGGAACATTGGCTGTTGCACTTACATTTAGGAGGTTGGCCGATAAGTCCAAACTGGGTTTGTAGTAATTGCTTTTTCCTTTTAGTTCAACCACGCCTGATGTCTTTTCGCCATAAGTAGCATCGAAAGCTCCGCGTGAAACGAATGCCTGCGAAATGTATTTTGAGTTCAATACGCTCAGGTTCCCAAATAAGTGGCTTGTTTCCAAAACAGGTATGCCATCTAAAACAACCAGGTTCTGGTCCGGTGAACTTCCCCTGATTGAAATGCCAGCCGTTTGTCCTCCAATGAAGCTAACCCCGGGAATCAGGCTTAAAGAGCTGATCAGGTCGCTGTCGTCGGCGCGTGGTAAATTGGCCGATTGTTTTGGGTTGAAAGCGATGCGCTCGGATTGGTTGCCCATTTCGACCACATCTTTTTCCTGTTGAAAAACCTGGATCGCTTCTATATGTATTGAAAACGGATTCAGGTTGATGGTGTGAAATTTTTCCGGCGACAGGTATAGGGTCGTATCCAGTCGTTGGTAGCCCAAATGGCTAATCGCGATTGTTATTTTATCCTGCTTTTCAACGTTTGTTGTAAAGACTCCCAATTCGTTGGTCGTTGTTCCTTTATGTTCTGAATTTAGAAAACCGAGGTGGCAAAAAAGAAGTGGTTCTCCGGTTGTTCCGTCCTGGATGATTCCCGAAAATTTAACCATCTCAGGTTCCGGCTCGGGCAAGGGGTCCGGGTTTTTATAAATGACAATCGTGTTGTCTATCTTTTCTGAGATCAAGTGGTATCGGGTGCAAATTAGGCTGAGAAAATCGTCCAGACTCTTATTTTCAATCGTAAGGTCAACCTTTATCTCAGCAAAATAATTGGCATCAAATGCAAATTGAAGGTCGTTTTGGGAGGCCACTTCTTCCAATACTGAGCTTAACGCTTTTTGCTTTGCATTGACCGCTATCTGTTTTGCCTGAGAAAATCCCTGTATGGAAAATAAACAGCCAATTATTAATAAGGTGAAGTAAGGCTTAATTGTTTTCAACGATACTAAGTTGTTTGTTGGTTAAGTCGTAGTCCAGGTTCATCGCTTTAGTTAGAATTGTGAGCGCGAGTTTGCTGTTGTTCAGGTTCAACGATCCGGTGAATCGTTTTCCCAGAATGGTTTCGGAGGCTTGTAGCTGGTAACCTTCGCGCGCACAAATGAGTGTGAGAATTTCTCTTAGAGGTCTGTCGGCCCAATGATAAAGGTTATTGGAAATATTGGTAACCACATCGGTGCTAAAATCAAAAGGACCGTCAATGCTGTTCGGAGTAAAGCTAATTGCTTTTCCTCTGGTTAATAAAAATTCGTTTTTATTGATTGTCAAACGAACAGCCCCTTCGTAGCAATCAACCCGTCCGACGTTTTTAGAATATGCCTGAATATTGAATTTTGTGCCTAATACTTCGATCTCTCCTCCTGGGAAATCTACCTGGAATTTTTTCCCTTTGGTGACTTCAAAAAACGCTTCTCCGTCAAGTTTAACTAATCTGGCTCCGTCGATCAATCGCTCATGGTATTTAATGCTGGAATTTGTTTTTAACACGACCGTACTGCTGTCGGGTAAAATGGTTTGTTGAGCAGCAAGTTGTGTGTTTTGAGCTTTCTGAACTGGTTGTAGTGAATTCAGCGAAAAGAAAATAACAAGAATTGCAGCCGCTGCGGCAGCTGAGATATAGTATGGGAGTCGGCGTATTTTCTCCTTTTTCGGTTGCTCTTTCTCCGATATTTTCCGGGTTAGTTGTTCCCAAGCCTCCGCTTTGGTTTTTGTTGCCGGAACTTTATAGCCTGAAACCAGCTTTCTGATGTCTTTTTCTTGTTTCATGCTGTTTAAAGTTTTCGGTCGACTTTTGATCTTAAATACTTTAGAGCTTTGCTCATGTGCTTTTCAACCGCCTTGTTGCTGATATCCAAATTTACAGCAATTTCGCTATAGCTCATCGAGTCAATGCGGCTCATTAGAAAAATTGCCCTGGTTTTATCCGGAATCTCGGCGATCACTCCCTGTAGCTTCTGACCAAATTCCTTGAGTTCTAATAAGAATTCAGGTGATTCATGCTCATTTTCATTCAATAAAGAATTAATGAAATTGAGTTTTACATTTTTTCTCCGGTGATACTTGAAATACGAATTTTGGGCGATGGCGAAAAGATACGAGCGAACTGTCTGTCGATTAACATGGGCGCGTTCTTCCCACACTTGAAGAAAAACATCCTGGCTTAAATCTTCCGCTAAAGCGATATCGCCGGAAAGATAATACAGGTAGTTTCGAATGTATTCATAGTGTTTGTCGAAAGTCAGGGCAAACCATTCTTTTTCATCTAAGTCCTCAGGCATCCCGTTTCTGTTGGTTAAATTTTGCTTAACAAATATAATAAAAAGAAGATAGCGCTCTGATAGCTATAGAAATAATGCGCGGTCGGGAAATTACAAGTGAAAATTTATTTTGTTATTCTGAGGGTGTGGAAATTACCTATTGATTTTTGGGATCAGATTGTCGTTCCTTTGGGTGGTTATTAACAATTCATTGTTGATAACTCATGTGATTTCAGGACTTGGTGCTACTGCCGATTTGGGAAACCTCCCATAAATATCTCCAGTATAGAAATTGCGATTTTATCACACAGAAAGAAAAACTGTTACGTGGTCCTCGTTTGAAGAGCTTGTGGTATCTCTTCAAATGCCTCTCTGTTGTACTTAACTTATGTGATAAAATTTTAGCGATTCCTGAAATGAAAAAAATCTACCTGGTTTTTTATGATTTAAAAACTCGTCATGCCCGTTTGTGGGCATTTGTGATGGTCTGTTGTGGACTTATTTGTAGCCTTAGTGGGTATTCCCAGATTACGGTTGACGGTAATACGGATGATTGGAATATGTTAAACGCAAATCCATTGCCTACTTACGTCCATGTGCAGGATGCATATGGCAATGGTGTTGTTGACAACCAGTTTACTGAAGGGACTAAAGACATTATTCCCGCAGAAGAGTGGGTTTGGAGTGTAAGCCAGACCAAAGCAAAAAATGATATCGCCAATGGCGCTGTGTTTTTAAAGGGTGATACCTTATTTTTTGCAGGAGACCGAACCTCGAATAACGGTGATGCACAAATTGGTTTTTGGCTCTTTTTAGATGGGACAGGTCCTTTGCCTGTCGATAGTAAGGGGAAAGGAGCCTTCTTCCCTCAACATAACATTGCTCCTGGAGACTTGCTGGTCCTTGCTGATTTTACAGGAGGAGGTAAAAACGGTAATGTTACAGTTTATCAATGGGTGGGCGCTGGTAATGGTGATGGAACTGCCCCAGACGATCATTTTGATTTAATTACGACTCCAGCTCAAGTGGCAGAAAACAATGGAGGACCTGTGGCGGTTCCTGGCGGATGGTCGTTTATTAATAATGATTACGAAACCAATACTTTTTATGAAGGGTATATCGATTTGTCTTTCATATTAGGCGAGGAGATTGTTCAGCTGTGCGGATCATCATTTATGTTAGAAACCCGTTCTTCTCAAGAGTTAACTGCATCTTTGGATGACTTTGTTGCAGACGACTTTATTTCTACTCCGAAATGTTCGATTACAGGTTTGGAAGTCGTTTGTCCTGGTTCTGTGAATGAATATTCGGCTCCGGAAGATTATGCGTCGTATAGCTGGAGTGTTTCAGGAGGGGCGACGATTACTGCAGGGGAGAATGAACAAACAGTGTCGGTAGAGGCCAATTCGGCATGTGGAAGTTATACGCTGACCTTAACAGTGTCTTCTGATGGATTAATCTGTAACTCAGAATGTGAGTTAGTTGTTGGAGTTGTCGATAATGAAGCGCCGGTGCTTCCGGAATTGCCTGCTGGCGGAGATTTGGGTTGTAATCCAACGCCGCCGGTTTGTATTGATAATTTGATAGCGACAGATAATTGTGCCGGAGAAATTGCTGTTGTATGTGAAGCCGGTGAGATTACGGGAGATTGCAGTAAGAGTCAGACTTTTACCTATACTGCAACCGATGCTTGTGACAATTCAAGTGTCGGCGAAGTAATTTATGCTTGGAAAGAAGACCTTGAATCACCGGTTATTACCGCAGACATGCCCGGAGAAGACTTGGGTTGTAACCCAACAGCGGAAGAGATTGAAGCAGCATTGGGCAGCGCGAGCGTATCAGACAATTGTGATACCGGACTGAGCGCAGATTCCAGCGACGGAGCCGTTAGTTCCGACGGATGTATGATGAGCCAGACCCGTACATTCACAGCCGTAGACGAATGTTTGAATGAAGCCGTTCCGGTAGAGGTCACCGTGATGTGGAAAGTCGATACCGAGGCCCCTGTGATAACAGCAGCGAGCCAGGGAGGCGACATTGGTTGTAACCCAACAGCCGAAGAGATCGAAGCAGCATTGGGCGGCGCGAGCGTATCGGATAATTGTGATACCGGCCTGAGCGCAGATTACAGTGACGGAGACGTTAGTTCCGACGGATGTATGATGAGCCAGACCCGTACATTCACAGCCATAGACGAATGTTTGAATGAAGCCGTTCCGGTAGAGGTCACCGTGATGTGGAAAGTCGATACCGAGGCCCCTGTGATAACAGCAGCGAGCCAGGGAGGCGACATTGGTTGTAACCCAACAGCCGAAGAGATCGAAGCAGCATTGGGCGGCGCGAGCGTATCGG
>NZ_WKLH01000001.1:0-575368 GCF_010882175.1 Mangrovibacterium lignilyticum | reverse complement strand
TCGATACCGAGGCCCCTGTGATAACAGCAGCGAGCCAGGGAGGCGACATTGGTTGTAACCCAACAGCCGAAGAGATCGAAGCAGCATTGGGCGGCGCGAGCGTATCGGATAATTGTGATACCGGACTGAGCGCAGATTACAGTGACGGAGACGTTAGTTCCGACGGATGTATGATGAGCCAGACCCGTACATTCACAGCCGTAGACGAATGCCTGAATGAAGCCGTTCCGGTAGAGGTCACCGTGATGTGGAAAGTCGATACCGAGGCCCCTGTAATTCAGAGCGAAGACTACGCCGTATGTGAAGAAGAACTTCCTTACGATATGACAGTTAGTTGGACAGATAATTGTTCTGGAGCTGGTGAGTTGACAGCGGTTGGCGTACCATTTAGTGAAACAGTCTGTGAGATAGTTTATTCATACTCGTTCACTGTAACTGATGATTGTGGCAATACAGCTGAAAAAACAATCTATGTAACCAGGGAGACTATTAAGTATGGAAACTGCGAGACAGCTTTTGCTAAGCTCGATAATGACGATGCACATTGTTTTATCGGCGATTATAATTTCAACCGTTGGGGATGGACGAATCAGATAACGGAAGAAGGTGATTATACGTTGCCGATTTATGCAGGTGCCGGACAATGCGATATTAGCAAAGGCGCACTTGTTGGTAACGTTGTTGTTAGCTACTGGAGCGGTAAGGTAACTGTTGAGTACATGATTAATGAAGGATATGCGATGAGTGAAGCCCATATTTATGTTGGTTGCGATCCGTATCCAACGATGAAAAATGGAAAACCTACAGTTGCTCCGGGACAATTCACCTTTAATGGAGGAGCGTTAGATCACGTTAATGGCCTTACTGCTGAGTTTACAGACATACAGGGAGCATTCTATGTTATTGCACATGCTGTGACGTGCGAGGTGATCTGTAGTTGTGGTCAGTCTGAAGGACCAATATATGCGACCGATTACGACCCCATGGAGTTGGGGATTGATTGCACGAAGGAAGCGGAATCAGTCTCTTACAATACGGAAGAAGCGATTGATATCTCTGTTATTCCGAACGGTCAAGGGAAGTCTACATTGAAAATCAAAACGTATCCAAATCCATTTGGAAGTGAACTTCGTTTCGAGTTTACACCGAATCAGGATGGAGATGCCATTATTCAGATTTTCGACTTGAATGGTTCGTTGATTGACGTTGCCTTTACTGGAAAAGTACAGAAGGGAGTTTCACAAATTGTGAGATTTGATGGATCAACTCTTCCGGCAGGTCACTATATGTATAAGTTTTTGAATAATAAACAGATAATAACCGGTAAACTTGTAAAGAACAAGTAGCGGATTTGAGTTCGAATTAGAAGGGTGTCAGTTGGCACCCTTTTTTTTGTCCCCATATTTTTTCTGTTGGGAGCATCCTTGACGGGAGTTTTTTTATCCTCGGAAAAATAGTTCACCTTTGCAAAATGAATCAGAAGTCCCTCTTTTCGAATACCATTTTCTTGGCCATTGTTGCTTGTCTGCTTTGGTCCTCAGCCTTCGTAGGTGTTAAAATCGGATTGAATTATCACACACCGTTTCAGTTCGCCGGCGTTCGGTTTACGATTTCCGGACTGATGCTGTTTTTGTATTTCAATAATCGGAGAGAGTACCTGGATCAGCTCTGTCGGCATTGGAGGTTTATTGGGCAGATGGGCTTATTGCAAACAGTTGTTATTTACATGCTTTTCTACTCCGGTATTAATTTATTGCCGGCGGCGATATCGGCCATGATTATTGGTTCATCCCCTTTGTTTATTTCCACTGTTTCCCATTTTTATTCGCACAACGACAAAATGGATGGTCTAAAAAGTGTCAGTCTTTTGTTAGGAGTAGTTGGGGTTGCCATTATAAGTTTGAGTGGATCTGACATTAGTTCCGGTCCGCAACTCAGTGTTTTTGGTGTTTTGCTTTTGTTGACGAATAATCTCATTTCCGGCTTTACCAATGTTTTAGCGGCGCGCAAACCGGCGAATCTTTCTCCGATTGTATTAAGTTCATCTTCCTTGTTTTTTGGAGGTTTGGCTTTGGTGGCCATTTCAATACCAATTGAGGGGTACGGGTTGAAGGCTGTTTCAACGGCGTATTTTGTGTCTTTAGCTTGGTTGAGTTTTTTATCGGCTGCAGCTTTTGCCATTTGGTTTACCCTGCTTAGCCGTCCGGGAGTGAAGGTCTCAGAGTTGAATACCTGGAAATTTCTGGTTCCTGTTTCCGGTGCGATTCTTAGTTGGCTCATTATTCCTGAGGAAACTCCTGAAATTGCATCGATCGCTGGAATGGTCGTTATTGCTTCTTCTTTGCTGGTCATGAATTATTCAAATAGAAGAAATTCAGTTTCTGTTCGTAAAAAAATTCAAACAAATGCTATTTAACATTGATTTAGTAGATAAAAAAATCTATTTTTAACAGAAGTAAAATTAAGAACTTCTGATATGATTTTATCGATCTTACCAAATTGGCAAGAACTAAGTTTGCTTCAACAGATATATTGGGCAATAGCAATTCCGTCAACCCTGGTTTTTATATTTATTTTGATTACCACTATTGTTGGATCGGAGGTCGGAGTCGACGTCGATACAGATATGGATACGATTCTCGCTGACGGAGATAGTATTCCATTTCAATTTTTGTCTTTAAAAAATATTATCGGATTCTTTACCATGTTTGGGTGGTCGGGACTCGGCTTTATTGATCTTGGTTGGTCTTACCTGTTGGTGATTTCTTTGTCTTTTGTATGCGGTTTTCTGATGATGGTGGCAATGGCTGCAATTTTCTATTTTATGTCAAAACTGACAGAAAGCGGTACGCTCAATCTTAACAATGCGGTTGGCAAAATAGGAGGCGTTTACCTGACCATTCCAGCTTCGCGCTCAGGATTCGGAAAAGTTCAAATTACAATACAAGGAAGTCTTGAAACATTGGATGCCATGACTGACGATGAGTTCCCGATTAGTACAGGAGCAATTATTTCCGTGGTATCAATAATCGACCAACAAATTCTTCTGGTCACCAAAAATTGAGATTGACAATCAATGTATTCACGCGTCCTGAGTTGTATCCTTCCAACTCAGGTTTAAAATCAAATAGTTTATTCTTCTAGAAACCCATAAAAACAAAAATCAACTACAATGGACAATTATTTTGTAATTATGGTCAGCATTGCTGTCCTGTTCATCTTTATCATTATCACTGCAATGGTCAAACGCTACAAGCGTTGTCCGTCCGATCGAATTCTTGTTGTTTACGGAAAGGTTGGAAAAGGCATTAACAGTGAATCCCGTTCTGCCAAGTGTATTCATGGGGGAGCCGCTTTTATATGGCCAATTATTCATGCCTATGAATTTCTGGATTTAACGCCAATTTCAATTGAGATTAATTTGAAAAGTGCATTGAGTAAGCAGAATATTCGTGTTGATGTTCCTTCGCGTTTTACGGTTGGGGTATCTACTGAGCCCAGTATTATGAATAATGCTGCTGAACGTTTGCTCGGTTTGTCTCAGGAGTCGATTAGTAATTTAGCAAAAGATATCATTTTCGGTCAGTTGCGTTTGGTCGTGGCTACCATGGATATTGAAGAAATCAATAGTAATCGGGACAAGTTTTTGGCCGCTGTTTCGTCGAATGTCGAAGCAGAACTGAAAAAAATCGGCTTAAAGCTAATCAACGTAAACGTGACTGATATTAATGATGAGTCGGGGTATATTGATGCTTTAGGGAAGGAAGCTGCTGCGAAAGCCATCAACGACGCTAAGAAAAGTGTTGCTGAGAAAAACCGTGACGGGGAAATTGGTCAAGCTGAAGCACATCAGGAACAGCGCGTGCAAGTCGCCAAAGCTGATGCTGTTGCTGTTGAAGGTGAAAATATTGCGAAAGTAACCATTGCCAATTCGGATGCCGATCGTCGGGAAAAAGAAGCTGAAGCCCGCCGGAAAGCTGTCGCTGCCGAAAAAGTTACAGAGGCGAAAGCCTTGGAAGAAGCCTACGCTGCAGAGAAAGAAGCCGAGGTTGCCCGTGCCGAACGCGACAAAGCTACCCAGATTGCAAACGTTGTGGTACATGCCGAAATCGATAAACAAAAAGTTGAAATTGCGGCAGAAGCAATTGCTGAACAAACCCGCCGCGAAGCCAAAGGGGAAGCGGATGCGATTTATCTGAAAATGGATGCTCAGGCCAGAGGTATTTTCGAAATTCTGAGCAAGCAAGCTGAAGGTTTTGAAATGTTGGTGAAAGCTGCCGGCAACAATTCGAAAGACGCGGTGATGATGATGATTGCCGACAAATTGCCTGAACTGGTTAAAACACAGGTCGAAGCCATCAAGAATATTAAAATTGACAAAGTTACTGTTTGGGAAACAGGTAATGGGAAGGACGGTAAAACATCGACAGCCAATTTCATGCAGGGCATGTTGGGTTCTATTCCGCCGCTCGATGATGTCTTCAAAGCGGCAGGTTTGGAGTTGCCGGATTATCTAAAAGGAAAAACGAAACCGGAGTCTGCAGAATTGGTTGGAGACGAACCGGAAGTGAATGAATAACGTTCAACGAATACAATAGAAAGGGTAGCTTTGGCTATCCTTTTTCGTTTTTAATCTTCGAGTACCTGCAGGTCAATTTTCCTGAACTCAATTGGGTGCCCTTCCGATTGAATTGAAATGGTTCCGCCATGCAGAATTTTATCACCGTTGGGCGGTAAAAGTTTGGCATAGGTCTCGTCCTGTTCATCCAATTGTGGCTGACTATATTGCAAAACCAATTCTCCGTTCAGGAAATGCTTGATTGTGTCGCTCCGGACTTCAATCTCTGCTACAATCCATTCACCCTGAGGGCATGTTTTCGACCCTGAACTAATACAATGCTCACGAGTTAATTCACCCGACAAAACGATATTGGTTCCCGGCGTGCAAACATTCAGGTTACTCGGATTATAAGTGCCATCGCTTCCCAATAGTTGTACTTCAATCGATGTCGGGAAATTCTGATCTATTTCCATGCTCTCCGGGCTTTGTCCAAAAATCATGACACCGTTGTTCAGGTATGTCCATTCAGGCGCGTCGGCCATGTGTTGACCAAAAAAACGATACTCGACTCTCAATCGGTAATTGGCAAAAGGCTTGTTATAAAAGAGATGCCCAAAGTAGTTGTCAAAACGATCGTATTGATCGTAACTGACTTTCAGTAGCCCGTCTTCGACTCGAAACGTATTTTTGAAGTCTTCTCCGGCTTCAAATCCTTTAATCTTTACTGTCCAGTTATCCAGATCTTTGCCGTTAAACAATTGGATCCATTTGCCTTGTTTATCGTCGCCTTTAAAAGCGGTTAAGATAAAGAATCCGATTAGGAGTAAAGAGAATCCGATTTTGTTGCGAGTTTTCATGATTGTGTTATTGGTTAGCGACTGAAAATTAATAAAATAAGATTTAAATCCATGTAGATATTGTGTCATTAAGTTGTATTCTGGAATACAGTCAACAAATTAAAATTCGAATAAATTAACCAGATGGTTAAAATTATTGGTTAAAACTATTGACTTGTATTTTGGAATCTACTATGTTTGCCAAATGATTTAACCAAATAGTTAAACCAAGAAGGAAATGGAAGTTAAAAGAGATAATACCGAGGAAAAGATTATTGATGCCGCGACCGATGTCTTCGTACAAAAGGGGATGGATGGAGCCCGCATGCAGGAAATTGCCGACCGGGCAGGTATCAATAAAGCGTTGCTTCATTATTATTTCCGGAGCAAGGAAAAGCTTTTCGATGCGATTTTCACCAAGCTGGTTGGAATTTCCTTTCCACAAATCGGTCAAATTTTGCAATCAGATCTGCCCGTATTGGAGAAAATCGAAATGGTGATTGACACTTACGTTGACTTGTTACTCAAGTATCCGTTTTTACCCGCTTTTATCATTAAAGAAATGAATCGCGATGCGACGCCGTTTTTTAAGTTCATTGAGAAGAGAGGATTTGCGATTGCCCCGATTTTCAATATGCTTCAAAAAGCAATGGATGACGGAGTAATTGTAAAGACGAGGCCGGAGCATTTGGTTGTCAATGTAATTGGCTTGTGTGTTTTTCCTTTTGCTGCCCGGCCAATGATTAACCATGTTGCTTTCCATGGAGATGATAAAGCATTGAAACAATTTCTATCCGAGCGGAAAGTAGAAGTCAAAAAGTTTGTACTGAAAGCCATTCAACCCGAATAATCAGAATTTATGAAGATCAGATTTGTCCTTTTATCGTTGATTTTGCTGTTTGCTCAACAGCTGTTTGCTCAACAGCCGGTAAGTTTAGCCGACTGTCAGCAGTGGGCCCGCGAGGTACATCCACTGATGAAACAAAAGGAGTTGTATCGACAAATGAGTGAGCTCAAGTTGGATAATATTCAAGCTGCCTGGTTGCCCCGGCTGGATGTGAATGCTCAGGCTAGTTACCAGTCTGATGTCACCCACATCGGGATTTCGATGCCTGGAGTGGACATTCCGACAGTTTCGAAAGACCAATACAAAGCTTACCTGGATGTAAAGCAAAACATTTGGGATGGAGGTGTGACTAAAGCTCGCAACGAGATGGAGCAAGCGCAAACGCAGACTAGTTTGCAGAGCGTTGAAGTCAGTTTGTATCAAGTCAAAGACCAGGTGAACAACTTGTTTTTTTCATCTTTTTTAATTCAGCAAAACTTGAATTTGTTGGACAAAAAGGAGGAGACACTGGCTGCACGTAAAAAGCAAATGGATGGAGCGCTGGCGAATGGCGCAATCTTACAGTCCGATTTAGATCAGGTTGCAGCAGAGATGATCAAAGTAAATCAACAACAACTGGAGTTGCAGTCGCAGCGCGAAACAACATTGGCAGCTTTGGCCATTTTGACCGGCAAAGAAACTACGGACCTCGAAAAACTGGAGATTCAAACAAACGAGATTATGGCCGGGACTGAAATTAAGCGGCCGGAAATGGACTTTTTTCAGCAGCAGTCAGACTTGCTGGCGGCCTCATCGGATCTGACGCAAAAGGCGCGTAATCCGAAATTGTTCGGTTTTGGACAGGCTGGTTACGGACGCCCGGCGTTAAATATGTTGAATGATAATTTTGACACCTTTTATATGGTCGGAGTCGGTATGAACTGGACGATTATCGATTGGAAACAAACCAAACGCACGAAAGAAGTGATGCAGCTGCAACAAGAAGTGGTGCAAACGCAACAAGCGCAATTTGAGCGAAATATTACGATTGCATTGGACGGACAAGCCCGAAAAATAACGCAGTTAAACGAAATACTAAAAAGTGACTGGGAGCTGATCGGACTGCAGGAACGCATTACGCAAAGTTCAGCCTCAAAGCTTGAAAACGGAGCAATTACAACAGCAGATTATTTACAGGACTTGAATGCAGAACTGGCTGCCCGGATCACTTTTGAAACGCACAAAGTACAGCTGGAATCGGCCAAGGTCAATTATCAGAATTTACTCGGACAATAGAAAAATAATAACTCATGAAAAAATACTTACTCTTATTCGGAATTATTGCTGCCCTGTTTTCGTGTCGGGGTGGCGAGGATGCTTCGGATGCTTATGGCAATTTCGAGGCTGATGAAACAATCATCTCGTCGGAGATTGCCGGGAAATTGCTGCGTTTCGAAGGTGAAGAAGGTCGCCAGGTGAAACAGGGCGATGTGCTGGCAATTATCGACAGCAGCACTGTTAGCCTTCAGGTTCAGCAACTGCAGGCTCAGGTAAAAGCGGTTGAGACGAAAAAAGTCAATCTTCGTTCACAGATCGAAGTGTCCAGACAACAGCTAAAGAATGTGAAGGTGACCCAGGAGCGAATTCATAAGCTGTTTGCCGGCAAAGCCGCAACACAACAGCAACTGGATGATGTGGATGGTCAGGCTTTAG
Source organism: Mangrovibacterium lignilyticum (assembly GCF_010882175.1). Classification (GTDB taxonomy): domain Bacteria; phylum Bacteroidota; class Bacteroidia; order Bacteroidales; family Prolixibacteraceae; genus Mangrovibacterium; species Mangrovibacterium lignilyticum. Next base: position 567,432 of record NZ_WKLH01000001.1, on the reverse strand, counting down.
TACTGGAACAACAAATTCAAAGCCAGCAAACTCAATTTGTTTCAATCGATAGTGAACTCGCTGTGTTGCAAGCCCAAATTGCGTCGGCCAAAAACCAATTGGACAAATCGGTCATTACCAGTCCGGTGAATGGCACGATCCTCGAAAAATATACCGAGTTGGGCGAGTTGGCTGCTCCTTCCAAAGCCTTGGTCAAACTGGCCGACCTGTCAGAGCTCGACCTTCGGGTGTACGTTAGCGGTGCCCAGTTGCCATCGGTTAAGCTGGGGCAAAAGGTTGATGTGCTGATTGATCAGGATAAAAAGACGAACCAGCACTTGTCCGGAGTTGTCAATTGGATTTCTTCGGAAGCAGAATTCACGCCTAAAATTATACAGACCAAAGAAGAGCGGGTGAAGATGGTTTATGCGGTCAAGGTGAAAGTAAAGAACGATGGTCGCCTGAAAATCGGCATGCCGGGAGAAGTGAACTTTGAGTGATCACTGTGACTGAACACTGAACACTATTTTAGAACAATGATTAAAGTCGAAAACATATCAAAGTCTTACGCCGACGTTCAGGCGCTGAAGGCCATTTCGTTTTCAGTGGAGAAGGGAGAGCTTTTCGGGCTGATTGGCCCGGATGGTGCCGGGAAGACCAGCCTGATGCGCATTCTGATGACCTTGCTGTTGCCGAATGGCGGGAGGGCCGAGATGGCAGGTTTGGATGTGGTGAAGGAATACAAAAAAATTCGCCGGTTGGTGGGGTACATGCCTGGGCGATTCTCGCTTTATCAGGATCTGACTGTCGAAGAGAACCTTTCGTTTTTTGCAACTGTGTTCGGAACAACGATTGAGGAAAATTACGAACTCATTCGGGACATTTATGTGCAGATTGAACCCTTCAAAAAGCGGTTGGCAGGTAAACTGTCAGGCGGGATGAAGCAAAAGCTCGCGTTGTCCTGCGCACTGATCCATAAACCGGAAATTCTGGTTTTGGATGAACCAACTACCGGGGTAGATGCTGTTTCTCGAAAAGAGTTCTGGGAGATGTTGAAGAAACTTCAGCAGCAGGATATCACGATTTTGGTTTCAACACCTTATATGGATGAAGCGGGGTTGTGCGACCGTGTTGCCCTGATGCAAAAAGGGGAGATGCTTAGCATTGATTCTCCGCAGCAAATCGTCGATAATTACGACCGGCCCCTTTTGGCTGCCCGTTCCGATGATATGCACCGACTGATTCAGGATTTACGTCAGTGGGATCAAGTGAAAACGGCTTATGCGTTCGGGAGGTTTGTGCATGTCACTCCGTCGAACGATCGCCTTCAACCGGACGAAGTTAAAGCACATCTCGAAAAACGAAACCATCAACATGTCCAATCTTCTTTTATCAAGGCCGGGATTGAGGATGTTTTTATGGCGTTGATGGCGAGTGATAGTCGCAGTACTCAGTCACAGTCACAGTCGAACGAAGTCAAACAAGTATAAAAGTTGTCAAACATGGATTTCAAGGGATTATTGGCTTATCAAAAAGCTTTCAGTTTATCGATGGATATTTTCCAGCTTTCAAAGCGATTTCCGAAAGAAGAAACATACTCGCTAACCGACCAGGTCCGGCGGTCATCGCGGTCAGTTTGTGCCAATATTGCTGAAGCCTATCGAAAGCGAATTTATATAAAAAACTTCATCAGTAAGATGACTGATTCGGACGCGGAAAATAGAGAAACGGCTGTTTGGCTGGATTTCGCTTTATCCTGCGACTATTTAGAGCCTCAAGAGCATGCTGTGCTTTATGAGCAGACTGTTGAAATTGGAAAACTAGTGAATTATATGATTCAGCATCCCGAAAAATTTGGATGTAAAGAATATTAGTGATGAAACAACCAAATTACGATAACAGCGAACTGAACACTGAGACTGCGACTGGTCACTTGTCAGCTAAACGCATTCCAATAATCACAGTGAAGAATCTCGTCAAAAAGTTCGGGAACTTCGTGGCCAACGACCACCTGACTTTTGATGTGTACAAAGGTGAGATCTTTGGATTTCTGGGGGCTAACGGAGCCGGGAAGACAACAGCCATGCGTATCCTCTGTGGCTTGAGTAGCCCCACATCGGGTGAGCTCATGGTCGGCGGTTACGACGTTTACAAGCAGACCGAATTGATTAAGCGCAACATTGGCTATATGAGCCAAAAGTTTTCGCTTTATGAAGATATGACCATTGCCGAGAATGTTCGGTTTTATGCCGGAATCTACGGGTTGTCGCGTCAGCAACGGAAAGAAAAGGAAGATCGGATGCTCAAAAAGCTGGGACTGGAGCCGGAGCGCAATAAACTGATTGCTTCGTTGCCGTTGGGCTGGAAGCAGAAGCTGGCTTTTTCCATCGCCTTGTTGCACGATCCGCAGATCGTGTTTTTGGATGAACCGACTGGTGGTGTCGACCCGATTACCCGTCGTCAGTTTTGGGATTTTATTTATGAAGCCGCCGCCGAGGGGAAAACCATCTTTGTGACGACGCACTACATGGATGAAGCTGAGTATTGCGACCGGGTTTCCATTATGGTGGATGGCCGGATTGCAGCACTGGATACGCCAGATGCCCTGAAAGAGCAATTCAAGTCGGAAGATATGAACGGCGTGTTTTTGCAGTTGGCAAGATCCGCGCAACGAACAGAATAGTTTTCAGTCGCAGTCGCAGTTTGCAGAGAGCTTTACTGAATACTGAGACTTATTGCTTGAAGCAGGACAGTACAAAATGAACTAAAAACAGAATAACGCAACTATGAACCGTTTCCGGGGTTTTGTCAAAAAGGAATTCTTTCACATTTTTCGCGACAGGCGGACAATGATCATCTTGTTTGGAATACCGATTATCCAGCTCATGCTGTTTGGTACGGTCATCACCAACGAGATCAAAGATGCACGCATCGCTATTTACGACCAGTCGAAAGATGAGATGACACAGGAGATCACGTCCAAGTTGTTGTCGTCGGGCTACTTTTTGCTTGACCAGAACCTGGAGACTACCAACGATATTGAAGCAATCTTCAAGAAAGGCCGCGTGAAGGAGGTACTGGTGTTCGGACGTGATTTCAGCCGTAAGCTAAAACGTGAGGGAAAGGCCGATGTGCAGATCATTGCCGACGCCTCCGACCCAAACCTGGGGAAGTTGCTGGCCTCGTACACCAGCGGAATCATCAATGATTATATTTTCAAACAGATGGTCGACCTGCATTTGCCAATGCAAATTGAGCCGGAGGTGCGCATGGTGTATAACGAAGGCCTGAAATCGGTGTACATGTTTGTACCTGGGATTATGGCGATGATCCTGATGCTGATTTCGGCCATGATGACGTCCATCTCCATCACCCGCGAAAAGGAATTGGGCACCATGGAAATTCTGTTGGTTTCGCCCCTGCGTCCGGCGCAGATCATCCTTGGGAAGGTGATGCCCTATTTGGGCTTGTCAATCATCAATGCACTTGTCATTTTAGGAATCGGGCATTTTATTTTCGGTGTGCCGATCAAAGGCAGCTGGGTGTTGCTGATGGGCGAAAGTGTGCTGTTTATTATGATGGCCCTTTGCCTGGGAATCATGATATCGTCGCTGGCCAAAACGCAGATGGTCGCTATGTTTATCTCGGTTATCGCCCTGATGTTGCCAACCATCCTGTTGTCGGGTTTCATCTTTTCCATCGAGAATATGCCGCTTCCGCTGCAGATCGTGTCCAACATCATTCCGCCGCGTTGGTTTATCGTCATTCTTCGCAACATCATGCTGAAAGGAGTCGGTTTGGCCTACGTCTGGAAAGAAACACTGGTGTTGGTTTTTATGTCAGCCGTGTTTGTGACCGTTGCAGTGAAGAAGTTCAAAACGAGATTGGACTGAAGCCGCAAGTAGTTAGCTTTAAGCTTCACGAAATTTGAAACCTAAAAACCGAAATAATGAAAGATTTTAAAAAGCTAAAAGTTTGGCAACACGGAATAGATGTGGTTGTCGACGTTTATCATTCTTCTCAGGACTTTCCAAAGGAAGAAATCTATGGATTGACGAGCCAAATGAGACGAGCGGCAGTTTCGGTACCATCAAATATTGCAGAAGGTTCCGGACGGAATTCGGATAAGGACTTTAGTCGATTCCTGGATATCTCGCTTGGTTCTGCATTTGAGTTGGAAACGCAACTCATCATTGCCAATAAATTGGAGTTTCTTTCGAATGATAAATTTGGTGATTTGGTCGATAAAGTTCAGGAAAAACAAAAAATGATTTCCGGCCTTTTACGAAGTTTGAAAATTAAAGAATAAGTCTCTTTATGACTTGTAGCTTACAGCTAAAAACTTGTAGCTCTATATGCGAACAATAAAATACATTCTCCAAAAAGAATTCATCCAGGTTTTGCGGAACAAAACCATGTTGCGGATGATTGTGATGTTGCCGTTGATGCAGATGCTGGTGCTGGTTTTTGCAGCGACCTATGACCTGAAAAACGTCGATCTTTATGTGGTCGACCAGGATTTGTCGGATGCCAGCCGCGGGTTGATCAACCATTTTGAAGCATCGCCATTCTTCCGGATTCACGATTCGTCTTTCGACCTGGAAGATGGCATGGACCAGCTAAAAAAGGAAGAGTCGGATTTTGTGCTCGTCATACCGCCCGACTTTGAACGCTCGCTGGTGCGCGACGACGCCGCCGATGTGCAGCTTCTTGTGAATGCCATCGACGGCAACAAAGCGACGCTGGTTTTCCAATACACGCGCGGAATCATTTCAGCCTACAACAAGCATATTGTTATGAAATGGAAAAGCTTGCCCGAGTTCAATCCGCCGATGCGGGTCGATACGCACGATAGCTATTGGTTCAACCCCGAGCTGGACTACAAATGGTACATGGCGCCGGGGATCCTGTCGATCCTGGTAACCATTATTGGCATGTTCCTGTCGGGCATGAACCTGGTGCGCGAAAAGGAAATGGGAACCATCGAACAGTTGAATGTGACGCCGATTAAAAAGTGGCAGTTCATTGTTGGGAAGCTGCTGCCTTTCCTGGTCATTGCGTTGCTCGATCTGGCTTTCGGATTGATTATCGCCCGGGTCGTTTTCAATTTACCCATCGAAGGAAGCCTGGTGCTTCTGTTTGGTTTCGGCGCGCTCTACCTGGTTGGCGTACTCGGTTTGGGGCTGTTTATTTCAACGGTTACCGAAACCCAGCAGCAGGTCATGTTCATCACTTTCTTTTTTATGATGGTCTTTGTGTTGATGGGAGGGATCTTCACTCCGGTTGAAAGTATGCCGCATTGGGCACAGCAACTCGACCGCCTGAACCCAATCTATTATTTCATTCGCATTATGCGCATGGTTTGCCTGAAAGGTTCCGGTTTTGCCGATCTGATTGAAGAATTCGTTTCGCTGACCATCATCGGGGTTTCATTTTTGAGCCTGGCAATCTGGCGATACCGGAAGACAAACTGATTTCCAAAATCGACAACCTATTTTCCTGAAAGTATTACCTCTCGCGAAAGAATTGTGGAGATATTTGCCTGAAAACATCAGACCATGAAACAGCACACGCCCCTGTACCTAAATATTGGAGAAACAACGACCAACATTATTCGGAAACAGAATAAAGCAGCTATACGAACAACATTGGCTATTGGCTGGAAACAACTGGCCGATTTCGCTTACACGAGTTTCCCGCCTACTTATGGTGAAGTCGATCAAGCCATCAACCTAACAGAAGAGGTGTTGGCGGGGGTGGAAGACTTGTTTCGCGACGAATTTGTTTTGCAGTCTGCCGATCCCCAACTGAAATTGATTGCCGGTTTGGCCTTTAACACAACGACGACAGAAGCCGGTGAAACGGTTGTTCCGCAAATTGAGCTCGAAAATGTTTTCGAGCGTTTTGCAGCCATTGTAAAAGGCTTGCCGGCCAGTCAGGATGTCATTCCCGATGATTTGGGCTTTGCCGCTTACCTGCTCATTGTTCGGGAAATTATGCATCACCTCGATTTCGAAGAAGTGTTGGTTGCACCTTCTCGTTGATGAATATTTGGTATTGCCTATTTCAGGCGATAGGCAACACCAAATGACAGGTTAATCAATCGTACTCTTGGATCTTTGTCGAATTGAATGTCCGGTTGAGTTTGGTAGTTTTCCAGGTTCAACAGGAGTTGCCATTTCTTTCCTAAATTGTAGTGTAGCATTGCCCCGACGGCCCAACTTAGGTCACTCGCAGACCCCTTATCATAGGAGTTCAACTTGCGACGCATGTAAGTGTAACCCACCATGGCACGCAGGTCGAGCTCGAATTTTTCACTCAGCTGGAATGCATACATCGGTCCAACCATCAGGTTCCCGACAGCAGAGGTGCCGTCCGAACCAGAATGGTCGATTGGATTCGCAATTCCCGACCACGAAGCAGTAATACCAATGTTGTGCCAGATTTTGTATCCGAAAGTCAACAGGTTGATGTTGATCCCGGTTTGGGCATAACCATCGTAGAAATTGCCACTGGAGGAATAACCATCGTAAGGGAAGGATGGGCCAAGCATGGTTCCCAAATAACCTTTTCGCTCGTTGTCCTGACTCATAACCTGGATGGCCATAAGGGCTGCGAACAGAAAACAAATCACTTTTTTCATACTACGTTTAGATTTAGTTTATGATTGTTGCATTTTGATAAAGGGGTGAAATGCAATTTCTCGGTTTATACGTCCGGTAAATGAAGAAGTTGATTGTTTTTTCATTCTTTCCCGGACACAGTCTTTGGTTTGGGGGAATAGGGCATGGAGGTGAGTGTAAACGGGGATCAGGTGCTCTGTGAACCTCTCTGTTGCCCGCAAATCGCGCCCTGTTGATTTTCCCGGCGTCCTGTAGCCCAAAACTTCGCCCTGTTCGTGTTGAAGGCTCCCTGTTAAAAAGTTAGCCGCCCTGTTGGGTTTTTTGCTAATCCTGTTAGCAAAGCGGTGCTTCCTGTTATGGTTTTGCTAATCCTGTTAGCAAACCGGACCTCCCTGTTCAACAGGGCCGAAAAAAAAGTAACAGGGAGCAGTTCGGAACCAACAGAGCGGACTTCAGACTTAATAGGGCGAAGTATTTTTTAACAGGACAGGCTCCGGAACCAACAGGGAGCCTGCCGATGTAACAGGAAACGGTGCCGGCCTAACAGGGAACATTGCCCTGCTAACAGGGCGCATTTGAAGTTAACAGGGCGCTTGTTGCGGGGTACAGGTTGAAGGGGCGTTGAACAGGCAACTGCCGGTTGGTTGCCGGTTGCAGGTGGTTCGCTCATGTTGAAGGGATTTCGGCTACTCTTTCAATTCAACCTTTGGCAGGGCAATGTCGAAACGCACTACGACAATCCGAATGGCGATAATGGTGATAACGGTCGCCAGCTCGCAGATGTGTTCGTTCAATCCCAGGTAGTTTAAAAGTAGATAGACGAGCGCACCAACAATGCAGGCCGTGGCGTACACTTCGCGGTGGAAAATCAGCGGCAACTCGTTGCACAGCGTGTCGCGAATAACGCCGCCAACCACTGCCGAGGCCAGTCCCATCATCACGGCCATGGGGATGTTGATGCCCATGAGCAGTGCTTTTTTCAATCCTAAAATGGTGAAAACGGCAATCCCGATGGTATCGAAAAGGAAGAGTGTTTTTTTCAGCTTCATCACCACTTTCCCGAAGACAATGGTCACCAGCACGCCGGCAATAATCAGCCAAAAGTAGTTGAGGTCGCGCATCCAGCTCACCGGCAGGTCGCCCAGCATCATGTCGCGCAGCGATCCTCCGCCAACCGCGGTAACAAAACCAATCATGGTCGCCCCGAAAAAGTCGAGCCGCTTGTTGGCAGCTGTCAGCGTTCCGCTAATGGCGAACACAAAGGTGCCGATATAGTCGAAAAGAAGCAGTAAATCCATGACACAAAGAAATAAAAAGAAACGAATTCGAAGGTATGTAGCCAACTGACCGGGTAACTCGAAGTCATCCGGTCAGTTGGTGTTTCGTGCTACCAGCTAATCGGGAAATAATCTTTCAGGAACCTGCCGCACCAGTGTTTGCCGGTGTTGATGCCGTCGATAAACGGATCGCATACACGGGCCGCTCCGTCAACAATGTCGAGCGGAGGCTGAAAGTCGTGCACGTCCTGTTTGTATTTCGACAGCTCTGCCGGATCTTCGTCGGTTACCCAGCCGGTATCCACGGCATTCATAAAAATACCGTCCTTGGCCAAATCGCTGGCCGAAGTATGCACGAGCATATTGAGGGCCGCCTTCGCCATGTTGGTGTGCGGGTGGCGGTCTTCCTTGCGGAAGGTGTGGAACTTGCCTTCCATGGCCGACACATTCACAATGTGTTTTTTGCCCGTATAATCTTTGCGCATTAAGGTTGAAAGTCGGTTGCACAAGACAAATGGCGCAATGGAATTGACCAGCTGCACTTCCATCATCTCAACCGGGGCAACTTCGCCAATGCGGAGACGCCAGCTGTTGGTTTTTCGCAGATCGACCTGTTGCAGGTCAGCATCGAGTTTCCCTTCCGGAAAAACTTCGGCAGCATCAATCGAATTGTCGATGCGATAGGGAATTTGCGACAGCTGAGCCGACGATTTGATGCCGATTCCGGGAGTCTGGCTGTTCCAGTTCACCGACAAGGCTTTCTGGTGTTCGCCTTCGGTTTGATTGAAATATTCAATTTCGTTGACACATTGCTGGTGATGCGACAGCAACTGCTGCACGTCGGCCGAATGTTCCTGATGGGGAAGATTCTCGAGGGCCATCATGTGTGCATAAAAGTTCGCTGGGCGACGCACCGTTTGCGCCGCATTGTTGATCAGAATGTCCAGTCGCTGGTACTTCTGCTCGATATAGGTGGCAAACAGTTCAACGCTCGGAATATGGCGCAGGTCGAGGCCGTAAATGTGAAGGCGGTCGCCCCAGTCGGCAAAATCTTTTTCTTTGGCAAAGCGAATGGCAGAATCGGCAGGGAAACGAGTTGTTGCGATAACGGTTGCACCCGAGCGCAACATCATCAGGGTGGCATGGTAGCCGATTTTGAGGCGCGAACCGGTAATCAGCGCAATCTGTCCGGTCATGTCGCAGCGTTGAAACCGCTTCCGGTAGTTCAAATCGCCGCATTCGGTACACATGGCATCGTAAAAATGATGCACTTCGGTGTAGCGTTTCTTGCAGACATAGCAGTTGTGTTCGGAGCTGAGAATATGTTTGCCGTTGCTTGCCTGAGCTTCGCCCAACGCGATTTGCTCGGGCGCCTCAAAAATACTGGACAGGCGGGCGGTACGAATGCTTGATGCTGCCCGGGCTTTGCGGTTAATTTCCGAAAGCTCCTTCTTTTTGCTGGCTTTAACGCCTTTGTTGCGCTTTTTGCGTTCAGCTCTGTCCGGGCGGGTAATTTGCCCGGCAGCTTTCATCAGCTTTATCCGTTGTTCCTCACTTAAGTGAATGAGTTGATCACCATTTTCAAGCAGATGTTCCAACACCGAAATACAACGCTCGATTTCGTCTGCATTGATCACCCGCTTTTGAATCTTTTCTGTCTCCATTTTATACCGTTCTGAATTGGCTGCAAAATTAATTTAGTTTCTGACTTCTTGTTGTGCTTTCAGATTAATTGTGAGCGGATTATTTGAATTGTTTTGACCCGTTCGCTCCACGGGAGCGACAGCTCGGGTTGGTCAAGCCTTTTGTTTGAATTCGATTTGGATTGAAGAAAAAAGCTGCGAAAAGTCCGGATTAGTTGACCTTTTAATCGTTATCTTGTCCGCCGTTGACGCAATTAATGAATCCTGAATAAATAAATCATGAGTAAAAGAACCAAATTCCCGGCGGTGTTTTGGGTCGCCAATAGTATTGAAGTATTGGAACGTTTTGCCTACTACGGCATTTATCTGAGTTTTGGTATTTACCTGGGCGACCTGGGTTTTTCGAAAGGCGACCTCGGAATCATTCAAAGTATTTTCCTTGCCCTGTCGTACCTTATGCCCCTGTTCTCGGGTACTTTTGCCGACCGCTACGGGTTCAAAAAGATGCTTTTAGTATCGTACATGGCCTACTTGCCGGCTATTTTGCTTCTCATTTTAACGAAGTCGTTCAATGGTATTGCACTGACCATGCTCACGATTGGTTTTGCAGCAGGTATTTTTAAACCGTTGATTTCGTCGACTGTCCGGGCCACTACCGACTCAACGAATAAAACGCTGGGTTTCGGTATTTTCTACCAGATGGTCAATATCGGTGCCTCCTTTGGGCCAATCATCATGGGAAAGCTGCGCGGCTGGTCGTGGGACTATGTTTTTTATACCGCTGCAGCAACGATCAGTGTGATGTTCCTGATTACGGTGTTCTTCTATAAAGAGCCGAAACGTGATCTGGAAGGGGTTACCTTGAAGCAGAAGTTTCGCGATATGGGTGAAGCCCTTTCCGATCTGAAATTTCTGTCGTTCCTGTTTTTGCTGGGTATTTTCTTCTGGCTGCCATTTTGGGCTTTCTTCAACACGTTGGCCGTTTATATCAACGATTATATGAATACCAATGCCTTGTACGAATCTGTGAGAGCAGTATTGGGAACTGCAGTCACGCAGTTTATCTCGACCAACGACAACGGTGTTTGGAAAATTAACGCTGAAGCGATTTCACAAACGGGGTACATCATCATTATTTTCCAGTTGGTAGTATCCAGTTTGTTTGAAAGACGACCGGCCATTTCTTCGTTTTTGTTCGGTTTGTTTGTCGCAGCGATTGCCTTTGTAACGCTGGCATTCTCGGTAACCATGAACAATAACCTGGTGTTCCTGGGCGTGTTTTTATTCTCGATTGGCGAAATGATCTCGTCGCCCCGAATTCAGGAATACATCATGTGGATTGCCCCAAAAGAAAAGGCCGGACTTTACATGGGAACCAATTTCCTGGCGACCTTCATCGGAGCGACTTTGAGTGGAACTTATACCTGGATGATGGGCGTGTTTGAGACGTATGGCAAACCGGAATACATCATGTACACGTTGGCTGTACACATGTTGCTGGGTATTGTTGCCATTTATATTTTCACCAAAACGATGGGCGATTTTAAAGAACAGACCGAGTAGGTTGACAACTATATTGAAAAAGGGCTTCAGCCGGTTGTGGTTGAAGCCCTTTTTTTGTTTTAAAGTCGTTGTCTACTTATTCGTTTTAGTCATTTCGAATAAGTGGGTGGCTTGCTCTCCGAGAAAGCCGGAAAACAACACTTGTTTGCCGTTTTCTTCAATAAAACCGCGTTCTGCTAATTCGTAATAGGCGTAGGTCCATGGCATTTGCCCTTTGCTTCCGTCGGGCAGAATAACATCAACCGTTTCGCTGACAGCCTGTGTCGACGATTGTTGCAATTTACTTCCTTTTTGCCCTTCAATATTGGCCTTCATTGGCACACCTGCCGCTGCCAGCGCCTCACAGGTTGTTTGCAGATCGGGCCATTCCGGTACTTCCTGGTAATTAATGAAAGCAGTGAAGTGATTCACCGAGTTACCATGAATTAATGTCCAGGCTGCATATTGCGAGATTTCATTCAACTTTTCAATGCTTTCCTGCTTCGGAATTCCCCAGGGACGAGACATGTAGCTGGTTAATTCCCGCACCAGGTTGTTGACAGCTGCTTCTTCTAACTCGTCTTTTTCGTTTAGCTCCAGCAAATCCAATACGGCGGTTTCTGAGAGATGATAAGGTGTGTTGACAACCTGCTCGTTTATCAGGTTTTGTGCCCATTGCGGTAAGTCGGGAACTTCGAGCTGGCTGACAAAAATTTTAGGAAACTTTTCATCCGCATGCTGAAAATGAACGGCATGTAATTTTTTTTCCGTGAACGTATAATTCGAGATCGGTTTAAAACCAAAAGCATCTAAAATATGCCATATGGCTCCAATTCCGTGCGGCTGCTTGCCGGTAATTGTGTTGAAGGTTCTGAATGCAATATGGTCGTTCCTGACCTTGCCGCCTTTGCTTCGAACCAAATCGGCATAGGTTTTTGCATAGGAAACCCGCTGGATATATGTGTCCCAAAGGTTGTCCAGTAATCTGCTCAGAATTTCATTACTACTTATTTTCATGACCTTTGAATTTTTAGGTTTGAATTTTTTGCTGTTTTATCGTTTACGTTCAATTTTAATGAATAGTTGAGTGTCAGTTGTCGGGTGAAGCAATGGTTTGTTTGAATTTGATTCCGTAATTCTCCAGCTCCTTCAATACCGGCTCGTATATTTCAGGAAGCGTCGGAATGAATAGCCCTGACCGTTTGATTTTTCCGGTCAAAATTAGTTTTGCTGCAATTCCCAGAGGCAGACCAACTGTTTTCGACATGGCAGTATTGACCGGATCATCTCCTATGACGACCAGCGACAGGTGTTTTTCAAGCAGGTGCTTTGTTGTTTTATCACGATACGTGAATTTATGCCACATCACAGTCATATCCTTGTCGGTGGGCGAGAGTTGCCACTTGTCTTTCAGGATGTGTTCCAATACTTGGGCAGGGGTTCCCCGTTCCAGTCCAATTGGTGTGTTGTCAAAAATTCCGAGCCACTTCAATTTCCCGATAATATCCGAATCTTGCGGAATGTTTTGGTCGTGAAAGAGCTTCAAATCGATCGAATCGGTTGGATGATAATACAGGAACGAATTGGTAAAATCGCGTCGCGTCATGTTTTTTAAATCGTTCATTTCGTAACTGTCGTCGGTCATACCGAGCTGAACGAAGACATTCCAGGCTCGGCAAAAACCGGGACGGCGAAGTGTTCCCCTGTATATGGTTGGGATTCCGTGTAGTTTATAGCGATCAATGTATTTTAGTGAATCGCGGTTGGCATAGCCTTCGAAAGTGCCGTAGCCTTCAATCTCGATTAGTTCGGTACGTCGGAAAACCCGGTTGTAGGGAATGTATTTGTACTTGCCTTCCTGAATGAATTTCACCGTTCCTTCCTGCCCGGCAAGGACTACATTTCGCGGGTTCCACGTCAGTTTGTAATGCCACGGATTGTCGTCCGATTCGGGAGCGATTAGTCCACCGGTAAACGATTCAAATCCCAATAATTCCAGCCCCGATGCTTTGATGGCATCAATCTCTTTCATGGCCGACATGTGGTCAATTCCCGGGTCTAGCCCCATTTCATTCAAAAAGAACAAGCCCTTTTTCTTAATCTCAGGCTCCAGTAATTTCATATCATCTTTCACATATGAAGGGGTCAGCAGATTTTTGTTTTCCCGGATACAATGCCTGGCCACCAGAATGTGAAATTTGGCCGGCAACATCGAAATAACCAACTCGGCCTGTCGGATTGCTTGACTACTTTCCTCTTCCTGATTAATATCGAACGCGATTAATTTGACCTTGTTTCCAATGCGCGATTTTGCGGCTTCGGGGTTGAGGTCGCCAACAACAATTTCCCATCTGTATTTCGCAGCATGTTGATGCAAATAGTTGATGAGCTTTGACGAAGATCGCCCGGCCCCGATTATCAGAATTTGTTTCATTCGTTCTCCTTACTTACCCTAGTTAAACATTAAACTCGATTCCTTGTGCCAGCGGAAGTTCCGTGCTGTAGTTGATGGTGTTGGTTTGGCGCCGCATATAGGCTTTCCAGGCATCAGAGCCGGATTCCCGTCCACCGCCTGTGTCTTTTTCTCCGCCGAATGCGCCCCCGATTTCAGCTCCCGATGTTCCGATGTTGATGTTGGCAATCCCACAATCGGAGCCTTCGCACGATAGGAATTTTTCCGTTTCGAGTAGGTTGGTCGAGAAAAGCGCAGATGACAATCCTTGGGGCACATTATTGTGAATCGTAATAGCCTCGTCGAGACTCTTATACCGGATGAGGTAGAGTAGTGGAGCAAAGGTTTCGTCCTGAACAATGGCGAAGTGATTTTTCACCTCGGCAATAGCCGGAACAACGTAGCAACCCGATTCAAATCCGGGACCATCTTTGATCGATCCACCGCACAGGATCGTTCCTCCTTGTGCGGTCACTTTATCCAAGGCATCGAGATATGTTTGAACGGCGCCTTTATCAATTAGCGGGCCAACCAATGTTTTTGGGTCGAGCGGATTGCCGATGGTGATACTTTGGTAACCCGCAATGAGCTTGTCTTTCATTTGCTGATACACCGATTCGTGAACAATGATTCGCCGGGTCGACGTACAACGTTGTCCACAGGTGCCCACAGCACCGAAAACGATGGCTCGCATGGCCATTTCTAGGTCTGCATTTTCGGTAACGATGATGGCATTGTTCCCGCCCAGTTCAAGGATTGCTTTTCCCAGTCGCGCACCGATTAAGCCTCCGGCTTTTTTGCCCACTTTGGTAGATCCGGTAAAGGAAACCAAAGGCAAGTTGGGGTCGCTGAAAAGCTCATCGCCTAAATATTTAGAGCTTGTTGCCACTAAATTGACGACTCCTTCAGGTACTTTATTTTCGTTTAACACTTTAGCAATTATTTGATGGACTGCTATTGCGCACAACAATACTTTTGAAGAGGGTTTCCAGAGGACGACATCGCCGCAAACCAAGGCTAACATTGTATTCCATGCCCAAACAGCAACGGGGAAGTTAAATGCTGAAACGACACCGACAATGCCCAGCGGGTGGTATTGGTCGTACATGCGATGTGCTTTACGCTCGGAGTGCATGGTAAATCCGTAAAGCTGCCGCGATTGACCAACGGCGAAGTCGCAGATGTCGATCATTTCCTGTACTTCTCCCAACCCTTCCTGGTAAATTTTGCCCATTTCGTAGGACACAAGTTTCCCCAGCGGCTCCTTATATTTTCGCAATTCAAGACCGATTTGCCGAACGATTTCACCACGCGCCGGTGCCGGAACCTTTCGCCATTCAACAAAAGCCGATTTTGCTTTTTCAACAACTTGTTGGTAATCTTCGAGTGTCGCTTGTGTTACTTGTGCAATGAGTTTGCCATCGGCCGGAGAATATGAATTGATTAAATCACCATGTCCGGTTTGCCACTTGGTACCGCTGCAAATACCTTCGTTTATAGCCTTTATACCCAGTTTTTGTAAGTCGTCATGCATACCAAATTGATCCGCTGCATTCATAATTTCAGGATTTTTAAATGAAAAAATAGTGGATGATTTTTTTTTTCGTCCATCTAAGTAGTGAGTCATAAGTTACTATTTTTTTATGCGGAAACGAAGGATATTTGTTTTGTTTCGAGGCGTGGTAATAAGTCCGTTGTTGAGATGAAAATATTGGACAAAAAAATGCACACAATAATCTCTCTTTGCGGATAAGGATTACTGTGTGCAGATTCAGCTTTTTTTAAGTTCTTTCCCGGTTAATCGAAATAGCGACTACCGATAACGTGTAAGCAATTGTATTTTGAGCATCACTTTTTTAGAAAATTAGGTGCTTGGCGAATTATCGATCAAGTACCTCCATTAATTCGGCATAGCCATCCAGATCCTGGTAAGTGCTTGTCAGCTCTTCCAAATTGTCAATGTCTGTTTTTTCTTTTACAATTCTCCAGTCTTCGATAGCACCATCTCTATCGCCCAAGGTAAATTTGGCATAACCGCGCATAACCAGTAAGTTGGCATCGTATGGTAAGTAACGGATTCCTTCGTCGAACTTGTTTAAAGCTCTTTTGGGATGATGTTTTACGTAGAGTAGTTTCGCTCCTCTTTTAAAGTAATCAGTAGCTAAAACCTTAAAGTCGGTTTGCTTGTTGGGGATTTCTGAATTAGCTATTTTACAGGCAATTGCTATTTCCTTATCCATCTCAACTGTGTTGTCGTTGTTGGTACCTGCATACCACATTCCAGTTGTTGTTTTCAAGACCCGGATAATTTCATTGTCCATTTGTTTAGAAACACTATTGACGACTTCAAAATTGCTAAGCGTTCCATCTTCACCTACCGTAAACACGATAACTTCTGTCCCTTCGATGTTATGTTTGAGATCTTCTTCAGGATATTGCATATTTGCTGCAATATAGTCCGCAATTGACTGCTCGTCTTGAATAGTGGTTACTTGTACTCCCGCAAATTTGGGCGGTTTCACTTTCACCTCATCAATGTTTGTATGGACTTGGGCCCACAAACCCATTGTGATTAAAAGCGTAAAGCTCAAAAGAATAAACTTTTTCATGGCAGTGAGAATTTAAGTTAATAATCAGGGGGTGTTTCCTATTATTTTCATTAAAAAGTTACAGGTACAAAGTTAATCGGGCTTCGTGTCCGGAACTTAGCAGCTATGTTCTGAATAGCTTAAAATTGAGCCAGATGATTTAAATTATTCGCGGATTGGTTCAAACTATGTTGATGGTTCGCCTAATTCACGACAGAAACGGTAAGAATACTCAACGATTGGCAGCTAGTTGAGGGTCCGGTTCCGGAAGGTTTAATTTTCTGAGAAGGTCTTTAAAACGACTGTCGGAACGGATCGTGTTTGTGTAGTCGTAGAAACCGATGTAGGCTGCAGGATAACGTTTTTTGTCAACAGCTTCGGTCAATAGTTCAAAGGCCCGATCTGTGAAGCCGAGGTAGGCCGCCATCATGCCAAGAAGGCATGGGTTTACTTGTGATTTGTCTTTATATTGATCCCACAACAGCATTGCTTTGTCGCGCTGTCCTGCTTTCAAATAGGCGTACCCCCGGCTTAAATCCCAGTATAAACCTTTGGGGAGTTGCTCAGCGTATTCAATTGCTTGATCGAATTGCATGCGTTCCACGGCAACGTCGGACAAAAGTGCCCAAGGGTAGGCGAGCTTGGGGTTAAGCTCGAGGGCATGTTTGGCGGTGGCTACGGCTTTGTCATTCTGCCCCAGATCGCGATACAGAAAGGCAAGCCAAGCTTGGTAGACGGAAGAAAGCGGGTCGATTTTTATCGCTTGTTCGCCATGATATACTGCTTTGTCGGGATCGTTGAACAGTACAAAATACCAGGCATAGTTGGCCTGAGCAATTGAATTGTTGGGGTTGACAGCTAAGGCATGCTCGAAGCTTTCCCGTGCTTTTTCCCAATTCCAATCCACATCCATATATAAAAGTGAAAGGGCTGTGAAAGCCTCATACGAATTCGGATCAAGTTTTATGGCTTTTTCGGCTGCACTCACGGCACGCCGAAACGACTCATCAGCATCCAGAATACCGTGCCCTTTGGTCGCGTAACACAAGGCTAAGCCTGCATATGCCAGCGGGTCCCCGGGGTCTTTCCTGATCGCTTCTTCCAGGTACCCGATTCCTGTCGCGTATTCTTCTTTGGTACCTTGTTGCACGTAGTACATGCCGCGCAGGTAGGCCTTATAGGTCTCCGGGTTGACGGTTCTGGCCTGGGCAAGTTTTTCTTCTTCAGAATTTGTAAGTTTTACGCGAATTGTTTCCGCAATATCTTTTACTGCTTTGTTTTTGACCGATAGAGCATTTTTCATGATATCGTCGTACTCTTTCGCGAGCAGGTGTCGCTCCTTTGGTAAGACATCAATCAGTTGAATCAAAACGCGAAGCGAATCACTTGCGCCAATCAACGAACCTTCCATGATAATATTCACTCCCAATTGGTCGGCGATGTCTTTCATTAAGAGATTGGTATCGCGAAACCGGCGGGTTGATGTTCTGGAAATGACACGTAGTGAATTGATTTGGCCCAATTCGCCAATAATGGCATCTTGAAGGCCATCGGCAAAATAGTCATTGTCGGGGTTGCCGGTTAGATTATGGAGCGGAAGGACAGCGATCGACTTTTCCGTTTTTCCGTTTTGCGATGACAAGGACTTGGTTATAAAAATAGTAAGTAGAATCAGGACGACTATAATGACAGCGCTGATGATTGCGGGTTTTCTAATTCTTCGTTTCAGGAGAACCGGCTTTGAAGTCTCAATTTTCGATTCAACCTTTTCGGTTTCGTCTCCCTCGTACGGTTTCACCTCCCCAGGCGAAAAGCCATAGTAGTCGTGAAAACACTTGATAAAATAGGTTGGGCTTCCAAATCCCACTTCGTAAGCGACTTCGGAAACATTCAGCGAGGTCTGTTTTAAAAGCTCCATTGCTTTTTTCAATCGAACTTCGCTGATAAAACGACTAACAGACTTGTGTGTGGATGATTTGACTTTTTGGTAAAGGTTGGTGCGGCTGGTTCCTACTTCTCTGGCTAATTCGGAAACGCCAAATTTTTCATTTTTCAGGTTGGTCTCAATTATTTGAGTTAGCCTGGCGATGAATTCAGAATCCGATATTTGCCGTCTGTTCATTCTCTTTCCGGTTTGTCGATATTGGCTTTTAAGCAAGGTGATCTTTGCGAAAAATCATCGCAGGAGTTTACGAATTTGAAACTGATTTGTTTGGTGACAGCGATTTCGGATGAAGTAAATGCGATATAAAAAACCTCTGCCCGGGTTGAATTATTCATCGGGCAGAGGGGAAAACTGTATCGCAATGGAGTTTACTGGATTAAATCGACTAAGAAAGAAACCCCGGACCAGTTTTTCGACTGATGTAAGTTTCAGGATGGTCTTAATATTTTTTACCGGGTTTGTCCTTAATAAATTCCCCAATTACCGGGTTAATATCTTCGTAGAACATCCATTGGATAACATGTCCACCACCGGGGAAGGTGTATGTTGTGTTATTGGGATAGATCCAGTTGACTTTATCCATGTCCGGTGAAGGGCTTGAATAGAAACATAGTTTTGGATACATCCAGTCAAGAGGTTCATTGGCATTTTCAGCATCTGCCCAATAGGAAATGTTGGCGAGCAAGGGGGCTGGGAAGTCAAAGAAATAGCTGGCAAGCTCTCTCAACTCATCAACTAGCTCTCCTGTTAATTCGTTAGGAATGAGTGCACCACCAAGGGCTAGTTTGTCTTCGTAAGTCCAGCCGGACATAACTGTGTAGGTCATTTCGCGAATCATTTGCCGTTGGTCTTTTCCTTCTTGATCTTCCGGCCAAGGGTCTAAACCGCCATCTAAGGCTACAAATTTAGTGATCATTCCCGGGTGCATTCGCTCGAACATTGCCAATACAGTAGGTCCCATGCTAAAACCAACGGCTACAAACTGGTGAAGTCCTTCTTTCTTCACGATTGTGTAAACAGCGTCAGCCATAACTTCCATAGTGTATTGAAAACCGGTATCCTCCGGATCCAATGGATTGCCTGGAGCAGGAGCATCACTCATGCCTTGCCCTGGAAGGTCGACATAAATACAGCGTGCCTTATCCCGGAAGTAATCGAATTGCTTGGAGTAGATGGTTAGCGGATTGGTCCATCCGGGAATCAGGACAACATCAATTGGTCCCTTCCCGATGATCCGGTAGTGAACATTCAGGCCAAGGTCTTTTATCATCACCCAACGTTCCTGGTCCAGACCAGGAGCATCGTGGTTGACGACAGGTGCGTTTTTCAAGACAACGGTGTTGTCGAGAATCGTCTCATCATCGGAGCAGGAAATGATAATGCCCAGACAAGCAGACAGAAATAATAGTTTTAAAAGTGTTTTCATCGTTTTGGTTTTTAAAGTTATAGTGGGGATGACCTGGTTTTCCGGTTTAGTCGTCTTCGTTGGAGACGTTTGAAACGATTTCCCCATTGGCATTAAATCAAGAGAATCAGGATCCTGGCAACAGTTATTTTGAAGATTGAGTCTACCTTTTTCCTTTTACCAGTGTAATTTCACCGGTATAGTGGTGGAATGAAATGTCAGGATAGGGCTCCCGGACATAATCATCTGTCATGCCGTGACCCGAAGCGCCTTCAAATCTGCCGGTGCCTCCCAAAATTTCCCACGGGTCCGTAAAATAGGCAATTACATCCTCCGGATGATGGTCTAAACGTCCATCCAATACCTGGCCTTCAACATGAATAAACAAGCTATCCCCGTTTGCCGCAACAAAATATCCTTTCATGTAACCGCTCGGGCCGGGGTAAATTCCGGAAACCCAATCGTTGCAGAATTCAAAATGATGTGTAATTTTTCCCATATGGGTAGCGGTTCCTTCGCCTTCGCCATAAATCATCATCCAAAATTGTCCGTTTTCAGGATCCCATTCTCCACATATTGGATTTGGGCCGGTTTCTTCCAGGAATGTATTGACAAAATTGGCTTCAAATGGTAGAGTAACCGTAATCGGTTGGGCGCTTTTCAGATTTACTGCGGATAAGTCTTCGTCAATGATGTCGGATTCGGAACACATCACTGCGAGACCCATGCCTGCCAATAAAAACATAAGTTTTAACAATGCTTTCATAGTCGTTAATTTTTGGTTTAAAATGTCGGCTTGAAATCGATTTAATCCGATATACAAGTTCTGAAGAAAGAGCAAGCGACATATAGGAAGTATGTTCTGAGTAGCTTAAAAATTGACGAATTGGTTTAAGTTATGTTGTGATGAAGATGAAAAGGAGAAAGTAGATTTAGAGTAATGCCTGGCTGATTATACGAGGCTTGACGACTTTGCCGATTCGATGAAGGCCATGTCGACAACGCGATGGGAGTGGCTCGTTTCCTGGAACGTATATGCCGGGGAAGGAATTTTCCGTCTGTCGGAGAGGCTGGAGGATGTCGATCTGTGGATCCTCGATTTAAAAAACGTGCTGAATCAATTGCCAAATTAAGAGCAAAGCTGCTTTCTTTGTAATTGACAACGAAACAAAACCAGACATGAAACCCATAAAACGAATCATCCTATTCTTAAGTTTGGCCGCTATAGCCGCTTGCACACATCAACCCGAGAGCAAAAATTACAGTTACATCGACCTGGCGAAATTCGAAGACGGCATTCACCACTGGAACCTCTACAGCCGTATTCGCAGTACCGACCGGATAGATACTACCGATATAATCGGCATTGCCGACAACCTGCTGGCCTACCAAAATGAAGATGGTGGTTGGCCGAAAAATATCGATTGGTTGACCCTGGTTCCGCGCGACTCGGTGATCAACGACCTGAGCGAACATTATCGCCAAAGCACATTTGACAACCGGAATATTTTTCCGCAGATTGAGTACTTATCAGCGGTGTACGGGCAAAGTGGTGACGATAAATACCGCGCGGCAGCAGAAAAAGGCTTTCAGTATATTTTGAATACTGAATACCCAACAGGAGGCTGGCGCGGCTGGGATGCCGACGTTATTACCTTCAACGACGATGTGATGACCGGCATTATGGACCTACTGCTGGACGTGAAAACAAATGACCCTAGTTACGACTGGCTGCAACCCGACATGCGAACCAGGTTATTGGCCGCTTACGAGCGCGGGCTGCAGGTGATCCTGAAATGCCAGGTGGAGATTAACGGTGTGAAAACAGCCTGGTGTCAGCAGCACGACTTTGATAGCTACGCGCCGGTGCAGGGGAGAGCTTACGAACATCCTTCGGTGACAGCGCGCGAGAGTTGCGATATCATCCTGTTTCTGATGCGAATTGAACAGCCCGATTCAGCGGTGGTGGCTGCTATAGAGTCGAGCGTGGCATGGCTTGAGGCTGCGAAAATCACTGGCTACCGCTACGGCAACTTCCCGATTGAAGAGCGCCCCTACCACGAAACCACCATTGACTTTGATCGTGAATTTGTGCCCGATTCCGAGGCCCGCCCGGTCTGGGCCCGTTATTACAATCTCGAAAAAGGAGAACCCTTCCTTTCATTGCGAGACGGAACGATTGTATACGATTTGAAGGACATTTCATTCGATCGCCGGGTAGGCTACGAATGGTACGGTTTCTGGCCCGAAGCAGTGCTGAAAGCTTATCCGGAATGGGAAAAGAGGCAGTGATCTGTTTGCGGTTAAACGTGAATGTTGGCTGAAAGGCCCGGGCGACGCGTTCCCGAGGCATGGGGGACCCCTCCATTGGCAATTTTTCTGTTCCAATCGGCCAGGGAAAGCCGCCCATTGGCAAAATATTTGATTCAATCGGTAGTCTGAACTCTCCCCTCTGCAAAATATTTGAATTAATCGGCAGGAGTGACCGACCCCTTGGCAATTTTTCAGCTCCAATCGGTAATAGGATGCTCTCCTTAGGCGAAATTTCAAATTTAACCGGGCCAGGTACTGCTCCTTTCAGTCATTTGTATGCAGTTCAGTACCGTTTGATCGCTTCCTGAAAGCTTTTACAAAGCGGAATAATGGTGCTGCGCAATAAAACGAAGCCAAAATCAGGTTTTTCTATCTGGCAGCAATAAGGAGTTGTTGTCCAAACGGGAACATACCTATTTTCGATAAATTGCGTATACTTTTTCGAAAAGAAAGAGGGAGGTTAAACTATGTTGCCACAAATTGAGAAAACGCAATTCGGGAATATTACCGTTGGGGGAAAGCGATATGAATACGATATCCTGATCAGGTTAGACGGGCATATTGAAAAGCGCAAGAAAAAACTGTCGAAAGCCAAGTATGGTACTTCCCATAAAATTTCACTCGATGAGGCTGTGCAAATATACGAGGAAGGAGCGCAGGAGTTAATCATCGGAACGGGGCAGATTGGTTATATCGAGTTATCGACCGAAGCCGAGATCTTCTTTGAGGAAAAGGGATGCGCTGTCAAGCTGGTTTCAACGCCTACGGCTGTTAAAGTGTGGAATGTTCTGGAAGGAAAAGTTATTGCGATGTTTCATGTAACCTGCTAAAATAGTTCGTACTGACCGGGTGACCCGAAGGCACCCGGTCAGTTTGCTTCAACAAAAAAGGCGAAACTGTTTTGAGCAGCTCCGCCTTTTTGTATCATTCGTAAACCGTTACGGTTTCTTTTTTTCCAGTTCGTTGAGGTGTTCCATTTTTTTGCGGGCCAGGAATTCGGTAATTCCTTCCAGGTGTTCTTTGACGCGCTTGTTGCCAAATTCATATACTTTACTCACCATCCCATCCAGAAAGTCACGGTCGTGTGAAACCAGGATCAGGGTTCCGTCGAATTCCAGCAACGCTTGTTTCAGAATATCCTTGGTGCGGATATCCAGGTGGTTGGTTGGCTCATCGAGAATTAACAGGTTAACCGGTTCGAGTAAGAGTTTAATCATGGCCAGGCGGGTACGCTCGCCGCCCGAAAGAACACTCACTTTCTTGTCCCAATCTTCACCGCCAAACATGAAAGCCCCGAGGATATCTTTTATTTTGGTGCGGATATCGCCTACCGCTACATCGTCGATGGTTTGGAAAACGGTCAGCTTTTCATCCAGCAGCGATGCTTCGTTTTGCGCGAAATAACCGATCATTGTATTGTGCCCCAGTTGAACCTGGCCCTCATGTTCCAGTTCTTTCATGATGGCTCGGATCATGGTCGATTTACCTTCGCCGTTTTTCCCAACGAAAGCCACTTTTTCGCCGCGTTGAATGGTGAAGGATGCGTCGCTGAAGACGAGTTGATCGCCGTAGCTTTTCGCCACTTTTTCAGCAATTACCGGGTAGCTGCCGGCGCGGGGAGAAGGCGGGAAACGCAACTTTAAATGAGAAGTGTCTACTTCGTCCACTTCAACCAGTTCCAATTTTTCCAACATCTTTACACGCGACTGAACCTGCAGGGTCTTCGAGTAAGTTCCTTTGAAACGTTCAATGAATTGCTGGTTTTCAGCAATCATTTTTTGCTGTTCGTCGAATTGTTTTTGCTGTTGCTCACGACGTTCCCTGCGCAGTTCCAGGTATTTGCTGTAGTTCACTTTATAGTCGTAAATGCGTCCCATCGTCACCTCTATGGTGCGGGTGGTAATGTTGTCGATGAATTTCTTATCGTGCGAAATCACGATCACCGCTTTCGAGTTGTTGATCAGGAAATCTTCCAGCCATTGCACCGATTCAATATCAAGGTGGTTGGTTGGCTCATCCAACAGGATCAGGTCCGGATTCTTTAGCAGAATTTTAGCCAGTTCGATTCGCATTCGCCAGCCACCGCTAAAATCGGTGCTTGGGCGGTTGAAATCTCCGCGAAGAAACCCGAGTCCGATCAAAATCTTTTCAACTTCAGCATCGAAATTAATCTCTCCCTGGCTATAGAGTTTTTCGCTGAGCTCTGAAACCTGTTCAATAATGTTGCTGTATTCCTCCGATTCATAGTCGGTACGAACGGTCAACTGATGGTTGAGTTCGTCCAGCATGGTTTGCATGCTCAGCACATCACCGAAAGCCTGCGAAGCTTCTTCAAACAAGGTTCGGTCGCTGTCGGCCATCAGGTGTTGAGGCAGGTAGGCAATCACCGCATCTTTTGGGGCTGAAACTTTTCCGCGGGTTGGATTTTCGACTCCCGCCATTAACTTCAGAAGGGTCGATTTTCCTGCACCGTTTTTCCCCATCAGGGCGATGCGATCTTTTTCGTTCACCACAAATGAAATATCCTTAAAAAGGGTTTGTCCGCCAAACTCCACCGTCAATCCGTCTGCTGAAATCATGCTGTATTTTTTTTAAATCGCGGCAAAGATAATTAAATGGCGGACAGCAGGAAGCGATTGTAACCGCACATTGCACGCGTTAATTATGAAATTTCCCGATCGCTGGTTCCGGTTGTAAGAAAGGAGACCAGGCTTTTTATCCCGCATTCAACCATGGTGGCAACAGCTGTGTCGGTATAAAAGGCAATGTGCTGGGTCATGATCACATTCGGGAATTGGCGGATGTACGCCATGTCGCGGTTGCTGATAATGTCAGTTCGCCGATCGAGGTGGTAAATGCCGCTTTCATTTTCGAATACATCGAGCGCCATCGCTCCAATTTTATGATTTTCAATTGCGTCAATCACGTCACTGAAATTCATCAACTCGCCCCGGGAACAATTGATCAGAATGACCCCTTTTTTCATCTTGTCCAACGATGCCTTGCAAACCATTCGGTAGGTGCTTTCCAACAAGGGAACGTGATAGCTGATCACATCAGCTTCGGCATAAAGTTGATCTAAAGGCATGTACTGCACCTGATCGTTGATTTTTTCGTTGATTCGGTTGCTGGATGCGATGAGCCGGCATCCGAAACCGGATAAATTTTCAACGACCTGCGCACCGATGTTGCCGGTTCCGACAATCCCGATAGTCAGGTTTCTCATTTCTTTTCCCTGAAGGCCGAAAAGGGAATAATCGTTGACATTGGCCCGCCACATCGCTTGCTTATATTTTCGCAACGACATCAATATTAACATTACCGTATAGTCGGCCACCCCGTTCGGATCGTAAAAAGCATTGCTGATGCGAATTCCCGTTTCTTTTGCGGCCTTTAAATCGATGTGGTTGTAGCCAACTGTCCGGGTTGAAATGAAATCAATCCCGCTTTGCTTGAGTTTTTGCAACAAGTCGGCATCTAAATAGCTTTGGCCAAGAATACTGATGGCTGATGATCCTTCAGCTAATTTTAAATTGGAGGTTGAAAGCTTTTCAGGATGGCAGCTGATGTCTATTCCACACTCATCGGCTAACCGGTTAAAATAAGGAGCTTCATCTTCCCGGGCTTCAAATACAGTAATTCGGATCATCATTATCTATTTTCGGACAAAAATAGCAGGATATTTGGCGGAGAAAACTGACATTGTCTTCCTTTGATGAAAAACAGCAGAATGTTAATGCCATCAGAAGAATAGTTGCTTTTTATCGAAAGATTTATGTTGAAGATCGAATAAGTTACCGGAAGCGGTATATTTGCGTCTTTAGGACGAAAATGCAGATAATCAGGTTGACTGAAACTTCTCTGAATTGAATCTTCGGTGGATTTTGTGAACCCGATTGAATAATATTATATCTTTGTGTGCGCAAACATTTTGAACATTGGAGCTAAGTTATTGCCTGTTGATCGTGTTTTTGTCGTATTTATTAGGAATCTTTGTGAAGTATGGATCAGTTTAAAAATATAAGAATAAAGGATGTCGCAGAATTGGCCGGTGTTTCGGTCGCTACTGTTGACCGGGTATTGCACAAGCGCGGTAAGATATCGGAAAAGGCCATGACGAAGGTGATGGAAGCTTTGGAGAAGACCGGGTACAAACCCAATTTGATTGCCAGTACATTGGGGTCCAATAAGGTTTTTAAGATTGCTGCTATGTTGCCCAATCCGGCATTGGACGATTATTGGAATCAGTCTGGTTCCGGGATATTTAAGGCGACAGAAGAATGGGCGCAATATAATGTCCGCATCGAACCGTTTTATTTCAATTTATACGATAAAAAGTCCTTCCAACAGGTATCGCAAAAAGTAATTGACTTTAAGCCCGACAGTGTTTTGCTGGCGCCGGTTCATTACCACGAAGCACTTGATTTCTTTGCTGAATTGAAAAAGCTGGAAATTCCCTATGTCATTTTTAACACGAATATTCAGGAAGCTGATCCGCTCTGTTTTATCGGGCAGGATTTGTATCAAAGCGGAAGGGTAGGAGCAGAGATGCTGGCCACTAAGCTGGGGAAAAAAGGGAACATTCTTGTTTTGCACATCTACGAGGAGACGGAGAATGCCATACACGTAAAGGAAAAGGAACGTGGCTTTCGTGATTATTTCGCCAATAATAATTTGAATGATTTCACGATAGAATCATTTGAGTTCCCGGATTTTAATGATGCCGTTTTTATTCGCGAATTGCAACAGATTTTGAGCAAACAACAGGTGGACGGAATCTTTGTGCCTACCTCGAAATGGACGCACCTCACCGCTTTGGTTTTGGATAAAACAGGGCAGAAAGATATCGCTTTGGTTGGTTACGACTTACTGAAGGATAATATTCATTACATGTACGAAGGGATTATCAATTTTCTGATCCATCAGAATCCCCGGAAGCAAGCAGTTAAGGGAATCGGATACCTGGTGAATTATTTGTTGTTTAAGAAACAACCGCCTTTAAGTGATCTGTTCCCCTTGGAGATTATTACCCGCGAGAATATCAAATCATACATTCATTCCGACTTGAATTGATAATCTGAATACGATATATATTGAAATGAAAAAATCCGGGTTTTGCCCGGATTTTTTATTTGTGTTAACTTCTTATTTTGTGTCCTTTTAAAGCGTAATAAAGGATGTACAGAAAGCAGGGAATGCAGACCCAATAAGCGTTTTGAGCTCCAAATGAATCTTTTGCGAAGCCATATATTGTAGGAATCAAAGCACCACCCACAATGGCAATTACCATTAATGATGATCCGGCTTTGGTGTATTTCCCTAAATCGGTCATGGCCAAAGGCCACAAGGCAGGCCACATCAATGAACATCCCACGGCCATAAAGGCGATAAACCAAATTGAGATATCTTCCGGGGTGAACACGACCATGAAGGCTCCGAAAATTGCAAGGATTGAGCAAATTAAAAGAGCAGTCGCCTGGTTGATGTATTTGGGAATAAAGATAATCCCACAGATATAACCAATCACCATTCCGACTGGTGCGATCCAGGCATATAGTTCAGCATTTGGGAGATTAATACTTTGGGCATAGTCAACCAGGGTACTCAACGAAATTGTTTCAACCCCAACGTACAGGAACAGAGCGAGTACACCCAGGAGAAGGTGCGGAAATTGCCAAACCGATGTTTTGGAGGCTGCGTAAGCACATTCATCGGCATCATCTTCATCTTCGCCAACAGCTTTTACCTCAGGAAGTGGGGCAAAATAAGCCAGTACTCCGAGTATTAGGAATATACTGATGATGATATAGAAGGGCAGGTAGATATCTGAAAGCTGCACATTTTCAACACTTTTACCAATAAC
The DNA here is from genome assembly GCF_010882175.1 of Mangrovibacterium lignilyticum. GTDB lineage: Bacteria > Bacteroidota > Bacteroidia > Bacteroidales > Prolixibacteraceae > Mangrovibacterium > Mangrovibacterium lignilyticum. The sequence continues at coordinate 539,802 of NZ_WKLH01000001.1, read as the reverse complement.
CAACGATAGGAAAAGAGGTGCAACCGGCCAAGCCAATTTGTTGGCAATTCCCATAAAGCTCATGCGTTTAGCAGCACTGTCAATGGGGCCAAGAATTGTGATGTACGGATTAACCGAAGCTTGAAGAAACGCGTTTCCCATACCACTTATAAATGAGGCTAATAAAAACAGCGGCAGGCTTTCCATACTTGCTGACGGCAGATAGAGTACGAAGCCAACAGCAAACATCAGGAATGAGAGCATCATGGTATTTTTGTAACCGATTTTCCCGATGACGAGGGAAGCTGGGTAACCAAAAATCAGGAATGCGGAAAATGTTGCGGCCAAAATAAGGTAAGACTCTCCCGACGATACATGCAGGGAATTTTTTAGCAGGGGAATCAGGTAACTGTTAATTCCCAAAGCGAAACCAATTGCAAAGAACATAACTCCAACCACGAGCAATGCTATCACAATCTTGTTGTTCTTTTGCGTCATAAAAAATTGAATTAGTGTTTGTTATTGAAACTATTTATCTGATTATTATTCAACCGGAAACAAGTTTTGTCGCTGTTTGAGCGCTTGTTTATTCTCGTTAACTGTGGTAATATAGCCAAAATCAATGCTGGAGTATGTGCTTGGAATGAATAATATGTGTGCGGACACATTTATTTAATATGGACCACTTTCTACGGAAGAAATTACGGGGTTTATTAAAAGATGATTTGTGCACTGGTCGGGCCTAAATTGTGATCAATGAATAAGTAAGCCGGTAATTTTTTATATTTTTGACCCTTCTCAAAACAAGCAACAATGGTATTCAAAAACAGCCTATTTATTCTTTTTGTTCTTTCATTTTTGTTCGCGCAGACAAGTCTGTACGGACAGGAAAAGCAAACTTCAAAACCGCGATTGGTACTGGTTATTAATGTGGAGCAAATGCGCAGCGATTATTTGGCTCGCTATGCCGATAAATTTCAAAATAATGGTTTCCAGAGGCTAGTAAGCAGGGGAGCGGTTTGCTCAAATGCCAGTATGAATCTGCATATTCAGAAGTGTATTACCGGGGTTCCAACCTTGTTTACCGGGTCTTATCCCGATCGTCACGGCATTATAAACGAGACATGGCTCGATCGCCTGAAGGAAAAAGAAGTGGACGCCTTGGCTGACGATAACTATATAACAGTTGGAAGCGACTCCAAAGAAGGCCAGCTTTCAGCGAGGCATTTACTGAGTCCTACTTTGGGCGACGGACTAAAGTTGAGTACAAATGGTCAATCGAAAGTTTTTGCCGTTAGTTTGAATGACTACAGTGCTGTTTTGTCTGCCGGTCATGCTGCCGATGGTGCATACTGGCTGGATAACCAGACTGGAAATATGATTTCAAGTTCCTATTATATCGATCAGTTTCCGGGGTGGGCATTCGATTTTAATAACCAGCATTTGGCCGAGTCCTATGCAACCAGGGATTGGTCAACCTTAATCCCGCTCAGCAGCTATAGTGCTTCCGTGGAGGATGACAGCCCTTTTGAGAAAGGTTATTTCGACAAATGGCGCACATTCCCATACGATTTGAAAAAGTTAATATCGAATGAAGGAAGCTACCGAATTCTAAAAACAACGCCATATGGAAACCGACTGATAAAGGATTTTGCAGTTAACCTGATTGACCATGAACGTTTGGGGCGTGATGAGAATCCGGATTTGTTGACGATCAATTTTTCGTCGATGGACTACGCGAACAGTATTTTTGGACCCTCGTCTGTCGAAATGGAAGATGTTTATTTAAGACTTGATCAGGATATTGCCGGGTTATTGGACTACGTAGACAACGAGGTTGGGCTTGCCAATACATTGGTTGTGCTGACTTCTTCCTGTTCATCGTCTTATTCGGCCGATTTTCTGCAACAAAAGTATAATATGCCGGCAGGCCACGTTTCTCCTGAAAGTGTGGTGGCGCTACTGAAATCGTATTTGAATATTACTTACGGCCAAGGCGACTGGGTAGAGTTCGTGATGGATCAGCAGATTTATATGAACAGGGCTCTAATTGAAAAGCAAAAAATACCGTTGAATGAATTCTTGACCAAAGCAGCATCATTTATCAATCAGTTTGAAGGAGTTAAAATTGCTCTTCCTGCTACTGGCTTTGAGCAAGGTGACTATGCTACCAGTTTACTGACGACCATTTCAAAATCATTCAACGCCAAACGGTCTGGTGATATTCTGTTTATGTTGGAAGACGGATGGCAACCGCAGTTTAAATATCGGAAAGTCGTTTATACTGACAACAGCCGAATTCCGATGATTTGGATGGGAAATGCTATCAAGGCTGGGCGTAACCGCGAAAAGGTTGATGCAGTGGATATGGTTCCGACCATATTCGATATTCTTGGATTTGATATTCCGCCACATTGTGAAGGAAGAATTATTCAGGAAATTATTTGGTAGTCAAACCGCATTCACTTTCCGGAAAATAAAAGAGGATGTTCCATAAAGAAACATCCTCTCCAAAAAATCAAACATTATAGTTTGTAACGCTGCTCTTAGTTAACGCCTGTTCTGGTATCCCAATACATTTGTTGGCCCCACAGGCGGTCATCTACCTTGCTCCAGAAAGTTTGAATATTTGCCGTGTTTAGGCTATACTCGGTATTTGGATAAGGTTGACGGAATGGTGGACGGTTGTGTCCAGAGTAAGATCCATCAGGTGCCGGGCTTAACAACGGCACATCTGTACGGCGGTTTTCAGCCCAAGCTTCATGTCCGTTTTTGAATAAAGAGATCCATTTCTGCAGATAGATTTGATCTACATCGCTGTACACAATATCTGATTGTGTCAGGTAAGTGGCAATATCGTCAGCTGCAACTTCATTTTCTTCCATCGATGCAGTGATTCCTGCTTCATATGCTTCGGCGGCAGTTGTTCCTGTTGCCCATCCGTTAGCAGATGCTTCTGCAAGAATAAAGCAAACTTCAGCATAGTTCATGAAAGGAGAGAAACCATCAGCTTCGTCGCGGAAGCGTGCTCCGATACGAGAGATTTCACTCATTGTAAAGTTATCCTGGTCATCACCAACAACTACACCGCGGTATTCGCCATCGGCAGCGGCAGGGTGCGCATAAATTGGCAGACGAGGGTCGTTGAACGCTTTCAATTGATCGATGATTACATCAGCCATACCATGGTCGTCACGGGCAGAGATATCCTTATTGGAGTAGAATGGCTCGTAGTAAGGATTTGCTCCCAACCAGTGGAAATACGCATTATCATCGTTTGAGCTGATAATCGGATAAGTTGACGGAGACGCAATGATTTCTTCGACTACCGATTTAGCAGTCGCAGGCTCTACGTTAGAAAGACGGATAGCCATACGCAGACGCAAGCTGTTTGCGAATTTTTGCCACAATTCGGTATCACCCCCAAAAAGTAAATCGCCACTGCCAATATCGTCAGAAGCTCCTTCGTTGAACAAGTCGTTCGCTTCTGCCAAAAGATCCATCACTGCAGGGTAAATATCTTCCTGCTCATCATATGAAGGTGAAAGTACACCTTCTGTAGCACCCAAAGCTTCAGTAAAAGGAATGTCTCTCCAGCTGTCGGTTGCGATTAACCAGATGTATGCACTCCAGGTTTTAGCAACAGCAGTCATGTTGGTAGCACCTTCAGCTTCGGCTTGCTCCATGACAACCGCTAAATTTTGCTGGTTGCGATAGATTGTTGTAAAGTAACTGCTGAAAGTACCTTCACGGAATTCGTAAATCGATTCTTCCGGATACTGGATTTTACCAACTTGGTTGGCATATCCCAGTGCTCCGCCACACACAGCACTCGTGCTAAATGAGTTGGCGGTGAAGTTTTCGATGGTATAGGCTAAAATATTAGTCGATGGTACCTCCGTTGGACTATTGGGGTTGGTGTTGATTTCTTCGAAATCGCCGCTACATGACGCCAAGGATAAGACCAGCGCCAGAGCCATATATAATTTAGTTTTTAGAAATCTAGACATGTTCTTTCAGTTTTTAAAATGAATTAAGTTGGATTAGAAAGTCACGTTAAGGCGGAAACCTAAGTTGCGGGTTGCCGGAATCTGATATTGCTCAATACCCATACCTGTCAGGCTTGAACCGAAAGCTGTTTCTGGGTCAATACCAACATCGTTACTTTTGTGTGTCCAAAGGATGGCCAGGTTACGACCAACAAATGAAATGTTCGCTGATTTCAGGAATCCTGTTTTATTCAACAAAGAAGAAGGGATGTCATATCCCAGAGTGAATTCACGCAGTTTCAAATAACTACCGTCAATCATACCTTGTTTTTCCAGTCCCCAGTAGCTTTCGTAGTAGTCCTGAGCTGAAACAACAACGTCGTTTTCGCCACCATCAGAAGTTACTACAGATTCGTCTTTCAAGACGTCTTTTCCGACAACCAAACCAACTTCACGGATATTGGATCCTTCAACACCGGCACGAGAAGCCATTTGAGCTGTTTCTTCAGTCAAACCAGCCATTCCACCGAACCAATCGGTTACAGAAAATACATCGCCGCCCCAGCGCATATCCAACAGGAAGCTTGCTGAAAGGTTTTTCCAACGGAAGCTGTTATTCCAACCACCAGTCCAGTCGGGCATGATGTTGCCAATTTCTGAAGTACTTGCAGCGGCATTTGGTAAACCGTCTGACCCAACAACTAGGTTGCCGTTAGCGTCGCGTTCAAAGTCATAACCTTTGATAACTCCGAAAGTTTCTCCCGGGATCGCTTCGATCGTTACACTACTCCATGAACTTGAAATAGAATAGCTGTCAATATCTTCGTACAGTTCGTTTACGCTGTTTTTATTTTTTGCCCAGTTCAGGGTCGATGTCCAGTTCAAGCCATCTTTCGATTTCAGGATGTCTGCGCTCAATTCAATTTCAACCCCTTTGTTTTCAATTTCACCGGCGTTGATCATTACCTTGTCGTAACCAGATGCATCACTTACATCGATCGACATAATCTGGTTTTTCGTGATCTTGTCGTAATAAGTCAGGTTCAAACCAATTCTGTTTTTCCAGAACTTCATTTCAGCACCGATCTCCGTTGAATTAACCTTTTCAGGTACCAAGTCGGTTGTTGAACGGGTTGTTGGCAGGTAGAAAGGTGTTGTACCGTTGTACGAAGTAATTGAATTGTAAGTCATACCCAATTGGTAAGGATCGGTGGCGTTACCCACTTGAGCCCAGCTGGCACGTAACTTAAAGAAAGACAAGAAATTTGATTTGATGTCCAACGATTCTGATACTAACCAACTAGCTGTTACCGAAGGATAGAAGAATGACCATGCTTCCTGTGGCAGGGTTGAACTCCAGTCGTTACGTCCGGTTACGTCCAGGAATAAGTAGTTGTTGTATGAGAATGACAGCGAACCGAATGCAGAGTTCGAACGCATGTTGCTCTCATTTTGCGACACGGAAGGTGTACCGTTAATGTTGCTAATTGTATACAAGTTGGGTACTGTAAGTGATGAAGCACCAATGTATGAATAGCGATAGTGATAGTCGCGATAGTTTGCACCGAATGTACCGGCCAAGTGGATGCTTTCACTCAAATCTTTGTCGATGCTCAAAATCAAATCTGCATTTAACTCGTGTGAATAGTTTTCAGATTGACCAAATGAACCACCAGACTGAATACCAATTGATCCGTCAGCATTCACTGATTTACGACGGTTGGTGTAGGTGTCGATACCTACACGACCTAATACATCTAACCAATCTGTTAATTTGTAGTCTGCTGACATGTTACCGAAAAGGTGATTTTTCAGCATCGAGTTGGTATTGTTGTAAACTGTCCAGTAAGGGTTATTGTGGTAGTTACTGTTCCAGTTATATGGATTACCGTCCTGATTGTAAGTATTCCAGTTTTCTTTCAGCGATTGCATATTCACCTGGCGACCGAACCAACCACCAAGCGACTGCATCACGTTATTGGTTGAATACCCTTGTCCTGGCAAGTTGTCTGATTTAGATTGGGTGTACGTTACAGATCCCTGTGCCGTGAATTTGTCGTTTGGAGTGATAGATCCGCTGAGACTGGCTGTCGTTTTATCCAAATCGGTGTTTGGAATAGTTCCGGTGATATCCTGACGGGACAAGAACAAACGAGTTGAACTTGTTTCGTTTGACGTTTGAACAGCCACGCTGTTGTCATAAGTCACTCCCGTTTCGAAGAAATCTTTTACGTTGTCAGGTTGAGAAACCCAATCGGTAGGCTGGTAAACACCATCTACAACCGGGCTGTCAAATTGGGCGAATTTCAGACCGATATCCAAACGAGGTCCCCAACTTTCATCCATGTAGTCGTAAACACCACCACCATTACCATCAACGTAGGTAAATGAGTTATCAGCTGACCAGTCCTGGTAGCTTTGGCTGGTACCAGAGTTGTTGTACATGTATTCAGAACCAGAGTAACCCTGACCATACTTGTTTTGGTAGTTCGGGATTACGTAAGCATCGCTGAAAGTAATGCTGGAATTCAATTGTACTTGCATTGCGCCGGCTCCTTTAGCTTTCTTCGTGGTAATCAAAATAACCCCGTTGGCAGCATCCATACCGTAAAGTGCGGCGGCGTTAGCACCTTTCAAAATGGTGATAGACTCAATGTTTTCAGGTGCAATATCAGAAGCACCGTTACCGTAGTCAACGCCACCCCATTGGCTCACACTTGAAGCGTAGTTGCGAATTGGTACACCGTCAACCACGAAAAGTGGTTCGTTGCTTGAGAAGGAACTGTTACCACGAATTGTAATCCGTGACGAACTACCAATTGCACCCGAAGCGCTTGTAACTTGCACCCCGGCTACTTTACCGGAAAGCGAGTTTACAATGTTTTGGTCTTTGGCTTTAGTCAGTTCATCTCCCGATACTTCCTGGACAGCGTAGCCCAGTGCCTTTTTCTCACGAGAGATACCGAGTGCTGTTACCACAACTTCGTCAACAGCTACGTTGTCGGACTCTAAAACTGCATTAACCACGCTTTGCCCATTAATGGCAAATTCAGTAGTTTTCATACCGACGAACGAAAATACCAGAGCTTCCCCTGTCGCAGGGATTTTCAAGTGGTAATTTCCTTCCATATCGGTGATTGTGCCCAGGGTTGTTCCTTTCAGGGAAACTGATGCACCCGGAATAGATAAGCCATCTTCAGCAGAAGTGACTGTTCCGGATATCTCCTTGGTTTGAGCGAGGGCAAACTCAAACAATAGAAACAGACATAGGAATAGCGATGTCAATCTTTTCATAAAATTGAGAATTAAAAGTTACTATATGTTATTACTTCCCGTTTTTACCCGAAAAACGAGTTCATTATTTTGATGGGCAAAGTATCAAAATGATTAAGTAGTCGTTTTTATTTCGACTTATTGACAAATTTGTCTAAAGATAGTTGCTGAAAAGCTGCTAAAAGTCATGTTTAGCTTTTAAGATGTGAAAGTCTTATTTCTGCTTGTTTTTTCAGATGTAGTGTTGGTTAACTTCTAAAAGATAAGTTGCTGAAAATAAGTCAATATCTGTTTGCTGTTAGTGACTAGGAAGATTGTTAAAATAAAGTTAAAGTTTCAAAATATTGTAAAACAATGCAAAATTGTTTCAAAAGTTGCTTTTTACGTTAATTTTTCTTTCAGATCGATATTATCGTTAGTGCTGGGGGTAGGTAGGACAATCCGGAGTTTTAGATCGGGAGAAGGTGTTTTGTTGTTGGACTCAGTAGCAGTTAGTTCGTGCGCATTTTTAGATATCGGGCTACATTTTATTCTTTTGATAGCTTGAGTTGTTATGATCAGCTTTTGTGGCAAAATAATCAACTAAGATAATTAGCGGATTCAGCTAGTGAATTATGCTGTAACCTTATTCCTTCACATTTTTTAAGAAAGAAGCAATTTTGAGAAAGATATTCCGGAATTCGCGGTCAATAATTTCTTTGTTGTTTTCGCTTGTCGGAAATGGCGATATGTGGTTATAAGGAAAAGGGAAATCGTGAATGTCTACCGGAATGGGAATATCTCGTGCAGCACCTTGCAGTGTGTTGATAATCTCATAGGACGGGATTACCTCATCTTGCTTTAGCCCGATAGCCATTAAATCGTCACTTACTTTGCGGAGCAGCTCTTCCCTAAACTCCCTGTTTTCATTATAATTGAGCATGGCATGGAAAATATGCCCCTCTTGGTGAGGACCTTTTATGTAATGGTCCAGGTGTCCGTCTTTTTGCGTATGCTTTTCAAAATGCTCTATCAAGTACGAATATAAAGCCACGTTGGCTTCGCTATCGAGTATGAATTTTGAAACCGGCGATAAGCGATTGAAAACAGGGCCGCCGCAAAATAAACACAGTTTTGAGTCACTGAAATATCCTTTGGGATTTGTGAGTTTTAAAATCTGAGAGAGCAAGCAGCCAATGGAATAGGCGACCACGTGAAAAGTAGTATCGGCTTTCAATACGGGATGGTCGCCGGCGCGAACAAGATCGATAAATCGAATGACATCGTAGTAACTTTGTAGGCCTGACCAGATAAAACGTTGCGGGCGACTGTGCAAGCGCATGCTGATGGCAACATTGGTCAATGACGAGTTCACGATATTGGGAAACATTTGTTGCCTTTTTGTGCTCATCTTAAACATTTTGCGTTTGTCGCTCCAAATAGAAAGCGTTCGGTTCATGTGAAAAGCCATTGGGAAGAGAATAATCGGGGAGCCGGTACTTTCAGCCAAAAACTGGGCCCAGGTCAGGTATTTGTCCCAGTTTTTCTCGTTAAATCCATGAAACAGAAAAATAGCCTGATTTGATGGTGCTTTTCCTTTGGGGACGAACAGCAGATACTCGAACTGCTTGTTTTCTTCAATGTCAATATCTTTAATCTGGATTTGATTGTCGATTGTTCCAATGTCGTGAAAGAAGTTTTGTGCTCCGTCAAAGCTTTCGCCATGGGCTTTGCAGTTGTATTCACCCTTGCCGGGCAGCAAATCATGCGATTCTGATTCAAACTTTAGCCGTTGGATTTCCAACTCATCCAGTTCAATTCTGCTCGTCTTTTGCTTGAGCTTTTCAATCAATTCCTGATATGCTTCCCGGTATAGTTTCATAGGGCAATTTTCTTCTGATTATTGCAAATTTGGGGCCTGGAGAATGTGATAATTCTCTTGAGGAGTCCTTGGTTTTATGAATGGGAAAAATAGTGAATTTAAAACGGCTGCCGGTTAAACCAGTGTTATTCCCTTGCAACAATTGATGCAAAATGAGCTCTACAAAATGCCAACCGTGGTCGTTGAAATGAAATGGAAGCGCTTGTTTTATTTATTTTTTTTGTAAAGTTCGCTGCGAATCGGTTCTGACGGATTCAAACAAGTACGTTTTGACAAGGGCTGGATCGATATCTTCAGGCCTAAAGCGGTTTTTGCAGAAAACTTCTTTTCTCTCTACCTTTCCCCAAGGTGCCGATGCCAGCCAAATAAAACAAATATGGGAATAAACGGGAAATAAGGAAGATTATAGGATCGTTTTTCCTTAAAGTAGGGAATGCAATCGAGGATAGGTTCGCGCAGCTATTCAATAACAGCCAATTCGTTTTCCGGAAGAAAGTCGAGAAAGTCTTCGTCTGATTAAAACTCATTGGCTGCATTTTACTCATCTCTAATGATTTCAGAATGTGTGCAGTGCTCCCGGTTATTTAATTCCGGAAGCAGCGTCGTAATCGAAGTAGAATGTCAATTGACCGTTAACCGGTTGGATATAGGAAGACGGTAATTTATCGAAGCCTTCAAGTTTGTTGAATATTTCGCTGACCCGGTCAGTTTTTGATTTTCCGGTTACTAAGAAACTAATGGCTTTGGCATTGTTGATCACTTTTCCGGTGAGGCTGACTCTTTTTTGTCCGGATTCGGGGTGAATCGCTACCGCACAAATATTCGGATCATTCAGCAGGTGGATCTCATGGGGGAAGATTGATGCGGTATGTCCGTCATTTCCCATTCCCAGGATGATCAAATCGAATACCGGCCAGCCGTTGTGCGATGGCAAAAATTTCGAAATTTCATCGATATAGGCTTTGTTCGCCTCTTCCGGCGACCATTCACCCATCACTCGGTGGATATTTTCTTCCGGCATTTCAATTTTCCCCAGCAAATGATCTACTGTCATTTTGTAGTTGCTCTGCTCATCGGTTGGAGCAACGCAACGCTCATCACCCCACCAGAAATGAATTTTATCCCATGCCATCTTTTCGGCATAGTTTTCAGCGAGGATATCAAACAAAAGGGCAGGAGTGGATCCGCCGGATAGGGCAACGTGGACCGCTTTGTTGGCTTGTTGAACGAAATCGTATAAATCGGCTGCAAATGCTTGGGCAACAGCCTGCGCATTGGCGTATTTTTTTATTTTGGGTGAAGTCATCTGCTGTGTTTCTCAATTAAAAAAATGAAAGCCTGATTGCTCAGGCTAATTTGTTAAAGTTCGCAGTAATTGCCGTCGTCAGACAGGTTTTTACATGGATAGCGCCAGGTGCCGTCTTCAACCAGTTGGTCGGCCACATCAGGCCCCCACGTTCCTGCCGGATAGCCATACACCGGAACCTCTGGATTATTTTCCCAGGCATTTAAAACTGGCTGCACGTATTCCCAGGCTTTCACGACGGCATCGCCACGGGAATACAAGGTCGCGTCGCCCTGCATACAATCCAGTAACAGGCGCTCATAAGCTGATGGCAAATGTGTATTGCGCAAATCATCGTAGTGGAAATCCATATTTACGGTTTGAACATTGAAGCCAGCTCCCGGAACTTTCATGCCGAATTTCAGCAGAATGCCTTCGTCAGGTTGAATACGGATAACCAATTGGTTGTTGGTATGCTCATAACTTCCATCGCTGCCGAAAAGGTGATGTGGAGTCTTCTTGAAATGAATGACGACCTCGGTAACCCGCGTTGGTAATTTTTTGCCGGTGCGAATGTAAAATGGAACACCGCTCCAGCGCCAGTTGTCGATAAAAAACTTCATCGCCATAAAGGTTTCTGTGCGGCTTTCAGGGGCAACTCCCTTTTCTTGCCGGTACCCTTTCACCAAGTCTCCTTTAATGTGCGATTCAATATATTGGCCACGAATAACATGGTTCTGAACATCTTCTTCCTTTATGGGGCGCAGTGATTGAAATACTTTTAGCACCTCGTTTCTAATCGCGTCTGCTTCCACCACAACCGGCGGTTCCATAGCTACCATTCCCACAAGCTGCATCAGGTGGTTTTGAACCATGTCGCGCATGGCACCTGAAGAATCATAATAACCACCGCGTTCTTCAACACCCAGACTTTCTGCAGAGGTGATTTCAACATGGTGAATAAAATTATGGTTCCAGATTGGTTCGAAAATACCGTTGGCAAAACGAGTCACTAACATGTTCTGAACGGTTTCCTTGCCTAAATAGTGGTCGATACGATAAATCTGATCTTCGTTGAAATAGTTCAGCAGGTTCTTATTGAGTAGCTTGGCTGACTCCAGATCTGTTCCGAAAGGTTTTTCAACAATCAGTCTACGGAATCCGTCATCCGTTTTGTTTAAGTCTACACTTGCTAAGTTGGCCGGAATAATTTCGTATAATCGCGGAGGCGTTGACAAGTAGAAAATATAATTCTCGGCAATATCGTTTTGTTTGGCAATCGTGGTCAAACGATCCCGCAAGACCGGATAGTCATAAGAATCCTCCGTAGCAAGTGGTTGATAATAGAGCATTTTCAGAAATGCTTCAACCTCTTTTTGCTTTTCTTCAGACTTAGGGAGGAACTCCATCATTTTTTCACGAAATGACTCATCCGATAATTCGGTTCGGCTGACACCAAGAACCGCAAATTGCTCCGGTAATAGCTTTTGTCTGTATAATTCGTATAATGCGGGAATTAATTTTCGTTTGGTCAGGTCGCCCGAAGCGCCAAAAATGACCAATATTTGTGGTTTTGTTTGAATCATGATTTCCAGTATTTCTCTAGTATTATTTTCTGAAACTGAATTGAGTTTTTCTTTTTTGGGAACCGTTGAAGAACGGTGAACTCAAAAATAGTAAAACAGTTCGTGACCATAAACAAGTTTTGGCGACTTATGTTTGTGGATTTTTAAACAAGAATTGGTGCTCACTGTTGAAGCGTCAAACAAACAATGAGTTGTCCGGCGATCATTCGCTGATAAATTTTGAATTCCAAGGTCGAATTTCCGTAAACAGTCGTTGTTAGTGTTCCCGGTTCTGTCTCACTAATTTCAATCTGTTCTGTGAAAACTAAGCCGGGAATGCCAGCAGCTTTATATGCTGCTTCCTTGATACACCAAAACAAGCCGGCACCATTGGGAATACGCTTGGCTAATGCCGATTCTTCACGACTGAGGTATTTCTTTTCTACTCTGGCAAAGTCGCGTTCGGCATCTTCAATATCCAGTCCGACCATGGTTCCGGGGTGTAGAAATATTCCGGCTAGTTTAGCTGAATGACTAATGGATACCGACTGATATAATTGATGGTTGATGCCAGGTTTCCCGTTCGAATCGCGTGTAATGAGTTGTGGAGAACAGTTTGCATTGCGGAGAAGTTGCTGAACGGTTAACCACTCTCGTTGCCTTTTGGGGTGTGATATTTTCAAATAATCAGCATTGTCTGCGAATTCTTGTTCAAACTCCTGAAGTTCCTCCGGCGTTTCAGTCATTTCCCAAAGGAGCAGCAGTCCATTGTCGATGTTGCAATGTTCAATAAAAGGCATTTGCTGAAGAGTTTGATAGTTCTGATTTGGATGAATAACGATAGTATGACGGATTTAGTTCCATCTGAATGTTTCAATTAAATGAATAACGTCAGGTTCCAGAAAGTCGATTACAGGCTGAATACTATCGATGTTTGGAATTTCACGGATGTAAAAGGCGCCTCTTAAAAAGTGTGTGGTGCTGTCGGTTAAATAAAACTGGAGCGGCGACGCTGCATTTCCTTCGATGTAATAAATCGTTCCGTAGACATTTTCAGCAGGGTTGAGGAACAATTTCTCGTTGATTGCATCGGCTTTGATGGTATGATCGTAAGCCAGTTTGCGCGACTCCTCGATGTGGTGATTCAGATCACCGAAAAGAGTCAGGTAGGTTAAATGAAGATCTGCTTTATTCTTCGGCGTTACAACATTTACCCATTCGGTGTTTGACCTGGCGTCTTTTGAGTAGGCGATTTTCGAATAGTCGGCTATCTCGAACGAGTACGGCAACTTTTGGTCGGACAGGTGAAATGATTTCTCGGGGAAATTGATTCGAAAATAGCCCCGTGGTTTAGGAATATAACTTTCGTTGCAGGCCGTGAAAAATATAAATGCAATCAGAATGAATACCAGTTTCTTCATTTAAATCTCCCCAAAGCTTAATTAATCTCTACTTTAATTTTCTTAATCCTGCGGTGATCGACGCCGTCGATTGAAAAAATGAAATTCTGGCACGATATCTTTTCATTTAATGCGGGAATTTCCCCCTTCAATTCAAGGATTAAACCAGCCAGTGTATCAGCATCACCTTTGTAATCGTCGAATACATGATCGTTTGAGCCAGTGATTTTATAAAAGTCGTTCAATAATATTTTGCCGTCAAACAGGAATTTGTTATCAGCAATTTTGGTGAAATAATTTTCGTCTTCATCAAACTCATCAGCAATTTCACCGACAATTTCTTCCAGAATATCTTCCAATGTTACAATGCCCGAGATGCCACCATATTCATCAACGACGAGGGCCATATGAACCTTGTTCTTTTGAAATTCTTCCAGCAGATCATCGATTTTTTTAGTCTCAGGAACATAAAAAGGAGGTCGAATGATCGATTGCCAGTGAAAGTTCTCGCGGTTGTTGATGTAGGGGAGCAGGTCTTTGATATACAGAATTCCCCGGATATTGTCGAAGGTTTCTGAATAAACCGGAATTCGTGAGTAGCCTGTATCGTTAATCAGGTTGATCAGCTTGTCCAGCGACTCTTTGATGTCGATTGCCTCTACATCGACCCGGGGGCGCATAATCTCCACCGCATTTTTATTGCCGAATTTGACAATACCTTCCAAAATATCCTTGTCTTCCGAAATTTCATGATCGTCCGTCAACTCCAAAGCTTGCGAAAGTTCATCAACCGAAATGTTTTGGGAATGTGTCTGTATTCTTTTGTTTACAAATGAAGTTGAGTAAATCAGGATTGCATTGATGGGCCTGAATATGCGTTCCATAACATTCAACGGGATAGCCATAATTCGGGCAACACGCAGCGAATGACGGGTCGCATATACTTTGGGAATGACTTCTCCAAACAGCAATAAGAAAAAGGTGATAACGATAATCTGAAAAATGAATCCAATAGTTGGTGCTTTCGAAAAGTCGACCAGCATTTTGGTTGTGTAGGTCGAAAGAATGACGATTCCAACATTGACAAAATTATTGGCTACCAAAATGGTGGCCAATAATTTTTCGGGATTCTCCAGATTTTGCAATATAAAATGGCTGTTTTTCTCCTTTTGGTTGCTCAGTTTTTGCCGATCTTTAGGGCTGATCGAAAAATAAGCGACTTCAGATCCTGAAATGAGAGCAGACGAGATTAGCAACAATGCGATTAAAACAAGGCCAATGATGGCTGAACCTGTCAAGGGGAGAAAATACACTTCCCACGGCAGAGAAAGCAAATGGGGTAAAGGGTCCGTTTCCAATTAGTCAAAATTTTGGTTACTAAAATGGCAGATCGTCCTCGTCGGAGGAACTGAAATCCGGTTCATTGACCGATTCTGCCTTTTGATTTTGAGGTTCCGAGGCTTGATGTCCTCCAGATGATTGTCCCCTGGGAGTTAACATTTCCAGGATATCAGCATAAATCTCAGTTGTATAGCGTTTGTTGCCTTCTTTATCATCCCACGAACGAGTCCGGATTCGGCCCTCAATATACAATTTATCTCCTTTGTTAACGTACTGCTCAACGACTTTTGCCAGCCCCCTCCAAACAACGATGTTGTGCCATTCGGTTGTTGTTACTTTTTCTCCGTTTTTAGCGGTGTAACTTTCAGAGGTTGCCAACGAAAAGTTAGCTACAGTCACGTCTTTATCCAAGTGTCTTACTTCAGGATCCTGTCCTACATTGCCAATTAGAATAACTTTGTTTACTGACATAGTTAAATGGTTTTTAAATTAATAACATCCAATTTACAAAATTCGACAGTGAATGTTTGTGTGTAAGTGTCAGAATTTCATGAATGTAGCTGTTCTCGTGGTGAACCTACCTGTTTCGCACTACGAACGGCTCAAAACCAATTAAGCTGTGTTAGTTTTTTCTCAACTGGTTTTGGAACAGCAAAGTTAAAAATATCTTTTTTATTCACTTCGATCAAACCGGGAAGGAGGCTTTTTTTATTCTTTAATTGGATTTGAATAAACCGGTAATGGATATGTTGATGACTGAGGACTTGTTTTCCCCAGCCGCTTACTTCTTCGACGAGATCCGTTTGCGGATTGTAAAGGGAGCTAGAGCCGTTCAGAACTTGATCGATCTCTGTTTTTTCAGAGGTCTCTATCATCGGAAATTCATAAAGGTTTTGCCAAATGTCGTTGGCTGTACGCTTTTGGATATAGGCACTCGTGCCATTCGAAAGCAAAAGATAATTAAAATAACGATGCTTAATTTTAATTTTCCCTTTTTTGACTGGCAATTGGTCGACGATGTTTTCTTTTAGTGCCAGGCACCAATCATTGAAAATACAATCGCCACACTTCGGTTTCTTAGGTGTGCATTGTAGCGCCCCAAATTCCATCATTGCCTGGTTGTGATCTCCGGGATTCTTCTGGTTCAGGATTTCGTTGGCCAATTCATTAAATTGTTTCCTCCCTTCGGTGCTATCAATGGGGGTGTCAATTCCAAATAAACGGGACAAGACTCTGTAAACATTACCATCGACCACGGCATGTGGTAGGTTAAAAGAAATAGAGGCAACAGCCGCTGCAGTGTATTCTCCCACTCCTTTTAAGGAGAGTATTTCTTTATAGTCAGAAGGGAAATTGCCGTTATAAACTGTACTGATCGTTTTGGCCGTATAATGAAGATTTCGGGCACGGGAGTAATATCCTAGTCCCTGCCACAATTTCAATACCTCATCTTCGGTTGCTTCCGCCAATTTTTCAACCGTTGGGTAATTTTCAACAAAGCGTTTAAAATAAGCCAGTCCTTGGTCTATTCGGGTTTGCTGAAGAATGATTTCGGACAGCCAGATAATATAAGGATCAGATGTTTCTCTCCACGGGAGGTGACGTTTGTTTTGTTCGTACCATCTCCTTAATTTCGCCTCTAACCCCACAAAATGCTCCATAACTATTTAGAATCTACGTTAATTGCAAAAATAATTCATTTCAGATGTTTCTAGTTCTTAAATAATTTTTATTTTTGCACACCATTTGATACGATTTTATAATTTATTGAAAACTAAATAATTTTAGAGATGACTAAAGCAGATATTGTTAACGAAATTAGCAAGAACACTGGTATAGAAAAAGTGACGGTGCAAAAAGCTGTTGAAGCTTTCATGGAAACTGTAAAAGATTCATTGACTGAAGGAAGAAACGTATACTTACGTGGATTTGGAAGTTTCATCGTAAAGAAAAGAGCTGAAAAGACTGCACGCAATATTTCAAAAAATACAACAATCATAATTCCAGAACATTTTATTCCGAGTTTTAAACCGGCTAAAACGTTCGTGTCACAAGTTAAAGACCAAGTAAAAAAATAAGTTATGCCAAGCGGAAAAAAAAGAAAAAGACATAAGATGTCGACGCACAAGCGTAAGAAGAGACTACGTAAAAACAGACATAAGAAGAAGAAATAGGTTTTACTTTAGGTAAGACTATTTCTTGGCTGTTGGTTAAACCTAAAGTACAGAGTGCTTTAGGTTTAATCCGTTTTATAAGTAGTATTTTATACGCTTAAACTATTATCAAATTTAAGTAACGTTGTGAGTAGCGATCTGATTATTGATGTCACTCCCTCAGAAGTCGTTATTGCCTTATTAGAAAACAAACGCTTAGTTGAACTATCAAGGGAAAGGAGCGGAGCAAAATTTGCAGTTGGCGACATCTATTTAGGTAGAGTCAAGAAAATTATGCCGAGCTTAAACGCTGCATTCATCGACGTTGGTTATGAAAAAGATGCATTTTTGCATTATCTCGACATGGGCCCGCAATTTTCAACTTTAAACAAGTTCATGAAAATTGCCAGTTCAAAAAAGAACCGTATTTTTTCGGTATCAAAAATTCACTCCGAGCCCGATATTAACAAAGAGGGCAAGATAACGGAAGTGTTAAAAGCAGGCCAAAACATACTGGTACAAATTGCCAAAGAGCCAATTTCGACCAAAGGCCCCCGGTTAACATCAGAATTATCGATAGCGGGAAGAAACTTAGTGTTGATGCCATTTAGTGAAAAGGTTAGTGTTTCACAAAAAATTGGCTCAACCGAAGAAAAAAACAGGCTGAAGAAGCTGATACAAAGCATTAAGCCGAAGAAATATGGTGTTATTGTCCGAACCGTTTCTGAAGGGAAACGGGTTGCCGAATTAGACCAGGAACTGAAGAAGCTGGTCGCTAAATTTGAAACGATCTTTCAAAAACTCAGGAAGGCTAATGCGCCTTCACTTATAGTCGGTGAAATTGATCGGACAACAGCCTTATTGCGAGATATTTATAGCCCGAACTTCAATAGCATTATTATTAATGATGCTGAAGTTGCAGATGATGTTGCAGAGTACCTTGGTACAATCGACCCGGAAAAGAAGAAAATTGTCAAGCTGTATAAAGGCGGACAACCAATCTTCGAACATTACGGGATCGAAAAACAAATTAAGTCGTCCTTTGGAAAAACAGTTTCGTTTAAAAACGGGGCCTATCTGATTGTCGAACACACGGAAGCATTCCATGTAATCGATGTGAACAGCGGAAATCGTTCGAAAGCCGGTGTGGATCAGGAGACCAATGCCCTGGAAGTGAACATAGCTGCTGCCGAAGAAATAGCACGGCAATTGAGGCTGAGAGACATGGGCGGAATTATTGTAATCGATTTTATCGATATGCATCATTCCGAAAACCGTCAAAAGGTTTTTGAACGCATGAAGGAGGCGATGGATGTTGACCGCACCAAACACAACATTTTGCCATTGAGCAAGTTTTGTTTGATGCAGATCACCCGCCAACGGGTTCGCCCTGAAGAACATGTAGAAACAGCAGAAGTTTGTCCTACATGTAAGGGTACCGGAAAGGTGACGCCTACGATTCTCTTCACAGATGAACTGGACAATAAAGTCAATTACATTTTCAAAGATTTGAATAAAAGGAAATTGACACTAAAAGTTCATCCGTATGTGGCCGCCTTCCTGACAAAGGGATTTATGTCCCAACGCAGGAAATGGGCTTTAAAGTTTTTGCGAAAAGTCGCAATAGAAGAAGTAAACTCCCTGAGTTTTCTCGATTATCATTTTTTCGATGAAAACATGGAAGAAATAATACTTTAATAAATGTAAATCCCGGACATATTTGTTCGGGATTTATTATTTTAGGGGTTCTAGAACTATCTTTTATGCGGAAATTACTATTTGTCCTACCCCTAATTTGTCTTTTTGCGCAAGTTGTTTCAGCTTACGAAATAAAAGGACAGATTAATATCACTGATGATTGGCAACCCCGAATCTACCTCGCCTCTATTCAGTCACCCGAAAACTTGTTCGTTGCTTCCCCCGAGTTTGTTATTAATGAAGGAATGATTGATACGGATGGCAATTTCGTTTTGTCAGGTCAGGATTTACCGGACGATTCGCGTTTTTACCGGTTATATCTTATCCGAAGTAACTCGTTTGCTATTGAATTTACGAATGACACCCGTCGCAATTTTATTCACCTCTTATTGGATAATAGTAGTCAACTGACGATACGAAGCCAAGATGGAAGCGAGTTGTTTGCTAAGATACAAATCGAAGGATCGGAAGGAAATAAGGCACTGGCTGGCTTCGAAGATTCTTATTTTCTGAAACGTCGTTCCTTAAATGAGATTAATACCGTTGCTAAGCGCGATTTCCAGAGCCAGAGCTTGAACCGTAGTATTCGTGAATTTGTCAACCAATCTGAAGATCCTATGGTTGGTCTGTTTGCTTTATACCATATTGAGGATCGGGAAACCGATTTTTTGCGAAACAGTAATTTTTATTTCGATTTCCAAGAACGGATGAAGTCCTCTTATCCGAAAGCTTTGTATACGAGCGTTTATGATGATATGCTGAATAACTTGGTCGGATATAGGGACTTGGTTTGCGAGATCCCGAAAATTACCAAGCCATGGAGAACCTGGATCATTTGGGGCGAGGCGCTTGTTATTTTTATGCTTTGTTTATGGATATGGAAGTTGAAGATGAGACAGAGGGAAGAAGACAGCATCGATTATTTCCAGTTGCTGACCGATAAAGAGCGCAAAATTTGGGAAGGACTTGCTGCAGGGAAAACGAATAAAGAGATCGCAGCCGAATTATTTGTGGAAATCAGCACGGTGAAAACACACATCAACAACCTTTATAAACGCTTAGGCGTTTCCAACCGGAAAGAGGCCATCAGCTTGTATAACAGCAATAAATAGATTCAGACATTGGGGTCTAGACCCTTTTTCAACCTTTTCCGACCCTTTATCAACCTTCGCATTGTTGTAGCTGTTAAAAGTACCGCGTACTTTTGAACTGTCAATATTTTCGGATCGTTTCTCGATTTGAATAGATCGGAAGTATAGAAACTCATTTTTTCAAAACAACATTAAGTCGATTATGAAAAGACTCTCAATTTTAATTGTTCTGGCAGTATTTGCGGTTCAATCGTTTGCCCAGATCATGGAGCCGGTAAAATGGTCATTTGATTCCAAACAGGATGGTGACGAGGTACAATTAATTTTTAAAGCCACTATTGAAGAAGGGTGGCACTTGTACGACACCAGTTTGCCTGAAGGTGGTCCTGTTCCAACATCATTTCATTTCAGCGACAATTCGCAAATTGAATTTGTCGGTAAAATGACGACCAAACCGACACCGATTGAAAAGTTTGATGATACTTTTCAGATGGATTTGCGGTATTTCTCCACAAAAGCCGAGTTTATTCAAACGATAAAATTGAAAACAACCGATCCGGTGACAATTGATGGTTACCTGGAATTTATGTGTTGTAACGACGAGACTTGTCTGCCGCCAACAGAGGTTGACTTCAGTTTTAAAACAAAAGCATACAAAGCCGCTACTGCGACTGCAGAAGCAGCGACTACAGAAAAAAAAAAGGAAGTAACTGAAGTTGCTGCGCCTCCGGTAAAGTCCAAGGAAGCAGAGGAAACAAAACAACTAAAAGAACCGGAAGCGGTTAATACTGCGGTGACGGACAATGAAACTGAAGTCGTTGAGACGACTCCGGCAGCCGAAGGGAAAGTTTTAACTGATAAGGGAAAAGAAGGATCTACTGAAAATTTGTGGATGTTTCTGTTTTTCTCATTTTTGGCTGGTTTGGCCGCGATCCTCACTCCATGTGTGTTCCCGATGATTCCGATGACGGTTTCCTTTTTTATGCACAGCGGCGATACGAAATTAAAGTCCCGCTTGTATGCAGCCTTCTACGGCATTTCGATTATCGCGATTTACACAGTCGTTGGTACCGTTGTCGCTTTGATTTTTGGACCGGATATTGCCAACTGGTTGAGTACCCACTGGATTCCCAATACCATCTTTTTCTTAGTCTTTATGATTTTCGCGTTTTCATTCTTTGGGATGTTCGAGATCGTATTGCCTAGCTGGTTGGTAAATAAGTCAGACAGTCAGGTTGATAAAGGCGGCTTCATGGGGTCTTTCTTCATGGCGTTAACGCTTGTGCTGGTTTCATTTTCATGTACCGGTCCGATTGTTGGAGCAATCCTCGTTGAATCGGCCAGTGGTGCAGTTTTGAAACCCATCGTCGGCATGTTTGGATTCTCAATGGCTTTTGCGCTTCCTTTTACATTATTTGCCTTGTTCCCAGGTTGGTTGAACAACCTTCCTAAATCAGGTGGCTGGTTAAACTCGGTAAAAGTGGTTTTGGGTTTCCTTGAATTGGCATTGGGGCTGAAATTTTTGAGTGTTGCCGATCAAACCTACCATTGGGGAATTCTGGATCGGGAAGTATATCTGGCGTTATGGATCGTCATCTTTTCGTTGTTAGGGCTGTATTTGCTGGGGAAAATCAAATTTTCGCACGATAGCGATGTGAAGCACGTGACGGTCCCCCGCTTGATGTTGTCAATCGCTTCATTTGCATTTGTCGTCTACTTAATTCCGGGGATGTTCGGTGCGCCTCTGAAAGCGATTTCAGGCTACATGCCGCCAATGACAACCCACGATTTTAATATCAATAAAATTATTCGCGATGAAATTAAATTGAATGCCGGTAGCGGTTTAAATGGCGGCAGGGATGGTGCTCAGATTACGGATGTGAAATACCACGAGTTTTTGCACTTGCCACACGGTTTGGATGGTTTCTTCGATTATGAGCAGGGAATGGCTTATGCAAAAAAAGTAAATAAGCCCGTTTTTATTGACTTCACCGGGCACGGTTGTGTGAATTGCCGGGAGATGGAAGCCAATGTTTGGTCCGATCCTCGCGTGCTGCAGCGCCTGCGGAACGACTATGTGGTGATTGCGCTTTATGTTGATGATAAAACCACACTGGCTGAAGAGGAATGGGTTACCTCGAGCTACGATGGAAGAGTGAAGAAGACAATTGGTAAAAAATATGCCGATTTTCAAATTACCCGGTTTGGCGTGAATGCGCAACCGTATTACGTGTTGCTCGATCATGCGGGACAGGAGCTAACGCAACCCAAAGCATACGACCTGAATGCAGATAACTTCGTGAAGTTTTTGGATGAAGGGTTGTCAAATTTCAAAAAACAATCCAAATAATTAATGAACAGACTTAGGCTGATTATAGATTAGCCACATTTTTAGAGTAATCTCCTTATACTTCAATCCCGGTTAGTAGCCGGGATTTTTTTGCTTTTGATTCGTTGTTCAACAATGTTGAAAGTTATTAAAGATATCGGGCAACGCTCTTTTTATACTGCAGGTACACTTCTCCAAAAGCGGATTCCAAATAGCTTTCTTCCTTTTTAATGATCAGGTGATGGATAATCAGGTTGAAGAGCATCAAGGCCGCCAGTATCAGCGATGGGATGAGCAGAAAACAAGCAGCAAAAAAGAAAAAGAAACTGGTGTACATTGGATTCCGACTAACGCGGTAAACTCCTTCCGTTTGTAGCACATGCTCCGATGTTGGCAAGCCCACGCGGGTGAAAATTCCCATGGTGTAATAGGCCGGTAACAGCAGGATGATCCCCGCAAAGAGGAAGATCATGCACATTAGTTTTTGCACGTCGGGGACCTCGTTTTGAATCAGTCCCGGGATGTGACTGAAAAACTCACGGAAAAAGGAGGCCAACACCAAAAAAGCAAATGTCACCGAGAGAATTGCTTTAGTCAGGTAAAACAGCGCCTTGTTAATCGGTGGTTTGCCAAAGCTGAACCCAGCCCTCATAATTTGATAGCCGAGTAAGAGGGTAGCTATAGTGGGAATAAGGCTTAGAATAATTAAGCCCAACTGGATTAGTTGCATTAAATTTCTCCTTTATAATGATAGCCGATTGCTTCAATCACTTTTTCAATTTCCTTCAGGTCGATCTTTTTCCCCGACACCTTTACTTCTGAGGTGTTTTTGTCGGCTATAACTTCGTCAATGTCGGCTATTTTCAGTAAGTTACGGGTAACGCTTGCCTCGCAGTGTGAGCAAGTCATCCCTTCAACTTTCAATGTTTTCAATGCCAGTGCATTTGTTTTTTGTTTGTTTTTCTCGAATCGTTGGTAGAAGTAGCCAAAAATCAGCGAGCCGATCAATACCACCGACGAGGTAATCTGCAGCCACATCGGAACCATTTCGTGTTCTCCGCTGTGAATGTGCATGACTTTGCTTAAGATGAAATCGGCCGGGATGAGCCAGTTTGTCAACATTCCAAAAAGAACGGCTCCGCCAATAATGGTCCCCAGATACACAAAAAGGGATTTGCGTCCCATGGTGTTTCCGATGACCGAGATTGTGGCAACATTGGTTGCCGGTCCGGCCATCAGAAAAACTAATGCTGCACCGGGAGAAACGCCTTTTAGCAACAGGACCGCAGCAATTGGGATGGAACCGGTCGCACAAATATAAATTGGAACCGATGCAGCCAGTATGACCAGAATTTCAACGAACCCCAGGCCATGGAAGCGAGTAAAAAAGTCGTCGGGTAAAAGCACTGAAATCAGGGCGGCAATCAGGAATCCAATGATTAGCCATTTGGCAATATCTTGCAACAATTCGATAAAGGCATAGTGTGACGCTTGAACGAAGGCGTTTCGTTTGGGTTTCTCAGAGTGGCATCCACATGAAGCATCGTCGCAGGCAGCTCCGTTCTTCGGCTTGGGCGTTTGGGGGAGCGCGGTTAAAAGGCTGCCGTTGTTTTGTGTCATTGCTCCGGGGGCCATCGCAAATCCGGCGAAAGCTGGTTTTGGAGCCACTTTCGGCGCTGGTTTTTCTTTTGCCAGCCAGTTGGTGAGAATACCGCCTGCAATGCCGGTTACAAAAGCGACAATTGGACGCAATACAGCAAACGGCCAGCCCAACATCGAGTAAGTAGCAAATATGGAATCGACCCCGGTCTGCGGTGTTGATATCAGGAACGAGTTTGTTGCTCCTTTCGAAGCACCGTTTCGGAAAAAGGAAATACCGGTTGGGATAACACCACAGCTGCATAGTGGCATCGGAATACCCAAAAGCGATGCGTTGACCGCCGATTTTGTGGTCGATTTCCCCATATACTTTTGTACTTTGTCCTCCGGGAAAAATACCTTGAGCAAGCCGGCAAACACGAGTCCCAACAGTAGCCAAGGAGCCA
Source organism: Mangrovibacterium lignilyticum (assembly GCF_010882175.1). Lineage (GTDB taxonomy): Bacteria > Bacteroidota > Bacteroidia > Bacteroidales > Prolixibacteraceae > Mangrovibacterium > Mangrovibacterium lignilyticum. The sequence goes on along the minus strand of NZ_WKLH01000001.1, from coordinate 515,793 downwards.
TTTCGTTCAGTAGGTAAACCAATTCATTGATGTAATTCAGCAGAAAATCTTTCATCACTAAGCCTCTTTTTAATCTATAATCAATTCTCGTGGAAAATTGTTTTCAAATTTACCTAAAACATTTAAGTATTTAGAGGAATCGATATTTGATCTGTTGTCTCATTTAATATTTAGCTCACTTTTAAACCAGTTTTATCTGCTTGCGTTTTTTCCCGGCGCGTAGTTTTTTAACCCAGAGTAATAGGCCTGTAACGGGTAAGGATGTTGCCAGCAGGGCTGCGAGAAAGTAAATGATCTTGGAAGTTATTCCCACAAAAGAGCCGATATGAATGGTTCGGATCAGTGCGGCAACCTTCGAGCGAAAGCTCCAGTTGCGGAATTCGTCAATTTCTATAACTTCTCCGGTGTAGGGATCGATCTGAATTTTATCGGCAGCATCGTAAGCAAGGAAGGCTGCGTTTTTTTTGCGTACCATGATACTTTCGTCCTTGGTTTTCGGCAAATCGATGCGGTATATTTTTGTTGAGTAGGGCAGGGCTTCGTCGGCTTTGGCAATAATTGCCTCAATAGGCAACATTTTAGTCGAGGTGTCGGGGTGATAATTCAACGGAATTGTTTTGTCGAATCGTTGCTTGCCCAGTTGGTCGCCCAAAAGTCTTTCCAGACCGTTGTAGTATGACGGATACGACCAGATAAGTGCCGAAAATCCCATCAATAGCAACGGGATTGCTGCGTACCAGCTGTAATTTCGGTGGAGGATGAAGTTGGCACCCGAAGCTTTTTTTATTCTCAGTTTCGGGAGCCAGGTGCTACGTCTCAACCAACCGGTTAACTTGGCCGGTGAATACAGGACCAAGCCTGAAATAGTTAAAAGCAGAAAGATCACGGTTGCTGCACCGGTTATCGTTCGCCCGATTTTACGATCGAGCAGTAACCAACGGTGGAGTTGCATGACCCAATGGAAAAATCCTTCGGCAGTAGCACTTTCCGGCTTGGCAATTTGTTCTCCGGTGTAGGAGTCGACCCACATCTGTTCCGGACGCCGGTGTTCTCCCGTTGCTGTTTCTGTCTTAGGATTGGTCAACATGAACAGATGGTTCTTTTCTGCTTCGGCAAAAATCATCATGCCGCTGACTACTTTCCCTGTGGATGTTTCAATATTGGCTATTTTCTGTGTCAGCGGCAAGCGCTCTGCTCGTTCGTTTTTTGAAATGCGGTATGAGCGATCGAACAGATCAATAAACTCTTCTTCAAAAGCAAGGATGCTTCCGCTTAGGCACAAAATGATCAATACGATGGAACTGGCTATTCCCAGGTAAAGGTGTGTTTGGTAAAAGAAATTTCGTAGCATATGTTTTCTGTTTCTGTTATCAGTTAAATGAATTGGCTAGCTTTTGTTGGTATATTTTCCAGCCGGCACTTCCAGGATATTGCTCCTGCCAGTAGACGAGGAACTGCCGGGCAGTTTCCCGTGTGTTGGTTGTTCGCATGAAAAACCGAACGAGGTTTTCCAGTTGGGACTGTTGTGGAATCAATTGGAAATGAATTTTCTGACTGATCGATTCGTATGTTTCCAATAAAGTATTTAGGTCGAATCCCACCTGTTTGGGATTGGTAGAATAGCCTTGGAAGAAGAAACAAAGTCCATCATAAAAAGTAGGAATGACAACTGAGCCGTGGCTACAGTCCGAATAAAATCGCGTCTCTAAATAAAAAGCATGTGATTTTGTCTGAAGGCGGGTTGCCATTTCATGATTACAGTCAGCCATCAGTGTTGTATCAATTCCCGGTGGAATACTGATCGAGTTGGTGTAGCCCAAAAACAGGGCGGTCGGTTCGAAATCTTTTTGCAGTAGAACCGGACTTTCGTGAAATAAGGATTCGTTATCCCACCAAAGACTTGGATCGGCAATTAACCAGGCATTGAAATCGGCCTTTTGGTGCAGTAGCAGATCTAATGTATAGAGGCCTGCAAAAGAATGTCCAAACAGCATGTTGAAACCATTTGAACGGTAGTTGAACTCTATTTTGGGACGTAGCGTTTCTGTTAGAAACAGTGTAAATCGATCGGCTCCACCACTCGTTTGGTAGATTGATTCTACGGGCGTTCCATCGTTGTTGACTTTAGCATTTGTGGCGGTGAAATCGCGAAAGCGGTTGCGAGAGCTGATTCCGACCAGAATAAATTCGGGGGTGAATGGTTGAATGCCACGCGACAACATCTGGGTGGTAGCAGCTGCATAGTCGAAATAAAAATTACCATCCAACAAGTAAAGAACGGGGTATGTTTGATCCGGGAATCTGGAATAGCTATCCGGTAACTGAATGTCAATTTTAACTGAGTCGTCTATTTCAGAACTGAACAGCGTTTGTTGAATCCGTTCAGATGCCGCAAAAGCAGTCTGTTGACTGCTACAAGTGAAAAGCAGGAAAAAAACAGCGACCAAGAGGGGCAGTGATTTTAAGCGGGATGCTCCTTGTTTCATAACATTTTGTTTGTGATAAAAGGATGATAAGAGCAGCCGAAGCTGCCCGAACCATCCTGTTAATCGAATCTATCTATCGTATTACAATTGGTAGCTGATACCAATTTTAACGTTGCGGGGCTTTTGTGCTTGCCCGTATGGGTTGTAGTATTGTTTGTCTGTCAGGTTATCTACTTTCAGGCTAAAGCGTATTTTGGGTAAATCGTAAAATACCGTTGCATCTGCTACCGTGTAGGCTTCGGAACCGAATGTGTTGGTTGTGTTTACGAATGTCTCGCTGGCATAATTCAGGCCAAGTCCTGCGCCCAGACCTTTCAGTCCGCCTTTCATTACCCGGTAACTTCCCCAAAAGTTGAACAGGTTCTCCGGAGAATAAGTCATTCGGTATTCGGGTGTGTCGTTGTAGTAGGCTTTGTTGTGCGTGAAACCGCTGACAAAGTTCAGGCCGGGAACCGGGTTGGCAATCAATTCAACTTCGACTCCCTTGCTGGTTGTGTTAGTGCCATTTTGGTATTGTTCGCCATTGGAAACAATCACCTGGTTTTCAATTTCGATGTGGTAGTAACTGATGGTGCTCATCAATTTCTTCTCAAACAAGTCGATTTTCGTTCCAACTTCCCATTGCTGAGCATATTCCGGATCCCAATCCAATTGTTCGCCGGTGTTGTCGGCCCCCGGAGACACCAGGTTGTAGCCATTCATATAGTTTCCGAAAACAGACACCTGGTCTTTTACCGGTGACACCACTAGCCCGGCTTTGTAAGAAAACGCATTCAGATCGTATCCTTTTGTTCCTTCAATACCATTCGTAACGGTATTGTCCAATTGGTTGCGGTCGTAACGAATACCGCCCAAAACAGTGATGTAGTCGTTAAAACTGATTGCGTCAGACAGGTATGCTGAATAAGTATCGTATGACGTGCGAGTTGCTGTAATGCCCGCCGCGTCTGCCAGTTGCTGGTGCGCATCCAACGAGTAAGCTGGACTTGCTCCGGTGGTCATATCAACTATGTCGTAACGAACCCATGTTCCGGTGTTTCGTTGGTATCGATCGTAAACCCGAACATAGCTGGCACCTGCCAAAAATTTGTTATTGAGTTTTCCCAGATCGAAATCTCCACTGATTTCTTGTTTCGCATGAACCGATCCAGCTGTGCGCGGCATATACTGTAGGACCCATGGTTGCACGGTTGTGTCGCTTGTGAAATAGAGACGCAGGAAGTTGGCTTCAACATCAATTTCAGCAGTCGATAGCGCTGTGGTTGATTTAATTCGTGGCGATATTTGGTATTCAATCATACCATTGACGGTTTTGGAACTCATTTTGCCAGCCATGTTGTTTGACCAGTATGACTTTTTATAATCCCAGTCCAATTCGTTCCATGTTTCAGCAGTTACAGTATTGGCAACGCCGTTGGCAAAGGTTAAAGTACGTTTTGTGTGAAAGAACTCGGTGAGTAAACTTACTTTCAGTTTGTCGGTCAGTTGGTAGGTCAACGAAGGGGCAAAAAGGAAGTCCCGCTGAAGACCGGCATCTTTAAAGCTGTTTTCTGAATGGTAGGCTCCGTTAACGCGGAACAAGGCTTTGCCATCTTCATCCAGTGGTGAATTGATATCGGCTGTTAAGCGGTTTAGCTCCCAGCTTGCAGTTGAATAAGACAGGTCCATGCTTTTGTGCTCCATCGGTTTTTTACTAACACGGTTCAGCACACCTCCGTACGATGAGACGTTGTTGTTTGCCGAGCCGTACATAACAGCTGACGGCCCTTTAATGATTTCCATTCGCGCTACGTTTTGTGGATCAACAGGCACGCGAACAAAAGATAACATACCGTCTTTTACATAGGCATCAGAGCGAAATCCACGCAGGTAAACACTAATGTTTCCTTCGTTGGATTTCACGTAGCCACCGCCTCCGGTTATGCTTTTCATTGCATCTGTCAGGTCTGTGACCATTTGTTCCTCCATCAGGGCTCCGGTAATTGATGAATAGGATTGTGGGTTGTCGATGTTCTTCAGAGGAATACCTGCAACATATTCAGTGGTTTTAGCAGCAAATTGGTTCAAGCGGCTGGCAACTACGACTGCTTCCTCCAGAACACTTAATTTTTCAGCTAATACGATTGTCCCGGCATCTGTCACTTGATTCTCTCTAACTGTCAACTCAACTGTTTTAGTTTCGAGACCGATAAGTGAAAGCGAAACTTCATGTTCTCCGGAAGGGATGCCCCGAAGAGTAAAAATACCATTGTTGTCGGTGGTCGTTCCGAAGGTTGTTCCCGGAATGAAAACATTAACAAAAGCCGCATTTTCATCGTCTGAAGTGATGACTTTCCCTTTTACTGTTCCTGATTTTTGGGCAAATAAATTGACTTGTAGAAATAAGGCCAGCAGAATTTGAACTGCTGCCATGTAGCTTATTCTTTTCATGTAATTTTTAAATTAAAGATTCGGTGTCGTTGAGGTGGTTTCCGATATACCAAATTTCAACGATGTAAAATTGAGAAGACCACCGAATCTTTGAAATCCCCACAAGTAGGGATTTTAGACGACCGGAATCGTCAAAACAACATGAAAGTGTATTGCAAATACATACTAATTGTGATTTCTACACAAAACGGCGAAGTGTGGCTTAGGCTTTTTCAACATACAATTGGGCTGCTTCATCTTTAACAACTATAATTGGTTCGCCACGGTCAATCATGCCCAAATTTGCAACGGCATCATAAATCCGTCCTTCAATTTGTACTTTACCGGAAGGACGAAGAACCGTATACGCAACGCCTGTTTTACCCTCGAGTTTTTTAATGTTTTGATCAATGCCTACAAAACCGTATTCTTTTTCCTGGGTTGAGTGTAAAGAAAGATTTCGGAATGCACCTCTATCGGCCGTAAAGACTTTCTTACTGAGGATTAGACTGAGAATAAAACTTGAAAAAAGTGCCACTAATACTGTCGTCAATGCAGTCATGATTTTTTCTGGATGTACTCCGCCAAAATCGAAAACAACATTTTCAATCAGACTTAAAACGAGGCCTGTAAAGGCAAAGAGAATACCCAGAATCCCTGCAATACCGAATCCCGGGATGACAAATATTTCGACCGCAATTAAAATCAGGCCGACAATAAAGAGCAGGATTTCCCAATTGGCGGCAAGACCTTCGAGATATAGCGGTGCAAAGTACCCGAATGCTGCAATGATCGCGATGACCAGTGGAAAGCCGACCCCTGGTGTCTGCATTTCGAAATAAATCCCACCCAGTATGACCATAATCAGAATTCCCGATACGATAGGGTTTACTAAAAAGCCAATGATTTTTTCAATGAAAGTAGGAGTGTATTCCACAATTTCGTAGTTCTCAATTCCAATCTGCTTCAACACTTCCGGTACGTTTTCAGCGATCCCTTCGCAGAAACCGTGTTTCATGGCTTCGCTCGGTGTGAAGGTGAGTACTTTCCCGGTATCAATAACACCCGGAATATAAATCCGTTCATCGACCATCGCTTCAGCAATTGTCGGGTCGCGAAACCAATGGAACGTTGTGTCCTGCCCGCTAATGATCGTATCGCCGCCGTGCGACTCGGCCGTTGAGCGCATAATCGACCGCATGTACGACTGATATTTGTCGGGCATCTTCTCCCCGGTTTGATTTACGACAGTGGCGGCCCCGATATTGGCACCGCGGCGCATGTAAATACTATCGCAGGCAATGGAAATCAAGGCACCGGCACTGGCTGCATTGTTGTCGATAAAAACATAAACAGGAATGGAGCTGTTGAGAATCTTTGTGCGGATAGAGTCGGCATCGAGTACCGTTCCTCCGTAGGTATTCATATGAATCAGGATTAAATCGGCCTTTAAGCTGTCAGCTTCCTCGAATGCATGTTGGGTATCACGCCAGGTTCTTGGCATGATGTTGTTTTTGATGTTCAGTTTATAAATCAGTTTCTTACCCTGTTGGGCAGGTTCATTTTGAGCAAGAACAAAAGAGGTAAAAGAACAGCATACAATAATTGCAAAAAGAAGCGCCGATTTCATAGTTTTTTTCGTTGGTGATTTATCCAAAGTTAATCTTTTTTGAATATTGAAATTCACCGGGAATAAAAGATATTGTTACAATTGGGGTTGAGGAACTTTATAGAGTTTACTCACATCGTATCCACGCTCTGCGGCTTTGTCAACAAGCATTTTGTAAATAGCAGGATCCATTTGCGGGCTGTTCCCCAAAATCCATAAATAGTCAGGGGTTGAGCTGCCGATCAGAGCATATTCATAATTGGTGGTGTCCAATTCCAGAATGTAATAATCAGAATAGAAAAACAGGAAAAAGGAAACTTTGAGTTTTCCGGGTTCTGCAGGATCGGGAATTTTGGCGACCCCTCTGGCGGCATCGAATTCTCCCTCAAAAGTACCTTTCCACCCAGAATTGAGAACTCTTATTTTTCCATCGTCACGTAGTTTGTAATTAGCTGTTACACCGACTAGATCTTTTTCAAACGAATGTTGAAACCGGGCGATTTCATACCAGGTTCCCATATACTTGTTAAGGTCCACCGAAGAAACCGTGCGCGTGTCGATTGTCGGTTTTTCGGAGCAAGAGAACAACAGTATTAAAATGGATATTGAATACGCAAATTTTCTGAACATATTGAAACGTGGTTATTGATTTTGAAGCGTTTTTACAAGATACAAAATAAAAAGCGGACGCTATTAATATTTCTTATGAAAACAATCTTTTGTCTTTAATACGGTACTGGATGTTTTCCGGCAAGCATTAATCGAGCGGCAATAAAAGCGAGACTGTCAGGCGATCAATTAAGGCTGAGGTAAAAACTAAATAATTGCTAACTTTAGCCCCTCGAAAAATTAAAATCATGGAATTGAATTTATTAACTGCAATTACCCCTATAGATGGCCGTTACCGGTCGAAAGTCAGTAACCTTGAAAATTATTTCTCTGAATATGCACTCATAAAATATCGGGTGTTTGTTGAGGTTGAATATTTTATTGCTTTGTGTGAGTTGCCACTGCCTCAGTTGGCCGACTTCAATAAGGATTTGTTTCCAAAGCTTCGGCAAATAATTGACGTGTTTTCTGTCGAAGATGCACAACGGATTAAGGATATCGAGAAAGTGACGAACCACGATGTTAAAGCAGTGGAATATTTCCTGAAGGAAGAATTTGATAAGCTGGACATCAAACAATACAAAGAGTTTATTCACTTTGGATTGACATCGCAGGACATTAACAATACTGCCGTGCCGAAGTCGATTCATGACGCACTGGATTTCGAATATTTCCCGGCTGTTAACGATTTGGTTGACAAACTGGACGAATTGGCGGAAGAATGGAAAAATATTCCGATGCTTGCAAAAACGCATGGTCAACCAGCATCGCCAACTAATTTGGGCAAAGAAATTCGTGTCTTTTCAGAGCGTATAAAAAAACAATTGGAGCAATTGCGCGGCATCAACTGCGACGCCAAATTTGGTGGTGCAACCGGAAATTTCAATGCGCACAATATTGCCTATCCGGAAATTAGCTGGAAAGCTTTCGGTAACCATTTCCTGAAAAACTACTTGGGATTGGAACGTGCACAGTACACAACGCAAATTGCCAATTACGATAATCATGCTGCTATTTTTGATGCGTTGAAGCGCGTGAATACAATCATTCTTGATTTGGACCGGGACATGTGGACTTATGTCTCAATGGAGTATTTCAAGCAAAAAATTAAAGCCGGAGAAGTTGGTTCATCTGCCATGCCTCATAAAGTAAACCCAATCGATTTCGAGAATTCGGAAGGGAACCTGGGAATGGCCAATGCTATTTTTGAACACCTGTCTGCCAAGTTGCCGGTTTCTCGTCTGCAACGCGACCTGACCGATTCTACGGTTTTGCGTACCATCGGTATGCCATTGGCACACACACTAATTGCAGTGAGCTCAACCATGCGCGGTTTGGATAAATTGTTGCTGAATAAGGCTGCTATCGAAGCTGATCTTGAAGATAACTGGCCGGTTGTTGCTGAGGCAATTCAAACGATTCTTCGTCGCGAAGGCTATCCGAATCCCTATGAAGCTCTGCGCGATTTAACGCGTGTGAATCGTAAGATTGACCAGGAAGTCGTTCATGAATTTATCGATTCATTGAATATCAATGATACATTAAAAGCAGAATTAAAAACGATAACACCACAGAATTATACCGGTATTTTTTAAGGTAGAACAGGCGAAGTAGCTTAAATAACAAAAAAATCTGTCATGAAAGATTTTCTGAATGTCCTGCGGAGATTTATTCCTCCTTATAAAAGCAGGATGATTTTAAACTTCCTGTTCAACTTGCTGTCAGCTGTTTTTACGGTGTTTTCGATGGCCATGATGATTCCTATTCTTGAAATCATCTTTGGGCTTTCGGAAGAGGTTAATTTATTGGTTGAGTGGACAGCTAGTCTCGATGCAATTAAGAATAATCTGTACTACTATGTGACTTTAATTAAGCACGAGTATGGTTCGGGATATACTTTATTGTTCGTCGGCTTTTTTGTCATTTCATCAACCTTGCTAAAGGTGGGTTTTGCCTATTTGGCGGCTTGGGAAGCTGTTCATATTCGGAATGGTGTTGTTCGCGATATTCGCCAGCAAATTTATACCCGTGTGCTTCGGTTGTCTATGCAGTTTTTCTCTGACGAACGCAAAGGCGATATCATTGCCCGGGCAACCGGTGACGTATCCGAGGTTGAAAATTCGATTATGTCCTCGTTGGATATGTTCCTTAAAAATCCGGTGCTCATCATCGTGTTATTGATTTCGATGCTGATTATGAGTCCATCGATGACGCTGTTTATTTTTATTGTTTTACCGATTGCCGGATTTATTATCGGGCGGGTTGGTAAATCGCTGAAAAAGTTTTCGCGCGAAGGACAGGACAAAATGGGGTCTATTTTGACGGTGATCGAAGAAACCTTGGGCGGTTTGCGGATCATAAAGGCGTTCAATGCAGAAAAGAAAATGGATGCTCATTTTGAGAAGGAACTGGAGGGATACCGGTTGACGATGAACCGCCTGATGAGCCGCCGTGAATTGGCGCACCCGATGAGCGAATTTTTGGGAACCATTGTAATGGTGATTGTCGTGTGGTTCGGCGGTACATTGATTATCGGAAATAACAGCGAACTGACTGGCCCGGAATTTATCGCATATCTGGGGATTTTCTACCAGATCATCAACCCGGCGAAAGCCTTTACTACGGCTCTGTACAGCATTCAGAAAGGACTTGCTGCCATGGATCGGATTGACATGGTGTTGAAAGCTCCGATTTCAATTCATGATAAAGATGATGCCAGAACGATTCAAAAATTCGAATCTCAAATTGAATATAAAAACGTCACTTTTGCTTACGAAGGCAAACCTGTTTTAACCGATGTTTCCTTAGTCATTCCTAAAGGAAAGACAGTTGCCTTGGTTGGGCAGTCGGGTAGCGGAAAAACCACTTTTGTTGATTTGTTGCCGCGTTTCTACGATGTGGTTGAAGGCTCCATCAACATTGATGGTACCGATATTCGGGATTTGAAAATTCATGATTTGCGCGAATTAATGGGGAATGTTAACCAGGAGGCCATCCTGTTTAATGACAGCATCTTTAATAATATAGCGTTTGGGGTTAAGAACGCAACCATGGAGGATGTCATTGCTGCAGCAAAGGTTGCTAATGCTCATAATTTCATTATCGAGACTGAAAATGGCTATGATACGTTGATTGGAGACCGAGGAAGTAAGCTCTCTGGTGGCCAAAGGCAGCGACTGAGTATTGCCCGTGCTATTCTGAAAAACCCTTCGATTTTGATTTTGGACGAAGCAACATCTGCTTTGGACACCGAATCGGAGCGCTTGGTTCAGGATGCTTTGGAGAAGCTGATGAAAAATCGCACATCGCTGGTCATTGCTCACCGTTTATCGACCATTAAGAATGCTGATGTAATTTGTGTAATGCACGAAGGAAAGATTGTCGAGATGGGTACGCATGATGAATTGTTGGCTACAGAAGGGCAATATTTCAGATTACACCGTATGCAGACTTTCTAATAAAATATTTTAAAATACATATCCTGAGAGGCAGCCTATTTGGCTGCTTTTTTGTTTATTATTTGTCGTGGATTCCTTATCTTTCAGCTCCAAACCAATCAATTCAATCATGAGAACACCTCGGCTTTTTATCGCTATTCTTTTCTTTACTGTTGGGCTAAGTTTTTCGCTTTCCGCTCAGGAGGCAATTTCGTATGAGACAAAAAATGACATCCTTTACAGGGAGGGTGATGAATTAACGGACTATATGAAGGATCGTTGTCACCTGGACATCTATTATCCGGCCAATAAGGTGGATTTCACGACGATTATTTGGTTTCACGGAGGAGGTATCACCGGTGGAGAGAAATTTGTTCCTGATGAGTGGAAGAACAAGGGTGTAGCCGTTGTTGCCGTAAATTACCGATTGAGTCCGAAAGTGAAATGCCCGGAGTATATTGAAGACGCTGCGGCGGCTGTTGCCTGGGGATTTCATCATATTGCGGAATACGGAGGCTCTGCTGAGCGTATTGTTGTTTCAGGGCACTCTGCTGGCGGTTACCTGGCTAGTATGGTGGGGCTGGACAAACATTATCTGGAAGCGTTTGGTGTTGATGCGGATAAAATAGCTGCACTTGTGCCTTTCAGTGGTCATACGATTACTCACTTCACAATTCGTTCAGAGCGCGGTATTCCCGGTACGCAGCCGATTGTTGACGAATATGCCCCGCTCTATTTTGTTCGCCCCGATGCTCCACCGTTGTATTTGATCACCGGCGATCGTGAATTGGAAATGTTAGGCCGCTACGAAGAAAACGCCTACATGTATCGGATGATGAAAGTTGCCGGGCACCAACAATCACATTTATATGAAATGGATGGGTTTGATCATGGTAGCATGCCTTTGCCTGCTTATCCATTAACGCTTCGGATACTAAAAGAATTGGACTTGCTGTAAAAATTGGCTGTTTCCCAAGCGAAAATAGTTTTGTAATGTTTGCTAAATTCTTCAAATAATGCAGCATTTTTTTTCATGCTGAATCCTGATATGCATGCTTATGTGTTTGTTTGTGATGTGTTTATGTGAATTGCAGGTAGGCTGTAAAATTCACAATGCAGTTTTATTTCAGCTGAATAAGCATTCATCTTTGCAAACTTAAGTTAAGAAAGGTCTCCATTGCGATATTCAGAATTAATATGGAAAAGCTATAAAACTGTCCTGTTTCAGAAGAATCATTACCTTTGCAGCGCGAATTATAAAAAAAAATGGCGCAAATACCTAAATCAACAGTCTTCGTCAGATTATTGGAAGCGATTGCTTGGTTAAATAAGCATATAAATTTCATGATGGGAAGCTTATCCGGTGTTTTAACCGGGTCCATCGTATTTCTTATTAACTATGATCATGGCTTTTCTCCAGCATTATACAGTTTCTTCAGACAATTTCTTTTCAACCTACTGATTGGAGGTTTTAATATAAGAGTATGTGAGAAAATAACCCAATTAGTTCAGGCTAAGAATACAGCAATAATGATGGCTACAATTGTACCTTCAATTCAGGCGTGGGTTATATTGTATTCAATTCATTATTTTGGGAATACTCCCAAGCCATTGGCATCCACATATTGGCAGTTTGGTGTGAATTTGATTGCATTTTTCTTTATGGCACTATTCTATCGTGATGCTTTAGAAAGCAAACAGCTGATAATATCAACATTGAAAAAGTTCATGCAAAAGAAATAGGGATCAGGTGCTAACGTCTCCGGATGATTTAACTTTTGAATGGTCTGCAAAAGCCTTTAAGAGCAATGAAACATCTTGGAGGACTGTATTGATCGGCTTGCTCAGACATCTCTTTATTTCACTTATCAAGCGTAAAACACTCAATTTTATTTTTACTCCTTAAGTTCATGAAGTGATCCTTTCAGCCCCTTCCGGTTTTAAGGCTTTTTCTTCTATGTAAATATGCACCTGCTTGCCCTTGACTTCCAGATCAACCAATAAAATGAAATCGAAAGCTCTTCGGGTAAAATGAGGCGAATAAGGGGCTGTATGGATCGTTCTGTGTCTTCATGCTTCGTTTTTCATTAAAGCACAAAACTCTTCTTTTTATTTATTCTCCACAAGTTTTTAGAATGATCCAATAATCGTCGAATTGTTGGGACAATGTAGGGACATAAAAAAAGGACTAAGCTGTATTAAACATCTTAATCCTTTTAATTGTCGGGATACCAGGATTCGAACCTGGGACCCCCTGCTCCCAAAGCAGGTGCGCTAGCCGGACTGCGCCACATCCCGATTATATCTTAATGCGGAGAGAGGGGGATTCGAACCCCCGGTACGGTTGCCCGTACGGCAGTTTAGCAAACTGCTGGTTTCAGCCACTCACCCATCTCTCCGTTGAAGTAGCTAATCTCTCAATTGTTTTTCAATCTGTCTTGCTACACTGTCTCTGTAGCTCCTTTGAACGTGGGTGCAAATATAGAACTAGTTTTCACTTTCGCAAAATAAATTTTGCAAAAAAATAGCTCTTTTTTGATTAGTTTTCGGTGACCATCTGAGTTTCAGAATGAAACGATTTAAAAAGATTTCTAGAGACTTTTTTACGGCGAATAAAAGGGAAGGTTCTACGCTGTAAGCCCTTTTGTATCGATATTCTTAGAAATCAGATGAATGTTGATTCAATGTTATAAAAACAAAGATTTTGCTTGGAGTAATTGGCAATTGATTCTATCTTTGAATTAGAAAACGTTCTAACAAAAGATATTTCCGCATTAATTCATTATTGGCAAATTCAACAGTTTACATTAAACCGAGAAAGCTTTTGGAATGTAAAGACAGGCCTTGTAGTCCCGATTTATCGGGGTGAGTAGTTTACTACCGATGGAAGTCTGAGCGTTTCGGCACTCAAATCCTGTAGTTCAGGGATTTTGCGCAATCGAATTGGTGCGGATTTTTTATACCTTCTTTTGAGATTTAACCTGGGCGATAAAGTATAGAAGCAATAGCGTTGCTACAAACGCTGCGATTCGCCCGATAAAATCCCCATATCTGACATAGAAAGTTACCTGCTTATTGGTTTGAATGGTTCCTCTAAGGCCTGTTTCTTCACTCCATCCGGTTTTTGAAATGATATCTCCACGTTGGTTAATCAACGCTGATATTCCGGTATTGGCTGATCGGGCAATACTTCTGCGCGACTCGATGGCCCGGATTCTGGCTACATCTAAATGTTGGCTGTAGCCGGAAGCGCTTTGCAACCATCCGTCGTTAGTTATTACAACGAAGAACTCGGCCCCTTTTTTAACAATGCGGGAAAGATATTGTCCAAATATCGATTCGAAACAAATAACGGGGCCAATGGTGTAATTCGATTTAAAAACACCAGGTTCCGCTTGGGTACCCAAACTACCTGTAGTGCCTCCCAAGTCGAGACTATGATTTTTCAGAAATTTGAAGTACCGTTGAAAAGGCATTTTTTCAACACCGGCGACCAAAATGCTTTTATGGTATACCTGAACCGAGCTACTATCGATTTTTAGCGCTGAATTGAATAGCTGGTACCATTGGTTGGCATTCTCGTCAAAACGGGCTGAAACGGGCAGGGGAGAGTCCTTTCTGCAGTTTTTGCGCGTCATCGCGCCTAGTATGAAGTTCAGGCTATTGTTTTGCTTTGCTCTTTCCATAAAAGGCCGAATAAACGGATTCTCCGACCAAACGGCGTCTTCTGATATTTGTGGTAAACAAGTTTCAGGGCCAATCACGAAGTCCGTTTTTGAAGTCACCAGCGAATCGCTTAAATGCAGCAGTTTTTCAAGCTGCTCTTCGGCGCTTAGACCGGAAAATTTCTCTGTAAACGGATTAATATTGGGCTGAAGCAAGGTAATTTCAACGTGGTCACCTTCTTCTTTATAGTTGTTGTAACGATTCAGTGACCAGAAGATCGGAATGAAAATAACCAAGAGCCAGAGGAACGAGCGGGCAATGATCGCAACAAAATTCTTTGATTTGATTTTTTTCCAGATTGAAAATACCAGCATATTCGAAATCAATATCCAAAGGGTGCCACCCAACATGCCGGTGTATTCGTACCATTGTACAATTTTGTGTTGACTGGCTAAGCCGTTCCCCAAGCACAACCAAGGCCATTCAATTTCCCATCGATGATGGAGGAACTCAAAACTAAGCCACAAAGCAATCAATGCGATGTAAGCGAATTGAAGGCTACATTTTTGCTTCATCCGGTGGAAAAGCCACCACACGAATGACATACAACTGGCATTCATGATTGAAAGGAAAAGGATGCCCCAAACGGTTACTTTTATCACCCACCAAACCGTAAAAAGGTGCCAAAGCCAGAAACTCAGAAAGAGGTAGTTAAAGAGCAGGTACGGATTTCCCCGGTTGTTTTGACTCAATTCATCCTCTAAAAGCAGGATCGGGAATAAGGCAAACAGTAATACCCAGGCAGGAAATATGCCGAGCCAGGGCAAGCTTAACAGGAAGGCTGCCGATACAGCGCAAAGGATATGCCTTAGACTGCTACTCATACTTTGTTGTATATGGGCTGCGACAGAGCGATGGGAGCTTCTTTTCCTGCCTTATCAAAGATGAAATCAATTCGGCCTAAGACCAGACCGCCCCAGCCAACTTGGTTGATTAAAATGCGTTTCCCGTCAGCATTTTTTGCCTCGACGGGTTTATCCAGAAAAGTATGGGTGTGGCCTCCCAGGATTAAATCGGTATATTTAGTTTGAGGAGCGAGGGTTTTATCCGAGATTTTTGACGACTGATAGTCTAGTCCCAAGTGCGAGAGACAAAGCACCAGATCGCATTTTTTCTCCAGTTTAAGGAATGTTTCCATTTCCAGTGCGGTTGCAACGGGATCGTTGTAGATCGCTCCATCGTAGTTTTGTTTGTTGATCAGACCTTCCATTTCAATTCCTAAGCCGTAAACGCCGATTTTGATGCCGTTTTTTCTGAAAACAACGAAGCGGTTGAAACGGTCGTAGAGCTTGGTCTGAGAAAAATCGTAATTACTATTCACAAAAGGGAATTTGGCATAGTCGAGGGCTTTATTTAATGCATCAAGGCCGTTGTCGAATTCGTGGTTGCCAAGCGTTGATGCATCGAATTCCATTTCCGACATGACCTTCAGGATTAATTCACCCTTGTAAAAATTGAAGTAAGGCGTTCCCTGGAACATGTCTCCCGAGTCAAGCAATAAAACATTCTCTTGTTGCTGTCTGATTTGATTGATCAGCGCCGACATCCGTGCCATGCCTCCTTGTCCCGCATAAGTCGGGTCGGTTGACGAAAAGGGATCGATGTGACAGTGAATATCGTTCGTGTGCAGGATGGTAAGCTGAAGCAAGTCGTTATTGGCTAACGCCAACTGGGGCAGGTTTGTTAAAGCCATTCCTGCCGATGCCGCAGTAACACGTTTAATAAAATTTCTTCTGCTATTCATAACTGATCCTCCCGTCAAGTTTGGGTGAGATTATTCTTCCTGCATCGAAATCATTTCTCATGTGTTCAATAAAACAATCTCTCAGCTTTATCCCGGTGTTAATAATGGTTGCCCGGTTGAGGAACATGGTCATATCATCTCCACCATTGGCAACGTAGTCATTCGTTACTAACCAGTAGTAGATCCCTTTGTTTACAGGCTTGTTGTTGATTGCGAACGATTCAATTTCACCAGCTTTAATCGACAATTTAAGCCCAGCCACACAGTCGCCTCCTTGTTGCGCAATCTTTTCAGCCATCGAGTAAAGGTCTTCTCCCTTCAACTTTAAAAGAACCATCTCATTTTCAAAGGGCATCAATTCAAAAATTTTACCAACAGTAATTTTTCCCTTTGGAAGGTCAGTGCGTATGCCTCCGTAGTTTAAATAAGCGACAGTCGGAATCGGTCGTCCGGTGTATCTGGATGCATACATCTGTCCTTCGTGTAAGAGGATGTCTGCCAGATAGTTGGTTAGTAAGCTTTCAGGCTTTTTCTTGATCAATTCAACGTCGCTTTCAGCAACTACTTCTTTCATATCCAAGTCAATTTCGGCCTTGTATGGTTGAACGAAATTCACGATGGAAGAGTCAAACGTTGAAATGTTTTGATAATTTGGGATATTATCAGCTTTGAAATCATGTACAATCAATTTAGTTTTACAGGACAATAGGACTGATAAGGCGGCAATTAAGAAAGCTATTTTACGCATCTGGTTTTATTGAGATCAAAATTTTGAAAAAAGATTTAAAAAAACGCCTAAGAATTCAGGGATTTTTTTTAAACTTTCCACTTCTACCTAATGGTTTATTAGAAACAAATATAATGCATGAAAGAGTTAAAGGTAAAGTTTTTCGCCAACCAGCTAGCTAAAATATTTGCAATTATTTCGTTAATTCTTCTTGCTCTGACTCCTGTCTTTGCGCAGGAATACCCGACTGTAAAAGCTCAAAAAGGTGATGGGATCTTTTCCATCTTAAAACGGAACGGATTATCACCAGGGGAATACCTGAATGAGTTTATTGTCTTGAACAAGGAGAAAATTGGTAAAAATAATGCCGTTTATGCTGGGCAAACATACCGGTTGCCGGTTGTCAAAGGAACTGGTAGTCCGGCACAAAAAACATCGAAAGAACAGGTTAAACAAGCATCTTCTTCCGGAGGGACAAGTTTGCGAAACGAGTTATATGGCAGTAAATATGAGAATTTCAAGTTGCTGGACAGTAGTTTGAAGGGAGCCATTTTTTATCTTGTTAGCGGACATGGAGGGCCCGATCCGGGAGCGATTGGACATTTAGGCAATAGCTTGCTGTGCGAAGATGAATATGCCTATGACGTTACGCTTCGGTTGTCGCGTGCGCTGGAAGAACGCGGGGCGAAAGTGTACATGGTTACGGTAGACAAAAATGACGGTATTCGGGATGACCGGATTTTGAAACCTGATAAGGATGAAGTGTGTTATCCGAATTTGACGATTCCGCGTAGCCAAACGACTCGCTTGCACCAGCGGAAAGATGCTGTCAATAAGTTGTACCTTAACCATAAGGGGCAATTTCAGCGCTTGGTCATTATTCATGTTGATTCGAGAAGTAAAGGAGAGAACATCGATGTGTTTTTCTATCATGATAAAAGGAGTAATACCGGAAAGAAACTGGCCTGGAACCTTCAATCAACTTTCAAGGAAAAATATGATCACCATCAACCCAACAGAGGCTACCACGGAACAGTATCTACCCGAAACCTCTATGTGCTGAAGTATTCGTACCCGGCAGCTGTATTTATCGAACTGGGGAACATTAATCACGGGCGGGATCAGCAACGGTTTATGATGGAGAATAATCGTCAGGCGTTGGCAAACTGGCTATGCGATGGCTTAATTAAAGACTACAAAAACAATCAATAATGAAACAGCTACCGGAAGACAAAAGCTTAATATTATTTGACGGCTATTGTCATTTGTGTAGCGGAGTAGTGCAGACGATTGTCAGGCACGATCGAAAGTTCCATTTCTTGTTTGCTCCTTTGAATAGTCCCCAAGGGAAAGAATGGCGCTCTTATCTTAAGATATCCGATTCGATTGATTCGATCATCTTAATAGAAGGGGAAAAGGCCTATGTTTTTGCGGATGCAGCTATGCGAGTTGCGTCGAAACTGGGAGGATTTTACGCGATATTTAAAGTTGGCTATTTCTTGCCAAAGAAATGGCGTGACGCCATTTACCGGTGGGTTGCCCGTCGCCGAACAGGCTGGTTTGGGCGCCGGGATTCTTGCTATTTGCCGAACGCTTCTGCTAAAGATCGTTTTTTATAACTCGAGTGGAATCTTTGGGACTGATTCTTCAAATTCTATAAGTCAAATTCTCCGCTTTCGCTTTGTTTGTATCGGGCGGCCAAATGACCAACAAGTTTGCTAATATGGGCTGTTGCTTGTTCTGTTCCTTTGCTGACTTCTTTATTTTGAAGCTTAAGTAGCATTACGCTGTATAAGGCTTGTAACGCAACCTGGATGTCGTGTGTGCTGACATCATTGCTTTTCATCCGGAACTCATCGAGTAAAGGTTTTGCAATCTGATACAAGGCTTTATATTGAGGATCGTTTGCCGACTGCAATAGTTGGAGGTGAAAACGGTTTACATCGTCTGTGATGTTCTGAATTGCCTGGACATGGCCTTTAGCAGTCACTTTTTCCTTTTGCATCATCAAAACCATATTCTTGTAGTATTGATAAATATCCAGGCGAGTGTTTTCATCAACTTTGAACTGGGAAACCAAAATATGACCGATCTTTTCCATATCGAAATTTAGCGCCCTTAATAAGTCTTCCAACTGCCAAATATAGATGATATACTCAGCGATGTTTGTTTTTCTTTTTTCCTGTGCAATCAGCATAAAATAGATTCTAAGGGTTAAATATTAATCCCGACAGTCCATGGGGATAAATTGCAGATTGGGCTATTTAAGATCGATTAATCCCAATCCGAATCAAAGTCGTAATCATCATCAGTAAAGAAGTCGTCCAAATCGCGACGTTCTTTTTTGGTTGGGCGTCCAGTACCTCGGTCGCGCTGTAAGTGTAACATGTGCTTTTGCATCTCCAGGATCTCCAATTCTTCTTTTGACGTTACATCTTTGACGTAATCGGAGGCAAGCTTGGCACCCACTCGTTTGCCGATTAGCCCAAGCACTTTAAAGCTGTAGGTAACCGGTGATTTCTTGATTTGAACAATGTCACCTTCCTTCAGTATGCGTGAAGGCTTAACCTGCACGTTACCAACGATGATACGACCTTTTTTGCAGGCCTCGGTTGCCTGGCTTCGGGTTTTAAACAAGCGAACAGCCCAAAGCCATTTGTCGATTCGGACTTGATTTTCCATTACTTGCGTTTATTGAATTCATTCATGGTTCGCGCGATACCAATCGTACCAAAACTTTTGATAATCTCGATACAGGTGTCCAGTTTCAACGGGAGATCCAATTCTTCATCTTTACTCCATTCGCCCAATACGTGATTGACCTGTTGGCCCCGGTGGAAATCGTCGCCGATACCAAAACGAAGGCGCGCATAGTCGTTTCTCGTCAGGCATTCCTGAATGCTTTTCAGTCCGTTATGGCCGGCATCACCACCTTTGGCGCGTAGGCGCAATGTTCCAAATGGAAGCGCTAAATCGTCGGTTAAAACCAGCAGGTTTTCAATCGGGATTTTTTCCTCTTTCATCCAATAATTCACTGCCTTGCCACTCAGGTTCATGAAAGTGGTGGGCTTCAGTAAAATAAATGTCCGGGCTTTGTATTTGAATTCTGCGACATAGCCGTAACGGCTGTCACTAAAAACAATATTGGACGCATCGGCTAGAGCGTCCAATATTTTAAACCCGATATTATGCCGGGTGTTTTCGTATTCTTTCCCCGGATTTCCTAATCCA
This sequence comes from Mangrovibacterium lignilyticum, assembly GCF_010882175.1. GTDB lineage: Bacteria > Bacteroidota > Bacteroidia > Bacteroidales > Prolixibacteraceae > Mangrovibacterium > Mangrovibacterium lignilyticum. The sequence continues at coordinate 495,815 of NZ_WKLH01000001.1, read as the reverse complement.
GTTATCAGATATTTCATTAACTAAATTGTATCAGTTTAAAATTCAAATTGATACATCGCAGTCAGGCTGCGATTAAAGTCAGGTGAATTACTTTTTCTTTGCAGGTGCAGCGGCAGCTTTGTCAGCATTCATTGCAGCACGTGCAGCACGAGTAATCATGATGGTTACAACAGGAATTGATTTTGAGTTCAATATTTCCATTTTGTCAACATCAACCTGGCTAACTTTAATACTTTGTCCTAATTCCAGTTCGTCAATATTCAATTTAATGAAATCGGGAACGTCTTGTGCCAAAGCTTTCACTTTCAGACGACGCAGGTTCAATTTCATTTTACCACCGGCACGCATACCTTTTGCATAACCGTCAACTTTTACAGGAACTTCAATTTTAATTGGCTTAGTTTCGTCAATTTTCAAGAAGTCAACATGTAGAATTTGTTCATTAACAGAATGCCATTGAATATCTTGCATAATTGCTGAATATTCTGTTCCTGCAATCGTTAATTTGATCAGGTAAACATTCGGTGTGTAAACAATTTTGCGGAATTCTGCAGCCTCAGCATAGAAGTGAATTGGTTCTTCACCACCGTAAAGTACACAAGGAACTTTGCTTTCTGCTCTTAATTTTTTGGAATCTTTTTTGCCAATGGCTGCTCTTAATTCGCCATTAATTTCTACTGATTTCATCTTTTGAATCTTTAATTAATAATTATGGTACTCAGTCCTCCCTTTTCGGTGAAAGGGCAAACAGCATACATAACTGCATGTATGTGCGGAAAAAGCGGTGCAAAGATATAAAATTACTTGAAAAATAATGAACTGATCGATTCATTTTTGTAGACCCGCTTAATGGCTTCGCCAATCGCATCGGCTACCGAGATATATTTAATTTTTGACGATTCTCTTTTTGGTGGAATTGAATCGGTGAAATAAACTTCCTGAAGGGCTGAATTTTCAATACGTTCGTAAGCTGGTTCGGACAGAAGTCCGTGAGCTGCAAAGGCACGTACCGAGTTTGCTCCCTCTTTAATCATCAGACTGGCAGCCTTTGTAATTGTACCGGCCGTATCAATCAGGTCATCAACCAAAATCACGTCTTTATCGCGAACATCACCAATCAGGGTCATGCTATCAACAACATTGGCTTTTGCACGCGACTTGTGACAAATAACCATGTCAGTACCCAACATTTTAGCGTATGTATTGGCACGTTTAGTACCACCTACATCAGGTGATGCGATGACAACATCGCGTAAGCCCATTTTTTTAATGAAAGGGATGAAAAGAGCTGATGCAAACAAATGATCAACGGGAACATTAAAAAATCCTTGAATCTGATCAGCGTGCAAGTCCATCGTAATAATGCGATCAACTCCGGCTGCAGATAACAGATCGGCTACCAGTTTGGCGCCGATCGAAACACGCGGTTTGTCTTTCCGGTCTTGGCGGGCAAAACCGAAATAAGGTAAAACAGCAATGATTTTATACGCAGAAGCGCGTTTGGCTGCGTCAATCATCAACAATAATTCCATCAAGTTGTCGCTTGGCGGAAATGTTGACTGGACAATAAATACATGTGATCCGCGAATTGTTTCTTCGTAGCAAGGTTCAAACTCGCCGTCCGCAAAAACGGGGCAGCTTGATTTTCCAAGATCGACACCAACACTATCGCAAATTCTTGAAGTTAAATACGTTGTGGCTGTTCCTGTGAAGATCTTAAGGGGTTTTTTGGTTCCCATATTAACATTTTAAATTAAGTGCCTAGGAGATGGTCGCAAAGGTAAAAAAAACTTCAAATTATCATGAATAAATTGAGTTTCAAGTTTCTCTTTTTTGCCGATCTTAGGTGTGGAGCGATTAAGCGAAGCGAGTTTGTCTAATCAGAATTGTTCAGGTTTGGTTCTGTCTCAGCTATAAAACGGAGAATATCTTCCTTGCCCAGACCGGTTTCGGCGGAGCTTAGCAGAATGGGAGGCAGCTCCTCCCAGCTTTTTTTGAGGTGCTTTTTGTAGTTGGCCACATTGCTACTGACTTGATTTTTACTCAGTTTGTCGCTTTTTGTGAAAACCAGCACGAAGGGGATTTGTTTTTCTCCCAGCCACTCGATGAACTCCATGTCGATTTTTTGAGCTTCATGCCGGGCATCAATCAGAACAAACAAACAATAGAGATTTGGTCGATTGATGATGTAATCGGTGATGTATGCCTGGAATTTGTTTCGGTGACTTTTTGAAACTTTGGCATAACCATATCCGGGCAAATCGACTAAATACCAAGTTTCGTTGATGAGAAAATGGTTAATTAGTTGCGTTTTGCCCGGACGGGAAGAAGTTTTAGCCAGTTTTTTGTGATTGGTCAACATGTTGATCAAAGACGATTTTCCCACATTTGACCTTCCGATAAATGCAAATTCAGGCATGTCGGGTGACGGACATTTCTGCAGGCTGGTGTTGCTCATTAAAAAACGGGCTGTTTTAACTTCCATCATTCTATAAATGTACTTCTAATACTTTAACTTTTGGACTAATTGGCTTCAATTGATATTGGTGTACTGACGCAGGAACCAATATCGTTTCTCCCATTTTTACTTTTTCAGTGAAATCGGGCGTGCTGATTTCGTATTCACCTTCAACACATATATATATTACAAACGAATCGAGTTCATAGATGTCTTTCTTAATCGTAGCATCAAATTCCAGAATACCCGTGTTGAAATAATCGCACTTGACAACTTCAGTACGTTGGTTCTTCTCGGTCTTGTAATCTGTTTTGTAGCTGTCGTGATAGGTAAAGTCGATGGCATCAACAGCCAGCTCGGTATGCAGTTCACGTTCGTTTCCGTTAGCATCTTTGCGTTCGTAGTCGTAGATTCGGTAGGTAACATCTGATGTTTGCTGAATTTCGGCAACCATAATTCCTTTACCAATGGCGTGAACACGGCCTGCCGGCATGAAAAAAACATCGCCTGCATTGACTTCCACAAAGTTCAGGACGTCCATGATTTCTTTGTTCTCCAGCTTTTTCAAATAAGTTTCCTTATCTATTTTCTGGTTAAAACCGCAATTCAACTTGGCGCCTTGATCTGCTTGCAAAACGTACCACATCTCGGTTTTTCCGAATGCCTGGTGGCGTTTCTTCGACATCTCATCATTCGGATGAACCTGAATGGAAAGATCGTCGTTGGCATCGATAAATTTGATGAGCAGCGGAAATTCAACGCTGAATTTTTCGTAGACTTTTTCGCCAACCAGGTCGCCCATGTAAACTTCAATCAGCTCTTCCAGGTTGTTGCCGGCCAAAAAGCCGTTGCTAACTTCTGAGATGTTGCCATTAACACCGGACAACTCCCAACTTTCGCCACAATTAGGAAGATCTCCGAAATCTTTCCCTAGTGCTGTTTTCAATTTGTTTCCACCCCAAATTTTGTCGTAATACCGAGGGTGAAATTTAAGAGGATAAAGGTTCTGCATGGAATAGGTTATAAATAAATTAAAGATTAAAATTCGTAATCAACGGCAGCACGAAGTTCTGTGAATTCTTTGACTAATTCCAAAACTTTCAGGTGTTCGGGATGAACCCGGTATACATCCAGGTCGGCTTCGTTGTCGAAATGTGAAATCAGGCAAAGATCGTAAGACTTTGCGTCCAATTCATAGTTTGTGCCAACTTCGATGTATTTCAATTCTTCGATTTTATCTTTAAGCCCAAGTAGAGCAGTTTTCAGTTGATCCAGTTTTTCTTGTTTCTCGTTGGAAGGATAAGCTTTGAATTTAAAAAGCACAACGTGATTCAGCATGATCTTGTTTATATGAGTGGTTAAATATGGTGCGAATTTAATACTTTCAGCGCAAGCTGCCATAAAGCTGTTGAATCATTTCATGAATTCGAAATTCATGGTTTATATTTGCTTTAAAAAGATAATATGATCATCATCGGCATTGCAGGAGGCACAGGGTCAGGCAAAACAACAGTTGTCAATAAAATTGCCAGTCAGTTTTCGTCTGACGAGGTGGCCATTTTGTCTCAGGATTCTTACTACAAAGATAACAGACATTTAACCTTGGACGAGCGGAGGTTGCTGAATTTTGATCACCCTGAATCGATTGAGTTTAGTTTGTTGAATAAGCATCTGGAGCTTTTGAAAAACGGACAATCGATTGAAGAGCCCGAATATTCCTATTTGACATGTACCCGTTCGGAAAGAACGAAGACAATTTTCCCGAAACCGGTGGTGATCGTTGAAGGGATTCTTGTGCTTTGTAATTCGAGCCTCCGGAAATTGATGGATATTAAGGTGTTTGTTGATTGTGATTCGGATTTGCGCCTTTCGCGTGTGATTAGGCGCGACATTATTGAGCGGGGAAGAGATGTGCAGGAAACTTTGCAACGTTATGAAGACACCGTCCGCCCAAGTCACCTGCAGTTTATAGAACCTACGAAACGCTTTGCCGATATCATTATCCCGGAAGGTGGCGACAATGAGGTGGCTATTCGTATTTTGACCAATTTTATCAAACAAATACTTTAAAAATGCTTTACAACCTGAATATTGAAGACGTCCTTTTTCTGGATATTGAAACGGTCCCTCAATACCCCGCTTTTAAAGAAGTGCCGGAAAATTTTCAAAAATTGTGGGAGCGTAAGTCAGCCTATTTTCAAAACGAGGAACAATCAGCTGCTGATGTTTATGAGCGCGCAGGAATTTACGCTGAGTTTGGCCGGATTGTTTGTATCTCTGCCGGTTTTGTCGTTCAAAAAGGAGGAGAACGTTTCTTTCGGGTAAAATCGTTTTACGATGATGATGAAAAGAAACTTTTGTCCGGTTTCAATAACATGCTGGACAAATTCACTTCGCACACATCAAAATGTATTTGTGCTCACAACGGGCAGGAGTTCGATTATCCCTACATCGCCCGTCGATCGTTAATCAACGGCCTCCGGCTGCCCCGGATTTTGAATATTGCCGGAATGAAACCCTGGGATGTGAAGGATAAACTGCTTGATACGTTGCAGCTTTGGAAGTTTGGCGATTACAAGAACTACACTTCAATAGGTGTTTTGTGTGCCGCTTTTAATATCCCGACTCCCAAAGATGATATCGACGGAAGCCAGGTTGCTTCGGTTTACTATGAAGAGAATGACGTGGATCGGATTATTCGATATTGCGAAAAAGATACACTGGCCGTTGCTAATTTATTGCTCCGCTACAAAGGCGAAGAAATCATTCAGATGGACAATATGGAGTTTGTGCCTTAAAACAAGCTAACTCCATCTATGAATTACTCCGAAAGTGGGGATTTGTTTGAACTGATTTATGCAGCGGTTGGTGTTTCCATCTTTGCAAGGTTGGTGATTTGACGGTTAGCCAGCTCTAAAGTTGTCGAAAGCTTAAAACTTCATGGCTCGGTCCATGTCGCGGTTGGCATCTTTTTGCTTCAGGCTTTCCCGCTTGTCGTGCAGCTTTTTACCTTTTGCCAGTCCAATTTCTAATTTTGCCAGTCCTTTGTCGTTTACAAAAAGCTTCAATGGGACAATGGTTAAACCGCTTTCTTTCATTTTCTTCTGCAGTTTTTCCAGTTCTTTTTTATTGAGCAATAACTTTCGGTCGCGGCGTGCCTCGTGGTTGTTGATATTCCCGAAATCATATTCCGAGATATTCATATTGACCACATACAACTCCGTTTTAGTGAATCGGCAATAGGCTTCAACGATGCTGGCTTTACTGTTTCGAATCGACTTAATTTCCGTTCCAACCAGTTGAATGCCGGCTACAAACTTTTCGAGAATTTCGTACTCGAAATAAGCCCGCTTGTTTTTAATATTGATATTGACCGATTTATGCGCCATATGGGAAAAGTACCTGAAAGAGTTTCCAACTGATTGCGTTTATGGTGCCAAAAATAAGCACAATAAGTAGAATTGAAAGAATAATAAAGCGAGATTGATTTTCTTTTGGTATTTCGAGACAAGTTTGAGAGCCGACGATGAAAAGATAAAAGCCATACAGACCAACAATTCCAAGCACATAAAGGCCGGGGAAAAGTCCGGTGATAACCGACGCGATTAAAAACGGAAGCAGCGAGTAAGACAATACGTTATATAACGCAATTTTATTATCGGTACCTTTAAAGTTTTGGAGTAATCGGAATAAAATAATAGCCGAAACGAAGTATTGCAGGAAATAACTGACGACCTCCCGCAGAGCCTTGATGCTGGAATAGGACCACAGTATTTCGTCGTTCCACCATATTTCGCCTAAGAGGACGGCCAAACCGGCCAAAATGACCAACGGAAGAAAAAAGGTTCCGATGACCAGTTGCTTGAATCCTCCCACTAGTTTTTCCTTCCAAAATGTTTTTGGTTCGTGAAGAAGTGCCCAGGATTCCTGGAGTAGCCAATTGAATTGTGCTTTAAAGTCCATATTTCTTTTATTTGCGTTACAAAAATACATTATTTTGTAAATCTCAAAATCTGTTTCTATGCCGGATTCAAAATATCAAATGCTGACAATTCTGGGGCCAACGGCTTCGGGGAAAACAACGGTGGCTACTCATGCCGCGCAAATGCTTGATGGGGAGGTGATTTCAGCAGACTCAAGACAAGTGTACCGTGGTATGGATCTTGGAACCGGGAAAGATTTAGTAGATTATATAATTGATGGAAAACCAATTCCATATCATCTGATTGATATTGTTGACGCTGGATATGAATATAACGTGTTCGAATACCAGAATGATTTTCTGAAAGCTTATGAGGAAGTTCTGTCTCACGGTAAATTCCCGGTTTTATGCGGCGGCAGTGGGTTGTATTTGGAGTCGGTCCTTAAAAATTACAAGCTGATTCAGGTTCCGTTGAATGACGAATTGCGGCAACGTCTGGCTGACAAAAAACTGGATGAGTTGACTGAAATTTTGAAAACTTACAAGCCCGACTTGCACAATGTTACCGATATTGTCAATGAAAAAAGAGCTATCCGGGCGATTGAAATTGAAGACTACCTGGTAAGCCACCCCGAAGTAGACCGGAGCATGCCGGATATTAATAGCTTGGTTGTTGGTGTTAAGTATGATCGTTTAAGCCGACGGAAACGAATCACTGAGCGTTTAAAACAGCGCTTGGATGAGGGCATGCTGGATGAAGTGCAACTGCTATTGGATAAAGGATTGAATCCGGAACAGTTGACGTATTATGGTTTGGAATACAAGCACCTCACGCTGCATCTTACCGGTGAGTTGTCTTTCGATGAAATGTTCCGAGGTCTGGAAACGGCAATCCATCAGTTTGCCAAACGGCAGATGACTTGGTTTAGGCGCATGGAGCGGCAGGGGACAAAAATCCATTGGCTGGACGGCTATATGCCTTTGTCGGAGAAACTGGAGCAGATTAATTTGTGGCTGGGCCGTTAATTATTTCCTGCGCCAGTCAATTTCAAAGGTGCTTAGCTCGGCGGCATCACTTTCGCGGACAATAGCCGATTGGAACCGACTGTTGCTAATGGTATTTTTTGTTACAGCCAAAGCATCTCCGGGCAATCCTTCTTTTAAATAATTGACTTCGATTGTTGCCGGTTCGTATGCATTTTGGAAATCAATTCCGTACTCGTCCAGTACCCGCTCCAAAGCTTTGACACTGTTGAAATGATGATTCACATCGATGTCGCTAAAAACAATCGGTTCGAATGAAAGGCTCTCTTCCGATTTTTTGAATCGCAAACGTTTGGGCTCGCGGCAAACCCCCTGTTCGCTAAAACGGGGAAAAGTTTCCTTGTGGTTTCTCAGCATAACAATCTTTTTACTTTCAGTGTCCAAAATCAACCAGGCTGTGTTTCCCGTCAAGATGACTTCTCCCGCTTCATTTTCGAGAATAAATTCACGGTAGGCGTACATCCCGTCGGTTCCGGCCGACCAGGTATTCAGCTTAATTTTGTCCTGCCATTTGGGGAGCTTGTTTATTTCGACGTACATGCGCGAGAGCACCCAAAACATGTTGTTCTTTTGTAATAAATCGTACCCCCAATCTAAGGTTTGGGCATGTGCCCAAGCAGCTTCAAGCATAAAATTGAAGATCGAGGGCACTGTGGCCTCTGCAAAATGGTTTGTTTGGAAGGACTGAATTTGGATTGTCTCCGTATATTTTTCCATATGGGGGTGATTTTTAAACTGAAATAAACCAGATCAATAGGATTTGATATATTCCAGAGTGCTTTTGCAGCAGAATCTGATAAAAATAAATAAGCTTGTTGATCTTAAACTTTTGCACAAAATTATTGTTCAGCTTTGAAAATAACGAAGCAATAACCATTTTTGTGCAAATTTTTATCAATGAGTGATATTATTATTAAAACGGAAGAACAGATCGAAGGTATTCGTAGGAGTAGTCAATTGGCTGGTAACGCCTTAGTTATGATTGGCGAGTATGTTAAAGAAGGGGTGGATACTGAATATCTTGATAATCTTATCCATGAATTTATTCAGGACAATGGTGCAATTTCAGCAACATTGGGGTACAATGGGTATCCAAAATCGTCCTGCATATCACTCAATGAGGTTGTTTGTCACGGAATTCCAAGCAAAAATACGGTTTTGAAATCGGGTGATATCTTGAATATCGACATCACAACAATCCTGAACGGTTATTATGGTGACACCAGCAAAATGTATACTGTTGGAGATATTTCCCGTACCGCTCAGAATATTATCGAAGTGGCGAAACATTCACTGGATTTGGGAATCCAGCAGGTTCGTCCAGGTAATCATTTCGGGAATATCGGTTTTGTAATCGGACGTTATGCCAAAGCTCAGAAATTTAGTGTTGTATACGAGTTTTGTGGCCATGGTGTCGGGATTGATTTTCATGAATCACCTCAAGTCGATCATATTGCACGCCGCAATTCCGGGCCAATCATGCAACCGGGTATGACTTTCACGATTGAGCCAATGATTAATGAAGGAAGAGCAAGCACACGTGTCGATAAATTCGATGGCTGGACTGCGCGCACCAGCGACGGAAAGTTGTCTGCGCAATTTGAACATACCATCCTTGTTACTTCTGATGGATACGAGGTGTTAACGGATGTTTCGGGCGAGTATTAATCTCATCTTTCAATACTTTCCAATTGTATGTTGTGGTAAATGGCGTATTTTAGCGATTCAATAAGACAGTGTAGTGAAACAATTGAAAAGTTATCTTGGGCGTTTGGCAACCAGTTCAGACCTAAATTCTTATCCCGATTTTGAGGATAAGAAGAAGTGTATTTTATTGCTGTTTTTCTCGCATCTGTTCCTCATCCTCATGGTGGGATTCATTATCTACAACGGTATCAATGGCGATTACTCTTTTCTGATTGCCAATTCTTTAGCCTTATTAGTGGGAGGTGTCCTGTATTATTTATTCAGGGAAAAGAAAATGCTCCGGTTTGTGACCATGTTTTTCGTGGTTGTAATCATGTTGCTGACGACCTTTTTTATTCAAACCGGAGGAATAGACCGAACGGGACTTTATTTTGCGGCCCTGATTCCCTTACCTGCTATTTTGCTCGTGGGGAAAAGAAACGGCTTGATTTTGTTGATGATATTTGTATTGGTTAATTTTTTGGGAATCATTTTGTTTAAAGACTATGATTGGTATCCCAATTACGATTTAGGCAAAGGGATACGGTTGGGAATTGTTTTCTTTCTGATTTCAATTATGGCCTATTCCAATGAGTTTGTATTCGAATATCTTTATCTACGTATCAAGAAGCTGTCTGATTCTTTAATCCATAGCCAGCAGAGCTACAAAAACCTGGCAGTAAATAAAGAGCATTTTGTATCGTTAATTTCAAATAACCTGAGCGATCATCTGGGCAGTTTTGCAGGTATCGCCAGTCTTTTGAATGACGAGTATGATAATTTGAAGGAAGACCAGAAAAGGGAGTTGATTCGGAGCCTGGCCAATTTTTCTGAGCAAAATTATCGGCTCATGCACGACCTGATGAAGTGGTCGACTGCTCAAACCGGAACGATTTCTTATGAGCCTCAGCCGCTGAAGCTGGAGAAAGTTTACCGCGATGTTATTGATCTTTTCAACCCGTTGATTGAAGAAAAGAAGCTTTCTTTCTTTTTGAAAATGAAAAGTAACTCTGAAATTTTTGCTGATGCAGATATGGCCGGTGCTATTTTGCGGATTTTAGTTTCCAATGCGATCAAATTCTCAAAAGCTGAAGGCGAAGTTCGTATTTCAGCAGAAGAAGTAGTAGACAACATGCGAATCACTGTTTCTGATAATGGTGTTGGCATGTCTGAAGAAAATCTGATGCGGGTGAACTCATCGGTTGCTTTTTCAACTCCGGGAACCCTGGATGAACCGGGAACCGGTATCGGGCTGATTTTAGCAAAAGAGTTTCTACAAAAAAACGGCGGGAGTTTGCACGCTGAAAGTACACTGGGGCTGGGAACTGAAATTTCCTTTACCCTGCCACTAGTCGATTAGTGCAGTCCGCGAGGCTGATGAAGAGCATCTTTTTTCGTTCAACTTTCAGAAACATTTGTACCATCATAGGCTTTCCAATGCATTATCTTTGTTTTTAAAGAAAGAACAATGTCGTTGGTAATTGAAGAGAAAGATCTTGAAAAGTTTATCATGGTGGGCGATCGCGTATTGATCAAGCCTAAGAGTCCCGTGAGCAAAACTCAATCCGGATTATATTTGCCGCCTACGGTTCAGGAGAATGAAAAAGTACACAGCGGGTATATCGTAAAAGTTGGGCCGGGCTATCCTATTCCGGCAATGACAGATGAAGATGAACCATGGAAAGATAAGGGGGAAGAAGTAAAATATGTTCCCTTGCAGGCCCATGTTGGCGATTTAGCGATTTATTTGTCTAAAAGTGGTTTCGAAATTGAGTTCAATAAAGAGAAGTACATTATTTTGCCACATGCGGCAATCTTGATGATTATTCGCGATGAAGAGCTATTCAAATAGTTACAAATTATAGGTTCGAAGGGTGAAAAAGAAAGACCCAGGTTACAGATTGCTGGCATACATGCAATTTTGCTTTCAAATTAAAAGAATGGTCGATTGCGTTGAAGTTTTTTTAATATCTTTCGCCCTGAAATAAAGTTACGAAGAACAAACAAATATATAGTCTATAAATTTCTGATAATGAATCCACAAGCTGAAGAGTTAAACAAAGTCATTCGTGAAAAAAGTCCGGTGGTGTTTGAATTACTTTCGGAACGGGGAAAGAATATCTTCTTCCCTAAAAAAGGTATCCTTGGCCAAACAGCTGATGCCAAAGGAACACGGATTAATGCGACCATTGGCGCCGCGGTAGAAGATAATGGTTCGCCGATGCGCTTGGAAAGCCTTGAAAATAAGGTAAATATTGATCCGTCACTTGTTTTTCCTTATGCTCCGAGTTTCGGCCGCCCCGATATTCGTGCCCGTTGGAAAAGCATGATTTACGATAAGAATCCAAGACTTGCCGATAAGGTCATCAGCTTGCCTGTTGTGACTAATGCATTAACTCACGGCGTAAGTATGGCTGGTTATTTGTTTGCTAATGAAGGCGAGAAGATCATTGTGCCTGATTTGTTTTGGGGAAACTATAACCTGATTTTGAATCACGCTTATGGTGCAGAATTGCAGAAATATAAATTGTTCGAGGGAGATAAACTTGATTTGGAGGCTTTCAAGTCGAGTCTCGAAGTCGATGGTATCGGTAAGAAAATGGTTATTTTGAATTTCCCGAACAACCCAACTGGTTATTCACCAACCATTGCTGAAGCGAAGCAAATAGCACAGATTATTAAAGATTCAGCAGAACAAGGAAATAAGATCGTAGTTTTTTGCGACGATGCTTATTTCGGTTTGGTTTATGAAGAAGGCATTGAATTACAAAGTATTTTCACCTACTTAGCTGATTTGCACGAAAATGTACTGGCGGTGAAAATTGATGGCCCGACCAAAGAAGATTACGTGTGGGGCTTCCGTGTTGGTTTTGTATCGTACGGCGTGAAAGGTGGCGATGCCGAACTATATACTGCTTTGGAAGCTAAGACTGCCGGAGCAGTGCGGGGCAACATTTCAAATTCAGCCAATATTTCTCAATCCTTACTGCTGTCTGCTTTTGAAGATCCTTCTTACAAAGCACAAAAAGCACAGAAGTATGCGATCATGAAGCAACGCTACGACGCGGTTAAAGTAGCCTTGAATGATGAAAAATACCAGGCTTGTTTTACCGCTCTTCCCTATAATTCCGGATATTTCATGTGTGTGAAACTGGCCGACGGTCTGGATGGAGAAACCATTCGTAAAATTCTGATTGAAAAATACAGTATTGGTATTATCAACTTGAACAACGTTATTCGTGTCGCTTTCTCCGCGATGGCTGCTTCAGATGCCAAGGAGTTGTTCGAGGGGATCTACAACGCTTGTATCGATTCGAAAAACTAAGCAATCTGCTTTAGAAGATATAACAAAGCTGCTTTCCGAAAGGGGAGCAGCTTTTATTATAATCGCTGCAACTGGTAAACCATGAAAAACAGAAAAATGCCTACCGGTACCAAAATCAAATTAGGGATTTTTCGTGCCGACGATTTTAGGTAGTTCAGTACTAAGCCAATGACGGCAACAACGCCAAGAATTGACAACCCTAAAAAGAAAGTTAAGGCACGAGCCTCTGCGGGCGCTGAAATTCCATCACCGACTTCAGGCACGGTAATTATACCACTATTCATCACCCAAACAGCAAATAGTGCTAACGCTACGAACAGTCCTTGGCCGGTCAGTTGGAGCCATTTTTTTCGATCAATCCACGAATAGATAATCAGAGAAAGAGCTAAAAACAGAATCCATTGCGCACTGGTCGTTATTCCTAAAAATATTTGTCTGTCCATTTTCTTTGGTTTTCGACAAATGTGTTAATTTTTTGGTAAAGTAAAAAATAGATTCAGCTGGGCGCTTTTGTGTATTTTTGTCTTTCAATTTAAAATTTTCAACAGATGATGATAGATATTGATCCGAAAGCCAAGGGGCTGATTTTTGATTTGGATGGAACGATTTCGGATACGATGCCGATTCACTACATTGCATGGCGGAATGCAGCTGCGCGTTACGGCATCGATTTCACGGTTGAGCTTTTTGATCAGTTGGCTGGTATTCCGTTGTACCCAACTGTGGAGAAACTCAATGAGCTTTTCAATAAAAATATTGACCCACGTGAAATGGGCGATGCAAAAGAGGAAGAGTATGAAAATAGCATGCACTTAGCAAAGCCGGTGGAGCCTGTTGTTGAGGTAATCAAAAAATATCACGGTAAATTGCCCATGTCGGTCGGCACAGGTGGCTTAAAGCGTCTGGCGAAAAAATCACTCGAGTTGATTGCTTTGGATGAATATTTCGATATTGTTGTGGCCTACGAGGATGTGGCAAATTATAAACCACACCCGGAAACATTTTTGCGTTGTGCCGAGTTTATGGGAGTAGATCCGGCTGAATGTTTGGTTTTTGAAGATGGAATTTTGGGGATTCAGGCTGCCAAAACAGCGGGCATGATGGTAGTGGACGTGACTAAATACTACGAAGTAACTACCGGTAAATAATAGTTCGATATGTATAAAAATTGGCTTGTTCTGATCGTTGTTTTGTTTTTTGTTTCTTGTCAGAGCGGGAAAGAGTTTCGGCATTTGACGGTTGTTAGTTATAATGTGGAAAATTTGTTCGATACAATAGATGACCCGCATACAAGAGATAATGAATTTTTACCCGAAGGCGATAAAAAATGGACGAGTGAACGTTATGAGAAGAAGCTGAATGATATAGCCCGTGTGCTGACGGCTATTAATCCGGATGATTTGCCAGAAATTATTGGGTTGACTGAAGTTGAGAACAGGCAGGTTTTGGACGATTTGGTAAATACAGATGCAATGGTGCCGGGAGACTATCAGATTGTGCACCAGGACAGCCCCGACAAACGAGGAATTGATGTTGCTTTATTGTATCGCCCGGTCGAGTTTAATTTTATTTCCTTTGAGGCAATTCCGGTTGACCCGGGATTTGCAACACGTGATATTTTGCATGTGCATGGGACGTTTAAAAAGGAAGATTTCCACTTTTTTGTGAATCACTGGCCGTCGCGGATTGGAGGCTTGGAGAAATCGGAGCCCAACCGGTTGGTGGTAGCCGAAACCTTGAAAGCGAAAGTTGACGAGGTTTTGGCCGATGATCCCGATGCTCACATTGTAATAATCGGCGATATGAATGATGAACCGCAGAATAAAAGTCTGAAAGAAGTGCTTGGCGCTGGGATCCCCGACAGTGACTTGGCTCTGGTTAATCTGATGATGCCTTTGGCTCTGGAGAAAAAGGGAACTTATAACTATCGGGGCAATTGGAATATGTTGGATAATCTCGTGGTTTCATCGAATCTGCTGGATAAAAAGGGCTTTCAGGTGAGTCCTGCAACCGGGTACATTTTTCGCGAGGCCTGGATGGAATACACTAATAAAGAACAGGAAGTTTCTCCGAACCGGACATATGGTGGCCCCAACTACTATGGTGGTGTGTCCGATCATTTCCCGGTTTATTTTGAAATGAAGAAATAAAGCGTTTCAGGTTGCATGCGATTCAAACCTGGAATTTGAAATTGAATTATGAAAGAACTAAAAGTTGTAGCGCCATACAAACCGATGGGGGACCAGCCCGAAGCTATTCGGCAGATTGCCGAAGGTATTGAGCAGGGAGTTCGTTTTCAAACCTTGCTTGGTGTGACAGGCTCGGGGAAAACCTTTACCATGGCTAACGTAATTGAAAAGGTGCAGCGACCAACTTTAATTCTAAGCCATAATAAGACGCTGGCAGCTCAATTGTATGGCGAGATGAAACAGTTCTTTCCCGAAAATTCGGTCGAATATTTCGTTTCGTATTACGATTATTACCAGCCCGAAGCTTATTTGCCTTCCAGCGATACTTATATTGAAAAAGATTTATCCATTAACCAGGATATCGAAAAACTGCGATTGAGCACGACATCAGCTTTGCTCTCGGGAAGACGTGATGTGGTGGTGGTTTCGTCGGTTTCCTGTTTGTACGGTATTGGTAATCCACAGGATTTTCACGCCAATGTCACCGAGCTTTCTGTGGGAGAGGTTGTCAATCGGAATCAGGTGTTGCACCGATTAGTCGATGCGTTGTATTCGCGCAACGAAGTCGATTTTCAACGTGGTAATTTTAGGGTGAAAGGCGATACTGTTGATGTGTTTTTGGCTTATGCCGATTACGCGGTTCGTTTGGTATTTTGGGGCGATGAGATTGAGGAAATTTACAGCTTCGATCCGGTTGAAGGAAGTATCATTGAAAAGTTGGATAAGGCAATTATTTACCCGGCAAATATATTTGTGACGACTAAAGAACGGATGCAAACTTCTATCCGTCAAATTCAGGATGATATGGTGAAGCAAGTGGATTTTTTCCGCGAGATAGGAAAACCGATGGAAGCCAAGCGAATTCAAGAGCGCGTAGAATATGATCTGGAAATGATGCGTGAACTGGGCTATTGCCCGGGAGTTGAGAATTATTCCCGTTATTTCGATGGTCGTGATGCCGGCTCTCGTCCTTTCTGTTTGCTGGATTATTTTCCGGATGATTTCCTGGTGATCCTGGACGAAAGTCATGTGACTGTTCCGCAAATCCGAGCCATGTATGGAGGTGACCATTCCCGGAAGGTAAACCTGGTCGATTATGGTTTCCGGTTACCGGCGGCGATCGACAACAGACCTTTAAGGTTTGAAGAGTTTGAAACCGTCGTCAATCAAACACTTTTTGTGAGTGCCACGCCTGCCGACTATGAGCTCGAACGGTCTGAAGGTGTAATTGTTGAGCAGATCATTCGTCCGACAGGTTTGCTCGATCCGATTATCGAAGTTCGTCCATCGGAGAACCAGATTGATGATCTGATGAATGAAATTCATCTGCGCATTGATAAAAATGAACGGGTTTTGGTGACTACGCTTACCAAACGAATGTCTGAAGAGCTAAGTAAATATTTGGTTAACATGGGAATTAAGACTAGGTACATTCACTCGGATATTGATACCATGGAACGGATTGAGATTATGGAGGATTTGCGTAGGGGAGTCTTCAATGTGCTGGTCGGAATTAACCTTTTACGTGAAGGGCTCGACTTGCCGGAAGTTTCGCTGGTAGCGATCATTGATGCGGACAAGGAAGGCTTTTTGCGTTCCGAGCGCTCACTGACTCAGACTGCCGGACGCGCAGCGCGTAACCTGAACGGTCGAGTGATTATGTATGCAGATAAAATCACGGATTCGATGCAAAAGACCATCGACTCAACCAATTATCGCCGTGCAAGGCAGTTGCAATACAATGAAGAACATGGCATTACTCCTCAGGCCATTGTTAAACCGACTCGCGAAATTATTGGTTATGAATATCGCAGTAATAAGTCGCAGGCTTACCCGCAGGATGAACCTCCACTTGATCTGGCGGCCGATCCGGTTGTTGCACACATGAGTAAGCCTGCCCTCGAGAAAGCTATTACTAAAACCAAGAAGGAAATGGAAGCTGCTGCTAAAGAACTCGATTTCATCGAGGCTGCCCGGCTTCGGGACGAGATGTATCGCCTGCAGCAAATACTTAAAGGCAAGGATTAATTGGCCGGTTTTATTAAATAAATTCTTGTTAAAATTCGGTTACTGACTGATGTGGTTGCCTCGCGTTGAGATATTACTATATTTGCCCGTATAGTTCAGTTGACCGGAAAATCCAATCGAAGCTTTCCCCGGGCTTCCTCATTTTTTTGAAAACAATTTAACATGAATAATGCAGAACACGTTGGTGCTTTGATTCAAAATGATGCCGTCACTTTAGGTTTGTTGCTCCTGTTATTAGGAGGAATATTTTATACCAGTAATTCTACAAACCCCTTTTTCTCAAAATTTTACAAAGTGGTACCCATGCTGCTGCTGTGTTATTTTCTGCCCAGCTTGCTCACCACTTTCAATATTGTCGATGGCGAGAATTCAAATTTGTACTTTGTCGCTTCACGTTACTTGTTGCCGGCCAGCCTGGTGTTGCTAACACTCAGCATCAATCTGAAAGAAGTATTTAAACTTGGCAGCAAAGCGTTGATCATGTTTTTCACCGGTACTTTGGGGGTAATTATCGGTGGTCCGTTGGCCATTTTGATTGCATCAGCTATTAGTCCGAACTTAGTTGGCGGCGCCGGACCGGAAGCAGTGTGGAGAGGCTTGACTACGATTGCCGGAAGCTGGATTGGTGGTGGTGCGAATCAAGCGGCCATGTACGAGATCTTTAAGCCCTCAGATCATTTGTATTCGATCATGATTACTGTGGATGTGATCGTTGCCGAGGTGTGGATGGCCTTTTTGCTCATCGGGGTTGGTAAATCGCACCGCATTGACAAATTTTTTAAGGCCGATGCATCCAGCGTCGAAACATTGCAAAAAAGTATGCACGACTTTAGCCAGAGAATAGCGCGAATTCCAAGCACAATCGACTTGATGGTTATTTTGGCAATTGGTTTGGGAGTAACCGGCTTGGCACATCTGGTTGCCGACTTCATTGCTCCATATATTGAGGTGCATGCCGTATACCTGAAGAAATTTAGTTTGACGTCCAAGTTTTTCTGGTTGATTATTTTGGCGACAACCGCGGGAATTGGTTTGTCATTTACCAAGCTCCGGAATTACGAAGGAGCAGGGGCTTCTAAAGTCGGTACGATCTTCATTTATGTGTTGGTCGCGACGATCGGAATGAAAATGGATATTACCAAGATCTTCGATAATATCGGCTTATTTGCAGTTGGGGCCATTTGGATGGCGATTCATGTCATTCTGATGATTCTGGTGGCCAAAGCGATAAAAGCACCCTTCTTTTTTCTTGCGGTGGGTAGTAAAGCTAACATTGGAGGGGCAGCCAGTGCTCCCGTTGTAGCGGCAGCCTTCCATCCTTCGTTGGCACCGGTAGGAGTATTATTGGCCGTACTGGGCTATGCCTTGGGAACCTACGGCGCTTGGCTTTGTGGCTTGATTATGCAAGTGGTCGCTCAATAGCCCACCGATTAATGTCAATTTGATCGGTTGTGCCCCGGTTGTTATTGAAACCTTCGAAGTAATCTCGGGAGTCATATGAATTCGGATTATCCGTTTTCTTTTCGGATAACTAACAATGGCTCACTGAGCCGGATTTTATTTGATTTCCGAATAAAAGAGTTCGAATTCTTAAGATAATGTTATCCAATTAGCCAATTTCATCCGAATTTGGATTTTGAGGACGCGGTGCTCACTTCTAATGTCAAAAAAAATTACCTTTTTTGATAAAATTAATATGTACTCTTGTGCAAAAATAAGTGACTGAATGACTTATGAGGATTGAATTCTGTTCTTTTTTTTGATTATAATCGCATTTATTTTAACCCGTACTGCAAACAAAAACAATTGAAAATTATTTGTAGGTTAATTTTATATTAATATTTTCGTGAAGTATTGGATTGTATCTTATTTCAGGAACAACCTAAAAACTACTTCAGGTAGGGAAAGATTTGGACGTATTAACCAAAAGAAAGTAAAGGTATGAAGTTGTTAAATTTTACAGAAGGGAAGAATGCGAAGAGAAAATTGAATGAAGACATTATTCAATTAGTTAGCTGTCCGGCTAACGGAAATGTGTGCTCACAAAATCTGGTAGAAATCAATCGCTTGTTATCCACAGCGCAGCAAAGTCGGTTTAGCAAAGAGTATGGTCGCTCCATCTATAAGATGCAGAAGGCCTTAGCTATTGCGGACGGAATTCAGACTGAGCGATGTGCCAATTGTGCGGTTTTATTCCGTAATACAATTCTGTCGTCAATGGACAACGTAAAAGAAGAATTGGAAGAAATGTCTAAAGGACTTTTCAGCACACGTTATCGCGAATCATTTAAGCAAGTTTCCACTTTAGTTCAAGAGTTAAAGCAGGTTTAGTTTGAGATTGCGCATTATCAACTCTTTATAGCTTCATGCCCATTTAGGTAGAGGACTTGTTATTGCTGCGCATTTCTACCGTCTTATTCGTATCGGATATAAATAAGCAACAAAAAGCTTGCTTTGCAGGATAATCACGTGGCATTGTACTTACTTTTGCACCTTCAATTTCAATTCGTGGACTATGAATAAGGTGTTTTATCCGAAATTGCTGAGTGTACTCAAACAAGGATATTCCAAAGATCAGTTTTCTAAAGATTTATTTGCCGGCATCATTGTCGGCATCGTTGCTTTACCACTAGCCATTGCATTTGCAGTGGCATCAGGTGTCTCTCCTGAGAAAGGGTTGATTACGGCTATTGTCGCTGGTTTCATCATTTCACTGCTTGGGGGAAGCCGTGTGCAGATTGGCGGTCCGACCGGAGCCTTTATTGTGATTGTTTACGGTATTCTGCAAACCTATGGTATTGATGGGTTAATGATCTCAACGATGCTGGCCGGTGTAATCCTGATTATTTTCGGCTTACTGAAATTGGGCTCTCTGTTGAAATTTATTCCACAACCGTTGGTTGTTGGTTTTACTAGTGGTATCGCATTGGTAATTTTTACCACCCAAGTAAAAGACGCATTGGGGTTGCATTTGGATAAACTACCTTCTGAGTTTTTGCCGAAGTGGGGCACTTATTTTTCCAATCTGGATCAAATTAACCCAACGGCTTTAATTATTACAGTTGTTACAATTTTAATTTCAGTATATTTTAAAAAGATCAGCAACAAGATTCCGGGCTCCTTTGTGGCGATTATTTTGGTGACTGCCGTTGTGCAGTTTTTTAAATTGCCGGTATCAACTATTGAAACCGTTTTTGGAGATATCCCGCAAACGATCAGTTTGACTTTTCCAAGTATTGATTTCAGCCAGATACATGTATATTTTGCTCCGGCTTTGACCATTGCCCTTTTAGGAGGAATCGAAAGTTTGCTTTCGGCAGTTGTGAGCGATGGGATGATTGGCGCGAATCACCGCTCGAACACCGAATTGATCGCGCAGGGAATTGCCAATGTTGTTACGCCGTTTTTTGGTGGTATTCCAGCTACCGGAGCTATTGCCCGTACTGCCACCAATGTGAAAAACGGCGGTCGAACCCCAATTTCAGGCGCGATTCACGCCCTTACTTTATTGTTTATCATGTTATTCTTCGGACAATGGGCTAAATTGATCCCCATGTCTTGTCTGGCAGGTATTCTGATTGTTGTTTCTTATAATATGAGTGAGTGGCGTTCTTTTGTTTCTATTCTGAAAGGCTCCGCTTTCGACATTCTGATTTTACTGGTTACTTTTTTGCTGACCGTTCTGGTCGATCTTACTTTTGCCATCGAAATAGGTATTGTATTGTCTGCTTTGTTATTCATGAAGCGGATGGCTGATGCCGGAGCAAAAGCTGAATTTGAGGTTGACTCGGATATTTTGGAGAACTACGGCGATTTGCCAAAGGAGTTAGGTATTTATGAGATTAGCGGACCTTTCTTTTTTGCTTCAGCCAAACAGTATAGCTCGACCCTAAGAACGATTGGTTTGAAATCGGACGTGTTAATTATTCGCATGCGGCACGTCCCTTTTATCGATTCAACAGGGCTGCATAATCTAAAAGATGTTGTGAAAGAAATACAGCAAAGTGGTGCCGTCGTATTTCTATCGGGCGTTCGACCCGAAGTTCTGAAGGATTTGGAAAAAGGAAAGCTTTTCAATTTCATTTCCAGCGAAAATGTTTTGCCTTCTTTCGACCGGGCTTTGCTTAAAGCCTCGGAATGTTTGAGAACAAAGACTGCTTAGTTACGAAATTCTTGCTTGATAATTTTGGCTTCCGTTAAAAATGAAAGTCCCTGCTGGTTGCTTGTTCCGGTCATTACCGCCTGAATAAGCAACTGACTGGCATTTTTGTCGGCTCCCCATTCGACCAAAAAGCTGGCTCCGGCACCGCCTTGGTCTTCTTTATGTTCCACGACAAATTCAATTGATTCGAGCGGTTTCAATGAGATGGTTGAATCCGTATATTTCCGCAACAGTTTGCCGTAAGAGTCGTTGTAGTCGGCGCCGAAAACATACACGGTGTCGGTCAGCGATGTGTTTCGAATGCTCAGAGTTGAAGTCAACAAGAAGCGTTTGGTTCCGTCGATGTGGTAGATATCAGAATAAATGGGAATGTAGTCTATTTCCAAATAGCCCACAGCTTCCGATCCCAGATCAACAAAAGTATATTGATGACTGGGGTGATTCATTTTTTTGAGATTTTCCTCTTTTTTACCCGATTGGCAAGAAAGGAGGAAAAAAAGGACGATCAATAATAAGTAATTTGCTTTCATCGACTTCAATTTATGATTCCGTTCGGTATTTTGTCATTAAAAGCAGATGATTGACACCGCCGGATTTTTTTCTAAATTAGCAAAGTATACACACTTAACCTTGATCAACATCCATAATGTTTAACATGAAATACATCTTTCACCTCATCCTCGTTCTGTTTTTTTCTGTGCAAATTACATTTGCTCAGGAACGTTACAAAGAGCAAATTGTAGATTCTGCCTTGGTGGATACCTACACCTATGCAGAGAAAGACAGTTTTAC
Source organism: Mangrovibacterium lignilyticum (assembly GCF_010882175.1). Taxonomy (GTDB): domain Bacteria; phylum Bacteroidota; class Bacteroidia; order Bacteroidales; family Prolixibacteraceae; genus Mangrovibacterium; species Mangrovibacterium lignilyticum. The sequence goes on along the minus strand of NZ_WKLH01000001.1, from coordinate 474,209 downwards.
GCTTGATCTGGATTTATATCAACCTGCTTTTGACGCGAAAGACGATCGGCCCGTTGTTCTCTATGTGCACGGAGGTGGTTTTTCCGGAGGCGTAAGGGATAGCGAGGAAATCCGTGAATTTTGTAAGAAAATAGCCGAGCATGGTTATGTGGCAGTTTCGATAAGTTATCGTTTGACTAGAAAAGGAACAACAACCGGCTTGGGCTGTGAGTGTCCGGCGACGGAGAAACTAAAGACTTTTCAGGCGGCAGTCGATGATTTACAGGATGCTACCTATTTTTTGATTGAACGTTGGGAGCAGTTTGGTATCGATCCGCATAAAATTATTTTGGCAGGGAGCAGTGCCGGAGCCGAAACAGTGCTGAATGCGGCTTTCCAGCCGCCCTATTGTTATGGTCTCGACTCGGGACCGGTTTCGTATGCCGGGGTAATTGGGATGGCCGGAGCGATTCCTGACATCAATGCGATCTACGAAGATTCTGCTGTGCCGGCCATGTTTTTCCACGGGACTTGTGATGATTTGGTCCCTTACAGTACTGCTCCGCATCATTATTGTTCGGAAGAAAGCCCGGGCTACCTGGTTTTGCACGGTTCGTATTCCATGGCCGAGCGTTTGCGCGAATTGGGCAAAGCTTATTGGTTGCACACGACCTGTGGAGGAAATCATTCAGTGGCAAGTACGCCAATGACGGAATATTTTGAAGAGATCATGCAGTTTTGCTATGATTTTGTGCTGCAAGGCAAAAAAATGCAAATTCATACTATCAGAGACGGAAATCACAATTGTGCTTATCCGGCTTTCAATTTTTGTACGGAGGAAAAAGAACAACCCGATGAAGAATAAAAGTTTGTTAGTTGTGATGCTGGTGTTGTTGGCCGGCACCATTCAGGCTGTCGATCTGAAAGTGATGACCTGGAATATTCGCTACAACAACCCTGATGATGGCGAAAATGCCTGGCCACTGCGCAAAAATCAGGTAACGGATTTGATTTTATTTCACGCACCCGATGTTATTGGTATGCAGGAAGCTTTGCTGGGACAGGTGAATGACATCGCTTCTAGGCTACCCGGTTACGATTGGGTTGGTGTTGGCCGCGATAACGGAATTAATGCCGGTGAATATTCGCCGATATTTTATGATTCCAGACGTTTCCAGCTGAAAGAACAAGGTTGGTTCTGGCTTTCCGAAACGCCGGAGATACCAAGTAAAGGTTGGGATGCCGCTTTGCCCCGGATTTGTACCTATATTAAGTTGGAAGAGTACGATGGTCGCCGGAATTTCTGGGTCTTCAACACCCATTTCGACCATGTTGGTGATGAAGCAAGAAAGGAGGCGGCAAAGCTTATTTTCGACAAGATTAAAGAATTGAATGATGACAAGCTTCCGGTTATCCTGACAGGTGATTTCAACCTGACACCCGACACCGACCCGATGAAATGGTTAATGCGCAAAATGCACGACACCCGGGATATGTCGGAGGCAGAGCCATATGGTCCGGTGGGGACATTCAACGGATTCGATTTTAATAGTCCGTTGCAAAACCGGATTGATTACATTTTTGTGAACCGGAAAGTTACGGCTGTTCGCAAATATGGCGTGTTGACTGATTCGTATGACCAAAAGTATCCTTCGGATCACCTGCCGGTTTATGTAGAGCTTTGGTTTAAGTAGTTTAAAGTTTTCGCTGTTGCTGAACAAATTTGCCTGCAAACTGTCCTGTCGGGTATGAAAACCGATTTCATTATAGTAGGACAAGGCTTGGCGGGGACCTTGCTGACTCACGAGTTGATAAAGCTCGGAAAAACAGTGCAGGTAATCGACTCCCCTGATTTTCAAAAGGCATCTGCCGTTGCTGCCGGCTTGATTAACCCTGTTGTGTTCCGCCGGCTAACGAAAAGTTGGCTGATCGATGAATTGTATCCGCAACTCGAGGATACCTATGTGGAGCTTGAAGCATTGCTGGGAAACTCGATTTATCATCCGAAAAAAATCAGAAAGATTTTTGGTGCCGGTGAAGCTGATTTTTGGCGAAAAAAGGCGGTTGAAAATGACCTTCTGCAATACTTGCAGATCGAACCTGACGAATCGGGTTATCCGGAGCTGAAGTTAGAACACGGTAGCGGTTGGGTTGAAAAGGCTGGCCGCGTTGATTTAAACAATTTGCTAACTGGATTTCGGGAATATTTATTGAAGCGGAAATGCCTGCATGAATTCAATTTTGATTATTCCAGGCTTGTCATTCACCCGGACCGGGTTGAGTACGGAGATTTGGCAGCTTCGAAGATCATCTTTTGCGAGGGACATCGGGCTTCGCAAAATCCTTACTTTCAGAATATCCAATTTAAACATACCAAGGGAGAAGTTTTTAAGTTGAAAACGACCGGCTACCACGCTGATTTTATCTTGAATAAAGCCTTTTTTTTGATGCCTGTCGGAGGCAACGAGTATCGGATGGGAGCCACATACGATTGGAATAAGTTGGACGAGGTACCAACCGCAAGTGCAAAAGAGGAATTGTGTGGAAAGCTTGAACAGGTCTTTGGCGGAGCGTACTCGCTCACCGAGCATGCCGCAGGAATTCGTCCGACAACGCACGACCGTCGCCCTGTTTTGGGACTTCATCCTGAATATCCGCAAATTGGCATTTTTAATGGTTTGGGGTCTAAAGGTTGCATGCTCGGGCCGTATTTCACCAAACAGTTTGTTGCCCTATTGATTGATAAATCAAGCTTAATTAATCCGGAAGTCAATTTAACCCGCTATAGCTAAACAAAAAGAATTGTTATCTTGACCGGAAATAGAATTGATGATGTTGGATAAATTAGGCGAACTGATTGTAAGTTCCTCGGATTTAATCTGGGGAGTTCCTATTTTAATATTGTTGTTGGGGGGTGGTATTTACTTCCTGATTATTTCGAGGCTGGCACCTTTTAAGTATTTGGTGCATGCGGTCCAAATTATTAGAGGTAAGTATGATGATCCGGACGAGGCGGGTCAGTTAAAACATTATCAGGCGCTTTCAACAGCATTGGCCGGCACCGTCGGAATGGGAAATATCAGTGGTGTGGCGGTAGCTATTACGATGGGAGGCCCCGGAGCCATTTTTTGGATGTGGGTTTCTGCGATGTTAGGAGTAGCAACCAAATTTTTCACCTGTTCGTTAGCCGTCATGTATCGAGGAAAGGATAGTGCCGGTGAAATTCAGGGAGGCCCAATGTATGTTATTACCGAAGGGTTAGGGCGGAAATGGAAGCCGATGGCTATTTTCTTTTCAGTAATGGCGATGCTTGGCGTCTTGCCGGTCTTTCAGGCAAATCAGCTGACGCAGATTATTCGTGATGTATTTTTGGCGCCGAATGGAATCAACCGATCAATGATGACCGATGCAATTATTGGATCGGTGCTTGCGCTGATTGTAGGAGTCGTTGTACTTGGGGGCGTCAAACGGATTGGTAATGTTACCGGCCGTTTAGTTCCGGTAATGGTTGTTGTTTACATCGTTGCGGTGCTCTACATTATCTTTTCACATCCATTGGAGATCATTCCGAGTTTCAGGTTAATATTTGAAGATGCGTTCACCGGAAACGCAGTGCTGGGCGGTTCGCTAGGGGCAATAATCATTACCGGCGTGCGCCGGGCTGCTTTTTCAAACGAAGCAGGGATGGGAACCGCGCCTATGGCCCATGGTGCAGCCAAAACCAATGAACCAATCCGCGAAGGCTTAGTCGCCATGACGGGGCCATTAATAGACACCATTATCATCTGTACCATGACAGCCTTGGCAATTATTATAACCGGGGTTTGGACTCACAGTGCGTCCGATGGAATTACCTTGACTGCAGAAGCATTCAGTGACGCGATTCCGTATGGAGCCTATGTGCTGGTTGTGTGTGTGGTATTCTTTTCCCTGTCAACCATGTTTGCTTTTCCCTATTACGGGAGTAAATGTCTAAGTTTTGTTGCCGGAGCAAAATATCAACATTGGTATCATTATGCGGTTGTCGTTTTAGTGGTAGTCGGCGCTGTATCACAAATGAATGTTATTGTTGCCTTTTGTGATTTAGCTTTTGCTTTGATGGCTTTCCCGACGATGATAAGCACAATTTTATTATCGGGTAAAGTGAGCCGAGCTGCTGGTGATTATTTTAGACGGTACAAAAACGGGGAGTTTTAGAAATTCCACAAAAATCGGTCATTCGTGTATCTAGAACAGGAAGAATCATTCGTGAGATTTTAAAAAGAAGTTTTCCTTTGTACCTTTGAATGATTTTGAAAAATCAACCCCGTTTCAACTTAATTCAATAAAGGAATGAATTGAAGTCGGGAATGAAGAAACAAACCTATCAAACGAAATAACTTATGCCATCAGTTATCAAGAAATTACTATTTCTTTTTGCTACTGTGTTGTACATCTTTCCGTCTGCTTTTGCACAAATTGAAGTTAGCCGTTTATTTGTTGAGAATAAGATTAATCCGGTAGGAGTGAGCGTCATGTATCCACGCCTTTCTTGGACGCTGGAAGCTTCGAGACGAAATACGAACCAGTCGGCTTTTGATATCCGCGTGAGTGAAAGTCTGGAGTCTCTTCAAAAAGGCGTCAACCTGATTTTCAGTACCGGCAAAATCCCATCCGATCAATCGGTGTATATTCAGTTTACGGGGAATACCCTGAAACCCGGACGAAAATATTACTGGCAGGTTCGCGTATGGGATCAGAATGACCGGGCATCAAAATGGAGTGAACCCAATTATTGGGTGATGGGCATTATGGGACCGGAAAACTGGCGGGCTAAGTGGATTCAACCCGGATTTATGGAAAAGGAGGGGAGGCCTTCTCCTTTATTACGCCGGGAATTTGCCCTGGAGAAAAAGATTCGGCTGGCCGTTGCTTTTGTTACGGCACATGGAATGTATGAAGCTGAAATTAACGGTCAAAGAGTCGGAGATCTTTATTTGACTCCCGGATGGACCAGTTATAATAAACGACTTCAATACCAAACTTACGATGTAACAGAATTGCTGAAGGATGGTAAGAACGCGATTGGCGTTACGCTTGGTAATGGCTGGTATCGGGGACGAATTGGCTTTGATCCGGACCCCAACTACTATGGGAAAGATTTGTCGTTGCTTTTCCAGCTACAGATTATATACACTGACGGATCAATTGAAAATATTGTTTCTGATGGAAGCTGGCGGTCAGCATCCGGGCCCATTTTATCGTCTGAGATCTATGACGGTGAAACTTACGATGCGCGTTTAGCTCCTGAAGGATGGTCTGATCCGGGATTCATTGATATGGACTGGTCGGCTATTCAATTGGCCAATTATCCGGTAATCAATCTGGTTACGACAGAAAACGAACCGGTTCGAAAAAAGGAAAGTTTCTCTCCTGTCAAAATAATTACAACGCCCAAAGGTGAAAAGGTTCTTGATTTTGGCCAAAATTTGGTCGGCTGGGTTCAGGTGAAAGCCACCGGTAAAGCTGGCAATAAAATTACGATTGAGCATGCCGAGGCACTCGATAAAGCCGGTAATTTTTATACGGCGAATCTACGCTCGGCCAAACAAACGAACACCTACATTTTAAAGGGTGGAAGCGAAGAGGTTTTCGAACCCCATTTCTCCTTTCAGGGATTTCGGTTCATCAAGGTTGACGATTATCCGGGCGAGTTGAAGCCCGAAAATTTCAAGGCATTTGCTTTGTATTCAGACATGCAGCCAACAGGGAATTTTTCATGTTCCGATGATTTGGTAAACAAGTTACAACACAACATCCAATGGAGCCAGCGAGGAAATTTCGTTGATGTGCCGACAGATTGTCCCCAGCGTGATGAGCGTTTGGGATGGACCGGCGATGCTCAGGCTTTTGCATCAACGGCGGCCTTCAATTTCAATGTCAATAGTTTCTATGCCAAATGGCTGAAAGATGTTGCAGCAGATCAAGCTGAAGATGGAAGTGTTCCCTATGTTGTTCCCAATATTTTAGGTGACGAGTGTAGCCCCGGTTGGGGAGACGTAGCGACCATTGCACCGTGGATCATTTACCGTGCTTACGGCGATAAGGTTTTGCTTGAGAACCAGTACGAAAGTATGAAAGCATGGGTGAACTACATTAAACGTACGGCAGTTGATAATCTTTGGAGTCCCAAACAATCGTTTGGCGACTGGTTGTTTTACCGTCCCGATGATGACAACAGCGGACGCGCTGCCGTTACTGACAAAGATTTAATCGCCCAGTGTTTTTATGCGCATTCAACCCAACTGGTGATTAACGCGGCCAAGGTACTTGAAATGGACTCAGAAGCCATGTACTTTGATTCACTGTTGACCAAAGTAAAAGATGCTTTTGTACACGAGTATGTAACTCCAAGCGGGCGGATGGTTTCCGGAACGCAGACAGCCTATGTACTGGCTTTGGAATTCGATATGTTGCCTGAAAATATGCGCCCGGAGGCTGTGAAACAGTTGGTCAATAATATTCATGAATACGATGATCACTTAACCACTGGTTTTTTGGGAACCCCTTATCTGTGCCATGTGCTTTCCAAATTTGGACACAGTGAGCTGGCCTATAAATTATTGCTTGAAAAATCGTATCCTTCCTGGCTCTACCCGGTAACCATGGGGGCTACTACGATTTGGGAACGTTGGGATGGCATCAAACCTGATGGTTCATTTCAGACCCCTAACATGAATTCGTTTAACCACTATTCATACGGAGCGATTGGCGATTGGATGTATCGTGTTGCTGCCGGCATCCAGACTGATCCGGAGGTGCCCGGTTATAAGCTTATTCAGATAAAACCGTTGGTGACAACGAAGCTGAGTTTTGTAAAGGCTGACCTGCAAACCTATTATGGTAAGGTCGCTTCGGAATGGAGATGGGAACAAGGGCAGTTGATTTTCAATGTAGGTATCCCGGTTAATACAACAGCCAATGTTTTTATTCCGGCTTCATCTGTTGCGAAGGTAAAAGAAGGAGGAAGAAGTGTCAGTTCGCATCGCGATGTTGAAGTTGTCGGTGAGGCAAATGGCTACGTTCAGGTGAAACTGGGCTCCGGAAATTATCGCTTTACGGTTGATAAATAAGCTGCGCAGGGCGGCGTTCTGTTTTTGCCTTGAAGTTAAAAACACCATTGCGGGTTTGCCAAGTATTTCATTCATAGGTCGTGCTTGGTGCTGCCCGATGATTTATCCCCCTAAATCGGATAATTTGTAGGGAGTGGTTTAATATTTTCAGCGTTATTTTTGAATCCTGAAAACAAAAGGATTTTAAATAATAGCTACACCAATGAAAGTATTCAAATCAATTTCATTATTGATGCTTGTCGCATCTGTATTTATCAGTACCTCATGCAGCCAGACCCCGAAGGCAGACGAAACAACTCCTATCGAGTGGGGGATTAAGATGGCTGATTCTGATATGCAACGTTTCCCTGATGCCCGTTATCTTGATTTTACTCCGACTCCGAAATGGAGTTATACACAAGGGTTGGTGACCTTGGCTGATCAACGGTTAGCTGCAGAAACCGGAGAAGTTAAGTACTACAATTACGGTTTGGCTTATGCTGATAGCATGATTAGTGAAGACGGCACCATTGCAACTTATAAGAAAGAAAAATACAACCTGGATTTGGTGAATTCCGGAAAGATCTTGTTTGAGATTTATGCGAAAACAGGTAATGAGAAATATAAGCTGGCCATGGAGCAGTTGAACGAGCAACTGGAAGAACAGCCTGCTACCTCTGATGGCGGTTACTGGCACAAAAAAGTATATCCCAATCAAATGTGGTTAGACGGAGTATATATGGCCGATCCGTTTCACGCTCAATATGGTATGGTTTTCAACCACCCGGAAGCGATTGATGATGCGATGCACCAGGTGTTGACAATTCAAAAGCACACACACGATTCGAAAACAGGATTGAACTTTCACGGGTGGGACGAAAGTAAAGAACAAGCCTGGGCAGATAAAGAAACCGGTTTGTCGTCTCATGTTTGGGGACGTGCTCAAGGCTGGTATGCCATGGCCCTGGTTGATATTTTAGAATTTGTTCCGGCCGATCATCCTCAAAGAGCTGAATACCTGGAAGTGTTGAAAACAGTTTATGCAGCAATCAAAAAAGCACAGGATGCAGAAACCGGTTTGTGGTACCAGGTAATGGATGAGCCCGGACGTGAAGGTAACTACTTCGAATCAACCTGTTCTTCGATGTTCGTATATGCTTTTGCTAAAGCAAACCGGATGGGCTATGTTGATGATTCATACACGGCAGCGGCTAATAAAGGATTTAAGGGAATGCTGAAGAACTTCATCAAGAAGAATGAGGATGGTACCATTTCGCTGACAGACTGCTGTGCTGTTGCCGGCTTGGGAGGTAATCCTTACCGCGATGGTTCCTACGAATATTACATTTCAACAGAGATACGCGATAACGATCCGAAAGGTGTTGGGCCATTCATCATGGCTGCCATCGAGTTACAAAAGGATCTGGACAAAAAATAATAGTGGATCAGAAAATAGATTTAATTTAGAAAGGGTAGCTATGACGATAGCTGCCCTTTTTTTACACTTGCTTCATCGGCATTATTCCTCCAGGCAGAAAGAGAAGAAGATCATGAGTAGCGTTGAAGGAAGTCCAGATCATTCTTTTCAGATATCCTGGAAAACCGGTAAATAGCCGTTTTATTCGCAGGTGTTTTCCCAAAGTTTAAGCAGATTCTATTATCTTTCTCGTCCCAAATAAAATGAATCAATTGAGTAAAACCGGAAATACTGAAGAGCTTTTCATCGTCAAACGGATGGTTGATGGTGATAAATTGGCTTTCCGCTATTTTTTCGACAAATACTACCGCGAGCTTTGCAATTTTGTCAATTTGTACCTGAAAAATCAGGTGTTGACCGAGGAAGTTGTGCAGGATATTTTCGTTTATTTTTGGGAAAACAAGCAGAAAATTAAGATTCAGTCTTCGGTAAAAGCTTACCTGTTTGGTGCCTCTAAATTTAAAAGTCTGAATGTACTTCGTGCTCAAAAAAGAAATGTGAGCTGGCAGGAATATTTGGACAACGAAGATTTTGGAGTGCAGGAAATTCCCATGGAACAATTTTCAGGTACTGCTGAATTTCGGACTATTTTGGAAGAAGCTATTCACAAATTACCCGATCGATGCAGGGAAATATTCTTGCTCAGCAAGAAGCAGGATATGAGCAATAAACAAATTGCCGAGCAGTTGGGGGTGTCCGTAAAAACAGTTGAAAATCAAATAACTATTGCGTTGCGGAAACTGCGGACGCATTTGGAGCCTCATCGCGAAAAGATCTTCCTTTTCTTTCTGATCGACCTGTTCAAATAAATTTTTTCAAAAAATCTCATTTTTCTTTAGGGGGATTTGTCATCTGCTGTTACTGTATGGTATAAAGCGGCAAATTCATGGAAAATCAAGTCCCTTGGGATAAAATACGCCATTACATCAATAGTCCTTCCGAGGAATATGACCCGGAGTTCAGCAATTGGCTGAATGAGTCGGATGCCAATCAAAAAATTTGGGAAGAAGTCTATCTAACTTACCAGATCAGCGGGGAAGTGTCGGAGGAGTTTGATCCGGATCAGGTAAAAGCTTGGAGCAAAGTTGAAAAGCGGATTGAGCAATCGGGTCGTAAGATTCGTTTCAATCCGACTTTTCTTCGGGTTGCAGCCTCTATTCTCCTGTTTCTTATAGGAGGTTTAAGCAGCTGGTATTTCCTGCAAGACCGGGAAATTCAGTATGCCGAGGTTTTTTCGCCTTACGGACACAAAACCAAGGTTATTTTACCGGATCATTCTACAGTATGGCTGAATGGAAATTCAAGTTTGAAATACGCCACCAATTTTAACCAATCACGCGACGTGCAATTGACCGGAGAAGCTTTGTTTGAAGTGACCAAAGATCCCGGTCATGTATTCAGGCTCCGATCGGGAGATGTTAAGGTGGAAGTTTACGGCACAAAATTCAACTTTAAACATTACAGCGACGACCAGGAAGCCGAGGTTGCTTTGCTGGAAGGAAGCGTAGGCTTGTTTCAAGAGGACGAACTGTTGACTAAAATAGTTCCTGGTGAGGTCGCTACCCTAAATACAACGACCAATAAATTGCGTGTGAATCAGGAAAATATGGATATGATTGTTTCCTGGAGTACCGAGGAATTGGTGGTTGAGAATCAATCGTTCGAAGAGGTCTTAAAATACCTGGAACGCTGGTATGGGGTGACTTTTATTAATGACCAAAACCTGAAAGTGGAACAAAAGCTGAGCTTCAAGGTAAAGACAGAAAGTTTGCAAGAACTACTCTCCTCCATTAGTTATATTACCGCTATCCAGTTTGCTATCGACGGAAAAAATGTAGAACTCTCAAAATAAATCTGAATGAACAAATAGAACACAAAATGCAAAAAAAGGCTTGCTGCGGTAACAGCAAACCTTCCTAAAAACCTTTTTGTTTAATCGCAATTCTGCAATGTCATAAGCTCCAACTCATTGTCGTCGCAGAAAAGCACAAAATGTATTACAAACTTATGAAAAAAAAATTGAACGCAGGAGGCTCCCCTTCGGGTAAATCCTCTTGGTACAAAAGATTGTTAATTATGAAATTGACACTGGTTTTATGTCTCTTTGTGGGTTTACTTAGTAGTATGGCTGAGACCAAAGCCCAATCCACACGATTAAGTCTGAAAATTGAACAAGGGAAAGTCAAAGATGTGATAGAGGAAGTGGAACGACAAACTGACTATTCCTTTATGTACGACAACAATGTATTCGATGTGAATCGGATAATCTCTGTAAATCTGGAAAATTCATCCATTGATGCTATCATGGATCAGGTTATTGAAGGTCAAAATCTGAAGTTCGAGTTGGTGAATCACTTCATTGTGATTTCAGAAAAAGAGGCTACAGGTAATCAACAGAAAGAAATTAGTGTAACCGGGAAAGTGATCAGCGAAAAAGGAGAGGCTCTTCCGGGTGTAACGGTTATTATCAAAGGAACTTCAACGGGAACAGTAACTGACTTTGACGGAAATTATAACCTGACTAATGTTTCAGGAGATGCTGTCTTGGTTTTTTCTTTCGTCGGTATGGAATCACAGGAAATTCCGGTTGCCGGAAAAACGCGTATCGATGTTACGCTGAAAGAAGAGGCAATCGGTTTAGAAGAAGTTGTTGCGATTGGCTATGGTACAATGAAAAAAAGTGACCTGACAGGTTCTGTTTCTTCGGTAAGTAGTGACGATTTTAATAAAGGCGCCCAGATTTCAGCTCAACAGTTGGTTCAGGGAAAAATTTCCGGGGTAAACATCAGTTTGAACAGTGGTAAGCCCGGTGGTGCGACAACGGTGCGTGTCCGCGGTGGTACCTCTATTTCGGCCTCAAACGATCCATTGTATGTAATCGACGGTGTGCCAATCTCGACCACTGCAGGTGTTAGCTCAGCAAACATCCGCGGAACCGGTACTGACTTCTTCGATCAGGAACCAACTAATCCTTTAATGACGTTGAATCCGAATGATATTGAGTCGATCAACGTATTGAAAGATGCCTCGGCAACAGCTATCTATGGTTCCCGTGGTGCCAACGGTGTTATCATGATTACCACTAAAAAAGGCAAAGCAGGCAAGGCGCAGGTTACTTACGATGTGTCAACCAGCCTGGCGAGCGTTGCCAATACTCTGGATGTTTTGTCGGCTGATGAATATCGGACAACGGTAGCTGACCTGGGATATGTGGAAGGAACCGACTACCAGGACTTAGGCGCCAATACAAACTGGCAAGACCTGATTTACCGAACTGCATTTTCACATGATCATTACTTGTCCTTGTCGGGTGGAAGTGAAGCTACTAGCTACCGTGTTTCGTTAGGTTACGGCGATCAGGAAGGCATTATGCTGGGCTCGAAACTGGAAAAAGCCAATGCCCGGGTAAACATACTGCACGAAGCGCTGGACGGAAAATTGAAGTTCGATCTTCGCATGAACTACGGACAAAATTCAGCTAATCAGGCACCAGTGTCTAATACCGTTGGTAGTGAGGCTGGTTCAAGTATGAACTACGAAGCCTACGTTTTCAACCCGACTTATCCGGTAAAAGATGAAAATGGTGACTACTACCATGTGTTACCATACCGGATTAACCCGGTTTCTTTTTCAACTGATATTATCGACGAACGCTCTAACCGAAAATTTCTGGGAAACCTAGCGGCTACCTACCAGATTGTTGAGCCACTAAGCGTTAAAGTCAATATTGGTTACACAAACCAGGGAATTAACCGGAATTCATACATCAGCAAGGAAAACCCGCTGGGTGAAGGGTACGGTGGTTATGTGAGTGTTCAAAAGCTGGAAGATTACTCAAAACTGTTTGAGTCTTTCTTGTCGTACAAAGACGACTTTGGAAAAATCGGCGTGGATGCGATCGCCGGTTATTCTTATCAATACTTCTTTAACGAAGGTTTGAGAAACACGGCTTCAGGTTTCTTGTCGGATGAGTTTAGGTGGTACAGCCTTCAGGCTGCCTCTAATCTTGAGTCGGCAACAAGTTTTGCCGAAAGTAACACGTTGATCTCCATGTACGGCCGTTTGAATCTGAATATTGATGATCGCTTCCTGATTACCGGTACTTTGAGACGTGACGGATCCAGCCGCTTCGGTTCGGGTAACAAATGGGGTTTGTTCCCCTCGGGAGCTGTTTCTTGGCGTTTAACACAAGAGGATTTCTTTAGCAGCAGTACAATTTCCGATTTGAAACTTCGTGCCAGCTATGGTGTAACCGGTAACCAGGAAATTGGTAACTACCAGTCGTTGTCGTCACTGAGCGCCAGCTCTGCAGGCTATATCGTGGGGGGTGATCGCTTGACTGTTGTATTGCCATCTCGTTATGCAAATCCAAATTTGAAATGGGAACAAACTTCGCAGTGGGACTTTGGTGTGAACTTCGGTCTTTTTGATCAACGCCTTTACGGAAGTATTGATTATTACTACAAAAAGACATCAGATCTCCTCTTAAGCGTTGCAGTTCCTTCTCCGTCAATTGTTTCGACTCAGATTGCGAACGTAGGTAGTGTGGAAAACAAAGGTTTTGAGTTTGAATTAGGTGCGCATATCGTTGACCGTGCTGATTTTGCATGGAATGCAGATTTCAACATCAGCGTTAACCGTAACAAGGTGTTGAGCCTGTCGAATGATAGCTGGTCGGGCGACGACGTACTCAGTGCTCCGATCCAGGGTGCCGGGCTTGCCGGTGGTTTTGCTCAGCTCATCACAGAAGGAAAACCTTTGGGCTCATTCTACGGGAAAGTATTCAAGGGAATAGAAAACGGTGTAGAAGTTTTTGAAGATAAAAGTGATTTCATCGGTTGTGCTCAGCCTGATTTTACCTTCGGTTTGAGTAATAACTTCAGCTATAAAAACTGGGGGTTGGTAGTCAACTTCCGCGGATCGGTAGGTAACGATGTTTACAACCTTACGGCTAACAACATGGGGTATTTGATCAACCTTCCGGGACGGAATGCACTGAAAAGTGCTGTCGATAGCGGTATCGGTAAAAACGAAGCCAAGCAATACTCTTCTCGCTGGATCGAAGACGGTTCATTCGTGCGTCTGGATAATGTGACATTGTCATATAACTTTGATTTGCACAATACTTTCCTGTCGAACGCCAAAGTATATGTTTCCGGTCAGAACCTGTTTGTTATTACTGGTTATTCAGGTTTAGATCCTGAAGTAAACTCTGAAGTGTCGGGCACCGGTGTTGCACCCCTTGGAATCGACTACTTAAGTTATCCAAAAGCGAGAACTTTTACACTTGGAGCAACAATTTCATTTTAATAATTGAGGACACATGAAAATGAAAATCAAAATGAAGAAAAATATAATCATAGCGGAATTACTGCTAGCGATCACCTTAGTATTTGGTTCATGTACCAATTTGGATGAAGAAATCTACGGAAGTCTTTCTCCTGATAACTACTATCAAACCGAAGAAGAAGCCTTGTCTTCAGTAGTAGGTGTCTATCAAAAATTGTCAGATATTGTAAGTATTGGTGCCGGTTGGCGTCCTTCGGTTCTGGGAACAGACGAGTTTTTCGTGCCTGCTCGTACAAACGGTGGATGGTACGATGGGGGTATCTGGATTGAGTACGCGCAGCACAATGTCTCTGCAAGCAACGAGTTGAACCGTCGCGCATGGGTGTCGATTTTCAATACCATTGGTGCTGCCAATGCCGTGATCGAGAGTTTGGAGCAGTCGCCGAATGCTGATGATCTGTCAGCTTTGATTGCCGAAACAAGGGCCCTTCGTGCTTATGCCTATTTCTATGCGATGGACTTTTGGGGCAACGTGCCAATTTTTACAGCAGCACGAGTTGATGCTCTGAATTTGCCAAGTACCGACTCCAGAGCGGATGTTTATAATTTTATTGTTGACGAGTTGAATGCTGCAGCGGCAGATCTTCCATCTGTTAACAATGTAACCAGAAAGGAATATTATCCGCGCTTTACTAAAGAGGCCGTTTACACCGCACTGGCAACCGTGTATCTGAATGCCGAAGTGTACACCGGAACAGCGCATTGGGGCGATGTAATAACTATGTGCGACAATGTCATCTCAACCAACGCCTATTCATTGGAGGACCGCGTTGGTGATTGTTTTCTGGCAACGAATGAGGAAAACTCAACCGAGATTATTTCTTCTTTTTCAATCGATCCAAATCAAAAGGCCGGAAATAATCAATTCATGTTGTATACCAACCATGCGCTGGATAAGAAAAAGTATGACTTGCCGTTCACACCTGCCGACGGTTACAGCTTTAACGATGAACCGGTTGACCGATATGAAATGGGAGACGAGCGGTTGGATATGATTGAATACGGCCCTCAGTACTACCTGAATGGTGATCCGCTATTGAAAGATGATAATGATCCGAATAGTCAACTAGTAATTACACCGGTTCAGGATATTTTTGCTGCCGGCAACGATGAAGGTTATCACTTGTTGAAATACTCGCCGATTGGCGTAACCTGGTCGGCCTACAATGCGGATAATGACTTTGTGTTGAATCGCTATTCAGATATTCTACTAATGAAAGCGGAAGCGATTTTCAGAACAAACGGTTCAACATCTGAAGCAGTAGGGCTGGTCAATGAAGTTCGTGAAAGAAGTAACGCCAGCGATTTGTCAACATTGACGCTGGAAGATTTGGAAAATGAGCGTGCCTGTGAATTCATTTGGGAAGGACATCGTCGCCGTGATATGATTCGTTTCGGTTCATATTTTTCCGAAACCTGGTCATTCAAGACAACAACAACTCCGGAGTGGAGAGGAATCTACCCAATTCCGGAAGAACAGTTAAATGCTAACCCGAATTTGGTGCAGAATCCAAATTATTGATTGGAGCTTTTTTATGGGAGTGAAGGACTGCGGTGTAAATCGTAGTCCTTTCTTCGCTTTTGTTAACTCAATTTTAGAACCTTTCAAACCACGGAAATGAAAAAAGTATATCTGACCCTACTCTTGTTTATGCTGATTAATGGAACGAGTAAGCTGTTCTCCGCCGGGAAAGACGAGTTGAAGTCCGAATTTATCGATTTTTCTTGTGTTGGCTACTTGGGCCAGGGGAAGCAGCCTCCGGTAGTACCTGCTACTTTCACCGTTTTTCCATCCGGAGAGGATGATACACAATTGATTCAGGCAGCAATCGACTCATTGGGACTTTTGCCGGTAAACTCAGGTGGATATCGTGGTACGCTATTGCTTGGCGAGGGCGTTTTTCAGGTGTCCGGGAATTTAACAATTGCATCCAGTGGGATTGTTTTAAGAGGCCAGTCCGGGGAAAAACGAACTATTTTGAAGGCAACGGGGATTAGCCGCAGAACTTTAATTGAAATTGACGGACAGTTGACAGAAAGCTCAAATGAAGTCATTTTGGTAAAAGATTCCATTGTTCCGGCAGGGGGAACGATTTTGCATGTTTCTGATTTGGGAAGTTTGAAGGCGGGCGATCAGATTGCAATAAAACGTCCAAGCCCGCAAAGTTGGATTGCGATGATTGGGATGCATAAAAAAGAAGGAACATTTGCCGAGCGCCGCGGATTGCAGTGGGATCCCGGAACGCGCGACTTGTATTGGGATCGCAAAATTGTTGCGGTAGATCCCGGGAGTGGTTCCATAACGCTTGATGCTCCAATAACGACTGCAATTATGTTGGTTTGCGGTGGTGCCGAGATTCGAAAGTTGGATGCCGGGAACTTGGTTCGCAATGTGGGGATTGAGAATTTGAATTTCGACAGCGAATACGATCTGCAAAACCCGAAAGATGAGGAGCATTCGTGGATTGCTGTCTCGCTGCAAAATGCGGAAGATTGCTGGTTGCGAAATGTAAAAGCTAGGCATTTTGTAAGCTCATTGGCTTATGTTGGCAACAGGGCTCGCCGAATCAGTATTTTACGCTGTGAATCGACTAATCCGATTGCTGAAGTCGGTGGTTTCCGGCGACAAGCTTTTTGGGTTGAAGGGCAGCAAGTGTTGGTTCGCGACTGCCGGTCGGAGGGCGGAACGAACAGCTTTGCCGCCGGAATGTGTGCCGGTGGACCCAATGTGTTTTTCAACTGTCAGGCTGAGAGTGCTTTGGCAGATAATGGCGGTGCCGAAAGCTGGGCATCCGGTTTTTTGTATGAGCAAGTTGAAATCGATGGTGCCGGTCTGAAACTGGATTGCAGCTACAATCGTGCACAGGGTGGCGGATGGACTGCGGCTAATTCTTTACTCTGGAATTGCAAGGCAGGCGAAATCGTGGCCGAAGGTTCTGTTTATGGACCAAATCTACAGGTTGAATGTGATTCGAGTCTTTATCTCTCCCAATTGAAGGGCAGGAACATCGATCATGCGAATCGCTCTGCAGCGGTAGGATATGCAGCGGACTTGTCTACTGAAATACCCGTTTTTACTGGTGAAAATGAAGAGCTCGAGGTCGAAGAGAAACAGAGAACAGTTAAACCTGTAGAACTTCAGAACGGACGCTTCACGAGAGATGGAAAGTCTTTTTGGGGTGGCGTAAAAGGAGATCCTTTCTGGAAGGGTCAAACTGAACCATTGGCTCAGTCCGGGAGAAGTGTTACTCGGTTTGTACCCGGTAAATCGGGTGAATATTTAACCGAGGATCTTGAATCGCTGGTTGAGGACCAATGCCTGAACGGAAATCTTTTTTATGAGCTCGTTACCGGTCTTTGGTACGATCGTCGACGGGACGATCATTCCATTACAAAACGGACGGATGGAAATGTTTGGGCGCCTTTTTTCGAAATGCCCTGGGCACGTTCGGGAGAAGGAACGGCGTGGGACGGGCTGAGCAACTACGATTTGACAAAATTCAATCCCTGGTATTTCGATCGCTGTACTCGCTTTGCAAAGCTCAGCGATCAAAATGGTTTGGGGGTAATTTTCAATTTCTATGATACGCACAATTTGCTGGAATATCTCACGCATTGGGTCGACTATCCCTGGAGGCCGGCGAACAATGTAAATGAAACCGGTCTTCCCGAACCACCGCCTCTGGATAAATGGGGAGGTTCACAGATGGGTAATGAGTTTTACGACCCTGAAAATCCAGCATTGGCGAGGTTACATCGGTTATATATTTTTCATTGTTTGGATGAGTTGGGCGACTACAACAATGTTTGGTTCAAACTGGGAATACAGTATGCCGGACCGGTGAATTTTCAACGTTTCTTTATTGAAACGGTTATGGATTGGGAAAGGCAACACCAGCAGGATGTTCACTTGATAATGGCAGCTGCTAAAAATGTGACCGATTCAATCCTAAACGATCCGGTATTGGCGGCTGAAATAGACGCGATCGATACCCGCTATTGGCAGTATCGGTCGGGAGAATCTTTTTCAGATGGCGAAGAACTTTGGGCACCCGAAGGTGGAACGAACCAGTCTTTTCGCCAAATGGTGGGCGAAGCATTCGTATTGTCAAGCGATTATCCGTTTGCAACAACAGCAGAAAATGTTTACCGGCAAGTTCGTGAATATCACGAAAGATTTCCAGAGAAAGCCATTTTTTCTGTTAGCAATGGAGTGAGCGAAGTTCCTGCTTTTTTTGCCGGAGGAGCATTAGTTGCCATGGAGTATCAATCTCTTTCTTTACCCGATCATTATTCCTTCTCCGATTTTGTCAATCTCTTTCTGGATGGGCGTTCAAATCTGTTCAATCCAACTGATGAGCTGGTAAAAGAGGACGACTATACCTGGCAAATGGAAGATGTTGATCGTCGCCAGTTCCTTCTGTGCTCATTGAGTGGCGAGAACTTGACGTTTGCGGAATCCCGGTCTACCAAAGCGTACAAACTGACCTGGTATGATCCGAACTCGGGACTTGTAATCGAAAGCTCAAAGCCGGTTCGTATTGTGGAAAATGGAGTTTTGGTCAAGCCGGATTCGCGGGAGTGGATCGCACTGCTGAAAGCTATTTAATAAGGGCAAAAGGCGATTTGGCCCCCGTATTTAGATGATTTTTTATCTGTAAACAAGTAGTTCTTCCTTACTTTTGACAAGCAAAGAACCTTACGCAATTTTCAAATCAAACTAGAATTCCGAATTATGAAAAAAATCTTGATCACCTTTTTGACCATATTCACGCTCGCTGTAGGAGCCCGGGCTCAGATCTGGAATCCCGAGATTCCCAGGGATACCTCCTTCACGATACACAGTACCTATCTTAAGTTTAAACGGGCTTATCCCGATGTTAAGCCTGTTAAGGATGTTGTGCCTGACGGTGTTAAAGCAGAGTATGATGTCGTTTACACAACTTTAAAGGATACACCCTATGGCGACCGCGATTTGCATCTGGATTTATTTCGTCCGGAGAAAGCAGGAAAATATCCGGCGGTTGTGTTGGTGCATGGTGGTGCCTGGGTTACTGGTAGCAAAGCCAATCAGGTGCCGATTGCTGAATATTTGGCAGCGCGGGGGTACGTTACGGCAGCTGTAGAATACCAGTTAGTGCTCGAAGCACCGTATCCGGCGGCGATCTACAATGTGAAGGCAGCTATTCGGTATTTGCGTGCTCATGCGGAGGAACTGAATATTGATCCGGATAAGATTGCTATCTCCGGAGCTTCGGCCGGCGGACAAATAGCTTCCCTGGTTGGATTGACCGGTGATGTGGAAAAGTTTGAAGGTGATCAGGGAAATGAAGGCTATTCGACCGCCGTTCAGGCCATTGTTGACATGGATGGGGTGATCGACTTTATGGCTCCGTGGTCGTTGAAGAGTGAACGGCAGCCGGACTCCTATGATGTGCGTTGGCTGGAAGGTGATTTCTACCAACGGCCCGATCGCTGGAAAGAAGCTTCGCCCATCTTTTGGGCCAGTGAAAATATGCCACCGATGCTTTTTCTGACCAGTCCGCATCCTCGTTTTACCGCAGGGATGAATGAGCTGACGGCCATGATGGACCAGTGGGGCATTTATCACGAAAGGCACACATTCAATGTCAGGTACCATGCCTTTTGGTTGGTGCAGCCCTGGCACAATGAGGCGATGTTTTTCATGGCCAATTTCCTGGACAGGATGTTAAAGTAAGCAACGAATTCAAGGTACAAGAACCTCAAATCGGTTCAAAAGGAAGGCCTGTAAATAATTGTTTACAGGCTTCTTTGTCATTTTACCGCCCTTGTTCCACCAATTTGACACCTTCGAACGTTGGGCTTTCATCCTACTTTTACGAAACCTAATAAATCAACCCATTGAATCGGATGACTATGAACGTAAAGTTAATGCTTCTGCTGCTTGTCCTCGGACTGTGTATGCAGGCCAATGCAGGCGATATCACGAAATCAGATGGACAAGCGCTGGCTTTTCCCGGTGCTGAAGGCTATGGCAAATATACCACCGGAGGCCGTGGCGGGAAGGTTATTCATGTGACCAACTTAAATGATTCCGGCAAAGGCAGTCTTCGGGCTGGGCTGGACGAAAAGGGACCGCGGATCCTTGTTTTCGACGTGTCGGGTACCATTGCCCTGAAGTCTGAACTGCGCGTTAAGAACGACGATTTCACCCTGGCCGGACAATCCGCGCCCGGCGACGGTATTTGTGTTGGCGGCTATCCCGTGGTGATTAATGCCAGCAACGCGATTATCCGCTACATGCGTTTTCGCCTGGGCGATACCAATAAAGTTGAAGGAGATGCGATGACGATTCGGCAACAAAAAAATATCCTGATTGACCATTGCAGTTTTAGCTGGGCAACCGACGAATGTGCTTCGCTTTATGAAATGCACACGGCAACCGTTCAGTGGTGTATTATTTCCGAAGCGTTGAATAATTCGGTACACCACAAAGGCGAGCACGGTTACGGAGGGATCTGGGGCGGCGAGAAGGTCACCTTCCATCACAACCTGTTTGCGCATAACTCGAGTCGCAATCCACGCTTCAATGGCTCACGCTATAATGTGCCTTGGACCGATTTAGTTGATTTCCGGAACAATGTCGTTTACAACTGGAAGGTGAACAGCACCTATGCCGGTGAAAAGGCGCAGCAGAATATGGTGGCGAACTATTACAAACCAGGACCGGCGACACCGGAGAAGTTAGACCATCGCATCTTCAATGTTTTTCGGGCGCAGGATGATTTGCCTTTCGGGCAATTCTACATCGCCGATAACTATGTGGCCGGCAACGAGCAGGTAACCAAAGACAATTGGAATGGCGGGGTAGATCTGGATGAAGGCGCCGTGTTGGAAAAAGCCAAATCGGATAAGCCTTTCCCGTTTTGCCCCATTGAGCAGGAAACGGCTGAGCAAGCTTACCATTCTGTGTTGGAAGGCAGTGGTGCCAGCTTCGTACGCGATCCGGTTGATCAACGCATTGTGAAGGAAGTTGAAAGCGGAACAGCCACTTACCGGGGGTCGAGCGGCCAGCTGCCGGGAATTATCGACTCGCAGACTGATGTTGGCGGTTATCCCGACCTGAAATCGAAACCGGCGCCAAAAGACACTGACGGCGATGGCATGCCCGATGCCTGGGAAGCCAAGAAAGGGCTTCAGGCGAATGACGCTTCCGACGGTTCGGCCTATAAATTGTCGAAAGCATACACAAACCTTGAAGTTTATTTGAACGAATTGCTTGAAACGAAATAACTTGAATTGATAAATCTTCAGAATATCATCCCTATAATGAAAAAGTTACACCTATTACTTGTGGCCTTGATGGCTTGTTTGATGGTTGAGGCGCAAAGTCTAAAAGCTGACTTTATTGTCGATCCATCCGGCGAAGGCGATTTCAAAACAGTGCAGGAAGCCATTGATGCAGTGCCTGATTTCCGGAAAAATGAAACCGTCATTTTCATTAAAAACGGAACCTACAAAGAGAAGTTGGTGCTGCCGACCAGCAAACGCCAGGTCACTTTTATCGGCGAAGACAAGATGAAAACCATCATCACCTACGATGACTACGCTCAGAAGAAAAATATTTTTGGTGAAGAGAAAGGAACAACCGGTTCATCGGGCTTCTTCATCTTTGCCGACGATTTTAAAGCCGCGAATATCACCTTCGAAAATTCGGCCGGCCCGGTAGGACAGGCTGTCGCGGTGCGGGTAACCGGCGATAAAATCAGTTTCAACAATTGTCGCTTTCTGGGCAACCAGGACACCTTGTACCCACAGGGGGACCGTAGTCGCCAATACTACAAAGATTGCTACATCGAGGGAACGGTCGACTTTATTTTTGGCTGGTCAATCGCGGTGTTCGACAACTGCGAAATCTTCTGCAAAAGCAGCGGTTATGTCACAGCCGCGTCAACGCTTGAGACCAACAAATATGGGTTTGTCTTTTTGAATTGCCAGATCACCGGCGATGCCGAAGAAAACAGCTTCTTCTTAGGTCGTCCGTGGCGTCCGTATTCCAATGTGGTTTATCTGAACTGCGACCTGGGCGCCCAGATTAAGCCCGAAGGATGGAACAACTGGGGCAAAGCCAGCAACGAGGAAAC
Source organism: Mangrovibacterium lignilyticum (assembly GCF_010882175.1). Lineage (GTDB taxonomy): Bacteria > Bacteroidota > Bacteroidia > Bacteroidales > Prolixibacteraceae > Mangrovibacterium > Mangrovibacterium lignilyticum. Next base: position 452,187 of record NZ_WKLH01000001.1, on the reverse strand, counting down.
AGCCTTTTATGCCGAATACAACAGTACCGGCCCCGGATCGAATACAACTGATCGTGCCGGCTGGTCGCACCAGTTAACCGATGAACAAGCGCAACAATACAGCCTGAAAAATATTTTTAGTGCCGAATCGGTATCACCGGCTTTTGCCGACGATTGGATGCCTGAACTTTAACCGGTGGTGAACATGAGCAGAAAGATAGCCACACTGATGCTGGTGTTGTTGGCGTTTGCCTGTCAACCCAAATCGCAGGAAGACGACAGCAGCCGACCGGTAAAGGTTTACCTGATTGGCGACTCCACTGTTGCCGATTACAGCCTCGAGGATAATTACCAACAACAGAAGTTCCCGATTACCGGATGGGGACAGGTTTTTCAATCCTATTTATGCAAAGACAGTTTAGCCCGGATTGAGCTCATTGCTGCCGACTCGGTGGTTGTCGACGATCGGGCAAAAGGTGGCCGGAGCACACGCACCTTCTTCCAGGAAGGACGTTGGCGGGCGGTGTACGACGAAATGCAAGCCGGTGATTTTGTTTTGATGCAGTTCGGGCACAACGATGCAGCCGAAAGTAAACCGGAGCGCTATGTCAATATTGAAGGGTACAAAGAGTTTTTGTGCTTGTTTGTAACGCAGACCCGGCAAAAAGGCGGCATCGCTGTGTTGATTACCCCGGTAACGCGCAATTATCCCTGGGAAGATGGCGTGTTGTTGGGAACCATTCACGGAGACTATCCCGGTGCGATGAAGGAAGTTGCCGCAGAGCTGGATGTTTACCTGATTGACCTGACGAGATCTTCAGCGGAGTTATTTACCAAAATTGGACCGGATTACGTTAAGGAAAACTATTTCATGAATCTGCCTGCCGGCGTCTATAAAGCTTATCCGGATGGACAAAGTGATAACACGCACTTTCAACCTGAAGGGGCTAAAGCCGTCGCTGGCCTGGTATTTGATGGACTACAGAAACTAAAAAAATAAGAGAGAATGAAACTAGCCGGAAAACTATTATTGATTTGTTTGGCCGTCGTTGGAACGGCGATGAGCAGTAAAGCCGAAGTGAACTATGAGATGACCGTAGCCAAAGATGGCAGCGGAGATTTCACCAGTATTCAGGCGGCGATTAATGCGACCAAAGCATTTCCCGACAAGCCGATTGTGATTCACATCAAGAAAGGCATCTACATCGAAAAAGTGTGCGTGTACTCGTGGAACAACAAGCTGACGCTGAAAGGTGAAGATGTGAATGAAACCATTATCACTTACGACGATCATTTTGAAAAGCTGAACTTAGGCCGAAACAGCACCTTTCACACTTATACGGTTAAGGTTGAAGCCAACGACTTTGCGGCGGAGAATCTGACCATCATGAACTCATCGGGCCCGGTTGGACAGGCGGTGGCTCTGCATGTTGAAGGCGACCGTTGCCAGTTCCGCAACTGCCGGATTCTGGGGCATCAGGATACGCTTTACGCCGCGGGAGAAGGTAGCCGCCAGTATTACAAAGACTGTTTTATTGAGGGCACCACCGATTTCATTTTTGGCGAGGCCATTGCCGTGTTCGACAGCTGCACCATCAACAGTAAAAGCGACTCGTATGTGACGGCAGCCAGCACGTCCGAAAATCAGCCGTTCGGCTATGTCTTTCTGAATTGTACCTTGACAGCCGACGAAGGCGTTGCCAGTTGTTATTTGGGCCGTCCGTGGCGCGCTTATGCCAAAGTGGTTTATTTGAACTGTGCCTTGGGCGATCACATTTTAGCACAGGGCTGGTCGAACTGGTCAGGCACCGAACGCGATCAGACGGCTTTTTATGCTGAGTTCGAGAGCACCGGAGCCGGAGCAAATGCCGAAGAACGGGTAAGCTGGTCGCACCAACTGAGTGCCAAAGAGGCCAAAGAATATACCCTTGAAAATATCTTTAAGGTAGAAAACCGGGTGAAAAGCGGAAGCGACAACTGGAACCCTGCGGGGGAGTAGTGGCTATGGTCATTGAAGGTCATTAATAGTCATTGATGGTCAATAGTAGTCATTTGTTGGAAGAAGCAAAGAATGACCATTGAATGACAATCTTTTAGTCATTAATCGTCAATGATAGTCAATGATAGTCATTTGTTGGAATAAGCAATTAATGACAACTGAATGACAACGAAATGACCATCATTAATAAACGACTCAAATACGATAATTAATACTCAATACACGCTATTAACATGAAAAAGCAATTTCTTTATTTTACCGGTAGCTTATTACTTGCGGCGCTGGTTGCCTGTCAGCCTCAAGCGACTGTCAAGCAGGTGGCGACTCCCATTGCCGACTTGCATTTGCCTTTTGATATGCCTGAAGTTCAGGTTCCGGTTTTCCCGGCTGATACCTTCTCTGTTTTGGATTTCGGTGCTGTGCCAAACGACCACAGTTTATGTACCGAAGCCATTAATACGGCCATTCAGAAATGTTCTGAAGCGGGCGGTGGTGTTGTGCTGATTCCGGCAGGCTTATGGGTGACCGGACCGATTTACATGCAGAGCAACGTCAACCTGCATACGGCAAACGGCGCTTACATTCAGTTTACCGCCGATTTGGATCAATATAAACTGATTGATTCCTTCTTTGAAGGATTGAATGAAATCCGTTGCGAATCGCCGATTATGGGTCGCGACCTGGAAAATATCGCCATTACCGGACAAGGTATTTTTGACGGTGATGGTAGCAAGTGGCGCCAGGTGAAAAAAGAAAAGCTGACAGCCAGTCAGTGGAAAGGCTTTGTGAACTCCGGTGGTATTGTAGTCGACGACCGCAAGTGGTATCCTTCCGAAGCGTCGATGATCGGCAATGAGCAGAAAGATAAACTACCCAAAGAGTGGACCATCGAAAATATGGAGCCTTACAAACGCTACCTGCGTCCGGTGATGGTGAGCCTGGTGAATTGTAAGAAGCTGTTGCTCGAAGGAGTGACTTTCCAAAACTCACCGGCCTGGAACGTCAACCCGCTCATGTGCGAGCATGTGACTTTACGTAACCTGAGCATCCGGAACCCTTGGTTCTCTCAAAACGGCGACGGCCTTGACCTGGAATCATGCCGCATTGGACTCATCGAGAACTGTAGTTTCGATGTGGGTGACGATGCCATTTGCATTAAATCGGGTAAAGACGAGCAAGGTCGCGAACGCGGCAAACCAACCGAATTGTTTGTGATCAGAGACTGCGTGGTTTACCATGGCCATGGTGGTTTTGTGTTGGGTAGCGAAATGTCGGGCGGTGTGCGTAACCTCTACGCCAAAAACCTGACCTTCATCGGAACCGACTGTGGGTTGCGTTTTAAAAGTAACCGTGGCCGCGGTGGGGTGGTCGAAAATATCTGGATGGAAGACATTCGCATGAGTCACATTCCAACGGAAGCCATTCGTTTCAACCTGTTTTACGCCGGTAAATCGGCAACTGAAGATCCGCTGACCGGTGATTTGCTGATTGATGCAGAACCGGTAACCGAGAAAACACCCGCTTTCCGCAACATGTACTTCAAAAATATTTATTGCGACGGCGCTAAATCTGCCTTGATGATACAGGGAATTCCGGAGATGCCCGTTGAGAACCTGAAATTCGAAAATATGCTGATCAAGTCCGATCAGGGCATTTCGATCAATTACGCGACCAATGTCGAATTTAAAAATGTTGAGCTGGACGTGAAAAAGGGAATTGGCGCGCGTTTGTCGAACAGCAAGCAGATGACCTTTGAAGGCTTCAAAAGCAGTGGTGCCGATTTGCTTTTCCGTATTGGAGGAACAACAACCGAAAATGTGAAACTGAATATGGCCGGTCGTGAACTGACTGACGCTGATGTTGAAATCTTAGGTGATCTGAAAGACGAAGTTCACCTGAAAAATTAGGTTTTTAAGAAGGGGGAGTTTATTGGCAAACCCCAGGTTAGCAGTGAAGGATCCGATCTTTTGGAAAGATCGGATCCTTCTTTTTTAACAACAGTGTTCAAATTATAACTCCGAAGGAGTTTAATCTGCATCACCACCGGAGAAACCGGCAGGAGCAGTATGTCTAATCATGTTTTCATCAACTCACCCTGATAACGTCTTTGACATTATCGTCCCTCTCTACCAGTAGAGAGGGGAAGAGCCAGCATGCCTGAGAGGCAACTTAAATGCGGCCGGTCATCGCAGTTGCTGATCGGAGCGTGTGCGTTGGCCGTCAAAACGCCCGGGGGAGGGTTCGTTTTGACAAGATTTTGGTATACTTTTCATCGAATGGAAAAGTATAGGCCCGTCCGGCCTGAGGACGATATCCTGAAAAAAGAGAGAGGGGGTTGTTTCGTAAACATAGGGCGTTGCCCCATGCTGTTGCTGTCAGCCCGTTGGGCTTTTTTGTTGGGGCCCAACGGGGCGAAATCAGTAGCCCGGGGTGAAGCTGCTTTCATCAACTCACCCTGATAATGGCCACGACATTATCGTCCCTGTCTGCTGCCAGGCAGGCCTCTCTACCAGTAGAGAGGGGAAGAGCCGGCATGCCTGTGTGGCAATTGAATTAAGCCGGTTATCTCAATTGCTGATCGGAGCGTGTGCGTTGGCCGTCAAAACGCCCTGGCGAGGGTTCGTTTTGACAAGATTTTGGTATACTTTTCATCGAATGGAAAAGTATAGGCCCGTCCGGCCTGAGGACGATATACTAAAAGAGAGAAGGATTTTGTTTCGTAAACATAGGGCGATGCCCCATGCTGTTGCTGTCAGCCCGTTGGGCTTTTTGTTGAGGCCCGAAGGCCGTAAGCAATAGCCCGGTGCGAAGCTGCTTTCGTCAACTCACCCTGATAATGGCCACGACATTATCGTCCCTGTCTGCTGACAGGCAGGCCTCTCTATCAGTAGAGAGGGGATGAGCCGGCATGCCAGAGAGGCAACTTAAATGAGGCCGGTTATCGCAGTTGCTGATCGGAGCGTGTGTGTTGGCCGTCAAAACGCCCGGGGGAGGGTTCGTTTTGACAAGATTTTGGTATACTTTTCATCGAATGGAAAAGTATAGGCCCGTCCGGCCAGAGGACGATATACTAAAAGAGAGAAGGATTTTGTTTCGTAAACACAGGGCGTTGCCCCATGCTGTTGCTGTCAGCCCGTTGGGCTTTTTTGTTGGGGCCCAACGGGGCGAAATCAGTAGCCCGGGGTGAAGCTGTTTTCATCAACTCACCCTGATAATGGCGACGACATTATCGTCCCTGTCCGCTGCCAGGCAGGCCTCTCTACTGGTAGAGAGGGGAAGAGCCGGCATGCCTGTGAGACAATTGAATTAAGCCGGTTATCTCAATTGCTGATCGGAGCGTGTGCGTTGGCCGTCAAAACGCCCGGGGGAGGGTTCGTTTTGACAAGATTTTGGTATACTTTTCATCGAATGGAAAAGTATAGGCCCGTCCGGCCTGAGGACGATATCCTGAAAAAAGAGAGAGGGGGTTGTTTCGTAAACATAGGGCGTTGCCCCATGCTGTTGCTGTCAGCCCGTTGGGCTTTTTTGTTGGGGCCCAACGGGGCGAAAGCAGTAGCCCGGGGTGAAGCTGCTTTTATCAACTCAGCCTGATAATGGGCACGACATTATCGTCCCTGTCTGCTGACAGGCAGGCCTCTTTGTGCTGCTGTTTGCGCATGGGCGCTTATATCAGCAGCATGGTTCGCAGGGCGCTCCAGGGGCCGGCCAGATCCGGGTATTTGGTGTTGACCCACCGGAAATACAGGTACGCATACTGAGCGCTTTTTTCTGCTCCCAAAGCAAGGGTGAAGCGTGCACGGGTCGACAAGCCGGTTTTCAAGCCTTCGTCGCTGATGGACAGGGGAGCGGTGGTGCCTGTTTTGTACAGGTATTCGACTGCGTTGGCGTCTTTCTCAATGGAGATGCCACCGCCTTCCGAACTTCGGCATTGAACAGACAGTTTACCACCGCCCATTTGTTTCAGCGAGGCTAACACCAAATTCGGCAGCGGCGTTGTTGGCCGGCTATGGGTTGTTTTCGCCAGCAAACTACCCTTAATATTAAAGGTGGTTAAATCGGTTAACGTAACATTGGGCGACGAGGCAATCCGGTCGAGCAAGTTGCGCTGATGATCATAATTCGCCGTGTTGTCGATAACAAGCTTCAGTTGTTCAATGACGGTCGTTGTGCGGCTGTTCTTTTTGTCCGAATAGAGCAGGAAGTTTGGCGTCCATACTGCGAGGAAACCACTCCAGGTGGCCAACTCTTCGGGTAAGATACCCAAGCGGTCGGCATTGGTTGTCGGAGTACCGGCTTTCAGGTAGCCTTCGGTGTTGTTCAGATAAGCATTAAACGGCAAAATTAGTCTTGGAATGCGTGCTGTTGTCATAACATGAATGTTTAAAATGATTACTACGTGCTGCTGTTTTACACGATTTAATTTGTATGAGTAAATTTAAAGTGTTAATTTACAAGTAGTAATAGTCATTATTCACTATTGTTTTTTTATAATCAATTAGTCCCGACATGTTAACCGGTTGGTCTTCGTGCCCGTGGTACGTTGTTCCGGCTTATCCGAAACCGGTTAAATACGGGTGTACAACCCACTGCTGAGCGATAGCTCTTAAGCCTTTGTTCATACGGGTTAACAGCTTGGTTGCCGACCGGAAACAACGCGACCCCTCTGTTTATTTAACGAGCACGCCAAACGGCGATCGCCCGGAACAATTGAACCGATTTGTTTAACCGTTGATGGACTTGGGCAAAAAACTGTTGACTTCCGGCTTTTTAGCAACCGGCAGCGACAACAAACAAAGCTTAGACGAACTTCGCGCATTTGTTTCCGATACCATGAGTAACGAGCACGTTGAATTTGGCTTACTCGACTGGGCAACAGAAACCTTTGTGTATTACGATGCCAAGCTACCCCGCCTGCTGAATGGCTTTTTCAACACGGCATTTTTAGAACATCCGAAGCTCGATTTCTTTTTTCAGCATTTAAGTCAGCTGGATTGCCGTTTTGTGAAGGGAACGATTGTCCGGGTGATGGCTTTTTTCGATGCTAATCCGGATTGCAATCGGTCGCAGTACCGCCTCACCCTCGACGGTTGTTTGCGCAACAACAGCGGACAGTATATCCGGATCATGTGCCACACGGCATTTTTGCCGGCTAGCGAAACCCTCGGCGATAACCTGGTTCGCTTTTACCTGCACCTGATTGATGCCGATTGTAAACCAACAGCCCCCATGCGCAGTTTTTGCCGCATTGGAGTGCGCAAACCGGTGCTCTTTAAACAGGGGGACAGTAGCATCCTGTATTTCTCGCCCCAACGCATGAGCATGATCGAACTGCTGGCTCGTGGCAAACAGATGAAGGAAATTGCCAACGAACTTAAGCTGACCGAAAGTACCGTTTACAATACCCTGACCACTTGTCGCGGTCGGTCGCAACTAACCAGTAACCCCCAGCTGATACACTATGCCCATTGTTTTCGTTGTTTATAGCCGCTCCGAAACGATTGGATTCCAACAGCGGAATCTGGTTGAAATGTCCTGCCTGGTCTACCTCCGGCTCGAAAGGGGCTAACTCATTTACACACTTTTTTGGACACTCTCGGCTTTCATAGCCACGTCGCGTAAATGTGTAGCCACGTCGCGTAAATGTGCAGCCACGTCGCGTAAATGTGCAGCCACGTCGCATAAATGTGTAGCCACGTCGCATAAATGTGTAGCCACGTCGCGTAAATGTGCAGCCACGCCGCAGTAATGTGCAGCCACGCTGCAGTAATGTGCAGCCACGCTGCAGTAATGTGCAGCCACGCTGCAGTAATGTGTAGCCACGCCGCAGTAGTGTACATTAACGTCGCATGAATGTGCATTGGTAGGGAGAATGTTCGGTAATGTTCATTAAACCGTGTGGTAATAAACAAGAGAGGCGAATTATAGTCTACGTGCTGGCCCGGCAGCCCCAATTGAGCTACCGGCTAGTGCTCAAGCCTTCAGAAAGCTAAAAACTTTACTAAACAAGGTAAATATTCGGTAAAAAGAACTGTTCGCTTAACAAAATAGTTTACTTTTGGTTAAACCACAATAAATAAACCCGAATGAATCAGCCTCAAACCCCTTCCGGATGATCTCCATCCTTTCCAATTGATGTATTTGCAAGTAAAGATGAACGCGGTAGCTGGTGGCTATCGGTGTGGAGTCTTATGCTAAAGTCAAAAAGTTGGTTGGGGGGTATTTGCAATCATAACATCAGGTAGGTGCTTTTACCCCGCCGATTAGGTGTAGGAAGAGCACCTTAAACTCAAACGATAAGAGAAATAAACACAATAGCGTTTCCAACACCGTTAGCAGTCACCCTAAAAAACAGACACAGCACAAATGAAAAAATCTGACTTAAATAAAGTAGTGTTTTACTCAAAAGAAGATATGGCAGGCGGACACCAACTCCAAAAAGGAGAACACATTTTACGGTCTGACATAAAATCAAATTACTCAGATATTAACGATATTTTTGAACTATACAATATAAAAAAATACATTGACAACGAATTGTATTTGAAAAGTTGGACTAACGATGACATTACCAATTTCAAACAAAAAGCAACAGAATTTGGAAAAGTTATTGGACAATTTTTGGCTACGATTAACGACAGTAACGTTGTAAGTTTATATGAGAACACATTGCAAGATTACGTTCATTCGTTTTGGGAATTGGTCAATAATCAAAGTGTATTCAAACGAATTTCTAAGCCTATTTTTAGTAGCATTCTTTCAAATGAGCCACACATAATATATGAGATTTTAACTCACAAAAACATAGTTGACCATTACGATAAAGAAATTAGACTTTTCTTATTGACTTATTCTCAATCTGCTGAAATATTACTTTCGGTTTATGAAGTCAAAGATGATTTTCAAAAAAAACAGAAATTTATTCCTAAAAGTTTATCCGTTGATGACAAGGAAACGATTCTTTCAAAATATTTAGATTCCAATGATGTAAACTATAATTACATTGGACTTATCCAAAACGTAAGAAACAGGAATGATTTTAAGGTGTCTGATAAAACACGTTTAAAAGCGAAGCGTTTACACAAAAGCGAAACTGAGAAATTCTTCGCTGAAAACAATGGAATGAAATATGGTGTTTCAGTTAGTTTTTCTGAAAAAACAAGCAAAGTCAAAGACGGTGTTATTGATGAAAATTTTATAATAAACTATACTTATAGCTTAGATTTCATTAAGCAAAACTGTGACCCATATTCGCTATTTCAAAATTTTAAGTTTTTATTCGAATACATAGACCTTCAACATAGAATCAATCTTGTAAGCAAGAAAAATAAAATGGGCGTATTTGAAAGAATTATGGGCGTCCATTCCCAAAATGAGTTCAGAGGAGGAACAGAATTTAATCTAATGGAGATGACCTCACATCTTCAAATAGTTGCCTACAATAAAGTACTTAGCGACTTAGGTATCTTATTGGAAAATGTTTTGCATCAAGTTTTCACTTCATCATTCCAAGAAAAGTTCGGGTTTGCAAACAATGCAAGTTTCTCAATACCCACAGCTATATCATACTTCGAAAAAGTAAGATTACTAGCTCCTGAGTTTGAGTCAGTATTAAAACAATTCAAACTTTTTGTTGAAGACGGAAATATAGATTTTGAACTTTTACAAATTTCATCTAATCCAACCGCCATAAAAGACATTCCTAGCTTAAACAAAAGTAAGTATTTATATTTCAACGAAGAAAATAAAGAAATGGTGGGTTGTATAAATCTATTCTTCTCTGACCAAACCTTACTTGCTTTTGTTGAACCCTTTAAAGAAAAGCATTATCATACTTTTTTCGATTTACTTGCAAACGAGGAAGTGAAATATAGCAGTTATGAGGAACATCAAAAACCTCAATTGAATTATTTAATTGACAAAAGGTTAATAAATATTGACAGTAACGATTTTATTCAAATCACAAATCCAGCAAGAGTAATAATACTTAAAGATTTATATCTCAATGAAGTTGCTTCTTTCTATCGTTATTCGTTTGAATTGCGACAAGAAGCCCAACAGATGGAGGTTGAGAAAATTATAATCTTTGATAGCACTTTGTTTTCCAAACCAGAACAAGACTATTTTAATTATTTCCTGAACAAAAGTGAATTTACAAATGGCTTGGATTTAAGGAATAGTTATTTACACGGAACTCAAGCAAAACCGGATGAAATACAAAAGCACGAGTATGCCTATTTTACATACTTAAAACTACTAATCTTGACATTTTTAAAAATAGAAGATGATTTAATAATTTATAAAGCGGTTAAAAATAGAAAATGAAAGGGCGAACTGCTAACATCGTGTATAAAACATTGGGGTTTATGTGGTTAAATCAAGCGTTCTGCCCCGCTTCAGCGTTTGTGTCGGCGGATAGTAACGAAGCCCGCAATCCCCAACGTTTCATACACGCAACCGTTATCCACCAGCTTGAAAAAAGCATAAAACGCAATTAAATAACTTTAACCGAACAAAAAATGCAACAAGAACCAACCCCGATTATTGAACTGCTCGCTTTGATTTTATTCTTAGGAGGTGTTACTTATTTTTTAGGGATATTATTCCAGGGCTACATTTTATTTAGAAACAAAAAACCGGCATGGATAAGTGGAATTGTCATCGTACTGACAAGACTTTTAACGGTTCCGAGCACATTGTTCATCTTAACGATACAGCATTATCCGATAACTCCCGCATTTGTTTCGATAATCGCAATTTTACCTGAAGCGGTTTTCAGTATATTGATTTTAAGGGCCTTTGGAAATAAGATCAGTCAAATAAGAAAGCCACTGCCCGGCAATGTGTAAATGGCACAGCGGGTGCGGTGGTATGCGAGAATCCTTACCCTGCTGAGTGGATGCAAGTCGTTTCCTGCACAAGCAAAAATCCGTTAGCTGACAGATTCAACAACAACTGTGACCATAGTCAGTACGAATAAAACAACAAGATGAAAGCAATTAAAATTATCAGCTTATTTATATTTCTCATCAACACAAGTGCAATTGCTCAACATGTGCAAACAGCTTTTTCTTCTGAAGCTTTTGGTGAATCGTTTTCAGGCAAAGTCCTGTTATACCTTTCAAAAGATGGAGAAAACCCCAAAGATCTTGCTTATGGCCTTCCATTACTTCATTGCTATTGCATCGAGGTGAAAGATATAGCGCCAAACGCTCCGGTTGTGTTTGATGACTCGGCAACGTCCTTTCCCGTAAAGCTATCGGAGCTCGAAAGAGGACAATATTATGCCCAGGTTGTGTGGGACAGAAATACAGGTGGGCGCAATATCGGCTCAAGTCCGGATAATATGTACAATACTCCCATCAAAATAAAGCTTACGAAAGATTTTGATGAAACTTTCCTGATCAATTGTAATTCGAAAATAGCTTCTCCGAATCAATTTGAAGAAACGGAATATGTCAAAGTGCTAAAAGCTCCTTCTGCTTTGTTATCCTCATTTTACAACAAGGAAACGACAATTAATGCTGCGATTATTCTTCCTGAAGAGTATGACAAAGAACCGAAGAGAAAATTCCCTGTGCTATACGAAGTATCTGGTTTTGGAGGTGACTATCATTCCTTTTCCGGTGACAATAAGGCTAGCAAGGGGATTGGTACGATACCGTGTATTACGATCTTTTTGGATGGAAATTGCCCGACAGGGCACAGCACCTATGCCAACAGTGACAACAACGGTCCCTGGGGAGACGCCTTGGTGAACGAATTCATCCCGCTAGTCGAACAGGCGTTTCGTTGCGATGGCGCCCGATTACTCACCGGCCATAGCAGTGGGGGGTGGACTGTCGCCTGGCTTCAGGTAAATTATCCGAAAACTTTTGCCGGGTGCTGGTCCAGTGCACCCGATCCGGTAGATTTCCGAAATTTTGAGTTGGTCAATTTATATGACGATAAAAACATGTATTACACCAGTGATGGCGAGTTAAGGATTGACGCGTCTATTGGTGGCCGCAACATCCCGTGGGGCTATTTAAGAGATAGTTACCAGTTGGAGCATGTTCTTTATCGTGGCGAACAGTATGCCTCGTGGAATGCCGTGTTTGGAAAAAAAGCAGACAACGGCGCACCGGAATCTGTTTGTGATGTAAGCACGGGAAAGATCAATCAGGAAGTCGTCTCTCACTGGGAAAATTATGACATATCCCTGCTGCTAAGAAACCATTGGAAGGAACTAAAAAGTGACCTAAGCGGTAAGATTCGGTTTTCAGTTGGAACTGCTGACAATTACTATCTGGACAAGTCAGTGATGCTTCTTGAAAATGAGATGAAAGACCTGGACGCGAATTTTGTGTTTGCTTACTACCCGGGTGATCATTTCACCGTACATCATGACGTTTATAACAAAGATGGCTTTCAATTTCTCGAAGCAAAATATGAGGAATGGCTAGCGAAACAGTCAACGAATTAGAAACGTGTTCCGATACTGGCTGTCAGTATTGGCTTCTACCAGCCACTCTTGAAAACTCGAATGGAATTTTTAGCTTTGATCTGATCGCCTTTGAATACCGGTTCCCGAAATCCGCCAAGGATTGTCTGGTTGAGATTAAACGATAAAAGAGAATAAAAGTGCTCATGAAAAAAACGGCCTTGATCGCATTGCCCTTATTGCTGGCATTATGCTCGCTGGCACAGCCGGCGAAAAAAGACTTTATGCTGTCGTTCGACGCTAATTATTATAAGAATGAATCAACAACGATGGGATCGTATTCAGAACTTGATACGGAAGAGAAGAGCCTGGGGCTGTCGTTCTCAGTTGAACGCTTTTTGTCTGATCGTTTTGCTGTTGGCCTGGGGCTTGCTCGTTATTGGGACAAGGCCGAAGAAACCAACTATGAGCTGCAAGGGACATTGGCCAGCTTAACACATCTGGAGCTTGAAAGCAATTACTGGATGCCGAAGATATTCTGTAAATATTATTTACCGCTAACGAAACGGCTTTATGCGGTGCCCCATTTGTCGGGCAGTTTTGGCCAGGCAAAAATTGCTGGTGCCGGTGCCACTTCTACCCGGGATAAGCTACCCACCGATGAGTTGGTTTTGGTTGATGGCTCCAATACAACAACAACAAGCTACGGAACTCAGCTGGATGTGAAATTGCTGCATGTAGAACTGGCTCCGGAAGTCGTTTACTTTTTTGCCAAACACTGGGGCGCTTCGGCTTACCTTGGTGGCTTGCGTTACGATCGGAGTAGCGGAGATTTGGTGGACTCGGAGTGGACGTGTAGCTTTAAGCCCAAATACTGGCGGTTAGGCGTGAACTTCAGCTTTTGAGGTTTCTGTCGGGTTCGGTGAGTGGCTTGGGGCGAAACGTCCGTTGCCTGAACAACCAATTCGGCGGTGGTACCTGGGACTAAAACCCCACCGGCGGAAGAAGATTAAAGACCAAAAAATGCAGATAAACGATTACATCTATTTCTTTAGTTATGACCATACTGAGAGTGAGTTATGCAAACTCGAATCGAGATCTGTGTTTAACCGGGAAGAAAAGAATAAAGTGCTTTTATCGGATGTGAAAGCAGAACCGTCAAGCAGTGCTTTTATCAAAAAGAGACTTGAGATTAAGTTGTTTTCAGCAGATTACGGAACGCTCATCACTAAAATTAAGCAAGCGCACATATGCGCCGAGGGTTTCAAAGTTGAATATTTAGTTGTGGACGGAGATCCGACGGCGTATGCGCTGAGGCTCGAAAAGTTAAAAGAGATCGGCTACAGCATTGAAGGTACGCCGGAATATTATAAGCCAACAACAACTTACGCAATCTGCTGTTACGAAGGGGTTTGGTGTTTTGGTGTTTTGGTCAAGAATGGCTTCGACTGGTATAAACACAAACAAAAACCATACTCATTCAGCAACTCAATCAATATCAACATTGCCAAAGCGCTGGTCAATATTGCCGCCAGGGCCGACAAAGAAAAAAAGCTGCTGGATGCCTGTTGCGGGGTTGGTACCATAATGCTGGAAGCTTGTTTTGCCGGAAACAACATGGAGGGCTGCGACATCAACTGGAAGGTGTGCCGGCAAGCACGACAAAATCTGGCTCACTTCAATTATACAACGACGGTCTATCGCTCCGACATCAAAGACATGAACACCCGGTATGATGCCGCCATTATTGACTTACCATACAATTTGTTTAGCTATGCCGATGATAATACGGTCACCCACATTATTGAGTCGGCAGTGGAAATCACCGACCGGCTTGTGATTGTATCAACCGCAGATATCGCCAGCTTAATCAGCAATGCGGGATTGGTCATTTCAGATTATTGTAGCGTTGGTAAACGGGGAAAGGCCAATTTCGCCCGGAAGATATGGGTCTGTGAAAAGAATGGCCAGCCAGCGAATTGTTAGGGCTAACAACAGGACCGGTAAACAAACGGTTAACCGGCAGCGCTATCGCCCCTGTAAGTTGGAACGCAAAAAAATGGAAAACGCGATGCACACACACTGCGTATAACGTGCATGGTGCGTTGGCAGTTGAGCGGATAGGTCAGCCGAGTTATTACTTAACAGTGTTAAATAAAAAACGCGACGTCACCATTCGCGTCAAGAAGTTAAGTGTTCGGGTCGACACGACTTGCACAACTGTCCTTCAGGTGGAACCGCTAAAAAACAGTTCGCATGAAATTCTTTCGCAAAATTCGTCAAAGCTTACTTTCGGATGGTAAAACAGTTCGCTATCTGAAATATGCAATTGGTGAGATCACACTGGTTGTTATTGGCATTTTAATAGCCTTGTCAATCAATAACTGGAATCAAAACAGGCTGGTTCAAAAAGAAGAAATGGGCTACTATAAGAATATTAAAAGACAACTAATTGAAGACAGCGACATTATAACAAACAATATAAATTTCAACCGGTTTTATTATAAGCAATATCAGTATGCAATCGAACTTATTGAAAATGATGACAGAAGCAATTTGGATTCCCTGGCGGTAATAACGATCAATTTGTTGGAGTACTCTGATTTCCACCAGGAAACCAACGCTTATCAGGCATTGGTTAACAGCGGTGAAATAAAAATAATAAACAATCAGGCAATTATTGACGGGCTTCAAAAGCTGGAAGAAATATATATCTACATCAATAAGTTGGAAACCGGTCATTTCGATATCATTAAACTGATATATCCGGAATTGAATAAAATAATCCGGTTGAACGCAGTGAGGATTGAAAATGAAGACCTCCTTTTTAGCTATGAATTTCAAAACTATTTTGTCATTACGTCGGAGATCATGAGAGAAAAGGACGACATTTATAACAGGGCATTAGATGAAATTAAGGCCATTTTGGAATTGATTGACAAAGAGCTGGTGGAAAACGGATAACAGCTACAGCCAACAAGAACGCTTCTTTCCGATAAAAGCCTACTTCCTTTAAAAACAGGATACTTCCGCCTGACGCTTAGAAAGAAGCGCGTGTTTTCTTGTATCGTTTTGTCAGATAATCTTAAGAAAAGGTGTTCTTCCGGATCGAAGAGGACCTTATTTTTTGCACGAAGTTAGGATATCCGATTTTAATATTTATCTTCCAAAACTTAACGATTCTTAATCTGATGAAGACTTTAGCAGGGAAATTATTACGAAGACAAGGTTGGACAGTTGCCGGCGATTACGGAGGGGTGCGCAAGTCGATTACAATTTTTGCACCTCACACGGCTCATATCGATTTCTATTACGGCAAACTTGGTTTCACCATTATGGGTGTGAACTTTAAATTCCTGAGCAAAAAGGAACTTTTCTTTTTTCCGATGAACTTCATCATGAGGTGGCTTGGTTCCATACCGGTACGGGGAGTGAAAGGGCAAAATGCGATCTTTCATGTAGCCGAATTGCTGGAAAAGAATGAGGACCTCCATATTGTCGTTTCACCCGAAGGTTGGATTACCAGGCAAACGAAGTGGAATAAAGGGTTCTTCTACATGGCTCAAAAAGCTAAAGTTCCCATTGTGGTAACGACCCTTGATTACGAAAAAAAGGAAATGGCGATTAAAAAAATCATTCACGATACGTCCGATTTTAACGCGGTGATCAGTCAAATTAACGCCGTTTATAAAGACGTTAAAGGCAAAAATCCGGAACAGTTTGCCTTACATTTAGACTCGTAAACGCCAACTGCCACATGAATAGCCATTAGCTATTATTCGCTCAACCAGCTAAACGACTCAATGTTGATTCCAACATAGCAATCGTCGGCACAGTTGTCGGGAACATAGCCGCAGGTATTCATAATTCCCGTAGGATCGGTATTGAAATAGAGCGTGTTGTTTGCTTCGTCAACAACCAGGTAGTCGCTGGCACAGGTATCATACAAATCATCGATATTGAAAAGCGGAACTCCTTTGTCATGGCTGCCTAAGTCGTCACCGGTTTCGGTGTATGATTCTAAAACAACCATCTCGTTTTCCGGGTACTTCATCTCATAGGAAACGTAAGAACGTTCGGCGACCAGGCCATCTTCTATTGTTAAGGTTGTAGCGCTGCCGTATCCGGTCCACGATGTGAAGGACAAGGTATAGGTATATGAATTTCCGTTTTGAGCTTTGAGCTTTTGCCATTGGCTGTAACTTTCGTCGTAAGTAATGCCGCTGTCGCCTTTAATGGATGTGAGCGTATTGGAGTCCTCTTCACAAGAGACAAAAGCGAAAAGGATGAATAAGAATAAAACAGGTAGTTGTTTCATAGCTAAATAAAGTTGGTCGTTAATGACAAGATGCCGAAACCCAAGGCAGGTTGCGTATTTATAGTAACAAACTTCCTGCCATATTTCCTGTAAGTTTGTTTTAATGTTGTCAACCGAATTAAGGTGTTTGCGTCCAAATCAAGTTACAAAACTTCCGGAAATAAATTTTATTGTTTAATAAATTTTAACCAAGGTGATGGGGTGGTTGTCAAGGGTAGACAGGCAGGATACAGATAATAATAAGGAAGTGTTGAATGCTTAATTGGCAATTGAAAGGTCAGTCAATAATATCTGGTCTGCGGGCTTCTTCGGCATCAAGTAAGTTGATGTTTTGTATCGGATCATGCGTTTGAGGAATAAGAAAGCGACCTTTATAATCCGCCCTTTTTTCCTGAAGGAAGGCGTCAAGTCTGGCATACTTCTGGTAGTAACTAATGCAAACAAACGAGAGCACTAATAGTACAAGTATCATCAAGCTTCTTATCGTTCTGTACATTCGATTCATTCCGCACCTGATTTAAAGCGTTCCAACAACTATCTGTCTGCTTTCAAAGGAACGAATCGAAAAAAAGATCTGAAATACTCAATTTGAGTATTTTTAGAAGAGCATCTGGTCTTTAAAGTAGGTAACCAGTTCTCCGGTGGAGTCGATATTCAGCTTTTTAAGAATGTTTCTCCGGTGTGTATCAACGGTATGCGAACTGATGTGAAGAATCCCGGCAATCTCTTTACTTGTTTTTCTCAGGGACAAATAGCGAATGATATCCCTCTCCCGGTTCGACAAGCCATCGGATAGCGCTTTTTGCGAGTAGTTTTTGGTCACAATCGTTTCGTAACCGTTATCCTTGTTGAGGTATTTGATGGATGCCCGGATGGGCATAGGCTCCCCGTCGCCAACAATGGATAAGTGGGCCAGGCCAACAATGGGTTTGCTGCTGTCATCGAGGATTAGCGGCATCTGGTGTTCAAAAATATTCACATAGTCGCCATTGAACTTACGAACCCGGTAGTTCCAGGTGTACGAAAGATTCAGTCGTTTTTCCTCCGGGATTTCATTAATCGTGTAGAGCATTAAATCTTGCAGCATTCCAACCCAAACGGGCAGATCTTCGGGATGAAAATGGCTGAGCCAGTATTGAACGCCGATCGTTTTCATTCGTTCACTATCCAATCCCATGTTGAACTCGAAATTTTTACTGACAAAAGGGAAGTTGTTGGCTGTGGTATTGGTTAAAATGAAAAAGGAGAGACCCGGAGGCAGAAATTCATCCATCTCCTTAATTTTTTCGATGTGCTCTTTTATAATTCCGGACGACAAGATTTGATCACTTTGGAAAACTTCGTCGTATATATTTAGAATTCTGGGGTTGAAACTCACTGGAACAGAATTTTTGTTTGGTTGCTATTTCAACCTGTTAATATAAAGAAATCACATCAGACTTTCAAGGGACAATTGACCATCCAATGAATGCCAAATTTATCAGTCAGGCTTCCAAAATAGGCACCCCAGAACATGTCGGCTTGCGGCATGGTTATCGTTCCTCCCTCGGCCAGCGCGTTAAATAAGCGATCGGCTTCTTTACGGGTGTCCGGCTCCAGGTTCAGGTGTACATTATTGCCGAACTCCGCTTTCATGCCGATAGAAGAAGGGCTGTCGCATCCCATTAGGATAAAATCACCGGTAATCGGCAGCGATACGTGCATCACCAGTTTTTTATCTTCCTCCGACAAGAGCGGCATGTTCTCCGCAGGAGGAACATCGGCGAAGCGGGAGATCCCATCCAGGTATTCCGTTTGAAAAACCGATTTGTAGAATTCAAAAGCTTCCTCGGCTTGTCCGTTAAAATTAAGGTAGACACTTACTTTAGCCATGATCTAATGATTTAGTGGTTCATTTTTCTAAACACACATGCTTTGGCTTTTGTTGAAACGGATATCTGCCGGCCACCGGAAAAGTGTTAACTTGAGGCTTGTATCATTAAAAACAAAAGGACGTGAGCAGAAGCGATCAATTAGCAGAAGACCGAACCCGATTGGCCAACCAACGAACTTTCCTGGCTTTCATTCGGACAGCCCTCATGGTGTTTGCAACCGGCATTACCCTGATCAAATTATTTTACAGCGATCCCTGGCTGGTGGTGCTGGGCTGGGTTTTGTTGCCGGTTTCGTTATTCACCTTCATAATGGGCGTGGTGTTGTCTATTCGGATGAATAAGGGGCTGAAGCTAACAGCAGACGAATCGGTTTAGGAACGAAATACAAAGGAAGAGATTCCCCCTGAGTGCAGCCCGGTAATTGATTGTTTGGAGCAGAATCGGTGATTTTCGGCGGTAAACGGATAGGAGCCTGAGCCATAAAAAAGCCCGGAGAATTCCCCGGGCTTCCCTTGCTTCTCGCGGGAGTGCAAGTTTTAGTTCGCTGAGATCAACGCTTCTTTCAAAGCTTTGGCAGCAGCAGCAGGATCTTCTGCGCCGTAGATCGCCCCACCGGCTACGGCAACAACAGCTCCCGAGTTTTTCACCCCGGCAATACTGGCCAGGTTTACACCACCGGCAATAGAAACGGGTACTCCGGCTCTGGTTGCTTCGTCAATTAAAACCTCGATGGAGTAACCTTCTTTGGCTTGTTCGTCCAGGCCGGCGTGTAGTTCTACAAATTCAACCCCTAGTTTAATCACTTCCTGCGCACGTTTCACGCGGTCGGCAATACCGATGGTATCGACCACAACGCCGCAGTTGTATTCTTTGGCTTTGGCAACAGCCCCGATAATGGTGGCATCGTCAACCGATCCGAGGATCGTGACGTAGTCAGCTCCGGCTTTAAACGCCATTTCGGCTTCCAGGGCACCGGCATCAGCTGTTTTAAAATCAGCGAAAACCTTTTTGTCCGGGAAAGCGGCTTTCATCGCGGTGATCACGCGTAAGCCTTCACTTTTAATCAGGGGCGTACCCAACTCGATAATGTCGATGTAAGGAGCCACTTTAGTTGCCAATGCGATGGCGTCTTCTGTATTCAGCAAGTCGATTGCTACTTGTAATTTTGCCATGATAATTTTTGTTTAATTGTATCTAATTTTGAATTCTTTTTGCTATTCCAGGTTGGTGTGCCGTTTCCACAATTCGTCGCGGCTAACCCCCGAATCCTGCCACAGATGCTGAATGATGGCATCGAAAAGCAGCAGGAAGGATTGCTCGAACAGGCTGCCGGCATATTGTTGCGAAATCGTTTCGTTTTGTTGCTGTTTGCCGGCGGCCGGAATCGTTACACGGTGATTGGCCAGGTGGGCCAGTGGCGATTCGGGGTTGGTGGTGAAGCAAACGATCGCAGCGCCGCACTTGCGGGCAGTTTCGGCAGCTTTCACAATGTTCCCGGTCGTTCCCGATCCCGATCCGGCAATTAACAGATCGCCTTCACCAATGGCAGGGGTGGTTGTTTCTCCAACCACATGCACGGCGTATCCCAAATGCATCAAACGCATGGCTGCGGCTTTAATCATGAACCCGGTACGACCGGCACCCAGCAGGAAGATCGCGTTTGCTTCGCGGATTGCTTCTACAATGCCCGGTATCGCGTCAAACTGAAGTTGACTGAACAGTTGTTGATGTTCCGAGAGAATCATTTCCAACGCCTCGTGGATGGCTTCGGTCTGGTTTATCGTTTCTGTGTGTTCCATTGCATTCAATTTGTTTACGAAGCAAAAGTAGGGGCCAAATAAGGACCTGCAGGTACACTATTTGACAGATGTCGGGTATAATTTGCCCATAGATGGACAGGGTATGGTGCTATTTGATATTTTTGTGGTACATTTTGGAAATGCGCTGGTTTCCCAGTGAAAAAAAGATTGGAGGAAATGATGTTAGCAGACCAGGTTTTATACATCCGTAATTTGGATAATTGTCCGCCGTCGTATTTGGAAGATCCGGCGCGAAAAGAATTTTTTGAGATCGTTTGGTTGCGCGACGAAGAGGCTTTGCATGTGCCGCAACATGCCTTTCAAACCTTGCGCGGCGATTGGATTTACCTGATTCCGCCTTACCGGGTGCATCAATTGAATAAAGCAGGCAAGAAAGGCGTGCTCATTTCGTTTAAACGCGAACTGGTTGAAGGTGATTTGAAGGAATTTCTGCTCGATGTGTTCCGCATGTTTAACATTCAGGGCGAATTTTCCTGTTTGCAGGTGAATGAACAGACCTCGGCGGGACTGGCTTCGGTTTTCAAGCTGTTGCTGGAAGAATATGAGAAGAAGGAAATGCAGCTGGTGATGATCAAAGCTTTGCTGAAGGTATTCCTGTTGAAATTGATTCAGTTGAAAGAGGAACATTTTACCCGGCAGGACATCAACGAGAAACGCATTTACGAGTTTATGCTCCTGCTCGAAATGAATTACCTGAAAGAGCGCACCGCTGAGTTCTATGCCGATAAGTTAGGGATAAGCGCCAAGCGCCTGAACCAGGTCTTAAAAGAGAAACTGGATAAAACAGCCGTGCAACTCATCCACGACCGGGTGGTGCTGGAAGCCAAACGGCAGATTATTCACAGCGAAAATACCATTAAGGAAATTGCCTATAACCTGGGCTTTAAAGACAGCTCCTATTTCAGCCGTTTCTTCAAACAACTAACCCGGCAAAGCCCGCAAGAGTTTCAGCAAGGGGTGAAGGAATATGTTCGTACAAACGACAATACGTTGATTAATTAAATTGGCCGGGTGACTCGAAGTCACCCGGCCAATGAAGGTTTTACTCGATCACCGTCACTTTAAAATTGGTGTCACGATACGGGTTATTTTTAACTGTGTACTTTTGGCCATCCCAAACAAGCTGAACGTTTTTGCGCTCGCTGTCGTTGGGCAGATAAATTTCAGTCGTTGTATTCTCGCCGGTTTTGCCGAAGACCTTCAGTTCCAGTTCCGACCAGTCCATGAATTTGGTGCTTTGTGCCAGTTTGATGTGCGGAATCACAGCACCCTTGCGCACCAACATCACGATCGGAATTTCACCGGGAGCAATGGTGTGCCAACCGGCACTGTAGGTTTTTCGACTTTGGTAATCAATCCATTCGCCGCCGGGCAAGTAAACTTCGCGTGGCGCGACCTCCTCGAACAGTGGTGCCACCAATATATCGCGACCAAATAAATATTGATCATCGACCAGCCAGGCACCGGGATCGTTGGGATATTCCACAAACAAAGCGCGCATCATCGGCAATCCTTTTTCCGTACATTCCTTGGCTTGCTCCAAAATGTAGGGCATCAGCTCGTATTTCAGATCAACGCTTTTGCGGAACTCATCCTGAAATTCCTTGCCGTATTCCCAAGGCTCTTTGGGAGGTGCACCGTGCGTTCGGCTGTGTGAAGTGAGCATGCCGAATGGTGTCCAGCGACGATAAAGTTCTTTGGGGGTTTGCAGCACAAAGCCGCCAATGTCGTGGCTCCAGAACGAAAAGCCCGACAAGCCCATGCTTAGTCCGGCATGCAGCGTTCCTTCCATGGCCACATTGGTGTTGGCCGCATCGCCACCCCAATGCAGCGGATAACGCTGGCTTCCGGCCCAGGTCGATCGGGCCCAGATAATGGCATCGCCGGTTACTTCTTTGGTAATGTCGGCTACTGCTTTGTTGTAGCGCAGCGGATACAGGTTGTGCTCGTAGAAGCCGGTTTTGCCCGATGCATAAATACCACTGGCCGGGGCTGCTTCGCCAAAGTCAACCTTAATCACACTGACACCTTGCTTCAGTAAGCCGGCAATCTTTCCCTGGTACCATTTCACGGTTTCGGGATTCGAAAAGTCGAGCGTGGCATCTTCGTAAGGCAGGTTGCCTTTGGCGTTTTTCACATAAAGCCCTTTGTCGATGATTTCGTTGAAGAGCGTGTTCTTCGGCGTGAAGTAAGGCAATTGCCACAAGCAGGTGCGGAAACCTTCGTCTTTCAGATCGGCAATCATATCCACCGGATCGTCGAAGCGGGAAGGGGAGAACTCGTAGTTGCAACGCCAGTCGGTTTCGAACCAACCGGTGTCGAAGTGAATGACATCACTGGGGATTTTGTTTTCACGCAATTCTTTGGCCACCCTCCGACCATCGGCTTCCGAGAAGTAGGTGATGCGGCTCATCCACAGGCCGAATGACCAAAGCGGTGGCATACTTGGTTTTCCGGTCAGGTTGGTGTATTCATCCAGAATGTCCTTTGGGTCACCCAAAAACACAAACAGGTCGAGCGATTCGTCGCCGACAAGCAGGTTTGTTTCGGCATTGTAATATTTTCCAAAGTCGCAGGTAATCGGACTTGAGGTGTGCATAAACATGCCATAGCCACGACTGCTCATGAAGAAGGGAATGGGTTTGTACATCGTTTCGTTTTGGGTTCCGTTGGCATCGTCGGTCCACAAAATCACTTTTTGCCCGCGTTTGTCGAGGGCCTTGAAACTTTCGCCGCAGCCAAAGATTTTTTCACGCGGAGATAGCCGGAACGAAGCTGAGAAGCTGCGTGAATAATCCGATGAGCGACGCACATAGCTGAAAGGCATCAGCGGTGTATACGTTTCGTCGTTGTCTTTCCGGTTCATGGTTTGGGTCAACAGTTTGCCATCAACATTGTAAATCTCCAGCCGCCAGGGATGCTCACGAATGATCAGCTTCCCGAATTCGCTTTGGTATTGGTAGCCATCTTCAAGTTTAGCGTATTTCCAGGAGCTTTTATCTTCCGGAGCAAAGCCATCGACCAGCATCAGTGAGGGCTCATCTGCTTTCTCAATGGTACTGCTGGCCATCCGAATGCGGAACGATTTCGGTGATACAAACTGAATGCTGAAAGGCATATTGGGATTCGCTTCGTATTCAGCCTCCGGGAATTCGTTGCCGCCGGCCGGCTGCAGAAAGGCAAGCATGTTGTTGAACGCCTGCCGGGTTTGGTACACGTGCCGCTTGTAGTTGAGTACCCCTTTCCCGGTTGACGGGTCGAAGGTGCCAAGCGAATCGGCAACAAAATAGGTGTTTGTGAAATTCGTGAAGTCTTCACTGATGTCAACCGGTTGGTTGAGCAGGTACTGGTTCGTCGGGCCCGATGCATAAGGCGTTTGGGCATGTAAAGAAAAAATGCCGGCTCCGGCAAGGAAAGCCAGAGCAAGCATTTTTTTCTTCCTGATCAATGTTGGGTTTGATAGGCGCATGGTATATACTGTTAGGGTTTATTTTAGGTTGAACTGTTGAAGAACGTTGAACTGTTAAGAGAGGTTGAATTGTTGAATTGTTGAAGAACGTTGATAAGCTCTTCCTTCACATCAACACGTCAACAGCTTTTGCTATTCCACCTTAATCGTTTGCTTCAATTCGTTTTGGGCTGAAGAACTGTTGATCTGGAGGATGAAGTCTCCGGCTTCAACCACCCAGTCTTTTCCATCTTCGGCGTAGTAAGCGAAACTGCTTACCGGAACTGTCAAAGTCACTTCCTGGCTTTCCCCTGGTTGCAGGCTTACTTTCCCGAAGCCTTTCAGTTCTTTTGTTGGGCGCATCACCGAGCATTTTGGATCTGAAACATACAGCTGGGCTACTTCGGCGCCGGCAAGTTTACCGGTATTTTTCAGGGTGAAGCTGATTTCAATTGTTTCGTCTTTCCCGTAGGACGTTTTGTTGGTTTTCAGGTCGCTGTATTCGAAATTGGTGTACGAAAGGCCATATCCGAATGGGAACAGCGGCTTAATTTTTTTGGTATCGAACCAGCGGTAACCCACCAGAATTCCTTCTTTGTAATATTGATTGATGCTGTCGCCCGGATAGGATAATTCGCCAAACGAGTGAGCGGCGTTATCTTCCAGTTTAACCGGAAAACTGAATGGCAGTTTCCCGGAAGGATTCACATCGCCACTGATGACATCAGCCAGGGCATAACCGGCATCGCTTCCCAGGTACCAGGCTTGCAGCAGTCCTTTGATATCTTTCAACCAAGGCATGGCAACAGCATTCCCACTGACCAGGATCACACCAACATTCGGATTTGCGCTGACAATATCGTGGAGCAAAGCGTCCTGATTGAAAGGTAAGTCGAACGACAAACGATCGCCTCCTTCACAGTCCTGGTGATGATTCTTATTCAAACCACCCACAAATAGAACGATGTCGGCTTTTTGGGCCGTTTCAATGGCAGCCAGGCGGAGGCTGTCCTGGTTTTCCGTGGGAGAAATCACTTTGCCGTAAGCTGAAGGTCCTGACGTGTATCCCAGGCTGTGCAGAATAGTTGCCTTGGTAAAACGTTTTTGGATTCCTTCAAGCGGCGAAATTTCGTATTGCGCTTTCAGTTCCGAAGAACCTCCGCCAATGGTCATCGACTTGGTTGCATTTTCGCCGATCACTGCAATGGTCATCGGTTTCTCCGGATCAATCGGGAAGAAGTTCTTGTCATTCTTCAGCAGAACAATTCCCTCTGCTGCGATCTTGCGGGCAACGTCGTGATGCTCCTGGTTGTTCATGCAGCCATGCGGCCGGTTTTCGCTCATCGTTGTGCGGAACATCAATCGTAGAATGCGGCGCACTTTGTCGTTAACAACAGATTCATCAATCTCGCCACTTTTCAACTTCTCGTAGAAGGCATTGGCCAGGTAATAATCGTCGTAGGCAAAATCTTTGGAAGCAGTCAGTCCGTTTGTCCAGCTGCCCATTTCAATATCCAGGCCGTTCAGAGCCGATTCGTCGGTGTCGTGTGCACTTCCCCAGTCACTCACAACTACGCCGTCGAAGTTCCAGTCACCCTTCAGAATATCGTT
Organism: Mangrovibacterium lignilyticum; assembly: GCF_010882175.1. Taxonomy (GTDB): domain Bacteria; phylum Bacteroidota; class Bacteroidia; order Bacteroidales; family Prolixibacteraceae; genus Mangrovibacterium; species Mangrovibacterium lignilyticum. The sequence continues at coordinate 426,718 of NZ_WKLH01000001.1, read as the reverse complement.
CATCAACACCTTGTTGGTGGTGGTGTGCTGTCCGTTGTATTTGTTGTAAGCACCCATGAGCGACCAAACACCGCCTTCTTCAACGGCTGCTTTAAAGGCTGGCAGGTAAATTTCGTGAAGTGCGCGATCGTCAACATGCACGTCAATATGTCCACGCCATTCTTCCTGGTTGTTCAGCGCATAGTGTTTTACACAGGCAGAAACACCATTTTCCTGAACGCCTTTAATGTAGGGAACAACCATTGTTGAAGCCAGGAAAGGATCTTCACCCATATACTCGAAGTTGCGGCCATTTAGGGGTGTGCGGTAGATGTTGACTCCTGGTCCCAAAAGAATGTCTTTCTTCCGGTAGCGTGCTTCCTCGCCAACAGAGAATCCATATTCGTGAGCCAGTTCCGGGTTGAAGCTGGCAGCCATAGCAGTCAGTGCCGGAAAGGCAGTGATGGAGTCGTTGGTCCAGCCGGCATAGCCCCAATTGTCCCAGTTGATTTCGCCGCGAACACCATGCGGCCCGTCCGACATCCATATTTCAGGAATACCCAAACGGGGGACACCCGGCGAGCTAAACTTAGATTGAGCATGGCACATGGCTACTTTTTCTTTCAGTGTCAGTTGCTCGATAATTTGCTCGATTTTTTTCTCCATGTCCTGATTTGTCTGCAGGTACTGAGCGGAAACAAGTTGACTGGCAAACGCCAACAGGATGATTAAAACGCTTTTTCTCATTGCTGTATTTGTGTTATTTTATTTCAATTTGAATGTTTGATTCTTTTAGTCCTTCTGCTGATGCCGTGAAGGTTAAGGTTCCGGGATTTTCGTTGGCTTGTACTACCGCAACGCATTTCCCGTAAAAAGCTTTGATTGTTGAACCTTTCATCGGTTCGTGACTGGTTTGGTCACCATTGTCAACTCCGGCAATAAAGCCGTCGCCGGTCACTTTAAACTGAATTTGGTTTGTTGCGTTGGGGCATAAATTCCCGTCAGCATCGCGTACTTCAACCGTAATAAAAGAAAGGTCGTAACCATCGGCTGACAGTTGATCGCGGTCGGCAATTAAGCGGATTTGAGCAGGCTCACCGGCAGTATGAATTTCTTTCTCCAGTACTACTTTCCCTGCCTTCCGGGACACGGCTTTAATGGTTCCCGGTTCAAACTTCACGCGCCACATCACATGCATGGCTCCGTTTTCCTTCGTTTTCGCGCCTTGCGAAACACCATTGACGAACAGTTCTACCTCGTCGGCATTGTTGTAGTAAGCCCACAGGTCAATGGTTTGGCCGGGCTCCCAGTTCCAGTGCGGGAATAAATGCAGCACATCTTTATCGGTCCATTCACTTTGATAGAGGTAGTATATATCTTTGGGGATACCGGCTAAATCAATGATCCCAAAATAGGAGCTGCGTGCCGGCCACCAGTACGGAGTTGGTTCGCCCAGATAGTCAAATCCCGTCCAAACGTACAGCCCGCTGATGAAATCGTTGTCGCGAACCATGCGCCAAACAGCCTCGTGGGTACTTCCCCAGGGAGCGTGACAGTTGTCGTACGACGAGCATTTAAACGACGGATCGCTGAAGGGAATATCCCAGCGTACCGGCCATTTGTAGATGCTGTCGCTCGGCATGCGGTAGTAACCGCGGGTCATCAGTGCCGAGGTACTTTCGGTAACAATAAACGGTTTGCCCGGGAAATTCGTTGGTACTTTACTGAACCAGCTCTCGTGGTAGTTGTAGCCGATCAGGTCGAGCGCGTTGGATTTAAAAAGGTGATTGTTCGGATTTGGTTCGTTGTTGCCGGTTGTGACCGGTCGCGTTGGGTCCAGCTCATGAACAATGTCGGCCAGTTTTTTGGTGAGCAACGAATTGACACTCATTTCACCGTCATTGGCCAATGATGAAGGATCGCGCTGAAAGTTGAGCAGCAAGTTCGCTTCCTGCGCATTTAGCGTGTCGGAGCCGGCATCGGTCCACTGTTCCAGCACTTCGTTGCCAATGCTCCACATCATCACCGATGCATGATTGCGATCCCGTAGGATGTGGTCGGTCAGGTCGCGTTCGTGCCAGTCCGGGAAATATTGGGAGTAATCGTAGGTGGTTTTGCGTTTGCGCCACATGTCGAAGGTTTCGTCCTGAACGATGAAGCCCATTTTGTCGCACAGTTGCGGCAGCTCCGGTGCAGGTGGGTTGTGCGATGTGCGGATGGAGTTGCAGCCCATGGCCTTTAGAATTTCCAGCTGACGTTCCAATGCGCGGGTGTTGATGGCTGCGCCCAAACAACCCAGGTCGTGATGATTGCACACACCCAAAATCTTCAGGTGCTCGTCATTCAAAAAGAAACCTTTTTCCGCATCGAAGCGGAAGGAGCGAATGCCAACCGTTGTCTCGTAATTGTCGACCAGCTTATTATCGACATATATTTCAGTGACTGCCGTATATAAATAGGGATCTGTTGTTGACCAAAGTTGAGGATTTGCGACTTCCAATTCTTGATTGAGCGTTTTTTGTTCCCCGGATGAAAGACTGAAGGACTCTGATTTTTCAGCGACAACTTTGCCCTCCGAATCGATTATAAGTGTTTGCAGTTTTGCTTCTTTTGCTTCGGAGTAATTGTTTTCGACTGTCGTTTCAACTTTTACAGTTGCTTGTTTTTTACTCACTTTGGGGGTCGTTAGATAAGTACCCCAATGGGCGACATGCAAAGGCGACGTCTTTACCAGCCACACGTTGCGGTAAATACCGGAACCGGAATACCAGCGAGAGTTGGGTTGGTCATGATTATCAACCCGGACAGCGATGACATTTTCTTCGCCGAATTTCAGGTTTGGTGTTAATTCGTAACGGAATGAAATGTATCCAAAAGGGCGTTTCCCCAATAAATGACCGTTGAGGTAGACTTCGCTGTCCTTATAAACACCATCGAAATCGATAAAGATTTGTTTGTCAGCATCGGCTTTGTCTATATAAAATGTTTTGCGGTACCAACCGGTTCCGCCGGGTAAAGCTCCTCCTCCGGGAGTTGCCGGGTTAGCTTCGCTGAATTCGCCTTCAATACTCCAGTCGTGAGGAACATTTAGGGTTCGCCAGCTGGCATCGTCAAATTCAGGATTTTTGAAATCAGGCTGGTCGTCTAAAATGAATTTCCAGTTACGGGTAATTTTCTCGGTTTCGCGAACTGAGTGGTCACCGTCTGAGCAGGAATGAAAAAGGAAAGCAAAAAGCAGCAGTAGCGGAGCAATTTTCTTCATTGTTTAATTAGGTTAATCGTACTATTTTGGTGTGCCAATTAGCACATGTAAAGTTAAATTCAATCGCTGGGTTTATGGGCCTGTTTGCACTGGCTCGGCAATTGTGCTGTTAAAATAGGAAACTCTCATTTCACTACAAACGGCAACTGTTTCAAACCAGTCCCTTTTTACAAAAAGCCCCCCATTTCGAAACATTATGGATGGTTCACCAACCTTGTTTTACGGCCGAATCGTGCAACTGCAATGAAATATTGGGGATACCTTTCCTTGTCATCGCAAGAAAAAAATGAATAAAAAGTTGATCAAACTGTAATGGAAATATCATTCGAACTACTAATGGAACATTCAATGAGCTGAAGGTATAATTTGGATTAATTTTAAGTTAGGATTTTCGATACTTACATTCCGTGACCGTTAAGTCAATATTATTATCTTCGACATACAAAAGGGGGAATTTCAAACTAGAATACTATGATGAATATGAAGAAACTGGCAGTTTTACTGCTGAGTGGGCTTTTTTTGAATTCAGTAGCCTGGGCACAGGAAGATTCGACAAAAACAGAAGTAGGCTACGAATTTACTACGATTAACGAACTTCCATATACACCTGTAAAAGATCAAAACCGATCCGGAACCTGTTGGTCTTTTTCAACAATTGCCTTTTTAGAATCAGAAATGTTGCGAGCCGGAAAGCCTGAAACGGATTTGTCGGAAATGTATATCGTTTGGCATACTTACCTTCAAAAGGCGGTGAAATATGTTCGTTTACACGGAAATATCAATTTCGCTGCCGGTGGTGCTTTTCACGATGTGACTGAGATGATTAAAGAATACGGCATCGTTCCTGAATCGGTTTATGACGGACTGAATTACGGTGAAGAAAAACATGTTCATGGCGAATTCGATAATATGTTGCTTGATCAGGTTAAAACAGTGGTAGAGAACAAGAATAAAAAGCTGAGTACTGCCTGGCTCGAAAGTGTTAAGGGGACGTTGAATGCTTATCTTGGAGAGCTGCCCGAAAGCTTTAAGTATGAAGGAAAAACCTATACGCCACAAAGTTTTGCAAAAAACTATGTGGGCTTGAATATGGACGATTATGTGGAGCTGACTTCATATACTCACCATCCGTTTTACAGCAAATTTATCATTGAAATTCCGGACAACTGGATGTGGGGAGAAGTGTACAATCTTCCGTTGGACGATTTGATGGCTGTAATTGATAATTCCATTGAGACCGGTTACAGCGTCGCTTGGGGAGCTGATGTGAGCGAAAAAGGCTTCAGCACTTCACGCCAGGGAATTGCCGTTGTACCCGAAGCTGATTTGACTGAAATGTCGGATGCTGAGATTGCGAAGTGGGAAAGCCTCTCGGAAAAAGAAAAGAGTGCCGAGCTTTATAAATTGGAGAAACCGGGTAAAGAAAAGGAAATTACGCAAGTGATGCGTCAGGTTGCATTTGATAACTACGAAACTACGGATGACCACGGCATGCTGCTGGTTGGAACCGCCAAAGACCAAAACGGTCAGCTATATTATAAAGTAAAAAACTCCTGGGGAGAGTACAATAAATACGATGGGTGCTTTTATGCTTCAAAGCCTTATGTGGCTTATAAAACCATGAGTATCATGGTGCATAAAGACGCTATCCCGAAAGATATTCGAACCAAATTAGGTTTGTAATTACCAAGGTCATCCAATCGGATGGCCTTTTTTGTTTGCCGCTTTATCCTGAACGTGTTTGGGAACCGCCCAAATTGGATCTTTAAACCATCTTTAGAGATGAATCTCATTAAGGTTCTTATATTTGCGACTGAATTCAAATAGCTATATGGATAAACTAACGGTTATTGTAACAACCTATAATAAACCCGAATACCTCTCTAAAGTACTGCTGGGCTTCACTATTCAATCGAATCCTAATTTTGAAATTGTTATTGCAGACGATGGTTCTAAGGCTGATACCAAAGAAGTAGTTGAATGGTATAGAGCGAATACCGAACTTGACATTGAGCATGTTTGGCAAGAAGATCAGGGCTTCCGGAAGTGTGCCATTCTCAATAAGGCCATTGTTACGGCAAAATCTGATTATTTACTTTTTACCGATGATGATTGTGTTCCCCGGAACGATTTTATCGAGGTTCACCTTCAAAATGCAACTCCCGGCTATTTCTTAAGTGGCGGCTATTTCAAACTCAACAAAACAGTTACGTCCAAGGTCACTGAGGAGTCTATCCGCAATCAAGATATTTTTCGCAAGGAATGGTTGATGGAGAAAGGGCAGGAGAGAAACTTCAAACTGAATAAATTAAGAGGAGATGGCTTGATTACCGGGATGTTGAATCGGATTACTCCGACTAAAGCGACCTGGAACGGTCACAATGTTAGTGGGTTTAAAGCCGATATTATTCAGGTGAATGGCTACAACGAAGACATGGCTTATGGTGGCCTTGACCGGGAGTTGGGAGAGCGACTTATAAATATGGGGATCAAAGGGAAGCAGATTCGTTATAAGGCAATTTGTGTACACTTAGATCATTCAAGACCATACAAAACGAAAAAGCTGGTGCATAATAACCGATCTATTCGGGATGCGGTGAAGAAAGATGGTATTACGTTCACCCCCAGCGGGATTGACAAATATTTATAAGAGAATGGGATATCAGAAGGCGACGCTTATAATTTCAGTATACAACAATACCACAGCTTTGACCGCTGTTCTTGAGTCGTTGAAACTTCAAACCAATTCTAATTTTGAACTGATTATATCGGAAGATGCGGAGCACGAAGAGATGCGATGCTTTATTCGCGATTACGACTATCAGGGAGAGTTAAATCATTTGACGCAGAAAGACGACGGCTGGAATAAAAATGCAGCTTTGAATAAGGCTATACAAGCGTCGAAAACTGATTACCTGATTTTTATTGATGGAGATTGTGTGCTGCATCCCCGATTTGTGGAATTCCATTTGCTGTTGGCTGAAGAACAATCTATCCTGGCGGGAAAGCGAATCAAACTTGATTCTGAAAGCTCTGCGATGTTATTGGATTCAAGGTTGAAGCCGGAAGCGATGAACGGTTATGTTTTGAAGAATTTTAAGCGAATTAAAAATCGCGGTGCAGGCTTTGTTGAAGAGGGAATTTTTATTGATCCGAAATCCATTTGGGGTTTTATTCCCGGAATGCGCTCAATGTACCAGTTGAAAGGTTGTAATATGTCTTTTCCGAAGAAAGCAATAATCGCTATTAATGGATTTGACGAGGATTATATTCGACCAGCGATTGGAGAGGATATTGATTTAGGCTGGCGTTTCGAGCAAGCCGGTTATAAGTTGAAATCAGTCCGGAATTTGGCAGTGCAGTATCATCTTTATCATCCCGAGAATTGGACCGATCAATCAGAAAACATCCGGGAAATGAATGTCAAAAAGGCACAAAACCTTTTTGTCTGTAAGAATGGACTTCGCAAGCTGTCATAACAAACTTTATTTATTATCAGGTTTTCATTTAAGATGGCATCCGCATCCGGTTTTTTCAGAGGCTTGCCCTGGATTTTTAAAAAGGGTGACAGTTGCCTATTGCTGGAAATGGGATTAACAATTTGCCTCGATCCAAATTTCTTTATTACAACTTCGTTAAGAGCATTAACACCTTGCAACAATTTCAGACTGAAACTTGAAGGAAATGTAAAGCCTTGTTGGCTCGAATTTAATGTTAGCCCGATAGCTTTGAAACAGTTTATTTGGTGAAAGCCCTCTAATGTGGAACTTTCTCCAAAGTAACCTAAATTCAAGGTAATGGCAGGCATGAATATGAAGTTTCAGGTACTGGAAAATAAGGGTTTTCGGTGGTTTCTTCTCGCTTACATCTTTTTCCTGATCGCTGGTTTATTTGTACTGGCACTGACCAGTTATGGAGATGTTGTGCTGTTTATCAACCGATTTTCGAGAATGGAGTGGGATCGAACTGCAGACTGGATTACCCGAATTGGATTGGGGAGTACCGCGGTAATTGTCGCCCTGGGGTTCGCCTTGTATAAACTACGGTACACCCTGATGCTATTATTCAATTTAGCGTTGGTTGGATTGCTTACCGGAATTTTCAAAAATTTGCTTTTCTCCAATATCGCACGTCCGTTAAAGTATTTCGACCCGGAGGCTTTTCATCGCATGGTTCGCTTATTCGACTACAATTTGCTGCACAGTTTCCCGTCCGGACATTCTATGACTATTTTCGCCGTGATGAGTTTGCTGGCGTATTTCGTTGGCAAGAAGTATGCGGGGCTGTTTTTCGTTTACATCGCGGTTGTTGTTGGGTTAACCCGCATCTATTTGTTGCAGCACTTTTTTATTGATGTTTTAGCCGGATCATTGTTGGGGATTATTTGTACCCTCACAACCATCTGGTTGGGAGATCAAGTGGTGAAACTGAATAATCGTCACCTGTTTGAAAATCCCTTTCTTGTCCGTCAAATTCGTCGCAGTTTTTCTACTTTTTTCTGGTAATCAAAACCGTTGTTGGCTTTTCAAAGATATCATGCGCTTCGAAACTTATTTCGGCACTTTGTGGTAATTCAATTTGATCGACTTTGTCTTGGGTTGAAATGATAACACCTTCCGGAAAATGCTCAAAGAAACCGGCAATTTCATTTTCTTCAATTTCTGGTATTTCCTTTTTTAGGCTGAACGAAAAGGAAGCGTTAAACTTTCGGAAGTAACGAACCTCTTTGTTTTCTATCAAGTGAAAACTTTTTGCTACCGGATTTTCCCGATCGATTTTCGGAAATACAAAGCCGAAGAAGATAATTGCTACAGTTAGTCCACCGATTAAAATCAGACCTAAGGAGCTGGCTGTTTGACGGCGGTAATAGAAAAAGACTGCTACTGAAATGAGAATTGGGAAGGGTAGGAAGTACCAGCTTACATCCGAAACTACTGACAGCGCCGGATCCGTTTTGAGAGCAACCAGCAGAGCAGGTATTAGAATCAACGAGATGGCAAAAATGATCCAGATTCCGGTACGGAAGGCTTTAAAATTATCCCATTTGGCCTGCATGAAAAGTGCCGTTAAAACAGCCAGAAAGGGAAGTGCCGGGACCGTATAATTCGGGAGACGGGTGCTTGAAAGTATGAAGAAACCCACAATCGTTAATCCGGCAATTAGGTTGAAAAGCGTAAAATGATCTTTGTGGTTTTTAAACGCATGCCTGATCGCCTGCGGTAAAAAAACGGAAAAAGGAAACAGGCCAACCAACACAAACAATATTGTTGTCATAAACGTGCCTCCATGTCCTTCCATTTCGTTGGCAAACCGCTCCAGGTTGTGTTTCATGAAGAATCCTTCAGTCCAGGATCCATCAGTTTTAAAATGAACGATTATATACCAGGGCAGAGCGATTAGCAAAACCAGTAACGCACCGGAAAATGGCTTCAGTTGTTGAATGATTTGCCATTTTAATTGCTTGCTGAAAAGAAGATATAGTAGGAAAATTAGTCCCGGCAGAGCGATGGCGATCGGACCTTTGGCAAGAGTTCCCATGCTGATAGCGACATAAAATGATAAGCCGTAAATGAATTTCTTTTCCTGCAGAAACAGGAAGAAAGAGATGATTGCAGCTGTTGTGAAAAAGACAAGGTATGGATCGGGAACAGCCAAATGGAACTGGATATTCAGGTGAACAGAGGCAAGCAAGACCATGGTGGTTAGCAAAGCTGTCTTCGCCCCGGCGTATTTTCGGGTAAACAGGTACGTGATCAATACGGTCAGAGCTCCGAAAAGTGCCGAGAAAAACCGGGCAGCAAACGGATTCACACCAAATGCCGAGTAGCTGATCATCATGAGAAAGTAATGTAAGGGTGGTTTATCTGTCCGAAGAATTTGGTTAAAAGTTGGCACAATGAAATCGGATCGTTCGAGCATTTCACGGGCACACTCAGCATTTTTTGCCTCATCCAGAATGTAGATGCTTGCGGCTCCACTATTGTAGAGATAAAGCAGCCAGGCGAAGGTGAAAATCAGCCAGGGCAAATATTTCCATTGACTTATTCTGTTGAACATGTATTCTAAATTTACAGCATTCCTTTTCAATTCGACGCCAAAAGTAGGAGAAACACACACGCTGATTTCCTCATTAATTGAAATCTGTTGGTTTTGTAGCTGAAATTTAATCGGATGCAGTCATCCGTTTCTTCTTGTAGAATCTTCTTGAAATGAATAAATTATCTGATTTCTACGCGTGTTAATACTCGAAGTTCAACAAGCAAGCGTTCATTTACGACATTAAATCCAACTGTCTTAGCTTCTTTTTTATAAATTCGTAGCGCATTTTGGCAAAAAAATAAGGACACATTAAGATGAAAGAATTAAGTCTGGTTGTTTGCGTCTACAACGAAGAACAAAATATTAAACCGCTGAGTGAACAGGTAAAGGCTGCGCTTGCAAGTTTCGATTATGAAGTTTTGTTTGTGGATGATGGAAGTACCGACACCACCCGCGATGAAATCCGGGCGATAAATGACGAGCGTTTTGTTTTGGTTGAGTTGAAACGGAATTACGGACAAAGCTCAGCGCTGCAGGCCGGAATTGATCAGGCAGAAGGTGAATATGTTGCTCTCATTGATGGTGATTTGCAAAATGATCCGGCTGATATTCCGATGATGCTGAAAATGCTGAAAGATGGCGATTGGGATATGGTTGCCGGCGTGCGTGCAAATCGTAAGGATGGTGCTTTTCTTCGCAAAATACCCAGTAAAATTGCCAACTATATTATCCGAGAATCCACCGGAACGCAAATGCGCGACCTGGGCTGTACGCTCAAGGTTTTCACAAACGATTCTATAAAAAGCATTCATATATACGGCGAACTTCACCGCTTCATTCCGGTGCTGCTGGCTTTTGAAGGTTCAACCCGACTGACACAGGTCGATGTGAACCACCGGGCTCGTGAGTTTGGCCGTTCAAAATACAACTTGAGTCGTACTACTCGCGTCTTCAGTGACTTGGTTCTGATGTTATTCCTTCGGAAATACCTGCAACGGCCCATGCACTTTTTCGGTAAACTCGGTCTTGTCACCTTCGGAATTGGCGCAATCATCAACGTCTACCTGTTAATTCTAAAGATTTTCGGACAGGATATCTGGGGGAAACCACTGCTGGTGCTCGGGCTCATTTTGTTGGTTGCCGGTATTCAGTTTATTACGACCGGTATTATTGCAGAAATGTTGATGCGGACTTATTTTGAATCGCAAAACAAAAAGCCTTACCGAATTCGCAAAGTAAGCAAAGCGGTATAGTGATTTTGGTTTTGGAACTTTGACGGTTCAACAATGATTTCGGTTACTCTTCCTTGACTCCGAAGGTATTCTTGGCACCGCTAAATACCGTCTTCCACCAGTAGTTCAATGTCGATTTGTTTGGATCGCGGTAATAGTGGATGTCGTCAGGAAGCAGGATTCTTGTTCGTGGATTCTTGGATTTCAACATGAGGCTATTAGCCAGAAAGCTCAGGAATTTGGCTTCTTTGGTGTTCCCGTTTTTATGGGCGAGAATGTAAATCTTCAAATCGTCGTAAGCAAATCGAAGTTTCCCGTTGGCCAGCACTGAATCTCCGGAAAATTCGAACTCAAAACGATTTAACTGTCCCGATCGAACAGAGATTGAAGCAGCGTTTTCGGTAATTGGGTTCATGGCAGTTAGGTCGAACGGACTGAGCGAACCTTTCGCGCTGAACCGGTTAGTTACTGAGTTCATATCGAAGGTGAATCGTGCTTTCAGTTCACTGGCTCCCATTAATTTGGTTGATGCATTCAAGTGCATCTCCGGTTGTGTTGATCTCAGGTATTTCAGGTTTGTAAACGGATATAGCGTAGCCTCCAGTTTCTCAAAACTGACCCTTCCGGGCTCCGGTGTTTCCTCAATCTGTTCGTTGTAGATGATGTTGGAGTTTGAGAGTTTTACGGAGTCAAAATAAAAGGGCAAATCAATATTTCGAATCAAATCCTGGAGCAATGGTGGATGTTGGTCTGATTTCAATGGCTGCCGTTTGTCCCGGTATATCAATAGATTTATCTGATCGATGTCGATGTTTTTGCCGGTAAATTCATGCCGTTCAAACCATCGGTCCAAATCAATATTTTCAAACTTAATTTGATGAATATCGCCGGAGTAGTAATCTTGTTGATAGTTGATGAACTGTTGAAACTTGTCCGGCCCGTATCTCGGAATAATGTGCAATCCGGTCAACGACATATTATTCCCGGTGGTTGTATACATAAAACGATCGATCAACAGATCATACAGCTTTTCGTTGTCGGTGTATTGAATATTTCGCCGTGTGATGGTCAAATCTTTTGCGCCCAAAGGTTGGGTTGATATTGTACTGTCGAGCATGAATTCATTCAATTCAATATCAACATGGTGTAACTCCCGCTTTTCCTTTTCGCCGATTATGTTGAAACTGGCGTCGTTCACCTGTACTAGGCCGGCTGAAAGTTCGTCCATAATCGCATTCAAATCCGGTGTGAGTTTTACATAGAGCGGGTTAGCTTTTCTCGTACTTTCCCGATGCCTGAGGTTGACAACCGGGTCGGTAAACACAATCCGTGACGCGTGAAAACGGTTGTGGTCGAATGCGTCTGTGGGATCGAGCTTTTCGAACTGTAGTCGCGGCAAGTAGATGGACAGTATCTGCTTCTGGTTATCACCGTTGTTTTTAATGTTTAACTCTTTCAGATCCAACAGCTGATCGACGGACGAAAAATGAATGTTTTGAATATTGATAGCGTAGGGTACCTTACTTGGTGTAAGTTGTAAATTCTGCAGGTTTGTTTCAATGCTCTCCGACGAGAAACGAGCGGTGTTATTATTCTCAGTGCGTTTTAGGGTGGCATGTTTCAATTCTAAATTGATGGTTGAGGCAAGCAGTTGCTGTTTGTTTTCTTTGCTGCTTTTGTAAATCGACAATTTACCGTCTTTCAGATTTACACTCTCCAGAGTCAGTTCTTTAACTTCTTCGGGAAGCGGAACGCTCAGATCTCTAAAATTGAATTTTTCATCTCCTTTTCGGTTCTGATAAAGCTGAATCCGGGGCGATAGAATCTCAAAGGACCCGGCATCCAGCGTTTGATGAAATACGACTTTCTCCAGGTCAATTTTATTCAAATTAATACGGGGAACACTGATCTGAATGTGCCAGGGCAGCTTGTTGTAATCCGGACTGCTTATCTCGGGGTAAAGTAAGGCATTTTTAATCGTTGCAATGGAGTCGCTCGAGTTGAAGCTAATTTCGCTGGCTTTCAGGTAGTGAACGTTATCTGATAGTTTGAACAGGTGATCTTTAATTGTCAGGTCGAAGGCGTCGGAGAAGAGCATCCGGTTTGAATGAAGCTCGTTTTCATTCAGTCTGAATTGATCCATGTTTAGGCTGAAGCTGTTGGTGAGGTTGATTGTTTTCCCCTTTCTGCTGTGGTTGATAAACTGAAAATCGCCGTCCTCAATCGAAATTTGGTGAATGTTGATATCGGTGATATAGTTGTTGAGGAGATCGTAAAATTCATCCAGATTCACTTGGCTCTCGTTTTTGCGCTGATGGGCAAAAACCTCGAAGTAGATTTTGGGTTGATTGATTTTAAAATGGTTAATGTTGAGTTTTTTGCGGAAGAATGCATGATGGATGTCTGTATTCTGCAAGCTCAAATAGGGAATCTTAATGTCGTAAAGTTCCGAACGGTTGAGCTTTCTGAGTGCTCTTTCCGGATTTCTCGATTTATCAGGAAAGAGATGGAGTTGTTGTATTGTTGCCAGACTTTGCAAACTCGACACCTTGATTTCTTTTACGGTAAGCATGTGCAGCTGGTCTGCCAGTTTCATCTCGTAGTTCTTAAAGGTCAGCTCCAGGTTTGTCGCAAAAAAGAGTTTGTCGGTTTGACGGGCACTAGCTGAATCCAATGAAAAGTCGGTCAATTTAAAATCAAAATCTACAGAAATATGGCCGTCATCATCTTTCTTTCGATAGTCGTTGAACTCTAAATGCCCGTTTTCTATAGCGATCAAATTGGCATAAACACCTTTGATGTAGTCTCTGATGAATTGATATAGCAAGCTTTGCTCATCGTGGTGGTTGTCGGTATTGTCAGCCAGCTGGGTTAGAGTCAGCTCGGGTTGATAGATCGTCAAGCCTCTTAAGGGCATTTCGCGAAAATGGAAGAGTCGAGGCAGATTTATTTGGTTAATAATCAAACTGTCACAGTTTAAGGTCGCAGTGACTGGCAGGTTGTGGTTTTCCTTCGTTGGTGTCAGACTGATGGATTCGGCCTTCATCAGGCTATCGAAACTTGAAACTTCAAGGTTATTGGCTCTAAATTCGTGAACCTGGTCGTTAAGTTTCAGTAAGTACGAGTTAATCTTAAGTTTGAAATTGTCGGAGTAAAGTACCTTATCGGTTTGATTTGTTGCAAGCGAATCAATCTCGAAATTGATCGCCTTAATTGTTATTCCTTTTAGCAACTGCGAGTTGTCTATTTTGGGATCTTTGGGTTCAAAGTAGAGCCGGTTGGCTTGCATGTCGAGGTGATTGACCCGGATGTAATTGAAATCGTTCTTAATCAATTCATATAGATCGTATTTTTTCAGTTCTTTAAAATTGAGCTGTTTTGAGTCTTTATTGGGTTTGACGCGGATGTCACTATTGTTGATCACAACAGAATCGATGCGCACCGAATCATTGCCCAGGATGTCCCGCAGATCATTCGATTTCAGTTTTATCTCCGGTATTTTAATCCAGTAATAGGTTGCCGATTGGTTCATCGTATCTGTTGGATACAAGTACATATCTTTTCCGGTGATGCTTCTGTTTTCAATTGAATAGGTGAGTTCAGCGACCTTCAGATGATGAATGCTATCACCAAGCATGCGATTGAAGTCTACAATTTTCAGGTAGATATCGTCAGCGTTAAAAAACTCATCTTCCTTGCTGATAATGCTTGAGTCCATGCGGAAATTTCGAATGCCAATGTCAAGATCTCGGATGGAGTTTAAGGCTGTTGAATGGTCCTTTATTTTGTAATGCGCCAGATGTGCTTGCTCCAGTTTGATGTCTCCAATTAAAATGCTCTTTAAACTGGAATCGAAAAACGGTTTTAGCTTTTGGAACAACGCTTTCTTGTCCATCGCGTCACGTTTTTGCCCGTCGGTGCCAAATATCTCAAATTCCGGTTCCTTAATTTGGAGCAGCTCAATGGTCAGTTGTTTGTGGAGCAGGAAATCGAAGATCGAGATCCCACTTGCTTTCAACTGTGTCGATGAAATTGAGTAATGCGTTTGATTTGTTTTTTGGGGAATGAGTCTGACAGAATCAATCCGAATAGTTTGCGTATACAGGTTGGCTTTTATTTCGGAAAAGTATAATTGGTATTCCCCCTTGCTCGATTCCAGGATATATTCGTTGATGTGGCGTTTAATGTAGCCGGGGGCAGACAAGGCAAACCATACAAGAATTGCCGCTAAAGCTACGAGGATAGCTGCTGCAATTTTGCGGAATCTTTTTTTCCGTATCGATTTTCGTTTAGCGCCCATTCCTGTTTGTTTATAAGGCTGATAACGTTACTAAAAATAGATTTTAATTTTCATTTAGGACGTGATCAAAGAAAAAAAAGCGAAAATATTTTGTTAAGTTGTTGCCGTTCAGTAAGTAGTGCTTAGGCGCTTTGGGTTTCTATTATTTGAGTTTTAATTGGTGTTATGTCGATTCAGTAATTAATTCGTCAAATGCTTGAACAGTTCTTATACAATAATGGTTTTTGGAGATACCTCGCATTCATAATTTAAAATGAAATGAAAAACAGACAACTTAAAAATTATCTACTACTGACAGTTCTCGCTGTCGCAGCTGCTTGTGGAACACAAAAGCCAAAGCCGGAGGCATTGGATACCGCTGTGCTGCATGATGATGGAAAAACAGCCGTTGTTGAGAATGTGCAGCAACATCCCGGGGAAAAAATTTACGATAAGAATTGCAAGGTTTGCCATCAGGTTAACGGGCAAGGAGTGTCGTCAATTTTTCCACCTCTGACACCCAACTCGTTTATAGAAGATAAAGCGCAAATAATCGAGATTGTACTAAACGGAATGAAAGGGGATATTGAAATCGACGGAGAAAACTACAACGGCTTGATGACTCCACATAAACACCTGTCTGATCAGGATATTGCTGATGTAATATCCTACGTGCGATCAAGTTTCGGGAATGAATTGGATCCGGTTACGCCAGAGGAAGTTCAGTCTGCACGTTAAGGCTGGATTAATACAATGAAAAATAGCTTTGCTCTGGCCGCTTAGGCTAAGCAAAGCTGTTTTTTATAAAGTTTGTAGCTGTTTATTGAATGGCAAAGCGCGCAAAAACCTTGTAGTTCAATTTTATCTTTTGAAATCCAATCGCCTGTTCTGCAGGAGAGGCTGCGTCAGCTTGTTCAGCCATCATGCTCACGGCCATTGCTTTTCTGACGTAGGGCTGAATGTAGCTTTCGCGCTCCTGGAGAAACAGAATTTTGCCGGTTTGCTGATCAAGTGCACCGAGCAAATAATCTGCTTTTTCCTTGGCATTTTTCACCGCCATAATTTTGACCTCTTTTTTCAGCTCTTCCATTTTGCTGTGATCAACCCGGCTGATGGTCGCATTTTCAGCTTTTAGTTCATCCAGAATATCCCAAAGTTTACTTAGGTCATCTGTCGTCCCAATTTTCATCTGGTAATCTTTCGATGCCAACACATCTTTCTTTTTCCGCTTGATGTTCACGTAGTCGGAGTTGGCATCAGCCAATGAGAGGTTATTCAGATCGAAACCGTCAGAAGAGAGTTTCTTTTTGAGTTGGCTCTCCAGCTTGGTGAGGTCCGATTTGTTACGCCCATCGTATCGTTCCGTCAAACTAAACTGTAAATAAATTTCGTCAGGCATGACTTCCATTTCACCTTCTCCGGTTACTTCAACATAAGGAGTCGATTCGAGCGGGTTTGCCGGGGTTTGGGCTTTTGCGAGAGGACTAAGCAGTAAAAGTGCCAGCAATAGATAAATTGTTTTCATGGTATAAAATTTAAATTGTAATTTCTTCATTCTAAATTGCTTGACTGAAAGCCTGAATTTTGCCTTTATTCGGGCTTGATTTATGTATTATCTTTAGCAAAAATCATTTTTCATGGAGCCTTTTCTGAAGCAAGTTGCCCGTTTCTTATATCAATCTCAACCTGTGGGAATTGATCGTGTTACGATTGTTTTCCCAAGTCGTCGTTCGGGAGTCTTTTTCAACGCCTATTTAAATGAGATGGTTGAAAAACCGGTACTGGGGCCCGAGGTGATTACAATCAACGAACTTGTTTCTAAGCTGTCGGATGTGCAAATATCAGACCACATCAGTCAAATTCTTACACTTCATCAAATTTACAAAGCAGAAACGGGACACGACGAAGAGTTGGACGATTTCTTTTTCTGGGGCGAAATTCTGCTGAATGACTTCAATGATATTGACAAGTATTTGCTCAATGCCAACGATTTGTTTCGTAATATTTCGGATCTGAAGGACATTGAAAGTCGTTTTGAATATTTGAGTGCTGAGCAAAAGCTGGCAATTGAAAAATTTTGGGGAAGTATTGGAAAAGCAGGAGCATCGGCCAACCGTGAAAAGTTTATGCAAATTTGGAATAAACTGGCTTCCGTTTATAGCCGGTTTCGTGAAGAATTGAAGCAGGAGAAGCTGGCGTTCACAGGAATGGTATATCGCGATCTGGTTGAAAACTGGACAGAAGAAACGGAAACGTTTTTGAAAGCTGATCAATATTGGTTTGTGGGTTTCAATGCGCTGAATGCAGCGGAAGAAAAACTATTCCGGTATTTCAATAAACTCGGAAAGGGGAAATTCTTTTGGGATTTCGATCCGGCTTTTGTCGACGATGTTCAGCATGAAGCCGGCTTATTTATCCGTCGTAACCTGGTCACTTTCCCAATGCCTGAAGGATTTGAGCTGCAAGGTGGCGAGCCGGTTATGCGCAAAGTAAGTATCGTTTCGGTGCCGGGGCAGGTTTCGCAAACACAAGTACTTAATCATCCTAAGTTTGCTGTTCCCTTTAATCCTAAACTTCGTTTTGATGAGACAGCGATGGTATTGGCTGATGAGGGATTATTGGTTCCCATGGTGTCGGCTGCGGGTTCGCAATACAATAAAGTCAACATTACGATGGGATATCCCATTCAAAATACACCCGTTTTCAGCTTTATCAATCAGTTGATCGATTTGCAGAAAAATTACCGTTTTTATGGTGAGGAAGATGCCTATTACTACAAACCTGTGATTGCCTTGCTGAATCATCAGTTGTTGGTTGGCCCGCGAACCAAGGAAATTGTGCGGAGTATTCATCGGGAAAACAAAATCTATGTTCGGGCAAGCGATCTCAAACAAGATAAGTTGTTGGGCTTAATCTTTCAGCGGATCAACTCATGGGAGAAATATGCGGACTACCTGTTGAATGTTGTTCAACTGTTGGCGTTGCGGCTGTCCCGAAATGATGAAAAAGAGGAAGATCCGGCTTTGGAAGCGGAGTATTTGTACCAAGTTTACCTTGCCATTCAACGGCTGCAGGAAACCTTGCAGAAATACCATCCTGCGAAAATATCGCTGTCGTTGTATTACCGTATTTTGTTGCAGCATTTGCAGCGCATCAGTATTCCTTTTGAAGGTGAGCCGCTTTCCGGCTTGCAGGTGATGGGGGTGCTGGAAACCCGAAATCTCGATTTTAAACGATTGTTTATGTTTTCGGTCAACGAAGGTCGTTTACCTAACAATGCGACCACGCATTCATTTATCCCTTACAATTTGCGAAAGGCTTTCGGGTTGCCGGCATATGAAGAACACGATGCCATGTACGCCTATTATTTCTATCGATTGATTAATCGGGTAGAGGAGCTGGTGCTTGTTTATAACTCTTCGGCCGATGGAATGAATACAGGCGAGATGAGCCGTTATTTGTTTCAGCTGTTGTACGATTCTCCGGTGAAGCCGGAAGTGCTTCAACTTAATTTTGATTTTAAATCGACTGAGGCCAAATCTATTGCCATTCCATCGACAGCTAAAAGCAGGGAGTTGCTGCTGAATAAATACGCGGCACGACGGTTAAGTCCGAGTGCATTGAATGTTTACCTCGATTGTAAATTGAAATTCTATTTTAAATACATCGCAGGCATAAAAGAAGCTGATGAGTTGTTGGAAGATGTCGATCCCCGTTTGTTTGGAAACCTGTTTCACTTTGCATCGGAATTAATTTATGGCCGGTTCCAGGGAAAGCCGGTCGGGAAAGATGATCTGGATGCGGTGCTAAAGAATGAAGCTGTCATTCGAAAGGCTATTCACGATGCTTTTGTGCGGGAGTACTACAAGGACAAAGCATTGAAAGAAGTGAAGATTACAGGGAAAAATATTCTGATTGCAGAGAACCTGAAAACCTATTTGCGGCAGATGCTGGAAAATGATAAGGCATTTACGCCGTTTACGGTTGTTGAGTTGGAAGGAGACTGTGAAGCGGAATTTAAAATCGATATTGAAGGGCAAGAACGACGGATTAAGCTGGGCGGAATTGTTGACCGGATTGATCAAACGGCTGATGGTCTTCGAATCATCGACTATAAAACAGGGCGGAGTTTAGTGCTGGCTTTTAAAGATTTTCCGGAGTTCTATCGCAGAGAATCCGACAATCGTCCGAAAGAAATCTTCCAAACCCTGGTGTATTCCGAGATTTATCGGAGAATGAAGAGGGTGTCCAATATTTTGCCTTCAATTTATAAGATTGATACCTTCTTTACCGGTGATTTTGATCCGGCGATAAAAATGAAGGGACAGTCGTTGAGCTACGATCTGGTTTCGGAGCCTTTCACAGAAAGTCTGCAAGAATTACTGCAAGAGATTTTTTCTCCTGAAAATTGTTTCGATCAAACGCCTAAAAAGCGGAAATGTGAAAGTTGTCCGTACAATGCAATTTGCCGGCGGGTGTAGTTTACTCATGCCCTTTGAGTAAATCGGGGCGAAGGCGTTTGGTGCGCTCCCAAGCTTCTTTTTCTTTCCAGTCGTTTACTTGTTTGTCGTTGCCGCTCAATAGTATTTCCGGAACTTTCCATCCGTGGTATTCCGCGGGGCGGGTGTAAACCGGTGGACTTAATAGATTATCCTGAAAGGAGTCGGTTAGGGCCGAAGTTTCGTCGGACATGGCTCCGGGAATTAGGCGTACAATACTGTCGACCATAACTGCAGCTGCCATTTCACCACCGGTGAGCACATAATCGCCGATCGAAATTTCACGGGTAATCAGATGATCGCGAACTCGCTGGTCAACTCCTTTATAATGGCCGCAAAGAATAATAATGTTCTGATACATGGAGCATTGGTTGGCAATTTGCTGATTGAATATTTCGCCATCAGGACTGGTGTAAATTACCTCATCATAATCACGCTGAGCTTTCAGGTGGTTAATGGCTGCTTCAATCGGCTGGATGGTCATAACCATTCCCGCTCCTCCGCTGAAAGCGTAATCGTCAACTTTCCGGTGTTTGTCCGTTGAAAAGTCGCGGATATTGTGAACATGAATTTCAACAACACCATTATCCTGGGCACGCTTTAAGATGGAATGCTTAAAAGGACTTTCCAGTAATTCGGGAACAACAGTAAGAATATCGATACGCATAATTGAAAAAATTTCTGCAAAAGTAATAAGAATCGGGAATGGCGACACATAAATTTCACCCGAAAATACATTCGTAATTATCGATAAGATGACACAATGACTGTGTTTTGGTTTGAAAACGGAAAATATGGCATTGTTCTACGCGATGAGACTTCATTTTTGACCTGAAAATCGATTTGGAACAACGCTTGACTATAGAGAGGACAGAAAACAGAATTTGATAATTAAAATTTTTATAGGAGGACATAAAATGAAATTTGTAAAAGTAAATCCGGCTTATCATGTTAATGCAGTAGATCGTTTGTTGAATGATTTTTTTCAACAAGGTTTAAATCTGGATCGCGATGCTAAAAATGAGGTTGGTTTTCAGCCTGCAACCAATGTGTTGGATTTTGAAAATTCAGTCAAACTTGAATTGCAGATACCAGGTTTCAGTAAAGAGCAAGTCAAAATAACACTCGACAAAGACGTGTTAGTCGTGAAGGGTGAAGTTTCAGGCCAGGAAGAATCAGAAGCCACGCAAACACGCATCGAATTTAAAGCTGGAAATTTTGAGAAGAAGTTTAAGCTAAACGAAAGTTTAAATGTTGAAAAAATTCAAGCCAATTTCTCCAACGGTATTTTAACGCTAACGATTGAAAAGAAGGCAGTAAGCAAACCCGTTGTAAAGAGCATTGAGATCGGTTAAGTTTAAAGGATTATTAAAAGATTATGCCGTATTCTGTGAGGATACGGCATTTTTTGTAACTTATCATCGTGTTTACAGAATATAGTCGGTTATTTACTTGAGTATTCGTTGCGAAAATTCTATTTTCGTAGAATATAAGAGACCTGAATATCTGAAAATTACAAAGTAATTTTAATACCATTAAGTGCATGGAACCTAAAGATCTGAAAAACTCAAATAATGAGTTGAATGCAAAACCGGAAAAATCCGATGATGCTGTTACGCCAGTAGAGAGCCAAGAATCTGTGAGTGAAACGCCGGCAGAAGAGTCTGCCGAGACGCAAACGCAGAGCGAAGAAGTTGTTGCTAAGGCAGAGGGAAAACCAGAGGAAGAAGCAACAATGACTGCTCCAGAATCGGAAGAAAAAGACTCAGAGGAACAGAAACCAGCTGAGGATGAGCCAAAAGTTGAGTCCGGAGAATCTTCAGAAACACCAACAGTTGAGGAGGATGAAGAGGAAGAAGATCTGGATGAAGAAACTGCCAACGCAGTTATCGCTTCCGGGAAAATTGATTACTCTACCTTCACCGAAGTTGAGTTGATTAATGCACTTCGCGATTTGGTCGCAGCAGCCACCGAGGAAGATATCAAAGACGAAGTAGACCGCGTCAAGATAAATTTCTATAAAAAGCATCGGGCAAACATCGAGACAGAAAAAGCGGCTTTTCTTGCTGATGGCGGGAAAGAAGAAGATTACGAACCCGGGAATGCTCCCTATGAAGATGACTTGAAGAACCTTCTCAATGATTACCGGCAGCTGAAAAGAGACCGGATGAAGAGTATGGAAGATGAGAAGGATGATAACCTCTCGATTAAATACCAGATTATTGAGGATATAAAATCACTGGTCAACCGGAAAGAATCGATTAATAAGACTTTCCAGGAATTCAGGGATTTACAGCAAAAGTGGCGGGATACAGGTTTGGTACCCCAGGCTAACCTGAAAGATCTTTGGGAAACTTATCATCACCATGTCGAAAATTTCTACGATTATATCAAGATCAATAAGGAGTTGCGCGATCTGGACCTGAAGAAAAATTTGCAATCGAAAATCAGTCTTTGTGAAAAGGCTGAAGAATTATTGATTGAACCGTCCGTTATTAAGGCTTTCAACATATTACAGAAATACCACGAGCTGTGGCGCGAAATAGGCCCTGTTCCGCGAGACAAAAAGGATGAATTGTGGGAGCGCTTTAAAGCTGCAACTTCAAAAATCAATAAAAAGCACCAGGAATATTTTGAAGATCGAAAAGGGGATCAAAAGAAAAACCTTGAAGCCAAAACTGTTCTTTGCGAAAAAGTGGAAGAAATTGCAGGTTTGGAACTGACAAATCACAAGGAATGGGATGATCGCTCAAAAGAATTGATTGAACTACAGAAAGTTTGGCGGACAATCGGATTTGCTCCTAAAAGAGATAACAACCGAATTTATGAGCGTTTTCGTACTGCCTGCGACAAGTTTTTTGATGCGAAACGGGAGTTCTATTCACAAAATAAAGAAGTGCAGCAAAATAACCTGCAAATGAAATTGGATTTGTGTGTTCAGGCTGAATCGCTGAAAGATAGCACTGATTGGAAGAAAACGACCGACGAATTTATCCGTATTCAAAAGAAATGGAAAGAAGTTGGTCCCGTTCCACGAAAACAATCCGATTCAATTTGGAAGCGTTTCAGATCTGCTTGCGATTATTTCTTCGATCAGAAATCAGAGCATTTCTCAACAGTCGATCATGAGCAGGTTGAAAACCTGGAGCAAAAGTTGGCTTTGATCGAAGAGATTAAAAAATATGAACTGACCAAAGATGAAGATGAAAATTTGGAGAAAATGAAAGATTTTCAGCGTCGTTGGACTGAAATTGGGCATGTTCCGTTTAAGGAAAAAGACAAGATTCAAAATGAATTTAGAAATGCCATCAATGCTCACTTTGATCACCTGAAAATTGATGATCATAAGCGGGATGTGTTGAAGTTTAAAAGTAAAATGTCGAACTTCAACGAAAGTTTCAAAGGTCAAAACAAGATGCGTTACGAACGTGATAAATACATCACCAGAATGAAGCAGCTTGAAAACGACTTGGCCTTGTTGAATAATAATATCGGATTTTTTGCCAATACGAAGAATGCTGAATCACTGATTGAAGATGTCAATAAGAAGATTCAGGCGACAATGGAAAAGATTGAATTGCTGAAAGAAAAGATTCGTATTATCGACGATATGGACGATCAAGATTAATCAATATGAACATGAACCCGCTGCTAAGCGGGTTTTTTATTCGTTCATGGTGAGATATCATGCACATTTTTTGAGCCCAATTGGTTTTATTGCTTAAATTTGTGCGCTTTTAGGAACAATTAAATTTTACGATTTTGTCAGCAACCAAGTACATCTTTGTCACAGGGGGAGTGACCTCTTCATTAGGAAAAGGAATTCTCGCAGCATCATTGGCTAAGTTATTGCAAGCCAGAGGTTATTCAGTAACAATCCAAAAGCTCGATCCGTACATCAACGTTGACCCGGGAACTTTGAATCCCTATGAGCACGGTGAGTGTTATGTCACCGAGGATGGTGCAGAGACCGATCTTGACCTTGGTCACTACGAACGTTTTCTGAATGTACCAACTTCTCAGGCCAACAATGTAACAACCGGTCGGATCTATCAATCGGTTATTAACAAAGAGCGCCGGGGAGACTATCTTGGTAAAACAGTTCAGATTATTCCCCACATTACTGACGAAATCAAGCGAAAAATCAAATTTCTGGGTACAAAGCGCAACTACGACATCGTGGTTACCGAGATTGGTGGTACTGTAGGCGATATGGAATCACTTCCATATATCGAAGCTGTTCGCCAGTTGAAATGGGAGTTGGGTTCGAATGCCTTGGTTATTCACTTAACACTTGTTCCTTTTCTTGCTGCTTCAGGCGAGTTGAAGACAAAACCAACGCAGCACTCTGTTAAGATGTTGCTCGAAAACGGGGTTCAGCCCGACGTATTGGTATTACGTACCGAACACGACCTGGCTACCAGCATTCGCAAAAAGGTTGCTTTGTTCTGTAATGTTGAACTCGACTCGGTTGTACAGTCAATTGACGTTAGCACCATTTATGATGTGCCCAATAAGATGTTGGAAGAAAAGTTGGACCTGACAGTTCTTCGCAAGCTACATCTTCCGACCAAGAACGAACCCAAAATGGATGATTGGAATGAGTTCCTGAGAAAATTGAAAAATCCGGAGCGGGAAATCACGATTGGTTTGGTTGGAAAATATGTTGAATTAGCCGATGCCTACAAATCGATTGCAGAAGCACTGATTCACGCCGGAGCAATCAACCGGGTAAAAGTGAATTTGCAATGGATCCATTCAGAAGATATTACCAAGAAGAATGTTGAAGAAATCATTTCCGGCTTACAAGGTGTGATTATTGCGCCAGGATTCGGCCATCGCGGAATTGAAGGAAAAATTTTAGCTACAAAATATATTCGCGAAAATAACATCCCATTCCTGGGAATTTGCCTTGGAATGCAAATCGCAGTTATTGAATATGCCCGTAACGTACTTGGTTGGGAAGGTGCTGATTCGACTGAAATGAATGAGAAAACCAACTATCCGGTCATTGGTTTGATGGAAGACCAAAAAGGAATTACCGAAAAAGGCGGAACCATGCGTTTGGGTGCTTATACCTGTAAGATCAACGAGAAGAAGTCGCATTTATATAAGGCTTACGGAAAAGACGAAATTAAAGAACGCCACCGTCACCGTTACGAGTTCAACAATGAATACCTCGATGCGTTTAAAAGCGGAGGTATGAATCCTGTCGGAATAAACCCGGATACCAACCTGGTAGAAGTTGTTGAGTTGGCAAATCACAAATGGTTTGTTGGTGTACAGTATCACCCGGAATATAGCAGCACGGTATTAAACCCACATCCTTTGTTTGTCGCTTTTGTAAAAGCGGCGAACAGTTAATTCGAGAAAAAAATAACCTATGGATAAGAATACAATTTACGGGATAGTTATAATCGTTGCTATCCTGATTGGATTTAGTTACCTGAACAAACCGTCGCAGGAGGAGATCGAAGCGGTCAAGCACCGCCAGGACTCAATTGCGCAGGTTGAAGCTGAACGGCAGCAAGAAGCTCAGGTTCGTGCAAAAGAAATGGCTGAACAGCAGCAGGCTGCATTTGCCGCCGACACTGCTTTGGCTACAACCAATGCAACTGATCGCTTTGGCGCTTTTGCCGCCGGAGCAATGGGACAGGAGCAATTCATCACGTTGGAAAACAACTTGATGAAGGTGACTCTTTCGACCAAAGGTGGTAAGATTTACTCAGTAGAACTGAAAAACTATCACACCTATGAAAATAAGCCGCTTGTCCTTTTCAACGGACCGGACAATCAGTTTGGATTGAATTTCTTCTCACAAAACAGAAGCATAAAAACTGACGAGCTTTACTTTACCCCTTCAACTTCTAAATCAAGTTTGGTTGCTGCCGGACCTGAGGTGAAAAAAGGGAAAGAAGGTGATCTGGAGTATAATGAGGAGTTTCCAGGATCAAAAGAAGCCGTGAGCATGAGCCTGAATGCTGGCGAAGGACGTTCATTGCAGTTTGTTTATACCTTGGCTCACAACTCTTACATGGTTGGTTTCGACATTAAAACCAGCGGTTTAGCAGATGTGATTGCTCCGAACGTAAATTACCTGAATTTCAACTGGGCCTACGCAGGACCACGTCTGGAACGGAAATCTAAATTTGGGGAAGACCGTTATACATCGGTAAACTACAAATATTACGAAGATGAAGTTGACAAGCTTTCTCCAAGCAAAACAAGCGAGGAAACGTTGAAAACAAAAGTGAAGTGGATCAGCTTTAAGCAATTGTTCTTCAACTCGACAATTATTGCTGATGACGCTTTCCCAACGGCAGAAGTTAAGTACAACTACGATGAGGAAAATGTAGATAAGGTCGGTGACTTTTTTGCTGATATTGCCATCCCTTATGATCCAACCGGAGATCAGAATATGGGAATGGAGTTTTATTTTGGCCCGAACCACTATACAACACTGAAACAATATAATATTGATTTGGATCGCCTGGTGAACCTGGGGTATTCAGTACTACGGTATGTAAACCGTTGGTTGGTAATCCCGGTGTTTAACTTCTTAAGACTTCATATCGATAATTTCGGAATTATCATCCTCTTGTTGACCGTCTTTATTAAGATGATTTTGTTCCCGTTCACCTTTAAGTCTTACATCTCGCAAGCTAAAATGCGTGCTTTGAAACCTGAAGTGGATGAGTTGAATGAGAAGTTCGGTAAAGACAAACCAATGGAGAAACAACAGGCAACAATGGCTTTGTATAAAAAGGCCGGCGTAAACCCAATGGGTGGCTGTTTGCCGATGGTACTGCAGATGCCGATTTTGTTTGCCATGTTCTTCTTCTTTCCGACGTCGATTGAGTTGCGGCAGGAGCATTTCCTGTGGGCCGTCGACTTGTCATCGTACGACTCGATTTTTAATTTGCCATTCACCATTCCATTCTATGGCGACCACGTTAGTTTGTTTTGTTTGTTGATGACCGTTACCACCATCATTTCAACAAAATTGAATTCGCAGACTCAAAGTAGTGGTGGTATGCCTGGTATGCAGACGATGATGTATATCATGCCGGTTATGTTCCTGTTTATTCTGAATAACTACCCGGCTGGTTTGAGTTACTATTACTTCCTGGCTAACCTGATCACGATTGGTCAAATGTATTTGTTCCGCGTATTAATTGATGATGAAAAGATTCGCGCACAACTGCATGCCAATAAGAAAAAAGGCCCGGTTAAGAAATCGAACTTTCAACAACGAATCGAAAAAATGGCGAAAGAACGCGGTGTTCAGATGCCAAAAAAATAAGACTCAATGCTGCCTTCGGGCAGCATTTTTTTTTGCTTTCAAATTCGATCCATCCACAGCACCCATTCCCATTTCCTCCCCCAAAGAGCAATATCCAGGGATATCGTCTTCATATCCTTGGTCACGATGATCCTGACCTGTTCCGTCAGAACAATATCCTTGGATATCGTCTTCATATCCTTGGATACGACGATGCTGACCATGTCCTCAAAGGCTGTAGACTTGTCCGCCGGAGTGATATCCTGTTTCATCAGAACAATATCCAGAGATATCGTCTTCATATCCTTGGATACGGTGATGCTAACCTTGTCCGGAAAGGCTGTGACCTTGTCCACCGGGGTTATATCCTGTTCCATCGGAACAATATCCAGGGATATCGCCTTAATATCCTTGGATACGACGGTCCTGACCATGTCCTGAAAGGCTGTGGACTTACCCATGAACGTTATTTTCCCGAAGATCAAAGTGGCGTGCAGATGCTGTGGGCGTATCAAAACAGCTAAGTCCGTCGTTTTTTAAAGCCGATTTTGTAACTTTAGATCATGCCGGATTGAATTCACGGCAGGCTTTTCATACTAATATTCACTAAAACCAATCGTTATGTACCAGTACCAGGCCGAAATTGTGAAAGTTGTCGACGGTGATACCTATGAGATAGACATTGACTTAGGTCTTAGCGTCTGGGTTCGGAAAGAGCGCATCCGCTTATATGGTGTCAACACACCCGAAGTTTATGGCGTAAGGCACGATTCGGAGGAATATCAGCTGGGCAAGGCTGCTTCCGATTTTGTGAAATCGATTATGAAGAAGGGCAACCTGGCGATTGTTGAAACATTGAAGGACTCGAAAGGGAAGTACGGACGCTACTTGGCTGTTTTGTATGTGCGGATGACCCCTGAGGTATTGGACGGACTTTCGAATATCCGGGCGGTTGGCGATTTTTATTGTGTCAACGATGTACTAATTGAGAAAGGGCTTGCTGAACCCTATTTCCTCTAATAAAAAAACAATGAAATTTATGCTTGCCAAAACTCCTCAGCCACCTTACTATGCGGTTGTTTTTAGTTCTGTTCGTACCTCGGTTGATGATGGTTACGTAGAAATGGCTGAACGGATGGTCGAGCTGGCAGAACAACAGGAAGGTTTTCTTGGCGTTGAGTCGGCGCGAAATATTCTGGGAATAACGGTTTCCTATTGGCAAAATCTGGAATCAATAGAGAAGTGGCACCGGAATGTCGAGCATCGTCTGGCTCAGCAATACGGAAGAGAGAAATGGTATGCGGCATTTAAAACCCGAATTGCCCTGGTTGAGCGCGAGCACGGATTTGAGAAGTAAGTTGAATTTGCTTGCACTTATCGAGTTTGATGAAATTATGAACTGAAATAATCCTACAATGAAAAACTTACGCTATGTATGTGTTGGGATGGTTGCATGGCTGTTGTTGGCATGTAACAGCACCCCCCCAAAAGGTACACCTATGAAAAGTGAAATTGAAACGAAAGCGGATGCTTTTATTCCCGTCAAACTGACCACTGACCTGTCTGTTTTGACCGAAAAGGAAAAACAAATGTTGCCTTTGTTGTTTAAGGCTGCTGATATTATGGACGAGTTGTTTTGGAAGGAAGCTTATGGTGATAAGAATGAAATTTTCTCGAAAGCGACCAGCGAGGCGATGACCAAATTTTTAAAGATTAACTACGGGCCCTGGGAGCGGTTGAATGACAATAAGCCTTTTATGGAAGGGGTGGGGGCAAAGCCGGCTGGTGCGCAGTATTACCCCAAGGATATGACCAAAGAAGAGTTTGAAGCTTGGGACGAACCAACAAAGGCGAGCCTGTACACCATGGTAAAACGCGACTCTTTAGGCCAACTTCAGGCTGTGCCTTATCATGTGGCATTTAAGTCACAGGTTGAACAGGCATCCGCTTATTTGAAACAAGCAGCTGAGCTTGCCGAAGATCCAGGTTTGAAGAACTACCTGGAGTTGCGAGCCGAAGCATTACTGACTGACGACTATTATCCGAGCGATGTCGCCTGGATGGACATGAAAGATAACACAATCGATTTTGTTGTCGGTCCGATTGAAAACTACGAAGATCAGTTGTTCAACTATAAAGCGGCACACGAGGCATTTATTCTGGTTAAGGATAAGGAGTGGAGTGAACGATTGGTGAAGTTTGCCGATTTACTGCCTGTACTGCAAAGAGCTTTGCCTTGCGATGCACCTTATAAAAGTGAAATGCCGGGTTCCGATTCGGATTTGAATGCCTATGATGTGATATACTATGCCGGTGATTGTAATGCGGGAAGTAAAACCATTGCCATTAATTTGCCGAACGATGAGCAGGTGCGGCTAGAAAAGGGAAGTCGAAAGCTTCAGCTGAAGAATGCGATGCGGGCTAAGTTTGATAAGATCCTGATGCCGATATCGGATTTGTTGATTGAGGAAGATCAACGGGATCATGTTACGTTCGATGCCTTCTTCGAAAATACCATGTTTCATGAGGTTGCTCATGGCTTGGGGCTTGGAAACACAATTGACGGAACCAAGACCGTGCGCCAGGCACTGCGCGAAACCTATTCATCGATGGAAGAAGGGAAGGCTGATGTTCTCGGCTTATGGGTTGTTTATAAACTGAATGAGATGGGTGAGTTAGGCGACAAAGATATGATGGATAATTTTGTCACTTTTATGGCCGGCATTTTTAGATCAGTGCGTTTTGGTGCAGCAAGTGCTCACGGCAAAGCAAATATGGTTCGTTTCTATTATTTTGAAGAACAGGGAGCCTTCGAGCGGGATGAAACTACCGGAACTTACCGGGTTAATTTCGAAAAAATGAAAGAGGCCATGATGAAGCTGTCTGACCTTTTACTCACCGTTCAGGGAAATGGGGATTATGCACATGCCTTAGATCTCATTCAGAATATGGGGAGCATACGTGCTCAGTTGCAAACTGATTTAGACCGGATCAATGCAGAAGGTATTCCGGTTGATATTGTTTTTGAGCAGGGGCCTTCGGTTGTTGGTTTGTAAACGTTGAATATAAAAGATTTTGACCCCGGGAGCAATTCCGGGTTTTCTTTTTGGCAAGAAACAAGAATAGCTTGCGGTAAAGTGGCTCGAAAAATTACAAGGAGCTAATAGATCTGCAAAAGGCGGAGGTTGAGTATTGACAATGGCCGAATGATGGGGATTGTTTCTGGCTTGCATCTAAAAATGAAAGAGAGGAACACTGTCATGTTGTTCCTCTCTTTTATTGAGTTGTTTTCTAATTGATTCAGTAACCTAGATTATTTAACTTTCTTAAACCACATCCGGTTACCCACATTGTAAAATTCGTCTTTTAATTCTGGATTTTCGGCCAATTGTTCTTCTCTGTAAGGCAAATAGGGAACCATAACATCATCACCTTCATTCCAATTAGCAGGTGTTAAAACTAATTCGTCCTTTGTTGTCTGCAAAGCCGAAACAATTCGTTCAATCTCAACTAAATTTCGACCAACTTCAACAGGGTAAAAGTTGATTGAGCGCACGATATTGTTGGGGTCAATAATATAAACCCCGCGAATGTCGCGACTGGAACTTGTGGGAGCATGTAGCATCCCGTATTGTTTTGAAATCAACATTTTGCTGTCGTCTATCAAAGGGAAGTTAATGTCTTGTTGACCGCGACCTTTGTAGTCTAATTCTTCCAGATGAGCTACCCACATTCTGTGTTGTGATAGGTTATCGGTAGAAATTACAGCCATTTTAACATTCATAGACTCGAATTCTTTTTCCATATAAGCTAATTCGAGAATTTCGGAAGAGCAAACCGGAGTAAAGTCTTTAGGATGACTAAACAGAATTTTCCAGCTAGACCCATAATCATCAGGGAAAGTTAATTCGCCTTGAGTTGTTTGTGCAGTGAAGGAGGGGGCTTTTGATCCAATCAGAGGGATCTGGTCCTTTTGAGCTAGAGCTAGCGTAACAAGGAAAAAGGACAGTAGAAGGGAAACAGAGATTTTTTTCATGATAATTACATTATTAATTAGTATCGGTAAATAGGGGTATATATGCAAGCATACGCGGAACTAATTAATAGGTTAGGATATTAAGTTGTTAATGTCTTTAAATTGAGTGGTATACGGCTACCGATGATAGCGAATGATTACATTTTATAGAATAAATCAAACAGTAGTAATAATATGAAACAACATAAAAACTGCTATTAAATTCGATTTTTACAAGAAGTTAATAGCAGTTTTGGTAAATAATAAACATTTGAAATGATAGATTCAAACGAATAATTTTTAATCGTTATTTTAACAACATTTTGAACCACATGTCAGTTTGCATGAGTTGATTGGCCTGTTGTTCGAATTGGCATTTTACATGCATCATGTTAACTGATTCTTCGAATTCGTCCTCACTGAAGTCATAGCCAAGCTCTTTTAATTTCTCAAATAATTCTTCCGGTTTGCATGTGTTGACTTCTTTTCTTAATTCACGGTTTTCCTGAGATTCGCGAATAAATTTCATTGCATCGTTAATTGCCATAGTCAGTACTTTTAAATTTTTATTACGATCGTCCATTCTCCTACATTTATGTAGGTCATTAGCTCTAATCCTACATATTCGTTTTAAATATGTCGGATTTCAGGGGTTATATAAAAGTGTGCAAATGCCGTTCCTAAATTTGCGTGAGTAAGGAAAAGAAAATACCCGGTAAGAATGCTTTTCCTTACCGGGTATTACCTCAGAAGATGTTATGCGAGTTAAAGGACAAAACTAACTCCGAATGAAATGAAGTTAGCTTTAAAACTACTATCTCGTTTATAATAATTGTATTTCAAGTCGAAACTTTTAATTTTTAGTAGGCCGATATGGTGTTCAGTAAATATATCGGTGTAGCGAAGACCGATTCCATACTGATTTGCGTTGAATTTTGATAAATCGTAGTCCGAGGTGTAATATTTTTCAGTCGAAAGATGCTCGTTGTAACCTGCAAAATAGTCAGCGGCTGTTTGCGAGTAGTACCGGTAAGAAGGATATACGGTTAATTTATCGCTTATCTTAACAGGTATTTCAAGGCTTGCTGTATGAGAGCTTATTCCCCAATTGTCGGTATAGTAACGATAGAATGATCGCAACACAAATCGTTCGTTTAGGTAATAATTGAGGCGTGCTCCAACAGCAATTTTCGTTCGGCTGTTTGGTAGCCGTTCTACATCGTCGGCTAATTGAAAATTATCGACAAAATAGTCAGGATAGTCCGAAAAGTAAACGCGCTGGTAATTAGTTGATAACAAGCCTTTTTGGAATACTCCGTCAGCAAGAATCGCTCCCTGTAATTTTTTAGACAGAATTTGGGTGATGACCAAACCTGCGGAATAGGAGTTTCTGTTCTTTCCGTCAAGTCCGTCGAACTTTGGATTATAACCTGAGGGGAAAAAAGAGGAATGACCACTTCCTCCGGGCACGAACGAACGAAGTTCGTAGGGGAATAGCTTTTTCCATTGATCTAGATATACGTTGCCGGATAAGGTCACCTCTGTATTTTTCTCATTAAATAGTCGCGTAAAACTTCCCCCAAAACCAAATGAAGAATAGTCGAACTCTGAGGAAACACTTAGTTTTCCCGTCCATATTTGATTTCGGTTGTCTGAGCTATGACTGTAAGTACCTGCTCCGTGCATCCAAACATCGGTTTGGGAAGCACCTGATGAAGCTTGGAACGGATCGGCGGGGCCACTGCCATCAAATGGATTAATATTGCTCGATGAGGCAGATGTATAGGCTGAAATGCCTGCTTCAACGGTTAACACATCGTCGTCGTTTAACGGAACGGAGACGATTAGGGTTGGCGCAATGTCCTTTAATTCCTCGGATCCGATTCCCCCGGTTACTGCTGCGTTGTCGCCATCTTGAGAATAATAACTCATGAGGAAATCAATTTCAGTACTTTCCAGAACCCTTTTTTTGTAATTTTCGTCAGAGCTCTTCGATTCCTGTGCCCACAACGAATTCGTAGTGAACAGAATAATGAGCAAATTTAATATTTTCTTTTCCATAGCTTTC
The DNA here is from genome assembly GCF_010882175.1 of Mangrovibacterium lignilyticum. GTDB lineage: Bacteria > Bacteroidota > Bacteroidia > Bacteroidales > Prolixibacteraceae > Mangrovibacterium > Mangrovibacterium lignilyticum. Next base: position 394,063 of record NZ_WKLH01000001.1, on the reverse strand, counting down.
TAATTACATCCACAACCACCACCTGTTTTTCCTCCGTTAGCTCCGGACGCTGCTTCGCGATAAGCTTGAAAGGTTGTTTCAAACATATCAATCTTCTTTGTCCCCAGTTCCATGTCGGGATCGTTGAGGTTAATTTTTTCATATTCTTTTACCACTTTGCATGAGCCCAGCGATAGGGTAATCATAACCAGAAACAGAAGTTTTCGTTTCATTCTTTTTCAATTTTTATGTGATCAGAACTGTATATATTTCCTTGTTCATCGATCAAAATACATTCAATATTAGGGAGTTGATTGATTCGGTTGATTCCAACGTCAATTCCCATTACAAAGATTGATGTGGCCAAAGCATCAGCCAGTTCTGCTTTGGGGGCAAAAACGGTTGCACTAATGATTCCGGTTGCCGGGTAACCCGTTTGGGGATTGATTATATGCGTGTAGCGGATGCCGTTAAATTTTACATATTTCTCATAGTCCCCCGAAGTAACAACAGCACCCTGATGAAGTGGAAGTACTGCAAATACTTTGTTCTTATTCATTGGGTTGACAATGCCTACTTCCCAGTCCTCGCCCGATGGTTGTGTTCCCCAGGTATTCATATCACCCGACGCATTGATAATGCCGGCTTTTGCTCCGTTCGCGATAAGTAGTGCTTTGGCTTTATCTGCCGCATAACCTTTGCCAATTGCTCCAAATCCGATTTTCATTCCTTTCAAGTCCAGGTAAACAGTTTGGTCTGCTTTATTCAAAATAAGATGTTCGAAACCTACTTTTGACACTGAGGCTTGGATCGCTTCGGGGGTTGGCATCTCCGTCATACTGCCGTCAAACTTCCAGATCCTATCCATCGACGCATAGGTAATATCGAAAGCGCCGTCTGTCAACTTTGAAATAGCAATAGCTCGCTCAATGAGTTGAAAGAGCTCCGGATCAACCTGAACAGGTATGATACCACTGTTCCGGTTAATTGCAGAAGTTTGAGAATTTTGGTCCCAGGATGAAATGAGTTTTTCAATCCGTTGAATCTCACCGATGGCCATGTCGATATAGCTGTTGCCTTCTGTTTCATTTTCTGCAACAACAGTAATGTCAAACCGACTTCCCATCAGTTTTAGTGTCCGAGTGTAGCTCTCTCCACAATATCCTGAAAGTACAGTTATCGTGAGAATGAACAGGAATAAAGTGCTTTTCAAATTTTGGGGTTATAAGGCGTTTAAAAGGTTAATGTATTCGTCGGGAGTTACATTCTTGTATCCGGTTTCTCCAATTACTTTTCCTTGGGAATCGAGTAAGACAACAAGGGGGAAATAGCCCTTTTTATTGTAGGTTTCAGCTAATTTGCCATTTTCAGCTTGCAGCTCTTCCGGCAATGCATTCGCCTTTTTGCGAGGAAAATCAACCTTCAACATAACATAGTGATCTTTGGCGTACGACTGAAAAGTGTCTGAACTCCAGATTTCCCGGTTTAGTTTCATGCAGGGGGCACACCAGTCTGATCCCTGAAAGACCATGATTAACTTCTTGTTCGATTCTTTAGCCTCTTTTTGGGCTTGTTCAAAATCTGTTTTCCAATTTTGGGCTGATAGGGTTGAAACTGCAATCGTGAAGAACAGGATTGCACTAAATAGTTTTTTCATACGCGTGATTTTTGGTGTCTAAAACAAATCTAATTTGAATTAGTTTTCAAGATATATAGTAATCTGGATAATTAGATTTTTTTAACAGTTCGCTGTTTTTGCGGATAGTTGTCGATAAATTCAGACTGGTGTGAAAGAAACTGAATAACAGAAAAGGTGAAATCCGGTGATTGTGTATGAATATAATGGTTTGAAAGAACGGCTACTGACATCAGCTTTGTGCTCCAATTCGAAACTGATTTTTGACGAGCAAAATCGTACGATCATCAGTGAATGGTTTTATTGCTGATTGATAAAAGAGATTGGAGGCAAAGAATTAGCTTAAACTTTTTCCAGAACTGCGTGTATTGGCTTGTACTTTTCAAGACATTTGAATAGCTCCGTTTTTACGATCGGTTTTGCCATGAAGCAATCACAACCGCTCTCTAAAGCCATGTGTTTGTCGGATAAATGGGAATAAGCGGTTTGAATGATAATGGGCAATTCAGGGCGGAGACTTTTGATTCTTTTTGTTGCCTCAAGACCATCCATTACGGGCATGCCAACATCCATTAAAACCAAATCGATATCCGGTTTTTGTTGAACCAAATCTATCGCCATTTTACCATTGTAAGCTCTAATTAGATTAACGTTATAATCTTTTAAAACTTCAGAGATAAACAAAAAATTATATTCTTCATCCTCTGCGACTAAAATGTTGAGTTTAGTCGATTCAAATTGACTATCTAATCTCATAATATTTACAATTGAGTGAATCGCAAGTCATTGTTTGACAATTTAAAAAATTAAAATTCAATTGAAATATTTATTAATGAGAACAAAAGATCATTTATTGATAAGTTAATGTTAATTAAATGGAATTTCGTTGGATAAATTCAAACGGACTTTTTATGCGTTTGAAGTTCTTTGAAAGGATCATTTCAGCGGCTTTTTTCCCAATCTCATCATGGTTGGTCGATATCGTAGAAATACCATCGCAAAGCAATTCCTTTACAGGGTTTTCATTGTACGAAATTAATCCGATATCCTGTCCCGCCTTCCAGTTTCTCGCTTTCAAACACTTAATAAACATGTAAAGATCATTGTCTGAAACCAATACATATGCTTCATTTTTAACAATGTCCGTTTCAGTGAGATTATCTATTATTTCGAACTTAAATTGTTGATGCTGACAGAAATGCGTAAATCCTTTTTTGATGTTCGTCGAATAATATTCGTTCTGTGGAAAAACAAGGTTGAGCTTTTGGTATTTCTTAAGCAAGTCAAGAGCTTGTTGCAACGCAGTCTGGATATCCTTGTCATATTCCTGGTACACCACCGGATAATCTTTCAACTCCTCCCAGTAACGGTCAACAATCAGAACCTTTTCTTTCGGGATTTTCCGGATAACCGGAACAGCCGAAGCAGCGTCATTTCTAAAATGAGGAAGTATAACAAAGTAATCGTAATGTTTCAGGTTTTCATTGATGATGGATTCAAATTCGTTTATGTCATAGTGATAAATAAATACATCGATGCTCGCTTTTGTACCGAGCGTTTGAATAAATGAGTTGTAAAGACTACGCTTATAGTTGCTTAATTTGTTTATGATCAAAGCTATTTTTAGCCTTTTCCCTGTCTCTGTTTTATTGACATAATACCCTTTGCCTTTTACCGAAATCAGGATTCCTTTTTTACGCAAATGGGTATAAGCTTTTTCGACCGTATCGCGCGAAAGAAGCAGGTCTTCGCTGGTTTCGTTGATAGACGGAATACGTTGGCCGTGTTTAAAAATGCCTGATTCAATATCTGTCAGGATCATTTCTTCAACTTGTAAGTATTTCGGAACATCCGAATCACTGTCTATTCTGTTTAGTTCGGTCATTGGTTTTAGTTCTGTTATTTCCGGTCAAGAGGTCTCAAAAATTTAGTGCTTGGAAATTATAAAAAATGCATCAGAATGAGGAATTGAAACCACATTTTGATGGTTAATTGGAGCCTGAAAAGCTAAATAGTAGGTCGAAAGTTAATGAATGTAAAAAAGCGCGATAAAGTCGGTATGTTTTGCAACATTTCATAGAGCGATTTGTTTGAGCAAGAAAAATATTTCATGCCAATTAATATTCCAGAAACCGGGCAAAAAAGAATTGTGATTATTGGCGCCGGTTTTGCAGGTTTAAAACTTGCACGTAAGCTAAAGAACGAAGATTGTCAACTTGTATTAATCGATCGGAATAATTACCATCAGTTTCAACCATTATTTTACCAGGTAGCTACATCCGGCCTTGAGCCGAGTGCCATCTCTTTTCCGCTGAGGAAGGTATTTCAAAAGGAGAAAAATGTCTATATCCGCGTCACCCAAGTCACTGATATTGATCCGGTGAAGAAACAAATTCAGACCGCTATGGGCTATGTGTGGTACGATTCTCTGGTCATTGCCACCGGTGCTACAACCAATTATTTTGGAATGAAGGGAGTCATAGAGAACGGAATTCCAATGAAGTCCGTTTCTGAGGCTGTTTACCTTCGCAACACCTTGTTACTTAATTTCGAGCGAGCGGTAACCATGCGTGATCCGGATGAATTACAAAGCTTATTGAATGTTGTTGTTGTAGGGGGTGGACCGACGGGAGTTGAGGTTTGCGGAGCCCTTGCGGAAATGAAGCGTTTTGTGCTTCCTAAAGATTATCCCGATCTCAATTTTGATTTGATGCAGATTACCCTGATTGAGGCAAATCCACATTTGTTGCATGGAATGAGTAGTCATTCCGGAGATCGGTCGCTGGTTTATCTTAAAAAGATGGGTGTGAATGTGTTGCTAGATCATCGCGTAACTGATTACGATGGGAAAACAATTACCCTGGAAGATGGAAAGAAGTTAATGACCGAAACATTAATTTGGGCTGCCGGTGTTCGGGGGCAAATTCCGGATGGAGTTGATCCGCAATTCATGACACGTGGAAACCGGATTAAAGTCAATCGGTTTAACCAGGTTGAAGGGATGGAAGGTGTTTATGCTATTGGCGATATTTCATTCATGGAAACTCCCAAATATCCCAACGGACACCCACAGGTGGCTCAGGTTGCGTTGCAACAAGCGATCAACCTTGGGCAAAACTATATTCGTAAATCGAAAGGGAAAAGTCCCGCAGAATTTGAATACGAGGATAAAGGATCTATGGCAACAGTTGGAAGGAATCGGGCTGTAGTTGATCTGCCTTTCTTGCGTTTTTCAGGTGCCTTTGCCTGGTTGGTTTGGATGTTTGTCCACTTAATGTCAATTGTCGGCGTAAAAAACCGAATGCTTGTTTTCATCAATTGGTTGTGGAAATACTTTACTTTCGACCAATCATTACGGTTGATTTTACGACCGTCTAAAAAAGCACAGGAACGACCATTGTAGGTCTTGGTGTATTAAAACTTAGTAAATACGAGAAGATATAATATGAAGAAGACGACCTCAGGTCGTCTTCTTTTTTGTTTTATTTTTTACCAACTGTTGCTTCAATTTCTTCCGGTGTAATCGGAACTCGTTCACCCAGTATTTCGCTACCGGTTGCGGTAATCAGAAGATCGTCTTCCAACCTGATACCACCGAAGTCGCGATAGGCTTGCAACTTTTCAAAATTGATAAAGTCAGTATTAATATTTTCAGCTTTCCATTTGTCAATTAACGCTGGAATAAAATAGATCCCCGGTTCGTTTGTGATAACGTTACCGGATTCCAGTTTCTTACCCAACCTAAGATAGGCCGTTCCGAATTGGTCAACAGGACGAATTTCGTCGTCGTAACCAACATAAATCTGCCCAAGGTCTTCCATGTCGTGAACATCAAGTCCCATCATGTGTCCCAATCCGTGTGGGAAAAACAAAGCATGCGCTCCATTTTTGACCGCGTCTTTTACATCACCTTTCATGATGCCAAGTTCTTTCAATCCACTTGCAATTACTTCCGCTGCTGCCAGGTGAATTGATAGGTAGGTGGTACCGGCTTTTGACAACGATGTAGCATGATTGTTGGCTGCTAAAACAATGTCATAAATTTCACGCTGTTGCGTAGTGAATTTACCACCCACAGGAGCTGTCCTTGTAAAGTCTGATGCATAATGCATTAAGCTTTCTGCACCGGCATCAACCACCATTAATTTTCCTTCTCTCAAAATTTCAGCATGACTGTGGTTGTGCAGCGTCTCTCCGTGCTGGCTTAAAATGATGGGGTAGGCTGATGCTGATCCTTGAGAGCTGGCAATTCCCTCAAGTGTACCGGCAATTTTTTGTTCCCAAGTTCCGGGCATAGCCATTTTCATCGCTGTAACATGCATATCGTAACCAATTGCACAGGCTTTTTTAATTTCGGCTACTTCACCTGCATCTTTGACTGAGCGCATCGCAATAACTGCTTTCACCAGTTCTAAAGAGCTGTATTCTTTTTGCTTGGAAGGGTGAATACCCAAAAGTTCCTGGAGCAATAATTTATTCTCCCCACGGTAAGGGGGTAGAAAGTGAATTTTTCTTCCTAGGCTAATCGCTTTTGAAATGTGGGCAAACAATTCGCGATAAGGTGCAGTCTGTGTACAACCTACTTTGGCGGCATTCTCTTTCAGGCTTACTTGCGGTCCCATCCAGATGATGTCTTCAATTTCAACATCATTCCCAAACAGAATTTCATCTCCTTTGTCAATATCGATAATGCCGGCCAGTCCTTGAAAATCAAGCCCGAAATAGTAAAGAAAACTGCTGTCTTGTCTGAAATGGTAAGTGTTGTCCGTGTAGTTCATCGGAACATCATTATTGCCCAATAAAAGAACTAATCCGTCCGAAAGGAGTTCTTTTAATCTTCCCCGTCTGTCACTGTAAATTTTTGGATCAAACATGATTTTGAATTAAAGTTATTATTGAAAGGTGAAGATAGGTATTTAAAAAGATCGATTTTATGACTTTTGCCAAAAGCGACCTGTAATTTATAAAAAATGGCCGACAATTTGGCTACTATCAAACATATAACTGAATTAAGTTTCGCACGTAAAACCGAATAAATACTAAATCCCCAAAGATCATGGATAATACCTTGCTTAATTATATGAACAGACGTTTTGGAGAGGAGGGCAAAAAGAAAAGTGCCTCCGGTTTCAAAATAGCAGGTCCCGTTATTACTATTTCACGGGAAGTCGGGTGCAGTGGAATTAAACTCGGTCGTCAATTAGCAGAAGCGCTGAATAAAAGTGTTTTTTGTAAACAATGGCAAGTGATAAGTAAAGAAGTGCTAAACGAAAGCGCCAAAGAGTTGAAAGTTAAACCGGAGAAAGTGGACCGGATTTTTTCGAGCCAGGAACATTTTACGTTCGATGAAATTTTAGCGGCGTTTTCAGATAAATATTACAAAAGCAACCGGGTAATCACCAAGACTGTTCGTGAAGTGATTCATAACTTTGCAAGCGACGGATGCTGCATCATTGTTGGGCGTGCAGGCCATTTAATTGCCTCGGACATTGACAATGCACTTCACGTTCGTTTGGAGGCTCCTATTTCATGGCGGGTTGATGTAATTGCTGCAAATAAGGACATGATCAAGTCGGATGCCTTGAAATATATCAGTGAAACAGAGAAGGAGCGAGAGGCTTTTAGGGATCATTATATGAAAAACCGAAACGAAAGGGAACTTTTCGATTTGACGATAAATGTTTCTCGATTTACAACTGATCAAGTCGTTAAAATTATTCTTACTGCTTTTGAAATGAGAGGAATTCCGGAAAAGATGAGAAAGTCTGTGCCGTATTTTGGATGATTGTTTTTTTGTTTTCGATAAATTATATGAATAGAATGTCGCCTGTTTAATTTGCAGGCGGCATTCTTATTTTTCGTGATTCATGTTGATATTTTCCTGTGGATTATTGGCGCTGAAAGCTCCAATAAGACAAATTATACAGATTGATAAACAAATCCAGGCGGCAACAGAGTAGGAGCCAAATTGCGATAATGATAAACTAAAGATGAGTGGGCCTATTGCGCTAAAGAATACTAAAAGCGACATTGCAAAACCACTAATCTCGCCCAAATATTTTCGTCCGAAAAAACGAGGCCAGGCCACACTGATTAGCACGGAGTAGATACCTGTTGATGCGCCGTTTCCAACAATTAGCAGATAATAGAAGAAAGAATGTTCCAAATATGGGATGCTGATTGCAGTGCAGGATAAAGTACACAAATAGATAATGAGCAGGACTTTCAATTTGACGAAGTCACTCAGATATCCTCCTGCCAGCGTGATGATAGTCGAAATGAGTGAGGCCGGAATGAATATGAACAAAGCTTCATCGCGTGCCATATTTGCCTGATCAAATATGGAAATGACATTGAAAATAATCCCCGTCATCATTAATGCAAATACAGCCAGCGATATGGAGTACAGCCAAAACACATAGGTTTTTCTGGCTTCTTTTAAGCGATATTGCTTTTGAGCTTTGTTTAAAACCGGGCCGGTCGGGTTTATTTCGTCTGCATCTCCATCTGGAACGAGTTTGCAATCTTCCGGATTGTCTCGGTAAAAAATGAAAACAATCAAACTAAACACAAGTATGGCTGTAACACCCATGATCATCCAGGCAACCCGCCATCCGAAGTGTTGGATGATTTGATCGAAGGTGTAGGGTGCCACAGAGAAGCCAAATGCCACAAAAACACTACTAATTCCGCCGGCTAATCCTCGTTTAACGACGAACCATTTCATAATCATATTGCGACTCAGCATGGTCATCGCTCCCTGACCCGAAAGCCTCAAAAGGAAAAATCCCACTGACAAGACTGCTACACTGAGATAAAATTGAGCAGCTTGCAAATTGAATAACTTGCCGAGAGAGAATGCAATTCGATCGGATTGGCTCATATAGAATAGTACAATTCCAAGGGTTATAGCTGTTAAAACTCCCATCCAACGGGCGCCGATCTTATCATAGAGTTTTCCGGCGTGGGTGAGAAGCAACGAGCTGCAGATTGTTCCAATCAGGTAGGTTGTACTCAACTGGTCTCGGGTAATGCCGAACACATCAATCAGGTGATCGGTGAAGGTTGATACCCCGGATGTTTGTCCGGGAGCACTCATCAGCACTCCCATCGTGCCGACAGCCAGGATTACCCACCCGTAAAAGAACGGAGAAGTAGTCGGTGAGAATGGGAAATTATTGAACTTCTGTTTTAACAAGGCTTTGAATTTTTTGTAAACTTAATAGGTCAAGATTACGTTCGGCTCATGAATTACCAATCAACCCAGACTCTTCAGTTTTACTTAATGTAGCAATAGAAAGCGAATAGCAAACCTCAATTGTTCCGGCTGCATAGCATTCGACTGCCATTAAAAAGGAAAACCTGGCGAAGAATCATTTTCAAATTCTCCAGCAGGTTTTCTTTGCAGTCTTATTTTGGACTTAAATAACTTTCTTGTCGACGAGGTATTTGTTGCGATCTGATGAATTTCGTGAAAATAACTCGGCTAAAAAACCAGCCATGAATAGTTGGGTACCAATGATCATAGCTACCAGCGACAGAAAAAAGTAGGGGCTTTCCACTACTTTGGGAGCTGGAATATTGTTAGACACGGCAATTAATTTGGCGATTCCAAGCCAGGCTGCCGCACAAAACCCAATAATAAAGACGAATGTTCCCAATAACCCAAAGAAGTGCATCGGGCGTTTACTGAATTTCGCGATGAAAATGACCGAAAGCAAATCCAGCGGGCCTCGAATAAACCGTTCGAAGCCAAATTTGGTTTCCCCGTATTTTCGTTCCTGGTGTACAACAACCTTTTCACCAATTTTTTTAAAACCGGCCCATTTGGCAATTATTGGAATGTAGCGGTGCATTTCGCCATATACTTCAATGCTCTTTACCAGTTGTTTTCGGTAAGCTTTCAGGCCGCAGTTGAAATCGTGGATTCTAATTCCGGAGCTCCGCCGGGCAATCCAGTTATAGAATTTGCTGGGGATATTTTTGGATAAAACCGGGTCGTATCGTTTCTTTTTCCAACCGGAAACGAGGTCATATTTTTCCTCGGTAATCATCTTGAATAGTTCTGGGATCTCTTCCGGACTGTCTTGTAAATCTGCATCCATGGTGATTACAACATTTCCCTGTGCATCAGAGAATCCAACATGAAGTGCAGCTGATTTACCGTAATTTCGTCTGAATTTTATGCCTTTTATATCCGGATTTTCATGATGTAACTTTTCAATGACCTCCCAGGAGTTATCGCTGCTGCCATCATCGATGAGTATAATTTCGTAAGAATAATGATTGTGATCCATCACCCGTTTGATCCAACTGGTCAACTCTGGTAACGATTCTTCTTCATTTAATAGCGGAATAACGACGGAAATATCCACGTGCTTGTAGTTTATTCGTAAAAATTAGGCTAAAGAAACAATTAATCTTCTGATTTCACATCAGACATGGCTTCGTCAAAAGCGTTGTCATCATCATTCTTTTTGATAAAAATGGATGAAACCAATGAAATGATTACGCCAAGCAAAGCAAAGGAAAATAAGCCGGATATTGCAATAACGATCGGACTGCGGAAAGCATCCATCATTTTGCTGGCCATTTCGATCTGTTCGTCCGATACGCCTTGCTTCATTAGTTGTTCTTCTTGCATAATCCGAATTTGATCCAAAATTCCCGGATCAATAAATTTCATGAGAATGACCGTATAAACAGACTGAATAATACCGGCAAATGCCATCAAAGCAACACCATATCCAACAGCGTTTCCGTAGCTGATATAGCCACCCAGCTCCCGGTTCCTGTATTGTTGCTGAAAGTAGTATACGCCGGCAGCCAGAATAACATAGCTCACGATGCCCAAAGAGGTATTTAAGTTTTGCCCGGTAATGTAGAGGATGACATTATAAAGAATAAGTATAACGCCAAGATACAAGCCAGCGGTCATTGCGCTTTTCCAGAAAGTCGACTTTTGTTCCATGTTTTTAATTTTTCTTAGGAGTTTATGACAAATATATCTGAATTTTTTAACGAACTGAAATAAAAATTTCATCTCCCGGGTTGACCTATTTTGTAAGTGGATCTTGATTCCTGTCATTTCTTTCGGACGAGAATGAAGCATGCAAATCATTTTTACGGGTGCTGAAGATGAATCTTCGAAAAAAAATGAAAAAAATTGATTCAAATATTTCTTTGAGCGTGAATCGCTTAGTTGTTTCGGGCGCAAAAAAAATGTCTCAGCTTTGAGATTTCATTTGCAGTGAATACAAAAATTTCTACTTTTGTCGCCGGGTAAGTCCTGTACGACCAGCTCCCTCTGAATCCCCCCAGGGTCGGAAGGCAGCAAGGGTAGGAGGTTGAGCGGTGCGATACAGGTAGCTTACCCACTTTTTGTGAAATTTTTTGCCGAATTAGCTCAGTTGGCCAGAGCACGTGATTTGTAATCTCGGGGTCCACAGTTCGAATCTGTGATTCGGCTCAATAATGAAAAAAGGCTGTAAAGCCAACGTTCTTAAAAATACTTTAAAATGCTTGGGGAGATACCAAAGTGGCCAACTGGGGCGGACTGTAACTCCGCTGACTTTCGTCTTCGTAGGTTCGAATCCTGCTCTCCCCACATTCAACAAATTTCAAAAAATTGAATTCAAAAATGCAGATTTGTATTTGGAATGTAATTATTGGAATTTCGAAGTTTGCGGGAGTAGCTCAGCTGATAGAGCATTAGCCTTCCAAGCTAAGGGTCGCGGGTTTGAATCCCGTCTCCCGCTCAATTAAAGGTCATCAATTATTTATTGATGGCCTTTGTTATTTTTTAGGCCATTCTTCTCTGTCTATTAATTTAATCTATAAGGCATCGTTATTATCGATTGCTAATTCGAAAACCAACCACCCTACTTGCTGTTTCAATAGTTGTATGTCGCAAAAGCTGAAGAAATACCTTGTTCCATTTGCGTTAATGCTAATTGGCGCTACCGCCGGTTTTGTTTACTGGTATGTTATCGGTTGCGAATCGGGTTCCTGTGTAAAAAAGTCAGTATGGTACAATATGACTTTATGGGGATGAGTAATGGGATGGTTGGCGGGCGATTTATTACGGGGAGTCTTTGACAGAAAAAACTTGAATGAGAGCAAATAGTCGTTTTAAAAATATTATTAAATCAGATCGGCCGGTAGTTGTCGATTTCTATGCTGATTGGTGTCAGCCTTGCAAAGAGATTCAACCGGTATTGTGTGAACTCAAGAGTACATTCAAACAAGATATCCGCATCCTGAAGGTGAATGTTGATTCCAATCCTTATATTGCCAACCAATTCAAGGTAAAGTCAATTCCAACAGTTATGATTTTTAAATCAGGCGATTTGCAGTGGAGTAAAGAAGGTCTTGTTTTTTTACCTGAACTTACCGATATATTAAATAAATACTTATCTGAAGTATAGACATTTGAATTAAAATAATTCCTTTCTATATTTAGGCCTAAGCTTACACTGTATGAAGAACGGGCAAAATATCGGAAGAGATTTCTTAGGTCTGGCTTTGGATCAGCAAATATCAATTGAAAATATTCAATTGGTCAAAGAACTTTTGTCCGAGACTTCTTCCGTTATCTGTATTCTCAATCACCAAAACAAAATTGTCTTTGCGAACGAAAAGCTCCTTCTAAAATACGGCATCGATATTGAACGTGACATCTTTGGATTGCGCTTCGGTGAAGTCATGAATTGTGTCAATTTGCTCAGTCCGGAATCGGTTTGCGGAACAACTGATAAATGCAAATATTGTGGAGCGAACTATGCTTTTAATGATTTCTGGACGCATAAAACAACCGTTGTGAATGAGTGTCGCTTGATCAGGGCGATGAAAGGGCATACCGAACAATACGACCTTGAAATTACAGCAACGCCTTTTCATTTCGAGAATGATTATATGATTGTTTCGGTCGTTGATATCACCGATCAAAAACGGCGGGAGATTTTAGAACGGATTTTCTTTCACGATATCATTAATATGGCCGGCAGTCTGAAGGGTATTTTAAGTTTATTGCCGGAAACTCAAGATACGGATCCGAATGAGTTTCTTGAGATTGCTTCTTCTCTAAGTTCTCAGATAATTGAAGAAATTAAGGCTCAGCAACAAATGCTGGAGGCCGAAAAAGGTGAGCTGGAAATCTCCACAGAGAAAGTTGAAATGCTGAGCTTTCTGAAAGAGGTTAGCGATAAAGTCAAGTATTGTCAGGAAGCTTTTGAACGCAACATCATTATTCAAGATCATACTGATAACGCTCAATTTACGACCGATCGCGTTTTGTTGACCCGGGTTGTGTTCAATATGGCTAAGAATGCCCTCGAGGCTATTATGAGAGGCAAAGAGATTCGGATTCAGGCTTCTATTTCAGCCGGCAAAGTGCGTATTGAAGTGCATAATCAAACCTATATGGAGGATGATGTTCGTAACCAGCTTTTCCAGCGTTCATACTCTACAAAAGGCAAAAACAGGGGCTTGGGAACCTATAGCATGAAACTGTTGGGCGAGCGTTACCTGAAAGGGAAAGTCAACTTTTCGAGTGATACAGAAACAGGGACCACCTTTTATATTGAGATCCCTGAATCTATTTAAGTCTTTTATTTATTCTTCTGTTCCTTTCTCCGGATCTTTAATTACCACCAATTGCTTCTTTAATTAACTGAAGTTGATTTTTCGGATATGTCTCATTCGGACGCAATCCCAAAGCTTTGTTATAATAGAATCTGGCAATACTGTAGTTCTTGTTTTCAAAAGCCTTGTCAGCTTCTGTAACCGCATCATTGTATTCTTTTTCGCTTTGTTGATCCTGTATTTTTTCTACTTCTTTTTGAACTTCAGCCAATTTAATTGATGGATATGGCTCATCTTTTTTCAATGCTAAAGCACGTCGATAGTAGGAGCGGGCAACAGCGAAATCTTTATTGACAAAGGCTTCATCGGCCGTACTGATCCAATTTAGATAATCTTGCTCTTCCCGTTGTGAAAGCAGCGTGTTGGTCAACTTGCCAATTTCTTTGATGCGGTCTTTCGGATATTGCTCCCACGATTTTATTTCGAGTGCTTTGTTGTAATAGAACCGGGCCAGCGTGTATCCTTTGCGGTCAAACTCGGTGTCGGCTTTGCTGATGGCATCGTTGTAAGCCTTAATTTGATCGGCTGCCAATGACTGGTCAATCAGTTTGCTGATTTCGTCCAAACGTTGCTGCGGATAAGGATTCTGTGGTTGAATTCCCAACGCTTTCTGATAGTAGAATTGTGCCACCGTATAATCCTTCTTGTTGAAGTTCTCATCAGCGATTTTGATAGCTTCGTTGTACGCGGCATTTGTTTTCTCCGCTGCTTTAGCCCGTTCCGCCTCAAGTTCAATTTCTTTGAGCTTCAGGTCAATTATTTCAATTTGCTCTTTCGGGTAGCTTTCCTGCGGTTTAAAAGTCAGGGCCAACTGGTAGTTTGTCTTAGCTCCAGTCCATGTCTCGCTGTTAAACTGTTCATCGGCCTTTTGAATGGCAGCTTGGTAGTCGGCGTCGAGCTTGGCAATTTGTGCGATCAGTTGTTCAAGTTCTTTTATTTTAGGTTGAACGACCGGTTCTTTTTCCGGCAGAATTGTGATGGCTTCGCGGTAGCTACCCACAGCATTCTCCAGTTTTTGCTGATCGATAAAGTCTTCGGCTTCTTTGATTTTCTGATTGTAGGCTACCAAATTCGCTCCGGCAATTGAATCCTCACGCGCTTTTTGCTGACGTGCCAGTTCTGCTTGTGCCAATTGCGTCAGGATGTTGTCAATCTCAGCCATTTTGTCTTTTGGATATTGCTCGTCCGGGAAAACAGTTAAGGCATCCTTGTAAGCAGTGTAGGCTTTATCATATTCCTTTTTCGCGAACGACGCGTCGCCTAAAGCAATGGCAGCGTCATACTTTTCTCTGGCGGCTTTCTCTGTGGCCAAACGCAGCGCTTCTGCTTCTGCCGCCAGGCGCGCTTCTTCTGCCCGTTGTGCCTGAAGCTGCTCAATCTCGCTAATACGTTGCGGCGGTTCCGGTTCCTGAGGTTTCAGGCCAGCTGCCTGTTTGTAATAAGTTAAGGCATCATCCAGCAAGTCTTGCTCGAAGGACGATTTTGCCGACGTCATTGCTTGGTTGTATTGTGCATCCAATTCGGCCTGTTGAGCCAGTTGAAGCAGAATCCCGTCAATTATTACAATCTGGTCGGCCGGATATTTCTCGTTAACTTTCAGGTTTTGCGCTTCCTGGTAAAGTGGTTTTGCTCCCGTGTAGTTTTCAGCGTTGAACGCCTGGTCGGCTGCAGCAATTTTGGCGGCATACGCAGCTTCCAGCTTTTGTCTCTCAGCTTCGGCAAGAGCCGCATCCTGCAGCTTTTGATCAATCAGTGCTATTTGGCTGATCGCATAGGCATCATTTGCTTTAATCGACAAGGCATGTTGATACTCGGGTTTGGCCAATGCCAATTCATTGTTATTGTATAAGCCGTCGGCTTTTGCGATGGCCGCTTGGTAAGCTTGTTCCAGCGCCGCAGCTTTTAGCCGTTCAATCTCTGCGAGTTGTTTAACCGGATATTCCTCTTCTTCCTTCAACAGATGAGCCTCGGTATAGGCATCAATGGCCGTTTCAAAATCCTTCGTTTTGAAAGCACCATCGCCGCGCTCAATGGCAGCTGCATAGGCCCGGTTATGCTCGGCGAGTACTTCCTGCTGGTGTTGCAGTTCTGCGAGAATGGCATCGATCTCAGCCATTTTATCTCTCGGGTACTGTTCAGCCGGTTTCAGTCGACTGGCGTCGGCATAATTTTCTCTCGACGGACGATAGCTGGTCAACTCAAACAGGGAGTCGGCCTTGGCGATATAGGCCTTGTAGGAACGTTCCAATTGGGCCGTTTTCAGGAAGTCAGCCTGCAACTGCCTGGCCCGGGCAATTTGTTCGGCAGGGTAAGTTTCTGCCGGTTTCAATTTTAATGCCTGTTGGTATTGGCCAATGGCCGGATCGAAACTGTTAGCCGCCAGCAGACGGTCGCCCTCACGAATAGCCTCGTCATAGTCGGCATTCAATTGTGCCAACCGGGCCAGTTCCTGATCAATTTTTTGAATCTGCTCCTTCGGATAAACCTCTTCCGGTTTTAAATCCGATGCCTGCTGATAGTTGTTTTTTGCCGGCTCGTATTGCTTGGCGGCAAATGCCTGATCAGCTATTGCCAGCAGGTCGCTGTATTGTTTCTCCAAATCCTGTAGTGCCAGTATCCGATCGATTTCAGCAATTCGGTTTTGAGCCCTTTCATTGGTTGGAATCAATGTTAGCGCTTCCTGGTACAATGGTTTGGCAGCGGTGTATTGCTTCCGGTCAAACGAGTCGTCGGCGCGGGCCATTAGCTGATCGAAATCAGCAGCCAACTTGAGCCGTTCATCGATCAGTTTAATTTGGTCGCGGGGATAGGTTTCTGTTGGAATTAGCTTGAGGGCCTCGGTATACAAGCCTTTGGCGTTCTGCAATTCTTCCGCATGGAACGCGTCATCCGCCGACGCGATGAACTGATCGTATTGGCTTTTTGTTTCGATCTGCGCCAACAACTCGCGGCTTTCGGCCAGTCGGGCTGTTGCTGCCGCATCATTTGCTTTTACGCCTAACGCGCCTTGATAAGCTGTAATCGCGCTGGGGTAGTTTTTCGCATCAAAAGCAGTGTTGCCTTGCTGCATGAAAGCTTGATATTGTTCCTCCAGTGCTGCCTGATCCGCTAGTTTTTTCAGCTCAGCATCAATCTTCAAAAGCTGGTCCTGCGGATATTTTTCCTGCGGTTTCAATTCAAGCGCTTGCTGGTAATTTCCTTTGGCAACAACATATTGTTGGGTGTTGAATGCCTGGTCGGCCGAGGCAATTGCTGATGCATATTGCGCATCCAGATCTTGTTGTGCCAGGATTTGGTCGATTTCGGCAATCCGGCTTTTCGATAGTTCGTGATCGGCTTTCAGTGTCAGAACCTGTTGGTATTTCGATTTTGCCTGGCTGTATTCCTTTTGTGCAAAACGATTGTTCGCCTCTGCCAGCAGTTCCTCGAATTGCTGGTTGAACTGCATCCGGCGGTCAATCTCGGCAATTCGGTCCTTCGGATGTTGTTCGGTTGGTTTCACCTCCAACGCTTGCTGGTAAAAACCTTTTGACGTTGGCAGTTCTTCCTTGTCGAACCATTCGTCGGCTTTGGCAATCAGCTCTTCATATTTCCGGGTGTCTGCCAAAAGTTGCATGGCTGCTTCGGTATCGGCAATGCGGCTTTGAGCTGCTTCATCTCCCGGTTTAAGGCTGAGTGCGCTTTTAAAGGAAGTCAACGCGGCGGGGTAGGCGGCGGCATCAAACGAAGCATTTCCCTGACTCATGGCAACGGCATATTGTTCTTCCAGATCTTTCAACTTAGCCAGCCGGGCAATCTCCAGATCAATCTTTTTAATTTGGTCGCGGGGGTACTGCGAATCGCGCGGACGCATGTCGACAGCCTGCTGGTACAAGCCTTTGGCCTCGTTGTACACCTGTCCGTTAAAAGCTTCATCAGCACGGGCAACCAATTCGTTGTATTGCATGTTGCCCAACTGTTCCTTCATTAACTTTTCGGACTCCGAAATGCGGTCGGTGGCATATTTGTCTTTGGCTTTGTATTCGAGTGCTTTTTGATACGACGTGATTGCCCCGTTATATTGCGTTGCCGTAAACTGTTCGTCGCCGGCTTTAATGGCAGCCAGGTAGTTTTGTTCGGCTTCTTCGGCCAACTGCAGGGCTGCCAGCAAGTCCTGGATTTCTGCAATCCGGTCTTTCGGGTAGGAGCGGTCGCTGAAGAGCATCAACGCATCGCGGAACCGGCCAACAGCAGCCTCGTAGCTTTTTTTGTGGTAAAGCGCGTCAGCCTCGGCAATGGTTTTGTCGTATTGCTTTTCCAGGGCAGCCTGTTCCATTTCGTCGGCCCGCCCGATGCTCCGGGATTCGGAAGCCAGCGCATCTTTGGCAGCCTCGGCAGCCAGAATCTGTTCGCGCAATTGGGCATCCGAGAGGTAGATCTCAGAATCGAAATTGTCGATGTTGGAGTTGTAGAAAACGCGGGCTACCGGTTTGATGGTGAACGACTGGTCGATGATGTTGGTCTCTTCGAAAAGATTCAGCACAAACGACATCGGCGGAAACTTGTTATTCTTTTCAAGCACTTCGGTTGGTACGAAGGTGGAGATGATAATGATCTTCTGAAAGAATCCTTCGCGTTTGAAGAGCAGCCGGTATTCGTGGTTGTATTCCAGTTCGAAATAGAATTTCCCGGTTCGCGGGGGTGTGATAACTTCCTGGTTTTGTCCGTCTCTGGAGATTGTGATTGTTGCGCCATCGCTTTTCCCGTCATCAGAAGTTAGGCGCCCATCAACAATAAAATGAATTTCATCCTGCTGGGCAAAAAGCAAAAAAACAACAATAATTGTTGATAGAGATAAAAGAATTCTTTTCAGGTACATACCACGTTAAGTTAGAAAAACCAGTTGTTGAACTTCCGAATAAGCACGGGTTATCCACATTAATAACTCACTAAGCATAGATATTATTTTTTAAGGCCAAAAACAAGTTTTTATTTTTTTGCTTTTTCTCAACTCAGAGATTATTCCGTTATTTAAAAAATATTCGAAAGGGGTATTGAAAAGAGGGGGTGTTTTTCGGCTGGAAGAGTAAAATTCCGGAATCAGCCTTGTTCCCAAACGCAATTTTAATGTAATTTATTTTTCTGCATGAAACGAGAACCATCCTTTCTGGAGGCACTGCTTCCCATTTTGTTTTTAATTGCCTTGCTAACCTTAAATGTGATTTTCTTTGACGATACCCTGGCGGGTTCGAACCAGGTGGCTTTGTTGCTGGCCGCAACGATCGCCGGGATCATTGTTCGGCGCAACGGGCAGGCTTGGGACAAGACCATGGAGAATGTCGTTAACACCATTGGCTCGGCCATGCCGTCGATGTTGATTTTGCTGCTGATCGGTTCCCTCGCCGGAACCTGGATGCTGAGTGGCATTGTTCCGGCTTTGATTTATTACGGACTCGATATTATTAACCCACAGATATTTTTAGTGACCGCGGTGGTGGTGAGTGCCATTGTGTCGCTGGCTACCGGTAGCTCGTGGTCGACCATTGCGACGATTGGTGTGGCTTTGCTGGGGATCGGAAAAGCGATTGGCATGAACGAAGCGGTTGTTGCCGGAGCGATTATCTCGGGCGCCTACTTCGGGGATAAGATTTCGCCGTTGAGCGACACCACAAACCTGGCCCCGGCAATGGCGGGAACCGACTTGTTTACCCACATCCGGTATATGCTTTTGACCACGACCCCCAGTTTCATTCTAACCTTACTCATCTTTCTGGTTATTGGTTTGAACTACAATTTTGCGGAAGCGGTGGTTGACGTGGCTGATGTAAAATCGGCTATTCACGGGGCATTTAATACGTCGCCCTGGTTGTTCGTCGTTCCGATTATCCTGTTTGTGATCATTATCAAAAAGGTGCCGCCGGTGCCTGCTCTCATGATTGGTACCTTGTTGGGCGGCTTGGCGGCGATTATTTTTCAGCCGCATATTGTTGAAGAACTGGCCGGGAATGTGTCGAATTACGCGGAAGCCTCGTACGTCAGTTTTATGCAGGCCATGTTTGGCGATATTGCCATCGTGACGCCCGATGCCGATGTGAATGAGTTGCTGCACACTTCCGGTATGGCCGGTATGCTCGACACCATCTGGCTGATTTTGTCGGCCATGGTTTTTGGCGGAATCATGGAGTCGGGGGGCTTGCTGGCCCGGTTAACCCGGCCAATTATTAATTGGGCCAATTCAACCGGATCGCTGGTGACATCGACAGTTGTGACCTGTATTTTCTTCAACGCAACAGCTTCCGATCAATATATTTCGATTGTTGTTCCGGGGCGCATGTACCGCAAATCGTACCGGGATAAAGGGCTGAAACCGGAGGTGCTAAGCCGGACGCTGGAAGATGCCGGGACGATGACTTCGGTGCTGATTCCGTGGAATACCTGCGGCGCCACGCAATCGCGCGTGCTGGGTGTGGGTACCTTCGACTACCTGCCCTACGCGTTCTTCAACCTGATTAGTCCGCTCATGTCGATCTTGTTTGCTTACCTGAATATTAAAATAAGACGGTACCAAACAGCCGAAGTTCCGGTAAAAGAAGATTAATTTAGCAGCTAGTTGTATCTTCTATTCATGAAGTGAATACACAGAACGTTTGAACCTGAAACAGATGATTGTTTTATTACTGATTTTTTATGTGTTCTTCCCCGCTGTCATTGTTTTTCTGACGAAGAAATCGATGTTTTTAAATAAGGTCGGAGCGGTGGTGTTGGCCTACATGGTTGGGGTGTTGCTGGGCAATGTTGGCTTGATGCCCAAGATTTCGGATGGCCTGCGAATGCTGTTGGAAGGACAAGCTTATTTTCCGGCGGAACGGATGAACGATTTGCTGCAACAAGGGGTGATTACACTGGCTGATTTTTTGCCGAATCAGATTGCGCAGTTGCAGGAAGTGCTGATGACCATTACCATTCCGCTGGCTATTCCGCTGTTGCTGTTTTCGCTCGACGTTAAACGATGGTTGCACCTGGCCCGCCGGGCAATGCTTTCGATGGTGCTGGGAATTGTTTCGCTGGTGACGGTGATTATCATCGGATTTTTCATTTTAAAGAACCACATCCCCGACGCCTGGAAAATTGGCGGTATGCTGGTGGGGATTTATACCGGCGGAACGCCCAACCTGGCTGCGATTGCTACGGCGCTCGACGTCGATCCGAATATTTTCATCCTGGTGAACACCTATGAAATTGTAGCCGGTTTCGGCTTCCTTATTTTACTGATTACCGTGGCCCAGTCGCTGCTGAACCGCTTTTTACCGCCGTTTAAATCGTCGTTGAAACAGGTCGATCTGGAGCAGGTTGAAGCGAACAGCGAAGAGTTCAACGACATGCTTACCCGGGAGGGCATCATCGAAATGGCCAAAGCTTTTGGCTTGTCGGTTCTCATTTTCGCGGTGGCCGGAGGTATCAGCCTGCTGGTGCCCAAGTCGGCTCAAATGGTTGCGGTTATCCTGGGAATTACCACGCTGGGCGTTGCCTGCAGCTTGGTTCCGGCGATCAATCGCCTGAAGCAATCGTTCTCGCTGGGCATGTATCTCATTCTCATTTTTTCGTTGCTGGTAGCCAGCATGGCCGACCTGACAGCCCTCTTCAATATCGACTTTTTCCACCTGTTTTTGTTTGTCGCGTTGGGCGTATTTGGCACCATGATCATTCATGTGTTCCTGTCGTGGTTGTTCAAAATCGACACCGATACGACCATCATTACCATTTCGGCTTTGTCGTTTTCGCCGCCCTTTGTCCCCATTGTCGCGTCAGCCTTAAAAAATAAAGAAGTGATTATTTCGGGCCTCGCCGTTGGTACTTTGGGCTACATTTTCGGGAATTACCTCGGTGTAAGTCTCGCTTATTTCCTGAAAGCTTTCATGTAATTATTCCGCATGCGTTCGTGACGACCTTTTCAGCCTGAAGTCCGTGTTATGAAACGATAATTGGTCGCCCGGCCGTCGGTGAAGCAATTATTAAATGATAATTGGCCGCCCAGCCGTCGGTGAGGCAATTATGAAACGATAATTGGTCGCCCAGCCGTTCGGTGAAGCAATTATCAAACGATAATTGGTCGCCCAGCCGTCGGTGAAGCAATTATCAAACGATAATTGGTCGCCCAGCCGTTCGGTGAAGCAATTATCAAACGATAATTGGTCGCCCAGCCGTCGGTGAAGCAATTATTAAATGATAATTGGTCGCCCAGCCGTCGGTGAAGCAATTATGAAACGATAATTGGTCGCCCAGCCGTTCGGTGAGGTAATTATCAAATGCTAACGCCGTCTCCAACGGATCGGGAAGCAATCGGGGATGGAGCGACGAATAAACTGCCGCTAAAACAAGTAATTCAACTTAATATACACGCCGGAGTCTCCGTCGCGCTTATTGGTTACCCGTCCGTAATCGCACGATACAATGAAGTTTTCATTCATCCCTACTTTCAGCCCCAAACCGTAGCTGGTGTGCCAGCGTTCGGCACCGTAGGCGAGGTAATCTTTGGTGTCGACCGCTGCAAAGGTCGGGTAGAAGTTGAGCGAGCGTTTGCCGGTAACCTTGCCGGTATCCACAAAGCCATTCAGGCCAACAAAGAAGTTGTTGTTCTTAAATTGAAAATTCCAGATCCGGCTGCGCAGTTCAAAGTTGCCGAACGCCACATCGTCGCCAATCACGCGGTTGCGCAAAACACCCCGCATGGTTCGTCCGCCGCCCAGCCCTTCCATGCTGTTGCCTTTGGCGCCGTCGACCACCCGCTTGGTGAGGTAGTAAAAAGGCGCATTCCCCGACAGGGTGGCTTCGTAACTGAGGCGATAGGCAAAGGTCAGCCGCTTTTTAACGAGGGGTACATACTGGCGGTGGGTCAGTCCCAGGCGGGTAAACGAGCTTTCCGAACCGAGTACTTTCGGCACATATTCGATCACCGCCTCCGACCAGATGCCTCGTTCGGGGATGGCGCGGAAGTCGCGGCTATCGTAGACGATCCCACCACGCATTGCCGGAATGTTTCCGCCATTGGCTTCTTTGGGAGCAATCAGGCCCCAGCCCTGGTAAATAGCATAAAGCCCGGCTACATCGGGCAGTTTGTCTTCATCGTCTTTGCCTTTGTTCAGCTTGTCAATATTAACCGGGGCGAGTTTGAATTGCTGGAAGTTAATGCCGGCTTCCCAGCGAAAATTGGCCATCGGCAAATCTCCCCGGAAATCAAGTTTCAGGCGAAACAATTTCCGGTTGTAGTTATAGAAAACCCGCGAGCGGTAGTCCGGATGCTCATCGTCAACCCAATTGTCGTTGTAAACGGCATCGTATCCGTTGAAGCCATAAAACTGGTAGGTTTGGTCGACCAGGTAACTGAGGTCGGCGGTTGTTTGAATGCCTTTCAACAAGCGGTCCGAGTCGTACTGAAACTGGTAAATACTGCTTCCTTTGGTGAAACGCGAAATCTCCAGGTAGAAGGAATGATCATATTCCGGGTAGCGGCTGCCATCGCCGTAGTGGTACAGGTTAACCAGTCCGCCGTACTGAAGGCCAAGGTCCGAGTCGAAGGCGATTGCCGGCAGGGCGCCGAAGTTCCATCCTTGTTTGATGATGGCTTCTTTTTTTTCATCCTGGGCATGAACTGTCAGGGCAGCGAGTAACAGGGCGAACAGAAACAGCTTTGATTTCATAGATCTGGTTTTGGGACTGAACGAATATAACAGAATTTTGAATGCTTCCGGCGTTCCAAAATGTTTCGTTAGCCGGCTCCGGTTCCTTTTTAGTATGTCCTTAACGTTTCGGGAATGATCTTTTGTCTTTAGAATCAAAAGTTAATCTGCGGCAAATGCTATTTTTTTGTAATTTCGAGCCGTTAAAAAACACGAATATGATTACCATCGAAACCAATTATTTAGGCGACTTGCGGACGGAGAACGTTCATGTGCAGTCGGGTGCCAAAATCGTAACAGATGCACCATGCGATAACCGCGGTAAAGGACAATCGTTTTCACCAACCGATTTGCTGGCCACAGCGCTCGGCAACTGCATCATGACCATCATGGGCATTAAAGCAATGGATAACGGAATCGATCTTGTTGGAACGCGTTTGGAGATCACCAAAATAATGGCCAGCGATCCGCGTCGGGTGGCTGAAGTCGTGGTGGCATTTTTCTTCCCCGATAAAAATTATACTGCGGAGGAAAAGCAGTTGATTGAAAGTGTTGCCGGAACAAGCCCGGTACCTTTAAGCCTGCACCCCGATTTGAAACAAACCATCCGGTTTAACTGGTAATCATTTCAACAAAACAATAAACCTGAATTGGATTCCCGGAATGGGTGGAATCAGAAAAGTGATTTTATGGATAAGACGAACAGAGGGCGGGAGATTATTCTACTCAATATTTCCGGACCGGATGAAGCCGGACAAACCGCTTCGTTAACCGCGATACTAGCCGAATACGATATCACAATCCTGGACATCGGCCAGGCGGTGATTCACGAAAACCTGGGATTAGGAATCCTGATACAGATTTCCGAAAAATCAGACTCTTCACCTATTCTGAAGGATGTGCTGTTTAGAGCGCATGAACTCGGATTGCGGGTGAAGTTTACGCCGATCCCCGAAGCGAAATACTCCGAATGGGTGTCGCACCAAGGGAAAGACCGTTTTATCATTACCTTATTGGCGCGTCAGCTGACTGCCTGCCACCTGGCAAAAGTGACGAAAGTGATTTCGGAACAAGGCTTGAATATTGATATTATTTCGCGTTTGTCGGGACGTATTCCCCTGGACGATACCGATGGGAAAACCAAAAGTGTGGTTGAATTTTCGGTTCGGGGAACGCCCAAAGACAATGAAGCGCTGAAGCGTGAGTTCATCGAAATCAGTAAAGAGACTGGTGTCGACATTGCTTTCCAGGTCGATAACATGTACCGCCGCAACCGGCGCCTGGTTTGTTTCGATATGGACTCGACCCTGATTCAGGCTGAAGTGATTGACGAGCTGGCCCGCCACGCCGGTGTTTACGACGAAGTGAGCGCCATTACCGAGGCGGCCATGCGCGGAGAACTGGATTTCCAGGAAAGCTTCAAAAAGCGGGTGAGCCTGCTGAAAGGCCTCGATGTTTCGGTGATGCAGGAAATTGCCGACCATCTGCCATTGACGGAAGGTGCCGAACGCTTGTTCCGCACCCTGAAACGATTTGGCTACAAGACCGCGATTCTCTCCGGGGGATTCAACTACTTTGGTAATTATTTGAAATCGAAGCTCGGGGTTGATTATGTTTTTGCCAATGAACTGGAGATCGCCGATGGTAAGTTAACCGGCCGCCACGTTGGAGAGATTGTCGATGGCGCCAAGAAAGCAGAGATGTTGAAACTACTGGCTTTCAAAGAAGACCTGGACTTGGAACAGGTTATTGCCGTGGGCGATGGATCGAACGACTTGCCGATGATTCAACTGGCTGGCCTGGGAATCGCTTTTCACGCCAAACCGAAGGTACAGGCCTCGGCGAAAAACTCGATCTCCGAAATCGGTTTGGATGCCATTTTATACCTCATTGGTTTCCGCGACCGCGAGATTAACGCGTAAAAAAATTGACAAACAATACGAGATAAAATACGTTTCAGCATAAACAATGAAGAAGTTTTCAGCAATATTAATCGCGATCATATACTTGATGCTAACGGTCGGTACAACCGTCAGTATGCAGTATTGTTGCGGCGAAATTGCTTCTTTAGAGCTTTATGCACCGGCGGATCCTTGTTGTGGCAGTGAAGATGAGGTTCCCGGTTGCTGCCGGGAACAAGTTCTGATTGTTCAATTTGATGAACAGCAGGCTGTGTCCAACGGAAACATCTTCAAATTTAGTCCGCCAGCTTTTCATCTGGCGGAAACAACTGTGTCGCTGTTGGCTGAACAAGTTGAAAATCAATCTCAGCCAGTTTCGGATCCATTCATATCTCCACCTTCCGAACGTCCGCTATGGTTGTTAAAATGTTCATTGATCTATTATGGATAACGCACAAACAACAGGAGGTCGTTAGACCGTTGTTGCTTTGTAGCAAATAGCCATTTGGCTTTGTTGCGCGTCTATGCAGTTAAACAGCAGAGGCGTGAAATTTATTCACAATAGATTATTGAATAACGATGAAAACAAAAATATTAAAAACACTGACAGCCCTGTTGATTGTGCTGTCAGCCACCGGATCCGGTTCCGCAAAAGATTCCAAAACAATCAAAGAACAGGTCAAAGTTTCCGGTGTTTGTAACCAATGCAAAGACAGGATTGAAAATGCTGCACTAATTAAAGGCGTAAAATTTGTCAATTGGGACAAAGAAAAGCAATCTCTGGAGGTAATCTACAAGTCCGATAAAACCGATCTTTTAACGATCGAAAAAGCCGTTGCTGAAGTAGGTCACGATACCGAACATGTGAAAGCCACCGATGAGGCCTACAGTAATTTGCATCATTGCTGCAAATATCGCGAAGGTCAGGAAGTCCACTAATCCGAGGGAGATATAGAATCATGATAAAGATGAAAACACGGTGCTTTTGTCTGCTCCTGCTGTTTAGTATCTCGCTTAATTCATTTGCACAAAAAGCTGTCCCGTCTATAATAGAAGGTAAAGTATTCGAGATTGACCAGTCGGGTAAAGTACTCCCTTTGGTTGGAGTCAACCTCTATTGGCTGGGAACACAAAGAGGTGCAATTAGCGACAGTGAGGGGATGTTTAGCGTAGAACGTGTCGCGGGGGCGGATTTATTGGTTTTTAGCTATGTTGGCTTTGACAATGATACCGTTCGTGTTATTGGTGATCAAACACTCGATATTGAGATGAAAAGCTCGCTCGTGATTGACGAGGTGTCGGTTGTCAGCCGGCAAAAATCAACGATAATATCGATGCTGGATCCCCGAAAGGTTGAACAGATCGGTGAAAAGGAATTGCTTAAAGCAGCATGCTGCAACTTGAGCGAAAGCTTCGAGACCAGCCCAAGCATTGATGTGGCCTTTACGGATGCCGTAACCGGGACACGACAGATCCAGATGTTGGGCTTATCGGGTCCCTATGTGCAAATTACGAAAGAGAATATGCCGGGGCTGCGCGGTTTGGCTTCTAATTTTGGGTTGACCTTTTTCCCGGGAACATGGATCGAGGGAATTCAACTGAATAAGGGAACCGGATCGGTTCTGAATGGTTTCGAAAGTATTGCCGGTCAAATTAATTTGGAGCTGCGCAAGCCGGAGGAAGCCGATCCTTTGTACCTGAATTTATTTGCGAATAATGAAAGTCGGCTGGAAGCCAACTTAAACCTTGCCCATCGTTTTAAAGACAGCAGGTGGTCAACGGCTTTGTTGCTGCATGCCAGCGAGCGTTCGAAGGAAATGGATGAGAATGATGACGGTTTTATGGACATGCCGACCGGGGACACCTATATTTTGCTGAACCGATGGAAGTACAACAGCGGCGAAGGAATCGAAGGCCAGTTTGGTGTGAAGCATACTTCGCAAAGTAGCATGGGAGGGCAGATGGGCTTTAATCCAAACAAGACCGGCGCGCCCGAATATTGGGGAATGGAGCTCGACATTCAGCATAGTGAGGCGTGGGCCAAGCTGGGGAAAGTATTCGTCGATAAACCCTGGAAATCAATTGCCATGCAAATGTCGGGAAGCTATTACGAACAAAACAGCACTTTTGGAGAAACCCGTTACAATGCAGATCAGCAGTCATACTACATGAATTCGATTTATCAGAGTATAATCGGGAATTCCTTCCATCAGTTTAAAACTGGGATTAGTTTTCAATACGACCTTTACCGGGAGTATTTAAACGATACGGATTTGGGATTTAGCGAACGAATTTCCGGAGCATATTTCGAGTACACGTTTAAACCTTCAGAGCAGTTCTCACTGGTCGCCGGTTTGCGGACCGATCACCATAACAGCTATGGATGGTTTGCAACACCTCGCCTGCATGTGCGTTACGCTCCTTCTGAAAAGTCGGTTATCCGATTGTCTGCAGGTAGGGGAATGCGCACGGCAAACGTTATTATGGAGAACAGTGGTGTTCTGGCCAGTTCGCGAGAACTTATTTTTCAGTCGCAACAAGATGGTTTACCATACGGTTTTGAACAGGAAGTAGCCTGGAACTTTGGAACTAATTTCACACAGAATTTTGAAATTGATTACCGGCACGGAAGCATTACGTTCGATTTGTATCGAACCAATTTTGAAAATCAGGTCGTGGTCGATTTGGATCTGAATCCGCAGCAAGCTGTTTTTGCTCCACTCGATGGGAAGTCGTATGCCACTAGTTTTCAGGCGCAGCTGGATTATGAGCTCGTCAAAAGGCTTGATTTTCGGATCGCCTACCGCTATTACGACGTGAAAACGACTTACCATGGTGAACTACTGGAAAAGGCACTGTTGTCGAAACAGCGGGCTTTTGTGAATCTGGCTTACCAAACCCGCAACTACTGGCGTTTCGACCTAACGTTGAACCGTCAGGGGAAAAAACGTATCCCGGGGACGGAGTCAAACCCGGAAGAATACAGGTTGGCCAATTATTCGCCCGCTTTCAACCGGGTGAATGTGCAGGTGTCGAAAAACTGGAAAGAGAGTTTCGAACTTTACCTGGGCGTCGAAAACCTGACAAATTACAAGCAGGACAATCCGATTGTCGCCAGTGAAGATCCTTTTGGGCCTTACTTCGACAGTTCCATGGTTTGGGGCCCCATTTGGGGACGGACCATATACATGGGGCTGAGGTATAAAATTTTCTAACCGGAAGTTACAGGGGAGTTGAATAAGAAGCAGAGGAGATGTTACTCGGGTAGCATCTCCTTTTATCTGCCGATCAATGGAAGTCAACTGGCTGGCCTGGGAATCGCTTTTCACGCCAAACCGAAGGTACAGGCCTCGGCGAAAAACTCGATCTCCGAAATCGGTTTGGTTGCCATTTTATACCTCATTGGTTTCCGCGACCGCGAGATTAACGCGTAATTCGGGCAGAAAGCTGCTAAAAAATACAAAAGGGTGTTATCCGAAAAGTTACATCCTTTTTTTGTTTGTTGCCGGATGTTATCTTTAGATGCTTTAATATTCATCTGAAAATTACACCCCTATGTTTTCAATTCATTCATCACATTACGCTTGCCTATTGAAGCGCGTATTTATGCTGACGGCTGTTAGTGCTGTTCTGACCTTTGCCGGTTACAACACGGCTGCCGCGAAAGAGATCCGGAAAAAAGATCTGAAAAAAGATGTGGAACTGGTGACCGACTTTGGGCCGATTGTGCTTCGTTTGTCGGACGAGACCCCTTTGAACCGCGATAATTTCATCCGAATGGTAAAACGGCACGAACTCGACAGCCTCGACTTTTACCGGGTAATTGAGAAATTCCTGATCCAAACCGGTAAAGACTCTATTGCTGATGCGCCGGCTTTGATTCCGGCCGAGTTTCGCCCGGACCTTTTTCACCAACGCGGTGCGGTCAATGCGGCCCGCGAAGGCGATGATGTCAATCCAAAACAAGCCTCGGCCAACCTTCATTTTACGATCATCCAGGGGAAAGTGCAAAACGACAGTACCTTGCAACGAGCCGAAGAACGCATAAACGACTGGCGGGCGTACAACCAGGTGATTAATGATCCGACCAATGCTGAACTGTTTAAACAACTGCAGAGCTACAGCGGGGAAGGTGCAAACGCGGATAGCCTAAAAGTCGTTCAGGATAAACTGAATCAATTGGCAAAAGCGAAACGGGCAACCATGGACCTTTATGTCATTCCGGAGGAACATCGGGAAGTCTACAAAACCAAGGGTGGCGCGCCGCATCTCGATCAAAACTATACGGTCTTCGGGCAGGTCATCAGTGGGATGGATCTTGTTGACCGGATAGCGGCGGTAAAGACCGATGAAGGTGATAAACCGTTCGAAAAAGTCTATATTATCAAGGCACAACTCATCAAACGATAATAAAACTACAACCATGAAACGAATCACACTACTAATCTTTTGTTTGACTTATTTAATCTCTTCGTCATCGGCTCAGGATTACCTGGCGAAAAGCTGGAAACAGGTGGCCACTCAAATGCCGGATGAATGGTATGGCACAGCCGAAGCCGCTGAAGTTGCCGGAAATGTGTTACTGGCTCAAAAGGATATCGGTGGCTGGGCCAAAAACAAACCGTACCATCACCATTTTACGGAAGGGGATAAGGCGGAATACTTCGAAGCCAAAGGTGAAACCGGTGCAACGATCGACAATGGCGCGACGACCATGGAGATGCGCTTTTTGGCGAAGATCTATGCCGCGCAGCCGGATGCTCGTTACAAAGATGCTTTTGAAAAAGGCCTCGCTTATCTGTATGAAGCGCAGTACGACAACGGTGGCTGGCCGCAGTTCTACCCGGTTCGCGAGGGCAAGAGCGTTCATTATTCGGCTGACATTACTTACAACGATAATGCCATGATCAACGTGATGCGCCTGTTGGAAGACGTCTTCAAGGATCATGACGGGATGGACGTGCTGAAGCTGGGCGATGATCTGAAGAAGCAGGCGAAAGCGGCCTATGATCGCGGTGTGGATTGCATTCTCAACACGCAGATTGTTGTCAATGGCCAACCGACTGTTTGGTGTGCCCAGCACGATCCGGTAACACTGGCGCCGGACAATGCACGCAAATACGAACTGGCTTCGTTCAGTGGAGCCGAGTCGGTGAATATTGTCGACTTGCTGATGGATCTTGAACACCCTTCACCGGAAATTATTGCCGCCGTTGAGGGCGCCATTAAGTGGTTTAACGAGCACAAGCTTGAAGGCATCCGGCTGGAAAGAGTAACGAATGCCGAAGGGGAAAAGGACCTGGTCGTTGTTGAAGATCCGGAGGCAGAGACTTTGTGGGCTCGTTTTTACGACCTGGAAACCGGCAACCCTTACTTTTGCGATCGCGATGGGATCAAAAAAAATACGCTGGCCGAGATTGGCTATGAACGCCGCAACGGTTATGGCTGGTATACCAATGCGCCGGAAAAGATATTGAAAGCTTATCCCAAATGGCAGAACGATTGGGTGACTAAAAGATAACAACGAAAAGGGATTCCGCATAAAACGGGATCCCTTTTTCATTCCTAAAATTGAATCGGTCTTTTTAGAAGCTTAAGATGGCAGCGCCTTCTTTTACACGTTCGTGAATGAATACCGAGCCCACGATGGTTACGCCGTCCACCAAATCGGCACTTTCGTAACCTCTTACTTTGGCACAGGGCGGACAAACGCCTATTTGGCATCCGCTGTCGATCACTTTCTGAATCATATCCTTCATCATCGGATCTTCCGGATTGGGTCGGGCACGTTCCGCAGCTCCTTTGCGCACCCAATCAATTCCTGAACTAACCAGGAAGATTGATACATCCAACCCATTGTTGATTCCGCCATTGGCGATACTCCATGCTACTGATGAGCGTTCGTTGTCCAGACCGTGAGAAATAACGACGACTAATTTTCTTTGAGTTTCCATACTGTGTGTTTTAAATGATTAATTAGTACTGATTGCTGTTTATAAGTTGAATTACTTGAGATAGACATGCAGACTGATGGCTGATGTTCCGTAAGGATTGCCAACCTGGTGGTAGGCCATCTGGTCGTTGAGGTAACCAATGCTACCGGGGAGGTAGCTGGACGAAGAGAGTAAACGTGCCTCGCGATCGGGTGTATGGCGCAGTTCTTCGAGTTTTCCCTGCAGCAGTTTAAAAACGCACTCCGTTCCGTTGTGCCCGTGAATGGACGTTGTTTCTCCGGGCTTCCAGTGAATCAGCAGGATTTTAAACTGATCGTTGTTGACCAGCACCTGATGGGTTTCGCTGTTCCGAACAAATCGTTTCACTTCTTCCTGATCTAAAGAAGGAACACTTGTCATGAATTGAACCAGATCGGAAACGGTGAATTTTTTAGCTTTCGTTTGAAAGCGGGTGGCCAGGTCCAGGCAGACAGCCCACAAGTTAGGAATCTGCCCAACCGACATTTGGTAGAAAGCATTCGGTGTTAAAAGTTCTTCGGGATGGATTTTATGGCTTGAAACTTCCGGTTGTTTGGTGAGTTCGAAGCTGTTGCCGAATCGGTTCGAGTAATGGAAGAAATTAACTCCGCTGAAGCGATTCGATTCATTTGTTGTTGTGTTGAATAAGTCTTTCATAGTTCTCGGTGTTTTGTACAATGCAAAGTTGAGAACTATCCGACTATCGTATTTTGCTTAAAAGTTCGTTGTGTTGACTAATTCGTCCAAATGCCAAAAAACGATCAAATGGCGATCGATTTTTTGTATTCTCTTGGTGCTTTTCCGGTGACTTGTTTAAATACCCGGCTGAAATGGGAGAGGTCTTCAAAGCCGGTTTCGAAAGCCACCTCGGTAACTGTTTGGCTTGAATTAACCAACAGGTTGGCCGCATGTTTTACCCGGCGTTTCATGATCCATTTGCCCGGCGTTTCGTTGTAAATCTGCTGAAAGTCGCGCTTAAAGGTCGACAAACTGCGGTGGCACAGTTCCGCATAATCTTCCAGCCGAAGCTTGAAACAATAGTTTTTCTCCATGATTTGTTGCAGCGACGGCTTGTCGGTCTCACTCAGGTTACAGAAATAAGCGGTTAGCAGCGGATCGCAACTCATCAGGTTTATCAGCAATTCTTTCAGTTTTAACACCAGAATAGGTTCGGGCGGGCGGCTAATTCCCCTGAAGTAAGTCAACATGGAGTGAAAAAAACCTTCGAGGTATTCCGACGGCTGAACCATTTTAGCCGTGAACTCTTCCGACTTTTGCGAGCTGTTCAGAGCGACCTTGCCTTTCATTTCAGCCAGGGTTTCCTTTATCAGCTCGTCCGACAGAAAGAAGCCCAGCATGCAGTATTCATCGTCGAAATACTGGTGAATCACTTCGGCACCTTTCTTTAAATACAGCGTTTGACCGGGAACCAAAGTCCACTCGCCATTAATGGTTTTATAAGTCTTCTTTCCGCTTAAAACATACACCAGGTAGTCGTTGCGCGAGAAAATGCCGATCTGCTCAGCATCAATCGGGCAGGTGTACTCCAAACAAACGGTTTCACGAAATTCAAAGCGGTTAAAGTTGAGGTTTTCTTTGACAATTTTGTAGAAGTTCAACATGATCGTTTTCTTTTTGAAGATTGGTTTTGGGGTACTAAGTATTCGTTAAATAAGACTTGTTTATCTTTTATAACGATAATTTAGTAGTTGAGGTTATGGTTTTTAAGCCTTGATTCGATAAAATAATTTGTCGGTTAAATGATTGTTGAAATTGAGTTGGCAGCCGACCTTTTTGACAGAAGTTTCCTAATTTAGGCAGTCGAAAAACAAACCCAATGACAACAAACAAATCATCCCGCAGAGATTTTATCAAGCTCGCGACAGTAGCCGGTGTGGCTACGGCCGGGCTGGCTACCGCCTGTACAACGAATACGAAACCAGTTGAAAAGCCCGAGAAGGAAAAGCTGACTTTTCTGTTTCAGGGCGATTCCATTACCGATGGTAATCGCGGACGAACCGACGACCCAAACCACATTTTGGGGCATGGCTACTGTTTTGCCGTGTCGAGCCGGATTGGCGCCGATTTTCCCGAAGCCGGTTTTCACTTTATTAACCGCGGAATTAGTGGCAATACCGTCAGCAACCTTGCTGAACGCTGGCAAGCCGACACCCTGGATCTAAAGCCCGATGTGCTGAGCTTGCTGGTGGGCATTAACGATGTGAATGCGCTGGTTGAGGAAAGCGATACGGCCATCGATGCCGCGGCTTTTGAGGCAAGCTACCGCCAATTGCTAACGTCGTGCCGCGAGCAAAATCCCCGGCTGCTGATCGTACTCGGATTGCCTTTCTTCTTTGCTGCCGGCTGGCGAAAAGAGCAGTATGCAACATGGAACCCGTTAACCCTGGAGCACGCCGAAATTGTGAAACGCATTGCTGCTGATTTCGATGCCGTTTTAATCGATTACCCGAAGATATTTGAAGAAGCGCAACAACGCGCCCCAATTGACTACTGGATTTGGGACGGTGTGCATCCCACCGTATTTGGCCACGAACTGATGGCCCGCGAATGGATAAAGCAAGTAAGCACCCGTTTAGGATTTCTGAAAGTCTATCTCGACTAGATCAGCGTACCAGCCATTCTCTCGCGGGTACCTCCGAACTGACAACAGATACCTTGTCGCCGATTTCGCGGACCGCGGAACCGATTGCAGGCACCTTTTTGATGACTCAAATCAGTTCGAAGGTGACTCGACTCATCTTTTTGGTGATTCAAGTCGGTTCTGAGGTAACTTCAGTTAGCTTCTTTGGTGACTCAAGTCGGTTCTGAGGTAACTTCAGTTAGCTTCTTTGTGACTCAAGTCGGTTCTGAGGTAACTTCAGTTAGCTTCTTTGGTGACTCAAGTCGGCTCTAAGGGAACTTCAGTTAGCTTCTTTGGTGACTCAAGTCGGTTCTAGGGTAACTTCAGTTAGCTTCTTTGTGACTCGAGTCGTTTTCGAACACCGACGAGTCTGTTT
This sequence comes from Mangrovibacterium lignilyticum, assembly GCF_010882175.1. Lineage (GTDB taxonomy): Bacteria > Bacteroidota > Bacteroidia > Bacteroidales > Prolixibacteraceae > Mangrovibacterium > Mangrovibacterium lignilyticum. The sequence goes on along the minus strand of NZ_WKLH01000001.1, from coordinate 360,259 downwards.
TGAGGTGGGGAGGGGTACCTCTGAAGTAGGTAATGTTCATTAAACTGTGTCAATCGTTTTTGCACCGTTCTCCGAATTTAATAATTAACTCTTGTTTTACTTGTCCCCAATAGTTTGGTTTGGTGGTCCATGCTTTGGTTATTTGCTGTTGAGCAAGGTAAAGTATTTTCATTAGGGCCATATCGTTGGGAATCGCCTAACGGACACTGAGGCCCTCCAAAATCCGTTCCTCAACATGCACCAACCCTCGAACTCCCGAAAGAGACAACAAAGCTGCACCGATCTGTTTATCTTAAAATAGTGGTTGTCAAACGCTGATTAGTCAGATTTTTTTACTTAACTTTTATGTTCTTACAACAGACGCGATATGTGATGCCGGGACTTTGATTGAATGATAACAGTTATATTGGCAATTTCAGGCACGATGAGAAAAATAGGCTATACAGTTTTATTGGCGCTTTTGATGAGCTCACTTAGTTCGTTCGCACAACGGACAATCCAATTTGCCGGAATAGAATGGTATGTCAAAGATGGCTTTGCAGGCCCCGGCCCAAACTATTGGTCAGACAGCTCAAAAAGTGTTTGGGTTGATTCTAACGGTTTTCTGCACCTGAAGATTAGAAAGATCAGAGGGGAGTGGCATTGTTCCGAGATCTACTCCAAACAGAAATTTGGCTACGGCGAGTACAAGTTTCATGTGGCGAGCAATGTCGAAAAATACGCTTCCAATATTATTGTGGGCTTATTTGTTTATGAAAATGACAGCTCCGAAATCGATATTGAATTTCCGAATCGCGACTCACAATCCATGCTGGGTTGGTATACAGTACAACCTTCACCTTATGACGATGAAAACCACGAACGATTTGCCTTGAACTTATCCGGCGATTATTCGACACACAAATTTATCTGGAGGAAGGATAACATCGAATTTGAAAGTTACCACGGTCATGCGGATAGTTTGCCCTCGCCGGGCTATTTGATCAACGAGTGGACCTATGACGGAGATTACATTCCAAAGGCAGGGAAAGCGAGTTTGCATATCAATTTTTGGCTGAATGAAGGCCAGGCTCCCGGAGACCGGAAAGACGCCGAGTTAACGATCAACTGGGTGCACATTCAGCCTCAAAAAGAGGTTGTACAGGATTATATCGGGAAGTTTGAAGGTGCGTTTCCTTTTGAGGGTATGACTGAGGAATAAGCACCGTTGGAGATTCCCCGGGGTAAGTAATCAAGCTATTTATGACGGGAAAAAAAGAAGGGATGACATCCGCGTTGGCTGATGACATCCCTTTGGCATGTTATTTCATTTCCGGTTTTTCCGGAGCACGGTCGTACTGGCAGCAGCCTGGCAACGCTTCGTAAGCTTCGGCTGTCGCTTTGTGCATGTCGGTGTCGTAACCAGACTTGGCAATGGCCATATGCACTTTATGCACGTCGGTTTTCGCATCGTCGAAGGTCACTTCGATTTGTTTGGTTTCCTTGTTCCAATCGGCTACACTGACACCTTCTACAGAAAGCGCAGCTTTCTCGATGGTCTTTTCACACATGCCACAGTTACCGTACACTTTAAATTTTTCGGTTTTGCTGGCTGCAAATACGGTTGCAGTTCCCATCAGGAACAAGGCAACCAAACTCAATACTCTTGTTTTCATCTTTGTAAATTTTTAAGGTTAAAACTAATTATCTCTATTTGTTTTTTAATCGTAAAGCGTTCGAAATGACCGATACTGAACTAAAGCTCATCGCTGCGGCAGCAATCATTGGACTAAGTAAAATGCCAAAAAACGGATACAGCAAACCTGCCGCAATGGGTACCCCTATGGAGTTGTACACAAAGGCAAAAAACAGGTTTTGTTTGATGTTCTGCATCACTTTATGACTTAAGTCCCGTGCACGGACAATGCCGTTGAGGTCGCCTTTCACTAAGGTGATTTCGGCGCTTTGCATGGCAATGTCAGTTCCGGTTCCCATGGCAATGCCAATGTTGGCTTGTGCCAGCGCCGGGGCATCGTTAATGCCGTCGCCCGCCATGGCCACCACCTTTCCTTGCTGCTGCAATTCTTTTACCCGCTTGTATTTATCTTCGGGCAAACAATCCGCCTGGTAACCATCCAGGTGTAGTTCTTCGGCTACTGCTTTCGCGGTAAACTCGTTGTCGCCGGTAAGCATGTGTACTTTTACGCCCAGTTGCTGCAAGGCCGTTACCGCTTTGGCTGAGCTTTCCTTTATTTTATCCGCCACGCTGACAATTCCTTCTACCTGGTGTTCGAGCAACAGGTACATCACGGTTTGCCCTGAAGACTGCCATTCTTTCACTATTTTTTGTTTTTCTTCGTCAAGTGTGGCTTCAAAATCTTCCAGTAGACGGTGGTTCCCCAATCCTAATTTTTTAGACTGAAAGATGGCCTGTACTCCTTTTCCGGTTATGGCTTCAAATTGATCAGGCATGATCAGTTTAATATTTTTCTGCTTTGCTCCTTTTACTATCGCATCAGCAATGGGATGTTCACTATTGGCATCAATGGAAGCCGCCAGTTGAAGGATTTCTTCATCTGTTTTATCCCCAAAGGAGAGGTATGATTTTAAGGATGGTTTTCCTTCGGTGATGGTTCCGGTTTTATCGATGATCAGCGTATCGACTTTATTCATTTCTTCGATGGCCCGCGCATCTTTGACCAAAACACCCGACTGGGCACCACGTCCGGTTCCAACCATGATTGAGATAGGAGTTGCCAAACCCAAGGCACAGGGACAGGCAATAATCAGCACCGCCACCGCATTCACGAAAGCATACACATAAGCAGGATCGGGACCCCAAATGGCCCAAACAGCAAAGGTGATCAGCGCAATACTGATGACAATCTGTACAAAGTATTTGGCCACTAAGTCGGCCAGCTTTTGAATGGGGGCACGAGAGCGACCGGCTTCATTCACCATTTCAATAATTTGGGAGAGGAGCGTGTCTGCACCAACTTTCTCGGCTTTCATGGTGAAAGTGGTGTTCCCGTTAATCGTCCCGCCGGTTACCGGTTCGTTGACCGATTTTTCTGCAGGGATGGGCTCTCCGGTGATCATGCTTTCATCGATCACGGCACTGCCTTCGGTAATTTTGCCATCCACCGGAACTTTCTCGCCGGGCTTTACTTTAAGCAGATCGCCAACGTCCACTTCCTCCAGGGGAATTTTTTCTTCCTGTCCGTTACGGATCACACGGGCAACAGGCGGAGTAAGCTGCAACAAAGCTTTAATAGCGGAGTTTGTTTTGCTGTGTGCCCGAAGTTCGAGCACCTGCCCCAATAAAACAAGGGTGAGGATGACCGCAGCTGCTTCGAAGTATACGTGAACATTCCCCTGTGGATCTTTAAACTGTGCCGGGAAAAGCCCCGGGACCAGCATGGCCAGCACACTGAACAGGTAAGCTGCACCAACCCCAATGGAAATCAATGTCCACATGTTGGGCGAGCGACGGATAACGGAACTGTATCCCCGTTTGAAAAAGCTCCAGCCGGAATAAAACACAACCGGTGTTGCCAATGCAAATTCAATCCAGTTCCAAACACTTTTTGATGCCAGATTTTCAAGGTGTAGGAAGCTGAACATATCGGACATGGCAATGATGAATACCGGAAGACTCAAAGCCAACGCCAGCCAAAACTTTTTAGCCATTTGGTGCCAGGCATTTTCTTCGTCGCTGGTTTCTTCCGCTTTTCTTCCCGCCGGTCTTGTTTCTTCCTTTAACAGGTGCATGCCGCAAACCGGACAGTCCCCTGTCTCATCATACGTTTTGTCGCCCTCGCAGCGCATGGGGCAATAGTACTGCCCGTGGCTTTTCTGCTGTTGGTCGGTTGCTGGCTGATGAGCATGAGGGTGGTCATGGCCGCGGTGTGCATGGTCATGTTTGCGATGCCCGTTTTCGGATTCCGTGTCGCCCGGAACCAAATGCATATTGCAAACCGGGCAATCGCCGGGCTTGTCGTAGGTTTTATCACCTTCGCAATGCATGGGACAGTAATATTTTGTTGCCGTTTCAATATTCATGTGGTCCTTCTTTCTTAATTTGAATCGACGCCGGTCATGATAAAATGGCCCGCTTTTTAGTTTCAAATTCTTCTTTGTCGATTTCGCCCTTGGCATATCTTTCTTTTAAGATTTCCAAGGCTGATTTTGATTGTTGAGGAGCTGAAGTACTGCCGTTGTTGACTGCTTTCACAATCAGCCAGATCAGGATGATCAGAATGATCAGACCGATCAGCCAGCCGAAGCCCATTCCCCAACTCATTCCATTTAATCCGTGCATGATATTCTCCTTTATTATTTTCTTCACACCCATTTGGGTCTTCTCCGCGGGGCGGAGGCAGATCTAATCAATTCAATTTTTTACCGGGGTCAGATGCATGTTACAGATCGGACAATTGCCTGGTTCATCGTAGGTTTTGTCGCCTTCACATTTCATTGGGCATTGGTATAGCATTTTTGCATGGCCACCTTGTTCTGCCTGGTGATGACGATGAGCGCTTCCGCCACCTCCGCAACAGGGAGCACTTTCTCTTAGCTCATTTGATGGCCCAAATCTTTTGAATATTTCTCTCAGTGTTTTCATAACTCGTTGATTTTAAATTATACTTCAAAGTTACGCGATGAACAACCCGGTTCTGTTACACAATTTTCAATTTCATTTACATCATTTTAAGGTTTTAAACCTTGTCGATTGATTTTCGCTTTTGTTCGCCCAGTTTTTTAAAAAATGAAGGCGTGAAGCCGGTGACCTTTTTGAATTGACCCGATAAATGGGCCACGCTGCTGTAACCCATTTCCCAGGCAATTTCGCTCAGCGATTTTTCATCGTACACCAGCAATTCTTTCACCCGCTCAATCTTCATGTTGATCAGGTGCTTTTCAATGGTTGAGCTTTCTACCGACGAAAAAAGTGTGCTCAGGTAGTTGTAGTCCAGATTCAGTCTGGCCGACAGGAACTCTGAGAAATTTACATGCACATCCTCCGGTTTTTGGTAGACAAAGTCAATCGTGAGCTTTTTGATTTGTTCTATCAGGCGGCTTTTACCATCATTGATGATTTCAAAACCCGCTGCGTGGAGCTTGTTAGTGATGGAACCCAGTTTTTCATCGGCAACTGACCCGGCAACCGATACTTTGCCCAGTTGTACGCTTGCATCCGGCAATCCGGCTTCCTTGAAAATGTCTGAAACAACCATGATGCAGCGGTTGCAAACCATATTTTTGATGTAGATGTCCATAGGCTAATTTGTGTCATTATATTGCAAGAATTCCATTGTCGTCGGTGCGGACTTTATAAACCTCATCGACGGGCGAAACAATGACCAGTCCGTCACCCCGGTAGCCAGTCCTTCCGCTTTTGCGGATGAGTTCGACAACCGAAGCTACATGTTCTTCCGCGATCAAAATTTCCAGTTTGATGACCCGGTAGGCGTCAGCAAACGGGTACTTGTCACTGATGTGTTGCTTTTCATGGTCGGAATATTGGCCGGTTCCTTCACACTCCACGAAGGTCATGCAGCAAAAGCCACCGCTTTTGAGTGTGTGGAATACTTCTTCCGCCTTTCTGTGTCTGATATATGCTTTGACTAGTTTCATGCGATTTACTTTGATGGTTTTTCTTCGATTTCAATGTTTTCTTTTCCCTTATTCTCGGGGCAATCTACCAAGTCTCTCAACTGGCATTTGGAGCAGCTTAGGTCCTTATCAAGGCTTTCATCATCTTCCAACGCGCAGGAATGAACGGTAAACTCAGCATTTTTATCGAACAGCAGTTTCACTCCCAGGGCAAGCATGACGAATGCCACTAGTATGATTGCGATTATGAGTGTACCAAGTAACATGATTGTTGTTTTATTCTTTCACGCCTTGAAAGGTCAGGTTGTAAGGCATGTCGCCGTCCATCATTTCGAAACGATATCCGAAAGTATGATGTTGCATGTCAAATCCTCCAAAATGTTCGTCACCATCCTGATGTTCGTCGTTTAAGTGATGCATCCATTCGGTCTCTCCATCAGACAAATCGCCCATCATGCCACCCATCATATGTCCTTGTCCCAACATGTGTCCGTACATGTGCTCAAAGTCATCACCAGTCAGACAGACCATAATGCTGTCATCATTATGGTAGTATTTCAGGACCAGAGTGGTATCCAGCTCGTCGCTCAGGCAGTGAAGCTCAATCTCCAGATCCCCGGTTTCAACAACTGTTGCGGTCGCAGCGATAGGGGTAGTTGTGCTGGCCGAACTTTTTAAGGTTCCGACGTAGGTTCCTGTGATTGTCTGCTCTGATGTATCTTCGTTTTTACTGCAAGCAGTTAGTACAAAAAGCGCCAGGGCAGCGCATAGGTTAATAAAAGTTATTGGTTTCATGTTTGATGTTTTTTATGGTTCATGTCGCAGCAGTCCAAACGTCCGCTTCCAAGACTTTCTTTATTTTCTTTTGCGATGTATTTTAACCAGCGCTTCAGAAATCCTGTTTTTTCCGGAGATGTTATTTTAATTCCGAGTTCGGAGATCAATTGCTCCAGGTTTCCTTCAGTGATTTGATAAGGGTTGTACTCGACTGTAATCAGGTTCTCAGAAAACGAAATTGTTTGGATCCCGTTTGTGGAATCAATCAAAGCCTGGCATGCCTTTTTCAAATCTTCGGACAGTGGTTTTTTAGTCCGAATTTGATGAGTTTGAATGAAATCTTCCATGACAGTACTTTTTATGGTTTTACGCAATTTGAAGGCTGGAGGTGGAGCAATCAGCTCCCCCCTGCCTTATCTTATTCCAGGGTTTCCCTGTTTTCTCCACATCCCAGCATATCTTCTCCGAAATAAGGATTCCGGATTTCTTTAGTCTCGCTTAACCAATAGGCTCCCTGGTCGCTGTTGGCCATGGGGCAATATTGGTAATAAGCTGTCGCGCCATTCATCCCATATTGTTTGATACTTTTATGGAAGGCCATGTTGAAGGCGGCAAACTCTTTTCGTTGCAGGGCAATATCAGTGCTCTTGCTGATGTTATCGATGGTGCTGCTGATGACTTTTAATTGATCCATCCAGGCCATATGGGCATCACCTTTCAGCAATTCCATGTTTACTTTTTGCAATGCTTTTTTTACTTCTGATGCATCAGAGGCAACTTGTTTGGCATCGCTTTCGATGAATGCATTTTTCATATTCAGGTACACATCGTACACTTGTTGAAGCTGTTTCTTGAATTGAACGGAGATTTTGGATTTGTCAATTTCAGCTGGAGCTTCTTTTTGTTTAGCGGCGCTATTGGAGCTTCCTCCCATATCCATCCCCGGCATTTTTCCGGCTCCGGAATCCCCACCTTCGGGATTCATCATGCTGGTCAGTCCTTGTAGTTGCGCTGCTGCATCGATTTTGAATACGCCGTTTACCGCCACTTCTTCGCCTTCGTTCAAGCCGTTTGCCACGACATAGTAGTTGCCGGTTTCCGGGCCCAATTCAATTTGTCGGAAGCTGAATGTTGGATTTTCGGTTCCCTGAACTTTTACATAAACCACGGATCGCTTTCCGGTCCACAGCACCGCTGATTTGGGAATCAGCAACTCGTTTGTTTTTTCAGCTTTATCGGATTCGACGATGCCGTTGACAAACATTTCCGGTTTCAGTTCCTGTTGCGGATTATTAACGACAAGCCGGACTTTAGCCACCCGGCTGGATCCATTCAGGAACGGGTCGATGTAACTGATTTTTCCGGTGAATTCCTTTCCTGGCATAGCTTGCACGGTGAATGTCACCGGATCGCCAACCTTAAGCCAGGGCAAATCGCTTTCGTAAGCATCGAACAAAACCCAAACCTGCGAGAGGTTGATGAGCTGAAAGAGCTGATCGCCTTTTTTAACGTAATCGCCGACAGCCACATGGCGGTTCATGACGGTTCCCGAGATGGTCGCGAGAATGTCGAAATAGGTTTGCGGCTCTCCGTGGCTTTCAATTGCTGAAATCTGGTTGTCGGTTAAATCCCACAACTTCAGTTTTTCGCGCGAAGCTTTATACAATGATGGACGGGAATCTTTCAACTTAACAGCCTCAAGCAATTCACGTTGAGCAGTGATCAGTTCGGGTGAATAAATGGTTGCCAGTTTTTCGCCTTGACTGACCTGTTGCCCGGTAAAGTTGATAAAGAGCTTTTCTATTCGGCCCCCGAAACGAGCGGTCATTTCTGCCAGGTTTCGTTCGTCGGCCTGTACTTTCCCTTGCAGGAAAATGCTTTTTTCGGCAGCTCCCTTCCGGATAACCATTGTTTGGACAGCAGCTAGCTTGGCGGCTGATTCAGTCATCACAATATCGTTCGGATTGGTCCCTTCATCGTCCGATTGCATGGAGCTCAAGGGAATCAGGTCCATTGCGCAAATGGGACATTTCCCCGGTTTGTCCGAGCGCACTTGCGGGTGCATGGAACAGGTCCAGACCGTTGCTTCTTCGGCATGGTCATGGGCCTCATGCAAAGCCGTTTCGTTTGCTGCCGGAGTTTCGCCGGAAGGACGGATTAGCCAGCCCAACAATAGTCCGACAATTAGCACAACTAGCACCAGCCGGTAGTTTTGTTTTATTTGTTGAATGAATTTTTTCATTTTGTTTGATTCTAATATTCCACTTATTTTCCCATGAGGTAATTGATAAACGACCGGGCCGCTTGCTTGTCTGCACGCGCCTTTTCCAGTTCAAGTTGGTAGAGCAACAGCTTCCGTTCCATTCGGAGAATTTCCTCGAAATTTTTACCGGTATTACTGTAATCTGTTTCCAACAAGTCGATGGACATTCGAGCCAGTTTAGCCTGGTTTTCGTTCAGTGTAATCCGCCGGTCAGCATCCTGAAAATCTTTCCATCCTTGCTCGAAAACGGTTTCCAGGATATTCGATTTATTCAGCTTTTCATTCTGTTTGGCTGTCTCCAGGTACACCGCTTCGTTGACCATCGATTTATACTTATTTCGGTAAAGCGGAATCGTAATGCCAACCTGGGGCAATACGAGAGCGTCTTTTCCGGAAAGGTTGTTGTCGCCTTTCCCTACAAAAGTGTAGTCAAGGCCAACCATAATTTGCGGCAATCCGGTTTTGCGAGCAGCCTCCTGTTTGAATTGCAAGGCTTGTTCCTGCAGATCAAGATTCAGCAGTTGGTGGTTTTGTGCCAATATGCTATCGCGAATCGCAGTCTTTGGGTAGGGCAGTCCTTCATCCCAAAGCGTATCCGGAAGGTTGATCTGTTCTTGCTGTTCACGGTTCAGCAACTTGTTGAACATGGTCTGCTGGGTGAACAGTTTATCCCGTAGTAGCGCCAATTGGTTCTCCAAATCTCCGATCTCTATTTCAATCCGGTATTCATCAACCATCGAGCTCGTTCCGGCTTCCACTTTAATGATTGCCAGTTTTTGCAGGGAGGTGAGCAGCTCCAGATTTTCATTGGTCGCCACAATGGCCTTGTTCGAAAAATACAGGTTGAAATAGGTACTTCGAACCTCATTAAAGAGTTTGGATTTCGCTTCCAGAAATTGCTCGTATTTGGCTTTGGCGGCATGCGTCGCTGCATCTTCTTTGGCTCGCAACGTACCAAACCAAGGGAACATTTGAGAGGCCGAAATTTTGAAATTCATTGGCCCATTCCGTGTTTCCACTGGTTTGATAAAATAGCCGAAGGCCACCTGCGGATCAGGCAAACTGCTCACTTGGGACACGGCCTCCAAAGCAGCCATGTACTCGTTGAATGAGGCTATTAGCCCCGGATTGTTTTCCGCGGCAGCTTGCAAATAGCCGTTTAGTTCTTTTTGTGCATGTACGCTAAAAGAATTGAGCAATAAAAAGCTGCATATGATTGTGTACATTAATCTTTTCATGACTGTGCTTTTTTGAGTGAGCGTTTCAGTTGACTTTCCTGCCACATGCTAAATAGAACAGGCACCACAAACATGGTCATCACCTGGATAATCATTCCGCCAAAAGAGGGGATGGCCATCGGGACCATAATATCGGAACCTTTACCGGTTGAGGTGAGCACAGGAATCAGTGCGATGATGGTTGTCGCAGCCGTCATCATTGCGGGACGTACCCGCTGCGTACCGGCTTCGAGAATGGACTGGCGGATTTCAGCAACAGTGCCGGGCTTGTTTCGGCTGAAGACTTGCTTCAGGTAAGTTCCCATAATCACGCCATCGTCGGTCGCAACACCAAACAGGGCAATGAAGCCGACCCAAACCGCAACGCTCAGGTTGACCGTTCCCATTTGAAACATATCGCGAATGTTGATGCCTCCCAGGCTGAAGTTCATAAACCAGCTTTGTCCGTAAAGCCATAGCATGATGAAACCTCCGGAGAAAGCAACCAAAATTCCGGAGAAGGTCATGGCCGACATGGTGACTGATTTAAACTGGAAGTAGAGAATCAGGAAAATGAGAATGAGCGAAATTGGGACGACGACCAGCAAGCGGTTTGTGGCCCGAATTTGATTCTCATAGTTCCCGGTGAACACGTATTTTACACCGGAAGGAATCGTAATTTCCCCGGCATCAATTTTATCCTGCAGATACTTTTGCGCATTCTCTACAACGTCCACCTCAGCATAGCCCGGTTTTTTGTCGAAGATCACATAGCCAACCAGGAACGTGTCTTCACTTTTGATCATCTGTGGTCCGCGGGTATATTGAATGTCGACCAACTCGCCTAGCGGAACCTGCGCTCCTGCGGGAGTTGGGATGAGAACCTTTTTCAGATCGTCCGGATTATCTCGGAACTCACGGGCATAGCGCACCCGAACGGGGTAGCGTTCGCGGCCTTCAACGGTTGTCGTAAGCTGCATACCTCCGATGGCACTGCCAATAACCGACTGCAATGCCTGTATGGTTAGTCCGTATCTGGATAAGGCTTTCCGGTTAATCTTTAGTTCGATGTACGGTTTCCCAACAACACGGTCGGCAAAAACCGACATGGGCTCAACACCGTTGACATGCTTCAGCTCGTTTTCCAATTCATAACCAACTTTTTCAATGGTCTCCAGATCGGGGCCGAAAACTTTGATTCCCATCGGGGCACGCATGCCGGTTTGCAACATCACCAAGCGGGTTTGGATGGGCTGCAATTTCGGCGCTGAGGTCAATCCCGGAATGGTGGATTCTTTGATGATCTCTTGCCAGATATCATCCGGCGAGTGGATCTTGTCGCGCCATTGGCGGAAGTATTCACCGTTTTTATCTTCAACCAGATTTTCTTTGCTAATCAGGCGGAACCCATCGGTTGTCGGGTTATAGACAGAACCGTCTTTCAGAACATATGCATCATCTTTATTCACTTTAAAACGCATGCGATGTCCCTCTTCGTTCAGAATGTATTCCGATTTATAATTGATGATATTCTCGTACATGGAAACCGGTGCCGGGTCGAGTGCCGAGTTTACGCGTCCCCATTTACCGACGACATTTTCTACTTCAGGAATTGAATTGACCTTTTTATCGAGCATGGCGATCACTTCCAGATTCTCCTGAACACCGGAGTGGGGCATGGTCGTCGGCATCAGTAGGAAAGAACCTTCGTCCAGGTTGGGCATGAATTCTTTTCCGATGCCGGGAAACCGATCACTTGTTGCTTGCCACGCTTTGGTGTCCTTGACAAAATCGGGCACAAAGCCGAATGTTTTGTTGAAACCTTGCCAGATGACGATTCCCAGAACAACCACAATAATTGGGATACTTAGGAAGGTCCATTTATTTGCCAAACACCATTTCAATATGAAAGAATAAAAATGGACAATCGTCATGAGTGCCCCGAGTATAATGCCGATTACCGCAATTGCAAACAGGAAGTTGGTCAGCATAGAATTTTGTGCACCCATCGGCATCCATGCTTTGGTCATGAAGAAAACAACCACGATGAGTGTAATGGTGACATTGATGTAATTCGTGAACTGTTTTCGGTTCTTCGGCCAGCGGTATTCCAACAGATTATTAGCACCGATAGCAACTAGCGCTAGTGCGACCCAATTTCCTGAGATAATGGACAACGCAATTCCGGCAACAACCAGCATACTGTTGAAGATCATTTTTACTTTCCGTTTGTCGAAACGAATGGAGAAGACGACGTTGGCAAATGCCGGGATGAAAACCAAGCCAATAAACAAAGCCGAAAGCATGGCAAATGTTTTGGTGAAAGCCAGCGGCTTGAAGAGTTTCCCTTCGGCAGCTTCCATGGCAAATACCGGAAGGAAGCTGACCACAGTAGTTGACAAGGCGGTGATCACCGCTCCGGCTACTTCGACAGTGGCTTCATAAACGACAGTCAAAAGCTTTTTACCTTTTGCGCCAAGGTTTTCAGCCATCTCCAGATGACGGATGATATTCTCGGTGAAGACGACCCCGACATCGACCATCACCCCAATGGCAATCGCGATACCCGACAGGGCAACAATGTTGGCATCCACGCCAAATCGCCGCATAAAGATGAAAGTCATCAGTACCCCGATTGGCAATAAGCTTGAAATCAGGAATGAGGCTCTTAAATTCAGCACCAGCACAATTACCACGATAATGCTAATCAAAATCTCCAGGGAAAGAGCTTCTTCCAGTGTTCCCAATGTTTCTTTGATTAGCCCGGTGCGGTCGTAAAAGGGAACAATGGTAACTTTGGAAACAGTGCCGTCGGCCAACGTTTTAGAGGGCAACCCCGGAGCAATCTCTGCGATTTTAGCTTTTAGGTTCTCGATGGTTTGCATGGGGTTTGCACCGTAGCGAGCAACCACAACGCCACCAACGGCTTCGGCCCCGCCTTTATCCAGTCCGCCGCGACGGGTGGCAGGGCCAAAGTTTACTTTCGCCACATCTTTAATGCGGATGGGCACATTGTTATTAACGGCTACAACGCTTTCTTCTAAATCCTGAATGTTTTCAATGTATCCCAAAGCCCGGATTAGGTACTCGGCTCGGTTATATTCCAAGGTTCGCGCACCAATATCGAGGTTGCTGTTTTTTACAGCGTTCATGATTTGCATGACATTGACTCCATTGGCTTTCATGGCATTCGGATCAATATCTACCTGATATTCTTTAACGAATCCGCCAATGGAGGCGACCTCGGCAACTCCTTGTGCCGAAGTTAAGGAATAGCGAACGTAATAGTCCTGCACGGAACGCAATTCCTGCGGATCCCAGCCTCCGGCCGGCTTCCCGTCTTTGTCACGTCCTTCCAGGGTATACCAGTAAATTTGCCCTAGGGCTGTTGCGTCCGGCCCAAGCGATGGCGTTACTTCATCTGGTAGTGTCCCGGCAGGAAGCGAGTTTAATTTTTCCAAAATCCGGGTTCGGCTCCAGTAAAAATCGACATCTTCATCGAAAATGATGTAAATACTGGATAGACCGAAGATGGAGTTACTCCGGATGGTTTTCACCCCGGGGATTCCCAAAAGCGAAGTGGTGAGCGGGTAGGAGATTTGGTCTTCAATGTCCTGAGGGCTCCGGCCTGCCCACTCGGTGTATACGATTTGCTGGTTCTCTCCAATGTCGGGGATGGCATCCACCGGAACCGGATCTGACGGTAAAATACCGGTGTTCCATCCGAATGGTGAATTGATAACTCCCCAACTGATAAGGAGCGTCAGAATGAGGAAGGTAACCAGCTTATTCTCTAAAAAGAAACGAATGATTCTATTGAGCATGGTTTTCGATTTATGAAAATTGAACGCGTGTGATTGATTAAATAATCACGAAACAGCATGCAAGATCGGATGCACGCGAAATCAATCGGAATCAGTGAATACTGAAACCGAAAAGCGTTCAAAAAATCATAAACGATAAACCTGAAAATCGGAAAGAACCTCGCAAACGAGTTTTGGCGGAGGCGATTCAATGTGATTTACGATTGAGTTGACTTCAGCTATATTGTTTTCGTGAAGCAACTGCAGGCAGAATGTAGCCAATTCAACTTGAAAGAAAGCCACATGATCCAAAACGATCGGCGAAGTATAATCTTCGTGCAATTGGTATACATGGTTTTCATTGTGACAACAACTGCCCATATCGCAAGCATTTTGGTCACTTGTACAGCTGTCAGCAGTTCCCGAAAAAACGGACACATCAACCAATGAATCACCGCAGTAATGCTTAGATACAGTGAAACCCATTGTTAAAACTAACAACAGGAAAACAATGGTAATATGACTGATTTTTCGAACCATTTTAGGCTTTTGTCACTGCAATTATAACGATTATTCGTTTGCATTGTTTCTATTTTCTTATAAAATTAGCTTGATTTTAAGAATATTAACACCAGTGCAGTTACTCAGTGGGCTCTGTCACTGCTTCTAAGATTATATTTAGAAGATTAGAGAGTGCCGTTTTTAATAATCATGTTTTTAAACAAGAATTCAGGGTGGTGATTAAAGGGGAAAGGTGTTGAAAATATTAAAAGTATTTTTAACCTTTGTTCTGACTGGAAATAAAACACACACGATAATTATTTACTTATGAAAAAACTATCACTGATTTTTTTGGTATTGGCTTTTGCCTGTCAACAGCCTGCCCAAAAAGAGTTAATGCCTTTCACTAAAGCCGATTTTGAAACTTCGGTGGACGGCAAACAAATCAACCTTTACATTTTGGAAAATGCCAACGGCATGAAAGTCGCTATCACAAATTATGGCGGCAAAATTGTTTCGATTTTTGCACCTGATCGCAACGGAAAAATGGCCGATGTTAACTTAGGTTGGAAGTCGATTCAGGAATACCTGGATGTCGATAACGAATACGGGGCCATTATTGGGCCTTACGCGAACCGGATTGGCAATGCAACATTCACGATTGACACAACAACTTACCAGTTGCCGGCCAATGACCATGGAAACTGCCTGCACAACGGACTTATTGGCTTTAAGCACAGTATTTTTGCTGCAGAAGAAAAAGTAACTGACGAAGGTCAAGCGGTGGCGATGAAGATTCATAGCCCGGATGGACAATTTGGTTTCCCCGGCAACAAAGATGTGACAGTTACTTACACATTGACCGATGACAATGAGTTGAAGATTGACTACGAAGCCACCACTGATAAACCATGTCCGTTCAACCTGACTAATCACGCTTACTTCAACCTGAAGGGCGAGGGTAATGGTGATATTTTAAGTCACGTGATGTATTTGGATGCAGACTCAACAACTGTAATTGATGAAGAGTTAATTCCTACTGGAGAGATTGCATCGATTAAAGGAACTGACCTGGATTTTACAACTCCAACACCAATCGGCGAACGGATCAACTCTGATTACGAACCCATCAAAATCGGTTTGGGTTATGACCATAACTACATTTTGAACAAAGATCAGAATGCTGGTGAAATGACTTTAGCCGGGAGTTTGTATGAGCCGGAGTCTGGTCGTTATATGGAAATTTTCACAACCGAACCAGCGATCCAGTTTTACTCAGGTAACTTCCAGGATGGTACTTTAACCGGAAAATATGGTAAAACATTCGATCACAGAACCGGGCTTTGTTTGGAGACACAACATTATCCGGATTCACCAAATCATGCTAATTTCCCGAATACTGTTTTAATGCCGGGTGATACTTTACATTCAACTACGATTTACAAGTTCTCAGCCAAATAGGATCAGTTCTATTTCCGGAACAAATAAGAAAGGCTGCCTAAATGTTTAGGCAGCCTTTCTTTGTATGTTGCAGATGTGAAGTCTATTCAATTACTTCGATACCACCATCTTCGGTATTGCAAATAATTTTGGTCGCGATGTTGGCAAACAAACCATTTTCAACAACTCCGGGAATCTGGTTTAAAAGAACAGTCAGCTCAGACGGATTGTCGATCCGTTCGAATTTACAGTCAATAATGTAGTTTTGGTTGTCGGTGATATAGGGTTTATCATCTTTCATCCGTAGCGTTGGTTTACAACCCAATTGTTCTAATTGATATGCTGTGATCTGGTAGGCAAAAGGTGTTACTTCAACGGGTAGCGGGTAACTCCCCAGGAATTCGGAACTCTTGTTGGCATCGGCAATACAAATGAACACTTTGCTGATACGGGCTACGATTTTTTCACGAAGCAAAGCGCCACCTCCGCCTTTTATCAATTGTTTATTCGGATCAAATTCATCGGCTCCGTCGATTGTCACATCAATCGATCGAACTTCAGAAACATCCAGCAATGGAATATTTAATTCATTCGCCAGTTGTTCAGTTGCTTTTGATGTTGGAACACCTTTTATTTTCAGACCTTCTTTTACGAGTTGACCAATCTTTTGAATGGCCCAGTAAGCTGTTGAGCCTGTTCCCAGGCCCACAATCATTCCATCCTGAATGTATTCAGTTGCCTTTTCGCCAACCAGTTGCTTTGCATTCATCGTTTATTCGCTGTGTTTATATTTAGGTTTACAATTTAGTGATCTCAATATTTCGAAAATCAATCGGAAAGCCTTCGTATTGCAGCAATATTCTGCCATTATTTACAGAGGGTTTGATTCCTTCATTAACCAATTCGCCATTTAAATATTGGCTGACTTTCCCGCTTTCAACCCGAATTCGGATTTTATTCCATTCTCCGGTTGGCATTTCTGCATCCTTATCTTTGCCCAAAACAACACTTCGTCCGGGGTCGTTTCTTGTGCCTTTTTGTTCCAACGTTACATTTTGTAATAAAATAAAATCGCCGGTGGATCCTTCTTTAATTTGAAATTGAATGCCTTGAGGCCATAGGGTATCTTTTGCACTTTCCGGCACCAGATACATCAACCCGCTGTTTTTCTTATTGTTTTTCCGGGTGAAATTTTCGACTGTATTCCATCGAAATTCAGCGGTGAGTTCAAATTCATTGTAAGATTTTTTACTCATCAGGTAGCCGGCTTCGGGGCCAAACATGCGAATCATGTTGTCAGATGCTTGAAATAACTCATTGGCTTTTTTGTGCTTCCCGCTTGCGGAGTCAAAGGCGTACCAACCGTTTAAGTTTTTCCCGTTGTAAAGTTGTGATGGTTTTTGAGCATAGCTATTTATTCCGGACAGGAAAAAAGGAAGGACGGCGAGCGAAGCTAATTTTTGCATGAGTCAGGCAATTTTATTTTCGGAGCCAAAAATAGCCAAAACATCCAGTAGTACAGCAAAATATTGCAAAGAAAGACCAAAAATTACACTTGAACTATCGTCTTTGTGCGAAAAAAAAATCAGTCTTTGTATATTGCAAAGACTGATTGTCCATTTATATTGAGAATGCTTTTGATGTTAGAGCTGTTTCCTTAATTGCTACTGGTAATTGGATCGAAGTCAGCAATGTTGTGAACGATTCCCTTGCTGATTTTTGCCGCGCCTTTATTAATCTCCCGGCAGAGCAGGTTATAGATTGTTTGTACCCAGGCATCATCGGCATTCAGGCTTTCAGTAAAGTGAAAATCGGATCCACCTTTTTCTTTAAACAGATCCTTGTATTGCTCGCCAATTTCGAGGGTTGTTTCCAAGCAGTCGGCCACAAATGACGGTGATAAAACGAGTAAATTTTTGGTTCCGGTTTGGGCCATCTTCTCGATTGTCGCGTCAGTATATGGTTTTATCCAGGGATCCTTCCCTAAGCGGCTTTGAAATGACGTGGTGTACTTCTCTTTCGGAAGTTTCAGTTGCTCAGCAATCAGCCGCGATGTTTCGAAACAAGCCGAACGGTAACAATAGCGCTTTTTATTTCCTTGTTTACAGGTATCGCCCTGGCAATGCTCACAATGAACCACGCCGTTTTCGTTCATGTTGTCAAGGTGTCGCTCGGGGATCCCGTGGTAACTAAACAGAATATGATCAGGACTGTATTTTTTGATATCTGTTTTTAATTTGTCGGCAAAATTGCCGATGTATTGTTTGTCGTCGTGATAGCTGTTGATAAACTGGATGTTCGGAATAACGTTCCATTTAGAAACAATCTCCATCACCTTTTCGGCAACTGAACCTGTTGTGGCTGAAGCATATTGTGGGAAAAGCGGGAAAATGATTATTTCCTCGACATTAGCTTGCCTTAGCTTTTCCAGTCCGGATTGGATGGATGGATTTTGATAACGCATTGCCAGTTCCACAACGACTGAGTTGTCAAACTTTTTATTGAGTTTTCCGACTAGTTCCTGTCCGTAAACCATTAGCGGAGAACCTTTGTCGAGCCAAAGCTTTTTATACTCGTGAGCAACTTTAGGGGCACGGAACGGCACAATGATGCAATTCACCAATAACCATCTTTTCCATGTGTCAATGTCGATTACCCGCCCATCCATTAAAAATTCGCGCAAGTATATGCCCACATCTTTTTTATTGTAACTGTTAGGCGTTCCCAAGTTAACAACTAATACCCCTGTCTTTTTCATATTGCATTTTTTGAGTCGCAAATACCTGCATCATCCATTTTAAATTTTGAACAGTCAGGTTTTCGGTTAGAGCCGAAAACTTTTCCTTTGCCGTTTCTTTAACAAGTTTACCACTAATTCGGTTTATCAATCGCTCCAATTCAATTTCGCTAAATTGTTGCTTCAATTTGTTGTTGTTTAAATATTCATTCAATAATTGAGCTGTGGTTTGCTTATGCGCTCTTAAAAAAGTGCGCACTTGTCGCTTTTGGTACCACAGCGAGAATTCATTCAGTTCATTGGCGATCAGCTCTTCAACTTGCTGACGGGCCAATTTATTTTGTCCAACTGAACCACTAATCAGGTCTAAACTAAACAGTTTATTGTGATCACCATTTGCAATGGCCCTATCAATATTTGCCGGCATCGCCAAGTCGACCATGATTTTTCTCCTTTGTGATTTACTCATTCGTTTAATCAGCTTGGGGCGATTGCTTACAGCAGTGATTAGCGCATCAAATTCGTCAACGTTATTGTTTTCAACCTCTTGCCAATCGAACGTTTCGATATTGTTTTGGGCTGCTAATAATACGGCTTTTTCGTGTGTTCTGTTTGCAATGAAAACCTGCTGAAAAGCAAATTTGGGTAGAAATCTGAGTATCTGGCCGCCTATATCTCCGGCTCCAATGATCAATAGTTTTTTGGAATGAAGATTGCTTTTCCCAAATTCTTCCGCTATTAATTTGAGGGCTTTATAAGCAGTGGACTGTGTCCCTTGGTGAAATTTGGTTTCATTCACCACTCGCTTGTGAGTCTTAAACAGCGATTGCATGGCACGCTCCAATAGCGAACCTCGCATGTTTAATTCGATGCTGTTAAACCAGGCTTCTTTAATTTGCCCCAGAATCTGACCATCACCGACGATTGCAGAATTTAGTCCGTTGGCGACATGCAACAAGTGGCAAAGTGTTTCGTTCGTTGAGTTACTATATTGAAACAAGCCGGTAGCTTTGGAGGAAGTTTCTTTTAAAGTATTGCTGATGAAAAAATCCCGGATCTCTGCAGCAGTTGTTTCTACCGATTCAACGTAAATCTCAGTCCGGTTGCAGGTCGATAAAACCATTGACCCACTAATGTCCCGAAAGCGTTTCCTCAATAAACCATACCACTGAAACTGCTGGATTTTAGTCAAATGAAAGCACTCGCGGTCGGCGAGGGATGCAGTATGGTGAGAAGTGCTGATATATTTGAGTGATTTTTCCATGGTCTTTTTTTACAGAAGGCTCGGGAAAACCGTTGTGACTTCTGATGAAATTTAAGGGATTTATTTTTAATTACCTAATGCTTTTAGCAGTTCGATGCCGTAAGTTGCAGAGGTTACAGCATCCTTTAGGTGCAATACACATGTGGTTCATAGAGATAGGAAATTGATTTATATATCCGATTGGTACTTGCTCTCAATAGCTGAAATAAATGCAGAGGTAATACTCGTTTTCCTCCCAAAAAATTAGTAGTTTGGCAAGACAAATAGGAGGCGAATTCCCTGAATTTTGATTTTGAAATTCGCCTGCTAAATCGTATTAATCAAAAATTAAACAATTCGTAGTAACATGAAAAAGATCTTATTGCTGGCTGCGTTGATCATTTCAGTGGTGGTAGTTTCGGCTCAGTCAACCTATAAATATGTAATAATCCCAATCGTTGTACCCGAGATTGGAAACGGTATCGATCCGAGTGGGGTTAGTTCTTCATTGCAGAAAGCATTGAGCAAAAAATCGATTGAATGTGTATTTGAAAGTGCAGAACGGCCTGCCGATTATTGTGAAGCCCTGACTGCAGTAATTGAGAAAGAAAGTTCGCTTTTACGCAATAAAATTTCGATCAAGTTGCGTGATTGTATGAATCGTGTGGTTTGGGAGAACGCAGGAGTTGGAATGTCCAAAGAGTTTCGCGAGGGATATGCTGAAGCGATTGAAGATGCCTTGAAAGATTTTAACGAACTGCCCGCGATAAAGTATGCTCAAAGTCAGGTGGCGACTACTGTACCAGTAGCGGCAGCTGTTGTACCCGCAACTGTAACTCCGGAGCTTCCAGTGGTGGAAGCCACAGAACAAGTTTCTGATTATACACCTCAAAATATTTATTTCAACGAAAAATACCTGGTGGATTATGTGAGTACGGCAAGTGGCGACCGCAAGCTGATTATCTTAAACGGAAACTCGCTGGGGTATGAAAAAATGCAGGACATTGCGACTTTAGTGTCTTCAGATTTACAAGGGATTTATACGGTGAAATTTATGCAGCCAAACGGTGATGTTTGGACGGGTGTTGCGAACGAAACGAGCTCGGAACTTAAGATCTCCATCTCTCGGGGAGATGATCGAACGGTGATAACACTACAAAAACAATAAAAGATTGAGAGCTGCCTGATTTGGCAGCTTTTTTTTTTACTCAAAACGCGAATACAGCCAGGCTTCCATGAGTAAACTTCCTTGCTCATCATTTACATAAAAAAGGTTTGCCGAAAACTCTTTGTCATCAAAGAGGCGGCTGAACATGTGGGAACTTAAAGTAACGCCGTTCGGTAGCGTCATTTTTAAAACAAATTTTTGAAAATCAAGTTTCCCGATTTGTTGAACGCTGGAGGCGGTATCAATTTTAGCGTCCGGTATTTGTTCTGCAAATGTTTGGTACAACTGATTGTCAACGGATTGACAGTGAGATTTGTAATCACCCTGTTTATTCACGTCATAAGGCTGCCAGTTCGATTCAAAGTAATTGTAATCGTTGATTTTAAACGCCAATATCGTTCTTGGGGGCGTTTCTATTCCCGGCGAGTCAGCAGCGATACTGTCTGGAATACCTTTTTGCAAATCCCATACAGCAGGTTCAATTTCTTCGTAACCCGGCGGAATGTCAATATCCCAATTGAAATCGGGGCTGTGAAAAGAAGACTTTTCTGTTTCCGTTTGAGCCCAAAGCATTATCGGAAATATCGTGACGATTAAAAATGCAGTGAAGGATTTTCTCATGAAATAACGTGTAAAAATGTGTCGCAAGTTACGAATTCTTAGTGGCAGGCTTTCTTAAAAAGACTTTGCGAACTTTAAATAATGTCAAAAAAAGGAGGGAGGATGAAATCCGTTGATCTCCGTCCTCCCTGGTTCTAATTTCTTTACAGCGTTTTATGTGTCCCGTCGCAAAAAGGTGGATTGTCCGTTTGTTTGCATCGGCACCAAAAAACGGTTTGTTTGGTGTCTATTTTGACTTCCATTGGTGTAAACTCGGTCACCTTGTGCGAACCATCGCAAAACGGCTGATTCTTACTCAACCCACACCTGCACCACCAATAAGTGCCGGGTTCCATCTCCAGCATGACCGGGCTTTTCTCTGCAATTTTTCCTTTTTTCATAGTTATTCGTTTTCCGTGTTTCTAATATTTAGTGTTCTATCTTGTAGGCAACAACCTGGTTGTCGAAAAAGGTAGGAACCAACAATAACTTGAGTTCTTTGGCATAAAATAAGTCTGCCGTATTGAGGTTTTCAGCCGTTGAATCCCACATTTTGGTTAAAGTTCCGTCTTCTAGGTAGAAGATTCTGCCGACCCAGTTTGAGAACACAAAATTGTCGTGTTCATCTTTCGCCAGTCCGTCAATTCCCTGGCAACCTTCCTGAATGAATTTAACATTCTTGGTTTTAATATCAATTTCCTTAATGACTTCGGAACCTGCGTACAGTTTCCCGTTTTCGGTATACAACCCATTGGTTTGCAAAAAATCATCTCCTTCCAGCCAAACCGAGAATTTCCCGTCCTTCAACACGTGGATTCTTCCCGTATGGTTGTCCGAAACGAAGATCATGCCGTTCATGCAAGCGGCAACATCATTCAGAAAAACGGCATTTGGTGCCGGATAGCGATGGCTAATTTCAGCCTTGGCAATGTCAATTTCAACGAGTTCGTCTATATCGGAAACATATAATTTACCATCGAAAATCGCCATTCCTTTTGGGGCATTTAAGCCGGTAACCCATTTCATTTGCTTAATGCTGCCGTCGGTATTCAATAGCGAAATAAAGCCGTTCCCATCTTTTTCGGTAGGATTACCGTTGATGTTGGCGACATACAGAATATTATTTTCCGGTTGGTATAGTACAGACTCAGGAGTTTTCATTTGCGGGCCTGTTCGCCACACTTCAACTAACTTTTGACTATGAACCTGACCGACACAACTAATAAATAGCAGGATGATTAAAAGATACTTGGGCTTCATATTGTTTCTTGTTAAGTTTACTTCTTTAAACAAGAAAGACTTTGGTCTGTTCAAGCAGATCATATTCTACTCACTCAGCTTTTAATGTTATAATTAATATTTCAAATATCACACAAATGAAAATTTATGCACTGGCCGCCGTGTTCCTCGTGACACTTTTAAGCGCATGCCAATCAGGTTCTAAAAAAGTTGCTCTATACGTAGGAACATATTCTGTTGAAAACAGCGAGGGAATTTACCGTTATCAGTTCGATACGGTTACTGGTGATTTAATCGAAGAAAACGTAACTCCCAATTTGGAGAATCCTTCTTTTATAACGATTTCGCCGGATCAAAAATACCTTTATGCTGTGAGTGAGGTCGACAATTATAATCACCTGGACAGTGGCTCTGTGACGGCTTATCGGATTGAGAAAGATGGCAGCCTGACCAAGTTGAACCAAGTGGCAACTTTAGGTAATCATCCTTGTCATGTTGCTGTTTCACCCGATGGAAAAGCTGTGGTTGCTTCGAATTACACGAGCGGGAGTATCAGTATTTACGAAGTTAATAATGACGGGTCGTTGGAGGATCATCCACAATTGATTCAACACGAAGGCACTGGGCCTGATACGGTTCGCCAACAAGGGCCTCATGCCCATTCTTCACAATTTAGTGCTGATGGTTCCAGCTTGATCACCGCTGATTTGGGAATTGATAAACTGTTGTTTTGCGTATATAATTCGGATTCTGCGAAATACGTTCCCGCAGAACAGCCCTTTGTAGAAATGGCCCCGGGAGCAGGTCCCCGTCATTTTGCTTACACGGCTGATAGCGAGTATATTTATGTCATGACAGAAATGGCATCGAGCGTCAGTGTCTTGAAAAAAGTGGGAGACGGATATCAATTGATTCAGAGTGAATCGAGCTTGCCTGCCGATTTTACCGGTACGAAGGCCGGAGCCGATGTTCATTTAAGTCCTGACGAACGCTTTGTCTATTGCTCAAACCGCGGACTAAACAGCATTGCCGTTTTTGAACGCAATGTGGAAGACGGAACGGTCAAGTTGATTCAAAATGAATCGGTACAAGGGCAGTGGCCCCGGAATTTTGCGCTTTCACCCGATGGGAAGTTTCTGTTAGTTGCGAACCAGCACAGTGATAATGTGACCATTTTCAGCAGAAATGAAGCAACAGGACTAATAACTTTCACCGGGAAAAGCTTTGATATTCCCAGCCCTGTTTGTTTGAAGTTTCTGGTTCAATAAAATTTTGTTACAGAACGCTTAACTTTTTTGCATATAGCTTGTTTCCCATTTTAAACTGCAACATTATGAAGAAATATACCTTGGGTCTACACCTTATTTGGCTTGCTGTTGTCTTTCTTGGAGGATGTTCTAACGGGACGGGGCAATTGAGTGAGAAAGAACACGAATTGGCCGTTAAAAATTACCAACAGTTTTGCGCTGGTTGTCATGGACAAAATCTGGAGAAGTTCGAAAAGAAAGAATGGATGTATGGCGACAACCTGGAGAGTGTGGTCAACAGCATTACGAATGGTCGTGAGGAAATGGGAATGCCCGCTTTTGGAGTTGCCTTTTCAACTGACGAGATAAAAGCGTTGGCTAGTTACGTGCAAAAAGGATTGCCGGAGAACAAAGACGACTTAAAACCGGCACTTTCGGGAAATGACAAAATGGAATCGGAAGTGCAGGCATTTATTGTCGATACTGTTGTAACCGGGTTGGATGTTCCATGGGGACTTGAGTTTTTACCCAATGGGGATCTTCTAATCTCCGAACGATCGGCCAAATTATACAGGTTCACGAATAATGAGCTTCAGGAAATAACAGGGCTACCTGAAATAATGGTGAAAGGACAAGGAGGGCTGTTGGACTTGGAACTTCACCCGGATTACGAAAATAATGGCTGGTTGTATTTTACCTATTCCGGCTATGCTGATGATAATAAAGACGAAGGCTGTACCAATGTTATGCGGGCCCGTTTGGATGGGAACAAGCTGGTTGATCAGGAGGAGATTTTTAACGGGACACCGGATTCAAATCGGGGTCAACACTGGGGTAGTAAGTTGGAATTCGATCGGGATGGTTATCTGTTTTTCGGTGTTGGAGAGCGCGGTAATCGGGATGAGAACCCGCAGAATCTGACTAATCATGCAGGGAAAATTCATCGTATTATGGATGATGGCTCGATACCTCCGGACAATCCGTTTATCGATACTCCCGGAGCGATCCTGTCAATCTATTCATACGGGCATCGCAATCCGCAAGGCACCTGTATGAATCCGGAAACCGGCGAGATTTTTGAAACCGAACACGGCCCGATGGGAGGTGATGAGCTAAACCTGATTAAGCCGGGATTGAATTACGGCTGGCCGGTTATTTCGTACGGGATAAATTATAATGGCACTAAATTTACCAACATTACAGAAAAAGAAGGGATGGAGCAGCCGCTGACCTATTGGGTGCCTTCCATCGCTCCTTGCGGAATGACCTTTGTAAAAGGAGATCGCTATCCGAACTGGAAGAATAACATTCTGATTGGGTCACTGCGTTTTCACTACCTGGAGCGAGTTGTTTTGGAGGGGTACGAAGTGACGCATCACGAGAAATTACTGGAAGGTATCGGGCGGGTGCGAAATGTTGAAATGAGTCCGGATGGATTCATTTATGTAGCTATTGAAAACCCCGGCAAAATACTGAAGTTGGTTCCGGTAAATTAAATCCAGAATAAACGAATGAAACAAGAATGTTAGGTCGGCTGCTCAGAGGCAGACCTGACATTTTTTATCTAAAAAAGAAAACATTAAATGATAGTTTGGAAAGTTCTTCTGTGGATTGCTGTGATAGCGCTGGTTCTTTTGGTAGCCATCTTTGTAGCGATCAAGTTGAATCCTGCGTTTGGTGGAAAGCTAAAAGGTGAACGGTTGATAAGGGCTCAGCAGTCTTCGAATTTCAGAGACGGTAAATTTCAAAACCCGGTTGAAACGGAGATGCAAACCGATGATATGCCTTTTTTCAAAGTTATGCGCGAATTTTTCTTTGTGAAGGGAGATCGGGTTCCTGACCGTCCGATACCGGTGGTTCCGCTCGACGCTGAAAATTTCAAAGAAAAGCCTGGTCGTGCTCGCATCACCTGGCTCGGGCATTCCACTTTAATCATCGAAATTAATCATCAGCGTATTCTGGTTGATCCGGTCTTTGGCAAGCGAGTTTCTCCCTTTTCTTTTTTGGGAACCAAAGCTTTTGATTACAGTCCGACTTACAGTTTGAAAGATTTACCGCCCATTGATTTAGTCCTTATTTCACATGACCACTACGACCACTTGGATTACGAAGTGATCAAGCAACTGAAGGATTCGAAAGTTCCTTTTGTAACCGCTTTGGGAGTCGGCGCTCATTTGGAATATTGGGGAGTTCAAGCTGACCGCATTACCGAACTGGATTGGTGGGAGTCCTATACGTTTGCAGGCTCGGTTCATCTGACCGCGGCTTCTGCCAGACATTTTTCAGGTCGAGGATTAACGAACCGTTTTTCGACCTTATGGGCTTCGTGGATAATTGATGGCGGCGATGAGAAATTGTTTTTCGGAGCGGACTCGGGTTATTACCCGGGCTTCAAAACCATTGGCGAAAAATTCGGTCCATTCGACCTGGTGATGTTGGAATGTGGCCAATACAGCCGTTACTGGCCGTTGATTCATATGGCTCCCGAAGAAACATACCTGGCAGCCAACGAACTAAAAGCAAAAGCTTTATTGCCCATTCACTGGGGGAAATATAAGTTGAGCATTCATCCCTGGAAAGAACCGGTTGAACGCTTGTTGAAAGCAGCTGGTAATGATTCCGTTCGGATAGCAACTCCGCGAATCGGTGAACGCTTTCAAGTCAGTGAGCCGCTTCCGGCAAACCGGTGGTGGCGCGAGATTTAAATCTTATTTTTGTGTTGGTTGTTTCCGATACTTCTTTCTTCTGTCTGCCTTCATGAAAGCCATCGGGTTGTAGAAAATCCGGTCGCGTAATTCGGCTTGTCGTGTTAGTCTCCATTTTTGAATTGCAGTGAGGACTCGTCTTAAAACATCAAAATAGAGGGCGACGACTAAGAAACCTGTGAGAAGCCAGATGACCATCAAATTGAAGATCTCAGTTGGTATTTTGAACGGTCCTGCATATTTATAAGCTGCATAAAAATGGGCTCTTCCGTTGTTTTCGAAAGGAAGTCGGTAGATTGGTTCATCTCCCTGGTGAATCAGGTTGTTTGAAATATAGAGTTTGTTTTGCGAATATTTGTCGCGGAGCAGAAGTTCCAGTTTTTTATTGGTGTGATTGTTTTTTAACTCCTGCAACTTTTCCTGATCGTTACCCATTTTTTTCAGCAACCATTCGTATTTGGCATTTAATTGATCGTTGCTTTTCGTGTAGAATTGTTGATAGGCTTTCTGCGCCTGTTTCAGGTAGCGGTTGAGCGCAGGATAGGGAAGTGCTCCGACTTCGTTTGTATTTAACGCGCTTGTTGCTTCTATTATTGTGTCTGAAGGAGACACCACCTGGTTAATTTCATCCAGCGAATTGTAGAGCAAGGCATTGAGTTGGGAAGCTTTTTTTGTTTCGTTATTTTCGACCAGGTTTTCATGAGCCTTAATGAGTTTCTGAACTTCAGGAATGAAATAATAAGCATCGAAACCCCATTGGTTTTTTTCCAGTTCTTCCTGAAACAGATATTTTCGATACGAATTGTTGGTGTATTGATTAACAGCCAGTGCTTCGTACGACCATCTCGAAACCATCGCATC
Organism: Mangrovibacterium lignilyticum; assembly: GCF_010882175.1. Lineage (GTDB taxonomy): Bacteria > Bacteroidota > Bacteroidia > Bacteroidales > Prolixibacteraceae > Mangrovibacterium > Mangrovibacterium lignilyticum. Next base: position 332,863 of record NZ_WKLH01000001.1, on the reverse strand, counting down.
GCCGATTAGCGGCGTGTGGTCGAAGCTGCTGATTGAATAGTGCATTTTATTGAAGTCGACAATAACACCACTTAAAAGAAGTTGCGGCACCAATAGCAACGGGATCATAACATAAATGGCAACTGCAGAGTCCAGGCCTGCCGATAAATTCAAACCCAGTAGATTGGCAAAACAGGCGGTAGAAAAGAGAATGGCCCAGCTTCCCAATGTCAGATCAGTGATCTCAAGCAGGTAATTTCCAATCAGTACAAAGGTTAAAACCTGGACGGCGGAAAGCAGAAAGAGCATGATGATTTTAGAGGCAAAATAGGCTCCTTTACTCAGGTTCAGAAATTCTTCCCGCTTCCTGATTTTCCGATCCTTAAAAATCTCTTCTGCACTAATACTAAGTCCAATAAATAAAGCGACAACCACGCTCATAAATAGGTAAGCCGGTATGTTGTCGTTCTCGCTGAAAAGGTATTCTCCCTGATAGGTGTATTTAGTGAAGAAACCCAGAATAACAGCTAAAATAGGCGCTTCGAGCAAAGCAATCGCCAGATATTGCCGGTTTGATCGTTTCGAAGCAAAATCGCGCAGAACAAACAGCTTAAACTGGGTCCACCACTTGGGCTTTTTGAAAAGCCCATCCGGAAATTTTTGCTTTTTAACCGGGTTGGATTTCATGAAATCAATAACGCGCGGCTCTACTTTTTCCCGAAAGTTTTGATACCATTCTTCCGGCGACATTTTCCGGCGACGAATGCTTTTCCCGAACGGGTCAACCATGCGGGCTTCGATAATGCGCAGCGGTTGCTCGGTCTTCACATTACCACAGCTCATACATTCGCTTTCGTCCGGATTGATGTAGTTCGCCTGGTGTTTGAAATAAGTGATCGACTCCATCGGGTTACCGAAGAAAACAACACGGCCACCTTTGTCCATGACAATAATCCGATCGAATAGCTTGTAAATATCGCTGGCTGGTTGGTGGATGTTTGCAAAGACCAGTTTGCCTTTCAAACACTGCCTTTTGAGCAGGTACATGACCTTTTCCGAATCGGCAGAGCTCAATCCTGATGTCGGTTCATCAACAAATAAAATAGACGGTTCACGCATCAATTCCAAGGCAATGTTGAGGCGTTTACGCTGCCCACCGCTAAGGATTTTTTTCAAGGGACTGCCAACAACCAGGTCCCGGGCTTCAACCAAATCAAAATCAATCAGCGTTTGTTCAATGATGGCTTCAATCTTTTCATCGTCCATGTCGCCGAAGCAGAAGCGGGCGTTAAAGCGCAGGTTTAGATACACTGTAAGCTCTTCTAGCAAAAGGTCATCCTGAGGAACATAACCGATGACACCCATCAGTTTTTCTTCATTTTCAGGATCCTGGATGTCGTACCCGTTGATGGTTATTTTTCCGCCGCTTGGTTTCAGTTTCCCGTTCAGAACATTTAGTAGGGTTGTTTTTCCAACGCCACTACCGCCAAGTATTCCAACCAGATCGCCCGACCGTTCCTGGAAACTGAGTTCGTGCAAACCATACACCCGTTTATTAAACCTGTATTCAATGTTTTCGGCATTAAAAACGATTAACGGCTTACCAACATTCTGGATAAACCGGGTCATCACACTGCTGTAATAAATCGGAATAATACGCGATGTTTTCAGTATTCCACCAGGTGGGAAAATGTACATCCGTTGCTGGGCTAAGCGATGTCCGTTCAGGTATAAATTTCGGGGACCGTTGTATTTGAAAAAGAGGGTGTTTATGCTCGGAATACGAATGAATTCAATATCAACTTTTTGATTTTCGCGGTACAGATGTTTTACATCCTGGTCCTCGTACTCCGAATTCCCATTAACGACAAACAGCCAATCCTTTTCTTTGACCTTGGTAATTGAAAAGAGTGCAAACCGGTAAAAATTGTCGTATTCCTTGGGGTCAATATTTAGTCCGAGGGCGACAACGTGCACCATTTTCAGGTCTTCGATATTGAGCCCCTTCGCTTTGTTGATGAAATTGAAGAGCTGGTTGACAATCATGAACCGGATGTTCAGGTCATAATTGAAACTAATGTCGCTACAGATTTGCTTGAGGTACTTTTTGTTGACGAATCGTTCGCCTTCACCTTCATCTTCGTAAAAAAATTCCCGGTGATCGATGTGGTAGTAAGCGACGAAATCGCGGTACATCGTAAGATACTTGTCGACGAGTTCCCGGTTGAAATTTTCCTTTAAGTAGGACTCAACCAAGGCCATGTTTTCCGATGATAACCGATTGCGATAGTCGGTTATAATCGCAAACAATTTGATTAGCGTTTCAATAATACCTTCGTACATACACGGCAATTTTAACAAAATAGGGTCTTTGTAGCCGGTCAGCAGCGGTTACAAAAACCCTATTGTTATCGAATAAAACTGAATTACTGCACGTATGCTGCTCTGATATTACTTACAGTCTCTGTCAGTTTCAATACTTGTGTCTCGGTCATTGCAGTTGAACCTTCTTCCAATGCATAGATTGCATTAATGCTTTGGATATCCTTGTAAACATCCTTCAACATTTCAGAATCCTTTAAGGGTTCCATCATTTTTTCCATATCCACTAAGGCCTCTTTTTGGAAAATGATCGCTTCAATAATTTTAGGATTCTGGAAGGTATTTTCAGAAATATGTGTGGTCAGATAAAGACCTTCAACAACTGATCCGGTCAATACCAGGTAAGACAATTCGGTACGGCCTTGTTTGTTGAGGTATGAATAAGCATTTTGGAACATTCCGGTTACGATCTCAACCAGTTTTTCTTTATTGTCCAAATTTGCATCAATCTCATCAGGCAAATTTTCGTCAAAAGCAGAAGTAAAGTCCAATTCTCTAATTAGATTTTCGCATGAGGTAAAGTAGGCTTGAACTTCTGATTTTTGATTGTAGGTGGTCGCATAAGCCAGGTCAGCAGTATAAATACCGAGGTTCAGGGCTTTGGCTTTTTCTTCAAAATAGCTTTCCGCTTTTTCCGGATCGTTGGAAATACCTACGATAAAGCTGGCTTCAATTGAGTTCAGCATGTTGGTCACTTCAAAAGTTGAAGGAAGTGGGTAAGTATATTCTTCGATTTCCTTTTTGATGGCTTCTTCGGCTACTTCGGCAGTGTCTTTTTTGGGTGATTTGCCAGTGCAGGATTGAAATACAGGAGACAGAAATCCAGCGAGAAGAGCCAGAGAAACTAGTTGGTATGTTCTTTTCATATTCATTGGTGATAGTTTAATATTCGTTTTTGGTGAATTAGCTCTCAATCATTTGCAATGTAATCGGGCAATACATGCTGAATTGCCTGATGTAGCTCGTGATTTTGTGCTAAAAATAATATAAAAATATTGGCCTGTAGAAAAATGAAACTGATTTTTTCAGAAAGTTAATGAACAGTCAGTGGGTGATCCCGATTAACTTTCAAATTGGTCGATTTTTAGCTCGTTATTTAGCCTGATGCAGAATCATTTGCCGGAGTGGTTATTCGGGCAATGCGGGAATGAATGATCCGAAGGCTGATAGGGACAAAAAATCACGATTAACGCAGTAATACCGGCTATTGCAGAACGAATGCTTCTTATTTTGAACTAATCAGCCGGATGAATTCTTCGCGCGTGGCAACGCGTTGAAAGGCGCCGGTGAAATCGGAAGTGGTCGTCACCGAATGCTGTTTTTGAACCCCACGCATTTGCATACACAAGTGTTGAGCTTCAATAACGACGGCAACGCCCAGCGGGTTTAGGGTTTGTTGAATGCAGTCTTTAATTTGACTGGTCAAACGCTCCTGTACCTGCAGGCGACGGGCGAAAGCATCAACCACACGAGCGATTTTGCTCAGACCGGTAATGTACCCATCGGGAATGTAGCCTACATGTGCTTTGCCAATAAACGGGAGCATGTGGTGTTCGCACATGGAATAGATCTCGATATCTTTTACGATCACCATCTGGCTGTAATCTTCGCGGAACATCGCTTTGCGGATCATCGCTTCCGGGTCCTGGTCGTAGCCCTGAAGCAAAAATTGCATGGCTTTGGCTACACGTACCGGCGTTTTTTGCAAACCTTCTCGGCTGGTATCTTCACCCAATAGGTGAATGATGCCGGAATAATGTTCGCTAATTTGATCGGTCAGTTTCTCATCAAAGCGATCAATGCGTTGGTAACCGCTAAAATCTCCGTTATATGAATCTTCCATGTTTGTATTTGTAAGTTCCGGGAAACCCGGTTTAGGTCCACAAAGATAAGAACATTATCAGATAGATGGCAAATTGCCCGATGCAACCCTTGCGGCTCCGGAATTTTTTGCAATTATTTATCGCGGGTGAAAACCCACTTGTTACCATTGGTTAATTCGTTGTTCAAATGGTAGCCTTCCATATCAAAAGCTTTAAGCTCTTCCGGGTTTGTAATCTTGTTTTCAACCATAAACCGGCACATTAACCCGCGTGCTCTTTTGGCGTAGAACGAAATGATCTTATATTTTCCGTCTTTGTTGTCTTTAAACTCCGGCGTAATGATTTTCCCTTTAAATTTCGATTGGTCGATTGATTTAAAGTATTCGACTGACGCTAAATTAATCAAGACACCATCGTTCTCGGCCATTAGCGCATTGATCTTTTCAGTGATTTTGTGTTGCCAGAATTGGTACAAATCCTTACTCTTTTCGACGGGCAGTTTGATTCCCATTTCTAAACGGTAAGGCTGAATTAAGTCGAGGGGTTTCAGCACGCCGTAAAGACCGGAGAGAATTCGCAGATGATCCTGCACAAAATCAAATTGCTCTTCCGAGAAAGTATCTGCTTGTAGCCCCGAATACACATCACCGTTGAAAGCCAAAATAGCCTGCTTGGCATTTTCGGGAGTAAATGGCGGCGCCCACGACAGGTTTCGATCGACATTCAGGCTGGCCAATTTGGCGGAAATCCCCATCATCTTAACCAAATCATTTGTTTTCAGCTTTTTCATCACCGAGTTGAGCTTCGTTGACTCGGCAAGAAAATCAAGCTCCGAATGTTTTTGAGTAACCGGTTTTGTTTCGAAATCAAGTGATTTTGCTGGTGAAATAATAGCGATCATTATAAAGCCTTCCTGTTTAATTTAATTGTGGAAACAAATGTGAAAATTAAAGGTTTATCGGTTTCTGCGAATTAACTGAACAACGTTTTCAACATGGTGAGTATGAGGGAACATATCCACCGGCTGTATTTTGCTTACCTGGTAGGCTTCGTCCAGCAGGGCCAGGTCGCGGGCTTGCGTGGCCGGGTTGCAGCTTACATAAACAATTTTTTCGGGCGAAGCGGACAGGATGGTTTTCACCACATCCTCGTGCATTCCGGCGCGCGGCGGATCGGTAATAATTACCTCGGGCTTCCCGTGCTCGCGGATGAAGGCTTCGTTTAAGACGTTCTTCATATCGCCGGCAAAAAACAGGGTATTGTCGATCTCATTGATGGCCGAGTTTATTTTGGCATCCTCAATGGCTTCCGGAACATACTCAATGCCGACAACCTTTTGCGCCTTTTTGGCCACAAAGTTCGCGATGGTCCCTGTGCCGGTATATAAATCGTAGACAATCTCGTCACCTTTTAATTCAGCAAAATCGCGGGTAACTTTATACAGTTCGTAAGCTTGTTCCGAGTTGGTTTGGTAAAAGCTTTTCGGGCCGATCTTGAAGCGAAGGCCTTCCATTTCCTCGAAAATATGATCAGGTCCTTTATAACTGATAATCTCCTGGTCCGAAATCGTATCGTTTGCCTTCGAGTTGATGACATACATAATCGATGTAAGTTCCGGAAACTGATTGGCAACGGCATTCAGCAAACCGATTCTTGCTTCTTCGTCTTCGTGATAAAACGAGACAATAAGCATATTTTCGCCGGTCGATGAGGTGCGAACAATCATGTTGCGTAAAAAACCTTCCTGCTGACGGATATCAAAGAACGTCAGTTCATTTTTCAACGCGTAGTCGCGAATGAAATTACGAAGGGGATTGGACGGGTCGGGTTGCAACCAGCATTTATCGATGTTGATAATCTTATCGAACAGGCCGGGAATGTGAAATCCCAACGCATTCATTTTGCTTTGGTCCATTTCCTGGTCCATTTCTTCAAATGTCAGCCAGCGTTTGTTCGAAAAGCTAAATTCGAGCTTATTGCGGTAAAAGGTATCTTTGGCCGATCCCAAAATCGGAGAAATCTCCGGAAGTTCGATGCGTCCAAGGCGACGTAGCTGGTCGGCAACTTGTTTTTGCTTGTAAAAGAGTTGTTTTTCGTAAGGAAGAAATTGCCATTTACAACCGCCGCATGTTCCAAAGTGGCTGCAAAAGGCTTCCTGCCGGTCCGGCGATTTTTTGTGGATCCTGGTCACGCGGGCTTCCATATAGCTTTTGCGTTTCTTGGTAACCTGCAAGTCGACAACATCTCCCGGAATAACGTGGGTGGTGAATACCACCATGTCGTTTACACGGGCAATCGCTTTGCCTTCGGCGCCAATATCAGTTATCTCAACTTCTTCAAAAAGTGGCTTGTTTTTTCTGCTTCTTCCCATTGAAAATAAATTTGTGCAAAAATAGCGAAATAGGCGAAACCAAAAACAAATCAGCGATGTTTGGCTCAAGGATAAAGATGAATTCGAATATTAATGGCATGCTATCGAAAAGTAATGCTGGTTCAATTCTACTTTTCTTTCATAATTCATATTTTTGTTATTCATATTAAGTGGAAGTTATGAAAAAACGCTATCTCATTCCGGGAATACTGGTCCTGGTAATTGGCATTGTTCTCATTTTTCTCTCATCAATAGTCAAAAACTACGTGAATAAAAACGGCGAAGAGCTGGTTGGCCGAAAGGTTAGCATCAGCGATTTGCATTTCGACTACCTGAATGTTGCTGTAACAGTCAGTGATTTGGTGGTCTACGAAAAGAACGCGGTCGACAGTTTTCTTTCTGTGCGGGAGCTGGAAGTCGATTTTAGTCCCTGGAAATTATTTCGGAAAGAGTATTCTTTTTCAAAAATATCGGTTGTCGATCCGCTCATTAGTGTTGAGCAGTACCACGAGGGCTATAATTTTACAGATTTGATACCGGAAGCCGATACTACCGTTGCCGCAGAAAGCACGAGCGACGAACTGGTCCGGTTCAGCTTATACAATATTAGTTTAACGAACGGCGAGATTCGTTTGTACGACCAGCCGGTGGAGAACCGCATTGCCGTTACAAACCTCAATTTTGACCTGCCCTTAATCGCCTGGGACAACAAGCAATCGAACGTTGGCGCGGAGTTCAGCCTTGGCGACCAGGGATTGGTACAGGTGAAGGCGCTGGTTGACAACGAGGCGGCGACTTACGAAATTGATATCAATACCAAAGACATTCAAATTAACCCGTTGGGCAATTACATGCGGGATTTTGTGGATGTGCAGTCGATAAATGCCCTGTTGACATCGGATATAAAGATTAACGGAAGCATGGACGACCTGATGAATATTGAGGTGACCGGTTCAGGGCAATTGAACGACATTTCGGTGATCGATGCGCAGGGGGAGACGGTTCTTGCCATTCCTGAAGCGCGCACTCGCATAAAAAACATCAATCTGAAGACGTTCAGCTTCGATTTCTCGTCATTCGAGATCGACGAGCCCGAACTATTGATTACGCGAAGCAAAGAAACGACCAATATGGAGCGCCTGTTTGCGCCTTACCTGGCTTCCGATACCACGCAGTCCGTTCAGGTTACGGTTGAAAAAGGCGACGAGGTGACGACATCGTACGCCATCGATACGCTGATTGTGAACAAAGGAAAACTTCGCTTTGTCGATAATACACTGAACCGAAAATGCCAGGTCGATCTGACGGATCTGGACGTGAACCTGCAAAACCTGTCCGATAATTCAACCAATATTCCGATTGCGTTCTCGTCGAACATTAACAAGTCGGGCTACATAAAAGGAACGACGAAATTGAACCTGACGGACATGTACGACTTTCTGCTGGAAGCGAAACTGACCAATCTCGACCTGGTGAGTTTTTCGCCCTATTCGGAATATTACATTGCTTCACCATTTACGCAGGGTTGGTTCAACTACGACATCATGGTGAAAATGGGCGGTGGCAAGTTGAATAACGAGAATGACATACACGTTGGTGAACTCGAGTTCGGAAAGAAAACCAGCGATAAGCCTTATATGAAGGTGCCGATTCGCCTGGGGCTTTACGTGATGAAGGATGCCAACGATAACATTGACATCAATATGCCGGTTACCGGATCGACAGATGATCCGAAATTTAAGCTGGGGAAAATTATATGGGGAGCCTTCCTGAATGTGCTGTCCAAAGCGGCCTTGTCGCCGTTTAAGGCGATGTCGGGTTTGGTGGGAACCGATCCGGAGAAGCTGGAGTACCTGCAATTGGCGTATGTTCAGGATTCGCTCGAGGAAAAACAAATTGAGACGTTGCAATCGTTGAGCAAAATTATGCATCGGAAACCGGAGTTGCTGGTCAGCTTTATTCAGCGGACAAATGAGCAGCTTGAAAAGGAAAAATTGGCGGTGAAACTGGCAAAAACAAAATTCATGGCCGAAGGCAGCGAAGCCGAATGGCCGGCAGATGACGATCAGAAGTTCATGCGCTTTTTAACCAATCAACTGCCGGGAGCTGATACGCTGGGCGTTGAAATGGCATGTTCGAAATATATTCCGGTGACCGATGTTGATGTGGCTTTTGGCGACTTGCTGAACACCAGGAATACAATGATAAAGAACTATTTCACCGAGCAAGGCATTCCGGCGGAAAACGTGCATGTTAGCACAGCCGATTTGGAAAACCTGCCGGCAGAGATCCGTCGTCCCGAATTTAAAGTTGAAGTGTCGTTGAAATAAGTCCTGTTGTCCCGGCTTGCTGCACGGGAACGCACCTTTCCATGCGATTTTTGTCGCCGAAATTTTCGACAGGCCCGTTTGGGGTCTTTTCATGCCGTCGAAAATTTCGACAGGCCCAAACGGACTCATTTCATGCTGTCGAAAATTTCGACGGGTCCAAACGGACTCTTTTCATGCTGTCGAAAATTTCGAAAGGGTGAAACGGACTCATTTGGTGCTTTCGAAAATTTCGACAGCTCGAAACGGGCTCTTTTGGCGCTTTCGAAAATTTCGACGACACTTTGGAGCTGTTCACGAGCTAATCGAGCAGGTCCATCAGCCGGAAAAGCAGTTGGTTGTTGGCTCCCATTCGCGGGTAATTGGCGCGAATGATCGTTTTATCCTGAACGAAACGATCATCTTTCAACTCGCCGCCAACATGTTCCAGCATGCCTTCCAAACTTTCTTCGGTAACTTCCAGGTGAAACTGTAAAGCCAGAACCTTGTTGCCAATTACAAACGATTGGTTGGGGCAGGCTTCCGAATAAAACAGGTGGCTTGCCTGTGGCGGAATGTCGAAGGTGTCGCCATGCCAGTGAAAGACGATGGTTTCATGCTGAAAATCGCGCAGCAGCTGTTCGTCCTTCGCTCCGGCCGTTTTAACAATGGGGAACCAGCCAATCTCTGCAAACGTGTTCGGATAAATACGCTGTCCCAAAGCGCTGGCAATGAGTTGCGATCCCAGGCAAATGCCAACCACCGATTTGCCCCGTTCAACTGCTTCGTTAATTGTGGCCTTTTCGGCGTTCAACCACGGGTATTGTTCGTCATCGTTAACACTCATCGGGCCGCCCATTACTACCAGGCGGTCAAAGCTGTCGAGCGCCGGGATTTCAAACTCAGGTTCATAGAAACGGGTGTACGCAACGGTGCAGTTGTTTTGTTCGAACCAGTTGGTCAGACAGCCGGGGCCTTCAAACAACACATGCTGGAATACGTGAATGCGGAGTGGTTTCATGCTGTTGTAATTTGAAAAGCCGAAGATACGAATTTGATGGCTTTCATGCTTTGGCAGATCACGGCATCTTGTCGCAATCTTTGGATGTTTCTGTTATCTTTGCACTTCAAATTTTTAGTTTGCTTATGATTTCGGTTGATCAGTTAGTTGTGAGTTTTGGTGGTTACGATTTATTCAAGGGAGTATCTTTTCTGATTACTCCCAAGGACCGTATTGGTCTGACGGGAAAAAACGGCGCCGGAAAATCAACGCTATTAAAGATTCTGGCCGGGAAACAATTGCCTTCCGAAGGTACTGTTGCCCAACCCAAGGACGTTCGTATTGGTTACCTGCCACAGCACATGGTTGTTTCGAATACCAAGTCGGTTTTTGAAGAAACCCGTACTGCTTTCGACGAGATTCTGTCGATGAAACACGAAATAGAGCGACTGAATAATGAAATTGCTACCCGCGAAGATTACGAGTCGGATAGTTACATGAAGTTGATTCACGATGTAACCGACCTGAACGATCGCTACCTCATGTTTGGCGGGACAAATATGGAGGCCGAAATTGAACAGACCCTGAAAGGCCTCGGATTTGAGCGGAAGGACTTCACCCGGCAAACATCGGAATTTAGCGGGGGCTGGCGCATGCGGATTGAGCTGGCCAAGATTCTGTTGCGGAAACCGGATGTATTTTTGCTCGATGAGCCAACCAATCACCTCGACATTGAATCCATTCAGTGGCTCGAAGATTTTCTGAGCAACTACAGTGGCGCGGTGGTACTGGTATCGCATGATAAAGCCTTTTTGGACAATGTGACCAACCGCACCATCGAGATTTCGATGGGACGCGCTTACGACTATAAAGCCAACTACTCGCGCTATCTGGAATTGCGCAAGGAAAATAAGGAAACGCAGCTGGCGGCTTATCGCAATCAGCAAAAACTGATTGAGGAGACCGAGCAGTTTATCGAGCGTTTTCGGTATAAAGCGACCAAGGCTGTGCAGGTTCAGTCACGTTCAAAAATGTTGGATCGTCTGGATCGCATCGAAGTTGAAGAAGATGATAATTCACGCTTAAATATCAAATTCCCACCAGCCATTCGTTCCGGTACAATCGTCGCCGAATGTAAGGGTTTGTCGAAAAGTTACGGCGATTTTGAAGTGCTGAACGATATTGACCTGGTCATTGAGCGGGGTGATAAAGTGGCCTTTGTGGGTAAAAACGGTGAAGGTAAAACCACCTTGGCGCGGGTTATTCTGAATGAACTGGATCATACCGGCGATCTCAAAATAGGGCACAACGTGAAGGTGGGTTATTTTGCGCAAAATCAGGCGCAGTTGATGGATGAAAATCTGTCGGTGCTGGAAACAATCGATCAAATCGCAGTGGGGGATGTTCGCACAAAGATTCGCGATATTCTCGGTGCGTTCATGTTTTCAGGCGAAGATGTGGATAAGAAAGTGAAGGTGCTATCCGGGGGCGAGCGAACCCGTTTGGCCATGATCCGCCTGATGCTGGAACCTGTCAACTTTTTGGTGATGGACGAACCGACCAACCACCTGGATATGCGTTCGAAAGAAATGCTGAAGCAAGCACTGGCCGAATATGACGGAACCGTTTTGGTTGTTTCGCACGACCGGGAATTTTTGGATGGGTTGGTCAATTGTGTTTATGAGTTCCGCCACAAGAAGGTGAAACAGCACCTGGGGGGCATTTACGATTTTCTGCAAAAGAAAAAGCTGGAATCGCTGAAAGAGCTGGAGCAGAAAACGGTGAACAACCAATCGGTCGCTAAAGCGGAAAAAAAGCCTGCCGCAGAGGAAAACAAGTTGAGTTACGAGGAGCGGAAAGAAATTAATAAGTCCATCACCCGCCTCGAGAAGTCTATCGAACAAGCGGAAACCCGGATTGCCCGGCTGGAGGATGACATTGCAGCAATGGATGCAAAAATGGCTGATCCGGAGAACCTGAATGATTCCTCGATTTTCGAAAGCTATGAGCAATTGAAAAGGGATTTGGAAAAGGTGATGGAGCAATGGGCTGAGTACACCGAGGAACATGAACAATTGGTAAAACAAAAGAACTGGTAGTTCGGGCAGAAATAAAATACACCGGCAAATCAAAACAGAACAAAATTAAATGAAAGACGCAAAACAAAAATCAGACGATATGATTTTCGGCATTCGTGCCGTCATCGAAGCCATCAATTCAGGTAAAGAAATTGACAAAGTGTTGTTGCAGAAGGGGGAGAGAAGCGACTTGTTCAAAGAAGCTTTCGATCTGATCCGTCAGCATGACATTCCTTTTCAATACGTTCCGATTGAAAAATTGAACCGTATTACCCGGAAAAATCACCAGGGTGTCATCGCTTTTGTGTCGCCGGTAACCTTTTATGATATTGAGAATTATTTGCCGACGCTTTTCGAAGAAGGTAAAATTCCAACCATTCTGGTGTTGGATCAGGTGACTGATGTGCGCAACTTCGGAGCGATTGTTCGTACGGCTGAATGTGCCGGTGTTGATGCCGTTTTGGTGCCTGATAGAGGAGCGGCCCGAATTAATGCAGATGCCGTAAAAACCTCGGCAGGGGCTTTACACCTTGTACCGGTTTGTCGCACCAAGGATTTGAAAAAGTCAATTTTATTTCTGCAACAATCGGGATTGAAGATTATTGCAGCTACTGAAAAGTCTTCCGAGAATTATGTTAAAACAGATTATTCCGGACCAGTTGCCATTGTTATGGGCTCGGAGGAGTTCGGCATTGACTGGCAGATTTTGGATTTGGCAGATGATCGGGTACAAATTCCGATTTTGGGTAAGATTCAATCGCTAAACGTATCAGTTGCTGCCGGTCTTCTGGTTTATGAAGTTGTCCGGCAGCGGGCCGATCTTAATAAGTGATCGGCACCTGACGTTTGAAAGTTTCTTCGAGCGAAATAAAAGTTTCGGTGCTGGATACACCTGATATTTTTTGAACTTTATCGCTCAGGATTTCTTTTAAGTGCTCATTGTCGCGTGCGTATACCTTAACGAAAATGGCATATTGACCTGTCGTGTAATGGCATTCAACAATTTCGGGAATTGCTTGAAGCATTGACGCTACATCTTCATAATATCCACCTTTTTCGAGGAAAACACCGACGTAAGTGCATGTTTTATAATCCACTTTTTTGGGGTCGATATGATAACCGGAGCCGGTAATGACGCTCATCTCAATCATGCGGTTGACACGTTGGTGAACGGCGGCTCTAGATACGCCAACTTCTGCTGCTACATCTTTAAAAGGAATACGGGCATTCTTGGTTATAATGTCAAGAATGTGTAAGTCTATTTGATCCAGATTGTTTCTTAATGTCATAATGTAAAAAAATCGAGGTTCATGTGATGGGTTAAAAATAAGAATTATTTAGCAAATGGAAATTATTTCTGTTGATAAACTTTCATTTTGATTGAAAGTTTAAAAATGAGGTAATTTTTTTCATATCATTCATATATAGGTGTTTATGAGGCGCGGCTTTTGAAACATTGTTAAGAATGTGACAAAAATCAGAAATAATCCTTTCAGATAGTAGTTCAAGTTTTGATTTTAGTTTTGAAATGCTATTTTTGCATTCGTAAAAGTGTCAAATTGATATTGGCTGAAGATATTCAATTTGAGCTTCTTTCTAAAAATTGTAGGATTCTTAACTATTTGACATTATGAAAAATGCTAATCTAAGTTGGCTTTTCATTCTATTGCTATTGATTGTCGTCAGTATAGCCGGTGTATTTGTGCCCAGTGGGTTTGGAGGTCTTGATGATCCAAACATTGTACCTGGTGATGTTGCCTGGATGTTGACGGCTACTGCCTTGGTATTATTGATGACTCCCGGACTTGCTTTCTTTTACGGGGGAATGGTTAATCCCAAAAACATTTTATCGACGATGTTGCAAAGTTATATTGCAATGGGCGTTATTAGTGTTGTTTGGGTTTTAGTCGGTTTCAGCTTGGCTTTTGGTGATAGTATTGGTCCGGAAGGGTATGGTCTTTTCGGAAATCCAGCCACGTTTTTTCTGTTTCACAACGTTTGTGGGGCAACCGATCCAAACCTTAGTCCAACGATTCCATTGGCCTTGTTTGCCATGTTTCAGTTGAAGTTCGCGATTATTACTCCTGCCCTAATCACAGGTTCTTTCGCCGGGCGGGTACGTTTCCGTGCCTACATGTTATTCATGGTTTTATTTACCGTATTTATATATGCTCCGCTTTGTCATTGGACATGGCATCCGAATGGCTTCCTGAGAAATTGGGGTGTGCTTGACTTTGCAGGGGGTACAGTAGTACATATGTCTGCCGGTTTCGCTGCACTTGCGGGTGCGATCTTTTTGGGAAAAAGAAAAGATTTCGGAACTGAGATGAAGCCCGCTAATATTCCTTTTGTCTTATTGGGTGCAGGGATGCTATGGTTCGGTTGGTTTGGTTTTAATGCCGGATCAGCATTGGGAGCTAATTCAACAGCTGCGTTGGCACTGATGAATACAAATACTGCTTCGGCCGCAGCCATGTTGGCTTATCTCTTTTACGATATGGCTAAAGGTAAAAAGCCAACTGGAATGGGAGCCGCAATTGGTTTGGTTGTTGGTTTGGTCGCCATTACCCCTGCTGCTGGTTTTGTGAATGTAGGTTCAAGTTTGTTTATTGGTGTAGCTGCTGCTATTGTCAGTAACATTGCGATTGAGCTTCGTTCGAAAACACGCCTGGATGATACGCTTGACGTTTTCCCGGCTCATGGTATGGGTGGTATTGTAGGTATGCTATTGACATCTGTTTTCGCACAAGACGTCGGTTTAATCCATGGTGATCCAACTACTTTCCTTTTCCATTTACTGGCTTTGGTTATCGTAGGTGTGTTTACTTTTGGTGGTTCAATGCTAATGTATAAAATTACGGATATGATTGTTTCATTGCGCGTTTCTCCGCAAGCCGAAAAGGTAGGCTTGGATATTAGTCAGCACAATGAATCGTATGATTTTGAATATAAAAGCGACAGTAAGCTTTAACGGGTCGCTCTTTTATATGCTCGAAACTCCCCTTGTCTCCGGGGAGTTTTTTTTGCTCTAAACTTTGGGGTACAAAAAAAACGCTCAGAAACCTGAGCGTTTTTTATATGGAGTAAAACTTGATACTACTTAATAGCGACTTGACGTTTGAAATCCATTTCCAACGAAATGAAAGTTTCAGTGCGGGCAATGCCTTCAATTTCCTGAAATGCTTCGTCGATTAATTTCTTCAGATGTTTGTTTGTTTTAGTCTGAATTTTGACGAAAATCGCATACTGACCTGTTGTGTAGTGACATTCAACGACTTCTGGGATGTTTCGAAGTGCTTTTGCTACCTCCGTGTGGTATTTTGCTTTTTCAAGATACACGCCCATATAGGCGCATGTATTGTATCCCAATTTGGACGGGTTTACAATGAATTCGCTTCCTGAAACAACCCCCAGGTTTAACAAGCGTTGAACGCGTTGGTGAATTGCAGCACCGGAAACTCCACATTCCCGGGCAACCTCTAAAAATGGAATACGAGCGTTCTTGGTAATAAGTCGCAGGATTTTTTCATCCAGTTCATCAATCTGTGGTAGGGGTTCAATATAATCTTGATTCATCGTGAAATTTTAATAAGTTTCTTTTATAAGAAATTGAAATTTGTAAGTATAAAAATACGATAAATGCTAAATAATTTTATCAATTATTCCTTTAATTGTAATCTAATGTGTTGAATAAATTAAGAAATGAAAAACTAAATTCTCATTTTAGCGGGCGCAAATGTAGAATAATTTTATTGAAATGTAAATGATAATTTCTCTGTTCAGATCAAAATAGAAGGTGTCGTCAGGTTATTTATGCTGAATGAATGCCAGATTCTTCCCCAACTCATTCACATCATGACCGCTCGGGTTCTGGAAAACCTGTAATCCAAACTCAGGCAGGATCGCTAAAACGTGGTCAAATATGTCTGCCTGAATACCTTCATAATTGGCCCAAATCTGGTCTTTGCTAAAGACATAAATTTCAATCGGAAGTCCCAATTCTGTCGGTTGCAAATGGCGAACAAGAAAGGTCATATCTTGATGAATATTGGGATTCTGCTTGAGATACGCTTCCATATAATGACGAAAAATTCCGAGGTTGGTTTGTCGTCTGCCATTGTAAGTGTCACCTTCTTCAATTTTTAATTTTTTATTGAAAGCCTGGATGTCTTCCTGTTTGGTTTTTATGTAATCTTTTAAAAGGTAAAAATGGCTGAGTCTTTCAAGCATTGCTGCATCGCAAAATCGAACACTTTTCATGTCAAGGTTGATGGAGCGCTTAATACGCCGACCACCTGATTCTTCCATCCCTGCCCAATTGTTGAAGGATTCGGATACCAGGGCGTAAGTCGGAATGGTCGTGATGGTTTTATCCCAGTTTTGCACTTTTACTGTATTCAGAGTAATGTCGATCACTGTTCCATCAGCGTTGTGACTGCGCATCTCAATCCAGTCGCCGGGTTTCAACATTTTATTGGCGGAAAGCTGGATACTGGCAACAAATCCCAAAATTGAATCTTTAAAAATTAACAGCAACACGGCCGCCATGGCTCCTAAACCCGCAAAAATACCGAGGGGTGACTCGTTGATCAGAATAGAAATACCGAAAATGACTGCTAAGAAGATGATCACAATCTGCAACAACTGTATATAGCCTTTAATGGATCGGGTTGCGGCGTAAGGTGTTGTCTGATAAATATCGTTGGCTGCGTTTGATGCCCGAAGAAACGACATCGCGAAGATGATTACAAAGTAGACCTCGGATATGATGCTCAATATGTCGGTGACGATTTCGATATCTGAGAAATCGTGAGCGGCATAGACAATTAATGCAGAAGGAATATGTGCCAAAGCACTAAAGAACTTTCGCTTAATTAGAAAATCATCCCATTCTGTTTTTGTTTTTTGGACAAAGCGGTGAATTAGCGAAAGCAGAATTGTTCTGGTTAGCAGTTGCGCAAGGATTGCAACGACTAATAACAGAAGTACTGCAATGGACACCGATAAAATAGTGGCCGATTGTTGGGGAGTCCCCATCTCCGAGAAAATTGAAAAAATCCAATTCTGAAACTGTTTCATGATTTTTGCCTTTGCTTAAATCAATTATTTGTAGGTATTTTAAAAGCTCAAAATTAATAAAAACACGAGATTATGATACGATTCTCCTTGATATTGCTTGTTCTTGCTTTTCCGGTAATGACAAAGGCGCAGGTTTCATTCCAAAAATACTTTGAACCCAGAACATTGCGGGTTGATTTCACTTTAGCCGGCGATGCAGACAATACCGAATTATTTTTTGAGCAGATGAAAAAACAAGGTCCCTGGGCCGGATCCAGAACAAATTTGGTTGATGAAAAGAATTACGGAAACTTCCGTTGCCAGCTCATCGACGAAAAAGGAGGGGACGTGATTTTCTCCAGGGGGTTTAGTTCGTTATTTCAGGAATGGCAAACGACTCCGGAGGCAAAAAAAATTAAACGAAGTTATTACCAGGTAATGTTGATGCCTTACCCCAAAAAGAAGGTAAAGCTGGTTGTTGAACGACGGACCTGGGAAGGCGGGTATGAAGAATTACTTCAAACCGAAATTGATCCGGACGACTATTTCATAGTTGAGGAAGAGGCACCCGATTATCCGGTCGAAACTATTTTGGAAAACGGCAAGCCCGAAAATAAGGTCGACCTGGTTTTTGTGCCGGAAGGATATACCAAAAGCGAGATGGATAAATTTCAAAAAGACATTAAGCGATTGACTGATTACCTGTTCAGCATGCCTCCATATGATCAGCATAAAGGTGACTTCAACTTTTACGCAGTTTTAGTTCCCTCTGCTGAGTCAGGAACCGATATTCCGGGGGATGGAATTTATAAAAATACGGTATTCAACTCTAATTTTTACACCTTCGATTCGGAGCGTTATCTGACAACAAGAGATTTAAAATCGATTCATGATGCAGCAGCAGGAGCTACATACGATCAGGTCTATGTACTGGTTAATTCGGAGAAGTACGGTGGTGGTGGTTTCTATAATTACCTGAATTTAACGACGGTTGATAATGAACGTTCTCCGCAGGTTTTTGTGCACGAGTTTGGGCATGGTTTTGCCGGACTAGCCGATGAGTATTATTCTTCGCAGGTCTCGTATGAAGAGTTTTACAATTTAAAGGTTGAACCTTGGGAGCCCAATATTACAACGTTGGTTGACTTTGATGCCAAGTGGAAGGACATGATCGACGAAGGTACTCCTCAGCCAACGCCTCGTACTGCAAAGTATGATCAGAAAGTTGGATTGTTTGAAGGAGGGGGATATACAGCGAAAGGGATCTACAGCCCGGTGGTGGACTGCCGCATGAAAACGAATGAAGCAGTAGGTTTTTGCCCGGTATGCTCGAAAGCTATTGAGGAAACAATTCGTTCGTATTGCGAATAGTGAGAGGTTTACCAATTCCAGGTTTCAAATTTCCGAGCTGAGCGGGATTTAGATTTTAGCTCGCGTAAAGCGCATTACTCCTCAAATGGCGCTACTTCTCTTTCTGGAAATATGGCTGCAATGAACGAAAAAAATAGTAATTTTAATTAGGTCAATCTTTTAATAAGATGAGTCGTATTTCGCGCAGGGAAACATTAAGATTATTGGGATATTCAGTGGGAGGGAGCATTCTGATGCCGATACCAACTTGGGCAAAGGATTTAGGATTGCTGACTGATATCCAGGTAAGAGGTATTTATTTACCTGGTTGGAAGGGAGTAACCCGCACACGAATCCAGAAGGTTGTCGATTTCCTGGTCGCTAATAAGCTGAATACATTGATGATTGATGTGAAAAATGCACTCGGTGAGCTTTTTTATCAACCTGAATCTGAATTGGCACTTAGAATAGGGGCCCAGGTCAGTACGATCGATGGGCATAAGCGAAGCCTGGATTTGGACTATTTAGTTAGTGAATCCCATAAGCGCTATATACGGATTATTGCCCGTCATACCATGTTTGTTGATAAAGCCCTTTATAAAGGCGTTCCCGAGTTTGGTTTGGCTATTGGGCATAACCAGTATTGGGTGGATATGGGAGACGACGATGTTGTCGATTATGATCTCGAGCTGCTTTCCCAAGAGGCTAAATTCGGTTTTGATGAAATTGTTCTGGATTACATCCGGTATCCGGACCTACCTGGTTTTGGAAAGGAAGATGACAGGTGCGATCGGATTGACCGCGTTGCACAGTTGGTACAGAGAATACTGAAGGGGGCAAATGTGCAGCTTGGGCTGCAGGTCTTTGGTTACTCGGCTTGGTCTCATTATAAATCGAATGTGGGGCAACGTATCGAAACGCTTCAACACTATGCGGATAGGATCTATCCTATGCTTTATCCTTCTCATTTTTACGGTGGCACTATGGGTTTTGCCAGGCCGGAAGAACATCCGTTTGAAATAATCAGTATGGGTTACCGCGAAGCTGTTGCCAAGATCACTACTGATTGCCAAATAATTCCAATGATTCAGGGTTTTTCCTATTCTCCCGAACAAATAGCGCAACAAATCAAAGCAGTGCGAAAGCAGAACATGCCAGGCTTCATTAGTTGGAATCCTGCCGGGAATCACAGAAAGCTGGCTTTTGCCTTGGAGTTGTTCTAAAAAGCATGGAGTAAGGTTCATTCTGGCAGTCCGTTAGTCGGTACTTTGTACCACTTATTTACCGGGGTGGGTGGCGCGTAGTTTTTCAGGTATTCCATAGCGTCGTCACCGTTGGCCGCTACAAAATATAAATCGCGGTATGCGGGTTTGGCGAAATTCTCGTCGAATGATCGTTCGAACTGCCGGAAAAGGTCATCGTAAAACCCGTTGGTATTTAAAAATACAACGGCTTTGTTGTGATAGTCCAATTGCTTCAACGTAATGACTTCCAGTATTTCCTCCAGTGTGCCAAAACCACCGGGGAGCGCAACAAAGGCATCTGATAGTTCGCGCATCAAAGCTTTTCGCTCCATCATGTCTTTGGTGATGTAAAGCTCCTTGGCGTGCTCCGAGACCAATTTATGTCCCTGTAGCTTTTCAGGAATAATGCCAATGGTATGTGCTCCTTTTTCGTTGGCTTTATCCAACATTTCGTGCATTAAACCAACATTGGCGGCGCCGTTTACCAGGGTTTGACCCTGTTCGCCAATCAGGCGAGCCAGTTTGATGGCTTCGTCAACGTACACTTGAGCGAGTGCATTACTGGATGATGCAAAAACACAGATTTTCATAACCGCTTAATTTTGATCGAATGAAAAATGCCACCCTTTTGAGGTGACATTTTTTATTTTGTTATTTGTATTAAACATCGATATTGGCATAAACCGCATGATCTTCGATGAACTGGCGTCGTGGCGGAACTTCGTCACCCATCAGCATGCTGAAAATATGATCAGCTTCAGCGGCATTTTCAATGGTTACCTGGCGCAATGTCCGGCGTTCCGGATCCATGGTGGTTTCCCATAGCTGTTCGGCGTTCATCTCACCAAGACCTTTGTATCGTTGGGTGTGCACGCTTGATTCTTTACCATCGGCCCAAAGTTCAATCAGTCGAAGACGTTGTTGTTCGTTCCAGGCGTATTCCTCTTTTTTACCCTTCTTAATCAAATACAAAGGAGGAGTGGCGATATAAAGATATCCGTTTTTAATCAGGTCTTGCATATAGCGGAAGAAGAAGGTCATAATCAATGTGGCAATGTGGCTTCCGTCCACGTCGGCATCGGTCATGATAATGATCTTGTGATAACGCAGTTTCTGGAGGTTAACAGCTTTTGAATCTTCTTCAGTACCGATGGTTACACCCAATGCTGTGTATATATTGCGAATTTCTTCACTTTCAAAAACTTTGTGTTGCATGGCCTTTTCCACGTTCAGGATTTTACCACGAAGTGGAAGGATGGCCTGAAAGCGGCGGTTACGGCCTTGTTTTGCTGTACCACCTGCCGAGTCTCCCTCGACCAGGTAAACTTCGCATTGTGAAGGATCCTTATCGGAGCAGTCTGCCAGTTTTCCGGGCAACCCACCACCAGACATGACGTTTTTACGTTGAACCAATTCGCGTGCTTTACGGGCAGCGTGACGGGCAGTTGCAGCCAAAATCACTTTATTAACAATCGCTTTGGCTGATTTTGGATTTTCTTCCAGATAGTTGGCCAACATTTCACTGACAGCTTGGTCAACGGGAAGGCTGATTTCTGAGTTACCCAATTTTGTTTTCGTCTGTCCTTCGAACTGAGGTTCCTGTACTTTTACAGAAACAACAGCGGTCAAGCCTTCACGGAAGTCGTCACCACTGATATCGAACTTCAACTTGCTAAGCATGCCGGATGTTTCGGCATAGCCCTTCAGCGTACGTGTCAATCCACGACGGAAGCCGGTAAGATGAGTACCACCTTCTATGGTGTTAATGTTGTTAACGTATGAATGAATATTTTCGGTAAACGAAGTGTTGTAATGCAAGGCGATTTCAACAGGCACATCACCTTTTTCTGAGGAAATATGAATTGTTTCTTCGATTAGTTTTTCACGCGAAGCATCCAAATATTCAACGAACTCTTTCAATCCTGCGATTGAGAAGAAGCTTTCGAATTTGAATTCACCATTTTCATTTTGTTCACGCAGGTCTGTCAGGTTCAATCTGACGCCAGCGTTCAGGAATGCCAATTCGCGCAAACGAGCCGAAAGGATTTCATATTTATAGACTGTTGTCAGGAAGATGCTGTCATCGGGTTTGAAGGTAACGATCGTTCCGGTTTTATCGGTTTCACCAATTACTTTGGCCGGAGCCAGAGGCTTACCAATGCTGAATTCCTGTTCCCATATTTTACCTTCACGATGTACGGTTGCCTTTAAGCTGGTCGAAAGAGCGTTCACACAAGAAACACCAACCCCGTGCAAACCACCGGATACTTTGTAACTGTCTTTGTCGAACTTACCACCCGCGTGAAGGACTGTCATTACAACCTCAAGTGCCGATCTGTTTTCTTTGGTGTGAATTTCAGTCGGAATACCACGGCCATCATCTTTTACCGTGATTGAGTTATCTTCGTTAATAAAAACATCAATGTTGCTACAGTAACCGGCTAGTGCTTCATCAATCGAGTTGTCCACAACCTCGTAAACCAAATGGTGTAGACCTTTTTCATTCACATCGCCAATATACATCGCAGGGCGTTTGCGCACTGCTTCCAAACCTTCCAGTACCTGAATACTGTCAGCTGAATAATTGCCATTACCGTTTCCGTTTGCTGGCTTATTTTCTAATTCGCTCATTTATTAAATGTTTGGTTCTTCCTAAAAGTTTAAATATTCCATCAAGGCGCTAACCTATTGGATTTTGACTTCATCAGCTTTCAATGGAATGCTGACCGAATGTTTACCGGGAAAGTACCTGATTTCGGTGAATTGTTTCTGTAATTTCAAATCGTTTGTTTCATCTCCCGCAGTAACATGCAAATATAGCAAAAATACTGCTGCATAAGACCGGTTCTTGTCTCGAAAAGGCGAAAGTTTTCAACAAGAAATTAAAAATTAAATTTCAGAAAATCAGCTGTTTAATTCAATTCGTTGAATGTTCAGTGTTGGCGTGTTTTATACAACATCAAAATAGCCGGATTTAGAACGAAAAACTTGCTCCAATAAGGAGGTTGAGGCCTTGATTCATGTAGCCGGGGAAAAGCTCATATTTTTGAAACGTGATGTTGTTTGCCCGTCCCCAAAAGCTCAATTGATTTGTAAATTGGTACTCAACTCCGAAATTGAGGTCAATAACAGAATGCAGCTCGGTTACTTCATTGCTCGTCGTAATTGTGCTTGTTGCAAGGTTGTCGAGATCCTCGTGCGATGTTTGAATTAACGAGTTTCGTTTTCCAATAAAATAAGCGTCAGCGGTAAATCTTAGGGGGCCTTCAGGATCATAATAGAACGAAGCAGACGATTCGAAAGAGGGCTTTAGCCAGGCTTCCTGCAAAGAGTCTAACTTGTAGGAATGATATTTGGCCTGAAAACGAATATCCATTTCATTATTCAGCGTGTAATGCAACTCACCACCGAGGGAGAACTGCTTTACTTTGTCATATAGCACATCGAAGGTGTTGTTCTGATATAGACTGGTCGTTCCTCCTTGGGTAATTTCCTTGTTTTGGAGGTAGTAGAAATGTTGATCTTTACTATTGGCATAGTCTACCTGTAGGCCATAACTTAAATTGGGGATAAACTTACCTTTGATTCCTCCGGTGAGAATGTAGCGGTATTTTGTATTTTTGATGTTCTGATCCGGGGAAACGAAAGGATTTTCTTCCGCAATGACTGAATAGTTATTTTGCTGCAGGTAGCCATCCGTACCGGCGTATAGGGTCAGCACATTTTTTATCGGCATGTATTCAATTCTGGTATTTGGGGCAAGCATGTAGTCAATGTCCGCCTCTTTATCAAAAACGGTATAGCTATTAATACCCAGTTTGAATTTTAAAACCTCGGTGTCGAAAACAGCTGCCGGGTTGAATTTCAAAACCGTTTGGTTTCGCTTGTCTGTTTTTTCCGTGTTACTGAAGTACACACTGTCAGTTGAGCTGTAAGTTATTCCGGCATCTAAAACGCCTTCCATTAATTCAATTGGAGCTGTGAAATAACCATCCCAATTAACCAAGTGTTCGCGTTGCCCGGTTTGACTGCCAAAATACTGGTATTTCAGTCCGGTCTTAAAATTCATCGCTGCTCGTTTATCATACTTTTTCTCGTAGTCGATTGACACCCCGGCTTTGGGGAATGCTTGTTTCTCGTTCCACATCGGAATGTAGATCTCCTTTTGATCGTCTGGCAACTGTTCGCCGGTGTATCCATAATAACGGAATGATTTACGTTCGTAGAAAAGCTTTGTTTGAAGAATTCCGGATCGCAAGTCGTGTTTGGTGAAAAATTCAGCGACATTATTGTTGTCAGGAGCCTTTACTTTATCATCATTCTCCAGTTTAATTTTTCCGTTCGAAAGATGGCTTTTCAGGTGTAAGCCAATGCTGCTGTTTCGACCGGCTCTAGTATTGTAAAAGAATTCGCCGTACTGACTCATATAGTTGCCTGCGCCGAGTTTCAACAATCCACGGTTCAATGGCTCACCGGGTTCTGTCGTCATTTTTGCAGCCTGTACCGGTTCAACATTAAAGCTGGTGATCATGGGCTGCGTTTTGATTTGGTAGTCAAACACCGGTTTCTTGGCCGGAGGAGCGGCAATTTGTGGCTTGTCGTTTATTTTATAGGCATCCGAAATTGTCGGTGTGTAAGCTTTCACAACTTCAACCTCTTTCCGAAGTTGCGTGCTGTCTTGTTGTGCCGAAGCCACCAGCAAATTGAGTCCCAATAAGCCGGTTAATGCGAAATGTTTGAGATATTGTGTTTTCATTACGTCCCTAAATTGTTTCTTTTTCACTACTCTTTTGTGTCCTGATTGTTTTGCGGATCAATTTGCATTGGTTCCGGTTTTTGGGATTGTTCTTGTTTTTCGAGTTCTTCCAGGTGTTGGAGTTTGGCTTTGGCTGTATCAATAATTCCGTCGTTTTCTTCCGGATAATTTTCAATCATGCTCATCAGGGTGTGTTTGGCCTGAAACAGATCGCCTTTGCGCAGATAAATATCGGCAAGTAAAACGAAGCTTTTGGCTAACCAAAACTGATGAGGCGTATTTTTCGAAATGAAGTCCATGATTTCATTTTCGGCCCGCATGGTTTTATTTTGGTTGAAAAGAATTTCAGCCGTTTGATATTTTGCTTCAGCTCCTTCAGGTGTTTGGGTGTCTTCCCCCAGTTCCGTAAACAGCGGTAAGGCTTCTTGGGATTTGTCGGTTTGAAGGTACGATTTAGCCAATTTGAAATTGGCTTCCCTTTTCTGCATTTCCGATAGGTTTTCAGAGGACAGAACGTTTTGTGCCGCTTCGATAGTTGCAGAGAAGTTACCCAATTCGTATTGGCAGCGCATAATTCCGGCTCTTGCTTTCAAAAGGTTCCATTTATTGCCGGAATTCACCTCCAGTCGTTGGTAATGCATTAACGCCTGTGCGTAATTTGCTGCATTATATTGCAATTCGGCGGCACGCGATAGGGCTGCTTCGGTGAAAATATTGTCAGTTCGATCCAGTACTAGTTCGTAATCTTTTAGAGCTGCCGAGTATTGACCGTTATTGTATTTACTTTCCGCCAGGTAAAAGCGGGCATTCAGACTAAAACTTCCGTTCGGGTATGCTTGTAGGTAGTGCTCCAGCTGTTGACCTGCTTTCGGGTCTTTGCTCATAACCGATTTTTCTGCTGCGAGATAAGTTACAGAATCCTGTTCGCTGGCAGTAACCTGAACGTTGGAGCCTTGGCGTTTGGCATAGTTAAAGTAGGCATCAACATTATTCAACTCGATATAGTTGTTTTTGATCCCCAACATGGCAGCTTGAGCTTCTTCGCTATCCGGGTATTTCTCTGTAATCTGCTTGTAATAATTCATCGACTTGTTGTAGTCTGATTGGTTGTAGCTGATTAATCCCAATTGCAGCAAAGCTCTCGAACGATAGCTGCTTTGCGGGAATTCATCCAACAAATTCTTGTAATAGGAAATGGCAGTTTCCAATTGACTTTGGCGTTCGTAAGTCCTCCCAAGTTCATAAAGGGCGTCATCAACGTAAGCCGATGTCGGATAATCCTGAAGTAAAATTCGTAAGCTATTGATTTTCTGCTCTGGATGGCGTTGCACTCCTTCGCTCATTGCTTTTTGGAAAAGGGCATAGTCAGCATCGTAGCTATTTATGCTCAAAGCGTTGGCGTAATTGTTTGCCGAAGATGTGAAGTCTCGGCTGATGTAATTGCAATCCCCCAAGCGATTGAACGCATCAGCGAGTTTCTCATTTTTCTCGGGGCTGTTTTGAACGAATTTATTGAAAGCCAGAGTCGCCTGTTCGTAGTCTTTTAGCTTGAAATAGGCGTAGCCGAGGTTGTAGTTATAGTTTTGGTATTCGGGAGTTGTTTTTGCTGAAGGCATTTGACCGAAGCGCTCAAAGCCGTTAATGGCAGTTTGATAGTTGCCCAATTGGTAGTTGGCTTCGGCTTTCCAGAAAGTCGCTTTAGCTCGCAGTTCCGGATTGAATTCTCCGTTTTCCAGCGATGTGTTGAACCTTTCAATCGCTTCGGGATAGGCGAGATTATTAAGAAACTCGAGTCCACGATAGTAACTTACACGCTGATAAGCCTGGCGGATTGCTTGGTTTTTTACCTTTATTTTTTCGATGGAAGCTACAGCATCTTTGAAATTACTGGTGCTCATATACACCTGAACCAGGTAGTTGTAAGCGGCATCATTCCGTTCCGAGTTCGGATAAAGACTAATGTATTTATCGAAAGCGTTGATGGTTTCGTTGAAAGGGGAGTACGATAATTCGTAAGTAATCTTCGCATAATTGAACAAGGCATCTTCTTTGATCGTTTCGTCAAAATCCATCTCCGAAGCTGCTTCAAAAGCGATCCTTGCTTTGTTTTTATCGTCTGTGTGAATGTAGCAATCTGCCAGGTGATAGTAGGCGTTTTGAGCCATTTCATCTTTGCCGGCGGAAGCATACTCGAATGGCGTGATGGCTTTATCGTATTGTCCGGTGCGGTAATAGCAATAAGCAAATAAGTAATTTTCGTCGCGCTGGCGGCTTTTCGACGCGTCAAAGTAACGCTCTAAATGGGGAATCGCCTGGTCGAATTGTTGCAAATGGAAATAAGAACTACCAATGATTTTTGACAATTCAGGGAGTTGCTGTTTGTCGGCTTTTTGGATCAAAGGCTCAGCGAACTCAATGACCTCGGCATATCTTCCCTGCTTGTAATAAATCTGACTCATGTAAAAGGGGATAACCGGAGCAAAGGCGGGGTTGTTCTTCAATTGATCAAAAGCAGCAAGGGCATTGTCAAAATTATCGTTCATGTAATTGATGTGCCCCCAATAGTAAGTTGATTGAGGAGCATATTCAGAATTTCCCTTTCTGACCTTGTTGAATTCTTTTTCGGCTTCGTCGAAACGTTTAATTTGAAAAAGTGAATAACCATTTTGATAGCTAATCCGACTTTGGTCGTGGCGGGAAAAGCTGTATCTTGGAAGGTCCCGGTATAGTTTTACAACCTTCGAATATTTGCGGTCTTTAAACCAAGCATTGGCCAATTCAAAATTGGCAGCATCGGTATACGGACTTTGAGGATAGTCGCGTAGAAACTTTTCCATCCGGGGTTCGCTGTTTTTGGAATCAGTTCGCAAGCCGCAAAGAGCTTGGTAGTATATGGCTTCAGTGTTTATTTCAGAGCCTGCTTCGCTGTTTCTCTCAATCTGGGCAAAACATTCGCCGGCCGAAATAAACTGATTTTTGGCAAACAGGTCTTTGGCATTCTGAATGTCAGAAGAAGGCGATTGGTTATGAATTGTTTCCTGAGCGAAGGTGAGCGAAGAGAAGAGGCATATTGTAAGCGCGAACAACACGGATCTTGTTTTCATTAGCATGTTTTTAAAGGAACTGTAAAATTAGCATTAATGTTAGGCAGCCTACAAATATCCTGCCTGAGTTCTCAACAATTAACTGTTTATTGCAGCGCTTTATTACGCCGTTAATCAAAAAAACTTAGTTTTGTAGAGACCGGCAAAAAACTGAAGAATGCAAAATAATTCAATCATAAGCTTAAAAGGAGTTGATATTTTCCAACAAGATAATCTGGTTTTGGCTGATGTCCATTTGGATGTTCGTCCGGGCGAATGGGTTTACCTGATAGGTAAAGTTGGAAGTGGAAAGTCAAGTCTGATTAAGGTAATCAGTGCCGAACTGGATATTTTTAACGGAGAGGCCTATGTTGCAGGTTATAACTTGCGTAGGTTGAAAAACAAAGAAGTTCCGTTTCTGCGTCGGAAAATTGGGGTTGTATTTCAGGATTTCCGGTTATTGACGGACCGAACTGTTCGCGACAACCTTGTATTTGTATTGAAAGCTACCGGTTGGAAAAATGAGAAGGCAATCAACGATCGAATCAGGGAAGTGATGGAACGGGTAGGGATGATGCATAGCCTGAATCGAATGCCTCATGAATTGTCAGGTGGCGAGCAACAGCGCATTGTTATTGCCCGGGCTATTTTAAATGAACCGGATATCATTTTGGCAGATGAGCCAACCGGAAATCTTGATCCGGAGACCTCTGCAGACTTAATGAAAATTTTTCGTGATCTAAACCGGCGAGGAAAGACAATTTTGATGGCCACCCATGATTACCAGCTAATTGAAAAGTACAAAGCGAAAACGTTGCTTTGTGCTGACTTGAAGCTCAGTAACCCGGATCGCGAACAACTTGAGCTCGATTTTTCAGAATTGGTGGACAAAAAAAAATGATGTTTTAAAGAAACTTCAGTTCCTTCAAAACATCATCACTCGCTTTTACAGCTTCCAACTACTCTGCAATAACAGTGTCAGGCATAGCAACTTCAATCGAGTCTACAGCCATTTCAACAGAGTCAACTACTGCTTCCACAGTTTCTTCAACCATTGGTTCTGTTGCTTCTTCAGCAGGTTTTGTCGTTTTTGAACCACAAGAAGCCATAATGGCCATGATGCCAAGTAAAAAGATAATCTTCTTCATAATAAATAAGGGTTTAACTTGTAAATAATTCAGGGTAAATATAACACGTAATACAGTTGCCAAATTAGTTAAAAGAATAATTCAGTTCGCATTTCGAAGAAAAAAAACAGAAAAATTATCGAAATGATTGAAGATCTTTCCAATTGTTTGACAAATGGATATTGGCTGAAGTGTGCTGCCGGGCAAAAATGAACAGCTTTTTGTAAGTTTATGTGCTAAAAAACGAATTTTTGAAAAGGAAAAAAAAGTTATGCTATGGTATTTTCTTTTTGTCTGGAAAGAAACGATCCGACTAAAACGGAATCTCACAGATTTTTGAATATACTTTCCAGAATTGGAAGTTCTTGCTCCCAGCAGAGCTCTTTCGAAGCCAACTTCAAATTTTCCTTGTATTTATCTCTAAGATCGTTATCGGTCAGCATTTTCTCCATCTGTTCGGCCATTCTTTCCGGTTGGCGTGATTCGAGTACTTCCCCGATTTTGTAGTCGTTTACTATGCGCGACATTTCCGGTAGAGAACTAACCAATACGGGAATCTTGTGTTGGATGTAATCGAACAACTTGTTTGGAAGTGCGAAGCGATAATTCAATCCGAGATCTTCTTCGATAGAAAGTCCTAAGTCAGCTTGAGCAGTTAGTTTTGATAGTTCCTTAAAGGGAACCTGACCGAAGAATTTGACTTTAAATTGTAGTCCAAGCTGGCGACTCAGAATTTGCAGGTATTCTTCCAGATCGCCTGATCCTACCATCCACAGTTGCGCGCCTTGCAAAAAACGCATTGCCTGGATGGCCGATTCCAAGCCACGTCCCATATTTAAAGCTCCCTGGTAAATCACTATTTTTTCATCGTGGGGAACAACGCTGAGATCTGCCTGGTATTTCAAACTGCTATTTCGAATGGGCAGATTGCGGATCACTTTGAATTGTGTTCCATAGAGTTTTTCATACTCATCGGCTATTGATTGAGAAACAGTAAATGCGTTTTTTAGACGGGGAAGGATGAGTTTCTCCAGTTTCAACCATAGGTTTTGTTTAAACGGACGGTCGATTAACTCCGGAACTTGGGTGAAATATTCGTGACTGTCGTAAACGAGTTTCTTGCCGCGTAGTTTACTGGCCAGATAGCTGGCGGCGAGGGTATCCAAGTCGTTGGATAGAATGATTTTTGCCCGGGAAAAAAAGAGTCTGAAAAAGATCCGAAAATTAAATTCGAAATAAAACAGTGGCCCGTGGTCGAAAAGTAAGCGCATCCGGTGAGTTGGATAGTCGCGTTTTTCCAAGTCAAGGCTTTGCTTTCGAATACGACCGGTAAGTCTGGGTTGAAACCCCATTTCCAATAAGCTTTGGGCGACTTTGTGTACCCTGTTATCGGTGACTAAATCGTTAATGACAACAATATCAATTTTTGCAGACATGCATTTTTACTTTTCAACCTGACTTCAATATTACAAAAAAGTCATACTAAATTTATGTTCAGCCATTGGTTTTTGCGCTAAAATCAGGTAAATTTCAATTAGGCTCATTTCTTTAAACGAAAATGAAAGTTCATCTATTATCTTTGGCAAAAAATCAAATTCATGATTCGTTTCGAAGAGAATTTTTCACTAAAAGCTTTTAATACATTAGGCATTGAAGCCAAAGCCCGCTATTTTTTCGAGTTTACAGAGATGGAAGATCTTCCATATTTTCTGGCGAATTTTCCTGACTGGGAGAAGTTGCCGGTGTTGTTGTTGGGCGGGGGGAGCAATATGCTTTTTGTGTCAGATTTTGACGGTTTGGTGTTGCATGCCAATGTCCCGGGTGTCCAGCAAGTGAAGGAGGATCGCAATCATGTTTGGATCGAAGTTGGCGCTGGTGAGAACTGGGATCGCTTTGTGGAGTACTGTGTGGGTCAGTGGCTCGGTGGCATTGAAAATCTGTCCTTAATTCCGGGTAACGTGGGAGCCGCTCCGGTGCAAAATATCGGGGCCTATGGTGTCGAGGTTTGCGATTATGTGGAGACGGTGAAAGGTTTTGATATGAAGACTTTCGAGGAGTATGAGATACCTGCATCCGAATGTCGGTTTGGTTACAGGGACAGTATTTTTAAGCATGAGCTGAAAAATCGATTTGTCGTTACTTCGGTTGTTTTTCGCCTGGATAAGTTTGTAGAATATAAACTGGGATACGGTGATTTAAAAGCTGAAGTCGAAAGGAGGGGAGGAGAAAATATTCATTTTGTTCGCGATGCAGTTATCGCTATTCGTGAATCGAAATTACCGGATCCTGAAAAGTTGGGTAATGCCGGGAGTTTTTTTAAGAACCCGGTTGTTGTTAATGACGTGGCTACAAAATTGAAGGATGGGTTCCCTGCCATGCCGATTTATCCGGCGGGAGATGGAGAAAGTAAGTTGGCTGCCGGTTGGCTAATTGAACAGTGTGGCTGGAAAGGTTTTCGCGAAGGCGATGCGGGAGTTCATGAGAAACAAGCACTCGTTTTGGTCAATTACGGTAAAGCTTCCGGAAAGGATATTTTTGAATTGGCTGTCCGGATTCAGCAGGATGTTTTCAATCGCTTTGGAGTGCAACTGGAACCGGAGGTTAATATTCTTGGGGCTTAGTCTTTCTTGTCTTTTTTACTAACCCTCGGTGTAACCCGAATAATGGTTGCTCCCGGATTTTGAACATTTTCATCATAAGTGTTGTCATTTCCGGTACGCTTTGTTGGGTCAATCAGAATTTGCTCTTTAATATCTTGATTTAACTGGTTCATACTTTGGTCAAGATTGGATCGTTGTTTCTCTTCGTCGTAGCTCGTAATCGGATTAATCATGTAAGTCCGGTAGGAAACGTAAATATGAGCTTTATGTATATAAGTTGGGACAACTTGTACAACTTGGGGTGTCATGGAGACGTGATTTACCATCAGCGAGTCGCCGGCTTCTACGGTTGTTTTAAAGTATCCGGAATGGTCTGTCGCAATAATTTTTGAAGTTCTGTAATTGATTAAGAATGCTCCCTCCAACGGCACCGAATCTTGGGATAATACATAGCCATCGTAGATAAATGTCTTAGGCATCTCGGTCTGCGCAAAAGAAACAGAGCAGGAAACGAATAGTAATATAAAAAGATATATAATCTTTCTCATGGGACGCTTTTTAATTTCTAACAGCCCTACAATGTACATTAACGTGTGTTGAAATCAAAAGTTTTTTATTGTAATAAGAAATTAATCAGATACCCTCTTTTTTATCTTTTTCGCTTAAATAATCTGAATAAATCACTTAGTCCAATTGTCAGGCCGGGATCGAGTTCATCCGGGTTGTAAGGATTTAGGCGAATCGTTTTAGCCCGGCTGGGGTGATAGCCTAAATTTCGTAATTCAGCATACATCTTCTGCATGTTTTTTTCGAAATTCTTCATCTGGTATTGATACGAATTGCTGACAACGGGTTTAATCATATAGGTGCGGTATTCGACCCTTATTTTCTGATTTTTAATTGGGAAATCGGGAACGTGTACAACCTGAGGAGATAAGGTCAGATGGTTAATCATTAGCGAATCACCTGGTTGTGCATTCATTTTAAAATAACCATTACTATTTGTTGCGACAATTTTCATATCCCGGTAGTTAATCAGGTAGGCTCCCTCAATTGGAATACTGTCTTCAAGGAGTAAGTATCCGTCAAACACCACGGTTTTGGGTATATTTTCTTCCTGAGCAAAAACATGAAAAGCAGAAAAGCAGAACAATATGACGGCTATGGGGCGCATTACTTTTTCAGCAAAACTAGCCCAATAACCTGTTAAGGTAAATTAAGGTTAACTAAATAAGATCAAGGAGTGTTAAATGTTGTTATGCTTCCCTACTTGTAGATTTTACTTTCGTTTAGTGCTTGTCGGTAGCGCTCTGCATTGGCGTTGTGCTGCCTTAAAGTTCGGGCAAAATTGTGGTACCCCGAGAAATCTTCTTTAGCACAC
The DNA here is from genome assembly GCF_010882175.1 of Mangrovibacterium lignilyticum. Classification (GTDB taxonomy): domain Bacteria; phylum Bacteroidota; class Bacteroidia; order Bacteroidales; family Prolixibacteraceae; genus Mangrovibacterium; species Mangrovibacterium lignilyticum. The sequence goes on along the minus strand of NZ_WKLH01000001.1, from coordinate 300,325 downwards.
ATATACAGATACTTATTGTTGTCAGCGTTTAGGACCGCATCGATACTTGACATTTCCGGAAAGTTAATTGGCCCTGGAGGTAACCCGGCATATTTATAGGTATTATAAGGCGAATCAATTTGGAGGTGTTTGGTTAGAACACGTTGTATTCCGAAATCACCCAGTGCAAATTTGACGGTCGGATCGGCCTGCAGTAACATCCCTTTCCGAATTCGATTTAAGTACAATCCAGCTACAATAGGTTTTTCATCAGGCTTGATGGTTTCCTCCTGAACGATGGAGGCCAGGGTAATAACCTGCACCGGAGTTAGATTTAATGAATCAGCTTTGGCTAGTCGTTTGGTGTTCCAGAATCGATCATATTCTGCTTGCATCCGCGATACGAATTGCTCGGGTGTGGTTGTCCAATACATTTCATAGCTGTTCGGAATGAACATGGCATGAAAAGAAGGTTTGTCAAAATTGTATTGATTCATTATTGCTTGTGAATCGAGGTAAGCAATTAACTCTGCCGAATCCGGTTCAATATACTTGGAAACCTTTCCGGCTAAATCTTCCATAAACCGGAGGTTGTTGAAGGTGATGGTAATCGGTTTTTGGTTACCCGCTTTCAGCATATTGACCAACTCATTTGAATTCATTCCGGTGTCGAAAACGTATTTCCCGGGTTTGATAAATGAGGGATAATCTTTCTTCCTGGCTACCCATTTAAATGCTTTTTCATTTTCCAGAATGTCTAATTTTCGAATGGAGTCGAGAACCTGTTCAAATGAAGCCTCGTATGGAATTGTAATGCTACCTGGCTTTTTGACATTCTCTTCAAATACATAGTTAAAGAGCCGATAACCGTATAGCCCCACCAAAATAAAAGCGATGGCGAAAATTACAATAATGAGTTTGTTCAGTTTCGGAAATAGCATAATTGAGTTGCGCGTGTTCAGTTCCATTTTTTCAAATTTGTTTTGCAAAAATAGTGTTTTCTTTAAAACTCCATTCGTGTAAGTTTATCCTTAATTTTAGTGTATTCTGACAGAGCGAAATACTTGAATTAATTCAAATTATCTATTTTCGTAGACGCAATAAAAATCAACTCAAAAAAACTTTAAATATGCATCAGGTTAAATTAGCTGACAACATTTATTATCTGGGGTACAACGACCGCAGAACTAACTTATTCGAAAATATCTGGCCTATCCCAAACGGGGTATCTTATAATTCTTATCTTATTGATGACGAGAAGGTTGCTCTGATTGATACCGTTGAAAGAGCATTTATCGATGATTACTTAGAAGATATCGATGCAATTCTTCAGGGAAAACCGGTGGATTACCTGGTCATTAATCACATGGAGCCAGACCATTCGGGTGCGTTGCGCGCAATCGTTATGAAATACCCGAACATCACCTTGGTTGGTAATAAAAAGACTTTTGGTTTTGTTGAATCGTTCTATATGAAGCCGGTAAATACCCTGGAGATTCATGATGATTCAACCTTGGAACTTGGAAAAACGAAATTGCAGTTCCAGACCATTCCGATGGTTCACTGGCCCGAAACAATGGTTAGCTACGAAGAGACAAATAAAATTCTATTCTCGGGTGACGCGTTTGGTAGTTTTGGTACGTTGGATGGTGGTGTTTTTGATGATGAAATCAATTTGGAACATTACGAGAATGATATCATGCGTTATTTCACCAACATTGTTGGAAAGTACTGCCCACATACGCAACGTGCAATTAAGAAATTAGCTCCGCTTGATATTAAAATGATTGGTGCAACTCACGGTCCCATTTGGAGAACGAATTTGGATTGGGTGTTGAGCCGCTATAATAAATGGAGTACGTACACTACAGATCCGGGCGTTGTTGTGGTTTACGGATCGATGTATGGAAATACGCAAAAAATGGCTGAAGTGATTGCTCGCCAGTTAAGCGTTCGCGGAATTAAAGACATTCGTGTTTACGATGCTTCCAAAACACACAAATCATACATCATCAACGATATTTTCCGTTACAAAGGATTTATTGTTGGTAGTTGTGCATACAATAATGCCATGTTCCCTAATGTTGAAAACCTGATCACAACAGTCGAACACATGGGCGTTCGTGAACATTTGCTGGGCGTTTTTGGAAGTTTTGCCTGGAATGGCGGCGGCGTGAAAAACCTGATGAAGTTTGCCGACAGCTGTGGTTGGGATTTAGTGAGTGATCCGGTTGAAGAAAAAGGCGCGTTGAAAGAGGAAAAATATCAAAAGTGCATTGATTTAGCAAACGCTATGGCAGATAAGATTCTTGCATAACAAGTTTAAAACCATATAAATAACAAAAGCCATCAATCTCCATTGATGGCTTTTTTACTACTACTACTCAATTACTACTAAACAACCCCTACCCGAGGGGTATATCTTAATTATAAGGTTATTCCGGTTTTAAAGATAGCAATTTCTTTAAAACCACTCAATTCATGTTTCAATTTTTTTCCTTCAGCAACTGTTTTTATCTCGTTAATGAAGTCTGCTAGATTTTCCTCAATTGTTTGATCTTCAACGATTCTGCCTGCGTTGAAGTCGATCCAATTGGCCTTCTTTTGAGAAAGTGGCGTATTAGTAGAAATTTTCATTGTTGGGATAAAACTGCCAAACGGAGTACCGCGACCGGTGGTAAACAATACAATTTGACATCCGCTGAAACCTAAAGCAGAGGCAGCCACCAAGTCGTTACCCGGCGCACAAAGTAAGTTGAGCCCGTTCTTTTTGATTGGTTCGGCATAAGCCAACACGTCAGTTACCGTTGCAACACCACCTTTTTGAGTACATCCCAATGATTTATCTTCCAAGGTAGTGATCCCTCCTTTTTTGTTGCCTGGTGACGGGTTTTCATAAACCGGAAGGTCGTGTTTCAAATAGTATTCTTTAAATCCGTTGATCATTTCGACGGTTTTGTTGAATACTTCTTCGCTTTCTGAACGCTCCATTAACAGGTGCTCGGCACCAAACATTTCAGGAACTTCAGTCAGGATGGTACTGCCGCCTTGAGCAACAAGGAAGTCAGAGAAAGCACCAACCAGCGGGTTGGCGGTGATTCCGGACAATCCGTCGGAACCACCACATTTTAACCCCACTTTTAACGTCGAGAATGGAACATCCTCACGCTTATCATGGCGCATTTGCTCATAAATATCCTGAAATAATTTCAGGCCTTCTTCTACCTCATCTTCCACATCCTGAGCAACTAAAAACTTTACCCGGTTTGGATCGTAATCGCCAATGAATTTTTTCAGATGGTCGATTTGGTTATTCTCACATCCAAGTCCCAAAACTAATACACCACCGGCATTTGGGTGATTGATTAGTTGCGCTAACGCTTTTTGGGTATTGGTGTGGTCGTCACCCAATTGAGAACATCCGTAGCTGTGTTTAAACACCTGGATGCTGTCAATTTCCGTCGGGTTATTTTGTGCTTTAAATAATTGTATAATTTGTTCTGCCTGTCCGTTCACACAACCAACAGTCGGAACAATCCACATTTCGTTACGGATACCAACATTACCGTTGCTTCGTTTGAAACCTTTATAGGTCAACGATTGGTTTTGAAATGGAAGTTCATTCAATTTTTGACTGAACTCGTAACACATGGTTCCCGAAAGATTGGTTTTTGTGTTTTGAACGTGCACATTTTCTCCCGGTAAAATAGCTGTAGTTGCATGTCCGATTGGAGCGCCGTATTTAATAATGTCGCTTCCTTCGGCAATTGCCGTTACAGCAATTTTGTGCCCGCGAGGCACATCGTTTTGAATTTCAAGTTGGGTGCCTTCCAGGTCAATTACTTCGCCTTTCGTAAAATCCGTCAGCGCGATAATGACATTGTCAAGCGGGTTTATTTTGATGTAATTTGCCATTTTACCGGTAATTTATTTAAATCAGATTATTAATTATTTGCAGTTTCTTCTTGCTTATTTTTTTCCTTGATGGTGATTTTCATCAATGGGTTGTTTTCGTCCAAAACAGTTTTAACCGCTTTTTTCATACCCACTTGTTGAATCAGGAATAAATAGTGACTAACAGTCAATGTCAGGTTTGGAACTTCGTTCAGGTCACGTTTCCAAACTTTCTCCAGTTTCAATACTTTTTCAACTAAGTTGTAAATTGAAATAGGACGACCATCACACTCAGCCCAAGCTTCTTTGTAGAAATCCAAAATCCATTGGTCATCTTGTACCTGGTAAGTATTTCCTTCAGTTTCACCTTTGAAATATGAAATCATGGCCGCCAGTGAGAAAACCAGCTTTTGTGGTAACATACCGTGTTTTTCAGAGAAGCCAATCAATGAAGGTAAGTTACGTGTTTCCCATTTTGACATAGCGTTCAGGGCGATACTTTGCCACAAGTGACGGATGAATGGGTTTGAGAAACGTTCCAAAATTTTTCCGGCAAATGATTTCAATTCTTTTTCAGTGCCATCTAAAACAGGCAGTACTTCTTCGTAAACCATTTCTTTCATGAAGTTACCAACTTCAAGGCTTTCATAAGCTTCACGCACAGTTTCGATACCATACAGGTAAGAAACAGCGTAGCTACCAGTGTGACAACCATTTAGTACAGCAACTTTTTGCTCGCGGAAACGAGTCATGTCTTTAACGAATTTCACTTCTAAGCCCGCTTTGTCTGCAGGGAATTCTTTAGCTACCCATTCCGGACCTTCAATAACCCACAAGTGGAAGTATTCACCGACAACAACCAGGTTATCTTCTAATCCTAGTTCAGTTTGAATCTCTTTGATATCATCTTTCGGAAATCCAGGTACAATGCGGTCAACTAATGTGTTACAGAACGCACATGCAGTCTCAACCCATTGCAGGAATTCAGCACCTAAATCCCAGTTGTTGGCATGCTTCAATACGTATTTCTTCAACATGTCACCATTGCGGTCGATCAACTCACAAGTGAAGAAAATTAACCCTTTATCGGCAGCGCCGTTGAATGCTTTAAAGCGTTCGTATAACAAAGCGGTTACTTTACCGGGGAATGAGTTTTGAGGTTGCATGTCCAACTTGTCATTCTCGTCCCAGCTGATACCAGCTTCAGTTGTGTTTGAAACCACAAAACGCAGTTCCGGATTCAGGATCGCAGCTTTGTATGCTTCAAATTCGATGTATGGGTTAATCCCTTTATTGATACATTGAATGAATTCGAATTCTTTAATCGGTTCTCCGTTTTTAATCCCTTTCAGGTACACGTGGTACAATCCATCTTGTTTGTTCAGCAGATCAACCATACCGTTAGGCAAAGGCTGTACTACATCAACACCTGCATTGAAGTCGATTTCGTTATTCATTTTTTGAATCATCCAATCAACAAAAGCGCGTAAAAAATTTCCTTCTCCAAATTGTAAGATGCGGCTTGGATATTTAGCTGCATTTTCGACGTTTGTTCTATTCAGTTCCATGATCTTGGTTTATTATTTTATATTTTCCGTTTTCGTACACGGAATTTGTTTTAAAAAAATCGTGTTCGTACACGATATTGTCTGCGAATGTAGAAAAAATATTTATTTCCAGTCAAATATTTAGTTGTTAAATTTTTTAAATAATTGAAAGTCAATGGTTAAGTCGATGATTTTTTAAGTCCTCAGAGGTTGGGTTTAACCTTAGTAACTAGCTCAAATTAAATCTATTAGAAAATCGGATAAATTAGTGTCTTTTTTATTCGATAATCGGATGTAGAATCATTATAAATTACCGGAAATTTTTATCGACTTTAGATTAATTTTACATGACTAAAACAGAAATGTTGAAACGAAAAAACATTGTTATTATAACAGGTGGCCCGGGCTTTGGGAAATCCAGTCTCATCGAATCATTGTCGAAACGAAATTTCCGGGTTGGGGGAGAGGCAGCCCGTGAAATTATTGCTGAACAGTGCCGTTTTAACGGAGATATCTTACCTTGGAAAAATAGCAAAGCATTTCAGCAAGAAGTTTTGATGCAAAGAATTAAATTTTGGGAGTCGGTTGGCGTTGATGAAATGGCATTTGCTGATCGTGGGATACCGGATCAAATGGCGTTTGCGCAATTCCGGGGTTTCGACCCGTCTTTTCTTTTGCGTTCGAAGGCGTCAGCATACCAATATTATCCAGATGTATTTATTTGTCCTCCATGGCGGGAGATCTACAGGCACGATTCCGTTCGAAAAGAGAGTTTTGAAGAAGCCTGCCAATTGCATCAGATCATCTGCCGGGTATACAGCGATCTGGGCTATCAGTTGATCGATTTACCGCTGACTTCAATTGCGAAACGAATTGAATTTATTTTGCGGAAATCGAAACGTCCGTAATATGTATTATCGTTATCTTTAATGAGTGTAAATTACGCTTAGTCACGAAGCCGTTCCGTATAATTGGGGCTTTTTTTACTTAAAACCACATTGAATGAAATTCAACAGAAGAAACTTTTTAAAACGTTCGGCTATGCAGACGGCCGGAATGGCCGCTATTCCGATGATTCTTTCTGAAAGTGTTGAAGCTTCACCAAAGAATGATATTCAGTCTTTTTCAGATGGTAATGTTATTCTTTTTCAGGGGGACTCAATAACGGATGCCGGGAGGGATCGGAAACGGCAATTACCCAATGATGCACATTCTTTCGGCAATGGCTATGCTTTAATGACTGCCTCGCCGATTTTAGAGCAATTCCCGGAAAAACAATTGCAGATCTATAATCGAGGAATCAGTGGGAACAAGGTTTATCAATTGGAAGATCGTTGGCAGGAAGATTGTCTGGATCTGAGACCTTCGGTGTTGAGTATTTTAATCGGAGTGAATGATTATTGGCACAAGCGCAACGGGCAATATGACGGCACGGTTGAAGTCTATGAAAGGGACTTTAGGGCATTACTGGATCGTACCAAAGAAACACTACCTGAAGTAGCGGTGGTGATTTGCGAGCCTTTTTCGGTTGATGGAGGTTCGGCTATTGGCGATGGTTGGCAAGAAGAGTTTACACCTTACAGAGAAGCCGCCAAGCGAATTTCAGATGATTATGGCACTCGGTGGGTTCCCTACCATAAGTTGTTTAAGGAAGCGTTGAAACATGCTCCTGCATCCTACTGGTGTCCGGATGGTGTTCATCCTTCAATGGCTGGTGCTCAATTAATGGCGCAAGCTTGGTTGAAGGTTGTAATGGGATAATCTCAATATGAACAACAAAAAAAGGCCGGTAAAACCGGCCTTTGCTATTTCTGGAATATTGGTGATTATGCCAATATTTCTTTGACTTGGTTGTAAACGTTTTGTCCGGTGAATCCCAATTTTTCGTCCAATACAGTGTATGGCGCAGAAAAACCGAATGAATCCAAACCGAAAACTTTACCATCGGCGCCAACCAAACCTTCCAGATTCACAGGAAGACCGGCAGTCATACCGAATTTTTTCACACCTAGAGGAAGAACTGCTGCTTGGTAGTCTGCGCTTTGGGCACGGAACAAACCTTCAGAAGGAACAGAAACAATGCGACATTTCACACCGTCTTTTTCCAACAGCTCAGCGCCGGCAACCAATGTGCTAACTTCAGAACCACTGGCTAATAAGATAATATCAGGAGTTCCTTCGCAGTCAGTTACGATGTAAGCTCCTTTTTCAGCTTGCAATGCTTCTGTATAGCGATCTTCTTTAGACGGAAGATTAACAATATTCTGACGAGATAGAATTAGACCTGTTGGAGTTGATGTATTTTCCAATGCCATTTTCCAGGCGACAGTTGCTTCTTCGCTATCTGCAGGACGTAAAACCAACATGGAGTTTTTTCCGTGGTGATTTTTCAGTTTTTCCATTAAGCGGATTTGAGCTTCCTGCTCAACCGGTTGGTGAGTAGGTCCATCTTCTCCAACACGGAAAGCATCGTGTGTCCAAACATATTTAACGGGCAATTGCATCAAGGCAGCTAAACGAACAGCTGGTTTCATGTAGTCGGAGAATACGAAGAAAGTACCGCAAACAGGGATAACACCACCGTGTAATGCCATACCGTTCATGATAGTAGCCATCGTCAACTCGCAAACACCAGCCTGGAAGAATGAACCGCTGAAGTCACCTTTTTTGAATGCAGTTGTTTTTTTCAGGAAACCGTCTGTTTTGTCAGAGTTTGACAAGTCAGCAGATGAAACGATCATGTTTTCAATTTCACCGGCAAATGCAGCCAATACAGTTGATCCGGCAGCACGAGTTGCCGATCCTGCTTTTTGGGTAATTTTAGAGAAATCAAATTCAGGAGTCTCAGTCGAGAAAAATTTCTCCAATTTAGCAGCCAACTCAGGATTCGCTTTCGTCCATTCAGCCTGTGCTGCTTTTTTCTCAGCAGCAGCTTTAATTAATTCTTCTTTACGAGCATCAAAGAGAGCTTGAACGTCATCAAAAATCACGAATGGATTTTCAGGATCACCGCCCAAATTAGCAATTGATTTCTCGAATGAAGCACCTGCTTCACCCAGAGGCATACCGTGGGTCGCGCATTTACGTTCGTAGTTTTCACCGTCGGCTGTAAGCGCACCTTTACCCATGATGGTTTTACCAATAATCAGGGTTGGCTTATCAGCTTCAGCATGTGCTACATGCAAGGCACCGCGAATGGCTTCAATATCGTTTCCTTCGATGGTCAGAACTTTCCATCCCCAGGCTTCATATTTTTTAGCAGTATCTTCTGCAGTTACCGCGTCAGTTTCAGTCGAAAGTTGAATGTCGTTTGAATCATAGAACATGATCAGGTTGCTCAATCCCAGGTAACCTGCAATACGGCCGGCACCTTGTGAGATTTCTTCTTGAACACCACCATCTGAAATGAAGGCATATGTTGTATGAGCCATCCAGTCACCAAAGCGTTCAACCAGGAATCGTTCTGCAATGGCGGCACCAACAGCCATTGTGTGTCCTTGTCCCAGTGGGCCTGATGTGTTTTCAACACCGCGTTCAACATCAACTTCAGGGTGTCCCGGAGTTACGCTTCCCCATTGTCTGAAATTTTTCAGGTCATCCATGTTATATTTACCAGCCAAAGCCAGAACTGAATATAACATTGGCGACATGTGACCCGGATCAAGGAAGAAACGATCACGGTTAATCCAAGCCATATCGCTTGGGTCGTAATTCAAAAATTCAGAAAATAATACACTCGCAAAATCAGCACCGCCCATGGCACCACCCGGATGGCCGGATTTCGCTTTCTCAACCATAGCTGCAGACAAAATACGTACGTTATCTGCTGCTTTTTCAATCAACTTGTTACTCATGATTTTATTAATTTATTGCCAGAATTTGACTTTTTTCAAAGACGTTGAATGCAAAATTAAAATAATTCCCGGATAAAGGAATTGAAAAAAAAAATACCGGCACTTTGAGCAATATAGCTTAAGATACCGGTATTCTATTTATATTATTTGAGTCAACATTAAGGAAGGATTCGCACCATAACTACACCTTCAATGCTGGTCAGTTTTTCTGCCAGGTCGGCAGAAGGAACAGGACCGTCAATATCAATAATGTTGTAAGCAATGTCTGCTCTGTTTTTGTTCAACATGTTGGCAATGTTTAGCCCTTCAGATGCCAATAAACTTGAAATCTGGCTAACCATGTTTGGAACGTTTTTATTGGCGATCACCAAACGAGGTCCTCCGTTACGATCCATTGTAGCTTCAGGGAAATTCACCGAATTTACAATATTACCGTTCTCCAGGTAGTCGCGCATCTGATCCACTGCCATTACTGCACAGTTTGTTTCTGATTCTTCGGTTGAAGCTCCCAGGTGAGGAATGGCAATTACATTTTTCATTTTCAATGTAGCCTCGTCCGGGAAGTCGCTTACATAGCAACCAACTTTTCCAGACTCTAATGCTTCAGCCATATCAGCATTGTTAACCAAACCACCGCGGGCAAAATTCAGGATGCGAACACCGTCTTTCATCATCTTGATTTTATCCTTGTTGATATAACCTTTCGTTTCCGGAGTTTGTGGAATATTGATGGTTACGAAATCCGCGTTGGACAATAATACTTCGATACCTTCAGCGCGTTTTACATTACGGCTCAAGCGAAGCGCTTGTTTTACTGACAGATAAGGGTCGTATCCTAAAACTTCCATTCCAAGCGATTGTGCGGCGTTGGCAATCAATACACCGATTGCTCCCAAACCGATAACCGCAAGCGTTTTGCCACGAATTTCGTTTCCACCGAAGTTCTTTTTGCCTTGTTCAATCAAAGCAGGAACTTCGTCGCCCTTACCGATTAATGTTTTGGCCCATTCGATAGCTGGAGCAATACGGCGAGACGATAAAAGCATACCTGCAATTACCAATTCTTTCACTGCATGTGCGTTGGCTCCCGGTGTGTTGAAAACAACAATACCGTTGTCTGTACATTTGTCAAGTGGAATGTTATTTACTCCGGCTCCTGCACGGGCAATAGCTTTCAGCGACTTTGGCAGTTCCATGTCGTGCATAGCCTGCGAGCGTACAATAATTCCGTCAGGATTAGGGAACTCACTGGCGATTTCATACTGGTCCAGTGGAAAATTTTTTAACCCAACAGGGTCAATTTTATTTAAGGTTTGAATCTTAAACATGTGTCTATAATTTTTGTAAAGTGCCTATTAATAATGTGAAGCAAAAAAGCATGACAAAGATCACAATATTATTTTAGAAATGATCATGTAGCAGGCATTTTTTGACTATTTTGAAATGAACCTAACAATTTTTTGATGTTTTTATTTTTGAATTTATAATCCTGCTACGAAATCATAAGTTCAGTATTTTTCAACCCGAAAACAGGGTTTATAGTCAAGGTGTAATGTAAAAGTCCAGAATAGTGTCTGGGAGATAGCATGGTCGATGTTTATTTGCTTTTTCTCCAGCTTTCTATTGATCTTGCTGTCGAATCGACACCTCGACTGACGAACTTAACTTCTTCGATGGAATAAAACGCATTCGGATTGTATGTACGGATCGTTTCGATGACTTCATTGATGTCGACCCGCTTGATGATCGAGTAGATTACAGCTACTTTCTCGTTGGCGCCATATGCATCGTGGTAAGTTATACCATAACCTTTCGCTTTAAGCTTGGCAATCAGATTGTCGGCGTTGGTGCGGGTTATAATTTGAAGGTGTACAATGCCCACTGCCAGCTTTTCTTCGATGATGAGACCGATGTAGTTTCCGGCAGCAAAACCGGCACCATAGGCAACGTAGGCTACCCAGTTGTCGATGTTCTGAATGATCTTGCTCATCGTCACCAGCCAGATGATAACCTCGAAAAATCCGAGTAGGGGAGCAATGTGCTTTTGCCCTTTTGAGACCATGACAATTCGGAGTGTGCCAACAGTAACATCGCTGATACGGGCCAGGACAATCATAAGTGGCAACACCACGTAGGAGAATAGATCGGTATGATAAAAGTCAGTCATTCTACACAAGCTGAATTTGTGCGAATATAGATCAAAAAACTTTCCGTTAAATAACAAAGCAGGAACTATTTTTAGTAATAATCCCTGCTTTGTTGTGTTATCTTGTTGTATTGTAGTTCTTTGTGGGCGTCTTTTTTACTGTCTAAAATTCGCTGGTGAAATGGAATTTGATATCTTTAAATTCATCCTGCGCCATTTGTAAAATGAAGGCTGAATCGGCCATAAAAACGTCGCGTCCACGTTTGTCAGTTGCCATTTTCTGGTGCTTGCGTTTTTTGAATTCCTGTAACATTTTTGGATCTGCACATTCAATCCAACAGGCTTTGTGCATCGATAAATTCTCGAAACGACACTTGGCGTTATATTCGTGTTCCAGACGGTATTGAATTACTTCAAACTGCAGTTGACCCACGGTGCCAATAATTTTTCGCCCATTGAACTGATTGGTGAATAACTGGGCAACACCTTCTTCCATCAATTGGTCAATTCCTTTCGCCAACTGTTTCGACTTCATAGGGTCGGCATTTTCAATATAGCGGAACAATTCCGGACTAAAGCTGGGGAGCCCTTTGAAGTGAATTTCTTCGCCTGCAGTCAAGGTATCGCCAATGATAAAGTTACCGGTGTCGGGAAGTCCAATAATATCGCCGGGAAACGCTTCATCAATAACTTCCTTTTGAGACGCCATAAAGGCTGTTGGACTTGAAATACGAATGTTTTTCCCTGAGCGGATGTGTTTGTATACAGCGTTCCGCTCGAATTTTCCGGAACAAATTTTCAGGAAGGCAATCCGGCTTCGATGGTTCGGGTCGATGTTGGCATGGATTTTAAAGACAAATCCGGAAAGCGCCTCTTCATCCGGTTTGATTTCCCGTTCTTCCGTAAAGCTTGGTCGCGGGCTCGGTGCTATTTCAACAAAAGCGTCGAGCAATTCCTGGACACCGAAATTGTAAAGAGCGCTACCAAAGAACACGGGAGCTAAATCTCCGGCCAGGTAAGCTTCGTTGTCAAATTCAGGATAAACGCCTTCAACAAGTTCTAATTCTTCCCGCAGTTCATTGGCATCGCCTCCGATATGATCTTCCAGTTTTGGGTCGTTAATGTCTTCGAAAAGGAAGCCGGGCTCGATTTCCTGAACATTGGCATCAAACAAATTTAAGCTGCGCTTATATATATTATATACTCCTTTGAAATCGGGACCACTATTGATTGGCCAACTTAACGGACGAGTACTAATTTTAAGCTGTTCTTCAATTTCATCCAGCAGCGTGAAGGTGTCGCGGGCAGGACGGTCGAGTTTGTTGATGAACACAATTACCGGGGTTTTGCGCATGCGGCAAACGTTCATCAATTTTTCAGTTTGAGGCTCAACCCCTTTGGCTGCATCAATTACAATGATCACACTGTCAACAGCTGTCAGCGTGCGGAAGGTATCTTCCTGAAAGTCCTGGTGACCCGGAGTGTCGAGAATATTTACTTTATAGTTCCGGTACTCAAAACCCATAACCGAAGTGGCAACAGAAATTCCACGCTGGCGTTCGATTTCCATAAAATCGGAAGCTGCACCTTTTTTTATCTTGTTGCTTTTCACGGCACCTGCAACGCGAATTGCACCACCAAAAAGCAATAATTTTTCGGTTAAGGTTGTTTTCCCCGCATCCGGGTGGCTGACAATACCAAAAGTTCTGCGACGTTTAATCTCTTCTTTAAAACCCATAAATGGTAATTTATTTTTGCTTTTCTCCGCTCTGAAAACCTTGTTTCGATGTAAAATTGAAGCAGAGTTATTTTAAGCCCAAAATTTGGAGCTGCAAAAATAGAATTTTTTAAAGAATTTGTTGCAGAATCAAGCGGTCATTAATTGGCTGCTTTCGAAATCCGTTTCCAAAAGAGTTTATGAAACTTATAGCCGTCTTTGCCAATGATTTGATAATAGCTTTCGGCGACATCGCGAGGCGCAAATTTGAATTGCCCCTTCTCTTCAAACAAACCCGGCTCATCCGGCAGGAATTGCACGCCGAAAACATTGGGATATTTCTTATGACGGATTCCCTCAATTACTTTTCCATCCATCGAACGGGCCGTTATTTCCCAACAATCATTCAAATTCTCAACTGACTGATGATGGTTACTCAGCACTTTGGGGGAGATATTGTTTTTGTTCCAATGGACCTCCGTTTGGAAAAAGCTCCCAATTTCCAGTCGCAATGGATGAAAATTGTATGGCATCAACTGCGGATTGTCAAAAATTTCCTGCCAGTAATTTCGGTGAATATCGTCGCGGTTCAGCTGAACTATTTCTTGTGGTGTTTTTGCATTGTATAGTTCTGTCGGAATATCCTGTATCATTGTTCCCCCGGTTGCTACGTTCATAGTTTGCATACCAAGGTCAAACCCAATCACGAAATATTTGGGATTACGCTCCAGAAAAGGTGTGAAGTTGGGGTTCTTGTTGCTTCCTAACAAATGAAACACAAAGGACAGTTCCATCAGGTGTCTTTCCGGATCGGTCACTTCAGAAAGTGTTTTAGTTTCACCATAAATTTCAGGCTGGATATCTGTTCCTCCAAACAGCAGTATACCTTTTGACTGGCTAAACATGATATCGAAATTATTTGTGAAATCGTTTGGCTCAAAAATATTATCGATCGTCAAAGTGCCCGTAAGTCGTTGTAAATGAAATTTATCAAGGTTGTTGTCCCTGATATATCTGATTGTTTGTGAGTAATCGTATCGTTCAGCGTAAAAATAAATTCCAATAAATTCCGTTTCACCTACAAATAATAGACGTTGATCGATCAAGTAACGGATTTTTTCGATGTTCTCAACAGTGGGGTGTGTTAATAGAATGTAAGTTTTTGCCGGGTCATAGTCTGTATTGAAAAAGTTCTGGGCAAAAACCGGGGTTGAGATGAAAAGACTAAAGATCAATAAGAATTGCAGATAGATTCTTTTGACTTTCATATTGAGCTTGCATTTTTAAATTTCGAGATGAAAATAATCTTTTTCGGGGAGAACTGAAAAAAGTCGCTAAGTATATTTTTATTATATATTTTTAACAGAACTAAAACGTATCTAAAATCACATAAGATGTCATTTAAACTCTTTTTTCTCAGCACTTTCAAAGGGCTTAAAAATACGCCAAAGGTAGAAAGCAAACGAGATAGTTTGTGGGCTGATTTTCAGGTGTATGAATCGATTCAGGAGTCGGAAGATCTGAAGTTGTACCTGGAATTGGATCACTATGTAAATTCTGAAGCTTTCAAAAAAGAGCGTTCCGAAACAAAAGCGCTTAAGTTTGCCGGAAGTCCGGAGTCTAAGCTGATCAGTGAATACCAGAAATTGGAAAAAGATTCGCAGCTGAAGGATTTTTATGTGACTCAGAGCTCAGCCGATTTCCAAAAATATCAATTGTTGGATCAAAGTGAAAATATTCGAGAGTTTGTAGCTCTGAGGGATTTCATTCAAAGTGCGAAATACGAAGAGGAAAAGGCAAACTTTAAAGCCAAACAGGGCAAGGGCGGATCCGAGGTATTTGAAGAGACGGCGACTTATCAGAAGTATGAGACTTTCCAGAAGTTGTCAAAATCAGAAGATGTTCTTTTTTGGAAAGAATTTCCGGGCAGTAAAATGTATAAAAATTACAAGGAGATGGTAAACTCTCCTAAACGGGTTCGCTATGAAGAGTTAAAAGCTGAGGTTGAGTCGGAAGCATTCGAAATGCGTAAGGCTTTTCTTGAGGATGACAATCGCTGGGAAAAAACGGCGGCATTTCAAAAGGAAAAGACTTATATGGAGTTGAAAAATGAACCTCGTTTCCAGGTTTTTGAGAAATACAAAAAATCGAATGAGTTTCAGTTTTTCCAGAATCATGAATTGTTGTTGGAAGATCATTTTGAAGAAGGCCAGTTGGATGGGAGTAAATGGAAATCAATTAGTCCGATGGCGGAAAATACGGTTGGTAAAAACTTCTCCAAAGCCGGTGATTTGCAGGCATACACCAACGGGGAAAACATATTACAGACCAATAGCTTCCTGAAGTTGGCCGTGAAGCAGGAGAAGACGGATTCTTTGGTTTGGAATTTCCCGATTGGTTTCAATCCGGTAAGTTTCGATTATTCGGCAGGTTTGTTGAATAGTGCACAAAGCTACAAAGTGAAAAGCGGTGTCTTAGAAGCCAAAATCAAATACCAGCCCAATAAGCAGTTGGTCGACTTGTTCTATTTGTCGGACGATAAGAATAGCTTTCGTTTGAATTTGTTGGAATCCGGAACTGTTTGCCAGTTTGGTGTCAGTGAAGACAAAGGTTCTCAGAGTGAATCATTGAAAGGCTTAGCAGCCGGACATTTTTACATTTTCAGAATCGAATGGGGACAAGGTCGCATTTGCTGGAAAATTAACAACCACGAAATTTACAGCGTTCAACAGTCGGTACCTGATGCGCCGCTTCGGATTAATATGAGTTCAATTGTTGTGGAGCCGCCACGGGAGTTACCTCACTATTTCGAAGTAGACTGGGTCCGTTTGTATAGAAAAAAATAAACTTGAGAATAGAGCGGTTAATAACCGCGTTTATTAAATAAAACATATCCAAAGCTAAACACCAGGTACCACCTGGTGTTTTCGTTTTGCAGGTAGTTTGCTGTAAAACTTACCGGGCCCAGGCCAGTGTGGTAGACAACTCCTCCCAAACCCATCAATTTGGTATTTGAAAAAGTGAAATTTTCATACTCT
Source organism: Mangrovibacterium lignilyticum (assembly GCF_010882175.1). Lineage (GTDB taxonomy): Bacteria > Bacteroidota > Bacteroidia > Bacteroidales > Prolixibacteraceae > Mangrovibacterium > Mangrovibacterium lignilyticum. Next base: position 284,150 of record NZ_WKLH01000001.1, on the reverse strand, counting down.
GCGGTAATATTTCCCTCCGCTTGTACAATTTTCCGAATCGGCAGAAAGCCATATCCCTCTAGCCTTAGGTGAAGTTGATCGCCTAGTTTGAATATCGTTTTCAATCCTCCACCTACAAATTTATTAGCTCTGAAATCCTCCATAATAAGTGTTTTACTGAAAGGAGTAGGGCTGAAGGTGGGGGCAGTTAACATGGTCGAATAGTAGTTTGAAAACAATTTTTTGTTCGTAAAAGCTCCTTCACCATAAACACCCAGTGTCAGTGATCGCCCCAGATCGAAATATTTGTCGTAAAGGCCATGCACTTTCCAAAACGAGTGTGTATGCTTCTCAGACGGAATGTCGTAATCTTCCGATAAAATGGTCCCCGGCGTAAAATCTTCTTCACCGTCTACGTATGTTATTCCAACCTCAGAAGCGATGCCTTCGTCTGCATATTGTGCGAAGTTGAACGAATTTTCTTCAAAAACCAATTGCGATGAAAAAGTATTAAAGTTGGTTTGGTCCTGTTCATAATCTCTCAAGACAATACCTGCCAGGTAATATTTCTCAGAAGAGTCGCTAAAACTGCTTCGGAGCATTAATTTTCCCTTGGTTCCAACGGGAGTTCCTACTTCAAAGCGAAAACTGTTTTCATCGGAAATAACAATTGGTGGCAAAACATCCTCGAACAGGAAGTCGCTTTCATTGGAATAGTAATCCCACCTGTTAAAGGTTAGATAGCTGGAAAAGTAGAATGGACGCTGGCTCGGAAAATCAATTCTTCCGCCAACTTTAAATGAGCTGTAAAAACGACCAAAATAGATGTTGGTGCTAACTGTAAAAGCACTGTTTTTTAGAAATCTGTAATCAAGACTTAAGAAGCCTTGGTTAATTGGTTTTGATGCAACATTCCCCCCAAACTGGACTTCCATTGGTTTGCCCGGTTTTACCTTCAGGTACAGATCGAAATATCCTGTTTCGGGATTGTAAATTGAAATCGGACGGATAGCTTTTATCTGCGGGGCAGCAAGCAGTTTAAAGTATTGAGTCCGAAATTCTTCCAGATCAATTGTTTCTGACCGGTGTTTGATGCTTTGAATCAAAAACTTTCGGTGCAGTGGATTGCGGACACCTTCAACCTGAATATTCTTAAATTTCAGTTCCGGTTTTCGTTTGTTAAACTCTTCCCGTCGTTTGGTAACTTCTTCGATCGGAACCCGTCGGGGTATTCTTGCCTTTATGCTGTCGATCAGAAAATTGGTGTGTTCATATCCGGCTTCTGCAATGATGTCTATTTTGTCGAAGTCGAGTAGACCAATTTCGTCGAAAGTCGATTCAATCAAAATGCCTTTATCATCCGGTATTTCATAGTCCGTTTTTCTCATCATCAGGTTTTCGACCTGGGCCATGATGTCGTCTTCGTCTGGTTTCGAAGCATTATTGGCGACTTTGTGGCCGATGACAATATCCGGATTGAACGTTTCGAGGGCATTCTTGGCCGGGAAGTTATTGATCAGCCCTCCGTCGAAAACCAGTGTGCTGTCGATCTCGATTGGTTTAAAGTAGAAGGGAATGGTCATTGATGCCCGGACAGCTTCCCCCATATCGCCCGCACTTAACTGGACCTCTTTGCTGTTATAAACATCGGTTGCAACACAAAAGAAGGGAACAAATAGTTTGTTGAAATCATAATTGCATGCCGCGTTTGTAGTCGCAAACAATTCCATAAATGCAAAGTCCATTTGTGCTTCAGGGATGATGTTTGTCGGCAGTGAAATCTTTAATTTGTCATTCCGCTTTTCAAGGTCGAGGCTCATCCACGATGGCGTTTCATCGAGTTTGGTGTAGAAAAACCGATGCTCTTCTTCAATTTTTCCTGTTGACCAGAATTTGAATTGGTTTGATTTAAACAACTCCTCCATCTCGTCTGGCGAGTAGCCTGCAGCATACAATCCCGCAACAATTGCTCCCATCGAGGTTCCCGCGATATAGTCAATAGGAATGTTATTTTCTTCCAATGCCCGGATGACACCGATATGTGCAAGCCCCTTAGCACCACCGCCACTCAAAACGACAGCGACTTTTTGTGCTGATAATGAAAAGCTAATCAGAATGAGAAATAGCGATGAGACAAGGTATTTCATTGTTTTCAGGATTGGGCATTTGCGTTGATTCAAATTTATAAAATTTGAATCAACGCAAATGCTAATTTTACAAAATCCTGCTGCTAAGATTCAACTTTTAGTTTAATAGATTGAAAGCCTTCTCCCAAAATTTCACGGGTATCCATGATTGTTATAAAGGCGTCGGGGTCAACATCACTGATAAACTTCTCAAGAATAGCGACCTCCCGTCGGCTGACTACCGTATAAATGATTTGCTTTTCCTCGTTGGTGAACATCCCTCTGCCCTGGAAGTATGTTCCGCCTCGTTCAAGGTCAACAAGAATTTTTTGCTTTATTTCTTCGTGTCTGGCTGAGATGATAAACAACGCCTTGTTGTAACTAACACCTTCCAATGTCACATCGATCGCCTTTCCACTGATATAGATAACAAGCCATGAGTACAATGGAATTTGCCAATCCTGAAAGGCCGCCAGGCCCAAAAGTACAATTACAGAATCGACGTAGATCATTAATTGGCCCAATTGCATGCCGGTGTACCTGGCAATGATCATGGCGATAATGTCGGAACCTCCTGAAGTTGCCCGGGATTTGAAGATTAAACCCGTGCCAATGCCAATTAAAACACCTCCGAAAATACAGGAAAGTAAAACGTCGTTAACCAACGGTGCTTCACTGTTAACCCGAAGATAAGTAATCAGGTCGATGAAAACCGAACTCAATACAAAGCCCACCACGGTTTTTACACCAAAGCGGGGACCTAAGATTTTTATTCCGGCAAGTGTTAGCGGAATGTTGACCAGGAGGCTGAATAAACCAATCGGAAAACCATCGGGCCAAAGTTCAAACATGCCTTTGGTGATGTAGTGCACAACAATGGCAACACCGAAAAGACCACCGGGAACGATTTTGTGGGGTGAAATGAAGTACACAAATCCCACGGCCAGGATAAAAGAACCAATGGTTATAAAGCTGTAATCTTTAAACCAGTTGAAACTGAAAATTTTTTCTTTTTGGAGGAAAGGCATATGGTTAAAATTTTGAACGAAAATAGACTATGTTAGCTCAAAAATATTTGATTTTTATCACGATTCCGTTCTGCTTTTGAGATTCCGGAAATATAGCTATAAAAAAAGGCCTCCGATTGGAGACCTTTTTGATATACTCAAAGTTGAAATTAACTTCTTTTTTCTTTGATTCTGGCTTTTTTACCAGTAAGGCTACGCAGATAGAAAATACGCTTACGACGTACACTACCTTTTTTGTTGATGTCAATACCATCAATAAATGGTGAAGACAATGGGAAGATACGTTCAACACCTACGTTACCGGACATTTTGCGAACGGTAAATGTTTTTGTAACCCCAGTTCCTTTTACCTGAATCACTACGCCACGAAAGTCCTGGATACGTTCCTTGCTACCTTCTACAATTTTGTAGTGAACAGTAATCGTGTCACCCGCGCCGAATTTTGGCAATGTTGCCAATTTTTCGCTGGCGAATGCGTTTTCTGCTACTTTAATTAAGTCCATTTTTTTCTATTTTAAGTGGCAATATTACACTGCGTTAAGTATAAGAGATTGCTTGAATTTGGCGCAAAATTAGTAAAAAATAAATCCGATCAAAACTTTCCCGCTAATTATGAAGAATAATTTTGATGTCATTTGGGCTGTAATCAACTTATTTGGAGGCTTAATGACCAGCCTCGCCATTAACTTTGAAATGATCGCCGGTACTTTTCACAATGGCATCGTACCACCATTCCGGATAACCGGGCTGGTCTGGCGCTGCCGGCAAACCATATTCGTTCCGTACAAATTTACCGTCGTTATCTTTTTTTACGTTGCCATCGATATATTTCACCAGTAAATATTCAAAGAGCTTTTCCCACTGAGCGGTCATGTTGTTGGCTTCATTATCAGAATAAGTCGTCAGGAATTCGCGTGCTTTTTCAGCCCCTGATTTTTCGTACAGCATCTGGGCTGCTTGATCAATCGCCGGTGTATATTCAATAAATTTACTTTCAATAGAAGCTTGTGTTGCCTGAACGTGCTTAATCATGAGATCGTAACGCAGGTAGGTAAAGTTGGTTACTTTGTTGAACGTCCAGAATGCAGAAGTGGGAGAGTAGGTTAGCATATCGCCGTTGCCAACACGGAAACATTCCGGGGTTTCTGTAATTCCGCAATACATGGGGGCATAGCAAGTGCTGTAAGTATCATCAACGCCAAACCAAAAGATTCCGCCAATCGGATCGGGTAACCAGGAGCGCGATTGGGCGACAAATGAAAAGCCGGTTTGCTGGGTGGAAATAGCGCGTTCGTTGCAGTATTCAACCGAATCAACTTTCCAGGTTAGCCCTCTCCAGCGGTAAGGCAATTTGTAAGGGCCTGCTCCCAGATCTTGCGTCATGTCCAGTTCTGTACCCTCAAAGTGGTCACGCATCATGTTCATGACATCTTTCACGGTCAGTTTATTGTCGGGCTTCACCCAAAGTGGCATGCGGTTGGTTGGAAAATTATTTTCACCTCCGTGTTCCACATCTCCTTTTACGTATTCCGTATATTGATCCATTCCAGAAGCAACCTTGTTGAACCCGGCCCAGATGCGTGCATCGCAAAATCTTGCTCCGCCAAAGTCGACCGGTGCATAAACATCAGAAAAGCTGAAGTCTTTGTTTTTACCATCAAACCATCCTTTTTCCCGCGCAAACGAAATAACATCTTTCGAATACAGGCAGTTGTCTGAGTCGTTCAGCGGGAACGTTGTAATACGTGCCTGGTTGGCATGTCCTGAAATATAACCGTCAGGGATGCGCATGGCCACCCAAACAGCGCCACGTTCGCCTTCACCTTTGCCAATCAGCTCTAAAATCCAGGCTTCATTCGCATCGGAAACAGAAAAGGACTCGCCACTGCTGTAGTAGCCGTATTCATCAACTAAATCAGTCATCACCTCAATGGCTTCGCGGGCTGTTTTTGCCCGTTGCAATGTGACGTAAATCAGGCTTCCGTAATCCATAATCGCACCTTCCTGTGAAGCCAGTTCCTCGCGACCGCCAAAAGTTGTTTCACCAATTGCCAACTGATGTTCGTTCATATTACCAACAACACTGTAGGTATGGGCAATTTCCGGAATACGTCCCAGAAACTTGCCGGTGTCCCATTCATGGATGTCGCGCATGGCTCCGTCGGGATGGTCGGCGGCAGGTTGGTAATACAATTCGCCATATAATTCGTGCGAATCGGCGGCATAGGTAATCATGGTTGAACCATCGGCCGATGCTCCTTTGGTGATCAGGAAGTTGGTGCATGCAAAGACCTGCACGGACAAAAACGCTAAGGCAAAGGAAACAAGACTAATTTTTTTTATCATTCTAAAAACAGTTTTTTGGGTCTGCGACCGCTTTGTTATCTAATTGGGTGGGCGACTATCGGATAGCCTGATTTGTTTTGGGATTCGCTGTTGTTTTTTCAGTGATTGGCAAATATAAAGAAAGCAAAGTGAACTTAAAACGATTAATATCAAATGAGTTGTTAAAATTGACGGGATTAATTTAAGTTGAAATGAAGATCCGTTGTTGGATAATGCCATCGATTTTGCGACCTTTAAAGCAACAACAAAAAATTACTGATTATGAAACTGCGAGCTTTCCATAAACTCTCTTACGGTCTATATATTGTTGCTTCGGAGCATGACGGCAAAAAGGCCGGCTACATCGCGAATACGGTCTTCCAGGTGACTTCGAAACCTCCTTTGCTGGCGATCTCGTGCCACAAAGACAACCTGAGTACTGCAGTGATTAGGCAGGCCGGTAAATTTTCGGTGTCGGTTCTGAAAAAGGAGGTCAATACGAAGATAATCGGCGAGTTTGGATTTATGTCTGGAGATGAGATTGACAAGTTCGATCAGAAAAAGATCACAACCGCTGCGACTGGTGTGCCGATTGTTTTGGACGAGGCTGTTGCCTGGTTTGATTGCGCAGTTCGTGAGCAGATCGATTTGGGTAGTCACTGGCTGATTATCGGCGAAGTGCTGGATAGTGATTTGTTGTCGGAAGAAGATGCGCTGACCTATGCCTGGTACAGGGAGAAATACAAAATGTTTTCACCCAAAAACTCGCCAACCTACCTGGAGAAAGAGAAGTTGGACGAAGAGAAACAGGAAGATGCGCCTGTTGAGGAAGAAAAAGCAGCCGCGGAAACTGCGGAAGGGCCGGAACCCCATGTGTGTTTAATTTGCGGCTATGTGTACGATCCCGAAAAAGGAGATCCCTCGATGGGCATAGAGCCGGGAACACCGTTCGAAGATCTGCCGGAGGATTATAAATGCCCGATCTGTAACGCATCGAAAGATTACTTCAAGAAAATTTAAAGCTTCACGGTCGTTTAACCCTCGGGGAGAGTTGTCCGAACCTTGGGTAGAAGGATGCTAACCCGTTTTTTTGCCTTGGCAACCTTGGGTCGAAGGTTCCGAACCCGCTTTTTTGAGATGATTCCCAGGGGGAGCACGTTGCCAACCTGCTTTTTGGAGGCTCGAACCCACTTTTTTGCCTTCTTAAAATGGGGGAGGAAGACTCGAACCTGCTTTTTTGCCTTGCCAACCCGGGTTAGAATGGCTATTCCCCGGGTTTGAAGGATGCCAGCTTCCTTTTTCGGGCTTCTACCCAAGTCAAAAACGAAGAGGCCAACCCGTAGGTCAGCCTCTTTTGTGATCTGTGGTTCCTCCCCACAGGAACCGGAGCTCTGTTTCCCTCTTAGAGCGTCTTTCGTCTTTTTATTCAGTGTTTTTGAATGCCTTTTAGCGCTTTCGGATCATCTGCTTGAATGAAGCTGATGGCATAACCACCACCGGGAGCACAAAACAGTTCGAATTTGCTTTTGTTCGTTACAACGTACTTGTCAATCGCGTAAGCTTTCGGATTGGTTTTGTAGTGGGCATCCTTTTTATCGTGGTACACCGTTGCCAGGTACTTTTGTCCTTCGGGCAGAAAATCAAGGCTGATGTTCGATGTTCTGGCTTCCTCATCGTTTGTTCGGCCAACGAACCAGTTGTCGGTTCCTTTTTCTTTCCGGGCATAAGTAATGTAATCACCGGGCTCAGCTTCCAGTACCTTCGAGTCGTCCCAATCAACCGGGACATCAACAATAAACTGAAATGCATCGAGATACTTTTCGTAGGTTTCCGGTAAATCGGCAGCCATTTGCAGCGGACTGTACATGGTCACATACAACGCCAGTTGTCGGGCAATGGTCGTGTTTACCCACGAGTGGTTGTCGGGATTGTATTTGCTCACGTCCTGTTCAAAAATACCGGGCGTATAATCCATTGGTCCGCCAATGAGGCGGGTGAAAGGCAGGATGGTTGTATGGTCGGGGGTGTTTCCGCCAAAAGCTTCGTACTCGGTTCCGCGGGCCGATTCGTTGCCAATCAGGTTGGGATACGTGCGGCAGATCCCGGTTGGACGAACAGCTTCGTGCGCATTCACCATGATTTTGTAATCGGCTGCCTTCTCGATGGCATATTGATAATGATTCACGATATACTGGCTGTAGTGCGTTTCGCCACGCGGAATAATGTCGCCAACATAACCGCTTTTCACAGCGTGATAACCGTTATCGACCATGAACTGGTAAGCCTGGTCCAAATGACGTTCGTAGTTTCGAACAGACCCCGAAGTCTCGTGATGCATGATCATTTGCACACCTTTCGAGGCTGCATAGTCGCGAATTTCAGCCACATCAAAATCAGGGTAGGGGCTGACGAAATCGAACACATAGTCTTTCGATTTGCCAAACCAGTCCTCCCAACCTTCGTTCCATCCTTCAACCAGTACGCCGTCGAATCCATATTTCGCAGCAAAGTCGATGTATTCTTTCACATGGGCAGTATTGGCTGCGTGTCGTCCGTTGGGTGTTAATTTTTCGAACTCAGTCACGCCAAGTTGAACACTTGGCAGATCGGCGTATGCCCAGGAGCTTTTCCCGGTGATCATTTCCCACCAAACGCCGACATATTTCACCGGTTTTATCCACGAAGTATCTTCAATTTTACACGGCTCATTCAGGTTTAGGGTGATGTGCGACAATAGGATGTCACCGGCTTTATCGGACACAATCACAGTTCGCCACGGGCTGGTGCACGGCGCTTGCATATAACCTTTGTCGCCCATGGCATCGGGAGTCAGCTGCGAAGTGAAAACCATGTTTTCATCGTCGAGGTCGAGGTGCATGCAGGCATAATCGATCAGCGCTGCCTCGTGCAGGTTGATGTAAATGCCATCGTTGGTTTTTAGCATCAGGGCGGTTTGCACACTGGTTGGTCCGGCAGGTGTTTGCGAGGCATTTGGGGTAATGGACTCATCCATCAATCCCCGAATTTCGGAAAGCTTCGATTTGTGAAAGCTGTATTCCTGCGTGTCATAGTCTCCCGGAATCCACCACGCGGTGATGTCGCCCGGCATTGCAAACTGTGTTTTTTCTTCCTTGATAACGAAATAGATTAAGTTCGGCTGATCGGGGAATTCGTAACGAAAACCCAGGCCATCGTCAAACAAGCGGAAACGGACAACCATTTTCCGATCAGTTGCCGTTTGGTCCAAAGTGACGGCCATTTCATTGTAGTGGTTGCGAATGCTGCTTTCTTCTCCCCAAACAGGTTTCCATGTTTCATCGAAACTGCTTCGTTCAACCTTGTCGATGGTGAAGCCATCCAGCAGATCGGCTTCGTTTTTGAGGTCGAACCCCAATTTACTATCCTTTATTATCGCTTCTCCTTTATAAGAGAGCCGGTAAACCGCTTGTCCGTCTATAATTTCGAACTCCAGTTTCTGATTGCCGTTAGGTGATAACAGCTCCTCTGCCCGAACAAATCCCGTCAGAAATAAAAGTGAAATTATGAGTATTAAATTTTTCATGAGATGATTGATATGTTGTGTATTAATTTGATTTAATGAATTTGGTCTCGAATGTTTTGCTGTTTGTACTAAAATGAATCAGGTACATTCCGGTTTGAAGATGATCCAGTGCAACATCAACGGTTGGCTGATTGGGGTGCAGTTGCATCATCATTTTTCCGTCGAGACTGAAAATTTGCAAGGCCGTAATTTTTTCCGGACAGGCAATCCGAACCTGCCTCGATGCCGGATTGGGAAATAGGTTGAATGACACTTCGGCTTGTTTCAGCGGATCTTCCACTGCGGTTGCCAATTCTTTAAATGCCGGTAATTGTTGGTCAGAATACAAGCGGTATTCGCCCGGAGCCAGGCTGATAGCCTGCGTGCCTGATGTGACTTCGTACGATTGTCCGGTAAAGAATTCGTACCAGGTTCCGGTTTCGGCAAATGGTGCCTGTATGGTTTGCGCCGTTACGCCAAAGTTGCCAATCAGGGTAATGTGATGGGTGTCTTTCACCAACTGAATGGATTTTACAGTTCCGCTCAAATTGCGGGTTTCATTACCTGAAGTAAACACCGGAAATTGCATACGCAAACGAAGCATGGCCGAATAGACATCGAACAATTCCAGTCGGTTTGGATCATCGAGGTAGTCCCATTTCACCGGTTTTTCACCGACACGTTCGTTGTAATCGATAGAATAATCGTAGCCCAGTTCCCCAAATTGCCAAATCATTTTTGGACCGGTCAGGCAGAAAAAGAAGGTCGCTCCCAGCTCGTTTCTGGCCAAAGCGGTTGCTACTGTTGTAATATCGTAATCGCCCGATGAGTTTCCGTATTGCAGATTTTTGTACATCAAACGCTCCTCATCATGGCTTTCCATGTAAGCGACCAACCCGGGTTGACTAAATTCCCGTGCCTGGTATGATGCCCACGAGAAATCTGAATTATCAATCCAGCCCATCGTCGCTTCGTTGAAATTGTAGTTGGCATTACCCCAAATGAGCATTCCCTGATTGTAACTGGTCAGTTCCTGCTCCTCGCTGTTGGCTGCAAAATGTTCGAGAATAATGAAAGCATCCGGTTTCACCGACCAAATGTGATTGGCCATTCGTTCCAGTATTGCAATGCGGGAAGCATCGTATGCCGAGCCATCTCCCGCGGTGTTGGTAAATCCTTTGGTAAAGTCGAAGCGAAAGCCATCCACCTGGTATTCATCGATCCAATAGCTGGTAACGCTGTCGACAAAAGCTTGGGTGTAGGCGCTTTCGTGATTGAAGTCGGAGCCCCAGGCGAATGCGGTATTGGGCGATGATACGTTGAACCATGGATTGTCCGCTGCCGGACGGTTGTTGGTCGCATCCCAATACATTTTCACCATTGGTGAGCTGTTGTAGGCATGATTGAGCACCATATCCTGAATGACGATCATTCCGCGATTGTGGATGGAGTCGATTAATTCTTTCAAGTCATTTTTGGTGCCGTAAGCTTTGTCGGGCGCAAAATAGTAGTTCGGGTTGTAGCCCCAGCTGCTGTTACCTTCGAACTCGCTGAAGGGCATCAGCTCAATGGTATTCACACCCAATCGTTCCAAATAGTCCAGCTTGTCGATAACTGCCTGGTAGGTGCCGTCTACCGTAAAATCGCGAATTAATAGTTCATAAATCTGTAGATCCTCTTTAGCCGGAATCGAAATGCTGCCGGTTTGCCATTCGTAGTTGGTTTGTCCGGTTTGTAACACTGAAGCCCGCCCTTCAGTTTTGCCGGCTGGGTAACTAATCAGGTTGGGGTAGACCGCATTCGTGATATAACTGTCATCATACGGATCGCTGATTTTATCGCAGTAAGGGTCACCGATTTTGATGGATCCATCGATCCAGTATTGAAAAATATATTCTTGTTGAGGAGTTAAATTCGAAAGGGTAATCCAGAAATAATCGCCGTCTTTTTTTAGTTGGTAAGCGGGATCAGCTTCCCAATTATTGAGATCACTCAACAAGTAAACATCCGATTTGTTGGGAGCCAGTAACACCAGTCCAACTTCTGTGTCGCTGATGTAATTAATGCCTTGTTTGTAGGTGGCCGGTTTTGCCGCAGTGGGCGTTTCCGGACTGACAAATATATGGAGTGAGTCGTAAACCGTCTGTTCATTCAGCGTTGCTGAAGCGATCAGCCATTGCCAGCCGGTATCGGTTAATGTCGTTGTGCTTGAGATGCTGCTTCCTGAGTTTGAGCTAAGCAGTTTTTCATCTCGTTTTAAGGTCAGATCCGCGTCGTCGGAGGCAATTGCGGAGATGGTCAGGGTTTCATTTTCGTGAAAGAATTGCTGGCCAGATGGCGAGGTTAAGGAGACGGCCATTGAAGATTGGTAAACATTGATAAAGATATCGGTCGTTTGAGCGCTTCCGTCAGCCGATCGGAAAACAAAGGCCAATTGGGTCACGGTTTCGGTTGTGGGAACCGAATAATAAGTATTTATATCGCTTGTAATTGTCAACGCATATTTTCCATTGCCGAGGTTGGTCAGTTTGGGTTGGGTTGAATTGTCGCCCCAAGTACCAATAACATGCTGCCAGGAGTCATTTCCTTCAATTTTAACTCCGGTGTGAGCGTACAAGTCGCCAGTGAAATATCCCAATGAGCTTTCGGCACTGTTGAAGTTGACGGTCACCTCGCCGGTAGCTGTCGGGAATGCAGGATTTGTTTTAGTCTGCGCCTGGCTGAGTTGAAAAATTAGTAAAAAGAATAGGGGTAAAAAACACTTCATCATTTGGAGCTTAATCGAAAAATAGGGCTGCCAACCAGGCAGCCCTATTTTATGATAGTTGAATAATTACGGTGCCACTACGGTTACCGATGTTTCATTTAAATCGAGTGTGATGACATAAGTGCCGGCTGATTTGTTTTTGAAGTTATGATCGCCATCAGCGGCATCCTCAAACATGTCAGCTACTGTTCCATCAACAAAATAGGGGAAGTTGTAGCTTGTCGGACCCCAATCAGCTTGAGCAAAGAAACGCCAGGCTTCTCCGGAAACAAATGTGGCTGTTGTTTTCCACACATTTTCCTTCACGAAAGTCATTTTGATCGATGCTCCTGTTCCGGGTGTATCCCATCCGCCGATTCCGGCTCCTGTCATATACATAACAGGTTCCGCAACGGGCTCCATTTCAATAGTCAGTGTTTTCATATTCACCGTTACGCGGTAGTAGCCGGTTTCACCAACAAACTTGAAGTTGTTGTCACCATCAGCTGCATCTTCCAGCAGGCTGTTAACAGATCCGCTAGCAAAGTATGGATAGTTGTAACTTGTCGGATTCCAGTCTGGTTGGGCAAAGAAACGGAATGCTTCATTTTGGATGAACTTCCACACGGATGAATAAACGCTTGGAGCGGAACTTGGAACTTCAACGGCTAAGGCTGTGTCCCAACCACCTGTTGCGGATCCAATCATGTAAATCGGAGGAAATGAAGTGATATAGGGAGTTAAGCTAACTTGCATACTTGCGTCTTTGTTTCCCGTTGTCAAATCGTTGACTTCGGAGTTGACAACGGATATCACACGGAATTCAATCGAAGTTTCAACCTCGGCTTCTAATCCAAGTTTATCTAAAATAGCAGTGTTCAGATCTTTTACTGTTACCGATGTGCTGAGAGCACTCCCGCTGTAGAGGGTGTAAAGTTCTGCGAAATCGGTTCCTGATTTGGCGATCTGCAATTTGTAGGTAATTGCCAGATCAAGATCGTAATCTGCGGCAGACCAGCTAAAAGCAAGCGCCTGGTCTTGATTGTCCATTGACAGGTTAATGTCGGGTAACTCGGCTAGTGCGGGAGCCTTGGAAACGTTCAGGTCCAAAGTTGTCAAATCATCGTCTTCACAAGAGCTGAGTAATCCGACTGCCAGTGTAATTATAAATAGATGAATGAGTTTTCTCATGTCGTTTAAGTTTAAGATTAATAACCGGTTTTAACTTGACTTAAATTCGGGTTTGCATTGATGTCCGATGCAGGAATTGGGAACACATTGAAACGGTCGTCTGTGGACGCGCCATCTTGTTCGGCTCCTTTCCAGGGCCACAGGTAGCTACTGCCTGTTAATTTGCCAAAACGGATTAAATCGGTACGACGGTGACATTCCCAGAACAGCTCTCTTGCTCTTTCGTCTAAGATGAAGTCCAGGGTCAGTTCGTTTGAGCTAATGTCGCCGGAATTGTCTCCGTAAGCCCGTTCTCTGATGTCGTTAATATAGGCAAGCGCTGTTGAGGCGTCGCCACCTGAGCCACCGCGCAATACTGCTTCAGCGTACATCAACAAGGCGTCGGCGTAACGGAACATCGGGAAGTCTGTGTCCGGAAATGATTGGTTCTGACCGGCTACACCGGTTGAGGTAATGTTCCGGTATTTACGAACCGCATATCCATCGCGGAACTGGAAGATGTCCTCAATTTCGTAGTTCTGACCTTCTGAGTAGAACAATGCTCTGGCATCGGTGTCCCCGCTAGGGTCATCGAATTTCTCAACCAGGGCTTTTGTTGTCCGGTTACCACCCCAACCACCGTCAATTCCTGATTCGCTGGCAGGCATATCTCCACCAACTGATGAGTGGATAATGAATGTCATTCCACCCCAGGTTTGAACATTTTCACCGTCGGATATGATCGGGAAGATAATTTCATTGGTGCGCAGGTTGTTGTCAGCCAAGAACAGATTGGCGTAAGTTGGTTCCAGTGAATATCCGGCTCCTATGATTTTCTTGGTATAGGTAACACACTCGGTGTATTTGTCGGAGTTAATGTAGACTTCTGCGTTGAGATATAATTTTGATAACAACATCCAGGCTGCAGCTTTGTCAACACGGCCATACTCGTTGGTTCTTGGATCCGGCAAAAGCGTTTCCAGGTCCAAAAGTTCTGATTCGATATAGTTGTATAGCTGTTCCGAGTTGGCTTGCTCCGGAAAGAAGAATGTACCTAAGCGGTCTTCTTCGGTAACAAACGGACCGGTGCCAAACATATCCAACATGTGCCAGTAACTGATCGCACGAAGCATACGCGCTTCATTTCTGTATTCAGCATACTCGCTTTGGTCGGTGGTTAGTTTAATGAAGTTGTTGCAGTATGCGATTTCCAGTGTGATCCGGTAATACATGGCTGTTACGAACTCGTTGGATGAGTTCCAGTCCATATCGTGCAGGTCACGCAAGTTACCGTCGTTCCAGGCACAAATAGCTTCGTCGGTCGGCAATTCCTGGTGGTTCCACAGTAAACGCAGGTAGGATGAAAAACTACCGTTAATACTGCTGATATCGGGCTCGCCGTCAACGGCTGTTTGTCCGCCCAAGATGAAGCCGGCGTAGCATTTTGCTAAAAGCTCTTTGTAAGATTGGTCATCGGTCAAAACCTTTTCTTCTGTTTGAATGTCCTCGTCAATCGGCAAGGTATTCAAATCGTTGACACATGCTGCTTGCGTAAATAACAGGCCCAACAGCAAGATGTCTCTCAGTCTTTTTATATATAATGATTTCATTGTAAAAGCTGGTTTAGATTAAAAATTAGCACTCAGACCGAAGGTGAAAGTTCTCGGACGAGGATAAACATCATTATCAATTCCGCTCGGTATTTCCGGATCCAGTCCGTCGTAGTCTGTAATTACAAACACATTCTGCACTGTTGAATATAGTCTCAGGTTGACTTTGTCTTTTATGATTTTCTTGAAGGTGTACCCCAACGAGATATTATCCAGGCGCAGGAATGATGCATCTTTAACGAAGTAGTCGGAGTATTGCTGAGCTGTTTCGAATTGCGAAAATTTGATTTCTGATGGCATATTGGTCAGGTACTCATTTACGGTAAGTTCCTGGTAGCGGGCGCCAACAATGACGTTGTTATAAACATAGTTGCCCAGTGAGATTCTTCCGCTAAATCCGAAATCCCAGTTTTTGTAATTGAATTTTGAAGAGAAGCCCATAGATACCGTTGGAGCAGGATCTTTGAAATAATACTTGTCATCCAATGTAATCTGGCCGTCGTTGTTGCGGTCAACATATAAACCTTCAATTGGCTTGCCATCGGTATCATAAACCTGCTGGTACACATAGAAGGTGTTTAACGACTGTCCGACAGCGTTAATTTGAATATAGTTTCCAACGCCAACACCGCTGATTCCTCCGACTTCAACTCCCTTGTAATTCGGGTCGTCGTAGTTTGTCAGGCGGGTAACCTCATTTTTATTGTATGCCAGGTTGAACCCGAGCTCCCAGTTCATATCCTCTTTGCTGATAATAATGCCGTTTAATGAAAATTCAAGACCATTATTTTCGAGGTCACCAACATTCGTCAATAAGCGGTCGGTGAAGTTCGTTCCGGCAGGTACAGGGATCGTATTCAGCAGCTTCTCGGTTTTGCGTTTATAAACTTCAACCGATCCGTTTAACCGGTTATCGAAAAATCCGAAATCCAAACCAACGTTGTAGGTTGTTGTTTCTTCCCACTCCAGACTTTCGTCATACCCGTTTGGTCTTATCAGCGTGTAGTACTGGTCACCGAATTGATATTGGGTGCGGTTGTCGCTCAAGCGGTAAGTTCCCAGGTAAGGATAGTCACCCGAGTTCAATTCCTGTTGACCGGTTACCCCGTATCCCAAGCGCAGTTTCAGGTTACTCAGCTCTTTGAAGTTTTTCATGAATGCTTCTTCATTCATTCTCCAGGCGAAAGCGAAGGAAGGGAACGTACCCCAGCGGTTATCTTTGTGGAAGCGAGATGATCCATCCTGACGAATCGTAGCAGTCAAGAGGTAACGATCTTTAAAGGTGTAATTCAAACGTCCGAAGAAGGATACCAGGTAGTTTTCAGTGGCATCTTTTGAATCTTCAATTTCGTCGTCGTTGCGATCCCATTCCATTGCGCTGCTTGAAATGTGGAAGTGTTGCCATTCGTAACCGGCCATTGCATCAATACGACTGTCAATACCTTCAAGATCTTTCTGATAGTTCAAAATGAAGTTGAACAGTTTGTTGTTTTTTTCCTGTGTGTAAACGCGGTTTACGCCAACCGATGATGCTTGTGTCCAGGCAGCCAGTGTGTCGGTAACGATGGTACCGTCGCTGTTCGAGTAGTCAATGCCACCTTTTACAGTCACGTTCAATTCCGGGAGGAAATGGACTTTGTAGTTGGCCTGGAAGTCAGCAATAACACGTGACACATCCGACTCGTCGGCGCGTTGCATTAGTTGAGCTACCGGGTTCCGGGTACCGTTTACGTTGCGGGTTCCGTCGGCCATCAGCCAAGTGTAATAGCCTCCGTAACGGTCGTATTTCGGATCATCGTCTTTAACCGGATGTGTTGGGTCGAAGCGCAAAGCGCTACCGATTGCACCTTTGTCAGCAAAGCGATTGTTGATTTTCATGGCTTTTACACCCAGACTCAATTTCAAATGGTTTTCCAGAAAATCAGGAGTTACATTTAATGATCCGGTGTAGCGTTCCAGGTTCGATGTTTTTAAAATACCATCCTGGTTGGTATAGCCCACCGATGCCCTGAAGGGGATGGTAGCTGCCGAACCTGAAAGTCCAAGGTTGTAATCCTGTCCAATTGCTGTTTGGAAGATTTCATCTTGCCAGTTCGTGTTGGCCGCTCCCATCAGTGCTGGATTTACGGAAGAATGATCTACCGCTCTTTCATTCACCAATTGGCGGAATTCGTCTGCGTTAAGCACACTAATCGTTTCCTTAACTTGGCCGACTGAAAACTTTGAGTCGAAGCTGAGACGGAGATCCTGACCTTTTGTCCCTTTTTTAGTTGTTATAAGAATAACCCCATTTGATGCACGGGATCCGTAGATTGCCGTTGCTGACGCATCTTTCAAAACAGTGAACGTTTCAATGTCGGCAGGGTTAATGGAGTTCAGGATGTTGCTCATACCACTGATTGTTCGGTTATCCAAAGGCATCCCATCAACAATAATCAACGGGTCGTTGCTGGCAGACATGGATGAGCCACCGCGAATGCGAATTTGGGACCCGGATCCCGGTGCTCCACCTTCGCTGGTAATGTTCACACCGGCAATTTTACCAACAATCAATTCTTGCGGCGAGCTGGTTGCACCCTGATTAAAATCATCAGATTTAACGGCAACAACTGATCCGGTTGCGTCATTCTTTTTCACCTGACCGTAACCGATGACAACAACCTCTTCCAGTTGTTCAGTGTCAACAGCTAATTGAACGTTAACTGTTGTTTGGTCTCCAATAATTAATTCAGTAGTTGTATATCCAATGTAGGAGAATTGAACGGTTACGCCTTTTTCAGCATCAAGGACGTACTCACCATCAAAGTTGGTAATTGTGCCGATGGTCGTTCCTTTTACCAGTACTGTAACTCCGGGAAGTGGTTCGCCAGTTGTACTGTCGGTAACCGTTCCGGAAATACTAACAACCTGGGACCAGGCAACATTGCTCAATAAGAGCCCCAAAGCCATTAGCAGGACATTCAAATTTTTACGAATAATCTTCATGTTTTTTCTTATTAGTTCTTTAATTCAATTAGGTCATCGTTTAATTTTTTACAAATAGTGTCGTCCGATTTTATTCCATTTAATTTATCCGATGGGACAAGTATATGTATTAGTTTTTGAATGAATCCTAGTCAAAAACAGGTTTTGTTCCGCAAACGTTTGCGGTGTCGTTTGCACCGAATATGTTAGAAAACAGGTCGTTACTGGTGGGTGTGTTTGGAGGCTGGAGAATAGCTTTGTTTTTGTCTTTCGTTCAAAATAAAATTGGATTCAATTCGGATGAAGAAGACCTGTAGGTCTTAAAAAGATTTCTAGTTGTTGGAGGAATTGTAATCGGCTGATATTAAAATTGTACGGCGCAATTGTTATTACATAACATATTCCAACGGTGGTTTGGCAGGAGTTTAATTCTTGTTTTTATTTCTATCTTGCGCAAACATCCAGCTAATCGATGAAAAACAACCCTATTACCATAAAAGATATTGCCCGTATTTTAGGTATTTCTCCTTCAACGGTTTCTCGTGCCTTAAAGGATCATCCGGATATTAGTACGGAGACGAAGAAGGCCGTAAATGAGTTAGCGGTACGGTTGAAATACCAGCCCAATGCCATTGCTTTAAGCCTGAAGCAAAGTCGAAGCAACACGATCGGAGTTATCATACCTGAAATTGTCCATCACTTTTTTTCATCAGTTATTAGCGGTATTGAGGATGTTGCCTACAACGCTGGTTTTACGGTAATGATTTGCCAGTCGAATGAGCGGTACGATCGGGAAGTAGCCAATGCCAAAATGTTGTTGTCGCACCGGGTCGACGGTGTTTTGGTGTCAATTGCGAAAGAGTCGACAAATTTCGATCACCTTAAGTTGTTAAAAGAAGGCGGAATGCCTCTGGTATTTTTTGATCGCATTGTGCCGGGAATGCAGGCAGATCATGTTGTAATTGATGATGAAGAAGCAGCTTACAAGGCGACTAAACACCTGATTGAAAATGGACGCAAACGGATTGCCCATTTTTCGGGCCCGGAGCATCTTATGATTGGACGAAACCGGAAGAACGGTTATCTGCGTGCATTGTCAGAGGCTGGTTTGGCTGTTGATCCATCATTAATTATTCAAGCTGATAATTATGAAAAAGCAGTGGTCGCTGTACGGCGCCTGGCAGATTTGAATAATCTGCCTGACGGTATCTTTACGACTAACGACCTCACGGCCGTAGGAGCAATGCAAGCGCTCCAGAAATTAGGCATTGAGATTCCAAAGCAAATCGCAATTATTGGGTTCAGCGATGGTCGGCTTTCTGGGATCACCAATCCAACGCTTTCATCAGTCGATCAACATGGCTACGAAATGGGTAGTATTGCAACCGAAATCTTGTTGAACCGGATACTCTCTCCGGACGAAAAATATACCCCTGTTACCCGGGTTTTGGAGGGACAACTGGTTGTCCGTGAGTCGTCCATTTAAAAAAAATCACTTTTTTTCATTTTTCTACGCAAACGTTTGAAATGGGGCTTTCAGCCTTGTTTTTGCCTTTTTTTGGACTTTTGATTGATTTACAGCATAGTATCCGATTTGCATTATTCCAATTTTGCAGTTTATATTTGCGTCAGATCATCCGATAAATTACTCCGAATTTTATTTCATTTTCATCTGGTATTCACCAGGTGCCGATACCGTGCAATGAGCTTAGTTTTTTGACTAATCCTGTTGATGGTTAATTTCTTTTTTCAATTTGAAAAATCAAACAAAGGTCAGCGACCTTAACTTAATGAACTAGTATGAAGATTAAACCTGCTCTTCGTTTTTGGCAGATTTGGAATGTCAGCTTTGGCTTCCTGGGGATCCAAATTGGATTTGCCCTCCAGAGTGCCAATGTCAGCCGAATCTTGTCGAACCTTGGTGCCGATTTGCATTCGCTTTCCTTTTTCTGGTTAGCAGCTCCCGTCATGGGGCTCATTGTTCAACCAATTGTTGGCGCTGCAAGCGACCGGACGTGGAATCGATTTGGTCGGCGAGGCTCATACATTTTGGGTGGAGCATTTATTGCCGCTGTAGCCATGTGGCTGATGCCGAATTCGGCAGCTTTGGTTTCATTTATTCCAGCTTTGATTTTCGGAGCTCTGATGTTTGCCCTCATGGATGGTTCTTTCAATATTACCATGCAACCTTTTCGGGCGTTGGTGGCTGACATGGTTCCCGACAGTCAGCGAACATTAGGCTATTCCGTGCAAAGCTTTTTAATTAATACCGGTGCAGTGGTCGGTTCGGTTTTGCCCTATTTTTTGACCAACATTTTGAAAGTGAGCAATACAGCTGCCGAAGGAGAAGTACCTGCTTCGGTGATCTGGTCGTTCTACATTGGTGGCGCTATTTTGCTGTTGTCGGTCATTTGGACGGTTTTCAAAACAAAAGAGTATCCACCGAAAGTCTACTGCGATCAAAATGGAATCGACTATGAAAAGTGGATGGAAGAAGGCCGGCAGAAAAAGTCGCTGGGCGAAAAGTTGACCAATTTCTGGCACTTGTTTACGCAAATGCCGAAAGTGATGATTCAATTGGCTTTAGTACAGTTTTTTTCGTGGTTCGCGCTCTACATCATGTGGGTTTATACAACTCCGGCGGTAGCGCAACACGCATTCGGAACGGCCATTGGTGATGCTTCGTCGGAATTGTACCAGGAAGCTGGGAACTGGGTAGGCGTGTTATTCGGTGCTTACAGTTTGTTTGCTGCACTATTCTCGCTGGTTATGACTAAAATCGCCAACACTTTCGGGCGAAAAACCACCTATGGTTTGGCTTTATTACTGGGAGGATTAGGTTACGTTTCCATGTATTTCTTCAATTCACCCAACATGTTGATTTTGTCGATGGTTGGTGTGGGAATATCCTGGGCTGCTATTCTGGCCATGCCATATTCCATTTT
Organism: Mangrovibacterium lignilyticum; assembly: GCF_010882175.1. Classification (GTDB taxonomy): domain Bacteria; phylum Bacteroidota; class Bacteroidia; order Bacteroidales; family Prolixibacteraceae; genus Mangrovibacterium; species Mangrovibacterium lignilyticum. The sequence continues at coordinate 263,716 of NZ_WKLH01000001.1, read as the reverse complement.
GTCCGAATCGCTCCCGGCTGATAAAATGGGGGTATATATGGGAATCTTCAATTTCACCATTGCCGGTCCGCAAATTATTTCCGGTTTTCTGGGAGGAGCAATTTTGCGAAGCGTTTTTCAAAACGAGGCAATCTACATGCTGATGATTTGCGGCGTTTCCATGTTTTTGGGAGCACTGGCCGTAGCCTTCATCAAAACACCACAAAAAAAATGACCATGAAAAAGATAACAGCCTGTCTCTTCGATTTGGATGGGGTGCTGGTGGATACAGCCAAATATCATTTTTTGGCATGGAAAGAACTGGCTGATGAATTAGGAATCGAATTTACCGAAACACATAATGAATTGCTGAAAGGTGTGAGTCGAATGGATTCACTCGATATCATTTTAAACCTGGGGAAAATGGATTTGCCGCAGGAAGCGAAAGATGAACTGGCAGCTAAAAAGAACCGGGTCTACCTGGAATATATTCTGAAAATGAAAGAAGATGAAATACTTCCCGGAGTGAAAGAATTTCTGATGGATCTTCGAAATCAAAAAATTGGTGTGGCACTGGGATCGGCCAGTAAAAATGCACAATTGATTTTGCAACGACTGCAGATTGAAAATTTATTTGACGCGATCATTGACGGAACTAAAGTAAGCAAAGCAAAACCCGATCCGGAAGTTTTCCTGAAAGGTGCTGAGGCTTTGTCGGCGAAACCGGAGGAGTGTGTCGTTTTTGAAGATGCCATTGCCGGGTTGGAAGCCGCACTCAACGCGGGTATGCGCTGTGTTGGCGTTGGAAGTCCGGAAACACTTCATCGGGCAAACCTGGTGATATCCGGCTTTGACGATTTTCACCCCGAAGATTTATTGCAAAAGATTTGAATGAGGATTTGTAACTAAAAAACTATGAAAAATTATATCATACATTCGGAATGGCAGGTTATTGAGAGAGGATTTGTTCCGGAAAATAACCGGATCTCGGAGAGCTTGTTCAGCATCGGAAACGGACATACCGGACAACGCGCCAATTTTGAAGAAAAATACTCGGGCGACTCGCTGAAAGGCAATTACATGGCCGGCATTTATTATCCCGACAAAACCCGTGTTGGTTGGTGGAAAAACGGTTACCCGGAATATTTTGCCAAAATACTGAATGCAACGAACTGGATTGGGTTGCACATCAAACTTGATGGAGAAGAGTTGGATTTGGCAACTGCTGAGATTGAAAATTTCGAGCGGGTTCTCGATATGCGCTCTGCCATGCTTACCCGCAGTTTCAGCGCGACTCTGCCATCGGGCAAAAAGGTAGAGGTGCTTTCGGAGCGTTTCCTGAGCATCGCAGATAAAGAAGTTGGCGCTATTCGATACAAGTTAAAGAGTTTAAATTTTACAGGAAAGCTATCATTGAGTTCATTCGTTGATGGGGATGTGATGAACGAGGACTCCAACTACGATGAGAAGTTTTGGATGGAGACAGAGAAAGAGGTGTTAACGAACCAGGCTTTCCTGTGCATGGAAACCAAGAAAACGGCCTTTTTTGTTTGTCACGGGATTGATACGTCCATAAAATTGAATGGAAGAGAAGCCGGAGATAGCTTGGAACCTGTTACCCACGAAAAATTTGCGGCAAACACATTTGAGCTGGAGGTGTCGGCCGGAGATGAAATCTGTATCGAAAAGTACATGGCCGTGAATTCATCCATGTATTTGCCCAAAGAAAAACTAATGAACCATGTGATTGGTAAACTAACAGTCGCTGTTTCCTCCGGTTTTGAAAAGCTTTTTGCCGCACATGCGAAGAAATGGGAGGAACGTTGGGAAACTGCCGATATCATGATTAAAGGCGATGTGGCAGCACAGCAGGGAATTCGTTTCAACATTTTCCAACTCATGCAAACCTATTCCGGCGATGATGAACGTCTGAATATTGGTCCCAAAGGTTTCACGGGTGAAAAATATGGTGGTGTTACCTATTGGGATACCGAAGCCTATTGTTTGCCGTTCTTTATGGCTACAGCTCCACAGCTTATCGCTAAAAACCTGTTGTTGTATCGTCATAAACATTTGCAACGTGCCATCGAAAATGCGGCAAAACTGGGTTTTCAGGACGGTGCAGCTTTGTACCCTATGGTGACAATAAACGGCGAAGAATGCCACAACGAATGGGAAATTACCTTTGAAGAAATTCACCGCAACGGAGCTATTGCTTACGCTATCTACAATTACATCAACTATACCGGTGATAAAAATTATCTCGCACCGTTTGGGTTCGAAGTGCTACTGGGAATCTCGCGTTTCTGGAGCCAACGGATCAATTGGTCGGAAGACAAAAATGCTTATGTGATGTTAGGCGTTACCGGCCCCAATGAGTATGAGAACAATGTGAACAATAATTTCCACACCAACCGTATGGCTGTGTGGACCTTAAAATATACGTTGGAGGTTATTGATTACCTGAAAAAAGAACATCCGTATCTGTTCAGTGAGCTGACACGAAAATGGTCGTTTAACGAACAGGGAGAAACTGCTTTGTGGAAGGAGATCATTGAAAAGATGTATTTCCCATACAGCGCCAAGCAAGACATCTTTTTGCAACAGGATGGATTTTTGGATAAAGAAATTGCACCGGCATCGTCGCTTGATCCCGACGAACGGCCAATACACGAAAATTGGTCGTGGGATCGAATATTGCGCTCTTGTTACATCAAGCAAGCAGATACACTGCAAAGTTTTTACTGGTTCAAGCACGAGTTTGACACAGAAAGCCTGCGTCGTCATTTCGACTTTTACGAGCCGATAACAGTGCATGAGTCGTCTCTTTCATCCTGTATCCATGCGATCCTGGCTGCCCGAATCGGGCGAGAGGGAAAGGCTTACGAGATGTATTTGCGCACAGCGCGGCTCGATTTGGACGACTACAACAACGATACAAAAGACGGTTTGCACATCACCAGTATGGGGGGGACGTGGTTGGCTTTTGTAGAGACTTTTGGAGGCATGGATGTGAAGGATGGTCGCCTGCACCTGACACCTTTCTTGCCAAAATCGTGGGAAGCTTTTGCCTTCCGGATTAATTTCAGAGGAGCTCATTTGGAGATTTGCATGGGAAGTGAACTGAAAATTACCAATCACAGCGCTGTTGCAGTTGAGGTGGTTATTTGGGGTGACCAATATCAGTTGAAAGGAAACGGAAACCTGGTGCTGGCCAGGAACCCAATTGTATAATGAAGTACCTAAATCGAAAGAAAAAACCGAAAATCAATGAAACGATATTTTATACTGTTTGTTCTGCTCGTTGGACAGATGAATTTACTGGTGGCCGCTGGAATTGATCGCGTTGAGCCGATGTTTTGGTGGGTGGGTATGAAAAACCCGAACCTTCAACTGATGATTCATGGCGAAAACATTGCTGCAAGTTTTCCGGTGATCAACTACCCGGGAGTCACCTTGGAAAGCAGCACGCGGGTTGAAAATCCCAACTATTTGTTTGTAGACCTTCTAATTTCAAAAGATGCGAAGCCGGGAATTTTTGTTATTTCATTCAATTCCGGAAAGAAAACAGTTGCCGAATACAGCTACGAACTGAAGGCTCGTGAACCGCATTCCGCCGAACGGATTGGATTCAACAGCTCAGATGTTATTTACCTGATTACGCCGGATCGCTTTGCAAATGGTGATGTATCAAACGATGCAGTTCAGGGCATGAAGGAACTGCCCAACCGGTCAGACAAGGATGGCCGCCATGGTGGTGATTTACGCGGAATTATCAATCATCTGGATTATATGCAGGATTTGGGTTTTACAGCCGTTTGGTTGAATCCCGTTTTGGAGAATAACATGACCCGCACTTCCTATCACGGCTATTCAACAACCGATTTTTACAAAGTTGATCCGCGTTACGGGAGCAATGAAGAATACCTGGAACTCTCCAAAGACCTGAAGAAAAGAGGCATGAAGCTGATCATGGATATGATATTCAACCATTGTGGCTCGGAACACTGGTGGATGGATGATATGCCGATGCACGATTGGATCAACAATTATCCGAATTGGAAAGTCACGACTCACCGCAGAACGATCAACCAGGATCCGCATGCCTCGGAGGCAGATAAAACAGCGATGTCGGATGGATGGTTTGTGGAAACCATGCCTGATTTGAATCAACGGAATCCGTTCATGGCTGAGTACCTGATTCAAAATTCTATTTGGTGGATCGAGTCTATTGGTTTGGATGGCATTCGGCAGGATACATGGCCTTACCCGGATAAAAACATGATGGCTGAATGGACGAAGCGAGTATTGGACGAATATCCGAATTTTAATATTGTAGGCGAAGAGTGGAGCGGGAACCCGGCCATTGTTTCATATTGGCAGAAAGGCAAAGTAAACAGTGATGGCTATGAATGCTATTTGCCCAGTTTGATGGATTTCCCGTTGCAGAGTGCTGCGAGTAAAGCAATGACTGACAAGCCGGATTTTGATCACGGAATGGTTGAGTTATACAGTGCTTTGTCGAATGATTTCCAATATCCTGATGCCGGGAATTTGGTTGTTTTTCCCGATAATCACGACATGTCGCGTTTTTATACCCAAGTTGGCGAAGATGTGAATAAGTTGAAGCTTGGAGTTGCCTACTTTCTGACAACCCGTGGTATCCCCCAGATTTATTATGGTACCGAGGTGCTGATGAGCAACAAAGGAACTGAAGATCATGGTGTGATTCGAAGTGACTATCCCGGAGGATGGCCCGGCGATGCCGTGAATGCTTTTACCGGTGAAGGATTGACCGCCGCTCAAAAAGATATGAAAAACTACATTCGTACCATTCAGATCTGGAGAAAGGACAAAGCAGTTATTCACCATGGAAAACTCATTCACTTTGTACCGCAAGACGAAATCTATGTGTACTTCCGTCAAAATGAATCAGAAACGGTCATGGTCATTCTGAATAAAAATAACGATGCGAAAGAACTTGTGACTGATCGGTTTCAGGAGGTGATGGGAGGATTCTTACGTGGAAAAGATATTATTTCCAATACTGAAATTAGTGATCTTTCAACGATTCATATCCCAGCCGAATCGGCAATGATTATCGAGTTGAAGTAGTTCTGATTTCAATACAACTTTTAAATAGTTAAAAACCACATTTTCGACTTTGCGATGGTCGGCGATGTGGTTAAATTCATTTCGAATGAGGAAGTTATTTTTGATACTGCTGGCATTATGGGCATTTGCTGCATGTCGGCCTAAGCAAGCGGAGACCAAAGTCGAATTTGCAGATGATCCAAAGGGGAAAGAGGTGGTTTACCAGGTTTTTACCCGACTGTTCGGCAATACCAATACGACCAACAAACTCTGGGGAACCATTGATGAAAACGGAGTCGGAAAGTTTAACGATTTCACGGATCGGGCACTGGATTCGATCAGGGCGATGGGAGTCACGCATATTTGGTACACCGGCGTTCCGCACCATGCGGTCATGACAGATTACACTGCGTACGGAATCAGCAACGATGATCCTGATGTCGTCAAAGGTCGCGCGGGATCACCTTACGCCGTGAAAGATTATTACAATGTCGATCCTGATTTGGCTGTTGATCCGACAAAGCGGATGGAAGAGTTTCAGTCATTGGTCGAGCGCACACACCGGCATGGAATGAAGGTGATTATCGATATTGTACCAAACCATGTTGCGCGAAATTATCATTCTATATCAAAACCAGACAGCGTTGCCGATTTTGGTGATAACGATGATACTTCCGTCGAATATAATCGGGATAACAATTTCTATTATATTCCCGGAGAGGCTTTTGAAGTCCCGGTTCCGCAGGATGGTTATCAGCCATTGGGCGGAGAGTCGCATCCGCTGGCAGACGGAAAGTTTGCTGAGAATCCGGCAAAGTGGACAGGTAACGGATCCCGGAAAGCTCAACCCGATTTTTACGATTGGTATGAAACTGTGAAAGTGAACTACGGGATTCGTCCGGACGGGACGCACGACTTTGATAGTTTGCCGGAAAGATTTGAAACGAAAGACTACAAAGCACATTTCAACTTCTGGAAAGATAAGGGCGTACCTGATTCGTGGACGAAGTTCCGGGATATCGCGTTGTTCTGGATTGGAAAAGGAGTCGATGGTTTTCGTTACGACATGGCCGAAATGGTTCCGGTTGAGTTCTGGAGTTACCTGAATTCTTCCATCAAAATGAAGAATCCGGATGCTTTTTTGTTGGCTGAAGTATACAACCCGCAACAATACCGCAGTTATATTCAACTCGGGAAAATGGACTACCTGTATGATAAAGTCGAGTTGTATGATACCTTGAAACACATCATGCAGGGGCATGGCAGTACCGATCATCTGCCGGCTATCCAGGACGGATTGGCAGATATTGAACACCACATGTTGCATTTTCTCGAAAATCACGATGAACAACGAATCGCCAGTGCTGATTTTGCCGGAAATGCCCGAAAGGGAATGCCGGCAATGGTACTTTCAACCTGTATCAGTACGTCGCCAACCATGCTTTATTTTGGACAGGATGTTGGCGAGCCTGGCGATGGGAATGCCGGATTTGGAACGGCGACCCGTACGACTATTTTTGACTATTGGGGCGTTCCGGCTCACCAACGGTGGATGAATGGTGGAGTTTTTGACGGAGGACAATTAACTCCGCAAGAAAAGGAATTGCATCAGTATTATACAACATTGCTCCGCTTTTCTGCGTCCTCGTCGGCACTGACTGGTAATTATCACGAGATTCATTCATACAACCGGAAATACGCAGAGCGATATGACGATAAGCTGTTTTCGTTTGTTCGATGGAAAGATGATGATCGGTTAATAATCATTAACAATTTCAACACGAACCAAACTTATCAGCTAAAATTGAAGCTTGATCCTGAAACGGTTGCCGGATGGAAACTGACACCGGGTGTGTATCAATTGACTGATCGTCTTAGCCGGGGTAGGGGATACGAGTTGATTGTAGCGGATAGTTCGGCGGAAATTTCACTGGAATTGGACCCCCTGCAATCATTTATCTTTCAATTGGATTAATTGAAATTTAATATGCCGGAGAACATGAAAGTTAGTGGCTGAAAAGCCTAACAAAAATGATCAAATAGGGTAGAATAAAAAATATAGAAAGGGAGATGAAATTATACCAATTTTAGATTGGGATTTAGTTAGTTTATAGATCAGATTTATAAAAGGCCGCAAGACATTGTGGCCTTTTTAGTTATTTAAGCCAATTAGGTGAATTACTTTTTAGGGTTTTTAGCTTTATATTTGGAAGCTAATTATGGATCAATCACATTCCCAGTCTGATCAGTTTCTTCTGCAAGCAATCCAAAGCGGGCAGGAAAAAGCCTTCGATTATCTTTTCCGGAAGTATTACAAGGCTTTATGTGCTCAGGCAAATCTCTATCTTCACGATTTAGATTTGGCCCAAGGCTTGGTACAGGAATGTTTCATTAAATTTTGGGAGAATCGTAAGAATGCGACGGAGATTTCGCACTTAACCGCTTACTTGTCGTTCATGGTTCGGAATCGTTGTGTCGATCATTCCCGAAAAAATAAAAAGGAGTTAGTAACGGAGTCTGTAGCCGAAGATGCAGGTCTTTCGGATGATGCAGATGCGATGATTCTTTCTCATGAATTTGAAGAGAAGTTGGTGCAGGCACTTGCGCTATTACCGGATCGTTGTCGTCTGGCATTTGAGTATAGTCGTTTTGAGGGATTGACATATTCTGAAATTGCGGCAAAAATGGAAATATCGGTCAAAGCTGTCGAAGCGCTTCTAAGCCGCTCCTTAAAAATTCTTCGGGTTGAGTTGAAAGAATACCTACCGCTTCTGGTTGTGCTTTTCCGGATTACACATTAAGTTCCAAACCGAATTTCATATTTCACGAAATGATGAAAAAAAGATGCCGGGGCAGTTTTTTTTGGCGGCTACATGTCCCATCATGTGGATGCGATAAGTAATGCTTTTTAAGGGCTTCCGGATACATACAAGATCGACAAACAGAAGAGCTTCCGGATTTCAATAAGAAAAATTAAAAAAAAATAAAATTTGATGTAGGGTGGGGTATTTGGTTTTTCGTCTTACTGGAAACTAACGCCAAGTGGAGACTAATCAAATTGAAGCATTACTGTTGAAGTCGTTCGTCGGCAACGCTACAGAGGATGAAAAAAAACTGATCGCAGATTGGATTTCTGAATCGGAAGATAATTTGCTTGACTGGCAACGCTACCGTCAAATGTGGGAAGACTCCCGTGAGCTAAAATATTCGGGACTGCTTGATGTTGAAAGTGCATTGATCAACACAAAAAAGAAAATCCCGCAATTTGGCCGATCAAAAAAACATTATCTGCGTTTTATACTGCAAGCGGCCGCTGTTTTATTACTTTCCATTTTATTCTCCGTTACGATCAATTATTTTTTAGATCGCAAAGAAGACACTCCTCATAAACTTGTATACCAGGAAGTAAAGGCTGCCTACGGCACACAGACCAAGCTCTCGTTGGAAGACGGAACACGAGTTTGGTTGAACTCCGGAAGTACACTTAAATTTCCAAACAGTTTTAATGGCTCAAAAAATCGCGATGTAGAACTGGAAGGTGAGGGTTATTTCGAAGTTTCGAAGAATGCCAGCCAACCTTTTATCGTGCATGCACACGATTTGGGAATTAAGGTTCTGGGTACTTCTTTCAATGTAAATGCTTACAAAGGCGATAGCCATGTTAAAGTTGCCTTGGTTGAGGGGAAAGTAAGTGTTTTAAATGAAAAAGAGGATCGCGCAAAAGAATTGTTGCAGCTACATCCTTCTGAAATTGCAGATTATTCCAGCGAAGAAGACAAAATTTATTTATCGAAGGAAAAACATATCGATCGCTATACGGCGTGGAAAGAGGGTAAGGTTGTTTTCTTCGATGACCCGATGTCAGTTATGGTCAACAGATTGGAAAACTGGTACAATGTTGACATTGAAATCGCTGACAAAAGCTTGAGGGATTACCACTTCACAGCAACATTCGATAATGAATCATTAGATCAGATCTTAAAATACCTCAGTATTTCTACTTCATTCAATTACCGTTTTGTCGATCCATCAGGTCTTGGCGGGCCGGATGGCGGGAAACAAAAAATAATTCTTTACCGATAACCATGAAAAACAGACAACGCATTTGGCCTATGAAATGAATTCTCCTAAAAAAGAAACAGGAAAGTGTTGGCGCACTTCCCTGCTCATTTTTTTCACCTGAACGGCTAATTCAGGCAATATTAATTTGTATTAACGAATACTTTTCAAATCTATGAAAAAAAATCAATTAACGATGAGCTTTGATTTCAGGAAGCTCAGTCTAAGAGTTTTAATTATGATGAAACTAACCGTTTTTATGGTCTGTTTTTCCGTTTTTAGCACGTTGGCTAACGGGAGCTATTCGCAGAGCAATAAAATCTCTCTTAATTTGAAGAGAACAACAATTCAAGATGCCTTAAAGGAGATTGAAAACACTTCAAACTTTCTTTTTCTGTACAATAATGACCTGATTAATGTAGACAAAGTGGTCGATGTTAATGCTGAAAATGAAACTATTGAAGAAGTATTAAATGATATTTTTAAAGGCCAGGCGATCAAGTATACAGTCATTGACCGTCAGATAATTATTACACCGGAGGAGGGAGCTACTTTATCGGCTACTCAGCAGGGTAAAATAACCGGTGTCGTTACTGATGAAACGGGAGGAACTTTGCCAGGTGTAACAGTTGTCGTTAAAGGCACAACGTCGGGAACGATCACTGATATGGATGGTAAATATTCTATTTCAGCAAAAAGCAGTGATATTCTTATATTCTCGTTTGTGGGAATGAGACTCATTGAGGTGCCTGCAGTTAAGGCTGTAATTAATGTGACATTGGAAGAAGAGACCGTAGGTATTGAAGAAGTTGTTGCCATTGGTTACGGTGTTCAAAAGAAGAGCGATGTAACCGGTGCTATGGTTAGTGTGTCAGCCGACGAGTTGACAGCACGTCCGGTTAACAACGCAATTGAAGCATTACAAGGTAAAGCAGCCGGTGTTGACATTACCTCAAGTGAACGTCCGGGTACGATCGGTTCTATTCGTATTCGCGGTAACCGTTCAATTACAGCCAGTAACTCACCGTTATATGTTGTAGATGGTGTGCCTTTGATGTCGGCTTCAGCGATTGAAACGTTGAACCCACGCGACATTGAATCAATTGATATATTAAAAGACGCTTCGGCAACTGCCATTTACGGTTCACGTGGCGCGAACGGTGTTATCATTGTAACGACAAAACAAGGTAAATCTGGTCAGTTCAGTCTGAACTACTCCGGAACAGTGACATTGTCAAATATCGTAGACCGCGATCCGTCAATGAGTGCTTCAGATTTCATTAACTTCCGTCGTACGGCTGCTTATAACTTAGATCCAACGAAATACGCTAGTCCGGATTCGCCAACCTATGAAAATGACTACGATCTTTTCGAAAACGGTTTGGATGATAATACTTCCTGGTATAACGTAGAAAAAGGTTGGGCCAGCGGTAGCTGGGATCCGTCACAAGTTGCCAATACCGATTGGACTGATTATGTGACTCAAACTGGTATTACGCAGGAACATACAGTTAGCGCGAGCGGTGGTTCTGAAAAGATGCGTGCTTACGGATCGTTTGGGTATTTGAAAAATGAAGGTACTCAAAAAGGGCAGTGGTACGAGCGTTACACAGCTAAATTGAGTACGAACATAAAACCAATTGAATGGTTCGAAATGAACGCATCAATGAACGTGTCCTGGAGCGATCAGGATTATGGTATGTCAACTTTAGGTGGAACAAGCTCTTCCGTACCGGATGCGATCTACGGTGCTGCAAAATCAATCTATAATTTCGCTGTTCCTTATGATGAAGACGGTAACCTGGTAATTAACCCAGGGGGTGAGAACGGAATGTATAACATCATCGGCGAGTGGAATAAAAGTACACAGCGTTCTCAAACTTTGCGTGCTTTGGGTAACTTCTCAGCAACGTTTGACTTCGGTAAAATGTGGAAACCACTGGACGGGGTAACTTATAAAATTAACTTTGGTCCGGACTTCCGCCATTGGCGTGAAGGTGCTTATGTAGACGGAACTTCTGTTCGTAAGTTAAACTCTGATGGTAGTGCAGGGAAAAGTTATGCACGTTTGCAAAACCGTCGTGACTTCTCGTGGACATTGGATAACATGGTGAATTTTGATCGCACTTTTGCAGATGTTCATAAGGTTGGAGCTACCTTGTTGCAGACTGCTTCATCATGGAATGTTGAGAATTCATCAATGAGCGCTAGCAACATTGCAAAACCTTCATATTTGTGGAATGCTTTTGGTTCAGTTGATGTTGCCAATTCTGATTATTCAGCAGCGATTAGCTCCGGATTGACTGAGCGGCAGCTTACTTCCTATATGATTCGCGCAAACTATGGTTTCAACGAACGTTACTTGTTGACTGTTTCCGGACGTTGGGACGGTGCTTCGCAGCTTGCTGAGGGACACAAATGGGACTTCTTCCCATCGGCTGCTTTGGCGTGGCGTGTGACGCAGGAAAATTTCCTGAAAGACGTTTCATGGTTGGATAACTTAAAGCTTCGTTTAGGCTTTGGAACAACCGGTAACTCAGCTGTTGACGCTTATGCAACCAAAGGTGATATCACCGCTATTTACCTTCCTTTCAACGGTATGGATAACGTACTCGGTTATACGACTAACGAGCCTTATTATACAAAGTCCGGAACAGCGATGGCAAACTCCGATCTTGGTTGGGAGAAAACAACGCAGTATAACTTAGGTTTGGATTTTAGTGTTATCAAGGGGCGCATTAGTGGTAGTATCGATGCTTACCGTTCTTTCACAAGTGATTTGTTGATGTCGATGACAATCCCAACATTGACAGGTTACTCTTCAACTTATGCCAACGTTGGTAAAACAAACAACCGTGGGGTTGAATTAACGTTAAACTTTATTCCTGTTGAAACAAGAAGTGGATTTACCTGGGATTCAAACTTCAACATTGCGTGGCAAAAAGATGAAATTGACGAGCTGGCCTACGGAAAGAATGACATGAAGGACAACGCTTGGTTCATTGGTGAATCAATCGGAGTTTACTATGGATACGATAATGAAGGAATATGGCAGAACACGGAGGCAGATTTAGCTGAAATGGCTTTGTGGAATGATAATGGATATGATTTCACGCCAGGTAATGTACGGCCAAAAGATCAAAATGGTGACCATGACATGACCGACGAAGATCTCGTTATCTTAGGTAATACAACCCCTCGTTGGACAATGGGATGGAACAACAACTTTAGTTTTAAAGGGTTTGATTTAGGAATTACGATCTACTCTCGTATGGGCTATATGAAGTCGTTGGGCGGACAAGCTTTAACAGCTCATGCTAACCAAAATGAGGTAGATTACTGGACTCCGGATAATACAGGTGCTGAATTCCAAAAACCAATTTTGGGGCAAGCGACATCTGGTTCAGGAGATGATTTTTCAAGTTTGCTTGGATACAAAAATGCAGCATTTGTTAAAATTCGTAACATATCGTTAGGGTATAACTTCCCTAAAAGTATTTGTTCGAAAATTGGTGTTGGTAACTTGAAGATTTACGGACAAGCAGTTAACCCGGGTAGCATTTACCAGTCAGTTGATTGGTACGATTTTGACGTAAGCCATTCATACTACAATCGTAGCTTTGTTTTCGGAGTTGAAGTCGGACTGTAATTGAATTGGAACTTATAACAATTAAAGGAAGAACAAATGAATAAGATAAAAAATATAGGAATTGGCCTTTTGGTAATCATGGCTTTATCACTCGGCTCATGTTCAAAAGATTTTCTTGACGAAGAATTGACAACAAAGTATTCTACGGAGTATTTTGAAACAGCCGAAGGGCTTGAGGCATTGACCGTTTCACTTTATGGAAACATTCGCTGGCATTTCGGCTATGAATGGGCTTATGGTATTACGCTATACGGAACCGATGAGTTTACGAATGCGAATGACTTAACCAACGAAATGTGGAACACTTACGATAGCCGTTTGGGACCGATTGGTGCATCTACATCTACAGGAGCAGCAAACGGTAATGCAACTTCGCCCTCAGCTCTTTGGGATGAAATGTATTACGGTATAGCTTCATGTAACACAATCATTGCGAACGCAGAAAAAATTGATGACGAAGGAGTACGCAATCGGTGCTTAGCTCATGCTTATTTCTTGCGTGGTTATAACTATTATCGTTTAACAGCACAATATGGAGGTGTTGTTCTGCAAACTGAGCCTGCTTCAGGGGTCGTTCGTAACTTTACGCGTTCAACGGAGGAAGAGTCCTGGGCTCAGGTAATCTCAGATTTGCGGAATGCTTACAACTATTTCGAAGGTGAAGTTTATACCTATGGTAGAGGTGTTACCTGGACAAAAGCTACAGCAGCACACTTCCTGGCTAAAGCGTTATTGTTCCGTGCTTCTGAGCGTTGCGACGACTGGAACAGTTCAACCAAAGAAGCGGATCTGAAAGAAGCAATTGACGCCTGTACATACGCAATTGGTGCTCGAGGGGGTCAATTATCTGCTAACTACGGAGATCTTTATGCAAACTGGACAGGCGTAGACTGTGCTAACGAACAGTTGGACGAAATTCTGATGGCTGCTCCTCATAATGCAGATAGTTCTACAAAAGGTCGCTACGGAAACCGCACATATAATTATTTCACGCCTCAGTTTTCAAACTTCTCTGGAAGTTGGGTGAAACGTGGTGTTTGGATCGGTGGTATGGACTTCCAACGTTGTCGTCCCACAGAGTATTCATATGAGGTCTTCGACCATGTGAATGATGCCCGTATGTGGAAAACCTTTAAAACAGTATATGGAATTAATAATATTGCGGATAGCGAAGCAGGTCTTGAAGCTGGTGATCCTGGTATTGTTATGATCTTGAATACAAAAGATGATCAAACTTACGACGGTTACACATTTGGAGCTTCAAAGCAAAGCCCGGATTGGACTGATGATGCAGGCCGTTTGGCGGAGTGGGCAGTTGGTTCTCGCCAAACAGAATCTGCGGGTTCTCTGACATCAAAAACAGGTCAATGGGTTCCTAATTCACTTGTTTTATATCAAAATGGAGAATACGTTGCCTCGAATTTTACAAGTCAGCCGATCTGTAACTTCTTTGCAGGTATCAACAAAACAGACGACGGTTCACGTACGGCAGAAAAAGGAGACGCTCACCGCGATGTAACGATGGCTCGCTTGGCAGAGACCTTCCTTGTTCGGGCTGAGTGTTACGTTCGTTTAGCTAATTATAGCAGTGCAATGAGCGATATCAATGTTGTTCGTGGCCGCGCTCAGTGGAAGAGCGGCGAAAACCGTTCATTCTACAGTGATGGATCGCAAGCTTTCGAGAACAACTCTTTGAATACCGGTTCATCAGCTGAAAAGTATATCAATTCAAACCTGAATATGAATACTTACTATCTGTCAAACCCGACTGTTGAGGTTACAACAGATGCTTCAGATTTGACCTTGAAGTCATTCCCTGCTGATCTGCCTGATGAAGATGAAGCTATTTTGGCTAAGATCGGAGTATCCAGTGATTATGAACGTGCTTTGAACTTCATTCTGGATGAACGTTCACGCGAACTTTTGGGTGAATGGCAACGTTGGGAAACATTGTCAAGAACAGAAACTTTGATTAAACGGGCAAAAGCTTTCAATGCTGAAGCCGCTCCAAATATTAAAGCCAACAAGCATGAACTTCGTCCAATTCCACAAGCCTTTATTGACGGCTTATTGAATGAAGACGGTTCCAACTTGTCAGATGCTGACAAGGCTGCATGGCAAAATCCGGGATACTAGTGGATGTTGTGATCCTCAAATCTTAAAGCTTTTGAGGATCGCTTCAATTGACTTGTTATCCGTAATTAGGATAAAAAGACTGTCTGGCAATGCCAGGATAGTAGTAGTTTAGTTAGTTCAGAATATGGGATGAAATGTAGCAGTTTCATCCCTTTTTTGTTGCCAAAAATCTTAATTCGATCTACTTGACTGGTCCGAGTTTGAACCAACTGTTTGCGATTTCCTGATAGTTTTTCTCTTTTTTATGGCGGTAAGTATTTGTCCGCGGAACCGGTTCGTAATCCTGTTGGTATTTGCTGAGGCTCTTGATGATGTCTTGCAAGCCTGAAATAAATAATTCGACTTCCATGTTCGTTGTTGTCGGATGTAAGGACCAGCGCACCCAACCCGGTTTATCCGACATGTCGCCGTGATTGATCATTTCGGTGATTTCACTGGAGCGCTCGTAGCTAACTTCGAGTAAAAAGTGTCCGTAGGTCCCCGCGCAGGCACACCCGCCGCGGACTTGAATGCCGTATAGGTCATTTAGTAAGCGGACTAATAGGTTGTAATGGATGCCGGGCACGTAAAAAGAAATAACTCCCAATCGGTCGCGATGTTTGTCTGCCAAAATCTTCACTTCAGGAATTTTGTTCAAGCCATTAAAAGCCGTTTTTAGCAATTCTTCCTCGCGTTTCCTAATGTTTTTGACGCCCATCTGATCTTTCAGTTGGCAACACAAAGCAGTTCTGATCGATTGTAAAAAACCAGGTGTGCCGCCATCTTCCCGGGCTTCGATGTCATCCACATATTTATATTTGCCCCAGGGGTTTGTCCAGTCAACAGTTCCTCCTCCAGGCTGGTCCGGAACTTCATTGTGGTACATCGATTTGTCGAAAATCAAAACGCCGGAAGATCCGGGACCTCCCAGAAATTTATGCGGCGAAAATAAGATGGCATCCAGTTTCTTCATCGGGTCTTCCGGGTGCATATCAATAGCATCATATGGAGCGGAGGCTGCAAAATCGATAAAGACAACTCCGCCGTATTCGTGCATGATTTTGGCCAACTCGTCATACGGCGTCCTAATACCGGTCACATTGGAACAGGCCGTAAAAGACCCAATCTTAAAACTACGGTCTTTGTATTCTTCCAGTTTTTTTCGCAGGTTTTCAGGATCAATCAATAGTTCACTGTCGGGTTCAATAATGACAACATCGGCCGTTGTTTCGTACCAACTGGTGTGATTACTGTGATGTTCCATGTGCGAAATAAACACCACCGGTTTTTCTGTTTCGTCGTGATCTACAGGAACACTTTTGACTTTGTTTTTCAAGCCCAGAATACGCTGGAATTTATTAATCACTCCTGTCATTCCTGTTCCGGCTGTAATGATGACATCGTTTGGACCGGCGTTCACATGTTGCTTGATGAGTTTGTGCGAAAGAAGATAAGCCCTGGTCATTAACGCCCCTGTTTCACTGGTTTCAGTGTGCGTGTTGGCCACAAATGGTCCAAATGCATGTTGCATTTTTTCTTCAATTGGACGGTAGAGCCGGCCACTGGCAATCCAGTCAGCATAAACGATTTTTTGTTGTCCATACGGACTCTCAAAAGTCTGATTGATGCCGATTATTCCGTCACGGTAAGCGCCAAAATAGTGTTCCAGATTGCTCATTTTAGTTCCAATGTACAGGTTTGTAATCAAAATAAACAGTTATTCCTGACATAAAAACAGAATAATATCAGGTTTTACCGTGACTGACGGACGCTGTCCAGATACGAGGTGACAAATCGTCACTTTTTCCACATGGCACGGGCTTTGAAAAACAACTTGCTGTGAAATTTGAAGTTTAATATTTTAAAATACTACGACGATGCAAAAAGGTAAAATTGGCGTATCAAGCGACAACTTATTCCCGATTATTAAAAAATTCCTGTATTCTGATCACGATATTTTCTTGCGCGAGATTGTTTCGAACGCAGTGGATGCAACTCAAAAGCTGAAAACGTTAGCTGCTCGCGGCGAAACGGCAGTTTCAGTCGAAAATGCGAAAGTTAGTGTATCATTCGATGCAGAAGCGAAAACAATTACCGTTTCGGATAACGGTATCGGGATGACAGCCGAAGAAGTCGAAAAATATATCAACCAGATTGCTTTCTCCGGTGCGAACGAATTCCTCGATAAATACAAAGACGACGCGAATGCGATTATCGGACATTTCGGTTTAGGTTTTTATTCCTCGTTCATGGTTTCGCACGAGGTTGAGGTAGTGACCAAGTCTTATAAAGAAGGTTCAACAGCTGTTCGCTGGACTTGCGACGGAAGCCCTGAATACACCTTGGAAGAAGCAGAACGTGCCGGGAATGGAACCGACATCATCATGCATGTGAATGAAGAGTCGGAAGAATTTCTGGATAAAGCACGTCTGGGCGAAATCCTGAATAAATATTGCAAGTTCCTGCCAATTCCGGTTGTTTTCGGAAAGAAAACAGAATGGAAAGAGGGGAAAGAGGTTGAAACGGAAGAAGACAACCAGCTGAATGATGTAGCTCCGGCATGGACTAAAAAGCCGGTTGACCTGAAGGATGAAGATTATAGTTCGTTCTATCGTCAGCTATATCCGATGGGTGAAGATCCTTTATTCAATATTCACCTGAACGTGGATTATCCGTTTGAACTGACAGGGATCTTGTATTTCCCGAAATTGAAAAACACCATTGAGGTTCAAAAGAATAAAATTCAATTGTACTGTAACCAGGTATTTGTTACCGACTCGGTTGAAGGCATTGTTCCCGACTTCCTGACATTGTTGCATGGGGTGATTGACTCACCTGACATTCCGCTGAACGTTTCCCGTTCATACCTGCAAAGCGACTCGAACGTGAAGAAAATCAGCAGCCACATCACAAAAAAAGTGGCTGACCGTTTGAGTCAATTGTTTAAGGAAAACCGCGAAGAATTTGAGAAGAAATGGGATGACCTGAAAATCTTCATCGAATATGGCATGCTGTCTGAAGAGAAGTTTGAAGAAAAAGCAAAGAGCTTCTTCCTGTTCAAAACGACCGACGGTAAATATTTTACCTTGGAAGAATATGAAAAGTTGATTGCTGACAGTCAGACCGATAAAGACAATAACCTTATTTATTTGTACACCAGCAATGAGGAAGAACAATTCACCTTCATTCAGGAAGCTAAAAACAAGGGCTACGATGTTTTGGTGATGGATGATGTATTGTCGACTCACCTGATCAACAAATTCGAGCAACAATACAACAATAAACGCTTCGTTCGCATCGATTCGGATGTTGTGAACAACCTTATCCGCAAAGAAGACGAATCAGAACATTTGACCGTTGCAGAGCGCGAAGAATTGAGCCCGGTATTCCAGTCAGTTTGTCCGGCCGACAATGGCGTTAACTACGTCGTTGACTTTAAGTCGATGGGAGAGAACGGCCAGCCGATGGTAATTACACGCAACGAGTTTATGCGCCGTATGAAAGATATGAGCAAATTACAAGGCGGCGGTGGTATGAATTTCTATGGCGATCTGCCTGAAAGCTTGAATTTGGTTGTCAATACCGATCATCCGTTGGTGAAAAAAGTATTGGCCGAAAAAGAAGCAGCCTTGAGTGCTGATCTGGAAACGGTAAATGCGGCACTTGCAATGTTGAAAGCTGAGCAGGAAAGTCTGGAAAAAGCCAAAGAAGGCAAGAAAGAGGAAGAAGTAGCTGCTGCTGATAACGAAAAGCTGGAAGAACTTCAAAAGAACATTTCCAATTTGGAAGGTGAAAAACGTGGTAAGCTGGAAGCTTTCGGAAAGGATAACAAGCTGGCAAAACAGATGGTTGACTTGGCTCTGTTGGCCAATGGCTTGCTGAAAGGAGCGGATCTGGACAAATTTGTCCGTCGCAGTGTTGAACTCATCAACTAGGCTTCAATTTTACATGTGAGATAAATTTCAGCCATCGGGTTTCGGCCCGGTGGCTTTTTTGTTAGCCCAAATGCACGTTTGTCTAATTTTGATTACTGGCATCTCAATCTGAGAATTACGGAGTATGCTTTTTAACGATTTCGTCAGGCTAAATCTGGAGTAATTGGAGCGGTTCTTACTTGGAAGTGATTGAATTAACGGGCGATTACATTTTTCGGGCAATTTAGCTTTGTTTTGAATTTTGGGATGGAATGGCATTTGTACTACATTTGTTGAACTGGGTTAACGCAATTACATTTTTTCCATCAAATTGAATCGGGATTTTGTACTGTAAAACAAAATTGGACCTTGTATCCGGATGACAGGAAGTCGTTCCGGAAAATTGTATTGAAAATTTAAAATATTCAGATGAGATTAGTTAGACAAAGTATCGGAATGCTGGCCGTATTATTAGTGGTTATTTTATCCTCATGCAGTACCGGTAAAGTGATGGTTATGCACCAACAGGTAGCCAAACAAATGGAAACGGAGGGTAATTACGCCGGAGCAACCGAATCGTGGAATAAATATTTTGATGAACAAACGGCAAAAGGAACTGATATTGCTGCTGAAAATTATGCACAAGCCGCCAAGGTTGCAGTAAAGGCAGATCAGAAAGGTTTGGCTGAGAGTTGGTTTGGATTGGCCAGTTACGGTGGCTATTCCGATCCGGAAATGGAGTTGGAATTGGCGGAAATATACCGAGGTAGAAATGAAACTCCGAAAGAATTGACCACATTGGAGATTTTCAAGGATAAATATCCGACGGAGGCGGGAATTGAAAAAGTAAACGGCCGCTTGTTTGAGATTTATGCCATGATGAAAGACGTTCAAAAAGCGAAAACGATTTGGCCAAATCTGACAGAAGAGCAACGTCACGATAAGTCATTTTTGGAAGACTATTTCAAAATCGTATCGAAGGGTGATGATACAGCAGCCACTGAAGCAATTGCCAAAGATTTAGTGAAAGCAGACCCGACGAATGTGAAAGCGCTGGAATGGTTGGGAGAAACGTTATACCTGAAAGCAGAAAATAGCTATCAGGCTGAAATGAAAGCCTACGAGAAAAAACATACCCATTTGCAGTACTTACATTTAAACCAGGAATTGAAAGTGATCAATGCGAATTTTCAACAGTCGGCCGATTACTTCAACGCACTTTGGGAAATTGAGCAGAAGCCATCGTACGCAGGTTATCTGACAAACATTTATTCACGCTTCGACAACAAGTCAAAGGCTGATTATTTTAGGAAATTTGTGAAGTAATCACAAGGATACAAAATTTGATAAGGCCAGCGGTTTACCGTTGGCTTTTTTGTTTGTATTTTCGAACAAAAATTGACGAAAATGGACGGACGAAAAAGATCGAATATAAAAATAGAAGGACATGTGGAGATTGTGCAAAAGCAAGATCAGCGAAGTGGCGAGTTGACGGAAGGCTACGTCGCACAGATTCTGACAAAATCACCGAATCATCCGCATGGTATCAAAGTCAGGCTTGAGACCGGTGAAGTTGGCCGTGTCAAAAACATCTTGGAGGACGATTAAACAGAGCGTATATGAAAATTATTTCAACCAATATCGGGCAAGCCGTTGAGATTGAATGGCACGGGAAAAAGGAACTCACGGGAATTTACAAATATCCGGTTGACGAACCCATCTTTTTGGGGAAAGAAGATGTGGTTAAAGATGATGTAATGGACCGCAGGTATCATGGTGGGTTGGAGAAAGCTTGCTATCTGTATTCGGCCGACCATTACGGTTGGTGGAAGGAGCATTATCCCGATGCTGACTGGGATTTGGGGTTCTTTGGTGAAAACCTGACTGTTGAAGGAATTGATGAATCATCAATCCGAATTGGCGATGTTTACCAGCTGGGCGAAGCTGTCGTTCAGGTTACTCAACCCCGTCAACCCTGCTACAAGCTGGGGATTCGGGCCGGCAATCAGCAAATTGTCAGAGATTTTTGGGACTCACCTTTCCCCGGTGTTTACGTGCGTGTTTTGGAGGAAGGAGCTGTGAAAACCGGCGATGAAATGACCTTGGCAAAAGCAGCACCCGAAAACATGACTTTAGCGGAAGTATTCGCACTGTTTACTCACGAACGAACAAATGTGCCGAAGTTGCGCCAAGCAGTCGCGATTCCGGAGATGGCTGCGTCGTGCCGCAAAGATTTGACAAAGCGACTGACCTTTGCTTTGCAGAATGAGTCGAATGATTAGGACTGAATTAGCTTCAAGGTTTCTTCAACTGTATCGACCGGCAATTTACAGCTGGAATTTTCGCACACATAAATTTTAGTTTTGCCGGCTTGCAACCTGTTTTGCAAAAGTGGCAGTTGCTCGTTCGTTCCGGGGCAAAACAAGCAATCAGGCAGGTAGTTCTGCTGGAGTTCGAGCGTCAGTTTCAACGCATTTTCACCGGCAATGGCAATCTCGTATTGGTGTTTGGCCAGGCTCAATGCCAGGTTCATCCAATTCGCATGCCCCGATGGGTAATTCAGTATATTATCGCTAACAACGAGTAGCATGGCTTTTGCCGTATTTTGGAAGGCGCGGTTGCCCAGCAAATGTCCGAGTCGGTTCAGGTTGTTCGCCATGACCGAATTCGATGCGGGAATCACATTGTCCTGCACTTCAATACTTCGACTGATGAGGTCTTTTTGCCCGTCAGCGCTGAAATAGAAAATGGTCCGTCCGGCATCATAAAACTCCTTGAAACAGGTTTCGCAAAAGCGGTCGGCTTGTTTCAGATAATCTGCTTTCCCGGTCACTTCAAACAAATCGATCAATGCCTGAATTAGCAGTGCATAGTCTTCCAGAAAGCCGTCAATCTTGGCGATTCCGTTTTTGTACGAATGCAATAAAATCCCGGGCTCGGGTTGAAGTTTTGTTAGCAGAAATTCAGCGTTCTTTTCTGCTAATTTCAAGTATTCCTCATCACCGAAAGCTTTGTAGCTTTCAGCCAATCCGGATAGGACTAAGGCATTCCAGGAGGTCAGGATTTTATCATCCAGCCCCGGTCTTACCCGCAGCTCGCGGGCTTGTTTTAGCTTGCCTTTCCATTTGGTAATTTTTAACTGAAGTGTTTCGGGATCGACCGATTCAGAGTTGGCAAAGGCCAGGTCACTTTGAGTGCGAAGTAAAATGTAGTTGCCGTCTTCCCAATAACCGGTTTCATTGATGTTGTAATATGGAGCAAAAAGCTCGTAGTCTTCTCCTAGTAATTGTTTCAACTCCTCTTTTTGCCAAACGTAGAATTTCCCTTCCACGCCTTCGCTATCCGCGTCCAAGGAGGAATAGAACCCATTTTCAGGAGAAAGCATTTCTTTCTGCAGCCAATCTACTGTTTCCCGGACTACCTGACGATACAATTCATGGTTGAATTTGCGGTACGCCTGCGCATATAAACTCAGCAGTTGACCGTTGTCGTAGAGCATTTTTTCGAAGTGCGGAACCTTCCAGAAAGAGTCCGTTGAATAGCGTGCAAAGCCACCGCCAAGTTGGTCGTAAATTCCTCCAAAGGCTATTTTCTCAAGTGTGGTCATCACATAGCTTTCAACCGAACCATCATTTTGCTGGTGCGCCCAGCGAAGTAAGAATTGCAGGTTAACCGGCATCATGAATTTGGGCGCGCCACAACTGCCACCTTCCTGGAAGTCGAAACTGTTTTGCCACGATTTGATCGCTTTTGAGAGTTCTTCTACTCCAATGTGGTGAATGTCATTACTAACCGGCATCAGCGAACTTTGTGTGATTCCCTCTGTCAGTTTTTCGGCATATTCAGTTGTCTTATCGGGCTGTTGTTCATGGTAGGCTGCAATTTGCTGTAAGGTATTTACCCAAACATCTTTCATGAAATAGGTACCTCCCCAAATTGGTCGGCCGTCAGGCAACGCAACGGCATTCAGCGGCCAGCCACCGCGCTGGGTCATCAGCTGAACAGCGGTCATGTATATCTGATCGACATCCGGTCGTTCCTCGCGATCAACTTTTATGCACACATAGTGGCGGTTCATGACCTCGGCTACCGTTTCATCTTCAAACGACTCGTGCTCCATGACATGGCACCAGTGGCAAGCTGCGTAGCCAATGCTAATCAGCAGCAGCTTGTTTTCATTCTTGGCTTTCTGCAAAGCAGCCTCGCCCCAAGGCATCCAGTTGACCGGATTATGGGCATGTTGCAAAAGGTAAGGAGATGTTTCGTGAATGAGTTCGTTGGTATGGGGAGCTGTGTTCATTTGTTTCTGTTTCGTGTTTTCATCAATCAGAAACAGTCACACCAAACAAATGTTTTAGATGAAGATTTCTCCGCGCATGTAGGTTTTTGTTTTACCTGCGATCAGCACCCGGTTTTCCTTCATCGATACAATGAGTTCTCCGCCTCGTTTGGAAAGTTGATGGGCCGTCAGTTCTTGTTTTCCTAATCTGTTAGCCCAATAAGGGGTTAGTGTTGTATGAGCCGAACCGGTTACAGGGTCTTCATCAACCCCAATCCGGGGCGCAAAAAAGCGACTGACAAAATTGGCTTTCGTTCCGGGAGCGGTTACAATGATCCCTCGTGCATCCGTTTTTGCCAAAGCGCTAAAATTTGGGTTCATGTCTCGGACATCAATTTCACTCTCGTAAACGAGCATGTAATCCGTTTTGCCTTTGTAACAAGCTACCGGAAGTTTACCTAGCGCTTTAATAATCAGGTTGGGCGCGTCAACAGGTTTGACCCGGTCTGCAGGAAAATCCAGTTGCAGCAACTGCTCCTTTTTACTGACTATTAACGGACCGCTATGGCTTCCAAAAGTGATTTCAGCATGTGGGTAATTGACTTCTTCAAAAATAACATGAGCTGTTGCTAGTGTGGCATGTCCGCAGAGCTTAACTTCAGCTTTTGGGGTAAACCAGCGAATTTCAAACCCGTCTTTGGTTGTTATAAAAAAGGCTGTTTCCGACAGGTTGTTTTCCATGGCTATTTGTTGCATCAGGTCCTTGTCGAGCCATTGATCTAAAGGAACAACAGCGGCCGGGTTTCCTTTAAAAAGGTTTTCGGCAAACGCATCAACCTGAAAAAGCGGAAGTTTCATAGCACGGTTTTTTTCAAAATTAGCGATTCATCCTAAAATTTCATCGAGAGTCGCAAATTAAGTTTACGTTCTGTGAGGTAATTGGGTACACCAAACATGTCGCCGTAATTACTGCTTACCCAAAAGTACGAAACCGTGTTTTTGATTCCCAGCAAATTGAGTACTTCCAGACTCACTGACAGCTCTTTGATTTTTGTCATCCAGGCGCTTTTTGTTCGAAAGGAATCAGCGCTGATAATGGTCTTCGAGATTCCTAAATCAACCCGGCGGTAGGGAGGCATGCGAAAGGTATCCATGTAGCGCTCACCATTTGGAGGACCAGTCGGCAGGCGGGAGCCATAGAAAACGGCCAGGTGAACTTTGTAGGTTGGATTACCGGGGAAATAGTCCTGGAAAAACATGCTGAAGGTCAGGAATTGGTCGGTTGGCCGGGGAATCCAGCCATGCCCGTCTCCCACGATATTTTCTTCGGTTTGCAGCAATGACACGCTCGCCCACGATTGCACACCACTGACGAACTCGCCATGAATACTTAAATCCAGGCCGGTAGCATAACCCCGGGCTTGCTGGTCGGCCAGGTATTGAATTTGTACATTATTGATCTGGTAGGGCGTTAGCTGCGAAAAATACTTGTAGTACAGTTCCGACTTAAACCGAAACGGGCGGTCCCAGGCCTGGAACAGGTATTCGCTTCCGGCTACCACCTGCCACGATTTCTGCGCTTTTGTTTCGGGATGAATAGTTCCATCCCGGTCTTTCAATTCTTTGAAAAAGGGCGGCTGAACGTAGCGCCCTCCTGACAAGTGGAAAACAAACTGTTTCTCCCAATCGGGGAAATAGCTCACTGAAACCCGCGGACTCACTAAAAATTCGTTGGAATATTCCCGGTAGTTGGCACGAATACCCGAGGTGAGGTACAAGTTGCCGGATTCAGTATCGATGGCCCAGGTGTCCTGAAGATGGGCCGATGCTTGCCAGGTCGAAAACTGGTTGTTGGTGAATGAGCTGCTGTACAGCAAAACCTCCGAATCGGAGTAGGGGAGCGAGTAACCGGTTGAGTCGCGCATTACCCACTCGTTCACCTTGTCGGTTATGTCTTCGCGTTGAAATTTAAAGCCCCAGTTCAGCAGGTGGTCTTCCGAGTCGTAAGCGCCCTTGTGGGTCAGGCTGTAAACGGTTGCATCGAGCTTGTTGCGGGCATGGTTGAGGAAACTGCCAACGCCAAGGTTGAGAATGCTGTCGCCGGTTCCGGAAGTTGACCAATCCTGCTCCAGCTCGTTCAGGTAATATTCCCCTAAAATATCGTAGTTCACTTCTTCTTTAGTTTGAAAGGCCGACGCAATGAGCTTTAGATTGAGCTGCGAATTGGGGTGAAAGTTGAATGCCAACGCACCGGTTTGGGTGTTGAAATGATCCTTCTCCTGGCCTTCGAAATAGACTTTGGTTTCCAGCGGCTGGGTCCAGGTGCCAAAGGTGGTGGTGCGGGTTTGCGGAATAAACAGGTAGTCGTTTTTGGCCATGTTTCCAAGGAATGACACATCAAACGATTCAGAAAGCTGGTAGGTGATATAAGCCTGCAGATCGGTGAAACTTGGGTTGTAGTCGCCGTTTTCGTCCAAACTATTTAAGAGGTACCGGTTGGTTTTGTAGCGGGCGCCGCCAATAAAACTCAGCCGTTGGTTTTTGGTGGCATCTTCAACATGAACAGAGCCGCCAAGCAGACTGACCGAAGCCGAGGCGGCAAATTCTTTCGGTTGCCGGTAACGGATGTCGAGTACTGAGGCCATTTTGTCGCCGTATTTGGCATCAAATCCGCCACTCGAGAATTCGATGGACGATACCATGTCGGAGTTGATGAAACTGAGCCCTTCCTGTTGGCCCGAACGAACCAGGAACGGGCGGTACACTTCAATATCGTTCACATACACCAGGTTTTCGTCGTAGTTGCCGCCGCGAACGGAATACTGCGAGCTGAGTTCGTTGTTGGTCGATACGCCCGGAAGGGTCTTAATGAGCGCCTCGACAGCCCCGGATGATGCGTCGGGAATCGTCTGGCTAAACTGCGGATCGATGCGCGACATATTTTGCTGTGTCCGTTGTTGCCGGATCGTAACTTCTTCAATATTCTCGTTGCTTTCGGCCAGTTGGATGTCGAGTTTAATTCGTTCTCCGGCCTTGGTTTCCAGTTGTTTTTCCTGACTTTGGTACCCAACCATCGAAAAGACAACCGTTAACGGCCGGTTGGCGGGAATTTGCAGCGTGTATTTCCCGTTTTTATCAGTCGTTGTGCCAATCGGAAATCCCTTCAAATTAACATTAACGGAAGACAACCCTGCCCCTTCAGCGGTGGAAACCGATCCGCTCAGAAGCGCATTCAACGATTGAGACCGGAGCCCGTCGGCAGCGAAAAGACAAAAGAGGGTAAGCAGGAGTGCAACTGGTTTCATTCAGCTAAAATAGGTTTTTCTATGAAACTGTCGCGAACCGGCGAAATTGTGTGTGGACAGCAATCTTTTTTAGCCGGAACGAGATTGGGCGCTCGCTGTAGCAGACGAAGCCGGTCCTGCCGCCGTAATCTTCACCCTGCTGCAATTTTTCACGTCCTGCTGCTGGGCAGGCTTCCCTGCTGAAAAATTTCGGTCCCTGCCGAAGCAGCAGGGCGACAAAAAAGCCGGCAGGAAGCCTTTTTTTCCGGCAGGGCGACCCGGAAGTCAGCAGGACGGCTGGTAATCCGGCAGGGCGGCTTTTGCAGGCAGCAGGGCACAAAAAAACTCCGCAGGGTGCGGAGTTTGCTTGTCAGGTCTAATTTTTAGCTGCATGGTGAAATTAATCGAGCTTCCGGTAAACGAAGTTGTCGTAGGTTACTTCGCCTTTGCCAAAGGCAATCAAGCCGGCGCGAAGGCTGAGGAACTCGCCAAAGACATTGTGGTTAAAACCGCTGGCCTCGATGCTGCGTTCCACGCGCTCCCAGTTTTCGCCATCGGCACTGAAGTAGAAGCTCACCTCGTTTTCGTCGTTCAGAATGCGGAGGTAGCCATGATTGCCCAGTTCGTTGGGCACGCTTATTTTACGTTTGCCCCGGTTGTAAACGCTGAAGTTTTTCTCGTTTACCGCGATGTGCATGTTGCCCGCTTCGTTGTAGTAGAGGCACAGGCCGCCGGTTGCTCCGCCGTTCAAGGTAAATTCCACCTGGATCTCGTATTTCCGGTCGCAGGCATTGACCAGCAGCGGCGAGCTGTCGTCGAAGGATTTTCCGTCGGCTTTGAAGACCAATTCACCCTTTTCAACCTTGGCCCGTTCGGGCTTATATGGTTTGAAGAACTGCCAGATCAGGCTCAGCTTGTCCGCGGCAAAATCGTCGCAAAGGCAGTTGTCAATCACTTTCCCTTCTCCGGGAGGTGCCTTGATTGTAGCGGCAGCGTCGACCCCTTCGGGCACGCGGAACCAGCCATCTTCGGTCCACTCAACGGGCAGCATCAACATCTGGCGGCCGAGTGTCCAGAAGTACTTCTCGTAGCCGTGATACATCATCCACCAGTTGCCTTCGGTATCATCCACCAGCGTTCCGTGTCCCTGGTTCCACCAGCGTTCGCTGCGGTCGTTGGTATGCACCACCGGGTTGTAGGGCGAATTTTCGAAAGGCCCGTAAGGCGATTTGGCACGGGCCGAAACCACCATGTGCGCCGTTGCCGGGCCGGCTGTTCCACCTTCGGCCGAAGTGAGGTAGTACCAGCCACCCTTCACGGTCGACTTGGGCGACTCGAGGCAGAAACATTCGGTGCTCCATTCCTTCGGGAATTGCCATCCCTCGTAGTTGAACACCGGTTCGCCGTCGGTAGCCAGCCCGTCGGCAGTCAGCTTCACCACGTAGCCTTTCGAGAGATAGAGATAACGGTTTCCCGCCTCGTCCAGCACATGTCCGGGGTCAATAAAGCCGCTTAGCTTTAAGTCGATGGGCTTACTCCACGGGCCTTCGGGCGAATCGGCAACAACCACCCAGTTGGTGCCTCCTGCCGGGAAGTAGAGGTAGAATTTGCCGTTCACATACACCAAATCGGGCGCCCAAACCGAGCCAACATAGTCGTTCAAGGCGTGCGAAATGCGTTCCCAATGAATGAGGTCTTTCGAGTGCCAGACCAACAAGCCCGGGTAGTAGTCGAACGAGGAGTGGGTGAGGTAATAGTCACTTCCAACCCGCACCACCGAGGGGTCGGGATAGTCGCCGCCCAGCACCGGGTTGGTGTACGTTGAAGCCGGTTGTTGGGCCGAAGCACCAACAGCAAAAAGCAGCAGGACGAAAAGGATTTTGAGTGTTTTCATATTTGTTATTGTTTTCCGGTTACTGAATACTGCGACTGAATACTGATCACTATCGCCATTCAATTTTCAAATCTCTAATCAAGCTAGCGCCGCTGCCCACCGAGCCGGTGTGTTGAACGCTGACACCGCCGAAGGTATTGGGTTGAATGTCGGTTTCCAGATCCACCACGCGTTTCACGTCCGACTCGTCTTGTTCTGAAAAGTAGTCGAACAGGTTTTCGGCATGGGCGATTAGTTTAGTGCCTTTCAGCTCAAGCGTTATCCGGCAGCTGGGGCGGTAGCAGGATGCCGAAACAGGTTCGCTGATTGCTGTGGCTGTGCCGTTCTCGTATTTCATCAGGATGAAGTCGATGGCATCGCCGTATTTGGTTGTGCGGATCAGGCGCAAGGCGTAGCCCTTCATCTGCTCCACATCCATTTTAATACCGATGTCCATATATTGAGCACGGGCCGAGCTGAAACCTTGCCCCGCTGTTTTGGAAGGCACGGCTGTAAAGCTGATTTTCATGTCGCCAAAAACATCGCCAACCGGCTGGTAGCGCAGGCGGGCACCTTTGGTGTTTTGCACCAAACCCGAATCCTGCGCGGCACCGTTAATGCCCGGCCCGTAATACCACGGATCGCGGCTGTTGTCGGCTTCCCATGGCCATTCGCGGGTGTCGGCCGGGGCATAGCTGTCGAGTGCCCAAGAGCCCGGCAGTACCTTTGGCTGGTAAGCTGTTGCCATATTCTCGAGGTTCGGAACCAAGATGTTTGAGTTCTGTGTTACATCGTCAGCGGTGATTGCTTTGGCGTAAACGGTTGTCACCGCTTCGCCCGGATGGCAGCGCAGGTGTTTGGGCGAAACGCTGGCCTTGATGTACCAGCCGATGTCGCCGGCCGAAAGCCCATAGCTTTTCAGCGGTTTGTTGAACCGGGAAACAGCAATCTGAACCGGGTCGGCCCCTTGTGCATCGCTGCAACGGTACCAACTAATCAGCGATTCGTCTTCGTAGGGCATATCCAGCTTATAGTTTACGGTCAGTGTTCCCTGCCCGTCATTGCTGATCGTTGGGGGTTGAAGGAATGCCGGAGCTGGCAGGAACGAGGGAGCAACGGACACGACAGCTGCCGATTCCAGCCCGGATTCCGTTGCGGCATTGATGATCACTTCGACTGTCTCGTCTTTTTCGTTGGTCGGTACAACAAGACAAGTGCCGTCGTTTTGAACGTCCAGTTTCACCAGACCTTCGTACTCCGGTGCCAGCGACCAGTTGACGGTTTCACCTTTTAATTCGTAGTTGCCAAAGCGGTAAGCCGTAGCGGTCAGCAGCAGACTGTCTTTTCCGGTTTCCAGCTTTTGACGCGTTGGCTGTACATGCAGCATGGTTGGTAACATGCTGTAGTCTTTCCCGGTTTCGGCTTCAGCCCTTTTCACCAGTTCTTTTACGGCCATCGGGTCCCAATCGTCGTTGCCGCGCAGCAGGTTATAGGTATTGTAAACGGTTTCGTTATTCAGCTTGAAGCGGTAGGCATTCAGTACTTCTTTGCCCGCCATATCGACGGTTGCGTAACTGTTGTCTTTGTCCATAAATACCGAATCGCCGTTCAGGCTGACGTGATATTGGTAATAACGCGCCTCGGTAGCCGGCAGGTCGCGCCAACCGAGATAGTCGACCAGGTCGCCTTCAAAGCGTGTGTCAATCAGGGCAACCGGGCCGGTTCCTTTCACCAGGTATTGCGGCCCGCGGGTTAGCACATGCATGTCGCTGTTCAGGAAAACAGCTCCGGTGCCTACCGTGTGACCGAATGGCTTGCTGCTGTAGAAATCGAGGGTGCAGTTGAGGTACACGGCAGAGCCATTCAGTGCATCGTCGGTCGATTCGAAGTGACAGCGATCAAACAGCGTGCGCTTGCTCCCCCAAAAGGGACCGGTGTTTAGCCGGCTGATGAAGTTGCAGTTTCGCGCCAAAACTTTGTCTCCGTTCGAGAAAATAAGCTGTGCCTGTACAATTGCAGACCCTCGTTTTTCAAGATTTAACTTCGGGTTGAGTGGGTATTCCAGGTCGATGTTGCAATAGTTGCCAAAAGTGATGTTCTCGGCAGTCAGCCCGTCGCCTTTAATGTTGAATAGGGTAAAGTTCCCTTTCGCGCCCATGGTTTGCCCGCGATTGGCAGCAAGAATTACGTTGTAGGGATTCTCGGACAAACCCCGGAATTTCAGCCATTCACAGGAAAGCTCCATCCCGAAAGGTGTGCTGCTACCTTTTTTGGGAACGCGTACTGCCGGATCATTCGGATCGTCAACCCAATACACCCAGGGAGCAATATAGATCACCATGGGATCGGCCTCAGTCCCGTCGTTCAACTGTGCAACGGCGTCCTGCAAGGTGTTGAAGACATAGGGAAATTGACTGGCTTCGTCGTCGCTCAACGATCCATCCAGGTAAAAAGCTTTCGGACCTAATTCAATTTTTTCGCCTTTATAACGAATGTCGTCTCCCGTGAAGCTTATATCCTTATTCAACGAAATGACTGTTTGAGCCTGCAGTGTGGCTGTAAAACCAATGACTGCCCATAGAAAGAGCATTGTTTTTGATCTGGTTTCTATCCGGTGTTTCATGGGGTGCTATTTTATGTTTGTCAGGTAATTCATCAGGATGTACATGTTTCGGATATAGGCACCCGTTGAAATGTATTCCTGATCGGTGGTATCGTGGTAAGGCGATGTGTCGGTTTCGTCGCCCACAAAGGTGGTGGAAAATTCGGTGGTCGGTTCTTGCTTTGTTCCGTCGCCAATGTAGGGATGGCTGGTCATGGCATGTTTGATGAGCCATCGGTTTTGGTCATCCAGTGAATTGATGATCTCCAAAACGCGATCTTCCGATGGCGTATAATCAAAATTAACCCGGTTTAAATCGTAGTAGGACTGTGGTGTACCTTCGTGTCCGAATTGCCCCGGAAGCAAAGGAGAATTTGCTGTCGCTTCTTTAGCTGGGATAGCGCTCACCCGGGCATATTCGTCTTTCAACTCCTGCAGAGGCACGCCGGATTTTCCACCATAATGGCCGAGCAAATTGGAATCATCTTCGTCGAGGTAGTAGTAGCCGTATTTCACATTTGAACCTTTGCGATGAACGTAGATTGGCTTCTGCGTCGCCGGATCGACAAACATCGGGTATGTTCGGTGCCCGTCAACTTTTTCGGCAGGCAGTTTCACCGATTCCAGCCATCTGATGGCTGCAGGTACGCGCGCCAGGTATCGCGAGTCGCCGGTTAACTTGTAAAAATGGATCAACAACAGCGCATTTTCGCAAGTTGCGCTTGGCAGAAAGGCAGCAGGTTCGTAGGTGCGTGCTCCGGCTGTTTTCATGTCGAGAGTGAGTTGTTGTCCCCAAGCTCCGCAACCATCCTGCGAGAAGAGGTAAAAATCCATTCCTCGTCGGATCGGATCCAGAAAACGCTGTTCGCCCAAGGTTTCGTAGCATTGAATCAGGAAGTGCACATTTTCCCAGGTCACGTCGTCATTGAAGGTGTAAAATGAGGTGTAGTCGGGATGGTTTTGTTTGTTAAAATCGTACATCAACGGATAACGTTGCGGCCATCCACCTTCGGCATATTGACTTTTTAGGATGAAGTCGATGGCCTTATCGAGTGCAGGCTTGAATTTTGGATCGAGTTTTTCCAGGTAGATGCGTAGCAGGAAACGCGCTGCATCGGAGGTCACATCATCGTCGAAGGTGCTGTTGCCGTAGTAATGTTGAAATTCCTCGAGCCGCCAGCCGTTTTTGCCGATGGTTGCATACCAGTGTTTCAGTGACCGGTCGCCGGCAAAGTCGACCAGATAGTTCCAGCCACCTTCGTGACTTTGCCCCCAGATCACGGCAGATGCCGCTTTTTCGGCTGCCTGGTAGTAATAGTCCTCGCCTGTTGCTTCGTAGGCTTGTAAAAAAAGATGGCCCATGCTAATGGTGCCGGGATGTTGCAGCCAAATCATGGTGGGGTAGGCTTCCATCTCTCCCCAACGGCGCGAAAAGTCGGGCAGGTAGTTCCAGAGATAGCCACCGTTGGTGCTCACTTCTTCAACCATGTATTTGGTGGCTTTCAACATGGTTGAAGTTATTTCACCTTTGGATGGTTGTTTTTGCGCGTCGACTTGTATAAATAGCAGAGAGGCTGCAAATAGCAGTAATAGTTTGGTTTGTTTCATCGGTTTTGTTATTTCGGTTCTCAGCCCGCAGGCTTTCGTGGTTAGAATGTCATAAATTCATTTGGTTTAAGTTGGATAGGTGAAATTCTGATTTTGTAAATGACTCCTTTAAACCACGACCGTTTGTCGATGCGCGATCCAATGGAAGTTGCACCTGTTTGGATGGGCAGAAAAGAAAAGTCCTCGGAAAGTTCCTGCTTACCGTTGACAAAAGTTGTAAGCTTTTCGGGCGACACCACAAAGGCGACATGATACCAGTCTCCGAGCGGGTGCGTTAGCTTTTCTTCGATCAGTGCTTTTTTGTTGGTGCCGGATGCGGCGTAGCCATCAAAATACCAGTTTCCGTCAACAGCCCGAAGTTCCAGTAGCATGCGGTCGCCACGGTCTTCACCAATGTGTAGCATCCGTTGTTCGAAAGGCGCTTGCGTGGAGTCGGGGCAGAAAATCATTTCAACTGTGAATTCCGTCAATCCCTTCAGTGGAAGTTCATCCAGCCAGATGCCATCGTTGTCACCATTGAACCAAACGGCTTCACCGTATGGGGAATCGACCAACTTGGGAGAACCGCTTATTTCAGAGTAGGAATTGCTTTGTAGAATTTTGGCCGGAAGCAAACTAACGGACTGGCTTTTTACAGATCCTGTTAGTAGTAGAATGCAGAGTAGAGTCGTAAATGATTTCATTTCTTTTTTTCATTAAAAATACAAGAGATGTTTGGAACTGAAAGGTTAAAAACAGAGATAATCCGCCAATTGCTTGACGGATTATCTCTAAAATAGGTTCTAATGAAGAACATAAATAAGACTATTACTGATCAAATCCGTAACCGTTCGTGATTAATCCGTTTGAAGTCGTAATTGAAGTCGCATTGATTGGTACCAAATAGATTGGAGCACTACCGGCTTGATAGCCCCGAAAAACATAGTCGGAATACTCTTCCTTGTAATCAACTAATGTTTTTCCCCAATCTTTCATTTCATAGCCATCAGCTTCAAGAGCAGTCGCTTCAGTACTACCTGGTTCGATGTGGGTGAATAAACCTTCAATGGCAGTGTTCGTGCCATAATCGTCACCGTAGCTGGCACCTACGCCAGGACCGCCAACGTTTTCCCAGTCATTGTACTGACCTCTCCATCCGGGGAACAATACAGGATCATCCATATCAGGTGCCTGAGTTGTTAAACGGTGGCCATAGGTAGATTTGGCATCAACTTGTTTCGCCCAGACATAGTCAGAAATAATGTTCCCGTTCTCGAATTCATAGTATCCATTGGTCTCCAGACCGCTGATCATATCAGCCAAATTTGCTTTTAGTGTTTCAATCATTTCCGGGAATTTCCCGTTTCTGATCATATCCCATTTACGCAAGCCTTCTCCTCCAAATTCAAGTTTTCTCTCTGTAAGAATTGCATCCAGCAAATCGTCCCCGGAAAGGCTACTGATGTAGTTGTCGACTTTCGCTGTTTGCATATCTGCCGGGAAGGCACGACTACGAATTTGTTTCAACAGTGTTTTAGCGTTACCTTCGTCACCCAAAACAGCGTCAACTTCAGCAAGCATCAAATAAATATCAGCCATACGCATGTAGGGGTTGTTGATACCTGACTTCCGTTGTTTTTGATAGTATGGAGGGCTCATGCGGTTTTCATCCCACTTATTCAATGCCAAACCGCCGGCGGTTTTACTTCCTGGCTGGAAACTAAGCAATATTTCTCGACCCCCACCGGTACTTGCAGTAACAGCCACGGTTGCGTCTCTTCTCATGTCATAAGGATCGAAATCGCCGTAATAGTAGGTCGGATGCATACGGGCCTGTCCATAACTTTTACAAGGGTAGGCATTTGAACCACCACCGCCTGACGGGCGACCGAAGGCATAAGGACGCTCAGAGTTATTACCTCCTTGTGTTTCTGCAATCTCATAAATTGATTCGTCCGATACGGTCAGGTTCTCCATTTGTTGGAATACATATTGGAACGGATTGCCAAATTGTTCGCCATTAGCGCCAACACTTCGCGGATCGGTTTCAATCAACTGGGCTGTTCCCGGATCTGCAATAAGGTTTGTCAGATACGTTTTCGCTTTTTGGTAGAAATCCAGGTAATCAGAACGACGCGTATAAACACCACCGCTGTATTCGCTGCCAATTTGTTCGAATGACAAAGTGTTGCCGTCCATGTCTTTGTAGAAGTCTGAACCTAAGTCAGTACGACGAGTTGCATAACCACCGGCAAACAAGCATAAACGAGCTGCAAGTCCTTCAGCATATGTCCGTGTCATTTTTGTTTTTGGAGAAAATCCGTTTTCGCCTGCGCGGTACATCAATGGTAATATTGAATCCAATTTTGCGATTTGGTATTCATATATTTCATCTCGTGATGTTAAGGTTGAATCGATTTTCAGATTGGAGATTTGGTGAGGTACATCGCCGAAATAACGACAAAGTTCGTAGTACATCGTTGCTCTCATTGTAACAGCTTGCCCGTAAATATTCGACAACGCATTTGGCACTTCTGCATCAACATCATCGGGATAATTGCCAGGATTGATCCATTTGTCATATAATTCGGTTGTCTCGTAGTTGGAAATAAGGATGTTACAACGGGCAATAATGTCATAGGCTTTTTCCCAAGGGGTTTGTGCATAATCGATATTGAACCCGGCTGTCCCGCCATAGTATAAATTTTCGGGGATATGACGAACCTGAGATGAATAGGCTTCAGGGTGTCTTCCCGCATCAGAACCACAGACGGTCAATTCATAAAATAATCCGTTGGAATGGAAGCGGTTATCTCTAAATACTTCGTAAGCCCCGTCCAGATAAGCTTGAGCGCCACCCGGATCGGAAAGCACAAAATCAATGGTCGTGTCGGATAGGGAAGATTGTTCCAGGTAATTGCTGCATGAGGTATATGCGAGCGATGTCCCTATCAATATAAATAAATATAAAATCTTTTTCATGTCTAGGTGTTTTTCTAATTCAATTAAAAATCAACATTTACTCCAAAAGTGTAAGTTCTTGCTCTCGGATAAGAACCAAAGTCAAGTCCGGGAGTTGGATATGATCCTTTTGATTCGTTCGCGTTCACTTCGGGGTCAAGTCCCGAATAACCAGTAATGGTGAATAAGTTTCCTCCAGTTACATAAAAACGCAGTCTCTGAATTTTAGCTTTTTGAGTAATCTGCTTTGGTAAAGTATAACCAACAGTCAATGAATTCAAACGCAGGTAGTCTGAACTTTCAAACCACTTGTCAAGTGTCAATCCAAATTCGTGGTATGGTAAGTGGTATTTGGCATTTGCGTTAAGCGTATTTAATGCATCCGGGTCGGTTACAGCAACCAAGTCGCCTGATGCGTTTACATCGTATACTTTGTAAGCGTCTCTAATGAATCCAAGGCGGTTGGCTCCGAATGAATAGTCTTTGCGACCGGTCGTGTTCAGTAAGCTTGCAATATTATACACATGGCCTCCCATTGCATAGGTGAAATTAGCACTGAAATCGATGCCTTTGTAAAAAGCACTCAATCCAAAACCACCGGTGTGGCGAGGGATAATCTCTCCCAGTTCAACGGCATCATCCGGTGTGATTGTACCATTTCCGTCGGCATCTTTTATTTTCAAAGCACCTGGGAAAATTTGATCATCAATAGCTTCACCGGCGCCATTAACAACGTCGAATGGATTTGGATAGTTACCAATTTGACTAAATCCTTCATAGTAAGGTACGCCGGATTTCAACGTATATTGTCCGGTACCAGCGTTGTAATCGAAGTCATCCGGTGTATAGAAACCGTCATATTGATAACCAATTACAGTACCGACAGGAGTACCTTCTTTAAATAAGAATTCTTTTCGTGGATACGTTGATGTCGAGTTCCAGTCTGTCCCGTAATCGGTGATAATACCTTCAGCCAACTTGTCGATATTGTTCTTATTGTAATTGTAAGTCGCGTTAAAGCTTAATGTGAAATCATCTCGACGGATAATATCCGCTCCCAATGAAATCTCGATCCCTTTGTTCGATGTTTGACCAACATTTTGGTATTGGCTGGTGAACCCTGTTGTTGGATTAACCGGTACCTGACCTAACAGGTCTTTTGTCGTATTCCAGTACACTTCAACGGCACCATAAATGCGGCCATTAAATACACCGTAGTCAATACCAAGGTTTCTTGAGATGGTGGTCTCCCATTTCAGATCAGGATTTGGCAATACACCTTTAGGATCGTAGGTTATAGACCCGTTATCCGCAAAGTTTACCTCATAAAGGGCGTTCCATGCATCATACGGAATGTTATCAGAACCGGCAGTACCGATTGATAAACGCAGCTTCAAGTTGTCGAGCCAGTTTTGCGTGTTCGCCATAAAGGGTTCGTCAGACATTCTCCATGCAAATGCACCTGCCGGGAAATACCCCCAACGCTTATTGGGTGCGAAATTAGATGATCCGTCAGCACGCATCGTAGCTGTGAAAAGATAACGGTCTTTGTACCCATAATTGAATCGGCCGAAAAAGGAAGTCGTGGTAGATGCGGCATCTATATTATTGTAGTAGTAAAATTGATTTTTGTCAATCGCATAAAGTCCACTTGCTTCATCGTAATTGGCATATTGGGCAAATTGGATTTTGGCTATCGCTGTTTCGAAATCAAAGTTTGCCGGCATACCCCAACTACTCATTTCTGATTCTGTATCTTGTGATTTTATCGCTTCAAAACCACCTAATACCGACATATTATGGTCTTCGCCAAGGTTTTTAACTTGCCAGTTTAAGGTTGTCGCAGAACGGTAAGAATGGCTTCTTTTCAATGTTAAGGTAGCTCCTCTATCCCGGATCCTGTTATTTTCATCAGCAAAAGCAACGCCGGCGTCATAATAATGCTGTTCAGAGTTGCCTCTTCCTGCTTCAAATTCAGACCTAAAGGTCACCCCGTCAATAATATCCCAGTTAATATAGCCAACACCATAGAATCCATTTTTATCAGTGATGTCTTCGATATCCATTGTTCGTTTATATGGATCGTATGTTGGATCTAAATTGACGTCGCCATTACCAAACCCGGCCGCTTGTGTCAGATCGCCATGTCCTTTAATGTATTCAGCATCAATCGGGCTAAACAAATAGGCGCTGGACAAGAGTGAACCTACACCGTTTGTGGTACTTTCTCGTCCTTCTGTGCGATTTTGCTGATAGTTAACGATGAATCCAAGTTTTACATCGTCATACAGCTGGTGTTCCATTTTCAGGCGTGCATTGTAACGTTTGTAGCCTGATTTAATCTTGATCCCCTGATCGTCGATCATGTTTAAGTTAAAAGAAATGGTCGTTTTATCTGTGGCACTTGAAACACTGATGTTATGTTCCTGGCTCCACACGTTTCTTAACAGGTCCTGGGTGTAGTCATGAACAGGAACATTGGCATAGTCGGCATAATGGTTACCATATTCGGATCCCAATCCATAGTAACTTGGCATCGCATCGACAGCAGCACCACCGAAAGCAGTCATATAACTCCATTGATGCAAGAGATATTCCTGGGCATTTAAAACATCATTAGTTTTGGCTACTTCTTTATACTGGGCGTAGCTGCTGTAAGAAACCTGGGTCGTTCCTTTTTTTGTATTCAACCCTTTTGTGGTTACCAAAATTACGCCGTTTGCACCTCTGGCTCCGTAAATAGCGGTAGAAGAGGCATCCTTCAATACGTCGATTGATTCAATTTGATCGGCAGGGATACTACTTAATGAAACGCCGGGAACGCCGTCAACGACAACCAATGGATCGTTTGACTGGGTGATGGAACCTCCACCACGAATCCGAATGTTTACCTCTGCTCCCGGACGACCGTCCTGAGATATAACCGAAACACCCGATAGCTTACCCTGGAGGGCCTGGGCAACGTTAGCAACCGGGTTTTGTTTTAATTCTTCACTTTTAACAGAGGAAACAGCACCGGTTAAGTCTTTCTTTTTAACAACGCCGTAACCAATGGCAACAACTTCTTCCAAGCCGATTGTTTCTTCTTCCAATACCACGTTGATTTGTGTTTTTCCGGCAACCGATATTTCCAGCATTTTCATACCAACAAATGAAATTTGAAGGATGGCATCAGCCGGAACATCGCTGATGGTGTACTTCCCGTCAAAATCGGTTATCGTACCATTGCTAGTCCCTTTAACAACAACGGTTGCACCGGGAATGGGTTCGCCGTCTCCGGCTGTAATCACGCCGGTAATTGTTTTCGATTGTTGTGTTTCGGAATACACTTGATTACCTGTTTTTCCTTTGAGAATAATTTGGCGATCAGAAACTTCGTAAGTGATACCGGCTTGACGAGCAACCTGCTCAAGTATGTTTTCCAATGTAGCATCCTGTGCATCAATTGTTACTCGTTGTCCGGCCAGGACCGCATCCTGATACAAAAAGAAGAAATCAGTTTGATCTTCGATTTGTTGAATGACTTCCTGAACGGGAGCATCCTTAAGTTTCAGATTTAGCATTGAATTCTGGGAGTAGGAATTTCCCCAACTGGTTAGAAATACCAGGAATGAAAAGAGAAAAGTAAGTTTCATTTTTCGTAGAATTAACCTGGAACCCTTTCTCGCAAAAGGATCACCCATTCGTGATTTTTTCATAAGTTTGTTACGTTTAGTTATTAGTAAAAAGTAATTTGACTTTTTAAAGCTGGGAGGTGTTGCCGCACCGACCGGCTTTTTAATTTAAGAGATATTCGTGCTGATTAATTTTCTTGATTTTGAGTGTTGATGTGACAGATAAAACACGGAGCATTTCGTCAATGTCATCCTTGAGTTTCAGTTTTCCGGTTATCTTTTTTTGTGCGATCTCAGAATTTTCGATAAATATGTTGACATCGTAGTAGCGTTCGAGTTTGGTAATAATTTTGTGTAGTTCAACGCTTTCGAAATTGATATATCCCAAATGCCATGATGTATAGTTTTCGGTGATAACCTTTTTCAAATCCATTTCATTTGTTGTTTTATTGAAACAGATCATATCATTGGGGGCCATGTCGGTAATTGATTGAAAAATCGTAAACTCGTTTTTGTTAATGTTGACTCTTCCCTCTGCTAAGACAACTTCAATTTTGCTTTCAGTAGGATAAGCCGCAACATTAAAGCTTGTACCAACAGCTGTTACGTTTAAATCGGTGGTTTTTACGATGAATGGTACCTCCGGGTTATGAGCAACATCAAAATAGC
Source organism: Mangrovibacterium lignilyticum (assembly GCF_010882175.1). GTDB lineage: Bacteria > Bacteroidota > Bacteroidia > Bacteroidales > Prolixibacteraceae > Mangrovibacterium > Mangrovibacterium lignilyticum. Next base: position 224,037 of record NZ_WKLH01000001.1, on the reverse strand, counting down.
CTTCTCCAGCCAAAAAGACTTCTCGTGTTTTTCCCTCAAAAACCGGCGGAAAGATTAAGCGTGACCCCGCGTTTAAAAAGGCAACAGTTCCATCGGCTAAAGTGATCGATGAGTTCTTACCGTAAGGCACAATTAGTTGGTTCATCAGATTGTCACTGTCGATGTTTTGCGGAATAGTATCTTTTTGATCAATAATGATTGTCCCTTTTGGGCTATAATGAACCTGCGAAAGTTTCTCGTTGATAATAATGTTTTTACCATCGGCCAACACGAGCCGGCACACTTCTCCATTGTAGTATGAAATATTCGCAAATTGACGGCTCATATCGTCAAGAGCAGAACGGTATTTGCCCTGCATGAAAAACAAACCAATGCCAAAAAACAGGATCGCGATGGCCGCATACCTGAAACCTGTTAAAGCGAAATGTTTTGCTTTTTGGATTTGTTTCTTTTTGTTGATTTTTTTCAAGATCTCTGGAAGCGCTGATTCAATTCGGCTGACAGAAAATTCTTGCTTTGATTTTAACTGAAGTAGAATGATCCTGGCTTCACGAATAAGTTCGATCTCTTCAGGATTGTTCTTTTGAAATTCTTCCCAGTAACGAGTATTGCGTTTGGAAGGCGCATACACCCAGCGCACAAAATCAGTGTTTTCGAGATAGGTTAGAAATTTATCCATAGTTTGTGTTCGTTACCAGGTATATGGTCTCCAAACAGCAGAAACATGGACGGAATTTTTTAACTTTTTTTAATAAAAAAAGCAATTAGTGTGTTAAGATCCTTGTAGTCAAGTGATTTTCGAAGCGATTTCATGGCTCTGTAGATCTGCTTTCGAGCCGATTCAACTCCAATTTGGAGTACTTGAGCTAACTCAGGGTAGTCTAATTCCTCTTCAAATTTGAGGTAAATAATCTCTTTTTGTTTTTTTGATAATTGCCCAATTGCTTCAGATAATCTTTCATTCGTCTCTTTTTGATCTTCAGAACTGATGATATTCTCCTGCGGATCGTATTCAATATTGAAATTCAGGTTGCTGAAATTGTCTAACCCAAGCGTTGGAAGCCTTTTCTTTTTCTCGATTTTTTTGAGCAGGTTATTCTTTAGGGATACAAATAAATAAGCTTTCAGATCTTTAATGCCGCCGGCAAGCTTTTTGCGCTTCAAAAACAGGTCAACGAATACTTCCTGCACAGCGTCGTCTACCAACTGGTCATCAATATTGAATTTCTTTCCGTAAGAGAAAAGATTCTTAGCATATTGGTTGTACAGTTGCGTAAAAGCACTTTCGTTCCCATTCAGAAAGGCTTGCCAAGTGTAATCATCTGCACGAGTATTTTTATCTGGCATGTGCTCTTTCAGGTTTACATTGTTGCAAATATAACATTCCTCGGGTTTCACAAGGAATTATTTGTTAAATTGAAAGCTGCTTTGTGATAAGATTGGTGGGAGTAATTCAAAAAGTTATCTAACTTTAAAAAGGCAAATTCGATTGTATGGAAAGAAGGGATTATTTAATGGATCAAATTAACGAGATTGGACTTTTTATCGCGAAGTTGCTCGGACGTTTGAGATTGCATGAACTAGAAAACGAAGAAGACCAGATGCTTAGTGAAGCCAAGGATGCTTTGACAGTACAGTTTGGCTGGGAGCTGGAAGATCTTCTGTTTATGGAGAACGCTCCATTTATCAGTTTAATGGAAGAAAATTTGCTGGCAGAGCAACATTATGAACAATTGTCCGAAGTTTTTCATCTGTTAGGAGACCATGCTTTAGAACATCAAACTTTGCTTCGTAAAGAATTGTATTACCAAAAAGCGCTGTGGTTGTTGCAATATGTTGACCGTCAAAGTTCTGATTATTCAATGGTCAGGAGAGATAAAATAGTAAACCTCGAGGTTAAGATAAAGTATTAAAGTTTCGCACCATTGGTTAACACCGTTGAAAGACCATCTTCTAACCTGAATTCAGCGATCTCAATACCAGATTCTTTTAGGGCAGCAGAAAAGCCTTCGTTCATCATTCTTCCTGCTGTCAGCGGAAATTCAAGTAGCAGCGGGTAATTGTCCGAATTATCTGGATTCTTATAAAATTCGATGCAGGTATTTAGTTTCATTGATAAATAAATACGGCAAGCCATCGGGCGCGCTGCATAGACCGTGCATGAACCGTTTTTTAACAGTGGGCAAGGACTTTTGTATTTCAATACTTCTTCATGCGAAAGTTTTTCAGTCGTCGCTTTTTTTTCTTTCGCCTTCTTTTTTACTTCTTCCTGTTGATCAGGAGTGAAATTTTGAGAAATGAAATTTCCCAGGTAATGGAGTTCAAAGGAATTGGCATAGACAGCTTGATGGCAACAATATGCGCATCCGTTCTTACAGTCTACCGTTACGTTTTCTTTTTTAGCCATTGCCAAAATGGAGTCAATTAATCCATCGATGGCTTTGTAGGCTTCATTAACGCAATCTAAAAATGCTTTTTCATTCGTTTTGTTCTCTGCCGCTTGTTTTCCTAACTGGAAACCGTCGTCAAAAAATAATTTCTCGTGTTCCGTGAGATTCTCCAGACTCATAATCGCAAATTTTATGTTGCTAAATTACAATATTCATTCAGACTTTCGCATTAATGATTAGAAATGGTAGACGCGGTGCTTATATTAGGTGTTTACACAAAAATTGATCGGTCAAAAGTGCAGCTAATAGTTACTTGTAAATACAAGTTTGCCATGTGAACCCAGATAAAAGTATTTAGTACGCTTTTGCTCTTGTTGTGTTCGTGCGTGTTTGTGTGTTGTTTATGAGCTGCTTAGCTAGTTTTGTTGAAAAGGGATATTTGACGATTTCTAACATTCAGTTAAAATTAATTTGTTTTTATGATTTTGAATGTTGATATTCGCATTGAACTAAACTAGTGTCAAAGAAGCTTTCGTTTTTGATTGCAAATTTGACATTTTGAAACAGGTAAACTGACATAGTCTAATTGATTATTAATTCCCTGACTCAAATTACTGATATACGAAGTGAATATTTTCCTTGCGAAAAGTAAGATAGAACTTTAGATATATTTATTTTTTTTAACTACTACACTACTACTACAATGAAAAACTCGTTTATGAACAGAGTTCCGCATGACGGAACCGTTCTGTTGATGTATGAAGACATCGGCAAATCAACTTCACCGGGAGTGTCGTCCCGAAAATTTGATAGAAAATCAAATCCAATTTTTATTTCGAGAATCAAAATTTAAAGCTTAGCGGAATTGTGCATTCAATTTCCGGTTGTTGTGCTTTGTTTGGTTCAGAAATAGATCAAACATGTAATTTGTAAGTATCGATCTGTATTCAGAATCTTCTGACGGTTTTTGAAAACTAGCTCTTCAAAGGTAGTTGTTTGATTAATCGCATAAGCTGAATTAAAGATCCTTATCTGCTATTGCCCAACTGTCGGATTTTGTAAGCATGTAGTTTTAATCTAATGCTTAGATTATTAGGTTTTTAAACGAATCAGAACCCAAAACAAATTTTATAGCTATGCTGATCTAACTATTTAAATGCTTATGAAAAAAACAAAAAGTTTGACAAAAATTCTGAGCGTTTTAATGCTTGTACTCGTTTTGTTTTCCTGTGAAAACGAAATGGATAAGCATTATGCTGCTCCGGACTGGTTAAAAGGTAGTGCCTGGGAGGTGCTTGAAGGTCGGGGAAATTATTCCATTTTTCTGGAAGGTGCCGATTTAGCCGGATTTAGACCAATTTTGGAAGGCAAGAGTTTGGTGACCGTTATGGCTCCGGACGATGAAGCTTTTGCTGCCTACCTGTCGCAGGAAGGTAAAACATCCATTGCAGATTTTACGGAAGGTGAACTTCAAAAACTAATCGGATTTCACTTGATGTATTATTCTTACTCACAAGACAAGCTTGTGAACTTCAGACCAGCAGATGGTGACGGAGCAACGGAAGAAGAGACAGATTTTGCTGCCGGTTTATATTATAAACATCGTACGCGCAGTTACGAGGCACCAACGATGGAACAGGACACCGATGGTGTTGATGTTTTAGTCTATCACAACGAGGCCATGTTGCCGGTATTTTCCTACAGAATGTTCGATACAAAGAATATAGATGCAACTTATAACTATGAGTATTTCTATTCGAATTCAACTTGGACAGGCAGTCAGGGATTTAACGTTTCAAACGCTTCGGTATCTGAATATGAAATCATTGCAAGTAATGGATACTTATATCTCGTTAATCAGGTTGTTGAACCATTGAATACCATTCACACAGAATTGGAAAACAGACCTGAGTATTCGACTTATTTGGAATTATACGACTCGTATGAGTATTACGAGCTCGACGATCAGCTGACAACTGACTTCGGAAACGGAACCGATTTATATCGCCACTTGCACGAATATCCGTTAGCCAATATTGCTGCGGAATGGCCAGTTTCGAATTATCGGGCTATTCAGGCGAATTCCGGCTTGGCTTACAGTACTTTTGCTCCTTCAAATGCAGCCTTCGATGCGTTTATGACTGACTACTGGATACCTGGAGGATATAGCTCATTGAGCGACGTGAATAGCATTGCTATTCGGTATTTAATCCAGAATAGTTATTACGCTGATGCCATTGTCTTCCCCGAGGAAATTACAAACGGAGAAGTGATTAACAGTTTCGACGCAGTCATCAATTTTGATGTAAATGCAGTTCCTGCAGAAAACAGGGTTGTTTGTCAAAACGGTGTTTTCTACGGTTTAGAAGAATTGGTGCCACCGGGCATGTACAGTTCTGTAACCGGACCAGCTTTCCGTTACAAAAATCTTTCCTGGTATTTATATATGCTTGATCCAACAGATCTTTTGGTTAGCCTTTCAAGTAACGAAGCTAACTTCACCATGTTGATTCCGGATACAACACAAATGCTGAATGGCGGAATGGGCCTGGAGGGAGAAGAGTTGTGGTCGTCTGATGATGGTGACTATGCTGCAATGAGTACTTCAGCCATGATTCAAACCGTAAACTTGCATACAGTAACCGGTAATCAGGCTATCTCAACCAGTGGAACCCAGGTTCTTCGGACGAACATTCCTTACACTTATTGGTATGTGAAAGATGGAGAAATAACAACAAGCGTGCTGTATAACGAATATTTTGAGAACCCATCAGCCTCAGTAGATTTTTATGGTTTGACGAAGACAAACTACAATGGTTCTGATTGGACGAACGGAAAAGCATATACTTATGCGAGTCCTGAGATTTTCAGACCGCTGTTGTCAACCAGCTCAATGCAGTATCGTTTGGCAATTACCCAGGATGCGACTTACGACTACTATCAGTTTTCTAAGTTGTTGCGCGATGCCGGTGCTGTAAATTCAGCCGATGGTACAATTAATTTCCTGAATGGTGTACGTTGTGTGGCTTTTGTTCCGACTAACGATGCAATTGTGACAGCAATCGCCGCCGGGAAGATTCCTGGTGTTGAGACGGATGGAACAGTTTCAAATCAAGGTTTATTAAAATCATACCTGGCTTGTTATTTTGTTCCAACGGAGGACAACGGGATGACTACATACCCTTATGTCGGTTCTGGAGTCAATGGTGAATATGGTACTTCGTTGTTGACCAGTGATGGTACTTCTATTTTCAATGCACCTTTGAATATCATCGATGACGGATCATCATTGAGTGTTCAACTCGGAATGGACCTTTTCGAAAAAGGTGAGACTCCGGTTGTTGATGTCATTCCGGACTTCGACTACTTCCCATTTTCATACGGAGACGGTGGCGTTCATTACATTGACGGAGTACTTTAATCACAAAACGATTGGATTATGACTTGGTCAAATAATAATACCCAGATCACTCAGTTGACAGGCAAATTATCTGCTGTTAGAAAAATTAGTATTTCTCATGAAACCGATTCACTATGAATAAAACAAAATATTTAATCATCGTCTTTTTACTCCTGTTTTCGGGAATACTTCAGGCGCAGACTTCCAAAGTTCTGTCCGGTCGGGTTTTTGAAATGGTTAATGGAGAAAAGCAACCCATACCCGGGGCAAACGTGGTGGTGGCCAACGACCAAAACCGCTTCCTGACCGGTGTCGCAACTGGACCCAGCGGAGAGTACAACTTTCGCGTTCCGACCAATGAAGATAATTTGAGTATTATTTTCTCCTTCATTGGTTTAAAGAGTAAAAAAATTGAATATACCGGTCAGCCAACCATCGATGTTGTGTTGGAGTCGGAAGACAGACAGGTTACCGAAGTTGTCGTTCAGGGACGCCATGTCGACCGTGTAACCGGTATTACTCAAAAGCAACAAACAGCTGCAACACAGCGCGTCGAAATGGATGAGATTATGGCCGTTTCGCCGGTGAACACACTGGAAGAAGCTCTGCAGGGACAATTAGGTGGAGTGGACATTATCTCGGGTGGTGACCCCGGTGCCAAAAGTTCAATCCGTATTCGTGGTACGAGTACGCTGAATGCCTCAGCTGATCCATTGATCGTAATTGACGGTATTCCTTATTCAACAACTGTTGATGATGACTTTAGCTTCGCGACGGCAAATGCTGAGGACTTTGGTCAATTGGTGAATATTGCTCCAACTGATATCGAATCGATTGAAGTGTTGAAAGATGCTGCGGCGACAGCCATTTGGGGTACTAAAGGTGGTAACGGTGTTTTGATGATTACCACCAAAAAAGGTGCTCGCGGAAAAACAAGATTTAACTTTTCATCTAAGGTTACAACCCGTTTCGAGCCGGATCCAATTCCAATGCTGGACGGTAACCAGTATGTTGCTTTAATGCAGGATGCCATCTGGAACACAGCGAACGCACGGGGATTGTCAAATTCTCAGGACTTGTTGTCATTGCTGTTCGATACACCTGAAATCAACTACAGCCCGAACTGGCGTTATTTCGATGAGTACAACCAAAATACAAATTGGCTGGACGAGGTTCGCCGAACTTCTATTATAACAGATAACAACTTCTCAATGTCGGGTGGTGGTGATAAAGCGATTTACCGTTTTTCAGTAGGTTATCTGAATGACCAGGGAACAACAATCGGAACGTCACTGGATCGTTTTACTTCGCTGTTGAGTATCAACTATAACTTTTCACAGAAATTACGTGTTGATGTAGATTACAGTTTTACGCAAACAGAAAAAAACGCCAACTACGACAGTGGAGCCAGCAGTTGGCGTAATGCACGTGGTGAAGCGATGGCAAAAATGCCCAATAAAAGTCCATACTGGATTGATGAGGCAACGGGTGAACGGACCAATGAATACTTTTCTCGCCAGAATTCGGATGAATTCCAGGGAGCGTTTACCGGACAGAAAAATTATAACCCGGTTGCTCTGGTTAATGAAGGGTTCAACACTTCGTCAATTCGCGAAAACCGGATCACTTTCCGTTTGAATTATTATATGACTCCTGAACTGACTTATACCGGTTATACCAGTATGAAGTTAAGCACTAACCGCAATGAAAAGTTCTTGCCTCAAGTTGCCACCGGTGTAACGGGTGTAAGTACTTATGCGAATCGTAGTACCGATGCTGTTTCGGATGGGTTTAACCTGATTACCGAAAACAAATTGTTATTCCGCAAAGACTGGGAATCGAAACATAACCTGGTTGCCATGGGCTTATTGAGAACCGAGCAAAACCAGGGATCCAGCTATTATAGCGCTATTTCTGGGGCCGCCTCAGCAGGGTTGGCCGATCCGACCACAGGAGGTGCAGTGGTTGGTGCAGGTTCTGGTTCGTCTGAGACCCGCTCAATATCAGCAATCTTAAATGCTCACTATACTTTTATGGAGCGTTATATGCTTAACGCTACTGTGAACTACGAAGGAAACTCAAGCTTGGGTAAATCAGAACGGTTTGGTATGTTCCCTGCAGTGGGTTTAGCGTGGCAAGCCCAGGAAGAGGAGTTTATTAAAAGTTTGGGATGGGTTGATCAAGCCAAAGTTCGTTTGAGTTACGGGGCTTCAGGTCGCTCACCGAGCGGAGCATCTCCTTACATTGGATCATTCCAGGCATTAGGCGAAAATTACATGGATATGACGGCGATTGCGCCAATCAAAATCCAGCTGGATAATCTGAAATGGGAAACGTCGCGCGAACTTGACTTCGGTGCAGACTTCATTTTCATGGACAATAAATTCACCTTTACCTTCGACTGGTACAAGAAGAAAACAGATGATCTGTTACAAAAGGATGTGAAAATTCCGGCATCTACTGGTTTCACGACCATTAAATGGTACAACTCGGGTGAGATTACCAATACCGGTATTGAATTACGTGTTAACTACGAGATCTTCAAAAATACAGACTGGCGCGTTTCGGTTAATGCCAACATCAACCGTAACGTCAATAAAATTGTAACTCTTCCGGATAACCTGACACAGGAAGCATACACCTTCGGAAACGGAAACTACGCGCAACGTTTGGAAACCGGTGTGCCGGTTGGTTCATTCTATGGCTACAAATACGAAGGAGTCTACCAGAATGTTGAAGAGACCTATGCACGCGATGCTGGCGGAAATATCATGAATGATATTGAGGGTAGTCCAATTGTCACTCAAAACGGACAGCTGGAAGTGTATCCTGGTGATGCCAAATACACAGACACGAACAATGACGGTGTAATTAACCAATACGATATTGTATACCTGGGTAACAGTATGCCGGTATTCACCGGTGGTGGTGGTTTCCAGGTGAAATATAAAGCGTGGACTTTAACGACTTTCTTCCACGGTCGTGCCGGACAAAAGGTAATTAACCAGGGAAGAATGAACAGTGAGTCAATGTACTCTCGCGATAACCAGAGTACGGCTACTTTGAAAAGATGGAGAAGCGAAGGTGATAACACCGATATTCCAAGAGCGTTGTACAACTACGGATATAACTTCCTTGGTTCAGACCGCTTTGTGGAAGATGCCTCTTACATCCGTCTGAAAACTCTATCATTAAGTTACAACATGCCTCGGGATTTCGTTCATAAGTTGGGCATGTCGAACCTGAACGTTTTCGTGACAGGATACGACTTATTTACCTGGACAAAATATGCCGGACAAGATCCGGAGGTGAAAATGCCGAGTGCAACCAATGCTTTGGTAAAAGATGAGTCCAATACACCTATCTCAAGACGTTTTGCTCTTGGTGTGAATATTAACTTCTAATGGAGGATTCGAATTTATGAAAAAGTTTAAATACATAGTTTTATTAGCAATCCTGGCCTTTCAGCTTACATCGTGTAGTGATTGGCTGACTGTCCTGCCTGAAAACGAACAGGTAAGCGACGAATACTGGACCTCAAAAGAAGAAGTAGAATCCGTGTTGGCTTCGGGATATGTTTACTTACGCGACGCGGTGCCTTACCTGGTCCGCTGGGGTGAACTAAGAGCCGGAGCTATCTACACGCCAGTTGGAGGTAATGTAACCGGCGGTGATTTACAGTCTTTTCAGGTGACTCCTGACGACTACTACATGTGTACCTGGGCTCCTTTGTATAAGGTAATCAATATGGCGAATTCAGTTATTGCCAATGCCGAAGCTGTTTTGCAACGCGATGAAACCTTCGACGAGGCGGTTATGAACTCTTACCTGACAGAAGCCTACTACCTGAGAGCTTTGAGTTATTTCTACATCATTCGCAACTGGCGCGATGCTCCGCTGATTACCGAACCCTACGAAACCGACAGGATCAGTTACGAAAGGGAAAAATCATCGGAAGCGGAAATTATTGCTCAGATTAAAGCAGATATAACTGTTGCTTTGGGGACCGGTGCTGCGAAAGAAAAATACGAAGACGAATGGGCCACTAAAGGACGGGCCACTAAGTGGGCATTGCATGCATTGATGGCTGATGTTTGTCTTTGGAACGAAGAATATGATGCAGCGATTCTACACTGTAACGAAATATTAGATGCTACATCTTCTTTCCGTCCGGTACTGGTAACAGACCCTACCAAATGGTATGAACTATTTTACCCCGGAAACAGTAACGGCTCAATCTTCGAGATCAACTGGGACCAGGGAACTTATGACCAGACCAACAGTTTGGCAACGATGTTCGGAAATGGTAGCCCTCTTTACTATTATACAGGGCAAATGTTAACGGACTGGATTGACGAAACCAACTTAACCGGAGCTAACGATGCCGTTCGTACGCTCTATGGTGGTTATGTTGCTGATGTATCATCAGCTGATAATTACCCGGATGCAACGACTGGCTATATCTGGAAATACAGTGGTATTGGTTTGCAGGATCAGGTTCGTAATAGTGTGAACGAGCAAGACCCCAATTACATTATATACCGGGTTGCAGACATCATGTTGATGAAAGCTGAAGCGTTGATATCGATGAGCTCTGATACGGAGAGTTGGAGTGTAGCCATCGACCTGATTAACGAAATTAGAACCCGCTCTAATCTTCCAATCCTCGAACCTGTATTGGAAGAATTGAGTGAAGGAGATATGTTGGAATTAGTATTGCACGAACGCAATATGGAATTAGCCGGCGAAGGAAAACGTTGGTATGACCTGGTTCGTTTAGGCAAGCGCGATGGGTATACTTACCGTAACCGATTCCTGATTGATATGGTTGTCGACTATAACAACACGGCTAATCCAGCTTGGATTCGCTCTGTATTGAATAACGACGATGCGATCTACCTGCCGATTGAAACAAGTGAACTGGAAAACAACAGAAAACTTGTGCAGAATCCTTATTATGATGTATTAAACTAAAAGGAAGCCAAGATTATGAAAAAATATTTGCTATTAAGTATGGTGTTTTTACTGTTGTTCTCGTGTAACGACCCATATGAAAATGACAATTTTGTGGTGTACAATTTATATCCGGCTGCTACTTACCTGGAAACTCGTCAGGATGAATTTTCATCATGGATTGAGATTCTGCAGTATGCCGACATGTACAACGCAATAAACCAAGCCAGCAAAACCTTTACGCTGTTTGTTCCGGATAACGATGCTGTAGCTGCTTTTCTCGAAAAAAGAGGACTGTCTGCGGTGACGGACATGACCAAATCCTATGCGAAAGCACTGGTTAAGTATCATGTTATTGAAGGAGAAGTTTCGCAAAAAGAGTTTTTACTTGGAGGAAAGCTAACACAAGCAACAATTTCGGGTGATTATCTTTCTGTTTCATTCGACGACAGTGATACTTCGGAAGGTGGTATTAACTCGGTTTACGTTAACGACGAAGCGCTTGTTAATGAGTTTGCCAACGAAGTAACCAACGGCTATGTATATACTTTAGATGATGTTTTAACACCGTTGGTTGAAACCGTTTACGATCGTTTGGTTGAAAATGCCGATTATTCAATCATTAAGCAAGCCGTTGAAGCTACCGGCTGGGACGAAACGTTAAGCACTGTTTACGACACGGTTCAGAATGAATACGGCGGATCGACAGTTGTAAAGAAAAACTACACTTTTTTCCCGGTTTCAGATGCAACTTTCGGAAACGACGGAATTTCAACAATGGCAGATTTAGCCGGCATGGTTGGAGCCTCCAGCGATTATGAAAATCCGGAAAATGCCCTTTATCAATATGTCGCTTACCACATTGTTTCATCCACGAAATATATCGAAGACCTGTATACATTTTCTGATGGGGATTCTACTGCGATCTGGAGTACACTCGCTGACAAACAAGTTCTGTCGACTCATGACTTTGATGGTATGTACTACGTGAATTATGACGATGCTACTTCAACAGGCATTGGCCTTGTTGACGGAAAAACAGACAACCAGGCTAAGAATGGGGTATTGCACGAAGTCGACAATTATATGCCGGTTTTCTCGCCAAGTCCGATGACCATTATTTGGGATCCGTGTGATTACGATGATGTTGCCTCGTTTGTAAATGCTTATGGCGCCGACAACGGATTGGGTGATATCTTTCAGACGGCTCAAGGTTCTGAGTATTGGATTTCATTCACGGAAGAAGCTGTGACCAGTTACACCTGGAAAGAATACAGTACAGCGGCCAGCTACCCTCATTTAGGTTACCTCGTTACCAAAACAAGCGATGGTGGTGCAACAAATTCCTACGGAGCTTTAAACCACGACATGTTAATTGTCAACTTGGGGTATTTGGGTAATGTGAGTATGCAAACACCGGTTGTGTTGAAAGGGCGCTATAAGGTTGAATTGTTCTACGCCAGCGCTGGTTCTTTGGCACCATTTGTTTCCGGCGGTAGTCTGTGTAAAGTTTCCATGGACGAAACGGACAATGAAGTTTACGTGTACGACGGAGCAAACGCATCTGTTGGAATCTATGACATGGTTTTATTTGATGAGGTTGATTTTGATGTTACAGATTCTCATCAATTTAAAATCGTCTTGCTGGATTCAAGAGCAACCAGTCACGACAAGTATCGTTTGCAATTGGATTACATCAAATTTACTCCTATTAACGAATAATGTATAGGTTATGAAAAGAAGTTATTTATTTACAATAGCTGCAGTAATTATGCTGTTATCCTTCTCTTGTTCTGAGAAATGGGATCAGCACTATTTGCCCAGCGATAAAGAGGTTAACAGCGACTTAGTTGAAGTTGTTGATATGTCTGCAGAAGAATACATTCAGTCCACCGCTGATTTAAGTGAAATAGCAGACCTGTTCACCAATCAGGAAATCTTCACACGTTTAGAAGGAAAAGATCAACAATTCACCGTTTTTGTTTATTCAAACAGTGTGATGAGCGGGGCTCAAATTGATGAACCGGATTTCTTTGCCGAAACGTGTGTCAGTGATTTGGCATTTACGCCGACCAAATTGGTTGATGGCTTGTCCATTCAAATGTGGAACGGTAAATACCTGGAAGTTTCGGTTGAAAAAACAACCAGTACGACCGACTATTTCGTTGCAGATTCTCGTATTGCGAAGATCATTCAAGTAAACAACGGGTACGTGTATTTGATGAGCGATGCAATTTTTGCACCGAAATCACTTTATGAAGTTTTAAACAGCTTAGGGCCCGATTACTCCGCGTTTAAGGAATTGGTATTTAACTACGAAGAACGTGTTTTTGATCGCGATAACAGTGTTCCCGTTGGTGTTGACAACACTGGTAATACGGTTTACGACTCTGTTTTTGTAACCAAAAACTTGTTGATGGACCGCTACAGTTCAGGTGGATCTGAGACTTGGACGATGCGGTCTGAGTTTTACGCTTCAACCATGTTAATTCCTAACAACACCTTGGTTGAGGGAGCTTTGAGCAAAGCCTACCAGGACGTTCGCGATGCATTGAACCGCGAACCGAATGCAAACGACTCCCTGAAGTTCGAGCAGTATATCATTAAATCGGCATTTTACGATTATGTCGTAAGTGCGGATAGCCTGGACGGGGTCACTGATATTTACTCTGTTTCCGGATATATTGAAGGCGAATCGGCTTCAACACCGGGAGTTCAATGGAGACCTTCTGTACAGAAAGTAAATACAGCTAACCCACTTACTTTAAGTAATGGTGTAGCCTATTATACAACGGCTTTAAAAATTCCGAATAATGTGGTGATTCACCGGATTAAAAACCGCTTTTACATTTGGGAGTATTGTAACGAGACCGAAAAGGCCGAATACTATAAATGGGTTGGATTAGGTGATATTTCCATTACAGACGACGGAGGTTTTGGACCTTTAGGACCTTGGCCATTTGTACCCTACAAAACTGTACGGGCTTGGCCTACCGATGAAGCGAAGGCTAGCGAAAGCGTCTGTTCTGTTGAGTTAACTGGTATTTCATTGAAGGAAGATGGTACTGTTGCGGTAGTCATGGTTCCTCCTGGTGAATACCACTTAAGAATGGGATTTAAGTCGAACAAATTTCCTCATACATTCCAGATTTACTTTAACGATGAGCTCGTGAACGATAATATTAATCCCAATATTCACTATGACCGTACCGGCTTAGGTTATGCGGAAGGTTATGTTCCGGCAGATTGGGCCGCAGTTTCAAACAGATCATCTTATTACGACTGTGATGGTGCCGAGATTGGAATTGTAACTATTACGGGGACCGAATTGCAGCCCATCAAAATTAAAGTGTCGAGTGATGATATTGCAGCAATTGCTGCCAGCGGAAATACCAAAGGCAGATACCAACTCTACTGCTGGACATTGCGACCCACTGAGAATAATTATTAATGGATAAAGTATTGAATATGAGACATAGTAAAATAGCACTGACAATACTGTTCGTTTTATTAGTATTTGGATTGTCGGCACAGAATATTACAGTAAAAGGTAAAGTTACGGCTCCCGATAAGCAAGCTGTTCCTTCTGCTGTTGTTACAATCACCGGGACTGATGGGGTTGTGCAGACAGACGAAAATGGGGAATTTGAAGTCGAAGTAAGCGATCCCGAAGGAACAATTACAATTTCGGCTGAAGGCTTTTACTCCGTTTCGCAACCATTATCGGGGCGCGAAGATGTAAATGTTATTTTGATTGACTTGGCTAAGCCCAAGTACAATCAAGATTTAGTTTTTCCATTTCGGAATCTCTCGATGGCAGCACAGACCTCTGTGGCAAAGAATATTGGAGCCAAGGATATGGATCAGGTGCATACCATCGAAAATGCCATGCAAGGCGAAGTTGCAGGTTTGCGTGTGACCAATAAGAGTGGCATGCCTGGTGAAGGTTCGTATTTGAACCTTCGAGGAGTTCGCTCTTTGGTAAGTAATAATACTCCGCTGATTTTAGTCAATGGTGTGCCGTATTTACCAGATACGGAAGAATCTCCAATTATTGGCGGATATTCACGCGGAATCTTTGCCGGACTGAATGTTGCTGATATTCAGAATATCACTGTGCTGAAAGGTGCTGAAGCTTCTATTTACGGTTCAATGGGAGCCAACGGCGTGATTCTGATCGAGACCAATGGAGCTTCTCAATCTGATAAGCTGGAAACGCAAATTTCCCTGTCTTCTCAGTTCGGAGTAAACTGGAATGACAAAAGACTTCCTGTTATGGGGGGCGAAGAATATAAATCATATCTGACTGATATCGGTTTAACCTATTACGACAACATGGCTGATCTGGTTGAGAATTTTCCTTTCCTGATCGATGATCCTGATTACTATTACAACTACCTGTATAATAACAACACTGACTGGCAGGATGAAATCTATGCGCCATCAGTTGTTTCTAACAGTATATTGCGGGTTGAAGGTGGTGATGCTGTTGCGAAATACGATATCTCTTTAGGTTACATGAACGAAGGTGGTGTTGTTGATGGGACCAAACGCAGTCGCTACAATACACAAATTAATACCAGTATCAACATCAACCGTAAGTTAGAGTTGGTGGCAAGCATTGGGTTAGCTTATCTGCAGGCAGATTTACAGGAGCAAGGTTTACTTCCTGAAACGAACCCGGTATTAGTTGCTTATAGCAAAATTCCGATGCTTAGTCCCTATAAAAAGGATGCTAACGGAAATGTTTTGGCCGAGTATGATACTTATCGCTACGGTGTTAGTAATCCGGTTGCCATTAATAAAACTTTGACAGCCGAAGATCGTCAGCATAATGTGAATCTTCGTTTTGGAGCCAACTATAAGTTAGCAACTGACTTGTTGCTTTCGGGAACTTTTGGGTTGTACTACAACTACGATCAGGAAAAGATCTTTATTCCGGGACGTAGCAGCGCAACTATCGTTGCAATGAATAATGGTCTGGCCGAAAACACGGTTCGTTCAGGTGCCGGCGAGGTTAAAAATTTGTATTACAATGTAAACGCAAATTACAAGAAGCTTTTAGATTCCGGTAATTTACTGAATGTTTACGGTGGCTTACAAATGTTGACCAGTAAAAAAGAATATGATGCCGGATCAGGTTACAATACGGCCAACGACTTTTATCAAACGTTGGCTTTTGTAGAAAGCGGGACAACCAAATTCTATGGTTACATCAACGAATGGAACTGGATGAATGTCTATGCACACGGTGACTATACCATGAATAATCTGCTACGTGCTTCTGTCAATGTTGCTCTGGACGGAACTTCAGCCTCAGGTGTTGATGCTTCCAGATTAGGTGTATTCCCTTCCGGAGCTTTGACCTTCATGGCTAAAAACATGGAAAGTTTGGAAAACTCATCTTTCCTGAATAAACTGAATATTCGCGCTGAGTATGGTTTAACCGGTAACAGTCGCTTCTCATCGAACTACGGTAAAAACTACTATCAAAGTACACCATTCCTTGTATTATCAGGTATTGTACGTTCAAGTATTCCAAATACCAATTTGAAATGGGAAACGACCAAACAATTGGATTTGGGGGTTGACATGGCTTTGTTGAGAAACAGAATCGATTTGGGCGTGAATTATTTCAATGCTAAATCAACTGATGTATTATTTGCCCAGCCGGTATCTTCTGTTTTGGGAACATCAACCTACTATGATAATTCAGCAGAAATTTCAAACTCAGGTATCGAAATTGAATTATCGGCTGCCTTATTGAGAACGAAAGACTTTGAGTGGATCATTGGTGGAAACATCAGTACGTTGACCAACGAAGTTAAATCGTTAGGAAACGTTGATCAGTCAATCATGGAGTTGCCTGACGGAGCTGAGATTATTACGGAAGTTGGTGCAAATCCATATAGTTTCTATGGTTACAAAGCTGAAGGTGTTTTTGCATCACAAGCTGAAGCTGCTGCAGCTGACTTGACAGATTGGAGAGGTATCAACTACGAAGCAGGTGATGTCCGTTACCAGGATGTAAATGGCGATGGACTTATTGGCGATGGAGACAAGCAAGTTTTAGGATCTGCAACTCCTGACTTCTTTGGTGGTTTCAATACGTACATCCGTTACAAAAACTTCTCAGTGTCTGCTGAATTCACTTATTCATCCGGAAATGAAGCATACAACGCTAACCGTCGTACGATTGAAGCGCTGGATAATTTCAATAATCAATCGCGAGCAGCGGTTAATCGCTGGCAATTGGATGGTCAGGTAACAGATATTCCAAAAGCAGTTTACGGCGACCCGATGAATAACAATGCCTTTTCTTCTCGTTGGATTGAGGATGCTTCATACCTGAAGTTGAAGTATGTGACTTTTGCTTACGATTTTGACAATACCTTTTTGAAATTCTTCCGTTCCGGAACTGTTTACGTAACAGGTGAAAACCTGTTCACCTGGACAGATTATTTAGGACTTGATCCGGAATTTTCTTATTCGTACGAAGATGCTTTGCAAGGTGTTGACTACTCAAAAGTTGTAATCCCTCGTAGTGTGAAATTTGGTTTTAACCTGAAGTTCTAACCCGGGAATTTGAATTAATTGCAAAAGAATTGAATTAAAAATTTAATCTATGAAAAAGATATTCAAAAATATATTTGTCGTCTTGATGGCAATTTCATTCGCGGGCTGTGATAGTTATTTTAATTCCGACCCGTCTGATATCATCAACTCAGATGACTACATTGGTGCAACCAGTGAAATGTACTCCGGCTATTTGGGAATTATTTCCAAAATGCAGGCGGCCGGGGATCAAATGATCTTCATGTCTGATATTCGTGCCGATTTTTTGGAGCCAACGTCTGATGCTCCGGAAGATCTATGGCAGATGTATTACTACAACAATTCATCGACCAATGAATTTGCAGACCCTGTTGATATTTATGCGATCATCATTGCTTGTAATGATTACATGGAAAAGATGTTTGCTTACCGGGAAAAAATCGGTGATGCCATGGATAGTAGCACTGAAACGAATTATAAAGCATTAATTAGCGGTGCAATTCGGATTAAAGCATGGACTTACTTTAAGTTAGCGCAACTCTATGGTGAGGCCATCTATTTTGATGATCCGGTAACCGAGTTAAAAGACGTAACCGATGGAACTACTTTCGTACGTTTGAACAGCGTTGACGAGATCGTTGATAAATGTTTGGATTTAATCGATAACGGTGTAAACGGAATCGATGGTACGCTTGAAATGAATTGGGGAGACTGGCTTGATCCGGAAAATCCAACTGACGGGCAATATCAACACTGGAACTACATTACGCCGGACTGGTTGTGCTTACGTTGCGAATTGTTGGTAAATAAAAATGAAGGTTGGGCCTGGATCAAAGAGCAAATCTTGAGTCGTTTGGTTGAGACTTTCTATGAGGATCCATACCGGTATAGTTTGAATGCCGGCTGGACCAATAACTATTACCGTATTTTCGCTGAGGGTACGTATTATAGTCGCTCTTCTGTTTCGTCGATTATTTACGATTACACGAATAACCAGACCAACGACCTGATTACTTATTTTGGTCATCGGGCTCCGGCTCAATACCTGATTCGTCCGACAACTTATGCAATGAGTAAGTACAGTGACTCGGACAGACGCGGTCGCTATTGTAACTTCCTTTCACAAGACGGTGATACAGTCGTTGGTAAATACCATGCGAACTATCGTTGGAGACAGCCTTACCAGAGTGATGCCAGTATTCCGTTGTACCGCGGCCACGATTACCATTTTTGGCTGGCTGAAGCTGAAAATCACTTGGGAAAATACGAACCTGCAGGAACATTGCTCAATGAAGGTGTTGCCGGACGCTTTCCGGATCAGGGGGAGTTCGATAGAAATAACGATCCCGATCAGTGGGATGGCAGGTACCGAGACTTTTTACTACATCGCTCTTACAACAACATTGGTATTGAAGGTTGTGTAAACGGAGATTTTTTCGTTTTGTCGGATCCAACTGCTGAAGATTATAATTTGACAGAGGAAGAGCGTATCAAGGAATACGATTTGGCTCTGCTCGATGCAATGCTGTTGGAATACCCAGCTGAAGGACGTGTAATGGGAATGATGTACCGGATGGCTACACGCTACAATGATATGTCGATCATTGCCGATCGTGTTGTTCCTAAATACCCCGTTGCGATGCAGGATGAAATTCGTTCAAAAATCATGAATGGTGATTTCTTCATCAAGTGGGATTTATAAAGTAGAAGAATTCTGTTGCAAGTTGATTTGTGACTAATTGATAGTAGATTCCCCCGTGTTCCAATGTGGTTCACGGGGGATTTTCGTTTATAGCCGCTGACTGTTCATTGTTATAAAAAAGGAAATTTTTGAATGGAAAGATCTGTTCCGAAAGAAGCTTGATTACTTTTGCGGCTTTAAATCCTAAATCAACAAATTGCATATGAAGTCAGGAATTTTAGTGCGGGAAGCGTGTGTCGAAAGTTTGAGTGAATCGGTTTTGGCTGAAAAATGTGGCGCAAATCGGTTGGAGCTATGTGCTGATTTGGCGAGCGACGGTTTGACTCCATCAAAAGAACTGCTCAAATCTGTTCTGGAAACGGTCAATATTCCGATTAAAGTAATGATCAGGCCGCGAGGGGGAGATTTTAATTATTCCGATGCCGAATTGAAGCAGATGGAAGAGGAAATTGCCTACTGCAAGACCACCGGTGTTTTGGGTGTCGTTTTTGGAATAACAACTGATGAAAATGAGTTGGACATTGCAAAAATAAAGCACCTCGCGCAGCTGGCAAAACCAATGAATGTTACGGTTCATAAAGCGATCGATAGTGTGAATGATACCTGGTCTGATTTTCAGCGCCTGTACAACGAAGTTCCCGAGGTGGATGCAGTGCTGACCTCGGGAGGTGAACCAACAGCAAAAGACGGTGCTGCTTTGTTGCGAAAGATGACTGAGCTGGGTGGCGAAAAGCTGAAAGTGGTTGTAGCCGGCAAAGTAACGAACGAGAATATTGAAGATCTTCAAAAGCTGATTGGTTCAACCGAATATCACGGCAAGAAAATCGTCGGAGAGTTGCATTAAGCTCTTTTGGCAGCTGATCGAGGATCAACTAACAGCATAAAAAAAGGATTCAAACCGTGGTCTGAATCCTTTTTTTGTATCGTGTCCCTTCTACGGGAATTATCAGTCTGAATAAGCTTATACCAAGTCGAAGACTTTCGTATCGGCAGCTACCGTTTCGCCTACTTCAACGAAGATTTCGTTAACAGTACCGCCAACTTCAGCAGTAATGCTGTTTTCCATCTTCATGGCTTCCAAAACGATCACAACCTGACCTGCTTTTACAGAATCACCGGGAGTTACCTGAATGTCCAGAATTTTTCCCGGCATTGGAACAGTGACACCTGTTGTTGGTCCGGTTACTTTCGCAGCAGCTTTTGGTTTTTCCTGAACTGCTTTTGCAATTGGTTCTGAAACAATATCCATGATTACTGCTTCGGCAGCCATGTTCTCACCAACACCAACTACCAGGTTATTCACATAACCTTCGTGTGTTGAAGTAATGGTGTTTTCCATTTTCATGGCTTCAACAATCGCCACCGGCTGACCAATTTTAACGAAATCGCCCGGAGCAACCAGGTAATTCAATAAACGGCCGGGCAGGGGAGTAACAATGGTCTCTCCGCTGATCGTTTTGGCTTCAGCTTTTGCTGTTTTTGTAACAGTCTCAACTTGTGGCTCACTGGCTTTTTTTGCTTCCCAAGCTGCCTTTTTCACACCCATCAAATAACCTTTGGCTACCATTGGGAATAATTCGAGCAGTAGCACCTCTTCTTCATTTTCGGCCAATTTTATACCGCCAAATTCATCTAAAGTTGGGTTTGGCTGCATTTTGTAGGTCGACGTATCGAATGGGCGCTCATCGCGGTGACCACAGATTTTTTCGCGGAAATCAGGGTTTACCGGAATTGGAGTAATACCATATTCACCTTTAACCAAGCTTTTAAACTGGTTGGATACGTTGGTGTACATTGGTTTCCCGTTCTTAACATCCATCGCGCAGTTCACTGCTTGTGCACCTACGATTTGGCTGGTTGGTGTTACCAACGGTGGTAAACCGGCATCAATACGAACCTGAGGAATCAGCTTCATGGCATCTTCCAAAATATCTTCCGATTTCAACGCTTTCAGCTGGGCTACCATGTTTGTGTACATACCACCCGGTACCTGAGCTGTTTGAACCAGTTTGTTTGGTTTTGGGAAGTTGAAGTAAGCCTCAATTGCCTGACAAGCTGTTATCAAGGCATCTTCATTTCCTTTTTTACATGCGTCAATGGCTTTGTTGAACAGCGCATCGATTTCAGCAGGTAATGTATCTGTAAGCGGGTTGAAAGGATTTGGGAATTGTTTGCCAGCATCAATATCAGCCAATTCTTTACGAATGTTGACCAATTCTTTATTGATTTCAGCAACGGCTTCCATATTGATATCCAACTCAACACCTAATTTTTGACAGAACACGTAGATTAATTCAATCGCTGGTGCTGCAGGTCCGCCGGCAAAGGTCCAGATATTGGTATCAACGATGTCAACACCATTGACGATGGCAGCTAAAACAGCAGCTAGTCCGTACCCTGGCGTACAGTGTGTATGGAAATCAACCGGGATTTGCAGATTTTGTTTGAACTCAGAGATCAATTTGGCAACACGCATGGGCGGAATCAAACCACTCATGTCTTTGATTGTGATCATATCAGCACCCAATTTTTCCAAATCCTTCGCTTTGTTCAGAAAGTATTCGTCGGTAAAAACAGGTTTGAAAGCCGGTTCAGCCGCAGGGGCAGGAGCCTGGTCTTTCTTTCCGAATAATTTTCCCAGGAAGCCTTTTTTCTCTTCAACAGCAACTGGCTTTTCTTTTATCTCCGGTTCCGGATCAATGGTGTAACAAACGGCGCAGTCGGCGATGCCGCCGTGTTGTTTAACGTACTTAATAGTCGATTTTACGTTGTTGATGTCGTTCAGAGCATCGAAAATACGCATGATGCCTAAACCGGATTCAATTGCATGGCGGCTAAATCCGTCGATGATCTCGTCGGTGTAGGGCGTATAACCAAACAGGTTACGTCCGCGCGAAAGAGCAGTCAGTTTGCTGACATCACCAACGGCTTTTTTAATGGTTTGTAACCTTGTCCATGGATTCTCGTTCAGGTAGCGCATAACCGAATCCGGAACCGCTCCACCCCAAACCTCCATGGCGTAAAAGTTAGCTGACTTGTAAAATGGGAGAACTCTGTCAATCTGCTCCTGGCGCAGACGTGTAGCAAACAGTGATTGTTGGCCATCTCTCAGAGTCAAATCTCTTATTAAAAGTTTTTTTGACATAGTAAATTTTCAAAAAAGTTAATAATGAAGTTATAATTGTAACCTTGCGGTCTTTGATGCGGCTAAATTACGGCAATCAGCAGAATCTATTTATGACTTTTATGGACTTTTTTAATTGAAAGTTTTAAAATTTACACTGAGGAAATATTGAGGAATATCTTGTTTGAAATTGATAAATGTTCTTGAAATGAACAAATTGATATGTTTTGCAGCAGAGAATTGCTTGTTTGTCTCTTAGTTTACCCGAGTAGTATCAATTTGATTGTATTTATGTCATTTTTGTTTTATTTGGATTAATTATTGCGTTTTAAAAGATAAAAAGACAAAATAATCTTCTTTTTGATTCAGCGAAGCGTGGAATTGTCATTTGTACTTATGAGAACTAAAGTTCAATTTTTAATTGCTGGATGTGCGAAGGGAATATCGATCGTAAAACTTAAAAATGGTCGATTGTCAGGTTCGGTTTTCGGGAAACGAGTCGCCTGGTTGTTTTTACAATGTTAAGCAGGGGGGGCATGCAATAGGTTGACACCTCAAATGAGTCTTTCCTTGATCACTAAGAAATTTTTTGATCTATTGAACTTGCAACAAAAAAATAGACAGGGCGACATTCCATGTCAACAGGGACAAGATTTTGAGCAGGGCAGTACTAGCAGCAGGCAGCGAACAAAACGGAGAGCAGTCCGGCATTCGTTGATTTCAGCAACAAGCTCGTCCAGCAGTGAAACTGTCTGCCGACTGGAGCGTATTTCTGACTATGAAAGCGCTTATTATTTGTTTGCTTATTAGCTTGGGTTTTATGCCGGAAGTTACAGGGCAGGGGAAATTTAACTCTTTAAAATTTCGCAATTTTAAAATTGTGTCCAGGGGACTTAATATTGTGCCGATGGAGGAAACGCAACAGATCCTTTTTGTCGACTATAAAGAAGGTGTGGTAATCGATTTAGCGCAAAAGGAAATGTTGGGCGAAGATCGGGGAGACCAAAGCCGGTTGTCTTTCACAGGACTGGGATTGAACTGGTGTTTTGTGGATAGTATACTTCCCGATATGGTTTTTATCCCGGAGAAACAGAACCTGGACAACTGGCAAGAGATGATTACCATTCAACGCCTCGATGCGCAAGGACAAAAATCAAAGAAGCTGTACGACGAATTAGTCGGGATCAGGGAAGAACATTGTCCGGGAAAGTCGACATTCCGGCTAGTTGAAAATGAAAGGAATCGCCTGCTTTACCAATGTTCGAGTGAGGCATGTGGTTATTTCGAACCGCAAACTGCCATGGCAGTAATCCTCAGTCCTTCGCAACTTATCGTCGGGCAGTATACGCTTTGGCGCGTTGAGTACACCGTTAAAGGAAGTCAGCAGGAAGCCCGGTTTTCTGATGAGGTTTTTGCCTGGTTTCAGCATATTGAATTGCTAACCGGGAAAGATTTAAAAAATCAAGCCAAATAAATGCGGTCGGGCAGATCATTGTGTATAAAAACAAAGCCCTCCTGCGCGTTAGCGAAGGAGGGCGACGAGTTCTCCTATTTGAATGCTTAATCTTCCTCGTTAACCGGAATCAACTCATAGGTGTGTGTTGGTTTGTATTTCATGGTCCATAAAAACGGGAACAGCAAGAAGAGCCCGCCAATTATTGCTCCGGCATCGGCCTTTTCATTTCGCGAAAATGCCGTGTAAAAGTCGGCATAGCCTTCTTTAACGAGTTTTACATCGGTTGTGCTGCCAACAATTTTCGTGTCGCGATATTGATAGGGCGTTACTCCAGCAGATTCGCCGTTGAGATAAAGTTTCGCTCCCGGAGGATCCGAGATAATCATGGTTGTACTCTTGCATGAGGCAAATAGCATCAGGCCGGCCAGGAACACCGCAATTGTTTGGGTACTTCTTTTTGTTTTCATAGTGATGAAGTTTAATGGTTTGTGATAAAGGTTTTTTGGCGTGCTGTCCCTTTTGGCCATTTAACATGGCTTCGATGGCCTCTGTTGATGTTACGGCTTTTAGAACATACACGGCAGAAGTGTTTACGAAAACAATCAAAAAAGGTAATGATCGTATGATATTTATATGCGTTCTGAATAATTTGTAGAAGGGTGTCCTATAGTATGATGGCGCGTAGGATTGTTATTTTATTGCAAAAGGATGGTATGGTTGCAGACAGAAATGCCTGGTAGTCGCCGAAGCTATTTCTATAGTGTTCCACAGTACATCTTCGGCTAAACTTCGGACAATTTAGCTGAAGATGTACAGGGTCGAAACTCAAAAAAGTATTACGGAAATATGCTTTGAATGTGGATTTCACAATATTTCAAACTTCAACAGAATATTTAAGAAGAGTCAAGGATGCACTCCTTCTGAATTCACAGAAAGCTACTATGGGAGAAAGAAGTTAATCTGATATCCTTAAACAAGGAAAGGACTATTTTTTATTTTGTTTCAATTCAAGCAACAACACCAGATATGCAAGAAACTAAACCAAAAGTTTACATTAAATCCCGAGAACTTCTTCAGTGTTGATGTTTTCTTCAAATCGAATCCATTATCTTTGATCGCTCAATGAACCCGGGAAAACATAGCGCACGTACTGTTTTCACCTTCCACCAATGGAAAGGGAAAGGCTATGCTGTATTTGCCTCGTTAGGGAAACTGGTTCGAATCGGAAAGCTTTCAGCGACTGTTTCCCAGAACTTCTTTGCAAAAAACATGAACCAGCCTGAAGCATTCATGAGCTGGTTGTCCGGAAGTGGTTCGGAAGAAGATGATGAAGCTTTCCGGGACCCCTTGTCATTGGAGCAGCTGGCTTTGCTGGCAGGAGTCCAGCTTCCCCAAATCGCCGTCGCAAAACATTTGAATAAAGAGCAGCTGCTACCGGCTGCTTATTGGATATCTTATTTTTTAATCGAAGTCCGTTTTCTGCTGCATGCAGGGAACGGACTTTTTTATTCCCCTTAATCATGATTCAAATTGAAGAACTAAAAGAAAAAGTATTAGCAGGTTACCAGCTGAGTTACGAAGAAGGCGTGGAGCTTTACCACGCCAAAGACAAAGAAGCGCTTTACCGTGCTGCCGACGAAATCCGTGAACACTTTTGCGGAAATACGATCGATTTGTGTTCGATTACCAATGCCAAGTCAGGTCGTTGTCCACAGGATTGTAAATGGTGCAGCCAATCGCGTCACTATGCCACGCAGGTGGAAGAGTACGAAGTTGTTGACCGGAAAGAAGCGGTCGACCAGGCTCTGGTCAGTGCGTCGAAGGGCGTAAAACGTCACTCGCTGGTAACCAGCGGTCGCCGCGTTTACAACAAAACACTCGATCAGCTCATTCCGATTTACAAGGAAATTAAAGAGAAAACAAACCTGAGCCTCTGCGCGTCCATGGGATTAATTGACGAAGGACAACTGCGTCGCCTGCAGGAAGAAGTGGGCATTGAGCATTACCATTGCAACCTCGAAACAGCGCCGTCCTATTTCCCCGAAGTGGTTTCGACACATTCGATAGAGGAAAAAATCATTACCATCAAAACGGCTCAGAAGCTGGGCATTAAAGTTTGCTCCGGAGGTATTATTGGAATGGGCGAAACGGCAGAACATCGCGTTGAACTCGCCGCGACGCTGGCAAAGCTGGGCGTTCACTCCATTCCGATCAATATTCTGACTCCCGTGGAAGGAACGCCACTCGAGGGATCTGAAATGCTTCCGGAAGAAGACATTCTGGCGACCTTTGCCGTCTTCCGTTTTATGAATCCGAAAGCCAATATTCGTTTTGCCGGTGGACGTATCCAGATTAAGTCGTATCAGCACAAGGCATTGCGTGCCGGAGTGAGTGCAGCCCTAACCGGCGACTACCTGACAACAACGGGATCGAAAATCGAGGATGATCTTCGGGACTTTCAAGAAGCGGGATTTACCATAGACAACTAAAAAAGCCATGTTAAAAACAGCAACTAACCTAATTGATTTTGACAAAAAGCACATTTGGCATCCCTACACATCAGCTACAAAGCCCATCCCCAGTTACCCGGTCTGCCGGGCTGAAGGTGTCTACCTGGAACTGGAAGATGGGCGCCGGCTGGTTGACGGGATGTCGAGTTGGTGGGCTGCCATTCATGGTTATAACCATCCTGTGCTGAATGATGCCATTCGCGAACAGCTCGACGACATGGCTCATGTCATGTTTGGCGGAATTACCCACCGCCCCGCCGTTGAATTAGCCGAGAAGTTAATTGATTTGACTCCGGAGCCGCTTCAGCAGGTTTTTTATTCCGATTCCGGATCGGTAGCCGTGGAGGCTGCCCTGAAAATGGCCATGCAATACTGGCAATCGGCAGGAAAGCCGGAAAAAAATCACTTCGTCAGTCTTAGTAAAGGCTATCATGGCGACACCTGGCATGCCATGTCGGTTTGCGATCCTGTAACCGGCATGCATACCATCTTCGGAAGCCAGTTGCCGCAACAGGATTTTATCCCTTCGCCCTCCTCTCCTTTTCACGGCGAGTGGGATCCGGTGGACCTGGAGCCATTGCTGGATTTAATTGAAACGAAGGGGTCGGAAATTGCAGCAATTGTAGTGGAACCCATCGTACAGGGAGCCGGAGGGATGTGGTTTTACCACCCTCGGTTCTTAGCGGAAGTTCGGCGGATTTGCGATGAAAACAACATTCTGCTTATTGCCGACGAAATTGCCACAGGCTTCGGAAGAACAGGGAAGTTATTCGCTTGCCAATGGGCAGCAGTCTCGCCCGATGTTATGTGCCTTGGCAAAGCAATTACCGGCGGCTATCTAAGTTTTGCAGCAACGCTCTGCACGAAACAGATTGCCGAAACAATCTCAAATGGCAATCCGGGTGTATTCATGCATGGACCAACATTCATGGGCAACCCGCTGGCTTGTGCTGTGGCTAACGCAAGCATCAGTTTGTTGCTGAACTCGAATTGGGAAGAACGTGTTCACGGCATAGAAGTACAGCTGCGTGCTGAGCTGAAACAGCTGCAAACCTTGCCCCATGTGGCCGATGTTCGAGTACTGGGCGCCATTGGAGTCGTCGAACTAAAGCAGGCAGTCGATTTGCCGGTCATCCAACGCAGGTTTGTTGAACATGGCGTTTGGGTGCGTCCATTTGGCCGCCTGGTTTACCTGATGCCGCCATTTATCATCTCACCCGATGAATTATCCCAACTGACAACTGCTGTCTCCCAAATTATTTCAACCGAATAAGCATGAAGCAAAACTATATTGATCGCTTAACAGCACTCGAAAAACAGTCAAACCTGCGAAAAATTCCCCAGGCAGTTCCCCAAGGTCAGGTTAACCTGTCGTCGAACGATTATTTAGGAATAGCTGCCGACCTACGATTAAAAACTGAATTCCTTGAAAGCCAAAATCTCGCGGAACTCAACTTCACCGCAGCTTCGTCGAGGTTGCTTACCGGCAATTGTTCCGAATACGACCGGCTGGAAAAGCTGATTGCACAAGCCTATCAACGGGAAAGCTGCCTGGTGTTCAACAGTGGCTACCACGCCAATATTGGAATCCTGCCTGCTTTGGCCGGAAGTCGCGATTTGATTATTGCTGACAAACTTGTTCATGCCAGCATCATCGACGGGCTTCAGTTAAGCAAAGCGGAGATTCGTCGTTACAGGCACCAGCACTACGATCACCTGGAATCGCTCCTGCAAAAATACAGAGACGATTATGAACAGGTATTCATTGTTACAGAGAGTATTTTCAGCATGGATGGCGACTTGGCCAATTTGCCGACTTTAGTTCGTCTGAAAAAACAATACAAGGCTTTCCTTTATGTCGACGAAGCCCATGCACTGGGCGTGTCAGGCACTCAAGGTTTAGGACTGAGCGAACACGATGATTTGATGCAGGACATTGATTTCATTGTCGGAACTTTTGGGAAAGCGCTGGCATCGGTTGGGGCTTTTGTTGTTTGCGACACGGTCTTCAAAAACTATTTGATTAACACATCGCGCAGCTTCATTTTTACCACAGCACTTCCATCGATCAACCTCGCCTGGACAGTTTTCATTTTTGAAAAGATGCTAAAAATGACGGAACGGCGCAAGCAACTGGAACAGCTCTGTATCGACTTTTCAGAGTGCTTAAACATCCCTTATCAAAGTCATATTATTCCGGTAATTATTGGCGGAAATAACGAAGCAGTCCGTGTTGCGGAGAGACTACGGGAGGAAGGCTTTTACATATTGCCGATTCGCCATCCGACCGTACCGGAAGGCACTGCACGCTTGCGCATTTCGCTCTATGCCGGGCTGCAAATCGGTGAACTCAACAAATTAATCAATCAATTGACCGCTCATGACGCAAAAATGGATTAAAAGAAAAGGAGAGCCAGCTTGTATCCTCTTTTTTAACGGTTGGGGAATGGATGAACATGTTCTGGATGAATTTGACCACCGCGGGTTTGACGTCTGTCACTTGAATGATTTTAGTCAAATAGAACCTCTTCCGACCGATGAATTTCAATACCAGACGATCATTGTTGTTGCCTGGTCGCTGGGCGTTTGCGCGGCTAACGAAATCCTGCCAAAATCAAAATTGCAGCTTACACAATGCCTGGCCATTAACGGAACTCCATGGGTTCGGCACGATGAGATGGCCATTCCACATACAACGTTCAAACAAACATTGGATGGCTGGAATGAACGCACCCGTTTCAAGTTCAACCTGAGAATGTTTGGCGGGAAAAATAGGCTCGACAAAGCAACGAAGCAACAATCACAACGAAGTACAGCTAACCAAAAACTGGAATTACAGTTTTTTTATGATTTGGAGCAAACGACAGCGAACCAAAACCTAAGCTGGGATGCTGCTTTCGTAGCGATAAACGACCAAATTATTCCGACTGCCCATCAACTCAATTTTTGGTCGGACAAAGCCCGGGTAATTGAAACCGATTGGACCCACTTTCCTTTTTCGGAAGTAAAAAGCTGGCACGAACTCCTAAAAATCGCAAAGCAATGATCATCGACAAAGAAACCGTAAGAAAACGATTTGGGAAAAGTAGGCACAGCTACAATCAGCATGCTTCTGTGCAACGCGAAATCTGCGGTAAGCTGACCGATTGTCTGGCGACAAACGGACTAACCACTTTCAGCTCACTGCTTGAGGTTGGATGCGGGTCCGGCCTGCTAACAAACGAAATCCTAAAAATAGCAACGCCCCGTAAATACTATGTCAATGACCTGGTTGGCGCAAAAGAAAACGGCATTGAAGAAATCTTCAGGCAACACCAGTTTAAGGATTGGACTTTTCTCGAAGGAGATGCGGAAATAATTGAATTTCCGAGACATTTAGATGCCGTTCTATCGTCGTCAACAGTTCAGTGGTTCCACAATCTAAAGGCCTTTATACTGAAAGTTCACCATGCGGTGAAGCCGGGTGGATTATTTGCCTTCAGCACATTCGGCCCACAAAATTTTCAGGAAATCAAAACAGCCAGCAACCAGGGCCTGCTTTATTATACGGCAAATGAAATCCGGGAAATGATGAGTGATCACTTTGATATTCTCTACCTGCACGATGAACAAGTACAACTTCATTTTAATCACCCCACCGATGTACTTCGGCATATTAAAAATACAGGTGTGAACGCCATTGCAAAAACATCGTGCTGGAATCGTCGGAAACTGGAGGCGTTTGAAATGAATTACCCGGTTAGCACCCCGAATGATTTTGTGTTAACCTATCATCCAATCATCTTATTAGCAAAAAACAAACATGAGTAAAACCTATTTTATTAGCGGCA
Organism: Mangrovibacterium lignilyticum; assembly: GCF_010882175.1. Lineage (GTDB taxonomy): Bacteria > Bacteroidota > Bacteroidia > Bacteroidales > Prolixibacteraceae > Mangrovibacterium > Mangrovibacterium lignilyticum. The sequence continues at coordinate 194,117 of NZ_WKLH01000001.1, read as the reverse complement.
TCGACACCGACTGCGGCAAAACGATGATAACCGGGTTGCTTGCCCGCGAACTCTACCAAAATGGCATAAAAGTAATTACACAAAAGCTGGTCCAAACCGGAAGTGGCGAAATTGCTAACGATCTGCTCCGGCATCGGGAAATTATGGGAATTGACCTGCAGGAGGTTGATTTGAAAAAAGTAACCTGCCCCTATGTTTTTAGGTTCCCGGCTTCGCCCCATCTCTCCGCCCGAATGGAAAATACAACGATTAGTCCCGAGTTCATCAGCCAAGCAACGAAACACCTGGAGAGAACATACGATACGGTGCTTTTAGAGGGAGCCGGAGGATTAATGGTTCCAATTAAAGATGACTTACTGACAATCGACTATTTGCAAGCTAAAGGCTTTCCTCTAATACTTGTGAGTTCATCAAGACTGGGCAGTATCAACCATACGTTGCTGAGTATAGAAGCCTGCCTGAGTCGGAAAATTGAGATTAAAGCTTTAATTTATAACCATCTGCCAAACGAAGACAGCCTAATCGCCCGTGAAAGTGTAGATGTACTGAAACGATATTTGTATCATTTCTCTCCGAAGACACATTTAATGGAATGTCCGGAGGTGAAAGGAAAAAGTTACCCTACTCTTGGGTGTGCATGTATTCTTACTTGAAATGAGTCTGTGTAAGTCTTCAACCTTGGAGTTGCTAAATTTCATTGGATAGAAGGCTAAGGATTATTTTAGTTTCATACATCCTCCTTATTACTGTTGAATTTAATCTAAAGTGCATATCTCCCCCATGAGTGATAACTTGTAAAAATGAAATTACTTGTTTTTTGTATATCAATGTGGGGTTCTTTTGTCGAGATTATGACCGCCATGGCACCCCATACCTTATAAAGGCTACTTTATAGCAATCGGCTTATGGGACTGGTATTTCTGGTGGGTAATTGGCCCGGACAAGGGGATCCACGAATCAGACGCTAAGATCAACTGAGACAGCTGCTTAACGTCAAACCAATCGGGACATATTTCCATTACGATTTAATGAGTACTTTTTAATAATCAAATTGATTTTAAGTGACTTTTTTGTTTAGTCGTCTTCTCTGATTTAGAGTACTAATTTTTATTTGCTTTCGCTCTTTTAAAGTCTGTGCACCTTAGTTTCGATACACTGATTCCGGTGTCAGAGTCGATAATGATTTATGATATCGGTAATTGTAATATATAGATAACAAATTCCGCTGTTTTCTGATGCAACTGACGGCAAATAGTAATGCTGTAGATTTGAAAGGTTTTCGGCAATGTAGACTAGATGTTGACTAAAAAATAAAAGCGAGCATTTTTAAAGTGCTCGCTTCCATATTGAAGTGGTTTTTATTTGTGGAGATGCCGGGAATCGAACCCGGGTCCAAACGAGGAAGCAATATGCTTTCTACATGCTTATCCCCGACTTAATTTTCGTGTAGCAGCAGGATCAAGGCCACCGACTACTACCTTAGCTTCTTAATTTTTGCAAAAGCTCCGAAGCAAAGCTTTCACTATTCCCGATTTACTTGCACCGCCGGATCGGGCCGCTTCAGGAAATTAGCACCCGGGCGATGTCTTGTCCCGGCACCTAGTGTCGGGATTAAGTGTAATCTACTTAGTAGAATTACGCAGCAAGAGCGTAGTTGTTTTCGCCAATTAAAAGTTTGCCTATTGAGATTATTGAGCCAACAGACAAAGCTCAGCATGCTTACATACCTCTTCTACCCGCTGTCAAAACCAGTCATCCCCGGTAGAATGGAGCACAAAATTACATTATTTTTCGGTAATCCAAGAAGGATTGGAGGTCTTTACATTATTTTACTGGTTAAGGCAGATTTATGATTCAGCAGATTGGATCTTTTTGATTACAGTTGGTTTTTTCTGTATCTTCGGACAAGTACCCCTAAGACGAGAATATGAAAGTTGGAATACTCCGGGAAACCCGAAGATGGAAAGACAGACGAGTGGCTATTACGCCTGAAACAGCTGTCATGATTCGGGAAAATTATCCAAATGTAGAGTTGTTTGTTCAGACGAGCCAGGTGAGGGTTCACACCGATGATGAGTATCGGGAAATAGGAATCCCTGTTGTCGAAGATGTGTCGCATTGCGACCTCTTGATTGGCGTGAAAGAAGTAGCTCCAGAAACGATGATTGAAGGTAAAACCTACATCATGTTTGCCCATGTGGCCAAAAAACAAGGCTATAATCAAGGTTTTTTTGCTGAAATGGCCCTTAAGAAAATTACCCTGCTGGATTATGAATATTTTACTGATTCGAAAAAAAATCGGTTGGTCGCTTTTGGCTTTTGGGCTGGAGTTGTCGGAAGCTATTATGCCTTTAAAGGCATTGCGAAACGATTCCTGAAGGTTGATATTCCGGGTCCGGAAGAATGCCGCGACTTAAAAGAGTTACATCACCACTTGAGGCAATTTAAAGTGCCACCCCTGAAAATTGTTTTAACCGGCGGTGGAAGAGTCGCTGCCGGAGCATTGGAAATTATCCGCGAAATAGGAATTCCCGAGGTCAGTCCGCTGGATTTTATTAATCGCGAATATAAGCACGCCGTTTACAGTCGTTTGGATCCGGAAGATTATGTGGCCCCCAAAGACGGGACTTTTAGTCAACAGGAGTTTTACAAAGATCCTTCGGATTATGTCTCCAAATTTCAACCCTACCTGGAAAATGCGGATGTGTTTATTGCCTGCCATTTTTGGGACAGTAACTCACCTGTTTTCTTCACTAAGGAGCAGTTGGCAGATCGAAAGTTTGCCATTTCGCTTATTGCCGACGTTAGTTGCGACCTGGAAGGTCCGATTCCGACGACAATGCGAACCAGCTCCATTGAAGAGCCTTTTTATGATGTTAATCCCTATGAGTTAGCGGAGGAGCCGGCATTCAGTCATTCGAAGAATGTTACCGTGATGGCTGTCGATAATTTACCCACAGCCTTGCCGCTGGATGCATCAAGAACCTTTGCACGGGATCTGTACACGTTTGTTTTTCCGTCCATTTTTGGTGAAGACACTGAAGGAATTGCCGAGCGGGCCACCATTTTAAAGCAAGGGCAGCTAACACCTGTATTTAGTTATTTGGATTCGTTCTTAAATAAAGACTGATCAAAGTAGCGCTTAAGTATTGTGAGAGAATAAATAAGGGGAGTAAGTTCAAAATAAATCAATTTTAGAATAAAATATTCGGCATCGGTTTTATTCTTTTAAAATGAAAATATTATTTTTGCATGCCGTTGTTTAATCGGGATGTAGCGCAGTTGGTAGCGTACCACGTTCGGGACGTGGGGGTCGTCTGTTCGAGTCAGATCATCCCGACCTCAAAGAGAAAAAAGCTCGTAAGTATTTTGAACTTACGGGCTTTTTTATTTGGTGAATTTCAGCCTGGTTGTTAATGGTCTTTCAAGCTTTCCTTGTCTTAAATCGTTTAAAAACGATTTCCGGTGTGTTTCATTTTATGAGCTAGGTCGTTATAGTCGATCTCCGTATTTGTCTGTTTAATTTGAAGGTCAGTTTTACGATTAAATCGATCAATACAGCTGCAATTGATTCAATCAATTATTCTGATTATTGTTATCTTGAGGCGAATTATTCCAGGAAGTAGGAATTCAAAACGACATAAACCTTTCAAAATAAAACCCCAATAATTTCAAATTGATGAAAAGAATCGTATTAATCGTTCTACTAGGCTTGTTTACTGCTTATTCGGGACTGGCACAGTATGTTTTAAAATCTCCAAACGGGAAATCCGAGATAAAAATTGATATCGGTGATAATGTAAGTTATTCCGTTTTTCGGGATGGAGTGGCTGTTGTTTCCGGGTCGGCAGTAAGTTATCGCTTTGCCAGTCAACCTCCTTTGGGAAACGATTTGCAGGTGAAAGCTTCAACCCAAAACGAAATAAACGAAAGCTGGAAGCCAGTGCTGAAACGCGAATCGGAGGTCATTAATCATTATAACGAATTGATCCTGTCGCTGGAAGAAAAACGGTTTCCGCGACGTACCCTAAATTTAACCGTCAGAGCCTATAATGATGGAGTTGCTTTCCGAAATGAGTTTACCGGGCCGGGTCAGTTGGAGAAGTATACCATTACAGACGAAGGCACGACGTTCGATTTTTCGGAAGATTTCACTTGTTGGGCAGCCGACTACAAGACTTTTGAGTCGTCTCAGGAAACCGAATTTTTGAAACGAAATATATCGGATATAACGAATCTAATGTTGCTTGGGCTTCCGGTTACATTGAAGGTGAACGATACGTGTTATGCTGCCATTACTGAAGCTGCTATTGTTGATTTTGGAGGCATGTTTCTGAAACCGACCTTGCCCAATAAAACAAATAGTTTAAAGGTACAACTCTCTCCAAGGCCGGGGCAAGGTACAGATGGTGAAAAGGATATTATCACAATTCCGCACAAAACCCCTTGGCGCGTGATCATGCTGGGGGATACCCCGGGAAATTTGGTCGAATCTGAGTTGGTTTGCAATTTGAATGATCCATGCGCCATTGAAGATCCGTCATGGATCAAGCCGGGGCTGTCAGCCTGGGATCATTGGTGGAGTGCAGAGGTGCAAATGGATACCAAAACCATAAAACAATACATCGATTTGGCTAGCGAAATGGGATGGCCCTATCAGTTGATTGACTGGCAATGGTATGGTCGGTTCAATCAACCGGATGCTGATATTACAACCGTCAATCCGGATGTGAATATGCCTGAGGTACTCGACTATGCCAAGAGCAGAGGAGTAAAATGTTGGGTTTGGCTTTACTGGACCGATGTTGATCGCAGCGATATTGAGAAGGCATTTGCTTTGTATGAAGAATGGGGACTGGTTGGAATTAAAATCGACTTTATGGACCGCGAGGACCAGGAAATGGTGAACTGGTATCATAAAATTGTGAAAACTGCAGCTAAATATCACCTGATGGTTGACTTTCACGGGGCATACAAACCGGACGGTTTCAGGAGAACTTATCCAAATTTACTAACCCGCGAGGGAGTAATGGGAAATGAGTATAACAAATGGTCGAACAGGGTAACTCCCGAGCATTGCCTGACCTTACCTTTCACGCGGATGTTGGCCGGACCGATGGATTTCACTCCGGGCGGTTTTTTGAACCGTACACCGGAGGATTTCAAGTGCACCAGTCCTGCCAATGTATTGGGAACCCGCTGTTTTCAGTTGGCGGAGTTTGTGGTTTACGACAGTCCGTTTATGGTTGCCTGCGATCACCCGGATAATTACAAAGGACAGGAAGGCGCAGAGTTCCTGAAAAAGGTAAAATCGGTGTGGGACGATACCAAAGTGCTGAACGGACAGATTGGTGAGTATATTACCATGGCGCGTCGTTCGGGCGATCAGTGGTTCATTGGATCAATGACGAATAGTGATGAACGGGAACTGGAGATTAAGCTTGATTTTCTGGGATCGGGCAAATACCGAATGGTTGCTTTTGAAGATGTTGAAGATTCCTCTGTTGATGCAGAAAAACTGCAACGGTCAGAAACGACAGTCTCACATGGCGACAAGCTGACGATGAAGATGGTCGCCGGAGGAGGTTTTGCAGCCTACCTTGTGCCCGTCGAATAATTTACGCAACAGCTTGCATGCTCTGCTTAACCACAGTGTAAATTTTTATGAATTCATTTAGGGGATTATGGGCAGATTTGCGTTTAATTAATAAAGGGTCATTTTTAATTGAAAGAACAATCCATTTATAAAATACATAATTTGATATGAAAAAAAAGATATTAGCTGTCGCGATGATGTTGGCGGGTTTTGGAGCTCAGGCACAAAACTACTGGCAGGATCCGAAGGTGAATGAAGTAAACCGCGTGCCGATGCACAGTGCGTTCTTTGCCTACGAGTCAGAAGCGAAAGCAGAAACCGGCTTAAAAGAAAGTTCGAGTAATTTTATGAGCCTGAATGGCGTGTGGAAATTCAACTGGGTGCAGCATGCCTGGCAACGGCCAACCGATTTCTACAAAGTTGACATGAACGATAAAGGCTGGAACGACATGCAGGTTCCCGGACTTTGGGAATTGAACGGTTATGGAGATCCGCTTTATGTCAATATCGGATACGCCTGGCGCCACCAGTATAAAAATACCCCGCCCATTGTGCCTGAAGAAAACAATCATGTAGGTACTTATCGTAGAGAAATTGAGTTGCCGGCTGATTGGAGCGGTAAAGAAATTTTTGTTCACTTTGGCTCGGTGACTTCTAATATCAACCTGTATGTCAACGGCAAGTTTGTTGGTTACAGCGAAGACAGCAAACTGGAGGCTGAATTCGACCTGACAAAATATCTAAAGCCGGGGAAAAACCTTGTGGCATTTCAGACATTTCGCTGGTGTGATGGCAGCTACCTGGAAGACCAGGATTTCTGGCGTTTCTCAGGTGTTGGCAGAGACTGCTATCTTTATGCCCGCAATAAAACCTACATCAGCGACTTGAAAGTTACCCCGGACTTAGTAAACGATTATACCGATGGTACACTGCAGGTAAAAGTCGATTTATCAGCGAAAGCCGATGTTGAATTGAAGCTAACCGATGCAACAGGAAAAGTTGTAGGCGAAAAACAGCTGAGTGGCTCCGACGAATTGGTCACAGAAATTGAAGTGGCTAAGCCTGAAAAATGGACGGCTGAAACACCAACACTTTACAGCCTGACTGCCACCTTGAAAAAATCAGGGGCGGTGCAGGAAGTGATTACCGTAAAAGTCGGTTTCCGTAAGGTTGAGATGAAAAACAGCCAGCTTTGTGTGAATGGTCAGCCTATTCTGATTAAAGGGGTGAACCGTCACGAACTGGATCCGGATGGAGGTTATGTGGTTTCACCCGAGCGCATGGAGCAGGATATCCTGATGATGAAGAAGTTCAACGTGAATGCGGTGCGTACGTGCCACTATCCCGATAACAACTTGTGGTATGAGCTGTGCGATAAGTACGGGATTTATGTCGTTGCCGAAGCCAATGTCGAGTCGCACGGGATGGGCTATGGCGATGAAACGCTGGCTAAGAACCCGTTGTTTGCAAAAGCTCACTTGGAGCGCGATCAGCGGAATGTACTCCGAAATTACAACCATCCATCAGTCATTATTTGGTCGATGGGGAATGAGGCGGGCTTCGGCTCTAATTTCGAAGCTTGTTACAAATGGACGAAGGCTTACGATAAATCGCGCCCGGTCCAGTACGAGCGGGCAGGTGAAAATGAATTCACCGATATTTTTTGCCCGATGTATTACGATTACAAGAACAGCGAGAAATATGGCCAGTCTGATAAGAAGAAACCCCTCATTCAATGTGAATACGCCCACGCCATGGGCAACTCTGAAGGTGGTTTCAAAGAGTACTGGGATTTAATTCGTAAATATCCGCTCTATCAGGGTGGGTTTATCTGGGATTTTGTCGACCAGTCCATCCATTGGCAAAACAAAGACGGTCAATTGATTTATGCTTATGGTGGCGATTTCAACCCCTATGATGCGACCGATAATAACTTTTTGGATAATGGTCTGATCAGCCCTGATCGGAAGCCAAATCCGCATTACAAAGAAGTTGGCTATTACTACCAGTCGATCTGGACCACGCCGGTTGATTTGAAAAACGGACAGGTTGAGGTCTATAACGAATATTTTTTCCGAGATCTGTCAAACTTCTACCTTGAATGGGAACTGGTAGCTGACGGAAAGGTATTGAAAACCGGAACAGTTAGCGATCTGCATGTTGGTCCACAACAAAAAGTTAAAGTTGACTTGGGCGTTAAAATACCAGCAGACCTTGAGGCTAACGAAGTATTTGTAAATGTTGCCTATAAACTAAAATCGGAGGAACAGCTTGTTTCGGCCGGTTACGCATTGGCTCGTCAGCAGTTGGCCGTCAACGAATGGCAGTTTAGCGATGTCGTTTTAGCCAATAAAGTGGCGGTCAATCAGAAGGTCGTTGAGCCAACGATTGTTGACGAAGATATAAACTACCTGTTGGTGAAAGGCGAAAACTTCCAAATCGATTTCAGCCGCAAATCCGGTTATCTGTGTCGCTATTTGGTTGATGGCAAATTCGTATTTGAAGATGGCACCCAATTAGAACCAAACTTTTGGCGAGCACCAACCGACAATGATTACGGAGCTGAATTGCAGTTAAAATATGCAGTTTGGAAGAATCCGAAATTGGAGTTGAAATCGCTTAGTGCAGCAATGACTCCGGAAGGATTAGCCGAAGTGAAAGCAGAATACGACATGACTGACGTTGGAGGTCAGCTACATTTGACCTACCAGATTAATAATGAAGGAGCCATAAAAGTAAGCCAGCAACTGGTTGCCGGCGAAAAAGGAAAGGTCTCCGAAATGTTCCGTTTCGGGATGAAACTGGAAATGCCTGAAAACTATTCGCACATTAAATACTATGGTCGCGGGCCGGGCGAGAACTACATCGATCGTAAAGATGCAGACTTTATCGGTCTGTATGATCAAAGCGTCGAAGAACAAGCTTACGCTTACATTCGTCCGCAGGAAACCGGAACTAAATCCGACATTCGATGGTGGGCGCAACTAGATGAAACCGGTTCAGGTGTTTGTTTCAAATCGGATAATGTTTACTCGATTTCAGCTTTGAATTACACCGTTGAATCCCTGGATGACGGTATTCAAAAAGATCAACGTCACTTTGCTGAAGTGGTACAAAGTGATTTTGTTACTATTTGTATTGACAAAACGCAAATGGGGCTGGGCTGTGTAAACAGTTGGGGAGCAGTTCCACGTGAGGAATACAAACTTCCTTATCAGGATTACGAGTTTAACTTTGTAATTCAACCTGTGAAGCATATTTTCAAGGTTTACTAATCTGCAGCTATTTGGAAAGAGGCAGGATGGAATGAACCGGTTGGTGATTTCGTCCTGCCTTTTTTTTGATATTGACACTTGCCAACCATTGCTATTTCCTGATATTATTAAGCTATCATTAAAGCGATTCTTATCCGTTGTCGTTAACGGAATAATGTGGAAAGCAATGGCGATCTTTGCAGCCAATTCAGGTCTCGACTTGATGTGACCAGATAAAAAATCAACTAACAAACAAATTAATATAAAAAGCCAGAATATGGGAATGGAACAAACATGGCGGTGGTACGGGCCAACAGATCCGGTTACGCTGACAGATATTAGACAAGCCGGTGCTACCGGAATTGTAACAGCTTTACACGAAGTTCCGATCGGCGAGGTGTGGACGATCGAAGCAATCCAAGAACGCAAAAAAATCATTGAGTTTGACAGCTCTGTGAGTCCGGCAAAACCACGTGGATTGAACTGGAGTGTTATTGAAAGTATTCCGGTCCACGAAGACATTAAACAAGGAAAGGCTAATCGCGATGTATGGATTGAGAAATATAAAGAATCAATTCGAAACGTTGGGAAAGTAGGAATTCCGGTTTTGACTTATAACTGGATGCCTGTTGTTGACTGGACCCGCACAAACCTGGAAATGGAATTGAGCGATGGAGCCAGGGCTCTTGAATTTAATATGAGCGATTTCATCGCTTTCGACATGTTCATTTTGCGAAGAGAAGGGGCTGAAGCCTGTTACTCGAAAGAACAACTAGAACTTGCCAAACAGAAGTTCGAATCCATGAGCTCGGAGAAACAGTACATGCTTCAGAAGAATATTATTGCCGGTCTTCCGGGAGGGCAGGAAGGATATTCAATCGAAGATTTTCGTGCTCGTTTGGCAGAGTATAAGGAGATCGATTCGGCACAATATCGCGAAAATCTGAAGTATTTCCTTGAACAGATTGTTCCGATTGCCATTGAATCGGGCGTGCGTTTAGCAATCCATCCCGACGATCCACCAATTCCATTGTTTGGATTACCGCGTGTTGTAAGCACCGAGAATGATCTGCAGTATATCGTCAATGTTGTCGATTCAATATACAATGGCCTGTGTATCTGCACTGGTTCATTGGGTGTACGTGCCGACAACGATTTGCCAGGTATTGTTGAACGTTTGGGAAGTAAGATTAACTTTTTACATTTGCGCAGTACACAACGCGGCCTAGATGGTAGTTTCCATGAAGCCAGTCACTTGCGCGGCGATGTTGACATGTACAGCGTTATCGTGGCTGTTCTGAAAGAACAAAGGAAACGTCATTCCATGAACCGTCGCGACGATGTGATCCCGATGCGTGCCGACCACGGACATATGATTCTGGATGACCTGAAGAAGAAAACGAACCCCGGGTATTCTGCCATTGGATTATTGAGAGGTCAGGCTGAACTAAGAGGTTTAGAACTGGGCATAGAAAAAAGTGGCGTTGTTTTTAAATAAGATCAACTGAATGACCAGCCGGATTTTTAGTCTGGTGTGAGTCACGAAAGTATTATATAGAAGGAAGCTCTGAAATTGACTTAAGTCTGATTTCAGAGCTTTTCTTTTTGCGCTTAGAAAGCTCAAATTTGATCTGGGAGTTGGCTAGCCGCAACTAAGCCAACTTGATGAGCGATTATTTTTCTCTAGCTTACCTTGGTTATCCGCTGTCCGGCAATTGAGTGATTAAACTATCACCAACTTTAGTTGGCTATAAAAGAAAGGATCTTTGGCTTGAGTTTTTTACATACCAGCTCAACTTATAAACTTTAAACAGATAACCATGAATTGTTACCGCTCCCTGAACTCGAAATGCTGGTAGGCAGGTAACAGAAAAAAATACTGATGAAAGGTTGCTCTCCATCGAGCTTTTGATAAACAGTTTTCGAAGTTTAATCTGATTGTAGAAATTGTAAGAATAAGTTAGTTGAATTAAATTTTTTTCAGAAATTTAGCATGTGTGCATTAAACACAATGAAATTTTAAGAGTCTTATAGTATAAACCTGACAATAAATAATCAACCAAAAAAAGAACATGATGAAAAAGAATTTATTCGCTGCCTTCATTGCAGCCGTTCTGCTAAGTTTTTCAGCTGAAGCACAGCAAGCTTTATGGGGAGGACAACAGATTATCTCTCCGGAAATAAACCCCGACAATACCGTCACCTTTCGTGTAGATGCGGCTGATGCCGACACGGTGCAAATCGTAGGAGATTTCACACCGAAGGAAATGATAAAAACACAATGGGGCGAGTTTGAAGTTCCCGGTAAAGCCAACCTCGTCAAAGGTGCGGACGGAATCTGGACCTACACATCAGAACCACTCGCATCTGATTTGTATACCTACAATATTATTGTTGATGGCTTCAAATCGACCGATCCAAACAATGTTTATATGATTCGCGATGTATCTTCGGTCTTCAGCATTTTTATTGTTGGAGGTGAAAAAGGTGATTTGTATTCGGTAAAAGATGAGCCACACGGTACGGTTGCCCGTCGTTGGTATGATTCTCCCGGAGTTGGAATGACCCGGCGAATGACAATTTATACGCCTCCTGGTTACGAAAGCAGTAAAGATAAATATCCGGTTTTGTACTTGTTGCACGGAATGGGAGGTGACGAAGAAGCTTGGATCAACTATGGTCGTACGGCTCAAATCCTGGATAACCTGATTGCGGAAGGTAAAGCCACGCCAATGATCGTTGTTATGACCAACGGTAATGCAGCACAAAAAGCTGCGCCGGGTGAGTCAGCAAAAGGCTTTTACAAGCCAAGCATGCAATTAGATCACACCATGGACGGTAAGTTTGAAGAAGCTTTTCCCGATGTAATGAAATTTGTGGAATCGAACTATCGGGTGAAAGCGGATAAGGCTGATCGTGCGATTGCCGGTTTATCCATGGGTGGTTTTCATTCACTTCATATTTCACGCTATTACCCCAATACTTTCGACTATGTTGGCTTGTTCTCAGCAGCTATTATGCCACGCGAAGATTCAACCGGTAAAGTGTACAGTGATATCGATAATACGCTGAAGCAACAAATGGATAACGGATTGAAATTATACTGGATAGGTATTGGGAAAGCTGATTTTTTGTATAAAAATGTGACAGATTACCGACAGAAGCTGGATGAAATTGGAATGAACTATGCCTATGTCGAAACTGAAGGGGGACATACCTGGACAAACTGGCGGGTTTACCTGTCTGAATTCGCTCCTCTACTTTTTAAATAGGGAGAGACGCAGCAGCGGGGTAGTTAGCTCCTTGATAGCTTCAATCGGGCCTTTTCCTTCAAGCTACTAACAATCGCTCCGAGGCTTGCCGCAAGGGAATCGATCTAAGCTTAATGACGATTGTCCCCTTGCGGCAACGTGCGAAGAATTATCGACGAATAACTTTCATATCAGAGCAGTCATCAAAAAGCATTTGTAAAACATGTTGGTAATATCGTCATAATAAATTATCATTGCGTCTATTGGACATATAACCTAATATTCAAAGAACTTATGAAAAACCGATTAAAAAAGACAAGCTTAATTTCAAAGGTTTGTTTATTCAGCCTAACACTTGGCGTATTTGGCTGCAGCTCGCAGCCCAAGCAGCCCGGCGATGAAGAAGTGATCAAGAATACAATCTCAAAAATGACACTGGATCAAAAAGCAGAGGTGCTTATCGGCACCGGGATGTTTATGGATCTGCCGGATTCAATTAAGAAGAAGTTTGGAGGCGGTGACGATAATGAGTTAGGTCCCAATTACAAAGCGATGGTCGATCATATTCGAACTTATTTACCCGGTGCTGCCGGTAATTCGTCCGAGTTTCCTGAACTTGGAGTGACTTGCCAGGTTTTAACCGATGGTCCGGCCGGATTGCGTATTCAACCCACGCGGGAAGGGGAAGAGAAAACCTACTATTGTACAGCGTTCCCGATTGCTACTGTTTTAGCTTCTAGCTGGGATACCGATTTGGTTTATAAAGTAGGTGAAGCCATGGGCAATGAAGTATTGGAATATGGTTCTGATGTTTTGTTGGCGCCCGGTATGAACATCCAACGCGACCCGTTGTGTGGCCGTAACTTCGAGTACTATTCCGAAGATCCGCTGGTAACGGGAAAAATGGCTGCCGCGATGGTGAAAGGAATTCAATCCAACGGCGTAGGAACGTCAATTAAACACTTCGCAGCCAATAACCAGGAAACCAACCGGATGTCGGTAAATACCGTTGTTAGCCAGCGAGCTCTGCGCGAAATTTATTTGAAAGGTTTTGAAATTGCTGTGAAAGAGGCACAGCCCTGGACGGTGATGTCTTCATACAACAAACTGAATGGTGTTTATACCTCAGAAAGCCATGGTTTATTAACAGATGTGTTACGTAACGACTGGGGATTTGAAGGCTACGTAATGACCGACTGGGGTGGTGGTAGCGATGTTATTGCTCAAATGAAAGCTGGTAACGATATGATTCAACCGGGACAGCCGAAACAAGTTCAGGAGTTGAGTAGCGCTGTCAATCAAGAGTCTATTGATGAGGCGATTCTGGATAAAAACCTGAGCCGCATTTTCGGAATTATGCTGAAAACGCCAAAATATAAAGGATATGCTTACTCTTGCAATCCGGATTTGAAAGCACATGCTGAAGTGACTCGTCAGGCCGCTACCGATGGTATGGTGCTGCTCGAAAATCGCGATCAGGCATTACCAATCGCTGCTGATGTGAAAAAAGTAGCTGCCTTTGGTAACACGTCGTACGATTTTATAGCTGGTGGTACCGGTAGTGGCGATGTGAATGAAGCTTACACTATTTCGCTGATGGAAGGTTTGGAAAATGGCGGATATGCAACTGATGCCGAGTTGACTGAAATCTATCAAAAATATATCGAAGCAGAACGTGCGAAGGGAGTTAAAACCGACAACTGGCTGGCTGCATTGATGCATGGCAAAATCCCGGTAACCGAAATGCCTTTATCAAAAGCGATAGCAACGAAAATGGCTGCTGAAAATGATATGGCCTTAATCACTATTGGTAGAAATTCGGGAGAAGGCGGCGACCGTAAAGCCGAAGCTGGTGACTTCTATTTGACCGACACAGAAAAAGCCATGATCAAGGACGTTACTGATGCTTTCCATGCGAAAGGTAAAAAAGCCATTGTTGTGTTGAACGTTGGTGGTGCTATAGAAACGGCAAGTTGGGCAAAGACTCCCGATGCTGTTTTGTTGGCATGGCAACCTGGTCAGGAAGCCGGAAACTCGGTGGTTGATGTGCTTTCGGGTAAGGTAAATCCATCTGGAAAACTGGCTGTTTCATTCCCGGTTTCCTATGATGACGCGCCGACTTCAAAAACATTCCCTGGTCACGAAATCAAGTCTGATGACGTTGATAATGCTGCCGACTTATCCGGTTTCTCCTTCATGAAACGTACCCCCTGGGAAGTGGTTTACGACGAAGACATTTACGTTGGATATCGTTACTACAATACGTTCGATGTTCCTGTTGCCTATGAGTTTGGTTACGGATTATCGTACACCAATTTCGAGTACAGTAATCTGCAATTGAGTGCTACTAATTTTGATGGTGAACTAACGGTATCTGTGGATGTGAAAAACACGGGTTCAGTTGGCGGTCGTGAAGTTGTTCAGGTTTATGCGTCTGCTCCGCAGGTTAAGCTTGAAAAGCCGGAAGAAGAATTGGTGGCTTTCGGAAAAACCAAGCTCCTGAATCCGGACGAAACAGTAACATTGAGTTTCACAATCAAATCAACTGATTTGGCCTCGTTCGACGAAGCTTCTTCAAGTTGGCTTGTTGAAGCCGGAAACTATACAGTAAAAGTTGGAGCTTCTTCAGTTAAAATCAATCAGTCGGCCGACTTCAGCGTGGCCAGCGATATTGATGCGGGTAGCGTAAGCAATGTGCTTGCCCCCGAAATAACGATTGAAAAATTAAGTCAAAAATAGGTTTTTCGTTTGTAGATAATTCTTGATCTCCGCTTCTTCAAAGGGGCGGGGATCATTACCGACCGCGTATTTTGCCTTTCCACCTAACCCACCTAACCTAAACCATGCAGAAGTACGATTATATCCTACTATTAGCTGCCTTCCTTTTTACTGGAAGTTGTAGCCCCGATATTACGACTGAGGAAAAAGATAGCTATAATTTGGTGTCGCAATCCGGTGGTCCCAGCTTGGGATATTCGCCCACTAGCGGTGTCAACTTGATAACAGAAAAAGGTTATGCCTTTAAAGATTTGAATCGTAACGGGAAGCTCGATGCTTATGAGGACTGGCGATTGCCGGTTGATCAAAGAGCTCAGGATTTGGCTTCTCAGATGACCGTCGAGCAAATTGCCGGACTGATGCTTTACAGTGCTCACCAGGCAATTCCTGCACGAGGAACCGGCTTTTACGGTGGTACCTACAACGGAAAAGCGTTTGATGAGAGCGGTGCAGAACTCAGCGATTTGTCCGATACACAGTTAAAATTCCTGAAAGATGATAACCTAAGACATGTGCTGATTACTTCGGTCGAAAGCCCGGCAGTTGCTGCACAGTGGAATAACAACGCGCAGGCTTATGTTGAAGGTTTTATCCTGGGAGTTCCGGTAAACACCAGTTCCGATCCGCGCCATGGCAGCGATTCATATGCCGAGTACAATGCCGGAGCAGGAGGTAAAATCTCGATGTGGCCAAGTACGTTGGGACTGGCAGCTTCCTTCGATCCCGAATTGATGCGTCAGTTTGGTGAGATCGCCGCCTCGGAATACAGGGCGCTGGGAATTGCTACGGCACTGTCACCACAAATTGATTTGGCAACCGAACCACGCTGGAGCCGTTTCGACGGCACTATGGGGGAAGATCCGGATCTGGCAACCGATATGGCTCGTGCTTATGTTGATGGCATGCAGACATCAACCGGTGATAAAGAAGTTGCCGACGGCTGGGGGTATGGCAGTGTGAATGCTATGGTGAAACACTGGCCGGGTGGCGGACCAGAAGAAGGTGGTCGCGATGCCCATTTTGGCTATGGCGCTTATGCAGTTTATCCCGGTAATAATTTGGCTGATCATCTGAAGCCTTTTACTGAAGGTGCTTTCAAACTAAAGGGAAAAACCTCGAAAGCAGCAGCAGTAATGCCTTATTACACCATTTCGTGGCAGCGCGATACCGTGAATGGCGAAGAAGTCGGCAACAGTTACAATAGGTATCTGATCACGGACTTACTACGTGAAAAGTATGGTTACGATGGCGTGGTTTGCACCGATTGGATGATTACGAAAAATACCACCAGCGTCGAACGCTTCGAGGGAAAATGCTGGGGAGTAGAAGGATTAACGGAGTCTGAACGTCATTTCAAGGCCTTGGAAGCCGGTGTCGATCAGTTTGGTGGCAATAACGATATGGGGCCGGTTATCGAAGCATACCAAATGGGTGTTGCCAAATATGGCGAAACAGCTATGCGGGAGCGTTTCGAGCGTTCTGCGGTTCGCTTACTTCGAAATATCTTCAGGGTTGGCTTGTTCGAAAATCCATACCTCGATGTGGCCAAAACAAAGCAGGTTGTTGGTAATCCTGATTACATGAAATCCGGCTACGAAGCTCAGCTGCGCACGATCGTCCTGTTGAAAAATCATGAACAGACATTGCCGTTGAAGAAACAGCTGAAGGTCTATATTCCGGAGCGGGTTGTACCAGCCACCAAAAACTGGTTTGGTTTCGAAGTTCCCGAGAAGCAAGAGATTCCGTTTAACCTTGAAGTCGTCAAACATTACTTTGAAGTCGTGGCATCTCCTGCTGAGGCCGACTTTGCCTTGGTGGGTGTGAAAAATCCCGATGGCGGCGTTGGCTACGATGGAAAAGATCTGGAAAAAGGAGGCACAGGCTATGTGCCAATCAGCTTGCAATACAGTCCCTACAAAGCGGTTGCTGCTCGCGACGAAAGTCTGGCAGGTGGCAGTCCGTTTGAAGATTTCACCAATCGAAGCTATAAAGGCAAAACGGTAAAAACGAACAATAGCGGCGATATGGAAATGGTCTTGAATACGAAAAAGGAGATGGGGGACAAGCCGGTGATTGTTGTGGCACACGTTAGCAAACCAATGGTTTTCTCGGAAATTGAACCGTCCACCTCGGCTATTTTAGTCCATATGGGCGTACAGGATCAAGCGCTGCTGGAGATTATTTCGGGAGCAGTTGAGCCCTCTGCTTTACTTCCGTTCCAAATGCCTGCCAATATGAAAACCGTGGAGGAACAATTTGAAGATGTTCCTCGCGACATGACTCCCTATACCGACTCGGATGGAAATCAGTACGACTTCGCTTTTGGTTTAAACTGGCAGGGTCTCATTGATGATTCGCGGGTGGGTACTTATAAATAATTCACTTTTTAACGATTTTCTTTTCAGCGGAGCGCCTTGTTGGTGCTTCGCCTGGAAAGATTTGGGATTCTTAAAAAGGGTTGTGAGTTCACCCATAAGGATTCCCGGTGCACTACCAAGTATTGCACCCGCCTAACCTGCTCCATCAGCCCCAATAGTCTTTCCGCTATTCTCTAGCCCCGCAAAAATGGCTCCTCCAACTGCACCAATTGCTGCACACCAAAGAACATTGTTGCCTCCGGAATGCTTTGTTCTTATTATGCCAATATCGATAATAGGAATGATTGTAGTCTTCTCTTCTCTATATAGCTGAAGAGACTCTGCTGAGATGAACAGTATTTTCCCCATAGCAATCTTTTTTCCCTGCATATTATACACACGTGCAAAAACAGTTGTATTATTAAGTTCTTCCTGAGGCTTATGCCTTTTAGAATGAGGTACGGCGCCTTGTGTAAAACAGTTAATAGTTGCAAATACAATCAATATTCCAACAACAACTATTTTTTTCATGGCTGTTAATTTTCGGTGTTACTTAGCTAACTAACTTTAGTCGATGTCCATAGAATCACGTTTTTGTAGCAACTCTAATAACGCAATATCAGCTGCAGCCAATATCGGTTTCAGCTCTTCCGATAAGTTATCTCTTAACCACACAAATGTATTTTTGTATGAACCACTTTTAGGCGGCTGTAATGCAGCTTGACATTTATCATCCATATAAAATTCATAGCCAATAATATAATTCATAGGAGTTGACTTCCCATTGGACCATTTATGTATTGGCTTGATAACGATTTGTCTCAATCCATCCGTTATTACTCCTTCAACTTGAAAATTATCTTCAACATATAGTCCGGATTGATAGGTTAAAGACATTATCCAACAGATAGTATCAGTACTTCGTGCTATTGAGCATGTAAAATATTTAGTATCTTTTAGTTGTATTCTGGATGATTTTATTTCAAGGTGTTTGTAATTGGTCAATATCCCGGCATTTACCTCCAATGTATCTATCCCTTGATTAACTATGACGAAAGAAAATTTCTGTTTAATTTCCCTTCATCGGTGAAATCAAAATAAAACTGGAATTTGTTGGTGGTAGTCATCCACCCTGTTTTCCTTGAAATCATCTCAAACTCTCCGAATTTGTATTTTGGAATCAGGCCTTTAACGGTTACTTCTATTCGAGTACTATTGGCATTCAGTTCTTCATCAATTGCAATAATCTTTTGCGCAAATAGCAATTTGCTAGGTAAGAGAATTATTGAAAGGCAAACAACAATAAATAGTAAATTCTTCATTTCTATTAATGGTTGCTTTTATAAATAAATACGACCACCAGTTTGCATAAGTTATGCAGATACTAAAGGGGGGAATCATTCCAGACTCCCAGCTTATTTTATAAACCTTAAATCATATTTAATGGAGTTACGTCAAGCAAAAAGAAGGCAGTTTGAAGTAAAGCTTGGGTTCTGAGAAAAGCCTTCCGCTTAGAAGAACCCGATGGAAGCCTAGTCGCTAGTTTTTAATTGGTCAACTATCCCGGAAGTCTGCAGCTCTTGCCGGATAAACTGATTAATTCTAATATTTTATTGTTTGGTATAATCCTTTTTTTTTCAATCTTTGTTAATCGTATTTAATTCTTAAGATGAATCTATTCGATTATTCTGTAAAAAGAAATTAAATGAAGAGTTGTTATTCAATGAGTTGATGTGGTCAAATCAAGAAGTGAAAAAGAGTTAGTTGACGGTTTAAAACAGGGTGATAAGAAAGCTTTTCAGTCTTTGTTTGACCAGTATGCAAAACGTATTTTCGTTTTCGCAAAGGGTTATTTAAAATCGAACGAAGAAGCCGAAGAGGTTGTACAGGATGTATTTATTAAAGTTTGGAATGTTCGTGAGGCGATAAACACCGAGTTGTCTTTTAAGTCTTATCTTTTTAAAATTACATTCAATCGTATTCGGGAGTTCTTCGTCAAGCAGAGTCGTGAAAATTATTACAAGCATGAGATTCTCGATTATGCTATTGAATTTGACAACAGAACAGAAGAGAGCATCGACTACAAATCACTACTCGACTTGGTTGAAAAATATATCGATCAGTTACCGCCCAGGCAAAAAGAAATTATTCTGCTGAGTAAAAAGAAGGGGATCCCTTCGAAAGAAATTGCAGTTTTGCTGGATATATCTTCACGGACGGTGGAGAAACACCTCTCGGAAGCGTTGAAACAACTTAAGAAAGAACTGACTGAAGACCACATTGCCGGATTATTATTCTATCATTTATTTCTCGATCAGAAAAAAAAGTGAAAAAAATCTAATTTTCACTACGTAGTTTTTCTTTCCCACCCATATTACTTAATGTAGGCATTTAATTAATAGTCCTAAGAATATGGAAAATCTAAAAAAAGCACTCAAGAATTTTTTTCGGGGAAAGTACTCCCGGGAAGAATATTTCTCGATTCAAAATGAATTTGATAAAGAACAGGCAGATGAAGATTTTCTTTTTGAATTAGAACAGCAGTGGGATGCTATCACAGATGAACCCGTTGAAGGATTCCACAAGCAAACAATATGGAACAGCGTAAGCTCAAAACTTGAATTCAGGCAATCGGGTACCGGTAAGACCGTTCATTTTTTTGCGTTACTTCAACGCGCAGCAGCTATTTTGTTTATTCCTTTGGCAATCGGATTCCTGATTTATTTCTATGCTACAAATTCAACAGAACAGGAAGCTGCGTGGGCCGAGATCATTTGTCCTCCCGGAGTGAGAACTCAATTTCACCTGCCGGATGGATCGACCGGCGTATTAAACAGTGAGTCGACATTAAAGTACGCGGTGAATTTTAATTCGAACCGGATCGTTCACTTACAAGGAGAGGCCTACTTCGAGGTTGTTAAAGACAAAAAACATCCCTTCGATGTCGTAACCGGCGCAATTACAGTTCAGGTATTAGGTACCAGTTTTAGTGTGTTGGCTTACCCGGATCAGGATCGGGAAAAAGTGGTTCTGAAGACAGGTAGTGTCCGTGTTTTAGATGACAATAATCAAGCTGTGGCAAGCCTTTTACCGGATCAACAGTTTGTTTTAGAAAAGACTGAACGCAAATATTTCACCGAACGTGTCAATGCAGCCGCGCTTGTTTCCTGGATCGACGGCAAATTAGTCATTCAAAATGAGCGATTTGAAGACCTGGCAGTCCGGCTGAGTCGCTGGTACCACGTTGAAATTGAAATCAAAGATCAAAAGCTAAAGGATTATAAGTACTACGGAACATTCGAAAACGAATCGTTAGATGATGTTCTGCGTTTGATCGCCTTAACCGCACCAATAAAATATAAAGAAGTTGACCGGAAGAAGCTGGCCGACGGAACATTTTCAAACCGTAAAATAGTATTAGAGATTGATGAAAGAAGAATGAGTGATTTCTAACTAAAAAATGGGAGGTGCTACCAACACCTTCCCATTCGTAAAGCAGTCAAAACAGCAAAAATTTAACTACTTAATCGTTCAAATTTATGAAAAAAAATCGAATGGCTAGGGGTAACGCCCGAGGCTTGTTAAAAGTATTGAAGATTATGAAACTCAGTATGTTTCTTATTCTGGTTTTCGCGCTGCAAGGTTTTGCGTCTAAGTCCTATTCGCAGCAAACCCAGTTGACATTTCAACTCAATAATGTCAAGGTTATCAGTGTCTTGAATGAAATTGAAAATTCGACGAATTACTACTTCCTTTTTAATAAAGACTTAATTGACATCGACAGAGTTGTATCTGTTTCAGCCAATCAGGAAGAAGTAAAATCTGTATTGGAAGATTTGTTTCAAGGTACGAATGTGAAATTTGTTATCTCTGACCGGCAAATTGTTTTAACAACAGAAGGTTCGAACAACGCACAAGTAGGCGAAACAAAAACGATTAAAGGACAAGTAACGGATACATCCGGCGAAGGTCTGCCCGGAGTAACAGTCGTTGTTAAAGGAACAACCAATGGAACCATTACAGATGGAAACGGTAACTATACAATTACCGATGTTCCTGGAGATGCCACTTTGATATTCTCTTTTGTGGGGATGAAGTTACAGGAAATAGGTGTTGAAGGACAGACCATTATTGACGTTGTAATGGCCGAGGAGTCGATCGGGCTTGACGAAGTCGTTGCCGTTGGTTATGGTGTTCAGAAAAAGGCCACGCTTACCGGTTCTGTTATTAATGTTGACGGAGATGACCTGAAAAACATTCCTGCTACGAATGTGAGCCAGTCAATTTCAGGACGCTTGCCGGGAGTAGTCGCGATCTCCAATGGTGGAGAACCTGGGTATGATGGTGTTTCAATCTTAATTCGTGGTGTTAATACATTTGGTAATTCAGCACCTTTGGTCGTTGTTGATGGCGTCCCGGGACGTTCTCTGGAACGTATTGATCCAAGTACGATTGAGACAATGTCAGTATTGAAGGATGCTTCGGCAGCCATCTATGGAGCTCAAGCGGCTAACGGGGTAATTTTAATTACAACAAAAAGGGGAAAAGTTGGAAAACCTACAGTGGATTTCACTTACAATTACGGGCTTACCCGCCCGACGCTTATGCCTGAAATGACTGACGCGTCTGAATATGCTACCTTGCTGAATGAGATTGATTTATACGCTGGTAGAGATCCTCGGTATTCACAAGGTGAGATTCAAAAATTCAGCGACGGATCAGATCCATGGAAATATCCGAATAGCGACTATATTGATGAAACGCTAAAACCTTGGTCAGAACAAACTTATGGTAATGTATCGATTAAAGGAGGTACTGAAAATGTTAATTATTTTGTCAGTCTTTCCGGCAAATCACAAGATGCATTTTATCGGAACAGTGCAACATCATATAAGCAATATGATGTCAGATCAAATCTGGATATTAAATTGAATAAGTACATCAATTTCGTGATGAATACATCCGGACGGTTGGAAGACCGTAACTACCCGCAACGTGGAGCGCCGGAAATTTTCAACAAATTGATGCGGTCAAAACCAATAATTCCTGCTTACTGGCCTAATGGTCTTCCCGGACCAGGTATGGAAGGTGGCGATAACCCGGTAGTTCTGGTTACGAACGAAACTGGTTACTCGAAAGATAAATGGTATGTTTTAAATTCTGATTTCCAGCTTAATGTAGATGTTCCTTGGGTTGAAGGCCTGTCTGTAAACTTAAATGCTTCGCTCGACAAGTCGATCAACTTTGTGAAGAACTGGGCGACGCCATGGACCGTTTATTCATGGGATCAGGTAAGTTATGATGAGAATGGTGAACCAGCTTTGATCGGATCGGAGCAAGGGATTGATGATCCCCGGCTTACCCAATCAGCAAAAGACAATCAGAATATTTTGACTAGTGCCCGGGCAAATTACGAAACAACGATTGCCAATGTGCATAATATTAAGTTGATGGCTGGTGCGGAGAAAATTGTCGGTAAAGGAGATGATTTCTGGGCTTATAGAAGATACTATATTTCGACAGCTGTAGACCAACTTTTCGCCGGTGGTTTGGAAGATATCAATAACGGTGGCTCAGCCTATGAAGAGGCACGATTAAACTATTTTGGTCGGGTTAATTACACATTTAAGGATAAGTATTTAGCTGAATTTGTCTGGAGATACCAAGCGTCATACATCTTTGAAGAATCAAGTCGCTATGGATTCTTCCCTGGAGTTTCTCTTGGATATATTCTTTCGGAAGAAAATTTCTGGAAAGAAAATATTCCTGTAATTAATTTTGCAAAATTAAGAGCTTCTTGGGGCCAGACTGGTAACGACCTGATTAATCCATATCAGTTTCTTTCATCTTATTCTTTTGGCGGATTATCGTATGTTAATAATGGCGGAACGCAATCGAATAAAGTACTTTACGAAGGAGTCGTTCCAAACATCGGTGTAACCTGGGAGTCAGCAACTCAAAAGGATTTAGGTTTTGATTTGCAATTTTTCAATGGAAAGTTGGCTTTAACTGCTGATTATTTTATCAACAAGAGAACGAATATTTTGGCACGTCGAAATGCTTCAGTGCCTAAAACTACCGGTTTAGCACTTCCTGATGAGAATATCGGTGAATTTCAAAACCAAGGATTTGATTTCAACCTGCAATACAGCAACCATTCCTCAGACTTCACTTATAGTATTGGGGTCAATGGTGTGTATGCAAAAAATAAAATTCTTTTCTGGGATGAAGCACCAGGAGCACCTGTTTATCAGCAATCTACCGGCCACCCGCTGGGCGCGTCTCTTTACTATAATGCCATTGGGATCTTTCAGACTGAGGACGAAATCGCTGCCTATCCTCACTTAGCTGGCGCCAGACCAGGCGATATTATTTTCGAAGATTATAACCAAGATGGTATGATCGACGGTACGGACAAGGTTAGACATGATAAAAGCCGTACCCCTTTGTTTACAGGAGGTTTAAATCTAAATTTCGGCTATAAAGGCTTCGACTTGAATGTTTTGTTCCAAGGAGCAGTAGGCGGTGTTTTTTATCAAGGTACTGAATCCGGCGATTTTGGAAATTACCTGAAAAGTTTCTACGATGATAGATGGACTGAATTGAATCCAAGCACAGAAAATCCACGCACCTACAACAGAACCGGTGAATATTGGGTTAATCAGCCAAATACCTATTGGTTGCATAAAACGGATTATGTACGCTTAAAAAATATTGAGTTGGGGTATACTTTGCCTAAAATTATTTCAAACAAACTTAGTGTTGATAGGTGTCGGGTATATGTTAGTGGCTTCAACTTATTGACTTATAGTCCGGACATGGTGGATTTCGATCCAGAAAGTGTTCAAACCGGATATGCAGGATATAGTTATCCATTAAACAAAGCGGTCAATTTTGGATTGAGTGTAACCTTTTAAAAATTAGTATCATGACTCGTTTAAAAAATATATACATACTACTGTTTATCCTGTTAGTTACAGGGTGTAACGACGATTTTCTAGATGTGGCTCCATTAGATCGATTCTCTGATGCAGCCGTATGGGAGGACCCGGCATTAATTACAGCGTTTGTGGATAACATTTACATGGGCCAGCATCATGCGTTTCAAACCGAAATGATGTCTTCCTTGTGTGATGAATCAATGGATGTGTGGTGGTGGGAGACCCAACCTGTTCTTAAGAGCGAGATCAATTCCAGTTACTTGGCTGTTTTGGGACCAGGGCATTGGACGGGCGATTTCTATAACCTTACTTGGGAAGCGCTTTACAAAAACATCCGCGCATGTAACTTATTTTTCAAAAATATTGAAGCATCAGGTTTGGAAGGCGATGATATCGACAAATTAAAGGGCGAAGTATATTTTCTTCGTGGGTATTTTTACACCTGGTTAATGAGCTTTTATGGCGGTGTTCCTGTAATTAGTGAAGCCTATTCTCCAACAGATGAATTTTTAGTTCCTAGAAATACTTTTGAGGAAACCATCAATTTCATTGTTGCCGATTGTGATGCTGCGGCTGAATTGTTGCCGGCTTCAGGTGACAAAGCCAGAGCTACAAAGGGAGCTGCTTTAACTTTAAAATCAAAAGTGTTGCTTTACGCTGCAAGTGATTTGTTTAATACAGGTGCTTCATGGACTAGTGGTTATTCAAACCCTGAACTGATTAGCTATGTTGGCGGCGACCGCGCTGCTCGTTGGCAAGCTGCCAAAGATGCGGCCAAGGCTGTAATCGACTTAGGAGTGTATAGTCTGTATGGTGGAACGAATCCAGGATCAGCAGAACAGGCGACTCAGAACTATATCAATATCTTCCTGAATAATGGAAACGAAGAAGATATCTTCCTAAGTTTCTTCGATCACGCCAACAATGCCGGTGCATGGGATAATCCAAACGTTGGTTTGTTCAACGGACCAAATGGTTGGGAAAACTGGGGCGGGAATACCCCGATCGGGCAACTTGTTGATGACTACGAAATGGCCGATGGTACCAGATTTGACTGGAATAACTCGACAGAAGCGGCGACACCTTACGAAAACCGTGACCCCAGATTTTATGCCAATGTATTGTACGATGGTGCGTATTGGAAACAACGCCCGGAATCTACCAGCTCGAATGATCCGGAAGGGAAAGTTCAAACAGGTTCATACATCCAGGCAGATGGGTCAACTGTTCCCGGTTTAGACACTCGCCAAGGACCGGTACAAGACTGGAATGGAACATTTACTGGTTACTATTTGCGGAAATTCATTGATCCAGCTATTGATCACACGCCAACTAATATGCAAAAGTATCCTTGGCGTCAGATGAGATATGCTGAAGTAATTTTAAACTATGCTGAAGCATGTCTTGAATTGGGGCAGGATGATGAAGCCAAAACATACATCAATATGATTCGTGAACGTGCTGGTATGCCTGATGTACCCGCTAGTGAAGCAGGTGATGATTTGATGGATCGCTACAGAAATGAACGACGTATCGAATTGTGTTACGAACAGCACCGTTATTTTGACATCAGAAGATGGATGATTGCTCCTGAGGTAATCACTTCTGCACAGGGAGTTAAAATAACCTACAACTATGGTAGTGACACACCAACATATGCTGTATTGGATGATGTTCAAGAACGTGGGTGGAATGACAATAAATCCTATTTCCTTCCAATTTTATACGATGAGCTCAATAGAAATGACCAACTGATCCAGAACCCTGGATACTAGAGAGAAAGTGGTTAATAGTTAGAAAGAAGAACAAGCTTCCCCTGATTTGGTACCTCGACAAGGGAATATTGGGGAGCTTGCTTCTATCTTGCGAATGTGACAAATGATATGTCTGAGAATACAGAAAACTCATTAAACTGAATTTTATGAAACTAAAGACAGTCCTTTTTTTTATGACAGTGATTTTATCAACAAGCATACTTAAAGCGCAGCCGGCAAAATTCGATAATGTTTTATACGGTGTTGCTTATTACCAGGAGTATATGCCTGCGGATCGACTGGATGAGGACGTAAAAATGATGAAAGAGGCTGGTATTTCGGTTGTCCGTTTAGGTGAATCGACCTGGAGTTTGTTTGAACCTCGCGATGGCGAGTTTGAGTTTAGCTGGATGGATCGCATCGTTGATAAGATGCACGAAGCGGGAATAAAAGTCATCTTTGGCACGCCAACATACTCAATACCGGCATGGCTGTGGCACAAACATCCCGAGCTTTTGCTGGAATACGAAAGAGGCGGAAAGGCATACTATGGAAGCCGGCAAAACATGGATCTCACCAATCCAACGTACTTATTTTATTGCGAGCGTATCATTCGAAAGCTGATGGAGCATTACGCGCAGCACCCGGGAATTATCGGTTTTCAGGTTGATAATGAAACAACAGATCGGAATGTAAATAATTATGATTTCCAGGTAGATTTTGTGAATTACCTGAAACGGAAATTCAAAACAACGGAAAATCTCAACAAAGTCTGGGGTTTAAACTATTGGGGAATGACCATTGATGGATGGGAAGAATTGGCTCCCAGAGATGGCATAACCAATACCGGCTACAAGTTGGAATGGGATCGCTTCAAGCGCATTGCGGTGGCCGATTTCCTGAAATGGCAATCGTCAATTGTTCGCGAATACAAGCGTGACGACCAATTCATCACCCAATGTTTTATGACGGCAGTTGAGGAAGTTGACCAGGTCGCCAGTTCTGAGTTGATGGATGTGATGGGTGTGAATATTTACCATGAGCAACAGGACAAGCTGACAGGTCAGGAGATCGCTTTCGGTGGCGACTATTTTCGGTCAATCAAACACCAAAACTACCTGATTACAGAAACCAATGCCCAAACAATCGGATGGAATTCCCGCATTCAACAACCACCATATCTGGGGCAGTTGCGTCAAAATGTTTATGCTCATTTGGGCTCGGGTGCCAACATGGTTGAATACTGGCACTGGCACTCTATTCACTATGGCCAGGAAATTTACTGGAAAGGTATTCTTTCACACGATTTGCAGCCTAACCGCGCTTATGGTGAAATGTCGAAAACTGCTCACGAGTTGCAGCAGATCGGTAAAAAGCTGGTTAACCTGAAAAAGGAAAATAAGGTCGCTATTCTTTTTAGTCACGATTCAAATTCGGCATTGAATTTTATGCCGTTCAATCAAGGAGGAAGTCCTTGGGGGCCGGACCATAATAACTTTTACAGAAGTACTTTGGTCAATCAGTTTCACAAAGTGTTGTATGAAAATAATATCGGCGTCGATTTTATTTTGGCTGCAGATCCTGGCTTTGAGAAATATGATTTGGTTATCATTCCTGCGTTATATGTTGCCAGCGACGAATTGCTGAAAAAAATCGACGACTATGTTAAAAATGGTGGTCATGTAATCATGCAGTTCAAGAGTGGTTTCAGCGACGAAAACTCTATGGTGCGTCCTATGATAGCTCCGGGACCGTTGCGCGAAGCCTGTGGTTTTTACTACCAGGAGTTTACCAACTTCAATACGTTGGCTCTCAAAGATGATCCGTTCATGGTTGGGGACGAGGATAACAACGTGAATACTTGGGCTGAGTACTTGATTTTGGAAACCGCCAAGCCGTTGGCATATTACGACCATCAATATTTCGGGAAATATCCGGCCATAACCGTCAATAATTACGGAAAAGGTAGTTTGTTATATGAAGGTTGTATGGTTTCAGATGCTATTCAAAAGAAGATCATCATGAAGGAGATCGAAGGGCTTAAGCTAAAAACACCGGATCAGGATATACAATGGCCGCTAATTACCAAATCGGGAACGAACGATGAAGGTAATACCATTCACTATTTTTACAATTATTCATCAGAATCTAAAGAGTTGGTGTATCCCTATTCGGGTGGTAAAGAATTACTCTCAGGTGAAAATGTGAGTAAAGAACAAACTTTACAATTGGATCCATGGGGGGTAGTAATTGTTGAAGATCGAAAATAGCAAACAGTAAATAGAATGACTTAACAAGTTGGAGCATACGTTTTCCTGAATAACGGAAATCAAGTATCTCCGGGAGAGCTACGTTCTGATTTGCAGATGGAATATTCTGCATGCGGTGAGTCAAACGGCTATAGAATAGATTGTTACTCAATTATGCGACGATTTATAGGATTGAAATCCGTCTTCGTTAACTATCAAAATATTATTAGTAGATCATTGGTTTGAGCAATAAGTGGTTGCTCCTCGGAGCTCCACTATTGTCTGCTTTTTATCGAAAGTTGAGGAGCAACGGCCAATGTTGGATAGAATCAAAATTTATAATCAATAGACCTTAAGTTTTAACCTTAAAATTAAATAAGATGAAAAAATTTAGAAGCTATAATTTGAGACTTGCAGCATATATGCTGCTGCTATCTTTATTCGTTGTTGCTTGTAGCGATGATGACCCGATTGATCCGACGGGAGATTTTACCTATGTGGTAAGTTCGGAGAATCCGATGAGTGTGTCCTTTGAGGCTACGGCAACAGACGGCATAACCTTGGCCTGGGACTTTGGAGATGGTGGGGCGTCAATTGCTATGAGCTCGGAACATACTTACACCGCTGGTGGAACATACACAGTAACGCTGACTATATTTGGTGAAGACGGATCTACCCCTGCAGTGGTGACTAAAACCGTTACTGTAGTGCAAAACCCAACAGCAAAATTTACCTATGAGGTGACTGGCATGGACGTATCGTTTACCAGTACGCTTACGGCAGCAGTGTCTCTGGTTTGGGATTTCGGTGATGGTGAAACTTCAACAGAAGAAAATCCAATTCATACTTATGCAGCATATGGCGACTATACGGTGACCTTAACTGCAACAGGTGCAGAAGGAAGTACGGCAGCAGTCGTTACAAAAACAGCATCTTTACAGGAAGTCGTAAAAGTTTTTGAGCCCATAGTTGTTGAGAACGCAGATTTCCAACTACCAGGAGATGCTAAACATCAAAACTGGACAGATGTACCGGGTTGGAATAGCGACACACAAGCTTCTGATTCAGGAGTAGAAGGTGGTGGTGAAAGCTGGACAGCTTTTATTAAGAACACTGATCCTTCCGTATATAATCTGACTGACCGCGTAATTGCTACAGGCGAGGAATTCAAAATTAACTTGAGTGCATGGGATATCTGGAATGGACCTCAACTTGTTGTAACGCTGTATTATAACAATGGTGATGGAGTCCGAAACGTTTTGGAAACTCAAACATTTGATATCGTAGCCGGAGAAACTTTGGCTGTAGAATTGATTGCCACAGCGACAGAGGCTTCTGTTGGTACGAAACTTGGAATTGAAATCTCGAATATTTCCGGTGACGGAACTGATGGTTGGACAGGATTTGATGATGTTCAATTGTTCGTGAAATAGAATTTATTTTTCTTCCCAATATAAAAATATGCAGGCTGAATTGGCCTGTGTATTTTTTTTGTTTTATAACGGGAAATTTGCTGCAAGAAAATCACCTGTGTGATCCATTTTTTTGTCGTTCACTTTATCAAATCATGTTCGCAACCAACGACTGATTCTGAAATGGAACAGGCAGTAGTTGAGAAAATTAGTGACAAAACTTTCGATCAATGTTTAAGTTATTGATATTTAGTTGTCTATGTCGGGATGTGAAAAGCCTGTTTGACGATTTTGTAACCGGTGTTTGACGAACTTGTGCCGGAATAGTATCGGTAATGTAAATACCTTGGTCTTCTGGAAATACACAGATCAAACTACCTAACAAGTAAATAACTAACTAATCAATCAAGACTAAACTATGAGAAAATCTATTTTCTTAGGATTTATCCTTTTGCTTGGGTCCGGTATATCCAATGCCCATGCACAAACAACTGCAGACCGAACGGTGACCTTCAATGTAGAAGGCACAGGAATATCTAAGCCAGTAGAATTTGGAGCCGATCTTGCCTGGGCCAATGAACAGGCATTTCGTAGAAACGTATTATTTATGGGGCTTGATAAAATTGATATTGTAAGGGCTTCTTTCCAACCAACTTATCCACTGGTTAATGGAACGGATCTGACAACAGAACAAATTAATGACCTTAATTATCGTATTTGGTTGATCGATACTTATGTTGGACCAGATATTAAATTAACACTGAATTGCGACCACCCATCGGTAGATACATGGTATCATGATCACCCTGAACGTTGGGAACAGCTTATTCAGGTTACTGCTCAGGCATTTGAAGCTGACGGACATAATGTGGTTACAGTGGGAGCATTTAACGAACCGGATTATGGATGGAACCAGTACACCAATTATATGGATATGTATTATGTCACTGAAAGGTTAGCGGCCAATCCCTATTTTAGTGGAGTCAGACTTTCAGGTGGTAACACGTTGAGCTGTAGTGAGGCACAGGGATGGTACGATTTTTTAACGCCAGCGGGTGTCAATGAAGGAAACACGCATCAACTAGGTGGTACTTTCGCCGATTTTGCCAGTTTTTACCAAAGTGTTAGGGCTAATGGGCATCATGCAACAGGAGACGAACTACATAATATTGTGGAAGCTATGGTTGGTGCTGAATATGGTATGCAAACCGGTATTTGGTGGGCAGATATTGACTATGCCAGTGGAGAGCTTGTAAGAGCGATGGATGGTGAACGTCTGGCGTATTCTGAACATCGCGATAACTGGACTGCAGCAGCCGTGTACCGTTCTCCAGAGGGTAAAACACAGGCTTTTATTGGAAGTTCAGAAAGACAAGCTGTGACCACTAGCTATAAATTTGTTTCAGAAAATAAAGCGGTATTTTTCGATGGACATGGCCCTTCTTACGAATACACCATGGAAATACCTGGTGGTGCCGTCGGAAGTTATATGAATGGCCAGACCAATGCTGAGCGGGTTATTAATATTACTTGGGGTGAAGATGTACAACCTGTAATTGATGGAAACTATATTCTGATTAACCGCAGCAACGGCTTAGCAATGCAGGTGGACGGTACTGGTCGAAAGGATGGCGAAAACGTGATTGCTGGTAGTTATTCCGGTACAACGACTCAGCAATGGACTGTAACTCCAGTTGATTCAAGAATTGGCGGTGATTTTAGTTATTTCAGAATTAGCCCGGTGGTTAGTTCGCGTTATTCATTGGATTTATATGGATATAGCTTAGATGATGGTGCCAATATTGATTTATGGACTATGGGGAATGGTGGTAACAATCAATGGTATTTAGATTATAACGCTGATGGATATTTTTACATTCGTAGTAGAGAGAGTTCTAAATGTTTAGATGTAGATTCAAACGGCAATCTTATCCAGAATGCAAAAGACGCTATTAACAGCCAACAATGGCGCTTAATACCGGTAGGTGCACCGATCGAATTTGACGCGCCTGATACTCCAGCCAATCTTGTCGGTACAGGAAATTCATCTTCAATCAGTTTAAACTGGACTGCAAGTTCAGCATCAGATGTGGCGGGCTACACTATTTTCCGTGCTGAAGCTGCGGGAGGCGAATACAATACGATTGCAAGAAATGTTACAACAACTTCATATGAAGATTTAGATGTACAAGCAGGTGTTCAGTACTATTACAAAATAAAGGCGGTTGATGCCTCTTTGAACAGTTCAGGCCAAACCAGCGTAGTTGGGCCATTAGAAACCGGTGCTACCGGTGTTTGTGATCCTTCTACAATTACCCCATATTACCAGATAAACTATGGTACATGGACAATCGGAACTGATTTCACGGTCAATGCCGGGGATGTCATTACATTTGGTCCGCAACCTGTAGATGGTGGTTCCTGGATCTGGAACGGATGCGGTACTTCAGGTACTTTACGTGAGCAAACTGTAACGTCAACCACTTCTTGTTCACCAACTGCCACTTATACCAATGATTGTGGCGCAGAGAGCAGTGTAACATACAATGTTACCGTTATCGCAGCTCAAGATCCAACGACCATATCCGTTGAATCGATCGTTACCGGAACAGCAACTGGTCCCAAAGGGAGTAATTACGGCACAGCTGTGGTTACTATTGTTGATGATCAACTTAACCCGATTGCCGGAGCAACAGTGTCTGGTACATTCAGCGGTTCTTTCAGTGAGAGTGTAGCAGGTGTAACCGGAACCGACGGAACCGTATATTTCCAAACATCAGCCTACGTCAAGAAACCTACTGTGGATTTCTGTGTGGATGACGTGGTCTATAGCAGCCTTCCTTATGATCCTGCACAAAATCAAACGACTTGCACCAACCCGGCTTTGAAAAGTGCTACAATTGGCAATACAAAAGTGACCGGTGAAGTCAGTATTTTTCCGAATCCTGTAGCTGATTACTTGACGATTAAAATCGAAGGTGATTCCGGTGGTTTTAATATCAGTCTGGTGGATTTATCAGGTAGAATACTTCTAAATAGGCTACTTTCTGATCCGCTTACTCAAGTAGATTTAAGTTCGTATTTGTCGGGGGTTTATATGTTGAAAATAAAACATGGCGCAAGCTTAGTTCGCGTTGAAAAAATAATTAAAAACTAAAACCTGGTTCGTGATAAGTTAACCGTCTTACAACACGCTAACCTAATCCTGCGGAGTTAATCTTCGCAGGATTATTTTTCCGATTGCGGATGGTAAAACGAATGATCTGAATTTGTCACAAATCAGCTTAGCGTTGAGAATTGCGGTACAACGATTTGCAGGCTGAACAGCCAATAAT
The DNA here is from genome assembly GCF_010882175.1 of Mangrovibacterium lignilyticum. Taxonomy (GTDB): domain Bacteria; phylum Bacteroidota; class Bacteroidia; order Bacteroidales; family Prolixibacteraceae; genus Mangrovibacterium; species Mangrovibacterium lignilyticum. Next base: position 161,190 of record NZ_WKLH01000001.1, on the reverse strand, counting down.
AGCCCGGAAACAGACAGTAACCACTAAAATAGAGGTGCAAGAGAACAAAGACCATTGAACTTTTAAAAAATGAGGAAAATAACAATATTGATATCTTTTATGGTGTTTTTTGTGGACTTTTCGATTGCGCAAAGCACACAAACCGGGGAGGTCATCGATTTTCCGGAAACAGAAATAACGGTCAATACGGTAGTTCCCGAAAATGGTGATACTGATCGCAAGAAACTCTTCAATTTCGATTGGCGGTTTCAATTGGGTGATTTTCAAATTACAGACTCAACTCCCATTGATGATGCTGGTTGGCGGGATCTTGATTTGCCGCACGACTGGAGTATCGAAGGAGAATTGGACCCGGCAAACCCGATGGGCAACGATGGCGGTTATTTTCCAGCCGGAATTGGTTGGTATCAAAAGCATTTCCAAGTTCCCGACGGATGGCAGGAAAAACAGGTCTCGATTTATTTCGAAGGTGTTTACATGAATGCTGAAGTGTATATCAATGGTATTTACCTGGGCAAACGTCCTTATGGCTACTCTTCGTTCAGTTATGACTTGACTCCTTATCTGGACGTGAATGGTGAAAATTCGATTTCTGTTCGTGTCGATAATTCGCAACAAAAAAACAGCAGGTGGTACAGTGGTTCCGGTATTTACCGAAATGTTTGGCTTTTGGGAACCGCTTCTGTTCATGTTCCACATTGGGGAGTTGGTATTACAACACCTTCAGTGAGCTCAAGTCAAGCGATCGTTCGGGTGAAGACCTTGGTGAAAAACACAACAGATGTGGTTCAAAATGTTACCCTATCGACGCAGATTACGAGTGATAGCAGCAATGATATTGACGTGCAACTGGCTCCGAATTCGGAGCAAATCGTTGATCAAGAGATTGTTGTTTCTAATCCTTCATTGTGGTCTCCCGAATCTCCTACACGTTATAATGCGACAATCAAAGTGATCAGGAACAACGATGTCATTGATGAGTCGAACCATCCCTTCGGCGTACGTACGATTGAATTTAGCGCGGAGAATGGTTTTCAGCTCAATGGGAAATCGTTGTTAATCAGCGGCGGCTGTATGCATCACGACAACGGATGTTTGGGAGCGGCGGCCTATAACAGGGCAGAGGAGCGAAGAGTTGAATTGCTCAAGTCGGCTGGCTTTAACGCCGTTCGCACATCGCATAATCCTCCATCCGAGGCATTTCTGGATGCCTGCGATCGCCTGGGACTACTGGTTGTTGATGAAGCATTTGATGGCTGGCGTGTTAGTAAAACTCCTTACGATTATGCCCTTTATTTTGACGAGTGGGCTGTTCAAGATGTGCAGGATATGGTACGTCGGGACCAAAACCATCCTTCCATTATCATGTGGAGCATCGGGAATGAAATCATTGAACGGACCTCGGCTGAGGCTGTGACAACTGCGAAAATGTTGGCTGATGCCGTTAAAGAGATTGATACAACCCGCCCGGTGACTTCGGCAATGACCACGTGGGGAGAAGGATGGCAAATATTCGACCCGCTGATGGCAGAGCATGATGTTTGTGGTTACAATTATCAACTACACGAAGCGGAAAACGACCATGCGCGAGTGCCTTCCCGGATCATCTTTCAGTCAGAATCCTATCCAAGAGATGCCTTTTCGAATTGGAATTTGGTTCAACAGCACAGTTACATTCTGGGCGATTTTGTATGGACTGCCATGGATTATTTGGGCGAGTCCGGCATTGGACGCTACTATTATCCGGGTGAGCTCCCGGGCGAACATTGGGAAGCAAATTTCTACCCGTGGCATGGTGCCTATTGCGGCGATATTGACTTAATCGGCCACCGAAAACCAATCTCGTATTACCGAGAAATGTTATACAACGACACACGAAAACTTTATATGGCTGTTCGGGAGCCAAATCCGGGCGACGGCGAGATTAATCTGACCTCGTGGGCGGTTTGGCCAACCTGGGAGAGCTGGACCTGGGATGGGTTTGAGGGGCAAAATATTGATGTTGAGATCTACTCCAAATACCCCAAGGTACGCTTGTATCTGAATGATGTCCTGTTGGGTGAGAAAAATACAACGCAAAATGAGGCTTTTAAAGCGACATTCACGGTTCCATACCAGCCCGGAACACTGAAAGCTGTTGGCATTGACGGAGGCGCAGAGGTTGAAACAACAACACTGAAAACAGCAGGTCCAGCCTCGAAAGTTAAACTAACAGCCGACCGTTCGAGCATCCAGGCTGATGGTCAGGATTTGGTGTATGTAACCGTTGAGCTCACCGATGACGAAGGAAACGTACAGCCCAATGCTGAAGATAAGCTGGTATTTAAAGTTGAAGGGGGAGGAGAAATTGTTGGCGTTGATAATGCCAATCTGAAGGATACAGATCCCTATGTGGCTACAAGCAGAAAAGCCTGGAAAGGTCGGGCTTTGGTTGTGATTAAGAGTGACAAAAACGGAGGAGCTATCACGCTTCGGGTAGGCTCAGGCGCAGCAGCCGATGCTACTCTGAAGGCGATTAATCTGTCGCTGTCTGAAGTTAAGCCGGTTTTTGATCCAAATAAAAAAGAGTATTCGGTTTACCTGCCTGCAGGAACCACTTCGGTTGAAGTGACAGGTGTTCCCACTTATTCAGGGGCAACTGTGGCAGGAAATGGTTCCGTAAACGTACTGGAAACGAAGAGTGTCACGTTGACCGTGACCTCGCAAGACGGACTGAGCACGTCGGACTATATCGTCCATTTTATTGTTGATGTTGACGGTTTTACATTGATGCACTCTTATCCGTTTAGCGACGGAACAGCCAGAGATACGGTTGGCTCAGCTGACGGTACGATCGTAGGCGGCTCTGTGGTTGGTGGGGACTACATCGCGTCGGCACAAGGAGATTACATTGAATTGCCGGGCGAAAAAATAGCAATCAACACGTATGCATCAATAACCCTTGAAGCTTATGTGACGGCCGGTTCCAACAATCCGGATTATACGATGCTGAGTTTTTTCGGCGGAACAACGGGAGCGTATGGTACAAATTATTTTTATACGACCCTGATAAATGGCGGGTCCAGCAGTGCTGCTATATCCTGTGGCAATTTAACCACTCCTTGGAGCGCCGAAACTAGAGTCAATAGCAATCCTCTGGATAATGGCCAACCTTACCACCTTGTAAGTACAATAAATAGCGAGCGTATCACTTGGTACATCAACGGTGTGCTTGTCGGAAGCGTGGATCTGGCGAGCAATAATTCCCTCCAGTTTTTAGACAATTCCTTGGCCTACTTGTGCAAAAGCGGCTATGCCAGCGATGCAAGCTGGATCGGTGCGATTGACGAGTTTAATATTTACAAAGGTATTATGGACGATCAAACAATCGCAGCCCGGGCCAACAGTTTCCCAACCGCGCTGGCTGATCCAATTGCCGCCCCAAAACAAACCGAACTGAGTATTTATCCAAATCCGGTTCGAGATATACTTCATGTCGTTTATTCCGGAGTTTCCGAAGGTAATTCTGGCTTACTTAGTATTTGCAATTTGGATGGCCGATTAATGATGTCGGAGGTCGTTAGTACTACTTCCCCGGTGGAGTTGAATGTTCGTAATCTACCCTCGGGAACATATATTTTAAAATTGAGTAATGTCGAAAATACTCAAACGGAAAAAGTTTTCATACATCATTGAACTAATAATTTTCAAAAAGACCTACAACTGAATTGAAAACCTAAATGACTAAAATGGATCGAAAAAGTTTTTTTCAAAAAGCATGTGGCCTTGGCATGTGCTCCTGTGTTCTTCCCTCACTTTTTCACGGAAATGAACTGTTGACAAAAGAAAGTAATACCACATCCTGGAAAGAGGGATTTGTGCAGCATCGGTTTTCAAAGCTGATCGACATTCTTGATGAAACGTTGGATGAGGAAACGAAGAACGAAATTCTGGAAGATCTCGGACGGGAATGTTCAAAAAGGAGCCAGGTCGAACAATACAAAGACAATCTTCAAGGATTCTTTGAACATTTAAAAAACAGTTTGGGAGAGACGGCCACTTTTGATAAAGAGCGAGGAGTCATTCGGGTTGAAACAGCGGAACGGGAATGTTTTTGCCCCATGTTCGACAGTAAAAATGTGTCGGAATCCATTTGTCAATGTTCGGTTGGCTGGCAGACGCAAACCTATGAAACGATTTTGGGGCAAACGGTCGAAGCGAAATGCGTTGAATCGGTAATTCGGGGGAGTACAAGGTGCGTTTTTGAAATCAGATTGTCTGAGTCATAGCTGACCGAAGGATTCATTCCCTTATATTTTCTTTTGCAATTCGCTTTGGGAGAGTCAAACATCTGACACCGTTTAATAAGCATTTCTCTGAGGACAGCTCAAATTGCTTCGGGGACGTTTCACTATGCCGGTGAAACGCGAAATCTAGCCAATGGGACGCTTCCCTCAGCCAATGAAATGCGAAATCTGGCCAATGGGAGGCTTTCCCTAGCCGATGGATTCAAAAATCTGGCCAATGGAAGGCTTTCCCTTTCCTGTGGATTCAAAAATCCGGGCGATGGACACCTCCCCGGACCAATGGAACACAAAAAGCCCCGATGGAGGGGGTAACCTGCCTCGGGGCTAATAGAATCAAGGGTTTCAGATTTTTTAAGCTCTGTAATAATCGGCTAGTTTGTCTTCATTTTTCCAGAAAACATACCTGCCAAATTCACGGACAGTGCTTTCCTTCTCGGACAACAGGGTGAATGCCTGGTCACGCAACAGTTTGTTGGCGCTACTTTCGCCAGCGGCACCATTGGCCGCAGCCAGTAATTCGGACATGGTGAAAGAAGTGGTCCGGGCTTGCTCCAGACTAGTCAGATCAAAATTAATCGCGACCAGCGGTTCTGGGTACTTTTCGCCCAATACGGCCAGTTCAATCAGGTCCTGAACCATATCAGCATTGGTTTCTCCCTCGCGAATACGCATCACTTTTTTGTGCATGTTGTCATCTTTCCGGTAAGCGAACGCAAAATGGTGTAACAGCTCGTCGCGCATCGCATAGGCCGCGGGCGACTGAGCCTGCCATTCTTTTTGAGCATCCTGGCGGGCCCGGTATTCACTCATCCAGATGGCCTGGCAGTGACGCAAAGCACCCGATAAAGGCACCAGATCGTCAATGATTGTCACATCCAGACCGGCGGCCGACAGGGTGTCGCGATCTTCATTGGCATTAATGGCCAGGGTTTCTACACTTGCTGCAAAATCATCAACCGGTTGGTTGGGCAGCTTTAACTGATCCCCGGGAACGCTCTCGATGCGCTCTTTCCAGAGGAGAAAATCGTCTACAAAACTCATTGCAAATCGAATTTGTGATATCTTGCAAAAGCTCCGTCGGCCTCCTCTTCCGCTTCGGGCTTCAAATCGGGTGGTTGATGACCAGCCGACGGGCTACTTTTGCAAAACTGAGCAATAAGTTACGGAACATAATAGTATTCTCCTGCAGGCTATTTAAAGAAAGTCTAGTTTAGAACGATTATCGATAAAACGGTTCGACCGGATGCGAACCCTTGACGTCGCTTGTGGATTGCTGAACCATAAGCCACAGGAAGCTTTTAAGGCGAGCCTTTGTTCGGCGAACATGTCGGATAGCTTCTCAATTTCATGCTGCACATTAGCGTAAGTAAAACGGTAAGAATGGTGATGCCTTACGCTCTAACCTTTTTACTATTATGATTAAAAAAAAGAAATTTGGGTATAATTCCGAGCTTGCGTGCTCTATTCGAAACTGATGAATCTTTGAATTGTATGGAAAAACAAAAGCGTTGCCTGTTTTCTTCAGACCAAATAAAACGGAGGGCAGCGAAGGCTTAATTTTCTTTTCTTTCCTCAATATGGGAATAGTAATCCAAGCACATGAGCGTAAAATTCCATCAAAAGTGGTTTCTACTCCAGAATCTTTCTTTCAATATCAATACTCCCAAGTCCACGTGTTACGCGACGTCGCGGTTTCACCTGTCTGATCAAACCCCCGTTAATCGGGCATTTGACGAATTTGTGACCACTAACTGACGAATTTGTGATCAAATATTTTCAGTAGTGAAGATAGATTTGTTGTGATGAAATTTCTTAAAAACTTAAATAAAAATAGTCGAGATGGATAAAAGGTAAAAGGAGTGATCTGAACTATTAAAGGTGAGAAGTCCTCTAACAACTTCTCATTTGAAAAACAATCAAAACAAGAAAATTTAACCACTTAATCGCTTAGATTTATGAAAAAAGATCGAATGGAAGGGATTGACAGATCCCGATTCCTAAAATTTCTTAGAATTTTGAAACTTAGTACGTTTCTGTTATTCGTTTGTGGCTTTCAATCTTGGGCTACAAACTCTACCCCGGAGCAAAAACATATTCAGATTGTGTCGGCAACTGAAAGCTCCGATAATACGCAATCTGATCAGCAAAAAACGATCAAAGGTACTGTTAAAGACTCTTCTGGTGAAGCAATGCCTGGTGTTACGGTCATTGTTAAAGGCACAACCCAAGGAACAATCACCGACACGGATGGTAACTACACAATTACCAATGTTCCCAGCGGCGGAACTTTGCAATTCTCCTTTGTTGGTATGGAACAACAAGAAGTGTTGGTAGGCGAGCAATCGAGTATCGATGTAACGATGAAGGAGAGCACAATTGGAGTCGACGAAGTTGTTGTCGTTGGTTTCGGTACCCAGAAGAAAGTTAACTTGACCGGTGCCGTCGGCGTTGTCGACAGCGAAAAGCTGGAAGCACGTCCGGTACAAAATGCTTCTCAGATGTTGCAGGGTTTGGTCTCGGGTTTGAATATTAGCCAGACTGGTGGTAGCCTTGAAGATCGTCCGAATATCAATATTCGTGGTACTGCAACAATTGGTCAGGGATCGACTGGATCGCCACTTGTATTGATTGACGGTATGGAGGGTGATATCAATGCCCTTAACCCGCAGGATATCGAAAGTATTTCGGTATTGAAAGATGCTGCAGCTTCTTCGATTTACGGTTCTCGTGCACCTTTTGGGGTAATTTTGGTTACGACAAAAAAAGGTGCTGAGGGCAAAATGGTTGTGAATTACAACAATAACTTCCGTTGGAGCTCTCCAATCAACGTTCCGGATATGATGGATTCCTATACGTTTGCGACTTACTTCAACGACGCGAATATTAATAGTGGAGGTGGAGTCTTTTTTGACGATGACAGAATGCAGCGTATTCTGGATTACCAAAATGGGGTGACGAAGGATGAAACCCTTCAAAATCCGGATAACCCGCAATATTGGGGAGATGGTTATGGATGGGGACATGCAAATAATGACTGGTACGATGTGATTTACCGGGATTATTCATTCTCGCAAGAACATAACATGAGTATAAGTGGCGGAAATAAAGCCATTCAGTACTATGCTTCAGGTAACTATTTGAATCAAAGTGGTCTAATGGAGTTTAATAACGATAAGTTTAAGCGTTATACGACGACCCTTAAGTTAAAAGCACAATTGGCTGATTGGGCTACTGCCAGTATCAGCAACCGCTTTGTTCGCGAAGATTATGGAAGACCAGCTTCTTTAGGTAATAGCTTATTCCAGGACTTGGCGCGCCAAGGGTGGCCGATGCTGCCTGTTTATGATCCGAACGGATATTTGCTTTCTTCTCCGTCGCCTGCATTGGCATTGTCGGATCGTGGACGCGATACCAGCCAAAAAGACTGGTTGTACCAGCAAGGTCAGTTGGTGTTGGAACCAATTAAAGACTGGTTGATCACCGGCGAGATCAATTACCGTACTGAGAACGATTTCCGTCACTGGGATTCGCAGCAAACTTATAACCATGATGTGGATGGTAACCCGGTTCTGTACGATAGTGGTTCGTTGGTTCATGAAGAAGGATTCCGCGAAAACTATTTGAATACCAATATATATACCGAATACACCAAAGAAGTTGGTGACGGGCATAATTTCAAAGCGCTTCTTGGTTTTCAGCAAGAGCTGTTAAAAAGACGTTTCTTGTCAGCAGAGCGGGATGGTATTATGGTTCCATCGATTCCAACTATCAACACAACTTCCGGAACCGACGCAAGCGGCGAAGTAACTCCCCCTGTGGTTGCAGGAGACTATAACCACTGGTCAACACAAGGTTTCTTTGGCCGTTTGAATTACAATTATAAAGAACGTTATTTGCTCGAAGTGAATATGCGTTACGACGGAACATCGCGATTCCGTTCAGACAAGCGCTGGAACTGGTTCCCTTCTGTTTCCGGTGGTTGGAATATTGCTCGTGAGCCATTCTGGGAATCAATAGAACCCATCATCGGAACCATGAAATTGCGTGGATCTTATGGTGAATTGGGGAATCAAAATACGCAGAACTGGTACCCGACCTATGTAACGATGCCTGTTGGTACCTCAAGCGGCAGTTGGTTGGTCAATGGCGTGCAACCGAATACTGCTTCAGCTCCCGGACTAGTAAGTCAATCACTGACTTGGGAACGCGTAAAGAGCTGGGATGTCGGTTTAGATATGTCTTTTATCCGCAACAAGTTATCAGTGTCGTTTGATTATTATACCCGCTATACGAACGATATGGTTGGGCCCGCACCAGAGTTGCCTGTTATTTTGGGTAACAACGTACCGGCAGTTAACAATACTGACTTGAAAACCTATGGTTTTGAATTCGATGTAACTTGGAAAGATCGGTTAAGCAATGGGCTTGGCTATAGTGTTCATGTATTGCTCTCTGATGCGCAAACCGAAATCACAAAATATCCGAATCCGACAGGAAGATTGGATACCTATGTTCAAGGGCGCAAACTCGGTGAGATTTGGGGGTATGAAACTATTGATATTGCCAGATATGCCGGTGAAATGGAAGCTCACCTAGCATCGTTGCCTAACGGTGGTCAGGATGCTTTGGGTAGCCAATGGGAGCAGGGAGATATTATGTACCGTGATTTGAACGGTGACGGAAAAATTGACAACGGAGCGAACACCGTTAACGATCATGGAGACATGAGAGTGATCGGAAATAGTACGGCTCGTTTCCCATTCTCTGTAGATTTAGCTGCCGACTGGAAAGGTTTCGATATCCGTGCTTTCTTCCAGGGAGTTTTGAAGAGTGATTACTACATCAATAGCTACTATTTCTGGGGTGCCTGGGACTGGGGCATTTGGTGGTCATCCGGTTTAACTCAGCACGAAGATTATTACCGTGCGGATCCGAACCACCCGCTGGGACAAAATATCGACGCTTACTATCCTCGTCCTCTGTTCAATGGTAAAAACCATCAGGCACAAACCGGTTACCTGCAGGATGCCTCATACATCCGCTTGAAAAACTTACAGATTGGTTATACCATTCCTAAGTCGGTGACAAGTAGAATGGGAATCGAAAAACTGCGGGTTTATGTATCCGGCGAAAATGTTTGGACGGGTACTAAGATGACTAAAATCTTCGACCCGGAGACAATCTTCAATCCGGATAGATGGACAGGAACCAACTACCCTTTAAACAGAACTCTTTCTTTGGGTTTAAGCGTTAATTTTTAAAACTGAATAGCGATGAAAAAACAATATAATCTATTACTAGTATTAATCTTGGGAGGACTGGTGTTTTTCACTTCCTGTGAAGACAATTTCCTGGACAGAGAACCTCTTTCAAGTATTACTCCCGAACAATACCTCCAGGATGAGTCCCAATTGGCAGCCTATTCGATTGAACGCTACGGAACTTTGCCAACACACGGACAGTGGTCATTTGGTACATTTGGTATCGACGCCAATACCGATAACCAGGCAAGCCTGGGATATGACAACAAATATGTACCGGGCCAATGGAAAGTTGGACAATCCGGCGGTGACTGGAATTTCTGGAACATCAATCAATGTAACTATTTTCTGCAGACTGTATTGCCACGCTGGGAAGCTGGTGAAATAACAGGAAGCACAGATAAAATTGATCACTACATCGGCGAGATGTATTTCTTCAGAGCTTGGGAATATTTCCAAAAAGTTCAAACGATCGGCGATTGCCCAATCGTGAAAAAAGTTTTGAAGGATGATCAGGTAGAACTGACAGAAGCCAGTAAACGGGCACCCCGGTCTGAAGTGGTTCGCTTTATCGTTTCGGATCTGGATTCGGCAATTACCTTGATGATGAGTACTTCTCCTGATGGTGCACAAAACCGGCTAAATAAAGCCTGTGCTCAATTGCTGAAATCTCGGGTTACGCTTTACGAAGCTACCTGGTTGAAATATTTCAAGGGTACTGCTTTTGTGCCGAATGGAACAAACTGGCCTGGTGCTACAAAAGAATACAACCAAGGATACCAATACCAGGCTGGAAGTATTGACGGTGAGATTGAGTGGTTGTTAGATGAATCAATGGAAGCTGCGGCGGCAGTTGCTGATAGCTACCCATTGGTGAGTAACAATGGTGTGTTACAACAAACCGTTTCAGATGCAAATAACCCTTATTTCGATATGTTTAGTGCGGTTGATATGTCCGGATACGACGAAGTTTTATTGTGGAGACAATATGACAAAGGTTTGGAAATTACCCACAACGTACCTGTATATGCGCAACGTGGAAATGACGGTGTTGGTTTGACTCGCGGAATGATTGAAAGCTTCGTAATGGCAAATGGTTTACCGATTTATGCTACCGGTTCCGGATACCAGGGAGATGACTATATTGAGGATGTTAGAACAGATCGCGACGGCAGGCTATGGTTGTTCCTGAAACAGCCCGATCAGGTAAATGTGTTGTACGAGTCGGTCGAAGGAACACATGCTACGCCAATTGAACCAATACCCGCGATCACCAATACCAACCCGGAACAGGGGTACAGTACAGGCTATGTGATCCGCAAAGGGTTGAACTACGATGCAGCTCTATGTGCAAACGGTGGCGGTTACTCGGGAGCTATTGTTTTCAGAGCAACTGAAGCTTATTTGAACTACATGGAAGCCTGCTATGAGAAAAACGGTTCGCTGGATAGCAAGGCTACTGCTTACTGGACAGCCGTCAGAATTAGGGCAGGAGTAGATGCAGATTTTCAAAATACGATTGCAAACACCGATATGCAAGAAGAGGCTAAAGGAGACTGGGGGGCTTATTCTGCAGGTCAACTGGTCGACGAGACTTTGTACAACATTCGCCGCGAGCGTCGTTGCGAATTAATGGCGGAAGGCCTTCGCTGGATGGACTTGAAACGCTGGAGAGCTTTGGATCAGATGATTGATGAACCTTATCATATTGAAGGCTTCAAGCTTTGGGGACCGATGCTCGAATGGTACGATGAGTCGAAATTGACTTATGGTACAGCGACTTCGAATGTTTCCGACCCCTCGGTTAGTGATTATTTGAGACCTTATGAGAAAACCGGTAAAGAATTGGTTTACGGCGGTTATCGTTGGACCATGGCACACTACCTGAGTCCGATCGCTACGCAGCACTTTTTGATTACTTCTGAGGGCGGTGATACTTCAACCTCCCCGATTTATCAGAACCCGGGATGGTCTATTGAAGCCAATACGGCTCCAACGGATTTATAAAAAGGCAGTTTGTTGTTGAATAAACTAAATCAAATAAAATGAAGCAATTTAAAAGATATAATACGGGACTGTTAGCAATAACACTGTTACTTTCCCTCTTTTTCGGGTGTAAGGATGAAGAGACCTTTGCACCGGTTAACCCTAAGGCTGCATTTACCTATGAGGTAAGCAGCGAAAATCCTTATGAAGTAGCATTTGTGAGCACAATTACTGACCGCGATTCATTACGCTGGGATTTTGGCGATGGCGGGACTTCGACGCTGGCACACCCTACGCATATTTATGACGAGGTCGGTGCTTATGCCTTAACATTGACTGCTTTTGGTGAAGTTGGTTCTACGCCAACAGTGGTAGATACAACCATTACAATTGAAGTATTTGATCCGACAGGTGATTTTTCTTATTCGGCAAGTACTGATGACCCGCAACAAATTAAATTTACGGCAAGCACAAGCTATGCAAAATCATTGGTGTGGGATTTCGGTGATGGAAAAACGTCAACAGATAAAACGCCCACTCACAGTTATGCAGACATGGGTAGCTATACAGTTACATTAGCCATAACCGGTTTTGAAGGGACAACTCCTGCGATGGTCACGAAAACAGTGGCAGTTGGTGAAGTTCTCGACAAATTAGAGGGGACAATCATTGGTCACGAAGGGTCCTGGGATGGCGTAAACGGTCTCATCGAATCTGCATTTGACGGAGATTTGTCAACGATTGTAGATGCTCGGGACGGAGATGGCGGATACGTTGGTTATGACTTCGGCGAAGGTAATAAAGCACAAATTAAATTGGTTAAATATGCTCCGAGAGATGGCTTTTTAGATCGCGTGGTTGGCGCTGAAATTCGCGGATCAAACGATCTGGACTATCTGACGAATTATGAAGTACTTTATACCATAAGTGAAGAAGTACCGGCTGGAGCGCTGTCCGAAGCAGCAGTAACGGCTACCGGCAGTTACAGGTATGTTTACTTTTATTCAGCTCCTGGTGGGTACTGTAACGTCGCAGAGTTGGAATTCTATGGCGAAATGAATCCGTTTGATCCAGGAGTGATTGATATGACCAACTGGGCTGAGGTGGTGAACGTGCAAGGAATCACTGTAGATATTACAGCCAGTACAATCAGTTTTTCCGGTGGAGCAAATGATTGGCCAGGAACGGCTATTTATCAGGAAGTGACTGTAGAGGCAGGCACCTATAAGCTTAGCGGAAATTTGACGATTGACGAGATTAACGACAATACCTGGTGTGAGCTTTTCTTCAGTACAGATGCACCACAGCAAGGGGTTGATTACTCGTCGAATGGTGGATCAATGACTCAAAACGGAGGTCTGCAGGTTCAGTACAGTACCTGGAATGGTAGCCCGAAGACGACAGGCACCTATGATTTTTCAAGTGTTGATAATGGAGGTATGAACACTGCTGGCGCATTCCCTGCAGACGGAATCTACACCTTTGACGCTCCGGCAACATTCTATATTGTGATTAAGAGTGGTGCGCAGCAAGCTTATGACTTTACCTTGAATAAATTGTCTTTTGCTAAGATAGATTAATGAAACTTTAGAATCAGTCGGAGAATCTTTTGTCCGGCTGGTTCCTAAAATGCAAATAGTTAGATCATCATTAGTTGTAGCAGAAAGTAGGTGCTCCGAGGAGCGCCGCTTTCAACTGCAGTTTTTAAGAGATGATTACCTAATAACACGATTAGCCAGATTAGTTTAAACTTTTCAAAAACTTTAACATGAATAATTTCAAAAACTATAAATGGAGAATGTTAGCGTTTGTGCTGCTACTCTCTTCTTTTGTCGCTTGTAATGATGACGATGATGAAACAGCCATGAATCCGACCTCCGATTTCTCGGCAGAAATGAATGACCTGGATGTAACTTTTACCAGTGCTACCCAATATGCGGTTTCGTTAGCCTGGGATTTTGGTGATGGTGAAAGCTCTACTGCTGTTAACCCAACGCACACCTACGCCGCAGTAGGTGATTATAGTGTTACTTTGAAAGCGATAGGGGCAGTTGGAGCTGACTCTTCGATGGTTACGAAAACAATTTCAGTAGCCCAAATCAATCCAACAGCCTCTTTTACCTCTGAAGTCGATAATCGCACAATAACATTCACAAACACCTCTGAAAGGGCTGTCTCTTTCGCTTGGGACTTTGGGGATGGCGAAACATCGACAGATGAAAATCCAGTTCACACCTATGCTGATGCTGGAGAATATACCGTGACACTGACAACAACCGGCGTTGACGGATCTACACCAGCATCGGTTTCTCAAAATGTGGCAGCAGCGGTAGCTGTGTTTGTACCTGTAACCGTTGAAAATGGAGATTTCGAACTTCCGGGAACAGGAAGATTGAAAAACTGGGATGATATACCGGGCTGGAATAGCGATGTTCCCTCAGAAGATTCGGGAGTAGAGAACAGAGCTGACATTACTGAAGGTGGCTCTTATGTTGGAGTTATCCGCAATGTTGATGGACCAGTATGGAATCTTACTGATCACGTGATTGTTGAAGGAGAACAAATTAAACTGACAGCTGATATGGCCGATATTTGGGACTCTCCAAAATTTATCGTAACCATTTACTATAATACAGGCGATGGGGTTAGACAAGTGCTGGAAACCCAAACTTTCGACGTGGTTGCGAGCCAGGCTAACACGATCGAGTTGACTACTACGGCAACAGCTGAATCTGTTGGAGCAAGACTTGGAGTTGAGTTACACAACGAGTCAAGCAATGTAACTAACTGGGGATGGTTAGCCGTTGACAATGTGAAATTATTTGTGAAGTAAATTCACCTTTTCTCGATCATATAATTAAGGCGCAGGCTGCAAGGTTTGCGCTTTTTTTTTTAACCTGTCGTTAGCGTAAAATAAAATTTGAACTGTTTGAAGCTGGTTTTTTAACCTTGGTTTAGCTCCCAAAATGGCACAAATGTATTATTCATTTGCGCCGATGGGTGATTCAAGTGGTATTGTGCGATTTGACGAATTTGTGATAGGTAGCTGACGACTTTGTTCTCCGAAAAGATAGATTGGCTTGCTACATTTGTTGTGCAAGAACCTATGATATTTAATTGTTTCGGTAGCATAAGTTTGATGGCCGAAAAAATTATTTAAACGAATATGAAAAAAACAAAGTACTTTCTTGTTGTTGTTTTAACTGGTTTAACACTTTGGGCGAATGCCCAGTCCTTTGTTTGGACAAGCAGTACACAGCGTGATGAGTGGAACCAATCGGAAGGCAAATTGCAGAAGAGCACTTCAGCGACTCCGGATTTGGAGGTGAACGGCGACGAAGATCTTTTAACCTTCAAGGCCTGGGGAACCTGTTTTAACGAGCGGGGATGGGACGCCTTGAACATGCTTTCCCGTAAACAGCAGGAAACCATCCTGGGGCAGTTGTTTTCACCCGATGGCGATCTCCGTTTTTCGATTGGTCGTTTTTCGATGAATGCCAATGATTATGCCCGCGATTGGTATAGTTGTGACGAAGTAAACGGTGATTTTCAGTTGAAGTATTTTAACATTGATCGCGATAAAACAACCTTGATTCCTTTCATTAAAGCAGCTCAGGAAAAGAACCCGGATCTAACTTTCTGGATTTCGCCCTGGTCGCCACCATCTTGGATGAAAATCAATCACTACTATTCGGTGGTAAGCAACGCTGAGTTCAATAAGCTGGATCCGAAACTGGATTATCTGCTTTTTGAAAATAGCGAAAAGACTTACGAGAACCTGTTTCCGAGGAAATTAGCCGTTAATGACTATTTTATTCAGGATTCTCGGTATCTGAAAACGTATGCAAATTATTTCTCTAAGTTCATTTCGGCTTACCAGGAAGAAGGCATTCCAATCAAGATGGTGATGTTCCAAAACGAACCCTGGAGTTACACACCGTATCCCGGTTGTGCCTGGACACCGGAAGGAATTATTCGCTTTAATGCCGAATATTTGGCACCGACTTTAAAGGAACAACACCCGGATGTTGATCTGTATTTTGGGACAATCAATACAAACCATTACGAGGTGATCGACGAAGTTCTTTCTGACCCGCGTATGCCTGAAACTTTTAAAGGCGTGGGATTTCAATGGGAGGGAGGACAGATTCTGCCCCGTCTTCGCGAAAAGTATCCGAACTACAAATATGTCCAGACTGAAAGCGAATGTGGCTGGGGCTCATTTGATTGGGGAGCTGCTGAGCATACCTTCAATCTCATCAACCATTACCTCGGGAATGGTTGCGAAGAATACACATTCTGGAATGCGATTTTATACGATGACGGTGTCAGTGGTTGGGGCTGGAAGCAAAATGCCTTAATCCGCGTGGACTCCAAAGCAAAAACAGCTACTTATACACCTGAGTATTTTGCTGTGAAACATTACACTCGCTTTCTGACACCGGGAAGTAAAATCATGGCTTTTAAAGGTGGAAACGAAGATAAGTTCCCCGTGATGATTGTAAAGAATCCACAGGGACAGTACCTGGTGTTTGCAGGCAACTTTAACAACGATAGTAAGGAAGTGACTGTAAAATTGGGAGAACGTTTTCTGAACGTTACGCTAAAGCCTCATTCCTTGAATACCTTTCAATTGAATTAATGACTGCAGCTAAGATGACAGTTTGCGAATAAAACTCCAGTACTATTTCTTTGAAGAAATAGCACATTACCTATAACACAAATTAGTTTAGTTAGATTTGATTTTTACCCCGGGAGTGGATTTCCATTTTCGGGGTATTTTTTTGCGTGTATTATGTGTCGGTTTGAAAGTCGTGAAACGATAGGATAGTACAAGCTGTACGATTGGGTAAAATAGTCTGCTTTTAGAGCGAATTAGTGATGATTTATGCCAAATGACAACTAATACCCGGTTGCTGAATTAATCGTTTTGAAACTTCATTTTACGATCTTTTCAGAAATGGTTTGGTAACTCGTCACTATTTTGACAATATATAATCCGCGTTTTAAGGGGGCTTTTATGGCTTGCCTGTTCTCTCCGGCACCCCCACTGGACTTTTCCCTGATAAGTAGTTTGCCATTTAGATCATAGACGGAAATGTCAATGTCTGATTTGTTCTGCAAATAGATTTCCGAGATGATCTTATCGTTGGCCAGGTAAATTTTGGATGCGGCGTCGATTGATTCCTGCGAGATTGCTGTTGGTACGGATACCTCATACATCTCCCAGTTATCGATATAGCCGCTTCCTGAATTAAAGTAAACGCCTTGCATATTTTCCAGGTTTTCGCCGGTTGTAAATATAAAATCAATATCCTGCCATTCTTCAGTGCTTGTTGCTTCATGATAAATAGCTGATGAATCGACATCCCATCCATAAACACCGATACCTACCGAGTACATGTTTGGTACTAAATCAGAGTCGTCAACAAGCATCGCTTTAGCGATTTTTACAGCATCGATCAATCCTTTCTCCTGGGTAGCCAGGTCTCCCAAATTCGTAATTTCTTCTTTTTGATTGATGCCATAGGGCCAGAAATGTTGGGAATCTCCGTAGATATTACTTCCGGAAAGCGACTGCGCCAATTTATTGGCCTCTGCTCCTGTCCAGGCTCCGTTAACCATCAAATTATGCCACTCATCGCTTGTTCCCGAACCGAAATAATGATCCATTTCGTGAATAGCCGTTCCTACCCACATGTATCGCTGATTAGGGCCAAAACCAATGCTGCCGTAATAGTCAGCCTGAGCGGTGGAAATACCTGCATTGTAATAGACATTTATATGGGCATCAAAAGGGGTATATTGGTTGAAATACCAGCAAGCACTGTCCATTGCAGTTTTAATCATGTCATAAGCTGTAGGATTTGACGTTGAGTCGATAGCCAATGTGTAAGTTACGTTGCCCGGATTTTTCTTATAGACCATTGCTTTTATCCGGTAGGTCGTATTGGGCTTCATTACGCCGGTCAGGTCTTTTTCGATCGATCCTGATCCGCTAACCTTGCCACTACTTACGCCACAATAAGCATATCGGGGATCTGTATTAATACTTCTTGTTCCCGATCCGCTGAAACTAGCCAAATCGCTTAAATATGGATCGGATATCAGGTTAACTGCGTCCTGATAGAGTGGGATAAAACAGTCTTCATTTTTAGAAGCAGTAACTGAAATTATTTTTGTAAACGAACCGCTGGTCAAGACAATATCACCGTTAATCGCAGAAGTCCCATCGTAACTAATATTTACGGTTATTTCAGATGCATCAGCAGGCTGGACATCCTGATCAACGGTAATTCCCGGCGGAGTTGTAATCAGGATAGATTCTGTTAAGCCCACACCCGTAATTTTGAAGGATGTTGAATTGATGAATTCATCGACTGATATCTCAGAAACAGAGGTTGAAATGCCGGGTAAAGCGTACAGTTCCCAGTTATCGATATAGCCAATAAGCCCCGATGCTAGCCCGCAATTATTAAAGAAGGCAACTCCCGGTGAAGGCGAAGGACCCGTTGTAAAGGTAGCATCAAAATCTTCCCAATTACCCAACGTGTTCGGCACGGTAATGTTATAGTCATCATTAATACCACCTACATTGGCATTTTGCACTCCCATGTTAAATGTACCATCCATCGTTTTGATCTTTGCATGGAAACGATAGCTTGTGTTGGGTAACCATGTGATATTCTTCGTTCCAACTGACCCACCATCCGGCCAACAGGAAGCTTTACCGGTAATTTTAACACAACGACTCCCGCAGTAAACATCTGCCCCTGATGCCAGCTTTACGTTTCCCCAGAAATCAGTGATCGAGTTCATAAAAGGGTCGGGAATCAAGTTTTGTAAATTGGAATAGAGTGGCGAAAAACAAGCTGTGTTCGGCGCAGCCTTTATGGGGATATTCATTATTGTGCTTCCACTAGTCAGAATAATCTCTCCGTTTATTTCGGTGGATCCATTATAACTAACCGTAATGGCTGCATTGGATACGTCGGCAGCAAGCGTTGCAGCAGAAAGAGTAATTCCGGCGGGTGCTTCCAGCGTTATATCATCAGTAAGGTTCGAACCGGTAACGGTAAATTCATCCGTCGTGTTAATTTCATCGAAGGACAAGGACGATTTGGAAACATCAATAGAAGTTGATGATTCTGCTCCCTGCTGGTATAAAAAAAGAACCTCATCAGCAGAAAGCACTTTGTTATAAATGCTGTATTTGTGGACGATTCCTTTCCATGTCGGATCATTTGTATATCCGCTTTTACATAGAAACGCTTTTGCCGTACTTATCCCGGAAAGCGTATTTGCTTCAACTAACGGGGTAGATCCAACATTAACACCATCAACGTACAGTGTAACAGTTGTTGCTTTAGTAACACTCACCAAGTGATGCAATTGTCCGTCGTCGATGGCTCCTCCGGTGCTATTTACGACCGTTTCAGTAGTCCAGGGATCAGTTGTGTTCCCGGTTGAAATAGCTACGCGGCAGTTTCCCCCATTGGAAGGACTTGTATAGATGTAATTCGCACCAAGTGATCCGTCTAAATCAGCATCACCGAAATAACTTAGCATGGTATTTCCCGGGTTCATGTCTGCAGCCGATTTAAACCAAAGCTCGGTCGTCAATGAAGAATAATTATTAATGCCTAAGTCTGCAGCGGGAAAAGATAAATAACCTCCTTCTGATGTATTTAAAGATTTGTTGGTGATTGTAGCACCTCCAATTAATGTACCATTTCTGTTCCCGATTAGGTCTGTTGCAAATCCATTATCGAATGTCCATTGATGAGTCAGGTTTGCAGTTCCGGGATCAGATTGAGCCGAGCTTGTAAGAGTAGGAAGCAAGGTAAGTGCAATGAGCAGGTAGAAGTAAATTTTTTTCATGGGGCTAGGAGTGGTACAAGGTTTATTTGGAATTGAATTAGACAATTGCAGCTCCTGAACGGATGTCTCAGGTCTATTTTACAATTATTCAAAAAGCCTTTCGTTGGGCTTATTTTTATCCAATAAAGTTAGTTTGATATAAATAACACAATGTCACAAATTCGTCATTCTTACATCAACGAATCGTCAGAGGTTATTAAAGAATCCCCCCGCGGGCTAAATGAACTTGCAGTCTCAGTTGCTTCTAACGGATAGTATGAATTTGTTTGAAAAATAGGAATAAGAGAACCTGATCCCTTCTTGAATTTCGGTTTAAGCTTGCATAATGAGCGGCAATTCGACAATTTTATTTGCCAGTGTAAGCATCCTCTAAACCTAATTAACACAGGCCCGATTATGTATTTTCAGAGGCTATTTTCTTCAGGTATTCACTAGGCGTCTCGCCAAACTCTTCTTTAAAACATTTTCTGAAATAGTTACTGCTACTCATGCCAATCATGTACGAAACTTCCGAGATTGAATATCGACCGGTTAATAATAATTCTTCCGCTTTTCGTATTCGGATCGTCCGGATGTACTCGTTGACCGTTTGCTCGGTAAGTGCTTTTACTTTACGGTACAGCGAAGAATGGCTCATAGCCATTCGTGCAGCCAAAAAGTTTACGTCCAAATCGGCCGAATCCAGATTGTCTTCAATTAACTTAGCAATTGTCTCTATAAATTCCCTGTCTACGTTGTTGAGTGACTCGTCCATAAAGGATTTTTTATCAACCGATTCCTTAAACTGCTCGGCTATCTTTTTCCGTATTTCCAGCAGGTTTGTGATCCGGCTTCGCAACAATTTGGCCGTAAATGGTTTGGTAATGTATGATTCGGCGCCTAGTTCGTACCCGGTTGTTTTATCATCAATCGAATCTTTAGCTGTTAACAGAATAACCGGAATGTGGCTAGTTCGGATATCAGCTTTTAGTTTGCCCATTAATTCGAAACCATCCATCTCGGGCATCATCACATCCGAAACGATCAAATCGGGAGTGTGCTCTCGAGCTTTTTCCAAGCCGCTTACACCATTAAAGGCTGTAATGACTTTGTAATAGTCAGTTAATGATTCG
This sequence comes from Mangrovibacterium lignilyticum, assembly GCF_010882175.1. GTDB lineage: Bacteria > Bacteroidota > Bacteroidia > Bacteroidales > Prolixibacteraceae > Mangrovibacterium > Mangrovibacterium lignilyticum. The sequence continues at coordinate 140,664 of NZ_WKLH01000001.1, read as the reverse complement.
ACGATGTAACGGTTGATATCTTTGTTGTCCTCAACAACCAGGATGATTTGATTCGATTTTTGTGCTGGCTCGTTTGCTTGTTGTGGCATTTCTGGCGGCTTTTCGTCTGCAGCAATCCCTTCGATTACCAGTTGTTCTTCTGCAATTTCGCGACGTTTGCCAATGATTTCATGAAGCGCATCCGGATATTCATTTTCTTTGGATAGAATCAGGTGGAAAGTCGTACCGCGTCCAGGTTCACTTTCAACTTTGATTTCTGCTTCGTGTAAGGCAACCAGGTTTTTTACCAGTGCCAGACCAATGCCCGTACCGGAACGTTGGGCACTCTTTTTTTCCTGGTAGTAGCGGTCAAAAATTCTCGGTAAGGCTTCTGGTTGAATTCCAATGCCGGAATCTTCTACCGTGATTTCAGTGAACTCGTTTCCATTTTCCTTAAAGTTTCGCAGGGCGATATTGATCAAGCCAGATTCCGTAAATTTCCTCGCGTTCGAAATAAGATTGTCCATAATGATGGTAACCACTTCTGGGTCGAAGTACATGTTGTAATCACCCTTAGCAATATCGACATCGATTGTCAATTGTTTATTGTTGTTAAAGTCTTGGTATTTCTGTCCAATTTCGAGTACAAATTGATCGAGCATACCTTGCGAAACGGTTAATTGTTTGTTCTGGGTTTCAGTTTTGCGAAACTCCATCAATTGGTTGATCAGGTTCAACAAGCGTTTCGTACTTTTCTGGATTGCCGTTAGTTTTCCCGTTTGTCGGCTGTCAAGATTTGTGTCGGTAATCAGATCTTCCAACGGACCTAAAATCAGCGTTAACGGCGTTCTTAATTCGTGAGCGATGTTGGTGAAGAATCGCAGTCTTTCGGTATGGAGCTCCTGATCCTTAAGGTGATTATTTTTTTCAAGAATCAGCGAATTTTCTAGTTCGAGTCGGTTTTTATAAAAACGCAGGATGAGCCAAATAATAATGATAATTATGTGTGCATATATTGTTTTCGCCCACCAACTTAGCCAAAAAGGAGGATGGATGTATATATTCCAGGACGATATTAAATCGGAACCTTCCTGGTTTCTGATGCGTGATTTTATTTTGAACCGATAACTTCCGTAAGGAATATTTCTGAATGTTACAGAATGGCTATCATCTGCATTGTACCAACGTTCTTCGAGTCCATCCAATTGATAGCTGTACTCTACAAGATCGGTGAGGACATAGTCGAGCACATTGAATGAGATTTTAAAGGTATTCTGCTCATGTGATAATTCGATATTCGGTGTAACCTGGATCGAACTCTCCTGATCAGATAGTTCCAGCCTTTTGTTGTATACTTTAAAGTCGGTTAAAACGACCGAAGGCAAGGTCAACTGAGAAGGAAGTCGCTTCGGATCGAAAAAGCAGAGGCCGTTTTGGGATCCAAACATGATCCAGTCGTTGTTAAAGTTTAGGACAGAACCAGCCATAAAAGCACCTATCGGAATTTCATCGTAATGCTTATGGAGGTAATTGTAAAATTGCTTTGTTTGTTGGTCGTAGCATAAAATGCCACTTGTTGTGCTGCACCAAAGCTTACCCGAAAAGTCTTCGGTAATGGCCCGAATATGGGAGTCCGCTAGTTGACTATTGTCGCTGTAAACCGTAAAATTTGTAGGATCTTCATTATTGAAGTGTATTAGTCCCTCTCCGGAGCCTGCCCAAACATTTCCGGCCTGATCACAGTAGAGCGCATCGATCATGTTGGAAGGCAAGCCGGTGCTTGTGTTAAAATTGCGAATCAATTCTAACCGTTCGTTATAAACTGAGATACCTGCACCAAAATAACCGACCCATACCTGTCCGTTTGCAGTGTTACAAATACTTCGGACGAAATCATCATTTAATCCCGAGTTTTCTTGAGTAAAGGCTGCTATTTCTTTCGTGTTCGGATCGTATCGGAAAAGACGGTTTGAACCACCAATCAAGATTCGCCCTTGAGAGTCTTCCGAGAAACATCTGACATCGCCAATGTTTTCAATCGGAAAGGCTTCTACTTTTGTCGAATTGCTTTTTCGGATGGATACACCTCCGGCCCAGGTTCCGAACCAGAGATTATTTCTTGAATCACGGAAGGCTGCCAGAACAGCATTGTCTGTGAGTCCCGAATTAGATTTGTTTATCGATCTGATCTTTTCACCGTTTTCGAATATATCAATTCCGCCACCGTCAGTTCCCACCCAAATGCGGCCCTTTTCATCGCTGCAAATACCGCACGCTACGGCATTGGACAATCTGTTGGTAACTTCCGGGTTTGGGGAATAAGTCCAATTACTAAAAAAGGGGGCTTGATGACTAATCACGTTGATCCCTCCGCCGTAAGTGCCGATCCAGATATTCTCAAAGCGATCCTCAAAAATACGTCGTACTGTTTTGTTTGACAGGGAATTGATATTGTAGCCCGGAGTGATGTTGATGAATTGTGTTTCCTCCGAGGTTATTGAAACAAATTTAGTTGTGTTTAAAATGCTTATGCCTCCGTTTTCAGTTCCAAACCAAAGCTGGCCGTCTTTGGTCTGGGTGATGCTGAATATGAAGTTTGAAAGCAATGAATTATCGTCTCCTGCTTTATGTCTAAAGACGGTGAATTTTTCGGTTTTTTTGTTGAATAAAGCTAATCCTCCGTCGGTCCCTAACCAGATATTAGAATCCCGGTCGATAAAAATATCGTTGACTTTATTGCCGGGTAAACTGGTTGGGTCTCCCGGTATGTTTTGAAAATTTTTTATTTTACGGGTTGTCCGATCGAAAATACTAAATCCGTTGTTTTCGTGCCCGATACAAATTGTTCCATTAAGCTCTTCGGCGATTGTCCAAATGGTATTGCTTGCTAAACCGGGAAGCGTGCTTTGATTATAGCGGGTGAATTGCTCTGTTTTCTTGTCTAAATAAGCAAAGCCATTTCGGTAGGTAGTGATCCACAAGTTACCGTCCCGGGAATTGGTGATGTTTGTGACATCGTTGGTCGGAAGGCTGGTTGAATCTGAAGGATCGTTTCTGTAATGTTTGAATTCACCGGTCTCACAATCGAACGAATTTAGACCTTCCCGTTGCGTTGCCAACCAAATTTTATTTTCATATTGATCGGCATAAACGGCATTCTGTTCGTTAGCACTGACTGAATTTGATGAATCTGAGTTCCCCTTTTTATAAACCATGAAACTTTCGCCATCAAACCGGTTTAGGCCTGATTCGGTTGCAAACCATAAAAATCCTTCCTTATCCTGGGTAATTCCCGTGATAAAGCTATTGGACAAACCATCCTCAATACCAATTTTTTTGATTTGACGAAACTGGGCTTGTAAACTCAGGCTAAGCGATAGGAAAATACAAAGCAAAAAAGATTTCATAGCAAATAGGTTCTCTTCGCAAAAATAGTAATATCTGGCTAAAATATCAGGTTTGACGAATTTGTATACCCCTTGTGATTGATTTGTAGTTGGTGCTTATCTCTGCTTAAAATAAGTTTGTAATGATAAATTTTGTTCGGTCTTTCAACCGACTAGAAAAAATGAATAGTAACCCAATTGAGCTAATTGAAAACATTATGAAACGACTTTTCAAGCTTTCGACTTTTGCTCTGCTTCTCTCGCTGCTGGCGACCGGGTGTTTTTCCGGTAACGATCAAAAAGAAGAGCAGGTCGCAAGAAAAGAGAAATTCGATTTTGACTGGAAATTTGCATTAGGAGATTATCCGGATGCCGGAAATGAGAATTATAACGATAGCAGCTGGAGGCAACTCGACCTGCCGCACGACTGGAGCATTGAGGGGCAAATATCCTTGCATAATCCGACAGGTAACGATGGTGGCTATTTCCCGGCAGGCATCGGCTGGTACCGAAAGTCGTTCAGTGTTCCAAAGGATTGGAAAGACCAAAAAATAGCCATTTACTTCGAAGGTGTCTATATGAGTGCCGAAGTATTTGTCAACGGACAGTCAGTAGGCATGCATCCCTATGGATATACATCATTTTATTATGATCTAAGTCCCTACATCAAATTTGGCCATGAAAATGTGATTGCAGTTCGGGTCGATAATTCACAACAAAAGAATTGCCGTTGGTACAGTGGTTCGGGGATCTATCGGCACGTATGGCTGATGGCACATTCGCTTGTTCATATCGATCATTGGGGTGTTGCAATTACCACACCTGAAGTTAGCGATGAAAGCGCAACTGTGCAGGTAAAAACGCTTGTCAAAAACGAAACCGGAAAACAACAAATCATCCAACTGGCTACTGAGCTTGTAAATGATAATGGGGCTGCTGTTGGAAATGACGAACTCAGCGTTGAATTAGAAGCCAATAGCCAAAAGGAAATAACTCAAAATATTACGGTCAACTATCCATCCTTGTGGACACCGGGCAGTCCGCTGTTGTATACTGCCAAATCCACTGTCAAACAGGGTGACGAACCGATTGATGTGGTGAATAATTCATTTGGTATTCGATCAATTCAATATAGTGTAGAAAATGGATTTGAATTAAACGGAGAACAGATCAAACTAAATGGCGGTTGCCTCCACCACGATAATGGAATTTTAGGGGCAGCGGCATACGACAGGGCCGAAGAGCGGAAAGTGGAACTGTTGAAAGCTGCTGGGTTTAATGCTGTCAGAACTTCGCACAACCCACCCTCCGAAGCATTTCTGGATGCCTGTGACCGATTGGGGCTTTTAGTGATCGACGAATCGTTTGATGGTTGGAGAGTAGCGAAAACACCTCATGACTATGCCAGTATTCTCGAAGAATGGTGGCAGCGTGATCTCGAATCAATGGTGCTGCGCGACCGGAACCATCCGTCTATCGTAATGTGGAGCAGCGGTAACGAAATCATCGAGCGAACAAAACCGGAAGCTGTTGAGACCGCACGAATGCTAAACAGCTATATTCGGAAGCTTGATCCTACACGCCCGGTGACCTCGGCCATGACCTCGTGGAACGAAGGTTGGGAGATATTTGACCCATTGATGGCGGAACATGATGTTTGCGGGTACAACTACATGATGCATGAAGCCGAAGCTGATCACAGGCGGGTACCCTCCCGTATCGTTTTTCAATCTGAATCTTACCCGAAAGATGCATTTTATAACTGGGATATGGTCCAAAACCACGATTACATCATCGGCGATTTTGTTTGGACGGCAATGGACTACCTTGGAGAGTCAAGTATTGGTCGTTATTACTACCCGGGAGATCCCGAAGGGCAGCACTGGGAAAGAGATTTTTATCCCTGGCACGGTGCCTATTGCGGCGATATTGATTTGACCGGATGGAGAAAACCAATTTCCCATTACAGAGATTTGCTTTGGAATGATTCCGAAAAACTCTATATGGCTGTTCGGGAACCAAACCCTGCCGAAGGAGAGATCAAAACAACCATGTGGGCTGTTTGGCCAACCTGGGAAAGCTGGAACTGGCCGGGCTACAAAGGGAAAGACATTGAAATTGAGGTGTATTCGAAATATTCTAAAGTTCGATTGTACCTGAATGACAAACTTGTCTCAGAACAAGCGACCGGCTTGGAACAAGAATTTAAAGCCACTTTTACGCTGCCATACACTCCCGGAAAGATTACAGCCGTGGGCGTTGAGGACAACAAAGAGGTGGAATCAACCAGCCTGAAAACTGCAGGCAAAGCGGCTCAAATTAAATTAATTGCGGACCGAACTGCGATACAGGCTGATGGCCAGGACTTATCGTTTGTTACCATTGAAGTTACCGATGCTGAAGGAAATATACTTCCCAATGCGGAAAATAGTTTAGCGATCAGTATTGAAGGAGAAGGAGTTATTGCCGCAGCCGGTAATGCCAATCTAAAAGATACTATTCCATACTTCAGCCATACACCTAAGGCGTGGAAGGGACGTGCATTGGTTGTTGTTAAAAGCTCGCAACAGCCGGGAGAACTTAAATTAAAGGTAAGCTCGCTCGAATTGCCGGATGCTGAACTGATTATTAATGCTGTCGGACGATAGAAAAATATATGCTGCTGAGGAATGAATGAAGACTAAGCTATGAAGGGGAGATGAGCTCTCATACTCCCTTTCGGTGCTTTAATCATTCATAAGCTTAGCTCATAAATTAAAGAATGTGTATTGCTAGTTGTAGTTACTTATAATGTTGAAGACACGCTGAACCATAACCTATGAAAAGATCTATACTTTTATCAGTGACATTGTTGATTTTGGGATTTGGCATCCCCCGAATCAATGCGCAAACTGCCAGCACCAGTGACAACCTCGTTGTGCAGCCGGTTGCGGATCGAAATGTGGCATTTGATCTGACAGACCCGGGCATTTCCAAAACGGTAGAATTTGGGCCTGATCTTGCTTGGGATGATGAAACAAATTTTCGTCGTGCCGTCCTGTTTATGGGAATTGATCAGGTAGATGTGGCGAGGTTGTCGTTTACACCTTTAGAGGCGTTAATCGGTGATACCGCTCTTACCACAGAACAAATAAAAGAACTTCAATATCGTATTGACATCGTTAATAATTATACCAATACGGGAACAACAGTGGCGTTAAATTGTGATCATGATGCGCCGGCAGGGTCTGGCTTCGATGGTGTTGACGCCTGGTACCGGGATTATCCTGCCCGATGGGCACAGTTGATCGATCAAACGACAAAATATGTTCAGGATGCAGGCCGCACGGTCGTTTCAGTAGCACCGTTTAATGAGCCTGATTACGGGTGGAATCAATATTCAGCGGGGGGCGATGGTAAAGCTGCCTTTTATGATATATGCGGCGAATTGAGGAATAATACACGATTTAACGATATACGCATTTCCGGCGGCAACACATTGAATTGTGACGAGGCATTGCCGTGGTACAACTATTTAAAGGATCGATTAGACGAAGGAAATACCCACCAGTTAGCGGGTAGTTTCGATGGATATGCCAACTTCCTTCAAACGGTTGCCGCAGATGGAAACCATGCTACGCTTGATGAATTACATAACATCGTTGAAGCACTCGTCGGTTACGAATATGGCATGCAAACCGGAATCTGGTGGGCCGATATCGACTATGCCAGTGGCCAAATGGTTAAGGCTTTTGACGGACAGCGGATTGGTTATGCAGAGCATCGAAATAACTGGACTGCCGCGGCAGTTTATCGTACTTCTGAAGGGAAGGTGCAAGCTTTTGGCGGTACGTCTGAAAGACAGGCTGCGACTACGACTTTTAGTTTTGTCTCAAAGGACAGGGTGGCGTATTTCGACGGTTATGGACCACAGCGGGTATTTGCATTAACAATGCCCGGAGGTACGGGATATGGACAAGGTCAGACCAATGCTGAACGCGTAATTAATATTACCTCCGGGGAGGACGTGCAACCATTGGTCAATGGAACGTATCTGTTAGTCAACCGGAAAAGCGGACAGGTGGTCGAGGTGGCTGGTAGTGCAAATGGGGCCAATATTCAACTGGCTACGTCCTCAGCTTCCACTAGCCAACAATGGAAGGTAACTCCAGTAAATTCCAGAATCGGGGGAGACTTTAGCTATTACTCGATCATCTCAGTAAATACAAGTAAATCGCCCGACGTTTGGAATTGGTCTTTAGAAGATGGCGGTGAATTAAACCAATATCAAAGCACAGGTGGTGCCAATCAACAATGGTACCTGGATTATAATGAAGACGGCTGGTTTTATATCGGTAGTCGATGGAGCACAAAATGTATTGACGTTGATGTAGATGGCAATATCGTGCAATGGAAAAAGAATGGTAGCGAAAGTCAACAATGGCGTTTCCTGCCCATTGATGCCGCAGTTGAATTTGACGCTCCGAGCGCTCCGGAAAGTTTGGTTGCTACTCCATATGCAGCGTCGGTTAAACTGGAGTGGACGGCCAGTTCTGAAACTGATGTCGCCGGTTACGACATTTTACGTGCTGAGTCTGCCGGAGGAGAATACAATACAATTGCGAGAAATGTAACCGCGACAGCTTTTGTTGACAATTCAACGCTGGAAGGTGTCACTTATTTCTATAAGATTAAAGCAGTGGATCAAGCTTTGAATCACTCAGCCTACTCCGGAGAAGTTTCTGCAAGTGCTACCGGGGAAAATGATTTGGTCGAATATTTTACATTTGATGATGACAACACACTGGATAAGACGGTTAACCTGAATCACGGTGCATTGAACGGAGGGACATTTGTTCAAGGTAAACAAGGTTCCGGAGCGTTATCGTTAAATGGCTCCAGTGATTTTGTGCAGCTACCTGAGGATATCGCCAGTCATTCCGAAATTACGATTGCTACTTGGGTGAAGTGGGCCGGTTTTTCAGTTGGTCAGCATTTAGTTAGTTTCAGTAATGGTGCCGGTGAGTATATCTATCTGTCACCGTCCCTTTCCGGACAATTGGAGTTTGCCATCAAGAAGGACGGCGTTGAGCAGAAACTGAATACATCTGCGTTATCTGCCAATACCTGGGTTCATTTGGTGGTAACTCTCGGAGACGAAGGTGCTGTGATTTATCTGAATGGTGATAAGGTTGCTGAGTCGACAGGTATAACTATCAGGCCTTCTGATATCAATCCGATGATTAATTATATCGGTGTTAATCAGTCAACAAAGAAGTTTTTTGACGGAGTGATTGATGATTTCAGGGTGTATAACTATCAATTTTCTGCAACAGAGGTGACTGCACTTTACGGTGATTTAACCACTGACGTGTTTGACCAAATCATGGAAGAAAGCGATTTGTCGGTTTGGCCGAATCCAGCCAATAGTATCTTGCATGTTACCTATTCCGAATTCAGTAAACGCGATTCTGCTACGCTCCAGCTTTTCAATATGAACGGTAGTGTGGTAACGAATATGAATATCAAACCGAGCAGTAATGCCGACCTCGATGTTTCAAATTTATCTTCGGGGGTTTATATGCTGCAGTTAACGACAAGCGAAGGATCGATCACGAAAAAAGTAATTATAAAGCACTAATCCATAGTCAGTTTTTGTTTGGGTGGTATTGGTCAGCTGTCAATCGATAAGATCACCTGCCACCCTCGTTTTTTATCTTCTGGCGTTTTGTCTCTTTCTTGTCTAAATCGATAACCTGAGAACTCAAAGTAGTGGATTTCGCGCAATTGACTGGTTTGTTACTTGTATTTGACGAAGCTGTTACCAGATAATTGTAACATTCGAAATATTTTAGATAAATGGGAGTAACAAATCGGATTACAATTCGCGATTGTTTATTGCCCATTTATCAAACTTAATCAGTTAAACTAAACCGAACTGAACGATGAAAAGAAGTTTACTTAATCTATTTCTATTTTTGGGTACTATAACCGGTGCTTTTGCCTAACCTGTAAGTACGAGTGACAACATAGTTGCTCAACCTGTTGCTGACAGAACAGTTACTTTTGATTATTTTGGGACTGGCGATTACAAACCGATGATTTGGGGAATGGATGCCGGAGGTTGGACAAACTACGGTATTTGGGAAATGGGCAAGCGCTATTTGGGCGTAGAAAATGTGCAAATAACAAGGATACCCGCGTTCCCCGGAGATACCCTGCTAAATGGGAATGAGCTTAATCAATGGCAAAAAGACTGGATCAAGGACCGCATCGATCAGGCAGAGACGGGCTCGGATGGTGCTCCGATGCAGATTATGTTGAACCCCGGAGGGGCAGATGATAATGATTTGTGGTATCGACAGGATTGGTCGCGCTATGCCCTGCTCATGAAACTCGCCAAGGACTACGTTGAAAGCTTCGGTCATACAGTTGTATCCATTACCGGATTTAATGAACCGGACCCTGGTTATGCCCCGGCAACCATGGACGATGATTATCATTTATTTGAAGCTTGTCAGAACAGTGGTTATTTTGAAGGCGTTCGCTTTTGTGGTGGAAACACCTTAAATCCGGATTTTGCTTACGATTGGTACAACTATTGTCTCCCGGTAGGGGTGAATGAGGGGAATACCCATCAATTGGCTGGTACTTTTGATTCTTATGCTTCATTTTATCAAACGGTAAAGGCAAACGGTCATTATGCAACGAATGACGAAGTACACGATATCATGGAAGCCATTGTTGGAGCGGAATATGGATTGCAGGCGGGTATCTACTGGGGATATGCGAACCTGGCCCGCGGTGAATTCGTGAAAGCCTGTAATGGTGTAAGACTGGGCTATGCCGAACATCGCCCGAAATGGACTGCGGCTGCAGTTTACAGGCAAACGGATGGTAAGGTGCAAGCTTTTTTGGGTGGATCAGAGCGCCAGGCGACTACGACCACTTATCGCTTTATCTCCAAGGACAGACCGGTTTATTTTGAAGGTGTTGGGCCTCGCTATGATTTTGTAAAGGAATTGCCGGGAGGAAGCGGTTATATGACAGCAGACCAGTATTTTGCAGAACGAGTGTTCAATGTTAGCTGGGGAGAAGATATCCAGCCGGCAATTAATGGTACATATAAATTGGTTAACCGTCAGAGCGGGAAGGTGATGGAAGTGGCTGGCGACTACAATGAAGCGAATGTTTATTTGGCAGATCCTTCCGATTTGAATACTCAGCAGTTGACGATTAACCCTTTAGTTTCCAAATATGGGAATGATGTCAGTTATTACCACATCAGGCCCGGTTCCAGCACAACCCGAAGACTCGATTTGTATAATTACTCATTGGATAACGGTGGGAAAATCAGCCTGTGGGATGATGGAGGGGCTGGTAATCAACAATGGTATCTGGAATATAGTGAGGATGGCTGGTTCTATATCCGGAGCAGAGAAAGTACCTACTGTGTACAAGCGGACGAGTCTGGAAATATTGTGCAATGGGAGAAAACAGGGGACAACAGTCAGCAGTGGCGCTTGCTGCCCATTGATGCAGAGGTTGAGTTTGATGCACCCAGTGTGCCTGAAAATTTAGCAGCTACAGGAAACGCTTGCTCGGTAAAGCTGGAGTGGTCTGCCAGTCCGGAAACCGATGTCGCAGGGTACGATATCTTACGTTCTGAGGCGGCAGGTGGTGCCTACAATACCATTGCCCGGTCAGTGAATACCACTGCTTTTGTTGACAATACAACGCAGGAAGGCGTTCCTTACTTTTATACCGTCAGAGCGGTGGATCATTCACTTAACCGTTCCGGCAAGTCAGCAGAAGTATCAGCAAGTGCCACGGGAGAAAATGATTTGGTTGAATACCTTAAATTCGACGGAGATACCAAGGATAACACAGCTAACCTAAACCATGCCGGTGCTCAGGGTGGTACTTTTGTTCCAGGCCGACAAGGGACTGACGCCCTGTCGCTAAATGGTTCGAACGATTTTGTCCAGTTATCGGAAGAAGTTGCTAATCAACAGGAAATATCAGTTGTTGCCTGGGTGAAATGGGCCGGTTTTTCTATTGGCCAGTATTTATTTAGTTTCAGCGATGGTGCCGACGATTATATGTACTTCTCGCCGTCAATTTCAGGCCAAATGCAGTTGGCGATCAAGAATGATGGAGTTGAACAAAAACTGAATGCATCTGCCCTGTCCGCAAATGCCTGGGTTCATCTGGTGGTAACCCTCGGAAACGATGGTGCTGCGATCTATCTTAATAGTTTAAAGGTGGCTGAGTCGACAGATATAACCATCCGCCCTTCTGATTTCAACCCGATGATAAACTACATAGGCGTTAATCAATCGACAAAGAAATTTTTTGAAGGCGCAGTTGACGATTTCCGAATTTATAATTATCAATTGTCAGCCACCGAGGTGCAAGGACTTTACGATGATTTGACAACCGATGTGTATGATCGGATTATGGATGACACCGACTTATCAGTTTGGCCTAATCCTGTTGATAATATACTGCATGTCACCTATTCAGAATTTAGTAAGAGAGACTACTCCGACCTGCAACTGCTCAATATGAACGGAGCAGTGGTGACAAATATCGACATCAAATCGAGCGGTAATACCGACCTGGACGTATCCGGTTTAGCTACCGGAATTTATTTGTTAAGGTTGAGCACTAGTGAAGGCGTAATCACTAAGAAAATAATCGTAAAGCATTAATTCATAGTCAGTTTTTGTTGGGTTGTTATTCCAGATTCTTAGTCTGGATTTGGGTTGATCACTCTTTTTAATCTCTTTCTGCTGAGTTATATGCTGACCTGACGATATCAAATCAGCTGGAAATACTGAGCTCGATGTATCAAATTTATCTTGCGGGCCTTAATTAAACACAAGCAGAGGAGCAATAAAAAAGCAGCATTTATTAAGAGCCATAATCAGTTCGTGCTTTAAAAACTAAAGGCTGATAAATTATTGATTAGAGGAAGGAAGACTATATGAATTTCCCGATCGTTATTTTAAACCATTTTTTAATGAGAAGATATTTACTAAAAGCAAAAGCAAAACTGCGCCAATTTTTAGATCTGGTCAAAACCATTCGCTTGCATCGTAAAGATATGGCTCTGGATTGGATCATTCGTAATTTGGAATCTGAAAACGAATAAAAGAAGATTCGTTTTTATTAATGATGGGCCTGTAAAATAACAAGCAGTTTGTTTCAAAATGCATTTTACCGAAAGCTTACTTTCTCTATTCGGGAAGTGAGCTTTCTTGTTATCGGAGTGTGTGTAAGGGACTGAGGAAGGACTTCTGAACGGAATTTTCAGCGATGGAGCGTTTCTCGTTGCATCCAGAGAAGGTTTGACGATTTTGTTACCTGTATTTGACGAAGCTGTTACCGGGTAATTCTTGTATTCGGAATATTTTTGGTGACCAATGGACCAATGGATTACAGGCAGATAATCTGCTTTGTTCGAAGTCGGAGATAGCCAATTACAATAACAACCAATAAATTGAAAAATGATGCGAATTAGATCGAACCTGAAAAAATACTTGCTAATTGGAACTGTCGTTCTACCTCTTTTCTCTTGCGCAACTAAATCAACAAATAAAGGAGCGTACCTGTTTGCTTACTTCACGGGTAATGAGCAAAGTGAAGAGGCAGTTCGCTTTGCCGTAAGTATGGACGGCTTTAAATACTGGGCGTTAAATGAGAATGAACCTGTACTGGATTCCAAAGAAATAAGCTCAACCGGAGGAGTGCGCGATCCGCATATTCTAAGAGGAGCCGATGACAATTCATTTTACATGGTACTTACCGATATGACTTCCAATAAAGGTTGGGATTCAAACCGGGCGATGGTTTTGTTAAAATCTAACGACTTGGTCAACTGGACTTCTTCAGTGATCAATATCCAGGAAAAATATGAAGGGCAGGAAGATTTGAAACGCGTTTGGGCTCCTCAAACCATTTACGATCCGGTTGTCGGAAAATATATGGTTTACTGGTCGATGCAGCATGGTACCGGTCCGGATATTATCTACTACGCCTATGCAAACGACGATTTCACCGATTTGGAAGGCGAGCCTGAGGTTTTGTTTCGTCCCCGGAGTGGCATTTCAACCATTGATGGAGACATCATTTTTAAGAACGGTATTTTTCATCTATTTTACAAAACTGAAGGTCATGGAAACGGCATTTGTGAAGCATTAACCGATTCGCTTGGCTCCGGCCGGTGGATTGAGCAACCTGGCTATAAACAGCAGACATCGGAAGCAGTTGAGGGCTCGTCAATTTTCAAGTTGATTGAAAGTGACACTTATATCATGATGTATGACGTTTACATGAAAGGTAGTTACGAGTTTTGTGAGAGTGTTGATCTCGACCAGTTCAAGGTTGTGGATCATGCGGTAGATATGAATTTTCACCCGCGTCACGGATCTGTTATTCAAATAACACAAGAGGAGCTTCAACGCGTTATGGATAAATGGGGAGCGCCTAATGATCTCAGATGATAGCGGGAATTATATGTTTTAATATTTGAATGAATCGAAATAAATAACGTTTATAAAGCTATGAAATATAGGATTTTACTACTGCTTCTGTTCTCCGTGTTTTGTGTGAACTCGTTATTTGCTCAAGCTGGATTTGGACAGGAGAATCTGATTATCAAGAACTGGAAATTTGTGCTGAAGAATATCGAAGACGGAGCACAAACCGGCTTGGATGACAGCCGTTGGAAGACCGTCGATCTGCCGCACGACTGGAGTGTGAAAGGACAGCTGAGTCCAACATTGGCTAGTGCCACCGGCTACTTGCCGGGAGGAATTGGTTGGTATCGCAAGCAGCTTGATGTTCCTGCCGATAAGCAGGGAGAAAAAATTTACCTCTATTTCGGAGGCGTTTACAATCGTAGCGAAGTGTTTGTGAATGGCCATTCGTTGGGCAAGCGTCCCAACGGTTATATCTCGTTTATGTACGATGCAACGCCCTTCATCAAGTTTGGTGAGGAGAATTTGATTGCAGTTCGGGTTGATCACAGCCAATCGGCTGATTCACGCTGGTATACCGGATCGGGCATTTACCGGGACGTTTGGGTCGTTTATGCCAATCCAGTTCATATCGCGCAATGGGGAGTTTATGCTTACCCGGAGCAACTTAAGAAGGGGTACCAGCTCCAGGTTGAAGTGAACGTTGATAATGGTTCATCAGAGTCGTCTGCTTTAACCGTGACGAATGAATTGTTTGACCGCGCCAACAAGCTGGTTGCAAAATCATCCGATAAATTGTCGGTTGACGCCAGCCAGGCGGCTAAAATACAAACCGCACTTAAAGTGACTAATCCGGAACTTTGGTCGCTTGAGACTCCGAATTTATATTCACTGAAAACTTCCGTTTACCGTGGAGGCGATTTAATTGACGAAGCGACAACAACAACTGGTTTTCGCCATTTCACATTCGATCCGAATAAAGGTTTTGCACTCAATGGTGAGTCGATAAAAGTGAAAGGTGTTTGTTTGCATCACGATGGAGGCGTGTTGGGATCGGCCGTACCTCGCGAAGTGTGGAAGAGAAGACTATTGACATTGAAAGAAGTTGGCGTGAACGCCATTCGTACGAGTCATAATCCGCAAGCTTCGGATTTATATGATTTGTGCGACGAGCTTGGTTTGCTTGTTTTAGATGAAGCGTTTGATGAGTGGGAATACCCAAAACGCAAGTGGTTACAAGGCTGGAATGTTGGGACACCGGGTTTCCAGGGAACGTTCGACTTTTTTGACGAATGGGGAGAACGGGACTTGGCAGACCAGGTGAAGCGTGATCGCAACCATCTTTCTATTTTTGCCTGGAGTATTGGTAACGAAGTAGATTACCCGAACGATCCGTATTCACACCCGGTATTGGCTGGCGGAGCAGAAACCGGCTTTACGCAACCTATTTTCGGTGGGTACAAAAAAGAAGCGCCCGATGCCAAACAGCTTGGTGAGATTGCAGAGCGCTTGGTTAAGGTGGTGAAACAATACGACCAATCGCGCCCAACTACAGCAGGTTTAGCCGGTGTGGCCATGTCAAACCAAACCGGTTATCCTTTTGCATTGGACGTTACCGGTTATAACTATACCGAAAGTTTGTACGATCACGACCACGCCGAATATCCTACCCGGGTTCTTTTCGGCAGCGAGAACCGTCATGACTTTGCCGCATGGAAAGCCGTGACATCGCGTGATTTTGTTTTCGGACAGTTTTTGTGGACAGGTATTGACTACTTGGGGGAATCCGGTAGTTGGCCTTCGCGCGGTTTTTATTCCGGTCTACTCGATTTTGGCGGCTTCATTAAACCGCGAGGTTACTACCGTCAGTCTCTGTGGTCGGACAAGCCAATGGCTTACCTGGGAACCTACTCAACACCCGGCCACGGTAGCAAAAGCCAGATGAAAGATGTTTGGTCGCAACTGGATGCTGAAAATGCCAGTGGAGATTACGAAGAGAAAGTACCTTCGATGGATGCCTGGCCAGTCTGGAACTATCAGGAAGGGGAATTGATTCGTGTGGTTTGCTATACGAATGCAGCACAGGCTGAATTGCTGCTGAATGGCAAAGTGGTAGGCGAGAAAAAGCCTTACGACGACCAGACAGGGATCATCTACTGGGACATTCCTTACCGGGATGGTAAGCTCGAAGTTGTTGGAATGGATGCCGACGGCAAACAAGTGAGCAGCAATACAATTGAATCTTCAGGTCGTCCGTATGCCATCAAATTGATTGAGGAAGAAACGTCGGTTGCTAAAAATGGTGTTGCGCAGATTGCGATCCAGGTTGTTGACGAGAATGGTGTGCCGGTGATGTTGTCGGACGAAGATATTACCTGCCAGATTCTGGGTAATGCCAAATTGCTAGGTTTAGAGGCCAGTAATAACGAAGATATGGGTGACTATACCGACAACAAACAACGGGTATTTCACGGGCGCTTAATTGCCTATATTCGTGCCGGAGAAAAATCGGGTGAAGTCAACGTGAAATTTTCAGCCGCCTGGTTAGAACCGGTGGAAACGAAATTTGAAGTCAAATAAAAGTAAATAAGAGGCAAATGGCAAGGTTCTGAAAGTGATCTTGTTATTTGGTTGGTCAATGTAATTCGCTGATAAAAGGTGAAATAGATTAGGTGTATGTGGCTGATTAAATAAAATGGAAACACATACTTCCTCTATGATATTTATTGACAAAGGTCTAACAAGAATCTTTTGGGATGAAATTTTAACGGATAAATAAGGAAAGGATAAGAAGATGGAAGAAAGAGTAATTGTAATGGATCAGGAAACAGGTGAAAAGTCTGAAATGAGTCGGCTTGCTTTTGAAAATTTAGTTTTTTACGACAATGTAGGTCGTTATCGGGAAATACAGTATGAATTAGCCTAGCATCGGTTAAATTAGAGTGAAAATCTCTCCCTATTGGTTAAAACCCAATGCCGAGAGATTTTAAATTCTTTAAAAAAAACAAAAGAAATGAGAAAAGTATATCAACTCTGTATGTTGATCGCAATTGTGATGTGGTCTTGCTCTGCGCATGCGCAATTTGACTCGGTATACCAGTTCGAAGCGACCGGAAACCCGGTAATTACACATAAGTATACAGCCGATCCGGCAGCTTTTGTGCACAACGATGTATTTTATGTGTATGCCGGCCAGGATACCGGTGATGGTAAATGGTATAATATGCCCAATTGGTTGGTTTTCTCAACCCAGGATTTTAAGACTTGGAAAGAATACCCGGTTCCCATGAAAACAGGTGACTTCAAGTGGGCAAAGGATCACAGTTCGTGGGCCGCTCAGGTGATCGAACGGAATGGCAAGTTCTACTGGTATGTTTCCACCGAACATCAAACCGGTGGAAAAGCGATTGGTGTTGCAGTCTCAGATAGCCCAACAGGACCTTTTGTTGATGCCCGCAGTTCTGCTTTGGTTACCAATGATATGACGAAGGATTGTACCAGTATTTCATGGGACGATATTGATCCGACCGTGTGGATTGATGATGACGGACAGGCCTACCTGATTTGGGGGAATACTTGTTGTTATTACGCCAAACTCAAGGATAATATGATTGAGCTGGATAGTGAGATAAAGACCTTCAATTTGCCAGATTTTACAGAAGCTCCGTGGATTCATAAACATGGCGACTGGTATTATCTCTCTTATGCTGCCTGGTTCCCCGAAAAGATTTGCTATGCGATGAGTAAAAGCATTGAGGGACCATGGGAGTACAAAGGAATATTGAACGAGGTGGCTGGTAACAGTAACACCAATCACCAGTCGATTGTGGAGTACAAAGGCAATTGGTACTTTGTCTATCACAATGGTTCTATTCCGACTGCGGGAGGAAGTTATTTACGTTCGGTGTGTATTGATCGATTATATTATAATCCTGATGGAACCCTGAAAAGAGTACAAATGACAACCGAAGGAGTGGTCCCACAGTAAGAAATTGCCGTAGCATTTTTCAACCTGAAAACAGTGTTTTCTGACGGATGCTTTTCCGAAATCAGAAACGCTGTTTTTCTATTTGTTATATTTAGATATTAGAAATGGGTGCAAATAAAAACGGATGAATAATAAAGCAATAGCGGATGAATAGAAAAATGATTTTGCTCCTTTTAGTCCTGCTGTTTGCTGGGAGCATAAAGACTTTTAGTCAAAGTACCAGACCCCGTGTCATTGTCACGACTGATGGTGAAGCGGACGATCGGGCGTCTATGGTTCGTTTTCTGCTGACATCAAACGAGTTCGACGTCGAGGGCATCATCAATAGTAGTTCCCAGTTCCATTGGGTTGGAGGTGAGGGCTGGAATGCCTTTCATCCAGTGGATTGGGTAAAGGATTATATTGCACTTTATGCGCAGGTATACCAGAATTTGTTATTGCACGATCCTGCTTATCCCGCTCCTGAATATTTGTTGAGTAAATGGAAAGTTGGCAACATTAACGGAGTAGGAGTGGATTCGATTCGTACCGAAGGTGCAGAGTTGATTGCCCGCGTTTTGCTGGATAAAAGCGATGCAGGGCCAGTGTGGATACAGGCGTGGGGAGGCTGTAACACGATTGCCCGGGCGCTAAAAATAATCCAGGAAGACGAACCCGAAAGAATGGCCGAGGTAGCCGGTAAGATGCGCCTTTTCCTGATTTGGGAACAGGACGAAAGCTACCAGGAGTACATCCGCCCTAACTGGGAGCAGTTCAATATTCCAACCATTATTTCCGACCAGTTTGATTGCATGGCCTATATCTGGCCGAAAGTGTTGCCTGAGCAGGTGAAGACTTATTTTGAAGCCGACTGGATGACCAAAAATATTCTGCAGGGGCATGGCCCGCTTTGCAGTGCGTATGAAAACAACCAAGGTGCGTTCAATGCCGAAGGTGATACGCCGTCATTTCTGTATAATGTTCCAACCGGTTTGCGGAGCATGGAATCGCCCGGCAACGGTGGGTGGGGAGGTCGCTATGTTAACGTTCGTAACAATGTATGGATGGACCCGCTACCGGATTCGACCTATAAACACCCGGATGGCCGTTGGGGCTTCAGTAATAGCTGGTCGAAAAAGATGGAACATGATACTACGACAGTTAAGCGTCCGATCCGGACACACTACTTCAAGCCGATCTGGCGTTGGTTGCCAGCTGTTCAGAATGATTTTGCAGCGCGTGCAGCTTGGTGCGTGAAAGATTACGCTTCCGCAAATCATCATCCGGTGGTACGTTTGAAAAACACACCTTTAAATATTATTGCCAAGCCAGGATCGAAGGTTAAACTGGATGCTTCGGCTACGACTGATCCGGATGGCGATCAACTCTCATTTAAGTGGTGGCACTATGTTGAAGCCGGAACTTATGATGGAGATACGATTGCAACGTCGGAAACGGCAAAAACGACCATTCGGATCCAGGAAGACGCAAAAGACGGGGAAACATTTCATATGGTTTGTGAGGTGAGCGATTCCGGTGAACCTTCGTTAACGCGTTACCAGCGGGTGATCATTACGGTGAGATAGTGAAATACGAATTTCAAAAGCTATTCGACCTGTACCGCTTTTTTAATTGTAGGAGATGTTTTTTTCTCGTTCACAAAATATTTGGCTATGGCTAAAGTATGGAATACTTGTCTTTTGAGAGAATATCCCCCCTGATAAATCAAAATGACCTCTATTAAAAAGGATCTGCAAGTTTATTTTTGACAATCGAATTTCAACAAATCAACCTACTACTTATGATGAAGAATTTATGGATACTGCCCATCGCTTTTATGTTGTTTGCGTGCAGTACAACGCCTGCCTCAAATGAAAATCTGTTAAAACTATGGTATGATAAACCGGCTGAATATTGGGAAGAAGCTTTGCCCATTGGAAATGGTCGTTTAGGGGCTATGGTTTTCGGTTCCCCGCAAGAGGAGCACCTCCAGGTTAACGAAGAAACTGTTTGGGCCGGTGAGCCGGGTAATAATTTGCCCAAAGGATTCAAGGAAATTTTGCCAGAGGTTCGTAAGCTCATTTTCGATGGTAAATACAAAGAAGCAGAACAGCTGGTGATGAGCCGTGTTCCTCGCCATGCTCCTGCCGATAACAATTATGGGATGCCTTACCAAACAGTGGGCGACCTGTATTTCGAGTTTCCAGATCAGGGTTCGGTAGCAAATTATTATCGCGATTTGGATCTGAAGAATGCAGTTAGCTCAGTCACCTATGCTGCTGATGGTGTGAACTACAAAAGGGAATTTCTTTCAACTGCAGTCGATCAGGTGATTGCCGTTCGACTGACGGCCAGCGAAAAGGGAAAAATCACCTTTAAGATGAAAGCTTCAAGTCCGCACACTGTCAATCATGTTTATGTTGACGGAGACCAGTTAGTGATGGACGGAAAAGGAGAAGCTGTTGACAATAAAGAAGGGAAGATTGAATATAATGCTCGCTTTTACCCGGTATTGGAAGGTGGAAGCTTAGTGAAAAATGATACTATTCTGCAAGTTGAAGGAGCAGATGCAGCGACTGTGTTAATCTCCATTGGCACCAACTTCAGGAATTACGAGGATTTGGGGGTCGATGCAGAAACGATTGCGAAAGCTTATTTGGCTAAAGCAGGAACGAAAAGCTTCGAAGTGCTAAAAGCTGATCATATCGCCGACTATCAAACTTATTTTAACCGCGTTGGGCTGGATTTGGGGGTAACCGACTCTGTGAAAAATACAACCGATCAGCGCATTGCCGATTTTGCTACAGCAAACGATCCGCAGTTAGTGTCGTTGTATTTTCAATTTGGTCGTTATTTACTCATTTCATCATCACGTCCGGGAACACAACCTGCCAACTTACAAGGTATATGGAATCATCAGCTGAATCCATCGTGGGATAGCAAATACACGGTGAATATTAATACGGAGATGAACTACTGGCCGGCAGAAGTGACAAACCTGTCGGAGATGCACGAACCTTTGTTTGCAATGGTGAGGGATCTTTCTGAAACAGGGCAGCAATCGGCTCGCGAAATGTACGGCGCTCGTGGCTGGATGATGCATCATAATACGGATATTTGGCGGATTACCGGGATGATTGACGGTGCTTTTTACGGCATGTGGCCAATGGGAGGTGCTTGGTTGAGTCAACATATTTGGCAGCATTATCTGTTTACTGGCGATAAAAAATTTCTGGCTGTTGTTTACCCGGTATTGAAAGGAATCGCTGTTTACTATGTCGATGTGTTACAGGAAGAGCCAAAACACCACTGGATGGTTGTAAGCCCATCAATGTCACCTGAGAATCGTCATCCCGGAGGAACCTCAATGACAGCCGGAACAACAATGGATAACCAGTTGGTTTTCGATGTGTTTTCAAATTTAGTTGAGGCATCTTCTGTATTAGATACCGATCAGGCATTTGCCGATACGGTGCAGGCGATGAAGGCCCGTTTAGCTCCGATGCAAATTGGTCAGCATACACAATTACAGGAATGGCTGGAAGATTGGGATCGGGTGGATGACAAGCACCGTCATGTTTCTCATTTGTATGGCTTGTATCCGAGTAACCAGGTATCACCATTTGGATCACCAGAGTTATTTCAGGCGGCTCAAAATACCCTCGAGTATCGTGGCGATAAATCAACAGGATGGTCAATGGGATGGAAAGTGAACTTCTGGGCACGTTTGCTGAATGGTGAACGCGCTTATAAGCTGATTGCAGATCAGTTGACGCCATCGCCACTCGAAAAGCAAGGTGAAAAAGGTGGTACTTACCCGAACTTATTCGATGCACACCCGCCCTTCCAAATTGATGGTAACTTTGGTTGTACGGCAGGTATTTCCGAAATGCTCGTGCAAAGTCACGATGGAGACATCTTTCTATTACCGGCAATACCGTTAAAATGGCAATCTGGTCAGGTTAAAGGCCTGCGTGCCCGCGGAGGTTTCACAATCGATCTGAGTTGGGAAAAAGGGCAGGTGAAGGATTTGACGATATATTCTTCAATTGGAGGAAATTGCCGTTTACGTTTGGCTAGCGAGTTAACCGGCGATGTTGACCTGACCAAAGTTGAAGAAGGAACAGCAAACAGCAACCCGCTTTTCAAAACGGCAGCCATCAAAAAGCCTTTGGTTAGCGAAAAAGCCGAGCTGAAAGCCGTACAATTGATACCAACACAGCTGTTTGATTTTGCTACCGAAGCTGGAGTGACCTATCATTTTACCGCGAAATAGTAATTTGCCGTTTTATTTAAAACTTAGCAGTAGTGCTCGCAAGAAGAGTAATGATCTGAGGATCATTACTCTTCTCTGCATTCAAAATAGGATCAAATAAGAACTTATTCAAAATGGTTTGCGAAGTTGCAGATTTCGGAGAACCTACATTAACACGCTGCCAGCGAGTGATCATTACGGTGGAATAAAGAGAAGCTTGGGCCGTTAATTACATGGCTAATATCTTCCTCGCAATTGAATTAATTGAAATTAGAAGGTTCCTGTGGAGAGCAAATTTGTCTCCTTAGAATATTTCAGTTGAAAATATCGTAGCTTTTCTTCTTGTCCACCAATTCATCTTTCAGTATAGCTTGAATATATTTGATGAAGGACTTTGAACAACTAAGCAATAAGCAAAGAATAGCGGCATAACTCTTAATTCGCCGTACAGAATTTTGTTGCATATCCACTTTACGTTTTCGCTTGATCATTGGCCAAGAGGTAATCGGTATCTTTTGAATATCGACCTTGTGAATCCGGGCGTAGCTTTGTAAAAAGTAACCTTTCGATTTTTTCCCAACAACATACTCCATATCTGTGCTGATTATTCCCCTCTTGAGGAGGTAATCTAGGTATTTTCGATAGTCGTGTACCGCTTCCTGAAGCTTTTGAGCGTTTAGGTTAATGAAGCCCTCGTTGTTGTCCAAATCCTCCAAATCCATGCCTCTTGAGAGATAGTCAAGAATATAGTAGAATTTGTCAATATGATACTTGAACTCAGGCGGATGTTTACTCAAAATCTCGCTCATATCTAGAGACGAAGGAATCTCCCAAAACAGATCGTTTTTCACAATGGAATATTTAGTTCCAATAAAATTAGTCAATCTCGAAGATAGAGAGAATACCCAGAAGACCCTTTGCCGAAGATATATGAAAATGAAAGAGTAAATTTGTTTAGTTTGCCTTTCTTGGAATCTAAATGCTCAACAATTTTAAATATTGGCTCTTAAAAACGGAGAAGTATTTGAAAAGTATAGGGTCTGAAGAGTGAATTTTTAATATCTGCCCCTATTGATTGTTGCACCTATGTTGCACCTGATGAAAATGAAAAAGGAGCTAGATGTGATCTAACTCCTTGTATTTCAATTGTCGGGATGACAAGATTTGAACTTGCGACCCCTCGCCCCCCAGACGAGTGCGCTACCAGGCTGCGCTACATCCCGATTTTGGTGCTGCGAAAATAAACATTCCGAACATGACTTCAAAATAATTTTTTAAAATAGATTAGTTCTTATTCGTATAGTCTGAATCTATCGGATATTAAATATTATTGAAGTTATAAATGATGATATTAGCGTACTGAAATGTATTTTTGTGACTAAAATCTTAAATAAGGTATATATCATGTTCAAGTCATTAGATCTTAACGAAAACGAAAAATCAAATAACACCCCTGGAGGTGAAGCCGAAAAAGTAAAATGCTTAATTATTGGTTCTGGCCCAGCAGGTTATACAGCCGCTATATATGCTGCCCGTGCCAATCTTAGCCCGGTAATGTACGAAGGACTTCAGCCTGGAGGTCAGTTGACCACAACTACTGAGGTGGAAAACTTTCCCGGATATCCGGAAGGAATTACAGGGCCTGAAATGATGGAGGACTTGAAAAAGCAAGCGGTTCGTTTTGGAACTGATGTGCGCTTTGGTTATGCCACTAAAGTTGATTTTTCAGGTGATGTTCATAAAGTTTGGATTGATGGGAAAAAACTGCTTGAGGCTGAAACAGTGATTTTAGCTACCGGGGCTACTGCCAAATACCTGGGTATACCTGATGAACAAAAATATGCCGGAGGTGGTGTTTCTGCCTGTGCTACTTGCGATGGATTCTTCTATCGCGGAAAAGACGTTGCTGTCGTTGGTGGTGGCGATACTGCTGCTGAAGAGGCTATGTACCTGGCAGGATTAGCGAAAAAAGTTTACTTGATTGTCCGTCGCGATGAGTTGCGTGCTTCGAAAGTGATGGCTGAACGTGTTATGAAGACTCCGAATGTTGAAATTCTTTGGAAACATCAGACCAAAGGACTACTGGGAGATGGTGTTGTTGAAGGGGCTGTTTTGTGGAAAAACAAAGGTGAAGCTAATGAGGAAGAAGTAACTCTTAAAATTGACGGTTTCTTCCTGGCTATCGGACACAAACCAAATTCAGATTTTGTTGCTGAATATTTGGATACCGATGAAGTTGGCTATATCAAAACGGTTCCGGGAACATCGAAAACAAATGTGGCTGGTGTATTTGCCTGCGGTGATGTACAGGACTCACATTATCGGCAGGCGGTTACTGCGGCCGGTTCTGGTTGTATGGCAGCCATGGATGCTGAACGTTATTTATCTGAGAAAAATTCATAAGCCCGTCTGGACATCCAAGCGGGTAGGCTGAGACTTCAGCCAACAAAAAATCCCTTCGTCGATTGACGAAGGGATTTTTTTTATTTTGAGATAAAATATCTTCTAATTAAAGAACGCCCATGGCTTGAATTTCTTCACCGGCATAATCGCCGTTAGCCAGTTTATCACGCACTTCTTTGAAGGCTTTGATGGTGTACTCAACATCTTCCAATGAATGTTCTGATGTTGGGATTAAACGCAAGATGATTTCACCTTTCGGGATTACCGGATAAACAACCACCGAACAGAAAATTTCATATTTCTCGCGCAGGTCAACAACAACATTGGTTGCTTCAACAACGCCACCCTTCATGTAAACCGGAGTTACAGGTGTATTGGTACGGCCAAGGTCGAAACCGGCAGCTTTCAATCCACCTTGCAGTGCGTTTACAATTGTCCAAAGTTTTTCGCGTAATTCAGGACTGTTTTTCAACAATTCCAAACGTTTCATTGCACCGATAACTAGTGGCATTGGCAACGATTTCGCAAATGTTTGTGAACGCATGTTGTAGCGAAGGTAGTTGACCACTTCACGCTCGGCAGCTACAAATGCACCGATTGATGCCATTGATTTGGCAAAAGTACAGAACAGGATATCAACCTGGTCCATCACACCGAAATGTTCAGGAGAACCGGCACCGGTAGCACCCATGGTTCCAAAACCGTGAGCATCATCAACCAGTAAGCGGAAGTTGAAATCTTTTTTCAGGGCAGCAATCTCGTCGAGTTTCCCCAAGTCACCAGACATACCAAAAACACCTTCAGTAATAACTAAAATACCACCGCCTTGTTTTTCGGCTAATTTGGTTGCACGTTCCAATTGCTTTTTCAGGTTTTCAATATCGTTGTGCGGGAATACGTATCGTTTCCCCATATGCAAACGAACACCATCCAAGATACAAGCGTGTGCTTCACTATCGTAAACAATTACGTCGTTACGGCCACAAATAGCATCAATAATAGACACCATTCCCTGGTAACCGAAGTTCAACAGGAACGCATCTTCTTTGCCGACAAATGAGGCTAGATCACGCTCTAATGTTTCGTGGTAATCAGTTTGTCCCGACATCATGCGGGCACCCATTGGGTAAGCAAGTCCCCAATCAGCAGCTGCTTGTGCATCAGCTTTGCGGACTTCAGGATGATTGGCTAATCCAATATAATTGTTCAAACTCCAGGTAAGCACTTCCTTACCCCTGAATTTCATGCGTGCACCAATTTCACCTTCCAGTTTTGGGAATGCAAAATAGCCATGTGCGCGCTGCATATACTGGCCGATATTTCCTTTGTTAGATGTAAACTTATCAAAAATATCCACTTCTATTTCCTTTAAAATTAAACGATACAAAAGTAATTTTTTTTAATCACACTCCAAATCTGTTAAATTATACTAAAGCGTTCCAATCAATGACTTTTCTTATTTAATTTACCACTCAATTTTTCAATAAAAATGTATCTTTGCGGCCATGCTAAAAAGTATTAAGAAATACGCACCTGTTGCTTTGTTGTTAATCCTGTTGACAACGGCCTGTAGCGATTTTAATAAAATCGTGAAAAGTACTGACTACGAATTCAAATACAAAAAGGCCTTGGAGTATTATGAAGACGGAGAGTTTGTACGTTCATCAACCTTGTTGAAAGAGTTGGTAAGCATTTACCGAGGAACCAGTAAGGCAGATGAGGTTTATTATTACTATGCAAAAAGTTACTTCGGAATGAAGGATTTCATGATGGCCGGCCATTGGTTTAGGACATTAATCAATGAATTTCCCAGAAGTAAGTATGCAGAAGAGTCACAATATTTAATCGGCTACTGCTTCTATGAGGAGTCTCCGAAGCCCCGTTTGGATCAACAGGTAACACAAAAGGCGATCGATGCCTTGCAGCTGTTTATTAACTTGTACCCCAATAGTGACAAAGTTGAAGAGGCTAACCGACTGATTATTGAGCTTCGCGATAAGCTGGTTTACAAATCATTTTTGACCGGTAAATTGTATTACGACCTTGAAAATTACAAAGCTGCAACCATTGCATTGACCAATTCGTTAAAAGATTTTCCGGACACAAAATATCGTGAAGATCTAATGTTTATGCTGTTGCGGGCGAAATATTATCTGGCAATCAGAAGTGTAGAGGAAAAAAAAGATCTTCGTTTGAGCGATGCCTTGGATGAATATTTTACCTTTGTCGACGAATATCCGGATAGTAAGTACCGGAAAGAAGCCGAAAAGTTCTATGAAACGGTGGCTGATGAATTACATTACGAAGAAGATATTAATTAATATTAGAATATGGATTTCAAAAAGATCAAAGCTGAAGGTACAACTGTTCCACGTGACTTGTCAGGTCTGGAAGAGCAAACCGGAAATGTTTACGAAACTGTGATGATTCTTGCAAAACGTGCGAATCAGATTTCTTCAGAAATGAAAGAAGAGCTGAGTCAAAAGTTGCAGGAATTCGCTTCATACTCTGATAATCTGGAAGAGGTTTTTGAAAACCGCGAGCAAATCGAAATTTCTAAGTACTACGAAAGGTTGCCAAAACCAACCTTAATTGCTTGCGAAGAATACAAACAAAAACAGATTTATCACCGTAATCCTGCCAAAGAAAACCGCAAAGGATTATCTTAAAAAATATCAGCCTTCATGAGGCTTAACGGAAAACATATCATTTTAGGTGTGACCGGAAGTATAGCTGCCTACAAGGCAGCTTATCTTTTAAGGTTACTTGTCAAAGAGGGAGCTGAGGTGCAGGTGGTGATGACCCCTGCTGCCAAAGAATTTATTACCCCGGTTACCATGAGTGCTTTGTCGACAAAGCCAGTTGCTTCGGAGTTTTTCGCAGCCAACGATGGTACCTGGCATTCGCATGTCGACATGGGACAGTGGGCTGACCTGATGCTTATTGCACCGGTTACTGCTGCAACCATGGGGAAAATGGTTACCGGTATTGCCGATAACTTGTTGGTTACGACCTATATGTCGGCCAAATGCCCGGTGATGATTGCTCCTGCCATGGATTTAGACATGTTTCAGCATGCATCCACACTGCGGAATCTGGAAATGCTTCAATCTTTCGGAAATATCATTTTAGAACCGGGAGAAGGGGAGTTGGCTAGTGGCCTTCATGGTAAGGGCCGAATGCAGGAGCCGGAGCAGATTGTTGAAGAAGTTTTCGCTTTCTTCAACTCAAAAAAAAAACTTCTGAATAAACATTTTTTGGTCACTGCGGGACCAACTCATGAGAAAATTGATCCGGTTCGCTTCATTGGTAATTACTCATCCGGGAAAATGGGCTATGCTTTAGCTGAGGAATTGGCTGAACAAGGCGCCAAAGTGACTTTGGTGAGTGGACCGGTTAGTTTGCAGTGTCTTCATCCAAATATTAAACGCATTGATGTTGTTTCAGCTGAAGAGATGAAACAAGCATCGTTGGCTGTTTTTCCCGAGGTGGATGGAGCAGTGATGTGTGCCGCGGTAGCTGATTATCGCCCAAAATATCCGGCCGATCAAAAGATCAAACGTACTTCTGAAGATTTGTCCATTGAGCTGGAAGCCAATGAAGACATTGCTGCTTGTTTGGGACGACTAAAAACAGAAACGCAATTGTTGGTTGGTTTTGCGCTCGAAACTCAGGATGAAAAATCGAATGCCCTGGATAAAATGAAGCGCAAGAATCTGGACTTCATCGTATTGAACTCCTTGCAGGACAAAGGGGCTGGATTTGGCGTGGACACGAACAAGATTACCATCCTGACCAAAGACAATAAAGCAACTGATTTTCAGTTAAAGATGAAGACGGAAGTTGCCCGCGATATTGTGGAGCAAATTTCATTGAGCTTCTAAAAAAGCTTTAAGACTTCCGGTTTTTATTTTAATTTTACTTCATCGCCTTAATGATCTGCTATGAAGAAGTTGCTTAGTCTGCTTGTCGTATTTCTTATCGGTATCACACTTGTTTCGGCTCAGGAATTGCGTTGTAACATCAGTATTTCATCCTCAAAGATTCAGGGTGCAAATCGCAATGTATTTCGAACCATGCAGGCCGACTTGTATGAGTTTATGAATAACCGAAAGTGGACCGATCATGTGTACGATATTGATGAGCGCATAGAATGTAACATCTTCATTCAATTGGACGAACAGGTTTCTTCCGACGAGTTTAAAGGATCGATGACCGTACAGCTGCGACGTCCGGTCTTCAATTCGTCTTACGAAACGGCTTTGCTGAATATTAAGGACAAAGATTTCCACGTTCGCTATGTTGAATTTCAACCGATGGAGTTCAACGAAACATCAAACAGGGATAATCTTACCAACATCATGGCTTATTATGCCTATATTATTTTAGGTATGGACTATGACTCTTTTGCTCCGGAAGGCGGAACCGAATATTACCAGAAGGCGCAGCAGATTGTCAACAATTCGCAAAATTCGATTTATGCCGGATGGAAGGCGTACGAAAGTGAACGTAACCGCTACTGGTTGATCGAAAATATAATGAATCGCTCGTATGCAGGATTTCGACAGTGTATTTACCGCTATCACAGACTTGGTCTTGATAAGATGAGTGATAAACTGGAAGAAGGGAGATCGGAGATTGCTGAAACGCTGAGATTGTTGCAACGGATATTCCGGAACCGACCAAACCTCTATATTTTCCCGATTTTCTTTGATGCCAAAGCGGATGAGTTGGTTAATATCTTTTCAGGATCCTATCCGGATGAGAAAAACCGTGTGTTGGCGATTTTGACAGAGATCGATCCTTCGAACGGAACGAAATACGAGAAGATCAAAGAGGACAATACCTTCAATTTAGAAAACGAATAAACATTACACCTCGTGCTTTTAGAACTGCATATTTCAAATTATGCCCTGATTGATAAGCTACACATTCAATTTTACAAGGGCTTCAATATTATCACAGGAGAAACCGGTGCCGGAAAGTCAATTGTGTTGGGGGCTTTGGGATTGGTTATGGGCCAGCGTGCCGATCTGAATGTGTTGCAGGTGAAAGACCGGAAATGTACGGTTGAAGCTTTGTTCAACATTAAGGATTACCAGTTGCAGGAGTTTTTTGAACGCGAAGAATTGGATTACGACGATCAAACAATTCTGCGACGGGAGATTAGCCCGGCAGGAAAATCACGAGCATTTATTAATGATACTCCCGTGACGATTAAAGTTCTGCAGGAGCTTGCTTTGCGGCTGATTGACATTCACTCGCAGCACCAAAACCTGGAATTGGGAAATCATTCTTTTCAACTCAACCTGGTTGATATGGTTGCCGAAAACGGGAAGCTACTTGTGGAGTATGGAAAGACGTTCCGGGCCAGCCAAAAGCAATCGAAGATTCTGCACGATTTACAAAACGAAGCAGAAAAAGCACGGGCAGACCTGGATTATTTTCAATTTCAGTTTCAACAACTGGATGAAGCGAAGTTGAAGGAAAATGAGCAGCAGGAGCTCGAACTCGAACAAGCCACATTGGAACATGCCGAGGAAATTAAAACAACCTTTGGTCAGTTTGGCGAAGATATGGACGGTGAGGAACTGGGCCTGTTGATTCGGTTGAAAGAATACGTTGGTCAGTTCGGGAAATTGGCCGAAGTAATGCCTAAGGGCAAGGAGGTTGCTGAACGGCTGGAGTCTTGTTACCTGGAGTTGAAAGACCTTGTTGCCGACTGTGCAGACGTGGCTGAGCGGGCCGAGCATGATCCCGAGCGCATTCAGCTTGTTTCGGAGCGTTTGGATATGATTTACGCATTGCAACAGAAATTCCGAGTGGGCTCAGTCGAAGAGTTGTTGGCTCTTAAAGACGAGTACGATCAAAAAATTGGACAGATTGCCTCTTTTGATGATGAGATTGAAGACGCCGAAAAGAATTTGGTGGTGCTACAAGCTGAAGTCAACAAACAAGCTGAAGAGCTGAGTAAACGACGCAATGCTGTTGCCGGTAGGATTACCGGTTCGGTGGAAGAGGTTCTGCAAAAACTCGGAATGGTGAATGCTGTTTTCAAGCTTCGTTTTAACCCCATGGAACATGCAGGTCCGAGTGGTCTCGATGATCTGAGTTTTGCTTTCTCAGCCAATAAAAACGGACAACCACAGGACATTGCTAAAATCGCATCGGGTGGTGAAATCTCACGGGTTATGTTAGCATTGAAAACACTGATTACCGATAGTAAAGCGCTTCCAACAATCATTTTCGATGAAATTGACACCGGTATTTCCGGAGAGGTTGCTTTGAAAATGGGGGGTATTTTGAAGGAAATGTCTGCGAATGTGCAGATTATCAATATTACGCACTTGCCACAAATTGCCGGAAAAGGAGAACATCATTTTAAAGTGTATAAGTTTGATGAGGCCGACCGGACCTACACATCTATTCGCCAGCTAGGCGCTGATGAACGCATTGAAGAACTGGCCCAGATGTTGAGTGGTGCCAATGCTTCGGAAACTGCTCGGAAAACTGCAAGAGAACTGTTGGGGTAGAAACTTTTCTTGGCTATTTAAATTTGATTTTAAGCAATGCGAAAATCCACATTCGAAGTAAAAGTAGTCCATGCTTGAATCGTGAAATATTGGTGTCTCCGTATGTTCGCTCCTGGTAGCGGATGGGCATATCAATAATTTTCAGGTTTAGTTTGAAGGCGCCAAACAACAAATCGAAATCACCGAATGGATCGAAGTCTCCAAAATAGCTTCGATTGTCAACAAGCTTCAAATAGTCTTTGCGAAACATCACTTTTGTCCCGCATAACGTATCTTTTATCGGCTGTTCCATCAGCCAGCTAAATGCGACACTGAAAAACTTATTTCCTACCGTATTTAAAAAGCGCATCGCATTTTTTTCCAAAGGATAAATTAGCCGCGTTCCATTTATGAAATCGCCTTTGTTGAGAGCCAGCGCTTCATAGAACTTCGGCAGTTGTTCTGGTGGCACAGTTAAATCAGCATCCAATATCATTAAAATATCACCCGTGGCAATTTGATAGCCAGCTCTGACCGCATCTCCTTTTCCCTTTCCCGGTTGCCTGATCGCTTTTATGCAATGAGTATCTTTATATTTGTTCTCAACCTCCAATATACGTTCCCAGGTGTCGTCAGTCGAATTACCTTCTACAAAAATGATCTCAATATGTTTGCCGAATTTAGGGATTCGTTTAATCGCGTTTTCAATATTTCCACTTTCATTTCGTGCAGGAATAACGATCGTTGTAGAATATTTTTCAGCGGCCGATTCTTTATTTGCACGGACGTTTGGGCGGGCAAAAGTATATTGGTTTATAGCCAACGCGTTAAATAGCGGTAACCTTGAAATAAATTTATTGAGGAATGAGGAGACAATTGGGATATAATAAGGAAAAAGCATCGATGAGTTTTGACGATATACTTCGAAGTCAGCCAGGTATAATAAATTGGTCAGGTCTTTTTTCGAGATCCAGCTTTGGCGTGGCTCTTTTTTCTTTAGATGTAAAAATTCGGCCATCTTAATCAGTGGCTCCCAAAAGTGATTGAAGTGAGTGATGATAATCTTTGTATCAGCATGACAGACTTTATGAAGCTTGTTAAATACAAGTTGGATATCTTCCAGAAACCCAATGAGGTTTGATAAGATTATCACATCGAATTTTTGCGTCGTACTTATCTCTTCAGCTGCACAGTTGATAAACTCAATTTGAGGGAACTGTTTTCGAGCTTTTTCAATCATGGCAGCACTGAAATCAATTCCGACCTTGTTACTTCCTTTTATATCGGCAATTAGTTCGCCGGTTCCGCAGCCAATCTCCAGAACAGTAGCAGTTGGTTCTATGAAAAAGTTACAATAACGGGTGATACTATCCCAATAGTACCGTTTGCCTCGGCGGTATTTTACACGATCAACGGCAACTCTGTCAAAATACGATTGGTAGTCTTCTCTTGTTAGTGTGTTAGCTTTCATTCCGTGTTAGTTAGTTGTTCGCAAAAAGCAAAGTAATTAGTAATTCAATTTGTATAGGAAAGCCTTTTCATCTTTTCCTATCTCATGTACTTTGGTGAAAAAGTGAGGGTATTTGGTTGATATGATTTGAATATACCTTTCTACAGTGTCAATCGTATTGCTTGTTTTTTTCATTGGGTTCCTTCTTAAATTGGCCGAAATAATATAACGCGTGTTGGTATGCTTCAACTCATTTACCAGCTGATCGGGGGAATACAGTGTAACCGCTGAGAAACTTTCCTCAAAAATTTGCCGGTTAATTTTATATGTATCTAAAGATTGAACCGGACTCGTGCTGTTAGTCTCAAATAAATAATAAGCCCGATTCGATTTGAAGTTATCAGTTGCTGCAGTTCCTGAAAATACAGCCTTAATCATGCTGCGGTTGAAGAAGCGAGCGTTTTTATCACTTAGCATCAAGCTGTAGTAAGTCATGTTGGGTCGGAAAACGGAGTCCTTCTCGAGTATTGGAACGGTGTAAATTCCCTTGAATATTTTTTTAGCGTATATAAATGAATTGGCTGGCTTGCGACATGCAACTAGATCATCACCTGCTATCTTCCCGGCATATTGGCTCATCCGCAAATAATTTTCCCAGTCTGGTGTATATCCGAAAAACTGGTTTCCCTTCATGCTTTCCTCGTGTACACGCTGACTTAGACTTATTCGCGTACCTGACGTTTTTAATATCAGGAAGGGTAATGCGATTAGAAAGATATAAGGGATAAAGCGGAGATTTTTTAGCCATTTAAATTCAAAAATGGAAAGCAGACTATAAGCTAAAAGTAGAACCATTACAGGAAAAATAGGCGCTATCAGCCGATCTTGATCCCATGATTTTTGCAGGGAAACAAAGGTTATCAGACAAAAAGCACCGGTGTACAAAAAAAGGAAAAGGAGGAATTTGCTTTTTCTGGCAGCATAAATAAAACCAACCAAAAGAATCAGGTACACAAGAATGGTTAGAATAGGTTCTATGGTGTTTGCAGTTAATGACCGAAGGCTTAAAAAACGAAAGATATGCTTTGAAATGTAGAGATTTGAATTATCGACCAGGCGGCCCAGAAACCCCATCAGATCTTCATTGCCCATCGCCGGATTATAGGCATTCTTTTGCAACAGGGAGTTTAGCTGTCCGTTGAATTGGATGCCCTGGCTTCCCCAAATAAGTCTTTTGGACAGGCTGAAAAGCGCATGAGCTCCGCCAAAGGAAGCAATTGTAATCCCTAATTTTTTAAAGTCATTCTTAGTAATAAAATAAAGAACAATAGCTAAAATGCCGGCTATTCCTACAGTACGCGTCAGGTAAAGCATATACGCCAATACGCCGGTTAGTACTAATACCCGGATGCTCGAGCCTTGTTCGGAGCTAATCGTTTTAAACAGCACAAGGAACAGGGCGGCTTGGACCAACATATAAAAGGCTTCGCTGAACGTATAGTAGCCGTAGTATAATAAGAACGAATTAAGAGAAACAGCGAAGATGGTGAAGATTAGTAGGAAATTGCTTATTCTGTCTCTTAGGGCTCGAAACAGGATGTAAAACGATGTTAGAAGAAAAATTCCCGATGTGATTTTTAGTATCGGAACGGATATTCCGAAAATTGCAACAAAAACCGACAATGCCATTGGATACAGCGGTCCCTGCCAGCTTGGGAAACGACCATTGTGCAACAATTCGTAGGCCCGTAAAATATAAGCAGAGTCGTCTCCTGCCAGATTAACTTTGATATCGAATAGTTTATAGATGATTACCAGTGAAAAAATTAGAGCCAGTAGATAGATGTAGTTAATATGGTTAGAAATGAACCTTTTTATTTTTAGATCCGAAGATTCTTTTCCTGCATCGTTCTTTTTCATTCTGTTGTATTTAGCCATATAAATATATGGCTTTGGCGTAAAATAGTAAACAATAGCTTGCTGTTTTTAACAAAAGGATGGTGAGAGCCTGATAATGTAATCCGAATGAAAAGAGATATAAATATAGTCATCGCTACCATTGGTCACAAGAACTTTAGCACTTGCTGCAAATTACCGGTAAAGGAGAACATCATTTTAAAGTGTATAAGTTTGATGAGGCTGATCGGACCTACACATCTATTCGCAGCTAGGCGGTAATGAACGTATTGAAGAGCTGGCTCAAATGCAGAGTGGTGCCAATGGTGCGGGGGGCGCAGCTCGTGCGGGAGTTTTCGCAAGTCACGCTGGAGTTTTCGTAGACGGTGCGGGAATCTTCGTTGAGATGGTTTCGGGCTTAGCAGAAAGGGCGTGCTGTTCAAATAAACCGAACCAGTGCCTCCATGAAAAGCTTGGGCTGTTCGGCGTGTAACCAGTGGCCGGCATTGGGAATAGTTTCGATCCTGGCTTCCGGATAAATTTCTTTCACCATCTTAATATCTTCTTCGCCCAGGTAATCCGATTTCGCGCCCCGGACAAACAAAACGGGATAGGCGAGTATTGGGATCCGGTCTTCGAGCCAGCGATAATTCATCCCGCTAATGACTTCGTCGAGCGAGTCATACAGAACTTCCACGTTAACGCGGCATTTGAAATGTTTTGTTTCCTTATCCAGGTAAATACTTTTGAGCAGGAACATGACCAAATCCTGACTTCCCAGTTTTAACATCAGAAACTCAGCAATTTCATCGCGTGATTTGTAGTCGGTGCAATTGTTTTGCAACTCAATCAAACTTTGCAGAATGAGTTGATGCTGGTAGTATTGACTGCTTTCGCCCAGTTCCAGGTAGTCTTTCGGAGCAATGTCGGCGATAATCAGCTTTTCAATCTTTTCAGGATATTCGGCCGCGAAATACATCGCAGTTTTTCCTCCCATGCTATGACCGATGACAATGGCTTTGTCGATTTGTTGACGTTCAAAAAATTCCGCCAAATCTTCTTTCATCATTTCGTAGGTATGCTCGTCAGCGTTTAGCGAACGACCGTGGTTACGCTGATCAATCAGGTAAACATGATGGTTCATGCCTAACTTTTTGCCCACAGTGAGCCAATTGTCCGAAGACCCGTAGAGGCCGTGAACGATGACTATTTTCTTTCCCTGCGTGCCTTCTTCCCTGAAAAATAATTCCATTGATTATGGTTTAATGCACTCGAGGTATTCCTTAATGGTGTTGTGAAGTCCCATATAAAGCGCGTCTGAGATTAGCGCGTGACCGATGGAAACTTCATCAATGTAAGGAATCATATCGACGAAGTATTTTAGATTCTTTAAACTCAGGTCATGACCGGCATTGATGCCCAGACCGAGGTTTTTAGCCAGTTTAGCTGCTTCAATGAACGGCGCAATCGCTTTTTCCGGATCTTTCATGTAGTTCGCGGCGTAAGGCTCGGTGTAAAGCTCAATACGATTGGCCCCGACCCGTTTGGCACCTTCAACCATTTTTACATCAGGGTCGACAAATATGGACGATCGGATACCATGTTTTTTTAACTCATTGATAACGTCAACAAGAAAATCTTCATTTTCAATGGTATTCCATCCATGATCCGAAGTTAATTGTCCCGGTTTGTCCGGCACAAGCGTGGCTTGGTCGGCCTTCACGTCAATAACTAATTTTAAAAAATCATCACTCGGATAACCTTCGATGTTTAATTCTGTGTAAATGTGTGGTTTAATATCATAAACATCTTGCCTGCGGATGTGCCTTTCGTCTGGTCTTGGGTGGATGGTAATGCCTTCTGCACCAAACTTTTGACAGTTTATTGCAGCATCAACAACACTGGGTACTGATCCGCCGCGCGAGTTTCTCAGTGTTGCTATTTTGTTTATATTTACACTTAGTCTGGTCATAACAATTAAATAGGGCTGCAAAGTTACAATATAATTGTTTGAAGT
The DNA here is from genome assembly GCF_010882175.1 of Mangrovibacterium lignilyticum. GTDB lineage: Bacteria > Bacteroidota > Bacteroidia > Bacteroidales > Prolixibacteraceae > Mangrovibacterium > Mangrovibacterium lignilyticum. Next base: position 104,336 of record NZ_WKLH01000001.1, on the reverse strand, counting down.
AGAAAATTAAGAATAAAGATTTGTTAGCAAACGAACTCATATCAGATGTTATTCCTTCCTTGCGACTGACTGATGACGGGCAGAAAGCATTGAATTGGATGGAAATTTTCCGCATATCGCATTTGCCGGTAGTGGACGATCATAAATATATTGGTCTGATCACCGATAAAACCATTTATGACCTCAATTTGAACGAGGTTTTGATGGAAGACTGCCGCGATCACATGTTGCTTCCACATGTTCACCAAAATCAACATATATACGAAGTTGTATCGATTGCATCGGAATTGAAACTTTCGGTCGTTCCGGTGTTGGATGAAGAGCATTTGTACAAGGGCGTGATTACCGTGAATGATCTGGCGCACAAATTCGCCGACCTTGTGGCAGTTAAGGAGCCCGGTGGGGTTTTGGTTTTGGATCTGAATCCGTATGATTATTCGCTTTCGGAAATTGCCCGTATTGTTGAAGGGAATGATGCTAAAATTCTGAGCTTTTACGTTTCTAAATCAGCAAATACAAACGAAATTACAGTGACATTGAAAGTCAACCAGATGGATTTGTCCGGAATAATTCAAACCTTTGTACGATATAATTATTCAATTCGGTCGGTATTTATGGATGAGAGCGTTTTAAAGCACATGTATGATGACCGGTTTGAATTATTGATGAAATACATGAATATTTAGCTTATTCAATCAGTTATGAGTGTTGCTGTTTTTGGTCTCAGTATCGATTCTTCGTTTATGCCTGATTTGAGCAGGCTGTTTTTATTACTCCATCAGCAAGATGAAAAAATCTACATATATAAGCCGTTCTTCGATTCGATAAAAAGCCGCTGTGATAAGATGCCGGATATCGCCGGTTTTTTCACATTTGGGTACGAATTGCCCGAGTCAGTTCGATTTCTGGTTAGCATCGGGGGAGATGGTACTTTACTGAAATCAATTCTGACGCTAAAGAATAAGTCATTACCTGTAATCGGAATCAATACCGGGCGGCTGGGGTTTCTATCGGCCATTTCGCGCGGCGATCTGGAAGAAGCCATTCAACTATTATTGAGTGACCGCTACGATATAGAAGAAAGATCGGTACTTCAGTTTGAAGACGGAACCGATTTATTTGGTGATTTTAATTACGCGCTGAATGAAATCACGGTGACCAAGATGGATAGCTCATCCATGATTAAAATTCATACCTATTTGAATGATGAATATCTTACGACCTACTGGGCCGACGGATTAATCATCAGCACGCCTACCGGATCAACTGCCTATTCGCTAAGTGTAGGCGGACCAATTCTGCCTCCCAATTCAAAGAGTTTTGTCATTACGCCAATTGCTCCCCATAACCTGACTATGCGTCCGATTGTCGTTCCCGATGATAACCGGATTAGTCTCAGTGTTGAAGGACGCGGACAGCAATTTTTATGCTCTCTCGATTCCCGTTCCGAGGCCGTAAACTTCCCCGGCAAATTAGTCATCAGCAAAGCCAATTTTTCTGTCAAAACGGTGAAGCTACCGGGACACGGGTTTTTCAGTACTTTACGTAATAAACTCATGTGGGGAACCGACCGCCGAAATTAATTTTCTCACTTAACAATTTTTAACCTCAATTTGGGTTTTATAGTAGGCGGCACGCATGATGTTTTGAGAATTATATTACATTTGTAGCCTTTGAAAGGTGTTATGTTCAGATGTTAATATTGATGCCAAAACAAGTTGCAATGCTGTCTTTTTAATCAACCCTTTCACGTAAAAAGATTGGAAATGAAAAGATTGCTTTTGGTTGCTCTAAGCATGATGTTATTGCAAGTTGCGCAAGCACAACAACAAACAGCTGACATTGGCCTTTGGGGAGGCCTGGGAACCTACTCAGGAGATATGACTTTGGTCGAAACAAAAAGTTCTTTGGGACCTGCTGGCGGATTATTTGTGCGGTATAATTTTAACCCGCGTTATTCTGTTCGGGGAACCATCATGTTGGAGAGAATTAAAGCAACCGGTGAATTTGAATCATCAGCCTGGGAGTTCAGTAAAACAGTTACAGATGTATCAGCGATGTTTGAATTCAATTTTTTTAAGTATATCATCGGAAGTAGCAAGCACAGCATTACGACCTATTTAATTGGTGGTTTAGGTGTGAGTTTTTATCCGTACGACTTTGACCCTGCTGCACTAGATGCCATAGGGGCCTACGTTGATCCGGCCGGTGATAATAAAAATGTGACTGCTTTAAATATGCCTTTTGGGTTTGGGTTTAAATTCAATATCGGCGAAAGATGGAGCGTAGGGCTGGAAAGTCAGTTCCGCAAATATTTCGACGATAAAATGGATAATCTGGATGATCCAAGAGCGAATATAAATCTAACAACCGGCGTTTTGACTGAATATACGAGTCCCCTTCATAATAATGATTGGACCTATCATTTGGGTGTGCATGTTTGCTACCGCTTTTATCAGGGTGGCAAAAAATGTCCCGCATATGATAATATAAATTAGAATGACGCTGAAAGATAAATTGAATGCTAGTAAGATTCCCGAACATGTCGCTATCATTATGGATGGCAACGGCAGATGGGCTGCTCAACACGGAAACGAGCGATTCTTTGGACATGAACAAGGTGTTGAATCGGTTCGGTCGGTTTTGGAAGGTGCTAGCGAAATCGGGATTAAATACCTGACATTGTATGCTTTCTCAACCGAAAACTGGTCTCGTCCCAAAGAGGAGGTAGATGCTCTGATGGGCCTTTTGGTTCATGCCATTAATAATGAGACAGAATCGCTGAAAGAGAAGAATGTAAGTTTGAGTATGATCGGTGATTTTGATAGTCTTCCAGCGGAAGTTCAGGAGAAATTAAATTGGTCGATTCAGGAACTCAAAGATTGTACAGGAGTTAGACTCGTTCTTGCTCTGAGCTACAGTTCCAAATGGGAAATAACCGAGGCGGTGCGCAAAATCGCTGTTGAGATAAAAGACGGGAAACTCCAGCCCGAAGATATCAATAAGGAACTAATCGATAAATATTTAGCCACAAATGGTATCCCTGATCCGGAATTACTGATCCGTACCAGTGGAGAAACGCGGATAAGTAACTTCTTGCTTTGGCAAGTCGCCTATTCCGAGTTCTATTTTACTCCGGTGCTCTGGCCGGACTTCACCAAGGAAAGCTTGTTTGAAGCTGTTTATGATTTTCAAAACAGAGAACGTCGCTTTGGAAAAACCAGTCAACAAATTGTGAGCTAAACAATAATCAGGAAATGCGTAAACTCAAAATTTTCTTTGTATTCTTTATCGTGAGCTTGTCGACCTTTGCTCAAGAGGAAGGGACAAATTTTTCAATCTACTATTCAAGTCCGAAAAAATATACGATTGCCGGTATTGATGTTGTGGGAATTCGTTATTTGGATACCGATGTGTTAATTCAAATATCAGGTTTAAATGTTGGTGAGGAAATAATGGTTCCCGGAGAAGACATCTCCAATGCCATTAAAAAGTTGTGGGGAAACCAAATGTTTTCTGATGTGAAAATTGAAGCAACGAAAGTTATTGGCGACCAAATTTGGTTGACAATTCACCTCCAAGAACGGCCAAGACTCGCTGATGTCAACTTCTTCGGTGTCAGTAAATCAGAAAAGAACGATATTACAGAAAAAGTGCTGCTGCTGAAAGGAAGCCAGGTAACCGATAACCAGTTGAACAATGCTGAGCGTATTATTGCAGGCATCTTTCATGAGAAGGGGTACTTGAATACTGTCGTCAATATTGTGCAACGTGATGATACCGCTCAGGTTAATAGCGTGATTCTGGATATTAATGTCGACAAAAAGGAAAAAGTTAAAATTGAAGAAATCGCCTATCATGGTTTGGAAAATATGAAATCCGGGGTATTGAATAAGGCGATGAAAAAAACCAACGAGCGTGGTATCAAGAACTTCTTCAAAACGAAAAAATTCCTCGAAGACAAATACAAAGAAGATAAAGGAAACATTATCGATAAGTATAACGAAAAGGGATATCGTGATGCGACAATTGTGGCTGACACAATTACACCATTAGCGAATGGTCGTGTGAAGCTTGATATTTACCTCGATGAAGGGGATAAATACTATTTTGGTGATGTTCGCTGGATGGGGAATACGGTTTATCCGGCTGATTATCTGAATGCTGTTTTAGGTGTTGGAAAAGGAGATGTTTTCGACCAAAAGACCTTGGATAAACGATTGAACGAAGATGAAGATGCAGTTAGTAACCTGTATTTAGATAACGGATACTTGTTTTTCAACCTTGAACCGGTAGAAGCCAGCATCGATCAAGATACGATCAACTTCGAGATGAGAATCTACGAAGGTAACCAGGCAACTATTAACCGGGTTATTATTGAAGGTAATACCAAAACGCACGAGCACGTTGCCCGTCGCGAACTGCGTACCTACCCAGGCGATTTGTTTAGCAAATCATTGATTATTCGTTCGGTCCGCGAACTTTCGCAGCTTGGACACTTTGACCCGGAAGCTATTAACCCTGTTCCAATTCCTCATCCGGAAGATGGCACGGTAGATATTAAATACGAATTGCAGGAAAAAGCGAACGACCAGATTGAATTATCCGGTGGTTGGGGTGCCCGTATGTTCGTGGGAACGGTTGGTTTGAGATTTTCAAACTTCTCGGTTCGTAATATTTTAAATAAAGAAGCCTGGAGACCGCTGCCTACAGGTGATGGTCAGACTTTAAGTATCAGGGCTCAAACGAGTGGTAAGTTTTATAACTCCTATAGCTTGTCATTTGTAGAACCGTGGCTGGGAGGTAAAAAGCCGAACTCATTATCGGTTTCATTCTCCCGTTCGAGAGTAAATTACACGGCGAATAATTATTACAACAGTTCATACAGTCCTTATGGAAGTGGTTACTACGGTTATGGCTCAAGTTATGGCTATGGTTCCAGCTATGGTTATAATTATGGGACTACAGATACAAACACCGAAGATGATCAAATTCAGGTTACTTCGTCTGTTGCTATTGGTTATGGTTATCGGTTAAAATGGCCGGATGACTTCTTTACCATGTATCACGAAGTCTCGTTGGAGCACTATAAGTTGAGAAATATGGCTAACTACTATTATTTCTTGAGTGATGACAATGACGATGGAAACGGTGAATTCAACAACCTGAGTTTCAAAACTACATTTGGAAGGAACTCGGTCGATCAACCACTTTACCCTCGTAGTGGTTCCGAATTTTCACTGTCTTTACAATTTACACCTCCGTTCTCTTTATTCAACGGAGTAGATTACAGTAACGCTTCGTTAACGAGTGAAGAACGTTATAAATGGATCGAATATCACAAATGGAAATTTAAAGGTGGTTGGTACTCGCCGATATCAAAAAACAGAAACCTGGTTTTGCACACCAATGTTGAATTTGGTTTCTTAGGATATTACGACAAAAACCGTCGTTCGCCGTTCGAGCGCTTCCGTGTTGGAGGATCGGGGATGTCTGGTTACAACTTCTATGGTGCCGACATCATTGCTTTGCGCGGTTACCAGGATTACAGTTTGAGTCCAACAACCGGTTCAAATATGTATGATAAAGTGACTGTCGAGTTACGTTACCCTGTAACTTTAAAACCGTCAGCTACGATTTATGTGTTAGGATTTATGGAAGGTGGTAATGCCTTTATGAATTTCGAAGACTACAACCCGTTTAATTTGAAACGTTCAGCTGGTATGGGTGTACGAATCTTCCTTCCAATGTTTGGTTTGATGGGAATCGACTGGGGATATGGATTTGACGACGTTAACGGCGATAGTTCAGTGTCAGGAAGTCAATTCCACTTTGTTATCGGTCAGCAGTTCTGATGATTACAGCTTTGGCTTGGATTTTGTTTAAAATAGCATTCAGTAGTAACAATTAATTTTAGAACGCATGAAAAAGATTTTATTTATTGTTGCCTTTCTGGTTGTTGCAGGAGCGACAATGGCACAGAAATATGCTTTTGTTGATACCGAATATATTTTAGAGAATATTCCAGCCTATACGGCAGCTCAAGAACAACTGGATCAAATTTCCCAGCAATATCAAAAAGAGCTGGAAGCTATGCACGCGGAACTTGAAAAAATGTACAGCGATTACCAATCTGAAGCTGTGTTGTTATCGGACGATATGAAACGCAAGCGGGAAGACGTGATCATTACGAAAGAGAAAGATTACAAGTCACTGCAACGTCAGTATTTTGGTCCCGAAGGGGACTTGTATCAGAAGCGGGAAGGGTTGGTTGCACCAATTCAGGATGACATTTTCAATGCAGTCCAGGATATCGCCAATGAAGGTGGTTACGCAGTGATATTTGACAAGGCGGGAGGCATGTCTATGTTGTACACAAACCCCAAATTTGACTTAAGCGACCAGGTGCTGCAAAAGCTTGGTTATAAGAATTAATATTCTATATTTGTCAACCAAAATTAAAATCAATAGAAGATCATGAAAAGTGTTTTAAAAATTTGTTTGGTAGCGATCATGTTGGTTTCAGCCGGAATGGTTAAAGCTCAAACTTTGAAGTTTGCTCATATCGATTCTCAAGCTTTAGTTCAAGCGATGCCTGAAACAACAGCTGCTCAAAAAACGCTGGAACAACAGGCCAAGGGTCTCGAAGATCAATTGGCAAGCATGCAAAAAGAATTTCAAACTAAATTGGCAGAATATACCCAAAAGGCGGATTCATTAACCGATATCGTTCGTTCTGCAAAAGAAGAAGATTTGCAAAATTTGCAACAACGTATTCAAACGTTCAACCAAAGTGCGCAGCAAAAATTACAGCAAAAACAAGCTGAGTTGATGCAACCAATCTTCGACAAAGCAAACCAAACAATCGAAGTAGTTGCGAAAGAACAAGGCGTTATTTACGTTTTCGATAGCAATGCGGTTCTTTACAAATCTAATCAAAGTATTGATTTGTTGCCTTTGGTAAAAACGAAATTGGGAATTTAATTTTACTCCGATATTTTAGCGAAAGCCACCTGATTCAGGTGGCTTTTCTTATTTTTGTTTAAAAGCAAAAGCTATGTTGCCCGACTATCATCCCATTGGTGTGTTCGACTCCGGCTATGGAGGTTTAACGGTTTTGAAAGAGTTTCGAAATCATCTGCCGGAATACGATTTCCTGTATTTAGGCGATAATGCCCGCACGCCTTACGGAACCCGATCGTTCGACGTCGTTTACGAATATACACTTGAAGCAGTGAAGGAATTGTTTGACAGGGGATGTCATTTAGTGATCCTGGCCTGTAATACGGCCTCGGCCAAAGCGCTACGGACCATTCAGCAACGCGATCTGCCAACATTGGCGCCGGATAAGCGCGTTCTGGGAGTTATCAGGCCCAGTGTCGAATACGCCTCGCAAATAAGTGAAACCGGCCACGTTGGTGTTTTGGCGACTTCAGGAACCGTTGCTTCCGATTCGTACCCGATTGAGTTGGAAAAATGGTCGGACGGCAAGGTGCGGCAAACCACCCAGCAAGCTTGTCCTATGTGGGTGCCCATCGTCGAAAATAACGAAATTGGGACAGCCGGCGCCGATTATTTTATTGAAAAGGATTTGCAGCAGCTTTTTCAAAAGGACAACAATATTGACACGGTAATTCTGGGTTGTACGCATTACCCGCTTTTGATTGACAGCATTCGGAAATACCTTCCTAAATCGGGGGTCGAAGTCGTAGAACAAGGAAAAATTGTCGCGGCAAGTTTGAAAGACTACCTGAATCGTCATCCGGAAATAGAAGCTGTCTGCAGCAAACAAAGCCAGGTGGCCTACCTGACGACCGAGCAAGTTGAATTATTCGAGGCACGGGCTGAACAGTTTATGGGACAACCGGTGAAAGCCCGGAAAATACATCTGTAAGCCTTTTCGGTTTCACCGTTATTCCCATCATTACAAATCCCCGCGTTTTGTGTGGGTACCCACAATACCAGCCGGAAGAAAAGACCGCCTTTGTGGCTCCCCACATCAACAAAAAAAAGGAAGACATCAAGCCTTCCTTTTGGTATAGATTGTATTGCTGAACGAGCGGTTGCTACCACAATTTAGAGGGGTAAACACCCGCATCAGTCAGTTTTTGGATTTGCTCAACCACATAAGCTTTGTCGTCGGTATAGGTGACACCAAACCAGGGCGAATCGGCTTGCAAAACCTTGGTGTTTACTTTACCCGATTTTATGAGTTCGAAAACTACACTCGGGATGTAGAATTCAGATTTTGGTAACTGCATCTTTTCGTCCAGGAAAGCTTTGAACTGGTTTTCCAGGTGTTGAAACAAGCTTGGGTGAAATCCCCAAAAATTCATTGATGCGGGAGTGTTTTCACCAACTTCCACTTGGTTGTCGGCCTCATCCACAAAAACAATCGAATTTCCGGATCGACCAATTTGGTGTCGCTCGGTAATTTCAATCAAATTCTGATCGGCATCGGTTTTACAAATACCGCGGCTGACAGTGCCGTTTTCCGATAAGGTATTTTTCAGCAAATAGCCGACCATGCTGTAGGTGGTTTCCGAAACTTTGTTTTCGAAAAAGTCAGCCATGATTTGAAAAGCCGGAGCGCCGTAAAAGTCGTCAGCATTTATTGCTGCAAACGGTTCGCTTATCACATCTTTAGCCATCAGGATCGCATGGCCCGTTCCCCACGGTTTTTCACGATCTTCAGGACAAAGGTAGCCTTCGGGGAGCTTTGTTAATTCCTGGTAAACGTATTCAACTTCAATTTTGCCTTTAAGTTTTTCATCAAAGCGCGATTTAAATTCGTCGGCGAAACTTTCGCGGATCACGAATACGACTTTCCCGAATCCGGCACGAATAGCGTCGAAAACCGAATATTCCAAAATAGTTTCTCCGCTTGGTCCAAAGGGGTCAATCTGTTTCAATCCTCCATAGCGGCTTCCCATTCCCGCCGCGAGGATTAGTAAGGTAGGTTTCATGCTTGTTTTTTAGCTTTCTTAATTATTTTACTTCTTGCGGTTGATCATCTTCCTTATACCAGCCGGCATAGGTGCTGTAGGCATTTGCAATGCGGTGCAGCTCGCCTTCGGCCAACTCCGGGCTCAGCGCTTTGATTTTTTGTGCCGGGATACCTGCATAAACGCTGTTCGGTTCAACAAGTGTCCCTTTGGTTACAACCGATCCTGCCGCGATAATGGTATTGCTGCTGACAATCGCATTATCTAAAATCACGGCATTCATTCCAATCATAACATGATCTTTGATGGTGCATCCATGTATAATGGCACCGTGTGCGATGATCACATTACTTCCGATATTTGTTGGTGATTTTTGATAAGTAGCATGGATGACAGCGCAGTCCTGAATGTTGGTATTATTGCCAATCCGGATCGAATGTACATCTCCGCGAATAACAGCGCTGTACCAAACACTGCAGTCGTTACCCATTTCTACATCGCCAATAATTGCTGCGTTTTCAGCTAAAAAACAGTTTTCTCCGATGACCGGAGTCTTTCCCTTAAGTGTCCTTATAAGTGCCATTATCTGTATTCATTTTAAATTGATTTGTAAAGATAAGAAACCCTCTAAATTATTAATAGGATCTTGAACAGCTTATTAATAAATGGTTATTTTTGCTTACCACCCTTGGCGGGGTAAACGTTCAGAGGGGAGTGTCAAATGTTAATTTGTTACTTTTAGGCCTCCTTTTTTTTAAGATTATAGGAATTATTGTAGGTATCTAAAATATTTGTCACATGAAAGACGCTAAAGTTATTGAACTTGAAGAAGTCGCTATTAGATTTTCAGGAGATTCGGGAGACGGTATGCAATTAACCGGGACCTTATTTTCAGACGCTTCTGCCTTGTTCGGGAACGACATCTCCACCTTTCCCGATTACCCCTCTGAAATTCGTGCACCGCAAGGAACGGTCGGAGGTGTATCCGGGTTTCAGGTGCAATTTGGAAAAAAACAAGTGAATACTCCTGGTGATTATGCCCATGTGCTTATCGCGATGAATCCGGCAGCTGTTAAAGCGAATGCCACATTCATGAATCCGGGAGGAACCATCATTTTTGATGCGGATTCGTTCACCCAGAAAAACCTGGATAAAGCTAATTTTAAAACCGATGATCCGTTCACTGAATGTAATTTGGTCGATTATGCGAAGATCGCAGTTCCAATTACAAGCATGACTCGTGAGAGTCTGAAGGATTACGGCTTAGACAATAAATCGGTTCTGCGGAGTAAAAATATGTTCGCCCTTGGGCTGGTCTGCTGGATGTTTGGTCGTCCGCTCGATTATATCGAAGGCTACATTAAGAAGAAATTTGCGAAGAAGCCTTTGGTTGTTGAAACCAACCTAAAAGTGTTGCACGATGGTTATAACTACGGTATGAATATGCAACACATGACTCCTCGCTACATGGTTCATGCTGCTGCTATCGAACGTGGGATCTATCGAAATATAAACGGAAACCAGGCTACTGCCTGGGGATTTTTAGCTGCTGCTGAAAAGTCGGGCTTGAATCTTTTCCAGGGATCTTATCCAATCACTCCGGCTACCGACATTCTTTCTGCCTTGGCTGAACGCAAAGATTTAGGGGTGAAAACATTTCAGGCTGAAGATGAGATTGCCGGTATTTGTACAGCTATTGGAGCTGCGTTTGCAGGCGATTTAGCAATCACGACGACTTCGGGACCAGGTTTGGCTTTGAAAGCGGAAGCACTTGGACTTTCAGTTATGACTGAGCTTCCTTTGGTTGTAGTAAACGTACAACGTGGAGGCCCGTCAACCGGTCTGCCAACAAAAACAGAGCAATCCGATTTATTGCAGACCCTATACGGCCGTAATGGCGAAAGCCCGGTTGTTGTGATTGCTGCCAGCACTCCCTCCGATTGTTTTTACTACGCATTCTTAGCAGCTAAAATTGCAGTGGAACGCATGGTTCCGGTGGTCTTGCTTACCGATGGTTTCCTTGGTAATGGTAGCGAGCCATGGCGTGTGCCGTCGATGGATGAGTTGCCGGAGATTAAACCTCGTATTGCTAAAAATAAAGACACTTATAAGCCCTATAAACGCGATGAAGAAACCTTGGCCAGAGAATGGGCTATTCCGGGTATGGACGGTTTCCAACACCGCGTAGGAGGTTTGGAGAAAAACATTGATGGCGCTGTAAGTCACGATCCGGAAAATCACCAACGCCTTACAGAACAGCGTGCCGAGAAAGTGGAGCGTGTTGCAGATATGCTTCCGCAGTTGGACGTTTGTGGTGACGAATCAGGCGATTTGCTGGTTGTGAGCTGGGGTGGTACTTACGGACATACTTTAAGTGCTGTTCGTGAATTGAAGGAAGAAGGCAAAAGTGTTTCGCTTGCTCATTTCAACTTCATTAAGCCCCTCCCGAAGAATACAGAGGAAGTTTTCAGCCGATTCAAGAAAATCGTGGTGTGTGAACTGAACATGGGACAATTTTCCGCTTACCTGCGCGATAAACTGCCCGGTTTTACTTACAACCAAGTGAATAAGGTAAAAGGTTTGCCGTTCACCGTATTGGAGCTGAAACAAAACTTTAACAAATTGCTGGAGGACTAATCAATGACTGATTTCAATTATACTGCAAAAAACTTTAAGAGTGAAAACGAAGTACGCTGGTGCCCCGGTTGTGGCGACTACGCGATTATGAACTCGGTTCAGCGGACTATGGCTGAAATGAATATTCCACACGAGAAATTCGCGGTGATTTCAGGTATCGGCTGTTCTTCTCGTTTTCCATACTATATGAGTACTTTCGGTTTTCACACCATTCACGGGCGTGCAACAGCAATTGCTTCGGGAGTGAAAACAGCAAACCCCGATTTGAATGTATGGGTAATAACCGGTGACGGTGATTCTTTAGCGATCGGTGGTAACCATTTCATTCATTTGGTACGTAGGAATATTGACGTTAACCTGGTGCTTTTCAACAATAAGATTTACGGGCTGACCAAAGGACAATATTCACCAACTTCAGCTCGTGGAGTGGTGACTAAAACTTCGCCATTTGGTACTGTTGAAGATCCTTTTGTTCCCGGTCAATTGGTTTTGGGAGCCAGCGGAAACTTCTTCGCCCGTGCTGTCGATAGCAATGTGAAGCATACCCAACAGGTTTTGAAAGAAGCAGCTCAACATGCGGGTACATCAGTTGTTGAAGTGCTCCAAAATTGTGTGATTTTCAATGATGGAATACATGAGGAAATTGCTGATCCGAAATTTAGAAACGAACGTCAACTCTTTCTGGAACATGGAAAACCCATGGTGTTTGGAAACGAAAAAGATAAAGGTTTGGTGTTCGATAAAGGCCGCTTGAAAGTGGTTAAAATTGGTGAAGACGGCTATACGTTGGACGATATTTTGGTGCATGATGCCAAGACTTCGGATCCAACTCTGCATTTGGCACTGATCAACATGGCGCTGCCTGATTTCCCGGTTGCAATGGGCGTTATTCGCAGTGTTGAAGCGCTTGTTTACGATCAGGAGGTTACCCGTCAGATCAATGAGGTTCAGGCCACTCGTAAGATCTCAAAAGTAGATGAATTGTTGCGTTCCGGAAATACATGGGAGGTGAATGAGCCTACCAGCAGTGACCCGGTTCCATTCTTCAAAAAAAGATGTACACTTGCTCAAGAATAAGATAACAAGTATATATGTTTCAAAAAAGGAGGCTTTGGCCTCCTTTTTTTGTTAGCTGAAAGCGGATTTTTCCTAATTTCAACAAACCAATAAGAGGAGCGGATTTTGATGTTTAAGATCACATCTGCCGTTCTCAAACTGAATGATTATGGATCAACTGGAAAATATTACCCTAACATCAATCTATAAACATAAAAAAAACGACCGGGATATTTTTGAGGAATTGATGCCGACTAAAGTGAAGGAAGTACTTTTGATAGCGACACTTTACGACAGTTATTCCATCGTCCGTGAGGGACAGTTTACGGATAAAATTTTCGGTGAATTTCTTCAGTTGAACCTTTATACCTATCCGCGTTTTACAAGCGTCAATTCGGAGTCACAAGCCCACGAGATAATCAAAAAGCGCGATTTCGATTTGGTTATTATCATGGTAGGGGTCGACAAAAATATGCCGATAAAGATGGCCGACAGTATTTATGCGGTTAAAAAAGATCTTCCAATTCTTTTGCTGGTAAACAACAATGGAGACTTACGATATTTCCAGGAAACGGCTGACAAGTTTCAATCCATCGATCGGGTGTTTGTGTGGAACGGCAACTCCAATGTTTTCCTGGCAATGGTGAAATATATTGAAGACAAGAATAATATAGAGGCCGATACTCAAAACGGGAATGTAAGGGTGATTTTACTGGTCGAGGATTCCATTCAATATTACTCCCGCTACCTACCGATGTTGTACACCAACATCATGACTCAAACGCAAAATTTGGTGCAGGATGAAGCAGCTGATGAGTTGCACATGATCTTGAAAATGCGGGCTCGTCCGAAAGTAATTTTGGTGAGTAATTACGAAGATGCTGTTGAAGTGATGAATAAATACCGCGATTACCTGTTGACGGTTATTTCCGATGTCAAGTTTCAACGCAATGGTGTAGAGGATGAAAATTCGGGCATTGAGTTGTTGCGCTATGCCAAACAAATTCTCCGGTTTCCCATTCCGCTATTACTGCAAAGCCATGATATTCGGAACGCAGCACGGGCAAATGAAATAGGGGCTGAGTTCATCAACAAAAACTCCGAAAGCCTGTCGATGGATATTCACAACTTTATTTTTAAACGACTGGGCTTCGGAAGTTTTGTCTTTAAAGATGAAAAAGGAAGTCCGATAATGGTTGCGCACAACCTGCAGGAATTTCAGGAAATGTTTAAGGTTATTCCGACAGAGGCATTGGCTTATCATGGAAGGAGAAATTCATTCTCGACCTGGCTAATGGCTCGCGGAGAGATTAATATTGCCGAACAACTGTTGCCTTATCAGCTTGAAGATTTTAAAGATTCTGAAGAGTTACGCAATTTCTGTCTCAATGTTTTTGAGCGCGTCCGAATCAAAAAGCTTCGGGGGTTGATTATCAATTTCGATCAGCAATTGCTTGGAAACGAACGCTACATCGTTCGAATGGGAAAAGGGTCGTTGGGGGGCAAAGGCCGTGGTGTGGCGTTCATGTGTAATTTTATCGAGAACATCGATTTTAAAAAGGTCATTCCAAACATTAATATTCGCATTCCCGCAACAGCAATTATTGGAACTATTGAGTTCGAGAAATTTATTGAAATCAATAACCTGTATGAAGAAGTGTACAACTCGAACGATTATGAGCGCATTAAGTCGGTTTTTGTTGATTCTCACCTCAGTGATTCGCTGCAGCATAAACTGATGAAATTTGTCGAAAAGATTGCCCGTCCTTTGGCTGTTCGTTCTTCCGGCTTGTTTGAAGACTCCTTATTACAGCCATTTTCCGGTGTTTATGCAACTTATATTCTTCCGAATATTGATCCCGACATCCAGGTAAGATTCACGCAGCTGGAAACAGCAGTAAAGTTGGTTTACGCCAGTATTTTTACGGATTCAGCAGTTTCCTATTTCGATGCGGTCAATTATAAGATTGAAGAGGAACGCATGGCAATTGTCATCCAGGAATTGGTTGGGCACGAGCATCATGGTCGGTTTTACCCAACAGTTAGCGGAGTTGCACAGTCGTATAATTACTATCCGGTTTCGTATATGGAGCCTGAAGATGGGTTTGCAGTGGCGGCCGTTGGATTGGGCATGTATGTTGTTGGTGGAGAAAGTGCTTATCGTTTTTGCCCGCGCTACCCCCAGATTAATCCCAGCAGTCTGAAGGATCAGATTCGCGATTCTCAGCGTGACTTTTATGCCCTCGATATGAATCGTAGTCAGGCCGATTTGGTACAAGTTGGTGAAGACGCCGGAATTTTGAAAATGTCAATCCGTGAAGCGGAGAAAGATGGCGTATTGGATCACTGTGCGTCGGTGTACGATTCGGAGAATGACGATCTGATTACCGATTTGTCGGTTCGGGGAACAAGGGTTGTTAATTTTGCCAACCTCTTGAAATATAATATGATTCCAATGGCCGAGACAATTAGTTTTTTATTGCGGTTGTTTAAAGAAGCCATGGGATCGCCGGTTGAAATGGAATATTCGATTGATTTGGATAAGGGGGAGAACGGTGTTCCTACCTTTTATCTGCTACAAATAAAGCCTTTGATCAGGCATGAGCAGGAGCTCGAAATTGACTTGGGAGAAGTGAATAAAGACGAAGCGCTTTTGTATGCCAGGCGTGGTATGGGAAATGGTCGGGTTGAAGGAATTCGGGACGTGATTTATGTTTCCGGTGAAACCTTTGATAAAGTAAAGACCAGTGCGATTGCAGAAGAAGTCAGCCAGTTCAATCGCCAAATGGATATTATCGGTAAGGAATATTTATTGATCGGTCCGGGGCGCTGGGGAACGCGTGATCCATTTACTGGCATTCCGGTCAGATGGGCGCAAATATCAAGAGCACGGGTGATTGTTGAAATTGGCTTGCCTGATTTCCCGCTCGACGGTTCGCTGGGCTCTCATTTTTTCCACAATGTTACCTCGATGAATGTGGGATATTTTTCAATTCCGTGTAAATCCCGTGATGCGTGGTTGAACCCAGATATATTAAGGCAAGGGGAGGTGGTTGAAGAGCTTAACTACGTGAAACACATTCGGTTTTCGGATGATTTGACCATTTTGATGGACGGCCGGAAACGGGAAGCTTTGATTCATCTGTAGGATCGAATGGCTTTTTTACATTGGAGTTTTGCGTACTGTAATTGACGATTTAATTTTATGTTGAAAAACACATTTTTGTGTATTTCCCCTCTTTTTTCCTACATAAATGTCAGAAATATTTCCTTTCTAAAATCTTATTCGTTTGTTAATCAGTTGTTTTTCTATTTGGGTATATGATTTGATATGCTTGCGGCATACCGGCTGTTTGCGAGCAGTTCATGTTAAACCCAAAAAGAGAACATTATGAAGATTTGTATGCCCATTATTGGAAAGAACGCCGCATTAGTAAATATTTTAGCAGATGATTTTTACAAAGCTAATTTTTACTGTGTACACGATGTTGTAAAAGGCGACAGTGAAATTTTTAGCAAACCCGAGTTAATGATGCGTTTTGGTCTTGATTTGCGCAAAGGAGGAGAGGATGATATCGTGCGGGCGATCATCAGTCCGAATGTGCGGCCAATGGCTTTCAAGATTTTGAAAGATAATGATATTAAGGTTTTCCGGCCTACCAGCAAGTTGGTTGACGAAAATATTAAGTTGTACAAGGAAGAGCAACTGAAGGAGCACGACATTTACTCTGTCGAAGATCCGTCCGCCTGTGGTTTGAGCTGCGGTAGTTGTTCATCAAAGACCTGTAAATAGTCCCGCAAAACCATTACCATTTATTCACTTTCAAAAAAAGACAAATTATGACGATTCCATTCAGACCACTATCCGAGGTAAAAATGATTCTGGAAGATGCAGGAACGGATATTAGCTATGCCTTCGACGATTTAATTTTTGTAGAACACACGGCTTATCTCATTCAGTTTGATGATGAGAATAAATCGAACCTGAAAATCTATTTCAATACTGAAATTGGAGATGCACAGGCTGAAGCTGAGAAAAAGAAATTATTACCCTATGTTGAAAAACGTAAAATGAGTCTGACTCCTTGCGGAAAATTTACGCTGAAGCAAAAAGAAGACTCCGAAGAAATCGACATTCTCTTTTTTCCCTCATAGAAATGTAGCTATACACCAAGAATAAAGCCGAACAAAGTTGAGAGATTGTTCGGCTTTTACTTTTTATTAGGTGTTTGCTGACTGTCTAGGAATTCCAAATCTCCCAAGCTTTAATTGCTTGTCCGTGCAGCATTTCCAACCCATTTTTAACGGCTGCTCCCTGAGCTTTACCTTTTTTCATGAAGAGTGTTTCTTCCGGGTTATATACAAGGTCGAACAAGACATGATCGGCTGTAATACATTCGTATGGGATAGAAGGGCAGCTGTCAACTTTGGGGAAAGTTCCCAGCGGCGTAGCATTAATTACAACCAGGTATTCCTGCAATAAAGTTTCATCGATTTGATCGTATCGGATTTCGCCTTCGTTCAACTGTTCTTCAATAGAAGCTGATACATATTCCAGCCCCAATTTATTAAGAATGTATTTGATGGCTTTTGAAGCACCTCCGGTACCCAAAATCAATGCTTTTTTGTGTTTCTCATTCAGCATGGGCTTCAGCGCGTTTTCAAAACCATAAATATCGGTATTATAGCCTTTCAGTTTCACGCCGCTTTCGCTGCGAATAATTTTAACTGTGTTGATTGCTCCCACAACTGCGGCTTCTTCGTCAATTTCATCCAAAAAAGGCATGATTTGCTGTTTGTAAGGGATTGTGCAATTCAGCCCGGCGATATGATCGTTCGCTTCAAAAATTCCCAGAAATTCATCAATCGAATCCAGTTCGAAATTCACATATTCGTGTGCATCTAAATTTTCTTTTTCAAATTTCTCTGTAAAAAATCCCTTTGAAAAGGAATAGCCCAGTCGATAACCAATCAGTCCGTAGGTTTTCATTCTATCTATTTTTTATAATCTATTGTTTACGCTTTTTTCAGATTCTTCGTCAATCCTTCGACCACAAAGATAAGTGCAAAACCGGCTGCCGCCAACATGAGGGCATAAGCCAATTGAGCGTTTTGCCCGGTAAGTGCGAGGTAGTTGCCGGGCAGAATGTTTGTTTCGATCAGCGGGCGAACTTCCCCGTGGCGGTCAACAAAGGTTTCCAACACCTGTTTCCATGGCCATACTTTATTGAGCGATCCAATCATGAAGCCAGCCAGCAAAGCAATGGTTTGGTTGTAGTACCGTTTGAGCAACCACGATAGAACATTGGAAAAACTAATAATGCCAACTGCCGCTCCAACCAGAAAAACACCGATAACCGGAAGATTCAACTCGGACAATGAACCCAGGATGAATTTATACATCCCCAGCAATACGAGGATAAAACTTCCCGAAATACCTGGTAAAATCATAGCGCAAATAGCAATAGCTCCCGATAAAAAGATAAAAGGGTAAGCGGTATTGGCTTCGGCAGGTGTAACCACGGTAATAAGGTATGCGATAATGACTCCGATAATCAACGAAATGTAGGTGCCTGTTTTCCACTCCTTGATATCTTTAGCAACGTAGATCGCAGAGGCAACAATAAGTCCGAAAAAGAAGGACCATACCAGTATGGGATGATTCTCCAGCAGATATTTCAACCCTTTTGCCAGCGATAATACACTGATTCCAATGCCAAGTAACAAGCTAACCAGAAAGGTACCGTTAATGGCCTCCCAAAATGCTTTAAACTGACCGCCAAACAACAGCCTAACAGTTTTCAGATTGACTGCCTTGATGGAGTCTATCAGTTCGTGGTAAATACCTGTAATAAAGGCAATTGTGCCACCCGAAACTCCCGGAACTACATCGGCAGCTCCCATGCCCATCCCTTTTAAAGTAACCAACAGGTATTCTTTCAGTGTTCGTTTCATGAAAATTGTGTTTATAAAAGCGAGTGTGTTTGTGGAGACCCGCTTGCTTGTTTCCAAAAATAAGCTTTCGGTTGTAATTATACAGAAGCCCTCACTAATATTTATCAATTTGATTAAATGCAAAAACATTTTGCGAATGAATTCTTTTTCCGGCGCAAGTGAGTTTGTAGGAGTTTATGTTTTGTTGATGAGATGCTATTATCGCAAAAGTCGTGTTCGGCAACGGGAAATGAGAGTAGTCGTTTTTTATAGATGTTAATTATGTGCTTGGGGATTTGGAATGGCACGTGGTTTGGTTTTCAAGGAGCAATAATCTTGAAATGAAAATGGTATCGACTTTAATAATTGATGATGATCCGATTGCTGCGAAATTGTTGATTTCAATTTTGAAGCAAAATTTTACAGACATTGATATCGTCGGGAAAGCGGATGGTGTACAACGCGGATTGGAGATGATTCGAACTCTTGATCCGGATTTGGTTTTTTTGGACGTAGAAATGCCGGATGGTACCGGTTTCGAGTTGTTGGATAGTTTGAGCGACAGGAGATTCGAATTGGCCATGGTTAGTTCGTGTGATACCTACAATCAGGAAGCTTATAACCATTCAGCGCAAAAGTTTTTGCAAAAGCCTGTATGCGTTGATGACCTGAAGCATTTTGTGTGCGATTTTATGACCAAGTATAAAAAAAGTCTTGGTTTACAATTTGATCCGGTCAATTAGGTGAAGTTTATGATTGTATTTTTTTTTGAGAATAGTTTTGGCTCCAAGTATAGATCAGTGAAAGTTGGATTGGAAGACGAAATAGATATTTGCGAGGAAGTGAGAGAGAAGTTCGTGTAATGAGTGAACGCAAATTGACAGAATTCGGTTCGAATTCTGCAATTTGCAAAAGAGAGAATAACTGCTGGTTAAGGGCGGGGCTGATGTTGATCGGCTCCGTTTTTTTTTGTTCTTCGAATACTGACTTGAACTAGAACTGATCAGGATTCTTGCTATTTCGTTCCCGTAAATTTGTATGGTCTGAAGATCTTGATTTTATACAGCAGGAATTGTCGGTATTAGGATTTTGGATGAAAATTTAAGTGTGGGAAATAAAAAATGCGGAGTACAACTCCGCATTCATCTATGTTGATCTGAAATCTAATTGAAAACCTTCTTCAGTAAATCAGTTGTCCGCTCAATCGGGTCTTCGCGAATAGCTTTTTCCTGGTCCGCAATTTTTACAAATAAGCCGTCAATGGCCTTTTGTGTTACATACTCGGTTAAATCAGGATTTACTTTTTTCACCATTGGAAGTTTATTGTAGTTGGTCATCACATCGTCCCAATATTTCGTGGCATCTACCTTTTGGAGGGAACTGTCAATGATCGGGCTGAACTGCTCCGTTAGCTCATCGGTGGTGTGTTCTTGCAGGTATTGTGTCGCTGCGTTTTCTTCTCCGGTTACAAGGTTAATGGCGTCATTGATTGTCATTTCTTTGATGGCACCAACAAAAATGTCTGTTGCAGTAGAAGCAGCGTCTTCAGCGGCACGGTTCATGGTAAGTACAGCTTTGTCGACCAGACTTCCCATTCCAACGGCACGTAATTTACTGGCTACAAAGTCTACTTCCTCCGGAAATGGGATTTTTATAAGTTCGTCGCCAAAATAACCATCCTCTTGCGAAACCATCTCAACACCTTTGGTGACTCCATTGATCAAGGCTTGTTTAATTCCCGAGTCGGCCTCGCTTTCGGTGAAGTTTACTGATTCTGTCGAATCGGCCGTACTTGTTGCTGTTGTTGTTTGTGTTGAGTCGGTCTCAGTTGTTTCAGGGGCAACAATACTTTTGAGCTGCTTGAACAGTTGTGCTTGAACATTTAAGCTGTTGATTCCTATAAACAGGAGAAGGAAGAGCGTTACTTTTTTCATGGTTTTATTTTTGAATTTGATATTTAAACGATTGAAAATACCAAATAATTTCCCCGCAGGGCATTATTTATTAATCTGTCAATAGGACAAGTTTCGGGCGAAAAAGTTTATCGGGATTATCAGTTCTCTGATGATAACCTACCCGAAATAAAAAACCCTTCGGGTTAGAGAAGGGTTTTTTTAATACTCAGTTTGTGGTTTATGTGAGATGTGAGAAAAGGTTCTGATTTTATTCGTAGTCGTGCATTTCTCTCATGAAAGCGACATAGTCTTCTTTTCGTTCCGAGTCCATCCATGCCATCGCGCTACGAGGGTGTTCGTTTAATGAACCTGTTACCAAGTAGGGAATATGGTATCCCCAGTCGATCTTTTCCTGCCAGGGACGTACTTGCTCCTGAATAGCTTTCAACAAGGGTAATAAACGGTATTTCGGGTTTTTCAAAAATGCTGTCAAAATTTCTATCGGGCAGTTACCGGCTCCGCGCCCCATGCCAAGCAGGGTTGCATCCAGGTAAGTTGCTCCACCCATCAGCGAGGTGATGGTGTTGCTCATGGCCAACTGCATATTGTTGTGTGCATGAATACCGATTTCCTTATCAGGCAAAGCGGCTTTGTATTTTTTTAGCAAATGCTCGATTGTTTCGCAATACATGCTTCCAAAACTGTCGACCAGATAAAATACAGGAACACGAGATTTGGCAATATCAGAAAGTGCTTCGTCTAAATCACGCTCATTCACTTTCGAAACAGCCATTAAGTTAATAGTCGTTTCATAACCTTTATCCATGCAGTGGTGGGCCAATTCAATCGCTTTGTCGGTTTGGTGTGCATAGCAAGCAACCCGCATCATATCGATTAAACTTTCGCTTGCCGGTGGAATATCGTCAAAGTCAATGCGGCCGATGTCTGCCATGGCCGATATTTTCAGGTTGGTATCGTTGTTGCCCATAATGCGACGCAAATCTTTATCGGCGCAAAATTTCCAGGGACCAACTTCATCCCGACTGAAAGATTTTTCGCTACTGATGTAGCCAATTTCCATATAATCAACACCTGCTTCAACACAAGCGTCATAAACTCCTTTTACAAATTTGTCGTCGAATTGCCACTTATTCATCAATCCGCCATCGCGAACGGTACAATCCACTACTTTAATGTCTGCTTTATACATGTTTGTTGCTAACTTATTTTAGATTCCTTTGTGCAATTCCATCTCTTTCTGAATGTTGTGGCGAACCATTGTCTTGTAAACCTCTTCAATCATTTCAGGTGATAGCCTCAGTTCTTCAGCCCAAATTCGGCGCTGCTCATACAATTGATCCTGACGGTTTTGCGCTACAATACTTTCCTTGTCTTTTTTAAACCGGATAATCTCGCACACATAGTCCTGACGTTTTGCCAACAGCTCCATCACCTCACGGTCGATCCGGTCAATTTCTTGCCGAACTTCCTCAATCGATGTACAGGATTTTGCATCTTTCATTATTGTCTGATTTTTGTCACAAAAATAATAAAATGTAATTAACGTGAAACAATTTGTGATAATTCATCATTTAATAGGTGGGTGGTTTTTAGGATCTTAAGATAAATCGTGTTTTAAATTAATGTTTTTTTTACATCGAAGTATTTCGAAATGTCGATTTAACCTCTATATTTGCACAATAGATAACAAAAAGAGTTCTTTATCTGTTAATGCAAAAGAGGTGAATAAACCCCGGAAAGCAAGTTCAATTAAAATATAAATTGAACGATCAGAAAAGAAATTGAAGTAGATTCAAAGATAATGAAAAAGACAACTTCTGTAAATATTAGCCCGCGTAACGTAAACATGATGATGTGCATGTGTATGTGTTGTGGTTCTTTTTTGCAGAAGGAAAGAAGTTGATATTGTTATAGCATAACGAAACGATAAAAACCAAGAGCCCTTCTGCAAACCGCAGAGGGGCTTTTTTTTGCCCCGTTTTTAGAAACAGAAATTTTAAATAAAAAAATACATATCCATCATGAGAGAAAAACCTTATCGCAGCATTGTCAAGTCGATTTCGTGGAGAACAGTCGGGACTATAGACACGATGATGATTGCCTGGTTGGTAACAGGGCAGCTGGAGTTTGCCGTAACAATTGGCGGTGTCGAATTATTCACAAAGATGTTTCTGTATTACATGCACGAAAGGACTTGGAATCGCATCAAGTTTGGTCGAATTGACGATTCTGACATTGAATATCAAATCTAATCCAGGCATTTATTAAAACGAATATTCAAAAAAATAATAATAGAACAAATGAGCATTAAATTAAATCCCTTAAGTGAAGCGCAGTCCAAAGCTTTAGAAATTTTGTTGGAAGGTGCAGGACCCGAACAGTTGATCTGGTTAAGCGGATATTTTCAGGGGCTAACAGTGGCGCACAACAAACCGTCTATTGGCGCAGCCGTTCAAACACCCGCAGCGGTTGTCGCCGCATCACATTTAAAGTTGACTATTTTGTACGGTTCGCACACCGGTCGGAGCGAGGGTATTGCAAACAAGTTGTCAGGCTTACTTGGCGAGAAATCAATTAGCGCAGGCGTTTTTGCCATGGATGATTATAATCCAAAGCAATTGGAGAAAGAAGAGAACGTGTTGATTATCGTGAGTACCCACGGCGAAGGAGAACCACCTGAAATGGCTGAAGATTTTCACCGTTTCATTACAGGTAAACGGGCACCTAAATTACCGAACCTGAATTTTTCGGTATTGGCCTTGGGGGACAAAAGTTACAAGCTTTTCTGCCAGACCGGGCTGGATATTGATCACGCACTGAAAAATGCCGGCGCTAAAGAACTTTTCCCAATTGTAACCTGCGATGTGGATTATGAAGAAGATTCGAATACCTGGATGAATGCCATTCTGCGGAAACTGGCTGAATTGCACCCAATCGGAGCCAGCGCAGAGGTTGCAACAGCTAAACCGGAAGAGCTTGTTGTTTACAATCAGAAAAATCCATTCCGAGCTACAGTAATCGACAAAGTGAAAATTACCGGTCGCGACTCGGATAAAGAAGTTTATCACGTTGAATTGGACTTGGCAGGATCGGGAATTTCATATCAACCTGGTGACTCAGTTGGTGTTTTGACTGATAATCCGCCTGCTTTAGTCGATGGCATTATAGCTCAATTGAACTTGGATGCAGAGAGTCCGGTTGTGGTTAAGAAGACGGAATATTCACTTCAGGTGGCGCTTCGTCATCAAGTTGAGATTACGCTCTTAACGCGCGATGTGATTCAAAAATATGCGGAGAAAACAGGAATTGAGGCTGTCGCTAAAATTCTGGAAGATGACAAGTTGCTGGATAGTTACCTGTGGGGCAATGATATCCTCGATTTGCTGGTGGAGTTCCCTTCAACTCTGACAGCACAGGAGCTGATTGACTTACTTCGTACGTTGCCTGCCCGTTTGTACAGCATATCTTCCAGCCAGGATTCAGTAGGTGATGAAGTGCATGTTACCGTTGCAACAGTTCGGTATGAAAATAAAGGTCGCAACCGTGAAGGAGCAGCTTCTACTTATTTGGCCGACCGCATTGAGATTGAAGAGGAAGTTCCTGTTTACATTGAACGCAACCCCGGATTCCGTTTACCGGAGAACGACGAAACACCAATTATCATGGTTGGTGCCGGAACAGGAATTGCTCCATTCCGTGCCTTTGTTCAGCAAAGTGAAGTTCAAAAACGTAAAGGGAAAAGTTGGTTGTTCTTCGGTGAACGTCGTTTTTATTCTGATTTCCTCTACCAGATTGAGTGGCAAAAGTTCCTGAAAAAAGGAGTTCTTGGAAAAATTGATTTGGCATTCTCACGTGATCAGGACGAAAAAATTTATGTGCAACATCGTTTGGCGGAGAAGCAAGCCGAAGTATTCGATTGGTTAGAAAATGGAGCCAGCTTCTACCTCTGTGGCGATATGAAATACATGGCCAAGGATGTTCAGAAAACTTTGTTGGAGATTATTCAAACACAAGGTGGAATGAGTGAAGAGCAGGCACGTGATTATTTCAAGAAGTTGAAAAAGGAGAAACGTTACCAGGCTGATGTTTATTAAGCTGAGGTAAGGCAGTTCAAGCTAAAAAAGACATTAAAAGGTTAAATTCCTTAATAAAACATTAAAAACAAAAGAAAATCTTGATTTGGTAAGTGTAAATACTTAATTTGTGGGTATAAATACTTATCTGACTAAAATAAAGAAATCATGAGTGAGCAAATTGATTGGAGCAAATTGTCAGAAGTAGAGAAATTAAAATACGATAGCAACTATCTGCGAGGTACATTGGTTGAAAGTTTGGCTGATCCGGTAACAGGAGCGATTGCTGACGGAGATACACAAATGTCCAAATTCCACGGGATCTATCAGCAACACGACCGTGACCTGGAAAAAGAGCGGAAGCAGCAAAAGCTTGAGCCAGCCTGGTCTTTTTTAATCCGCGTTCGTTTGCCCGGAGGAATTGCCTCGAGAGAGCAGTGGTTACAAATGGATAAATTGGCTGATACACATGCCAACGGAACATTGAAATTAACAACTCGCCAGGCATTTCAATTACATGGTGTTTTTAAAAATAAGCTGAAATCAACGATTCAGGGAATTAACGAAGCGCTGATGGATACGATCGCAGCTTGTGGCGATGTAAACCGGAACGTGATGTCATTTGCGAATCCGGAAGAATCCGAAATCCATGATCAGGCGTATAAGTTGGCAGGAGAAATTTCGGCTCATTTAACGCCGCAAACAACTGCCTACCACGAAATTTGGTTGGATCAGAAATTATTGGTTGACGGCAAAAAAGATGTTGAGCCGATTTATGGTGATCGCTATTTGCCCCGGAAGTTTAAAATTGGCGTAGCTGTTCCTCCTTACAACGATGTGGACGTGTTTTCTCAGGATTTGGGATTTATTGCCATTCAGGAAAAAGGAAAACTTGTTGGTTATAATGTCGTTGCCGGTGGTGGTTTCGGTACTACTTTCGGTATGCCGGAAACTTATCCGCGTTTGGGCGATGTGATTGGTTTTTGTAAACCAGAGCAGGCTGTAGATGTAGCCGAAAAAATTGTTTTGGTACAAAAGGACAATGGGAACCGCCAGAACCGGAAGCAAGCCCGGTTGAAATATACGATTGATCACAAAGGCTTGGATTGGTTCAAAGCCGAGGTGAATAAATACCTGGGATATGAATTGGAAGAAGCTCGTCCGTACCATTTTACCCGGAATGGCGATCGTTTTGGTTGGGTAAAAGGGAAAAACGGCAAATGGAATCTCAACTTGTTTATCGAAGGTGGTCGTGTCAAAGACACTGATAGTTTGAAGTTGAAAACAGCTTTGCGTGAGGTAGCCGAGCAGGTTGATGCGCAATTCATTTTGACAGGTAATCAGAACCTGATTATTGCCAATACTGATCAAAAGGAAAGAGTTGCCCAAATTCTGAAAAAATATAGTGTTTGGCCTTTGAACCTATCGGGTTTGCGGCAGAATTCGATTGCTTGTGTCGCGTTGAATACTTGTAGCTTGGCTTTTGCCGAAGCTGAAAGATACCTGCCTGATATGATGACGAAGATTGAAGCTATTCTGGACGAACATGGCTTGCTACAGGAAGATATTGTTATTCGAATGACTGGTTGCCCGAATGGATGTGGACGTCCTTATTTGGCGGAAATTGGTTTCATCGGGAAATCAGCTGGTCATTATAATCTATACTTGGGTGGTAACCGTAATGGAACCCGCTTGAATACTCTCTATAAAGAAACGCTTTCCGAAGAAGGAATATTGAATGAGCTTCGGCCGCTTATTGCTGACTATGCAAAAGATCGCACGGACGGTGAAGGATTTGGTGATTTTGTTGTTCGGAAAGGATATGTGAAGGAAATAGTTCATGGAAAAGAGTTTAAACATTAAAGAGATGGAATTACCCTCAGTATTTATTGGAAGAAGTTTGTCGGAAAAAACCCGGCAATGGCTAAAAAGCCAACCTGTTCGTTTTATCGAACAACCGTTGTTTCGTATTCAGTTTCGCAAGCCTAAAGTCGAATTTCTGGCTAGTGTCCGCGATGAGAAAGTCAGCCTGGTTGTGACCAGTAGCTATGCAGCACATTGGCTGGCACGCTTTCGCCATCATTTTGGCCTACGGAGTCAGCATGAGGTCTTTTGCCTGAGTTCGAAACAGGAAGCTATTTTGAAGAAGACCCGAATGAAAATTCATCGTTCCAAAGAACCAAATATCTTTTCGCTAAGTGAGTTGATTGCCAGTCAGAACACGGGGCAGAAGGTGGTTTATCTGCGCGGAAACAAACCGTTGAATGATTTGTATGAGCAGCTTTTTAGTCACGGTATTCGACCAGTCGAGTTGGAGGTTTATAAGAATACTCCGATTGAGAAGTGGTTGAATCAGACTTTTGATGCCTACTTGTTCTTCAATCCCAATTCAATTGAAACATATAAAGCCTCCGGAAATTTCCCCGCTCCCAAAGGGCAAATTATGGCTGTTGGAGATAGCACAGCGATGATGGCCTGGAAGGTTTTTCCGAATGAGGTTAATGTTTCAAGAGAGCAGGAAGAACTATCGTTTGTGCAATTCTCGATTGACCGGTTACAAAAGAAATTGAGTGAGCCGGAATTCAAAGGAATGGTGACAGATTGATATTATTTGAGGGGATATTTCTGTTCTTTTGAAAAGATAATTGCTTTTTACAGTTCAGCACAACCAGCCAGCATTTGGTTTGTTATAATTTGAATGATGCGTACAATTTCCATATTAGGTGTTGGTTGGTTGGGTTTACCTTTAGCCCGAAAGTTGATCAGTAATGGTTATAAAGTGAAAGGTTCTGTAACGTCCGAAGGGAAGATGGAAATGTTGCAACAGACAGCAATTTGGCCTTTTCAACTGTTGCTGACAAAGGACGGTCTTCGGCTCGATAATCCGGCTTTTTTTGATACTGATGTATTAATTATTTCAATTCCTCCTCGTCGTACGGCGGACGTTGAAGAAGTTTTTCCGGCACAGATTAAACATTTGATCCGCAGATTGGAGCAGGCCGAAGTGAAGAAAGTGATTTTCATTTCGTCAACTTCGGTTTATCCGGAAACTTCAGGAGTTGCGAAGGAAACGGATGTTTTATTGCCTGAGAAAGCTTCGGGAAAGGCCTTGCTGGATGCTGAAAACCTGTTTCGGTTGAACCATCATTTTAAAACGACCATTATTCGCTTTGGAGGATTGATTGGAGCCGATCGTAATCCGGCCCGGTTTTTAAGTCGCAAGTCTCCCGCTGTTAGTGGAAGTAAACCGGTGAACCTGATTCATCAGGATGACTGTATATCTATTATAAAGGAAATAATCAGGCAGAATGCCTGGGGCGAGACATTTAATGCTTGTTGCCCTGAGCATCCTTCGCGAAAAGATTTTTATATGAAAGCCTCTGCGGTTTCGGGTATTCCGGCTCCTCGTTTTTCGGATGAACCAGAACCGTATAAAATTGTCGATAGCAGCAAATTAATCAGATACCTTGACTACCGGTTCAAATATCCCAGTCCGCTGAGTTACCTCGTTGCTGAGTTTTAAGGACCGTCCAAAAACTGAAACTTCTTTGTTTTTAGCTTATAACTTGTTTGATCGATCCAGGTGGAATGATCATTCCGTATCGATTTTAGGGACAGGTCACGGCGATGCGAAGTTGTAACCTGTTATACTTTGTAACCTATCGATCAGGCGGAATGTGATTTACCCTTGCCTGGTGATGAGATCTTGGCTCTGAAGATCTACACTGGCAAACATTACCAAGACAGACAGCACCAGATCGAGTGCCGGAACAAAATCCATTGGTAATTAAATAGTAGGCATTGGACGCGAAAAAAAGTTGTTTTGCGAATCGCAGCCCGACTTACGGTTTCGGCGATTTTTCAAATCAACAACACTTCAGTATATTTCAGATTTCCTGTCTGAAAATGACTTTGCTATGCCGGTAGTTATGCGTTATGGAAAGCTATGTAAATCCCGTTTGCGATAACGGTAGAGCTGGTTTGTAGAATATTATCCGTCTGAAAAACAAGGCTCTAAAATCAGACTGCTTTGTCCTCTTTGCATTTTTGGCTTATTTTTAATAATTATAAATTACAGCTAGGAGTTCATTTTGTTATCTCTAGATAGCAAAATGAATGTTTTTCTGTCTACTTTTGTTTGCATAAATAGAGTAAAAGGATGGAAAACCTGCTTCAGATACACCAGTCATTGACCGATACTCCCAAAGAGTTCCTTCGCAGGGGACTAATGGATGAGATTGATTGGACTGAACGTTTAATCTGTATTAAAGGCTTCCGTGGCGTGGGTAAAACCACTTTCCTATTAGACATTGTTAAGGAACGATTCAGCGATGACAAATCCTGTTTATATGTCAACCTGAATAACTTTTATTTTACGAAGCGAAAGATTTACAATTTCGCTGATGAATTCTACAAAAAAGGTGGCAAGGTTCTTATTCTCGATCAAATTCATAAGTATCCGGAATGGGATTCAGAACTCCGCGATTGCTACTACAATTTCCCTGGACTTCAGATTATTTTTTCATCATCGCCTGTATTGAGGGTTATTGAAGGGCATGATGAACTGAAAGGGTTAGTTCGGGTTTATCATTTGGTTGGATTGTCCTTTCGCGAATACCTGAACTACAAAGGACAATGTAATTTCCCGACCTATAAATTGGAAGATATTTTAGTCCACCATCGAGAGATTGCAGCCGAGATTACCAATTCAGTAAAACCACTGGCCTATTTTAATGAATACCTGCAAACCGGTTATTATCCTTATTTCCTGAACAGCAAAATGTTTTATTTCGAATCATTGCTGAAGCATGTTAATCTGGCGTTGGAAATTGATGTGACTTATCTGAACCAAATTGAGTTGAAATATTTACCAAAGCTTCGCAAGCTCCTGCAAATTATTTGTAGTCAGGTTCCTTTTTCACCCAATGTGAGTAAACTAAGTACCGATGTGGAAACATCGAGAGCAACCATTATGAATTATTTGCGCTACCTAAAAAATGCGCGACTGATAAACTTGCTATACTCGAATGGTGATGAGGATCAGTTGAAAAAACCCGACTTGGTATATGCACATAATACCAATATTTTATATGCTGTTGATCCGGAAAATATCAATAACCGGAATCTTCGGACCACTTTCTTTTACAATCAGGTCTATACCAAGCATGTGGTTAAAAGTTCTGCTAAGGCTGATTTTAAGGTAGAAAATAAGTACGATTTTATCGTTGGCGGTAAATATACGGAGCCAGTTGATAACGAAAGTTATGCTGCCGCCGATATGATTGAAGAGGGCAGGGGGAATACTATTCCACTTTGGCTCTTTGGTTTTTTGTATTAGAAATTGAGAATTGAAAATAAAATAAATCTAAAAATTAATTTGAATAAAAATGGCAAAGGAAAAAAAGTTTATTACATGTGACGGAAACTACGCAGCAGCGTATATGAGTTACATGTTTAGTGAAGTTGCCTGTATCTACCCAATCACACCATCATCAACGATGGCTGAATATGTAGATGAATGGGCTGCAAAAGGAAAGAAAAACTTGTTCGGACGTCCGGTACGTTTGGCCGAAATGCAGAGTGAAGCTGGTGCAGCCGGTGCTGTTCACGGTGCGTTGCAGTCAGGTGCTTTGACTTCAACCTATACTGCATCTCAGGGATTATTGTTGATGATCCCTAACATGTATAAAATTGCAGGCGAGTTATTGCCTACAGTATTCCACGTTAGTGCCCGTGCATTGGCATCTCATGCATTATCAATTTTCGGTGATCACTCTGACGTGTACGCTGCCCGTCAAACTGGTTTCGCGATGTTGGCTGCAGGTTCAGTACAAGAAGAAATGGACTTGGCTGGTGTTTCTCACCTGGCTACATTGAAGTCTCGTGTACCTTTCATGTCTTTCTTCGACGGATTCCGTACGTCTCACGAAATTCAAAAAATTGAATATTTGGATCAGGAAGATATCCGCCCATTGGTTGATATGAGCACAATTGAAGCATTCCGTAACGGAGCTTTGAATCCTGAAAAACCAGTAACTCGTGGTACTGCTCAAAACCCTGATATTTTCTTCCAGGCTCGTGAAGCTTCAAACCCATTCTATGATGCAGTTCCTGATATCGTAGAAGGTTACATGGCTGAAATCAGCAAATTGACTGGTCGCGAATATCACCCATTCACCTACTATGGTGCTGAAGATGCTGAAAACATCGTTATCGCTATGGGGTCTGTAACTGAAACAATTAAAGAATCTATCGACTATTTAGCTTCTCAAGGTAAAAAAGTTGGTTTGTTGTCAGTTCACCTGTATCGTCCGTTCAGTGCTAAATATTTCATGAACGTATTGCCTAAATCGGTAAAACGTATTGCTGTTCTTGACCGCAGTAAAGAGCCGGGAGCTAACGGCGAACCACTGTATCTGGATGTTAAAGACTTGTTCTACGGAAAAGAAAATGCGCCTGTTATCGTTGGTGGTCGTTATGGTTTAGGTTCAAAAGACACTACTCCATCTCAAATTTTGGCCGTTTACGAAAACTTGGAAATGGCTGAGCCTAAAAACGGTTTCACATTGGGTATTGTTGATGATGTGACATTCAAGTCATTGCCATTGAAAGAAGAAATCAAAATTTCTCCTGAAAACATCTACGAAGCTAAATTCTATGGTTTAGGTTCTGATGGTACGGTAGGTGCAAACAAAAACTCAATCAAAATCATCGGTGGATCTACTGACAAATCTTGTCAGGGATACTTCGAATATGACTCAAAAAAGTCAGGTGGTTTCACCTGTTCTCACTTGCGTTTTGGCGACAGCAAAATCCGTTCTACCTATTTGGTAACAACGCCTGACTTTGTTGCATGTCACGTTCCTGCTTACATCAACTTATACGACGTATTAAAAGGGTTGAAAAAAGGTGGTTCATTCCTGTTGAACTCTATCTGGGACGAAGAAGAAACTAAGAAACGTTTACCAAACAGCATGAAACGTTACTTGGCTAAAAACGAGATCAAATTCTATATCATCAACGGTACTAAGTTGGGTGAAGAACTTGGTTTGGGAACTCGTACCAATACAATCATGCAATCGGCATTCTTCAAAATTACCGGTGTAATTCCTTACGAACAAGCTGTTGAAGAAATGAAGAAAGCCATCGTAAAATCGTATGGTAACAAAGGAGAGAAAATTGTAAACATGAACTTTGCTGCAGTTGACGCCGGTGGTGTTAATGTTGTTGAAGTTGCTGTTCCTGCTGAGTGGAAAGAAATTAAATTGGAAGAAGAAGCTGCTGCCACTGACCGTCCTGAATATATCAGCAAATTTGTTGATGTAATCAACGCTCAAAGAGGTAACGACCTTCCTGTTTCTACATTCCTAGGATACGAAGACGGTACATTCGAGCAAGGTACTTCTGCTTTCGAAAAACGTGGTATCGCTGTTAACGTTCCTGAATGGCAAGCTGACAACTGTATCCAATGTAACCAATGTGCTTACGTTTGTCCTCACGCTGCTATTCGTCCATTCTTAATGGATAAAGCAGAAATTGAAGCTGCTCCTGCCGGAACAGAAACCCGTGTAGCTACACCATCTAAACAATTCGATGGTTTGAACTTCCGTATTCAAGTATCAGTTCTCGACTGTACTGGATGTGGTAACTGTGCCGACGTTTGTCCTTCAAAACAAAAAGCTTTGGAGATGAAGCCTCTCGGAACACAAGAAGATCAAGTGGCTCGTTGGGACTATATGTCTAAAAACGTGACTTACAAAGAAACGGTTGTTGACAAAAACAAATCGGTTAAAAACTCACAGTTTGCTCAACCATTGTTCGAGTTCTCCGGAGCTTGTGCCGGTTGTGGTGAAACTCCATATGTGAAACTGATCACACAATTATATGGTGAACGTATGATGGTTGCTAACGCTACAGGTTGTTCTTCAATCTATGGTGGATCTGCTCCTGCTACTCCATATTGCAAACACAATGAAAGCGGACACGGACCAGCTTGGGCGAACTCACTTTTCGAAGACAACGCTGAATATGGTTTCGGTATGTCAGAAGGTGTGAACGCACAACGCGACCGTATCGAAAGCGTAATGACTGAAGCGATTGCTGCCGGTGTTAGCGCTGCTGAAGCTGAAGCTTTCAACGCCTGGATTGCTGCCAAAGATGATGGTAACGCAACCAAAGAAGTGTCTGCAAAAGTAATGGAAGTATTAGCCGGTAACGATGCTGAATATGCAAAAACAATTGTTAGCCTGAAGCAATACCTGTTGAAGAAATCAGTTTGGGTATTCGGTGGCGACGGTTGGGCATACGACATCGGTTACGGTGGTGTTGACCACGTATTGGCTTCTGGTGAAGATGTAAACATTTTGGTTATGGATACCGAGGTTTACTCGAACACAGGTGGCCAGGCATCTAAATCGACTCCGGTTGGTGCGGTTGCTAAATTTGCCGCTTCAGGTAAGAAAATCCGCAAAAAAGACTTGGGTATGATGGCGATGTCTTACGGTTACGTTTATGTAGCTCAGGTTGCCATGGGTGCTAACCAGGGACAATACCTGAAAGCGTTGCGCGAAGCTGAGGCTTACCCAGGACCATCTTTGATTATTGCTTATTCTCCTTGTATTAACCACGGTTTGCGTGCAAGCATGGGTAAATCTCAAGATGAAGAGAAAAAAGCTGTTGAAGCAGGTTACTGGTCAATGTACCGTTACAACCCAATGTTAGAAGCAGAAGGTAAAAACCCATTCGTATTGGATTCCAAAGAACCTGATTGGAGCAAGTTCCAGGCATTCTTGAATGGCGAAGTACGTTATACTTCTTTGAAGAAATCGTTCCCTGAGCAAGCTGCTGAATTGTTTGCTGCTGCTGAAGAAAATGCAAAATGGCGTTTGGCTGGTTACAAGCGTTTGGCTGCAATGGACTTCACTGCTGCAAAAGAAGAAGCTTCTGCAGAATAAAAAAAAACCGTTTATTATATAGCAAAAGCCACTGTCCGAAAGGATGGTGGCTTTTTTATTGGCCTGTGCAGGCTCGGTTTACGGGAGTTTTCGAAAGCTGCCCTTATTCCCCGATATACTCCTCACGGTCCATATCATTCACTGTTTTAGCAAGCTTTTTACATTTGAGGAAATGGCAGCGAAAGGCGAGAAAATGGTCGCGAAAGTGGAGGAAATGGTTGCTAACGATGAGGGAAACATTGCTAAAGACGCGAACAAGGCGAATACAGCCGGGTAAGAGTCTGCCAAACGAGCGAAAAGGTCCACTGAAGCAGGGGAACAGGCAGCTAACGAAGCGGAAGTTATTGCGAAAGTGGAGGAGAGCCTTGCCCGGGGGGAGGAAATGCCTGCTCAGGAAAAGTAAGTGTCTGCTATGCCTGCGGAAAGGCCAACGAGAACCGGTGGAAATGACCGGAAGAATTATTTGTCTTTATATTGGGGCATAGAATGATTAAATGATCGTGCGATGAGTGTTAAATTTTCTTATTGATAGCATGAATTTTGATTGGGTATCTAAATGTCAAAATTCATTTGTTGCTATATTTGAACAATCACTAACGTTTAAAACTATAAAAAGATGTCAAAAAAAGCCGTTTTAGATTTATTGGACAAAGGTGCCGATGACAGACAATTTCGTGTGAAGTACGATAACACTTTTTCAGAGGAAAAATTTGTAGAACTTGCCAAAGAAGATGGTTTCGATTTTACAGTAGAGGAGCTGAAAGAGGTGTTGCGCGAAAACAGTGATTCGTTTGATTCGTACGGCAACCCTCCTAAAAAAGGAATTTGGGTATAAGACTATTTCACTGATCATTTAACGTTGCTCATTGGAGTTCGTGTTCCGGTGCTTCGTCTGGATTAAGTGAAAAGGCTTCTACAATAGCTTGAAAAATGCTAAAACAAAAGCCACAATTTATCGGATTGTGGCTTTTGCTTTTTTTAAGGTGAAATGAAGGTTTACCAAACCAGGTTGCTGCCTAAAAGTTTCGCGGCATCCAGGTTGGCATTCTCAATTGATTTGAAATGTTTGTAAGTTCCCACCTTTAACTCGTAGATAGCGTGTTCGTCGCATACAATCATGCCCTTGGGGTGCAACTGCAGCGCGCTGATGGTCCACATGTGGTTTACACCTTCTTCCACGGCATGTTTCAGCGCCCGGGCTTTATTCAGCCCGTTAACGATGATCAATACTTCTTTCGCATCCATCACGGTTGCTACGCCAACAGTCAATGCTAATTTGGGCACTTTATTGACGTCGTTTTCGAAGAAACGCGAGTTGGCAACAATGGTGTCGTAGTTCAATTCTTTGTCGCGGGTACGCGATGCCAGCGACGATCCCGGCTCGTTAAAGGCAATATGCCCATCAGGACCAATACCTCCAAGGAACAAATCGATGCCGCCAACTTCCTTCATTTTAGCTTCGTATCGGGCGCATTCTTCTTTCAGGTTCTCCGGATTTCCGTTCAGGATGTTGACATTCTCAGCCGGAATATCAATGTGGCTGAAGAAATTATCCCACATGAAAGTGTAATAGCTCTGCGGGTGTTCTTTGGGAATGCCCACGTATTCGTCCATATTGAAGGTGATGACGTGCTTAAAGCTCACAACCCCGATTTGATGCAGTTTGATCAGTTCTTTGTAAACACCCAGCGGTGATGATCCGGTTGGGAGGCCCAGTACAAATGGTTTTTCGGCTGTTGGCACAGCTAATTGTATTTTTCGGGCAATATAATTGGCTGCCCATTTCGACAGCTGCTCGTAATTTTCCTGGATAATCAGTCTCATCTTTCGTTTTTTAATTTTTTGGTCGCTAAATGTAATTGCTGTACTACACGTTCTCCCAGTTTTGTTTTACGCTCGATATGATGAAGAATTTCTTTTACAAAGTCGTTTTCTTCGAATTTGCCTCGAACGCTTTCAAAATCGCGTTGTTTTATTTGTTTGTCGCCATCAATTCCGAATCCGGTCATTACATCGATTCGGAACTCTTTGCGGGCATCGTCATACAGCATCTGATCCATCTCCACAACACTTTCCCGCCAGGTCTTTACAACAGTAATTAATTCATCAATCGAGAAGTTAGTAATTGGTTTTCTCAAATAGTGTTCAATGAACTGGGCAGTCCAGTTCCATTCGTATTCATAATAGTTAGCATGCAGTTCCCTGAATTTGTGATCGATCTCAACCAAGCTGGTTATCTCTTCCCGTTCAATTCCTTCCATCAATTTTACAATTTCATTCTTGGGAGCAATTAATCCGGCAAGATCAATCCAATCGCCCAGACCTATTTTACTTGTTGGCTTCAAGTAATGGGTAATTTCTTCAGGAGAATGCAGATGACCTTTATTTAAGCGGGTAATAATGGAGTTGCCGATAAATTTCATGATGGCCATATGATAGAGTTTCAGCCCCTTTAGAAGGGCGTCGCGCTTAATCTTCGTGTTATTATATGAAAATACGTCGGTTGTTTCTCCGGATATTTTCTGAATTTGATGTAAGATCCGGATGGCATGATCCATTTTCTGAATGGTAAACGGACTCAGCAGGTTGAAATTGATACAATCCAGTTTGTGCGGGTCTGATCGTTTATCACGTTTCGGCCATTTCAATACATCGCGGATTGTTCCGACACTTCTTAAGTTTACACCGGGAACCAACCAACTCTCGTCATTATTTTCGATGAGGTAGGAGAAAGGCATATCCGAAGTGTCAGAGTTTTTATAGTGACGCCCCATGACAAGGGTGAACGCCCCAATTCGGGCCGGCCATAACAAATAGGAATCGCTGGTGGTTTTTGTACCGCGTTCAGCAATTCCGTGATGAATCGGTCCCAACTTGTACATGTGGTTACTTTGGTTCGATCCACTTCCGGCATTACAGAATGAGAACATGCCGGCAATTAATAAGGTCGATTTGTGGTGTGTAACTGTGTACGGACCTCCAAAAACAGCACAGGCCTCGCCATGAAATCCCTGGCAGTTCGCAAAGAACAGTGAATGCTGAGCCGAATACTGCGCTCCGAGGGTACAGCCTTGTCCAATAAAACAGTCTGAAATTATTGCTCCATCGGAGATCTCAGAACCTGACGAAACGATGAAGTTCTTCAAATTGGCGTCGTGCCCGATTAACACCGGTGCTGATTGGTTGGAGTTGATTGTACCATTCTCCAGAACACTGGCTCCGTTAATCAGGGTATATGCTCCAATCTTTACATTCCGGATCTCGCGGCAGTTGAAAATGCGTGTATTGGTGCCTATCACACCTTTGTCTGAACGGATTGACCGGCAGTAGCTGTCAATCATCGTTTCAAGCTTGCAAACAACCTTATGGCGGTGTTTGTAAAAAGCAAGCATATAGGCTAAATGAGCCGATAGTTCGTCGAAAATAACAACCTTTCGTCCGCCTGTTTCGTCCAGCACTTCAACCTGAGTACCGTTACCAAATGAGCTGGTGCCATCTACAGCGCAAATATCTGAATTGTCAATGACGACACCATCTTCAATGTTGTAATTGGCAATATAGTTTTTAATGTGGTTGATGTAGACATTGTTTCCAATGACACAATTATGCAGGTGTGCGTGATAAATACCACATTTCTTTTTAACACCCCCATATAATTCAATCTCCGCATTTTGAACGCCAATGCGAATACTACCGCTAAATTGCGTGTTGCTATAGCGGCTCGGATCAAATTCAGTCGCAATTCGAACAGCGTCCCAATTGTCGGCCGTACAGCATTGTTTCTCGAGAATTTCGATCTCTTCGCCGGTAAGCGAACGATACAGTTGTTTTTTCATCATTAAGCGTGTTTCAATGTTGCCAGATAGTCAAAGTGATTACCATGATCAAATGTCTCAATTTTCAGACCAGCATTTTTAGCTTCTTTGGCCAGATTATCACGATCCAGGTACAACCACGGAAATTTATTTCCTCTACTTCCGTTGTATTCTGTCTGATAGGTTAGTTCACCGTAGTAATCAGATGCGTTAAGATTGACTAACGCAGACCCATCCTCCTCCATGTAAAGATAAATTAAATCTGATGAATCGATCAGGATTTGTCCGCCGGGATTGAGTAGCTTTTTAAGATGTAACAGGAATGGATTGAAATTCTGAAGTGTTCCGGCTATTCCTGTTCCGTTCATCAACAGCAATATGGTGTCAAATTTTTGAGAAGCAAATTGGAAAAGATCCTGGTGAACGACAGTTTTCAGTTTTCGATCTTTTAGTACCTGACAACAGAGTGCCGATTGTTCAAGCGCGGTAACCTCAAAACCTTTTTCCTGCAAGTATACACTGTGGCACCCGGCACAGGCACCGACATCTAAAATCTTACCCTGTGCTTTTTCCAATGCTAATCGCTCAAGTTTTGGCATTTGTTTGAATGAGCGGAAGAAATAGGAAGGATTAACCAAATCAGGATCGAACCCATCTGCATAGATAGTCACAGGTGAGTCAATTCGTTTAAAATGGAAATTATGAACTGCTTGTCCAATTGGATCGGATGATAACATGTTTAAAAATTAAAGGCTATTTCAAATTCAATATTGAAGCCTCAAATTTAAAACAAGTTTCTTTCTTTTGAGAATAAATGTAAAATCCTTCAAACTCTCCTTCACCAATAATGACAATGCGTAAATCAGGAAAGTTGCGGGAAATTGACTTGATATCATCCAATTTAATATTTTCCTTTTGAAGCCAACAGGACGTATTGAATTCCCCCAGCCTTAAACGACGACCTAATACTTCAGCTTTTTTGAAGATTTCAAGCGAAGAAATATAATCGATATACTTAAATTGATCCATAATGTAGTCCCTTCAACGAGATACAAGTTACGGCAAAATCGTGTTTGAAAAATGGAAAAAGTGAAAAATTTTACGAATGAATGCAAAACGAATAGGGAAACGCTGTTTTGACTGGACAAAAGAAAAGCGCCCCAGTTGGAGCGCTCATCGTTTAAAATCTAAACCCTAGTGTGAATGTCACATAGTTATTTTTGTAATCTAACTTAGCCATTGGCGAAGTTACACCACTTGGAACCTCGTAAAGCTCCAGGTAGTTTGTATTGTCAATGTGTTTGTAGGCTGCGTCGAAAAAGAATCCGCCACTTTTGATACCAAATCCGGCAGAGTAAGTGTGGGTGTCCGAGTTGGCGTTCATTTGTGTTGTTCCAAAGGCGTTTGTATTATATGCACTTGGGAAATACTCATATCCGCCTCGCAAACTGAAGAGATTGTTCACGCGATATTCGCCGCCGACCCTCAGGTTGCCAACAGCTTTGTATGCGTCCTTAATATCCATATTTTCGTCGTAGAAATCGTACCCGTCGCCACCATCTCTCAGTTTCATTGTTGAGTAATCAACGTATTCGTAATCAACACTGATCAACCCGGATTTCCCAATTACATAGGCGGCACTTAAAACGGCTTTCAATGGAGTTTCCATTTTGTAGTCGTAATCTCCGTATGGTGAATAGCTTGTTGTTTGATAGTTGTTATATCCACCTTGGTCATTCAGGTAATCGACATCTGAATACATGCTATTGTCATAACTGTCGTGCAAGTCATAGAATGTTGGCGTATGGAAAGCCACGCCCAGACGCAATTGATCGATGGGTTTGAAAATAGCGCCAAATTTAAAATTGAATCCGGAACCGGTTGTTCTCAAATAGGAGTTGAAATCATATTCATTCAGGTAACGATTGAAGTCGTTGTTGCCTTGGTAATCAATGTTGTACTCTGTTAAAGTGGTTGTTTCTTTAAAGTATACATCGTGGATGCCAATGGTGGCACCTAAATACACTTTATGGTTGAAATTAGCGGCAAAAGAAATTGTGTACTCATCTAAACTTCCTTTTTGTGAAAATGATTTCCGCTGATCGTGTGGGAAATTCGTCAAATTACCCGGATCATTATGATCGACAAGCATGTCGTGGTAATAAGTCTTACTTGGGTCGCCGTCGTAATAATAAATCACATCAGCTCCGTAGTCGTCAGATGGATCATAGGCAGCTAAAGCTTCATAAAAAGGATCCAGATTCCAGGGATCGGTTCCATCCGAATTAACCGCAAATTGGTCCATCATGGAAGAAGTTGCCCCGCGACCCACAACCAATTGCTTCACATTGAAGTTATTCATCCGGTTATAACCAAGGCCCATACTGAAACTAACCAATGAACTGGTACTGTTTGGTGCTGATGGAAAAGTAACCACATAACCAATGCTGGGTACACTCAGATTAAACTTGGAATCGGAGGAATTGGTTCCTAAATAATTTGCATCGACAGCAGTTTTACCTATCTGCGTCGTAAGTACAAATTCACTGCTTCTATATAAGCCCATTCCGGCAGGATTGATACTTGATGAAGTGAAATCTCCACCTAATGCTCCAAAAGCATTACCCATGGCAGTTGATCGGGCTGTTCCCTGAATTCTAACATCTGACAGCCGTAAAGCATCTACCATATTCTGAGCAAAGGCTGTTGACACAGCTGCCAGAAACATGAGTGTATAAAGAAATTTTTTCATAATTATCTTAAATTTATGAGCTAATTATTCTATCGCTTAGTGAAAAAGACTTATCGACGGCCGCTGCCTCTGCTGCTACCGGATGAACTCCTTGAGCTGCTTCCTGATGATCCTGAAGAGCTCCTTGAACTGCTTCCTGACGAGTAGGAAGACCTACTAGAACTACTGCTTCCTGACGAACGGTAGGTTGATGAACTACCGGAAGAACGATAGGCCGGACTACTGCTTCGTGAGGGAGTGCTGTAACTGGATGATCTGCTAGGCGTACTCGAACTGGAACCTTTCTGGTAAGTCGATTTCGTGCTGTAAGTACTTCTGTAAGTCGACCTTTGCTGATTGTTATTTGTTGTTGCAGGTTTCGAATATGAAGAACCTGATGATGATTTGTATGAACTGTTGTTATAGCTCGAACGCGTTACAGTACGTGGCTTCGTATAACTAGGTGTGTAAGTCCGGGTTTGACTCGGCGCAGTATACCTGCTTCCATTTGTCGAACTACTGGTCGCTGCACTGCGAGTTTGCGTTCCTTGCCTTACTGCCGGAGTTTGACTAGTCCCAATGTTTCCGGTATAACTTCTGTTTGTTGAAGAAATACTTCTTCTTCCGGTTGAACTTACTCCATTGGTTGAGGCATCACGACGTTTGTCCATGATAGTAGCACTTTTGGTTGTTAAACTACCAGTTCTAGTAGTTGTTCCTGAAACAGAACGTCTCGATGTGGTGGTTCCGGCTACTGCGCTTCTATTTGAAGGACTAACTGTTGTTGACGACCTTCTGCTTGTAACGGTGTTCGAATTTCTACTTCCATAGTTTCTGCTTACAGTTCCGTAGTTTGAACGACGGTGTCCATAACTGTAGTTGTCACTGTTATAGATCGGATAGGAAGGACCATGACCGTAATATGGGGGATAATATCCTCCCCAGTAGCCGCCTCCCCAATAACCGCTACCCCAGTAGCCACCACCCCAGCACCAGGAATTACCCCAATAACCTCCGTAAGGATAACCCCATCCCCATCCAAAGCTAATGCTCCAACCAGGAGAATACCAGTAATCGTAGTAGAAAGGATCGTAGAAATAGGGATCATAGTACCAGCTGTATGGCGAATAGTAGCCATAGCGGTGGAATCGATTTATACGATAACTAAAATCCAGATCATTCGAATCGTAATAGTTATTAATGATATAATTCACATTATCATCATTCTCCAACGCTGTCGTATCAGACTCAACTAATTGCATGCCCGACATGTCGTAAAGATGCATGTCTGCATCCGGATTATCAGTGGTAAATACGTGGTTGGTATAGGTTTGATCTCCCGAATCGGTAATGCTTTGTTCTTGCATGACAAGCGGTGCAGCTTTTGAATTCTGCATGCTTTGATCAACAGGAACCGGGTCTACAACAACCGGTGGAGGTACATCTCCGGGAGTGAAATAGATATCATCGTACCGATCGGTTACATAGGTCCCGGTGGTACAAGCACCAAGTAATAGTGCCAATGCCGAGATAAGTGTAACTTTTGCTTTCATAACTAACCCTCCTGTAACTTTTAAGAATAAATTTATTTACTTTGTAGCCTCAAATATTGCACTACAAATAAAACAAATACCATACCAAATCAAAAGAAATGGCCAAAGAATTAACTCTTCGAGGGGAGAATTACTCGCAATGGTACAATGAGCTTGTTGTTAAGGCTGA
Organism: Mangrovibacterium lignilyticum; assembly: GCF_010882175.1. Lineage (GTDB taxonomy): Bacteria > Bacteroidota > Bacteroidia > Bacteroidales > Prolixibacteraceae > Mangrovibacterium > Mangrovibacterium lignilyticum. The sequence goes on along the minus strand of NZ_WKLH01000001.1, from coordinate 62,553 downwards.
TTTAGCCGAAAATTCAGCAGTTCGCGGTTGCATGGTAATCAAACCTTACGGATATGCAATCTGGGAAAAAATGCAAGCAGAGTTAGACCGAATGTTTAAAGAAACAGGACACGTAAATGCTTATTTTCCCTTGTTTATCCCCAAATCATTTTTTAGTAAAGAAGCTGACCATGTTGAGGGTTTTGCCAAAGAGTGTGCCGTTGTCACCCATTACCGATTAAAAAATAGTCCGGACGGAAAAGGAGTTGTTGTTGACCCGGATGCTAAGCTTGAAGAAGAACTAATTGTTCGACCAACATCAGAAACCATTATCTGGAATACGTATAAAAATTGGATTCAATCTTATCGGGATCTTCCAATCCTTTGTAACCAATGGGCAAATGTTGTGCGCTGGGAAATGCGTACCCGCTTATTCCTGCGTACCGCTGAATTTTTATGGCAGGAAGGTCACACGGCACATGCGACAAAAGAGGAGGCTCTGGAAGAAACAGAACGCATGGTGAATGTGTATGCCGACTTTGCGGAGCAGTTTATGGCAGTTCCGGTTATTAAAGGTTCTAAATCGGAAAATGAGCGTTTTGCAGGAGCACTGGAAACCTATACCATTGAGGCATTGATGCAGGATGGAAAAGCTTTGCAATCGGGTACCTCACACTTCTTGGGACAAAACTTTGCAAAAGCGTTCGATGTGAAGTTTGCGACCAAGGAAGGGAACGAAGATTACGTATGGGCAACCAGCTGGGGCGTTTCAACCCGTTTAATGGGGGCCTTGGTGATGGCTCACTCCGATGATAATGGATTGGTTCTTCCTCCTAAATTGGCTCCTTACCAGGTTGTTATCGTTCCGATTTATCGGAAGGAAGATCAACTGAACGAAATCAATGCGAAAGTTGATGAAGTTGTTAAGAAACTGAAAGCCCGAGGCATTTCAGTGAAATACGATAATTCCGACAATAGAAAACCGGGTTGGAAGTTTGCTGAATACGAATTGAAAGGTGTGCCTGTTCGTTTAGGAATAGGACCGCGCGACCTTGAAAACGGAACTGTTGAAGTTGCCCGTCGTGATACCTTAACGAAGGAAGTTGCCCAATTAGAAAACATTGATCAGTTTGTGGCTGACTTACTGGACGACATTCAAGCCAACATTTATAAAAAAGCGTTCGACTATCGCACGGAACATACCACGAAAGTGGAAAATTATGAAGAGTTTAGAGACGTGCTCAAAAAGAAGGGCGGCTTTGTGTTAGCGCATTGGGATGGTACTCCCGAAACAGAGCAAAAGATTAAAGAAGAAACGAAAGCGACAATTCGCTGTATTCCATTCGATGGAGAAGAGGAAGAAGGAAGATGTATTTATTCCGGTAAACCCTCGAAGAAACGAGTATTGTTTGCTATTGCTTACTAACATGATTTTTCAATCCAGATAAAAGCAGTCAATATTGGCTGCTTTTCTTATTTTTAACAAAAATACCGGATATGAAAACTCCCAAAGTGAAATCCAAACAGCTGGAATCTATCGTTGTTAAGTCGAATGTCAAGCAAGCCGTCTACGAAAATACGCTGGAGGCTTTTAACTTGTTGAAAGAGGCTTTGCGTGAGTTGGTTGACGATTATTCCGCTTTTTTGAAAGAGCAGATTAGCGATGAAAGCTTACCTACTTTTCACGAAAAAGGGCCTTTTGAAGCTGAGTTTAGGCTGGCTGCCGACATGCTGCTTTTCAGCATGCACTCCAATGTTTTTGTTTTTAATCGGGAACATCCGGTGTGGAAAATAGAATATGTGAAAGATGAGCCGCTGAATTCCTATTGCGGTATTATCAATATTTATAATTTTCTATCCGACTCGTTCAAATACAACCGGATGGATGATTTGGGCTACCTGATCGCCCGAATTTTTATCAACCGGGAGAGCCATTTCTTTGTTGAAGGAAAACGACAATCGGGGGAATTGGTTAAGGATTTTAAAAATGACGTCATCAGTAAGGAGAACATCAAACAGATTTTGGATACTTCGATCAAGTATGCCATTGAGTTCGATTTGTTGGTACCGCCTTACGACCAGGTTAAAATTGCTTCGGTTGAACAGATGAAGGAAGAAATTTTTCATGCGAAAATGAGAACCGGCAAACGCGTCGGTTTTAAATTTAATTCAGACGATATTTGATATGAAGGAGACAATTGTAAAGCGTTTCATCGGATACGCAAAAGAGTACACGACATCCGATCCAGCAAGTAAAACGTTCCCTAGTACTGAACGTCAGTTGGTTTTTTCGGACAAGCTGGTTGAGGAATTAAAGCAGATTGGATTAAGTGATGTTGAAAAGGATGGGTACGGTTACGTTATGGCAACTCTGCCGGCAACAACCGACGAGAAGGCACCTGTCATCGGATTTGTGGCTCATGTCGATACAAGTCCTGATTTTTCAGGCGAAAATGTGAATCCGATTATTCGTAAGTATGACGGTGGAACCATCCAGTTAAATGAAAAGGTTGCTTTGTCGCCCGACCAATTTCCGGATTTATTAAGCTACGTGGGAGAAGAAATTATCACAACTGACGGAAGCACGCTTTTGGGGGCTGACGATAAAGCTGGCGTGGCTGAGATTGTCACTGCGATGGAATATCTGATTCAGCATCCGGAAATTAAACATGGTAAAATCCGCATTTGCTTTACACCTGATGAAGAGGTTGGAAAAGGTGCCGATCATTTCGATGTAGAGAAGTTTGGAGCCGAATTTGCTTTCACTCTCGATGGGGGTGAACGTGGTGAACTGGAATATGAAAATTTCAATGCGGCTATGGCTGTTATTACCATCCAGGGGCGCAGTGTGCATCCTGGAGCTGCGAAAGATAAAATGATCAATGCCATTCACGTGGGACAAAAGCTTGATCGTATGTTGCCATCGGAGCAGCGCCCCGAATACACGACTAATTACGAAGGGTTCTTCCATTTGCTGTCATTCGAAGGGAAAGTGGAGCAGACAAAAATGATGTACATTATTCGTGATCACGACCGTAAGCTGTTTAATAAACGCAAAGAAATGATCACACAAGCCTGTATTTTTCTGAATGACGAATATGGTGACGGAACAGTTGAACTGGAAATGGAAGACCAGTACTACAACATGCGTGAAAAGGTTGAGCCGGTTAAACATATTGTCGACTTGGCTGAGGAGGCGATGAAGGAAGTCGGCGTTGATCCTTTGATCCGTGCAATTCGCGGAGGCACTGATGGTTCTCGTTTGTCGTTTATGGGGCTGCCTTGTCCGAACATTTTTGCCGGTGGACATAACTTCCACGGACCATACGAGTATGTGCCGGTGCAATCAATGGTGAAAGCGGTTGAGGTGATTGTGAAAATTGCTGAAAAAGTAGTTGGCCAGTAACAATGATCGATACTTTCCAAACATATATCCGAGATGAAAAGCTGTTCGCTAAAACCGACAAGTTGGTGTTGGCGGTTAGCGGTGGTGCCGATTCGATGGTGTTGCTGAAGCTCTTTCAGCAATGCGATTACGAGTTTTGTGTGGCCCACTGCAACTTCAAGCTGCGCGGCGCCGAGTCGGACGGCGAGGAGGTTTTCATCCGGGATTATTGCGGAGAGCATGGCATTGAGTTATTTGTCAAACAATTTGATACCCGGGAGTATGCACAGTTGGAGGGGATTTCTATTGAGATGGCTGCCAGGGACTTGCGATACACATGGTTTGAAGAGCTGCGACAACAGTTGCAGTCCGATTACCTGGTAACAGCTCACCATCGAGACGACCTGATTGAAACCATGCTCATTAATCTCAGTCGCGGGACCGGCATCAGGGGATTGAGTGGCATTCAGGTCAAAAACGGAACTGTTATACGCCCTTTTTTGTTTGCTTCACGCGAGGAGATTCTGGCGTATGCAGAAATAAATAAATTGCCCTACAAACACGATTCAAGCAACGACGAGCTGATTTACCAGCGCAACATCATTCGTCATCAAATAATTCCGCTGTTCGAATCCATCAACCCAGCTTTTCGAAAGAATGCCGCGAAAACGGCTGCCATTTTAAAGGAAACAGCGGTAGTGTACCAACAGCGGCTGGATGAAATAAGCGTTGAAGTAAAATCTGCGGGAAAAGACCTGATTCGTTTAAATATCGAAAAGTTGAAAGCGCTTCAACCCAAACGGACCTTGTTGTTTGAGTTATTACATGGCTACGGTTTTAATAGTGAACAAGTGCAGGAAATAGCCGATGCGTTGGATGCAGAGGCTGGCAAAAGCTTTTTCAGTAAAACACACCGGCTGGTGAAAGACCGCGAAGAACTGCAGATAACCGAATTGACAGATTCGACGTCCCAGCGTTACTATATCGAAGAAGATTGTGAGACAATAAGCGAACCGATTTCGCTGCAACTGGAGACTATTGACAAAAGCCCGGCGTTTCGGTTTTCGACCAATCCGATGGTGGCCGACTTCGACCTGGCGAAGCTGCAATTTCCGCTTATTCTGAAAAAGTGGGAGTTGGGCGAATATTTCGTACCGCTCGGTATGAACAACCTCAAAAAGTTGAGTGATTTCTTTATTGACCAGAAACTTTCAATTCCCGAAAAAGAATCTACTTGGATTCTATACAGTGGCAAAAATGTAGTTTGGGTGATCGGTCATCGCATCGATGATCGTTTCAAAATAACCAAAGAAACGCAGCAGGTTCTTCACATCTCTACTATTCAATAGCATTTTCTTAATGCAGCTCCTGACAAATCTTATTATTCTAATTTTCTGGCCAATCCTTCTTCTGTTCTTTTTACGGGTTGAATGGTCCCATCCTCATTAAAGAAAAGGTATTCTGCACAAATTTGGCGTTGCCTTTTTCGGTTTGGACAGGCATCCCCGGTATCAATCCAGCGGTGATAGAACAAAAGCCACTGGCCGTTGTATTCAACAATCGAATGGTGGTTGTTGCTTTGGTGTTCCTGTTCCATAATTACACCGTGGTATTTCCATGGCCCCAGCGGTGAGTTGGAGGTATAATAGGTGAGTACCCGGTTGTCTTCGGGCATGGTATAGTAGTATATATCGTTTCGTTTGAATACCCATGGGCCTTCTCTTTTGGGTTTGTATCCGCCCATATCCATCGTTTTGAGTTCGCCTTTCACGCTGAGGAAATCATCGTTTAACACAGCCACCATATAGTCGCCACCGCCATTGAAATAGATGTAACCTGTTCCGTCATCATCGACAAAAATGCAGGGGTCGTTTGCGTAGGGGGCTCTCCAGAGAGGGGCTCCAATAGCGTCTTTAAATGGACCGGTAGGCGAATCACTAACGGCAATGCCAATGCCCATCCATTTAGTGCTGTTCTTGGGGTTCACGCGATCTTTAAATCCGGTTCCGACCGGGAAGCAAAAGTAATATTTACCGTTTTTATAAGCACAGTCGGGTGCCCAGGCAAAGTTATCGGCCCAAGACAGATCATCGACCGATAGGCAAGCGCCATGGTCAGTCCAGTTAATGAGGTCGTCGGTGGAAAAAATATGCCAGTCTTTCATCCAGAAATCTTCCTGACACTCTTCATCGTGCGAGGCGTAAATGTATAATCTGCCGTCCTTCCAGACATGAGCCGACGGATCAGCAGTTCGGATGTTACTGCCAAAGTTGAGTGGATTTTGGGCTAAAGCAACTGTAGCAATCATTACAATGAAAAAGGACAGGAGTGTTTTTGATAGTTTCATGTTGCGAATAATTTTTGGTATTCTTTGAATGTAATGGTCGTAGTATCTGATTTGATTGACTTAAGTTTATATTCTCAACTCGATACAGAGTGGTTCTTCAGTTTGCCTAATTTAGCCAAATATTTTTGTGCTATTAAGATTTTGGCGTGAATTACACGCTTTGAATGTTGTACTATTCATTTGCACTGGCTGAAAAAAAAATGATTTATCAGGTCAGCTGTCCCTTTCACTTTCCCACTAAGATGCGATTTTTCCTGGCATTTTTGAACAACTCTCCGGGGTTTAGAGTTTTACCCTAGGTTTGGTTTACAGCTGTCGGAAATAATATTGTATTTTGCGATCCGTTTGTTTTTTAAGGAGTGAGTATGATCTAATAGTATGTTGATGATTAAAAAATTCAGTTTTTGTTTTCTTCTGGTTTTGAGTTTTAGTATACTGTTTACTTCAATGGCCGGTGCACAGCAAGAGGCGGTTGATAGTTTGCGGCAGCTATTGACTGAAAAAAAAGGAGATGAGAAACTATCAACTCAACTGGATCTTGCGACGCTATTGATCAAGACAGATGCAAATGAGGCAAAGGACTTAGGCCGCGATGTTTTAAAAACCGCAAAAAAGAGCGGTAGGTTGGCATTAGAGATGCGAGCATTATTCGTTTTGGGGAAGGCTGAAACAGAACTGAAAAATTACACCCGGGCGCAAACTTGTTTAGATTCAGCTTTAATATTGTCTTTAAACAACGACAACTGGATAAAGGGGGAGACTTTGTTTGCGATTGGTGTTAATAAACACCGGCAGGGGGAGTACATCGAGGCACTTAAATTTTTTAACGAGGCCATTCCCGAAAGTCGTAAAGCCGGTAATTTTACACTTCTTGGTTCATCATACTCAATGATGGGTAACGTGTTTCGGATGAACGGCCTATATGATCGGGCAATCGAATACATTATCAAAGCCAAGTTGAATTACGAAAAGAGCGACTTCATAGAGGGTAGTGCATGGACAAGCTATTTGTTGGGGCGAATTTATGCCGATTTGAAACAAGCTGATACGGCGCTCGAGTATTTTAAGAAAGCCTTGGAAATCTACACGCAACTGGCAGCCAAAACCGGCGATAAAATGGGAATAGCCATTTGCTATGAGCAAATTGGATTGCTCAACATAGATGCCGGGGAATTTGATAAAGCCGTTGAAAACTTTGAAAAAACCCGCGATATATATGAGGTAGACCAATCGCAATTCGGGATGTCGAATGTCTATAAAAATTTAGGCCGGCTAGAGTATGCAAAAGGAAATTACGTAGCCGCTGAGATGAATCTGAAGCGGGCACTTAAGATCAAAGAGGAAGTTGATGATATACTCAGTATCCCCGTAATTTATGAATACCTTGGTTTATGCCTGATTGGCAAAGGTCAAATCGCTGCCGGAATTAAAAAGCTACAGTACGGACTGGATTTGGCCATGGAAAATGATCAGAAAAAAGTCCAGCTCGATATTTATTCCAAGCTGACTGAGGCTTACCGAAATTCAGATGATCTGGAAAAAGCTATTGAATGTCAGAATAAACAAATTCAGATTCAGAACTTAATTTTATCGGGTGCCGCAAACATCAAGACGGAGCAACTGCAGGCTATTTTCGAAATAGATGCGAAAAACAGCCAGATTGAAGAACTGGAGAAGCAAAATCAAATTCATATTTTAGAAATTAAGCAGGAACGGATCATTCGAAATGTGATGGTTATTGCAGTGGTGGTTGCCTTTCTAGTTGCCCTGATTATCTTTTGGCTCTACAGTAAAATTCAGGCCAAAAACCGCGAGTTAAAGGGTATCAATGTGGCAAAGGATAAATTTTTTGCCATAATCGCACATGATTTGAGGGGGCCAACCAGTGGATTAACGGCCTTTCTCGAACATATTACGGAGAACTTCGATGGTTTTAAGAAGGAGGAACTGAAAGTTATTTTGCAAACCTTGTATAAGTCGTCGGACGGGGTTAACCAGTTGCTCGAAAATTTGTTGATATGGGCACAAACACAGGCACACAAAATAGAATATTATCCGGCATCGTACGAACTAACAGAAGTGCTTCAACGGTCAATCGATACGATGAAACAAGCGGCTGAAAACAAAGAGATCGACGTGATTATGGAGCTGAATGATCCGGTAACGGTTTTTGCTGATTCGAACATGGTGCAGACAGTTGTGCGGAACTTGTTGAACAATGCAATTAAGTTCAGTCATCGGGGAGGATCGGTGACACTTAAAACTGAAATGAAGGATGCTAAAACGGTGCAAGTGAGTGTTGTTGATAGGGGCGTTGGAATTGAAAAATCGAAGATTTCCGGACTGTTTAGTCTTGCCAGTAATCACCATACTAATGGTACCGAAAATGAGAAAAGTACCGGTTTGGGGCTGATACTCGTAAATGAATTTGTGGACAAAAATCAGGGCACGCTCCACATCGAGAGCGAAGAAGGGCAAGGCACTGTAGTTTCCTTTACCCTTCCGCTCGGTTAGCCGATACATTTCACTCAGCCACTTTCAGGTGGCTATAAATTTGAATCTTTTCCTAAGCTGGAATTTAATCCTTAAACATACTGTTGCAGGGATTACATCCCGCTCTTTTCGAGACCGGACAATTGGTGGCTTCATTGAAGTTTAACTCGCACGCGACTGGTGTGAATGAATCACTTTCCAGTCTTTCCCCATCTTTTCAAACACAAACGACCAATGAAAATTGACGGGCAGCACCCGGCCGTCGGTTAGGTAAACGGTTGCTGTTCCGGTAACAGTCATCAGTGCCAGCTTATCTGATAGTACGGTGGTCTTTTTTTCTTTGATGGAAATATCCTGACGGTCAACATCCTGCGCGTTTGCTTTCATATCGGCAATCAAGGTGTCATAGTGCGCATAATAGTTACCGTTGGTGATAAAGCCGGCCGCACGGCTGTCGTTGACACCGGAGTTCAATTGCTCGTAGTTCAGCTTTTCCGCATAAACAAGCATTTGCGTAAAGGTGGCGTTCACTTCACTTTGCAAGACTGCTTCCTGCTGTGCGCTTAATTGCTGCGCTCCTGCGGGTAACTCCAAGGCGACAAATAGCAGAAATAAGATCAGTCGGAAATTTAGTTTTTTCATGGTTTTATAGTTTTAGTTGAATTTCGCGCGGGGTCGTTAAAAACGACCGAGAAACAATCCATCGTTATTGATGCACTCCAATGGGGCATTAGTTTTTTGTTTACTGGTTCTCATGCAATTTACACAATTTAGCCAACTGTAATATATCAGGTAGTGGTGTTTTTTCGTTTCAAGAGTTACCCAATTTAAATGAGAATGAGGGTGATTCCGAATGGAAGCAAAATAATTACAAAGTCAGGAAAGCTTATTCCATGCGGTTGAACTTTGCTGCACCGAAGGATCGATGATTAGGGATGGATTCGACATAAAACGGATTGTTTAAGATAAATAGGGCTGTAAATATCCCAACAAATAGGGATTGTAAGCTTTTCCTGCAGCCGGTATTTTTGCCAACGAATCAATCTATGTCGATCTATGAAAAAGAAAACGTTAGTGGCAATTTTTGCCCTTGTTATGGGAATTAATGTCCTATTTGCACAAAATACCTCCGAGGTATTAATGAACTCTGATCAGAAACTCACTATTGGCGGGTATGCCCAAATCGATTACAATCAGAAATTTTCTTCCGACACCCGCTCAAACGGTAACCTGGATGTACACCGCATGGTGTTGATGTTCGGCTATCGTTTTAATGCCAAAACGCAATTTATTGCTGAGGTGGAATATGAGCACGTGAAGGAAGTGTTTATCGAACAAGCCTTTCTGAATTATCAAATCAACGACTGGTTGAACTTCAGAGGCGGTTTGATGCTGATCCCGATGGGAATTATCAACGAGTACCACGAGCCGACGACTTTCAATGGCGTCGAACGTCCAAATCTCGATAGCAACATTGCACCAACCACCTGGCGGGAAGTGGGAGCCGGTTTTACCGGGCGTGTGCAGGATTTGAATATTAAATATCAATTGTACGTCGTAAATGGTTTTAACAGCTATGATGGTGAGGGCAATTTGAAGGGAAGCAATGGTTTCCGGTCCGGGCGACAAAAAGGAGCTGAATCATTTATGTCGAGTCCGAACCTGGCTGCGAAGGTCGATTATTATGGTGTTCCCGGACTGAAACTTGGACTGAGTGGCTACTTTGGCGACACGCAGTCGACTCTATACGACGGGTTGGATAAAAATGATAGAGCGGCTGAAGCGAAGGCAGATTCGTCTGTTGTTGGAATCAGCATGCTTGGAGCCGATGCTTCATACTCTTTAAAGGGTTTGGTATTGAAAGGACAGTTGTATTATTCGTCTATGAGTAACACCGATAAGTACAATGATTTTACTGGAAAAGACCTGGGAAGCGCGATGTTAGGCTATTATCTTGAAGCCGGTTATGATATATTGAGTGCAAAGAATTCGGAGCAAAAGTTAATTCCTTTCGTTCGGTATGAAAAGTACAATACACATCATAAAACAGACGGTATTGCCGAAAACCCGGCCTACGATCGTACTGATTTTACAGCAGGTTTAGGATGGTGGTTGACCTCCGGTGCAGTTTTAAAAGCCGACTTGCAGTGGTTTGATAACGAAGCTGCTTCAACAAAGACGAAGCAATTTAATTTAGGAATTGGAATTTGGTTCTAAGCATGAATAGAAGAATTTACATAGTATTATTAATAACACTTCTTTTAACCTTTAAAATGGATCTTTTCGGGCAGAGTACCGGAAAGATCCTCAAGGTTTTGTCGAAGGAAATGAACGTATCCAAGTCGGATATTGAATTGGATGAAGTTGAAGCTGACGCTGCTCTGACGGAAAAGATTGGAGCTGTTTATTCTTATCAGTTGAAGGGCGAAAAACAGGGATATGTAATTGTAGCCAACGGAATGGGGCGCTATGATGAATTCAGTTTCTTCCTGTTGACCGATTTGGACAAATCAACACAGATGGTGCGTGTTGTGAAATATATTTCAGATCATGGTGGCGAGATCACATCCAAAAAGTGGCTGAATCAATTTCAAGGCTATAAAGGGGGAACGTTAAAGTACGGAGACGATATTCAAGCAATCTCCGGGGCAACCTTATCTGCCAGTTCAATCACCAACCGCATTCACGAAATTATAGATTTACTCAATAGTTCAGATTTATAAAATCTTATTGTTTCTCACTCAATTCGAGCCAGCGCAATTCTTTTTTGTCCAGTTCATCGGTCAGAGAAGAATACCGTTGGCTTTTTTGAACCAAGTCGTCCGATTCCAACTCTCCCGAGTTCATTTCGTGCTCTAGTTTTGCTTTTTCCTCTTCCAGTTGTTCAATGTCCTTTTCTAATTGCTCGAATTCACGCTTTTCGTTAAAGGTAAGCTTTTGCGACTGTGCTTTTGGCTTGGGGGCTGAAGCTTTCGATTCCTTCGCCTGCGCTTTTTCTTGAGCCAATGCTTTCTCTTCTTCCTCTTCTACGCTATTGCGATAAATGGTGTAGTTGCCCGGGAAATCTCTAATTTTTCCGTCTCCCTCGAACACGAACAGGTGATCTACTATTTTATCCATGAAATAACGGTCGTGAGAAACAACGATAACACAACCATCGAAGGCAGCCAGGTAATCTTCCAACACGTTCAGCGTCATGATGTCGAGGTCGTTGGTTGGCTCATCCAGAATCAGGAAATTGGGGTTTTGCATCAGGATAGTGCACAGATACAAACGACGTCGTTCGCCTCCACTCAGTTTCTCAACCAAACCATATTGACTTTCTGGTGGGAATAAGAAGCGGGTGAGTAGTTGAGTGGCAGTCATTTTGGTTCCGTCTTCAAATTGAACGACCTCTGCAATATTCTTTACAACGTCAATGACCTTTTCCGAGGATTTAAAATTGATACCATCTTGACGGTAGTAGCCAATTTTGATGGTTTGTCCCCAGTCGATGGTTCCGGTATCGGCGGCAATAGCCTGAGTGATCACGTTCAGGAAGGTCGACTTACCTGTTCCGTTTTTCCCAACGACCCCCAGCTTCTCGAACCGTGAAAACTTATAGCTGAAGTCTTCGATCAACTTTAGATCGCCGTAGGCTTTCGATACATGTTCAAGCTCCAGAATTTTGCTCCCCATTCTTGATGAAGCAATGCTTAGTTCCAGATTCTCATCCCGACGTCGAAAACCGGCTTTTTCTTTTAAATCCTGAAATTGATCAACGCGATATTTGGCTTTATGGCTTCGTGCTTTGGGCATGCGGCGCATCCATTCCAATTCGGTACGCATGAGGTTTTGCGCTTTTTCGGTCGATGCTTGCTGTTGCTCAATGCGTTCCTGTCTTTTTTCAAGGTAATAGCCGTAGTTGCCTTTGTAACTGTACACCTGATTTTGATCAATCTCAATAATCTCATTACACACCCGGTCCAAGAAGTAGCGGTCGTGCGTAACCATAAACAAGGTACAGTTGGTTTTCTCCAGGTACATTTCCAACCATTCAATCATTTCTAAATCGAGGTGGTTGGTTGGTTCATCCAGCATCAATAAATCCGGTTCGTTCACCAAGACATTGGCCAGAGCCAGCCTTTTTTGCTGACCGCCCGAGAGTTCTCCTACGCGTTGATCGAAATCGTCGATCTTTAACTGGCTGAGAATTTGTTTCACTTTCACATCAAAATCCCAGGCATGCAATTCATCCATTTTGCTTGAGAGATGCTCAATCGCTTCTTGGTCATTGTGTTTCAGCGCATTCTCAAACTCGCGTACAACTTGCAAGGCTGGATTGTCGGATTTTAAGGCTTGTTCCAAAACAGTGATTCCGGGATTCAAATCCGGATTTTGACGCAGATAGCCAATTTTAATATCTTTCGTGGCTGTGATTTTCCCACTGTCAGGCGTGTCGTTACCGGCCATAATTTCCATCATCGTTGTTTTTCCCGCTCCGTTTTTAGCGATTAGGGCAACTTTCTGGTCTTTAAAAATGGTAAATGAAATATCTTCGAAAAGCATGTAGTCAGCAAAGCGCTTCGAGATTTGTTCAGCCTGCAAATAGGGGATCATCATAAAATGTTTTGCGCAAAAATAGGAATAATTTGCATAGTAAGCCGGATGGCGTATTTTTGTTTTCTGCTCAAATAATTGACTATGCAAAAGAAAGAACGATACGAGAAAGTGATTGCCTATTTTCAAAAAGAGATGCCGATTGCGGAAACAGAGTTGCATTATTCAAATCCCTATGAATTACTGGTGGCTGTGATTCTTTCGGCCCAGTGTACCGATAAGCGGGTGAACCAAATGACTCCGGATCTTTTTAAGCGTTTCCCGAAGCCAGAGTTGATGGCAGAAGTTGAACCAGCTGAAGTATTTGACTATATCCGTTCCTGTTCTTATCCGAATAATAAGGCCAAGCATTTGGTTGGTATGGCCAAAATGTTGACACAAGTTTATAAAGGAGTGGTGCCTGATGATATTGCTGAGCTTCAAAAGTTGCCAGGTGTTGGTCGCAAAACAGCAAATGTAATCGCTTCGGTAGTATACGAAAAACCTGCTTTTGCAGTTGATACGCATGTTTTCAGGGTGTCAGCGAGAATTGGCTTAACAACCAACTCGAAAACCCCTTTGGAAACTGAAAAGCAGTTGATGAAGTATTTTCCGGAAGAAATAGTTCCGCTGGCTCATCATTGGCTGATTTTGCATGGACGTTATACCTGTTTGGCCCGTTCGCCCAAATGTAGCAAATGTGGGTTGAAGGAGTTCTGCAAGTACTACGAAAAACAGCAGAAGAAGGCCCTGAATGCCTGATAATTAAAGAGTGTTTTATCCGAAATAGGGCTGCATGTTAAGTGGACTTTAAGAGTGCTTATTTGGATTCATAAAAAATTAAGGGGTGTTACTTTGATATTTTTTCAAACTTCGTACATTTGCTCGTAATCTTTAACTATAAAAAAGAAGTGTTATGGCTTATGTAATTTCAGATGAGTGCATCGCTTGCGGAACTTGTATTGATGAATGTCCAGTTGAAGCTATTGCTGAAGGAGATATTTACAAGATTGACGCCGATCTTTGTACTGATTGTGGCTCTTGCGCCGAAGTGTGCCCGGTTGATGCTATTTCTGTAGCAGAATAATATCGGACAGCATAAAATTTAAAGCCTGTCAATAATATTGACAGGCTTTTTTTATGTCTTCGAAATCGAAACTTTTTTCTCTTCCCCTCGCATAAACTCTTATTGAGTTCGCGAATTCCTGCTGTAAAAACAGTGTCCTGGCAATGAGGATTCTCCTAATGTTAGGGGTTACCTTTCGGTAAAAAATCGTATATTGTATAGGACTCGGAGAGAAATATGAAAGAATTTTTACTTGTTATAATACTTCTAATAGCTGGTTTGATTGGGAATGCCCAAACAAATACTCCTTCATCGGAAGACGAAAATGCGACAAAAGTAGAGCGTGTTTTTCCAAATCCGATCGATGACCACTTGTTTGTTGAAATTACCAGTGACGATTTTTCCAAAGCAAGCATTGTTTTAATGGACATTTTAGGAAATCCGGTTCAACAGTGGGAGGTGGTTGAAATAATGCCTGGAACGCAAAAAATTCGTCTAAACTTGAACAAGCTACACTCCGGACTTTATTTGTTGAAAGTTAAAATTGGTGAACAAAACTTTGTTAATCGCCTGCGGAAAGTTTAACTGCTTCCTTTTACTCCTCAATCTTCAAATCTAATAGTTGTCTTTCCGAATTCGGATTGCATGCAATTTTGCAAATTGTCACGATTTATAAGCCGAGTTCAAATCTGGCGCGCACTCCGAACTGGGGTGCACCGATAACTGATCCCGGTTGTACCCTCCAAAGCGCTTCGATCCGGAACATACTAAAGATATTTTCCAAACCTGCTCCCAATTCGATGTATGGTTTATCCATACTGCTAATTGTAGTCGGGAAACTGATTATTTCTTCATGTTTATTGCTGACAGAGCCTACTAGCAGCTTGGCCGAAAACACTTCACGTAAATTAGCTCGTTTTAGCAATGGAACCCGTCGAAAGAAAAAGCCATTTAAATGGTACTCGAGGTACGCATGAAGGTATTTGTCGTGCACATACTCAAGGTAGTTCAGTAAGTTGAAATCGTAGCTGTACAAGCCATAGGTTTCATTCCCGCGGGGGATGTCAAGCATTGTGTAGGGGAGTTTGCCTAAATAGCAACCGGCTTCAATGGCGTAGTCGAAACGAGTCATCCCCATATAAACTTCCTGTTTGATTGTTGAGGCTAGCCTTCCGTAATAACCGGATTGATTATCGTAATAGACCTGTCCTCCTGCAACCGTTAGGTGAATAATCGGAAATTCGGTCCCCATGTATAAGCGGAGGAAACCTTTGTCAACTACTTTTTCTTCCGACGAAAAACGAGTGTCCAAACTAATCTCTGTAGCCGATACGGAGAATACCGGATTTCCGTCACGCATGAACGGATAGAATTCGGGTGAATAATGCTTGGTATAATTTACAATCAATTTATTCATTAAGCCCGGATACCACTCATAGTCGTATTGCGCAGTTATTTTTTCCTCTCTGTATATTTCATCCAGTGGATCGTGTTTTAACAGTTGCGAAATCAGGTTGTTTTCGGTTGCAGTGAAGGCATTTTCATACAAATACAATATTTTCTCATTTTCACCATGGCGGATCATTTTGTCGTCGTAACCAATTTTTAGTACCTGTCTGTTGATGGTTTTGAATTTGTAGCCAACCCCAAACATTCCCGAAAGTTTCTCAATGCGGGTGCTATAACCGAGGCCACCCCAAACCATCCAGTTCTTGCTGATCTCCTCACTTGTTCTGGCACCGAAAAAGAATTTACTGCCTTCAACCTTATTGGTGTTATAAAAACTGGTAAACGGACCAATTTCAAACCGGCCCAGGTCGTAATAGCTATTTACAGACATGCGTGCCAAATTGTTGGCGATATTGACCTGCTTAATCCGACTGATAGAGTCGATAACCTGGCCCACCATAATTTGCTTCTCTGTTAATTGTTTCATCCGGTGTTCTTTCCAGTATGTGGAATCCCGGTCGTAGGCATCCGGCAGCTTTATCGTTTCATATTTTGCTTTTGGTGCGCTAAGTTTTATTTCACCCTCCGGATCGATTGTTACCTCATCAATGGAAGCTGATTGCGTATAAAATAACGATAGTCGTTTAGTGTCCTTCTTTTGACTTTTAAAAGGAATGTAATCAAAGAGGGCATCAATCTCATTCCGTTTGTAAAATGGGGTAGAGTCGTTGACAAAATAATACTCGCTGTTGAGGTGAAGTCGTTTTAAAAAGTTGAGGTTGCTTGTTGTAGAAAGGTCTCCGTCTATTTCGACTATCGAGTAATATTTATTCTCCGAAATGAAGTATCCTTTGAAGGTATTTTCTCCGGCACGGCGAGGTTGAAAGTGAACGCGGTAGTGCATCACCCCATCAATAGATGAACTGTCGGCTAGAAAATATTTGTAGTAATACCATCCGTTGTCGGCCAGGGGGCTCACGAAGTTTTGGGTGAAAAGCTTGATGTAATTATCGTAAAAATTCACCTCCATATCCAAAGCACTGGTATATCCTGATATTTCCAGGTCGTTTAATATGCCAACTCCATTGGTGCGGTCGGCTAAAACTGTTGACTTTTTCTTGGCTGGTTCTCGCTGTATTTCGTTAAAAACAAGCTGTTCCGAGAAGTATAATGGAAGGTATTTGGTGCTGTCATCGGCTGTTTTTATGACATTCGAATTCTTCCGAAAAGCTTTAGAATCCAGTAGTTTATCACCAATATTGTTAATCTGATATTCCCACTGAGAGTATTTCTTGTACGAATATTTGTTGTATTGATCCGGATTGTTGGCCTTCTTCCGGTTCATAATGTGCTGGAAAAGTTCCCGCATAGGCCCTTCGTCCGGAGCAACCATAACTTCAGAGATGTCGAAGGTTTCAGGTGCCATGGCGATTTCGATGGAATGCATATCTTTTCGAGGCAGCAGTTTTTCGACCGATGTATAGCCAATTGCAGTAAACTGAATTGTATCTGTTAAAGCCGGAAAACGGAGACTGAAGTTGCCGATTGTGTCGGTCATCGTTCCCGTTGTTGTGTGTTTTATTATAATATTGACAAAAGGAATTGGTTCACCGGTTTGGAGGTCGGTAACTGTACCCAATAGCATTTTTTGCTGGCTATAGCTTGTTGTCCCCAATAAAACTGCTGTAAGCAAAAGTAAAGAGCGGACAAGCCTATTAGCAAACTTAGAAGTTTGACTTAACATGTATTGTTTTCTGTTTCTGATTCGGTTCATTGCTCAACACCCGCGGCTTTGACTCGGTGTTAGGAACCGGGCGTAAAATTGATTAAAAAAATGATAGGTACTCACGATGTCAGCCTTTTTTTGTTCCAAGTGAAATAAAAGTTAATAAGTTAAACGAATGTTCAAATCTGGTATTGGAGCCTAAACACTCAAATACCGTTCAATGTTGCGTTAACCGAAATTTTATTGGCAGAGACTTTGACATCTGATATTGTAAACTTTTTATTCCTCCCAAACGGCGTGCTGCTAATCATAGGAAAAACGTGTTGTTAAAGAGATTTTTCCTATATGATTTTTAGCAGCTATTTTATGTGAAGACTTTATATAAATTGTGGTATATTTCATATACTATGAGAATCGTACTCGAAAATATTAGGGAATTAGTTCAGGTTGAAGATTGTTCAGTTCGGTTTAAATCAGGGACGAAAATGAATTCGTTACCTGTTCTGAGAGATGCTTATCTGGTAATGCGAGATGGCATTATTGAGGGGTTTGGGCCGATGAGTGAGTTGAAGGATGAAAAGCTGGATAACGACGTATTAGTTGAATTGGATTGTTCCAATCGTTTAGTTTTGCCCTCTTATTGTGATTCACACACACATCTGGTTTTCGCCGGTACTCGTGAGAAAGAGTTCGTTGATCGAATTAACGGACTCAGTTACGAGGAAATCGCTCAGCGTGGTGGTGGAATTCTTAATTCAGCCTTGATGATTGAAAGTTGTTCAGAAGAAGAACTTTTTAATTCAGCAATGAGCCGTCTGCACGAGGTCGCTATGCAGGGGACTGGAGCCGTTGAGATAAAAAGTGGCTACGGGTTGACCACCGAAACGGAGTTGAAAATGTTGAGGGTTATTCGACGAATAAAGAAGGACAGTCCGATGGTCATAAAAGCTACTTTTTTGGGCGCTCATGCGATGCCTCAAAAGTATTGTGACGATCGGCAGAAATACATTGAAATGATAATTCATGAAATGCTGCCTGTTATTGCCGCCGAAGAATTAGCCGACTATATTGATGTTTTTTGTGACAAAGGGTTTTACACGCCTCTTGAAACCGAACAAATTTTAATGGCAGGAGTGAAATACGGACTAAGACCAAAAATTCATGCCAATGAGCTCGGGTTTACCGGAGGTGTGCAGGTTGGTGTGAAATACAATGCCCTTTCGGTTGATCACTTGGATTATCTGAGTAGTGAAGAAATTCAAACGCTGAAGGGAACCGAGACAATGCCAACCGTATTGCCGGGATCAGCTTTCTTTTTGGGCTTGCCCTATTCTCCTGTTCGGGAGATGATTTCTGCAGGGTTGCCGGTCGCTTTAGCCTCTGACTATAATCCGGGATCATCGCCATCCGGCAATATGAATTTTATGAGTGCCATGGGATGCATCAAGTACAAAATGACACCGGAAGAGGCAATTAATGCGACCACTATAAACGCTGCTTATGCAATGGGAGTCGAGGGTATTTGCGGAAGTATCTGCACCGGAAAAATGGGTAATGTTTTTATCACGAAAGAATTGCCAGGTTATGCCAATATTCCATATCACTATGCGAGCAATTTGATTGAAACCATCATTTTGGACGGTGAAATTATTTAATTCAAAGTTCTTATGAATCAATTGATAGAATGTGTTCCTAACTTTAGCGAGGGGCGAAATCCTGCCATCATAAAACAAATAACCGACGTAGTCGAAAGCGTTAAGGGAGTAAAATTACTGAATGTCGATCCGGGAAAAGCAACGAATCGCACGGTCGTGACGTTTGTTGGGACGCCGGATGCAGTTGTTGAGGCTGCTTTCAGAGCGGTTAAAAAAGCTTCGGAAGTGATTGACATGAGCAAGCACAAGGGAGAGCATCCCCGATTTGGAGCGACCGATGTTTGTCCGCTGGTGCCTGTGGCCAATATCACGATGGAAGAGACCATCGTTCACGCACGAAAATTAGCACAGCGTATTGGTGAAGAATTAGCCATTCCTGTTTATTGCTATGAGTTTGCAGCTCAAAATGAGGAACGTCGAAGTTTGGCAAACTGTCGTTCCGGAGAATATGAAGGATTGCCTGCAAAACTGAAAGATCCCAATTGGAAACCCGATTTCGGTCCGACGGAATTTAACGCTAAAGCAGGGGCGACAGCTGTTAGTGCACGCAATTTCCTGATTGCTTATAATGTGAATCTGAATACAACATCAACACGTCGCGCGAATGCAGTAGCCTTCGATGTGCGCGAAGCAGGTCGTGTGTTGCGCGAAGGAGATCCGGTAACCGGTAAAATTGTGAAAGATAAAAGCGGTGAACCTGTCCGTGTTCCGGGAACTTTGAAGAAAGTCAGAGCCATCGGGTGGTTTATTGAAGAATATGGTGTTGCGCAAATTTCTATGAATTTGACGGATATTACTGTTACGTCCATCCACAAGGCTTTCGAAGCGGTTTGTAAAAGTGCTGAAGAGCGGGGAATGCGGGCTACAGGCTCTGAACTTATTGGTCTCATTCCTTTGCAGGCGATGTTGGATGCCGGGAAGTATTTCCTTCGGAAACAACAACGGTCAACTGGTGTGGCAGACGAAGAAATTATTAAAATAGCGGTTAAGTCAATGGGACTTGACGAGTTGGCACCATTTAACCCGAAAGAGCGCATTATTGAATACCAGTTGGAGTCGCAAGAACAATTGCTTCGGGAAAAAAGTTTGGTTGCTTTTGCGAACGAAACAGCCTCCGAATCTCCGGCGCCCGGCGGAGGATCGATCTCTGCTTATGTTGGCTCTCTGGGAGCCGCTTTGGCAGGAATGGTCGCCAATTTATCAGCTCATAAGCGAGGTTGGGATGAAAAATGGGATGAATTTTCGGAATGGGCGGAGAAAGCCAAAGTTCATCAGAATTGGTTGTTGAAGTTGGTTGATGAGGACACATTGGCATTCAAACAGATGATGAATGCCTTTGGAATGCCTAAAAGTAGCGATACAGAAAAGGTGGCAAGAGCTGAAGCCATTCAACAGGCAACTCTAAATGCTATTTCGACTCCGTTATCAGTGATGGAAACTGCCTTCGAATCGATGGAAGTGATTGAAGCAATGGCGACGATCGGTAATCCGAACTCTGTTTCGGATGCAGGAGTAGGGG
This sequence comes from Mangrovibacterium lignilyticum, assembly GCF_010882175.1. GTDB lineage: Bacteria > Bacteroidota > Bacteroidia > Bacteroidales > Prolixibacteraceae > Mangrovibacterium > Mangrovibacterium lignilyticum. Next base: position 42,356 of record NZ_WKLH01000001.1, on the reverse strand, counting down.
CATTGTGTGCCCGTACAGCGGCTCAGGGAGCCTATTTCAATGTTTTGATAAACCTGGGTGGATTGAATGATAAGGAAAAGGTCGCTCAGCTGAAACAACATGCTGAAGAATTGCTTTATAAAGCAGAGCTGAAAGAGCAGGAGATATTGAAAATAGTATACGAAAAGATAGACTAGATATCCTTACAGAACTGAAAAAGAAAAGCACTCATTTGAGAGTGCTTTTCTTTTATATGTTTTCGTTCCAAAGAGCTCTGCGAAGTCGATGTTGCCGGCCAATAAAAATGTACAGCAACGACCCGATGATCGGGAAAAAGAGGATTAACGCTGCCCAAAAGTAACGTTTGTTGCCTTCAAACTCATTTCTGAATACACTTACCAAAGCCATCGCCGGTAACAAAATCAGTATGGCAAATAAAAACTGCAAAGTCAGAATGTATTGCGGTCCGGTGGCGACTAAAAATGAATTCATTCGGTTCTTGTTTTGTTGTAAGCTAATTTAAGGCATAATTGTGTTAAATAAAATAGCGTTTTAAAATTTCAGCAAAAATTATTGTTTATAAGTGATCATCAATTAATGATTATACCCTAAATAACCAATATTTATTTCTCTTTCGGATATTCAATCCGTACATGATAGATATTCATTAGTTTTTCGAGCAAAGTTTCTTTAATAATGCTGATGTCTCTCAACGTTAGATCAGTATGGTCCAATTGGCCGTCATCCAGCTTACTCTGCACCATTTTGTCAATAATCTCTCGAATGCTTTCGTGATTTTTTTCTTTCAAAGCACGTGTTGCAGCTTCGATACCATCAATGATCATCACAACCGATGTTTCTTTACTTTGCGGCCGCGGCCCCGGATAGGTAAAATCTTTCGGGTTGGCAGCTACTTCAGGATGTTCATTTTTGTATAGTGTATAGAAATATTTGGCTTGCATCGTGCCGTGATGGGTGGTGATGAAGTCGATTAAAACTTCTGGTAGTTTGTTTTTGCGGGCTAGACGCACGCCATAAGTAACATGATCGATAATGACTTTTGCACTTTCCTTATAGTCCATTTCATTGTGTGGACTCATGCCGGCTGACTGATTTTCGATAAAATACACTGGCTGGTTTGTTTTGCCAATGTCGTGGTACAATGCGCCTGCATAAGCCAAAAAGGGGTTTCCTCCAATGCGGTAGATAACAGCTTCAGCCAGGTTGGCTATTTGCAATGAATGCTGAAAGGTACCCGGCGCTTCTTCGGCTAGTTTGCGTAAAAGCGGCTGGTTTGTATTTGATAACTCAATTAGTGTGACATCGGAAACAAAGCCAAATAGTTTTTCAAAAATGTAAATCAACGGGTAAGCCAGTAGAATTAAAATAGCATTCGCGGCAAACCATTCCAATTCATCCCACCGGATTGCCTCCAGGTTTCCTTCATGAATCATGGATAAAGCCACAAAAAGAATGCTGTAAGTGAGGAAAACCCACAGCGCGGTAAACACCAGATGCGATCGGCGATGCAGTTTGTCGAGGCTAAAGACCGCTATAAAACCGGCAATCAGGTTCAGGAAAATGAATTCGTAGTTGTTTGGTGCGAAATAGCCGATCAGAAGTGAGGTGACCAGCAAAGCAAAAATGGCCGTCCGCGAATCGAAGAAAATGCGGAGTAGGATAGGCAGAATCGCTAGCGGGACGATGTAAATATTGATGAAATCGTGCTGTAAAATAAACCGAAATGTGAACACCATTAGCACGATCATCATGAGAATAAAGCTCAGGTGTCGCTTTTCGTTGAATATTTCGCGCCTGAAGTACGCCAGGTAAAGAATTAGAATTAAGATACATGCAATAATGAGGATCAACTTGCCAATAATCAGCATGTAACGATCAATGTTTTGCCCCTGTTTGGTCTCATAACTTCTCTTCAGCGAATTTAAAATTTGGAATTTTTCAGGCGTAATAATGTCGCCTTTGAAAATAATTCGTTCGCCCGCCTGCACCATACCCTGAGTTTCCGAAACAGCATTAACGAGTTTGGTCATTTCTTGTTGGTTATACTCTTCACCGTAGCTGAGGTTTGCCTGGATGTAATCGGCCAGATTCATATTTTGATTTAGCGCGGCATACTGATCTTTTAAAAAGTAGTGAATCGTATCATTTAAGGCTTGAAAAGCGGTTTTAAGTGAATAGATTGAATCAATGGGCACTTTCGAGACTGTTTTATTATCGATCACGTAAAGCGCTTTTTTCTCTTTTAAAACCGGATGTGTTTCAGGTGATTGGGAAATGACTCCCGCATGATAAATTCCGTCCATGACCGAGGTCAGGGACATGATTGTTTTCTCGTTTAGGTTTGAAAGTTCTTTGCTTAAATTGAGAAGCTCAATTTCCAGATTTTTACCCTGCTGTAAGGCTACCAAAGTATCTTTTTGGTAGTATGGAATGAATTGCTTTTGAGCAGAATCCCGTTCTGCTTTCACCAGCTCGTCCGGCTTATAAATTGCAAAGTTGTAAGGGGCGATCAATGTTTCGTGACGCCAGGGTGCGTTCTTTTGAAATTCGTACCTGAAACGGCTTTCACCGGGGATTACCAGATATAACAAGAAAATGGTGGCGGAAAAGACCAATGCAATAAATAAGACGTGGTAATATTGCCCCAGGCGAGTTAATAACTTTTTCATAAATACCTTTTTAAAGATCGACGTAGCGGGTTAAAACTAAGCTTGATGTTTTATCTTTGAAAACTAAAAATAACAATTTCTTTGATGAAAAGAGGTATGCCCAATTAATTCAGGTGTTTTAAGCATCCAGACTTAACAGGTATGCAACTATAAAACAGTAATTGATAGATGAATTACGGTATTTCCGGCCTTAGTATTATTCCTGTCCGAAAAGAACCATCGGAAAAGAGTGAAATGATTTCTCAGATTCTATTTGGCGAACATTTCTACGTTCACGAACACTTTATGGGATGGTGCCGGGTTGTAATGGTTTATGATGGCTACGAAGGTTGGGTAGACTATAAAATGATTACCCCGCTGAACGAACGGTCATTTGTTAAAATTGAAAAGTCGCCCGTTGCCGTTTGTACCGATATATTTAACCTGATACCGATTGATGAGGAGCAGCATGCGATGATTGTTGCCGGTAGTTCTCTGCCTTGTTGGCGACCTTATAAACATGAGTTTTCGATTGACAGGGATGTCTATAAAATGACAGGTAAGTTTACCTATCATGAGCCGCCGGAAGCCCGGAAATTTATGATCCGTCAGGCATTGATGTATTTTAATGCACCCTACCTTTGGGGTGGACGTTCTCCTTTCGGGATTGATTGCTCCGGTTTCTCCCAAATTATCTATAAAATGATTGGCATAAAGTTACCCAGAGACGCCAAAGATCAGGTTCATCAGGGAGTAGCCTTAAGTTTTGTTGAAGAAGCGCAGCCAGGTGATCTGGCTTTCTTTGATAACGATGAAGGTAATATTGTTCATGTTGGGATCATTTGGGAAAAGAATAAGATTATCCACGCCTCAGGAAAAGTGAGGATTGACAATGTCGATCAATTTGGGATTTTTAATATCGACACCAAACGGTATACGCACAAAATGCGTGTGATGAAGCGGATTTTGCCTTAAGCGAGTCTCACAATTAAGCTGGCTTGTTGTCCAATAGCTATTGTTTAACGTCTAACACCCTTTCAAAAATGTATACATACAAATACCCCCGCCCTGCATTAACGACCGATGGAATTATCCTGAAGAAGGACAGCAAGCAATTGCTCCTTATCCAGCGCGGAATTGAGCCGTATTTCGGGAAATGGGCGCTCCCCGGTGGTTTTGTCGAAATGGACGAGTTGTTGGTTGATGCGTGTAAACGCGAGTTAATGGAAGAAACCGGCCTTGACGTTCAGGAGCTGACACCCTTTGTGGCAGCCGATAAAGTAGATCGTGATCCTCGCGGACGGACCATTTCTCTACTCTTCTACGGCTTTGTTTCGGAAGATGCCGTTGTGAAAAGTGGAGATGATGCTGCTAATGCTGAATGGTTCCCAGTTGATGCATTGCCGGAACTGGCTTTCGACCACGCTGATTTGGTTGCCAGGTTTAAAGCAGAGATTCTGAAGTAAAGTTCCTGAATTTCGGCACCGCTAAATTTTAATTTCTACACGTCTTTTGTGCTGCTTTTTAGTATCATTTCGTAGCTTTCCGATCCACAATTAAACAGCAGGTCGATAATGCTGAGGTTGGGTATGAAGCCAAATTTATCATCAAAAACCTGGGAGTAAACAGCCGGTTCAAAATTTGGATCGGGCAACGCTTTCTGTGGTTTGGGATGAATTGCCTCCCTGAAATTCAGGCAGGTATCCGGTACCGCTTCAAAGTCAGTCGTGAGTGAAATTTTCGGTTCAATCTCCAATATATCGAAAACAGTTTGTAGAAGTTGCTGGTTGAAATCAAACAAAAACTCAAATTTCTTTTCATAAAATGGCCTGAAGTCGGCCTCCAGAATTTCAAAAAAAGGTGTTGAATTATAGGCTGACACAATAGCCTGCCAGTGAATGTGCTGCCAATTGGTATCGTACGAAATGCGTAAGTCCGAGATTTTTTGCTTCAGACTTCGACCTTTTTCAACAGGCAGAATCAATGATTCGGGCCCGTTGGCAGCCAGAATAATTGCCCGGTTCCGGTAAGTTTGCTTGATGAAGTTTTCTTGACTTTCGAGCCAAACTTCCGGGTGTAGCAAAAATTTTGTGACGTACTGAATAGGCGGCAGATATGCTGTGCTCAGTAAAATAGATGTATTTAACATGAAATTCTAAGCGTTGAAAAGATCATTATCAGAGCCACCATCCATTTTAATTCCTTCCGGGTGTTTCTCCTCTGTTTCTTCTTTCAATTTTAGTGTATTGAGTTCTTTTTGCAGGCTTTTAATGTTAGACTTCAGTTTCCATATTTTCGGATAGTTCAGAACCATTGCAATTATAACACCAATGATAATACAAACGATCAACGTTAGCACCAGGGGCACTTGCTCCAATTGCCAGAATAAGAACTTGACATCGATGGCGACGCTATTTTGCAAAGTGAAAACAACCAGCAATAAAGCCAGTAGCAAAATGATGATGATTCCTGCTGACATAATTTTCTTTTTTCTGTAAATTATAAAAAAAAGGATAATCAACCTAACGGTCTATTATCCTTTTCAGTGCTAACGTTTATTTTTTATCAATGAACAAAAGAGAAGAGGCGGCTCCAGCGAATATTAGCCGGGAAGCTTTTTTCTTTGTCCAACGACAACCAAATGAAAACTGCTTTGCCAACCACGTGGTCTTCGGGAACAAATCCCCAATAACGAGAGTCGGCAGAGTTGTGGCGATTGTCACCCATCATCCAATAGTAATTCATTCCGAATGTGAATTGGGTAGCCACTTGGCCATCAATATAAATTGTACTGTCTTTTACTGCTAAATCGTGTTCTTCATAGGTATCGATAATCCGTTCGTAAACCGGCAAATTATCCATGCTCAGCTGAATCGTCTGTCCTTTCTTTGGAATTTGCAGCGGTCCGAAATTGTCAACATTCCAAGGGTATTTTTCACTGAACGGGAAGATGTTGTGATCCCAATTTCCAGCGGTCATGTTCACGCGTTTCACCGAGTTTACATTGCTTAGCTTTTCAACCTTTTTCACCTGTTCATCGGTCATTGGGAACAGGAACTGAGAGCCATTGAAAACTTGCTGGTCAGCCCTGGAAATACCAATCTCTTCCAATGTTCGGCGGTTGATAGCAGCTCCGTTGGTTGTTACAATATAATCGTACTGAATACCGGCAATCGGATCTTGTTTTTTATCATTCACGTAAACCTGGCCATCAATAATTTTGATGACATCGCCCGGAATAGCGATACACCGCTTGATGTAGTTTTCGCATTTATCTACCGGACGGCTGATGATTTCGCCAAAGGTACGTTTGTCGCTCCATACCCGATCACGTCCGTAGTTTCGAACCAGGTTGTAGTAACTTTGTGTTGGCTGGTTGGTTGCTACCGTATCACCCTCGGGAAAATTGAAGACGACGACATCGTTATTTTTTACATCTCCAAAACCGGCAATCCGCTTGTAGTCATTCTTAATCCAGGTCAGGTATGAAGGCGTATTTTTAGTCAATGGTAACGTGTGATGAACAAACGGGAACGAAAGTGGTGTTTCGGGCAAATTCGGGCCGTAAGCTGTTTTGCTCACAAACAGAAAATCGCCTACCAGCATTGATTTCTCCATAGATGGAGTAGGGATGGTGTACGCTTCAATGAAAAACATACGGATAAAGGTCGCAGCAATGATGGCAAAAATAATGGCATCTACCCATTCTACGACTTTGGTTTGCTTTCCGTTTGGCGGGTTCTTTTTCTTCCAGAAAGCCCAGTGAACTTTCTTGGTGATGTACATGTCGAAAATAACAGCCAGTCCGATGAACCACCAGTAATTTTCGAGCCAGATAACCCACAAACTATAAAGCAGGCCAACAAAAATGAATTTAAACCATTTGTTGGTTAATAGTTGTCTCATGTGATTATAAGTTTAAAAGATCATTCATTGTCAAAAGTCCTTTTTTGCCGAAACTGTATTCAGCAGCCAGCACGGCACCCAAAGCAAAACCGTGACGGCTTTTAGCGCTGTGTTCAATTGTTATGTAATCGACATCCGACTCGTATTTGATTCGGTGAATCCCCGGAACGGTACCTTCGCGCAGGGCACCAATGTGCATTTGTTCCGGCGACTGCGGGTGTTCCATGGTCCAACTGGTTTTTTCAGGATAGTTTTCAATCAGCTCTTCGGCCAGTGTTATGGCTGTTCCGCTCGGAGCATCCAGCTTTTGCGTGTGGTGAACTTCAACCATACTTACATCGTAGCCTTCGCGACCGGTCATTAGCTGAGCTAGCTTTTTGTTCAGCGCGAAAAATAAATTAACGCCTAAGCTGAAGTTCGAAGCATAAAAGAATGTTCCGTTTTTCGCTTCCATATCAGCCAGTACCTGTTCTTTGTTTTCCAACCAGCCAGTTGTTCCGCTAACAACCGGAATTCCGGCTTCGAAACAAAGTTTGTAATTGGCAATCGCTGATGAGGGAATGGTGAATTCGATAGCTACATCGGCCTTTTTCAGGTTTTCAACAGTCAGCTCATTTTGGTTGGATATATCGATTTTTAAGACAATCTCGTGTCCACGGTCGATGGCAATTTGCTCAATAATTTTGCCCATCTTACCGTATCCAATTAATGCAATCTTCATAAAAAAATGTTGTGCTCCGGAGAGGCGGTTTATCAAATGGTTTCGGCCTCCTGTCTGGCAGGATTTTCGAACCCTTTTTTGTTAAGGTGTACAAAGATAAGAATATCACTACAAAACTATCATTTCTCTCTGCTTTAGAGCCATTTTTTCGGTAAACCTTTGATTGCATTCGGTGTATCTGCTTATTCCCCTGTTTTCAGTAGAATTAAGTTGGATTAAAAAACTTCTTTTTCCCGATTTTCAGGAAAAACAGAAAATGCTTTCAGCAATACTTTGTGTATTTTTAGGGAAAATTTCCGTTATGAGAATTCATTTGCAGCGGGTAGCCGCGATTCACGATTTAAGCGGGTTTGGACGGGCGTCGTTGACGGTGGTGATTCCAATCTTGTCGTCGATGGGCATTCAGGTTTGTCCCTTGCCAACGGCTGTTTTATCGTCTCACAGTGCTTTCCCCGGTTTTCATGCGCGGGATTTGAGTGCCGAGTTGCCGCAAATGATTGAACATTGGAAGAAGCTAAATATCCAGTTCGATGCTATTTACTCGGGGTATCTTGGCGCGGTGGATCAGATTGATATGGTGAAAGATTTTATCCGGGATTTTGCGACCCCCGACCAACTGGTTGTGATCGATCCGGTTTTGGGCGACAACGGTAAGTTGTATTCAGCTTTTAACCAGGAAATGGTTGAAAAGATGAAAGAGTTGGTGGCTCATGCCGAAGTGGTTACGCCCAACCTGACAGAAGCTGCCTTTTTACTGGGCAAAGAATATCATCCCCAGGTAAGTCTTCACGAGTTGAAAGACTGGTGCGTTCGGTTAGCGGCGCTTGGCCCCAAGCAAGTAATTATTACCAGCGTTCCCGAATTAGCGATGCCCAATAAAACATCGGTGATGGCCTACAATGGCGAGGACCAGCGGTATTGGCGTGTCAGCTGCGATTACTTGCCGGCCAATTATCCCGGAACGGGCGATGCGTTTGCAAGTGTCATGGTTGGTTCCTTGCTTCAGGGCGATAGTCTGCCGATTGCACTTGACAGGGCTGTTCACTTTATATCAATGGGTGTGCGGGCGACTTTTGGTCACGGTCATCATCCGGCAGAGGGAATTCTGATCGAAAAAGTTCTGCCCTCGCTAAATGCCCCGGTGCAAATTAGCAGTTACCAGCTGCTGGATTAACGAGAAGTTGATAATATTTTTGATTGAACGATAATGGATTACAGAAAGAAAATAGGGTTGGTTGCCACCGATTTAGATGGCACTTTGTTGAGGAAAGACAAGTCCATTAGCAAGGAAGATCTGGACATGCTTACGTTTTTAGGCGAACACGATATTATTCGGGTGGTTGCTACCGGACGTAATTACAGGAAAGTGAAAGAGGTGATTCCGGAGAATGCTCCGTTCGACTATGTGGCATTTTCGTCCGGAGCCGGGATTTATGACTGTCGCACCAATGAACTGTTGTATAAGCAAAATATTTCTGTACCGACCACGAATGCCATTATCAAAAAGCTAGTCGAAAAACGACTCAACTTTTATTTATTTAAAGGTATTCCTCAAAACTCGTATTGTTGGTATTATCGGGGACAAACCATTTGCCAGGAGTTCGAACGTTATTATTCCTTTCATCATGAATATGCTGGTTTGTTACCCGATGATGGTGAAGTTGATACCGATTCCTGTCAGTTTTTAGTTATGTTTCAGGAGGCTGATGCCTATTATAAGTTGAAGGAAAAGCTGGAGCGCGAATTTGACGAGATTAAAGTTTTGCGAGCCAGTTCACCGCTCGACACGGGTTATGTGTGGATGGAAATCTTTCATAAGGCTGTTTCCAAGGGAAATGCCATTGAATGGTTGTGCGACCTGCATGGGATTCCACATTCTTCAACCTTTAGCATTGGGAATGATTACAATGATTTGGATTTACTCGATTTTACGTCCATCTCGTACCTCGTCGATAATGGTCCGGAGGAATTGAAACACAAATACCTGAAAGCTCCGAGTAACGAAGAAAGCGGCTTCAGCTTTTCTATCCGGAACCATCTTTTTTAAGCCTCAAAAGCTGCACGATAAGAGACATTTCTCACAAATGAGAGCGTCAATTCTTTAAATCCGCTGGCTTCGTGTAACGACTTTATTGCTTCATTTCGAATTCGGGCCTCATTCCGGAAGTTTTCACCTTCAACTCAAATACGTTCTTGTCGGATCGCGAAATTTTTTTTTCGACCCCTGTTTAAACCTGTTAGGTCGAATGTAGTCAAAGAGCTGGTTTTGATAAAACCGACTTTTGTATACGAAGGCCTATAGACTCATTTAAAATTTATCATCATCCACAAACAGGTTTCGACCGTAATTTAAAATGAAATTGTATGAAGAAGTTATTATTAATTCTGGCGTTATTTATCGGTGTTATAACCGTAGCTGAAGCACAACGAGGAACCGGTGAACGTCCTTCTCAAAGTGAGCCCGGACAGCGTCACCAGCGAATGGATCCTGCAGAACGGATTGAAAAACAAACAGCCCGGATGAAGGAACAACTGGCATTGACCGATGAGCAAACTGCACAGGTAAAAGCTTTATTGACAAGTAGTATGGAAAAGCAGCGAGCAGAATTTGAAAAACGTCGCGCTGAAATGGAAAAAGCTCGTGAAAGCGGCGAACAAATGGATCGTGAAAAAATGCGTGCTGAAATGCAAGCCCGAGCAGCTAAGCAAGATGAAGAGATTAAGAAGTTGCTGAACGACGAACAAAAAGTGAAGTACGATAAAATGATTCAGGAGCGCCAGGAACGGATGAAAAATCGCCAGGCTCCTCCGGAAAAAGAAGATTAGGAATAGATCCGATGCAGCAAAGCCGCTTTTCAGTAGAAGCGGCTTTTTATGCTTCCAATTGTTTGATTAGAGCTTCAGCTTCGGCCAATTCATCCACTTTTCCCAAGTCCATCCAAACGGACTGTTGGTCGACAAAAGCACTGACTTTTTCTGTTTTAGCCAACCGTAGATAGAGGTCGATAATTGAAAACTTACCGGTTTCCGTAATCAGTCCCAATAATTCGGGTTGAATGATGTGAATCCCGCTGAATGCAAATTCTTCCGCAGAGTCAATTAATTTAGGTCGTGAAACTTTCACTTCACCGGATTTCATATTTTTCCATCCCGCCAGTTGATTTTTGTTAAACAGCAAATAACGCGATGTTTGCCGTTGTCGAACAACGAGCGTCGCCAGTGAATTTGTTTTTTCATGAAAGTGCAAAACCTGTTGGAAATCCAGATTGGTGAGCACATCCACATTCACCAATAAAATAGGCTCTTCGCCCGATAAAAATTCTTCTGCTTTCAGAATTCCGCCGCCGGTGTCGAGCAATCCTTCACTTTCGTCAGAAATGTGAAGGGTCAGATCGAAGTTGTTATTGTCGACCAAAAATGCCCGGATCTGGTTTCCGAAGTGATGAACATTGATAACAATCTCGTGAATGCCGTTTTGCTTTAAATGTCGGATACAACGTTCGAGCAGGGTGATACCACCGATTTCAACCAAGGCTTTCGGCTTGTTGTTGGTTAGTGGTTTCAGGCGGGTCCCCAGTCCTGCAGCAAAAAGCATTGCTTTCATCGGTCAGTAGATTTTGGGTTAAAGAAAAAGGGACTTTGCAGTCCCTGTCATTATTTCAATTCATCTTTTAGAGCAACCATCTTAATCGCGGTTACTGCAGCTTCGTCTCCTTTATTACCCAAGCGGCCTCCGGCCCGGTCGAGCGCCTGTTGCTCGGTATTGGTCGTCAGCACACCAAAAATAAATGGCTTGTTGTACTTCAGGTTTAACTGAGTTGTGCCTTGAGTAACACCGTCACAAATAAAGTCGAAGTGGCGGGTGTCACCCTGAATAACGCAGCCAATCAGGATAATGGCATCAGCATGTGTATATTCAGCCAAAAACTGTCCGCCCAGTGGAAGCTCAAATGTTCCGGGAACATGCTTCAGCGTGATGTCGCTTTCGTTTGCACCATGTTTAATCAGGGTATCCATTGCTCCCTGAGCCAAAGCTCCGGTGATCTCGTAGTTCCATTCTGCAACCACAATGCCGAACTTCATTCCTTCAGCAGAAGGAACAGATGCCAAATCGTATTCTGATAAATTTTTTGTAGCCATGAGTCTGTTTTTTACAAAAATAAAAAATCCCCTGTTAGAAGGGGATTTTCAGTCATATTTTAGATGAACTTATTTTTTCAGTTCCATTTCAACGCGGGCAATGTACTTGTCGATTGTACGAGCTTCGGTTGAAGTAGGGTAATCTTTTTTAATCTCTGTGTAAACTTCCAGTGCGTCGTCAAACTCACCTTGTGTTTCCATCATCTGTCCGGCTTTTAACAGGTAAACCGGAGTTGTGAATTCATTCTTTGTTGATGCAGCGGCTTTATAAGCACTAATCGCTTTTTTCGGTTGTTCCAATTCAGCATAGCAATCGCCTTTGGCACCTTCCAAAACAGGAGCTAAAACCAAATCATCCGTACTAAAGTCATTCAGGTAAGTCAGCGCGTCTTCGTACTGTCCCATATGCAGGTACGAAATACCAACATAGTAATTGGCCAGTTTGCCGGCCGGAGTTACTCCATAGTCGTCAATGATATCCAGAAATCCTGGGTTTGTACCGTCACCATTGATTGCCAGGTTGAAGGAATCTTTCTCGAAGTATTGTTCTGCGAAGAACATTTCTTCCTGGGCTGCTTTTTCTTTTGGTTGAATATATAATTTGGTGAAACCAAGATATGCAGCAACAATTACAACTGCAGCACCAATTACAATGCTCAGGATTTTCTGATTGTCTTCAACAAATTGCTCCGACTTGGTCAATGCGCTTTCAACTTCAGACAGGTTGTCTTCTTTGTTAAGGTCTTTATTCTTTGCCATTTTTAAGTATGATTATTCCAAAATTGTGACGCAAAAATATACTTTTTTGCTAAACATGAACCAGAAATGGTTTATAAAATTTAATATTAGTCAACACATTGCTGTTATTATCGCCGGCCATTTGTTAAATGCTGGAAGGTTCCGTTTTTATTTTATTAGTTTTGCTCTGCAAATTCAGAATTCATGTACCTCGAAAGTTTATCGCTGTTAAATTTTAAGAATATCGAAGAGGCTGACTTACAGTTTTCAGCCGATTTGAATTGCTTTATCGGCAACAATGGTGCCGGCAAAACAAACTTAATGGATGCCATCTATTACTTGTCGTTTTGTAAAAGCTTCTTGAATTCGATTGATGGGATGAATATTCGGCATGACGAAGATTTTTTTGTGATCAAAGGTAAATATCAGCGACTGGATCAGGAGGAATTGATTCATTGCGGCTTGAAACGAGGACAGAAAAAAAACTTCAAACGCAATAAAAAGGAATATCGAAAACTTGCAGAGCATATTGGTTTGTTACCGTTGATCATTATTACCCCTTCTGACAGTGACCTGATTACAGGGGGGAGTGAAGAACGGCGTAAGTTTCTCGATGCATTGATCTCGCAGTACGATCATGCTTATCTCGATGCGTTAATCCGGTACAATCGTGCGTTGTTACAACGCAATAAATTGTTGAAACAGTTTGCGTCAGAACGGTTTTTCAGTGAAGAAAGTCTGGAAGTTTGGAGCGATCAGCTCGTACATTACGGTGAGCAGATTCATGCCAAGCGCGTGGAGTATATTACACAGCTACAGCCTATTTTTCAGCAATATTACGAACTGATTTCATCGGGGAAAGAAGTTATTGGGATGGTACATGAGTCGCAACTTTATGATGGTAATTTTGCTGAACAACTGAAGCAAAGTGTCGACCGCGACCGGGCTATTCAATATACAACTGTCGGTATTCATAAGGATGACATTCTGTTTAAACTGGGTGATTATCCGATTAAAAAACTCGGGTCACAAGGTCAGAAGAAAACATACCTGGTAGCGATGAAATTGGCACAGTTCGATTTTATAAAGAAAATGGCCGGGATGACTCCGATCTTGTTATTGGATGATATTTTTGATAAACTGGATAAAAGCCGGGTGGAGCAAATTGTAAAACTTGTCGCTGATGATCATTTTGGCCAGATCTTCATTACCGATACCAATCGCGAACATCTCGATCAGATTATTCGTGAACTGCAGGCCGATGCTAAGATTTTCAAAGTTGTTGAGGGTACCGTAAAAGATGTAAGCGATGAGAAAGAGTAATACCGAGAAATTAAGCCAGGTTTTAAAACAATATATCCAGCAAAACAACTTGCAACCCAAATTGTCGGAGTTGGACATTGTTCAATCGTGGGAGGCTATGATGGGCAAAACTGTCGCTTCGTACACCGAAGATATACGAATCAGTAACGGGACGCTGTTCATTAAGCTCAGTTCACCCATTTTACGCAACGAGTTGGTGATGATGCGGGAACAAATAAAAAAGCACCTGAACGAAAATGCAGGTGCTGAGGTTATTCGACAAATTGTTTTTCGGTAATCAGAAGCGCTCAACGCGTGAGAAGAAGAAATCACTTTCGCGAATAGCACTTGCATCGCTATCCGAACCGTGAATGGCATTGTGGGTTTTCGACTCGGCAAATAACTTTCGAATAGTACCTTCTTCTGCTTCCAGAGGATCGGTCGATCCGATCAACTTTCTGAAATCATTAACGGCATTCTCTTTTTCCAGGATCGCAACAACAATTGGAGAGGTACTCATAAAGTCGGTGAGGTAATCGTAAAATGGTTTACCCTCATGTTCCTGGTAAAATTCGCACGCTTGCTCCTTTTTCAGTTTGGTATACTTCAACGCTTTAATAACAAATCCGGCTTCATTGATTTTTGAAAGAATTGGTCCTGTAAGGTTCCGATCAACAGCCCCCGGTTTAATGATTGTAAAAGTTACTTTACCTGGCATAATTTCGAATTGTTAGTTTGTAGAATGGAGAATTCAATAAATTTAAAAATAAAACAATTGAATGCCTATAGGGTTTCATTATTTTTATATTTGTACACGCATAAAAAAACGAAGATTTGAAACCATTTAATACAGAAGACATTAAACGATTGAGAGCTGCGATTGACGAACAGGAAGGAACGATTGTAGTTGTTCCCCACGTCAATCCCGACGGTGATGCCATTGGCTCGGTGTTAGGCTTATCGAGGATTTTGAAAAATGCAGGCAAGCAAGTTGTGGTAATTTCACCGAACCACTTTCCGGAGTTTTTAAAGTGGATGAACGGTAGCGGAGAGTTGGTCGTTTATGTGAATGCACGCGAAAAAGCGGCCCAAATTATAGATGATGCCAACATGCTGATCTGTCTCGATTTTAACCACCTTTCACGGACAGGTGAAATGAAGGACAGGGTTGAAAATTGGAAAGGCAAGAGCATCATGATTGATCACCATCCTTTTCCCCAGGGGTTTGCCGATTTACAATTTTCGCATCCCGATTATTCATCAACGGCCGAATTGGTTTTCCACATTACCAAAGCGATGGGATATGAAAAGTATATCGACCAGGATGCGGCCGAATGTTTGTTTTGTGGCATCATGACTGATACCGGCTCATTCAATTACAATGTATCCGATCCGCAAACATTCAAGACTGTCAGTGAATTGTTGGCTTTCGGCGTTAATCCCGAAGATATTCACGGGCGGGTGTTCGACAATTATTCGGTCGACCGTATGCAGCTGATGGGGCATTGCCTGAGCGAATGTATGGAGGTGTTTCCGGAGTACAATGCTGCAGTAATGTATCTGTCGCGGGAAACACAAAACCGTTTCAAATATCAAAAAGGCGACAACGAAGGATTTGTGAATATGCCGCTTTCAATTAAAGGAATTCATTTTAGCGCGTTTTTCACGGAGAATGATAACCAGATTAAAGCTTCATTCCGTTCGAAAGGTGAGTTTGCAGTGAATGAATTTGCCACGGCTCATTTTAATGGGGGAGGGCACCGTAATGCCGCCGGTGGCGAGGTTTACTCGAGCTTGCACGAGACCATTGAACGGTTTCGGAAGTTATTGCCTGAATATAAAGAAGAATTAAATCGGACTCAACTCGATTAATTTTATTTCAATCGACTTTAAAAATGAATAAATTGAGAAGAAGCCTAAGAAACGGACTACTGGCACTCGGAATGATTTCCATGGTTGCTTGTGGAAATATTGATGATACGGATGAGGTTGTTTATTCGGCAGATCAAGAAGCTGAAGAACTTGCCAGCTTGCTCGACGAAATCAAAGCGGATGGCTACGATATTGATACAACCGCATTGGGCGTTTATTACATCATGGAAGAGACAGGCGATGGTGCTTATGTGCAGCCCGGTGATTCGATCGGAATCACCTACTACGGGTACTTTACCAATGGTCAGTTATTCGATACTTCTGCCAGCAGTGGTGATGGTGTTTGGCGTTATGTGCCAGACGATGTGAGTGTTATTCCCGGATTTGCGGATGCAGTGAATCAGCTTCAAGTGGGAGGAAGTGGTTCGTTTATCATTCCGTCTTCATTAGCTTATGGTTCTACCGGAACCTATGGGATTCCTCCTTATACAACCTTGATTTTTGATATTGAACTCGTCGATATTTATACCGTCGATACTGAATTATAGAAGAACAGGAGGGCTTCAGGGCCCTCTCGTCTTTCATGTACTCCGGAAAATGAATCAGCAACAACTCAAACTTTTCAAACAACTACTACCTGGTTTTATCCCGCTTTTTGCGTTTATCCTGATTGATGAGATTTGGGGAACACAAGCGGGCTTAATTGCAGCCTTGGTAATTGGTGTGGCTGAGTTACTTTGGGTTTGGGTGAAGGAAAAACGTTTCGAGCGATTCGTGTTGTTCGATACTTCGCTGTTGTTGGCTCTCGGTGGAGTTTCACTCATTCTGCACAACGAAATTTTCTTCAAATTGAAGCCCGGACTGGTGCAAATCATCCTGTGTGCTATACTGGCTTTTTCGGCTTACTCCAAGGTGAATATTGTCGAGCTGATGAGCCAGCGGTATATGAAGAACATGCAGGTCGATGAAACGCAGTTGGCACAAATGCGTCAGACGATGAAGCTGATGTTTTGGATCTTTCTGGCCCATACAGCCTTGGTGTTTTATGCCACTTTCTACCTGTCGGATGCTGCATGGGCGTTTATCTCCGGTGGTTTGTTTTACATCCTGTTTGGGGTATTCTTCCTGGTTACATTCTGGAACCAAAAGCGACAGAAAAAGCGGTTGGAAGACGAAGAACAATTGCCGGTGGTTGATGAGTCGGGCAAAGTATTGGGGCAGGTGCCTCGCTCTGTATGCCACAACGGTTCTAAAATTTTACATCCGGTTGTTCATTTGCATGTGCTCAATAAAAACGGTGCGATTTACCTGCAGAAACGCCCGATGAATAAACTCATTCAGCCCGGTAAGTGGGATACGGCCGTTGGCGGACATATTGCCTTTGGCGAAGACCTGCAGACTTCGCTCAAGCGAGAAGCCTGGGAAGAAATCGGGCTTGAGCAATTCTCTGCAAAACTGCTGCAAAACTATTTGTGGGAAAGCGATATTGAACGGGAACTGGTTTATGTGTTTACTACCACCGACTACCAAGGTATTCACTTGCATTCAGACGAAGTTCAGGAAGGTCGTTTCTGGACCCGCAAGCAAATTGAAAACAATATCGGGAAGAACATCTTTACGCCGAATTTTGAGCATGAATACCAGGTGCTGTTTGGCGCTAGCTAAGGAAGAATCTTTGCCATTCACCCCGAACTGGTAAATAGTGCTCTCGTCATCACATTCAGCAAAAATCCTTAAAAAAGGTGT
The DNA here is from genome assembly GCF_010882175.1 of Mangrovibacterium lignilyticum. Classification (GTDB taxonomy): domain Bacteria; phylum Bacteroidota; class Bacteroidia; order Bacteroidales; family Prolixibacteraceae; genus Mangrovibacterium; species Mangrovibacterium lignilyticum. The sequence goes on along the minus strand of NZ_WKLH01000001.1, from coordinate 25,283 downwards.
TGCATCCACTCCAAGCAGAGCGACAACAACACCTCGTGTTGTTCATTCGAAAATATTTCTTGGCGTCCTGGCTGCTTAGTGTCAAAACAGCTTCTTCAATTCAGTTGATGTCAATTTATAAGCCGGGGTAAAATCGTCCGAGTCCATGTATTTCAAGAGGGATTTGTAAAGCTGACCTGCTTCCGGTTTGAGAAGGATTTGCTTCAGTTGTGACATGCAAACCAATAATTTACCTTGTCCAACCTGAAATTCAAAAATCAATCCCAGTTTATGGTTCCGTTCCAAATTATCGATTACCTGTACAATTGGCCGATAGTCGGCCGGGGTGGAATCAAGAATAAGTGAATTGCTGGCTTTGATGATAGAAAACCATTGCCAGTTGGTGTGAAAATCTGTCGGAAAGTCATTGAAAATTGGGTGTTCCGGATTGGTTAACAGACCCAATGTTCCCGGAGAAACCGGTTTTTTTACCCATTCGCTAATCCCTTTAAACATCCCGTAGTTCCAGAAATCAGGTGGAAAATGTCCCGGGAAACTATTGCTTTTGACATCAGTCGTCTCGGGGAAATACAACACTTTAGCTCCGTTTTCCAGTTGGCTGATCATTGAATGGTCGAGCGTCTCTGCAACAATAATATCATCTGGTGTTGCAATTTCCTGCCAGGTTGGATAGACCCAAATCGGGTAATCGTTCGTGTATTCGGTACCTGGAATTGAAAGGTGAATGTTTAACTTTTCAGCCTTCATTAGGCTTGCGAGGTCGGCGTCGATTTGTCCAACCGGGAACATTCCTCCGATCTCATCTTTTTGAATAGGGAAAGTTCCCTGCTCGATACTGGTCCCGTCTTGTTTTTTGATTTCCCAATTCAATTCACCAGCGAGTGCAGCATTGGAGTAGTTGGCAACCATCAGTTGGGCATTGAAATCTTCGTCGTTGGTCCAGCAATATTTAGGGAACTCCAATAAGAGAACGACATCGTTACACGATTGCTTCCAGGCTTCGGGAGTGATGACGTTCTTGGAATCCATGAAAGCATCTAAGATACCGACCAAAGCTGTTCCCTGCCCGGGGAAATCCTGCAGGTCGAGCAGCTGGAATCCGGCCATCCCTTTGGTGCGCAAAGCCGCTTCCATTTCAGCTTTATAGCAAAGTGCCGACCAGGCTCCGGAAGCTTTTTGAAAGGCACTGTCTTGGTCAGCCATGCCGGCTTTTTTCAGGCGGTCGCGAAATACTTCCAGGTTTCGGGCCTCCAAAACGCCCGTATATTTTTCGATCTCCCGGTAGTCCGGATAGATCTGGTATTGTCCAATTTCGTGACTGATGAGCGGGATGTCCATCTGCAAAACGGCATAATCGAAATTTACGGTTGTTGAGGGTGTTTGCGTGTTCAGGATGCCTCCCTCACGTGCGTCGGCATAGGCATGCGTTAGCCGCGTGTGTCCAATAATGGAGTCACCGTGTTCGGGCACTCGTGCACCAACAAAAAAGTCGGCATATTCTTGGGGCGCCATATAGCCGATGCTGTTATTCGATCCCATCGTATACAGTGGGCGCGGGTCTTTGGCTTTTAAAGTCTTCATGTTTTTCTCGATGCGGTCATGTCCGCTCCAGATTTCATTACCCGGCGAAAATAGCACAAACGAGGGGTGATTGGCATAAGCTTTCAGCAGTGCATAACCTTCTTTCAACTGCATCTGAGCAATACTGTCAGCATCCATTCCACCCCAAAAAGGCAGTTCCGCCTGTATGTAAATTCCTTCCTGATCAGCGGCAGTAAAAGCAGCTTCGGGCGGGCAATAGGTGTGAAACCGATAATGGTTGATGCCGTACGATTTGGCGATTTGATAGACTCTTCTCCAACCGTCTACCTTCATAGGTGGAAAGCCGGTAAGAGGGAATACGGCTGCTTCGTGCTTTCCGCGCAGGAAAGTGGTTCGTCCGTTAATCGCAAACTGGGTTCCGTTGGCTGTAAACTTCCGCATACCGAAAGGGACCGTTTGGGCATCTTTCACATCACCCTTTGAAACAACAGCGGTTAAGTGATAGATGGGCTGTTCGTATTCGTCCCATAATTTTGGGTCCTCCTTAAACTGATATTCCAGCTTCATTTCGGGTTGATAGTCCAGCATAAATTGCTGGGGCGCTAAGCTGATGGTTTTACCGTCAGCCGTTAGTTCTACCCGAAGTTCCACATTTAGTTTATCCCAATCGAGTTGGTTATCCAGCTCCAACTTCACTGCGACTTTTTGATTGTCGACATCGGGATAAACCTGCAGGTTATCGATGTAGGTTTTGTTTGACGCCTCCAGGTAAAGTTGTCCGATAATGCCATTCCAGTTCGTCTGGGTGTCATCTGAATAAATGTGAACATTGCCATAGGGGGTCAGTTTTAAATCGTTGTTGATTTGGATGGTGATGTGGTGCTCACCGGCTGATAAATAGTTTGAAAGATCGAACGTTTGTGGTGATTGCAGGAGCGGTGATCCACCGACCAATGTACTGTCGATCCAGACTTTTGACGGTTTAGTTCGTTCAAGCAAAAGTTGAATATGTTTGTTGGCAAAGTGCTCCGGGATGACTACTTTCTTGCGGTACCAAGCTGCGCCTTCGTATTGGTAGAGTTTGTTGAGGTGCATGGTGGTTGTGTCAAGGTTCAGGAATCCTTTGTGATTGAGATCCGTTGTTCCGGGCAGCTGGATGCTGTCGTCAAAATCGTTCAGATACCACTGTTGCTGTTCGCCAATATTGGTCGTATCCAATGCAAATTGCCATTGACCTTCTAAATCGATCTGGGAGCGATACTGTTCTTGCCGGGTGTTGCACGAGATTAGCGCAACCAGTAGAATCAGACAGAAATTCTTCATGTTGGTTGTTTTAGTTGTTGGGTTCTAGTAAGTTGGGTTAATGATCCGATTAATACAAATGAATACCGAATCAAATCGCTGCACAAATTAATAAATAGAAGTCAAACAAGAAGGTGTTTACTATAATTTGTTCCGGATTTTTGGGTTTTAATTTGGTGTAAATCGAAACCGCCGAAACTTTTTGATTCAAACTTTCGGCAGTTTTGTCTTTCACCTGTTTTATTCTGCATCGACCCTTGTAAGGCTTCTTCCTCATCTTTTTTAGTCAAGGGTGAATTGTGTTCATTCAGTGAGGTTTCAATATTCTATTTCCCTAATACAAAAATAGCGGGTCGTTTCTGGATGTCCGGTTTTGATTTTTTCCAGGCAGCAATGGTTTGGGTTTTTATAAATTCGCTTTCCAAAGTCAGGTCGCAAGCGATGCACAGCTTGGTATGTGGTTGGCAGGTTTGCAACAAATCGTCAAGTAACTGCTGGTTGCGATAGGGTGCTTCAATAAATAGCTGGCTTTGGTTTTCAGTATAGATTCGCTTTTCGAGCTTGCTAATTTCCTGACTTTTTTCGCCTTTTTTAATTGGAAGATAGCCATTGAATGCAAAGTTTTGTCCATTCATCCCCGAAGCCATCATAGCCAGTAAAATGGAGGAAGGACCAACCAAAGGAATCACACGGATATTTTTTTCATGGGCAATACGAACCACATCGGCACCCGGATCGGCTACTCCAGGGCAACCTGCTTCCGACATGATACCAACATGTAAGCCTTGTGTTATGGGCTCCAGGTAGCTGTGCAGCTGTTTTTTATCGGTGTGTTTATTGAGTTCGTAGAAATAAAGGGCATCGATGTCAATTTCCCGGTCAACCTTCTTCAAAAAACGACGAGCGGTGCGAATATTTTCAACGATAAAATGAGAGATTGAATGAATGATTGCAGTCTGCGAAACCGGAATCACCGATTCAAGTTCACTCTCGCCTAAAGTGATTGGAATAAGGTATAAATTGGCCATGAAAAAAAATTTCTTCAAAATTAATTAATTTAAACGGACGGCCTCGTCATTTCTATTTTTTGTAGTTTTGACCTTGGCTCATGGAACAAACAACGAAAATGCATATTGAATTTCTTGGAACAGGGACGTCGCAGGGAGTGCCGGTTGTGGCTTGTGATTGCCCCGTTTGCTTGTCAGCAAACCAGAAGGATAACCGGCTTCGTTCGGCTTTGTATGTCGAAATTGATGGCTTGAAATTGGTGATTGATGCAGGACCTGATTTTCGACAACAGATGTTGCGGATTCGCCAACGAACGTTGGATGCGATTTTGCTGACACATGAACATACCGATCATATTTTTGGTTTGGATGATATACGCGCGTTCAACTGGGTGCAGAGACATGCAACCGATATTTATGCTGAAGAACGGGTTCAAAGAACTGTGAAACGGGTGTACGATTACGTTTTTGAAGTGCATAAATATCCAGGAATTCCGCAAATGAATCTAAAGTTGCTTGAGAATAAGCCGTTTAAAATTAAGTCGACCGAAATTATCCCGATCCGGGGGTATCATCATCGGTTACCGGTTTTCGGCTTTCGCTTTGATCGGTTTGCTTACCTAACAGATATTAATTCGATAGAACAGTCCGAAAAGGAGAAACTTGGAGAACTGGATATTTTAGTGGTGAATGCGCTTCGAATGGAAAAGCACATTTCGCATTATAGCCTGGAAGAAGCGTTGCAGTTGATTGGTGAATTGAAGCCGAAAAGAGCTTATTTGACGCATATCTCACACCTCATGGGGAGGCATGATGACGTTGAGAAATTATTGCCGGCGAATGTGCATTTGGCTTACGATGGATTGTCCTTCGATTTATGAATATCCGGATGCCACAAGGGTTTTATGCAGAGCAATGCACTGATAATAAAGCCGGTTCCTGTTGCAAATAATGCCCACGATAAACTAAAATTGTCTGTCAGGTAACCGAGTGCCGGCCCGATGATGGCAAAGTTGATACGGATTACAAAATTCCGTAGAGACAAAATGGTGGCCCGTACTTCCGATTTCGTGTACCGGTTAATGTAGTCTTTCAGAATTGGGTGGGCAACGCCACGAACAAGGTAGAAGACAAACAACAATCCAATTCCGATCAGACTGACTTCCCAAGCTGCCAGATAATAACCGAATCCAAATCCGAATATGATGATCAATAAGGCGTATCGTTGTCCCACCAGCCGTTCTATTTTATACGAAAACATCGATGAAATACCGACTGATAGATTGAGCAACGTCCACAGCACACCAAACATGGAAACCGGCAAGCCAGCTTCTTTAAAATAGGGCTGAACAAACCAGGCGAAGGTTAGCGATGCTGTTCCTGCAAAAGACGAGATAAGCAGTGCCGCCCGTAATTGCGGATGCCGAAAAGTTTCGCGTATGGTATTGATTGTGGACTGGAATCCGCGAGATAACTGGCTGGTTTGAAATTTGGGTTCCTTCAATAAAAAGGCGGCAGGAATGGCGATGGCAGCAATTGTAAACTGTGCAAAGAAGGGGAGGCGGAGGCTGATTGTTGCGATCAATCCACCGCATACACCGGCAATCGCTTCGGCAAAGTTACCGGCAGAAGTGATCCATCCTTCCTGCTTCATGTAATCTTTTTCCTTTTCGGCCGATTTCATCGTATCGTACAAAAGAGCAGAATCGGATCCGGAAATAAAGCTGTGCCCCAATCCCAGGATAATTTCGGCAACCGCGAAGGCCATGAAGCCATACGAAAAGCTGTAAAGTGCCATGCCTCCCGCACCTAGAACTGCTCCCAAAATCAAGGTTTTTTTTCGTCCCCAAACATCCGCCATATAGCCGGAGGGAATTTCCATCGCAACCATTGCTACGGAATAAATGGATTTCAACCAGAAAATTTGTTGCATACTCAGTCCATTGTCCTGGTAAAACAAGACTACAACAGGCATCACCAAGTTGAACCATTTGGAAAATTTGATCAGGTAAAGATTGATCAGGTTATTACGGACTAATTTGCTCATAAGGCTGCAAAAGTATAAAATTCTGCTGCTCCGAAATGGTGAAAATTGTCAGTTGTCGCGCTAAAGTCGTGGACCGATGTGAAAAATTAAATTAAGTGGTATTGCTTTTTTTGATATTTTTATATCTTTGCAACCGCTTTGAGAAAGCTGAATGCTTAGCATTATTAAATGGTTTCGTCAAAGCAAATAAATATTAAGGATGCCTCGGTAGCTCAGTTGGATAGAGCAACGCCCTTCTAAGGCGAAGGTCATGGGTTCGAATCCCGTCCGGGGTACTTGCAATGCTTGATTGTCGACTGATAATCAAGCATTTGTGTTTTATGAGATACAAAAGGGATGTAAAAATTCAGGAAATATATCCAAACAAAGGTATTTAGGCCGGTTTGGATTTTTCTGGTGGACGCTTCCCCATCTTCTCCATGATACCTTCAATAAATCTATCTTTACCTTTAGTCCACCCATTTGGGTCAACTAATTCTGGAACTGCTACATTTGACTGGACGGTAGGTTAAGTATAATTTATTTACCTACATTATGAGTCCTATGAGAAAGAAGTTTGACAAAGAATTTAAGAAAAAGGCAGTCGAATTATCCTATGCCAGAGGGAACGGCAGTGAGATTGCAGATGAACTGGGGATCGACCGAGCATTACTCTATCGATGGCGTAAGGAATTTAGTCAGTATAAAGACAATAGTTTTCCAGGTTACGGGAATCCAAAGATGACGGATCTGGAGCGGGAAAATGCTCGCTTGCAGAAAGAGCTTAGAGAAGCCAGGATGGAACGGGATATCCTAAAAAAGGCAATCAGCATCTTCTCCGCGAACGATGGGAAATCTACCAATTTATAAGTGATCACCGCAATCGGTTTTCTATTGATATGATGTGTAAAGTATTCAAAATAAGCAAAAGCGGTTATTACCATTGGCTTCAGAACGGAGAGTCAAACCGTTGGAATGAAAACCAAAAGTTATTGGTGGAAATTAAACGGATCTTTCAGGATAGTGGTCAAAGCTATGGAAGCCCTCGGATGGCCGAGGAACTCCGTTCTTTAGGGTACACAGTTTCACGTCCGCGCACGGCTCGAATTATGAACGCAGCAGGGCTGCAAGCCAAGCGGAAACGAAAGTTCAAAGCGACAACCGACTCCAGACACAAATATCCGATTGTGCCCAATCGATTAAACCAGGATTTTTCGGTTTCGGCTCCGGCAAAGGTTTGGGTTTCCGATATCACCTATATCAGAACAAATAAAGGTTGGATGTACCTGACTGTCATTATTGATTTATTTGATCGTAAAGTGATTGGCTGGGCCATGAGCAAGGGCTTGAGCGCAGAAGAAACATGTATTCCAGCATGGAGAATGGCCGTAAAGAATCGTCCGATTACGGATGAACTTATCTTTCACTCAGACCGTGGTGTCCAATATGCCTGCAATGCTTTTACCAATCTACTGGAACGTGAGAAGTTGGTTAGCCGAAGTATGAGCAGAAAAGGCAATTGCTGGGACAATGCTGTGGCCGAAAGCTTCTTTAAAACGATAAAAGTTGAGTTGGTCTATCAACAGAGCTTCCTCGATCAGGAACAAGCCAAATTAACCTTGTTTCGGTGGATCGAAACCTGGTACAACAAACGAAGAAGGCATTCGGCTTTAGGATACAAAACAATAAACGAATTTGAACAACTAAATAATAATCAAAGAATAGCAGCATAACGCTTAACTAGCCGTACAGTTTTTTGTTGCATATCCACCAGTCCAGAGAAGAGGAACCGGATACTCCTAAAGAAACCTCCTCAAAAGGAAAACCCAAAAAGGAAAAAGCTTCCTGATAGAAAAGCCCGAAAGGGCTTTTTTTATTGAAAGTTGATAGAGGAGTAATAATAGGAATTCTACGTCGTTTACTAAATTGACAAGGATCAAATGGTAATCAGCCTGTTGTGAGACGTAATCGTCCATGGCAGGCTGCTTTTACTGACTATCAGTTTTTCAAATTCTACTTTTTCATCTTCTTTTTATACTCAGAAGGAGTTGTGCCAAACTGTTTCACAAATGCCTCACGGAAATATTTTAAGTCGTTAAAGCCAGCTTGGTATGCAGCTTCTGATATGGTAATATTCTTTTGGACAATCAGTTCGGCAACCTTTTTTATTCTTACTGAACGAACAAATTCATTGATGGACAGGTCTGTGAGCATTTTGATCTTTCGATAAAGCGAAGAACGACTAAAATTGAGATCTTCGGCCAGTTGAAACACGGATGAATCTGAGTCTAAGTATTTTTCGAGGATTAGATCCTCTACTTTTTGAAGAAACTCGTGTTCTTTATTTTCTTCATCTACCGGCGGGGGATTCAGCACTTCTGTGTTGATGTTTTGACTATTAAAATAATTGTGAAGCTTAACCCTGTTCTGGAGGAGTGTATTTATTCGGGCTTCAAGTATTCGGAAATTGAATGGTTTTGAAATATAGTCGTCAGCACCTGTATCCAGCCCTACGAGTTCATCATCAACAGTCCCCTTGGCTGTTAGCAGAATAATCGGGATATGGCTGGTTTGGCGGTCTTGTTTTAGGTGCCTGCAGACTTCTGTACCTTGAATACCAGGCATCATGATGTCTGAAATGATAATGTCCGGAACAATTGATTTTGCCAGTGATATACCTTTTTCACCATTTTCAGCAACATGAACGTCGAAAAGCTCTGAGAACCTGTTAGCCAGCACAGCAGAAAGATCTGAGTTGTCCTCTATAATGAGCATGATATTTTTCTCTGATTCGTTGTTCTTAAGCTTAATCTCGGGTTCTTCTGCAATCTCTAAATTAGCGGCATGATCAGGAGCGTTTGTTTTAATTAGTTCAGGGCTAAAATGACTGTTGCCTTTCCGGAAACGGATTGCAAAGGTGCTTCCTTTAGCAGGGATGCTTTCTACGTTGATTTGTCCTTGATGAAGTTCGACCAGCGATTTCGTGAGTGAAAGGCCAATGCCGGAACTCGTTGATTCGCTTTCTGTTTTAAAATAGCGATCGAAGATGTGGGGGAGTGATTTGGCGGAGATCCCGACTCCGGAATCTTTGACGAATATTACAATTTCATTGTCTTCGTTGATAATTTGTACTTCAATGATGCCTTTTTCTTTGGTGTATTTAAAGGCATTTGATAATAAGTTATTCATAATCATCGATAACTTGTCTGGGTCCGCCCACAATTCGAGCGTTCTGACAGGTGTCGAAATCTTTAGTGAAATCGATTTTGAATCGGCTAACTCTTTAAAATTGGCAAGGTAGGACGACATCCAGGCGTTTAGATTTAATTTTTCGACCTTGATATGCGGCGTTCCTGTTTCAATTCTTCTGAATTCCAGTAACTGATTGATGAGCTCTAACAGTCGGGAAGAATGGTAACTTGCAGAGTTCAGTGCTTCCTGCACTTTCATATTTCTGGTGCGGGAAAGTAAATTCCTCAAATCGTCTACTGCGCATTCAACCAAAGTCAGAGGTGTACGAAGTTCGTGCGATATGTTCGTAAAGAACTTGAGTCGCTCAGAGTGTATTTTTTGTTCCTTTTGTCTGATTTTCTGTTCGTATTGCAGTTGGTTCTGCACCCGGATCTGTTTCATGCGGAAAACAAAATAGGTGCGAATTAAAACTGCTATAGCGATTAAATAGAGAAAATATGCCCAGCCGGTTTTCCAAAACGGAGGGATGATTGCTATGTTTATCGAAGCCGTACTTTGGCTCCACACGCCGTCTTCGTTTGATGCTTTGACGATCAAAGTGTAGTGGCCGGCTGGTAGTTGTCTGTAGGTGGCTGAACCGGTTGTTCCGGCGAGGTTCCATTTTTCATCATATCCTTCGAGCTTGTAGGTATATTGACATTTCCCGGCCTTTGGATACTGAAGTGCCTGGAAGCTTATTGTGAATACTGATTGTTGATGATTCAATGTTACTTGCGGCGTAAATTCAATATTTTCATCAATGACGCCGGTTCCCGGAGATATTGTTTCGTTAAAAATTTTGAGCTCTGTAAAGACTACCTCGGGAGTGCTGTTTGAAGGTTGAATATATCGAGGATCAAAATAGTTCAAGCCATTGGAACCGCCGAAGTATAATGTTCCATCGGAAGCAGCGATCGCTGATCCGTTTTGAAATTCGCCTTGGACGACACCGTTTGTGTGATCATAGTTGTTGAATTGGTTGGTTGAAGTGTCGAAGCGGGAAATCCCTTCGTTCGTACTTAGCCACAGGTATCCTTTAGAATCTTCAAGAAGCGAAAGTATCGTATTGTTCATCAATCCTTGTCTTGAATTAAAGGTCGTGAACTTCTCCGTTGTCGGATCGAAACAGCACAAACCGCCATATTGGGTTCCTATCCAAAGTCTATCGGAAGCATCCTCCAGTAAAGCGTAAATATCGTCAGAGGGAAGGCTGTTTTCGTCGTTTGGCAGATGTCGGTAATTTTTAACGGCTCTGGTTCCAGGATCAAAAAGAAATAAACCGCGACTCAGTGTACCAATCCAAAACTGCCCGCCTTTCGATTCCCTAATCGCGCGCACATCAATGTTCCCTAGTTCCGGGATATTTACAAACGAATCAGTTTGTTTATCCAGTATAGAAACTCCTTTCCAGTTTGTTCCAACCCAGATTTTCCCCGACGAATCCTGAAAAAAGCAGCGAATGTCAGATACGTATTCTCCTGGGGTTGCTGTTGGTATTTGGGGATACACTTTGATGCTGCCGGTCGAGGAATTGATCAGGTTAACACCGCCGCGATAGGTGCCGAACCACAAATTTCCATCCCGGTCGGTCATAGCCGAAAGTATTGCGTTGTCGCTGAGCCCGCCACCGGAAGATGTATGCTTAATCCGCTTTATAATACCGCGTTCCTTATTCCAGACATCAATACCACCACCATCAGTTCCCATCCAAATATTCCCGCCTTTGGCTTCCGTAATTCCCCAAATTTTCGGGTGCGACGGGCTTTCAGGGTGTCCGGGGATATAAAGCAGCGAATGAATTTTCTTACGGCTTTCGGTAATCCATTCGAGACCACCGCTATAGGTTCCCAGCCAGATATTGTTGTTATGATCTTCGAAAATAGTGTTGATACACCTGTTGACCAAACTTCCTTCAAATTGGGTTGGGGCATACATTGTACCAATAGCCTTGTCACCTTTCTCTTCAATCTCACGAATGGGAACGATGCTGAGTCCGTTCTCTCTGGTACCAATCCAAAGATTTTCCCGTTGATCAACGAGCAGAGACATGATCTCTTTGTCCGGTAGAAAAAGGTTGGATGACGGATTGTATTCATATTTCGTTGCAGTTTTGCGTATCGGATCGTATTTTATCAATCCCTCAGATGTACCAGTCCATAACCGCCCATTAGCTTCTATTTTAATTGTAAATGTCTCGGCATGGCTCGAGTTTATAATGCACTCAATACCTTCTATTTTAGAATCTGTATCGTCTAATTGTACTTTGTATATCCCCTCGAATTTTTTCCCGATGTAGAGGTTGTGATTGTGGTAAGCTATCGCTTCTAGATTCGAATTGAGCTCTTTTAGTGTGGAATCATTTTGTGCCACAATGTGGATGACCGAATCATTATTTGCCTTAAACATTAAGCCGAGATTGGTTGTCGTCAGGTAAATGTGGTTTTCGGGGGTTACTACAAATTGATAAGAAGAGCTCAAATCCAGTTTGTTGGTTGTTGATGATGCAGGATAGTAGTGCGTGAAAGAACCGCTTCGTAGATCTAAACAGTCCAGTGATTTGTAGGTCATAATCCATGGGTTGCCGTTTTTGTCAATGTGCATGTCATTTAAGTAGTTAAATGACAGTGAGGTCGGTTTGTCGGATATATTTCGGTAGATCTTGTAATTCAGTCCGTCATAACGAAATAAGCCATCATTGGAACCGAACCATAAAAATCCCAGTGAATCCTGTTCAATTTGTCGGATTACGCTGTTGGGCAGGTTGTCTTTTGTTGATATGACTTCGAGGTAGAGATTTTTGACATCAAGCGGAGACGAAGCTACAACACCCAAATTCAAGTTCACTAAGAGAATAAGGATTAGCCCAGATGCATTTCGTTTGGTCAATGTCATCGCCTTTTCGGTTTTATCGGTTCTTATTAAATCCAAATGTAGGGGATAAATTGGTAATTCGGTGAAATTAGAGTTGTTTCCGCAGGTGGTTTATTAGTCAAGTTGAGGGGGTGGATTGTTCTGTCTTGTTTGTAATGTGTTGATAAGTATGCATTTGAGTTCAGTGGTATTGGTGTGACCAATCAGCCTATCTTCCGGGGCCAGGTGGAGTATGTAATTTTATTCATCGTGTATTAAGCACTTTGTAATAACTAATTCTTTAAAACTAAAAACTTATGAAATCACAGAGATTATTGTATTTCTTAATCTTTGCAATTTTGGTTGGTTTATCAGCCTGTAAAGATGATGGGCCTGATTTCCCGGAGGTGACGAATGATCCAAGCATAACATTATATGCTTCCACTATTCATACGGTACAAGGCCGGGGTATTCGAATTGAAGGAAACGTTAAAGATGAAGTAGGCCTGAAGTCGATAAACCTGAATAACGAAAGCTGGTATCTCGATAAGACTATTTCTTTTTCAACGGATTCTTTGGTTAAAGACTATGAAATGTGGTACGATTTTATCGTTCCGGCCGATTCTCCCAGCTCAGATGATCAGGTAATTATTACTGTAACAAATGTCGGTGACCGTTCGGTTACCTGGCATGTTGTGGTTAAGATGGATGGCGACTTTATTGCTCCGACACTTGCGATCGCATCTCCTGTTGACGGACTCGTCTTGCCAACCGTTACTCCCAATCCGTTGGACATCTCATGTACAATGAGTGATTCGAGAAGACTTGGGTATTTTGTTGTAAAAGAAGAAAACCTGGATTTTTACGATAGTATTTCGTTCGAGTCTGGCTTGACAACAACGTACAACTATCAGCGTACGCTCGATTTGCCGGCGGATCCGGCCGCCTACGACTTTGCCTTTATGGTGGCTGACACGGCTGGTAATATAACGTCGCAAAATATTGTTGTAAAGGTTTCGGCCGACTACGACAAAATGTATTTGTCTGATATTCAGAATGAGGCCGATTTAACAACAGACTTGTTCGGTGTGCCGATGCTTATCGACAAAATGGCACCATTTACTTTCCGAGCAAAATATTATGCCGATCATGCGAATACCGAGATTAAGTTCTTGCCGCAAAAGTCAAGTTTCTCTCCACATTGCTATGGCGTTGATCCGAATAATTCTAACAAGCTGATAAACAGTCCAAGCGAGGCAATGCCTATTGTATTGCCCGAAAAAGGATATTATCAAATCGACTTTAACCTGGAAACCATGGAGTATGAAGTTGCTCAGTACGAGCCAACTGATAAGCCATACCGCGATTACGTCTACATTACCGACAATGAGGATGAGATTAATGCAGGATTATATATTGGTGAGCTGTCATTAGTTGGAGTTGGCTGGACTGATTTCCAAAATACAACAGGCTGGGGTTGGGATGGCCCTAACGCCAATAAAGAGATGACTGAAGATCCGGAAAATCCATATATCTGGTCAAGAACCGAAGAGTTGGAAGGAACATTTGAACTCATTTTTGACGGGCATCATCCTTGGGGCTGGTGGACATCACCATTCTGGCGGTTCGATAGTAAAACCAACCCGGAAAAAACAGTGCAGAACGGGGGGGATAATTTGTCGATTTTGGTTCCGGCAAAAGCTAACTACAAAATCGTGTTTGATACCCATCTGAACAGGGCGAAAGCAGTAAGGGTGCCTTAGTTGTAAGTCAGTGAGGAACGTTGCAGACAAATTTCAAATTATTTATTTACAAATCGATTCATTATGAAACAAAGATATTTCAAATGTTTATTGCTTTTCCTGGCCTTTGTTTTTGCTGGGGGAGCCGTGAGCGCACAGGTACAAAAGGTTTCCGGTAAGGTGACCGATAAGTCGGGAGAACCTCTTCCCGGAGTAACGGTTATCCTGAAAGGAACCACAAATGGTACGATTACTGATTTTGAAGGAACGTACGTGATCAATAATTTATCTGATAATTCGACCTTGATTTTTTCTTTTGTGGGGATGAAACCACAGGAGATTCCCGTTACGAAAGCAGTTATAAACGTCACATTGGAGGAGGAAACAGTTGGATTGGAAGAGGTTGTTGCAATTGGTTACGGTAAAGCCAAGAAAGGCGACTTAACCAGTTCGATAACTTCGGTTAAAGGTGAAGAAATCAAGAAGATGACCGTTGGTAACCCGGTTGAAGCCTTGCAGGGAAAAGCTCCCGGTGTTCAGGTAATTGCCGGTAGTGGCGCTCCAGGCGCTGCTCCGAAGGTACTGATTCGTGGTTTCACCTCGGTGAACCTGAGTACAGATCCATTGTATGTAGTGGATGGAGTTCCAATGGGAAACAACCTGAACTTTTTGAACTCGAATGAGATTGAAAGTATCCAGGTTTTGAAAGATGCTTCGGCTTCAGCAATTTATGGTAGCCGCGCATCAAACGGTGTTGTACTGATTACAACCCGCCGCGGTAAAGCCGGAAAAACAAGCTTTTCTGTCGATTTAACTTATGGTGTTCAGTCTTTCAGTAAGCCATACGATATGGCGGATGCATCAGAGTATGCTCAAATCATGAATGCATCACTGGCAACTTCAGGAATTCCTGAACGCTTTCCCGATCCGGCATCTTTAGGTAAAGGTACCGATTGGTGGGGAGCTGGTGTTGATCAATACTCTCCTCAAATGAACTTTAGTCTTCAGGCTACAGGTGGTAACGAAAAGAGCCAATATGCAGTTAGCTTGAACTATTACGATCAGTCATCTTTCTATAACAGTGGCGATTGGCAGAAATTTACTGCTCGCATTAGTAACGACTGGAAATTTTCAGATGTTGTTTCTGCCGGAATCACATTAAACCCACGCCGCGAGTATTGGCACAATACGCCGGATTGGTACCAGGATTATTTGCTAATCGATCCGATTACACCTATTTATCGTCCGGAAGATCAGCAGGCGGGATTAAATGAGTTCAGCATCTTCCAGCGTTCTTACTACACTTATACCTGGAACCCGATTGCTCGCGATGCGCGTAATTTTGGAACCGGTGGATACTATGCGTTGGGTTCAAATGCTTACTTGGGAATCAAAATTATTGACGGGCTTGAATTGAGATCACAACTGAGTGGCGATTTTCGTTTTAACGAATCAGATGATTTTCAACCTGATTTTTCGATCGACGAAGCGCACGAGTCCAGACAAATCAATATGGTTCAACGTAACCACTCAAAAGATTTGTACTGGAACTGGTCGAACACCGCAACATACAACATCAAAAGAGATCAGCATGATTTTACAGCCATGGTTGGTGCTACTCTGGAAAAATGGAGCGGGACGGATTTGTGGGGAACCAAAGAAGGTATTCCAAATAATACCGATTTGTTGCGCGAGCTGAATGCGGCAACTGAGAATCCAGAAACAGGCGGAAACAGTTGGGAAGAATCAATTGAATCGTTCCTTGGTCGTATTTCTTACAACTACGAAAGTACGTATTACCTAACAGCTAGTTACCGTGTTGATGGTTCATCAAAATTCATGAAGAATAATAAATGGGCTGCTTTCCCATCGGTATCTGCTGCATGGAGAATGTCGAATGCATCCTTCATGGAAAGTGCATCCTTTGTAAATGACCTGAAACTGAGAGCTGGATGGGGTAGACTGGGTAACCAGGGCTTGCCGGCTAATGTGTACAATTCAAGCATTGGTCAGTACTACTATATTTTGGGTCCGGGTGAAGGTGATTTGGTTAACACTACTTACCCAACCAGTATGAAGAATGAGGATATTAAATGGGAAACGGTTGAAGATTACAACTTCGGTGTTGATTTCACATTGTTCGATTCTAAGTTTGATGGTTCGGTGGAATACTATAAGAAGAAAACCCGCGATATGATTTTCCAGTTGCCTTATCCGAACTACAGTGGATTTCCTGATGATGCACGAATCTGGACGAACGTAGGTTCAATGGAATCAAAAGGATGGGATATCTCAGTGAATTACCATGGCAATGTATCGAAACTGCGTTATGATATTGGTTTAACATTGATGACAGTGGGAGTTAAAGCAACTGAACTTCCTGATATTACACCAGTAATCTATGGTGCCAGCGAACGAACTAAAACTGTTGAGGGAGACGTTCCTGGTTATTACTTCGGTTATAAAACAGATGGTCTATTCCAAAACCAAACTGAAATTAATTCACACTCAAGCGAGCATGGCGCCTTATTGCAACCTGTCGCAGAGCCTGGAGATATTCGGTTTGTCGATACCAACAACGATGGCGTATTGGATGGTGACGACCGAGTGAAGCTTGGTAGCCCTTGGCCCGATTTCACCGGGGGTTTGAACCTGAATGTTTCGTATGCGAATTTTGATTTTGGTGCAAATATCTATTTCAGCGTTGGCAACGAATTGGTGAACTGGAACAAACGCAATTTATACAGCACTGTTGGTTCGTCTAATAATGTCGAGTCTGGCTTACTGAATAAAGCATGGCATGGCGAAGGCACCAGCAACTCAATCCCAAGAATATCACATGTCGACAATAATGAAAACTACATCAAATTCAGTGATTTCTACGTGGAAGATGGCTCTTTTGCTCGTTTGAAAAACATTCAGCTGGGATACACCCTGCCAAGCTCATTGGTCAACAAATGGGGATTATCTAAATGTCGCTTCTATGTATCCGGTCAAAATATTCTGACTGTTACCGGTTATGATGGAATTGAACCAGAAGTTTCCGGAGGAGTACTAGATCTTGGATTTGGAGGATGGCAGTATCCTGTTCTTCCAACCTATTTAGTTGGTGTAAACGTGGCATTTTAACCTATAAACCAGATTAATCATGAATAAGAAATTTATCTATATATTCCTGTCCTGTGTGTTGTTAATGGCAACATCGTGTGAGGATTTTATTGAAACAGAACAGAGGGGTACGCAAAACCTGGATAATTATTTTGCAAATGAGGCGGAATGTGAAGCCTTTGTGAACGGAATCTACAGTGGTTTTGGCAATATTGAAGAATGGTGGAAGCAATGGGTGCGTATTTCCAACGAAATGGCTACCGATGATGCCTGGATGGGGAACCTGACTCAAGGCAGCGGCGACTCTTATCCTTTCGCACACTATTCTATCACGGCTTCAAATGCTCCGGGAATGCTCAATAACTTCTACGTAAGTAAGTATTCCAATATTTCGGCTTGTAATATTGCAATTCAACGAATTGCCGAAGCTGATATCGCTGAGGATTTGAAGCAGCGTTATCTGGGCGAAGCGAAGTTTTTCCGGGCTTTCAACTACTGGGAGCTTGTACAGAACTGGGGTGATGTGGTGTTAATTTTGGAACCAACAGGTACTGATGGGTTGAATTTAACTCGCTCGCCAAAAGCCGAGGTTTACACGCAAATAATTGCCGACTTAAAAGATGCCGAGCAAGCGTTGCCAGCTAGTTATACCGGAATGAATATCGGTCGGGTAACCAAAGGCGCAGCACAGGCATTGTTGGCACGGACCTACCTGTTTACGCAGGATTATCAGAATGCATATGACTATGCTGATATGGTAATCAAATCAGGACAATATTCTCTGGAGCCTGAGTTTGTGAATGTATGGAGTGTCTATAATCACAACGGGGTGGAATCAATTTTTGAATGGCAATCCAGCAGTAACCAAGCCTATGCATTAGGTAGTCGTTTTGCAACAATCATGCAGGCACGCGGACAGAGCTGGGATGATCCGGATAACAGCATGGACGGATGGGGATGGTGTGTTCCAACTTCAAATCTGGAACAAGCTTATCTGTCTGAAGGTGACGATATTCGTAGATTAAGTACAATTTGTCGAATGGGCGAGGCCGTTTATGGAGATGAGGAGAATTCGAATTACCAGTTCTCACTTGATCAGAACAAATCTGGTCGTGTTTGGCGGAAGTTTTATGTGCCATTGGCAATGCGCCGCCAGTTAACAACTGAAGATCAGCACGTACCACTACCTTATATTTTCCTGCGTTTAGCCGAAATGTATTTGACACGTGGCGAGGCTGCATATTTCTTAAATCGTCCGGTGGATGCACTGGCCGATATCAATGTGGTGCGCGAACGTGCCGAATTGCCTGCAAAAACCGGTTTGAGTGGAAACCAACTGTTATATGCGATCTGGAAAGAGCGACGTTTGGAGCTGGCGAATGAAGGAATGCGTTTATACGATCTGCGACGTGAAATTGATCCGGTAGCCAGTAAGCCAAGAATTGACCTGGTAATGGGGCCAAACGGTTCATTTGTAAGATACAACCTGGAGGAAAGCACTGACGAGTGGGAGTTGAATCATCCCGAGGAACGTCAGGATAAGGGAACCATGTTCATTGAAGGTCGTCATGAACTTTGGCCTATTCCGCAAAGTGAAATTGACCGGAGTAATGGAGTAATTTCACAGAATCCGGGCTATTAGTAAGTTCAGAAAATAGTGGTTCCGGTCAATTAGTATGATTGCCGGAACCTATTTCTCACCACGAATTACAAATTCACAAAAACAACTACAAAATGCGCGATATAAGCAAGCTTTATTTCTTCCTGATTGCCATTGGTATTTTCTTTGTTTCCTGCGGTAAGGATGCCGATTTAGAACCGGGCGACGAATCATCAGATTGGGGAGAACTCATTTATATTGATCCTTCGGTGGAATACCAGGAAATTGATGGTTTTGGCGCTTCCGACGCCTGGCGTTGTCAGTTTGTCGGTGAGAATTGGCCGGACAACAAGAAAGAAGCTATCGCAGATTTGTTGTTCAGTAAGGAGTTGAAAGAAGATGGATCGCCGAAAGGAATTGGCTTGTCGATGTGGCGTTTCTACCTTGGAGCTGGCAGTGCCGAGCAAGGCGCAGCAAGCGGGATTACAAGTGATTGGAGAAGAGCAGAGTGTTTCTTAAACGAAGATGGAACTTATAATTGGAATAAGCACCAGGGACAGCAATGGTTCCTAAATGCGGCAAAAAGCCGAGGTGTCGAGCATTTTCTTGCCTTTTCAATTTCCGCTCCGGTTTTTTATACCCAAAACGGACTGGCCTATGCTCCTGCAGACGGTGCCATGAATATTGAGGCCGGCCGGATGGGAGATTACGCCGATTACCTGGTAAATGTGATGGCTCATTTTGACGAACAGGGGTTTCCCTTTGATTATCTGAGTCCGGTAAATGAAACCCAGTGGGATTGGACAGGGAACGGGCAGGAGGGAACTCCAGCCACAAATGCCGAAGTGGCAAATTTAGTTCGTCAAATATCCGCCAAGCTAACTCAGGCCGGATTGAATACTCAAATCATAGTGAGTGAAGCTGCCGAACTGGATTTTCTGTACGGAAGTGCAGGAAAGCCAGGGCGCGAAAATCAGATTGATGACTTTTTCTCTGTTAATTCTGCCAATTCAATTGCAAATTTGCCCAATGTGCTGAATTGCATCTCCGGGCACAGTTATTTCACAACTTACCCGAATCAAACCCTGATTTCGAAAAGGCAGCAATTGGGCGCAAAGTTGGCGACGGCTCCGGGAGGACTTGGTTTTTGGCAATCGGAATTTTCTATTTTGGAAAACACCAGTGATATTGGCGGCGGATGGAATCGTGACTTGTCAATCAACACCGCTTTATATGTTGCGCGTGTGATTCATTTCGACTTAACACTGGCCAATGCCCGCTCGTGGCAGTGGTGGACTGCGCTTTCGCAATACGACTACAAAGATGGACTAATCTATCTGGATAACGGGAATAACGGAATTACCGGTCCCGACCAGCCGGATGCTGAAACATTGAAGTACGACGGAAATTACCGCGAATCAAAATTGCTTTGGGCTCTGGGAAACTTTTCCCGCTTTGTACGTCCGGGAATGGTGCGGGTAAGAGCCGGTTTGTCTGTTCCCAAGTCTGAAGATTTTCAGGCAGAGCATTTGATGTTATCGGCATACAAGGATGCGCAGACGAATGAATTGATCATGGTATTTTTGAATTACTCTTCGTCAGACCAAAAAGTAACTATTGGTAATTTGGATAATGGTTTGAAGTTGAACGGTAATACGTTGGAATGTTACGTTACTTCGGAAAATGAAAGCCTGAGGCGCTTCGAGATGGATGTCAACCAAATGACTATTCCTGGCAGATCGGTAGTAACGGCTAAATGCACGATTCAAAATTAAAAATCAGCTATGAAAAAGATACTGCTTTGTACATTGTCTGTTGGCTTTGCCTTGTTGAGTTTTTCGCAGGAACGTTTGAGCTTGAATGTCAATCCCGATGTCCGCTTCCAAACAATCGATGGATTTGGAGCGTCGGATGCCTGGCGTTGCCAGTTTGTAGGCAAAAACTGGCCGATTGACAAAAAAGAACAAATTGCCGATTGGCTTTTCAGTTCTGAAACCGATGAAAACGGAAATCCCAAAGGCATTGGTTTGTCGTTGTGGCGGTTCTATTTAGCTGCCGGAACTGCTGAGCAGGGGAATAAATCTGGAATTGCCAACGAATGGCGCCGAGGCGAAAGTTTTTTGTCGCCACAAGGTGATTGGGATTGGAACAAATACGAAGGACAACGTTGGTTTCTAAATGCAGCCAAAGAACGGGGGGTGTCCAAATTCTTGGCCTTTACCATTGCTGCGCCAGTTCAGTATGCCAGAAACGGAAAAGGATTTGCTTCAGAAGGAGATATCAGATTCAATGTAAAAGCGGATTGTGTTGGCGATTATGCGGCTTATTTGGCTGAAGTATTGCAGCACTTCAAAGAACATGAAGAAATAACATTCGAGTATATTAGCCCTTTTAATGAACCACAATGGGACTGGGATCAAGGTAACCAGGAAGGAACTCCAGCCTTAAATCAGGAACTATACAACTACATTAATTTACTTTCCAAAGAACTTGTTCGCCGGAACCTGAAAACAAAGATTGTTGCCGGAGAAGCAGCAACGATAGATCATATCAGTTCCTATGTGAAAAAGGATGATCGGGACAATCAAATGGAAGTATTCTGGTCAAAATCGTCTCCATACTACCTGGGAAACCTAGCCAATGTGGAACCGATTATTTCGGGACACAGTTATTTTTCGGTATGGCCAGTTAAAGCACAGGTTGAAAGCCGGGAGGAATTGGCAGAGAAAATGGCGCAAGTTAATCCGGAAATTGGCTATTGGGAAAGCGAGTACTGCGTGCTGGAAGCGAATGATGAGATTGGTGGTGGCTGGAAACGGGATTTGGAAATGCCTACAGCTTTATTTGTGGCCCGGATTATACACAACGATCTCACCATTTGTAATGCACGGTCGTGGCAATGGTGGACCGCTTTGTCGCAGTTCGATTTTAAAGATGGCTTAGTGTATTTAGATGCGGGCACCCAAGACGTAACCGGTGCAATGGGAGCCGATACTGAGAGCCTAAAAAAGGATGGAATTGCAAGAGATAGCAAACTCATGTGGGCCTTCGGAAATTATTCTCGTTTTATTCGGCCAGGGATGGTTCGGGTGGAAGCGCGTCTGGATGGCATAAATAATTTAGCGCATGACGATGGCCTGATGGTTTCAGCATATCAGTCTTCGGATGGGAGAGAGTTAGTTGTGGTAATTGTGAACACAACAGAATCAGCATTTACGATTGACTCCACTTCAACAGGAGGGGCAACTTCAACAAAAATGTATCTCACAGATAAAGAACACAAATTGGAACGACTTAAAGTCTCCCCGGAGAAGATTGAAATTCGACCTCGTTCTGTATCGACATTGTGTTTCAGCAAAAAATAGAAAGCAAAAAATATGACCCAAAAATTATTACTAACAATGAAACATTTAATCAAAACAAAAGCACTGTTTGCAATAGTGTGTATCGTCTTACTCGGATCGTGTACACTGGAGCCGGATCAATCAATCGATTTGTCGGGACAGTGGGAATTGTGTCTCGATTCGACAAATGTAGCGCAAATCGATCAGCTTAATTTTACCCAGACAGTTTCGCTACCCGGAACACTGGATGAGGCTGGAATTGGAAAACCGCTGGGCCTTCAGCCTGAATTGAAACGTGAAGTGATGCTTCATTTGTACCGGAAACACGAATATGTGGGAAAGGCCTGGTACAAAAGAACGATCACTGTTCCGGAACTTCAGCCTGCTACAAAAAGCATTTTGAAGATGGAGCGTGTGATGTGGAAATCGGAAGTGTATGTTGACGGTAAGCTGGTTGGCGAGGCCAATAGCCTTTGTGTTCCTCATGAATACGATTTAACCGAGTACCTGGCTCCGGGTGAGCACGAGCTTTTGATTTGCATTGACAACAGCCGTCAGTTTGATTTGAATAATGTAGATATGGCACATGCTTATACTGATGAAACCCAGATTAAATGGAACGGAATTTTGGGTGATTTTGCAGTGCATTTTTATCAAGAGGAACCGTTGACTGATATTCGGGTTTTCCCGAGTTTGCCCGATCAGAGTGTTCGTGTAAAAGTTGGTGGATCATTTGCGACCGGTATGCAATTGCAAATGGCAGTTAAAGATGAAAACGGCAAAACTGTTGCTTCAAAGAGTTTTGATCCAGATGCCGCAGATATGTATGTGCTTAAAATGGAAGAGCCGGTAAAGAGCTGGGACGAATTTTCTCCTACACTTTATACGCTGGAAACAAATCTGCTTGCAGATGGGAAAGTAATCCAAACTGAAAGCAAGACTTTTGGTTTCCGTGAGTTGGTATCAAAAGGCAAAAGCCTGGAATTAAATGGAGATCCCTTGTTTCTACGAGGTACGCTGGAGTGCAGCATATTCCCCTTAACCGGACATCCTCCGTTGAATGAGGCAGAGTGGATCAAGCTTTACAAAACTGCAAAAGCATACGGCCTCAATCATATTCGTTTTCACTCCTGGTGTCCGCCGGAAGCTGCTTTTAGCGCTGCGGATAAGCTTGGCGTTTATTTGCAGGTGGAAGCGCCTAACTGGAATACCAAGTTTGGAGAAGACGCTCCATCGGCCGATTTTATTTGCACAGAAGCGGAACGAATCATCCATACCTACGGCAATCATCCTTCATTCTGTTTTATGTCGATGGGGAATGAGTTGGAAGGTGATTTCCAACGCTTGACAGATTTAGTTTTGGAATTGAAGAAACAAGATAAACGCCATTTGTATACAACAACAACCTTTACATTTCAAAAAGGACATGGCTTGGTGCCGGAATCCGTTGATGATTTCTTCATCACGCAATACACCGACAAAGGTTGGGTGCGCGGACAAGGAGTTTTTGATGCGGAGTATCCAAACTTCCGGACCGACTATACGCAGTCTGTTACCGGTTTGCCTGTGCCGCTGATCACGCACGAGATCGGGCAGTATTCAGTTTATCCGAATTTGAAGGAGATTGATAAATATACCGGCGTTTTGGAGCCTGTCAACTTTAAGGCAGTACGGAAGGATTTGGAAGAGAAGGGTTTGATTGATCTGGCTGACGATTACCTGATGGCTAGTGGAAACCTGGCAAAACTGCTGTACAAAGAGGAAATTGAAAGAGCATTGAAAACGGTTGGAATTGCCGGTTTTCAACTACTTGATTTGCACGATTTCCCGGGGCAGGGAACAGCTCTGGTAGGTTTGCTTGATGCATTCTGGGACTCGAAAGGAATTGTCGATTCCACCGAATTCAGAACATTTTGCTCAGAGCTTGTACCTCTTATTTGGATGGAAAAAGCGGTTTACCGGAATACGGAATCAATCATGCTTGAGTTTGGCGTTGCCAACCATTTTCAAACACTGAAAAATCAGAATATAGATTTAGAATTGGTGGATGAAAAAGGTGCTGTTGTCCAAAAATCAGGCTTAATAGCTGATGAAATTGTGAAAGGCAAAACATCGAAACTGGGAACTGCCGAGTTCAAATTGGCGGATATCAAAGAAGCTGCTCAATACACACTTCGCCTTTCGTTATCTGGGACAGCCTATACGAACAGCTGGCCTGTTTGGATTTATCCGGAAACTACAGGCGAGGTGAAAGACGATCAGCTGGTTGTTACCCGCTCTTTTGCAGAAGCGCAAAAAGCGTTGGCCGCTGGTAATAAAGTGTTGTTAAATCCTGATTTGAAAGAAATTAAAGGCTTGGAAGGCAAGTTTGTTCCCGTATTCTGGAGTCCAGTACATTTCCCGGATCAACCCGGAACGATGGGCTTGTTGATTGATGCCGAAAACCCGGCTTTCAATTACTTCCCAACCGACTCTTATACCAACTGGCAATGGTGGGATTTGTGCAAAAAATCAAGGACGCTTGAGTTTGGTGATCTTCCGATAAAGCCAATTATTAGGGTTGTGGATAATTTCTTTAAGAACAGAAATCTAACCAACCTCTTTGAAGCAAAAGTCGGTGAAGGTAAATTGTTGTTCAGCTCGATGGAATTAAGTGAGAACCTGGAGAATCGTTCGGCGGCAAAACAATTGCGTTACAGTTTGGAGAAGTATATGGAGAGCGATGCTTTTGAGCCGACAAATGAACTAAGCATAAAGCAACTTGGGTTGCTGAATGCGGAATAGGCGGTTCAGCACTTCATTTGTTTTGCAGGTAGGAAATGCCTGGTAAATTAACCGGATCACATCGGCTGCAAACTAGATGGTCGATATGATCTGGTTTTTGATAATATAGGGGTGGAACGTTAATGTTTGTCTCCGGTGTTTTTTTTTTAATAATATTCTTTTAATGTGTTGTGTTGTAGTTTTGTGTGTTTTGTCGGATCGGGTGTTTTTCGTTTTTATTTAAAAGGAGTTAATGATAATATGATCCATGTTTGGATAGAATTGTTCATTGCTTCACACCTCGTCCCTTAGTATTTTTGACCTATAACTTAAAAAGTGAACCAGTGAAAAAATCAACACTAAACAACCAGTTTATTCTGGGTATTACGATGGTTTCGGCTATGGGGGGATTGCTGTTCGGCTATGACTGGGTGGTGATCGGTGGTGCGAAGCCTTTTTATGAGCGTTTCTTCGACATAGCTAATAGTCCCAATATGCAGGGGTGGGTTATGAGCAGTGCTTTAATTGGCTGCTTGTTTGGGGCTGCAGTTTCGGGATATTTGGCCGATCATTTCGGTCGTAAAAATCCGCTGATTGTAGCAGCATTTTTGTTTACGGCTTCAGCTCTTGGGACAGGTATTGTAAATCAAATAACTCCATTTATTTTTTTCCGATTACTCGGAGGACTGGGGATCGGGATCGCTTCCGGTATTTCGCCTATGTACATTGCCGAAATTGCTCCGGCAGAAAAGCGGGGGAAATTGGTGT
>NZ_WKLH01000016.1:710-1107 GCF_010882175.1 Mangrovibacterium lignilyticum | reverse complement strand
GTAATCACTGGTGCAGTAGTATCAACAACGTCGATAGTTTTGCTGCAACTGCTTGAATTGCCTACACAATCGGTGGCTGTCCACGTACGGGTCACACTGTATTCCTGCGGACATGCTCCTGGTGTGGTTACATCTTCATACGTAATCGTTGGAGAATCATCACAGGCATCAACTGCCGTTGCATCGCCAAAGACTGGTGTATTCGGACACTCAACCGGTGAAACAACTGTCGGACAGGTAATCACTGGTGCTGTGGTATCAACAACATCGATCGTTTTGCTGCAACTGCTTGAATTGCCTACACAATCGGTGGCTGTCCACGTACGGGTCACACTGTATTCCTGCGGACATGCTCCTGGTGTGGTTACATCTTCATACGTAATCGTTGGAGAATCAT
>NZ_WKLH01000016.1:0-614 GCF_010882175.1 Mangrovibacterium lignilyticum | reverse complement strand
TCATCACAGGCATCAACTGCCGTTGCATCGCCAAAGACTGGTGTATTCGGACACTCAACCGGTGAAACAACTGTCGGACAGGTAATCACTGGTGCTGTGGTATCAACAACATCGATCGTTTTGCTGCAACTGCTTGAATTACCTACACAGTCGGTGGCTGTCCACGTACGGGTTACACTGTATTCCTGCGGACATGTTCCTGGTGTGGTTACATCTTCATACGTAATCGTCGGAGAGTCATCACAGTCATCAACTGCCGTTGCATCTCCAAAGACTGGAGTATTCGGACACTCAACCGGTGAAACAACTGTCGGACAGGTAATCACTGGTGCTGTGGTATCAACAACATCGATCGTTTTGCTGCAACTGCTTGAATTACCGACACAGTCGGTGGCTGTCCATGTACGGGTCACACTGTATTCCTGCGGACATGCTCCTGGTGTGGTAACATCTTCATACGTAATCGTTGGAGAGTCATCACAGGCATCAACTGCCGTTGCATCGCCAAAGACTGGTGTATTCGGACACTCAACCGGTGATACAACTGCTGGACAAGTAATCACTGGTGCAGTAGTATCAACAACGTCGATAGTTTTGCTGCAACTGCTTGAATT
>NZ_WKLH01000015.1 GCF_010882175.1 Mangrovibacterium lignilyticum | reverse complement strand
ATATGATCGTTGATTGTGAGTTCGACGGTGAATCAGGCATGGCAACAGCCACCGATAACTGTACCGCAGAAGGCGACATCGTGATTGGTTATGTAGATTCATCCGATTTGGATGACTGCGGACTGGGCATGATTACCCGTACGTGGACTGCTACCGACTGTGCCGGCAATTCATCCAGCTGCGAGCAGATGATCACAGTAAAAGATGACGAAGCACCGGTAATAAGCTGTCCTGCCGATCTGATCGTAGACTGTGAGTTCGACGGCGAATCAGGTATGGCAACAGCCACCGATAACTGTACAGCAGAAGGCGACATCGTGATTGGTTATGTCGATTCACCTGCATTGGATGACTGCGGCCTGGGTATGATCACCCGCACATGGACCGCAACCGACTGTGCCGGCAACTCATCGAGCTGTGAGCAGATGATCACAGTTAAAGATGACGAAGCACCGGTTATCAGCTGTCCTGAGGATATGATCGTAGACTGTGAGTTCGACGGCGAATCCGGTATGGCAACAGCAACAGACAACTGTACAGCCGAAGGCGACATCGTGATCGGTTATGTCGATTCACCTGCATTGGATGACTGTGGCCTGGGTATGATCACCCGCACATGGACCGCAACCGACTGTGCCGGCAATTCATCCAGCTGTGAGCAGATGATCACAGTTAAAGATGACGAAGCACCGGTAATAAGCTGTCCTGCCGATCTGATCGTAGACTGTGAGTTCGACGGCGAATCAGGTATGGCAACAGCAACAGACAACTGTACCGCAGAAGGCGACATCGTGATTGGTTATGTCGATTCACCTGCATTGGATGACTGCGGACTGGGCATGATTACCCGTACGTGGACTGCAACCGACTGCGCCGGTAACTCATCCAGCTGTGAGCAGATGATCACAGTAAAAGATGACGAAGCACCGGTAATAAGCTGTCCTGCCGATCTGATCGTAGACTGTGAGTTCGACGGCGAATCCGGTATGGCAACAGCAACCGATAACTGTACAGCCGAAGGCGACATCATGATCGGTTATGTCGATTCACCAGCATTGGATGACTGCGGCCTGGGTATGATTACCCGCACATGGACCGCAACCGACTGTGCCGGCAATTCATCGAGCTGTGAGCAGATGATCACAGTTAAAGATGACGAAGCACCAGTTATCAGCTGTCCAGAGGATATGATCGTAGACTGTGAGTTCGACGGCGAATCCGGTATGGCAACAGCAACAGACAACTGTACCGCCGAAGGCGACATCGTGATCGGTTATGTCGATTCACCTGCATTGGATGACTGCGGCCTGGGTATGATTACCCGCACATGGACCGCAACCGACTGTGCCGGCAATTCATCGAGCTGTGAGCAGATGATCACAGTCAAAGATGACGAAGCACCAGTTATCAGCTGTCCAGAGGATATGATCGTAGACTGTGAGTTCGACGGCGAATCCGGTATGGCAACAGCAACAGACAACTGTACCGCCGAAGGCGACATCGTGATCGGTTATGTCGATTCACCTGCATTGGATGACTGCGGCCT
>NZ_WKLH01000014.1 GCF_010882175.1 Mangrovibacterium lignilyticum | reverse complement strand
CCACAGAAATAATGCGCCTCGCCCGATGCCGGGTTGGGATGATAAGTGGTCATGATCTCGATCGCAGCTCTTAAGTTTTGTTCGGCCTCAGCGAACTTGCCGTTCTTCAATTCGACACGCCCCAATGCAATGTATGATTTGTAGCTTTTCGGATCTTTTTTTATCGCTTCCCGCCAGTAAGGCTCCGGGTAACGGGTCGGGTGACGGTACAGCTCCAGGTGCTCACCAATTAATTCCAGTTCGTTGGCACTTTCAACCTCTTGCGGTTGTTTAGGCTCAAAAGCCAGCTTGCGGTTTCGTTCTTTGCTGATCTCACGATGGTGATAAGCGATTAATTCCTTTCCTTGTTCATCCAACACGATCAGGGAAATTGAGTTCTCCTGTCCGGCTTCAATTTGAATGGAATTGTCTTTCCAGGGTTGTTCAGGTGATATGCTTTGTTTGTCGAATACTTTTTTCTCGTTCCCGATAAGCAGTATAAATTGCAGGTTCTCGAATTTCCGGCTACCGGCTACTCCTAAATCAAGTTGATTACCTTGCAGAATTTCTAAACGAATAGCCAGGTCCTTATTGGCATTTTGGACCGGTCCCAGATTTTTGTAACTCCACCAGAACTGCGAGAAAGTCTTGGTTTCGTATGGCAACAGATAGGTGAAATCCGGTTGATTATCGGTATAAACTCCGGCCATCAACTCGAAGTACGGCCCACCTTCATCAGTCAGTTCACGGTCCCAGGCACGACCAAAGGCTTCGTTCCCCCAAGTCCACTGCTTTTTACCGGGAGCGATATGACGATTGGCAACATGGATGAATCCACCATCTTCTTTAAAGTCATATCCTCCGAAGAAATCGTATTTGGTATCGCAAACCATGTAACTGGTTGGCACCGGAATATTATTGTAGTTACGCAAATCGTTTCTGCCTTGACGCTCGTGATAAGGAATGCCGTAGTAGTCGTTCTCCGCAAAAGGGAAGCTACTTTGGGCGCGCACGGCATGATCGGCTACATAATGCACATCAGGCGGGAAAAAGCTCTGGTAATCGCCGTGCACTTCAACAGCTACGTTGGCCCACCAAAGGAAAGTCTGAGTGAGCGGTGTGCGGTTAAACAGTCGTCCGCGCAATTCAATCAAAGCACTGTTCGGGCGAATCCGAATTCCGTGCATCCCTTTCAATCGGTACATCGGATCGTATTCCGACATCCAGATTGTTTTGGCACCGTCGGCTTCCTCTTCGATGTAAACATCAGTCGGCAAGTAGGTTCCCGGACGGTGGTGCTGCGGCCAGTTAAACTCCACACCTCCACTGATCCATGGCCCGGCCAAACCAACCAGTGCCGGCTTGATCACCTTTTGCTGGTAGAAAAAGTTGTAGTTATTGTTGGCTTTATCCTGAGCTTCGAAAATACGCCCCCCGATCTCGGGAAGCATAACCATTTTCACAAACTCATTCTCCAGAATCGCAGCCTGGTACTCCTTATCCACTTTGTGATCGTACACCTTGTCGATAAACGGCACCGGGTACACTTTACCGGACGAACCCTGGTAAACTCTTTTTTCGAAAAAAACCGGGTTAATTTCTGATTTTCCTAACTCGTAAGTTGGAATGATCAATTTTTCAAGCGATGCT
>NZ_WKLH01000013.1 GCF_010882175.1 Mangrovibacterium lignilyticum | reverse complement strand
TTGGCAGGTGGGCATAACTGGTTGAAACGTTTAGATTTGTATAACAAGAGCCGGATGACGGGAGACTGTCAAGTCCGGTTCTGTGAGAGGCTTAGGGTGAAACTCCCTTTGCCTACTCGACTACCAACCGTTATGCCCAATGTTGAAAAATACAGATTTGATACTTAAATGACAAAAGACAAAATCCATATAGACGAAGTTGATTGGCTGATTTCTGTTTACAAAACTTCAAATGATGAAAAACTGAAAAGCGAATCCTTTGAGAAACTTCTAAGTTTTGGATTGGATGAAAATCAAATTAATGAAAGGATTAAAAACTTAAAATCAGAAAAAGACGAATTAAAGGCTTTTGAAAAAGCATGGGAAAAGCAAAAGGAAAGAAATCAATTTGAGAAATATTCATCGTTTGAAAAACTTAAAATTTTCCTGTTTGGGCCATACGAACTTTTTAGAAACTTTGACAGTGGTTTGACTGATTTAAAAAAAGAAAATTATAAAATAAAATTTCGCCAAAGACTGATTCTTTTAATCTCAGGGACAATTTTTTGGATTCTTTTTGTCATTGCTGTTTTTCAATATTCCGAATATAAAAGGATGCAAGAAATTGAAAAAGTTGATATAACCAATTGGGAAAATAACAGAACAACAAAAAATTAAAATGAGTGCATTAAAAATAGTTGGAGGAATAATAGCAATTGTTGTCGGACTTTATGTTGGATATCAGACTGTAATACATCCAATTCATCCTGCAGACGACACGAATAAGATTAATTTTCAAGGATATATAAGTTCTATCATGGCAATTGTATTAGGTATATTACTCATTATGGATGTTGTTGGATAGTGAAATTTGTAAATGATAAAAATTAAAACACAGGGCATAACAAATTGTCATATGGCAGGCGGGGTTCATCTCGGTTTGACAAGTCAAACCAGTGTTGCCACCTCTTGTGGTTCTGACAGGATTTCTGTTGGAAATCCCGCCCGACCACATACAAGTGACCGTTACCACACATTTTGAAACAATGAGACAATTACTCGGATTCATATTTTTAGTTTTTGCAGCAACTACAACATTCTCACAAATTAAAAAGGAGAATATTGACACTATTTGCGTTAAAGACAAAACTTTGAATTATGAGAATGTGACTCGGAAACAAAGGACTTACACTTTGATTAAAAATGAGATCCCGGACAGTTTATTGACATTTACTTATTTGAAAAATATTTATCCTAATGGAACTTATAGATTTAGTATGACTAAAGGAACTTTTAACTTAATATCTGCGCCTGGAGACGATTCAACGATACAATGTGTGGACACAGTCGATATTAAAATAAACGATCTTCCTGAAACGGTTTACAAGTATGAGCCGAAAGACGCAATTATTGATGGAGAAGGATGTTTAATCTTTTCCAAAAAATATGGAATAATTGCATCAAGCTCGTATTCGCATAGAGTTAAAAGGCTCGTTACTGACTGGAATGGTATAAAATTAGAACTTGATACGTTGCTCAATTACAGAGACATTAACTTGTTTGAAGACAATAAATCTGTTGAGCAACCGCCAAGCAATTAATATGAAAATTAAAAAACGTGTGGTAACAAATTGTCATATGGCAGGCGGGGTTTCTCTCGGTCTGACAAGTCAGACCATTGTCGCCACCTCCTGCGGGTCTGACAGGGTTTCTGTTGGAAATCCCGCCCGACCACATACAAGTGACCGTTGGCAGCAAGCAAGATGAACAGCAGTACACGAAAATATAGTCTGATTTTAATTTTGATTTTTAGCTTTTCAATTAGCTATTCTCAAGATTTCATTGATAAAGTCGTAGATTTTTCTAAATCGGAACTTCATAAAGACTATCAAGCTGAATTTTCAATAGAAATGAGAGATGTCTTTGAAAAAATTAGCATCTTAACTGACCAGAATCTAAGTTTTAATAGCTGTGATTCTTTATTCATTATTAGAGGGTTGGACATACAAAATCGGACAGCTTACGGTAGAATTTGGAATGATAAGTTTCGTTTTGACTACATCGGTTTAAAAAAATGGAATGAAGGTAAAATAATGAAATCTGATGCAGAAGTATCTGCAAATGGTGAAAAATGCTATACAGAAGACTTTAATACTTTAATCCGACTTATAGAAAACGGAGATTATAAATCTATTAAAGAGATTTCCGAAAAATATGAAGCTTTGAGCGGAGTTTCATGGACTATAATTAGATTTTATAAAAAACACGATAAAGTAAAATACGACTACTGTATAATACAAGATTTTGCAATTCTGGATAATGATTAGAAATAGAGTGATATTATTAATTTTTTTAGCTTCATTGTTAAGTTGTAATACAATAAGAAAAATTGGATTTAAACCTGAGGATACCGATTTTGTGAAAAATTGTCGTGAAGATTGGACGTATTCGGATTTAAAAGATACAATTTCAATACGACTATTATTGCATGATAAAAAAGGCCGATATGATTTAGTAAGCTGGCCAAATTTATTTATAGGTATTACAAATCAAAACGATACGATTGGACTAATTGATAATTTTACGACAATTGAATATAAGGTTAATTCAAAATTGACTTTTGTACCTTATGATTATGGAACTGAAATTGAAAAAGCTCTTGGTGGATATGCTCCTGTTTTTACAGTTCATAGAAAAGACAAAGAAAATAGATTGTATTGTTCCATCAAATCATTGTATTACTGTAAACTGATTGATAAATAAAGAATGCCAGCTGCCAACACGCGGTAAAAAACATTGCGCGGAAAGTGCTAAATTTGAACAACATAACATTTAATAAACAGCTTAGCGTCTTGATACTGAAACGCTTTTAAATGCGCAACGATTTCTTACCGCCATCCGTTAGGCAACATTTGAAATAATACGAGATAATATCTATAAATGAGGCGAAACAGACATATTAAATGGATTTTTAGTGGGATTATAGCCATTACTGTTATTCTTGTCCTAAATGGTTTGTTTAACAACTTAATAACGATTGAAAGTTATTCTAAGAGTGGCGTCTCTAAAGATTATTCATTTAATGGTAAAACCTCTCGAAATGTAGTTGCTCTGAATAAGTACAATAACATTGACTCTATACAGATTCATTTTAATAAAGAAAAAGATTGCATCGTGTTAAGCGGTGATTTTGTGAGACTAGATACAACCTCGCAAATAACACTTGAAGATAGCGTGCAATTTACTGTGCCTAAAGGGTGGCAATTCGTACCTGATACTTTAGGTGTAAATTACTATTTTGATGAAACAATTTATTCCCAGAATAATACAATCAAACCGTTTGAATTCGAATATTCTTTAGCTGTTTATACTGGGACTAATTACAGCAAGATGAGTTTGGAAATTGAAGAGCAAGTTCATCGCATTCAAGAAAGTTTTCCTTTAGTAAGTATCATAGACAGCGCTAGTTTTAATGGGATAAAGATTGGGACAACTAAATTTATTTATGGGGAGCCTAAAGAGAGAATTATAGTGAATAAAAAGTACATTTTCAGAGGTGGCTTGTTCTATATTTTTAGTATCAGAGTGAGAGAAGAGTACTATTCATTGATAGATGACTTTGTAGATATACTTTTCATGCATATCAAAACAGTCGACAGCGGTTCAATTGTCCCTAGCAAATGAAAGGCATTGTGCTGGTTGATGGGTTTGTGAATGAATAGAATTAAAAATAATGAATAAAAACGTTGCCTAACAATTTGCAAATTGCATTGCGGGTGCAATGGTGTGCGTTGCCTCTGCTCCTTTCTTGACCGTCATGTCCTACCGGACACTGACGCTCTTCGAAATCCGCAACGACAACTTGGTGTGCCGAGAAGCAGAACATCGGCTAATTCATCGTTCTGCATGCTGTAAATAAGATGGAGGAGTCCGGTAGTAACCGGATG
>NZ_WKLH01000012.1 GCF_010882175.1 Mangrovibacterium lignilyticum | reverse complement strand
CAGTCTACAACATCTCTGAAGTTATCAAAACACCGAATGTTGAACTCCGAATGAGAGCAGTCAAAGCGATGACGATCGCTAAAAACAAGTTTTTGATCGGAGCATTCACAGCCCTTCGGGTGAGTGATTTCAACCGGCTCAATGAAGTAAACATTCAGGAGAAATTCATTCGTATAAAACCCAAAAAGGAACCCGAAAGAATGAAGACGTCGTCATTCCAATTCATCCGATAGTTGGCGAAATTCTTAATTCCGGATTTGAAATTACAACTCCGATAAGTGACCAGAAACTCAACAAACAAATCAAGCAGGTGTGCCGCTGTGTAGGGATCAACGATTTAGTAAGTGTTAGCCGAACAGAAGGCAATGAACTGGTTGAACGCAACCAGCAAAAGTGGGAGTTAATCAGCACCCACACTGCCCGTAGATCCGGAGCTACTAACATGTACCTGGCTGGAATTCCGTCCATATCCATCATGAAAATAACCGGGCATAAGACTGAAAAGTCATTCTTGAAATATATCAAGATTAGCCAGGAAGAAAATGCGAAGCTATTGTCTGGACATAAGTTTTTTCAATGAGAGGGCCTTGCTTATTTCTTAGAAGCTCGACTGTCAGGTTATAAATCCGGTCTTTTAAATGAATGACCGTTTATGACACACCCGTTTGCGAACTCTTTGTTTCTACGCCATCAAAAGCCAGCTCCGTATTTAAACTTCCATCGGCATGAATGACAGACAAGGCTAGCTCGTTAATATTCCCCAAACCAAAGGTTGGATAAGCTTCGTAAGAAAAATCACGGTCAGTATCCGGTTTTGGATAGGCTTGCTGATGCAGAAAATTATCGAGAGCGTCAACAGCTTTTCCGTAATATTGAAAGACCAAGCGTTCGCTTTGGTCAACGGCATACACCAGTGACGTTGATTTGGTTTTGACTTCGATGATTTGCGTGTTCTGGCCAACTGCTGTAGTGTAGAAAAACAATGTAATGCCAAGACTATAAAAAATACATTTCAGATAGGTTTTCATTCGTTCTAAGTTTAGTTGATGCATCTTACCTACATAGACGCAGAAATAAATCGCTTTCCCCAAACCGAAACGCAAGAATGTCCCTATTTCAAAAACTCAACCTGCTATCCATGTACCAATCCAGAAGCGTGGACTCTCCGTTAAAAGCAGGCTGGCATAGTCTTACTGTTAATTTTTTTTGAGTATCAAATATCGGCCTTTGTCATCATAACAAATCAAACTTTCAAAAGCGACTTTAGACATTTCATTTCTTTCACCTGTTTCCTGATCTAAAACAATTACGAGTTCTTCCATATCCAATAGCCCTTTATATTTTCTATGATTATCTCAACTCTCTTCA
Organism: Mangrovibacterium lignilyticum; assembly: GCF_010882175.1. Classification (GTDB taxonomy): domain Bacteria; phylum Bacteroidota; class Bacteroidia; order Bacteroidales; family Prolixibacteraceae; genus Mangrovibacterium; species Mangrovibacterium lignilyticum. The sequence continues at coordinate 2,961 of NZ_WKLH01000012.1, read as the reverse complement.
ACGCCAACAATTCAATTAGACTCCAACAATCGTCTTTCCCACCTGTAAGCATCTGCGAGGGCCTCTTGCAACGTTTTATTTGACTTCCATCCTAAAATAGCTCTGGCTTTATCTGCACAGCCATAAATCTTCTCGATATCACCTTCTCTTCGGGATCCAAATTCATAGTTAAGCTTCACACTGTTTACTTCTTCAAAGCATTGAATAAGCTCTAAAACGGAATTACCACTCCCTGTTCCGATATTAAATACTTCATATAAAGATTCACTTTTCGAAGAAATTAGAAAATTCAACGCTGCAACATGCGCCTGAGCCAGATCAACAACGTGGATAAAATCTCGCACACAGGTACCGTCGGCAGTATCATAATCATTCCCAAAGACAGTTAGTTTTGGCCTTTTCCCAACAGCTGTTTGTGTAATGTAGGGCACCAGGTTATTGGGTACTCCTAAAGGTAGTTCTCCTATTAGACCAGAGGGATGAGCACCAATTGGATTGAAATACCGTAATGACGTTGCTCTCAGGCATTGATAGGCATGTACGCTATTCTCAATAATATCCTCACAAATAGCTTTTGTATTTCCATAGGGAGATGTAGCTTTTTTTCTTCTATTCTGCTCTGTAACCGGAATAGAGTCGGGCTCTCCATAGACTGTGCAAGAGGAAGAAAAAATCAGATTCTTAATCCCTATTTCGCGCATTAGATTTATTAAAACCAGCGTTGAATTGACATTGTTGCCATAATATTTTAAAGGTTCTTTTACCGATTCACCAACCGCTTTATGAGCTGCAAAATGGATGATTCCCTCAGGCTTTTCTTCCCTGATAATCTCACGCAACATATCTACCTCGGTACAATCAATTTTATAACAAGTAGTTTGTTTGCCTGTTAGCTCATTCAACTGAGAAAGCACACTTTCATTTGAATTACTTAGGTTATCTACAATAACTGGTTCAAAACCACTATTCCAAAGTTCCACAACTGTATGAGAACCAATAAAGCCCAGTCCTCCGGTTACAATTACTTTCATAATTAAATTGTTATTTATTTTCGGGTAATAAAGGTTAGTTAGTAAGGGTGAGATGAATTATTCAAATCCATCTCCCCTTTATTAAATTGCGTTTTAACTTTTTATAGACCTAAAACATTTCGTTAAACGCATTCAAGTTCTTTTACGAGATCAGATATACCAACATGCATTGAATTAAACTCCAATATTTCTTTGGCTAATTCTGACGACACATTGCCGTTGCCGAGCCCAACTTCTGCCAGTGCGATCAGGAATTTAGCGTCGACCGTATTTCGCATCTGAATGTTATCCTCGAACACCAGCAACAGCGGCAACGAAGTCGCAAAGTAGTCAATCTGAACTTTCTCCTTCAGCTTGGCTTCAGCAAATGCTTTGATTTTTTTCAGCAAGTCTTCCGCCTCGGCAGTCTCACCCAGTTCCCTTAACGAAAGTGACTTGTAGTAAGACAATTCAGAATAAGCACTCACGGCCATATCGATGAAGTCTCCCTCCTCGTTGGTGCTGGCAGTGAAGTACGTATTGGCTTCTTCTATTTTGCCCAGGGCTTTCATGGCCATTCCTTTCCAGTAGTTGATGTGTGCCACAGCCTGCAATGGATGGTACTTTTCTCCCAGGTTATCCGGTGTATTCATCGACTTCTCGAAATATGCGAAAGCAACTTTAGCATCCCCTGCTTTCAACGCCAACTGTCCCAATTTCAAACACGCATAAGTATACTGCCGTAAAACCTGGCCTTCGCCACCTTCCCATGGATGGAAGTTTCGATTCTCCATCAGGTTCAAGGCTTTTTTATATTCATCATTAAAATTGTAGAGAGCAGCCAATTCAACCGAAAAGTCATCGCGGGTTGTAATTTGGTCCAAAATCGGCAGCAAACTTTCCAATCGATCTTTCGGATCATCGTTCAATTTTTTGCGTAACTGGTCATATTCATACCGAACTCGCATATCATTTGGAGCGAGTTCAACAGCTTTTTGGAACGCTTGTCTGGCTTTGTCGCCATCCTCAAAAGTATTCCAGTAAGCGATACCCAAATTCCGATATAAAGTTCCGTAACTACTGCCGGCATCTGCTGCCATTTCCCAAACGCGAATGGCATCCTTGTGACGTTTCAGGTTGAAGTAATAGTTCCCCAGCCCGAAAGCCGCAACCGTATTTTCAGAATCGACTTGCAAAGCCCACTCCAACACCAATTGCTCGTAGATGCGCGAAGGGAACACATAATCACAGGAAGCTGTTTTTGCCAATTTAAGCGTTTCAGCAGCATTGGAAGATTCGCCATTCTGCTGGTACAACCAGGCCAGAGTAAACTCTGTCATGACTGACTCGGCCATCGGATTCGGCACCGCACATGCCGGAATTTCATTTTCGTGATGCAATTCAATCACAGCTATGGCCTCCGCATAGAAACCAGCCTCTGCATAATCAAAAGCAATATCCAAAATGGTCTGGGCATCATTGCGCGACGATTGGATAAAGTCTGTATAATCACCAGATTGATTAGCCAGTTCAAATTTAGCCCATTGATCCAATGCATCTGTTTTGAAAAGTTCAGCCAAGACGCTTTGTGCGACTTCCTTCTTGCCCTGACGCTTCAATACAACAGCCTTCAGAATCGCAGCTTTGTTATTCTGGCGATTGGTATCCAGCGATGCTTCCAAGTGCTCCAAAGCTGTTTCGTAGTCAGCCTTCAGGCAATCCAATGTTGCTAACTGGTAATAAGCAGATGCACGCCATTCGAAATTCCAGCTTGATTTGTAAAATAAAGCATAAGCTTCATCTTTTCGCCCCTGGAACGAGCAAGCCAAACCACAGAAATAATGCGCCTCGCCCGATGCCGGGTTGGGATGATAAGTGGTCATGATCTCGATCGCAGCTCTTAAGTTTTGTTCGGCCTCAGCGAACTTGCCGTTCTTCAATTCGACACGCC
>NZ_WKLH01000011.1 GCF_010882175.1 Mangrovibacterium lignilyticum | reverse complement strand
ATAAAAAAAGCCCGTTGCTCTGGAGAACAACGGGCTTGAAAAGAGGGCGACGACCTACTCTCCCACATAAATGCAGTACCATCGGCGCTGGCGGGCTTAACTTCTCTGTTCGGAATGGGAAGAGGTGGAACCCCGCCGCTATAATCACCTAAATTCTTACGGCTTTGGTTTACTTGCCATCAGCAAGGACCAACACTTAAATACGTTAAACATATCGGGAAAAAAATACAACTCATAAACAACCTTAAAAACCTAAGTGAAAGTCTTCGGGTAATTAGTACTGCTCGGCTTTGACATCACTGCCTTTACACCTACAGCCTATCAACGTAGTAGTCTCCTACGACCCTTAAAGGAAATCTCATCTTGAGGGAGGCTTCGTGCTTAGATGCTTTCAGCACTTATCCCTTCCATACATAGCTACTCAGCGATGCAGCTGGCGCCACAACTGATACACTAGAGGTATGTCCACCGCGGTCCTCTCGTACTGGCAGCAGGTCCTCTCAAATTTCCAACGCCCACAACAGATAGGGACCGAACTGTCTCACGACGTTCTGAACCCAGCTCGCGTGCCACTTTAATGGGCGAACAGCCCAACCCTTGGGACCTTCTCCAGCCCCAGGATGTGACGAGCCGACATCGAGGTGCCAAACCGCTCCGTCGATATGAGCTCTTGGGAGCGATCAGCCTGTTATCCCCGGAGTACCTTTTATCCTTTGAGCGATGGCCCTTCCATACGGAACCACCGGATCACTATGCCCTAGTTTCCTACCTGATCGACTTGTCGGTCTCACAGTCAAGCGCCCTTATACCATTACACTCTCCTGACGGTTACCAATCGTCATGAGGGCACCTTTGGGAGCCTCCGTTACTCTTTTGGAGGCGACCACCCCAGTCAAACTACCCACCACACACTGTCCCCTCTTGCGAGGGTTAGGTCCCGAGTAAGCAAAGGGACGTATTTCAAGGATGGCTCCACGAATCCTGGCGAACCCGCTTCATAGCCTCCGTCCTATCCTACACATCACTTACCCAGAATCAATGTGAAGTTGCAGTAAAGGTTCACGGGGTCTTTCCGTCCCGTTGCGGGTAATCGGCATCTTCACCGATACTACAATTTCACCGAGCTCATGGCCGAGACAGTATCCACATCGTTACACCATTCGTGCAGGTCGGAACTTACCCGACAAGGAATTTCGCTACCTTAGGACCGTTATAGTTACGGCCGCCGTTTACCGGGGCTTCATTTCAATGCTTCTCCGAAGATAACATCCCCACTTAACCTTCCGGCACCGGGCAGGTGTCAGGCCTTATACATCATCTTTCGATTTAGCAAAGCCATGTGTTTTTGATAAACAGTCGCATGGATCTTTTTACTGCGGCTTAGCTTGCACTAAGCGACCCTTCTCCCGAAGTTACGGGTCAATTTTGCCTAGTTCCTTAGCCATGAATCACTCGAGCGCCTCAGGATTCTCTCCTTGACTACCTGTGTCGGTTTGCGGTACGGGTCCTTTATACCTGAAGCTTAGAGGGTTTTCTCGGAAGCCCTTAGGATCACTATCCGATTGCCCGAAGGCTCTCGGTACTGTCAGGTTTCACCTCTCTTAGCGGATTTGCCTACTAAGATCAACAGTTACGCCCTTTAACGTACTATTCCGTCAGTACGCGGATCTTTCATCACTTCGTTACCCCATCGCAGTATAAAGGAGTATCGGAATATTAACCGATCTTCCATCGGTATCGCCTCTCGGCTTAACCTTAGGTCCCGACTAACCCTGATCCGATTAGCGTTGATCAGGAAACCTTAGTCTATCGGCGAGCAGGTTTCTCGCCTGCTTTGTCGTTACTTATGCCTACATTTGCTTTTCCAAACGCTCCAGCACAGCTCACGCTGCACCTTCAACGCAAGATTGGAATGCTCCCCTACCATAAATCCATAGCTTCGGTGGTATATTTGATGCCCGATTATTATCCACGCCCGATCGCTCGACTAGTGAGCTGTTACGCACTCTTTAAATGAATGGCTGCTTCCAAGCCAACATCCTAGCTGTCTAAGCAATCAGACCTCGTTTAACCAACTTAATATACACTTGGGGACCTTAGCTGATGGTCTGGGTTCTTTCCCTCTCGGACACGGACCTTAGCACCCATGCCCTCACTGCCGTGAAGCATCTTATAGCATTCGGAGTTTGTCTGGATTTGATAGGCGGTGAAGCCCTCGCGTCCAATCAGTAGCTCTACCTCTATAAGACTCAAACACGACGCTGCACCTAAATGCATTTCGGGGAGTACGAGCTATTTCCCAGTTTGATTGGCCTTTCACCCCTACCCACAGTTCATCCAAAGACTTTTCAACGTCTCCTGGTTCGGTCCTCCATTTTGTGTTACCAAAACTTCAACCTGACCATGGGTAGATCACAAAGGTTTCGCGTCTAGCGCCACTGACTTAAGCGCCCTATTCAGACTCGCTTTCGCTTCGGCTCCGTGGCTGAACCACTTAACCTTGCCAGTGACGACTAACTCGTAGGCTCATTATGCAAAAGGCACGCAGTCACACCATGAATGATGCTCCTACCGCTTGTAAGCGTACGGTTTCAGGTACTATTTCACTCCCCTGTTCGGGGTACTTTTCACCTTTCCCTCACGGTACTTGTTCACTATCGGTCTCTCATCAGTATTTAGCCTTACCGGATGGTCCCGGCAGATTCAGACAGGATTTCACGTGTCCCGCCCTACTCAGGATACCACTATCTTATTAACAATTTACATGTACAGGACTATCACCTTCTGTGGTTAAACTTTCCAAAGTATTCCATTTAATGTTAATTCGAATCTTGTGGTCCTACAACCCCACCAATGCCGAAACAATGATGGTTTGGGCTATTCCGCGTTCGCTCGCCACTACTTACGGAATCACTTTTGTTTTCTTTTCCTCCAGGTACTTAGATGTTTCAGTTCCCTGGGTTAGCCTCCAATATAATTGGATAACTGCCTTACGACAGCTGGGTTGTCCCATTCGGATATTTGCGGATCAATTCGTATTTGCCAATCCCCGCAACTTTTCGCAGCTTATCACGTCCTTCATCGCCTATGAGAGCCAAGGCATCCCCCGTACGCCCTTAATAACTTTCTCCTTATTTTATATATTACTATATAATTTGATTCTTTAAGGTTGAATATGTTGTCATATTCTTGTATTTCCCAATATGTCAAAGAACTTTAAAACAGTTCGCTGTTTTCTGCTCACTGTTGTGAGTCAAAAACAAGCTATGCCTGTTTAATGTAGATAACCAAGGAATCGAACCTTGCTGTTTGTGCTCCAGCGTTATCTTTGATAAACCACCCCGCTTACGCGTTGCCTTTATCGTCAGTAAATGTGTTTGAACGTTGTGTCTTTACGACCTTATTTTATCCTGGTGGAGAATAAGGGAGTCGAACCCTTGACCTCTAGAATGCAAATCTAGCGCTCTAGCCAACTGAGCTAATCCCCCATGGTTCAGTTTCCAGTTTCCATTCGCAGCATGCAGTATTAAACTGCCAACTGTGAATCGGTACTGATTACCGGGCTGTAGTCCCGCCCAGATTTGAACTGGGGACCTCTACATTATCAGTGTAGCGCTCTAACCAGCTGAGCTACGGGACTGTCTTTGCTTTCAAGCTTCGGCTTCGTTGGCCATAAGCATCAGCTGACAGCTTTTCCGCGTTTTGCTCTTCTTCAATATTTTAAATAAAAAGGTAGGGATAAGAAATTTACATCCATCGTAAGTGTTTTATCAAAGCTCCAGAAAGGAGGTGTTCCAGCCACACCTTCCGGTACGGCTACCTTGTTACGACTTAACCCCAGTCATTAGTTTTACCCTAGGACGCTCCTTGCGGTTACATACTTCAGGTACCCCCAACTTCCATGGTTTGACGGGCGGTGTGTACAAGGCCCGGGAACGTATTCACCGCGCCATGGCTGATGCGCGATTACTAGCGAATCCAGCTTCACGAAGTCGGGTTGCAGACTTCGATCCGAACTGAGACCGGCTTTAGAGATTAGCATCACATCGCTGTGTAGCTGCCCTTTGTACCGGCCATTGTAACACGTGTGTAGCCCTGGACATAAGGGCCGTGCTGATTTGACGTCATCCCCACCTTCCTCTCACCTTACGGTGGCAGTCCCGCTAGAGTCCCCAGCATAACCTGATGGTAACTAACGGTAAGGGTTGCGCTCGTTATGGGACTTAACCCGACACCTCACGGCACGAGCTGACGACAACCATGCAGCACCTTGAAGAGTGTCCGAAGAAAAACCTGTTTCCAAGTCTGTCACTCCCCATTTAAGCCCAGGTAAGGTTCCTCGCGTATCATCGAATTAAACCACATGTTCCTCCGCTTGTGCGGGCCCCCGTCAATTCCTTTGAGTTTCACCGTTGCCGGCGTACTCCCCAGGTGGTTCACTTAATGCTTTCGCTTGGCCGCTTGCAATATATCGCAAACAGCGAGTGAACATCGTTTACGGCGTGGACTACCAGGGTATCTAATCCTGTTCGCTCCCCACGCTTTCGTACCTCAGCGTCAGTAACAGTTTAGTAAGCTGCCTTCGCAATCGGAGTTCTGTGTAATATCTAAGCATTTCACCGCTACACTACACATTCCGCCTACCTCAACTGTACTCAAGCTCTTCAGTATCAATGGCAATTTTACGGTTGAGCCGCAAACTTTCACCACTGACTTAAAAAGCCGCCTACGTACCCTTTAAACCCAATGAATCCGGATAACGCTTGCATCCTCCGTATTACCGCGGCTGCTGGCACGGAGTTAGCCGATGCTTATTCGTGTACTACCGTCAAATCCCTACACGTAGGAACCATTCTTGGTACACAAAAGAAGTTTACAACCCATAGGGCAGTCTTCCTTCACGCGGGATGGCTGGTTCAGGCTTGCGCCCATTGACCAATATTCCTCACTGCTGCCTCCCGTAGGAGTCTGGTCCGTGTCTCAGTACCAGTGTGGGGGATCATCCTCTCAGAACCCCTAGACATCGTAGTCTTGGTGAGCCGTTACCTCGCCAACTAACTAATGTCACGCATGCCCATCTCTAACCGCCGGAACTTTAATAATTAAACCATGCGATCCAATTATACTATGGGGTATTAATCCGGATTTCTCCGGGCTATCCCCCTGTTAGAGGTAGGTTGCATACGCGTTACGCACCCGTGCGCCGCTCTCATCACCCGAAGGTGAATCCCGCTCGACTTGCATGTGTTAGGCCTCCCGCTAGCGTTCATCCTGAGCCAGGATCAAACTCTTCGTTGTAAATAAAATTGTTAATCTTGTCTAGCTCTTGTAGATAAAACTCTTTGTTGATAGCGTATCTTCCTTATCTTTCTACCTTTTCAATCTTGTCAATGAACTTGTTGTTCT
>NZ_WKLH01000010.1 GCF_010882175.1 Mangrovibacterium lignilyticum | reverse complement strand
TTACTACCGGACTCCTCCATCTTATTTACAGCATGCAGAACGATGAATTAGCCGATGTTCTGCTTCTCGGCACACCATGTTGTCGGGGCGGATTTCGGAGAGCGTTCCTGTCCGAAGGACATGGAACTGCGATGCGAGAATCCGCAGTTGGCGTACCACCGAATCCCGCCCTGCAATATGTACATTGTTAGGTGCCGTAATTTCTATTTTTAAAATTCATCGCTAGTATTATTATCAAGCCAATCCCTCCATAGTACCATTTTTTAATAAGTGCTTCCCCGATTCCTATGTTGTTATTGTCAATTTGCGAAAGAGATGCGCTATGAACTAACGGATTTTTTGAGGAATACAAAACTGTCAGAGAATCTCCAACATGCAAACTAGGCATATCGTCAGAACTTAGTTCTCCATGATATTCCTGATTAATTACTTGAAAACGATACTTAATATTCCAACTCGTAATATTGCCTGAATTAAGATTATCTCTTTCAATCATTGTTATTATCCCTTTGCTTTCAGTCCCATTGGAGTAAAGTTCGTTCGTCTCTTTTTTCAACTCAATAGAATGATAAATCCAAAGTGCTATACAGAAAATTACAATCAATGCGGAGACGATTTTGATCAACCGTCGATTCCTTTGTCCGTATTTTTCTGTCTCGATACTCATTTTGTATTTTGCTAAATTGCTTACTATTACGGTATTGTTCTTTTCCTAATTCATTATGGCACCTAACGGTAAATTGTATGAGTAGTGGCAGATTGCGTGGCGCTTTCCTGTCAAATCGCTATGCAGTTTGAGCGGGTTACAAAGCTTGATATTTACTACATCGCCTGCCATTACTTATACAAAATGTTACCTGCTGGGCTTTTTATATTTCAATAATTTCATGTCTTATTTTATCATGTTTATCCTTGATTGTTAGAACAATTTTGTCTGTGTCAGGAATAATTGTCAAACTCACAATTCTGTCTTTTTTATAGCTATTATACTTTATTTTATTTGAACTTATTTTTGGATTAAAAATATCAAACCTGTCTTTGGGCTCATCGAAATACGAAGGTTTAATGTCGAAATATCCCAATCCATAATCATTATGGGCAATAATAATTTTATCTTCAAAAATTACAAAGTCATTAAACCCTTCACCAGTTGAAATTGAGAAACTATTTAGTAAAGTTGTATCACTATAAATTGTAATGTGTTCATCAGAACCATAACCTCCAAAAGTTCCAGATAAAAGTCCCAAATATTTTTTTGTAATTCTGCCTTTATAAATACTTTCATATGTCCCATTTGATTTTAATTTTTTGAAATGCGATAATTCAAGTTTCCCAGCAGATTTCAGGTTGTAAAACAAAACATATTTGGGCATTACTATATCGTCAATTGCAATTAAGAGATTATCTTTAATTACCAAGTCATCTACTGCCTTTCCCCACATCTGTACTTCTTCAGGAACCTCTAATTTTTCCCAGTGATTCCCCTTAATCTGATATTGAACAAGAATTTCTTTACCCATTTCGCCACCAACGAACAGGTTATTTTCAAATAATAAGATAGTCTTTGGTTTTAATTCATACGGAATTGTCAGTTTAGTTTCATTAGATAATTGAAAGTCATAAAGTATAATAGCGTTTTTAGCTGTATCAAGAATCGCTACTCTTGATTTTTTGTCAGTAGTGAAGATTGATTTTTCAGTAATGTCAAAGGTCTTATGCTCTACTATTGCTGAATTTTCAAATGTATTAAGTGAAATTGTACTCTTACTATTTAAGAGTAGAAAATAGTCTCCGTTCACTCCATTTTGTCCAAGAGCAGTCAGAGAATAAAATAATATCAATATTGCTATTAGTTTCTTCATTGTACTATCTTTTTTTAAGCCTTGCAGGTAACGGTAATAATATGAGCACGTAGCGGTATTAAATGCGGTTTCGTATCAAGTTACAAAGTAGCCAAAGCTGCACCTTATCTAAATAGTCAAATCGGCAGATTTGGCGGAGCTGATTTGAAAAACTAACGCCCAAATACCTACAAAAACCGCTATTGCTTATATTTAATGTTAGCCGCTGGGTTTTATTCATAATATTGTATTTCTCTTGTCTCAATATAAATCTGAATCAGTTTATTCGTTTCTAAGTTTTCTTTGACAAAAACCTTATTTTGTATCCAATTTCCTTTGTTGTCAAATTTATACTCAAATATCATTTCTCTATTTGGATTTCCATTTGCAAAATAACGAACTAAAGTCTTGTTATAAAACTTATCGAAAGTTGTCTCTTTTTGAATTTCTCCGGATTGATATTCGGATATTTTTAGAAGTCTATTTTTCTTGTCATATTCATAAGTTGATTTTGTTTCGGCAAAGTCAGACTTAAAAGATAATTCTGTATAGTTTCCGTCGTGGTTATATTTATATTCAGTTAAATATTCATAAATATCTGAGTCAACTTTTTGAATCTGTTTCTTCACAATGATATTCATATTGTCATCATATTTATACTCTAAACGGTCTATCGTTGTATCACCGTTTTCAATACTCATGGATTCAATTGGATTCCCATTTTTATCGTATTTGAAAAACGCATCAAATTTTATCGAATCGTTAAACTTAGCATGAGCTGAAATCTGCTTTTTTATAATTGTGTCAAACACTGCTTTTTCTTCTGTTTTCATTGGCATAACTGTGTTTTCCGTAATTGATTCAACCCGAAATCCGTTCTTGTCATAAGTATTCCTAGTGTACTGTTGAAGCTCCCCAAAATTATCAAAATGTTCTTGATAAGAAATATAACCAGATTTTGTAAACTCCTTGTTGAATTCAATAATTGGGTTTTCTGTTTCTCCTTTTTCAGAATCTGTCACATTTGCTTTGTATTGTTTTAGTGATTTTACTTTTCCAATAAGGTTTTCTCGTTCCCAAGCATTTGCAAAATCCTTATATTTTGGTTTATAGTCAACGCTATTGCAACCAATTAGAAACAGGAAACTTAGTATTTTAATAATTTGTCTTTTCATGTTTGTCTCAATCCTTTCTTACCTTGCGGCTAACGGTAAATTGTATGAGTAGTGGCAGATTGCGGGCTTCGTTCCTGTCAAACCGCTACGCAGTTTGAGCGGGCTGCAAACCTTGATATTTGCTACATCGCCTGCCATTACTTATACAAAATGTTATGCCCTGTTTTTATTGTTTTAATAATTCTTCAATTTTAGTCTTTATTAAACTTTCACTTGGGCGTAATTGAATTCCTTTGTCAACAATGTTACCATTGCTATCAATTAAAATATATTGTGGTACTCCATTCATTTCAAATAACTTATATACAAATCTGCTTTGGTCTGGTGTTGCAAGGTAATGACTACCCTCAATATTAAGTTCGCTAATTAGAGCTTTCCATTTATCCTCTTCAGAGTCAATGCACAAGTACACAAAATCAACTTCGTCGCTATTTAGCGCATTCATCAATTTTGTTGAATTTGGCATTTCTTTTCTACAAGGACTACACCATGCTGCCCAAATATCCAAATAGATTATTTTCCCTTGATGCTCCTGTATTATTTTACTAATTAGTTCGTCTATTGGAGTATCTTTTGCTGATTTTATTAATGTGTTTTCTTCTATTTGCGGACGTTCAAAGTGTTTCTTTGTCGTTACATATTTGTTAATGAGAGGTTCTCTTAAACAAGGCAGATTTACAGTTTTTTCAAATAATTTGTAATGTTTTTCAAACTCTTCAATTTCTCTTCTGTCAAGACAGTTAAAAAAGCATTGAGCAATTAGTAGTTCAGTAAGTAATTTATCTTTAGTGATACCGCTAATGATTTCTATTTTTTGTTCTGTTGAACTACCTAAGTAAGTATCTTTTTTTTTGTCTAACAAGTAGCCAATTAGGTTTTTTGTACTAAACTTTTTTGAAAAAGCACCAACTCTAGAAAAGAGATACCGTCCAATAAAATCATTAGATTTGGAATTACTAAGCATTTCATTTGTAAAATCAATATTCATAAAATCATAAAAAGAAGACGGAACAACGGTACGCTCCTCAAGATTATTAAACTTGGCATGTTCAGACGGATACCTGGCAAGCCAATTATAATAATCAAAGTCAATTTCATTGTTAATCCATTTCTCTAATTCTTTAGAAACACCTTGTTGAATAAATTGATTAGCAACCTCATTTTTTGCAGACTTTAAACTATCAAGGATGGTAGTAAATTCATCTGGGCCACTCTCTTTTTCATATTGGCAGTATTGCTCCCAAGGGATAACTATTTTAGATATTTCAGAATGAAAGGCAATTAACTTTGAGTTTATTTTACTTGAACTACCTGAAAAAAGAATGGACTTTGCCAATTCATCTTTATCTGATATTTTTTCTGCGTCAAAAACAATATGAATACTGTCTTTAGGATGAACTATAATAGGAAATGCCTTATACCCGTAACTTAGCAAAACATCTTGAGGATAATACTGATTGAATTTTACTTGAAAATTACCTGAACTATCAATTAGACTAACATATGTAATTTGGTCACCTGATAACATCTCATTCACATAAATAGAAATGGTATTTTTATCAGGTTTAAGATTTAAAACTTTTCCTGTAATGAAAACAGGTTTCGAGGTTTGTTGTACTGGTTTTATATTAATTTTTGTTTTACAGGAGCTGAAAATTGAAATTGTAAGTAACAATAGAAGAGCTTTTCTAAATTTTAGTTTCATAGTTAATATTTATCGTGTCTTGTCTTTAAAATAGGGCATAACGGAAAATTGGATGTTTCGTGGCGGTTGCGGCGTGGGTCAGTGTCGACCGAAGGAAGACCTGACGCGGGATGCAACGCTACGCACTCGCAGCCACCCGCCATGCAATATTCCAAAATGTTGTGTTTAGTTTTTTTTATTCTGTTTTATCATTCTAACAATTTTGTCTCCATTGAAAGCTTCAAGACCTTCACCAATTTTAACGTGTTCACCGTCATAGTCAAAATGTATGGTTATGGGATTTTTAATATAGGTTCGGGATGATTCAGGATGATGCCTGAAACCTCCAACATTTATTTCTGCAGTTGCAATATATGATTCTGAATTTTCATTTTTCCTACATTCAATTTTTCGAATAAATTTCAAATCGTATACTTTTCTTTTCCCGGGACGAAATAGATAAGGTTGAACAGTAAGTTCCTTGCTGCTAACTTGAATAATATAATAACCTTTAAAAATTCGGAGAATTGGTTTAGTCAAAAAAAGAAGAAATCCTGTTGCTATTACTCCAACAACTACACTATTAAAATCATTCTTTGTTGTAATAGATACTATTATCATTGCAAAACAGATAACAGGTATTAAAAGCAACAAATAGTTCTTTCTATAATTCACTTTTTCAGTATACATTCTCAATTATTAAGCAGCTATTTTGAAATTAAACACAACGGTCACTTGGTCGAGTAGGCAAAGGGAGTTTCACCCTAAGCCTCTCACAGAACCGGACTTGACAGTCTCCCGTCATCCGGCTCTTGTTATACAAATCTAAACGTTTCAACCAGTTATG